>NZ_JADWMY010000001.1 GCF_015767275.1 Herbaspirillum sp. AP02
AAGTAGGGCCACGTTTATCACTCCGTTCTCCCGCTCGCTGTCTTGAGCAGGATTGTGGTCTAAACATGGGTCAACTTAGGATGCAAATTTCTGGCTTAAGTGGGTCAGTTTTCGATGCAATTCAACATCCAGCATATCGGTGAGGGCACAATTCATTATGGCTTGCATTTAATAAGCGACCCAAAACATCTCCGCAGCTTTGTTTCCCGCTAGAAATCAATGTCCAACCCTTGTGGCCCATTTGCTTGGCCATAGTTTTGATGGTTGTCAAAATTTCCGGTGAAAACGCCAATGCATGATCGGCGTACGAGAGAGGGATTAGGCTGTCATTATGTCGGCATTACAATGCCAAAACAGCCCCAAAATACCCAAAATAATGACAATCCTAAATCTTTAAGTTATTGATTTTAAAGGATTTGTCTGGTGCGAGGAGGGGGACTCGAACCCCCACACCATTGCTGGCGTCAGGACCTAAACCTGGTGCGTCTACCAATTTCGCCATCCTCGCTGAAGGTGTCGGGCATCGGCGCGATAGCAGTCTGGAAGCAGGTTTGCCGCAGATTTGCCGCTACCGATGCAGGTAGCATTTTGTCAAAGCGCGCCATTGTACTGCAAGCCGTTGCAGCTGTCTGCGTTTTTCTGCGCGGACATTTTCTGCTGCGAATCCATCGGTAGTACCATGCCGGCTGGCTTATCACGGACCGGGAGTTGCATGACACGCTATCGTCATTACAAGGGCGGCATTTACGAATATGTCGATGAGGCCATTCTGGAAGCTGATCTGACTCCCATGATCATTTATCGTGCGGCGGATGGGCGCTTGTGGCTGCGCCCGCGCGAGGTGTTCTTCGAGATGGTGGAGGTGGAGGGCAAGCAGGTGCCGCGCTTTCAGAAGATCGAGGAATGAGGCAAGCCCGACGTCTGGATGGCAAAAGCGATGCAAAGCTGTGTCGCGGAGCGGTGAAGCTGAACAATGCTCGGCGTTGTCGGTCTATTTGCAGAACCTTCCCTTAACTTATTCAGCTTTTCATCATTTCATATGAATCTTCAAGTATGCCTGCGGGCCGGTGTGGCCTTTTCCGCGGCGCTTCTCGCTGTTGCTGTTGCGCCGCCGGCTTCGGCGGAAGAACTGGCCGATGTCAGCACGGCTTTCCGCTGGCTGGGCAAGAACGACCGCGTGGTCATCGAGGCCTATGACGATCCCAAGGTGGTCGGCGTGACCTGCTACGTGTCCCGGGCCCGCACCGGCGGCGTGAAGGGAACGGTGGGACTGGCGGAAGACAAGTCCGAGGCCTCCATCGCCTGCCGCCAGGTGGCGCCCAGCGTGCAGTTCCAGGACAAGCTGCCGGTCCAGGAGGATGTCTTCAGCGAGCGCATGTCGATCCTCTTCAAGCGTCTGCATGTGGTGCGGGTGGTCGATGCCAAGCGCAATACGCTGGTCTATCTGACCTATTCCGACAAGCTCATCGATGGCAGTCCGATGAACGCCGTGACGGCCGTACCGGTGTCTCCCTCGACCCCGATTCCACTGAAACAGAAATAATTCGCTAAATTCTTTATACATGGGCTGGCCGGGTACTCATTGCGGCCTCTGCGGGCTTCGCCGGAGTCCGCCTGGAGGCTGGTCGGACGGGCTTTGCCCGGGTTTTCCCTCTGTTTGCAGCGTGGCAAGCCCATTTTTGGACTATCGGCGCTTTTTGCGTATAAAATAGCGAGCTTTAGCGCGGCCGGGCAGGGCGCTTGTCGTCTGCAGTCATTTGATTGGGACACAGCAGGAATGCTCCGGCTTACGGAATTCTTAACATTTGGACGATTTAAATGGCAACTGCAGTCGAAACCCTGAGCAAACTCGAACGTCGTATGACCCTGTCTTTCCCGCTGGCCGATGTTCAGGCTGAAGTGGAAAAGCGCCTGAAGGTGCGCGCCCGTACCGCCAAGGCGCCGGGTTTCCGTCCGGGTAAAGTGCCGATGAAGATGGTTGCCGCCCAGTTCGGCTACCAGGTCGAAACCGAAGTCCTGAACGACAAGGTTGGCCGCGCATTCAACGATGCCGCCGTCGAGAACAACCTGCGCGTGGCCGGTTTCCCGCGTATCGAACCCAAGACCAGCGAAGAAGCCGGCGAAGGCAAGCTGGCCTTTGACGCCACCTTCGAAGTCTATCCGGAAGTGACCCTGGGCGACCTGTCCGGCGCTGAAGTCGAAAAGACCACCGCTGCGGTCTCCGATGCCGAAATCGACAAGACCATCGACATCCTGCGCAAGCAGCGCGTGCACTACCACGTCAAGGGCGAGCAAGGCGCGCACGGCGACGGCGGTGCCGACCAGTCGGCCCAGAACGGCGACCGCGTGACCGTGGACTTCGTCGGCAAGATCGACGGCGTGGAATTCCAGGGCGGCAAGGCTGATGCTTTCCCGTTCGTCTTGGGCGAAGGCCGCATGCTGCCGGAATTCGAAGCCGCTACCATCGGCCTGAAGGTCGGTGAATCCAAGTCCTTCCCGCTGGCCTTCCCCGAGGACTACCACGGCAAGGATGTGGCCGGCAAGACCGCCGAATTCACCATCACCGTCAAGCAGATCGAATGGGCGCACATGCCTGAAGTCGATGCAGTCTTCGCTCAATCCCTGGGCATCGAAGACGGCGATCTGATCAAGATGCGCGAAGACATCAAGAAGAACCTGGAGCGCGAAGTCACTGCCCGCACCAAGGCCAAGACCAAGGACAGCGTGATGAACGCCCTGATCAAGGCTTCCGAACTGGACGTGCCGACCGCTCTGATCGACCAGGACGTCGAGCGTCTGTCCGAAATGGCACGTCAGGACATGGCCCAGCGCGGCATGGACCCGAAGGTCATGCAACTGCCCAAGGAACTGTTCACCGCCCAGGCCGAGCGTCGTGTGCGCCTGGGTCTGATCCTGGCTGAAGTGGTCAAGCAGAACAAGCTGGAAGCCACCGAAGAACAGGTCAAGGCCCAGATCGAAGACTTCGCCCAAAGCTACGAAGACCCGCAACAAGTGCTGAAGTACTACTTCTCCGACCGTCGCCGTCTGGCCGAAGTCGAAGCCCTTGTTTTGGAAGAAAACGTCGTCAACTACGTTCTCGGCAAGGCCAAGGTCTCGGAAAAGCCGGTTTCGTTCGACGAACTGATGGGTAATCAGGCGCAAGCGTAATCCGGTTTTCTCTAGTAGTATCAGAAAACTCTTACGCTTAAGGATGCATACATGACAGGTCTGATGAAGCAATCTGCACTGGACACGCAAATGCTCGGCATGGTGCCGATGGTGATCGAACAGAGTGGTCGTGGCGAACGTGCTTACGACATCTATTCGCGCCTGCTGAAGGAACGCATCATTTTCCTGGTCGGACCGGTCAATGATGCGATGGCCAACCTGATCGTCGCCCAGCTGCTGTTCCTGGAAAGCGAAAATCCGGACAAGGACATTTCCCTGTACATCAATTCGCCTGGCGGTTCGGTTTCGGCCGGCATGGCGATCTTCGACACCATGCAGTTCATCAAGCCGCAGGTGTCGACCTTGTGCACGGGTCTGGCTGCCTCCATGGGGGCTTTCCTGCTGGCCGCCGGCGCCAAGGGCAAGCGTTTCTCGCTGCCGAACTCTCGCATCATGATTCACCAGCCTTTGGGCGGCGCCCAGGGTCAGGCATCGGATATCGAGATCCAGGCGCGTGAAATCCTGTACCTGCGCGAACGTCTCAACAGCATCCTCGCTGACAAGACCGGTCGTAGCGTCGAGCAGATCAGCAAGGACACCGATCGCGACAACTTCATGTCGGCTGACGCCGCCGTGGAATATGGCCTGATC
Organism: Herbaspirillum sp. AP02; assembly: GCF_015767275.1. Taxonomy (GTDB): domain Bacteria; phylum Pseudomonadota; class Gammaproteobacteria; order Burkholderiales; family Burkholderiaceae_D; genus Herbaspirillum. Next base: position 3,820 of record NZ_JADWMY010000001.1, read on the forward strand.
GATAAGGTGCTGACCGAACGCGCTTGAACTGCATCCTTCTGCTGCAGCGCAAAGCCATAAAAAATGCCCGAACGGAACATGTTCGGGCATTTTTTTATCAAATTTTGACGAATTTGGCACAGAGAGGGTTTTCTGCTTCTGTTTGCTTGATAAATGGCACTCTCGCTGACATATAACGGTCATATGGCGGTCCTGTGAAGCAATAAGGGGCAGCCTAAATGACCAAGCCGTGACGAATCCGGATTTCGCGGGTATGATCGGGTCGTAACTTCTATCCTAGTAGCTCTATGTCTGAGAAAAAATCCTCCAGCGGCGAAAAACTGCTTTACTGCTCCTTCTGCGGCAAGAGCCAGCATGAAGTCAAGAAGCTCATCGCGGGTCCTTCGGTCTTCATCTGTGACGAATGTATCGACCTGTGCAATGACATCATCCGTGACGAAGCCGCCAGCGTGGAAAGCGTCACCGGCGCGAAGTCGGATCTGCCCACGCCACAGGAAATCACCGACCTGCTGGACCAGTATGTGATCGGACAGGCTACTGCCAAGCGCATCCTGTCCGTGGCGGTGTACAACCACTACAAGCGTCTGAAGCACCTCGGCAAGAAGGATGATGTCGAGCTGGCCAAGAGCAACATCCTGCTGGTCGGCCCCACCGGCTCCGGCAAGACCTTGCTGGCGCAGACCCTGGCGCGCATGCTCAACGTCCCCTTCGTGATCGCCGATGCGACCACGCTGACCGAAGCCGGCTATGTCGGCGAGGACGTCGAGAACATCATTCAGAAGTTGCTGCAGAACTGCAATTACGAAGTCGAGAAAGCCCAGAAGGGCATCGTCTACATCGACGAGATCGACAAGATTTCCCGCAAGTCGGATAACCCGTCGATTACCCGCGATGTTTCCGGTGAAGGCGTGCAGCAGGCACTGCTGAAGCTGATCGAAGGCACCATGGCCTCGGTGCCGCCGCAAGGTGGCCGCAAGCATCCGAACCAGGACTTCGTGCAGATCGACACGACCAATATCATGTTCATCTGCGGCGGTGCTTTCGACGGCCTGGCCAGGATCATTTCCGACCGCTCCGAAAAGGGTGGCATCGGGTTCTCGGCCAGCGTGAAGAGCCAGACCCAGAAGAGCAATTCGGAAGTGCTCCTGAACGCCGAGCCGGAAGATCTGGTCAAGTTCGGCCTGATCCCGGAACTGGTCGGCCGTTTGCCCGTGATCGCTACGCTCAACGAACTGGATGAGGACGCACTGATCCAGATCCTCGTCGAGCCCAAGAATGCCCTGATCAAGCAATATTCCAAGCTGTTGCAGATGGAAGGCGCTGAACTCGAGATCCGTCCGGCCGCCATGCATGCCATCGCCAAGAAGGCGTTGGCGCGCAAGACCGGTGCTCGCGGCCTGCGGTCCATCCTGGAGCACGCATTGCTGGACGTGATGTATGAACTGCCCAGCGAGCAGAACGTGGCCAAGGTCGTGGTCGATGAGAACACCATCACCAACGGTGCCAAGCCGCTGCTGATCTATCACGACCAGCCCAAGGTCTCGGGCGGCTGATCGCCCGGCCTCGCAACAGACAGAAGTAGAGAAGGGTGGTGCTGTCCGCAAGGTCAGGCCACCCGGTAGCAAGAAGCCACCCCGAAGTCCGGTCACCGCAAACACGGTAAAATAAACCGGCGCACATACCCTGGCTTCCATCGAAAAGCCACCCGGAGCTAGCTTCGTGTGTGGCTTTTTTATTTTGTTGCGATCATGACAACGCACTGCCGGTGAATATTTGGTCTGCCGGACTTGTGTTTTGGTCACTCGTGCCAACATCATTCACAGTACTTATTGATAAGGCCCGCCATGACGACTCCTATACTCACAGAACAATCGCAATTGCCGCTGTTGCCCTTACGGGATGTGGTTGTCTTCCCGCATATGGTGATCCCGCTCTTCGTCGGCCGCCCGAAGTCGATCAAGGCGCTGGAAGCGGCCATGGAGCAAGGCAAGAGCATCATGCTGGCGGCCCAGAAGGCGGCTGCCAAGGATGAGCCTTCGGCCGAAGACATCTACGAAATCGGTTGCGTGGCCAACATCCTGCAGATGTTGAAGCTGCCGGACGGCACGGTGAAGGTGCTGGTCGAAGGCGCGCAGCGCGCACGCATCCATCACATCAGCGAACTGGAAACCCACTTCGTCGCCGACCTGACCCCGGTGGAGTCCGAGCAGGGTGACGACGCGGAAGTCGAAGCCATGCGCCGCACCATCGTGCAGCAGTTCGACCAGTATGTGAAACTGAACAAGAAGATCCCGCCGGAAATCCTGACTTCGCTGTCCGGTATCGATGATGCTGGCCGCCTGGCTGACACCATCGCCGCGCACCTGCCGTTGAAGCTGGAGCAGAAGCAGGTCATCCTGGAAATCTTCAATGTCGCCAAGCGCTACGAGCATCTGCTCGGCCAGCTGGAAGGCGAACTGGACATCCTGCAGGTGGAAAAGCGCATCCGTGGTCGCGTCAAGCGCCAGATGGAAAAGTCGCAGCGTGAGTACTACCTGAACGAACAGGTCAAGGCCATCCAGAAGGAACTGGGCGAAGGCGAAGACGGCGCCGATCTGGAAGAGCTGGAAAAGAAGATCCTGGCCGCCAAGATGCCCAAGGAAGCCCTGGAAAAGGCCCAGTCCGAGCTGAAGAAGCTCAAGCTGATGTCGCCCATGTCGGCCGAAGCTACCGTGGTACGCAATTACATCGATACGCTGGTCGGGCTGCCCTGGAAGAAGAAGTCCAAGGTCAACAACGACCTGACCAATGCCGAGAAGGTGCTGGAAGGCGATCACTACGGCCTTGAGAAGGTCAAGGAACGCATCCTTGAATATCTTGCCGTGCAACAGCGCGTGGACAAGCTGAAGGCGCCGATCCTGTGCTTCGTCGGTCCCCCGGGCGTTGGTAAAACCTCGCTGGGCCAGTCCATCGCTCGCGCCACGAACCGCAAGTTCGTGCGCATGGCGCTGGGTGGCGTGCGTGACGAAGCCGAGATTCGCGGTCACCGTCGTACCTACATCGGTTCCATGCCGGGCAAGATCCTGCAAAGCCTGTCCAAGGTCGGTGTGCGCAATCCTCTGTTCCTGCTCGACGAAATCGACAAGCTGGGCATGGATTTCCGTGGTGATCCTTCGTCGGCCCTGCTTGAGGTGCTGGACCCGGAGCAGAACCACACTTTCTCCGACCACTACATCGAAGTCGATTTCGATCTGTCGGATGTGATGTTCGTGGCGACCTCGAACTCCTTCAACATCCCGCCGGCATTGCTGGACCGGATGGAAGTGATTCGCCTGTCGGGTTACACCGAAGATGAAAAGACCAGCATTGCGCAGCGCTACCTGTTGCCCAAGCAGATCAAGAACAACGGCCTGAAGGAAGGCGAGATCAGCGTGGCCGAATCGGCCATCCGCGACATCATTCGCTACTACACCCGCGAGGCTGGCGTGCGTTCGCTGGAGCGCGAAGTCTCCAAGATCTGCCGCAAGGTCGTGAAGATGCTGCTGCTGAAAAAGCAGGAGAAGAAGGTCACCGTTACCTCGCGCAATCTGGACAAGTTCCTGGGTGTGCGTCGCTTCGACTTCGGCATCGCCGAGAAGGAAAACCAGATCGGCCAGGTGGTTGGCCTGGCCTGGACGGAAGTGGGTGGCGACTTGTTGACCATCGAAGCGGTGAACATGCCCGGCAAGGGGCAGATCATCCGTACCGGTACGCTGGGCGATGTCATGAAGGAATCGATCGAAGCCGCTCGCACGGTGGTGCGCAGCCGTGCCCGCAAGCTTGGTATCAAGAACGAAGTGTTCGAGAAGAGCGACATCCACATCCACGTTCCGGAAGGCGCGACACCCAAGGACGGTCCGTCCGCCGGTATCGCGATGACGACGGCGCTGGTGTCGATCTTCAGCGGCATTCCGGTACGTGCTGACGTGGCGATGACGGGCGAGATCACCTTGCGCGGCGAAGTGCTGCCCATCGGCGGTCTGAAGGAAAAGCTGCTGGCGGCGCATCGCGGTGGCATCAAGACCGTGCTGATCCCCGAGCAGAATGTGAAGGATCTGGCCGAGATTCCCGACAACGTGAAGAACAAGCTGGAGATCATCCCGGTACGTTGGATCGACAAGGTGCTCGAAGTTGCCCTGGAACGTCAGCCTGTGCCACTGAGTGAAGACGAGGCCATCGTCGACACTGCCGTGGCCGCCAAGGAAGACAAGACCGATCCCGTGGTCAAGCACTGATATGTCTGACCATCTGTGCCGGTAGTTCACTGCACAGCTGATCGCAAAGCGCCTCTCGCGAGGCGCTTTTTTTTTCGCCTGACTGGATCATTCATTTTCTTGGCAGGCAGGATGAAGTAAAAAATCCTCACTGAAAATCGCGTCAACGCCGGAAACCCGCTTGACACCTGAAGATGCGGCTTGTTTAATAGCCGCTGCGGAATTTTTCCGTAAGGCAATCGACGGTGAGCGGGGCTCGGTCGAGATTGGTCGGAGCCGGGCACTGTCGTTTGAAATCAAACAGATCAAATACTTGTTCGAGGGGCGTAAGTGAATAAAGGCGAACTGATAGAACACATTGCCGGTGCAGCGGATATTTCCAAGGCAGCGGCTGGACGTGCAGTGGACGCATTCATTGGTGCAGTCAAGACCACGCTGAAAAAGAACGGCACGGTGACCCTGGTGGGTTTCGGCACCTTCGCCGTCGGCAAGCGCGCGGCCCGTACTGGACGCAATCCCCAGACCGGTGCTGCCATCAAGATCAAGGCATCGAAAGTACCCAAATTTAAAGCTGGCAAAGCATTAAAAGATGCTATAAAATAATGTTCTTTCGTTGCAGGGGTAACTCAGCAACGAGACTGTCAAGGTTGCCGGGCGCTTAGCTCAGTTGGTAGAGCGGAGCCCTTACAAGGCTTAGGTCGGGAGTTCGAGCCTCTCAGCGCCCACCAGCATCTTGCAGTCGGCACCAGTTTAGGAGCGGTAGTTCAGTTGGTTAGAATACCGGCCTGTCACGCCGGGGGTCGCGGGTTCGAGCCCCGTCCGCTCCGCCAGATAAAACGCCTCGTTCGCAAGAACGGGGCGTTTTTGTTTTTGCGCAAAAAATTGTGGAGGCAAGGAGACGTATCTCTAGCACGCCTACCCCTATTTGGAAAAGACACAGTTGCCGATTGGGAAGATTACGCTACACGCTAGAAAAAATTTGAGTTTCCCGTACTATTTCCCTCTGGAAATGCTTACACTAAGCCAGAATTTGCAGTTTCTCAAAACAGGAGACCGGCACACACCGGGGCGCAATAATGTTTTTGAGGGAACCCGGCCTGTCACACAGGCCGAGGAAGAGGGCTTGAACCGCTCCCCAAAGATGTATGAAGAACCCACCGAGATGCAGTAGCGGATTCGCATGAAGTGCAGTGACAGCAAGAGGACGGCGACCCCATGGTCGCTCTCCGGCGGTGACGCACGTTTGGCATCTAATGGGATAAACAGGGGGTAGCGATGAAGCTCGCCAATTTCAATATTGGCGTCCGCTTGGGCGCCGCATTTGCAGTGGTCTTGTTGTTGATCGTGGTGACCGCCACGGTCGGGATCAGGAACCAGTCTTCCAACAACGCTGAAATCAACAGCATCGTCAACGAGAAGTACCAGCTCATCGCCTTGAGCAACCAGATCAAGAACAATGGCTACAAGGCCAACGCGGTACTGAGCAACATCCTGCTGGCGGCCACGCCGGAAGCCTCGGCCAGGTACATGGACGAATACGCCGGTCTGCGCAAGGCCAATACCGATGCCTACAAGCAGCTCGAAGGCATGCTCGATACCGACAAGACCAAGGCCCTCTACGCGGAGCAGACGACCGCCCGCTCGGCCTATGGCGTGGCAGTGCGCAAGTTCTTCGAACTGATGAAGAGCGAAGACCGTGCCGCCGCCACCACGCTGTATCAGGGCGATATGTCCAAGCTCCAGCTGAACTACTTCGTCATGGTCGACAAGATGGTCAATTCGCTGGCCAGCGAAATGGTGGTTGATGCCAACCAGGCCGCCGACGAAGGTCGGATGGCCGTGATCCAGATGCTGGTGCTGTCGGCCGTGGCTGTGGTGCTGGCGTCGGTGATCGGTCTGTTGATCACGCGTTCCATCACCGCCCCGGTACGGCATGCAGTGATGCTGGCCGAGACCGTGGCCCAGGGTGACCTTTCCTACCGTCTGCAGGCCAATGGCAAGGATGAGATCAGCCGCCTGCTGCAAGCGCTGCAGCACATGAGCGATAACCTCCATGACACCGTCTCCAACGTGCGCAACGGTACCTCGGCCATCGATATGGCTGCCCGCGAACTGGCGCAGGGCAACCTGAGTCTGTCGGACCGCACCGAGCAGCAGGCCAGCTCGCTGGAAGAAACCGCCTCCGCCATGGAACAGCTGACCTCGGCGGTGCGCCAGAATGCCGACAATGCCCTGCAGGCCAGCCAGCTGGCTGTCTCGGCCTCGGACGTGGCCGTGCGCGGCGGCGCCTCGGTGGAGCAGGTGGTCAACATCATGAGCGCCATCAGCACCTCCTCGGGCAAGATCGCCGACATTATTGCCGTGATCGACGGCATCGCCTTCCAGACCAATCTGCTGGCCCTGAACGCGGCAGTCGAAGCGGCCCGCGCTGGCGAACATGGTCGCGGCTTTGCGGTGGTGGCCAGCGAGGTGCGCGGGCTGGCACAACGCAGCGCGGTAGCTGCCAAGGAAATCAAGTCCCTGATCGAAGGTTCGGTCAGTCACGTCAAGGCCGGCAGCACCATCGTCGAACAGACCGTGGCCACCATCGATGAAGTCATCGCCAGCATCAAGCATGCGACCGACCTGATCACCGATATCAGCGCCTCCAGCAAGGAGCAGAGCGAAGGCATCGAGCAGATCAACCAGGCCATCAGCCAGATGGATCAGATGACCCAGGAAAACTCCGCCCTGGTGGAGCAGAACGCCGCCGCCTCCAAGGCCTTGCAGGCCCAGGCGGAGCAACTCTCGGCGCTGATGGGACGTTTCCGCCTGAGCGAACTGATCGCCCATGGTGGCTATGCCGGTGCGGCACGCGGCGGCGTGCGCGAAAAGATCATCCAGCCCGAACTGTCCCTGATCCAGGGCTAGGGCTTCCCATTTTTGTGTGAACGCAGTGTGGTAAGAGGATCCGCGAGGAGACCGCGGCCGGCCATTGACGGCCGGTCGTGACAAGAACAAGCAGTCCCATCCCGGGATATTGCCGCGCCCGCCAGGGCCCGGCAACGGTTCTGCGGGTGCGGACGCAGCCATCGTCTTTTCCGTCCAGGGCATGTCGGCGATCTCGATCTCGATCTTGATGCGACATGTCTGCGTACTTGCCCAGAAAGGTTCGCCATGACACTTCATTCCCCGAGTTCGCTCGACCAGACTTCCCTTACCGCGCGCCAGGCCCTGGCGCACGCCCGCATCCAGTCCTTCATCGATGCCTACCGCAACGAGGGCTATCGCATCGCCGACATCGATCCGCTGGGCACGATCTCGGTGCCGGACATTCCGGCCCTCCTGCCGCAGACGCACGCACTGGAGGACGAGGATATCGCCCTGGCGCAGCACCGCTTCCTCGAAGGCCTGGGCCTGACCAATGTGAAGGAACTGACCCATCACCTGAGCCGGCTGTTTTGCGGCCCGCTGGCAATGGATTGCAGCGGCGTGCGCGACGAGCCCCGCCGCCAGTGGCTGCTGGCGCGCCTTGGTACCCGCGACCCCGGTGCCGAGCCGGATGCGCCAGAACGGGCAGCCGTCCTGGCCCGCCTGGCGGCAGCCGAGCAGTGGGAGCACTATCTGCAGCAAGACTATCCCCAGGCCAAGCGCTTTTCCCTGGAAGGTTGCGAAAGCCTGCTGTTGCTGATGGATACCCTGGTGGAGCGCTGCAGCTTCTACCAGCTGGACAAGCTGTTCTTCGCCATGCCGCATCGTGGGCGCCTGAACCTGCTGGTGAACCTGATGCAGATGCCGGCGGCCGAGATCGTGGCTTACTTCGACCCTAGCCGTACCACCCTGGCGGCCGCCAGCGCGGTGGACCTGCCTTACCACCTGGGCGCCGAGACCGTGCGCCCGACCGCGCTGGGCCAGGTCGGTCTGTTCCTGGCGCACAACCCCTCGCACCTGGAGAGCGCCTATCCGGTCCTGCTGGGCATGGCCCGCGGCTACCGCGCCAGTCACCCGCAGGCAGCACCACCTGCCTCGGTAGTCATCCACGGCGACGCCGCCTTCTGCGGCCAGGGCGTGGTGATGGAGTCGCTCAAGCTGGCCCAGCACCCTGGCTATGACGTGGGTGGCACGGTCCACGTGATCGTCAACAACCAGATCGGCTTTACCACGCCCAACCCGCTGGACCCGGAGAATCACGGTTATTGCACTGATATCGCCCGCGTCGTCGGCGCGCCGGTGTTGCACGTCAACGCCGACCAGCCTGAGGCCGTGCTGCGCGCTGCCCGCATCGCCTTTGACTACCGCATGCAATTCCACGCCGACGTGATCATCGACCTGGTCGGCTATCGTCGCTGGGGCCATGCCGAACAGGATACGGCCACCGTGACCCAGCCGTTGCTGCATGGCTTCATCGAGAAGCATCCCTCGGTAACCCAGCTTTATGCCCAGGCCGGCTGGCCAGGTTCGGACCAGGGTGCAGCGTTGTTGGCAACCAGCGCCCAACAGACGCTGGCAGCCTTCCGGGCCAGTCGTGCCGAGCCCGCAGGGGCAGCAGGCATCCCGCGCGCATCGGCGCCGTCGGCGGTGCTGCACCCGAGTGAAAACGCAGCACCGACCCTGAACCAGATGCGGCAATGGGTGGAGCGGATGACGCGTCTGCCGGCGGGTTTCACCCCCCATCCGGCCATCGTCAAGCTGGTGGCGCAGTGGCAGCACAGCGTGGTCGCGCCGGAGCATCCCTGCAGCTGGAATTTCGCAGAAAACATGGCCTATGCCTCGCTCCTGGGGGCTGGTCATGGCGTGCGCATTTCCGGCATGGATGTGCAGCGTGGCACCTTCATGCAACGCCATGCGGTGTGGCATGCAGTCGATGAGGCACAGGCGCAGCAGCAATCCTTCTGGCCACTGCGCGAAGTCGCCTCACCCGGGGCAAGCCTGGAAGTGATCGACTCGCCCTTGAGTGAAGAGGCGGTGGTCGGTTTCGAATATGGTTTCAGCGTGCAGACGCGCCCGGACTCGCTGGTGATCTGGGAAGCCCAGTTCGGCGACTTCGTCAACGGCGCCCAGATCATGATCGACCAGTACGTCACCTCCGGACGCGGCAAGTGGGGCTATGCATCAGCACTGACGATGCTGCTGCCGCATGGTTACGAAGGGGTGGGGCCGGAGCACTCCACCGGTTATCTCAGTCGCATGCTGCTGCTGTGCGCGGATCACAATATCCGGGTGGCCTATCCCTCCAGTTCGGCGCAGTGGTTCCATCTCCTGCGCGACCAGGCCCTGCATGCGGACCGACCGCTAGTGGTCTTTACGCCCAAGTCGGTACTGCATGGGGAGCCGCGTGCCAGTTCGCCACTGGCAGCCTTGCTGGAAGACACGTTCCAGCCTTTGCTGTCCGACCAGGACGCTGCGCAGCCGGAGCAGGTCAGGCGCGTCGTGCTCTGCAGTGGCAAGGTGCGCTACGACCTCGACGATGCGCGTGCCAAGGCGCAGGATGGAAACACCGCCTTGCTGTCGGTGGAACAACTCTATCCCTTCCCGACGGCACAACTGGGCGAAGTCCTGCGCAGCTATCCGCAGCTGCAGGAAGTGGTCTGGGTGCAAGAGGAAGAGCGCAATCAGGGCGCATGGTTGTGCGTGCGCGATGCCATTGAGGCCGCCTTGCCCGGATCGGTGCGCCTGCGTGGGGTCTATCGGCCGGATACCGCCTCCGGGCCCACTGCCTCCAAGGCCAGTCATTACGCCCAGCAGGCAAGCCTGATGCAGGCGGTGTTTGCGCAGGACTGATCGACCGACACACGGCCAGATCGGCGCCACATCAGAGCGTGATTCCAGCAGGCAAAAAAAACGGTGCACTTCTGCGCGAAGTGCACCGCTTACCCCCTCCGGTCTCCCCGGTTATCTGGTCGTGTTGACGTTGTAGTCCGCAAGTTAAGCTTTAGTCAAGTAAGTTTCATGCTGCACCTGCTCATTCCCGGCGTCAAAGGCGCTTCGGCATGCGGTTGCCGGACGCCTGCAGCGTGCTTGTCTCAGTAGGTCAGCGTGACCGTCACGGTGTCCGAGTAGGCGCCGGCCAGTGGTGTCTGGGCGGCGGCGATCTGGCCGTACACGGTCAGCGTCTGGGTCAGGCCCGAGCCGGTACCGGTGGCGGTATCGGTGCCGATGGTCGAGCCCCAGTTGTTGGTGCGGGCCGCATCGCGGTACAGCGCATAGTTCAGGGTACCGCCGCCGGCCGCGCTCATCTTGCGGTTGCTGACGGTGGAGCCGGTGCCGGTGCCGGCATCCAGACCGACGTTGTAGGCCGTGCCGTTGGTGCAGAGCACGGTGATGGTGCCGGACTGGTTGACCACGCTCTGGGTGTAGGCGCCGAAGGCGATGGCCGAACCGACCACGGTGCAGGCGGCGACCACCGAGGCGCTGATGGTCAGCGTGCCGCTGGCGGTGGCAGCGAAGGAAGCAGGTGCGCTGGAGGCCAGGACGACGGCGGCGATGGAAGCAGCAACGAAACGGTTCTTCTTGGCAAAAAACATTTGGTTTCTCCGGTGTTGGCCGCTCCGTCCTTGCCCCTTGCAAGAACTTCCCTGTGCAGCGCTGGTATGGAGACACTTTAATTGCCGGGCGTCGTTGGCGACATCCGGCGATTCCCTAGGGCCCTGCCAATCGGCGTCAGGGAAAACCTGAAGCGCCATGACATCGATACGACATCGATACGGGATCCATACGGGATCCATACGGGGTCAATACGTGATCAACACCGTCAGCGTATCCAGGTAGCTGCCGGCCTTGGCGTTCTGGCTGCCCGGCACCCGGCCATAGACGGTGTAGCTCTTCACCACCGGTGTCAGCACTTGCAGCAGGTAGCCATCGGCGATGAAGCCGGTACTGGACGAGCCGTCGCCCCATACCGAGGTCCGTGCCGAGTCGGTATAGACCTGGTAATTCAGGCTGTTGGCACCGCTGAGCATCTTGCGCGAGGCATAGGCACCGCTGCTGCCGGCGCTCAGCTTGACCGTATAGCCGATCAGCAGCGATACGGTGGCCTGGCAGGTCACGGTAATATTGCCGGTATTGTCCAGATGCGCGCTGGACTGCGGATCGTAGAGCCCGAAGGCCACCGGGTTGGACGCCGACGAGCAGATCTGTTGCGCCTGCACGGGTGCGCTTGCCAGTAGTGCGATGACCCAGGCCAGGGCCGGGTGGAGCAGATGGATCGATTTCATGTATTCTCCATGATGCCGGTCGTCCTTCAACGGCAGATCACGACTTCGTTGCTCATGCCACCTTCGCTGCGCGGTGGTGGCGTCAGCGTGGCGTGACACTGCGCACCTGAGGGCAGCAGGACGTCCAGCGTATTGACCGGTGCCAGTTCCTGCAGGTAGCTCACGCCGTCATAGCCGACCGGCGCCTGCAAGCCGGTCTCGCGTACCCGGATGCTGGCCCCCAGCGGGATGAACTGTCCTGTCTCATCCTTGAGGATGATGGTGACATCCGAGGCCCGTCGTGCATTGAAATGCACCACCACACCCGAGCGATCACGTGGCCGGATGTACTGGTCCGGCTGGTCCAGTTGCAGCGTCAGCGGCAGGTCCAGCACGTCCACCGAGATCTTGTTGACGTCGTAGGCACGCAGGTCGGTCAGCAGCAACTGGCCGTTGTCGTCGGTGCGGCCGGCATACCGGTTTTCGTTATAGATGCCCACGTTCTTGACGCCGCTGGCGTTGACCACCGCAAAGCTGTCCTCGATCCAGTCCGAGGCGAAGCTGCCGCCGTCCATGAAGGACACCGAGCCGCGCGCGCCCAGCCGCTGGCTGGTGGCATTGGCCGCCTGCGAAGCGGCGGCGGTCAGGCTGCCATAGCGGCTCTTGTAGTTGAGCTGGGCGATGCGCTGCTGGTAGCTGCCTTCGGTGTCCTGCAGCTGCCAGCCGAAGTCGCCGATGGCCACCGTCGAGCGGCTGGCCTGCAGGGTGGCGGTGCGCTGGCCGTTGTTGTTGCTCACGCTGGCACCGGCCACGTCGCGCCCGCCGAAGGGGATGATCAGACCGATGGTGGCCCCGTAGCCGCCGTTGCGGAAGTCGCGGTAGCCGGTCAGGTACATATTGGCGCTGCTGCCCACCGACTTGAACCAGGTCACGGTCACCGTTTCGCTGTCGGCCAGGCCGCTGGTGCCGGTGTCGGTAAGGAGCAGCGGACTCTTGCTGCGCGCATAGGCCATGCTCAGCGAGCCGCCGCTCCCCAGGTTCAGACCCAGGGTGGCGATGGTGGCGGCCCGTGAGACCGGTGCTCCCTGGATGGCGCCGATGTCCTGGTAGTGGCGGGTGGACTGGGTGCGGGTCAATGACACGCTCACCGGATCGGCATTGCGTTCAACGGCCAGAGAAACCTGCTGGCCCGAGCCGCTGTCGCCGCTGCTGGCGGCCAGCGCGGTGGCCAGCACGGCGCGGTTGCCCAGGTTGAAGACGGCGCCGCCGCCGGCCAGTTTCAGGCTGCGCATGGCCTCGGCATGGCCCTCCAGCGTGATGCTGTCGCTCAGACCCTGGCGGGCCGTGCCGGACAGGGCGAACTGCCCGTAGTCATTGCTGCGCAAGCCATAATTGCGGCGCACCCAGCCACCCTCCACCGAATAGGACGACAGACCCGGTTTCAACAGGCGATCGGTGGCATAGAAGTTGATGGTGCGCAGGGTCTGCCGTCCCAGTTCGTCGGTGACCGCCACCGCGATCTGGCCGGCGCCGCTGGCAATGGGCGGCTGGCGGATCTCGAAGGGACCCGGGGGTACCGGTTGCGAGAGCTGGCGCACGCCGTTGACGAACAGATCCACGGTGGACGGCACGACGGTCTCCCCGCCCAGCGACGGGGTGGGGAAACGCACCAGGTCCGGACGCAGGTTGAAGTCCGAAGCGTACTGGAAGCCGCCCAATCGCACCGAGCGGCTCCAGGCCAGGCTGCCATTGATGACATCGCCTAGCCGATAACGTGTCAGGCTGGCCGGTTCGGAATAGGTGTAAGTGGTCTCCAGGCGCGCCGACACGCCGCCGCTGTTGCCGGTATAACCCAGCCCGGTCGAACTGAGCACGCCGCTGCCGGCGAACCAGCGCGCATCGAACAGGCCGCCCAACGCATGCTGCCTCTGGCTGGAAGAGGCCAGCAGGTCGTAATTCAAGACCACGCCGCGCCCGCCCTCAGACAAGGGAACCCGGCTGGCGATGCTGGTGGCGTCGATATCGGTCGTGTTCATGAAGCGGGCCGGAATCATGAGGTTGATCTTGGCAGCGCCCTCGTCGAGGTCGACACCGGTAGCGATGGCGCGCAGGGCGATCAGTTCGTCGTCGGCACCATCCACGCGCAGCTTGAGACTGCGCAGTTCGGCGGCGGTCGCGTACAGGGCCTGCTGACGACGCGTGAACTGCGCCACCAGATCAGTACCGCGTCCGTTGATGGAAACCTCCAGCAACAGCACGTCGTCACCCGCCGCGGCTCGCGCCATGGTCGCCGTGGCGCCCAGCAGCGCCAGCATCAGCAGGAGTAGCCAGCGCAGCAGCCGTTTCAAGGCGCCACGGTGAGTTCGGTATCAATCGGCCCGGCGTCGCTGTTGGCAGTCATCTTGACTTTGCTGCCCACGGCAAGCGGGGTCTCGGTGTCGATCAGGTATTGGCGCGTGATGCCGGTGAGGGTGTAGGGGTTGCCGCCTGCCGGGGCGGTGATCTTCTTGCCGTTGGGCAGGGTCAGTGCCAGGTCCAGCAGCCGTGCGCGACGGTTGCCGACATTCTGCACCACCAGGCGCGCCGGCTTGCCTGAACGTAACTGATAGTCAAGTTGGACCTTGGGCGGGGTGACCGGGGCGATGAACACCGGCATCGAAATCCGGAATTTGAAATTGATCGTGGCCCCCTCGGCTGCCGAGGGGATTTCGTCGATCAGCAAACGGAAGGCGATCTCGCCGGCACCCGCCGCCTGGCGGGAGACCACCCGGATCACCTGGGATGCGCCCGGTGCCAGGTTGAATACTGGCGGGCTGATGATCAGGTTCTGCGTCGGCTGGAGATCATCCTTGCTATCGACCTGGTTCCAGTCGAAGGCGCGGATCTGCAACGACACATTATGGTTGTCGTTATTGACGATCTTGATCACGCCAGCCGTGCGTGAAGAGGACAGCTCCAGCACTACCGGAGCGATCTCGAAATTGGAGGCCTGTGCTTGTTGCCATCCCCCGGCCGTCATGAGGCAGCCCAGCGCACAGAGACGTGCGAGCCGCCACAACATGGATTCTGATCTCGTCACGCTACGAAATCTCCATTCTGGTTGTCAGGTATTTGTCAATTTTTTGCTAGAGTAAAACGAAAACGTGAGAGGTAAAACAAAAAGTTGCGACGCAGCCACAAAATTTGACTAAAAGTTAAATATTTCTTTGCTGTAAGTTGAGTGTCTGGGCGGGAGAAGTACGTGTTGACGTACGGAGATCATGAAAAAATGGCGCGACCTCGAAGGAGAGGTCGCGCCATCATCGGCTGCGGTGAGAGGCAATTGATTGACCACGGCCATCGTATCGACGGCCATTGGGCGAGCGGCTTCAGTAAGACAGGGTAATGGCAACCACGTCGCTATAGCTGCCCGCGCGAACGGTCTGACCGGCTGGAATGTAGCCGTAGACCGGCAGGTTCTGGGCCGTACCAGTCCCCACGCCGGTCACGGTCTCGCTGCCACTGCTGTTGCCCCAGGTCCGGGTGCGCGCAGCATCCTGATACAAGCCGTAATTGAGCGAATTGGCACCGTCAGCAGTGGACAGCTTGCGGCTGGCGACATTGCCACCAGCACCGGTTCCGGCATCCAGGCTCACGGTGTAGCTGGTGCCGGCGGAACAGGCGACGCCGATCTGGGCATTCTGCTGTAGTGCTCCGGACGAATACACGCCAAAGGGCAGGGCGGCGCTCTGCACCACGCATTGCGTGGGGACGATGGCACTGATGTCGAGCTGGCCTGTGGTGGAGACGGCCAGCGCGTCAAGACTCAGGCCGGGCAGCAGGCCGGCTGCAAGGAAGAGGGCAGTGGATTTTTTCATCATGATGCGATGCCGGCGAATGACTGTAAAAGCTGGAATCTATTATAGAATTAATTCGAATATTTACTTATAAAGCAGTGTCAAAGGTGCAGACAAGCAACACGTTTTTCTGCAAATTTGAAGAGTTTGCTTCCATTTGCTGACAGAAAGAAAACAATTGATGCCAGATCGTCACATTCCGGCATCAC
Organism: Herbaspirillum sp. AP02; assembly: GCF_015767275.1. Lineage (GTDB taxonomy): Bacteria > Pseudomonadota > Gammaproteobacteria > Burkholderiales > Burkholderiaceae_D > Herbaspirillum. The sequence goes on from NZ_JADWMY010000001.1 coordinate 19,269, forward strand.
TGCAGACAGCAAGGAGACCTACCCAAGGCAGCCTGTTGCCGAAGGGGCTGTGGGGTGTCGAGCGCCGCATCGCTGCGCGCCTGGACCGGCGAACCTGTGAAAAGACCCTGCCTGAACGCGTGCACCGCTTTGCAAGTGCTCGTTTCGGTTGGGCATGCAGGTAACCGCCTGTCAAGCGCACGACGTGACCAGTAAGCCAATGAAAAGTAACCGATGTGACCATGTGATACATGCCGATAACTAGACAAAGCGGGCTGGCGCGCGCCAGTACCGGCATCTTCTTCTTGCTGGCCCTGCTGCTGTCGCTGGGCGTGGCGGCGTTTTCCTATTACAGCGTGCGCGATTTCGAGCAGCGCGCGGTCCGGCTGCAGCATAGCCATACCGTCATCAACAAGCTGGAAGAAGCCAATTCGACCGTGCGCGACGCTGTCAGCAGCTCGCGTGGTTACGCGTTGTCCGGCAACCGGGAATACCAGGCCAGCTTCGAAGCCGGGGTAAGGCAGGTAGATACGCTGCTGCGCGACCTGCGCAGCCTGCTGGGCGACAACCAGCAGCAGTTGCAATTGCTCGCCCGTATCGAAGACCTGGTGGCCCAGCGTATCAGCCAGTCGCGCCGGCTGATGGAGCTGAGCCCCGATGAAGGTCGTCAGCGGGTACTGGAAGGCAAGGACCTGAGCGACCGCATCCGCAACGGTTTCGAGGAGATGAAGAGCAACGAGAATGCCTTGCTGGCCAAGCGTGCCCGCGACACGGCGGCCAGCGCCAGCCTGACCATCATGATGGTCGTCAGCGGCAGCCTGCTCAGCATCGCCCTGCTGGTGATGGTCTACAGCAAGCTGCGACGCGAAATGACCCGGCGGGTGGAAGCGCAGCAGCGCGCCCAGGCCTATTCCGACGAGATCGAAGACCTCTACAACAACGCCCCCTGTGGTTACCACTCGGTCGACGAGAGCGACAAGACCATCATCAAGATCAACGACACCGAACTCAAGTGGCTGGGCTATACCCGCGAGCAGGTAGTGGGCCGCATGACCCAGCTCGATCTGCTGGCGCCGGTCAGCGCCGAACGTTACCAGCGCGAGCTGCATCCGCAATTCCTGTTGAAGCGTGAGATCAACGGCATCGACCTCGACTTCCGCCGCGCCGATGGCAGTGAATTCACGGCCCTGGTCAATGCCACGGCCATCCCCAGCCGCGACAACAGCAAGCTGATCAGCCGCACGGTCATCTATGACATTTCCGAGCGCAAGCGCGCCGAGGACGAAATCGAGGCCCTCAATGCCGACCTGGAGCGGCAGGCCCAGCACCTGCATAGCGTCAACAAGGAACTGGAAAGCTTCTCCTATTCCGTCTCGCATGACTTGCGTGCTCCGCTGCGCGCCATTTCCGGTTACGCCATGATCCTGGAGGAAGACTACGCCAGCGTGATCGACGAAAAGGGCCGGGAACAGTTGCAGGTGATTCGCCGCAACGTGCGCAAGATGGATGAACTGATCAACGACCTGCTCAAGCTGGCCAAGTCCACCACGGGTGAACTGACCTTGCAGCGTTTTTCGATGGAAGAGGTGGTGGGCCAGGTCATCGCCGGCCTGCGCCAGGAAAACCCGACCGTGCAGTTCGAGGTCGCGCCGCTGGAAGGCGCCGTGGCCAATCGCGGCCTGATCACCCAGGTCTGGGAAAACCTGCTGTCCAATGCCGTCAAGTTCAGCAGCAAGAACGATCAGCCGCTGGTGCGGGTGACCATGGAGGTCGGCCCCGAGGAATACATCTATGGCGTGCATGACAATGGCGTGGGCTTCGACATGCGCTATGTGCACAAGCTGTTCGGCACCTTCCAGCGCCTGCATCGCCAGGAAGAATATCCGGGCACCGGCATCGGGCTGGCGCTGGTGCAACGCATCGTGATCCGCCACACCGGCCGGGTCTGGGCCGAGAGCACCCCCAAGGTGGGCGCGAGTTTCTATTTTTCGCTGCCGCGCAAGGGTGTCATGCCCAGCCTGGGTGATGTGCGCTGAAGCGCCATGATCGAGGCCGGGCAAGAGAGGAGCATCGCATGGACCGATATGCCAGCCGCATTCTGAACAAAGAGTCTGACCGAGAGAGACCTGCCCCATGAGCATTCCCCTACGCGTGCTGTTCGTCGAAGACATGGAAGAAGATGCCGTGCTGATGGTGCGCGAACTCAAGCGCGGCGGCTTCGAACCGACCTGGCAGCGGGTCGACGACGAACAGGCCCTGCTGGCGGCACTGCACGAGCAGCGCTGGGACATCGTCATCTCGGATTACTCCATGCCCATGTTCAGCGGCGTGGAAGCCCTGAAACTGGTCAAGGCCGACAACGACCAGACGCCGTTCATCATCGTCTCCGGCGTCATCGGCGAGCAGACCGCGGTGGAGGTGATGAAGGCCGGCGCCCAGGATTACTTCCTCAAAAGCGCCATCGCCCGTCTGCCGCACGCGGTTGACCGCGAACTGCGCGACGCCCAGGCGCGGCGCAAGCAGCGCGCCAGCGCCCAGGCCCTGCGCGAGATGCAGGCGCGCTTCAACGCCTTCATGAATGCCGCGCCGATGCCGACCTGGATCAAGGATTCGCAGCTGCGCTACAGCTACGTCAACCCGGCGCAGTCGGCCTTCTTCGGCATGACTCCGCATGACATGGATGGTATGAGCGACGCCGAGCTGATGAGCACCGGCGCGGCCCAGGCCTCGCAGGAGTACGACCGCAAGGTGCTCGATGAAAAGGTCGAACTGCACACGCAGGAAACCATCTTCGACCACAACCACAATGCCCGCATCCTCGACGTGGTGCGCTTTCACATCAGCGGCGAGGGCAAGGGCGACATGGTGGCCGGGCTGGCCATCGACGTCACCGAGCGCGAGCAGTCGCGGCGCGAGCTGGAGTTGGCGATCCAGCGCCAGCAACTGCTGTCGTCGCGGGTGATCGAAGTACAGGAGCGCGAGCGCCAGCATCTGGCGCGCGGCCTGCATGATGACGTGGGACAATCGCTGACGGCGCTCAAGATCAACCTGGAAACCATCAAGAAGACCGGTACCCTGGAAGGCCCCTCGCTGCAGAACGGCATCGACATCGTCACCGCCGTGCTGGCCCAGGTGCGCAGCCTGTCGTTGGACCTGCGCCCGCCGCAGCTGGACAACCTGGGCCTGATCGCCGCCCTGCGTTCCTACGTGGAGCAGAAGTCCAAGCTGGCCAACGTCAACGGCTGGTTCGAAAGCAGTGGCCACGACGACGAGTTGCACCACGACATCGAAAACACTGCCTTTCGCATCGTGCAGGAAGCGGTCACCAATATCCTGCGTCACGCCAGGTGCCAGAACATCTGGGTCAAGATCGATCGCCAGCAGGACCAGGTCTATCTCAGCATCCGCGATGACGGTCGCGGTTTCGACATCGAGCGTGCCCGCAGCAACGCCATTTCCGGCACCAGTTTCGGCCTGCTCAACATGGAAGAGCGGGCCGTGCTGGTAGGCGGTTCCATGGATATCACTTCGGCGCCCGGCGCAGGGACGGAAATCGTCATGCACCTGCCGGTCGCCCCTATCGTCAGGAGGTTGTAATGCTTACACGAATCATGCTGGCCGACGACCACGCGCTGGTGCGCAGTGGCATCAAGGCATTGCTGACCGCCATGCCCGGTGTGGAAGTGGTGGGCGAGGCGTCCGATGGCGCCGAGGTCATCGAGATGATCCCGCAGCTCAAACCCGACCTGGTGCTGCTGGACATCGCCATGAAGGGCATGAACGGCCTGGAAGCGCTGCGTCGCCTGCGCGGCGAATACCCGACCATCCGCTTTTTGATGCTGTCCATGTACGGCAGCGAAGAATACGTGATGCAGGCCTTGAATGCCGGTGCCAACGGCTACCTGTTCAAGGATTCTGCCGCCACCGAGCTGGAGAAGGCGCTCTACGAGGTCAAGCACGGCCGCCAGTACCTCGACTCGCACATCTCGCGCGAGGCCCTGGACAACTACATGAAGCGGGTGGCCCAGAACGGTACGCCGGTGGAGGTCCTGACCCCGCGTCAGCGCGAAATCCTGCAATTGATCGCCGAGGGCAACAACACCAAGGAAATCGCCTACCAGCTCAATGTCAGCGCCAAGACCATCGAGACCCATCGGGCGCAGTTGATGGATAGGCTGGATATCCGCGATGTGCCGGGTCTGGTGCGGTATGCCATCCGTACCGGGATTGCCACGCCGGACAAATGACGGTCGCCCGGGTTAAGGAAAAATCTGATTTTTTTTGAATTCGGCTGTGCAATAATCGCCTGACAGTACCGGGATCGGCGTCGGTACTGGTGTTCCAGCGAATCGCCGATGCTGGAAGCTAGGGCAGAGGGCAGTCCCCGTCGTCCCGAGGTCTTTTCAGGGGTGGCCCGAGGTGGTCATGCCGACAAGAATAGTTCCAGCATGAAATCTACTGAAGAAAGCGATCCATCCATGGATATCGAGCAATATGACATCATCCTCGTCGACGACAGCCCGGAAGTGGCCGAATTGACGCGCCTGGCGCTGGGCAGCCGCAAGCTGGCCGACAAACTGACCTGGTTTGCCGATGCCGAACTGGCCGAGGAATTCTTTTTCCAGGGGCAATACGCGCATCGCAAGGATCTGCACCCCTACCTGATCCTGCTCGATCTGAACCTGCCGCTGATGAGCGGCCATGATTTCCTGAAGATCATCAAGTCCAATGCCGCCACCTCGCATATCCCGGTGGTGATGTTCTCTTCCTCGGACGACCAGCGCGACATCAACCAGAGCTATGAACTGGGCGCCAATGGTTACGTCGTCAAGTCCACCGACCCCAAGGAATTCATGGGCACCGTGGTCGACACCGGCATCTACTGGCGCAATCGCAACCGCCCGGCACGCAACGGTGAAGATGCCTCGGCATCCCCGGCGGCAGCCTCCTGAGCGGAGCCACCGGTCGCCAGGCTGGTCTCCCAACGAAAAAGCGCGGTTGTGACCGCGCTTTTTTCATGACTGGCTGTGGGGTCGTGGGGCGGTGGGCCGCCCGGCTCGGCTCGGCTCGGCCTTTCACCCCGGAAATTGCCGCAGGCCATCCAGGTCGTTGATGGTGATGCTGCCGTAATCCACCTTCAGCAGGCCGGCCTTTTCCAGCACCTGCAAGGCCTGGTTGGCGCGCTGGCGCGAGGTGCCGGAGAGATTGCCGACTTCTTCCTGCGAAATCTGCAGGTTGCGGCCGATGCCGGGGTTCAGGTAGGGATTGAACAGGGCGGCCAGGCAGCGCGCGACGCGGGCGTCCGGCTCCAGCATGCGGTCGTATTCCACCAGCGAGATGAACAGCGCCAGGCGCTCGTTCAACTGCGTCACCAGGAAGCGGTTGAAGGGAATGCTGTTGTCCAGCAGCCAGATGTAGGTGGCCTTGGGCATGTACAGCAATTCACTCTCGCGCAGTGCCACCACGTCGTACTTGCGCGGCTCGTCCTTGAGCAACGAACCTTCGCCCAGCCAGCCACCATTGGCCATGCCGGCAAAGGAAACGGTCTTGCCCTCGGGCGAGACGCTGCTCATCTTCAGCAGGCCTTCATGCACGCCGATCCAGTGCGCGACCGGATCACCCTTGCGGCAGACATAGCCGCCGGCGGGAATCTTGCGGCTGACCACTTCGGATTCCACCCGGGCCAGTTGCTCTTCGGTCAGCGCCTGCGCCCAGATGCTCTTGGACAGCATGCGTCGAATTGATGTCTCCATGATGATGCGTCGCAATATCGAAAGTTTGTCAATTGTCGGTGAGATGACATCCAGTGGCAACCTCTCACTCTACTATCATCGCAAAAAAGGCCTGGACTAATCTGGGCCAAGCATAGAGACAGGACAGCTGGCATGCCCGACACAATGACTGCTGCAGTAAGAGCAGCGTAAGCCTGGCAGCACAGACTGATCCGACACCGGGTTCGCCTCGATACACGGAAAAGTGAACGAGCGAATCTTCGAACCTGCACAAGAAGGTGGGAAGATGGTGGAGACGAGACAAGACAAGGAAGTCGCGACCTTTCCGCGACTGTTGCTGGCGCATGCCCGCCAACGCCCCGAACGGGCTGCCTTCCGCGAGAAGGACCTGGGCATCTGGCAGAGCACGAGCTGGCGCCAGGTGGCCGACGAGGTGCGCAGCTTTGCCTGCGGCCTGGCGGCGTTGGGCTTCAAGCGTGGCATGAGCCTGGCCATCATCGGCAACAACTGCCCACGCCTGTACTGGGCCATGAGCGCCGCGCAGGCGCTGGGTGGCATGCCGGTACCGCTGTACCAGGACGCCCCGGCCGCCGACATGGCCTATGTGCTGGCCGACGCCAACGTCGACTTCGTCATGGCCGAAGACCAGGAGCAGGTCGACAAGGTCTTCGAGATCAAGGAAAACCTGCCCCGCATCGCCCACGTCATCTATGACGACGAGCGCGGCATGCGCAACTACCACCAGCCCGAGCTGCTGTCCTTTGCCCGTGTGCAGGAACTGGGTCGCGCCTACGAACACGCCCACCCCGACTTCTTCGAAAAGGAAGTCGCGGCAGGTTCGCCGGACGACGTCGCCATCATCCTCTATACCTCCGGCACCACCGGCAAGCCCAAGGGCGTGTGCCATTCGCACCGGGCCATGATCACCACCGCCACCACGCTGGTGGAGTTCGATCACCTGGACCAGGACGACGACATCCTGTGCTATCTGCCGCTGGCCTGGGTGGGCGACTTCCTGTATTCCTTCGCGCAGCAGCACGTCGCCGGTTTCTGCCTGAACTGCCCGGAGTCGCCCAATACCGTCATGACCGACCTGCGCGAGATCGGCCCGACCTATTACTTCGCCCCGCCGCGCGTGTACGAAAACATCCTGACCCAGGTCATGATCCGCATCGAGGATGCCGGCTGGCTCAAGCGCAAGATGTTCCATGGCTTCATGCGGGTGGCGCGCCGGGTCGGCATGCGCATCCTGGATGGCAAGCCGGGCGTGTCGCTGATGGACAGGCTGCAATATGTGCTGGGCGACCTGCTGGTCTATGGGCCATTGAAGAATGTGCTGGGCATGTCCCGCCTGCGCGTGGCCTATACCGGCGGCGAGGCCATCGGCCCCGACCTGTTCGACTTCTATCGTTCCATGGGCATCAACCTGAAGCAGCTCTACGGCATGACCGAGACCTGCGTGACCGTGTGCATGCAGCCCTCCGGCGACGTCAAGCTCGATAGCGTGGGCCGCCCCATGAAGGGCGTGGAAGTGCGCATCGATGACAACGGTGAGGTGCTGGTGCGTTCGCCCGGCCTGATGAAGGAATACTTCAAGCGTCCCGAGGCTACCGCCGAGGCCATCGATGCCAACGGCTACTTCCACACCGGCGACGCTGGCTTCTTCGACAGCGACGGCCACCTCAAGATCATCGACCGCGCCAAGGATGTCGGCAAGATGGCCTGCGGCAGCATGTTCGCGCCCAAGTACATCGAGAACAAGCTGAAGTTCTTCCCCTTCGTCAAGGAGGCGGTGACCTTCGGCAACGGTCGCGAGCAGTGCATGGCCTTCATCAACATCGACATGGATGCCGTGGGCAACTGGGCCGAACGGCGCAACCTGCCTTACAGCGGCTACACCGACCTGGCCGCCAATCCGGCGGTGTACGAACTGGTGCGCGAATGCGTGGAAAAGGTCAATGCCGATCTGGTGGCGGACCCGCTGCTGGCCGATTCCCAGGTCCATCGCTTCCTGATCCTGCACAAGGAACTGGATCCCGACGACGAAGAGCTGACTCGCACCCGCAAGGTCCGGCGCGGCTTCATCGCAGAGAAGTACGCGGTGCTGATCGAGGCGCTCTACGACGGTCGCCCGTCGCAATACATCGAGACCCAGGTCAAGTTCGAGGATGGCCGCCAGGGCATGATCGCGGCCGACCTGAAGATCGCCGAGGCCAAGACCTTCAAGACGCTGCAAAGCGCCGCCTGAGCAGCACGCAATACCGTCCCGGGCGCCTTGCAAGCGCGCCCGGCCAGCAGCGCAGCCCGACCAGACCACCGCTGAATGAATACCACCATGAAACGACACCTGTCTTCCGAAATCCTGCCCTCGGGCCTGCCCCCCGTGACCAGCCCCGATGAAGAAGCAGCGGCCGTGGCCGCCAACGGGCGCCGCATCGGCGAGGTCATCCTGGACCTGCAGAACATCTCGCTGTCCTTCGGTGGCGTGAAGGCGCTGACCGACATTTCCTTCGATGTGCGCGAGCATGAAATCCGCGCCATCATCGGCCCCAACGGCGCCGGCAAGAGCTCGATGATCAACGTCATCAACGGCGTCTATCATCCGCAGAAGGGTCAGATCCTCTATCGCGGCCAGCCGCGCCTGGGCATGCATCCCAGCGCCATCGCGCGCCAGGGCATTGCCCGCACCTTCCAGAACATCGCGCTCTTCAAGGGCATGACGGTGCTGGACAACATCATGACCGGGCGCAATACCAAGATGCGCTCGGGCCTGTTCTCCAACGCCCTGTGGTGGGGCGCGGCCCGCAACGAGGAAATCGAGCATCGCCGCAAGGTGGAGGAGGTGATCGATTTCCTGGAAATCCAGCACATCCGCAAGACCCCGGTGGGACGCCTGCCCTACGGCCTGCAAAAGCGTGTGGAGCTGGCGCGGGCGCTGGCGGCCGAACCGCACATGCTGTTGCTGGACGAACCCATGGCCGGCATGAACGTGGAAGAAAAGCAGGACATGTGCCGCTTCGTGCTGGATGTGAACGACCAGTTCGGCACCACCATCGTGCTCATCGAACACGACATGGGCGTGGTCATGGATATCTCCGACCGCGTGGTGGTGCTGGACTACGGCAAGAAGATCGGCGACGGCACGCCCGACGAGGTGATGAGTAATCCGGAAGTGATCAAGGCCTATCTGGGGACCTCGCACTGAGTCCGGGATCGGCGTGCAGTCAATAAATAATATAAATAATAAAAACAATATCGAAGGCGGTAGCAAGGAGACGACATGCAATTCTTCCTCGAAGTCACCCTGAGCGGACTGCTCTCCGGGTTGATGTATTCACTGGTGGCCCTGGGCTTCGTGCTGATCTACAAGGCCTCGGGCGTGTTCAATTTCGCGCAGGGGGCGATGGTCTATTTCGCCGCGCTGGCAGTGGTGGGCCTGATGGAAAAGGGCATGCCGATGTGGGCGGCCATCATCGGCGCCTTCGTGGTGATGATCCTGGTGGGGCTGGCCACCGAACGCTTCGTGCTGCGCAAGCTGGTCAACCAGCCGCCGATCACGCTCTTCATGGCCACCATCGGCCTGACCTTCTTCCTCGAAGGCCTGGGGCCCTTGCTGTTCGGCAGCGAAGTGCGTCCCATCGATCTGGGGATCGTCGACGAACCGATCCAGTCGGTGATGGACAGTGTCGGCATCGGCCTCTCCAAGTTCGACCTCTTTGCCTCCGGCATGGTGGTGGCGCTGGTGGCGGCGCTGGCGCTGTTCTTCCAGAAGACCAAGGTGGGCCGGGCGTTGCGGGCCGTGGCTGATGACCATCAGGCCGCGCTGTCGCTGGGCATCCCGCTGCAGCATATCTGGGCGGTGGTATGGGGCGTGGCCGGTTTCGTGGCGCTGATCGCCGGCCTGCTCTGGGGTTCGCGCAACGGCGTGCAGTTCGCGCTGACCATGACGGCGCTGAAGGCCTTGCCGGTACTGATCCTGGGTGGCTTCACCTCGATTCCCGGGGCGATCGTGGGCGGGCTCATCATCGGCGCCTCCGAAAAGCTGGCCGAAATCTATATCCCGCCGGTGATGCAGGATGCCTTCGGCGGCAACTTTGGCGGCATCGAAGGCTGGTTCCCGTATGTGTTCGCGCTGCTGTTCCTGCTGGTCCGGCCGGAAGGCCTGTTCGGCGAGCGGCACATCGATCGCGTGTGAGCGACATGTGAGCGGCATCTGAGCAGACTGCAGTGAGCACAGGACAAGGAGAACGACCATGCTGTACCGTGAAGCAGGACAATTCAAGACAAGCTACATCGCCGACAGCCAGATCTTTCCGATCCGTCAGGATCGCATCATCTTCACGCTGTTCATGGTGTTCGCCTTCGTGGCCGTGCCGCTGTTGGGCAGCGAATACTGGTTCTCGGCCATCCTGGTGCCGTTCCTGGTCTTTGCGCTGGCCGCACTGGGCCTCAATGTACTGACCGGCTATGCCGGCCAGCTCTCGCTGGGGTCGGCGGCCTTCATGGCGGTGGGGGCCTATGCGGCCTACAACTTTCAGTTGCGGGTGGAGGGTATCCCCATCGTCGCCACGCTGTTGCTTTCGGGGGGCTGCGCAGCGCTGGTGGGCGTGCTCTTCGGGTTGCCTTCGTTGCGCATCAAGGGCTTCTACCTGGCCGTGGCCACGCTGGCGGCGCAGTTCTTCGTGGTGTGGGCGCTGACCAAGTTCCCCTGGTTCTCCAACAACAGTTCCTCGGGCGTGATCAGCACGCCCAAGATCGACTTCTTCGGCATCGCCATCGACTCCCCGGTGCGCAAGTATCTGTTCGTGCTGGCCGTGGTGAGCGTGCTGGCGCTGGTGGCCAAGAACCTGGTGCGCTCCTCCACCGGACGTGCCTGGATGGCGGTGCGCGACATGGATGTGGCCGCCGAGGTGATCGGCATCCCCTTGATGCGCACCAAGCTGACCGCCTTTGCCGTCAGCTCCTTCTACTGCGGCGTGGCCGGGGCGCTGTATGCCTTCTGCTACCTGGGTTCGGTGGAGCCGGACGGCTTCTCGCTGGACCTGTCCTTCCGCATCCTGTTCATGATCATCATCGGCGGCGTGGGTAGCATCCTGGGCTCCTTCCTCGGCTCGGCCTTCATCCTGCTGCTGCCGATCTTCCTCGACAACGCACTGCCGCCGCTGGCCGCGCTGCTGCACCTGCCGTTCACCAATGCCACCGTGTCGCACATCCAGATGATGGTGTTCGGCGCGCTGATCATCTTCTTCCTCATCGCCGAGCCGCATGGGCTGGCGCGGCTGTGGCAGATCGCCAAGGAGAAACTGCGCCTGTGGCCGTTCCCGCACTGAGGGTTAGCCGAGTGACGCAACACTGCATCAAGGTAGGCGGGGACCGGATCACCGGCGCCCGATAAAAGTCGGCAACGACAACATAAAGGAGACGAGACCATGAAGACCATGAAGCATCTCAGGCAACTGGTGCTGGCGACCGCCTGTGCCGCCAGCCTGCTGTCGGCGGCGGCCCCGGCGCTGGCCCAGACCAATGACCAGTTCATTGCCATCCCCAGCTACCGCGTCGGCCCCTACGGGACCAATGGCCAGTCCTACTACGGCGGCTATGTCGATTACCTGAACTACGTCAACCTCAAGGAAGGCGGCGTCAACGGCGTCAAGCTGTCCTGGGAAGAGTGCGAGACCGAGTACAACAACGCCAAGGGCGTGGAGTGCTATGAGCGCATGAAGAACAAGAACACGGTGACCCACGGCACGGCCATCAATCCCATGGCCACCGGCATCTCCTACGCCCTCATCGACAAGACCGCCGAAGACAAGGTGCCGCTGGTGATGATCGGCTATGGCCGTACCGATGCGGTGGACGGCTCGGTGTTTCCGTATGCCTTCCCGCTGGTGACGACCTACCAGATGCAGGTCTCGGCCATCGTCAAGTACCTGGCCGGCAAGAACAATGGCTCGCTGGCCGGCAAGAAGATCGTCTTCCTGTACCACGATTCGGCCTATGGCAAGGAGCCCATCGTGGCGCTGCAGGCCGAGTCCTCCATCGGCAAGTTCAAGCTGGTGGAAATCCCGGTGGCCCACCCCGGCAACGAACAGGGCGCGCAGTGGCTGCGCATCCGCCAGGAAAATCCGGACTACGTCATCTTCTGGGGCTGGGGCGTGATGAACCAGACCGCGCTGAAGGCGGCGCAGAAGGTCGGCTATCCGCGTGACAAGATCGTCGGTTCCTGGTGGGCCGGTTCGGAAGAAGACACCATTCCGGCAGGTGAAGCTGCCAAGGGCTATCTGTCGGCGACCTGGAACGTGGCCGGCAAGGATGTCCCGGTGATCGCCGATATCGACAAGGTGGTCTATGGCGCAGGCAAGGGCAACATGCAGGACAAGAACAAGCTCGGTTCCATCCTCTACAACCGTGGCGTGTCGGCCGCGATTGCCACCGTGGAAGCGGTGCGCACCGCCCAGGACAAATACGGTAAAGGCAAGGTCATGAGCGGCGAGCAGGTGCGCTGGGGCTTTGAAAACCTCAACATCACCGATGCCCGCCTGAAGGCCCTGGGCGCCACCGGGCTGCTGCCGGAGATCAAGACCTCCTGCGAAAACCACGAAGGGTCGGGCAAGGTGAAGATCCAGCAGTGGGACGGCAGCAAGTGGGTGCTGGTGTCGGACTGGATCGAGGGTAACAAGAACCTGATCCACCCGCTGTTCAAGGCGTCCGCTGCGAAATATGCAAAAGAAAAAGGCATCACTCCTGCCTGCATGAAGTAGGCGCTTGCGCCGGCGGCCTTGCTCGTCTCCCACCGCCGCCGGCGCTTTTTTGGAAATGCGACAGACCATGAATGCCACACCGATTCCGACCAGTGCCAGCACCGCCCACAGCGCAGCCGCCCCGGCGGTGGCCAAGGCATTGGCCATCAACAATATCGAAGTGATCTATGACCACGTGATCCTGGTCTTGAAGGGCGTCTCGCTGGACGTGCCGGAAGGCAAGATCGTGGCGCTGCTGGGTGCCAATGGCGCCGGCAAGAGCACCACCCTCAAGGCCATCTCCAACCTGCTGCATGCCGAGCGCGGCGACGTCACCAAGGGCAGCATCGAGTTCCGTGGGGAGCGGGTGGACCGCATGACGCCCAATGACCTGGTCAAGCGCGGCGTGATCCAGGTGATGGAAGGGCGCCATTGCTTCGGTCACCTCACCGTGGAAGAGAACCTGCTCACCGGGGCCTACACCCGTGGCATCAGTCATGCCGAGGTGAAGCACGAGCTGGAAAAGATCTACGATTATTTCCCGCGCCTGAAGGTGCGGCGCAAGTCGCAGTCCGGCTATACCTCCGGTGGCGAACAGCAGATGACAGCCATTGGCCGCGCCATGATGGCCAAGCCTTCGATGATCCTGCTGGACGAGCCCTCCATGGGCCTGGCGCCGCAGATCGTGGAAGAGATCTTCGAGATCGTCAAGGACCTGAACAGCAAGGAAAAGGTCTCCTTCCTGCTGGCCGAGCAGAACACCATGGTGGCCCTGCGCTATGCCGACTTCGGCTACATCCTGGAAAACGGCCGGGTGGTCATGGAGGGCGCGGCCGGCGAGCTGGCCGATAACGAGGACGTCAAGGAGTTCTACCTGGGCGTGTCCGGCGCCGGGCGCAAGAACTTCCGCGACATGAAGTTCTACCGCCGCCGCAAGCGCTGGCTGGCGTAAGGGGAGGGCCTATGTCCGATCCCATCGAATTCATGCAGCAGCTGGATGCGCTGGAACGACGCGATCCGGCCCGGCGCGAAGCGCAACTGATGCAGGCCTTGCCGTCATTGCTGGCACGTGCGCAGAGCGCGCCGGGCTGGGCGCGCATCCTGGCGGGCATCGACGCGTCGACCATCCGTTCGCGGGCCGACCTGGCGCAATTGCCGGTCACGCGCAAGTCGGACCTGAAGGAGCTGCAGACCCGCGAGAGCCCCTTCGGCGGGCTCAACACCACGCCCGCGCGTCAATTGCGGCGGCTGTTCGTCTCGCCCGGCCCGATCTACGATCCCGAAGGCCATGCTGCCGACTGGTGGCGCTTTGCCAGCCCGATGAAGGCACTCGGCCTGCAGGCCGGCCACATCCTGCAGAACTGCTTTGCCTACCATTTCACGCCGGCTGCCTTCATGGTGGAAGGCGCGGCGGCCCGCCTGGGTTGCGCGGTCATCCCGGCCGGCATCGGCCAGACCGAACTGCAGGTCAATGCGATGACGGCCCTGAAGCCGGATGCCTATGTCGGTACGCCGTCCTTCCTCAAGATCATCATCGAGAAGGCGCAGGAAATGGGCGCCGACATCTCCAGCGTGCAGCGTGCCCTGGTCAGCGCCGAAGCACTGCCGCCGTCGCTGCGCCACTGGTTCCATGAACACGGCGTGCCGCAGGTGCTGCAGCTGTATGCCTCGGCCGACATCGGCAATATCGCCTACGAGACCATGAGCGACGGCGCCGTGCACCCCGGCATGGTGCTGGACGAAGCGCTGATCCTGGAGATCGTGCGGCCCGGCACCGGCGATCCGGTGGCCGAGGGGGAGGTGGGGGAGGTGGTGGTGACCTCCTTCAATCCGGACTATCCGATGATCCGTTTCGGTACCGGCGATCTGTCGGCGGTGGTGCGGGGCGTTTCTCCCTGCGGGCGCACCAATACCCGCATCAAGGGCTGGATGGGCCGCGCCGACCAGACCACCAAGGTCCGCGGCATGTTCGTCCATCCCTCGCAGGTGGCCGATGTGTTGCGCCGGCATGGAGACGTGCTGCGCGCCCGGCTGGTGGTCTCGGGCGAGATGGCCAATGACGTCATGACCCTGCATTGCGAAGTGGGTGATCCGGCCGACCCGGCGGTGGATGTCACGGCGCTGGCCGGCAGCCTGCGTGATGTGACCAAGCTGCGCGGCGAGGTTCTGCTGGTGGCGCCGGGCAGCCTGCCCAACGATGGCAAGGTGATCGAGGATGCGCGCAAGTATGAGTAGCGCGAAGGACGGGATGCGTTAAATTGTTTAGGTCACGGCTTGTGAAGGTGAAGGATCGCGCATAGAATCGTCGGCGGAACATGTGTTCCAACGTCGCTCGGACGGTTCCGGGCGCTTACGTGAAAGTCTTCCATGACGCAATCCGCCGATTCGCGCGATCCCTCGCGCACGCCTGACGTTTCTTCTTCCTCTTCCTCCCCCGTAGCACCCGCCGACGCCTTTCCGGTCAGCTTCCCGCGCATCGAGCGCCTGCCGCCCTACGTCTTCAACATCACCGCCGAACTGAAGATGGCGGCGCGCCGGCGTGGCGAAGACATCATCGACATGTCCATGGGCAATCCCGACGGCCCGACACCACCGCACATCGTCGAGAAGCTGGTGGAGGTGGCGCAGCGTCCCGATACCCATGGCTATTCGTCCTCCAAGGGCATCCCGCGCCTGCGCCGCGCCATCGCGCACTGGTACCGCAGCCGCTACGAGGTGGACTTCGATCCCGATAGGGAGGCCATCGTCACCATCGGCTCCAAGGAAGGTCTGGCGCACCTGATGCTGGCCACCCTGGACAAGGGCGATACGGTATTGGTGCCCAATCCCAGCTACCCCATCCACATCTACGGCGCAGTCATCGCCGGCGCCAACATCCGCTCGGTACGCATGAGCCCGGACGTGGACTTCTTCGATGAGCTGGAACGCGCCGTGCGCGAGAGCTATCCCAAGCCGAAGATGATGATCCTGGGCTTCCCCTCCAACCCGACCGCGCAGTGCGTGGAGCTGGAATTCTTCGAACGGGTGGTCAAGCTGGCGCGGGAACACCAGATCCTGGTGGTGCATGACCTGGCCTACGCCGACATCACCTTCGACGGCTGGAAAGCGCCCTCCATCATGCAGGTGCCGGGCGCGCGCGAGGTCGCGGTGGAGTTCTTCACGCTCTCCAAGAGCTACAACATGGCCGGCTGGCGGATCGGCTTCATGGTCGGCAATGCCCGTCTGGTGGCGGCCCTGGCGCGCATCAAGAGCTATCACGACTATGGCAGCTTCACGCCGGTGCAGGTGGCGGCCATTGCGGCACTGGAGGGCGACCAGGCTTGCGTGGAGGAAATCCGCGCCAACTACGAAAAGCGCCGCAACGTGCTGGTCAAGGGCCTGCACGAGGCCGGCTGGATGGTCGATGTACCCAAGGCCTCGATGTACATCTGGGCGCGCATTCCGGAGCCCTATCGCCAGTTCGGCTCGCTGGAGTTCTCGCGCATCCTGCTGGAACAGGCCAAGGTCTGCGTCTCGCCCGGTATCGGCTTCGGCGAATATGGTGATGAGTATGTGCGCTTCGCCCTGATCGAGAACGAATCCCGTATCCGTCAGGCCATTCGCGGCATCAAGACCATGTTCAAGAACGCCAAGGGGGCGTGAGGCAAGGTTACAGTCGAGGCGACGCCGGAACTGCGCCGCCTTGCTGAGGTCTTAGCTGAACCTTCAGTTTTTTGATGATTAATATGATTAAAAAAACAATATTCGCCACTCTGTTCGCGCTTGCAGCCTCCGCTGCCGTCCTGCCGGTGGCGCAGGCCCAGGTGTCGGTCAACATCAATATCGGCGCGCCGCCGCCGCCCCGTGCCGAGCCCTTGCCACCACCGCGTCATGGCTATGTGTGGGCACCGGGTTTCTGGGACTGGGACGGGCATCGCCATGTCTGGCGCGAGGGCCATTGGATGCGTGAGCGGCCCGGCTACGTCTACGCCGCGCCGGTCTGGCATCAAGGTCCGCGTGGCTGGGAGCTGCAGCGCGGCGGCTGGCGCGGCGGCCCGCCGCCGGGTCGGGGGCCACGTGATCATGACCGCCATGACCGCCATGACGATCGTGGTCCCGGTGACGGACCGGGCCACGGACCGGGCTGTCCGCCGGGGCATGCGCGCAAGGGTGAGTGCTGATCCAGCCGCAGGAACGGCTGAGACCGGTCAAGCCAAGAAAAATCGGCCGCGACGTGAAAGCGTCGCGGCCGATTTTTTATGGCGCGGGCAACGACCTCAGGTCTTGTCCATCAAGGCCGAGATGGCGAAGGAAACAATACCGGCCGTGATGCAGATCACGGCCAGCCGATAGTGGGGGATGAGCTTGCCGACGAAGGGCAGCAGGAAGTACAGGACGATGGCGATCAGGATGCTGGTCAGGAGTCTTTTCATTGTCATGGCGATGTGGGTTGAACGCTGCCGCTATGATAGTGCGATTTGGCCGTCGTGGTGACGTCAGCGTGCTGCTGCACCACCCGCCGGGGACGTCGCCGCCGGTGCCTTGGATGCGGCGTTGGGGACATTGGGCGCAGCATTGGCAGCCGGCTTGAGCGGCGTCGCCCCCGGTGGTAGCTGGTCGTCCTCCGCTTCGCTTGCGCGCCCTCCACCGTGAGCATTGAAGAAACCGATCACGGTGCGTGAGGTATCCAGGTTCTGCGACGACTTGCCACCATTGATGATGGGCACCACGCCACCCGGCCAGGCATGCCCGCCACCCTTGACCTCGTACAGCACCACCGCCTGTGGATCGGTCTTGCTGGCATAGGTGTACTGGCGGATGGTGGTGCCGTCGCCGGCGGTGTCGGGGATGTCGTTGACCGCCGGGCGCGGATTGGCGCCGTCGGCCTTGATGAAGGCTTCGATGCTGCGTGCCACCGACAGGCGCGGCACCTGCGAGACTTCCTGTTTGCCCATGCCGCCCAGGAAGGGGATGAAGGGGTCGTCGCTGCCGTGGATGTGCAGCAAAGGCATGGGCGCCTTGACCGTCTCCGGCGGCACATCCAGTACCGCGCTGACTACTGCCACCGCCTTGAACAGTTCGGGGGCTTCGGCGGCCATGCGATAGGCCATCATGCCACCATTGGACACGCCCACCAGGTAGACGCGCTGGCGATCGACCAGGCCATCGGCCACCAGTTTGGCGACCAGGGCGCGCAGGAAGGCCACGTCATCGACCTTGTGCATCTGCGCGTAGCCGCAGCAACCGCCGGAATTCCAGGTGCGGGCATCGATGGCCAGGCCGGTACCGTTGGGATAGACGACCATGTAACCGGCGGCTTCGGCAATCTCGGTCAGGCCGGTGGCACGCGCCATCAGCGAGCCGCTGGAGCCGCTGGCGTGCAGGGCGATGATCAAGGGTTGCGCTTCGCCGACCACATTGCGTTCGGAAAAGTAGGCGCGGGCGAGATTGCCCACGCGCAGGGTCTTGAGGGAGAGGTCAACTGCCTGGCCGGGCAGGGCCGTCAGCAGGGACAGGCCGCACACGGCCGCCAGCACGGCACGGTGCAGTGTGCGTGAGGGACGGTGATGTTTCGGGAGGTGACGCGTCATGGAAGCATGGGCGGGCAGGGTTGGCCAATAGGGCTGGTCAACGACAGTCGCCGATAGTGGACATTTCCATGATGGTAATGCCCCTGTCGTACCGAGGCAAAGTGATTTACACCCCGCGCCGGTGGCCGGACCTGCCCGCCAGACTCAGCCGCGGGCCGGGATGTTCAGGCCTCGCACCACGGCCGGACGCGCCACGAAGGCTTCCAGCGCGCGCGCCACGTTCGGGAAATCCTTGAAACCGACCAGCTCGGCCGCTTCGTAGAAACCGATCAGGTTGCGAATCCAGGGGAAGGTGGCGATGTCGGCGATGGAGTATTCGTCGCCGGCCAGCCATTGATGCTGTGCCAGCTGCTTGTCCATGACGCCCAGCAGGCGCCTGGATTCGTTGACGTAGCGGTCGCGTGGCCGCTTGTCCTCATATTCCTTGCCGGCGAAGCGATGGAAGAAGCCCAACTGGCCGAACATCGGGCCGACCCCGCCCATCTGGAACATCACCCACTGGATCACCTGGTAGCGTGCGGCCGCATCCTGCGGCAGGAACTTGCCGCTCTTCTCGGCCAGGTACAGCAGGATGGCGCCGGATTCGAACAGTGGCAGCGGCTTGCCGCCCGGGCCGTCGGGATCGATGATGGCCGGAATCTTGTTGTTCGGGTTCAGCGACAGGAAGGCCGGCGACATCTGATCATTGGTCTCGAAACTCACCAGATGGGCTTCGTAGGGCAGGCCGGTTTCTTCCAGCATGATCGAGACCTTCACGCCATTGGGCGTGGGCAGCGAATACAGCTGGATGCGTTCGGGATGTTGCGCCGGCCATTTCTGGTCGATGGGGAAGGACGATAAGGCAGTGCTCATGAGGGGGCTCCTAGGCAGCGGAAATATGCGGCTCGCGGTCCTGGGCGAACTTCTCGAAAGCCTCGACCGTCACCGGCCGGCAGAAGAAATAGCCCTGATAGGCATGGCAGCCGGCATCGGCCAGGAAGGAGCGCTGGGCGTCGGTTTCCACGCCTTCGGCGATGACACCCAGACCCAGGCTCTGGGCCAGGTTGACGATGGTCTTGGCAATCGAGGCGTCGTTGGGATCGATCAGGACGTCGCGTACGAAAGACTGGTCGATTTTAAGCTGATTCAGCGGCAGCCGCTTGAGGTAGGACAGCGAGGAGTAACCGGTACCGAAATCGTCCAGCGAAAACTCCACGCCGTAGGCCTTGAGGGCGAACATCTTCTGGATGATGTCTTCGACGTTGTCCACCAGCAGGCTTTCGGTCAGTTCCAGTTTCAGGCGGCGCGGGTTGGCGCCGGTGCGTTCGATGGTGTCCAGTACCGTCTGCACGAAATCGGGTTCGCGCAATTGCGGCGCGCTGACGTTGACGGCGATGCAGAGCTCGGCCATGGCCGGCCGCTTGGCCCAGGTGGCCAGTTGCTTGCAGGCGGTCTCCAGCACCCAGTTGCCCAGCGAGAGGATCAGTCCGGTCTCTTCGGCCAGCGGGATGAAGTCGCCCGGCGGCACCATGCCCCGCTGCGGATGCTGCCAGCGCACCAGCACTTCGGCACCGGTCACGCGGCCGCCTTCGACCACCTGCGGCTGGTAGTGCAGCAGCAACTGGTCGCTGTCGATGGCCTTGCGCAGGCCGGCCTCCAGGGTAGCGCGCTCCAGCACGGCGGTCTGCATTGCCGGGTCGAAGAAGCGCAGGGCATTGCGGCCGGTTTCCTTGGCCTTGTACATGGCCAGGTCAGCCTGTTTCATCAGTTCGTCCACCGAGGCGGCGCGCCCCAGGAAGACCGTGGCGCCGATGCTGGCGGTGGCGCGGTATTCGACGTCGTCGAGCTGGAAGGTCGAGCCCAGTGCCGCCAGGATCTTCTCGCCGATGGCGCGGGTCTGGGTGGCGGCTTCCTGCTGCAGCTCGTTGAGGCCTTCCAGCACCACCACGAATTCATCGCCGCCGACCCGGGCCACGGTATCGTTTTCGCGCACGTTGGCCACCAGACGCTGGGCCACCTGCTTGAGCAGGGTGTCGCCCTTTTCATGACCGACGGTATCGTTCAAGGTCTTGAAGTGATCCAGGTCGATGAACAGCAGCGCACCGCAGGTACGGGTGCGCAGCGACAGGGCGATGGCCTGCTTGAGGCGATCCAGCAGCAGGGTCCGGTTGGGCAGGCGGGTCAGGGCATCGAAGAAGGCCAGCTCGCGGATACGCTCCTCGGCCAGCTTGCGGTCGCTGATGTCGTGGTGAGTGCTGACGTAATGGGTGATCTGGTTGTCCCGGTTCTTGACCGCCGAGATGGTCAGCCATTCGGGGTAGACCTCGCCATTCTTGCGGCGATCCCAGATTTCGCCCTGCCATTTGCCGAAGCGCCGGATGCTCTCGCGCATTTCCTGGAAGAAGGCCGGGCCGTGGCGATCCGAGCGCAACAGGTTGGGATGCTTGCCCACGATTTCCTCGGCGGTGTAGCCGGTGATTTCGGTGAAGGCCTTGTTCACGCGCAGGATCTTGCTGTTGGCGTCGGTGATGAGCATGCCTTCGCGTGAATCGAAGGCCACCGCCGAGATACGCAGCTCGGCTTCGATCTGCTTGCGATCGGTGATGTCGCGGCTGCTGGTACGAAAGCCCGTGAAGTTGCCCTGCACATCGGCAATCGGGGCCGACGACAGGGCCAGCCAGAACACCGTGCCATCCTTGCGCACGCAGCGGAACTCGACGTCTTCACGCTTCTGGCCGTCCATGCAGCGCGCCAGTTCGGCGCGGATGCGCCGCTCGTCATCGGGGTGCACGATGCAGCCGATGAAGTCTGGCATGGCCAGGCATTCTTCGACGCTGTAGCCGGTGTAGTCGTGTACGGCATGGTTGATCCAGCGCGGACGACCATCCAGACCCCACCAGACTTCCCAGTTGACGGTGCAATCGGCGATGGCACGGAACTGCTCTTCGCTGGTACGCAGCTCGACCGTCATCTTCTGCGCCAGTCGTACCGCACGCACGCGGCTGGACATCATGAGCCAGGCCAGCAGCGCCAGGGTGATGCTCATGCCGATGCCGGTGGCGGCGATCAACTGTTCGGCATTGCGTCCGAACTGGGCGGTGAAGGCGTCGGTGGTGTTCATCGACAGCGTCCAGTTGTGATTGCCCACGACCAGGTATTCGTCGGCCTTCAGGCGGGCCGGCAGCGCTTGGCCGGCGACCGTGGAGCGGTACATCAGCGCTGCGGGCTCCTGGGTCACGCCGTCGTACAGTGAAAAGCCGATGGTGCGGGTGTTTTCGCCGTAGAGGCTGGCGATCACGTCGCTCATGCGGAAGACCGCATGCACCCAGCCGATCAGGCTGGCGCGACGTTGTTCGATGGTGCCTTGCGGTTTGCCGCGCTCATACAGTGGCAGGTACATCATGAAGGCCGGCATGGCCGGTCCTTCCTGGGCCAGTTCCAGCTTGCCGGAGATGGTCGCCATGCCGGAGTCGCGTGCCTTTTCCATGGCCGTGCGCCGCACCGGATCGGACCACTGGTCATTGCCGAAGGGGAAACGATTGCGGCCCACGTAGGGCTCGCGCAGCACGGTGGGGGCATAGGCCTCGCGGGGGCCGGGCGGGCGAATCCTGTAGTCGGTCAGGCCCTGGCGCGCCATGCGTGCCAGATGCGCATCCACACTGGCAGCCGGCACCCATTCCTCGATCGAGATGACCTGGATGCCGGAGAAGTTGGCGTCCAGGTTCAGGGCCTCCACGTAATCGCGGAACTGGTTGCGGTCGATGCTGCCGGTGGCTCCCACCAGGCCCTGCACGCCGTGCAGCATCTGTTCGTAGGAGGCCATGCGCTGTTCGATGCGGCTGACGGTCTCGCGCAGCACGGAGGAGAACTGGGTATGCAGTTCCTTGCTGGCGGCTTCGCGCTCGTGGTCCCAGGCGGTCCAGGTCACGCCCAATCCCGTCATCAGGATCAGCAGAGGGAGCGGGATCAGGCGCAGCCAGTTCACGGCTTGTTCTGGAATTGGACCATGGCCGCCGCCAGTTCCGGGTTGAAGTATTTGCGGAAGATGCCCAGCACGGTGCCGTCGGCCAGCATGCCATCGACCAGGGCGCGC
Source organism: Herbaspirillum sp. AP02 (assembly GCF_015767275.1). Lineage (GTDB taxonomy): Bacteria > Pseudomonadota > Gammaproteobacteria > Burkholderiales > Burkholderiaceae_D > Herbaspirillum. The sequence continues at coordinate 41,362 of NZ_JADWMY010000001.1, forward strand.
CATTTATCCTGCTCGGACGGCGCCAGCGCCTTCTTCGACATGATCAGTCCATGCGGGATCGAAGGATCCTCGAAGCTGATGACGGAGGTGGCGTCCCGAATGCGTTTTTCTTCCACGACCGGATAGTCGAAGGGCTCCATGATCATGCCCTGGATGCGGTTCTGCAGTAGCGCCTCGTAGAGGGGTTCCAGGCCACCGGCAAGGGAGACGCGATTGGCCGCGCTCAGCTTGTCGACCATGCGGTTGGCATTGGTGCTGTAGCGAAAGCCGCGGATCACGCCCAGCTGGAAGCGTTCGCTGCGGGCCACGTCGGCCAGTTGCGTGATGCCGGCATCCTTGCGCACCAGCAGGTAATACTTGTTGCTGAAGTACCAGGCGAAGGCGGCGTACCGGTCGCGCTCCTGGTTGGTGATACCCGAGAGGCTGAAGTCCAGCGCGCCCGATTCGATCAGTTGCCAGATGCGTGCGCGTGACATCAGGCTGACGTTGACCTTGCAACCGCTGCGGCGGATCAGTTCGTCGGCGAAGTCCTTGTCGATGCCGGTATCGGTGGCGGCCGAGTAGAGCAGGCCGTGGTCATGCAGGGCCAGGGTGTAGGGTCGCGAACAATCCGGTCCGGTGGGGCTGGCGGCGAGGCTGGCGGTACCGGGGGTGAGGAGTGCCGTCATGAGCGCTGTCGCGCCTGCACAGGCCGCTACTGCGCGTTTGCCAAAGATGTGACTGAAAATACCGCCCCCTGTTTGTACTCCACCACGAGGACGCGTCAGCAGGGACCTGGCGGATCGTCGCCTTTGCCTGTTGGTCGTCCTTCCCTGAATCGTCGCGCTGGGGCGACGCTATCCATCTGCTTGTTATGTTTCCAGGCCCAGACGGGCCGTGGCATGATCACCGGCGCCTGCAGTCAAAACGCCATGGCGCTGCAGGGCTGGTGGCTCACCAGATGACGGGGGATGTTACCCGAGCACATTCCAATGCGCAACACAATGCGCAACACAGTACGACAGGCTTTGCAATTGGCTCTTGGGAAGGGGGCAGGCCCGGGAAAACCGGCGCGACGCCGGGCCGGCGTCGCCACTGATGTCAGATGAACATGCCGCCGGAAACTTCCACCCGCTGGGCATTGATCCAGCCGTTGTCCGGGCGCAGCAGCGAGGCGATGGCAGCACCGATGTCGTCCGGCAGGCCGACGCGTCCCAGCGCGGTCTGGCCGGCCACGAAGGCATTGAGTTCGGCGTTGTCACGCACCCGTCCGCCGCCGAAGTCGGTCTCGATGGCGCCCGGCGCGACGGTGTTGACGGCGATGCCACGCGCACCGAATTCCTTGGCCATGTAGCGGGTCATCACTTCCACGCCACCCTTCATGGCGGCATAGGCGGCATAGCCGGGCAGGGAGAAGCGCGCCAGGCCGCTGGAGATATTGATGATGCGACCGCCCTGCGCCAGCAGCGGCAACAGCGCCTGGGTCAGGAAGAACACGCCCTTGAGGTGGACCTTGAAGAGTTCGTCGAAGACCGCCTCGGTGGTCTCTTCGATGCTGGCATGCATGCCCATGCCGCCGTTGTTGACCAGGTAGCTGAAGTGCTGGACCTGCCAGTGCTGCTGGAGTGCGCTCTTCACCGATGCGGCAAAGGCCGGGAAGCTGGTGCTGTCGGCCAGGTCCAGCTGCAGCGCCACGGCCTTGGCGCCGAGCGCTTCGATCTCGGTCACCGTGGCCTGGGCGGCGTCGCGGTTGCCGACGTAGGTGAGGATGATGCCCACGCCTTCGCGGGCCAGGTGCAGGGCGGCATTCTTGCCCAGACCACGGCTGCCGCCGGTGATGACGGCGATGCGCGCCGGGGTAGTGGAAGTGGTGATGTTGCTCATGTCGGGTTCCTTGGTGGGAAAGTCGGGGTGATTGCTGTACGACGGAGCCCAGTATATTGAGAAGGTTTTTGCTAATAAATTTCTGATTTACTATTAGACTTTTCAATATTTGATAATAATCGGGGCGCGACATGCACCAGATGGACACCCTCAAGATCTTCCAGCGCGTGGCCGAACTGGCCAGCTTCAGCGGCGCGGCGCGCCAGCTGGGCCTGCCCAATGCCAGCGTGTCGCTGGCCATCCAGCAACTGGAGCAGATGCTGGGCACGCGCCTGCTCCAGCGCACCACGCGGCGCGTGCAACTGACGCCCGATGGCGAATCCTTCTACCAGCGCAGCAAGGACTTGCTGGATGAGTTCGAATCGCTGCGGGGGATGTTCCGTGCCGGCGGCCAGCCGCTCACCGGCAAGCTGCGGGTGGACATGTCCAGCGCGATGGCACGCGAGGTGGTGCTGCCGGCGCTGCCGTCCTTCCTGGCGCAGCATCCGCAACTGGAGATCGAACTCTCGGCCAGTGACCGCCGGGTCGACCTGGTGGCCGAGGGTTTCGATTGCGTGCTGCGCACCGGTACCCTGGACGATTCCTCGCTGGTGGCACGCTGCATCGGTCATCTGGTGCAGATCAATTGCGCCAGCGCCGCCTATCTCAAGCGCCACGGCGTACCGCGCACGCTGGAAGACCTGGCGCAGCACCAGCTGGTGCATTACCGCCAGGTGCTGGGGGCGCGTTCACCCGGCTGGGAATGGTTCGACGGCCGCCAGACGCATACCCAGCCCATGGCCGGCAGCGTCACCGTCAACAACACCGAGACCTACTATGCCGCCTGCCAGGCCGGGCTGGGCCTGATCCAGTTGCCGCTGGTGGGGGCGCAGAAGCGCAAGATGCTCGATGGCGGCAAGCTGGTCGAGGTATTGCCGCAATACCGGCCCGCGCCGATGCCGGTGAACCTGATGTATGCCAGCCGCCGCCATGTGCCGGCGCGGCTGGCGGAGTTCATGGACTGGCTGCATGCGCTGATCTTCCCGCTCACGCAGGAGGGTGGCCTGACCCGCTGAGCCGAGCTGCTGAGTGCAGCGGGCTTGCCCGCGCTATCAGGCCAGCATGGTCTGGCCGACCGGATCGATGGTGACCGTACCCCGCCCGATCTCGATGACCCGGCCACCGACCTGGATCGCGCCATCGGCGGCAACGTCCAGGTACAGCCGCGAAGGACGATCCACTGCCGCGCCCTGGTCGATGGCGAAGTGCGCCGGCAGCACGTGGCCGGTGGCGCTGAGCCAGCCGCCCAGGTTGGCGCAGGCCGAACCGGTGCCCGGATCTTCGGCCACGCCGCCCCCTTGCTTGGTAAAGAAATAGCGCGCCAGCACCTGGCCAGGCTGTGTCGCGTCGAAGGCAAAGACATAGGCGGTCTTGCGTCCCAGGCTGCTGACCGGCCAGCGCTGCAGCTGCGCGCTGTCGGGCTGGGCGCGGCGCACCGCCTCGGGCGAGACCAGCGGGATCAGGAACTGGTCGGCCCCGGTATCGACCCAGATCGGATCTCCGGCCAGGTCGCTTTCGTCCAGCGCCAGCAGGGCGGCCACCTCGGCCCGCGACAAGGGCGAGGGCGCCGTCTTCGGCCCGCCGGGGCAGGGCGCAGTGAAGGTCCAGACATCGCCCTGGGCGGTCACCGGTACCACGCCGGCCTTGAATTCCAGTGTCAGGGCATCGCCCTTGCCGAGCAGCGCGCGCACCACCTGCGCCGTTCCCAGCGTGGGATGCCCGGCGAAGGGCATCTCGTAGCCGGTGGTGAAGATGCGCACGCGGGCATCGGCTACCGTCGAGGGCAGGATGAAAGTGGTTTCGGAAAGGTTGAACTGCAGTGCCAGCGCCAGCATGGTGGCCTCATCCAGGCCACGTGCATCTTCGAACACGCACAGGGGATTGCCGCCGAAGGTCGATTCGGCGAAGACGTTGAGCAGGCGGTAAGCGTAGGTAGCGGGCATGAAGGTCTCGCGGCAGGGTGGTCAGGTCGCCGATTGTAGCGACGCCCCTTGCCACGAGACAGGTACAGTTCACTCGTCGACGGCGATACAGTTACGGCCCAACTGTTTGGCGCGGTACAGGCGACGGTCAGCCAGTTCCAGGAACTCGATGCGCTGATCCATGGGCGAGGGCACGATGGTGGCCACGCCCTGGGAGATGGTCACGGTCTCGGCCACCTGCGAGCTGGCATGCGGGATGGCCGCATCGATGATCAGGTTGCGGCAGCGCTGGGCCACCTGGAGGGCGGCCTTTTCGTCGCATTCGGGCAGGATCAGCACGAATTCCTCGCCGCCATAGCGGGCGAAGAAATCGCGACTGCGGGTGGCGGTCTCGCTGAGGATGCGCGCCACCTGCTTCAGGCATTCGTCGCCGCGGATGTGGCCGTAGCGGTCGTTGTACTGCTTGAAGTAATCGATGTCGAGCATGATCAGCGACAGCGGCGCGCGCGAGCTCACCGCATTGGCCCATTCCACTTCCAGCGCCGAATCGAACATGCGGCGGTTGGCCACATTGGTCAGGCCGTCGCGATAGGACAGTGCCTCCAGCTCCTTCTGCAATTCGATCAGGCGGGCCTCGGTCTTCTTGCGCTCGGTGATGTCGAACATGAAGCCGATCAGCGCATTGGGGCTGCCGTCTTCATTGCGCACCACGTGCACCACGTCACGGATCCAGATGTGTTCGCCATCGCGGGTGAGGGCACGATAATCGGCCTCGTGATCGGCGCCGGCCTTGGATTGCGAGATGCAGAAGTTGACCACTGCCTCGCGGTCTTCGGCATGGATGCGCATGGCCCAGTCGTCGGCGCTCTTCCAGCTCTCCGGCGCCCAGCCCAGCAACTGTTCGATCTGTGGGCCGATGTAGGTGAACTGCATGCTGCTCCAGTCGATCTTCCACGGAATCGCCTTGGTCGATTCCAGCAAGGTCTTGTAGACCGTGCTATCGGGTTCCATTTGTTCTTGTGTGGGGTGGGTCATGGCGAGTCGTGGCTGTCCAATGCAATCTTGTGGTCGGGAAATTTTTCGCGGGCGCTGATCGCTGCGCACTTGCCATGCGGCAAGCAGGAAACGTTCCAGTGCGCGCCAGTCGGCGTTTTCGCGCGCAAGCATAACGCGTCTTGCCGCATCTTTCCATTCGGCAGCAAAAAATGCATGCACCCCGGTCTTTGTCTGGCCGGTCTGTGCTGGCATGAATGCAAGTACGAAGGCAGGCACGAATGCGGCACCCTGCGACCCCATCCCAGGGGTATCGTTTTTCCTTATACCCCTATCCTCATTCGGTATTTCCGCTTCCTGCGGGCCTGCGGATAGACTTCAGTCACAGCAGTTTTCGAGACGGAGATTGTTGTGTTGACCGCTACCACGGTCGAAGTGTCTGGCAGTGATGCACCGTACCCGGCGCAGTAATGGCAGACGCTATCTGAATCAAAATTTTGGAGACAAGCAATGCAGATCCGTTCGGCAGCTGAGCCTGCCGCAGCGACCGTGCCGACCGTAGAAGGCACTGGCGACTGCGCACAGGCTGCGACCCAAGTGAGCGCTCACTCGCCGGTCCCGCAAGGGAAAACCGGCAACCCCGCGACAGACGGCGTGCACACCGTTGTTGCCACCCCCACCGATGCTGTCCCGCTGGCCCCGGTCAGCCTGGACGACAAATACACCGCCACCTCCGGCGCGATCTACCTGTCCGGCATCCAGGCCCTGGTGCGCCTGCCGCTGCTGCAGCAGATCCGTGACCGCGCCACCGGGCTCAATACGGCCGGTTTCATTTCCGGTTATCGCGGCTCCCCCCTGGGCGGGCTGGACGAAGCCCTGTGGCATGCTCAGCCGCACCTGGCCGCACATCGCGTCAAGTTCCAGCCGGGCGTGAACGAGGACATGGCCGCCACCGCCGTCTGGGGCACGCAGCAGGTCAAGCTGATTGGCCCGTCCGACTATGACGGCGTCTACGCCATGTGGTACGGCAAGGGCCCCGGCGTGGACCGCTGCGGCGATGTGCTGAAGCACATGAACCACGCCGGTACCTCCGCCCATGGCGGCGTGCTGCTGGTGGCCGGCGATGACCACGGCGCCTATTCCTCGACGCTGCCGCACCAGTCCGACCACATCTTCTCGGCATCGATGATCCCGATGCTCTATCCCTGCAATGTGCAGGAATATCTGGACCTGGGCCTGCATGGCTGGGCCATGTCGCGCTATTCCGGTTGTGTGGTGGGCTTCAAGGCCCTGGCCGATACGGTCGAATCGAGCGCCTCGGTGGATGCCGATCCCTTCCGCGTGCAGATCAGGCTGCCGGGCGACTTCGTCATGCCCGAGGGCGGCCTCAATGCCCGTCTGTCGACCGACACGCTGGGTGTGCAGGCGCGCAAGCAGGAAGCGCTGATGCAGGACTACAAGATCTACGCCGCCCTGGCCTACGCCCGCGCCAACCGCCTCAACCGCGTGATGATCGACAGCCCCCGTGCGCGGCTGGGCATCATCGCCTCCGGCAAGTCCTATCTGGACGTGCTGGAAGCCCTGTCCGAACTGGGCATCGACGAAGCCTTCGCCGCCGAGATCGGCCTGCGTCTGTTCAAGGTCTCCATGCCCTGGCCGCTGGAGCCGGATGGGGTACGCGAGTTCGCGCAAGGGCTGGATGAAATCCTGGTGGTGGAAGAAAAGCGCCAGATGGTCGAGTACCAGTTGAAGGAACAGCTCTATAACTGGCGCGACGATGTCCGTCCACGGGTGATCGGCAAGTTCGACGAGAAGGGCGAGTGGGTGGCGCCACGCGGCGAATGGCTGCTGACCTCCAAGGCCGATTTCTCGGTGGCACAGATCGCCCGCGTGATCGCGGCGCGCATCGCGCGCTTCCATACCAGCGACCTGATCAAGGCGCGCCTGGCCTTCCTCGATGCCAAGGATGCGGTGCTGTCCAAGGCGGTCAATACGCCGCCGCGCCCGGCCTACTACTGCTCGGGCTGCCCACACAATACCTCCACCCGCGTGCCCGAAGGCAGCTTCGCGCTGGCCGGCATCGGTTGCCACGTGATGGCCACGGCCATCTATCCCGAATTCAACAAGCTGACCACGCACATGGGCGGCGAGGGCGCACCGTGGATCGGGCAGGCACCGTTCTCGAAGGTGCCGCACGTGTTCGCCAACCTGGGCGATGGCACCTACTTCCATTCCGGTTACCTGGCCATCCGCGCTGCCGTCGCGGCCCGGGTCAACATGACCTACAAGATCCTCTATAACGATGCCGTGGCCATGACCGGTGGACAGCCGGTGGACGGCACGGTGTCGGTGCCGATGATCGCCCAGCAGATGGCGGCCGAGGGCGTGCAGCGCATCGCGCTGGTGTCCGAGGACATCGGCCGTTATGCCGACCGTTCCAATCTGCCGGCCGCCGTGACCGTACACGACCGCAAGGAGATGGATGCCGTGCAGCGCGAACTGCGCGAGATCGCCGGCGTGAGCGTCATCATCTATGACCAGACCTGCGCTGCCGAGAAGCGTCGGCGCCGCAAGAAGGGCGAATACCCCGACCCCAATGAACGGCTCTTCATCAATTCAGCCGTCTGCGAAGGTTGCGGTGATTGCGGCGTGCAATCCAATTGCACCTCCCTGCTGCCGCTGGAAACCGACCTGGGTCGCAAGCGTGCCATCGACCAATCGTCCTGCAACAAGGATTATTCCTGCGTGAAGGGCTTCTGTCCCAGCTTCGTCACGGTCACCGGCGGCAAGCTCAAGAAGTCGCGCACCGGGGTGACGAAGAAAGACGCGGTGGATGATTTCGGCGTGCTACCGCAACCGGTCCTGCCTTCCTGCGAGACGCCGTTCAACATCCTCATCAACGGCATCGGCGGCACCGGCGTGATCACCATTGGCGCCCTGATGGGCATGGCCGCGCACCTGGAAGGCAAGGGCGCCTCGGTGCTCGACATGACGGGCATGTCGCAAAAGAACGGCTCGGTGACCTCGCACGTGCGCATTGCCGCGCGGCGCGATGCCATCCGCGCCCAGCGCATCGCCACCGGCGAAGCCGATCTGGTGCTGGGTTGCGACATGCTGACGGCCGGCGCTTTCGATGCCATCTCCAAGATGCGTCCGGGCCGCACGCGTGCGGTGGTCAACCTGCACCAGCAACCGCCGGGGCAGTTTGCCCGCAACCCGGACTGGCAGTTCCCCTTCGAGGAGGTCAAGGCGCTGATCGTCGAGTCGGTCGGCCAGCAGGCCGATTTCATCGATGCCACCCGCCTGGCCACGGCGCTCATGGGCGACTCCATCGCCACCAACCTGTTCATGCTGGGGTATGCCTGGCAACGCGGCGAACTGCCGCTGAGCGAAGCCTCGCTGCTGCGCGCCATCGAACTCAATGGCGTGGCCGTGCAGGCCAACCAGACCGCCTTCCGCTGGGGCCGCCGGGCCGCGGTCGATCTGCTGAAGGTGGAGCGCATTGCCGTACCGGCCCAGCCGGTGGTGTTGCAGATGCCGCAGTCGCTGGACCAGTTGATCAAGCGTCGCGTGGCCCTGCTCACGGATTATCAGGACGCCCGCTACGCCGGCCAGTATGCCGAGGTGGTGGAAGCCGTGCGCGCCGCCGAGGCGCCGCTGGGCAGCGAAAGACTGAGTAGGGCGGTGGCCCGCAATCTGTCCCGGCTGATGGCCTACAAGGATGAGTACGAGGTGGCGCGGCTCTACACCGACGGTCAGTTCCAGAAGGAACTGGCGCAGCAGTTCGAGGGCGACTTCACGCTCAGTTTCAACCTGGCGCCGCCCATCCTGGCCCGCAAGGATGGGCAGGGGCATCTGCAGAAGGCCCGCTACGGCAGCTGGATGATGCAGGCCTTCAAGTTGCTGGCACGCATGAAGGGCCTGCGCGGCGGCATGCTGGATGTCTTCGGCCGCACCGAGGAACGTCGCATGGAGCGTGCCCTGATCGCCGAGTATCGTGCGCTGGTGCTGGGCCTGTTGCCACGGCTGACGGCCGCTAATCTGGCACTGGCCATCGAATTGGCACAGCTGCCGGAGCAGGTGCGCGGCTTCGGTCATGTCAAGCTCAAGGCAGTGGAAGCCATGCGGGTGCGCCAGGCCAGCCTGCTGGCGGCCTTTGCCAACGATGGCAAGGCTGCGCTGGAAGCGGCGGCCTGATCGCCGTAGCCGAGGTCCGCACTGTCGCGCCGGTGACAACTGCCCGACGCGATTTCCATTAAGCTAACTGCCACTGGCGGCATGCCCTGCGCCCGCACGGCCAGGAAAAACAACGAACAGGAGACAGGCATGGATTTTGAACTCAATCAGGACCAGTTGGCCTTCCAGCAAAGTGCACGCGACTTTGCGGCCGGCGAGATGGCGCCCTTTGCGGCCAAGTGGGATGAAGAGGCCCATTTCCCGCTGGACGTGATCGCCAAGGCCGGTGAACTGGGTTTCTGCGGACTCTACACACCCGAGGCCGAGGGCGGTCTGGGCCTGACCCGGCTGGATGCCACCGTGGTCTTCGAGGAACTGGCGCGGGCCTGTACCTCCACCGCCGCCTATCTCACCATCCACAACATGGTCAGCTGGATGGTGGCCACCTGGGGCCAGGCTTCGCTGAAGGAGCAATGGTGCGAGCAACTGGCAGCCGGGCAGAAGATCGGTTCCTATTGCCTGACCGAGCCCGGTTCCGGCTCGGACGCGGCCTCGCTCAAGACCACCGCGCGCCGGGTCGACGACTTCTACCTCATCAACGGTTCCAAGGCTTTCATCTCGGGGGCCGGTAGCACCGACCTGCTGGTGGTGATGGCACGCACCGGCGGCCCCGGCGCACGCGGGGTGTCGGCCATTGTGGTGCCGGGTGATACCCCCGGCATCAGCTATGGCAAGAAGGAAAGCAAGATGGGCTGGAACAGTCAGCCCACCCGCACCATCAGTTTCGATAACGTCAAGGTCCCGGTGGACCACCTGCTGGGCGAGGAGGGCGAGGGCTTCGTGTTCGCCATGAAGGGGCTGGACGGTGGCCGCATCAACATCGCCACCTGCTCGGTGGGCGCGGCCCAGGGGGCACTGGACGCGGCCCATGCCTACATGAAGGAACGCAAACAGTTCGGCCGCCCCATCGCCGATTTCCAGGCCCTGCAATTCAAGCTGGCCGACATGCAGACCGAGCTGGTGGCGGCACGCCAGATGGTGCGCCTGGCGGCCACCAAGCTGGACGCCGGTTCGCCCGAGGCCACCACCTATTGCGCCATGGCCAAGCGACTGGCGACCGACCTCGGTTTCCGCATCTGCAACGAGGCGCTGCAATTGCATGGCGGCTATGGCTATATCCGCGAATACCCGCTGGAGCGCTATTTCCGCGACGTGCGGGTACACCAGATCCTGGAAGGCACCAATGAAATCATGCGGGTCATCATTTCGCGCAAGCTGCTGGAACGCGACAACCTGGACGACATCCGCTGACCCGACACAAGGACGAGCATGCGCACCTACACCAACCTGAAACTGGACATCACCGGCCACACCGCCGTACTGACGCTGTCCAATCCGCCCGCCAACACCTGGACCCGTGAAGCCCTGGCCGACCTGACGCAACTGGTCCGGGACCTCAATGCCGACCGCAACGTCTACACGCTGGTGGTCACCGGCGAGGGAGAAAAATTCTTCTCCGCCGGCGCCGACCTGAAGCTCTTCGCCGATGGCGACAAGGCCATGGCGCGCGAAATGGCGCGTCGCTTCGGCCAAGCCTTCGAGACCTTGTCCGCCTTCCGTGGTGTATCGATTGCCGCCATCAACGGCTATGCCATGGGCGGCGGCCTGGAATGCGCGCTGGCCTGCGATATCCGCATTGCCGAGGAACAGGCGCAGATGGCGCTGCCGGAAGCCGCAGTCGGCCTCTTGCCCTGCGCCGGTGGCACGCAGAACCTGCCCTGGCTGGTGGGCGAGGGCTGGGCCAAGCGCATGATCCTGTGCGGCGAGCGCGTCAATGCCGACACCGCGCTGCGCATCGGCCTGGTGGAAGAAGTGGTGCCCAAGGGCCAGGCCCGCGAGCGCGCACTGGCGCTGGCCCTGCAGGCGGAAAAGCAGAGTCCGTCCTCGGTCGCGGCCAGCAAGCAACTGATCCAGGGGGCGCGCCACAATCCGCTGGGGACGCTCCTGCAGACCGAGCGCGAGCTCTTCGTCGACCTGTTCGATACCCAGGACCAGCAGGAGGGCGTCCAGGCCTTCCTCGACAAGCGCAGCCCGCAATGGAAGAACGCTTGAGCTTCGCTTGAGGCGCTTGCCCTGAGCTGCCACGGACGCCGCCCGGCGCGCTAGTTGCGCCGGCGCGGCGTTCGCATCCGGGGCCAGGCCGGAGCGGCGCTGGCCGTGACGGCGCATGCCGCCCGGCATTTTGTGTTAACGTGGGCGGCTTCGACTGTCAGCGAGCCCGCGCATGCCCATCGTCTACCGTACCGACGTCCGCCTCACGGTGGATCAGTTCATCGATATCCTCTCCCGCACTTCGCTGGGACCACGCCGCCCACTCGACGACCGTGACTGCATGCAGGCCATGGTCGAGCATGGCAACCTGATCGCCACCGCCTGGGATGGCGAACTGATCGTTGGCGTGGCGCGCGGTGTGACCGATTTCGCCTATGCCTGCTACCTGTCGGAACTGGCCGTGGACGAGCAATACCAGCGCCAGGGCATCGGCAAGGAATTGATCCGCCATGCCCGCAGCCTGCTGGGGCCGCGCTGCCGTCTGCGCCTGCTGGCCGCACCCGATGCCGCCGACTACTACGGCCATATCGGCTTCGCCCACAGCCCGCGCTGCTGGGAGCTCACGCCGGGTCACGAACTCACGTAATCCGCTTTACGCCGCAAGCCGATCCCCCTCATCCATTCTTTTCGTCTGCACCCCATGATCCAGATTCAAGCTTTCTCGCCCGACCACGCCAGTGGCGTGGTGGACGTCATCCTGCCGATCCAGCAAGAGGAGTTCGGCATCCCCATCACCCTGGAAGGTCAGCCCGACCTGAAGGACATCCCCGGCTTCTACCAGAAGGGCAAGGGCAATTTCTGGGTGGCGCTGGAGGGCAGCAAGGTGGTCGGCACCATCTCCCTGCTGGACATTGGCAATGATCAGGTGGCGCTGCGCAAGATGTTCGTGGCCGCCAGCCATCGCGGCAAGGAGCACGGTACGGCTGCACGCTTGTTGCAGGGGGCGGTGGACTGGGCCAGGCAGCAGGGGGTGCGCCAGATCTTCCTGGGTACCACCGCCAAGTTCCTGGCGGCGCATCGTTTCTATGAAAAGAACGGCTTCCGCCAGATCGAGCAGGCCGAACTGCCGCCGGCCTTCCCGGTGATGGTGGTCGATACCCGCTTCTACGCGCTGGATTGCGCGGCCTGACGCCTTACAGGCTGCGCGGGCTGTCTACGCCCAGATAGAACCACTCGTTGCCCGGCAGGGCGCGCGGGTTGGGGAAGACGATGTAGCCGTCTTCCGGTGCGGTGACCGGGCGGCCGTCGTGGCGATGGCCGATCACTTCACCGGCACGCAGCCGGTCGAAGCTGGCCCATTCGCGGACAAAGCGATCATCGGGATGGGCCATGTCGATCACGTCGACCAGGCGGATGATCTGGATGTCATCCGCCGGCGGCTGCAGGGGGCGATCGATCATGCCGTGCAAGGCCAGGGTCTGCAGGATGGCCTGATAGGCGACCTCGGGGGCCTGGGGATCGTCATGCTGGCCGCATTCCAGCGTGACGCCGTACAGGCCGCGGCCGCGTGCATATTCGGTGGTGCCCACGCCATAGTGCCGGTCCAGCAGGTCCGGTGATACCGCATGGCCCTGCTGGCGGCGGCGGTCCACGCCGCGCACGTAAGCGGTCATCCATCCTTCCACCACCCGTTTGCAGCCCAGGTGGGCCACCATGCGCTGCTCGGCCGCCGCATGGGCGAAGGGTTCGACCGCATCCTGGTTGTCCAGCGGCCCCAGCATGGCGAAGGGGACGCCGCCGGTGTGGAAGGAGTGCAGGTCCAGCAGCACCTCATGTTCATCGATCCAGGGGCACAGCACATTGCAGAGCCGGTCCTCGAAGTTGGCGGGGGCCGGATGCGGGCGCAGGTTGCGGTTGAGGTTACGGTCGCCCTGGCGCTGGCGCTTCTGGTAGGCCAGCGGATTGGTGATCGGCACCAGCGTCAACAGGCCGCGTTGCAGACGCAGCTGGCCGCTGTCGAGTTGCTCGCGCAGGCGGGCGATGGCCAGCGTGCCGCAGGTCTCATTGCCGTGCACGGCGCCCAGCACCAGCAGGCGAGGACCGGGCTCAAGGGCGGCATACTGGTGGCGTTGCAGGAAGGCGGCGAAGTGGTCGGACATCATGGAAATCTTTTACGCAGGAGCGGCAACGATACCCCGCTTTTGCTCATCTTGCCAGGCAGCGGCCCGGGGCCGGCGGTCACCGTACCGCCGTGCCACCGTGCCACCATCAGCGGATCTGCTCGCGCCAGCCGGGGCTTGCAGTAGTGGCCACGGCATCATGGGCATGCAGGCTCTCGTAATGACTGACCCGTACCGAACAGCTGCCGAAGGCCGCTTCCAGCGCCTGGCGCAAGCGCCGCGCCGCATCTTCCACGTACATCAGGTTGGCGCCGTTGGCCAGTGCAAAGGCCTGTTCGTCGGCACGTCGCACGGCGGTCTGCACGGCCGTCCCCAGTGCCGCTTCGGCAGTATCGATCAGGGCCAGTAGCGGTAACCGGGCGCTGTCGGCGGCGACGCTGATGCTCAGTTCGGCCTCGCTACGCTGGCTGTGCGGCGTGGCCAGGCTGGCATGCAGGGCCAGCCAGTCCAGCGCAGCTTCACGCGGGATGGCGGCGTTGGCCGCGAAGTGACTGGCGAAGGCATCCTGCAAGGCCTTGCGCGACAGCGCGGCCGAACAGGGGCAGGTGGAGGAATAGGCCACCCGCACCCGCAGGTTCAGTTGTACCTGCTGGTCCTGCAGTTCGGCGACCAGGGTGACGGGGTAGCTCTTCCAGCCCGACAGACCGGGCGTGACCAGCGCCGGGCGTGGCTGCAACAGGGCGAAATCCAGGCGCAAGGCGGCCCCGCGTGAGTGGCAATCGGCGTGGCTCTCGCGCATCTGGCGCAGCAGGGCGTGGATCAACGGCGGCGTCAATGCCGCGCGGGCGGTGAATTGCTCCAGCAGCAGATACAGGCGCGACATATGGATACCCTTGGCCTGCGGGTCCGGCAGATCGACCGCCACTTCGGCGGTGGCGGGGATGGGGGCAGCCCCGTCCTGCAGATGCAGGGGCAGGGCGATGCCGCGCATGCCCACCCATTGCAGCGGCAGGGCGATGGTGGCGCGTTGTTCGCGGGCGACGTCGGGCAGGGCGCTGGGGAAGCTCATGGTATCGGCTTCCTCATTCCCAGACCGGGAAAGGATCCGGCATGCGGGCCCAACCCAGCGGCCCCTGGGCCATCTCGGCATCCGACAGCAGGCAGGCTTCCAGCCTGGCGCGCAGGGCTTCCTGGTCGAGATCGATGCCGATCAACACCAGTTCCTGGCGGGCGTCGCCGACGTTGTCGTCCCATTGTTCCATGATGAAATCGATGGACTCCTGTTCCTGCGGCCATTGTTCGCGGGCGACCGCGGCCCACCATTTGCCGGCCAGTCCGTGACGGCACACCGCCCCGGCCTGCGACCACGAGCCTGCGTGGGCTGGTCGCGTGGCCAGCCAGAAGAAGCCCTTGGAGCGCACCACGCCCGGCCACTCGCTATTGACCAGGGCGAAGAAGCGCTGCGGATGCATCGGACGGCGCGCACGCCAGGCGAAGCTGGTGATGCCGTACTGTTCGGTCTCGGGGACGTGCTCGCCGCGCAATTCCTGCAACCAGCCCGGCGCCTGGCTGGCCTGCTCGAAATCGAACAGTCCCGTGTTGAGCACCTGATCCAGCGCCACCTTGCCGAACTCGGCGCTGACGATGCGGGCACGCGGGTTGAGCCGCTGCAGGATGGCGTGCAGGCGTTCCAGGTCGGGCGTCGAGACCAGGTCCAGCTTGTTGAGTACGATCACGTCGCAGAATTCGATCTGCTCGATCAGCAGGTCGACCACGGTGCGGCTGTCTTCCTCGCCCATCGATTCGCCGCGTTCCTGCAGGCTGTCCTGGGAACTGTAATCCTTGAGGAAGTTGAAGGCATCCACCACCGTGACCATGGTATCCAGGCGCGCCACGTCGGACAGGCAGGCGCCATCTTCATCGGTGAAGGTAAAGGTCTCGGCTACCGGCAGTGGTTCGGAAATGCCGGTCGATTCGATCACCAGCTGGTCGAAGCGGCGCTCCCGGGCCAGCTTGCGCACTTCCATCAGCAGGTCTTCCCGCAGGGTGCAGCAGATGCAGCCATTGCTCATCTCGACCAGTTTTTCCTCGGTGCGCGAGAGATCGGCGCCGCCGTCGCGCACCAGGGCCGCATCGATGTTCACCTCCGACATGTCGTTGACGATCACCGCCACGCGGCGCCCCTCGCGGTTGTTCAGGATGTGGTTGAGCAGGGTGGTCTTGCCGGCACCGAGGAAGCCGGAAAGCACCGTGACGGGAAGCCGGGTGTCGCGCGGCTGGCGTTGTGTGGTGGTCATGGGAAACGGGAGGAGGTAATGGAGATGTAAATGCAACTGAGTTGCGAATATCTCACAAATGCAACAATGTTGCAAATTATGGGCAGCCCGCCCATTTCCGCATCTGCGCATTCTCACGCCCTGGCGAGCGCGGATGCCGCCCGGCCCCTGCCCTGTGGAGACAGGCCGCTTGTGCTAGCATGGCGCCTCGCAACAAGGAGGTTTCATCACATGTCCCAGATCTTCCCGTACAGGGGAAATGCCGTCATTCCAGAGGTCAAGAAGCTTGATAACGGTAAATTCATGGCTTGCTTCGTGATTCACGAGGGCAAGGATGGCAGCGGCAAGCTGCGCTACCAGCGCAAGGCGCCCACCAATGAATTCGACTCCGAAGACGAGGCGATTGCCTACATCCTCGATTTCTCGGGCGACTGGATCGACGAAAACCCGATGTGAGTCCGCGCAGGTGCGGTCAGCAGAGGTAGCGGGGCATCAAGGTCCCCAGGATACTCAGGCAGCGCCGGTCACGATCACATGAAAAAAGAGCCGCATGGTTTTTTCCCTGCGGCTCTTTTTTCGTCTGTACGCTGTTGATCCGGACTGTTTGATTCGATCCTGGCTAGTTGCCCAACTGGCCGCCGGCCGTCTGCTCGAACCATTCACTGCCACGCTGTACGAAAGTCTGCGTGGCCTCCAGCGCGAAGGAGCGCGCCTCGGGTTGCCAGGCCAGGCGGTGTACCACGATCTCGTGCGGCTGTACCTGCAGCACGTTGAATGAATTGCTCTCGCCACGGCCCCGGGTGGAGGTGGCTGTGCCGGCCTGTACCACCAGCGCCGAATAGCCGGGGATGTGATAGCGTCCGGCGCTGCTGACGGCGGAGCTGGTATGCACATGGCCAGCCAGCAGCAGGTCGGCGCCGCACAGGGCAAAGGCGCGCATGGCGGGCACCGCCTGGCCGACCAGGCCATGATGCTGCGGCCCCGGTGGCAGGTCGAAGGGGTGGTGGGTGACGATGATCTTGACCAGATGGTCGTCCACCGCCGCCAGTTCGCGCCGCGCCAGTTCGATCTGGCGGTCGTTGACGCGCCCGTCCTGGATGGTCAGCGAGCGGGCGGTGTTGATGCCGACGACGGCAATCTCATCGTCCACGTAGGAGGGCTGCAGATCCTGGGTGATGTGGCGCTTGTACTTGCGCAGCGGCTGCAGCAGGCGCGCGGCGACATTGAAGAGCGGCACGTCGTGGTTGCCCGGTACAACCAGTTGCGGCTTGGGCAGGGCGTCCAGGAACTGGCGCGCCTCTTTGAACTGGCTGCTGCGCGCGCGCTGGGTGAGGTCGCCCGAGACCACCACCAGATCGGGGCGCAGCTCGTGGATCTGGGCGATCAGCGGTTCGATGATGGCGGCGTCGATGCGGCCGAAATGCAGGTCCGACAGATGGATCAGGGTGCGCATCAGCGGTCCCCCCACAGTGTGTCCAGCACGCCGGCTTCCTTGCCGGCATCCTCGCTCGCTTCCTGCGGCACGATCACCTCCAGCGAGGCGGGGCGGATGCGGTAGTGCAGCGGCGTCTGCATCAGGTTGACCTCACCATCGGTGGCCACACGCATGCGCTTCTTGTGGGTTTCGATGTGGATCTCGGTGGCGGTCAGCACGTCGAAGTCCTGCGCTGCCTGCAGGCGCCCGAACAGCGCATGCAAGGCCAGCCGCAGCAGGCCCCAGCGTCCGGTGCGATGACAGACGTACAGGCTCAGGCGGCCATCGGTAAGGGTGGAACGCTTGCCGATGTCCAGGCCGCTCATCAGATATTCGTTGTTGCCGATGAAGACGAAGGGCGTGCGGCGCCAGTGTTCCTGGCCATCGATGGAGAGGCGCACGCGCAGGAAAGGGTAGCGCCGCAGCGCGCCCATGGCTGCCCAGGTGAAGGCCAGCCACTTGCCGCGCCCCAGGCGGGCCTGCTGTTTCTCGCGCTCGCGCACGATGTCCGGATACAGGCCCAGGCTGGAATTATTGATGAAGGGCTGGCCATTGACCTCGCCACTGTCGACCCGCAGGCGGCGCCCGGTGGCGATGTTGGCGATGGCCTCTTCCAAGGCCAACGGGATGCCGAGGTCCTTGGCGAAGTGGTTCAGCGTGCCCAGCGGCAGCACGCCCAGCGCACTGCGGCACTGGCCGTCGGCCAGCAGGGTGGATGCCACGGCATTGACGCTGCCGTCGCCGCCGCCCACGGCCACCACCGGGACCTGGTCGCGCACCGCCTGGCGTGCAGCCTGCAGCATGTCTTCGCCGCTGTGCGCCAGGTGCACCACGGCGTGCAGGCCGTGGCGGGCGAATTCGTCGGTGATATGGGCGGCCAGCGCTTCGGCGTGACCGCCACCGGCCTTGGCATTGATGGTGGCGACCACGTCGGGGCGGCCGGTTCCGGACTTGCTGTCGGGTAAATTCTGGAGGGCTTGTTGTTCTGGCATTCGCAACGAGGGGATGTTGGAAAGTCAGTTGGAACGCGACATCGCCCAATAGTGCCGTTGTATCGTGAAAACCGCCGTGGTCCACAGTGCGAACCAGGCCGTTCCCACCAGCATCGCCCCCAGCACATCGCTCAGGAAGTGGGCGCCGAGATAGACGCGGCTGAACGCGGTCAGTCCGACCAGCAGCAGTGCCGCGCCCACCACGACCCGCTGTACGCCGGCAGGGCCCAAGCGCAAGCGTGCGCCGAGGGTCGCGAGCAGGGCCGGCTGGTTCAGCAGGTAGGCCGCCAGCACGGCGTAGAGCAAGGTGGCGCCGATGGTGTGTCCGCTGGGGAAGCTGTAGCTGTGCAGCACCAGGATGGGATCCTCGAAGCTGGGCCGCATGCGGGCGAAGACATGCTTGAGCGTGTAGTTGAAGAGCATGCCGCCCGGCAATGCCAGTGCCAGGTCGGCCGCCCAGGCCCATTGTCGCGCCCGCACCATGTGCCGCAGCAGCAGTGCGCCCATCACCAGCACGCCGAGGGTGCCGTGCAGGTGGGTGTAGCCCAGCACCAGCTCGGTCAGGGGTGAGAAGGCGCGCTGGTTGAACCAGTCCGCCAGTTGCTGATCCAGGCGCGTAAGCGCGCCCTTGGTGGCGACTTCATAGGCGATCAGGGCAAACAGCAGTGCAGTGGACAGCACCGCCATGAGGCCGGTGGTCAGCGGCAGGCCGAGGTGGTGATCGCGCGCCAGACGGGCGCGCAGGAAGTTTTTCAGGGAGGACGGGGAAGAGGGAGGGAGCCGGGGTGTTGTCATCCGGCCATTCTAACCTCTCGCAGGCGGGTGCCGGCAGCTCAGGCGCAGGGGTCGTTGCCCAGGGCAATGGCACGCAGGGTCGGCAGGTCGCTCAGTTCGACGTCGCGGTGGTTGACCTCGATGACACCGGTCTTCTTGAAGTTGGTCAGCAGGCGGCTCACGCTTTCCACCGCCAGGCCCAGGTAGTTGCCGATTTCCTCGCGCGTCATGCGCAACTGGAAGCGGGTGGTCGAGTAGCCACGGCTGGCGTAACGCGACGACAGGTTCAGCAGGAAGGCCGCCATCTTCTGCTGGGCGGTCATGCTGCCCAGGGTCAGCATGACGCGCTGTTCGCGGGAAATCTCCAGGCTCATCATGCGATGGAACTGGCGCAGCAGGGTCGGCATGTCGCGGAACAGGTCTTCCAGCCGCGAGAAGGGGATTTCACAGACTTCGCTGTCTTCCAGTGCCACCGCTTCGCACAGGTGGTGGCCGGCGCCGATGGCATCCATGCCCAGCAGTTCGCCGGCCATCTGGAAGCCGGTGATCTGCTGGCCGCCGTTGGTATTGCTCTGGAAGGTCTTGAAATGCCCCAGCCGGATGGCATAGAGCATGTCGAACTTGTCGTTGAGGCGGTACAGGGTTTCGTCGCGCTTGACCTTGCGGCGGCGGTTGATGACCTGTTCCAGCCGCTGCATGTCGCCCTGGTCCAGCCCCATCGGCAGGCATAGCTGGTGCATGCTGCAGGCCGAGCAACTGGCGCGCAGGGTATGCAATGTGAGCGGTGGCGGCGAATGGGCGGACATGGGGGCGGGTAGGCTGGACATAAGCGTGTGGAGTTCCTCTATGTTGTGGCGGCGTCGGCTGGCCAGGGCTTGGCGGGATGATATGTGATGCGGCACATTGTCATGCGGCTACGCAGCTATTTTTTCGATACTTTTACCACAGTTATTGCCTGCCGAATGCATCTGGGTAGGTGATAACTGAAACTTTCATCACTTCAATCCATAACGTGCATTCCAGTTAAGTCAAGCCACGTTTCTCGACTATGGGCGGAGTGGCCCCGCGCAACGGGAATGCGCCGCCGGTCCTACTTGATCAGCTTCAAGACCGTGCGGAACTGCGGATGCGCGCTCTCCCGCAGCCATTCATAGGCCACCATTTCCAGGGTCACCGGAATGGCGCCGGCCTGGCGCATGCGCTCAAAGGCGGCGTCGCGGTCCAGGGCGCGGCGCGAACCGCAGGCCTCCAGCAGCGGCAGGACGTGATAGCCCCGTTGCAGCAGGGACAACGCCGTCTGCAGCACGCAGATATGCGCCTCGCAGCCGGCGACGACGATCTGCCGCACCGAACTCGGCAGTGCTGCCGGCAAACCCTCGGCACAGGCATCGAAGTGCTGCTTGGAGAGGGTCTTGTCGCACAGACGGCGGATATCGGGGTGGTTGGGGCCGAGCTTGTCGGGCATCTGTTCGGTCCCGATCACGGGCACCCCCAGCAGACCGGCGATGGTGGCCATGCGCACCGTTTGCGCCAGCACGGCCTGGCCGTCATGGATGGCGGGCAACAGCCTTTCCTGCGGGTCGACGACCAGCAGGGCGGATTCATGGGCCTGGATCAGCATGGGGCGATGTCCATATCGCGTTCTCCTTGAGGGATGGTTGGCAGAAATTGAAGGTTTTGTGTCATTGACGCCAAAGTGCCGTCGATCCGACAATTTTTCCATCAATGACCCAACTGAGCAAATCCTATGAGCCTACCTTCCGCCGCCCCTGCCGGTGGCCGCAACGCCGCCGTGCTGGCCCTGTGCCAGGGCCTGTTTACCTGCGCCATCTCGATCGACCTGACCCTGACCGCGCTGACCGGCTGGCAACTGGCGCCGGACAAGGCCCTGGCGACGCTGCCGTTTGCCCTCATCACGGTGGCCGGAGCGGTGGTGACCTGGTTCGCGGCCTTCCTGATCCAGCGCCTCGGGCGGCGCTGGTCCTTCGTGCTGGGTGCCGCCAGTTGCTGCGTGGGTGGCCTGGTGTCGGTGTGGTCGGTGTTCCATGCCCAGTTCTGGACTTTCTGCGCCGGCACCGCCCTGGTCGGGGTGTTCCAGGCCTTTGCCCAGTATTACCGTCTGGCGGCAGCCGATGCCGTCAGTGAAGCGGCCAAGAGCCGTGCCATCTCCACTGTGCTGGCCGGCGGCGTGATCGCGGCGCTGGTGGGTCCGGCACTGGCGGCGTGGAGCAAGGACTGGTTCCCGACCGCGCTCTTTGCCGGGGCCTATCTGGTGGTGGCCGCCATGGGCCTGCTGTCGGTGCTGGTGCTGGTGCTGTTCTATCGCGACCAGACCGATCACCTTTCTGCCACCGCGGTCACGGGCGCGGAACTGGAGCCGGCGCGTCCGTTGTCGGTCATTGCCCGCACCCCGGTGTTCATGGCCTCGGTGGCCAACAACGTGGCCGGGTCGATGGTGATGATGTTCATCATGACCGCAGCCCCGCTGGCGGCCGTGGCCTGTCACCACGGTATCGACGACGGTGCGGCCATCATCCAGTGGCACCTGATGGGCATGTATGCGCCATCCTTCTTCGCCGGGCGCCTGATCCAGCGCTTCGGCCTGGGCAGCGTGCTGCTGGCCGGGCTGGCCATGAACCTGGGCTGCGCGCTCATCGCCATGCTCTCGACCACCTTGCCGGCTTTCTATGTGGCCTTGCTGCTGCTGGGCGTGGGCTGGAACTTCATGTTCGTCGGCGGCACCACCTTGCTGGCACAGTCCTATACCCCGTCCGAACGCGCCAAGACCCAGGGCCTGGCCGAGCTGATGCGTTACGGCGCCACCGCCTTGGCGACACTTGGGGCCGGTCCTTTGCTGGCGCGTTTCGGCTGGGAAACCCTCAACGCCGCCATCCTGCCGGTGCTGCTGCTGTCGGCATTGGTCACCGGGCGCTGGATGCTGGCCCAGCGCGCCGGACGGGCGACGCTGGCAGCCGGGCTGCGCTAAGATCGCACGGACCTTCACCCCAAGACTCAGATATCGCATGGAATCCAAGCACGCGCCGCGCCAGGTCGTCATCCTGGCTTATGAGGGCATGAACCTGCTCGACCTGTCCGGTCCCCTGCAGGTGCTGGCCACCACCAACCGCCTACAAGGGCGTGAAGCGTATCGCCTGCATGTGGCGTCGGCGCAGGGTGGCGCCATCGTCACCAGCGCTGGCCTGCCGGTGATGACGCAGTCACTGGCGGCCTTGGATGCGTTGCTGGCCGGGCAGGAGTTGCACACGCTGATCTCGCCCGGCGGCAGCCTGGGCGAGCCCTTCAGTCTGGACCTGGCACTGGTGGCATGGATACGCAGGATGGCGCCGCGTGCACAGCGCGTCTGTTCGGTCTGTACTGGCGCCTTCCACCTGGCCGAGGCTGGCGTGCTGGACGGCCTGCGGGTGACCACGCACTGGGACTCGGCCGAGCAGTTGCAGCGCCGCTATCCGGCACTGGAGGTCGATGGCGACCCGATCTATATCCGCCAGGGCCGCATCTGGACGTCCGCAGGCGTCACCGCCGGCATCGACCTGGCACTGGCACTGGTGGAGCAGGACCTGGGCCACGCCTGCGCCATCGCCACGGCGCGCCAGTTGGTGGTATTCGTCAAGCGCCCGGGCGGGCAGTCGCAGTTCAGCACCCCGCTGGCGTCCCAGGCGACCGGGGCAGGGCGTTTTGCCGAACTGCACGCCTGGATCGCCGCCCATCTGGAAGCCGACCTGCGGGTGGAAAACCTGGCGCGCCAGGCCAATATGAGCCCGCGCACCTTTGCCCGGCTCTACGTGGCCGAAACCGGACGCACGCCGGCCCGTGCCGTCGAACTGATGCGGCTGGAAGCGGCGCGCCGTGCGCTGGAAGAGACCCGCCTGCCGCTCAAGCGCATTGCCAGTCAGGCCGGCTACGGGGAAGAGCAGAACCTGCGGCGCGTATTCCTGCGCCAGCTCGGGGTCAGTCCGGGGCAGTACCGCGAGCGTTTCGCAACGCCGGCGGTGGCGCAGGTCAGCGCCTAGCTCGCGGCACTGGTGTCCGGCAAGGGCTCCAGCGACTTCAACCCGGCCAGGGAATCCAGCCACCATGACAGCGCCGGTCCGGCCGGGTGGTCGGGCTTGTAGACGCACTGGATCGGCAGCTCCTCGCCCTGGGGCGAGTGGTGGATGGTGCTGATGCTGATCAGCCGTCCCGCTGCCAGGTCATCCTTGACCACGTGCAGGGGCATATTGCCCCAGCCCATGCCGGCACGCAGCAAGGCGTGCTTGGTACCCAGGTCGCTCATGCGCCAGGTCAGGCGCGAGTGCACCGAAAAGTCCTGCCGTGCGGTGAGCTCGCTGCGGTCGCTCAGCACCAGCTGGGTCTGCTGCTGCAGCATCTTTTCCGTCACCCGTCCCTTGACCTGGGCCAGCGGGTGCCCGGGCGCCACCACCGCCACAAGTTGCACGCTGGGTAAGGTAATGCGCAGCAGGTTGGGCGGCGTGGTGGGCAGCGTGCCCAGGATGCCCAGCATGGAGCGGCCATCGATGACCCGCTCGGCCACCGCCCCCAGCGCTTCCACCTCCAGCCGCACTGTCACGGCGGGGAAGGCGTCACGAAAGCGCCGCAGCAGGTCCACCAGACAATCGGTGGGGAAGAACACGTCCACCGCCAGCGACATCTCCAGTTCCTGCCCGCGCGCATAGGAATTGGCGCGCACCTGCAACGAATCCACATGGTCCAGCACCTGCCGCGCATCGGCCAGCAGCGCCACGCCGGGACGGGTCAGCTGTGGCCGATAGCCGCTACGGTCGAACAGCAGCACCCCCAGCTGATCTTCCAGCGTGGCGATGGCATAGCTCACCGCCGATTGCGCCCGCGCCAGCTTGCGTGCGGCTGCCAGGAAACTGCCACTGTCGGCAACCTGGACAAATACACGCAGTTGATCCAGCGACAGACGTTCGATGTTCATGCGATTCCCCGGGAAAAAGCAAAAAGCCAACTATATCTAGTATTTCGATATTGATTATAAAAAGATAATCAGTTTTTTCGGGAGACGAACTTGCCTATTCTGTCATCACTGGCTGCAGCGAACGCCGAGAGCGAACAGCGCAAAGCCGGGCTTTGTCAGCAGTAGCAAGAAGATCACGTAGAAAAATGCAATCAGGCAACACGGCATCACAATTCAAACAACCCGTAGTTCACCCATACCCAATATCAGAGAGGCTTACCATGATCACCAACTTCACCACCTTCCGTATCGGCCGCGTCCTGCTGGCGTCGCTGTTCGTCATCTCCGGGATCTTCAAGATCGTCGGCTTCGCCGGTACCGTCGGCTACTTCACCAGCCTGGGCCTGCCGGTCCCGACCCTGGCCGTGCTGGTCACCATCCTGGTCGAAGTCGGCGGCGGCCTGCTGCTCATGAGCGGTCGCGGCGTGCGTCCGGTGTCGCTGGTGATTGCACTCTTCACCGTCGGCGCCACCCTGTCGGCCCACCATTTCTGGACCATGGAAGGTGCCGCCGCCCAGGGTCAGATGATTCACTTCCTGAAGAACGTGGCCCTGATCGGCGCCTTGCTGCTGGTGTCGTCCATCGATACCAACGCCCAGCCCGAAGAAGCCCGTTGATCTAATGATCGACTGATCTGCACTGCACCCGTACCGTCAACGCCATACCGGCCCGCACCCAAGAGGTGCGGGCGCATTCAAGGAGATCGACCATGACTACCCCCTATACCCGCCAGATCGAACGCCTGGTCAACGGCATCCCTACCCAGGATGGCGCCGGCGTCAGCCTCACCCGCGTGCTGACCCATGACCTGCAACGCCGCCTGGACCCGTTCCTGATGCTGGACGCCTTCCACTCCGACGAACCCAGCGATTACCTGGCCGGTTTCCCCGACCATCCGCACCGCGGTTTCGAGACCGTGACCTATATGCTGGCCGGCCGCATGCGCCACCGCGACAATGCCGGCAACGAAGGTCTGCTGGAACCGGGTGGCATGCAATGGATGACCGCCGGTCGTGGCCTGGTGCATTCCGAATTGCCGGAGCAGGAAAACGGCCTCATGAGCGGCTTCCAGCTGTGGGTCAACCTGGCCGGCAAGGACAAGATGACCGATCCCGGCTACCAGGACATCCCCTCGGCCGGCATTCCCGAAAGCTCCCCGCAACCCGGCGTGAAGGTACGCGTGCTGGCCGGTAGCGCCTTCGGTACCGATGGCGCCATCCGCCGCGAGACCACCGAGCCGCTGTACCTGGATCTGGACCTGGAAGCTGGCGTGACCGTGGAACTGCCGATTCCGGCTACCCACAATGCCTTCCTCTACGTCTATCAGGGCCGCTTGGCGGTAGGTGGCGAAGGCGCCGAGACCCGTCCGGCCGAAGCCGGTCGCATGGCCGTGCTGACCAATCCGGTCGGTGCCACCGGGGTGAAGGTGCGGGCCGAGCAGGGTAGCCGTTTCCTGCTGATCGCGGGCAAGCCACTGAATGAGCCTATTGCCCAATGGGGACCGTTCGTGATGAACACCCGCGAGCAGGTCGAGACCGCCATCGATGATTTCCGCGCCGGACGTTTTTGAGTACGTCTGCACCGAAACTGATTGCACTTCATCGCCAGCAAACTGAACGAAAAAAACGGGCGTCCGGGACGTCCGCACCCTAACAGGAGAGCACCATGAGCAACATCCTTCACAAGATCCAGGGCCTGACCCGCGACATCGGTTTCCCCGTGCGCCGTCTGCTGCCCGCTGCTGCCGCCCGTACCGTCGGCCCCTTCGTCTTCTTCGATCACATGGGTCCGGTGGAATTCGACGCCGGCACTACCGAAGGCGATGTCCGTCCACACCCGCATATCGGTCTGGCCACCGTCACCTACCTGTTCTCCGGCGCGATGATGCACCGCGACAGCCTGGGCGTGGTCCAGCGCATCACCCCGGGCGCGGTCAACTGGATGGCCTCGGGCCGCGGCATCGTGCACTCCGAGCGCATTCCCGATGACATCCGCGAGCAGAAGGTGCCGGTGCACGGTCTGCAGATGTGGGTAGCGTTGCCGGCCGACCAGGAAGACGGTGCGCCGAGCTTCCATCACTATGCGTCGGAAGACATGCCGCAGACCGAGGTGGGCGGTGCCAGGCTGCACGTGCTGGCCGGTTCGGCCTTCGGCGTGACCTCGCCGGTGCAGACCGCCAGCCCCACCCTGTACGTGGCCGGCAGTACCACCGAGGGCGCCGAGCTGGAGATCAGCGCCGAGGTGCAGGAGCGTGCCGTCTATGTGGTCCGTGGTGATGTGACGCTGGATGGCGAAAGCATGCCGGCCGGTACCCTGGCCATCCTGGCGCCGGGCGCGGTGGTGGCCCTCAAGGCGCTGGGCGAGGCGGTCTTCATGATCCTGGGCGGCGCGCCGCTGGATGGTCCGCGTTTCGTGTGGTGGAATTTCGTGTCCACCTCGCGTGACAAGATCGACGCCGCCAAGGAGGCCTGGAATGGCCGTGACAAGCAGGTGTTCCCGGACATCCCGGGCGAAACCGAGTGGATTCCGCTGCCAGCCCATTGAGCCGCATCCCGGATCCACGGTGCTGAAAAGAAAACCGCCAGTCGTATGCATTGCATGCATTGCGACTGGCGGTTTTTTTACCGGCGTCGGCCGGTGGGGCGGACCTCAGAGCAGTCCGATGATGCGGCCCATCTCGGTGATGTAGGGGCTGTCCTTCAAGACCTGGTTTTCCAGGCTGTCGGCGGCGCGGCGCAGCGATTGCCAGGTATCGCTGACCTCGCCGGCATGGGGTTGCGGCGCGCTCAGGTGTTGCCGCAGGCGGGCGATATCGTCGCGCAGCTGGTCGGCTTCGGTACTGCCGGCGGGCAGTTTCTGCAGTTCCGCCTCGAACTGGCCGACCATGTCCAGCAGGCGCTGGTGATCGAAACCCGGGGTTTGCATTTGCTCGCTCATGAATTCTCCTTCGGTGATTGACCGGCTCCATGATAGGCGCATTGCCGCAGGGCCGGCGAAAAAAGCCGCCGGGGTTTGCCCGGCGTCAAGTTCTGCTGTTTGGTCGTCAATGGCCAGACGAAGTTCCGGTAAGGCGTCACCCGCATGCTTTGCTACACTGGCGGCTGTTTTTGCGTGCGGCGCGTCCTGCGCCGCCATTGCCTATCCTGATTCATGACTTCACAAGACGATTTCCCGCCGCAGCTCATCTGGCAGTCCGGCGCGCTCCAACATCAGCTGCGCTGGCATTCCGAGGCCGGTAATCCGCCTCCCAAACGGGTACAGGAGGCGGACGACCAGCTCGCCGCCGATACCGCCTACCGGCTGGCCTGCGAAGGGACCGGCCTGCTCTGGCGGGGCGACTTCCAGAATGCGCGGCAGCTGCTGCAGGCATTGGGGCGCCGGGTCGACAAGGGGCGCGAGCGTGCCCTGGCCAAGAGCCGCGACAAGCCCGCCACCGGCGAGAGCCCGGCCCAGGCCTTCCACCAGCATCGCCAGATGCAGGCCCAGCGGGCCCGCATCCTGGGCATGCTGCTCATCCCCGTGGAACCCGGTTTCGTGGTGCCGCTGCGGCGCGCACCGGATGTGCAGAAGGCCTGCAGCGAGGCCTACGATGCGGCGCTGGCGGCCGAGCCCTTTGCGGTCTCGTTGCGCGAACTGCAGGGCCTGATCGGTGCCCATGAATGGCGCAAGAAGGGCGTCGAGATTGCCGCACTGGATGGGCGCATCCATCCCTACTACGGGGTGTTTTCGCCGGTGCGGGGCGAGTATGTGGACCTGGTGGCGCAGGCGCCACTGCCGTCCACCGAGCTGGCCTTCGACATCGGCGTGGGCAGCGGCGTGCTCTCGGCGGTGCTGGCCAAACGCGGCGTTCGCAAGATCGTCGGCACCGACATGGACCCGCGCGCCCTGGCCTGCGCAGATGAAAACCTGCGGACCCTGGGGCTGCGCAAGCAGGTCGAACTGCAGCAGGCCGACCTGTTCCCGCCCGGCCGGGCGCCACTGGTGGTGTGCAATCCACCGTGGCTGCCGGCACGACCCAGCTCCGCCATCGAACATGCCGTCTATGACCCCGACAGCCGCATGCTGCTGGGTTTCCTCAATGGGCTGGCGGCGCACCTGAGTGCCCAGGGCGAGGGTTGGCTGATCCTCTCCGATTTCGCCGAGCATCTCGGCCTGCGCGCACCGGGCATGCTGGCGCAAGCCATTGCGCAAGCGGGCCTGGAGGTGGTGGCACGGCACGACATCAAGCCGCGCCACGGCAAGGCCGTCGACCGTGATGACCCGCTGTTCGCCGCCCGCAGCAAGGAAACCACCACCCTGTGGCGCCTGCGCGCCCGGGGCTAGTCCATCGCGATAGCCATCCTGGGAGAGCCTTGATCATGACATTTCCACGCATCCTGGCCTGGCTGCTGTGCGCAGCGACCATGCCCGCCCTGGCCCAGGTCACCACGCGCGACCTGGGCGGCCACTATGGCCCACACCAGCAGGCGGTGCCGATCCCGGTGCCGGTCCCCGTGCCGGACAACCTGAACGGCAATGGCGTGCTGGCCGAGCCCATCACCACCTCTGGCAACAGTTGCAGCTGCCAGGTGGCGCCCACCAGTGGTAGCGCCTGCATGATCTTCCTGCGCACCAATGCGGCCGACTGGATCGCCAGTCATGCCGCCCAGACGCCGCTGCGTTCCTCTGCCAGCGGCCGTTACTACGATGCGCCGTTCGCCCTGGCCGCCAGTGCCTGCGCCGGGCGCAAGGTGGCCCCGGCGGGCGTGAAGGTGCACTGGCTGGACCGCCGCAACGCCATCATCGAGTGGAAATGATCGGGTAGAGATAGCGCCGGTGGCTCAGCCTGGCGCCTGCCAGGCCGGGAACTGCAGGATGACTGCAAAATGGCCGTCCGCCAGATAGGCAAACTGCATCTCGCCGCCGTGGGCACGCATCACCTCTTCGACGATGGACAAGCCCAGGCTGGCGCCCATGCGATCAGCGCCACGCGGCGCAAAGGGCTTGCGCAGGCGCTCCCAGTCCCCGGCCGGGATGCCCGGTCCGTCATCGATGAAGCGCAACTGATGGTATTGAGCATCGCTATCCACCCGCACATGCAGCAATCCTGGCGCCCCATATTGCAGAGCGTTGTCGAGGATGTTCTTGATCGCCTCGCCCAGCGCAATGGCATCGCCCAGGATCAGGCAGGGCAGGGGCGGCACATCCAGCGCCAGGTCATGCGGCGTGCGCGCCCGGTTGGACAGCACCTCGGTCATCTGTGAGCGCACCAGCGCGGCCAGGTCGATGGGTTCCTGCAGGCGGCTGTCGTTGCGATGCTGCACCATCGCATGGTTGATCAGCTGGTTCACCAGCGCGCCCAGGCTGCGCGTGCGTTCGCGCAGCAGGCTCAGGTGGCGTTGGCGTTTCTCCTCGTTGTTCTCGCTGGCGAGTAGTTCCATCTGCGCCACCAGCGCAGTCACCGGTGTGCGCAGCTGGTGCGCGGCGTCGCCGATCACGCGCCGCATGGTGGCCCGGTGCACTGACAGGCGCTGCATGAAGGCATTGATGGCCGAGACCAGGGCGTGGGTTTCCGCCGGCACCGTCAGGGCCAGGGGCGACAGGTCATTCAGATCACGTTCGCGGATGGCCGCCTCGATGCGTTTTAACGGCGCCAGTGCCTGGTACAGCGTGAACATGGCGGCCACCAGCGTCAGCACGCTCATCACCACGATCACCACCAGCGCCTTGCTGCCCAGGCTGTGGGCGAAGGACATGCGGGCATTGTTGGTCTGCGCCAGCACGATGACCGCCCAGGGATGCGGGCTGTCGACCGGCATGCGGCGACCGATGATGGCCATGCGCACCGGCGTGCCCAGGTATTGGCCGTCGCGCAGCAGCGGGCCCTGTTCCAGTTCGTTCCAGGGAATCTCTGGGCGGAATTCGGCGTCGCCGGCGATCACCCGGCCACGCGGATCGAAGACGGCATAGATGGCATGGTCGCCGGTGCCCAGCATCGACAGCGCCGCCAGGGGCACATCGACACTGACCTCGCCATGGTCGTACCAGGTGTTTTCGGCGATCTGCAGGGCGCTGCCGGCGAGGATGCGGTCGTAGGCGTCCTTGGCGGCCAGCTGGGTGGAAATCCAGATGGCGATCAACAGTACCGCCGCGCTGACCAGCAGTACCGCCCCCACCCGCACCACCAGCCGGGTATAGAGCGAGCGCCCGGCTACCACATCTTGCGTGCGGCCCTGCATCAGGGCAGTGCCTCGACCGGGGCCTGCAGCACCAGCTGGTAGCCCAGACCGCGCAGGGTACGGATCTCGAAGGCGGCACCGGCCAGCTTCTTGCGCAGGCGCGCCACGTATTGCTCCACCGTGTTGGCGTTGGGCGTGTCATCGACAGTGAAGAGCCGATCCATCAGCTCATCCTTGTTGAAGATGCGGCCCGGACGGGCGGCGATGATTTCCAGCAGGGTCACCTCGCGCCGGGTCAGGTCGATGGGCTGGCCGTCCAGCGTGGCGCTGCGGCTCTTGCGGTCGATGCACAGGTTGGCGCAGTGCAGCAGGTTGGTGGATTCACCACCGCTACGGCGCAGCAGGACGCGGATGCGGGCCTCCAGTTCGCGGAAATCGAAGGGCTTGACCAGGTAGTCATCCGCGCCCAGGTCCAGGGCGCGCACCCGTTCCTCGATCTCGCCGCAGGCGGTCAGCATCAGCACCGGGGTGTGCTGGCCGCGCGTGCGCAATTGTTCCAGCAGGGTGAAGCCGTCCAGCTGCGGCAGCATCACATCCAGGATCAAGAGGTCGAAGGCCTCGCCCAGGCGGCGGCTGGCGGCCAGGCCCTGGCTCTCCCATTCCACGGTATGGCCGATGCGGGTGAGGTGGGAGACGATGGCCTCGGCCACGTCGGCGGTGTCTTCGACCAGCAGGATGCGCATGGGGATCTCCAGTGTGATGGCGGTGCCGCAGCTGTGGGCGCTGCTTGGGCGTGTTGCAGGGCGCCATTGTATGCCCGAACGCGTAGGGAAAAACAGCCGTCAGCTTTTAGTCAGATTCGTTACAGCTTCACGGCCTAGCATCCGTTCCAACATAAATCCTATAAATCATTTGGAGACTTGCATGAGCGACAATGCCCATGGCGCATCTGCCATCGATCCATCGCGTCCGCTGCTGGAGATCGACCGCGTCACCCTGCAATACAAGACCACCGATTCGCTGGTGACGGCTACCCAGAGCGTGAGCTTCAACGTCCATCCGGGCGATCGCTACATCCTGCTGGGTCCCTCCGGTTGCGGCAAGTCCACCCTGTTGAAGGCCATCGGCGGCTACCTGCAACCGACCTCCGGCGCGATCCGTCTCAAGGGTCGCGAGGTGCATGAGCCGGGGCCGGACCGCATGATGGTGTTCCAGGAATTCGACCAGCTGCTGCCCTGGAAGACGGTGCGCCAGAACGTCGAATTCGCGTTGCACGCCAGTGGTCGCCTGCAGGGCCGCGCCGCCGCCGAGCGCGCCGAGTACTACATCAGCAAGGTGGGTCTGGCCAAGTTCATCGACTGCTATCCGCACATGCTCTCGGGGGGCATGAAGCAGCGCGTCTCGATCGCCCGTGGCATGGCCATGGAGCCGGACGTGCTGCTGATGGACGAACCCTTCGCCGCACTGGACGCGCTGACCCGCCGCAAGATGCAGGACGAGCTGCTGCGCCTGTGGGACGACACCCAGTTCACGGTGCTCTTCGTGACCCACTCCATCGAGGAAGCCATCCGCGTCGGCACCCGCATCCTCCTGCTGACCCCGCACCCGGGCCAGGTGCGCGCCGAACTCAACAGCATCGACCCCAGCCAGCTGGGAACCGCCGCCCAGGCCGAGCTGGAAACCCGCATCAACGACATGCTGTTCGCGCATCACTGAGCCGCGCCAGGAGACAAGAATCATGCAAACCAATCTGCCCTACGTCCGCCCCGAAATCGTGGTGGAACCGAACCCCAATGCCGCCGCCGAGGTCCAGCGCCCGTTGTCGGCCTTCGAATCGCTGTACCGCATGGGCTGGCTGCGCAAGACCGTGATCCTGCTGGTTCTGGCGCTGATCTGGGAAGTCTATGGCCGCTGGCTGGACAATGCGCTGCTCTTCCCCAGCTTCAGCGAGACGCTGCAGGCCTTCCTCTCCGGCATCGGCAGCGGCGTGCTGCTGGAGCGTGCCGCCGTGTCCATGCAGACCCTGCTGGTGGGTTACGGCCTGGGCATCCTGCTGGCCGGGCTGTTGACCACGGTGGCCATCAGCTCGCGCATCGGCAATGACCTGCTGGAAACCCTGACCTCCATGTTCAACCCGCTGCCGGCCATCGCGCTCTTGCCGCTGGCGCTGATCTGGTTCGGCCTGGGCACCGGCAGCATCATCTTCGTACTGGTGCATTCGGTGCTGTGGGCGGTGGCTCTGAATACCCACGGCGGTTTCCGGGCGGTGTCCAACACCCTGCGCATGGTGGGCCAGAACTATGGCCTGCGCCGCTTCTCGCTGGTGAAATCGATCCTGATTCCGGCCGCCTTCCCGAGCATCCTCACGGGCCTGAAGGTGGGCTGGGCCTTCGCCTGGCGCACCCTGATCGCGGCTGAACTGGTGTTCGGCGTCTCCTCCGGCGCCGGCGGCCTGGGCTGGTACATCTTCGAAAACCGCAACCAGCTGGAAACCGCCAACGTCTTCTCGGGCCTGTTCTTCGTGATCATCATCGGCCTGGTGGTCGAGAACCTGATCTTCGCCCAGATCGAGAAGCGCACCATCCGCCGCTGGGGCATGCAGCACTGAGACTGACCGCAACAAGACCCACCACGACAAGACCGTCCGTGACAAGACCGATAAACTGAGAACCTACAGGAGACAACCCATGAAACGTCGTACCTTTAGCAGCATGATGATCGCCGCGACCCTGGCGCTGTCCGGCGCCGCCGGTGCCGCCCGCGCCGAAGCGCCGGAAGTGCGCATCTCCCACGGCTACGGCCTGCTGTACCTGCCGCTGATGGTGATCCGCGACCAGGGCCTGCTGGAAAAACATGCCAAGGCCATGGGCCTGGGCGATGTGAAGGCCAAGTGGGTGCTGCTGGACGGCGGCAACGTCATCAACGACGCCATGCTGGCCGGTAACCTTGACATCGCCGGTACCGGCGCCCCGGGCTTCGTGACCCTGTGGTCCAAGGCCCACGGCATCCCGCGTTCGGAAGTGGTGGGCCTGGGCGCACTGTCGACCTCGCCGCTCTGGCTCAACACCAACAACCCCAACGTCAAGTCCCTGAAGGACTTCACGCCCAAGGACAAGATCGCCATCCCTGGCATCAAGACCTCGCTGTCGGCGGTGCTGTTGCAGATGGCCGCCGCCAAGACCTTCGGTGCCGAGAATTACGCCAAGCTGGACCCGCTGACGGTGAGCCTGTCGCACCCGGAGGCGATGGCCTCGCTGGTCTCCGGCAAGACCGAGATCACCGCCCACTTCACCTCGCCGCCGTTCTCCTACCAGGAATCCAAGGCCCCCGGCATCACCCGCGTGCTGAACTCCACCGACGTGCTGGGCCACCTCACCATCGACGTGGTGTTCGCCCTGAAGTCCTTCACCGACAAGAACCCCAAGCTGACGCAAGCCTTTATGGCGGCGCAGGAAGAAGCGAACGCCTATATCGTCAAGAACCGCAAGGGCGCGGCTGAAACCTTCCTGCGTGTCTCCAAGCTCAAGCTGCCGCAGGACGAAGTGGAACAGATGCTGGCCGACCCCGGTACCGAGTTCTCGACCACGCCGGTGGACATCATGCAATACGTGCTCTTCATGAGCAAAGCCGGCACCATCAAGACCAAGCCGGCGGTGTGGAACGAGATGTTCGTGCCGGCCTTCAAGGACCGCAAGGGGAGTTGAGGGAAGTGCAGGGAAGTTGCGTGGCGCTGTCTTGCCATGACATGACACAGCCGGGGGCGGCAGACGCTGCCCCCGGCTGTGTCATTTTTCTTGCGCGTTGATCCGGTCGCAACGCTGTGCCACCAGCTCCACCAGTGCATCTCCCAGCGATTCCGGCCGCCCTTCGAACAGGCGCTGCAAGGCCTGCGGATCGGCCAGATGCGCATACAGCGCCTGGCGCGCCGGGTAATCGGTCGCCATGCGCACGGCCGCCAGGATGTAGTCGTCCAGGGTGGCCGCAATGGTCCAGTCGGGCAGGCCGACCCGGCGGAACAGGCCCTCGTCGATGTGCTCGAAGACTTCCGGCCCGGTCTTGCAGACCCCCGGCAGGCCGACCGTGAAGGCATCGATGATGCCGTTGGTATTGCCGAAGGGCAGGGGCGACAGGAACATGTCGCACTGGTTGAAGATGGACAGGTACTGCTGGTAAGGCTGATGCGGATAGACCTGTGCGCCCGGCACGTAGCGCAGGATCAGGCGCTGCAGTTGCGGATACAGCAGGCCCTGCGCCTGCCCCACCAGGAAGTGCAGTTGCACCTGCTTGCCGCTACCACCGGCGGGCGGCTGGGCGGACAATTCCACGATCTTCTGGCAGGCCATCAGGAAGCGCGGATTGAGCTTCATCGTGGTGGCAGCGATGGCGATGTTGACGTGAGCTTGGTCGCGTCGCTCCAGACGCGGCACGGCAAAGGGGATGGCGGAAGGACGATAGGGCTGGCCGTCGGCCGGCAGGCGCAGCAGCTTTTCGCTGAAGCAGTCCGGGTCGCCGACGAAGTCATCTTCCACGCTGATGTAGTCGATGCGCGGTGAATGCGTGGTGGCCGGGTGGCCCAGTGCCGCCACCTGCAGCGGTGCCACGCGCAGGTTGGCGGCAAACATGGTGATCGGGAACATGCCTACGCTGGGCATGTAGAACACCTGCGGCTGCCGGGTGCGGGCCTGTTCAGCGATCTGGCGCATGCAACCCATCAGGTCCGAAGGTTGCTTCAGGATGACGAATTCGTCGAAGACCGCCCGTCCCAGATCGTCGGTATTGGCCTCGTAGCCCATGGCTACGACATGGAAGTGGCGCCGCGCCGCCTCCAGCGTCTTGGAGTGGGTGCGGTAGATGGAGTGACCACCGGAAAACCATTCCAGCAGCACCAGCATGACCGGTTTGCCATCGACCCGGCCAGCGCCGTCGTGATCCAGGTCGACCAGACCCTCGGCGCGCAGCTTCTTGACGATCAACTGGTTGATGGCGCCCTTGATGCGGTGGCGCTGCGGCAGGTCGGCATAGCTGCAGTGCATGTAGACGTCATGCAGCACCGCCACCGGCAGGCCGTCCAGCGAATCCAGCTGCTGCAGCCGGTCCGGCAGCCAGCCCAGCAAGGCCTCGCGCTTGGAGTGCGCCGCCGGCGTACCGAGAAAGCGTGGCGACATCAAGGCCAGGAACAGGGCGGCCGCCAGCGGCTTGTTCTGCGCCCACAGCATCTCCACGTCCAGCGGCAGTTCCGATTCGGGCGAATAGAGGATGCAGAATTTCACCAGGTCCAGCGGCTTGATTTCGAACACCTCGGCCTGCGGGCCGCCCAGCTTGAGCGAGGCCAGGATGTGGTCGGCATTGATGAAATGGCTGGCGCTGAACAGCGCCGCCAGCCAGCGCTGGAAATTGATCAACTGGCCGAAGCCGTCCGGGCTGATGTGAAAGGCGGGGTCCGAGAACAAGGCTGAAATGGCACTGGTGACGCGGGTCAGCATGTGCTGCTCCAGCTCGCCGGCGGTGACAGCGGCCGACACCTGCAGCGAAAACTTGTCGGCCAGCTGCCCGTACTGGCGATCGATCAGCAACAGCAGGCGCACCAGTTCGCGGGCGGCTGGCTCATGCTGACGCGAGTAGCACAGGTACTCGAATTTTTCCAGGGAGAAAATCTCGTCGGGGCTGGCCGTCATGGCGGGATCTCGTCATCAAATGGAGGCAGCCGGCATTGTGCCGTCTATGGCAGACGACTGCCAGCGCTTTCATGTCGTGCCGTGCCGGACGGCGTGGGGAAGATCCACTGCACCGCCTCCGGCGCCCCGAACAGCTGCACCGCGCCATGGGCGGCGCCGGGGATCTGCCGTTGCGGATGATCGACCGGAATCTGCCAGCGCTGCGACAGGTCGTGTTCGCTGCCGACATAGGCCAGTTGTCGCGCCACCCGGGTCTGGCCTTGCATCGCCGCGCCGCAGGCATGGTCGAGGTAGCGGTGCTGCGGATCAGTGTCGCGAGCACCCACCATGTAGCGCACGTCCCGGGCGGCATAGCGGGCAAACAGCTGGCGTCCGTCCAGCTGCGGTGGCGGCAGGTAGGCGGGTGGTCGGGCCATGGTCTCAGGTGCGGCGAGCCTGTGGGTGCATTGGCCTGCCACGATAGCCGGCAAATGCGCTGCCCGCTCAGTGCCGCGTGCGAGCCTGCAGCATGGCCGAGGGCGACTGTCCGAACAGCTTCTTGTAGTCGCACGAGAACTGGCTGAAATTGCTGAAGCCCCAGGCGGCGGCGATGTCACCGATGGCCTGCCTGCCATCGCCCTGGGCCAGGGCGCGGCGCACGCCGTTCAGGCGCAGCAGGCGCAGGTAGCTCATCGGGCTCAGACCCAGCACATCCTCGAAACAGTATTGCAGCGTACGTCGGCTCACATGCAGGGCCTCGCACAGCATGGGTACGGTGACCGGGCTTTCCTGATGGGCCAGGGCCAGATCGCGGGCGTCGTTGACGATGCGGCGCCGGCGCAGCAGGCTGGCGCCGGCTTCGGCTTCGATATCGCCTGCGTCCAGCAGGGCCAGCAGCGAGACCAGCACGGCTTCCTGGCGCAGTTGCAGGGCGCCATGGGCAGCCTCGCCGCCGGCCTGGCCGGCCAGCGCGAGCAGGGCGCCGATCTGGTGGCGGCAATCGTCCAGGCCGCTGGCGTCCACCTTGAGCAGTTCGGCCTGACCCAGCCGGCGCCAGTCGGGCCGGCAGCCGAGCCGGGCGGCACTGGTCTGCAGGGCGTCGCGCTGGACCACGATACCGAATATCTCATGCTGGTCCGGCGTGACCAGTTCGAATTCGCAGCCGCCGGGGCGGGTCATCACCACGTCCTGCGGCACCTGGCGGCCATTGATGCGCATGCCCATGGTGCGCACCTCGATGCCGAACCAGTAGGCCTCCGGCCAGACCTGACAGGACTGGCGCACGGCCCGGCTGCCGGCCTCGCGGAAGATCTGCAGGCCCTCGCTCTGCCACTCCTGCAGTATGCCCTCGAAACTGCCGCAGGCCAACTGGTCGTAGCGCTGCTCCCAGTCGGTGAGGTTATGGGCATGTTCGTCCACGTCACGCGCAACGGCGGTGCGCAATGCCCGGCGGCTGTGCGTTGCCACTGTGTCAGGCTGGGACAGTGCAAGAGAGGACATGGGACGACTCCATAGATGAGTGGCATCGACAGCGCACCCGCAGGCGGCGCAGCTTTGCCGAATTTCGATAACGCCGCCCGTTTGGCCGTTGCTATATTGCGTCGCTAGGGCAGCGTCTTGATCAAAATCAAGCAAGCCGCATGCCCGCAAGAAGGCACTTTCGCCACCCACGGCGGCCGCCACGATGAGGCCCACCTCTCGCGCCAACAGGAGAATCCGATGAATGCAAGCTCTTCAGGGCAGGGGCATACGCTCAAGCCCGTCCTGTCCACCCTGCAGCTCTGGGCCATTGCGGTCGGGCTGGTGATCTCCGGCGAATATTTCGGCTGGAGCTACGGCTGGGCCAGCGCCGGCACGCTGGGCTTCACGGTGACGGCGCTGTTCATCGCAGCCATGTACGCCACCTTCATCTTCAGCTTCACCGAATTGACCACGTCCATCCCCCATGCCGGCGGGCCGTTTGCCTACAGCAAGCGCGCTTTCGGGCCAGTGGGCGGCTATCTGGCGGGCGCGGCCACGCTGATCGAGTTCGTCTTTGCGCCACCGGCCATCGCGTTGGCTATCGGGGCCTATCTGAATGTGCAGTTTCCCGGGCTCGATCCCAAGCTGGCGGCGCTGGGCGCCTATCTGGTCTTCATGACGCTCAATATCGTGGGGGTGCAGATCGCGGCCACCTTCGAGCTGTGCGTGACCCTGCTGGCGATCTTCGAACTGCTGGTCTTCATGGGCGTGGTGGCACCGGGCTTCTCGATGGCCAACTTCACCAAGGGTGGCTGGTCGGGCAGCGATGGCTTCAGCCTGGCGGCGGTGCCGGGGATGTTTGCGGCGATCCCGTTTGCGATCTGGTTCTTCCTGGCCATCGAGGGCGTGGCCATGGCCGCCGAGGAAGCCAAGGACCCGCGTCGCTCCATCCCCATCGCCTACATCACCGGCATCCTGACGCTGGTGGTGCTGGCCATCGGCGTGATGCTCTTCGCCGGTGGCGTGGGTGACTGGACCAAGCTGGCCAACATCAACGACCCGTTGCCGCAGGCCATGAAGCTGATCGTGGGCGATAACAGCAACTGGCTGCACATGCTGGTGTGGCTGGGCCTGTTTGGGCTGGTGGCGTCCTTCCACGGCATCATCCTGGGCTATTCGCGGCAGATCTTCGCCCTGGCCCGGGAGGGTTACCTGCCGACCTATTTCGCCCGTGTCCATCCGCGTTTCAAGACACCGCACCGGGCCATCCTGGCCGGCGGCGTGGTAGGCATTGCCGCCATCTACAGCGATGAACTGATCAAGATCGGCGGCCAGACCCTGACCGCCAACATCGTCACCATGTCGGTGTTCGGCGCGATCCTGATGTACATCCTGTCGATGCTCTCGCTGTTCCGTCTGCGCCGCGACGAGGCCGGCCTGGAGCGTCCCTTCCGGGCGCCGCTGTACCCGTACTTCCCGGCCTTCGCGCTGTTCGGCGCGCTGGTGTGCATGGCCACCATGATCTATTACAACCCGCTGATCTTCGGCATCTTCGTCGGCCTGCTGGCCCTGGGCTATGCCTGGTTCCTGGCGACGGCACGGCACCGGGCGGAGGGCGCGGCGACGATGGCGAAATCCTGAGCGGCATGATTTTCAATCGATCTACACTTTTTACTTCCTCAAGGCCATCATGAACAACAAGCACAAACCGACGACCGACTCCCATCCGCCCGCGCTGCAGCGCCGCGGTTTCCTGGGCGGCCTGCTGGCCGCTGCCGCCGGCGGCACGCTGGCGACCCTCGCCAGCCCGGCCAGTGCAGCCAGCCGCGCCGAGGTGGCGCTGGACCGCGCCAAATGGGCCATGCGCAATCACGACATGGTGGCGCAGATGATCGCCGAACACGGCAAGCTGGCGCCGGGCTACCAGTCCACCAAGCGCCCCTACGCGGTCTTCGACTGGGACAACACCAGCATCATGAATGACTGCGAGGAAGCGCTGCTGATGTACCAGATCAATACGCTGTCCTTCAAGATGAACCCGGCCGAGTTCGCCGCCATCACGCGCCAGAACGTGCCGCCGGGTCCCTTCAGCAAGGACTTCAAGAATGCCGCCGGCCAGATCGTCGACCTCGACTCCATCTGCGCCGACCTGGATGCCGACTATGCCTTCCTGCATGCCAACTACAAGGGCATGGCCGGCAGCAAGTCGCTGGAAGAAGTGACCGCCACCACCGAGTTTCAGGACTTCCGTGCCAAGCTGTACTACCTCTATGAAGCGGTCAACGACACCCATGGCGTGAACGTCGGTTATCCCTGGGTGATCTATTTCTTCGCCAACATGAGCGTGGCCGAGGTCAGTGCCCTGGCCGAGGCCTCCAACGATGCCGCCCTGGGCGCGGCGCTCGCCAAGGTCAAGTACACCAGCCCGGCCGACCGTCCCGGCAAGGCCGGGGTGGTGAGCGTGTCGCACTTCCATGGCATCCGCCTGTGTACCGAGATCGCCACCCTGATGGACAGCCTGCGTCGCAACGGCATCGACGTCTATGTCTGTACCGCTTCGCTGGAGGATGTGGTGGCCGTGTTCGCGACCCACGCCAAGTACGGTTACCACGTCACGCGGGAAAACGTCATCGGCCTGCGCCTGGAGCGCAATGGCCAGGCCTTCCGCAATGCCTACCTGAAGGACTGGCCGCTGACCTGGGGGCCGGGCAAGACGGTGGCCATCAAGCAGGTGCTGGTGGCGCAGAAGGGCTATGGGCCGCTGTTCGTGGCAGGCGACAGCGATGGCGATTACGATATGCTGCGGGACTTCCCCGAGACCCGCTTCGGGCTCATCGTCAACCGCATGAAGAACGGCAAGATCGGCGAGCTGTCCAAGCTGGCGGCCGACCAGATCAGCACCGACAAGCCGCGCTTCCTGTTGCAGGGCCGCCAGGAATCGACCGGCAACTGGGTGCCGGCCGAAACCAGCATCAAATACGGCAAGACCGCACCGCAACTGCTCACCAGCTGAGCGGCAGGGTGCCAGACCGGGCCGGTGCCGTCATCCGTGGCGGCCCTGACCCCGGTTCCGGCGATCAAGGAGGAGCAGCATCATGGCCGAACACCGTTTCCGGCATAGCGCAGGTAGCGCCAGCTACGTGTTTCGCGATCTCAAGGACCTGATGGCCAAGGCCAGTCCGGCGCGCTCGGGCGACCTGCTGGCCGGGGTGGCGGCGGCCAGCGCCGAAGAACGGGCGATTGCGCAGATGGCGCTGGCCGACCTGCCGCTGAAGCTCTTCCTGGAAGAGCCCTTGGTCCCCTATGAAGAGGACGAGATCACCCGCCTCATCCTCGACAGTCATGACCGCGCTGCCTTTGCGCCCATCGCCCATCTCACCGTGGGCGACCTGCGCAACTGGTTGCTGGCCGACGAGACCGACAGCGCCGTGCTGGCGGCGGTGGCACCTGGCATCACCCCGGAGATGGCCGCGGCCGTCAGCAAGATCATGCGCAATCAGGACCTGATCCTGGTCGCCAAGAAGTGCAGCGTCGTGACGGCCTTTCGCAATACCCTCGGCCTGCCGGGTCGGCTCTCGACCCGCCTGCAGCCCAATCATCCGACCGACGACGCCAGCGGCATCGCCGCCAGCATGCTCGATGGCCTGATGTACGGCAACGGCGATGCCGTCATCGGCATCAACCCTGCCACCGACAACGTGCCGCAGGTGGTCAAGCTGGTCGGCATGATGGCCGACGTCATCGCGCGCTATGACATCCCTACGCAATCCTGCGTGCTGACCCACGTCACCAACACGATTGCCGCCATCGAGCGCGGTGCGCCGGTGGACCTGGTATTCCAGTCGATTGCCGGCACCGAGGCCGCCAATCGCAGCTTCGGCATCGACCTCTCTCTCCTGGGCGAGGCCCGCGAAGCCGCCTTGTCGCTCAAGCGCGGTACCGTGGGCGACAACGTCATGTATTTCGAGACCGGGCAGGGCAGTGCGCTCTCGGCCAATGCCCATCATGGCATCGACCAGCAGACCTGTGAGGCCCGCGCCTATGCGGTGGCGCGGGCGTTCAAGCCGCTGCTGGTGAACACCGTGGTCGGCTTCATCGGTCCCGAATATCTCTACGACGGCAAGCAGATCATCCGCGCTGGCCTGGAAGACCACTTCTGCGCCAAGCTGCTGGGCTTGCCCATGGGCTGCGATGTCTGCTACACCAACCACGCCGAGGCCGACCAGAACGACATGGACGTGCTGCTGACCCTGCTGGGCGTGGCCGGCTGTACCTTCGTGATGGGCATCCCCGGCTCGGACGACATCATGCTGAACTACCAGACCACGTCCTTCCACGATGCCCTGTATGCACGTCGGGTGCTGGGTTCGCGCCCTGCGCCCGAGTTCGAGGCCTGGCTGCACCGGATGCAGATCTTCAACCAGGGCAGCGACGAAGCGGCCTTCCGCCTGCATGCCGACATGGCACCGGGTTTTCGCGATACCTTGCTGCGGCTGCCATGACCATGGACGACCAGCCCATTGCTCCTTCAGGTGCAGAAAACACCAGCCCCGGTGCGGAATCGGTCACGCCAAATCCATGGGAGGCCTTGCGCCGTTTCACCGCGGCGCGCATCGCCCTGGGGCGCAGCGGCGTCAGTCTGCCGACCGCGCCGCAACTGGCGTTCCAGCTGGCGCATGCACAGGCGCGGGATGCCGTGCATCTGCCACTGGATGTGGCTGGCTTGACGGCACAGTTGCAGGCGCAGGGCATCTGCGCTGCCGAAGAGGTACTGCAGGTACAGAGCGCGGCGGCGGATCGCCTGGTCTATCTGCAGCGCCCAGATTTCGGACGCAAGCTCTCGGAGACATCGCGCCAGCAGTTGCTGGCGCGTTTCGGCAGCCAGGCGCAACGCACCTACGATGTCGGTTTCGTCATCGCCGATGGCCTCTCGGCCCTGGCCATCGTGCGCAATGCCGCGCCTTTCCTGGGCGAGGTGATGCGGCGCATCGCGCCGCAAGGCTGGACCATGGCACCGCCGGTGATCGTGCAGCAGGGCCGGGTGGCGGTGGCCGACGAGATCGGGGAATTGCTGGGCGTGAAGCTGGTGGTGATCCTGATCGGCGAGCGCCCGGGCCTCAGTTCGCCCGACAGCATGGGCTTGTATCTCACCTGGATGCCGGCACGCGGACTGACCGATGCCAGCCGCAACTGCATTTCCAATGTACGCCCGGAAGGTCTGCCCTATCCGGAAGCGGCCTACAAGCTGCACTACCTGATGGCCCAGGCACACCAGCGCAGCCTGTCGGGCGTGGCCTTGAAGGATGAGACGGCCGGCGAGGGGCCGGCGCTGGAGGTGCGCCGCAATTTCCTGCTGGATGGTGATTAGCATCCAGCGAAGGCGCCAATGAGAAAGGCCGCGAACTTGCGTTCGCGGCCTTTTCATCTTGCTACCGGGAGGGCGATTACAGCGATTCCAGCGCCTTGTTCAGCGTGGCGCTCGGACGCATCACGGCGAAGGTCTTTTCGCGATCCGGCAGGTAGTAGCCACCGATGTCCACTTCCTTGCCCTGTACCGCATTGAGCTCTTCCACGATCTTCTGCTCGTTCTCGGTCAGTGCCTTGGCCAGCGGCGCGAACTGCTTGGCCAGCTCGGCGTCGTCCTTCTGCGCGGCCAGTTCCTGGGCCCAGTACATGGCCAGGTAGAAGTGGCTGCCACGGTTGTCCAGTTCACCGGTCTTGGGCGAGGGCGACTTGTTGTTGTCCAGCAGCTTGCCGGTGGCGGCGTCCAGGGTCTTGGCCAGGATCTTGGCGCGGTTGTTGCCGGTCTTGATGCCCACGTCTTCGATCGACACGGCCAGGGCCAGGAATTCACCCAGCGAATCCCAGCGCAGGTGGTTCTCACCGACCAGCTGTTGCACGTGCTTGGGGGCCGAGCCACCAGCGCCGGTTTCGAACATGCCGCCGCCGGCCATCAGCGGGACGATCGACAGCATCTTGGCCGAGGTGCCCAGTTCCATGATGGGGAACAGGTCGGTCAGGTAGTCGCGCAGGATGTTGCCGGTCACCGAGATGGTGTCCTGGCCGCGGATGACGCGCTCCAGGGTGTAACGCATGGCGCGCACTTGCGACATGATCTGGATGTCGGCGCCGGTCAGGTCGTGATCCTTCAGGTAGGTGTTGACCTTCTTGATCAGTTCGGCTTCGTGCGGACGGTACGGGTCCAGCCAGAAGACGGCCGGCATGCCCGACAGGCGGGCGCGGGTGACGGCCAGCTTGACCCAGTCACGCACGGCCGGGTCCTTGACCTGGCACATGCGCCAGATGTCGCCTTCTTCCACGTTCTGCTCCAGCAGCACCTGGCCATCCAGGGTGACGATGCGGGCCACGCCGGCCTGGGCGATTTCGAAGGTCTTGTCGTGCGAACCGTATTCCTCGGCCTTCTGGGCCATCAGGCCGACGTTGGGGACGGTACCCATGGTGGTCGGGTCGAAGGCACCGTTGGTCTTGCAGAAGTTGATCATCTCCTGGTAGATACGGGCGAAGGTCGATTCCGGCAGCAGGGCCTTGGTGTCTTCGGTCTTGCCGGCGGCGTTCCACATCTTGCCACCCGCGCGGATCATGGCCGGCATGGAAGCATCGACGATCACGTCGTTGGGCGCGTGCAGGTTGGTGATGCCCTTGGCGGAGTCCACCATGGCCAGGCGCGGACGCTTGGCTTCGTCGGCCTTCAGGTCGGCCAGCACTTCGGCCTTCTTGGCTTCAGGCAGGGTGTTGATCTTTTCGTAGACGCCCGACATGCCGTTGTTCGGGTTCACGCCGATCTCGGCGAACAGGGCAGCATGCTTGGCGAAAGTGTCCTTGTAGTAGGTACGCACGGCGTGGCCGAAGACGATGGGGTGCGAGACCTTCATCATGGTGGCCTTGACGTGGACCGACAGCAGCAGGTCGGTATCGAAGGCATCCTGCATCTGTTCTTCGTAGTAGGCGCACAGGGCCTTCTTGCTCATGAACATGCTGTCGATGATTTCGCCGGCCTGCAGCGAGACCTTGGACTTCAGGACGATGGTTTCGCCGGACTTGGTGACCAGATCCATCTTGACGTCGACAGCCTTGTCCAGGGTCAGGCTCTTTTCACCGGCGTAGAAGTCGCCGCCGTGCATGTGCGCCACGTGGGTACGCGAAGCCATGGACCACTTGGACATCGAGTGCGGGTGCTTGCGGGCGTAGTTCTTGACCGCGTTGGGTGCGCGACGGTCGGAGTTGCCTTCGCGCAGGACCGGGTTCACGGCGCTGCCGGTGATCTTGGCGTAGCGCTTTTGCAGGGCCTTCTCTTCGTCGGTG
Organism: Herbaspirillum sp. AP02; assembly: GCF_015767275.1. Lineage (GTDB taxonomy): Bacteria > Pseudomonadota > Gammaproteobacteria > Burkholderiales > Burkholderiaceae_D > Herbaspirillum. Next base: position 85,638 of record NZ_JADWMY010000001.1, read on the forward strand.
GACGGGTTTTCCGGATAGTCGGGCAGCTTGTAGCCGCGTGCCTGCAGTTCGCGGATGGCCGCTTGCAGTTGCAGGATGGAGGCGCTGATGTTGGGCAGCTTGATGATGTTGGCGTCCGGGCTTTGGGTCAGTGCGCCCAGCGTGGCCAGGTTGTCGGGGACTTTCTGCTCATCGGTGAGGTACTCGGGGAATTCAGCCAGGAGACGCGCAGCCACCGAAATATCGCTTTCGACGACGTCGATGCCAGCCGGAGCGGTGAACTTCTTGACGATGGGCAAGAGCGAATGGGTCGCCAGATAGGGTGCCTCGTCGGTCAGCGTATAGATGATGGTCGGGTTGCCAGTAGTCACGATGATGTCCTTGCGTTGGTGTGTTGATGTGCGTTGGTGCGATCCCCGCAGCGCCGGATGGACCGTCCTTGCTCTGTCGGCCTGGACTGGTGCCATCTCCTTGTCGGCTTGCTGCGTGGAAACTCGTCTCCCGGGGCGGCGTTCGGGCGTCCTGCTACCGGACGGCCGCGGCAAAAAACAGCGGTAGTTTACTCCTAAGCGGGCGGAAATGCTTCAACTCTTATATAAGAGTTGAAGAAATTTTTGTATTTCCCTGGATTGCTTTCCCGCTTGCGGTGTTCTTCGCCAAACCGGGTTAGTGTCTCAGCCTGAACTTTTGAATATGTCCGGCAATTTGCCGTACAATGACTTCCGGAGGAAAACATCATGCCCGCCGTCTCAACCGCCCGGCTCGAAGCCCGGATCAGTCCTGAATTGCAGCAATTGCTCAAGCGTGCCGCCGAGATCGAAGGTCGTACGCTGACCGATTTCGTCGTGAGCGCCGTGCAGGAGGCTGCGCAAAAGACCATCGAGCAGGCCGATGTGATCCGCCTTTCACTTCAGGACCAGCAGCGTTTCGCGGACGCCTTGCTGGCGCCCCCGTCGCCATCGCCCGCCCTCAAGCGCGCCATGGCGCGTCATGACAAGCTCCTGCGCACTGAAGAATGACGCGCCCGCCGTTCCTGGTGACGGCGCTGGAGACCGGGACGCATGATCGTAGCCGCTTCGACTGCGGCGTACCTGCACTAAACCGCTACCTGCGGGAGCAGGTCTCGCAGGACATCCGTCGTCGCGTGGCCGCCTGCTTTGTCGCCCTCGATGACAGCCAGCGCATCGCCGCCTATTACACCCTGGCCAGTGCCAGCGTGCCGCTGACCGGACTGCCGGATGATCTGCGACGCAAGCTGCCGCGTTATGGCTCCATCCCGGCCATCCGCATGGGCCGCCTTGCCGTGGACAGGGAGTTCAAGGGGCGCGGCCTCGGTGGCGCGCTGCTGGTCAATGCCATGCGCCGGGCGGTGGCAGCCGAGATTCCCGGCGCGGTCATGGTGGTCGAGGCGAAGGACCCGCAGGCAGCCGCTTTTTACCGTCATCACGGGTTCATCGATCTGCGGGATGCACCGCTCACCCTGTTCCTGCCCCTGTCCAGCCTGCGCTGAACCTATGGCGCGCCGTTGCTTGCGCGCATAAAAAAAGGGCCGCTTAGCTTCAGCGGCCCATTCCAATAGCTATTGCAAAAACGCTTATCAGGCCGCAGCCACCTGCTGTGCCGTCTTGTTGCGGTAGAGGATCAGGGTAGCGATCAGGCCGCACACCGCAGCTGCGCTCATCCAGATGCCTGGCGCTGCCTTGTCGCCGGTGGCCTGGATCAGGCCGGTGGCGATGGCCGGAGTGAAGCCGCCGAAGACTGCGGTGGCCAGGCTGTAGGCCAGCGAGAAACCTGCGGTACGCACGTCGGCCGGCATCACTTCGGTCAGTGCCACCACCATGGCGCCGTTGTAGCTGGCGTAGAGGAAGGACAGCCACAGTTCGACGATCAGCATCTTGCTGAAGGTGGCGTCATGCACCAGCCAGTTCACGGCCGGGTAGGCGGTCAGGATGGTCAGCACGGTAAAGGCCACCAGGATGGGGCGACGGCCGATGCGGTCCGACAGCGCGCCCATGATGGGCAGCCAGATGAAGTTGGACAGGCCCACGCAGAAGGTGACGATCAGGCTGGCCTCGGTGGACAGCTTCAGGACGTTCTTGCCGAAGGTCGGGGTGTAGACCGTGATGAGGTAGAACGACACCGTCGTCATCGACACCAGCATCATGCCGGCAATCACCAGCTTCCAGTTCTCGATCATGGAGCGGAAGATCTGGCCGGTGCTCGGACGATGCTTGCGGCGCATGAACTCTTCGGTTTCCTGCAGCGAGCGGCGGATCACGAACAGCACCGGCACGATCAGGCAGCCGATGAAGAAGGGAATGCGCCAGCCCCAGTCGCCGACCTGGGCCGGGGTGAGGGTGGTCGAGAGTGCGTAGCCGATGGCGGCTGCCACGATGATGGCCACCTGCTGGCTGGCCGACTGCCAGCTCACATAGAAGCCCTTCTTGCCGGGCGTGGCCATTTCAGACAGGTAGACCGACACGCCGCCCAGTTCCACGCCGGCCGAGAAGCCTTGCAGCAGGCGGCCGACCAGCACCAGCAACGGTGCCAGCGCGCCGATGGTGGCGTAGGAGGGGACGAAGGCGATCAGCATGGTGCCCAGGGCCATCAGGGCCAGGGTCACGATCAGGCCCTGGCGACGGCCGACGCGGTCGACGTAGGCGCCGAGGATGATGGCGCCCAGCGGACGCATCAGGAAACCGGCGCCAAAGGTCATGAAGGTCAGCATCAGGGACGCGAACTCGTTGTCGCCCGGGAAGAAGGCCTTGGAGATGTGCGTCGCGTAGAAACCGAACAGGAAGAAATCGAACATTTCCATGAAATTGCCGCTGGTTACGCGCAGCACCGTGGAAAACTTCGACGGCGAAGAAGTGGATGTCGTCATGATATGTGCCTCGTTATCTGTTGGGCGGACCGTGTTGCTTCCGGTCTTGCGCCTGTCTCGTCCCGCCATGCGGCAGGTTGTGTCAGGATCTTTTTTGTGGGGACAGCTATTGCGCCGCCGATTCTATGCCCGAAATCCCGGCGATGGACCACGCCCAACCCTGGTGGAAGCAAATATCGGTTTTTTCGATAGCTGGATGAAAGCTTAGGCAGCCAATCTGGTCAAAAACAGGGCTTTCCGGCGTCATCCTGCACTGCGTCAAGGCAAGCTGGTCATAAATATGGTGCAATGCCGCATCGTGCTTGTGCGGCACCCCGCAACGGTCTAGCCGCCTCCGATTTCCACCCGTCTCGAAAGGTCTTCATGAAAACCGCCGTCTACAGCGCCCGCCGCTATGACCAGACCCTGCTCCTGCGCGCCAATGCCCAGTCCGGTGCCGGCCACGAACTGGTCTTCCTGCAGGATCGGCTCGACAGCGATACGGCACAACTATGCGCCGGCTGCGAGGCGGTGGCAGCCTTCGTCAACGACGATCTCGGCGCGCCCGTGCTGGAGCGCCTGGCGGCACAGGGCGTGCGCTTCGTGACCACTCGTTCCACTGGCTTCAACCACATCGATATCCAGGCGGCTGGCCGGCTCGGCATCACGGTGGCGCGGGTGGCGGACTATTCACCGTATTCGGTGGCCGAGTTTGCGGTCGGCTTGCTGCTGGCGGTCAACCGCAAGATCGCCCGCGCCAGCATGCGCACGCGCGAGGGCAATTTCGAACTGGATGGCTTGATGGGCTTCGACCTGCATGGCAAGACCGTGGGCGTGATCGGCACCGGCAAGATCGGTGCGCTGTTTGCCCGCATCATGGCGGGCTTCGGTTGTACCGTGCTGGGCAGCGACGTGCATCGCAATCCGGATTTCGAAGCGTTGGGAGGTCGTTACGTGGAACGCGAGGCCCTGTTCGCCGCCAGTGACGTGATCTCGTTGCATTGCCCGCTCACCGAGGCCACACGCTACCTGGTCAATGCGCAGACGCTGGCGGCCACCAAGCCCGGCTGCATCCTGGTCAATACCAGCCGCGGCGCGCTGGTGGACACCGAGGCCGCCATCGCCGCCCTCAAGAGCGGCCAATTGCGCGGCCTGGCCATCGATGTCTACGAGCAGGAGGCCAGCCTGTTCTTCCAGGACCTGTCCTCGACCATCATCACCGACGATGTAATCCAGCGCCTGGTGTCGTTTCCCAACGTGATCGTGACCGGTCATCAGGCCTTCTTCACCGAGGAAGCCATCGGCCAGATCATGCAGACCACCATCGATAACCTGAGTGATTTCGCCGCCGGCGCCAGCCTGGGGGAGCGCCTGGTAGCCTGATCAGCCCGCCGCGCTGCGGGTATTGAACAGCGAACCCAACTGCTCGCCGATGCGCGGACGCAGGTGCTCGCGCACGCGATGGATGATTTCCTCGGCGTCCGCCGTGCCATAGGTCTGGGCCAGTTGTCGATGCATGTCGAAGTGCAGGTAGAGCAGGCCGCGCAGGCTCTGGAAAGCAGTCGGGTGCGACTGTCCGCAGATCTGTTCATTGTTGTCCATGACCTGGTTGAGCACGCCGGGGTCGAACAGGCGCACCTGGCAGATCACGGCAAAGCGCACGATTTCCAGGTCCAGGGCTTCCAGCTCCTGGGTCAGCTCATCAGGGGTGTGGCGCTGGGCGCTGAGTTTTTCGGACATGACGATCTTTCGGAGGAGGAGGGAGCCTCCAGCTTAGCATTTGTTGCGCCGCGAAAAATTGTCGAAGATCAATCCGGTCTTGATGGACAAGTCTCGTCAGTGGCATGTTGTACAAATTTACCCTGTAATGCGGGTATTTTTGTTGCGGGGCAGCGCGGCCTGCCAAGGCGCAGGATCGCCTCCCGTGCCGCCCCGCTGCGGGCAATGCGGCTTACGCCGCTTCCACCATGGGATAGAAGTCGCGGTTCTCGCGGCCGATGCGGTCGAACAGCAGCTTCAATACCCGGTTGGCGTCGGCACGGAACAGTTCGGGTTGTTCCGCGATGCGCTGGGCGTCGTTCCACTGGCGCGAGAACTGGCCGTACTGGGCCGAGATCTCCTGCATTTCCTCCTGATACTGCTTCGCCTTGGCGGCCAGCGTCGCCGACGCCTGCTGCAGGGCGGGGTAGAGATAGCGGTCTTCCACCGACAGGTGCAGCTTGATGACCGAGCTCATCGCGATCACTTCGCGGGCGATGGCGGCGGCCTGCTCGGCGATGCCTTGCGTGCACAGTGCCTTGAGTTGTTGTACGTGACCGATGATGTCGGCGTGTTCGCGGCGGTATTTGTCCAGATTCATAGTGTTTTGCTCATTGTTGATGGGGGGCCTGCACCTGTGCAGGCCCTGGGCTTTATTGCAGCGCGGCCGCCGGACCGAAGAATTCGTAACGCGCCTGCGTCGCCGGTACGCCCAGTTCGCCCAGCGCCTGCCTGATGGCCTTCATGAAGGGCTTGGGGCCGACAAAGTAGGCATCGACGTCGCGCTCGGTCGGCAGCCACTGCTGCAACAGCGCGGCATCGATGAATCCGTGCGCATGCGGCGCCACATCGCCGGCACGCTGGTTCTCGTAGCAGAAGCGCACGTGCAGCTGGGGATGGCGGGCGGCCAGTTCTTCCAGCGCGCCACGGAAGGCGTGCACTCCCGCGTGACGGGCGGCATGGATGAAATGCACCGGCCGGCCGCTGGGCAGGGCGGCGCTCAGCATGCTCATCATCGGCGTGATGCCGACACCGCCACTGATGAGCACCAGTGGCCTGGCGCTGGCCGTCAAGGTGAACTCGCCAGCCGGCGGGAACAGTTCCACTACCGACCCCACATGGATCTGGTCATGCAACTGGAGCGAGACCTTGCCGTTGGCTTCGCGCTTGACGCTGATGCGATATTGCGCCGGTTGCCCGTCCTGGCGCAGCGGGGCCGATAGCGAATACTGGCGACGTTGCTCCTCGCCATCGACCATCATGCGCAGGCCGATGTACTGGCCCGGCTCGAAGTCCAGCAGGCTGCCGCCATCCTGCGGCACCAAGTAGAAGGAAGTGATTTCCTCGCTCTCGGCCACCTTGCGTGTCACCACGAAATTGCGGCCACCGCGCCAGCCGCCTGGTGCCTCGGCCTTGCTGTCGTACTGCTGGCGCTCGGCACCGATGAGGATGTCGGCCAACTGGCCGTAGGCCGCGCCCCAGGCGTCGATGACGGCGTCGGTCGCAATCTCGGCCCCCAGCACCTCGCCAATGGCGCGCAGCAGGCAATCGCCCACCATGGGGTAGTGCTCGGGCATGACCTGCACGGCCACGTGCTTGTTGATGATCTGCGCGGCCAGGGGCCCCAGTTCTTCCAGGCGGTCGATGTGGCGGGCATACATCAGCACGCCATTGGCCAGCGCCCGCGGCTGGTCGCCGCTGGCCTGGTGGGTCCGGTTGAACAGGGGGCGCACTTGCGGATAGTCACGCATGAGCATCTGGTAGAAATGGGTGGTCAAGGCCTCGCCGCCGGATTCGAGCAGGGGAACGGTCGATTTGACGATGGCGAGTTGGGCTTCGGTCAGCATGTTGGGCCTTTCAGTGGTGGAGTGGAGGAGCCGGATCACCGGTCTGCCCTGATGTATTACAAAAGCCGTGCCACCATCCTGTCCTAATAAAATCAATGACTTAGGAAATATTCGTGTGATTTTTACCTGTGTCATAATGACTTTAATTCACTTTATTGGTAGTCAATATGACTTCTAAGGCCTTGCTGGATGCCCTGTTGCCGCTGGTGGCCGACCTCTCCCGTGAGATCGATGACAGGGAGCGCTACCGGCGCCTGCTGCAGACCTTGCGCACGCTCTTTCCCTGCGACGCGGCCGCGCTGCTGCGGCTGGAGGGCGAGGTGCTGGTGCCGCTGGCCATCGACGGTCTTTCTGGCGACACCCTCGGGCGGCGCTTCCGGGTGGCGGATCACCCGCGCTTCGGCGTGCTGCTGGCCAATGTGGCGCCCACGCGCTTCCCGGCCGATTCCAGCTTGCCCGACCCCTATGATGGTCTGGTCGACGGACTCAACGACGCCCATTCCGGCCAACTGGAAGTGCACGATTGCATGGGCTGCGCGCTGACCGTCAACGGCCGTCCGTGGGGACTGGTGACGCTGGATGCGTTGGGAGCAGGGCGCTTTGACAGGGTCGACATGGCCTCGCTGCAGGCGTTTGCTGCGCTGGCGGCGGCCACCGTGAACGTGGCCGAGCGTATCAATGACCTGTCGCAAGCCGGGGAGCAGGCGCGCCAGCGGGCGGAAGCCTATCGACTGGGGCTGGAGGAAAGCCAGGGCAAGCGCGAGCTGATCGGCCAGAGTCCGGCCCAGCGCCAGCTGATGGAAGAGATACGCATGGCCGCGCCCAGTGACATGACGGTGCTGGTCAGCGGCGAAACCGGTACCGGCAAGGAGCTGGTGGCACATGCCCTGCATGCCGCCTCGCCTCGCGCCCACAAGCCCATGATCAGCCTGAACTGCGCCGCCTTGCCCGATACCCTGGTGGAGAGCGAACTGTTCGGCCACGTGCGTGGCGCCTTCTCGGGTGCAGTGGCCGACCGGCGCGGCAAGTTCGAGATGGCCGATGGTGGCACCCTGTTCCTCGACGAGGTCGGCGAATTGCCGCTGCTGGTACAGGCCAAGCTGCTGCGGGTCCTGCAGAGCGGGCAGTTGCAGCGGGTGGGGTCGGACCGTGAACATCGGGTGGATGTGCGCCTGATCGCCGCCACCAATCGCGATCTGGCCGAGGAGGTCAAGCGCGGTAATTTCCGGGCCGATTTCTATCACCGCCTGTCGGTTTTCCCGATCCGCGTGCCGCCGCTGCGCGAGCGCGGGCGCGATGTGCTGCTGCTGGCGGGTTATTTTCTGGAGCAGAACCGGGCGCGGCTGGGCTTGACCAGCCTGCGACTGTCACCCGATGCCCAGCGCGCCCTGCTGGACTATCCCTGGCCGGGCAACATCCGGGAGCTGGAACATCTGGTCGGCCGCAGCGCCTTGCGCGCCCTGGCAGCACAGCCGCAGCGTCCGTCCATCCTCACGCTGGACGCCGAATCGCTGGACCTGCGCACGCCGCTGGCGCTCGCAACCGATGCAAGCGCGGCAATGGGGAATGCTGTCACCGGAGTCAATCCGACCGGCGCCACGTCGGAGCTGCTTTCTTTGCCACTGCGCGACGCGGTGGAGCGCTACGAGCGCGAGCTGGTCGGTGCGAGCCTGGAGCGACACCAGGGCAACCTGGCCGCTGCGGCACGCGAGCTGGGACTGGACCGGGCCAACCTGAGCCGACTGGCCCGGAGACTGGGTCTGCGTTGATGGGTTCAGCAATAGAGGAACAGGCCCTGGTGCAGGGCGCCTGACAGCGCAGGCACAGCAGTCGGCAAGCCCCAAAAAAATCGGCCAGTGCTCGCCGGGTAAACACCCGTGAGCACTGGCCGCGGCATCTTACCAACTACGCCGGGAAGTTCAGGCTTGTGGCCGTTCGCTGTCCAGTTCCGCCAGTTGCCCGCGAATGCGGAGGGCGGTCAGGTGGCGGGCGGCGGCGGCATCGTCGTTGACGTGTTGCAGGTCTTCCGGCGGTGCGCTGATCGCTTTGACAGGAGCCCCTTGCTGCGGGCTGCCTGGAATGCCAGGGTTGAGTTGCGACATGATGTTCTCCAAGGGATGAAAATCTTGTGCAGACCCGCGGCCGGCAAGGCCGGCGGGCAGGGCTGCCAAATCCTGTCCGCATGGGGCCAGCGAGGAAACATCGCGGCGGATAGGTGAACGTTTTGGCAAGCCAGATGAATGCATATTAGCCGGTTTAGCTGCGCTGCAACAGGTGTTCGGGGACCTAAATTTTTGTAGGAAGTCGAGAAATGTTGGGGTGAGGCAAGGATAACCACCTGTCATTCCCTTCAAATTTGCTGCGCAGCAATGCAAGGCGGATTGCGGGGCGTCGATGCATCGGCCCCCTTTGGTACTCGAGTCCGCCCATCCTTGCGCATCGATTCCTACGCCAACTGCTGGCATTGGCCGATGTCGGTTGCCGGTACGAGCGGCTAGCCTTGCTGAATCGTCCACCCCCTCATGCAAGGAGTCCCAATGAACGAGCGCAAGCACGACAATTCCAACACCTACAAGATCATCGAAGTCGTGGGCAGTTCGCCCAACAGCAGCGACGAGGCCATCCGCAACGCCCTGGCCGACGTGGTCAAGACCGTCAAGCACGTGGACTGGTTCGAGGTCACCCAATGCCGTGGCCATGTCGAGAATGGCAGCATCGGCCATTTCCAGGTCGGTCTGAAGGTCGGCTTCCGGGTCGAGGCCTGATCCAGCCAGCGCGCCGTGGACTGCACGGCAGAGCTTGGGCGGCCCTTCCCACGGATGAGGGATACAGGGCTGCCATCGGGCTGGTCCCCCTATAGCGAGGTTCAATTGGCGGCGTTCGACCGCCTTTGGCTAAAGTGATGGTTCAACATCTTGCGCAGCGGCGAAAGGCGCCACGGCATCCGCGCCAGCACCGCCACCTGAATCGCTGGAACTGCGCCACCTTCATCGTCATTTCGTCTTCCTGCGGCCTGAGCTTCGTGACCCGCCCGGTTGTTGCGTTTTCGTGCAGTGCGGTAGCAGGCCTCGTCCACCATACGGATTTGCGCCCTGCGTGCCGCTCCGGTTTTTTCGCCGCGCTGCAACAGTAGGATTCATCCTACGCCATCTCACGCCGCTGTCCGATAGTGAGCGCTGATCCTGATCCGTATAACGTAATCATCGGCGCTCAAAAGTTTGTCCAGGCCAACACAACAACAAGGACATGTCTTCGCCCGGCCACCGGATCAAGCCCGGCCGCGGCGCAGAGGTAATGCGATGCGACGAGCCAAGGGTGCTTTCCATCTCAGGTGCTTTCACACATTAGGGGTCCATCTTGCAAGCTCGAGTTCTGTTAGTCAGCTCGGAGGCCGTGCCGCTCGCCAAGACCGGTGGCCTGGCCGACGTCATCACCGCCCTGGCGGTAGCGCTGCGCAAAGTCGGCATCGACGCCAGCATCCTCATGCCCGCCTATCCGGAGGCGGTGCGCAACCTCGGTGAGACAGTACAGATCGGTCTCAAGCACGGTTTGCCCGGCGGCGCTGGGCGGCTGCTGCGCGGTACCGTCCCCGGCACCGACGTGCCGGCGCTGCTGCTGGATACGGCGCGTTTCCGCCAGCGCGGTGCCAATCCCTATCTCGATGCCGATGGCCTGGAGTTCAGCGACAACGCGCTGTGCTTCGCCGATCTGTCGCACGCCGCCGTGGCCATCTGCGCCGGCGAGACCAGCCTGCCGGCACCGCACGTGGTGCACGCCAATGACTGGCACGCCGGCCTGATTCCCTGCCTGCTGAAGCTGCGCGGGCTGGATCATATCGGCACCATGCTGACCATCCACAACCTGGCCTTCCAGGGCAATTTCGCGCTGGCCTCGGCCGAGCAGATCGGCATCCCGCAACACCTGCTGACCGGCGATGGCGTCGAATACTGGGGCAAGCTGTCCTTCCTCAAGGCCGGTATCCGCTTCTCCGACTGCGTCTCCACCGTCAGCCGCAACTACGCTGAAGAAATCATGACCCCGCGCTTCGGCTGCGGCATGGACGGCATCCTGTCCTTCCGCAAGCTGGACCTGCGTGCCATCCCCAATGCCATCGACGCCGAACTGTGGAATCCGGCCAACGATCCGCTGATCGCCCGCCATTTCAGCATCGGCAACATGAAGGGCAAGTCCGCCTGCAAGCGCGACCTGCAAAAGCTGTTCGGCCTGCCGGTGGATCCCTTTGCGCCCGTGATGGGCCTGGGTAGCCGCATTTCGCACCAGAAGATGGCCGATGTCGTCATCGAGGCACTGCCGGGCATCCTGCAACGTCATCCACGCCTGCAGGTGGTGGTCCTGGGCTGCGGCGACCATGACTACGAAGACGCCTTCCTGGCACTGACCCGCCAATATCCGGGCCGCATCGCCGTGCATATCGGTTACGACGAACGCCGCGCCCACGCGCTGCATGCCGGCAGCGACATGCTGTTGCACCCGACCCGCTTCGAACCCTTCGGCCTGACCCCGTTGTACGCCATGCGCTATGGCGCCATCCCCATCGGCTCTCGCGTGGGTGGTCTGGTCGATACCGTCTGCGATGCCGATCTCGATCCGCAACGCGCCACCGGTGTGCTGTTCGAAGGCGAGACCGTCGAAGACATGCAGCATGCCGTCGCACGCGCCTTTGCGCTCTACAGCGACAACGAGCGCTGGCAGACCATCCAGCGCAACGCCATGAGCATCGATTGCGACTGGGCCGGCCCCACGCGTGCCTACATCGACGCCTATGCCCACGTGGCGGACATGGCCGTGCGGCCGCTGTTTGCCCCGCGTCCCTTGCCCGTGGAGCGGCCGGCCGCACAGGTTGCCCACGTCGCTGCTGCCCATGAGCGGGTCGCCGGCATCGTCAGCCCCGCGGCGGCGATCGCGGCGGCGCTGGCGGGTGTGGTCGCCGGGCCGTCGGCCGTGGCCGCTGCCTGATCCCGCAGCCGGCGGTAGCGGTCTTTCCTTTCTGGCCCGACCGCGTCCGGCATGGACGCGGCAGGGGCGGTGTTTGCCGGCGCGCCGCCACGCGGTAAGCCGGCGCCTGATTATCGATGTTTCGATCAACCCAGATAACAACAACAGGAGTGTGCATGTCCGGCATGTCTGTCATGGCGTATAGGGAATCTGCGGACTCCGCCGACGCTTCTTCCGACGCCAGCTCGGCGCCCCCCACCCACGCCTCCGGCTCCGGCCCGGGGCGGTCCGTATCTCCCTCTGAAGAAACCGCGCTGTCCTTGACCCTGGAAGAGCAGGGCCTGCTGCAGGCCCTGCTGGCCGGGCGCCTGAACCAGCCTTTCTGCCTGCTCGGTCCACGCTATGCCAGCCAGGTCAGCGGCGTGAGCGCCATCCGCTGCTTCCACCCTGGTGCGGAGGTGGTGCGCGTGCGCTGCCGGCATAGCGGCGCCCTGTTGGGGGAATTGCAGCAATATCCGATCGATGGCTTGCCCAGCGGCTTTTTCAGCGGTGTCGTCACCGGCCTGGACCAGCGTCGCCATCAGGTCCCCTACGTGCTGGAAGTGGATTGGCATATTCCCGACGGCAACCGCAGCGTGCAGACCACCGAAGACCCGTACGCCTTCGGTCTGCTGCTGGGCGAACTCGACTTGCACCTGCTGCAGGAAGGGCGTCATCGCCAACTGGCCGACTGTCTGGGTGCGCGGCCGATGGAAATCGACGGCGTCCCCGGTACCCGCTTTGCGGTCTGGGCGCCCAATGCCGAGCGGGTCTCGGTGGTGGGTGACTTCAATCAGTGGGATGGTCGCCGCCACGTGATGCGCCTGCGTCATGAGTCCGGCGTCTGGGAACTGTTCATCCCCCGCATCGGCCCCGGCGACGTCTACAAATATGAAATCCTCGGGCGTGATGGCGTGCTGCTGCCGCTCAAGGCCGATCCGGTCGCCCGCGCCACCGAAGCGCCGCCGGCCACTGCCTCGGTCGTGGCCGATCCCCGGCCCTATGTCTGGCAAGACCAGCAGTGGATGGCCGAACGTGCCCAGCGCCAGTCGCGCTCGGCACCCATGTCCATCTACGAGGTCCATCCAGCCTCCTGGCGTCGCATCCCCGAGCAGGCGCATCGCAATCTCACCTGGGACGAGCTGGCCGACGAACTGATCCCCTACGTGGTCGGCATGGGCTTTACCCATATCGAACTCATGCCGGTGATGGAACACCCCTTCGGCGGCTCCTGGGGCTACCAGCCGATCAGCATGTTCGCGCCCAGCGCCCGCTTCGGCAAACCGGAGCGCTTCGCCGCCTTCGTCGACCGTTGCCACCAGGCCGGCATCGGCGTCTTGCTGGACTGGGTGCCGGCGCATTTCCCCAGCGACCAGCATGGCCTGGCGCAGTTCGACGGCACCGCGCTGTATGAACACGCTGACCCCCGCGAAGGCTTCCACCAGGACTGGAACACCCTGATCTTCAACCTCGGCCGCAACGAGGTGCGCGGCTTCCTGATCGCCAGTGCCCTGGAGTGGCTGGAACACTTCCACGTCGATGGCCTGCGCGTGGATGCCGTGGCCTCCATGCTCTACCGCGACTACAGCCGCAAGTCCGGCGAGTGGGTGCCCAACGTCCATGGCGGCCGCGAAAACCTGGAAGCCGTGGCCTTCCTGCGCGAACTCAATACCGTGGTGACGCAGCGTTGCCCGGGCGCGCTGATGATCGCCGAGGAATCCACCTCCTGGCCTGGCGTGACCGCCGAGGTCAAGGACGAGACCGACCATCACGGCCTGGGCTTCCACTACAAGTGGAACATGGGCTGGATGAACGATACCCTGCGCTACATGCAGCATGACCCGCTGTTCCGGCGCTATCACCACCACGACATGACCTTCGGTCTGCTCTACGGCTTCTCGGAAAACTTCATCCTGCCGATCTCGCATGACGAAGTGGTACACGGCAAGCGCGCCTTGCTCAACAAGATGCCGGGCGACCAATGGCGCCGCTTCGCCAACGTGCGCGCCTACTATGGTTTCATGTGGACGCACCCGGGCAAGAAGCTGCTCTTCATGGGCAGCGAATTCGGCCAGCCCGATGAATTCGATCATGACAAGTCGCCTTACTGGCACCTGCTGGACGAGCATGACGGCCACCCGGCCGGCCATCGCCAATTGCGCCAGCTGGTCAGCGACCTGAACCATCTCTATCGCAGCGAACCGGCATTGCACCAGCGCGATTGCCGTGCCGACGGCTTCTCCTGGGCAGTCGGCGACGACAGCGTCAACAGCGTGCTGGCCTATTTCCGCTATGCCGACGAGGGGCCGCCGGTGCTCATCGTGGTCAATCTGACCCCGGTGCCGCGCACCCACTACCGCCTCGGCGTGCCACCCATCGCACCGGGCCAGCCCGGTGTCTGGCGCGAAGTGCTCAACACCGATGCCGCCGTCTATGGCGGCAGCAACAGCGGCAACCTGGGCCGGGTCGAGGTGCAGGAGATGGGCTGGCATGGCCACCCCAACTCCATCGAACTGAACCTGCCGCCGCTGTCCACCCTGATCCTGCGTAGAGAGTCCTGAAATGAGCGTCGCCTTTCCTGATCGCCTGATGCCAGGCCTGCCTTACCCCCTGGGCGCGAGCTCCGATGGCCTGGGGGTGAATTTCGCCGTCTTCTCGGCCAACGCAACCCGCATGGACCTCTGTCTGTTCGACCCTTCCGGCAAGCGTGAACTCAAGCGCATCCAGCTCCCCGAATGCACCGACGAGGTGTGGCACGGCTACCTGCCGGGTGCCGCCCCCGGCCTGGTCTATGGCTTCCGCGCCCACGGTCCGTACGAACCCAGCAAGGGCCATCGCTTCAACCCCAACAAGCTGCTGCTGGACCCCTATGCCAAACGCCTCGTGGGGCAGGTGCGCTGGACCGATGCGCTCTATGGCTACCGCCTGCATTCGGCCCGCGCCGACCTCTCCTTCGACCGCCGCGACAGCGCCGCCGCCATGCCCAAGGCCATGGTCACCGAAGACGCCTTCGTCTGGGAGCATGACCGCCTGCCGCAGGTGCCGTGGAACAAGACGGTGATCTACGAGGCCCATGTCAGGGGCATCTCCAGGATGCGCGAAGATCTGCTGCCGCACGAACGCGGCACCTTCGCCGCGCTGTCCGATCCGGCCTTCATCGACCACCTGCTGCGGCTGGGCGTGACCACGCTGGAACTGATGCCAGTGCATGCCTTCCTGCAGGACAGCTTCCTGGTCGAACGCGGCCTCAGTAACTACTGGGGCTACAGCACACTCTCGTATTTCGCGCCCGAGCCGTCCTACATGTCCATGGGCGACCCCAACGAGCTGCGCATGGCCGTGCGGCGCCTGCACAGCGCTGGCATCGAGGTCATCCTCGACGTGGTCTACAACCACACCAGCTGCGGTAGCGAACTGGGCCCCACGCTGTCCTTCCGGGGCCTGGACAATGCCAGCTACTTCCGTCTGATGCCCGGTCAGGAGCGGTATCACATCAACGACACCGGCTGCGGCAACACCCTGAACCTGTCGCATCCCCGCGTACTGCAGATGGTGCTGGATTCGCTGCGCTACTGGGCGCAATCCTTCCATATCGACGGTTTCCGCTTCGACCTCGGTTCCACCCTGGGGCGCGAGCCCCATGGCTTCGACCCCGGTTCGGGCTTCTTCGACGCGCTGCTGCAGGACCCCGTGCTGTCACGTCTGAAGCTCATTTCCGAGCCCTGGGACATTGGCCCCGGTGGCTACCAGCTGGGCAACCATCCGGCCCGTTTCGGCGAATGGAACGACAAGTTCCGCGACGACATGCGCAAGTTCTGGAAGGGCGACGAGGCCATGCGTGGCGGCTTCGCCCAGCGCATGTTGGGTTCGGCCGAGCTGTTCGAGCACCATCGCCGCAAGCCCTGGGCCAGCATCAACTTCATCGCCTCGCATGACGGCTTCACCCTGCGCGACCTGGTCAGCTACAACGGCAAGCACAACGAGGCCAATGGCGAGAACAACAACGACGGCCACAACGACAACGCCAGCTACAACTGGGGTGCCGAAGGCGAGACCGACGATGCCGCCATCCAGGCCACCCGCGCCAATGTACAACGCTCCATGCTGGCCTCAACCCTGCTGGCGCAAGGCACGCCGATGCTGCTGGCCGGCGACGAATTCAACCGCAGCCAGGGCGGCAACAACAACGCCTACTGCCAGGACAACCAGATCTCCTGGATCAACTGGGAGCAGGCGCGTTCGCCCGAGGGCGCCGCGCTGACCGCCTTCGTGGGTCGCGTCACCGCCATCCGCCGCGATTTCGAGGTGCTGCGCGCCAGCTACTTCCTGCACGGCGCCCAGAGGGTGGCCGATGGCTTGCCGGACGTGGCCTGGTTCGACGAGGCGGCGCGCCCGGTCTCCAGCGAAGACTGGAACAACCCGGTGGCCCGCGCCATCACCCTGCAACTGGCCGGCAAGCGCCAGGAAGCGCACAAGCAACTGAGTTCGCGCATCCAGGATGCCGCCAACACCGACACCCCCGGCGACCTCCCGGAAGCCATACCGGACATGCTGATGATCTTCGTCAATGCCGGCCATGAGCCGATCGCGTTCCACTTTCCGCGCACCGAAGGCGAATACTGCCTGCTGCTGGACAGCGCCCAGCCCACCGGCATGCCGGAAGGCGCGGGCGCAGCTGCCAGGGTGCAGGGCAGCGCCACGGTGCAGGTGCAGGCCCACAGCCTGCAGGTCTTCGCCAACCGGCCGCTGCACCTGTCATCGGCCATCTATCCACTGGCGGCCAATGAATGGATTGCCCGCAACGAATGGGGAGAACGCGCATGACGGCCCGCTTTTCGCTGCCGCTGCCTTTTGGCGCCCAGGTCACGGCACCTGGCCAGGTGCGTTTTCGCATCTGGGCACCCGGCGCCGATGCGGCTGCGGTGGAGATCACCGGACGCGGCCGCCTGCCGATGTCACCCGATTCCGCAGCGCCGGGTTGGTACCTGCTGGACACCGCCTGCGAACCCGGCACCCTCTATCGCTACGTCCTGCATTCAAAGGTGGAGGGCGAAGTCACCGTCCCCGATCCGGCCTCGCGCGGGCAGGCCGGGGATGTCTTCGATCCCAGCGTGGTGGTGGATGCCCATGCCTACCAGTGGCAATACCCGCACTGGCAAGGCCGACCCTGGGAAGAAACGGTGCTCTACGAGCTCCACCCCGGCGCCATGGGCGGCTTTGCCGGCATCCAGCAGCGCCTGGTGGAACTGGCCGAGCTGGGCATCACCGCCATCGAGCTCATGCCGGTGGCCGAATTCCCCGGCGCCCACAACTGGGGGTATGACGGCGTGCTGCCCTTCGCCCCGGACGCCAGCTATGGCACGCCCGAACAACTCAAGGCCCTGATCGATACCGCGCATGGCCTGGGGATGATGGTGTTCCTGGATGTGGTGTACAACCACTTCGGCCCGGCCGGCAACTACCTCAACAGCTATGCGCCGGAATTCTTCCGGCACGACAGCAACACCCTGTGGGGCGCGACCATCGACTTCCGCCGCCCCGAGGTGGCCGATTTCTTCACTCTCAATGCCCTCTACTGGCTGCAGGAATACCGCTTCGACGGCCTGCGCCTGGATGCCGTGCATGCCATCTGCGAGCCGGACTGGCTGGTCAGCCTGGGTCACCGTATCCGCCAGGAGATCGGCACCGAACGTCATGTCCACCTGGTGCTGGAACACGACGGTAATGCCGCCCATCTGCTGGGCTATGGTGGCCAGGGCGAACAGGTCGCCGATCCCGATCAGGGCGAAGTGCGGCCGCGCACCAGCCATGTCTACGATGCACAATGGAACGACGACGCACACCATGTCCTGCATGTGCTGTTGACCGGCGAAGACGGCGGCTACTACAGCGCCTACGCCGAACAGCCGGCCGAGAAACTGGCGCGCTGCCTGCAGCAGGGCTTCGTCTACCAGGGCGAGGTCTCACCGTACTCCGGTGAGCCCCGCGGCGAACCCAGCGCCGAGCTCCCGCCTACGGCCTTCGTCAACTTCCTGCAGAACCACGACCAGATCGGCAACCGCGCCTTCGGTGAACGGCTCACCGTACTGGCCCATCCGCTGGCCCTGCATGCCGCGCAGGCCCTGATCCTGCTGGCGCCGCAAGTGCCGATGCTGTTCATGGGCGAGGAATTCTGCGCCGTGCAGCCCTTCCTCTACTTCACCAGCCATCAGGACGAGGCCCTGGCCACGGCCGTGCGGGAAGGGCGGCGACGCGAGTTTTCCCGCTTCCCGCAGTTCGCCGATCCGCAATTGCTGGAACAGATTCCCGATCCCAACAGCTTCGCCAGCTTCGTCTCCTCCATTCCCGAGCCGGGTCCGGCACCGGGTTCGGCGGCATGCCTGCGCCGCGTGGCCGAGCTGCTGCATATCCGCAAGCTGCATATCGCGCCCTACCTGCGCGGCGCGCGCGCGCTGGAGGCCCGTGCCATCGGTCCCAAGGCGGTGCAGGCGCGCTGGCGCCTGTCCGACGGCAGCGTGCTCAACATCACGGTCAACCTGGATGAGCAGCCGCTGCAGGAATCGCTGGAACAACTGGCCCATCCGGCCGGCGCCGATGTGCTCTTCGACAGTGGTGCCGTGCTGGAAACCCTGGCCGAGGGTAGCTTCCCGCCGCACGCCATCCTGGCCCTGCGCGAGCCGACCTCGGACACGATGTCGACCCAGCCGATCGGGAGACCGACATGAGCAGCACTCTCCTGCGCGAAGCCGCGCCATCCCGAATGTCAGCCCCCGCGCCACGCCCGGCACCGGCCACCCAGGAAAGCGACCTCTATCGCCTGGCGCGCCAGGCCGGCATCGCCGTGCAATGGACCGACGCCTACGACCAGCCGCAGGTGGTGCAGGAAGACGCGCTGCGTGCCATCCTGGCGGCACTCGGATTGCCCTGCGCCACCCCCGACGACTGTCGCGACAGCCTGGCCGAACTGGATCGTCAGCAGGCGGTCGGCTACCTGCCGCCGCTGCTGACCGGGGTGCTGCACCAGCCGGTGGCCCTGCCCATGTATTCGCGCCTGCACGGCCTGTCCTGCCGCGTGGAGCTGGAAAACGGCGCGCGCCTGATGCTGCTGATTTCATCCGACCTGAACCGCCCGCCGATGCTGCCCCCCATCGAGGTCCCCGGTTATCACCGCCTGCTGGTGGCCGGCCATATCCTGACGCTGGCCATCGCCCCGGCGCGCTGCTACACCATTGCCGATGCCCTGGCCGAGCGCGGCAGCGAGCGCGGCTGGGCACTGGCGGCCCAGGTCTATGGTCTGCGCAGCGAAAGCCTGAACCCGGCCCGCACGATCTACGGCGACGGCGGCATCGGGCATTTCGGCGCGCTCAAGGCGCTGGCACCGATGGCAGCCGAGTACGGCGCGGCAGCGCTGGCGATGTCGCCGCTGCACGCCATGTTTGCCGCCGACCCCGGTCGCAGCAGCCCCTATTCACCTTCCAGCCGGCTGTTCCTCAATCCCTTCCTGATCGACCCCGCCGGCATCCTCGGCGAAGAGGCCCAGGCCCAGGTGCTGGCCGAGGGCGGCTCGGAAATGATCGCCGCCCATGAACGCCTGCAGCAGGCCAGCCTGATCGACTGGCAGCGCGCTGGTGCGCATCGCCTGACGTTGCTGCGCCGCCTGTACGCCTTGTTCCGTACCGAACAGGCGGGGCAGGGACAGCACGCACACCATCAGGCCGCCTTCAAGGCTTTCCAGAGTGCCGGGGGTGCGGCCCTGCATGCGCATGCCCTGTATGAGGCCTATAGCCACCACCTGGCCGTACAAGGCGTGGCCGGCAGTTGCGACTGGCGCCAATGGGGCCAGGCCGGCTTGCATCCGGAGACCCCCGAGATGCGCGCCTTCGCCGAGCAGCATGCCGGCGAGATCGACTTCCACCTGTTCCTGCAATGGCAGGCCGCGCATCAGCTGGGCCAGGCCCAGCAGGCCGCCCGCGATGCCGGCATGCCCATCGGCCTGATCGCCGACCTCGCTGTTGGTGCCGACAATGGCGGCAGCCAGGCCTGGAGCCATCAGGCCGAGATCGCCGCCGGCCTGACCGTGGGCGCGCCGCCGGACCGCCTGGCGCCGCAAGGCCAGAACTGGGGGCTGGGCGCGTTCTCGCCACTGGCCCTGCGCCGTACCGGCTATCAAGGCTACCTGGCGATGTTGCGCGCTTCTTTCGCCCAGGGTGGTGGGGTGCGCATCGATCACGTGCTGGGACTGAACCGCCTCTGGCTGGTACCGCAGGGGCTGGATGCCGATGCCGGCGCCTACGTCAGCTATCCGCAGCAGGACCTGCTGCGCCTGATCGCGCTGGAATCCTGGCGCCACCGCGCCGTGGTCATTGGCGAAGACCTGGGCACCGTGCCGCCCGGCTTCGACCAGGCATTGGACAAGGCCGGCGTCGCCGGCATCCGCGTGCTGTGGTTCCAGCGTGACAAGAAAGGCTTTCTGCCGCCGGCCGACTGGTCGGATCAGGCCATTGCCGTGACGACCACGCACGACCTGCCCACCGTGGCCGGATGGTGGTCCGGCGCCGACCTCGCCTGGCGCGACCGCCTGGGCCATCTCGATGAAGGCGTGGCCGCTGCGCAGGATCAGCGCAGCCAGGACCGCCGCCAACTGTGGGACAGCCTGGTAGTGCAGGGACGGGCCAGCGGCCCCTTGCCTGAAGTGGCACAGGCGGTGGTCGAGGCGGTGTCGGAAGAGCAGCACCCCACCACGCTCGAAGACTGCGCCATCGCCGTGGACGCCGCGCTGGACATGGTGGCCTCCACCCCTGCGCCGCTGGCCGTGGTGCCGGTGGAAGACATTCTCGGCCTGGCCCAGCAGCCCAACCTGCCGGGTCTGACCGACCCCCACCCCAACTGGCGCCGCCGCCTGCCGGTCGATACGCCACAGCTGTTTGCCGCCTATGCCGCCCGGGCCAGGCTGGAACGCCTGCGCCGCGTGCGCGGCTGCGGCCCCAAGGAGACCTGATGCCCGCCCTGACAGCACCCCATCTGCACGGTAGCCGCAGTGGTATCCCACGCGCCACGGCACGTCTGCAACTGCACCGCGATTTTCGCTTCGAGCATGCCGCCGAGGTGGTGGATTATTACCAGCGCCTGGGCGTGAGCCATTACTACCTGTCGCCCATCCTGGTGGCCCGTCCCGGTTCCACCCATGGTTACGACGTGGTGGACGCCACCCGCATCAACCCCGAACTTGGCGGCGAGGAAGGCCTGCGCCAGCTGTGCCAACGGCTGCATGCACAGGAGATGGGCGTAATCGTCGACATCGTCCCCAACCACATGGCCGTTGGCCGGCACAATGCATGGTGGCAGGATGTGCTGCGCTGGGGCCGCCACAGCCGCCACGCCGACTGGTTCGACATCGAGTGGGACAGCGCCGACCCGGCCCTGGACGGCAAGCTCCTGCTGCCGTTCCTCGGCCAGCCCTATGCCGAGGCGCTGGAGGCCGGCGAGCTGGTGCTGCGCTTCGATACCGAACAGGGCGAGTTCTACGTGGCGCACCACGACAACGTCTTCCCCCTGGCCTTGCAGGACCATGCCGTGGTGCTGGAAACAGCCGGCAGCCCGCGCCTGGCGGAGCTCATCAGCGCCTTCCAGGCAATCGAGCCCGGTCACCCCGAGCAATATCGCCAGGCGGCCGATGCCTGCAGCCGGATGCGCAGTCTGGCCGCCGACCCCGATGCGCTGGCCGACATCGACGCCGCCCTGGCCGCCTTCTCCGCGCTCCAGCCGCATGGCCGCAGCGCCATGCACGAACTGCTGGAACGCCAGCATTACCGCCTGGCCTACTGGCGCAATGCGGCTGACGAAATCAACTGGCGCCGCTTCTTCGAAGTCAGCGAGCTGGTCGGCATGCGGGTCGAACGCGATGACGTATTCGAGGCCATGCACGCCGACATCTTCCGCCTCTATGGCGAAGGCCTCATCGACGGCCTGCGCCTGGACCACATCGACGGCCTGACCGACCCGGCCGCCTATTGCCAGCGCCTGCGGGCGCGCCTGTGCAGCCTGCGAGCGGACCACCAACCCTATCTGATCGCCGAAAAAATCCTGGCCGGCGACGAGATGTTGCCGGCCGGCTGGACGCTCGATGGCACTACCGGCTATGAGTTCATGGACCAGTGCGCCGCTGTCTTGCATGACGGCGAAGGCGAACCGGTGCTGGACGAACTGTGGCGCGACATCATCGGCGAAGTCGCCCCGGTGGTGGATCATATGCAGGGGCATGCGGCGGGCGAGCTCAGCCATTTTCCGACCATCGTGCAGCAGGCGCGCCGCAGTTTTCTGGTCCGCAATTTCGCTGCAGAATTCAATGCGCTCACGAACTGCCTGCATCGGCTCGCCCGCAGTGCGACCCAGACCCGCGACCTGACACTGATGTCGATCCGGCGCTGCGTGGCCGAGTTGCTGGAGCATTTCCCGGTCTATCGCACCTACGCCAATGCCGAAGGCATGCCGGCGCTGGACCGTGAACTGCTGGCGCGCACCGCCCGCACGGCAGCCGCGACCCTGCACGCCGCCGATCATCCGACCCTGCATGTGGTGGAAGGCTGGCTGGGTGGCGACCTGCTGCTCAATACCAGCGACGCCCGCCGGCGCGCATTGCAGCTGCGCGCCATTGCCCGCTTCCAGCAACTGACGCCGCCGCTGACGGCCAAGTCCATGGAAGACACCGCCTTCTATCGCTATGGCCGACTGCTGTCGCGCAATGAAGTAGGCGCCGAACCGGCGCACCTCTCGCTCTCCGTGGCGCACTTCCACCAACTCGCTGCGCGCCGCGCCGCGCAGATGCCCCACAGCCTGCTGGCCACCGGTACGCACGACCACAAGCGCGGCGAGGACGCCCGCATGCGCCTGGCCGCGCTCTCCGAGATCGCCGAGGAATGGGCCACCGTGCTGCGCCACTGGCATCAACTCAATGCGCCCATCGTGGCGGCTACAGCCGGCCCGCAGGGCGGTATCGACGCCGTCGATGAAAGCATGCTCTACCAGACCCTGGTGGGTGCCTGGCCCGATGGCATGCGTGCCGGCGACGATGACTTGAGTGCCCTGGGTCAACTGGCCGAACGCGTCATCGAATGGCAGCGCAAGGCCCTGCGCGAAGCCAAGCGGCGCAGCGACTGGGTGGCGCCCCAGCAGGACTATGAAGCCGCCTGCGAGCGCTTCACTCGCGCCTTGCTGTGCGACCCCGGACTGGACCCGCGTCATCATCCCTTCCTTACCGAACTGGAAGACTTCGTACGTCGGCTGGGGCCGCTGGGCGCCATCAACAGCCTGTCTCAGATCATGCTCAAGCTGGCCAGCCCAGGGGTGCCGGACTTCTACCAGGGCAGCGAGCTCTGGGACCTGAGCATGGTCGACCCCGACAACCGCCGGCCGGTCGACTTCGCCCTGCGCGCACGTCGCCTGGATGAGGCGACCAGCCGCCCGGTCTCCTTGCGCGAATGGCAGAGCGGCGCCGCCAAGCAGCAGTTGATCCATGCGGTGCTGCAGTATCGGCGCCGGCATGCACCGCTCTTTGCCGAAGGTGGATACCTCCCCTTGAGCACGCATGGCAAGCTGGCGCGCCATGTCATCGCCTTCGCCAGATTGTTGCCGGTGGAGCCGGGCGATGAAGCACAAGGCCTGCAGGCGGTGGTGGTCATCTGTACCCGCCTGGCGGGCCATCTGCTGTCCTTCGAAGGTCGTCGTGAAGAAGCATTGCCGTTGATCTCGGCCCAGGCCTGGGGCGATACTAGCGTGGCCCTCCCGCAGTCGCTGTCGCATGTGGCGGGGCAAGGCATGCGACTCTGGCGCAGCGTGCTCACCAGCGGCCAGGGCCCGCTGGAGGAATGCGCCATGCCCGACGGCGAACGCGGTGGCAGCATCGCCGTGGCGGAGATTCTGGGGAGTTTGCCGGTGGAGATGCTGGAGTTGCATCTCGGTTGAGGGAAGCTGGTGGCACGCCCTGCCTGAAAGTACGCCAGGGTCAACCGCTTCGGGCGTGCCGCCATGCTAAGCGCCTTAGCCTCGCATGGCAGGCGGCGCAGCGCACTACGCTAGCATCACTGTCGTGCTCAAGGGGAGGGCAGCGAAACTGGTCATGGGATGAATCAGTCGTTCCAGAGTCGTATTGATGACAGTGACGCTGTCGGCGGTACTGATCCGTTCGATCTGGTAGGCACTACCGAGATACCAGTTCTCGATGATCGCCTTGTCATCGGTTCCGCTCACAGAGATCTCTAGATTGTTGCCGATGTGACTGAACCTTAAGCGATCACTGGTGATGCCGGTGCCGAACTTGAGCGTGTCGGTGTTGGCGCTGCTAGCGTAATCGCTGATGGTGTCGATTCCATCGCCTTGATTGAAGGCATAGATGTCGTTGCCTGTGCCACCGATCAGGTAATCATTACCTTTATCGCCGGACAGCGCATCGTCACCGTCGCTGCCATAGAGGTTGTCATTACCATTGCCGCCGATGAGAATGTCGTTGCCGCCATAGCCCGACAGGTTGTCATTACCATCACCGCCATCGATGGTGTCGGCGAATTGGCCACCTGACAGCAAGTCATTTCCTGCCATGCCGGCCATGCGATTGCTTGCGCCACCGAATCCGGTCCAGTATTCATTTTCGGAAGTGCCGGTTTGGGTCAGCCTCGAGGCTAGATCGGAATAGGCCCAGGTCGTGCCATCATCGAAGGCGAACTTCTCGATGTAGTAGCTGCTGTCTGAGAAATAATTCTCGATGGTGATGGCGTCGGTACCCCAAGTCAGGGTCAGATGATTGCCAGATCGCGCTACGACCGTGTCCACCGCATTGATGCCTTTGCCAAGCCGTAGAGTGTCGATGTTGCCGCCAGTATAGTCATAGTCGCTGATGGTATCGACTCCATCGCCCTGATTGAAGACATAGGTGTCGTTGCCGTAACCGCCATTGAGCCTGTCAATGCCTTTGCCACCGGACAGGGTATCGTCACCACTGCCGCCATCGAGCCCGTCATCGCCGTTACCGCCGATGAGGGTGTCGTTACCGCCATAGCCCAACAGGTTGTCATTGCCATCACCGCCGTCGATGGTGTCGGCGAATTGGCCACCTGACAGCAAGTCATTTCCTGCCATGCCGGTCATACGATTGCTTGCGCCACCGAGTCCGGTCCAGTATTCATTTTCGGAAGTGCCGGTTTGGGTCAGCCTTGAGGCTAGATCGGAATAGCCCCAGGTCGTGCCATCATCGAAGGCGATCTTCTCGATGCGGTAATACTCTCCCAGGAAATAATTTTCGATGGTGATGGCGTCGGCACCCCAAGTCAGGGTCATATGGTTACCGGATCGCGCTACGGCCGTGTCGGCCGCATTGATGCCTTTGCCGAACCGCAGAGTGTCGATGTTGCTGGTATTGTAGTCATAGTCGCTGATGGTATCGGTGCCATCGCCTTGATTGAAGACATAGGTGTCGTTGCCGTAACCGCCATTGAGCCTGTCAATGCCTTTGCCACCGGACAGGGTATCGTCACCACCGCCGCCATCGAGTCCGTCATCGCCATTGCCGCCGATGAGGGTGTCGTTACCGCCATAGCCCAACAGGTTGTCATTGCCATCACCGCCGTCGATGGTGTCGGCGAATTGGCCACCGTTGAGCGAATCATTTCCGCCCATACCGACCATGCGATTACTCCGGTCACCGAGTCCGGTCCAGTATTCATTTTCGGAAGTGCCGGTTTGGGTCAGCCTTGAGGCTAGATCGGAATAGGCCCAGGTCGTGCCATCATCGAAGGCGATCTTCTCGATGTAGTAGCTGCTGTCTGAGAAATAATTCTCGATGGTGATGGCATCGGTACCCCAAGTCAGAGTGAGATGACTGCGGGATCGCGCTACGACCGTGTCCACCGCATTGATGCCTTTGCCGAGCCGCAGGGTGTCGATGTTGCTGGTATTGTAGTCATAGTCGCTGATGGTATCGACTCCATCGCCCTGATTGAAGACATAGGTGTCGTTGCCGTAGCCGCCATCGAGTCCGTCATCGCCATTGCCGCCGATGAGGGTATCGTTGCCACCATAGCCCAACAGGTTGTCATTGCCATCACCGCCGTCGATGGTGTCGGCGAATTGGCCACCTGACAGCGAGTCATTTCCCGCCATGCCGACCATTCGATTGCTTGCGCCACCGAGTCCGGTCCAGTATTCATTTTCGGAAGTGCCGGTTTGGGTCAGCCTTGAGGCTAGATCGGAATAGGCCCAGGTCGTGCCATCATCGAAGGCGATCTTCTCGATGCGGTAATACTCTCCCAGGAAATAATTTTCGATGGTGATGGCGTCGGCACCCCAAGTCAGGGTCATATGGTTACCGGATCGCGCTACGGCCGTGTCGGCCGCATTGATGCCTTTGCCGAGCCGCAGGGTATCGATGTTGCCGGCAGTGTAGTCATAGTCGTTGATGGTGTCGATGCCATCACCTTGATTGAAGACATAAATATCATCGCCGAGACCACCGTTCAGGTAGTCATTGCCCTTGCCCCCGACAATGGTGTCGTTGCCGGCATGGCCGGAAAGCGTGTCGCTACCGTCGCCGCCCATCATGTAATTGTTGTTTCCATCTCCATTGAGTGTGTCGTCCCCGCTAGTGCCGCGCAGAAGTGCACCCGCCTTGCCTGTAGCAGCCAACAGCTTGCCTAATTCAGTTTCATCGTGTTGGCCTGCGCGATGCAATGCGTCTAGATAGCGCAGTCCACTATCTCCCAGTTGACGTAAGGTTTCGCCCAGGCCAAGCAGACGCATGCTGGTCATGTCCGGCCCGCTCTGCATGGCCTCTTTCAACGATGCGACCAGAGGCGTGGCATCCGGCACGAAGCTTTTGCTCGACATGTTCCATGCCAGACCAAACTGGCTGATATCTTCCTTGTAGGTCGCCTCAACTTCCCAGTGCAGGAAGAGCCGATCACCCAGGTCACGCCAGATCGCCAGGATACTTAGCGCCGTGGCTTCATTGACAGGATTGCCTCCGCCCGGCCAGGCCAAGCCTGTCAAGCCTTCGAGCGCGTAGAGGATGCGCCCGTTGATAAAGTTACCGCGACTGTTGGTGGCCCGCCGATCGGCGCCGCTCCAGCTCAATAGCAGGTCGTCGAAGGCAGCGCGCCGGGCAGTCGGATCGGTCATGCTCATGATCGATTCCACCCGGCGTTGCAAGAGGCCGCTGGCATCTTGCGCAATGGCTTGTCGCAGGCCCAGGGTATTGCCCATGCCGGGGAGTTCGGGCAGCTTCGCAATGGCTGCGCTTAGCGTTACCTCGGTCAGCGCCACGCTGCGCATGGTGTTGCTGGAAAACCAGACATCGCCCAGACTGCGGGTGCTGCCATCGGCCGCGACATAACTGCCCAGTTGGCGCAAGGCGTTGCCAGCGGCATCGGTCTTGTTGACATCGGAAAAACGCACATTGAGCGTCTTGACACCAGCGGCGTTCAGCTCAAGCAGCTCGCCGGCGTCCGTGATGCCGTTGCCATTGCGGTCCTGCCAGAGCCTGAGACTGGCAAATGCCTCGTCATTGACGTCAAGCACGCCGTCTTGGTTGGCGTCCAGATCTGCGAGTGCGGCGAATCCATTGGCCGCGAATGCGCCACTGCCAAGCCGGGTATGGTCGCCAAAGAGTTCGGCACCGCTGGTGATCTTGCCGTCGCCGTCGAGGTCCCGGACCAGCAGGGCGTCGTCGCGTCCAACCCAGCCGCTCTGTTCGGCAAAGCCGCTCAGATCATGGTCGAAATGGACGTTGGCACTGCGTGCGATGGTTTCGATCCCATCGCCGTCGAGATCGAGAATAAGCGGGTCGCGTCTGGGAATAATATTGCTGCTGGTGGCCCAGCGATCATAGGTCTGGTTCATCGTGTCATCGAGGTGCTTGCCCAGTTCCAGGGGTATGCCGAGTTCACTCGTGTGTTGGGCGATGGCTTGACCAATGATCTCTGCAATGGTGTCGTTTTCCATCCCCGCTTTGGTCAGGGTGTCGATGGCCTTGGCCACGCTCTTGATGACCTGGTCAGTGGCGGGGTCTCCACTCTTTACGATGCTCCGTCCACCGTCATCCGTGACCGGCAGCGAGATGACATTGCGGTCGGCATCGATTTTCCAACCAGCCGCACCGGCGACCAACTGATAGGCGCTTGCGCCTACGCCGACCACCGTTGCAATGCTGCCAACGGTCACAACTAGGGGAATGACCGCTCCACTCATGGTGATGAGTGCTGCGCCTGCGCCGATCACCGATGCCACGCCGCCAATTACGCCTGCGATGTCAGATTGTTGGACGGGAGTGCCCAGTTCTTTGGCCAGATAAATCTTGCGGCCGCTGTCCACTGCGGCCAGCACGCCTAATCCTAGTCCAGCTTTCGGCATGTATTTCGCCACGCTGCTGCCGATAGTGGCAAATTCCACCATCGAATGTGCGGTCTGTCCAATGCCAATTATCGTACCGGACGTGTTGAAGCTGTCGTCGGGGTTTTTTGTGCCGACTGCAACATTCATAGCATTGAGGGCTTTCCCAAAGCCACCGGTCAGAATCAGTAGCGCGATATTGTTAGTGCTCATAGTTGACCTCTTTTCTCACGAAGAAAAATGAATACATAAAACAGGTAATACGGGATCAAAAAAATTAGCCATATCACCAGACTGGCGGTCAGCCGGTTGGGTTGGCTCTTGCTTGTGGCGTGGAAAGTGATACTGATATGTTGTTCGGGACAATCGAGTGCCCATATCCGGAAGCGATCAGTGAGCGTCAGCTTTAACGGCGCACCTTGTACCGTGGCCATGCATCCAGGCAGGCTCTTTCGCTGAGCGTCGGTCCAGACGTGAGTCCGAAATCTGCCACCTGCGCTGATATCGACCGGCCACTCCATCTGACGTCGCTCTCCGTTTGGCAGCTCGACGAAGAGGTGGGGTTCCGTTAGCTGGGTGTGCAGAATGCGTACCTGAAGTGTTTGCAGCGTGGACGGATCGGGCACGCGGTTCCATTGATTGACGAACTCGGGGGCGATGAACAACACTAAGGAAATAATCATCCCCCAGGAAAACTGAGGGTATCGACGCCAGAATGGCTTACCCCTGCGCGTGGCCAGTACCGCTTCATTGGGCGGCCCGGACAGTGTTTCTATCAGTCGCCGCCATCGACCGGGAGGACGATTCGTGGTCACGCGAAAGTCCCTCGCAGGACGGATTTCAATTCCATATTCGCGAGCCAGAATAGGAAGTCAGATGTTCCGGTGAGGCGCGAAGGATAAGTTGTGCCGTCATGCATCAAGCTGGCCGGATGCATTGAGCTAAGATCAGCTTCTTTCTCGCCTACGCCTAGATCTACCGCATTCGGAGGCCCGTCAAAGCTACTTGCAAGAATCAATAGTGCGAAATTTTTAGTGTTCATAGATGACCTCTTTTCTCACGAAGAAAAACGAGCACATTCATCAGGCTGCACGCGAACAAGACACCCAGCGAAATCAACAGTCTTTCATTCAGGTCTTGGGCGTAGCGCTTGCTGGTGGCGTCGAAATTGATGCTGATATTTTTTTCAGCGCAATCAAGTGTCCATATCCGGAACCGATCCGTGGGAGTCAGCATCAATGGCGCACCTTGTACGGTGGCCAGGCATCCTGGCAGGCTCTCGCGCTGGGCATCGGTCCAGGCGCGGGATGGCAGGGGTCTGCTCAAGCCGAGCTCAGCCGGCCACTCCATACTCCGTCGCTGTCCATCGGGTAGCTCGACAAAGAGGTGTGGTCCGGTCAGCTCGGTGCGCACAATGCGGACCTCCAGCGTTTGCAGTGTGGAGGGATCAGGGACACGATTGAGTTGATTGACCACTTCCGGCGCGATCACCAAGGTCAGGGAAGTGAGCATCCCCACCAGAAAAATGCGATGACGGCGCCAGAATGGCTTGCCCTTCCGTGTGGCCAGTACCGCTTCATTGGGCGGTGGGCCGGAGAGTTTATCGATGAGTGCTTGCCACCGGCCTGGAGGAGGATTCATGTTCATGCGAACGACCCTCCCAACACGGATGTCAGCTGGATATCCAGAGACTGGAAGGAAGGGGCCGATGGGGCAGGAGGAGAGACATGAAGAGTTCTTTCAGTATTCATCAGGTTGACCTATCTATGGGGTGAAAGTCCGATTGAAAATTTTCTAGTGGTCATTGCCAGAAAGCAGATCCATCGGAGGTATCGATCCCGCATAGCGCCTGATTTTTTCTCCGTTAGGTGTTGGAGAAACAGAAGAATTTAATCAAGGCGAAACCTGCGCAATACCAAAGCACTTGCAAGGAGTAATCGCGAGGGCAGGTAGATGCATCAATACGCATGCAATGGTGCCCAATCTCCTGCAAGAGACATGCAGTCGACAATGGCGCTAGAAAGAACGCGATTGTGAGAAATTTTTGAGGTGGAATAAATAGTTGTTTCGCTAGAAAAAGCAGCAAACAGGAAGCCAGGCAACCACCGATGAAGCACATGAGATATTTCGTGAGGGAGTGCCCGGCATCGTTAAGTCTCCTGTACCGGCGCGGCCATGGGAACGAGCGCGCAGCGACAAGGTACGCGACATCGCCAATGGTCCGAAGAAAGTCAAGCAAGCGTTTTTCCATATCGTTTGATGGCGGGTAAGAGAGACCGCCTCTTGCATCTGCTGTTCTTCAAGAAATCGATCACACCGGCGTGTGACACGCATAGCATTGCGTCAGAGGAGGAGCCACCGTTGCTCCTTCCAGACCAGGGCCGCCACGCCTGCGGCAATCAGGTAGGGACCGAAGGCCATGGGTTGGCCGGGGTCTCGGTGGCGCACTTTTATCTGCCACAAGCCGACCACCGCCGCGCCGGTGGACGCCAGCACGATGATGTGCAGCAGCGGTCCCCAGCCGAACCAGGCGCCGAGTGCGGCAAGCAGCTTGAAGTCGCCGTAGCCCATGCCCTCCTTGCCGGTGAAATGGAAGCAGATCCAGTAGATGCTCCACAGCGCAGCGTATCCGGCCACCACACCCCAGAAGGCCTCGCGCAGGGGCACGAAGGCGGCAAATGAATTGAAGAACAGCCCCAGCCAGAGCAATGGCTGGGTAAGACAGTCGGGCAAGAGCTGGTGATTGAGATCGATGAAGAAGAGGGCGATCAGCGTCCACAGCAGCAGCCATGTCCCCACGGTTTGCATCGTCGGGCCGAAGTGCGAGGCGGTGGCGACGGTCACCACCGCGCTGGCCACTTCGACCAGTGGATAGCGCACCGGAATGTGGGCCTTGCAGCCGGCGCAACGGCCGAGCAGGTAGAGGTAACTCAGGACCGGGATGTTTTCGGCAGGACGTACCGGCCGCTTGCAGGCCGGACAATGGGAGCCGGGCCAGGCCAGCGTCATGAATGATGACTGTGTCTCCGGCGCCTGTTCCGGGTCGGGCGACGCCTGTCTGTCGGTCGAGGCGTAAGCGGCCTTGAGCATCAAGGGCAGGCGGTAGATCACCACGTTCAGAAAGCTGCCGATACAAAGCCCGATCAGCAACGTCATGAAGAAGACGACGAGGGGATGGTCATAGGGCATGTCGGGCAAGATAAGCATGCGGTGTTCCTTGAAGGGGGATAGAGGGCCGCAGCGGCGCTGCTGCTACATGGATTGTTTCAGCAGATGGCGCAGGCGGCCGATGACCTGGGTGGCGTAGCGGGCGCGCTTGTCGGGACTGACGGCGTTGTAGGCGCCGATGGCTTCCCAGCTCACGCCCATGCGCTGGAAATTGGAGCCGAGTATCCAGGCACCGACATGGATGTTGGTGCAGGCATCAAGGAGGTCGGTTTCGCTGATGTGATGGCGCGCCAGAAATCCCAGCCAGCTGGAATTGATCTGCATGATGCCGATATCGCGCGTGCCGTTGGAATTGCGATGCAGAGCCCTGGGATTCATGCCCGACTCTTGCTGGGCAATGGCCTGCAAGATCAGCGGGGACACGCCGTAGCGCGTCCCCGCCTGCTCAAAGCACAGATCGGCCGCCCGCGCCGGGTTGGCGCACAGGGCGCCCGCCAGCGCGGCGGCCAGCACGACGTTGCCGGGCCGGCGCATTCAGCGTGCTTCCTCTGGCGCCGGGGGGCGCGCCTTGACCACCAGCGCGGCGCTGAGGAAGAACACCGGTGCCCCCAGTACCATCGACAGCATGATGGCACCGGGGTAGCTCAGCAGCCGGAAGTGGCCCAGCCCATAGGCCAGCAACAAGCTGGCCACGCACAGCAGGGACAGCGTGGCCGAGCGCACCTGGCCGATGCTGCGTCACCAGCCTGGCGCTGGTCAGGTCCTCGGGCTTGAAGACGTCGTATTGCGGCTGGCCCATTGCCGAGGGCGGCAGCGCACGCCCGAACTCGGCAAAGTTGCCATAGCTGCGGGTCCATGAGGCGTTGCACAGGGTGGGCGTACATTCCACCTTGCTCAGTCGCCAGCCCTTGATCTGCAGCGGGATCTGCTTCAGGCCGCCGACCATCCGCTGCAGGCTGGTCTGGCCGGTGCCGGTGACGGCCGCCAGGTCGCCGTCGATCTTTTTTTCGTAGACGATATTGGGATCGTTGGCGATGCGTGCCTGCTCGTCGGCGATTCTCTTGTCCCGCGCCAGCTTGTAGGTGATCGCCCCGAACACGGCCACGAAAAGCACCGCGGACACCGCCAGCACGGTGAGGATTTGCTTGATGTCGGGGATCTTCTTCAGGCGTACCTTGGCGTCGACTTCGTCCAGCACCAGTTCCCAGTCGATCTCTTCCACATTGCCCAGCAGATCGACCGCACCCAGTCGCCGCACGGTGGAGCCGTCGGCCAGTTGCAGGAAGGTATTGAGGCGCTCGGCCACCACGTCGGCGCTGCCGATGACGTCGAAGCCCGGCACCGGCTGAGGGCAGGCCCTTGAGACTGGAGATATTGATGAAGGTCTGCAGCAGTACCTGGTTGGAATCCAGAACCACCGGCAGGAAGGCCATGGACATGCCGGTGTTGATCTGCCCCGGCGTCAGGCTGGGCCCGGTCGTGGAAACGCTGCCCACCTGCGCGCCGCTGACCACCGCCGCCTGGGTCTGCTTCAGATACGCCTGCTGGTTCACCACCATCAACGGTACCGAGACCCGATTGGAGGTCACGGCCACCCCCGAATAGGTGGTCGAGACCCGGCCAAAGGTCTTGAGCAGCTTGATCAGCGCGGTATTGCCATTGCTGTTCTGGTAGCCGATGGTGAAGGGGCTGCCGGACTGGCTGGGCAAGAGCGCCGAGGGGGACGAGGAGGTGAAATTGTTGCGCACCACATTCCAGTCGATGCCGGCCGAGAATTCGTCGTTCAACTGCACCGACAGCACCTGGATTTCCAGGCTGACCTGGCGCATCAGCGACTTGTTGACCTGTTCGATGTAATTCTCCACCACCTTCATCGGCTCCACGGCATCGGTCACGGTGATCACGCCCGATTTGGCGTCGACCGAGAATTTGCCGCCGACGGAGACCAGCGAGCCCATGGTCTTTTCGATACCACCCCAGAAGTCGGATTCGAAATCCAGGCTGGCCGAACTGGCGCCACCGCCACCATTGCCACCGCCACCGCCGCTACCACCCCCACCGCCGTCGGTCGAGGCCGATAGCGAGGCGGTGTACTTGAAGGAGGTACTCAGGGTCTTGACGAAGAAGGTGCGGGTACTGACGCGATAGAAGAGGATGCGATCATCCTCGTACTTCCACTGCAGGCCGGCGCGCACGGCCACGTAATCCAGCAACCCTGCAAATGATCCGGCGTAGTTGAGCTCATAGGTGTTGCCATACGCCTGGTTGCTGAAGTTCAGGTCGCTCAAGCCCTTTTCGCCGAAGGCGCTTTTCTCGCCTGAGGCAGCCTGCGGGCCCGCGCCCGCGAGTGGCAACGCTACGGCTGCCAGCGCCGCACCTGCAGTCCCGCCGACGGTGAAGCGCGAGGCCGGCATCAGGGCGTCGGGCGTGAGCAGCATGGGTACGCCGGTCTCGCTGGCGATACGCTCGACGATGGTGGCCACGGAATGACGTCCCGGGAAGCGGAAGGCCACCTGACGCATCGCGTCCGGCAGCGCTGCCTCGCGCGACAGTGGCATGGAACGGGTGGCGATGATCAGCCGGTTGTCCTTGACCGCATAGGCTGGTCGCGGCTGGGCGGTGGTCAGTTCGGCGCGCGAGTTTTCAGTGCGCTGGACAACGTTGTCCAGCGCCTGATCGGCCTTCCACCAGGTGCTGCACGCGCTGCACAGCACGCTGGTGACCATGAGCAGGGGAATGGAACGGGCGTAACGGCGGCCTGGCAGCATACGCGGCGCTGCCGCCAAAGGGGATTGGTTCTGGAGAGCGATGATGTGTTCGATATTCATAAGTTGCCTTGATCGGCCTCAGCGGGCCTTACCTTCCAGATAGCGGCCGATGCGGATGATGCGCAGCTCGCTGTTGATGCGCGCCTGCACCGGGTAATCGGTGGTGGCCAGCGACTCCACCACGGCGCTGACGACCTGCTCGATACGGCCCGACAACTGCAGCTCGGTCTCGATGGGAAAATCGCGGGGGGCATCCCACACCAGCTGCCAGCCGGCCTCGCCGCCCCAGCGCTGCAGCATGCGGCGTACCGAGACATCGGCACGCCGCACCTGCCATTGCTGCACGCCCGGATCAGGCTGTTGGCCCATTGCGGACACGCCGATGCCGTCGGAAAGCTCGGGCGCAATCGTGGCGCCCTTGGGCAGCCAGGCGGAGGCACGCGGACGGGTGGCGGGGGCCTCCGCCATGGCGGCATCGTGTTCGTGCTCCAACTCTTGCATTTGCTGGGCATGGCCGGGGAGGCAGACTGCCATCAGGGCAAGGGGGCCTAGCCATCGGCGAGGAACGCTACGCAGGTACCCGGGGTGAGTAAGGTTAGACGTGACTTTTTTCATAAGTAGATGCTGCCCTTAGAGAGCATTGTTATTACCCGTGAGGAAGAGGTTGAAGTAAGGTCGATTGGTTTCGCATAGGAGAGTCAGGGCAGCAGGATTGAGCGGCGCGTATGCGTCGTTCTTGAGCAGATACACGTCGGGCAGCGACGTGCTCAGCAGGCGGGCCGGATCCAAGCTGACCGAGCCGAGCACGGGTGCGTCGATGCCTGCACCGGTAGTGGCCGCGCCGGCCAGGGCATGCCGCAGTCCGGCGGCATTGAGGTTGGTTTCCAGGTTTTGCACGATGTCCGGGCACAGGCGCATGGGCAGACCTGATACCTGCAATACCCAGTCGGTATTGCGTCCGGGGAATAACGGCCCCACGAACAGCCGCCCGCCCCAGGGGTTGTTGATCTGGGTATTGCTACCGACACCGGCTCCGACGTATTGCCGTGCCACGGCAGCGCCGTTGGTCAATGCGCTGTTGTCGATAGACGCGGAGCCGTTGTCGTTCACAAAGAAATTCTGCAGGGACACCATCGTCTGCTGCAAAAAGTAGGATGACGAGGACACTTGGGCTTGATCGAGCTGCTGGCGCAATACCGCCAGCGAGGCCACCACCAGAATGGCGGCAATGGCCATCGACACGGATAGTTCCACCAGGGTGAAACCACACTGGCGTAGCCCTTGCAAGGAGGCGTAACCGGATCGGCCATGGACGTGTCTGGCGCCGGGTCGTCGGGGTAGGGTGAAGAGGTTCATCGTAGTTTGGATTTCAGTAGCAGCAGGCCAAAGTTGTTGCCGGCGCCAGTGCATGCCAGCGCCAGCGCAGCGGGCGCGAGATCGTCCTGCGACAGGTTCTTGGCGATGCGCGG
The DNA here is from genome assembly GCF_015767275.1 of Herbaspirillum sp. AP02. GTDB lineage: Bacteria > Pseudomonadota > Gammaproteobacteria > Burkholderiales > Burkholderiaceae_D > Herbaspirillum. The sequence continues at coordinate 120,859 of NZ_JADWMY010000001.1, forward strand.
GGCGGCGCCCCCGAAACTTGGGCCAATGCTGACCGCAGGGACGCTGGCATCGAAGACGACACTACCGCTCCAGCCGATAGGGTTGTCCATCCCGTTGGGAAAGACGATGAGCGCATCGGCCATCGGCGCGGACTGGAACAACAGGTCGGCGCAGTACCTGGCCGGAATGGCGTTCAGGTACAGACCCCAGGCGGTGCCGCCGGTGAGCGGTGCCACGCCGAGGGCGCCGCCGAAGGGATGGGTCACGGTCACCCTGTCGGTGGCCCGCTGGTTGATGATGAACTGCTTGAAGGCGCCGAAGGATACTGCCTGTCGCAAGGACAGACCGCCATAGCTGGGCAACTGGGCATAGGTCTCGTTGACGCGCTTGATGGCGTCGGCATTCTCTGCAGAGAGTTCGTTGATTCTATGTTGATCAAGCAGCGATGTAGCGCCGGCAATGCTACCCAGCACGATCATGCCAGCCAGGGCCATCACCACGGAGAGTTCTACCAGCGTGTAGCCAGAGTTGTTTTTTCTCATGGGAATGTGGAAATTTCCTTTGATGCCGCTCTTTAATGCCGCTCCTCTGACAGGAGCGGCATCGAAAGGAAATTCCCGGTGCGTATTACTTCCAGTTAACCAGGCCGATGCTGACGGTGCTGTTGCCGGTGCCGCAGGCGCGATTGTCGGTCATCGCGGCGACGTCCAGTGCGCCGTTCGCCAGGTTTCCTTGAACTACCGCAGCGCCGCCTGTGTTGGCAGCGGGTGCTGCACCGCCCCTCGGAACCCCCTGCATGCCAGCGAGAGCCAATGTGCCGACGCCTGCAGCGGTAATGGAACGTACTCCAACTGTCGCCTCGGGTTGAACAAGAATGCCGCGTACGCCGGTCGCCGCGGCGGACGAGACAATGTCGGCACAGGAGGCCGCAGGAATGCCAGCGAAAGTGACAACGTAGCCAGTGTTGGTGGCCGGCCCGCTAAAGACCGTGGCGACATCCACGCTTGTGGTATAGCCAAAGCGGTTATTGGCGATACGATTGGGGGCCGTGCCGGCAATATCGAAGACGCCGTCAAAAGCGCCGAAGCCGACGGCAACATCGGTCCCCAGACCGACATAGTTGTTGGCCCTGGTATAAATCTTGTCGATCTGGGCCATCAAGCGGGGAATGCCGCTGACCACATCATTGGCCCGCGCCTGTCGCAGCACCACCTGCACCAGCGCGATGGCCGATACCAGCAGCACGCCGGCAATGGCCACGGCCACCGACAATTCGACAATGGTGAAGCCGCTTTGCGCATGCGGCAGGGGGCGTGCCTGGCGCACCGGGTGAGGGGAGTAAAGCATTTTTATATTCCTTGAAAGAGGGTTAGTGCCTGCTGAAAGAGGGGGGCGGCGCTAACTGATAATCGGATGAATCAATAGAGAAGGACGGATGCGCTCATGCATGCGCCATCCCGTTTCCATGCCACGGACCTGGCAGAACGACAAGGCATCGGGGCAGTTTCGCGGGCGCAATGGCCTTGCTCTTCTTTGTAGCGAGGTCGTTGTCGTGGGGTTGGCATTTATTTCAACGCGGGGCTATCTCCTTTCTCGTGGATCAAAACGCTTTGCCTGGATCGGCAAGACGAAACGACGGGAATAACTCAGTACCCGCATGAAGCCGGGCAGGCGGAATTGCAGGATGTCGTCCTTGACGGCCGCAAACAGGCTTTGCACCGAGGCCAGCGCATCGACGTCGATGGCGCTGGAGAGGTGGCCGATGAAGAAGTTCTCGGTCTGCGTCAGCAGGGAATAACTGACCGAGGTCGGCGACTGCGTGGAATAGACGATGCCGATGCCGAACTTGGCGCCTTCCTTGGCAAAGCGCGCGTAGATGTCGGTGGTGTTCTTGCCGGCCGCGTCGACCGGGAAGATCATGTGCGCTTCTTCGAAGTAGATCTGCACGAAGCGTCCGGCCAGGGTATTGGTGATGAATTTGCGTTCCTGCTGCTGGAACACGGCCGTGGAGATGATGCGCGAGAAGTAGCGCACGATGCGTTCATTGGCTGCACCCAGATCGATGATCACGGTCTTGCCGGTATCGATGGCGCGCAGGGTGTCATGCAGAAAGTCGCTGGCGCGGGCCGAGTGGAACTGCAGGCATTCGCGCAGGAAGTAAGGGCCCACGCCGTTGGTCTGGCAGAGCAGTTCCTGTACGACGCGATCTTCTTCGTCGAACAATTCGGTACGGCCCACGCGCAGGTTGGGGTCGTTCGAATATTTGAGGGCGAAGGCCGAGAGCACCCGCATTTCTTCGGTCATCTCGGTGAAGCTGGTGGGCATCGGCGGCGGCACCTTCGATTTGATCGCCTGCCAGGCTGCCAGGCGCAAGCCCTGGGTGAATCCCACATTGATCAGCCCACGTGTAGCGATTTCGGCACAGACTGCCTCGCCTGGTTCGAAGCCGGCATCCTGCAGCAGCGTCCAGAACAGGCAGAGCTTGCGGAAGGCCGCCGCACTGTCATCGGCGCGCCCGGTCTTCAGTGCCGACAGGGCCGGGAAGCGGATCATCAGGAAGTTGCGCACCTCGGGAATCTCCAGTACCGAAGGCGTGAGCAACTCGGAAAAGATCGTCAGGGCGCGTTCCGGGATGTCATGGAAGTTATAGCGCAGGAACTCGCCGTCGCCGCGAGGCTGGGTCGAGAGGAAGTACACCTGCACGCGTTCCGGGTAGGCTGATGCAATGGAGAAGTTGCCATCCTGGGGATTGTCGTTGGCGTATTCGCCATTGACGTCGAACACCAGCTGGCCGACGTGGCCGCTCTGACGGGTGGCATTGAGCACGCCCTGCATGAGTAGCTTGACGACGTTGGATTTGCCCAGCCGGGTCTTGCCGAACATGGCGGTACGCTTGCCGACCACTTCATTGACGCTCATGGTCACCGGTACCGTGTGCGTATGCTGGCCGATGTGTTCGCCCCAGCGCACATGGCCCAGTTCGAAGGTTTCGCCGGCGTCGCCCGACAGCGCCAGCAGGGCACGCAGGATGGCCTCCGGCAAGACATGGCATGCGCAGGAGGGCGACAGCATCAGGGCCGCATAGGCGGGTAATCCGGCGTGGTAGGACAGTTGCCCGGTAGCCTGGTCCAGCCGGCAGCTACCCATGACGCGGCAGTGCAACTCGCAGCTCGTGGTGTAGCCGTCACGTCGCGCCGTGACGTGCAGGAAACGCACCAGGATGAACTCTTGCGCGCCCTCGGTGGCCCAGTCGGGCGCGGCGATGGCGAGGAACTGCCCAGGGACGATGCCGGCATGGCGCAGCCGCTCGTAAGAGGAGCCTGCCCTGACGTGCAGGCCGTCCTGATATTCGATCAGACCCAGACTGTCTTCTTGCGAAAACAGTTGAACGCCTGCGATTGTCGAATTGCGATGGGCGCCACCGCTTGCGCGAGCCGGCCTTGCAGTCGATTTTTCATGGGAGACGGCCGTGGCTGGCGCACCCGGGCTGGTACCGGATGACGTCAATTGGGGGAGGGCGTCGGCGGCAGCGATATTCATGGTTTTTATTGAGTCGACTGCACGCGATGCTCCCGATATTCCCTTGTCGCAGCGCTGCACGTCATTGATCTGATGGCGGCACTTTATCTAGCAAAACTACATATCGGCTGACATTTGCTGACCGGAAATTCAAGCGCAAAGCCGCTTGGGCAGTGCTGTTCATGTCATCAAAAGAAATCTGCCGGCGGGCAAAACAGGCTTGGCCGGTTCCTCGTTTCCTACAAGCGAAAGTACGCCCGTCCTATGTCCTGCCTGGCAGGGCGGCCCTTATCATCGAGCGATCCGGCATGCCGTCCGGCAAGTCCGCTGGCGGCGCCATCCGCTCAAGGAGTTCGCATGACCAAGTTGCCCGCCGCCGATCTTCAGTTGCCCTTGTTCGTCTACAGCCAGCGCGAATCGCTGACCGAGAAGAGCGCCTGGATCGCCTTGCAGGAGCACCACCAATACAGTGCCCGCCATTTCCGGCTGGAACGCCTGTTCGCCGCCGATCTCAAGCGCGGCGACACCCTCACCGCCGAAGCGGCAGGTATCTACCTCGACTATTCCAAGAATCTGGTCACCTCGGAGACCATGACCCTGCTCATGCAGCTGGCACGCCAGTGCGGGCTGCAGGATCGCGTGGAGGCCATGTTCCGGGGTGATCGCATCAACGCCACCGAGCGGCGCGCGGTACTGCACACGGCCTTGCGCAAGCCTGCCGGCGAGAGGCTGGTGGTAGAAGGCGAGGATGTGGTTGCCCAGGTACAGGAAGTGCTGACCCGCATGGAGGCGTTTGCCGAGCAGGTGCGTGACGGTACGTGGACCGGCCATACCGGTCGTCCGATCCGCCATGTGGTCAACATCGGTATCGGTGGTTCTGACCTCGGTCCGATGATGGCGCATGAGGCATTGCGCCATTACAGCCAGCGCGAGCTGTCGCTGCACTTTCTCTCCGATGTCGACGCGGCGGCGGTGCTGGAAACGGTGCGCGCATTGCCGGCCGAAGAGACCCTGTTCATCGTCTGTTCCAAGACCTTCACCACGCTGGAAACCATCACCAATGCCCAGGCAGCCCGCCAATGGCTGGTTCAGCAACTGGGTGATGAGTCTGCGGTGGCGCGCCACTTCGTGGGGGTGACCACCCATATCGACGAGGCCAGCCGCTTCGGCATCGATGAACGCAACATGTTTGGCTTCTGGGACTGGGTCGGGGGGCGCTATTCGATGAGCAGCGCCATCGGTCTGTCGACCATGATCGCGATCGGGCCACGTCATTTCCGCGACATGCTGGCCGGCATGCACGCCATGGATGAACATTTCCGCACCGCGCCGCTGGAGCAGAATCTGCCTGTCATCCTGGGCATGCTGACGATCTGGTACGGCAATTTCTTCGAGGCCCGCAGTCAGGCCGTGCTGCCGTATAGCCAGTCTCTGAGGCGCTTGCCGGCCTACCTGCAGCAATTGACCATGGAGAGCAATGGCAAGCAGGTGACGCTGCACGGCGAGCCAGTGGATTACCAGACCTCGCCGGTGTATTGGGGTGACAACGGCATCAATGGCCAGCACTCGTTCTATCAGATGCTGCACCAGGGAACGCAGGTGGTGCCTTGCGATTTCATCGGCTTTTGCCGACCGTCGCAGGCGCTGGGTCAGCAGCAGGAACTGCTGATGGCCAACATGTTCGCGCAGGCCGAGGCCCTGGCCTTCGGCAAGAGCGTGCAGCGCGTGCGTGAAGAAGGGACGCCGGAAGATCTGGTGCCGCATCGGGTCTTCCCCGGCAACCGGCCGAGCAACAGCATGCTGCTCGATCAACTGACGCCGTATAGCCTGGGGACCCTGATTGCACTTTACGAACACAGCGTCTTCACCCAGGGCGTGATCTGGAATATCGATTCCTTCGATCAATGGGGCGTGGAGCTGGGCAAGCAATTGGCCAAGCGCACCGCGCGCGAACTGATCGACCATGACGAGCCGCTGCACCATGACAGCTCGACCAATGCCCTGATCCGGCGCTATCGCGCCAGGCAGGGTGGTGGCACCTGCTGACGCAGCGCAAAGACAGGATCAGAACCCGGCCCGACAGCGTGCTGTCGGGCCTTTTTGTTTATCTGAGGGGACACCGTGCAAGCGCGACCAAGCACGCGGCCTTTGAGAGTTGATGAGTTTATGACTTTATAAGTCTATAATTGGGCGTAATAATTGATTACCAGAAATCCAGCGGGCAGGCGTACTACAAAATAATAAAGAACGCCAAGAGGGGGCGCGGCTTATCCGAGGCAGCGGCGCCGTAAGAATGATCATGAAGCGGACGAACGCACATGAGATTATTGACCAAGGGCTTGTTGATCGTTGCCATTCCCAGCCTGTTTGAACTTGTGCTGCTGGGAGCGCTGTTCAAATCACAGGCCGACGCCGAGCAGGCCGAGGGTTGGGCAGCGCATTCGGCGCAGGTGATCAACCAGGCCGCCGAAGTGCGCCAGCCGATGCTGCTGGAATCGGCCCGCATCCGCAATGCCATCCTCCTCAACCAGTCCGAGCCGATCAGCCGGCCCGAGATGTGGGCCGATCTTGAGGTCAAGGCCGGCGAGCTGGTCCGGCTGGTCGCCGACAATCCGCAACAAAGTACTGCCGTTCGGGCGCTGCACGATAGCATCGCCCGTTACCGCAACTGGGCCGACAGCGCCCGTGAGCGTATGCAGCGCGGGCAGCGCGAGGCGTTGATCCGCGAACTCCGTGACGAAGAGGGACCGCACCGGCTCTCCGATTTCCTCAACCGGCTGGATGGCTTCGTCGAGCAGGAACGCCGCCTGGGCCAGCAGCGTACGACCCTACTGCAATCGGCGCGCCGTTCGCAGACCGGTTTGCTGATTGCGGCGGTACTGGGTTCCATCCTGACGGCGGGGCTGGCGTCGCTGGCCTTTACGCGCAATATCGGCAGCCGGATTTCCGTGTTGATCAACAATGCCCAGCGCCTGGCCGATGGCCAGCCGCTGGCGGCGCGGGTGGGTGGCGATGACGAGATATGCCAGCTCGATGACGCCCTGCACCGTAGCAGCGAGCGCCTCACCGAGGCCTCGCTCCAGGCCCAGGGGTACCGCGCCGAACTGGAGCAGCGTGCGCGTGAGCTGGCCGATGTCAATGCCGACCTGCGCCAGCAGACCCAGGACAATGAAATGTTCATCTATAGCGTGTCGCACGACTTGCGATCGCCCCTGGTGAACCTGCAGGGATTCAGCAAGGAAATCACCCACGCCACCCGCGATCTGCTGGCCGATGTTGAGCAACTGGCCCTGCCGGAGGCGGACAAGCAGCGCCTGCGGGCGCTGGTGGAGGACGACATCCATACGTCGTTGCGTTTCATCCAGAACGCGGTGACGCGCTCGGCCGGCATCATCGACGCCATGTTGCGCCTGTCCCGCGCCGGGCGGGTCGAGTACCAGCCGGTGATGCTGGACGTGCACGCCATCGTGCAACGCATCGTTGCGGCCATGAGCAGCAGTATCCGCGCCAAGGGTGCGCTGGTGGAGATCGCGGCGGACCTGCCGCCGGCCTTCGGGGACCCGACCTCGGTGGAACAGGTGCTGGGCAACCTGGTGGGCAACGCGGTCAACTACCTCGACCCATCGCGCCAGGGGCATATCACGATCGACCACGTGCGCCAGGCGGACAATATCGCGGCTGCGCCCAGCCTGGTGACCTATTGCGTGCGCGACAACGGCCTGGGCATCGCGCCGGCCTATCTGGACAAGATGTTCATCGCCTTCCAGCGACTGCATGGCAACGCCGCCCCAGGCGAAGGCATCGGCCTGGCCTTGGTCAAGCGCGTGGTGGAGCGCCATGGCGGGCGCATCTGGGTGGAGTCGGTGGAGGGGCAGGGCAGTTGCTTTTACGTGGCCCTGCCGGCGCGTCCGCCGGTAGCGGCCTGAGCGCCATGGCAGGCTGGATGGCTGACATCACAGGGAGACTTGCATGAGCATAGAACAGAGCGCCAATATCCTCTTGGTCGAAGATGACGATGGCCACGCGCTCCTGGTCGAGAAGAACCTGCGGCGCGCCGGTCTGGTCAACGGTTTTACGCGCCTGCGCGACGGCCAGGAGGCGCTGGATTATTTCTTCGGCGACGAATCGGTGCGGGATGAGTTGCAACAACTGGTGGTGCTGCTGGACGTGAACATGCCGCGTGTGAATGGAGTGGAGGTGCTGCGGCGGATGAAACAGGAGGCCTCCACAGCCGCCATTCCGGTCATCATGCTCACCACCACCGACGATCCACGCGAGATCGCCCACTGCTACGAGACCGGCTGCAATGTCTACATTACCAAGCCTGTGGAATATGACGACTTCATCGAGGCGGTGCGCCGGCTAGGCTTCTTCCTGCAGGTGGTCAAGCTGCCTGCGGCCGGGGCGGTGGGGGGGAGCAGCACGGGCCGCAGGGAGAGCGAGTCACGATGAGCGCCATTGCCGCCCACGTACTGGTGCTGGAGGACGATGACGGGCTGCTGGCACTGGCCACCCGGGTACTGCGCAAGCAGGGTCATCGCGTCACCGCCGTGGCCGATGCGGTCGCGGCGCTGGCGGCGGTCCGCGATGAACAGCCGGACCTGCTCATCGTCGACTACAACCTCCAGGCTCTCGATACGGGGCTGGATTTCTTCCGCCAGTTGCGTGCTTCCGGCGTGGACATCCCGGCCATCATGGTGTCGGGCGTGTCCGACGAGCCTCGCATCATCGAGGCGCTGCGGGCGGGCGTGGCCGATATACTGCCCAAGACCAGCGACTATCTCGATTATCTGCCCGCAGCGGTGCAACGTCTGCTCAACCAGCAGGCGCTGCAGCGCCTGGCCGAGGCGCAGCGCATGGCCGGCGTGCGGGAGGAACTGGTGACCACGCTGTCGCAGGAACTACGCACGCCCTTGAATGCCATCATCGGCTGGGCACAGTATCTGCTGCGCGATGCCTCGGACCCCGAACAGCTCCAGAAGGGGCTGCTGGTCATCGAACGCAATGCACGTCTGCAGGCGCAACGGGTGGAGCAACTGCTGGAGTTCAGTCGCATCATGTCCGGCAAGCTGCACATGGACATGCAGTGGGTGGACATGGCCAGCGTGGTCGGGCAGGCGATCGCCTCGGTCCAGGCGGCGGCCGATGCCAAGCAGATCCATCTTCATTCGGTACTGGATTCGCCGGCGCCCATCCGGGGCGACGCGGCACGTTTGCAGCAGGTGGTGTGGAACCTGCTGATGAATGCCATCCGGTTCACGCCGCGTCAGGGGCGGGTGCAGGCGACCCTGCGTCAACCGGGCGCCGCGCTGGAGCTGGAGGTGGCTGATAACGGTCCGGGCATCCCGCCGCAATTGCTGGCCAGCGTGTTCGAACGCTTTCGGCGCGATCCAGCCAGCCAGGCCCACGCCAACCTGCTTGGCGATGTCTCTGCCGAGGCCTCTGCCGCGAGCGATGGCACTGCGCCTGCGCCAGAACCGGGGGCAGGGACGGGGTTGGGGTTGGGGCTGGCGATCACCCGTCAACTGGTGGAGTTGCACGGTGGGCGTGTGCACGCGGAAAGCCCCGGCCCAGGTCTGGGCGCCCGTTTCTTCGTGACACTGCCGCTGACCGCAGGGGGCTGATGGCGCGATGCATCGCCGGCCATCGGTCTGAACGGGGTATTGCCGCGTTCAGCTTGCCGGGACCGGGATGGCGACGGTGAAGGTGATGATGTTGTTGTCGCAGTCCACCGTGATCTTGCCGGTGTGGCCGCTGACGATCTCGCTGACGATGTACAGGCCCAGGCCCAGGCCCAGGCCACGCGCATTGCGATGGTTGCCCATCGATTCCTTCTTGTACGGCTTGAAAAGATTCTCGCGCACCGCGGGCGGGATCGCTGCGCCATGATTGGACACCGACAAGGTCAGCATGTCATCGCGCCGGAACACGATCAGGGTGGACGGCTTGCCGATTTCACCATGGTGCCGCGTATTGGACAGCAGGTTGGAGATGACCTGGCTGATGCGGTCGCCGTCGAGCGCGATCTCGCCGCAGTCTTCGGCCTCCAGGAGGATCTCGTTGTCGGGATAGGCCATGCGGGCCTCGTTGACGATCTCCGTGACCATCTTGCACACGTCCAGTGGCCGGCGCTGGATGTCCAGGCCCATGCCGCTTTGCAGGCGGCTGATATCGAGCACCTGCGAAATCAGGCGATGCATGCGGCTCGATGACGACGAGATACGCTTGCTCAGATTGGAGCTGGAGGGCGAGTGCTCGCGCACCTCGATCATGCGGGCGGCCATCATGATGGCCTGCAGCGGATCGCGCAGGTCATGGCCCAGCGTGGCCAGCAGGGTCTCGCGGGCGCGCTTGACCATGTTTTCGTTGGAGAGGGCCACTTCCTGGAAATCCAGGCGCAACTGGCTGGCCACTTCCAGTTCGGTCTTGATCCACGGCAGGCTCTTGCCGCGCACGGTTTCCTTCCAGACGGCGAAGGAGCCACGCGGCGTGAGCCGGGGACCCAGCGGACCGATGCTGTATTTCTTTTCGGGGTTGCCGCCCCAGCGCACGTCTTCTACCTGTTCGCTGCGGAACCAGAAGGCATAGCCATCCTGTTCGCGGTAGAACCGCACCGCCAGCACGCCGCAGATGTCGCCCAGCACTGCCTTCAGCGCCGGTGCGTCTGCCCCCAGTGCACTGGTGTAGAACAGGTCGCCAGGTGCGTTTTCGTTGAGCCAGTTGATCAGCGTATTGACGGCTTCACGCGAGGGCGCCTTGCCGAACACCTGGGTCTTGCGGTCCATTGAGATGGCACCGCCATGGCTGTTCATCAGGCGCTGGAAGCTCTCATGTTCACTGGCCAGGGCCAGCACGATATCTTCGCGGTCGGTGATGCTGGCGACGATCTGGCGGCGCAGGGCGGTGCTGTATTCCAGCGCGCGGGCGCGTTCGCCATTGAGATTGCGTTCCACCAGGGCACTGACGAACTGCGCCAGCAACTGGCAGGACATGCGCACCGAGTGCGGGACCAGGTGGGCGCGCATGTGGTGGCAGGCGATCAGGCCCCACAGGCGGTCGCCGATGACGATGGACAGGCTCATGGACGCGCCCACGCCCATGTTGCTCAGGTATTCGATATGGACTGGCGAAACGCTGCGCAGCATGCTGTGACTGAGGTCCAGCGGGCGGCCGGTCAGCGCATTGAGGTCCGGCTCCAGTGCCACCGTGGGCGCGCCGACATCGGCGATCAGGCGGATCGGATTGATGACGTACAGGCGGCGTGCCTGCGCGGGGATGTCGCTGGCCGGGTAGCGCTGGCCGAGGAAGGGTTCCAGATCGTCGCGCTTGTGCTCGGCGATGACTTCGCCACTGTCGTCATGCAGGAAACGGTAGGCCATCACGCGGTCGAATCCGGTGATGCGGGCGATCTCGTCCACGGCCAGGGTCAGCAGGTCTTCCACGCCTTGCTGGCGCTGGATGCGCTGGATGGCCTGGTGCGCGGCCAGGGCGAAACCGTCCAGCGAGAGGGCATCGGCCGGACGTTTTTCGAATTCGGCGATCAGCACGCCATCGGATTTGTGCGTCACCAGATCGAAGGCGCCCGAGGCCAGCGAGACCATGCGCGAATCGACATAACCGTGCTTGTCCTCCAGCGCACTCTGGATCACTGCGCGGGCGCTGGCATCCAGATGCTGCGGGCCCATCGATGCGCCGATCTCGGGCAGCGCGCCCAGCAACGCCTCCGCATTGGCACTGCGCGAGACCAGTCGGCCGTCGGAAGTGAAACACAGCAGGGCGCCGTGGCTCTGGATGGAGCCGGGGATATGGATCGGTTCCCGGTCGCAGTTGCTCAGGTCGACGGATCGCCGACGGTTTTCGTGGTATGGATTGCTCATGTACTGCTTTCCCGATGCCTGTGGAACACGGCGTCGAATTGCGATCGCGGACATCTGGAGACGAACGCAAGTTGGAGGCGGCCCAAAGTGGCAACGTAGCGTGCATGCAGCGCTTCCGACAGACAACGTCAAAGCGGGTATGCAGCGTGGCGATACGGCCTTTGTTTTCGGGAAATGCCAATTATAGGCGTGGTCCTGCAGTTATAGCACGCCGCATATGCATTTTGTGGCGGACTTGCCGCTGCGCGGGCGGACCCGGCTGTAACACTGCGATCCGTCGTGTCTCGTTCGGCCGGTGGACTTCCGCTTTGTCCTACAAGGCAATCGGGTGCAGTCCGATAGAACTCATCCGTGCGCGCTCTTAAGATCATCAAAACTCGCAGAAACAACGTGGCAAACCGGCGCCCGCGCGCAGGAAGATGCCATATGGGAAAAGAATTCCCGGTGCAGTGCTGAGACTTCGTGAGGATGCGTCAAATCGCATGGGGGAGAGCCGTCAGGGACTTCCAGTTTTGCGTGACATGGCTACAATGAAGTCGTCGATAGTGTGCTGAGCCGGGGTACACCAGGGAGTGAACCAGTATGCGGTCGATGACATACCGGGAAGAAATCGAACGCCGTATCGGTCGGGCGAAGCAGCCGGCAACACCGCGCAAGCACGCCTGCTTGCCGGCACCTGCCGGGATTGATGCGGACAATGGCAAGCTTACGTTGCAACCAGCCCGGCGCAGCCAGCATGCGTCGGATCTTTGAGCAGGGTAGCCTCATGGACAAGTCTGATTCCACCCATCCTTACGATCCTCTGATCGCCATCCAGCAAGGCGACTGGACCGCTTACCGCAACCATATCTCGACCCAGGGAAGTCCTGGTGGGGAAGGCGAGGACGAACGGCTGAGCGCCTTTGTCGAGCCTGTCCCTCATCAGGATACGGCCGGCGAGCCGCTGCACGGCGAGGAAGATATCCTGGCCTACCGTCGGCGCTGCGCCCGTGCCTACATTGGCATGAACGGCCGCCTGGGCGGTCGCGCATACCGGCCTAACGAACCGGTGATCCTGACCCACGAAGCGGTCCAGGAGCTGGCCGAGCTCAATCGCCTGTTGCGCGAGGAGCGGGCCCTCAAAAAGAAGGCCGGTTGACGCTCTCCGTGGCCGTCCTGGCCATCCATGTAGGTGCCCGTCGCGACTTTATGTAGGAAAACAGGAGGTCGCCGCAAGTGCCCGCTGCACGCCGCTTTGCGTGGCGTGCTCAAATGCCCGCAGGCGGGGAGTCGGGCGCGAAGCGACGCGGGCTTCCCGTATAATCGTGCGCGACGCGCAGCAGGGGCCAGGAGCGAGAAGTGTTCCGACCCGACTGCCCGAAGCGGATGCGAAAAACAATGAAGGGACCCGTGGGGCAAGGTAGTGCGCAGTTGACGGCACTTCCACTCCCGCCCCGCGCGACCGACCTCGGTGCTCACAGCTAGGCTTAAAGGTAAGTTTCACAACATGGCAGAATTTTCTTGGTTGCGCGGAAAGAGCCTGGCCGCGCAGATCGTTGCGGCGACCGATTGGACCCACAGTGCGCTGGGCGCGCCGCAGCAATGGTCGTCCGCCTTGCGGACCACTCTCAACATCGTGCTGCATTCCCCCACGCCGGCCCTGCTGGTGTGGGGCAACGGCCGTCACATGCTGTACAACGACGCGTTTGCCTCCTGTATCGGTGCCGCCCATCCTGCCGCTTTCGCGGCGGCGCTGGGCGGGGCCACCCTATGGGCGGGTGCCGGCAGGCAATGCGAAGCGGTCATCGAGGCCGCATTCGGGGGCGAGCAACAGCAACTGCGCCGTCTGCCGCTCTTCCATGACGACCACCAGAGCGTATCGAACGGTAATTATTGGGATGTGTCGTGCGTACCAGTCTGGGAAGAGGACGGCGACCCATATGGCGATGCAAGCGGCGTACTGTGCTACCTGACCCGTGCCAGCGGCCTGGATGCAGCGCTGGCCCATACCGACATGCTGCATGACCTGATGGACCAGTCGCCCAGTTTCAAGGCCGTGGTGCGGGGGCCGGAGCATGTGTTCGAACGTGTCAATGAGGCCTATTTCAAGCTCTTCGGCGACCGCCCGGTGCTGGGCCTGCCGGCGCGCCAGGCCTTGCCGGAACTGCTGGATGAAAACCTGTTTGCGCTGCTGGATCGCGTCTACCAGACCGGGCAGGCCTATACCGAACGTGGTGCCCGCGTTTTCCTGCGACATTCGGTCGAAGGCGGTTTTTCCGGTGCGGTACTGGACTTCGTGTTCCAGCCCATCAAGGGTAGCGACGGCAAGGTCGCGGGCATCTTCATCGAAGGCAATGACGTCACTGACTGCCATGTGGCCGAAGAGCGCCTGCGCATCGTCGACCGTGCCGGTGGCATCGGCATCTTCGAGTGGTTTCCCGATTCCGGCAAGCTGGCGGTGTCGGATCGTTTCCGTCGCCTGTGGGGCGTCGCGCCGGAAGGCGATGTGACCTCACAGCAGCTGGTGGACATGATCGACGAAGAGTTCCATCCCAACCTGGGGACGGCGCGCATCCGGGAAAGCGGCCCGCGCAATCCGCTCGAATACACCGAATACCATATCACCCGCCCGGACGGCGAGCAGCGCTGGCTGGCGCGCAAGGGGGAGGTGGTGCAGGATGACCCGCGCGCCGGAGCGCGCTATGTGGGCGTGGTGTTCGATGTCACCTCCCGCAAGTTGATGGAACAGGCGCTGGCCGCCTCGGAGGCGAGCGTGCGGGCCAACAATGCATTCGTGCGCCAGCTGCTGGATTCCACCGATCAGGGCTTCTTCTCGATTGACCGCGAAGGGACGGTTACGCTGTGCAACGTCGCCTTCCTGCAGATGCTGGGCTATGCCAGCGAGAAGGATGTGCTGGGTCGTTCCATCCACGAGGTGATCCTGGTGCCGGAGCAGGCTAGCCCGGCCAGCCGTACCGAATGCGCGGTGCTCAAGGCGGCACAGGAGGGCATCAGCGCCCATATCGACAGCGAAGAGTTTCTGCGCGTGGACGGCAGCAGCTTCCCGGTGCAATACCAGGCCCATCCGGTGTGGCAGGACGGTCAGTTGCAGGGGGCCCTGTGCACCTTCATCGACCTCACCGAACGTCGTCGTGGCCTGCAGGCCCTGTCCTGGAGCGAGAGCCGGCTGACCGCAATTTTCAACCAGGCCTCGGTGTGCTTTTCCGAGCTGGACCTGAAGGGCCGTTACCTGCGGGTGAACCAGGCCCTGTGCCGCATGCTCGGGCGTAGCGAAGAGGACCTGCTGCACATGACCCTGGCCGACGTCACCCATCCTGATGACGTGCCGATGAACATGTCGCTGTTCAACCGTTGCATCGAGGACGGACGTTCCTTCACGCTGGAAAAGCGCTATCTGCGTCCGGACGGGTCGACGTTCTGGGTTTCCAGCGACATCAGCCGCATCGTCGATGGCGAGGGCCGGCCGCAGGCGATGATCGCCGTGTCCACCGACATCACCGAACGCCGTCGCGCCGAGGATGCCCTGCGCGAACTCAATGACACCCTGGAACAGCGCGTGGTGGCCGAGATCATCGAGCGTACCCGGGCCGAGGCGGCACTGCGGCAGATGCAGAAGATGGAGGCGGTGGGACAGCTGACCGGGGGCGTGGCGCACGACTTCAACAACGTCCTGCAGATCATCGGCGGCAACCTGCAATTGCTGCAGAGCGATCCCCGCCTTGATGATCGCAGCCGACAACGGATACGTACCGCCGTCGGTGCGGTCGATCGCGGTGCCAAGCTGTCCTCGCAGCTGCTGGCCTTCGCCCGCCGGCAGCCGCTGCAGCCACGCAGTATCAATCTGGAGCGCGTGGTGCAGAACATGGACGACCTGCTGCGCCGTGCCGTGGGTGAGAATATCGAGATCTCCACCGTCATCACGCATGACCTGTGGAACAGCATGCTCGACCCCAACCAGGTCGAGAACCTGATCATCAACACCGCCATCAATGCGCGGGACGCCATGCCCAATGGCGGCCGCCTGACGCTGCAGATCGATAACGTGCAACTCAGCGACCCGGTGTTCCTGTCCCAGGCCGATCTGGCCGCGGGCGACTACGTCGAACTGCAGATTTCCGACAATGGCGCCGGCATGTCGCCGGAGGTGCGCGAACGCGCCTTCGAGCCCTTCTTCACCACCAAGCGCGAAGGCGAGGGCACCGGGCTGGGCCTGTCCATGGCATACGGCTTCGTCAAGCAGAGCAAGGGGCATATCAGCCTGCACAGCGAACCGGGCAAGGGCACCACCATCCGCATCTACTTCCCGCGTTGCGTGGAGGACGAGGTCGTCATCGACGACAGCCGCGACGTGCAGGTACGCGGCGGCGACGAGACCATCCTGGTGGTGGAGGACGATCCCAACCTGCAGCTCACCGTCATCGACACGCTCTCGTCCCTGGGCTATCGCGTGCTCAAGGCCGACAATGGCGAACGGGCGCTGGCCATCCTGCAGAGTGGCATGGCGGTGGACATGATGTTTACCGACGTGGTCATGCCGGGCAGCGTGCCGGTGACCGAACTGGCGCGCCAGGCGCGGCAATTGCTGCCGGATATCGAAATCCTCTTCACCTCGGGCTATCCGCGCGACGCCATCGTCCACGAAGGACGGCTGGATGCTGGCGTGGAGTTGCTTTCCAAGCCGTATCGCATCAACCAGTTGGCGCAGCGCATCCGGCACATGCTGTCCAACCGGGCGCATCGTATCGAGCTGGCCAGGGCCAGCCGCGAGCGCGACCTCGCGACCGCGTCGGCATCGGCATCGGCCACCATCCACGTCTTGCCGGTGGCCGAACGGCAGCACCACGCCGATGCCGTCGAGCAGCCTCTGCCCCAGGAAGCCTATGGCACCGCCGGTGGTTTTGCTGCGGGTGGCAGCGTCGGCGTGGCGGGCAGCGTGGCATCGCAGGGCGCCAGTGAGCCTGCGCAAGCCGTCAGTGGACTGCGCCTGCTGGTAGTGGAAGACAACATCGACTCCCAGCAACTGGTCTGTGAATTGCTGGAAACCCTGGGTCACCAGGCGCGTGGCGTGGCCAGCGGCGAAGAGGCCCAGCAGGCCCTGGAGGAGCAGCCGTTCGACGTGCTCTTCACCGATGTCAATTTGCCGGGCATATCCGGTGTGGAACTGGCCAAGCGCGCGCTGGAGCGGTTCCCGACGATGTCGGTGATCTTTGCTTCCGGTTACGGGGCGATGGTGGCGCGCAACGTGGGCTTCCCGTCGCATTCGCTGCCCAAGCCTTACGATATCGATCAGTTGCAGGAGATTCTGATGAAGATTGCGATGGCTTGATTTGTGCATGAGGGCAGGATTGCTGCCTTCTTATCATTATTTTTAATATCGATGCGCAGATTTTCGGCTGTGGGTTCAGCGAACCCACAGCCGTTTTATTTTGCGGTGGCTTGGACGGCTTCGCCGACGTCAAGCGCTACGGGGGAGATGCTATCTTTTTTTCCTCACATTGCATAAAATAAATAAGAATAATTATCGTTCATATTTTTTGGTTTGCCAGTGCAGGTAAAGTTTTGGCTCCACGCGCTTTCGGGTCATCGTCCATGCGCCTGCCAGATCCGCTGCATGCCCCCGCCGAAAGGCGGGCAGCAGGCCATATCGTCTCCTACACCATCCAGCTCCTAGCCAGATCTCGTCCATGCGCGCATTGCTCGTTCTTCTCCACCGCTGGTTCGGCCTTGCCGTTGCCGTGTTCCTGTTCATCGCCGGTGCCACCGGAGCGCTGATCTCCTGGGACCACGAACTCGACGCCTGGCTCAATCCTCAGCTGTTTAATGCCCGCAGTGCCGATCAACCCGGTGCCGGGGCGCCGTTGCCCGGCCTGGAACTGGCGCGCAGGGTGGAGCAGGCCGAGCCGCGTCTGCGGGTGACCTATGTGCTCACCGAGGCCGAGCCGGGCCATACCATCGGCATGATGATCGAGCCGCGTCTGGACCCGGCGACCGGCCAGCCGTTTACGCTGGATTACAACCAGATCGCCGTCGACCCCGTGACCGCCGAGATCCAGGGCCGGCGCATGTGGGGCGCCATCTCCCTGTCGCGGGAGAACCTGCTGCCCTTCCTCTACAAGCTGCATTACACGATGCACCTGCCCGACCTGGGCGGCATCGAGACCGGCATCTGGCTCATGGGCATCATCGGTATCGTCTGGATGCTGGACTGCTTCATCGCGCTCTACCTGTCCTTCCCCAACTGGCGGAGCTGGCGCAAGTCCCTGGCTTTCCGCTGGCGCGAGGGCGGACACAAGCTCAACTTCGATCTGCATCGGTCCGGGGGCGTCTGGGTCTGGGGCCTGCTGCTGGTGCTGGCGGTGACCTCGGTGTCGATGAACCTGGAGCGCCAGGTGATGCGTCCGATCCTGCAAACGGTCTCCACGCTGACCGCCGGTCCTTTCGAGACCCGCACGCCGTTGGCGGCCGACAAGGTGCCGGAGCCGCGCATCTCGCGTGAAGAGGTCGTGGCGCTGGGCCGGGCGCAAGGGCAGAAGCTGGGGCTGGATGAGCCGGTCGGTGGGGTCTTCTATTCCGGCATGTTCGGTGTCTATGGCGTGGGCTTCTTCCAGCCGGGCAATGACCATGGCGACGTCGGGCTGGGCAATGCCTGGCTGTATTTCGATGCCATGACGGGCGCCTATGAGGGCGGCAAGATTCCTGGCCGGGGCAGCGCCGGGGATCTCTTCCTGCAGGCCCAGTTCCCGCTGCATTCGGGCCGTATCCTGGGGCTGACCGGGCGGGTGATGGTGTCCCTGCTGGGGGCGCTGGTGGCCATGCTGTCGGTGACCGGGGTGATCATCTGGGTACGCAAGCGCAAGGCACGATTGCAGCAGCGTGAACGGCTGGCTGCACAAAAGACACCGGCCCGCGAGGGGCCGGTGGCGGAACTGCGGTAAGCGGGGCGGCGCTACGTCAGTGCATCAGTGCGCCATCAGGACCGGCAGCGTCATGGTCTTGAGGATGGTCAGCGTGACCCCGCCCAGCAGCACTTCACGGAAGCGGGTGTGGCCGTAGCCGCCCATGACCAGCAGGTCGGCGCCCTTGTCGGCGGCCAGCGAGAGCAGGGCGTTGCCGATGTCCAGCGGCGTCTGTTCCTGCGCCACTTCCACCTTCACCCCATGGCGCGCCAGATAGAGCGCGATGTCGGCGCCGGGTTGCTCGCCATGGGTGCCCAGGCGCTTGTCGGAATTGAAGATCACCACCGTCACGTTGTCCGCCTGGCGCAGCAGCGGCAGGGCGGCGGTGATGGCGCGGGTGGATTCCATGCTGCCGTCCCAGGCGATCAGCGCGTTCTTGCCGACGTGCTTGAATTCACCGGCGCTGGGGATGATCAGCACCGGGCGCGGGGCATTCAACATCACATACTCGGGCAGGTCGGTGAGGAAACTGTCGTCGGCATCGTCCAGGTCGGCCTGGCTGACCACCACCAGGTCGGCATAGCGCGCCTGCAGCGCCAGGCCACCTTCGGCGTCGTCATCGACGAAGCGCTTCTCGCAGGAAAGCACGCCCACGCTGTTGGCGATCTTGTCGAAGTTCTCCAGGGCCGCCAGGGCGCGGTCGCGGAAGCCATCCATCTGCGCGGCCACATAGGCGGCGCCTTCCATCGTGATGAAACTGGAGATGCCGCTGACAGCACTGCCGATCAGGTGCGCCTGCTGGGCGCGGGCCAGCTCGGCGGCGATGCGGATGCGCTGGGCGGCGTGACGCGACTGGTCGACATGGACCAGGATGGACTTGTAGCTCATGGTGACTCCTCGGAAATATCAGGTAGATCAGGTCGATCAGGTGGGACGGCATCCGGGGCTGGACGCCATGTATCCAGACTAGGCCGCTCCTGTCCGGGCGTCCAGCGCAATTGCGGCGCTGATTGACGCATGTCAATCGCGGCCGGCATCACTTCGCGGGCAGAATTCGGCGCGCCAACGATAGGCGCTTGCGGTGCGGTAGCGCCGGCTGGGTTATCCTTGTCGGCTTTGCGGTCTTTCCGTCATCCGACATTGCGTCATTGCCTCAGCGAGGAGCTTGCATGCCATCGATCTTCCATCTTGCCTACCACGTGCGCGACCTCGACCAGTCGCGCCGCTTCTATTGCGACCTGCTGGGTTGCGAAGAAGGGCGCAGTACCGACACCTGGGTCGACATCGACTTTTTCGGCCATCAGCTTTCCTTGCACCTGGGGCAACCCTTCGCCGTGAGCAACACCGGCAAGGTCGGTGAGCACATGGTGCCCATGCCGCACCTGGGGGTGATCCTGGAACTGCCCGAGTGGCAGCAACTGGCCGATCGCCTGACCGCCAGCGGCCAGGTCGAATTCGTGCTCAAGCCGCAGATCCGCTTTGCCGGTGAGCCGGGCGAACAGGCGACCATGTTCTTCCTCGACCCCTCCGGCAACCCCATCGAGGTCAAGGGTTTCAGGAGCCTGGCACAGGTGTACGCCAAATGAGCCCACGTACGCCGATTCCCTTCGTCAGCCAGGGCGACGCCGCCTCGGTCGCTGCCTGGCTGCAGGCCTTGCGCCATGTCATGCCGGAGGAACAGGTGGTGGCCTTCGCCGATCTGGACGACGCCCAGCGCGCCCAGTGCCGCCTGGCCATCGTCGCCAACCCGGACCCGGCCGAGCTGAAGCAGTTGCCGCAACTGCAGTGGGTGCATAGCGTGTGGGCGGGGGTGGAACGGCTGGTGGCCGACCTTGGGCAGTCGGACCTGCAGATCACGCGGCTGGTCGATCCCCGGTTGGCGGCGACCATGGCCGAGGCGGTGCTGGCCTGGACGCTCTATCTGCATCGCGACATGCCGCGCTATGCGCAGCAGCAGCGCGAGCAGCGCTGGCAGCAGCTGGACTACGTCGCACCGGAACAGCGCCGCATCGGCCTGCTGGGCCTGGGCGCGCTGGGCGAGGCGGCCGCCGTGGCGCTACGCCAGGCGCGCTTCCCGGTGGCGGGCTGGAGCCGCAGCCCGCGCCAGCTGGACGGCGTGGAGACCTTCAGTGGCATGGAGGGACTGGCGCAGCTGCTCTCACGCAGCGATATCCTGGTCTGCCTGCTGCCCCTGACCAACGACACCCGTGGCCTGCTGGATGCGGCGCGCCTGGCCTTGCTGCCGCCGCAGGCGCAACTGATCAACTTCGCCCGTGGTCCCATCATCGACGACGGCGCGCTGCGCCAGGCGCTGGATGCCGGCCAGCTGAAACATGCGGTACTGGACGTGTTTGCCACCGAGCCCCTGCCGCCGTCTTCCTGGCAATGGCCCCATCCCGCGGTGACGGTCTTGCCGCATTGCTCGGCCCCCACGGATGCCGCCACGGCCTCGGCCATTGTGGCGGGGAATATCCGGCATTACCGGGAGAGTGGGGAGATTCCAGCCAATGTGGATATCGGGCGGGGGTACTGACTGAGGTGGAAGGTATCCCCCCTCAATCCAGCCGATAATCCTTCCCGCACGCTGCCGCCGGTGGCAGCGGTTCTCCCGCCAGCTCCAGCAACGAGCGTTCGATTTCCAGGCTGATGGCGTCCAGCGCCAGGCCATTGGGGGAACAGGCGAAGGGCAGCGAGATTTCGCTGGCGATGGCTTCCAGCGCCAGGAAGGTGTAGGAGACGAAGACCGAAATCAGCGGTGTGGCAACACCGATGGCATCGACCAGGCCAAACGGCAGCAACAGGCAGTAGATGTAGACGGTCCGATGCAGCAGCACGCCGTAGGCGAAGGGGATGGGCGTGGAGGCGATGCGCTCGCTGGCGCCGATGCAGTGGTTGATCTCGTTGAGCTGCTGGTCGCAGGTCCACAGGCCAGTGTCGCTGAGCCGTCCCTGCCGGTTGGCCTGGGCCAGCATGGCGCGCAACTGATCCATCTGGTACACCGGGAGGTATTGCACCGTGCCGGCCGTGGCGTCGACCGCGGCCTCGGCCTCAGCCGCGCCCGGCAGCAGGCGCGCCATGTCCTCTCGTGGTGAAGTCTTGCGCAGCTGGTGCTTGAGCGCATAGGCCAATGCGATGATGCGATGGGTGAACAGCTTCTTGTGGGCTGCATCTTCGCCCGTCACGCCATAGCGCAAGCCCTGCGACGCCAGCGCCCGCGCTGCGATCAGCAGGGCGCCCCAGATCTTGCGGCCCTCCCAGTAGCGGTCATAGCTGGCGCTGTTGCGAAAGCCCAGGAAGATCGCCAGTGCCACCCCCAGCAGGGTGAAGGTGGAGGTGTTCAGCGGCAGCTTGTCGCCGAAGATCTTGCCGTCGGTCAAGACCGCCAGGGTGGAGAAGGCCGTCATCATCAGCATCTGCGGCATGATGGTGCGCAGCACCGAGCCGTTCCAGACGAAGAGCATGCGGAACCAGTGGGGCTGGGGGCGAACGATCATATTGGCTTCCCGGAACAGGAACGAAAAAGTCGAAGCCCCATGTTAATTCCACGCCGCCCGGGCAGGCGTAGACAGATGACGCCAGCGTCCGTGCATACAGCGGGCGCTGGTCCAGCCCTTACTGACGGGCGATGGTGAAGCCGATGGTATTGTGCCCGCCACCGCTGCTGGCAAAAGCCCGCCCGCCATGCATGCGCGCCACTGCCTTGACGATGGCCAGCCCCAGGCCATGACCATGGCTGCCGTTGATGTCCTGGCGGGCGCTGTCGACGCGGTAGAAGCGGTCGAACAGGCGGGGCAGGTGCTGTTCGTCGATGGCGGGGCCGGGGTTGGTGACCGCTACCCTGACCATTTCTTCACCTGCGGAAATATCAATGCGCAGCATCGCTCCTTGCGGCGAATGCTGGATGGCGTTCTGGATCAGGTTGGTCAGTGCCCGCTTGAAGAGTGCCGTTTCCATGGTCGCCGTGGCCTGGGTGTCGCCAGCCACGGTGATGCCCATGCCGGCGTCATCGAGCACGAACTCGAAGAAATCGGCCGTCTTCTGCACCTCCTCGGCCACCCGCGTCGCTACCCGGGCGGTGGCGGCCTCGCCCTGGTCGGAGCGGGCCAGGAACAGCATGTCATTGACGATGGAGCGGATGCGGTCCAGTTCTTCCAGGTTCGATTGCAGCACGTCCTTGAATTCGCCCGCGCTGCGCTCGCGTGCCAGCGCCACCTGGGTCTCGCCGATCAGGTTGGCCAGGGGCGTGCGCAGCTCATGGGCCACGTCGGCGTTGAAGGCTTCCAGTTGGGTATAGGCCTGTTCGATGCGCTCCAGTGCGCCATTGAAGGCGTCGGCCAGTACCGATAACTCTTCCGGCAGGGCTTCCACGGGCATGCGCGCTGACAGCTTGCGCGGCGAAAAGCTCTGGGCGCGGGCCGACATGCGGCGCAGCGGCGCCAGTCCGGCGCGGGCGATCCAGTAGCTGGAAATGACCGCCAGCACGATGCCCAGCAGCGAGGAAATGCTGGTCGCCAGCAAGAAGGTGCGGCGCATCTCGAAGTAGGGCGCGCCATCCACGCCGACCGTGACCCTTACTTCGGGACGATCCTCGTAGGCTGGCAGGGTGCGCGTCATGATGTGCAGGGGGAAGCGACGTCCTGGCAGGTGCAGGCGGCCCACCGACTTGCCGTCATCGTGGGTGATGGCAGCCGGGGTCAGGCGGCTGAGGTCGCCAAAGGTGAAGCGCGGGTCGTCGCTGGCGATCCAGAAGAACACATGCTGGTCCGCCTGCGACAGCGCCGAGAGCTTCATCTGCACCCGCCCCCAGCGCTCGGTGTTGCCGGCGCGCTCGATCTGGTAGCTGATGTCGTTGAGGGTGGTGAAGAGGGCGTCGCGCTCGTGGCGCAGCAGCTCTCCCTTGAGCACGGTGTAGAGCGCCACGCCGGCGAGGGCGAAGATCAACAGGGCCGAGGCCGCCGACATCAGCACCAGGCGCGCGGTGATCGATTGCCGCAAGGGCAGCCGACGTCGGCGCGAGGGCGGTGCAGGCGGTGTCGGCAGGGCGTCGGGCTCAGTCATCGCCGGCTTCGGCCGCAGCCCGGGGCTCCAGCACGTAACCCATGCCGCGCACGGTATGCAGCAGCTTTTGTTCGAAGGGCGCGTCGATCTTGGCGCGCAGGCGCTTGATGGCGACCTCGACCACGTTGGTGTTGCTGTCGAAGTTCATGTCCCAGACCAGTTCGGCAATGGCGGTCTTGGACAGGATTTCACCCTGGCGCCGCGCCATCACCGCCAGCAGGGCGAATTCCTTGGCGGTGAGGTCGATGCGCAGGCCGCCGCGAAAGGCCTTGCGCGAGAGCAGATCAATCTGCAGATCGCCGATGCGCAGTTGCGCCGGCTCCTGC
The DNA here is from genome assembly GCF_015767275.1 of Herbaspirillum sp. AP02. GTDB lineage: Bacteria > Pseudomonadota > Gammaproteobacteria > Burkholderiales > Burkholderiaceae_D > Herbaspirillum. The sequence continues at coordinate 144,515 of NZ_JADWMY010000001.1, forward strand.
GCGCGGCCGCGCCGGGTCAGGGCCTGCAGGCGGGCCAGCAGTTCCAGGAAGGAAAAGGGCTTGATCAGGTAGTCGTCGGCGCCGTCGTGCAAGCCCTTGATGCGGTCTTCCACGCTGTCGCGGGCGGTCAGCATGATGACCGGGGTCTGCTTGACCGTGCGCAGCGAGCGCAGCACGGCAAAGCCGTCCATCCCCGGCAGCATGACGTCGAGCACGATGACATCGTAGTCATGCTGGATCGCCAGGTGCTGTCCATCCACCCCGTTGGAGGCCAGGTCGACCGCGCATCCCTGCTCGGTGAGGCCCTTGCAGAGGTATTCGGACATCTTTTGTTCGTCTTCGACTATCAGGATCTTCATGCGGTCTCCATAGCCTGCGCCGGGGCAGGATCGCCCGGCATCAGTCCATGCCGGATTCTACCGTCCCGGCTTTTTATCGGTGAGGTCTTGTTTCAATGTTCCACCTGCGGCGGCTGTTGGGCCAGGCGGGCGGCCTTGCGCGCCTGGCGCGCCTTTTTCTTGCGTTCATACCAGTAGTGCGCGCGGTCCAGGTAGAGATAGACCACCGGGGTGGTGAACAGGGTCAGCGCCTGCGACAGCACCAGACCGCCCACCATGGCATAGCCCAGCGGCCGGCGCAGCTCGGAGCCGGCGCCATGGCCCAGCATCAGCGGCAGGCCCGACAGCAGGGCGCACATGGTGGTCATCATGATGGGGCGGAAGCGCAGCAGGCAGGCCTGGTAGATCGCTTCTTCCGGCTTCATGCCCTGGCTGCGTTCGGCGGTGAGGGCGAAGTCGATCATCATGATGCCGTTCTTCTTGACGATACCGATCAGCAGGATGATCCCGATCAGCGCGATCACCGACAGGTCGTAGCCGCCTATCATCAGGATCAGCAGGGCACCCACGCCGGCCGAGGGCAGCGTGGAGAGAATCGTCAGCGGGTGGATGTAGCTCTCGTAGAGCAGGCCCAGCACGATGTAGACCGCGATCAGTGCTGCCGCGATCAGGTAGGGTTGGGACGACAGCGAATCGCCGAAGGCCTTGGCCGTCCCCTGGAAATTGCCCACCAGGGTCTGCGGCACGCCCATCTCGTCCTTGGTCTTCTGGATGATGTCCACCGCCTCGCCCAGGGACACGCCCTTGGCCAGGTTGAAGGAAATCGTCACCGCCGGGAACTGGCTCTGGTGGCTGATCGAGAGGTAGGAGGTCTTGGTCGTATCGACCTTGACGAAGGTCGACAGCGGCACCTGCTGCCCGGTCAGGGGCGAGGTCAGGTAGAGCTTGTCGAACAGCGACGGGTCCTTCTGCAGCTGCGGCGTCACTTCCAGGATCACGCGATAGCTGTTGATCTGCGTGAAATACTGCGCGACCTGGCGCTGGCCGATGGCGTCGTAGATGGTGGCATCGATCAAGGCCGGCGAGATGCCGAAGCTGGACGCGCGGGCGCGGTCGATGGTGATCACCGCCGCCGCCGCCTGGTTCTGCTGGTCGGAGGCCACATCGGTCAGCTGCGGCAACTGGCGGAAACGCTCCAGCATGCGCGGCGCCCAGACGTTGAGCTCATCCAGGTCGGTATCGGTGACGGTGTACTGGTACTGGGTGCGCGAGAGGCGGCCGCCGACGTTGATGTCCTGGCTGGCCTGCATGAACAGGTTCACCCCCTGCACACGCGCCACCTTGGGGCGCAGCCGGGCGATGATCTCGTCGGCATTGGTGGTACGCCCCTGGTCCTTGGGTTTCAGGGCGATGAAGAACTGGCCGGTGTTGAAGGTGGTGGAACCGGCACTCATGGCAAAGCCGATCACGTCCGGGTCCTGGCGTACCACCTCGGCCACCTTCAGCAGGCGTTCATGCATGGCCGCCGAAGAGGTGTCCTGCGAGGATTCGGCAAAGCCGACGATGACGCCATTATCCTGCTGCGGGAAAAAACCCTTGGGGATGAAGATGAACAGCACCACCGTCAGCGCCACCGTCGCCAGGAAGCTCATGAGGGTGATGAACTGGTGCTTCATCACCACGTCCAGTCCGCGCTTGTAGCCGGCCAGCATGGCATCGAAGCAGCGTTCGAACCATTGATACAGCTTGCCGTGGCGCTGGCCATGCTCGTTCTTGAGGAAGCGCGAGCACAGCATGGGTGTCAAGGTCAGCGAGATCACCACCGACACGCCGATGGTCAGCGTGACCGTGACCGCAAACTCGCGGAACAGGCGGCCGACAATGCCGCCCATCAACAACAGCGGAATGAACACCGCCACCAGCGAGACCGAGATCGAGATGATGGTGAAGCCAATTTCGCCCGCGCCCTTCAAGGCCGCCTCCAGCGGTGACATGCCTTCCTCGACGTAGCGGTAGATGTTTTCCAGCATGACGATGGCGTCATCCACCACGAAGCCCACGGCGATGGTCAGGGCCATCAGCGAGAGGTTGTCGAGGCTGTAGCCGACCACGTACATCACGCCGGCCGTGCCCATGATGGCCAGCGGTACCGTGACCGAGGGGATCAGGGTGGCTGCCACGTTGCGCAGGAATACGAAGATCACCATCACCACCAGGGCGATGGTCAACACCAGGGTGAACTCCACATCCTCCACCGAGGCGCGGATGGTCTGGGTACGGTCGATCAGGGTATTGACATGGATGGCGGCCGGAATCGCTGCGCGCAGGCGCGGCATGGCGGCCTTGATGCGACCCACGGTCTCGATCACGTTGGCACCGGGTTGCTTGGTGATGGCCAGCACGATGGAGCGGCCGTTGGTGATGGTGTGGTCCGCCGTGTTGGCGGCGCCCGAGAAGGCCCAGGCGGCGATCTTGTTGTTCTCCGGTCCGTCGATGGCAATGCCGATGTCCTTGACCCGGATCGGCGCGCCATTGCGCCAGGCCAGGACCATGTCGTTCCACTGGTCAGCCTTGAGCAACTGGTCGTTGGTGTAGACGGTAAAGGCCTGGCGCGCGCCATCGACCGTACCCTTGGGCTGGTTCACGGTAGTGGTGGCGATGACGCCGCGGATGTCTTCCAGGCTCAGGCCCAGCGTGGCGATCTTGGCCGGATCGACCTGGATGCGCACGGCCGGCTTCTGCTGGCCGTTCACACTGACCAGGCCGACGCCGGAAATCTGCGAAATCTGCTGGGCCAGGATGTTGTCCGCATAGTCGTTGACCACCGTCAGCGGCAGCGCATCGGACTGCACCGACATGATCATGATGGGCGAGTCGGCCGGGTTGATCTTGCGGAAGGTCGGGGGATTCGGCAGGTTGGCCGGCAACTGCCCGGTGGAGGCGTTGATGGCCGCCTGCACATCCAGCGCGGCGGCGTCGATGTTGCGGTTCAGGTCGAACTGCAGGGTGATCTGGGTGGTGCCCAGCGTGCTCTGCGAGGTCATCTGCGAGAGCCCGGCGATGAGCGAGAACTGGCGTTCCAGCGGCTGCGCCACGTTGGAGGCCATGGTCTCCGGACTGCCCCCGGGCAGTTGCGCGGTGACCTGGATGGTCGGGAAGTCAACCTGCGGCAGCGGTGCTACCGGCAGCAGCGGCCAGACCGCGATGCCCACCAGCAGGATGGCGATCGCCAGCAGGGTGGTGCCGATGGGGCGCTTGATGAAGGCGGCGGAAACGCTCACTGGGTGCTTCCTTTCGCATCGGTGCCGGCGGCGCTGCCCTGGGCCTTGGCAGGTTGCGGCTTGCTCTCGACGATGCGGCTGCCCGGCTTGAGCTTGTACTGGCCGTCGATGACCACGCGCTGGCCGGCGGTGACACCGCTATCGGCGGCCAGCACGGCCACGCCGTCCTGGATGCGATCGACCTTGACCGGCTGCATGTTGGCCTTGTCGTCCTGGTCGATGGCATAGACATAGGTGCCCTGCTGGTTGCGCTGGACGGCGGCGGCCGGCACGGTCAGGGCATTGCCGTGGGAATTCATCTGCAGGCGGGCATTGACGTACTGGCCCGGCCACAGCTTGTGCTCGGCATTGTCGAAGCGGGCCTTGAGCTGCACCGTGCCGCTCGTGGTGTTGATCTGGTTATCCAGCAGCACCAGCTTGCCGGTGGCCAGCACTTCCTGCGAGTCGCGGGCATAGGCGCTGACCTTGAGCGGCTGCTGGCTGCCGCGCTGGGCGCGGTTGATGGCCACCACCGCCTCCTCGGGCAGGGTAAAGACCAGGGTGATCGGATCGATCTGGTTGATCACCACCAGCCCATTGGCATCGGTCGCGTGCACGATGTTGCCGGGGTCCACCAGACGTGCGCCCACGCGCCCGGAGAGCGGGGCATTGATGGTGGTGTAGCTCAATTGCACCTTGGCATAGGCCACCTGCGCCTCGTCGGTCTTGACCGCTGCTTCCAGCTGCGCCACCAACGCCTTTTGCGTATCCAGCTGCTGCTGGGTGGCCGCGTCCTGGCCGCGCAGGGTGGTGTAGCGCTGCAGGTCCAGTCGTGCATTGGTCAGGGTGGCGGCATCCTTGGCCCGTTGTGCCTCGGCCTGTGCCAGTTGCGCCTGCAGGGCGCGCGGGTCGATCTGGGCCAGCAGTTGGCCTTTCTTGACCTCTTCACCTTCCTTGAAGCCGACCTTGTCCAACTGGCCGTCGATGCGGGTCTTGACCACCACGCTGGCATTGGCGGTGACCGTGCCCACGCCGGCCAGGTAGAGCGGCAGGTCGCGTTCCTGCACGGTCGCCAGCGAGACCGCCACCGGCGGCGGCGCCTTGGCCGCCGGCTGGTCGGCCGCGCGGGCGTGTTCGACATAGGACCAGGCGCCGATGCCGGCCGCCAGGATCAGGGCCGTGGCAACGAACACGGCGAGGGGAGAGCGCTGGGGAGATTGGGGTGAGGTGGTCATGCCTGAAACTCGTCCTGAAATGATCGCTGTTGATTCGGAAAAGGGTGCGTGGCCGCGCTTAGCGGGCAGCCATCGGCGGGGCAGAAGGTGTCGACGTTGCAGCATCGGCCGCCCCGGCCTGCCAGCCACCACCGGTGGCCTTGATCAGGGCGACGCTGGCCACCAATTGCCGGCCCAGCAGGGTCACGGCATTGCGCTGGTTGGTCAGCGACGTGGCCTGGGTGGTCACCACCGACAGATAGGTGACGGTGCCGGCCTGGTACTGGCGCATCGCCAGTCGTTCGGCCAGTTGCGCCGATTGCACCGCCTGCGCCTGGACCGCGCTTTCCTGGTCCAGCACGCGCAGGGTGGAGAGGTTGTCTTCCACTTCCTGCAGGCCACCCAGCACGGTCTGCTTGTATTGCGCCACGGCGGCATCGAAGGCGGCCGTGGCCGCATCGTTGCGGGCGCTGCGGGCGCCGCCGTCGAACAGGGTCTCGGCCAGCGCCGCGCCCAGCGACCAGACCCGGCCGGGGGTGTTGAACAGCTGCGCAAAGGCCGGACTGTTGTAGCCGCCGCTGGTGGAGAGCGTGAGGGTCGGGAAATACGCCGCCTGTGCCACGCCGATGTTGGCATTGGCGGCAGCGGCCAGGCGCTCGGCATTGGCGATGTCGGGACGACGTTCCAGCAGGTCCGAAGGCAGCCCGGCAGGAATCTGCGGCAGGCTGGCCTGCAGGCGCTGGGCATTGGCATCCATGGCCTCGTCGCTCGCAGTGGCGGCGGCCACCGGGGCCAGCGTGAAGGTTGCCGGGGCCTTGCCGATCAGCATGGCGATGGCGTGTTCCAGCTGGTTGCGGGTAGCGTCGAGGTCGATCAGTTGGGCCTGGGCGGCGCGCAACTGAGTGTCGGCCTGGGCCACATCGGAGCGCAGGGCGGTGCCGGCTTCGTATTGATGGGTGGTCAGCTGCAGCGAACGGCGATAGGCCTCCACCGTGCGACGGTACAGGTCCTTCTGCAGATCGGTCACGCGCAGTTGCAGGTAATCCTGGGCCAGCGTGGCCTGGATCGCCAGGCGGGCTGCCGCCAGGCTGGCCGCACTGGCCTGGGCGCTGGCGTCGCCTGCTTCGGCGCCACGCCGGATGCGGCCCCAGACATCGGCCTCCCAGGAGGCATTAAGACCCACCGTATAGGTGTCGGCCAGCCGCTGCACGCCGTTGCTGTTGGTCTGTCCGCGCGCGGCGCCGGCCTGCAGGCCGACGGTCGGCCACAGGCTGGCGCGGGCCAGGGCTGCGGTGGCTTGGGCCTGGCGGTACTGGGCGGCAGCCTGCTGGATGGTCTGGTTGGCGGCGTTGGCCTGGGTGATCAGGTCATTGAGGATGGGGTCGCCATAGGCTTGCCACCAGGGCTGGTGGTCGTCGACCTGGCGCGGCGCGGCCTGCTTCCAGGGGCCGGCTTCCTTGTAGGCCTGCGGCAGGTCCATGGCCGGCCGCACGTAGTCGGGGCCGACCGCGCAACCGCCCAGCAGCGCGGCCAGCAACAGCACCGTCATTCCCTTCTTGGCGCGGAAGGGGGTTCGATTGTTGGGATGAGTGAAATGACGGGTACTGACGCTGGCTGCGACGCGGCGAAACGGGACGACCATAGGGCTCACGGAGATGGCTTGCGGATGACGGACTGGCCGACCCGGCGCCCCTCAGCACCCGCAACCGGCCCCTGCTTACAACGGTAATGTAATCGTTGCCCCTCGACGTCAGGCTGACATCAAGATGACAATTCTGTCAGCCAGGGCGGGGGCCGGTGTAGGCGGCGCGGGGCCGGATCAGGCTGCCGTCGCGCCCCTGTTCCAGCGCATGGGCGATCCAGCCCAGCGAGCGACCCAGCGCAAACAGGCCGAAGGCACTACCGGCAGGCAGGCCCAGATGACGGCGCAGCGCCGCCAGGGCGAAATCGACCGAAGGGGCATGGCCGGTCAGCTCCCGCACGGTGGCGATGGCGACCTGCCAGCGGGGATGGGCCTTGAGGAAGCCCACCAGCAGGGCCTGCGCCCGCACGTCGCCCTGCGGATAGAGATGGTGGCCGAAGCCGGGCAGGTCGTCACCCCGTGCCAGCCGTTCGCGCAGGGCCTGGGCCGGATCGTGCGCCGTCTCCAGCATTTCCAGCAAGGCCTCGACCCGGGCCGTGGTGCCGCCATGCAGGGGGCCGCTCAGGGCCGCTAGCCCGCCGACGATGGACGCCTGCAGATTGGCACCGGTGGAGGCGATGCAGCGCGCAGTGAAGCCGGAGGCATTCAGTTCATGATCGGCGCACAGCACCAGCGCCCGCCGGACCAGGTCGGCACCGGCCGCATCCAGTTGCCAGGCCTGGGCGCATTGCAGGTGCAGGGCTTGCGTGGAGGGCCTGCTACCCAGCAGGCAGGCCGCCAGGCGGCGCACCAGCAACCCGCTGCTGGCCAGCCGGCGTGCCGGCGGCAACTGCCACTGGGCACCGATGTCGTCGGCACAGGCCAGGGAGAACAGGGGCAGTAGCGTCTGTTCGGCCCGACGTTCATTCCATTGCGTCGCCAGTGCATCAAATCCTGTGGGCAAGGAGGGAGCGGCGTGGTCGAAGGCCTCTTCCACGGTGCAGTCCCAGAGCAGGGCAGCGGTTTCTTCGACGCTGGCCTGCGCGCTGAAAGTCACCGCATCCCGGCCGCGATAGTACAGGCGCCCATCTTCGATCAGGGTCAGCGCCGACTCCAGCACCGGCAAGCCCCAGTCCAGCGCCGCCCGCGCCACTTCGCGGGGCTTGCGGCCACGGGTGCGGTTGACCGCCAGGCGTTCCACTTCGGCGGCCAGGTAACGGCTTTCCCGCGCTTCTTCCCCCGGATGGGCGTGCAGCAGGCCACGGCTGACGTAGGCATACAAGGTCTGGCGCGACACGCCCAGCAGGGCGGCGGCGTCGGCGGAAGAGAGATAGGTGCTCACGGCGGGTCCAAATCGGTCGATAAGTTGATTAAATTAATCAATATTGACGATTAATTCAAGCGGAGTAAGCTGCAGCCATTCCCCCTTGCCCGACATCGACCTTACTTGAGGAGCGCACCATGACCCAGCCCGACATCACGCCCGCCCACGCCATGCTGGCCGAGATCTGGAGTGCCCTGAGCGGGCCGGCGGCCGCGCTGGAGACCGTCACCTTCAGTGGTGAGGGTGCCTTGCCCTCGGTCTTTGCCACCAGCGACCTGGCCCAGGCCTCGGTGGCGGCGTCCGGGATGGCGGTGGCGCAGTGGATCCACAGCGGGGGCGCGCCGCTGCCGCCGGTGCAATGCGATCGTCGCCTGGCCTCGCTATGGTTTTCTTCTTCGCTCAGGCCCCAGGGCTGGCAGGCGCCTTCGCTGTGGGATTCGGTCGCCGGTGATTATCGTGGAGGCGATGGCTGGATACGCCTGCATACCAATGCCGCCCACCACCGCGCGGCCGCCCTCGGGGTTCTGGGGCTGGACCCGCAGCAGGCTGATCGCCAGGGGGTCGCCCGCGAGGTGGCGCGCTGGCGCTGCGCGGAGCTGGAGGCGGCGGTGGTCGGCAATGGCGGCTGTGCCGCCGAAATGCGCAGCCAGGCCCAGTGGACCGCGCATCCGCAAGGCATGGCGGTGGCCGGCGAACCGCTGGTGGCGAGCCAACTGGTCGACGCCGGTCCGGCAGCGCCGCGCCGCATTGACCCGTCCCGGCCCCTGGCGGGCGTGCGCGTGCTGGACCTGACGCGGGTTCTGGCCGGACCGACCGCCACACGCTGCCTGGCCGGCTTCGGTGCCGAGGTCCTGCGCATCGACCCGGCCCGCTGGAATGAACCCGGGGTGGTGCCGGAAATGACCCTCGGCAAGCGCTGCGCCCATCTGGAGCTGGACCAGCTCCAAGACCGCGCCACCCTGGAAACCCTGGTGACCCAGGCCGATGTGCTGGTGCACGGTTATCGCGCCGACGCCCTGGAACATCTGGGCCTGGGTGCGGCCCGCCGGCGCGCCTTGAATCCGGCACTGGTGGACGTGGCATTGGACGCCTATGGCTGGAGCGGGCCCTGGGCCGGCCGGCGCGGCTTCGACAGCCTGGTGCAGATGAGTTGCGGCATTGCCGATGCCGGCATGCGCCACCATGGCAGCGACAAGCCGGTTCCGCTACCGGTCCAGGCCCTTGATCACGCCACCGGCTATCTGTTGGCGGCGGCAGCCGTGCGCGGGCTCACGCTGCGCCAGACCAGCGGGCAGGGCAGCCAGTACCGTCTGTCGCTGGCACGCACGGCCCATCTGCTGGCCGCCTATCCGGTGACGCAGGCGCATTCCGGCTTCACTAGCGAAAGCACGGAGGATCTGGATGCGCACGTGGAACAGACCTTCTGGGGGCCGGCGCAACGGCTGCGCGCGCCCTTGCAGGTGGCTGGTGCGCCCATGCACTGGAGCCTGCCGGCCGGGCCTTTGCGCTCGGCGCCGGCACGCTGGGGCTGAGTACGGCGGCTTGAGGTAGGATGTGCATCCTTGTCATAGGAGACCCACCATGCCCTCGACCGCCCGCAAGCTGCTGACCCAGAACAAGGGACTGCTGGCCTTCATCGCCCTGATGGTGGTGTTTCGCAGTGCCATCGCGGACTACAACGTCGTCCCCAGCGGCTCCATGCTGCCCACCGTGATGGTGGGCGATCGCATCCTGGTCGACAAGCTGGCCTACGACCTGCGCCTGCCGCTGACCCATATCAGCCTGCTGCGCCTGGGCGAGCCGCAGCGCGGCGACATCGTCACCGTCGACTCGCGCCAGGCCGGAGAGCTGCTGCTCAAGCGCATCGTCGGCCTGCCCGGTGACGTGGTGGAGTTGCGGGACAACGTGCTCACCATCAATGGCCAGGCGGCCAGCTACGGCCAGGCCCAGGTCAGGCCGCTGGCCGGCGATGGGGTGGATGATGCGGTCTACCGCGACGAACGCATCGACGGCATGAACCATCTGGTACGCCTGTCGGAGTCGCATCCCAGCCTGCACAGCAGCTTCGGCCCGGTGGTGGTGCCGCCGGAGCATTACATGATGCTGGGTGACAATCGCGACAACAGCATGGATTCGCGCTATTTCGGCTTCTTCGCCCGCAGCGAGCTGATGGGACGCACCAGCCGCATCGCTTTTTCGCTGGATGCGGACAAGGGCTACCGGCCACGACTGGACCGGTTCGGGCGCCTGCTGGACCCGTCCGGGCCCATCAACTAGGCGCCGGTCCATTGTTGTTGTCGCAAAAATCTGCGTTTTTTTGCTGTCAATTGCTCAAGTTGTCCAAAAGCATGCCGTTACCAGTGTCGGAAAACATGCAATTGCCATCTGGAGCACATCATTTCTCTCACCTTCATCTCCGATCCGGCCACCGGTCGCCGCAGGAATGCCGTCAGTCATGACGCCATCCTCGATGCCACGTATGTGATGCTCGAGGAGATCGGCTTCGACAAGCTTTCCCTGGAGGGCGTGGCAGCACGCGCCGGCGTGGGCAAGGCCACCATCTATCGCTGGTGGCCCAACAAGAGCGCCCTGGCCATGGAAGCGCTGCTGCGCGCGGTGGAACCGATGCCGGCCATCGGCGACAGCGGTTCGGCGCGGGAAGATATCGGCTTGCATATGTTGCAACTGTCCCAACTGTTGCGTGGCAAGTCCGGTCGTGTGGTGCGCGAGATGATTGCCCTGGCCCAGTTCGATGAAGAGAGCAAGCGCATCTTCAATGACAACTACCTTGAGCCGCGTCGCCAGGCGCTGGTCAATGTCCTGCGCCGCGGCGCCCAACGCGGTGAGTTCAGGGATGATGCCGACCTGAACCTGGTCTTCGATCTGCTGTATGCCCCCTTGCTGCAGCGCCTCCTGACCGGCAGTGCCGACATCGATGAACGCCAGATCCAGTCCCAACTGAAGCTGGTCCTGGGCAGCATCGCGCTGTCCCAACCCTTTTTAGCGACTAGTAAAATTTCGAGCCAACAAGCGTAAATTTTGTTGAGCAGTAGATAATTTGCACCTAGAATCCGAGACGAAACGTATCGTATTGGTTCTGGGAAACTGACTTTTTGTCTTTTGGAACAGGAGTGCTGGCTGTTTTAAGGGGCGTTTTTTGCTAAAAAACGTCTCCAGCCTCCGACCTCTCCGCTTCCCTGCGCGAGGGGAATTCTCATGGGAAATGCGAGCCGCCATGGTGGGCGGTGGCCTGTTTCTTCCCTGGTGCCTGCCATGGTGGGCGTCTCCCTGACCTTTACGTTGATCCGGACTTACATCATCGACGGCTCCTTGTGAGCTGTCGGATAACGGTTGCCGTTCCGCAATTGGGCGCCTTCGGGCGGCGGTGCGGCGACCCAGGGGCAGACAAACATGCAAGTGCAAGGGGGAAATATGCACGGCAAAGCGATGCAGCAATGCACGGGCGCGGCCAGCTCGTGGCACCGCGAGGGACACTGCCGACGACAACGCCAGCTGCGGCGCTGTTGCCTGGCCGGCGTGGTAGCCATTCCGATGGTGCTGGGCTTTCTCTGGCTGCAGTTCGCAGCCGCGCGCAGCGGCAGCGAACTGTTCTACGCCGATCGGGTGTGCGATTGCCGTGAGGTACTGGCGCTGTGGGTCAGTGACTATGTGTGGACGCAGATGATCTGGTTGCCGGGCAATATGCTGTTCCTGCTGATCTGGATCGCGCTGGCGGTCAAGCTGTGGAGCGGCAAGCGGCGCATGTGCTGAAGGCAGCCCTTCTGGCTGCCTGTTCACCTTTTTCACCCTGTTCACTCTTCTCAACCATCGATATGCGCTACCAGCGGCAGGTGGTCCGAGGCCACCCGTGCCAGCGGCGTGCGATGTACGTTCACCTGCAGCAGGCGCTGGCGCGGGCTGATCCAGATACGATCCAGCGCGAACAGCGGCCAGCGTGAGGGAAAGGTCCGTGGCGCCGGTGCCGCCTCGAAATGCGACACCAGCCAGCGCAGCGTGCGTCCCCACATGAACCATTCGTTGACATCGCCCATCAGGATCACCGGCGCCTGATCGGTATCGAAAGCCTGGAGCAGGCGCTTGATCTGGTCACGCCGTTCAGCCGGCTTCAGGCCCAGATGGGTGGCGACGACCCGCAACATGTGGCCGTGGCAATCGATATCGGCATCCAGCGCGCCGCGCGGTTCCCGGCTGCCGAAGGAGAGGTCCAGGCTCTGCTTGGCCAGGATGGGATAACGGCTCAGCACCGCATTGCCATAGCGTCGTTGCGGGGTATCGATGGTTGCTCCTTCGACGGCGAAGAAACCGGTTTCCTCGCGCAGCAGCGCCAGCACATCCACCTGCTCCGTGCCGCCCAGCGGCACTTCCTGCAGGGCCAGCACGTCGGCATCGATTTCGCGCAGGACCTGGGCGATGCGCTGCGGCGAAAACACGCCATCCGTGCCGACCGCACCATGGACGTTGTAGGTGGCCACTGTCAGGGGCCAGGGGTTGAGATCGCGCAGCGGCACGTCGGCCGTGCGCACCAGTTCGGCGTCGGCGCTCGTCGCCGGCCCGTGCTGAACCTGGCGTGGGGACAGGGTTCCGCTATCCATCAAGCCTGGCGCGCCTCGATCGGATGCTCGGCACTCGCGCGTGGCAGACTGCCGTCGTGGCGCGAGGACTGGCCGTTGACCGCGCCCGGAGCAGCCGGTTGCCCACGCCTGCGGCCCGGCTTGTCAGCGTTCTTGCGGGCTTTCTGGTCGCGCGGCGTGAGCAGCTTTTGCAGACCGAACGCGGTCAGCATCAAGGCAGCAGTCACGCCCGCCAGCACCAGTACCGTCTGCAGGCTGGGATGGCGGATCGCTTCGGCCAGGTTATGCGAGAACACTACCGTCAATACGATACCGGGCACCATGCCGATCAAGGTGCCGAGCAGGTAATCGCGCAAGCCCAGATGGGAGGCCCCGGCTACCACATTGACCACCGTGAAGGGTGCAATCGGCAGCAGCCGCACCACCGCCATGGCCGCGATGCCGCGCTGGGCAAAGCGGCGGCTGAGATTGTTGATGCGCGGGCCCAGCATGTCGCGCAGGGCGTCATGGCCCAGCCAGTGACCCAGGCCGAAGCCGAGCAGGGCGCTCAGGCCCACCCCGGCCGTGGCGTACAGGCCACCATTGACCGGCCCGAAGACCACCCCCGCCACTGCGATCAGCACCGTGATCGGCACCATCAGCATCCCCGCCACCACGAAGGCGGCAATGACGATAGCCGGCGTAAAGGGCATCTTGTCGACGCTGCGTGCCAGGGCGATGAGCGAACTCAGGTTGATCCAGTCACGCAGCGGGGTAAAGCGCCAGGCCAGGGCAAACACCACCAGTGCGACCGCGAGAATGCCCAGTCCGATCATGCGGCGCGGCACCGGCTTGCGGGCACTGCGCGGGACATAGGCGTCGACGATTTCATCCGGGCTGATGGGACGCTCGGGATCGAAGACGGCATTGTCCTGGGTCAGCGCATCCAGTTCAGGGATCAGGCGCGGGTCCATCGGCCGCAGTTCACGTTGCTCGGGCTGGCGCAATTGTTCGATGGCCGCATGCAGGCCGGCCTGCTGGTCCATGGCCTGTTGCACGGCGGCCGGGCTCACGCCCAGGTGTTCGGCCAGCAGGCGATTGCGCATGAGCGCGATGGCCTCGGCAATCTCGCGCTGGCGCTGCGCATCGCCCTCGACTTCGATCGTGAGATTGCATTCGGTATCGAAGCCCATCGAACGGTTGCTCATATTCGCCGAGCCGACCGAGAACAGGCGGTCATCCATGGCGAAGACCTTGCTGTGTACGTTCAGGCAGCAGCTTTCTTCCAGCCCCGGCAAGTGCGGGCAATACATCTGGTAGCGTGCTTCGGCGGGCGGGTGCTGGTCCTGCAGCGCGTTCTTGAGCCGATGGTGGATGCGTGCGCGCAGGGCGCCCATGGTGGCCTGTTCCAGCCAGCCGCTCTGGGTCTGCGGGGAAATGACGGCCACTTCCGGGCCATCCCTTTCGCGCAGGCGGGCGCCGATGGCCTCGGCCAGCACGTTGGAAGTGAAATACTGGTTTTCGAAGAACAGATGCTGACGGGCGGTAGCAATCGCATCCAGATAGAGCTCCCGCACCTCGAACACGCCCGGTCGGTCTTCATAGGCCGGTTCGGTACGGGAGATGCCGATGCGCAGGTCGCGCAGATCCGGCTCGAAGCCATCGGGCCAGAGCTCGCTGGCAGATGCTTGCGATGACTCTAACCGGGGCGAGCGACCTTCAGCGCGTTCGGCATAGCCTGCCAGCGTCCAGCGGCGACGCGCCAGGTCGCCCAGGGCACGGGCTACATCGCCATCGACCATGGCCTGGACATCGTGGAAGGGGGCGTAGGGCTTGTCGTCCGGATCGCGCCGCAGCGGATTGTCGGGTGCATGTTCGGGGGTATCCCAGCGGCAGCGCGTCAGGTCCAGGCCGCCGACGAAGGCCAGCTGATCGTCGATGACCACGATCTTCTGGTGATGCGAAGCGCCCACCGGGTGGCGGGCGTCGGTGCGGAAATGCAGGCGCTTGTTGCGGGGGCGGCCGGGCTTCCTCGCCATCATCCATTCGCGCTCCAGCGCATAGAGCATGGCGTAGTCCCAGTTGAGCACACGGATGTGCAGCGCAGGTTGCCGCTCCACCAGCGCATGCAGCAGGTCACCCAGCTGCTCCGGCAAGCCGTCCTCACTGCCCTGCGGAACGAGCACAGTGCGGCTGTCCAGATCCCAACCCAGGATGTAGACGCTATGGCGCGCCTTGACCAGCGCACGCCGCAATGCGCTGAAATAGTCGGCTGCATCAATGAGCAGCTTGAAACGGTCGGCGTGCTCCAGCCGCCAGCAATTGCGGCCGGGCTGCAACAGGCCGGGAGTGGGATTGTCCTGCAGGGTGGGCGACGGCATGGGGGCCTCCGGGTGCGCGGTCTTGTTCTTGTGATTGGTATGGGTCTGGCTTGCCGCTCAAGGCTGGCCGACCGAGAGCGGATGCTCTTCGCTATCGGTCGAGGCTGGCTGCTTGCCGGCAGGCTCCTTGTCCTGGCGCTGGCCCGCCTGCCGATGCGGGGACTGCGGCTGCTGGGGCAGGGTGTGTGGCTTGCTCTTGTCCATGGCGCCTTCGCTGGCGCGGGTGGTGTCTTCGGGCAGGGGAATGGCTTGGCTCATGGGAGTCTCCTCATCATCGAATGCGATTGTTCATTTCACTGTGGTGGCTGGCCGTTGGAGGCGGTCAGGCCGCCATCCACGGGCATGTTCACGCCAGTCACGAAGGCCGCATCGGGACTGGCCAGGAAGGTGATCACGGCGGCGATTTCCTGCGCTTCGGCGCCGCGACCCAGGGGGATGCGCTCGGCAAACTTCGCCTGCAGGACCGGGTCGTCTTCCATATCGGCCGTCATCCCGGTGTGCGTGAAACTGGGACAGACCGAATTGACGCGCACGCCCTTGCGGCCGAAGTCCATGGCCATGGCGCGGGTCAGGTTCACCACGGCGCCCTTGGAGGTGTTGTAGGCCGACAGATTCCAGTCCGCCCCCAGGCCCGAAACCGAGGCCACGTTGACGATGCAGCCGCGCGTCTTCTGCAGGTGCGGCATGGCTTCACGGGCGCCATAGAACACGCCGTTCACATTGGTGGCCTGGACGCGGTGCCAGTCTTCCGGGCTGACTTCGGTGACGTTGCCTTCGGCAAAGATGCCGGCATCGCTGACCAGTACGTCCAGGCGGCCGAAGCGCTCGATGGCGAAGTCCACCATCTCGCGCACGTCTTCATGACGGGAGACGTCGGTTTCACGCGCCGCCGTGCGCTCCGACGGCAGCGAGTCGAATACCTTGGTCAGCGCCGCCGCATTGCGGTCGGCCAGCAGTACCCGTGCGCCTTCTTCGGAAAACCGGCGGGCGGTGGCTTCGCCGATGCCGGAGGCGGCACCGGTCACGATGACGACCTTGTCCTTGAAACGTTGCAGATGAGAGGGGTTCAGTGGATGCATGGAGACTCCTTTACCGAAAATAGTGGGCAGCGCGATGGTGGATGCGGCCAAGCAATGCCAATGCCCCACGATAGGCCCTGGCGCGCCATCGGCACATCGGACAGCTCCCCAAGCTGATGTAGGAAGACGCTGTCGCCGCAACGGCGGAAATGACGCCAGTCCCATATCCTTGTCCCGCCTCAAATGCGAGCCCTTTCATGTGCCGCATGTCGCGGATTTATTGTCACGTAGCAGTAATACTTCAGTGCAACAATGCGCCCCGCATCCAGACCGACTGCTCATTCGTTCATCTTCCAGGGAGGAATGTGAAACAAATGACAACACCGGTTCACCGCCATCACAAGGGGAATTCCATGACCATCCGCATGCGTATCACGCTACTGGTGATACTTACCTTCGTCGCCATTGCCGGCATCGGTGGCTACGCGATGTACCAGTCGCGCAGCAGCGCCGTCGAGGTCCGTTCCGTCACCGAAGGCGTGATGCCCAGCGTGCTGGCATCGGCTGACCTGATGGGGCAGTTGAAGGACGTACAGCTGGCGGCCATGGTGATGGTCACCGAGAGTGACAACCAGCTGGTGGCGCAGGAAAACGACAAGCTGGTCGAAAAGAAGGCCGTGCTCGAACAGGCCCTGGCCGCCCAGGCCAAGCAGGCTGAAGGCGTAGCCCAGCGCGGTCTGATCGAGCAGGCCAGGGAAAGCCTGGACAACTACTTCGGCGCCATCGACACCACCGCCAAGTTCAAGCTGGCCGGCAAGAACGAGATCGCCCAGGCGCAGTTCTTCGGTGGCGTGATGCAGTACCAGAGCGAACTGGAAGGCATCGTCAACACCCTGCGCATCGAGAAGAACCGCTTCAAGGACAATGCCATCGCCTCGCTCAACGGCAAGCTGGCCCAGACCACCACCACCATCAGCGTGGTCACGGTGGTGGCGGTGCTGCTGCTGGGGGGCATCGGTTTCCTGCTGTATCGCCAGATCACCGGCCCCATCAGCCGCATGGCGGCGATGATGGGCGAGATCGCCACCAGCCAGGATTTCACCCGCCGCCTGCCGGTGCAGCGCATGGATGAGGTGGGCCATTCCATCGTCGCCTTCAACGGCATGGTGGAGAAGATCGAAGAAGCCTCGGCCCAGGTGCGCCAGAAGACCGCCGACATGCAGGCCATGCTGCAGAACATCCCGCAGGGCATCCTCACCATCGTCGATGGCAACCGCGTCCACCCGGAGTACTCGGCCTTCCTCGAGACCGTCTTCGAGACCACCGACATCGCCGGCCGCGACGTGATGGAACTGGTCTTTGCCAACGCCAACCTGGGCGCCGATACGCTGTCGCAGATCGAAGCCATCGGCGGCGCCTGCATCGGCGAAGACGTCATGAACTTCGAGTTCAACGAACACCTGATGGTGGGCGAGATCGAAAAGACCATGGCCGACGGCAGCAAGAAGATCCTGGACCTGTCCTGGTCGCCCATCACCGACGAGAGCGATACGGTGATCCGCCTGATGCTGTGCGTACGTGACGTGACCGAGCTGCGCCAACTGGCGGCGGAAGCCAACGAACAGAAGCGCGAACTGGAAATGATCGGTGAAATCCTGGCCGTGGCCGCGCCCAAGTTCGCCGAGTTCATCGGTAGCGCGCGCCGCTTCCTGGACGAGAACGAGCAGATCGTGCACCAAAACCCGGAGGCGACCGCCTTCGCCATCGCCAAGCTGTTCCGCAACATGCACACCATCAAGGGCAATGGTCGCACCTATGGTCTGCTGCACCTGGCCAACGTGGTACACCACGCCGAACAGCACTACGACGACCTGCGCCATGCAGCCAGCGGCGCCGTGTGGAGCCAGCAGGAACTGTTGCAGCAACTGGCGCAGGTGCGTGAATGCATCGACCGCTACGCCCGCATCAACGACGTGACCCTGGGCCGCGGGACCAGCCCCGCCAGGGGTGGCGAACAGGTCCTGCCGGGGTATGAACGCCAGGTGCTGACCATCGACCGCAAGCACATCCAGGAAAGCCTGCAGCGTCTGGAAAACGTCAATACCGCCAATCTGCATGAACTGGTGGCCGTGCGCAACGACGTGCGTCGCACCCTGCGTCTGCTGGGCACCGAGACCATCGCCGACGTGCTGGCCCCGATCACCGATTCGCTGCCGGCGCTGGCGGCCGATCTGGACAAGGCGGCCCCGGTCGTGGACATCGAGGACAACGGTTACGTGGTCCATAGTTTTGCCGCGCCGCTGCTGCAGAACGTGTTCATGCACCTGATCCGCAATGCCATGGATCATGGCCTGGAAGGGCGCCAGGAACGGGCCGCCAAGGGCAAGCCCGAGACCGGCACCATCAAGCTGGAGACGGGCGTGATGGATGACATGTTCCAGTTGGCCCTGTCCGACGACGGCCGTGGCCTGGCGCTGGAAAAGGTGCGTCAGATCGGCATCGAAAAGCAGCTCATCAGCGTGGACCAGGCCCTGTCGGACGCCGAGATCGCCCGCCTGATCCTGCAACCGGGCTTCTCCACCCGCAGCGAAGTGACTGATGTCTCCGGTCGTGGCGTAGGCATGGATGCGGTGCTGGACTTCGTCACCCGTGAACATGGGCAGATCGATATCCGCTTCGCCGATACCAACGAGGGCGCCGCCTTCCGACCCTTCCAGATCATCGTGATGCTGCCCGAGAGCGTGGCGGTGGAAGTCGATGGCATCGACGTGCCTTACCCGATGGCTGGCCAGGAGGCGGCAGTGTCGGTGGCGTTGCCAGCTGAGGTCGGCAATCCCCAGGTGGCCTGAAGACAGACGGCATCGGGCACCCAAGCAAGAGAAGCAAACGCGGAAGCTAAAACGGATGAGCATGTTCAATTCGATCCTCCTGATGGCGCTGGGCGCCGCCCTGGCCGGCCTGCCGATGACCTGGTTGTGGCTGCGACAGAAGCGTCGCGCCGGGCAACTGTTCGATGCCGGCCAGCTGGAGCAGGCCCGCGACCAGGCGCTGGCGACGCTGGCGCAGCAACAACTGGAGTGGGCCACGCATCAACAGCAGCTGGAGCAGGGGCAACTGGCCGCCGAACGCCACATGACCGAGATGCGTCACGAGAGCGAGGCCATGCTGGCCCGCCTCAATAGCCAGCAAAGTGACAGCCTCTCGCGCGTGATGCAGAACTGCGACGCCTCCCAGGACACCATCGGCAAGCTGCTGGGCCTGGTGCGGACCTTCGAGCGCTGGCACGACGACATGAACGAACTCATCACCCACAACCGCGACATGCATCGCATGAACGACGAGTTCGCCCTGATCGTGAACCAGGTCATCATCGTGGCCCTGAACGCCTCCATCGAGGCCGCCCGTGCCGGCGTGCACGGGCGCGGCTTCGCCGTGGTGGCGCAGGAGGTGCGCGACCTGGCGCAACGGGCCGAGAAACTCTCCAAGAGCTACCGCGCCAACCTGTACCAGAACGACCTGATCACCACCACCACCTTCCAGGACCTGCAGGCCGGCGGCAAGATGATCATGGGTGCCGTCATCGGCCTGGACCTGATCAACAAGAAGACCAGGGAAACCCTGGCCGAGGCGGCATGAGCGCCAACGACATGGACGAGCTGCAGGCCGTGGCCCAGAGCCTCGCCGACGAGCGCATCAGTGCCAGCGCACGCGATGGCTTCGACACCCTGTTGCAGCAAGCCCTGCGCGGCAGCCTGGTCCCGTCCGGCGCCGACGCGGTGATCACCGCCGTCGAGGTGGACGATCTGGCGGAAAAGAAGATGGTGGTGCTCACCATTTCCTCCTACCTGTTCCGCCTGATGGTGATGTTCCATTTCACGCTGGATGCCGCCACCAAGGAGCACTTTGCGCGGCTCACCGGTGCTAGCGCGGCTGAGGTGGGCGCAGGAGGAGCAGGGGGCGCGGAGGGTGAGCAAGCCTTCATGGACGCGCTGGCAGAGTGCGGCAACCTGTGCTGTGGCATCTTCAATCGCGAACTGGGGCGCTTCTTCCCACACCTGGGCATGTCCACGCCCAATGTCATCGACACCCAGTGCGTGCACTACCTGCAAAAACTCAGGCATGCCCATGTGCGCCACTTCGCCATCGACCTGGCGGAGTCGCCCCGGCTGCATGTGTCGCTGTGCGTATCGGCCTATGACCGGCTGGACTTTGCCGTGTCGGCTGAAGAGCAGGCAGACACCACTGGCGAGCTCGAGCTGTTCTAGACCTCCATCAACGATCCGGGGAACTCATTCCATCATGCAAGCCCGCGCCAGCCTCGATAACACCATCACCAGCAAGGTCCTGGTCCTGGACCGTGACGCCGACTGCTACGACACCATCAAGTCCTTTTGCGAACGGCATCAGCTGGTCGGCCTGAAGGCCCATGAAGAACACGTCATGGCGGTCTTGCGCAGCAACGTCGACCTGGGCGGCATCATGCTCTCGGAGAGCCTGGCCGGTCTGAGCGAGGGCGGTCGTGGCCTGGCCCGCCGCATCCGCGAGGTGCGTCCGGAGTTGCCCCTCTTCCTGCGCCGCCGCCGTGAAAGCGCCGAGGCGCCACTGGCCGAACGCGACAGTGAACTCTTCAGCGCCGTCTACCGCATCGATGACATCGACGCCCTGGCGCCGGCCGTGGCGGCCTCCATCTTCAGCCAGCGCTACCCCAATGCCCTGGTGCGCGGTATCGCTGAAATCAGCCGCATGGTGCTGGAGAGCCAGTTCCCGGGCATGCAGGTGGAGATCGACCAGCCCTATCTGGTACGTGACCGCATCATCTTCGGTGAAGTGTTCACCCTGATCCCGCTGGAGAGCAACTGGTGCCGTGGCTACATGATGCTGCAGGCCGAGCAGAAGACCCTGCAGGCGCTGGCACCGGAAGCGGCTGATGATTTTCGTCATCTCAACAATGCCCTGGGCGAACTGACCAACCTGATCTGGGGCTGGTTCAAGAACCGCTTCATCAACCAGAGTCAGCCCATCCAGCAGTTGAGCCAGGTGCCGATCATCATCAACCACCAGCATCGCTATATCTCCTTCGGCTCTGACGACGCGCAACTGTGCTTCAAGTACGTGCTGCGCCGGGACGACGGCGTGCCGCTGGTGCTGCTGCAGCGCTTCATCTTCAACCTGTCCTGGTCGCCCGAGGATTTTCGCGAGAACCAGACCTCGGTGGAGGAACTGTTCGAATCGGGCGAGCTGGAACTGTTCTGAGCTGGCTGCCCACGACGAAGATTGCGCCCCTCATCCCCTCATTGAAACAACCCTAGTGAAAGAGAATTCAACATGGCACAAATCCTGGTAGTGGACGATTCGAGCACCGTGCGCGCCGAAGTCGGCGACTTCCTCAAGAAGAACGGCCTGGACGTAGCGCTGGCCGTGGACGGCCGCGACGGCCTGAACAAGCTCAAGGGCGACCCGGCCATCAAGCTGGTGGTGTCCGACGTGAACATGCCCAACATGGACGGCCTGACCATGGCCGAGAAGATCCGCAGCGAACTGGGCAATGCCAGCGTGAACATCATCATGCTCACCACCGAGAACTCGCCCATCATGAAGGAGCGTGGCAAGGCCGCCGGCATCAAGGGCTGGATCGTCAAACCCTTCAAGGGGGAGGCGGTGCTGCCGACCTTCAAGAAGCTGGTGGGGGCATAAGTTTGTTCCTGCATCGCTGAAGTCCCCTGCGAGTCACCACTGACAATTCGGCCTGCAATGCAGGCCGAATTGTTTTTATTAGACCCGGTTCCGATTAAATATAGCTACAAATAATGCTTGTCGAAGAAGATTATATGTAGCTACAATAATTGATGGAAATCCTGTTCGATCCCCATAAAGACGCCATCAACAACCACAAACATGGCGTTTCGCTCGCAGAAGCCGCGGCTATCGAATGGGAGAGCGCCTTGATCACGCTTGATGACAGAATTGACTACGGCGAACAGCGGGAAATCGCGATCGCCTACATCGGTCTGCGACTTCATGTGGTGGTCTATGTGCAACGCGCGTTTGCCAGAAGGATCATCAGTCTGCGCAAAGCGAACAAAAGGGAGATTGATCGATATGCCGAAGCTTAAACAGGGAACCATCCTGCCCACCCCCACGGAAGACGCGCAGATTACCGCTGCGGCGCTGTCCGATCCCGATGCACAGCCATTGAGTCCCGCCCAACTGGCTGCGTTGCGGCCTGCACGGGGACGCGGCAGGCCGGCAGGTAGCGGCTCCAAGGTGCAGGTCACAATGCGTTTCGATGTCGATATCGTCGAAGCCTTCAAGCGCGGCGGCGACGGTTGGCAAAGCCGCATGAACGGTGCCTTGCGTGAATGGCTGACACAACACCAATAACCATGGACGGTGATTGATGGCGCGACTGCGTCTGCCTTCACTGCTCGTGTAGCTTCACCGCTCTTCCAGCACCAGCTCAAAGCAGATCAGCACCGGATTGCAGCCCCGCGCCAGCACCCCTTCGCAGACCTGGCCTTGCGGATTGACGAGGCCGATATCCAGGCGGCCGATGCCGTCCCGGACTTCCCCGGCACGGATCAGGATTTCCGTGGCACGGTCATCCAGCACGCGGCCGTCCTCGAACTCGGCGCCGATGATGCTCCCCACGCTACCGCGCACGATGGCGTTGCGCATGTCGTGGGCGGCGCAGGCCTGCTCGACGGCCAGGGTCAGATCCTGGTCGGGCCGGATGCGGGCCAGCACCACGCGCTTGCCGGTGGCGACGACGGCCTGGTCCGATAGGCGGGTGGGGTAGAAGAGGGTGAAATTGGTTTCCGGATCGTAGCGCGTGGCCATGGTGGCGTCGTGCAAACCCCAGGCCTGGGCCGGTGCGGCTTGGCCGACGATGGTCTTTTCCATCATCAGGTGGCCGCCCTGGCGCTGGCCGTCGCGACCGCGCCAGATGGCGTGGCAATGCACGAAGGGCTCGCCGTCCTTGCGCCCATAGGTGGCACAGGCGTATTCGATGACGGTGCCTTCTTCCATCGCATGTGGCGCGCTGTAGAAGGCGGCATGCTGGTCGTCCACCGCCAGCGCGGGCATGAGGAAATGCAGCGCGGCGATCTTCAGATTGGAAAAGCGCACGGTACCGCCATCGAGCCCGGCGCGGGAGAGCGGGATGCTGATCGCGTCGCGCAGGCTCAGACCTGCTTCCAGGGTGAAATCAAGCTGCATGGCCTGGCCTTCCAGGCTGACGATGCGTTCGGGTTCAGGCGGGCCGGGATGGCGGACGGTACGGGCGAAGGCTTGCGGGGTGGGCATGCGGTCTCCTGGGTAAGGTGTCAGGGTGCGGCTTTGGTGGGCCGTCGGATCGCCGGTTCGTAGGCGGCTGGTGTGGTGAATTATCCTGCGTTCCGCGTGGGATTGCTGGTGAATGTTTTTAACCGGAAGGTGTTTCACCGGGCGGGATGTTCAATTGCTCTGCAGTGGAAGTGACGAGAATTTCTTCCTGAAGTTAGCTTTATCTGCCCAGAAGTCGCAGCGCGGCTATATTTGGCCTTGATGAGACAACTCTCCAGAACATGACGAGGCGAGATGAAGGCCGCTAACAACACTCAAATGATCCGGACTCCACGTTACGGCGGGCAGGGTAATCGGATTCCCAATGAAGTAGTGGGTGCGACCATGGACGGCTTGACGCCGATACAGGCATGGCGCGAGCATCTGGGACTGACACAGGCGGTCGTCGCGCAACGCCTCGGGATTAGCCAAACGGTCTATGCAAAATATGAGAAGAGCCTGAGGCCGAGAACATCTACGATTTCAAGGATTGCGGCGGCCTTGGGTATCACGAAGGAGCAATTGCACTTCTAATCCGCAGTTGCAGCTGTGCCTTGACGTCTCCTTCTTCTGCTTGCTAGTCTCCCTCATCCCATCAAAAAAATATGGGATCGAGTTTGGCGACTCGAATACACCTTGCGCGGACGTCCGCTTCTTTTTGGCGGCTTTTTTGCGTCCGATGCCTTAGCACGTCCTGACCATGGCGGGCCTTGGCAGGGATACCTTCGGGTATGCCGGCGGCGCGGGTGTGCCGGTTCGCCAACCTTGTCTTGTGCCCGCCACCTCCATTTGGCGATGGAGCGGCGGGTGATACCCGTCACCCCAGGAGGCAATATGTTTGATCCTCAATCGCCCGCGTTATCGCATCCCCCCTCATTCCAGCCATTTTCCTGGCACAAAGCCGAAGTTCCACCGTCCCGCAAGAAGGTTCTTGCAGAATATGCTCAGGATGTCGGCACAGGTCTTGCCACGCTGCTGTCCCTGATCGAATTCAGCGAAATCGAGGCAGTCGATGAGCGTCCGCTATTGTCCGAAGTGGACAGGGGGACTCTGCTGCGACTGGCGATCACTGCCAGCAAAATGCTGGCCAGGGTCGCCGAAGAAGATATCGACGTGGCCAATACGGTGAAGCCGCTGTAACGCTACATCAAAGGGGGCAGCACTCCGTTGCCCCCTCACCCATACTTGTGCTGCGGTCTCGCTGATCAGCCGTCGTTTCCGCTCGGATCAGCCGATTTCTTCGCCTTGTAGGCGCTGACTTCACCGATTTTCAATCCCTTGGGCAGCAAACCATGCTTGGCCCAGCCCACCCGTTGCGCGTGGTAGATGCCGGTATGGCCGGAAAACAGGTAAGCGACCACACAGGCCAGCGCAGCAAATGGGCCGATTTCCGGGCCGAACAATTCAATGGCCATGACGGTGGAGGCAATCGGCGTATTGGCGGCACCCGCGAAGACGGCCACGAAGCCGATGCCGGCCAGCATCGAGAAGGGCAGGTGCAGCAGCGGTGCCAGGGCATTGCCGAGTGTCGCGCCGATGTAGAACAGCGGCGTGACCTCGCCACCCTTGAAGCCGGTTCCCAGCGAGGTGACGGTAAAGACCATCTTGCCCAGGAAATCCCAGGGCGCCAGTGGCTGCTGGAAGGCTTCCACGATGACCGGAATGCCCAGGCCGATGTAACGATCGGTGCCGATGGCCCACACCCCGACCGCCACGACCAACCCACCGATGAAGGGGCGCAGCGGTGCATAGGCAATACGGCTTTTCATGAAGGCCGACAAGCGATGCGTGCTGTTGGCAAAGATCATCCCGATCAGGCCGAACACCACGCCAGCGGCGATCACGGCGGCCACGCTCCACAAGGCGACGGGGGCGCTGCCGCTCATGAGGTAGTGGGTGTGATGCACGCCCCAGGCCAGCCCGACCTGGTCGGCGGCGATGGCGGCGATGAAGCAGGGCAGGATGGCGTCATAACGCATGCGGCCGATGGCCAGCACTTCCAGCCCGAAGATGGCGCCGGCCATCGGGGTGCCGAAGACGGAAGCGAAGCCGGCGCTGATGCCGGCCATGAGCAGGATACGGCGATCTTCGGTGCGCAGGCGCAGCAGGTGGGTGAGCTGGTCGGCCAGCGCGCCGCCCATCTGCACGGCGGTCCCTTCGCGTCCGACGGAGGCGCCGAAGAGGTGCGACATCACGGTGCCGAACAGCACCAGTGGCGCCATGCGCAGGGGGATCACCTTCTTGGGGTCGTGGATTTCATCGATGAGCAGGTTGTTGCCGGCTTCGACCGGCTTGCCGGTGTGCAGATAGAGCCAGCCGACGATAAAACCACCGAGCGGCAGCAGCCAGATGATCCAGGGATGGCCCTGGCGCCATTGCGTGGCGTACTCCAGCGCAAACAGGAAGAAGGCGGAGGCCGAGCCTGCCAGTACGGCGATCAGGCAGCCGATCGCGCACCATTTGGCGATATAGGGCAGCAGGTAGAGCTGTTCGGGATATTTGTAATGTTTCATGTTGCCAGGATTATAGTGAACCAGCCTGGAAACACGGAGCACAGGAAGCGCATGAAAGATGAAGACGCGCGCCTACAGCCCTGGGTCGCCAGGTCACTGTAGGCATCATCAGCCCCCAACATGAAGTTGGTGGCGGTTTGAGGAGGAATGCCATCTCCTTGACCTGCATAGTAGCAAGTTTGGTCTATGGCGACAACGGAATGTCCGCAATGCTTGCATCAATTCAATATTTCAACAATAATTGAAATATTGAATTATGAAGGATTCTTCATGGAAGCCAAACAAGTGGTCGCGGCCATGGCGGCGCTGGCGCAGGATTCCCGCTTGGCGATCTTTCGTCATCTGGTGCAGACCGGTCCGCAGAGCTGTGCAGCGAGCAAGATTTCGGAGGCGTTGGGTATTGCGCCTTCCTCGCTATCGTTCCACCTGAAGGAGCTCAGTCACGCGGGGTTGATCGATGCCCGCCAGGACGGGCGATTTGTGTTCTATAGCGCCAATTTCGGCGCGATGAACGAGCTGCTGGCATTCCTGACGGAAAACTGCTGTGGCGGTGAATCATGCGGCCCCGCCAGCGCCTGTGTTCCGGCTTCGTCCGCTTCCGATGGAGCGGACTGATGGCGGCCTTGCTCATCTTTCTCGCGACATTGGCACTGGTGATCTGGCAACCCCGAGGGCTGGGGATAGGCTGGAGCGCTTGCGCCGGGGCGCTGGTGGCCCTACTGGCTGGCGTCATTCATCCGGGGGATATCCCGGTGGTGTGGCACATCGTCTGGAACGCGACCGCGACCTTCATTGCCATCATCGTCATCAGTCTTTTGCTGGACCGGGCGGGCAGCTTTGCATGGGCGGCCCTGCATGTGGCGCGCTGGGGCGGGGGACGTGGCGGGCGCTTGTTCGTGCTGCTGGTCCTCTTCGGGGCGGTGGTCTCGGCCGTCTTTGCCAACGATGGCGCGGCACTCATCCTCACGCCCATTGTGATTGCCATGCTGCAGGCATTGCGCGTTACGCCCGCTGCGACGCTGGCATTCGTGATGGCGGCGGGTTTCATCGCAGATACGGCCAGTCTGCCGCTGGTGGTGTCCAATTTGGTCAACATCGTGTCGGCGGACTATTTCCGGCTGGGATTTGCACGCTATGCCAGCGTGATGGTACCGGTCAATCTGGCGGCGGTGGCGGCTTCCCTGCTGGTGCTGTATGTCTTCTTCCGGCGCGATATACCGGCGCGATACCCCGTGCAGCAGTTGCTGCTGCCCAGCCAGGCGCTACGCGATCGGGCTACCTTCGTTGCCGGTTGGTGGGTGCTGGGCCTGCTGCTGGCGGGCTTCTTCTGGCTGGAACGGCTGGGGGTGCCGGTCAGCGCAGTGGCTGCGGTGGGGGCGCTGATCCTCTTGCTGGTGGCGGCCCGGGGTCGGGTCATCGCCGTCGGAGAGGTGCTCAGGGAAGCGCCGTGGCAGATCGTTTTCTTTTCGCTGGGGATGTATCTGGTGGTATACGGCCTGCGCAATGCGGGTCTCACGGGGCAATTGACGCAACTGCTGGACGCCATGGCCGGGCAAGGGGTATGGATGGCGGCGTTGGGTACCGGGCTACTGAGCGCGCTGCTGTCTTCGGTCATGAACAATATGCCTACCGTGCTGGTGGGCGCGCTATCGATCGATGCTTCCGTGGCGCAGGGCACGGTGCGCGAAGCGATGGTCTATGCCAACGTCATCGGCTGTGACCTGGGCCCCAAGATCACGCCGATCGGCAGTCTTGCGACGCTGTTGTGGCTGCACGTCCTGGAGCGCAAGGGCGTGGTCATCTCCTGGGGCTATTACTTCCGGGTAGGTGCTCTGCTGACGCTGCCCGTGCTGTTTGTGACACTGGCGGCGCTGGCGCTGCGGCTGCAGTGAGCCGGATTGGCGGTGAACCAGATTTTGTTATTTCGGAGAGAAACATCATGACCATCATCTATCACAACCCTGCCTGCGGCACGTCGCGCAACACACTGGCGATGATTCGCAACACCGGGGAGGAGCCCACGATCATCGAGTATCTGCTGCAGCCGCCGGAGCGGGAGCCACTTAAGCGGCTGATCCATGACGCCGGTCTGACTGTACGCGGGGCCATTCGGCAGAAAGGTACGCCCTATCTGGAGCTGGGGCTGGATGATCCGGCCCTGAGCGATGCGCTGTTGCTGGAGGCCATGCTGGAGCATCCCATCCTGATCAATCGCCCTTTCGTAGTCGGTGCCAAGGGGACTCGCCTGTGCCGGCCGTCTGAGCGGGTATTGGAAATACTGGACAAGCCGCAATTGAGCCCCTTCACCAAGGAGGATGGCGAAGTGGTGATTGCTGCCGACAGCCAGGGTGGCCTGGGTACGGCCTGACTGGCGCATGGCGCGGCCGGCGCCTTATAGCGGGTTCGGCACCAGTTCCGGGATGCCGACCACCACCGTCCACGGTTGCACCTGCCAGCGCGTGACCAGGCCCTGGGTGACATAGGGATCGGCGGCGGCGAATTTTTCGGCATGTCCGGCTGCACCCTGGAACAGCAACAGGCCGCTGGACGGGGGATTGCCGACGGCGCCTCCGGCCAGCATTTCGCCGCGGGCTACGGCTTGCCGGCATAGCTCCAGGTGGGCGGGGCGCAGGGCGGTACGGCGTTCCAGGTAGTCGCCGACGAATTCATAGCTGAGCAGGTAAAGCATGACGGGGGCTCCGGTGTGCGTGCAAATGGTGAAAAGGTGGATAGCATCGCTGAAGAATACTGCACCTGGCAAACACCTAAACTGCAGGAACGTATCGGCGAATTGCCCTTCAAACGGCTGACCACCGCGACCAGTGCGGTCGTGGCCATGACCAATAACAGGGGAGCACCGGTGAAAACCTTTCATTGCGACAATTGTGGAATGCAGGTCTTTTTTGAGAACACGGTCTGCGGGAATTGCGGCTGGATGCTGGGTTATCAGCCACAATTGCAGGCCATTGCCAGCTTTTCGCCGGTGGAGCCGGCGCCATCGGTGGATGGTGGAGTGGCGCCCGAGGCAATGGCTGAACCTGGCCCCGGCCGTTGGCGCAGTGTCAGGCCGGAGAACGAAGGACGGGTTTTCAAGCAGTGCCTGAACTACTGGCATGAAAATATCTGCAACTGGATGCTGGACGAGCGCGAGCCCCATGAGCTGTGCGCCTCATGCCGCCTGACGCGGGTGATTCCCAATCTGGAGGAGGGCAACAACCGCGTGCTCTGGAGCCGGCTGGAAACGGCCAAGCGGCGCCTCCTGCATTCGCTCTGGACCTTGCAGTTGCAGCCGGTGCCGAAGAGGGAGGATGAAGAGGCCGGGTTGGCCTTTGAGTTCATGCAGGACTTGCCGCATGGTGAACGGGTACTGACAGGGCATGCCGATGGCGTCATCACCATCAACATTGCCGAGGCCGATCCCGCCTATCGGGAGCAGGCGCGGGAACAGATGGCCGAGCCCTACCGTACGCTGCTGGGGCATTTCCGGCACGAGAGTGGGCACTATTATTTCGACCGGCTGGTCGCGCCGACCGAGTGGCTGGCGCCGTTCCGGGAATTGTTCGGCGATGAGCGGCAGGACTACGGCCAGGCCTTGAAAACGCATTACGACAATGGGCCGCGCGCGGACTGGGATCAATATTTCGTCAGCGCCTATGCCAGCAGCCATCCCTGGGAAGACTGGGCCGAGACCTGGGCGCACTACCTGCATATGTTCGATACCCTGGAGACGGCCTATGCCTGCGGCGTGCAGCTGCGGCCGCGTCATGAGGGCGAGCAGAAACTGGTCATCAAGGCGCCACCGGTGGCAGCGGGCTCATTCGACGAGCTGGCGCGGGAGTGGTTTGCGTTGACCTATGTGCTCAACAGCCTGAACCGAAGCATCGGGATGCCGGATTCCTATCCCTTCACCTTGACGACACCGGTGCTGGAAAAGTTGCGCTTCGTTCATGAGGTCGTCAATGGGAAGCGTAAGGCAGGCATGGCTGCGGTGCAGATGCAGGAGCAGGCGGCCTAGCGCACCGCTATGCGCCCTCGGGCGCAGCCCATAAAAAAACCCGGAAGCTGCTTCCGGGTTTTTCTTTGGGCTGGCCGCAGGAGCGACCTTGCCTTCAGCCTCAGTCGTCCCTTGCCTCGAGTGCGCGGTTCAGGCTCAGCGCAGCCAGCGAACCCACGGCGCCGGAGAGCAGGTAGAAGCTCACGTAGGCCATGCCAAAGTGGGCCGACAATCCCAGCGCCACCAGCGGTGCGAAACCTGCGCCGACCAGCCAGGCGAGGTCCGAGGTCAGGGCCGCGCCGGTGTAGCGATAGCGGGCCTTGAAGTTGGCTGTCACGGCGCCGGCAGCCTGGCCGTAGGACAAGCCCAGCAGGGCGAAGCCGATCAGGATGAAGGTGTTCTGGCCCGATTCGCCGCCATTCATCAGGGTCGGGACGAAGGCAGAGAGGATGGCGATCAGCAGGGCCATGGAGCCCAGCGTGTTGCGGCGGCCGAAGCGGTCCGCGACCAGACCGGAGACCACGATGCCCACCGCCATGATGAGGCCGCCCCAGATCTGGATGACCAGGAAGTCTGCGGCTTCACGCAGCGAGTACAGCTTGATCCATGACAGCGGGAACACCGTCACCAGGTGGAACAGGGCATAGCTGGCCAGCGCGGCCAGGGCGCCGATGATGATGTTGCGGCCCTGGGTGGTGGCCAGCTCGACTACGCCGGCCGGTTCCAGCTCGCGTTCATCAAGCAGCTTGGCGTATTCTGGCGTCGAGACCAGGCGCAGGCGCGAGAACAGGGCCACCACGTTGATGGCAAAGGCGACGTAGAACGGATAACGCCAGCCCCATTCAAGGAAATCGGCCGTGGTCAGGCTGGACAGCATGTAGGCAAACAGGCTGGCCGCCACCACGAAGCCCAGCGGCGCACCCAACTGGCCCAGTGCGGCGTACCAGCCACGCTTGTGCTCCGGAGCGTTCATCGCCAGCAACGAAGGCAGGCCATCCCACGCACCACCTAACGCCAGGCCTTGACCAACTCGTAAAAGCGAGAGCAAGATGATCGCCCAGACGCCAATGTGATCAAAAGTTGGTAACAAGGCAATGCCCGCAGTCGAAAAGCCGAGCATGAACAACGCCAGCGTCAGTTTCACCTCTCGGCCGTAGTGCTTTTGAATCGCCATGAAGATCGTGGTCCCGATGGGGCGGGCCAGGAAGGCGAAGGAGAAGATCACGAAGGAGTAGAGCGTGCCTTCCAGTTTCGGATCGTTGGGGAAGAACAGGGTCGGGAACACCAGCACCGAAGCCAGCGCATAGACAAAGAAATCGAAGTATTCGGACGCTCGTCCGATGACCACGCCGACGGCGATTTCACCGGGTTCGATCTTGCCGTGGTCGTGGGAAGTGGAGGGTTGGTCCGATTGCGGTCTGAATTCACCCGAACCTTGACTGTTGTGGATGCTGGTGCTTGCCATGGCTTTGTCTCCCACTGTTAGAGGTTTAGTCGCAGTACGTACTACTAGAACTCATTTCATAGCTGGGCAGAACCCGCAGGGAGCGGCCCGTTTGGGCGAATTGCTGCGTTACGAATTTAGGTCAAGACGTCCAGTCTCGACCTAAATTCGCGCCTTGCACTTCATCCCAAACGGGACTCGCTCGCACTCGTGCCTAGCTATGAAATGAGTTCTAATATCCCAACCTGGCAGGTGGCAGCCAACAGGGTGGGACAAAACGTCCAATCGCCAACACACTTTATTGGCGTTACATTACCACGCTCTGATACATACGACTGGAATTTTCCTTCATGGTTTCTCAAATCCTTCGTCGCGGATTGCTCCTGCTTCCTGCGCTTTTGTTGGCTGGGTGCAACACCGTCGTGATGAATCCTTCCGGCGACATCGCTAACCAGCAAGCGCGCCTGATCGTCATCTCGACCGCCTTGATGCTGCTCATCATCGTTCCGGTGATCATCCTGACGCTGCTGTTCGCATGGCGTTATCGCAAGGGCAATACTTCTGCTCCCTACGAGCCGGAATGGGATCACTCGACCCGTCTGGAGCTGGTCATCTGGGGCGCGCCCCTGCTGATCATCATCGCCCTGGGCCTGTTGACCTGGATCACCACCCACACCCTGGACCCGTACCGTCCGCTCTCGCGCATCGACGCCGAGCGTCCACTGGCACCGCAGGTCAAGCCGCTGGTGGTGGAAGTGGTGGCGCTGGACTGGAAGTGGCTGTTCATCTATCCGGAACAAGGTATCGCTACTGTCAATGAGTTGGCCGCGCCGGTGGATGTTCCCATCCAGTTCAAGATTACCGCGTCCAATGTGATGAATTCCTTCTACATCCCCGCACTGGCCGGCCAGATCTACGCCATGCCGAGCATGGAGACCAAGCTGCACGCCGTCATCAACAAGGCTGGCGAATATGATGGTTTCTCGGCCAACTACAGCGGTGCCGGCTTCTCGCACATGCGCTTCAAGTTCCATGGCCTGGACCAGGCCGGCTTTGATGCCTGGGTGCAGAAGGCCAAGGCCGATTCCGGCAAGCTGGACCGTGCCGAGTACCTGAAGCTGGAACAGCCCAGCGAACGCGACCCGGCCCGCCTCATCGGCAGCGTCGAACCGAACCTGTTCCACGCCATCGTGAACCGCTGCGTGGCTGCCAACACGGTTTGCATGGACCAGATGATGGCCACCGACCTGAACGTGAAACCGGGCCAGCAAAAGGCTGAATGATTTCCTTGCCTGGTAGCCGTATTAGCGCAGCAGAACACCGCTGCGCCCCAATTTCCTTTTTCCCCGGGAAGTAAAGATGTCTGACAATTTTGACCTGATAAAGCTGATCTTCGGTCGCCTCAGTCTGGAAGCGATTCCATACCACGAGCCGATCCTGATCGCTACTTTCGCCATGGTGGCGCTGGGCGGCCTGGTGGTGCTGGGCCTGCTGACCAAATATCGTCTGTGGGGCATGCTGTGGCGCGACTGGTTCACCAGTATCGACCACAAGCGCATCGGCATCATGTACATCGTGCTGGCCATTGTCATGCTGCTGCGTGGCTTTGCCGATGCGGTGATGATGCGCGCACAGCAGGCCATCGCCTTCGGTGACAACGCCGGCTTCCTGCCGCCGCACCACTATGACCAGGTGTTCACCGCCCACGGCGTGATCATGATCTTCTTCGTGGCCATGCCCCTGGTGACCGGTCTGATGAACTACGTCGTGCCGCTGCAGATCGGTGCGCGCGACGTGGCCTTCCCGTTCCTGAACAACTTCAGCTTCTGGATGACCACCTTCGGCGCGCTGCTGGTGATGGCCTCGCTGTTCGTGGGCGAATTCGCCCGCACCGGCTGGCTGGCCTATCCGCCGCTGTCGGGCATCCTGTACAGCCCTGACGTGGGGGTGGACTACTACATCTGGGCCTTGCAGGTGGCCGGGGTAGGGACGCTACTCTCCGGCATCAACCTGGTGGTGACCATCGTCAAGATGCGCGCCCCGGGCATGAACATGATGAAGATGCCGGTCTTCACCTGGACCTCGCTCTGCACCAACGTCTTGATCGTGGCTGCCTTCCCGGTGCTGACTGCCGTGCTGGCCATGCTGTCGCTGGACCGCGTCTTCGGCACCAACTTCTTCACCAACGACATGGGCGGCAACGCCATGATGTACGTGAACCTGATCTGGATCTGGGGCCACCCCGAGGTCTACATCCTGGTGCTGCCGGCCTTCGGCGTGTTCTCTGAAATCGTCTCGACCTTCAGCGGCAAGCGTCTGTTCGGCTACACCTCCATGGTCTATGCGACCGTGGTGATCACCATCCTGTCCTACCTGGTGTGGCTGCACCACTTCTTCACCATGGGTTCGGGCGCCAGCGTGAACTCGTTCTTCGGCATCACCACGATGATCATCTCGATCCCGACCGGTGCCAAGATCTTCAACTGGCTCTTCACGATGTACCGTGGTCGCATCCGCTTCGAAGTGCCGATGCTGTGGACCATCGGCTTCATGATCACCTTCGTCATCGGTGGCATGACCGGCGTGCTGCTGGCCGTTCCCCCGGCTGACTTCGTGCTGCACAACTCGCTGTTCCTGATCGCTCACTTCCACAACGTCATCATCGGCGGCGTGGTGTTCGGCATGTTCGCCGGCATCAACTTCTGGTTCCCGAAGGCCTTCGGCTTCAAGCTGAACCAGTTCTGGGGCAAGTGCTCGTTCTGGTTCTGGTTCGTGGGCTTCTACCTGGCCTTCATGCCGCTGTACGTGCTGGGCCTGATGGGCGTGACCCGTCGCATGAGCCACTTCGACGACCCGTCGCTGCAGATCTGGTTCGTGGTCGCTGCACTGGGTGCCGGCCTGATCGCCCTGGGCATCGGTTCCTTCATCATGCAGATCGCCGTTTCGATTCGCGACCGCAAGAAGCTGGCCGACGTCACCGGCGACCCTTGGGATGCCCGTACCCTGGAATGGTCGACCTCCTCGCCGCCGCCTGCCTACAACTTCGCCTTCACCCCGGTCGTGCATGACAACGACGCCTGGGCTGACATGAAGAAGAACAAGTATCAGCGTCCGCTGGGTGACTTCGTGGAAATCCACATGCCCAAGAACACCGGTGCCGGCTTCATCATCGCTGCGCTGTCGGCAGTGCTGGGCTTCACCCTGATCTGGCACATGTGGCTGCCGGCCGTGGCAATCTTCGTAGCACTGGTTGCCGCCACCATCATCCATACCTTTAATTACAACCGCGACTACTACATCCCGGCCGACGAAGTCGTCCGTGTCGAAGCAGAGCGCACACGTCTGTTGAATAGCCATGTCTGAAGCAATCAACCACACGGCCGACGCGACGCCTAGCTCGCGCTATTTCGTCCGCCATCACCATCCAGAGAACGGCACCCTGCTGGGCTTCTGGATCTACCTGATGAGCGATTGCCTGATCTTCGCCTGCCTGTTTGCGTGCTATGCCGTGCTCGGCCGCAACTACGCCGGCGGCCCGACCGGCGCCGAGCTGTTCGACCTGCCGCTGGTGGCGCTGAACACCGCGCTGCTGCTGCTGTCGTCGATCACCTACGGCTTCGCCATGCTGGCCATGCAGGCCAAGAAGCAGCAGAACACCATCATCTGGCTGATCATCACCGGTCTGCTGGGTGCCGGCTTCATCTACTTCGAACTGTATGAGTTCCTGCACCTGATCCACGAAGGCGCCGGCCCGACCCGCAGCGGTTTCCTGACCTCGTTCTTCGCCCTGGTCGGTACCCACGGTCTGCACGTCACCTTCGGCATCATCTGGTTGATCGTGCTGCTGTTCCAGATCAACAAGCATGGTCTGACCGAAGCCAACGGCCGTCGCCTGATGTGCCTGTCGATGTTCTGGCACTTCCTGGACGTGGTCTGGATCGGTGTCTTCACCTTTGTCTATCTGATGGGAGTCCTGCCATGAGCCGCGGCCACCAAGAACACCCGGCCCGTCCGATGGGCCACCACGATGACCATGGCCACGGTCATGGTCATGGCGACCACGCCGCGCATGGCACGATGAAGGATTACGTTACCGGCTTCGTGCTGGCCGTGATCCTGACCGCGATTCCGTTCTGGATGGTGATGAACAAGTCCATCTCCAGTTCGGCCACGCTGGGCATCGTGCTGCTGGCCTTCGCCGCCGTGCAGATCGTGGTGCATATCAAGTACTTCCTGCACATGAACGGCAAGTCCGAAGGTGGCTGGAACATGCTGGCGATGATCTTCACCATCGTCATCGTGGTCATCACTCTGTCCGGTTCGCTGTGGGTCATGTATCACCTGAACCACAACATGATGCCGACCATGTCGCCGGAAAACATGCCGACCGAAACTGTCCCGCAATCGATGCAGGGCATGCAGGGTATGCAACACGGCGCAGCCCAATCGAAATGAGCCCGACGCCGAATCATGGCGTGAAGCAGGGCAAAGAAAGCGGAGCGGCGCAAGCCGCTCCGGTATCCCGCACAAAGGCCAGCCTGCTGTTGCTGACCCTCTTGGCGGGATTTTTCTTTCTGGTCTTCGCTGCGCTGGGAAGCTGGCAGGTCTATCGCCTGCAATGGAAGCTGGATCTGATCGCCAAGGTCGATGCCCGCGTGCACGCCGCACCGGTGGCCGCCCCTGGGCCCCAGGAATGGCCACAGGTCTCGGCAGAACGTGACGAGTATCGCCGCGTGAGTCTGGCTGGCCGCTACTTGTACAGCAAGACCGTGGCCGTGCAGGCCAGCACCGACCTGGGTAGCGGCGCCTGGCTCGTGACGCCGTTGCAACTGGTCGACGGCACGCTGGTGTTGGTCAATCGCGGCTTCGTCAACGTCTCGCCGCTCAAGCTGGACGCCATGGCACTGGCCGATGCGCCGGTCGGTCAGACCACGCAAGTCGTCGGTCTGCTGCGCATGAGCGAGCAGGGCGGTGGCTTCCTGCGCAGCAATGACGCTGCCCAGAACCGCTGGTACTCGCGCGACGTCAAGGCCATCGCGCAAGCGCGTGGCCTGTCGGATGCGGCGCCGTACTTCGTCGATGCCGACAAGCCTTCGGCCGAAGCCAATGCCGCTGTAGCACCGGATGCGCAGAAACCGGTCGGTGGCCTGACCGTGATTGCCTTCCACAACAGCCATCTGGTCTATGCCCTGACCTGGTATGCCCTGGCCCTGATGTCGCTGGGTGCCGGCTACTGGCTGATCCGTGATGAGCGCCGTTGGCGGCAGCGCATCCAGGCCGCCCGCGTCCAGGACTGAGGCGCATGACTGCCGCCGATACCGTCGCCAAGCGCAAGACGCTGCGGGAGCGCTGGCAGCGCCTGCGCCAGGGGGAGCAGAACCCGGCCGCCCACCAGAACATGCTGCTGTTGATCCAGCTGCGCTGGCTGGCGGTATTGGGGCAGGTGTCCACCATTGCCTTCGTGGTGCTGGTGTTCGACCTGCACCTGCCGCTGCCGCATATGCTGGAGGTGCTGTCCTGCCTGATCGCCTTCAACATCGCCAGCCACCTGCGCTGGCACGAGCGACGCATCGCCACCAATGCCGAACTGTTCCTGGCCTTGCTGGTGGACGTGGCGGTGCTGACCTTCCAGCTCTATCTGAGCGGCGGCATCACCAATCCCTTCGCCTTCCTCTACCTGATGCAGATCATCCTCTCGGCCGTGCTGTTGAAGCCCTGGTCGAGCTGGGCCATCGTCGGCGTCACCATGGTCTGCCTGGCCGGGCTGGCGTTGTTTTCCGAACCGCTGGCCTTGCCGCCGGATCACAATGCCGGCCTGCTGAGCCTGTATGTGGAAGGCACCCTGATCTGCTTTCTGCTCAACGCTGGCTTGATGGTGTTTTTCATCACCCGTATCAGCAGCAACCTGCGTGCCGGCGACGCCTTGCTGGCCGACCTGCGCCAGCGCGCCGCCGAGGAAGATCACATTGTGCGCATGGGCTTGCTGGCCTCCGGCGCGGCCCATGAACTGGGAACGCCGCTGGCGACCGTCTCGGTCATCCTCGGCGACTGGAAGCGCATGCCCGACATCAGCCAGCGCCAGGACATGCTGGACGACATCGCCGAGATGGAAGCCCAGCTGCAGCGCTGCAAGTCCATCGTCAGCGGCGTGCTGCTCTCGGCCGGCCAGGCCCGTGGCGAATCTTCCATCAAGACCACCCTCAACACCTTCCTCGACAGCGTAGCCGAGGACTGGCGCAAGACCCGCCCGGTGGAAGTCTTCCAGTATCGCAACCTGATTGATCAGGACGTGCCGGTGGCCTTTGACTCGGCCATCAAGCAGATGCTGGGCAATGTGCTGGACAATGCCTTCGAGGTCTCGCCACACTGGCTGGCGCTGGAGGTCAGGCGCGAGGGCGATCTGTTGCTGATGGAAGTGACCGACCAGGGGCCGGGCTTCCCGGACTGGATGATCAACCAGATCGGCAAGCCCTACCAGTCCACCAAGGGCAAGCCCGGTCGTGGACTGGGCCTGTTCTTCGTGGTCAACGTCGCGCGCAAGCTGGGTGGGCGGGTCTGGGCCCGCCATCGCAGCGGTGGCGGCGCCTGTGTCACGCTGGAGTTGCCGCTATCGGCCATCAGCCTGGAAAGCCCGTCCGAGGCCGCACCGGGCAGCGTCGCACCGGATTTTCCGACCGGCGCTTGATGTGACGCAAGCCGCGCCTGAAGCGCATTTGACTGCCATCATTCCTTTTTCTTTTGCTCGCTGCCATGCCTGGTGCCGTCTCGACATACAATAGCGCCCTGGGAAAGCAGATAGAAGAAATAGGGAATGTACATGCCGGCTGATCGCCTGCTCCTGATCATTGAGGACGATGCCGCCTTCGCACGCACCTTGGGGCGCTCCTTCGAACGCCGTGGCTACACCGTATTGCTTGCCGCCAGCCAGGAAGAAGCGGCGGCCCACCTCAGGCAACACCAGCCCGGCTATGCCGTGGTCGACCTGAAGCTCGGTGGCAACGCCTCCGGCCTGGCCTGCGTGCAGATGCTGCATGCTCACGACGAGGCCATGCTGATCGTGGTGCTCACCGGATTTGCCAGCATCACCACGGCGGTGGAAGCCATCAAGCTGGGCGCCTGCCAGTACCTCGCCAAGCCCTCCAATACCGACGACATCGAAGCCGCCTTCGGCCACGTGGCCGGCGCCTCCGAGGTCGAATTGCCGGCCCGCGCCACCTCCATCAAGACCCTGGAATGGGAGCGCATCCACGAAGTGCTGGTCGAGACCGATTTCAACATCTCCGAAACCGCCCGCCGACTCGGCATGCACCGCCGCACCCTGGCGCGCAAACTGGAAAAGCAGCGGGTCAAGTAAGCATCAAGCATGCAAGCGCTCGGGCAGCGCCAGGGCAGGGCGCCAACGGTTATCATGACGCGCGCAATGACGCCCGCAGATCAGGCAAGGCCATCTCATCAAAAGGGAATGACGTGAAACAGTTCAACTTCCAGTTCGACTTCCGGCGCAGCATCCTGTGGGCGGCCAGTGCCGCCGTCCTGTCCCTGGCCAGCGGCACCGCCAGCGCCCAGGAGACCATCAAGATCGGCGAGATCAATAGCTACAAGGCGCAACCGGCCTTCCTGGAGCCGTATCGCCGTGGCTGGGAAATGGCGCTTGATGAAGTCAATGCCGCCGGTGGCGTGCTGGGCAAGAAACTGGAAGTGATTGCCCGCGACGACAACGGCAACCCCGGTGACTCCGTGCGCGTGGCAGAGGAATTGATGGCCCGCGAACGGGTGGCCTTGCTGTTTGGCGGCTTCCTCTCCAACACCGGCCTGGCGCTGACCGATTACGCCCGCCAGCACAAGGTGTTCTTCCTCGCCGCTGAGCCCCTGACCGACAAGATCGTCTGGCAGAACGGCAACAAGTACACCTATCGCCTGCGCCCCTCCACCTACATGCTGGTGGCCTCGGTGGTCAAGGAAGCGGTCAAGCTGAAAAAGAAGCGCTGGGCCATCGTCTACCCCAACTATGAATACGGCCAGTCGGCCGTGGCCAGCTTCAAGACCCTCATGAAGCAGGCCCAGCCCGATGTGGAGTTCGTGGTCGAGCAGGCGCCGCCGTTGGGCAAGATCGATGCCGGTGCGGTGACCCAGGCCCTGGCCGACGCCAAGCCCGATGCCATCTTCAACGCACTGTTCGCGGCCGACCTTGGCAAGTTCGTGCGGGAAGGCAATACCCGTGGCCTGTTCGACCATGTGGAAGTGGTCTCGCTGTTGACCGGCGAGCCGGAATACCTGGATCCGCTGAAGAACGAAGCCCCGCAGAACTGGATCGTCACCGGCTATCCCTGGTATGCGATCAATACGCCCGAGCACAAGAAGTTCGTCGATGCCTACCGCAAGAAATTCAATGACTACCCCCGCAACGGTTCGCTGGTCGGCTACAGTGCCCTGATGTCGATCGCGGCCGGCATCAGGAAGGCCGGCAGTACCGATGCCGACAAGTTGGCCGCCGCCTTCTCCGGCCTGCAGGTCGAGACCCCGGTGGCCAGCATCGTCTACCGTGCGCAGGATCACCAGTCCACTCTGGGCGCCTTCGTCGGTCGTACCGGCATCAAGGACGGCAAGGGCATCATGACCAGCTTCAGCTATGTCGATGGCGCCAGCCTGCAATTGCCCGATGCCGAAGTCAGGAAACTGCGCCCGGCCGATTGAGTTGGCGTGTGGTGATCCTCCTTTCAAGCGAGCGCCCGTGACGCCATGACCCTGGCCAGCCTCACCGTGCAGATGGTCAATGGCCTGGCCGACGCCTCCGCGCTGTTCCTGGTGGCCGTCGGTCTGTCGCTGATCTTCGGCGTCACCCGCATCGTCAACTTCGCCCATGGTTCGTTCTACATGCTGGGCCTGTACCTGGCCTATAGCCTGGTGGAACGGCTGGGCGCGAGCGCACTCGGCTTCTGGGGGGCGGTGCTGCTGTCGGCGCTGATCGTGGCCGCACTTGGCGCGCTGGTGGAGGTGGTGGTGCTGCGGCGGATCTATCGCGCTCCCGAATTGTTCCAGTTGCTGGCTACCTTTGCGCTGGTGCTGGTGATCAAGGATGCCGCACTCTGGTACTGGGGCCCGGAAGACCTGTTCGGCCCGCGTGCCCCGGGCCTGGGCGGTGCCGTGCCACTGCTGGGGCGGCGCCTGCCACAATATGACCTGCTGCTGATCTTCATCGGCCCGCTGGTGTTGGCGCTGCTGTGGCTGCTGCTCAACCGCACCCGCTGGGGCACATTGATCCGGGCCGCCACCCAGGACCGCGAAATGCTGGGCGCACTGGGCGTGAACCAGGCCTGGCTGTTTACCGCCGTGTTCGCCCTGGGCTGCTTCCTGGCCGGCCTCGGTGGCGCGCTGCAAGGGCCGCGCATGCCGGCCAACCTGGCCCTGGACCTGGATACCATCGGCAACGCCTTCGTGGTGGTGGTGGTCGGTGGCATGGGCTCCATCGGTGGCGCGTTTGCAGCGGCGGTATTGATCGCCGAAGTCAAGGCGCTCTGCATCGCCATGGGCAACGTCTCCGTCTTCGGCATCGACATCTCCCTCTCGCGGCTGACCCTGGTGGTCGAATTTCTGGTGATGGCCGTGATTCTCGTCATGCGCCCCTGGGGCTTGTTCGGCAAGCCGCTGGCGGCGGTGCGCGTAGCTTCCGCCCATGTGTCCGCGCTGGATGCAGGCGGCCGCGCGGCACGTCTGGCCGGACTGGCGTCGATGTTGTTGCTGTTGGCCTTGCCGCTGTTGGCGGGCCGCTTCCCCTATCTGCCAGTGCTGATGGTGGAAATCCTGATCGCCGTGCTGTTCGCCGCCAGCCTGCATTTCCTGATGGGGCCGGGGGGCATGGTGTCCTTCGGCCATGCCGCCTATTTCGGCCTGGGCGCGTATGCCGCCGCACTGGTCTCGCTGCGCCTGCAGTGGCCGCTGCCGTTGGCAATGGTCAGCGGCGCACTGGCGGCGATGCTCGCGGCCCTGCTGTTCGGCTGGTTCTGCGTGCGCCTGTCGGGCGTGTACCTGGCCATGCTTACGCTGGCCTTCGCGCAGATCGTCTGGGCCGGCATCTTCCAGTGGGATGACCTGACCGGTGGCAGCAATGGCCTGGTCGGTCTGCGACCGGGCGAGATGCTGGCTTCACCGCTGGCTTATTACTACCTTGCGCTGACCTGCGCCGCGCTGGGCGTATACCTGTTGCGACGCGTAGTGCAGGCGCCGTTCGGCCTGGCCCTGCGCGCCGCCCGCGATGCCCCGGTACGGGCCGAGGCGCTGGGCATGGATGTGCGCGCCCTGCAGTGGGGCGGCTTTGCCGTGGCCGGTCTGTTCTGCGGCCTGGCCGGTGTCCTGTTCGCGTTTTCCAAGGGCAGCATTTCTCCCGAGGTCGCCAGTGTGAGCCGCTCGGTCGATGGCCTGGTGATGGTGCTGCTGGGCGGCGTGCAGAGCCTGCTCGGTCCCGTGCTGGGGGCCTCGCTGTTCGTCTGGCTGCAAGACCTGGTGGCACGCGAGACCGATTACTGGCGCGCCTTGCTGGGTGGGGTGATCCTGTTGCTGGTCCTGCTCTTCCCGGGCGGGATCGTGGGCGCCTTGCGCGGCCGGCGAGCACCAGGGGAGGAGGCATGAGCCTGCTGCGCGTGGAACACCTGTCCAAGACCTTCGGCGGCGTGGCCGCACTGGATGATGTGTCCTTCGAACTCCCGGCCGGCCAGATGCTGGCGCTGATCGGCCCCAATGGCGCCGGCAAGTCCACCTGCTTCAACCTGATCAACGGCCAGTTGCGTCCGGATGCCGGCGTCGTGCTGCTGGCGGACGAAGACATTGCCGGCATGCCGGCGCGCCATATCTGGCAGCGCGGCGTGGCACGCACCTTCCAGGTATCGGCCGCCTTTGGCTCGATGACCGTGCTGGAAAACGTCCAGGCCGCCTTGCTCTCGCACCGGCGCCAGTTGTGGCGCTGGTGGCGTCCCGCGGCGTCCTGCCTGCGTGATGAAGCCATGGCGCT
This sequence comes from Herbaspirillum sp. AP02, assembly GCF_015767275.1. GTDB lineage: Bacteria > Pseudomonadota > Gammaproteobacteria > Burkholderiales > Burkholderiaceae_D > Herbaspirillum. Next base: position 186,519 of record NZ_JADWMY010000001.1, read on the forward strand.
GCTGGAGCAGGTCGGCATGGCAGCGCAGGCGCGCCGTGCCTGCGGGGTACTGGCCTATGGCGACATCAAGCGGGTGGAACTGGCCATGGCCCTCTCCAACGCACCACGGTTGCTGTTGATGGACGAACCCACCGCCGGCATGGCGCCCCGCGAACGCCAGCAACTGATGGCCCTGACCCGACGCCTGGTCAGCGAGCGCGGGCTCTCGGTCCTTTTCACCGAACACAGCATGGACGTGGTCTTCGCCTTTGCCGATCGCATCATCGTGCTGGCGCGTGGCCAGTTGATCGCCCAGGGAGTACCCGACGCGGTGCGGCGCGATGCCCGTGTGCGCGAGGCCTACTTTGGCAGCGGCGCCAGCTTCGGTGAGGCCAATATGGAGAGTCCGGCATGAGCGCGCCCTTGCTGCAGGTCGATGCGCTGAACGCCTTCTATGCGCGCGCCCATATCCTCTTCGATGTCAGCCTGGAGGTGGGTCGTGGTGAAGTGGTGGCCTTGATGGGGCGCAATGGCGCCGGCAAGTCCACCACCCTCAAGGCCCTCATGGGGCTGCTGGACGGCACGCGTGGTGCGGTCCGCTTCGGCGGTCGCGATCTTACCCGCCTGGCACCGTATCAACGTGCGCGCCTGGGCCTGGGCTTCGTCCCGGAGGATCGCCGCATCTTCACCGAACTGAGCGTGCTGCAGAACCTGGAGGCAGGCCGGCAGCCGCCGCGCGCCGGGGCAGCGGTCTGGACGCCGCAGGCCTTGTTCGAACTCTTCCCCAACCTGGGGGCCATGCCCGACCGCCCGGGCGGGCGCATGAGTGGTGGCGAGCAGCAGATGCTGACCACCGCCCGCAGCTTGATGGGCAATCCCCACCTGCTGTTGCTGGACGAACCTTCCGAAGGCGTGGCGCCGGTCATCGTGGAGCAGATGGCAGCCATGATCATCCGGCTCAAGGAACGCGGCATGTCGGTGTTGCTATGCGAACAGAATATCCACTTCGCCGCACTGGTCAGCGACCGTGCCTACCTGCTGGACCAGGGGCGCATTCTGCATCAAGGTACACCGCGCGAGGTGCAAGCTCATCAGCAGCAATCCGGCCTGTAGCATGGGCTGCAGAAGGATGTAACAAAGCGCTGTCCCGCTTGTTGCAATTGACGGGGAACCGTTGAGCCTGCCCGTGTCCAAACTCCTGAAAGCAGCTCGCTTCAGCTTTCCTGGCTGGAACCGAGTCTGGCCCTATGGAGAAAAAATACAATGCCCACACTTGCCAAGCACCCTCCGGTGCATTGGCCTGCCGACGACTACAACGATGCAGGAATACGTAACGACCACGCCAAGGTCGCGGTAGGCGATGACGCCAACGATATCTTCTTTGCCGCTGTCGAAATGACGCGCATGCCGATGGTGGTGTCCGACCCCCAACAGCCGGACAATCCCATCATCTTCGTCAACAATGCCTTCATCAACATGACCGGCTATAGCCGGGCCGATGTGATCGGCAAGAACTGCCGCTTCCTGCAAGGCCCGGAAACCGATCGCTCGGTGGTGGCACAGGTGCGCGAGGCCGTGGCCGAGCGGCGCGAGATCGCTACGGAACTGCTGAACTATCGCAAGAACGGCTCCACCTTCTGGAATGCCCTGTTCATGTCGCCGGTCTATGACCATCAGGGCGAACTGAAGTATTTCTTCAGCTCGCAACTGGACATCAGCCGCCGCCGCGACGCCGAGCAGGCCCTGGGGCAGGCGCGCAAGATGGAGGCGCTGGGCCAGCTGACCGGCGGTATCGCGCACGACTTCAACAACCTGCTGCAGGTCATCAGCGGCTATCTGGACATCATCAACCTGGCGTTGCGCACCCCGGTACCCGACCTGGGTCGCGTGGCGCGCAGTGCCGACAGCATCCGCAAGGCCTCCGGCAAGGCGGCCATGCTGACCCAGCAGTTACTGGCCTTCGCCCGCAAGCAGCGCCTGGAGGGGCGCACCATCAATCTCAACTCGCTCACTGAAGGCTTCACCGATCTGGTGGAGCGCACCCTGGGTGGCGATATCCATGTGCGCACCGCGCTCGCGCCCGGCCTCTGGAATTGCCGCCTCGACCCGACCCAGATGGAAGTGGCGCTGCTGAACGTACTGATCAACGCCCGTGACGCCATGGCCGGCAAGGGAACCGTGCGCATCCAGACCAGCAATGAAGACCTGAGCAGCGATGAACGCGCCTTGCAGCTGGGCCTGAAGCCGGGCCTCTATGTCTGCCTCGCGGTGGTCGACGATGGCCCGGGCATTCCGCCCGACATCCTGCCCCGCGTGATGGACCCGTTCTTTACCACCAAGGACGAGGGCAAGGGGACCGGCCTGGGCCTGTCCATGGTGTATGGCTTCGTCAAGCAATCGGGTGGTTCGGTAAGGATCTCTTCCGGCGCGCAGGGCGGCACCACTGTGGCGATCTATTTCCCGGCCACCCAGGATCAGGTCGGTGGCAGCTTCGAGTTTGATAGCCGCAGCCAGAACCAGGGTGGTCATGAGCACATCCTGGTGGTCGACGACAGGATCGAGGTCGCCGAGCTGGCCCAGGACATGCTGGAAAGCCTGGGCTACCGGGTACGCATGGTCAATTCCGCCAACGAAGCGCTGCAACTGATCCGCGCCGGCGAACCGGTCGATCTGCTCTTCACCGACCTGATCATGCCGGGCCATATGAATGGTGTGGTGCTGGCGCGTGAGGCCCGACGCCTGCTGCCCTCGCTGAAAATTCTGCTGACGACCGGTTACGCCAGCGAATCGATAGAACGCCACGGTGCCGACGGCGAGTTTCCCGTTCTTGACAAGCCGTATCGCCATGACGAACTGGCGCGCAAGATTCGTATCGTCCTGGATGGCGCCACTGGCGTGAGCTGACCCCAGGCCCGCTGGCGCAGCTTATCGATCATATCGATCAGGCCAGCTGCGGCCAGGCAAGCAGCGCCGCCGCCTCGGCGGCGGTCAGGCCGGGCGACCATGGCAGGCGGCCCAATAGCGGCACCTGCAGGCGCCGTGCCAGGCTCTCGATCATGGCCTCGGCCTGCGCTTCGTGAGGATCGATCAGGTTGGCCACCCAGCCGGCCAGTGGCAGCCCCCGCGCCAGCACAGCCTGGCGCGTGAGCAATGCATGATTGATGCACCCCAGCCGGATACCTACCACCAGCACCACCGGCAATCCCAGCCGCGCCACCAGATCATCGCTGTTGTGGCATTCATCCAGCGGCACCATGAAGCCGCCCGCACCTTCCACGATCAGCACATCGCAGGCCCGCACCAATTGCGCGTGGCACTGCGCCAGATGGTCGAGATCGATGCGTCGCCCTTCGTCTGCCGCCGCGATATGCGGCGCCGTAGCGCGCTGGAACAGGTAGGGGTTCACCAGTGTCGTCGGCAGCACCACGTTGGCAGCCGCCTGCAGGGCCAGCACATCCTCGTTGCACCACTGTCCGTCCTGCAGGAAAGCGCCGGAGGCCACCGGCTTCATGCCGCCAGCACGCGCGCCGCGCGCCGCATGCAGATGGATCAGTGCCGATGCGACCAGGGTCTTGCCCACGCCGGTATCGGTACCGGTGACGAAATAGCTGCGCCCCATCACGCCGCCCACAGCTCGGCAAAAGTGGCATCGAAGGCGGCATGCAGGCGCTCACCCAGCCACCGCGCCTGGTCAGCATCGAGGATGTAGGGCGGCATCACATACACGCTGGTCCCGATCGGGCGCACCAGCAGTTCACGCTGTGCCGCCTGTGCCGCCAGCCGACGCGAGAAACTGGCGGCTTGGGCAGGGTCGATACCGGCATTGCCGTCGATATCGCCGAGCACGGCATCGCACGCCCAGATCAGGCCGCGCTGGCGCACGTGGCGTACCCGGTGATCCTGTGCCAGTGGTGCCAGGCCCGCCGCCAGCACCGGGGCGAAATCGCGGTTGCGCTGCAGCACCTGTTCATCCTCGAAGATCGCCAGCGTCTCCAGCGCGGCACGACAGGCCAGGGGATTGCCGGTATAGGAGTGTGAATGCAGGAAGCCGCGACGCACATCGTCATCGTAAAAGGCCTGGTAGATCGCCTCGCTGGACATCACCAGCGAGAGTGGCAGGTAGCCGCCGCTGATGCCCTTGGACAGACACAGCAGGTCCGGCCAGATGCCGGTCTGTTCGCATGCGAAGAAACTGCCGGTACGGCCGCAGCCGACTGCGATTTCATCGGCGATCAGGTGCGCGCCATAGGCATCGCACAAGCCGCGCAGACCTCGCACGTAGGATGGGTCATGCATGGCCATGCCGGCCGCGCATTGCACCAGCGGCTCCAGGATGACGGCGGCGATGCGTCCCGCGCCCTGTTGCAGCAGCCTTTCCACATCGGCCAGTGCCTGCCGGGCGACATCGACAGCGCTTTCGCCATCGCGGGCCTGGCGCGCATCGGGCGAGCGGGCCACATGTGCCGGCCGCAGCAAGGCGTCGTAGGCGGTGCGAAACAGCGGAGTATCGGTCACCCCAAGCGCCCCCACGGTCTCGCCGTGATAGCCACCTGCGATGCAGATGAATTCATTCTTGCCGGTCTGCCCCGCATTGCGCCAGGCATGCACACTCATCTTCAGCGCGATCTCCACCGCCGAGGCGCCGTCGGAGGCGTAGAAGCAATGCCCGAGCGCCTGCCCCGTCAGTGCGCTGAGGCGTTCGGACAAGCGCACCACCGGCTCATGCGTGAAGCCGGCCAGCATCGCATGTTCCAACCGGCCCAACTGATCGACCAGCGCGGCATTGATGCGTGGGTTGGCATGGCCGAACAGGTTGACCCACCACGAACTGATCGCATCCAGATAGCGCCGGCCCTCGGTATCGACCAGCCACGCGCCATGGGCGCGATCGATGGCGATGGGGGGCGTGCTTTCGTGACGGCGCATCTGCGTGCAGGGATGCCAGACGCTGCGCAGGCTGCGGGCAGCCAGGGAGTCTTGCGGCTTCATACGTGGGCGCCTTCCTCGGCCAGCGACTGCAAGGCGGCGATCAGTTGGCCGACCTGTTCGGGCGTATGCAGGGCCGACAGGCTGATGCGCAGGCGGGCGCTGCCCTTGGGTACGGTCGGTGGGCAGATCGCCGGCACCCAGATGCCGCGCTCGCGCAGCGCGGCGGCCAGTGCGCGGGCCGCCGCGTTGTCGCCGACGATCAGGGGCTGGATGGCGGTGGAAGAGGGCAGCAGCGCCCACGGCAAGCCGGCCAGCCCTTGCCGCAATTGCGCGGCCAGGTCGCGCAGACGTTCGCGCCGCCAGTCGTCCCGGGCCATCAGGGTCAAGCTGGCCGAGGTGGCCACCGCCAGGGCCGGCGGGTGGGCGGTAGTGAACATGTAGGTGCGTGCGCGCTGCGTGATCCATGCAATCAGCGAAGCCTCGCCCGCGACAAAGGCGCCGGCCACCCCGGCGGCCTTGCCCAGCGTCCCCATGCAGATCACGTGGGGCGAGCGCACCCCGGCCTGCGCCAGGCTGCCGCTGCCGTGCGGACCCAGTACGCCCAGGCCGTGGGCGTCATCCACCAGCAACCAGGCATCGTGCTGCGCGCACACGGCGGCCAGTTCAGCCAGCGGCGCCAGGTCGCCGTCCATGCTGAAGACCGCATCGGTCACCACCAGCCTGCGCCCGGCGGGACAGCGTGCCAGCACCTGTGCCAGCCGCGCGACATCGTTGTGGGGAAACACCTTCAGGCTGGCCCCCGACAAGCGGGCGCCGTCGATCAGCGAGGCATGGGCCAGCCGATCCACCACTACCGTGTCGCCCGCCCCCACCAGCGCGCCGATCACGCCCAGGTTAGCCATGTAGCCATTGGAAAAAGACAGCGCCGCCGGCAGCCCGACGAAGCGCGCCAGTTCCTCCTCCAGCCTCTCGTGGGCCGTGCTGTGGCCGCTGATCAGGGCCGAAGCGCCGGCTCCCATGCCGTACTGTTGCAGGCCGGCGATGCCGGCGGCCACGATCTCGGGATGCTTGGCCAGCCCCAGGTAGTCATTGCTGCAGAAGGACAGCAGCTGCCGTCCTTCCACCGTCAACAGCGGCCCTTGCGGGCCATCCACCACGCGCCGCCTGCGCAGCAGGCTCTGGCTGGCCAGTTGGGCCAGGTCACTGGAAAAATCATGCATGAGAGGTCTTCAGAACACCAGCGGCAGGTTGTCCAGCGCGCTGTAGGCGGCATGCTGCTGCCGCCGGGGAGGTGTGGCGGATAGCGCCAGCGTGGGCAGGCGCTGCATCAGCGCGGTGAAGGCAATTTCCGCCTCGAGCAGGGTCAGCGCGGCGCCCAGACAGACATGCGGCCCCTGGCCGAAGGACAGGTGCATGCCTTCATCGCGCCGGAGGTCGAAGTGCTGCGGCCCGGTGAAACGGCGCTCATCGTGGTTGGCCTGCCCGATATGCAGGATCACCAGTTGACCCTGTCGCAGCGTCTGGCCTGCCATCTGCATCTCCACCAACACGCGGCGCCCGGTGTATTGCACCGGGCTGTCGTAGCGCAGCATCTCGCGCAAGGCCGGGCGCAGCAGGGAGGGATCCGCCTTGAGCGCAGCCCATTGCGCAGGATGCTGCAGCAGCGCCAGCAGGCCATTACCCAGCAGGTTGCGGGTAGTCTCGTAGCCGGCAAAGAGCAGGGTGCAGCATTGCGCCAGCATTTCGTTGCGGTTGATCCGTTGTTCCCGGTGCGCCTGCAGCAGGCGAGAGACCAGGCTGTCCGACGCCAGGGCGTCGGGAAGCTTCATGAACTCGGCAAAGAAATCGCACATTGCTTCCATCGCCGCCTGGGCAGCCAGGGTCTGCGATGCATCGGGCGTGGGGCTGCCGATGAAGGCCGCCAGGTCGGCGGCCCAGTCGACGAAGGCCGCGGGTGCGCGGTCCGGCAAGCCCATCAGGCTGGCGATGGCCAATGCCGGCAGTGGCCGGGTAAAGCGGCTGACGAAATCGAAGCCTTGCGACGCCAGCGGATCGGCCACGATGGCATCGATCAACTGCCCGGCAATGCGCGTGATGGCAGGCCGTTGTGCCTCCAGGTCGGTCGGCTTGAAGCCCGGGCTGAGTACGCCACGTAGGCGGCGATGCGCCCGCCCGTCGAGAAACAGCACCGAGCGTGAAAAGAGCCGTTTGAAACGGCGCTGCGCTTGCAGGTCGGCCGACGCATCACGCCTGTCGCCTCTGTTGCCCCTGTTGCCAACGCCACCCAGGCCACTGTTGATCCAGCGCGCCCCGCGCCGCACCGACAGCCGTGGATCGCGCAAGCCCGTCGCCACCGCCTCATAATCGCTGATGACCCAGGCGCCACCGCAATGGGCGGTGCTCCATTGCACGCTCATCAGGCAGTCGCCGGGGCGGCCTGCAGTCCCAGGCGGGACAACAGGTCAAGGTCGGAAGAAACGGGCGCATTGGCCGTGGTGAGCAGCCTGGCCCCGAGGAAGATGGAATTGGCGCCGGCCGCAAAGCACAGCGCCTGGGTGGCCTCGCCCATGCTCTCGCGTCCGGCCGACAGGCGGATGACCGCCTGCGGCAGGGCGATGCGCGCCACCGCCACGGTCCGTACCAATTCGAATTCGTCCAGCGGCGGCACGTCCTCCAGGGGCGTGCCGGCAATCGGCACCAGGTGGTTGATCGGCACCGATTGCGGCGGCACCGGCAGACGGGCCAGTTGCGCGATCAGGCCGGCCCGCTGGGCACGCGTCTCGCCCATGCCGATGATGCCGCCGCAGCACACCTGCAGGCCGGCCTGTTGCACCCGTTGCAGGGTATCGAGCCGGTCCTGGTAGCGGCGGGTGGAAATCACCTGCCCGTAGAAATCGGGTGCGGTATCCAGGTTGTGGTTGTAGTAGTCCAGACCGGCCTGCTTCAAGGCCTCGGCCTGCGCCTGCTCCAGCATGCCCAGGGTCATGCAGGTTTCCAGGCCGAGGGCGCGCACCTCGCTGACCATGCTGGTCAGCGCTGCCATGTCGCGCTCCTTGGGGTTGCGCCAGGCTGCGCCCATGCAGAAGCGGGTGGCACCCTGTTCACGGGCGGCGCGGGCGGCCTGCACGACCTCGTCCACCGCCATCAGCTTGCCAGCCGGCACGCCCGCCTCCTTGTGATGCGCCGACTGCGAGCAATAGCCGCAATCCTCGGCGCAGCCACCGGTCTTGATCGACAGCAGGCTGGACAGCTGCACCTGGTTGGCCGGGTGGTGCTGGCGATGCACGCCCTGCGCCTGGAACAGCAGATCCAGGAAGGGCAGTTCGAACAAACGTTCGACAGCCGAGTTGGACGCCGGGACGCTGGCCAGCGGCGGCAGGAAGTGCAGGGGAGCGCTGGTCGGGACGGCAGCGGAGGAAGGGCATTGGCTCATCGATAAAATCCGGTTCTTGAGTAAAAAGGCTTAGAATTTCGTTCCGGCGGATTCTATCTTCGTCCAATTTCCTTTAACAATTTCTTTTTTAATAGATTATCTATACTTTGGCCGTATGAAAAACGACCCAGGCAGTACCGTCGCCCGCATCGCCGAGGTCTTGCGCACGCGCATCCTTCGCGGCGAAATCGCAGGCGGGGCGGCCCTCCGGCAGGATCATGTGGCGCAGGAATTCCAGTCCAGCCACGTACCGGTGCGCGAGGCCTTTCGTCAGTTGGAAGCAGAGGGATTGCTGCTCACCTTGCCCCGTCGCGGGGTCCGGGTCAGCATGGTGGACCGCGCTGCGGTGAAGGAAAATGCAGAGATGCGCGGTGCCCTGGAGATCCTGGCGCTGCGTCATGGCGTACGCAAATTCACCAGCGAACACATTGCCCGGCTGGAACAGGCGCAGGACGACTGCGCCCGGGCGGCCTCGCTGGTGGAGTGGGATGCCGCCAACAATCTGTTCCACGACATCCTCTCCAGCGAATGCGGCATGCCGCGCCTCCTGGCGGTGTTGAAGCAACTGCAGCTGACCAATTCGCGCTACCTGTTCTCGACCGGCTTCAAGCGTGGCTGGCAGCCGCGTTCGGATCACGATCACCTGCTCATCATCGACGCCCTCAAGGGCAAGAAGACCGACCGCGCCGTGCAATTGCTGAGCATGCACATCGGCACCATGGAACGGGTCGGCTTCGTGGCGGTTTAGATCAGCTGGGTGAGCTGGATTGCTAGCCCGGCTGGGCGGACAGGCTGAACTGCGATGGCGGCACGCCCACATGGCGCGTGAAGGCCACGCTGAAGGTCGAGGCCGAGCTATAGCCCACCTGCTGCGCCACCTCCGACATGCCGGCGTCGGCACGCAGCAGCAGGCGCTTGGCCAGCGCCATGCGCCAGGCCAGCAGGTATTCCATCGGCGCCAGTCCCACCTCGCGCCGAAAGCGTTCGAAGAAGGACGAGCGCGACAGTGCCGCTTCCCGTGCCAGCATGACCACGTTCCAGTGCTCGGCCGGTCGCGCATGCAGGGCACGGATCGCCTGCGCCAGGCGGGCGTCGGCCAGCCCGCGCAGCAGGCCCGGTGTGGGCGCCGCGCCGGCCTCGGAGGTCGAGCGCAAGGCCTCGATCAGCAGCACTTCCAGCAGGCGCGCCAGCACCATCTCCCGCGCCGGCCGCGCAGCGCGGAATTCCTCGCCGACCAGTTGCGCCAGCGTGGTCAGGCGCGCATGGGCGCGCACCACTACGAGATCGGGCAGCAGCGATAGCAGCAGGGGCGTATCGGGTGAGTCGAAGACGCAGTGGCCCACTACCAGTTGCACTGCTGGTGCCAGGTCCAGGCTGCCCAGGTGGTAGCGCCCGTCGGCCAGGCGGGGCGGCGGATTGTCTTCGTCCAGCAGGGCGGTGTCGCTGTCCTGCATGCTGGACAGCGTAAAACCCTCCAGCGCCGGAGCCAACACGAAATCACCCGCTTCCAGGACGATATCGTCTCCATCGTCGCGCAAGATGCGGCAACTTCCTTCGATGACGGTGCAATAGAACGCCAGATCGGAACGCGAACGGCGCACCCGCCAGCCGCCGGCACCCTGTACGTATTTGGTATAGCGGGCCGCCGGTTGCAGCAGGGTGACGACCTCGGCCAGGGGATCGATGGAGTCGGACATGTCTGGACGATGGCAAATGAATGATGGACTTTGAATTGTAGCAAGTCCGAAGCGGCGCGCCTATTCTTCGTCCTGTCCTTCCCATTCATTCAAGGAGTCCATCATGAAAACCATCCTCATCACTGGCTGTTCCTCCGGCTTCGGCCTGGAAATCGCACGTTACTTCCTCGACCGTGACTGGAACGTGGTCGCCACCATGCGCAGCCCCCGCCAGGACCTGCTGCCAGCCTCGCCCAGGTTGCGCATCCTGCCGCTGGACGTCACCGACGCAGCCAGCATCCGCACCGTGGTAGCGCAGGCCGGCCAAGTCGACGTGCTGGTCAACAATGCCGGCATCGGCGCCTTGGCGGCCGTGGAAGCCCAGTCACCGGCGCAGGTGCGCGAGATCTTCGAGACCAATACCCTGGGCAGCATCGCCCTGTGCCAGGCCTTCATTCCCCAGATGCGGGAGCGCGGACAGGGCGTGGTGATCAACGTCACGTCCTCGGTGACCTTGCGCTCCTTGCCGCTGCTGGCGGTCTATACGGCCAGCAAGGCCGCGGTCAATGCCTTTACCGAGTCGATGGCGCTCGAACTGGCCAGTGTGGGCGTGCAGGCGCGGCTGGTGCTGCCCGGCCGCGCCCCGTCCACCCGTTTTGCGGAAAATGCCCGGCCGCGCATGGAGGGAGCCATCCCCGAGGCCTATGGCGCGCTGGCCGCGCAGGTATTCGCCAACTTCCAGGACAACACCCAGGTCACCCATGCCAGCGACGTGGCCGAGGCGGTCTGGCAGGCCGCCACCGATCCGGCCGCCCCGATGCGTCTCCCCGCCGGGGAGGATGCCCGTGAATGGGCCGCGACAGCGGCTTGACAGATGTCTGGATGCCCGGGAATGGAGTGCCGGACATGCTGGAGTGCACAGAGCGAATCGAGGAGATGAAGCGGTGCAGACCAGCCACAGCGTAGCGCTGGTGAGCGGATAGTGGGAAAGTTGGGGTAGGGTGGAAATGTATGGATTTGTATTGCCATCAAATCCATACTAATATCGACGTCGTCGCGCCTCCCGGCGCCTGCCATCTTTTACCTTCACGTTCTTTCGCCCCATGAAAAAATCCGCACGCCCACAGGACTGGGTCGGCCGCTTTGCCGCCAATGGCGGCCCCCGCTATCTGCAGATCGTCGGCTTCATGGAACAGGCCATTTCCGACGACCGCCTCAAGCCCGGCGACCGCCTGCCGCCGCAACGCCAGCTGGCCGACCGCCTGGGCGTGGACCTGACCACGATCACCCGCGCCTATACCGAGGCCCGTCGACGCCACCTGCTGGAAGCGCGGGGCGCGGCCGGCAGCTTCGTGGCCGCGCCCAAGGTGGACCTGAGCCAGGTGCTGGACCTGTCGATGAACATCCCGCCGCCGCCCACCGGGATCGATCTGGACGACCTGCTGCGCCAGGGTGTCTCGCAAGTCCTGATCCATAGCGATGTCGACCTGCTCATGACCTATCACCTGGGCGGCGGCAGCAGTGCCGACCGCGCTGCCGGCGCGATGTGGCTGCACGAACCACTGGGCCGCATCGATGAAAGCCGGGTGCTGGTCTGCCCCGGGGCGCAATCGGCACTGGCGGCCTTGCTGCTGTCGCAGACCCGTCCCGGCGAGGTGGTGCTGGCCGAACCGCTGGCCTACCCGGGGCTGCTGACGGCGGCCACCCAACTGGGCCGCCGGGTGGTGGCGGTGGGCGTCGATGGCGAGGGCATGCGGCCCGACCTGCTGGTGAGCCTCGCACGCAAGCACCAGGCGCGGGTGCTCTATCTCAATCCGACCCTGCAGAACCCCACCACCCATACCATGCCGGCCACGCGCCGGGCCGAGATCGCGGCCGTGGCGACCCGGCTGGACCTGCGCATCATCGAGGACGATCCCTACTGGCGCTTTGCCGCGCAGCCGCCCCGGCCGCTGGCCTACTATGCGCCGCGTCATGTGTTCCATGTCTCGACCTTGTCCAAATGCCTGCTGCCGGGGTTGCGGACCGCCTATGTGGTGATGCCCGAGGGCCAGGAGCAGGAAGAAGTGCTGGGGGCGCTGCGTTCCTTCGTGCTGATGTCGACCCCGTTGATGACCGCGCTATCGACGCAATGGGTGCACGATGGCACCGCCACTGCCTTGCTGGAAGGCATCCGTAACGAAGCCTGGGCGCGCCAGGAGCTGGCCCTGCGTACGCTCGGGGACCCCGGGCTGGCCGGGTCCGGCGGGATTCACCTGTGGCAGGCACTGCCGGCGCACTGGAGTGGCCAGGACTTCGTCATCAAGGCCGGCCAGGCCGGCTTGAATGTAGTCTCACACAGTAGTTTCGAGGTGGACCGGGGGCCGTCGGGGCAGGGTTCAGGAGGTGGCGGTGCGGCGCATATCCGCATCTCGCTGGGGCGCTCGCGCAGTCGTTTCGAGCTGGTCAACGCCTTGCGCCGCCTGGGCGAGCTGACCCGGCGCCGCAGTGTGCGGGAAGTGGTGGTGTAGGGAGTATGGCGAGAGGGTAGCGAGGCGCTAGGGCCTGTTCACATTTAATCTGCGAGATGCGTTGGCGCCAGAAGGCGGGGAGGCAAGGCACGCCTTCTGGCGCCAACCCTCCGGGAGAGGCCGCCAAGCGTCGCCTGCCGTTGTTGCAGCTCCTTGCCGTAGCACCACTACGGCGCGTCGCTGCGCCTAGGCAGTCAACGCTTGGCGACCTCTCGCACTCGTAGATTAAATGTGCACAGGCCCTAGTGCGTCAAGGCTGCTGATGCGAGGCCAGTATGGTGACGCGCTGCCGCCAGGATTTCGTAAGCGGCCTCGTCTTCGGAGTGGGCCGCCAGCGGCAAGGAGCCGCGGCTGATCTCGGTGCGATCCTTCAAGATCGCGTAGGAGCCTTTCCAGCGGCCTTCGCTGTCGTCGGCCTGATAGACCAGCAGATAACCGTCGAACTCGATTTTCTTCATCGTCATTCTCACCAGGGCAATGAGGTGTCTGTATCCCCCGTCAGGGCGGTGCCGTCAACTCAACAACAGCAGTTTGCGGAAGTATGCCCCGCAGGCCGACGCATGGATGTCGTCCGCCTGCGCAATCGTTTGTAGGATAAGCGCCATGCCGGCGCTAACGCACGGCCGCCGGCACCAGCAAGCCGTTGAGCGCATCACCCACGATCAGCGCGGGCAGGGAACGGTGGTCGTTGGCGAGGATGACGCTGTCTTTTTCGACATCGCCCGGCAGCACCAGCTGTGCGATGTAGCGACAGTCGCTGCTGCAGGTGTAGCGCAGCACGGTCTGGCCGCGCACCGCCTCCAGGATGGTCTGCCCGTGTTCCACCCCGTAGTAGCGCACGCTCACCAGTTCCTGTGATGCGTCGGCATCGGGGTCGCGATAGAAATACGTGCCGCGTTCGACCCGCGTGTAATGCGGCCACGGCATGCTCCCGGCCGGGGCCAGGCCGTTGATCTGGCGGGCATCCAGTCCCAGTCGCAAGGCCGGGGCGGGTCGGGCCGGTACGGCGACGCTGCCCTGGTCGCTGATATCGGCCTGGCCCGCTGCAGCCGTCAGTTCGGCCTGACGCCGCCGGTACCAGTCCAGCAGGCAGGCGCGGTCGCTGCAGTGCTGCTCGCGCCAGCGCCATTGCGCGTCGCTGGCGGCGCGAAAGGCGCGCTTGTCGAGGGCAAGGTTGCGGGCCTGGCGGAAAGCCTGGCCCAGGGCATCATCCAGGGCCGATAGCTGAGGGTCACCGCAGATGGTTTTTTCGTTGCGGGATGCGGCCTTGCCGCAATCGAAGCTGGCGGCAAGGCCGCTGGAGGCGACCAGCAGTGCCAGTACGGCTGGCAAAGCGAAATGGGAGAGCTTGTTCATGGCGAGACTATCCGTATTGCGAGCGAGTGACGGGCGCCAGCTTCGCACTGCGCACCCCGACGCAAAACGCGGAGAAGACAGGGAAATTTTCCAAAATCTTTGCAGTTGAAAAAGTGTGTTGGGTTTGTCTTCACATTCATCGTGCTGCCTGCCTGCGCAGGCCATGCCACATGGCAGTAGAATCGCGGTCTTCATGCAATTCGCGCAACCCGCGCAACCCGCGCAACGCACACAACCTACACAACCAGCACGCAGCAGACCGGTGACAGGCACAGAGGACAACACCCCGCAAGCGCAATTGCGCCCAGGCGAACGCGCCGGCTTCATCCTGAGCCGCCACTGGCGCGACACGCCGGCCGGCGTCGAGATCGAGCTGTGGCTGGCCACCGACGACGGTCCGCAATGTCTGCGTCTGCCGCCGCAGGAGGCGGTGGCCTTCGTGCCGCAGGCCGAGGCCGAGCGGGTGGAAGCGTTGATCGCCGGCGAGGGCGGCATGCAATTGCGCCGCCTCGAACGACTCAAGGACTACAGCCAGCGGCCGGTGATGGGCCTGTATGGCCGCCATTACCGCAAGCTGCTGAAGACCGAAAAGGCGTTGATCGCTGCCGGCATCCCCGTCTATGAAGCCGATGTCCGGCCGCCCGAGCGCTACCTCATGGAGCGATTCATCAACGCGCCGCTGGCCTTTCAGGGCATTGAGGATGGCCAGGGTGTGCTGGTCGAGGCCCGCATCCGTGCCTTGCCGGGGTACCGCCCGCCCCTGAAGCTGGCCTCGCTGGATATCGAAACCAGTTGGCAGGGCGAGCTCTACAGCATCGCCATCGAAGGCTGCGGCCAGCGCAGCGTCTATGTGCTGGACCCGGACAGCGGGGCAGATGGGGCAGCCAAGGCGGCCGAGGTCGATTTCGCACTGCAGTTCTGTGCCAGCCGTGCCGCGCTGATCGAATCCCTCAACGACTGGATGGCGCGCCATGATCCGGATGCCCTGATCGGCTGGAACCTGATCCAGTTCGACCTCAACGTGTTGCAGAAGCAGGCCGACAAATACCGCGTTCCGCTGCGCCTGGGCCGCGCCGGACGGGCCCTGGAATGGCGCGAACACGGCCTGCGCGCCAACCATCTGCTGGTGTCGGCCCCGGGGCGCCTGGTGATCGACGGCATCGAAAGCCTGCGCTCGGCGTTCTGGAATTTTCCGTCCTTCAGCCTGGAAAACGTGGCACAGACGCTGCTGGGCGAGGGCAAGGCGATTGCCACCCCCTACCAGCGCATGGACGAGATCGACCGCATGTTCGCCGAGGACAAGCTGGCCCTGGCCACCTACAACCTCAAGGATTGCGAACTGGTCACGCGCATCTTCGCCCATACCGACATCCTGGCCTTCCTGCTGGAGCGCGCCAGCGTCACCGGGCTGCAGGCCGACCGCAGCGGCGGTTCGGTGGCGGCGTTCACCCATCTCTATCTGCCGCACATGCACCGCAAGGGCTATGTCGCGCCCAACCTGGGCGATGCCGAGCCGCTGGCCAGCCCCGGCGGCTTCGTCATGGATTCGCGCTCCGGGCTGTATGACTCGGTGATCGTGCTGGACTACAAGAGCCTGTATCCCAGCATCATCCGCAGCTTCCTGATCGACCCGGTGGGGCTGGTCGATGGCACCCTCAACGAGCCGGAAGAGGAGACCGTACCCGGTTTCAACGGCGGGCGTTTCTCGCGCCGCAGTCACAGCCTGCCGGCCATCATCGAGCAGCTCTGGCAAGCCCGCGAAGCCGCCAAGGCGCAAGGGAACAAGCCCTTGCAGCAGGCGCTGAAGATCATCATGAACTCCTTCTACGGGGTGCTGGGCTCGACCGTGTGCCGATTCTTCGATTCGCGGCTGGCATCCTCCATCACCCGGCGCGGTCATGAAATCATGCATCGCACCCGTGAGCTGATCGAGGAAGAGGGCTTCGAGGTCATCTATGGCGATACCGATTCCACCTTCGTCTGGCTGCGGCGCGCCCACGACGATGAACAGGCGCGCCAGATCGGCCTGCGCCTGACCGGCCGCATCAATGACTGGTGGCGCCAGCATCTGGCCTCGGAGTACGGGCTGGAGAGTGCGCTGGAACTGCAGTACGAGGTGCATTACCAGCGTTTTCTGATGCCCAACGTGCGGGGTGCCGATACCGGCAGCAAGAAGCGCTATGCCGGTTATGTCCGGACCGTCGACGGCCAGGACAAGGTGACCTACAAGGGACTGGAAACCGTGCGCACCGACTGGTCGCCACTGGCGCAGCGCTTCCAGCAGGAGCTGTATCTGCGCATCTTCCGGGGGGAGCCCTATCGCGACTACATCGTCGGCTATGTGGCCGACCTGTTCGCAGGAAGGCTGGACGAGCTGCTGGTCTACCGCAAGCGGCTGCGCCGCCAGCTGGATCATTACGAAAAGAATGTGCCGCCGCACGTGCGGGCGGCGCGCATGGCCGATCAGGTCAACCAGCAGGACGGGCGCCCTCTGCAATACCAGCAAGGCGGCTGGATCAACTACGTCATGACCACGGCCGGTCCGGAACCGCTGGAAAAGCGCAGTGCTGCCATCGACCACCTGCACTATCTGGAGCGCCAGCTGGCTCCGGTGGCCGATGCCATCCTGGTCTTCGTGGGCGACAGCTTTGCGGCCGTGACTTCACCCCAGCAGGAATTGTTTTGAAGCGCCGCAGAATGGAAAAGGGCCGGATTCGATGAATCCGGCCCTTTTTGCATGCGTCGCTCCGATCAGCGCGAGCGCGACTCCGATTCACGTCCCGCGCGAGGGTCGTACTGGAGGCGCAGTGCCACCGGCTGGTGACGCGGCTTCTGGTACAGCTTGTGGCGCAGGAACAGACCGAAGGCCAGCACGCCCGCGAGCACATAGAACGCATAGAAAGCAGCGAGATAGCTACCGTAGTGAAGCAGGGTGTCGATGATGGCCATAGGTCCTCCTTGGGGAGTCATTCAGTGTCGATGGCCTCATCGTATGCCGGGACGTCGATGGCGGATATCAGGGTTTTTCTGATGTGTGCCGCTGCAACGGCAGGTGCTTCCCCAATAGGCCGGGGCGCCGTCGGCGCCGCGACCGTACCCCGTCAGTGCCCCGGGCCCGGCTGCGCCATGGCGGCGGCAGACGGTACTTGCAGATGTTGCAACAGCTTGGACACCATGAGGATCACGGTCAGGCTGACGATGCAGAAGAACACCGCCAGCGGCGTGAGGCTATCGATGGAGACGAACCCGGCCAGCCCCATCATCCCCGAGGACACCAGCAGCAGCGCAAAACCGAGGATGGCACTGGTCAGTCCGGCGATATGCGGGAAGATCGAATTGCCCTTGGCCATCAGCGTGGGATACATGGCCCCGGCGCAGAAGCCCATCACCAGCACCGGCGTGATCAGCGTCCACACCTGCAGGCCCACGGTCAGGGCCAGCACCAGCATGACGAAGGCGGCACCGGCCATGACCCGCGCACCGATGCGCAGGCGCGCTTCGGCACTGGGCAGGCGGCGATGCTGGATGCGATTGGAAATGCCGCCCAGGAAATACATCATGCCGATGGCCAGCGCCATGTAGCCGAAGAAGGTCGGTGGCTGATGCAGGGTGTTCTGCACCATGAAGGGACCGACGATGTTGAACACCAGCAGGATGCTGTAGCACAGGCCCTGGGCCAGGAAGCAGCTCTGGAACACGGGGCTGGCCAGCACCATGCGGGCATTCCTGAACAAGGTCCTGGGGTGCAGGTGCACCGGCTGCGCCAGCGTCTCGCGGTAACGCCACAGGATGGCCCACATGGCGAAGGAATAGATCAGCAGGAACACCAGGCAGGAGCGCCAGCCGAAGGCTTCCTGCAGGTGGGCGCCGATCACCGGGGCGATGATGGGCGCCAGGCCCCAGGCGATGGCCATGTAGGTGTAGGCATGTACCAGCGCCTGGCCGGCGAAGGAGTCGGTGATGATGGCCTTGGCCAGCAGGTTGGTGGCGGCAATGCCGAAGCCCTGCAGGATGCGGGCGGCGACGAAGGTTTCCAGGTTGGGGGCCACCAGGGTGAGGACACAGCCCAGCGTGAACAGGCCCAGGCCCAGGGCCAGGATACGCTTGCGGCCAAAGGCGTCGGCCAGTGGCCCGAACACCAGCTGTCCGAAGGCATAGGCGATCAGGTAGCCGGTCACGCTGGTCTGGATGGCCTGGGCCGAGGTGGCGTAATCGATCGCCATCTCCGGCAGCGCCGGTACGTACAGGTCGATGGCCAACTGACCAGCCGAGGCGAAGGCGCAGATCAGGAACAGCAGGAAGCGCGGGTGGTTCGGAGATGGCTTGGCAGAAGAGCTCATGAAGGGGGATGCTGCGTAGACAAAGAGCGCTATTGTGAACCTTGATGCAGTTTTCTGCTGGCAGTGGCTCAGCTTGGCCGGAGCTGGCTGCCTACAGTTTCCTTAATGATCAGAGCAATATGGCAAGTTCTGATGCCAGTAAAACATCATCTTCTAAAAATATTTCGAGACGCGAGCAGTAAATTTTCTATATCCGACGCTCCTCGCCCCCCCGGAAGTATCGTCTGCCGACCGAAGCACCCGCGCGACCGCCCGTGACGGGCAGTGCCGGTACTTCGGCCATTCCTGGGGAGGGACTATCGTGAATTTCATTTTTCGCCGGTTTTCCATCCGGCAGATCTTTATCGCGCTGGTGACGGTGATTGCCTTGCTGATGGCGCTCATCGTGCTGGCCGCCTATGAGGAGGAAAACGCCAACATGGCCTTGAACCGGGCCAATGGGCAGCGTTTCACTTCCTTTCTGCTGGCCGCCGAGCTGCGCCAGAGCTCCGACGATCTGACCCGGCTGGCGCGCACCTATGTGGTCACCGGCGATCCGATCTATGCGCAGCACTACCAGGCGGTGCTCGACATCCGCGACGGCAAGCGCCCGCGTCCGCAGCACTACGAGCGCATCTACTGGGACTTCGTCGATGCCGACGGACGCGCGCCGCGTCCGGACGGCAACGTCAGCGTGGCGCTCATCGACCTGATGCGGGATAACGGATTTACCGCCGCCGAGCTGAGCAAGTTGACCGAGGCCAAGAACATTTCCGACACCTTGGTCCAGATCGAGACCCGTGCCATGGAGATGATCAAGGCGCAGCGCGCCGCAGGTGCCAGCGCCAACCGCAGCGAGCTGGAACAGGCGCGGCAGATGATGCATGACGCGAGCTACCACCAGAACAAGGCCAGGATCATGCATCCGGTCGACGAGTTCTTCGCCATGCTGGACCAGAGGACGGCCAGCCAGGTGCAAGAGGCCCAGGAAGCCGCCGACCACATGACGCGGGTGGTCTACCTGCTCATCGGCACCAGCCTGGTGGTACTGGGGGGTACGCTGCTGGTGGTGTACAAGGCCATCGCCGGTCCGCTGGCGGGGGCCGTGGAGGTTGCCCGGCGGGTCTCCCACGGTGATCTGACCGCACCGATCGATGTCGGCTACAAGGGAGAGACCCGCGTGCTGCTCTACGCCTTGAAGGAGATGCGCGACGGGCTGACCAGCATCGTGCGGCAGGTACGCGAGGGGGCCGACTCGATCCGTGTATCGGCGGCGCAGGTCGCCTCGGGTTCCCAGGACCTGTCCTCGCGCACTGAGCAGCAGGCCGGGTCGCTGGAAGAGACGGCAGCTTCGATGGAGCAGATGAATGCCAACGTGCAGCGCAATGCCGGCAATGCGCAGCGCGCCAGCCAGTTCGCCGGAACGGCCTCGCAGGTGGCGCGCCAGGCAGGATCGGTGGTGGCCGAGGTGGTGTTGACGATGGCCTCGATCAAGGCGTCCTCGCACCGCATCGTGGAAATCATCACGGTGATCGACGGCATTGCCTTCCAGACCAATATCCTGGCGCTCAATGCGGCGGTGGAAGCGGCCCGGGCCGGCTCCCAGGGGCGTGGCTTCGCGGTGGTGGCCGGTGAGGTGCGCAACCTGGCACAACGTGCGGCGGCTGCGGCCAAGGAGATCAAGCTATTGATCGACAATTCGGTGGACAAGGTGGAGAGCGGCAACCTGCTGGTCAAGAAGGCCGGTCAGACCATGGCAGAGGTGCTCGAGAGCGTGCAGCGGGTCAGCGACGTGATGGGTGATATCGCCAGCGCCAGCGTGGAGCAGTCCAGTGGCCTGCAGCAGATTTCGATGGCGGTCAAGCAGCTTGACGACGTCACCCAGCAGAACGCCACCCTGGTCGAGCAGACCTCGTCGGCCTCCGATTCGATGCAGGAACAGGCCAACCGGCTGGCGCAGCTGGTGGGGGAATTCAAGCTCTTGCCCAACTTCGACGAGGAAATCCCGCTGCTGCTGGTGGACTAGCGGCGCATCGAAGCTGATGCAGGCGATCAAAAGCGATCAGGCGATCAGGCGATCAGGCGCGTGCGCAAGTCATCGAAGCGCGCCGGCCACTCCAGGCGCCAGCGTTCGCGCAGCGCCGGCGGCATCCAGGCGGCGTCCAGGCCGTTGAGCATGAAGCCGCGCAGGGCATCGATGTCGGCCCCCAGCTGCAGCATCATCAGCCAGGCCCCGGTGGGCGTGACCAGATGCAGGGTCGGGTCGTCGGTGTTGGGGTGCAGGCGCAGGCCGGCGGCCAGCATCTGGCGGATCGGGTGGTCCTGCGCCCAGCGCTGCGGCGCCAGCGTGCGCAGGTAATAGGAATTGGTCGGCACCACCGTGAAGATCAGACCGCGTTCGATGCAGCGCTGCAGCAGCGCCGGGTTGTCGACGATGGTATAGCCGTGGTCGACGCGGTCCACCTGCAGCAGGTCGATGGCGGTGGCCACGTTGTTCCAGGGCATGCCGAATTCGCCGGCATGCGCGGTGGTCTTGAGGCCGGCTTCCCGTGCCAGGCGGTAGGCTGCCTTGAACAGCTCGGGGGGGCGGTCGTTCTCGCGGTAGTCCATGCCGATGCCCACCACCTGCGGCGCCGGATGCTGCAGCATCCACTGCACCATGGTCAGGGCCTCGTCGGGACTGGCTTCGCGGTCGATGCTGGGGATCAGGCGGCCGATGATGCCGATGTCCCGTTCTGCATCCACGATGGCGCGCACGATGGCGCCTTGCGCGGCGGCATAGGCGATGCCAGAGACCCGCACCGTGCCGGTCGGGTTCCAGAAGAATTCACTGTAGGCCACGCCGTGCTGCCAGGCGTCCTGCAGGTATTCGTAGGTGATGCGGTAGAGGTCATCGGGCTGCCGGATCAGCACCGCATCCAGGGCGCGCAGCACGCGCAGCACGCCGACCGGCTTTTCGCCACGGGTGTAGAAGGCTTCGATCTCTTCGGGCGAAACCGGATGCCCGGCGCGCGCGGACAGGTCGCTGAAGGTCTGGCGACGCACCGCGCCGAACAGGTGGCAATGCAATTCGACCTTGGGCAGGGCGCGCACGAATTGTTCGAGCGTCAGCGGGCCGGTATCGGTGGGGTCGTTAAAACTCATAGACGAAACATCACGGAAGATCGGTTCAGGGAGGAGTAGCGGGGGGTGTCTTCAGGACAGCGTGCCCAGCAGCTCCTGCATCATGCATTGCATGGCACGCGGGCCGTCGACGGTCATGGCGACCTCGGTATTGGCCGGGGCGCGCCGGGGGACGCGGAATTCGCACACCGTCATGCCGCGCGTGAGCCGGCCTTGCAGTTCGATCTCCACCCGCGCCGGCCGGAAGCTGAACAGTTCCGGCCGCTTGAGCCAGATCGCCACCGCCGGGTCGTACATCGGCATGGGCACCGAGCCGTCCGGACTGCGGATGCGCAGATAGGCATCGAAGTAGCCGGCCAGCCAGCGCGCGCGCGGCGTGCCCAGGGCGCGCACCTGCTGCACCTCGTCGGCGGTGACCAGCAATTGGCGGCACAGGTTCAGCCCGAACATACGCAAGGGGATGCCCGACTGGAACACCACGTCAGCCGCCTCAGGGTCGGCAAAGATGTTGAATTCGGCGGCCGCCGTGTGATTGCCCTGGTCGGCCGAACCCCCCATGAGGATGATCTCCTTGACCATGGCCGCGATCTCGGGCGCACGCTGCAGGGCGACGGCCACATTGGTCAGCGGCGCGATGCACATGAGCGTGATCTCACCGGCGTGCAGGCGGATCGCCTCGATCATGGCATCCACCGCGTGCGGCAGCGGCGAGCGCTGCAATTGCTGCGACTGGCGCGCTTCGAGTTCGGCGATATCGACCTGCGGCAAGGCGTCACCGGTGGTGGCCATGCCGGCCTGGCCGAGGATGGATTGCGCGGTCTCGATGTTGCCGGCCAGCGGCTTCTCGCAGCCGGCATAGACCGGCACATCCAGCTGGTAGTGCTGCTTGATGCGCAGCGCATTGTCGTAGGTGGTCGCCAGCGGCGCGTTGCCCGCCACCACCGACACGCCCAGCCAGTTCACATCGAGATTGGCCGACAGCATCAGCATGGCCAGCCAGTCGTCGAAGCCGGGGTCGGTATCAAGCCAGATCTTGTGCATGTTCTTGTTTTCCTTGGAGGGTAGGGGCGTGCTCAGGCCTGCAGTGTCAGCGCCTGTTCGAGCGGCAGCTGGAAGGCCACGTCATCGCCTTCACGGGCTAGCGCCTGGGCCGCCGGGGCCATGCCGCGCACTTCGCCCAGGGCAGTCTGCAAGAGATATTCCACCGATTCACCCAGGAAGCCCCGCGACAGCACGCGGCCCCGGTAGCTGCCGCTGCCGACCTGGACCTGCTGCACGCGCCAGCCGGCGCAGGCGGTACCGGCGGGCAGGCCGGGGCAGGGCAGGCTGCCATGTTGGCCATGAAGGGCGCCGTCGCGGTAGTCGAACAGGTTTTCGAATCCCATGAAATTGGCGACGAAGCGGGTGTGCGGGGCATTGAAGAGGCGCTCCGGCGTATCCAGCTGTTCGATCTTGCCGGCGTTCATGACCACGATGCGGTCCGACATCGCCAGCGCTTCGTCCTGGTCGTGGGTGACGTAGAGCATGGTGATGCCCAGCTCGCGCTGGATGCGGCGCAGCTCGGCGCGCATCTGCACGCGCAGCTTGGCGTCGAGGTTGGAGAGCGGTTCGTCCAGCAACAGCAGCTTGGGTTCGATCACGATGGCCCGCGCCAGCGCCACGCGCTGCTGCTGGCCGCCCGACATCTGCGCCGGCAGGCGGGCCTCGAAGCCGGACAGACCGACCGCGGCAATCACCTTCTCCACCCGCTGGCGCAGTTCGGCCGCGGGCACCTTGCGCAGACGCAGGCCGAAGGCCACGTTGTCGAACACGTTCAGGTGCGGGAACAGGGCATAGGACTGGAACACCAGTCCGATGTCGCGCTTGTTGGGCGGCAGGCGGCTGATGTCGCGTCCATCCAGCGTGATGCTGCCGGCGCGCAGCTCGATCAGGCCGGCGATGGCGCGCATGGTGGTGGTCTTGCCACAGCCACTGGGGCCGAGCAGGGAAATCAGCTCGCCCCGGGCCACGTCCAGGTCCAGCCCTTGCACGGCGGTCTTGGCATTGCCATAACCGAGGGCGACTTGCTGCAGTGTCAGGTAACTCATCACGTTCTCACATCACATGTATTTGGAAATGCCCAGCACCTTTTCGGTGATCAGCACGAAGGCCATGGTGAACAGCACCAGCAGCGTGGACAGCGCGGCGATGGAGGGATCGAAGCTGTTTTCCATGTGGCCCAGCATCTCGATGGGCAGGGTGCTGATGCCCGGTCCGGTCAGGAACAGCGACACCGGCACCTGGTTGAAGGAGGTCACGAAGGCCAGGAAGAAGGCCGCGATCACGGCGCCGCGGATATTGGGCAAGACCACCAGGCGGAAGGTCTGGGCGCGGGTGGCACCGAGGGTGATGGCGGCTTCCTCGATGTCCACGCGCAGGTTGGCCAGGCTGGAATAGACCACCCGCACCGCATAGGGCGTCAACAGGCCGACGTGGCCGATCAAGAGACCCAGGAACACCGGCGCATCGATCACCAGCACGAAATGGCGCAACAGGCCCAGGCCGACCAGCATGGCCGGGATGATCAGGGGCGAGGTCAGCACCTGCTTGATCACCGCCATGCCGGGCGGTGGCATGCGTGACATGGCATAGGCCACCGGCACGCCCAGCAGCAGGGCGATCACGGTCGCCAGCAGACCGATTTCCAGGCTGGTACCGAAGGCCTGGCGGAATTCGTCGGCCTGCAGCACCGCCACGATCCACCGCAGCGAATAGGAGGGCGGCGGGAAGGCCAGCGTTTCACCGCCGCTGAAACCGGCCAGGAAGACGATGATGAACGGTCCCAGCAGGAACAGCATCACGGCCCACAGCACCAGGCGCGGGAACAGTCCTTGTTTCATGTCGTCCTCCGGGGAGCGGCAATGCGTTTCAATCCAGCGTTGACGACCAGCGTCATCGCCACCAGGATCACCGCGATCACGTTGGCCGTGCCGAAGTCGCTCTCCACGCTGACCTTCTGGTAGAGCAGGGTTTCCAGCATCAAGACCTTGGGGCCGCCCAGCAGGGCCGGGGTGACGTAGGCGGTGACGCTGCCGGTGAACACCAGCGTGCCGCCGACGATCAAGCCCTCCTGGGTCAGCGGCAGGGTGACACGGGTAAAGACCTGCCAGGCATTGGCGCCGAGGGTGGAGGCCGCCAGCGCCAGGTCGGCGGAAATGTTTTCCATGGCGCTGACCAGCGACATCAGCATCAGCGGCAGCAGCAACTGCAGCAAGCCAACGAACACCGCCATCTCGGTGAAGAGCAGGCGCTGCGGTTCATCGGTCAGGCCCAGTTGCAGCAGCACGGCATTGACCGCGCCATTGCGGCCGAACAGTACGATCCAGGCATAGGTACGCGCAATCGGCGACACCATCAGCGGCAGGATCATCATGCCCAGGACCAGTCCGCGCCAGCGCGGTGCCACCCGGACGATGGCTTGCGCTGCGGGATAGCACAGCAGGGCCGAGCACAGGGTGACCAGGGCGGCGATGCGCAGGGTGCGCCACAGCACCTGCAGGTGCAGCGGTTCGGCGAAGAAGTCGGCGAAGCGGGCCAGGCTCCATTGCAGCGGACCACCGTCCAGGCTGTCCGGGCCGCCGGTGCGGAAGGCGCCCAGCAGCAGGGCGGCCACCGGCAGCAGGAAGCAGACCACGGTGAAGATCAGCGCCGGCGTGACCAGCATCAGGCCGAGGCGGGTTTTGGGTTGGGCGAGCATGTTGGGCAAACGATGTCAGGAAGAAGAACGACAGCGACGGCCGCCATCCCGCAGGAGAGCGGCCATCGACGAAGGCGTCGGGCGTGTCGGCCGGATTACTTGCTGATGCCCTTGTTCCACTGTTCCAGCCAGCCGGAGCGGTGCTTGAGCAGGTCTTCCGGCTTGACGAACTTGAGCGAGGCGATATGTTCGCCGCCATAGGTATTGAATTCGGCCTTGTCCTTGGGCAGCACCACCTGGGTGTTCACGGGCGAGTCCACCAGTTCCATCGCCAGCGCGGTCTGCACGTCCTTGGAGAGCCAGAAATCCATCAGTTGATAGGCCAGGTCGGCATTCTTGGACTTGGCGACGATGCCCATCACATTCATGCCGGCGGCCTGCCCTTCGGCGGGGATGGCCCACTTCAGCGGCATGCCGGTCTTCATCAGTTGCGACCAGGTGAAGCGCGCCACCGGGGCGACCCAGATTTCATCCTGGGCAAACAGCGAGGACAACTGGGCACTGTTTTTGGTGAAGGTCACCACGTTGTTCTTGATGGACAGGATCTTCTGCATGCCGGCGGCATAGTCGCCGCCCTTGCCGCCCCAGGCCAGATCGGCCATCTGCAGCGCCAGCGGGCCCTGCGTGGTGCTCACATCCGGCAGGGCGATGCGGCCCTTCAGTTCAGGGTTCCAGAGGTCCTTCCAGGACTTGGGGGCGGCGGTCTTGTCGCTGCGATAGACCAGACCCACCGAGTAGATGGTGTAGCCCACGGCGTAGTTGCCACCGATGGGATTGCGGGCGAAGGGATAGATCTGGCTGTAGTTCTTCAGCTGGCTGTAGTCCAGCGGCTGCACCAAGCCCTTGCGGGCGGCTTCCAGCATGCCGAAGTCCGACAGCAGCACCAGGTCCACCACCGGGTTGTTGCGGCGGGCATCCAGCTTGGCGATGCGGTCGGCATTGTTGCCGGTCTCGACCACGATCTCGCAGCCGCATTTTTCCTTGAACGGTGCATAGACCAGCTTGTTGAACAATGGCTGCGAAATCGGGTAGGCCGATAGCACCAGGGTGCGCTTTTCCGCGTGGACCGGCGCGCTCAGCAGGGACAGGCCGAGGCCGGCAGTGACCAGGGCGGCCGAGGCACGGGTGAAGGGGGCTTTGTTCAACATGACTATCCTTGAAACCGACAAAAGACTTGTATTGTAGGCCCGACCGCCGCGGGAGCCAGCGGCCAGGCCTGGGGAGAACGATCAGAAGACGTGACGTACGCCCAGCATCAGCACCGCCTGCTTCTTGTCACTGGAGGACGGGAAGCCGAAGATGGTGGCCTTGGTGGCATCGCCAGCGGCCATCTGGTAGCTGTAGGTGATGGCCACGTCGGTGCGCTTGGACAGGAAGTAGTCCGCCTGGAAGTTGACCTGGTGCCACTTGGGGTTGGTGTTGATGGTGTCGTACTTGCCGGTCGTATAGAAGTAGGACGCGCCCAGGTTCAGTTGCGGCGTGTAGTGGTGCACCAGGTTGATGTCCACGTTCTGCAGGGTCAGCTTGGTGTTGTCCAGGTATTCATACTTGACGTTGCTGTACATCGCGCCGAAATCGGTATTGCCCACGATGTAGAAGCCACCGGTACCGGCGATGCGCTGGCGGCGCACGCCGGCCGAGCTGTTGACCGCGCTCTTGTTGAAGATCAGCAGCGAGCTGGCGTAGTCGTTGCCCATGGCGCCGTCCGGGCTCTTGCTGCTGTTGGGCTGGTCCATCTGGGTGTAGGCCACGGCCCAGCGGAAGTTGCCGCCCTTGTAGCCGGAACCGATGCTCATGACGCGGTTCACGGCGGCGTCGCCGGCCGCTTCGCCGAAGCCATAGACGGCGGTGACGTTGAAGTTGTTGAAGCTGGGGCTGACGTACTTGACCGAATTCTGCACGCGCAGGTTGTTGTAGCCGTTGTCGTTGTCACCGATGTGTACGCCGTTGCTGGCGATGACCACGGGGCCCAGGTAGTCCTTGACGGCTTCATACTGGCGGCCCAGGGTCACGGTGCCCATGCTGTTGGAGGACAGACCGACCCACGACTGGCGACCGAACAGACGACCGTTCTGGGCGGTGCCGCCGGTCATCATGTTGAAGCCGTTTTCCAGGTTGAAGATGGCCTTGTTGCCGCCGCCCAGGTCTTCCTGGCCACGGAAACCGATGCGCGGGTTCTGGTTGGTGCCGGACAGCGCCTCGAAGTTGTGCGGACCGCCCTGATTGCTGAGGTAGCCCACGCCACCCGAAATCAGGCCGTAGATCTCGACCTTGCTTTGTGCTTGCGCCTGTGCGCCTGCCAGCGCTGCCGGAATAGCCAGTGCGCCGATCATCCAGTGTTTTTTCATTCCTGCCCCTGTGGTGAGTCTGATGAGGTCTTGCGACCGTTCTTTTTGGTGGTACTGCGAACGGTGTGGAGGATAGGACAAGTGCTTAAATAATATAATTTGTTTATATTTATAATTTCATAAACTGGATTTATAACCGAGACGGTTTTCCTGCCCTGTCTTTTTGGCAATGCCATGATCAAATTGAATCAGAAAGTCACCCTTCGTCACCTGCAGGCGCTGGTCACGCTGGCCGACACCAACAGTTTCAGCCGCGCCGCCGATGCACTCGCGGTGACCCAGCCGGCCCTGTCGGCGTCCATCAAGCAGCTCGAAAACCAGCTTGGGACGCGGCTTTTCGACCGGACCACGCACCAGATCAGCCTCACCGCGCAAGGGGCCGTGGTGCTGGAATACGCGCGTCACCTGCTCAATACGGCCAGCAATATCTTCGATGATATCGAGCATGCCATCGGCACCGGACGGCACCGCATCCGGGTCGGCGCCATCCCTTCAGCGGTCACGCTGACGGCGGCGGTGATCGCCCGTTACAACCAGGCGCACGACGAGCATGTGGAAATCCTGCTACAGGACATGCCCAACGACGCCCTGCTGGACGCCTTGCACTCGGGCAAGCTGGACTTCTGCGTGGGCATCAAGCCACCCGATTCGCTGTCTTCCCAGACGCTGGAAACGGTGACCCTGTTCGAGGATGAGCTGGTCCTGATCGTCTCCCGCCACCATGCCCTGGCCGGGGCCAAGGAAGTGCAGTGGCGGCAGATGGCCGGCGAGGAGATCGTGCTGTTCACCCAGGGCAGCGTGTGGGAATTCGCCTCGGCAGCGCTGATGCAGCATGGACTGGCGTCCTCGCGGCGCTATCAGGTGGTGCATAGCGAATCGCTGTACGGGGTGGTACGGGCCGGCATTGCCATCGGCATCATGCCCAGCCTCTACACCACCTACCTGCGCGACGACAGCCTGCACGTGGCGCCGCTACGGCAACCGACCTTGAAGCGCAAGATCGTGCTCATGCGGCGCAACGAGATCAGTCGCAGCGACTGGACCGACCATTGCTTCCGTGAACTGCGCAGTGACCTGAAGCAGGCCAATCACTGGTTCTGAGCAACTACGGCTCAGTAACGCGCGTCCGCGGGCTTCTTGTCGCGGGGCCAGTCGTTGACCTTGGGTGCGAAGTCCGGACGCGGCTGGTGCGTGAAATATTCGGCCACATCCAGGGCCTCCTGATCGGACAGGCCTCCTTGACCAAGCGGAAAGCGGTCGTGCAAGGCGATCGGCATGTTGCGCTTGACGAAGGCTGCCGCAGTGTAGGTGCGCGCCATGCCGGCACCGATATTGAACGAGGCATCGCCCCACAGCGGTGGGTAGACCCACTGGCTGGCCTGATTCTTGACCCCTTGGCCCTGTTCACCATGGCACAGTGCACACTGCGCGGTATAGACACGCTGGCCGTTGACCGGATCAGGCTTGAGCTGGGGATCGATCTTGCCCACGCCACGGCCTGCGACCTTGTCCTCGGTTCGGGTATCGCGCCGCATCCAGTCGATGTAGGCCAGCATGGCCTTCATGTCTTCCGATCCCGGCGGCAGCGGCTTGCCGTTCATGGAGCGCTGGAAGCATCCGTTGATACGATCTTCCAGCGTAATGAGACGCCCGGCGCGCGCGGCATAGCTGGGGAAGAAAGCCGAGACGCCCACGTACGGCGAACCGTCGGCCACGGTGCCTGCATTGAGGTGGCAACTGGCGCAATTGAGTGCATTGCCGACGTGGCCGGGCAGCATGCGGCTGGTCTCGATGTTCAGGCGCGCACCACGGGTCAGCTGGGAGGCGTTCTTTTCGCCGAGCATGTCGGCCAGGCGCGGTGTGACGAAGGTCGCGACTTTGGCCTTGTCCATGCCGATGCTTTCACTCAACTGGGCGCGCATGCGGCGCACCATCGTTTCACTGATGTCGCCCTTGGTGGAGCCGCCCCAACTGGTGCGGGCGAAGTTGAGGATCTCGGCGATCTCGTGGTCGTTCAGTGCGGCGAACGAGGGCATGGTCATCACCCGCGACTGCGCCTGGGTGCGAGCCGAGCGCCAGCCGGTGAGCATGATGTGGATCAGCGAGGAAGGGTCTGCCGAGTGCAGCGCAGGATTGTGGGCCAGGGTCGGGAACACGTCCTTCACTCCGGCCCCGTCCGGCCGATGGCAGTCGGCGCAGAACTGCACGTAGCCCAGGCCACCTCGGCTGCCGTAGAGTTTGTCAGGCGATGGAGCGAGGGCGGGCGAGGTCGGCATCTGCATGGGCAAATCGCCGGGTGCAGGCTGCAGAGAGGCCAGATAGATCCCGATGGACTGCAGGTCGTCGTCGCTGAGGTACTGGGTGCTGTGCTGGACCACCTCCACCATATTGCCGGCCACGCTGCCGAAGCGGTTGCTGCCTGTCTTGAGCAAGCGGGCCACATCATCCGGCTTCCATAGGCCGCGCAGGCTCAGGGCACGCCAGTTTTCCACGGTTTCACCACCCAGGAAAAACTGGCCGTTTCGGCCACCGTCGCTCATGGCCTTTTCCTGGAAGCCGATGCCGCGTGGCGTATGGCAGGCACCGCAATGGCCCAGCCCCTGGACGATGTAGGCACCCCGGTTCCACTGGTTCGACTGCGACAGATCCGGCTGGAACGGAGTGCGGTCGAGGAAGGCCATGTTCCATAAGGCCATGCCCCAGCGCTGGTTGAACGGGAAGGACATGCCCAATGCCTGGTTGGTCTGTTGCACCGTTTTCACCCCCTGCATCAGGTAGGTGTAGAGCGCGCGCATATCCTCCTCTGTCATCTTGGCATACGACGGATAGGGCATGGCCGGGTAGAGATGATGGCCATCGGCGGCGACACCTTCGCGCATGACACGGTCGAACTGGGCGAAGCTGTAGTTGCCGATGCCGGTCGCGCGATCCGGCGTGATATTGGTGGAATACAATTTGCCGAAGGGCGTGTCCAACGGCTGCCCGCCAGCCATCGGCTTGCTCTTGTCTTGGGTATGGCAGGCTACGCAGTCACCCAGGCGTGCGATATAGCGTCCGCGCATTATCTGTTGCCGGGTACCTGCATCCTGTGTGGCGCTGAAGTCGGCGGGCAAATCGTCGATGACGTCGCCCGACGGTGGCGCAGAGGGCGGCAATGAAGTCGCTGCGACTGGCCGCAACGTGGCTGTGACAGACAGGCAGAGCAACAGCAGGCCTGCCGGCACGGACAGGGCAAGGCGGCGGAAGGGGGTGGACGGTAGCTGCATGATCGTGGCTCGCTGGGTTCAGATGGTCTCGAGCAATATTTAACGCCCGTCCCGTCCCAACGATGCGGCGGTGATCCCAACCGCCTTGATATGCCGCAAACAGTGGTAGTGATGCGCCGTTGCGGGTTTTGCCAGATCGCACAATAACGCATGCCAAAAGAAACACCGTCCGGTACTTGAACTGCACCGGACGGCGTTTCATTTAAAGACCGGTCTATTTGCCGGAAGACCGCAGCGACATGCGCTGCAGGATGGGCATGCGATCAAAGAACTGGTGCCACAGCGCCCCCAGGACATGCAGGCCCACCAGGAAATAGACGGCATTGCCCATGAATTCATGGACTTCCTTGATCGGCCCGCGCAAGGCCATGTCCTTGGCCAGGATCATCGGCAGGGTGCTGCCGAAGAACACCACCTCGCGGCCACCGGCCTGGGTGAAGAGGATGCCGGTCACCGGCAGGCCGATCATCACCACGTACAGCAGCAGGTGGACCGCGTGTGCGCCCAGGCGTTGTAGTCGGGGCAAGGGCAGTTCGGGTGGCACGCCCAGCATCTTGCGCGCGATCAGGCGCACCACCACCAGGATCAGCACGAGCTGGCCGGCGTGCATGTGCACCGTGCGCAGCAGGTCGCGCAGGGGATCGCCCTTGGGAACGTCGTCGCGGTATTCGATGGTGGCCAGCGCCACTACGAAGAGCAGGAACATCAGCCAGTGCAGAGCGGCCGAGAGCGGGTGATAGCGCGTTCGTTGCTGGGTATCGGGATATTGGTTCATGCTGGCTGCTCCTTGGCTGGCGAAACCGGAATAGTAAAGGCAGAAACTTAGTCCGGCATTAGCCTGGCTCAAGAAATCTTCCGGTCGGTGGAGGCCTCGGCGGCCGGAATATCCAGGATGACCCGCAGGCCCTGGCCTGTGGACGCATCGGTATGCTCCAGGCACAGGGCGATGTCCAGGCGCCCCGCGATCGATTGCACGATGGAAAGTCCCAGCCCGGAGCCGGGCGCGGCCGCCGGGTCGATGCGATAGAAGGGCTCGAACACCCGCTCCCGCTGCTCGGCGGCGATGCCCGGGCCGGTATCGCTGATTTCCAGGCGCACCTGGCCTGCCTGGGTGGCGGCCTCGCCTGCAACGGCGATGCTGATTCGCCCGCCAGGCGGGGTATAGCGCACCGCATTGTCGATCAGGTTGTTCAACAGCAAGCCCAGTTCCAGCGGGTTGGAGCAGACCTCGACCTCCAGGCCGCCATCCACGCCGAGATCGATATTCTTTTGTTGCGCCAGCGGCAACAGGTCTTCCAGCACCGGTCGCACTGCCTCGCGCAAGACGAAACGGCGACACTGCGAGGAATGGGCAGACTCGCCGGACTCGCCGCCCTGGGCGCGTGCCAGGGCCAGCATCTGCGCCACCAGCGCCTTGCTGCGTTCGATGCCGCTGCCCAGGCGCTGCAAGCGTTCGCGGGCGGTGTCGGACATCTCGCTCTGCTGCAGCCGCTCGGCCTGCAATGACAAGGCTGCCAGCGGGGTACGCAACTCATGCGCGGCATCGGCCACGAAACGCCGCTGGCTGCGCATGGCGCCTTGGACCCGGGCCAGCAGGCGGTTGATGGCTTCGACGAAGGGAAGGATTTCGGTGGGCAGGGCGGTCGTGGCGATGGGTTCCAGCTGATCATCGCGGCGCTGGTCGATGTCCCGGCGCAGGCTCTGCAGCGGGGCAAACAGCTTGCCGATGATGCGTTGCAGGGCCAGCAGCAGGACCGGCACCAGGATCAGCACCGGGATCAGTGCGCGCCAGGCATTGCGGTAGGCGATGTGGTCGCGGACATCGGTTTCCTGCGACAGGGCGATGCGCCGCCCCGACGCCAGCGCTTGCACGTAGACCCGGAAGTTCTCGTGATGCATGAAGACGGTCTGCAGACCGTCATGCAGGTCCGCCGGCAGCGGCAAGGGGGGCTGCCCATGCTCGGCCCCGGCCGTCGTCTCTTCCGGTGAGGCTAGCCATTGCACGGCGATGCGCGATTCGTGATCGCCACCGGGATAGCGGCCCACGGCACCGACCTCGGGCAATGTGCCGCCCATGCGGGCGATCAGGGCGCCCACCTGGCGCAACATGTCATCCTGCATGCGGATCGAATCGCGATAGGCACTGATGAAGCCGAAGCAACCCGCGCCCACCGCCACCAGCAGGATGGTCGCGGTCAGCGCCAGCGACAGGCGCGCCTGCAGGGAGCGGCTCATGCCGGACGCGCGACCATCCATCCCATGCCCCTGATGTTCTTGATGGCGTCCTTGTCCAGTTTCTTGCGCAATGCATGGATCAGGAATTCGACGGCATTGCTCTCCACTTCCTCGCCCCAGCCGTAGATGCGTTCTTCCAGATCGCTGCGCGAGAGAATGGCGCCGGGGCGCTGCATCAGCGCCTGCAGCAAGGCGAACTCGCGCGCCGACAGGCTCACCGGTGGCGATTGCTGCCAGCGGGCGGTCTTGGTGCCCAGGTCCAGCTGCACGGCGCCATTGTCCAGCAGGTCGGTGGCAGCGCCCGATTTGCGCCGCATCACGGCGCGCAGACGGGCCAGCAGTTCGCCCAGGGCGAAGGGCTTGAGGACATAGTCGTCAGCCCCTGCATCGAGGCCATCGATGCGATCCTGCACGCCATCGCGGGCGGTGATGATGAGTACGGGAATGTCGCAGCCACTGCGCAACTGGCGCAGGACGTCGAGACCATCGCGACCAGGCAGGCCAAGATCGAGCAGGGCGGCCGCGTAGACCGGCTGGTGGATGGCCGACGGGGACGAGGCAGACGAGTGGGCGGAGAGTGCGGCGAGTGCAGCGGCCCCGTCACGTACCCAGTCGACCGCATACGAAGCCTCGCGCAGCGCCGCGCGGACCTCCTCGCCGATCATGATGTCGTCTTCTACCAGCAGTATTCTCATGGCCTTGCCTGGGTGGGGCCGGGACATTGCACCGGCGGCGTTAGAGTCTACGGCAAAAGTGTGGGGGAGGAAATGCGTGGGTCGGCTCAGGTGACGGCGCGACCGGTTTCTTTTCGGTCAGACTGGGTGTCATCAGCGAAGTCCATGAGAACGCATCTCACGCCTATTCATGAAATGGGTTCTGAGCGAGCGCCCCGTCATCTTCCCCGGGCGTCAACGTCACGTGCTCCAGGCCGTTGCGTACCTCGTTGGCATTGGCCAGTCACTGCCAGAGGAGGTCCTTTTCTTCGATACCGGGACGGTCGGTGACCACGGCAGGAAACGGCATGCCCTTTCTCACATAGGCCTGCCGATCCCAGCGAGGGCAGGCAGCCACTGCGGCTGCCTGCTCTTCCGTATTTTTGCTCAATACTTCACATTGGCAGAGAGGTAGACCGCCCGCCCATCCCCCGGTGCATGCCGGGTCTGGTCGTTGATCCAGACATATTCATAGTAGCGATTGGCCAGGTTCTTGAGCTGCAGTTCCAGGCTCAGCTTGTCGTTGACCTGATAGGTCGCGCTGGCATTGAAGAGCGTATAGCCACCATACTTGCCACCGGTATTGGCGGTGGTCAGGTAATAGCTGCCCTGGCCGTTGACCGAGGCCGACAGCTTCAGATCGGCCGTGGCCTGGTAGTCGATGCCACCGGAATACACCTGGCGCGGCACGTGGTCGATTTCCTTGCCGAGGGTGTTGGGTGCGGTCGGGTCCGGCGTGATGATTTCCGAACGCTGGCGCGAATACGCCAGCCACAGTGTGGTGCGTTTGCTGGCGCGCAGGTTGATCTGCAGGTCGACACCCTTGCGCTGCGTGCGCCCCACGTTTTCCGAGTCGCCCGTGGGATCGTTCAGGCGTCGCTTGACCTCATCCGAGGCGCGCTGCTCCCATACCGCCACGCGACCATCGAGCCAGTCCACCGGCGTGAACTTGACGCCGGTTTCCCAGCCGTCATTGATGGAAGGACGCAAGTCATTGTTGTTGGACTTGTAGGCCGCCGCGCCCGCGCCGACCTGGAAGGTGCGGCCCCAGTTGGCATACAGGCTGGCCTCGCGGATCGGTGCATAGACCAAGCTCAGCTTGGGCTGGCGAATGTAGCCGTAATCCTGGATGCCATAGCTCACCCCGCGCGAGGGATCATTGAAACGTCCTCCCACATGGTCCACCCGGTAGCCGGGGATGATGCGCAGCGATTCCACCGGCTTGATCACGGCTTGCACGTAGGCACCCACCGTATCGAAGACGAAATGATGGTCGCGCGTCTGCGATACGCGCACCTGGTTGACGGTGTTGTAGCGCGGGCTCTGGTCTTCCTGGCGCTCCATGCTGAAGCCGCCTTCCAGTGCCAGGTCGCTCATGCCTTCGAGCGCCTTCCAGCGCGGGCGATAGGTGGCATTGGTCAACAGCCCGTAGTGGGTCTCATCGATGACGCGCTCCTGCTGCGACGTCGTGGTGGAATAGCGCAGCCAGCGTTGGTCACGCACGCGATTGAGATAGAGCTTGGCACCGATCGAGAGCTGGTCATCGATGTCGCCATCGAAGTGCAGGCTGACCTGGTCCATCTGGCGGTTGCCGCCATCGGACTGGGCATAGGCATAGGACGAAGTCGGGTTGCTGCGCGCATCCTGAGCCGTCAGGTAGCCCGGCTCCTGGGCATAGGCGTTGGCATGACGGATGCTCAGGCCGGTGCGATAGCGGCCATCGTCGCTGGTGTAGAACCACTTGCCGGAGAAGGCGATGTTCTCGACCTGTGCATGGTCGCGATAGCCATCCGATTTTTCGTAGCCGACGAAATAATTCTGCGACCAGTTGCCGTTTTCCACCCCCTTGACCACCTGCACCTGGCGCGTGTTGAAGCTGCCATAGGTCAGGCGCGCCTCGTCGTAGTTGCCGCCCTGACGGGTGACGATGTTGACGTTGCCGGCGATGTTGTGCAGGCCATAACGCGCATCGTTGGTGCCGCGTACAACCTCGATGCGGGCGATATCGAGCGGGAACAGCGTACCCAGGAAAGGCATGCCGCCGGCATTGTCATTGCTGGGGATGCCGTCGATGAGCAGCTTGACCGCATTGACCTCGCCCTCGCCGTTGAAGCCACGGAAGGACAGCTTGCCCGATTCGTTGCCCTGGCGGAACTGGGTCAGCATCACGCCCGGCGACTGCGCGAACAGCTCCCAGTTGTATTGCGCCTGCTGTTGCTGGATGCGGTCGGCCCCGATCAGGTCTACCGAAGTCAGCACGTTATTGAGTTGCAGCGGGCCGCTGCGGCGTGCGCTCACTTCCACGGTACCGAGCGTGAGCGAAGAATCCTCGGCGGCGCTGGCCGATTGCGCCAGCGCCCAAGGGGCGGCCCCCAGGGCGAGCAGGCCGGACAGGGCGGTGAGTTTGAACACGGGTCGTGCGCGATGCAGCGGCCTGGGCCGGCGGGCAAGGTGAATCGTCATTGGTCTTGTATTGGTCTTGGTTTAGGCAGAACATGCGGGCTCCCCCGGCAGCCAGGCTGCCGTCCCTGGATCCCGCATGGGAAATCAGGGGCAGCAAGCATAAGCTGGTATGACCACTTGTTGAATGTGGCAATTTGTCGCAGGGGCTTGCTACCATGCGACATCTCTTCCTGCTAATCCTGCGCGCAGCACATTTAATCTGCGAGATGCGTTGGCGCCAGAAGGCGGGGTGGCAAGGCGCGCCTTCTGGCGCCAACCCTCCGGGAGAGGCCGCCAAGCGTCGCCTGCCGTTGTTGCAGCTCCTTGCCGTAGCACCACTACGGCGCGTCGCTGTGCCTAGGCAGTCAACGCTTGGCGACCTCTCGCACTCGTAGATTAAATGTGAACAGGCCCTAGAGTCGGCCGTTGCCAATGCGCTGCGCCGCGAACGCCCGTGCTGCTTCAATGGCCTGGTCGCGGCTGTGGGCCGGCAGGTTGGTCTCCACCCGCTGCCGCTGGACCACGCAGATACTGCGGCGCGAACTGGAACGGCCGCGGTAGATGGTCACGAAAGGCATCCATCCGGTATTGCCCAGGTTGGCAAACGCCTCCAGCACGATCTCGTATTGCCCCATCACTTCGATATCCATTCTTCCTCCGTGGTCGGTTTCTCTTCATCTGGCGCAGGCCTGGAACAGCCGGGATGGACGCAGGATAGGAAGCATATGGCCTGCGCGCCACACCATGGCGTGCTGTGCTGTAGCGCGCAGGGCCGCATCTGTGCTGCTTTTGCGGCTGTTATGGCAGTTTTTCCGCGACTGCGAACTGTGTTCCCCCTGGCCGACCGGCTGTGTATGTACCGCGCCTGTGGTGCCGACCCTAGACTGCGTTCCAATCGACCCAATGGCGCCCGCGATGGCGCGTGGAAGGAACTGCATCATGAGAACCAACAGGCAGGGAGGCGATGGCTACAGTCGCACCATGATCGAATGGTGTGCCTATGCGGCCGCACTGGGTTTTTCGGCCTTGCTGATCGCCAACTTCGTGTGGTCGGAGCGACGTCTGATCCGTGCCGACGAGACCACGCGCATGCAGACCCAGGCCCGCATCATCGAGGAAAATCTGGCCCATCAGTTCCAGGGCGTGCGCAATGCGTTGGAGAGCGCCCGCAACGCCCTGGCTGACGACGCCAGCTGCCATGCCGATTGCCAGAGTCTGCTGCTGCAATCGCTCAAGCGCGCCATGCCGGGCGTGCGTGCCATCGTGCTGCTCGATGGTAGCGGCCATATCTTGCGCTCGGCCGACGATATCGCCGATCGCCGCCTGGACGACCGCGATTTCCTCTCGCAGATCCCGCGCATGTCGTCGGGGCAGGTGATGTATGTCTCACAGCCCTTCGAGAACACGCCGGGCGTGTTCAACATCAAGCTGTCGCTGCCGATCACCATGGCCGATGGGCGCGTCGAAGGCGCGGTCAGCGCCATCCTCAATCCCGAATACTTCGATGCCGTGATGCGCTCGGCGCTCTACGCCGACGACATGAGCATTGCCATCACCGGCGAAGACGGACGGCGCCTGCTGTTCGTGCCGGCCAATGCGGCGCAGATGCGACAGGCTGGGCAGGGCCGCGCGGGACCGGACGATTTCCTGCGCCAGCATCTGCGCAGTGGCGAGATCACCAGCGTACAGACCGGCAAGGACGTCCAGGGCCAGGCGCGCATGATGGTGCAGCGGACCATCACCAGCCGCGAACTGGGGCTGGACAAGACCCTGGTCATCAGCCTCTCGCGCAGCGTCGACCATATCAATGCCGGTTGGCATGAGCCGGCACATTCGTTCCTGCTCGTGTGGCTGCTTTTTGCCCTGGCGGCTGCGCTGCTGCTGGCGCTGTTGCAGGGGCGGCGACGCGCAGTGCAGGTCCTCACCCACCAGCGGGAAGTGCAGCATGCGGAGATGGCCGAACGCATGGAGCTGGCCTTGTCCGGCGCCAACCTGGGCCTGTGGGACTGGCATATCCAGGCCGATACGCGCAGTGTCGATGGGCGTGCCAACGCCATGCTCGGCTATCCGCCCGAGCGCCAGTTCGACGCCCCAGGCGAATGGCGCACGCTGGTCAATCCGGAACACATGGCCGCCCTGGATCATGCGCTGCGCCTGCATCTGGCCGATAGTCGCCATTGTTTCGAAGCCGAATACCAGATGCGCCACAAGGAAGGTCACTGGGTCTGGATACAGTGCCGCGGGAAGCTGGTCGAGCGCGATACGAACGGCCGTCCGCTGCGCATGGTGGGCACGCGCATGGACATCAGCGCACGCAAGTCGGCCGAGGAAGAGATTGCGCGCCTGGCCTATTACGATGGCCTGACCGATCTGCCCAACCGGCGCCTGCTGCTGGATCGTCTGTCACAGGCGGTAGCGCGCTATGCCCGCGCCGGGCAATATGGCGCGGTGATCTTCGTCGACCTGGACAACTTCAAGGGCCTCAATGACACCATGGGCCACGATACCGGCGATCGCCTGTTGGAACTGGTGGCCATGCGCTTGCAACAGGTCACGCGTGAAATCGATACTGTGGCCCGCCTGGGTGGTGATGAATTCGTCATCCTGCTGGAAAACCTGGGCAGCCAGATCGAGGAAGCGGAAAACAATGCCGAATGCGTCTGTCGCAAGATCCTTACCGCGCTCAATGCTGGCTATGAACTGCAGGGCAGCGAAGTGCGCAGTACGCCCAGCCTGGGGGTGGTGCTGTTCGGGGCCGGCCGGCATACCGTCAATGACCTGCTGCGCCAGGCCGACATGGCGATGTACGAGGCCAAGGCCGCAGGACGCAATACCTATCGCTTCTTCTGCCCGTCCATGCAGGAAGTGCTGGACCAGATGGCGATGCTGGAAAACGATCTGCGCCACGCCCTGGTGCGGCATGAACTGCGTCTGCATTACCAGCCCATCGTGCGTGCCGACGGCAGCCTCGCAGGCGTAGAGGCGCTGATGCGCTGGCAGCATCCGCAACGCGGGATGGTGTATCCGGCGGCCTTCATCGGCCAGGCGGAAAAGGCCGGCCTGATCGTCGAGTTCGGACAATGGGCATTGACCACCGCCTGCGAGCAGTTGGCCGCCTGGGCTGGCGATGCGCAGACGGCGCACCTGACCATCGCGGTCAATGTCAGTGCGCGCCAGTTCCGCCAGCCTGACTTCGCGCAGTGCGTATTGGACATCCTGGAGCGCACCGGTGCCAATCCGCGCCGGCTCAAGCTGGAGCTGACCGAAAGCATGCTGCTCACCGACGTCGATACGCTCATCACGCGCATGGCCATGCTCAAGGAGACCGGTCTTGGCTTCTCACTGGATGATTTCGGTACGGGCTATTCGTCACTGAGCTATCTCAAGAAACTGCCGCTGGACCAGCTGAAGATCGATCGATCCTTCGTGCAGGACATGCTGCAGACGCCGCATGCCTGGTCCATCGTGCAGACCATCGTCAACCTGGCGCAAGGGCTGGGACTCGATGTGGTGGCCGAAGGGGTCGAGACCGGCGAGCAGTGGGCGGCCTTGCGTCGTCTGGGCTGTGCCGGTTTCCAGGGCTATCTGTTCGGCAAGCCCATGCCGCTGGAGGAATTACGGATTGGCGTGGCGCTGGCTGCACCGGGCTATTGGGAGGGCAGCGAACCGGGTACCGGCACGCCGCGCAACACTCATCTGGCGCTGATCAGTCCACTGGCAGGAGGCTGAAAGGCGATCGGGTTCAGACCCGCTTGCACTTCCCGCTCGGTATCGCGCGCGCCGGCGAGCATGTCGTGACATAGCTCGCCCAGCGTGCGTACGGCCGCTTCGACTTCGCGCTCCCAGGGGAAGCTGTAGTTCAACCGGAGGCAGTGATGGAAGGCCGGGTCGCTGCTGAACATGTCGCCAGGCGCCACGCTGATACCGGCCGCCTGGGCACGGGCGTGCAGTTCAATGGCCCGTATCGAGCGCGGTAGGCTGACCCACAGCAGGTAGCCCCCCTGGGGCTGCGAGCAGTGGGTACCGGCGGGGAAGAACCGCAACACCGCCGAGCGCAGGATGCGTTCGCGCTGCATCAGCAACTTGCGCAGCCGCCGCAGATGGAAATCATAGCCCTCGTTCTGCAGGTATTCCGCCACCGCCCGCTGGGGATGGGTCGGCATGCTCACGGTATTGAGGAACTTGAGCTGTTCCACGGCCTGCCGATAGCGGCCCGGCATGGTCCAGCCGATGTGATGCTCGGGCGTGAGACTCTTGGAGAAGGAGCTGCAATACAGCACCAGCCCCTGCTCGTCGTAGCTCTTGGCCGGGCGCGGGCGCTGGTCGCTGTAGTGCAGTTCGCCGTAGACGTCGTTTTCCACCAGCGGCAACTGGTAGGACGCCATCAGTTGCACCAGCGCCTGCTTGCGCGAATCAGGCATGAGGTAGCCCAGGGGATTCTGGAAGTTGCTCATCACTACCGCACCGGCCACCTCGCCACTGGCCAGGGCGCGGTCCAGCGAGGGCAGGTCGATGCCCTGTCCGGGATCGGTCGGGATGGGCAGGGCGCGCATGCCCGCACGTTCGATGGCATGCAGCAGGGCATAGTAGGTCGGGGACTCCACGGCGATGGCCGCACCCGGCCTGGCGATGGCCTGCAGGCACAGCTGCAGGGCTTCGGTAGCCCCCTGGGTGATGATGATTTCGCTGGCCTGGACCGGCAGTCCGGTCTCCAGATGGCGACGGGCGATCTGGCGGATCAGGTCGAGATTGCCGGGCGGCAAGGTGCCGATCAGTTCGCGCTGTTCGCGGCGCTTGTAGAAGCCCTGCGCCAGTTGCGCGATGCGGGCCGAAGGAAACAGCGTCGGGTCGGGGTAGGGCGAGCCCAGTGGGATGCGGGCATTGCCATTGATGGAGCGCAGGTTATGCAGCACCAGTGCTGCCGGTGTGGCATCGGCCGGTGGCAGTAGCAGGGAAGCGGCGCGTGCCGGCGTCAACACCGACCCCGGCACGCATGCCCCTTCCTGACGGATGCGCACGAAATAGCCCGACTGCGGCCGGCTCTCTATGAACCCCTGACTCTCCAGCAGCAGGAAGGCCCGGATCACCGTGGAAATGCTCAGTTGATACTGCTGGCTGGCGCGCCGCACGGAGGGAATCTTCTCGCCCGGCAGCATCACGCCTTCCTGGATCTGGCGCCGAATGGTATCGGCGAGGCTTTCGTAGAGCTTCATGGGTTTTCCCGTAGCAAAGCAATCGGATAGACGCATGCTAGGGCCCCGGCTGTCAGGTCGCCAATCATACCAAGGTATGGACGCCCGCCCGTTTCAGTCGCAGTTCCCCACGCCATGAGAGGAAGGCTGCCTCAGGCCTGCGCCGGCGGCCGATTTGCGGCCGCCCGGCACCCTATACTTTGGTGTAATACGTGTACTCTGGCGGCTGTGCAGGTTATATACTCGCGTCCGGAAGGAAGGGGTGCCATCCGCGCTCCTGGCCATCGTTCAAGGACCCCAACCGGTCCACATAAAAACAGGCAAGCCAGCAGGGGGAGCTGTATGTACCGATTCAACCGTTCGCCGGCAGTCCCGGCCGCAGCCGCGACGCTGACGGTAGCGATCTTCGCCGTGGATGCACTGACCCCGCTGGACGTGGCCATTGCGGTGCTCTACGTCGGGGTGGTGCTGATGTCGGTCTGGATCTGGCCACGCCGCGGCGTGATCGCCGTCATGCTGTTCTGCATGGGCCTGACACTGCTCGCTTATCTGATCTCCCATGGTTTTTTCAAGGATCAGGCGGCCTTGACCCGTTGCCTTGTCAGCCTGGCTGCCATCGGCATCACCGGATTTCTGGCGGTCAAGGGCCAGGACGCGACGATCGCCCTGCTGCAACGAGAAGAGGCGCTGAACCAGGCCCGCAGCCAGCTGGCTCATGCCAGCCGGGTGAGCACGCTGGGTGAACTGACTGCCACCATCGCCCATGAAGTCAACCAGCCATTGGCGGCCATCGTCACCCATGGTCAGGCCGGACTGCGCTGGCTCAACCGCGAGGAGCCGGTACTGGACGAAGTGCGCCGCGCGGTCGATGCCATGCAACAGAACGCCAAGCGGGCCAGTGAGGTGATCCAACGCATCCGTAGCATGGCGCGTCCCTCGGCGCCGACCTTCGTGCCGCTGGACGTGAGCCAGATCAGCGCGGAAAGCTGCGACCTGCTGGGTCGCGAATTGCAGCGCCTGCATGTCAAGCTGCGATTGGATCTGCCGCCCGGATTGCCGGCCGTGCTGGCCGACAAGGTGCAATTGCAGCAGGTACTGATCAATCTGGTGATGAACGCGGCCCAGGCCATGCACGAAGCGCGGACCATCGGCCCGGTGATCGAAGTGCGCTGCGGCCTCACGCCCGAGGGCATGCTCTTTATCGAAGTGGCCGACAACGGCCCCGGCTTCACCGAAGAGCAGCTCAAGCAGCTGTTCGCCGCTTTCTTCACCACCAAGAAGGAGGGCATGGGCATCGGCCTGGCGATCTGCCGCTCCATCCTTGAATCGCTAGGCGGCAGCATCGTCGCCGCCCATCGCACGCCGCAAGGAGCCTTGATGACCGTCCAGTTGCCACCGATCCAGGGGAACGAACAATGAGTCCGGTGGCGCGCGTGGCCGTCGCCGAGGCTGCACCGGCGGTGCCGGTGGTGTACATCGTCGACGACGACCCGGCCCTGCGCGAGGCGCTGGACAGCCTGCTGCGCTCGGTCGGCTTGCAGGTCTTCGCTTATGCCAGTGCGATCGAATTCCAGCAGCGCCCGGTCCTGAGCAGTCCATGTTGCCTGTTGCTGGACGTGCGCCTGCAGGGTGTGAGCGGGCTGGATGTCCAGGCCGAACTGGTGCGCAGCGGGGTGGATATGCCGGTGATCCTGATGACCGGCCATGGCGACATCCCCATGAGCGTGCGAGCCATGAAGGCCGGCGCCGTCGATTTCCTGACCAAGCCGTTTCGTGAGCAGGACTTGCTGGATGCCGTGGCGACCGCTCATGAGAAGGATCGGCTGCAACTGGAGCAACGCCTGGCACGTACTGGCCTGCAGGCACGCTACGCCAGCCTGACGCCGCGCGAGACCGAAGTCATGTGGCTGGCCGTCAGCGGACTATTGAACAAGCAGATCGCCGGGGAGCTCGGCACCAGTGAAGTGACGGTGAAGATCCATCGCGGCCACGCCATGAAGAAGATGCAGGCGCGCTCCTTCGCCGACCTGGTGCGCATGGGCCAGGCCCTGGAGCAGCAGGGGCTCAAGCCGCGCGCCTGATGCTTGCCACGCTGCCACGGTGGTGCAGCGGTCTGGCCGGCTGAAATGGCGTGTCGGCGCCCGTCTTACCCCCGCTCATACCAATGTATGATTCCCGCCCCGTCCCGGGCTTGATAAGCTGCAATCAAGAATTCATCTCATCCATGCGGATGCAGAAGACAGGCCGGCGCTCCGAGCCGGCATCGCCAAGGGAATGCAGTGAACCAAGCAAGCAAGATAGCCGTAATCGATGATGACGCCTCCATGCGCGAGGCCCTGTCAGCGCTGATGCGCTCCATGGGCTGGACGGTGCAGTGCCATGCCAGCGCAGACGAATTCGTCTCCGAACAAGCCTATGAAACCCTGGATTGCATCGTCACCGATGTCCAGATGCCCGGCATGAGCGGCGTGGAGTTGCTGGAATGGCTGCGCGGCCGCCAACTGATCATGCCGGTGGTAGTGATCACCTCGTATCCCACGGTAGCGGTGGCGGCACGGGTGGCGGCGGCGGGCCGGTCGGCATTCCTGGGCAAGCCCTTCGATGGCGACGAGATGCTGCATACGGTGGAAAACCTACTCAAGCAATGACCCGGGGGGGAAGATGGAAAATCTGGTGCAGCAGTCACGACCCATGCCACGCCGCTGGAAAGACAGCCTGTGCGGACTGGCAGCCGCATTCGTGCCGGCAGTGCAGGAGATGAGCCTGCGGCAACGCCTGGCCCGTCATTCGCGCTGGCCGATCTACCTGCTGCTCACCCTGGTCGTGGCCTGCGGCGCCAGCCTGTCCATGGTCATGCAGAGCACCGTGGAAAACATCCGCCATGCCGCCGATCCGCTGGTGCACTGGACCCTCAACGGCATGGGCATGCATGACGTGACCGAACTGCTGCGCGAGGGCGGCATGGTGGACTTGAACCTGAACCGCATCGCCCGTCTGGTGCACTGGTTCAACCTGCTGGCATTGGCCACGGCGCTGTTCATGATGTATCACATCCGCGCCCGCTTCCGTTCCGAAGATGCGTTGGCGCACCAGGCCGCGCACGATCCCCTGACCGGCCTGGCGCACCGGCGCTCGCTGGAGCACCGCCTGCTGCATCTGCGTGGCCGTAGTCACACGCTGGTGCTGGGCAGTGTCGATCGCTTCGAGCGTGTCATCGGCGCCTATGGCCATGAATTCGCCGACGCCATGATCACCGATATCGCCACCCGCCTGCGCACCGTGGCGGGCGTCTATCAGGGCGAGGTGTTTCGCCTGGATGGGGCCAACTTCGTGATCCTGTATCGCCACCATGTGCAATCCGAGGACCTCGCGCGCGCCCTGGTGGCCCTGCAGGCGGGCATGCAGCGGCCTTTCAGCTGCCGTACCCACGAAGTGTTTTCCAACCTGAGCCTGGGTGCGGCCGAGTATCCGCGCCATGGCAGCGAGGCCGTGCAATTGCTGCGCAATGCCGACGCCGCGCTGCAATCTGCACGTGCACAGGGCGGCAACATGCTGGTGGCGTATTCGGAAGCGCTCAATGCCGAAGCGGCGGCCCGGGTCGAGCTGGAGGCCCAACTGGTCCATGCACTGGAACGCAACGAACTGGAACTGCACCTGCAGCCCCAGCAATCGCTGCAGGATGGCAGCCTGGTCGGTTTCGAGGCGCTGGTGCGCTGGCGTCGTCAAGGG
Organism: Herbaspirillum sp. AP02; assembly: GCF_015767275.1. Taxonomy (GTDB): domain Bacteria; phylum Pseudomonadota; class Gammaproteobacteria; order Burkholderiales; family Burkholderiaceae_D; genus Herbaspirillum. The sequence goes on from NZ_JADWMY010000001.1 coordinate 231,505, forward strand.
CAACTGATACCGCCGGGCGACTTCATCCCGGTGGCCGAGGAGTCGGGACTGGTGATCGCCGTCGGCGAATGGGTGCTGGAACGCGCCTGTGCCCAGATCCACGCGCTGCGTAACCTGACCGGGCGCGACATGGTGGTGGCGGTGAACATCTCGCCGCGCCATTTCGGTCATCCTGATTTCCTGGCCCGCATACAGGCACTGCTGGCCCGCACCGGCATCCATCCGGGCAGCCTGGAGCTGGAGATCACGGAAGGCGCGGTCATGGAACACACCGAGGCCGCCGTGCAGCTGCTGCACGAACTGCGCGCGCTGGGGCTGAAGCTGTCGATCGACGATTTCGGCACCGGCTATTCCAGCCTGGCCTACCTGAAGCGTTTTCCCATCGACAAGCTCAAGGTCGACCGTTCCTTCGTCAGTCAGCTGCGCCCCAATTCGCAGGATGCCGCTATCGTGCAGGCGGTCATCGGGCTGGGACATACGCTGGACATCAAGGTCATTGCCGAGGGCGTGGAAACGGTACAGCAGCGCGAATGGCTCAAGCGTCTGGGATGCGATGAGATCCAGGGCTACTTCTACAGCCGCCCGTTGGCCGAGCCGCAGTTGCTGGGTTTCGTGATCGGCCAGCTGCGCGAGCAAGCGGCGGCCTGAGCGCTGGAGGAAGCGACTGGACGCCACAGGACGCACCGGCCGTCAGTGGCGGCGCGTCCTGCGAGACTGCAGATCCGGATCAGGGACCGAGTCAGGCTTCCAGCCAGACATGCTCGGCAAAGGAGTACCCCATCATGCCGCCCAACGGAATCGGCGACAGGCCCCTGAGCTTGCTGCTGTAGCCGTCCAGGCTGGCCAGGAACATCGGGATGCCGATGCCGGCTTGCTCGTGGATGATGGTCTGCATGTCACCATACATCTGCTTGCGCTTGCCTGGATCGATCTCGGCGCGGGCACTGGTCAGCAACTGGTCGAACTTTTCACTCTTGAAGCGCGATTCATTCCAGGCCGCCTGGGACTGGAAGAACTGCGTCAGCAGCACGTCGGCGCTTGGCCGCGGGTTGACATTGCCGAACCCGACCGGATTGTTGAGCCATTGATTGGACCAGTAACCCTCTGGTGGCATGCGTTTGAGTTCCAGTTCCAGGCCGATGCGTTGTGCGGTTTGCTGCATGACCGTGGCGATGTCGACCGAATATACCGCCGCCACTGAGCAGACCATCGGTACCTTGCCGGTCACGCCGGACTTCTGCAGGTGATATTTGGCCTTATCGAGATCCATCGGACGTTGCGGCAGGCCGGCGAGGAAAAAGGGGTTGGTGGGGTCGATGGGCTGGTCGTTGCCAAGGACGGCATGGCCACGGGCGATGTTCTTGCGCATCAGTTCACGGTCCATCAGGTATTTCATGGCCAGCACGAAATCCGGATTGCTGCCGGGCCCGACATCCTTGCGCAGGATCAGATCGGTGTAGGCGCCGGACTGGGTTTCCAGCACGGCAAAGCCGGGGCTGCCCTTGACCCGCTCGATGGAGCGCGGGTTGAGGTTCGCTACCAGATCCAGGCCGCCCGAGAGGAGTGCATTGACGCGCGCGCTCTCATCGCCGATACCGACATACTCGATCTCGTCCAGATAGGGCTTGCCTGGCTTCCAGTAATTGTCGTTGCGTACCACCAGCGAACGGATACCGGGGAGGAATTCCTTGAGTTTGTAGGGGCCGGTACCGATGCCGGTGCTGAAATCCGTGGTTCCGGCCTTGACGATATGGAAGTGGAAGGTGCCTACGATCACCGGCAGGTCTGCATTGGGCGCCACCAGGGTGACGGTCACTTCATTGGGGCCGGTCTCCTTGACGCTGTCGATCTGGTCGGCCAGGGTCTTGGCCTTGGAGGCGGTCGCCGGGTCTTTGTGGCGCATCAGCGAGAACACGACGTCGGCCGGCACCAGCGGCTTGCCGTCATGGAAGGTGACACCGTGGCGCAGCTTGAATACCCACACCTTGGCATCCTTGCTGCTGAAGGACTCGGCCAGCGCCGGTTGCGGCGTCAACGTGGCATCCAGTACGGTCAGACCGTTATAGAGCATGGTGCCGCGCGAATAATCGGTCTTGTTCGACTGCTTGGCCGGGTCCAGTGTATCGCTGACCGAGGCGGTATCGCCGCCGACGCGCAGCCGGCCGCCGCGGCGCGGCGTCTGGGCGTAGGCGCTGACGGCGCTACTGGCCAGGCCGCCTGCCAGGCTGGCCTGCATGCCCCCTGCCAGCAGCATCTTGAGGATGTCGCGCCGGCTGGCACCGCGTTTCATGCATTCCATCAGGCCGGCGCTGTCGGCGGCGCTGAGGAGAAGGTCGTTTCTGTTCTTGCTGTTGTCGTCCATGATGCAGCTCCCTGGTGGTTGAGACGTGAGGACAGCGGCCGGCTGCAAGCTGCGGCCTACCTGGTCCCGGATGCGCTGATGCAGGCCGGCGTCGCCGTGCGGCGCCGGTTCACACGACTTAACGGCCGGCGTCGACCGCATCGGCCAGTTGGGCCAATGTGTGGAAGTGGTAGTCGGGCACGGTGTGCTGGGAGGCAATCGTGCCGCCCGGGCCGGATTGGTCGTGCCGGCGCTCGATCCAGCAGGTGGTGATGCCCAGACGCATGGAAACACCGATATCGTGGTACTGGCTTTGCGCCACATGCAGGTTGTCGGCCTGGCGATAGCCCCATTGGCTTTCGAAGCGGCCGCGTGCATAGGCGAAGTACTGCGGATCGGGCTTCTCGCACAGGGCATCGTCACAGCTGAGCAGCAGGTCGAAGGGTTCGCCCAGGGTACGCGCGAAATGTTGAAGCGCCCAATGCTGTGCATTGGTCATGGTGACCAGCTTGAAGTGCTTGCGCAGCCGCTGCAGCGCCTCAACCGAGTCGGGGAAGGCGGGCCAATGCGCTACCGAATCACGAAGTCCGCGGGCCAGTTCGGCGCTGTCGGGCAGCCCCAGGCCGGGAGCAATGACATGCCAGCAACGCTCCAGGTCATCTGGATACCAACCGGTGTTGCCGTCGCTGCGCGCGGCGCGATAGGCTGCCAGAAAATCGTCGTCCGGGATCGTGCTGTCGGGAACCGCCTGGCGCAAGTAGGCTAGCATGCCTCCTTCGAAATCGATGAGGGTGCCGACGACGTCAAACGTGAGTACCTTGAAGTCCTGCAGAGACATGTGCTGCTCCAGAAAGTAGGTGGCGATGGGAGGGGAGGGTGTGCGAGAGATGACGACATGTTCGCTACCGCATTGAGGATACGGCGCCATGGCCGATCTTTTCTTCCAAAGTAGGGCAGGCAAACCGCATAGAATTTTTTTGTGCAGTGCCGCGACGGCATGCCATGGCAGGCGGTAGGCCCGACACGCTTTCAGCGATGGCTCAATCCCGGAACATCATTCCGGCAGGACTGGACTGGACAGGCCCGGGCGACCCACTGGCGGACTGTTGTCCCGGCAGCAGGGCGAGCGGGGGGAGACGGTGACCCTCACCCTGACCGTTGTAAAACTTCATATGGCCGATTAAAATGAGAATTATTATTATCTAAGTCTGTTTCCCCCGCCCCCATGCCCGTCCCGTCTCTCGCCGATGCCGAGCGTTTCCAGATGCTGTACCGCGAGCACCATGGCTGGTTGCAGCAATGGCTGCGTGGCCGCATCGGCAGCAGTGTCGACGCCGCCGATCTGGCCCAGGACACCTTCCTGCGCGTGCTTGGCAAGCCGCGTGCGCTGGACGAGGTGCGCGAGCCGCGGGCCTGGTTGAGCCGCATCGCGCATGGGTTGGTGGTGGACAAGGTGCGTCGCGACGAGGTCGAGCGCGCCTGCCTGCAGGCCATCGCTGCACTGCCCCAGCCGGAGGCCATTTCACCAGAAGCAAGGATGTTGCTCATCGAACTGCTGGCCGCCATCGACGCCGTGCTGGAAGGCCTGGGCGCCAGGGCACGCGAGGCGTTCCTGCTGTCGCGCCTGGAGCAGATGAGCTATTCCGAGATTGCCGCCCGCATGGGCGTCTCCCTGAGCAGCGTGGAGAAATACATGGCGGCCGCGATCCGCCATTGTTACCTGATGCGACAGTCCCTGCGGGATTAGCGCACTGCCTTGCGCCACAGCCATGCCTGCCACGCCGCCAGCCAGCTCCACCGATTCCGGTGTCGACGACCCGGTCCTCGACCAGGCGATCGCCTGGCTGGTCCGTTTGCGTGCCGACCCCGGGCACCCCGGCGGTGACACTGGCTTGCAGGGCCAGATCGAGCAGTGGTGTGGGGCCAATCCCGCCCATGCGCAGGTATGGCGGGAACTGATGGCGGCCGAGGAGCAATTCCAGCAACTGGTGGCGCTGCCCGTCCCCGCAGGCCAGTGGCAGGCTCCCTTGAACCAATTGACCCGCAGCCGTCAGCGGCGCCAGGCGCGGCGCCGCTGGCTGGGAGGCGTGGCCCTGGGCCTGGGTGGCCTGGCCATGGCGTCACTGGCGGCACGCCAGGCCGGCTGGTTCGACTTGCTCGAAGGCAGTGGCTACACGACGGCCACCGGCGCGCAGCGCAGGCTGAGACTGAGCGACGGAACCGCGCTGGCACTCAATACCGATTCCCAGGTCCAGGTCCGCTTTGACCTGGCGCAACGCTTGCTGGTACTGCGCCAGGGCGAAATCTTCGTCGATAGCGGCAAGGATACGCAATCCGCGCAGTATCGCCCATTGCGGGTACGTACCGCACATGCCATGTTGCAGGCGCTGGGCACGCGTTTCGATGTGCGCCAGCAGGCGCAGGCGACCCGACTCACGGTGATCGAAGGGCAGGTGGCGGTAGAGACGGTCACGGGCCTGCGCGAGGTCATCGTGCCCGGCGAAATGGTCGAGATCGATGCCCAGGGGCAACTGCAGCGCCAGGCCATCCTGAGCGCATCCATGGACCCCACTGCCTGGCTGGAACAGACGTTGGTGGCGCGCCAGATGCGGTTGGGCGATCTGGTTGCCGAGATGGCCCGTTATCGCCATGGCTGGCTCCAGTGCGATCCGGCCGTGGCCGACTTGCGGATATCCGGGGTGTTCCAGCTACAGGACAACGATGCGGCCCTGGACTCGCTGGCACAGGCACTGCCGGTGGTCGTGCAACGGCGCACCCGATTCTGGGTGCGGCTGGCGGCGGCCGGGCGGGACTGAGCAGGCCGGCAGATTTTTTTCGGTTCCGATTACGGGTTCTGGCGGGTTCGTTCGGCATCCCAGTGAAGCCCGACGAATCGAACCGCTTGCGCATGCCACCCAACCCATTCCTGTCCCTGAACTCCCGCGCCGCCATCAGCGCCGGCAAAGCTTTGCCGGCGCTGATGGCGCTGCTGCTGGTCCTTGGCAGCCTGTGCCTGGGGCCGGCCGAGGCCATGGCACAGGGACGGCGCCATTACGATATCGCGACCAGCCCGCTGGAACAGGCGTTGAATCACTTCGCCCGTCAGGCCGGCATCACGCTCTCGTATGCGCCGGACATGGTGCAGGGCCGCCATGCGGCGGCGCTGGCCGGTACGTTGACGGTAGAGGAGGGACTGGCGCAGTTGCTGGCCGGCAGCGGCCTGCACGCGGTACGCGCTGCCAATGGGAGCTACGGCCTGCAATGGCGCAGCAGTGCGAGTGATGACGGCAAGCCGCTACGCCAGCAGGCGCAGCGGCTCAAGGACGTCATCATCGATGGCCGTCGCGATCCGGTCGAGTTCTCCGACAGCGCGGACGACTATGCCGTCCGCGCCGGCCAGAGCGCCACCCGTACCTCCACGCCCTTGCTGGACATTGCCCAGTCGCTGTCGGTCGTCACCCGTGCTGAAATGGAAGCACGCGGTGCCGACAGTATCCTCGACGTGCTGCGCTACATGCCCGGTGCCAATACCGAAACCCATGGCGTCGATCCGCGCGGCTATGACTATTTCAACCTGCGCGGTTTCATCAACGCCCAGAACACCAGCAACTACCTCAACGGCCTGCGCCAGCCGGTGGCCGGCTTCGGTATGTTCCGCACCGAGGCGTATGGGCTGGAACGGGTCGAGGTCTTGCGCGGCGCCGCCTCGGCCAGCTTCGGACAGGCCGATCCGGGCGGGGTCGTCAATCGCATCAGCAAGGTGGCCGGATCCGATGCCCCCAACGAGATACAAGCCGGGATCGGCAGCTTCCAGCGGCGCCAACTGGCGACCGACCTGAGCGGCACGCTCGACGATGCAGGCCGGGTGCAGGGCCGCCTGGTGGGCCTGGCGCTGGACAGTAATACCCAGTTCAGCTACGACAACGGTACTGCCGTGCCCAACGACCGGCTGTACCTGGCCCCCTCACTGAAGCTGCAACTGGACGGCGACAGTCATCTGATACTGCTGGCCGACTACCTGCGCGACCGCAGTGGCAGCAGTCGCTGGACGGCGGTGCGGGCCGACGGCGGTCTTACCCATACCCTGGTGGGTGATCCGGGTACGGACCGCCAGCGCGGCGAGCAATGGTCGCTGGGCTGGATGCTGGACCAGCGGCTGGATGCCACCTGGCGCCTGCAGCAAGACTTTCGTCACGCGGCACTGCGTTCCGACTACTCGGTCCTCAACCCGGTCAGCGTGAGCGGCAGCGTGCTCGCGCGCAGCAGCGCCCGCTACCAGACGCAACTGACCAGCACCCAGCTCGATACCCGTCTGCAAGGTCGATGGCAGCAGGGTGAGGTCGACCATACGCTGCTGGTGGGGCTGGACCTGATGCAGATGCACCAGGACGAGCAGCGCTATCGGGGAACGGCGCCCGCGCTGGACCTGGCACAACCGGTCTACGGCATGCCCATTGCCCTGGCCTCCACCCTGTATGCGCAACTGCATGAGGACATGCGCCAGACCGGCGTCTATGTCCAGGACCAGATCCGCGATGGCGCCTGGGTATGGACCCTGGGCAGTCGCCGTGACCGCGTCACCGATACCACCCGCAACGATATCGGGCCCTCGCGCCTGGACAGCCGCGCCCAGGCGTGGAGTCATCGTCTCGGGCTGGCGTGGACCCATTCCCCCGGTCTGGTGCCTTATCTGAACTACAGCACTTCCTTCCTCCCGCAGACCGGGCAGGATGCTGCCGGCCAGCCCTTTGCACCGTCCTACGGCCGGCAGTTCGAGGTCGGCCTCAAGTTCCAGCCGCAGGCGCACCGCCTGCTTTATACCGCCGCCCTCTATCAGGTCAGCAAGGACAACGTGCTGACCGCCGACCCGCAGCATGCCAATGCCTACCTCGCCCAGAGCCAGGTCCGCTCGCGCGGAGTGGAGCTGGAAGCCAAGGGAAGGCTGCTGCCGGGTCTCAACCTCGCGGCTGCCTACACCTACACCCAGGCCATCAACACGCGCCATGTCGATCCCACCCTGCAAGGCAAGTCGCCGGTGCTGGTGCCACGCCATGCGGCCAGCCTGTGGCTGGACTACACCCCGGGCCAAGGCTGGGCAGGCTGGGGCGTGGGCGGCGGCGCCCGCTATGTCGGTATCAACTATGCCAATGCCGACAACAGCGTACGCAATGCCGCCGTGGTGCTGCTGGACGCCATGCTGCGGCTGGACCAGGGACATTGGCGCTATGCGCTCAACATCAGCAACCTGAGCAATCGCCAGAGCACCTCCTGCCTGGCCGAGCCGACCCTGACCTGCTTCTGGGCCGAAGAACGGATGGCGCTGTTGAGCGCCCGCTATCGCTGGTAGCCAGAGGGAAGGGGACCATTCATCATGCATGACCGGCAGGCAACACCTCACCAGGACGCAGCGGCAGCGGACCTGCGCGAGCATTTCATCGGCCAGCGGCGGCGTCTGCGGGATGCGGCGCTGCGCATCCTGGGTTGCCCGCACCGTGCTGAAGACGTGGTGCAGGACGCCTATCTCAAGATCAGCGAAGTCCCGGCCCAGTTCGATATCCGCGAGCCCTCGGCCTACCTGCTGCGCATCGTGCGCAACCTGGCCATCGATCGTCATCGCCGCAGCGCCTTCGAGAGTGATGTCTTTGCCGTCGAGGAAGAGGGCCAGACCGTACACGACGAAACGCACGGACCGGAAGCCATCGCCATCAGCCGCCAGACGCTGGCGCTGATCGGCCAGGCGTTGGCCAGCCTGCCACCGCGCACGCGCCGAGCCTTCGAACTGTATCGACTGAGCGGCATGAGCCAGCGCGAGATCGCCGCCGAACTCGGCGTCTCGGCGACGCTGGTCAATTTCCTGATCCGCGATGCCCTCGACGCCTGCCGCGCACATCTGCAGGCCGATGCAACCTGCGGCGGCACCGGGGCCGGGCGATAGGCTATGATGCGCACTCGTGCTGCCCGGAGGGGTGGCATGGATCTTCCCGGCATTTGCGCATCGTTCCATCGATCCATCATCCATGTCCCAGCCTTCCGTTTCCTCTACATCGACCGCGTGGCAGACCGCCGTCTCGTGGGTGATGCGCGAGCACGAGCTGGAAGACCTCGACGACACTCAGCGACAGGCCCTGCAGCAATGGCTGCAAGCCGACCCCGCCCATCTGGCCGCCTATCGCGAAGCGTGCAGCCTGTGGCTGGCGCTGGGTTTCATTCCTGCCCCCGGGGAGCGCGGCTGAGCACGCGGCGCTGCAGCTGGCGGGCGCCACGCTTCTTCCACCAGATCACCACGCCAGTGACCGTCAACAGGCTCACCGCCAATCCCAGTACGGCCAGCGCGATGCGCCAGGGCAGCCCGAACACATGCCCCATGTGCAGTGCACCGATCCAGTTGCTGAAGGTATTGCCGCTACGGTCCCCCGTCGGTAGCCAATGACCACGGATCTGGCCGCTGGCGGCGTCGATCAGCAGGCCGGTATTGCCGACGTCGCTGCGCAGGTCGGCATTGCTGTGGACCATGTAGGCATACACCCCGCGCCGGCGGTCGTAGCTCAGCCTTTCCTCGAAGTCGATCTGCAATCCGCGCTGGGCGGCGAAGCCGGCCATGGCATGGCGCGCCATGGCGTGTGCCTGTGGCCAGGACATCGGTAGAGCATCGCTTTGCGCCGCTGCATTGGCCTGGGCCGGCGCGGCGCGCCAGCTGTAATCGAAGGGCAGCAGGCGTGACATCACCGGCAGGTAGATCTGGTCACGCAGGTTGAACATCACGCTGGACCAGGCCAGCACCAGCAGCAGCACCCAACACCAGAGGCCGAAGGCGCGGTGCAGGTCCAGATTGACGCGATAGAAACCGGCCCGCCACTTGACCAGCCAGGCCGGCTTCCACTTCACCAGGAAAGGCCGTCCACGCGGCCAGGTCAGGATCATGCCGACCAGGCAGTCCAGCGTCCACAACGTGGCAACCACACCCATCACCAGTGCCCCGGCCACGCGCGGCAAGGTCAGCGAGTGATGCAGGTTGAACACCAGCGGCATCAGCGCGGAGGGTTCCAGGCTGATCTTCTGGCGGTCCCGCAGGCCCTGGATCGCCCCGGTATGGGGATTGACCAGAACTTCGTCATACCCCAGCCGGAAGGGCTTGCCCGTGGCGCGGTCGATGGCCGGGCCGACCAGGAAGCGTACCGTACGGCCCGCTTGCGGATGCAGGACCAACTGGCTGACATCAGCCTGTGGCCCCAGCGCCAGCGCCACCCGTTCGCGTAACTGGTAGGGGTCCAGCATGGTTGATGCCGATTGCCCCGGCGCGGGATGCGCCAGATGCAGTTCGGGCGCCAGCCACAGATCGAGTTCATCCTCGAAGGCCAGCAGGCTGCCGGTCAGGCTGGCCACCAGCAGGAACAAGGCCAGCGCCAGCCCGTTCCAGCGATGCAGCAGGACCAGCGCGTGGCGGCTGGGCGCATGGCGGCATAGCCAGGCGCTGGCCCGACCTGCCAGGCTGGCGCGCATTACCATCGGGTGGTCAACTGGAGCAGTCCGGTGCGACGGGCGCCGTATTCACACAGTTCCGAGCAATACGCATAGACCCGGTCGGTCACGTTGTTGAGCTTGAGCGCCAGTTCGATGTTGCGCCACTCACTATTGAAGCGACCCAGGTCCATCCTCGCCCCGAAGTCCAGCAAGGTGACGGCCGGGGTTTCGAAGGTGTTGAGCGCATTGCCGTAGGAGCGACCGATGTAGCGGACCCCGGCCGATAGATGGGTGCCGGCCATGGCGCCACGCTGGAATCCATAGTCCAGCAGCACGCCGGCATTGTGGCGTGCCGCGCCCGGCAGCGCCTTGCCCACGGTGCTGGTGGCGCTGCTGCTGGAGGTATTGCTGGTGACCTTGGCATCGGTATAGCTGTAGCTGGAGGTCAGGTTCAAACCATCGGCGAGCGACATCTTGCCTTCCAGTTCCACGCCCCGCGAGCGCGCCTCCCCGGTCTGGATCGAGTATCCGGCGTGGGCCAGGTCGGCGGTAGCCACGTTCTGCCGGCGCAGGTCGAACACCGCCAGGGTGATCAGGGCATTGGTCCCTGGTGGTACGTACTTGATGCCGGTCTCGTACTGCTTGGCGCGCTCCGGCTTGAGCATGTCACCGCCATAGCTAAGGCCCGTCGTGGGCGTAAAGGACTCGGTGTAGCTCAGGTAGGGCGAGAAGCCGCCGGCCATTTCGTGGACCAGACCAAGGTTGCGGGTATTGGCGCGGTCACTGCGGTCGGTGACGGTACGGGCGATGGCATTGCTCACCTTCTGGTCGGAACGATCATGGCGCAGCCCGGCCGAGAGGATCCAGCGCTCGCCGAGCTTGATCTGGTCCTGCAGGTAGAGGCCCATCTGATCATCCTGGGTGCGCAGGTTGTAGTTCTCGGCCACCGCCGGCAGGTTGCCGTAGCTGGTGGTGTAGATGTTGGAGAACACATAGCCGGCCGCGGTATTGGGGCTGACGTAGCCGCGCACGGTACCGGCAGTATGGTGCAGGTCCAGGCCCATCAATACCTTGTGCTTGAGCGGACCGGTGCCGAAGTCGGCCTGCAACTGGTGGTCGGCGGTGAAGGTATTGGAATCGGTCCCCAGGCGCCAGCGCTGCAGCGCCGCCACGGCCGACTGCGTGGCGGGGAAGAAGGCGGCGAAACGCAGGTTGTTGCGGGTACCGTTGTAGTCGGTATAGCGCAGGTTCTGGCGGAAGCTCCAGACTTCGTTGAACTGGTGCGAGAACAGCGAACTGAGCGACCAGTTCTCGTAGCGCTCGTTGTTGTCGCCGGCGCGTCCGAGCGCGGTACTGGTGGGAATCTGGCCGTTCGGATTGGGGCTGACCGTGCCGCTGGCCGGGAACAGGTTGTTGGACAGGCCTTCGCTGCGCTGGTATTCGAAGCGCCCGGTCCATTCGGTATGCTCGTCCGGGCGCCAGGTGATGGCCGGGGCCAGGAACAGGCGGCGGTCCACGGTACCGTCGACCTGGGTGCCGGCGTCACGCGCCAGGCCGGTCAGGCGATAGGACCAGACGCCGGCGGCATCCAGGGCGCCCCCGAAATCGCCGGCCACCTGCTTGCGGTCGAAGCTGCCCACTTGCACCTGCAGTTCGTGCAGCGCGGTGGTGGTCGGCTTCTTGGAGACCACGTTGATCAGTCCGCCCGGCGAATTCTGGCCGAACATCACCGAGGCCGGACCGTGCAGCAGTTCGATGCGCTCCAGGCCGTAGGGCTCCGGCGCATAGCGGCTGTAGCTGGCGTTGGAGGAAGTGAGCATGCCATCGCGGTAGAAGGAACCGCCATTGTTGAGCGCAAAGCCACGCAGCAGCGAGGCGGTGTCGACGATGGCGAAGGCCCCGGTGGATACCTGCACGCCGCTGGTGTAACCCAGAGCTTCGGCCACGGTACGCGCCTGCTGGGTGGCAATCTGGTCGGCTGTGACCACCGAGATCGATTGCGGGGTTTCGGTGATGGCGGTGTCGGTCTTGGTCGCGGTGGCGCTGCGCCGGGCGACGAAGCCGTGTACCGGGCCGGTGGCTTTCTCTTCTTCATTGGCGGTGACCGTGACCTGCGGCAGGACCGTACTGGCCGGGTCGTTCTGCGCCCAGGCGGAGGAGGTTGCCGATAAACCGAGCAGGGCCAGTCGCAGGGACTGCACCATCAGGTGTGGGCGCAGGGGGTGGCAAGGGAGCTTGTTGCTGTATCTGTTGGTCATGGTCGAGAGCGAAGTACGCATGGAGGGATTGCCAGCCTGGCTGGCACGAGCCGGATGGCGCGCTCTCTGGTAGACGAATGAGAAGTGTTATTGTTTAGAAGAGCGAGTCCGGGCGGCGAAACGCGGCGCCGGATCTTCGCTGCCTGTACATGGCGTTGGTATGTTCGAACGGCTGCATTATGATAGCCAGCTTGCCGGCGATCCGACCGGCCAGCCGGCAGCGCGCCCTGCGGCGTAGACGCCATCGAGATGCAGAAAGTGAGTTCTTGCGCAATGACGCACAACGAAAATCCAATATCGCAGGATGACCGCGCAGCGCGCGGCAGCGCGGGCGAGGTACTGCGCGTTTTCCTCAAGCTGGGGCTGACTTCTTTCGGTGGACCGGTGGCGCACCTGGCCTATTTCCGCGAAGAGCTCGTGGTGCGCCGACGCTGGATTGCCGAAAGCAGTTATGCCGATCTGGTCGCGCTGTGCCAGTTCCTTCCCGGCCCGGCGTCCAGCCAGGTTGGTTTCGCCCTGGGTCTGTTGCGTGGCGGCCCATGGGCTGCCCTGGCCGCCTGGGCAGCGTTCACCTTGCCATCGGCGTTGTTGCTGCTGCTCTTTGGCCTGGCGGCAGGGACCATGTCGGGCCCCGTCGGGGCGGGCTTGCTGCACGGTCTGAAGATCGTGGCCGTGGCGGTGGTGGCGCAGGCCGTCTGGGGCATGGCGCGCACCATCACACCTGATCGACAGCGCATCAGCATCGCGCTGGGTGCGGTGATGATCGTGGTCGGCGCCGGCAGTGCCGTGGGCCAGATCGCCGCCATCCTGTTCGGCACCGTGGCCGGCTTGCTGTTCTGTCGTGACCTTCCCGTGGCCAGCCGGGGGCAATTGGGATTCGGGGTGTCGCGTGGTGTCGGCCTGGCCTGCCTGGCTGCCTTCCTGCTGTTGCTGGTCGGCTTGCCGATGGTGGCGACGTGGTCCGGGCTGCACGCCGTGTCCGTGTTTGATGCCTTCTATCGTTCGGCCTCACTGGTCTTCGGCGGCGGACATGTGGTCCTGCCCTTGCTGCAGGCCGAAGTGGTCGGCCCCGGCTGGGTGTCCAACGATGTCTTCCTGGCCGGCTATGGTGCCGCGCAGGCGGTACCGGGTCCGCTCTTTACCTTCGCCGCCTATCTTGGCACGGTGATGCAAGCCTTCCCCAATGGCGTGGCAGGGGCCGTGTTGTGCCTGTTGGCGATCTTCCTGCCGGGTTTCCTGCTGCTGTTGGGCGCGTTGCCCTTCTGGGACGATTTCCGGCAACGACCGCTGGCCCAGGCCGCCATGCGCGGGGCCAACGCCGCCGTGGTCGGCCTGCTGGCGGGGGCGCTCTACAACCCGGTGTGGACCAGTGCGGTGTTCAATGCCCGCGATTTTGCGCTGGCCGTGACCGGCATGGTGCTGCTGATGGCCTGGCGTCTGCCGCCATTGGCGGTGGTGGTGATCCTGGCGCTGGGCGAGGTCCTGCTGCAGGCAATCTGAATCCCCGCTGCTGTTGCCGGGCTTGCAATCAGGAAACGCCTGATGGCGCGCACTTGGTCGCCGTTCTATCGTGAACCCATGATAAGGAGGAGACCATGTGTACCAACGCCATGAGCATCGCGCGCCGCCATCTGGGCATCATCGTCCGGCTGTGCGACATGTCCGAACAGGATGAACCGGTCGCCGAACTGGTGCGCGCCACCGTCAGGAACTGCCTGCTGGCGATGCAGACGGCCGGCACCGAACCGGCCGAGGCCAGCGAGATCATCGGACAGCTGCTGCAGCATGAACTCGCCAGCGTCCCGGCCGACCGGGACAAATACCGCAAGGTGCTGGAAGCCGCCCACCTGCATGCCGAATACCTGATGCTGGCCGATCGCAGCGCCGCCCACTGAGCACCGCCGCTGCCGGTCGCCGGCCATCATGGCCAATCCCGTGTGATCAATAGCTTCCGTCGAACTGCTCGGCCGGTACCGGCTTGCCAAACAGATAGCCCTGGTAGCGGGTGCAGCCCAGTGCCGCCAGGAATTGCTGCTGCTCGCGGGTCTCCACGCCCTCGGCAATGACTTCCAGGCCCAGGGCATCGGCCAGGGTGATGATGCTCCTGGCGATGGCCACATCGCTGGGCGTCGCCAGCAGCTCACGCACGAATGACTGGTCGATCTTGAGCTGGTCCAGTGGCAGTCGCTTGAGCAGCGACAGCGAGGAATAGCCGGTACCGAAATCGTCCAGCGCCAACGTCAGCCCATGGCGCTTCAACTCCAGCATCTTGTCGATGGTGGATTGTATGTCCTCCACCATGGCCGACTCCGTCAATTCCAGCTTGAGGTGGGCGGCCTGTGCGCCGGTCTTCTCGATGGTGCGCAGGATGTCCTGCACGAAATCCGGCTGGCGCAGCTGGAGCGCGCTCACATTGACCGCGATGACCACCGGCGGACGATTGCCGTTGTCACTGCCGTTCCAGCGCACGGATTGGCGGCAGGCCTGCTCGAATACCCAATGGCCCAGTGGCAGGATCAAGCCCGAGGCCTCCGCCACGGGAATGAAAAGGCCAGGCGAGACCTGGCCCCGGAACGGATTGTGCCAGCGCGCCAGCGCTTCCACGCCGATCAGGCGACCAGCCTGGTCGCGCTGCGGCTGGTAGTGCAGGCTGAACTCCCCATTCTCGATGGCGCGGCGCAGGTCGTTCTCCAGGCCGGTGCGAAAGTGCAGGGCTGATTCCATTTCCTGGTTGAACAAGCAGAAGGTGTTGCGTCCCGCTTTCTTGGCCGCATACATCGCCAGATCACCCTGGCGCAGCAGGTCCTGCACGCTGGCATGCGGGTCGCGCATCAATGCCACGCCGACCGAGCAGGTGGCAAAATGCCCGACGCCATTGAAGTCGAAGCGTGCTTCCATGGAATCGATGATGCGCTGGGCGAACCGGCTGGCCAGCAGTTCGGCATGTTGCGGCGGCAGTGCATCGAGCAGCACCACGAATTCGTCCCCGCCCAGGCGCGCCACCATGCCGGTGCGGCCGATCAGATTCTGCAGACGCTGCGCCACCTGCTGCAAAAGCTGGTCGCCAACGGTGTGACCCAGGGCATCATTGAGGTCCTTGAAGTTGTCGACATCGACAAAGAACAGTGCCCCCACGGTTTGACCGCCGTCTGCCGGCTGGCCACGGTAGCTGGCAAGCTGGATCTTCTCCAGCAACAGGCGGCGGTTGGGCAGACCGGTGAGCGGGTCGTAGAAGGCCAGTTGACGGGTTTCCTCCTGCAGGCGCTTCTGGCTGCTGATATCCAGCAGCGTGCCCACATAATGACTCACGCCACCGGCCGGATCGTTCACTGCGGTCAGGGTGAGCACGGCGTGGAACTCGTCGCCACCCCGACGCTGGACACACAGCTCGCCCTGCCATTTCCCCTGACTTTGGATCAGGCGCCACAGGCTGGTCCGGAAATCCTGGTCTTCCTGTTCTTGACGGCAAGGAGGCATCCCCTGTGCATCAACATCAAGGTCGGCCTGCCGATAGCCGGTCAGTTCGGTGAAGGCGGCGTTGACATCGAGCACGCTGCGATTGGCGCCCATGACCCAGATCGCTTCCGAGGAATGGAAGGCCGCCGCGGCGATGCGCAGCGAGGCTTCGCTTTGCCTGAGACTGGCGGTGCGCCGGGCGACTTCCCGGCGCAGATAGACGGCGATGAACAAGGCGCAGACCAGCAGGGCCAGGGCGCCTCCCAGCAACCACCACATATACATCGGTAGCGAGGTCGCGCCGCGGCCCCACTTGCGCAGGATATCGAAGTAGATGGAGCGCGGATCGGCCTGCCACTGTGATAGGGCACGGTCAATGGCCGCCAGGGTCTCGGGCGGCTGTTGCTTGCTGCTCGCGAAGAACAGCTTGACCGGCTGGAACACGATGCTGGTGTCGGCCAGGCCATAACGGTCGGCCAGCATGTCGCCGGCCTGCTGGCTGGCGATGATGCCATCGATCTGGCCAGCAGCGGTCATGCGGAAACCTTCTTCCACACTCTTCAACGGCACCAGGGTGAGCCTGATCCCGGAATTGTCCATCAGGGTGCGGAAATAACCGGACTGCACCGAGCTGTCGAGCAGACCGATCTTCTTGCCCTTGAGGTCGAATACCGAGTCAATCACCACTGCCCGGTTGCGGTACAGGATGGACCAGCTATAGAGCGCCGGCACGGCCGAATACTGCAGCACTTTTTCGCGCTGCTCGGTCCATGCGACATCGGGGAGAAGGTCGATCTGGCCGTTTTCCACCCATTGCAGGCAGGTCTGCCATTCGCAGGGCTGGAAACGCAGTTGCCAGCCTTCATGGGTGGCGATCTGGCGCAACAGGTCGATATGCAGGCCCGAGGCGGTGCCGGCACTGTCGAAGAAGATCTTGGGTGGATTCTGGTAGACGCCGACGGAGAGTACCTTGGCCTGGCTCGCGGAAAGCGTCAGCAGGCAGCACAACAGGAGCAGGAGGTGCCATGGATGCCAACGACGCCACAGAGGCCAAACTCTGCGCCGCACGCGCACTGCCACACTCTGGCCCGGCTGCCTTGCCTCTGTCGCAGGCGGATTGCTGGCCGACATGTTTGCCACAGCGATGTGTTCCTTATTTGGTTTTTTGTCTACTTTATAGAACATCAAACCAAATTGGAACGTTTACCGCCATTGCCAGTTACGTCGGTTTGTCGGCATCAGCCGGGGCAAGGGGAAAACGCGGGGCGTAGCGTGAGCCCCCGCGCGTTCAGAAGAATCCCTGGGTCGGCAGGCGGACCTGGTTCGCGCTCAGGTTGCCCAGTGCAAAGGCCTTGTGCGAGGTCGGGTTGTGGGTGGAGATGGTGCGGATGTTGCGCCAGTGACGATCCAGATTGGCCGAGGTGAGGGTGGCCGAGGCTCCGGCGATGTCGAACAGGGCCGTGGCGGCGTGATGGGCGATGCGATCCACCACCACCTTGGCGCGTGCGGCGGCAGCGGCGGCATCCTGCAGGCGGTCATCGGCATCGGCCGCATTGCTCTTCAGGGCGGCATAGGCGCGGTCGGCCTCGCTGGCGGCGGCCAGCACGATGGCGCGGGTGGCGAAGGCATCGGCATCGCGTTCGCCCAGGGCGCTCAGCAGGATAGGGTCATCGGCCGCCGCCGGCGTGGGTGCGTAGTAGTAGTTGCGCTTGCGTTTGGACAGCAGCGCGCTGGCGTCGCGTGCCACTGCGCTGACCACGCCGGCTATGACCGCCGTGAGGAACAGTTGCGCAATGGTCGAGCCCAGCACCGCCTGGCGCGCTGGTACCTGATCCGGCAACAGCACTTCGTGCGGGGCCACCAGGACATTCTCGAAGTTGGTGGTGCCGCTGCCGGTCAGGCGCTGGCCCATGCCGTACCAGTCGTCCACGGTCTGCACGCCTTCGCGCTGGCGGGGCAGCAGGACCACCGCGCGGCGGCCGTCTTCCACCGACACCGTCACGTGCAGCCAGTCGGCGAAGAGCGAACCGGTCGAATAGAACTTCTGGCCGTTGAGCACATAGTGCTCACCCTGGCGGACCAGACGCGTGGAGAGCACTCCGGTGCCGCCGATCTGCGCCTGTCCCAGTTCGGTATGGGAGGCGCCGATCAGGTCGCCGGCACGCACGCGCTCGCGCAGTGCGGCCACGCTCGGATGTTGCAGCGGTGCGTTGAGCACGCGTTCCAGGGCCACATGGTGATTGCGCCAGATGTGAGCGATGTTGGGGTCGGCCGCACCCAGTTCGATGGCGGTCTCCAGGGTCTGCACGAAAGTGGCGCCACCGCCACCGTACTCGGCGTCGAGTCGCCTTGCACCGAAGCCGGTGGCCTTGATTTCTTCGATCAGGGCAAAGGGTTGTTCACGCTGTGCATCGCGCTGGGCGGCGCCGTCGGCAATGCGCTGCAGGAGGTCGGAGGGAAGTGTGCTCATGAGGTCGATGGTGTCCGGGAGAATGGATGCCGCAGGCCGGATGGCCGGGATGAGCACATCATAGAGCCCCGGGCAGGCAAGCCAAACTGCGCATTTCGCATTAGCTTGCTTGGGCCAGTCATATGCGACCGATGTGGCCGATGCGACAGATGCGGCGGACACCAGCGCTCAGTTTTCGCTTACGGTGGGTGGAGAACGTCTGAACCGGGCGATCAGGAACTTTGCGCATTCATAAGCAGGGAAGGCAAGGACGCCCCAAGCAAATGCCATGACAAGCTCAGGCAACGGCAATGACGAGAAATGGAAGGCCTCGGTCAGTGCCGGAACGTACAAGGCCGCCAGCAGCATGGTCACGGCGAGCGCCGAAATAATCAGTGCCGCACCATTGCTCGGATAGAGCGCCTGCAGGAAGTGGCGTCCAGGGGCCAGCGCCGAAAACATCAGACTGAGATTGAGCACGACCAGCACGATGAACCCGGCAGCACGGGCCTGACCCGGCGCGAGTCGTTCCAGAAACCAGGCATAGCCGCAGACTGCGAACGCCAGGGCCAGACCGCCCTGCATCACTGCCAGCAGGAGGGTGCGCGCTTCCAGCAGCGGCGCGTTGCCGTCGCGACCCGGCGCACTGCGCTCGCTGCCGTCCGTTGCCGCATTCTCAAAGGCCAGCGTACAGGCAGGGTCGACGATCAGCTCCAGGAATGCAATCTGCATCGGATAGAGGATCAAGGGCCAGCCGCAGATGACAGGCAGCAATGCCATGCCGGCGATAGGCACATGCATGGACAGGACGTAGGTCATCGCACTGCGCATTCTGGAAAAGATCCGCCGCCCCGTCAGGATGCCCTCCACGATGGAGGAAAAGTTGTCGTCCAGCAGGATCAGCGAGCCGGCTTCCCTGGCGACATCGGTACCGCGCCCTCCCATGGCGATACCAACATGCGCGGCCTTGAGCGCAGGCGCATCGTTGACGCCGTCGCCGGTCATGGCGACGATCTGGCCGTCGGCCTTCAGTGCCGCCACGATGCGCAACTTCTGCTGGGGCGTGATGCGCGCACAGACACTGGTGCTGCGTAGCCGGCAGGAGAGTTCGTGCTCATCCATGGCCTGGACCTCATCGCCCAGCAAAATCCGGTCGGCACTGATGCCGGCCTCTCTCGCAATGTTCTGGGCCGTGCCAGGATGGTCGCCGGTGATCATGATGACCCTGATCCCGGCCTGATGGCAGGCCTGGATCGCAGCCGGTACGGCCTCTCGCAGTGGATCGGCCAGTGCCAGCAGGCCGAGGTAGCGCAGTGCGAAGCCGGTCTGCGAGGCCGGTAGCGGACCGCTCCAGTTGCAGCTGGCCACGGCGATCACGCGCAAGCCGTGGCTGGCCAGGTGCAGGACATCGTGCTGCATCTGTTGCACTTCTGCCGGCGCCAACCCACACAAGGATGCAATCGCCTCCGGCGCCCCCTTGGTCGCTACCAGCAAGGGGGTGTCTGCATCGCCTTTCCAGACCAGCGTCATCGCCCGCAACTCGGGACTGAGCGGGTATTCCTGCAGCAGCTGCGTGGCCGCTGGCGGTGCGAAGCGTTTGGCGCTTTCCCCGGCCAGCTGATGAAAGGCCTTCTCCATGGGGTCGGTGGGACGCTGGCTGCTCGCCAGGGCTGCGGTTTCCAGCAGCGTGCGCCACTGCGGCGAGGTGATGCCGACGTCGCTCTCATCGAAGTAAAGATGGTGCCCGGCGCTCATCGCCTGTACGACACGCATCCGGTTCTCTGTCAGCGTTCCGGTCTTGTCGGTGCACAGGACCGTGATCGAACCCAGGGCCTCGACCGCCGACAGGCGCCGCGTCAGCACATTGGCCCGCGCCATGCGCCATGCCCCGATGGCAGGAAAGACCGTGAGGATGATGGGAAGCTCTTCCGGCAGCAGCGACATCGACAAGGCGATTCCCATCAACAGGGCCTCGGTCCAGCGGCCATGGGCATAGCCTTCGAGAACCACGAGAAGGGCGCTCAGTGCCAGGCCGGCTACGGCAAACACCTTGACTGCACGAGCCACGTGCCGCTGCATCGGGCTCGGTTCCTCGACCAGCTCATGGAGCAGACTGCTGATCTTTCCCAGTTCACTGCGGGCGCCTGTAGCGCTCACCCGGGCGATACCACTGCCTCGTACGACCAGTGTGCCTGATCGCACCAGCATCGCGCTGTCGGTTTGCGCAGGGGAGGGCTGATGCCATTCGGGTGTCGTTGGTGGGCCGCGCTTTTCCACCGGGCAAGCCTCTCCGGTCAGCAATGATTCATCGATCTGCAGATTGGTAGCCTCAAGAACGTCCGCGTCTGCTGGCACCCGGGCGCCTTCCTCCAGAAGGATCAGGTCGCCCCGCACCAGATCCTGGCTGGGGACGCGCACCGTCCGACCCGCGCGGATTACCAGTGCGGTGGGGCTGTTGAGCACGCGCAGGGCGGACAGCGCATGCTCGGTCTTTCCCTCCTGATAGAGCGTCAGCCCCACGGTGAGCGCAACCATAAACAATAACAACAAGCCTTCGCGGAGATCGCCCAGGACCAGATAGATGGTAGCGGCCGACAGCAGGAGCACGAACATCGGCTCCTTCAGAACATTGATCAGAGCCCGTCCCATCCGGCGCCGTTCGGATGTCAACACGTTCGGCCCGTCCTCGGCAAGCATGCGCGCTACTTCGGAAGGAAACAGGCCTTGGTAATCATCCTTCGACTCTCGCATCCGAACCTCCCTCGATGTGCATAGCGATACTGCTTCGGCCGATTTATCTGATCTGCATCAGTTCTTCGTCGCGCATGCCGCCCATCATGGACGGCAGCTATTTCGGCTCGGGCGCGGTTCCTGCCCTGGGTCACCGACGTCAGGACAGACAATGCGAATGTTGGCTATTTCACTATTGGCGAGCATGGCACTCTTGATCATCTATGTCGTTTTCTACTTCGTCGTTCAGTACGTCGTTCAGGACTGAACGTCAAGGCAGAGGATACTTGCCTCTCCCATCAAGGCGGGATGGCCCGGTAGTGCTGCGCAACCAGGCGCGCCACGGCGCAGGAGGCCAGCCGTGTTTCGCGTGAATCGGCGCGGCTGGTCAGCACCAGCGGCAGGCGCGCGCCGAGCACCAGGCCGGCACTGACGGCGCCACCCAGATATTCCAGTTGCTTGGCCAGCAGATTGCCGCTTTCCAGATCGGGGACCATCAGGATGTCCGCTTGTCCCGCCACTTCCGAGACGATGCCCTTGACCCGTGCCGATACCGGCGAGACCGCGTTGTCGAAGGCCAGCGGGCCATCCAGTACACCGCCGGTGATCTGCCCGCGATCGGCCATCTTGCATAGCGCGGCAGCGTCCAGCGTGGCCGGCATCCTCGGATTGACCGTCTCCACCGCCGCCAGGATGGCAACCCTGGGCAGCTTGACGCCAATGGCCTGGGCCAGGTCGATGGCGTTGCGGATGATGTCGGCCTTTTCTTCCAGCGTCGGTTCGATGTTCACGGCCGCATCGGTGATGATGAAGGGGCGCGGGTAGGAGGGCGTCTGCATCAGGTAGCAATGGCTCATGCGGCGCTTGGTGCGCAGCGCCGGGCTGGCCACGACGGCGCTCATGAATTCGTCGGTATGCAGGCTGCCTTTCATCAGCATCTCCACCTGTCCCTGGCTGGCCAGCTCGACTGCACGTGCCGCTGCCGCGTGGCTATGGGGAACGTCCTCAATGGGGAACGCGGAGATATCCAGCTTCTGCTGCGCGGCCAGGGCCAGCAGCTTGGCCCGGGGCGCCACCAGCACCGGCAGGATGATACCGGCGGCATGGGCGTCCAGTACCGCCGACAGGCTGGCCGCATCGCAGGGATGGACGATGGCGACCTTGACCGGCCCCAGCTGGCGCGTATGGTCGAGCAACTGTTGCAGCTCGCCATTACCCATCTTCATGCTGACTTCCGGCAAGGTGGTCCGGCGTCGCACGATGGATTCGGTGGGCGCGATGACGTCGGCCTCGCCTTCGATCACGATGACGTTGTCCTGATTGACGCAGGCGCATTTGAGCGTCAGCCGGTGCCGGGCCTCGTCACGTGCGACCACGGTGACGCTGGTCTGCAGCGTATCGCCGATGCGTACCGGATGCAGGAACCGCAGGGTCTGGCCGAGATAGATCGTGCCTGGCCCCGGCAGCCGGGTCCCAAGCACGGCCGAGATCAATGCGCCGCCGAACATGCCATGCGCGATCAGTCCATGGAACCGACTTTCCTTGGCGAAGGCGGCATCCAGGTGCTGGGGATTGGCGTCACCGGAGATGACGGCGAAGAGCTGGATGTCGGCCGAGGTGAGCGTGCGGGTGATGGTGGCAGTGTCACCGATGGCGATTTCCGCGAAGACCCGGTTGCGGATCAGGCCGAGCAGATCGTCGCTGGCGTGCGTTTCTGTCATGTTGGCGGGGCTGCCTGATGATGCTTCGGTCATGGTGTCCTCGGCTTGGAATGGGCCGGAGCGGAGTCAGCGATGCGGCGCTCACGCTTGCCCGGGGTGGCTCATGCGACGATGTGATAGCCCGCATCGACATACAGGGTGTTTCCGGTGATCACGCTGGACGCATCGCTGGCCAGAAAACTGCACAGGTCACCGACGTCGTCGATATTGGCCAGCCGGCGCAAGGGCGAACGGCGCGCCGCGTCGGTCAGGAACTCCTCGAAGCAATTCAGCCCGGAGGCCGCCCGCGTGGCCAGCGGCCCCGGCGACACGGCATTGACCCGGATGCCAGCCGGGCCCAGGTCGCTGGCCAGATAGCGCACGCTGGCTTCCAGCGCCGCCTTGACCGGTCCCATCATGCCGTAGTTGCTGACGACCTCGTCGGCACCGACATAACTCATGGTGATCAGGCTACCGCCATTCTTCATCAGGGGTTCCGCCAGGCGCGCCATGCGGATGAAGGAATGGCAGGACACGTCCATTGCCTTGGCAAATCCCTCGGGCGAGCAATTCACGACGCGGTCGTGCAGATCCGCCGCCGGTGCGAAGGCGATCGAATGCAGCACGAAGTCGAGCCTGCCCCAGTGCGTCGTGATCAGTTCGAAGAGATGCTCCATCTGGCCGGGCTGACTGACATCCAGCGGGCTCATGATGGTGGCCTGCACCTGATCCGCCAGGGGTTCCACACAATGGCGCGCCTTGTCGTTGAGCCATGTCACGGCCAGTTCGGCGCCGGCCGCGTGCAGTGCACGCGCACAGCCCCAGGCGATGCTGTGCTTGTCGGCGATGCCCACCACCAGGCCTTTTTTTCCTTCCAGCGAAAGCACCATCCTATTTCTCCATGATGTAGGCTCCGGGCGCATCGTCCATCCGCCCGGCTTTTGCGCCGCCCAGACGGGGCGGGGTGGTGGGCTCGCCCGAATGCTGCGCCAGCCAGGTTTGCCAGGCAGGCCACCAGGAGCCTTCGGTGACGGGCGTCTCTGCGGCCCATTGATCGGGCGGGCAGTAGGCGCCACCGGCTGGCCGGGTACGCATCTGGAACTGGCTGCGCGGATGCCCCGGCGGGCTGACGATGCCGGCATTGTGGCCGCCGCTGACCAACACGAAGGTGATTTCCGCCGGGCACAGATAATGCAGCTTGAAGACCGAGTGCCAGGGCGCGACATGGTCGCGGACCGTTCCCACCAGGAATACCGGGGTGTTGATGTCACTGAGCGCGACCGGCTTGCCCTCCACGGGATAGCGGCCTTCGCTCAGATCGTCATCCAGGAACAACCGGCGCAGGTATTGCGAATGCATGCGAGCCGGCATGCGGGTGGCGTCCGCATTCCATTCCATCAGGTCGCTGTTGCGGGCCGGCGTACCCATCAGGTATTGGCCGATCACGCGTGACCAGAGCAGGTCGTAGGAGCGCAGCATCTGGAAGGCGGCCGCCATCTGTGTCTGGCTGAGCGTGCCGGCCTCCTGCATCTGGGCCTCCAGCAGGCTGATCTGGCTTTCGTCGATGAACAGGCCCAGTTCACCCGGCTCGCTGAAGTCGGTCTGCGCCGCCAGCAAGGTCAGCGATGCCAGACGCGGATCGCCGTCGCGTGCCATCGCGGCCGCAGCAATGGCCAACAGGCTGCCACCCAGGCAGTAACCGGCGCCATGCACTTTCTGACCGGGGACGATGCGGTTGACCGCGTCGAGGGCGGCATGCAGGCCGGCGTTCAGATAGTCGTCCATGCCCAGGTCGCGGTCTTCGGGACCGGGGTTCTTCCAGGAGACGCAGAACACCGTGTGACCGCGCTCGACCAGATAGCGGATCAGCGAGTTCGCCGGTGACAGGTCGAGGATGTAGTACTTCATGATCCAGGCCGGAATGATCAGCAGCGGCTCCGGATACACCGCCTTGCCGGCCGGGGCGTACTGGATCAATTCCATGATGTCGTTGCGCAGGACCACCTTGCCGGGCGTGATCGCCACGTCCTTGCCGGGCAGGAAGCTGCGATCAGGGTTCGCCGGCTGTTCCAGCAGCAGACCGACCATGTCGTTCATGCAGTTCTGCAGACCAGTCAGGAGATTGTCGCCGCCTTGTTCCACGCTCACACGCAGCACTTCCGGATTGGTCAACAGATAGTTGCCGGGAGAGAATATGTCCAGTATCTGGCGCGCAGCGAAATTGACCAGATCGGCATGATGCTTTTCGACACCCCAGACGTCCCGCGTGGCGGCATTCCACCATTGTTCGGTCAGCAGGAAACCCTGGTGCCACAGGTTGTAGGGCCAGCGTTGCCAGTCCGGCGCGGCAAAGCGGCGGTCGGCGACCGGCAGGTCGGAAGCCTGGGCGTGGGCACTGCCCATGTAATGCAACAGGCGGTTGCCCTGCTGCAGGGCCAGGCACAGTAATTCAAGGCGCTTTCCGGGGGAGACGGCCAGGTGCGCAGCCCAGTCGATAGCGGCCAGCAATCCCGACGCCAGCGACAGCGAGCCGCTGGAACGCGCCAGGGCTGCGTGCACCTGCATGTCCAGGCGCTCGGTCGGCGTAGGAATGACAGCCGTCTGCAGGGGCAGTGGCCAGGTTTGTCCGTGCGTGTTCATCAGGCGGCCCTGGGGTGGCGACGTTCATGCAGCTGCTGGCAGGCCAGACAGCGTTTGGCCGTGGGATAGGCCAGCAGACGCTCGACCGCGATATCGGCCTCGCAATCTGCGCATAGTCCATAGCTACCGTCCTGCATGCGCGATCGTGCCTGGCTGATGTCCTGCAATTCATGCAACTCCTGGTCCGACATCACTTGCACGATGGCGGCCCGCTCCGGACCTTCTTCGTCGATGAAGTCGGCTGCCTGCATGCGCTGGCGCAGTGAATGTTCGGCGTCGTCCAGCTGGCTGCCAAGCCGGACCCATTGGGTGGGGGAAATCTGTCGCATGGCTCACTCCATGAACTGCACCCGATGCCCATTGACCGGGATTGCATGGGGCAACTGTGCGCCATGGCCTGGCCCGGCCTACTGATGTAAGTCAAGGCCAGCCAGCGAGGCCCTGTCGGGTCAGTGCAGGAACTTGACTTGCATCAGTTTTGCATCCGATGCCTGGCGCAGAATCTTCATATAAGGATCAGACTTGCTGAACATTGTGGGCGCCGGTGCTGGATGATCCAGCCCGGGCCCCGGCAAGCGACGCTGGAAAGGCAGGCAATGACCTCTGGCGTTCTCGATCGGGCATTGCCAGATTCTGGAAAGGAAATCCCATGCGCCTCCCCAACATGGACAACTACGCCGACTTCTGGCTGGGCTACGCCAGCCATCAGATCGAGGCCGGCGTCGAACTCGGCGCCACCACCCTCGCAAGCATGAGCAAGCTCTATGACCTGGATACCAGTTTCCTGCGCCGCGAAAGCGGCAATGCAATCCTGCTGGCCAAGCAATGCGTGGAAGCAAGAACCCCGGTGGAAGCGGCCTCGATGATGGCCGAACGCTGGCGCAGTGAGATGCAGGAAAGCGCCGTCTTTGCCGGACAGCTGGTCGAGTGGCTGGCCGAACTCAGTGCCAGGCTGAATCACGCCACGCAACAGCGGATGGCGGGGTTGAACGGCCAATATGCGGGCTATCTGAACAGTGCCAGCTCCGGCGCCAACAGCGTACCGGCTGACGGCAAGCCAGCAGACAAGACCACGAACAAGGTCGCCAGGAGCAAGGCCGGCTGAAGCGCAACTTCTCAAGGGAGCAGGGCGATGAAAAGCGACCATCAATTGCGGCAGGAAGTCATGGACGAACTGGCCTGGGATAGTGCCTTCGACGACAACCGCATCGGCGTGGAGGTGGTCAGCGGGATCGTAACGCTGACCGGGCATCTCGACAGCTACGCCCAAAAGTATGCGGCCGAACGTGCCGCCTTGCGCGTGGGTGGCGTCAAGGGGCTGGCCGTGGAGATCGACGTACACCTGCCCGGCGCCAGCCAGAGGACGGACAGCGAGATTGCCGCCGCGGCCCGCCACGCCATCGAATGGAATGTGCTGTTGCCGAAGGAGGGCCTCCAGATCAAGGTGGAGCACGGCTGGATCACCCTGTCGGGCCAGGTCCGGTTCGACCACCAGCGCGAAGCGGCCGAACAGTCGCTCCGCACTCTCTTCGGCCTGATCGGCATCAGCAACCTGATCACGGTGCAGGCCAGCGCCGCACCGCGCGACATCAGGAACAGCATCGAAACAGCCTTGCAACGGCGGGCGCACATCCAGACCACGGCCCTCTATGTGGGCGTGAACGACAAGGTCGTCACCCTTACCGGCATGGTCGGCTCGCTTGCCGAACGGCAGGAGGCTTGCCGGGCGGCGCAACATACGCCCGGCGTGGAGCGGGTGATCGACAACATCGTCGTGGTGTAGCGCCTGCCGCAAACGCGCTCACGATGGGAAGGGCAGCTCCGGCAGCTGCCCTTCCTGATCCCCGGGGCTAGGCGACCTTGGCGCCCGCGTTCTCCTGAAGGGCGGGCTTCTGATGCGCTGGCCTGGCCAGCCCCAGGTTCTCGCGCAAGGTCCGCCCCTCGTACTCGGTCCGGAACAGGCCGCGCCGGCGCAGTTCCGGCAACACCAGCGCAATGAAATCGTCCAGCCCCGCCGGGTGCGCCGGCGACATGATGTTGAAGCCATCGGCGCCACCGTCGCGGAACCAGGATTCGAGCAGGTCGGCAATGTCGCCCGGCGAGCCCACCACCTGCTGGTGACCACGCGCGCCGGCGATGCGCAGGTAGGTCTGGCGGATCGACAGGCCATCGCGCCGGGCCAGGTCCACCATCAGTTGCTGGCGGCTCTTGGCGCCATTGGTGGGCGGCAGCTCGGGCAAGGGACCGTCCACCGGATAGGGGGAGAGATCGAAGCTGACCATCTGCGACAGCAACTGCACGCCGACCTCGACCGGAATCAGTTCCTGCAGAGCCTGGAACTTGTCCTGCGCCTCGGCCCGGGTGGGCGCCACCACCGGGAAGATGCCCGGCATGATCCTGATCTCGTCCGGGGAGCGGCCATAGGCGGCGGCACGCTGCTTGATGTCGGCATAGAAGCTGCGCGCTTCGTCGAAGGTCTGGTGCGCCACGAAGATCACTTCGGCGGTCCGCGCCGCCAGATCGCGCCCGGCCTCCGAAGCGCCGGCCTGCACCACCACCGGACGCCCTTGCGGTGAGCGGGCCACGTTCAAGGGACCGCGCACCGAGAAATGCTTGCCCTGGTGGTTCAGCACGTGCAGCCTGGCCGGATCGAGATAGCGGCCGCTCTCCTTGTCGCGCAGGAAGGCATCATCTTCCCAGCTGTCCCAGAGCCCCGTGACGACCTGATGGAATTCGGCGGCACGCTCATAGCGCAGGGCGTGGTCCAGGTGTTTGACGAGATTGAAGTTTTCCGCTTCACCGTCACCACTGGAGGTGACCAGGTTCCAGCCGGCACGTCCGCCACTGATCTGGTCCAGCGAGGCGAACTTGCGGGCGATGTTGTAGGGCTCGTTGAAGGAGGTGGAGGCGGTGCCAATGAGGCCGATGCGTTCGGTCACCGCCGCCAGCGCCGAGAGCAGGGTGAGCGGCTCGAACTGGTCGGCCCGCGCCGTGCGTGACAGCGAGGCCAGATCGCGGTTGCGTACGCCCACCGAGTCGGAAATGAAGATGGCATCGAACTTGGCGGCCTCGGCCTGGCGCGCCAGTTCGACGTAGTGCGCGAAGTTGCTGCCGGCATCGGCCTGGGCGGCGGGATGGCGCCAGCCGGCGATGTGGTGGCCGGTCTGCATCAGGAAGGCGCCCAGGGCAAGTTGGCGGTTGTGGTGGCGCTGGGGGAGGGAGGTGCTGCTCATGGCGTGTTCATCATTGAAGGTGGGCTCAAGCGATCTTGCCGGGGGCAAGCGTGGCAGGCTGGGTGGCGATGTCGGCAATATCCGGGGGCATGAGGGTTCCGGTGCGAGAAAGAACGAAACCGATACTAAGACAGCGGCAAGGATCCCGTTGCGCCCATTTTTCATGTGCTTATGCGTTTTTTCGCAGCCAGGCCCGCAGACGAAAAAACGGCCGCGCGAGCGGCCGTTGCAAGGACATCAGCCAGGGCCTGTTCACACGAAAACAGGCCCTAGGAATCAACGACGATGGCGCTGGGCCGACAGACGTCGTACCACCGTCAGCAGGCAGTCGATCTCATCGAAGGTGTTATAGAAGGCCAGCGAAGGCCGCACCGTGGTTTCCACACCGAAGCGGCGCAGGATGGGCTGGGCGCAGTGGTGGCCGGTACGTACAGCGATGCCCTCCTGGTTGAGCGCCTTGCCGACTTCCTCGGTGCTGTAGCCATCGAGGACGAAAGACATCACGCTGGCCTTGTGGGTGGCCGTGCCGATCAGGCGCAAGCCCTCAATCTCGCCCAGCTTGTGCATGCCGTATTCCAGCAGGGCGTGTTCGTAGGCAGCGATGTTGTCGATGCCGATGCGGTTGACGTAATCGATGGCCGCACCCAGGCCGACGGCATCGGCGATATTGCCGGTGCCGGCTTCGAAGGTGTTGGGCAACGGCTGGAACACGGTTTTCTCGAAGGTGACATCGGCAATCATGTTGCCGCCGCCTTGCCAGGGCGGCATGTCCTCCAGCACCTCGCGCCGGCCCCACAGCGCACCGATGCCGGTCGGTCCGAACACCTTGTGACCCGAGAAGACGAAGAAATCCGCACCCAAGGCCTGCACGTCGGTGAGCATGTGCGACACCGATTGCGCTCCGTCCACCAGCGTACGGGCACCGGCCAGCCGCGCCAGTTCGACGATCTGCTTGGTCGGCGTGACGGTCCCCAGGGCGTTGGAGACCTGGGTGACCGCCACGATCCTGGTGCGCTCGTTCAGGAGCTTGGCGTATTCATCCAGCAATACCTGCCCCGAATCGTCGACCGGGATCACTCGCAGCCTGGCGCCTTTTTCGGCTGCCAGTTGCTGCCAGGGGACGATGTTGGCGTGGTGCTCCAGGTGCGAGACGATGATTTCGTCGCCCGCACCCACATGCTTGCCGCCCCAGGACTTGGCCACCAGGTTGATGGCTTCGGTGGTGCCGCGCACGAAGATGACTTCGTTCACATCCGGTGCGTTGAGGAAAGCGCGCACCCGTTCACGCGCACCTTCATAGGCATCGGTGGCGCGCGCAGCCAGTTCATGTGCGGCGCGGTGGATATTGGAATTCTCGCGGCGATAGAACTCGCTGATGCGGTCGATTACCGATTGCGGCTTGTGCGTAGTGGCGGCGTTGTCGAACCAGATCAGTGGCCGGCCATTGACCCGCTCCTGCAGGATCGGGAAGTCGCGACGCACGGCATGTACATCGAATGCCGCGCCTTGCTGTGCGCCGGCGGGCTGGTGCACGGCATGCGGTGCCGGCTTGGCCGGAGTGACGTAGCCGCTGGGCAGTTCCACCGCGTGTAGGAAGTAATACTGCGGTGCGCTACCCGGTCCGGCCGTGGCCGAAGCCGGGGCCGGAGCAGCGTCAGGCACGGCGCCACGCGGGTGACCGTGGCCACCATCGAGGAAATAGTAGCCTGCGCTGGACGGTGCTGCCGGGCCGGGGGCTGCTGCCACCGGTGCGGCCGCCTGCGGCGCGCCGATCGCGGCACCGCCCAGGCGTGGCTCGTAGGCCGGCAGGCTGGAAAACACCTTGTCAGGCGTGCCGTTGCCGGCCGGTGCCGCTGGTGCCAGGGCGGGCGCGCGGTTGCCCAGCGTGAGCACCTGGTGCGGCGAAGAAGGGATCAGGTTCAGGCCCGGCGCCAGTCCTTGCGGAATGGCCGTACCCGGCACGCCCTGGCTGGTACCGGCAGGACTGGACAGGGGCGAAGCCGGCGGCGCGAAGTTGGCCGGCGGCTGGGCCCCCGGCACCAGGCCGGGAGACCACGCCGGTGCGCTCGGTGCGGCGAACAGCTCGTTGGCCAGCCGCGCCAGCAGCGCCGGATCGAACGGCGCGGCCGAGGCGTCCTGGCCCGGCAAGCCGGCGTCCTGGGATGCGGGAGTGAGGATGCTCACGTTGGCGGCCTCTTATTTGTAGGTGTCGGGATAGTCGTGGTACTTGTTGATCTCGACATCGTCCAGCACCGCCAGGGCATCGGTGGTCAGCACGGCCAGCGAGCAATACAGCGAGATCAGGTAAGAGGCGATGGCGTGATTGTTGATGCCCATGAAGCGCACCGACAGGCCCGGGCTCTGTTCACCCGGCAGGCCCGGCTGGTACAGACCGACCACGCCCTGGCGCTTGTCGCCCACGCGCAGCAGCAGGATCTTGCTCTTGCCGTCGGCCACCGGCACCTTGTCGGAAGGGATCAGTGGCACGCCGCGCCAGGTGATGAATTGCGAACCGAACAGGCTGATGGTCGGCGGCGGGGTGCCACGACGGGTGGCTTCGCGGCCGAAGGCGGCAATGGCCAGCGGGTGCGCCAGGAAGAAGGCGGGCTCTTTCCAGACCTTGGTCAGCAGTTCGTCCAGGTCGTCCGGAGTCGGCGCGCCGGTCAGCGGGAAGATGCGCTGCTCTTCGGTGACCTGGGCCAGCAGGCCGTAGTCGGGGTTGTTGATGAGTTCGCTTTCCTGGTTTTCCTTGATGGTCTCGATGGTCAGGCGCAGTTGTTCCTTGATCTGGTCATGCGGGCTGCTGTACAGATCGGACACGCGGGTATGCACATCCAGCACGGTGGAGACGGCATTGAGGAAGAATTCGCGCGGCTGTTCTTCGTAATCCACGAAGGTGCGCGGCAACTGGTTCTCTTCCTCGCGGGCGGTGCAGGTGACCTTGATCGATTCGGGGTTCTTGACCTTGTTGAGGCGATAGATACCGGCTTCGACCGGGACCCATTGCAGCAGATGCGTGAGCCAGCGTGGGCTGATGGTTTCCAGCTGGGGTGCGGTCTTGGTGGCATTGGCGAGTTGCCGTGCTGCATTATCGCCGAGTGCGGTGGTACCGCCGACAGTTGCGGACATCTGGACTCCGTAAGAGAGAGGTTGCGGGGAATGGGGTGAATGAACAGGCGAAGTGTCGGGGCTCAGACGCTGCGGCTCAACATGCTATAGCCATCAACTGCAAGCCGCGCACCAGGTTCTGCTGGTTGATCCGTTCGCCATGGGTGACCAGGGCCGAGGGCGAGAGGGTGAGGGCGGTCGCCAGCTTCTCCACCGTCACCAGCGAGGCAATCGCGGTACCGCGCTCGATCTCGCCGATATAGGAGCGGTTCAGGTTGGAGTTTTCGGCCAGCCTTTCCTGCGACCAGCCACGCTCGCGCCGCAGCTGGCGCACACCGATGCCAAAGCTTTGCACCAGTGCACTGGTCAGGGCCTCTTCGTCCCCTTGCCGGGCGGTACTTGCCTGCGTGCTCATGACTGCCTCGCTCATGCCGCAGCGGCGCTGGTCTGCGCCAATGCGTCTTCGCGCGACGCCGCCTGCGAGATGTAGGCCCCGGCCGGCACGTCATGGGTCAGCCAGACGTTACCGCCGATGACCGCACCCCGTCCCAGACGGATGCGTCCCAGGATGGTGGCACCGGCATAGATCACGACATCATCCTCGACGATGGGATGGCGTGCCCGGCCTTTTTCGAGCTTGCCTTCGGCGTCGGTGGGGAAGCGCTTGGCCCCCAGCGTCACGGCCTGGTAGATGCGCACGTTGTTGCCGATGATGGCGGTCTCGCCGATCACCACGCCGGTGCCGTGGTCGATGAAAAAGCCGGTGCCGATCTGCGCACCGGGATGGATGTCGATGCCGGTGGCGGCATGCGCCAGTTCGGCGATGATGCGCGCCAGCAGGGGCAAGCCGAGCTGGTACAGGCGATGTGCCAGACGGTAGTGGATCATGGCCAGCGTGCCGGGATAGCACAGCAGCACTTCATCCACGCTGCGTGCGGCAGGGTCGCCCTGATAGGCGGCCAGCACGTCGGTATCGAGCTGGCTGCGGATCTGCGGCAGCGACGCACCGAAGGCCCGGGTGATGGAGATGGCGTCCTGTTCCAGGTTGGGCGTAGGTTGGCCGGTCAGTCCGGCGCTGTACTTCAGTTCCAGCCGCACCTGCCCCAGCAGCGCATGCAGCGCGGCATCCAGGGCGTGGGCGACGTGGAAGTTCTCGCTCTCCTGGCGCAGGTCCGGCGGACCCAGGCGCATCGGGAAGAGCACCCCTTTCAGGGTGGTGATGATGCCATCGAGCGCATCCCGCGAGGGAAACTCGCGGCCATTGGAATCATTGTTGCGTCGCTGTGCGACGCGCCAGCCCACGCGGGCTTCATGCAGGGACTGGACGATCTGGTGGATATCGAAATTGGCCATGGGACTCTCTTGATTGTTGTTGATGGGGGTCGCAGGCGGTGGCCGATGTGGCTGGCCTCGGTGCTCAGTCTTGCAGCCAGGGCAGACCGTGGAAGCGCCAACCGTCGGCCTTGCCGCGCTGCTGGCTCTCATCGAGCTCGCCTTCGAAGCCCTCCAGCACATTGAAGATACAGGTCAGGCCGGCCTTGGTCGCGGCCTCCGCGGCGGCCACCGAACGCTTGCCGCTGCGGCACAGCAGCAGTGCCGGTACGGCCTTGCCGCCCAGCTTGTTCTCCAGTTCACGCACGAAGCGCGGGTTGCGCGAGAGCGACGTGCCGGTAGCCCAGGCCACGTGCAGACTGTTGGGAACGTGGCCGACGAACTTGCGTTCTTCTGCCGTGCGCACATCCACCAGCAGCACCTTGCCGGCCGCGACCAGGGCCCAGGCCTGCTCGGGCGCAATGCCGCCGGCATAGGGCAGGCCGGCGGCAAGGGCCTGCGCGCGGATTTCTGCCAGTTCGGGGGGCAGCTCGCGCTGGGTGGCGGGGGTGGCTTCGGCGTTCAGGGTGGCAACGGACGACAGGGAAGACATCTCGGGTTCTCCATGGACAGGTGATCGGGGTTCGGTGGGTCTGGCCATTTGGTGGCTATAGACGGCAATCGATGGGCTCACTGTAAAACCGCCGGTGGCTTTGGTGAACGAATAAAAAAGAGGCTTGAAAGAAGCAAAGCGCATAAGGACTTGTCATCCGATTGGGGGAGGGCTGCTCAAGGACGGCATGTCGCGGCGTATGGATGCGCACCGGCAACGACAAACGTATTAATAAATGCGAAATCGGTCGTTCCGTGCGCGGATGGCCCTGACTTACGCTGCGCGATGTTTCGAATAACCCTCAAGGAACAACAACAATGCGCGCAACCCGCCGTCAATTTCTGCTCTCTTCAGGTGCCTTGCTGGTCTCGTCGGCCTGGCCCTCGATTTCCTTTTCGCAGACCGAGCCGCGCCGCGGTGGTGTGCTCAACGTCCATCTCGGTTCCGAGCAACGTATCCTCAATCCCGCGCTGCGGGCCTCCACCGGCGTCTACATCGTCACCAGCAAGATCATCGAGTCACTGGTGGACCTGGATGCCGAGGGCAAGCCAGTGCCGCAACTGGCGACCTCCTGGACCAGTTCGGCCGATGGCAAGACCATCACCTTCAAGCTGCGCGAGGGGGTGAACTGGCATGACGGCAAGCCTTTCACGGCCGCCGACGTGCAGTACAACGCACTGGAACTGTGGAAGAAGCAGCTCAACTACGCCACCGCCTTGCACCTGTATCTGCGCACGGTGGATACGCCTGACGCCCATACCGTGGTCTTCCGCTACGAGCGCCCGATGCCACTGGATCTGCTGTTGCGTGCGCTGGCCGACCTCGGCTACGTGGTGCCGCGTCATGTGTACGAAAAATCCAATGTGCTGGAAAACCCGGCCAATACCGCGCCCATCGGCACCGGCCCGTTCCGGTTCGTGCAATACCAGCGCGGCCAGTACATCATTGCCGAACGCAATCCCAACTACTGGCGCCGAGGCCTGCCTTATCTGGACCGCATCGTCTGGCGCATCATCACCGACAAGTCGGCCGCCACCGCAGCGCTGGAGACCGGTTCGCTGCAACTGTCGGCCTATTCGCAACTGGCCCTGGCCGACCTGGACCGCCTGCGCAAGAACCCCAAGTTCGAGGTACGCAGCAAGGGGCTGGAAGCCAATCTGTTCAACAACACGCTGGAATTCAACTTCCGCCGCAAGGAACTGGCCGATGTGCGGGTGCGTCGCGCCATCGTCCATGCCATCGACATCGGCTACTTCATCGACAACTTCCTGTACGGTCTGGGCAAGCCGGCCAACGGGCCGATTCCCTCGAGTTCCTCGTTCTCGCCCAAGGGCGCCAAGCCGCCTTACCCCTTCGACCCCAAGCGCGCCGACGCGCTGCTGGAAGAGGCCGGTTACAAGCGCGGCAAGGATGGCGTGCGCTTCGCACTGAAACTGGTGCCAATCCAGAACGGCGAAGACGTGCCCCTGCTGGCCACCTTCATCCAGCAGTCGCTGGAAACCGTGGGCATCAAGGTCGAGATCGTGCAGTACGACATTGCCGGCGCGCTCACCGCCGTCTACAAGGACAGCAATTTCGACATCGCCACCGGCTGGCACCAGTTCCGCGGCGATCCGGCGGTCTCCACCACGGTGTGGTATCGCTCCGGCAGCCCGGCCGGTGCACCCTGGACCAACCAGTACGGCTGGAAATCCGAGAAGGTCGACAAGCTCATCGACGACGCCGCCAGCGAGATCGATCCGGCCAAGCGGCGCGCGCTGTATGCGCAGTGGGTGCAGGCCGTCAACGAGGAATTGCCGATCTGGATGGCCACCGAGCGCGAGTTCTATTCGGTGGTCAGCCGCAACGTGCAGAACGGCCACAACAATGCCCGCTGGCCCTCCAGCAGCTGGCACGATACCTGGCTCAAGGCATAAGGGATCACGCCATGCGTCTGTTTGCCCTGGCCGCACACCGCCTGCTGGCGGCGGTACCGGCCTTGCTGATCATCCTGGCGGGACTGTTCCTGCTGCTGCAACTGGCACCGGGCGATACGGTCGATGCGCTGGTGGCCCAGATGGGCGGCGGCGACGCCACCATGATCGCCAGCCTGCGCGAGTATTACCGGCTCAATGATTCGGTGTCGGTGCGGCTGGGGGATTACCTGTGGCGACTGGTGCATCTCGATCTGGGCCACTCGGCCATCTATGGCAAGCCGGTGGCGCAGGTGATCGTCGAGCGCCTGCCGGCGACCTTGCTACTGATGGGCTCGGCGCTGGCCATTGCCTTTGCGGTGGGCATGGCGCTGGGCGTGCTGGCGGCGCGGCGCGTCAATCGCTGGCCGGATACCCTCATTTCGACCCTGGGCCTGGTGTTCTATGCCACGCCTTCATTCTGGTTCGGGCTGATGGGCATTTTCGTGTTTGCCATCTGGCTGGACTGGCTGCCCTCGGGCGGCTTCGAATCCATCGACATCGCCCTGCATGGCCGGGCGCGCGTGCTTGATATCGCCTGGCACCTGACGCTGCCGACGGTGACGCTGTCCCTGATCTTCCTGGCGGTGTACCTGCGCATCATGCGCGCCTCGATGCTGGAGGTCTCGACCCAGGACTTCATCCGCACCGCACGTGCCAAGGGAGTGGGCGAGACGGCGGTGGTGGTGCGGCACATGCTGCGCAATGCACTGCTGCCCATGGTCACCCTGATCGGCCTGCAGGCCGGCACCATGCTGGGCGGTTCGGTGGTGGTGGAAACCGTGTTCGCGCTGCCCGGGCTGGGACGGCTGGCCTATGAAGCGGTGGTCCAGCGCGACCTCAATACCCTGCTGGGCATCGTCTTCGTCTCGGCCTTGCTGGTCATCGCCATCAATTTTGTGGTCGATCTGCTGTATGCGCGGCTGGATCCGCGTATCCATGGCACGCACTGATCCACTGATCCACCGATTTCCTGAAACCACATGAATCTCCTGATACGCTACCTGCGCAACCCGGCCGCCGTGGTCGGGCTGCTGCTCCTGCTGGCCGTGGTGGCCTGCGCCCTGGGGGCGGGCTGGGCCTACCCGCGCAATCCGCTGTCGCTGGCCGGACGGCCGTTGCAGTGGCCGGGTGACAGCACCCGCTTCCTGCTGGGGACCGACCAGGTGGGACGCGATATTGCCGCCCAGATCCTGCATGGCGCCCGTATTTCGCTGGGCATCGGGGTGGTCGCCACCGCCATCGCCGCCGGCATCGGCCTGGTACTGGGCGCGGTGGCGGGCTTCTATGGCGGCTGGATCGACGACCTGCTGATGCGCGTGACCGAGGCCTTCCAGATCCTGCCCAATTTCCTGCTGCTGCTGGTGCTGGTGGCGGTGTTCGGTTCCGACATCCGTACCGTGGTGTTGTCCATCGGCATCGTCTCCTGGCCGCCGGTGGCGCGCCTGACGCGTTCGCAATTCCTGGCGCTGCGCCACGGCGAGTTCGTGCAGGCCGCGCGCAGCCTGGGCGTGGGCGACTTCAAGCTGATCTTCCGCGAAATCCTGCCCAATGCCTTGCCACCGGTGATCGTCTACGCCAGCGTCATCATGGCCGTGGCCATCCTGCTGGAAAGCGCGCTGGCCTTCCTCAACCTTTCCGATCCCAACGTCCCGTCGTGGGGCAACCTGATCGGCGCCGGTCGTGGCGTGATCCGGGTGCAATGGTATGTCTCGGCCATTCCCGGCGTGGCCATCCTGTTGACCGTACTGGGCATCTCGCTGGTCGGACAGGGCCTCAACGATGCATTGAACCCGAGGCTGCACCGCTCATGAACGCTCCCCATCCCTTTGCCCCCGCCGGGCTGGTCACCACGCCACAGGCGGCGTCCCTGCTGTCGATCCGGCAGCTGTCCATCGCCTTGCCCAAGGGCGCCGACCGCGCACTGGCCTTGCAGGAGGTCTCGCTGGAATTGCATGCCGGAGAAATCCTGTGCGTGGTCGGCGAGAGCGGCTCGGGCAAGTCGCTCACCGCCAATGCCTTGCTGGGCCTGTTGCCGGAAGGCGTGACCGTCTCCGCGGGCCAGGCCATCTGGCAAGGCCACCAGGATCTGTTGCGACTGGCACCGGCGGAGCTGCGCCGTCTGCGCGGACAGGGCATCGGCATGATCTTCCAGGAGCCGATGACCGCGCTGAACCCCCTGCATACCATCGGCCGCCAGCTGGCCGAAGTGTTCCAGGTCCATACCGACCTGCGACGGCACGAGATCGCCGCCCGGGTACATGAGTTGCTGGTGGCGGTGCAACTGCCCGATCCGGCGCGCGTGCTCAAGGCGTATCCGCATGAGTTGTCGGGTGGGCAGCGCCAGCGCGTGATGATCGCCATGGCGCTGGCGCTGGAACCGGCGCTGCTCATCGCCGACGAACCGACCACCGCGCTGGATGTGACCACCCAGGCCCAGATCCTGCACCTGATCCATGACCTGCAGCGCCGGCGCGGTACGGCGGTGCTGTTCATCACCCATGATTTCGGCGTGGTGGCGGAGATCGCCGACCGCGTGGCCGTCATGCAGCGGGGCAAGCTGGTCGAGCAGGGCAGTGCAGAGCAGGTGCTGAACGCCCCGCAGCACAGCTATACCCGCACCTTGATCGCGGCGGTACCGGCGCTGACGCCGCCAGCGCCGCGTCCGCAGACGGCGAGCGAGGCACCGCCGGCGCTGGCAGTGGAGGGGCTGTCCAAGACCTATCGTCCACGCGGCTGGTTCCAGCGCAAGGCGGTCACCCGTCCCGCCGTCGACCAGGTCAGCCTGCTCCTGCCGGCCGGCGCGACGCTGGGCATCGTCGGCGAGAGCGGTTCGGGCAAGTCCACACTGGCGCGGCTGATCCTCGGTCTGTTGCAGCCCGATGCCGGGGACATCCAAGTGGCCGGTGCGCCCTTGCCGCAAGGAGCGCGCCTTCGGCGCGAGCGGGCCGGCAAGATCCAGATGGTGTTCCAGGATCCGTATGGTTCGCTCAATCCGCGTCACCGGGTCGGCGACATCGTGGCGCAGGGGCCGTTGGAACAGGGTGTGCCGCGCAGCCAGGCGCGGGCGCGTGTGCGCGAGCTGTTCGAACTGGTCGGGCTGGACCCCAACGCCCTGCAGCGCTATCCCCATGAATTCTCGGGTGGACAGCGCCAGCGCATCGGACTGGCACGCGCACTGGCACTGCAGCCACGGGTGCTGCTGGCCGACGAGCCGGTATCGGCCCTGGATGTGTCGGTACAGGCCCAGGTGCTGGCCCTGCTGGCACGCCTGCGCGAACAGCTGGGACTGTCAATTCTCTTCATCACGCATGACCTGCGCGTGGCCGCGCAGATCTGTGACCGCATCGCCGTCATGAAAGACGGCCAGGTGGTCGAAAGCGGCAGCAGCGCCGACGTCTTTGGTGCGCCCGTTCATCCCTACACCCGCCAACTGCTGGACTCGGTACCGGGACGGCAGTGGCATCACGAGCTCGCCCGCGAGGGCGGCCACCCTCAACGGAGACAGCCATGACCCAACGCATCGACCACGTCGTCATCCACGTCGAGGAAGCCCTCGACCAGGCCCAGCAGGCCTATACCCGCCTGGGTTTCGCGCTCACGCCACGCGGCCACCATTCCAAGGGCAGCAGCAACCACCTGGCCATCTTCGGTGATGACTACCTCGAATTGCTGGGTGTGGAACCCCAGCGGTCCTCCTTCCGCTGGGGCCATCCGGGCGGACTGGCCGGGCTGGTCTTCAAGACCAGCGACGCCGATCACACCTGGCGTCACCTGGCCGAGCGCAGCATCCCGCTGGAAGAAGGCGGGCCACAGTCTTTCCACCGACCGGTGGTGGTCGATGGCCAGCACCTGGGGGATGCCCGTTTCCGTACCCTGCGCATCGCCGCCAGCCGCATTCCCAACGGCCGCGTGTTCTTCTGCGAACATGGCACGCCCGAACTGGTCTGGCGCAAGGAGTGGCAGCAGCACCCCAACGGGGCTACGGGGCTGGCCGAATACGTCTATCTGGCGCTGGACCCGAGCGCGGCGCAAAGCATCCTGACCCAGGCCTTCGGCGCGCAGACCCTGACCCGTCATCCGCATGGCGTGCGCTTCCAGGCCGGTCCCACGGCGATCTGGTATCTCACCCGCGAAGGTGTGGCACAGCATTACGGGGTCGATGTGGGACTGGTGCCGCACGGCATCGAACGGGCCGTGGGCCTGACCTTGCGGGTGCCTTCGCTGCAGGCGACCAAGACCTATCTGGCAGGGCAGGCAATTGAGGGCCTGCAGGAAAACGCCGGCAAGCTGGTGGTGCCGCCCTCGCAGACGCATGGGGTGATTCTCGGCTTCAGCGCCGATTGAGGACAGGCGGCCACCAGGTGGCCGCCCTCACTGCCTTGGCCGGCTCAGCTGCCGCCGGCTGCGTGGGCTTCCTCGAAGAAGTAATCCTTCCAGGAGGCCGGGCGTTGCTTGATGGCGCCGACATCGGCCAGGAAGGAAGCCAGCTTGTAGGTGTTCTGCGGTTGCAGCGTGTACTGCACATCGGGCAGGGAAATGATTTCCTGCACGAAGGCCACCGGCAGCTTGGAGTTTTCCAGTCGCACGTAGGTAGCGGCCGCATCCGCCTTGTGCGACTGGACGTAGCTCAAGGCCTCTGCCAGTGCGCGGCGCAGGGCGGTGAAGGTCTTGGGATTTTCCTTCTGCCAGCGCTCCGGGGCCCACAGGATGTTCAGGGTGGCCGGGCCGCCCAGGATCTCGTAGGAGCTGGTGATCTTGTGGATGGCAGGGTCTTTCAGTTCCTGGAACTGGAAGGGCGGACTGGCGAAGTGGGCGTTGACCTCGGTCTTGCCCGAGAGCAGGGCAGCCGCCGCTTCGCTGTGCGGCAGGCTCACCGTCCATTCATCGAAGTGATTGAACTTGTCGCGACCATAGCGCTTGGCGGCGGCGATCTGCAACAGCCGCGCATGCAGGGAGATGGTGGTGGCCGGCAGGGCGATGCGATCGGCCTTGCTGAAGTCGTCGATGCTCTTGACCGCCGGATTGCGCGAGAGCAGATAGGTCGGCAGCGAACCCAGGGCGGCGATGGCCTTGATGTTCTGCTTGCCACGGGTGCGGTCCCATACGGTCAGGAGCGGTGGCAGCCCGGTCGAGGCCACGTCCAGTGTATTGGAGAGGATTGCGTCATTGATGGCGGCGCCGCCGGAGAGCTGCTTCCATTCGACGTTGGCCTGCACGCCTTCCTGGGCGGCATATTTCTCGATGAGCTTCTGGTCGCGCACCACGTGCAGCAGGATGTCGCCGACGTCAAACTGATAGGCAATGCGCAACTGGCCTTCGGCCTGGGCCGGGGTGGTCAGCAACAAGGCGGCGGCCGAGACGGCGGTCGCCAGCAAGGAGCGAAGCGGTAGAGACATGGAGGGGTTCCCCGTTGTGGTTGTAATGATGGAAGCAGGAGCGGAGCTCAGGCAATGAGCAATTCCGGCTGCGCCTCGGCAGCACGCGTGCTGGCCGCGCCGGGAGCCGCCGCCAGCAGGGTGCGGGTATAGGGATGCTGCGGCGCCTGCCAGATGGAACGATGATCGCCTTCCTCGACGATGCGCCCACCCTGCATCACCAGTACGCGGTCGGCGATGTAGCGTACCACCGACAGATCGTGCGAGATGAACAGGTAGGCCAGGCCGAACTCCTGCTTCAGATCGACCAGCAGGTTCAGGATCTGTGCCTGCACCGAGACGTCCAGCGCCGAGACCGGTTCGTCGCAGATCACCAGCGCAGGCTTGAGCACCAGCGCCCGGGCGATCCCGATACGCTGGCGCTGGCCGCCCGAGAACTGGTGGGCGTAGCGGCCCAGGGCGGCCTGCGGCAGGCCGACCAGATCGATGATCTGGCTGACGCGCCGCTGGCGCTCGTTGCGGTCCCGGACTTCATGGATCTGCAGGGCCGTATCCAGGATGTCGCGCACGCTATGGCGTGGATTGAGTGAGGCATACGGGTCCTGGAACACCATCTGTACCCGCCTGCGCAAGGGGCGCAGGGCCTTGCGGTCCAGCCTGGCGATGTCCTGGCCGTCCAGCAGGATACGGCCGCTGCGGCTGTCTTCCAGGCCGATGATGCTGCGCGAGAGGGTGGACTTGCCGCACCCCGATTCGCCCACCAGGCCCACGGTCTCGCCAGCGGCGATGTCCAGGCTGACGCCGCGCACCGCGTGCACGCTGCCCTTGGGCGTCGGGTAATCCACATGCAGGTCCTGTACCGACAGCAGGGGCGCAGCGCCGGCTGTCAGCGGCTGGATGACTTGCCTCAGTGCGGTATCGGTCAGGCTGAAACGCCATTGGCCGTCTGCATCGATGTCATTGCGGATTTCGGGGAGACGCTGCCGGCGGTAGTGCAGTTCCTGCTCCAGTCGCAAGGACGCGCCCAGCAAGCCCCGCGTATAGGCGTGGCGGGGCGCGGCAAAGAGTTGTGCGGTCGTGGCTTCTTCCACCTTCTCGCCGGCGAACATGACGGCCACGCGGTCGGCCCATTGCTCCACCACGCCCAGGTCATGGGTGATGAGCAGTACGGCCATGCCCAGCTCGCGCCGCAGCTGGCCCAGCAGTTCCAGGATCTGCGCCTGCACCGTCACATCCAGCGCGGTGGTCGGCTCGTCGGCGATCAGCAGGCGCGGACGGTTGGCGATGGCCATGGCGATCATGACGCGCTGGCGCTGGCCACCGGAGAGCTGGTGCGGGTAATCATCGATGCGCCTGGCCGGTTCGGGAATGCGGACCTGGGCCAGCAATTCCAGTGCCCGCGCCCGCGCGGCCGCGCCGTCCAGCGGCTGGTGCAGGCGGATCGCCTCCACCAGTTGCTGGCCGATGGAGAGCACCGGATTGAGCGAGGTCATCGGCTCCTGGAAGATCATGGCGATGCCCTGGCCGCGCAGGGCGACCAGTTCGGGTTCCGGCAGGCGCAGCAGGTCACGCTCTTCGAACAGCACCTGGCCGCTGACCTGGGCCGAGCCATCCAGCAGGCGCAATATCGACAGGGCCGTGGTGGACTTGCCACAGCCGGATTCGCCGACCAGGGCCACCGTCTGGCCGGCGGCAATCGACAGGTCCAGCCCACGTACGGCCTGGTGCGCGCCGAAGCTCACCTTCAGACCGCGCAGTTCCAGCAGGGAAGACATCATGGTTTCCTTGGTTCAGGCAGCCAGTACGGCGCTCTGGTATTGCGGTTCCAGTTGCACGTCCAGCGCTTCGTTGAAGCGCGCAAAGAAGGCGCACAGCGCTGCCCGCAGCGTCAGTTCGACGATCTGGGATTCATTGAAATGCTCGCGCAGGCGCGCTACCAGCGAATCGCCGACGCGCTGCCGGGTGACGGCCAGGGCATAGTCGCGCACCAGCAGTTCCACCGGGCCCAGGCCGGGGACGTCCGGCTCCAGGATGCGCTCCACTGTCTCGGCGCTGACCTGTTCGGCCTGCAGCTTGGGGGCATGGTGCGAGACGCAGTAGGTACATTCGTTGGCCCGCGATGCAGTCACCAGCACGATTTCCAGGTGCAGGCGCGAGAGATTGCCCTCGGCGGCGAAACCCAGCAGCAGGCCATAGAGATGTTCGATGGAGGCCGGCTTGTGCGCCATCACGCCCAGCATGTTGCCGAAGGCGCCGTATTCGTTCTCGACCTTTTCGAAGATGCGGCGGGCTTCGCCGGCCGGCAGTTGATGGGAGAGCAGGGTGGAGACACGTGCCATGGAAAAGTCCTATTTGCGTTCGCGCGGATCGAGCACATCGGCCAGTCCGTCGCCCAGGAGATTGAGGGCCAGCACCGTGAAGACGATGGCCAGGCCCGGGATGGTGGTGATGTACCAGTCGGTGCGCAGCACTTCGCGGCCGGCGCCGACCATGTTGCCCCAGCTGGCGGCATTGGGGTCGCCCAGGCCGAGGAAGGCCAGGCTGGATTCGGTGAGGATGGCGCTGGCCACCATCAGCGAGGCCGATACCAGGATCGGGGTGGCGGCATTGGGCAGGATGTCGCGCAGCAGGATGCGGGCATCGCTGGCACCCAGGGCGATGCTGGCGCGCACCATCTCGCCGTGCCGCAGTTTCAGGGCCTCGGCCCGTACCAGCCGCGCCAGGCTGGGCCAGGCGGTCACGCCGATGGCCAGGGCGATGGTCCACACGGTAGGCTGGATCACCGCCACGATGGCCAGTGAAAACAGGAAGGAGGGAATGGTCTGGAAGAACTCGGTCACCCGCATCAATGCCGCATCCAGCCAGCCACCGTAATAGCCGGCCAGCAGGCCGCCGCTCACGCCCAGCAGCAACGCGATGGCGGTGGAGACGGCGGCGATCAGCAGCGACACGC
This sequence comes from Herbaspirillum sp. AP02, assembly GCF_015767275.1. GTDB lineage: Bacteria > Pseudomonadota > Gammaproteobacteria > Burkholderiales > Burkholderiaceae_D > Herbaspirillum. The sequence goes on from NZ_JADWMY010000001.1 coordinate 275,088, forward strand.
GCGCGCCATGGAAGATGCCGGCCAGCAGGTTGCGCCCCAGCATGTCGCTGCCCAGCGGATAGGCGAGGTCCACGCCGGGCCGCAGGAAGGGTTCGGCCACCATGTCCAGTGGATCGCCGGGAAACAGCCAGCCGGCCGAGGCCGCCATGAACAACACCAGCAGCAACAGCAGGCTGCCGGCCAGCGCCGAGGGCGAGCGCCGCAGGCGCGCAAGAACGCCGCCCGCGGCCGAGGGATAAGGATGGGGGAGGGTGAGGGTGCTCATGTCGGTCTTTTCATTGCAGGCGGATGCGTGGATCCAGCCGCACATAGAGGGCATCGACGATCCAGTTGACCACCACCACCACGGTCGAACTGCACAGCAGGATGCCCAGCAGCAGGTTGAAGTCGCGCTGGAACAGCGCCTCGAAGGCCAGTCGGCCCAGGCCGGGCCAGGAGAACACGGTCTCCACCAGCACCGCGCCGCCAACGATGGCGCTGGCCTGCACGCCCAGCATGGTGACCAGCGGCAGCAAGGCATTGCGCAGCACATGCACCACCAGTACCCGATGCGCGGGCGCCCCCTTGGCCACGGCGGTGCGCACGAAATCCTGGCGCCGCACCTCGATCATGGTGGCGCGCATGAGACGCGTATAGACCGCCATGTAGAACAGGCCCAGCGTCAGGGCAGGCAACACCAAATGGCGCGCCACGTCCAGGACGTGGGCGAAACCGGTATAGCCGGCTTCGACCGTGATCATGCCGCCCACCGGCAGCCAGTCCAGCCAGACAGAGAAGACCACCACCAGCATCAGGCCGATCCAGAACAGCGGCGTGGCGAAGAACACCAGCGCCAGCAAGGACACCAGCAGATCGACCAGCTTGCCGGCGCGGTAGGCTGCCAGGCTGCCCAGCACCACGCCGCCCACTGCCGCCAGCAGGATGCTGGCGCCCATCAGCAGCAGGGTGGCCGGCACGCGCTCGCCAATCAGTTGCGCCACCGGCATGCCGTGACGGAAGGAATAGCCGAGGTCGAACTGCAGCAGATGCAGCAGGTATTTGCCAAACTGGACCAACAATGGCTGGTCCAGCCCGAATTGGGCGCGCAGGGTCGCCAGGTATTCGGGAGTGGCCGCACCGGCTTCCCCGGCCAGCACCTGGGCGGCATCACCCGGCGCCAGCCGCAGCAGGAAGAAATTGATCACCGCCACGCCCAGCACCACCGCCAGCAATTGCAGCAGACGGCGCACGGTGGCCTGCCATAGCCTGCCCCGGCGTGACAGGGGCGGCTTGGCGGGCTGGGGAGGCTCAGAGGAGGCCGTGGTCTCCAGGCTCAGGCTCATTCGCGGTCCTTAGCGTTGCGGCGCGGCGGGATTGGCCGCCACCTTGGCGCCGCTGTCGAACCAGGCATTCTTCAGCGATCCATAGACCTGATCGACGCCGGCCACGGCATCCTTCAGGCTGGAGGATTGCACCGTGAAGAAGTGCAGTTCCAGCAGTGGCAGCGAGGGCAGGTCGGTCTGCACCTGCTGCTGCAGCTTCTTGAACAGGGCGATGCGCTCGCTCTGGCTGGCCGAACCCTGGGCCTGCGAGATCAGCTTGTCGGCCTCGGCGCTGCGGTAGCCGGAACCATTGCTCCAGGGGATGTTCTTGCCCACCGAATCGCTCCAGTAGGCGCGGGTGACACCGACCAGCGGATCGGCAAAGCCGGCGAACCAGACCACCGACAGGTCGTAGTCGCGATCGCCATAGACACGCTTGGTGTAGGTCGGCGTGTCCTGCGCCCGCACGTTGACCTCGATGCCCACGCGCTTCAGGGAATTGCGGATGAATTCGCCGCTGCGCTTGAAGTCGTCGCCGTAGGGCAGGTAATCCAGGTTGATCTTCAGGCGGGTGCCGTCGGCACCGCGCTTGAGGCCGGCTTCATCCAGCAGGGCTTCGGCCTTCTTGGGGTCGAAGCCGTATTGCGGCACGTCGCTGGTGTGGAATTGCTTGAGGGTGGAGACCACCGGGCTGTCGGCCGGCTTGCCGAAGCCGTACCACACCACCTTGTTGAAGGCATTGCGGTCGATCGCATAGGTCAGGGCCTGGCGCACGCGCAGGTCCTTGAAGTAGGGACGGTCGAGGTTGATGTCCACGAACAGCCAGGGCGAGAGCCATTCATAGCCGCGTGTCTCCAGCTTCAGGCTGGGCAGCTTGGCCAGGCGCTCGGCGTCCTTGAGCGGCACTGGCGAGAACGGAGCGTACTGGGCCTCGCCCTTTTCCAGCGCGGCAGCGCGGGCACCGGCATCAGGTACGACCTTGAAGACGATCTTGTCCAGATAGGGCTTGCCCTTGTCCCAGTATTCAGGGTTGCGTTCGAGGGTGATGTAGTTGCCACGGCTCCATTCCTTGAAGACGAAGGGACCGGTGCCGATGGGCTTGTTGTTGTAGGGGTTGTTGAGGATGTCGGTGCCTTCGTACAAGTGCTTGGGCAGCACCTGGGCGCCATTGCTGTTGAGCGAACTGAGCACGGCCAGCGAGGGTTCGCTGAAGTGGATCACGACGGTGTGGTCGTCCGGCGTGTCGGTGGAGGTGACCTTGCCGTAGAGGATCTGGTTGCGCGGGTGGATCTTCCTCCAGACGTTTTCCAGGGTCCATTTCACGTCGGCCGAAGTAAAGGGCTTGCCGTCGTGCCATTTGACGCCACGGCGCAGGTAGAAGGTCAGGGTCTTGCCGTCCTTGGAGAACTCCCAGCGCTCGGCCAGGGCCGGTTTCAACTTGAAATCGTTGTCGTATTCGACCAGGCCATCGAAGACGTTGGCACTGAAGAAGCCGGTCGGTGCGGCTGTGTTCAGGGCCGAGGTCAGGATCACCGGTTCGGGCTGGATGATGGTGGTGAGAGTCCCGCCCGGTGTGGGGGCAGCTGCCGTAGCAGGTGCGGTTGCAGCAGCGCCGGCGATGAGCAGTGTGGCTGCGCCCAGCAGGGAGCGCAGGAGTCTGGTGTGTAGCATGGTTTCCCCTGTTGTCGGTGTGGTGTTGCGGTCGGGCCGGGCTTCTTTGACATGCGCCCTGCGACGGCTCGCCCTGGCCGTGGCGGCCATGCGGGCGTGGTGAATGAAGGGTCAAGAAGTGCAGTTGCCGCAACGTTGCGCTATTAGACCAAAGCGCCGTGCCGGCCTGAACGAAGCATTCCGCATGTGCTTCCTTGGAAAATGCATGCCCGGCATGCGGCGGGTCTGCAGCGGCGGAGGGCCTTGCGCCTGCTTATGAGCAGATCTAATGGATCAATGAGATCATTTCACTTTTTTTCATGGATGACTGGGCATAAGATTCGCTTCGAACATCGTCACCACCAGGACGGCCAGGGGCTGAATCATCATGACCAAAGAATTTGCATTTGCCATCAAGAGCATCCACTTCGATGAGGACTATCGTCCTTCCGAAAACACGCGCATCACCACCAACTTCGCCAATCTGGCCAGGGGGGAAAGCCGCCAGGAGAACCTGCGCAACACCTTCTGCATGATCGACAACCGTTTCAATGCCCTGGCGCATTGGGACAATCCGGCAGGCGACCGTTATCACGTCGCGCTGGAGATCGTCTCGGTCGAAATGATGGTCGCCGGCCAGGCTGCTGCCCAGGGGCTCCCCCTGATCGAGATACTGAAGACGACGATCATCGATCAGAAGACCGGCGAACGTATCGCCGGGATCGTCGGCAACAACTTCTCCTCCTATGTGCGCGATTACGATTTCAGCGTGGTCCTGCTGGAGCGCAACCGCAACCAGCCTGTCTTCAGCGCTCCCGAGGATTTTGGTGACCTGCATGGACAGCTGTTCAAGTCCTTCGTCGAGTCGGACGTATATCGGGCGCATTACGACAAACCGCCGGTCATCTGCCTGAGCGTCTCCAGCAGCAGGACCTATCGGCGCACCGAGAACCGGCACCCGGTATTGGGTGTGGAATATTTGCAGGACGAGTATTCGCTGACCGATGAATACTTCGGCAAGATGGGCATGCAGGTGCGCTATTTCATGCCGCCCGACAGCGCCGCGCCGCTGGCATTCTATTTCTCCGGCGATCTGCTCGGGGACTACACCAACCTGGAACTGATCAGCACCATCAGCACGATGGAGACCTTCCAGAAGATCTACCGGCCCGAGATCTACAACGCCAATTCGGTTGCCGGCAAGTCCTATCGGCCCAGCCTGAAGCACCAGGATTATTCGCTGACCCGCATCGTCTACGACCGCGAAGAACGCAGCCGGCTGGCGGTGGAGCAGGGCAGGTTTGCCGAAGAACACTTCATCAAGCCTTACCAGGCAGTCCTGGCGCAGTGGTCTGCCCATTACGCCCATTGATTGCCCGCACGGATTCATACAACAGAACAGGTCATCCAACGTGAAAAAACTCTTACCTACCTCCACCGCCGGCAGTCTGCCCAAACCTTCCTGGCTCGCCGAACCCGAGAAGCTCTGGTCACCTTGGAAACTGCAAGGCGAAGAACTGCGTGACGGCAAGCGCGATGCCTTGCGCCTGTCGCTGCAGGAGCAGGTTCATGCCGGCATCGATATCGTCAGTGACGGCGAACAGACGCGCCAGCATTTCGTGACCACCTTCATCGAACACCTGGATGGGGTTGATTTCGAGAAGCGCGAGACCGTGCGTATCCGTGACCGCTACGATGCCAGCGTGCCCACCGTCGTCGGCGCCGTCTCGCGCCAGAAGCCGGTCTTCGTGGAAGACGCCAGGTTCCTGCGCCAGCAGACCGGGCAAACCATCAAATGGGCGCTGCCTGGCCCCATGACCATGATCGACACGCTCTATGACGCCCACTACAAGAGCCGCGAAAAACTGGCCTGGGAATTCGCCAAGATCCTCAATCAGGAAGCCCGGGAGCTGGAAGCGGCCGGCGTAGACATCATCCAGTTCGATGAGCCGGCCTTCAATGTCTTCTTCGACGAAGTCAACGACTGGGGCGTGGCCACGCTGGAACGCGCTATCGAAGGACTGAAGTGTGAGACCGCCGTCCATATCTGCTACGGCTATGGCATCAAGGCCAACACCGACTGGAAGAAGACCCTGGGATCGGAGTGGCGGCAATACGAGGAAGCATTCCCGAAGCTGCAACAGTCCGGCATCGATATCGTCTCGCTGGAGTGCCACAATTCGCGCGTTCCCATGGACCTGATCGAACTGATCCGTGGCAAGAAGGTGATGGTCGGCGCCATCGATGTCGCCAGCAATACCATCGAGACCCCGGAGGAGGTCGCCGACACCCTGCGCAAGGCACTGCAGTTCGTTGATGCCGACAAGCTCTATCCTTGCACCAACTGCGGCATGGCGCCCCTGGCGCGTGACGTCGCCCAAGGCAAGCTCAATGCACTTACTGCTGGTGCGGAGATCATTCGCCGGGAACTGGCGAGGTAAGCCTACCTGCCCGGACGGTGGCCGCAGCGGTGCGCGGTGGCCGTCCAGGCTGATGCTGACTTTTTACATCCGTTTGGGTAACGGTGTTCCCAAGCTGCATTCCCGTTCCATCATGTCATTGACCAGCACAAGCATCGACCCATTGCGTTTTCGCGAGGCGCTCGGGTATTACGCCTCCGGCATCACGGTGATTACCTCGCTGGTAGAAACCGGACCGATCGGCTTCACTTGCCAGTCGTTCTACAGCGTGTCGATGAACCCGCCGCTGGTGTCCTTCAGCGTCATGTCCAGTTCGGCCAGTTATCCGGCAATCCGGCGGGCAGGGCGCTTTGCGGTCAATATCCTGGCCGCCGATCAGTCGGATATTTCCAGGCAGTTCGCCCGCCGCGGCGACGACAAGTGGCAGGGGGTGGATTGGCAGGCCTCGCCCCTGGGCAACCCGATCATTGCCCGCAGTCTGCACTGGCTGGATTGTCGGCTTCATGCCGAACATGTCGCTGGCGATCATCTCATCGTCATCGGCGAGGTGCTTGCCATGGAGCAGCAAAAGCCGGCAGGCGCACAGCCATTGCTGTATTTTCGCGGGCAGTATCGGGGCATCGCAGAACCCATGGACGCCTGAACGCCGACGCCAGGAAGGCGTACCCAAGTGGTTGACCTGCTTTTTCATATGAATATATACTTCGTATATAAATCATATATATACAGGTCAACCATGGGTATTGTGAACATCGACGACGACTTGCACGACCAGATCCGCAAGGCCACAGCGGTATCGTGCCGCTCCATCAATGCGCAGGCGGCTTTCTGGATCAAGATCGGCGTTCTGGCCGAGACCAATCCCACACTTTCCTTCAACCAGATCATCGCCCGCGAATTGCAGGAGGCAGGCGTGGTCACGCCCAGTGTCAGAGTGACGCCGACATGAAGAAGCGCCCCGAAGAAATCGCCCTGTTGGCCGAATCGGGCAGGCTGCTGGCCAGCGTATTCAGCGGGCTGGATCAGCTAGAGCTTGCCGGCATGTCCACCATGCAGGTCAACGACTGGGTTGACCGTTTTATCGTCGACGAGCTACGGGCGCGGCCGGCCAGCAAAGGCCAGTATGGCTACGCATTCGCCCTCAATTCATCGCGCAACAAGGTGATCTGTCATGGTGTGCCGTCGGAAACGGAGATCCTGAGGGACGGCGACATCGTCAACTTCGACATTACGCTGGAGAAGAACGGCTACATTGCCGACTCCAGCAAGACCTACCTGATCGGAGCGGTCACGCCGGAAGCCCGGCATCTGGTGCAGATCACCTATGAAGCCATGTGGAAAGGCATCCATGCCGTGCGGCCAGGCGCGCAGCTTGGCGATGTTGGCTATGCCATTCAACGCCACGCTCATCGTCACGGTTTTTCGGTGGTCCGCGAGTTCTGCGGCCATGGCATCGGTCGGGAAATGCACGAGCCGCCGGAGGTACTGCATTGGGGGCGACCGAAGACAGGTATCGTCCTGCAGGAAGGAATGGTATTCACCATCGAGCCGATGCTGAACCAGGGCCACCATGCCTGCCGCACCGAAGAAGATGGATGGACCGTGGTGACGGCCGACGGCCAGCTGTCTGCGCAGTTTGAACATACGGTGGCGGTGACCAGGAAAGGCGTGCAGGTGTTGACGTTGCGGCCGGGAGAAAGCTTCATTTCAGCTTGAGCTGGAATGTCGATAACTTCCTAATCTTGGTAGTTCAGGGAGTTGTTGCGAACCTATTTTCTGTTCTTAGCCCCGTTGTATAAGGGTTTTAACTCCTCTATATGTTTTTCAAGTGTTGATGTCGCTCCTCCTGAGAAGGCACGACAAGCGTATCACTTCATCGCCAGCCCCTGGTCCAGCCCGAGGGGTTCACTCCAAAAGTGGGTCAGCTTTCAATGCGATTCAACAGCAATGCCATGACTTGCGGCCGCGGCCATGCGAAAGGCCGCTGCACGCGTCAGAATTGTTTGCGCAGACGCAGACTCAATGCCTGCGACAAATAACGTGATGCCGCCTGCAGGTCATAGCGCAAGGAAATGCTCAGGCTGTCGCTGCGGATCAGATTGGCGCCGAGGCGTAGTTCGGCCGTATCCTGGACAGGAGAAGCGCCGACGATCATGAAACGGGTTTCCCCCAAGGTATCGGCCGCAAAGTTGGCGCTGGTGGCAGCGCGGCCTCCATTATATTGATGTGTCCACATCAATTGCGCGAACGGCAGCAGATCACCGTATTCGGTCTTCAACACCCGCTCCAGCTTGCCGCCCAGGCTGCTGCGCAGGGCGTTGACGTGAGTGCCGTCTATCGACAGCGCGGCGCCGTTGCCGCCCGACTCCGTGTAGCCATCCTGCTTTTGATAGCTGTAGCTGAGCGCCGCAATCGGCGTGGCCGTGTAATTGTTTGCCAGCGTCAGCGGATAACCAAATTCGGCGCGGGCGACGTATTGCTGCCCGTTGAAGCGCCCGTCCGCCTTGCCGGAGAAACCGGTAAACGAAACCATGCGTGATGTCGTGTACTTTTGCAAGTTGGCGCTGGCCGACAGATTCACGTACCAGGGATTACCGGTGTAGCCGGCATAAGCGATCAGGCCGTAGGAATTGACATGGGATGAGTCGCCGCGCAGATCGTCCGCGCCATCGACTGCGGTATTGCTATAGGAGAATGCGCCACCGGCACGCCAGCTCTGGTTCAGACTGCGATCTACCCCCAGCACCAGGCCGCCATAGGACGAGGCATAGCCACTGACCGAGTCGCGCATGCCCTGATGTGCATGGCCGCCATAGAACTGCCCCCATGCAGCCGGATCGGCGCTGCTTTCGCCGGTAGCCACGCCGCTGCTGGCGGCGGCAAAGCGCATCGCATCCACATGCGAGCCGACCACATTGAGCGCATCGAAAGTCGCAGTCGAGGTGGCGTCGCCGGCACTGAAATTCTGCGTCGGCGCCAGTTGAGCGCCGACGCGATTGGCTTCGGCGCTGCTGCCTATGGCAAGCGAGGCGTTATAGAGATCGAGCAGGCCGGCCTGTATGCCGGTGTAGCGTTGCAGGCCACCGAGAACGGCGATGGCGGTTGGTGTGGTGGGTGCGTTTGTCGCGCTGGGGCCGGACAGAGACAACACCAGTGCCTGGTTAGCTCCATCGGCTTGCTGCGCGGCGGTTACCGTGCCGCGATAGCCGCTTGCGCTGAATCTGCCGTTGACGGTGTCGTAAGAGGAAGATGAATTGCCTTCAATCACCACAAACCGCTGGCCGTTGGCAAAGGCATAGCCGGTGCTTGTCAGCACCACCGCAGCGCCGCTTTGCAATGTGGCGGTACCCGTCACTGAGAGACGGCCGTAGCCGGTATCGGCCAGGAAATTACCGTTGACGCTGGCGCCGCTGCCGACATTGCTGGTCAGCGTGCCGGACCCCGTCTGCACATAGTTGCCGGTAATCGTCATGAGATTGGCAACGGCCAGGTTGCCGGAGTTGATCATGCTGTTGCTGCCGACATTGACATTGTCATTGAGGAAGATATTGCCGCCGGCGAGCACCAGATTGGACTGTGTGTTGGTGATAGTGCCGACGGCGTTGGTGCTGGTGTCGTAGCCGGTCAATGTGCCGAAGCTGCCTGCAACGGTGGCGCCGGTGATGGTCAGCGCGTTGGTGGAATTATTGGCGATGTCCCCAGCAACCAGGCCGGCGTTGGCAATCGTGCCAATCAGGCCGTTGTTGTTCTGGATCGCCAGAGACGCGCCGCTGATGGTACCGTCGCTGGTATTGTTGATTAGGGTAATGGTGGCCAGGGCGCCGTTATTGGTGATACCGATGCCGGTACTAGACGTGATTCGGCCGCTGTTGGAAAGCGTGCCGATCGATGAGGCCGTACCAGCGATGGAATTGTTGTAGATGCCATGCTGGCCGCCGCTGATGCTGCCGCTGTTGTTAAGCGAGCCGATCGTCCCGCCCGCGCCCCAGTTGTAGACGCCGTTGGTGCCGCCCGTGATGGTGCCGCTGTTGATGAACGTATTGATCACATTGTCGTTGCGTACGCCGGCAAAAGAGGTCCCCGTTATCGTGCCGCTGTTGTCGAACGTGCCTATCGTACCGCCGCTCGTATTTTCAATGCCGTAGGTGCTCCCAATAATGGTGCCTTGGTTGGTCAGCGTGCCGATTTGTCCGTTGTTGCGGTTCTGGATCCCGGTTTGGCTCTCGATGAAGTTGAAATTGTTCAGGGAGCCGATTGTGCCTTGGGAATTGTTGATGGCGCTCGCGCCGGTGAGCGAGGAAATTGTGCCACTATTATTCAACGTGCCGATGGAGCCTTGGAAAACTTGAACACCGGTGCCGCCAGTGATCGTACCGCCACTATCGACCTGGATCAGATTGACGGAAGCGCCCGTGCCGACGTTGATCGGGCTGCTCGTGGTGCCGGAACCGACGATGGTGTCAGCATAAACCTGCGCCGCCGATGCGGTACCCAACAGCAGGATCGCCGCGCTGATCGCCTGCGCCAGCGGCCGCGTTTTCAATGCCGGCGTATCTGTACGTTTGAAGACGGCCGGGTTTAAAGCGTTTGCTTTGCTGCGATTCATCGATCCCTCTCCCACATTTTGACTTGTCATTGGTCTGTGGCGAGCAGGGTAGCAAATGCCTTTTTTCAAACCCTTCAAAACCCTTCATCGCGTATCGCTTCGTATCTTTTTGCAACAGTCGCAGTGCACCGTGCATCGGCCGGATTGAATCTGACATAATCGCCGCCATGGCTCATTCCTTCCTTGTCCGCCTCGCCTACGTTCTTCTGTTATGCGTCGGCATGCAGTTGAGCGGGAATGCATATGCAAAAAACGAGGAAGCCCCGGCCGTGCGCGAACTGGCTGTGCTGCTCGATCCGTATGGGACAGAAACCATACAGACTGTCACCCGGCCCTCGCGCGCAAGCGATTTCATTGCCGCTCCCCACGGTTTTTCGGCCGGCTATACGCGCCAGGTACACTGGCTTCGCTTCACACTCATGGCGCCGCCGCCGGCGCATGATGGCAGCCGGCGTTTGCTGGTCGAGTTTTACCCGCCATATCTGGACAAGCTGGAGGTATTCATACCGCGCGCCGACGGAATAGGTTTCGATCCCTATTTGCATGGCGACCTGGTTCCTTTCTCCGCCCGTTCGATCCACCATCGCGCTTTCGTGCAAAGCGTGGATTTCCCCGATGCGCAACCGATGCAGCTCTACGTCCGGCTCCAGACCACCAGCAGCTCGGTGGTCGGCATCAATGCGCTTACACCGGATCGGTTTGTCGAAGACACCGCGCGCGAATATGCGGCGCTTGGCCTGTTCTTCGGCTTGCTTGCGGCCGGCATGCTGGCCAATCTGCGCAATCCGCTGCGCGCCGATCCGCTGCAACGCGCTTTCCTGATCCATCTGGCCGTCACCTTCTACATGCTGTTCGCCATCAATGGTTTGCTGGCCGAATATGTCTTTCAGGACTCCGCCTTTTGGGCCGATCGCGGCACCTCGATCGGCGCCATCCTGGTGGTGACATCGGCCACCTACTTTTATAGCAAAGTGCTCGACATGGCGCGGGCGGCGTTCTGGATGCGCGCCATCTATCGCATGGTAATGTGGCTGGGCATCGCCATCCTGCCGGCTCCCTTCATCGACTTTTATCCGGAAACGCAACGCGTCCTGATTTTCGGCGCTTTGCTGGTCGTGCTTATGGGGATGTGGCGCGCCATGCAGTTGTATCGTCAGCAATCCTTGGGCAGCCTGCTGATTGTGCTGGCGCTGGCGTGCAGCCTGCTGGGCGCATCGGCGGCCACGCTGACTTTGCTGGGCGTGCTGCCGGGACAGTTCTGGTTTATCAACAGCTATACCACCAGCACCTTGGGCACCTTGGCGGCGCTGCAAGCCTATTTCATGCTGCGTGCACGCCAGGCCGAAAAGAATTTGCAGGATGCCAGGATGGAAGCTGCCCGCACCGCTGCCACGGCGGAAATGGAGAGGGCGTCTCGCGAGGTCCAGCGGCGCTTTTTGGCCATGCTCACGCACGAATTGAAAACTCCGCTGGCTGCGCTGCGCTTGTGTCTGGGCCAGATTACTCAGACCGGACGTTTGCGTGACCATGCGGAAAACGCGATCGAACAGATCGATTCGGTCATTGAGCGCAGTGACCTAGCCAGCCGCTTTGACGACGGCCGTCTGGAGATCACCAGAGTCCCCTGTAGCCTGCATGAACTGGTCGTCGAACTGGTTATGCAGCGCAACGACAGCGAACGAATCCGGCTGGAACTGCCGCACCCGGAACCACTCGTGCTGCAAACCGATCCGGTCTTGTTGAAAACCATATTGGATAATCTGATCAGCAATGCCCTGAAATACTCGCCCGGACAGAGCGAGATCAAGGTGTTGGTATCCCGTCATACACAAGCGGGCCAAGCTGGCATCGCCATGCGGATGGAGAACCAGGTTGCCGGCGATGCCATGCGGCCGCTCCCGGAGCAAGTGTTTACGAAGTACTATCGCGCACCTTATGCACAACATAGCAGCGGCTCCGGCCTCGGCCTGTATCTGGTGCGCGGCTTAAGCAGCATGCTGGGCGGTACGGCATGCTATCTCTCCGATCAACCCAACGTGGTTTTTGAAGTATGGATTCCAGTCTGAAAATTCTTGTCATTGAAGACCACGACACTTTGCGTGAAGTAGTGCTGGAGACGCTCGTCAACCAAGGCCATCAGGTGACCGGCGTCGACAGCGCGGAAGCGGTCGAATCGCTGGCGGCCACCGACGACTACGACCTTGTCGTGCTGGACCTGCAATTGCCGGGCGAAGATGGCCTCAGTCTGGCCCAGCGCCTGCGCCAGACCAAACCGAATATCGGCATCATCATGATGACGGCGCGCGGACTTACCAAGGACAAGATTGCCGGCTATACCAGCGGCGCCGATCTCTATCTGACCAAACCGGTACAACTAGAAGAATTGTGTGCGGCGACCCTGGCCGTCGGCCGCCGCGTCAAAAACCAGGAACCCGCAAGCGTTGCGGTTCTGAATATGCAACGTATGGTGCTTACCGACACCAATGGCAACGACATCGCGTTATCGCCGCAAGAGTCGCGCACGCTATCAGCCCTGATTCTGGCTCCCGGCAAACGGCTGGAAAACTGGCAACTGATCGAACTGCTGGGGAAATCGCTAGAGGCCTATACCAAGGCCGCACTGGAAATCCATATCGTGCGCCTGCGCAAGAAACTCAGCCTGGTCAGCGAGATACCGGCACACGTGACACCGATCCAGGCTGTCCGGGGCTGGGGTTATCAGCTGTGCGTGCAGATCATCCTCGAATAGGCCTCGTGCGGTCGTGCTGGAATCTGCCGCGATCTGTCATGTAAAGATCCTCGCGTGAACTTTCGCACATCGAGCTCCACTCCAAAAGTGGGTCAGATTTCAATGCAATTCAACAGACTGTCGTTGCTGCTGTATTTACTCAACTTCTTCCAGCGGCATTACCCTAGGCGTGGAGTCTTGCGTGCTACCGAGCACTTCGGCTAAGTATAAATTCAATGCTTGACAACTCCCGGTTTTAAGAAGAGCTACGAACTTTGCCTGGTCTGTCACATGCCAAGAATCCTTCCGCCATATGCCCGTCAATAGCTCGACATCCGGGCCTCTCTACACCTTCTACGCTGGACGGGTTCGTGCGCATCAAAAACGCGTCCATTGATGCTGTTTTCTCGGCACTGTCCAGTGACAGCAGATTCAAGACCATTTCCGCACCCTCGCTGCATGTGCGCTCGGGTGCGTCGGGACGGTTCTCAGTGGGTCAGGATGATGATGCAAACCTCGCCGGCGGCAGCTTCGTCCTGGGACGCATTCAGGCATGCGCCGCAGGAGCTGCCGGGAGCATTCGTTGGCCAGCTGACCGAAGAACAGGGCAGGGGACATTAAGACAGAAGCCTCACCCCGCTAGTCGGGGCGGCGCTATTCATGCTGAATCGGACCCTGTCAGGCCTCTTAAAGGCTAACCGTTTTTCAGGGGCCTCTTACATCGTGAAAAAGTGTCATTCCGATATGAATGCAGCTTTCCCTCGGCAAGATGACGTCTAGAAGATATTATTTGTCAGATGATGTTTTCAATCTGATAAATATTACGCCGTTGGGAGCGGCAACGTCGTTCATGCTCGGAATACGCAAACCTACATTACGGCAGCAATTTCTGATGGCACTTGCGGCAATTCTGTTGCTCAGTGCTGTCGTCAGCTATCAGTTCTTTAGCTGGTATCAGGAGGATGTGACGCAGACTCTGGGGTTGCGCCTGGTTGAACGCAATGTTCTGTATGAGAAGAGCAGGCTGTTGACGCTGATCTCCAAGGAAATAGCTCTGACCCAAAAAATGGCCAGTTCGCCCGTTCTCAAGCAATGGATTGCGGCGGAATATGATCCGGTCGCCCGCAGCGCGGCGCTGGCCGAACTGGATGACTATCGCAATTTTTTCCATGGTCGTCGCTATTTCTTTGCTATCGAACAATCCGGTAACTATTACTTTAAAGAGAACGGTAGTACCGAGCCGGCGCAACAACCGCGCTACACCTTGCACAAGGACGTAGTGAAGGATGGCTGGTTTTATGCGGTCCTGGCAAAAGTGAAAGATGTGCAATTGAATGTGGAAACCGATTATCACATTCAGAAGACGCTAATCTGGATCAACGCTGTAGTACACGACGAACAGCAACGTCCTATTGCCGTGGTAGGAACCGGTCTTGAATTGTCAGAAGTGTTGCGCAGCATGGAGACCGCTACGACCGACACCGAGGGAGAGAATATTTTCATCGATGCGGCCGGGGCAATTCAGTTGCATCCGAACTTACGCCTGATTGATTTTGCCTCTATCCGTAAATCCCAGACCGGCGAGGCGCAAAGTACGGTCTTTGATCTGTTTACCAATTCAGCCGATCGGAACAACTTGCACAAGCTCATGGCGGAGCTGAAGCTCGGTAAGCGGACCACGGCTTCCTGGAGCGCACACATTGGTCGCAAAACGCAGATGGTAGCGTTGGCCTGGGTACCGGAAATTCAATGGTTTGTCGTATCGATTATCGCGCCTTCGGCGGCGATGTCGTCAGCCCATTTTCCTTCCGGCGCATTGTTGGTCGTGGGCATTTTTATTGTGGCCCTGGTAGCGGCCGCCGTCTGGTTTGAAAGGGAACTTCTACGCCGCCTCGTACGCCTGGACAAAGCGGCGCAAGACGTCGCGAAAGGCAATTTCGCCGTACAGCTGGAAGATCGCTCCGAGGATGAAATTGGACGGGTGACTAAGACTTTTCTAGCAATGTCAAACCGCATCGAAACCTATACGGATGACTTGCTTCGGCAAGTGGCTGAACGCACGGCCGAGTTGCAGGAAAAGAATCGCGAACTGGAAACCCTGTCCATGACGGATTCGCTGACGGGACTCGCAAACCGGATGCGACTGGATGCGTTGCTGCAATTGCAGATGACAAGTTGCGAGTCCCAACAGACCTGCTTTTCGGTGATCCTGATCGACATTGATAAATTTAAATGTGTCAACGACACCTACGGCCACCAGACTGGTGATGCAGTGCTGATTCAATTGAGCCGTCTGTTCGAACGACATATGCGCGCGCTGGATGTGGTCGGGCGATGGGGTGGAGAAGAGTTTTTAGTGATTTGTATCGGGGCCAATAGCAATGAGGCGCTCACCATCGCCAACAGGCTGCGGCAAGCAATGGCTGCATATGAAATCGCCGTGACCGGCCCGAAGACAGGCAGCTTTGGCGTAAGCACCTATCAGCCCGGGGATAGCATGCAATCGATGATTGGCCGGGCGGACATGGCGCTTTACAGGGCCAAAGAGGCTGGCCGCAATCGTGTGGAATCGTGCTGAGAAGATGAACTCAGTATTGTCCAGCTAGGAAGATGCCAGCCACTTTTCTCTTACTTTCCCAGATACGTCTTTTTGGCCAAGTAGGTTCACGAAACGCATCAATGAGGACGTCACGCATCCGTTGTACGTTTAAGGGGAAAAAGTGCGCGTCGGACAAAAAGCGTTCACTACTAGTCGTTCTCTTCGCTGGCCAGCGCCTTCGGGCCATTCGTGAAAACAAGCAAGAACTGGTCCTAAAGTGTTGGCGACATTGCGCCGTTATACGAGGACCATCAGAGGGAGAGGGGTTCATGGATTTCACACATTTCAAAGTCCAGACGCGGCTTTATATCGGTTTCGGAATTGTCCTGGCGACCTTGTCCATCGTCGTTTGCGTGGCCGTGCTCAAGCTAAGCGGGCTCAATGACGTGCTGACCCAGAATGGCGACTACGGCACGCAAGAAATCAGCGCGATTGCCACGGGAATCGGGAAGGCACAAGGGTCGGTCATCAGTCTTCAGCGGCTGATTACCAATGATGATCCGGCACGCAAGGCGGCTGAAAAGAAGGGCATCGAGGAAAAACTCGATGTCTACAAAAGCCAGATAAAGACGCTGCGCACGCTCTACGAGTCCGATCCGAACGTGAGCGATCAGGAACGCCAGATGCTCAAGCGTATAGGTGAATTTGCCAATGATGCAATTCCCAAGGTAGAGAAAGTGGCGCGGCTCGGGATCGAAGGCGATGCGGCAGCGACCAAGCAGGCGATGATTGAGGCCGGCTTGTCCTTGCAACCATGGACGGACGAGTTGGGCAAGTTGCGCGATGTCATCGTGAGTAAAAATATCGCGGCGGCCAAACAGGCTCATGCAGATTACTTTGCTGCTCGCAGGCTCTTGTTGATCGTCGCAGGCTTTGGCCTGCTCGTCTCGCTTATGCTGGCCACGCTGATCGCACGCAGTATCCAGCGCCAGCTTGGCGGCGAGCCTGGCGAAGTCGCTTCCATTGCGTCTCGGGTGGCCGCAGGAGAACTGGACATTGAGGTGGCACTGAAGAATGGTGACCGCTCGAGCCTGCTCTATTCGGTGGCGCAGATGCGTGAGCAACTTGCTGTGATCGTCGGCAAGATTCGCACGGCAACCGACAGCATCACCAACGGTTCCACTGAAATTGCCCGGGGAAACTCCGACTTATCGGCACGCACGGAAGAGCAGGCGGGCTCCCTGGAAGAGACCGCTTCGGCAATGGAGCAATTGACTTCAACGGTGAAGCAGAATGCCGATAATGCGCGTCAGGCCAACAAGCTAGCCGAATCGGCATCGGGTATCGCCGTCGAAGGCGGGCAAGTCGTCGGCAAGGTGGTGGAGACGATGAATTCCATCAACGAATCCTCCAAGCGGATCGTCGATATCATCAGCGTCATCGACGGCATCGCCTTCCAAACCAATATCCTGGCCCTAAACGCGGCAGTGGAAGCGGCCCGTGCTGGAGAGCAGGGGCGAGGCTTTGCCGTGGTCGCCTCGGAAGTACGCGGTCTGGCGCAACGTTCAGCGGCTGCGGCCAAGGAAATCAAGGTCTTGATCAACGATTCGGTGACCAAGGTCGATGCCGGTAGCCAACTGGTGAGCCAGGCGGGGACGACCATCGGTCAGGTGGTCGATAGCGTCAGAAAGGTGACCGATATCGTAGGCGAGATCAGTTCGGCCACGCAGGAGCAAAGCGCCGGCCTGGATGAAATCAATCGCGCCATCGCCCAGATGGATCAGACTACACAGCAGAACGCGGCGCTCGTGGAAGAGGCCGCCGCGGCTGCGGAATCCCTGAAAGACCAGGCGCGTATCCTGGCGCAGGCGATGAGCGTATTCCGACTCGGTGCAAAGGCGGTGTCACCGTTGACGCCGACCAAGCGCGCTGTCAAGCCTCATGAGCCTGTCTCCGTCAAACCGCGTGCTACGGACGAGCCGCGTATTGCCGAAAAAGCCAAACCGGTCAAGCGTCCCGAGTTGATCGGCAAGACTCCCGAGAAGGACGGAGATAACTGGGAGCAGTTTTGATGTGGTGCTGTTTCTGAAAAATCTGTTCTGCGGGATTCCGTGGATGCATAAACGACAAAGCTGTTCGGTGTTTCACTGAGTCCCAGCGTTCGCTGGGACGACAGCAAAACGCTCGGACAGTCTTATTTTTCCGCTTTAGATGTCTTGCTGATAAACGCAAAGATCATCACCGTCGCCATGAACTCAACAATGGCGATGGTGGTAAGGCCCTTGCCATATTGTCCGGTTGTGGTCTTCAGATAACCCAGCAATTGCGGGGAAAAATAGCCCGACAGATTCGCCACCGAATTGATCACGGCCAGCCCTACGACAATTGCCGTACCCGACAGGAAGCGCCCCGGCAATTGCCAGAACACAGGGATTGCGCCCATCGTGCCGGCCGACGACAACGCCAGCGCAAACACCACACCCGCAGCACTCTTCTGCCCCAGAAAATAAGCCGCCAGCAACAGCCCGATTGCGCCAATGGCGGCAGCCACGGCGGTATGGATGCGTACTTCCTTGTTGCGATCCGACAGATAACCATTGAGCAGCATGCCGAACCATCCGCAGCAATAGATGCCGCCCATGACCCACCCCAGGGTCTTGATATCGGTGAAACCGACTTCTTTTACCAGACTCGGGCCGTAATACACCAGCGTCGCGTTACCGGCGATGATGCAGAAAAAGACGGCAATCAAGGCCCACATGCGCGCACTGCGCAGCGAAGCAAAGAAGCTGTGTTCACGCGGCCCCAAAGCCTGATCTTCTGCCGACAATTCGGTCTCGACGTGGGCCTTTTCACGGTCGCTAAGCCACTTGGCGTCGCGCGGCCGGTCGGTCAGTAGAAAATACGCAGCCAGCCCGGCCACGATCGATGGAATGCCTTCGATGATAAAGAGCCATTGCCAGCCTTTGAAACCACCCAGGCCTTGCGACAACTCCATGATGTACGCCGCCAGCGGGCTACCCAGCACCAGCGACACGGCAGAAGCGGAGACGAACACACCCAGGGCCTTGCCACGCCGATGCGTCGGCAGCCAATAGGTCAGATACAGGATCACGCCCGGTTGCAATCCGGCTTCGAAAGCGCCCATCAGAAAGCGCAGGATATAAAACTGCATGGATGTCTGCACCCAGGCCATCAGCACGCAGGTAATGCCCCAGCCGATGGTGATGCGCATAATGGTTTTGCGCGCGCCGAACTTTTGCAGCGCCAGATTGCTTGGCACCTCAAAAATGAAATAACCGATGAAGAAGATCCCTGCGCCGGCACCATAGACGGCGTCCGACCAGGCCAGATCGCTCATCATGGTCAGCTTGGCAAAACCGACGTTGACGCGGTCGACCCAGGCCAAAAACCAGATCAGCGTGACGAAAGGAATGATGCGCCAGACTATGCGACGAAATGTGACGTCGCGCTCTTCAACGCTGCCGGCGACTGGTAGTGGTGCTGTTGCTGCTGCAATGGTGTTCATGTGTCCTCCCAGACGAAATCAATGCGGCTGACGGCGCTGGTCTCGCTATTTCAATCGTTTTGCGTGGGGTTGCGCCCGTGATTACGCCTCATAACAGTGCAAAACAGTGGAAATGGCCAGACAAAAGCCGTCCTTCTCCGGCAAGCAGCATCCATGCCACTACCGCGAAAAGACATCATTGAAATGTTGGGGAGAATTGTTGCGATGGATTATTGCGTTATTGCGTCAGTGAGTTAGCAACGCAAGAAAGTACCATTTGAGCAGTAAATTCTCAGTAGCTTATAAGAACAACGCAACACTTCTAAAACCACCATGGCTTCGCATAATTTGTATTATGTAAAACCACGACCCAAGTTAAAACCGTTCATGAGGCAGCCCGTTGGTTTGCAAAAAGTTGTAGCCGTTTTTTTTGCAGAATTTTGTAGCCAGCCCTAGCCTTGTCTAGCGATATGCGTCTTGCCCAACTGATTTCTTTTCCTTCGAATTAGATATGACCAAGTCGTCGGTCACGCCGATTGCCTCCAGACCCAAAGCCTCTTGTTGGCCAACGCATCATCCAATATCGCCAACGTTAAGACATTATGGTGCTAGCAGCCAAGGTCACATTGCTAGGAACAGTATTCAAGTCCTCATCAAAGATTATATGGGGATGCTTTGCAATAGGCTTGGCAGTTGTCAGTGCTGTGAGCGCAATGGCGGCCGCCGAAGGACATATTCGACGCTTGGCAGGACCTTCCAAAACCAGAATGCAGAGAATAATGAATAGTGACTCGATGGACTTCGCAAAACAGTTTTTAGGGGCTGGCACGTTTGCAGGGTCCCTTGTTTGTTATACATATTTTGCGGTGGTATCGATTCTAGAAAAGGGATGATTGGGGAATGCAATTAGGTACCGCGCTCATAAACATTGAGATGGCGCCCAAAAAATCTAATTCTATTAGAGCATGAGTCTTCGTCGGCCCCCTGCCCTTACTGATGGCATCCAGACCGTCTGAGGCCATAGTAAATCTAACGTCTGCAATCAAAATGCCCGCGCTATGGGGCTCCCAAATCATCTCGTTTCTTCGGTTTCGACACGGGCAATGATGGTAAACATTCGAAAAGCCGTTCTGCGTAGACAAATCCCATACGTCTTACAGCATGCTGATTAAAATAAAACAACCACGCTGCGAGTAATGCGAGTGAAATTAATAGAGTTATTCCTGACGCAAGTCCTGGGTCAACAAGATTGATCGGGAAAAAGTACGGGGGTGTTATTTGGAGAATTTTCCCAATTAGTAAGCCATAGATCGTGCCCATCAAACAAGAAATAATGCCAACGGGTTTCATAGCTAACATGTTGCGATGAAATCCGTAGGCAATGTTCTCTTTGAGCAAAAGCCGCTTATTTGTACGGGTCAATTCGCGAAGGCGCTTCGTTGCGCCAATGTATATGTCATCCGCTCTACCGATATCCGCAAGTTCTTCATCCGCGGTCGGCATCGCGATGCCCAATTTTGCGGTAATCGCTGTGTGGTAGCGTTGCGTGCTAATAGTATCTAAAAACTTGTCCCGATGACGAAGAGCAATAGTTGTTGGCATCCCCCCCCATTTTTCAACAAGGGTTTCCTCCAACATTTTGCCTCGCCCTCTTGCCACGCTTGACAATGCGTAAATAGCACCGCAACCACCCAGAAGTCCGATTACACCTGTTAGTAGCGGGTGCTTAGCACCGTAGACGCAAACTAAGGGCACCAGCACCGGCAAGGCGACGAGAAGACCTGGAATTACTCGGGCCTTACGCTCGTAAGGATCTTTGACTAGTTCAAATATTGTTGTCATGAGCAAGTCCAACTGTTCTGTAAGTGTGCAGCTGTAGGGCTGTAGCTATTTCTAGACAAACGTGTAGGGGCCATATGATCTTAATGAAATCAGACCTCCAAATTGTCGCGACGAAAACTGAAAAACTAGATCTAGATCAGGTTTTTCCATATCGCAGTCTCAGCCCCTGATAAGACTTCGGAGTATCATCGATCATTGCTATTTCCACAAGACAGGCATGAGTCAATATGGGAAAAAAGCACATATAGAAGAAGCATCTAGCAAGCTAAGTATTACAAGACCATCTTCATTCCATTAATAAAAAGCGAAAGGAATATATGGCTGACTATTTTGAAATCGACTTCCTTGGGGTTGAGACCTCCAAGAGTGGTGACGCGATTACGATGCGTTATTCCGTAAACAATGAAACAGGTGTTCATGTAGTAGATGGGGGCTATCTAGATACTGGAGACCAGATCGTTGAGCATCTGAAAAAATACTATGGCACCACTACCATTGATCACGTCGTTCTAACTCACCCAGATCGTGATCACGCGAACGGATTACGAAAGGTTCTAGAGCAATGCACAGTCCGCAATCTCTGGATTAACCGACCTTGGATCTACGCTGATCAATTGATTGACCGATTTGAAAACTATGAGTCGGTCGACGCATTAAGGCGCAAGTTACTCTCTATCTATGATGCTACCGCGATGCTTGAAGATATCGCGAACGAGAAAGGAATCCCGATTCATGCGCCGATGCAGGGCCAGAAAATTGGTCCTTTCTTGGTGATGGCGCCAACACTAAATCGGTATCTAGACTTAATTGTAGATTCAGAAAGAACGCCTGAAGCTGTCGAAGAGAGCGCTTTTGACAGCGCACTAGGAAGTGTCGCCCGTGCGGTCAAAGCTGCCACTGCATACTTAAAAGCAATTTGGGGAAACGAGTTCTTCCCGCCCGGCCCCACCAGCCGCGAAAACGAAATGAGCGTTGTGCAAACTGCAGTCTTAAACGGTCATCGCGTTTTGTTGACCGGCGATGCGGGGCGTGAGGCATTGCAGGAAGTCATCGACTACGCTCCTTCTATCGCGTTTGCGTTACCTGGAATTCGCTATTTCCAAGTTCCGCATCATGGCGGCAGACACAATGTTTCTACTGAAATCTTAGATCAATTGCTAGGCCCCCGCCTGGATGCACAACCAGCCGAGCATACATGGAATGCCCTATGTAGCTCAGCTAAGGCTGACGAGGACCACCCAAGAAAGTCCGTGATTCGCGCGGTGATGCATCGCGGTGGCCACTGGGCTGCCACAGAGGGAAAGGATATGCGCATCGGGGCGGGAATTACCCGCGAAGGCTGGACAGCAATTCCACAAGCAGAATATCCAGATGAGCAGGAAAGTTAAGCCCCCTATTCCAATTTAGAAGCTCATTTAACGTGTACACGGTGGAACGTCAAGAAGCCTGCACGGCGGGTGACCGGCCTGAAACAACTGGTCCAGACTTAAAGTTAGTCTAAGCGGCAAGCCGCAATGGTGCTGGGGTTGTTGTCGGCAGCGTAGCCTGCGCTGCCGGCGGCCGGTATTTCAGTGAGCTATGCGGCCGAACGGTATTGTACTGATGACGCCATCGCTCGATGATGACCTGAGCTTCTCGAAGGGTGTAGAAGATTTCTCCGTTGAGAAGTTCATCGCGGAATTTACCGTTGAAGGACTCGCAGTATCCGTTCTCCCAGGGGCTTCCTGGCTCAATGTCCAGCATTTTTGAACCGACCGATGCAAGCCAGCGCCGAAGGTTCTTGGCGATCATCTCCGGCCCCATTTTCAGAGCGTAGATATGCTGGAACACCGTAGGCCACCATGGCCTCAGTCAGGATATCAATAACGTCATTACTCCGAATTTGCCTGGCCACGTGCAGCGCGAGGCAGCCACGGGTGAACTCATCGATGCGAAGTCCCAGCTGTAATGACCCAGCGAAACCTGCTCACCTCAAGCAGCTAAAGCAAACGCCTCAGCCGGTGTCTTCATCCCCAGCGCCTGATGCGGCCGGCGGTGGTTATAGAAGCCGATCCAGTCACCAATGATGCGACTGGCGTGCTGCAATGTTTCGAAGCGATGTCGATGAGCGCATTGCTCCTTTAGGGTTCTGATGACGCGTTCGACCATGCCGTTCTGCTGTGGGCAATGCGGCGTGATGAACTCTTGCTGAAGCCCGTAACTGCGGACCAACGCGGTGTAACTACGGCTGGTGAACACCAGGCCGTTATCGGAGCGCAGCAAGAACGGCGCCGTCACGCGACCCAGTGAGCCATAACGCGCGATCAGCGCTTGCTCCAAGGCCGACTCTGCCGTCTTCGACTTGCCCGAACGCGACAGATGCCAGCCCAGTAATTCCCGCGTGTGGCAATCGATCACCAAGGCCAGCACGGCCCAACCATCACGCCCCGTCCAGATCCGGCACAAATCGGTGGCCCAGCGCTGGTCTGGTCCTGTGGCTACCGACGGCAAGGCCTTCACCCTGGGGCGGAAACCAATGGGCCGCTTCTTGACCTGCCAGCCTTTGAGCTGGAAGATCCGCTGCACCGTGTTCTTGTTGAATCCGAGCAGGCCAGCCACCGTGCGATAGCCGAAGGACGGCTCTTCCAGGATCATCTTGCGAATCGGTTCGGCAAAGCGCTCCTGCACCTTGGGCTCGGCCTTCACAGGCTTGTAGTAAGCGCTGCGCCTGGCAATCCCAAACCACGCGCAGATCTTGCTGACAGCCACATCGAAACCATCTTGTTTGAGTCCCTGGCGGATGGTCTCGATTACTTGTCTTCCTCGCCCAACAGGGACGCCAATTTTTTTCTGGCGCGCAGCTCCAGCATGGCTTCTCCATAAGCTTCCTGCAGCTCCTTGAGTTGCCGCTCGTACTGTTCTCTCACATCCAGCGGCTTGGCACGCAGGGCGTTCTCCATCCCTTTGCGGCCTTCATCGACCCATTCCTCGATCTCTGAAGGCGGGATATCAAACGACCGGCTAGCCTCCGCTACCGTCGTCTTACCCTGGATGATTTCCATCACCAGCGCCGCTTTGCGCTTGGCTGTCCAACGCTTGAATTCTTCGTCCATGACCTTGCTCATTTTGATTTCCTTTTAGGATTAATGACTTAAATTTTCTATGAACTACAAACTTGGGACATAAGTTAAATAATGAGCATGCATTTCTGGCAGTGCTTCCAATACCGTTATTGATTTTGCTCGAAGCATTGTTCCTCCCATCTGACCCACTCCCCAGCTCTCAAAGGCAACCACGCGGTCTATAGACTGACTCCCTCAAGAACAGGGTTCGCCGTGGCGATTCAGCTGGCATCAAAGCACACATCGAATTCGCCCTGTCGTCATAAACCCAACAAAAACGACAATCCAGCGTGCGAAATCCTCCGCGCCAGAAAATAATTTATTCCTTTTTATTCAATGGCTTAGCAGCATACCCATGGATGGCACGCTCTTTGCTGAAGCTCATAGCGCAGCCAGGCACAGACCCGTTCTCCCACACAGTTTGCCGGAGCCACCATGCCCTCCTCTTCCTTATCGCTACCCATCTACCTGGATTATTCGGCGACCACCCCGGTCGATCCGCGCGTTGCGCAAAAGATGATTCCCTATCTGACCGAGATTCCGGGCAACCCGGCCAGCCGCTCGCACAGCTTCGGCTGGGCCGCCGAAGCGGCGGTCGAACATGCGCGCGCGCAAGTCGCCGCGCTGGTCAACGCCGACGTGCGCGAAATCATCTGGACCTCCGGCGCCACCGAATCCAATAACTTGGCCATCAAGGGTGCGGCTGAATTCCTGCGTAGCAAGGGTCGCCACCTGATCACCGTCAAGACCGAACACAAGGCCGTGCTCGACACCATGCGCGAGCTGGAGCGCGGCGGTTTTGAAGTGACCTATCTGGAGGTCGGCAGCGACGGCATGCTTGACCTGACTGCCTTCGAAGCAGCCTTGCGGCCCGATACCATCCTGGCCTCGGTGATGTACGTCAATAACGAGATCGGCGTGATCCAGGACATCGCTGCATTGGGCGACATCTGCCGTGCACGAGGCGTGCTCCTGCACGTGGACGCCGCCCAGGCCACCGGCAAGGTGACCATCGACCTGGCCAGCCTCAAGGTTGATCTGATGTCGTTCTCGGCCCACAAGACCTATGGCCCCAAGGGAATCGGCGCCTTGTACGTGGGACGCAAGCCGCGCGTTCGGCTGGAAGCGCAGATGCATGGCGGCGGGCATGAACGCGGCCTGCGCTCGGGCACCCTGGCCACCCACCAAATCGTTGGCATGGGCGAAGCCTTCGAACTGGCACGCCTGGCCATGGGCACTGAGAACGAGCGCATCCGCATGCTGCGCGACCGCCTGCACGCCGGCTTTGCCGATATCGAGGAATGTTTCGTCAATGGCGACCTGGAGCGTCGCGTGCCGCACAACCTCAATGTCAGTTTCAACTATGTCGAAGGCGAATCGCTGCTTATGGCCATCAAGGATGTGGCGGTGTCTTCCGGGTCGGCCTGTACCTCGGCCAGCCTGGAACCCTCCTATGTCCTGCGCGCACTGGGCCTGTCGGACGAACTGGCGCACAGTTCGATCCGTTTTTCCATCGGCCGCTTCACCACCGTCGAGGAGATCGACTTCACCGTGAACGTGATCCGTGAAAAGGTCGGCAAACTGCGGGCACTCTCGCCGCTGTGGGATATGTACAAGGACGGCATTGACCTCTCCACGGTGCAATGGGCTGCACACTGACAAGGAGCACATCATGGCTTACAGCGACAAATTGATGGACCACTACGAAAACCCGCGCAACGTCGGCAGCTTCGACAAGGACGACACCAGCGTGGCCACCGGCATGGTGGGCGCGCCTGCCTGTGGCGACGTGATGAAGCTGCAGATCAAGGTCGATCACAACGGCATCATCGAAGACGCCAGGTTCAAGACCTACGGCTGCGGTTCGGCCATCGCCTCTTCCTCCCTGGTGACCGAATGGCTCAAGGGGCGCACCCTCGACCAGGCGCTGGACATCAAGAACACCGCCATCGCCGACGAACTGGCCTTGCCGCCGGTGAAGATTCACTGCTCCATCCTGGCCGAAGATGCCATCAAGGCCGCCGTAGCGGATTACCGCAGCCGGCATGATGCCGCGCCCGAGGCCCAGCAGGCGGCCCCTGCCCTCAAGCAATACCCGATCTGCGCGCCCGTCGCCGACTGAGACGTCACGGCCGGTTCCCATCCCCATTTCCTGGAGGTCCATCATGCCCGATACCGACAGCATCACCGCCGACGCCCCCCTCATCTTTACCGATTCGGCCGTAGCCAAGGTCAGCGAGTTGATCAGCGAAGAAGGCAATGCCGAACTCAAGCTGCGCATCTACGTCAGCGGCGGCGGCTGCTCCGGCTTCGAATATGGCTTCGCCTTCGACGATGCCGTCAATGAAGACGATTTCTGCATCGAGCGCAACGGCGTCTCGCTGCTGGTTGATGCCATGAGCATGCAATACCTCAACGGCGCCGAGATCGGCTACGAAGAAGGCCTGGAAGGGTCCCGCTTCATCATCAAGAACCCCAATGCCACCACTACCTGTGGCTGCGGTAGTTCATTCTCGGTCTGACGAGGTACGGCCATGAGCATCACCCTCACTGAAAACGCCGCGCGCCGCGTGCACGCCTTCCTGGCCAAGCGCAGCGCTGTCGGCTTGCGCCTGGCAGTCAAGACCAGCGGCTGCTCCGGCATGGCGTATGCACTCGAATATGCCGATGTCGCCGAGCCGCAGGACCTGCGCTTCGAAAGCCATGGCGTGACCGTGCTGATCGACCCCAAGAGCCTGCCCTACCTGGATGGCACCGAGCTGGACTTCGTGCGAGAAGGGCTCAACGAGGGCTTCAAATTCAACAATCCCAACGCCAAGAATCAGTGCGGCTGCGGCGAAAGCTTCGCGGTCTAGGCCATGTCCCTGCTCCAGATCGCCGAACCTGGCCTCAGCACGGCGCCGCATCAGCACCGGCTGGCAGTGGGCATCGACCTGGGGACCACCAATTCCCTGGTGGCCACGGTCCAGTCCGGCCAGGCCCGCATCCTGCCCGATGAGGCCGGCCAGGCGCTGTTGCCCTCGGTGGTGCGCTATCTGCCGACCTATTCCCTGCAGTCGGCAGACAGGCCCTCGTCCGTCGTCGGCCATGCCGCCAAGGCCGCGCAGAGCGATGATCCATGTAATACCTTGTCATCCATCAAGCGCCTGATGGGACGCGACCGCGCCGACATGAACGCCGGCAACAGCGCCGACATGCCCTATGCCTTCATCGACAAGCCCGGCCTGGTCCAGATCGATACCGCTGCAGGCATCAAGACACCCATCGACGTATCGGCCGACATCCTGCGGGTATTGCGCCAGCGCGCCGAAGCCTCGCTTGGCGGTGAGCTCAGCGGTGCGGTCATCACGGTGCCGGCCTACTTCGATGACGCCCAGCGCCAGGCCACCAAGGATGCCGCACGCCTGGCGGGCCTGAATGTGCTGCGGCTGCTCAATGAACCGACGGCGGCGGCCATCGCCTATGGCCTCGACCAGGCTGCCGAAGGGGTGTTCGCCATCTATGACCTGGGGGGCGGCACCTTTGATATTTCCATCCTCAAGCTCTCGCACGGGGTCTTTGAAGTGCTGGCCACCAATGGTGACGGCGCCCTGGGCGGCGATGACTTCGATCGTTGCATCCATGACTGGATCCTCGATCAGAGCCGGCTGGCAACCGCAGAGCTCGGCGCGCAAGATACCCGCCGCCTGCTCTCTGCTGCGCGGCAGGCCAAGGAAACCCTGAGCCGGGAGACCAGCGCGACCATCGAACTGAACCTGTCCTCAGGGCAGGCCGTGCAGCTGTCGTTGACGCGCGAGGTATTTGCGGCCATCAGCCAGGACTTGCTGGCCCGTACCCTGCTGCCCACTCGCAAGGCACTGCGAGACGCGGGACTGGGCACGGCCGAGATCGACGGCGTGGTCCTGGTCGGAGGATCGACCCGGATGCCGCAGGTGCGCGCCGCCGTAGCCGATTACTTCGGCCAGACGCCCTTGACTGATCTTGATCCGGATCAGGTCGTAGCGCTGGGCGCGGCCATGCAGGCCAATGTCCTGGCCGGCAATCGGCAGCAAAGTGACTGGCTGCTGCTGGACGTCTGTCCGCTCTCGCTGGGGCTGGAAACCATGGGCGGCCTGGTGGAAAAGATCATCCCGCGCAACTCCACCATTCCGGTGGCACGGGCGCAGGAGTTCACCACCTTCAAGGATGGTCAGACCGCCATGAGCGTGCACGTGCTGCAAGGCGAACGGGAACTGGTGGCCGACTGCCGCTCGCTGGCGCGCCTGGAGTTGCGTGGCATTCCACCCATGGTGGCGGGTGCGGCCCGTATCCGCGTAACCTTCCAGATCGATGCCGACGGACTGCTGTCGGTCTCGGCACGCGAACAAAGCACCGGCGTGGAAGCGGCCGTCACCGTCAAGCCCTCCTATGGACTGGATGACGCCAACATCGCCCGCATGCTCTCCGAAGCCGCTGGGCACGCCACCGATGACATGAAGATGCGCATGTTGCGTGAAGCCCAGGTCAACGCCCGCCAGGTGGCCGATGCCACCGATGCCGCCCTCAAGCGCGACGGCCACAGTCTGCTCAGCGCCACCGAACAAGCGCAGATCCGCAAGCAGCTCTATGCCCTGACGGAACTGATCGAAACCGCACGGGAGGCCAATGACGACAACATCGCTGCGCTCGGCCGCGCGTGCGATGCCCTGAACCAGGCCACCCAGGAATTCGCCGCCCGGCGCATGAATGCCAGTGTCTCGCTGGCCCTCTCGGGCCAGCGCCTTGAGACCATCGACCTGGGCTCATGACTTGATGTTCCAACCCTGACCGGGGCCATCCCGGCCTCATCGGGAGCTGCCATGCCGCACATCACCGTTCGTCCCCATCCCGTACTGTGCGCCGAAGGCAGCAGCTTCGATGCGCGTAGCGGCCAGTTCCTGTGTGATGCCTTGCTCAAGAACGGGATCGCGCTGGAGCACGCCTGCGAAAAATCCTGTGCCTGTTCCACCTGCCATGTGATCGTCCATGAAGGCTTCGACTCTCTAGCGCCGGCCAGTGATGATGAGGAAGACCAACTGGGCCGCGCCTGGGGCTTGAGCACGCAGTCGCGCCTGGCTTGCCAGGTCGTGCTCCGGCAGCAGGACCTGGTGATCGAGCTGCCGCGCTACACCGTCAATCTGGCACGCGAACGGGACTGAGGGCCGCGCAGTGCGCCGGGTCGGCAAGGCCTGGCAAGGCCTGACAAGACACGACAAACACGACAAAAGCGACAAGGGTCGAGGGCTACCAAAAAACACCAGGCAAGTCGCTTATCACATTGATTTTTAAGGAATTTATTTTCGCATTCTGATTGGCACATGAATTGCTAAACCAGGATCAGAAGACATTTTTCGTATCGCATTGCCGGAGAATCCAAGATGGTCACAATCAATGACACTACCCTGCGCGACGGCGAACAGACTGCCGGTGTTGCCTTCACAGCGGAAGAAAAAATCGACATCGCGCGCGCCCTCGATGAGATCGGCGTGCCGGAAATGGAAATCGGCATTCCCATCATGGGCGAGGCCGAAATCGAGGTCATCCAGGCCATCGCCGCCCTGCCCCTGCGCAGCAAGACCATGGTATGGGGTCGCATGTGCGAAGCCGACCTGGCCGCCGCGGCCCGCTGCAACGCCGATATCGTCAACCTGTCCATGCCGGTGTCGGACATCCATATCCAGCACAAGCTGCAACGCGACCGCGACTGGGTGCTGGCGCAGATCCGTTATTTCCTTCCCAAGGCACTGGACCTGGGCATGGAGGTTTGCCTGGGGGGCGAGGATTCCTCCCGGGCCGACCTGGACTTCCTGTTGCGGGTGATTGAGACGGCCCAGGCTGCTGGCGCCCGGCGCTTCCGTTTTGCCGATACGCTAGGACTGCTTGATCCCTTTGCGACATACGATGTGATCCGCCAGTTGCGCCACGAAGTCGACATCGAGCTGGAAATGCACGCCCACAACGATCTGGGGCTGGCCACTGCCAACACTCTGGCTGCCATCAATGCCGGTGCCAGCCACGTCAACACCACCGTCAACGGCCTGGGTGAGCGGGCCGGCAATGCCCCCCTGGAAGAAGTGGTCATGGGCTTGCGCCATCTCCATGGCATCGAAACCCAGGTCGATACCCGTTCGCTGCCGGCCATCTCCAGGCTGGTGGCCAAGGCCTCCGGCAAGGCGGTGGCCCC
The DNA here is from genome assembly GCF_015767275.1 of Herbaspirillum sp. AP02. GTDB lineage: Bacteria > Pseudomonadota > Gammaproteobacteria > Burkholderiales > Burkholderiaceae_D > Herbaspirillum. The sequence goes on from NZ_JADWMY010000001.1 coordinate 304,985, forward strand.
CAACAAAAGTATCGTGGGCGAAGCGGTGTTTACGCATGAATCGGGCATCCACGTGGACGGCCTGCTCAAGAACCCTGCCAACTATGAACACTTCAGCCCGGCCGAACTGGGTCGCAGCCATCACATCGTGCTGGGCAAGCATTCGGGCTCACGCGGCGTCAAGGATGCCTTCGCCAAGATGGGAATACTGCTCTCGGACAGCCAGGCACAAGCCATGCTCATGCGCATCCGTGACCACACCATGGTGGCCAAGACCGCGCCCAGCGAAGATGAACTTACACGATTCTTCCTGGAAAGCGGTGCCTGCGCGGCCAGCCAGATGTAAGCACTTGAATTCTCCCGTTCCCGCGCGCTGCACCTGTGTTCCTCTCACCCCGGAAAGAGAGCCGTCATGCCGACCCTGGCCGAAAAACTGAAACAACTGTCCGCCGCCGAAGAGTTCCTCGATTTCTTTGGAGTGCCTTACCAGCAAGCGGTCGTGAACGTCAATCGCCTGCACATCTTGAAGCGCTTCTACCAGTACATGCGCCAGGAACGTGGCCTGGATGCGCTGGACGAAGTGGAGATGTTCAAGAAGCTGCGTGCCCTGCTGGCCAGCGCCTATGACGACTTCGTGCATTCCACACCGGCACAGGAAAAGGTTTTCAAGGTATTCCAGGATGCCCACGGCAAGTCGGTATCGCTGGAGATGCTGCGCATGTCCTTGCCGGCCAAGGCCTGAGCCTGTCCTTTTGGAGAACACCATGCATATCGTCGTCTGTATCAAGCAAGTGCCCGACAGCGCGCAGATCCGCGTGCATCCGGTCACCAACACCATCATGCGCCAGGGCGTGCCGGCCATCATCAACCCTTATGACCTGTTTTCGCTGGAAGAAGCCCTGCGCATCAAGGATCAGGTCGGCGGACGGGTGACGGTCCTGACCATGGGCCCGCCGCAGGCGGAGGCAGCGCTGCGCAAATGCATTTCCTTCGGCGCCGACGAGGCCATCCTGGTGACCGACCGCGCCTTTGCCGGTGCCGATACGCTGGCCACCTCCTATGCGCTGGCGGCTGCCATCCAGCGCATCTCGCAAGACCAGGCGGTCGATCTGGTCCTGGCCGGCAAGCAGACCATCGACGGCGACACGGCCCAGGTCGGCCCGGGTATCGCCAAGCGGCTTGATCTGCAATTGCTGACCTATGTCTCCAAGATCGTGTCGCTGGACCCGATTGCGCGCGAAATCGTCATCCAGCGCCGTGCCGAAGGCGGGGTGCAGGTGCTCCAGACGCGGCTGCCCTGCCTCATCACCATGCTCGAAGGCAGCAACGAAATGCGCTTTGCCACCATGGAAAACATGTTTCGCGCCGCCCGCCATCCGATCCGTACCTGGGACCGTGCGGCCGCCGGCATCGAAGACGTCAGCAAGATCGGCTTGAAGGGCTCGCCCACGGTGGTGAGCAAGGTGTTTGCGCCCAAGGCCAACGCCCGTCGCGCCGAGATCATCACGGCCGAAGGCGACGAAGCGCGCGACCTAGCGGTCACCCTGGTCGGCAAGCTCTTCACGCAACACCCCAAACTGGGCGACGCCATCGCCAGGAAAGTGGCCTGATCTTCCCAACATCGATTCCATGAGGCACAGCATGAACGACGACAAGCATGCGCCAGAGCGCAAAGGCGGCAAGGGAAAATACGAACTGGACGAACGCCTCAAGGCCTACCAGGGGGTGTGGGTATTCATCGAACACGAGCGTGGCGAAGTCCACCCGGTCTCCTGGGAGCTGCTGGGCGAGGGCCGCAAGCTGGCCGACCAGCTCGGCGTGTCGCTCTCGGGCGTGGTATTGGGCGCGCCCGACCTGGCGACCCGGCAGTTCTGCGAACAGGCATTCCACCATGGTGCCGACAGCTGCTACCTGATGACCGACCCTACCCTGTCGGCCTACCGCAACCAGCCGTTCACCAAGGGCCTCACCGATCTGGTCAACCGCTATCAGCCGGAGATCCTGCTGCTGGGAGCCACCGCGCAAGGGCGCGACCTGGCCGGCAGTGTCGCCACCACGCTCAGGACCGGCCTGACTGCCGACTGCACCGGGCTGACCATCGACATGGAAAACCGCAGCATGGCGGCATCGCGCCCGACCTTTGGCGGCAGCCTGCTCTGTACCATCCTGACACTGAACTACCGGCCGCAGATGGCCACCGTGCGGCCGCGCGTGATGGCCATGCCGGAGCCCGACCGTAGCCGCAGCGGCCAGATCATCGAGCACCCGCTGGGCCTGGTCGAGAGCGACATCATCACCAAGGTACTGGAATACATCCCCGACAATCAGCAAGACAAGCCGCAACTACCGTTTGCCGACATCATCGTGGCGGGTGGACGCGGCATGAAGCGGGCCGAGAACTTCCAGCTGATCTGGGATCTGGCCATGGTGCTGGGAGCCGAGGTGGGTGCCACGCGTCCGGTGGTGCAAGCCAACTGGATCCAGGCCGAGCGCCAGGTCGGGCAATCCGGCAAGACCGTGCGGCCCAAACTCTATATCGCGGCCGGCATCTCGGGTGCCATCCAGCACCGCGTCGGCATGGCCGATTCGGACGTGATCATTGCCATCAACAGTGATCCCAACGCCCCCATCTTCGACTTCGCCAGCTACGGTATCGTCGGCAACGCCATGACCATCCTGCCGGCCTTGACCGAGGCCTTCCGTCAACAACTGGCCACGATGCGCATGGCGAGCTGAACCACAACAGGGAGAACAGCATGACTGAGAAATTCGATGCCATCGTGGTCGGCGCCGGGCCCTCCGGCAATGCCTGTGCCTACACCATGGCCAAGGCCGGACTGAAGGTGTTGCAGATCGAACGGGGGGAATATCCCGGTTCCAAGAACGTGCAAGGCGCCATCCTCTACGCGGATGCACTGGAACGCATCATTCCCGACTTTCGTGAGGACGCACCGCTGGAACGCCACATCATTGAGCAGCGCATGTGGGTGCTCGATGATCAATCCTTCATCGGCGGCCACTACCGCTCGGAAGACTTCAACAAGCCGCCCTACAACCGCTACACCATCATCCGCGCCCAGTTCGACAAATGGTTTTCGCAGAAAGTGCAAGAGGCCGGTGCCCTGCTGATCTGTGAGACCACTGTGACCGATCTGCTCATGGATGGCCAGCACGTCGTGGGCGTGCAGACCGATCGCGTGGGTGGCTCGATCTATGCCGACATCGTGGTGCTGGCCGATGGCGTCAATTCGGTGCTGGCCCGCAAAGCCGGCTTTCGCCCCGAACTCGATCCGGCCGAGGTGGCGCTGGCGGTCAAGGAAATCCATTTCATGCCGGAGGAAACCATCGCCAGCCGCTTCAACGTCAGCGGCGACGCCGGCGTGGTCATCGAGATGGTCGGCAAGATCACCAAGGGCATGATGGGTACCGGCTTTCTCTATACCAACCGCGACTCGGTGACTATCGGCGTGGGCTGCATGTTGTCCGACCTCAAACGGCAGAAATGCTCGCCCTACCAACTGCTGGAAGACATGAAGGCCCATCCGGCCATTGCCCCCTTGCTCGAAGGCGGAGAAATGAAGGAGTATGCAGCCCACCTCATTCCCGAGGGCGGCTACCACGCCATTCCCTGCCTCTATGGCAGTGGCTGGATGGTCGTCGGCGACTCCGGCATGTTCGTCAATGCGGTACATCGTGAAGGTTCCAACCTGGCCATGACCAGCGGCCGCCTGGCTGCTGAAACCGTGATTGCGCTGCGTGCCGAAGGGCTGCCCCTGACCGAGCGCAACCTGGCACGCTACCGCACCGCACTCAACGAGAGCTTTGTCATCAAGGACCTGAAGAAATACCGCGCCTTGCCCGGCATCTTCCATCGCAATCCGCACCTGTTGAATACCTACCCCGAACTGCTCAACCAGGCAGCGCATCACATGCTCAAGGTCGACGGGACCGACAAGAAATCCAAGGAACGAGACATCCGGCGCAGCTTCACCCAGCGGCGCTCCCTGTTCGGATTGGTGGGTGATGCCTACAAAATGTGGAGGGCTTTCGAATGAGCACGTCCAAGGTCGAAGAAAAACTGTTCCAGAACCGCTACAAGATCGACAGCGGCCGTCCGCATATCGCCATCAAGAACCAGTCGGTGTGCGCCGATCAATGCAAGACCCAGCAATGCCTGACCTGCTGCCCGGCCGGTTGCTACACGGCCGAAGGCGGTGGCCAGATCCTGCTGACCACCGATGGCTGCCTGGAATGCGGCACCTGCCGCGTGATCTGCACCGAACACCGCAACGTGGCGTGGGAATATCCACGTGGCGGCTATGGCATCCTGTTCAAGTTCGGCTGAGGGCGCCCATGCGAAGGCCGCATCGCCAACACGGCTGCGGCCCTTCCCTTGAGATCAAGCATCAAGCGGCTGCATCACATCTACAACAAGGCCACCGACTTGATCTGCGCCCACACTGGCTGGCCCGGTACCAGGGCGAGTTGATCGCAGGAACGCCGCGTGATACGCGCCAACAGTTGTTCTCCGCCGGCATCCAGCACGACCAGCACGTGGGCCGGATGCTGCGCCGGTGCCAGCTTGAGCACCGTGGCCGACAGCCGATTGAGGATGCTGCTGTCATGACCGGGGCTCAAGGCCAGGCTGACGTCGCGCGCATGGATCTGCAAACGCACCGGCTGACCGACCGGCAACTCCCGTCGCGGTACGAAGATGTCACCACCGGCCAGCACCAGCTGGGTGAGGTGATACGTCTCGTCATGGGCAGCAACCTTGGCCTCGATCACGGCTCCGGCATCCTCTGCATGGGCCAGGGGCAGATCGAGTCGTGACAGCAGCGTCGTCAGAGGACCGCTGGCCAGGCAGCGGCCTTGCCGCATCAGTACCAGCGTATCGGCCAGACGCGCGATTTCTTCAGGATGGTGGCTGATGTAGAGAATGGGAATGGCCAGCTCGTCACGCAGGCGTTCCAGGTAAGGCAGGATGTCGCGCTTGCGGTCATTGTCCAGGGCGGCCATTGGTTCGTCCATGAGCAACAGGCGCGGTGCCGTGAACAGGGCGCGAGCGATGGCCACGCGCTGGCGCTCCCCACCTGACAAGGCCGATGGCATGGCCTGCAGCAGCGAACCGATGCCCAGCAGCTCAATGATCTTCTGGCGTGGCGTTGTGCCGGGAGCGGCCTTGCTGCGGCGCGCACCATAGTCCAGATTGCGGCTCACCGACAGATGCGGCAACAGGCTGGCCTCCTGGAATACGTATCCCAGCGCGCGTCGATGAGTCGGCAAGAAATACCGGCGCTGCGAGTCCTGCCAGACCTCGCCGTTGACCTCCAGGTAGCCCCGGCTCGGGCGCAGCAGACCGGCCATGCAGCGCAGGAAGGTAGTCTTGCCGCAGCCGGAGGGCCCGCTCAAGGCGCTCACACCCTGCCCCGGCAATTTCAGATCCAGGTCAAGCTGGAACTCGCCCGCGCCACCATAGCCATAGGCCATCTTCGCGATGATCCCGGGCTGCGCGATGCTGGGCTCAACCTTGGCTGGCTTCATGTGGTCCTCCTAATGGCATCGCCAGATTGCACCGTAGCTTCCTGCGGTGCGCGGCCGCTCTTCCCTGCCTTGAGCGTGGTCTTACCCGCACGCCCCAGACGCATCATCACCAATAGCACGAGGAAGGAAAACACCAGCATGGCGCCTGCCAGCCGGTGCGCCTGGGCGTATTCGAAGGCTTCCACGTGGTCATAGATCTGCATCGACAAGACCCGTGTCTTGCCGGGGATATTGCCGCCGATCATCAGCACCACGCCGAACTCCCCTACGGTATGGGCAAAACCAAGCACCGCCGCCGTCAGGAAGCCCGGCCCGGCCAAGGGCACGGCCACGGTAAAGAAGGCATCCAGCGGCGAGGCACGCAAGGTCGCCGCCACTTCCATGGGCCGTTCACCGATGGCCTCGAAGGCGTTTTGCAAGGGCTGGACCACGAAGGGCATCGAATACAGCAACGAGGCCAGCACCAGTCCGCCAAAACTGAAGGGCAGCAAGCCCAGCCCCCATGCCTGGGTGAGCTGGCCCACCGGCCCTTGCGGCCCCATGAGCACCAACAGATAGAAGCCCAGCACGGCCGGCGGCAATACCAGGGGCAAGGCCACTACCGCGGCCACCCAATGGCGCCAGCCCGAGCGCGTGCGCGCCAGCCACCAGGCCAGCGGAGTACCCAGCAACAGCAGCAGCACCGTGACGATGCTGGCCAGGCTCAGCGTCAGGCGCACCGCGCTCCAGTCTTCGGCCGTCAATCCCATGGCCGGCCTAGCGATCCAGCTCGTAGCCGTAGGCGCGGATGATCTGGCGCGCCGGTTCGCTCTTGAGGTAAGTCATCAGCGCCAGGGCCGCCGGATGGTCACGGCCTTTTTCCAGAAGAACCGCGTCCTGCAGGATCGGTGCATACAGCTCGGCCGGCACGATCCAGGCCGAACCGTCGACGATCTGCCCGTTCCTGACCACTTGCGATAAGGCCACGAAGCCGAGCAAGGCATTGCCGCTGGCGATGAACTGGTAGGCCTGGTTGATGTTTTCCGCCTGCACGATCTTGGGCCGCAAGGTCTCGTCAAGCCCGAGCTTCTGCATCGTCTGCACGCCCGCCAGGCCATACGGCGCCAGCTTGGGATTGGCCAGCGACAGATGCTCGAAGGCACCCTTCTTCAAGATCTCGCCCTGCGCGTCCACTACGCCCGACCTGGCGCTCCAGAGCACCAGCTTGCCGCGTGCGTAAGTGAAGCGGCTGCCGGCCACGGCGGTATTCTGCTTTTCCAGCAAGGCCGGGGTGTTGGCATCCGCCGCCAGCAAGATCTCGAATGGCGCGCCATTGTTGATCTGGGCATAGAACTGGCCGGTGGAGCCGAACGCTGCCACCACCGTGTTACCGGTGGCCTGCTCGAACGCGGCGGCAATCTGCTTGAACGGCTGGGTGAAATTGGCCGCCACGGCCACATGGACTTCCTCGGCATGGACACCTGGCATCAGCAGACACAGCCAGGTACATGCCAGCATCAGCTTGCGTAACATGGACTTGTTCCTTGAAAAAGGGAGGCGAATGAAGACAACAGCGCCAGCTCAGTTCAAGCCGAGCAATGGATTGGCGTCTTCCGGACCGAAACACTTGAGGTAATCGGAACAATTGCCGCAGCTAGGGGCCTGGCACAGCACCAGCCCTTCGCGTTCGCACAATTGCCGATAGAAGAACTTCTTCCATTTCATGTCGCTGACGTTGCGCTCGGCCAGCACGGAAAAGTAATGCCCGATCAGCCGCGACAAGGCCGTCCGGTTGGGCAAGCCCATGTCTTGCCAGAGATGGTTGGAACCCATGCAGGCCGTGGCGATGGCGTGGGCCAGCCAGGTACTTTCCTGGTCGTCGCAGGTGCGGCAATCCATCAGCATGGCCAGCAGGTCATCGAATTCGTCGATCGGCGGCGGCGCACAGGCTTCACCGGACAATGCACCGGGGGAGCCATACAGAGGCGCCGTCAACTCCGGAAAATAGCGTTCACGCAAGGCCGTCAGGGAGTCGGCATCGAGTGCGGCGATGGGCACGTCATAGGGGGCCGGACGGTGACCAGCCAGTGCGATCAAGCCGGCAAAGGCCAGCGTCACCACATGGTCCGGGTCGCGCGCTGCTTCCATCAATTCCACATAACCTGCCTGGCTGTAGCTCATTTTGGGGCCTCCTGGGTCGATGTCAGAGAATGAACAAAGCTTCAACTGAAAATGGACGATCAGACCTGCGCGCTCCCATGGGTGTAGCACTTCTTGGGGCAAATCCGTGAGCAGGCTTCGCAACCGATGCAATTGTCGCGGTTGGCGATGGTCATGATCTTTCTTTCGTACTCCTCATCCTCGTCATCATCAGGATCGACCGCGATGCGCTGGCCCTCGTCATTGATACCGACCAGGGCCAGCACGTCGCGGCCGCATACCTTGAAGCAACGGCCGCAGCCGATGCATTTGTCTTCATTGATCTGGCCGACGAACTGTGGCGTCCAGTCGGCACCGCCGGGAAGCTTGACCGTGAATGTCGTCATGGCTGTCTTTCGTTCTCATCCTCAAGTGCGCGCCGTGCCTCGGCCAGGGCGGCATGGGCGTCATAGGCCTTCTGCGCGACCTCCAGGATCTTTTCCCAGCCGGTCGGCAAATCCTCGGACAGATCGTGCAAATCCATCTTCAAGGCCGTGGCCTGCTGGTTGAGCTTCTTGACTTGCGCCTTGAGCGCTTCCCTGTCCTGCATGTCCGTTCTCCTTGTGGCCAGTGCCCTCAGCCGTAATTGACCACTTCGGGGAACCGCCGGATCATCTCGACCCCGGCCGCCACGATCTTGCCGCCCTCCTCGGCCAGCTTGTCCACGCTCTCGAAGCCGAAGCGATGCATATCCCGCAAGTGCTTGTTGACCACCACCAGGCGCCCGGCCATGAGCACCATGCGTCCAAAGCCCTCATGCGACATCTTCATCATGGGCGTGGCGATGCTGCCGGTCTGGCGCTCGATGGCCAGACCCACGGCGTTGTAGAACAATTCCAGGCGCCACAGGGTTTCAGGATCGGGGTCGCCGATGATGGGAATCTCGCGGCGCTGCTCGCGCGTGATGATGTAGGGCGCCAGCAGGTCTGCGTTGCTCTTGCCGTCCCAGGCGCCATGGGTATCCTGCGCGCGCCATTGCTTGATGAGCTCCTGCACGAACGGGCTGTCGATGGCGACCGGGGCCTCTTGAGTGGCGATGGCAGTCATGGTTCACACTTCCTCTTCAAAATTGATATCGCGTTCCTGGCCCTTTTGCATGGCCTTGCGCAGCCATGGTGCCGGTGTACCCTTGAGCACTTCCTGCAGCTTGTCGAGGATGTCCAGGATAGGTTCGGCCTGCGCCACCTTGACCGGGTGGATGCGGTTGGCCACCACCCGTGCGGCGCCCGAGCCGCCGATGGCGGCCACGTACAGGATGGCGCAATCCTTGATGGCCTCGATCTTGGGGGCCAGCTTGTCTTCGTCGCCGTCCTCCTTGAGATCGCCGTCGAAGCTGTGCGTCTGCACGAAACTGTAGCCATTGGGCCAGACCTCGAACACCGCCAGGTTCTTGGCCCAGCCGAAATGCGCATCCACGCGCTGCAGATCTTGGGTTGCAAATGCCACTTTCATGAGCTTTCTCCTTGAACGGACGGGGCCAGCGCCAGGGCATCGCGCGTGCTCTGCGGCAGCTGCCAGTCATCCGGGGTATGTGCATGGCCTTCGGCCAGCAACAGGTTGCCGATCTCGAAAATCAATCCACGTGTACCGCGATAGCCGACCGAAAGACAGTGCCCGGCCCCCAGACGGTCGAACATGGGCAAGCCGGCACGATGGAAGGGAATATGCAGGCGCTCGGCCGCCTGGCGTCCGTGCGAATGCGTCACCAGCAGACCGGCGCTGACCCGGCGCGCGCCCTGCTCCAGGTCCTCCAGGTCGCCGATCACCACGCGTTCTGCCGGTACGCCATCGAGCACCGGCGAGGTCGTGGTGGTCATGGCACAGCCGATCTCGCAGCCCATCTCGGCCAGCCATGCCGAGAGTGCCAGCAACAGGTCCGGTTCGGCACCGATGGCAACCTTGACCCCGCCGAAGAAGAAGTGGCCATCCAGCATGGCATCCTGCAACTGGCTTCGCTGACGCCGATAGCGCGCCGGAATCGGCTGGCCCGACACATATTCCAGATAGGCCAGGAAGCGGTCATTGGCCTGCAGACCGGTCAGCCGGTCGAACACCACATAAGGCACTCCGCTCAACGCCTGCACGGCCTGGGCACTGGCGCGCATCTGTTCGCCGATGGCGATGGTGACGATGGAAGCGCCCAGCGCACGCATGTCGGCCAGGGTAGTACCGCCCATCGAGGTCGGACTGAAATTGTCTGGCAGATGGCCATCCAGCGAACCGGACACATCCGGCAACACGATCGGGTCCAGCCCGAAGGATTGCACGATGTCGCGCAATTCCTCGATATCGGCCGGTGTCAGATGGCACCCTGCCAGCAGATTGATCTGGTTGGCGCGCGTCTGGATGTCCGGCTCCGGCTCACCCAGCGCGCGGATCAATGCCTCCACGGCCTTGGCCCAGCCATCTTGGAAGGCGCCCGTGTAGTCAGGCGTGGAGACATAGGCCAGCGCAGTATCGGCGAGATCGGGATGCTTCTGGCGGATCAGTTTGAGATAGGCATTGACGTCATCGCCCTTGGTTTCGGTCAGCCCGGTGGAACAGATGGCGATCAGGTCCGGCTTGGCGCGCAGGCGGATGTTCAAGACCGCCTTTTCGATGTTCTCCATTCCACCCAGGATGCTTGATACCTCGTTCATGGCGGTGGTCTGCAAGGGAATCGCTTCGCGGAAATGTCGCGCCAGCAACACCAGCCCGAACGAGGTGCAGCCCTGAGAACCATGCATGACCGGCATACAGCGGTTCATGCCCAGGAAGGCATAGGTCGCCCCCAGCGGCTGGCTCATCTTGAGCGGGTTGACGGCTGCGGCCTTGGAGGAAGTCTCGACGGTGGCCATGTCCTTACTCCCAGGGCGCCGGTGCGCGCACCTGCTCCCACACCGGGTTGTACAGGGCGCGGTCGATTTCCGAGACCAGCGTGATCATGCCCTCGTAGCCGGCATAGGCATGATGGCGCTCCTGGTTGATGTCCAGCCAGGGCATCTTGGCCTTGAGCGCGATGAATTGCGAACGTCCGCCCGAGAGCATGATGTCGGCGCGCGCCTCTTTCAACATGGCATACATTTCGCGCGGCGTCATGTCGTCGATCATGTGGGCTTCATCCCCCATGATTTCCTTGATGCGCTCCTTGTCCTCGCGGGTCGATTTCTTCACGCTGGTGCCGACGATTTCGATGCCGACCTCCTGCAAGGCCGCTACCACTGACCAGGACTTCACACCGCCGGTAATCAACAGCACACGCTTGCCCGCCAGGCGCGTCTTGTAATGCGCCAGACGACTCCAGGCGCGCGCTTCTTCCACCGCGATCAAGGCTTCGGTGCGGTCCGTCAACTCGGCTGGTGCACCCTGCTGCACCAGCAGGCGCGCGATCTGGCGCAACGAATCGGAGACGTCGCCGATCCCATAGAAAGACCCTTCAAAGAAGGGAATCCCGTAACGTTCCTCCATCTTGCGTGCCACGTTGATCATGGCCTTGGAACACACCATCATTGATGCCCGGGCCCGGTGCGAAGAGGCAATCTCGCGATAGCGGCCATCGCCGCTGATGCAGGAAAGCACCCGTACGCCCATGGCATCGAGCAAGGGCGTGATCTGCCACAACTCGCCGGACAGGTTGTATTCGCCGATGATGTTGATGTCGTAGGGCGTGGTGAATTCCGGTTCGACCGTCCCGATCACGTAATCGAGCAAGGCTTCACCGGCCAGCTTGTTGCCCAGGTTCTTGACCCCGGCAAAGCCGGGCGAATTGACCGGAATCACCGGCTTGCCGAACTTGGCGCTGGCGGCCTTGCAGACGGCCTCGATATCGTCGCCCGTCAGCGCAGTGACGCAGGTCTGGTAGACGAATACCGCTGGCGGATCATATTTTTCGATGATTTCCTTGACCGCCTTGTAGAGCCGCTTTTCGCCACCGTAGATGACGTCGATCTCATTGATGTCGGTGGTAAAGCCGGTGCGATAGGTCTGGACACCGGACGAAGCCGCATGGCGGTTATCCCAGGAATTGCCTTCGCAGGCGATGGGGCCATGCACCAGGTGGGCCACGTCCACGATCGGTTGCAAGGCGATCTTGGCGCCATCAAAGGCGCAGCCGCCGGCTGCCGCGCCCGGCGCCAGCTGCTTGCTGCAGCCGGCCTTGCGTTGCTTCTCCGTTTTGGCCTGGTTCTTGTCGCAGGCCGGTTCTTCGAAGACTTCCTGGATCTTCAGCTTCAACGCCGTCATGATCGCTCTCCATGCTTAGCTGGGTTGCTGCCGGGGCACTACGCATCCAGTCGCGCATCCCGCCAGGCAGCACTTCTGACTGGCGGGACGTCCAGCGCGCTCAGCGGATGATGTCGTAGGAATAATCGGTCTCGCCGGCCACCACCGTATTGGCATCCAGGGCTTCGAAGTATTCGTCGAGGATCATCACCAGCACGCGCATCGCACCGGCATAACCCCAGATGGGGAAGCGATGGTAGTGATGGCGGTCGAAGACCGGGAACACCAGGCGGATCAGCGGCACGCCGCAATCGCGTTCCAGGTACTTGCCGTAGGTATTGCCGATCAGGAAGTCCACCGGCTCCGTGAACAGCAGGGAGCGCAGGTGCCACAAGTCGCGCTTGGGATAGACCTTGCAGTCCTTGCCGAAGGGAGACCCGTCCAGCAGCGCCTGCACCTTGGCCGCCCATTCGGCGTCGCCGTTGGTGGACAGGATGTGGGTCGGCTCGCAGCCCAGCTCCAGCAGGAACTGGGTCATGCCGATCATCATGTCGGGGTCGCCATACAAGGCAAACTTCTTGCCATGCAAGTGCGCCTGCGAATCGGCGATGGCATCGACCAGGCGGCCGCGCTCCAGCTCCAGTTCGGCCGGGATGGGCTGGCCGCTCAGGCGTGACAGCTCCATCAGGAACCGGTCCGTACCGGCCACGCCCATCGGATGGTTGAGGGCGACCACTTCCTGGCCCTTCTCCGCGATGTACTTGGCAGTCTTGAGCGTGCTGAACTCCTGGAACACCACGGTGGCCTTGGCGTCGAGGGCCTCGATCACTTCCTGCTTGGTGGTACCGCCACTGTACATGCGGAACTGGCCGTCGGTCGGGGTATTCCAGACTTCCGAGGGATCACACACGATGGTGCCATCCACGCCCATCAGCTTGAAGATGCGCTTGACCTCGGGCAGGTTGCCGACCACGAAGCCATCGAAACCGCCGATGAAGTTGATGCGATCGTTGGGTTTTCTTTCCAGCGCCGGCACGGTGCCGGCCTTGCCATCCCAGAAGTGGGTCAGGATGCCTTTCAAGGCATTGTCGTAGCCGGTCACGTGGCTGCCGACGAAGGCCGGGGTATGGGCGAACGGCACGTCATATTCCGCCGGCACGCTGCCTTTGTCCTTGGCATTCTTGATGAAGGAGTCGAGGTCATCACCGATCACCTCGGCCATGCAGGTGGTGGAGACGGCGATCATCTCCGGCTTGTACAGGCTCAGGGCATTGGCCAGGCCGTCGATCATGTTGTTGAGACCACCGAAGACGGCGGCGTCTTCGGTCATCGACGACGATACGCAGGAAGTCGGTTCCTTGAAGTGACGCGAAAAGTGCGAACGGTAATACGCCACGCAGCCCTGCGATCCATGCACAAACGGCAGCGTGTTCTGGAAGCCGACGGCGGCATACACCGCACCCAGCGGCTGGCAAGCCTTGGCCGGATTGATGGTCAGCGCCTCGCGGGCGAAGTTCTTTTGCTGATATTCCTTGGTCTTGGTCCATTCGGCCACGTCCTGAACCTTGTCCAGCGGAACGGCGAACTCGAACTCGTCTTTCTTGCGGGCGAGCAGTTCGCGGTATTCCGGCTGACGGAACAGATTCTCGTGGTCCAGAACGCTATCGGCGTTTTGCGGCATGATGATACCCCTTCAATTCAACTGATCAAATGATCCAGGCTCGGGTCGGATGGACGACAGGCGGCGGACACAGTGCTGCGTCCATCCATCTCCGAATCGATTCGGCTCAAGCCTTCCACGGCGCCTTGGCCATGCTCCACACCGGGCTATTGATGGCCATGTCCATGTCGCGGGCGAAGATGGCGAAGCCGTCATAGCCGTGATACGGGCCCGAGTAATCCCAGGAGTGCATCTGGCGGAACGGCACGCCCATCTTCTGGAAGACGTATTTCTCCTTGATCCCGGAGCCGACCAGATCGGGCTCGATCTTCTCGACGAACTTCTCGAATTCATAGCCGGTCACGTCGTCGTAGATCAGCGTGCCGTCTTCCACATAGTGGGTGGTGCGCTGGTAGTCGTCGTTGTGGCCGAATTCATAACCGGTGCCCACCACCTTCATGCCCAGGTCGCCATAGGCATCGATCACGTGACGCGGACGCAGGCCACCGACGAACAGCATCACGGTCTTGCCTTCCAGGCGCGGACGGTACTTGGCGATCACGGCATCGGTGAGGGCCTTGTACTTGGCGATGACGCGCTCGGCGCCTTCCTTGATCTTGTCGTCGAAGTGACTGGCAATCTGGCGCAGCGATGTCTCGATCTGACTGGGGCCGAAGAAGTTGTACTCGACCCAGGGAATGCCGAATTTCTCTTCCATATGGCGCGAGATGTAGTTCATCGAGCGATAGCAGTGCAGCACGTTGAGCTTGGCCTTGGGCGTGTTTTCCATTTCAGCGAGGGTGCCGTCGCCGGACCACTGGGCGATCACGCGCAGACCGATTTCCTCCAGCAGGATGCGCGAGGACCAGGCATCGCCGCCGATGTTGTAGTCACCGATGATGGCCACGTCATACGGAGTGGCCACGAATTGGTTCTTCTCCGGGTCCATCTTGTCCAGCACCCATTCCTTGATGGCGTCGTTGGCCACGTGGTGGCCCAGTGACTGCGACACCCCACGGAAGCCTTCGCAGCGCACCGGCACGATGGTATGGCCGTCATATTGCTTGGACTTCTTCTTGGACACCGCTTCGATGTCGTCACCGATCAGGCCGATCGGGCATTCGGACTGCACCGAAATTCCCTTGTTGAGCGGGAACAGTTCCTGGATCTCGTCGACGATCTTTTCCAGCTTCTTGTCACCGCCGAAGACGATGTCCTTTTCCTGGAAATCGGACGTGAACTGCATGGTCACGAAACTATCGATACCGGTCTTGCCGATGTAATAGTTGCGGCGCGAGCCCCAGGAGTACTGGCCACAGCCGACCGGACCATGGCTGATGTGGATCATGTCCTTGATCGGTCCCCAGACCACGCCCTTGGAACCGGCATAGGCGCAGCCGCGAATGGTCATCACGCCGGGGATCGACTTGATGTTGGATTTGACGTTGCAATCCGACTTGCCCTCTTCCTGGGTGGTCAGATGCTTGGCGCGACGCTTGGCGGTCTTGTCCGGATAGGCCTTGAGGACCTCATTGATCAATTCCGTATTGCGTGCCGTGGTTTCTTCAACTGTGAGGCTCATGGGCCCTCCGATAAAATTAGTCGCGGGAGACATACCCGGTCGTATGCCAGTCCGGTCAACAAACCTGCGCTACCCTTTTTCTTGCGGTCCTGGCCGCCTTCGCTTCGAAAAACAGAAGCTGGAGCGACCAGGACCTTGCAGCATCAACAGCAGGCAGAAGATGATGTTCAGGCCGCTACTTCGACCGTCTTGCCCACCATCGATTCATCAACGACAGGCATCAAGCCATGCTCCATCAGCAGGTCTTCCAGCTCGTCCATGGTGATCGGGGTGGGGATGGTGCCGTTGCCGGCGTTTTCGTGGATCTTGTTGGCCAGGGTGCGGTATTCACCAGCCTGCTTGGAATCGGGCGCGTATTCCAGCACGGTCATGCGGCGCAGCTCGGCGTGCTGCACGATGTTGTCGCGCGGCACGAAATGGATCAGCTTGCTGTTGAGCTTGGCGGCCAGGGCGGTGGCCAGTTCCAGTTCCTTGTCGGTCTGGCGCTCGTTGCAGATCAGACCGCCCAGACGCACGCCACCGGAGTTGGCGTACTTCAAAATGCCCTTGGAGATGTTGTTGGCGGCGTACATGGCCATCATCTCGCCGGACATCACGATGTAGATTTCCTGCGCCTTGTTTTCACGGATCGGCATGGCAAAGCCACCGCACACCACGTCGCCCAGCACGTCATAGGAAACGTAGTCGGCGTTTTCATAGGCGCCCTCCTCTTCGAGGAAGTTGATCGAGGTGATCACACCGCGGCCGGCGCAGCCCACGCCCGGCTCCGGGCCGCCGGATTCGACGCAACGGATGTTCTGGTAGCCGATCTTCATGACGTCTTCCAGCTCCAGGTCCTCCACCGAACCGGCATCGGCAGCCAGCGACAGGATGGTGTCCTGGGCCTTGGCGTGCAGGATCAGGCGGGTCGAATCAGCCTTGGGATCGCAGCCGACGATGAGGATGCGCTGCCCCATCTGGGCCAGCGCGGCCAGGGTATTTTGCGACGTGGTGGACTTGCCGATGCCGCCTTTGCCGTAGAAGGCGATTTGTCTGAGTGAGGCCATTTGATTCTCCTAGAAATAAGCGGTGTAGCTCTGGTGTAAGAAATTACGATGTCGTTCAAAGCAGTTTTGTCATCACACTTGCAGCCGTTGGGGCGCCGCTTCGAAACTTTTATTGGTCTTCGTCTCAAGTCACGCATTCGGCAAGTCATCGTCGGTGCACACCCCTCTCTGCAAATGCCGTGCCACCATCAGAAAATGATCTCAAGTCATTGATTTAATTGATGAAAACGGTATTTTTCGCAAGCTCTTAATCCACTTGTTTCTGGTGTTGCAAACCGCACAAACGGCACCCAGTCTGTCGGGAACGATACAAGCCCGCGCACCCAACACATACGTGTAGCAAACCACGCCGGCGGTCCCCTGTCGGCCCGCCGACCCGCAGCTACAGGCCTGGTTGCGGCCTGTGGAAAGCAAGGAGGAGCTGCTGACTGATAACGGGAACGATGTTTGCTATCGGGATGAATTGCAGGGCAAAGAAGGCTGCGCCAGGCGGCCCGGTCAGCGATCACTCACGCAAGGAGCAAACCATGCAAATCGGTGTAGACAGCCAGCGCGCGGTCGACAACAAGCGGGTCTTCATCGTCGACTGTGATGACGTCAGCGGGTTGGCGCTGCAGTTCATGCTTGCCGACGAGTGCGAGGCGCATCTGCTGGCGGATGTGGAGAGTGCCTTGCGCAAGGGGCGGGACTGGCCGCCCGATCTGCTCTTGCTGGGTCAGGGCAATCTCGCCAAGGAGGGCATGGAAGTACTGGCGCAGTTGCGCCAGCAGCATCCGGCCATGAAGATCGTGGTGGTCTGCGACAGCGCCGATGACAGCCATGTCCGGCAAGCGCTGGCGCAAGGTGCCAACTCCACCCTGCTGCGTCCGCTCACGCTGGAGGGCGTGCGCCGCAAGGTCGATGCCCAACTGGGCCGACGCACGCCCCTGGGCCTGGGCATCGCGGTGACGGTGGTGTAAGACCATGTGCGCGACCCGCCTCCCCTTGAAGCTGCCGCATCGGGCTGCACCGATGGCGGGGCCATCGATCCCTCCGGCGCTGGCCAATCCGCATTACCAGCAGATTGGCGGAGAGCCGGTCGTGCGGCAACTGGTCGACCGCTTCTACGCCCTGATGGACCAGCTGCCCCAGGCGGCCGTGGTACGCGCCATGCATCCGGCCGACCTGGCGCCGGCCAGGCAGCGCCTGTTCATGTTCCTCTCCGGTTGGCTGGGCGGCCCACCCCTGTATGCCGAGGCGTTCGGCCACCCCCGCCTGCGCCAGGCGCACGCGGGATTTGCCATCGATCCTGCCGCACGCGATGCCTGGATGGCCTGCATGAACCAGGCGCTGCAAGAACTGGTACCCGACGAGGTGTTGCGGCAGCAACTGGGTGCCGCATTTTTCAAGACTGCCGATTTTCTGTGCAACCAATAAGGAAACTCCATGAGCACTCTCGCAAATACCCCGCTGGCCGATCTCGACAATGACGGCCGTCTGCTGAGCCCGGTCTTCAAGGGCCCGACCAAACGCAATGGACGCGTCGCCTTCCGTGGTGAAATCGCGCTCAAATACCAGGCCAGCCTGGCCGACGAAAAGCGTCCCCCGGAAATCAAGCTGGACCAGGTGATGACGGTGGCCGACGTGGGCAGCGCCACCATTCCTTTCCTGGCCGGCATGGCGCCTTCGCTGGAACACATCAAGCTGCTGTGCGAAGTGCTGGGGGACAAGCTGGCCGCCGATGGCAAGTACTTCTTCTTCGCCTGCAACCTGGACATCTCGCTGCGTTTCCGGATTCCTTATGGCGGTGCCACGTTCTACGTGATGCCGCTGGACGAATCGACGGTCTATAACGAGCTGCTGGAATTGTTCCACATCGAGCGTGGCGATCTCAAGAAACTCGACACCGCTGAAAAGATCCTGGCGGTGGCCGACGGTGCCCTGCGCTTCAACGGAAAATTCGAAGAGATCAGCTTCCAGCGCGGCCTGGAGTTGATGGGGCCGATCAAGATCAAGGAAAACCGCCCGGTATGACGCCACAGGGTCGGGTGGCTGCCAGCCATCAGGAATGCTGCCCCACCCTGCGCGAACGCCCCCTCAACACCAGCGAGCCGACCATGCCCCTTTTCGACTTTCTCTGTACCGCCTGCGACACGCATTTTGAGAAACTGGTCCGCACCGGCGACACGCCAGCCTGCCCGGGCTGCGGCAGCCATGCGGTACTCCGGCAGGTATCGGCACCCCGGGCACCGGGCAAGAGCGCCGGCATCCTGCAGCGCGCCCGGACGCAAGCCGCCCGCGAGGGACACCTCAGCAATTACCGTCCATCGGAATTGCGCAACAAACTGAAGTGACCCATCACACCGGCAGCCCCAGTTGCGCACACAGCAGCGCTGAGAAGTCCGCCGTTTCCATGGGGAGCACCTCGATACCATGTTCCTCCAGGAAGCGCTGTTCATTGCGCGAGGGCGGCTCCGCCAGCACCGCCCAATGCCGCGCCGATGAGCGCTTGGTGATCTGGTGCGCAAAACTGCGCTGCAGCTGATCGTTGAAACGGCAGCCGATGAACAGGAAATGACGGCCTTGCCGCAGTGCCTGCACGTGCGCTGGAATCGGCGTCTGGATGTCGATCTCGGTGAGCACTTCGACGAAATCGGAGTCCGACACGAGATAGTTGGCGGCCGGTGCATGCGCGCCAACGGGCTGATACAGCAAGGTGTTCCAGCTCGACACGATGCTCTCCTGGACCGCCTGCCCACTGCCATCGTAATACTGGTACCAGGTGCCGAAATGCTCGGACTGCGACAACCCCTGCACCTGCCCCCAGTCATCGCGGCCGCTGGCGAGCATGGCGTTGCGCATGGCATCGTCATACCAGAGCGCGACGATCATCGGGATCTCCGGCATGCCGGCCAGCGCCTGCTGTAGTGGCAACGGCGGCAGAGCGGCGGAGAATGCCCCCTGCATCAATTGCACCAGGCTCTTGCGATGCTTGAAGTTCTCGATGAATTGCGCAGTAGCCGTGAGCCGATTGCGGATCTTGTGCGGCACCGTGACCTGAGCGGCCAGCAGCGCCGCCAGTTTTTCCTGCGAATCGGGCAGCGGGCCATCCGGCACCTGCCTCAGCAAGCCCGGACCCAGGTAAGGAATGAGCTCCCCCTTGGTGAGCGCATCGAACAGGTCTTGCAAGGTGTCCTCAGTGGTAGGCATGGCGATGGCTCCTCGGCGCAGGCGTTCAGGCAGGTTCAGCGCCCGGAGGCGAAATTGAGCAATTCGAGGGTGACGTCGTCCTCGCCCACGATCACCTGGCAGGCCAGGCGCGACTTGGAACCGACACCCACGATGCTGTCGAGTTTGGCGTTTTCCGTCGGGGTGGTACGCGAGACGCCCTTGCGGCCTTCCAGCACGAAGATGTGGCAAGCGCCGCACTCGGCCTTGCCCTGGCACTTGTTGGCAATGGCTTCGCCAGCCTTCATGACGGCGGCCAGCAGCGTGGTGCCGATGCTCACCTCGATGGTCTTGCCGGAGGGTTGGATGGTAACGACGGGCATGGTCAGGACTCCTTTGTAATGAATGAGGTCAATGAGACCGGAGATGAAAAATCGGAAAAAGCCATGCGCCCCGCTCAGTAGATCGCCGCCCCGGCACCGACATTGCTGGAGGCATCCTTGGCCGCCTGCACGATGAAGTGCACTTCGTCGGTATTGAGGTGCCCGTGCAAGGGCAAGGCAATGCAGCGGTCGGCGATCTTCTCGGTCAGCAACAGATCTCCGCGCTTGCAGCCAAAGCAGCTGTAGTAGAACTGCTGGTGCAGCGGCTGGCACCAGGCGGCGGCTTCCACTTCCTGGCTGGCCAGGTCTTCGATGATCTGGTTGCGCATGGTGCGGGTGAAGCGTGTACCCAGGTGGACCAGGTACAGCATCCAGTACACCTCGTCGACGTCAGGGCCGATATAGGGCGGTTTGATGCCCTCGAAAAACTGCACGTGCTTCAGGTAGTAGGCCTCGACCTGCTTGCGCCGCAGCAGGATTTCATCAAGCCGCTCCAACTGCGCGATGCCGATGGCTGCGCTCAGATCGCTCATCGACGCCTGCATCGGGACCCGGCTGGCCACGGCAATGGACTGGCGATCGCCCAGATTGCGGTTGCGCATATAGTGCAATTCACTGGCCAGCTCCGGGTCATCGGTGACCAGCATGGCGCCCTCGCCACAGCACAGCGCCGAGGGCTGCGAAAAATCGAAGATGGCAATGTCACCGAAGTTGCCCACCACGCGACCCTGGTAACGCGAACCGATGGCTTCGGTGGAATCCTCGATCAGGCGCAGGCCATGCGCCTGTGCCAGCTGGCGGAACTCGGCCCAGGCGGCCGGATGGCCGTTGCAATTGCCCACCACGATAGCGCGCGTGCGCTGGCTGATCTTGTCGGCCACCTTGTGCGGTGCCAGGTTGCCGCTCCAGTAGTCGATGTCGGCAAACACCGGCGTCGCTCCGACCAGCGTGATGGCATGGACGATCTGATGCCAGGAGTACGCGGAGGCAATCACCTCATCACCGGCACGGATCCCCATGGCTCGCAAGGCCAGCATCAGCGCCACCGTACCGCTGGCAGCGGCCACGCCATAGGTACGGCCGAGGTAGGAGGCAAATTCGTTTTCGAAGGACTCGACCACCGGGCCGGCGGACAGGCCCGACGACACCAGCACCCGCGTGACGGCTTCCAGCTCGCGGGTGCTGACGTCGGGGTCCGACAATTTGATCCATTCCTGTTCCATGTGATGCACTCCTCCGGGTATTGGCTCAACTCAGGACAAACGGACGATCACCACGCCGCTGGCCTCATCGGGGCCATCGACCACACGCCAGCAATGGGCATCGGTATCGACCAGGTACAAGGCATATCTGTGCCCGCGCCAGTAAGGCGTTTCGCCGCGCATGTCCTCCTGGTCGCAACGGCTGCACACCAGGCGCGGCAAGGCGCTGCGCAGGGCCGCCAGGGCGTTGGCATGGGCGGCATCCTGCAGCACCTCCTGGACAGCGGCCAATTGCTGGACCGACAGGCTCATCGCATCGGCTCCTCATTCGCCCAGACGGCGTGCATCGATGGTCACCGGCAATACGGTGGCCGCATCCATTGCTGGCAATGCCAATTGCCAGCCATTGGCCAGGGTGACGTGGCCTCCCCACATGTCGGGCTTTTCCATCGCCACGATGGGCTCTTCCAGATCTTTCTTGGGGACATAGGCCGACAGCAAGCCTGCCGAGTTCTTGCGGATCATCACCTTCATGTTGGGCTCCTGATTGGTTGGTCCGGTAAGGCTCCCTAGGCCACTCTTGCCTGCAAGGGCTGGACAATCTGCGCGATCTGCAACAAGGCCGCCAGCACCGCATCGATCTCGTCGTCGCGGGTATCGCGGGAGAGCGAAAAGCGTAGCGTCGCCGCGGCCTGCTCGCTGGACAAGCCCATGGCCATCAGCACGTGGGAGGGCATGTCGCCGCTGGCGGTACAGGCCGACCCGCTGGAGGCGCAAATTCCCAGGCGATCCAGGCGCTCCAGCACCAGTTCGGCATGGACCTGGCCGAAACGCACGCTGACCGTATTGGGCAGACGCGCTGCGCCCGCACCATTGATCCTGACCTGCGGCAGGCGTGCCAGGCCGCGCTCGAAGCGCTGACGCAATGCGCTCACTGCCAGCATCCGTGGCAGCGCCGCACGCGCCTGGGCCGCTGCCACGCCCAGCCCGACGATGCCCGCCACGTCCTCGGTACCACCGCGCCGGCCACGTTCCTGGTGGCCGAACAGCAAGGGCGGCAACCTGATCCCCTTGCGCACGTACAGGGCGCCGATACCCTTGGGCCCGTGCAGCTTGTGCGCCGACAAGGACAGCAGATCCACGCCCATGGCCGCCACGTCGCATGGAACACGGCTTACTGCCTGCACCGCGTCGGTATGGAACAGCACACCGCGCTGGCGCGCCAGTTCGGCCGCCCGGGCAATCGGAAACACCACCCCGGTCTCATTGTTGGCCCACATCAGGCTCACCAGGGCGGTATCTGGCGTGATGGCCGCCGCCAGTTCATCGAGCTGCAGTTGGCCATGCTCATCCACCGCGATCCAGCTGATGCGCACGCCCTGTGCCTGCAGATGCCGCAACAGCAGCAAGGTGGAAGGATGCTCCACCAGGCTGCTCACGATATGGCGCCGCTGCGGCTGCACGGCCAGCGCGCCCAGGATGGCCATGTGATTGGCTTCGGTGGCGCCACTGGTGAACACCAGTTCGGCCGCCGAGGCAGCGAGCAGGGCCGCCACCTCCGTGCGGGCACTGTTCATGCGCTGGCGTGCAGCGTCACCGACCCGGTGCTTGCTGGAGGGATTGCCCCAGGCTTCATCCTGGCAGGCCTGCATGGCCGCCAGCACTTCCGGTGTGGGCCGGGTGGTGGCGTTGTTGTCGAGATAGATGGTGGTATCCATGGGTGGCGCACTCATTGCCAGAACAACCTTGCGGTGTCCCGGTTGATGCAATCCATCAAGACCTGCAGGCTGCGTTCGAGCATGAAGAATTCCCAGCCGCCTTCCGGGTGATCCTTGCGGAAGAGCTTCCATACGCCCAGCTCGACGTGATATTCCAGCAGCGCGATATCGACCATGCCGCCCTCGGCATCGATATTGCGCGAACAACAGGGACTCTGGATCAGATAACCGCTCGCGGTCATCTCCACGCGCGGCACGACATACAGGTAGCGTGCGCGCTTCTGCAGCATGCGTTCGATACGCCGCAGATCCAGCTCATTGGGATGCCACCTGCGGATGCCACCTGCAGTGGGCAACCCATCGGCCTGGGCGATGGTCTGGTTCATGCCGGCTCCAGCAGGACGATTTCTTCTTCCAGACAACCCACTACGCGGTTGCCGGGAAACTCCACCAGATACACCGGGATGGTGGACTCTTCATGCATGCCCACCTGCACCACTTCGCCTGGCGTACCCTGCGCCACCAGCAGGGCCTCGGCCTCGCAGTCCGGGTAGGAGCCATCGTTGAACAGGTCGATGCTGGCTTGCACCCGCTGTCCCCATGCATATCTGGCCACGCGTGGTTCGATCATGTTGTCGCTCCCTGGATTCAGGCCGCCTGCCCGGACGTGACGGGCTGGTCGAGCGATTGCAGCTCGCGCCCTTTCATGCCGACCCGGTAACCGTGTTCGACGAATTCGATGCCGTAGATGTAGAACTGCTGCAGGAAGGTACCGATACTGGTCACATAGCCGACATCGCCTTTCTTGACCAGGATGTCGCCGATCTCGCGGCCCGCGAAGGTGCCATCGTTGCGGATGGTCTTGGTGCTCCTGACCTTTTCGCCATAGCTGAATTGCGGCGGCCCGTCCAGTTCGACCCGGCCATCATCACGGTTGATCTTCATGGTCCCAGCTCCAGTTGCTATGTCATCGTAGTTCAGGCCAAACCGCTGCGATTACGCGCCAAGGCGCGCACCGCATCGTCTTCATCGTCCGACAGCAAGCCAAGATGCGCCGTATCGATGCGTTCAGCCACGCTGTAGCGCACACGCCAGTCCGGGTCATGGCACAACGCCACCAGTTGTGCCGGTGCCAGGCGTTGCGCCACCACCGTGCGTACCGCAGCGTCTTCATCCCTGGCCATCGCACCCAGCAGCGCCGATCCCGCCCTTGCTGCCACTACGCGGCGCACCTCGCGATCTTCATCGTGCAGCATGCGCACCAGCCATTGCGGTTCGATACGCTGCGCCACGATTAGGCGCACGCCATAATCGCCATCGCCCATCATCTGGTGCAGCTGATCGACGTGCAGCCGCCGCGCCACCTGGATACGGACCTCGCGATCCGGATCTTGCCGCAACATCAGCAGCTGGCGCTGCGGCAAGCGCTGCGCCACACTCCAGCGCACCGTGGCATCCGGGTCATCGATCATGCGTGGCAGGTAAAACACTTCCACGTGCTTGGCCGCCACCGCCCTCACCTCGAAATAGGGATGGCTCAGGAATTCCTTGGCCAGCGCCGGATTCCACGTAAAGAACCGGTCGATGCGCCGAGCATAACGATCATGCACGCAGGCCTTGGCCAGTTCGCACCGCGTGGAGGGGCGGCCCATCTGCGCGCAGTCGACACACGACAATGCCCGTCCCTGCCAATCGGTCGCCGCAAAGGGCTCTGTATCCAATTGCTCAAGCCTTGCGCCGGATGCTGGAGATCGACACTGCAGCCGTGGCCGACGGCGCAGAGCCATGCGTCCCGCAGCTGGCAGCCGGCGCATTCGGGTTGCGGAACGTCAGCCCGGATTCACTCAGGGTGTCGGCAAAATCGATGGTCACGCCCTCCAGCAGCAGCCGGCTTTCGGCAGGCAGGAAGACGGCCAGACCGTTGCAGTCGAGGCTGACATCGCCTGGCGTGGGCTGCGCCTGGACCGAGAACTCCGAACTCAGCCCGGAACAACCGCCTGCACTCACCTTGAGCCGAAAGCCGGATTGGACCGAACCGCCATTGAAGCGCACCATGCGGCGCATGAATTTTTCGGCGGCGGCGGTGATGGTGATGTTCATCGCCCCTCCCTATGCCTGGTAACGCGGCTGGGCATTGTCGATGACACAGGTGCCATCGACCGGGCACACGGCCACGCATTGCGGTTCATCGAAATGTCCCAGACATTCGGTACATTTCTTGGGATCGATCACGAAGATCCCGTTCTTTTCGCGAATCGCCACGTTCGGGCATTCGGGCTCGCAGGCGGAACACCCTGTGCACTGCGAGGCAACGATCTTGTAGGCCATGCTTTTTCTCCTTGCGTGAAACTGATTGGCTGCTTACGCTGCGGCGGACGTGGACTGCACGGAGGTGTAAGCCCCCTGCCGGATATCGGCGTCGCCCCGTGGCCGATGCTCGATCTGTCCGCTGCGCACGCGCTCCAGGTAATCCATGAAGTAGGCGATGACGGATTGCTCGATGAATTCGTGGGCATACCGGTCCACCGGTTCAATGCCCACCTTTTGCAGATCATCCTTGGGACAGCCGCCGATCTTGGCCACCAGCACCGCATGGCAGTCGTTGATGGCACGGATGACAGTCTCCAGCGCATCCTCCTCGCCATAGCCGCCCTGGCAGTACTGGTCCACGCGCCGGTGTCCGACGAACTTGCTGCCGGCGCTGCTGACTTCATAGATCTGGAATTCGCTGACGTGTCCGAAATGCTCGTTGACGCGTCCCTGCCCCTTGGTCGCCACCGCCACCAGCAAGGTCAGACCGCTCTGGTCTGCCATCTGCGCCAGCTCCTGCTGCTCAGCGGCCTTGGCGGCCGATTTCGCTTGACGCTCCTGTTCCACCAGCTCCTGGTAGGCCTTGCGGGTAGCGCCGTCATAGGCCACTTCCATCGCTTCGATCTTCTCGGTGGTGAATTCGGCGCTGCGGTCTTCACCCAACAGGCCGACCGCATCGGCGCGGCACTGGCGGCAGTGGCGCATCATGTTCATCTCGCCTTCACAGGCATCCTGCAAGGCCTTGAGCTCCTGGGCGCTGGGGCCGCGCTGGCCATTCAGGCCAAACACGGTGCCATGCTCGGGTGCCGAAATGAGCGGCATGATGTTGTGGAGGAAGGCACCGCGTGACTTGACCGCACGATTGACTTCCACCAGATGCTGGTCATTGATGCCCGGGATCATCACCGAGTTGACCTTGCACAGGATGCCGCGGGCAGTGAGCATCTCCAATCCCAGCATCTGCCGTTCGTGCAGGATGCGGGCCGCCTCGATACCGGTCCAGCGCTTGTTCTGGTAATAGATCCAGGGATAGATGTGCTGCCCGATCTCGGGATCGACCATATTGATGGTGATGGTGACGTGGTCGACGTTGAAGGCGGCGATGGTGTCGATGTGGTCGGGCAAGGCCAGGCCATTGGTCGACAGGC
Source organism: Herbaspirillum sp. AP02 (assembly GCF_015767275.1). GTDB lineage: Bacteria > Pseudomonadota > Gammaproteobacteria > Burkholderiales > Burkholderiaceae_D > Herbaspirillum. The sequence goes on from NZ_JADWMY010000001.1 coordinate 331,082, forward strand.
ACAGCTTGATATCGGGCGCAGTCTGCGAGATCAGTTCGAAGGTCTTGAAGGTCTTGGCCGGATTGGCCAACGGGTCGCCAGGACCGGCAATGCCCAGCACTGTCATCTGGGGAATGGTCGATGCCACCGCAAAGACCTTCTTGGCCGCCTGCTCGGGCGTCAGCTTTTCGCTGACCACGCCCGGACGTGACTCGTTGGCGCAATCGTATTTCCGGTTGCAGTAGTTGCACTGGATGTTACAGGCCGGTGCCACCGCCACGTGCATACGGGCATAGTGGTGGTGGGCCTCTTCGCTGTAGCACGGATGGTTCTTGACCTTTTCCCAAACCTCGGGGGCCATGTCGGCGGGACCAACGGATGAACCGCAACTGGCCTTGCCGCCTTCACTGCTGGTGCCACAGCCTTTGTGTTCGGCTACCTTGTCCAGCAAGGTGCCTAGCGTTTTGATGTCCTGGATACCGACGTACTGTGTGGGCTGCATGGATAGTCCCTTTCAGGAAAGTGATGCCTGGACCTTCTCCTGAGGACATAGCCAAAACCGTGCCAGAGAAAATAATCAATAAATTCAACGGCATAGCGTTAAATCTCATCACGTGGCGATGTGAGGATAGCGACAATCGGCGATACATTTTGGGTAGCGCTTGTCATGAACACGACAATGCAGCGCAGGCCGGCGCATGGGATCGGCCAAGCCGCAATGGGGCTGACGCAGTGGGGGGGAGAAGGAGAATGCGAGGACGTACCAGCCGGGGAATCCATCAGAACAACCGGCTGGAGCGACGCCGAAGAGACCTCGCACGCCGGACGAGGACGGTAATGAGAAAAAGACTTTTGATCTGGCAGCGTCTTACATCACGCTCGCAGACGAGTTTCAGAACTTCTTGACCTCGATATTGAATTTCTGCAGCGCATAGCCCATCTGGCGCGGCGAGATGTTGAGCGCACGGGCTGCCTTGGCCTGCACCCAGCCACATTGCTCCATGGCCCAGATCAGGCGTTCGCGTTCGGAAGTCGGGGGCGCAGCGGCCAGTGACTTGTCCTTGTCCATCCCGCTCGGCGAAGATGGCACCGTATGCGTGGCGATACGCTCCAGCGGCACGACCACGACTGCTTGCTGCCCACCGGGTTCATGCAAGACCTTGGTCAGGCATTTGTTCTGCTGACAGGAGAAATGAACCTCGCTGATCAGATCGCCGCGCATCATGGTGGCAGTGCGCTCGACACAATTTTCCAGTTCCCGCACATTGCCCGGCCAGTAGCAATTCATCATGACCTTCATGGCCTGCGGCGACATGGCCACCATAGCACGCTGGTTCTCGATACGGAATTTTTCCAGGAAGTGTTCCACCAGGTAGGGAATATCCTCACGCCGTTCGCGCAGCGGCGGAATGAAAATGCTGACCACATTGATGCGGTAATACAGGTCGGCCCGGAACTCGCCCTTGGCCACGGCTTTCTCCAGGTCGCGGTTGGTGGCGGTGACCAGACGCACGTCCACCTTGATGGAGCGCGACCCGCCGACCCGTTCGAATTCACGCTCCTGCAATACCCGCAGCAGCTTGGCCTGGAAGGCCGGCGAGATCTCGCCGATCTCGTCGAGGAACAAGGTGCCGCCATGGGCGAGTTCGAAACGCCCCTTGCGTTCGCCCTGGGCCCCGGTGAAGGCGCCCTTCTCGTGGCCAAACAATTCGGATTCCAGCAAGGTTTCCGACAAGGCCGCACAGTTGACCTTGATGAAGGGCCCATCCTTGCGCGGACTGAGATAGTGGATGGCACGCGCAATGACTTCCTTGCCGGTGCCGCTCTCGCCGCGCAGCAGCATGGTCGAGCGCGAGGGTGCAGACTGGTGTACCTGGGCGAACACTTCCTGCATCGCCTTGGAAATGCCGATCACGTTATCAAGCTTGTACTTGCCCTGGAGTTGCCGGGACAGCTGGCGCTTTTCTTCCTGCAATTGCTGGCGCTCGGCGGCCACGTTGCGATACAGCCGGACGGTTTGTCCGATCAGGTTGGCCACCATGGTCAGCAGCCGCACCTCATGATCAACGCTGCGCGAGGGCGACATGCCTTCCCGGAACACACACAGCACGCCCAGTATTTCGCGGGCGGCCTTGATCGGCACGCCAACGAAGGAAACGACGCCGCCGTCTTGCGATTCACGCGGGCTGGTGCGGGCCAGGAACAAGGGCTCCTGGGCCAGATCGCGTACGACGATGGGAGTTTCAGTCTGGAAGATCGTACCGGTAATGCCCTCGCCGACCCGGTATCGGCCGCTCTGGAATTCCTCGTAGCTCAAGCCGATGGCGCTGACCAGTTGCAGCTCGCCGGAATCCTGCATCAGGCTCAGCAAGACCCGTCGCGTTTCCAGGTGGGCAGAGAGGACGTTGAGGACTTCGCGCAAGGTCTTTGACAGATCCAGCGACGAACCCAAGATCTTGCTGATCTCGTAAATCGTGACGAGTTCCAAATTCACACTGCGGTCGTCAAGAATAGTGGCCATCGGACTCTCCATAGGTGAATGCTGGAACCAATGCGCTGCCTGAAAGCGCTGCAACCGACTGCGGCCTCTGCCGTGAAGTTGAGATCCAGAAAATCGACAGAAAAAGCGCCGCGTAGTTACCGAATAGTTACTGTGCCAGGCAAGCAAACTTCATGCCCAAGCGTGTGGGCGAATCAAGCTTGCCAAGCATGCCGCACAAGGACTGTTTTACCTTCACGTCGCTTTGGCGGGTTGATGACAATCGTGTCGTCTTTGTCGGTTTTGCGACAAGCATCGAAACTGCCACAACTGCCGAGAATATTCGCCATCTCGTTGATTTAAATGAGAATTCCGGTGTGGCACGGTTTTGGCTATCGAGGCAGGTCATGGCCATCGCCGGTTGGCATGAAGGATGGAGCAGCGCAAGCCGGCAGCCCAGCCAGCGTTATGTAGCGAGCTATACAAACCTCAGTCATCCACCATCGCTGATCATGAATCTGCCCTCAACCCCCGAGCCTGGTGCACCACTTGCGTGCTGGGCGCCCTGCTCTCAGGCCTGCTATCTGACCCTGAACTGGCCGGTGGCTGGCGCGGCCATGCCGCGTGGCCCGCAGCAGGCGATATGCGAGCCGCCAGTATTACCGCAACCGGCGCACCGGCTGCTGGCACTGTGTGACGAATCCGGCTTGCGCAAGCTGGTGCTCCATCACATGCGACGCCTGCGTCATTCTCCCCTGTTCGCACGTTCGCACCATTGCTTTGATTGCGTCACCTCGCGGATCGCCGACTTCGTGGTGGAGTCATGCGGCGGTCCGCTCTATTACAGCCAACGCCATGCCCATCTGCAAGCGGGCGCCGGCTTGCCGTTGCTGTTGGATGAAGCGGGGCGCGAACTGTGGCTGGTACAGCTTTGGCATACCTTTGACGATATCGGTTTTCCTCCCGCGCTGCGCGCTGACTTCTGGGCCTGGGCCGAACCCTTGTCGATACATCTGCTGGTGCGTCACGCGCGCATCGCCCCCCCACGGCGCTACCCCTATGAGCTGGTACGTAGCTGGTTCCACTCGCCCGCCACCGATATGCTGCCGCCGATAGCCGACCTGATCCGGCCATCGGGAAGGTCCGAACCATGAACTGCTCCATCGGACATCGCATAGCCCGCACTGGCATCTCGATGAGGCCGGTCTGAGTGATGTCCAACTCTTTTTCCTGTGAACCCGCCATGCCGGAATATCAGCAACGATACGGTGTCTTCCTCAACGTCGAAAATCCCCTCGGCAATGCGCGCGATGCGCTGCTGCAGACCGTCGATCATGCCGTCGTGGCAGAGGCCCTGGGCTATCACGATGTCTGGGTCGCCGAGCACCATTACAGCAGCTTCGCCATCGGCAGCGCCTTGATGGTGCTGCTAGCCCAGATCGCCGCACGCACTTCCCACATCCGCCTCGGTACGGGGGCTTCTTTGCTCGCACTCAATGACCCCTTGCGGGTTGCCGAGGACGTCGCCACGCTGGACCTGCTCAGCAACGGCCGGATGGAATTCGGCGTGGCACGTGGCGGCCCGTTTCCCGAGCAGTATCGTCATGCCGGCTTGAGTGGCGCCGATCAGGCGCGCGCACGCATGCTTGAGGCGCTGGATGTCATCCAGCGCGCATGGCAAGGCATGCCATTCAGTACCGAGGGCCGATTTTTTCACTATGACAGAGTGCAGTTGCAACCGCAGCCGCTGCAACGACCCATTCCGGTATGGCTGGCCAGCATGAGCGAAGATTCGCTTGATCTGGCCGCACGCCACAATTACGGATTGATGGCCACACCCTCCGCCGATCTTGGGCAGGTGTGTACGCGGGTGGCAGCACAGCGCGCGCAGCGCGGTCACTTCCCGTTTGCCATCGCCCGCTTTTTCCATTGCGAGCCTGAGGTGAACAAGGCGCTTGCCCACGGCCTGGCAGGTGTACGCGCGTATCCGCGCATGATGCAGGTGCAATTCGCGCCCGGCGGCGCCCCGCCCATGTTCCAGGCCGATGCCTCCGATCAGGTAATCCTGGCCAACGCCATCATCGGCGACCCGGCGCAATGCGCGGCGCGCATTGGCCAGCTGCAAGAACAACTAGGGCCGCATCGTTTGCTGCTCAAGCCTGCCAGCCATGATCCCCAGCAAGCGCGCGCAGCCCTGAGCTTGCTGGCCAGCGCGCTGGAATTGACGCCAGCGGCAAGGACGTGAAGCCCTTGCCTGCCACCGATACCATCTTGTTGAGCAGCGAACTGAAACTGGTGCATCGCCTGGACCAGCGCTTCTTTGCCCTGCTCGACGCCATCGCGCAAACCGGCTCGATCAATCGCGCGGCCAGTACAGCGGGCTACAGCTACAAGGGCGCATGGATGCTGCTGGAGTCAGCCGGCAACCTGGTCAATGGCGCATTGATTGAAACCGTTACCGGCGGCAAAGGGGGCGGTGGCACCCGGCTCACGCCGGCAGCGGTGGAACTGCTGGCCGTGTGGCGCGAGCTGCAACGGCGCAATCTCGAATTCCTGCATCGGCAGGAGGCATGGCTTAATCAACTGCCAGCCTTGGCTGGCCTGCTCAGGAGAATGGCAATGAAAACCAGCGCACGTAATCAATTCGCCGGCGTCATCAGTGCGATCGATACCGGCCCTGTCACTACGCAAGTCACCGTCACCATCGCCGGCGCGCAAGAGATCGTGGCCACCATGACGACGACCGCCGCCAACCGGCTCAAGATCAAGATCGGCGGCAATGCGATTGCACTGATCAAGTCATCGGCAGTGGTACTGGTCACCGATTTTTCCGGCTTTGCCCTCTCGGCACGCAATCAGTTCGAAGGCACGGTCTCGCGCGTGGAGCGTGGCGCGGTATCGTCGCTGGTGGTGTTGACCTTGCCTGGCGGCGCCTGTATGACCGCCAGCCTGACCAATGACGCTGTCGATGCGCTATCGCTGGCCGTGGGCCAGACCGCTACCGCTGTCTTCAAGGCGTATGCAGTGATGGTGGCCGTTCAGCAAGAGTGATGGCCGCTGTGCCGGCAATGCATTTTCCGGATTCCAGCATTTCCATTGGACCGCCCCTCTCCCCGCCCAGGAGAAATTCGACGATGTGGCAGCCAGGCTGCGCTACTTCGTCGAATAGCCTGCGGATCTGCATGCCAGTTCTCGCCAAGGTGCCGGTCAGCGAGCATGCCTGACGCACCTTGCCCGTCTCAGCTGTTTTTCACACCTTTTCTTCGCACCTTTTTTCTCATACCTTTTGATAGATATGCGTATCCCGTGGCCTGCCCTGGAAGCGCGACATGATCAGTGTCAGCACCGCCGAAAACACCAGCAGTCCCGCCACGAAATACAGGCCCCCGGCATAGCTGCCGGTCGAGTCCTTGATCCAGCCGATGACGCTGGGCGCCACGAAGCCGCCAAGGTTACCGATGGAATTGATGGTAGCAATGCCGGTGGCTGCCGCCGCACCGGACAGGAACATGGTCGGCATGCTCCAAAGAGGCGGCTTGGCGCAGCTGATGCCAACGTTCACCAGTGTCAAGGCGGCAATCAGTCCCACCACGCTATTGGCGCCGGCAGCGATCACCAGGCCCACCGCCGCGGCGACGCAGGCGATGATGACGTGCCAGGTACGTTCTCCAGTCCGGTCGGAATGGCGCGACCAGAGCACCATGGCCACCACCGACACGATAGGCGGGATCGCATTGAGGAAGCCCACCGCCATGGACGAGACCCCCAGTCCCTTGATGATCTGGGGCGCCCAGATACCCAGCGTGTACAGCCCTGCCGAGGTGCCAAAGTAGATCAGTGCCAGCCCCAGCACACGGAGATCCGCCAGACCACGGATGATGCCGTGCTTGCCCGACTTGTCTTTCTGCGCATGCTCGTCGGCCATGGTCTTGATGAGCCAGGCGCGTTCGTCTTCCTTGAGCCACTTTGCCTTTTCCGGCTTGTCGGTCATGAAGCCCAGGACCACAACACCGAGCAGTAGCGCCGGAATGGCTTCCAGGATGAACATCCATTGCCAGCCATGGAGATTCATGACGCCGTCCATCTCCAGCAGCGCCGCCGAGATCGGTGAACCGATCGCCGTGGACAGCGGTGCCGCTGCCATGAAGAACGCCGTGACGCCCGCGCGGTGGCGGGCCGGGAACCAGTAGCTCAGGTAGAGAATGATGCCTGGGAAGAAACCGGCCTCGGCCGCGCCAAGCAGGAAGCGCATGACATAGAAGCTTGTCGCGCCATCGACAAAGGCCATGGCACCGGAGATCATCCCCCAGGTCACCATCACCCGGGCAATCCAGAGGCGCGCCCCGACCTTGTGCAGGATGATGTTGGAGGGGACTTCGAACATGAAGTAGCCCCAGAAGAAGATGCCGGCGCCAAAGCCCAGGACCGAGGCGCTGAAGCCCAGGTCCTGCTTCATCGTGAGCGCCGCGAAGCCGATGTTGACCCGGTCGATGTAGGCGATGAAGTACAGCAACATGATGAATGGCACGATGCGCCAGGTGGTGCGCCGCAAGGTGCGTTTTTCGATTTCGGTTTGCATGCTTGTCTCCTTCTTTACGTTGTTCGAGGGTGATTCCTGTTACACCTTGTTGTGTGACTGCCTGGCGCTCCAGCGCGACCGGCAGGCAGTTTCTGTTCTGGTTCTGCTCCTCTTCCCTGCCAGGGCCTGTGCCCTGCCCGCCTCAGGCGATTTGTGCAAGGCGGCGGGCGATGGGCGGCTGGGTGTCATGCCGAGAATCGACATGCCCGGACGCTCCCGCGCCATGCGCAGCGCCGAGTAGCCAGAGGTGGTGTAGGCGACGGTCCCAGCGTGGCAACGATCTTTGCATTGCGCAGACGGTGCATAGGCGTCTCCATGTTTCATTTGTCATTCGTCATCGCTGACGGGTTGTCCGATGCGCCGACGTAGATGGCGCGGAAGTCGTTGACGTTGGTCATCGTCGGACCGGTGATGACCGAATCTCCAAGTACCTGAAAGAAACCGTGGGCATCGTTGTTTTCCAGGCAGGTCATCGGGGGACGTCCCTCGCGACGGGCCCGCTCCAGGGTGTCCGGGCGCAGCAGCGCGCCGGCGATTTCCTCCCTGCCATCGACACCGTCCGTGTCGCCGGCCAGTGCATAGACGTGCTTCTCGCCGTTCAAGGCGATACCCAGAGAGAGGAGAAATTCGACATTGCGTCCGCCGCGTCCGGTACCGCGTACGGTCACGGTGGTTTCGCCACCGGAGAGAATGACGCAGGGACTGCTGAACGGCTGGTCACCACGAGCCACCTGCCGTGCGATGGCCGCCATCACCTTGCCCACGTCGCGAGCCTCGCCTTCGATGGCGTCGGAGAGGATGTGGGCCGGCACAGCATGCCGGGCCGCGAATTCGGCAGCGGCTTCCAGCGCCATCTGCGGGGTGGCGATCAGGTGCGTTTCCACCCTGGCCAGGCGCGGGTCGCCGGGCTTCGGGGTCTCATTGCTGCTGTTGGAGAGGACGGCGCGTGCCTGCGGCGGCAGATCGACGTCGTAGCGCTCAACGATGGCCAGTGCATCGGCACAGCTCGTCGGGTCGGCCACCGTGGGGCCGGAGGCAATGTCATGCACGCCGTCGGCAGGCACGTCGGAAATGAGCAGGTTCAGCACCCGTGCGGGATGGCAGGCAGCGGCAAGCCGCCCGCCCTTGATCGCGGAAAGATGGCGGCGCACGCAATTCATCTCGGAAATGGAGGCACCCGAGTCCAGCAGCGCCTGGTTGATGCGTTGCTTGTCGAGCAGTGTCAATCCGGGCATCGGCAAGGGCAGCAAGGCGGAACCGCCGCCCGAGATGAGGCAGACCACCAGATCGTCTTCGGTGAGCTTGCTGACCATGTCCATGAGGCGCGTGGCGGCTGCCAGGCCATTTTCGTCGGGTACCGGATGGGCTGCCTGCACAATCTCGATACGCTCGCACGGCACCGCATAACCATAGCGTGTCACCACCAGCCCTTCGAGCTTGCCCGGCCAGTGATCTTCGAACGCGCGCGCCATGGCGGCGGAGGCTTTGCCTGCACCGATGACGATCAGGCGCCCACGCGGTGCCTCGGGCAGGAATTGGGGGATACGTACGGCCGGCTGGGCGATGGCAATCGCCGCCTCGAACATGCCTTTCAACAAGGCGTCGATCCGGGCCCGCTCGGACAGTGGTTGTGCAGTGGGCATTGCGTCTCCGGCAATGGCAGGCTTGATGTGCCTGTCTTCGATTGTTTTTTTAGCGCGTGGCGGCCCCACCGGCACCCGAAACAGGGGCCGGGAGGGCGCACTCTTGTCGGCAGAGGCGGTCCGTTCGGACCGCTGAAGAATGGCTTACGCCGCCTTCCGGTTGTGGGCTGCCTTGCTGACGAAGGCGCAGACGGCCGCGGTGACCTGCGCCGTGGTTGCCTTGCCGCCCAGGTCGCCGGTATGCAGCGACGGATCGGCGGTCACGGCTTCCACTGCCTGCATGACCTGAGCCGCCGCTTCATGCTCGCCCAGGTGTTCCAGCATCATCACCACCGACCAGAAGGTGCCTACCGGGTTGGCCAGGCCGCGGCCCATGATGTCGAATGCCGAACCGTGGATGGGTTCGAACATCGAGGGATAGCGGCGCTCCGGATCGATGTTGCCGGTGGGGGCGATGCCCAGGCTGCCGGCCAGCGCGGCGGCCAGGTCGGACAGGATGTCGGCGTGCAGGTTGGTGGCCACGATGGTGTCCAGCGTGGCGGGACGGTTGACCATGCGCGCGGTGGCCGCATCGACCAGTTCCTTGTCCCACTTCACATCCGGGAACTCCTTGGAAATCTGCACGGCGATCTCGTCCCACATCACCATCGCATGGCGCTGCGCGTTGCTCTTGGTGATGACGGTCAGCAGCTTACGGGGGCGCGACTGCGCCAGCTTGAAAGCGAAACGCATGATGCGCTCGACGCCGGCACGGGTCATCATCGACACGTCGGTGGCCGCCTCGATCGGATGGCCCTGGTGGACACGGCCGCCCACGCCGGCATATTCGCCTTCGGAGTTTTCGCGGACGATGACCCAGTTCAGGTCCTCTTCCTTGCAGCGTTTCAGGGGCGCATCGATACCCGGCAGGATGCGGGTCGGGCGCACATTGGCGTATTGATCGAAGCCCTGGCAGATCTTCAGGCGCAGGCCCCACAGGGTGATGTGGTCGGCAATGTGCGGGTCGCCGGCCGAGCCGAACAGGATGGCATCCTTGTCACGCAGCGCATCCAGCCCGTCGGCCGGCATCATGGCGCCGGTCTTGCGGTAATAGTCGCCGCCCCAGTCGAAGTCCTCGAAGTCGAACTTGAAAGTGCTGCTGGTGGCGGCCAGCGCTTCCAGGACCTGGCGGCCCGCGGGCACCACTTCCTTGCCGATGCCGTCACCCGGAATGGTTGCGATGCGATAAGTCTTCATGTCTCCAGCCTTTCATCAAATGTTTTGGTGAGTGGCACTCTACCGGCGTTCGTTCTACAAAAACCGGTGCTAAACTCAAAGCATCCTTAACTTCAAGTTGATAATTGCCCATGCAAGACGTGGTTCTTCCTTCGGATTTACGCTTCTTCTCGGTACTGGCGATGGCTGGCAGCCTTTCGGCGGCGGCACGCGAGCTGGGCCTGACGACGGCAGCAGTGAGCAAGCACCTGAGCCAGATGGAGAGCCGCGCCGGTGTGCCGCTGGTCAACCGGACCACCCGCCGCATGACCCTCACCCCGGAGGGGGAGCTTTATCTGGAACACGCCCGTCGCATCCTGGATGAAATCGACGAACTGTCCGAACTGCTGGGGAGCTCCAAGCGGCGCCCGGAGGGCTTGCTGCGTGTCAATGCCACCCTGGGTTTCGGTCGTAGCCATGTGGCACCGGTGATCTCGACATTCGTCGCCGAGTATCCGCAGGTGGCGGTGCAGCTGCAGCTATCCGTGATGCCCCCGCCGCTGACCGACGACAGCTTCGATGTCTGCATCCGCTTCGGCGAGCCGCCTGATACACGGGTAGTGGCCAGGCGTCTGGCGCCGAACGCAAGGCTGCTGTGTGCCGCGCCCCAATACCTGGCGCGACGAGGCATGCCCGTCACGCCCCACGACCTCACCAAGCACAACTGCGTGGGAATCCGACAAGGGGACGAAGCCTATGGGGTGTGGCGGCTCACCGCGGGAAACGGCGCCTCTTCCAAGACGGAAGCGGTGAAGATTCGCGGCAACCTGACCACCAACGATGGTGAGATCGCGGTGAAATGGGCCCTGGATGGGCATGGGATCCTGCTACGCGCGGAATGGGATGTGCGGGGCTATCTGGAGGACGGGCGACTGGTTCGCGTACTGCCTGGCTGGCAGTCACCCAATGCCGATATCTATGCCGTCTACTCCCAACGTCATCAGATGTCCAACCGGATCCGGGCATTCGTGGACTTCATTGCGGTACAACTGGCCGATATCTCACCGGCTGGCAGTCGTGAACCGAACGGAAGCGTTCGCCAGCCCGGGCGCAAGCGGAAGATCAAGCCTTAGGAGGCTGTTGAATCGCCGCATGGCGGCCGGTAAAAACGGGGAACGATGCAACGGTTAGACGCTGCCGGGCACTTCTGTGGAAATCCGATCGGTTCCGTGTACAGTCTGAGAAACACCTTGGCCAACACCAGGGCCTGCCTCTTTCATACGTCTATACAACGTACGTTCGCTCATACCCAAGCTTGCTGCCAGCTCCTTGCGGCTGCCCTTAAATTCGCGTGCTATCTGTACAAGATCAATTGCTTCAGATGCACGCTTATCCAACCCAGGCGTTCGTGGCGGATAGAAACGATCCAACGCCAGATGCTCTTTCTTGATCACTCCATCATCCGCAAACAGGCGCGCGCGCTCGATCACGTTGCGAAGTTCACGGATATTTCCAGGCCAGTCGTGTTGCATCAGCTGCGCCAACGCTTCCGTAGAGATTTGCAGCGACTTACCTCCTCCTCCTGCCCCCCGCTGAAGCAATGATTCGACCAGCAATGCTATGTCATCGCGCCTCTCGCGCAATGGCGGCAAATGGATCGGGAAGGCGCTGATACGGTAGTAAAGATCCTGACGGAAATCGCCCCTGGCCACCATCTCCTGCAGCGGCTTATGGGTGGCTGCCACGAGGCGGAATTCGGCCTGCTGCGTATCCACTGCGCCAACGCGGCGGAAAGTGCCCGATTCAATCAGCCTTAGCAGCTTCACTTGCATCGACAGTGGTACATCGCCGATTTCGTCCAGGAACAAGGTGCCACCCTTGGCGGTTTCAACCAGACCCGCCTTACGGACATGGGCGCCAGTAAATGCCCCTTTTTCGTATCCAAATAACTCGCTCTCGAACAGGGTTTCGGTCAATCCGGAGCAGTCAACCACCACGAACGGCCCATGCACCCGAGGACTGGCCTCATGCACCGCGCGCGCAAACAGTTCCTTGCCACTGCCTGACTCACCAAGCAGCAATACCGGCAGATCCGACATCGCCACCCGTTGCAACTCGCCCAGCGCACGATTGAAGGCTGGTGACTTGCCAACCAGCCCCTGACGACTGGCCTGCACCGAGGCATGGCGCACAGTCTGCAAGCGCTCGACGAATCCCACCACACGATGCTGATGATCGATGATGGGCCGCAGCTCTACATCCACATGCTCGGGTCCACGCGGCGTGTGATGAATGTGCAGCACCCGATCCGGTCCCTTGGTAAGCAGTGCGCGTTGCAAAGGACAATGCTCTCCGGCCTGGTCACAGGGAACCTCGTAATGGTGGGACATGGCGTAGCACTTGCGGCCGATGGGCACGCTGCCTGCCGTGGCGAACTGGCGCTTGTAGGCTGTATTGGCAGCCAGAATCTCGTAATCCGTATTCATCACGATCATCGGCGTGGGCTCATGGTCCAGATAGGAAATCAGCGCCTGTACCTGGAACGACTGCAAAACATCGGGTAGCGACTCCATGGAATCTCTCACTTTCTTCAAGACAAATTCAGGCAAGTAGCGCCCCCTGCTTGCGGGAAGGACTGAATGGCCTTCACCGAGCACGCTGAACTGGAGATGTCACTCCATCCGTATCGGCTGCGGGTGCTGCCAAGTGACAGTATGACACTGCCAATTGGCAGTGTCACTGGCAGTCGATTGGCGGAGATCATCAGTGCGATCAGGGGGTTTTTCTTATAAATCAATGACTTGAATAAATTGGTGGAGCTGGCACAGGTTTTGATACAGAGAAAGCAACTGACAATCAGAGGACGACACCATGGACAACTTGCATATTGAAGGCCACTTCGATCCTGCCACCAGTACCGTGAGCTATCTCGTACTGGATCGCGCCACCCGGCAATGCGCACTGCTAGACAGTGTACTGGACTACGATCCCAAATCCGGCCGCACCTCCACCAGCAGCGCTGATCACTTGATTCAGCGCGTGCAGGAGCTTGATGCTTCAGTGCAATGGATTCTGGAAACCCATGCCCATGCCGACCATCTGTCGGCAGCTCCTTATCTCAAGCGCAAGCTGGGTGGACGCATCGCCATCGGTGAGCACATCCGCCAGGTACAAGACGTCTTTGGAACGCTTTTCAATGCCGGCAGTGAATTTACCCACGATGGCAGCCAGTTCGATCATCTCTTCGCCGATGGCGAACACTTCCAGATCGGCGCTTTGCAAGCGCGTGTCATGCACACTCCCGGCCATACACCTGCCTGTATCACCTATGTCGTGGAGGAAGGTGACCAGATCGCAGCCTTCGTCGGCGACACCCTGTTCATGCCCGACTACGGGACCGCACGCTGCGATTTCCCCGGCGGGAACGCCCGCACCCTCTTCCATTCGATCAACAAGGTACTGAGCCTGCCGCCGCATACCCGTATCTACCTGTGTCACGACTACCAGCCCAACGGCCGGCAGGTTCAGTTCGTCACCACCGTGGCTGAAGAGCGTAGCAATAACATCCACGTCCGCGATGGCATCAGCGAAGAGGAATTCGTGGCCATGCGCAGTGCCCGTGACGCCACCCTCGCCATGCCGGTGCTGCTGCTGCCGTCGGTGCAAGTCAACATGCGTGCGGGTCAGTTGCCACCGGCCGAGGCCAACGGCATGCGCTATCTGAAGATCCCGCTGGACGCAGTCTGATCACCCACCCTGAGGAGTCATCATGAAATGCAATGTAGGCGGTATCGACCGCATCTTGAGAATCGTCATTGGCGTCGTCCTGGTCATCCTTGCGGCGACCGGCACCGTGGGATGGTGGGGCTGGCTGGGCCTGATCCCGATAGGAACCGGCTTGTTCCGCTTCTGTCCGCTGTATCCGCTGCTGGGTATCAGCAGCTGCGCTGCCCGGGATCGCTGATCCCCTCCCCTTGCTGGCCGACGCCGGGGCGTCGCCGCCAGGGGTACATCAATCAAGGAGACATTCCATGAACATCAAGCAACTGACGGCCAATTTGTCCGTCTCGGCCCAGGTCATGCCTACCGATATGGCGGAGATCGTTGCGGCCGGCTTCAAATCCATCATCTGCAATCGTCCGGACGGGGAAGCCGGCGACCAGCCCAGTTTCAGAGAGGTCGAACAACAAGCACAGGCTGCGGGCATCGAGGCCCGCTATCTGCCGGTGATTCCTGGTCAGGTGGCCAATGCCCAGGCTGACGAATTCGATCGTCTCCTCGAAGATCTGCCCAAGCCCGTGCTGGCCTATTGCCGCAGTGGCATGCGCAGTACCACGCTGTGGGGGCTTTCGCGCGCCGGCCGCATGTCCACGGGCGAGATATTGACCCGCGCCGAACAGGCGGGTTACGACCTGAGCGCGCTGGTACGCAGAATCAACCAGAGCAATGCCACTCCATTCGATGTGGCCGACTCGACGCACAAGGTGGTCATCGTTGGTGGCGGCGCTGCCGGGATCTCGGTAGCGTCGAGCCTGCTGGCGCGCCAGCCTGGACTGGATATCGCCATCATCGACCCGGCTGATGTCCACTATTACCAGCCCGGCTGGACCCTGGTTGGCGGCGGTGTATTCAAGTCGGCGCAGACGGCCCGGGTGATGGGATCGCTCATCCCGCGCGGGGTACGCTGGATCAAATCGGCCGTGGCAGGTTTCGAGCCCGAGCGCAATGCGGTGCTGCTGGAAGGATGCCGCGTGGTGAAGTACGAGCAACTGGTGGTCTGTCCCGGCCTGAAACTGAACTGGGACGGCATCGAAGGCCTCACCGATACCCTGGGTCGCAATGGCGTGACGTCCAATTATCGTTATGATCTGGCGCCCTACACCTGGGAGCTGGTGGAACGTTTCAAGGGAGGGGATGCGGTTTTCACCCAGCCACCCATGCCCATCAAATGCGCCGGCGCCCCACAAAAGGCCATGTATCTGTCTTGTGATGCGTGGCGACACGCCGGTGTGCTGAAGAAATCGAACGTGCAGTTCCGTTCCGCAGGCGCCGTGCTCTTTGGCGTGGCCGAATACGTGCCAGCCTTGATGGAGTATGTGCAGGCCTATGGCATCGATCTCAATTTCGGACAGACCCTTACCGCCATCGATGGTGGACGCAAGATCGCCACCTTTGCGGTCAGCTCCCCCGATGGCAGTTCGCAGAAAGTGGAAGTGCCCTTTGACATGATCCACGTGGTACCGCCGCAGACGGCGCCGGACTTCATCCGCAGCAGCCCTCTGGCCGATCCGGCTGGATGGATCGATGTTGATCAGTCGACCTTGCAGCACAAGCGCTTTGCCAACATCTTCGGGCTGGGCGATGCGGCCAACTCGCCCAACGCCAAGACTGCCGCCGCGGCCCGCAAACAGGCGCCAGTGGTCGCCCACAACGTGCTCCACAACCTGGGCCGGCAATCCGTTCAGGCCCGCTACAACGGCTATGGCTCCTGCCCCTTGACCGTAGAGCGCGGCAAGATCGTTCTGGCCGAATTCAACTATGGCGGCAAGCTGGCGCCCAGTTTCCCGGCGTGGATGCTGGATGGCACGCGTCCATCGCGCCTGGCCTGGTTGCTCAAGGAGCGCATTCTGCCGCCGCTGTACTGGGAAGGCATGCTCAAGGGTCACGAGTGGCTGGCGCAACCCGAGATGGTCGGTTGACGGAGGCGGGCATGAGCATGAGTCTATTGCTGGGTGCCTTGGTGGGCTGCATCATGGGCCTCACCGGTGCCGGTGGCGGTATCCTGGCCATTCCGTTGCTGGTGTTCGGCCTGCATCTGAGCGTGCCGCAGGCCGGCCCCATTGGCTTGCTGGCGGTGGGCATGGCTTCGGCCATGGGGGCGGTGATCGGTTTGCGGGCTGGCATCGTGCGCTATCGGGCCGCCTTGCTGGTCGCCGCAGTCGGCATCGCCCTCACGCCGCTGGGAACGTGGCTGGCCCATCAGCTCGATACGCGCTACCTGACGCTGCTGTTCGCCATTGTCATGGTGTGGGTCGCCGTCAAGGGTATGCGGGATGCGCGGCGCAGCAAGACAAATGCCGTCACCGTATCGGATGACTGCCCCTGCCTGCGTGACAAGAGCGGGCGCTTCCTCTGGACCCCTCGTTGTGCCAGTCGTCTGGCCGTCATGGGTGGCATGGCGGGTGTGCTCTCGGGCCTGCTCGGGGTGGGTGGCGGGTTCGTCATCGTGCCGGTCCTGCAGCGCGTGACCGACCTCGCCATGCAGTCGGTTGTCTCGACATCGCTAGCGGTCATCGCGTTGATTTCGCTGGTCAGCGTCGGCACCAGCATGGTCAATGGTCACTTCGATCTGAATATTGGCCTGCCATTTTCCGCCGGGGCGATCGCAGGAATGTTGCTTGGAGGGAAACTTTCTATGCGCTGGCATCCCGCTCATCTGAAACTGGTCTTTTCGATAGTGTGCATGGTAGTGTCCGTCGGTCTGATCATTAAGTCGCTTTACTGATCTTTGGGCATCCATGCTTTCATTGCAGGTCAGCCTTTCTACCAGTCACCGCTCCAAGCCGGCATCTTCTGGCCCCGAAGAGAGCGCCTGCTGCTCGCCCTCTCCTTCCTGAGTTCTCTGTTGGTGCCATGCAAGCGTAAGCGCTTCATGGGTTTCCAGCCTGGCGCGGGCGGCCGCCAGTTCTATTTCGGTGTCCTGCAACTGCTTGCGGGCGCTGGTCAGGGCTTCCTCGGCTTGTGCCTGACTGGCCTGCAAGCTTGCCAGCGTGTCATTCCTGTCGGCCAGTTGCGCCTCCAGCACCTGCTTGCCGGCCGCCACCTGCTGCAGCGTTTCAAGCCGCTGCTCGCGCCGATCCGCCAGTGCCTGTTGCTCCACCAGGGCTTGCCGCGCATGCGATAGGTCGGCCACCAGGCGCACCCCTTCCTGGTTGACGCGGGTGATTTCCGTCTGCTTGACGATGAGCTCCTGGCGCAGTTGACGCAGTTCGGCCTGTACCGTCTGGAGTTGCTGCTCATGCTGCCGCTGATCCTGCTCGCGCTGTTCCTTGGCGGCGCTGCGGTAGTGGTCCAGGGCAGCGCGGGCGTGCTGGTGCTTGTCTTCGAGGGAGAGCCGATGCTGCTCGTTTTCCTGCAGGCGTTCCTGCAAGGCGGTGGTGCGCACCTCCAGTGCACGCAGGGCAACGGCCTGTTGCTGGCATTCCTCCCGGCTGCTTTCATGGGCGGCGCGGGCGGCGATCAGGGCTTTTCCGGCCAGCTCCAGCCGGGTCGACAAATCCGCATTGGCCGCGCTGGCTTCTGCCAGGGCCTGCTCCATCCGGGCTGTGACCGTCCTCACCTCTTCCCTGGCGGCATTCACCCGGTCATCAGCTTCGGCCTGCAACTGGGACGCCAGGCGCTCCACCATCTCCTGTAGGGCGGCGCTGATGCTGCGGGGCTGTTGCCCGACACCCTCCTCTTCTTCCAATTCCTTCAGGTATTTATGGATGGTGGTCTTGGACCCGGTATTGCCCAGCTCCACCCGCACCGCATCTACGGAGGGATGCCGGCCCAACGCCAACAGGCTATCGCGGGCTTTCTTCACTTCCGATTTGTACAAGCCGGTACGGGCCATGATCGCATCCTGTTATTTAATGATGTATTACATAATACGTAATTACGTAATACGAATGAAGGAAAATAATAAAATTTAATCTAAATACTAAGATTGGATATTAGCTCATTATCTGTTCCCATCGGCTAAAATGCTGTTTTTCAGCCCTGCTCTTCTCCTTTTTGCGCCTGATGCGCGCGACTCGCCATGATTGCCATTGACGATTACCTGCACGCTGCCACCCGCGAGAACACACGTCGCAGCTATCGTTCCGCCGTGAAGCACTTCGAAGAGGAATGGGGTGGCTTCCTGCCGGCCACGGCGGACGGCGTTCTTCGTTACCTGGCCCGCTATGCCGGCGTGCTGGCGCATAACACGCTCAAGCAGCGGGTCTCTGCACTCGGTCAATGGCACCTCGATCAAGGTTTTCCGGACCCGACCAAGGCACCGGTGGTGCGCAAGATGCTGCGCGGCATCCAGGAATTGCATCCGGCCCAGGAAAAGCGTGCCCGCCCGCTGCAACTGGATGCGCTGGAGCAGGCCGTGGGCTGGCTGGAGCAGCAACAGGACCTGGCTCGCCAGCAGGGCCGCTCTGCCGATCTGCTACGGCATGCGCGCGACAAGGCCTTGTTACTGATCGGCTTTTGGCGAGGGTTTCGAAGTGATGAACTGGCACGCCTGGAAGTGGAGCGCATCGAGGCGGTGGCCGGCCAGGGCATGCGCATCCAGCTGCCGCGCACCAAGACCGACCGCAGTCTCAAGGGCAGCACCTATCTGACGCCGGCGCTGTCGCGGCTTTGCCCGGTGGCGGCCTATCTTGACTGGCTGGCGGTGAGCGGCGTGCGCAGCGGTCCGGTATTGCGCGGCATCGATCGCTGGGGGCGCATCAGCGAGGACGCCATCCATGCCGCCAGCATCATTCCCTTGTTGCGGCGCATCCTGGGCGCGGCCGGTATCGCCGATGTGCATCTGTACAGCGCGCACTCCCTGCGCCGTGGCTTTGCCAGCTGGGCCAGCGCCAACGGATGGGACATGCGCGCGCTGATGGAATACGTGGGATGGAAGAACATCGGCTCCGCCTCGCGCTATGTGGATTCGCACGACCCCTATCATCGCGACATGCTGGAGCGCCTGCTGCCGGCCAAGCCTTTGCCTCCACCCGCAGTCGACGCGCCCGACAGTTAACGCCAGCGTTTTCAGGCAATACGCTGCCGCAAGCATGCCCACAGTGGCAAACTGACGCCTTTAGAAAACATCGTCTGGCATGCATCTTGATAGAGAGTAACCACCAACATGGAAGGAATCCACATGAACAAGCTGCATATCGAAGGGCATTTCGATCCTGCTACCAGTACCGTCAGCTACATCGTGCTGGATCGCTCCAGCGGACAATGCGCGCTGCTTGACAGCGTACTGGACTACGATCCCAAGTCCGGCCACACATCGACGGCCAGCGCCGACCTGCTGATCCGGCGCGTGGAGGAACTCGGCGCCTCGGTCCAGTGGATCCTGGAAACCCATGCCCACGCCGACCACCTGTCGGCGGCACCCTATCTCAAACGCAGACTGGGCGGGCGCATCGCCATCGGCGAGCATATCCGCCAGGTGCAGGGCGTATTTGGCAAGTTGTTCAATGCGGGCAGTGAGTTTGCCCAGGATGGCAGCCAGTTCGATCACCTCTTTACCGATGGCGAACAGTTCCAGATCGGCGAACTTCATGCCCGGGTGATGCATACGCCAGGCCATACGCCGGCCTGCATCACCTATGTCGTGGAAGAAGCCGGCGAGATCGCCGCCTTCGTCGGCGACACCCTCTTCATGCCCGATTACGGTACCGCCCGCTGCGACTTCCCGGGCGGCAATGCGCGCACCCTGTTCCACTCCATCCACGAAGTATTGAGCCTGCCGGCGCACACCCGGATCTATCTGTGCCACGACTACCAGCCCGATGGCCGAGCCCTGCAATTCGAGACCACCGTGGCCGAGGAGCGCCAGAACAACATTCATGTGCGCGACGGTATCAGTGAAGAAGAATTCGTCACCATGCGCAGCGCCCGCGATGCCACCCTGGGCATGCCGGTATTGCTGCTGCCTTCTGTGCAAGTCAATATGCGCGCCGGTCAGTTACCGCCGCCCGAAGACAACGGCCTGCGCTACCTGAAGATTCCGCTGGACGCGGTCTGATCGGCGCGGTCCGCCGCCTTACTCGCAGTCCGGATTGCCGTGCGTGCGCAGGCACTGGCTGCGGGCACAGGCGGCGATGACCTGGTTGCGGCCGTATTCGTTGATGTCGACCGTGACGTAGACCGGGTATTGCTGGTACTCGGTGCGGGTGATGTCCTGGCAGACGGTGTCGGTACGGTTGCCGTTGGTGACCGAGCTGCAGCGGGTCTGCCCGGTCGGCACCTGGATGGGGCGGGTGCGCATTTCCATGCGGGTCTGGCTGATCACCGGGTATTGCGCATAGGCCGCCGGTGCGCACTGGCTCTCGGTGGCGCGATAGGCTTCGGTGGCGCAGCCCGATAGTGTCAGGCCCAGCCCCGCCCACAGCAAGGCGAGGTAGCGCCGTGGGGAGCCCCGCCGTTGCGGGGCGCTCGCCCGGCGCGAACGGCACGAGCCGGGCGAGAGGCCAGGTCCGGACAAGGGGCCGACGGCGGGCGGGTTGGATTTCATGGATTCTCCGGCGATCAGGGTAGGCAAAACGGCGATCATGCTACCTCAAATCACCCTCCCGCCGCTGCTTTCACAAGGCCAGTGTTTGCCAGCCGCCCTGCTTCCATTGTGCGAACCCTGCCCCGGCAAAGCGCCATAGGTGCAGCCATCCATGCGCCAGCAACTGCCGCACGATGGCATGGCGGGCGACGATGTCGTCGATGGCCGCCTGCGGCGCGTCCACCACCACCGTCAGCCGCAAGGGCTCATGCACCCACTGCTGGCCGTCATGCAGCGACTGCCGCGCCAGCCCGATGCGCAGATCACCGCCATTGCCTTCGAAGACGCCGATGGTCCCGCCCACCACGTTGTGCAGCAGCTTGTTGCCGCTGCCCAGCCGCATCGGGTCGCTGGTGGAGGCGTGGTACTGCCAGTTGATCCAGTGCGTCACCAGCATGGGTGCGGTCATCAGCAGTTCCAGCACGCTGCCGTCGGCGTCCTGACTGGCGTCGTAATCGTGCAGGAAGCAACGTCCGCCCAGATCCAGCCCACGGGTGCGCGCGCGGGGCGCAATCAGGAAGGCGGCATTGCCGGTGAGCCCCCATTCCGGGCGGGTCTCGGCACCGTCATTGGCGCGCCGGCGCAATGCCTTCAACAGGGCCGGTGGCGTCAGCCTGTCCTGCAGGCCAAGCCGGCCGGCGCGTTCACGGCGCACCCGGTCGCCGGCCTCGGCCAGGGTCGGTTGCAGGATATCCCAACGCTGGCGGGCGGTCGTCGGCAAGAGGTCCAGATCGAAGGCTTCTACCTCGTCGGTGGTGGTGTTGTGCAGGACGGCCAGGAAGCGACTGTCCTCGGGAATGAGGATCCCCTGCTCCAGCAGGCCGCGCCGTACCTCGGTCTCGTTGAGCAGTTGTGCCAGCGTACGGGCATTGACCTCGCCGGTCTGGCCGCAGCAGGCGCCGCAATCCAGGGCGGCCGCATGCGCATTGTTGGCCGACTGGCTGCCATGGCCCACCAGCAGGACCAGCGGCGCGATCTGTCGGTCCAGTCCCATGGCGTGCAGCACGCGGGCGGCCAGGGCGATCTTGTCGGGGAGCGCGATGGCGTTCAGTTGCGGACGGCAGAGCTGGCGGTAACGGCTCGGCAAGCCGTGCAGGTCGTCCCGCGCGCGTTGGGCCTGCCCGGGGCGCAACCACTTCCACAAGCCCCCCAGTGCCGTCACGCCCGCCATCTCGACAAAGGAAAACGCCGAACCCGGCCAGCGGGTATTGCCCTGCCATTGCTCCTTGGTGGACAGTGTCTGGCGTCGGCTGCGACCCACGGCGTCGGTCAGCACGCTGCTGGCCTGGGCTGCGCCGGCCGGCTGGATGGCATCGCGCACCTGGTAGGCCGGTGCCAGCAGGCCCGGTAATTGCGGGCGGCTGGCCTGGCTGGCCAGCGGGGTATAGGCCACCGGCAGACCGAAGAATCCGGCAAAACCCAGGGTCTGCATGCCCGGATGCACGCTTTCCAGGGCGCGGCGCAAGGGCTCGCTGCGCACGTCGATGCAGAAGGCAGCCTGCACCTCGATGGTGGGCGCAGCGCTCGCGGCGGGTTCACCCTGGCGCTGCAGCTGTTGCGCCAGGCGGCGCTGGTAGCCGGCCTCCAGCGCCACCTGCCAGAGTTCGTCCACCAGCAGATCGTGCTGCGCCTGTTGCAACCGTTCCGGCGAACGCGCCCAGGCCTGCTGGACGGTGTGGAAAGCGTGACCGGCGGCGGCATCGTCCTTGCACTCCAGCAGCAAGGCGCCCCAGGCCATGCGGATGGCCAGCAGTTCGCGCAGGTGATCGTCATTGCCCTCTTCCAGGCGCGCTTGCCAGCCCAGGTAGGCGCACCAGGAGGCCCAGCCATTGACCGTCAGCAGCACCGCCTCCAGATAATCGGCCCAGACTTCGCTGGGCAGCCCGAGGTGTTGCATGACCCAGCGCTCGGCCTCGCGGGCGCTGGACGGCAAGGCGCGGATACCATCGGCGATGTGTGGCAGGCCCATCAGCAGGCCGATACCGTGGTCATGCGCCAGCGTCTCGCGCCAGAAGGCGTACAGGCCCATGCCGCGCTGGGGTTGCCAGTCGGCCTGGTGACGGTCGAAATAGGCGGCGCAGGTCTGGCTGACCTGGTGCGTGATGGCCTGCCGCCAGGACAGCCGGGTATGGCGCTGCGGATCGTTGTCCAGGACGTCGATCAGCAAGGGCAGCCGCTGCACCTGGGTGGGCGAGGCCAGCATCGCCAGGCATTGGGCCTCGTCGATGCCACGGTCGGCCGCTTCCTGCGACTGTTGCAGCGCGTAGCGCAGGTCATCGCGGGTGACGCGCCCCTGATCCCAGGCCTGGCGCAGTTGTTCCTGCGGCGGAAAGACCTGGATGCCGCCCAGCAGCAACATGCGCGCAGCGACCTGGCGCAGCGGCAAGCCCACGCGGGTCCAGTGGGGGTTGACGGCGATGGCGCGATCCAGTGGCCAGGCCGGGGCAATGGCACCGCAGGCGTCCTGGCAGGCCTGCTCCAGCAAACGGTCGTGTTGGTCGTTCCAGGCCTGCGCCTGCGCGCTGGCCAGCGCTGCCTGTGCATTCTGAAGGAAGGCATTCATGGGTGATCTCCTTGTGGTCCGGGTCAGTGCTGGGCATCGCTCAGCAAGCTGGGCGCGGTCTGATTTGTGCTCTGATCTGTTCGTTGATGGGCAGCGGCCCGGCGTGCCTCGGGCGCCCAGTCGGATGGCCACAGGGTCAAGGCCAGGCGGGTATAGGCTTCATCCAGATAGAAGCCGGCGTAACTACGGCGGCGCCATGCAGCCATGACCTGCGGGCGAAGCTGCAGCAAGCCCATGCAGACATACAGCGCCAGCATGGTCAGCAGCGCCAGCACACCGTAGCCGGTACGGGGGAAATCGGTGATCTGCAGCGGTAGCCGGTGCGCCGCCAGGGCGGCCAGCGTCAGACCGGCAGCGCCACCCAGCCCCAGGCCAAAGCTACGCAGGCGCGACACCTCAGGCTGCTGCGGCAGCCACAGCAAGGGCGCCCAGGCCAGCGCCAGCACTCCGCTCCACCACCAAGGCCAGGCCACATGGGCACTGGCACCCTGCATGGCCAGTACCAGCGCTGCACTCCACAGCGGGGCCGCGATCACGCTTGCGGTGGACGGCAAGGCTGGCGCATGCAGGGCCTGCAGACGGGTGTCGCGCACCACCGAAGAGGCGCACAGGAAGGCATGCGCCTTGTACAGTGAATGACCGATCAGGTGCAAGGCCGCGAACATGTACAGGCCGGCAGCGCATTCCAGCAGCATGAAACCCATCTGCGCCACCGTGGACCACGCCAGCTTCACCTTGATGCTGATGCGCGTGAGCATGACCAGCCCGGCCAGCAGCACCGTCCCGCCACTGATCACCAGCAGCACGCTGCGGGCCACCACGGCCTGCTCCAGCAGCGGCGCAAAGCGCACCAGCACGAAGCCGCCCAGGTTGACCACGCCCGCATGCAGCAGGGCCGAGACCGGCGTGGGGGCCTCCATCACCTGGATCAGCCAGCCATGCACCGGCAGCAAGGCGGTACGCAGGATCACCGCCAGTACCAGGCAGAGTGCGCTCACCTGCAGGCCCGCGGACATGCCATGTTGCGCCAGGTGCGCCCACAAGGCCGGGAATGAAGCGCTGCCCACCACCGACCATGCCAGTGCGGCCGCTGCCAGCAGCAGCAGGTCGGCCAGGCGGTCGGCGATGCGCTTCTTGTACGCCGCCAGGCGGGCAAAGGGACGCTCCGGGTAGAAGCACAGCAGCTTTTCCAGCGCCAGCCCCACCAGCGCCCAGGCGCCGATGAGCACCAGCCAGTGGTCGGCCAGCAGCAGCAGGTGCACGGCCATCAGCACCACCGACAGGGCCGCGATGTACTGTCGCTGAGCGCCCTCCCCCTGCAGGTAGCGCGCCGAAAAGCTGCCGATCACCGTCCCCAGGCCTTGTACCAGCACCGCCAGCACCAGCCCGAGGGTGGACAGGCCTAACACCCCGGGCCAGGGAGCACCATGGCGGCCCAGGACCAGCGTCCCCAGCGCGAGCAACAGCGCCAGGCCGGACATGGCCTGGTAGAAACGCCAAAGACGTGGCGCTGCCCGCGCGGAGCAGGCAGCCAGCATCGCCGTGACGAGCATCAAGCCGGGCGGCACCCAGGATGTGTAGGAAAGGACAGAAATGATGGTCATGACAAGAAGCCTCATGCATTGCGATGGGCGGATGATGCTTGTCAAAGATCGTTCTGTAAATTACATTTATATGAACGTATCAATCGATAAATAAGAACAATGCGACTAGAACAGCTTAATTTCCATCATCTCCGCTATTTCTGGCGCGTTGCCAAGCTGGGGCATTTGACCCGTGCCGCTGAAGATCTGCATACCTCCCAATCGGCCGTGTCGGCCCAGATTCGTCAGCTGGAAAAACAACTGGAGGAAGATCTCTTCCTGCGCGAAGGACGTCGACTGAGCCTGACCGATACCGGGCAACTGGTCTTCACCTATGCCGACAACATCTTCGGCTTGAGCCAGGAGATGCTGGGGCGCCTGGAAGGCCGCTCAGCAGGCATCACCCGCCTGCGGGTAGGCAGCGTGGCCACGCTCTCGCGCAATTACCAGGAAAACTGGCTGCGTCCCATGATGTCCGATGCTTCACTGTCACTCACTCTGGAATCCGGCCTGCTGGAGGGCTTGCTGGAGCGCCTGGTGCAACACCAGCTGGATGTGGTACTGGCCAACGAAACAGTGCCTTCGGACCCGGATCGCCCACTTCATTGCCGTTTCCTGGGCAGCCAGGCGGTATCGGTGGTCGGCCCCGCACACCGCTGGGAAAGCCGCAGCCTGCGTATCCCGCACGACCTGGAAGGGGTGGACATGGCCCTGCCCGGCCCGCGTCACGCCTTGCGCATGCAATTCGATGCCCTCTGCATTTCCAACGATGTACGGCCGCGCATGCGCGCCGAGGTCGACGACATGGCCATGCTGCGCCTGATCGCCCGCGACAGCGGCTGGCTGACGGTCCTTCCCGAGGTGGTGGTACAGGATGAACTGCGCAATGGCGCCCTGGTGGTGGCCGGCCAGACCAGCGAACTGGTGGAAAGCTTCTATGCCATCACCACGCCCCATCACCATCACGACGAACTGCTGGACAAGTTGCTCAGCGCAAGCCCGCCCACAGCCTGAACAGCGTCGTACCTGTTTGAAGGGGCAATCGGCGCGAAAAAACAATAGATGAGTTCTATTGATGCAATGCAAATGATTGCATTTTATGCATTCACGCCGATACCCCTATTGTCAATCGGGTAATAGCGTACACTTCAGCAGATCAGGACGCGCTTCGTTAAAGCCGCCTGTTTCACAATAAAAAACGCGGCGGGCAAGGATGAGGAAGGCACTTTTCAGGTATCGCAACGAGCTGGTCCGGATTGAGCTCAAATGTCCGGGCATTCCCGACGGTGGCGCCACGGGCGCGAATGGTCGGGCTGGTGCCGGTGGCTGGACCTGGGATCTGTACATCAACGGCGAACTCAAGTCATGCGGCCAGGACGCCCCGTTCGCATTTGCCGAGGAAGCCATGGCCGCGGCCAAGCAGGCCAGCCGGCATCTGATTGACTTGTTGCACGCCTCCTCCTGAAGTGCGCGCACCACCGCCCTGGGGCGGCCAGCGCATTGCCAGACGTTCGAGCAGGTTTTCTCCCCCTTCCTCCTGCATCCGCCGATTTCTTGCGCCACCGGCGCCTATCATTTATTATATGTTTTAATATAATATTTAATTGAATATTGAAATCCCATGAATCCTGCCCCGCCGTTACAGGCCGAACAGATGCGCCATGCCGCAGGCGAGGCGGTGACAGCGCTGAAGGCGCTGGCCAATGAAGACCGCCTGTTGCTCCTGTGCCAGCTGTCACAGGAAGAAATGTGCGTCAGCGAGCTGGAGGAAACGCTCGACATCCGCCAGCCCACCCTGTCGCAACAACTAGGCGTATTACGCAATGAAGGCGTGGTCACCACCCGACGCGATGGCAAGCGTGTCTACTACCGTGTCGCTGATGAGCGGCTGCTGAAGATGCTCGAACTGATGTATCAACTCTACTGCCCGAAGGAATGAACATGCACATTGCGTGGGACAGCTTTACCCCTGGCTGGTCGCTGGCGGGAGGCATGCTGATCGGGGCGGCGGCCGCGCTCCTGATACTGTTCAATGGCCGCATTGCCGGCATTAGCGGCATCGTGGCAGGTCTGCTGGAACCCCGCTCCGGGGAAACCGGTTGGCGCTTCTCGTTCGTGCTGGGATTGTTGCTGGCGCCGCTGCTCTATGGCGCCGTCACTCCCCTTCCTCCGGTACACATCGATGCCGGCTACCCGCAGATCGTGCTGGCCGGCTTGCTGGTGGGCGTGGGTACGCGCTATGGCGCCGGCTGTACCAGCGGGCATGGCGTGTGTGGCTTGTCCCGCTTTTCGCCGCGTTCGGCAGTGGCCACTGCGAGCTTCATGGCCGCCGGCTTCGCGAGCGTCTATCTGCTGCGCCACGTAGCGGGATTCTGAATGAAGCACCGACCGGAGCGACCATGAATACCAGACTCACATTTGCTGCACTGCTGGCCGGCCTGTTGTTCGGCCTGGGATTGATTGTCTCGGGCATGGCTGATCCCGCCAAAGTACTCGGCTTCCTGGACCTGGCCGGTCTTTGGGACCCTTCACTGGCCTTCGTGATGGGCGGAGCCATCGGCGTGGGCGTCATCGCTTTCGCCCGCGCCCGACAGATGAAGTCGTCCCTGCTGGGGCAAACCATGCAGCTGCCGCGCAGCACCCGTATCGATCGCCGCCTCATCCTGGGCAGCCTGTTATTCGGCATCGGCTGGGCCATCGCAGGCATCTGCCCGGGACCGGCTCTGGTCTTGCTGGGTGAAGGAAAAATGAAGGGAGCGGTCTTCGTGGTCGCACTGGTGGCGGGCATGGGATTGTTCCGATGGCTGGAACGCCGGTCCGGCGACGGGCGAACAGGCTGAGTCGCGGACGCCAGCATCCAAGGCAAAAGCGCGGGCGGCCACCCGCCACTGTGGCCCGGCTGTCACACCGGGCGGACTGCGTGAAGTTCGATCCGTGGCCAGGCCTGGTCAGATTCTTCACACCACTGCCAACAAATGCGAATTGCCCTCATTTTCGCTAATTGTCGTGGCCTTATCTCCAGACGCCCCCTAGAATCTGCGCCATTCCTACATCTCCCCAGCCGCATTGCCATGCCCAAATTCCATCTCGAACATCACAAGGTCGATGCCATCTCCTGGCTACGCGCTGCCGTCCTGGGCGCCAACGACGGCATCGTCTCCACCGCCAGCCTGCTGGTGGGCGTGGTCGCTGCCAACGCCAGCCACGACAATGTGCTGCTGACCGGTGTGGCTGGACTGGTCGCCGGAGCCATGTCGATGGCAACCGGCGAGTATGTCTCCGTCCATTCCCAGGCCGACAGCGAAAAGGCCGCCCTGCGCCAGGAGCAGGAAGAACTGGTCGCCGATCCCGAAGGCGAGCATCGCGAACTGATGGCGATCTACATACGGCGCGGCCTGAACCAGCAAACGGCACACCAGGTCGCGACCCAACTGATGGCCCATGACGCACTGGATGCCCATGCCCGCGAAGAGCTGGGTATTTCCGAGACCACCACGGCGCGCCCGGTGCAGGCGGCACTGGTCTCGGCGCTGAGCTTCGCGGTGGGCGCGGCCCTGCCGCTGGCCGTGGTATGGCTGGCCCCCACGGGCGCGCTGCTGGAGGCGATCGTGATCACTGCGCTGCTGTC
The DNA here is from genome assembly GCF_015767275.1 of Herbaspirillum sp. AP02. GTDB lineage: Bacteria > Pseudomonadota > Gammaproteobacteria > Burkholderiales > Burkholderiaceae_D > Herbaspirillum. The sequence goes on from NZ_JADWMY010000001.1 coordinate 359,036, forward strand.
ACTGGCGGTGCTGGGCGCGGTAGCGGCCAGGACCGGAGGCGCCAATCTCTGGAAGGGGGCATTACGGGTCAGTCTGTGGAGCTCGCTGGCCATGGCCAGCACTGCGGCCATCGGTTCATTCTTTGGCGCAGCGCTGTAGGCGCGCCGAACCGGTCATCCCCACCCCAGCCATTGCCCCCAGACCAGTTGCCCCAGATAGCGTGAGGGTAGCAGCGTGAAGAGGCCCGCCACCAGACAGGCGCTGATATACGTGCCCTGCATGGTCCGGCGATGCTGGATGATATCTCCGCGCAGCGCCGCAGTGATGGCGCGATAGAGAGCGAAACCCGTCAACGGCACCAGCAGATGCAGCGGCGAAAAACCGCCGACATTGGGCAATTCATGCGAATGGATGAAGAGCGCTGACAGCACGGTGATGATCATGCAGGTCAGCCAGGCATAGCCGAAGGCGCGATGCCAACGCGGCCGTACCGTTCGGCCCAGACGGGTCCAGAGGGCGAACGGGCCGATCAATACGGCACTAATGGCAGCGCCCAGATGCAGGCTCACTGGAAAAGTGAGGGACATGGCGAGCGATCAGGATTTGGATGGCTGATGGTGCTGCGCCGTCGCCAACGGCTCAAGGCATTTGCGACGACATTCGGATTTGATGTCGCCAAACGCTTGCACTAACCCGCAAACGGGAGTTGGGCCATGATCCAGTCCTGGGTGGCGTTGTCCCTAAATAGGAGCAGCAGCAGGAACCTCACCAGTCCGCTGCCCCCATGTTGCTTCCATCGTCAAGAATAAAGAAGATGACTTGCCCGGTCAGCCTGTCAGACAATCAGCCAGCGCGATAAAAGCGGCGGCTACACAGAGCGCCATGGGAGATATGCGACGCGTCTCACATTCGCTCGGTATACCGGCATCACTGTCCCATAGCGACATGGACACGGTCTTTTCGCTTTCCAGAGGGATGCATCCCTGGACTCCGGAAACAATTTCCAGGCAGGTCTTGCAAATGGAAGATGGATCCGAACGATGGATGATTCACTCGGTTTGTCGTGGGAAGAACGCGCAAGGAAAAAGAGCGCATTCCATGCGGTGGGGACTCAAGAATACTTGTTGGACGATAAGCCAGAGCACTTGATTGAACGCCATGCGGAATTCGTAGATCCAGTCGTATATGCCAACCTGGGCATCAAAATGCCTGTCCCTCAATACCGGCTTAACCTGGGGGGAATTTACAATCTTTCGATTGGTCGCGGAACGCTTACTGCTGAGGAGCGGTACTTAATTAATGACCATATCGTGCAAACCATCATCATGCTCGACAGTCTGCCTCTACCATTACGTAGTGGAATATGTTTTAAGTACGTGCAGGAGTTTATGCATCTGTCTCAACTCGATGTGGATCAAGCGGCCATCCAAACATTTTTCCAATAGGAAAAGTTTGCCTGAGAAAGAGATTGCCTTGCTGATGACAAACCATTATGTGGATCGTCTCTTCTGCGGTACGGCGAGCCGAAAAAAAATCGCTTGTATTCTTCGGCGGCGACGGTGTCATCGCCTGAAACATCGGGCATGAGCAGCGCAAAGTTATTAGAACTCATTTCATAAATAGTCGTGAGATGCTTTCTGGGCAGAACCCGCAGGGAGCGGCCCGTTTGGGCGAATTGCTGCGTTACGAATTTGGGTCAAGACGCCCAGTCTTGACCCAAATTCGCGCCTTGCACTTCATCCCAAACGGGACTCGCTCGCACTCGCGCCTATTTATGAAATGAGTTCTAAATATAAGCAGCTGGTTACCGACACCGTGATTTTGCACAACGTGCATACCATGTCATCGGCACAGCAAGCCCACGTTTTTCTGCGGCACAAGCGCAGGCCTCACCCGTCAGGTCGCCGTATCGCGCTCATCCCCCACCAACTCCCGCACCCGCCGCGCCAGCACCTCTGCCGCAAACGGTTTGGTCAGTACCTGCATGCCCCTTTCCAGGTGGCCGTGATTGAGCACCGCATTTTCGGCATAACCGGTCACGAACAGTACCGGTAGATCGGGGCGCGGGGCGCGGATGGCGTCAGCCAGCTGACGGCCGTTCATGCCATTGGGCAGGCCAACGTCGGTGATGAGCAGATCCAGCTCCGGGTAGGCATTGAGCAGCTTCAGTGCCATCGGCCCGTCCTCGGCTTCGAGTACGCTATAGCCCAGGTCCGACAGGACCTCGACCGTTACCAAGCGCACCAGCGGTTCATCGTCCACCACCAGAATGGTCTTGCTGCCCGGTGCCGCCGCGGCACTGGCTTCTTCCGGCATGACCAGGTCGTCCTCGCCCGCATCGCCCAGGTGGCGTGGCAGGTAGATGCAAATGGTGGCACCCTGGCCCAGTTCGGAATAGATGCGCACCGCGCCGCCCGACTGGCCGGCAAAGCCGTACACCATCGACAGGCCGAGCCCGGTTCCCTGCCCCGTGGGTTTGGTGGTGAAGAAGGGATCGAAGGCGCGTGCCACCACGTCGGGCGACATGCCGGTACCGGTATCGCTCACGCAGAGCGAGACATATTGGCCGGGTGGCACGCCACGCTGCATGGCCGCCATGTCGTCCAGCCAGCGATTGGCGGTCTCGATGGTGAGGCGCCCCCCATGCGGCATGGCATCCCGGGCATTGATGCAGAGGTTGAGCAAGGCGTTTTCCAGCTGCCCGATGTCGACGAAGGTGTGCCAGAGGCCGCCGGCGGCGATGGTTTCCACGGTGATGGCCGGGCCGACGCTGCGGCCGATCAGTTCGTGCATGTCGGCCACGATGCGGTTCAGGTCGGCAGGCTTCGGGTCCAGAGTCTGGCGTCGTGAAAATGCCAGCAGGCGCTGGGTCAGCGCGGCGGCACGCTTGACGGCGGACTGGGCGCCATTGAGATGACGTTCGATATCGCTGATGCGGCCCTGGGCCATGCGCACCTTCATCAGTTCCAGGCTACCGCTGATACCGGCCAGGATATTGTTGAAGTCGTGCGCCAGGCCGCCGGTCAGTTGCCCGACCGCCTCCATCTTCTGCGCCTGGCGCAAGGCCTCTTCGGCATCGACCAAGGCGGCGGTACGCTCCTGCACACGCTGTTCCAGGGTCTCGTTGAGGGAGCGCAAGGCCGCCAGTGCGCGATCACGCTCGGCCTCGACGGCACGTCGCCCCTCGATATCGATCAACACGCCCGGGAAGGTGCTGGGCACGCCATCCGGGGTCAGCTCCACGCGGCCGTTGGCTTCCAGCCAGTAATAGCGGCCATCGCGCCGGCGCGTGCGGTACTGGTGAGCGTAGGTGCCACCCCGGGCCAGGGTTTCGCGGATGCGCGCCGAGAGCAGGTCGCGGTCGTCGGGATGGACCGCTTCCATCACATCGGCGATACATAGCCGGGAGAGGTCGCGACCAGGCTCCAGACCGAAAGCCACGGCAAAGCCCTCGTCGACGTTCAGGCGGTCGGAAGGGATATCCCAGATCCAGGTACCGATGATGGCACCGGCCTCCATCGCCAGCTGCACGCGCTGGACGTTTTCGCGCAGCGCGGCCTCGGTGCGGCGGCGTGCCGTGATGTCGCGAAACAGTACCGAGACCTGGCGCATCTCCACCGGACCCACGCGGGTGGCCGAGACCTCGATATGGCGCCCGACCGCCTGGAATTCCTGCTCGAAGCGCAACGGCTGCCCCGTCAACAGGACCTGCCCATACACATCCAGCCAGACCTGGGGGTTCTCCGGTTCGATTTCGCGCAGGCGCTTGCCGACGATGCCCTCGATGCCGGTGTGGCGGTAATAGCCCGAATTGGCCTCGATGTGCACATAGTCACTCAAGGGGCCATGCGGCCCATCAATGAACTCGATGATGCAAAAGCCATCATCGATAGCCTCCAGCAAGGCGTGACGATAGGCGCTGCTGAGGGGGCTGCTCCCCTCCATTGCCGGTTGCTGATCCAAGTTAACGCCCTTCCTCGTCTTACGTGTCTGTTTGCGCTGTCTGCGGCAGCCCGCTTGTGTCGCCATGGTAGAGCTTGTTGGCAAGCTTAGCGGAAAGCCTGGCATCACGGCCACTTTCTCGGACAAATCCCCCGCCATGACAGGCTAAGCGGCTGAACGTAAAATGGCCGCCTGCCGCATCCTGGCAGCTTCATTTTTGTTGATTGGCTTCTATGACCCAAGGTCCGTCCAAAACGCTCCCGCCTGCGCAAAATATTCCCGCACGGCTGGATCACCTCGTTCTCAACACCCATTACGACATCGACGCGGCCCATGCCCAGTTGCAGGGCCTGGGCTTCACGATCACCCCGCGTGGTCATCACACGCTGGGGTCGGTCAACCACCTGGTGATGTTCCCCGGTGGTTACCTGGAACTGATCGGCCAGCCCCGCGACAGCGACAAGGTGCGTCAGGAAATCCTGGACAGCCCGCTGGGTCTGGACGGCCTGGTCTATGCGGTGGCCGACGTGCCGGCCTGCCACGATGCCTGGCAGGCCCTGGGCCTGGCGGTACAGCCGGTGCAACACTTCTCGCGGCCGGTGCTGCTGGACGGGGTTGCCACTGATGCCCGCTTTTCCACGGTGCGCCTGATTCCCGGCCAGTTTGCAGCGGGCCGTGTCTACGCCTGCCATCACTTCACGCCGGAACTGGTGTGGCGTCCCGAGTGGATGGGCCATGCCAATGGCGTACAAGGCATCGCCGGCATGCTGGTGAGCGACGCCAATCCGCAGGCGGCTCAGGCCGCCTATGCCCGCCTGGGCGAATGGGTAGACGGCTTCGCACTCGAGTGCGCCGATGCAGCGGCCGTGCAGGCGCGATTCGGTGCGCTGGCGGCCTTCGCGCCACAGCGCCCGGCGGCTTTTGCGGCGCTACGCTTCTCGGGGGGCAACCTGCCGCGCATCAGCGAGGGGGCTCACGCCATGGGGCTGCCGCTGCACCAGGAGCCACAGCGACTGGTCGTGGCCCTGCCGGCGTTTCAGGCACTGCTCGAGTTTCTGGCCTGAGGCCCGGGCCGGCTAGTGTGATGGCTCCCCCGCATGCGGGGCGCAATCGTCGGGTATCTTCTGGCCCGGAGTGATCAACGGGATCACCGCCGCCACCGGCGCCACCAGGGCCAGGGCCGCTGCGGCACCGGCCCGTGCCGCCAGGCCCTGCGTGCTGGCGCCGATATCGGGCTTGGCGAAGCTGCCTTTCACATACAACGGCGTGCGCAACGAGAGGATGCGCACCTGCTTGGTCCGCGGATACACGTCCAGTGCCAGCTTTTCGTGGCCCAGGTCGACCTGGCCGGTGATGTCGATGGCCGCATCCTCGGTATTGAGAATGCCGTGCCGGACCTGTGCCAAACCGTCCTTGATCGTCACGTCGGCAGCCCCGCACAACAGTTTGACCTGTTGGTCGCGGTACATCTTGGCGAACACCGCATTGGCCAGGTTCAGACCAGCGGCTTCCAGGATGAACTGGCTGATGGTGCCTTCGCTCAGATCGGCCTTGATCCGGCCATCGGCACTGGCGAGCGTGGCGGCCACCGAATTGCCGCTGCCGCTCAGTGTGGCCTGGCCGTCCAGCTTGCCAAAGCTGGCGTCGATCCTGGCCAGTTTCGGAAACAGTTGGCGCACCTGCACCGCATGCAGGTTCACTTGCAGATTTGATCGGATCTCGCTGTGGCGACCATCGAGCGTGACTTCACCATCGCCCTGGCCGCCGGCCATGGAAAATTTCAGAGGTGCGGCAGTCAGGACCTGGTCCTTGAGCCTGAGGGTGGTGCTGGCGTCCTGCCAATCCATGCCGCCCCGCAATTGCATGCGACCGGCCTTCAGATCGATCTCGGCATCCAGCCTGGCCCAGCGCTGCGGCTGCGCCGGCTTTTGCGACAGCACGCGGTCTTCGGGCTTGCCGTCGGCCCGCTTGCCGTCGGCGGCCGGCAGGTAGTCCTCCAACCGCAATAGATCGGCATGGGCCTTCACGGTCAGGTGGTTCTTGGGCGGTCCCCGGTAGTAGTGGGCGTCGCCGGCGAAATCGCTCTCTCCCACCTTGCCGGTGAAACCTTCATAGCGCCAGTCCCAGGCCTTGGTCTCGCTATCGACCCGACTGATGGTCAGCCGGCCTTCCGTGCTGAATGCCCGGGTGGCCGGCAAGGGGACGCCGGTGGCGGCATACAGACGGTCCAGGCTGTCGCCGCTCAGGCGGATCTGCAGATCGGCGCGGTGCAGCTGATGAGGGTTGATGAGATTGCCGCCGACGACGGTGTGGACCTCGCCGACCTCCACTTCTGCCCGCAGCGGGTAGACACTGCCCTCGTTGAGCAGGTCCGGCAAGGGGCCGCCGCGCAGCTGCCCCCGGATTACCGCATCGCCATAGCGACCCGAAACGGCTGCCTGCAGCACCAAGGCGGGTGGCGTGCCGCTCCCGTCGACCGTGCGCGTGGCATCCGAGTCCAGCGGCCTGGCGTCAAAGCGCAGGTCCAGGTCCAGCGGCTGATCCACATAGCGGATCAGGGCATGGTCGAAGACGATCTGGTGGATATCGAAACTCCAGCGCGACCGCGGCTGGTCGGAGAAGCGCCAGTTCTTGCGACGCTCGTCGGCTCGCTCCATGACCAGGTCCAGGCCGGTCACCTGCATGTCGGTGATGTGCCAGTGCCAGCGCAATAACGGTAGTGGGGAAAAGTGCAGGTCCAGCAGGCTGGCACGGACCAGATGGTCGGCGCTGTGCGCCCAGTCGGGGTTGCCGATCTGCAGGTCGCGTGCGGTAAAGTGCAGTTGCGGCAGCCAGGATGTGTCGCTTTGCGGTGTCGCCGGGGCCAGCGACCAGGACAGGCTGATCGGGCCGTCGACCCGTATTTCCCGGGCCAGCATGGTCGAGAGCTGGCGACTGATCCAGGGCTTGGCCAGGTTCCAGTCGAACAGGGCCACCAGCAGAGCCAGCAAGGCGGCCAGCGCCACCAGCACGGCCACGCACCAGGTCAGCAGGCGGCCCAGGCTGGCCAGCAGTGGCCGCTTTGGCGCCCTCACCCGGTGCACGCGCATGTCTGCCTTCCTTCACTTTGCATGGTTCTGTCCTGACGGCCTAGGTTTCATCCAAACGCGACAGTATCAGCTGCAACAAGGCTGCTGGCTATAGGAGAACCGGCCGGCTGCTTGTCAGAGGGATGGCGGGGTGCCGGGCAGCTGGTTCAGAACACCACGCCGGAACCGAGGATGATATTGGCGTAAGGCGTGCATTCGCCGGTGCGGATACAGGCCCTGGCACGGGCGCTGTGGCGCTTGAACTCTTCATGCGCCACGCTGCGCTTGCCGGGCAGGCCCAGCGCCTCGACCTGGGCGGCCAGGGTGGGACTGGCGGTCTGCATTTCGTCGGCCACGAGGTGGAACTCGACCTGCAGCTCGCTCAGCACCGTTTGCAGCACGGTCATGAAGTCCGGCACACCGCGAGTCACCGCGAGATCGATCAGCGGCACGCCGGCCGGCACCGGCAGGCCGACATCGCCGATGACCACGGTGTCGCCATGGCCCATGGAGGCAATCAGCTGGGAGATGGCGGCGTTGAGCAAGGCGGTCTTTTTCATGGCTTTCCTGGCAGCGAAATCAAACGATCAGAGCACGACTTCGTCGCGCGTCGGGATGGAGGTCTGGGCGCCGATGCGCGTGACGCTCAGGGCGGCCGCGGCCTGGGCATAGGCAATGGCGTCGAATGGGTCGCGCCCCTGGGCGATGGCGCCGATGAAGCCGCCGATGAAGGTATCGCCGGCGGCCGTGGTATCGACCGCCTGCACCTTGCGTGCCGGCAGATGGTGTTGCTGGCCATCGGCGAAGGCGCCGTAGACACCCTTCTCTCCCAGGGTCACCACCACGTTGCGGGCGCCCAGTGCATGCAGGCGCGCGGCCAGCAGCGGGATGTCATCCGACTGCGCGGCGGAACGCTCTTCGGCCAGCATGGCGGCTTCGATCTCGTTGAGGATCAGGTAATCGACCTTCTGCAGCAGTTCGCGGGGCAGCGCCTGGGCCGGTGCCGGGTTCAGCACCACGGTCTTGCCCAGGGAATGGGCCAGCTCGATGGCGTGGATCACGGTCGGGACCGGCACTTCCAGTTGCAGCAGCACGATGGACGCCTGTTCGATCAGCGCACGGGCGCGTTCGATACGTTCCACATCCAGGCGGCCATTGGCGCCGGCAGCGATGACGATGCTGTTCTGGGCGTTGGCATCGACCATGATGGAGGCAATGCCGGTGGCTTCGCCTGCCACCTCGTCGAGGTAACGGTCATCGATGCCGCAGGCGGTAATGGACTGGCGCATCTGGGCGCCGAAGGCGTCGTCGCCCACGCAGGCCACCATGGCCACGGCGGTGCCGGGTGCGGCCAGGCGGGCGCAGGCCACGGCCTGGTTGGCGCCCTTGCCGCCGGGGATGGTCATGAATTTGTCGCCCGCCAGGGTTTCACCCGGCATGGGCATGCGGGGCACGCGCAAAACCAGGTCCATGTTGACGCTGCCGATGATGACGATCATGTGCTTTCTCTTATCTCTTGATCTTGTTGTCGAACGGGGCGGTCGAGCCCCGCAGTTGCAATTGTGGCGCCACCGTCTCGCGACGCGCCGGCAGGTCCGGGTCGGCGATGCGTTCCAGCAGGAACTGCGCCGTCAGATTGCCCAGCCGGCGGGTGTTCTGGGCCACCGTGGTCAGGGGCGGATGGACGAACTGCGCCAGTTCGATGTCATCGAAGCCGACCACCGACAGCTGGCCCGGCACCTCGATCTGCAGTTCACCGGCGGCGCGCAGCACGCCGATGGCCATCATGTCGTTGCAGCAGAAGATGGCGTCGGGACGCTCATCGGCGGGACGCTCCTGCAGCAGTCGCATGGCCGCCTGGTAACCGCCGATGCCGCTGAAGTCGGCATGCAGCAGGTCATCGGGCGCAAGCTTGCCACCGCCCTCCTCCAGCGTCTGGCGGAAGCCATGCACCCGCTCGTCGGACAGGTCCAGCCCCTGCGGGCCGGCGATGCAGGCCACGTGGCGCCGCTTCAGGTCCAGCAGATGACGGGCTGCCAGGCTGCCGCCGAGGGCGTTGTCGGTGCTGACCAGATCGATGTCCAGTTCCTTGGGGGCGCGGTCCAGCAGCACGGTGGGGATGTCCAGCTTGCCGGCCGGGTTCAGATCGGACTGGTTCAGCGTGGCGAGGATGAGGCCGTCGCAGCGCTTGGTCTGCAAGACCAGCAGGTAGTCGCGCTGCTTGGCCGGGTCGTCGTCGGAATTGCACAGGATGACGCTGTAGCCGGCGCCATAGCAGTGATCCTCGATGCCCCGCGCCAGCTCCGAAAAGTAGGGATTGGTATTGTTGGGGATGATCAGCCCGATACTGCCGGTGACCTTGCTGCGCAGCGAACGCGCCAGCGCGCTGGGCACGTAGTCCAGTTCCTTGACTGCGGCCAGCACGCGCTCCTTGGCCTCCGGGCTGACCGGACGGGTCTGGTTGAGCACATGCGAGACCGTGGTGTAGGACACCCCGGCCAGTCGGGCGACATCCTTGATGGTGGACATGGTGTAGCCGCTGCCGTCAGCGTGCGTGGCGCTGGCCGCGACGACGATAGGTGTCCAGGATCACGGCCACCACGATGACTGCGCCGGTGATGATGCGCTTCATCGGCTCGCTCACGCCCACCTGCGCCAGGCCGGCCTCCAGCACCGAGATGATCAGCACGCCGATGAAGGTGCTGACGATGGAACCGCGCCCGCCCATGAGGCTGGTGCCACCGATGACCACGGCGGCGATCACCTGCAGTTCCATGCCCACGCCGCCGTTGGGATCGGCCGCTTCCAGACGCGACACCTGGAACAGCGCCGCGATGCCGGCCAGCCCGCCCATCAGGGCGAAGGCCAGGATCTTGCTGGGATTCGGATTGACCCCCGACAAGCGCACCGCTTCTTCGTTGGTGCCGATTCCGATCCAGTAGCGACCGAGGACGGTCCGCGTGAGGACCAGTTGCGCAATGATGACGATGGCGATGGCCGAGAGGAAAGCCGGCGACATGCCAAACAGCACCGGCGAGCTGATCACGTCGACAGCGCTGCCGATGTATTCGGTGCGCGAGTTGGTGACCTGGTAGGCCAGGCCACGGGCGATTTCCAGCACGCCCAGCGAAACGATGAAGGACGGGATGCGCCAGTGCACCGACACCAGACCGGTCAGCGTGCCGCACAGCGCCGCCACCACCACGCCCAGGGCGGCGGCGGCGTACAGCGGCCAGCCCCAGCGCACCATGGCCATGGACAGCATGGAAGCCGCCAGCGCCATCACCGAGCCGACCGACAGATCGATGCCGCCGATGATGAGGATAAAGGTCATGCCCACCGACATCACCACCAGCGGCGGGATGTCATTGGAGAGCGTGATGAAGGTGGCCGCACTGAGGAAGTTCTCGCTCAGGAAGGCGAACATCACGCACATCGCCAACAGCGCGGCGATCAGGCCCAGGTAGTTCTTGAAACCGGCCAGGTAGGCCGCTTGTCGGCTGGCGGCAGGAGTGGGGGTAGAGGAAGTTTGCATCTGTCTCGTCAATTCTTGGCAGTTGATGTTCTGGCTGGGCGCAGGCGGCCCGCTCAGGCCGTGTTGCCGGCCACGTGGGCCGCTTCGGCGGCTTGCTGGCGTCCGACATAGCCACTGAAGGCGGCCGCCAGGATGCGCTCCTGCGACCAGTCGTCACGGCTGAAGGTCTCGGCGATGCGGCCGGCGCTCATGACGGCGATGCGGTCGCAGATCTGCATCAGTTCGCGCAGGTCGCTGGAGACCACCAGCAGGCCCTTGCCCTGTGCCGCCAGTTCGGCGAAGAGGCGGTAGATGTCGGACTTGGCGCCGATGTCGATGCCCCGGGTAGGTTCGTCGAAGAGCATGATCGGACAATCGCGGTACAGCCAGCGCGCAATCACCACCTTCTGCTGGTTGCCGCCGGACAGTTCGCCGGCTGCCTGCGCCACGCTGGCGCTGCGAATGCGCAGCTTCTTCACATAGTCGCGGGCGACGTCGGCTTCGGCCGCGTGATCCAGCATGCCGCCCCGGCTGACACGACCCAGGTGGGCCAACGACGTGTTCACGCTGATGGCTTGCGGCAGCAGCAGGCCCTGCCCTTTGCGGTCTTCGGTGACCATCGCGATGCCGGCCTTGACCGCATCCTTGGGACTGCGGATGCGCGCCGGTTGCTGGCCGTCGCCGATGAAGACTTCGCCCTGGTCGGCGCGATCGGCGCCGAAGATCAGTCGCAGCAGTTCGGTGCGGCCCGAACCGATCAGGCCGGCGATGCCCAGCACCTCGCCCGCATGCAGCGCGAAGCTGGCCGGCTGCACCACGCCGGCGCGACCCAGGCCGCGCACGCGCAGCAGGGGCGCGCCAATGCGGCGATGCCGGGCGTCCAGATCAACCTTGGTCAGTTCACCGGCCATCAGTTGCACCAGTTGCTCGGTGGAGTAACGGCCGATGTCGTCGTTGCAGACCAGCTTGCCGTCACGCAGCACCACGATGCGGTCGGCGATGCGTTTCAGCTCCTCCAGCCGGTGCGAGATGTAGATGATGGCCACGCCTTCGGCGCGCAGGCGCTCGATGCGGGAGAACAGCAGTTCCACCTCGCGGTTGGTCAACATGGCCGTGGGTTCGTCCAGGATCAGGCAACGGCAGCTGCCGATCAGGTTGCGCGCGATCTCGACCATCTGCTGATGGCCCAGACCCAGGTCGCCGACCGGCGTCCACGGGTCCAGTTCGCCCAGGCCGACCACTTCCATCTGGGTACGGGCGGCCTCGGCCAGTTTCTTGCGGTCGATCCAGCCGAAGCGACGCGGCAGCTTTTCCAGGAACAGGTTTTCGGCAATCGACAGCGTGGGGATCAGGTTCAGTTCCTGCATCACCATGCGGATGCCCAGCGCCTCGGCCTGGGTGCGCGAGGCCGGCTGATAGGCTTGGCCGTCCAGCGTCATCTGGCCGGCACTGGCATCGACCAGGCCGCAGACGATCTTGGAAAGCGTGCTCTTGCCGGCACCGTTTTCACCGGTCAGGGCCAGCACCTGGCCTGGGTACAGGTCCAGGTCGATGCCATCCAGTACCGGTGCGGCGTAGCTCTTGCCGATGCCTGACAGGGTCAGCAAGGCGGCGGTTCGGGAGGGGGAGTCGTTGGGCTGCATGGGTCTTTGGCGCGCATGGAGTGGCGGCAGAAAGGACGATGAGGAAGCAAAGGCCTGCGCCGCAGAACCGGCGCAGGCACCTTGCAAGTGAGGCGTGGGTGGCTGCACTAGCGCACTAGTGCAGGCCTGCGCCGCGCTTGCCGCCAGCTTACTTGGTGACCAGCGAGACCTTGGTCTCGACCACGCCACCCAGTGCGCTTTGCGGCTTCTTCTCGGAGATAGCCTTCAGCGCGGTCTCGATGCCGAACACGGCCTGCTGCTGGGCGAACTGGTCGACGGTGGCCAGTACGCGGCCATCCTTCAACATCGGCTTGATGGCGTTGATGTTGTCGTAGCCGACCAGTTGCACCTTGCCGGTCTTGCCAGCGGCGCGGATGGCAGCCACGGCGCCCAGCGCCATGTTGTCATTGCCGGCCAGGATGGCCTTGATGTCCGGATGGGCGTTCAGGATGGAGGCGGCGACCTTGTTGCCCTGGTCGATTTCCCATTGGCCGGACTGCACGGTCACCACATTGGCGCCGACGTCCTTCATGGCGTCCTGGAAGCCCAGGGTGCGCTGCTGCGCATTGAAGGTGGTGGAGACGCCTTCGATGATGGCGACCTTGTCACCCTTTTGCAGTTGCTTGCCCAGGAAATCACCGGCCAGCTTGGCGCCCTTGCGGTTGTCCGGACCGACGAAGGGCACGGTGATGCCCTTTTCCTTCAGCGCCGCGTCATCCAGCTTGTTGTCGATGTTGACCACGATGATGCCGGCGTCGATGGCCTTCTTGACCACCGGGACCAGGGCCTTCGAATCGGCCGGAGCGATGACCAGGGCGTTGACCTTGGAGACGATCATCTGCTCGACGATCTTGATCTGGTTGGCGGTGTCCTGCTCATCCTTGATGCCGTTGGCGATCAGGTCGAACTTGCCGGCATTGGCCTTCTGGTATTCGCGGGCGCCGTTTTCCATGTTCAGGAAGAACTCGTTGGCCAGCGACTTCATGACCAGCGCCACCTTGGGCTTGGCCGGGGTCTGCGCCAGGGCGGCGCCGGGGAGGACTGCACAAGCCAGGGTAGCAATGGCGAAATGGCGGCGGGTGAATTTGTTCATCTGGGTCTCCAGTATTGATGTTGCCGGCGTTTCCTAGAAGATAGACGCCGTTATCGGTGCGCAAACGTTTGCGCGGTTTGGAGAATAGCACCGCGAAATTAGAAAATAAAGCTGCAGTGCAGCTTTTTTCAGCTTATCGAGGTGTAGACAGAAGTTTAGGGAAAGCCTGTCGGCAAGGCACAGAGCGCCTCCAAGGCAGATTTGCGGTCGATCTGCTGCCTAAAAGCACACGGCGGGACGCGCAGATGTGATGCTCCAAGCGCAATTGAAGTACAAAAAACGGGGAACGGAAAAACAGGACATACAGGAAATGGAGAGCGGAGGAAGGCAGCCATGGGCGAAGCCAAGCAAGAAGGCAGACATCGGCAAACATGGCGGAGACCAGCGCAGCACCGCGCCCATGTCCGGGCCCCTGCCCGGGATGGGAACGGCATACTTCAGGCTGGCACTGGTTCTGCGCCTGGTCGCCGGGTCAGGCAGGCAGCGCACTTTGCGTGCGCCCTGCTCCGTCACGCGCCAGACCGATGCCGGCGCACACCCGGGTTATCCGGTGGGAGGATCAGTGACCGAAATGCGTACGGCGCCAGACGTAGGCACCAAAGGCGCAGCTACCCACCACCACGTACAAGGCATACCACACCAACATTTGACCGCCATAGGCCATGAGCATTTCCATCAGGTTCATGTTTGTCTCCTCTGATATGACTGCTGCGCTGTTATTCGCGCCGCTTATCGTCCCAAGGGATGAAAATGTCGAAACAACAACATCCCCCACTTGCTGCGGGCCTTGCTGTCACCCGAAAACGGCCCGGCGCCCTTCCACGCCGCGCCGATAAAGGCCCGTGCAAATATCTTCCTACTGCCAAATGATGATGTAAAGAATCCATTATTCCGCGCAGCAGCATTTGGCGCCCGCCCTGCCCTGCATCAACGGAACCAAGCAGTAGTGCGCATTCTCACGGATGAGCACATAAGCCCATTGCAGGGCGGATATGCACTAACGGTGTGCAAAAACTTAATTTTTGATCAATCTTTTGCGTTGCAAAACCGAAAGTTGTGGAATAGTCGCCAAACGACGACGTGATGCGAATTCCACGCGGAATTGGGATGTTTTCAGGCGGCATCCGCCCTGCTTGCCGCCCCGACATTTCACGATGGCCTGATGTTCACGCCGCTTATATCTTGCGCCACAACACCAGCGTTCCGCACAGGCCCGCCAGGATGGAGCCGCCCAGCACGCCGAGCTTGAGCTTGGCCTCGAAATCGGCACTGAGGCCCTGGAAGGCCAGGCCACCGATGAACAGGCTCATCGTAAAGCCGATGCCGCACAGCATGCACACCCCGACGAACTGGCGCGTGGTAGCGCCGGCCGGTGCATCGGCCAGGCCGCTGCGCACCATCAGCCAGGCGGCGCCGAAGACGCCGATGGTCTTGCCCAATACCAGCCCGGCGGCAATCCCCAGTGGAATCGGCTCGAACAGGCTGCCCAGCGACATCCCCTGCAGCGAAACGCCGGCATTGGCAAAGGCGAACATCGGCAACACCAGGAAGGCCACCCAAGGGTGCAGCCCGTGTTCCAGTGCGCCGGCCAGCGGCTGCTCGTCGGCATCGCGCATGGGAATGGCCAGCGCCGTCACCACCCCGGCCAACGTAGCGTGGATGCCGGACTTGAGCACACAGACCCAGATCACCAGCCCCACCAGCAGATAGACATCGGCGCGCCGCACGCCGCTGCGATTGAGCAGCAGCAGCACCAGGCTGCCCACGCCGGCGCCAGCCAGCATGCCCAGTGAGAGGTTGTCGGTATAGAACAGGGCGATGACGACGATGGCACCCAGATCGTCGATGATGGCCACGGCCGTCAGGAACACCTTGAGCGAAGTCGGCACCCGTGAGCCCAGCAGCATGACGATGCCGATGGCAAACGCGATATCGGTGGCAGCCGGGATGGCCCAGCCGCGCAGGGCAACCGAGTCGCCGAGATTGATCAGGGCATAGATGCCGGCCGGCACGACCATGCCGCCCAGGGCAGCGGCAGCGGGCAGGATGGCCATCTTGCGCGAGGCCAGTTCGCCTTCCACGAATTCGCGCTTGATCTCCAGCCCGACCAGGAAGAAGAACACCGCCATCCACAAATCATTGACCCACAGCAGCAAGGGCTTGGACAAGACCACCAGCCCGCCGATATCGACCGTACCCTGAATCCGCGTGAAACCCTCGTAGGCCTGACGCCAGCCACTGTTGCTGACCACCAGCGCGAGTACGGCGGCAATGGCGAGCACGATGCCGCCGGCCGCTTCATGCGCGAAGAATCGGGTAAAGGCGTTACCGCCCTGGGATTGGTGAGGGGTGTGGGCCAATGGCTGCTCCTTGTTGTCGTTTCATGAACCAGGCCAGACTGTAACAAGGCAGCGCCCATTCTCCAAGTCTTGACGACGGTTGGGACGGCTCCCACCGGTACATCGAGCGCAAACAAAATGAACAAAAAAAAGGGCCGTCCCTCTCCACAGGAACGGCCCGACCCTCCACACCACAAACCTTATACCGGGCGCCCCGCTACAGGGACGCGCCTTGATGGATCAACGGAACACCAGAACCGGCACCTTGCTGCGTGCCAGCAGCTTCTGCGTCTGGCTGCCCATGAGCAAGCGGCCCAGTGTCGAACGCGCCTTGGAGGCCATGAAGATGGCATCGCAGTGCTCGCGTTCGGCCACGCGCATGATTTCCTCGTAGGGGCGGCCACCCTGGGCCACCTGAACCGTGCAGGGCACACCCTGTTCGCGCGCCATCTCGGTGATCATCTCGACGCTGGCCATGGCACGGGCGCGGCCCGCTTCACCGGTACGGGCTACGTCCACCCCCACGCTCACCTCGGGGATGGACAGCGCCCGCAGATTGCCGGCCACCGACAGGCCCACCAGATTGCTGCCACAGCTCTTGGCCAGTGCGATGGCCGCCTTCACGGACTCGTTGCACAAACGGGAACCATCGGTTGCCAGCAGTATGTTCTTGAACATGATGACCTCAGCGGGTGACAGAATTGGCGTCGAACTCGTATTGCGTCGAACTCGTATGACTGCATACTAAGGCCGCACCATCTGAAGCGACTTGACATGCATCAAGCGCCACAGGCTCCCCTCGCCCCTTGCACGCGCATTTGCGCTGGATCAAATGACGCCCTGCATGGGCAGTCCGGATGCAAAAACGGCCTGCGCAATGGCAGGCCGTCTGCAGACATCAAGGGCGCTCGTCTATGCCGGACGAAACGCCAGGAAACGCTCCACCAGTCGCTGCAGCACCGGCTTGAGCTGACCGGCCAGGGTGTCATCCAGCGCGTACGGGGCCTCTTCCTGCATGTAGCTGCGCTGGGCCAGTTCCAGCTGCATGGCGTGGACCTGCTGCGCCGGCTGTCCATAGTGGCGCGTGATATAGCCGCCCTTGAAGCGGCCATTGAGCACCGCCGGGTAGTGCGGCGCCAGTTGCTGCGCCAGCGCCAGCAGATCTTCGCCCAGGCCTGGCGCGCAGGCCGCACCACTGGCGTTGCCGAAATTGAAGACCGGCAGTTCGCCCTCGAACAGATGGGGGATGACCGAGCGGATCGAATGCGCATCCCACAGCAAGGCATAACCGTGGATGGCCTTGAGGCGCGCCAGTTCGCCCTGCAGGGCCGCATGATAGGGATGCCAGTAGATCTGCAGACGGCGCGCGATCTCGGCCTCATCCGGCTCGCAGCCGGGACGATACAGGGCGACGTTGTCGAAGGTGGTCAAGGGGCACAGGCCCGTGGTGTTCTGCCCCGGATACAGGCTCTGCCCATCGGCCGGACGGTTCAGGTCGATGGTGTAGCGCGAGTGGAAAGGCCGCAGCACCGAAACGCCCAGCGTACTGGCAAAGTCGTAGAGCTCGGCGATGTGCCAGTCGGTATCGTCAACCTGCAGGCCGGTCTCGCTGAAGGACGATTGCAGGTCCTGCGGCAATTGCGTGCCGACGTGGGGCATGGAAATCAGCAAGGGGGTGCTGCCCTGGTGCAACTGGTAGATATCGTTCGACATGGTTTCTTCCTCAATCCTTCAACAGTTCGGCGACGGCGCTGCGATAGGCGCGGCGGGCGCTGTCTTCCAGCGCATGACGGCCGGCCGCGACCACCTGGCGACCACCGACGTAGACATCGTGGATGGGCTGGCCGTCATGTTCGCAGAAGACCAGCGCCGACAGCAGTTGCTCCGGGCTGCGGTCGGCCAGGTTGATGTCCTCGCCGTCGAGGACGATGAAATCGGCACGCTGGCCCACGGCCAGCCCCGCCACCGGGCGTCCGCTGGCCGCGGCGGCACCCGCCACGGCGCGGGCATACAGGCGCTCGCCGACGATGGGCTCGGCTTCGGAAGCCAGCACGTTGCGCCGCCGATGGTGCAGGCGCTGTCCATATTCCAGCAGGCGCAGTTCAGAGCGCAGGTTGATGGCGATATTGCTGTCCGAGCCGATGCCCCAGCGGGTATTGGACTCCAGCAGGCGGGCCGCATCGATGATGCCGTCTCCGAGGTTGGCCTCGGTGGTCGGGCATAGCCCCACGACGGCGCCACTGGCGGCCACGGCCTGGTATTCGGCGGCGTCCATGTGGGTGGCATGTACCAGGCACCAGCGTGCATCGACCGCCTGCAGCGAATGCAGCAACTGCACCGGCCGCTGGCCGCACCAGGCCAGACAGTCCTGAACTTCACGTTCCTGTTCGGCGATATGAATATGCACCGGAGCGTCCTGCCCGCCGGACTGGTGGCGCAAGCCGCTGACCAGTTCGTCCAGCCCGGCCGGCGACACCGCCCGCAGCGAATGCGGCGCCACGCCATAGCGGCGCATGGGATTTTCCGGCAAGGCGTGCAGCAGGCGCTCGCGCAGGGCCAGCAGGCTCTGCGCCGAGCCGATGAAGCGCGCCTGCTCGGCCAAGGTCGGCTGGCTGCCGAAGCCGCCGTACTGGTACAGCACCGGCAGCAAGGTCATGCCGATGCCGACGTCGCCGGCGGCCTGCATCACCCGCAGCCCCAGTTCGGCCGGATCGGCATAGGCCGCGCCGCCAGGGGCATGGTGCAGGTAATGGAATTCGCAGACCGAGGTATAGCCGGCCTTGAGCATCTCGATGTAGAGATGGCGGGCAATGGCTTCCAGATGTTCCGGTTGCAGGCGCTGGGCGAAGCGGTACATCAGCTTGCGCCAGCTCCAGAAGGAGTCGGAGGGGCTGCCCATGACTTCGGTCAGCCCGGCCATGGCGCGCTGGAAGGCATGCGAGTGCAGATTGGGCATGCCGGCGATCACCGGGCCGCTGGCTACTGCGGCTTGCCCTGGGGGCAGGTCGGCACTTACTTCGATGAGCGTGCCGGTCCCGTCCCAGCGCAGCATGACATTGCGGCGCCA
The DNA here is from genome assembly GCF_015767275.1 of Herbaspirillum sp. AP02. Classification (GTDB taxonomy): domain Bacteria; phylum Pseudomonadota; class Gammaproteobacteria; order Burkholderiales; family Burkholderiaceae_D; genus Herbaspirillum. The sequence continues at coordinate 377,682 of NZ_JADWMY010000001.1, forward strand.
GCCTTCCGGCAGCAGCGCCAGCGGGCAGAAGATCGCGCCACCGGCATGGGTGAGTTGTTGAGGGTCTTGTTCGCGAGGCGATGCCATGTGCTCACCTTTATTATTGGCGTTTCAAAAAATGGATGCCCGGCCCGGCCATACCGCTTGCAGCGGGTGGAAGATGAGCGTGCCGGCAATGCGGGTACTACATCTGCGCTCCCTGGTCAGGGCTTGAGGTGGATGCAGACCGCCAGGACGACGCTGCCGGGGGTACACAGCAGGTCAGGCAGCCGTGCGCCCTGGCCGTCACGCAGGCGGGCAAATTCGCCGCAGCGCAGGGCTTGCTGCAGGCCGCTTTCATCAGAAAGACAAGCCGCACCACGCGCTACGTAGAGCAGTGCGGTATCGGCCGGCAAGCAGCGCGAATTCTGCTCGCGCAAGACCACCACCTTGCCGACGGCGCGTTCGCGCCGCACCATCAGGTTGAAGTCCAGCGTAGGTGCGCCATGCAACTGTACGCTGATGCCTTGTTCACCTGGAAAGTCATGCGGTACGAAGCATTCTGCCAGGTCGTGCAAGAGTTGCCCGTCCGCATACATGCCAAAGCCACCACCTTCCAGCAAGACGATGGTGCGGTCGATGCCGTCAAAGGTCGAGAACGCGCCGTCGGCACCCACGTCGGCCACGCTGACCCGCCACAGGAAACCGGCGAAATCCGACTGCGGTGGCTCCACGCAGAGCTCACGCGTCTGCCCCCCCTCGTTCTTCCAGGGGACGGCGGCGACACGGCCCAGTTCGCCGACGAACTGGATGGCACTGGCCTGCTTTTCCGTGCGCGCCGTGGCTGGCATCAGGTTCAGATCAAGCGCCATGGGCCACCTCGCGTGCCAGCATGGTTTGCAGGAAGCTGCGGGTACGGGCTTCACGCGGCGCGGTGAAGATGGCCGAGGGCGGCCCGGATTCGACGATGCTGCCATGGTCCATCACCACCACCACATCGGCGACCTCGCGGGCAAAGCCCATTTCATGGGTGACGATGAGCATGGTCATGCCTTCGGCCGCCAGGTCCTTCATCACCTGCAGCACTTCGCCCACCAGTTCCGGGTCGAGCGCCGAGGTCGGTTCGTCGAACAGCATCACCTTGGGGTCCATGGCCAGGGCGCGGGCGATCGCCACGCGCTGCTTCTGGCCACCGGACAGCGTGCCGGGGAAGTCTTTGGCCTTGTGCTCCAGGCCGACCTTCTTCAACAGCCGCAGACCTTGCTCCTGTGCCTCCTTGCGCGGTACGCCACGCAGGCAGGTCGGCGCCAGGGTGATGTTGTCCAGCACGCTCAGATGGGGGAACAGATTGAATGACTGGAAGACCATGCCCACTTCGGCGCGCAAGGCATCGAGCTTGGTTTCGGGCATCATGCGACCGCCCTCCACCACCGGATGGCCGCTGACCACCACGGTGCCGCCTTCGGCGGTCTCCAGGCCGTTCAGGCAGCGCAGGAAAGTGCTCTTGCCACTGCCGCTGGGGCCGATGACCACCACCACCTGGCTGGGTTGAACTGCAAAGTCGATGTTCTTGAGTACGACATGACTGCCGAAGGATTTCTGCAATCCCTTGATTTCGACGATGGGCTGCGACATCACACCCTCCCTTCCGAACGCAATACTTTCTCGATCCGGCGCAACACCAACGTGGTAGAGGTGGTGAGGACCAGGTAGATGACGGCGATGGCCAGGTAGGTCTCCAGCGACCGGTAGGTCACGCTGATGATCTTTTCGCCCTCGTGCATCAGGTCGGCGATGGTCAGCAACGACACCAGGGCCGAGTTCTTGATCAGCGCGATGAATTCATTGCCCAGGGGCGGGATCATGCGCACGAAGGCCTGTGGCAGGATCACCCGGCGCATGGCCATGCGGTAAGGCAGGCCCAGCGAGCGGGCCGCTTCCATCTGGCCGCGCTCGATGGACTGGATGGAACCGCGTACGATCTCGGAGACATAGGCCCCGCTATAGATGCCCAGCCCGAGAATGCCGCAGACATAGGCCGGCAGGATCAGGCCCAGGTGCGGCAGCCCGAAGAACCACAGGAACAGTTGCACCAGCAGCGGCGTGCCGCGGACCAGGGTCAGGTAGACGGTACAGATGCCATAGACGAAGCGTCGCTGCGCATTGAGACGTCCCAGGCCGACCAGCAGGCCCAGCACGCAGCCCAACACCAGCGAGGCGGCGGTGATTTCCACCGTGACCAGGGTGCCGTGGAGGAGCGCCGGCCAACTGTCCCAGACGCCTGAAAAATCCAGATTCATGAAATGCTCCGGCAAAAGAGGACCCATTCCCGGTCGGATCGTCAACGGGCCGGGCCTTGTGCGGTCTCAAGGAAGGAAACTACGTGAAACTGCAGGAAAAAATGCAGGAAAAACAGCGGCCGTCGGCCTCACCGGCACATGCCGGCCGCTGCCCCGGGCGAAGCCGGTGCTTGAAGCGTAGCGCTTACTCGCTCTTGCCGAACCACTTATCGGTCAATGCGGTATAGGTGCCATTGACGCGCAGGGTCTGCAAGGCCTTGTTGAGTTGCTCGGCCAGTTCGGTATCGCCCTTGCGCATGGCATAACCATACAGCTCGGTGGTCAGTCCCTTGTCCAGCACGCGGACCTGCGGCTGGGTACGGGCATACTCCACCGCCGCCGGGCGGCCGGTCACCACTGCATTGACGCGGCCGGTGGCCAGCAGGTCGAACATGGCCTGGTTCTTTTCCACTTCCACGCGCTCGACGCCCGGGTAGTTGTCCTTCAGGTAGCTGACCGACTTGGTGCCCACCTGGACCGAGACACGCTTGCCCTTGTTGAGGTCGTCCGGCACCTTGATGCTGGTATCGTCACGACGCACCAGCACGGCCAGGCCGCCCCGGTAGTAGGGATCGCTGAAGTTGACCACCTTGCGGCGCTCGTCGGTCATGTAGATGGCCGATGCGGCGATGTCAAAGCGGTTGGAGATCAGGCCGGGAATCAGGCCCTTGAAGTCGATATCGACCCACTGGACCTTCTTGCCCATGGTCTTGGCCAGAGCTTCGATCAGTTCGATGTCGAAACCGGTGCGCTTGCCGTCCTTGACGAATTCCATCGGCGGGAAGGTGGCATCGGTGCCGACACGGATCACGTTGTCGGCAGCATGGGCAGCCGGCATGGCGGCCGTCAGCATGGCCAGGCTGGCGGTAAAGGCGCAAAGAAGCTTGGAAATCTTCATCATGAGTTCCTCAATAGAAACGACGACATGGACTGGACGCCGGAGCATTCCGGCGCGATGGACTGCAAATCCCTAGGGCATCCAGCCGGCGCCGCACGAGGACGGCGCGACCGGGCAAGCTTAAAAACGATTACAGATGCGTTGCGCCGCTTCCACCGTCATGCGCACCAGTTCCTGCTCGCGGTTACCCACACGCAGTGCCGGGGCCATCAGGGTGATGGTGCCTTCCAGGCGCCCATTGGACGTCATGATGGGAACGGACACGCCCCACACGCCCAGGTCGACTTCGCTCTCGCTGATGCAATAGCCGCGACGGCGGATTTCGTCGAGCTGGGCTTCCAGCGCGGCGGCCTCTTCTGGTTTGTCGACAAGCTGGTCGGCCAAAAGCTTCTGTTGCAGCTTGCGCGGCATGAAGGCCAGCAGACTCTTGGCCGAGGCGCCCTTGAGCAGCGGATGCGCCCTGCCCTTGGTGAAGGAACAGCGCAGCGGCTGGTCGCTTTCTTCCATGGCGATGCACACCATCTGACCATTGATCGGTACCAGCAGGCCCACGCTTTCGCCGCTACGCTGGACCAGGGAAATGATTTCTTCCCGGCTCTGGCTGATCAGGTTGGAATTCTGGTCAAAACCCCAGGCCAGTTGCACACCCGTCGGGCCGGGCTCGAAGGTGCCCGAGTTCATATGCTCCTGCAGCAATCCCCACTTCTTCAGCGAGGCCAGGTGGCGATAGACGGTACTGACCGGCTGTTGCACCATCGCAGCAATCTGCTTGGCACTCACGGGCTTGCCGGCACGAGCCACGCCTGCGAGGACGTGGAGTACGCGGTCAACAATGGTAGAGGTTTGTGGAGAGTCCATGACGGAAATATAAGGTTAAATTCTCACTCTAGGTGAACGATTCCCGCATATAGGGAAATAATTTGAAAAAATTTGAAAGGACATTTCACGTATTCCCAAGCGGCGGGTGAATTTTCTCACCTGTAACGAAAATTTCCTCATGCTATTTTTTTACTACCTGGTGCCTAAATTGTTTCGGTGTCGACACTTCTTTCATTTTTTAATCAAAGTGCTATGATTAACGCCATAAAATCACACAGATTGTCGACACGGTGAAAATGAGATGAGTGAGCTGATTGCACTGCCGAGTACCGAACGCGACGGAGAAACGCTCTCCGAACATGTGTTTCGCAAGATACAGAGCGCCATCGTGCAAGGCGAGATCGCTCCCGGCAGCAAGATTTCCGAACCCGAACTGGCCCGTACTTACGGCATCAGCCGTGGGCCACTGCGTGAAGCCATCCACCGCCTGGAGGGCCAGAACCTGCTGGTGCGGGTGCCCCACGTTGGCGCCCGGGTGGTGTCGCTGACCTTGGAGGGACTGGTGGAACTGTTCCAGATCCGCGAATCGCTGGAAGGCATGGCTTGTCGTCTGGCGGCCCAGCGCATGAGCCGCGCCGAGCTGGACGAACTGCGGCGGGTGCTGGACACGCATGAGAAGGATGAAGCCTTCCAGGCCGGGCGCGGCTACTACCAGCAGGAAGGCGACTACGACTTCCACTACAAGATCATCCAGGCCAGCGGCAACCAGATCCTGACCCGCATCCTCTGCGGTGAGCTGTACCAGTTGGCCCGGATGTACCGTATCCAGTATTCCGCCACCCCCAATCGCCCGCGCCAGGCGTTTGCCGAACACCACCGCATCCTCGATGCCCTGGCCGATGGCGATGGCGAGCTGGCCGATCTGCTCATGCGGCGCCACATCGGCGCTTCCCGCCGCAACATCGAACAGCAGATCGCGCAAGGCGTGACTGGCAGCATCAGCAACAAGCGCGACCGGGCCTGAACGGCATCCACCTTAGCGACCGCAGCGATTACCACCATTCCATCAACGAGACACGAGCCAACTGCCATGAATACCCAATATCGCAAGCCCCTGCCCGGCACCCGCCTGGACTATTTCGATGCCCGCGCTGCGGTGGAAGCCATCCGTGCCGGCGCCTGGGAAGGACTGCCCTACACTTCCCGCGTACTGGCCGAGAACCTGGTGCGGCGCTGCGACCCGGCCACGCTGACCGATTCGCTGCGTCAGCTCATCGAACGCAAGCGCGAACTGGACTTCCCCTGGTTCCCGGCGCGCGTGGTCTGCCACGACATCCTGGGTCAGACCGCACTGGTGGACCTGGCCGGACTGCGTGATGCGATTGCCGACATGGGGGGCGACCCGGCCAAGGTCAACCCGGTGGTGCCGGTGCAATTGATCGTGGACCATTCGCTGGCGGTGGAATGTGGCGGCGACGATCCGCAGGCCTTCGAAAAGAACCGTGCCATCGAGGATCGCCGCAACGAGGACCGTTTCCACTTCATCGACTGGACCAAGCTGGCTTTCGAGAACATGGAGGTGATCCCGCCTGGCAACGGCATCATGCACCAGATCAACCTGGAGAAAATGTCGCCGGTGATCCATGCCAAGGACGGCGTGGCCTTCCCCGATACCCTGGTCGGCACCGACAGCCACACCCCGCACGTGGATGCGCTGGGCGTCATCGCCATCGGCGTGGGCGGCCTGGAAGCCGAAAACGTCATGCTGGGCCGCGCCTCCTGGATGCGCCTGCCCGACATCATCGGCGTGGAACTGAGCGGTCGTCGCCAGCCTGGCATCACCGCCACCGACATCGTGCTCTCGCTGACCGAATTCCTGCGCAAGCAGAAGGTGGTGGGCGCTTATCTGGAGTTCTACGGCGACGGCGCCGCCAGCCTGACCCTGGGCGACCGCGCCACCATCTCCAACATGGCCCCGGAGTATGGTGCGACCGCCGCCATGTTCTCCATCGACCAGCAGACCATCGACTATCTCAAGCTGACCGGCCGTGACGACGAGCAGGTCAAGCTGGTGGAGACCTATGCCAAGGAAGCCGGCCTCTGGGCCGACACCCTGACCAAGGCTGAGTACGAGCGCGTGCTGCACTTCGACCTCTCCACGGTGGTACGTACGCTGGCCGGTCCCAGCAATCCGCACAAGCGCCTGCCGGTCTCCGAACTGGCCGCACAGGGCATCGCCGGCAAGGTCGAGAACGAACCGGGCAAGATGCCCGACGGCGCTGTCATCATCGCCGCCATCACCAGTTGCACCAACACCAGCAATCCGCGCAACGTCATCGCCGCCGCCCTCCTCGCGCGCAATGCCAACCGCCTGGGCCTGACGCGCAAGCCCTGGGTCAAGAGCTCGCTGGCACCTGGCTCCAAGGCGGTCGAACTGTACCTGGACGAAGCCGGCCTGACCGCCGACCTGGAAAAGCTGGGCTTCGGTATCGTGGCCTTCGCCTGCACCACCTGCAACGGCATGTCCGGCGCACTCGACCCGAAGATTCAGCAAGAGATCATCGAGCGTGACCTCTATAGCACCGCCGTGCTATCCGGCAACCGCAACTTCGACGGCCGCATTCACCCCTACGCCAAGCAAGCCTTCCTGGCCTCGCCCCCGCTGGTGGTGGCCTATGCGATTGCCGGCACCATCCGCTTCGACATCGAGCAGGATGTGCTGGGCAGGTCGGCCGACGGCCGCGAGATTCGCCTGAAGGACATCTGGCCCAGCGACGAGGAGATCGACGCCGTGGTCGCGACCGCTGTCAAGCCGCAGCAGTTCCGCAACGTCTACACGCCGATGTTTGCAGCCCGCGTGGACCGCAGCCAGTCGGTCAACCCGCTGTACGACTGGCGCGCGCAGAGCACCTACATCCGCCGCCCCCCCTACTGGGAAGGTGCGCTGGCCGGCGAACGCACGCTCTCGGGCATGCGCCCGCTGGCCGTGTTGGGCGATAACATCACCACCGACCACCTGTCGCCCTCCAACGCCATCCTGCTCGATAGCGCAGCCGGCGAGTACCTGGCCAAGATGGGCCTGCCGGAAGAAGACTTCAATTCCTACGCCACCCACCGCGGTGACCACCTGACCGCGCAGCGCGCCACCTTTGCCAATCCCAAACTGTTCAACGAAATGGTGAAGAAGGCCGACGGCAGCGTGCAGCAAGGCTCGCTGGCCCGCCTGGAACCGGAAGGCCGTGTCCTGCGCATGTGGGAAACCATCGAAGCCTACATGGAACGCAAGCAGCCGCTGATCATCATCGCCGGTGCCGACTACGGCCAGGGTTCCTCGCGTGACTGGGCCGCCAAGGGCGTGCGCCTGGCCGGTGTGGAAGCGATCGTGGCCGAGGGCTTCGAACGCATCCACCGTACCAATCTGATCGGCATGGGTGTGCTGCCGCTGGAGTTCAAGGCCGGCGAGAACCGCAATACCTATGGCATCGACGGTACCGAAACCTATGACGTCATCGGCCAGCGCCGTCCGCGCGCTGACCTGACCCTGGTCATCCATCGCAAGAACGGCGAACGCGTCGAAGTGCCGGTGACCTGCCGTCTCGATACCGCCGAAGAAGTCTCCATCTACGAAGCCGGCGGCGTGCTGCAACGCTTCGCCCAGGATTTCCTGGAAGCCTCCGCCAGTGCCGGCCAGAACGCAAAGGAACAAGCATGAGCCAGGTCTCGCAAATCCGCATTCCCGCCACCTACCTGCGTGGCGGCACCAGCAAGGGCGTCTTCTTCAAGCTGGACGACCTGCCCGAGGCCGCCCGCGTGCCGGGCCGCGCCCGCGACAAGCTGCTCCAGCGCGTCATCGGCAGCCCCGACCCCTATGGCAAACAGATCGATGGCATGGGTGGCGCCACCTCCAGTACCAGCAAGACGGTCATCATCGCCCGCAGCGAGCGCCCGGGACATGACGTCGACTACCTCTTCGGTCAGGTCTCCATCGACCAGGACTTCGTGGACTGGAGCGGCAATTGCGGCAACCTGTCGGCCGCCGTCGGCCCCTTTGCCATCGCTGCCGGTCTGGTCGATCCCTCCAAGGTGCCGCAGGATGGCGTGGCCGTCATCACCATCTGGCAGGCCAACATCGGCAAGACCATCGTGGCCCATGTGCCGGTACGCGGTGGCCAGGTGCAGGAGACGGGGGATTTCGAACTGGACGGGGTGACCTTCCCGGCCGCCGAAGTGCAGCTGGAATTCATGGACCCGGCCGCCGAGGAAGATGGAGCGGGCGGCGCCATGTTCCCCACCGGGAACGTGGTCGATACCCTGGACGTGCCCGGCGTGGGCAGCTTCCAGGCGACCATGATCAATGCCGGTATCCCGACCATCTTCCTCAATGCGGAAGAGATCGGCTACACCGGCACCGAGCTGCAGGACGCCATCAACAGTGACCCCGCCGCCCTGGCCCGCTTCGAGACCATCCGTGCCCATGGCGCCATCCGCATGGGACTGATTGCCAAGGTGGAAGAAGCCGCCACCCGCCAGCACACCCCCAAGGTCGCCTTCGTGGCCAAGCCCAAGGAATATGCTTCCTCCAGCGGCAAGACGGTCGGCGTGAAGGATACCGATGTGCTGGTACGCGCCATGTCCATGGGCAAGCTGCACCACGCCATGATGGGGACCGCAGCGGTGGCCATTGGCACGGCTGCGGCCATTCCCGGGACATTGGTCAACCTGGCCGCCGGTGGCGGCGAGCGCAACAGCGTGCGCTTCGGCCATCCCTCGGGCACCCTGCGCGTAGGGGCCGAAGCCCGGCTGGAAGACGGTCAGTGGGTGGTCACCAAGGCCATCATGAGCCGCAGTGCGCGTGTGCTGATGGAAGGTTGGGTGCGGGTGCCGGGCGACGCGTTCTAAGGAGCTGATCGCCTCTGGCCAGCCAGGACGCCAGCACAAGGCACGCCGACGCACTGACGCGTCGGCGTGCCTTTTTCATTGCTGGTGATTGGTGATTGGCTATTGCACGAAGAAGCGCACGCGGATCGCATCGATGGCCACGGCGATGAAGATCATCACGCCACCGATCATGCCCACGTAGAAGGACGGCACATTGGTAATGGCCAGACCCACCTGTATCACCGTCAGCAACAGCACGCCACCGAGGATGCCCAACACGCTGCCACGCCCGCCGAATACGCTCACGCCGCCGATGATGGGGGCAGCAATCGCATACAGCAGATAGCTCGCGCCCTGGTTGGAGGTGATGGCGATCTGCCAGGAGGCCAGCAGATAACCGGCAACACCCGCCAGGAAGCCGGCCAGGGCATAGCAGATGATCTTGATCCGGTGCACCCGGATGCCGGCCGCATGCGAGGCCAGCGCATTGCCGCCCACCGCATAGATGGAGCGACCCAGCACGGTCCGCCGCAGCAGCACCGACATCGCCAGCAAGGCCAGCACGAAAATTACGGGCATCACCGGCCAACCGTCCAGGGTGGCCGAACCGATCCAGATATAGCCATCGTCGAGGTTGGTGATGGTCTTGCCCTGGGTCAGCGCCAGCAAGGCGCCCTGCAGCACGATCATCATGGACAGCGTCTGGATCAGCGAGACCATGCGCAGTCGGGTGATGCACAGGCCGTTGAACCAGCCGATCAGGGTGGCCACCGCCACGCCGGCCAGCATGGTGATCCACCACGGCCCGCCGACGCTGGCATACAGCCAGGCGCCGATGGCCGAGGAAAAACCCAGGTTGGCCGGCAGCGACAGGTCGATCTCGCCCACCAGCAGCGGCAGGGCCACTGCCAGTGCCAGCAGGCCCAGCACGGTGGCCTGGACCAGGATGTTCTGCAGGTTCATCACGCTGAGGAAGAACTGGCTGAACAGGCCGAAGCCCAGCACCAGGGCCACCAGCCAGATCCAGACCACATTGCGCAGTACCCAGCCCAGTACCTGGCGCGGTCGGCGTGGTCCTCTGGCGGGCTGGGCAGCGTCGGCAGCATTGCCGATTTCTGTTGCGCTTGTCATGCGGGGGTCTCCTTTTTTCATGGTCTGTTCTGGGCGGCGCTCATTGCGAAAGCTGGCGCAGCCTGTCGGTACTGATGTCGTCGCCCTCGACCACATGGGCGATACGCCCGCGCTGGAAAATGCAGACGCGATCCGCTGCACGAGCCAGTTCGTCGACATCGGTGGAGACGATGATCACGCTCACGCCGGCGCGGCTCAGTTGATCGAGGATGCGCAGGACGTCCTGCTTGACGCCCACATCGATGCCACGGGTCGGCTCGTCCAGGATCAGCAGGCGCGGCCTGGTCGCCAGCACACGCCCCAGGCAGACCTTTTGCTGGTTGCCGCCGCTGAGGGTATTGACGGCCTCGTCAACGCTGCCGGCCTTGATGCCCATGCGGTTAAAGTAGGAGGAACAGACCTGCTGCTCCTGTCCACGATCCACCAGGCCGCGCCGGATGCGCTGGCGCAGTGAGGACAGCGCGATGTTTTCGCGGATCGACAGATGCCCCACCACACCGTCGCGACGGCGGTCGTCGGAGAGATAGGCGATGCCCATGGCGAAGGCCTGGTCAGGCGTCTGCGGCACGCGGGCCGTCGCCTCGCGTGCAAAGGCGATCTGCCCGGTCTGCAGCGGCCTCAGCCCGAACAGGCTACGTGCCAGTTCCTTGGCACCCTCCCCCGGCAAGCCGGTGAAGCCGACGATTTCGCCGACACGGATGTCCAGCCGCTCCACGTCCAACCGCTCTCCCCGCACGCCGCTCAGGCAGATGCCCTCTTCGCCCTTGGGTGACTGACTGCGATCGCGCTGAAACAGGTCCAGTTCGTGCCCGAGGACGAACTCGGAGAGCCGGGAAGAGTTCAGGCTGCCCACCTCCTCGCAGTTGGCCACCAGTTCGCCATCGCGCAGCACGGTGACGGCGTCGCAGATGTCGAGGATTTCATCGTTGAAGTGGGAAATGAAGAGAAAGGTCACACCGGATGCGCGCAGCTGGCGCATGAAATCGAACAGCTGCAGACGGTCTGGCACCGTCAGCGAGGCTGTCGGCTCATCCAGGATGATGACGCTGCCACCGGAGAACATGGCCCGCAGGATATTGAGCTTGCGACGGGCGACGGCATCCAGGCTACCCGCCAGCCGGTCGGCCTCGATCCCGGTGCCGGCCAGCATGCGCGTGGCGTTCTCGCGCATGCGGCGCCAGGCGATGAAGCCGCGTGAGGCCGGCCAGATGCCCAGCATCAGGTTTTCCATCACCGACATGTGCTCGATGATCATCGGTTCCTGCGGTACCAGGAAGACGCCGGCGGCTTCCATACGCTTGACGTCGGTGCCCTGGACTTCCTGGCCGTTCAGGAAAATACGGCCTTCGCTGGGAGCGCGCTGGCCCGAGATGATGCCCACCAGCGTGCTCTTGCCGGCGCCGTTCTCGCCGAGCAGGCCGTGGATGCTGCCGCGGCGGATGCCCAGGTTGATGGAACGCAGTGCATGGAAGGCGCCATAGCGCTTGCTGATGTTTTCCACGCGCAGGGCCAGGTCCGGGTGGGCCTGTACCGCTGCACGGGGGGCTGCTTGGGTGGTCATGGCGCCTCCTCGGCGAGTGGTGCGAGTGGTGCGAGTGGTGATCCGCTATTGGCTCATCGCCCTGCAAGCCATCAGGTGTAGGCGATGCCCCAGACCTTCTCGGCCACGTAGCCCCAGTGCCGCTGGTCGGTGGCATTGCTGCGGTCGATCACGAAGGGCGGGATGATCAGGGTGGGGCCGGTCGCGCCCTTGACGATCTGCCCCTTCTCCCAGAAGTATTTCTTGTTCTCGTACGGGCCGATGGGGACTTCCTTGCCGGGGATGGAATACTTGACCAGCATTTCCACCGCCACCTCGCCATAGGCGATCGGGTCCTGCGAGACGCAGGCGTCCATGTAGCCATCCTGGATCCAGCGCAGCGCCACCGGCTCGCCATCGATGGTGACGAAGATGACGTGGTCCTTTTCATCGACCTTCTTCCAGCGGTTCTTCTGCTGCAGGGCGGTGGCGATACCGCGTGCCGGTGAATCACTGGGCGCGTGCACGGCGTCCAGGTCAGGGTGTTCGGACAGCGTGGCCAGGGTCACGGAGAGCATCTGGTCCAGCTTGCCTTCGGTGGGACGGGCAATGTAGGTGATGCCGGGATACTTGGCGAACTCGGCATCCATGCCCTCCTTGCGCTGGCGCCAGGCCACGCTGGCCAGCGCGCCGTAGCAGTTGAGGACCTTGCCCTTGGGGCTGCCGTGCTTCTTGATCAGGCGGTTGATGATTTCCCTGGCAGCCATGACGCCGCCCAGGCGGTTGTCGAAGCTGACGGTGATGGCGACGTTGCCGCTTTCGGCCGGGGTATCGATGATGGCCACCGGAATCTTTTGCTGGTTGTAGCGGCGCAGCGCACTGACGATGGCCTGGCTGTCGATCGGGTCCGACACCAGCGCCGCCGGACGCGAGAGCATCAGCGATTGCCATTGCTCCAGCTGGCGGGTGTTGTCGAAGCTGGCGTTGGTGGCCTGGAAGCTGCCCTGGTTGGCTTCGACGGCGCGCTTCACGGCCGCCTCCTCGATCACGAAGAAGTAATAGTCCAGGCTCTTGTTGCTGAACGGGATCAGCAGCTTCTGCTGCGCCGACGCCCAGCGCGTGGTGGCCATCGTACCCAGTGCCAGGCTACCCAGAACGATCTGGCGACGGGTGGATTGGTGATTGTGCTTCATGTCTACCTCCAAATTATTTATATAGTTTTGCTATAAAACGATGCAAGCGAGGCCATGCCGACTATCAGTGAAAGTGCTTCTGCTTACATCAGGGGGCCATCCTCGGGGAAAAACGCAACAAGAAAAAACGTAAAGCAAGGCAAAAGAATGCTTGTGCCAGACAGACGGAGTTTTACTAGATCTCTGCGCGCAAGCGAACATGGGCAGTGCCATCGAAGCAGCCCACCACCATGCCGGCTGCCTCGCGCGTGAACAAGCCGTTCTCGACCACGCCGGGAATGCGGTTGAGCTCCGTCTCCAGCAACGGGGCATTGGCGATGTCCTGGCAATGGCAGTCCAGGATGAAATTGCCGCTGTCGGTCACCACCGGCCGCTCGTCTCTGGTACGACGAACGATGCGCGCCTCGATGCCCTGCCCTTGCAACAGCCTGGCGATCATGCGTTCGGTCTGCTTCCAGGCGAACTGCACCACCTCCACCGGCAGCGGAAAAGCGCCCAGCCGGTCGACGATCTTGCTCTCGTCGCAGATGGTGATCATCCGGGTGGAGGCATGGGCGATGATCTTTTCCCACAGCAGGCAGGCACCGCCCCCCTTGATCATCTGGAAGTCGCGATCGATTTCATCCGGGCCGTCGATGGTCAGGTCGAGCTGGCCGATTTCATTGGGATCCATGATGGGGATGCCGACTTCGCGGGCGACGTCGATGGTCGAGCGCGAGGTGGCGGTACAGGTGACGTCGAGGCCATCGGCGATGTGCTTGGCCAGTTCCCGCACGAAGAAGTGCGAAGTGGTTCCCGAGCCCAGTCCCAGGCGCATGCCATTGCGCACGAATTCCTCGATGGCGCGGCGGCCGGCCAGTTTCTTTGCTTCGTTCTGGTTCAACTGCATGGATATCTCCTCTTGAAAACACTGGCCCGGATGCGGGTGGGCAAAGCGCTAGATCTTGTCCGTCATCCAGGAATCGAGCGCCGGCAACTGGTCGGGGAATTCGCTGTTGCTGGCCACGGCAATGGCGGTCACCAGCATGTTGACCACCAGATGGTGATTCAGACGCGAAGCCAGCGGCGTCATGAATTCGGTGTGGTCATAGGGCAATACGGCAATGAGGGCATCGGTGACCGCCGCCAATGGGCTGTTGGCCGCGGTCACCGACACCACCCGCGCGCCACCTGCGCGGGCGGCCATGGCCAGTTCCACCATGCGCTTGGTATGTCCCGATTGCGAGAAGATCAGCGCCACTTCATTGGGGCGCGAACGCTCGGCATGCATCCATTGCTTCTTTTCCTCCATCACCGCCGAGCAGCGCAGGCCCAGGCGCTGGAACTTGTGTTCGGCATCCAGCGCGGTGATCTCCGAAATGCCGCTGGCATAGATGCCGATCCAGTTGGCCGACTGCAGCAAGGCTGCGGCCTCTTCGATCTGGCGTGGGACCAGATCATCCAGTGCACGCTGAATGGCGGAGAGCGAGTTGTGGCAGGTCTTGCGCACGATGTTGCCGATATCATCGTGCCTGGTGATCTGCTCGTAGACGAACGGGGCCGTCGGCACCAGGCTCTGGGCCAGGCTCAGTTTGAAATCCTGATAGCCGTTGAAGCCGAAGCGGCGGCAAAAACGCATGATGGTCGGGTCGCTGACGGCACAACGCTCAGCCAGCGCGGCCATGGTCATGTGGATCACTTCGCCCGGCTCCTGGCTGACGAAGCGCGCGATGCGCAATTCGGCCGTCTTCATTTCCTCTTGCTCGCGCAGTATCTGCTGCAGCAGGCTATTGCTCATGACTGTCCTTTATCGTCTGCTTTGGCCAAAGGCGAGATTCTATAAGACAGCAGGTCTTCCAGGCGATGCAGCCGCTGGGCCTGCTCCACCCTGACCTCGCTACCGCCGCCCCAGGGCACCACGAAGAACGGTACGCCGGCCGCGGCCGCTGTCGCCTGGTCGACCGCGGTATCGCCGATATAGGCCCAGGCGCCATCGGCCAGCGCCATGTGCGCGGCCACCGCCAGCAGGTGACCGGGATCGGGCTTGCAGGCCGGCACCGCGTCAGCCCCCAGCGCCACCTCCACCAACGGCGAGAGTTCCAGCAAATCCAGTATCTGGCGCGTCAGGGCGTGTGGCTTATTGGTGCAGATGCCCAGGCGGATGCCGGCAGCATGCAGCTTGGTCAGGTCTTCGCGCACATGGGGAAAGAAGCGGGTGTGACTGGCCGGATTGCGGCGGTAGTGCCCGATGTATCGCTCTACGGCCGCATCCAGTGCACTTGCAGAAAGCGTGACACCCTGTTCGATCAGGATGTCATCGATCAGGCGGCGCGGACCGTTGCCGATGAAGCGTTCGACATACTCCACTTCCAGCGCCGCACGGCCTTGCTCGGCCAGATAGGCATTGACGGCAGCGGCGATGTCGGGCGCACTGTCGATCAAGGTGCCGTCCAGATCGAAGATGAGCGCCTCGTAGGCTGTGGGTGCATGCTGGTTCATGCTGCCTCCCCGTACTCTGCCAATGCGCCCAGGCGCGCGAAGCTGCCGGTGAGCAGCGGATAGAGTTGCTGATAGATGGCGCGGGCGTCCGCATAGCGGGAGCGCCGGGCCGGATCGGGGCGCTCTCGGGTCAGTTCCGGCAGCAGGCTGGCGGCGTGGTCGATGTCCGGCCATACCTGCATGCCGATGCCGGCCAGCAAGGCTGCACCCAGGGCCGCCCCTTCGGCCGCACCCTGGCGCGTGAGGACATCGCAACCCAGCATGTCGGCCTGGATCTGCCGCCACAACGCCGAGCGCGCTCCGCCGCCGGAAGTACTGACCGCGGCAGAAGGCACGCCCATGGCGCGCATCAGGGCCTGCATGTCGCACAGGGAATGCACTACGCCCTCCAGCACGCTGCGCGACAGGTCGGCATGAACATGGCGGGCATTGAGGCCAATGAATGCAGCACGGGCAGAAGGGTCGGGATGGGGGCAGCGTTCGCCGTTGAGGTAAGGCAGGAACAGCAAGCCATGCGCCCCCGGAACGCTGCGCCCGGCAGCTTCGACGATGGCCTCGAAGGAAGGCGGTTCGGCCGCGTCGGTGCACAGCACGTTGCGGAACCAGGCCAGCGCCCCGCCGGCATTGAGTGACACGCCCATGGCATGCCAACGCTGCGCAGCAACGTTGCAGAAGACCTGTATCCGCCCATCCGGCGACGACAGGGGCTGATCGAGCGCGGCGGCGACGATGCCGGCAGTGCCGATGGTGGTCTGCAGCGTGCCGGGTGCCACCACGCCCGCACCCAGTGACTGGATCACGCTGTCGCCGCCACCCCCGATGACCGGAATGCCCGGTGCGATGCCGAACAAGGCGGCCGCCTGTGCGTGCACATGGCCGCTGACGACCTGCGATTCGAAGCAGGCGGGGAAATGCGTGGAGTCCAGCCCGGCGACCTCCATCAGCTCAGTCGCCCAGCGTCTGCGTCGTACATCGAACAGGCCTGTGCCGGAGGCATCGGAGACCTCGGTCGCAATCTCGCCGGTGAGCACGTATCGCAGATAGTCCTTGGGATTGAGAGCAACCCGCAGCTGCTCATACCATTGCGGCTCGTGCTGCTGCATCCACAGCAGCTTGCCGCCGGTATAGCCGACCAGCATGCGGTTGCCGGTATGCGCCAGCAAGGCCGGCAAGCCACCGGCGGCCTGCGTGATCTGGTCGGCCTCAGCCTGGTTGCGCTGGTCGTTCCACAGGATGGCCGGGCGCAGCGGCCGGTAATGTTGATCCAGTGCAGTGAGACCATGCATCTGCCCCGACAGGCCGATGCACAGCACCTCCACCGGCCCGGCGGCCTGCAGTGCCTGCGCCACGGCCTGGCGCGCCGCTGCTATCCAGTGGGCCGGTTCCTGCTCGACCCAGCGCTCGCGTGGCTGCGACACCGGATAGCCAACGCTGGCGCTGGCGAGGATGCGCGCATCAGTCGACAGCAGCAAGGCCTTGCAGGCGGAGGTGCCGAGGTCGATGCCCAGCAGGCAGGCAGCCACGATCAGGCTCCCACGCCGTGATGCAGACGCACATGCTTGAACTGGAAATACTCCAGCAAGCCCTCCCGTCCGTGTTCCACGCCCACCCCGCTCTGCTTGCGCCCGCCATAGGGCGCATTCATGATGCCGGCGTCCACATGGTTGATGGCCACATTGCCGACGTCCAGCTCGGCTGCGCAGCGATGGATTTCCTGCAGGTCCTGGGTATAGGCGTAGGCGGCCAGTCCGTAGGGCGTGTCGTTGGCCAGCGCGATGGCCTCATCCAGGCTATCGAAAGGCGCCACGCCGACCAGCGGGCCGAAGGTCTCTTCGCGCATGACCAGCATGGCGTGGGTGCAGTCGGCCACGATGGTGGGCTGGAAGAAGAAACCCTGCGCGAATTGCTCCCCGACCGGTGCAGTGCCGCCGGCCACCAGCCTGGCGCCACGATCAAGCGCATCCTGCAGGTGCACCCGGGTTTTCTGCAAAGGGGCGAGCTGCGCCATCGATCCTACGTCCGCCTGCGGATGCAACAGCCCGTCGCCGATCACCAGTGCGCGCGTGGCCGTGGCGAACTGCGCCAGGAAGTCCGCGTAGACGGCGCGTTCGACATAGATGCGATTGATGGCGATGCAGATCTGCCCCATGTTGCGGAAGGAGCGCCGCACGGCGCCCCGTACCGCTTGCGCCAGATCGGCGTGGCGCGTCACCAGCATGGGGCAATTGCCGCCCAGTTCCAGCGACAGGCGCTTGATCGAGGGGCAGGATTGCTGGATGCGCAAACCGGTCTGGCTCGATCCGGTAAAGGCGATCTTGGAGACAGACGGATGTTCCACCAGCGCTTGCCCGACGCTGGCACCGTCGCCAGTCAGGACGGTCACGATACCGGCCGGAATGCCCGCCTGCATGGCCTTCTCGGCGATATGCAGTGCGGTGAAGGGCGTGAATTCGGAGGGCTTGATGATCACCGCACACCCTGCTGCCACGCCCGCGCACAGCTTCCAGCCGACCAGCTCGGCCGGATAGTTCCAGGGCGTGATGGCCGCCACCACGCCGATGGCCTCGCGGATCACCAGGCTCTGGTAGCCGGGCTGGTCATTGGGAATGACCTCGCCATGCACGCGCTGGGCTTCTTCGGCATAGAAACGGCAGGCTTCGGCCAGCTTCCTGATCTCGCCCAGGGCCTCGTTGAGAGGCTTGCCCTGTTCCACCGTCATCACCTGGGCCATGGTGGGCGCGTCGTCCAGGATCAGGCTGCCCAGCCTGTGCAAGGCATCGGCACGGACCCGTGCCGGCTGGCGCGACCAGGAGCGCCATGCGGCCTCGGCGGCCGCGACGGCAGCATCGATCTCGTCAGAGGTGGCCACGGCAATGTCGCCGATGGGCGTGTTGCGGGCGGGATTGCGCACCTGCAGCCGCGCGCCCTGCCCTTCAACGAACTGGCCGGCGATAAACAGCTTGCCCGACAGCCGGGCCAACACGTCCTGCATGATGCGCCTCCTTGAACGACGAAAAATCTAGTATAACTAGATAAAGCCGTGATTCACAACTTCGGATCGCCATATTTCTTCTAAAAACTCAACAGGAAACATAGAAAAAGATTTCCCCTATCAAACAAAAGCACCACATATGTAGCATTACTATTAATTTATGATTTCAAGGAGACACAAATATGAAAACTCACTCATCCCACGATCTCACCGGCCAGCTGGCTCTGGTCACCGGTGCCGGGCAAGGTATCGGCGCCGCCTGTGCAATGGCATTGGCAGGGCAAGGGGCTACAGTGGTCTGTACCGATCTTGACGGAGATCGTGCGCTCGCCATCGCCACCGGGCTGGCGCGGCCGGGCCAGGCGTTCGCGCTGGACGTGACGGACAGCACGGCATTGAATGCCCTGGCCGCCAGACTTCCGCCGCTGGACATCCTGGTCTGCAATGCCGGCGTGGTCAGCAACACGCCGGCGGAAAGCATCGGCGACGACGAATGGGAGCGGGTGCTGGCAGTCAACCTGGGTGGCGTCTTCAAGACCTGCCGGGCTTTTGGGCGGCGCATGCTGGAACGCGGGCGCGGCAGCATCGTCAATATCGGCTCCATGTCGGGGATGATCGTCAACGTGCCGCAGCCACAGTGTCACTACAACGCCACCAAGGCTGCCGTGCACCACCTCACGCGCTCGCTGGCGGTGGAATGGGCCATGCGCGGAATCAGGGTCAATGCGGTGGCGCCGACCTACATCGCCACGCCGCTGCTGCAGGAGCTGGAAAAGGAAAAGGCCTTGATCGCGCGCTGGATGGATCTCACCCCCCAGCAGCGCATGGGGCGCCCGGACGAAGTCGCGGCAGTGGTGGCGTTTCTGGCCTCGGAGTCGGCCAGCCTCATCACTGGCGCCGTCATCCAGGCCGACGGCGGCTATACCTGCATCTGACGCTTGAAACTGGTCGCTACCCTGCCAAGGTTCGGTAGTCCGCGACATTGACGGTTTTTGCCATCATTGACCGTCCTGTCGACCTTTGAGAGAGGCCTCTCCGATAGGACCACCACTTTTCTTCAACACGGCATTGGCCTGCATCATTTTGACTAGCTGATACAGTGCCGTCACGGTCGGGGTCGCAATCCCCTGCTTGACGCCTTGCTCGATCACGGCGCCATTGATGAAGTCGATTTCAGTCTGCCGTCCGGCTTCGATATCTTGCAGCATCGATGGCTTGTGGCTTGTGTGCATCCTGAACGCATGATCTATCGCCTGCTCTACCTGAGGCAGACTGACCGGGATCTGAAGTGCATGGGCCACGGCCACCGTTTCGGCCGCGATGCGCAATGCCAGGCTACGGCCTTCACCGCTCGATCCGACCGTACCGACATTGCCGCCGCTGACGGCACAGACCGAATTCAACGCCGCATTGAAGGCGATCTTTTCCCAGATGGCTTGTTGTACCTGCGGGTCGGCGCTGCAATGGAGGCCGGCGAGGCTGAAGATATCGGCGATCTGGCTCACCTGCGGGCGCTGCTGCCCCGACAGCGTCCAGATCCCGACCTGGCCATCACCATGGCTGTGCACCACCCCGGCAGACCTGAGGTCGGCGGGCAAGTTGGTCATGCCGACGATGATGCGTTCGTGCGAAATCACTTCGGAAATGATTTCCGCATTACCCAGGCCATTTTGCACCGATAGCGCCCAGGTTCCTGGCCCCACCAGATGCGCCACGGCGTGAGCGGCGCCGCGGGTATGGAAGCCCTTGGTAAAAAAGACGATCAGATCAAACGGCGCAGAGAAGGTGTCGGCCGTACCGATCGGCACCCTCACCGTATGCACACCCTTGTCATCGCTCAAGGACAGGCCGTTACTGCTGATCGCGGCTATCGTCGCTGGTGTGACTTCGATGAAACTGACCTGCTGTCCACTCAGTGCCAGACGCGCGCCAAACAGGCCTCCCATGGCGCCGGCCCCAACGATGGCAATGTTCATGCTGAATGCTCCTGCTTCCCATGCGCGGAAGCTGCCGTAGCACGAGGAATGTGCTTGCGCACCGAAAGCAGTGCGACAAAGACGAACAGCATCGCCCCTGCCAACATTGCCAGATAACCGGAGGCACCGCCCTGGGTGATCACGATGGCGCCGGCAAAGGCGCTCAGGATGGCGCCCAGCCGACCGAAAGCCAGTGCTGCGGCAGTGCCGGTCGCGCGCACCTGGGTCGGATAGATATAGGCGCAGAGCGCGTACATCGTGCATTGGACGGCATTGACGAAGAGCCCGTGCAAGCCTATTCCCACCACCAGCAGCGTGGTCTGGCTGGCCACGTCCAGGCCGCGCAGCAGCAATGCGGTCGCGGCGGCGGCCAGGCAGCACAGCAACATCGGCACACGTGAACCGAAGCGGCCGATGATCAGCGCACACAGCAATGCCCCGAGGACGCCGCCGACGTTGTAGGCCGTCAAGCCGCTGCCGGCCACCGAGGGACTCAGGCCTTCTCCGGCCAGCATCGTGGGAAGCCAGCTGAATGCACTATAGACAGCCAGCAGGTTCATGAAGAAGGCGATCCACAGTGCCATGGTGTCGCGAGCCTGCCCGGGGGCAAACAGCGCGCCGAATCCCGCGCGCGGGTGTGTGCTCTGCTCACGCGCATCGCTGAAGCGGGTATCAGCTGCGACCGCGCGCGACATGCGCAGCAGCAGGCGTCGCAACTCATCCCAGCGATGCGGCTGGCGCGCCAGGTAACGCGGCGACTCCGGGATGACGAACCACAGCAGCACCGAAAATGCGATCGGCAGCAGACCGCCCAGCAGGAACAGTCCGCGCCAGCCGTAGTGCGGCAACACCAGGTTGGCGAACAAGCCCGCCAGCATGCCGCCCAGTGGAACGCAGACGATGGTGGCCGTGACCGCCAGCGTGCGTCTGCGGGCCGGGCTGAATTCAGCCGTCATGGTGGTCGAGGTCGGCAAGGCCCCGCCGATACCCAGGCCGGCGAAGAACCGAAGAATGGCAATGGTAGTGATATCCGGAGAGAGCGAGATCAGGCTGGTGGCCAGGCCGAAGACAAAGACGCTGCCGATGATGGCCAGACGACGACCGAAGCGATCTGCAAACAGCCCGGCGAAGGCGCTGCCGATGCCCATGCCGACCAGGCCGGCGGCGACCGCTGGAGCGAAGGCGTTGCGCGTGATCCCCCATTCCTTGATCAGGCTGGGGATGGCGAAACCGATCAGTTGCCCATCGAAGCCGTCCATGACGATCGATAGCGCCGCCAGGCACACCACCAGCTTCTGGAAGCCGGTAAATGCGCCCTCATCCAGTACGCGTCCGATATCGACGGTCTTGCCTTGCTCTACGGTGTGGGTGCTCATGCGCGCTCCCGGGCAGTGCCAACGGTGATCGCGGGGGTGGATGAAGCGACGCGCGCGAACGCGCAGTCATGCGGCAAGAGCCAGGATGTCATTGTCATGGCGGTCTCCTCGTTGATATCGCACGGGTCCGAGGGTGATCGGCCCGCTGTTGCGATTGTTGTTATGGTGTTCAGTCAGGCCGGATCTGTGCGCGCCTGATGCCGTCCGGATCAGAACGGGTAATGACGTGGCGTGGTTTGCACCGTGACCCAGCGCAGGTCAGTGAATTCGGCGATGCCAGCCTTGCCGCCGAAATGGCCGAAGCCACTCGACTTGACGCCGCCGAAGGGCATCTGTGCCTCGTCGTGGACGGTGGCGCCATTGATGTGGCAGATACCCGATTCCATACGGCGCGCCAGGCTCAGGGCGCGGGCGACATCGCGGCTGAACAGCGCTGCCGACAAGCCATATTCGTTGTCGTTGGCACAGGCGATGGCGACCTCGTCATCCTTGACCCGTACGATGGGCTTGACCGGTCCGAAGGACTCTTCGTGGTAGATATTCATCTGCGCCGTCACATGATCCAGCAGGGTCGCCGGCATCAGCGTGCTCTCGGCCTTGCCGCCGCAGACCAGCGTAGCGCCCTTGGCCAAGGCATCGTCGATGAGGGCGTTGCAGCGCTGTACGGTAGCCAGATCCACCACCGAGCCCAATACCACCGGCCCCTGGCGCGGATCGCCCAGCGGCAGGCTGCGCGCCTTGGCGGCCAGACGCGCGACGAAGTCATCGGCGACGCGCTCGTCGACGATGATGCGCTCGGTGGACATGCAGATCTGCCCCGAATTGGCGAAGGCACCAAAGGCTGCTGCCTGTACGGCCGCCTCGATGTCGGCATCGTGCAGGACGATGAAAGGCGCCTTGCCACCCAGTTCCAGCACGGCGGGCTTGAGGTGCCTGGCGCATTGTGCGGCGATGATGCGGCCCACGCGGGTCGACCCGGTGAAATTGACCCGTCGCACCGCCGGGTTGCCGATGATGGCGTCCACAATTGGCCCGGCGTCTTGCGGTGCGTTGGTG
Source organism: Herbaspirillum sp. AP02 (assembly GCF_015767275.1). Classification (GTDB taxonomy): domain Bacteria; phylum Pseudomonadota; class Gammaproteobacteria; order Burkholderiales; family Burkholderiaceae_D; genus Herbaspirillum. Next base: position 400,316 of record NZ_JADWMY010000001.1, read on the forward strand.
ATGAAGTTGACCACGCCCGGAGGCAGGCCGGCATCCTGGATGGCTTCGATGATGAGGCCATGCGTGGCCGGACAGATTTCGGAGCCCTTGAAGACGACAGTATTGCCGCAGGCCAGCGGCAAGGCAATCGCACGTACGCCCAGGATCACCGGCGCGTTCCAGGGAGCGATGCCCAGCACCACGCCAGCGGCCTGGCGCAAGCCCATGGCAAGGTTGCCGGGGACTTCCGAGGGGATGATCTCGCCGGCGATCTGGGTCGTCATGGCCGCGGCTTCGCGCAGGCCGTCGGCAGCCAGATGCACGTTGAAGGCAGCCCAGTGGTGCGAGGCCCCGGTTTCGGCGGCCATGGCGTCTGCAAACGCCTCGGCGCGGGCCTGCAGCGCATCGGCTGCGCGGGTGAGCAAGCTGCGGCGCTCGCCAGGGCCGATGGCTGCCCAGGCGGGAAAGGCGTCGGCCGCCGCCTGCACCGCCGCACGGGCATCGGCCACGGTGGCCGCTGGCGCGCGCGAGGCCACGCTATGGTCGAGCGGATTGCGCCGCTCGAAGCAGGCAGCGTCTACGGCGAAACGGCGCTGGCCGTTGATGAGCATGTTGACTTCCTTCATGGTCTCCTCCTGTTGTCTTTATTTCGGGGTTCGGTTCACGATGTTCGGTTCAGCGTCGCGTGGGCGCAGCCAGGCAGAAAGCTCATCGCACCAACACTTCCACCAGGCGTGGTGCATGGGCAGACAAGGCCGCGCGCAATGCGCCGGCCAATTCGGCGGGATCGCTCACGCGCACGCCCTGGCATCCCATGGCCTGCGCCAACGCGACGAAATCCAGTCCCGGCAGGTCGGTGCCCTGGACCACATCGTCAGCGCCGAAGCCGAAGGCCGGTGCGAAGTCCTGCAGCGCGGCGTAGCGGCCATTGTTGATGATCACGAAGGTAATGGGGAGGCCCAGTTGTACCGCACTGTAGATGGCTTGCGGCGAATACATGGCTGAGCCATCGCCGATGAGCCCGATCACGCGCTGGTGCGGCCGTGCCAGCGCCACACCCACTGCCGCCGGCATCCCATAGCCCAGACCACCGCTGGCCATGGTGTAGAAGCTGCCGGGCCGGTTGAAGGGCAAGTAGGCTTGCATGGTCGGCCGAGAGCCGGGGGCTTCCTCGACCACGATGTCCTCTGCCGCCCGCACGTCGGCCAGGGTCTGCATCGCAAAGGCGGTGGACATCGGCGCCTCCGGGGCGGGGCGTGTGCGCGCTTCACGCAGGGCCGGCTGCGGGCGGGTCGCCGGCGGGTGCTGCGCCATCTGCGCCAGCAGGTCTTGCAGGCCCAGCCGGATATTGCCCACGATGGCCGTGCCTTGCGGGGTCCAGGAGGCGGTCACCGGGTCATCGATGAGCTGGTACAGCGTCGCCCCCGGTGGCAGGTGTGGGCCACTGCCTTCAACGTGATAGGTAAAAGCCGGTGCCCCCGCCACGAAGACCAGGTCGTGACCCTCCAGCAGCTGCACGATCTTCTCGCGCATGGCCGGCAGGAAACCGGCAAACAGACTATGGTCTTCGGGGAAGCTGCAGCGCGAGGACATCGGTGCGACGAACACCCGTGCGTGACAGGACTCGGCCAGACGGATGGCCTCCTCCCAGGCCCCGGCGCGGTCAAGTTCCGCACCGACCACCATGGCCGGACGCCGGCTACAGGCCAGCGCGGCGGCCAGCGATGTGATGGCACCCGCTTCGGGCCGGCTGCAGGTGGTGACTTCGGTGGCGGCCAGCAGCTCGGCCGGCTGCTCCCAGTCATCCACGGGAATGGAGACGAAGACCGGGCCCCGCGGCTCCTGCATGGCGATGTGATAGGCCCGCGCCAGCGCACGGGGAACGTCGGCCGCGCGCGCCGGCTCCACGCTCCACTTGACGTAGGGCTTGGCCAGTTCGGTCGCCTGCGAGGCCGCCAGGAACGGGTCGAAAGGCAGGATGGAGCGTGCCTGCTGGCCGGCGGTGATGATCAGCGGGGTGCGGTTGCGAAAGGCGGTGAAGATATTGCCCATGGCATTGCCGACCCCGGCCGCCGAATGCAGGTTGACCATGGCGGCCTTGCCACTGGCCTGGGCGTAGCCATCGGCCATGCCGACCACCACGGCCTCCTGCAAGCCGAGGACGTAGCGGAAGTCGGCGGGAAAGTCGCGGAACATCGGCAATTCGGTGGAGCCGGGATTGGCGAAGACGGCGCTCATGTCGAGTCGACGCATGAGGTCGAATACGGCATCACGCACGGTGATGGCGGGCAATGGTGTCTCCTGCATACAGATCCTGTGGAAGGCCTCATGGCTGGGCCGGGTGGATGATGGGAGGCAGTATGTAAGCTCGTCACGTCTTTGAAAATTGCCAAATTGGATAAAAGTCATAACATTTGGTAATGTGTAGCTGACCTGTTGGTGAGCCATCCTGCCGCCCTCACCCCTATCCGCACTGTCCGCGCCATCACCTGGAGACTTCATTGAGTTTCAACCTGCAGCAGCTGGAAATGTTCAGTGCCATCGTCGCTGCAGGGAGCCTGGGGCGCGCGGCCGCCGTCCTCGACCTGACCCAGCCGGCCTTGAGCCGTGCTATCAAGCGTCTGGAAGAGTCAGTCGGCGGGGCGCTGTTCGAGCGTCACACCAAGGGTATGCACCTGACACCGCTGGGCAAGGCGCTATTGCCGCACGCGATGTCGTTGCAGCGCGAAGCGCGGCAAGCCCGCGAGGAACTGGATGCCATCCGCGGCCTGACAAAGGGTGTCATCAAGGTGGGTGCGGTGGGCAGCATTGCCAGTCTGGTGCTGCCACTGGCGGTGCGTGGCGTGCTGGACAAGTGGCCCAACCTGCGGGTGGAGATCATGGAGGGGGTATGGGACCGTCTGGTCGAGGGCTTGCTCACGCATGAGATCGACCTGGCGCTCAGTACCTCTGGCACCGAAAGCGATGGCGTGGCGGCCATCTCGGACTGTCGCTGGAGCGATCTGAGCTACGTGGTGGCGGGACGCGACCATCCACTGCGTGAACGCGGCAAGATCAGCCTGGCCGATACCTTGACCCAGCGCTGGGCGTTGACACCTCGGGGTACGGGACCTTATTTGCACGTGAAGGAAACATTCGCCCAGGCCGGTTTGCCCATGCCCGAGATCGCTGTTGAATCGCGTTCGGTCACGGTGCTCAAGGGCCTGGTCGCGCGTTGTGGATTCGTGGGGTGGATGTCCGGTCCGATGTTCGACACCGAAGGCAAAGCGGGGGTGATCAATGCTCTTGCGGTAGAGGGCCTGAATGCGCCGCGCACGCTGACCGCATTCCGCAGGCGGCAAGGGATATTGCCGGCGCCGGCGATCCGCTTGCTCGATGAACTGCGCCATCTGACCGGTTCCCTGCCGTCCAGCTAGGGCCTGTTCGCACTAAATCTGCGAGATGCGTTGCGCCCAGAAGGCGTGGTGGCAAGGCGCGCGGCAAGGCTGGTGGTGGTGCCACCAGCCTTGCCGTGCAACGCCGCCAGCGCGCCTTCTGGGCGCAACCCTCCGGGAGAGGCCGGCAAGCGTCGCCTGCCGTTGTTGCAGCTCCTTGCCGTAGCACCACTACGGCGCGTCGCTGCGCCTAGGCAGTCAACGCTTGACGACCTCTCGCACTCACAGATTTAGTGTGAACAGGCCCTAGGCCCCACATCAAATGAAAACACCCTACAGCGTCACTGCCTGTAGGGTGGGTAATCATCTCTTCATCTCGATGATGCCGCTCACCTTGCGGTGCCGGCTTCATCGGCTTGCTATCGGGATCGTGGCCCGGGATCAGACCCGGTAGATCTTCTCTCCGGTCTGGACGATCCTGAATTTCTCATTGGTCAGCGGGTCCAGCGCGCGACCATCGGCCAGCTTGTAGGTACGGCTGAACGCCAGTGCAGCGGCATCGGCCTCGTCCTGCTGAGTCTGATACACCTCTACGTGGTAAGGTGCGCCGGTCTTGCCCTTGGCATCGAATTTTTCCACCAGATCCATATGTCGTCTCCTTAGTCGTGGCCTTGCGCCAAGCACAAAGATAGCAGATTTGATCGTGCTTTCCAGCGCATTGCATGTTGCAGCGCACAGCGCCGACACACAGGCCGGCCTGGCCAGCCTGGCGCGATCAATAATGCAAGGTCACCCCGACGCCGAACTGCCGCGTCACCTCGGCCTTGTTGAGCCCGAACTTGGCGCCGGCATCCAGATCGACGGTCTTGTTGGGCGACCAGATCACACCCACCAGTGCATAGGAAGGCAGCTTGCGACTGGAGGCATCCGGGTTCTGGGCCACGCCGGTATCGGCCACCAGGCGCCATTGTTCATCCAGACCATACCAGACTGCGGCCGAGGCGCGCCACAGGGTCTTGCGCTGCGACTGCTGGTCACTGTCGAGCTTGAAACGGTTGACGCGCACGCCCAGATTGCCGTGCAAGGTCCAGGGGCCGGTTTCGTAGGAAGCGATACCGGTCAGGGCGGCGCTGCTCTTGCCATTGCCCAGGCCCTTCTCTTCCTCGCCGCTGGGCATGAAGAATTCCGGCTTCAAGGCCAGCGCCAGGCCATCGGCCTCGTAATAGCGCCACTTGGCGCCCAGCGAGACGTCCCCCACGCCGGTGCCGGCAGGCGCCTGGAAGGTCTGCGGCAGGTTGAAGAAGAGGTCCAGCTTGTCGGTCACGCCATAGGTGAAGGTAAAGGCGCCGACATGACTCGCATCGCCGCTCTGTTTGCTCCAGTCGGTGTTCATCTCAAGCTGGATGCCGCCGGCACCTTGCACACCGGCATCATCGGTGACCAGCGGGTGGGCGGCGAAGGCCGACTGGCTGGCCGCCAGCAACAGCCAGGAAAGACTCAGGATTTTCTTTTTCATGGTGGACCCCATTTTTGCTGTGATCAGTACGGCATTGGTACCCGACCGCCACGATGACACAGCCGCGCCCGTGCGGGCGTGACAGCGCACACCGCGGGCGGGGAGTACAGAGACGTGGTCGGAGCGAACCGAAGGGAAAGCGCGCCATTGCATGTTCAGAACACGATACCAAAGGCGCAAGCCGCGCATTCCGAACAGAAAGAGCGCTGGCAAGGCCTATTTGATGAATATGTCCTGATGGATGGCTGCGGTAAATGCCGTGGCTTTTACGGAAGAAACATCATCGGGCTGGCTTCAGCTGGCCTTGCAGGCGACTGGAAGCGCGGTTCATGAGGACCTGCCGATGTGATGGCAAGTGGTGCTGGCCGGACCTCCAGGACCAGGCCAGCAGCCACCATGCCGCTGATCAGCGGGTGAACTGCATTTCCAGAGCGAGGGGGATAGTAACATCGTCGCCTGACAAATCAGCAACAAAAAACTTCGATATTTGCTGACCAAATCTGTCCCGCGACGAAGCCTGGTTCAGCCAGGTTGTTCGGTCGCGGCCGCCAGTGCCGATCCGATTTCGCGTAGTACCCGGGTAGGCACCTTGAGCATGGCACCCCACTCGCTCCAGTCCCAGGAGACGCGGGCGCAAAGGTATTCCAGGCTGGAGCTGGGCAGTTCGAAACGCTCGCCCAGTTGCAGCAGGTGCGGCAGCAAGGCGGCGCGTGCTGCATCATCGGCCACGCAGATATCGGCCACGCAGGCGGCCATTTCCAGCAGGCGGATCAGGCGCTGCTGACGGTCTTCCTCATCCAGCCCCGTGGCATCGGCCGCCTTGTGATGCAGGACGGTTTCGCAGAACAGCTTGGGGAACAGCCAGTCCTGCATCATCGCCGCGGCCAGTTCCAGGTGGTCGAAGCCAAAGGCCAGCTTCTCTTCCTGGCGCAAGGGGGCCGCAGAAACAGGCGTCCCGACGCCGCGCAGGATCTCGCCATAGCGCTTGGGACGTGCCGAGGCCAGCGCCAGCCGTCCGATATCGGCCAGCAGGCCGATGGTGAACATCTCTGCTGGCGGGGCGACCTGGATCAGGTCGGCCAAGGCCTGGCTGGCACAGGCCATGGCGGTGGAACGGCTCCAGAAGGCGTCATAGTCGAACTCGGCACAATCGCCACGGCGCGCCGATTCGGTCAGCGAGATCGCCAGCGCCATCTGGCGCACCGCCTGCAGGCCCACCATCAGCAGCAGATCGACGTTGACGGAGGCGACCATCCGACCTTTGTTGAGGTTGGGGATATTGGCGATCTGGATCAGTCGCCCGGCCAGTACCGGGTCACCCTGGATCTGCGCCACCAGGTCAGGCAGGGCGATGTCTTCCTGCTGGCACATCTGCATGATCCGCAGACGCACCCCGGACGGGGCCGGCAAGACTTCAGAGTCCTGCAATTCGCGGAAAATCAGGGGATCGACGTAGGTAGACATGAGGATTCGTGGGGTTCTCGGGTGATGAGCCTGGCGCAAGGCCAGAAGCGATGGTCACAAGGATACCCAATTTAATGACCGTTGTGCGTTGCGCCATTGCAAACTCCATGCACAACAGATCTCTCTTTTTTCATTCTCGCTGACAGCGCGGCGAGACAGGCGCCGACAGCCTGCCTATGCGCATGCAGTTAAGCTGATCCTTTCCGGCCGTAGTGAAGAATGCGTCATGAAACCTGAGGCAAAGCGAAGACAAGGACAAACGAGCACAGACAAACCGGCTCAAAGCCGGTACAAGCATCCGGGCCGAAGCGGCGAGAGGACAGCCCAAGATCCACGTAAGGAAAAGCAGACATGGAAGACATGGTAGTGGTACGCAAGGAAGGCCTGTACTGCGTACCCGGCGATTTCTACATAGACCCGTGGCGACCGGTAGCGCGCGCCGTGATCACCCACGCCCATGCCGACCACGCCCGCATGGGTCATGCCCACTACCTGGCCGCCGCGCCCGGCACCGGCATCCTGCGTGCCCGCCTGGGTGCGGACATCCACCTGCAGGCCCTGGACTACGAGGAAAGCATCACCCACAACGGCGTGCGTCTGTCGCTGCATCCGGCCGGCCACGTCCTGGGTTCGGCGCAGTTGCGCATGGAGTGGCAGGGCTGCATCTGGGTCGCATCGGGCGACTACAAGCTGGAAGCCGATTGCACCTGCGCCGCCTTCGCCCCGGTGCGCTGCCACACCTTCATCACCGAATCCACCTTCGGCATACCCATCTACCGCTGGCAGCCGCAGGCGGAGATTTTCGAGGACATCAACCGCTGGTGGCGCGCCAACGCCGCCGAGGGCCGGGCCAGCGTGTTGTTCTGCTACTCCTTCGGCAAGGCACAGCGCATCCTGCATGGCATCGACGCCAGCATCGGCCCCATCGTCTGCCATGGTGCAGTGGAACCCCTGAACCGCCTCTATCGCGAAGCTGGCGTCTTCCTGCCGGCGACCGCGACGGTCGGCGAAGCCGAAGCCACCCAGCGCGGCAAATCCAACGCCTATGCCGGCAGCCTGATCATCGCCCCACCCTCCGCCGCCGGCTCGCCCTGGATGCGCCGCTTCGGCGACTACAGCGATGCCTTCGCCAGCGGCTGGATGCGCCTGCGCGGCACACGGCGGCGGCGCGGCGTGGACCGCGGCTTCGTGCTGTCGGACCACGCCGACTGGCCGGCCCTGCAGGAAGCGATTGCCGCCAGCAGCGCCGAGCGGGTCATCGTCACCCACGGCCAGGTCGCCACCATGGTGCGCTGGTTGCGGCAGAACGGTCTCGATGCCGGGGCCTTCACTACCGAATACGGCGACGAGGATGCCGACGACAGCAGCGCGGCGCCACCGGCCACTGCGCAGGAACAGCCAGGCCATGCGTGAATTCTCGCGGCTCTACGCCGAACTGGATGCCACTACCTCCACCACCCGCAAGCTGACGGCCTTGCAGGACTATTTCCAGCGTGCCGATGCCGCCGACGCCGCCTGGGCGGTGTATTTCCTGGCCGGCGGCAAGCCTCGCCAGGCGGTGCCGACCGGCCTACTCAAGCAATGCGCGATGGCCTATGCGCAGATCGATGAATGGCTCTTCGATGAGTGCTACCACAGCGTGGGCGACCTGGCTGAAACCATTGCCCACATCCTGCCGCCACCGATTCGCACCAGCGATTTCGGTCTGGCCTACTGGATGCAGGAACGCATCGCTCCCCTGCGCGGTGCCGAACCGGAGGTGATCCGCAGCGCCCTCTTCGCGGCCTGGAATGAACTGGACTGGCAGGGCCGCTTCCTGCTCGCCAAGCTCATCGGTGGGGGCTTCCGAGTGGGTGTTTCGCGCCTGTTGGTCACGCGTGCGCTGGCGGCGGTGGCACAACTGGACCCCAAGCTGCTGGCCCAGCGCATGGTCGGCTGGACCGATGGCCGCGCCCGCCCCGACGCCGAGCGCTTCGCCCGCCTGATCGGTCCCGATGATGGCCAGGACCATCGCCTGCAGGGTGGCCAGCCCTATCCCTTCTTCCTGGCCCATCCGCTGATGGAGCATCCGCGCCACCTGGGGCCGGTCGATCGGTGGCAGATCGAATGGAAATACGACGGCATCCGCGCCCAACTGGTGCGCCGTCACGGCAGCAACTGGCTGTGGTCACGCGGGGAAGAGCTGATCACCGAACGCTTCCCCGAACTGGCCGCGCTGGACCTGCCGGACGGTACCGTCATCGACGGCGAGATCGTGATCCGCCTGCCTGATTCCGGGCAACAGGCCGAGCGCGTGGCACCCTTCGCCGACCTGCAAAAACGCATCGGTCGCAAGAATCTCACTGCAAGAATGCTGAGCGAGCTGCCCGCAGGACTGATCGCCTATGACCTGCTGGAGCAGGATGGGCATGATCTGCGCGGCCTGCCTCAGCAAGAACGCCGCGCCCGGCTGGAACAACTGGTCCAGCGCCACGCCGCACCGGCCCTGATGCTGGCGCCACAGATCGTGGCAGCGGACTGGGATGCGCTGGAACAGCTGCGCGCCACTTCGCGCCAGCGTGGCGTGGAGGGCATGATGCTCAAGCAGGTCGACGCCCGCTATGGCATCGGCCGCACCCGCAACGTCGGCACCTGGTGGAAGTGGAAGGTCGAGCCCTATTCCATCGATGCCGTCCTGATCTATGCCCAGGCCGGTCACGGCCGGCGCGCCTCGCTCTATACCGACTACACCTTCGCGGTCTGGGACACTCCCGCTGAAGGCGGAGGCGAGCGCAAGCTGGTGCCGTTCGCCAAGGCCTATTCGGGATTGACCGATGCCGAGATCGCCGTCGTCGACCAGACCATCCGCAAGAGCACGATAGAAAAATTCGGGCCGGTACGCAGCGTGCGGCCGTCCATGGTGTTCGAGATCGGCTTCGAGGGCATTGCCCTGTCCACGCGCCACAAGGCCGGCATCGCGGTGCGCTTCCCGCGCATCCTGCGCCAGCGCGTCGACAAGACCGTCGACCAGGCCGACACCCTGGACAACCTGCGCGCCCTGCTGCCGTCGTCCCCAGTCAACGAGAGCGAGGAAGATGCCCAGCCCGCCCAGCAAGACCACTAGCCAGCGCCCGACCAGACGGCGCCGCGCCAGCGCCCTGAAGGCGGCGGTCATCCCTGCCGCCGTCGAGGACTGGTTCGCCCAGCGCCGCTGGGAGGTATTCGATTTCCAGCGCCAGGTCTGGCAAGCCGCGCAGCAAGGTCGCAGCGGCCTGCTGCACGCCGGCACTGGGGCCGGCAAGACCTATGCGGTCTGGTTCGGTGCGCTGCTGCATGCCGAACCCGGCCTGGGTCGGACCGACGCGCCCGCCACGGCCCAGGGCTTGCGCATCCTGTGGATCACCCCCATGCGTGCCCTGGCGGCCGACACCCTGCGTGCCCTGCAAGCCCCGCTGGCCGACCTGCTGCCGCACTGGCAAGCCGGCATGCGCACCGGCGATACCGGTTCTGGCGAGCGTGCGCGCCAGATGAAGTCCTTGCCGCAGGCCCTGGTGACCACGCCAGAAAGCCTGTCGCTGCTGCTGTCCCAGGCGGATGCCCGCCAGCGCTTCGGCAAGCTGGACGCAGTCATCGTCGACGAATGGCACGAGCTCATGGGCAACAAGCGCGGCGTGCAGGTGCAACTGGCCCTGGCGCGCCTGCGCCGCTGGCGGCCCGGGATGGTGGTATGGGGATTGTCGGCTACTCTCGGCAACCTGGAACAGTCACTGCAGGCCCTGCTCGGCCCCGAAGCCGCCGAACACGGCGTGCTGGTGCGCGGCGAACAGCGCAAGCGCATCCTCATCGATACCCTGCTGCCGCCGCAGGCCACCCGCTTCGCCTGGGCCGGGCACCTGGGCCTGCAGATGCTGCCGGCGGTGGTGGCCGAGATCGATGCCAGCGGCAGTACCCTGGTCTTCACCAATACCCGCTCCCAGGCCGAGCTGTGGTACCAGAACCTGCTGGAGGCCCGACCCGACTGGGCCGGCATCATCGCCCTCCACCATGGCTCACTTGATCGCGAAGTCCGTGAATGGGTGGAACAAGGCCTGCGCGACGGCCGCCTCAAGGCCGTGGTCTGCACCTCCAGCCTGGACCTGGGGGTGGACTTCACCCCGGTGGAGCGGGTGCTGCAGATCGGCAGCCCGCGTGGTGTGGCGCGGTTGCTGCAGCGGGCCGGCCGCTCCGGCCATTCGCCCGGACGCAGTTCGCGCGCCACCCTGGTACCGACCAACAGCCTGGAACTGGTGGAAGCCGCCGCCGCCCAGGACGCCGTCGCCGCCGGCCGGGTGGAACAGCGTCTGGTGCCGGACACGCCCCTGGACGTGCTGGTACAGCATCTGGTGACCATCGCCCTGGGTGGTGGATTCCTTGCCGACGAGTTGCTGGCCGAAGTGCGCCAGGCCTGGTCCTATCGCCACCTGCGCGAGGATCAATGGCAGTGGGCGCTGGACTTCGTAGTGCGTGGCGGCCAGAGCCTGGGCGCCTATCCGGAATATCATCGCGTGCGGGCCGGCGAGGATGGGGTCTATCGGGTCGAGCTGCCGGCCATCGCGCGCCGCCACCGCATGAACATCGGCACCATCGTCGCCGATGCCAGCCTGCATGTGCAGTACATGAAGGGAGGCCGCATCGGCACCATCGAAGAAGGTTTCATCGCCCGCCTGCGACCGGGCGATCGCTTCCTCTTCGGCGGGCGCGTGCTGGAGTTCGTGCGCGTGCACGAGATGACCGCCTGGGTCCGCCGCAGCAGTGCCGGCAGTGGTGCCGTACCGCGCTGGCAAGGCGGCCGCATGCCCTTGTCCTCGACCCTGGCGCACGCCGTGCTGGATCGTCTGGAGCAGGCCGCGCAAGGCCGCTTCGACGGCCCCGAGATGCAGGCCGTGCGGCCGCTGCTGGCGCTGCAGCACGCCTGGTCGGCCCTGCCCACGGCACAGCGGCTGGTGGTGGAAATGCTCAAGAGCCGCGAAGGACATCACCTCTTCTTCTACCCCTTTGCCGGCCGCCTGGTGCACATGGGACTGGCCTCGCTGCTGGCCTGGCGCCTCAGCAGGGAGCGTGCTGCCACGTTCTCCATCGCCGTCAACGACTATGGGTTCGAATTGCTGGGCGCGGACAAGGTCGAAGCGCACCGCCTGGCACCACAGCAGGCCCTGGCCCTGTTCAGCGAAGAGCGGCTGCTGGAGGACGTCCTGGCCAGCCTGAATGCCACCGAACTGTCGCAACGGCGCTTCCGTGAAATCGCCCGCATCGCCGGGCTGGTGTCGCAGGGGTATCCGGGACAGCGCAAGAGTGCGCGCCAGTTGCAGGCCTCATCGGCGCTGTTCTTCGAGGTCTTTCGCAAGCACGATGCCGGCAACCTCTTGCTGACCCAGGCCCAGCGTGAAGTTCTGGAGCAGGAGCTGGAACTGGAACGGCTGCGCAGCACCCTGGCCGAACTGCGCGAACGTACACTCACGCTGGTCAGCCTGGAGCGGGCCACGCCATTTTCCTTGCCGCTGATGGTGGAACGCTTCCGCGAAAAACTCTCGACCGAAAAGTTGGCCGACCGCGTGGCGCGCATGCTGCGCGAGCTGGAAGGTGCAGCCGACAAGACCAACGCCCAGGTCAGGCCGCAGCCGCGACCTCGTCCCCGCACCCACACAGGATGATGAGCCCATACCCCAGCTTCGACGCCGCCGGCGCAACCCTGACCATGCTGCCCGAGCGCGCCCTGCTCTGGCGCGAGCGCGCCATGCTGGTCGTGGCCGATGTCCACTTCGGCAAGGCTGCTGCTTTTCGCGCCGGCGGCATCCCGGTGCCGCACGGCACCACCCAGGCCAATCTGGGCCTGATCGATACACTGGTGCAGCGCCATGCGGTGCGCCATGTGGTGTTCCTGGGCGACTTCCTGCACGCACGCGCCGGACGGGTGGCCGGCACCCTGCAGGCCCTGGCCGGATGGCGCAGTCGCAATGCCGGCCTCAGCCTCACGCTGGTGCGCGGCAACCATGACCACCATGCCGGCGATCCGCCGGAAGCACTGGCCATGCAGGTCGTGGACGAACCCTGGCGGGTCGGCCCGCTGGCCTTCTGCCATCACCCCCAGACGGTTGACGGCGCCTTTGCCATCGTCGGCCACGTGCATCCGGTCTTCCGCCTGGCCGCTGCGGGCGATGCCTTGCGCCTGCCCTGTTTCGTGGTGGATGGCCAATGGGCCATGTTGCCGGCTTTCGGCGACTTTACCGGGGGCCATCGTATACATGCCCAACCCGGGCAGCGCATTTTCCTTGCGGCAGACGATTGCGTGTTGCCCTTACCTGACTGAACCTTGCTGCGATGTGACGTATCATCGGCCGCGCAATGACACGTCCATGACAAGGAGAATCCGGAGATGAAATTCAAGACTAGCCTGCTGGCTCTGACGTTCGGCCTGACCGCCATTACCTCCGTCGCTGCACGCGCCGACGTTCTGGCCGCCATCCACAAGGCCGGCGTGGTGCGCATCGGGGTACCGCAGGACTTTGCTCCCTTCGGCTCGATCGACGGCGACATGCACCTGCAAGGCCTGGATATCGACGTCGCCCGACTCATCGCCGACAAGATGGGCGTGAGGGTGCAACTGGTGCCGGTGGCCAGCGCCAACCGCATTGCCTACCTGCAGACCCACAAGACCGACCTGATCATTTCAACGCTGGGCAAGAATTCGGATCGCGAAAAAGTGATCGATTTTTCACAGCCCTATGCGCCCTACAACAACAGCGTGTTCGGCGTGGCCAGCCTCAAGGTCAGCAACGCCGCCGACCTGGCCGGCAAGACCGTCGGCGTGGCGCGTGGCACCTTCCAGGACCTGCAACTGACCCTGAGCGCACCCACCAGCGCCAACATCAAGCGTTACGAGGACAACAACGCCCTCATCTCCGCCTATACCTCCGGGCAGATCCAGCTGGTCGGCACCGGTGACTTTGTCGCCCATGCGCTGGCCGAACGGGTGGCCGACAACAAGCCCGTGCTGAAGTACATCATCCAGGAGTCGGCCTGCGCGGTCGGACTGAACAAGGGCGAACCAGCCCTGCTGGCCAAGGTCAACGAGATCCTGACGGCGGCCAAGAAGAGCGGCGAGCTCAACGGCATCGTGCAGAAGTGGCTCAACGTGCCGCTGCCGGAAAAGATGGCCAACACCTACCACTGACGGCCGCGAAGCAAAAAACTCAAAAAAAAAACGGCGGAATCCCCGCCGTTTTTGCATGGCACACCCGGATCGGCATCAGAACTTCGACGACACCGCCAGGCCCCATTTGCGTTCCTCGTCGCCGCTATCGGGCAGCAGGCCATTGGAGTAATCCAGGCTCAGGCCGACGTTCTGGTTGAAGTTGTAGGTCAGCACCGACTTCCAGTAATGGATGCTGCGATTGCCCTGCAGTGCCTTCAGGCCGGTAAAGGTCGTGGTGAAATCGAAAGGCAGCGCCGGGTTGGTGGACGACACCGTGAACCCGGCCTGCGCGCCCAGGCGGATGAAGTCACGATGCTGGTCATACACATCCGGGTCACCACGATTGATGTAGATACCGTTACGGCTCTGGCCCACCAGGATGGGCTTGAACGCCAGGCCATTGCCCCAGCGCAGGAAATCATTGAGCCGGCCCGGGCGCACCGGCGTGAGGGTGAAGTTGATCGTCAACAGGCGGCTGCCATCGGTGTTGTTGAGCAGATAGTCGGGACGCGCCGTCAGGTCTTCGGTATTGGCCGTATCGGCATGGGCGAAGTGGAAGGCCGACAGCATCCCGATCTGGGTGGTACGCGTGGTGGTGACGTCGCGATTGCCGGAATCATAGTTGGTGACGCGGTTCTGCTTGAAACCGACATAGGGCACCGCTTCATAGGTACTGCCCGGCTCGCCCATGGCGCGCTTGTCCAGCGAGTAACCGGTGTAGACCACCACGTCATTGGTACGGGACTGCGCCACGTCGTCATTGGCCAGCGCCACGCGAGCGCGATCCACTGAGGCGAAGCCGGCCTTGTCGCGGTGATCGATGGAAAGCTGGTCGGGATTGCCGCGCACGCGCACGTGATCCATCCAGCCGGCCTGCTGGGCAGCGGCGGGGGCGGCCGATGCTGCCGGCGTGGCCGCACTGCCGGCGGCGGCCGGCGCCACCCCCATGGCCAGGGCGGAACCGGCATAGGCCATGGCGGGCGCGGCCTGGGCCGTAGTGCAGCTCAGCCCCGCCCGGCTGTTGTCGCGGAAAAAGGCCGCCACCTCACTGCGGCCGTTCGGCTTGATCTGGTCATCCTTGCCGTCCAGCAGTCGCTGTACTTCTTCGGCCATGTGATCGACGTTGCAGCTATCGCCCTGGCAGGTCTGTCCATTGGCTTTTTCAGCAGCGCGCTTTTGCAGCAGCCAGGCCACCAGCGCCCGCGGCGAGGACAGCGGCGCAGGCTCCTTGCCCACCGACAGATAGGCCGTGCTGACCGGATAGGTGCGGATCAGGCTGGCGGCCAGTTGATCCTTGTCCAGCGTCAGATCGTTGCGGCACAGGCCGGTAAGCTCGGCCGCCTGGGCCAGCGAGAGGGAGACAGGTGCGGCCAGCACCAGGGTGGCCGCATAGCGTGGGAGTCGTCGTCGCATGGGGTCGAAGGAATGAGCAGTCAAGGGAATGGGAAAACGGGGAAAACGGGGAAGCGCGACGCCAGCAAAGAACGACAGGACCGCGCAAGGAAAACGGGAGAAGGCTTCCAGCAGAATGGGACTGAGGGCGACCGCCCGGCATTGCCGAGGAATATCGAGGAGGACCAAGGAGCGCCAGACCCGCCACCTCAGGCGGCCGACAGCGGCAGTCCTGGCAGCGGGCGCAGGTCCAGCTGGCCCAGCAGATAGGGCTGGATCACCAGCTTGTAGCTGTCCAGGTCAAAAGCCTTGAGACTGGCCGCCGGACGGGCCGGCAGCTGGCGGTGGTCGCGATCCAGCGAGCCCAGGTAGCGCCAGTGATCAATCACATGCACCTGCTGCCAGCCCTCACCCTGTTCGACGATGCCCATCGGGCCGGCATACGGCCAGGGCAGGATGCGCAGGTCCTCCAGCGCCTGCATCAGGCGTTGCTGGTGCTGCTCGTGGGATTCCTCACCGGTGCAAGCACCGCGGCAGCGACGGATCTGGCGACCGAAACAGGCCATGCCAAAACCGCCCGGCTGCTCCAGCCCGGTGACGATGGAGCACAGGCCGTGACCCTGCACCAGCTTGTGTAGCGCTTCTTGCGCCGCCCGTTCGCTGGTGAAGATGCCGAACAGGTTTTCGGCGCGGCTGAATTCACGCTCGGCCACCTGCGTGACCTGCGGCTGGCCATCCGCGCTCAGGCGCAACGTGAACAAGCCGCGCTTGCTGCGTTGCTTCTTGTTGTGGGCCGGGCGCAAGTCGCGCAGCAGACAATTCTCCAGCAGTGCCGCACCCAGCTCACCGGCGGTGCGGCGGCACTCGATGCGGCGGGTCTGGCCGATCAGGAACTGTTCTTCATGATTGTGCAGATGCGCCAGCACACGGCTGCGCAGGTTGACGCTGCGTCCCACGTACAGCGGGGCATCGTCCACGCCACGGAAAATGTAGACGCCGCAGGCATTGGGCAAGGCCTCGATGCTGGCACGCTCGATATGCAAGGGATAGCTGAAGGTCGCCGCCCGATGCGCCGCCGGCTGGGGCGCATTGAAGGTGGCCAGCGGCTGACCGGGCGCCCCCATGCCGCGCTGTCCTTCCTGGGCCAGCAGGCGCTCCACCAGTGCCGCCGGCAGCTTGCGCGGCGCGGCACCGCCCGGCGCCACGGCGCTCGCGTGTGGCATCAGGGAAGGCATGGCGGCCTGCAGGGGACGGGTGAAAAGCTGGGTCAGCGAAGTGCGGTGGCTGAGGGTATTCATGGCGTGGGCCAATTCCTTCTTGGTATTCATGGCACGTCTGGACGTGCTCGACGGGTTTTGCAGAAGGCCCGGATGCACCGGGTCTTGAAGTTAAAGTGGATTATGAAGTTGACCCGCCGCGCCCACAGTCGGCAGGAAGATGAAGATCGTGTAGGACATTGCCGCCCTGCCGAGCCTGGAGGCCACAGCGCCGCCACCGCACGAACCCGGTTCAGACGCTCTCGAAGGCGTCCAGCATCGCCTTGGTCAACCGCTGCCTGGCCTTGCCGAATCCGGCCCAGGGATCGTGGTCCTGGAGGTCCTTGAGCCGCTGCGGCATGGTGGCGACCTTGAAATGATCGGCCGTGATGCCCTGGTCCAGCTCTTCCCAGGTGATCGGCACCGACACCGCTGCCCCTTCGCGGGCACGGACCGAATAGGCGACCACGGTGGTCGCTCCCGGGGCATTGCGCAGGTAATCGATGAAAATCCTGCCCTGACGCGCCGCCTTGCTCATGCGGGCAATGAAACGGTCCGGCAGCACCCGGGCCAGATGAGCGGCCACCCGGTGCGCCCAGTCCTTGACCACGTCCCAGCGATGATCAGGACGGATCGGCACCATCACATGCAGGCCCTTGCCACCGGAAGTCTTCAGGTAACACGCCAAACCTATCTCCTGCAGCAGGCCGCGCATCAGCTGCGCCCCCTCCACTACCACAGCCCAGGGCACATCCGGCGCGGGATCGAGGTCGAACACCACCCGGTCCGGTTTGTCCAGCGCACGACCAGTGGCGCCCCAGGCATGCAGTTCGAGCACGCCCATCTGCACCGTCGCCACCAGGCCGGCAACATCGTTGACCATCATGTACCGGGCGCTGCCCTCGCCTTCTGGGACCTCGATGGCGTCGATGGCCTCGGGCATGCCCTGACCGATGTGCTTCTGGAAGAAGCATTGACCGCCCTGCCCGTCCGGACAGCGCACCAGCGACAAGGGCCGTTGTTTCAGTTCGGGCAGGATGAACCCGGCCACGCTCTGGTAGTAGCGCGCCAGCTCCAGCTTGGTCAGGCCGGTGTCGGGGAAGAGAATCTTGCCCGGATGCGTGAGTTTCACCCCCGCGACTATTACCGGTCGGGACAGGTCGGCCTTGCTCACCCCTTTGCTGCTGCCTGCCTCATCGCCCTCATCGCCAACATCGGCCGCGTGCGCCAGGGCTTGCTCCGTCTCGCGCACGATGTCACGGGCCTGCTTGTCCTCCCGCAGCGCCAGGAAACTGCCGTGTCGCAGAATCCCCGAGCGGGTCCACTGCGCGAACTTGACCTCGGCCACCAGTTCGGGCGCCAGCCAGTGCACCCCACGTCGTTGCTGCCCCGTCGGTGGATTGACGAAGGCCGGCTGGTCCTGCTCCAGCTTGCGGAACCGCTTCAACAGCTTCGCCAGTAGGCGATCATCGAAACCGGTGCCGACCCGCCCCGCATACTGCAACTGTCCCTTATCGTCATATACGCCCACCAGAATGGCACCGAATCCGCTGCGCTGGCCGGCCGGCTCGGTATAACCGGCGATCACGAATTCCTGGCGACGCTCGCACTTGAGCTTGAGCCAGTTGCGGTCGCGGCGCCCGGTGTAGGGCGCATCGGCGCGCTTGACCACGATGCCCTCCATGCCGTGCTGGCAGGCATGCCGGAACACCGCATCGGTATGACCGGCGATGTGCTCGCTGTAGAGCAGCAGTCCGTCCTCATCCGCACCAGGAATCAGGGTGCGCAGCAATTCCTTGCGCTGGCGCAGCGGAACCTCCCGCAGATCGTGACCATTCAGGAACAGCAGATCGAAGGCATACAGCGCCCGCCGGATGCCATCGGCCTGCTGCCGGTCGCCGCGCACCAGGGTCTGCAGGGCCTCGAAGCTGATTTGCCCGTGCTCGTCCAGCGCCACGACCTCGCCGTCGATCCAGGCATCGTCCACCGGCAGTCGTTCCAGGGCCTTGACCAGGATCGGCCAGCGATGGCTCCAGTCCAGGCCTTCGCGGGTGTAGATGGCGGCCCGGCCGGCGTCGATGCGACACAGGCCGCGATAGCCATCGAACTTCAGTTCGCTGAGCCATTCATCACCCTGCGGCGCCTGATCAACCAGCGTCGCCAGTTGCGCGTCCATGGCGTCCGGCAGCTTGGCCGGGTGTGGCAGGCCGCTCTCTGTCTCTGGCGCTGCGCTGGACTGCTTGTGCCTGGAGGGCTTGGTGGCTTTCTTCGACCGGGCCGCTGGCTTGCCTTCTTGTCCTTGATCCGCGACACCAGCCTCGTCACCGCGATCCTTCACACTTTCCGGTCGCAACTCGGTGATCGCGGCCGCCTTGCCGCTGCGGGCGGCCTCATCGTCGTCCTTGATGAGCAGCCAGTTTTCCTTGCCATCAGCCGCCGGCTTGCCCATGCGGACCAGCGCCCAGCGTCCCTGCAGCTTGTCGCCCTGGAGTTCGAAACTGAGATGGCCCTTCTTCAGGCCGGCCTGCACGTCACCCTGCGGCCGCCACTGGCCGCGGTCCCACAGCACCACGTGGCCCGCGCCGTACTGGTGTTCCGGGATGTCGCCTTCGAAGCTGCCATAGTCCAGCGGATGGTCTTCCACCCGCACGGCCAGCCGCTTGTCATGCGGGTCCAGGCTCGGGCCTTTGGGAACGGCCCAGCTCTTGAGTACGCCATCCAGTTCCAGGCGGAAGTCGTAGTGCAGGCGCCGTGCATGGTGGCGCTGGATGAAGAAATGCAGCCCGTCCTCGGCCGTCCGGGCTGACCGATGGCCTCTGCCGGAGGGCTCCGGGGTGAGCGTAAAGTCGCGCTTGGCATGATAGCGTTCCAGGGACGATGCGCTCATGCCTGCGCCCTCCGCGAGCTGGTGCGCTCGCCGGTGCTGCGACGCGAGGTGCTGCTGCTTTTGCTTTTGCTCGTGCTCTTGGCGCTAGCCCTCACCTTGGTATGGGGCCCAGGCTTGGCGTTGCTGGTGCTGCCATGGGTACTGCCGCGCTTGGTGGCCGGTTTACGGTCGGCCAGCTTGTGGACCTTGGCGCCCTGTTTCGGCTTTTCCTCATCCACATCGTCGCGACTCTCCTTGCGCGCCTTGGTCGACGCCTTGCCGCGCCCATCCAGACTGCTCTTGAGCAGCGCCATCAGGTCCACCACCTTGGCCCCGCTGCTGGTGGGCGCTGCGGCTTCATCGGGTTCGGCAACCTCATGCGTCTGCCGGCTCTTGATCTTCTTCCTGATCAGGGCCAGCACGTCATCGCGATAGCTGTCATGGAACTGTTCCGGCGCCCACTCTGCGGACATGTGATCCACCAGGGCGCGTGCCATCTCCACCTCCTGCCGAGTCACCGCCGCCTTCTTCGACTTGCGCGACGGCACCGGCAGATCGTCCGGTGCGCGCAATTCGCTGGGGTAGCGCAAGGTGATCAGTTGCAGCATGTCCCCCTGCGGAATGAGCGCTGCCAGGTGCTGGCGGGTACGGATGACGATCTGGGCAATGGCCATCTTGTCGCTGGCCAGCAGGGTCTCGCGCAATAGCGCATAGGCCTTGTCGCCCCCCTTGGCCGGGGCCAGGAAGTAAGGTTGCTCGTAATACAGGATGGGAACCTGCTCGCGCTCCACGAAGCTCTGGATATCGATGCTCTGGGTCGCCTCCACATTGGCGCGGCGCAGGTCTTCGTCGGACATGAGGACAAACTTGCCGTCCTCGTATTCATAGCCCTTGATGATGTTTTCCCACGGTACTTCACGGCCGGATCTCTTGTTGTAGCGCTTGTAGCCCACTGGTGACAGGTCGCGCTTGTCCAGCAGCGTGAAGTCCAGCTCATCGTGCTTCTCGGCGGTATAGAGTTCGACCGGGATATTGATCAGCCCGAAGCTGATCGCCCCTTTCCAAAGTGCGCGTCGCATCGCTTCCTCCACAGTCTTGCTGATGCGCCGATTATGCGAGCCCGGCCCCGCTTCCACAGTCGGCCGGTTGATGAAGCCGGCGTAGGAATGTGTCGCAGGCGCGCACTTCTCCTACACCGATTTACCGCACAGACCGATACAGGCGCGCCCTCCGGCGTCTTACTCTTGGACCAATCTTCCTCGTCCATGGAGCCGACATGTCCGCCACCGTTGCAGAAATCCTCATCGACACCCTGTACCAGATCGGGGTGCGCCAGATCTTCGGCGTCGTCGGTGACGCCCTGAATCCCCTCACCGACGCCATCCGTCGCGACAAGCGCATCGAATGGATAGGCGTGCGCCACGAAGAAGGTGCGGCCCTGGCCGCCGCCGGCCAGGCCAAGCTGACCGGCCGTCTGGCGGTCTGCTGCGGCACCACCGGCCCCGGTGCCAATCACCTGGTGGCCGGCCTGTATGAAGCCCGCAAGGACCATGCCCCGGTCCTGGCCATCTCCGGCGGCGTGCCGGCTGCACGCCGTGGTACCGATTATCTGCAGGAAAATTCACCCGACCTGCTCTTTCGCGACGTCGCGGCCTACAGCCAGACCGTCACCAGTGCCGACCAGGCGCCTGCCGTCTTCCACCAGGCCATTGCCCAGGCCTACGCCCAACGCGGCGTAGCCCACCTTAACCTGCCGGCCGACATCATCGGTGCCCGTACCTCCAATACCGTCCCCAGCCTGCACACCCTGCGCGAGCGCGCCGAGCTGGCGCCGCCGCCGGCTGACATCCAGGCCGCCGCTGAACTGATCAACGCCGCCGGCTCGGTCGCCATCTTTGCCGGCAATGGCTGCCGGGGTGCCATCGACCAGGTGCTGGCCCTGGCCAGCAAATTGCAGGCACCGGTGATGCACACCTTCCGTGGCAAGGACCTGATGGCCTACGACCACCCGCACTGGATCGGCGGGGTCGGCCTGATCGGCGGCGCGCCCGGCACCGATGCGCTGCAGGCGGCCGAACTGATGCTGATGCTGGGGTCGGACTATCCCTACTCGGAATTCCTGCCCACCCAGTCCAAGGTGATCCAGATCGATGAACGCGGCTTCGTCCTCGGACGCCGGGCCCCGGTCACGCTGGGGATCACCGGCTCGGTCGGTCCCAGCGTGCGGGCGCTGCTGGAAAAGGTCGAGGGCAAGACCGACGGCAGTTTCCTGCAGAAGGTCAATGGCGAGCGCGAACGCTGGAACGCCAAGCTCGACAGCGCCGCCGAAATCAAGCGTCAGCACAAGAAGATCAAGCCCCAGAGCCTGGCCCGCACCCTGAGCGACCTGGCCGATGACGATGCGACCTTCGTGGTCGATACCGGCGTGGTGACGCTGTGGTGCGGCAACTGGATTCGCCAGCGCGGACAACAACGCATCCTGGCGTCCTTCAACAACGCCGCCGTGGGTACCTCGCTGGGCCAGGCCAATGGCATCCAGGTCCTGGATCGGCAGCGTCAGGTCGTGGTGGCGGTGGGCGACGGCGGCTTCACCATGTTGCTGGGGGAGTTCATGACCAGCGTGGAGCACAAGCTGCCCCTGAAGGTGGTGGTCTTCAACAACCGCGAATGGGGGCTGGTCCATCTGGAGATGGAAGAAGCCGGCATGCCCGCCTTCGAAGGTTCGGAATTCCCCAATGCCGATTTCGCTGCCTTTGCCCGCGCCTGCGGCGGCCAGGGCTTCACCGTGCGCACCCCCGACGAGCTGCAGGAGAACGTGCAGCAGCTGCTGGCCGCGCCCGGACCGGCGGTGCTGGATGTCTTCATCGAACCATCCGAATTGCCGGTCATGCCGCACATCAAGATGGAACAGATATGGCGCTTTGGCCTGGCCAAGGTGCGCGAGAGCCTGATCGCCATGAAAGGAGGCTGAACATGGAAAGCCAGATGAGCATTGAGCAGCAACGCGAGGACTATGCCCGCGAATTGAAGCGGCGCTTCGCCGATTACAAGCAATGGGCCATCACGCACTGGCCGGTGAGCGAGCAGCCGCTGGATGATGCCGCTTTCGTCGCCTCCGAGCGAGAACTGGAACTGCTCACCGGCAGCAGGTTGCATCCCGGGCACCAGGACGGCGCACCGCCCGCCGGCGGACCACAGCAGGCGCAGTTCGAGGATGTGACGCCCGCGCCCTGGCCGTGAGCGAGACCCGCGCACAGCCTGGCAGTCGCTTTGCCTCTGCATTGCCGCTGCATTGCCTCGATTCTTACGCGGGGTTGCGCTGCCCGCTTATACCGCCTCCATGGGTGGCGCAGTAAGCTTGATTTCACCGGTCGCATCGTTGGCGCGATGCATCGATCCGATCAGGTCTGCATGGACCAGAGACTGATACTTAAAGTTAAAGGAGGTCATCATGAGCGCAAGCAAACACGACAACAAGGATCATCGTCCCAACCAGTACGACACTCCCTCGGAGGTCGCGCTGGATGAAGCCAATGAAATGAGCTTCCCCGGCAGCGACCCGGTGGCCACCTCCAATATCACGCGCATCGAAAAGGCGCCCGAGATGGACAAGGCCAGCAACGATCACCAGAACCGCAACAAGGTTCGCCAGAATACCCCGGACTAACCCACAATCCGCCCCCACCCAGGGTGGCCGGTGCATGCCGGCCACCCTTTTTTCTTCAGGGAGATCCCTCATGAGCAATCGCTATCGACAATTGAAGGTCGCCGTCCTGGTGACCGATGGCTTCGAGCAGGCCGAACTGCTGGAACCGAAAAAAGCGCTGGAAGCCGCTGGTGCTACCGTTCACATTCTTTCGGACAAGACCGGCAGCGTGCAGGGCTTCAAGCACGTCGACAAGGGAGAATCGGTCTCTGTGGACGGTAGCCTGGACAGCGCCCGCCCCGAGGATTATTCCGCCGTGCTGCTCCCCGGCGGGGTGGTCAACGGTGACGCCATGCGCCTGCTGCCAGAAGCCCGCAACTTCATCCGCGCCGCCAACGATGCAGAAAAGCCCATCGCCTCCATCTGCCACGGTGGCTGGTTGCTGATCTCGGCTGGCATCGCCAAGGGTCGCACCGTCACCAGCTGGCCCAGCCTGCAGGACGATTTCAGGAACGCCGGCAGTCAATGGCTGGACCAGGAAGTGGTACGGGACGAAAACTTCGTCTCCTCCCGCAAACCCACCGATATCCCGGCTTTCAACAATGAATTCATGAAGCTGCTGGATGAGCAGCAACGACGCGAACAAGGCAGACAAGCCGATGCTGGCGGCGGCGAGCCTGCACTGACCGAAGCCGACGGCGAGGTCCAGACCAGCAAGCCGCGTCTATCGGAAAAAGGCAGCGCCCCGGCCGCTCCGCCCAGCCATGAGAACGAGGCCTTTGCCGTGGCCCATGGACAGTCGCCGCAAAGCGATGGCTGATCAGGTGTGAGCGCTGTTTTTCCTTTACCGGGAAGAGATGGACAAGAGGGGTTCGTCCCCTCTTTTTGCGTGAGCGTTTGCGAGCGGCATCCGGGCTTCTGCAGGCAATCCGCTTCGCGGGCGCAAAGCAAATGCCGTCCGCACCCGCGGTGGTGGACGGCATCGGAAACGGCAGCAAGAACAACATCCGGCGGACAGACAGTGCCGCCGGCACGCCATCAGTCACAAGCATTCACCAGCGGTCACAGGGGGTCACAGGGGGTCAAAACCCGTCATCTCAACCGACAGGCGGTGTCGTCGCGTGCTGCTGGCGCATGGCTTGCGCCAATAATGCCAGGGCAGCCTTTTCGGCTTCCTTGCGCTTCTTGCAGATACGCACCGGCTGACCTTTCAGGTCGTGCAAATCCATGTGCCAGAGATGATCGACGCGGGCGTCGAGGTAGGCAACGTACTTGTGCTTGTCCAGCTTGGTCACGCGGGGCATGAAATGCCCTGCTTGCTGCTGTTGAACTGATCTGGCGAAGTGTTTCATGGCAAGTCTCCTCGGCGCGGCTGCGGGATGGGACGTCATGACGGGCGGGGCAAGGCTGCTATCAGCATAGTCGATGAAGGCGGCAGCGAAAGCTCTTTTTCGCAGGACCGCCTTCATTTCCGACCAGGCGCTGACGGCTTATTTCCTGGCGGCATCTACCTTGCGCTTGAGGTCGCGCCCCATCTTCAGATGCTCCTTGAGGCCGGGCAGGGTCTTGGCGGCAAAATTCTTCACATCCGGATCATCGGCCGAGGCAGACGACTTCTGGAACAGCTTGACCGCATCTTCATGGGCAGACACGCCGATCATGCTGGCGTAGCGCTTGTCGAAGGTGTTGCCCGACAGCTTTTCCAGGATGGCGATCTTCGCGCGCTGGGCGATGCTGGGCTCGGTGGGCAGGGTGACGTCCTTGCTGGAGGCCAGTTGCTTGAGTTCATCACCCACTGTGCCGTGCTGGTCGATCATCTTCTGCGCGAAGTCCTTGATGGCCGGGTTGCTGCTCTTTTCCAGTGCGACCTTGCTGGCCGCAATTTCCGCATTGCCCGCCTCGGCGGCGTTGGTCATGAAGCTCTTGTCCTTGCTGGTGACCGATTCGGCCGAGGCGCTCAGGACCAGCGTGGCACCGGCAATGAACAATGCACCAGCGCCCAGCAGGCGGCGCGTGCGATGACGGGTGGGCAGAGCCGAGGAGGCAAAGGGGATGGGCTGCATGGCGATTCTCCTTGTGGTGATGGTTGATGAGCGGCTGGCGACGGGTGCGCTTGGCGCACTGAGTGCATCTGGCGCACTGGTCGATGAGTCGATGACGGAGGCCGTACACGTCCTCTGTCACTGTCGAGACATGCACATGCGACTACTGTAGTGAGGATGGCGTGCGGTTTGCATCAGACAGCGCCAATGAAATCTGTAGGAATCGATGAGCGCGATGAATACCATCGAACGGCAGGCTCAAGCCTGCTCCTGCGAGCGCTGGCGACGACGATTGCGCAGATACAGGATTTGCCCGAGCAGCGCCGTACCCAGCAGGAAGACATTGGAAACCACGAACACCCAATCCCCCTGTAGCAGGCTGTATGTCACGAAGCCGGTCGAGGCCGCCAGTTGCCCGAGAAACAGCCAGTGCGACACGCCCTGGGTGGAACGACTGCGCCATTGTTCATACACCTGCGACGAGATGGTGAGCAACAGGATCAGGGTGGCTCCCCAGCCGATGAGGTCGGTAATGTGATCGGACATGGTGGTCATGGCAGGGACCGTGCGGCCCCGGGAAGCGGTCAATGCAGCGATGGTGCGCCTGGTGTGCGCGTGGCGCAGTCGGCCAGCCTCGCAAGCCCTTGTAGGAAGAGTCCGCTGATGGGCAGTGATGCACCGACCCGACAAAGGTGGGCTGCGGCATTGCGACATGCGCACGTCTTGCTTAGGGCCTGTTCCCGACGCCTATGCATTACCGGAAGTCAGGGATAGTGATCTGGGCGAAGTGAATCTGGGCCGACGCCAGGCCTGGCGCGGGTGTCGGGGTTGAGCGACAGTTTCGCGTGTAGGTTTTTTCCTACGCATCAATCGGGTACTGTCCGATCTTCTTTTTTGCGGTGCATCGTTACTATGCATTCCAACGAACTCGAAACCGAGGACCCGAATTCCGGCAAGAACGTCCCCCTCCGTCCTGCCATGAATACTGTCCATCCCCCATCGGTTTATCCCCACGGGTCGTTTTCATAAGCAGAAATTCTCCGAAGATTCCCCCGATCCTCGGCGTCTTATATCCCTCCCCCTCAGGCCGCCTCCCCCAGGCGGCCATTTTTTTGCCTGCTTTTTTTTCTTGCTTTTGCCTGCTGGAGGGTCGCCCTCCGGATGCCTTGCCGAGCGCTACCCGTTTTCCGCTTCACGCTTTAAATTCCGGGTCTGCTCCCGGTTCCGGATGATGTAGTCCAGCGCATCAGCATAGGCGGCATCGCTGCTGCTTCGCAGGACTTCGCACACATGGGTGGAGGCCGGGTCCTGGCCATTGGCGCCAATCAGGACGACCCCGTGGAATCCGCCTCCCTGGGCCTGTTGCACGCCGGGCTGCAACACGGGAGTACGCAACTCTTGCAACTGCTCGCCGCCGGGGATATCGATGGGGATGCTCATGCTGGGCTCCTGGAAAGGGAAGATTCGGTGGACGGCAGGCTGATGCATGTCAGTCATCGGCGTATCGGCCACCGCGTCGGGCCAAGAAGAAGTATTCTTGTCAGGATAGAAAACGCTGAAGGAAAAGACAGCAAGAAGCCGCCGAGGATCTGCGTAGGAAGGGGCGAAGATGAGTTCGCCTGCGCAGTGCCAACGCAGTTCGGCCGGTATTTCTCGGAGTCTGTCTGCCAACGGCGTCTGCCTTCACCCTGGAACCGTCATGCCCATCGATTACCTGCGCCGTCTCACCAGTCCGGCGCGCACCGACCTGTCCAACCGCCACCTGGGCCGCTCGCTGGCCTTCATTGCCGGCGCCGTCAATGCCGGCGGTTTCCTGGCGGTCGGGCAGTACACCTCGCATATGTCGGGCATCGTCTCCTCCCTGGCCGACAACCTGGTCCTGGGCGAGACCTTACTGCTGGTCTCCGGCGCCAGCGCCCTGCTGTCCTTCCTGCTGGGAGCGGCTTGCTCGGCGGTGATGATCAACTGGGCCAGGCGTCGAGGCCTGCACAGCGAATACGCCATGCCCCTGATGCTGGAGGCCATGCTGCTGCTGTGCTTCGGTATCCTGGGCAGCAATCTGGAGAACCACCGCCTGCTGTTCGTGCCGGTAACGGTGGCGCTGCTGTGTTTCGTGATGGGCTTGCAGAATGCCATGATCAGCAAGATTTCCCGCTCCGAAATCCGTACCACCCATGTGACCGGCCTGGTGACCGACATCGGTATCGAGATCGGCAAGATGTGCTACTGGACCCTGGCCCCGCACCAGCCCGGCGAAATGCATCAGGATGACCCGGTCCCCGGTGCGCGTCGCAAGTTCATGCTGCTCTCTTCCCTGTTGCTGATGTTCTTCGTGGGGGGCGTGGTGGGCGCGCTCGGGTTCAAGGCCGTGGGCTTTCTGGCGACCATGCCGCTGGCGGCGGGATTGTTCTTGCTGGCGCTGGTGCCGATGATGGATGACCTGGCACGTTCCTGAAGGCGTATAAGCGCCCTGGCAAAGCTGGAAAATTAAAGAATTTCGATAAGAACCATGATTTGGCGTGATAAATTAAGATTTCTCGATAAAGATTAAGAAATCTCGATGCCATGACGCCACTGGGCTATCAACATCTGATCGATGCACTGCATCTGAACGTCACGCCGCTGGAGAAGGTCGCCTACGCCGACTCCTCGGTGAATCGACGCATGGATACCGAGACGCGCATTCTTTTTCCCTCTTCGGTGGCGATAGAGCCGAGCTTGATCGGACACCTGGAATTTGCGCTCAAACATGAGGGCGTCAATCTGGAGGTGATCGATGCGGCCTTCGAGCATATCCCACCCACCGCATTGGTCGAACAACTGGCCATCAAGCCCATGGGCGAACACATCCGGCGGGCCTGTTTCCTGTGGGAGTGGCTGACCGGCCGCACGCTGGAGGTCGCGCCCATGAACAATGGCGGCTATGTCGACCTGTTCCCGACGGATGAGTACTACACCGCTCCCGACCCGGTGCGATCAAGCAAATTCCGGGTCCGGGACAATGCTTTGGGCAACCCGGCCTTCTGTCCGGTGGTGCGTCGCCGTGCCATCCCGCAAATGCCATCGCTGGACGCCTTGCTGGCACAGGCGCGGGATACACTGGCGGCCCTGCACGACCCGGAGCTGCACCGCCGCGCCGTGGCCTACCTGTATCTCTCGGAAACCTGCTCCAGCTATGCCATCGAATCGGAAACGCCCAGCTTCGACAAGCAGGAACGGTTTGTCCAACTGCTGCAGCGGGCAGGAGAAGCCGGGGAAGTGAACGAAGCCTGGCTGGTCGGGCTGCAGAACGTCATCGTCAGGGATGTCTACAGCCAGGAAGCGTCCTATCGCCATCAACAGAACTGGCTCGAAGACAGCAGCGGACGGGTCAGTTTTTTCCCTGCCCCTGCAGACGATCTGGAGCACGTCATGCGCGGTTGGGAAAGCTTCATCAACGATACCCGTCGTTGCCCCGACCTGCTGGTGCAAGCGGCCTGCGCGGCCTTCGGCTTCGTCTACCTGCATCCCTTCCTGGATGGTAACGGGCGTCTGCACCGTTTCCTGATCCAGCATGTGCTGGCGCGGTCTCACCTACTGGAACCGGGAACGCTGGTTCCTGTATCGGCAGTCATCAGCAAGAACATCCCGATCTACGGTGCGCTACTGACGGCATTTTCCCGGCCGGTCACGATGCTCTGGGACTATCGTCGAGGTGACCAGGGTCCGATTGTGATCCGCAGCCCAGGCAGCCGTGCCTATCGCTTCCTGCGGGCGGACCGGGAAGTGGCCTTCCTGCACGAGATGATCAAACAGGCGGTACAGGATGAAATTCCGAGGGAACTGGCCTACCTGAGAGGCTATGACGCAGCCTTCGCGCAGCTCAACGATGAGTTCGACCTGCCGCAGAAAGACCTGTCGGCGCTGATCCGCATGATCCAGTCGAATAACGGCACGCTTTCGCTGCATCGCAGAAGGCAATATGGCCATCTGCCGCGCTCCGTGCTGGACCGTATCGAGCAGGTCACCCGAGAAATGTTCGATGCGGCCGATATGCCGCCAGAATCCTAGAAAATTAGGAATTCTCGATAAATACCCGGATTTCGACCAATAAATTAGGAATTCTCGATTCCGATTAAAAGATTTCGGAACGCCAGGATGCAAAAAAGGCGCTCTGCGCGCCTTTCGTTTTCTTGTTATCGACCTGTCTGGTCGCCGGTCCCTGCAGTTCTCAACTACATGGGTGAAAAGCGACCAATGCGACAAGCATTGCCCGAAACGCCATGCCGCCATCAGCCATGCTGTTGCGGGGTGCTATCCGACTGCAGCGGCTGCTGGGCGCCTGTAGTGTGCTCCTGCGGGGTGCTCTGGCTCATCTGCGGCTGCGCCGACGTGCTGGCGGTATTACCGCTCTGACCATTCTGTGCTGCGGCGGCTGCAGCCGCAGCGGCATTCTTGCGACCATGGCTGTTCAGACCGCCCTTGCGTCCGGCTTCGCGCGCTTCTGCAGAGCTGAACTCATGGGCGGCACCCTTGGCATGGGCCGCCTTGCCGCCCATGCTGGCGATCTGACGCTGCTTTTCCCTGTCCATGGCGGCAAAGCCGCGATTGCTGGTCCCCGGATTTTGTGAATTTGCCATGTGTGACTCCTTGTCTTGGTTGGTCGAGGTTGAGCGGACGAACCTGCCACCGGCCTGCCCTACTGCCCTGCGCGAGCTGACCGGCGGCACAAAACATCTGTCCACGTCTGCAGTTTAGGAAGCCTCACCGAACCTCACTATCGGAAGAGCTCCCCAGCCCTTGTCAGCGCCGACTGTAGGAAATGTAGGAATTCATGAAGATGAGCTTGCCTTTTTGGCATCAAAACCGACTCATCCTCCATAAGAAAAATCACGAACAAAAGACTTCGCCTTTTGCTCTCCCATCGGCAGTTTTCGTCACACTCCAAAACAATTACTGTATATTTATACAGTTATCATCCTCTTCGCCTGTGTGCCTTGCTCTACCATGCTGCCTCCATCGTCCCCGGCGCATCGTCCGGAAAACATCCATCCTTCGCTCTGGCTGGCGTCCCAACTGGCACGGGGGGATGGGCGCGGGGTGTCCAGCGGTTTCGAGGCGCTTGATGCCGAGTTGCCGGGACGCGGCTGGCCGGCCGGAGCGCTGATCGAATTGCTGCTGCCCCAGGATGGCATCGGCGAACTGCGCCTGCTGCGCCCGCTGCTGATGCGGCCGCCGGCCACTGCCCAGCGGGCCGTCCGGGTCACCCGCGCCGAACGTATCGCCCTGCTGCAGGCACCGCACCAGGTCAATGCTCCCGGCTGGGTGCATCTGGGCGTGCAGGCGGCCCGGCTGCTGCATCTGCAGGCCGACAACGCGGTCGACGCCTGCTGGGCCGCCGAACAAGTCCTGCGCGCCGATAGTTGCCAGGCCCTGCTGATGTGGCAACCCAGGCTGCGCTCGGGTGAGCACGATCTGCTGCGCCGGCTGCATGTGGCGGCGCAGGCCGGGCAAACCCTGTTTTTCATGCTGCGTCCCTGGTCCTGCGCGCGCGAGCCCTCGCCCGCGCCCTTGCGGCTGACGCTGCAGGCTGCGCGGGACGGGCTGGAGATCGGTTTTCTCAAGCGGCGCGGGCCGCTGCGCGAACAAAGCCTGTTTCTTCCCCTGACGCCTTCACCGAACCTGCAACGCCATGTCCCCACTGTGGATCGCCGTACACCTGCCACTGCTGCCGCTGGAAGCATTCCGTCCGAACTGGCTGGATGAGGCCCCGGCGGTGGTCTTCGAGCGCGAGCGCGTCACCGCGCTGTCGGCGCCTGCCCGCGCGCTGGGCGTGCAGGAAGGCATGCGGCGCGGCGGCGTACAGTTGCTGGCGCCGCAGGCGCTGCTGCAGGAACGCGATCCGCTGCGCGAACAAGGCCTGCTGGAACAGACCGCACTGGCCCTGCTGCAATACACGCCACAGGTCACGCTGGCCCCGCAAGCCTGTGTGCTGCTGGACGTGAGCGCCAGCCTGCGCCTGTTCGGCGGCATGCGGGCGCTGTGCCGCAAGATTGGCGTGACCATCGCCAGGCTCGGGCTGTCAGCCACCTTGTCCTCTGCCGTCACCGCGACCGGGGCCTGGATGCTGGCGCGCTACGGCAATGTGCGTACCCTGCGCAGCGGTTCCCTGCAGCGACGCCTGGACCGCTTGCCGGTGGTCTTGCTCAGTGCCGCCCAGGCCCACCTCGAGTGGCTGCACGGCCTGGGCTGCCGCCAGCTGGGGCAGTTGCGGCGGCTGCCGCGCCCCGGTCTGCAACGGCGCTGCGG
The DNA here is from genome assembly GCF_015767275.1 of Herbaspirillum sp. AP02. GTDB lineage: Bacteria > Pseudomonadota > Gammaproteobacteria > Burkholderiales > Burkholderiaceae_D > Herbaspirillum. Next base: position 431,349 of record NZ_JADWMY010000001.1, read on the forward strand.
CCGGGCGCTGCTGGACATGCTGGACCGTGCCTATGGCGACCTGCCGGAGCTGCATGAATGGGTGGTGGCACCACCGGTCTTCAAGGCGCGCGTGGAGCTGCCCGATCGGATCGAGCACACCGACATCCTGGCTGCCTATGCCCAGGGGCTGCTGGTACAGCTGGCCGGCTGGCTGGCGGCGCGCCAGTTGAGCATCAAGCAATTGCATCTGTGGCTGGAGCACGAACGCGGCCGCCAGGCCGTGGCGCCGACCGAATTGCGGATCGCCCTGTCGGTGCCGGCCTGGCAGGAGGATCACCTGCATACCCTGGTCAAGGAAAAGCTGGCCCGCTCCAGTCTGCCGGCGCCGGCCATCGCCCTGGGACTGGCGGCCGAGGAGCTGGAAGCCATGCAGGCCGCCAGCGAACTGCTCTTCCCCGAACCCGGCGGCAGCCCGGAAGATCACCAACGCCTGCTGGAACTGCTGGTGGCCCGGCTGGGCGCGGACAAGGTGCGCCAGGCCGCGCCCCGGGCCGATCATCGGCCCGAGATCGCCAATCGCTGGTGCAGCGTCATGCAGCCTGCGACCACATTGCCGGCACCGCTGGCGACCGATCCGGCGCGCCTGCCGCCGCGCCCGCTATGGTTGCTGGAAGAGCCCTTGCCCCTGCGCATGCAGCAGCACAAGCCGTTCTACCGCACGCCGCTGGAATTCACCTCGCCGCCGGAACGCATCGAGGCCGGCTGGTGGGAAGGTCGCCCGCTGACCCGCGACTACTTCACCGCGCGCGATGCGCGCCATGCCTATTACTGGATTTTCCGCCAGTGGCGCGGTGGCGAGGCCAGCGATGAGGCGCCTCGGTGGTTCCTGCACGGGCTGTTCGGCTAGGAGTACAGCATGCAAGCCCCTCTCCCTGGCATCGGTACTGGTACTGGCAATGACAGCGGCCTGCCCGACTATGCCGAACTGTATTGCCGCACCAACTTCAGTTTCCTGCAAGGCGCCTCGCATGCCCAGGAACTGGTGGAGCGCGCCATCGCCCTGGGTTATCGCGCCCTGGCCATCACCGACGAATGCACCCTGGCCGGGGTGGTGCGCGCCCATGCGGCCTGGCAGGAGCAGGTCAGCAAGAACCAGAGCCTGGATTTCAAGCTGATCATCGGCAGCTGCTTCCGCTTCACTCAGCTTACCCAGCTCCGGGATGACCCGGATCCCCCCCTGGCCCGTCTGACCCTGGTTGCGCTGGCCAGGAACCGGGAGGGCTACGGCAATCTCTCCGAACTGGTCACCCTGGCCCGCACCCGCGCCGAAAAGGGCCAGTATCTGCTGGCCCCGGAAGACCTGAGCCAGCCGCCGCCGGCCTTGTCGCACCTGCGCGCCCTGCCCGATTGCCAATTGATCCTGGTGCCGGATTACGCGGTCGACGAAGACACCCTGGACGCACAACTGCGCTGGTTCGCCGGCCTGGCCCCGGGACGCTCCTGGGTTGGCCTGACGCGCCTGTATCGCCCCCTGGACGAGCTGCACCGCGCAGCGCTGGAGCAGGCTGCGCGGCGCCATGGCCTGCCGCTGGTGGCGGTGGGCGACGTGCAGATGCACCAGCGCTCACGCAAGTACCTGCAGGATGTGGTGACTGCCATCCGCCTGAGCCAGCCGGTACAGGAATGCGGCCATGCGCTGGCACCCAACGCCGAACAACATCTGCGGCCCAGAATGCGGCTGTCGCTGGTGCACACGCGGCAGACCCTGGACCAGACCCTGGCCATCGCTGCCGAATGCCGCTTCAGCCTGGCCGAGCTGCGCTATGAATATCCGGACGAGCTGGTGCCGCTGGGCATGAGCCCGGCCGACTATCTGCGCCAGGAAACCCTGGCCGGGGCCGCCAGACGCTATCCACAGGGACTGCCCGGCGAAGTGCGGCAACAGATCGAAACCGAACTGGCGCTCATCGCCGGCAAGCACTATGAAGCCTATTTCCTGACCGTCTACGACCTGGTGCAATTCGCCCGTTCACGCGGCATCCTGTGCCAGGGCCGGGGTTCGGCGGCCAATTCGGCGGTCTGCTATTGCCTGGGGGTGACCGAGGTCGATCCCACCTCCACCCGCCTGCTGTTCGCCCGCTTCATCAGCGAAAAGCGTGACGAGCCGCCCGACATCGACGTCGACTTCGAACACCAGCGCCGTGAAGAAGTGATCCAGCACATCTACCGCAAGTACGGCCGCCGTCGCGCCGCCCTGGCCGCCGCCGTCCACAGCTATCGCCCACGTGGCGCGCTGCGCGAGGTGGGCAAGGCGCTGGGCGTGGACCCGGCCATCGTCGATACGGTGGCCAAGTCGCAGCACTGGTTCGACAGCCGTGAAGAACTGCTGGCGCGCTTCGCCGAAGCCGGGCTGGACCCGGAACTGCCGCAGATCGGGTTGTGGGCCAGCATCACCGGCAAGCTGCTGCGTTTCCCACGGCACCTGTCGCAGCACACCGGGGGCTTCGTGATCGCGCGCGGACAATTGTCGCGTCTGGTACCGATCCAGAACGCCGCCATGGCAGACCGTTCCGTCATCGAATGGGACAAGGACGACCTGGAGTCGCTCCGGCTGCTCAAGGTCGATGTGCTGGCGCTGGGCATGCTCACCGCCCTGCGTCGTACGCTGGAACTGGTGAGCCTGCGGCGCGGCTTGCCGCAGGTGATGCAGATGTACGATATCCCGCGTGAAGATCCGGCCACCTTCGACATGATCTGCAAGGCCGATACCATCGGCGTGTTCCAGATCGAGAGCCGGGCCCAGATGAGCATGCTGCCGCGCATGCAACCACGCACCCAGTACGACCTGGTGGTGCAGGTGGCCATCGTGCGGCCCGGTCCGATCCAGGGCGGCATGGTCCACCCCTACCTGCGGCGGCGCGAAATGCTGCGCAATGGCGAGGGCTTCGACTATCCCGACAACACCAGCAAGAGCGGCAAGATCAGGCAGGTGCTGGAGCGCACCCTGGGCATCCCCATCTTCCAGGAACAGGTGATGGACGTGGCCATTGAGGCCGCCGGCTACTCGCCCAGCGAGGCCGACGACCTGCGCCGCTCCATGGCGGCCTGGAAGCGCAAGGGCGGCATGGGGCCGCACCACGAGCGGCTGGTGCTGGGCATGACCGACAATGGCTATTCACGTGAATTCGCCGAAAGCATCTTCAACCAGATCGAGGGTTTCGGCGAATACGGCTTTCCGGAAAGCCATGCCGCCAGCTTTGCCCTGCTGACCTACTTCAGCAGTTGGCTCAAGTGCCACGAGCCGGAGGCTTTCCTGTGCGGTCTGCTCAATAGCCAGCCCATGGGCTTCTATTCGCCCTCGCAGCTGATCCAGGATGCGCGCCGGCATGGGGTGCGGGTGTTGCCGGCCAATGTCGTACGCAGCGCCTGGGAGTCCACCCTGGAAGCGCCCGGGGAACCGGCCACATCCGGACCGGTGCGCCCGGCCGTGCGGCTGGGCATGAGCCTGCTGCGCGGCATGCCGGCCGAGGCGGCGCAGCGCATCGAGCAGGCGCGCGCCGAGCACCCCTTTACCGATGTCGACGACCTGGCCCGGCGCGCCGCCCTGGATCGGCATGCCCTGCAGGCACTGGCGGCCGGCGATGCCCTGCGCGAACTGGCCGGCCATCGGCGCCAGGCCCTGTGGCATGCGGTGGGCGCGGTGCCCGACCGTGACCTGCTGCGCAGCGCGCCACGCGGCGACGATGCGGTGCAACTGGAGACACCCGGCGAAGGGGAACAGATCATCGACGACTACCGTGCCATGAACCTGACCCTGCGCCGCCACCCGCTGGCCCTGCTGCGACCGACCCTGCAGCGCCGCCGCTTCATGAGCGTGGCTGATCTGAACATGCTGCAGAACCGCCAGTTCGCCTGCTGCTGCGGCATCGTCACGGTGCGCCAGCGGCCGGGCACGGCCAAGGGTGTGATCTTCATGACGCTGGAAGACGAGACCGGCTCGGCCAATGTCATCATCTGGCCGGCCGTGCTGGAACGACAGCGCAGCGAAGTGCTCAATGCGCGCCTGCTGGGGGTGTACGGCAGCTGGCAATGCCAGGGAGAGGTGCGCCATCTGGTGGCCGGACGGCTGGAAGACTGGACCCACCTGCTCGGGGAACTACAGCCGCGCAGCCGCGATTTCTTCTGAAGGGCTTGTCGAGGGTGATGGACAGTCTTCGGCACTCAGGCCTCAGGCTGCCAGCGCCAGGCGGAAGGCATTGCGCCCTTCGCTCTTGGCCCGGTACAGGGCCAGGTCAGCCTGGTGCACCAGTGCATCCCAGCCCAGCAGCTGGCCCGGCATGAGCAGCGCCAGGCCGACGCTAATGGTGACCGGCTGGCCATGGCCGAAGTCATGCTGGCGCACCGTCTCCAGCAGGTGCTGGGCGATCTGTCGCGCCGCCACCTCGGCCAGCCCGGGGAAGACCGCGCAGAACTCCTCGCCGCCGTAGCGCCCCAGCAGGCCGGTCTGGCGGCAGCATTGCCGCAGCAGCGTGCCGATGTCGGCCAGCACGCGGTCACCCACCTGGTGGCCATGGGTATCGTTGATCTGTTTGAAATGGTCGACGTCGATGAAGGCCAGGGTCAGCACCTGTCTGGCCTGCACCGCCTGCTCCAGCACCAGTTCGCCACAGCGCACCAGCTCGCGCCGGTTCAGGGTGCCGGTCAGCTCGTCCACGGTAGCCAGGCGCTGCTTGTCGGCCAGTAGGCGTTCGAAATAGATCATCATCAGCGCCACCGACAGCAACAGGGTGCCACTGATGGGAATCAGATAGATCAGGGCTACCCCCAGGTTGCTCATCTCAGGTGGTTCGAACACTTCCGGATGGCGCAGCGAAATGACGAAGCGGCTGACATAGCTGGCGCTGAGGATGAGCAAGGCGCCGATACCGACGCAGCGACCGAAGGTCCAGCGTGGATAACGCTCGGCCAGGGCGCCGGAGAGTCCCTGGAGGAATTCCCACAGCACCAGGCAGAACACCACCTGCAGGCCGCAGACGGCCAGGAAGGCGCGCTGGGTGAACGTGGCGTCGGAGGCCAGCAGCACCGCAAAGGCGGCGGAGTAGACCACGATGAGCAGGCCCGGCCACCAGCGTAAACGGCGTTGGTAGAAGCTGCGCAGGCCGGCCCAGGCCACGATCCCGGAGGAAAACACCAGGGTATTGCCCAGCAGCAGGCCCAGCGCGCGCGGGGTACCGCTCAGGCTGGCATAGACCACCACGGTGGCGCAGATACCCAGCGCCGCCAGCACCCCGGAGAGCGCCCACAGGCGGGTGAAGCGCTCCGAGGGCGTGCTGATGAACAGGCCCGTCATGATCACGCCACTGCAAAACTGAACGATGGCCAGCGCCAGGCTGGCGGTGAATGGATTCATCCGGATAAGCCCGTCCACGGAACGGGTGAAGATTGCAGAACGGGAGAGTGTCCGATCAAGCCTGGCAGGCAAGCGCCCGGAACCCCTTCCGGTGCCGCTGCTGGCTATCTGATGGCCTGGAATGGCTGCACAGGCAGGATGCGGCTAGTGTAACCGAAGCCGCCAGGATGATAGTGATTTTCAGCAATATGTCATTGAAAGTGAACGTTATTGCTGTACTGACAATACCCGCTTCTGCGTTCACTACGCCTTCATTGCAGCTTCATCGCGGTTTCATTCGCGCTCCAGCACGCGGGTATGGCTCCACTTCCCGGAACGGCACAGTTGATCAGTGACATCCAGCACCAGTCGCTCCACGGCCGCCGCTGCCGTGGTCAGGGGGATGTTGCGGGAAGCGCATAACACCAGGGTGCGCGAGATGCTCTCACCGGCGATGGCATGGGCCACCATGTCGCCGCGCTCGATGTCGGCCAGCAGCGGCGCCACCGGCAGGATGGTGGCACCGATATCGGCCAGGATGGCGGACTTCAGGATGGCCACCGAATTGATCTCGATGACATTGTCCAGGCTCATGCCCTGGGCGCGTACCAGGTTTTCGATGCGCGGGCGCACGCCATGGGCCAGGCCGGGCAGGATCAGGGGTGCCTGGAGGGCGCGCGCCAGCGGCACGCCCTTGCGTCCGGGGACGCCGTACTGCGACTTGGCGCGGGTGATGTACAGCATCTCTTCCTCGATCATCGGCGTGGCCGCGAACGAGGACAGCTGACCATCATCGAACAGCACCGCCAGATTGATGCGGCCGGACTTGAGCTGGGTGATGAGGTTGCCGGTCAGTTCCTCGGTCAGTTGCAGCGTGATTTCCGGATAGGTGGAGCGCACCGCGTTCAACAGCGGCAGGGCCAGCGCATTGGACACGCTCTGCGGAATACCCAGCGCCACGGTGCCCGAGGGCTTGTCGGTGGATTGCGCCACGGCCTGCTTGGCGTCCTGCACCTGCTTGAGGATCGCCAGCGCGTGCTCATAGAAGACCTTGCCGGCATCGGTGGCGATCACGCCCTGGGCCGAGCGGTGCAGCAGTTGGGCCTCCATCTCGTCTTCCAGCTGGCGGATCTGCTGGGTCAGCGCCGGCTGGGCGATATGCAGCACCCGTGCCGCCCGCGAGAGCGAGCCGTGATCGACGATGGCCACGAAGTAGCGCAGTTGGCGTAATTCCATGCGAAGGTTTTCCCTGCTGTCCAGCGAGTTGTCAAATTGTTTTACAGGCCCGGACGACTATTGAACATGCGGGTGCGCGCATTCTCGATGTGGCCCCGCATGGCGCGCCGGGCGCCTTCGGCATCCTGCAGCCGGATCAGTTCAAAGATCTGGCGGTGTTCGTCCATGGCGTCCTGCGAGCGCTTCCAGGGCGGGATGTGCATCAGGTGGCGCAGCATGTTCACGGCATGGCTGACATCGTATTCCAGCGTCTTCATCACCTGCACGAAGCGCAGGTTGCCGGTGGCCATGGCAATCGCCTCATGGAAGCCGAAGTCGTAATGGTGGGCGATGCCGCCGACCCGGTTGGCCTCTTCGAAGCCTTCCAGCAGGCGCTCCATCTGATCCAGGTCCTGCTTGTTGCGGCGCAGGGCTGCCATGTAGGCCGATTCGGGTTCCAGCACCAGGCGCAGTTCCAGGCCGTTCATGATGTGACCGATGCGGGTCTCGGGCTCGCCGTCCGGGCGCGCCGGGGCCAGACCAGCCTTTTCCTTCACATAGGTCCCCGAACCCCGCAGGGATTCCACCAACTGGTCCTCGCGCAGTCGGTCCAGCGCCTGCCGCACCACCGGGCGCGAGACCTCGAACAGCGTGGCCAGGTCATTCTCGGAAGGCAGCTTGCTGCCCACCGCGATGCGTCCTTCCACGATGGCATGGAACAAGGTCTCATAGACCCGCTCGGCGAAGCGCTCCGGCCGCACCGGACCCAGGCCGACGGCGGCCAGGCTCAGGAGTTCGCTGGACGCGGCGGGGCGCGTCGGCTTGCTGGGGTTGGACATCGATGCTCCAGGAGACTGAAATGGACGTTGCGCATGGTAGCGGATTTGCCGCCCTCCCCGCCACCCCTGGCGCTGCAGGTAGTCAGCAAAGTAGTAAATTTAATTGACAGCTTGTTCGCCCTGGCTTAGATTGGCTCACCACAAAAAGTAAAACGACTCAGGAGACACGCCCCTTGACAGGCCAACTCGCGGACCGTGCGTCCGGGACTGACCTCGTCCATGCCGCCTGCTGCGTTTTACTTCACCTTGCTCCACCTGCTTCACTCCAGTTGCGCTTTGCGCTTACCACCCAAGGACAGCACCGCCATGAAACAGCACTTCATCGACAACCGCTGGGTCGCCCCCGCCTCCGGCGAGAGCATTCCCGTCATCGATCCCTCCGACGGCCAGCCCTTCGAGGCCATCGCCCGCGGCAATGCCGCCGACATCGACCGTGCCGTCGGCGCCGCCCGTCGCGCCTATGAGGGCGCCTGGGGCAAGCTGTCGGCGGCCGAGCGCAGCCGCCTGATGATGAAACTGGCCTACAAGCTGCAGGATCATCAGGAAGAACTGGCGCAACTGGAAGGCCGCGATTGCGGCAAACCGATGAAGCAGGCGCGCGCCGATGCGGCCGCCATCGTGCGCTATTTCGAGTTCTATGCCGGCGCCGCCGACAAGCTGCATGGCGAGACCATTCCTTATCAGGCCGGCTATACGGTGCTGACCCTGCGCGAGCCGCATGGCGTGACCGGCCATATCGTGCCGTGGAACTATCCGATGCAGATCTTCGGGCGCTGCGTGGGCGGCGCCCTGGCAGCCGGCAATACCTGCGTGGTCAAGCCGGCCGAGGATGCCTGCCTGTCCATCCTGCGGATGGCCGAGCTGGCGGCCGAGGTGGGTTTTCCGGAAGGCGCGCTCAATATCGTGACCGGTTACGGCCACGAAGCCGGCGACCTGCTGGTCAAGCATCCTGACGTGGACCATGTGTCCTTCACCGGCTCGCCCAACGTGGGCAAGCTGGTGGTGCGCGGCGCGGCCGAGCACCATACACCGGTCACCCTGGAACTGGGTGGCAAGTCGCCGCAAGTGGTGTTCGAGGACGCCGACATGGAGGCCATGCTGCCGGTGGTGGTCAATGCCATCGTGCAGAACGCCGGCCAGACCTGCTCCGCCGGCAGCCGCCTGCTGGTGCAACGCGGTGCCTATGAGCAGGTGCTGGAACGCCTGGCAGGCCTGTTTTCGCAACTGCGGGTCGGTTCTTCCCAGATGGACCTGGATTGCGGCCCGCTGATCCGCAAGACCCAGCAGGAGCGCGTGGCCGGCTTCCTCGCCGATGCGCGGCGCGACGGCATCCCGCTGGTGGCGCAGGGCGAAGTCGCCCCGGGTGCGCCGGCCAGCGGTTTCTACCAGGCCCCGGCGCTGCTGCGTGATGTGCCTTCGCGTCACCGACTGGCGCAGGAAGAGGTGTTCGGACCGGTACTGGCGGCCATGCCCTTCGAGGATGAGGCCGAGGCCATCGCCCTGGCCAACGGCACCGACTACGGGCTGGTGGCCAGCGTCTGGACCCGCGATGGCGGGCGCCAGATGCGCCTGGCGCGGGCCATCCGCAGCGGCCAGGTGTTCATCAACAACTATGGCGCCGGTGGTGGCGTGGAACTGCCCTTCGGCGGCGTCAAGGCCAGCGGCCACGGCCGTGAAAAAGGTTTCGAGGCGCTCTATGGCTTCACGGTCCTCAAGACCATCGCCATCCGCCACGGTTGAGCGGACCGGATTTCAATCAACACAACAGCATTTTCAAGGAGACACACCATGCGTTTGCAAGACAAGGTAGCCATCGTGACCGGTGGCGGTTCGGGTTTCGGTGAGGGCATCGCCAAGGCTTACGCCCGTGAAGGCGCGGCCATCGTCGTGGCCGACATCGGCGAGGCCGGCGGCCTGCGGGTGGTCGAGGAAATCAAGCGCGCTGGCGGCAAGGCGGTGTTCGCCCGGGCTGACGTGTCCAAGCGGGCCGACATGGACCAATTGCTGGCCACTGCCCTGGAACAGTTCGGCAAGCTCGACATCGTCGTCAACAATGCCGGCACCACCCACCGCAACCGTCCCATGCTGGAAGTGGAAGAGGAAGAATTCGACCGTGTCTATGCCGTCAATGTGAAGAGTATCTTCCTCTCGGCCAAGACCTTCGTGCCCTACTTCCGCCAGGTCGGCGGCGGCGCCTTCGTCAACATCGCCTCCACCGCCGGCGTGCGCCCGCGTCCGGGCCTGACCTGGTACAACGGTAGCAAGGGCGCGGTCATCACCACCAGCAAGTCGATGGCGGCCGAACTGGGTCCGGACAAGATCCGCGTGAACTGTGTCAACCCGGTGATCTCGGCCACGGGCCTGTTGGCCGAGTTCATGGGCGTGCCCGACACCCCGGAAAACCGCAAGAAGTTCGTCGCCACCATCCCCATGGGCCGCTTCTCGACCCCCGAGGACATCGCCAATGCCTGCCTCTATCTGGGGTCGGACGAAGCCCAGTTCGTCACCGGCGTGTGCATCGAGGTCGATGGCGGGCGCTGCGTGTAAACACCTTCATGTGCGCGGGGGCGATATTGCTTTGACAATCCTGCCCCCGCCACTACAATGCTGGGCACCGTCAGCCGGCCACACAGAAGGGTCAGCGACGTAAAACAACATAACGTCAAAAAATCTACCGGAGCGAGACATGACTTATCAAGCAGGCGCGGCTGCCGACGGCGCGCGCGCATCCTTTGAAGACGCTACCTACACCAAGGTCACCTGGCGCCTGTTGCCCTTGCTGTTCCTGTGCTACGTGGCCTCCTACCTGGACCGGGTCAACGTCGGCTTCGCCAAGCTGCAGATGCTGCAGGACCTGAAGTTCAGCGATACCGTCTACGGCCTGGGCGCGGGCATCTTCTTCCTGGGCTACTTCGTCTTCGAAGTCCCCAGCAACATGATCCTGCACAAGGTCGGGGCGCGCCTGTGGATCGCCCGCATCATGATCACCTGGGGCATCATCTCCGGCGCCATGGCCTACGTGACCACGCCGCAGATGTTCTACATCATGCGTTTCCTGCTGGGGGTGGCCGAGGCCGGCTTCTTCCCGGGCGTGATCCTGTACCTGACCTACTGGTACCCGGCGGCGCGGCGCGGCAAGATCACCGCCCTGTTCATGACCGGCATCGCGCTCTCGGGCGTGATCGGCGGCCCGCTGTCGGGCTGGATCATGCATGCCATGCCAGGCGTGTGGGGCCATTCCGGCTGGCAGTGGATGTTCCTCCTGGAGGCCATTCCTTCCCTGATCCTGGGCGTGCTGGTGATCCTGTACATGAAGGATCGCATCCGAGATGCCCACTGGCTCAACGAGGAAGAAAAGCGCCTGCTGGAAACCAACATCAGCCATGAAGAAAGCCAGAAGGAACACCTGTCCCTGGGCGCCATGTTCTCCAATGGCCGGGTCTGGCTGGGCGCGCTGATCTACTTCTGCTTCGTCATGGGCTTGTATGGCGTGAGCTTCTGGCTGCCCACCATCATCAAGACCACCGGCGTGACCGATCCGCTCAACGTGGGCCTGTTGACGGCCATTCCCTATGCCTTCGCCGCCGTTGCGATGGTCGTGATCGCCCGTAGCGCCGACGCCCGTCGCGAACGCCGCTGGCACGTCGCCATCCCGGCCTTCCTGGGATGCATCGGCCTGCTGCTGTCGACCGTCTATGACCACAACACCACGCTGGCGATGGCCTCGCTGACGCTGGCCAGCGTCGGCATCCTGACTACGCTGCCGCTGTTCTGGAGCCTGCCGACGGCCTTCCTGTCGGGTACTGCGGCGGCGGCCGGGATTGCGTTGATCAATTCGCTGGGCAACCTGGCCGGTTTCGTCAGCCCCTTCCTGGTGGGCTGGCTCAAGGACACCACCCAGAGCACCAATGCCGGCATGTACGTGCTGGCGGCGTCACTGGTGATCGGTGGCCTGTTGACGCTGACCCTGCCGGCCAGGCTGGTAAACCGGTAATCCATCCGGATGCAGTTCCGGATGCAATTCAGACGGCGGCTCCCCGGAGCCGCCGTTGTCGTTTCAGAGGCGAGCGGAAGACGGCGACTCCAGCGGCTCCAGCAGCTCACGCATGGCCAGCCGGACCACCTCGGCCTGCGTCGCCTGGGCATGGCGCTGGCGCTGCACGTCCAGCAGCGCATCCACCTTGGCGCGGTCACCGTGGCACAGCTCGGTCATGCGGGCCGTCATCTCCAGGTAGCCGTCGGGGTCATGCAAAGGCCGGTCCTCACGGCTGACGTGGTGCAGCCAGGCACGGTCGAAGGCATAGAGCGCCAGCACGGCGCAGGACATCAGTATCAGCCAGGGCAGCATGGGAGTCTCGCAGGCGGGTAAAGCGGGGATTCTGCCTGCGCGCTGGCGGAACCACCATCGACCATGCGGGCAGAACAATGCGCATCACGCTGACGCCAGCGCCAGCCACTCCGCCTGCACGGCCACATCCGCCTCCAGCGCGGCTGGCGTGCCATGGAAGACCATCTCGCCGCGCCCCATCACGTAGACCCGCTGCGACAGGTCCAGCGCGATCACCTGTTTCTGCTCGACCAACAGTACCGCCACCTGCCGGCTACGCAACAGCGTCAGGTAATGCGCGACCTGCTCCACCATCTGTGGCGACAGGCCTTCCGTCGGCTCGTCGATCAGCAACAGCGCGGGGTTGCCCAGCAGCGCCCGGCCCAGCGCCAGCATCTGCTGCTCGCCGCCGGACAAGGATCCTGCGGCCACCTTGCGGCGCGCGGCCAGTGCCGGGAACAGGGCATAGACCTCGTCCTCGCGCCAGCCGTCGGCTGGCTGGCGCCTACCCTGGCGGCCCAGCGACAGGTTCTGCGCCACGCTCAGGGTGGGAAAGACATCACGACTCTCCGGCACATAGCCGATCCCGCGCCGGGCAATCGCATGCGTCGGCAGCCCGGCGATGCTGGCGCCGGCAAAGCGGATTTCGCCAGTGCTGCGAACCAGGCCCATCAGGGCTTTGAGCAGTGTGGAACGGCCGGCGCCATTGCGCCCGAGGATGCTGACGATTTCGCCTCGCTGCACGTCCAGGGAGAGACCCTGCAGCACGTGACTCTGGCCATACCAGGCCTGCAGGCCGCTGACGCTGAGCAAGGTGTCAGCCATGTCGCCTCCGGTTCAGGTAAAGCGCCTGCACGTCCTCGTTGGTGCGGATGCGTTCGGCGCTGTCGCAGGCGATCACGCGACCGTTGTCCATCACTGCGATGCGGTCGGCCAGGTCGAAGACCACCTGCATGTCGTGCTCCACCATCAAGAGGGTCTTGCCCACCGTGACCTCGCGGATCAGGGCTACCATCGCTGCGCTCTCGGCTCGGCTCATGCCGGCCGTGGGTTCGTCCAGCAGGATCACGGCGGCATCGGCGGCAATGGTGACGGCCAGTTCCAGGGCGCGTTGCTCGGCGTAGCTCAGTTCACCCGCCGGCACCTGCGCGCGCGCGCCCAGCCCGACCCGCTCCAGCACGGCCTGGGCGCGGGCGCTGGCATCGTGCAGTTGACCGAGGCGGCGCCAGAAGGCATAGCGATAACCGAGTGTCCACAACAGGGCGCAGCGCACATTCTCGAACGCAGTCAGACGCGGGAAGAGGCTGGTGATCTGGAAGCTGCGCGCCAACCCCAGGCGATTGATCTGCTGTGGCGAGCGATGCGTGATGTCCTGCCCCTGCAGTAGCACGCGCCCGGCATCGGCCCGATAACGGCCCGAGACCAGGTTGAACAGGCTGGATTTGCCGGCCCCGTTGGGTCCGATCAGCGCACAGCGTTCACCTGGGCGTAATTGCAGGTCCACGCCACGCAGGATCTGGCTGCCCTCGAAGGCCTTGCTCAGGCCCTGCAGATCCAGGGAAAAAGGCGCGCTCATCGGCCCGGCCCCTGACGCCGCCAGATCGCCAGCGCCGTCGCCCCCGCCGCGATGAGCAAGACGGCGGTGATCCACGGCAGCGGTGCATGGACATCGATGGCCCGGCCCCACCACTGCAGGGGCGTCGCGCCATCGCTGCCTTCGGCCAGACTGCCCAGGCTGGCCTGGTAAGCCATCTCGGTGGCCAGCACCACCCCGGCCAGCGTGACCAGTGCGGCCAGTAGCCAGGTTGCCAGACGCCGTGCCAGATGCCGGTCGACGTCACCGCCGCGCCAGGTGCGCCAGCCAAGGTCGATCAGGCTGGCAAGGCCGCCCGGAGTGGTCATCACGATCAAAATGAAGAAGGCGCCCAGATAGAATTGCCAGGCCTGGGTGTAGGCCGACAGCCAGGACGTGAACAGCACGCCGACCACGCCGCCCACGATGGGGCCATAGAAATAGGCGGTACCGCCGATGAAGGTGAACAGCAGGATGCTGCCCGAACGCAGCGCCCCCACGTATTCGGCGCTGACGATCTCGAAGTTGATGGCCGACAGCCCGCCCGAGACGCCGGCAAAGAAGGCCGACAGGATCAGTGCCAGGTAGCGTACCCGCTGTGGATCGTAGCCGATGAAGGCGGCGCGTTCCGGGTTGTCGCGCACCGCATTGAGGATGCGTCCCAGCGGCGTGTGACGCAGCGCGCTGATGGCCATGGCGCAGACCAGCAGCCAGCCGGCGATGAGGTAGTAGACCTGGATCTGCGGACCGTAGCTGATGCCCAGTACCGGCGCGCCGATGACCCGATTGCCGGAGATGCCGCCCTCGCCACCGAAGACCTCGGGCAACATCAGCACGCAGGCCGAGACCAGTTCCACCAGCCCCAGCGTGATCATGGCAAAGGTGGTGCCGGCGCGGCGCGTGGTGGGATAGCCCAGCACGACGCCGCACAGGGCGCCGGTCAGGCCGCCCGCCAGGGGGACCAGCGTCACCGGGAAGACCAGCGTGCCCTCGCTCATGCGGTTCATCAGGTGGATCGCGCCGAAGGCGCCCAGGCCGGAATACACCGCGTGACCGAAGGAGAGCATGCCGCCCTCGCCCAGCAGGATGTTGTAGGACAGGCAGAGCAAGACCATCGTCCCCATCTGCGAGAGCAGCGACAAGGCCGCGCTTTGCGGAAACACCAGCGGTGCCGCCAACAGGACCAGGGCCAGGCCCAGCCAGGGCAGGACGACACGCTTCATCCTCATCCCTCCCGCTGGCCCATGAGCCCCTTGGGGCGCACCACCAGCATCACCACCAGCAGCAGATAGGGCAACACCGGCGCCACCTGGGCCAGCGTCAGGCGCATCAGCGGCGCCAGTGCACTGTCACTCGAGACCTGCACGCCCAGGCTGGCCAGGGACACGTCCAGCGCCACTGCGAAGGTCTGCATCAGGCCGATCAGCAGCGAGGTGATGAAGGCCCCGGCCAGCGAGCCCAGCCCGCCCACCACCACCACCACGAAGATGATGCTGCCCACCGCCGCCGCCATGCCCGGTTCGGTAACGAAGGCATTGCCGCCGATCACCCCGGCCAGCGCAGCCAGCGCGCAGCCACCGCCAAACACCAACATGAACACCCGCGGCACGTTATGCCCCAGTGCCTCGGCCATCTGTGGGTGCGTCAGCGCGGCCTGGATCAAGAGCCCGATGCGGGTATGGCGCAGCAGCAGCCACAAGGCCAGCAACATCAGCGCTGCCACCAGCAGCATGAAGCTGCGATAGATGGGGAAGCTGGTCGAATAGAGGGTGAACAGCGTGCCATCGAGTTCCGGCGGGATGCGGTAGGGCACCGGCGAGCGGCCCCACACCAGTTGCACCAGTTCCACCACCAGATAGGACAAGCCAAAGGTGAACAGCAATTCCGGTACATGGCCGTAGCGGTGCACGATGCGCAGGCCGTAATGCTCCACCAGCGCGCCGGCCACGCCCACCAGCAGGGGCGCGATCAGCAGCGCCGGCCAGAAGCCCAGCACGCCGGCAATCGCGTAGGCGACATACGCCCCCAGCATGTAGAAGCTGGCATGGGCGAAATTGGGCACGCCCATCATGCTGTAGATCAGCGTCAGGCCCGAAGACAGCAGGAACAGCAGGAAGCCGTAGCCCAAGCCGTTGAGGAAGGTGATCAGCGCGAATTCCAAGTTGCCAGCCTTGCCAGGGATGCGATGGGTTCAATAGGAGTCAGACGGGGTCAGACAGCGTCGAGGCGCCGGGCCGAGCACGGCCGGACGCAAAAGTGGAGCGATCCTATGGGATTCGCGCTTCTCTGTCAAAATAGCGGATTGCGGCCCGCTTCGGGCCTCACAGGCTGCCTATGACTGATCCTTATCCGCTTTTTCCTGCGCTGCCCACATTGGGTAACGGCTTCGCCGCCCTACCCCCGGCCTTCTACACCCGGCTGCAGCCGACGCCCCTGCCCGATCCCTACCTGGTCGGTTTCAGCGACGAGGCCGCTGCCACCATCGGACTGGCCCGGCCGGCACCGGAGGATCGCGGCTTTCTCGACATCTTCGCCGGCAACCAGTTGGCACCGGGCTCGCAGCCGCTGTCGGCGGTCTATTCGGGCCACCAGTTCGGTGTCTGGGCCGGTCAGCTCGGCGACGGGCGCGCCATCACCCTGGGCGACCTGCCCGATGCCGCCGGCCAGGGGCGCATCGAACTGCAGCTCAAGGGCGCCGGCAAGACCCCCTACTCCCGCATGGGCGACGGCCGCGCCGTGCTGCGTTCCTCGATCCGCGAATTCCTCTGCTCGGAAGCCATGGCCGGGCTGGGCATTCCGACCACCCGCGCCCTGACCGTGATCGGTTCCGACCAGCGCGTGCAGCGCGAAACCGCCGAGACCGCAGCGGTGGTGACCCGCATGGCACCCAGTTTCATCCGCTTCGGCTCGTTCGAACACTGGTACTACAACCAGCGTTTCGACGATCTCAAGGTATTGGGCGATGCCGTACTGGCGCAGTTCTATCCGGAACTCTTGCGTGAAGAAAATCCCTACCAGGCCCTGCTGAAGGAAGTCACCCGCCGCACCGCGACGCTGATGGCGCAATGGCAGGCGGTGGGCTTCATGCATGGGGTGATGAATACCGACAACATGTCCATCCTGGGCCTGACGCTGGATTACGGCCCCTTCGGCTTCATGGAAGCCTTCGACGCCCGCCACATCTGCAACCATACCGACAGCCAGGGTCGCTACAGCTACCAGATGCAGCCGCGCATCGGTCAGTGGAACTGCTTTGCGCTGGGCCAGGCCATGCTGCCCCTGATCGGTTCGGTGGAGGCCACCGAAGCCGCGCTGGCCGACTACGAGGCCGTGTTCCAGGCGCAGCATGATGCGCTGTTGCATGCCAAGCTGGGACTGCGTACCCAGCGCGCCGACGACAGCCAGTTGATCGAGGCCCTGTTCGCCCTGCTGCAGGCCGGTCATGTCGATTTCACGCTGTTCTTCCGCCGCCTGGGCGACTTGCAGATCGGCAATGCGGCCAGCGACGAGCCGCTGCGCGACCTTTTCATCGAGCGCCCCGCCTTCGATGCCTGGGCCACGCAATACCGCGCCCGCCTGCGCGCCGAGGATAGCGACGACGCCAGCCGCCGCCTTGCAATGCATGCGGTCAACCCCAAATACGTGCTACGCAATTACCTCGCACAGGTCGCCATCGACAAGGCGCAACAGAAGGATTTCACCGAAGTGGCACGCCTGCAGACCATCCTGCGCCACCCCTTCGACGAGCAGCCTGAATTCGACCGCTATGCCGACCTGCCCCCCGACTGGGCCAGCCATCTGGAAGTGAGCTGTTCTTCCTGAACGGTGGTTAATTCCATCGTTGCCCGTCATCACCAAGGAGCCAACCATGACCAAACGAGTAGAAAAGACCGAAGCCCAATGGCGCGAGCAGCTGGACCCCGTGGAATACCAGGTCACCCGCGAAGCCGCCACCGAGCGCGCCTTCACCGGCCGCTACTGGGATCACCATGAAGTCGGGACCTACACCTGCGTGTGCTGCGACACCCCGCTGTTCACCTCGGACGCCAAGTTCGACTCCGGCTGTGGCTGGCCGAGCTACTTCGAGCCCATCGATCCGGCCAACGTGCGCGAGAAAGTGGACCGCAGTTATGGCATGATTCGCACCGAGATCATCTGCAACGTCTGCGACGCCCACCTGGGCCACGTCTTCCCGGACGGCCCGCCGCCGACCGGACTGCGTTATTGCATCAACTCGGCTTCGCTGCGTTTCGACCCGGTGTAGGCCGGATGGCCCGGGCTGCACCGCTTGTCGTAGTTGCTGCACTTGCTGCACGGGCCGGATGATCGCCGATCAACCGTTTTACTGACTTTTTCTGAAGAAGCCACCCGATGAAGTTCCTGTTCGACCTGTTCCCCGTCATCCTGTTTTTCGGCGTCTTCAAATGGGCCGAAGGCCATCCCTCGGCTGCCCAGGACCTGGTGATGCAATACCTGGGCGGCGCCATGTCGGCCGGTGCCGTCACCGCCACCCAGGCTCCGATCCTGCTGTCCACGGCAGTGGCCATCATCGCCTCGCTGGGCCAGATCGCCTGGCTGCTGCTGCGCCGTCGCAAGGTGGACGGCATGTTGTGGGTGTCGCTGGCGATCATCGTGGTCTTTGGCGGCGCCACTATCTATTTCCGTGACGATACCTTCATCAAGTGGAAGCCGACCATCCTGTACTGGGCCTTCGGCCTGGCCCTGCTGGTGTCGCAGCTGTTCATGAAGAAGAACCTGATCCGCGTCATGATGGAAAAGCAGGTCACCCTGCCCGAAGCCATCTGGCCGCGCCTGAACCTGGCCTGGATCGTGTTCTTCGCCGTCATGGGCGTGCTCAATCTCTACATCGCCTTCAACTATCCGCTCGACACCTGGGTCAACTTCAAGATGTTCGGCAGCATGGGCCTGATGTTTGCCTTCATCATCGGCCAGAGCCTGTTCCTGTCGAAGTACATGAAGGATGCCGAATGAGTGGCGCCCATACCGCCGATACCCGCGTGGAACGCATTCGTTCACGTCTGACTGCAACTTTCTCGCCAGCCGAATGTCTGGTCGAGGATGAGTCTGCCCAGCATGCCGGTCATGCCGGTGCAGCCTCGGGCGGAGGACATTACAGGATCCGCCTGGTTTCCGACTTGTTCGAGGGCAAAAATCGGTTGAACCGCCATCGGCTGGTGTATGATTGCCTGTCCGACCTGATGCAGCTGGAGATCCATGCGCTGGCCATAGTGGCGCTCTCCCCGTCAGAGGCAAAGAACTGAGACCAAGAACAAAGACCGACGCCTGCTTATCAAGCCCCCTCCTGTTTTTTTCTCCGTTTTGATTCATTCCTTTCTTTTCTAGGATTCAACAATGACATTCAAACCCGCTCGTCTGCTGGTGCTGCTGTTCGCAATTGCTTCCATCCCGGCCTTCGCCCAAAACCTGGCCGTCGTCAACGGCAAGGCGATTCCGTCCTCCCGCGCCGAACTGATGGTCAAGCAGATGACTGCACAAGGCCAGCCTGATAGCCCGCAACTGCGCGGCGCTATCAAGGAAGAGCTGATCAACCGTGAAATCCTGATGCAGGAAGCCGACAAGCAAGGCCTGTCCAACAGCACCGACGTCAAGAACCAGCTGGAACTGGCCCGCCAGTCCATCGTGATCCGTGCCCTGATCGCCGACTACCTGAAGAAGAATCCGGTGTCGGACGCCGACATCAAGGCCGAATACGACAAGTTCAAGGCCCAGGCCGGCGACAAGGAATACCATGCCCGCCACATCCTGGTGGACAAGAAGGAAGACGCCGAAGCCATCATCGCCAAGCTGAAGGCCGGCACCAAGTTCGAAGACCTGGCCAAGCAATCCAAGGACACCGGTTCGGCCGCCAACGGTGGTGATCTGGACTGGGCCAGCCCAGCCTCCTTCGTCAAGCCTTTCTCCGACGCCATGGTGGCCCTGAAGAAGGGTGACATCACCCAGACTCCGGTGCAGACCCAGTTCGGCTGGCACGTGATCAAGCTGGAAGACGTGCGCGCTGCCAAGGTTCCGACCCTGGAAGAAGTCAAGCCGCAGATCGCCGAAGCCCTGCAACAGAAGAAGCTGCAGGCTTACCAGGAACAACTGCGCGCCAAGGCCAAGGTGCAATAAGCCCCTCCCGCCAGCGCAGCCCGAGCGGCTGAAGGAAGACCCAGGTCTTCCACCGCCCTCCACCAACATGCCCGGCCAAGGTTTCCTTGCCGGGCATGTTGCTTTTTAGCTACGAATTGACGCACAACTCATGCGGTCGCTGTCAAAAAAACGTCCAAATCCTCCGCAATTTCTCCCAAAAGCATCTTTTTGATGCCTTCCCGCCCTACGGGAACACCATCTTCCACACCATAGTGAAGATTTATTCTTATAAAAGATTTATCCAATCAATTTTTTATAAACATATAAATTCACTAAATAATTAAAAAAGAAGAATAAACCTGCACCATTTTGCGCAATTTACGAACCATCGTTCTGATATTCTTCGTTCCTGTTCCAAATAGGGACAGGCTGCGAATCGCCACGGGAGCAGGAAGCAAGGGAGTCCAGGTTCGCAGCCAAGAAAAAGGTGTTTCGGGGAGAAGCACACAAGGCTGAACCACGACACCATCAACAACACAACATTCGTGCTTTCAGGAGAGATACCTATGAAGAAGAGTTCCATGCTGCTGCTGGCAGCCGGCCTGACCACCGGCGGCGCCGCGTTTGCTCAATCCAACGTGACCATCTATGGCATCGTCGATACCAGCATCCGCTATCTGAGCAGCGACAATGCGCAGGGCAACAGCAACGTGCGCATGGATAACGGCGCCATCGCCAACAGCCGTCTGGGCTTCAAGGGTACCGAAGACCTCGGTGGCGGCCTGAAGGCCATGTTCCAGCTGGAAAACGGCTTCAACGGCGACACCGGCGGCATGAGCCAGGCCAACACCATCTTCAACCGTCAATCCTGGGTTGGTCTGGGTGGCAGCTTCGGCAAGGTGTCCATCGGCCGTCAGAACACGCCCCTGTTCGACCTGATGGCTGACCACTTCGACCCGCTGACCGTCGGTAACTACGACAGCAACTCCTGGTTGCCGGCCGCTGGCACCCTGGTGCGCAACAGCAACATGATCAAGTACTACGGCAGCTTCAACGGCTTCAACGTCGGCCTGTCCTACGCCGCTGGCGAACAAGCCGGCTCGGCCCGCCGTGGCAGCCAGATCAGCAGCTCGCTGCAATACACCACCGGCCCGTTCTCGGTCGGCGGCGGCTGGCAACAGACCGTGAGCGCGACCAACAGCGACAACAAGGACACCACCTACAACCTGTCGGCGTCCTATCAGATCGGCGCAGCCAAGCTGTTCGGCGGCTACTACAACATCAAGGACAGCACCGGCACCACCGCTGCCTACATGGCCATGAGCAACAGCACCGCCTCGGCGGGTGGCATCGCTGGCGTGCAGCGCCAGGACAAGGGTTACTTCCTGGGCACTTCCTACCAGGCAACCGCCGCCCTGTCCCTGACTGGCGCCTTCTACTACGACAAGAGCCAGAACGCCTCGGTCGCGGGCGTGGGCAATGTCGGCGACGGCAAGCGTTACGCCGTGGTGGCCTGGGCGGACTATGCACTGTCCAAGCGCACCCAGCTGTACACCATCGTGGACTACAACAAGGCCAAGGACGCAGCCCGCTACGAGCTGACCGGCCAGGCCGCCGGCAAGGACAACGTCACCACCCTGGGTGTTGGCATTCGTCACATCTTCTGATCCGGACGTGAAGGCGCTCTCCCTTGGGAGAGCGTACTAGGGCCTGTTCACATTCAATCTGCAAGT
Organism: Herbaspirillum sp. AP02; assembly: GCF_015767275.1. Lineage (GTDB taxonomy): Bacteria > Pseudomonadota > Gammaproteobacteria > Burkholderiales > Burkholderiaceae_D > Herbaspirillum. Next base: position 452,497 of record NZ_JADWMY010000001.1, read on the forward strand.
GCGAGAGGTCGCCAAGCGTTGACTGCCTAGGCGCAGCGACGCGCCGTGGTGGTGCCACGGCAAGGAGGTGCAACAACGGCAGGCGACGCTTGGCGGCCTCTCCCGGAGGGTTGCCCCCAGAAGGCGCGCTGGCCGCGTTGCACGTCAGGGCTGGTGGCACCACCACCAGCCCTGACGCGCGCCTTGCCACCCCGCCTTCTGGGGGCAACGCATCTCACAGATTGAATGTGAACAGGCCCTAGCAACAGGAAGCATTCAGAAAGCAGAAAGAAAAAGCGCAGTCCCTTTCGGAACTGCGCTTTTTTTTCGCCTGTGCTGCCCGACCAGTCCCGGATCGCCCACCAGCAGGGCAACCCGGACTCCGTCAGGCATCCGGCATCATGTCGTCACATCGACGATCAGCCCACCCACTTGCGCGCATTACGGAACATGCGCATCCACGGCGAATCCTCGCCCCAGGTATCCGGGTGCCAGGATTGGGTCACGGTGCGGAACACGCGTTCGGCGTGCGGCATCAGGACCGTGAAGCGGCCGTCCGGGGTGGTCACCGAGGTGATGCCCTGCGGCGAGCCGTTGGGGTTGAACGGATAGGCTTCGGTGGCCGCGCCGCGATGGTCGACATAGCGCATGGCGATGAGGGCCTTGTCGATGTCGCCGGTCTGCGAGAAGTCGGCAAAACCTTCGCCGTGGGCGGTGGCGATCGGCGCCTGGGTGCCGGCCATGCCCTGCATGAAGATGGACGGCGAATCGGCTACTTCCACCATCACGAAACGCGCCTCGAATTGCTCGGACTTGTTGCGGGTGAACTTGGGCCAGGCTTCGGCGCCCGGAATCATGGACTTCAGGTTGCTCATCATCTGGCAGCCGTTGCAGATCCCCAGCGAGAAGGTGTCCTGGCGCTGGAAGAAGCGCGAGAACTGCTCGGCCAGCTGGGCATTGAACAGGATGGTCTTGGCCCAGCCTTCGCCGGCACCCAGCACGTCACCATAGGAGAAGCCGCCGACGGCGATGAAGCCCTTGAAGTCATCCAGCTTGGCACGGTTGGCGATCAGGTCGCTCATGTGCACGTCCACCGCGGTGAAGCCGGCTTTGTGCATGGCGTAGGCGGTCTCGATGTGCGAATTCACGCCCTGCTCGCGCAGGATCGCGACCTTGGGACGGGCAGCAGCCCCCAGCGACAGGTAGGGTGCGGCGATGTCTTCCTGCGGGTCGAAGGTCAGCTTGGGCGTCATGCCGGGGTCGGCGGCGTCCAGCAGGCGCTCGTACTCGGCATCGGCACAGGCCGGGTTGTCGCGCAGGCGGGCGATGCGCCAGCTGGTCTCGCTCCAGGTGCGATGCAGCTCGGCACGCGGCTGGCTGTAGATATTCTTGGCATCGCGCATGAACTCGATGACGTCACGGTCATTGGGCTTGCCGATGATGTGGCTGCAGGCGCCCAGGTTGTAGCTGCGCAGCACGTTCATGACGTCCGACTTCTGCTCCGCGGGGACTTGGATCACGGCGCCCAGCTCTTCGCTGAACAGAGCGCGCAGCGTCAGTTCATTGCGGCGCTCGGCGACTTGCGTGGTCCAGTTCTTGGAATCGCCCCAATCGGCAGCATGCTCGCCTTCCATGGTCAGGATGTCGAGGTTGACCGAAATGCCGGTGTGGCCAGCGAAGGCCATTTCCACCAGGGTGCCGTACAGGCCGCCGTCGGAACGGTCGTGGTAGGCCAGCAGACGCTCTTCCGAATTCAGTTGCTGGATGGCGTTGAAGAAGGCCTTCAGGTCCTCGGCGCTATCGACGTCGGGGGTCTCGTTGCCGATCTGCTGCATCACCTGTGTGAGAGCGGAGGCGCCCATGCGGTTCTTGCCGCGACCCAGGTCGATCAGGATCAGGACGGTCTCGCCCTTGTCCTTGCGCAGTTGCGGCGTGAGCACGCGGCGCACGTCGGTCACCGGGGCGAACGAGGACACGATCAGCGACACCGGCGAGGTCACCGACTTGGCGCCCTCCTCGTCGCTCCAGGTGCTGCGCATGGACAGCGAGTCCTTGCCCACGGGGATGGACACGCCCAGCGCCGGGCACAGTTCCATGCCGACCGCCTTGACGGTGTCGAACAGGGCCGCATCCTGGCCGGGCTGGCCGCAGGCTGCCATCCAGTTGGCCGACAGCTTGATGTCGCCGATCTCGGCGATCGGGGCGGCGGCGATGTTGGTGATGGCTTCGCCGACGGCCATGCGGCCCGAGGCCGGGGCGTCGATCACGGCCAGCGGAGTGCGCTCGCCCATGGCCATGGCCTCGCCACGATAGCCTTCCAGGCCCATGGCGGTCACGGCCACGTCAGCCACCGGCACCTGCCAGGGACCGACCATCTGGTCGCGCACGGTCATGGCGCCCACGCTACGGTCACCGATGGTGATCAGGAAGGACTTGTCGGCCACGGCCGGCAGGCGCAGCACGCGCTGGGCCACCTCCACCAGGTCCATGCCAGTCAGGTCCACCGGCGGCAATTGCTTCTCGACGTGCTGCACATCGCGATGCATCTTGGGCGGCTTGCCCAGCAGCACGTCCATGGGCATGTCCACGGGGCTGTTGTTGTGTTCGGGGTCGATCACCTTCAACTGGCGCTCTTCGGTGGCGGTACCGACCACGGCGAAAGGCGCGCGCTCACGCTCGCACAGGTATTTGAAGAGGTCCAGGTGTTCCGGCAGGATGGCCAGCACGTAGCGTTCCTGGGATTCGTTGCTCCAGATCTCGCGCGGGGCCAGGCCGCTTTCTTCCAGCGGCACGCGGCGCAGGTCGAACAGCGCGCCGCGCTTGGCGTCGTTGGTGATTTCCGGGAAGGCATTGGACAGACCACCGGCACCCACATCGTGGATGGACTGGATCGGGTTGTCATCACCCAGCGCCCAGCAGGCGTTGATGACTTCCTGGGCGCGACGTTCCATTTCCGGGTTGCCACGCTGCACCGAGTCGAAGTCCAGGTCGGCGGCGTTCACGCCGGTGGCCATCGAGGAGGCGGCACCGCCGCCCATGCCGATGCGCATGCCGGGGCCGCCCAGCTGGATCAGCAGGCTGCCCACCGGCAGGTCGTTCTTCCTGGTGTGCTTGGCCGAGATGTTGCCCATGCCGCCGGCGATCATGATGGGTTTGTGGTAGCCCATCACCTGGCCGCCCACGTTCTGTTCGTAGGTACGGAAGTAGCCGCCCAGGTTGGGACGGCCGAATTCGTTGTTGAAGGCCGCGCCACCCAGCGGGCCGTCGATCATGATCTGCAGGGGCGAGGCGATGCGCTCGGGCTTGCCGTAGATGCCGCCCTGGGCGTGCGCTTCGCGCTGGTCCACCGGCTGGGCTACGTCGCGGGCGTTTTCCCAGTCCTGCACGGCGTGGGTCACCATCAGGTTGGAGACGGTGAAGCCGGTCAGGCCGGCCTTGGGCTTGGCGCCGCGACCGGTCGCACCTTCGTCGCGGATTTCACCGCCGGCGCCGGTGGAGGCGCCCGGGAACGGTGAAATCGCGGTCGGGTGGTTGTGGGTTTCCACCTTCATCAGGATGTGGGTCAGTTCTTCCGAGGCTTCATAGACGTTGCCCTTGGTGGCACCGCGCTGATAGAAGCGCGAAACACTGGCGCCCTCGATGACGGAAGAATTGTCCGAGTACGCCACCACGGTACCCTTGGGCGCCAGCTGGTGGGTGTTGCGGATCATGCCAAACAGGGTCTTGTCCTGCGCCTGGCCATCGATGGTCCAGTCGGCATTGAAGATCTTGTGGCGGCAGTGCTCACTGTTGGCCTGGGCGAACATCATCAGTTCGACATCAGTCGGATTGCGCTGCGCCTTGATGAAGGCGTCCACCAGATAGTCGATCTCGTCGTCCGACAGGGCCAGGCCCAGTTCGGTGTTGGCCACTTCCAGGGCGGCACGGCCGCCGCCGATGACATCCACGCTCTCCAGCGGGCGGGCCTGCAGTTCGGAGAAAAGACCGGCGGCCTCTTGCGGCTCGCGCAGCACGGTCTCGGTCATACGGTCATGCAGCAGCGCGGCGACGGCCGGCAGGCTGGCTTCGTTGAGCTTCTTGGCGCCGCCCAGCAGGCCGGTCTTGACCTGCACGCGGAAGATGATGCCGCGCTCGACCCGGTGGATGTGGCCCATGCCGCAGTTGCGCACGATGTCGGTGGCCTTGCTGGCCCAGGGCGAAATGGTGCCGAAACGCGGGATCACCACGAAGGCATCGCCCTCGTCGCTGCCGTTGAAGGGATCGCCGTAGGTCAGCAGGCCGTTCAGGCGTGCCTCATCCTCCTGGGTCAATGCCTGCTGAGCATCGACAAAGTGCAGGTAGCGGCCGGATACGCCGGTAATGGCGGCGTCCACTGCTTGCAATTGGGTCAAAAGGCGTTGGGTACGGAAAGCGGAAAGGGCATTGGAGCCCGGCAGGATCAGCATGGCGAGGTCGAGGCAGTTAGCTTGAATCGGGAAAACCGTCGCAGCATCGCGGCAGGGACCGGTCCACCGACACCGGCCGCACCCTCGGATGTTGCACCGCACTGGGTAAAAACGTGCAGTTTCGGGTACGGCGGACTGATGGATCGTGCGCGCGTTTGCTGGCAGAGCCGGCATTATACAGTGGACACCGTTCCCCGTCCCAAGCAAAGCGAGCAGTCGGCCTGGCCGGCACCTGTGTCGTCCGTCACCCTTGGGGGCAAGCGTGTCATCGCTCCCCGGGCGCCGTGCGTTGTCCTTGGGAGTGAGCGGATTGCCTCATGGTGATAGAAAGAATGTGGCATTGCGGCAATATCCGAACGACAAGGAAATTTCGCGGTATCATTCGGCCCGCATCGGAAACGGCCCGTGGCCCCGCTCCACAACAAGGCTGCCCCCGACAGCAGACAGCCCACGGCGCACCCGAAGGCAGAACCGATGACCATGACCACAGCGGCCCGGCCGCTTCCAAGACGAACAGAGTGAACAGCACACATCGACAGATCGCCGTCATCGGCGGGGGACTTTCCGGGATTTGCAGCGCCTACTTCCTGGCTGCCAAGGGCTACCAGGTAGCGGTCATCGAGCGCCGCGCGCACGTCGCCGAGGAAGCCACCTTCGGCGACTCCGGCCTGCTGGCACCGGGGGCCGCCATGCCCTTGACCCTGCCTGGCGCCATGGCCACCTTTGCCTGCCGGTTCCAGGACGAGCCGCGGGTGTTGCTGGCCCCGGGCGCCGACTTCGGCCGAAGCCGCTGGATGCGCCAGACGCGCCAGGCCCAACAGCACGCGTTCGCCGAAAACAAGCTGCGCCTGTCGCGCCTGTCCGCCTACGGCCAGGGCCTGACGCTGCAATTGCAGGCGCACCACAACATGGAGCATGAAAACGGCAGCGGCGTGCTGCACCTGTTCCGCCAGCCGGCCGAGGCGGCGCGCCTGCCGCATCTGCAGGAAGCCGCCCAGCAATGCGAGTTCAAGCACCAGGCCCTGGATGCGGCGGCGATCCGCACCCTGGAGCCGGCCTTTTCCTCGGAGGCGAAGCTGGCTGGCGCGCTCTACTACCCCGACGACATGGCCGGCAATTGCGTGCTGTTTGCCAAGCAGATGCGCAACGCTGCCCAGGAGCTGGGCGTGCGCTTCCATTTCGATTCGACCGTCAGGACCTTGAGCGCCGACTTCGGCGGCCGCGTGTCCTTGCTGCTGGAGTCACCCCACCTGGCCTCGCACATGCAGGTCGATGCGGTGGTGGTGGCCGCCGGCATGTCCAGCGCCCAACTGCTGCAGCCGCTCGATACCGTGCTGCCCTTACGGGCGCTGCAGAGCTATTCGGCGCTGGTGCCGGTCAAGAATCCGGATGACGCGCCCAGCATGGCCCTCTATGACGACAGCTACAAGGTCGCCATGACGCGCCTGGGCGGGCGCATCCGCATCAGCGGCCTGCTGGGCTTCGTGCCGCCATCGCAGACGCTGCCGCCCAAGGCCCTGCGCAACCTGCTCAAGATCGCCGGCGACTACTACCCCAATGCCGCCAACTACAACCAGGCCCATTTCTGGAGCAATACCATGGCCCTGCTGCCGCACGGCCTGCCGGTACTGGGTCCGACGCGCCAGGGCAATGTCTTCGTCAATGTCGGTCACGGTGCCGCGGGCTGGGCCGCCACGGTGGGATCGGCACGCCTGCTGAGCGACCTGATGGCCGGCGAGGAACCGCAAATTCCGACCGACGGACTGCTGCCACGCGATCTGCTGGGCTGACCGCGCCAGAACGAGGTTTAGCGCTTCATGGCGTCGTAGAAATTTTCATGCGAGCCAAGGCTTAGCAACACCACTTCCTGCGGGCTCTTCTTGTTCGGTTGCAAGCGATACGCCAGCAAGGTTTCTTGCTTGTTGCCCTTGAACTTGTAGACGAATACCCCTGCCAGATCGCCCTTTTTTCCTTCCCCGATGGCTGGATCGGTCGCAATCGCCATGACGGCCTGGTCAATCACCTTTTTGTCTCTCGCGCGCATTCTCTTGACGACACGATCAAACGAGGGGGTGCTGAGAATACTCAACACCATCACACCCCAAAGCGATATTCGGAAAGTTGGCCGGCGTCAGCCTCCGCCACCGCCACCAAGGTGTTTTTGATGAACTGAACAGGCAGATCGGGATTGTCTTCGACAGCCTTGCCCAGACGTGCCCAGTATTCAATCTGCTTTGGCACAGAGCGGTGTTCAGCGGCTGCGCGAGGCTTCGCCATATCGACCAGCTCATCCGAAAGTTTCATTGCAATTGCCATATCAGCTCCTTGATATCAGGGTTTTACTGCGCATCACTATGCAACCCTTTGCAACCTTTTGCAACCCCGACCAACGTCAGGCCCAACAGGCCGACCTTTGCTGCAAGGCAGAGCACAGAGACGCCCCCCCAAAAAAATCCAGCGGCCACGCCAACTTTTCACGACGTCCTGGTCAGCGCCTAGGTCGCGACCACCGGGGTTCATTCCAGCGCACTGGATTTTTTTCATCTGAGACGGTTCTGCGCCAAGACCCTAATTCACTTAAAATCGACACCGTTGCGCCGGCATCCTGCCTGACGGCCGACGCAAGCTGCCCTTCGTGGCACTGCTGCGCCCTGCCTGAGCTTCACTTCATCCATCCAGCTGTCCAACGAATGCACCAGCGACCACGATCATGAGCGCGCTCCACTCCGTTGCCGAGATCCGCCAAGTCGAACAACAGGCCCTGTCCGCCCTGCCCCCTTACACCCTGATGCAACGTGCCGGCGCCGCCATTGCCGAGCTGGCGCAGCAATTGCTGTGCTCGGCCACGGTGTCCTCGCCATCGGTGCTGGTACTGGCTGGCCCCGGCAACAATGGCGGCGATGCGCTGGAAGCAGCCTGCCTGCTGGAAGAAGCCGGTATCGAAGTCAGCGTGCAATTGCATGCCGATGAAAGCCGCCAGCCCGACGATGCGCGGCGCGCGCTGGCCCGTGTGCGCGAAGCCGAAATCCAGTTCATCGAGGACTTGAGCGACACCGCGCTACGCGCCCAATCCTGGGCCCTGGTGATCGACGGCCTGTTCGGGCTTGGCCTGGCGCGCCCGCCAGGCCCCCGGCTGCGGCCCATCATCAATTACATCAACAGCCTGCGTTGCCCGGTGCTGTCCATCGACGTCCCCAGCGGCCTGGATGCCGATACCGGCAGCATCGTTGGTGGGCGTGAGGGTGTGGCAGTCCAAGCCACACATACCATCACCTTCATCGCCGACAAGCCGGGTCTGCACACCTGTGACGGCAGCGACCATAGCGGCCATATCGTGGTGGAGCCGCTGGAGATCGATGCTGCCCACTTTCCGCCTACCCGCGCCTTCCTCAACGGGCCGCAGTGCTTCGCCACCGCGCTCAAGCCGCGTGCCAACAACAGTCACAAGGGCAGCTATGGTGACGTGATCGTGGTCGGTGGCGCCCGCGGCATGGCCGGTGCACCGGTGCTGGCCGCCCGCACGGCGGCCTTCGGCGGCGCCGGTCGGGTCTATGTGGCCTTCGTCGATGAAGGTCCGGCCTATGACGACAAACATCCGGAACTGATGTTCCGCCTGGCCGACCGGGTCGAGTTCGGCGCCAGCGCGGCGCTGGTGATCGGTCCCGGCATGGGTACCTCGCGCCATGCGCATGACATCCTGGCGCGTGCGCTGGACAGCGAAGCCGACATCGTCATCGACGCCGACGCCCTGAACCTGATCTCGGCCGAACCGGCCCTGCAGCACAAGCTGCACCGGCGCCACCAGGACGGTGCCGAGATCACCAGCATCATCACGCCGCACCCGCTGGAGGCAGCCCGCCTGCTCGATAGCAGTACCCAGCAGATCCAGCAGGACCGCCCGCAGGCAGCGCGCCTGCTGGCCCGCCAGTTCAACGCCATCACCCTGCTCAAGGGTGCGGGGACGGTGATTGCCTTCCCCGATGGCGAGATCCTCATCAACCCCAGCGGCAATCCTGCCCTGTCCACCGCCGGCACCGGCGACGTGCTCTCCGGCCTGTGCGGTGCGCTGCTGGCGCAAGGCTGGCCGACCCGCGCCGCCGCCCTGGCGGCCACCTGGATCCACGGCACCGCCGCCGACCAGCTGGTAGCCGCAGGGCTGGGGCCAGTGGGACTGACCGCAAGCGAATTCATACCGGCCATCCGGGCGGTGTTCAACCAGATCATTCGAGACCATGTCCAGCGCCGTCCTGCCGCATCCCCGCATCGCCCCCAGTCATAAACTGGGCATCCTGTTCCTCATCGCCGGGCTGTGGACGCTGTCGCTGCTGGACACCGCAGGCAAGCTGCTGGCCCTGGCCGGCTATCACGTGGTGATGATTGCCTGGATGCGTTACACCATCAACCTGCTGTTCATGGCCGTCACCCTGGCACCGCTGTACCGGCGCCGGCACGGACGCAGCATCCTGCAGTCCAACCGGCTCGGACTGCAACTGGGGCGCGGCGCGCTGTTACTGGCATCGACGCTGATTTTCTTTTCGGTACTGAAGATCGTCCCACTGGCCGAAGGCACGGCGATGAATTTCTGTGCACCGCTGATCGTGCTGGCAATCTCGCCCTGGCTGCTGGGCGAACGCAGCTATCTCTCGCGCTGGATCGCGGTGCTGGTCGGTTTTACGGGCATGCTGATCGTGATCCGCCCCAGTGGCGACATTCCACCGCATGGGGTCGCGCTGGGGCTGGTGTCGGCACTGACGATGGCATTCATGTCCATCCTCAACCGCAAGGCCAGCCAGGCCGACAATCCCATGGTGACGCTGTTCTACGGGGCGCTGGTGGGCAGCGTGCTGTCGACGCTGATGGTGCCCTTCTTCTGGAGCGCCCATACGCCCACGGCCATCGAAATGGCGATCCTGGTCTCTACCGGCATCACCAGTACCATCGGCCACTTCCTGCAGAACACCGCCTACCGGCATGCCGAAGCCTCGGTGCTGACGCCCTTCTTCTATGCCCAGATCATCTCGGCCTCGGGCATGGGCTGGCTGGTATTCGGGCAATTCCCTGACAGCATCACGGTGCTGGGCATCGCCATCATCTGCGCCAGCGGGATCGGCATCGCCTATATCGAGCACAAACGCGCCCATCCGCTGCCGCCGGCCGATCCGATGGAAGCGGTCTGAGCAGGCTCAGAGCAGGCGTCCGGCCGCAATGGTCAGGGTGCGCTCACAACGCGCGGCGATGCCGTTGTCGTGGGTCACCAGCACCAGGGTAGAACCGCGTTCGCGATTCAATTCGAACATCAACTGGATGACCGATTCACCGGTGGCCGCATCCAGGCTGCCGGTGGGCTCGTCGGCGAACAGCAGCGGCGGTTCGGTAACGAAGGCGCGGGCCAGGGCCACGCGCTGCTGCTCGCCCCCGGAGAGGTACTTGGGATAGTGCTTCAGGCGGCTGCCCAGGCCGACCCGGCCCAGCATCTGCTCGGCCTTGGCGCGGGCCTGGCCGTCGCCACGCAGCTCCAGCGGCAGCATCACGTTTTCCAGGGCGTTCAAGTGCCCGAGCAACTGGAAGGACTGGAACACGAAGCCCAGCTTGCGCTTGCGCAGCAACGCCCGGCCGTCTTCATCGAGGGCGTAGATGTCTTCGCCATCGAGCCGCACGGAACCTTCGCTGGGGGTATCCAGTCCAGCCAGCAGGCCCAGCAAGGTGGACTTGCCGGAGCCGGAGGCGCCGACGATGGCCACCGTGGTACCGGCGGCCACGGTAAAATCGATGTCGCTCAAGATGGTCAAACGCCCACCGGGCGCGGCGACATCGGCAACATGTTTGGATAACTGAAGGACTTCAATGGCTGCAACGACGGCGGATTGTGCGGTATCGGTATCAGTATCGGGAAGGGAAGCAGGCATGCAGGGCAATCAGGCAAGGGGGTCCGGGAGGGGCGCGGCGCGCACCAGCGTACTGGGCTGGCTGCTGCGGCTACTGGCGGGCGTCGCCCTGGTGCTGGCGACGGCGAGCGCTTATTCTGCCCCAAAAAACCTGCTCGTGCTCGGTGACAGCCTGTCGGCCGAATATGGCCTGCAACGCAGCACCGGCTGGACCGGGTTGCTGCAGCAACGGCTGCAGCAGGACAAATCGGAACTGCGGGTGGTCAACGCCAGCATCAGCGGCGACACCACCATCGGCGGGCGCAATCGCCTGCCAGCGCTGATGACGCAACACCAGCCGGAGATCCTGGTCATCGAGCTGGGCGCCAACGACGCCCTGCGTGGCCTGCCGCTCAAGACCAGCCAGGACAACCTGCAGGCCATGATCGACCTGGCCCGCCAGCAAAAGGCCAAGGTGCTGCTGATCGGCATGCAGATTCCACCCAATTACGGCCCCGACTACACGCACCGTTTCGCCGCGATGTACCAGGACCTGGCCAAGGCCAACAAGGTGGCGCTGGTGCCATTCTTCTTCGAGGGCATTGCGGCCGACCTGTCGCTGTTCCAGGCCGACCGCATCCACCCCAACGAACAAGCCCAGCCCAAGCTGCTGGACAATGTCTGGCCGCACCTGAAACCGCTGTTGGGCAAGAAGTAAATCCCCCGCCCTGAAAGCCGAAGCCCCTGCCGCCGTCACCGGCGCAGGGGCTTCGTTCATCCAGCAGAAGAACCGGACAGCTACGCCTCAATGGCGCGCGTACAGGTCCAGGAAGCGTCGCAGCAGCCCGGTCGACTGCGGGGTTGCACTGACCTTCTCGCACAGGGCCTGGGCGTCGATGCCGCAGCCACGGTAGATGTCGGTGTAGTAGCGCAGGTGGGCGCGCACGAACTCGGGCGAAAACTCCGGGTGGAACTGGGTCGAGTAGACGTTGTGCTTGTGCTTGATCACATGGTGCGGGTCCATCGGCGAACGGGCCATGACGATGGCGTCCTTGGGCGGACGCAGCACCGACTGCATGTGCAGCATGTGCGCCGGGAAGGCCTCCGGCAGCACGCCCAGCAATTCATCCTGACGGCAGCATTCCAGTGTTTCCACGTGCATGGTACCGGCGGCCCGGCCGGCCGGGTTGTAGCCGACTTCACCGCCAAAGGCATGGGTTAGCAACTGGTGGCCGTAGCAGATACCGAACATCGGCGTATCCAGGTCGGCGGCGTCGCGTATCCATTCGGCGGTGCGTTCGCTCCAGTCTTCCTTGTCGGTCACCATGGCCGGCGAACCGGTGATGAAGACCGCCCGGTAGGTGCGCGGGCAAGACGGGCGCTGCCCTTCATAGACGGTGACGACTTCGATTTCGCTGTGGCACAGACCGGCGGCGCAACCGATCTGGTCGGCATAACCACCGTAGTTGGTCTTGAGGGCAGGATTGGCGTCGCCGGTTTGGATGATCAGGACTGGGGCAGGCATAAAAACGTGGTCGGTATTCAGGGTAAGACATGGCATCGGAAGCATTCCTTGTGGGAAACACACCGAGCGAAGCCTTCGAACTTCGACTGGAGGCAGCGACAACTTTACGGCAGCCGTTTATTCCGGAAACGGCGCAAGATTGCATGCGGATGACATGATTTTCACTTCGTCAGCACAATATGTGCATTTTCTCACTCAGTGAAAAGCCGGCAAAGGCTGACAGAATCTGACAAAGGCTGGCAAAAACCCTACGCACAAGAAAAAGGCCCATCCCCGAACCCGACTCTCTCGTACATCCCGCTTGCAGGCTGCACCAGTGTCCATGATGAAACAAAAAAGGCCGCTGGAAAAGCGGCCTCGATAAATATTTTAGTAAATTGTGGCAGACATGCCGACAACTCCCCGTAACAGGGCGGGACTGCGCTCCGATTCACGATCCCGGTGCGCGCTTGCCCCGCCAGGGGTCAGGCTGGATGAGCGGGATTACTTTGCAGCGTCATCCGCGCTGACCGCAGCGGCACCCTTGAGCAGTTTGGTCTTGGCCTTTTCGCGCAGATAGTCCAGGTAAGCCAGGGCTTCCTGTTGCGACAAGGCGGCCGCGATCTGTTCCTGCTCGGCCTTGCGGCGGGCGGTGTCGACCGTCTTGGGCTGTTCCACCTTGGTGACGCGGTAGATCTGGTAGCCCAGGCCCTGGGTTTCAGCGCCGACGTAGGCCGGCAGCTTGGCGGTATCGGCCTTCATGACGGCATTGAAGGCTTCCTGGGTCCAGCCGTCGGACTTCACGCGTGAAACCACCTTGGCATCGCTGAAACCGCTGGCGTCATCCTTGGCCTGCAGCTGTACCAGGCGTTCCTGCCCGGCCTTGACGGCCAATGCCTGCTCCTCCTGCTGCAGCACGGCCTTCTGCACATCGGCCTTGACCTCCTCGAAGGGACGCTTGGCGACCGGCTTGTAGCCGGTCATGCGGCCAGCCACCAGGGTGTTGGGGGCAGTCTGCACAGCTTCGGTATTGTGCTTGGCCTTGATCACGTCGTCGGTAAACAGCGCCGTCAGGAACTTGGCATTGTTGTATGGCAGCGGGCCAGCGGCCGGGTTGGGGATGCGGGTCACGCCGGTGGCGGTCTGGATCTTCAGCTTGAGCTTGTCGGAGACGGCCTTGAGGCTGTCACCATTTTCATAGACCAGGTTGTTGAACTGGTCGGCCATTTCCGAATACTTCTTGGCGGCGATCTGCTTCTTGATCTCGGCGCCGATCTCGGCCTTGACCGATTCCAGCGGCTTGACGGCGGCCGGCTTGATGCCGGTCACTTCGATCACGTGATAGCCGAAGTCGGATTCCACCGGATCGCTGATCTCGCCCTGCTTGAGGCTGAAGGCGGCATCTTCGAAGGGTTTGACCATGGCGCCCTTGGCAAAGTAGCCCAGGTCGCCACCGTTTTCAGCCGAACCGGGGTCCTGCGAATTGGCCTTGGCCAGCTTGGCGAAGTCGCCCGGATTCTTGCGCAGTTGCGCCACCAGACCGTCGGCCTTGGCCTTGGCGGCAGCCTTCTCGGCTGCCGGGGCATCCTTCTTGACGGTGATCAGGATGTGGCTGGCGCGACGCTGTTCTTCGGTGGCGTACTGCTTCTGGTTCTGCTCGTAGTAGGCCTTGATGTCGTCGTCGGTGACGGCAGCCTGGGCGGCCACGGCGGCGGCGTCCAGCACCACGTATTCGATGTCGGCCTGCTCCGGGGTCTCGAAGCGGGCGCCGTTCTTGTCGTAATAGGCCTTGAGCATGTCGTCGCTTACCTTGACCTGGGCGGCATAGCTGTCCGGCTTGAAGTTGAGCATCTGCACCGTGCGTTCCTGATCGTTCAGGTTCGACAGGTTCTCGGCCACGCTACGGGGGGCGAAGGCGGTGCTCTGGATCGCGGCATTCAACTGCTGCACAGCCATTTCACGGCGCAGACTGGCTTCATAGGACTTGGGGTTCATGCCCTGGGCTGCCAGCAGCACGCGGTACTGTTCATTGTCGAAGCTGCCGTCCGGCTTGGTCAGGCCAGGGATCTGCAGGATGCTCTGCTGCAGCACCTGGTCCGGCACCACCAGCTTGTTGGCCACCACTTCGGCACCCAGGGCGCGCTGGGCGATCAGGTTGTCCAGGATGGCGCGACGCGCCTGCGGGCTATCGAAGATCTTGCTATCGAACTGGTTGCCATACACCTGGCGCATGCGCTCCAGCTGCTGGCGGTGCGCAGCGTCCCATTCTTCCTTGGTGATGGTCTGGCCGGCCACCTTGGCCACGCCGCTGTCGTCGGTCAGGCGGCTATAGCCCTCCAGGCCGAAGAAGGCGAACGACGGGAAGATGAACAGCAGCAGCAGGAACTGCATCAGGCGCTGGTGAGTACGAATGAAATCAAACATGAATAGCCAATCAATAAACGATCTGGTCAATGAAGGTCAGCGAGGACTGCCGCTGCAACGTCCGCAGATAATAAAAAAGGCGAACTCGCGTTCGCCCTGATCCGGCGCAGGCCTTCAGGCCCGGGACGCACAACGCACACCGTCGTGCTCGCGCGACATTATACACATGCCAATGCCCTGAGGCATCTTTGCCCCCTGGTGGCCCCGCTAGCGGTCCATCTGGGCCAGGGCCACGCTGCGCAGCTGGAAACGACCGTCATTGTTGAACAGCCAGCTTTCCGAAAGTTCGATGCGGCCCTGCTTCAACAGCGCCGGTGGCGGCTTGGGAAAGGGGGCGGCCGTCTTCAGGCTGCCCAGGGCGCTGGCTTCGGCGTGCTTGTCGCGGTTGCTGCGCAGGATTTCACTTTTGAGCAGATTGCCATCGCCGTCGACGATGTACTTGATCACGATCACCGAGCGCAGCAAGGCCTGCGGCCTTTCCACGTAGACACTGGTGAAATTGACCTGCGAAATGCGCTTGGCCAGGTCCACCTTGTAGCCATCCACCGTCGTGGCTATCGAGGTGCCATCCTCGGTGGTCTTCTTTTGCTCGATCAGGGTACGCGCCAGCTCGTCGCGGGTTTCCTGGGTACTTTCCGGTGCCGAGCAGGCCGCCAGCATGGCCGCCACGCCCAAGCCCGACATGGCCAGCCGGCGGGCAAGCCGGCGGGGCGACCGCCACGGTCGCGGGGGCTTGATGCTTGTATTCATTCTGGTCTCCTGAGCACATATGAACGATCTTGCTTCACGCAAAGCCTATCGTCAATGAAGGATTGGACAGCAAAACACCTGCCCGATTCCCTGCCGGCGAGAGCCCGGGTCGCCATCCATAGCTTGAACCTATAGCAGGGATTCCGGCCCGTTATCACAGCAGGGGGTGTCATCCAGCAGTCATATTTTCACCGTACCATCCGCATGCTTTCCACCCCCGGCCACGCCCCGCAAATCCGCACGGGCGCTGTGTTTGGGCAACACCGCGAGCTAGCGAGACCACTTCCGAGATGATCCAGAATTCTTCCTCCGCCGCGCTTGCGCTGCCGCCCTGCCAGGACCCGCAGCAGGATAGCGACCGTGACACCGGCTTCCTGGCCGTGCACAACATCGAAAAGCGCTTCGGCGCCTTCACCGCGCTGGATCGGGTCTCGCTGGAAGTGCGCCGGGGCGAAATGGTCTGCCTGCTGGGGCCGTCAGGTTGCGGCAAGACCACCTTGCTGCGCACCATCGCCGGTCTGGAACGCCAGGATGCCGGCCAGCTCCATGCCGGCGGACGCGATATCTCGCACTTGCCGCCACAAGCCCGCGACTACGGCATCCTGTTCCAGTCCTATGCCTTGTTTCCCAACCTGACCGTAGCCGATAACGTCGCCTATGGCCTCACCGGCATGAAGCGCGAAGCACGCCAGGAACGGGTTGCGGCCATGCTGGACATGGTCGGACTGGCCGGCAGCCAGGCCAAGTATCCCGGCCAGTTGTCCGGCGGCCAGCAGCAACGGGTGGCGCTGGCGCGTGCACTGGCGCCGTCGCCGTCGCTGCTGCTGCTGGACGAGCCGCTGTCGGCCCTGGATGCCCAGGTGCGAGAACACCTGCAACTGGAAATCCGTCGTCTGCAAAAGCAGTTCGGCATTACCACCTTGATGGTCACCCACGACCAGGAAGAAGCCATGGTCATGGCCGACCGCATCGCCGTCATGCAACACGGCCGCATCGAGCAGTTCGGCACGCCCGCCGAGATCTACCGGCGCCCGGCCACGCCCTTCGTGGCGGACTTCATCGGCCATGCCAACTGGCTGCCCTTCACCCGCATCTCGGGTTCTCAGGTCGCGGTGGGCGGGCTGCGCCTGGAAATCCAGGCCGAGGAAGCGGAACTGCCCAGCGGCCGCCTGTTCTGCCGCCCGGAATCGGTCGAACTGTTCGCCACCGACGCCACCGCCAACCGGTTCCAGGCACGGGTGACCGACCGCATCTACCTGGGCAACCGCTACCGCCTGGCATTGACCGCCGATGCACTGCCGGGCCAGACCCTGCTGGCCGATGTCAGCGGTCAGGCCCATGAGCGTCTGGCCGCCCTGCCCGTCAATGACGCCCTGTGGGTGGCCCTGCCGCGTCAGGCCCTGCACGTGTTTGCCTGAATCTCCGATGAGCATGCCCTCCTCCCTTTCCTCGTCCACCATGACGATCGAACCATCTGCCCAACCCGTGCAGCCCGCCCAGGCCCTGCCCATGAGCACGGCCGATCGCAGCCAGGGCCTGCTGGCCGGACTGAAGTGGCTGTTGCTGGCCGTGCTGCTGATCGGCCTGGGCGGACCGCTGGTGTTCATCCTGATGCAGGCCGTGCTGCAGCCCGATGGCACATGGGCCGGCGCCGGGCCGCTGATGGCGCTGTTTTCCAACATCAATTTCCTGCCCCTGCTGGGCCGCAGCCTGTGGGTCGCGGCCATGACCGCCGTGGTCACGGTGCCGCTGGCCTATGTCTTTGCCTACGCCTTGCAGCGTACCTGCATCCCCTTCAAGGGCCTGTGGCGCGGGATCGGCCTGTTGCCGCTGCTGGCGCCGTCGCTGCTGCCGGGCATCGCGCTGATCTACCTGTTCGGCAATCAGGGGCTGTTCAAGGAATGGATGGACGGCAGCATCTATGGCTTCTGGGGCATCTTGCTGGGTGAAGTGTTCTACACCTTCCCGCACGCCATGATGATTCTCCTGTCCGCCTTGTCGCAGGCCGACGGACGCCTCTACGACGCCGCCCATGCCATGGGGGCCTCGCGCTGGCGCA
Source organism: Herbaspirillum sp. AP02 (assembly GCF_015767275.1). Lineage (GTDB taxonomy): Bacteria > Pseudomonadota > Gammaproteobacteria > Burkholderiales > Burkholderiaceae_D > Herbaspirillum. The sequence continues at coordinate 469,522 of NZ_JADWMY010000001.1, forward strand.
TCTTCCGCACGGTGACCCTGCCGGCCACGCGCTATGGCATCTTCGGCGCGCTGTGCCTGGTCTTTACCCTCACCATCACCGACTTCGGCGTGCCCAAGATCACCGGCGGCGCCTATAGCGTACTGGCCGTGGAAGCGTACAAGGCGGTGGTCGGCCAGCAGCAGTTCGGACGTGGCGCGCTGATCGGCTTGCTGCTGCTGGTGCCGGCGCTGCTGACCTTCGCCGTGGATGGCTGGCTGCAGCGCCGCCAGCGGGCCAACATGAGCAGCCGCTCCGAGGTCTATGTGCCGCGCCCCGACTGGCATCGCGATGGCGTGAACCTGCTGGCCGTGGCCTTGATCGCGACCGCCATCCTGCTCATGATCGTGGTGGCCATGGCTGCCTCGCTGGTCAAGCTGTGGCCCTACAACCTGCAACTGACGCTGCAACACTACGACTTCGACAACATGGACGGCGGCGGCTGGCTGGCCTATTTCAACAGCCTGAAACTGGCCTGCGGCACCAGCGTGGTCGGCACCGTGGTGATCTTCAGCGGCGCCTGGCTGATGGAAAAGACCCGTGGCCAGGCCTGGCTGTCGCCACTGCTGCGCATGCTGTGCTTCCTGCCGATGGCGGTACCGGGGCTGGTGCTGGGCCTGGGCAGCCTGCTGTTCTTCAATCACCCGGCCAATCCCTTCAATTTCCTGTATGGGACGATGAGCTTGCTGGTGCTCTGCTCCATCGTGCACTTCTACACCACGGCCCACCTCACGGCCGTCACCGCGCTCAAGCAGCTCGATCCGGAATTCGAGGCGGCATCGCTGTCGCTGAAGGTGCCTTTGCTCAAGACCTTCCTGCGCGTGACCGTGCCGCTGTGCCTGCCGCAGATGCTGGAAATCTTCCGCTACCTGTTCGTTTCCTCGATGACCACGGTGTCGGCGGTGATCTTCCTGTACCGCCCGGACACCGTGCTGGCCTCGGTAGCGGTACTGAACATGGACGACGCCGGTGATGTCGGCCCGGCTGCCGCCATGTCCACCCTGATCCTGCTCACCTCGGCCGCCGCCGCGCTGCTGATGCATCTGGCCGGCAGCCGCTGGCTGGCGCGAGCCCAGGCCTGGCGCCGTGGGCGCGCCCGCTGACACAAGTTCTTAGCCTGGCCGTTTTTTACCCTCGCACTTTTTTACCCTCGCGTTTCCGACGCTTTTTCAACCCAGCCATTCACAGACGAAGGCCATCATGAAAAAAACCAAGCTGTTTTCCCTGCTCGCATCGGTGATCGGCGCCGGCATGCTGTTGGCGGCACCGGCCGTGCACGCGGCCACCACGCTGACCGTCTACACCGCCCTCGAAGCCGACCAGATCAAGGCCTATCAGGCCGCCTTCCAGAAGGCCAATCCGGACATCGAAATCAAATGGGTGCGCGACTCCACCGGCATCGTCACCGCCAAGCTGCTGGCCGAGAAGGCCAATCCGCAAGCGGACGTGATCTGGGGCCTGGCCGCCACCAGCCTGGCCCTGCTGGACAAGGAAGGCATGCTGACACCGTACGCTCCGCAAGGCCTGTCGGCCATCGACGGCAAGTACCGCAGCGCCGCCAATCCGCCGGCCTGGGTCGGCATGGACGTGTGGGCCTCGGCCATCTGCTTCAACACCGTGGAAGCGCAAAAGCAGGGCCTGCCCAAGCCGACTTCCTGGGCCGACCTGACCAAGCCGGTCTATGCCGGCAAGATCGTCATGCCCAACCCGGCTTCCTCCGGCACCGGCTACCTGGACGTCTCGGCCTGGCTGCAGATGATGGGTGAAGACAAGGGCTGGGCCTACATGGACGCCCTGCACAAGAACATCGGCCAGTACACCCACTCCGGCTCCAAGCCCTGCAAGCAGGCGGCCACCGGTGAATTCCCGATCGGCATCGCCTTCGAATACCGCGCCGTGAAGACCAAGAAGGAAGGCGCCCCTATCGACGTCATCCTGCCGGCCGAAGGCCTGGGCTGGGACATCGAAGCCACCGCCATCGTCAAGGGCAGCAAGCACCTGGAAGCGGCCAAGAAGCTGGCCGATTTCTCCGCCAGCAAGGACGCCATGGCCCTCTATGAAAAGAACTTCGCCGTGGTCGCCATCCCGGGTGTGGCCAAGCCGGACGAACTGCTGCCGGCCGATTACGAAAAGCGCCTGATCAAGAACGACTTCACCTGGGCCAGCACCAACCGTGATCGCATCCTGACGGAGTGGAGCAAGCGCTACGAAAGCAAGTCGGAAAAGAAGCAATAAGCACGCTGCAACAAGAACGCTGCAAGAAGGCCTCAAGCCTCAGCCCATCAGGCCTGATGCCTGATGCCTGAGGCCTGAGGCCTGCGTAGCATCCCGCCGTCGCAGCCCGCCTGCGACGGCGCGCGGAGAGGATCACAGGACGCCGACAGAGCGTCCGGCCACAACAGGCAGCACCACATCTCGCAAACGTATCCGATGGAGCCATCCCCATGACGCAATCCCCCTCAGAACACGACCCGCAACACTTCGACCTGGCCGTGGTCGGGTCCGGCATCCTCGGCCTGGCGCATGCCTATGCTGCCGTCAGGCGCGGGCTCAAGGTCGCCGTGTTCGAACGCACCGGCACCCCGCTGGGCGCTTCCGTACGCAATTTCGGCATGGGCCTGGTGACCGGCCAGCCCCCCGGCATCATGCTGGACCTGGCGCGGGAAAGCCGTGCCATCTGGCTGCACCTGGCCGCACGCGCCCACTTCAGCGCCCGCGAAGCCGGCACCCTGCTGTTCGCCCGCAGCGAGGCCGAGCACGATGTGCTGCAGGAATTCATGATGGTGCGCGCCCGCCAGTACGACTATCGCGCCTCGCTGCTGGAAGGCGACAAGCTCAATGCCCTCTACAGCGGCCGCTTCCGCCATCACCGTGCGGCCCTGCATGGCACCGAAGACCTGCAGCTGTATTCCCGCGAGGCGATGCCGGCACTGGTGGCCTACCTGCACTCGCAGGGCGTGCATTTCCGCTTCAATACCCTGGTGCATGGCACCGCCGATGGCCGCCTGTCCACCACGGCCGGCGAATTCCGCGCCGAGCGCGTGGTGGTCTGTTCGGGTCACGACTACCTGACCCTGTTCGCCGATCGCCTGCAGCCGATGAACCTGAAGCAGTGCCGCCTGCAGATGCTGCGCCTGAAGACCGAAGAGCCGCTGCCACTGACCCACGCGGTGCTGACCGGGCTGTCCTGCACCCACTATGGCGCCTTCTCGGACCTGCCGACCGCGCGCGCGGTGCATGCCGAGATCGAGGCCAATGCGCCCCTGCTCAACAAGCACGGCATCCACCTGCTGGTCAGCCCCACGCCGTATCAGGAACTGATCGTGGGCGATTCGCACCACTACGGCACCGATTCGCCACCCTTCAACAGCGAAGAGGTCGATGAACTGATGCTGGGCCTGGTGGAGCACACCCTGGCCGCCCGGGTGAAGGTGGTCGAGCGCTGGCAAGGCGTCTACGGCAGCAAGGGCCCGGGCCCGTTCTCGGCGCTGCCCATCGATGCCCACACCTCGGTGGTGCTGATGCATACCGGCATCGGCATGAGCGTGGGCCTGGGCCTGGGCGAGCGCGTGGTCAAGGCCTTGCTGGAAGGCGACAGCCTGCCCACGCCGACCGCCCAGCCAGCACCGGCGACGGCACTGGCCTGATCGCTTCACCCTGGCATCCCCTCCCCCGGTGTGGCGGCCTCGCTGCCGCGCCGGGCCTGCGAGGGGATGCCACTTTCAGCGTCCGCTTTTCTATTGCCTGTTCCCTTCCCCGCTGTACCCACCCTGATGTCCGCTTCAGCTTTTTCTACCTGTTCCTGACAGAAAAAACTTCACTCAGGGTCTTGCCAGATGTGAGCCTCCTGACAGGTGTCGCTGCATCGCAATAGCCGCCAGCACCCCGCAAAGCCCCACCACAAGCCATTCAGCCTGCTGCGGCGCAACCAGAAATGAGCTCTCTGCGCTGTAAGCTTGTGTAAGTTTGGAGCAAGTCTTGCGTAAGCTTGGCGTCGCACACTCGCGGCATGGACAAGTGGGTCCTTACGCAAGCAATGCGAAGCCAATATCGCGGTTTGTGTCTGACGGGGAAGGCGGGGGAAGAAATCTTCATGCTGTCTCCGGTGCGTTCTTGCATAACGCCCCATTCGACCATCTGTTGCACCTGTTGCATCTGTTGCATCTGTTACTTCGTTGCCCTGCCCCGAGTACCGTATGCATCCATGCAGTAGCAATATCAATTAAAACCAAGGAGACAAACATGACCACAGCATCAGTCAACACGACTGCGCGCGGCATCACACCGGAGGAAAGAAAAGTCATCTTCGCCTCGTCGCTAGGCACCGTTTTCGAATGGTATGACTTCTACCTCTACGGCTCGCTCGCCGCCATCATCGCCAAGCAGTTCTTTGCCGGCACCGACCCCAATACCGCCTTCATCTTCGCGCTGCTGGCCTTTGCCGCGGGCTTCATCGTGCGTCCCTTCGGCGCGCTGGTGTTCGGCCGCCTGGGTGACCTAGTGGGTCGCAAATACACCTTCCTGGTGACCATCCTGATCATGGGCGCTTCGACCTTCATCGTCGGTGTGCTGCCCAACTACAACTCCATCGGCATCACCGCTCCGATCATCCTGATCATCCTGCGCATCCTGCAGGGCCTGGCACTGGGTGGCGAGTACGGGGGTGCTGCAACCTACGTGGCCGAACACGCGCCGGAGGGCCGTCGCGGCGCCTTCACCGCCTGGATCCAGACCACCGCCACGATGGGCCTGTTCCTGTCGCTGCTGGTGATCCTGGGTGTGCGTACCGCCGTGGGTGAAGCCGCCTTTGCCGACTGGGGCTGGCGCATTCCCTTCCTGGTCTCCATCCTGCTGCTGGCCATCTCGGTGTGGATCCGCATGTCCATGAACGAGTCGCCGGCCTTCCTGAAGATGAAGGCTGAAGGCAAGACCTCCAAGGCCCCGCTGACCGAAGCCTTCGGCCAGTGGAAGAACCTGAAGCTGGTCATCCTGGCGCTGGTGGGCCTGACCGCCGGCCAGGCCGTGGTGTGGTACACCGGCCAGTTCTATGCCCTGTTCTTCCTGACCCAGACGCTGAAGGTCGATGGCCCCACCGCCAACATCCTGATCGCCCTGGCGCTGCTGCTGGCAACGCCCTTCTTCCTGTTCTTCGGTTCGCTGTCGGACAAGATCGGCCGCAAGCCCATCATCCTGGGGGGCTGCCTGATCGCTGCCGTGACCTACTTCCCGATCTTCAACGGCCTGACCCACTTCGCCAACCCGGCGCTGGAATCGGCCCTGCAAAAGTCGCCGGTGATCGTCACCGCCGACCCGGCCAGCTGCCAGTTCCAGTTCAACCCGACCGGCACCAAGAAGTTCACCTCGTCCTGCGACATCGTGAAGGCCAAGTTGTCGGCTGCCTCGGTCAACTACCAGAACGTGGCCGGTGCCCCGGGCTCGGTGGCCACCGTCAAGATCGGCGACCGCGTGATCACCTCCTATGATGCCAATGGCCTGTCCAAGGAAGATGCCGCTGCCAAGGACAAGCAACTGTCCAAGGACCTGTCGGATGACATCAAGGCTGCCGGCTATCCGAGCAAGGCCGATCCGGACCAGATCAACAAGCCCATGGTCCTGCTGCTGCTGTTCATCCTGGTGCTGTACGTGACCATGGTCTACGGCCCGATCGCCGCCGCCCTGGTGGAAATGTTCCCGACCCGCATCCGCTACACCTCCATGTCCATGCCCTACCACATCGGTAACGGCTGGTTTGGCGGTCTGCTGCCGACCACCTCCTTCGCGCTGGTGGCCTTCAAGGGCGATATCTACTACGGCCTGTGGTACCCGATCGTGATCGCCCTGATCACCTTCGTGATCGGCCTGCTGTTCGTCAAGGAAACCGTGCACAACAACATCCACGACTGATCGTGGAGGCGGTCCGGCAGGCAGGCCAGCCCGGACCGCACGCTATACCTGCTCTAATGCCCCGCGCCCTGTCGCGGGGCTTTTCGTTTGGGCGCCGCCGACGACTCGGCGGCCGCCTTTGCTTTCCCTTCCACCAGTTCCAGCAAGCCCTGCGCCGCAATCGACAGGCTGCGCCCCTTGGGCGTGACAATCAGCAAGGGCCGCATCAGATCGGGTGCGTCCAGCGGGATGGCCACCAGCTCCGGCAGGCGGAACTGGAACAAGGTCAGCTCCGGTACCACGCTCACGCCCAGGCCGCTCTCGATGAGGGCGGCCACGGTGGCCAGGTGTTCCACTTCCAACCCGGTATGGATCACCGCGCCCGGACGCAGGACCGCATCCAGGTGCTGGCGCACGCTGGTGGAGCGCGCCAGGTGGATCATCTCGCAGCCGGCCAGCTGCGCCACCTTGATGCGGCGCTTGCCGGCCAGCTTGTGGTCGCGCCGGCAGACCAGGTAGAACGGATCGCTGCACAGGGGGCGGGTATCGAACTCCAGCAGGTTCGGTCCCGGCGCGGTCAGTGCGATGTCGGCCTTGCCCTGGCGCAGCAAGTCCAGGCACTGGTCCGAAATGGCGTCGAACAGCGCCAGCATCACGCCCGGATAGCGGCGCCGGTATTCCGCCAGCACCGGCGGTAGCCAGCCCGCCGCCAGCGACGGCAAGGCGGCGATGGCCACCCTGCCCTTGCGACGCGCCACGTAATCGCTCATGTCGGCGAAGGCGGCCTCGATGTCGTGGACCAGCTGGCGCGCCACCTGGACGAACAGTTCGCCTTCCGGCGTCAGGGTCACATTGCGGGTATCACGCTCGAAGAGGCGCGCCCCGGCGGCGGCTTCCAGCTTCTGGATCATGGCGCTGAAGGCCGATTGCGAGACGTGGCAGCGCTCGGCGGCATGACCGAAATGGCGACAATCGACCAAGGCCAGGAAGGCCTGCAGCAGGCGCGTGGAGATATTGGTTTGCATGGCAGAGGTGGGCCGTCAATTATCCTGAAAAACCGGTCAATCAATCGAAAAAATCGACTTTACAACAAAATCGACCGCCACCTACACTCGCCCTGCTCACCTCCCGCAGCTTCAGTACACAACAATGATCCGGCGCGTTGGAAGTGATGACAACACAAGAACATCAAACCAAACACCGGAGACACGCATGTTAGCCCTGCTAGGCTTTGTCACGATCGTATCCTTGTTCACCGCCATCCTCACCAAGAAGATGTCGCCGCTGGTGGCGCTGATCGCCATTCCCATCATCGCCGCGCTGGTCGGCGGTTTCGGTCTGCAGACCTCGAAGTTCATCGTGCAGGGCGTGACAGCCATCGCACCGGTGGCGGGCATGTTCGTGTTTGCGATCCTGTTCTTCGGCATCGTCACCGATGCCGGCATGCTGGACCCGATCATCAGCCGCATCCTCAAGACAGTGGGCAGCCGGCCCACGCGCATCGTGCCGGGCACCGCCCTGCTGGCGCTGCTGATCCACCTGGACGGCTCGGGCGCGGTGACCTTCCTGATCACCATCCCGGCCATGCTGCCGCTATACAACCGGCTGGGCATCGACAAGCGCATCCTGGCCTGCGTGGCCTCGCTGGCGGCCGGGGTGAACTTCCTGCCCTGGACCGGGCCGATGATCCGCGCCTCGGCGGCGCTGCATATCCCGGTGTCGGACATCTTCACGCCGCTGGTGCCGGTGCAACTGGTGGGGCTGGCCTTTGTCTTCATCGCCTCCTACCTGCTGGGCCTGAAGGAAGAACGTCGCCTCGGCTTGGGCAAGGGTTCCACGGTGGACTTCGTGCAGCAGCACGAGCTGACCGAGGCGCAACTGAAGATCCGCCGGCCGCAGAATTTCTGGGCCAACATCGTGCTCACCGTGTTCGTGCTGGGCGTGATGATCAGCGGCAAGGTCGATCCGGTGGTGATGTTCATGATCGGCGTGGTGCTGGCGCTGATGATCAACTACCGCGACGTGACCATGCAGCGCGAACGCATCGACGCCCATGCCAAGGCCGCGCTGCTGATGGCCAGCATCCTGTTCGCCGCCGGCGTATTCACCGGCATCATGACCAAGTCAGGCATGCTCTCGGCCATGGCCAAGACGGCCGTCGGCCTGGTGCCGCCCGACATGGCGGGCCATATCCCGGTGGTACTGGGCTTGCTGTCGATGCCGCTGTCACTGCTGTTCGACCCGGATTCCTTCTATTTCGGCGTGCTGCCGGTGATCGCCGAAGTCAGCCACATGCTGGGCGTACCGACCATCCAGGTGGCGCAGGCAGCGCTGCTGGGCCAGATGACCACCGGCTTCCCGGTCAGCCCCCTGACCCCGGCCACCTTCCTGGTGTGCGGCCTGGCCGGCATTGAACTGGCGGACCATCAGAAGTACACCATTCCCTTCCTGTTCGGTGCCTCGGTGGTGATGACCATCGCCTGCGTGGTGCTGGGCCTGTTCCCGCTGTTCTGAGCCAGCCACACGCCCCGGGAAAGACACGTTTTTGGAGAATCGCATGACCCATGACCCGCAACGCGTAGTGCGCATCGGCGCCGGTGCCGGCTACTCGGGCGACCGTATCGAACCGGCCGCCGAACTGGCCGAACAGGGACAGCTGGACTACCTGATCTTCGAATGCCTGGCCGAACGCACCATCGCCATTGGCCAACAGGCGCGGCTGGCCGACCCGACCAAAGGCTACGATCCGCTGCTGGCCGAGCGCATGCACGCCGTGCTCAAGACCTGCGCCGACCAGGGCGTGCGCATCATCACCAACATGGGGGCGGCCAATCCGCAGGCGGCGGCGCAGCGCATCCGCGAGATCGCCGGCGAACTGGGGCTGACACAGCTTAAGGTCGCCGCCGTCATCGGCGACGACGTGCTGGAAGCGGTGCAGGCCGGCGACTTCCGCATCGAGGACAATGGCCAGCCGGTGGCATCCCTGGGGGAGCGCCTCATCTCGGCCAATGCCTACCTGGGCGTGGCCCCCATCCTGGAAGCGCTGCAAGCCGGCGCCGACGTGATCGTCACCGGCCGGGTGGCCGATCCGGCACTGGTGCTGGCGCCACTGGTGCACGAATTCGGCTGGGCCGCCGATGACTGGAACAAGCTGGGCCAGGGCACTCTGGTCGGCCATCTGCTGGAATGCGCGGGCCAGATCACCGGTGGCTACTTTGCCGATCCTGGCAAGAAGGATGTGGCTGCGCTGGCGCGATTGGGCTTCCCCATCGGTGAGATCAGCGCCGACGGCAGTGCCGTCATCACCAAGGTGGCCGGCTCCGGCGGTCAGGTGACGGCGCAGACCTGCAAGGAACAGCTGCTCTATGAAATCCATGATCCCGCTGCCTACTACACGCCGGACGTGATCGCCGATTTCTCGCAAGTCCAGATCACCGAAATCGGCCCTGACCGCGTCGCCGTCACCGGCGGCCGTGGCCGCGCGCGCCCGGAAACCCTGAAGACCACGCTGGGCTACCGCGACAGCTTCATCGGCGAGGGCCAGATTTCCTATGCCGGACCGGGGGCGCAGGCCCGCGCCCAGTTGGCCGCTGACATCGTGCGCGAACGCCTGACGCTGACCGGGGTGCAGGCTGACGAACTGCGCGTGGACCTGATCGGCGTGAACGCCATCAGCAGCGTGCAGATGGCGGCGACGGCCCAGGCGCCCGAGCCGCAGGAAGTGCGCCTGCGCGTGGCCGGACGCACGGCCAGCATGAAGGAAGCGGTACGCATCGGCAACGAGGTCGAAACGCTCTACACCAATGGCCCGGCCGGTGGCGGTGGCGCGACCAAGGCGGCTCGCGAGGTCATCGCCGTGCTGTCGCTGCTGCTGCCGCGCGGTCTGGTGCATCCATCCGTTCATATCGAGGAGGTCTGACATGCAACTCAGAGACATCGCCCATTCGCGCGCCGGGGACAAGGGCGACATTTCCAATATCTCGGTGATTGCCTACCGCATCGAGGATTACGCCCTGCTGGAACGCGAACTGACCGCCGAGCGGGTGCGAGCGCATTTTGCGGGGGTCGTGCAGGGAGAGGTGGTGCGCTACGCCTTGCCGCAGCTGGGAGCACTCAATTTCGTGATGCAGCGCGCACTGGGCGGCGGCGTAACGCGCTCATTGGCGCTGGATGCGCATGGGAAGGCGTTGTCGGGGGTGATGCTGGGGATGGAACTGTAGCATTGAGAATCATCTGGAAATTCTCGTAACACGAGAAGAAAGAAAGAGCGCTGTTTTGGCTGCAGTTAGGCGACATTAGAGCGACGTTGGAGCGATGCGGAGAACCTTTGTCGGTCATAAATTACCCCAGGGAAAAATAGGCAAGTTTTCACCGATTACTTCGCCTGAAACTGCGTACATTGCGACTGTCCAAAGCCGGCAAGATTTGGTATCGTCCGCCCGTGATTCATTCTCGCACTGCATCAGCTCCCTGCTGATACTCTCCCCCCATTATGAAAAAACCAACTCGACTCGGCACGCCGCTTTCTCCTTCCGCCACCAAGGTCATGCTGCTGGGCTCCGGCGAACTGGGCAAGGAAGTCATCATTGCCCTGCAACGCCTGGGCGTGGAAGTGATCGCCGTTGACCGTTATGAAAACGCCCCCGGCCATCAGGTCGCACATCGCGCCCACGTGATCAACATGACCGACGGCGCCGCCCTGGCCGCGTTGATCGAGCAGGAGCAGCCGGACCTGATCGTGCCCGAGATCGAGGCCATCGCCACCGAAACCCTGGTCAAGCTGGAAGAAGCCGGCCGCGCCCGCGTCATCCCGACCGCCCGCGCCGCCTGGCTGACCATGAACCGCGAAGGTATCCGCCGTCTGGCCGGCGAAACCCTGAGCCTGGCGACCTCGCCCTATCGCTTCGCCGACAGCCTGGAGGAACTCAAGGCCGCCATCGACCAGATCGGCTATCCGTGCGTGATCAAGCCGGTCATGTCCTCCTCCGGCAAGGGCCAGTCCAAGATCGATAGCGCCGATGAGATCGAAGGCGCCTGGAACTACGCCGCCGCCGGCGGCCGCGTGGACTCCGGTCGCGTGATCGTGGAAGGCTTCATCGACTTCGACTACGAAATCACCCTCCTGACGGTGCGCTCGATCAACGAGAATGGCGACACCATCACCAGCTTCTGCGATCCTATCGGTCACGTGCAGGTCAAGGGCGACTATGTCGAATCCTGGCAGCCGCATCCCATGCCCGGTGCCGCGCTGGAAAAGGCCCGCGACATCGCCCGCAAGGTCACCGAAAACCTGGGCGGCCTGGGCCTGTTCGGGGTGGAACTGTTCGTCAAGGGCGACATGGTCTGGTTCTCCGAAGTCAGCCCGCGTCCGCACGACACCGGCATGGTCACCATGGTCAGCCAGGTGCAGAGCGAATTCGAACTGCATGCCAAGGCCATCCTCGGCCTGCCGGTCAATACCGCGCTGCGCACCCCGGGTGCGTCGGCCGTGATCTACGGTCAGCATGAAGCCCGTGGCATCGCCTTCGACGGCGTGGCCGAGGCACTGCGCATCCCCGGCGCCGACATCCGCCTGTTCGGCAAGCCCGAGTCCTTCGCCCGTCGCCGCATGGGCGTGGCCCTGGCCGCCGCCGACAATGTGGAAACCGCCCGCATCCGCGCCAAGCAGGCCGCAGCCAAGGTCAAGCCGGTGATCCCCGAATAAGCGTCGCAAACGATCTGGCCGACGGGCTCCGAGTTGCATCGGAGCCCGTTTTGTTTTGGGGGCCGGCAACGCGGCGGGGAAACGATATAAACAATATGCCCGTCGGCTCTGGTTATAATCGTCGACTCCCTCCACAACAGCAGCTTTGCTCACGATCATGAAGTGCGATGTCGCCATCATCGGCAGCGGTCTGGCCGGTCTCTCCGTAGCTCTCCATCTTGCCGAAAAGCATCAGGTCGTGGTCGTCTCCAAGGGCGAACTGCTGGACGGCGCCAGCAACTGGGCGCAAGGCGGCATCGCCGCCGTGCTGGATTCGGGCGACAGCCACGCCCAGCACATCGAGGACACGCTGGTGGCCGGCGCCGGCCTGTGTGACGAAGGCGCCACCCGCGCCATCGTCGAACAAGGTCGCCAGGCCATCGAATGGCTGATCGCCCAGGGCGTACCCTTCACCCGCGACGACAGCGCCGAGATGGGCTACCACCTGACCCGCGAAGGCGGCCACAGCCAGCGCCGCATCATCCACGCCGCCGATGCCACCGGGCATGCGGTACAGGTGACGCTGGAGCAGCGCGTGCGCGCCCACCCCAACATCACCCTGCTGGAACACCACTGCGCCATCGACCTGATCCACGCCGGCAAGCGCGATCGCGGGGCCGAGCCGCGCTGCCTGGGCGTGCACGTGCAGGACAGCCAGAGCGGCCGGGTGCTGGCCATCGCCGCCGGCCGCACCGTGCTGGCCACCGGCGGTGCGGGCAAGGTCTATCTGTACACCTCCAACCCGGATTCGGCCACCGGTGACGGCATTGCCATGGCCTGGCGCGCCGGCTGCCGGGTGGCCAACATGGAATTCATCCAGTTCCATCCGACCTGCCTGTATCACCCCTATGCCAAGTCCTTCCTCATCAGCGAGGCGCTGCGCGGCGAAGGCGCCCTGCTCAAGCTGCCGGCCTCGGCCGGTGTGGCCGCCGGCCAGCGCTTCATGCCCGAGCACGATGCCCGCGCCGAGCTGGCGCCACGCGACATCGTGGCCCGCGCCATCGACTTCGAGATGAAGAAGCGCGGCCTGGACCATGTGGACCTGGACATCAGCCACCAGAGCCCGGCCTTCATCGCCGAGCACTTCCCGACCATCCAGGCGCGCTGCCTGGAGTTCGGTATCGACCTCACGCGCCAGCCGATCCCGGTGGTGCCGGCGGCCCACTACACCTGCGGCGGTGTGGTGACCGACATGGCCGGCCGCACCGACCTGCCGGGGCTGTATGCCGTGGGCGAGACCGCCTATACGGGCCTGCACGGCGCCAACCGGCTGGCCAGCAATTCGCTGCTGGAGTGCGTGGTGCTGGGCCGCGCCGCGGCCGCCGACATCGAGCGCGAACTGGCCGCTGGCACCTGGCGCGTGGCCGACCTGCCGGCCTGGGATGAAAGCCGCGTCACCGATGCCGACGAGGAAGTCGTCATCTCCCACAACTGGGATGAACTGCGTCGCTTCATGTGGAACTACGTGAGCATCGTGCGCACCGACAAGCGCCTGGAACGCGCCCGGCATCGCATCCGCCTGCTCAAGGAAGAGATCGACGAGTATTACGCCAACTTCCGCGTCTCGCGCGATCTGCTGGAACTGCGCAACCTGGTGGACGTGGCGCAGCTGATCGTCTCCAGCGCACTGATGCGCAAGGAAAGCCGGGGCCTGCACTTCAGCCAGGACTATCCGCGCACGCTACCCCGCGCCACGCCGACCATCCTGCCCGGGCGGCAATGATGCGCTAGTATCGCCCCGCCCTGGACCGGCTGGCCGGGGTGGCAAAGAGCTAGCCCCATAATAAAGCGACAAGGCCCGCCGGGTTTCCCCGGCGGGCCTTGTCGTTCCAGCGTAGGGACAGCGTCAGCCGACCACGCGCAGGGAAAAGTCGGTGGCCTGGATATCTTTCGTCAGGCTGCCGATGGAAATGCGGTCCACACCGGTCTCGGCGATGGCACGCACGGTCTGCATGTTGATACCGCCGGAAGCCTCCAGCAAGGCGCGTCCGGCATTGACGGTCACGGCCTCGCGCATCAGCGCCAGCGAGAAATTGTCCAGCAGGATGGATTGCGCGCCGGCCTGCAGCGCTTCTTCCAGCTCCTGCAGGTTCTCCACCTCGACCTGGATGGTGACACCGGCATTGAGCTTGATGGCAGCGGCCACGGCAGCCGTGATGCCACCGGCGGCGGCAATGTGGTTTTCCTTGATCAGGATACCGTCGTACAGCGCCAGGCGCTGGTTGGCGCCACCACCGACGCGCACCGCGTACTTCTGCGCCAGGCGCAGGCCAGGCAAGGTCTTGCGGGTATCCAGGATGGCGGCACGGGTACCCTGCACCACCTCCACGTAACGCCGGGTAGCGCTGGCTACGCCCGAGAGCAGTTGCAGGAAGTTCAGCGCACCGCGCTCGGCGGTCAGCAAGGGGCGGGCCGGCCCTTCGATGGTGCAGACTTCGCTGTCGGCCGTCATGGCCTCCCCTTCGGCATAGCGCCAGCTGACCTGCAGGCGCGGGTCGAGGCGGGTCATGACGGCTTCGAACCAGGGCGCGCCGCACAGCACGGCGGCTTCGCGCACGATCACCCGGGCCTTGACGAATTCGCTCTCCGGCACCAGCAGGCCGGTGTAGTCGCAGTCGCCGACGTCTTCGGCGATAGCCTGGTTGACGTTGGCATCGAAGGCCGCATGCAGCGCCGGATCGAAGGGGGCAAACGGATTGCGCAGATTGCTGGCGGCGACGGTGGAGGCCGAGGATGCGGATTTGAGGGCGTGGAGAGTCATGCGGGGCCGATTCCTGCAAACAGTTGCTGTTCATCTTCAAGGCGCGCCGAGGGGCGTACCTTGGCCTTGCGCTGGGCGGCGAAGTCCAGCATGCGATCGATGCAGACCACGGCCTGCTGGCCTACGGCGGGATCGACATGGATTTCGTTGGCACCCGTTTCCAGCACGTGCAACAGGTTCTGCAAGCCGTTCATGGCCATCCACGGGCAATGCGCACAACTCTTGCAGGTGGCGCTGTTGCCGGCCGTGGGGGCGTCGATGAAGCGCTTGCCGGGGGCGGCGGCGCGCATCTTGTGCAGGATGCCGTTGTCGGTGGCGACGATGAAGGCCGGCGCGTCCGACGCTTGCACGGCGGCGATCAGTTGCGAGGTCGAACCGATCACGTCGGCCTGGGCCACCACGGCCTCGGGCGACTCGGGGTGCACCAGCACCAGCGCATCCGGATGTTCGGCGCGCATCAGTTCCAGTTCCACGCCCTTGAATTCGTCATGCACCAGGCAGGAACCCTGCCACAGCAGCATGTCGGCGCCGGTCTGCTTCTGGATGTAGCTGCCCAGATGCTTGTCGGGTGCCCACAGGATCTTCTTGCCCTGTGCGTGCAGGTGCTGGACGATGTCCAGGCCGATGCCGGAGGTCACCATCCAGTCGGCCCTTGCCTTCACAGCCGCGCTGGTGTTGGCATAGACCACCACGGTGCGGTCTGGATGCTGGTCGCAGAAGGCGGCGAATTCGTCGGCCGGACAACCCAGGTCCAGCGAACAGGTCGCGTCCAGGTCGGGCATGAGGATGCGCTTTTCAGGACTCAGGATCTTGGCGGTCTCGCCCATGAAGCGTACGCCGGCCACCACCAGGGTCTGGGCGGCGTGATCACGGCCGAAACGCGCCATTTCCAGCGAATCGGAGACGCAGCCGCCGGTTTCCTCGGCCAGGTCCTGCAGGTCTCCATCGACGTAGTAGTGCGCCACCAGCACCGCCTGCTTTTCCTTGAGCAGTTGGCGGATGCGCGCCTTGAGCTGCGCGCGTTCCTCGGGGCTGGGCGTGGCCGGTACCTTGGCCCACGCATTGGCGGTACAACTGCCGCCGGTCTCCATTTGCGGTCGCTCGAACTCGACGACCTTGGTTGCTGTTGCTTGCATGGCGGTCAACAATGCGTTGCGGTGAGGGTTATTCGATGCCCTGGCTGGCCAGGTAGTCTTCATAGTTGCCACGGAAATCGATCACCTGGCCGTCCTTCACTTCGAGGATGCGGGTGGCAAGCGACGACACGAATTCGCGGTCATGCGAGACGAAGATCAGCGTGCCGGCATACTTTTCCAGCGCGATGTTGAGCGACTCGATGGACTCCATGTCCATGTGGTTGGTCGGTTCGTCCATCAGCAGCACATTATGGCGGCCCAGCATCAGCTTGCCGTACATCATGCGGCCCTTTTCGCCACCGGAGAGCACCTTCACGGACTTCTTGACGTCGTCGCCGGAGAACAGCAGACGACCCAGGATGCCGCGCACGGCCTGGTCGTCGTCGCCTTCCTGGGTCCACTTGCCCATCCAGTCGGTGAGGGTTTCGCCACCGGCAAATTCCTCGGTCGGATCCTGCGGCATGTAGCCCACGTTGGCGTTCTCGGCCCACTTCACCTGGCCCGAATCGGGATGCAGGCCGGTGACGTCGCCGCCGATGCTGCGCAACAGCGTGGTCTTACCGGCACCGTTGGCGCCGATGATGGCGATCTTCTCGCCGGCTTCGACCATGATGTTGAAGTTCTTGAAGATGTCGCGGTCGTAGGTCTTGGTGATGCCCTGGGTTTCCACGGCCAGGCGGTGCAGCTTCTTCTCGCCTTCGAAGCGCACAAAGGGGTTCACGCGGGAAGACGGCTTGATGTCCTCGACCTTGATCTTGTCGATCTGCTTGGCGCGCGAGGTGGCCTGGCGGGCCTTGGACTTGTTGGCCGAGAAGCGGCGCACGAAGTCCTGCAGTTCGGCGACCTTTTCCTTGGCCTTGGCATTGACGGCCAGTTGCTGGGCGCGTGCCTGGGAGGAGGCCAGCATGTACTCGTCATAGTTGCCCGGGTAGATCTTCAGGGTGCCATAGTCCATGTCGGCCATGTGGGTGCAGACCTGGTTCAGGAAGTGGCGATCGTGGGAAATGATGATCATGGTGGAATTGCGCTCGTTGAGCACGTCCTCCAGCCAGCGGATGGTGTTGATGTCCAGGTTGTTGGTCGGTTCGTCCAGCAGCAGGATGTCGGGATTGGAGAACAGGGCCTGGGCCAGCAGCACGCGCAGCTTCCAGCCGGGGGCGACGTTGCTCATGGGACCGTTGTGCTGTTCGATAGGCACGCCCACACCCAGCAGCAGTTCGCCGGCACGCGCTTCGGCGGTGTAGCCGTCGAATTCGGCAAAGCGGGCTTCCAGGTCGGCCGCCTTCATGTAGTCATCGTCGGTGGCATCCGGGTTGGCGTAGATGGCGTCGCGCTCGGACATGGCATCCCACATCTCGACGTGGCCCATCATGACGACGTCCAGCACGCGCATCTCTTCATAGGCGAACTGGTCCTGGCGCAATTTACCCAGACGTTCGTTGACGTCCAGGCTGACGTTGCCGCCCGACGCTTCCAGATCGCCACCCAGGATCTTCATGAAGGTGGACTTGCCGCAGCCATTGGCGCCGATCAGGCCATAGCGATTGCCATCGCCGAACTTGACGGAAATATTCTCGAACAACGGCTTGGCGCCGAACTGCATGGTGATGTTTGCGGTGGATAGCACTGCGAAAACCTTTTCAAAAATGTCACTTGCGTGCGCCAGTCCAGGCCACAGCCACGGCACGCGAAACGGCGGATTTTACCACTGCGCGCCCGCCACGGCTTGTCTGCGGCCCGTGGCGAGTGCGCAAAACTTATCAAAAAAACATTCCCAAACCTGCTTTGGCCGTCTCCAGCTTACAATTGCGCGGGATTTTTAGCCCCAGGATGAGGCTCTACCCACTTTGTCACTCTGGAAACTGCAAGCATGAAGCAAGCCACCAAACCCCTTGCGGCCGCCCTGATGCTCTCGACCCTGGCCCTGGGCCACGCCCTGGCCGCCGAGACCGGCTACAACATCTGGACCAACGAATACAGCGTATCCCGCCAGCAACTGCAAAGCGCCATCGCGCCCCAGTTTCCGCGCAAGCTGCGCTACATGGACATCTTCGATGTCACCCTGAGCAATCCGCGGCTGGGCATGTTGCCGGGAGAAAACCGCATGAACACCGTGGTCGATGCGCAGATTGCCAACCCGCTGCTGCTGCAGCGCCCGGTCAATGCCGTACTGACGCTGAGCAGCGCCTTCAAGTACGACCCGGCGACCCGCTCGCTGCGCCTGGACGCGCCCAAGGTGGACAAGGTCGACAGCACCGACCTGCCGCCGCAATATGCGCAGCAGCTGACCGCGCTGGGTAACGCCGCCGCCGACCAGTTCCTGCGCGACTACGCGCTCTATACCTTCACCCCAGAACAGTTGCAGATGAATGGCAAACGCTTCGAGCCCGGCAAGATCACCGTCGAAAAGGATGCGGTGAAGGTCGAGGTCAAGGAGCAATAGGCACCCTGCCCGCGCCTGCCCCCTCGGGCGTCAGGCCCGGCGCAGAGGCAAGAACGGGTAATCCGACAGGGTCAGCGTGAAGCCTTGTGCACCCTGCGCGTCCAGCACCGCATGGGCGCCCAGCGGCAGCGTGACCAGGTCGCGCACATGCCCGAAGGGCAGCCCGGTGACGATCGGGGTGGCGATGCGCTGGCGCAGGAAGGCCAGCATCGCCGTGAAATCGTAGCCGTTGTCGATCTCGGCCAGCCGGTAACCGGAAAAATCGCCCAGCACGATGGCCTGCTGGCGCGCCAGCACGCCGGCCTGCTCCAGCTGCAGGATCATCCGTTCGACGCGGAAGGGATGTTCATTCACATCTTCCAGAAACAGAATGCCGCCGTCCATCCTGGGGAAGCGCGGATGGCCCACCATGTGCGCCACCATGGCCAGGTTGCCCCCCCATAGCCGGCCCTCGCAGCGCACTTCCGGGCTGAGCGGATCGGTACGGCGGTCGCCAATGGCGGGACGCTCGGGATCGCTCTCACCCTGGTCGTTGCGCACCACCACCTGCGGCGAGGTCAGGGTACGCCAGAAGGTCGCCAGTGCCTGCCAGTTGGGGGCCTGGGCGCCGAAGTCGCCATTGAGCATCGGGCCCTGGAAGCCGGCGTGACCGCACTGGTCCAAGAGGACACACTGCAGCGCCGTGAAATCGCTGTAACCCACCAGCAGCTTGCCGCTGGCGGCCAGGGCCGGAATATCCAGCGCCGGCAGGATGCGGCTCATACCGTAGGAACCGCGCAGCCCCAGGATCACGTCAATGTCGGGATCGGCGGCGGCCTCCATCAACTGCGCGGCGCGCTGTTCGTCGGTGGCGCCAAAGCGCTGATAGCGGTGGGCGTGGTCATAGAAGTTGCGCACCCGGCAGCCCAGCGACTCAAGCAGGGCCACGCCACGTTGCACGCCCTCCGGGTCCAGCCCGGCGTGGCCGCAGGGGGCCACGATGGCCACGCCGGTGCCAGCAGGCACCAGTCCGTCGAGAAGTTCGCGCCCTGCTGTCATGCTGCTCCACCTTGTTGTTCACCTTCAGCGGACGTCGACTGCAGGCGTTGTTGCTTCACCTGTTCGCGCCGCATGGCGAAGAATTCTTTCAATAACTGCCCGCATTCCTCAGCCATCACGCCACCCAGCAGTTCGGTGTGATGGTTCAGTTTTTCCTGCTCGAACAGGTTCACCACCGAACCGCAGGCCCCGGTCTTGAGGTCGGCCGCGCCATAGACCACCCGCGCCAGGCGCGCATGCATCATGGCGCCGGAACACATGACGCAGGGCTCCAGCGTCACATACAGCTCACAGCCGGGCAGGCGGTAGTTGCCCAGCTTTTCGGCGGCACGGCGCAGGGCCATGATCTCGGCATGCGCGGTCGGGTCATGCTTGCCGATGGGCTGGTTGAAGCCGGTCGCGATGATCACCCCATCCTTGACCACCACCGCGCCTACCGGCACCTCGCCCAGCGCCCAGGCGTTGTTGGCCTGGTCGAGCGCGGCGCGCATGTGGCGCAGGTCGGCTTCGGTTGCCGCCAATGGCGTCGGTGCTGTCGATGGCGTCGCCGCCTCGAACGGAAGCGAAGCGTCCATCAGTCGGCCGTGATCTCGGCCCAGCAATTGGGCGTTTCGTGCAGCACCAGCTTTTGCAGGTGCAGGCCGGTACCATAGCGGTCCTTGTAGGCCGCCTTGAGGATGGCGAAGGCTTCACGGGCCAGGTTTTCCACGGTGGGGATGCTGCCGATGACCACCGTCTTGTGGCCCGGCAGGCTGGCCAGGAAGTCGCGCACCGGCGCGTCCTTGTCATAGACCAGGAAGGCATGGTCCCAGACATCCACCAGGTGTTCCTTGGCCAGGGACTTGATGTCGGAGAAGTCCATGATCATGCCGTTGTCGGAATTGCCCTCGATATCGATGACGGCGCCCGTCAGGGTGATTTCCAGCGTATAGCGGTGGCCGTGCAGGTTGCGGCACTGGCTCTTGTGGTCCGGGATACGGTGGCCGGCGTCGAATTCGAGTTTGCGGGTAATGGTCAGCATGAATGTTTCTTCAAGGAAGCCCTCCGCAGCTTGCGCGCAGCGGGCCGGGATGAGGTCATTGTAATCACGCGGCGCAGGGCCGCATGAAGAAAAAAGCAAAAATCGCTCAGGGAATATTGAGCAGCTTGTGGGTCTGGATGCTCAGCTTCCACTTGGGATTGTGCTTGACCATGTCGATGGCCATGCGGGTATTGGCGGCCGCCTGCGGGCCATCCATGGGCTGCAGCAGGAAGTGCTGGAAATCCAGCTTTTCATACTCCGCCAGCGGCTGGCCGGCTTGCGGCACCACCACCTTGAGCTCGCTGCCGCGCAGCACCTTCAATTCGGCCCCCATCTTGGGGCTGACGCAGATCCAGTCCACCCCGTCCGGCACGGCAATGGTGCCGTTGGTCTCGATGGCGATGTCGAAGCCCACCGCATGCATCGCCCCGATCAGGGCGGCATCCAGCTGCAGCAGCGGTTCACCACCGGTAAAGACCACGTACTTGCTGGGCGCATAGCTGGCCGGCCAGAGGCTGTCGATCATGGACGCCAGTTCGGTAGCGCTCTTGAACTTGCCACCATTCTCGCCATCGGTGCCGACGAAGTCGGTGTCGCAGAACTGGCAGATGGCGCGGCTGCGGTCTTCCTCGCGCCCGGTCCACAGGTTGCAGCCGGAAAAACGGCAAAAGACGGCCGGACGACCGGCGTGCGCGCCCTCGCCTTGCAAGGTATAGAAGATTTCTTTGATGCTGTAGGTCACGATATCGGAGCGGGCGGGCCGCAGAAACTGGGCAGGCTGGCCGGGGCCGGCTGCCATGCTGACGCCTGGTTGGAGCGACATTTTTAACGGAGGCCCTCATTATAGCCGCTCCCCACCGGCCCGCATGCGTTTGCCGCCCGCAAGCAGCTCAGGCCGTGCTCAGCGCCACCACCGGGTCCAGCCTCGCCGCCCGCCGCGCCGGCATGTAGCCGAACAGCAGCCCGGTCAGTACGGCGCAGCCGAAGGCCGCCAGCATGGCGGTCAGCGAAAAGACCAGCGGCACCCCGGCCGCCATCAGCGCCAGCCCCACCGCCACGCCCAGACCCACGCCGGCAGCGCCGCCCACCAGCGTCACCAGTACCGCCTCGGTAAGAAACTGACGCAGGATGTCGCGCTGCCGGGCACCGGTCGCCAGGCGGATGCCGATTTCACGGGTGCGCTCGCGCACCGTCATCAGCATCACGTTCATCACGCCGATGCCGCCCACCAGCAGCGAGACCGCCGCCACCAGCGACAGCATCATGGTCATGGTGTCGCGCGTGCTGGCCTCGGCGGCGATGGAGGCGGCGGCATTGCCGATGCTGAAGTCGCGGATACCATGTCGCTCCAGCAGCAGGGCTTCCAGTTGCTGCTGGGTGTCCTGGATGCGACCGACATCGGCCACCGCCATGACCGTATAGGTCGGCTCACGCTGGCCGAAGACCTTGGCCCCGGCCGTGGAAAAGGGCATGAGCAACAGGTTGTCTTCGTCGCGGTCCCCACTGAGGGCGCCCTTCTCGCTCATCACGCCGATCACCTGGAACGGCGAATTGCCGATCAACACCATCTGCCCCACCGGGTCCGGTACCTCCGGCATCAGCTCGCGCGCCAGCCGGTGGCCCAGCACCGCCACCGAGGCCAGTTCGCGTTCGTCCTCGGCCGTGAAGAAGGCGCCCCGTGCCAGCGGCCAGGTCTGGACCTCCGGCAGGCCGGCCCCGGTGCCACGGACATAGGTCTGGATATCCTGGTTGCCATGGCGCACCACCTTGTTGCCCGTCACATTGGGCAGGACATGGGTGATGTTGGGCAGGTCGGCCACCGCCTCCAGGTCTTGCAGGGTGATGCTGCGCCCCGGAATGCGCGAACTCTCGCCGATGGCGGCCATGTACATCAGGTTGGAGCCGAAGCGCCCCAGTTGCGCCACCACCTGCTGGCGCGTGCCCAGGCCGATGGCCATCATCACGATCACCGAGGCCACGCCGATGACGATGCCCAGCAAGGTCAGCGCGGTGCGAAAGCGGTTGACCCACATCACCCGCCAGGCGGCCCGCGCGGCCTCGCGCAATTCGTCCCGCCAGCGGCGCGCCGGTGGCTGGCTGGCGGCAGCTTCGCGGAGATCGGGCATGGCCTGTGCAGGTGCATCCGTGGCCGCGCCACTGTCACCGATGATGGTGCCATCGCGCACCTCGATGACACGCCTGGCCTGAGCGGCCACCTCACGATCATGGGTGATGAGGATGATGGTATGGCCGGCATCGGCCAGTTCATGGAACAACTGCATCACCTCGGCGCCGCTCTGGCTGTCCAGCGCCCCGGTGGGTTCATCGGCCAGGATGATGCGGCCGCCGTTCATCAGAGCGCGGGCGATCGACACCCGCTGCTGCTGGCCGCCGGAGAGCTGGTGCGGCCGGTTGTCCAGGCGCTGCGCCAGCCCCAGCCGCGCCAGCAATGCCGCCGCCCGTTGCCGCCGCTGGGGTTCGGGCAGGCCGGCGTAGATGGCGGGCAATTCCACGTTTTCGCAGGCGGATTCGGTGGGAATGAGGTGGTAGCCCTGGAAGACGAAGCCAAAGGCCTCACGCCGCAGCCAGGCCAGGCGGTCGGCATCGAAGGCGGCGACATCGCTGCCGTTGAACAGATATTGGCCAGCGCTGGGACGGTCCAGGCAACCGAGGATGTTCATCAAGGTAGACTTGCCCGAACCGGATGCGCCCACGATGGCCACGAATTCGCCCTGGCGTATCTGCAGGTCCACCCCGCGCAGCACCTGCACCGCCGGGGCGCCATCCTGGCCGCCATAGTCCTTGCGCAGGCCGCGCAGTTCAATCAGGGCAGCGGCGGTCGCGGCCGCCATCACAACTGGAACCTCGGCAGACCGCGCCGGCCAGGTTTCTCTGCAATGACGATCTGTTCACCTGCCTGCACACCCTGCTGCACTTCCACGCTGATCCGGTTACGCACGCCCGCGCGCAGTTCACGCTCCTCGATGCGCCCATCGGGCAGCTGTATCCGTGCCAGCAGGCGTTCCCTGTCCTTGCGCACAGCCGCCAGCGGTACCACCAGCACGTCACGTGCCGCCGCCACGACGAAATGGACCTGCGCCGTCATCTGCGGCATCAAGGCGCCATCGCGATTGTCGACGTCGAACAGGGCCATGTAGACCACCACCTTGTTGCTGGAGGGCGCCAGTGCGCTGTCCAGACTCTTGCCCTCGCCGCTGGGCGCCGGCAGCACCTGGCGCACCTGCGCTTGCCAGCGCCGTGGGTCGCCTCCGAGGGTCGAAAAATAGACCGGCATGCCGGCCCGCACCTTGCGTACTTCGGCTTCGGACACCTCGGTCCACACCGTCATCACGGACAAGTCCGCAATGCGCAGGATGGCGGGCGTCTGGTAGGTAGCGTTGAGGGTCTGGCCTTCGCGGGCCTCGACATTGACCACCGTGCCATCCATGGGCGCGTAGATGCGGGTATAGCCCAGCCGTACCTCGTCGGCCTGCACCGTGGCCGCGTTCTGGGTAATCTGGGCCTGGATGTGGACCACGCGGGCGGCGGCCTGGGCCAGCGCGGCTTCGGCGATATCGACGTCCTCGGTACGGGTGGCCCCACCGGCGTCCAGCGCACGCTGGCGCTGCGCCTGGCGCAGTGTCAAGGCATGCTGGGCCTGCTGCTCGGCCAGTTGCGCACGCAGCCCGCTGAGGGCGGCGCGCCCGGCATCGACCGTCGCCTTTTGCACGCTCGGATCGATCTCGACCAGCAACTGGCCCTTCTTGACCGTATCGCCGGGCTGCACATGCAGGTGCTGGATCTGCCCGGACACCTGCGCGCCGACATCGACGAAACGCCGTGGCTGCAGCTTGCCGACCGCCACCACGCTGGCTTCCACATCGCCCCGCGTCACCGCGACCGTATCGTATTGCGGCCCCGCCTGCCCCCACGACCAGGCCAACGCGCCCAGCACTGCTGCCAGTGCCACCAGCGTCATGCCCGCGCCCCATCCACGTCTTGACTTGCCCCTGCTCACCCGATCTCCTTGCTTGCCGCAAAAAAGCCGGACCGGCCAATGGCGCGATCCGGCAAGCCTTGCTCTCAGAACTCCACGCGCGCGTTCAGGCTCAGGGTGCGCGGTGCACCGGCGAAGATGTAGCTGTCGCCGTTGTAGACCCAGTAACGACGGTCGGCCAGGTTCTGTACCTGGGCATTGAAGGTGACGTCCTTGCCGCTGAGGCGGGTGCGATAGACGGCACCAACGTCCATGACGGTGTAGGCGCTCAACTCACGCTGGGGTGCGCCCGTGTCCAGCTTGGAGCGGCCCACATGGCGCAAGCCGCCGTTCACGCTGAGGCCAGCCACGCCCGCGACGCGGTACCGCACACCGGCGGTGGCCTGCATGCGCGGCGCGCCCACTACCTGCTTGCCGGCCAGGTCGGCGGAATCGCTCTGGTACTTGGCGTCCAGCCACATGAGGCCACCCTCCAGGTTCAACGCCGGGGTGAGCGCATAGCGACCGGACAGGTCCAGGCCCTGGTAGCGGGTCTCGCCATCCTGCACCAGCGTATTGGCTGCGTTGACATACTCCGCCGCCCGCTGCATGCGGAACACCGCCGCCGTGGCGCTCCAGTTGGCCTGCTCGACCTTCACGCCGGCCTCGATCTGCTTGCTCTTCAGGGGCGGCATGACCTCGCCGGCATTGGCCGTGGTATCGCCCGCCGTGCCACCGCGCTCCAGCGCTTCGACATAGCTGACATAGGTGGTCAGGCCGGCCAGGGGCTTGAACATCAGCGCCACCGTGGGCGTGACCGGGGAACGCTGGTAGGTCGTCGTCTGCACGCCGACCCGGTTGTAACCCCGCTGGTCGAAGCGGGTGTAGCGCAACCCGCCGATGAGCGACCACTGCTCGCCCAGGCTCAGGGTATCGCTGGCGAAGAGTGCGTTCTGCACGATCTCCGAACCCCGGTATTGGGAATGGCCGGCGTTGCTGATGCTGCCCACGCTGAGCAGCGAATCGCGGTAGATGTTGCCGCTACCCACGGCCGTGCTGGTCGAGGCCCGGTCCGACAGCACCTCGTATTGCTGGCGACTGGCGCCGAAGACCAGTTGGTGACCGATCGCACCGGTCTTGAGCTTGCCTTCCAGCATGGCCTGCAGCTGCTGGTACTGGAAGCTGTAGAGCCCGCCATAGACCTGCGTACTGGTATTGCCCAGCGCATCATTGATGCTGATGTCGCCGTAGACGTAATCCACGTCTTCACGGGCGTAGCGATAGTTGAAGCTGGATTTCCAGTCCGGGTTGAGCTGCCATTCCAGGCCGGTGCTCACCACGATGTTTTCATTGCTGAAATAGGCGCCTTCGGGTTGCTGGCGGGTACGCGGATCGATGGCCGTCGGCAGGTCCAGGCCGCTGGCCAGGCTCATGCCCCAAAAGGCATTGCCGTTGGACTTGCGACGGGCATAGACGGTATCGAAACTGAGCTTGAGGTCCGGGGTCAGTCTGAGGTCGGTGGCCAGCGAGGCCACGGTACGATCCAGCGAGCCGCCCTTGAAGTAGGTGCCGCCCTGCTCCTGCACCAGGTTGATCCGGTAGCCCAGGCGCTGGTCGTCGCCGGCGCGACCACCCATGTCGATGTGCTTGGAGAACAGCGAGCCGGTCTTGTAGCCGACATCGACGGCGAACAGATTCTCGTCGGTGGGCCGCTTGAGCACGTAGTTCATGATCCCGCCCGGCGAGCCGAAGCCATACATGAAGCCCGACAGCCCCTTGAGCAGTTCCACCCGTTCGAATACTTCCATGGGCAACAGGTCGTTGCCCCAGCCCGGCAGGGCCAGGCCATCCATCTTGAAGCCATTGGTGTCATCGATGCCCAGGCCACGCACCAGCAGCGAGGACCCGCGCCCATATTCGCCGCTGGCCGAGGTCACCGACGGGTCGTAGCGAAACGCCTGCTCGACGGTGGTGACCTGGCGCTCCTGGATCTCTTCCTTGTCCACCACGGTGATGGAAAACGGCGTCTCCAGCAGCGAGCGCGATCCCAGCGCGCCACTGCTGGCCGGTCGCTGCAGGCCAGCGCCAGGATCGACGGTACTGGTGGCCACCACGGTCAGGGCCGGCAGGCTGGAGGACTGCGGCGGCAACTTGCGTACGTGGATGCTGCCATCCTCGCGTTGATCGGCCACCAGCCCGCTTCCGGACAACAACTGCTCCAGCGCGCGGCTCACCGGCAGATTGCCTTCCACGGCCGGCGCCTGCCTGCCGCGCAGCAATGCCGGATCGACCACCAGCAGGCGGTGCGCGCTGGCGGCCAGGCGGTTGAGGGACTGGTCCAGCGGACCGGCGGGAATGGACAATGGGAGGCTCTGCTCGGCCGCCACCGGTGTGGCGGCACTGGCCGGCATGACCAGCGCAGCACCGGCCAGCAGCAGGCTGCCGGCCATCAGGACATGGGCGGTAGTGGACAACGCCCTGAGCGGACGGGTTGCACCGGCGGTACCGTGGGCGCTGTGGGCGGTGGCGGTAGAACGAAGCGACTGATGGCGCATTATTGTTATCCTCGTTAGCGATGAAAAGTGAAGGTCTTCATCTGCTTTACGAACGAGAATCCAAAAGTGCTATGGCTGGCCCGATTTTTTCTGTGCGGCAGCGACCACCCGGGTCCAGTAACGCGTGTGACGCTGGATGCGGATGGGGAAGGCATGCTCCAGCGCCGCCAGCACGCGATCGGTATCTTCCAGCGGGAAGACGCCATTGACGGCGATCTGCGCCACCGCATCATCAACCTGCAACAGGCCCGGTCGATAACGCCCCAGTTCAGCCAGCAGATCGCCCAGGGGCCGCTCGCGGGCGATCAGCATGCCCTGGGTCCAGGCCTGCGCGTTCGGATCGAGCACAGCGACCGCGCCCACGGTGAGATCGTCGAAAACCGCCTGTTGCCCCTGCCCGACCAGCGCGCTCCCCACGGCGTTGCGTGCCGGGGTGATGCGGACCGCACCTGCCATCACCTCGACCCGACTGCGGCCGGCCTGGCGCCATCCGGGCGACGCTTCCTGGCGCACCACGAAGCGTGTCCCCAAAGCCTGCACCCGCCCCTGGGCCGTATCGACATAAAAGGGCTGCTCTGCCCAAGCTGCCAGGTGCGCGGTCTCGACCATGATGGCACCGCGTCGCAGCACCAGCCGCCGCAGTCCATCGGCGAAGCGGATATCGACAGCGCTATCGCTGTCGAGCACCAGTCTGCTGCCATCGGGCAGCACCAACTCGCGCCGTTCGCCGACGGCGCTGCGCTGATCGGCGGTCAGCGCCAGGTAGGCGTGGCGGCGGTCGTAGCACAGCGCCCCGGTGCCGGCGACCAGCAGCAAGGCCAGCACCTGACGCCGGCTCGTCCTGGCAGGACGGCCTGCTGCACCGCGACGCAAGGCCTGGCTGGCCGCCTGTGACGGCATGCCCTGCAGCATGCCCTGGAAGCGGCTCACCGCTTCCCACTGGCTGGCATGGGCAGGGTTGGCCGCCAACCAGGTGGCGAAGGCCTGCCGTTGCGCGGGGGTGACTTCGCCGGAGGCCAGGATCACGAACCATTGCAAGGCCTGATCCAGGGCATCTCCGGAGGGGCAATCCGC
The DNA here is from genome assembly GCF_015767275.1 of Herbaspirillum sp. AP02. Taxonomy (GTDB): domain Bacteria; phylum Pseudomonadota; class Gammaproteobacteria; order Burkholderiales; family Burkholderiaceae_D; genus Herbaspirillum. The sequence goes on from NZ_JADWMY010000001.1 coordinate 497,170, forward strand.
TGAAGCCGGCTGCAGGGTCACGGCGCTCAGCATGCGCAGACGGGTTCGCCGCACTGCTGCATGGCGAGGAAGCAGGCCCGGGTGGCAGTGAGCATGTGCTTGCGAACAGTGGCAACGGCGATGCCCAAGGACGCGGCGATAGCGCTATACGTCATGCCGTCGAATTGCGACATGAAGAAGGTTTCCCGCACCTTCAGCGGCAGGTCCTCCAGCGCGGCATCGATTGCGCCCAGGGTCTGCAGCACGATGAGGCTGTCTTCATGGGATGGCACATGGGCTTCAGGCAAGACTGCCAGGGCCTCCAGATAGGCCGCCTCCAGCTTGCGACGCCGATGCAGGTCGATCATCAGGTGCTTGGCGATCTGGACCAGGTACGGGCGCGCCTGCTCCGGGAGCGGCATGCTGCGCCCTGTGGCCACCCGGATATAGGTGTCCTGCACCAGATCGGCCGCGTCGCCACGGTTACCCAGCTTGCGTTGCAGCCATTGCAGCAGCCAGCCGTGATGGCCGCTGTACATCCTTTGCAATGCATCGCTTTCCTGCCTGTCGAGTAGCCGGGCTTCCATGAGCTTGATTTTTAATAATGAGAATCATTATTATATGGAAGCAACTGCGATTTGTCAGTTTTCAGTCCACGAAACTGATCACTTGTGCCATTCCAAGGGTTCGCCGGGCTCGGGCAGGTCCAGCTTCAGCCCCAGGCGCTCAATCAGGCGCCGGGCGTCGAACGGTGCCTTGACCTTTATATCATTATCGAAATAACAATAAACATCACGACTGGCGCGCTGTCGTGGCGCACTGGACGCAATGCGCGGGCCCTGCGCCGGCTGACCGCCTTCAGCCCAGGCCCGGATGCGTTCGGCCCAGGCGTCGATGGCCTCGTCGCTGTAACCGCTCTGGTAGAGACGCTTGTCACCGTGCAGGCGCAGATACATGAAATCAGCAGTGACGTCTTCCTGGTAGGGCCATTTCCTGGGCGCATCGGCCACCACCAGCGCGACCTTGTACTTGCGCAGCAGCTTGATGAAGGATTCGTCGACGAAGCTGTCATGGCGGATTTCCATGGCATGGCGCAGCTTGCGCTTCCGGTCGATTTCCAGGTGCACCCTGCCCTCCATGCGCGGCTCATGTCCACGTGCCAGTTTCTGTGCGGCTTCGGTATCGTGCGGCAGCAGGCTCAGGAAGTGCTCCAGCGCCTCGGACTCATAACTGAAACTGGGCGGGAACTGCCACAGGAAGGGGCCCAGCTTTTCCTTCAGGCTGAATACACCGGAGGCGAAGACATTGGCCAGGGCGCCATCGATATCCTTCAGCCGACGGGTATGGGTAATGAAGCGATTGCCCTTATGGCTGAAGACGAAGCCGGGTGGCGTGGACTCGTACCAGCGCTGATAGCTTTCCGGCCGCTGCAAGGCATAGAAGGAACCGTTGAGCTCGATGCTGGGCAGCATGCGCGAGGCATAGCCCAGCTCGTCATCCTGGCGCAGCCCCTTGGGGTAGAAACTGCCGCGCCAGGGCGCGTAACGCCAGCCGGAGATACCGATCCAGATCTTGCCCATGCCTGCCTCCTCGATCCTGTCCATGCCCGGTGTGACCGGGGCCGACGGACTTGGTGCCGGCCAGCGCGGCAGTGGCACGCTGCTGGTACACTGCAGCCCTTTGATTGAGCGCTCCTCTTTTCTCCCTATCGCCAGCCGACTGCCATGACCGCCATCACCCAATTCCGCCTCGCCTCCCCCGCGCCCGAACACGACCACCCGCACGAAGAGCGCCGCCTGGACGGCAATCCCCTGCGCACCACCTGGAACCACTTCAGCAGCGCCAGCGGCGAGATGAACGCCGGTATCTGGGCCTGCGAAAAAGGCAGCTGGCGCATTGCCTTCGCGCCCACCAAAGATGAATATTTCTACGTGCTGGAAGGTCGCTGCCGCGTCATTGATGAGCAAGGACTGGCTGCCGAAGCCGGCCCGGGGGATGCCATGGTGATCCCGGCCGGGTTCAAGGGCGTGTTCGAGGTGGTGGAGGCGATGCGCAAGCACTATGTGATCGTCGAGCGTACGGCGGGCTGAACGCGCGCTTGCTTCCTGCCCAGTGCGACCATGATGACCTCACCGACACCCCCGGAGCAATTGCTGGGCACCGCCCTGCAGCATTACAACGCCGGTCGTTTCGCGCAGGCTCAAGCACTGTGCCTGGCCTTGCTGGCGCAGGCGCCGCAGCATCCGGCCGCACATCAGTTGCTGGCCATGCTGGCACTGCAGCGGCAGGCACTGACGCCAGCCCGGCAACATATCCTGCAGAGCCTGGCACCACGTCCGCAGCATGTGCCATCGCTGATCATTGCCGGCAAGATTGCCCAGGCCGCTGCCGACCTGGACGGCGCCATCGGCTATTTCGACGCTGCCACACGCTACCAGCCCGACCTGAGCGAAGCCCACTTCCATCTGGGCAACAGCCTGTCTGCCATGGGGCGCCACCAGGAAGCCATTCAGGCCTTGCGCCAGGCAGTCGCGCTGGCGCCGCAGGCGATGGAAGCCGTACTCAACCTGGGCACTGCGCTGCGCGAACAGGGCGACCTCCCCGCCGCACGCGCTGCGTTCGCGCAAGCGGTGCAGCTGCGCCCGGAGGTGGCCGAGGGCTGGTTCAACCTGGGATTGGCGCTGCAGGACTTGCAGCAGCGTGATGACGCCGTCGAGGCATTTGCCCGCGCACTGGCGCTGCGCCCCGACTACGCCGATGCCGCGCTCAACCTGGGCGTGGCATTGCAGGAAGCCCGTCGCATGGAGGCTGCGCTGGAGGCCTACCGCACTGCCCTGCGCCTGCAACCGCAATGGTTCGGGCGCATTGCTCACGCGCTCAGCGCCGGCAGTAGCGGCCAACTCTGGCTGCACGGCCATCAGCTGGAAGCGGCGTTGCGCAGTTGATGGTCAGGCCGCGACGAGGGGTGGATGCAGACGCCGCGATGTCGCGACGTCGAACCACGGATGCTGGGCTGGCCTATTTGCGCTGGCGATATCGTTTGCGATAGACATTCGGGCTGGCCAGCACCTGGGCGACCGTCTCGCTGTATCGGCTGGCGGCATCGGCATCGAGGGTATCGAAATGCAGCTCCGGCCGTTCGCGCGGCACCACCAGGCATTGCGCGATCGGTGTGCCTTTCGGCAGAACGCCCGCGAACGCCGCATCGGTCCACACCGCCGGGAAATTGATGCCGGCGTCATGGAAATGGTCGGCATCGACCAGTCCTGACAAGAGACGGAACGGCAGGTCATGCCGATTTACCGGATGGGTGGCGAACAGGGACCAGCCTGCGTCCAGTTCGATGGTCCAGAAACTGTTGAATTTCAGGACCAGGGCATCATCCTTCAGAAACGGCGTCCCGGTCACCTGGGCAGGTGGATGGAAACTCAACGGCGCACGCGGATGCCCTTGCACCGCAGGCGGCGGCACATCCCAGTCCCAACGGAACACGCCTTGATCGACGTGCACATCGCAGGGCAACAGGATCATGAACCCGTGCGCCATCGCATCGATGAAGGGCGGGCACTGCTTGACGGTGCGGATATCGCGGTCGTGCAGCACGGAGAACGCCTTGGCGGGCATGCTGCGAATCCAGGGCGGGATCACTTCGCGCGCCAGCTGGGGACGCGGCAGGACATCGGCCAGGGCTGGATCGCAACGCAAACGTATCTGGGGAGCGGGCATGGTCTGGAATATCAGGAGAGCGGCAGCTCTGTCAACCAACAGGCATTCTCGATGAAGCAGGCCTACGGACCGTGACAGAGGGTATTGCCGCCCAGGCCCGAAAGGGGCAACAACACATCTGATGCACCCGCCAGTTCTGCGGCCAGGTTCGCCCCGTCAGAGGGGGTGCCAGGAAGACATCCTTGACTCGGCCCCCTTGAAATCAACAGCTTGGAGAAATCAGCTTTTGCCTAGCTATTTTTGCGTGATTTTCCATGCTATTGATTTACATGGGAATACTTCTCTTATTCCCACTCAATGGTCGCTGGCGGCTTGCCCGAAATGTCGTACACCACCCGGTTCAGCCCGCGCACTTCATTGATGATGCGGTTGGAAACACGTCCCAGCAGTTCATGCGGCAGGTGCGCCCAGTGTGCGGTCATGAAGTCCTGAGTCTGCACGGCGCGCAGGGCCACCACATATTCGTAGGTACGGCCGTCGCCCATCACGCCCACCGACTTCACCGGCAGGAACACGGCGAAGGCCTGGCTGGTCTTTTCGTACCAGCTCTGGCCGTCTTCATCCTTCGTATTGCGCAGCTCCTCGATGAAGATCGCGTCAGCGCGGCGCAGCAGGTCGGCGTATTCCTTCTTCACTTCACCCAGGATGCGCACGCCCAGACCCGGGCCGGGGAACGGGTGACGGTAGACCATCTCCGGTGGCAGGCCCAGGGCTACGCCCAGTTCGCGGACTTCGTCCTTGAACAGTTCACGCAGCGGCTCCAGCAGCTTCAGGTTCAGGGTTTCCGGCAGGCCGCCGACGTTGTGGTGGCTCTTGATGGTGTGGGCGGTCTTCTTGCCCTTGCCGGCGCTTTCGATCACGTCCGGGTAGATGGTGCCCTGGGCCAGCCATTTGGCATTGGTCAGCTTGGCCGACTCGGCCTGGAACACTTCGACGAACTCGCGGCCGATGATCTTGCGCTTGGCTTCGGGATCGGTGACGCCAGCCAGGTGGCCCATGAACTGCGCGGTGGCATCCACGTGGATCACCTTCACGCCCAGGTTCTTGCCGAACATCTCCATGACCATCTTGCCTTCGTCCAGGCGCAGCAGGCCGTGGTCGACGAAGACGCAGGTCAGCTGGTCACCGATGGCGCGATGGATCAGGGCGGCGGCCACGCTGCTGTCCACGCCACCGGAGAGGCCCAGGATGACTTCATCGCTGCCGACCTGCTGGCGGATCATCTCGACGGCTTCGGAGATGTAGTCGGGCATGTTCCAGTCGGACTGGCAGCCGCAGATCTCGTGCACGAAACGCGCCAGCATGGCCTTGCCCTGCACGGTGTGGGTGACTTCAGGGTGGAACTGCACGCCGTAGAAGCGGCGTTCTTCGTCGGCCATGCCGGCGATGGGGCAGTTGCCGGTGGAGGCCATGAGCTTGAAGCCGGCCGGCATGTCGTTGACCTTGTCGCCGTGGCTCATCCAGACCTTCAACATGCCGTGGCCCTGGGCATTGGTGAAATCACTGATGTTGTCCAGCAGCTTGGTGTGGCCGTGGGCACGGACTTCGGCATAGCCGAATTCGCGCAGGTGACCGTTCTCGACCTTGCCGCCCAGTTGCTCGGCCATGGTCTGCATGCCGTAGCAGATGCCCAGGACCGGCACGCCCAGTTCGAATACCGATTGCGGTGCGCGCGGAGTGTCGCCTTCGGTGACGCTGTTGGGGCCGCCGGAGAGAATGACGCCGGCCGCACCGTAGTTGCGCACGAATTCGTCGGTCACATCATGCGGGAATACCTCGGAAAACACACCGGCTTCGCGCACGCGGCGAGCGATGAGCTGGGTCACCTGGGAACCGAAGTCGAGGATCAGGATTTTCGAATGCGAATGCGTGGACATGGGCAATGAGGTCTGGCTACGTTAGAAGGACTGCTGAATGGACTGCTGAAAAATTCAACAGCCCGACAGACTGGCATGGTGCCGGTAAGCTGTCGGGCTGTGGCCGCATCGAAGATTACTCGGCGCGGTAGTTCGGGGCTTCCTTGGTGATCTGCACATCGTGGACATGCGATTCGCGCATGCCGGCCGAGGTGATCTCGACGAATTCGGCGCGTTCGCGGAAGTCGTCGATGGAGCCGCAACCGCAGTAACCCATGGAGGAGCGCACGCCACCCACCAGCTGGTACAGGATGGCGACCACCGAGCCCTTGTAGGCGACACGGCCTTCAATGCCTTCCGGTACGAACTTGTCGGCGGTGTTGTCGCCGTCCTGGAAGTAGCGGTCGGCCGAGCCGTCGGCCATGGCGCCCAGCGAACCCATGCCACGGTAGGACTTGTAGCTGCGGCCCTGGTACAGGATCACTTCGCCCGGGGCTTCTTCGGTGCCGGCGAACATGCTGCCCATCATCACGGCTGAAGCACCGGCGGCCAGCGCCTTGGCGACGTCGCCGGAGAAGCGGATGCCGCCGTCGGCGATCACCGGTACACCGGTACCCTTCAAGGCGTCGGCGACGTTGGCGATGGCGGAGATTTGCGGCACGCCCACGCCGGCGACGATACGGGTGGTGCAGATCGAGCCGGGGCCGATGCCGACCTTGACGGCGTCAGCGCCATGTTCGACCAGTGCCTTGGCGGCGGCGGCGGTGGCGATGTTGCCGCCGATGACTTCCACGTGCGGGTAGCGGGTCTTGACCCACTTGACCCGGTTCAGCACGCCAGCGGAGTGGCCGTGGGCGGTGTCGACCACGATCACGTCCACGCCGGCGGCGACCAGCAGCTCGATGCGCTCGTCATTGTCCGGGCCCACGCCGACAGCGGCGCCCACGCGCAGCTTGCCGTGCTCGTCCTTGCAGGCGAAGGGGTGTTCGGTGGACTTCTCGATGTCCTTGACGGTGATCAGGCCACGCAGCTCGAAGGCATCGTTGACGACCATCACGCGCTCCAGGCGGTGCTTGTTCATCAGGCGCTTGGCTTCTTCGGGGTCAGCGCTGGAACCGTTTTCCTTGACGTAGACCAGCTTCTCGCGGGGAGTCATCTTGGCGCGCACTTCGGCGTCCAGTTCGCGCTCGAAACGCAGGTCGCGGTTGGTGATGATGCCCACCAGCGCCTTGCCTTCGACCACCGGGAAGCCGCTGATGCCGTGCTGCTTGGACAGCGCGATCACGTCACGGATCTTCATGGTGGGGGGGATGGTGATCGGATCGCGGACCACGCCGGACTCGAAACGCTTGACCTTGGACACCTCACGCGCCTGCTCCTTGGGCGTCAGGTTCTTGTGGATGATGCCGATCCCGCCTTCTTGCGCCATGGCAATGGCCAGGCGTGCTTCGGTGACGGTATCCATCGCAGCCGACACCAGCGGGATGTTCAGCGAGATGTTGCGCGTCAGGCGCGTGGTCAGGGAAGTATCTTTGGGGAGGATGTCCGAGAAGGCCGGAACGAGCAGCACATCATCGAACGTGAGTGCTTTTTGGAGAAGACGCATAGTGTTTCCTATAGGCGCAAAAGCGAATTATACAGAAAACTTGATCGTGCGTCTTGCTCAGCTTGCGATTCTGCCTCCGGGCGTCGTAAAAATGCCGGATATTCCGGGCTTGCTGGCAAGCCGACAAGCCGACAAGCCAGCAAGCCAGCAAGCCCGGCTGGCTTACGCGCCCTGCCCGCGTTCCTGGTGCGCCGCCCGGCGTCGGCGGGATTGCTTGGGGTCGGCGATCAGGGGGCGGTAGATTTCGATCCGGTCGCGCTCGCGCAGCGGCGTATCGAGCGGCTTGACCTTGCCGAAGAGGCCAACCTTGCAGGTGGAGAGGTCGATCGCCGGCTGTTCGCGCAGCACGCCGCTGTCGAGAATGGCCTGCTGGATGGTGCAGCCCGGAGCCACCTCAAGATGTCTGAGAATCTGCAGTCCAGGCGCGGCGTAGCAAAGCTGGACTTGCAAAGCTGCTCCTTCAGCCATATATCTGTTCGGCCCGCTTGCAGAAGGAGTCGACAAAGCTGTTGGCGATCATGCTGAAGACCGGGCCGATCACGCCCTCCAGGAGGCGACTGGAAAATTCATATTCCATGTCGAACTCGATCTTGCAGGCATCCTCCCGTAGCGGCTTGAAGTTCCATCGACCTTCAAAATGCTTGAAGGGACCTTCCACCAGGCGCATGGTCATGCTGGTGGGACGCACATTGGTATTGTGGGTACTGAAGGACTGTTTCAGGCCGTGGTAGTTGATCTTGAGCTTGGCCGTGAGACTATCGTCACTGCGTTCAGACACCTCGACACCGCCACACCAGGGCAGGAATTCAGGGTAATCCTCAACCTTGTCGACCAGGTTGAACATCTGCTCCGCGCTATAGTTGATCAGGACGGTTTTGTGAACGACTGCCATCGAGGGTGATCCGTTTGATAAAATCGCAAAGGCACAATTTTAACCGACGAGACGAATTTTTATTTAGATGAGCATTATTGATAACAAAAAGGCCTTTTTCGATTACTTCATCGAAGAGCGATTCGAAGCGGGTCTCGTCTTGCAAGGTTGGGAAGTCAAATCGATCCGCGCCGGCCGCGTGCAACTGAAAGAAGCCTACGTGATCGTGCGCAATGGCGAGGTCTATCTGTTCGGCTGCCACATCAGCGCGCTGACCAGCACCTCGACACACGTGCACCCGGAAACGACCCGCACCCGCAAGCTGCTGCTCAATGCGGCGGAGATCAGCAAACTGATCGGCAAGGTGGAGCGCTCGGGCTATACGCTGGTCCCTCTGAACCTGCACTACAGCAAGGGACGGGTCAAATGCGACATCGGCCTGGCCAAGGGCAAGAAGCAGCACGACAAGCGCGAGACCGAAAAGCAACGTGACGGCCAGCGCGAAATCCAGGCAGCCATGAAGCAGAATCGCCGCTGATCCTACGCCTTCCCTCTCCCACAACAACAACGGCTGCCCAGGGCAGCCGTTTTCATGTCTGCCGTTACGACCAGCCGGCGAATTTCTCGCGGCAGGCTGCCACCATCCCGGCCACCACCGGCGCCCATTGCCCGCGCTCCTGCTGGCGGAATAGCCGTATCGAGGGATACCAGGGACTGGATTCCCCCTGCACGCCCCAGCGCCACTCGCCTTCCAGCCGTTGCGGCAGGAAGCATGGCAGGCCCAGTGCGCCGGCCAGGTGTATCACGGCGGTGTCGACACTGATCACCAGGTCCAGCGCGCAGGCCAGCGCTGCGGTATCAGCCCAGTCCGTCAAGGGCAAGTTGTGCAGCCGGCCCGCCACTTTCGGGTGCAGCGCCTGGTCGGCCAGGGGAATTTCCACCTGCAGGCTGATGAAGTCGGCCGGCAAGTCGAAGAGCGGCAGCAATGCGGCCAATGGCACATCGCGGCTGGGATGCGTGGTGGCGTACTGCCGTCCGGCCCAGGCCAGGCCAATACGCGGACGACGCGGCGCAGCGCCATCCAGAAACGCCAGTTGCTGCTGCCACTGCGCTATGCGCCCAGGATCGGCAAAGAGATAAGGCGGCTGCGGCCCCTGGCCAGGATCAGGCAACTCAAGCAACAACGGCAGGCTCAGCAGCGAGGCATGGCAATCATGGGGCGGCGCTTCATGTGCGTGCGACACGCAGTCCACCCCGGGCAAGGATGGGGCTAGCACCGCCAACAACGCTGCGGGGGCGCAGAGCGTCACCTGCGCCGCACGCTGTGCGACCAGCGGGATGTAGCGGGCGAATTGCAGGCAATCGCCCTGCCCTTGTTCGGCCCACAAGAGCACTCGCTTTCCCTGTACATCCTGGCCCGGTTGCCAGCGCGGGCTGGGGCTGCTGATGCCATGCCGGGCCAGTTCGGCAATCTCGAAGCGGGCTTCATGGGCCGGCCATCCCCGCGCATAGTCGTGCCGCGTCAGCAGCATGTGGGCACGGCCGACCTTGGCCTGGGGGAAATCGGCATGCCAGCGCAGGGCTTCTTCATAGGCGGCTTGCGCTTCATCGATGCGCCCCATGCGGCGCAGGATATCGGCGCGGTTGAAGGCGATCAGGGCGCCGGTGTGGTCGTCGCCGTGGGCGGCTTCCGGATAGCAGAGCAGCGCTTCTTCGTGCCGGTTCAGCAGGAGCAGGATATCGGCATGCAAGGCCTGGTACTCCAGGCTGGGCAGCGCTAGCGCAGGAGCAAGTGCGCGCAGCGCCTGTTGCGGCTGCGCCAGTTTGTAGTAGAGGCGCGCCAGCGTGGCGGCGCGTTCGGTGTCCGGCTTATCGTCCGCCTCTTGGTCGGCTTCCAGGTTGGCCGCCCATTGCGCCATTACTGCGCGATGGGCGATGCGCGCCTCGTCGTAGTCCGGCACCAGATCCAGGCAGGCTTCATAGGCGCCGACCGCGCCGGCCAGGTCACCCATGTCGCCGAGCAGATCGGCACGCTGCATGTGCAGCGGCAGGAAGCCGGGGTCCAGGGTCAGTGCCTGTTCCAGCACGGTCAGTGCCGCAGTGGGCTGTTGCGCGCCACGCAATGCGATGGCCTCGCACATCAGGCCCATGATGCTGGCCAGTTTGGCGGGATCGGGAGAAATCATGGCCGGCAGCTTATCACGCCGCCAGGCCATGACGCCGCCGCCGGATCACGCCGTGGTGTCGACCAGGTTGCCAGTGGTCTTGCCCGCTGCCAGCTTGCTCTGCAGGTTTTGCAGGAAGCTGGAGAGCGAGGTGCTGGTGGAGGCCCCGAGTGAACCGAGCAGGTTGCTGAAGGCACTTTCCAGCGACGAGTTCGTGCCATCACTGCCATCGCTGCTGCCGGAGGAAAGACTGGAGATCAGGCTACTGAGGTCGGCCTCGAGCCCACCGCCAGGCGGCGGTGGACGACCGGCTGGTGAGTAGGAGCGGGCCGTGGTATCGGTCGCCGTGGCGCTGGCGCTGCTGGCACTGCTACTGCTGGTGCTGCCGACCTCGCTGGTGGCCGAAACGCTGGTCGAGGAACCGTCAGTAGACGATGACGAAAAGGCCGGCGGCGGTCCCGGTGGCGGATTGTTCTGGCCTTTCAGGGCGGCCATGAGTTCCTGCAGGAAGGCATCCAGCTTCGAATCGACATTCGAAGCTGAAATGCTGCTGCTTGACGAGGTAGTGCTGGCCGAGGTGGTGGCGCTGGTTGCGGTGGCGCTGCTGGCGGTCGCATCGAGCTCCACGCCCAGCGAGGCGAGAATATCCTTGAGTGCCCCGATCAGGCCGCCCCCCTTGTCGCCACGCGGCGGAGGTGGCGGCGGCGGCGCATCCATGCGCTGGCTGGCGCTGGTGGAAAAGCCGCTCGTCCCGCTTAGCGCAGAAAGATCGGACAGGCTGAAATTGCTGGAACCAACGCTGCTGATTGCCATGACACGCTCCTTTTATTGTGCGCGACGCCCCTTGCATCGCTCCCTTATCAGTGTCAATAGTATCGGTCATCAAGTAGTGTTAAGTTGAACCCTGAAGCGTAAAGCGGAGTAAAGTTCTGTCAGGAAGCGCACTACCGGAGATTGCTGCGAGTCAAGCCTGGCGCGGCCTCAGAGCGGATCGATGAAAAATCGGTGATGAAAGGAAAGGTGCAACACCCTCGCTCCAAGGTTCAGTGCAGCGCGGTAAATGAATGTAAAGATGCAATTGTAAAGACGGCCAGAAACACTCCTGCAAAACCTTTTACGGCATATTACGGGCTGCCGACGCCCTGCGGCCTGGAGGCAGGGCAATTCGAGAATGGAATGCAGCGATGTCTAAAGTGCTTTTGATCGACGATGACGTGGAACTCGTCGATATGCTCAAGGAATACCTGGAGCAGGAAAAATTCGAAGTCAACGTCGCCTACGATGGCGAAGCCGGTGCCGCCGAGGCGCTCACCGGTCAGTACGCCATCGCGGTGCTTGATGTGATGATGCCGCGTCTGAACGGCGTCGATACCCTGCGCCGCATCCGCGCCAAGAGCAGCATGCCGGTAGTGATGCTGACCGCCAAGGGCGATGATACCGACCGCATCATCGGCCTGGAACTGGGCGCCGACGACTACGTCCCCAAGCCCTGCACGCCACGCGAGATCGCTGCCCGCATCCGCGCCATCCTGCGCCGCGCTTCTGCCGAGAGCAGCGAACAGGCGCCCTACTCGCCGCTGGCCGTGGGTGCGCTGTCGATGTGGCCGGAACAGCGTCGTGCCACCTGGAACAGCCGGCCGCTGGAGTTGACCAGCAGCGAATTCAATCTGCTGGAAGTGCTGGCCCGCAATGCCGGCAAACCGGTCAGCAAGCAGACCCTGTCGGAACAGGGACTGGGCCGACCGCTGGCACGCTTCGACCGCAACATCGACGTCCACCTCTCCAGCATCCGCCAGAAGATCGCCGCCCTGGGCAGCGACAAGAGCTGCATCCAGACCGTCTATCGCCTCGGCTACCAGTTCATCAAGGAATAAAGTGGGCCGGTTATTCTGGAAGTTCTTCTTTTTCATTGCGATCGCCCAGATTACCGCCACCTTCGGCGTGGGCGTGCTGTTCTGGATAGAAAACCTGGAACGCAGCAACCGCAACTCGGAAATCGACCTCAGTCCACCGGCTTCGTTCATGATCCGCTCGGCCGCTGCCACGCTGCAGTTCGGCGGGCCGGAAGCCTTACGCAGCCTGATCAACGAAGGGCGCCCGCATCGTCTGCAGTTGTATGCGGTGGATGAAGAGAACAAGGATCTGATGGGGCGCGAAGTGCCGCCCAGGCTGGTGGAAGAGGCGCGCCACCTGTTGACGACCGAGCGCGAGCGACGCGTGGTGGAACTGGTCAAGGCCACCAATGGCCATAGCTACCTGATGTTCATCCCGGCGCCCAGCGATGAGTTCGCGCCACCTCCCGGCCCCGGCCCCGGCGGCATGCCCGGTCGCGAGCCGCGCTACATGAAGGAGCGCGGCCCCAAGCCGCTGTTCTTCCCGACCATGCCGTTGGCCGTAGCGCTGGTGGCCAGCCTGGTCTTTGCCCTGTTGCTGGCCTGGTATTTCTCGCATCCGATTCGCCATCTCAAGAACGCGTTCAACCAGGCCGCCAATGGCAATCTGGATCTGGAGCTGGAGCCGGTGATGAGCGCGCGCAATGATGAACTGGCCGACCTGGGCCGCGATTTCGACGCCATGACCGCCAAGCTGCGCACGCTGATGGAAAGCCAGCGGCGCCTGCTGCATGACGTCTCGCATGAGTTGCGTTCGCCGATTGCGCGCCTGCAGATGGCCATCGGCCTGGCGCGGGTGCAGGACCGGGACAAGCTGGAGCTGACCCTGGAACGCATCGAGCGGGAAAGCGTGCGCATGGACAAGCTGGTGGGTGAACTGCTGACGCTGTCGCGGCTGGAGGCCAATGTCCCGGGTTCGATGGAAGAAGCCATTGCGATCCAGCCCATGCTGGGGGACATGATCAACGACGCCAATTTCGAGGCCGAGACCCTGGGCAAGAAGGTAGAAAGCCAGATCGCCTGCCGGGTCCAGGTCCAGGGCAATCCTGAGCTGCTCTATCGCGCCCTCGAGAACGTGCTACGCAATGCCATCAAGCACACCGCACCGTCAACTGCGGTGCAGTTCCTCGCCGAGATCGATGAGGTCGGCAAGCTGCTGCATCTGTCCATTCTCGACCGTGGGCCCGGTGTGCCGGAGGACGAGATGAACAGCATCTTCGAACTGTTCTTCCGCAGCAGTCGCACCAAGAGCAACAGCGCCGGTCACGGCCTGGGACTATCGATTGCCCGACGTATCGTGGAAGCGCATCACGGTGTCATCCGTGCCGCCAATCGGCCCGATGGCGGCCTGCGGGTGGATATCACCCTGCCCTTCATGGCCGATGAACCGGCCCGGGGCGACACCGTAGAGGCCTGATGACGGGTGGCTGATGGCCGCCCGTGGGGCTGGTCAGATCGGCTGCAGGCAGCGGGCGGCATCCTAGCGTGAAGCCGCCTGTGGTTCCGGGTTGACAATGGTACTCATCAGTCCGCGCTGCACCGCGACCTGGAAGGCCTGCAATTCCCGCGCCCCCTGCTCGGCCGGATAGGGAATCGGCAAGCGGTTCATCAGCACCGCCCACGACCAGCCATCGGCACGCGACTGCAGATAGGCGTAGCTGCCGGTGGTGAGAGCGCCACTGTGGGAAAGGATTTCCATGCCGTTGGTGCGGGTCACCACCCAGCCCAGCCCATAATTGTTTTCTGCCAGGGTGGCGTCGCGCTGCTTCATCAGTGCCAGCGTCTGGGGTGTGAGCAATGCGCTACTCCCGCGTCCCTGTACGGCATCGACAAAGCGCACCAGATCGGCCGCCGTGCTCACCCAGCCGGCGGTGGCGTCCATGCTCCGGAAATGGTAGGCGGAATAGGACTCCGGACCGGTCACCGCGCTGCCGTCACGATCGGCCACGGCAGGCCAGCGTGGATCATCGTAATAGCCGGCCTCGCTGGCAGCGCGCTCGTTGCGGCGATCCCCGGCGATCACCGCATCGGCTATCCCGGCAGGGGTGAACACCAATGCCTGCACGGCTTGCTCATAGGGCAGCCCGGTCTTGTGCTCGATGATGCGACCTAGCACGTTGTAGGCGAAATTACTGTAGAAGAATTCACTGCCCGGTGCAGCATCCAGCAGACGCTGCTTGAGCACATAGGCGATCACGTCGCGCGCTGACGCCGGGGCCGGAACCTGGCGTGCACGGGCGATATTGGCCAGATCGTATTGCGGATCGTAGTCGCTGCCTCCCCAGCCACTGGTGTGCTGCAACAGCTGGCGCAGCGTGATCTTCAGTACGCGCGGGTCCAGCGGCTGCGCGAAGTCCGGGTAGGCCGCATCCGGTAGCAAACCGCCCGGCCCGAAGACCGGGCGCTCCAGCACCTGCGGCAACTCGTTCTGGAACAGTCTCAGCACCGCCACCGCCGTCACCGCCTTGGAAATGCTGCCGATACGAAAACGCGTCAGCGGTGTGACGGGGGTATTGGTCTCGACAACAGCCATGCCGTAGCCGCGTTGATACACCATCCTTCCCTGGTAAGCGATGGCGATGCTGGCCCCGGGAACGGGATATTGGGCGAGGATCTGCTCCATCCGGGCATCCACACGCGTGGCCAGCGCATCATCCGCTTGCTGCGCGTGGGCGACGCAAGCGGATGACAACACGACGGCCGTCAGCACGAACAGGGCTCGTCGATGCGGGGCGATACGAGAAAAAACGGAGTTCATGGTCTATTTCTGTTGCTTCACCACTTGCAATGCCGAGGCAATCAGGCCGCTCATATCGGACAGGTTGGCCGGCACGATGATGGAGTTGTTGGTCTTGGCCAGCTTGCCGAAGGCATCCACATACTGCTCCGCCACCTTCAGGTTGACGGCATCCGAACCACCCGGTTGCTGGATTGCCGCGGCGGTCTTGCGAATCGCCTCGGCACTGGCCTCGGCGATGGCCAGAATGGCGGCAGCCTGACCTTCGGCACGATTGATCGAGGCCTGCTTCTCACCCTCGGAACGGGCGATGGCGGCTTCGCGTTCACCGGTGGCGATGTTGATCTGTTCCTGCTTGCGCCCTTCGGAGGCGGCGATCAGGGCGCGCTTTTCACGCTCGGCGGTGATCTGCGCCTGCATGGCGTGGAGGATTTCCTTGGGCGGAGTCAGGTCCTTGATTTCATAGCGCAGCACCTTCACGCCCCAGTTCTCGGCCGATTCGTCGATGGCGCTGACGATGGCGGTGTTGATGTGATCGCGCTCTTCGAAGGTCTTGTCCAGTTCCATCTTGCCGATCACCGAGCGCAGCGTGGTCTGCGCCAGTTGGGTGATGGCAGCGATGTAGTTGGACGAACCATAGGAAGCGCGCATGGGATCTGTGATCTGGAAGTACAGGATGCCGTCAACCTGCAGTTGCGTATTGTCGCGGGTGATGCAGACCTGCGGCGGCACGTCCAGCGGGATTTCCTTGAGGATGTGCTTGTAGGCCACGCGATCGATGAAAGGGACGACGATATTGAGACCCGGTGCCAGCGTGGCGTGGTACTTGCCCAGGCGCTCCACCACCCAGGCGTGCTGTTGCGGAACCACCTTGACCGTCTGCACGACGAAGACGATGGCGAGGAAGAAAATGACCAGAGTGACGCTGCCCAGCATGGAACTCTCCTTGGAACTTGAGGGGGGAATGGATCAGCGCGGCGCCACCAGCAGGCGGCTACCGCGTATTTCTCGGATGACGTAGGGACCGGGCATGGCATGGTGACCGGGCAGCAGTTCAACATCCCACTGCGCCCCCCGGTACGGGACCCGGGCGATGTACTGGCTACCCTGCGTCTGCCAGGCCGGCACCTCGATGCTCTGGCCGATATCGAGCAGCAGGTTGGGATCGTCGTTGGCATTGCCCTGGCGCAGGCGGCCGTAGCGGCTGCGGCGCAGACCGAGGACGGCTGCCACGCCCACGACTGCGGCCACCAGCAGTTGCCACTCGAGTTGCACGCCAACCCACGCTGCGACGCCACCGGCCAGCAGGCCCAGCGCAATCATCAGCAGATAGAAGGTCCCGGTGAACAGTTCTGCAGCCAGCAGCCCGCCTGCCAGCCCCCACCAGATCGCCCAGTCGCTCATTACCCCTCCCCGTCAAAAAACAGAAAACGCGCCCAGTCTACCGCAGCTTGAGAACACAAAAACAAAGGCGCGGACATTTCTGTCCGCGCCTTTCACTTCTTTCGACGATCGACGTCAGTGTTGGTCAGTGATGCTTACTTCATCATCACTTCTTGGCCAGATGCTGCCAGGTGTCGATGACGGTATCCGGGTTCAGCGAGATGGACTCGATGCCCTGCTCCATCAGCCATTCGGCGAAGTCCGGATGGTCCGAGGGACCCTGGCCGCAGATGCCAACGTACTTGCCCTTCTCGCGGCAGGTAGCGATGACCTTGGACAGCAAGGCCTGCACCGCCGGATCGCGTTCGTCGAAGTCGGCTGCCAGCAATTCCATACCGGAATCGCGGTCCAGGCCAAGGGTCAGCTGGGTCAGGTCGTTGGAACCGATGGAGAAGCCGTCGAAGTGTTCCAGGAACTGCTCGGCCAGGATGGCGTTGGACGGCACTTCGCACATCATGATGACGCGCAGGCCGTTCTCGCCGCGCTTCAGACCGTACTTGCCCAAGAGGCCGATGACCTTCTCGGCCTGGCCCAGGGTACGCACGAAGGGCACCATCACCTCGACGTTGGTCAGGCCCATGTCTTCGCGTACGCGCTTCATGGCCTGGCACTCCATCTGGAAGGCTTCGGCGAAGTCATGCGCCAGGTAGCGGGCGGCACCGCGGAAGCCCAGCATCGGGTTTTCCTCGTCCGGCTCGTAGCGCGAACCGCCGATCAGCTTCTTGTACTCGTTGGACTTGAAGTCCGACAGGCGCACGATCACCGGCTTGGGCCAGAAGGCCGCAGCGATGGTGGCGATGCCTTCGGCCAGCTTGTCCACGTAGAAGGCCTTGGGCGAGGCGTGGCCACGGGCCACCGATTCCACCGCCTTCTTCAGGTCGGCGTCGATGTTCGGGTATTCCAGGATTGCCTTGGGGTGGACACCGATGTTGTTGTTGATGATGAATTCCAGACGCGCCAGGCCCACACCGCCGTTGGGGATCGACTGGAAGTCGAAGGCCAGCTGCGGGTTACCCACGTTCATCATCACCTTCAGCGGGATCGGCGGCAGTTCACCACGGGCCACTTCGGTCACTTCGGTTTCCAGCAGGCCGTCGTAGATCTTGCCTTCGTCGCCTTCGGCGCAGGAGACGGTGACCAGGGTGCCATCCTTCAATATGTCGGTGGCATCGCCACAACCGACCACCGCCGGCACGCCCAGTTCACGGGCGATGATGGCGGCGTGGCAGGTACGGCCGCCACGGTTGGTGACGATGGCCGAGGCACGCTTCATCACCGGTTCCCAGTTGGGATCGGTCATGTCGGCCACCAGCACGTCGCCGGGCTGCACACGTTCCATTTCAGCCGGATCGCTGATGACGCGCACCGGACCGGCGCCGATCTTCTGGCCGATGGCGCGACCGGTGGCCAGCACGGTGCCGGAGCTCTTGAGTTTGAAGCGCTGCTGCGCGTCGGTGGCCTTCTGCTGCGACTTCACGGTTTCCGGACGAGCCTGCAGGATGTACAGCTTGCCGTCACGACCATCCTTGCCCCATTCGATGTCCATCGGACGCTGGTAGTGCTTCTCGATGATGGTGGCGTACTTGGCCAGTTCCACCACTTCGGCGTCGGTCAGGGAATAGCGGTTGCGCAGTTCCACCGGCACGTCCACGGTCTTGACCGAGCGGCCGGCCTTGGCTTCACCGGTGAATTCCATCTTGATCAGCTTGGAACCCAGGTTGCGGCGGATCACCGGCTGCTTGCCCAGTTCCAGCATGGGCTTGTGGACGTAGTATTCGTCCGGGTTGACCGCGCCCTGCACCACGGTCTCACCCAGGCCATAGCTGGAAGTGATGAAGACCACATCCTTGAAGCCCGATTCGGTGTCGATGGTGAACATCACGCCGGCCGCGCCGACGTCGGAGCGGACCATGCGTTGCACGCCGGCCGACAGCGCCACTTCGGCGTGAGTGAAACCCTTGTGGACGCGATACGAGATGGCGCGGTCGTTGTAGAGCGAGGCGAAGACGTGTTTCATCGCCTCCAGAACGTTGTCGATGCCGACCACGTTCAGGAAGGTCTCCTGCTGACCGGCGAAGGACGCGTCAGGCAGGTCTTCGGCGGTCGCGGACGAACGCACGGCAAACGACATCTCGGCGGTCGAATCGGCCACCAGCTTGTCGTAGAAGGCGCGGATCTCCTGATCCAGGCACGGCTGGAACGGGGTTTCGACGATCCATTGACGGATTTCGGCGCCGGCCTGGGCCAGCGAACGCACGTCATCGATATCCAGACCTTCGAGGCGCGTAGCGATACGGGCGGCCAGGGTCGGGCCACCGTCTGCACTATGCTCCAGGAAATCGCGGAAAGCTTGCGCAGTTGTGGCAAAACCGCCCGGCACGCGTACACCTGCGCCGGCCAGCTGGGAAATCATTTCCCCCAGCGATGCGTTTTTGCCACCGACGGACTCGACGTCCGTCATGCGAAGAGTTTCAAAGGAGGCTACGTATACCGCCCCCTGGGTGTTTGCTGCGTTGGACATGACTACCCCTAGCTTGATGATAAGAAATCTTCGCGGGCGCGGCATGGGTCGGATTATTTTTGTTATTCTGCGACGGTTGCGGCAGCAGGTGCGGTGTCGAGGATGAGCCCGGGGACATGAGCAGACGCGCGCAGGTACCGAGGACGTTTGACAAGGCAAACATCATCAGGAACTCGGTCAAATTGCGCAGGCGAATGACGGTCATCAGGATGGGCTTCTCGAATTATTGCTAGGCATTGTACCGCGTGAAATCGATTTTGTTCGTAGCACCAAACTTTTTTTCAATTTTCCAAAAGACAAGATAATCAGACCATGCTCGACCCCATGCCGATCCCGCACCCCTCTCCCGTCCTGGCCGCCAACCGTACCGTTTTCTTCGTCTCCGACGGCACCGGGATCACCGCAGAAACCTTCGGGCATTCGGTGCTGAGCCAGTTCGAGTTGCGCTTCAAGCAGATCCGCCTGCCCTTCATCGACACCCTGGACAAGGCCCACGACGCCACCCGCAAGATCAATGAGGCCTATCAGGTCGACGGCAAGCTGCCGATCGTCTTTTCCACCCTGGTCAAGTCGGAGCTGTCCTCGGTGATCCGCCGCGCCAAGGCCATGCACATGGACCTGTTCCAGACCTTCGTGGAGCCGCTGGAGCAGGAGCTGGAGATGAAATCCACGCACACCATCGGCCGCAGCCACAACACCACCGATTCCGAGGAATACCGCAATCGCATCGAGGCCATCAATTTCTCGCTGGCACATGATGACGGCCAGTCCAACAAGAACCTCTCGGAAGCCGACGTGATCCTGGTGGGCGTCTCGCGCTCCGGCAAGACTCCAACCAGCCTGTACCTGGCCATGCAGTTCGGCATCAAGTGCGCCAACTACCCCTTGATTCCGGAAGACTTCGAACGCGAAAAGCTGCCCAGCGGCCTGGTCATGCACAAGAAGAAGATCTTCGGCCTGACCATCGCTCCCGAACGGCTCTCGGAGGTCCGTAATGAGCGCCGTCCCGGCAGCAAGTATGCAGCGCTGGAAAATTGCCGCTATGAAATCAATGAGGCCGAAAAGATGATGCGGCGCGAAGGCATCCGCTGGATGTCCTCCACCACCAAGTCCATCGAGGAAATCGCGGCCACCATCCTGCAGGAAATCAAGCTGGAGACACGCTGAGCTCGGGCCCAACCCCAGGCCCGCAGCGACGGGCCTGGGTCAGCACGCGGGTGCGTTTTTTGGGTCCGCTGATGAAGGTTTCCATGGTGAAGGAATCTTCAGTATCGAGGGTGTAGGCGGCGTTGTAGCAATCCGGGCCGCAGATATGATCGGCGGCCGGAGCCAGCATCTTGTCGCGCAGCACATAGGCCTGGTACGGCTGGCCGATGCGCTCACCGTCGGCGAACAGCACCTCCAGCCGGTCGCCGCCAAAGCGATAATCGAAGAGACGGGAAAACAGGATGGGGCGGCCCAGTGCCCCCAGCAACATGCGCAGCTGGCCGCGCTCACGGTAGATCACCTGACCGGGCAGCCCGCCCGAGGTGAAATCGAACTCGCCGACGGCCGTAGCCTGCGGCGTCTCGCTGCCTTCCCAGATAGTCCGGCTGAACTGCCATTGCCCAAGGAAGTAGGCAGCCAGCGCGTCCAGGTCGGGGGGAGGAAATGCCGTCTCGGCCGCCATGGTGGCCCCGCTCAGCGCCCGACCGTGCGCTGGCGCAACTGTTCGAACAGACAGACCGCCGCCGCAGCGGCCACGTTGAGCGACTCCATCTGGCCCAGATGCGGGATCACCACTTCGTGCGTAGCAGCCTCCTGCAAGGCCGGCGACACGCCCTGCCCTTCATGCCCCAGCAGCCAGGCCACGGGACCGGAGAGGTCGCAATCGTAGATGGTCTGTGCCGCGTGCGAGCTGGTGGCCAGCAACGGAATGCGGCTGGCCGCGCACAACGCGACCAGGTCCACGTTCTCGAAGATATCCAGCACGAAATGCGCCCCCATGCCAGCGCGCAAGACCTTGGGCGACCAGGCGGCGGCCGTGCCGGGAGAACAGAATACCTGGGTCACCCCGGCCGCGGCTGCACTGCGCAGGATGGAACCGAGGTTGCCCGGGTCCTGGAGACCATCCAGCAATACCGCCGAATCCTGCAGCAACTGGGGCGCGATTGCCTGCGGGGTGGGCACCAGCAAGAGCAGCCCGACGCCGTTTTCGACGGTGCTGATGGCGTCATAGAGCTTGTCGGCCAGCACCAGGCATTGGGCGCCCAGCGCTTCACTACGGGCCAGGATGGGCGCCACTTCGGAATGGTACTGGGCACCCTCTGCCACCACGCAGAGCTGTGGCGCACCACGATACTGCAGCCAGGCCTGGGCCAGGTGCACGCCGTCCAGCAGGCTCTGGCCGGCGCGGCGGCGGGCCTGACTGCTGGAGGCCAGTTGCTTCAAGTCCTTGAAGAGCGGATTGTCCCTGGAACTGATCAGTTTCATGCGCCCTCCTCACGCCACCATGACGGCCTGGCCTGACACGGCCTGGCCCGACAGCAGGGCCTTGACCGGGGCGTAGGAGCGGCGATGCACGGGCGACACACCGTGCAGGCGCAGCATCTCCAGATGCAAGGGGGTCGGATAGCCCTTGTGGCGATCAAAGCCGTAATGCGGGTAGGACGCGTGCAAGACCATCAGCGCGGCGTCGCGCGCGGTCTTGGCCAGGATGGAGGCAGCCGAGATCGCGGGCACCTTGTCGTCACCCTTGATGATGGCCTCGGAGCGGATACTCATCACCGGGCAGCGATTGCCGTCGATCAACGCCAGCGTAGGCAAGGTGGAGAGCGCTTCCACCGCGCGCCGCATGGCCAGCATGCTGGCTTGCAGGATGTTGATCTCGTCGATTTCCTGCTCGCTGCAGGAGGCAATGGACCAGGCCAGCGCGCACTCCTTGATCTCCAGCGCCAGGCCATCGCGGGCCGCTTCGCTGAGTTTCTTGGAGTCGCGCAGGCCCTTGACCGGGCGCGCCGGGTCGAGGATCACGGCGGCCGCGAACACCGGACCGGCCAGCGGCCCACGACCCGCCTCGTCAACGCCGCAGATGATCTCTCCGGTGTGGTCGTCGAACAATGCCATTGTCTGCGGCGCCAGCTTGGGCATGGAATTTTCCTTCTTCAAAACTTGATAACGAAGCGTCGCTGTCCAGAGTCAGCGACGACGGGCGCCGATGACCTCGCACACGGCATTGGCGCTCTCGCGACTGGTATCGCGCAGCAGTGCGTGGTGCATGTCGGCAAAGCGCCGCAGCAGGCGCTGCTGGTGGGCGTGGTCTTCCAACTGGTGCCACATGGCATCGGCCAGTGCGGTCGGGGTCGCCTGGTGCTGCAGCAGCTCCGGCACCAGGAAGTCCCGGGCCAGGATATTGGGCAGGCCCACCCAGGGCTGGTAGGCCATGTGACGCATGATCTGGTACGAGGCCCAGTTGACCTTGTAGGAGATCACCATCGGCTTCTTGTACAGCGCCACTTCCAGCGAGGCCGTACCGGAGGCCACCAGCACCGCATCCGAGGCCTCCATGGCGCTGTGCGACTGGCCGCGGATGACCTGGATTTCCAGGTCTTCGTAGCCACCCTGGCGAATCTGTTCCTGGAAGAATGCCATCTGGTGATCGCCGGCCATGGGCGTGACGAACTGCAATTGTCCGTCACGCTGCCTGAGCAGGCGCGCCGCCGCCAGGAAGCCTTCACCGTTCTGCTTGAGCTCGCTCATGCGGCTGCCCGGCAGGATGGCCACCACCCGCCCCGGTCCGGTCAGACCCAGGCGCTGGCGGGCGCCTGCGGTATCCGGTTGCAGCGGAATCACCTCAGCCAGGGGATGGCCGACATAGGTCACCGGAACGCCAGCCTTGCGGTAGATGCTTTCCTCGAAAGGGAAGATGACCAGCATGTGCGATACCGCACGCTGGATCTTCTTGATGCGCCAGCCTCGCCAGGCCCAGATCTGCGGGCCAATGAAATGGATGGTCGGGATGCCGGCCTTCTTGAGCTGCTCCTCCAGCCCCAGGTTGAACCCCGGGTAATCGACGCCGACGAAGGCGTCCGGCCGGTCGGCCAGCAGCTTGTCGCGCAGCGCGTCCTGGATGCCCTTGATCTCGCGATAGCGCGGAATCACTTCGAACAGGCCGCGCACGGTCAGCTTGTCCATCGGCCAGTGGCTGGTGAAACCTTGTGCGGCCATATGCTCGCCGCCGATGCCGTGCAGGCGTGCCTGCGGCAGGCGTTCGCGCACGCCCGCCAGCAGCCGGCTGCCGAGCAGGTCGCCTGAACTCTCGCCGGCCACCAGTGCAATCGACTGGCGCCGCGTGATGTCAGCGGATGATGCCACGGGCCGAAGCCTCGATGAACTCGCGCAACATGCGGATGTACTGGGCCGAATCGGCAGACTTGGCTTCCATCTGTGCCAGCTCCTGCTTGGCCTGCTCCAGCGGCAGGTTGGCGCGGTAGATCAGCTTGTAGGCGCGCTTGATCTCCATGATCTGCTCGCTGCTGAAGCCCCGACGCTTGAGGCCTTCGCTATTGATGCCGGCCGGGACCGCACGGTTGCCGGCGGCCGTCACGAAGGGCGGCACGTCCTGGCTCACCGCCGCGGTGAAGGCGGTCATGGCATGCGCGCCGATGTGGCAGAACTGGTGCACGGTGGTGAACCCACCCAGGAAGACGTAATCGCCCAGGTGAACGTGACCGGCCAGCGTGGCATTGTTGGCCAGGATGATGTTGTTGCCCAGCTGGCAATCGTGGGCCAGGTGGACGTAGGCCATGATCCAGTTGTCATTGCCGATGCGGGTGGCGCCGGCATCCTGGACGGTGCCACGGTTGAAGGTGACGAATTCGCGGATGGTGTTGCGGTCACCGATCTCGACGGTGGTCGGCTCGCCGGCGTACTTCTTGTCCTGGGGCGCCGCGCCGATGGAGGCGAACTGGAAAATCTCGTTGTCGCGGCCGATGCGGGTGTGGCCTTCGATGACCACATGCGGACCGATGCGGGTGCCTGCACCGATGCGCACATCAGGGCCGATGACGGCATAGGCGCCGATCTCGACCGATTCATCGATCTGGGCTCCGGGGGCAATCACTGCGCTTGGATGGATCTTGGACATATCCTGTGCTTCGCTTGGGTTCGCTGGATGCGCACATTGCCAAATTGCAACATGCACAATGAATCAGGCCCGGCGCGACCTTGCCGATCGCCGCCGGGCCTACCTTGCAGCCTGCCGTCAGGCCGGCCGGGTCAGGCGCTCTGGCTGGCGTCGGCGGCGCTGCGCATGGTGCACATGAGGTCGCCTTCGACTGCCACCTGGCCATCGACGGTGGCCACGGCGCGGTACTTCCAGATGCCACGGGCGCGACGGGTGATCTCGACTTCCATCTTCAACTGGTCGCCCGGCTCCACCGGACGCTTGAAGCGCGCATTGTCGATGCCCACGAAATAGACCACGGTGTTTTCGTCAGGCTTGCGGCCTTCGGTCAGGAAGGACAGCAGCGCGGCGGTCTGGGCCAGCGCCTCGATCATCAGCACGCCCGGCATCACCGGCTTGTGCGGGAAGTGGCCGTTGAAGAATTCTTCATTCACGGTCACGTTCTTGATCGCGGTGATGGTCTTGCCGCTCTCCCAGTTCAGCACGCGATCGACCAGCAGCATCGGGTAACGGTGCGGCAGGTACTGTTTGATTTGATTGATGTCGAGGCTATTCATTCTCTTCTTGATTCTCTGAAAGCGGGGCTTGGCCCGCTTGTTCTTGTGTCAACGTTTTGAGCGATTTTTCCAACGCCCGGATTTTCTCACGCATCGTGCCCAGATTGCGCACTAATGCCGCCGATTTTTCCCAGTCGCGGTGTTCCGTGATGGGATAGAAACCGGTGTACTGGCCTGGCGCCAGAATGGAACGCAGGGCCAAGGTGCCAGCCGAGACATGGACCTTGTCCACGATGGTGATGTGACCATGGATCATGGCCGCGCCACCGATGGAACAATACTTGCCGATGCGGGCGCTGCCGGCGATGCCGGCGCAGGCGGCAATGGCGGTATGGGCACCGATGTGGCAGTTGTGGGCTATCTGGATTTGGTTGTCGAGCTTGACGCCCTCCTCGATCACGGTATCGGCCAGCGCGCCACGGTCGATGGTGGTATTGGCACCGATTTCAACGTCGTCGCCGATCATCACGCGGCCCACCTGGGGAATCTTGATCCACTGGCCGGCCTCGTTGGCGAAACCGAAGCCGTCTGCGCCAATCACGGCGCCGGAATGGACGATGCCACGGGCGCCGATTTCGCAGGCGTAATGCAACGTGGCACGGGCGTGGAAATGGGTATCCTCGCCCACACTGGCATGGTGACCGATGAAACTGCCGGCATCGATGCGGGCACGCGCGCCGATGACGGCACCGGCTTCGATCACCACCAGCGGACCGATCACGGCATCCGGTGCCACGCTGGCAGCGGGGTCGACCACGGCACTGGGATGGATGCCGGCTGGCGGTACCGCCTCGGCCAGGGCCTGGAAGATCTGCGCGGCACGGGCGAAATAGGCGTAAGGATTGCGGGTGACGATGCGGGCGCCGGCATAGCCCTGTACCTGGACGTCATCGGCCTCGGACAGGATCAGCGCCGCTGCCTGGGTCTGGTCGGCTTGTGCGCGGAATTTGGGATTGGAGAGGAAGGTGATGTGGCTGGAACCTGCGGCATCCAGCGGCGCGATGCCCTGGACTGCGATGTTCGCATCACCCTTCAACTGCCCGCCCAAGCGCTCGACCAATTGCTCCAGTCGAATACTCATCTTGGCTTTCCGAATGATAGGCGTTGCCTGGAATTACGATAAAACGAAAGCCGCCTGCATGGCGGCCCCTGAAGCGACATGCGGGCGCCAGGGCGTTGCTGCCCCGCGCCCGCACGGCGGTCATGCAATTACTTGGCCAGTTCCTTGAGCACCTTGTCGGTGATGTCGATACGCTTGCTGGCGTAGACGGCTTCCTGGAACACGATGTCGTACTTCTCGGCTTCGGCGATCTGGCGGATCACCTTGTTGGTGCGTTCCAGCACCACGGCCAGTTCTTCATTGCGGCGCTGGTTCAGGTCTTCACGGAACTCGCGCTGCTTGCGCTGGAATTCCTTGTCCAGGTCGGACAGGTCACGCTGACGCTTGGCGCGGTCGGAATCGGACAGCACGGCGGCGTCCTTGTCCAGCTTGTCGGACTGGGCCTTCAGACGGGCAGCCATGTCTTGCAGCTCACGATCACGCTTGGCGAATTCGGCTTCCAGCTTGGATTGGGCAGCCTTGGCCGGGGCCGCTTCACGGAAGATGCGCTCGGTGCTGACGAAGGCGATTTTCGAGCTTTCCTGCGCATGCGCAGGGGCAAA
This sequence comes from Herbaspirillum sp. AP02, assembly GCF_015767275.1. Taxonomy (GTDB): domain Bacteria; phylum Pseudomonadota; class Gammaproteobacteria; order Burkholderiales; family Burkholderiaceae_D; genus Herbaspirillum. The sequence goes on from NZ_JADWMY010000001.1 coordinate 523,349, forward strand.
GCTCAACAGGCAGGCAGCCATCACGATGGTCTGCAGGGACAGGAACGATTTGGTCATGAACTTCAAGATTACTCTCCGTATTACGAATCAATGATGACTGCTTTAGAAGCCGGTACCCAGTTGGAACTGGAAGGTTTGAGACTTGTCACCCGTCTTCAGGTTCAATGGCTTACCGAAGCTGAGCTTCAGAGGACCGATTGGCGACACCCAGCTGATACCCACGCCGGCCGAATAGCGCAGGTCGTTGACCTTGATGTTTTCGCCATCGGCGAAGACGTTGCCGCCGTCAAAGAAGGTGAACCAGCGCAGCGTACGATCCTGGCCGGACCCCGGGAACGGGAATTGTAACTCCACGTTGCCGTACAGACGCGATGCGCCACCCATGGAGTCGCCATACTGGTCCTTGAGGCTACCCAGCGACGAAGCCTCATAGCCGCGCACGGTGCCGATACCGCCGGCATAGTAGTTCTTGAACACCGGATAGGGCTTGCTGCCGATGCCGCGGCCGTAATCGACTTCACCGTTCAGGGCCAGGGTAACGGCCTTGCTGAAGAAGGGCTGGAAGTACTGGTGCTGGTAGCTGGCACGGTAGTACTTCAGGGTACCAAGGTACGAGACTTCCAGGTTGGCACGCTGATAGCGGCCGGACGTCGGAACCAGGGCCGAGTCACGGCCGTCACGCTGCCACGCCACGGTCAGCGGGATGCTGGTGGTACGGGCACTGCCGATACCGCACGTTGCCCCCGAGGAGACGTCGGTCACATCGCAACCTGCCGAGCCGGCGCCGCCGAAGTCGCGCACATACTGGCGGTACAGCGAGGGGCTGGTGCTGTCGGTGCTGACGTTGGTGTTTTCCAGGCCGATACCGAAGAAGACGCGATCCAGTTCCGAGAACGGCACGCCGAACTTGATGCTGCCGCCCAGCGTCTTGACGCGATAATCACCCGTCGTGTAGACCGAGGGACGGATCGTGCGCAAGTAGATTTCATAGGTGCGGCTGATGCCGTCATCGGTGAAATACGGGTTGGTGGTCGACAGCGAGATCGTGCGGTAGCGCGAGCTGGTGTTGATGTCGATGCCCACGGTATTGCCGCTGCCGAAGGCGTTTTCCTGCGAGATCGAGCCCGTCAGGCTGAGCTTGTCGGATTGCGAGAAGCCGGCGCCGACCATGATGTTGCCGGTCGGCTTTTCCTCGACCTTCATGTTCACGTCCACCTGGTCGGTGGTGCCCGCCACTTCCGGCGTATCGACGGTCACTTCCTTGAAGTAGCCCAGACGGTCCACGCGATCGCGCGAGAGCTTGATCTTCTCGCCGTCATACCAGGAATCCTCGAACTGGCGGAATTCGCGACGGATCACTTCATCGCGAGTCTTGGTGTTGCCGGCGATGTTGACGTGGCGCACGTAGACGCGCTTGCCCGGGTCGACCATGATGGTGAAGGCGACTTCCTTCTTTTCGCGATCGACATTGGGGTTGGCATTGACGTTGGCGAAGGCATAACCGAAATTGCCCAGGCGCTCGCCGATCTTCTTGGTGCTGTCGGTGAGCTTGGCGCCGGAATAGACATCACCCGGCTTCAGCTGCACCAGCTTGGACAGTTCCGGCTCCATGCCGAACATCTCGCCTTCGAGCTTCACGCCGGAGACGGTGTACTTCTCGCCTTCCTTGACGTTGACCGTGATGTAGATGTCTTTCTTGTCGGGCGTGATCGACACCTGGGTCGACTCGACCTGCATTTCCAGGTAGCCGCGATCCAGGTAGTAGGAACGCAGGGTTTCGATGTCACCCTGCAGTTTTTCCTTGGAATACTGGTCGGCCTTGGTGTACCAGGTGAACCAGCCCGGGGTGGTCAGCTTGATCTGGTCACGCAGGGTGCTGTCGGAGAACACCTTGTTGCCGACGAAATTGATTTGCTTGATGCGCGAGACTTCGCCTTCATCCACCGAGAAGGTAATGGCCACGCGATTGCGCTCGACCGGGGTCACGGTGGTGGACACCTTGGCACCGTACAGGCCGCGCGACAGGTACTGGCGCTTCAGTTCCTGCTCGGCACGATCGACCTGGGAGCGGTCGAAGATGCGCGACTCGGCCACGCCAATTTCCTTCAGGGCCTTGGTCAGTTGTTCCTTGTCGAATTCCTTGATGCCGGAGAAATCGACGCTGGCGATGGCCGGACGCTCGACCACCTGCACCACCAGCACGTCGCCTTCGGCCTCGATGCGCACATCGCGGAAGAAGCCGGTGGCATACAGCGCCTTGATGGCGGCAGTGGCCTTTTCATCGTTGAACGTGTCGCCCACGCGCACCGGCAGGTAGCTGAAGACCGTGCCGGCCTCGGTACGCTGGATGCCTTCGACGCGGATATCCTTGACCACGAAGGGCGTGACCGCCATGGCCTGGCTGGAGCACAGGGCAAAAGCGGCTGCGGCGATCAGGCGACGGGAGAAGGTCGGAATGGGATGTTGCGCAGGGTGTAATTTCATCTATCGTTCATCAACAGTTTTTCGCCGTGACACTGCCTGACAAGATGCTGGTAAGGAATTGAAAACGGATCCCAGATCCATTGCCAATTGCTTAACAACTGCCATCGGGCTTGGCCGGCAAATGTAAAAAATCCGGTCTTTCGCGCCGCCCCGCCGCTGGTATCGCCGGGGCCGGCATCAGGCCGGATTCATCCTTGGAACATCAGTCGCACGATATCGTTGAATGCGGCCACGAGCATCAGCGCCATCAGTAAACCCAGGCCGGCACGCTGCGCGATTTCCCCAAACCGTTCGGAAACGGGCCGTCCTGTCAAAATCTCCAGCGCATAATACAGCAAATGACCGCCATCTAAAACCGGGATTGGCAAGAGATTCATCACGCCGAGGCTGATACTGATGAAGGCCAGGAAGCTCAGATAGCTGACCAGACCCACTCGCGCAGTCTGTCCGGCATAGTCGGCAATGGTGATGGGGCCGGTAATGTTCTTCAGCGAGACCTGGCCGATGATCATCTTGCCGATCATCTTGATGGTCATCGCACTGGTATCCCAGGTGCGCTGCGCACCCTTGGCCACGGCGGTCAGGGGGCCATCGCTGACGGTGGCCATCTCGGGCGCCAACGGCACTTCCACCTTGATGCGACCGATACGCTTGCCGCTGTCGCCCTCTTCCACCGCATCCGGGGTCACGCGCACCTCGAAGCGGTTGCCGCCACGCACGCCTTCCAGCAGCAATGGCTTGCCGGCCGATTCACGAACCTTTTCGACAAAGGCCAGGCCATCCTGGACCGGAACTGCGTCGATGGCGGTGATGCGGTCACCGCTCTGCAGCCCGGCCGCCTTGGCCGGACCCTCCATGATCTTGCCCAGCACCGCCGGTGGACGTGCCAGAGCCAGGCCCAGCTTACCCAGGAAATCGCCTTCCAGCTCGTTGCTGTCGATGTCGGCCAGACGCAGTGTCACGCTATTGAGCAGCTTGCCGCCGCCGTTCGGATTGGGCCGCTCCACATCCACGCGGGCATCGGCCTTCTCCAGCACCAGTTGCATCAGCTTCCAGCGCACCTCCGACCAGATCTGCACCGGTGCACCGTTGATGGCGGTGATGCGATCACCGGCGCGCAGTCCGGCCTGGTAGGCAGCACTTTGCTGGACAGCGGCACGCAACACAGGCACCGGCTCGGGCACGCCATGCATGTAGAGCCCTGCAAAGAGCAGGATGGCCAGCAGGAAATTGGCCATCGGCCCGGCTGCCACGATGGCAATGCGACGCCATACCGACTGACGGGTGAATTCGCGCTTGAGGTCGGCTTCGGGGATGTCTTCCAGTGGTTGCTCGCGGGCATCGAGCATCTTGACGTACCCGCCCAGCGGCAGGATCGACAGCGCCCACTCGGTCTGATCACGCCCGAAGCGCCGCGACCAGATCACCCGCCCCATACCCACCGAGAAACGTAGTACCTTGACCCCGCACCAGCGGGCGACCAGGTAATGGCCCAGTTCGTGCACCACCACCAGGCTGCCCAGGGCGACAAAGAAAGCGATCAGGGTATGCAGCAGAGTCATCGTGAAATCAGGGCCTCGGCGTGGGTGCGTGCCTGCCGGTCCTGCTCCAGCAAGGCGGCAATGTCGTCGGCTTGGCGGTTGGGGATGGCAGACATGACCTCTTGGATCAGGGGAGCGATCTTCCCGAAGCCGATACGGCGCTCCAGGAAGGCTTGCACGGCAACCTCGTTGGCGGCGTTAAGGATCGCCGCCAGCGTGCCGCCGGCTCGCAGGGCATCATACGCCAGTTTCAGGCAGGGAAAGCGCCGATAGTCAGGCGCCGAGAAGGAGAGCTGCGCGATCTGCGCCAGGTCCAGCGGCGCCACGCCAGAGGCGATACGCTCCGGATACGCCAGCGCATTGGCGATCGGGGTGCGCATATCGGGGTTGCCCAACTGCGCCAGCACCGAGCCGTCGGCGTAGGACACCATGGAATGGATCACGCTCTGGGGATGGATCACCACTTCGATCTTGTCGGCCGGCGCACCGAAAAGCCAGTGCGCCTCGATCACTTCCAGGCCCTTGTTCATCATGGTGGCCGAATCCACCGAAATCTTGCGCCCCATCACCCACTTGGGATGCGCCACCGCCTCTTCCACCGTCACCTGGTCCAGGGTGCTGACGTCACGGTTCAGGAAAGGCCCGCCGGAGGCCGTCAGCAGGATCTTCTCGACGCCGTGCGCCGGCATCGAACGGCTGTAGTCCGCCGGCAGGCACTGGAAAATGGCGTTGTGCTCGCTATCGATGGGCAGGAGACTGGCACCATGGGCAGCCACCGTGTCCATCAGCAACTGGCCGGAGATGACCAGGGCTTCCTTGTTGGCCAGCAATATCTTCTTGCCGGCACGGGCGGCGGCCAGCGTCGATGCCAGGCCGGCAGCGCCCACGATGGCGGCCATGACCATGTCGCAACCATCGGCGGCAGCGATATCGCACAGGGCTTGCGGCCCGTAGGCCACTTCGATCTGCAGATCGGCAGCACGCAAGCGCTGCTGCAGCTCGGCCGCCGCGTCAGCCGAACCGACCACGGCCACTTGCGGGCGGAAACGCTGACATTGCTCGGCCAGTTCGGCCACGCGCGCATGCGCGCTCAGCGCATGGACGCGGTAACGGTCCGGGTGACGGGCGACCACATCCAGCGTGGACACGCCGATGGAACCGGTGGAACCGAGAATGCTGATGGACTGCATGAAGTTTCCAGAAGGAAAGCGGCGGCTCAGGCAGCCGCCAGCCAGAGGTCGACCAGCGCCGCCAAGGGCAGCACCGGGATGAGCGCATCGATGCGGTCGAGCACGCCGCCGTGACCGGGCAGCAGATTGCTGCTGTCCTTCATGCCGGCACGCCGCTTGAGCTGGGACTCGAAGAGGTCACCCACCACGCTGGCCACCACCATCAGGCTCAAGGCACCGACAAAGCCAGCCCAGCCCCAACGATTGAAGAGGTGATACTGGAAGGTCTCGCCCGCGCTCATGGACATGGCCACGGCCGCCGAAATCACCAGCACCGCCAGCCAGCCGCCGATGGCACCTTCCCAGGACTTGCCCGGAGAAATGGTCGGCGCGAGCTTGTGGCGACCGAAACCCTTGCCAGCGAAATAGGCGCCGATATCAGCCACCCAGACCACCGCCATCACCGACAGCAGATACAGCGGCGAACGCTGGAACAGATCGACGATGGCCACGAAGCAGCCCAGGATGGACAGCATGTAGGTCGCATTGAGCAGGCGGTTGCCGAATGCCTCGATCCTGGGCAGGCCCAGCCCCAGGGCCGGTACGAACCGCAACGTCCACAACAGCACGCACAGCACGTAGAGCGGCCGCACGCTGGGCAGTCCGCTGAAGAACAGGATCACGCAGAAGACCAGCGTCCATACCACTGCCCACAAGGTCGGACGCGGGCTCTTGAAGAGGCGGAAACATTCCCAGGCGCCAGCGGCGAAAAACACCAGCGCGGCCATGGCAAAGGCCGGGAAATAGTCGAAATACAGGATCGGCAACAGGATTGCCAGCAGGATCAACGCCGTGATGACACGCGTCTTGAGCATCAGGAAGCCTTTTTCTGGTCCAGCACCTGAGCACTGGTGCGCCCGAAGCGGCGCTCGCGTTGTTGATAGGAGCCGATCGCCACGTCCAGCGCCTTGGCATCGAAGTCGGGCCAGAAGGTTTCGGTGAAGTACAGCTCGCTGTAGGCCAGTTGCCACAGCAGGAAATTGGAGATGCGCTGCTCGCCACCGGTGCGGATGAACAGATCCGGCTCCGGCGCGTAGGCCATGGCCAGGTAGGGTGCCAGTTCTTCCTCGGTGTAATCGGACACGCCGGGCTTGTCCTTGACCATGCGGGAGACTGCCTGCATGACGTCCCACCGGCCACCGTAATTGGCACAGACGGTCAAGGTCAGGCGGCTGTTGCCGGCAGTCTGGGCTTCGGCCTTGGCAGCCATTTCCTGCAATTTGGGATCGAAACGGCTCATGTCGCCGACGATCTTGAGGCGGATGCCGTTGTTGGCCATCTTACCCACTTCGCGCTCCAGCACGGTCATGAACAGGCGCATCAGCACCGACACCTCATCGGCCGGGCGACGCCAGTTCTCGGAACTGAAGGCAAACAGGGTCAGGAATTCGATGCCGCGTTCGGCGCTGGCCTCGACGATGGAACGTACTGCGTCCACCCCCTTGGCATGCCCCGCCACGCGCGGCAGGAAACGCTTGGTCGCCCAACGACCGTTGCCGTCCATGATGATGGCAACATGGCGCGGAACCGCGGAAGAATCCGGAACCGCAAGAGTTGAGCTTTGATGCTTCATGAAAATAATTTAGTGCATTTCGGTGCATGGGGAACGGGGCAGCACCTCATGGTAACGGGGCCCGGACGCTTTGACAAACCAGCCGCCCACGCCCTGCCCCACCCGAATTGCTCCCCCGCTGCGCGCCGGCACATTTGCTGTCTTTGAATTCTCGTGCAGCGCGACCGCCTGTGCAGTCGCGCGCGGGCTTGCCGGACGACCTACACGGTCATCACTTCCTTTTCCTTGTCGCCCACCAGCTTGTCGATCTCGGCGACGAACTTGTCAGTCAGCTTCTGGATTTCGTCCTGGCCGCGGCGCTCGTCATCTTCCGAGGCGACCTTGTCCTTGACCAGCTTCTTCAGACCTTCGTTGCCTTCGCGACGGATGTTGCGCACCGCGATCTTGGCATCTTCGGCTTCGCTCTTGACCAGCTTGACCATTTCCTTGCGGCGCTCTTCGGTCAGCGGCGGCATCGGCACGCGGATCAGTTCGCCGTGGGTGGCCGGATTCAGGCCCAGGTCGGCTTCACGGATGGCCTTTTCGACTGCACCGACCATCTTCTTCTCGTACGGCTGCACGCCGATGGTGCGGGCATCGATCAGGGTCAGGTTGGCGACCTGCGACAGACCGGTCGGCGAACCGTAGTAATCGACCATCACCTGATCCAGCAGGCCGGTATGGGCGCGGCCGGTACGGACCTTGGCCAGGTTGGCCTTCAGGGTCTCGATGGATTTACCCATCTTCTGTTCAGTATTTTTCTTGACGTCAGCGACACTCATGCTGCTCTCCTAACTTGGTGCAATAACTTGGCTTTTCTGGATGGCAAATGCCTGAAAGAGGGGCATTGTAAACGGGAATGACCGGCCTGCGGCCGGTTTCTGCTCCGCAATACGGCTCAGACGTGGACCAGGGTCCCCTCATCGTCACCCATGACCACGCTCTTGAGCGCACCCGGCTTGACGATGGAAAACACCTTGATCGGCAGCTTCTGGTCGCGGCACAGCGCGAAGGCGGTGGCATCCATTACCTGCAGATGCTTGGCAATGGCTTCGTCGAAGGAAATCGACTGGTAGCGGGTAGCCGCCGGATCCTTCTTGGGGTCGGCGGTGTAGACGCCATCCACCTTGGTGGCCTTGAGCACGATCTGGGCGCCGATTTCCGAGCCACGCAGGGCAGCAGCGGTATCGGTGGTGAAGAAGGGGTTGCCGGTACCGGCGGCGAAGACCACGATCTTGCCTTCTTCCAGGTATTGCAAGGCCTTGGGGCGCACATAGGGCTCGACCACCTGCTCGATGCCGATGGCAGACATCACGCGGGCCGTCAGGCCGGCCTGGCGCATGGCATCGGCCAGGGCCAGCGAGTTCATGACGGTGGCCAGCATGCCCATGTAGTCGGCGGTCGCACGATCCATGCCCTGGGCGCCCGGCGCGACGCCGCGGAAGATGTTGCCACCACCGATCACGATGGCCAGTTCCACGCCCAGTTTGCTGATTTCTGCTACATCCGCGACCATGCGTTCGATGGTCGCGCGATTGATACCGTAGGCGTCGTCGCCCATCAGTGCTTCGCCGGAGAGTTTGAGGAGTACGCGCTTATAAGCAGGTGTTGTCATTGCAGGGCTCCGTGTTCTTTCCGATGTTGAATTACGTGTTGACGCGTCGGCACTCGCTGTCACCCGACGAAACGGCGCGATTTCGTCATCTGGGTGTAGCCCGAACGCATGAGGGGGTTACTGCTGCGCCCTACTCTATTGCTGCTACTGCTACTGCTACTGCCAAAGCTAGTACCACCAGCATCATTTCCACTGCACCTGCGACGGGTTCACCCGGCAGGCAACCCAGAGGATAGATGCAGCCGCCTCCGAAAGTTCCCGGGGGCCAGCTTAAAAAAACGGGCCTCTCGGCCCGTTTTTCTTGCAACGCTTACTGAGCTTGTTTCGCTGCAGCCACTTGCGCAGCCACTTCAGCAGCGAAGTCGTCCTGCTTCTTCTCGATGCCTTCGCCCACCACGTACATGGCGAACGACTTGACGGTCGCATTGGAAGCCTTGAGCATCTGCTCGACGCTTTGCTTGTCGTTCTTCACGAAAGCCTGGTTGAACAGGGAGACTTCCTTCAGGTACTTCTGCACCGAACCGTCCACCATCTTGGCGACGATGTCAGCCGGCTTGCCGGATTCGGCAGCCTTCAGGGCGGCGACCGAGCGTTCCTTCTCGATCAGGTCGGCCGGCACTTGCTCAGCCGACAGGGCGACCGGCTTCATGGCAGCGATGTGCATGGCCACGTCCTTGCCCACTTGCTCGTCGGCACCGTCGAACTCGACGATGACGCCGATACGGGTACCGTGCAGGTAGGAAGCCAGCTTGCCGCTGGTTTCGAAACGCTGGAAGCGACGGAACGACATGTTTTCGCCGATGCGGCCGATCAGTTCGGTACGCACTTCTTCCAGGGTCTTGCCGTCGGCCAGCTTGCAGGCGCCCAGGGCAGCCACATCAGCCGGGTTTTGCTCGACCACCAGCTTGGCAGCGGCCTCGACCAGACCGATGAACTCATCGTTCTTGGTCACGAAGTCGGTTTCGCAGTTCACTTCGACCAACGCGCCGACGTTGCCAGCGATGTAGGTCGAGATCACGCCTTCTGCGGTGATGCGGGAAGAGGCCTTGGAAGCCTTGCTGCCCAGCTTGACGCGCAGAATCTCTTCCGCCTTGGCCATGTCGCCAGCGGCTTCGGTCAGCGCCTTCTTGCATTCCATCATCGGCGCGTCGGTCTTCGCGCGCAGATCGCCCACCATTGCTGCGGTAATTGCCGCCATACTATTCTCCTGACTTGAAGGCATCCCGCGTCTTGCGGCATGCCTGAAACTCGAAAATTGAATCAAAAAAAAGGGGCCACTGCGTCACTACCCGCTGTCACCCCTTTTTGTACTACCGTACTACCGGAAGAGCAGAATCAAGCCTGCTCGACCTCGACGAATTCATCGCCCTTGACTGCTTCGACGACGTCGTTGACCGCATTGGCACGGCCTTCCAGCACGGCGTCAGCCATGCCGCGAGCGTACAGTGCGATGGCCTTGGCGGAGTCATCGTTACCCGGGATCACGTAGGTGACGCCTTCGGGCGAGTGGTTGGTATCGACCACGCCGATGACCGGGATACCCAGCTTGGCGGCTTCGGTGATGGCGCCCTTGTGGTAGCCGACGTCGATGACGAAGATGGCGTCAGGAATGCCACCCATGTCCTTGATGCCGCCAATGGCCTTCTGCAGCTTTTCCTGTTCACGGCTGAACAGCAGGGCTTCCTTCTTGGACAGCTTCTCGACGGAACCGTCTTCGATGGCCGCTTCCATGTCCTTCAGACGCTTGATCGAGGTCTTGATGGTCTTGAAGTTGGTCAGCATGCCGCCCAGCCAGCGCTGATCGACGTAAGGCACGCCAGCGCGTTGCGCTTCGGCCGACAGGATGTCACGTGCCTGGCGCTTGGTGCCGACGAACAGGATGGTGCCGCGGTTGGACGACAGTTGACGCACGTATTTTTGCGCCTCCTGGTACATGCCCAGGGTCTTTTCCAGGTTGACGATGTGAATCTTGTTGCGATGGCCGAAAATGAAGGGGGCCATCTTGGGGTTCCAGAAGCGGGTTTGGTGACCGAAGTGGACACCGGCTTCCAGCATTTCGCGCATGGTAACGGACATGAATTTCTCCAGGGTTAGGTCTGGAATCCGCTCGGTCATCCGGCTCATGCAGCCAGACACCCTTTTAGCGAACGGATTCGCGTTTCAAAAGATATTTACGACGATTTTTACGACATATGTTGCCAAAAAGATATGAAGATTCATTCCGCACACCGATTCCAGCAACCGACCTGTGGTTTCAGATCAGCCCGGCATTTTACTCGACCCCGCCCTTTTGTTCAAGTAGCACGTCAAATTGCCAAAAATAGCCTCAGATTGTCATTCGGCCCGCCGCCATGGCCGGCAGAACAGAAACCACCCCCGTCGTCTATAATCCCGACTTGACGATTTTCTAGCGAATTGCGATTCATCATGGGCAATATCACCATCAAGACCGCCGAAGACATCGAAGGCATGCGCGTGGCTGGCCGCCTGGCCGCCGAGGTGCTGGACTACATCACCCCCTTCGTGAAGCCCGGCGTGACCACCGGCGAGATCGACCGCCTCTGCCACGAATACATGAGCAATGTACAAGGCAGCATCCCGGCGCCGCTGAATTACTGCCCACCCGGCTATACCCCCTATCCCAAGGCCATCTGCACCTCGCTCAATGACGTGATCTGCCACGGCATCCCCGGCGACAAGGTGATGAAGAACGGCGACGTGCTCAACATCGATGTCACGATCATCAAGGATGGCTACCACGGCGATACCAGCCGCATGTTCTTCCTGGGCGAGCCCTCCATCCTGGCACGCCGCCTGACCGAGATCACCTACGAATGCATGTGGCTGGGCATCTCCAAGATCAAGCCGGGTGCTCATCTGGGCGACATCGGTCACGTCATCCAGCAGCATGCCGAAAAGGCCGGTTATAGCGTCGTGCGCGAGTTCTGTGGCCACGGCATCGGCAAGGTCTTCCACGAAGAGCCGCAGGTGCTGCACTACGGCCGCCCCGGCACCCTGGAAAAGCTGGAAGCCGGCATGATCTTCACGGTCGAACCCATGATCAACGCCGGCCGCCGCGAAATCCGCGAGATGGGCGATGGCTGGACCATCAAGACCAAGGACCGCAGCCTGTCGGCGCAGTGGGAACACACCGTTCTGGTGACCGAGACCGGTTTCGAGGTACTGACGGTGTCGCCCGGCATGCCGGCGCCGCCTGCCTTCGTCCAGAACCCGGTCACGGCCGCGGCCTGAGCGAACGATGGCGGGGCAAGCAACGGCGACGCCATCTTCCCCGCCCGCAGTTTCCGGCATGAAACCTGCTAATGGCCCGGGGCCGCATGGGGATGCGGCCCCGACCGTTGATGGCGCCACCCCGGCGCCCTGCCTCCTTTGAACGAAGCCACCGATGCCCACTCTCGCCATCACGCTCAAGAAACAGCTCAAGGCCGCGCGCCAGCAAGCCATCGATGTGTTCCAGTCCAATCACAAGACAGAACAACTGCTGGCGCAATTGCGCCGCAACGTCGATGAAGCGCTGACCCAAGCCTGGGAAGAACTGGGCATGTCCGGCAATGCCGCGCTGGTGGCCGTGGGCGGCTATGGTCGCGGCGAACTGTTCCCGCATTCGGACGTGGATGTGCTGATCCTGCTGGACCAGGCGCCGGACGCCGCCAAGAAGGAAAAGCTGGAGTCGCTGGTGCAACTGTTCTGGGACATTGGCCTGGAAATCGGCCATAGCATCCGCACCATCGACGAATGCCTGGACGAATCGGCGGCCGACATCACGGTCCAGACCAGCCTGCTGGAAGCGCGTCTGGTCACCGGCAACCGCGCCCTCTTCAAGCGTCTGCAGGAGCGTTACCACGCCGCGCTCGATCCGCTGGCCTTCTTCCAGGCCAAGACCCTGGAAATGCGCCAGCGCCACGTGAAATATGAAGATACCCCCTACAGCCTGGAACCCAACTGCAAGGAAAGCCCCGGTGGGCTGCGCGACCTGCAGGTGATCCTGTGGGTCGCCAAGGCGGCCGGCCTTGGCAATTCCTGGGGCGAGCTGGCCGAGCATGGCATGCTGACCTCCACGGAGGCGCGCCAGTTGCGCCAGAAGGAACGCGCCTTCAAGGACATCCGCATCCGCCTGCACATCCTCACCGACCGCCGCGAAGACCGGCTGGTGTTCGATATCCAGACCCAACTGGCCGAAACCTTCGGCTTCAAGACCACCGATACCCGTCGTGCCAGCGAATACCTGATGCAGCGCTACTACTGGGCCGCCAAGGCGGTGACCCAGTTGAACACCATCCTGCTGCAGAACATCGAAGCCCACCTGTTCCCGCAGCAGGCGGTGCCACGCCAGATCAACGAGCGTTTCAACGAGGTCAACGGCTTCCTCGACATCGCCCATGACAAGGTGTTCGAAGACACCCCCTCGGCCATGCTGGAGGTGTTCCTGGTGCTCTCCGAGCATCCCGAGCTCAAGGACATGTCGGCCCGCACCATGCGCGCCCTCTGGCATGCGCGCTTCAAGATCGACAATGCTTTCCGCAACGATCCGCACAACCATCGCCTGTTCATGCAGATCATCCAGAGCAAGCGCGGCATCACCCATGCCCTGCGCGGGATGAACGCAACCAGCGTGCTGGGCCGCTACCTGCCCAATTTCCGCCAGATCGTCGGGCAGATGCAGCACGACCTGTTCCACGTCTACACGGTGGACCAGCACATCCTGATGGTGGTGCGCAATGTACGTCGCTTCACCATGAGCGAACATGCGCATGAATACCCCTTCTGCAGCCAGCTGATGGCCAACTTCGGCCAGCCCTGGGTGCTGTACGTCGCCGCCCTGTTCCACGACATCGCCAAGGGGCGTGGCGGCGATCACTCCAAGCTGGGCATGGCCGATGCGCGGGCCTTCTGCCTGCAGCATGGCATTTCGGAAGAAAACACCGAGCTGATCGTGTTCCTGGTCGAGCAGCACCTGGCCATGTCGCACGTGGCGCAGAAGCAGGACATGTCGGACCCCGACGTCATCACCGCCTTCGCCCAGCTGGTCAAGGACGAGCGCCACCTGACCGCGCTCTACCTGCTGACCGTGGCCGATATCCGCGGCACCAGCCCCAAGGTCTGGAACGCCTGGAAGGGCAAGCTGCTGGAAGACCTGTATCGCATGACCCTGCGCGTGCTGGGCGGCGAAGCGCCCTCGGCCGACCGCGAGCTCAAGAATACCCAGCAGGAAGCCATCAAGACCCTGCGCCTGTACGGTCTGCCGGCCGACGCCCACGAACAGCTGTGGAAGCAGCTGGACGTGGCCTACTTCCTGCGCCACGACGCCTCCGATATCGCCTGGCAGACGCGCTGCTTCTACGACAAGGTCGATACTGGAGTGCCGCTGGTACGCTGCCGCCTGGCGCCCATCGGCGAAGGCGTGCAGGTGGCCGTCTATACGCCCGACCGCCCCGACCTGTTCGCGCGCATCTGCAGCTATTTCGATGAAAAAAGCTTCAGTATCTTCGACGCCAAGATCCACACCACCCGCAACAACTACGCGCTGGATGCCTTCCTCATCAATGCCCCGGTGTTCGCCAAGAACTACCGCGACATCATCAACCTGATCGAACACGAACTGGGCGCCCTGCTGCAGTCGGAGCAGCCGCTGCCGCCCCCTTCCAAGGCCCGCCTGTCGCGCCTGTCGCGCACCTTCCCGGTCAATCCCTCGGTGGATCTGCGTCCGGACGAACGCGGTCAGTACTACCTGCTGTCGGTCTCGGCCAATGACCGCGCCGGCCTGCTGTACTCGATTTCCAACGTGCTGGCCAAGTACCGGATCAACCTGCACACCGCCAAGGTGATGACCCTGGGCGAGCGGGTGGAAGACGTGTTCCTGATCGACGGCCCGGGCCTGTCCCAGCCGCGCAACCAGATCCTGCTGGAAACCGAACTATTGCATACCCTGCGCATCTGACCCCACCTGCACCGGCAGGGCCGCCGCCAGTCTGGCGCGCCGGCCTTGCCGGCCTTACAATCTCACCCTCGCCGCTGGCCGGCTCCCTGTTTTTCGCAAGGCAATCCCCATGACTGAACCTGTACGACTTTCCAAACGCATGTCCGAACTCGGCCTGTGCTCGCGCCGCGAGGCAGACGAATGGATAGAAAAGGGCTGGGTGCGGGTCGACGGCGTGGTGGTGTCGGTGCTGGGCAGCAAGGTGCTGCCGCACCAGAAGGTCACCGTGGAACGTCAGGCTAGCGCCGAACAGGCGCAGCGCGTGACGATCCTGATCAACAAGCCCATGGGCTACGTCAGCGGCCAGGCCGAAGACGGCTACAAGCCCGCCGTGGTGCTGGTCAACGAACAATCGCGCTGGGCCGAAGACCAGACCGACATGCGCTACCACCCGCGCCAGCTGAAGAGCCTGGTACCGGCCGGGCGACTGGACATCGACTCCGTCGGCCTGCTGGTGCTGACCCAGGACGGCCGCATTGCCAAGCAACTGATCGGCGAGGACTCGGCGGTCGACAAGGAATACCTGGTGCGGGTGCAATACACCCGCCCCGGCAAGCTGCCCGAGTCCGACCTCAAGCGCCTCAACCATGGCCTCATCATGGACGGCAAGCCGCTGCGCCCGGCCAAGGTGGCCTGGCAGAACGAAGACCAGTTGCGCTTTATCCTGCGTGAAGGCAAGAAACGCCAGATCCGCCGCATGTGCGACATGGTGGGACTGAAGGTGATCGGCCTGAAACGCGTGCGCATCGGCGGCGTCAAGCTGGGCGAGCTGCCGGTGGGGCAATGGCGCTATCTGCGGCCTGACGAAAAGTTCTAGAAGTTCAGATCACTGCCCGCAAACAAGAACGGCCCTGACTCACCATCAGGGCCGTTGCTTTGTGCCTGGCAGAAAAAGGATCAGAGGAAGCGATCCAGGATCTTGCGGCTCGTCTTGTCCAGCGCCTTCTGGTCGCGGATCAGGAACTGGATGCCGTGGCTGTCGGCAATCAGGAGCGCCGGTGCCGCCAGGCGGCGGATATCCTCTTCCCCCTTGAGGGTGAAGGTCGTGGTGCCACGGGTGGTCTGCACGGTCCAGTCGCTGGGCGTGGCGAAGGTCGAGACGCTGACGATGCGCTCGATCTCGGGCATGAATTCGCGGCTGGCCAGCTCTTCCTCGATGAACTGGCGCGCGCTCCCGGCGAGCTCATCCAACGTATCGATCCAGGCCAGTTCATGGCCATCGCTGCTGACCAGCGACAGGCCGCGATCCGGCGCAGAGACCGGAAAGGCACGCACCGGAATCACGTTCTCATGGGCCACGCCGTCAGCATCGGTGAGCACCAGGCGGCCGAAGCTATTGCGCTGCAGATGCCAGGACGGCTGGGCAAGGGTGGTAGTGGTCATGGCTTCAATCGCCCTTCTCTTCGTCGCTCACCGAGACGTCGGCATCCCCGTCGGGATTGCGCGCCTGGGCCTGGTAGAGCTTGTAGTAATGCCCTTCGCGGGCCATCAGTTCTTCATGATTGCCGACCTCGACCACCTGGCCGCGATCCAGCACCACCAGGCGGTCCGCCTTGCGCAGCGTGGACAGGCGGTGGGCAATGGCGATCGTGGTCCGGCCTTGCACCAGGTTGTCCAGGGCTTTCTGGATTTCCTTTTCGGTGGTGGTATCGACCGAGGAAGTGGCCTCATCCAGGATCAGGATGCGCGGATCGATCAGCAGCGCCCGTGCAATCGAGATGCGCTGGCGCTCGCCGCCCGACAGCGCCTGCCCGCGTTCGCCGACCAGCGAATCGTAACCCTGCGGCAGGCGCAGGATGAATTCGTGGGCATGGGCGGCACGGGCGGCGGCGATGATTTCCTCGCGGCTGGCCTCGGGCTTGCCGTAGGCGATGTTCTCGGCGATCGTGCCGAAGAACAGGAAAGGCTCCTGCAGCACCAGCCCGATGTTGCGGCGGTATTCGGAAATCGGCAGCGAGCGGATGTCCACGCCATCGATGCGGATCGCCCCTTCGGAGACATCGTAGAAACGGCAGATCAGGTTGACCATGGTCGACTTGCCCGAACCGCTGTGGCCGACCAGGCCGATCATCTCGCCCGGGGCAATCGACAGGCTCATGTTGCGGATCACCGCGCGGTTGCCGTAGCGGAAGCCGATATTGCGTACTTCGATGGCACCCTGCACCTTTTCCAGGTGCACCGGGTTGGCCGGCTCCGGCACGCTGGAGACGTGATCCAGGATGTCGAAGATGCGCTTGGCGCCGGCGGCCGCCTTCTGCGTGACCGACACGATGCGGCTCATCGAATCCAGGCGCGTATAGAAGCGGCTGATGTAGGCCAGGAAGGCCGTCAGCACACCCACCGTGATCTGGTTGCTGGAGACCTGCCAGATCCCGAACACCCACACCACCAGCAGACCCACTTCGGTCAGGAAGGTGACGGTCGGCGTAAACAGCGACCAGATCTTGTTGACCCGGTCATTGACCATCAGGTTGTGGCGGTTGGCCTCGCGAAAACGGGCCACTTCGCGCTTTTCCTGGGCGAAGGCCTTGACCACGCGGATGCCGGGGATGGTATCGGCCAGCACGTTGGTCACCTCAGACCAGATGCGGTCGATCTTCTCGAAGCCGTGACGCAGGCGGTCGCGCACCACATGGATCATCCAGGCGATGAAGGGCAGCGGCAACAGGGTCACCAGCGCCAGCCAGGGATTGATGGAGATCAGGATGGCCGCCGTCATGATGATCATCAGCACATCAATGGCGAAGTCCAGCAGGTGCAGCGAAAGGAAGACGCAGATGCGGTCGGTCTCGGAGCCGATGCGCGCCATCAGGTCGCCGGTACGCTTGCCGCCGAAATATTCCTGCGACAGCCGCAGCAGGTGCGCATAGGTGGTGGTGCGCAGGTCGGCCCCGATGCGCTCGGACACCAGCGCCAGGATGTAGGTGCGCGCCCAGCCCAGGCCCCAGGCCAGCAGCGCCGCGCCCAGCAGGCCCGACAGATAGAGCGTGGCCAGATGGGTATCGATGGGCGTACCGTTCTGGAACGGGATCAGTACATTGTCCATCAGCGGCATGGTCATGTAGGGCGGCACCAGGGTGGCGGCAGTCGAGGCCAGCGTCAGCAGGAAGCCCAGCAGCAGCGAGCCCTTGTAGGGCTTGGCAAAGCGCGACAGGCGGAACAGCGCCCAGGTGGACGGCGGCGCTTCCTTGGTCTCGGGGCAGATGGCACAGGTTTCCTGGCCTTCCGGCAGGACCGCCTTGCAGGTTGGGCAGACATCGCCCTCCTCCTCAGCCTGCACGCCCGAGGCCAGCAGGTCGCGTTGCTGCTCGAACAACTTGATCAGGCGCAGCGCCTGCGGGTTCTGCGCCAGCGTGTAGCGCCAGGCCGCCAGGCGGCCAGCACTGTCGCACAGTTCCAGCGTCCCCACGCCAGCATGGTCATGGTGTTTCAATTGCAGATCGGATCCGTAGGTCCATTCCTGCCAGACGCGACCGTCGGCAGAGCTGGAGAGCAGGCGGCGGTCGGTCGCCAGCACCAGCGAACGGGAGAATTGCAGCTGGGCGTCCAGGTCCAGGTCCAGTTCCAGCCAGGCCAGCACGGCTTCGCCAGGCGCCAGGCGGGCAGCGGTTTCCGTTTGCCAGCGCTCGGGCAGGCTGGCGGTCGCGGAAGGATGTGAGTCAGTAGTCATGTAACGGCAACGTTGAGGCCCGAAGTGAGCAGTTTGGCTATTGTTTTATGGATGAGCAGGTCTCGTCGGACCGCTTGCAACGCCTCAGCGGCGAGCAGCGCGCGATTATAGCGCAGCGCCCTTCGCTCCCCGCCGGCATCGTGCATGCCAGGTGGGCGACCAGCGTCATCCGATAACGCGAGAACCGGCAAATCGGTGCACCGGGGCAGACATCGATAGATGCTTTCCCGTCCGATGCGAATGACATGACGCCGTCGCCGAAGCGTTTTTTGTGTCCGGCTTAGCACGATCGGGGAACAGTCTGCGACAATATCGTTCACTTCCTTCCCCCCTGCATAAATACACAGATGACTTTCGTCCCGTTCCTGCGCCCCGTTGATCCGCCGCCCGGACCGAGGCCAGGCAGTCGCCTTTCTCCCAGACAAGAAAATCAGGCGTCGTTCTGTCGTATCCAGTAAACCAAACGCCGCCCTGCGCGTTAGTGAACCATGCGCTATTCTGACAGAGTGCTGACCGGCCTGCGCCGGGCTTCACATGACGGCGGCGACAAATGTATCTGCGGTACCTGCAGTACGGGCAGCATCGGCACTTCAGCAGCTTCGGCAATCCAGGCTTAGGCCAACACAGCGGCACACCAACCACACATGAAAAATATCGAATTCCTCCGTTTCCTGAACCTCAAGGGTCCGAACATCTGGACTTACCGTTCCGCTCTCGAAGTGTGGATCGATATCGGCGAACTGGAAGACTGCCCCTCCAACACCATTCCCGGCTTCCCGGACCGCCTGACCACCTGGCTGCCGACCCTGATCGAACACCGCTGCAGCTATGAAGAGCGCGGCGGCTTCGTGCGCCGCCTGCACGAGGGCACCTGGCCCGGCCACATCCTGGAACACGTCACCCTGGAACTGCAGAACCTGGCCGGCCTGCCCGGCGGCTTCGGCAAGGCCCGCGAAACCAATGTTCGGGGCGTCTACAAGGTGGTGGTGCGTGCCCGCCACGAAACCGTCACCCGCGCCGCCCTCTTCGCCGCCCGCGATCTGGTGATGGCTGCCATCGAAGATCGTCCTTACGACCTCGACGGCACCCTCTCCAAGCTGCGCCGCATGGTGGACCGCCTGTGCCTGGGCCCCAGCACCGCCTGCATCGTGGACGCCGCCGACGAGCGCCGCATCCCCACCATCCGCCTGTCCGAAGGCAACCTGGTGCAACTGGGCCACGGCTGCAAGTCACGTCGCATCTGGACTGCCGAATCCGACCAGACCAGCGCCATCGCCGAAGGCATCTCGCGCGACAAGGACCTGACCAAGTCGCTGCTGGAGACCTGCGGCGTACCCGTCCCTGAAGGTCGTCTGGTGGAAAGCCCCGAAGACGCCTGGGATGCTGCCCAGGACATCGGCCTGCCGGTGGTCGTCAAGCCCTGCGATGCCAACCATGGCCGTGGCGTCTTCATCGACCTGAACACCCGCGAGGAAATCGAGACCGCCTACAAGGTCGCGCTGGAAGAAGGCAGCGGTGTACTGGTCGAACGCTTCGTGCCAGGCCTGGAACACCGCCTGCTGATCGTCGGCGGCAAGCTGGCTGCAGCGGCCCGTGGCGAACCCATCTTCATCGTCGGCGATGGCAAGTCCACCGTCCAGGACTTGCTGGACGAACTGAACCGCGACCCGCGTCGCGGCCTGCTGGAAGAACATCTGCTGGACCCGGTACTGCTGGAACGCGAACCGGCTGCCGCGCTGGAACTGCAACGCCAGGAGCTGACCACCGAGTCGATCCCCGCCGCCGGCCGCCGCATCCTGTTGCTGCGCAATGGCAACGTTTCCTCCGACATCACCGACCTGGTCCACCCCAGCGTGGCCGCCGCCGCCTCGCTGGCCGCACGCATCGTCGGCCTGGACATCGCCGGCGTGGACATCGTGGCCGAAGACATCTCGCGCCCGCTGGCCGACCAGGGCGGTGCCATCGTCGAAGTCAATGCCGGCCCCGGCCTGCTGATGCA
Organism: Herbaspirillum sp. AP02; assembly: GCF_015767275.1. Classification (GTDB taxonomy): domain Bacteria; phylum Pseudomonadota; class Gammaproteobacteria; order Burkholderiales; family Burkholderiaceae_D; genus Herbaspirillum. The sequence goes on from NZ_JADWMY010000001.1 coordinate 543,437, forward strand.
CTTGAAGCCTTCCGACGGCAAGCCGCGTCCGGTTGGCGAGGCCATCATCGACAACCTGTTCGGCCCGGAAGAAAACGGCCGCATCCCCATCGTCGGCGTCACCGGCACCCACGGCAAGACCACCATCTCGCGCCTGATCGCGCGCATCGTGCACCTCTCGGGCAAGCACGTGGGCCTGGCCTGCGGCGATGGCCTGTACTTCGGCGAACGCCAGATCGAACGCGGCAACCGCGCCAACTGGGATGCCGCGCACCGCGTGCTGCTGAACCGCGCCGTGGAAGCCGCCGTGTTCGAGAACGGCAGCGCTGCCGTCCTGGCCGAAGGCCTGGCCTACGACCGCTGCCTGGTAGGCGTGGTCGCCAACATCGACCCCAACGACAGCCTGCCCGAGTTCTACATCGAGAACGCCGAACAGATCGCCACCAAGGTCAAGCGCACCCAGGTCGACCTGGTCCTGCCCGATGGCGCGGCCGTGCTCAATGCCGACGACCCGCTGGTGGCCGACATGGCCCAGCTGTGCGATGGCGAGGTGATCTTCTTCAGCACCGACCCGGCCTCCGAACTGCTGGCCGGCCACTTGAAGGAAGGCGGCCGCGCCGTGTTCCTGCGCGGCGGGGACCTGATCCAGGCCGACGGCCAACGCGAATGCAAGGTCAGCTCGGTGGATGCCATCCCGCTGACCGAAAACGGCGCCGTCGCCTATCAGGTCGAGAACGTGCTGGCCGCCGTAGGTGCTGCCTGGGCGCTGGGCATCGGCCCCGAAGTGATTCGCGCCGGCATCGAGCTCTTCGGTACCGAACGGGCCGAAGAGCAAGGCCTGAAGTTCAAGAGCCAGGTGGCATAAGGCGCGGCCACCAGCTGCACCGGCACCGCAAGACAGACCGATTCAAGATCAAGAGACACCTAGGAAAACTTGTCCATGGACGTATCCCGCATTCGCGCCCTGCGCGGCCCCAATCTCTGGAGCAGACACACCGCCATCGAAGCCATCGTTTCCTGCCCGGAACACGAGCGCGTCATCGACGACATGCCCGGCTTCGAACTGCGCCTGCGCGCCCGCTTCCCGCAGATCGGCTTCCTCGAACCCGATGGCGGCAAGCAGGTGGTGTCGATGGCCCACGCGCTGGCCGCCGCGGCGCTGGCCCTGCAATCGCAGGCCGGCTGCCCGGTGACCTTCAGCCGCACGGTATCGACCGTCGAGACCGGCATCTACCAGGTGGTGGTGGAATACAGCGAAGAAGAAGTCGGCCGCCTGGCCTTTGACCTGGCGCTGCAACTGGTGCAGGCGGCCCAGGCCGATGCCCCCTTCGACCTGATCGCCGCGCTCACCCGCATCCGCGAACTGGACGAGGACGTGCGCCTGGGCCCCTCCACCGGCTCCATCGTCAATGCCGCCATCAAGCGCGGCATTCCCTATCGCCGCCTGACCCAGGGCAGCATGGTGCAATTCGGCTGGGGCAGCCGGCAGAAACGCATCCAGGCCGCCGAGACCAGCAACACCAGCGCCATCGCCGAATCCATCGCCCAGGACAAGGACCTGACCAAGATGCTGCTGCACGCCGCCGGCGTACCGGTGCCCAATGGTCGCGTGGTCACCACGGCCGAAGACGCGCTCAAGGCCGCCGAGGAAATCGGTTCGGCAGTGGTCATCAAGCCGCTGGACGGCAACCAGGGCAAGGGCGTGGCGGTCAACATCAGCACCCCGGAACAGATCACCCGTGCCTTCAACAACGCCGCCCTGATCAGCGATGAAGTGATCGTCGAGCGCTACCTGCCCGGCCACGACTTCCGTCTGCTGGTGATCGGCAAGACCCTGGTGGCGGCCGCCCGCCGCGATCCACCCCAAGTCATCGGCGACGGCGTGCACACCATCCGCCAGTTGATCGATCAGGTCAACGCCGACCCGCTGCGCGGTGATGGCCACGCCACCTCGCTGACCAAGATCCGCCTCGACGATATCGCCCTGCTGGTGCTGTCGGGCCAGAACCTGGACCCCGAATCCATCCCCGCCCAGGGCGTGCGCGTGGTCCTGCGCAACAACGCCAACCTGTCCACCGGCGGCACTGCCACCGATGTCACCGACGACGTCCACCCGGACGTAGCCGCGCGTGCCATCGCGGCGGCGCAGATGGTGGGCCTGGACATCTGCGGCGTGGACGTAGTCTGTAACTCGGTACACATGTCGCTGGAAGAGCAAGGTGGCGGCATCGTCGAAGTCAATGCCGCGCCCGGCCTGCGCATGCACCTCTCGCCCTCCTACGGCAAGGCGCGTGACGTCGGCGAAGCCATCGTCTCGACCATGTATGAAGACGGCGACGATGGCCGCATCCCCGTGGTCGCCGTGGCCGGCACCAACGGCAAGACCACCACGGTGCGCCTGATCACCCATCTGCTGGCCAAGACCGGCCTGCGCGTGGGCATGACCAATACCGATGGCGTCTATATCGATGGACTGCGCACCGACACCGGCGACTGCAGCGGCCCGCGCAGCGCCCGCAACGTGCTGTTCCACCCGGAAGTCGATGCGGCCGTGCTGGAAACTGCACGTGGCGGCGTGCTGCGTGAAGGCCTGGGTTTCGACCGCTGCGCCGTGGCCGTGGTCACCAATATCGGCATGGGTGACCACCTGGGCCTGTCCTACATCAGCACCGTGGAAGACCTGGCCGTGGTCAAGCGCGTCATCGTCGAAAACGTCGCGCCGACCGGCACGGCGGTGCTCAATGCGGCCGACCCCATGGTGGCCAAGATGGCGTCCTCCTGCCCCGGTTCGGTGACCTTCTTCGCGCTCGACCCCAACCATCCCATCATGGCGACGCATCGTGCCCAGGGCCATCGCATCGTCTACCAGGACGGCGACGTCATCGTGGCAGCCCAGGGCACATTCGAGAAACGCCTGAAACTGTCCGGCATCCCCCTCACCCGTGCCGGCGCCATCGGCTTCCAGGTCGAGAACGTGATGGCCTCGGTCGGCGCGGCCTGGGCCTTGAACCTGGACTGGGAGCAGATCACCGGCGCCCTGGCCAGCTTCATCAGCGACAGCGGTACCGCACCGGGCCGCTTCAACCTGTTCGATTACAAGGGTGCCACCCTGATCGCCGACTACGGTCACAATCCGGATGCCATCCAGGCCCTCATCAAGGCCGTTGACAGCATGCCCGCCAAGCGCCGCTCGGTGGTCATCAGCGGTGCGGGTGACCGCCGCGACGTCGACATCACCCGCCAGACCGAACTGCTGGGCGATGCCTTCGATGAAGTGGTGCTGTACCAGGACCAGTGCCAGCGCGGCCGCGAGGACGGCGAAGTGATCGCCCTGCTGCGCCAGGGCCTGGAAAAGGCCAGCCGCACCAGCGACATCAAGGAAATCGACGGCGAATTCGTCGCCATCGATACCGCCCTGGCCTCGCTGCAGCCGGGCGACCTGTGCCTGATCCTGATCGACCAGGTGGAAGAGGCGCTGGCGCACATCGACGCCCGCGTCAAGGGAAGCCACTGAGCCCGAACCCGCCCTGCGGGTGCGGGTGCAATCCATGAAGCATCCCGGCGTCTTGCCGGGATGCTTTTTTTATGGCCGACTCAGGCTTGCGGATCAGTCATCCTGGCTGGGGTCCAGTTCGGGGAACAGGACTTCGGTAAAGCCGAATTGCCGGAAGTCGCGAATGCGCATCGGATACAGGATGCCCAGCAGGTGGTCGCACTCGTGCTGCACTACGCGGGCATGGAAGCCATCCACGGTGCGGTCGATCACATTGCCGTTCTGGTCCACGCCCTGGTAGCGCAGACGGCTCCAGCGCGGCACCACGCCACGCATGCCGGGCACCGACAGGCAGCCCTCCCAGCCGTCCTCTTCCTGGTCCGAGAGAGGGGTGAGGATGGGGTTGATCAGCACCGTCTCGGGCACGGCCGGGGCATCCGGATAGCGCTGGTTGTGGCCGAAACCGAAGATCACCAGCTGCAGATCGACGCCGATCTGGGGCGCGGCCAATCCTGCGCCATTGACGGCGCGCATGGTCTCGAACATGTCGTCGACCAGCCGCGCCAGCTCGGGCGTGCCGAACTCCGTCACCAGCTGCGCCTGGCGCAGCAGGCGCGGGTCGCCCATCTTGAGAATCTCGCGTATCGCCATCCAATTTCTCCATGAAAGACGCCCGGTCGGGCCGGGCGTCAGTGTGTGATCGAAGTCGCGTTCGGCGACTCCCTGCTCAGCGCTGCTTGTTGGCCACTTCCTGCAGGTATTGCGCGAAGGCCGGACCGGTCTCCGGATGCTTCAGGCCCATGGCGACCATGGCCTTCAGGTAACCCAGCTTGGAACCGCAATCATAGCGCTGTCCCTGATAACGATAGGCCAGTACCGACTCGGCCTGCATCAGCTTGGCAATGCCATCAGTGAGCTGGATCTCGCCACCGGCACCACGCGGGATGTTTTCCAGGTAGTGGAAGATGCGGCTGTTGAGCACATAGCGACCGACCACCGCCAGCGTGGACGGTGCCTCTTCCGGCGCCGGCTTCTCGACGATGGCATTGACGCGCTCGAGGTCGGGCTGATAAGGCGTGGCGCTGACGATGCCATATTGGCGCGTTTCGCTCTTGGGGACTTCCTGCACCGCCAGCATGCTCATGCCTTCGCGGGCATAGATGTCGGTCATCTGTGCCAGCACCGGCTTGACACCTTCGTCGGTGTCCATGAAGTCGTCGGCCAGCAGCACCGCAAAGGGTTCCTCGCCCACCACCGGACGCGCGCACAGCACGGCGTGGCCCAGCCCCAGCGGCTCGGACTGACGGATGAAGATGCAATTGACGTTCTTCGGTACCACGTTCTGGACGATTTCCAGCAGCTTTTTCTTGCCGGCGGCTTCCAGTTCGCTTTCCAGTTCATAGGCCTTGTCGAAGTGGTCTTCGATGGCGCGCTTGTTACGGCCGGTGATGAACACCATCTCGGTGATGCCGGCAGCCACCGCTTCTTCGACTGCGTAATGGATCAGCGGCTTGTCGACGATGGGCAGCATTTCCTTGGGCTGTGCCTTGGTAGCGGGCAGGAAGCGGCTGCCGAGACCGGCGACGGGAAAGACGGCTTTCTTGATCTTCTTGATCATCATGACTCCGAGGTAGGAATGGGTCTTGGTAATTCGTTATCGTCTGCTCTTGCAGAGCAGCCCCGACTGAACGGGAATGTAATGGTGGCGCATTGTATATGAATAAAAAGACAAGGTAATTACGCCGGGGGGGCAGCGTCGCCGCCTTCACTGTCCTCATCGCTCTCACCACCCTGGCCTGCACACAGTGCCTTCAGGGCATCCTCGTCCAGGATGGTCAATCCCAGCTCTTCAGCCTTGGCCAGCTTGCTGCCGGCTTCGGCGCCGGCCACTACATAGCTGGTCTTCTTGGACACCGAGCCCGACACCTTGCCGCCGGCCGCCTCGATCAACTGCGAGGCCTGGTCACGCGACAGGTTGGGCAGGCTGCCGGTCAACACAAAGGTCTTGCCGGCCAGGTGCTTGGCTCCGACATCCGCACCTGCACTTTCGGGCCAGTGTACGCCGACAGCGCGCAATTGCTCGACCAGCTCCACGTTGAGCGGATCACTGAAGAAGGCACGCAGCGAACTGGCCACCACCGGGCCGATGTCGGCCACTTCCAGCAATTGCTCTTCGCTGGCGACCAGCAGCTTGTCGATGCCGCCGAAATGGCGCGCCAGTTCCTTGGCCGTGGCCTCGCCCACGTGGCGGATGCCCAGGGCATAGATGAAGCGCGCCAGCGTGGTGGTCTTGGACTTCTGCAGCGCGTCCAGCACGTTCTGCGCCGATTTCTCCGCCATGCGGTCCAGTTCGGACAGTGCCGACAGGCCCAGCCGATAGAGGTCGGCCGGGGTGTTGACCACTTGGCGATCGACCAGCTGTTCCACCAGTTGCTCGCCCAGGCCCTCGATATCCATGGCGCGACGCGAGGCGAAGTGCTGCAGGCCGCCCTTGCGCTGGGCCGCACACTTGAGCCAGCCACCGGAGCAACGCGCCACCGCCTCATCCTCGGCACGCACGATGGGCGAGCCGCACACCGGGCAGGTCGTGGGCATGATGAAGGCGCGGGCGTCGGCCGGGCGCTTCTCGGGCACGTAGGCGACCACTTCCGGAATCACATCCCCGGCACGCCGCACGATGACGGTGTCGCCGATCTGGATATCCTTGCGGCGCACCTCATCCTCGTTATGCAGGGTGGCATTGGTGACGGTCACGCCGCCCACGAAGACCGGGTTGAGACGGGCCACCGGGGTGATGGCACCGGTGCGGCCGACCTGCACCTCGATATCCTGCACCACCGTCAGCGCTTCCTGCGCCGGGAATTTATGGGCCAGCGCAAAGCGCGGCGCGCGCGAGACGAAGCCCAGGTATTTTTGCTGATCCAGCCGGTCCACCTTGTAGACCACGCCGTCGATCTCGTAGGGCAGGCTGTCGCGCTTGGCACCGATGCCGCGGAAGAAATCCAGCAGCCCGGCCGCGCCCGTGACCACGGCGCGCTCCTTGCATACCGGCAACCCCAACTCCTGGTACCAATCCAGCAGCGCCGAATGCGAAGCCGGCATCTCGGCGCCCTCCAGCACGCCGATGCCATAGGCGAAGAAGCGCAGCGTGCGCTGGGCGGTGATGCGCGAATCCAGCTGGCGCAGGCTGCCGGCAGCGGCGTTGCGGGGATTGGCGAACTCCTTCTGGCCGGCATCGCGCTGACGCTGGTTCAGGCGCGCAAAGTCGCTCTTGTACATCAGCACTTCACCGCGCACGTCGAGCACCTGCGGCACCTGCTCCCCATGCAAGCGCAAGGGAATGGCGCGCACGGTGCGGATGTTGGCGGTGACGTTTTCGCCGGTCGTGCCGTCGCCCCGGGTGGCGGCCTGGACCAGCATGCCGTTTTCGTAGCGTAGGCTGATGGCCAGGCCGTCGAATTTAAGTTCGGTGGCATAGCGCACTTCCTGCAGGCTTTCCAGCCCATCGCGCACCCGCTTATCGAAGGCTTCGATGTCTTCATCGGAAAAACCATTGCCCAGCGACAGCATCGGCACTGCATGGCGCACCGGCTCGAATTGCGGCAAGGGGCCGGCACCCACACGCTGGGTAGGCGAATCCGGAGTGAGCAGTTCGGGGTGGGCGGTTTCCAGCGCCTGCAGTTCCTGGAACAGCCGGTCATATTCGGCATCCGGAATGCTGGGCTGGTCCAGCACGTAGTAGCTGTGGTTGTGGCGGTTCAGGTCGGCGCGCAGCGCGAAGGCGCGCACCAGCCAGTCCGGCGCCCCTTGCGGGGGCCGGCCGGCGGAAAACAGATCTGCTTGCATCGTGGAGGAGTAGGAACGGGGCCTTAGCTGAACAGGCGCAAGGCACGGGTGGAGCCGGCTGCGATCTCGGCCGATTCCATGGCGCTGTAGAAGGCGGCGACCTGTTCGGCGATATCGGCCAGGGCTTCATCGGAAAGGGGCTGGTCGCTATCGTCGACGATCACGCCACCCAGGCGCTGCGCCAGCGAACGGGCGCAGGCCACCAGCGCGCCATAGCCGTCACGTGCCGGCGACACCCGCGGCACATCCAGCAGCAGCGTGAGGCGGTCGGTGGTCTCGTCGGTCGGCGTGGCATTGGTAGAGAGTGCGAAGAGCACTTCACCCTCGCCGTCCTGCATCACCAGGAAGCCTTCGGTGCGGCGATCGAAGCCCTGGCGGGTCAGCGCCGCCAGCAGCGTCGCCAGGCTCCACGGTGCGCCTTGCGAGCGCACATTCACCGACAATTGGACGTCGTGGTCGGCGATGAACTGATGCAGCGCCTGGGCGGTGCGGATCACGTCGGGCATGTCCGGCAGTTCCGGTTCGCCCGAGAGCGAATCGGTCAGGTCACGCAAGCGCATGACCAGTTCCGAATATTCGATTTCGTTGAGGGCATTGCTGCGGTTGGCCAGTTGCGCGCCGGCCAGCAACGCAGTGTAGATGCTGCCATGGGCCACCGCTTCCCAGTCGCCCTCGGTGGTGCGGCCGATGAAGTGCACCGGCTTGTTGCCAACATGGCGCAGGTTCTGCAGCAGTGGCAGCAGCTTGTCGCCGCGCAGGGGGTTGTCCAGGGCGATGGGGATGTTGCAGTCGATGAGTTCGTCGACCGGCAGTTCGCGACGCGGCGCCAGGCGCGCCTGCATTTCCGGCGGTGGCGTGAAGGCGGGCGCGGCTTCGATCTGGTCTTCGGCGCCGGCGATGACCTGGGCCACGGTCGATTGCGGGGCTTGCGCCAGGGCCTCGTCCAGCATGGCCTCGTCGGCTGCGCGGGGCAGTTCACCGGCCGGTGGCTCACCCAGGAAGGGTTCGCGTGGCTCGAACTCGGCCTGGTCCAGGTAAGCCTTCACCGGTGCCGGCATGGGCTTGCGCTCGGGGACATCGTACAGCGACGGCTCGGTGCGCTCGGCCGTTTCCTCTGCCAGAGCGGACGCAGCGGAGGCGCTGCGCTGGGCGGGCGGCGTGGCAAACACCGGCTCGCCGGGTACCGGTTCATCCGGCGACATCAGCACATCGTCGTGGGACGACGAAAAGGCGCGTTCCACCGTCTTGCGCGCCTTGTGCTCCTGCCACTTGTTATAGGAAATGACACCGACGACGAAGACGCCGCCGAGAATGATCAGACTGGTCTGGAGATCCATCATCATGCTGCACGACCTTTCAGGCTGTCTGGCTGGGGGGCGCCATCGTGGGCGCCGTGTGGCATGGTCGGCTGGGAGAAGCTGCTCATCGAAGAAATCCGAATCCTATCAATCCAAGAAGGCCGACCGCGGCCGCCGGCACACGAACGTCCGTCACTGCCACGGGCGGCATTGCGGCGCCGGCATCGGCCAGGAGGGCGGACATCGGGCGCGTCGGACGAAAGGAGTACGGCAAGATCGCGGTCAAGATATTGTTATTTTTCCATGGCCCGTGGGGGCCGAGAATCGAAGCTACTGCGAATGCTGCTGCAAAAGCAGCTCCGACCCGACACCGGCTGGGCAGACGCCCGAACCGGGCCGGTCGACAAGTTTTTCAGGGTACGGTCGCGCCCCCTGCTTGTCAAGCCGACAAAGGCCCTGGCGCAGCCAGCAAAAGGCATCCGGCATCAGGCGGCCTGCTCGGCGCTGGAAAAGTTGGCGGCCGACTCCATGTCCACTGCCACGATGCGCGACACGCCCTGCTCCTGCATGGTCACCCCGATCAGTTGCTGCGCCATTTCCATGGCGATCTTGTTGTGGGAGATGAACAGGAACTGGGTGTGTTCCGACATGCGCTTGACCATGTTGGCGAAACGTTCGGTGTTGGCATCGTCCAGCGGCGCATCCACCTCGTCGAGCAAGCAGAACGGCGCCGGGTTCAGCTGGAACATGGAGAACACCAGGGCGGTTGCCGTCAGCGCCTTCTCGCCACCCGAGAGCAGGTGGATGGTGGCGTTCTTCTTGCCCGGCGGCTGCGCCATGACCTGCACGCCGGAATCCAGGATCTCGTCGCCAGTCATGATGAGCTTGGCCTGGCCACCGCCGAAGAGCACCGGGAACAGCTCCGAGAAGTGGTGGTTGACCTTGTCGAAGGTGTCCTGCAGCAGGTCGCGGGTTTCCATGTCGATCTTGTGGATCGCATCCTGCAGCGTAGTGATGGCTTCGTTCAGGTCGGCATGCTGCGCATCCAGGAAGTGCTTGCGCTCCGAGGCCGTGGCCAGTTCATCCAGTGCGGCCAGGTTGACCGCGCCCAGTGCCGCGATGGCGTTGGTCAGGCGGGTCACTTCGCCTTGCAGGTAGGACGGGCGCATGTCGCTGGTGAGCTTCTCGGACAGCGCGGCCTCGTCGGCCTGGGTCTGGGCCAGGGCTTCGGAGAACTGCTCCTGATTCAGGCGCGCTGCCTGTTCCTTCAGCTGCAATTCCGTGATGCGGTCGCGCTGCGGCTGCAGGCTGCGTTCGGCCTGCATGCGGCTTTCTTCATGCGAGCGCAGTTGCTGCGACAGCTGGTCCAGTTCGTGACGGGCATCGGCCAGTGCGCGTTCCTGTGTGCTGCGACGGTCCAGCAGTTCCTGCAGGCCGGCCTGGGCCGCCTGGTCGTCCAGGCTTTCCAGTTCCAGCGAGCCTTGTTGCATGCTGGCAAACAGTTGCGCCGCCTGTTCCAGGGCGGTGGCGATGCCACGCTTCAATTCCTCGATCTTGTTGCGATGCGACTTTTCGGCAAATTCGGTTTCCTGTGCAGAGCGCTCCAGCTCACGCAGGCGGGTGCGGGCGTCGTTGAGCTGCTGCTCCTTGTTGAGGTAATCGGTCTGGCCGTTTTCGTGCTGTTCCTGCAGCTCGGCCAGTTCGATATCGAGTTCCTCGAAGCGCGCCTCGGATTCGGCCTGGACCTGCTGCTGTTCGGCTTCCTGCATGCCGATTTCTTCCAGGTCGGTGGCGATCTGGGTGCTGCGCTGGTTGAAGCGTTCCTGCACCTCGCCCAGCTTCATCACCTCGATCTGCAGGCTGTGCGCCGACTGGGTCAGCGCATTGACCCGCAGGCGCAGTTCCTGCAGGCGCTGCGACGCGCCCGTCAAGGCTGCCTCGGCGCGTACGGCACGGCCCTTGGCTTCCTCGGCCAGCATGGACTGGGCGCGCTGCTGCTTGGTGATGTTCTCGATTTCCTGCTGGCGCGCCAGCATGCCATCCTGCTCCGAATCGGAGGCGTAGAAGCGCACGCTGGAATTGCTCACCACATGGCCCTGGCGGGTCACGAAGAGGCCGCCCAGCGGCAATTTGGAGCGTTCGGCGAAGGCGCTGGCGGTGTCGTCGGCGATGTAGATGTGGTTGAGCCAGTCGTTCATCAGGGCGCGCAGGCCCGGATCGTTCAGCTGCAGCAAGCCCACGAAGGGTTTAAGGCCGGCCACCGGCTGCGCTTCCGACTGGGCAAGGCCGGCATTGGGCGCATACAGCGCCAGCTTGGCCGGTGGAGCATCGCTGAAGAAGGCCTTGGCCCAGTCCAGGTTGGACATTTCCAGGGCCGACATGCGCTCGCGCAGTACCGCTTCCAGCGCGGTTTCCCAGCCGGATTCGATGTGCAGCTTCTGCCACAGGCGCGGCAGTTCTGCCAGGCCGTGCTTTTCCAGCCAGGGCTGGACCTTGCCCTGCGCCTGCACGCTTTCCTGCAATTGCTTCAAGGCCGTCAGGCGCGCATCCAGCTGGGCATGGGCCGAGGTTTCCTTGCTCACCAGCTCCTGGGCCGTGCGACGCTCTTCTTCCAGGCGCGGCAACTGTTCCTGCGCCTCGTCCAGAACCATGCTGGCTTCTTCCAGCGAGGCCTGCTTTTCTTCCAGCTGCATGCGCAGGTTGGACAGATGCGTCTCATCGGGCATGGCCATGCCGTTCTTTTCCTGCATCAGTCGCTCACGGCGGGCCGCCAGGCCGGAGAGGATGTTGGAGGCATTGCGCTGGTGCGTCGATTGCAGCTCGATCTGCTGCTGCACCTGCATGATCTTGCCGCGCGATTCAGTGGTCTTCAGTTGCGACTCGCGCCAGGCCGCTTCCAGCGAAGGCAGGCGATCGCTGGTGTCCTGCACGGCGTGCTGGGCCTGCTCCACGCGCATGCCGAATTCTTCCAGCTGGATTTCGGCCTCGGCCAGTTCTTCCTGCTGCTGCGTGCCCTGGCGCTGCCACTGGTCGCGCTGCGCGCCCAGCGAATTGAGTTGTGCCTGCAGGCGATTGCGCGATTCGATGACGAACTTGATCTGCGCTTCCAGGCTGCCGATCTCGGAATTGGTCTGGTACAGGTGGCCCTGCGCCTGGTGCAGGCGGTCGCCGGCGCCATAGTGGGCCTGGCGCATGTGCTCCAGCTCGGTCTCGGCGTGGCGCAGCTTGGCGGTCTGCTCTTCCAGGTCGATCTGGGCGCGTTCGATTTCCTTGAAGAATTTTTCCTGCTCGGCCTTGGCTTCGTTCTTGCGCAGCAGCCAGAGCAGCTTCTGCTTTTCTTCCTGGTCGTTCTGCAGCTCATGGAATTTCTTGGCCACGGCGGCCTGGGCTTCCAGCTTTTCCAGGTTGGCGTTGAGCTCGCGCAGGATGTCTTCCAGGCGGGTCAGGTTTTCGGTGGTGTCGTGCAGGCGGTTCTCGGTCTCGCGGCGGCGCTCCTTGTACTTGGAGACGCCGGCAGCCTCTTCCAGGAAGATGCGCAGCTCTTCGGGACGGGCTTCGATGATGCGCGAGATCATGCCCTGGCCGATGATGGCGTAGGCGCGCGGGCCCAGGCCGGTGCCGAGGAAGATGTCCTGGATGTCGCGGCGGCGCACCGACTGGTTGTTGATGTAGTACGAGGACGTGCCGTCGCGGGTCAGCGTGCGCTTGACGGCGATTTCGGCGTATTGCCCCCACTGTCCGGCAGCCTTGCCGGCGGAGTTATCGAACACCAGTTCGACCGAGGCGCGCCCGGCCGGCTTGCGGTGGGTGGAGCCGTTGAAGATGACGTCCTGCATCGATTCGCCACGCAGCTCCGAGGCCTTGGATTCGCCCAGCACCCAGCGCACGGCATCGATGATGTTGGATTTGCCGCAGCCATTGGGTCCGACCACGCCTACCAGCTGCCCCGGAACCTGGAAATGCGTAGGCTCGACGAAGGACTTGAATCCAGATAATTTAATGGAAGTTAGGCGCACGTTATCGACAAATTAAAACAATTGAGGGAAAGCGGGAATTTTGCTTCCGGGAAGGCCGGTATCATAACATCGCAAGCCCCCGCCACGGCCAAAAACGGCCCTGCCCGCCCCCTGGCAGCCCCTGTTTCCGCCCTGCTCCCGACCCAATGAAAAACGCTGCGCCGACTTGCATCGGCACAGCGTCATGAGCTCCATTCGGCAGCAGCGAGGGATCAGAAGGTTTCCCAGTCCCCGTCGTCGCCAGCGGCCACCGGCTTCTTCCCCGGAGCAGCCGGCTTGGCCGCCGGTATTGCCAGCGCGGCCGCCTTGCCGGGTGCCGCCGACGCCACCTTGGGGGCCGGCTTCGGGGCAGCCTTGAAGGCCGGCGCTGGTGTCGGCTTGGCCGCCATCGCCGGCGCCGGGCGCACGACCGCCTCCATGGCGGCATCCTCGCCTTCGACCTGGAAGGTGGACACGGCCGCCTTCAGGCGCCTTGCCTGCTCTTCCAGTGAGCCGGCTGCGGCGGCGGCTTCCTCGACCAGTGCCGCGTTCTGCTGGGTCACCTGATCCATCTCGCCGATGGCCAGGTTGACCTGTTCGATGCCACGGCGCTGCTCTTCGGAGGCCGCCGAGATCTCGCTGACGATATCGGTCAGGCGATGCACTGCCGAGACCACCTCGCCCATGGTTTCACCGGCGCGGGCCACCTGGTCGGAGCCACTGCCCACCCGCTGCACAGAATCCTCGATCAGGGCCTTGATCTCCTTGGCGGCCTGGGCACTGCGCTGGGCCAGCGAACGCACCTCCGAGGCCACCACCGCAAAGCCCCGCCCCTGCTCACCGGCACGGGCCGCCTCGACGGCGGCGTTCAGCGCCAGGATGTTGGTCTGGAAGGCAATGCCGTCGATGACACCGATGATGTCCGAAATCTTGCGCGAACTTTCAGTAATGCCCTCCATGGTCTGCACCACCTGCCCCACCACCTCGCCACCGCGCTTGGCGATTTCCGAAGCGTTGTTGGCCAGTTGACCGGCCTGGCGGGCGTTATCGGCATTCTGCTTCACGGTGGCGGTCAGCGAATCCATGTTCGAGGCAGTCATCGCCAGTGAGCCGGCCTGTTCTTCGGTACGCGAGGACAGATCCAGGTTGCCGGCCGCAATCTCGTGCGCTCCGACATCGATGGCGTCAGTGCCCTGGCGGATGCCCTTGATCACCCCCGCCAGGCGTTCGCGCATGGTGGCCATCTCATAGAGCAGGCTACGCTTGTCACCGGCCCGGGTATCGACTTTCACGGTCAGGTCGCCATTGGCGATGCGGGTGGCGATGGCCACCGCATAGGCCGGCTCGCCACCGAGGCTGCCGGTGATGCGGCGAATGATGGCCAGCATCATCACCGACACCACCACGCCCACCACCAGCAGGATGCCCAGCAAGCGCAGCAGGTCCGACTGGAACTGTGCCTGCACATCGCTGAGGAAGACCCCGGTGACGATGAACCAGTCCCAGGTCTTGTTGTGCACCACGTAGCTCATCTTGGGAGTACGGTTACTGTCGTCGGTACCAGGCAGGCGGCCCATGTACTGGACAAAGCCCTGCTGTTTTTCCTGTCCGACCTTCATCATCTCGACGTAGTAGGCCTTGCCTTCCGAATCCTTGCGGTCGGCCACGTTCTTGCCGATCATGGATTTGTTGGAGGGCAACATCAGCACCACCGGACGGGAATCGAAGATGAACAGGTAGTTGTCGCCGTCATAGCGCATGGCAGCGATGCGCTCCAGCGCGTTCTTCTGCGCCTCCTCCTTGGAAATCTTGCCGGCGGCGACATCGGCCACGTAGCTGTTGACCACGCCATTGGCGGCCTCGACCACGCGGCGCAAGCCATCCTTGCGTTCGTCCATCATGTTTTCACGGGCGCTGAAGGCGGACCAGGCGGCCAGCAGCAGCAGACCTACCCACATCACGACGAGCGCAGACAGAAGCTGCGCCTTTAGGCTTTTCATTCTTGTTCTCCGGGGTTCAGTACCAGCCTTGTGAGCCGGCCAGTTTTGGCGAGCGCCCACAATACCCCCGAAAGCTTGCTGACAATCCACTGAATACACCGCTTACCTGGCCCCGATTTTCCGGATTGCACATTTCACAACATCATGAAAGCATGGACTGAACACCTGCCAACGCTACTTGCCCGCAAACCGACATCTTGCATCCGAAACATGTCATCGCATCAATTCCGCAGCCGACCATCGGTGCAGCAATGACGGTATAATCGCAAGCTTTCCCAGCCCTTTGCCGAGGCCGCCCTTCCTGCCTGATGATCTCGCTGATGATCCAGCCAGGCGCCGGCCCGGGCAGCTTTACTCCAGTCCAGCGACGTGAATCCCCTACTCGACCAACTGCAGCCCTATCCTTTCGAAAAGCTCAAGAAGCTCTTCGCCGACATCACGCCCGACCCGGCCTATCGTCCGATCAGCCTGGGCATCGGCGAGCCCAAACATCCGACGCCTGAATTCATCAAGCGGGCGCTGACCGGCAATCTCGCCGGCCTGGCCTCCTATCCGGCCACGCTGGGCAGCGATGCCCTGCGCGGGGCGATCGCCGACTGGCTGCAAAACCGCTATGGCATCCCGCGCCCTGATCCGGCCACCGAAATCCTGCCCGTCAATGGTTCGCGCGAGGCGCTGTTCTCGCTCACGCAGACCGTGATCGACCCCACCAAGCCGGGCGCGCTGGTGATGTGTCCCAACCCGTTCTACCAGATCTACGAAGGCTCGGCCTACCTGGCTGGCGCCCAGCCCTATTTCGTCAATTCCGATGCGGCACGCAACTTTGCGCCGGACTTCAGCCAGGTGCCGCAAGAGGTGTGGGAGCGCGTGCAGCTGCTGTTCGTCTGCTCGCCAGGCAACCCCACCGGCGCGGTGCTGACGCTGGAAGACTGGAAGGAGCTGTTTGCCCTGTCGGATCGTTATGGCTTCGTGATCGCCTCCGACGAGTGCTATTCGGAGATCTACTTCCAGCAGGAGCCGCCGCTGGGTGGCCTGGAAGCCGCCCGCAAGCTGGGTCGGAACTACCGCAACCTGATCGCCTTCTCCAGCCTCTCCAAGCGCTCCAACGTGCCGGGCATGCGTTCGGGCTTCGTGGCCGGCGACGCTGCGATCCTGAAGAAATTCCTGCTCTACCGCACCTATCATGGCGGCGCCATGAGCCCGGTGATCCAGGCCGCCTCGGTCGAGGCCTGGAAGGACGAGACCCACGTCCAGGACAACATCGCCAAGTACGTCACCAAGTTCTCGCAGGTCACCCCGCTCTTGCAGGAAGTGCTGGACGTCGCGCTGCCGGACGCGGCCTTCTACCTCTGGGCAAAGGTCGACAAGCTGGTCACCATCAGTGACACCGAATTCGCCCGCCGCCTGTACGCCGAATATAATGTCACCGTTCTGCCGGGCAGCTATCTGGCGCGCGAGGCACATGGCGTCAATCCGGGCGCCGGTCGCATCCGCATGGCCCTGGTGGCCGAAGTCGAAGAATGCCTGGAGGCGGCGCAACGCATCGTCGCCTTTACCAAGAAACTGGCAGGCCAGGCCTGAAGCCGGTCGCAAGCCAGACCATTTACCCTTTCACCCAACCGTTCATAGATATCAACATGACACAGTCCATTCAGCAAATCATCGATCAGGCGTGGGAAGACCGCGCCAGCCTGTCCCCCAAGAGCGCCCCGGCCGACATCCGCAATGCGGTGGCCGAAGTGATCGCAGGCCTGAACGATGGCACCCTGCGCGTCGCCAACCGTCAAGGCGTCGGCCAGTGGGAAGTCAACCAATGGGTGAAGAAGGCCATCCTGCTGTCCTTCCGCCTGGAAGACAACGTGCCGATGTCGGCCGGTACCGGCTACCCGCAGTTCTACGACAAGGTGCCCACCAAGTTCGCCAACTACACCGCCGAAGATTTCGCCAAGGGTGGCTTCCGCGTGGTGCCGCCGGCAGTGGCCCGTCACGGCTCCTTCATCGGCCGCAACGTGGTGCTGATGCCCTCCTATGTGAACATCGGCGCCTACGTCGATGAAGGCACGATGGTCGACACCTGGGCCACCGTCGGCTCGGCCGCCCAGATCGGCAAGAACGTTCACCTGTCCGGCGGCGTCGGTATCGGCGGCGTGCTGGAGCCGGTGCAGGCCGGCCCGGTCATCATTGAAGACAATTGCTTCATCGGTGCCCGTTCGGAAGTGGTCGAAGGCGTCATCATCGAAGAGAACTCGGTGCTGTCCATGGGCGTGTACATCGGCCAGTCCACCAAGATCTACGATCGTGAAACCGGTGAAGTGCATTACGGCCGCGTGCCGGCCGGTTCCGTGGTGGTGCCGGGCAACCTGCCCTCCAAGGATGGCAAGTACAGCCTGTACGCCGCGATCATCGTCAAGAAGGTCGATGCCCAGACCCGTTCCAAGACTTCCATCAACGAACTGCTGCGCGGCGAGTAAGCCCGCCCTGCGGCTTCATTGAAGTCCTGCATCACCACGCGCCGCGCCGGTCGTCTCGTACACCGGCGCGGCGTCGTGTTCTAGTGACCTCGATGGCGAGAACAAGCGCGAGAATAAGCATGAGCGACAAGATCACCCTCTACGGCATCCCCAACTGCGACACTGTCAAGAAGGCCCGCGTGTGGCTGGACGAGCAAGGGATCGCCTTCCACTTCCACGATTTCAAGAAGGCCGGCCTGGACGCCGCCCAGGTGCAAGCCTGGTTGAAGGACGTGGAGCGCGACGTGCTGGTCAATCGCAAGGGAACCACCTGGCGTGCCCTGTCGGACGAACGCAAGGCCGCCATCACCGATGACGCTGCCGCGGTCGCGCTGATGGTGGAAAACCCCTCGGTGGTGAAGCGCCCGGTGCTCTTCGATGGCAAGCAGTATCACGTCGGCTTCAAGGCCGATCAGTATCAACACATTTTCGAGAAATGATCATGAGCAAGACGCTGGCCCTGACCCAGGAATTGATGTCCCTTTCTTCCGTCACCCCCGAAGACAAAGGCTGCCAGGCACGGCTGGCGGAATTGCTCGCGCCCCTGGGCTTCGCCTGCGAGACCATCCAGTCCGGCGACGTCACCAACCTGTGGGCGCGCAAGGGAACGGCCCAGCCGCTGGTGGTCTTCGCCGGCCACACCGACGTGGTGCCCACCGGCCCGCTGGAGAAGTGGCAGTCCCACCCCTTCCAGCCGACCTTGCGCGATGGCCGCCTGTATGGCCGTGGCGCCTCCGACATGAAGACCTCGATCGCCGCCATGGTGGTGGCCTGCGAGGAATTCACCGCGGCGCACCCGGATCACCAGGGCTCGATCGGCTTCCTCATCACCAGCGATGAAGAGGGCCCGGCCATCGATGGCACCGTGGTGGTCTGCAATGCCCTGAAGGCACGCGGCGAGCAACTCGACTACTGCATCGTGGGCGAGCCGACCTCGGCCAAGACCCTGGGTGACATGATCAAGAACGGCCGCCGCGGCACCATGTCGGGCAAGCTGACCGTCAAGGGCATCCAGGGCCACATCGCCTATCCGCAACTGGCGCGCAACCCCATCCACCAGGCCGCACCGGCCCTGGCCGAGCTGGTCGCCGAGCAATGGGATGCGGGCAACGAATACTACCTGCCGACGTCTTGGCAGGTCTCCAATATCCATGGCGGCACCGGCGCCTCCAATGTGATCCCGGGCGAAGTGGTGATCGACTTCAATTTCCGTTTCTCCACCGCCAGCACCGTAGAGGGCCTGCAGCAGCGCGTGCATGCCATCCTGGACAAGCATGGCCTGGAATACGACCTGAAGTGGACGGTCGGCGGCCTGCCCTTCCTGACCCCGCGCGGCGACCTGTCGGACGCGCTGGCCAAGGCGATCAAGGACGAGACCGGCCTGGAGACCGAACTGTCGACCACCGGCGGCACCTCGGACGGCCGCTTCATCGCCCAGATCTGCCCGCAGGTGATCGAGTTCGGCCCGCCCAACGACAGCATCCACAAGATCGACGAGCACATCGAGGTGCGCTACATCGATCCCCTGAAGAACATCTACCGCAAGACGCTGGAAAACCTGCTGGCCTGAGTGCCGGGCATTGAAGAGAACATCATGACCCCCAACAATTTCGCCACCGTGCGCGACCTGCTGCGCTACGCCGTGACCCGTTTCAACACCGAGCAACTGTTCTTCGGCCACGGCAGCAGCAATGCGCTGGATGAGGCGGCCTACCTGATCCTGCATACGCTGAAGCTGCCGCTGGACCAGCTTGATCCCTTCCTAGATGCGCGCCTCTTGCCCGAGGAAATCGCTTCGCTCATGCGTGTGATCGAACGCCGTAGCAAGGACCGCGTGCCGGCCGCCTACATCACCAACGAAGCCTGGCTGGGCGCCTATCGCTTCTACGTCGATGAGCGCGTCATCGTGCCACGCTCCTTCATTGCCGAACTGATTCCGCAGCACTTCTCGCCGTGGATACAGGACCCGGAAGCCATCGAGAATGCGCTGGACCTGTGTACCGGCTCTGGCTGCCTGCCCATCCTGCTGGCCGATGCCTTCCCCCACGCGCAGATTGATGCCGTCGATATCTCCGCCGATGCGCTGGCCGTGGCGCGCAAGAACGTGGACGAGTACCAGCTGCAGGACCGCATCACCCTGGTCGAGTCCGATCTCTACACCCGGCTGCCGGCGCGCAAGTACGACCTGATCATCAGCAACCCGCCCTACGTGAACTCCGGTTCCATGGCCAAGCTGCCGCAGGAATACCTGCGCGAGCCGCAACTGGCCCTGGCCGGCGGCGAGGATGGCATGGACCTGGTGCGCAAGATCGTGGCCGGCGCCGCCGAGCGCTTGACGCCCGACGGCGTGCTGGTAGTCGAGATCGGCAACGAACGCGCCTTTGCCGAAGCTGCCTTCCCGGAACTGGAACTGACCTGGCTGACTACCAGCGCCGGCGACGACATGGTCTTCCTGGTCACGGCCGAACAGCTGCAACTGGGCTAAGCCCCTAAGTCCGCTCTGCGCCACCGCGTTCCACTGATTGTGAATCACCGATGATCCGTTTCCAGCAAGTCTCCCTCCAGCGTGGTGTCAAGCCGCTGCTGGAGAATGTCGACCTGACGCTCAACCCGGGCGACAAGATCGGCCTGATCGGCGCCAATGGCGCCGGCAAGTCCAGCCTGTTCGCCATGCTGCGTGGCGAACTGCACGCCGACCAGGGCAATATCGATTTCCCGGCACGCTGGCGCATGGCCTACGTGGCGCAGGAAACGCCGGCGCTGGACCGTCCGGCCATCGAATACGCCATCGATGGCGACGCCCACCTGCGCCAGCTGGAAGCCGAACTGGCCCGCGCCGAAGCGCAGCCCGATGACCAGCACGACGGCAACCACATCGCCGAGCTGCACACCGCCCTGGCCGATGCCGACGCCTATACGGTGCGCTCGCGTGCCGAGCAGTTGCTGCTGGGCCTGGGCTTTTCGCTGGAACAGATGGCACGCCCGGTGGCCAGCTTCTCGGGTGGTTGGCGCATGCGCCTGAACCTGGCGCAGGCGCTGATGTGCCCGTCCGACCTCCTGCTGCTGGACGAACCGACCAACCACCTGGACCTGGATGCCATCATCTGGCTGGAAGACTGGTTGAAGCGCTATCCCGGCACGCTGCTGATCATTTCCCACGATCGCGATTTCCTGGATGGCGTGGTCAATGTCATCGTCCATATCGATGATCGGAAACTGAAGCGTTATTCAGGCAACTACAGCGCCTTCGAGCGCCAGCGCTCGGCCCAGCTGGAGCTGATGGCCGGCATGATCGAGAAGCAGCAGCGCCAGCGCGCCCACCTGCAATCCTTCATCGACCGCTTCAAGGCCAAGGCCACCAAGGCACGCCAGGCGCAGAGCCGCATGAAGGCGCTCTCCAAGATGGAGGAGCTGGCGCCGCTGCGCGCGGCGGCCGAATTCTCCTTCGAGTTCCGCGAACCGCTGTCGGCACCCAACCCGCTGCTGGTGATGGAAAAGGTCAATGCCGGCTATCACATCGAGGGCAAGAACGGCGCGCCGGATGAAGACAAGATCATCGTGCATGGCATCGACTTTTCGCTGCAGAACGGCCAGCGCATCGGCCTGTTGGGCGTCAATGGCGCCGGCAAGTCCACGCTGATCAAGACGGTGGCAGGCGAGATCGATCCGCTGTCGGGCACGGCCCGCCTGGGCAAGGGGCTGGTGATCGGTTACTTCGCCCAGCACCAGGTGGAGATGCTGCGCCATGACGAATCGCCGCTGTGGCACCTGACGCGACTGGCGCCGGATGTGCGCGAGCAGGAGTTGCGCAACTTCCTGGGCAGCTTCAACTTCAACGGCACCATGGCTTCCTCCTCCATCGCGCCCTTCTCGGGCGGCGAAAAGGCGAGACTGGCGCTAGCGCTGATCGTCTGGCAGCGCCCCAACCTCTTGCTGCTGGATGAACCGACCAACCACCTCGACCTGGAGACCCGCGAAGCGCTGACCATGGCGCTGGCGCAGTTCGAAGGCACGCTGATCCTGGTGTCCCACGATCGTCACCTGCTGCGCGCTACCACCGACCAGTTCCTGATCGTGGCCGAGAGCAAGCTGCAAGACTTCGACGGCGACCTGGACGACTACAAGGACTGGCTATTCAAGACCAAGCTGGCTGCACGCAATGACGCCGCCGCTGCGCCTCTGCCCACGGCCAGCCAGGTGGTGGACGCCGCTTCGCCCGCCGGCAATGTGGACCGCAAGGAACAGAAGCGACTGGAAGCCGAACAGCGCCAGAAGATGTCGGCACTGAAGAAGCCCATCGAGGCGCGCATCAAGCGGCTGGATGAACAGATTGCCAAGCTCAACACGCGCAAGGGTGAAATCGATGCGCGGCTGGGAAGTCCCGATATCTACGACGCCGCCAACAAGGAAGAACTGAAGACGCTCATCACCGACCAGGCCTATTGCAGCAAGGAGCTGGAACAACTGGAGAACGAGTGGCTGGAACAGCAGGAAGCGCTGGAGCAAGTACAGGGCTGACGCCACGCGAACCGGGGCCGGCATAAGCTTTCTACATCAAAGTCTTAAGCCAGCTCTTGCAGTTCGGCAAAACGAGGGCATCATGGCGACCTGGCTGCATTTTCGTGGCGATTGTTTTCGAAAGGAAATCGACTAATGAACAAGAACATCAAGCAATGGCTGCTGGCCGGCGTCGGCGCGGCACTGCTGGCCTCTTCCCTGAGCGTTTCCGCGGCTGACCTGCTGCAGTCCGTCAAAAGCAGCGGCACCCTGAAGGTGGCGCTGGAAGGCAACTACCCGCCGTTCAATTTCAAGGACGCCAAGACGGGCGAGCTGACCGGTTTCGAAGTCGACGTGGCCAAGCTGCTGGCGGCCAAGCTGGGCGTGAAACCCGTCTTCACCACCACCGAGTGGAGCGGCATCCTGGCCGGGCTGGGCGCGGGCAAGTACGACGTCATCATCAACCAGGTCGGCATTACCGACGAACGCCAGAAGGCCTTCGACTTTTCCGATCCCTACACCCTCTCCAGCGCCCAGTTGATCGTGCGCAAGGATGAGAAGCGCGAATTCAAGAGCCTGGACGACCTGAAGGGCAAGAAGCTCGGCCTGGGCCAGGGCACCAACTTCGAACAGAAGGCCAAGGCCGTGGCAGGCATCGACGTGCGCACCTATCCCGGTTCGCCCGAATACCTGGCTGACCTGGCCGCCGGTCGCATCGACGCTGCCTTGAACGACAGCCTGCTGGTCGGCTACATCCTGAAGTCGACCAACCTGCCGCTCAAGGCCGGCAGCCCCATCGGTACCGTCGACAAGATCGGCATCCCCTTCCGCAAGGGCAACCCGGAATTCAAGGCCGCGCTGAACAAGGCCCTGGCCGACATCAAGGCGGATGGCAGCTTCAAGGCCGCTTCCGAGAAGTGGTTCGGCATTGACGTGAGCCAGCCGCCGAAAGCACAATAAGGCGCGCCTACCAGCGCTCCATGCCGCCCGGCGCTGACCGGGCGGACCGACTTATCCCCGCATTGCGGGGATAATTTTTTATATCGAATGCCTATGGAAATCCTGGAACTGCTACAGCAAGCCGCCCCCACCCTGGCCAAGGGCGTGGGCTACACCCTGCTCTTCGCATTGGCTTCGATGATCGGCGGACTGGTGCTGGGTTTCGTGCTGGCCGTGGCGCGCATCGTCCCCTGGCGCCCGATCCACTGGCCGGCCGCGCTCTACGTCAGCATGATGCGTGGCACGCCCTTGCTGGTGCAGATCTTCGTGGTGTATTACGGCTTGCCGGGCATCGGCATCGAATTCTCGCCGCTGACGGCGGGTATCCTGACCCTGAGCCTGAACGCCGGGGCTTACCTGTCGGAAAGCCTGCGCGGTGCCATCCTGAGCGTCACCCGTGGGCAGTGGAATGCCGCCTATAGCGTGGGGCTGACCTATTTCCAGACATTGCGCCACATCATCGTGCCGCAGGCGGTGCGCATCGCCGTCCCGTCGATGAGCAACACCCTGATCAGCCTGATCAAGGATACTTCGCTGGTTTCCGTCATTACCGTCACGGAACTGATGCTGGCCACCAAGGAAGTGATCGCCGTGACCTTCCGCCCCTTGCCCCTCTACCTGGCGGCAGCGGCCATCTACTGGATGCTCAGTCTGTGTTTCGAGGCCCTGCAGCACCGGCTGGAAAAGAAACTGGGCAAGGCGCACCAGGTCTAGCGCCAAATCGAAGCCCCCTGCGGTCAGCGGACGTGAAAAAGCCCGAATGTTGCGCATCCGGGCTTTTTTGCATTTCTGGGTCGCCGCGGGAATTTTTCCCAACCGACGATATCCATGAATCAGTGATCGGCGTCAGCGTTTGACGCGGTAGATGTCCTGACCGACTTCGTTGATCTGGCGCCGCAGTTCACGCCGTTCATCGGCGCTGAGCTTGCCGTTGCGGCGCTGATCCTGGTCGCTGGCGATCTGGTTGCGGTGATCCTGGGGGTTGAAGTCACCCGCGTGCTGACGGAAGTCGCCCGGCTGCCCCGGCATCGGCCGGCCACCCTGGGGTGGGGCTGCCGATGCGGCCGCTCCCACACCGAGTGCCAGCATCACTGCCAGACATAGCTTGTTGACGACTGCAATCTTCATAATGAGCGTATTTTCCGAGGACAGAGAATCAAAAGGGAAAGCAAAGACGACATGGCTTTCTTGCTTGATTCCAGTTTAGGCCGCAGGCCGCGATGGTATAAGATGATTAAGGTAAGGTATGTAACAGTTTGTAATGGATCATCCGCCCTGACTTGCTCAAAATCGCCAAGACGCTACCATAGGCAACATGAATACAACTACTGGCAACAATAGTAATACGACAACATCCGCCAATCAATTCAAAATATTGGTGGTGGATGACGATATCCGCCTGCGCGACCTGCTGCGCCGTTATCTGACCGAGCAGGGTTTCAACGTGGTCACGGCGGAAAACGCCCAGGCCATGAACAAGCTCTGGATCCGTGAACGCTACGACCTGCTGGTGCTGGACCTGATGCTGCCCGGCGAGGATGGCCTGGCGATCTGCCGCCGCCTGCGTGGTGCTGGCGACCAGACCCCGATCATCATGCTCACTGCCAAGGGCGAGGACGTGGATCGCATCATCGGCCTGGAGATGGGTGCGGATGACTATCTGCCCAAGCCGTTCAACCCGCGTGAACTGGTAGCCCGCATCAATGCGGTGCTGCGCCGCAAGGGACCGGACGAGTTGCCGGGCGCACCCTCGGAGACGCCGGAAACCTTCGAGTTCGGTGACTTCATCCTCGACCTGGGTACCCGCACCCTGAAAAAGAATGGCGAAACGATTTCCCTCACCACCGGCGAATTCTCGGTCCTGAAGGTGTTCGCCCGCAACGCCCGCCAGCCGCTCTCCCGTGAAAAGCTGATGGAAATGGCGCGCGGCCGTGAATATGAAGTGTTCGACCGCAGCCTGGACGTGCAGATTTCGCGCCTGCGCAAGCTGATCGAGCCGGATCCGGCCAATCCCCTGTACATCCAGACCGTGTGGGGCTTGGGCTATGTCTTCATCCCGGAAGGGAAACCGCGCTGATCGCCCGCTTCACCCCTGACCTGCAGGCCGTTTGCCGATGAAAGCCCGACCCCAATCAGGATGGTTCAGCAACGGCCTGTTCTGGCGTACCTTCTTCCTCCTGACCTTCCTGATCACCGCCAGCATGGTGGCCTGGGTGGCCAGTTTCCGCATGGTCGAGCGCGGCCCGCGTGCGGAGCAGCTGGCCGCCCAGATCGTCTCGCTGGTGACCATCACGCGTGCCGCGCTGACTCACTCGGCGCCGGAGATGCGGCGCGAACTGCTGTTCGACCTGGCCAGCAATGAAGGGATCCGCATCTATCCGCTGGAAAAGACCGACCGCATCGTCCCTCCTCAGGATTCGCCCATCGTCCCCGAGCTGGAGTATTACGTCCGCCAGTCGCTGGACGAGAACACTACCTTCGCCTCCAGCGTCAATGACGTCGAAGGTTTCTGGATCAGCTTCAACATCGATGACGACCAGTACTGGCTGATGCTCGACCGCGGCCGCCTGGACCGCACCTCCAGCCTGCAATGGCTGGGCTGGGGCTCCATTGCGCTGTTCCTGTCGCTGATCGGCGCGGTCTTTATCTCGACCCTGATCAACCAGCCCCTGGCGCGTCTGACGGCGGCGGCTCGCGCCATCGCCAAGGGGCGACAACCGGAGCCACTGCCGGAGTCCGGGCCGACCGAGATCGAGGAAGCCAACCGCAGCTTCAACCAGATGGTGGCCGACCTCAATCGCATCGAGTCCGACCGCGCCCTGATCCTGGCCGGCATTTCGCATGACCTGCGTACCCCGCTGGCACGCATGCAACTGGAAGTGGAGATGGCCAACCTCTCCGACGAGTCACGCGACGGCATGCATTCCGACCTGGCACAGATGGATGGCATCATTGGCCAGTTCCTCGACTATGCCAAACCCTTCGATACCAGCAACCTGGAAAGCATCGACCTGGCCAGCCTGTTGGAAGACGTCGCCAGCAATTGCGGCCGGCTCTCCGACGTGAAGATCACCACGCAGATTACCCCGGCCACCGAAGTCGCCGGCAATGGGACCGAACTGGCACGGGTATTCAGCAACCTCGTGGAAAACGCTCGCCGTTATGGCAAGACGCCCGGCACGGATTGCGCCGAGATCAATCTGCGCAGCCGCATCGAAGGGCATCACGTGGTGGTGGATGTGTTCGATCATGGCCCAGGCGTGCCGGAAAGCGAATGCGAACGCCTGCTGCGCCCGTTCACGCGGCTCGACACGGCACGCGGGCAGGCCAACGGTTCCGGGCTGGGACTGGCGATCGTCAACCGCATCGTGCTCAAGCACAACGGCAAGCTGACATTGAAGGGACATGAAGAAACCCGCGGTGGCCTGCTGGTGCAGATCACGCTGCCGCTGAAGGGGCATCGTCGCCATGCGTGAGCGCGCAGGGCTGGCCTGCATGATGCTGGCCGGTACCGCCCTGCTCCCTGCCCTGGCACCGGCCCAGAGCTATGCCGATCGCACCCTGAGCCTGCCCCAGGGCAGCGCGGAGAACAGGCGCCCCATCATCATCATCGCTCCGGTCACGCCGACGGCACCCTCACCTCTGGCAACAGGTGCGCCAAAGAATGGCCCCAGTGGCGCCTACGCCTCGGACGAACCGGGTCCGGACATCCGCGCCCGCAATGCCGACTATCTCACGCAGTTCAAGGTGGTCGGTCAGATCCCGCCGGGCGCCACCATCAGCAAGGTCAGCTGGCGCTACACCGTGGCACGCAAGCCGGCCGGTTTTGAAGCCCGTCTCTGCTGGAAGGATGCGGGCCTGTGCTGGGACGTCAGCCATGCCGACAGCGGCAGTACCGACTTCTTCAACGGGCGCGATGCCAGCCTGCCGTTCCAGCTCTACTACGGCGTACGCGGCAGCACGCGCAACGGCGAAGCACCGGTCAAGGGCGAGGTCAACCAGGTCATCGTGACCTTCGATATTCCGCGTTGAACGCTGCCTTATCGGCCTGGGCAAGCGACTCAGGCAGCCAGATCGTCGATCTCGCGTGCCTTCTGCAGGGCATCGTCGATGCGTTCCACCGCAATCACCTTCAAGCCCTCGATAGGCTGCTTGGGCGCGTTGGCCTTGGGAATGACGGCGATCGAAAAGCCCAGCTTGGCGGCCTCGCGCAAGCGTTCCTGACCACGCGGCGCCGGGCGGATTTCGCCGGCCAGCCCCACCTCGCCAAAGACCACCAGGCCCCGTGGCAGGGGTTTGTTGCGCATCGATGAATTGATCGCCAGCAGCACCGCCAAGTCGGCCGCTGGCTCAGTAATCTTCACTCCACCAACGGCATTGATGAATACATCCTGATCAAACGCTGCAACTCCCGCATGACGATGCAGCACAGCCAGCAACATGGCCAGCCGGTTCTGCTCCAGGCCCACCGAGAGACGGCGGGCGTTGGGCACATGCGAACTATCGACCAGGGCCTGGATCTCCACCAACAATGGACGTGTACCTTCCTGTGTCACCATCACGCAGGAGCCAGGCACCTGGTTTTCGTGCTGCGAGAGGAACAGGGCGGACGGGTTGGACACGCCCTTCAAGCCCTTTTCCGTCATCGCGAACACACCCAGTTCGTTGACCGCGCCGAAGCGATTCTTGAAGGCGCGCACCAGGCGGAAGCTGGAATGGGTATCACCCTCGAAATACAGCACCGTGTCCACGATGTGTTCCAGCACCCGTGGCCCGGCCAGCGCGCCTTCCTTGGTCACGTGACCGACCATGATGATGGTGATGCCAGAGGTCTTGGCGACCCGCGTCAACTGCGCCGCGCATTCACGCACCTGCGCCACCGAGCCCGGTGCCGAAGTCAGGGCATCGGAGTACACGGTCTGGATGGAGTCGATCACGGCCACTTCCGGCTTGTGTTCGGCCAGGGTGGCGAGGATCTTTTCCAGCTGGATCTCGGCCTGCAATTGCAGCTCGCGCGCATCCACCGCCAGCCGCTTGGCGCGCAGGGCGATCTGCGCGCCGGATTCTTCGCCGCTGACGTAGAGCACCTTCTTCAGTTTGGAAATATTGGCCAGTGCCTGCAGCAGCAGGGTCGACTTGCCGATGCCGGGATCGCCACCGATCAGGGCCACCCCGCCCGGTACCAGGCCGCCGCCCAGCACCCGGTCGAATTCCTCGATGCCGGTGCCGAAACGCGGCACATCGATGGCCTCGATATCGGCCAGGCTGAGCACGGGGGCGGTCTGCGCCAGGCTTTGCGGCGTCGATGAATAACGGTTGCCGCCGGCCGGCTCCACCAGGGTCTCGACCAGGGTGTTCCACTGCCCGCAGGCCGGGCACTGGCCGGCCCATTTGTTGCTGATCCCGCCGCATTCGGTACAGGTGTAATTGGTCTTGACCTTCGCCATCGTCGCCTTGCTGTTCCTTATCGCATCGCCGGGACCGCTGTCCTGGCTTATTGTCCCGGGCAGCTGTCCCGGCCTATTCGACCTCGCGCACTGCCACCCGGGGGGCCAGCGCGCACATCAACTCGTAGCCGATGGTGCCGGCGGAAAACGCCACCTCATCGATGGGCAGGCCTTGCCCCCACAGCTCGACATGGCTGCCCACACCTGCACCGGGGATGGCGGTCAGGTCGACTTCCAGCATGTCCATCGACACCCGACCCACCGTGGTCGTCCTGACGCCATCGACCAGTACCGGGGTGCCGGTGGGCGCATGACGCGGATAGCCGTCGGCGTAACCGCACGCCACCACGCCCAGCTTCATCGGCTTGTCAGCCACGAAGCGGCTGCCATAACCGACCGCCTCGCCGGGCTGGACCTCCTGAACGCCGATGACCCGGCTTTCCAGGGTCATGGCCGCGCGCAGTCCGAAATCGGCCGCCGTGCCGCCACCCGGCGTACCGCCGTAGAGCATGATGCCCGGGCGAATCCAGTCATGGGCCAGCTCACCGTGCATCAGGTCTGCCGCCGAATTGCACAGACTCCGGGCGCCGGCCAGTCCTTCCGTGGTGGCCTGGAAGCGCCGTACCTGCTCTTTGAGCGGCAGCGCCGGGTTGCCGGCATCGTCGGCGTTGGCGAAGTGGGTCATCATGGTGATGCTGCGCACGCTGGCAATCTGTTGCAGGCGTGCATAGGCGGCACGATAGACCTCAGGCTGAAAACCCAGACGGTTCATGCCGCTGTTCATCTTCAGGTGGACATGCCAGTTCGCATCACCGGAGAAGGCCTCCAGCAGGGCGATCTGCTCGTCGCAATGGACGGCGAACTGGATGTCATGGCGTGCCAGCACCGGCAGGTCATCGGCATCGAAAAAACCTTCCAGCAACAAGATGGGCTTGGTCCAGCCGAGCTCACGCAGGCGCACCGCATAGTCGGGCTCCACCAGTGCCAGACCATCGGCAGCGGCAAATCCGCGCATGGCACGCTCCAGTCCGTGACCATAGCCGTTGGCTTTCAGGACGCCCCAGACCTTGGCCCCGGGCGCATGGGCGCGGGCGATGGCGAGATTGTGTTGAAGAGCGGAAAGGCTGATGGAGGCAACGATCGGTCTTGGCATGATGTCGGATAAGGTCGTGACGGTGGGCAAATGACAGGCAACGCATGCGCCAAGATGACAAGCCGCCAGGGGCCTGCCCCTCGCGCTTGGCCCGGAAGTTTTTGCCTGGCGCGGAACAAGCGGGCATTTTACCGGACGAACATCTTTCTGGTTTGACTTATGACGGAGAGCTCATGGTTTCATGGTATAAAGCTAGCCGGACATCATTTGTTATACATCTTGGACAGGGATGAATCGCGGTTTCTATACCATCATGGCGGCGCAGTTCTTTTCGTCGCTCGCCGATAACGCGCTGCTGATCGCCGCCATCGCCCTACTTGCCGAAATGCATTCGCCAGCGTGGATGACCCCGCTGCTGAAGCTGTTCTTCGTGCTTTCCTACGTGCTGCTGGCAGCCTTCGTGGGCGCCTTCGCCGACGCCTTCCCGAAGGGCAAGGTCATGTTGATCACCAACATGATCAAGATAGTCGGCTGTTCACTCATGTTCTTCACCGTCCACCCGCTGCTGGCCTATGCGGTAGTGGGTTTCGGCGCGGCGGCCTACTCGCCGGCCAAGTACGGCATCCTCACCGAATTGCTACCGCCTGAGAAACTGGTTGCCGCCAACGGCTGGATCGAAGGACTGACGGTGGGTTCCATCATCATGGGTACGGTCCTGGGTGGTGCACTGGTCAACCCCAAGATTTCGGCGGTGATCCTCAGCTTCGATTTTCCGATGGTCGACCTTCCCATCGACACCCCCACCGAAGCGGCACTGTGCATCATCTCCGGCATCTACGTCATCGCCGCGCTGTTCAACTTCTACATTCCTGATACCGGCGCCCGCTACGAACACCAGGAACGCAATCCCATCCGCCTCATCGTCGACTTCGCCGGGTGCTTCACCACCCTCTGGAAGGACAAGCTGGGCCAGATCTCCCTGGCAGTCACCACGCTGTTCTGGGGTGCTGGTGCGACCCTTCAGTTCATCGTCCTGAAATGGGCCGAAAAGTCGCTGCACATGCCGCTCGACAAGGCCGCCATCCTGCAGGGCATCGTCGCCGTCGGGGTGGCTCTGGGCGCGATGGGCGCAGCCCGTTTCGTGCCGCTGAAGAAATCGCTGACGGTGATGCCGCTGGGCATCATCATGGGCATCGTGGTGATGCTGATGACCACGACCACCTCCGTATGGGTCGCCTATCCGCTGCTGGTGATCGTGGGTGCGCTGTCGGGTTACTTCGTGGTGCCGATGAACGCCCTGCTGCAGCACCGTGGCCACGTGCTGATGAGCGCCGGCCATTCGATTGCCGTCCAGAACTTCAATGAAAACCTCTCGGTGCTGACCATGCTGGTGCTGTATGCCTTCATGGTGCGGATGAACCTGGATGTGAATACGGTCATCATCATCTTCGGCTCCTTCGTGGCCAGCATCATGTACCTGATCATGCGCCGTCATGCCGCCAATCAGCGCGAGCACGATTCGCTGGCCTTGATCGGCGAGGACAAGCATCCCCACCACTGAGTCTGAAGCTGCACTGCGGCCGATTCAGACCTGAACGATAGCGTGCTGCAGGGTCGTCGCGGCACGCTGTTCCCAGTCGGATGGAACTACGAAACCGCGGGCCGTTTCCAGCAATTCAGGCTCTGGCGTTTCGCTCAGATGGCAGCGGGCGACCAAGACCGGGCTGTGATCAGCCCGGAACAGCGTCTCCAGGCGTAACAACAACTGTTCCAGCGTCAACCCCTCCGGCAGCGACAGTCTTGCCGGTGCCAGCCAGGACAGGCGTGGCAGCAGCACATAGCGGGCCGCCGCATCATCGCGCTCTTGCAAAAACTGGATGTCTCCCCAGAAACCCCGACAATGATCCGGCGCGATTCCCATTGCAGCCGGCAACGCCAGGGCTTGGTCGTGCCGATAGAACAGCCAGCCCTTCACCAATGCGCGGGCCGCAATCACCGAGGCCGGCAGTACCGCTTGGGCGGCCGGATGGGCCGACAGCATCAGTTGCTGCTGCATGATCTTGCGCATCTTGCGCCCCAGGGAGTCGGCCAGATTGGGGCCGACGAAGGCATCGGCCTGGCAGGCATCGCGTGCCTGCAGGAGATAAAACTTGGTCGCAAACTCCCAATGCACGACCCCGCCCTGCTCCTCGACGTCTGGCGAGCGCACCAGGAAATCGAACTCCCCCAGCGTTTCGCGCGTCGGCCCCTGATTGCGTACCTGCAAGTTGGCCGCAACCAGCCAGTCCTGCTGGCGCAGGTAGAAGCCGAGCAGCTTTTCGGCGTAGCGGCCCAGGCGTGCAGACGGTTGCCGGGCCATCTCTGCGTGCAGCGCAGCGTTGAGGGCAGGATCGTATTGCAGATCGTGCAGCCAGCCCGCCACGGCGGGCGACACCGGGCCCAGGGTGGCGATGCGCCCCTCCCAGCAGGCGGCATCGGCCGCCAGCAGGTCCGGCGCGTACAACAGCCAGGCCAACGCCCGCACGTGCGGGTCGCACAACTCCGGCCAGCGCTGATGAAAGCGGGCCTGGTGCGTGGCAGGCTGCATTGCCTGAGGGGCGGCACCGGTATGCATCGTCCTGGCGCCTAGGCCTGGTAAGTACTCATGGCCAGGCACAGGTCGGCCCAGGCCTTGCTCTTGTCGTTGAGCGTGCGCAGCAGATAGGCCGGGTGGTAAGTCACCACCAGCGGCAGATCCTGATAGCGATGAACGCTACCGCGCAGGCGCGAAACCGGCGTGGCCGGGTCCAGGCCCAACAGCGAGAGCGCGGCCGTCTTGCCCAGGGCCACCAGCACGGTGGGCTGGATCAGCTCGATCTGCCGTTGCAGGTAAGGCAGGCAGGCCGCCACTTCCTGTGGCGAAGGTGGTCGGTCGCGGCCATTGTCATCGGTCGGCCGGCATTTGACGATGTTGGCGATATAGGCGTTGGCACCCCGCTTGACTCCCATCGAAAGCAGCATGTTGTCCAGCAGCTTGCCGGCCGGCCCGACAAAGGGCTCGCCCTGCATATCCTCGTTGCGTCCCGGCCCTTCGCCGATGAAGAGCCATTTGGCCTTTTCGTCACCGACGCCGAAGACGGTGTTCTTGCGCCCCTGGCATAGCCCGCAGCGACGACATTCGGCCACCTGCTGTTTCAATTGTGGCCAGTCCATGGACTTGATCCTGGCGATCACGGGATCGACTGCGGGGACGTCCTCTTCTTCATCGCCATCCGGAATGAGCATGGGCTCCATCGACGCGGCGAAATCCATATCGTCGAGCCAGGACGGAGGACCGCCGTCCGCTTCGACCGGTGCACGCACCCTCGGCGCTGGCGCGGCGGGGATGGCGGCAGGCCTGGCAGACGGCAACTCCGCCGCTGCTGGCGCATCGCTGGAGACAGGAGAGCCGGCCACAGGGACTGTGGCGGGCACCACCGGCTGCGGTGCCGCGACCTGAGGCTCAGGATCCGGAGTCCGGGCGGCGGAGGCGAGCTGCGGCGCCATGGCTTCTTCCGCAGTTGTCGCTGCCACTGCTTCCTCCACCGCCAGTTCACGCCTCACCCACACCGGGCCGATCCCCAGCGCATCGAGCAGGGCCAGGGAGGAACCGAAGCCGGGATCTTGTTTCATTTCTTCATTCATAAAGGCAGGCTCATGACAATAGCCCCTTCTCGGGTCTGGTTGGCGGCGGGATAGTAGTTCTTGCGCCGACCGATTTCCGTGAATCCGTAGCGCCGATAGACCTTGGCCGCGTGGGTATTGGATTCACGCACTTCCAGCAGCATGGTCCGCATCTGATGCTGGCGGGCGACCGCAGTGGCCTGATCCAGCAACAGGCGGCCCAAGCCCTGATGCTGATACGCTGCCGCCACGCTGATGTTGAGCAGATGCGCTTCATCCACGGCCAGCATGACCAGGAAGTAACCGAGCAACAGCCCCCCGGTCTCGCGCAGGGTCTGCGCCTGGTAGCCGCTGTAGAGCGAATCCTGGAAGTTGCCGCGACTCCACGGGTGGGAATACACGGCATCCTCGATCTGTACCACCGCGTCCAGGTCGCCCGCGCCCATGGCAGCGAACTGCAGCAAGCCCAGTTGCGGATGCGAGGCCGCCGATAGCGGCACCGGCACTGCGCTCATGCAGTGCCCTTGGCGGCGTCACGCAGTTCGCGTTCGGCCGTGGTCAAGGCCACCTTGTTGCGCAGGTAGAGCGGTTGTGCCTCCTGCGCCGGCAAGCCGCGGCCCTGGCTGAAATAGAGCTGCCCCAGCTGCGCGATCTGTCGGGCGTGGGGCATCGCTTCGGGGTACATCGCCGAAAACTGGCTGGCGCAGAACGCCGCCGTGAAATGAGCTGCATGGACCGACAAGCCATTGCCACACGCGTAGGGGCGCCCTGCGGTCTGTACCTGTTCGGCTGCCGCCAATGCCGGTTCGGCCAGTACCTCCCAGCCGCCCTCGGCGCGGGCACGATAGCTTGCCCAGTAGACCTCGCCCATGCGGGCATCCAGAACCGCCAGCACGTCGCTGGCACGCTCGTCCAGACCGCGACAGGCCTGGGCCGCGGCCTCCAGGGTAACGATCGGCACCACCGGACGGTCGCTGCCGAAGGATAGTCCCTGCACCACTCCGCAGGCGGTGCGCACGCCGGTGAAAGAACCCGGTCCGACGCCAAAGGCCAGCGCATCGCACTGGGCCAGCGTCAGGCCGGCGTCGGCCAGCAGTTGCTGGATCATGGGGAGGATGGCATCGGAATGCGTCTGCGTACCGGCCGACTGGCGCGAGATCAGCTCGCCCCGGTGCAGCAAGGCGGCCGAAGCCAGCTCGGTAGAAGTTTCAATAGCAAGAATCGTGGACATCCCGCTATTTTACCGTGAGGTGAGCAATTGTTCGGTTCATTCACCGCGATCCAGCAGCTTCATGCGGCAGCGCAAAACGCCAGCGCATGAAGCGAGTAAAATAGCCGTGCCATGTCCTACCAGAAACTTGACCAGACCAACCGCCGTCATCTCGCAGAGGCTCTCCGCAACGACACCTGGGTCGTTGCCTGCCTGTGTGCGAACTGGTGCGGCAGTTGCCGTGAATACGAGGCCGCTTTCCAGGCGTGGGCCGAACGCTATCCTCAGCATCACTTCACCTGGATCGATATTGAAGACCAGGCCGACCTGGTCGGCGATCTCGATATCGACAACTTCCCGACCTTATTGATCGAACGCGGTGCCACGGTGGCCTTCTTCGGCCCCATGGAGCCCGATACCCGACTGGCCGAGCGCATCCTGCTGGCGCAGGTTGACAAGAGCGATGCCGAACTGCAGCGCGAAGCCGCCAGCAGCGCCGAGCGCCGCACCTGGCAGCAGGAGTGCAGCCTGCTGGACAAGCTCGCCGACGTCATCGGCTGAAACCGAGCCCCACCTGGCATCAGGTCAGCCAGGGATCAGTTTCCGGACGCGGAAACCGCGCGCTGATGAAATCGGCAAAGCTGCGCACCTTGGCCGACAGCAGACGGCGACTCGGATACACCATGGAAATCACTACCTGCCCCATGTCGAAACCGGGCAGCACCTGCACCAGCTTGCCACAGCGCAGGTCATCCCCCAGCGAGTATGACGGCCGCAGGACGATGCCCATGCCGGCCAGGGCCAGATCGCGCAACAGCACGCCACTGTTGGACACCGCCTTGCTCACGATGGGTACATCCAGCACACCGGCCTCGGTATTGACGTGCCAGTGATGGCGCAGGTACTCATGCGAAAAATTCAGGCAACTATGGCGCGACAGGTCTTCCGGCTGCTCCGGGGCACCAGCACGCTCCAGATAAGCGGGCGACGCGCACAGGATTACCCGCGCCACGCCGAGCTGGCGCACGATCATGCTGGCGTCGAATTTCTGCAGACTGCTGAAAAATCCGATATCGATACCCTCCTCCACCAGATCGATGGAGCGGTCGGACAGGTTGATATCCAGCGCCACGTCCGGAAATGCCTGGGCATAGCCGGCCAGCAGCTCGCCCAGTTGCGACTGCCCGAAACCGGCATTGGCATAGATCGCCAGGGTACCCGCAGGACGCTTGGTCTCCAGTGACACCAGCGCTTCGGCGTCATCGATCTCGCCCAGGATCATGCGCACCCGTTCCAGGTAGGCCTGCCCTGCTTCGGTCAGCGACAGGCGCCGGGTGGAGCGATTGAGCAGACGCGTGCCGAGATGCGCTTCGAGATCGGCAATGAAACGCGTTGCTACGGCATTGGAAATTTCCAGCAACTCGGCGGCGCGCACGAAACTGCCCTGCTCCACCACCTTGGCAAACACCCGCATTGATTGCAGACGATCCATTTTTCAAGCCCTCGATTGTTCCATAAAGAGAAATAGTCAATTCCGATTAGACCTATTTTTCTTTGGCTCCGCAATATTTACACTTCAGTCATCGGTTAGCGCAATGCAGCATCTGCCCCAACCGCTTGTACCAGGCAGCCCACGAGTGGGCTTTCCCACAAGGAGAGCGCCTTACTCGCCGGCATCTGGGCAATGTCGTTCCACCCACTTACCCAATAGAGGACCCTATCATGAACATCAAGAATATTATCGTTGCCGCCTCCCTGCTGGCCGCTGCCGGTGCCGCCATGGCCGAAGCTCCGTATCCGCCGGAAACCCCGTTCCACTCGACCCAGACCCGCGCTGACGTGAAGGCTGAACTGCAACGCGCCCAGGCCAACCATGAGATCGTCTCGCGCAATGAGTACCCGGTGCTGCGTCAGGCTCCCTCCAAGCTGAGCCGCCAGGAAGTCGTAAGCCAGGTGCAACAAGCCAACAGCGCATCGCAGAACCTGTACAGCGGCGCCTGATCGGGCAGACGTAGTGAGCGGTCGATGCATTGACCGATTCCGGACAGGCAGTGTTCCGCACGGCGCATCCCCCGCGTTTGACCATCAATGAACGCGAATGAGTGCCCCCGATTGCGTCCGAACCGCCCGCCCTGGAAATCAGGACCACCATCGCCGCAAAGCTTCACCCGCAGTACCAATGCTTCACAGTACCGCAGCACCACCTGCCATGCCGCCAGCTGTTACCGGGCGCATGACAGCTGGTGCAGCAATCGTTCCAGCCTCACGCCCGTCTCCTCCTGCATTGCCCCCTCCCCCTAGCCCTTTTTCCTGCTTCAGCCGTAATTGACGCACGGAGTGCGCATTCCCATGTCATGAGTCTCCAGATTCATGCATGCAGAGGCCTGCCCATGCTCATTTCTGCTGCAGCGCGACATACCGCCATTGCCGTCCCGGCTCGGTGCAAACGCAAGCCACATCAAGCTTTCCCTTGAGATTTTGGCGCTCCGCATGTAAAGTCAAGGGTTTGTTCCTTTCGGCCTAGCTAAGGGTTTCTTGTCAAAGTCGGGCCACCTTTTTTTATCCCCCTATGGCTTTATACGTTCACAAATACGGCGGCACCTCGATGGGCTCGATCGAGCGCATCCAGAATGTCGCAAAGCGCGTTGCCAAATGGCACGACGCAGGCCATCAGATCGTCGTCGTGCCGTCGGCGATGTCTGGTGAAACCAACCGTCTGCTGGGCATGGCCAAGGAAATCATGGCCCAGCCCGACGGTCGCGAGCTCGACATGCTCGCCTCCACCGGAGAGCAGGTCTCGGTGGCTCTGCTGGCCATCGCACTGCAAGCCCTGGGCAAGCAGGCCGTGTCCTATGCCGGCTGGCAAGTCCCGATCAAGACCGACTCGGCCTTTACCAAGGCACGCATCCGCTCCATCGACGACGCCAAGGTCCGCAAGGACCTCAATGCTGGCAAGATCGTCATGATCACCGGCTTCCAGGGCGTGGACGCCGACGGCAACCTCACCACCCTGGGCCGTGGCGGCTCGGACACCTCGGCCGTGGCCGTAGCGGCTGCCATCAAGGCGGTCGAGTGCCTGATCTACACCGACGTCGATGGCGTCTACACCACCGATCCGCGCGTGGTCAGCGATGCCCGTCGCCTGAAGACCGTGACCTTCGAAGAGATGCTGGAAATGGCCTCCCTGGGTTCCAAGGTCCTGCAGATCCGCTCGGTGGAATTCGCCGGCAACTACAAGATGCCGACCCGCGTGCTGTCGTCTCTGACCGACCCGCTCACGCCGCTGGCCGAAGAAGCCGCCTCCGGCACCCTGATTTCGTTTGAGGAAGACAAGAACATGGAACAAGCAACCATCACCGGCATCGCCTTCAGCCGCGACGAAGCCAAGATCACCGTGCTGGGCGTACCGGATCGTCCTGGCATCGCCTACCAGATCCTGGGCCCGGTGGCCGACGCCAACATCGAAGTGGACATGATCATCCAGAACCAGTCGGTGGAAGGCAAGACCGACTTCACCTTCACCGTTCCGCGCGCGGAATACGCCAAGGCCGTGGAAGTCTTGAACAGCAGCGTAAAGGCCCACATCGGCGCGGCTGCCATCAACGGCGACACCAAGGTCTCCAAGGTCTCGGTGGTCGGCGTGGGCATGCGCAGCCACGTGGGCATCGCCTCGCAGATGTTCCGCACCCTGTCCGAGGAAGGCGTCAACATCCAGATGATCTCCACCTCCGAAATCAAGATCTCGGTGCTGATCGACGAGAAGTACATGGAACTGGCCGTACGTGCTCTGCACAAGGCCTTTGACCTGGACAGCGCCAAGTAATCAGCATCACCCGCAGCACCTGCCACAGCGAGGATGGCACCGGCAAAAAACAGTGATTATTTGCAAGACGACTGTTGACCGGATGCAAATGAGAAGATATTATCTCGGTCTTCTCTGAGGCAACGCAGCAATGCGATAACAGCCTTCAGTGTGGAGACGTGGCCGAGTGGTCGAAGGCACTTCCCTGCTAAGGAAGCATACGGGCTTAAACCTGTATCGAGGGTTCGAATCCCTCCGTCTCCGCCAAGCATTACTAAGCCCCTGTTTTTACAGGGGCTTTTTTATTGCCTCATCGCCATTGCCCCCCTCCCCGGGGTACCTGCTGATTTGTCGCAACATGGACTGCAAATAGGAGATTCTGGCACTCGGCATCTGCGCGGCTGGGCGCAAACGTCAGGGTACTGTCAGACAGTGTTTTGTGCATCGCGGCATAATATCCGCCATGGAAAAAATCATTGTCTACATCATTCCCGTCTTCCTCTTGTTGATCGTGGCGGAATTCACCTATGGCTACGTACGCGGCCGCAACACCTACCGCCTGCCCGATGTCGTGGCCAGCCTGTCGCAGGGAATAATCAGCCAGTTGGTGGCGCTGCTCACCCAGTTGTTCCAGGTCGGGCTGTATTCGCTGACCTATCGCGCCGTGGCCATCTTCCCGGCAGCACGCTTCTGGCAAGGCGCACTCGGCTGGATCGCGGCCATCTTGCTGTTTGATTTTTTCGATTACTGGTTGCACCGCTTCGGCCATGAGAACGCATTGGGCTGGGCGGCGCACTCGGTGCACCATCAGAGCCAGGACTTCAATCTCTCCACTGCGTTGCGTCAAGAAAGCACCGTGGCGCTGCTCGGCTGGGTGTTCTACCTGCCCATGGCGATCCTCGGCGTGGAGCCAGAACAATTCGGCATCGTCGGGCTGGTGGTGCTGGCCTACCAATTCTGGATCCACACCGAGCACATCGGCAAGCTGGGTTGGTTCGATCGCGTGTTTTCCTCACCCTCCAATCACCGGGTACATCATGCGGTGAACGAGCAGTACCTCGACAAGAACTATGGCGGCATGCTGGTGATCTGGGATCGCATGTTCGGCACCTTCGCCGAGGAAAAGGAGCAGGTGGTCTACGGCACCCGTACGCCCCTCAATAGCTGGGATCCGCTGTGGGCGGTCCTGTCCGGCTACTGGCAGCTATTGCACAGCGCAGCAACGATGCCGCGCTGGCAGGACAAGTTGAAGATCTGGTTCAAGGCGCCTGGCTGGCGCCCCGCAGGGATGGAACCGTATCCGCCATTCGACCTTGAGGCCGCGCGTCGCCGTTACGACGTCCAGCTGCCACGCGTGCGGCAATGGCTTTCAGGACTACAGTTCGTGGGATTATTAGCGGCGGCCTCGGCGTTGCTGTGGCAGGCAGATGAACAACCCTACCTGCACCTGCTGGTCATCAGCACCGCCCTGCTGGCCGGATTCTGGGCGCTCGGTGCATACATGCAGCGCCGCTTGGGCGGCGCGTTGATGCTTGCCATTGACGTGGCGGCAGCGGTGGCCGCCTACGCTTTGCTCTGAGCGCTCTGCTTACTGGATGACACCACACGCCAGTCGAACCCCGCCTCCACCCAGCGGCGCAGGATGGTCGGCGTGGTTGTCGCCACCCACGTGGATCATCAGGGCATGGCCACGGACTTCGGCCAGCGTCTTGATGCGCGGGGCCAGCACCGGGTACTCAGCCTTGCCGGCGGCATTCACGTAGAGCGCCGGCAAATCGCCCAGGTGCCCCTCACCATACGGGCCCTCATGTTTGCCGGTCTTTTGCGGGTCCCAGTGACCGCCGGCGGCCAGGGCCGGTTCCATCTTGCCGTCCTTCTCCAGCGGCGCGCAGGATGCATTCTGATGCACGTGGAAGCCGTGCTGACCACCCGGCAGGCCGCTGATGGCCGGCGTGAACAGTAGACCGTAAGGAGTCTCGCTGATGGTCACCTCCCCCACGGCCGCGGCCACGCCATTTGCATCGACCAGGTTCATCGGCACCTTGATCGCGGCCGGAGAGGCGGCCAAGGCGCTTCCACACAGCATCATGGCCAATACGGCAATGTGTCGTTTCATGTTTGTTTCCTTCCGAAAATAAAATGATGGAGGATAGGTCACCCACCCGCAGACCGATGCGAAAAACAGATTCTCGCCGCAAAGATGGACGAAATTCGTGATGCGATTCAAAAAATCACTATAGAAGTGCAGACTGACTTGAGTGACAACAAGCTTGCCAGCATAGAAGCGGATCGTGCCGGCGGCAATGCGCAATATCTCGCACCCGCGTCGCCGTCCTGCCGGCGAACTCAGTTGCGTGGTGTATCGCCCGAACTGCCGGGCTCACCGGTTTCGACGCCATCCAGCGCCACCTTGAGCTTGCGTCCTTCCAGCAGCATTGCGTGGAAATCCACCGCTGGAATCGGACGCGAGAAGATATATCCCTGCAGCTCATTGCAACCGGCTTCGCGCAGGAAGTTGAACTGCTTTTCGGTTTCCACCCCTTCGGCGATGACCTTGTGGCGCAACTGCTTGGCAATACCGATGATGGCGCTGGCGATGGCACAGTCATTGGTATCGTCCGGGATGCCCATGGTGAAGGAGCGGTCGATCTTGAGAGTATTGATGGGGAAACGCTTGAGGTAGGACAGGCTGGAATAGCCGGTCCCGAAATCATCCAGGGAGATGGTAATACCCAGGCTGCAGATCTTTTCCATGATGGAAATGACACGATCAGTGCTATGCATCAGCATGCTCTCGGTGATCTCCAGCTCCAGCCAGTCGCCGCTGAGCATGTGGCGACCCAGTGCGGCGCGCACGCGGTCGGGCAGCGAACGCGTGAACTCGCGCGCCGTCACGTTCAGGGCGATGCGGATCGGCGCCAGGCCCGCTTCCTTCCAGGCCCGGGCCTGACGGCACACGGCATCCAGCACCCAGTCGCTGAGCTGGACGATCAGCCCGGTCTGCTCCGCAATGGGAATGAACTCACCCGGCAGCAGCAGGCCGCGCTCCGGGTGTTGCCAGCGCACCAGCGCTTCCGCACCGGTGATGGCCAGGGTGTGCATGTCGACCTTGGGCTGGTAGTACAACAGCAGCTCGTTGTATTCGAAGGCATGCAGCAAACCGGTCTCGATGCGCAACAGGTCCAGCGTGTTGCGGTTCATCTCTTTGCTGTAGTAGACGTAGCCGCCTTCGTTGTTGTCTCCGCCCTGCTTGGCGCGGTACATGGCGATGTCGGCCAGGCGCAGCAGGGTCTCGGTATCGCCGGCATCTTCCGGGTACATGCTCACGCCGATGCTGGCGCCCACGCGCAGTTCATGACCATCGATGAAGAAAGGATCGTCAAACACCGCCAGCAGCTTCTGGGCGACGAAACCGGGGTGGTAATCCTTGTCGATACCGAACAGGGCCACCGCGAATTCGTCCGCCCCCAGGCGCGCCACCACATCCTGCTCGCGCAAGGCGCGGCGCAGGCGGATCGCGACTTCCACCAGCAGCATGTCGCCGGCCACATGACCCAGGGTGTCGTTGATGGGCTTGAACCGGTTCAGATCGATGAACATGACGCAGCCATGCATGTTTTCATGCTTGGCCTCCATCAGCGCCTGATCCACCGTGCGGGTAAGCAGGGTTCGGTTGGGCAAGCCGGTCAGGGCGTCGTAGTAGGCCAGGTGATGGATGAGTTTTTCGGCGTTCTTGCGTTCGGTGATATCGCTCAGGTAGCCGATCAGGCCAATCGGATGCCCGCTCTGGTCGCGCATCACCGACAGGGAGAGACTGGCCCAGAACACCTCGCCGGATTTCTTGCGACGCCGTACTTCCATCTCACGGCCACCCTGCTCCAGGAATACGTCGTGCAGCGCATCCTCTTCTTCCTCGTTCTCGTAGAGGAAGAGTACATTGCGACCGATGGCCTCCAGGGCGGTATAACCGAACAACTGTTCCGCACCGCGGTTCCAGCTGGTGATGAAGCCGGCCGGGTCCATGGTGATGACCGATTCGTGCATCTGATTCAGGATCTGCGCCTGCTGCTCCAGCTTGGTT
The DNA here is from genome assembly GCF_015767275.1 of Herbaspirillum sp. AP02. Lineage (GTDB taxonomy): Bacteria > Pseudomonadota > Gammaproteobacteria > Burkholderiales > Burkholderiaceae_D > Herbaspirillum. The sequence continues at coordinate 585,329 of NZ_JADWMY010000001.1, forward strand.
TCGATCTGGTCCAGGGAACGGGCGCGCTTTTCCGTTTCGGCGCGCCGTTGCATCAGGCGGCCCAGGAAGGCTCCCAACATCGCCAGCCGGCCGCGCTCCAGCTCGGTATAGGGTCGGGTCAGGGAAGGAAAAACGAAATAACCGAACTGCGCCTCTTCATGCGCCACCGGCTGGCACAGACCGTTGCCGGCTTCGCCCGGCATGCCGATCACGTAGCGACCGCCGGGACGTTTGAGAAAACCGGATGCAATCCCTCCGAGCGCGGCATGCAAAGCCATGCCGTGCAGGTTCTGCATGGCGTCCAGCAATGCAGAACAACATGCCAGATCGTCGCTGCCCACGGAGGAAATCATCGTAATCACGCCTCGGTGCTGACGCGCGTGGCCCAACTGAAGGCCTGGATGAGACAGCGGCAATATCCCTCGGCATCCAACCCGGCGGCGTCCAGATCGACATGGCGCAAGGGGATGCGACCGTCTTCGGAGCGCTCCACCACGTCCAGCAGCTTGCCCAGCCGACCGCTGCGATAGACCAGGGCGTTGCAGATGTCCACCGGCAGCTTCAACGGCTCGATGATGTCGTTGAGCGGCATGCCAAGAAGGATGTCCAGCAGCGAGAACATGCCGGTGATGAAGGCCCGGTCCAGTTCCTCGGGCGTGCAATCGACCCGCTGCGCCATCGCCTCCATCATGGCGGCACGGGCGGCCGCGCGCGGCAGCAGCGGATTGGCCGATTCATCGCCGGGGAAGCGCGCATACAGCAACAACTGCAACCAGCGCTGCAACTGGCGGCGTCCCAGCAGATTGATGGCCTGCGTGAAATTGGTGATATGCGCGGAGAAGCCAAACGCGGCCGAACTCACCAGCTTGAAGAGCTGGTAGGACAGGGCCGGATCCTGCTTGAGCAGGGATTCCAGTTCATTGGCGTCGGCGTCACGCGCCACCAGTTCCAGCAACTTCAGCAGGCGGGCGCGGGAAATCGAATTCTTTTGCGACAGGCGGCTATCGGGATGCAAGGCATATTCGCCCGAGAACCAGCGGAAACCCTCCACCCGGCAGGTATCAAATTGCAAGGCATCGGCCACATTTTCGGCCAGGTGCGGTCCGCGCAGGCGGTGCAGCCAGTGGGTGGTTTCGGGGAGGTTGCCGATACTGGCGTCCAGCGCCATCGATTCCACGAACGGAAACACGCTGGCACCCTGCGTTGGCAACCCGTCGGCGATGATCGAAAAGCCCCGGCTGTAGAGCCAGTCCAGCGCATCGATCTTGCCAGGGTCCACGCAATGCTCGACCGGCACGCGCAGCGCCAGTTGCCCCTCGGGAATCTCGTGCTTGAACTCAGGCGCAAAGATCGCCGGATCGCGCACCGGGATGATGCAGTTCAAGCCACCCAGGGCGTCATGCAGATCGAACTCGTTGAACAAACGCGATAGCAAGGCGCTGCCATCCTCGACGGCCGGCGAAATATGCAGCGACAATGCCGTCCAGACGTGATGGACGTCGGCCACGGGCTGCAAAAACACGAGTGGAAACGGAACGCTTTTATCCTGAACAGCCATATTTTTATCGTGGTGCGCTCCGTAGCCTGCCGAAACGCTCTCTCATTTTGAAAAACTCTAAATAAGTTTCCCAGCAGAATACTTAATTAAAATTAAATTTTTTCTAAATATACCCGATAAAAGCAAGCTTGCAACCAGCTTTATCCTGACAGGAAGATTTCCTGGAGGTCATTCAGAAAACGGCGTCCCAAATCGGTGGGCCGGATCACCGCGTGGTCGCGATACAACATGCCCTTTTGCTCGGCCAGGTCGAGTTGCTTGCCGATCTGGTTCAGGCTCATTCCTGTCCGTTCAGCGAACAGGTTGGGTGAAAAACCCTCGGTCAGGCGCAGGGCATTGAGCATGAACTCGAAGCCCAGCGCGTCGCGACCGATTTCGGCCTCTTCCTGGATCGGCCGGCCGGCGCGGGTCTGCTCCAGATAGGCCTGCGGATGCTTGTAGCGCATCTGGCGCACGATGCGATGCGGGAAGGACAGCTTGGAATGCGCCCCGGCGCCGATGCCCAAATAGTCGCCGAATTGCCAATAGTTAAGATTGTGCCTGGCGCGCCTGCCCGGCTGGGCATAGGCAGACACTTCATAATTGACATAGCCGTCGGCACCGGTCAGCTCGGCGATCATGTCCTGGATGTCGGCACTGGCGTCCTCATCCGGCACTGCCGGCGGGAAACGTGCAAACAGGGTATTGGGTTCCAGCGTCAGGTGGTAGAGCGACAAATGCGGCGGCGCAAATGCGAGTGCCGTACTGATGTCGGCCTGCGCCTCGGCCAGGGTCTGGCGGGGCAAGGCATACATCAGATCGAGGTTGAAATTGTCGAAATTGGCGTGGGCGATCTCCACCGCCTTGCGCGCCTGGTCGCCGTCGTGGATACGCCCCAGCGCTTCCAGGTGTGTCCCGTTGAAGCTCTGGATGCCGATGGAAAGCCGGTTGATGCCGCTGTCCCGGTAAGAGCGGAATTTGTCCGCCTCGAAGGTGCCGGGATTGGCCTCCATCGTGATTTCGATGTCGGCGTCGAAAGGCAGCAAGGTGCGCAGGTCCGACAACAGGCGATCCAGCCCGGCCGCCGACAGCAGGCTGGGTGTGCCCCCCCCGATGAAGATGGTACTGATCTTGCGCCCCCAGACCAGCGGCAGGGCCTGCTCCAGGTCCAGGCGCAGGGCGTCCAGATACTCCTGCTCCGGGAAGCTTCCCTTGACCTCGTGTGAGTTGAAGTCGCAATACGGGCACTTGCGCACGCACCACGGAAAATGCACATACAGCGACAGCGGCGGCAAGACCGTCAGTTGCAGGCTACCGGGCTTGAGGAAGGCCAGCGCTGCCTGTGCCGGGCCGGCGCTGGCCTGGCCGGCGGGGATGTCTGCCGGAACCGGTTTGATGGGGATCATTTCAACTTCTCGATCAATGCGCGCAGGGCCTGGCCACGATGCGAAATGGCGTTTTTCTCGGTGTGGCTCAATTCGGCTGCGGTCTTGCCCAGTTCAGGCAAGAGAAAATACGGATCGTAACCAAAACCGCCCTGCCCGCGTGCCTGGGCGACGATGTGCCCCTTCCAGACGCCGTCGGCGATCACCGGTTGCGGATCATCGGCATGGCGCACATAGACCAGCACGCAGTAGTAATAGGCTGATTTGTCGGCATGGACCGCCAGGTCGGCGATGAGCTTGGCGTTGTTGTTGGCGTCCGACTTGGGTTCGCCGGCATAGCGAGCCGAATACACGCCGGGCGCACCGCCCAGGGCGTTGACGCAGACCCCCGAGTCGTCGGCCAATGCCGGCAACCCGGTCAGGCGCGCCGCATGGCGGGCCTTGGTCAGGGCGTTTTCGACAAAAGTGGCGAAGGGCTCTTCCGCTTCGGGGACGCCAAATTCGCCCTGCGGACGCACGTCCAGGCCGATGTCGCCCAGCAGGCTGGCGAATTCCTTGAGTTTGCCGGCGTTGTTCGACGCCATGACGATCTTTTGCTTGGTTTGCATGCTTGGTCCGGATGGTTTACAGGAGCCGCGACAATGAAAAACGCCATGTCCTGGCTGCAACATGGCGTGTTCCCGCTGTCTTACTATGAATGCCGCATTGTAAAGCGATTTGCCTCAGGTCGTCCGATGGTGACCGACGGCCGGGTTGCCTTACAGGCCCAGAGCCTGCCGCTGCAGACCGTTGAGGGTGGCAATGCCTTGCTGGGCCAGGTCCAGCAGGCTGTTCAAGGTGGCCCGGTCGAAGGCCGCCCCCTCGGCCGTCCCCTGCACCTCGACGAAGTGGCCGGCATCCGTCATGACGACGTTCATGTCGGTATCGCAGTCCGAATCTTCCAGGTAATCCAGGTCCAGCACCGGCACGCCCCGATAGACACCGACCGAGATCGCGGCCACGAACTGCTTGACCGGAATGGTTTCGATCAGGCCACGCCCCTGCAGCACCGAGAACGCATCGTAGGCAGCCACCATGGCGCCGGTGATGGCCGCGGTACGGGTACCGCCGTCGGCTTGCAGGACGTCGCAGTCCAGTTGCAGGGTGCGCTCGCCGAAGGCTTCCAGGTCGAAGGCGGCACGCAGGGCGCGGCCGATCAGGCGCTGGATTTCCTGGGTCCGGCCGGACTGCTTGCCCTTGGCGGCTTCGCGGTCCATGCGGGTGTGGGTGGAACGGGGCAGCATGCCGTATTCGGCGGTGAGCCAGCCCTGCCCCCGGCCCTTGAGGAATCCCGGCACCTTTTCTTCGATCGAGGCGGTGCACAGCACGCGGGTGTCACCGAACTCGACCAGCACCGATCCTTCGGCATGCTTGGTGTACTGGCGCGTCAGGCGAACCTCGCGCAACTGGGAAACGCTGCGGCCGCTGGGGCGATGGGAAGCTGTCATGGTGATCCTTGTCTATATTTATGGTGTCGGGGTTAAGCAGGTAGAGCTGAGGCTTGATGGAGGACATCGACGGCGGCAACCGGGTGCCTAGCCTCTCGATGACGGCCCAAAACCGCTCAAAAACCGCTCATTTTGATGTTTTTGATAGCGCGGCGCCGCCAATCTTCATTAAAATGCGGGCTCCGACCGGGCGACATCCCGGGCAGACCGCACAGGCGCTGCCGGAACGTTCAAGTCCGGCATTGTAATGGATCAGCAAGACTGCCGTCGCGGCAGCAGCCGAGTTTGCCCCGCAACTGCCCGTCCCGCCCGCAACCCGACCTGTCAGCGCGCCCTACCCGGCGCCGCGCCCGCTTATGGAGCCCCGACCTTGACCATCTACAGCATGACCGGCTATGCCGTCACCACCCGTGAAACCACTGCCGGCACGGTCACCCTGGAAATGAAGAGCGTGAATTCGCGCTTCCTGGATCTGCAATTCCGCATCAACGACGATCTGCGCGCGGTCGAACCCATGCTGCGCGAAGCCATCATGGGCCGCCTGGTGCGCGGCAAGGTGGAATGCCGCCTGTCCTTCGGCCGCAAGGTGGCCAGCGGCAATAGCCAGGCACTCAACGGCAACGTCGTAGCCCAGTTGGCCAACCTGCAGGACCAGCTACGTGCGCAGTTCCCGGATGCGGCGCCGCTGTCGGTCAATGAACTGCTGCGCTGGCCAGGCGTCATGGAAGAAGCCGAGATCAGCCAGGAAACCCTGCAGGCCGACATCCTGGCGACCCTGCAGCAGACCCTGGATGCCTTCGTCGACAGCCGTGCCCGCGAAGGTGCGGCGCTGCAGGCGGTGATCCTGGCGCGGGTCGACGCGATGGAGGCCATCGTGGCCCGCATCACCCCGCTGGTGCCACAACTGGTCGAACAATTCCAGCAAAAAGCCACCGACCGCATGACCGAAGCCCTCGGACTGGCGCTGCAGACGCAGAACGGTGCCGCACCGGTAGCCACCCGCGAGGAATCGCTGGAACGCATCCGCCAGGAAGTGACGCTCTACGGCATCCGCATCGACATCGCCGAAGAGCTGGCGCGCCTGTCGGCCCACCTGGCTGAGACCCGCCACATCCTCAAGAAGGGCGGCCAGGTCGGCAAACGCCTCGACTTCATGATGCAGGAGCTCAACCGCGAGGCCAACACCGTCGGCTCCAAGGCTGCCGTCAAGGAACTGGCCGATGCCTCCATGGAACTGAAGCTGCTGATCGACCAGATGCGCGAGCAGGTGCAGAATCTGGAGTGATACCCGGTCGCCGACGGATCACACAGTTCGTCGCCAGCATTGCCCGGCTTATCGGGCAGACTTTCACGTTATTCAAGACATTTTCAGCGAGGACCCCATGCCCGTCCAAAAACCCACTTCCGGCAGCCTTTTCATGGTGGTTGCGCCCTCCGGTGCCGGCAAATCGACCCTGGTCAACGCCCTGTTGAAGCAGGAGCCGGCCATCAAGCTGTCCATCTCCTACACCACCCGCGCCCCACGTCCGGGCGAAGAACACGGCCGTGAATACTATTTCACGGACGCAGAGGATTTCCTGAAGCGCCAGGCTGAAGGCGAATTCCTCGAATGGGCCGAAGTCCACGGCAACTACTACGGCACCTCGCGCCTGATGATCGCCGACCAGATCGCCAACGGCACCGATGTACTGCTGGAAATCGACTGGCAGGGCGCCCAGCAGGTCAAGAAGCAGTTTTCCAATGCCATCGGCATCTTCATCCTGCCGCCTTCGATTGCGGCGCTGGAAGAGCGCCTGAAGAAGCGCGGACAGGACGAGCCGCACGTCATCACCCGCCGCATCCTGGCCGCCGGCGGCGAAATCGCGCACTCCCCGGAGTTCGAATATGTTATTATCAATCAAGAGTTTGCCGTCGCTTTATCCGAGTTGACGGCCATTGTCCAGGCAGCCCGCTGCCGATTCCCGCAACAAGCCGCCCGCAACGCCTACCTGTTCGCGCAGTTGGGCATCCACGCGATCTGAGCCTGGCGGGAAGCCGGACCGATCCATCCACACGCAAGACCGTCATTCAGGAGTTTTACATGGCCCGCATCACCATCGAAGATTGCCTCAAGCAGATCCCCAACCGTTTCCAGTTGACCCTGTCGGCCACCTACCGCGCCCGCCAGCTGCTGCAAGGCCACACCCCCAAGGTGGAAGCCAAGGACAAGCCGACCGTGACCGCCCTGCGCGAGATCGCAGCAGGCAAGGTCGGCGTGGAAATGCTGAAGAAGGTTCCGGCCTGATCCTGGTCCGTCCATGAAGCTGATAACGGTCAAGTATGAGCCTTACCACTACCGACTCCCCCTTATCAGCCACTCCTAGCCCCAAACGTGCCGCCGGTTCCGGTCGCACCGCACCTCCCAACGAAGTCGCCCCCGCCGCTGCCCACAGCGGCGTGGCGACTTTTGCGCATCTGATCCCCAAGCTCGAAGAGTACCTGACCCCTTCCGAACTGAAGAAGGTCAAGGAAGCCTATCGCTTCGCCGATGAAATGCACCTGGGCCAGATGCGCAAGTCGGGCGAGCCCTATATCTCGCATCCACTGGCCGTGGCCGAGATCTGTGCCGAATGGAAACTGGATGCCCAGGCCATGATGGCGGCCTTCCTGCACGATGTGATGGAAGACCAGGGCGTCAAGAAGGAAGAGCTGATCGAGCGCTTTGGTGCCTCCGTGGCCTCCCTGGTGGATGGCTTGTCCAAGCTGGACAAGATCGAATTCCAGAGCCAGGTCGAGGCGCAGGCCGAGAACTTCCGCAAGATGCTGCTGGCCATGGCGCGCGATGTCCGGGTGATCCTGGTCAAGCTGGCCGACCGCCTGCACAACATGCGCACGCTGGGCTCCATGCCGCCCGAGAAGAAGCGCCGCATCTCGCGCGAGACCATGGAAGTCTATGTGCCCATCGCGCACCGCCTGGGCCTGAACAACATCTACCGCGAGCTGCAGGAACTGTCCTTCTCGCACCTCTACCCGCTGCGCCACCGCACGCTGTCCAAGGCCGTCAAGGCCGCACGCGGCAACCGGCGCGAGGTGGTCACCAAAATCATGGAATCGGTCACCTCGACCCTGATCGCCGCCGGCATCCCGGCCCAGGTCGACGGGCGCGAAAAGACCCTCTATGGCATCTACCGCAAGATGCGCAACAAGCACCTGACGTTCTCCCAGGTGCTGGACGTCTATGGCTTCCGGGTGGTGGTCGACAGCTTCGCCAACTGCTATGTGGCGCTGGGCACCCTGCACTCGCTGTTCAAGCCCATGCCGGGCAAGTTCAAGGATTACATCGCCATTCCCAAGCTCAATGGCTACCAGTCGCTGCATACCACCCTGATCGGCCCCTACGGCACGCCGGTCGAGTTCCAGATCCGCACCACCGAAATGCATCGCGTGGCCGAGTCCGGCGTGGCCGCGCACTGGTTGTACAAGGATGACGAAGGCAGCCTGACCGACCTGCAGCAGCGCACCCACGCCTGGCTGCAATCGCTGCTGGACATCCAGAAGCAGACCGGCGACTCGGCCGAATTCCTGGAGCACGTCAAGGTCGACCTGTTCCCCGATTCGGTCTACGTCTTCACGCCCAAGTCCAAGATCATCGCCCTGCCCCGTGGCGCCACGGCACTGGACTTCGCCTATAGTATCCACACCGACATCGGCGACCAGACCACTTCGGCCATCATCAATCACGAACCGGCGCCACTGCGCTCCGAGCTGCACAATGGCGACATCGTCGAGATCATCACCTCGCCGACCTCACGCCCCAGCCCCAACTGGCTTGGCTATGTGCGCACCGGCAAGGCCCGCTCGGCGATCCGCCATCGCCTGCGCACGGCCAACAAGGTCGAGTCGCAAGCCGTCGGCCGACGCCTGCTGGGCAATGCGCTGCACACCCTGGGCATCGACCCGGATCTGCCGTCCCACATCGTCGAGCGCTTGCTCAACGAATCCAGCGCCAAGACCATGGACGACCTGTATGCCGAGATCGGCATCGGCACCCGCATGGCACCGCTGGTGGCACGTCACATCATGACCATGATGGACACCGGCGTGAGCGTGCCGCAGCTGGACCCGGAAGGCCACATGCTGCCCAACAAGCCCGACCCGGTGGTCATCACCGGCAGCGAAGGCGCGTCGGCGCAGTTGTCCTCCTGTTGCATGCCGATTCCGGGCGATCGCCTGACTGGCTACCTGCGACCGGATCAGACCCTGATCGTGCATACCCAGGAATGCGAGACCGCCAAGCGCCTGCACGAGAAGGAACCGGAACGCTGGATCGAGCTGGTCTGGGGGCACGACCTGAACCGTCGCTTCGATTGCCGCATCACCATCCTGATCCACAACGAGCGCGGCACGCTGGCGCGCATCGCTGCCGAGATCGGCGAATCGGACGCCAATATCGTCTCGGTCGCCATGGATGACGAAGGCGGCAATGCTTCGATGAAGTATCTGCGCTTCACCATTCAGGTCGAGGACCGGGTGCACCTGGCGCGCATCATGCGCGGCATCCGCAAGATCGACAGCGTGGCGCGTATCCTGCGCGACCGGGGCTGATCCTGCCCACCATGAAGAACGCCCGCGATCGCGGGCGTTCTTCATGGTGGCATCCACTCTCGCCCGACCGGGCAGCACACTGGCGATCCAGCGCGGCTCACGCCGCGGCCCTCTCGGCAATCAGGCTGGCCTGCGCCTCCTCGTCGAAATGCCGCTGGCAGGCCTGCGCGCCCTTGTCGGCGATGCCACGCTCCAGCTTGTCGGCGAAGAACTCGATCAAGGCACTGACCGCACTGGGCAGTTGCCGACGATGGACATAGACCGCATAGAAGCCCATGGTGTCGCGCTGGTAATCCGGAAGGATGTTGACCAGGGTGCCATTGCGCAGGTCTTCCGACGCCAGCATGGTCGGCAGCAAGGCAATCCCCAGGCCGGCACGCGCGGCCCGCAACTGGCCCTGCGCGGTATTGACGCACAGGCGCGGCACCACCCGCACGCTCTCCGGCCCATGCGGCCCCTCCAGCTTCCAGACCGTATGTTGGGGCGCCTGCGAGGTCGCCAGGCAGGCGTGGGCGACCAGGTCCGCCAGGGCCTGCGGCGTACCCTGCCGCTCCAGGTAACGCGGACTGGCGATCAGCGCCAGATGGCTTTGCACCAGTTTTCGGGCCACCAGGCTGGAGTCGGGTAGCACCCCGCCCCGGAAGGCCAGGTCGATGCCCTCGGCGATCAGGTCGGCGCGACCGTCATTGAGTACGAATTCCAGCTGCACCTTGGGATAGAGATGCATGAATTCATGCATCCACTCGATCGAAAAATTATCGAAGAAATCCACCGGCGCCGCCACCCGCAGGCTGCCGGCCGGCTCGCCCTGACTCTCGCTCAGGCTGGCGCTGGCGTGTTCGATATCTTCCAGCCCCGGCGCACAGCGTTCGAAGAATTCCCGTCCCGCGGCGGTCATGTTGAGCTGGCGCGTGGAGCGTTGCAGCAGGCGCACGCCCATGTTGGCCTCCAGGGTCTGCAGGCGCCGGCTGATGGTATTGGGCGGCATGGACAGCTTGCGGCCGGCGGCGGCAAAGCTGCCGGCACGTACCACATGCACGAACAGCCAGATGTCGTTCAGGTCTAGCATGGCGATGGCCTTCTTCCTCTATGTCCGTCTCGATCCCATTACTGACCCAATTACTTCCAAAACTGGATCAGTGAAATGCGATTCTCGCATCTATTGGAAGAAATGAAAACTGGGTATTGTTCATCCCAATGCAAACGCCTTCCTGTCGAGGCGATGCCAACCGAACAATGTTAAGGAATGACCATGAGCACCCTGCTGCATATCGACTCCAGCGCCCGTACCGGCGGTTCCATCTCGCGCCAGCTGACCGCCTCCTTCGCCCAGCAATGGCAGGCCAAGAACCCCGGCGGCAAGATCGTTCATCGCGACCTGGCCGCCAACGCCCTGCCGCACCTGAGCGAATCCTTGATGGGTGCCTATTTCACCCCGGCCGATGCCCGCAGCGCCGAGCAAGCCGACGTGATCAAGCAATCCGATGCCCTGGTCGATGAGCTGCTGGCCGCCGACACCATCGTCATTGGCGTGCCGATGTACAACTTCGCCCCACCCTCGACCCTGAAGGCCTGGATTGATCACGTCTTCCGCGCCGGCCGTACCTTCAAGTACACCGAAACCGGCCCGGTCGGCCTGGCCAGCGGCAAGAAGGCTGTCATCATCCTGTCCCGTGGCGGCAAGTATTCCGAAGGCCCGATGGAAGCACTGGACTTCCAGGGCAAGTACCTCAAGAGCGCCCTGGGCTTCATCGGTATCACCGATGTCGAACTGGTAATCGCCGAAGGCGTCTCCATGGGTGAAGAGGCCGCCAAGCAAGCCATTGCCAGTGCCGAAGCGAAGATCAACGCTACCGTCTGATCGCGACAGCAGACTGCCCACGTGAACGGGGCGCACCGCCAACAGCGGTGCGCCCCGTTTGCCGTGTTCCGTGCCAGGCTCAGTGGCTACCCAGCCCCTTGTGCATGCGCCGCAAGCCCAGCCAGACGCAGGCCGCCACCACCGGCACCACCAGGCCGGTGGCCAGGTCCGGATTGATGGGCAGGCCCGCCGCCTTGGCCGCCTTGCCGGCATATCCCAGCAGGCCGATCACGTAATAGGAGATGGCCGCCACCGACAGACCTTCCACCGCCTGCTGCAGCTTCAGTTGCTGGGCGGCGCGGGCATTCATGGATTCCAGGATCTGGCGGTTCTGACGCTCCTGCACGATGCCGATCCGGGTACGCAAGAGGTCGTTGGTATGGGCGATGCGCTCGGCCAGGGCTTCCTGGCGGCGGGCGATGGCCTGGCAGGTGTTCATGGCCGGCGCCAGTCGACGCTCCATGAATTCACCGATGGTTGGCACGCCTTCGATGCGCTGCTCCCGCAATTCCTCGATACGCGCCTGCACCAGCCGGAAATAGGCCTGCGAGGCCGAGAAGCGGTAGCTGTTCTCCAGCGACAGCTTTTCAATGCGTGCCGCCAGGCCCGTGATCTTGCGCAGCACGCGTTCGTCTTCCGCCTGCTCCTCCGGCGTGCCGGCGGTGGATTGCTCGGATTGCACCATGGCCGCCGTCAGCGCCGCCAGGTCACCCTCGATCTGGTTGAGCAAGGGGCCGGATTGCTGGGCATGCGGCAAGCCCAGCAAGGCCATCATGCGATAGGTCTCGATTTCCAGGATGCGTTGCGCCAGGCGCCCGCCTTGCAACTCACGCAGTCCGATATCGCGCACCACGAAGCGCGAAAAACCATCCGACTGGATCTGGAAATCGGTCCAGATTTCGCCACCCTGCAAGACCTTGCTGGAACTCATCAGCTTGCCTTCGAAGATGCGCTGCATCTGGCGCGCGGTGGCGGCCGGATCGTCGTCACCGGGCTCCACCACCACATGCGCGGCCACCATCAGCTTGCCCTGGAGCGACAGCAGCCACTGCTGCGGGATATGCGCCAGTGGCGCGCGTACAAAGGCCTGGTCGGTGGAGAGCTCCTCCTCATGGGCCTGGGCGAAGGTATAGGTGGCGAACTCGGTATGACACTCCCACTTCAGCCGGAAGCGGCCGAAATCGTGATAGAAGTGCTTGGCCTCGCCACCCGGGGCGACCACACCGAAATGGGCGCACAGGTCATCGAGCAGCGCATGCTGGGCGCTGGCATGGCGACCGCCGTTGCCTTCTTCGCGCACATAGACGGCCAGGTGGGTGAGCGTTTCTGAGCGCGTCAGCTGCAGGAAGGGGCGCGAATGCACCTCGGCAGCCAGGACGACGCGCTGCGGATGGTTCAGGCTGGCAAAGACGATGGACATGGGACTTTCTCGTGGATGATTGTGATGCTGTGTGCCGGTCGCTCTTGATGGCGACAGGTTGGCCGCAGGCGGGCCTGAACGTATCAGGCCGGCAGCGGCAAAAACGGGAGCGCGCCTGCCCGCCTACTGCGGCGCCGGGTAAGTGACCTCAAGAATGGTCAGCTGCTCCACCCCCGAAGGTGTCTGCAACACCACTTCATCACCTTCGCGCGCCTTGGTCAGCGCCCGCGCCACGGGCGAAATCCAGCTGATGCGGCCCTTGAGCGGATCGAGCTCATCGATGCCGACGATGGTCACCGTGTGTTCCTCGCCGCGCTGGTTTTCGTAATGCACCGTGGCGCCGAAGAAGATCTGGTCGCTGCCGTGATGGACCGAGGGATCGACCACCTCGGCATTGTCCAGTCGCTTGGTGAGGAAGCGGATACGGCGGTCGATCTCGCGCAGGCGCTTCTTGCCGTAGAGATAATCGCCGTTCTCCGAGCGGTCGCCATTGGAGGCGGCCCAGGACACCACGCGCACCACCTCCGGCCGCTCTTCGTCGATCAGGTGCAGCAGCTCATCCTTGATGCGCTGATGACCCTGGGGTGTCATGTAGTTCTTGGCCCCGGCGGGGATGGCCGGCAGGGCGATCTCGTCATCGTCGTCGGCGCCGTCGGACTCTTTTACAAATGCCTTGTTCATGCTGGAATGGGTAGATATGCAGGTTCGCTCTCATTGTAGCCGCATGCGTGCCGCCGCAACGGTACAGTTGCGGCGATTAATCCCTGCATCTCTGTGCTGGCCGAACTCATCGGCAAACCGGTCCGGCTGCGCCAAAGGCTCGCCCTTTGTCCCGCTCTCGGCGATAATCTGCCTTCCCGCCTGGTCACAGGCCTACCACTCCACTGCTCCCCGCGCCCCATGTCTTCCATCGCCCCTCGCTATCGCATCGGTCTCATCGCCAACCGCGCCCACCAGGACGCTGCGGATTCTGCCCTGGTGCAGTTGCTCACCGGTTCGCGCCATCGCATCGAAAGCCTGCAACCCGAACTGATCGTGGTGGGCCGCACGCTGGACGCCATCAGCCAGATGAACCTGCTGCCCGGCTACCCGCACCTGGTGCGCTTCCCCTATGGTCGGCATGGCGGCCTGATGAAGCTGGTCTCGCGCACGGTCGATCCCGACCCCGAGCGCACGCTGGATACCGTCATCTATCTGGTCGATCCGGTCGATCCCTCCTCCACCTTCCCGGAGGCGGTGGCCTTGAAGCGCCAGTGCGTCATCCATGGCAAACCTTTCCTGTCGACGCTGGCCGGCGCCCAGGAATGGTTCGAACTGGAAGCCATCGCCAATGGCGCCGCGCCGGACAGCTTCCTGGATGACCGCTTCCAGCTGGAACAGGAAGGCATCGCCCTGATCGCCCACGATGCCATGAAGTCGCGCATGCTGGAGCTGGCCGAGAAGCACTTCGAGGTGCTGGACCGCTTCGCCTTCCGCTGCGCCACCGGCACCACGGGTGGCCTGCTCAATCAGTTGGCCATGAAGATCAAGGGAGAGGCCGGCCGCAACTGGGTGCGCCCCTTCCTCTCCGGCCCGCTGGGTGGCGATGCGCAGATTGCCGAACTGATCCTGGAGCGCCAGTGCCGCCGCGTGCTGTTCCTGGAAGACCCGCACGTGGCGCGTCAGCATGAAGCCGATATCCAGTTGCTGGAGCGGGCCGCCCGCACCGTGACCGGCTATGCCTCCTGCATGAGCGATGTCAAATGGGGCGATCGCTGGCTGTCGTTGATCAAGGCGCGCGCACTCTGAAGCACGCATGACCGTATCCCCACCGCCGCCCTCCGCCCCCCCGCAGCGCCCCGGCCGCTGGCGCCGCCGGCTGCTGGCGCCGCTGATCTACACCGCAGCGCTGCTGCTGATGCTGGAAGAATGGCTATGGGACGCCACCCAGGCCCTGCTGGCACGCATTCCGAACTGGCCCTGGCTGGTGCGACTGCAGCACTGGATAGAACGGCGCCCGCCCTATGCGGCGCTGCTGATCTTCCTGGCACCCACCCTGCTGCTGCTGCCGGTCAAGCTGCTGGCATTGCTCTCGATCACCCACGGCCATCCGACGCTGGGCCTGGCCATCGTACTCGCGGCCAAGGTATTGGGGACCGCGCTGGTCGCACGCATTTACGCCTTGACGCGCCGCAGCCTGCTGTCGCTGGTCTGGTTCCAGCGCTACCACGACCGACTGCTCGCCCTGAAGGCCCGACTGACCGCACAATTGCAGGTCAGCGCCGGCTGGCAGCAGGCAAAGCGGCTGGTACAGGCGTGCAGGCAGAGCGTGGATGATGTGAAGGCCTATGTGCGGGCGCAAGCAGCCCGCTCGCCGCGATCTCCCCTGGCGCGCCTGATGCGCCTGCTGCGCAGGGTGGTGGCCCGCATGCGCAGCAGATAGTCCTGGGGCACGACGGCCGCTACAAATGAAACAAGGCTGCCGTGGCAGCCTTGTGTTCTGGTTCATCCCCTCTCATGCCGGGCAAACTCAGTCGTCGTCATCGTCATCGATATAGCCGTCCGGCGGCGGTGACATCTGCATCGTGGCATGCTGGCCGATATTGTTGTTGGAAATGCTGTTACCCCATTCGAAGGCATGCTTTTCGGCGGCGAAGAAATCATCGGCCGTCAATTGCAGTTCCTCCAGCAGGTGCTGCATTTCAGCCTGGTCCGGTGCACGTTGCTCGGTACATTCCACCAGCCGCAGCGCCATGCCGTAGAAACCACTGCGACGCAGCAGCGCTTCCCTGATCTCGGTACTGACGGTGATCTGGCGCAACACCGTCTCCATGCTCATCCCGAACAGTGCATCGACCAGCGACATGATGCCCACCGTGAACGCCATCTCCGACATCTTGCGGCGCCCCGGGCGAATCTTCACCGTGATCAGTTCCAGCATCTTGCCGCGCGTGGCCGCCAGGATCATCAGCGGCGACATGGCGTGGGCACGGTCCTTCTCGGTATTGGCGAAGAGCAGGATCTGCAGCCAGCGCTTCAACTGGCGGCGACCCAGCACGATCAGCGCCTGCCCGAGCGAATCGATGAATTTCTGGAAGCCGTACACCGGCGTGTTGACCAAGCGCAGCAGCGTGAGGCTCAAGGCCACGTCACGCTTGATGAAGCGCACGATCTCGGCATTGTCGACATTGCGCACCAGCAGCGTGAGCAGGTGCATGATGATCATCTTCGACGCCTCCAGCTTCTTGCCCTGGAGGATCATCGGCTTGGCGAAGTAATAGCCCTGGAAATAATCGAAACCGAAGGTCATGCAGTCGTTGAACTGCTGCAAGGTCTCGACCTTCTCGGCCAGCAGCTCCTTCTGGGCGCGCTTGAAGTGCACCGACAGCTTGAGCAGCTTGCTAGGATCGACTTCCATGACGTCGATCTTGATGATCTTCACCAGCGGCAGCAGTTCTTCGATCTCTTCCGACTCGGCCACCACGTCATCGAGTGCGAACACGTAACCGGCCTTGGTCAGCTCGCGCACGCGTGCCACCAGTTCCGGCGTCACCCGCACCGTTTCCAGGATCTCCAGCACCACCTTGTCGGAGGGCAGGAAATAGATGAAGTCGCTCATCAGCACGGCGGCATCGACGTTGATGAAGCCGTGCAGGTTACCGATCACATTGGACAGTCCCAGCTCCGAGGCGTGGGCGATCACCGCCGCAGTCGCCGTGACGTCGTCCTTGACGTTGGCCGGGCCGAACGCGGCACTGCGAAACAGCAACTCATAACCGATCAGGTCCTGCTCGCGACTCAGGATAGGCTGGCGCGCCAGGAAAAAATCCAGGGCATGCTGCGCCGGGTGCGCTTGCGAGGGCCAGGCGGACGGGTCGGTGGGATCGGATGGGTCGGCTGACTGGTCTGACATGATTGTTCTTTTACTGGCCCCTGGCGTTGCTGCGATTCTTGACGTATGGCAATCTCATTATTGTATGCCGTTTTGTCACGGTTTCGGCGACATAGAGACCACTACAGGCGACAAAATCACAAATATTCACAAGACCAGCATCACCCGACATCAGAGTTCTCCCGATTCCAGCACATATTCCGCAGTGTCTTCCACGCCCAGCACCTCGATCAGGTAGGGCATGACTTCCTTGAGCGTCGCTTCCAGTGTCCAGGGCGGATTGAGGATGAACATGCCGCTGTTGTGCAGGCCGAAGCCATCCGGTGCCGGGCCATGGATGGCCAGCGTGACATTGAGCCAGCTCTTGGCACCCAGGCGCTTCAGGCGCTCGGGCAACTGGCGCGATTCATTGCGATGCAGGACCGGGTACCACACGGCGTAGGTGCCGCCGGGAAAACGCGTGAGCGCATCCGTGAGCACCTGGACCACGTGGCTGTAGTCGCGCTTGTCTTCATAAGGCGGGTCGATCAGCACCAGGGCGCGACGCGACGGCGGTGGCAACAACGCCTTCAGTCCCTCGAAACCATCGCCCCGATGCACCATCACGCGCTTGCCCCGCGCTGCCGGACGCTGGCCCTGGGCGGCGGCATGCGCCTCCAGCTTGCGGAAATTATCTGCCAGCACCTTCACTTCGCTGGGATGCAATTCGAACAGACGCAAGCGGTCCTGCTCGCGCATGATCTTCTCGGCGCAATACGGCGAGCCAGGGTAATAGCGCATCTTGCCGCTCGGATTGAGCGACTTGACCACATCGACGTACTCCTGCACCGCCGCCGGCAGGTCCTTGCGGTCCCACAGCTTGGCGATGCCGGTTTCATATTCGGCGTTCTTGCTGGCGTAATCTCCATCCAGCGCGTAGACGCCTGCGCCGGCATGGGTGTCGATGACCATGTAGGCAGTGTCTTTCTGCCCGAGATAGCGCATCAACTGGATGATCACCATATGCTTCAGGACATCGGCGTGGTTGCCGGCGTGAAAAGCGTGGCGATAACTCAGCATGGAAAATTCACTTCTAGGATGGGGTTGATAGCGGGTGGCGGCACGGACCGACGCGGGTCACTGGGTGGGCCACCGAAAAGAGGAAAAGCTCATGCATTTTATCAAGGATACGTGAGCAGTTGTCGGACTAATCCGCCATTGTTACAAAGAAGACATGCCCTCAGCGCCGCGCAAAGCGACCCAGTCGTCCGATCGGCCGACAGCCACAGATGCGAGCCGACCGCTACGATGCCGCCGGCGGCGCAGGTCAGCTACCCGCCCGGTCCAGCCGGAAATACGCATCCAGCAAGGAGGTCTTGAACACCACACCCAGCAGGCGCGGGTCTTCGGCACTGGCGATTACCGGCAGACGCTCGCCCTGATGATCGAGGAACAGTTGCAGGGCCTCGCCCAGGGACATGTCGGGTGTCACCTCGTGCAGGAAATGCGGCCGCAGGAAATCGCGAGCTACCCGGCCGACGGCTTCCTTCTTGTCCAGCAGCCAGGAAGTGATGTCCTGCAACGCCACCACGCCGAGGTAACGCTGCTCTTCGTCCACGATGTAGACGTACTTCACCGGGTATTTCAGGAACAGGGCACTGATCTCTTCCAGGCTGGCCTGTTCCTGCAGTACGGTCTCGGCAGGTCGGATCAGGGCGCGCATGTGGGTGCCGCGCAGGCGCAGGCGTTCTTCGTTGTCGCGATGGCGTTTCAGTGTGATGTCGTACATCGAACGCCCATTCGTACTGCGCGCCACCACATAGGCGACCACGCAGGACAACATCAGCGGCAACACCACCTGATAGCTCAAGGTCATCTCGAAGATCATCAGGATCGCCATCAGCGGCGCATAGGACGCCGCCGCCAGGAAGGCGCCCATGCCCACCATGGCATAGGCGAACGGTTGCGACATGTGGAACGGCAGCAGGGCCTGGGCCGTATCGCCGAACAGATAGCCGACCGCCGCCCCCACGAACAGCGTCGGCGTGAAGATCCCCCCGACCGCCCCCGAACCCACCGTGATGGCCGTGGCCAGGACCTTGATCACCAGCACCGTCAGGACCGCCTGCCACAGCCAGGTGGTATGCAGCAGCGAATTGACCAGACTGTAGCCATTGCCCCAGACCTCGGGCACCTCGATCGAAATCAGCCCCACCAGCAGCCCGCCCACGCCCAGCCGCACCGGCAGCGGCAGGCGGAACTTGCCGAAACCCTGCTTGCCCAGCTCCAGCACGCGCAGGAACTGCGGTGCCAGGATCCCGGCCAGCACGCCCAGCACCAGGAACAGCAGCACTTCCCAGCCACCGATCTCGGGGAAGTACGGCATTTCGTAGGCAGCGCGATAACCCGGCAACTCGCGCATGGTGATGTTGGCCACCACCGAGGCCACCACCACCGGGCCGAAGCTCTCCATCACCAGCGAACCGAGCACGATCTCGGTGATGAAGAAAGCCCCGGCAATGGGCGCGTTGTAGGCCGAGGTGATGCCGGCCGCCGCCCCGCAGGCCACCAGCAAGCGCAAGCGGGAAGAGGGAAAGTGCGAGAACTTGCCCACCAGCGACGCGCACAGGGCCGACAACTGCACCATCGGTCCTTCGCGGCCGATGGAGCCCCCCGAGGCAATCGAGGCCAGCGAGGAGATGCTGCGCAAGAGCGTGTTGCGCACCGGAATGGCACCATCGCCGATGGCCACCGCCTCCATGTAGTCGCCACCATTGCCGGCCGGAGTCCGCTTGGCCCAGACCAGGAACAGGCCGGCAATCACGCCGCCGCAGGTCGGCAGCAGGATGCGTACATGCCAGGGCAAGCCCTTGGCGATATCGACGAAGCTCCCGTCATGTCCGGTCAGCCAGATCTGCAGCAGCGCGATGCATTCGCGAAAGGCGATGGTGGCCAGCGCGCCGACGAAACCGGCCAGCGCCCCCCACAGCAGCATGGAATGGCTTTCGGACACGCGACAGGCATTGAGTACCCGCAGTCGGTACTTGATCCAGAGTTCATGCATGGCCGCTGCCCTGCCCCTGACCTTGCGCCGCTTGCTCGTCGGCCGGCCGCATCAATGCCTGCAGTTGCCGCAGTTCGCCCGCAATGCTGGCCGCTGCCTTCTTCTGCATGCGACGGTAACGCGCCAGTACCTCCTGCCCCAGCTCGGTCACTGCCGCACCGCCGCCGCGGGCGCCGCCGGTCGCGGTGGCCACCAGCGGGCTGGCGAAGCAGCGGTTCATCTCTTCCACCAGCAGCCAGGCGCGACGATAGGACATCTCCATCTCCCGGGCAGCGCCGGAAATCGATCCGGTCTGTGCAATGGCCTGCAGCAGATCGGCCTTGCCCGGGCCGAAGGCAATGGTCTGGCCCTGCATCACGCGCACTCTCAAGGTCTTGGCATCATTCATGCGCGTGATTGTACAAGGGCCTTGTATGTGCGGCCAATGCAGAGCAGGCGGTTGACGTTCGTTATATCCTTACGTATATTTCGCCGCTAGCCCGCCACGCCCCATTGTTCTCACTTCCAGGATGTCCGATGCTGAAGAAAAACCGTCTCAAGGCCGCCATCGGCGCCGCCTTCGCCGCTACGCTGGTGTTCTCCGCCGGTGCCGCCCAGGCCACCGATCTCGTGGTCTCGGCCGCCGCCAGCCTGACCAACGCCTTCAAGGAGCTTGCCCTGTCCTTCGAACAACAGCATCCCGGTGTGAAGGTCATCAGCAACTTCGGTGCCTCGGACGTGCTGATGCAACAGATCGTGCGCGGCGCCCCGGCAGACGTGTTTGCCTCGGCCGATCAGACCGCCATGGACAAGGCCGTGGCGGAAAAGGCCGTCACCCCGGCCACCCGCAAGAACTTCGCCGCCAACCAGATCGTGGTCATCGTGCCGCATGACGCCAGGCACCAGCCGGCCACGCTGGCCGACCTGACCCGGCCGGACTATCAGCGCATCGCCCTCGGCAACCCGGCATCGGTGCCCTTCGGCCGCTACACCAAGGGCGCGCTGGAACAGGCCGGCCTGTGGTCGCAGGTCCAGGCCAAGGGGGTGATGGCCGAGAACGTGCGCACCAGCCTGGATTACGTGGCCCGTGGCGAGGTCGATGCCGGTTTCGTCTTCGCCACCGATGCCGCAGTGATGCCGGACAAGGTCAAGGTGGCCATCCGCCTTCCCTCAACCACGCCGGCCACCTACCCCATTGCGGTCACCGCTGGCAGCCGGCAACAGGAACTGGCCGCGCAGTTCGTGGATTACGTGCTCTCGCCGAACGGGCAGGCTGTCCTGGCCCGCTACGGCTTCCTCAAGCCCTGATGCCGAGGGAGGCTTGATGCATCCGGTCTGGACGCCGCTGCTGCTGTCGCTAAAGGTCGCGGGACTGGCAACCCTGCTCAATCTGATCCTGGGCGTGGCCGCCGCCTATGGCCTGTCGCGCTGGCGCTCGCCGCTACGCGACTTCATCGATTCGGTCCTGACCCTGCCCCTGGTCCTGCCGCCCACCGTGCTGGGCTATTACCTGCTGGTCTTGTTCGGCCGCCGTGGCACCTTCGGCGCCTGGCTGGAAAGCCTGGGCATACAACTGGTCTTCACCTGGCAGGGCGCGGTACTGGCCTCCACCGTGGTGGCCTTTCCGCTGGTATTGAAAGCAGCCCGGGCCGCCTTCGAGAGTGTGGACCATCAACTGGAAAACGCCGCCCGCGTGCTGGGCGTCTCCGAGGCCGGCGTGTTCTTCCGCGTCAGCCTGCCACTGGCCACGCGCGGCATCACCGCGGGCGTGCTGCTGGCGTTTGCCCGTGCCCTGGGCGAATTCGGCGCTACCCTGATGGTGGCGGGCAACCTGCCGGGCCGCACGCAGACCCTGTCGGTGGCCATCTACGAAGCGGTGCAGGCCGGCGACGATGGCGCGGCCACCTTGCTGGTGGTGATTACCTCGATCACCTGCGTGGTGCTGCTGATGCTGGCCGGACGACTGGTACCGGACCGCTCGCAACTGCAGATTCGCTAGACTGTCGCGGTTGATCCCTTTTACCTTTCCCTGCCTGCCGTGAGCATCGACCTCCAGATCCAGAAACAACTGCGTGCCGCTGATCGCGTCTTCGATCTCGATATCACCCTGGCTTCCGACAGCCAGCGCATCGTGCTCTACGGTCCCTCCGGCTCGGGCAAGAGCCTCACGCTCAAGGCCATCGCCGGCCTGATGCGCCCCGACAGCGGCCACATCCGCGTGCATGGCCGGGTGCTGTTCGATGCCGCGCAGGGCATCGACCTGCGCGTGCAGGAGCGCAACGTGGCCTACCTGTTCCAGGACTACGCCCTCTTCCCGCACCTCACGGTGGCGCAGAACATCGCCTTCGGCCTGACCCGGGGCAGCTTCAACACCCGTCGCCCGGCCCAGCACCCGGCGGTGATGAAGTGGCTGCAGGCCTTCGAGCTGGAGGCCATCGCCCACAGCCATCCGGCGCAGATCTCCGGCGGCCAGCGCCAGCGCGTGGCCCTGGCGCGCGCCCTGGTGGCCGAGCCCGACATGCTCTTGCTGGACGAGCCCTTCTCGGCCCTGGACCTGTCCCTGCGCCAGCGCATGCGCCAGGAACTGGCCGACCTGCAGACCCGCCTGCAGGTGCCGATGCTGCTGATCACCCACGACCCGGCCGATGTCGAGGCCCTGGGCCAGACGGTCTTCGAAGTGCGCGACGGGCGCTTGCGGGCGACGTGAAGTCACCCGGCACCGACGACGAAAATACGGACAAAAAAAACCGCACCCTTTTGAGGTACGGTCGCAAGTTCGGGGATCACCCCGCCAGCCCGCGCAAGGATGCGGACCGGCGTTACATCACACATTCACACTCAAACACTTGTCGCCGTGCTCAGGCCGCCTTCTTGGCCTTGTCATCGAAGAATTGTTCATCTTCGGTCGAACCATGCAGTGCCGTGGTCGACGACTGGCCTTGCTGGATCGCCTGGGTCACCGCGTCGAAATAACCGGTGCCGACCTCGCGCTGGTGCTTGACCGCAGTAAAGCCCTTGGAGGCGGCGGCGAATTCGGCTTCCTGCAGTTCCACGAAGGCCGACATCTGGTTGCGGGCATAGCCGTGGGCCAGGTTGAACATCGAGTAGTTCAGCGCGTGGAAGCCAGCCAGCGTGATGAACTGGAACTTGTAGCCCATGGCACCCAGCTCGCGCTGGAACTTGGCGATGGTAGCGTCGTCCAGGTTCTTCTTCCAGTTGAAGGACGGCGAGCAGTTGTAGGCCAGCAGCTTGCCCGGGAACTTGGCGTGGATGGCTTCGGCGAAGGTCTTGGCGAAGGCCAGGTCGGGCTTGCCGGTTTCGCACCAGACCATGTCGGCGTATTCCGCATAGGCCAGGCCACGCGAGATCGCCTGGTCGATGCCCGGGTGGGTCTTGAAGAAGCCTTCGACAGTGCGCTCGCCGGACAGGAAGGCCTTGTCGTTGGCATCCACGTCGGAGGTCAGCAGGTCGGCCGCTTCGGCATCGGTACGGGCGATCACCAGGGTACGGGTGCCCATGACGTCAGCCGCCAGGCGCGCTGCGTTGAGCTTTTCGCAGGCTTCGCGGGTCGGCACCAGCACCTTGCCGCCCATGTGACCACACTTCTTCACCGACGCCAGCTGGTCTTCGAAGTGCACGCCGGCAGCACCGGCCTCGATCATCGACTTCATCAGCTCGAAGGCGTTCAGCACGCCGCCGAAACCGGCTTCGGCATCGGCCACGATGGGGGCGAAGAAGTCGATGTCGTCACGGCCTTCGGACCACTGGATCTGGTCGGCACGAGCGAAGGTATTGTTGATGCGCTTGACCACCATCGGCACCGAGTTGGCCGGATACAGCGACTGGTCGGGATACATTTCACCGGCCAGGTTGGCGTCGCCGGCAACTTGCCAGCCGGACAGGTAGATCGCCTTCAGACCGGCCTTGACCTGCTGCATGGCCTGGTTGCCGGTCAGCGCGCCCAGGGCGTTGACGAAGGGTTCGTTGTGCACCAGGCTCCACAGCTTGTCCGCGCCGCGCTTGGCCAGGGTGTGCTCGATCTGCAGCGAACCGCGCAGGCGGACCACGTCGGCGGCGCTGTAGTTACGCTTGATGCCCTTCCAGCGCGGGTTCTCTGCCCAGTCGCGTTCCAGGGCCTGGATTTGCTGTTCACGTGTGCTCATGTGGATCTCCTTTTGGTCAATGATGAAGTGGCTTGAAACTGGATGAAATCGCGAATTCCATGACTTCATAGTAGGACTGCGGGAGCGGAGCAACAATGTCTTATATAAGATATCTGTAAAATTTTTATACCAATAAATTCAATTACTTACGCTCTCTATTTTGCGATGCGGAACGAAAAACCAGAGAATGAAAAGTCATTTTGATGCAGCGCACCCGCATTTTTCATATTGCGAAATGAAGATTTCGTATCGTAAAAAACATGGGATGTGAAACCTCTTGCGTCCTCATCGTTCATATCCACACCATCCGCACCTGTCCTCTCTGGTTGTTTAAACGTACAAGAAGACAGAGAATAAGCACCTAACTCATGAAACGGCGATTCCACGCCGCCCTGTCTACATGCATTACGCCCTGGACATTCGCACCTTCCTCTTCAGTCATTATTTCTATACGGGTGTGCGGATCGCGATCGGGGTGGTCGGCCTGACGCTGCTGGTGTTCAACGTGGCCGACATGCCCACCACCATGACGGTCTTCCTGGGAGCGCTGTGTACCAGCCTGATGGACCTGCCCAGCCCGCTGCGTCACAAGTTCAACGAAATGCTGGCCGGCGTGCTGCTCTGTACGGTGGTGATGCTGGTCATCAGCCTGTGTGCCCCGGTGCCCTGGCTGGTCAGCGCCATGATGGTGGTGGTGAGCTTCTTCGCCAGCATGATGGTGGTCTATGGCAAGAAGACCATGCCGCTGCAGTTTGCCGCGCTCATGGTGATGACCCTGTCGATGGAAAACCAGGTGCCGATCTCGGACGCCCTCCTCCATGCCGTGCTGTTCCTGGGCGGCGGGCTGGGCTATCTGGCCTATTCGATGACGGTGTCGTGGTTCCTGCGTCGTCGCATCAAGCAGCAGGTACTGGCCGAGGCGCTGTTCGAACTGGCACGCTACCTGCGCATCAAGGCCGATTTCTATGACGTCAAGCATGACCTGGCAGGCCAGTTCAACCAGCTGGTGCGCCAGCAGATCGTGGTGGCCGACAAGCAGCAGGCCTCGCGCGACCTGATCCTGCGCGATCTGCATACCAAGCAGGACGGCCTGCTGGTGCAGGTCCACCTGTCCATGCTGGAGCTCTATGAACAGGTACTGTCCACCCATGCCGACTACGCCTTCCTGCGCCAGCACTTCGGCGACAGTGATGTCATGGTCTTCCTGCGCGACCTGGCGACCAAGGCCGCCCAGGACATCGAATCGATCGCCTACGCGGTCACCCGCAAGAAGGCCTCCGAACCGAGCGTGAACTACAAGGCCGAACTGCGCGCCGTGCAGTTCGAGATGCAGGAACTGGCCCTGCCCGGCCCCCGGCAGGCTTCCCAGGAAGCCCTGACCCTCCTGCGCGTGACCTACCACAAGATTCGCGACATCATCGAACTGATCGGCCAGGTGCACCAGGCCACGCGCAATCCGGTGGACCCGCTGCCCATCCTGCCGGGTTCGGACATGACGCCTTTCCTGACCCAGCAGAAGTTCAAGTTCAACATGTTGCTGGTGAACCTGCGCTGGCAGTCACCGATCTTCCGCTTCGCCATCCGCGTCGCGCTGGCGGTGACCACGGGCCTGTGGATCTCCAGCCACCTGCCCTACATGGCGCATGGCTACTGGATCGTGCTGACCATCGTCATCATCCTCAAACCCAACTTCAGCGCCACCAAGCAGCGCATGGCCGACCGCCTCATCGGCACCGTCATCGGCTGCCTGATCACCATGCTGATCCTGCGCTTCGTGCACAATCCGCTGGGCCAGCTGGCGGTGCTGTTCGCCGCCAGCGTGGCGGCACCTGCCTTCACCTACATCAAGTATCGCTATACCGCCATCGCCGCCTCGGTACAGATCCTGATGCTGCTGAACCTGCTGGTGCCGGCCGGCCACCAGGGCGTGATCGGCGAACGCCTGATCGACACCATCATCGGCGTGCTCATCGCCACCGTGTTCTCCTACGTGCTGCCGGCCTGGGAATACCGCGACCTGCCCAAGCTGCTGCGCAACGTGCTCAAGGCCAGCCAGCGCTACCTGACCGCCAGCCGCGACATGCTCGAAGGGAAGGTGCAGGACGATTTCTTCTATCGGGTCTGCCGCAAGGGCTTCATGGACAGCCTGGCGGCCCTGATCTCGGCGCTGGTGCGCATGATGGACGAGCCGGCGACCAAGCAGCGGGCGGTGCGCGAACTGAACCGCTTCATCGTGCAGAACTACCTGGTGGCGGCGCATATCGCGGCGCTGCGCCTGATGCTGCGGCGCCAGCAGGAAAATCTGCCGCAAGCCGCCATCAGCAAGCTCATCGAAGACACCTATCTGGAAGCCAGCGAACACCTGGCCGAAGCGCAGCGCCTGCTGGCGCCCAAGCCGAGAAAGCGCGGCGGCGCCGTGGTGGTCTCGCCGGAGGCAGCGGAAGACAAGGCCCTGTCCGGCAAGATCGAACTGATCGGCCCGGTCACGCCGGCCCCCATCCCGGCCGAGGCCAGTGCCTGGTCGGGCTGGGACAACCTGCGCCGGCGCAGTCACCAGCTCAATCAGGACCTCAAGGAAATCGTGAGCCAGACGGCGGCCATCGACAAGGAACTGCGCAAGGTGCCGGACTGACGCGCCTGAACAGCATGCAAGACCCCGCATAAGACAATCGCCCGCAGATGCGGGCGATTGTTCGTGTGCTGCCAGACGATGACGCGGCTCAGAGCGGCGAACGCGCTACCAGCACCCCATCCACATCGGCGTAGATCCAGTCGCCCGGATAGACCGGTACGCCAGCGATGCCGACCTTGATGTCGGCGTCCCCGGCCCCCTTGCGAAAGCTGCGCTGGGGGTGGGTCGCCAGGGCGCGGATGCCGACGTCGCAGGCATTGAGTTCGACCGCATCGCGCACGCAACCGTTGACCAGGATGCCGGCCCAGCCATTGTCCTGCGCCAGTTGCCCCAGGTTGCCGCCCACCAGCGCGCAGCGCAGGCTGCCACCGCCATCGACCACCAGCACCTGGCCCTTGCCCGGCGTTTCCAGCGTGGCGCGGACCAGCACGTTATCCTCGAACACCTTCAGGGTCTTGGCCGGTCCGCTGAAGGCCTGCCTGCGCCCGAAGGAGGCAAAGATGGGAGGCAGTACGTGCAGGGTGCCGCTGGCCAGCTTGTCTTCATTGGCGTCGCACAGGTCGCAGGTGGCAAAGGACATGAAGGTCTCCTCATTGACTGGATGGGTGGGTCCGGGATGGCCCGGATGGCCGGGGGCGCTATACCGACAGGATGCGATGCAGGCGCTTCTGATCGAACATACGAGAATCGGCCACCCGCAGCAAGGTCTCCACATCCAGCCCATCGACCGGATAGAGCGATACACCTACCGAGGCGTCGACCGTGTATTGCTGGCCATCACGCCCCTCGATGGGCTTGTTGACCGCGTGGCGGATCTTGTCGGCGATGCTGCGCGCCACTTCGATGTCGGTCACGCCATGCAGGTAGACCACGAATTCGTCCCCGCCGAAACGGGCCACCGAATCATCATGCCGCAGGCTGTGCTGCAGGCGCTCGGCAATGGCGATCAAGACCTTGTCGCCTTCGTCATGGCCATATTCGTCGTTGACGGCCTTGAAGCGATCCAGATCGATGAAGAGCAAGGCGAAGTGCAGCGGATTGGCCTCGGAACTGTTGCGGCGGCGGAAGTCGATCTGCGCGATCAGGGAATCACGGTTCAATACATTGGTGAGGCGGTCGGTACGCAGGTTGCGCTCCATCTCCACGAAACTCAGTGCCAGTTGGCCGATCTCGTCGTTGCGATCGATGTTGAGCGCGGGGAACGGACTGCCATTGCCGATACTCTTGGCCGCCAGCGTGAGCTTGCGGATGTCGCGCAGCACCCAGCGCAACAGCAGGAAACCGATCACGAAGGTCAGGCATACCGCCAGCAGGCCCAGCATCAGGGTCTGGTAGACGCCACTGGTGACCGAACCCAGGAAGTCCGAGCGCGGCGCCGCGCTGATGGCCAGCCAGTCCAGTCCAGCCTGGTCGTGGTGCAGGCGGAAGGCGACTTCGATCTTGCTGCCCTCGCTGCGCGAGCCCAGCAGCACCAGCTTGCCCGGTGTGGGGTTGTGGATGCTCAGGTAGCGCCGCACTTCCCCGAAGGCCTGCTGTACCAGTGGCGACTTGCTGTGTTCGGCATTGAGACGCAACAGGTCCGAGCCCTGGTCATTGGATTGGTAGATCGATTCATCCAGCGAGGTGGCGACCATGTCACCCTTCATCTCGGTAACGAAGGCCGCGCCATTGGGGCTCAACGGGAGCTGATGCAGCAGGGTCGTGAGCTGCTGCAGGCCAATGCTGCTGTTGGCCACGCCCAGCAGGCTGCCGTCGGTGTCGAAGATGGGCTTGGACAGGTTGATGCCCACCACATTGGGCTGGCGATAATCGGCATACACGGGCGACCAGGTCTCACGCCCCTGCTGCACGGCCTGCACATACCAGGGCCGCTTGCGCGGTTCGTAGTCCTGCACGGCGGTGAGCTTCATCTCGGTGCCGGGGCCACGCAGGTAATAGACGTAGTTCTTGTCGCCCGGCTCGCGCACGCTGAACATGAAGACGTTGATCTGCTCCTGCTTGATGCCCAGGAAACTGCCGTCGACGCCACCGAAGTAGACATAGCTGGGCTCGTCGAACAGCGAATTGGCCAGCCACAGGCGCTCTTCGAGCTCCTTGCGGGTCTGGGGAAACGGTAGCGTGGCCGGCGGCTGGCCCGCCTCTGTCGGCGGCACCGGTGGCGGTGCCACCACGTTCAGGCTTTCGCGCGCGCCCATGGTCTGGCGGTCGATGCCCTGCGAGACGCGTCCCATCACTTCGGTCAAGGCATTGCGTGCCAATACCTCGGTGGCATCGTCACCGGCGCGATACAGGAACCAGCCGATGGTCAACACCAGGCAAACCATGAGGAAGATGAAGGGCAGGATGAATAGCCGCTGCAGAGACGATTGCTTCAGAATCGCCCCCATGTGCTGTTGCTGCATTGACCGCGAGTTCCCGATATGACCATGAATTCCTTGCTGCCGAGCAACAAACCCCTTCCCCGGCGATTGCAGCAGAGGCTCTAGCCTCGATCGATGGCGCACCTGTTTTTCATCCTGTGGCGCACTCCCCTTGATGAAAGTAAATATCACATTTTGCGCCGTCTTGGTGAGCGTTTTCTGCAATGCGGCGAAAGAAAAGGCCGTGAGCGATTCGCCCAGGAAGCACGCTGGACGTGGAGTGTAGCAAATTCATCAACCAAATTAAATGTATTACAACTTTCCAGAACGGATGTGCAGAAGCCCGCTGTCAAAGTGAATCAAATTGCCCGCCAGGATGCATAAAAAAGCGGCGGGACATGAAATCATGTTCCCGCCGCCTTTCGTGCTTCTTGCTGTTTCCTTCTGCTTCCTTCTTCTTTCTGCTTCTTTCTTCTTCCTGCCGGTCGACCCGGCGGCAGATCGGCGTGGTGCCGACTGCCTCCCTGCCGCCCTTGCTTCCAGGCAGTTATTTGCTGAACGCCAGTTGACCGTTCTCCACCTCGACATGTATGACATCCTTGGGACCGAACTTGCCGGCCAGGATCTCCTTGGACAGCGGATTCTCGATCTCCTGCTGGATGGCGCGCTTGAGCGGGCGAGCACCGTAGACCGGATCGAAACCGGCCTCGGCGATCTTCTGCAAGCCGGCTTCGCTGATCTGCAGACCGATCTCCAGCTTGGCCAGGCGCTGCTCCAGGATGCGCAGCTGGATCTTGGCGATGGCGCCGATATTCTTGGCGTCCAACGCGTGGAAGACCACGATCTCGTCCACCCGGTTGATGAATTCCGGACGGAAGTGCGTACGCACCTCGGCCATCACGGCCAGCTTCACCAGCGCCGGATCGCTGTCTTCCATGCTCTGGATACGATGCGAGCCCAGGTTGGAGGTCATCACGATCACGGTGTTCTTGAAGTCCACGGTCCGCCCCTGGCCATCGGTCATGCGGCCATCGTCCAGCACCTGCAACAGCACGTTGAAGACATCCGGGTGGGCCTTCTCGATTTCATCGAGCAGGATCACGCTGTAGGGCTTGCGCCGCACGGCCTCGGTCAGGTAGCCGCCCTCTTCGTAGCCGACGTAGCCCGGCGGCGCGCCGATCAGGCGGGCCACGGAATGCTTCTCCATGAACTCGCTCATGTCGATGCGGATCATCGCTTCCTCGGTGTCGAACAGGTAGGACGCCAGCGCCTTGCACAGCTCGGTCTTGCCGACCCCGGTGGGGCCCAGGAACATGAAGGAACCGTAGGGTTTGCTGGGGTCCCCCAGGCCGGCACGCGAGCGGCGGATGGCGTCGGAGACGGCCACAATGGCTTCGTCCTGGCCGACCACGCGTTCATGCAGCACGTCTTCCATGTGCAGCAGTTTTTCACGTTCGCCCTGCATCATGCGCGACACCGGGATACCGGTGGCGCGGGCCACGATCTCGGCAATTTCCTCGGCGCCCACCTGGGTGCGGACCAGCTTGGGCTTCTCGGTGGTGACACCGGCGGCGTCCTTCTTGTTCTGCACTTCCAGCGCGGCTTCCAGCTCGGCCAGCTTGCCGTACTTGAGCTCCGAGACCTTCTGCCAGTCGCTCTTGCGGGTGGCCTCTTCCATCTGCAGGCGCACCTTCTCGATCTCTTCCTTGAGCTGCTGGCCACCCTGGGCGGTCGACTTCTCGGCCTTCCAGATTTCTTCCAGGTCGGCGTACTCGCGCTCCAACTTCTCGATCTCTTCCTCGATCAGCTGCAGGCGCTTCTGCGAGGCTTCGTCCTTCTCGCGCTTGACGGCTTCACGCTCGATCTTCAGCTGGATCAGGCGGCGGTCGAGCTTGTCCATCACCTCCGGCTTGGAGTCGATCTCGATCTTGATCTTGGCGGCGGCTTCGTCGATCAGGTCGATCGCCTTGTCCGGCAGGAAGCGGTCGGTGATGTAGCGATGCGACAGCTCGGCCGCAGCCACGATGGCGGGGTCGGTGATGTCCACGCCGTGGTGCACCTCATACTTCTCCTGCAAGCCACGCAGGATGGCGATGGTGGCCTCCACGCTGGGCTCGTCTACCAGGATCTTCTGGAAACGACGCTCCAGGGCGGCATCCTTCTCGATGTACTGGCGGTATTCGTCCAGGGTGGTGGCGCCCACGCAATGCAGCTCGCCACGGGCCAAGGCCGGCTTGAGCATATTGCCGGCATCCATGGCGCCCTCGGCCTTGCCGGCGCCCACCATGGTATGCAGCTCATCGATGAAGACGATGGTCTGACCTTCGTCCTGGGCGATTTCCTTCAAGACCGCCTTCAGGCGTTCTTCGAATTCACCACGATACTTGGCACCGGCCAAGAGAGCCGCCATGTCCAGCGACAGCACGCGCTTGGACTTGAGGCTGTCCGGCACCTCGCCGTTGACGATGCGCTGGGCCAGGCCTTCGACGATAGCGGTCTTGCCCACGCCCGGTTCGCCGATGAGCACGGGGTTGTTCTTGCTGCGCCGTTGCAGTACCTGGATGGCGCGGCGGATTTCATCGTCGCGGCCGATCACCGGATCGAGCTTGCCGGCACGGGCACGCTCGGTCAGGTCCAGGGTGTATTTCTTGAGGGCTTCGCGCTGGCCTTCGTCCTGCTGCGAGGACACCGAAGCACCGCCGCGCACGGCCTGGATGGCCGCTTCCAGCGACTTGCGGGTGAGGCCGTTTTCACGGGCGGCGCGGCCGGCATCGGATTTGTCGTCCGCCAGGCCCAGCAGCACCATTTCGCTGGCGACGAACTGGTCGCCATGCTTTTGCGCTTCCTTGTCGGCCAGGTTCAGCAGGGCCACCAGTTCGCGCCCGACCTGCACTTCGCCGCCGTTGCCGGAAACTTGCGGCAGGCGCTTGACGGCCGCCTGCAAGGCGGTATTGAGGCCGTTCACGTTGACGCCGGCACGCTGCAGCAACGAGCGCGCGCCGCCGTCATCCTGGCCCAGCAGGGCCAGGATCAGGTGGACCGGTTCGATATATTGATTGTCGTGGCCGACCGCCTGGGATTGCGCATCGGCCAGCGCTTCCTGCAATTTCGTGGTGAGTTTGTCGAGACGCATGGTTCGCTCCAATTTTTCAATGAGATGAAAGTTGGGCCTGCGCTTTGATTTTCAAGCAATGATCATGCCGTCTGTTTTGATCTGCATCAGTTCGCTGATAATCGTCAGCCCGCCAATGCCCGGTAGCTTGCAAACCCGGCAACACACAGCACGATGGAGCCCAGCAGGTGCAGCCCGGAATGGCCGATGGCCCATAGGTAATCGCCCCGCTGCAAGAGGATCATGGCCTCGGCCGAGAAGGTCGAAAAGGTGGTCAGGCCGCCCAGGAAGCCGGTCACCGCGAACAGGCGCCATTCGGGCGACAAACCGGGATGCTGCTCGAAATAGGCCACCAGGAAACCGATCACGTAGGCACCGATCCAGTTGGCCGCCAGCGTGCCCAACGGCACGAAGTGGCCGGAGATATTCCACACCACCGAGATGCGCCAGCGCAGCCAGGCGCCCAGCGTCGCTCCGATTCCCACTGCCAGCCATCCCATCGTCGTCCCCCTTGCCTGCCCCATCGGGCCGTCTTTTGTCCGCAATCTCACGCGCAATCGCACCCGCACCCGCAAACTTGTACGCGATCAGCGCGTCCCCAGCCCCTGCATTTCTTCCCGCAGGCTGCCCAGGCGCTCCAGCGCCTGATGGTCTTCCTCCAGGGTCTTGTCCACGGTGACGTGCATCCAGTCTACCCAGGTGCTGATCTTGGCGTCCAGGTACTGGCGCGAAGGATACAGGGCATATACGCCCATGTTCTGTAAGCGATGCTGCGGCAACACGCGCACGATGCTGCCGGTGCGCAAGGCGTCCACCGCCGAATAGATGGGCAGCACGCCGATGCCCATGCCCTCGCGGATGGCGGTGAGCATGGCTTCGGCTACGTTGACCTGGAAATTGCTCTTGATCGCGATGACGGCGCCGCCATCCGGCCCTTCCAGCACCCATTCGTCCAGCGGCGAGATCGGGCTCACCAGTTGCAGGCAGGTGTGATTGAGCAGGTCCGCCGGCTGCTGGGGCGCGCCGTACTTGTCCAGGTAGGCCGGCGAGGCGCACAGCATGCTGAAGGTGGTCCCCAGCTGCCGGTAGATCAGGCCGGAATCGGGCAGCTCGCGCGCCAGCACCAGGGAGACGTCATAACCTTCTTCCAGCATGTCCGGGATGCGCTGGGCCAGCGTCAGCTCCACTGCCACGTCCGGGTAGCGCTTCTGGTAACCGGAAATGGAGGGAATCACGTAGCGCTGGCCGAAGCTGGTCATGGCGTGGATGCGCAGCCGACCCGAGGGACAGACATAGGCCGCGCCGGCTTCGGCCTCGGCTTCGTCAACGTAGGCCATGATCTGCTGGCAACGCAGCAGATAACGCTCGCCCGCCTCGGTCAGGGCGATGCGGCGCGTGGTACGGTTCAACAGGCGGGTGCGCAGATGGCGCTCCAGGTCGGCCACGGCGCGTGAGACATGGGCGGTGGTCAGGGCCATCTGCTGGGCGGCCTGCGTAAAACTGCCGGCCTCGACCACACGCGTGAAAACGCGCATGTTTTGCAGGGTATCCATCTTGTTCCTATCAATGAGCAGGTGTCGCGCCAGCAGGCGCAACACCGGATGACAGCATTGTTACCCAAAACGGAGCAATCATTATTGCCAATAACGAGATAAAGAATTGCTGAATAGCGGATTTTTTTGGGAATAATTACAAAATAGAATACATACCTTCTGATATTTGCATATTTTTGGGCAATCCCATGAAACCTATCGCGTTCTCCAAGCTGCCGGATCTGAAGGTCGTTGCGCTGGCGCTGACAATTGCAACGGCACTGGCCGGCTGCGCCGATCAGGGTGGCATCCAGCCGCAAGCGCAGGTCCGCGACGTCGCCGTGCTGGACGCCGGCCAGGCCATCCGCCAGGCCGGCAGCGAGGCCGGCTGGCCGCAACGCGCCTGGTGGCAGGTCTATGGCGATGCGCAGCTGGACCAGCTGGTGAGCCGCGCCGTAGCCGGCAACCCCAGCATGGCAGTGGCCGCCGCCCGCGTGCGCCAGGCCCGGTCGCTGGCCGTGGCCACCCATGCCGGCGAGCTGCCCAGCGCCCAGCTGGATGTGGCAGTCGGCCGCAAGGACTGGTCCGATAACGTCTATTACGGCGCCGCCTTCCGCGACAAGCTGACCTGGAACAACACCGCCACCCTGGGCCTGTCCTATAACGTCGACCTCTGGGATCGCAACAAGAACGCCACCCTGCGTGCCGAGGACGAGATGCACGCCGTAGCGGCCGACGCCCGCGCCGCCCAGCTCGACCTGGAAGGCAATGTGGTGCGCACTTATGTGCAGTTGGCCCTGCAATACGGCCTGCTGGACAACACCGACGCCATGCTGAAGGAAGAACAGAAGATCCTCGACCTGGCCCATCGTCGTTTCAAGGGTGGCCTCGGTACCCAGCTTGAGATCACCCAGGCCGAAGCCCCGCTGCCGGAAACCCGGCGCCAGATCGAAGCCCTGCAAGAGAGCATCGCCCTGATCCGCAACCAGCTGGCCGCATTGCTGGGCGCAGGCCCCGGTGCCGCCGACGGCGTCACCCGCCCCACCCTGCAGCTGCAGGCCGCCATCGGCCTGCCCAGCGCGCTGCCGGCCGACCTGGTGGGTCGCCGCCCGGACATCAGCGCCGCCCGCTGGCGCGTGGAGGCCGCCGGCAAGGGCATCGCCGTGGCCAAGGCGGCCTTCTACCCCAACATCAACCTGCTGGCCGGCATCGGCCCGGCGGCCGCCGGTGGCGGCTTGTTCTCCTTCCTGTCTGCGCCCAACATCCAGACCACCTACGGCCCGGCCATCTCCCTGCCCATCTTCGAGGGTGGCCGCCTGCGTGGCCAACTGGGTGCGGCCAGCGCCGGCTATGACATCGAGGTGGAACACTACAACGCCCTGCTCTCGCAAGCGCTCAAAGGCATTTCCGACCAGGTGGTGACACTGCAATCGGTCGCGCGCCA
This sequence comes from Herbaspirillum sp. AP02, assembly GCF_015767275.1. Lineage (GTDB taxonomy): Bacteria > Pseudomonadota > Gammaproteobacteria > Burkholderiales > Burkholderiaceae_D > Herbaspirillum. Next base: position 619,739 of record NZ_JADWMY010000001.1, read on the forward strand.
GCAGCAACAGGCGCAGCAATCGGTGCAAGCCGCGCAAAAGAACGTGGATATCGCTACCCGCGCCTACCAGCGCGGCCTGACCGATTACCTCAACATCCTGCACGCCCAGACCCAATGGCTGCGCCAGCAACAGATCGTGCAGCAATTGCAGGCCCAGCGCCTGGTAGCCTATGCGGCACTGCAGACTGCCCTGGGCGGAGGCATGGACAATGGCCCCGCGCCGGCGGATGACCAGGTGGCCGCGCAATGAACACGCCCGGCACGCCCAGCCCTGCCCTGTCGCTGAAAGCGCAGCTGCATGAGGCCGCCCGCGACTGGTGGCGCAGTGATGCCCCGACCTGGGTCTATGTGTTCAAGATGGTCTTCGCTGGCCTGCTGGCACTGGGTATCGGTTACGGCCTGGACCTGGAGTCGCCGCGCTCGGCGCTGATCACGGTCTTCATCGTCATGCAGCCGCAAAGCGGCATGATCCTGGCCAAGAGCTTCTACCGGGTCATCGGCACCCTGGTCGGCTCGGCCGCGGTGGTGATCTTCGTGGGCCTGTTCGCGCAGACGCCGGAGCTGTTCCTGCTGGCTTCGGCCCTGTGGATCGGGCTGTGCACGGTGGGCTCGGCGCACAACCGTAACTTCCGCTCCTACGGCTTCGTGCTGTCCGGCTATACGGTGGCCCTGATCGGCCTGCCGGCCGCGCTGCATCCGGCCATTACCTTCGATTCGGTGATGACACGGGTCTCCGAGATCATGGTCGGCATCGTCTGCGTGGGCCTGGTCAGCGCATTGGTGTTCCCGCAGGCCAGCGCACCGGGGCTGGTACGCATCATCCGGGGGCGCTTCACCGCCTTCGTCGACCTGATCAGCGCCACCCTGGGCGGCAGCAACGACCGCAAGCAGCTGGAAGCCACCAATGCCCGCTTCGTGGGCGACATCATCGGCCTGGAAGCCCTGCGCAGCTCGGCCATCTTCGAAGACCCGGAAGTGCGCCTGCGCAGCGGCCGCCTGAGCCGCATGAACAGCGAATTCATGGCGCTGTCCACCCGCGTCCACGCGCTGCACCAGTTGATGAACCGGTTGCACGCCAATCCCGCGCCCGGTGCGCAGGTGGTCATCGCCGCCATCTCGCCCTATTTCCGCGAGGTGCAGCCCTTGCTGACCCGCGCCAGCGGCGAGCCGGTGATGAGTGCAGTGGATGCCGCCGATGCCGCCCTCAAGCTGGACGCCTTCAAGCGCGAGCTGCCGCGCCGCGTGCGCGCCACCCGAGGCACGCTGGCCGAACAGTGCGACAGCGACAGCGCCATGCTGGATTTCGATACGGCATCTGAACTTCTGTACCGCGTGGTCGAAGAACTGCATGCCTACACCCTGACCTATGCCTCGCTGAACCAGCGCCACCACGAGCGCGAGCAATGGGAGCATTCCTACGCCCCCAAGACCAGCATGACCACGGCATTGATCGCCGGTGCCCGGGCCGCCATCGTGATGCTGTGCCTGGCCGGGTTCTGGATCGCCAGTGGCTGGCCCAGCGGCGACGTAGCCGTGCTCAACGCGGCGGCTTTCTGCGCCATCACCTCGGCCGCACCCGACCCGGCCAAGGCCACCCGTACGGTCGCCATCGGCGTGCTCTTCGCCGCCGTGGCCGGCTATGTCTACACCTTCCACATCCTGCCGCGCCTGGATGGCTACTGGATGCTGGCCAGCGCGCTCATGCCGGTACTGATGCTGGCCGTCTGGCTGACCACCAAACCCAAATGGGCCGGTTACGGCCTGGGGATCTGCATCTTCTTTCCCTTCCTGGCGGTACCGGACAACTTCGCCCACTTCAACGCGGCCGGCTACCTGAACGAATCGGTGGCACTGGTGGTGTCCTTGCTGGTGACGGCCGTGGCCTTCATGCTGCTGCTGCCGCCGACCACCGACTGGACCGTGCGCGTGCTGGAAAAGCAATTGCGCAAGCAGGTGGTGGACGCCTGTTTCGGCAAGCTGGGCCGCCTGGCGCTGAAGTTCGAAAGCGGCACCCGCGACCTGATGCACCAGATCACGATCCTCACCAGCAGTCGCCCGGTCCTGCGCCAGAAGGCGCTGGGCTGGATGTTTGCCACCCTGGAAGTGGGCCACGCCATCATCGAACTGCGTACCGAACTGCACGGCATCCGCACCGAAACCCCGGACCTGCTGCCGCCGTCCGCCTATGCCGCACTGAACCGCCTGCGTGAAGCCATCCCGGCCCTGTTCGCCCGGCCGTCGGCGGCGACCCTGCAGACGGCGCTGGACGCCAATGACGCCACCATCGTCGAAGTCCAGACCGCCATCGGCCCGCATTACCGCGAACGTAGCGAGCGTCATCGTCTGCAACGCACCCTGAGTTACCTGCACTTCATCCGCACCGCCCTGCTCGATCAGCAATCGCCGCTGCATACCATGCGCGCCGGTGCCAACCCTGCTTCCGGAGAACGCCATGCCACGTGAGATTTCCTTCTTCGATGCCTACATTCCAACGGTCCTGCTGCTGGCCGTGGTGGCCGCCATCCTGGCCATGGCGGCGGACCGCGTCCTGGTGCGGCTGGGCTTCTACGACCTGACCTGGCACCCGGCGCTGTTCCGCGTGAGCCTGTTCGTCTGCCTGGCCGCCTTGCTGGGGCTGTTCGTGTATCGCTAGCGGACATCGGCTTTACTGCCTTCTGCGCCAAACCCATCACTTCAGAAAAGATAAAGAAACCATCAGGAGTAGTTCACCATGTCGGTCAAATCGATTTTCCGCGTCCTCGTCACTTCGGTGATTTTCCTCTTGGCCATCCTGCTCGCCTGGAGCCTGTGGCAGCACTACATGCATTCCCCCTGGACCCGCGACGGCCGGGTGCGCGCCGAAGTGGTCAACGTCGCGCCGGACGTCTCCGGTCAGGTGGTGGCCCTGCCGGTGCGTGACAACCAGTTGGTCAAGAAGGGGGATCTGCTGATGGAAATCGACCCGGCCCGCTACACGCTGGCACTGCAACAGGCTGAAGCCGCCGTCACCGCGCGCAAGGCAGAGCTGGATGTGCGCCGTGCCGAAGTCGAGGCACGCCGCGCTGACCTGGCCATGCGCCGCGCCCAGGCCCGGCGCCGGGCCGACGTGGATGCGCTGGTGGTCTCACGGGAAGCCCGCGAAGATGCCGGCAGCCAGGTCACCGCTTCGCAAGCCCAGCTGGAAGCCGCCCAGGCCCAGCTGCAAGGCGCCCAGGCGCAATACCAGGCGGCCCTGTCGCAGCGCGATACGGCCAGACTGAACCTGGAGCGCACCAAGGTATTCTCCCCGGTGGATGGCTATGTGACCAACCTCTCCGTGCGTCGCGGCGACTACGCGGCTGCCGGCGCGGCCAAGATCGCGCTGATCGACAGCCACTCCTTCTGGGTCTATGCCTACTTCGAGGAAACCAAGCTGCCGCTGCTGTCCATCGGGGACCGCGCCAAGATCCAGCTGATCAACGGCGCCACCCTGGAAGGCCACGTCGACAGCATCGCCCGCGGTATCTATGACCGTGACAATCCGCAAAGCCGCGAACTGACTGCCGATGTGAACCCGACCTTCAACTGGGTGCGGCTGGCGCAGCGCATCCCGGTGCGCATCCAGCTCGACAAGGTGCCGGAACATGTACTGCTGGCCTCGGGGCTGACTTGCACGGTGGTCTTGGCGCCGGGGAGCGGCAAGTCGCAGGCGGCAGTGCGCAACTGAACCAGGCTAAGGTAGTGGAAAGGCGGCCCTGATGTAGCATCAGGGCCGCCTTTTTCATGTGCGCTTGCGCGCCACCGCACCCACGCTCATGCCGACCGGCTTGAGCAGCTTGTCGGCAGTGGCCAGCGTGGGGCTGGACTCACCGCGTTCGATATCCTGCAAGGTGCGGGCAGATACGCCGCACAGCTTGGCGTATTCGGCAATGGTCAGGCGCAAGGTGGTGCGGATCTTGCGGATCACGGCGGGAATGGGCAGGGCCGGATCGGCGGCCAGTTCATCGAACAGCGCACGCCGTTCTTCCAATTGCTCGATGGCAGTGAGAGGCTTGAAGCGCTTGTCCATTCAAAGCGCCTCCAGCTGGGTACGGACCTGGGCCAGCGTGACGGCCAACGGGTCGAGGAATGGCGCTTCGATGCCCAGCGCCAGCGCACGCTCCAGCAAACCCGCCAGCGGTCCGGCCATCTCGCGCACAGCCGCCCTCACCGGTGCCGCATCCAATCGGGCGACATCGCAGGCCTGCTCGATGGCGCTGGCCCACTGCGGCGAGCCGCCGTCATCGTGCTCCCAGCGCATGCGCCGGGCGATGCCATCGGGATGCAACCACATCGGCGCGAAATCGAACAGCGGCGTGAGTCCGATCGCCCCCTGCGCATCGCGCCGTATGGCGGTGTTGCGGGCGTGGTTGTCGCGGTTGCGCAAGACGATGTTGGCGATGTCGCGCTTGAGGTATTCGATGATCTCCCCCATCGGATCGGTGGCGACCTGGCCCAGCCGGGCACAGGCGGCATTGTGCGACGGGGTCGCGGCAAAGCCGGTGACCCCGCATAGCGAGGCGATGCTTTCCTGCGCATGACGCACCACCCGGCCGTGGCGCAGCTCCCGGTCGAAACGCGGGATGAACAAGGCCTTGCCATGCAGTTCCAGCGCATCGTGGACCTTCAGGCCGAGGCTGGCGGCCAACTGCATGTAAGGGGCTTCCAGCCGCAGGATGTTGGCCAGATCAGGATCGGGGCCACGCCCGAACTTGACGATGTAGTGGCGTTCGGCCAGTTCATCGGGCAAGGCGTGGTCCAGGTAGAACAGGCCGTCGCGCGCGCGCGTCAACAGAATCTTCGGCCATTCCCCCTGCACCCCTGAGGAGCCGGCCAGGAACAAGCCGTGTTGGGCCAGGTATTCGCTGAAGTCTTCCGAACGCGCGGCGATTTCATCGATGCCGAATCCGCGCAACAGCGGCCCGCTGCGTTGCTGGGCCCATTGCCAGGCTTCGAGCACGCGCATGTTCCCGATGGGATTGCCAGCCCCGGCGCAGAGCAGCGGCCAGTCGGCGCTGGCCTCGGCACGCTCGTCCAAGCCAAGCTGGCGCAGCAACTCGCCACGGCCATAGCCCTGCGGCAATAGATCGATCAGAAAAGCCGGCCACCGGCTTTCTTGCAAAGCGTCGAAGCTCACCGGCACATTGACCGACACCGCAGCCGCATCGCGCCTATCCTGGTAGTCCACCACGTGCGCGGCTTCATAGACCAGGAAAGACGGCGCGCCCATACCCTGCTCGAGCGGGCCAGTCAGCGACAGGGCAGCCGCGTCGCGCCAGGCGCCGTCGATATGCAGTTGCAGGGTGCAGGAGTTCTTCATATACACATCATACTATCATCAATAACCAGAAAATCCAGGATAAAGATGATAGTTTGATGTGAAAATAAGGCTGTGCTCAAGCGACAAACACCTGCCACACCAGCCACACATTGGCGGCCGAAATCGCCACGAACAGCAGCCACGCCGTGGCACTGACCCACCAGCGGTTGACCAGCTCGCCCATCAGGTCGGCACGGCTGGTCAGGCGGATCAGCGGGTACATGGCAAAGGGCAACTGCAGCGACAGCACCACCTGGCTGGCCACCAGCAGCTTGCCCACCGAATGCGGCCCCAGGGTAAGCACGCCGATCAGCGCCGGCACCAGCGCCAGGGCGCGGGTGATGACGCGGCGCTGCCAGCAGGGAATCTTCAGCTTTAGGAAGCCTTCCATGATGACCTGGCCAGCAATGGTGCCGGTGAAGGTCGAGCTCTGGCCAGACGCGAACAGGCCCACGCCGAACAGGATGGCCGCCATGGCCGAGCCGGTGATGGGGTCCAGCAGATGGTAGGCCTCATCCAGCTCGGCGACCTGGGTATTGCCGCTCTTGTGGAAGGCGGTGGCGGCCAGGATCAGGATGGTGGCGTTGATGACCATGGCGATCAGCAACGAGATCGTGGTATCGACCCGGGTGTAGCGCACCGCTTCCAGCAGGGAGGCCGGATCGCGCCGCACGCTGCGGGTCTGCACGATGGAAGAATGCAGGTAGAGATTGTGCGGCATCACGGTGGCGCCGATGATGCCGATGGCCAGATACAGCGGCTCGCGGCTGGAGATGGCCTGCAGCGAGGGGACGAAGCCTTGCATCACTTCGTGCCAGTCGGCCTTGACGAAGGCCAGTTGTGCCAGCAGGCAGGTGGCGATCGTGACGACCAGTCCGAGGATGATGGCCTCGACCTGGCGGAAGCCCCTGCCCTTCAGTCCAAGCACGATCAGGGTATCGAGCGCGGTCAGCAGCACGCCCACCGGCAGCGATACGCCCAGCAGCAGGTTGAAGGCCAGTGCGCAGCCCAGCACTTCGGCCAGGTCGCAGGCGATGATGGAGAGTTCGGCCAGCACCCACATGCCCTTGCCCACGGCGGGCGGGTAGTGTTCGCGCGAATGCACCGCCAAATCCTTGCCGGTGGCGATGCCCAGGCGTGCGCACAGGCATTGCAGCACGATGGCGGCCAGGCTGGAGAGCATCACCACGAACAGCAGCTGGTAGCCGAACTGTGAACCGGCCTGGATGGAGGTGGCCCAGTTGCCCGGGTCCATGTAGCCGATCGACACCAGCAGGCCGGGGCCGACGTAGATGCGCAGCTTTTGCCAGACCGAGGCACCGGCCGGCACAGCGACCGAGCCCGCCACTTCGGACGGGCAGAATGGCGCGGTGGCCGTGGTCGGCAGACCGGGAATGCGCGGCATGCGTGGTAAACGTGGAAATTGAAACTTCAGTGGCAAGACGGTTTCCCCCTGTGATCGCCCTTGGCGGCCGGCGCCGGGATCAAGCTCCCGAGGCAGGACGCCTTATTGTTTCCACTTGGTCAGCGCAGTGTCGTCGCTCTCGCGGGCATCAACCCAGCGGGCGCCGTCCGGCGTCTGTTCCTTCTTCCAGAACGGCGCCTGGGTCTTGAGGTAATCCATGATGAATTCGCAGGCCGCGAAGGCTTCGCCGCGATGGGGCGAGGTGACCGCCACCAGCACGATCTGCTCCAACGGCTGCATGGGGCCGATGCGATGGATCACCAGCGCATCGAAGATGGGCCAGCGCGCCTTGGCCTGTTCCACGATCTGCTCGAGGGCGCGCTCGGTCATGACCGGATAGTGTTCCAGCTCCATGGCCGAGACGGCCGCGCCCTCATTGAGATCTCGCACCGTGCCCACGAAGCTCACCACCGCCCCTACGCGGGGATTGGACAGGCGCAGTTGCGCCACTTCGGTGGAAAGATCGAAATCGGCGGTCTGGACGCGGACAGGCATGGCTGGACGGAAAGTGAAAGGCAGGGCTGCGATTCTACCAGCGCAGCCCTGCCCGCGAGCACGCGTCGATCAGACGATCAGACGATCAGCCCCCACAGCAGCAGCGTCATGCCCAGCCCGATCACCGAGACCAGGGTCTGGATCACCGACCAGGTCGCCAGGGTCTGCTTGAGGTTCAGGCCGAAGTATTCCTTGACCATCCAGAAGCCGGCGTCATTGACGTGGCAGAAGAACACCGAGCCGGCACCGATGGCCAGGGCCATCAGCGAATTGTGGGTCGCCGACAGGCCCGCCACCAACGGCGCGACGATGCCGGCGGTGGCGGTGGTGGCGACGGTAGCCGAACCGGTGGCCTGGCGCAGTGCCACGGCGATGATCCAGGCCAGGAGGATGAGCGGCATGTGGGTGCCGGTGGCGATCTTGGTGATGGTGTCGCTGATGCCGGCGGCCAGCAGGGTCTGCTTGAGGCCGCCGCCAGCGCCGATGGTCAGCAGCAGGCCAGCGATGGGCGGCAAGGCGCGGCGCAGCGTGGCACCCACCTCGAAGCGGCTGCTGCCCTGGCCCCAGCCCAGCACCACCACGGCAAACAGCACCGTGACGGTGAGTGCGATGATGGGTTCGCCGAAGAAGTTGAGCATCTCGAACAGCTCGGTCTTGGGGGTGACCCAGATGCGCGCCACGGTACGGCCCAGCATCAACGCCACCGGCAGCAGGATGGTCACCAGCGAGGCGACGAAGCCCGGCTGCGACTGGCCTTCACGGGCGCTGAAGAGCTTGCCGATCTGGTCCGGTTCGGCCAGGTTCAGGCGCGGTGCCAGGAAGTTGCCATACAGCGGTCCAGCAATGATGACCGCCGGAATGGCGACGATGAAACCCAGCAGCATGGTGGTGCCGAGGTCGGCATGCAGGGCCGACACGGCAATCAAGGGGCCGGGGTGCGGCGGCAAGAGCGCGTGCAGCGTGGTCATGCCGGCCAATGCGGGAATGGCCACGCGCATGATGGGCAACTGCGAACGGCGTGCCATGACGAAAATGATCGGCGCCATCATCACCAGCCCGACCTCGAAGAACAGCGGCAGGCCGACCACCAGGGCCACCAGTGCCATCATCCAGGGAATGATGCTGCCACGCGCGTAGCGCAGCAGGGTATTGACGATGCGGTCGGCCGCGCCGGACTCGGCCATGAGCGCGCCCAGCATGGCGCCCAGGGCGATGATGATGCCGGCCTCGCCCAACAGGCTACCGGCACCCTTGCTGAAGGCCTTGGCAATCTCTTCCAGCGGCAGGCCGGCGCCGATGCCGGCGATGAAGGTGCCGATGAGGATGGACAGGAAGGGTGCGATAGATAGAAAGCTGATCAGCACCACGATGGCGATCAATGCCGCCAGCGTGACCAGCAGCAACTGCGTGTCCTGGGCCGCCCAGGCGGCCAGATGGGTCGAAATCAAGATGGTTCCTTCTTCAGGTGTGGATGAATGCGCATCGATGGACGATGTCTTTTGTGCAGCCCCTCCGCAAGCCTGTTTGGCGCAGGCTTGGTCTCCTCCTAAAGAATCCGGATGTCGAATGTCCTGGTGGTTTGCTTAGCTCCGGTCTTCTGTTTTTTGCCAGACGCTGGCCAACCACGGCTGCTGCTCACGTGGCAAGCCGTCGGGGCGGTAATAATGCCGCAATTCAACGAATCCTGCTGGCAACAGGTAACGGCGCCAGCCTTCCAGGCTATGCCAGACGCCATAGCGGGGACCGCTCCAGCCTTCCAGGTCCTCCCCGCGGGGATTGGAACTGAACAGGATGCCGCCCGGCTTGAGGCTGGCATGCAACCGGACAAGCACGTTCGGCAGCGCGGCCGAAGGCACATGGAACAGCGAGGCATTGGCGAAGATGCCGTCGAAGCGCTGCAATGGCAGGTCCAACTGCAGGAAATCCTGGTGCAAGACCTCGCAGCCGCTGGCCGCACGCGCCATCTCGACGAACTCGGCAGTGCCATCCAGGCCCACGGCGACATGGCCACGCCGGGTGAATTCGATCAGATCGCGTCCCGGGCCGCAGCCGAAGTCCAGAATCGTGAAGGGTCCCTGTCCGGCCTGGCCGGCTCTGGTCTGCAAGGCCTCCAGCAACGCCGCCATGTTCTGGCTGACATCATGATCCCAGGTGCCTTCGCGAAAGCTCTCCGCATTGCTGCTGTAGTGCGCAATCGTGCCGACCGAGGGATCCCGACGGGTGCCCATGTCAGCCACCGGTGACCGGCGGGAAGAAGGCCACTTCGCCGCCCTCGGCAATCTCGGTATCGGCCTCGGTCATGTCATGGTCGTAGGCCATGCGCAGGTTCTTTTCCGGCCCCAGCACGTCGGCCCAGATGCCGCCGCGTCCCATCAGGAAGGCGCGCACGTCGCCGACGGTCTTGACGCTGTCCGGCAACTCGATGATTTCCTGCGAGGTCTGCAGGGCTTCGCGCACGCTGGCGAAGAAACGGAGTTCGATTTTCATGAAAGGAAATTCCTTGATGGTTCAGTTGAGCAGATGATCGAAGGTCAGGAACTGCACCATGTCGCCGGCGGCGATGGTCTGTCCGGGCGGGTTGTCAATCAGGCCGTCGGCCCAGGCGGTCGAGGTCAGGACCGCCGAGCCCTGGCTGGGGAAGAGATCCAGTCCGCCCAGTGCATTGCGGCGCACGCGCAGGAATTCCTGGCGGCGGTCGGCGCGGGGCCAGTCGAAGTCAGCACGCATGCTCACTGCCTGCGGCAACACGGCTGCGCGTGGCAGGCCCTGCAGACGCAGCAGGAAAGGTCGTACAAACAGCAGGAAGGTGACGAAGGAAGAGACAGGATTACCGGGCAAGCCCATGAAGAACGCTTCGCCCGCGCCCTCTTCTCCGCGCCGCACCTGACCGAAGGCCAGGGGCTTGCCGGGTTTCATGGCGATCTGCCACATGTTGATGCGCCCTTCCGCTTCCACGGCCGGCTTCACATGGTCTTCCTCGCCCACGGAAACGCCACCGCTGGTGATGATGAGGTCATGCTCGCGGGCGGCTTCGCGCAGGGTCTGGCGGGTGGCGGCCAGGTTGTCGGGAACGATGCCGTAGTCGCTGACGGCGCAACCCAGTTTTTGCAGCAGGCCACGCAGGAGGAAGCGGTTGGAGTTGTAGATGGCACCGGGCTTGAGAGGCTCGCCGGGCATGGTCAGTTCGTCGCCGGTGAAGAACACCGCCACCCGTACCCGGCGCAATACCTCCAGTTCGGCCTGGCCGACTGAAGCCGCCAGCCCCAGTTCCTGCGGGCGCAGACGGGTGCCGGCGTCGAGGACGGTGCTGCCCTGGCAGATGTCTTCGCCGATGGTACGGACCCATTCGCCGCAGATGGGCACATGGCGGATCACGACGTGGTCACCGTCCACCTCGCAGGCTTCCTGCATGACGATGGCGTCTGCGCCCTCGGGCAGCATGGCGCCGGTGAAGATGCGGGCGGCCGTGCCGGCTTCCAGCGGCTGGCCGACGTGACCGGCGGGAATGCGCTGCGACACCCGCAGGCGCGCCTGGCCGGAGGCGCAATCGGCGGCACGTACCGCATAGCCATCCATCTGCGAATTGTCCATGCCCGGGACGTTGATATGGGCCTGCACGGGCGCGGCCAGCACGCGGCCACAGGCGTCCAGGGTGGCGATGGTCTGGCTGCCGGTGACCGGCACGGCCGCCTCGAGCAAGGTGTCGAGCGCCTGGGCGACACTTTGCATGGGCGCGCGGGCGGGCTTGACCGGGGAGTCTGGACTAGGAGTGGACGTGGATTGCATGGCGGGCCTGAGGGATGGAATGCGGGAAGCGCGCTGTTTTCTGGTCAATTCCGGTCAATACAGCGACCCGACATTCTAATGCAATCGCAGCCCGCCTGCGGCCCATGAAAAACGCCGCCCGGGCCTGCGGCGCGGACGGCGTGATCGGGGAGAACCAACAATGCTTACAGGTCGGTATGCTCGGCCACGAAGGCCTTCACGCGAGCGGCGTCGGCCGGTATGACCTCGAAGCGCTGCGGCAACGCCTCGATGTTCTCGAAGCCGGCCGGGCGGTCGGCGTCGCGCCCCAGGGCTTCGCGGATGGTCTCGTTGAACTTGGCCGGCAAGGCGGTCTCCAGCACGATCATGGTGACGCCCGGGGTGAGGTTTTCACGCGCCACCTTGATGCCGTCGGCGGTGTGGGTATCGACCGTGATGCCGTAGGACTTTTCGGCAAAGCGGATGGTGTCCAGACGGTCGGCGTGGGAGGACTTGCCGGAGGCGAACCCGTACTTGATCACGCTGGCGAATTCATCGCCATCGCTGCCGGGCTTGCCGGTCAGGTCGAAGCCACCAGCGGTCTCGACCTTGTGGAACAGGGTCTTGACGCGGGCGCTGTCGCGACCCAGCAGGTCATAGACGAAGCGCTCGAAGTTGGAGGCCTTGCTGATGTCCATGCTGGGGCTGCTGGTGTGGTAGGTCTCGGCCGACTTGCGTACGCGGTAGACACCCGTGCGGAAGAACTCGTCGAGCACGTCGTTCTCGTTGGTGGCCACCACCAGCTTGTCGATGGGCAGGCCCATCATGCGGGCAATGTGGCCGGCGCAGATATTGCCGAAGTTGCCCGAGGGGACGGTGAAGGACACCTTCTGTTCGTTGCTGGTGGTGGCCGCCAGGTAGCCGCGGAAGTAGTACACCACCTGCGCCACCACGCGCGCCCAGTTGATCGAGTTGACGGTGCCGATCTTCTTAGCAGCCTTGTAGCCGAGATCGTTGGAGATGGCCTTGACGATGTCCTGGCAGTCGTCGAAGACGCCTTCCACCGCCAGGTTGAAGATGTTGGGGTCTTGCAGGCTGAACATCTGCGCGGTCTGGAAGGCGCTCATCTTCTTGTGCGGGGACAGCATGAAGACGCGGATGCCCTTCTTGCCACGCATGGCGTATTCGGCAGCGCTGCCGGTGTCCCCGGAGGTGGCACCGACGATATTCAATTCGGCGCCCTTCTTGGCGAGCGCATATTCGAACAGGTTACCCAGCAGTTGCATGGCCATGTCCTTGAAGGCCAGCGTGGGGCCGTTGGACAGGCTTTGCAGCACCAGCTTCTTGCCATCGCGCTCTTCCAGCGTGCGCAGCGGGGTGATCTGGCCGGCATCCTCGCCGGCGCGGGTGTTGCGGTAGACGTCGGCGGTATAGGTCTTGTGCGCCAGGGCCTTGAGATCGGCTTCGGGAATATCGGTGGCGAACTTGCGCAGCACCTCGAAGGCCAAGTCGGCATAGGACAGCTTGCGCCACTGGTCGAGCTCGGCACCGCTCACCTGCGGATACTGCGCCGGCAGGTACAGGCCACCATCCGGGGCCAGGCCGCCCAGCAGGATGTCGGAGAAGGAAGGAGTTGCAGCGTGACCGCGTGTGGAGACGTATTGCATGTCGATAGGAAGCGCCGGCAGGCGGCTGGAGGGTGAATTGGCAGGAAAGCCTTGGATTATAAGGCCAGACGGCCTACGACAAAAGCGCAGCAGGGGCCCGGCCGCGAAATCCCTGCCACGCACTGATCGCCGCGCCGCTGCGCGGGTGGACCGCACTATTGCCCCGGAACATCACAGACCTGAAATAAAACGTTACCACCCTTGAAAGCCGGCCATGGCCGGGCTATGCTGCGCCACTTCGTGCTGCAGCGCCGGATTGACGGAATGTTTGCACGCTGGCTGCGTCAAAGACCTATTCAAACTCAACAAGGATGGAAAACGGCATGAATCACAAGACCAAGACCCTGCTCGCAACGACCGGCCTGTTCGCGGCCCTCCTGGCGAGTCTGCCGGCCCACGCCGAGAACTGGCAATCGCTGGGCGGCACCGACCAGTCCGAACTGCTGGTCGATACCGACTCCATCGTCGAGTCCGGCGGCGTGCGCGAGGCCTGGTCGCTGTGGAACTTCAAGGAAGCGCGTCCCAACAATGGCGACAAGAGCTTCCCGACGCTGAAGTCCTACAAGGACCTGCACCAGTACAACTGCAAGGCCGGCACCATGAAGCTGGTGCGCGAGATCATCTTTGCCGAGAACGATGGCAAGGGCGACAAGCGCGACCATTCCGACGCGCTCAAGGGCATGGATTTCATCAAGCCCAAGCCGATGTCGGTGGGTGATGCCATGCTGCAGGCGGTGTGCAGCTTCGAACTGAAGAAGTAAGACACAGCAGGACGGCCATCGCCCGGCGCGGCGGTCCGCCCTGCCGGAATAAAAAATCGGAGCCCGCGGGCTCCGATTTTCGTTGGCGGCAAGACTTGACCGGCCGGGGATCAGCTCAGCTCTTCCAGGCGGATCTTGGTGACCTTGCCCACGACGGTGGACAGGGCTTCGATCTTGGCGATGGCGGCCTCGATGTTCTTTTCCTGGGTCTGGTGGGTCAGCATGATGATATCGGTCTGCTGTTCACCTTCGGCCGGCTCTTTCTGCAGCATGGCGTCGATAGAGATGGTCGAATCGGCCAGGATGCGGGTCACGTCGGCCAGCACGCCGGCCTGGTCGGCCACGCGGATGCGCAGGTAGTAGCTGGTCACCACTTCGCTCATGGGCAGCACCGGAGTATCGGCCATGGCATTGAGCTGGAAGGCCAGCGAAGGCACATGGTGTTCCGGGTCGGCCGTGGCCAGGCGGGTGATGTCGACCAGGTCGGCAATCACGGCCGAGGCGGTCGGCTCGGAACCGGCGCCCTTGCCGTAGTACAGGGCTTCGCCGACGGCGTCGCCACGTACCACCACCGCATTCATCGCGCCCTCGACATTGGCGATCAGGCGCGAGGCCGGGATCAGCGTCGGGTGCACGCGCAGTTCGATGCCCTTCTCGGTCTGGCGCGTGATGCCCAGCAGCTTGATGCGGTAGCCCAGCTTTTCGGCATAGGTGATGTCGCTGGCCTGCAGCTTGGTGATGCCTTCCACGTGGGCCTTGTCGAACTGCACCGGGATGCCGAAGGCGATCGAGGCCATGATGGTCAGCTTGTGGGCTGCGTCCACGCCTTCGATGTCGAAGGTCGGATCGGCCTCGGCATAACCCAGACGCTGCGCTTCCTTCAGGACCACGTCGAAGTCCAGCCCCTTGTCGCGCATCTCGGAGAGGATGAAGTTGGTGGTGCCGTTGATGATGCCGGCCACCCACTGGATGCGGTTGGCGGTCAGGCCTTCACGCAGTGCCTTGATGATGGGGATGCCACCGGCCACGGCCGCCTCGAAGGCCACCATGACGCCCTTTTCCTGCGCGGCCTTGAAGATCTCGTTGCCATGGGTGGCGATCAGGGCCTTGTTGGCCGTGACCACGTGCTTGCCGTTGGCGATCGCCTTGAGCACCAGATCGCGGGCGGTGTCGTAGCCGCCGATCAGTTCGACGACGATATCGATCTCGGGATCGTTCACCACCAGGTTGCCGTCGTTGACGACCTTGACTTCTCCATGGGTCAGTTCGGTCGCACGGGCAGTGTTGCGAGCGGCGACCATGGTAATTTCAATGCCCCGGCCTGCACGGCGCGCAATCTCTTCCTGGTTGCGCTTGAGAACATTGAACGTACCGGAACCCACGGTGCCGATGCCGAGCAAACCTACTTTGATGGATTTCATATTGTCTTCGTGGTTGATGAAAAAGACCGCCATGCCGTTTCAGCGGACAGGACGGGGTACTGCAGAAACGGTCAGGCGGTGCCGTGGCGGCGACGATAGCCCTCCAGGAAATGGGCGATGCGGCCCATGGATTCGGTCAGATCGTCGGTATTGGGCAGGAACACCACGCGGAAGTGGTCCGGCGTGGGGCAGTTGAAGCCTGTGCCCTGCACGATCAGTACCTTTTCCTCGGCCAGCAGTTCGTAGGCGAATTCCTGGTCATCCTTGATCGGGTAGACGTCCGGGTCCAGGCGCGGGAACATGTACAGCGCCGACTTGGGCTTCACGCAGGTGACACCCGGGATGTCGGTCAGGAGCTTGTGCGCCAGGTCGCGCTGCTTGGTCAGGCGGCCGTTGGGGCCGACCAGGTCATTGATGCTCTGGTAGCCGCCCAGCGCGGTCTGGATCGCGAACTGGCCTGGCGCATTGGCGCACAGGCGCATCGAGGCCAGCATGTTGAGGCCTTCGATATAGTCGCGGGCGTGCTTCTTCTCGCCCGAGACCACCATCCAGCCGGCACGATAGCCGCAGGAACGATAGTTCTTGGACAGGCCATTGAAGGTGATGAACAGCACATCGTCGGCCAGCGACGCCAGCGAGGTGTGGGTGTTGCCGTCGTAGAGCACCTTGTCGTAGATCTCGTCGGCCAGGATGATCAACTGGTGCTGGCGCGCCAGTTCGATGATTTCCTTCAGCACCTCGACCGAATAGAGCGCGCCGGTCGGGTTGTTGGGGTTGATGACGACGATGGCCTTGGTGTTGGGGGTGATCTTCTTCTTGATGTCGGCGATATCGGGTTGCCAGCCTTGCTGCTCGTCGCACACATAATGCACCGGAGTACCGCCGGACAGGCTCACGGCCGCGGTCCACAGCGGATAGTCGGGCGACGGCACCAGCACTTCGTCGCCGGTGTTGAGCAGCGCGTTCACGCTCATGACGATCAGCTCGGAGGCGCCATTGCCCAGGTAGATGTCATCGATGGTGACGCCTTCGATCTTCTTTTGCTGGGTGTAGTGCATGACCGACTTGCGGGGGGCGAACAGGCCCTTGGAGTCGGTATAGCCGGAGGCATTGCCCATGTTGCGGATCATGTCCTGCACGATCTCGTCGGGGGCGTCGAAGCCGAAGGCGGCCAGGTTGCCGATGTTGAGCTTGATGATCTTGTGGCCCTCTTCCTCCATCTGGCGCGCCTTTTCCAGCACGGGACCCCGAATGTCGTAACACACATCTGCCAGCTTCTTGGATTTCTGAATCGGTCGCACAGCTCTTCCTCTAATCGTTTCGCAGGGGACCGGCCAGCCTGGCCCCCATCGGATCTCATCGGGTCTCTCGGCTTGCATGGCGGGTCCGGAACCTTTGCCTCGCGGTCCTCTCCATTACCACGCTTGCCGTCATTTTCCTGCATGTTCGTACCTGCTGCAGTGCAATGTAAAGCACGTGCAAAGAGGCCGGTGGCAGCACCCCACGGGCCCGCCGGGAACCGGCCATTTTGCCCAAAGCTAAGCATTTTATCAATCAAATAGGCGTGCGCCGGGGTCGGAAACGGCTACAATGGCGCACTTTACGACCACGTTGCCGCGATGCATGTCGCCATGACATCCCGGCCCGGCCGTCTGCCCGGACCGGGCGCCTGCAACCCATCCTGCCCATCCTGCGATGAAGCTCCACACGACCGAGACCAAGCAATACCAGACCGTCACCGCCTATGATGAGGACGGTGTCGAGCTCAATGCCATCCGTTTCACCAACAGCTTGCTGGTGCTGCCCGAAACCGAGCCGGTGCCCTGGCCGGTGGACAGCTTCGAGGCGCTCACCCCGCAGCATTTCGACCAGATCGACGCCACCGCGCCCGACGTGGTCATCCTGGGTACCGGCGAGCGCCAGCGCTTCGTCCATCCCAAGCTGACCACCGTGCTCACGGCGCGCCGCATCGGTGTGGAATGCATGGACAACCAGGCCGCCTGTCGCACCTACAACATCCTCATGGCCGAGGGACGCAAGGTGGCACTGGCGCTGATCATCGCGCCACAAGCCTGAACCGGCACTTGCCGCGACAAGAAACCCAAGAACACGCAACAAGGAACCGCTGTCAATGCGCGAACTGTACAAATCCAAGGCGTTCGTCTGGACGCTGCTTATCCTCTTCCTGCTGGTCTGGTTCTGGATGCTGGGCGCTCGCGTCCTGGTGCCCACCGATGAAGGCCGCTACGCCGAGATGGCACGCGAAATGGTGGCCACGCAAGACTGGATCACCACCCGCCTGAACGGCATCAAGTATTTCGAGAAGCCGCCGCTGCAGACCTGGATGAATGCCATCACCTTCGAGCTGTTCGGCCTGGGTGAATGGCAGGCGCGCCTGTGGACGGGCCTGTGCGGCCTGCTCGGCATCGGCCTGGCCGGCTACACCGGCACCCGCGTGTTCAATGGCCGCGTGGGCTACTATGCCGCACTGGTGCTGGCGTCCAGCTTCTTCTGGGCCGGCATGGGTCACATCAATACGCTGGACATGGGCCTGTCGGGCATGATGACCATCGCCCTGTGCGCCCTGCTGATGGCCCAACGCGACGGGGCCTCACGCGAAAGTCAGCGCAACTGGATGCTGTTGTGCTGGACCGGCATGGCCCTGGCGGTGCTGTCCAAGGGGCTGATCGGCATCGTGCTGCCGGGTGCGGTACTGGTGCTCTACACCGTCTTCGCCCGCGACTGGGCGATCTGGAAGCGGCTGCACCTGGTCAAGGGCCTGATCCTGTTCTTCGCCATCTGCACGCCCTGGTTCGTGGCGGTGTCGCTGCGCAACCCGGAATTCCCGCAGTTCTTCTTCATCCACGAGCACTTCCAGCGCTTCACCAGCAAGATCCATAGCCGGACTGGCCCGTGGTACTACTTCATCCCCATCCTGGTGCTGGGTATCATTCCGTGGTTGGGCGTGTTCTTCCAGAGCCTGTGGAAAGGCACCCGCGAACAACGCGATACGGCGGGCTACAACAGCCTCAACGGCGGGCGCTTCCAGCCCAAGCGACTGTTGCTGGTGTGGGCGGTGTTCATCTTCGTGTTCTTCAGCATTTCGGACTCCAAGCTGCCTTCCTACGTGCTGCCGATCTTCCCGGCGCTGGCGCTGCTGATCGCCTGCCACCTGGAAGAAGCCGACTACAAGGCGCTGGCCTGGGCCGGTTCGCTGGTGGCCCTGCCCGCCGCAGTGGCGCTGGCCTTCATCCCGCGCGTGCCGTCGATGGCCAAGGATGCCTACTCGCTGCCGCTGGTGGAAGCCCACGTGCCCTACCTCTACGCCGCGGCGCTGATCTTCTTCGTCGGCGGCATCGCCGCGATCCGCCTGGCCCGCCAGCACAAGGACTGGGCCGTCACCTCGCTGGCGACAACCGCCTTCGTGGCCGGACAGTTGCTGCTGCTGGGGCATGACCCGCAAGGCCGCTATTCGGCTGGCGTGGACTACGTGCCGGCGCTGCAGGCCGAGCTCAAGCCGGAAACCCCGATCTACCTGGTCGGTCGCTATGAACAGGCCCTGCCCTTCTACCTGCGCCGCACCATGACCCTGGTGCAGCACGCCGACGAAATGGAGTTCGGCCTGAAGCAGGAACCGCAGCTGTGGCTGCCAACGGTGGACGCCTTCGTGGCCCAGTGGGTGGCCGACAATGCGGCCGGCAAGAAGGATATCGCCATCATCGATCCGACCATCTACAAGCAGCTGGTCGAGCGCAAGTTGCCGATGCGCCTGATCGGCCAGGACCCGCGCCGCGTCATCGTGGCCAATGATCCGCCGCCTGCGTCCACTCCTGCCGCTGCCCACGCCAACGGCGAGAAAAAGGCCGGCAAATGAACCTGGCGACATTTGGCTTCATCTTTGTCGGCATCTGCCTGAACGCAGTGGCGCAACTTCTGCTCAAGGCCGGCACCAATGCCGTGGGCGCGATCCATCTGACCGCGGACAACTGGTTTTCCACCGGCCTCAAGCTGGCCACCCAGCTGCCCATCATCGGCGGCCTGTCCTGCTATGTGATTTCGGTGGGCGTGTGGATCATCGGCCTGTCGCGGGTGGATGTCACCATTGCCTATCCACTGCTTTCACTGGGTTACATCATCAACGCCATCGGTGCCTGGTATTTCCTGGGTGAGGCCATTTCCATGCAGCGCCTGCTGGCCATCGGCGTGATCATTGTCGGCGTGGTCTTGCTGACCCGAAGCTGATTTACAATACCGGGTCGCCGCGCGGCGCTCGCCCGCCAGCGCCGCGCCGGCCCTCCCATCCTGAATATCGTCTGACCGGATTCCACCATGAGCCTGCCTTCGCTGCCATTCCTCCCTTTCGCCAAACCCACCATCGATGAAGCCACCATCGCCGCCGTCGGCGAGGTGCTGCGCTCGGGCTGGATCACCAGCGGCCCCAAGGTTCAGGCGTTCGAAAAGGCGCTGTCGGAATACCTGGGCGGACGCATCGTGCGCACCTTCAATTCCGGCACCTGCACGATGGAAATCGCGCTGCGCATCGCCGGCATCGGCCCGGGCGACGAAGTCATCACCACCCCCATCTCCTGGGTGGCGACGGCCAACGTGATCCTGGAAACCGGCGCCACCCCGGTGTTCGCCGACATCGACCCGATCACCCGCAATATCGATCTGGACCGCCTGGAAGCAGCCATCACCCCACGCACCAAGGCGATCATCCCGGTCTATCTGTCCGGCCTGCCGGTGGACATGGACCGCCTGTATGCGATCGCCGCCAAGCACAAGCTGCGCGTGGTGGAAGACGCCGCCCAGGCGCTGGGTTCGACCTGGAATGGCAAGCGCATCGGCTCGTTCGGCGACTTTGTCTCCTTCAGCCTGCAGGCCAACAAGAACATCACCAGCGCCGAAGGCGGCTTCCTGGTACTGAACAATGCCGACGAAGCGCGCCTGGCCGAGAAATATCGTCTGCAGGGCGTCACCCGCAGCGGCTTCGACGGGCTGGAAGTGGACGTGCTGGGCGGCAAGTACAACCTGACCGATGTGAACGCCGCCATCGGCCTGGGCCAGTTCGCCCACATCGACGCCGTGACCGCCCACCGCAAGGAACTGGCACGCCATTACTTCGCCTGCTTCGGCAGCAACTTCGAGGCCAACTACGGTGCCCAGCTGCCGGTGGCCGACTTCGAGAACTCGAACTGGCACATGTTCCAGCTGGTGCTGCCGGAACGCATTACCCGTGCTGCCTTCATGGAAAAGATGATGGAAAAGCAGGTCGGCATCGGCTACCACTACCCGGCCATTCACCTGCTCAAGCTCTACCGTGAACGCGGCTTCAAGGAAGGCATGTTCCCGGTGGCCGAACGCGTCGGCCAGCGCATCGTCTCCCTGCCGATGTTCAATGTCATGCGTAAAGAGGACGTTGTGCGCGCGGTTGAAACGGTAAAATCGGTGCTTGGCTGATTTTTGCGAAATTGTTCGAAAATTTCGGCATAATTCGATTTATTTGCATTTTCGCAATTTGCCGCTTTCGCAATTCGTCATCCTTGCAACACGCTGGCCTGAACGCCGCGACCACCACCGTCGCAGCGCATCGGGCCTTTGATTTATTTCAGTACCTGCATTTCCAGCATTCGATATTTGATGAAACCAGAACTGTCCGTCGTCATCCCGGTTTACAACGAGGAATCCGGGCTCTCCAAACTGTTCGAGCGCCTCTACCCGGCGCTGGACGCCTTGGGCTACAGCTATGAAGTCATCTTCGTCAACGATGGCAGCCGCGACCGCTCGGCCGGCATCCTGGCCGAACAGTATCGGCTGCGTCCGGACGTCACGCGGGTGGTGCTCTTCAATGGCAACTACGGTCAGCACATGGCCATCATGGCCGGCTTCGAGGCGACCCGGGGTGATGTGGTGGTGACGCTGGACGCTGACCTGCAAAATCCCCCCGAAGAAATCGGCAACCTGGTCGCCAAGATGCGCGAGGGCTACGACTATGTCGGCTCGATCCGCCGCGAGCGCCAGGATTCGGCCTGGCGAACCTACGCCTCCAAGGCCATGAACCGCCTGCGCGAGAAGATCACCCGCATCAAGATGACCGACCAGGGCAATATGCTGCGCGCCTATGGCCGCAACGTCATCGACCTGGTCAACCGCTGCCGCGAAGTGAACACCTTCGTACCGGCATTGGCCTATACCTTCTCGCGCAATCCGACCGAGATCGTGGTGGAGCATGAAGAGCGCTCGGCCGGGGAGTCGAAATATTCCTTCTACAGCCTGATCCGCCTGAACTTCGACCTGGTGACCGGCTTCTCGCTGGTACCGCTGCAATTCTTCTCGCTGCTGGGCATCGCCCTGTCGTTCGCCTCGGCGGCCTTGTTCATCCTGATCGTACTGCGCCGGCTGCTGATCGGTGCCGAAGTGGGCGGCGTCTTCACGCTGTTCGCCATCACCTTCTTCCTGATGGGCGTGATCCTGTTCTCGATCGGCCTGCTGGGTGAATACATCGGCCGCATCTACATGCAGGTGCGCGCGCGCCCGCGCTATGTGGTGCAGGCCATCCTTGAGCAATCCTCTTCGGAAGACAAGCAAGCCCTATGAACGCCGTCGTATTCGCCTACCATGACGTGGGGGTGCGCTGCCTGAAAGTCTTGCTCGCCCGTGGCGTGCAGGTCTCGCTGGTGGTCACGCACGAAGACAATGCCGCCGAGAACATCTGGTTCGGCTCGGTGGCCGGGGTCTGCCGGGAACATGGCATCGCCTGCATCACCCCCACCGACCCGAAGTCGCCGCAATTGCTGGCCCAGGTGCAGGCGGCGCAGCCGGAGTTTATCTTCAGTTTCTATTACCGTCACATGTTGCCTGTGGAAGTGCTGGCGACGGCCCGGCGCGGCGCCTACAACATGCATGGTTCGCTGCTGCCCAAATACCGTGGCCGCGTGCCGATCAACTGGGCGGTGCTGCATGGCGAGACCGAGACCGGTGCCACCTTGCATGAAATGACCGTCAAGCCGGACGCCGGCAGCATCGTGGCCCAGACGGCCGTGCCTATTCTGCCTGACGATACGGCCCACGAGGTATTCGGCAAGGTCGTGGTCGCTGCCGAGATGACGCTGTGGAATGCCCTGCCGGCCATGCTGTCGGGGCACACGCCGGAGTTGCCCAATGATTTGTCCAAGGGCAGCTACTATAGCGGCCGCAAGCCCGAGGATGGCCGTATCGACTGGCGCCGTACCGCCCGCGAAGTCCATAATCTGGTGCGCGCCGTAGCGCCCCCCTACCCCGGCGCCTTCGAGGAAATCGCGGGTGATAAAATTACGGTCACGAGAACCCGGCTGGTTCCGCAGTCGGCCCACCCGCCCCTGCAACGGGCCCACGGCATGCAGGACAAGTTCTTCGAAGGCGGCAAGTTGTACGCCCGTTGTGGCGATGGCAACTTCCTCCAGATCCTGGGGATCCAGATCAATGATCAGGATGCTTCACTCAACAATTATCTGAAATACATGGCCTCCTGAAGTCCGGCCATTCACTAGCTCTCTACATTATGAAAAAAGTCCTCATTCTCGGCGTCAACGGCTTCATCGGCCACCACCTGTCCAAGCGCATCCTGGAAACCACGGATTGGCACGTCTATGGCATGGACATGATGACCGACCGCATCACCGACATCCTGGAAAACGAGGCCTACAAGTCGCGCATGCACTTCTTCGAGGGCGACATCACCATCAACCAGGAATGGGTGGAATACCACGTCAAGAAGTGCGACGTGATCCTGCCGCTGGTGGCCATCGCCACTCCGTCGACCTACGTCAATGCGCCGCTGCGCGTGTTCGAGCTGGACTTCGAAGCCAACCTGCCGATCGTGCGTTCGGCCGCCAAGTACAAGAAGCACCTGGTCTTCCCCTCGACCTCGGAAGTCTATGGCATGTGCCACGACGAGGAATTCGATCCGGAGGAATCCGAGCTGATCTGTGGTCCGATCAACAAGCCGCGCTGGATCTACTCCTGCGCCAAGCAGTTGATGGATCGCGTGATCTGGGGCTATGGCATGGAATCCGGCCTGAATTTCACCCTGTTCCGTCCGTTCAACTGGATCGGTGCCGGCCTGGACTCGATCCATACGCCCAAGGAAGGCTCGTCCCGCGTGGTGACCCAGTTCTTCGGCCACATCGTGCGCGGCGAGAACATCTCGCTGGTCGACGGCGGCCTGCAGAAGCGCGCCTTCACCTATATCGATGACGGCATCGATGCGCTGATGAAGATCATCGCCAACGAAGGCGGCGTAGCCACGGGCAAGATCTACAACATCGGCAACCCGGTCAACAACTACTCCATCAAGGACCTGGCCGACATGATGTTGAAGCTGGCCACCGAGTATCCGGAATATGCCGAGACCGCCAAGCAGGTGCAACTGGTCGAGACCACCTCCGCTGCCTACTACGGCAAGGGTTACCAGGACGTGCAGAACCGCGTCCCGAAGATCACCAATACCTGCGAAGAACTGAACTGGGCGCCCAAGACCACCATGGCCGACACCCTGCGCAATATCTTCGACGCCTATCGCAGCCAGGTCGCCGAAGCCCGTGCCCTGATGGACTGATTTCCGTCCCGCCACGGCCCACAAAACCGCGCTTCTGGCGCGGTTTTGTTTTTTCCGGCGAGAAACCGCAACAGAGGCGATCGTCATGGGCCGATGTGCAGCCTGTTTTCCCCATTTTGCTGCATCGCTGCATATTGTTCTATCGGCCGCACAATGCTAGTCTCGCAACTTGTCGGCGGTCACTGGAATCATCTCCCGGAGCCCGCCCCACACCATGGCGAAACACAGCCATCACCCATTCCCGGTTCAGCGAATTGCCCAAACTCACACTCAAGATCGACGCCGACACCTACCGCGGTACCCGCGTCGGCGTCCCCAACCTGATCGCGCAATTGCGCCGCCATGGCGCTGGCGCCACCTTCCTGTTCTCCCTGGGTCCCGACCACACTGGCTGGGCGCTCAAGCAGATCTTCCGCCCGGGTTTCTTCAGCAAGGTGTCGCGCACTTCGGTGGTGGAACATTACGGCATCAAGACGCTGATGTACGGCACCCTGCTGCCGGCACCGGACATCGGCAAGACCTGTGCCGGCTTCATGCGCCAGGCCCGTGATGCCGGCTTCGAATGCGGCATCCATACCTGGGACCACCGCGTCTGGCAGGACGATGTACGTACCGCCGATGCCCAGTGGACGGTGGAGACCATGCACCAGTCGCACCAGCGTTATCGCGAGATTTTCGGCGAGGCGCCACGCACCCACGGTGCCGCCGGTTGGCAGATGAACGACCATGCCTTCGTACAGCTGGACCAGTTCGGCATGGCCTATTCCTCCGATGGTCGTTCGCAACTGCGCGAGGATGGCCGCCTGGCCGACCAGGACGCCGGCCCGCATCGGCTGTCGGCCTTCGGCAAGCCGTTGTCCTGTGTGCAATTGCCGACGACGCTGCCCACGCTGGACGAAATCCTGGGACGCGAGATCGGCGGCAAGATGATCGACGCTGGCAATGCCGCCGAATTCCTGCTGCAGCTGACCAAGCAACCGCGTGATCATGTGTTCACCTTGCACGCCGAACTTGAAGGCCAGAAACTCGCCCCCATTTTCGAACGATTGCTAGCCGGCTGGCGAGCCCAGGGTTATGAACTGGTCTCCATGGGCGACTACTACGACAGCGTCAGCAATGACGTCCTGCCCATCCTGCCGATCAGCTGGGGCGAATTGCCCGGCCGCTCGGGCGAGATGATCGTACAGGCCATGTAATCCAGGCAACAGCTGAAGCTTTCTGCCTGCATCACTTCCACCAACAAGACTTCACCTACGGGGCGCCACTTTGACAGACCGACCATCCATCCTGAACAAGACCGTGCCGGAGTTTTCGGCCGCCATGACCAGTGGCAAGACTTTCAACCTGGCCGATTACCGGGGCAAGAACCTGGTGCTGTATTTCTATCCCAAGGACAACACGCCGGGCTGTACCACCGAGGGGATGCAGTTCCGTGACCTGCATCCGCAATTCCAGGCCGCCAATACCGAAATCTTCGGCATCAGCCGCGACAGCCTGAAGTCGCACGAAAACTTCAAGGGCAAGCTGGGCATGCCTTTCGAGCTGATCTCCGATCCGGATGAAACCCTGTGCGCCATGTTCGATGTCATGAAGATGAAAAACATGTATGGCAAGCAGGTGCGCGGTGTGGAGCGCAGCACGTTTGTGATTGACGGCGCAGGTAAAGTGGTGAAAGAATGGCGTGGAGTGAAGGTTCCTGCCCACGTGGATGAGGTACTGACCTTCATCAACACCCTCGCCTGAACTGCACAAGAAGCGCTGCCGTGCTTTGCGTGAACGCCCATGAGGCGGCAGGTTCCGGCAGCGAAGGATCCGTCTGGCAAGCGTTTCCGACGCGTTCGACAAAAATGCGGTCAAACGATACAAGCCATTGAATTCAAACAGAAAAACGTTTGCTGGAAGCCGTTTCAGGTTTAGGCCTCAGGCCTGCCGAAACGGCTTTTTTACTTTTCGATTTGCCGCCCCCTCTAATCAAGCCCTTGCCACTCCCTTTGCCAGCTTGCCCGGCAAGGGTTTCATTAGACTTCTCGGCCCCGCAGCTTCACTTTGCTTCCCTTTGCTGTTCGCTGTTTTGCTTCACCTGTTCGCTCTGACAAAGCGGAGTTTTCTTCATCCACTTCCGAGGTCCTGATGCCCCTGCCCAAAATGCCGAGCAAACCAGCTTCGATGCTGTCTCCCGAGGACTATCCCAAGGCCGATCGCAACAAGCCTGTCAAACCGAACATCACTCTCGTTGAAACGTCCGCTCCTGCCGTTGCACCACAAGAAGTCGCCGTCGCCGCGCCCACCGTTGCCGATGCCAAGGTCGCAGCACCCCGTGCGCGCATCACCGGCAAGACCGCCGCCGTGACCGAAAAGCCGAAAGCCGCACCCAAGAGCGCCGAGATCCGACCCAAATCCTCCACCAGCCGGGTGGCCGACAAGCTGGGCAAGTCCAAGCTGTTCGTGCTGGACACCAACGTGCTGATGCATGATCCGACCTCGCTGTTCCGCTTCGAGGAACACGACATCTACCTGCCCATGGTCACGCTGGAAGAGCTGGACAACCACAAGAAGGGCATGTCCGAAGTGGCCCGCAATGCCCGTCAGATCTCGCGTTCGCTGGATGCGCTGGTGTCCGACATCGCCGAGGACGCGATCGACCTGGGTATCCCGCTCTCCAAGCTGGGCAACAAGGACGCCAAGGGTCGCCTGTACTTCCAGACCAAGCTGCAGAACGCCGCCCTGCCCGAAGGCCTGCCCGAGGGCAAGGCCGACAACCAGATCCTGGGCGTGGTGCGTGCGCTGGACCAGCAGAATCCGGAGCGTCCGGTGGTGCTGGTGTCCAAGGACATCAACATGCGCCTGAAGGCGCGTGCCATCGGCCTGCCTGCCGAAGACTACTTCAACGACCATGTGCTGGAAGACACCGACCTGCTGTACTCGGGCATCCAGCAATTGCCGGATGACTTCTGGAACAAGCACGGCAAGGGCATGGAATCCTGGCAGGAAAGCCGCCACGGCAGCAGCTACACCTACTACCGTGTCACCGGCCCCTACGTGCCCTCGCTGCTGGTCAACCAGTTCGTGTTCATCGAGCCCAAGAATGGCGAACCGGCTTTCTACGGCCAGGTCAGCCAGATCAACGGCAAGACCGCAGTGCTGCAGACCTTGCGTGACTTCGGCCATGCCAAGAACAGCGTCTGGGGGATCACTGCGCGCAACCGCGAACAGAACTTCGCGCTGAACCTGCTGATGAACCCGGAGTGCGACTTCGTCACCCTGCTGGGCCAGGCCGGTACCGGCAAGACCTTGCTGGCGCTGGCCTCGGGCCTGGCGCAGGTGCTTGAAACCAAGCTCTACAACGAGATCATCGTCACCCGCGTGACGGTGCCGGTCGGCGAAGACATC
This sequence comes from Herbaspirillum sp. AP02, assembly GCF_015767275.1. Classification (GTDB taxonomy): domain Bacteria; phylum Pseudomonadota; class Gammaproteobacteria; order Burkholderiales; family Burkholderiaceae_D; genus Herbaspirillum. The sequence goes on from NZ_JADWMY010000001.1 coordinate 646,616, forward strand.
GGCTTCCTGCCCGGAACCGAGGAAGAAAAGATGGGCCCCTGGATGGGCGCCTTCGACGACAACCTCGAGGTGCTCAACAAGTCGGACGGCGATGCCGGTGAATGGGGTCGTGCCGCGACCCAGGACCTGATCCGCTCGCGCATCAAGATCAAGTCGCTCAACTTCATGCGTGGGCGTACTTTCGTGAACAAGTTCTTGATCATCGATGAGGCGCAGAACCTGACGCCCAAGCAGATGAAGACACTGGTCACGCGAGCCGGTCCGGGTACCAAGATCGTCTGCCTGGGCAACATCGCCCAGATCGATACACCCTACCTGACCGAAGGCTCGAGCGGCCTGACCTACGTGGTCGACCGCTTCAAGGGCTGGGCCCACAGCGGCCACGTCACCCTGGCGCGGGGCGAACGCTCCCGCCTGGCGGATCACGCGAGCGACGTGTTGTAAGCATTTTTCTTCAGCAGCAAAGCAAAAAGCCACGGTAAAACGTGGCTTTTTGCTTTCGGGCGACTGCTGCGGAAGCTGCGGCGGTCGCGAACCAGGATGACTTACAGCACGTGCACGCCGATCCACCAGGCAATCGCCGCCACGAAGGCCGAAGCCGGGATGGTGAAGATCCAGGCCCAGACGATGTTGCTGGCCACGCCCCAACGCACGGCCGACATCTTCTGCGCCGCGCCCACGCCGACGATGGCGCCGGTGATGGTGTGAGTAGTGGAGACTGGGATACCGAGGGCGGTCGCAATGAACAGCGTGATGGCGCCGCCGGTTTCGGCACAGAAGCCGCCCACTGGCTTCAGCTTGGTGATCTTCTGACCCATGGTCTTGACGATGCGCCAGCCGCCGAACAGCGTGCCCAGGCTGATGGCGCAGTAGCAGCAAATGATGACCCACATCGGTGGCGCTTCCGGCGAGGAATAGCCGGAGGCGATCAGGAGCATCCAGATGATGCCGATAGTCTTCTGCGCATCATTGCCGCCGTGGCCCAGGCTGTACATGGACGCCGACAGCAACTGCAGCCGTCGGAACCAGCCATCGATCTTGCGCGGTGTCGAGCGGAAGAATATCCACGACACCATGAGCATCATCAACGAGCCGAATACCAGGCCCAGCAAGGGCGACAGCACGATGAAGAGGATCGTCTTGAGCAAGCCCGCCGAGATCAGGGCGCCAGTACCGGCCTTGGCCACGGCCGCACCGACCAGGCCGCCGATCAGGGCATGGGAGGACGAGGATGGAATGCCGTAGTACCAGGTCACCAGGTTCCAGAAGATGGCGCCGATCAGGGCGCCGAAGATGACGTACTGGTCGACGATGGCCGGCTCGATGGTGCCCTTGCCAACCGAGGCCGCCACGTGCAGCTGGTGGAACACGAACACCGCCGCCAGGTTGAAGAAGGCCGCCATCGCCACCGCTGTCTGCGGACGCAGCACACCAGTGGAGACCACGGTGGCGATCGCGTTGGCCGCGTCATGGAAGCCGTTCATGAAATCGAACAGCAGGGCCAGGACGATCAACAGCGCGAGGATATGTAAACTGATTTGGATTGTTTGCATGGGGGAAACCGTTGTATGAAGCCAGCGGCGTCCCCGGAGGAATCGCCGCTACGCCGGGGATCAGGCGTTTTCGACGATGATGCCTTCGATGATGTTGGCCACGTCTTCGCAGCGGTCGGTGACGGTTTCCAGGATTTCGTAGATGGCCTTGAGCTTGATGAGCGTACGCACATCAGGCTCGTCGCGGAACAGCTTGGACATGGCCGCACGCATGACGTGGTCGGCATCGGATTCCAGGCGGTCGATTTCCTGGCAGATGGCCAGGATCTGACGCGAATTATCCATGTTCGACAGCAGGCCAACGGCCGCCTGCACCTTCTCCGCACAGGACAGGCACAACTCGGCCAGGCGCTTGGCTTCAGGAGTGATGGCCTTGATGTCGTACAGGGAGATGGTCTGGGCAGCGTCTTCCAGCAGGTCCAGGATGTCGTCCATGCGGGTGATCAGCTGGTGGATGTCATCACGGTCCAGCGGCGTGATGAAAGTCTTGTGCAGCAAATCGATGGTATTGTGCGTGATCTTGTCGGCCTCCTTTTCGACGGCTTCAATGGCATGCACGCGGATTTCGAGGTCATCGAAATTGGTCATCAGCGCTACCATTTCCTTCGCGCACTTGACCGCCAGCTCTGCATGCTGATTGAAAAGGTCAAAGAATTTGCCTTCCGTCGGCATCAATCGTCCAAACATTTTTCTCTCTCATCAATGGTGAGCGCCCGTCTCGGGCGCCGTTTCGAACCGGCCTGCGGCTGCCCCCTTGGAAGCCGGAATCCCGCCCTGCCGGTCCTGCACGAATGGCCTCGGAAGCCATCCGTCTTACATGACACGAGCGGCCCTGCGCCGCCCGTGATCCTCATGCGGTGACGGCCATCGCTGCCCGCCACCCCAACCGTTCAGTCGCCGCCGTAAGGCTGCGCCAGATTCCCGATATAGTTGTCGTACTTGGTATACATCCCCAGGAAAGACAGGCGAATGCTGCCAATGGGGCCGTTACGCTGCTTACCGATGATGATTTCCGCAGTGCCCTTGTCGGGCGAGTCCGGATTGTAGACTTCATCCCGGTAAATGAACAAAATGACGTCGGCATCCTGCTCGATGGCGCCGGATTCGCGCAAATCGGACATCACCGGACGCTTGTTGGGACGTTGTTCCAGCGAGCGGTTCAGCTGCGACAGCGCGATCACCGGACAATTGAGTTCCTTGGCCAGGCCCTTCAGGCTACGCGAGATTTCCGAGATTTCGGAGGCCCGGTTTTCCGAAGAGTTGCCACCATTACCCGACATCAGTTGCAGGTAGTCGATGATGATCAGGCCCAGCTTGCCGCACTGGCGCGCCAGGCGCCGCGAACGCGCGCGCAATTCGATGGGCGACAGTGCGGGTGTTTCGTCGATGTAGAACTGGGCATCGTTCATCTTCTGGATGGCGTGCGTCAAGCGCGGCCAGTCCTCGTCCAGCAGGCGACCGGTACGCAGACGGTGCTGGTCCAGGCGACCCACCGAGCCCAGCATACGCATGGCCAGCTGGGTACCGCCCATTTCCATGGAAAATACGGCCACCGGCAGACCGGACTCGATGGCCACGTGTTCGCCGATGTTGATCGAGAATGCCGTCTTGCCCATCGAAGGACGACCGGCGACAATGATCAGGTCGCCCGGCTGCAGGCCGGAGGTCATCTTGTCCAGATCCATGAAGCCGGTAGGCACGCCGGTGATATCGCTGCTGTTGTCGCGGTTGTAGAGCTCGTCGATGCGTTCCACCACCTGGGTCAGCAAGGGCTGGATTTCCATGAAGCCCTGGGAACCGCGCGAGCCCTCTTCGGCAATCGCGAAGATCTTCGATTCGGCCTCGTCCAGCATGGACTTCACATCCTTGCCCTGAGGATTGAAGGCTTTGCCGGAGATCTCGTCGGCCACCGTGATCAGCTTGCGCAGGATGCCACGGTCGCGCACGATCTCGGCATAGCGACGGATATTGGCCGCCGATGGCGTGTTCTGCGCCAGCGCGTTCAGATAGACCAGGCCACCCACTTCTTCGGCCTTGCCGCTGGTGGACATGGCCTCGTACACGGTGATCACGTCGGCCGGCTTGGTGCTGTTGATGAGCTTGACGATGTGCTCGAAGATGATGCGATGGTCGTAGCGGTAGAAATCCTCCGCGCTGACGAAATCGGCGATGCGGTCCCAGGCTGCGTTATCCAGCAGCAGGCCGCCCAGCACCGATTGCTCGGCCTCGATGGAGTGTGGCGGCACGCGGAGCGCATCGATCTGGGGATCGGAAGACTCCTTCTGGCCGCGGAAAAATTCAGGATTGCCGCGGGACGATTCTTTCATGGCGCGCATTATAACCTGCTGATGTGAAGCCGTTGGTTCAGGTGGACGTTTTTGCAGCACGCGGCCGGCGCAAGGAACGGATGTGAAGCGCAATCCCCGGGAGATGGTAGGCCAACACGCTTTCCCGGCAGGAACAGCCGAAGCAAAATGGCAATAAAAAAGCCAGGCGAACCCGGCTTTTCTATTGCAAAACGAATTGCAGCCAACAGGCGTATTACGCTTGCTCGCCCTTCACTGCGATGGTCACGTCGACCACGACGTCGGTGTGCAGAGCAACCGAGACGGGGTGTTCGCCAACCGTCTTCAGCGGGCCGTTGGGCAGACGCACTTGCGACTTTTCCACGGCAAAGCCCTTCTTGCCCAGGGCTTCAGCGATGTCGAAGTTGGTCACGGAACCGAACAGACGGCCGTCAACGCCGGCCTTCTGCGACACTTCCACGGTGGCGCCAGCCAGCTTTTCGCCTTGGGCTTGTGCGGCAGCCAGCTTCTCGGCAGCGGCCTTTTCCAGTTCGGCGCGCTTGGCTTCGAATTCGGCGATGGCAGCGTCGGTAGCACGACGGGCCTTGCGTTGCGGGATCAGGAAGTTGCGTGCGAAACCGTCCTTGACGCGCACGACATCACCCAGACCGCCGAGATTAACGATTTTTTCCAACAGAATGACTTGCATGTTTTTCTCCTATTTCTCGGCGCTGATTACGCGTTGTGCAGATCGGTGTACGGCAGCAGGGCCAGGTAACGCGCGCGCTTGATGGCGGTGTCAACTTGACGCTGGTAGTGGGCCTTGGTACCGGTCAGGCGTGCCGGCATGATCTTGCCGTTTTCCTGTACGAAGTCCTTCAGGGTGTCCACGTCCTTGTAATCGACCTGTTCAACGCCAGCGGCGGTGAAACGGCAGAATTTCTTGCGCTTGAACAGCGGGTTTTGCTGTTGACGCTTGTTTTTCAGCTTGCTTTTATCGAACTTTTTACCGAATGCCATGATTGGCTCCTGTATCTAAAAATTGGGTAAGGTCTTTTTGGCGCTGTCTTGCGTCAGTCTTCCGACGGGACGGCGCCAAAATCAACGATATGAAACACGACGCTCTTGCTGTTGCGATTCCTGCGGGCCAGAAAGCCGGTGAAGCGGAAGACGTCACCCAGCGCTGCCTTGTTGAGCGCGCCGGAGATTTCTCCTGCTGCCATCGCCGCGATCTCGAATTCGACCTGGCGACGCATGCCAGCTTCCATCTGCTCCGACTGATGCTGCAACCTGGCAGTCACGATCGGGATACCGGCTGGCGTATAACGCAGTACATCACGTTCGGCCAGGCTGGCGATGACTTGAAGCTGGTTCACTCTCCGCTATGAATCGCAGCGCAATCAGGCTGCCGGTGCTTCGGTACGGCTCTTGGCCGCGTCTTCCTTCTGCACTGCCTTCAGGATGGGCGAAGGACCGGTTTCGGCCTTCTTCATCTTGACGGTCAGGTGGCGCAGGACGGCGTCGTTGAACTTGAAGCCGGTTTCGATTTCGGCCAGCGTTTCGCTGTCGACTTCGATGTTCAGGCAGACGTAGTGAGCCTTGGCCAGCTTCTGGATCTGGTAGGCCAGTTGACGACGGCCCCAATCTTCGACACGGTGAACCTTGCCGCCGCGGGTGGTGACGATGCCCTTGTAACGCTCGATCATCGCCGGCACTTGCTCGCTTTGGTCCGGATGGACGATAAATACGATTTCATAATGACGCATGTAGACTCCTTATGGACTATTGAAGACGCCCACCCCGGCGTCAAGACGGGTGTGGGAAGAGGAAAGCCCAAGACTATACAAGGTTTCGCGCAGAACAGCAATGTCGACCATCGCCGGCGAGGTCGCACGGACACAGCTGTCACGAGGTTTCCTCCAGATCAGCCATGAAAATCTCTTCAGCTATTTATATATTGATCAGAAAGTCCGGGCTTTTACGCACTTTCCGCATTGCAAATTGCATGTTGCCGTTGACACAAGGATTGCACCTGTATAAAAATACAGACTGTTCATCCAAACAGCCTTCCCCAAGAGAAAGGCCCACCTCATGCTCAAACTGACCGCGCGCCAGGAACAGATCCTGAACCTGATCAAGAACGCCATCGAGAACACCGGCTTCCCTCCCACGCGCGCCGAAATCGCTGCCGAGCTGGGCTTTCGCTCCGCCAACGCGGCTGAAGAGCATCTGCAGGCGCTGGCCCGCAAGGGTGCCATCGAGATTTCCCCCGGCACCTCGCGCGGCATCCGTCTGCGCGAATCAGGCGCCACCCCCTCGGGCAGCATCGCCCGCCAGATGGCCCTGCCCCACCCGGCCCTGATGCAACTGAGCCTGCCCCTGATCGGTCGCGTGGCCGCCGGCTCCCCCATCCTGGCACAGGAACATGTCGAAAAGACATACCAGCTTGATCCGGCGATGTTCCCGAGCAAGCCCGATTACCTGTTGAAGGTACGCGGCATGTCCATGCGCGACGCTGGCATTCTCGATGGTGACCTGCTGGCCGTACGCAAGACCGACCAGGCGCGCAACGGCCAGATCGTGGTGGCGCGGCTGGCCGACGAGGTCACCGTCAAGCGCTACCAGAAAGCTGGCTCGGTCATCACCCTCTTCCCCGAGAACCCGGAATTCGACCCCATCATCGTCAAGCCCGACGCCGACGAGTTTGCCCTCGAAGGACTTGCAGTCGGCCTGCTGCGCAGCTGGAACTGAACCAGTAGGCAGCACGACCGCCCCCCCCATTGCATCGGCGCCACCGCCCGCGCCGCTCCATTCCAAAAAACCTTCGCCTAAAACGAAGGTTTTTTGCGTTCTATTCGCCTCTTCGGCATTCCGTCCTTGCGCATATTATTTCTACTGGATAGCCATGTCCGGCGCAAAGCATGCGCCCAACCAAGAGGACCCCTTTCGATGTCGACGCGCAAGAGCAACAACAAGCACGGTAACCAGGCCCAGGCCGCCGCCAAGTCCAATCTGCAAGACCTGCTGGATGTCCGTAAATGCCTGGATCTCCTGGACAATCGCAAGGTCGATGAAGCCAAGGCGCTCTGCAGTGCGGTCCTGGCACGCGTTCCCGACCTGGTGTTTGCCAATCATGCGCGCGGGCTTATCGCCATGCAGGAAGGCCTTAACAAGGAAGCTGAACTGTACTTGCGCAAGGCCATTGCGGCTGACCCGGACAATGCCGAATACCTGAGCAATCTGGCCGCCGCGGTGCTGGCACAGGATCGGATCGACGACGCCATCGCCCTCTATGAGCGCGCAATCTCGGTCGACAAGGAAAGCAGGACGGCCCGCGTCGGCCTGGCCAACGCCCTGCACGAGAAAAACGATCCGGAAGCCTCGATTGCCTATTTCGAAGACGCCGCCAGACGTGAGCCCGAGGCAGCCGGCCCGCTCTCCCACCTTGGTCGCGCCCTGGTCGAGGCACGCCGTTATGACGAGGCAGTGGCCACCATTCTCAAGTCGCTGGAACTGCAGATCAGCTTTGCGCCCTCGCACACGGCGCTCGGAGAGGCCTTCCACGCCATGGAGATGTACAAGGAAGCGCTGGAGTCGCATAAAACGGCCATCCTGCTGGACCCCGAAGACACCTACGCGCACTACAAGATTGCTGATACGTATTTGAAACTGCACAAGATTACAGAAGCCCATGAGCATCTCCAGCGTGTCATCGACATCGCGCCAAAGGATCCCAACAGCTATCTCAAGCTGGGTGCCAGCTACTTCTCCGCCGAAGATCGCTTCGACGATGCCATGCGCATGTTCAACAAGGCGCTGGAACTGAACCCCAAACAGGCCCTGACTTACAACAACATCGGCGCCATCAAGCACGATCATGGCGACACGCATGAGGCCGTGGAAATCTTCCGCAAGGCGCTCGAATTGCGCCCCAACTACTCCACCGCCAAACATAACCTGGCCTTGAGCTTGCTGCTGCATGGCGATCTCAAGGAAGGCTGGGAGTGTCATGAGAGTCGCCTGGAAACCCGCGAGCGCGCCTATGTCTACAAGCTCATCCACAAACTGTTCGAGATCATTCCCAAGTGGGATGGCAAGAGTTCACTGGAAGGCAAATTCGTGCTGCTGATGCACGAACAGGGCTTCGGCGACAGCATCCAATTCCTGCGCTATGCGCGCCTGGTCATGGACCGCGGCGCGCGGGTAGCGGTACACGTGAAGAATCCGCTGTATCGGCTGTTCCAGTCATTTACTCCTGAAGTCACCCTGATCCGGGAAAGCGACCCGCTGCCGCCCTGCGACTGCGCATACGTGATGATGAGTCTGCCCTATGCACTGGGCACTGATACCGTGGAGGACATCCCTTCCTTCCCGAGCTACCTGGCGGCCGATCCGCTGCTGGCAGAAGACTGGCGCCAGAAAATTGCCGCCCTGACAACATCGGAGCAACATCTGCGGGTGGGTGTGGTGTGGGGCGGCAATCCGGAGCACGGCAACGATCGGCACCGTTCGATTCCCCTGGAGACCTTCAAGCAATTGTTCGGACTTCCGAAGATCGAGTTCTACTCCTTGCAAAAGGGCAAGCCACTGGAAGACCTGAAAAACCTGCCTGAGGACCGGACTGCGCACAATCTGGGCGACCAGTGTGCAGACTTTGCCGATACCGCCGCTGCCATCCACAACCTGGATCTGGTCATCAGCGTGGACACATCGGTGGTGCACCTGGCCGGTGCCATGGGCCATCCCACCTGGGTACTGCTGCCGCACATCCCCGACTGGCGCTGGCTGCAAGACCGCGACGACTCGCCCTGGTACCCGAGCATGCGCCTGTTCCGCCAACCGACCTTCAGCGACTGGGACTCAGTGATGAAGCGCGTCGCCGAGGAATTAATCAGATTGCAACAAAAAAAGACGCAGCAATAGGCGTTCGTCCACGCGCACCTCTCTCCAAAGCCGCTCACACCAAGCGGCTTTTTTCATTGGGACGAAAATTTCTCGGTTTCAACAAAATTTCGCTAAAGTTTTCCTGATCGGCGTCGAAAAAGGATTTGCTTGCAGTTTCAAAGCACGCAGTTTTAGTTCGGAAAGCCTTGAAAGAGATTTTTTTCGCGAAAGCCCTAAACTTTTTCCAAGACTGCCCGATAAAGCAATCAACAGAGGTTGAAACGCCTGGGGCTCATGGGTAGAAGACCAAAGTTAAGCACTGAAACTCGGATCATCGGTCTCAAATCTTAGGAGAATTAACATGGCATCAGTCATCAATACCAACATTCCGTCGCTGAACACGCAACGAAATCTGAATTCGTCGCAGGCGTCGCTGAACACCTCGATCCAACGTCTGTCGTCCGGCCTGCGCGTCAACAGCGCAAAGGACGACGCCGCCGGCCTGGCCATCGCCGACCGCATGAACTCCCAGATCAAGGGTCTGGCAGTTGCACAACGTAACGCCAACGACGGCATCTCGATGGCTCAGACCGCTGAAGGCGCTCTGTCCACCGTGACCGACAACCTGCAGCGTATGCGTGAACTGGCTGTTCAGGCTGCCAACGGCACCAACAGCGCACAAGACCGCAAGACCCTGAACGACGAATACAAGCAACTGTCCAGCGAAGTCTTCCGCGTGCTGAACGGCACCAGCTTCAACGGTCAGAACCTGTTCACCGGCGCCGGTCAAGGCGCATCGGCTGGCGTCGGCTCCAGCTCGGCCAACGTTTCGGCTTCCCTGACCCTGTCGTTCCAGGTCGGCGCCAACGTCCAGGACAACAAGCTGAACGATCAGATCACCATCACCCTGGATGACCTGTCGAACAACAAGACCGTCGCCGACGTCATCGGTACCAGCGCCAAGGGCCTGATCGGTCTCGGCGACACCTCCGGCGTGAGCACTGCTCAAACCACCTACACCTCGGCCAAGGCCAAGCTGGACAACCTGTTCGCTACCGGCTCGACCCTGAGCGCCAGCGCCCTGGCATCTTCCGCAGTGACCCTGCAGAAGGCCGTGGACAGCGCCAAACTGTCCCTGGACAAGGCTGTTGCCGCTCCGTCGGCACAAAGCGATGCACAGAAGGCAATCACCAACCTGGACAAGGCCATCAGCCTGATCTCGTCCAAGCGTGCAGAATTCGGTGCCGTTCAGAACCGCTTCAGCGCCGTCATCAGCAACCTGCAAGTGTCGAGCGAGAACATCACCGCGTCCCGCAGCCGTATCATGGACACCGACTACGCTGCAGAAACTGCAAACCTGACCCGTGCGCAGATCCTGCAACAGGCTGGTAACGCGATGCTGTCGCAGGCCAACTCGGCACCGCAGCAAGTCCTGTCGCTGTTGAAATAAGCCTGATAGCTAGGTAGGATGACGTGCGGAGGATAGGCCTTATTCTCCGCACGTTCCTTTAAGGAAGGGAGTAGTAACATGTCGATTGCCCCACTTAATATCACAGCTGCTGGCGATTCCGGTACGGCGTATGCCTTGCCGCAAAGCGCTGTCAAGCCAGATCCCGTGGTATCGACCGTTGCCCCGGCAGCGACTTCGGAAGCACGGCGTGCGACGGAAAGCGATGTCAACGATGCCGTCAGCAAACTCAATGACTTCGCGAAGACCAGCGCCTCGGCACTGAATTTCTCCAAGGACGAAGAGACTGGCCGCACCATCGTCAAAGTCGTGGATACCGCGACCGACACCGTGATTCGCCAGATTCCCAGTGAAGAAGCGATCTCCATCGCCAAGTCCATCGACAAGATGCAAGGCCTGTTGATCAACCACAAGGTCTGAATTGAACTTGAGTCTGGTACGAACTGCAGTGGCTCGAAAGACCGCGTGCGCCCATGTTCACTCATGGCGCATGACGGGTTCGGCTACCCCAGTTCATAATGGATTCGCATAACACCCGCACAGCGTCCCTCCTGCACCGACGCCGTACTTGAGAGCCACTCTCCTCTTGACCGCGCGCGCAGCTCCCCCCTAAAGCGCTGTGCCTTACGCAAAGATTCAGGAGTTGAACCATGGCCACTTCCACCGGCACTATCTCCACCTCGGCAGGTCCACTTGACGTCGCGACCCTGGTCAGCCAGTTGATCTCCGCGGAGAGCCAATCCCAGCTGACTCCGCTGACCACCCAGGCCAGCAGCTACAACACCCTGATCTCCGCGTACGGCAGCCTCAAGAGCGCGCTATCGACTTATCAGTCGGCCATCAAGGGCATGAGTGCAGCCAGCTTCAGCTCCCAGAAAAGCAGTGTCAGCAACGCCGGCACCGGCAGCAGTCTGACCACCGATCCGTTCACCGCCGACATCAACAGCGACGACTCGACCAAGATCCTGGCGCAGAAGATCAAGTCCGAGGGCGTCGCCAGCGGCACCACCTTCAGCGCCGGAGACTCGCTGGCCATCAAGATCGGTACCAACTCGCCCACGTTCATCACGCTCAAGGCAAACTCCACCCTGGCAGGTGTGCGCGACGCCATCAATGCCTCCAAGGCGGGGGTAAGCGCATCCATCGTCACCGATGGCAGCGGTGATCACCTGGTGCTGGAATCAAACACCGGCGGCACCGCCAATACCATCAAGGTCACGGCCAACAACAGCCTGTCCCGCTTCGCCTACGATCCATCGAGTTCAACACCCAGCACCACGACCCAGATCCAGGCGCCGCGCGATGCCACCAAGGCCGCCTCGGGCACCTATTCGGTCGGCGTGACGCAACTGGCGCAGACCGCCAAGCTAAGCTCGGCCAGCATTACCCCGGGCAGCACCTTCGAAAACGGCTTGCTGGCGATCAAGACCGGCACCGGTTCGACCACCATCATCAAGCCAACCACCAACAGCCTGGCAGGCGTGCGCGATGCCATCAACAGCAGCGATGCCGGCGTGAATGCCACCATCGTCAGCGACGGCACCAACGATCACCTGGTACTCACCGCCAAGGACAGCGGTGCCACCAATACCATCAAGGTCACCGGCACGTCGGACTTTGCAGTATTCAATTCGGACCCGAGCGGTACGGTCACCACCCCCAATGTCGGCAACAGCCAGCTCTTTACCACCGGCTCGCTGAACCTGAAAGTGGGTGACAGCACCATCGCCATCAACCCGACGGCCAATGGCAGCGGCGACATCGACCTGACTCAGGTCATGACCGCGATCAATGGCGCGGCCGCTGGCGTGACCGCCTCGATCACCAACGATGGCACCAATAGCCGCCTGGTGCTGACACCCAACGCCGCGAACGCCACGGCTGCCATCTCCCTCGCCGGTAGCGGGGATTATTCGGGCCTCACCGCCAGCGGCATGGGCCAGTTGCTCAAGGCGCAGGACGCCAAACTGTCCATCGACGGCGTGACCGTCACCAGCCCCAGCAACAAGGTGGAAAACGTGATTTCAGGCGTAACCCTGAACCTCTCCAAGGTCACCACCTCGGCTGACGATTTCACACTCAATATCAGCAATGACACCACCGGCCTGACCAGCGCGGCCAACACCTTCGTCTCTGCCTATAACACCCTGGCCAAGGCGATCGCCAGCATGACCGCGCAGACACCCTCGACCACGCTGGGCCAGGCCAACACCTCGGCGCCACTGGCCAGCGAATCGTCGGTCCAGACCATCATGACCCAGTTGCGCAACACCCTGTTCTCCTCGGTGGATGGTGGCAACGGCATCAACACGCTGTCCGACATCGGCATCGGGTTCCAGAAGGACGGCACGCTGGCACTGGACGCCACCAAGCTGTCGACCGCGGCCACCAACAATTTCGCCGGCATCGCCAACCTGTTCGCCGGCACTGATCCGGATACCACCAACACCACCTCCTCCAAAAATGGTATCGTCACCAAGTTGACGACGCTGATGACGAACCTGTTGAGTGACACCGGCATCATCGCCACCAAGACCAACGGCCTGCAAGCCAGCCTGAAGATCAACCAGGATCGCCAGACTGCAGTACAGAGCCGCTTGTCCAATCTGAAAGATGCCTACACCAACCAGTTCAACCAACTCAACATCACGCTGGCCAGCATGCAGTCCACGCAGAGCTACCTGACCCAGCAATTGGCCAGTCTGGCCAAGAGCAGTTGAGTCTGAATCCGCGAACATAGGAGAAAGTCATGTTCGGAAGCATGAAACGCGGGGCCAACGCCTACGCCAATATCGGGGTGGAAACCGGCGTGGTCGCCGCCAGCCCGCACAAGCTCATCACCATGCTCTTCGATGGCGCACTGGTAGCTATTGCGCTGGCCAAGAAGTACATGGGCGAAGGCAATATCAAGGACAAGGGCGAGTCCATCACCAAGGCCATCCTGATCATCGACAATGGCCTGCGCGCGAGCCTGAACAAGGAAGTCGGCGGCGAACTGGCATTGAACCTGGATGCGCTGTACGAGTACATGAGCCGCCGCCTGTTCGAAGCCAACACCAGCAACAATCCTGCCATTCTCGATGAGGTCCACCGGCTGCTGGATGAAATTCGTTCGGCGTGGGAACAGATCGGGCCCAACGCCGCACAGTCCACACCGCAGATGGCCATTGTTCCGGATCATTCCCAACCCAGCTTCGCAAAGGCCTGACTGATATGAACGGTGACGAAGTCATCGCCATTTACGAGTCGATCTCCCAATTGACCGATGAAATGCTGGCTGCCGCGCGGGCAGCGGACTGGGACCTGCTCGCCGCACTGGAAGCGCAATGTGGCAAGCATATCGCCAACCTGCGCAATTGCGAGGACCATGTGTCCCTTCCCGAGGCACTGCGTCACCGCAAGGTCGACATCATCAAGAAAATCCTCGAAGACGATCGCCACATCCGCAATCTGACCGAGCCGGGATTGCGCAAGCTGTCGGCGCTCATCCAAAGCAACCAAACCGAACAGAAGCTGCTCAATACCTACGGCATGGGTAGTTGAACATGCTGCCGCGGGCCGATATTGCCAGCGCCGTCCAGCCTGTCCACGCAGTTGACGCGGCCACCGCCGTTGTTTCGGTTGCCGATACCCGACAAGAAGCGTTCAGCCGGCTGGCCCAGATCGCCATCGGCCAGCAGATGTCCGGCCGCATCCTCTCGAACTTCAGCGACGGCACTTTCCTGGTACGCATTGCCAATACGGCAGCGCGCATGGTGTTGCCCAACAATGCCAAGGTCGGCGATTCACTGATCCTCACACTGGTCTCGAAGGACCCTCGCCCTACGTTTTCCGTCAACGAAGGCAGCATTCGCACCGACGAAGACAGTGCCGCTGTCGCGCTGAGCAATGCCGGCCGCGCCATGCAGAAGGACCTGAAGTCCCTGCAATTCGTCACTCGCGACGAAAGCGGTGCGGGCCAGATCGCCCAGAACGAGGAAGTCCCGGTCGACGCCAGGGCCAAGTCCCCGGGCCAGGGCGAATCTGGCCCCCCGTCCAGCACCACCACCACGCTCAGCAATGCCGGCCGCCTCATCGGCAGCCTGCTGCACGCCTCGCAGCAAGGCGACATGGCCGATCATGTCAGTGCCCCTGCCCCGTTGCTGGCCAAGCCCAATGTCCCCACCGAACAGATGGCCGGCGCACTCAAGGACGCCATCGCCTACAGCGGTGTGTTCTACGAATCGCACGTATCGGCCTGGGCAGCCGGCCAGCGCCCGGCTGAAGAATTGATGAAGGAACCCCAAGCCCAGGTGGCGGCGCAAAAAGGCGGCGACATCAATCTGCTCAGCCAGAGCGATCCGGCCCAGAACCAGCTTGGACAGTTGATCAATCTGCAACTCAACGCCCTCGAACAGCAGCGGGTGGTCTGGCACGGGCAAGTCTGGCCAGGGCAGCAGATGGAGTGGGAGATCAGCCGGGAGCACGACCAGCCCTCTTCCGGTGCGCACAGCGACGAGGAAGCGGCGCCCACCTGGCACAGCGTGGTGCGCTTCAACTTCGCCCAGCTGGGTAGCGTTTCCGCTTCGATCCGCCTGATCGGGCAGCAGATCCACGTACAAGTCAAAGCCGACAACGAAGCTGCTGCGGCGGCCCTGCGTGGTCAAAGCAGCCTGTTTGCCAACGCCATGGCAGCCGCCGGCACCTCCCTCGACTCCCTGACCGTCAAGCATGCCGATGGAGAAACCTAACATCCCCCTGCAAAATGCCGTCGCGCTGGCCTACAATGGCAGCCAGGGCGCGCCACAGGTCGTGGCCAAGGGCCGCGGCCTGGTGGCCGAAGCCATCATCGCCCGCGCCAAAGAAAGCGGCGTCTATGTTCATGAATCCAAGGAACTGGTTTCCCTGCTGATGCAGGTGGAACTGGACCAGCAGATCCCGCCTGCCCTCTACCGCACTGTGGCGGAATTGCTCGCGTGGTTATATCGTATTGAAAATATGCAATTAGGTGGGTCTGTGATGTATGATACTGCGTTAAATTATTCAAATAATTTCCCAGGGGAAAGCGAGTCCACTCGCTGAATTCAGACGCACAAGACGCACAGATAGATGCCTAACCACGACGATATCGAAGACGACAGTCCCTTCCGGGTTCATTCGCGGCGGGAAATCATCGCCCTGCTGACCAGCATGATGGAGAAGAACCAGCTCCTGAGCCTGCTGATCAAGGGTGGCTCCGAATCCGTGATCACTTCCATACTTGAAGTCGATGCCGATGATGACTCGGTCATCATCGATGCTGCTCCCAGCGCCATGCTCAATGAGAGCATCGTTGCCAGCAAGCGCATCAATTTCGAAGCACTGTACAACAGCATCCGCATCACCTTCGCAGTCGACGGCGCCAGCCAGATCGAGTACCAGAACCGCCCCGCATTCAGGGTGGCCATTCCCGAAAGCCTGGTTCGTCTGCAGCGCCGCGAATATTTCCGCATCCCCACGCCGATTGCCAAGCCGTTGCGCTGCACCTTCCGCGTGACACAGACCGACGGCTCCTTTGCCACCGTGATCACGCTGCTCAACAACATCAGCGCCGGCGGCGTAGGCATCACCGACGAAAAGAAGATCCTGCCTTCGACACCCGGCATGATCTATGAAGATTGCCAGCTGGAACTGGGCGACAACACCCTGGTGTCCGTCAAACTGCAAGTCCGGGATTGCAAGGAATTCAAGATGACCAACGGCAAGGTGGTCAACCGCTTCGGCTGCCAGTTCGTCGACATTCCCCGCACCGTGCTGGCGGCGATCCAGCGCTTCATCACCAAGCTGGAACGCGAGCAGAACGCCAAGGCCTCCGGCATGATGTAATATCGGACGGCACGTCACTGCCTCCGCAACACCCCACCGTACACAAAAAAACACCCCGAAGACCGGATCAGCCGGTTTTCGGGGTGTTTTGCCATGCAAGCCTGCTCACGGCCGGCAAAGCCGACCCGCGCAAGCATTAACCATCAGGCATCAACCGATCACAACTGCATGGTCATGATGTCGCGGTAGGCAGAGACCAGCTTATTACGCACCTGAATACTTGTCTGGAAGGAAATACTAGCCTTTTGTGAAGCGATCATCACATCAGAAAGATTCACACTATCATCACCCATCGCAAAGGCTTGTGACATCTTGGCTGCCGTTTGCTGGGAATCGTTGACCTGATTGATGGCCCCCTTGAGCACATCGGCGAAATCGACGCGCTGCGCCGGCTTTTCGGCCTTCAGGCCACTCTGAATCGGATCGGTAACGCCCTGCGCCCGCGCCGCAGCTGCCTTCAGCTGGGCCACCATCGCCTCGATCTTGCTGGTATCAATCACGCTTTCGATTGCCATTTCCCACCTCTTGAGTTCATCTTGCCGGAGCTACCGGAGCGCAGCACGCACCCCTGCCATCTACAGCAGCACCTTAACACTGCCGCATTGACAAATCGCACCAATAAGCGGGGAATTTGCCATTCTGTTCGGGCGATCAAATTCCCGCTTCCAACGGACAATCCACACTGAGCAAAAAACCTCACAAAGGTAGGCAGTGACTAAAGTCTTTATCAAGCTGGCAATCGCGGGGACGCCAGAGGGGAAATCATGGCGGTAGCAGCCGACGGCACGATGACCGGCGAAACCAATACCACGGGCGACATCAGCAACGCTGAGGGCATGCCCCAGGGCCAACCCGCCCAGGGTGGCATGGTTGGCTATGCCCGCTCGCCGCAAGGCAAACGCATCCTGCTCATCATCGCCGCAGCTGCCACCCTGGCGCTGATGGCCGGTATCTGGCTGTGGAGCCAGAAGGTCGAGTATCGCGTCCTGTTCTCCAACTTCAATGACCGCGACGGCGGCGCCATCGTGGCCTCGCTGCAGCAGATGAACGTGCCCTACAAGTATTCCGAGGGCGGCACGGCCATTCTGGTGCCCGAGAACATGGTGCATGACGCCCGTCTGAAGCTGGCCGCCCAAGGCCTGCCCAAGGGCGGCAATGTCGGCTTCGAGCTGATGGAAAACCAGAAGCTGGGCATTTCCCAGTTCCTGGAACAGGTCAACTTCCAGCGCGCCCTCGAAGGCGAGCTGGCGCGTTCGGTACAATCCCTGTCCTCGGTACAGACTGCCCGCGTGCACCTGGCCTTGCCCAAGGCGTCGGTCTTCGTGCGCGATCAGCAGAAACCCACCGCATCCGTAGTGCTGAGCCTCTACCCTGGTCGCTATCTCGACCAGCAACAGGTCAGCGCCATTGTCCACCTGGTCGCCAGCAGCGTCCCCGAACTGTCGCCGAAGTCGGTCACCATCGTCGACCAGAACGGCAATCTGCTCTCCGACACCACCAAGCAAGCCCAGACCAATACCCTGGACCCGACGCAGCTGAAGTACGTCCAGGACCTGCAGCAGGACATCGTCAAACGTGTCGAATCGATCATCGCGCCCATCGTTGGCAATGGCAACGTGCGCGCCGAAGCGACTGCGGATGTCGATTTCTCCCGTACCGAGCAGGCTTCCGAAGCCTACAAGCCCAACCAGACCAAGGACACCGCTGCCGTTCGCAGCAAGCAGAGCAGCGAAGCCAATAGCGCGACCTCCGGCACCTCCGGCGTCCCTGGCGCACTGACCAACCAGCCACCGGCCCCGGCCACCGCCCCTATCGTCAACCCGGCTGTGGCCAATGGCGCCGCCAACCAGAACGGCACCGCTGCCACGCCCAATGGCGCAGCGCCCGCCCCCACGGCCAGCGGCAACTCGCGCAAGGACGAGACCATCAACTACGAGGTCGACAAGACCGTGCGTTATACCCAGCAACCCATGGGTGGCGTGCGTCGCCTGACGGTAGCCGTGGTGGTGAACTACAAGCGGACCATGGACAACACCGGCAAGATCGTGATGCGTCCGCTGACCGAAGCCGAGCGCAACCAGATCACCGACCTGGTCCGCGAGGCGATGGGCTACAACAAGGATCGTGGCGACTCGCTCAACGTGGTCAACACCCAGTTCAGCACCGACATGGAACCGGAAGTGCCGCTGTGGAAGCAACCGGGCATGATCGAACTGGCCAAGGAAATCGGCAAGTACGTGCTGGTGGCTGCAGTGCTGCTGTTCCTCTACTTCCGCGTGCTGCGCCCCATCGTCTGGAAGCTCTCCGGCCGCGAAGAGCGCGAACGCCTGGCCAAGGAAAAGGCCGAGGCCGAAGCTGCCGCCGCCGCTGCGGCAGTGGCCGCCGGCTTCGATCCGGACGATCCGGATGCCATCGTCAACCTCTCGGGCGAATCCGAAATCGACGAACGCGCCGCCTACAAGGCCAACCTGGAAACCGCCAAGCAGTGGGCCAAGAACGATCCGAAACTGGTGGCAAGCATCATTAAGTCATGGGTGAACAATGAGTAACGACGGCGTTCAGAAAGGCGCCATCCTCATGCTCGCCCTGGGCGAGGATGAGGCCGCCGAAGTGATGAAATACCTGGGCCCGAAAGAGGTCCAGAAGCTGGGCGCGGCCATGTCGGCCCTGCGCAATGTCAGCTTCGAGGAAATCAACGAAGTGCTGGAAGCCTTCGTCGCCGAGACCGGCCAGGCCTCTTCGCTGGGACTGGATTCGGACGAGTACATCCGCAGCGTGCTGACCAAGGCCCTGGGCGACGACAAGGCCACCTCCCTGCTCAACCGCATCCTCGGTGGACGCGACGCTTCCGGCATCGAAAGCCTCAAGTGGATGGACGCGCAGTCGGTGGCCGAACTCATCCGCAACGAACACCCGCAGATCATCGCCACCATCCTGGTCCACCTGGAGCGCGACCATGCCTGCGGTATCATCAACAATTTCACGGAACGTTTGCGCAACGACGTCATCCTTCGTATTGCAACCCTGGACGGCGTGCAGCCGGCCGCGTTGCGCGAACTCAATGACGTGTTGACCAAGCTGCTGACCGGCAACGAAAGCCTCAAGAAGCAACAGATGGGCGGTATCCGTACCGCGGCCGAGATCCTCAACTTCATGTCGGGCGAGAACGAGACTGCGGTGATGAACAACCTGCGTTCCTACGACGAGGACATGGCGCAGAAGATCATGGACGAGATGTTCGTCTTCGAGAACATCATCGACATCGACGGCCGCGGCATCCAGCTGCTGCTGCGCGAAGTCCAGTCCGAGTCGCTGATCGTGGCCCTGAAGGGTGCCTCGCAAGGCCTGCGCGACAAGATCTTCGCCAACATGTCGCAGCGTGCGGCCGAGATGATGAAGGAAGACCTGGAATCCAAGGGACCGGTGCGTCTGTCCGAAGTCGATGCGCAACAGAAGGCCATCCTGCAGATCGTGCGCCGCCTGGCCGACGAAGGCCAGATCGTGCTGGGCGCCAAAGGCGAGGACGCGTTCGTCTGATGCGCTTGACGCCCATCGTGCAGTTTGCTGTCGGCATGCCGGCCTGAGGAGTCAAAGAAGCCATGCGTGCAAAGATCATACCCAAGGAAGAGATGACGCCCTACCAGCGTTGGGAGCTGGCGTCCTTCCACGACGAACCCGAACCGGAGCCCGAACCGCTGCCGGAAGAGGAGGAATTCCTCGAAGAACCGCCGCCGGTACCGCAACTGACCGCCGAGCAGCTGGATGCCATCCGCGAGGCCGCGCGCCAGGAAGGCTTTACCGAAGGCCGCCAGCATGGCCTGCAGGCCGGCCGCTCGGAAGGCTATATGGCCGGATTGCAGCAGGGCCAGCAGGAAATCAACGAAGTCATCCAGCATTTCCGCCAGATCGCGGTCAACTTCAGTACCGAAGTCTCCCAGTGCAGCGAACGCATGGCCCCTGAGATGCTGGACTTGGCGCTAGACCTGGCCAAGTCCATGCTCAAGACCGCCCTGCGCGCACGTCCGGAACTGGTCCTGCCCACCGTCAGCGCCGCCATCCACGCGCTGCCCATCTTGCAACTGCCGGCCAGCCTGGCCCTGCACCCGGAAGACGCCGCGCTGGTACGCGAGCACATGGGCGCAGAACTGGCCCAGCAGGGCTGGAAGATCGACGAGGATCCCCAGATGGACCGTGGCGGTTGCCGTGTCGAAACCCGGACCAACCAGATCGATGCCACCACCCAGACCCGCTGGAAGCGCCTGGGCGAGTCACTCTCCAAGCAGCTCGACTGGCTGGAATGAAGTTGTGCAAGTGATACCGACCTGAACGGGAGCCCCGCATGAACTCCCCGATGCCTTCCCATAGCAGCCTCTGGCAAGCCTATCTGCACAACTGTCGCAGCCTGGTTTCCATGGCTGAGCCGACCATGACCGCCGGCCGCATCACCCGCGTCGCCGGGCTGGTGATGGAAGCGGTCGGACTGAAGCTGCCGGTAGGCAGCCCCTGCAACGTCCCGCTGCCCAATGGCACCATGATCGAAGCAGAAGTCGTCGGTTTCCAGGACGATCGCCTCTTTCTCATGCCGCAAAGCGATGTCGAGGGCATCGTCCCGGGCACCCGCGTCTATCCGGTCGAACCGGTCCGCCCGCCGCCGCGCACCGGCCCCATCAGCTTTACTCCGCGCCGTATCGATGAGCACAGCCGCCGCCTGCCGGTCGGCGACGAACTGCTGGGCCGCGTACTCGATGGCGCCGGCCGTCCACTGGACAATCTCGGCCCGCTGCACACCGAAAGCTCCGCCCCGCTGGGCGTACGCGCCGCCAATCCGCTGGGGCGTGCACCGATCCGCGACATCCTCGACACCGGTATTCGCGCCATCAACACCATGCTCACCGTGGGCCGTGGCCAGCGCATGGGCCTGTTCGCCGGCTCCGGCGTGGGCAAGAGCGTACTGCTGGGCATGATGGCGCGCTACACCAGCGCCGACGTGATCGTCGTTGGACTGATCGGCGAGCGCGGCCGCGAGGTCAAGGAATTCATCGAACAGATCCTGGGGCCCGAAGGCCTGGCTCGTTCGGTGGTGGTGGCCGCCCCCGCCGATACCCCGCCCCTGATGCGCCTGCAGGGGGCAGCCTATTGCACCTCGATTGCCGAATATTTCCGCGATCAGGGCAAGGATGTGCTGCTGATCATGGATTCGCTCACCCGCTATGCCATGGCCCAGCGCGAGATCGCCCTGGCCATTGGCGAGCCGCCGGCCACCAAGGGCTATCCGCCGTCAGTGTTCGCCAAGCTGCCGGCATTGGTGGAGCGCGCCGGCAATGGCGACGAGGGCGGCGGCTCGATCACCGCCTTCTACACCGTACTCACCGAGGGCGACGACCAGCAGGACCCGATCGCCGATGCCGCCCGCGCCATTCTGGACGGGCACATCGTGCTCAACCGCCAGCTGGCCGAGGCGGGCCACTACCCGGCCATCGATATCGAGCAATCCATCAGCCGCGCCATGCACAGCATCACCGATGCCGACCACCAACGCCGCTCACGCCACCTGAAACAGCTGTATTCACGCTTCCAGCGTAACCGCGACCTCATCAGCGTGGGCGCCTATTCCGCCGGCAGCGACCCCATCCTCGACGAAGCCATTGCCTTATTGCCAAGAATGGAAGCCTTTTTGCAGCAAGGCATCCACGAGCAGGCCGATGTATCAGAGAGCTTGAGGCAACTTACCGCTCTATTCGGGTGATTGAGCAGCAGCGCCCAAAAATATAATCTGAGCGATCATGGCTACTCCCTCCGCACTTGATACGCTGATTGAATTGGCGACCAAAGAGACCGACGATGCGACCAAGCGCCTCGGCCGGGCTATTCGCGTGAGTGAAGAAGCACAGCAGAAGCTGGGCATCCTGCAGCAATACCGCGATGACTATGCAGCACGCTTCCAGGAAACCCTGACCAATGGCTTGACCGCCCTGGCCTACCGCAACTTCCAGTTGTTCCTGGAGAAGATCGACAACGCCATCGACGGCCAGCAGGATGTGGTGCAGAGCAGCCAGCAACGCGTGGCTGAAGCTCGCACTGCCTGGCAGGCCTGCGAGCGCAAGCGCATGTCCTACGACACCCTGGCCACGCGTGCCAGGGACAAGGAAATGCGCAAGGAAAACAAGCGCGACCAGAAGTCCATGGACGAGCACGCCGCACGCATCAGCTTCTACAAGCGCTGATCCGGCCTGCGACAGGCAAGCAGTACACGACGACCGCAACGCACAGAGTACGCAGAGCACCGAGTAGCACGTAACCGACAGGCCACCACCATGAACACTTCCCTGCCGCTGTTGAATGTCATTACCGGCTCGCAAGCCGCCACCGGTTCGCGCTCGGGCAATCCGGCCGACAGCTTCACGGCCGACGTCCCCTTCAACCAGGTGCTCAATAGCCAGGTCAGCACGCGCAACCAGGAAAATCAGTCGAAAGACAAGCCACAGGCCGCGCCCGCAGCGACGAACCAGACCGCGCAGAATGACGCTGCCAAGCCGGCAGCAGCGGCCAAGGCCGAATCGAAGTCGGAAGTTGCCGACAAGAGCAAGGACGAGGACGATGCCGACGACGACACCACCACCCCGGCCTCGGCCGAGTTGCTGGCGCTGGTCGCCAACATCGCCCAGAATGCCGTCAAGCCGGTGACCGAGGGCAAAAGCGAAAACACCGAGGGCGACCTGCTGAGCCAGGCCAAGCGCGGCGGCGCAGCGCCATCGCTGGCCGACCAGCATCAGGCCATGATGGAAGACGCCAAACAAGGCAAGATCGACCTGGCGGGCCTACAAAACAGCATGGCCGCCAGCAAGGCCAGGCAGGACAGCGCAGAACTGGCCCGCAAAGGTGCCGCGACCGAGGCCAATGCCCTGGATCAGGCCAGCGACAAGAGCAGCAAGAACGACAAGCCTGCCATCGACCTGGGAAGCGACACCAGCAAGGCCACTCCCAAGGAAGATGCCACTGCCCTGGCCAGCCGCGCCCAGTTCGGCAAGGTGAGTGCGGAAGCCGCACCGGTGGTCAAACAGGACCTGCCGCAGGCCACCGCAACCCCGTTGGTCATGCCTGCCATGCAGCAGGCCCTGGCCGCCAACCAGCCGCAGGCCGTCTTCGGCAGCACCTACACCGACAAGATTCAGCCCAATGTGGGCAGCGCTGGCTGGGATCAGGCGGTCGGCAGCAAGATCACCTGGATGGTCAGCGCCGGCATGCAAAGTGCCTCCCTGACCCTGAACCCGCCCGATCTCGGACCGATGCAAGTGGTCCTGAACGTACACAACCAGCAGGCCGACGCCACCTTCATCACCGCCCAGCCCGAAGTGAAGCAGGCGCTGGAAGCGGCCATGCCCAAGCTGCGCGAAATGATGGACCAGGCCGGCATCCAGCTGGGCCAGGCCACCGTCAATACCGGCATGCCCAATCAGCAGCAAGGCAACAATGGACAGCAGCAAGGCCGCGCTTCGTCAGCATCGGGCAGCTTCGGCAAGGAACAGGACGGCGAGCTGGCCGTCAACGCGACCACCACCACGACCGCCACCAGCAGCGGCGCAGGTCTGGTGGACACCTTCGCCTGAGGCCGGCCGCGACCGACCCACTTACAAAAAATGCAATTTCGTCCGCGCAGGGCTCAACAATGGGATTTCCTTGCCGATAAGCAGATATCCTCGCATTACGCGCTGACGAACTGAAAGGACTAGTAGATGGCAACAAAAGGAAAAGCACCTGCCAAGGGCGCTGAAGCAGATACAGCACCGGCCAAATCCAGCAAGAAGATGCTGTTCATCATCATCGGCGTCGTGCTGGTGCTGGTCGTCGGTGGTGCCGGCGCCTTCTTCATGATGGGCGGCAAGGGTAAAAAGGGCGAGGATCACGCCGAGGAAAAGTCCGAGGCCAAGGCCCCGACCTTCGTGGTCATCGAGCCCTTCGTGGTCAACCTGCAGCAGGAATCCGGCGACCAGTATCTGCAAGTGGCGATGACCCTGCAAGTGCCGGATGGCCAGACCGCCGAAGCGCTGAAGCTTTACATGCCGCAAGTTCGCAGCCGCCTGCTGATGGTGCTGTCCAGCAAGAAGGCTTCCGAATTGCTCACCAGTGAAGGCAAACGCAAGCTCACCGACGAGATCATCGACCAACTGGGCGAACCGTTCTCCGGCAAGGGCAAGGGACCGCAGATCACCGACGTGTTCTACACCTCGTTCGTGATCCAACAGCAGTAACACCGCATCGCAGTCAGAGATTTTCGACCATGGCCGAGCATTTTCTATCACAGGAAGAAGTCGATGCCCTCTTGAAGGGCGTGACGGGAGATGAAGACGAAGAAAAAGTCGTCGAAGAAGCTCCTGGTACGGTACGTACCTACAACCTGGCCACACAGGAACGCATCGTGCGCGGGCGCATGCCCACGCTCGAAATCATCAACGAGCGTTTCGCCCGCCTGTTCCGCATCGGCTTGTTCAACTTCATCCACCGTACCGCCGAGATTTCGGTCGGTCCGGTGAAGGTGTCCAAGTACAGCGAGTTCATTCGCAACCTGGTGGTCCCGACCAACCTGAACCTGGTCCACATCAAGCCCTTCCGCGGTATCGGGCTGGTGGTGTTCGACCCGCAGTTCGTGTTCATGCTGGTGGACAACATGTTCGGCGGGGATGGCCGCTTCCACACCCGCATCGAAGGTCGTGAATTCACGCCCACCGAGCAGCGCATCATCATGCGTGTGCTGGAAATCACCTTCGAGACGTACTCCAAGTCGTGGGAGCCGATCTATCCCATCGAATTCGAGTTCATCCGCTCGGAAATGAACACCCAGTTCGCCAACATCGCAACCCCCAACGAAGTGGTGGTCTCGACCACCTTCACCATTGAACTGGGACCGGTGTCGGGTGAAATCCATATCTGCACGCCCTACTCGATGATCGAGCCCGTGCGGGATCGCCTCACCAGCAGCATGCAGGGTGAGGCACTGGAAGTGGACAAGCGCTGGATCCGCCTGATGAAGCAGCAGATCCAGACCGCCGAGGTCGAACTGATCGTCAATTTTGGCACCGCCCGCGTCAACTTTACCGACCTCCTCCACATGCAGGTGGGTGACGTGATCCCGCTGCAGACCAACCAGACCGTCGAGGCGCAGGTTGATGGCGTGCCGGTGATGGAATGCAGCTATGGCCAGTTCAATGGTCAATACGCCTTGCGCGTGGAAAAACTGCTGTCCATCACCCATCAAGAAACACCGGAAAGCTTTCAAGGAGATTAGTAATGGCTGATGAGAACGTAGCAGGCGCAGGCGCGGCGGAAGACGATCCGTGGGGCGCGGCCATGGCCGAGCAGACCGAGGCCGAAGAAGCGCTGAAAAAAGGTCAGATGGAAGACGAGAAGGGCATCACGGCCGCACCGGCTGCTGCCACCGTCTTCAAGGATCTGAGTGCCCAGGACATCAAGACCAACACCCCCAACGATATCGACTTCATCCTCGATATTCCGGTGCAATTAACCGTGGAACTGGGTCGCACCAAGATCGCCATCAAGAACCTCCTGCAACTGGCGCAGGGTTCGGTGGTGGAACTGGATGGCATGGCCGGCGAACCGATGGACGTACTGGTCAACGGTTGCCTGATCGCCCAGGGTGAAGTGGTGGTGGTGAACGACAAGTTCGGTATTCGCCTGACCGACATCATCACGCCCGCCGAACGCATCCGCAAGCTCAACCGCTAGGCAGGATGGCTTGAGTTTGATGAAACGCATTTCAGCTGCATTCCGCGTCCCGCCTGCAACACATGCGACGGGCAGACCGCATCAGCATCAGTATCGGGCGGGCCTCGTGTCCGCCCTGCTCTTTATTGGCGGCAGCCTGATCATCGGCGCCCAGGCCTGGGCCGACAACGCACCGGTGGCTGGTACAGCCGCTACCACCACCGCCACCACAGCGAACGCAACCAGCGCCCCCCTCACAGCCGTGCCCGCCGTCACTGGCAGCGCCCTGCCCTCGTCCGGCGGCAGCATCTTCACGATGCTGTTCGGACTGGTGGCGGTACTGGCCGTCATGGCGGGCATCGCCTGGCTCCTGAAGCGCTTCGGACTGAGCCAGAACCTGAGTGGTCATGCCGCCGCCAAGGTGGTCGGTGGGGTATCGGTGGGCAGCCGTGAACGGGTGATGGTCATCGAAGTCGGCGAACAGTGGATCGTGGTCGGCGTGGCGCCGGGACGCGTGAACGCCCTGGCCACCCTGCCGCGCCAGGAACTGACGGCGCAGCAGAGCAGCCAGACCGGGGCACCAGCCTTCGCCACCTGGCTCAAGCACACCATGGACAAACGTAATGGCGGCGCCGGCAACGGCAACCGCCCGGGTAATGATGGCAGCACAACCTAAGCCGCAAGGCCTCTTCCGTCTCCTGGCCGCTCATGCCGCCAGTCTGCTGCGCAGCCGCTACTGGTGGCTGGCACTGGCCTGTCTGCCGCTGGCAGCCTCGGCCCAGCAAGGCATCCCCGCATTGAACAGCATGCCCGCTCCGGGCGGTGGCACGAACTATTCGCTGCCGATCCAGACCATGCTGCTGCTCACCTCGCTGTCGTTCATCCCGGCGGCGTTGCTGATGATGACCTGCTTCACCCGCATCGTGATCGTGCTGTCGCTGCTGCGCCAGGCCCTCGGTACGCAATCGACGCCGCCCACCCAGGTGTTGATCGGCTTGTCGCTGTTCCTGACCTTCTTCGTCATGAGCCCGGTATTCGACCGCATCTACACCGAGGCCTACCAGCCCTTCGCGGAAAACCGGATCCAGATGATGGAGGCACTCGACAAGGGTGCCGCGCCGCTCAAGGAATTCATGCTCAAGCAGACCCGCCAGTCCGACCTGGCGCTGTACGTCAAGCTCTCGCGTGGCCCCGCCCTGCAAGGACCGGAAGACGTGCCGCTGCGCCTGCTGGTGCCAGCCTTCGTGACCAGCGAACTGAAGACGGCATTCCAGATCGGCTTTGCCATCTTCATCCCCTTCCTTATCATCGACATGGTGGTGGCCAGTATCCTGATGTCGATGGGCATGATGATGATGTCGCCAGCCATCGTCTCGCTGCCGTTCAAGCTGATGCTGTTCGTGCTGGTGGATGGATGGCAGTTGCTGATCGGGTCCCTGGCCCAGAGTTTCTATTAGCCGCAGGCAAGGACCAACGATGACTCCCGAAACCGTCATGACCATGGGCCGTCAGGCCATCGAGGTGACCCTCCTGATCGCCGCCCCGATGCTGCTCACGGCCCTGGTCATCGGCCTCCTGGTGAGCATCTTCCAGGCTGCTACCCAGATCAACGAACAGACCCTGGCCTTCATTCCCAAGCTGGTGGGCGTGTTCCTGGCCATGATCATTGCCGGCCCTTGGATGTTGAGCGTCATCCTGGACTATATGCACAACATGCTCGCCGGCATTCCTGCCATGGTCCAGTAGCGCGCTTGCCGGGCCACGTGTCCGGCGGCTCCTGACTCCTGACTCATGCTCACCTTCTCCAGCCAGCAACTCTACGCCTGGGTCGCCATGTTCATCTGGCCGACCACCCGTATCCTCGGGCTGCTATCCATCGCACCGCCCTTCGGCAGTGCCAGCGTGCCGATGCTGGTGAAGGTCTTGCTGGGCATCGCCATCGGCGCGCTACTGGCGCCGGATGTGCCGGTGCCGCCGGCCATCGATCCGATGTCGATGACTGGCCTGCTGATCCTGCTGCAGCAGCTGCTCATCGGCCTGTCCATGGGCCTTGCCATGCGGGTGGTGTTTGCCGCCGTCGAGGCCGCGGGCGAACTGACCAGTTCCACCATGGGCCTGTCCTTCGCCGCCTTCTTCGATCCCCAGAGTCAGGGCCGTACGGCCGTCATCAGCCAGGTGCTGTCGCTGTTGGCTACCATGGTCTTCCTCAGCCTGAACGGGCATCTGCTGTTGCTGCAGGTGATGGCCGAAAGCTTCCATACCCTACCCATCACGGGCCAGCCTATCACCACCGAGGGTTTCCACCAGCTCGTCCTGTGGGGTAGCAAGATATTCAGCATGGGGGTGCAGTTGTCGTTGCCGCTGCTGATCGCGCTGCTGATCACCAACTTCGCACTGGGCATCCTGACCCGCGCGGCCCCCCAACTCAACCTGTTCGGGATCGGTTTTTCGATTACCATGCTGTCCGGCTTCATCCTCATCGCCTTTGCCCTGCCCTACATGCTAACTCCCCTGCAACGTTTTCTCTCGGATGGCATCGAGATGGTGCGGCTGCTGGGCAGCGTGCCGCCGGTCAATGCGTTGCCCAGACCGTGAGCAGGCGATGTTGGCTCCCGTGGGATTTTCGCCTGCGTGCGATGGCTCCACATTTACTTCTTCTGACGATCCGGCGACCAGCCTTGCTTCACACTGGCGGCTGCCCGGAACTGACCAAAGCGCGTCCATTTTTCGCATGAATATTGCCACCCTTCGCCGTCCCAAGATCATCATCATCGGTCTCGCCATCCTGCTGGCGGGAGGCTACATCATTAATCGCATGCTCACGCCACCGCCGCCGCCCACGTACCTGAGCGCGACCGCTACCGTGACCGACATCCAGGACGTGGTACTGGCCAGCGGCACCGTCAAGGCCTACAAGCAGGTCAGTGTCGGTGCGCAGGTCTCGGGCCAGATCAAGTCGCTCAAGGTGGTGCTGGGCGAGCGCGTCAAGAAGGGGCAACTGGTGGCCGAGATCGATTCGCTGACCCAGGCCAATACCCTGGCCAGCAGCGAATTCTCGCTGCAGAGCCTGCAGGCGCAGTTGCGCTCCAAGGAGGCCTCCCTGAAACAGGCGCAACTGGCCTACGAGCGCCAGAAAATGATGCTGGCCGGCGACGCCAGCTCACGCGAGAACTTCGAGACCGCCGAAGCCACCCTCAACGCCACCCGTGCCGACATCGCCGGCCTGCAGGCACAGATCAAGGACGGCGCGATCAAGGTCGATACCGCCCGCGTCAATCTGGGCTACACCCGCATCACCGCGCCCATCGACGGCCAGGTGGTGGCAGTGGTGGCGCAGGAAGGCCAGACCGTGAACGCCAACCAGTCCACGCCGACCATCATCAAGGTGGCGCGCATGGATACGGTGACCGTCAAGGCGCAAATCTCCGAAGCCGACGTGGTCCGTGTCAAGCCCGGCCTGCCGGTCTTCTTCACCATCCTGGGCGACCCCGACCATCGCTACCGCACCACCCTGCGTGCCATCGAACCGGCGCCGGATTCCATCCTGCAGGACGACACCTCCACCAGCAGTCTCAGCTCCAGCAGCACCAGTGCCAGCTCTACGGCGATCTACTACAACGGCCTGCTGGATGTCCCCAATCCGGAAGGCAAGTTGCGCATCTCGATGACCACCCAGGTCAACATCGTGCTCTCCGAAGCGAAGAACGCCCTGGTCGTGCCTTCGACCGCGCTGGGCGAGAAGGATGCGCAGGGCAGCTATCTGGTGCGGGTGCTCGACGACCAGGGCCAGGCGCACGATCGGCGGGTCAAGATCGGCATCAATACCAATGCCCAGGTGCAGATCACCGAAGGTCTCAAGGCCGGTGAGCGTGTCGTGACCGGCACTGCCGTGGCCGGTGCCACTGACAGCAGCAGCGAGCGGCGCGGCCCACCGCCGCGCATGTAAGGCCACCATGACCACTGCCCTGCTGCAACTGCGCGGCCTGCGCCGCGATTTTCCGGCCGGTGACGACAGCATCACCGTGCTCAACGACATCAACCTCGATATCGAGGCCGGTGAGCTGGTGGCCATCGTCGGCGCCTCCGGCTCGGGCAAGTCGACCCTGATGAACATCCTCGGCTGCCTGGACAAGCCCAGCGCCGGCAGCTACCTGGTGGCCGGGCGCGAAACCGGCAAGCTCGACGCCGACGAACTGGCGCAATTGCGGCGCGAGCATTTCGGCTTCATCTTCCAGCGCTACCACCTGCTCTCGGACCTGGACGCCACCTCCAACGTCGAGGTGCCCTCGGTCTATGCCGGCCAGGACCCGACGCAACGACGCCAGCGCGCCGCGCAACTGCTGGCCCGCCTGGGCCTGGCCGAACGTAGCCACCACAAGCCCGGGCAATTGTCGGGCGGCCAGCAGCAGCGGGTATCCATCGCCCGCGCGCTGATGAACGGCGGCGACGTCATCCTGGCCGACGAACCCACCGGCGCCCTGGACAGCCATAGCGGCCACGAGGTGATGAACATCCTCAAGGAGCTGCACGCGGAAGGCCACACCATCATCATCGTCACCCACGACATGCAGGTGGCCAGCAATGCCCAGCGCATCATCGAGATCAAGGATGGCGTGATCATCGCCGACCGCCGCAACATGCCCGCAGCCACCGATGCAGAGAGCGGCGTCAGTATCGACGCCAGCACCGAGCAAGGCAGCCACAAACCGCGCCGCCAGCGCAATGAGCGCCAGCAGCATGCTCGGGCCTGGCGCGCCACGCTGGACCGGCTCAACGAGGCGCTGCGCATGTCGCTGCTGGCCATGAATGCACACCGCCTGCGCAGCTTCCTGACCATGCTGGGCATCATCATCGGCATTGCCTCGGTGGTCTCGGTGGTGGCGCTGGGCAGCGGCTCGCGGGAGCAGATCCTGTCCGACATCAGTTCCATGGGGACCAATACCATCGACATCTTCCCCGGCACCGACTTCGGCGACATGAAGTCCGCTGCCATCCGCACCCTCACCCCCGCCGATGCCGCCGCCCTGGCCGAACAGAACTTCGTCGACAGCGTCACCCCGAGCGTGGCCGCGGCCTCCTCGGCGCGCTACGGCAACATCTCGGTCACCGCCACCATCAATGGCGTGGGCGAGCAGTATTTCCGGGTGCGCGGCCTGAAGATGGCGCAGGGCATGGTCTTCAATGACGAGAGCATCCGCCGCTATGCGCAGGAAGTGGTGATCGACGCCAACACCTACAAGAAGCTCTTCCCCAACGGTGGCAGTGCCCTGGGTGAAGTGATCTTCCTGGGCAGCGTCCCATGCCGGGTGATCGGCGTGACGCAAAAGCGCGAGAACGGTTTCGGCAACAACAGCGCCCTCAATGTCTGGGTTCCCTACACCACGGCGATGAGTCGCGTGATCGGTCAACGCTATCTCAGCGGCATCACCGTGCGGGTCAGCGACAACATTCCCAGCGCCGCTGCCGAAGAAGGCATCACGCGGCTGATGACCCTGCGTCACCGCATCAAGGACTTCTACATCTTCAATACCGACAGCATCCGCCAGACCATCGAGAAGGCCACCGCCACCCTGACCCTGCTGGTGTCGATGATCGCGCTGATCTCACTGGTGGTGGGCGGCATCGGCGTGATGAACATCATGCTGGTGTCGGTCACCGAGCGCACCCGCGAGATCGGGGTGCGCATGGCAGTGGGCGCGCGCCAGAGCGACATCATGCAGCAGTTCCTGATCGAGGCGGTACTGGTCTGCCTGGCCGGCGGGCTGCTGGGGGTGTTGCTGGCGCTATCCTTCGGCGCGATCTTCGCGCACTTCGTCAGCAGCTTCCGGATGATCTATTCCACCGCCTCCATCGTCAGCGCCTTTGCCTGTTCCACCCTGATCGGCGTGGTGTTCGGCTTCCTCCCGGCCCGCAATGCGGCGCGCCTGAACCCGGTGGACGCCCTTGCACGCGAATGATTCCATAGCCATGTCCAAGCCTCTTCTCTCCCGTCTTCCCCTGCTGCTGGCACTGGCCCTGCTGGGCGGCTGCAGTTCCCTGACGCGCACACCCTACGCGCCGCCGGTGACCCAGGCGCCGCCGGCCTGGCAACAGGCGCCTGCGGCCGGCACGGTCGATGCCCAGCGCTGGTGGCAAGGTTTCGGCGACGCCGAACTGACGCGCCTGATCGATGAAGTCCTGCGCAAGAACAATAATCTGGCTGCCGCCACCATCAAGGTACGACGCGCCCAACTGTTGGCCGGCCTGGCTGACGATGCCTTCGTCCCGGCGCTCGGCGGGCAGCTCGGCAGCAGCGCCAGCAAGCCCCTGAGCGGCAACAACCGCTCGACCACGCGCCAAAGCCAGAATTCGATCACCCTGTCTTATGAAGTGGATCTCTGGGGCCGCCTGGGCGCCAACTATGACGCGGCCCGCTGGGAAGCCCTGGCGACCGAGCAGGATCGCGCTTCCACCGCGCTGACCATGGTCGGCACCACCGCCAACCTCTACTGGACCGGCGCCTTCCTGAACCAGCGCATCCGCACCGCCGAGCAGAGCATCGATTACGCCCGCAAGACGCTGGAACTGGTCAACACGCAATACGGTGCCGGCGCCGTCTCTTCGCTGGAAGTGCTGACGGCGCAGCAGAACCTGCTGAGCCAGCAGTCCAGCTATACCGACCTGATACGGCAGCGGGTGGAAAACGACAACGCCCTGGCGATTCTTTTCGACAGCCCGCCGGACCAGGCCTTCACGCTACCGCCCAGCCTGCCTGAGCAGCCACTGCCAGCGCTTGAAGCCGGCCTGCCGGCCGACCTGCTAGGGCGCCGACCGGACCTGCGCGCGGCCGAGCTGCGCCTGCGCAGCGCGCTGGCCAATGTGGACCTCACACGACTGGGCTTCTATCCGCAATTGAACCTCACCGGCACGCTTGGCACCAGCAGTGACGCCCTGCTGCGTCTGGTACAGAATCCGATCGCTACGCTGGGCGCCCAACTGACCCTGCCCTTCCTGCAGCAGACGCAGATGAAGCTCAAGGTCGGCGTCTCGCAGGCCGACTATGACAGCGCCGTCACCAACTTCCGCCAGACCCTGTATTCGGCCTTCAGCGATGTCGAAAATGCCCTCGCGGCACGCCAGCAATATGCCAACCAGCAGGCCCTGCTGGTACGTAACCTGGAAGTGGCACAGGCCGCCGAGCGACTGTTCGAACTGCGTTACCGCGCCGGTTCGGTCACCTTGCAGGCCTGGCTGGATCAGCAGGACAAACGACGTACCGCCGAGACCTCCCTGGCCCAGACCCGGCTGAACCAGCTCAAGAACCAGATGACGCTGTACCAGGCACTGGGCGGCGATGCCCGGGCGACTCCACCCGCCATGCCGGCAGCGCAGTAGCAAGCGCACATCCAAAGCAAAAAGGCGAACCCGCGGGTTCGCCTTTCTTTTGTCTGGCGACCGCTGCCGAAAGCAGACGGTCGCGCCAGGACTTACTTCAGATAGTTCAGCAGGGTCAGACCACTGGTGGTGACGAAGACCTTCTGCGCTGCCGACAGGTAGGTCTGCTTGAGCGTCAGGTCGCTGATCAATTCGCTGGTGTCGGACAGGTTGCGGCCCAGCAGGTTGTTGATGGTCTGGGTGTAGTTTTCCTTGTTGACCTCACCGGCCGCATCGAGGTTGTCCAGTTCGTTCTGGCGCGCGCCAATGGAGGCCTTGGCAGTCGACACGCCGCTGGAAATGGAATCGATCTGGGTATTGAAGGCGGCCAGGTTGCGGTTCAGTGCGGCCTGGCTACCCGGTACCGGCGTACGGGCGGCCTCGGCGGCGTCCGCCTTGAGCTTGGCGGCGGCGGTGGCGGTGAATTGGGTCTGATACAGCGGATCGTCGGGCTTCATGCCATCCAGAGTGGCCTGGGCCGTCTTGTAGTCCTTGATTGGAAACTGCCCCGTAGTCGGATATTCAAAGTTATCGGCCGCGATGTCATCGGCCTTGTTGGCCGCCTCGGTCACCGGCACCGACAGCGTATTGATCATGTTGGTCATGGTCTTGAAGATATCCTGACCACCCCCCTGGAAGATCGCCTGACCGGAGGCGCTGATGTCCATCTGACGGGTCGAATCGACCTGCAGCGTCATGGCACCCTGGTCACCGTTGTAGGTCACGCCGCCGCTGCCATCAAGGGTGAACGGCTGGGTCGTGCTCTTGAAGCCGGCGAAGATGTAGTTGCCCTGCCCGTCCTGGGCATTGGCATAGCCCAACACTTCATTCAGGTTGCCCTTGATCTCGGTGGCCATGTTGCTGCGTTCGGCGTTGGAGTAGGAGGCATTGCCGGCTGCAATCACATTGGACTTCAGCTTGGTCAGCATGTTGGTCAGGCTGTCCAGGGTACCTTGCACGCTGGACAGGGCGCTGTTGGCATTCTGCCGATTGGTCTTGTACTGCTCGTTCAGGGCAGCCGTCTGGGTCATGTCCAGGGCGCGAGCGGCAGCCACCGGATCGTCCGACGGCAGCAAGACCTTTTGCTGCGCCGTTACCTGCTGCGACAGCTTCAGGATCTGGCTCTGCATGGTGGTCAGATCGTTGTTGCTCGATTGATAGAGCATCTGGGTGCTAATACGCATATCGTCTTCCTCTATCTAACTGTTCAACCGCCCAGGGTGAGCAGCACGTTGATCATGTCACTGGCGGCCTGGATGATCTTGGCGGCAGCCTGGTATTGCTGCTGGTTGCGAATCATCTGCGCCAGTTCCTCATCCTGGTTGACCCCGGACTCGGACTGCTGCTGGGTCTGGATCGCGGTCAGCCTTGCCTTCTCGGCGGTGTTGGTGACGTTGATCTCGTTGGTCTTGTTGCCGATGGTGGCGACCAGCTGCGAGTACGAACCCTGGAAGTTGGTGCCATTGATGGTCTTGGCCGTCTGCAGGGCGCCCATGGCCAGCATGTTGCGATTGTCCGAGGCGGCATTGGTATTGGCCGCGATGGTGAACTGGTCGCCATCGGACGGCTGCCCGGAAATCTGGAACGAGACACCGCTGATCTCGTAGGTATCGCCCGCCGTGTAGGGCAGGACGCTGACGCCAGCGCCGATCGCGGTCGTGGTGCCATCCTTGTGGGTGATGGTGCCACCGCCGGCAGGGACGGCCGGAGAAATGCTGAAGTTCGGCGGTGTGGCATTGCCGTCGTATTCCAGCGTGGTCGGCTTGGTCAGCGGCGTGGTGGTGGTCAGATAGGCCGGCGTGACCGAACCGGTGCTGATGGTGGCCGTGCCCTTGTTGGCCGCCACCGGGGCGAAGTTGAACTGGTCACCCGTGCCCGTCGTGCTGGGCGTGCCAGTCAACGTGAAGGACACGCCACCGCTGGTGATGGTCATGCCCGACTGGTAGGGGAATGCCGTGCCGCCGGCGACCGTGCCACCGGTGCCATCCGGATTGGAATAGGTCACATCCGGTACTGGCGTGGCACCGCTCCAGGCGCTCGTCAATTGCAACACCGACGGTGTTCCTCCGCTCATCGAAGCAGTGAACGACACCGACGAACCCTGCTGGAACTTGGTCGAATCCAGCGAGGTGCTGGAGATGAGGGCATTGCCGGTATTGGTGGCCGCGGTGCTGGCGTTGACGTTGTTGGTAGCGCTGATCGAGGTCGCGATCGGCGCTGCCGTGGCCAGCAGCTGGGTATTGTTCAGTGCCAGCGAGAAACCGGCCGCGCCGTTGGCGGTCGGCTGGATCTTGTAGATATTGCCATTCGGGATGGCGGGCGCGTAAGGACCGGGCGCAGCCGCACCATTCGAGTAGGTCACGCCATCCAGCGTCACCGGGAAATCGGTCGCCGCCTTGACGGTCTTGGTATTGTCCGACAGGCGGGTGAAGGTGTAATTGGTACCGTCGTAGGTCAGCGTGTAGTCGCTGGTGCTCAAGGCCGACGGATCGGTAATGGTCGCCTTCAGGTCAGTCGTGCCGGTATTGGTCGGATAACCGATCAGGTTGGGCGAACTGACATTGAACATGTTGGTGCCGGGATTGCCGTTCTGGTCCAGGCCCAGCTGTTGCTGCTGGTTGAAAGCGGTACCCAGGGCGATGGCGATGCGACCCAGCGCGTTCTGGGTCGGGTCCAGCGTTTCGCTGCGGTACTTGAGCAGACCACCGAGGCTACCACCATCGTAGAAGAAGCTATCTGGGATGGTGGTCGTGGTACCGCCCGTGCCGACCTGGCCGATCTGCAGGCGCGACACATCGGTGGGCGAATTGGTCACCGCCAGTTGGGTCACGTTTTCACCGGTCACCAGCGCCTGGCCGGTACCGATGAACACGCTCACCGCGCCGGTATCCTGCGGCACCGTGGTGATCTTGACGTACTTGTTGAGCTCCGCCACCAACTGGTCGCGCTGGTCCAG
The DNA here is from genome assembly GCF_015767275.1 of Herbaspirillum sp. AP02. Lineage (GTDB taxonomy): Bacteria > Pseudomonadota > Gammaproteobacteria > Burkholderiales > Burkholderiaceae_D > Herbaspirillum. The sequence goes on from NZ_JADWMY010000001.1 coordinate 682,739, forward strand.
CAAGTCATTGGGCTGCTGGCCACCGCCGGTACCGATGGCGTTGACAATGGCCTTGTTGAGCTGGGCCAGTTGCTGCGCGTAGGAATTGATGGAGGTGACGGTCGAGGTGATCTGGCTGTTGACACTGGCGCTGCTGGCCGAGAGCTGATCGTTGATGCTGGTCACCCGTGCCACCAGGGTCGACGCCTGCGACAGTACCGACTGGCGCGAAGCCTGGGTATTCGGGTTGGAGGCCAGGTTCTGGATCGCTGCGAAGAAATCCTGCAAGGACGGCGACAGGCCAGCCTTGGTGTCGGCCACCATGTTGTTGATCTGCGAGATCTCGGAGTAGTACGCATCCAGCGAACTGGCCGAGGTCTGCGAGGCCAGTGCCTGCTTGGTCAGGAAGTCGTTGTAGACGCGCTTGATCTCGGTGACCTGAGTACCCTGGCCGACAAAGCCATAGCCGTAGTTGATGCCGCCGGCCGAGCTTTGCACGACTTCCTGGCGGTTGTAGCCGGGCGTGGTGGCGTTGGAGATGTTGTGGCTGGTGGTGGCCTGCGCCGCCATGGCCGCCTGCAACGCGGATTGCCCGATACTGAAGATGTTAGTTGCCATGCTAGGTTGTCGTCCCTGAAAGCTTTTAGCGGAATAACCAAGTCAACGGCAGGATTGACCAAAACTTTAGACGGCTGCACGCGAATTTGTTTCCGACCGGCACCGATGAGCTTGCCACCGTGGAATCGGACGCCGGCCAGACCGTGACCGGCAAGAAACTTATGCCGAGAGCGATTGGCGGATGATGCGCGACAGTTTCTCGGCGTAGTGCGGGTCGGTGGCATAGCCGGCGCGCTGCAGGCCGTAGGCGAACCCGTGGGCATCCTGGGCGCTGGCCAATACCTTCTCGTAGCGTGGATTGCTGCGCAGCAAGTTGGCGTAGTCCTTGAAGGCATCCGCATAGGAATCATACGCGCGGAATTTCTCCACCCGCTTTTGCGGCTTGCCGTTGATGTATTCGATGGTGGTGGCCTCGACCACCTTGCCGGTCCAGTTGCCGGTGGCCTTGATGCCGAACAGATTGTGGGCCGAACTGCCGTCGCGGGCGATGATTTCCTTCTTGCCCCAACCGGTCTCCAGTGCCGCCTGGGCCAGCATGAACTTGGCCGGGATGCCGGTCATCTTGCTGGCGATCTCGGCGTCAGCCTGCAGGCGGTTCTGGAAGGCCTCCACATGGGCCGGCTTGTTGGAGTTGCGACGCTGCTTGCCGTTGCGGCCATCCTGATCGGTGCTCTCGGCCTGCTGCTGGCTGGCGAAACTCTGGATGAACTTGGCACGGTCGGCATCACTCATTTCCTTGACCAACGGGATACCCATGGGCAGACCTTCCTCGCCCGGGGTCGCCCCCCCTTCCAGGTCCTGCGCATCCGGCAGCTTCTTGGGCAACGAGGCCGACAACTGGCGGGTCAGTACATCGGCCAGCCCGACGCCGCGCTGAGCCAGGCTCTGGCTCAATTGCTGGTCGAGCATGGACGTAAACATCTTGGTCTGCTCGTTATCGAAGGGACCATTCTGCGGAGTGGCATCCCGCATGCTCTTCATCACCATGTTCAGGAACAGCGCCTCGAACTGCTTGGCCGCCCCCTTGATGGCTTCCGGCGAGTTCTGCCGGGCGGCTTCGCGCAGGCCGTTCAGCCCATTCGCATCGACGGCCAAGTTCTCGGTCGGATTGGATGGGTTGATCTTGTTGAGCATGGGTTACCTTGGATGAGAGCGTTTGTAATGGAATCGGCCGTGCCGTCCCGCTACCGTTAGATCACTTCGAGTTCGGCGCGCAAGGAACCTGCCGCCTTCATCGCCTGCAGGATCGCCAGCAAGTCCTGGGGGGTCGCACCGATGGCATTGAGCGCCTTGACCACATCGGACAGCGAGGCCCCGCCCTTCAACAGCATCACCTTACCCGGTTCCTTGTTGATCGAGACCTGCGCATTCTGCACGCCAGCGGTCTGACCACCCGCCAGTGCATTGGGCTGGCTCACGGCATTGTCGGCCTGGATCACCACCGAGAGATTGCCATGCGACACCGCACAGGTATCGAGCATCACGCTCTGGTTCATGACCACCGAACCGGTACGCGCATTGAGAATGACCTTGGCGGCCAGCTTGCCGGGGGTCACGTCGACGTTTTCCAGCGCCCCCAGGAAGGCCACCCGGTCACCGCTGGAGATCGGTGCGCGCACCCGGATCACGCGACCATCCTGGGCCACTGCGGTATCGCTGCCAAAGCGCTTGTTGAGCGCATCCACCACCCGGCTGGCGGTGGAAAAATCGTTGTCATTCAATTCCAGCACCACCGAGTCGCCGCCGCCCAGCGAGCTGGGCACGGCGCGTTCAACCGTGGCGCCACCGGAAATGCGGCCAGCCGACAGCTGGTTGATGGTGGTGCTGCTGCCGGCCGCCGAGCCGCCGGCACCACCGACCACGATGTTGCCCTGGGCGATGGCGTAGATCTGACCATCGGCACCCTTGAGCGGCGCCATCAGCAAGGTGCCGCCACGGATGCTCTTGGCATTGCCGATGGACGACACGGTCACGTCGATCAACTGGCCCGGCTGCGCGAAGGCGGGCAGGTTTGCCGTCACCATGGCCGCTGCCACGTTCTTCAACTGCATGTTGCTGCTGGTACCGGACGGCACATTCACGCCCAGCTGCTGCAGCATGCTGATCACGCTCTGCACGGTGAAGGGGGTCTGGGTGGTCTGGTCACCACTGCCATCCAGGCCGACCACCAGACCGTAACCCACCAACTGGTTCTGACGCACGCCCTGGATGCTGGCCAGGTCCTTGAGTCGTTCAGCATGGGCCGGAGCCGCCATGCCCAGGTACAGGCCGGCCACGGTGGCGGCGGCAGCGCAGGCGGCGACCAACCGCCTGCCACCTGATCGGAAGATATCCATCGCGAAAAATCCTTTCCGGGTCATTGCACTACTCCACATCAGAAAGGAGAAACGCTGAAGAAGAATCGGCCCAGCGAGGACATGAAGTCAGCCATGTCTACGCGGGTATTGGTGCGGTATTCGACCTTGGCATCGGCCACCAGGGTGGACGAGACGGTATTGCCGGTCTGGATGTTGTCCGGGCTGATGGTGCCGGAGAAGCGTACGTACTCCACGCCCTTGTCCAGTGCTACCTGCTTTTCGCCGGAGACCACCAGATTGCCGTTGGGCAGGACCTCCACCACCGTCACACCGATGGTACCGGTGAAGGTATTGCTGGAATTGGTGGCGCCCTTGTCTTCGAACTTGGCCGAGGAGCTACCGGAGGCCGACAGTTCCTTGATCGAGGTGCCGAAGATGGTCGGTGCCGGTGAAGCCACCGCGCCGGTCTTGCTGGCCGAGCTGCCGGCCGACTTGCCGGCACTGGTCTTTTCGTTGATGACGATGGTGATGGTGTCACCCACCAGACGCGCGCGGCGGTCTTCCAGCAACGGACGGTAGACCGCCGACTGGAAGATCGCGCCCGAGGTTGCTGGCGCATAGGAAGCCGGCTGCGGACGCGCCGTCTTGGGACCCGTCACGATGCTGTCGGGCACGGTGGTACAACCGGTGACAGCCAACACGCCCGCGATGGAAACCAATTTCAGCAAGTTCTTCATATCTGCCTCGTCCTTCTTTCTACTGCCGACTACCTTGTTCAATAACGCCACCCCGGCTCGCCGCCAGGTCTTACAGTTGCGACAGCTTGGCCAGCATCTGGTCGGAAGTGGTGATGGCCTTGCTGTTGATTTCGTAGGCGCGCTGGGTCTGGATCATGTTGACCAGCTCTTCCACCACGTTCACGTTGGAGGTTTCCACATAGCCCTGCCACAGGGCGCCGGCACCGTTGGTACCCGGGGTATTGGGGTTGGGCGTGCCGGAGGCGGCGGTTTCCACGTACAGGTTTTCGCCACGGCTTTCCAGGCCAGCCGGATTGATGAAGGTGGCGACCTGGATGGTACCGATCTGGGTGGTGGCGGTGGAACCGGCCTGCATGATCGAGACCGTGCCGTCACGGCCCACGCTGAGTTTGGTGGTGTTGAGCGGGATGGTGATCGGCGGCTGCAGGGTGTAGCCGCTGGAGGTCACCAGCTGGCCCTGGCTGTCGGTCTGGAAGGCGCCATCGCGGGTGTAGGCGGTGGTACCGTCGGGCAGCAGGATCTGGAAGAAACCGTTGCCCTGGATCGCCAGGTCCTTGTCATTGTTGGTCTGGTTGACGTTGCCCTGGGTGAAGATGCGTTCGGTGGCGACCGGACGCACGCCGGTACCGATCTGCAGGCCCGAGGGCAATTGCGTCTGTTGCGAGGACTGGGCGCCGGGTTGACGCACGGTCTGGTACAGCAGGTCTTCGAACACGGCGCGCGAACGCTTGAAGCCGTTGGTGCTGACGTTGGCCAGGTTGTTGGAAATCACGTCCAGTTGCGTCTGTTGCGCATCCAGGCCGGTCTTGGAAATCCACAGGGAACGAATCATTTATTTCTCCGGTAATCAGCGCAGGGGCTAGTGTGCTATCAGGACAAGGACAGAATCTGGGTCGCCTTGGTCGCATCGCTTTCGGCGGTCTGGATCACCTTCATGTTCATCTCGAACTGGCGCGACAGGTTGATCATGTTGACCATCGCTTCCACCACGTTCACGTTGCTGCCTTCGACGGCACCGCTGGCCAGGCGCACGTTGGCGTCGGGCTGGGCCGCACCGGTGATGGTGCGGAACAGGCCATCATCGCCGCGTTTCATGTTCTTTTCATCGGGATTGACCAGTTTGATACGACCCAGCACATTGACTGCATTGGGAATACCGTTGGTCGGAATCGACGACACCGTGCCATCGGCGGCAATGGCCACCGTGGTATCGGGCGGGATCGTGATCGGACCGCCATCGCCCTGCACCGACTGACCATTCTGGGTCTGCAGGATGCCGTTCTCGTTGATCTTGAAGCTGCCATTGCGGGTATAGGCCTCGCCGCCATCGGCGGTCTGTACCGCGATCCAGCCACGCCCCTGTACGGCCACGTCCAGGGCGCGTCCGGTGTCCTGGATCGGTCCCTGCGAAAAGTCGCTACCCGCGGTCGAATCCACCACGAAGGCACGCGTGGCCAGGCCATCGCCCACCACCGGTGCCGAGCGGAAGGTATTCAATTGGGCGCGAAAACCCGTGGTCGTGGCATTGGCCAGATTGTTGCTGGCGGTGGCTTGCTGCTCCAGCGTGTGCTTGGCCCCCGACATCGCTGTATAGACCAGACGATCCATAAAACCCCTTTTTTGCGGCACCATCCCCCGGCACCAGCGGTTGAAACCGGCCGCCGGCGGCGCCGGCGACCTTTCTGCATGCGCGCCGCAAGGCGCGCGATCAAGCCTTTATCAGCGCAGGCTGACCAGGGTCTGCAACACGGTGTCCTGCACCTTGATGGTCTGCGAGTTGGCCTGGTAGACCCGCTGCGCCACGATCATGTTGACCAGTTCGGCAGTCAGGTCGACGTTGGAGTCTTCCACCGCGCGCGCCTGCAAGCTACCGAACGTACCGGTGGAAGGCTTGCCCACCAGCGGGCTGCCGGCCGCACCGGTAGCCGCATACAGGTTGTTGCCCAGCGGCTGCAGACCATTGGGATTGGCAAAGTTCACCAGTACCACGGTCCCCAGGTTCTTGGTTTGCTGGTTGCTGTAGGAACCGACGATGGTGCCGTCCTTGTCGATGGAGAAGCTCGACAGGGTGCCCGGAGGCATGCCGTTCTGGCTCTGCGCCAGGTTCACGAAGGCCGAACCGGTCTGGGTCGACCCGGCATAGGAGAAATTGATCGGCGCAGCGAAGTTGCCACCACCCTTGACAATGCTCGGGTCGTTCAGTTGCGCGGCCGTCAGGGTCATGACGCTGGTGGCCGTCACCGCCGCACCGTTGATCTGGGTCAGGGTACCGGTCGAGTCATAGGTCATGGTACCCAGCGCAACGGGGGCCGGTGGGGTGGCGCCGTCGTTCAGGGTGGTGTTGTCGATCTTGGCGTAGACGGTCCAGGTAGTCGTCGGCGGCGTACCGGTCGGTGCTGCCTTGACGTAGTAAGTCTGCATGCTGTACGGGTTACCCAGGCTGTCATACAGGGTAACGCCGGTGGAGTTGTTGTAGCTGTTCGGATCGGCAGCGTTGAAAGGCGTGACCGTCGGCACGGCCAGGCGCGAATCCAGGTTGACCTTGGTGGACACCGAAGTGGTCGGGGTGGCCGGGATCGACGAGGTATCGATCTGCAGCTGCACCGGATCGCCACCGGACGCGCCGGCGGCCCAGCCCATGAGGAAGGCGCCGTTCATGCTGGGGTTGATGATGTAGCCATTCTTGTCCAGCTGGAACTGGCCGTTACGGCCATACATCGGCGACAGATCGGACGCGCTGGCCGACATCTGGAAGAAACCGTCGCCATTGATGGCGATATCCAGCGGGTTGTTGGAGGAGCTGATATTGCCCTGGGTGAACTGCTGCGCCACATTGGCCACAGTCACGCCGATGCCCACCGGCGAATTGCCGGAGCGGTTCATCGAGTTGGCGTACATGTCGGCAAACTGCGTCTGCGACTGCTTGAAACCGACCGTGCTGGCATTGGCCACGTTATTACCGATGACGTCCAGGCTCTTGGCTGCGCCGTTCAGTCCGCTCAGACCTTGCTGAAAACTCATGAGATATCCCCTTGTTCCGAATGTGGTCGGTAATAACGATTAAAGAATTTGAACGATGTCGGTCGACTTGATGGTGCCGACGTTGGTGACATTGAGCTTGACGCCGTCCGACGTAGTCGAGACGCTGGCCACCGTACCGAAGGCCAGGGCCGTTACCGCGACCGCCGTGCCATTGTTGGACGCGGTGGCGGTGAAGGTGTAGTTGCCGTCGGCGGCCTTGCCGCCGGCGTCGTTGGTGCCGTCCCAGATCACCGGAACCGCACCGGCGGCCTGGGTGCCCAGGTCCATGGTGCGCACCACGGCACCGGTCGAGTCCTTGACGGTGACGATGACCGAAGAAGCCGTGCTGGGCAGGTTCACGCCGAACACTGCCTTCTGGCTGGTGACATCATTGCCGCTGGCGTCCTTGGTGGTGTCCGAGGTCAACTGGATGCTGTTGCCCGGTGCCAGCACGCTGTGGCCGATCATGCTGGCCGTGGACAGCGCCTGCGACGAATTGAGATTGCCCATCAGGGTGCTGAGCGTACTGTTCAACTGACTGATGCCGGAGACGGTCGACAGCTGGGCCATCTGCGTGGTCATCTGCGAGTTGTCCATCGGGTTGCTGGGATCCTGGTTCTTCATCTGCGCGATCAACAGCGCCAGGAAGCGATTCTGGATCGCATCCGGGCTGTTATCGTTCAGGCTCGACGAACTGGTGGTGGTGGACGAGCTGCTGCTCGTGCCATTCATTGCGGTGAGCAGGTCATTGGAGACGATTGCCATGATTCAGGTCCTATTTTCCTATTGTCCGATGGTAAGGGTCTTGACGAGCATGGCCTTGGCCGTATTCATCGTTTCCACATTGGTCTGGTAAGAGCGGGAAGCCGAGATCATGTTGACCATTTCCTCGACCGGGTTGACGTTGGGCATGGCGACATAACCATTGCCATCGGCCATGGGATGCTTGGGGTCATAGACCAGCTTGGGCGGCGCCTGGTCTTCGACCACGGCAGCCACTTTCACGCCGCTATCCTTCACATCACCCACGGGAATGGTCTCGAAGACCACCTGTTTGGCCCGGTAGGGCCGACCATCCGGGCCGGTGGCGCTATCGGCGTTGGCGATATTGCTGGCGGTGGCATTGAGGCGCTGGGCCTGCGCACTCATGGCCGAACCGGCAACGTTGAAGATGTTGGAAAGGGACATGGTTTATCAACCCGGTTGGATGGCGTTAATCATGGCCTTGATCTGGCCGTTCACGGCGGTGACGCCGGCTTCGTAGCGGATGCCGTTGTCGACGAATTCATTGCGTTCCACATCCAGGTCGACGGTGTTGCCGTCCACGCTGCCCTGGGTCACGGTGCGGTATTGCAGGGGCGAGCCGCCGATGCTGCCGGGGCCGTTGTCGGGCGCCGTGCCGGCCACGTGCGAGTCGGCGGTGCGCGCCAGTTGCAGCGGCGGGATGGCGCTACCCTTGTTGTCGAGGGCATTTTTCAGCGCATCGGCAAAATTGACGTCCCTTGCCTTGTAGTTGGGCGTATCCGCGTTGGCGATGTTGGACGCCAGCACCTGCTGGCGCTGCGCCCGCAGGTTCAGTGCCATCTCGTTGAAACGGAAGAAATCGTCGAGCTTAGAGACCATCGGGTCCTCCGGAAATACCGGCGCCGCTGCCGCCCTGCCGGGGACGGTCGCACACTACGCCGATGATGGAATTACGTAGGCTTGATCATACGTTTCCACCCGGGACTCTAAGGGGCGATAAAGAGATAAAAGCCTCCCCTGTTTGCCCTTTTGACGTCGCGCGCGCGACGTAACATTGCTGCCAAGATTCGCCAATACCTGTTGCAGGCAAGTTGCACAAAATGAAACATCCCCTCTGCATTCTTCGTACGCTGCGCCGCGCCGTCGCCGCCCTGGCCTTGCTGGCCGGCGCATTGACGACGATGTCGCCAGTCGCCGCACAAAACACTCCTGACAGCCCGCAAAAGCAGAACTTGCAAGTCCTGCAACAGGTGGCCGAGCAGTTTCTGGCAAGCCAGACTTCAGGCCTGCCGGGTAGCGTCACGGTCACCATCGATCCCGCCGACCCGCGACTGACACTGGCCTCCTGCCTGGAGCCGCAAGCCTTCATGCCGAATGGTGGTCGCCTGTGGGGCCGTACTACGGTGGGCATCAAGTGCGTAGCGCCCTCCCCCTGGACGATCTATCTGCGCGCCAATGTCCAGGTGATTTCCGACTACCTGGTGGCGGCCGTCCCGCTGGCCCAGGGCCAGACCATCAGCGCCAGCGACATCACCCGCATCCGCGGCGACATGTCCAGCCTGCCCAGTGGCGTGATCACCGAAGAAGCACAGGTCGTCGGCCGGGTAGCCAACATGTCCCTGCGCGCCGGCATGCCATTGCGCATGGACGCCATCCGCAACCAACGGGTCGTGCAACAGGGTCAGTCGGTACGGGTCGTCTCGATCGGGCCGGGCTTCCAGATTTCTACCGAGGCGCGTGCCATGACCAATGCCAACGAGGGACAGATGGCGCAAGCACGGACCGCGGCCGGGCAAGTGGTCAGCGGGATCGCCAAGGCCGGCGGGATTCTGGAAATCAACTATTGATATAGGGCAAGCCTGAATAAAGGGCTGATGAAACGACTGACGGATCTGAATCTGCAGCTCTGCGTCAGACATGTGAAGAAAATTTCTCCCATTTCTTCTTTTTGACGTCCCGGATGTTAAAGTTTGCGGAGAATTGGTCGATAATCCATACGACAGGCGGGTGCAATGCGCCCCCACCCTACAAGGATAACTGCCGTGAACGTTAACGACGCCCTCAAATCCGCTGCCCTCAACACCGAGCAGACCCAGGCCCAGCCTCGCAACAACACCCCCGCCGGTGCTGCTGCCGGCAATGGTGCGGCGGCCACTGCAGCCACTTCCGATAGCGTGCGTCTGTCCAGCACCTATCAGTCGCTGGAAACCAAGGTCAACAGCAACAGCGGCAGTTTCGATGCCAAGAAAGTGGCGGAAATCAAGGCTGCCATCGCCAACGGCACGTTCCAGATCGATCCGGAAAAAGTGGCCAATGGCCTGATCGACACCGTCAAGACCCTGATCAGCGCCCGTCCGGCCTGATCATCTTTGCCTTCGCACAGGATTATCCGCATGAATCCGGCCAGCAACCTGCCTCTGGAACACGCTGCCCTATCCCGCCTGGTGGAAAAACTGAACCAGGAACAGGCCCTGCTGGCTGAAGCCACCGCCGAAGGCCTGACCGACATCATTTCCGAAAAAGCCACCATCGTTTCCGACATGGCCACGCTGGCCGGCAATCGCCACAGCCTGCTGGGCAGCCTGGGTTATAGCGAAGACGAAGCCGGCATGCAGCAATGGATGAACGAACACGGAAGCGACACCGACAAGGATGTCTGGGCCGGCCTGTTCGAACTGGCCCAGGATGCGAAGGAACTCAATCGCGTCAATGGCTTGCTGATCGGCAAGAAGCTCTCGATCAACCAGAGTGCATTGACCATCCTGCAAGGCAAGACCGGCACCGGCAACTTCTATGGGCCGGATGGCCAGAACAGCATCAAATCTTCCGGCCGCAGGTTGGGCGTGGTCTGATCGTCACCTCCCCGCCGATTCAAGCCCCGCGCCGCGAGCGCAAATCGAAAGACCCCGACTGCAACGCATCGGGGTCTTGTCTTTTTGGGAGGAGAGCCATCGATGTGAGCTTATTCACTTCACTCTCCATGCTTAAATTGATCGCTTTTATCGATGGAATTGAAAACGGCTCCCCAAGGAGCCGTTGACGAACACCGGAGCCTGCGCCCGGCACCCATTGCCTCTCAGGCCACCCCGCTCCACGAATGCTCCCGCAGATAGGAGCGCATACGCGAGATCGCCTGGCTGTGCAGCTGGCACACGCGGGACTCGGACACGCCCATGACCGCGCCGATTTCCTTCAGGTTCATTTCCTGTTCGTAATACAGGGCCATCAGGATCTGCTCCCGTTCGGGCAAGGCCTTGATGGAGTCCACCACCGCTTCGCGGAAGCCGCCATTGATCAGGTTCTGCAGCGGGTCGTCCTCGGAGCCGGCGGTCTGGTAACGGTCCAGGAAATGTTCGTGCCCACCCTCGGCGTCGTGGAAATCCTCGTAGTAGATCAACTGGTGGCCACCGCATTCGCTGAGCAGCGACTGGTATTCGGTCAGACTGATCTTCAGGTGCTGCGCCACCTCGGTCTCCTGCGGCGGCCTGCCCAGCTGCTGCAGCAGGGCCTGCATGGCCTCGTCCACCTTGCGGGCATTCTGCCGGATGCTGCGCGGCAGCCAATCGCTGCTGCGCAGCTCGTCCAGCATGGCGCCACGGATACGTTGCACGGCATAGGTCTCGAACTGCGCGCCATGGGTCTCTTCGTAGCGGTTGACGGCATCAAGCAAGCCCATCATGCCGGCCTGGATCAGGTCGTCCACCTCTACGCTAGGGGGCAATTTGGCCTTGAGCTGATGCGCCAGTTTCTTGACCAGCGGCGCATGCTGCTCCAGCACGTCGTTCTTGCCCTTTTTTCCCTTGACGTTATACATGCACGTCACACTCCCAGGCTTGCACCATCGGTTGCCATTCCGTAAGTGCTGCGGGCCGTATCGGCCGCCGTGAATTGCTTGGACAGGCGCTGGAAAGCCAGCGCCGCTCCGGCAAAGGGAAACACATCCATCACTGCCCGCCCCTGACCAGTGGCGCGGCGAATATGGTCATCGGCCGGGATGGCGCCGAGGAAATTCAACTGCGCCGCCAGATAGCGGCTGGCGGCCTGGGCCATGTTGGCGTAGACGGTGCGCGCCTCGGCTTCGGTGGCGTCATTGACGATCAGGCTGAAGGGACGTCGGCCGATGCGGTCGCTCAGGCTCTTCAACAACACATAGGCCGCCTTGATCGAAGAGGCCGTGGTCGACACCTGGATCACGATCTCGCCCATTTCCATGGTTGGTACCGGCAGCGACTGATCGCTGGCCAGCACGCCGTTGACGAGGGTGATTTCGGCCTGCTCGATCAGGCTATCGAAAATCTCTGCCAGGCGCCCGGCCTGCGGATCGCTGGCAAGCGGCACGTTGCGGCGGGCAATGCGGGCCATGGCGAAGCCTTCGGGCAGCATACGGGTGGCCTCGCGCAGCGGGCGCTCCATGCGCGCCACTTCCTGCAGCGTGGCGACATCGTGGCGCAGGCCGATGCGGGTCAACAGGCCGGTCGTGGCGACGTCACCATCGACGACCAGCACATTGTGCTTGGTCTGCGACAGGGACGCTGCAATATTGATGAGCATGGCACTCTTCTCTTCCTCACCCAGCACCGAGAAGAAAGTGAACAGCCTGGGCACAGGGCGCTCCAGCATCCTGCGCAGTCCGGCCGCCTGGTCGATATCGTAACTAGCCAAAGCTCACCTCACGCAAACCTTTGTCGTTCATGGACATCGCGGTGGGGCCGATCACGCCGGGCAGCTCGCCTTCCTGGAATTCAAAAGGGGCGGTCTCGCGTTTCTGCTTGAAAGCGCGGTCGGCGAGGTAAAGCTTGTTGGCCACGTGCAGGTCTTCGGGCACACGCTGGCCATTGGCCACGTAGTGCAGGTTGAGCTTGTGGCGGATCACCACGTCGAGCACGTTGCCGATGGTAGCGGCCTCGTCGAGCTTGGTGATGATGCAGCCGGCCAGCCCGGAACTGGAGTAGGCATGCACCACTTCGTTGAGGGTGCCGCCGGTGGCAGTGGCGTTCAGGCACAGCAGGCGTTTGATGTCCACGCCGGCGCCGGCCAACATGGCGTCCTGCTCGGCCACCATCTGGTCGCGCTGCCCCACCCCTGCGGTATCGATGAGCACGGTGTGCTTGCCCTTGAGTTCTTCCAGGGCGATGCGCAGGTCGGCCTCATCCTTGACCGAGTGCACCATCACGCCCAGGATCTTGCCGTAGATGCGCAGCTGTTCGTAGCCGCCGATACGGTAACCGTCGGTGGTGATCAAGGCCAGCTTGCCTGAACCATGGCGCATCACGCAGCGCGCCGCCAGTTTGGCGGTGGTGGTGGTCTTGCCCACGCCGGTGGGGCCGACCAGGGCGAAGACGCCGCCGTTTTCCAGCAGTTCGTTCTCGTTGGCCAGGGTATTGAGATTGCGCGCCAGTACCGACTTGACCCAGAACATGATGTCCTGGGACTTGGAGGTGGATGGCAGGTTTTCGGTGATCAGGCGCGACAGGCTGGCCGAGAAGCCGGCGGCCAGCATTTCCTTCAGGACGATGCCCTTGAGCGGCTCGCGCTTTTGCGCGCCACCCCAGGAAATCTCGGCCAGCTGGGTTTCCAGCACGCCGCGCATGGAGCGGATCTCGCTCATGACTTCGGACAGGATCTCGTCGTAGTCCTTGCCATCGAACTCAGGCAGCGCCGAACGCGGACGTTGATCCTGGTCGGCAGCATCGCCGGCCTCGGCCGCAGGCGGCTGGGCGGCGGCACTGCCGGCACGGCGGCTGCGCCAGACCCGGGCGTCCGAGTTGGGTGCGGCTTCTGCTGCGCGAGCGGGCGCCCGGCCTTGTGCTGGCTGATCCAGCAGGGGAGCCTGCTCGACACGCGTGGCGCGCGCCGGCTGCTGCTGCGCCAGCGGCGAGGACAGCAATGCCGGGCGCTTGGGCTGCTGCGCCGGCGGCAGGCCGGATTGCTGCTGCAGCGAAGCTGCCTGCACCCGGGCACCACCTTCGCGAGCGCCAGTGGGCGCCACCAGGGTGGTCATGTCCTCGTTGGCCATGGCCAGGATCTCCACCCCGTCGGGAATATTGCGGTTGGAGAGAATGACGGCATCCGGACCAAGCGCCTCGCGAACCTGACGCCAGGCCTCGCGAGAAGAGTTGGCGATAAATTTCTTGACGTTCATGCTTGCCCTCCAACTAGGCTGGTAACTTTAATCGTTTTCGACTCTGGTACTTCAGCGTGCGACAACACGCGCAACTGCGGCATGGCCCGACGCAGGAAACGCGCCATCAAGGTACGCAGCGGTGCTCCCACCAACAGCACCGGCGAATACCCCAGTTGCTCCTGGCGCTGCGCCGCCATTTCGGTCTGCTGCACCAGCGAATCGGCCAGACCCGGCTCGATGCCGCCGGTGTCGCCGCTGGCTTGCAGCGCCTGCATGAGCAGGCGTTCGAGCTTGGAGTCCAGTGCCATGACCGGCAACTCGCTCTCGCCCGGGAAGATCTGCTGCACGATGGCCCGACCCAGCGCAATGCGGACGATGGCCGTGAGATCGGTCGGGTCCTGGATGCGCGCGGCATGCTCGGCCAAGGTTTCGATGATAGTGCGCATGTCGCGAATGTGCACGCCTTCGGTGAGCAGGTTCTGCAACACTTTCTGCAAGGTACCCAACGGCAACATCTTGGGCACCAGGTCCTCCACCAGCTTGGGCGCTTCCTTGGCCAGGTGATCCAGCAGGCTCTGCACTTCCTGGCGGCCCAGCAGCTCGGCCGCATGGGTGGTGATCAGATGGTTCAGGTGGGTGGCGACCACGGTACCGGCGTCGACCACGGTATAGCCCATGGTCGAGGCCTGTTCGCGCAGGCTGTTGTCGATCCAGACCGCCGGCAGGCCGAAGGCCGGATCGGAGGTCATCATGCCCGGCAAGGGGCCGGTCACCATGCCCGGATTGATCGCCAGGTACTGGCCGGCATGTGCCTCGCCATTGCCCACTTCCACTCCTTTGAGGGTAATACGGTAGGCCGAGGGTTTCAATTCCAGGTTGTCGCGGATATGGATGGGCGGCGACAGGAAGCCGACCTCCTGGGCAAACTTCTTGCGGATACCCTTGATGCGCTTGAGCAGTTCGCCGCCCTGCCCCTTGTCCACCAGCGGAATGAGGCGGTAGCCCACTTCCAGACCCAGGGTGTCGACTGGCATGACGTCGTTCCAGCTGGCCTCTTCGCCTTCGGCAGGCGCGGCGGCGGCGGCAGCCGTTTGCGGCGTGGCGGCAGCGCTCTCGGCCTTGGTTTTTTCGACGCGCTTGCTGATGGCATAGGCACCCCCCCCCATGGCAGCGGCCAGCAACAGGAAGGCGATGTGCGGCATGCCCGGGATCAGGCCCATGCCGCCGATGATCACGGCGGTGATATAGAGCACTTCGGGCTTGGCGAAGAGCTGGTTGATCAGTTGGCCACCCACGTCCTGGTCGTTGGCCACGCGCGAGACCACCACACCGGCGGCCGTCGAGATGATCAGCGAGGGAATCTGCGCCACCAGGCCGTCACCGATGGCCAACAGTGTGTAGTTCTTCAGCGCGGCGTCGAAGGCCAGGTCGTGCTGGACCATCCCCACCACCAGCCCACCGACGATGTTGACCACCGTCACGATGATGCCGGCGATGGCGTCGCCGCGTACATACTTGGAGGCACCGTCCATGGCGCCGTAGAACTCGGACTCCTGCGCCACTTCCTTGCGGCGGGCGCGGGCCTCGGGCTCGCCGATCAGACCGGCGTTGAGGTCGGCATCGATCGCCATCTGCTTGCCGGGCATCGCATCCAGGGTGAAGCGCGCGCCCACTTCGGCGATACGGCCGGCACCCTTGGTCACCACCATGAAGTTGATGATGGTCAGGATCACGAACACCACGATACCGACCGTGTAGTTGCCGCCGATCAGGAAGTGACCGAAGGCTTCGATCACCTTGCCGGCCGCGTCCGGGCCAGTATGCCCCTCGGTCAGCACGATCCGGGTCGAGGCCACGTTCAGTGACAGGCGCAGCATGGTCGACACCAGCAGCACCGCCGGGAAGGCGATGAAGTCCAGCGGCTTGACGGTATAGAGCGCCGTCATCAGCACAATCACCGAGAGCGAAATATTGAAGCTGAACAGCAGGTCCAGCATGAAGGCCGGCAGCGGCAGCACCATCATCGCCAGCATCATGACGATCAGGATCGGGGCTGCCAGAGCCTTGGAATTCTTGATCGGCACCCAGGCCGGGATTTTCATCGTATTGAGTTTGGTCGCCATCGTTACTGCCTGCTTCTATTCTTGGGGCCGCGTGTTTTCGGGGGAGCGGTAGCCGGATCGAGATCCTTGGGCACGGCCAGGTCGGTGGGTTCCACCGGACGATCGCCACCGAACTTGCCAAAGGTGCGCAACTGGAACACGTAGGCCAATACTTCGGCCACGGCGGTATAGAGTGCCTCGGGAATTTCGTCGCCGATCTCGGTATGGGTGTGCAAGGCACGCGCCAGGGGCGGTGCTTCCAGCAGCGGCACCTTGTGTTCGCGTGCCAGTTCGCGGATCTTGGCGGCAATGTCGTCGGCGCCCTTGGCCACCACTTTGGGCGCACCCATCTTGCCTTCGGAGTATTTCAGCGCGACCGCATAGTGGGTCGGGTTGGTCACCACCACGTCGGCGGTCGGCACCTCGGCCATCATGCGGCGACGCGCCATGGCACGCTGCATTGCCCGGATCTTGCCCTTGACGTGCGGGTCACCTTCGGATTCCTTGTGCTCCTGCTTGACCTCTTCGCGCGTCATGCGCAGCTTGCGGCCGTAGTTCCAGATCTGGTAAGGGACGTCCAGCATGGCAATGAGGATCAGCGCAGAGACGATGGTGATGAAGCTCACCCACAGCAGATACGCCGAATGGGCGCCCGCCGTCTTGAGCGATTCCACGCCCAGCCCGAGGACGGCGTCGATCTGGCTGCGGATGGCCAACCAGGCCACGGTCCCCACCAGCAAGGTCTTGAGCACGGCCTTGCCCAGCTCGACCAGGGAATTGACCGAGAACATGTTGCCAACACCGCTGATGGGATTGAGCTTGCTGAACTTGGGCGCCAGCGATTCGACGTTGAACAGCCAGCCACCCAGCATCAGCGGCGCGGCCATGGCGGCCAGGGTCATCATGAAGGCGATGGGGATCATGGCAACGGCAACATCCATCAGATGCGCGCTGAGCATATTGAAGAGCACCACCGGATCGAAGGCGGCGGCGCGCTCCATGCTCAAGGTAGCCACCATGATGCGGTCCAGGCTGGTCACCACCGGACCGCTGAAGGCCCAGACGCAACTCCCGCCGACCAGCAGCATCAGGCAGGTGGCCAGTTCGCGCGAGCGCGGCACATCACCCTGCTCACGAGCACGCTCAATGCGTTTACTCGTGGCGGGTTCTGTCCGCTCCATATCGCTGTCTTCGGCCATCCGCCGTATCCCCCTGCAAAACTGCTTGCCCCCCGGCGTCGCGTGCGCTGGACGGATTTCGAGAACTCATTTGATCAATAGGCGTGAGTGCGAGCGGGTCCCGTTTGGGATGAAGTGCAAGGCGCGAATCTGGGTCAAGACTGGGCGTCTTGACCCAGATTCGTAACACAGCAATTCGCCCAAACGGGCCGCTCCCTGTGGGTTCTACCCAGAAAGGGCGCTGGCCGCGTTGCACTCCTTGCGTGTGGCACCGCCACACGACGCGTCGCGCGCCTTGCCAGGGCCCTTTCTGGGCAGAACGCATCTCACGCCTATTGATGAAATGAGTTCTGGAACAATAGGCTAGGATTATTCGCGACGGGACCCTGCCATCATCATCGGAATAGGGGCGAAAACGTCCCCCATTTCGGACTAGGCAAAAGCCCCGGGCTCTGCCTTGGACAGAACGAGGCGTATCGAAAGCCGTGTGCCGCATGCTCGTTCCTGCACAGACGACATAGGGCACATTCGGATTTACTTGTTAAATGTGATGCGTGGCATTTCCACGACATATAGAACGAGCAACAAAGACGAAGGCCTTGCATGTTGCCCATCAGACAACATGCAAGGCCTTGGATTGAGAGGCACGCCGAATCAGAAGCCCAGGCTCTCCAGCAGATCGTCGACCTGCCCCTGGTTGGCAATGACATCCTTGCCGACCGGGTCGATCTGGGGACCATTGAGCAGGCCGGTGTCTTCGCGCTTGGTTTCCGAGGGTGAGTAATCCACCAGCAACTGCACCAGTTGCGACTCCAGATCGTGTGCCAGCTTGGTGACACGCTTGATGACCTGGCCCGTCAGATCCTGGAAATCCTGCGCCATCATGATGTCCAGCAGTTGCTGCTTGGTGACGCTGCTGTCTTCGCCAGCCTGCGCGAGGAAGGCCGACGTGCGGGCCCCTAGCTCGCGGTACTGGGCTTCCGAGAAAGTGCCAGCAGCCGCTGCTGCCCACTGTGCCTGCAACTCGCCGGCTCCGTCGTGGATACGCTCCTGCAGCGGGCTGGCCAGTTCGGTGGCATTGAGCACCCGCTGGGCGGCCTGCTCGGTCATGCGGGCCACGTATTCCAGGCGGTCACGCGCATCGGGCATGTCGCTGGCGGCCCGTTCCAGCAGCCGGTCGAAGCCCAGTCCGCGCAAGCTGTCATGCAGGTTGCGCGTCATGTGGCCGATACGGACCAATACCTCTTCGCTGGCTGCAGCACCCTCGGCGGATGCGGTACGAGCGGGATTGAGGCCGCCTTCCACGTCAGCCACCTGCGGCCATCTTTTCGAAGATCTTGGCCAGCTTTTCATCCAGCGTCGCCGCGGTGAAAGGCTTGACCACGTAGCCGTTGGCACCAGCCTGGGCGGCCGCGACGATGTTTTCCTTCTTCGCTTCGGCAGTGACCATCAGCACCGGCAGCTTGGACAGGGCCGGGTCCTTGCGGATTTCCTGCAGCATGGTCAGGCCGTCCATGTTGGGCATGTTCCAGTCGGAGACGACGAAGTCGAACTGGTCGCTGCGCAGCTTTTGCAGCGCCTGCACGCCGTCTTCAGCCTCGTCCACGTTGGTGTAGCCCAATTCCTTGAGCAGGTTGCGCACGATGCGGCGCATGGTCGAGAAATCGTCGACGACTAAGAACTTGGTATTGGGACCCGACATGCTAAGACTCCATCTGAACAATTGAATTCTTGGATAACGGCAAGTGCCTTCGCTGACTTGAGCCGATACCTTCTTATATTCCCAGCATGAGATGAAACTTCATGCTGCCTCTCATATGCAACGCATTGTAGTGCAGCAAGTACAAATTTGGCAGAACAATAAGCGCTTGGTGCCGCTTCACACCCGCAGGGCACGGCTTCCGTGTTCTGCCAGCCACGCCAGCACCCGGCCCGGCATGGTCTGCAGTGAAAGAACCTCATGCGCCGCACCAATGGCGATGGCTTCGCGAGGCATGCCGAAGACCACGCAGGAGGCCTCATCCTGGGCGAAGTTGTAGGCGCCGGCATTGCGCATTTCCAGCATGCCCTGGGCGCCGTCCTTGCCCATCCCGGTCAGGATCACGCCCACTGCGTTCTTGCCGGCACAGGTTGCGGCGGACTGGAACAGCACATCCACGGAGGGGCGATGGCGGTTCACTGGCGGCCCCTGGTCGAGCTGGGTCATATAGTTGGCGCCGCTGCGCACCAGCTTCAGGTGGGAATGGCCGGGCGCGATGTAGGCGTGGCCCGGAAGGACGCGTTCGTTGCCGGCCGATTCCACCACCGAAATCTTGCACAGATTGTTCAGGCGCTGGGCGAAGGAACGTGTAAAACCTTCCGGCATGTGCTGGGTGATCAGGATGCCAGGGCAGTCCGAAGGCATGCGGATCAGGAACTCCTTGATCGCCTCGGTGCCTCCGGTGGAGGCACCGATGATGATGAGCTTTTCGCTACTGGTGAGCGGGTTGCGGATCTGCGGCAAGACTTCTCCGGGCGTAGCGGCCTGCTCGGCTGCACGCGACGGGCGGGCGCGCACGCGCGCCTTGGCAGCGGCGCGGATCTTGTCGGCGATCATGTCGGCATACTCCTGCATGCCGCTCTGGATGGAGATCTTGGGCTTGGTCACGAAATCGATGGCACCCAGCTCCAGTGCCCGCAGGGTGATTTCGGAACCCCGTTCAGTCAGCGAAGACACCATCACCACCGGCATGGGGCGCAGACGCATCAGCTTTTCCAGGAAATCCAGGCCGTCCATGCGCGGCATTTCCACATCCAGCGTCAGCACGTCCGGATTGGTCTGCTTGATCAGCTCACGCGCAATGATCGGGTCGGGCGCCACGCCCACCACTTCCATGTCGGGCTGGCTGCCGATGATTTCGCGCATGACACTGCGGATCAGTGCGGAGTCGTCGACGATAAGAACTTTTATTTTCATCACTCAATCACTCAAATTTCAGTATTGCCCTGCGGCTTCATCATCTTCATCAGAACAGATCCACCTCGCCACCCACCGGCTTGGTGACCAGCTTGCTGGCGTAGGCTTTTTCGCGATCCACCAGGGTGTTGTTGTGCATCTGCTTCAGCTTTTTCACCAGCACCTTGCCGGTGCGGGGGAAGAAATACACCTTGCGGGGATAGATATCGTTCAGGTCCTCTGCCACCACGCGGATGTTTTCCGCCTTCAGGTAGCGCCGCACGAATTCGGCATTGCGCTCGCCCACATTGATGGCCGAAAAGCCGCGCAGCACATTGCCGCCGCCGAACACCTTGGCCTCCAGATTCTCACGCCGGGCACCGGACTTGAGCACTTCGTTGATCAGCACTTCCATGGCGTACGTACCATAGCGGGCCGAAGCCGAGATCGGACTGCCATCGTCGCCACCACCGTCGGGCAACATGAAATGGTTCATCCCGCCGATGCCAGAGACGCGGTCGCGGATACAGGCCGAGACACAGGAACCCAGCACGGTGACGATCATCATGTCCTTGCTGGTGAAGTAGTACTCACCCGGGAGGATCTTGGCAGCGTCGCAATCGAAGGTGCGGTCGTAGTAGAGATTGGTGGCAATCTGCTCGGAAGCCTGGCTCATGGCTTGGTCCTTGTGCCACGCTGCGTCGCGTTGAGTTCATAGACCGTCTTGCCTTTGAGCTTGAGCGCATCGGAGACATACAGGAAGTTCTCCGAATGGCCGGCGAACAGCAAGGCATGAGGCTTCATCAATGGAACGAATCGGGAGAGGATCTTGCTCTGCGTAGGTTTATCGAAATAGATCATCACGTTGCGGCAGAAGATCACATCGAACTGACCGCTGATGGGCCAGCCGTCGCCCAGCAGGTTCAGTTGCTTGAACGTGATCAGCTTGCGCAGCTCCGGGCGCACGCGCACGTAGCCCTCATGGTTACCCTTGCCACGCAGGAAGAACTTCTTGACCCGCTCGGGCGACATCTTCTCGATGCGCTCCATGGGATAGACCCCATTGGCGCCGGTGGCCAGCACGTTGGTATCGATGTCGGTGGCCACGATCTGCACCGGCGGCGTCATCGAGCCATAGGCCTCGCAGGCGGTCATGGCGATGGTATAGGGCTCTTCCCCAGTGGAAGCCGCCGAGCACCAGATGGTGGCCGGTTCCTTCAGGGTCTTGAGAAAGTCCGCCAGGATGGGGAAATGGTGTGCCTCGCGGAAGAACGAGGTCAGGTTGGTGGTCAGGGCGTTGGTGAAGGCTTCCCACTCGTCCGAGTCGTGGGTGCGCTCGAGCAGGTCGAGATACTGCTGAAAGGAAGTGATGCCGGTCGCGCGAAGGCGTCGCGCCAGGCGGCTGTAAACCATTTCCTGCTTGCTGTCGGCCAGGGCGATGCCCGCCCGCTGGTAGATCAGGCCACGCACGCGCTCGAAATCACGGCTGTTGAAATCGAACTCCTTGCCGGATGATTCGCCCTTGCTTGGCACCGTAGGCTTCACTGTCTTTCCTTCCCTGGCGCAGCCCGCTCGCAGGCCGGCCACTTGCTATCTATCGCCCGTCCCGTGCGGGCGAGCGTCCCCTCGTCGAATAATCTATCAGGCGCCGGACGGGGTCAAGCGAATCAGCCTCGGAAATGAAACGGTTTTACCCCCCTATTGCGGCAAGTCAATCCGATGCCGGCGTGCATAGCCTTCTCAAACCTTGGAAATCCTCACCGGCCTTGCCCCGCGCGGGGTGGCCGGGGCCCGCACCGAGCCCGACGAGGCCAAGGTGGCGGTCGTGGTCGCCGGCACTACAGCAGGCGCCGCATGACTGGACCGGTAGCCCACCCGGAAGCCGCCCCAGTGCTTGCCATTGACGTAGATCGGCACCGACAGGTCGTGCATCACCTCGCCGGTATCACGCTTGTAGGTCTGCAGCAGGAAAGCCTTGGTATTGGCACCGCAACGCTTGCCGGTGCGGTCACTGAAGATGCGCTTGGTGCGGTTGTTGACCAGGTCGACATCATAGTCGCCGGTCAGTGGCTGGGAAAACTTCTTGTTGTGGGTGGGGAAGTAGCCATTGTTGTCCACCGCCCCGGCATAGGCCAGTTGCGGCATACGCTCCAGCAGCGCCTCCTGCAAGGCCGGCAGCACGCGGTCGGTAAAGCCGTCGAACTGGCTGGAGTGCTTTTGCGGCGAGGTATTGGGAATAGGCTTGTAGCTGCGATCGAACAGCGCCGCCTCGGAAATCTGGCCGGCCCGGATCGCCTTCTCGAACAAGCTCCCGATCGCCTGCGCGGATTCGGCAGCGGCCACGCGGATCTCATCATGCCCACTGCGTGCGCCGCCATCGACGATGGCCTCGAAGACCGCCTCAGCCCGCTCCGACAGCAGCATCGCAGACGCCGCCACGCGGGGCAGCTCGCCATCGGTCTGCAGCATGCCGTTGCGGATGTCGGTGATGGCCTCGGCGATTTCCTGGGTCGTCTGGACATGTTCGCGCGAAGCTACGGCAATTTCCTCGATCTGCTCCTGCGACTGGCTGGAAGAACGCTCGATGCTGTTGAGCAGCGTATGCACCTTTTCCACGTTCTGCGCCGCCTCCAGCACCCGGCTGCTCAGCGAATTCATGCCCGAGGCTGCCCGCTCGGCTTCCTCGGTAATGGCACGCACCATCACGCCGATATCGTCGGTGGCCTCCTTGGTACGCTGGGCCAGTTGCCGGACTTCCCCGGCCACCACTGCAAATCCGCGTCCCTGCTCACCGGCACGTGCTGCCTCGATGGCGGCATTCAATGCCAGCAGATTGGTGCGGGCCGCAATTTCGCTGATGACCTCGGTGATGCCGTGGATGCGACGCGACTTTTCCTGCAGCTGCGCCATCATCGACGACGCGGACAGGGCATCGGACCGGGCCTGCCCGATCTGCTGCAGGCCGCGATCGACTTCAGCCCTGCCGCTGACGCTCTCGGTACGCACTTCGGCCGCGATGGCCGAGGCACGCTCGGCATTGGCGGCGATCTGCTCGGTGGTAGCAGCGTTCTGTTCGGCACTGGCGGCAATGCGATCGGCCGCCCCTACGTCCTTGCTGATCTTGTTCTTGATGGTATCGACGAAGAACGATGTTTCAGCAGCACCGATCATGATGTGATCGATTTCGCCACTGATCTTGTCGACCAGCGCATCGCCACGCGACTGACCGCGTCCACGCACCAGCGCAAACCCGACCATGCCCAGCAGCACTGCCACGCAGCTGACCAGGGGTGCCGCGAGCCAGCGCCCTGCCCCCACCGCCTCCAGCGCCAGCGCCACACCGCCACCGAGCACCAGCCCGGCCAACCAGGGCGCGGCCCCCTGCCACGCTTGCGCCGCCACGCCGGGCGCTCCAGCAGCACCAGCACTTCTGTTCTTCGCCATCGATGTCTCCTTGCGGGTAGCCCGCTTCTTTTATTCCTGCCTGGGGCAGTTATGGCTGCGGACGAAACATGACGCAACACGCCGCATTGTCCCGAGGCTATAGCGCACAGCTTACGTATAACTGAATAAAACTGCACATGGGCAAGTATTTTCCACGACATGAGAATTGCTGCAGCCTCGGATTGCATGCAAATCCCTGCACAACGCCGCTACATGTCGGCCTATAATGGCGGCTTTATAGGATAGGGGGGTATGGTATATGGCGCACCTGACGCAAGACAAGGATGCCCTGCTCAACCGCGTGCGACGCATCGGCGGCCAGGTCCAGGCCCTGGAACGCGCACTGGAAGGCGATGCCGAGTGCGGCCGCACCCTGCATCTGGCCGCTGCCATCCGCGGGGCGGTGCACGGGCTGATGGATGAGTTGATCGAAGCCCACGCGCGTGAACATGTGGCCCGCCCCGGGCTGACCGACGAAGAACGTAAGCAGGGACTGGAAGAAGTCCTGGAAGCCATCCGCCGCTACGCCAAATAAGGAAACAACATGCCAAGCACCTCACCCTTGCGCCATGACCACGTCTATCTTGGCGCCAACCACGACCGCAATACCCGCCGCACCCTGTGGGTGGTCGCCCTCACCGCCGTGATGATGGTGGCCGAAATCGCTGCAGGCTACCTGACCGGATCGATGGCACTGCTGGCCGACGGCTTTCACATGGCGACCCACACTGGCGCGCTGGCCATTGCCGCCGGCGCCTATGTATTCGCCCGCCGCCATGCCCATGATGGACGCTTCAGCTTCGGCACCGGCAAGGTCGGCGACCTGGCCGGCTTCGCCTCCGCGCTGGTACTGGCGGTGATTGCCATCGGCATCGGCGGCGAATCCCTGTGGCGCCTGGCCAGCCCGAGCGTGATCGATTTTGGACAGGCCATCCCGATTGCGGTGGTCGGCCTGATCGTGAACATCGCCAGCGCCTGGTTGCTGATGGAGGGACATCACGGACATTATGGTCATCACGGGCGAGATCATGACCATGGACATGCCCATGAACACCACGACCACCCGCATCATGAAGATCACGGACATGGCCACCACCACGATGGGCATGACAACAACCTGCGCTCGGCCTACCTGCACGTGGTGGCCGACGCCCTGACCTCGGTGCTGGCCATTGCCGCCCTGCTGGCCGGCCTCTATCTTGGGTGGAACTGGCTGGACCCCTTGATGGGCCTGGTTGGCGCAGTGGTGATTGCACGCTGGTCGTATACGCTGATGCGCTCCAGCGCGGCGGTGCTGCTGGACGTGACCGACGCCCAGGTCGCTGCCCGTATCGAACAGGTATTGAAAGAACAGGATGTGCAGATCGACGACCTGCATGTCTGGCGGATCGGCCCGACTGCGCGGGCGGCAATTGTGAGCGTATCGACTGCGATGGTGGCCTCGGAAGCGCAGTTGCGCCAGAAACTGGCGGAAGTGAATGAGCTGCGGCACCTGACGCTGGAACTACGACAGCGCTGATGCTGACCGGCCCACTGGCGCCGGACGCATGCAGAAAAACAGCGGCAAATGCCGCTGTTTTCACGTCAGGTGCCTCTTGTTGTACCCATCAGCGCCAACCACGATGCCAGCCGTAGTGCGGATGGTGCCAGCCCCAGCCGTAGTAGGAATGATATTCCCAGACCCAACCCGGACCGGGCGAAGCGTAGGTCGGCTGCACATAGACCACACCCGGAGGCGCGACGTAGGTCGGCTGTGCCACGTAGGCAGGCCGCACGGTGGGTGGTGCGACCACGCAGCCGCTCAGGGCCGTGACCAAGGCCACGGCCGGAATCAATAGTAGGGATTTCATGCTTGCGCTCCTGATCTTGTTTGGCGGAATGTGCCGGCTAGGGTTGGCCGGCTGCCACTTATAAGTGGTGATCAGATAACGGATGGGGTTGAGTGCGAGCGGACGCGGAATTGTGTGTTTGTGTAACGACACCCCAGCGCCCCCCCCCAAAAAAAGCCGGCTACCTCATGTAGTGAATCGCGGAAAAAGTAAACAAAGCCGAACTGGGCAAGGGCGACACCTAGGCCATTGATGAGCTTCTCTGCGCCGACCCTGAGGAAATTTTTCGCCCCATGAAACTTGCCAGTGGGCGCTCCACATAACGGTTGATCAGATAGGCCAGCACGATCATGGCCGCTGAAACCAGCGCCAACAGCAGCCATTTATCCAGTTTGTTGCCGATCAGATTATAGAGGACTAGTCCCACATTCAGATGAATCAGATAGATCGGGTAGGAAAGACTGCCTAGCCGGCGGGAGATACCAGCGTAGGTGGTCGACGTCGACCGCCGGGTGATGACCACCACGAACAGCAGATAAAACGCGAAGCAGATGACAGCGACCATTTCACCATGATAGGCAAGTCCTGTGTAATGAGCCGCACGACGCACCAGGTCCAGTAACTCATAGTGAATGCCCACGGGAATCGTCAGCAACAACAACAGCAATCGAAACCACGTGAATCCCCGTTTGGAAATCCGATAGAAAAGACAACCGGCGATGAAGAAGCTCGCGAAATTGGTGATGAAATGCTTCTCCAATACATCGACTTTCAAGAATATCTGTGCGATCGAAAGCAAGAGCCAAGCCGCCAGAATCAACTCGATCCTCTTCATCTGCCCCATCAACAAGATGAAGAGAATCAGCAGATAGAATTTCAACTCGACCAGCAATGTCCAGTAGACGCCATCAACGAAACCAATCCCAAAGAAACCGTTGAGCATGGTCATGTTCAACACATAGCGCGGAAGCGTGAGATGAAAGATATGGTTGATGAAGAGATAGGTCAGAACGAAGCTGAGCGTGCAGCAGAACCAGTAAGCGGGATACAAGCGCAGCACGCGCGAACGCAGGAAAGCCCGCGGCGTGGCGTTTTCTGCACTCATCAGGATCACGAAGCCGGAGATCATGAAGAACAGGTTCACTGCCAGGTAGTTGTACTTAACGAAATCAGCGACGTGGCCATAGAAAACGGGGGAATAATCGTCTCCCGGCGCAAAGCCACGTACCAGATAGTGCAGCAGCATGACACCGACCGCCGCACAAAACCGAAGGACGTCTACATCGTGATAGCGCCGATGAGCTTGTGGGGCTTGCTCTGCTTGAATTGAGTTCGTCATCGCATATTCGCTCTGCAAATTGGATAGAGACCTTGGGTGACGCGAACTGGTTGCAACCTCACATTCGAAGATATCGACCAGGGTCAGGACTTGCGCGTATCGCACCGGAATCTAAATATTGGCGATTGAGCAACAAGAGGAGATTACTCGAAATTGGCTTTTGGTGTGCGCCGCAGCATCACAAAATTCGTACAGCGCCGCCGAACCGGTGTGGAATCGCGCTACTTACCCTTACAAGGCGGGACCGGGAACTCCGAAGAAGCACTCGAAAATGCGCTCCAAAAAACAAAACAGCACTGGAATCTGGCTTGCGCCCGATCACAGTGCTGTTCACATACACAACTTGCGTTGTGCTTCTAATTAATTGGTCGGGACGGAGTGATTCGAACACTCGACCCCTTGCACCCCATGCAAGTACGCTACCAGGCTGCGCTACGCCCCGACTGAAGACAAAGATTATAGCGATGAAATACTATTAATTCAACTGTTTCTCAAAAACATTTTTAATTATTTCGGGCCGGCATCATCAGACCATCCTCGCAAGTCCTGCAGGCGAGCCGTTCATCGACAGGCTTAGCCCGATCGATTAACGTCCACCGAAGAATTCATTGAGCAAGAAGCTCTGCAAACCCTTGGTGTCTTCAGGCCGCGCCGACAATGTCACCACCCTGCCCAATTTCTGCGAGTCGAAGTTGAAATCACCTTGATAGTAGCGACGGATCAACGCGATCATGTTGTCCACCACGGCCAGTTGAACATTGCCGCCAAAGCCCGCATCCACCTCGATCAGCTGGTTCTGGCTACGGCGCTGGTCCGTGGTCCACCCCCGGAAACTGTATTGAGCAACCCGCGGCCCCATGCTGATGATCTGGAATACACCATTGGTGCCGCGCCCACGCTTGTCCTGGAAGGCAATATTGGCGCGCGCGATGTCATTGGCGGAAGGGTTTTCCGCGGCGCGCGCGGCAGCGTTCTCCTGAGCCGCCGCTTGCTCGGCTTCTTCACGCCGCTGGCGATTGCGATTGGCAAAGGTCATGAAGTCCTCCGCCGGGGCCGGGGCCGCCGCTGACGTATTACTGCTTGGCGCCGTTGTCGTCGGCAACGGCGTGCGTTGTGGCACGGCCTGTCGCGCAGGTGACGCGTTATGCCGGGGCGCAGGTTTGACCACCGGTTTCTTGGGTGTCGGCTGGATCTTCCTGGGCTCAGGTGCCGGCTTGGGCGGTTCCGGCTGTTCTACCCGCACCGGCGCCGTCGGGCGAATGAAGCTGACCTGCAACGGTGCATCAGGCCGACCAGGCGAGTCGAGCTTGAGTGGCGTCTCATTGAGCTTGGCACGGACGAACATGAATACCGCCGCATGCACCAGCACGGACGACACGACGCCCAGCGCAGTGCGGCGCCGGGAGCGGGAGATGACATCTGGTCGGGTCGACGAAACGATAAAACTCATACCTTGTGACGACAGCAGTGGGCGACTGATCTGCGGTCGATGCCATTACGCTTCGGTTGAAACGCCCCATGCGCCCCAACCTGCATCAGCCCTGCCAAGCCCACCTATCAACGAAGGCAACATTCTAGCCGGTTTTGCTCTGGACACCGCCAGATCAAGTGGCCAAGGGCATATAGCATTCACCGGGCAGTTCAACGCCAGCGCCCTCGCCCACCCCAGCCATTGCTATAGCCGAAATAGAAGGAAGACGACGGATAGCTATATGCCGGATAAGCGGGGTAGGACGGATAAGCGTAATAAGGGGAGTAAACCGGTTGGGCGGGATAGACCGCAGCGCCATTGTATGGACTGACAGGCACAGCCACACATCCGCCCAGCAACAGGGTGGCAGGCAACACCGCCAGCAGCAGACCGCGATAGAGAGGGACATGGACTGGGGACTTCATGTGCATTACTCCTTGGGCGCAGTTTCGCCAATGTCGTACTATCACCCGGCCGTTTCACCCCGGCCACCATCCTTACCTTTTGTTACGCGCTTCAGCTTACCGACGGGTTATGTGAGCAGATATTCATCACCTGGCACCATATCCGTGCTTGCGCCCACTTTTGCCTCCGTTTCTACTATCTATACCAGCGAGGCGATAATCAAACCAGACCCTCCTTATATAATCACGCCACAACCAGCAGCGACGGGCCCAATTGTCCGCCGCACAAGACTTCACGAGACCTTTTCAATACGCCTAGCGCCGCAATGCGCACGGCCTGAGCATACGCCCCCACCATGACCCCTACCCGCTCCTCCCTGCCCCAACCCGTCGTCGTCATCGCTCCCGATTCCTTCAAAGGCTCCCTCTCGGCGGAAGAGGTCGCCGCGGCCATCGGCGCCGGGGTCAAGGCCGCCATCCCTGAGGCCGAGATCCGGCTCTGCCCCATCGCCGACGGTGGTGAAGGTACGCTTGATGCGCTCATGCATGCCGGAGGTGAACGTTTCTCCGTCAACTGCCGCAATGCCGCCGGGCAAGCGGTGACAGCACCGGTGGGTATCCTCAGGGATGGCAGCGCAGTGGTGGAATCGGCTGCCATTGTCGGACTGACCGATCCGGCAGGTACCAGCCTGCCCGTGGAGCTGCGCACCACGCTGGGAGTGGGGGACGCGATCAAGAGCCTCCTGGATCGTGGCGCACGCCGCTTTCTGGTGGCGCTGGGCGGCAGCAGCACCAATGATGGCGGCGCCGGACTGCTGGCAGCCTTGGGCGCGGTGTTGCGCGATGCCACTGGCGAGACGGTGCCGCCGCAGCCGGCGCAGTTGCATCGGGTGGTCAGTATCGATGTATCGGCGCTGGACCCGCGGATCAGCGAAGCGCATTTCGTGGCCATGTCCGATGTCGACAATCCCTTGTGCGGCGAAGAAGGCGCAACCGCAGTCTTTGGCCCGCAAAAAGGCGTTCAAGCGGACCAGGTAGAACAGTTGGACCACGCCTTGCACCATTTCGCCGGCATTCTTGAGCAGGCGCTCGGGCGTCACGCCATCAATCAGCCCGGTGCCGGTGCCGCTGGCGGCCTCGGCTATGCACTACTGATGCTGGGAGCGCAGTTCCGTTCGGGTGCCGAAACCGTCGCCGACCATATCGGGCTGGACGAAGCCCTGGCCGGTGCCGACTGGCTTATTACTGGCGAAGGCCGCAGTGATGCCCAGACGCTGCATGGCAAGGCCCCCTTCATCGCCAGCCAGCGTGCACGCCGCGTAGGCGTTCCCACCACCCTGCTCTCCGGAGGAATCGATCGCACATCGCTGGAGAAGCTGCAGACGGGGTTTTCCGGGTGCTTTTCCATCAGTTTCGGGCCGATGAGCCTGCCGGACGCGATTGCCCAGGCGCCCGGGCTGCTGCACGACAGCGGTGAACAGCTGGCGCGCCTCTGGCAAGCCGCACGCTCCCGCTGACGCCCTCAGCCCCGCACGTGCTTGCGGGGCTACCATCTCCATCCCGGGGCCGCTCCCAGCCCCGCGTCTCACTCTCCCGCCTTGCATCGCGAAATCGCCGGGCAGGTTGAGGCTCCCGCGTCTGCTTGAATCTTGCATCTTGCCGGCGGTGTTTTTTTCAACCCTGCACACCTACTTTCCCCCGCCGTTGCCACTTAACTGAAATGCAACCGCTTTTGCCCCCACGCATTTGTCTTTCATACAATTTTTCATTGGACGAGAAATGTAAAGACTCGCCTCAAAAAATTATTTTATTGGCAATATCAATATTGCAATTAAATTGTCTTTTTATCCATTTTTCGCACTTTTTTTATTGTCTTTTAAGCAAAATAATTGCCAGGCGGATTTGTTCGTTACTGCACTGCACTAATGCTCATCAGTTCCCCTGCAGAAACTCTTGAAATCCTTTACTGGCGCGGCTTTCAGGCCGATGAAAAAGTCTGAAAAAAGTGAGATTTGTGGCTCTTTTTTATTGCTCAGCCTTAGTCTCAATGTTATATTTCCGACATCAACACTTCCTTTGTTAATTCCGGTCAGGATTGATCAGGATTTAGGTAACATTTTGGCAACAAAAGATTGGCCACGACGCAGTTGTCACAGGGCAATCCAGCATCAAAGTGAGTTGATTTGCTTTTGAATGGAGAGCGCCACGCGCAATCCTCTTCACAAATAGTCTTGAACTTAAAGGATTGATCCCATGAAAAAACTTCTCGCCACTTCCGCCGTCGCGCTGGCATTGGCTATGGCTGGCACTGCAGCCCACGCAACCACCTTCGCGCTGGACACCACTGGTGGCACCGCCAGCTTCAGCTCGCCGAAGTACGCCACTTCGCAATCTTTCAGCGATAACTACACCTTCAGCATCACCAGCCTGACCGACCTGTCGTCTGCCGTCACCGCAACGTTCAACACCACGAACGGCGGCGGCCTGACTAGCTATACACTGATCAACACCACGACCAACACGACGATAGCAACGGGTACGTCGACCAGCTCGCCGAGCGGCCTCAAGAACACCGTCATCACCTTCAGCGTCGATTCCTCCAAGCTGACCGCAGGCTCCTACTCCCTGAATGTGACCGGCAAGGGCACCTACGGCGGCAACCTGACCCTGACCTCGTCGGTCCCGGAAGTCTCCACCACCGCCATGATGCTGGGTGGCCTGGCCTTCGTGGGCATGATGGCATGGCGCCGTCGTCGCGGCGACCAGAAGCTGTCCATGCCCATGGGCATGACTGCCGCCTGATCAGCAGCAAGGCGATACGCAGAGAAAACGCCCGAGCAATCGGGCGTTTTTTCATTTGGGAGTGAGATTCGTGCAGGTCTGCGAGCAAATGGAATGTCGCATTCCATTCCGGCCGGCGCAAAAAAATGGCCCGCATGATCTGCGGGCCTGGCTGAAAGAGTCGCAAGCGCGTGCGGGATCAGACTTCGTCGATCCTTGCCGCAGCTGAAACCACACGGGCCGGTGCCCCCACCACCGTGGCGCCGGCAGGTACGTCGTGCAACACCACCGACATAGCCCCGATCTTGCACCCATCTCCTAGACGGATGCCACCAAGCACCTGAGCATAGGCGCCGAACTCGACATCATCCCCAATGACTGGCGAAGGCCCACCCGCATGGCGGTTGCCGATGGTGACACCCTGGCGCAAGGTGCAGCGCGCACCGATGACAGCCTGATCATTGATGAAGATATTGCCGAAGTGCCAGATGCGCAGGCCGGGACCAATCCTGGCGCCCCGCGGCAGGCTGATGCCAAAGGCGGTTTCGGTGAGTCGGAACAGTGGCCAATACAGTGCGTTCTGCAGCTTGCGGCCGAAACCAGGCGGTCTTGCCTCGATACGCCGGCCCCAGCGATAGACCCAGACGGCCCAGATCGATTGTTCTTTCAGGAAAGGACGGCGCAGGTTATAGCGCTCCAGATCAGCCAGCCAGTCAGGGTCCCGCGACATCTTGTTTCCTCTCAAAATCGCTCATTCTTCAATCTTCTCTCGGCATCAAACACTAACTTGTCGTATTGTCATCATTTGCCAGAAAATGTTCACTCGATGGCAACAAAAATTATGCCCCAGTTCAGCGCAGCATTTACGGCAAAAATGCGACTGTGCAGCGCAACAATATGATAAATTTGTCGAACAAGCCAGTAACTACCAGCAAATGCCGGGAAAATTTCCAGCCAGCAAAATCCGCAGGAACTTTTTCCTTCATCTTTGAATCATTGCACCTGGCCAGATAAGAACATCACAGTTCCTCGCGCAGTTGCCACCGGGCGATCACGGGGAAATGTGGACCTGAGGTCTACGCAACGATCCACGACAAGAACAAATGCCGCCATGCCCATCCTGCCGCGTCGCTTCGTGAGAATGATGAACAATGCATGGGACGCAGCCGGGCCATGCAAGCGCAGTCATCCGCGACCTGCCGCTCGGAGCACGTCGTGCACCAGCCTGTATGGATGTATCTGGCGAACCAACCCTCTCACCTGAAAGCATTTCCATGATGAACATATCGAACTGCACGCCGAAGACGGATACGCTGGCCCTGCGCCCAGCGGCTCGCGCCTGAGGCCCCGCATGCGCTGTATCGCTGTCATTCCGGCACGCTTCGGCTCCAGCCGCCTGCCCGGCAAACCGCTGGCCGATATCCTGGGCAAGCCCATGATCCAGCATGTCTACGAACGCGTGAAGACCCTGGAAGAACTGGCCGATGTGGTGGTGGCCACCGACGATGAACGCATCGTGGCGGCGGTCACCGCCTTCGGCGGTAAGGCCGTCCTGACCTCGCCTGACCACCCTTCCGGTACCGATCGTCTGCGCGAGGTCATGCAACACCACCCGGCCGACCTCTATCTCAACGTGCAAGGTGACGAACCGCTGGTCAATCCGGCGCACCTGCGCAGCCTGCTGCAAGCCATGCTGGGCGCACCGCAAGTGCAGGTCGGCACTCTCTGCCATCCGATCAGTGCCAGCGAGGCGGAGAACCCCAATACCGTCAAGGTGGTACGCAATCGTGCGGGTGACGCGCTGTATTTCAGCCGCGC
Source organism: Herbaspirillum sp. AP02 (assembly GCF_015767275.1). Classification (GTDB taxonomy): domain Bacteria; phylum Pseudomonadota; class Gammaproteobacteria; order Burkholderiales; family Burkholderiaceae_D; genus Herbaspirillum. The sequence continues at coordinate 715,581 of NZ_JADWMY010000001.1, forward strand.
ATGCATCCCCTTCGAACGCGAGTCCACCGGCAAGACCCGCTACTTCAAGCATATCGGCGTGTACGCCTATCGCGCCGAACTGCTGGCGGCCTTCCCGGAATTGCCAGCCAGCGAGCTGGAACGCGCGGAAATGCTGGAACAGCTGCGCATCATGGATGCCGGCTGGCAGATCCGCGTCATCGAAGTCGATCACGCCGCCACTGGCGTGGATACGCCGGCCTGCCTGGAGCGCGTACGCGCCCTGATGGCTGGCCTGCCCGATCCGGCGCTCAAAGCCGGTAGCCTGGCGGACCTGAAGCTGGTGATCACCGATATCGACGGTGTGCTCACCGACGGCGGCATCTGGTACGACGACAGTGGCGAATGCCTCAAGCGCTTCCACGTGCGCGATGGCATGGGCATCAAGATGCTGCAGGAAGCCGGTGTGAACGTGGCGGTGATCTCCGGCCGTGACTCAGCCACGCTAAGACGTCGCCTGGCCGACCTGGGCATCACCGTGTTCCACCTCGGTGCCAAGGACAAGGCCGCCGCCTGCCAGGACATCATGGCGCAATACGGCGTCGGTCGCGAAGCCACGGCCATGATCGGCGATGACAGCATCGACCTGCCCGGCTTCGCCGCCTGCGACTGGCCGGTCGCCGTCGGTGACGCACCTGACTACGTCAAGCGCCATGCCCGCATCGTGCTGGCCAAGCCCGGCGGCCACGGCGCTTTCCGGGAATTTTCCGACAGTGTATTGAACGCCCAGAACCGTTCTGCCATCTATGACAGCGTTGCTGGTTATGCCCAGGCCATGAGCCGCATGACGCAGTGAACCGCCCCTACAGAAACAAGTGAGCACACCATGAGAAAAACCGGTATCCGGGTATTCCAGGAACAGGCGCAAGCCTTGAGCATGATCGCCGAGCGCCTGGCCGATGAATTCGAACAAGCCGTCGATCTGATGTACAGCACCCGCGGTCGCGTGATCGTCTCCGGCATGGGCAAGTCCGGCATCATCGGCAGCAAGATCGCCGCCACCCTCGCCTCTACCGGCACGTCATCCTTCTTCGTGCACCCGGGCGAGGCCTATCACGGCGACCTGGGCATGTTCACCGAGGCCGATACCGCCATCCTCATCTCCTATAGCGGCGAGACCGAAGAGGTGATCCGCCTGATTCCTTCCCTGCGCCACTTCGGCCTGCGCATCATCGCCATCGTCGGCAAGCGCAATTCGACCCTGGGCAAGAATGCGGATGTGGTCCTGGATGTTTCGGTACCGCGCGAAGCCTGTCCCAACAACCTGGCCCCGACCACGTCCACCACCGCCACCCTGGTGATGGGCGACGCCCTGGCCGTGGCGCTGATCGAGAAGCGTGACTTCAAGCCCAACGACTTCGCCCGCTTCCACCCGGGCGGCAGCCTGGGCAAGCGCCTGCTGACACGCGTCAAGGATGTGATGCACACCCAGGTACCGTGGGTCATGCACGACACTCCCCTCATCGATGTGATCGGCCAGATGACCGAAGGTGGCCTGGGCATGGCCCTGGTCAGCGATGACGGCAAGCGCCAGACCCTGAGTGGCGTGATCACCGACGGTGACTTGCGCCGCGCCCTGGCCGCCCGCAAGGACATCTATCACATCACCGCCGCCGACCTGATGAACCGCTCGCCCAAGACCGTCCCGGAAAGCGAGATGTTCGTCGACGCCGAAGCCAAGATGCTGGAACTGAACATCACCGCCCTGGTGGCGCTGAACCAGGAACAGCACGTGGTGGGCGTACTCAAGCTGCTGGACGCCAAGCGTCTGTGATTTCTGCGCAAACCCAAGTATTCTCCCCCTCCAGGCGCGACCCGGTCGACGCCGCAATTTGAACAATCACCTCCTGTATGAGGAAACGGAACATGATCAAGATCTTTGATATCGAGGTTGGAAACGAACTGCCCTTCGTCCTTTTTGGTGGCATCAACGTACTGGAATCCGAACAGTTCGCCGTCGATGTCTGCGGTGAATACGTGCGCATCACCAAGGAACTGGGCATCCCCTATGTGTTCAAGGCCTCCTTCGACAAGGCCAATCGTTCCTCCATCAAGAGCTACCGCGGCCCCGGCCTGGACGCCGGCCTGAAGATCTTCGAAGCCGTCAAGAAGGCGCACGGCGTGGCGGTACTGACCGACGTGCACGAACCCTACCAGGCTGCCGAAGTAGCCAGCGTCTGCGACGTGCTGCAGCTGCCCGCTTTCCTGGCCCGCCAGACCGACCTGGTGATCGCGCTGGCCAAGACCGGCAAGGTCATCAACATCAAGAAGCCGCAGTTCGTCAGCCCACCGCAGATGAAGAACATCGTCGAGAAGTTCGAAGAAGGCGGCAACACCAACGTCATGCTGTGTGACCGCGGCGCCCAGTTCGGCTACGACAATCTGGTGGTCGACATGCTCGGCTTTGGCGTGATGAAACAGGTCAGCGGCAACAAGCCGGTGATCTTCGATGTCACGCATGCGCTGCAACAGCGTGAATCCGGCGCAGCCGCCTCGGGTGGCCGTCGCGGCCAGGTCACCGAACTGGCGCGTGCAGGCATGGCACTGGGCCTGGCGGGTCTGTTCCTGGAGGCGCATCCCGATCCGACCAAAGCCTTGTGCGACGGTCCAAGCGCGTTGAAGCTCTCCCAGTTGAAGCCCTTCCTTGAGCAGGTCAAGGCAGTGGACGATCTGATCAAGGGCCTGCCCGAGCTGGATACGAATTGAGCATGGCCGCTCCCATCGAGGCGGGCAAGTCTTCAGGCACGGTACTATCGACGTCAACCGCAGGCCTGCGGGCTTGCCGCCTGGCATCCCGGGGAGCGGCATGAGCGCAGCTTCCAACGTCCGCTGGATCGCGATAACGCAGTTCGTCAAGATCGGCTCCCAGCTCGTCAACATGTTTGTGTTGACGAGGCTGATCCCGCCTTCCGAATACGGCCTCATGGCAATGGCCGGCATCGCGACCAATCTCGCCTTCATCCTGCGCGATATGGGCACGGCCGCCGCCATCATCCAAAAGGCAGAGCTGCACGACAACGATAGCTCGTCGGTGTTCTGGCTCAACATGATCGGCGGGCTGGTACTGATGCTGCTGCTGTGGCTGGCAGCGCCCTTCATGTCGTCCACCTTCGGCGAGCCGCGCTTGACCCATGTGCTGTGGGTACTGGCGATCACCTTCCCGGTGGCCGCCAGTTCAATGGTGCATCAGGCCTTGCTGGAGCGGGTGTCGCGCTTCCGCCTCATTGCTGGCATCGAATCGGCAGCCTCGCTGCTGTCGCTGGCCATCGCGCTGGCCATGGCCTTCCAGGGTGCCGGTGTATGGAGCCTGACGGCGCAGGCGGTGATCACGGCGGTCTGTACGACCCTGCTGCTATGGCGCTATTCGCCGTGGCGACCGAAGATGATCTTCGACCGCGCATCGATTCGCAGCGTCTTTTCCTTCAGCGGAGCAATGGCTGGCAACCAGATGGCGGCCTACGTATTCCGCAATGCCGACAGCTTCGTGGTCGGCAAGATGCTGGGGGCGACTATCCTGGGCAATTACTCGCTGGCCTACAAGCTCATGTTGTTCCCGGTGCAGAACATCTCGTGGGTGGCGGTGCGCTCGCTGTTTCCGGTAATGAGCCGGCGCCAGGACGACCTGACCTACCTGTCCAGCCTGACACTGCGCTCCCTGAGCCTGATTTCCTTCGTGGCAGCGCCGATGATGTTCGGAGTGGCCAGCCTGTCGGACCTGTTCGTGGCGGTCTTCCTTGGCCCAAAGTGGTCCTTGGTGGGCGATATCCTGCTTTTCCTGGGCCTGGTCGGTTATCTGCAGGTGATCACCAGTGTGGCCGCCCCGGTCTTTATGGCACTGGGCAAGACCGGCTGGATGCTGCGCCTGTCGCTGATCGGTACACCGCTGTATGTGCTGGCTTTCGTGCTTGGCGCACAACAAGGCGGCGTACGGGGATTGGCGCTGGCCTATCTGGCGGTATCGGTGGCAATGGCCTTCCCGACCTTCTATTTCGCCTGTCGCCTGATCGCCATCGGGCTCAAGGACTTCCTGGTGGCGCTGCTGCCGTCGCTGCTTTCCGGCGTGGGCATGATGCTCTTTGTCATGTTCTGCCGCAACCGCATCCCGGCCACGGGAACGCTGCTCTTTACGTTGCTGGCTGGGGCCGGTGCGCTCTTCTGGCTGATCACGGTAGCCCTGTTCCAGCGGGCCGCAGCCAAGGAGTTCTTCCGCCTGGCCTTCAAACGAATCAAGAAATGATCCATTTTCCGAACGGGTATCCTCGATGAAAATTGCCATCTTTGTCCTGGCCGACATGTTCGTGCCGCTGATGCTCAGCACCGGTAACTGCCTGGAACAGCGTCATGGCCACCAGGTGCGCTACCTGAATTTTCTGCCGCATGACCACAAGCTGTTATCCAAGAACACTGCGCAGCTCTTCCCGCGCAATCTGGAAACGCTGGACGGCAGCGCCCAGGAGCAGAACATTCTGTTCCCGCAGGACGACGTGAAGGACATGGTCAACTTCATGCAACTCAAGCACGGTGGCAGCCTGACCGAGTGGCATGGACGGGTCAATGCGGTCGCGCGTTACGTCCAGCGCTTCATCGATGCAGAGGCGCCGGATCTGTTCGTGCTCTGGAATGGCCAGGACCACATCGGCCAGGTCATCAGTGTCCTGTGCCGACGCAAAGATATTCCGGTGGTCTACCTGGAGAACGGTTACTTCGCCAACACGCTGCAAGCCGACCTGGCCGGCGTGAATGCCTCCGCCACCCTGGCGGCGCTGGACTACGATGCCGTTCTTGCACAAGCCCAGTCCCAGCCACCTTCGAGCAGCGAGGCTCAGCCAGCCCCGGCCCTCGAAATCCGCTCTCTGACCCGCACGCAACTGGCGGCCATCGCGCTGGCCCATCGTACCCATCTCGGCTACTACACCCAGTATCCGGAACAACGCGGTTCCAGCCGCATCAAGACCTGGCAGATCAAGCGTGAACGCGCTGCCATCCCGAACGACCAGGTCACGCTGCCGGAGCACTTTGCTTTCGTCCCCCTGCAGGTCCACGACGATACCCAGGTTCTGCTTAACTCCAGGCTGGTGCATTCGGTGGAGGAGTTCTTCGAGACCGTGCATGCCGCCATTCGCCGTACCTGCGGACCGGACTATCCCATCATCGTCAAGGAACACCCCGAAGACCTGGGACGCTACGACTACAGTGAACTGCGCCAGAAATACCCGGATGTGATCTGGCTGCGCAAGTTCGACATCGAATTGCTGCTGGATCGCGCTACCATGGTGTTCGTGATCAACTCGTCGGTGGGCTTGCAAGCCGTGCGCCGCAAGAAGCCGACCGTAGTGCTGGGGGAGTCCTTCTATTCCAAGCCGGAAATCGCTTTCGTGGTCAAGGACCTGGCCCAGCTTGATGCCAACGTGCAGCGCGCCGTCACCGGGGTGGATGAGATGATGTCGGTGCGTATCGATCGCTTCCTGGAGGCACTGGATCGCACCCTCTTCGTGAAAGGCACATGGAAGTATCCAGCCTGCATCCAGGCCGGGCCAGCGCTGGCAGAGCGGCTTGTAGCCCTGCATGCAGGCAGCGCGGGCGCAAGCGCAAAGACCGTATCCAGCAGGTCCTTCGCCAACAGTTGAATCGGCCCGCCACAGGCAACACGGGTGGCGCGAACGAAAAAAAAGGAGAGCACGGATGCTCTCCTTTTTCATTGCGCGGCCGCTACGTCAGGCACGCTTGTAGATGTCATCGAAGCGCACGATATCGTCCTCGCCCAGGTAACTGCCCGATTGCACCTCGATCAAGTGCAGCGGCAGCTTGCCCGGGTTTTCCAGACGATGCGTGACGCCAATGGGCAGATAGATCGACTCGTTTTCGCTCAGCAGGGTCTGCTCTTCGCCACGCGTGACCAAAGCCGATCCGCTGACCACGACCCAGTGCTCGGCACGATGGTAATGCATCTGCAGCGAGAGCTTTTCGCCCGGCTTGACGATGATGCGCTTGACCTGGAAGCGCTCACCCGAATCGACGCTTTCGTAGCTGCCCCAGGGGCGGAAGACGCGCTTGTGATGGACGTGTTCGGTGCGCTTGGCGTTCTTGAGCGTATCCACGAAGGACTTGACGTCCTGTACCTTGTCGCGATGCGCCACCAGCACGGCATCATCGGTCTCCACCACGACCAGATCTTCCACGCCCAGCACCGCGACCATGCGACTCTCGGCACGCACCAGGGTATTTTTGACCTGGTTCAGATGCACGTCACCGCGCACCACGTTGCCCTCTGTATCGGCAGGCAGCACTTCATGCAAAGCGCTCCAGGAACCGACATCGCTCCAGCCGATGGAAGCCGGCACCACCACGGCACGGGCCGTGTTTTCCATCACTGCATAGTCGATGGACTCCGAGGGGGATGCAGCAAACGCGGCCTCGTCCAGACGGCAGAAATCGAGATCATTGTAGGCCTTGGCCACGGCGTCCTTGACGGCAGCGCCGATGAGCGGACGGTGCACTTCCAGTTCTGCCAGATAATCACGCGCCTTGAAAAGGAACATGCCGCTGTTCCAGTAATACCCTCCCTGTTGCAGGAAGCCGGTGGCGGTCGCCAGGTCGGGCTTCTCGACGAAACGGTCCACCATGAAGTTGCTACTCTCGGCAGCATGCGCGGCACCGCGCAGGATATAACCGTAACCGGTTTCCGGCTGGGTCGGCTCGATGCCGAAGGTCGCCAGCGCGCCTTGCTGCACCGACACCAGCGCGCGGCGCACGGCTTCGTGGAAAGACAGGACGTCAGTGATGACATGGTCGGCCGGCAGCACCAGCATGACGGCCTCAGGGTCCAGGCGTTGCAGATGCAGAGCCGCGGCGGCGACCGCCGGCGCAGTATTGCGGCCCTGCGGTTCCAGCATGATGCTCAGGGGGCGCACACCGATCTCGCGCATCTGCTCGGCGATCATGAAGCGGTGCTCGTTGCCGCAAACGATCAGCGGCGCCTGCACTTCGGCCCAGCTACCAACACGTGCCACGGTTTCCTGCAGCATGGTCTGCTCGCTCACCAGCGGCAGCAGCTGCTTGGGATAAGCCGCACGCGATAACGGCCACAGGCGGGTACCCGAACCACCGGACAAGATGACGGGATAGATTTTGGTATTAGACATTAGGCACTCCTTGTTTCCTGAATTTCAGTGCGCGGTTTGAGGCGGCGGTCCCGTGCATCGTTCCATTGTTCGTCCGGCTGATCGGACGTATGTTTCATTTCGCCGTCATGGGTGACACTGTAGGCACCGTAGACGACGCTGTTTTCAAACCTGGTGCCACTGGCTACGCGAGTATATTCGAAGAGCACGCTGCGGATCACTTCTGCACCACTGCAGATATGGCTGCCATGACCGATCCAGGCCGGACCGACGATGGTGGAACCGGCCTCGATATGGGAGCCGGCGCCGATATAGACCGGGCCTTCGATGGTCGTGCCTTCCCAGTCGATGCGGGTATTCAAGCCCACCCAGACGCCTTCCTGGATCTGCGTGCCCGGCACGTACATCTGCGCCACTTCACCCTTGAGCACGCTCTGCAGTACCGACCAGAAGTCGGTGACGTTGCCGATATCGATCCAGTTGAAGAAACGCTTCTGCGCATAGAACGGCAACTGCTTCTCCACCAGCAGCGGGAACAGGTCCGCACCGATGTCGAAGAACTTGTCCTTGGGGATCAGATCCAGCGCCGCCGGCTCCATGATGTAGATGCCGGTACTGGCCAGATTGGACAAAGCCTCCTCCTGGGTAGGCTTTTCCTGGAAGGACTTGACCTTGCCGTCCGGCTCAGCGACCACGATGCCATAGCTGGACACCTGTTCCATCGGCACTTCCTTGGTGATCACGCTCACCAGCGCGCCTTTGCGGCGATGCTCGAACAATGCCGAATGCAGGTCGAGGTCGATCAGGGCATCGCCGCAGATGACCAGGGTGGTCTCGTCGAAGAAGCCGCCAAATTCCTGGATCTTCTTCATGCCACCGGCCGAGCCGATGGGATTGGGAAAGACCTGGCCGTCGTCGTCCACATAGCCTTCGAAGGAATAGCCGATGCGCGCACCAAAACGCTGCCCTTCGCCGAAATAGTTTTCGATGCGATCGTGCAGGTAGCTGACGTTGACCATGATGTCCTGGACGCCGAACTTCACCAGGTGTTCGATCAGGTATTCCATCACCGGCTTGCCCAGGATGGGGATCATCGGCTTGGGCAGCGCATAGGTCAGGGGGCGAACCCGGGTTCCCTTGCCGGCTGCCAGAATCATTGCTTTCATGAATGCCTCTTCTATTGACGATAGGTGTTCGGTGCTACTCAGGTAGACGACTCCAACAGGTGCCGACCAAGTCCCGGCTACCCTGCTGCGCTAGCGGTCTATGCGAAACGGCGTCCGCTCATGCCGACGGCTGTAACAGATATTCGGCGCAGTGCAGCCCAAACTGCTTGCGCAGTTCCGGCGACACACCCAGTACGGCCCACGGTCGTTTGGCGGCACGACATGCGCCATACAACAGCATCAGCGACGCCAGGGCTGCGCTGTCGAGATGAACCAGAGCGGTGCAATCCACCACCAGCGGGCTTGATGAGCGGGCCGCCTCCGGCAACAGCGCACGCAAGCGTCCGATGTTGGCTTGCCCCACGGCGCCGGACAGGCGCAGGATGCAATCGCCCTCCTGCTCTTCCACCGCCATGTGTGCCGCTTCGAATTGGGTGACCACCGGCGCCTGCCGCCGAGCTGCCAGTGCCAGAGGGAAGACGCGATCGACCAGCAGCGTGAGCAGGCCGACGCCATCATCCCAATAACGACGCCATAACTTGGGTTCTTCCTTGATGCGCCAGAGCCACTCCAGGCCGGTCTTCTGAGCCCAGACCGGCGCACGCGAGACGGTACCGGCGACGAAGTTGACGACCGCACCAAGGTGACTGACCAAGGGCACGCGTAACCGGGGCAGATTGTATTGGATCCATGCCTGGCCTTTCTTGGCACCGAGGGCCACCACCAGGAAGTCGGCGCCACTGGCGTTGATACGTTCGATACTGGCGGTGTCACTCATCTCTTCGATGGTACCGAAGCCGGGGCTATCAAATCCCACCGCAGTCATCGCCGATGCACTGGCATTGAGCTTTTCGCTGGCGGCTTTGGCCACACCCGGCGGACCGCCAAAGAAATACACGCGCATCGGCTCACTACCGGCTGATAAAGTTGCCTGGCGCAGGCTCTGAAACAGCGAGGAACCGGCCACCCGTTCGTTGAGCGGCAAGCCGGTGGCACGTGCGATCCAGATCAGCGGCATGCCGTCGGCAATGGAAAGATCGCTCTGGATGACCGATAAGCGGAATTGCGGATCTTCCAGGCAGGCAATCGCAAAGTTCAGGTTGGGCGTGGACAGAAAGCAGCGCTGTCGCCGTTCCACTGCAGCGCGCGTAATGCGTTCGGCATCGGCAAGGCTGACTCGATCAAATGGCAGGCCCAGGATACAGAAGACATCGCGGTTAAAATCGGGCAGATGCACGACTGGCGCATGTGACACCGCTTCCGGCGCGATTTGATAGACGTTATTCTGAGTCACGTTTTGACCTTACCCATGCCACCTGGCGATTGAAAAGAAACTTGACATACAAGGGCAGTTTGCGCGCTACATAGCCGAACGCGCCAAGCAATTCGCCCAGGCCGATGACCTTGCGACCGTAGCCCGACCACGCCAGCAAGACCGACACACCAATCGACACCACCAGCAAGCTGGACAGAAGCAAGGGCCACACCAGGCCCGATACCAGCCAAACAACGGCATTCACGCCCCAGGCCAGTACCACCAGCATTACCAGCAATGCCAGCGGCGGTACGCTCAGATCCAGCGCCAATGCCGCCAGGGCAGCATTGCGCCGCTTGACAGCGCCAGCCAGCAAGCGCGGTACGTAAGACTGAATCACGCTCAGGTGACCATGTTCCCAGCGCGTACGCTGGGTGCTGACCCCGCTATCGCTGGAGGGGAAGAAACTGTAGACCATGGCCTCGGGGCAGAATAGCGGTGGCTGGCCTGCCTCAGCCAGATCCACTCCCAGCTTCATGTCTTCCACGATATGGCCGGTGGCCAGGTTGGCCTGGCTGATCTGCTGCCAGGTGAAGGCCATACCGGTGCCCATCAGCTGGCAAGGCTGGCCCAGCTTCTGGAAGCCGAGTGGGCGCACCAGGTTCTTGACCAGCCAGGCGAACTCGGCAATTTTGCGCATCGGGCTGCCACCTTCCGGTGCATGCATCAGGTAGAGCGCCTGAACAGGGCGATTCGATTGCACGCAGGTGCGCGCGATCGTTTCCAGTGCCTGGGCGCCCAGATAGCAATCGGCGTCAACGATGATGACCACGTCCGGCGCATCTGCTGCCAATTGACGAATACCGTGGTCGAGTGCATAGCCTTTGCCGCGCAATTCCTCGTGAAAGCGTTCAGTGACTTCTGCACTGGCTTCGCGGGCGATGTGCGCGGTCTGGTCAGAACAGTTGTCCGCCACCACCAGCAAGCGGTCGGCAGCGACCAACTGGCTGCGGATACCCGCCACCACTTCGCCAATACCGCCAGCTTCATTGTGAGCCGGCACCAGCACAGCAATGCGCGGGCGCATTGCGCTCAACGCCGCCGGACGGGTGGCAGTCCAGTGCGCGGAGAAGACTTGTACCAGCAACACCAGGACAGGTATTGCCAGCAGCACCAGCCCCGCCAACAACAACATTTGCAGCATCACGATGATCATCAATATTCCATTTCCATGTGAAACCGAGAGCGCGGCCGCAAGCACAAGCTCGCATTTTTGATTACCCAAAGGCAATTTTTTGCTCGACTGCATGAGCAGCTCTGCTCCTTGCCATAAACAGCCGCGCCTGCGGGATCATTTTTGCCACAGGAACTGACTGAGCGCCGCGCTCCGACAGTAAAACAACTCCATTATGCGATAGTCAATCACAAAATTGCTGCATCGCGACAATAATTATCCCGTCCAGTAGCCCAAAATTTTCTTTCACTTAATTCGAAAGAATTTTGCAATAAAAAGCACGCCCAATTTGAACCTTCCGACAATACTCGAGTGCAATGCTCGCTATACTTTTCACCTGTCCCGCTAAATTGCTTACATTTCCGGATATGTCGAACTTAATCTGTTGACCCAGATCATCGCTATTCCATCTTCACAGGAGCTGCTCATGTTACGGCCACCAAAAACGCTACGGCGTCTTCAACTTACCCTGGCGGTGACCGCCCTGCTTTCCACTGCGCCCACCTGGGCGCAAGAATGGGGCAGCTATCTCAAGCCCTTCGCCGCCGATTCGCTGTGGAACAGCCGACCGGTCAATCCGGTGTTCGATAGCTTTGTCATCCCGACCGACACCTATTTCCCGGCTGTTACCAATAAAACCTATTCCACTGGCATCTTTCTAGCCTCGCCCGACGACCCGCCAGTCACCGTCAAGGGACTCACCGGCAGCAAGGGTCTGTTCAATACCGATGACGAGAACTACCACGACGTTACCATTCCGCACTGGCCTGCTTCGGCCCAGGCCGCTCCCGGCACCGACGGCCACGCCGACATCGTGGACCCGACCACGGGCATCGTCCATTCGCTGTTCAAGCTCAAGCAGGAAGGCACTCAGTGGACCGCTGCCATGTATGCCTGGACCAGAATTGACGGCCGCGGCTGGCCGGAACCCGGCCATTACTATCAAGGCGCACGCGCCACCGGAGTACCTGCTGCGGCGGGCATCATCCGTACCCACGAAGCAGCGCTAAAACCGGACTACTACCAACACGCTCTGGCCATGTCGCTGAGCTATTCAGGCCTGAGCCCCAATCCAGCCTACGTTTTCCCGGCCACCTCAGCCGACACCTATGCTGCGACCCGCAACAAGGGCAGCATTCCGGAGGGCAGCCTGGTCATGCTGCCCCCAGGCTTCGATACCAGCAGGATCACGAATCCCGAAGTGCGCCGTATCGCGGAGACCCTTAAGCGCTACGGCGCCTATATCGTCGACGCCAACATCGGTACACCCTTCGTCATCTATGCCGAGATCGGCTCCGACGCCAACCCGGCGCCCAATGGCTGGAACAACACCGTCGCCAACGAGCTGCAATCGGTGCGGGCAGCCCTGCGCCGTGTGGTCAGCGCGGAAGGCTGGATCGATGGCAACGGTAACCGCTTCACGCCCAGCCAGAACCTCAACCTGCTGTCCATGCGCGGTAATTGGACTCAACAATCCGGCGGCGTCCCGGGCAGTTTCAGCTCATGGGACCAGGCAGTCGTGTTTCCGGCAACCAGTTCCGTATCGGAAGTGGTCAACTACAGCAATCGCGGCATGAATGCCGTGACCTGGGCCAAACCGGTCATGGGGGCAAGCTACACATTGACCGCCCGGGCTACCAACGGCGGCAAGCTGCGCATGAGTGTCTATGACCAACTGGCAGGTAAAGTGGTTTTCGACAGCGGCTATCTGGCCAACGGTGAAAGCAAAACCTTTACCTGGAATGCCAACTCACCTCGCATCGTGCTGTATGCCCAGAGCGGCGTGGGCAACAGTACTGCAGTAGGCGGTCAATTGCTCAAGGCCAACTGACGTACACTGCATTTCATTCGAGCCGCCGTCGAACTGACGGCGGCTTTTTCATTTGGCCTGCGTGGGAGGCAACAAGCCATCCCGTTGCATCGACTGCAGCAAGTACGTCGAAGCGGCCAAACTGATGTGCTGATCGTCGTTGTAGAGGTAGGCGCCATCGACCTTGGACTGGCACTTTCCCTGCTTGCAAAACAGTGACACGGGATCGAATACCGTGGCCTTCGGATGCAGTTGACGTAATTCAGCAACTGCCGCGTCATAGGATTTGCGTATCTGATCGTGCTCTGCTTGGGTGAAGGCACATTCGCGCGTTGGTTCTGCGCCGAAGCGATTGACACAGGAGTGTGGATCGAGCTTCAGGTAAGGCACATCGGCCACGAAGACGACCCGCTTGCCCTGCGCGATGAAACTCTCGATCAACGCACCGTAGCCCGCCATGAAGGCTTCCCGCTGCGAGATTGGATGTCCGCTCACCTTGTACTGCGAGGGCAAATCCAGGTTGCCGCGTGGGTAGGCACCACTGATGACGACCGTCTGGATCGACGGCAGTTTGGCCCCGACATCGATGGCCTGCCTGGCAATCTCCGTGCAGTTGTTGGACCAACGTCGCACGTTGGCAGCTTCATAAGGCAGGTTGGGGTAGATGCGGCAAGCATGGCCGGCCACCATGATGGACGGCAGAGCCACCTGACGGCTGAAGACGGCTGAGTGCAATGCCATCACATGGCTGTCGCCCACGAACAACACCTGTGGTTGCGCCGAGTTGGACAGGCACACTTCCTCGCTGACTTCGCTGAGTTGATTCAGACGTGCGCAACTACCATCGGAGTTGCGCGAGCCTTCGAACACATCGGTACGTGCCAGATAGTCGAGCTTGTCGTTGATGGCCCGCTGCGGAAAACCGCCGTTGACATAGATCATGGCGCCGGCAGCACCAACAACGATGTTGATACCCAACAAGACCAGTACCACTTTGATCCCGCTGGCATGGCGCAACGGCCGCTCGATGAACAGGAAGGTCCCCCATGCCAGCAACACTGCGACGATCATGGCGATCAGCCGCCACTGCTGGGGTGCGGTTTCCCCTGCAATGATGGCGGTAAAGGCCAGCAACGGCCAATGCCAGAGATAAAGCGGATAGCTGACCAGACCGATCCAGACCATGGGCTTGCTGGCCAGTACCTTGCGGTTGAACCAGGCTCCCGGTCCGGCGGAGAGTAGCAGGAAAGCCCCGATGCATGGCAGCAAAGCCCACCATCCTGGAAAGCTGCGTGATCCGTTGAGCAGAACGAATCCGATTGCCAGGAACATCACGCCCAGCCAGGACTGCACGTCCTTGTAACGCGCATTCAAGTCAGCTCTGTGCAGGTTGATATAGCCCAGTGCGCCGCCCACCATCAACTCCCAGAAGCGGGCGAAAGGCGAATAGAAAGCGGCAGTCTGGTCATGCCGGATCAGATACAGATTGATGATGAAGGACGCCAACGCAATCACAGCAATGATGCGCAGGAAGCCCCATTTACGCTTCCAGACAAAGGCCAGCAGCAGAGGCCAGAAAAGATAGAACTGCTCCTCGATGGCCAGGCTCCACAGATGCAACAGCGGTTTGGTTTCGGCGGAGTTGTCGAAGTAACCGCTCTCGCGCCAGAACAGGATATTGGAAATGAAGGTGGAGCCGCCCAGCAGGTGCTTACCCAACTGCCGGTATTCATCGGCAAAGAGGATGGCTCCTCCAGCCGCCGCGCACAGGACCATCACCGTCATCAATGCCGGGAAAATGCGTTTGACTCGACGGATGTAGAAATCGACGATACTGAAGCGGCCATGCTCCAGGTTATTGAAGATGATCAGCGAAATCAGGAAACCGGAGATGACAAAAAAGATGTCCACCCCAATGAAGCCGCCTTTAAACCATTCCGGGAAGGCATGGAAGATCACCACGGAACCGACGGCGATGGCGCGCAAGCCGTCGATATCTGGGCGGTACTTCGGATGCAACTGAGGCTGGGTCTGACTGGCGGCAAGCGAAGGTACAGATGAATCGCGAGCAACTTTATCGAGAGCAGGGTTTTTGTGGTGTGTGACCATGTAATGGGCTTTCTCAGGCAGCGTCGGACTAACGAAGCCGAGCTCGGATCACGCGCAATGGGACATCGACGAAGCGATCTACCGCTACTGCAAACAGACAGGAAATGAACAGCGCGACCAATACGTTCACGGCCGCATGGCGCGAGACCCAGTCAACGTTATTGAGCATGACGTAATGGGCCAGATAGATCGAATAGGAATAGATGCCGACGCGTCGCACCCAATAGGCATTGAGCCAGCGGAACGGCCAGAGGCCAGGGTTGTTGACCGAATAATAGAAAAGGGGAATCAGTGCGATGCCTTGAAGCGAATAACGAATGGTCTCGCGGAATGCGTCGTTACGCACCAGCAGGGTAGCAAGCAGCAAGACCGCCCCGAGCACCATGGCAGAGGTTCGCACGCCAGGCTTCTGCAAGGCTTGCTGCCAGCGCTCGGATATTTGCAGAGTGGCCAGGATGCAACCATACAGCATGGAATCGATGCGGGTGTCGGTCGCATAATAGGTCCGCTCGACCGCAACCCCCGCTCCGAGAACCAGATAACAGCGCCATGCCAGGAACAATATGCAGGCCAGCCCCAGGTAAAGTGGAATATGTTTGCGCTGCGCCCGGTGCAACATCAACAGCAACAAGGCCGGGAAGAAGAAATAGAAATGCTCCTCCACCGCGAGCGACCAGAATACTCCTGTCCCCAATGGCACTGTATGCGCCGCGTCGAAGAACAGCCCGTAGTAGTTGGCGAAATAAAACAGCTGGGCAAAAAAACCTTGCCAGGTCGCATAACCCTTGAACCACCCAAGGTAAGTCAGCAAGTATGTCAGGATTAGCACCAGCAGCAAGGGAGGCGTCAGCCGCAGTAAACGACGCAGATAGAAATGCTTGATGTTGATCGAACTGCTGACGGCGAATTCGCGCAGCAGCAAGGTCGTGATCAGGTAGCCGCTGAGGAAGAAGAAAATGGTCACGCCGAGGCCACCGGGTACGATCTTGCCCAGACCGGCGTGACTGGTCGCAACGATGACAATGGCAACGGCACGCCACCCGTCCAGCGAGGCGATGTCCTGATGCTTGGTGTGCACCATGCTCATGCCGCCGCTCCCTGCGGATTTGCCGTTTTCCCGGCGTGGCTGTCAAACAAGGCAGCCAGCTTGGCAGCCTCGGTATCAATGGAGTGGCGAGCTACTGCACGGATGTGCGCGGCATCCCCCATGCGCTGCAATTGCTCAGGTGAGGCCTGCAGGCAGGACTGCATGGAGTCCACCAGACGCTCCACGTCACCCGCCGGGAACAGCCAGCCGTTTTCGCCATCCAGCACCAGCTCCGGAATCCCGGCGATGAAGGTGGTCAACACCGGCCGGCGCAAGGCCATGGCCTCCATCACCACCACCGGTAGGCCCTCGGCAAAGCTGGGCAGCACCATGGCGCGGGCGGCAAGCAGTTCGTCACGCACTTGACGGCTGCTGATCCATCCCGTGATACGGATCTTGTCCTGCAATGCGTGATGGCGGATACGCTCCTCGATCTGCGCACGCATCTCACCGTCGCCGGCCAGCACCAACTCAAAGGACATACCCTTGCGGTGAAGCATAGCCGCCGCCTCGACCAGCAACAACTGTCCCTTCTGTTCGCACAAGCGTCCCACGCACACCAGGCGTGCGGCGGCCTGGGCCTGCACCGGCGCATCCGAGTAGAAACCACGATCCAGTCCGCAGTGGACGATCGCCACCTTGGACCATACGCTTTGCTCTACCCAGCGATACAACTGGCTCTGGCAGAACGAGGTGATTGCTACCGTAAAGGCGGAACGTCGGATCTTTTCGTCCAGCCCCAATGCCAGCGGCTTGTCGAATTCCTCCGGGCCATGCACGGTGAAGCTGTAGGAAGGTCCGCCCATGCAATGGGCCAGCATGACGATCTCGGTGGAGTTGGTACCGAAATGGGCATGGATGTGGGTTGCACCGAAGTCGCTCGTCCACTCCACAACCTGCGCGGCTTCCAGCAAGTAAACCAGATGATAGATCAGCCCGCGCTCGCCTCGGCGCGACATCTTGAAGGCCAGCCCCAGCGCCGCCACGAAGCCCTTGGGATTGGCCAGCGCCTGGCGCAGCATCGGCGCCAGCAATCCGACCACGCCACGCTTGAGGATATAGCGCGTGCGGTCGCGCTCAGCCCGGTCGTCCTCATCCACCACTTCGGCGTCCCAACCACGCAGGGCAATGCGGTCAATGGCGAAGCCCTGCAGCTCCACCGCAGCGATCTCGCGACGGATGAAGCTATGGCTGACCTTGGGATACTGGTTGATGAAGTAAGCGATTTTCTTTGTCATGACAGGGTCGATGGCGAATGCATGCCCCGGCGGGAATGACCGGAGTACGGATATCGATGGTTCTCGGTGGTTCTAGTTGGTTCGGCATGAAGCGACCGAACCTGGTTTCAAGAAGATGCAGCAGGAACCGGTGGCAGCAATGTGCGTTTCTTCTTCGTGGCTTCCAGCTTGCCGGCCTCGCTGTTGGCATAGACCGACCAGCCCATCCCCATCACCAGCCAGAAATACCAGTTGAAGGCGAGGTAGGCAAGCATGTTGTCCGAAGCCGAAACCACCAAGTACTCAATCAATGTACAGATCAGGATCACTGCACCCAACTGGTCCACGGCGTAGTAGCGCAGCAGCACCCGCATGACCTGATAGAAGATGGCAAGGTAAGCCACCATGCCTATCACTCCGGTATCGAAGAACCACTGGACGAAGACGCTGTGTGCCCCCCACTTCACGCCGCCGGCCAGCGGGAAGAACATGCCCGAATAGAACGGGAAGGACTCCACTCCATAGCCGAAGAGATAGTGCGAGGGCGTCATCCAGTTCAATCCGGACTGCCACAGGTAGGTCCGCCAGGCGAATGAATTGAGCTTGGCATAAGTGGTGACGGTGTTGCCCGAATCCAGCTGCAGGATACGTTCCTGCACGCTGGGTATCATCAGCGCCAATGTGCCTAGCACCAGCATGTAGACCAGGTAACGCCGCTCGAACTTCAAGCCATACAGGAAGAAGATCAGGAAACACGCGACCCATGCGCTTCGGGTCTGGGTCAGCAGCAGCAACAGGAAGAGCACCCCAAGGTATCCGGCCAGCATGAACCGCTTGAACTGGTCCAGTTTGAATTCGGCGCTCTTGATCACGTATAGACCCAGCGCGATCACCAGGGTCAGATAGAAGGCAAAGATATTCGGGTGGCCGAAGGTGCCTTGCAAACGGAACCCGCTCAGGCCGCCGCGTGCATTGAGCGCGGTGCTGACCAGCCCATAGAGTGCCGGAATCAGCGACGAGGCGAGGATCAGCAGGATCATTGACCTGAATTCCTCGGGGGTACGCACCAGGTAGAACGCGCAGACAAACACTGCGAAATAGGAGCAGAGGCCCAGCACGATCTTGAGCGCCGCGCCCTTGTCGGGCGACACGGCCATGCCGACAACCGCCACTGCCATCAGAATCATCCAGTACAGCCAGGCCTTGCGCGGCAGCAGCTTGGGCTTTTCGATGAAGAAGAGGAAAGCGATCAAGATGATCAGCGCATTGATGGCCCCACCCAGACCGAGCGACAGACTGCCACCGGACCCGACTCGTGTCGACTCGAGCACGATGTCCCCGGATGCCCGCAGCAGCAGGACGATCAGCAACAACAGGCGCTTGTTGAAGAGGAACAGCCCGCCGAAGATCAGCAGTGCCGGCAAGGCGGCGAGGCGCGCATAGCTCCCCTCCAGAAGGCCGGCCACCACGGGCAGCACCAAGCCCGCCATGGCTGCGATGACGCAGGCGGCAAGCAGGAACTTCAGCTCTGAGGGTGGGAGGTTAAGTCTTCTCATCATTTCTTCCTTGACGAACGGCTAGCTTGTCGGCCACTCGCACAATCATCGTGTCAGCTCCGGGGGCAAGCACTTGCACAGACATTGCCTGTGTTCAGCCAACGACGTCCGCCCCTGGAGCGAAGCCAGCCTGAACCCGCCATTGCCATCAAACCTTACTCAGGCTGGCACCAGCAGGCCTGGATGGCCGTTACGCATGGCAGCATCGAGGTCCTGCAGGAACTTTTGTTGCAAGGCAAAGGCTTCGGCCTCGCCCCCCATTTCCGGCATCAGGCTGGAGGCGCGAACCAAAATTCCGTCCGAAACCCGGCCTGCCATGCCATCCTTGAAAATTTTCCAGCGCGCCGCCAGGCCCCCATTGGGAAAGCCATCGCCGATGCGCACCCAATAACTGACGGCCTCGATCCGATTCTTCTGAGTGGCGACGAAGCGCGAGCCGGTGATCGGAGAAGCCTCGCCACGCAAGGGCATCTGCATCCTCTGCTCGTCCTTGAGCTTGAAACCCTGGGCAACGTAGCAGACCTCCGGCAGGTGGATCTTGACGTCCTGGGTCTGCTCGTTGGCATAGGCCAGGGCCAGCATCACCATCTGGCCATGGCTGTTGACATAGGTCCGACCGAGTACATCGTCATAAGGTTGATCAGGATTGCGACCAGTACCGTCATCCAGCCCCACATCGACCTGCAGGAAAGGCGATGGCATTTCGCGCCAGTCACCGAACCGCATCGGCACGATGGTCGAAAGCTTGGCGTTCTTCACTATCTGGACATCATGCGGCACTAGAAGTCCCGCCGCCGCCACCGACAGCGCCATGATGATCGCCATCGGCACGGCCAGCCGAATGTTCATGACAAACTTGTCGCTTGCACGATCCGCCGTAACCACCCGCTGTCGCTGCACGGCCACGGGCGCGATGCGCCCCCTCCAGCTCGCGTGGCGCACGGCGATCCAGCGCAGCAAGCCGTCAAGGGCAATGATGAGCCCTAGTGCGACCATGAACAGCAGCATGCCGGCAAAGCCATGCAGGAAGCCCTGCCCGGCGGCATCACCCAGGTAGAAAGTAATCAGCGCCAGCACCATCACACGCACGGTATTGGCGGTAAACGAAATCGGCACGATCAGGATTGCCAGCAGCACGTTGCGCAACAGTGACTGGTGGCGTACCAGATTCATATACAGCAGACCCAGCGCTTCCAGGGTGAACAAGGAATTGAGGCCCGCGCAGGCATCGGCCACCAGCAACTGGTATGGGCCGATGTAGAGAATCACACCGCTACGCGCGATGGGATAGCCCAACAGGCGCAATACCTGCTCCGAGACATAGGACACGCCGATCTTCAACGGCTGCGTCAGAAGGTCTACCACGGAGGCCGGCAGGGGAACCATGAAGAGCATGAAAAAGAACGCAAACCACAGGCGCCGGCAGGTACGCACACCGAATTGCAACAGCACGATCCCCATCAGGATGGGAATCAGGGAACCGGCTTCCAGAAACAGTACGGTCTGGGACCGACCCAGCACGAAACTGAGTAGACCCAGCAGCAGGAACAGTACGCCCGGAACTGGCGCGGGGCGACGTTCGATCAATCCTTCTTGCAACAGCTGCCTTACCCGTACGAACAGGTAGCAGCATGCTACCGCCAGTACGATCGGACCATGCGCATTGCGCTCGGTCCCCCACACTCCATGAAACAGATCGATGAAGCTTGGAATGTACATCGCCGCCAGGCCTGCCGCGATCACCAACCAGGGCAAGCCGGAAAACCTCGGTTCGGACATCGGGCGGACGGTGTCTGCAGTCATCTTGACTTTCTCGCGTGGACAGGCAGCCGTCAGAACTCGTTGACGACGCTACCGACCACGGCCACATGTGCACTGGTCAGGTTGTCGGTCAAGGTACGTACTGCAGAGATATGTGTGACGTTGGTGCGCACCACCACCAGGCTCGCACCGGTACGGGCCGAGATCATGTTGCCGTCGGCGTATTGCGTGCCGGATGGCGTGTCCACCAGAATGACATCGAACTCCTGTGCAAAATCGGTAAGCATCTGCGTGAAATTGGGACGACCGAGCAGCTCTTGCGGATTGGGTGGGATCGGACCAGCCGGTAACACCGACAGGTCCAGCAGATCCGGAACGCGTTGGAGCGCATCGGCTGCAGTGCAACGCCCGGCGATCACGCCGGACAGGCCGTTGCGATTGTCCAGGCCGAACAGCTCATGTTGGCACGGGTGACGCATATCGGCATCGATCAGCAAGGTACGTTCGCCCAACTGCGAGAAAACGACCGCCAGGTTGGAGGCGATGAAGCTGCGCCCTTCCCCGCTTTCGGGGCTCACGATCGACAGCGACTTGTGCTTGCCGTCGACGTCGAACCATCGCACCATCAACTGGCTGCGCAGGGCACGCAGCGCCTCGACCTGCTTGCTGAAGGGATTGAAGGCCGCAACGACTTTCTCGCTGACCTTGCTTTCGCCCTTGAGCAGATAAGGGTAGTCGAACTGGCGCGACAGCGCCTGATCGATATCGGACTGGGTCAACAGCCCCAATTGGATCGCCGCATCACCGAAGCGCAGACCACGCTCGCGCTGCAGGCGCAGGATACGTTCCGCGTTTTCGGGGGAGAGCTTGCCGCTATCGACCAGGATCGCACCAATGGAGCGGTTCGGCAGGGATGCGCCTTCATTGAAGGTCAACGTTGCAGTAGTCATGTTATTCCCGGGGATTCATATTTTTTATCGATGAACGAAAGCCGTCCGCACTCACACTGGCTTTGAGCGACCAAAGCCGAATCGACCGCGGCGTGCCGCAGCGGCGGGACGAGTGATAGCACCCAGCACCGGCAGGCCCAGCTCTTCAACCAGATCATGTTCTGAACGCACGCGACGGTTGGTCAGTTCTAGGCCCAGGGCGGCCATCACGCCCAGGATGAAGCCGACGAAAATCGACAACACCAGATTCACAAAAATACGTGGGCTGGAGGGATTGGCCGGGGGAACCGCCGCCGACAGCAGAGAGATATCCGACTGGTTGGACTGACCTTCCAGGTTGGTCTGTGCGAAGCGCTGCGTGGTCAACTCGTAGGCACGCTGCGCACTTTCCAGCTCGCGGGTCAGCACCGACAATTCATCACGGGTGCGATTCATCTCCAGCACCTTGCGCTTCTGGGCCTCGAACTCGGCGCGGACTTCAGATTCGCGCTTGGCCAGGATGGTGGCATTACTACCCACCGAGGCCGAAATCGCCGACGTGGCGGCCGCCAGTTGGGCACGCAGACCATCGCGCTCAGCCTTGGCCGACTGGTAGTCCGGATGATTGGCACCCAGTCGCTTGGCTGCCTGTTCGAAGCGAGCCTCCGAGCTGGCCAGGTTGGCCTTGAGATTCTGGATAAGCGCGTTGGAGTTGACGTCCGGCGACTCGCCTGCCCCACCACCGGCGGCTTGGCGACGACGGGACTGGGCTTCTGCCAGTGCGCCTTGCGCCATCACCAGTTGGGTCGACAAATCGTTGAGGCGATTGTTTTCGACGTCAGTACGGGTATCCAGGTTGGTGATGCCATGCTCTTCCTGATACTTCGACAGCTTGGTCTGCGCCTGCTCATAGGCATCGCGCAGGACTTTGACCTGGTCGTTGAAATACACTGAAGCCTTGCGGGTCGGATCCAGCTTCAGCTGCATGCTGACATTCTGGTAGGCAGCGGCGAAGGCATTGGAAATGAGCGCAGCAAACTGCGGATCTTCGGCCCGGTAGGTGATATCGATGACGCTGCTCTCCTTGGACGCGACGGCATCAAGCTTTTTCAGCAGCAGAGCGGCCAACCAGTTACGGATGTCCAACTCGCCGTGATCATCGGCATCGTAAGCATCCTTGACTGCCGGCTGTTGTGTCAGCTTGAGGCTATCGACCACCGCCAGCGCCACCGACGGGCTGTTGATGATTGCCACCTGCGTAGGCATGAAGCCCGGCAGGGCCTGGGGCGAAACCACCAGACCGGTCACGGGATCGGAAGCCTTGTAATTGAGCACCACGGACGAGGTCGCCTTGTATTGCTTGGGCAAGACCAAGCTGACCGCCAGCGTCACGACCACCGTGACTGCAAGAATGAGCAGGATCACTTTGCGACGGGCCTGAAGGATCAGAATAAATTGGGATAGGTTCATAGGATCACGCCTCCTGGTTGGCGTATTCAGTCACTAAAAGAAAAAACTCACTTCTATCGCTGCCGGGGACACTGATTTAGAACCAGCTTTCCTTCACATAGACGATGTCGTCGGCCTGCAGCAGGTCATCCTTCTTCACCGGGACTTCCTGCAAATTGCCCTCCGGATCACGACGCTTGACCATCAGACCACGCTCGGTACCGCGCTGGGTCAAGCCGCCACCCACCGACAAGGCCTGTAATACGGTGGTGTTGCGTTCCAGCTTGTACATGCCTGGACGTTGCACTTCGCCATAGATATAGAAACGCAAGGAGCGCTCGACATAGACCACATCATTGGCGCCCACTTCCGGCAGCGAGGTCGTATCGCCGCTATGGGTGATGGTGTAGATATCTACCAGCTGCTTGGTCACACCGCCCTTGCCGTCCGGACGCACGATGGTCACAGCGTCCCCGCCGTCAGGGGTGACGCCGCCAGCCAGGGCGATCACATCAGCCACGTTGCGCCTGCCATCCAGCGGATAGCGCCCCGGCTTGGTCACCTGACCCAGCACCGATACCATCTGGCTTTGCGGCACAGTCACCAGAATGTTGACCTGCGGATTGTTGAGGTAGCCGCCGTTCTTGAGCAGGCTCGCGATCTTGGTCTCGGCCTGTGCCGTGGACAGGCCACCGACCTTGACTTCGCCAACCAGGGGATAGCTGATCACGCCAGCTTCACTGATCCGGGTTTCCAGACTCAGATCGTCGCTGCCATACACCTTCACGCGAATCACATCACCCGCACCCAGCAGGATATCGTCGGCCTTGGCAAACAGACTCGAGCTGGCGAGCATCAGACCGACCAACAGGAACACCACTTTTCTCATCATTGTCATTACTCCGCAATACATCAGGTTCTTGATTCAGACGTCGCACGCCCGGATGTTGATCAATACTTCTTTACTTGAAACCGGCCACGCCGCGAGAAATCGCGTCATTCTTGATACTTTCGGCGCTCTTGCTGGTATCGCCCGCGGCACCAGGGATTGCGACGCTCAGGTCCTTGAACGTCTTGGCCTGCTCCGAATACTCGATCTTGGCCCCGCTCTTGAGACGATCCAGCAATTCTTCGGAGGCCTGATTCTGTTTCTGCCCCGCCAGGTATTGCACGATCTGCGGCGTTGCCACTGCCAGCGAGAGCGGTGCACTCTTGACGTCCTGCAGCGAGGTCAGGATCGCTGTCTGCCCTTCGATCACGATAAACAGCGCGCCACGCTCCATGGTCTTCAAGCTGGCATTCATCTGCGGCGGCAGGTCGGCCGATGTCTTGATGACCTGTTGGCGCGCGTACTGCACGCGATGCGCATCAAGCCACGCCACGACGTCCTCAAGACGTTTACCGCGCTGATCCATCAGTGCGTTGAGCTCGGGTGTCACGCTTGACGCCGCGACGATCAATTGCGCGAATTCATATTGCCGGCGCTGTGCAAACCAGTCCGGGTTCTTGCGATACAGGTCATCGATGTCCTGGTCCAGCGGGCGCGTGGGCGCCTTCACCTTGGTAGCCACATAGCTTTGCGCGAGCACCAGATTGCGCGCGCGCTCCATGTCGGCCAGCACCGCCGGATCGGTATCGAGCTTGTCCTTCTTGGCCGCATTGACCAACAACTGGCGTGCAACCAGACCATCGAGCAATTGCTTGGTGACTTGCTGCCCGCCGGTCTTGGCCAGTTCATTGTTGACCTGATGGATTGTGATTTCCTGACCATCTACGATGGCCACCACCTGGCTGGAGGAAGCCGACGCCGGCTTCTTTTCTCCGCACGCCGCCAGGGCGATCAAGAGCATGGCCGATACCAGCGCCTTGTTTGCAACATTGTGATGCTGCCGAATTGCTGCCTTCCCGATTTTCATTTCACCAAGCTCTCTGTTATTTTCACTATCACTTGTTGCCGACCAGTCACACCGGCTCATGTGCCCTCTCCCCTTGGAGGAGGCGTCGACCATCAGTAAGCGTTATCCCGCTTGACCACCATGCGCACGGTCTGGAAGATGATCCACAGATCGAAAAACAGCGACCAGCGACGCAGATATTCCAGATCGAATTCGATACGGGCCTTCATCTTGTCCAGCGTCTCGGTTTCACCCCGCAGGCCATTGACCTGCGCCCAGCCAGTGATGCCCGGCTTGACCTTGTGACGCAGCATGTAACCCTTGATCTGCTTGCGATACAACTCGTTGTGGGCTACTGCGTGAGGGCGCGGCCCGACGATGCTCATGCGACCTTGCAGGACATTGAAGAACTGCGGCAATTCGTCAAGCGAGCTGGAGCGCAGGAAGCCACCGATCTTGGTCAGACGCATGTCTCCTTTGGTGGCTTGCGTGACCTTGCCACCGTCTTCCATCACCGTCATGGAGCGGAATTTGTAGACCACGATCTCTTCGCCATCCAGGCCATAGCGACGCTGCTTGAAGATGACCGGCCCCGGCGAAGTAAGCTTGACGCAGATGGCAATGACCATCATCACCGGCAACAACATCAGCAGGATGAGGGAGGCCAGGATCAGATCGCTCACGCGCTTGACCAGATTGTTGGTCCCGGTAAAGGGCGTCTCGCAAATGGCCATCACTGCCATCCCGCCCACGTAATCGAAGCGGGCCTGGATCAGGTTGAAGATGTAGATGTCCGGAATGAAATAGATAGACGCCGTGGTGTCCTGCAGCTCGTCGATCATCTGCAGCACACGCGGCTGCGCCGAGATCGGCATGCTGATGTAGACCATATTGATGTTGTTCTGCCGGACGTAGGCCGCAACGTCGGACATCTTGCCATGCAAGGGCGTATAGGTACCGGCCGGCTGACGATTCAACTCGCGGTCATCGAAGAAGCCCATGAGCTTGATCATCAGCGACGGATACTTGTCCATGCGGTCTGCCAGCTTCAGCGCGGCAGGATTGACGCCGATGATGATGGCCTTGCGCACCTCTCCCTTGGTATGCAGATCGCGCATCACCCGCGATTGCACATGCTGGGAAATGATCAGTCCAATGGGCGTGCTGACGACCCAGAAGAAGATCGCGCGCATCGAAAAGCTCTGGTAGAACTCGCAGATGTAGGCCACCAGCACCAGCACCGCGGCCACTGCCATCCAATCCAGCACCGGCGCCAGGACAGAAGGTCCTTTCGGATTACGCCGCATGCGCCGCTGATGCAATTCGGTGAAGAAATACGAAGACAGGAAGAACGCCATGATGGCAAGCACCCAGTAGTCGCCATTGAACGTGTGCCCATGCAGGCGGACCAAGATCCACAGATAGGCCACGATCAGTGCCGGCTCGACAAAGCGCTTGAATACCATGGTGATGGTATTGGGCTTGACGTTGACCAACGGCAGGCCATCATGCAGGTCACTCATTTTGGGGGCCTCAGAATTCATAGCGCGAAGTCAGGGAAATGCCGTTGGAGAGATAGCTGAAGGTGTTGATGTTCGATTGCGAGTTTTCCCGGTAGATCGCCAACATCAGCGACAGGGACGTGGTTGGCGAATAGGTCAAACTGAGACTCGCCTTCTCGTAATTGTCACGACGGTTCGATGGCGTCACACCTGTCACGATCGAGGCACCGTTGTAATTCCGCTTTTCATAATCTATCAAGCCATCTACCCGCAATTTGGCAGTTGGCAAATAGGTTCCAGCGACGCTGACGCCATTGGTCAGGGCAAAGTTTGCATCGACATCATTCACGCCACCAATTTCACGCCAGAGATTGGCCTTGAAACTGGTCTTGTCCGTGGCTGCCCAATCTGCGATCAGGCGCGCATTGAAACCACGGTAACCCGCATCTGCCGCCGAGTTTCGTTCACGCTGCGTAATGCCGCCCAGAAACTGCAGCTTGGTCTTGCCGCTGTAAAGCCAGACAATCTTGGCCTTGTAGTCTTCCTGGCTGAACGAGTTGTTGATAGTTCCGGTACCCACCACCGAGTCATATGGATAATTGCCGGTGGTCTTGCGTACCTGCACCCCAGCGATACTGCCGCTGCTCGGGTTGTAATCAAGTCCGACTTCCGCCAGGTTCTGGGTAAAACTGTTTGCTTTCTGCGTGCTCAGGTCATACGCCAGCCCAAAACGGGAAGCCTGGACCCGCAATGTCCAATCGGAATGCAATTGCCATGCCAAGTTGGCATACTTCGTACTCATGGTGCGAATATTCAGATCCAGCACGCGGTAGTTCTGGAACGGCGTTAGGGAACGCGAATATACATAGCCAACGTTGCCCGAAAAACGTTCGCCCAGCGCCCAACCCCAGTCCGCCTTCAGATCACGAGCGTCGTTGTCGAACTGCCTGAAATAATCAAACGTGTTCTTGGTTGCACTCGCATCCAGATAGATATGCTGGCGGCTAAGATTCTTGTCGATACGAATCCCGCCCACCCTGCTCTGCACGTTATCGGACAACTTGGGAGATCCCAGTGCAGTCTGGGCAGCATCCGGCCCGCTCAGGCGCAACAGGTTATCGTCATGCAAATAGGTGTACTGCACATACGGAACAACCACCTGACCGGGGTCTGCCGCGTAGGCCAAAGGGCAGGTCACGGACACCAGCAGCGCACATACTTGCACCCGGGTCTTGCGCTTGCTGCTATTGCGAAACTGCCGTGGCATCACGAATCAGCGCCCTTTCTTTTTTAGTTTTACTTTTGAAACAATGGCAATAGTTGATACTTGAATTGCTGCATCGCAACACAAAAAAATTTAGAGTCAATCATGCATCATTTTTGATATTTAGGCAAAAATTTGTGCTGAAGATTGCCCTCTAGAAAACAATGCGGTAAGGATACGCAGCCCGGAAAATCCGACAATCAGACAATGACGGATGCCCTTGTAGGACAAACGGGATATTTCAATTAAGACAACAAGCTGCAAAAAAGCTACAAACTATTTATATCGCGACGCAACAAAAACTGAACGTTTATCTTCTGGCAAGCGTCCCAACGCTTTCACGACGCGCTGCAAGCGGATAAGATCCTCAGCGCCACCCCCTTGCACCCTCCTCGTCCCACATGAACCCGAACTGGCATACCATCACTTTCTTCGGCGACAGCGCCATCACCATTCCCGCCGCCTTCATCCTTGCGATCTGGCTGGGTCTGAACAGGATGTGGCGCCCGATGCTGGCCTGGCTAGTCTGTTTTGGCACGGCAATGTTCATCGTTGTCATCAGCAAGCTGTTGTTCATGGGCTGGGATATCGCCCCACCCCTGCTCAATTTCACCGGTTTCAGCGGCCACACCGCTTCTTCCAGTGCGCTTTATCTGTCCATTGCGCTGGTCTTCACGCAAGCTAGCAGCCGCCCTCGTCGTATGTTTGTGCTCGCGTTGGTGGCACTGGCTGTGACTGCCATTGGCGTGTCGCGTCTGGTAATCAAGGTTCACTCCGAATCCGAGGTGTTGTTGGGACTGCTTCTCGGTGCCATCGCGGCATGGGCATTCAGCCTTTCGCTACATAGGTCGCCACCTTCCTTGCGCCATCTATTCCTGCCACTCGGCCTGGCTGCAGCGCTGCTGATGACCGGCTTCGACAAACCGGCACCCACACAGAGCTTCCTGCAGGAGCTGGCCAAGAATCTGTCGGGGCGCCCGGAGGTCTATTTCCGTCATGAACCTTTGTAAGCCCGCACTGCCGGCACCTTGCCCTTCACCATGAAAAATGCCGTTCAGCACTCCGCTGAACGGCATGTCTAGCGCATCACCACTATCCGCTTCGTGACTGCAGGCCTCAGGCTCCCAGTGCCACCGGCATGGGGACGTTTCTGCGACGCAGGGCCGCTGCGCCGATGACAACGGCCAGCCCAGCCAGCATCATCAGGTATTGCTCAGGCTCGGGAACCGGGGCCACGGCTGCCAGGTTGCCGGTGAAGGACTGCAGGTGCAGTTCGCCATTCTGGGTCAGGCTGTTGACGAACACGCCGCCTTCGATGTTCTGGTTATTGGTCAGACTGGCATGCGTGGCCAGGATGGTGCCGCCAAACTGATTGTTGATGGTGAGGCTGCTGGCGTTATAGAAGTTCCATACGATGGACTTGCCCAGCGACTGCGCTTGCCCGCCCAGGAAATTGGCGCCGATCACCGCCGAACTCACGCTCGAATTGATGATGATGGTACTGGCGCCATTGGCGGCGAAGGAGAATTCGCCCGCCGAGAACACCGAGGCGCTGGTGGTGTTATCCAGGTTGAAGACGGCAACGCCCTTGGCATTGGCGACGGCATTGAAGGTCGCCTTGTTGCCGCTGAGAGAGACCGTGCTATTGGCGACTGCGCCTTTGAGGGTGTTGGACAGCGCGCCGAGCGTGCTGCCGAAATTGGTGGAGCTGGCTGCATCGAAGTTGGTCTGCATCAGCGAGGACGGCGCGGACAGATGGCCACCATTGAAATTGCTACCGTTGCTGCCGCCAACCACATAGGCCGGTCCGTTCAGATTGCTATTGGAGACGGAGCCGCCGATGTAGCTGGAGCCGGTGTTGACCGTGGAATTGACCAGCGAGCCGCCGATAGCCGAGCCCAGACCATTGACGTGTACGTTGGTGGCGCTGCCCATGACGGTCAGGCCCGCGTAATTGGAGGCCGGGGTATCGCCGACGTGCTGTACATAATCGCCGCCGGTGAGCGAGCCGCCGATCCAGGCACGACCATCGACGTGGGAATTGGACGTGGCGCTACCGAGCACGACCAGGTTGAACTGCTGGAGCGCTTCGGCGCCGGTGAGCGAAGTCGTCGCCGCGTGTGCGGTTTCGGACAGGCCGAACGATAACAGCGGCGCGATAGCAAACGTGGCCAAGACCGACTTGGAACGACCAAACATGGAACCCCCGATTCGATAAAATGACGCCTGGTCAGATCCCTCACTGGCTCAGGCAAGAATTGATCGCGGCTGTCGCCGCGTAAATCTACACAAATAGTTGTAAATTTTTTATCAATTCTACGGGCGTAGTTGTCATTTGATCAAGTCGAAAAGTGAAGTTCTGCGATAGTGTGAAATATTTGCCACATTGACAACAATCAAGTTTCCCATCTCTTGATAGCTGCTTGCTAGCGGATGAGCTTGCTCATGTAACGGGCGCCATCACCGTAGCCGGCCAATGCGTCCAGCCCTTGCGGCGGGACTTCCAGGTCATCCTCGAATCCGGCGTTGTGCCAGTAGCCGCCGGATTCATGAACGGCCACCAGCGTCGCGCATGGCAGCGCGGTGGCACGGCCGAGGTGGTAGATCTCCTGAATCAGTGCAAGACCCAGGCCGGAGCCCCGCGCCTGCGGCAACAAAGCGACGTCGTGCAGGTGCAGGCAGTCGGCCTGTTCATCAATGACGTGCAACAACTGGTTCAAGGCTGGCGGATGGCCACGACGCGTCGGGTGCATGAAGGCGTAGCCGAGCACCACGGCCGCACCAGACAAGTCGCGCAGCCAGGCGATGCGGCATCCCTGCGGGAACAGGCTCAGGCGCTCGGCAAAGACTTCCGGCGCTTCGTAGTAACCGACGTGAACCTGCGCGGCGATGTCCATCACCTGCGGCAAGTCAGCCGCTTTCATCGGGCGCCACTGATAAGGGTTCATGGGTACTCTCCCCTGCCATCGATGTTGTTGCTGCGATGGGGTTGGAAGGAAACGCGCCGCACGGTGGTCAACGAGACCAGCGTGCGGCGCGTAGAAGCGTGATATCCGCCGGAACGGAGAAGACCTCGCGATCGGAACGATGCCAGCGGATTATGCTGCGGCACCTGGCTTGAGGCTCTCCAGCACGGCCAGCAACTCTGCACGCAGGCTGTCGATGGCGGCCTCGTCCAGACTGATGGCAGGAGGCTGCGGCTCTTCCGGTTGCTCGACCTCGTGGGTGCCATCGAGTTTGTTGCGGGCGCCACTGATGGTGAAGCCCTGCTCGTAGAGCAGTTCACGGATACGACGGATCAGCAGCACTTCGTGATGCTGGTAATAACGACGGTTGCCACGTCGCTTCACCGGCTTCAACTGGGTAAATTCCTGCTCCCAATAGCGCAACACGTGCGGCTTGACGCCACACAGCTCGCTGACCTCACCTATCGTGAAATAACGCTTGGCCGGGATGGGCGGCAGCACAATGGCCGCCGGCTTGTTGACACGTTCATTCATAGATTAGACGGACATTTCAACGGCACCGCCGCTGGAGAGTTCCACCATTTCCTTCAATTTCTGGCTGGCATGGAAGGTCACGACGCGACGCGCCGTGATCGGGATTTCCTCGCCAGTCTTGGGATTGCGGCCAGGCCGTTGCGGCTTGTCGCGCAGCTGGAAATTACCGAAGCCGGAAAGCTTGACGGCCTCGCCACGCTCGAGGGCGTTGCGGATCTCGTCGAAGAAGGTTTCCACCATGTCCTTGGCTTCGCGCTTGTTCAGACCGACCTGTTCGAACAAAAGTTCGGCCAGCTCGGCCTTGGTCAGCGTTGGCAGGTTCTTGTCGGCCTGCGAACGTGCCTGCGATTCCATCACAGCACGATGCAGATCGGCGTCCAGCACGGATTGAAATTCGTTCGAATTCACGTTGTTCATGGCGATGAATGACTGGGCCTCAACCGATTCCGGTCTGTAATTATTTTCGCTCTCGGACATCACGTCAGGCACGCAACCTGGCGCCAAGTCTGCTGCCCGCAGCGGCCACCAGCGCATTCACGGCAAGGTCGACCTTGTCATCCTGAAGGGTGTTTTGAGTATCTTGCAAGGTGCAGCGGAACGCAAGACTTTTTTCGTCGCTTTCCAGACCCTTGCCTTGATATTCGTCAAATAAAACAAGGGCTTGCAAGATAGCGCATGCGGGGTTGACCTGCTTTTCAGCAGTAAAAACATCCAGCAATTGCTGGGCGCCAATCGACTGTTTCACCACCAGGGCGATATCGCGGCTGACGGCGGGGAATTTGGAAATCTCGGTGTAGACCGGTAGGTCGCGCTGCTGCAGAGCATCGGCATCGACTTCGAAGACCACCGGTGCCAGCGGCAGCTCGTACTTCTGCTGCCACTTCGGATGCAATTCACCGATCACACCGATCACCTGCTCGCCCAGCAGCACGTGCGCGGTACGGCCCGGGTGCAGCGCCGGATGTTCTGCCTTAACGAAACGCAGGGTGCGCGGTGCGAACAGGGCCTCCAGATCGGCCTTGACGTCGAAGTAATCGACGTTGCGGCTGGACTGGCCCCATTGTTCTTCGGCCACCGGGCCGTAGGCCAGCGCAGCCACGCGTTTGGGCTGCTCGAAGCCAGCGACCGCCAGCGGACCATCAACGATATCGGCATTCTTGCGGAAGACGGCACCGGCTTCGAAGACACGAATGCGCGACGCCTTGCGGTTGACGTTGTAGCGCGCATTGGCCACCAGCCCGGCCATCAGCGAAGAGCGCATGACGCTCATCTGGCTGGCGATCGGATTGAGCAGCTTGATCGGATCGGTATTGCCGGCGAAGTCGGCTTCCCAGCCTGCTTCCACGAAGCTGAAATTGACCACTTCCTGATAGTCCTGATCCGCCAGCAGACGACGGATGGCGAACAGCGAGCGCGTGTTCTCCGGCGCGATGCACATGGCATTGGCGGCCACCGGCGGCAGTGCCGGGATATTTTCGAAGCCGTAGACGCGCGCGACTTCCTCGATCAGGTCTTCCTCGATCTCGATGTCGAAACGATAGGACGGCGGCGTGACCGAGAACAGGCCAGGCTGATAGTCAAAGGAAAGGCCCAGGCGCTTGAAGATGTCCGAGACCATCTCATCGGTGATCTCCACGCCGATCACCTTGGCCGCACGCGCAGTGCGCAGCGTGACAGGCTCACGCTTGGGCAGGTTGACGATCTGGTCGTCGATGGGGCCGACGCGGGTGTCGCTGGTGCCGCAGATTTCCAGCAGCAGCGCAGTAATGCGTTCGATGTGATCGACCACGGTGGCGAAGTCGACACCACGTTCGAAGCGATGCGCCGCATCGGTCGAAAAGTTGTAGCGACGTGCCCGGCCCTGGATCGCCTGCGGGAACCAGAAGGCAGCTTCCAGGTAGATGTTGCTGGTCTCCAGCGAGACTGCAGTGGCGTCACCGCCCATGATGCCGGCCAGGGATTCGATTTCCTTGTCGTCGGAGATCACGCCAACCCACTCATCGACTTCCACGGTATTGCCGTTGAGGAGCTTGAGCGATTCGCCCTTGCGCCCCCAGCGCACATCCAGGCCGCCATGGATCTTGTCGAGGTCGAACACGTGCGAGGGACGGCCCAGCTCCAGCATCACGTAGTTGGAGATATCCACCAGCGCCGAGATCGAGCGCTGACCGCTGCGTTCCAGGCGCTGCTTCATCCATTGCGGCGTAGCTGCCTTGGCATTGAGGCCACGGATGACGCGACCGGCGAAACGGCCGCACAACTCGGGCGCCGAAATGCGCACGGGCAGTTTCTCGTCGAGATTGACCGCCGCGGATTGATACACCGGTGCCTTCAGAGGGCTACCGGTCAGGGCTGACACTTCACGGGCCACGCCCAACACCGACAGGCAATCCGCCTTGTTGGGGGTGAGCTTGATGGTGAACTTCAGATCGTTCAGTTGCAGGTAGTCACGGAAGTTCTGGCCCACGGGTGCATCGTCGGGCAATTCCAGCAGGCCACCGTGATCTTCCGACAGCTTCAGTTCGCGCGCGGAGCACAGCATGCCCTGCGATTCCACGCCGCGCAGCTTGCCGACCTTGATTTCGAAGGGCTTGCCATCGGCACCCGGGGGCAGCACCGCACCCACCATGGCGCAAGGCACCTTGAGGCCGGCACGCACGTTGGGCGCGCCACAGACGATGTTCAGGATGGTACCGGTGTGCACGTTGACGCGGCATACGTTCAGGCGATCCGCGTCCGGGTGCTTGGTGACTTCCAGCACTTCACCCACCACCACATTGGTGAAGGGGGGCGCGACCGGCTCGACTTCCTCGACCTCCAGGCCGGACATGGTCAGCAGATGCGACAGTTCATCCGAGGTCATGGTCGGATTGACCATGGTACGCAGCCAGTTTTCAGAGAATTGCATGATTCAGACTTTCAGCTATCAGCCAGAGGCGCGTCGCGACATGGCGCGGCGCCCTTCTTGATCGGATTAATTGAATTGCTTCAGGAAGCGCAGGTCGCCTTCGTAGAACAGGCGCAGGTCATTGATGCCATAGCGCAGCATGGTCAGGCGCTCAAGGCCGGAGCCGAACGCGAAGCCAATGTACTGCTCGGGGTCCAGCCCCATGTTGCGCACCACGGTCGGATGCACCTGGCCTGCACCGGAGACTTCCAGCCAGCGCCCCTTGAGCGGACCGCTACCAAAGGCGATGTCAATTTCGGCCGAGGGTTCGGTAAAGGGGAAATAGGAGGGACGGAAACGCACCTGCAGGTCGTCAGTCTCGAAGAAGGCCTTGACGAAGTTGAGGTAGACGCCCTTGAGGTCGGCGAAGCTGATGTCCTCGGCGATCCACAGGCCTTCGACCTGGTGGAACATCGGCGAGTGGGTGGCATCGCTGTCCACGCGATAGGTACGGCCCGGGGCGATGACCTTGATCGGCGGCTTGTTCATGCGGGCGTAGCGCACCTGCATCGGACTGGTGTGGGTACGCAGCAGCAGGGGCTTGCCCTGGGTGTCGTTGCCTTCGATATAGAAGGTGTCCTGCATCGAGCGCGCCGGATGGTTCTCGGGGCTGTTCAATGCGGTGAAATTGGTCCAGTCGGTCTCGATCTCGGGACCGTCGGCGACATCGAAGCCGATGGAACGGAAGATTTCCTCGACGCGCTGCCAGGAGCGCATCACCGGATGGATACCACCCACGCCGCGACCACGACCAGGCAGGGTGACGTCGATGGCTTCCGCATTCAGGCGCGCCTGCATCTGGGCATTGGCCAGAGCATCGCGGCGTGCGGTCAGCGCGTTTTCGATCTGTTCCTTGGCGACGTTGATGATCGCCCCTTGTACCTTGCGTTCTTCCGGCGCCAGCTTGCCCAGCCCCTTCATCTGCTCGGTGATCTGGCCGGTCTTGCCGAGGTACTTGGCCTTGGCGTTTTCCAGTGCGGCGGCGTCGGGCGCGGCGGCGAAATCAGCCTGCGCCTGCGTGACCAGTTGGCCCAGGAGTTGGTCTAGGGGATTCATGCGGTAAGTCTCGCTCCAATCGAAAATCCGACGACGAAGTCGAAAAGGAAAAAAATCCACGAAACCGTGGATCAAAAACATACGGGGCATCGGTGTGACACCTCTGCCCCGCAGGATTTTGCAGCGCCGGCTGCTCGTCTGACTTGCGTCGTGGATGTTGCAGCCGGCTACCGCGTCAACACGCTGTCGATTTAGGCGGCAGCGATGTTGGCCTTCACCTGGTTGACGATGGCAGCGAATGCAGCCTTGTCGGTGACAGCCATATCGGCCAGGACCTTACGATCCAGTTCGATCGCAGCCTTCTTCAGGCCGTTCATGAACACGCTGTAGGTCACGCCGTGCGAACGCGCAGCGGCGTTGATACGGGCGATCCACAGTGCGCGGAACACGCGCTTCTTGTTACGACGGTCACGGTACGCGTACTGACCAGCGCGCATGACTGCTTGCTTGGCGATACGGTAGACGTTTTTGCGACGGCCGCGGTAACCCTTGGCGAGTGCGAGGACTTTCTTGTGGCGGGCACGTGCTGTTACCCCACGTTTGACTCTAGGCATAGTAGCTCCTTAGTGTAGGTGAGGTTAAGCGAACGGCAGCATTGCGCGAACGGAATTCAGGTTCGTCTCATGGACGCCCTCGGTACCGCGCAGTTGACGCTTGTTCTTGGTGGTCTTCTTGGTCAGGATGTGACGCTTGAAGGCTTGACCGCGCTTGACGGTACCGCCCGGGCGCACGCGAAAACGTTTCTTCGCGCTGCTCTTCGATTTCATCTTAGGCATAGCAACTCTGTCCTTCCGGACAGCTCCATTTTTTGATGATTGCAGGTGGCCGCAAATACTCGCTGCTCTTTGATGCCTGCTCTCACTTATTTGACAGCGGGTAATCCCGCTGCTTTTGCCTGACACAGTCGCCTGCGCCCTGCAAATCCTTTGTCGGCCCTACGCTGCCGCGGCTTTCGCGGCATGGACGACACCGGAGAGATGTCGTCCTGATACGGCTAACTGCTTGAAACTGAATAACTGAACAAGAATGATGAAAAAGATTTATTTCTTTTTCTTCGGCGCCAGGACCATGATCATCTGGCGACCTTCCATCTTGGGAAACTGCTCGACCTGACCGTAGGGCTCCAGATCCGCTTTCAGACGCTCCAGCACGCGCATGCCGATTTCCTGGTGAGCCATTTCACGGCCGCGGAAACGCAGCGTGATCTTGGTCTTGTCACCCTCTTCCAGGAACTTGGTCAGGTTACGCAGCTTGATGTTGTAATCGCCATCATCGGTACCCGGACGGAACTTGACTTCCTTGACCTGGATGACCTTCTGCTTGAGCTTGGCCTCGTGCGCCTTCTTCTGTTCCTGGTACTTGAACTTGCCGTAGTCCATCAGGCGGCAGACAGGAGGTTGCGCGGTGGGCGCAATCTCGACCAGATCGACTTCGGCCTCTTCGGAAAGCCGTAAGGCTTCGGCCAGGCTCACGATGCCCAACGGCTCGTTTTCAACACCCGAAAGGCGTACTTCCGGCGCAGTGATCTCGCGGTTGAGGCGATGCGACTTGTCAGTAGCTATTGCAGTTTCCTTTTAAAATCCAATAAATTAAGCCGTGCTCTTGCGCTGGGAGGAAGCCCTAGGCTTCCCCGACTCAGGCTTTGGCGGCAACCTCATCCTTGAGGCGCTCCACCAAGGTGTCGATGGACATGACGCCCAGATCGACATTGCCCCGCGCACGCACGGCCACAGTGTTTGCATCCCGTTCTTTATCGCCGACAACCAAGATATAGGGCGGCTTCTGAATAGAATGCTGCCGTATTTTATAGGTAATCTTTTCGTTGCGCAAATCGGTCTCTACCCTAAACCCTTGTTTTTTCAGCGTTTGTGCAACGTTTTGCACATAATCCACTTGCGCGTCGGAAATATTCAGGATGACAACTTGTGTTGGCGCCAGCCACAAAGGCATCGCGCCAGCATGGTTTTCGATCAGGATGGCGATGAAACGCTCCAGCGAACCGACGATGGCCCGGTGCAACATCACAGGTACCTTGCGGTTGTTGTCCTCGGTGACATACTCGGCACCCAGGCGGGCTGGCATCGAGAAGTCCACCTGCATGGTGCCGCACTGCCAGGAGCGACCGATGGAGTCCTTCAGGTGGTATTCGATCTTGGGACCATAGAAAGCGCCCTCACCCGGCAACTCCTCCCACTCCGAACCGGAGGCACGGATGGCTTCGCGCAGGGCGTTCTCGGCCTTGTCCCAGACTTCCTCGGCACCGATGCGCTTTTCCGGACGCAGCGCAAGCTTCACCGCGACTTCCTTGAAACCGAAGCAATCGTAGACTTCACGCACCACGCGATTGAAGGCGGCCACCTCTTCCTGGATCTGGTCTTCGGTACAGAAGATGTGACCGTCATCCTGGGTAAAGCCACGCACGCGCATCATCCCGTGCAGCGCGCCCGAGGGCTCGTTGCGGTGGCACTGACCGAATTCGCCGTAGCGCAGCGGCAGGTCGCGGTAGCTGTGCAGGCCAGAGTTGAAAATCTGGATGTGGCCCGGGCAGTTCATCGGCTTGAGCGCGTAGGCCCGGTTTTCCGATTCGGTCGTGAACATGTTTTCACGATAGTTTTCCCAGTGGCCGGTCTTTTCCCACAGCGAACGATCCAGAATCTGCGGTGCCTTCACTTCCTGGTAGCCGTTGTCCTGGTAGACACGACGCATGTATTGCTCGACCTGCTGCCAGATGGTCCAGCCCTTGGGATGCCAGAAGATCAGGCCCGGCGCCTCATCCTGGAAATGGAACAGGTCCAGTGCGCGACCCAGCTTGCGGTGGTCGCGCTTCTCAGCCTCTTCCAGCATGTGCAGGTAGGCTTCCTGGTCTTCCTTCTTGGCCCAGGCGGTACCGTAGACGCGCTGCAGCATCTCGTTGTTGGAGTCGCCACGCCAGTAGGCGCCAGCCAGCTTCATCAGCTTGAACACCTTGAGCTTGCCGGTCGAGGGCACGTGAGGGCCGCGGCACAGGTCGGTGAAGCTGCCCTCGGTATAGAGCGAGACATCCTCGTTCTGCGGAATGGAAGCGATGATCTCGGCCTTATAGGCTTCACCGATGGATTTAAAGTACGCCACCGCCTCATCGCGCGGCAGCACCTTGCGGGTCACCGGCTCATCCTTCTTCACCAGCTCGGCCATCTTCTTTTCGATGGCCTGCAGGTCTTCCGGAGTGAAGGGGCGCTTGTAGGAGAAGTCGTAGTAGAAACCGTTGTCGATGACCGGACCAATGGTGACCTGGGCGTCAGGGAACAGCTCCTTGACCGCATAGGCCAGCAGGTGGGCGGTGGAGTGACGGATCACCTCCAGGCCATCGGCATCCTTGTCGGTGATGATGGCCAGGTCCGCATCCTTGTCGATCAGGTAGGAGGTATCGACCAGCTTGCCATCGACGCGGCCGGCCAGGGCCGCCTTGGCCAGACCGGTGCCGATGTTGGCGGCGACCTGCGCCACGGTGACCGGGTTGTCGAACTGGCGTTGCGAACCATCGGGAAGACGAACTGAAACCATTTTGCACTCCATGTCGGCAGCGTGGCTGCCTTGCCTATTGAGGGTAATTACGGGTTAGCTAAGTGGATTAGCGAAAAGACGGACGAAAAAAAACGCGGACCAGCCGCGCTTTTTCAAAGGACGAAAAAGAACCCGACTAGCGTCGCGTGAAAACCTCGGTGGTAGTTCGCGGTGTCATAACCGGTTTGCCTTTCTCGCTCTTACAGATGGGGATGCATTGATATTCGGGAAGTCGCCACCCGAAGGCAACCTCAACCATAGCTCGCTATTATAGCAAATTCCCTCGACCATCGACACAACTTACCCGCGCTCCAGTACACGCAGAGGAACGCCGCCGTGCTAGCATCCAAGTCCACAGAGGGAGACCAGCATCATGTCGGACCAGAAGAATCACACCGAGCACCAGACCGTGATCAACAACCGGGAATACACCCTGCAGAGCCGCACCGTGGAACTGGAGAACGGCGAACGCCATGACGAATACCGCGTGCTGCTGGATGGGGATGTCATCAAATCCTGGACGCGCGGCGATGTCGCCCGCTACTTCGGCCTGACCTGACACCCCTCCCCACCCGGATTGAAAACAAAAAAACGGCATCCACAGATGCCGTTTTCATTTCACAACCTATCCCACCCTGCGCATCATGCCTTGGCAAGGTTGGCACGTCGCGCCAGGATCTTCTCGATCTTATCCTTCAGCGTCGCCGCATTGAAAGGCTTGACGATATAACCATCTGCACCGGACTGCGCGGCTTCGACGATGTTTTCCTTTTTCGCCTCGGCGGTAATCATCAACACCGGCAGATGCGCCATCGATGGCGTGGCGCGAATCTTCTTGAGCAGGGTCAGACCATCCATGCCCGGCATGTTCCAGTCGGTCAACACGAAGGTGACCGGCATGGCACCCGCCTCCAGGATCTTCAGGGCGGTCGTACCATCGTCGGCCTCCACCATCTTGGTGTATTCAAGTTCCTTCAGCAGGCCGCTGACAATACGACGCATCGTCGAAAAGTCATCAACCACGAGGAAATACTGATCATCTGCCGCCATAGGAAAATTCGTTCATCCGTAAGAATATGAGTTTGAGGAGCAAACTCACAAAAAATTCGAGGCAAGTGTAAAGCATTTTTAGATGCTTTCGCGAAACATATGTCACGCCTACACGTAAAACACTTCGTCGACATGCAGATCCATCCTCCACCCTCTCGCATAATGAGAACAAAAAGCGAAAGACAAGAGCGCCGCGGAAGTTCAGAAAATGAGGGAAATAGGGACTGAAAAGCAAAAAAGGAAGCCGCCAATGCGCTTCCTTTTGCGTTTCTACTTCGCCAATCCATCCGCTCGCCACTGCAACAGAAGAATTGGTAGGCACGATTGGACTCGAACCAACGACCCCTACCATGTCAAGGTAGTGCTCTAACCAGCTGAGCTACGCGCCTATCGAAGAATTACAGATGAGAAAACAAAAAAGGAAGCCAAGAATGCGCCTCCTTTTCAGTTGGCTTCGCCCCAACCCAACATCCCCAGAAGGGAAGAAAGATTGGTAGGCACGATTGGACTCGAACCAACGACCCCTACCATGTCAAGGTAGTGCTCTAACCAGCTGAGCTACGCGCCTAACGAAGAAGCGAGAGTATAGGAGGCTTTTCAAAATTTGCCAAGAGGTAAATGATGAAAAATTAAAATAATTCCCCCTTCCTCCTAACACTCCCCCGCAGGCGGAACCTAACCTGCTCGGACCCGCTACTGCCGTTTGGCCTCGATCACGCCCTTCACATCGCGAATCACTGTCAGGGCTTTCTGCAACTGTTCGGTCGAGCCGATCTCGGCTGTAAAGGCCATGCGCGCATGGCCCTTTGCACTCTGCGTACTCACACCGATCACATTGATCTTGTCGCGCAGGAAGATGTCGGAAATATCACGCAGCAAACCCTGGCGATCACTGGCCAGCACGAAGATATCGACCGGATAGACCGTATCCCGCGCCGGCGCGCCCCAGGTCGTCTGAATCACCCGCTCGGGGGCATGCGAGGCCATCTCGGCGAAATTCTTGCAGCTCACCCGATGGATCGACACCCCCTTGCCCCGCGTGACGAAGCCGGCAATCACATCCGGCGGTGCCGGCTTGCAGCAGCGCGCCAGTTGCGTCAGCAGACCATCGGTGCCGACCACCAGCACGCCGGACTTGGCGCCCTGCACGATGCTGGAGGCGCGACTCTTGCGGGTGATCAGCGCCTCGTCGTCGATCTCGGGCTTCTTGTCCTGACCTTCATGCAAAGCCTGCTCGACATGACGCAGGCTGAACTCTTCCTTGGCCAGCGACAGGCACAGGTCGTCCACCTTGGCAAAACCCAGCTTCTGCGCCAGCTCTTCCAGGTTGACGGCGGTCTTGCCTTCGCGCTGCAGGGTCTTTTCCAACAGGCCGCGACCGACCGACAAGGTTTCCTGCTGCTCGATGGCGTTGAACCAGGCGCGGATCTTGGAACGGGTACGTGAGCTGGCGGCATAATCGGGGCTCAGCCAGTCGCGCGAAGGCCCGACTCCCGCACCGCTCTTGGCCGTGATGATCTCGACTGTCTGGCCGTTCTTGAGCACGGTATTCAACGGCACCATGACACCGTCGACCCGGGCGCCGCGGCAGCGATGACCCACATCGCTGTGCAGGTGGTAGGCGAAATCGATGGGCGTGGCACCACTGGGCAGCTCGATCACCCGCGCCTGGGGTGTGAGCACGTAGATGCGCTCATCCAGGGTGGCCGACTTGAGCTTTTGCACCCAGTCGCGTCGGACCTCTTCCTGATCCACAACAGCGTCGGTTACTTCATTTTTCCAGGCCAGAAGCTGACGCAGCCAGGCAATCTTCTCGTCGTATTTCTGCGCCGAGAAATTGGAGCCGCCACTTTCCTTGTAGCGCCAATGCGCGGCCACGCCGTATTCGGCAAAGTGATGCATCTCGTGCGTACGGATCTGCACTTCCAGGGCGCGGCCATCCTCGGCCAGCACCACGGTGTGCAGGGACTGGTAGCCGTTCTGCTTGGGACGCGAAATGTAGTCGTCGAACTCTTCGGGGATCGGGGTCCAGATATCGTGCACGATGCCCAGCACCGCGTAGCAGGTCTTGACGTCATCGACGATGACCCGGAAAGCGCGCACGTCGTAGAGCTCGGAAAAGTCGATCGACTTGCCGCGCATCT
The DNA here is from genome assembly GCF_015767275.1 of Herbaspirillum sp. AP02. GTDB lineage: Bacteria > Pseudomonadota > Gammaproteobacteria > Burkholderiales > Burkholderiaceae_D > Herbaspirillum. The sequence goes on from NZ_JADWMY010000001.1 coordinate 757,194, forward strand.
TGTTCCAGATACTGTAGATGTGCTTGGGCCGACCACTGACCTCGGCCCGGATATCCTGGGCTGCCATTTCCGAGCGCAGGCGCGCAATCGCGCTGGCCACGAAGGCTTCGCGCTCCAGGCGCTTTTCTTCCAGCATCTTGGCGATGCGCTTGTAGGTCTGCGGTTCCAGGAAGCGGAAGGACAGGTCCTCCAGCTCCCACTTCAGTTGCCAGATACCCAGCCGGTTGGCCAGCGGCGCATAGAGGTCGAAGGTCTGGCGCGCATACTGGGCGCTGGCCTCGTTCTCCTGCTTGGTTTCGGCAAAGTAGCGCAAGGTGGCCACCCGCGAGGCCAGGCGCACCAGCACGGCGCGCATGTCGGTGGCCATGGCCAGCAGCATCTTGCGCAAGGTTTCCACCTGCGCAGCCGCCTGCTGGGCCGCATTCTTGCCGCGCAGGACCTCCTGGTTCTGCGGCTGGAAGCTGAGGCTATGGAAGCGCATCAACTGGCGCACATTGCCCACCAGCTCGGCGATCTCCTTGCCGAAGCGCTCTTCCAGCTTTTCTTCCAGCTCCGGATGCAGCATCTGCGCCTCGAAGGCCAGGCCGGCGATGCGGGTGGCGGCGTCGACATTGAGCGCGGTCAGCACCGTGGCCACGGAAACCGCGAATTGCAAGGCGTTCTGCCCGGACAGGATCTGCCTGTCGGCATACAACGGTTCGAGTTCGGCCAGTGCCTGCTCGACCCGCACCACATCCTCGGGGGCAAGGCCGGCGGTGATCGCCGCCAGGCCTTCACCCTGTGTACTTGCTACCGAAACCATAAGCGATTACTTCTGTGCGGCGACGATGATGATTTCCACCAGCAGTTCAGGACGGGCCAGCTTGGCTTCGACGGTGGCACGCGGCGGCGCGTTGCCGGGGGCCACCCATTCGTCCCAGACCGAATTCATGCCGGCAAAATCCTTCACATCGGACAGGAAAATCTGGCACGACAGGATCTTGGTCTTGTCGCTGCCGGATTCGGCCAGCAGGCGGTCGATATGGCCCAGCACTTCACGGGTCTGGCCTTCGATGTTCTGGGTAGCGTCTTCGGCAATCTGGCCAGCCAGGTAGACGGTGCCATTGTGGATGGCCACTTCGGAGAGGCGCTTGCCGACGTGCAGGCGTTGAATGGGCATGGGATTTTCCTTATAGATGAGGCCGGTTCCGCAGAACCGGCGCATGATAAAAATTTACCGGGTTGAACACTCAACCCAGCAGAAACTGACGGGCCACCTCGATTTGCGGGGCATGCATGAAGGTCGGTGCATGACCGACCTCGGGCAACTCCACCAGCGTGGCCTTGGGACCGCGACGAGTCATCTCCTGCGCCACCTCGGGCAGCAGCAGGTCTGACTGGGCACCGCGCACCAGCAGCGTCGGACAGGCAACGGCGTCATAGGCGGCCCACAGCATCTTCTCGCCGGCGCTGGCCGCTTCCGGCGTGGTGAGCTTGAACGGCACCGCCAGCGCCAGATCGTAATGGCGCACCCACTTGCCGTCCCCGTTCTGTCGCAGCACATCCCTGGCCAGCTTGTGCCACTCTTCATCACTGTGATGACCAAAGCTGGCCGAGATGGTACGAATGTACTGCGCAGCCTCTTCGAAACTGTCGAAACGCACATCCTGGCCAATGTAGTCACCGATACGCGCCAGCGCCGCACCATTGATGGAGGGGCCGATATCGTTGAGCACCAGGCGTCGGATCGGATTGCCTGGCAGCGAGGCCAGTACCATGCCGATCAGCCCGCCCATGGACGTACCGAACCAGTCCACGATCTCGGCGTCGGCCCGCGCCAGCAGCGTGACCATGTCGCTGACGTATTGCGGCACCGCATAGAACTGCGGATTGGCCAGGCGCCCGGAGCGTCCGCGACCGACCACATCGGGGCAGATCACGCGGTAGGTATCGCACAGCTCACGGGCCATGCGATCGAAATCATCGGAGACCCGCGTCACCCCATGCACGCACACCAGTACATTGGGATTGCGGGCATCGCCCCATTCCTTGTAGGCCATGGTATGCAGCCCGGCGGGTGAGATGCATTGCACTGTCTTGACTACGGCTTCAGTCATGATGACGGCTTTTCTGGTGAAAGAAGTCGTCATTCTACTATCTCGAACCGGCTTCTCGTCCGGAAAAGGCTTACTTTGCCCCCGGTAGAATGCTCTCACGCGCACCCGAATGAACAGGGTCGGCGTACCGGAGAAGAGCACCCGGGAAGTAGCGCCATTTCCTTAGGAAAAAATCCATATCGCAACATAAGTCGCTGCTATAATGCCTGCCTTTTCGGCGGCCATTGCCGACAACGCTGATGTCCTGGCGATCGTCACGACAGATCAACCGGGGTGCATGCGCACTGCCAGGCTGATGTCGCACCGGGGGTATGGTGAAATTGGTAGACACAAGGGACTTAAAATCCCTCGGCTGCAAGGCCTTGTCGGTTCGATTCCGACTACCCCCACCAGAGGTTTACAGCAATGCGGCTCCGCAATTGCTGGCAGCGGACTGAGCCAACGCCGCCGCTCCCCAACAATCCCGCCTCCCATGCTGGCCACGCGCCAAAGCGTGTCAGCGCTCAGGGCGAGCTTGGCTTTTCTTTTCCGGTAGCGTCCACCCAGAAACATTTCCGTTCAGAAATTCGCGTTAATATAGGCAATTATTTTCCATTCAACGGGCCACCGGAAAAGAAAACCCGTCCGATTTCAGCATGAATACCGCTCCCACCGCCCCACCCTCGCCAGCCCCCGACGCAACGGGGCCCGATGGGCAAGCCGAGGACTCGCCGACACCTCCGCCGACGTCTCCGTCAACGCCATCAGTAGTGCCTATCATGGCTTACGCCGCACTGATCAGCGCGGGGATGATGTGCATCTGGATGCTTCTGCTGGGCCGGTACTACTGGAATGTCGCCACGTCTTCCCTGCCGCTCCCGGTCAGGTCACAGGCCATCATCGCGATCGTGTCCCTGATCCTTTGCCTGATCTTCAACCCGCTGCTGGCATGGGGATTCCTCGCGGCGAAAAAGTGGGCGCGCCTCATGTTCTACACCAGCCTGATCATATTTCCGCTTCCGTTGCTGACGCCCATGATGGCATCGAACCTGAAGTGGGCGTATGTCCTGGCCCTATTTCCTTTCGTCGCAGGGCTGCTCTACATGATCACGCGCAAGGAGGTCGCGCAGTATTTCAGCCAGGCCCCGGTGCGCACCAAGCCGCAATACTCCCGTGCGGAAAAGACCAGGCGGGCGTTGCGCAGCAGCCTGTACGTGGTCGCCGGCATCGTCCTGGTACTGAGCTTTCATGGCATTGCCACCGGATTGGGACATTTTTATCCCCAGCTCCGCGGGATGGAAAACCTGAGCTTTCTGGCGCTGCCCGTCTTGCTGGTTGCCGAGGGACTGGGCGCATCGCCTGGCGCCCCGGGTCGCTTGTTCAATTTAAGCGCCAGTCTGACGCTGGCCATGGGGCCGAACGCCGTCCTGAATTGTTTGATTACCCTGCCGGGTACATCAGCGGCATATCAGCTTCATCAGCGAAACTGGGCATTGGGATTGGCGAGCTTGGCGGCCATGCTGTACTACCTGAAGCGCCGGCAACGACGTCAGATGCCAGCAGCCACTGAAGACACCGAGCACTCTTGATGTCGGCATGATGTGTGTGGGAAGGGGGAAGGAAAACGATGAGCCGATATCAGCCTGGTCAGGCGACGTGCTCCACCCGTGCAGCCCGGCGTGGCATCAGCGCTTGAGCAACTCCAGCGCATCTTCGGCCACGCTACGCAGATTGGTGATGGTGGCGTTGAGATCGGCCAGTTCAGCCGCAGTGGGCGGCTGATCCATGCCGTTCTTGACCAGCGAGGCCTTGATGATCGTGGCAGCCATCTGCCACGCAGCCTTATTGTGTGCATCCACCAGCTCCTTCTGAATGCGCTCCAATTCCGCTTTCTGATTTTTATCCATTATCCTTGACGAGGCCGTATGCGAATTTGCCCAGCACGCTGTGCAGATCCATGATCGTCCCGATGGAAGACCACTCCCTTGAATCGTCTAACATTACTTTCAGTCAGGCAATTTCACAAGTGATTTTACCTTCACGCAACTGACTTGCGGGCAGCTTCACATCTGTTCTCACTAGGTGATAACTTTTCTGTTACCGATCTTTACCATCTGCCCAAACCCTGGGGTGGGCGAATCCTTTACAATTCAGCCACCGTTTTCTGTCGCCGGAGATTTGCCGCATGTCGCGCCCGTGTCTTTCTGTTCCGCTTACCCTGATCGTTGCCTTCGGCCTGAGCGCCTGCGCCAGCGGCAAGACCGCTTTCTATCACCAGGAAGAGTTCAGCGATACCAGCGCCTTCTCGCGCAGCTTCCCCGGTAGCGAGAAGGCGGTCTGCGAGGCCGCGCGCCGCGCCTTGCTGGGCCAGGGCTATGTCATCAGCCGCTCCACCGACAACACCATGGACGGCAACAAGAGCTTCCAGCCGGCCAGCGACAAGCACATGGAAATCGCTTTTCACGTCGTCTGCGCCTCCAATGGCAACGGCAAGAGTTCCACCATGTTCGCCAGCGCCACCCAGGATGGCTATGGCATCAAGAAGAGCAACAGTTCGGCCAGCCTTGGGGTCAGCGTGCTGGGCTCGGTGTCGATGCCCTTCGCTGCCAGCGACGACTCCATGGTGCGCGTCTCCAGCGAGACCATCCGCTCGCCCGATTTCTACGACCGTTTCTTCGGCGCGGCAGAGCGCTATCTGCTGGTCGACGTCGACGACGAAGCCGCTCCGGCCAAGAAGTAAGCCGAGCACAGGCGCCAGGCTCACCACTCCCGGCGCAAGGTTCACATCGCGGATACGACAATGGCGGCCTCGGCCGCCATTTTTTTCGCCGGCACACCCCACGTCACCAGGGGTAGCCTGTCCCCGACATCAACGATGCCAGTAACCCGGCGGCGGCGGCGGGCGATGCCAGTGGCGGTGATGGTGTCCACGGTAATAGCCCGGAGCCACATAGACCGGTGGCGGACCGTAATAGACCGGCGCCGGGCGGACATAGACCGGCGGCGGCGGTGCGTACACGGGTGCAGGCTGCACGTAGACCGGCTGCGGAGCCACGTAGGCGCCCGGCACGCCGATGTTCACGCCGATCGAGACATGTCCGGCCATTGCCGGAGCGGCCGACAGCCCGGCTACGGCAGCGAAGATGGCCAGGCCGGCCATCAGGGGAATCGACTTTTTCACGGTAGCTCCTCGTTGTTCTGGATTACGTAGCGTGAATATAGCCCGCCAATCCTGACAACTCTAGGCCAAAGCCGTAAGGGTTGTAAGCAAATGCTTCACAATCATTAAGAAAAATGTGAACAGATATTTGAACCCAATGCCCTTCCGCACGTGGCCTGTGCGCGCCGGCCAAGCTTATTCAAGCCGCGTTCAGGCTGTGACGTACAGCCTCGGCAGCACGCACCTCGGCGAGCTTGGCCACGGTGGTGGCGCAAGCCTGTGCCGCTTCCTTGCCCTTGACCAGGAAATGCTCATGGAAATAGCTGTGGTGCTCGCCATGGGAATGGAAGTGATGCGGCGTCAAGACGGCCGAGAAGACCGGCACTTCGGTATCAAGCTGCACCTGCATCAGCGCCGAAATGACCGACTGTGCCACGAAGTCGTGACGGTAGATGCCACCGTCCACCACCAGGCCGCTGGCGACGATGCCGGCATACTTGCCGGTCTTGGCCAATACCTTGGCATGCAGGGGGATTTCGAAGGCGCCGGGCAGTTCGAAGAAATCGATGCTGCCGGTCGGCCAGCCGAGTGCAGCCATTTCAGCGGTGAAGGCGATACGGCACTGATCGACGATATCCTTGTGCCAGCAAGCCTGGATGAAGGCGATACGTTGACCGTGGTGGGAAGAAACGGCAGAAAGATGCGATTGCGACATGGTTCAGGACTCCTGTTTGATGTTTAAACAGGGCGTTGGAATGCACGGCCGCAGGCAGACTGCTCACGCAGGGCTGCCATGCCAGACATTCCGTTCTCTTTCATCCGGACTATGACCGTCGGCCCCGGGATCACACCGGGTCTGCTGACCCCGTCCCGCCACGATGGCAGGCCGGGCGCTCGCGGGCTACAGGCGAAGTCGGGTGACCTCGCCTGATTACCGCCGGTGGGGAGTTTCACCCCGCCCCGAGAACTTGTTGCTGCGCAGCAGACAGTGAGCCCGCCACCGCAGCAGCCGCGACTTTAGCACGCATGGAAAATTGCTGCAGGCCACCGGCGCGTTGACTGAACCATCAGGCGCCCTGCCCCACCATGTCGAGCATGCCCCGGGCGATTTCGCGTTCCCCCATGATGACGCGCTGGGCACCATGTTTTTCCAGGTGCTCGATCTCGGCATCCGAATGGGCCCGCGCCACCACCTGCAGTCCGGGGTTCAGCTCCAGCGCATTCTCGATCACCTGCCCGGCCTCGAATACTTCGGGAATGGCCACCAGCAACCAGCGGGCGCGATCCACGGCGGCCGCCTTCAACAGTTCGCTCTGGGCGGCATTGCCATACAGGGCTGGCACACCGGCGCTGCGCAGGGCATCCAGGTTTTCCCGTTCCGCCTCGATGACCACGAAGGGCCGGCCCTGGGCACGCAATTGCTCGCCGATGCCCCGCCCCACCCGGCCATAGCCGATCAGTACGACGTGATCCTGCAGGTCGACGGTCGGTGGCGCATTGTTGGCGTCAGGCTCTTTGGGCTGGCGCGCCTCGTAGCGATCCAGCAGCGAGAACAGCAGCGGATTGAGCAGGATGGAGAGAATGGCGCCACCCAGGATCAGGTCGCGTGCCATCGGCGAGAGCAGGTCCAGCGACAGTCCCAGCGTTGCCAGGATGAAGGAAAATTCACCGATCTGCGCCAGGCTGGCCGAGATCGTCAAGGCGGTCGAATTCGGATGACCGAAGACCCGCACGATCATCAATGCCGCCAGCGACTTTCCGACCACGATGATGAGCACCGTCGCCAGCACCAGCAAGGGCTCGCGTACCAGGATCGAGGGGTCGAACAGCATCCCCACCGAGACGAAGAACAGCACCGAGAAGGCGTCGCGCAGCGGTAGGGATTCCTCGGCGGCACGATGGCTCAACTCGGATTCGGACAGGATCATGCCCGCAAAGAAGGCCCCCAGCGCGAAGGAAACACCGAACACATAGGCCGAACCCAGTGCGAAGCCCAGCGCAATGGCCAGCACCGCCAGGCGGAACAGCTCGCGCGAGCCGGTATCGGCAATGCGCTCCAGGATCCAGGGAATGACGCGACGACCGACGATGAGCATCACCGCGACGAAGGCCACCACCTTGCCCAACGTGATCCCCAGCGTCAGCAGCACCGCATTGCCGCTCAGGGCCTCGCCCTTGCCGCCGAGGATGCCCGACAGCGCCGGGATCAGCACCAGCGCCAGCACCATGGCAATGTCTTCGACGATCAGCCACCCGACGGCGATGCGCCCACGCTGGGTCTCCACCAGGCGCCGCTCCTGCAGGGCCTTGAGCAACACTACGGTACTGGCCACCGATAAGGCCAGCCCGAACAGGAAACCTTCACCCACCGGCCAGCCCAGCACCCACCCCATCCCCATGCCCAGCAAGGTCGCGATGGCGATCTGGGCGACCGCTCCGGGGATGGCGATGTTCTTGACCGACAGCAGGTCCTTGAGCGAGAAGTGCAGCCCCACCCCGAACATCAGCAGGATCACTCCGATCTCGGCCAGCTCCTGGGCCAGGTCGGCATCGCCCACGAAACCGGGAGTAAAGGGGCCGATGGCGATGCCGGCGACCAGGTAACCGATCAGCGGCGGCATTTTCAGACGATGGGCCAGGGTGCCGAAGATAAAGGCCAGCACCAGGCCTGCGACAATGGTGGCGATCAGGGGGGTGTGATGGGGCATCAGTCAGGGTTCCTTTCTAGGTGGATGAAATTGATGGAGATGACTGCAGATGAAGCACGAAGGATACCGACGACCACGCAAAGACTAACATGGCCGTCGGTCGACCGCGGTGGCGAACTGCGGCGCTTGGCGCGGCGCCGCTGGTCCACCGCCTGCGGTCATTACGCCATGGCGATCAGCGGGCCGCCTGCAGGGCCGCGATGCGCGACTCCAGCGGTGGGTGGCTGGAAAACAGCCCCAACCAGGCGTCGCGACCGGAAATGCCGGACGCCTGCAGGTTCTGCGGCAAGCCGTCGGATTGCAGGCCGCCCAGGCGACGCAGGGCATTGATCATCGGCGCGCGGGAGCCCATGAGCGTAGCGGCGCCAGCATCGGCTCGATACTCACGCTGGCGCGAGAAGTACATGACGATGACGCTGGCCAGGATGCCGAACACGATCTCGCAGATGAAGACGGTCACCATGTAGGCGATGCCGGGGCCGGAATTTTCTTCGTTGTTGCGACGCAGGAAGGAGTCGACGAAATAGCCGACGATGCGGGCAAAGAACATCACGAAGGTATTGACCACTCCCTGGATCAGGGTCAGCGTCACCATGTCGCCATTGGCGATGTGCGCCACTTCGTGGGCCAGCACGGCTTCCACTTCTTCCTTGGTCATGCCCTGCAGCAGGCCGGTGGATACCGCCACCAGAGAATTGCTCTTGCTGGCACCGGTGGCGAAGGCGTTGGGCGGACCGTCATAGACCGCCACTTCCGGCATGGGCAACTGGGCGCGGGTGGCCAGGGTCTGCACGGTCTGCAGCAGCCACAGTTCGGTGGAATTCTGCGGCTGCTCGATCACGCGCGCTCCGGTAGACCACTTGGCGATGGTCTTGGACATGAACAGCGAAATGAAGGAGCCACCAAACCCCATCAGGCCGCAGAACACCAGCAGCATGCCGAAGTTGAGGCCATTGGCGGTGAGGTAGCGATTCACCCCGAGCAGGCTGGCCGTGACGCTCAGGACCAGCATCACGGCCAGATTGGTAACGAGGAACAGAGCAATGCGTTTCATGGTTTTTCCTGTAGAACGAAATGAAAGCGTCCGGCACGAGCCGGTCGCCAAGACTGGGGAAACGTGAAATCAGGGAGAGGGAGCGCGCCGCCGGGGGCGGACCATCACTGCGGACGCGACGTGGGCGCGAGCAGATCAGGCAGGCTCAGGCCAATGGTGGCGGGCGCAACTGATCGCGCAGGTAGGACGACCAGGCAGGAATTGCCGAAAAGGCGTGGGGAAACGGGTACCAGTGCAGCTCCGGGGTGACGATACGCGCCGGCAAGGCGGGGTCTTCCAGTTCAGCCTGCAGCGATGGCCGGTCATCGTCATCGTCCACGGGCGCGCCGGGATCGCTGGTGGTCGCGCCAGCCACGTCGGCCAGCGCCGTCAACGTGTGCCAGGCACGATGGTCCGGCCTGGCCTGCTCGGCTTGCGGGCAGGAAGCCGCCCCGGCAGCGGTGTTGTGCAATGCGTTGTGCAATTCGACGCGTAACTGCTGGCGAAGCTGCGACTCTCCCGTGGCTGCCAGCAATTGCAGCGGGATCAGCAGAGTCAGCAACAGAAGCAGCAATCGGCGCATCAAATCCTTGTCAGATGGAAAGAAAACGGAGCTAAGAGCAGGAGCCATTCACAGGCGTCAACACGGTAACATCCGTCAGCATTTCGTCAGCAATGGCGGCCCGGCATTATACGCAATATCACCGCCTGGCCGCTGCCGACCGTTCTCCCCAGAATCAAGCCGGCAGGAAAGTTATCCACAAAAGCTGTGAACAAGCCTGTTGATAAGCGCCCTGACAGTTTCTGACATGCTTGCTGAGCAAGGGTTTCCAATAAATTGCCCTTGTTTTACACAAAGGTGAAGAAATTGGCCTAGATGGTGGAGACCACCTTGTTACGGCCGCCCAGTTTGGCGCGGTAGAGCGCGGCATCGGCCGCCTCCAGGAGCTGGCGACCCTCTGCATCGTCCCGCAGTTCACGCGTGCAGACGCCGACACTGATGGTCAGACGCCGCTCGACCAGCGACTTTTCATGGGGCTCGGCCAGCTGATAGACCGCCTGACGCAACACTTCGCCAAGTTCAGCGGCCCGCACCGGCTGCAGATTGCCGACCAGGAGGATGAATTCCTCGCCACCATAGCGCGCCAGCACGTCGTCCGGGCGCTGCAGGTGCGCGCGCAGGGTCTCGGCCACGCGCTTGAGCACGCGATCGCCGCCACCGTGACCATAGAGGTCGTTGTACTGCTTGAAATAATCCACGTCGATCATGAACAGGGAGAGCGTTCCGCCCTCTTCCCGGACCCGCTGCAAGGCGCGGGCGTAGTTCTCATCGAAGTAGCGGCGATTGGGAATGCCGGTCAGGCCGTCGGTACCAACCTGGCGCTTGAGCACTTCCGAATGGGACAGCAGCATCTTCTCGCGCTTGAGCGAATTGCTGGCATCGGTGACCTGCATCAGGCACAGGCGCTGGCCGTCCGGATTGTCGATGGGCGTGAGTACCACCGACTGCGCCATCCTCTGGCCGCCCTCCCCTTGCCCGCCCGGATGGTGCGGGTAGAGCGGCAAGGGAGAACGGTGCAAGGCGCTGGAGAGCAGCGAGGGCAGGCCGTAGCTGAGCGTATTGTCCAGGGCGCGCAGCAGGGCTGGCGTCACCTGCCCCGCAAACAGCGCGGCAAAGTCGGCATTGAGGGCAGCGCTGGCAGGCACACGGCTATGGCGCGCCATCCAGGCGTTCCACAGCAGGATGTTCAAGTCCCCGTCCAGCATGACCAGGCCGCAATTGAGCTGGTCGTAGACGTCCTCCAAGCGGAAGCGCCCAGCAACGAAACTGCTCATGTCAACTCGATCTTCCTCAGATAGGCCTGGACATGCTCGACCAGTGCGTGCAAGGACGTGGAACTGAGCAGGAAGATGAGATGGCCATCGGTCTGGTGTTTCTCGATGACCAGATCGATGTGCAGCACCAGCACGTAGCGCTCGTCGGACTGCACCTCCGACAGGCGCGAGGAAATCTCCTCCGGGGAGGACACCACATACTGCGGCAGGGAACTGTTGAGCGTGATCTCCAGCATGTCGGCCATGGCCGACAGGCAGGCATTGAGGATGATGTTGCCCAGTTCGCACATGGCCTCGCGTTCGAACTCGGCCAGCTGGTCCAGGCTCATTTGCGACCCCATCATGTCGCGCACGATGGCCAGCGCCCGGTCTTCGGTAAAGAGCAGCACCGCCTCGGCATCGAAGGGGCCGTAGAAATTCTGGCTCACCGTGGCAAAGCGGCCCTGGATGCGCGGCAGCAGTTGCTCGTTGATGGCGTCGGTGCGCAAGACCTCCACCGAAGGCACGGTCAGGCGCACTTCATCGCCGACGATTTCCGACAGGCTCTGCGCAGCGCGACCGGCACCGACATTGAAGATCTCGGTCAGGGCATCGCGTTCGATTTCCGACAGGATGCTCACACCGGTCCCCGGAAATGCAGCAAGGCCTGGGCAATCGACTTTTCCGTGACCGGCTTGGCGACAAACACGGCGCCCAGTTGCTGGGCCCGCGTCTGTGCGGCCTCCTGGATATTGGCCGAGAAGATCGCCACCCGCACGGTGGGCTGGAGCTGCAGGATCTGCTCGGCGGCGTCGGTGCCGAGCATGCCGGGCATGTTGATGTCCATCGTGCAGTAATGCGGCGCATTCTGCTGCACCACGCGGATCGCCTCTTCCCCGCTGGCCGCTTCCACCACCTGCCAATCCGGGTGCACCGCCAGCACGTGGGCCTTGATCACCATACGCGATACCTTGCTGTCGTCGACGATGAGGAGAGTCTTGCCTGTTGCGTCATTAACCATCTTGAATCACTTTGACTATCAGAAAGCTGAATACAAGCTGAAAACAAACAGCTGAACGAAAATGCAGAAAAAAACTGGATAAATGCTGACACCTACTGACAAGTTGTCAGACATTTAAGAATGATAAATCAAAATCAAGCCGGGCCGTATGGGGGAATCCCTGATAAAACCTGCATCTATCAAAGATGCAACATGAATATTACTCCGGTGGGACCGCTTTCTCACGCCACTGCAGCCGACATCTTGACCTGTGGCAATATCGCGATGCCGGCGCAACGCAGATTTTCGGCTGGGCGTGCAGGGCTTGGGTAGAATCCCGGGCATGAAGCTGCGCCAGAAGATCATTTTCCTCGCCATTGTCCCCCTGGGCCTGGCCTTTGCCGCCATTGCGCTGGTGGTGCGCTACCAGGCGGTGGAACTGGCCCGCCAGCAGCGCGCCACCATCGAAGCCGCCTATCTGGCCAGCAAGAACACCGAATTGCGGCATTACGTGGACCTGGCGCAGCACGCACTGGCTCACCTCTACGACACAGGACGCAGCGACGACGCCATCAAGGAAGAGGCGCGCCGCATCCTGGCCGACATGGAGTTCGGCGACGATGGCTATTTTTTCGTCTATGACGACCATGGCCGCAACATCGTCCACCCGCGCCAACCGGAACTGGTGGGACTGGACATGTGGGACTGGCGCGACGAGTCCGGCAGCCCCACCATCCAGCACCTGATCACGCTGGCCCATCAGGGCGGCGGCTTCGAACATTACCTGTGGCGCAAGCCGTCCAGCAAGGCGGTGGCGCCCAAACTGGGTTACGTGATCGGCCTGCCCCGCTGGGGCTGGGTGATCGGCACCGGCATCTATCTCGACGACGTTGAAAAGGCGCTGGCCCAGGTGGATCACCAGAACTCCGGCCACCTGCGCCGGACCATGCTGCTGATCGCCGCCATTGCGCTGTCCAGCGCGCTGGTGGTGGGCCTGGCCGGCGTCCTCCTGAACCTGAGCGAACACCGCGTCGCCGATGCCAAGCTGCGCCAGCTGGCGCAGCGCGTGGTGCGCTCGCAGGAAGAAGAACGCGCCCGCCTGTCACGCGATCTGCATGACGGCATCAGCCAATGGCTGGTATCGATCAAGCTGCAGATCGAGGCGGCACTGGAGCGTCTGCGCGGCACGCCCGAGCAGGCCGCCCAGGCGCGCCTGGGCTTCGAGAAGACCGCGACCCAGATCAATGGCGTGCTGGCCGAAGTAAGGCGCATCTCGCACGACCTGCGCCCGGCCATCCTGGACGACCTCGGTCTGGCGGCGGCACTGGAACATCTCTGCGGCGAATGGCGCGCTACCCTTGGCGACGGTACAGGTGCCGAGCACAGTGAAAGCCGGATCGACTTCGAGAGCGACGGCAACATCGGCGATGGCGCGCCTCTGTCCGACGTGGTCAATACCGTGCTCTTCCGGGTGGCTCAGGAAGCGCTGACCAACATCGCCCGCCATGCGCACGCCAGCCAGATCAGGATGCGCCTCTACGGCGGCCACAATCTGATCATGCTGCAGGTCCAGGACAATGGTTGCGGCTTCGACCTGGGCCAGGTGGACGATCACTCGCGCCACGGCATCGGTCTGCGCAACATGCGCGAGCGCATGGAGTCGGTGGGCGGCGAACTGGCGATCGATTCGTCGGCCGCCGGCACCAGCATCAGCGCCATCATTCCCCGTTCCTCCCTGTTCCTCTCCCCCCATGGCTGAATTCATTCCCATTGCACCGGCACTGACCCGCATCATGCTCATCGACGACCATCCGCTGGTGCGGGATGGCTTGCGGGCACGCCTGGAAACGGTGCCTGGCCTGCTGGTGGTGGCCGAAGCCGGCAATGCCGAGGAAGCGCTGGCCGCCGCCAGCGCGCAGCAGATCGACCTGACGCTGATGGACATCAACATGCGCGGCATCAACGGGATCGAGCTGACCGCCCGCTTCCACGCCCTGCATCCGGAAATCGCGGTGCTCATCCTGAGCATGCATGACAAGGCCGAATACGTGATGCAATCGATCCAGGCCGGCGCCCGTGGCTACGTACTCAAGGACGCGCCCAGCCAGGACATCGTGCAAGCCATCGAGACCGTGCGCTCGGGCGGCATCTACTACAGCGCTGCGCTGGCACGCCAGTTGACCCAGCCGCTGCCGGCGCGCGACCTGCTTACCCAGCGCGAGCGGGAGGTGCTGCAGCACATCGCCAACGGCGAATCGAACAAGCAGATCGCCCGCGAACTGGACCTGAGCGTACGCACGGTGGAAACCCATCGACTCAACATCAAGCGCAAGCTCAACATCGATGGGCAGGCCGAGCTGATCAAGTTCGCGGTGGAGTCACGCAGCAGCAGCGGCACGTCCTGACTGGCCCAGGCCGGGGCGCGCCGATGCCGGCCGGCATGATGCATGTCACGCCGCCGGCGTGGGCATCGCGGGCAAGGTCAGGCTGATCACTTCCCCAAAACCGATCTGACGTCGCTGTGCCATGGCGCGCAGGGCAATGTCTTCACATGCCTGTTGATCCGGGGCCCGTGTGTCGCCCCGCTCGGCGCGCCATTGGGCGCAGGCGTGCAGCATACGGATCGATCCGGCGTGACAGACCACGATGGCAGCCGGTGTGGCGCGGGCACGCATGCTCCGGAGGGCCTGCCAGATGCGCCAGGCCATGGCCGGCAATGTCTCGCCACCACCGGGCGCATGGTGCAGCAGGTCCTGGTTCCAGGCCTCGACCTCGGCCCAGGGGATATCGTCCCAGTGGCGCAATTCCCAACTGCCGAAATCCATTTCCTGCAAATCGCGCTCCAGCACCACATCGGCTTGCCCCAGCCGCAGCGCCAGCAGTTGCGCCAGCCCGGCACAACGATGCAGGGGGCTGCTGAACACCGGCACATTGCGCGGCAGTTGCGTGACCAGTTGCTCCAGGCACTGCTGTTGCACCTCAGGTGCGACCGCGATGTCGCTGCGGCCATAGCAGGTGCGCTGATCCAGCACCGGTTGTGGATGGCGGATCAGGTAGAGCAGCATGTTCAGGCGTTCCACCAGGCCGGCAGCGTGGCCAGCGCGCCGAGATAGAACGCGGTCTCGCTCAATTGCTGGACGGCGCCCAGGCAATCGCCGGTATAGCCGCCCAGTCGCTGCTGGAAACGGCGCGCCAGCCAGCCGGCGGCCAGCGCCGCGAACAGCACGCCCACCACGATGCGTTGCCAGGACATGAGACCGACGGCCCACACGCCCAAGACCGGCAAAGCGGCGCACAGCGACGCCAACAGGAATTCACCGCCATGCATGTGCTGGGCCAGCGGCTTGGCCTTGCCTTGCTCGCGCACGTAGTCCATGCGCCAGATCAGGCAGGTCGCCAGCCAGCGCGACACGGGGTGGGCCATGCCCAGTACGGCCAATACCTGCAGGGGCAGGAGCGCGTTGAGCGCAACCACCTTGGTAACCAGTAGCAGGACGATCCCGATCACGCCATAGCTGCCCAGGCGAGAATCGCGCATGATCTCCAGGGCGCGTTCGCGTTCCACCGCGCCACCTAGCCCATCGCAGACATCGGCAAAGCCGTCCTCATGGAAAGCCCCTGTGAGCCAGATGCCGACCGCCGTCGACAACAGCACCGCCAGCAGATGCGGCCAGAACTGCACGGCCAGCAGATATACCAGCGCGCAGGCCCAGGCCACGAACCAGCCCACCAGTGGAAAATAGCGCGTGCAACGCTGCAGCCATTCCGGCTGGAAGCCGACCCAACGCGGGATGGGCAGGCGCGTGAAGAACTGCAGGGCGATGAAGAATAGCCTCAGTTGATGCACCGCACCCGCGCTGCGTGCGGACGGGTCACCGGAGTCCGGGTGCGGTTCAGCCATGTCTGACGCTGACGCTGGCCGAGGAAAAGGTCGCCATCTGCTCCAGGAAATTGATCGCCGCCCGCAGCAGGGGCAAGGCCAGCGCAGCTCCGGTGCCCTCGCCCAGGCGCAGATCCAGCTGCATCAGCGGCCGGGCCTGCAGATGCTGCAGCATGCGAGCGTGGCCGGCCTCGTCGGAGCAGTGGGAAAACACGCAGTAGTCCAGCACCGCCGGCTGCAAGGCCGCCGCCACCAGCAGCGCCGACGTGACGATGAAACCGTCGATCAGCAGGACCAGGCGCCGCTTGGCGGCGCCCAGCATGGCGCCGACCATGAAGGCGATCTCCAGGCCACCCAGCGCCGCCAGTTGTTCCAGCGGCGCCAGCGGCGTACTCGCCTGCGCGTGCAGGCGCAGTGCCCGCGTGATGGCATCGGCCTTGCGCGCCATGCCCTGCTGGTCCAGCCCGGTGCCGGCGCCGATACAATCCTCCACGGCCATGCCGGTCAGCGCGGCCATCAAGGCGGCCGCCGCAGTCGTGTTGCCGATCCCCATCTCGCCAAAACCGAGCACGTCCGCATCCACCGACTCGGCCCATTGCAGGCCGGCCTGGATGGCAGCCTCGCATTGCGCTGCGGTCATCGCCGGATCATCGCAGAAATTGGCGGTACCGTGGGCAATCTTGCGATCCAGCAGGCCGGCACGAACACCAAAATCATGATTGACGCCGACGTCGACGATGGTCAGCGCGCAGTCGTTCTGGCGCGCAAAGACATTGATGGCCGCGCCGCCGGCCAGGAAATTCTCGACCATCTGCCAGGTCACGCTTTGCGGATAGGCGGAAACCCCCTCTGCGGTGACCCCGTGGTCGCCCGCACAGATGACGATGGCCGGCCGCCGCAGGGTGGGACGGTCGGTGGCCTGGATCAGGCCGATCTGCCGCGCCAGGTGCTCCAGCGCGCCGAGGCTGCCCTGGGGCTTGGTCTTGTCGTTGATGCGCGCGTCCAGGCGCGCTGCCAGCGCGGCATCGTGGGTGGAAACGAGGGTGGGAATCTGCATGGCGTCGTGCTCGGCGCCGCATGGCGCGACAGGATCAAGGGAGCGACAGTATAAGAGATCGCCACGACCGGCGGAGGCGACGACCCGCGGTGCGGACGTAAAAAAAGCAGGGAGCCCTGCGACTCCCTGCTCTGGACGACAGGATGAAGGACTCGATCAGGCCTTCACGGCCGCCTTGTCCAGCACACCGTAGATGGTCGAGGCCAGCTCGTTGGCTTCGAACTTGGCGACATAGGCATCGCCCCCCACGCTGCGCACGTGATCCTCGTTGGCCGAGCCGGACAACGAGGAGTGGATGATGACGGGAATGCTCTTGAGGAAGTCTTCGCGTTTGATATTGCGGGTCAACGTGAAACCGTCCATTTCCGGCATTTCCAGGTCGGTCAGGACGAAGGAAATCTTGTCGGAGATCGGCTTGCCCTCGGCGCGTGCTTCCTTGGCCAGTTTCTGGATCTTTTCCCAGGCGTCCTTGCCGGTGACGTGCATCTCGAAGGGAATCTCCATGGCCCGCAAGCCCTGTTCGATGAGCGAGCGCGCCACCTTGGAGTCATCCGCCGCAATGGCCACGGTCCCCGGACGGATGCCATGACCGGTGCTCTTCTCCAGGCTCTCCATCTTCAGGTGACGGTCGCTGGGCATGATCTCGTGCAGGATCTGCTCCACATCGAGCACCTGGGCCAGACGGCTGGTGTCCTTGTCGTTGTCCAGGCGCGCAATGCTGGTAACGAAGGCGCCACCGCTGCTGGTTTCGGCCGACAGCACCTGGCTCCACTCCAGGCGCACGATCTCGTCCACCGACTCCACCGCAAAGGCCTGGGTGCTACGGGCATATTCGGTGACCAGCAGGATGTTCAGGCCGGTCTTGGGCACACAGCCGACCACGGCCGGCAAGTCGATCACCGAAATGATCTGGCCCCGGATGTTGACCATGCCCAGCATCGGCGATTGCGTACCGGCCGCCTTGGTGACCGGCGGCATGGGCACGATTTCACGAATCTTGAAGACGTTGATGCCGAACAACTCGGAGCGCTCGCCATGTGGGTCCGCCCCCAGACGGAACAGCAGCAGCTCGAACTTGTTAGATGCGGTGAGATTGGTTCTCTCGTCGATCTCTTTCTGGAAATTGTCCATTTCCCCCTCTCCCCGTATGTCTGAATTTGACAGGCAAGTGCCTGATTTAGCAATGTAGTGGGGAAAGTGTGCGGTGGCAATCAGTCAATTTCCTAGCCTTGATCCAGGCACTTTGACGCAACACCCGGCCTGAGATCAATTGCGACGCCTCTAGCTCCCATTTACGCCCGCGATAGCGCAGGCCGCGCTGGAATGCGGCAAACCGGAGAAGACAAGGGAGAGGAAAACCGGGAGGGTCAGCAGAAAGCGGAAACCGGAAAGCAAAAAAGGAAGCCCGGAGGCTTCCTTTTTCAACTTGGAGCGGGAGAAGAGTCTCGAACTCTCGACCTATACCTTGGCAAGGTATCGCTCTACCAACTGAGCTACTCCCGCATGGGACCTTACATCTACTGCAACAGGAGCCGAAGCCGCCTGCCTTGAAACTGGAGCGGGAGAAGAGTCTCGAACTCTCGACCTATACCTTGGCAAGGTATCGCTCTACCAACTGAGCTACTCCCGCATGGGAACCTGCATCTACTGCAACAGGAAGCCGAAGCTGCCTGCCTTGAATCTGGAGCGGGAGAAGAGTCTCGAACTCTCGACCTATACCTTGGCAAGGTATCGCTCTACCAACTGAGCTACTCCCGCATGGAGCGTTTTGGAGGCGGGGGTCGGGATCGAACCGGCGTAGACGGCTTTGCAGGCCGCTGCATAACCACTTTGCTACCCCGCCTTGGGGACACGCATACTACCTAAAACACGTGTTGTTTGCAAACATCTTTTTTGACTTTTTCGACAACTTTCGAAAGCCAAACTTTCAATGCATGCTCACCTATCACAATAAAAAAAGGAAGCTTTGTGAGGCTTCCTTTTTTCCAAGTAACCTGGAGCGGGAGAAGAGTCTCGAACTCTCGACCTATACCTTGGCAAGGTATCGCTCTACCAACTGAGCTACTCCCGCATCGAAAACAGAACGCTATTATAAGTCACCGTTGGCGCTTGTCAACTATCAAACTTGGTTTTTTAATTATTTATTTAATTATCTTCTTGCGGTTTTCAGCGTCGGCTTCCTTGATCATCGGCATGGCGCGACGCAGGTAATACAGCATCGACCACACCGTCAGCACCGCCGCCACCAGCAGCAGCAGGCTGCCCCACAGGCGGGTATCGATAACGGAGAACAGCGTGTCGTAATACAGCAGCATGGGGATGGCGATCATCTGGGCAGTGGTCTTGATCTTGCCCAGTGAACTGACCGCCACCGACTTGGAGGCACCGATCTGGGCCATCCATTCGCGCAGGGCCGAGATGGCGATCTCGCGACCGATGATGACGAAGGCGATCACGGGATGCACGCGATCCAGGTGCACCAGCACCAGCAGCGCACCGGTGACCATGAGCTTGTCGGCAACCGGGTCGAGGAAGGCACCGAAGGCCGAGGTCTGGTTCCAGCGCCGGGCCAGGAAGCCGTCGAACCAGTCGGTCGCCGCAGCGACGATGAAGACGGCAGTAGCAGCGATACCCTGCTCATAGCGGTTCAGGCCGATCTCGGGCAGGTAATAGACACCGACCACCAGAGGAATGAGCGCCACCCGCAACCAGGTCAGCAGAATCGGAATATTGAAAGGCATACGTCTTGGAGGGTTGGAGCGGCGTACACAAAAAAAATTTACCGAATAGTAGCAGAGTCATCCCCTGCTGCGCCGCCTTTCATTCGGCGGCCGCCGCGCGACGCATCCAGCGCGTGGCGGATCAGTGCAATTGCCGGTAGATTTCCTCGGCCAGCTGGCGCGAAATGCCTTCCACCGAGGCCAGGTCGTCCACACTGGCATCGACCACGCCGCGCAGGCCACCAAAGCGCACCAGCAGCCGCTGGCGACGCTTGGCACCGATGCCTTCGATCTCTTCCAGGCGCGAACTCTGGCGTGCCTTGGCGCGCTTGGCTCGCATGCCGGTGATGGCGAAGCGGTGTGCTTCGTCGCGGATCTGGGCGATCAACATCAGTGCGGCCGACTCCTTGCCCAGTTCCTTGGGCGCGCGTCCATCTGCAAAGACCAGGGTTTCCAGGCCGACCTTGCGCCCTTCCCCCTTGGCCACGCCGACGATGAGGCTGATATCCAGTCCCAGTTCGGTGAGCACCTGGCGCGCCATTTCCACCTGCCCCTTGCCGCCGTCGATCAGGACGATGTCGGGCATCACACCTTCGCCGTTGGCGACCTTTTCGTAACGGCGCGTGAGCACCTGACGCATGGCGGCGTAGTCGTCACCTGGGGTGATATCGTTGATGTTGTAGCGGCGGTATTCACCGTTCTGCATGGCATGGTGATGGAACACCACACAGGATGCCTGCGTGGCCTCGCCCTGGGTGTGGCTGATGTCGAAGCATTCGGCGCGCAGCTCGTCCAGGTCGTCGCGTTCCAGTTCCAGCACCTCGGCCAGGGCACGCGTGCGGGCCTGCTGCGAACCCTGTTCGGAGAGCAACCGGGCCAGCGCGATGCCGGCGCCCTTGGTCGCCATTTCCAGCCACTGCCGGCGTTGCCCCTGGGGCTGGAAGGTCAGCGTGATGCGGTGGCCGCACTGCTCCATCAACGCCACCATCAGGGCCGGGTCGTCGAATTCGGTCCCCACGATCAGCGAGCCGGGAACGAACTTGTCGATGTAATGCTGGGCCAGGAAGGCCTTGAGCACTTCGACTTCGATGCTGTCTTCGGCGGTATCCATCGCATCGTCGACGTGCGTGGGGAAATAGGCGCGATCGCCCAGATGACGGCCGCCCCGCACCATCGCCAGGTTGACGCAGGCACGACCGCCCTGCACGACCACGGCGATGATGTCGATGTCGGCGTCGCTGACGGTTTCCATGCTCTGCTGGTGCAGTACGCTAGAGAGCGAGCCGATCTGGTCGCGCACGGCAGCGGCCTGCTCGAACTTGAGGTCGGCGGCGAAGGCATGCATCTTCTGCTCCAGTGCTTCCATCACTTCGCTTTGGCGGCCGCGCAGGAATTTGGAGGCATTCTCGAC
Source organism: Herbaspirillum sp. AP02 (assembly GCF_015767275.1). Taxonomy (GTDB): domain Bacteria; phylum Pseudomonadota; class Gammaproteobacteria; order Burkholderiales; family Burkholderiaceae_D; genus Herbaspirillum. The sequence continues at coordinate 778,053 of NZ_JADWMY010000001.1, forward strand.
GTCGATGACGTAGTCTTCGCGGCTGACCAGATTCACGCAGGGGCCGCTGCAGCGGTGGATCTGGTGCAGCAGGCAGGGACGGGTGCGATTGGTGAACACCGTGTCTTCGCAGGTGCGCAGCAGGAAGACCTTCTGCAGGATCTGGATCGATTCCTTGACTGCACCGGCATTGGGAAACGGCCCGAAATACTGGCTGCGCTTGTCCACCGCGCCACGGTAGTAGGCCATGCGCGGAAAGGCGTGGCCGGTGATCTTCAGGTAGGGGTAGGACTTGTCGTCGCGAAAGAGGATGTTGAAGCGCGGACGCAGGGTCTTGATCAGGTTGTTTTCCAGCAGCAGCGCTTCGGCTTCGCTGCGGGTTACCGTGGTTTCCAGACGGGCGATGCGCTCGACCATCATGGCGATGCGCGGGCTGGTCAGGGTCTTCTGGAAATAGCTGGAGACGCGCTTCTTGAGGTCGCGTGCCTTGCCCACGTAGAGCACATTGTCTTCGGCATCGAAGTAGCGATAGACGCCCGGCAGGTGCGGCAGACGGGCGACCGTTTCAAGCACAATCTCACGTGGATCGGGCAGCGCAGAGGCAGGCATATCGGACATGGATCTGAGCGCAGCTTACAGCGATTGCAGCAATGTGCGGGCAGCCAGGTAGCGCGCATCGGCTTGCAGCGCATCCCAGCCCAGGGCCTGGCCCAACGGCAGCAGGCTGGCACGGCGTGTGGCGGAAGCGGCAGCGGTGCCCCCCTTGAGACCGGCCAGAATGGCATCGGCCTTGTCGGGCGAATTGCAGATCAGCGCCACGTCGCACCCCGCATCCAGGGCGGCCTGCGCGGCCTCCAGCGGGCCACCGGCGACACTGGCGCCGTGCATGCTGAGGTCGTCGCTGAAGATCACTCCCTGGAAGCCAAAGCGCTCACGCAGCAGCGACAGCCATACCTTGGAGAAACCGGCCGGCTGGGCATCCACCTTGGGATAGATGACGTGGGCCGGCATCACTGCCGCCAGGCTCATGCCGAGCCAGTCGTAGGGCATGGCGTCCTCGCCGAGGATGTCCTCCAGTTCCCGCTCATCGACCGGGATGGCCACGTGCGAATCGGCCGTGACGAAACCGTGACCGGGGAAATGCTTGCCACAATTGGCCATGCCGGCCAGCGCCAGGCCATGGTTGAGGCTCTTGGCCAGCAAGGTCACCACGCGCGGATCGCGATGGAAGGCGCGGTCGCCGATCACGGTCGAGACGCCATAGTCGAGGTCCAGCACCGGCGTGAAGGACAAGTCGATACCGCAGGCGCGCAACTCGGCCGCCAGCACGAAACCGGTGGTCGTCGCCAGCTTGGTGGCCTGCAGCACATCACGCTCCCACAGCTGGCCGAGCTGGCCCATGGCCGGCAGACGCGTGAACCCATCACTGCGGAAACGCTGCACACGCCCGCCTTCATGGTCGACCGCAATCAGGATGCCGGGACGTGCCTGGCGGATCGCGCTGGTCAGCGCGATCAACTGCGCACGGTTCTCGTAGTTACGGGCAAACAGGATGACACCGCCGGTCAGCGGGTGCTGCAGGCGGGCGACATCGGCGGCATCCAGCCGCGTGCCGACCACGTCCAGCATCACCGGACCCAGGGGCTTGGCGGCTTGGTTCATGACTTCTCCACGATGACAAAGGCGACGGCGTATTCCACTTCGTCGGTGATGGTGACGTGGGCGCTGAGGCCCTGCTCTTGCATCCATTGTTGCAAGGTGCCGCTACAGACCACCACCGGCTTGCCGCTGGGAGCGTTCAGGACCTGCATGGCACGCCAGGTCATGGGCATGCGCATCCCCATGCCGATGGCCTTGGAAAAGGCTTCCTTGGCAGCGAAACGGGTCGCCAGGAAGCGAATGCCACGGGCCTCCACCTTGGCCTTGCGACGCAGGTATTTTTCCATCTCCTGCGGCCCCAGGATCTTGCCGGCGAAGCGATCACCGTGACGCTTGAGCGCCGCCTCCAGGCGCGGGATCTTGAGGATGTCGGTACCAATGCCGTAGATCATGCGACGCGCCTCAAGCCTTGACGCCGGTCTTGGTCGCTTCCAAGCGTGCCTTGACCATGATGGCCTTCATTTCGGAGACGGCATTGCGCCAGCCGACGAAGACCGCATGCGCCACCACGGCATGGCCGATGTTCAACTCGGCGATCTCGGGGATGGCCGCAATCGCCTGGACATTGGTGTAGTGCAAGCCGTGCCCGGCGTTGACCTTCAGGCCGAGCTTGATGCCGGCCAGCACGGCGGTGCGGATGCGTTCCAGTTCTTCCTGCTGCTCCTGCTCGCTGATGGCGTCGGCGTAGCGACCGGTGTGCAGTTCGATCACCGGCGCGCCCGATTCGGCCGCGGCCTGGATCTGCTGGACGTCGGGATCGATGAAGAGCGAGACGCGTACCTGTTCCTGCTGCAACTGGCGGATGGCGGACTGCACATCGGCAAAGTGGCCGGTCACGTCCAGCCCTCCTTCGGTGGTGACTTCGGTGCGCTTTTCCGGTACCAGGCAGACATCCTGCGGCTTGATGAAGCAGGCGAAGTCGATCATCTCCTTCGTGACTGCCGCTTCCAGGTTCATGCGGGTCTGCAGCAGCGGACGGATGGCCTTCACATCGTCGTCGCGGATGTGGCGACGGTCTTCGCGCAGATGCAGGGTGATGACATCGGCACCGGCTTCCTCGGCTTCCAGGGCAGCCCGGATCGGATCGGGATAGCGGGTGCCGCGTGCATTGCGCAGGGTGGCGACGTGGTCGATGTTGATGCCCAGTTCGATGGTCGGGCCGGCGGGCTGCAGGAAACTCATGGCGTCAGGATGTTTCGTGTGAGTGATATTCGGATGTGCTATGGGCATCTGGCCGCGCATCGGGGATGGTGCGGCCAGACGGTGATTGTAGCGACTTGGGAGCGTGCGTGGGAGAAGCGACGGCCGACTGGCCGCCACCAGATCACAATTGCATGAGGTCGATCAGGATCTGACGCGTATTCAACTGCGCCCCACCCAGGTGGTGCGCCAGCAGGTAGCGCATCAGGAATTTGCTCTGGAGCTGGGTGGTAGGGTCGCTGTAGTCCTCGCGCTCCATGTCCAGCAGGGTCTTGCCGCTGACCTTGGGCGCACGGTCTGAAATGCGCTCCGGACGCGTCCCCTGTTCCGGATCGACGACGTAGACGCTGTCAGCCTGCACGGTCTTGCCGCTGACCACGCAATGGCTCCAGTTGCCGGCCACACCGGTCTGCCTGAGCAGGACGCGTTCGAACTGGCGCAGCACGATGGGTGCGTTTTCGCCATGGGCCAGCTTGTTCAGGGTCGCCACGTAGTGATCGAACAGCTCCGGGTGGGCGTCTTCGCGGGCCAGCAGCTTGACCAGCAATTCGTTGAGATAGAAACCGCACAGCAGCGCCGACTTCTCCAGCGGCAGCAGGCCACCGACCCATTCGGCATCGGTCAGGGTACGCACCTCGGACTTGCCGCTCCAAGACAGCGAGAGCGGCTGGAAGGTCTGCAAGGCGCCACGCAACTTGGAGTGCGGACGCTTGGCGCCCTTGGCCACCAGCGCCACGCGACCGTGGTCACGCGAGAAGACGTCGATGATGAGGCTGGTTTCCTTGTACGGATAGCTGTGCAGCACGAAGCCTGGCTGGGCCAGTACCTTGTGCTCCTTCTCCGGCACGGCGCGGCTGCGCGCACGGGGCGCGGCCGGCTTGCGCGCCGGGGTTTTGGCAGGCGCCTGCGGCACGACCGCCGGCGCTGCGGCATTTGCCGGGTCAGCCTGGCTGTCGAGCTGGGATTCGGTGAGCATGGTAGTCATGGATATCCGTCCTGAATGCGTGAAGCCACGTCGTTAGGGCGCGGCGTAATGCCATGATGATGCAGGAATTTCGCACGGCCCGCAGGACGGGCCGCAGCCGGAATTATTCGTAGCCGTAGGCGCGCAGGCCGGCTTCGTTGTCGGCCCAGCCCGATTTGACCTTGACCCAGATCTCCAGGTAGACCGGACCGCCGAAGAGGCGCTCCATGTCCAGCCGCGACTGGGTGGAAATTTCCTTCAGACGTGCGCCCTTCTGACCGATCACCATCGCCTTGTGGGTGTCGCGTTCGACCAGGATGGCGGCAAAGACGCGACGCAGGTTACCTTCCTGCTCGAACTTCTCGATCAGCACCGTGCTGGTATAGGGCAGTTCTTCGCCGACAAAGCGGAACACCTTTTCACGCACGATTTCAGAGGCCAGGAATTTCTCGCTGCGGTCGGTGATGTCGTCCTCGTCGAACATCGGCGGATTCTGCGGCAGCAGCTTGCGCACCTCTTCCTGCAGGCGATCCAGCTGGAAGCGCTGCTTGGCCGAGACCGGGACTACGGCCGCAAAATCATGATGCGAAGCCACTTCGGCGGCAAAGGGCATGAGCGTGGTCTTGTCCTTGTTGCGGTCGGCCTTGTTCAATACCAGGATGCAGGGCACGTTGGACGGCAGCAGGTCCAGGACCTGCTTGTCGGCCGGGCCGAAGGTGCCCGCCTCGATGACGAACAGGATGACGTCGGCCGCCGTCAGGGTGTTGGTGACGGTACGGTTCAGGGTCTTGTTGAGCGCATTGCTGTGACGGGTCTGGAAACCGGGGGTATCGACGTAGACGTACTGGGTGTTCTCGATGGTCTGGATGCCGGTGATGCGGTGGCGCGTGGTCTGGGCCTTGCGCGAGGTGATGCTGACCTTGGCGCCGACCAGCACGTTCATCAAGGTCGACTTACCGACGTTGGGACGACCGACGATGGCGATGTAACCACAACGGTAATCATCAGCCGGGGTCTGCGCCGACGTGTCGCCGGCCATGGGGGAATCTGTCATGCTGTTCTTGATTGCGTGGCGGATGAAGCCGCCGAAATGGGTTCTGCCGCGACCGTTTCAGCGCGGTCGCCGGTGTTGTTCTTGCCCTCGTTGCGGGTGGCCGCCGCAGGGCTCTTCGGCTCCTTGGAGGACTTGGCCGGTTTGCTGGCAGGAGCACGCTCGGAGGAGGATGCTCCCTCCGGACGGTTGCCCTTACCGCTTTCCTGGTCCGGCGCATCGGGCTGGATGGTAGCGATGCCGGCCAGCTTCAACTGGGTGGTGCGGGTGCGTGGTTTGCGGCCGGCCGAGGGCGTCTTGGCCAGCGCCAGCTGCACCGCTTCCAATGCCAGTTTGGCGGCGGCTTGTTCACCGGCCCGGCGACTGCCACCGGTGCCGAAGACCTGGATGTCCAGCTTGGGCACCAGGCATTCGATCTCGAATTCCTGGCTGTGGGCGGCACCATGGGTGGCGATCACGTTGTATTGCGGCAGCGGGATTTTCTTGCCTTGCAGGAACTCCTGCAGCAGCGTCTTGGCATCCTTGCCCAGCGTGCGGGGATCGACGTGTTCCAGCACCGGGACATAGAGCGAGCGGATCACCCCACGCGCCGCATCGAAACCGGAATCGAGGAAGATGGCGCCAAACAGCGCCTCCAGGGTATCGGCCAGGATCGAGGGGCGGCGGAAACCGCCCGACTTCAGCTCGCCCTCGCCCAGGCGCAGGAACTGCGACAATTCCAGCCGCTGGGCGATCTCATACAGGGATTGCTGCTTGACCAGATTGGCGCGCAGGCGGGAAAGGTCGCCTTCGTCGATCTTGTCATAGCGTTCGAACAGCAGGGAAGCCACCACGCAGTTCAGTACCGAATCGCCGAGGAATTCCAGCCGCTCGTTATGCAAGGCGCTATGGCTACGATGGGTCAAGGCCTGCTGCAGGAGCGATGCGTCCTTGAAAGTGTGGCCTAGCCGTTGTTGCAAGAGTTGAGGATCCATTTTTTCATCCGTCATTCAGTCTGCCGCCCCGTTCGCGCAGTGGCGCGAGGATCGGGGATTACCAGCCTGACCAGTCAGCGGGATCGGTACAAAGCAAAGCTGAATACTGCTCCGGGTCTGCCTCCACAACGCAAAATTGCCAAATGGAAACTGCGGAAAACTGCGAAACCTTCGAAAGCTGCTCGACCAGAATGCGGCGCGCCTTAGTGGAAGCTGCCGATCCGCTTGATATCGCCCAGGTTCATCCAGACAAAGAAGGCCTTGCCGACGATGTTCTGGTCAGGCACAAAGCCCCAATACCGACTGTCGAGGCTGTTGTCCCGGTTGTCACCCATCATGAAATACTCGCCCGGCGGCACCGTGCAGGCAAAACCTTCGGCGTTGTAGGTGCACAGTTCGTGATGCGGGAAGGCATCCGGATTGGGCACGAAATTGGGAGCACGCTCATCAGTGAGGATCTTGTGATCCACGCCGGTCAGGTTTTCCTGCCATTGCTTATAGTACGTCAGATTTTCCTCGTCCAGATAATCCGGCAGCGCTTTATAAGAAATTTGTTCACCATTAACGGTTAAGCGCTTGTTTTTATAGACAATTTTATCACCGGGCACGCCAACAACGCGCTTGATGTAGTCCACCGATACATCCTTCGGATACTTGAAGACCATGACGTCGCCGCGCTGCGGCTGGTTCACTTCGATGATCTTCTTGTTGATGATGGGCAAGCGGATGCCATAGGTAAATTTGTTCACCAGGATCAGGTCGCCAACCAACAATGTGGGCACCATGGAACTGGAGGGAATCTTGAACGGCTCGTAAAGGAAGGAGCGCAGACAGAACACCAGTGCGATCACCGGGAAAAAGCTGCCCGAATACTCGATCCAGGCCGGCTGCTTCATCAGGCTGGCCTGCAGATCGGCACGACCGGTGGCCACGGCGCCGTCACGCTTGATGCCTTGCGCCTCGTCGCGCGCCACGCGGGCATCGAACTCGGCCAGAGCGGCATCGGCACGGGCACGGCGCTGCTTGGACAGGAAGAAGGTGTCGGCGAACCAGATCACGCCAGTCACCAGCATCAGGACGAACAGAATGAGTGCGAAGTTACCCAACAAAGCCTGCATGTTATTTATCGTCCACTTGTAAGATTGCCAGGAATGCTTCCTGCGGGATTTCGACCGAGCCCACCTGCTTCATGCGCTTCTTGCCGGCCTTCTGCTTTTCCAGCAGCTTGCGCTTGCGCGAGATGTCGCCACCGTAGCACTTGGCCAGCACGTTCTTGCGCATGGCCTTGACGTTCTCGCGCGAGATGATGGTGGCGCCGATGGCGGCCTGGATGGCGACGTCGAACATCTGGCGCGGAATCAGTTCGCGCATCTTGGCTGCCACCTGGCGGCCACGCAGTTGCGCAGCGGCGCGGTGCACGATGATGGCCAGCGCATCGACCTTCTCGCTGTTGATCAGCATGTCCACCTTGACCACGTCGGCGGCCCGGTATTCCTTGAACTCGTAGTCCATCGAGGCATAGCCGCGCGAGGTGGATTTCAGGCGATCAAAGAAGTCCAGCACGATCTCGGCCATCGGCATCTCGTAGGTCAGCTGGACCTGCTTGCCGTGGTAGCTCATGTTCATCTGGACGCCACGTTTCTGCGTGCACAGGGTGATGACCGAGCCCACGTATTCCTGCGGCATGTACAGGTTGACGGTGACAATGGGCTCACGGATTTCTTCGATCTTGGACACTTCCGGCATCTTCGACGGGTTGTCCACCATCAGCATGGTGCCGTCACGCTGCTGTACTTCGTACACCACCGTGGGGGCGGTAGTGATCAGGTCCATGTCGAACTCGCGCTCCAGGCGCTCCTGCACGATTTCCATGTGCAGCAGGCCCAGGAAGCCGCAGCGGAAGCCAAAGCCCAGCGCCTGCGAAACTTCCGGTTCGTACATCAGGGCGGCGTCATTGAGCTTCAGTTTTTCCAGCGAGTCACGCAAGGCATCGTACTGGTTGGCTTCCACCGGGAACAGACCCGCGAACACCTGCGGCTGCACCTCCTTGAAGCCCGGCAGCGGCGCCGGCGCCGGCTTGCCGGCCAGGGTGATGGTGTCGCCCACGCGGGCCGACTTCAGTTCCTTGATGCCTGCGATGACAAAACCCACCTGCCCTGCCCTGAGCGCCTCACGCGCTTGCGACTTGGGCGTGAAGACACCAATGCTCTCGGTCAGGTACTGGGTCTCGGTGGCCATCAGCAGGATCTTGTCCTTGGGTCGCAAGCTGCCATTGACGATGCGCACCAGCATGACCACGCCGACATAGTTGTCGAACCAGGAATCGATGATCAGGGCCTGCAAGGGCGCATCCGGGTCGCCCTTGGGCGCTGGCACCTTGGCGACGATGGCTTCCAGCACATCTTCCACGCCCAGACCGGTCTTGGCCGAGCACGGGGTGGCATCGGAGGCATCAATGCCGATGACGTCCTCGATTTCGCTCTTGGCGTTGTCGGGGTCGGCCGAGGGCAGGTCGATCTTGTTGAGTACGGGTACCACTTCTACACCCAGTTCCAGCGCGGTATAGCAGTTGGCGACTGTCTGCGCTTCCACACCCTGCGAGGCATCGACCACCAGCAGCGCGCCTTCGCAGGCCGACAGCGAGCGCGAGACTTCATAGCTGAAGTCGACGTGGCCCGGGGTATCGATCAGGTTGAGATTGTAGATCTGGCCGTCCTTGGCCTTATAGGACAGCGCTGCGGTCTGGGCCTTGATGGTGATGCCGCGCTCGCGCTCGATATCCATCGAATCGAGTACCTGGGCTTCCATCTCGCGGTTGGAGAGGCCCCCGCACAACTGGATGATGCGGTCGGCAAGGGTGGACTTGCCATGATCGATGTGGGCGATGATCGAGAAATTACGGATATTGTTCATTAACAGACTGGAAACGATGAAAAAAGGCGCTCCTAAGCGGGCAGTGCCCAGCCGAGCGCCTTTGCAACAGCTTATTCGACCCGGCATTTTACCGGATTTCAGAGGGACGAGCCCGACTTTCCGGTGCCCAGTCGGTCCGGCGAAGGCGAAAAAACCTCGGAAATGCACCCCACATGGCGCCGCCAAGCATGACTATCCAACAACTTTTTCCGGCTTGAATACCACTCCGGGGGCATCCCCCTCCCCGGCGCTACCCGGCTGCGAGAAAATCCTGCAAGCGTAGCGAGTCAAGATGGTAATGACACAACTGCAGCCACTGCCCGTCCGTCGCCCGCCCCATCAATACCGGCACCAGTTCGTCATATAACGCCAACAGCGCCGGATCGGCATCCACATCGATCATGTCGATCTGCGCAGGCCGCGCCCCGAGCGCGGTGCGCAAGGCGTCACGCAAGTCATCGCAAAGGTGACAGTAACTGCGCGAATAGATGATGAACTGCAACTCTGCGGCATGCACCGACGGGGATTCAGACAAGGACATGAAGCGGATAAGCGATCAATCCCGGGCAATGGATGGAAAAAGGCTGCGACTCCCGGGAATCGCAGCCTTGATGGCGCAACGCCCGAAGGCGCTGGCCACTCCCTTCAATTTCGTCAATTACCGCCGTTGGGGCGCAACGGCACGAATTGGGAAGAATCGCCACGGCGCACCAACACGGCCGCACGCTTCTTGGCATCCAGCTTGGAAACCAACTGCCCGAACTGCTTGGCATCCTTGATATCGACCTCGTTGAGACGCTGGATCACGTCGCCCGGGCGGATGCCGGCCGCGGCAGCCGCACCGCTGACCGCCTCCACCAGTACGCCGTTATCGACCTTCAACTCCTTTTTCTGGGCGTCAGACAGGTCGCTCACCACCAGGCCCAGGGCATTGGGGGTGTTATCCGGCTTGGCCTTCTTTTCCTCCGGCTGCTTGGGCTTGTCGGCTTCCAGCTCGACCACGGTCACCGTGAGATCACGTGCACTGCCCTTGCGCCAGATATTGACGGTCGCCTTGGCACCCGGCTTGGTGGCGCCCACCATGCGCGGCAGATCACTGGGCCGTTCGATGGCGGCGCCGTTGTATTTCAGGATGATGTCGCCCGCTTCCAGGCCAGCCTTCTCGGCCGGACCGCCGGCTTCCACGCGCTGCACCAGGGCCCCCTGGGCACGCGCCAGGCCCAGTGATTCAGCCACGTCCTTGGTCACTTCGCCGATCTGCACGCCAATGCGACCACGGGTCACGCGGCCGCTAGCCTTCAACTGGTCGGCCACGCGCAGCGCTTCATCGATGGGCACCGCGAAGGAAATCCCCATGAAGCCGCCAGAACGGCTGTAGATCTGCGAGTTGATGCCGACCACTTCACCCTTGAGGTTGATCAGCGGACCGCCCGAATTACCGGGATTGACGGCGACGTCAGTCTGGATCAGAGGCAGGTAGTCGCCGGTATCACGCGCCTTGGCCGAGACAATGCCGGCAGTGACCGTATTTTCCAGCCCGAACGGCGAGCCGATGGCCAGCACCCACTCGCCGACGCGGATCTTGTCGGAATCGCCCATGTTCAGGCGCGGCAGATTGCTGCCGTCGATCTTGAGCACAGCCACATCGGTGCGGGTATCGGAGCCGACGATCTTGGCCTTGAATTCACGCTTGTCGGTCAAGGTCACATAGACTTCGCTGGCACCGTCCACTACGTGGGCATTGGTCAGGATGAAGCCGTCGGCCGAGATGATGAAGCCGGAACCAACGCCACGCGGCACCTCATCCTGCTGCCCCTGCCCACCCTGTTTGCCATTGCCACGCGGCGTTCCGGGCTGCTGCTGGCGCGGGATGGGTATACCGAAGAAACGCCGGAAGAATTCCTGCATTTCCGGATCATCCATCCCGCCCTGCCCCTGGGCATTCTGGCGTACGCGCTCGGTAGTACGGATATTGACCACACCGGGGCCAGTGCGCTCGACGATGTCGGCGAAATCAGGCAGCGCGGCCACGCTCGGCGATGCCACGGGCGGCGCAGCCAGCACGCCCGGAGCGGCGGCCACAACGGAGGCGGCCAGCAAGGCGCTGGCAAAGGTCTTCTTCAACGGAGTCATTGCAACAGTCTCTCTTCTATTTGGATGTCAGTTCAATGGAATCGGCGACTTGCCGGATTGCGGCGACCGGCACTTCCCCCACCACGGTGAGCCAGTAGTCTCCTTGCCGGCGGCCGAGGATATTCATGGCCCCCTGCTGGATCGTACCTTCTTCGCCGCCCTGGCTGCCGGGCTCGATGAATACCGAAATGGCGGCCAGGCCATCGGAAAACACGATCTGCGACACTTCACGTTCGGCTGGTCGACTCTGGGCAGGCGCCACCCCGTCTGGCAGGCTGCCGGGGATCATGCGTCGTACCTGCTGGATTTTACGAAATCCCGGCGGTGGCGTAATCCGCCATGCGGAAAGATCGACCGGGTTCATGGCCACCTTTTCGACCTGCCAGCCACGCGTATCCTTGTAGGTGGGGTTGACGCGGTTGCGATCAATCCCGCCGATCTCGATCTGCGTGAAGGAAATCTGCTCAATCACCTCTCCCTTCACCCCCAGCGTCTGGGCGCGCAGCAACAGGCCAGACGCCTTGTCGCCGCAGAAGCGGTAACCGTAACGCAACTTGTCCAGTGGCTCCAGCACCACGGCATCGCACACCCGTCCCGCCACCCGCTCGACGCTGCCTTCCTTGAAGCGATAATGGACTGCCAGCTCATCGGGTCGGGCATCCAGAATCGCCGGAAATACATCCCGGCTGACGCGTTTTTCCACGCGCATGACGCGCAGATCTGGCAGATAGCTGACGACATCATCGTTACTACGGATGAATTCGCTGGGCTTGCCGTCGAGGAGTTCCAGCTTTTCGTGCTCGACCTTGCCTGCGACCACGTGCGTGACACGCGAGCTACGGATCAGGGAGCCCTGCTGATAGACAAAACTACCCGAATAATTCAGTCGCTGCGCGGCCGATTGCATCTTTTGCAATTGCGCCGGCAATGGAGAGGGAATGGAAGCTTCGCTGGCGGGAGATGTTGAAACGCCATCCGCCGCGTGAGCGGATGGCGAGAACAACATGGGCAGGAAGCAGAGTACGCCGTACAGACGCCCCGTTTGACGCATCTTATTTATCGGCGTCAGAGGAGAAGGCAGCAGAACGGGCGTATTGCGCCGAACTATAGGAAGGCGAGAAACGCTGGTGGGCCGACAGGTACTGGTCGATGCGCGGGTCGCGCCTGACTTCACCCTGCTGGGCCAACGAACTGAGCTGGTTGACGTTCTGCGAGTTGCCACTGGTATCGGCAACCGTGGCGATCGCTGACGGCACCGAGGGCGCAGCCACGGGAGCCGAAGCCACCTGGGCGACCGGGGTCGCCATCCTGGCGTCGGCATTGACCACGGCCTGCTGCGGCATGGCTACGAACACCGCAGCCACGGCGGCAGCTGCCGCTGCGGCGCTGGGCATCAACAGACGCACCAGGCGGCCGGGACGAGCGGCACGATGGTCGCCATTGGCGGCGGTCTTGACCGCAGCGGCAGGCTGGACTTCAACAGCGGCGGGTGCTGCAGCAGCCTGAGGTGCCACGATGGCCGGCTCGGCGTCCAGCAAGGCAGCCATCCTGGCCGAGAAGCCGGCGCTCAGCGAGACATCCATCTCCTCTGAACGCAGTACCTCGCCTATGCGATGGTAATCTTCCCACGCGTCCTGAGCGTTCTCGGAAGAACGCAGGGCCGCGAAGGCAAGGGTCATTTCATCAGAGCTCAACTCGCCATCGGCAAGGGCTGAGATCTGTTCTCTGGTCGTTACTTTGGTATCCATAAGCAGTCACCCGGCAAAAATCTTAGTTCCATACCCGCTTTATTGTTTTCTTTTTAACAACAGGCTTGTGGCCTCATTACCAGCGTTTGTCCGCCGCCGTATCCAGCAATGGACGCAACTTCTCGGCGATTGCTTCCCGGGCGCGGAAAATGCGGCTGCGCACGGTGCCGATCGGACAATTCATCGCATCTGCAATCTCGTCGTAGCTCAACCCCTCGATCTCGCGCAACGTGATGGCAGTACGTAATTCTTCCGGCAATGCCTCCATCGCCACGTTGACCGTCTGAGCAATTTGCTTGGTGGCCAACATCGACTCTGGAGTGTTGATGTCCCTCAGATGGTCTGCATCGTCAAAAGTTTCAGCTTCTTCTGCATCGGCTTCTGTCGAAGTTGGCGCCCTACGGCCCATGGTGACCAAATAGTTCTTGGCAGTGTTGATGCCGATACGATAAAGCCAGGTATAGAAGGCCGAATCGCCGCGAAATTGCGGCAATGCGCGATACGCCTTGATGAAGGCTTCCTGCACCACATCTTCGGCTTCTGCCTGGTCGCGCACCAGGCGCGAAACCAGCCGCATCAGCTTGCGTTGATACTTGACTACCAATAGCTCGAACGCCTTCTTGTCGCCGCGCTGGACGCGCTCAACAAGCTGCTGATCTATTTCGCGTTCTGTCGTCAAACCGGATTCCTTGTTTTTTATGGCCGTGTTGTTTTATCGTCATTGCCTGTGACAGATGCTTCCAGCCCGGCAATTTTCAAGTCTGCCGACCTTATTTTTCGAGCATCTTCGCCTTGGCCGTATTGTGACTGATCAGCCAGCGACATGCCACGGAAAGTGAACGGAAGGTATCTTCAGACACCGAATCCGGAAGAATGGGAATGGTACGGGTCTTGCCGTTTTCCAGGCGCAGGCGCAGAAACAGCATGCCCGGCCAGATGGTGCTACCAGCCAGCAATTGTGCCAGCCCGGCCTTCATGACCTGCGGCTTGGCGCGGGCAGACTGCACGAGGTGTTCGACCACCCGGATCTGCCCAGTACCGGAAATATGGAGCCAGATGACCTTGCGGTCCCGCAACACCAGCACCAGGGCGATGGCGGCCGCCAGGATACAACCGCCGGCCAGGCAGATGCGCACAGGCCAGGACAGCACGCCCGGCATCAGCGCCGAGACCAGTATGCCGGTCAACGCCACGCACAGGCAGGCAAAACCGGTGACCAGCAGGAGCAGGCGGGAAGGTTTGATATCCGCAGAAACTGCTATCGACATAGGATGCCCGGGAGCGATGGCGCCGTTAAAACGACAAACCCGGCTTCCAGGGAAGCCGGGTCTTGCATTTTACATCTTGCCGATGACCAGGGTACCGTTGGTACCGCCGAACCCGAAGGAGTTCTTGACGGCAATATCGATCTTCATGTCCCGCGCCTGGTTGGCGCAGTAATCCAGATCACATTCCGGATCCTGATTGAAGATGTTCATGGTCGGTGGCGACACCTGATTGTGCACGGCCAGCACGGTCAGCACGGTCTCCAGACCACCAGCGCCACCCAGCAGGTGACCGGTCATGGACTTGGTCGAATTGACAACCATCTTGTAAGCATGGTCACCGAAAGCGGCCTTGATCGCATCGGACTCGTTCTTGTCGCCCAGCGGGGTCGACGTGCCATGTGCGTTCAGGTACTGCACTTCATCTGCATTGATGCCGGCATCGCGCAGTGCATTGAGCACGCAGCGACGCGGACCATCCAGATTGGGTGCAGTCATGTGGTACGCGTCACCGCTCATGCCGAAGCCGAGCAGTTCTGCATAGATCTTGGCGCCACGGGCCTTGGCGTGCTCATACTCTTCGAGCACCATCACGCCGGCGCCCTCGCCCAGCACGAAGCCGTCACGATCCTTGTCCCAGGGACGGGACGCGGTCGCCGGATCATCGTTGCGGGTCGACAAGGCGCGGGCCGAAGCGAAACCACCGATGCCCAGCGGCGAGACGCTGGATTCGGCGCCGCCGGCAACCATCGCATCCGCGTCACCGTACATGATCATGCGCGCGGCAGAGCCGATGCAATGCAGGCCGGTGGTGCAGGCAGTGACGATCGCCAGGTTAGGCCCCTTCAGGCCGAACTTGATGGACAAGTTGCCAGAGATCATGTTGATGATCGAGGCCGGGATAAAGAAGGGACTGATGCGGCGCGGACCACGGTTGGTCAGTTCGGCGTGGGTTTCTTCGATCAGCGGCAAGCCGCCGATGCCCGAACCGATCATGACGCCGATGCGCTCGGCATTCTCGTCGGTCACCGTCAAGCCACTGTCCTGGATGGCCTGGATACCGGCGGCCATGCCATAGTGGATGAAGGTGTCCATATGACGCGCTTCCTTGGCGGGGATGTAATCCTCGATATTGAAGCCCTTGACTTCACCGGCGAAGTGCGTGGTGAAGGGGGTAGCGTCGAATTTGGTGACGGTAGCGATGCCGGACTTGCCTTCCTTGATGGCACTCCACGTATCGGCGACGTTGTTGCCGACAGGCGAGATGCATCCCAGGCCGGTAATGACTACACGACGTTCACGAGTGCGGCTCAAGCAATTCTCCTGAAACTTTTGACCAAAGCCCTTATCAGGCCTTGACTTGCGACTTTGCGTAGTCGATCGCCTGTTGCACGGTGGTGATCTTTTCGGCTTGTTCGTCGGGGATTTCCATTTCGAACTCATCTTCCAGTGCCATGACCAGCTCGACGGTGTCCAGCGAGTCGGCGCCCAGGTCGTCCACGAACGACGATTCGTTCTTGATGTCGGCTTCGGCGACGCCCAGTTGTTCAGCGACGATCTTCTTCACGCGTTGTTCGATATCGGACATAGTGTTCCTCCAGAGGGATGATAGGTTACAAAAGTGCGCGCATTTTAGCAGGTTTGCGCGGGGAAAATTTACTTTTAACTATTCCTGGCAAGATTGCGCCAAGTGCAGCTTAACTTCAAACAAAAGTCAGCAAAAGGACTTGAATCAAGCCCTCAGGACTTACTCAACCCATGTACATGCCACCGTTCACATTGAGGGTGGTACCGGTGATGTAGGCGGCTTGCGCAGAGGCCAGGAAGGCCACCGCATAGGCGATCTCCTCGGCCGCACCCAGACGACCCAGCGGAATCTGCTGCAAGATGGCGGCGGACTGCTGCTCGTTCAAGGCCTTGGTCATGTCGGTATCGATGAAGCCGGGCGCCACGCAGTTCACGGTGATGTTGCGACTGCCGATCTCGCGCGCCAGGGCACGGCTCATGCCGGCCACACCGGCCTTGGCGGCGGCGTAGTTCATCTGGCCGGGATTGCCGGCCTCGCCCACCACCGAAGTGATATTGATGATGCGGCCGGTGCGGGCCTTCATCATGCCGCGCAGCACGGCGCGGGAGAGACGGCCGACGGCGGTGAGGTTGGTGGCGATGACGCTGTCCCACTCCTCGTCCTTCATGCGCATGGCCAACTGATCCTGCGTGATACCGGCATTGTTGACCAGGATGGACAGCGAACCGAATTCCTTCTGCACCTGCTCCACCACGGCCACGCTGGCTTCGGCATCGTTGACGTTCAACACCACGCCGCGACCGGCTTGCGGCCCCAGCGCCGCCAGGTATTCGCTGATGGCGACCGCGCCGGCCTCGGAGGTGGCGGTACCGACCACCTTGGCGCCCTGGCGCGCCAGTTCGGTGGCGATGGCACGACCGATACCGCGCGACGCACCGGTCACCAGGGCGACCTGGCCCTGCAGATTCTGTGCACTCATTTCAGCAACTCCAATACTTTGTTCAGGGATTCCTGGTCGACGATGGCCTCACCCACCAGTTCGCCGTTGATGCGCTTGGTCAGGCCGGTGAGCACCTTGCCGGGACCGCATTCGACCAGATGGGTCATGCCACCGGCAGCCATCTTCTGTACTGTCTCGACCCAGCGCACGGGCGCAGCGGCCTGGCGCACCAGCGCATCCTTGATGGCAGCCGGATCGCTGACCACCGCCACATCGACGTTATTGATCAGGGGAATCTGCGGCGCGGCAAACGCCAAGTTGGCCAGATAAGCCTGCAGACGATCGGAAGCGGGCTTGAGCAGCGAGGAGTGAAACGGCGCCGACACCGGCAGCGGCAGTGCGCGCTTGGCGCCCTTGGCCTTGGCGATGTCGCAGGCACGGCTGACGGCGGCCTTGTGACCGGCGATCACCACCTGGGCCGGCGCATTGAAGTTGACCGCCTCGACCACTTCGCCTTGCGCGGCTTCGATACAGGCAGCACGCACGTCGTCGTCGGACAGTCCGAGGATGGCAGCCATGCCGCCCTGCCCGACCGGCACGGCTTCCTGCATGGCCTGCGCGCGGAAGCGCACCAGCGGCACGGCATCCTTGAACTGGATCACGCCAGCGGCGACCAGCGCCGAGTATTCACCCAGGCTATGGCCCGCGACCAGCGCCGGCGCCTTGCCGCCAGCGGCCAGCCAGGCGCGATAGAACGCCACGGCCGCCGTCAGCATGACCGGCTGGGTGTTGGTGGTGAGGTCCAGATCCTCCTTGGGACCTTCGGCAATGAGCTTGCCCAGGTCGAATTGCAGCGCATCGGAGGCTTCGGCCACGGTCTGGCGAACGATCTCATTATCGGCAAAACCGTTGAGCATCCCGATTGCCTGAGAACCCTGACCCGGGAAAACGAAAGCAAATGTTGTCATGCTTGGATGTGAGTGAAGTTGGATAAAAATGCGGGAGCTGCGCCGCACGGATCGGCGCGACGCTCCCTGCCCTGCTTACATGCGCACCAGCACGGCGCCCCAGGTGAAGCCGCCACCCACGCCTTCCATCATGACGGTGTGGCCGGGCCGGATGCGACCATCGCGCACCGCCTGGTCCAGCGCCAAAGGAATCGAGGCAGCAGAGGTATTGCCATGTTCGGCAACAGTGACCACCATCTTTTCCAGCGGCAGGCCCATCTTCTTGGCCGTACCCTGCATGATGCGGATATTGGCCTGGTGGGGCACCAGCCAGTCCACCTCTGTGGACTGCAAGCCGGCCGCCTCCAGCGCTTCGCGCGCGACCTTGTCCAGCAAGGAAACGGCCAGCTTGAAGACGGCCGGACCATCCATGTACAGGTAGGCAGTGCCGGTGATGGCACCATTGTCGATACTACCGGGCACGCACAGGATGTGGCCGTGGCTGCCATCGGCGTGCAGCTTGGTGGCCAGCACCCCTGGCTCCTCCGAGGCACTCATGATGACGGCACCAGCGCCGTCGCCAAAGAGCACGCAGGTCGTGCGATCCTTGAAGTCGAGGATGCGCGAGAACACTTCGGCGCCGATCACCAGAACGTTCTTGTGCGCGCCCGACTTGATGAAGCTGTCGGCCACCGACATGGCATAGACGAAGCCGCTGCACACAGCCTGCACGTCCATGGCCGGCGCACCATTGGTGATGCCCAGCTTGCGCTGGACCACACAGGCAGTACTGGGGAAGCCCCCCAGGTGATCCGGGGTGGAGGTCGCCAAGATGATCAGGTCGATATCATTGGGCTGCATGTTGGCCGCTTCCAGCGCACGCTGGGCGGCCGTCAGGGCCAGGTCGCTGGAGAACTGGGTCGGCTCGGCGTAATGGCGCGCGGAGATGCCGCTGCGTGTGACGATCCATTCATCCGAAGTCTCGATACCCTGCTCTGCCAGTTGGGCAGCCAGTTCGTGATTGGTCACGCGCTTGGTCGGCAGGTAACTGCCGGTGCCGACGATTTTGCTGTAAGTGGTCATGCCGTCTTCTTGCTCTGTTAGTTCGGTTGATCCAGCGAGACCGGTGCCGCAGGCTCCACCGCCACGACAGCCGTCTCGACCGCGCGCCCCTGTCCCTGGGGCATCAGCTCCGCCATGGTGGCGGCAATACGGGCGAGCACATCATACTTGGCCGCATCATACGCGCGGCGGATGGCCCATTCGAACGCATACACATCGGCGCCGCCATGGCTCTTGAACACCAGGCCCTTCAGGCCCAGCAGGCTGGCGCCATTGTAACGGGAAGGATTGAGCCGGCGCGACAGCGCCTTGATGGCGCCATAGGCGATCAGGGCGCCCAGCTTGTTGATGAAGCCCTTCTTGAATTCACTGGTGAGCACGCTCTTGACGAAGCGCCCCAGCCCCTCGGAGGCCTTCAGGGTGACGTTGCCGACGAAACCGTCGCACACCACCAGGTCGGTCGTGCCTTCGAAGATATCGTTGCCTTCCACGTTGCCGTAGAAGTTGAGGATACCTTTCTCGTGGTCGGCACGCAGCAGCCCGGCGGTCGCCTTGACCAGCTCGTTGCCCTTCATGTCTTCTTCACCCACGTTCAAAAGGCCCACGGTCGGCTTGGGCTTGCCTTCCATGACCGCCACCAGGGCCGAGCCCATCAGTGCAAATTGATGTAAATGCTGAGGCTCGCAGTCGACATTGGCGCCGAGGTCGAGCATGTAGGTAGGGCCGTCCTTCTGGTTGGGCAGGATGGTGCAGATGGCCGGGCGATCCACGCCTGGCAAGGTCTTGAGCACATAGCGCGACACTGCCATCAGGGCGCCGGTATTGCCGGCCGACACGGCCGCCTGGACCACGCCATCCTTGACCAGGTTCACGGCCACGCGCATGGACGAATCCTTCTTGCGGCGCAGTGCGACCTCGATCGGGTCTTCCATGGTCACCACCTCGGTGGCGTTCTGGATCTGCACACGTGGCTCGCCGGCCAGCCGGTATTTCTTCAGCAACGGCAGCAGCACGCTTTCCTGGCCCACCAGGATCAGTTCGGCATCGGATTGACGCTTCAGGAAGGAGGCAGCGGCCGGGAGAGTGACTGACGGGCCATGATCGCCACCCATGCAGTCGATTGAAATTTTGATGGTCATCGATTTGATTCAGAGCCTTGCCAGCCCACATTATGAGGCAGATTGGAGACCCTTCAAAATAGCACGCTCGCACAGCGCAAAAAGTGAAGGTTCACGCAAGCAGGCAGGCACGTCCGCACACGGATTACACGGATGCAACGGACATAAAAAAGCGGCGCAAAATGAACCTCCTGAATCAGAAGCTCATTGCGCCGCTTTTCTCCAAAAACAGCAAGCTCAATGAATGAGATTACTCGTCGTTCTTGGTCTTCAGCACCTTGCGACCACGGTAGAAACCGTTCGGGCTGATGTGGTGACGCAGGTGGGTTTCACCAGTCGTCGGCTCCACAGCCAGCGGGGGTGCAGTCAGAAAGTCGTGTGCACGATGCATACCGCGCTTGGACGGGGTCTTTTTGTTCTGTTGAACGGCCATGATTACTCCTAAACCTTACTTAAGATTGAAAATTTTAACACACCGGATTGCGTTTTTCCGCAAACCCACTGTGCCGCTGCCCGGCAACGCCAGACATTCCCCAACAATACTTGTTACTGCTTCAACTTCTTCAGTACTTCAAACGGGGAAGCCCGTTCAGCACTTTTGGCCTCGACCGCCACACTACCGTCAGGACAGACGTCATGCTTGGGTGCTACCGGCAGGGCCAGCAGCGCGTCGTCTTCGATCAGGGAGTTCACATCGAAGTCTGCCGATCCGACGATGACATCGATCTCGTCATCATTCAGCAGTTCCTCGATGGTGTCGGCCTGCGCCTCATCTTTTGCCAATACCAGCAGCGACTTCGAATCAATCTCGAAATTCAATGCCGTCAGGCAACGCTGACAGATCAGATTAACTGCACCCGACACTGCCAGACTGAGTTGAGCATGCCCCAGCTTGTCGATGTCGCCGGACAGGGCCCAACGAATCGAGCCGGAACGGTCAACCGTCTCTTGCGCCAGACGACCTAATTCAGCAACCGGAATCTCACCCTGTGCCTGCTGTTTCAGCCTGCAGAATTCGAACGCGTCGATAACAAATGCATTCATAGCCAAAGCAGAATCCGGAAAACCTGCGATCATAACAGAAAATTTCCTTACCAGTCAAAGCCTTAGCACGCCAATTGCGACAGAGAGACGAAAAAATCGCCGGACCTGTCGCGGCAAACCCTCTTTTGCATCGATTTTCCGCCAGAATCCCTGTTTTACTTGCCCGCGTCGCCGGTCGACACTTAGCCATCACACCACCATGTCGCAACATCATCCTGAAGCATCCCCTCCCAGATTGATCCTCGGTTCCAGCTCGATCTACCGCAAGCAATTGCTGAGCCGGCTTGGCCTGCCTTTCGAGACCATGATCCCCGACATCGACGAAACCCCGCATCCCGCAGAGACGCCGGAGGCCACCGCCCTGCGACTGGCACGAGAAAAAGCCGCCGCCATCGGCGCCCGCAGCGGCCCGGCTCTGGTAATCGGTTCGGACCAGGTGGCCACCCTGGATGGCCTGCAGATCGGCAAGCCCGGCAACCATGCCAATGCGCTGCGGCAATTGCAGTTGATGCGCGGGCGGGAAGTGATCTTCCATACCGCCTTGTGCCTGTGGGATGGTCGCCATTCCGGTATCGCCGCGACCACGCAAGTCTGCAACGTGCAGACGCTGGTCCGTTTCCGCGATCTGGATGACGCCGAGCTGGACGGCTACCTGCACATCGAGCAGCCCTACGACTGCGCCGGCAGCGCCAAGAATGAAGGCCTGGGCATTGCCATTCTGGAAAGCATCCGCAGCGACGACCCCACTGCATTGACCGGACTGCCACTGATCGCCCTGACCGGCATGCTGCGCCGGGCCGGCGTGCGGTTCTTCAGGAACGAGGCGAGCGGCGATCAGTAGTTGCGACGCGGATAGCCCTGGGCCAGGATGCGCTGCCACACCACTTCGCGCTGCTCCACATCCATGAAGACCCATTGGGCAACTTCATCGACGGTGCGTCCGCAGCCGCGGCAGACATCATCGAACGTGGTCGAGCAGACCGCTACGCAAGGCGTATCGGGCCGCTCGGGCGCGGGTGACAAGGGCGAGGGAGACAGGAATGTGGAAGACATTGACAGGATCTGAACAAAAAACATGAAGCGACATGATCATGGTATTGACCAGTTCCATGCACGCCCGTATCCCCCATCTTACCAAGAACCTGCCGCTCACCCTCCCTATCGATGGAAGGGATAAACAGACCGCATGGGCAAAAGCGGAACAAAGAGGCAGAAACGACAGGCAAAAAAAAGCCCGCGACCAAGAGGTGCGGGCTTGAATCCAATTTCTTAAGGAGATTGGAGGAGACAGGTGCAACTATAGCGATGCGCTATCGCCGAGTCTGCTTTATTGTGGCAATAGCAGATATTCAGCAGCAGAATAACAGTCGCAACATCGTCTCAACCCTCCCCTCCTGCCGGGCCCGCATCGCGGTTCAGCTCGCCTGACCGGCACGCTCCAGTGCCGACGTCACCGGCCGCGGCGGGGTACCCCCCTTGCGCTCGCATGCTTGCACAAGCAAGAGAGCGCAGACTGCCAGAACCATGCCACGCATTCTCATGATCAGCTCTCCACGTGAAGTTTCAGGCCACACGAACCCGGCCCGGGCAACCACGATCCCCCTTGCCACCCGGACTGTCAAGCGACGCTGCGCAAACCCGGCTCTGCACGGGCGGCGGCCAGGTTCTTTTCGTACAGCGCCGCGATCATGTCGGATTGCGTCAGCATCCCGGCCAGCTTGCCATCTGCCTGCACGATGGGAATCTGGTGCAAACCATCGGCCATACGTGGCACCAGCTCCAGCACCGGCGTATCGACCTGCGCCATGATCACGGGACGGCTCATGATCTGCCCCACCACTTCCGGCTTGTCCGAATGACTGAACGGCACCCGGTGCAGCAGCCGTCGCAGTTGCGCCACCAGGCCGGTATGCACCTCCACCCCGGCATGTTCCAGAAAGTCACTTCGACTGACAATGCCGATCACATGCCGCCCCCGATCCAATACCGGCATGGCACGCAAGCGATGCTGCTGCAATAGCCGCCACGCCTCGTCCAGCCCGGTGGCGAACTCCACCGCCACCACATCACGCGACATCACCGCCGCACACAAGGTCTGACCGAAGCGGCGATGATAGGCGCGCATTTCGGTCTGCAGAAAGATCTCTTCCAGGTCATCCCGCCCGATGTCGAGCACCTGATTGAAATTCTTCAGTACCTCATCCAGATCATCATGCGAGAAACCCAGCCGCGTGATCGGCAGCTCATCGCGCGTCTGGTGCGGATGCGGCGCCGCGCTGTGCTGCGCATGCGGATAACGGCGGCCCGTGGCGTTATTGAAGAACAGCGCCGTCAGCAACAGCAGCGCCGAATTGAGCAGTACCGGTGACAGCACGAAGGCATAGCCCATCTCCTGCACTGCAGGACCACCCAGTACGGCGGTCAGCGCCACCGCACCACTGGGCGGATGGATACAGCGCAGCAGGAACATCGCACCGATGGCCAATGAAATCGCCAGCGCCGCTGCCAGCGCCGGTTCCTGGACCAGCTTGGCGCAGCTCACGCCGATGATCGCAGCGCACAGGTTGCCACCGATGATGGACCAGGGCTGCGCCAGTGGACTGGATGGCACCGCGAACAGCAGCACCGCCGAGGCGCCCATCGGTGCAATCAGCCAGAGGGTCGTGGCCTCGTGAGGCAGGACTGCATAACTGATCAGTCCAACGAGCAGAATCCCGAACAAACTACCGGCGCAGGAGCGCATGCGCTCGAATCGGTCCACATTAGTCTTGGCAGGAATAAAACTTTTGAACCACAGCAAGATAGAATCAGGCATATCCGTTCCGTGACAACTTGGGCCGACGACGTCCTGGGCACAGCAACGTACCAGGCCAAACCGCAATTACATCACAAGATGATACATATGTCCCACTTACCCCGTATTACGCAGTCTTTCACACCGGCGAGCCACCCCCACCCCGCAGGTCGGGACTCATGAAAAGCGCCAGCCGCCTGCAAAAGGAGGATTTCGAGGCCCTGTCGGATTTTCGCTACCAGTTGCGCCGCTTCCTGCGCTTTTCGGAAGACGCCGCGCAAAGCGAAGGCCTGACACCACTGCAATACCTTCTGCTGCTGCACATCAAGGGCTTCCCGGGACGCGACTGGGCCAGCATCAGCGAACTGGCCGAACGGCTGCAAGCCCAGCACCACGGCGTGGTGGCGCTGGTCACGCGCTGCGTGAAGGCGGGCCTGGTCACCCGCGCCCCGGACGATCGCGACAAGCGACTGGTGCAAGTCCGGCTCACTGAACTGGGCGAGCAATACCTGCACCGCCTGGCGCAATTGCACCGCAACGAGCTGCAATCCCTGTCGGGCGTGTTCCAGGTTTCGCACATCTCAGCCTTCAACGACCGCGACTGAGCCTGCGCATTGCCACCGTGCTGGCACCCTGCGGATGTCGGCAGCCCCCCCCCGTCGCGGCAGGCTGCTGTTATGCTTGCGACAACTTTCCACCACCCGCCCCCATGAATCGCAAACCCTCCACCGCCGCTGCGCCCTCCCGCGCCATTACCAAGGAAGACGTGGCACGCGCCGCCGGTGTCTCGCACATCACGGTCTCGCGGGTCATCAATACACCGGAGAAAGTGGCACCTGCCACCCGTGAACGCGTTGAGGCCTTCATCAGTAGCATGGGGTATATCCCCAACATGCTGGCCGGCGGGCTGGCTTCGCGGCGCACGCGCATCGTGGCCGCCATCGTGCCCACCATCAGCCATTCGATCTTTGCCGAAACCGTGCGCGGGCTGTCGGAACAACTTAGCCTGCAGGGCTACCAGTTGTTGCTGGGACAGACCAATTATTCGGAAGAAGCGGAAACAGGACTGGTGGAGGCCTTCATCGGCCGTCGCGTCGACGGCCTGGTATTGACCGGCGTACAGCATTCGGTACGCACCCGCCAGCGCCTCAGGGCAGCCGGTATCCCGGTGGTGGAAACCTGGGACCTCACCCCGCAACCGATCGACATGCTGGTCGGCTTCGACAACCATGCTGCCGGCTACGCCATGGGGCAATACCTGCACCGCAAGGGTTATCGCCGCATGGCCTTCGTCGGCGGCGAAGACCCGCGTGGCCTGGCGCGCTTTGCCGGCATGCGCGAAGCGCTGCTGACGCAGTCGGCGCCGGAGCCGGCACACCTGGTCATGCCCATGGGCTCCTTCCTGCAGGCCGGGCGCGAAGCCATCTGCCGGCTCCTGGCATTAGAGCCGGCCATCGACGCCGCCTTCTTCAGCAATGATGTCCTCGCCGCAGGCGCCGCCCTGGAATGCGCCCGACGCGCCATCGCCGTGCCGCAGCGCATCGCGCTGGCCGGTTTCGCCAACCTGGAAATCGCACCGGAAGTCTTGCCCGCCCTGACCACGGTCCAGATCAGTGCCCACCAGATCGGACTGACGGCCGCCGAGATGCTGCTGACCCGCTTCGAGGGCGATGCGGTCGCGCAACCGGTATGCGACCTCGGCTACGCTATCCTCGAACGCGATAGCACCTAAACCTCAGGACACCACGTCGTCGACGGCCGCCTGTTCGACCCGATTGCGCCCGATCCGCTTGGCCCGGTACAGGGCCAGATCGGCGCGCCTGATCAGTTCGTCGAGCCCCGCCCCATCGCATAACGCGGCCACCCCGAAGCTGGCGCTGACCTTGATCCGGCGCCCGTCCTCGATCTCGAAATCGGCATGCTCCAGGGCCGCACGCAACTTCTCGGCAACGCTGCCTGCCTGCGCCAGGTCAGCTTCCGGCAGCAGGATGACGAACTCCTCGCCGCCATAGCGCGCCAGCACATCCACCTTGCGCAGCAAGCCAGCCACGAGCTGGGCCACGCCACGCAGGATGACGTCGCCAGCCTGGTGGCCATAGCTGTCGTTGACGCGCTTGAAATGATCGATATCGAACAACACCACCGCCATGCCTCGCCCATAGCGCTGCGACAGCTCCATCTGCTGACCGGCCTGGGCAAAGAAGGCGCGCCGGTTCAGTACACCCGTGAGGAAATCGGTATTGGAGGAGGTCTGCAGCTGCGTGATCAATGCTTCGCGCTCGCTGGCCAGGCTATTGCGCTCTAGCATGCGCTGCTTGAGCACCCGCAGGGCGCGCATCATGGCAGCAATCTCGTCGCGATACCGCGCCTCCGGGATTTCCTGCTCCAGCTTGCCCTCCACCAGTCCGGCCACCAGATCGGTGGCCTGCACCAGCGGCTGCACCACGCGCCGGCCTATGAGCACCATCAGCAACTGGAAGAACAGGCAGGCCGTCAGCGTTAACCCCACCACCAGCACCAGCAGGTTGCGTGCCCGGGCGTTGTTCTGCTCGGCCTGACGCATCAATTCAGCCAGCAACAGGTCGCGCAGATCGGTGATGGATTGCATCTGTGGCACATAGAACTTGTAGAGATCGGCCGTGCTGACACCATAATTGCTGGAATGCAGGCCAATCTGCAGCAGGAAGTCGAGGAACTGGAATCCGCTATCGAAATACTCCTTGTCCACCCTGTCCAGTGCCTCGGCAAACTGCGGCTGGCTCGCGTAGCCAGCCATCTGCGCAGCCACCACGCCGCGTAACAGTTCGATGCGACCATACAGGCGCCCGATTTCGATGACCTCATCCTGGGCCAGCTGGCGCTGCGTGATCAGCGGCGCCACAAAGCGCGAACCGACCTGCCCGGCGTATTCGCGCAGGCTGGCAGTGGCACGCACGGCCGACAGACCATCGCGCAGGCGCGGATCGGCCCGATCCACTTCCAGGGTCAATTCGGTGACCACGCGGATCATCAGCGGCATCAGGTCTACCATGCCACCCACGGCGGCCAGCACCAGCACATCACTGCGATTGTCCGCCGACAGATGTGCCACCCGGTCCAGATTGGCCCGGGCCGGCGCCAGCCCCTGCTCCACTGTGCGCACCTTGTCCAGCGCCCATGACTGGCGCAACCGCGCATCGGCTTCCAGCGCCGCATGCAAACTGGTCAAGGCGACATCGGTCTGCTGCCGGGCGCTGGCCAGTTGCTTCAGCAGTTCTTCGGAGTGTTGCGGCGGGGCGCCCAGAAAAGCGTTGGCCGGGCCACGCTCGGCCGATATCTTTTCCATGGCCAGCAGGGCCAGCCGCAGATTGCGCAAGGCAGGCACGCTGTTGGCGCCATTGCGATAGGTACTCCATTCCGTCCAGACCAACGCGACGGCAAATGCCAGAAACAGCATCAGCAAGCCGATGGAAATGAGCCGGAACAGACGATTCAAGGACATGATAAGCCCGCTACGAAGGCAAGTGCATTTGACGAATATAACAAGGCCGACCAATCGGCGGCACGACTACATCGCGAGCAGGGATAAAAAAGGCGGGCGGTGCAGACACGACGCCACGGAAGCAGGCATGCCCTCCCACGTTGTGGGAGAAGCCGGCGCATCACGCGCTTCCCCCTCGTGAACGCGTGACCACCAAATGCGATAAACAGAGCGTCGGACTGACCTTCGCCCGGGAGCATTTCCCGCACAGGCTGCGTGCCGGCAGACCAGATTCGCCAGTGACGAAATCAGGCGAAGGCGACCAGCCAAAACGACAAGCCAAAACGACAGACAAAAAAATAAGGCCCTGAAAAATTCAGAGCCTTATCTATACAACTTCTACAACTGCGAGCCAACTGGCGGAGAGGGTGGGATTCGAACCCACGGTACGGGAAACCGTACGCCTGATTTCGAGTCAGGTACATTCGACCACTCTGCCACCTCTCCGGTTAACTTCGGTCGTTTCACTGCGTGGTGCAGCAAAGACAGCGACTATAGCAGAACTATTTTCATAGTGGAATGTTTTTTCGAAAAAACTTTCAAAAAAATGCTCGTCCTGCGAGCACAAGGGGGGGCAGCGTAGCGAAAGAATCTTTCTTCACCCCAAAACCGCAAGAACTGTCTTTCTTATCATCATCTTGTCATAAATCACTTCTAGCATCCGTAAACTATTTGTCGTTCTTTGTACCCTCAAACCCGGATTCAGCCAGATGGCGCCCCTATCCAACGCTACCTTCCCGCTCGGCGCAGAAGTCGTCGATCTCATTGCCCGTGCCTCGGGAGCCGCCCTGCGCGGCGTCGAAGACCCGGACCCGATGCTGTCCCTGCTGCATGAGATCATCGCCCAGCGCAAGCTTTCCGCCCTGTTTCAGCCCATCGTGCGCATGCGCAATGGCGAAATCCTGGGATATGAAGGATTGATCCGGGGCCCCTCCAATACTCCCCTGCACTCCCCGCTGGCGCTGTTCAAGGTGGCGCGCGCCCACAATCTGTCGGTGCAGATGGAATACCTGTGCCGCCACATCGTGCTGACCCGTTTCGCGCAACTCGGCCTGCCGGGCAACCTGTTCCTCAATGTCTCCCCCGGGGCGCTGATGCAGCCCGAGGCGATCCAGGGCGAAACCCTGCGCTACCTGGAAAAGCTGGGCGTGAACCCGCAGCGCATCATCATCGAGCTGACCGAGAACGAGCCTACCTACGACTACGCCCTGCTGCGCAATGCCGCCATGCACTACCGCGACATGGGCTTCCAGATCGCCATCGACGACCTCGGCGAAGGCTTCTCCAGCCTGCGCCTGTGGTCGGAACTGCAGCCGGAATACGTGAAGATCGACATGCACTTCGTGCAGGGCATCAACCATGATCCGATGAAGCTGCAGTTCGTGCGCTCGATCCAGGAGATCGCCGAGAAGTCCGGCTCCATCGTCATCGCCGAAGGCATCGAATCGCAGGCCGAGCTGCTGACCATCCGCGACCTGGGCATCGCCTGCGGCCAGGGCTACCACATCTCGCGCCCGCTGCCGGAGCCGCCAGTCTCGATCTCGGAGGATGTCAGCAAGACCCTGCGCCGCGACAAGGTGCCGCTCAATGCCAACAAGTACGGCCCCGGCAAGCGCAGCGCCACCGTCGCCAAGCTACTGCGCGAGACGCAATACGTGAGCCCGGAGGTTACCAATGATGCGGCCTACGACCTGTTCGTCAACGATCCGCAGCTGCAGGCCCTGCCGGTGGTCAGCAATGGCTTGCCGATCGGGCTGATCAACCGCTACAGCATGGTGGAGCGCTTCGCCCGCCTGTATGGGCGCGAGCTGTACGGCAAGAAGTCCTGCGCCTTCTTCATGGATCCCAATCCCCTGCTGACCGAGCAGGACACCAGCCTGCAAGACCTCTCCAACCTGCTGGTGCAGGCCGAGACGCACCACCTTTCCAACGGTTTCATCATCACCGACCGGGGCCAGTACGTGGGCCTGGGCACCGGTCACGACCTGTTGCGCGAAATCACCCAGATGCAGATCGACGCCGCCCGCCACGCCAATCCGCTCACGCAGCTGCCGGGCAACGTCCCCATCAACGACCACATCGAATACCTGCTGCAAAGCGGAGTCGAATTCTGCATCTGCTACTGCGACCTGGACCAGTTCAAGCCCTACAACGATGTCTATGGCTATCGCAAGGGTGACGACATGATCCAGGCCACCGGCCGCGTGCTGCAGCAGGCTTGCGACGCCGACCTGGACTTCATCGGCCACATCGGCGGCGACGATTTCCTGATCATGTTCCAGAGCGAAGACTGGGAAAAACGTTGCCGCGTCATCCTCGACAACTTCGACGCCGAGACCCGCGCCCTCTACTATGACGAGGACGTGGCGCGTGGCGGCTACTACACCGAGGATCGCCAGGGCAACCGGGTGTTCCACCCGCTGGTCTCGCTGTCGCTGGGCGCGGTGAAGATCGAACCCTCGCAATATTCATCGCCGCACCAGATTGCCTCGGCCGCCACCCGCGCCAAGAAGCAGGCCAAGAAGATCCAGGGCAACAGCCTCTTCATCGAGCGCCGCATCCCGGCCACCTTCTCCTGGGCCATGAAGGACGCCTAGCCGTCGCGATCAGGAAAACGTTTTCTCCGTCGCGCACCCATAAAAAAACGGCCACCTCATCAACGAGGCGGCCGTTCGTGCGTCCTGCAGTGGTACAGCGGATCAGGCGCCCGGCACCAGCTTGCTCACGCCGCCCATGTAGGGTTGCAAGACCTCGGGGATATCCACGCTGCCATCGGCCTGCTGGTAGTTTTCCAGCACGGCAACCAGGGTACGCCCCACGGCCAGGCCGGAACCGTTCAAGGTGTGCAGCAGTTCCGGCTTGCCCTGGGCATTGCGGAAGCGGGCCTGCATGCGACGCGCCTGGAAGGCTTCGCAGTTGGAGACCGAGGAGATTTCGCGATAGGTGTTCTGCGCCGGCAGCCAGACCTCGATGTCATAGGTCTTGGCCGCGCCAAAGCCCATGTCACCGGTACACAGGGTGATGACGCGGTACGGCAGGCCGAGCTTCTTGAGGATGGTCTCGGCATGGCCCAGCATCTCGTCCAGGGCTTCGTAGGACTTCTCGGGATGGACGATCTGCACCATTTCCACCTTGTCGAACTGGTGCTGGCGGATCATGCCGCGGGTGTCGCGACCATAGGAGCCGGCTTCCGAACGGAAGCAAGGCGAGTGCGCCGTGAACTTCATCGGCAACGCATCGCCGGCCACGATCTCGTCGCGCACGAAGTTGGTCAGCGGCACTTCGGCCGTGGGGATCAGGTACAGCGCGGCATTCTCGGCCTCGCCTTCCTGGCCACCCTTCTTGACCGCGAACAGGTCGGCCTCGAACTTGGGCAACTGGCCGGTGCCGCGCAGGCTGTCGGCATTGACGATGTAGGGGGTATAGCACTCGGTATAGCCATGCTCCATGGTATGGGTGTTGAGCATGAACTGCGCCAGCGCCCGGTGCAGGCGGGCGATGCCGCCCTTGAGCACGGCGAAGCGCGAACCGGTGAGCTTGGTGGCGGTATCGAAATCCAGGCCCAGCGGGGCGCCGACATCGACGTGATCCTTGATCTCGAAGTCGAACTGGCGCGGCGTGCCGACCTTGCGCAATTCCACATTGCCGCTTTCGTCATTGCCGGCCGGCACCGACTCGTGCGGTAGGTTGGGAACCGCCTGCAGGAACAGGTTCATCTGGTGCTGCACTTCTTCCAGGCGCGCCGCCGACGACTTGAGCTCGTCGCCGATGCCATTGACCTCGGCCATCACCGCGGAGGCATCCTCGCCACGGCCCTTGAGCATGCCGATCTGCTTGGACAGGGTGTTGCGCTTGCCCTGCAGTTCTTCGGTGCGGGTCTGGATCTGCTTGCGTTCAGCTTCCAGCGCGTTGAAGCCGGCCACGTCCAGGACGAACTTGCGGGCCGCCAGGCGGGCCGCGACGTTCTCGATGTCTTTACGGAGGAGTTGGATGTCGATCATGGGGAGAAAATACGATAGGTTTGAAGCAGGAAACCGCGATTGTACCAAGTCGCGCGCCCATCACGGGGTTCCGGCCCCCTTCCCCCTCAAGAAAATGCTGCGACCGTGGTAGCGGCCACCGGCCTCGCGGGTTACCATTCGGCCCATTCCCGTCATCCAGAGAGCCTCCCCGCCCATGTCCGACCAGCCCGACCCGCGCCCGCAGCGCGATGTTCCCGTCCTGTTTTCCCTGCTGGGCCTGGTGGCCGCCTTCGCCGTGGGGCTGTGGGCCGGCATCCACTACATGTCCAACGACGCCAGCCTGTTCTACGGACTGATCGCCGGCCTGTCCTTCGGTGCCGCCTTCGCCTTCGGGCAGCAGATCAAGAACCGCTTCATCCCGCCCAAGGTGCGCAAGACCGACTGGAAGGTGCAGGCTCCGGGCGCGGCCGAACTGTCCAGCGGCCGCCTGGCGGCACAGCAGGCGCGCAAGATCAGCGTGGAATTCGACGATCAGGAAATCCGTACCATGGTGCGTGGCGCCAGGCGTGAAGGTATCGCCTGGAACGCGATCGACGACGTCACCATCCGCATCAGCGAAGACAGCCTGCCCCAGCCGCAATGGATCATCGCCGGCCAGGCAACCGAGGGTATCAAGGGCGTACTGGTCCCCAATGATGCCGACGGCCTGGAAGAGCTGATGGAAGCGATGAAGCAACGCCTGCCCGGCTATGACAACGACAAGAACTATGAAACCGTGATCGCCGCCATGTCCGCCATGGAGGGCAGCTTCCACGTCTGGCACCGGGCGGCCGCCGGAGAGCTGAGGCCTGATCGCTGAAGCGAGACATCAGGCCCGGCCGGCACGGATCAGCCTGGTCCGCCGGTATCGGCCAAGGTTGGCTCCCGGGCCAGCCGTTCTGCCAGGAAGTTGACGAAAGCCCCCAGCCGCGGCGGTAGATGGCGGGTAGCCGGATAGAGCGCCCACAGATCGCCGCAATAGTGCGTCCTGAAACTCCATTGCGGCAAGACCTGGACGATACGCCCCTGCGCCAGCGCCTCCCGAGCGACGAAATACGGCAGGCTGCCGATACCGAGATGGCGCAGCACCGCATCCAGTCGTACCCCGGTATGGTTGGCCGCATAGCGCCCCCGCACCTCGACCGTGACCCGTTCGCCCTGCCGGCGGAAGCGCCAGCGCGCGTCCCCGGGCGCCTCGCCCAGGTAGATGCAGGAATGTGTCTTGAGTCCCTGTGGATGCTGAGGCGTCCCATGCTGCGCCAGGTACTCGGGCGTGGCACACAGCAGGTGCTCGATGCGCGTCAACCTTCGCCCCATCAGGCCCGGCGGCGGCTGGTCGGTGATGCGGATGGCCAGGTCCACCTCTTCGTCGATCAGGTCCATGTAGCGGTCTTCCAGTCTCAACAGGACGTCCACCCTGGGATGGGCGGCGAGGAAATCCGGCACATGCGGATGCACCAGGTAATGCCCGACCGCCTTGGGCACGCTCACCCTGACCTGC
Organism: Herbaspirillum sp. AP02; assembly: GCF_015767275.1. Taxonomy (GTDB): domain Bacteria; phylum Pseudomonadota; class Gammaproteobacteria; order Burkholderiales; family Burkholderiaceae_D; genus Herbaspirillum. Next base: position 810,394 of record NZ_JADWMY010000001.1, read on the forward strand.
CCCTGCGGCGCGGCCTCGAAGCCACCCGAAGCGGCCAGCACCGACTGGGCTGCGTCCAGCATCTCCCGGCAACGCTGGTGGATGTCACGCCCGCTGTCGCTCAGGCGCAGCTTGCGGGTGGTCCGCTGCAGCAGCTGCGTGCCCAGTGCCTTTTCCAGGCGTGCAATGGCACGGCTGATGGCCGAGGGCGTCGCCCCCAGCTGACGCGCCGCTTCCGAGAAACTGCCGGTCTCCACCACCTTGGCAAAGACGGCCATCTCGTTGAGCAGGGCGATGCTTTGATTTGTGCTCATGAGGCAAAGATAATTTGCTTGGGTAATGGATTATCGCAACTTCACCCGGGCGATACAATGCATGTACCTCCCTGATCGACCGAAAGGCCAGCCGTGACCGACCGCCTCTACCTGACCCAGCCGGCGCTGGAAGCCGATACCGAAGTGTTGAGCTGCACTCCCCTGGAAGATGGTCGCTACGCCGTCCACCTCGCGGCCACGCCGTTTCATCCGCAAGGCGGCGGCCAGCCCAGCGATGTCGGCTGGCTCGGCGAGGTCGAGGTAACGAAGGTCGTGAGCGAAGGCGACGAGATCATCCATTACACCAGCGCGGCCGTTGCAGCCGGCCAGATCCGCGCCAGGGTGGATGCCCAGCCACGGCAGCTGCATGCGCGGCTGCACTCCGGTGGGCATGTCATCGGCTATGTGATGGCACAACTGGGATGGCGCGCCACCAAGGCCCACCACTGGCCAGGGGAAGGTCGTGTCGTCGGCGTCAGCGCCCCCGACGCCGGCGTGCAGGAACTGGAAGCGGCGGAGATCGAAAGCCGCTGCAATGCCCTCATTGCCGACGACCTGGCCTGCGCGCTCTCCAGCGAAGGTGGCCGGCGCCAGGTCGGCTTTGGCGCCCTGCCTGCCTATCCCTGCGGCGGCACGCATGTGGCATCACTGGGCGAGATCGGCAGGATCGCCATCCAGTCGGTACGGGTGAAAAAAGGTGAGGCCTCGATCCGCTACGATGTGGTGGTCTAAGGCCGTCTTCTACGGCCGCACTCAGTCGTTACCGGCTTCCTCATCCCACTTGCGCAGGGTCGCCAGCTTCTCGCCGATCTTGATCTCCAGCCCACGCGGCACCGGCTGATACCAGCCCGGCTCATCGATACCATCCGGCAGATAGGTCTCCCCGGCCGCATAGGCATTGGGCTCGTCATGGGCATAACGGTATTCATGTCCGTAGCCCAGCTCCTTCATCAGCTTGGTCGGCGCATTGCGCAGGTGCACCGGCACCTCGCGGCTCTTGTCCTGCTTCACGAAGGCGCGGGCGGCGTTGTAGGCGTTGTAGCCGGCATTGCTCTTGGCCGCCACGGCCAGGTAGATCACCGCCTGGCCCAGCGCCAGTTCGCCTTCGGGACTCCCCAGGCGCTCATAGGTCAGCGCAGCGTCGTTGGCGATCTGCATGGCGCGGGGGTCAGCCAGGCCGATATCCTCCCAGGCCATGCGCACGATGCGGCGCGACAGGTAGCGCGGATCGGCGCCACCATCCAGCATGCGGGTCAGCCAGTACAGCGCCGCGTCCGGGTGGGAACCGCGCACCGACTTGTGCAGGGCTGAAATCTGGTCGTAGAAATTATCCCCGCCCTTGTCGAAACGGCGGCTGTTCAGGGTCAGCGCATTCTGCAGGAAATCGGCCGTCACCAGCACCGTACCGGTGGTGCGCGCGGCAGTTTCAGTCTGCTCCAGCAGGTTCAGGAAGCGACGCGCATCGCCGTCGGCGTAGCCGATGATGGTGTCGATGGCCTGCTCGTCGAAATGCAGTTCACCCAGCGCCTTTTCCTGGGCGCGCTTGAGCAGGAGCTTCAGTTCGTCGTCACTCAGGGATTTGAGCACATACACCTGCGCCCGCGACAGCAGCGCCGAGTTGACCTCGAAGGAGGGATTCTCGGTGGTGGCGCCGATGAAGGTCACCAGGCCGCTCTCGGCGTAGGGCAGCAGCGCATCCTGCTGCGACTTGTTGAAGCGATGGATTTCATCCACGAACAGGATGGTGTGCTTGCCCATGGCCAGGTTCTGCTCGGCCTGCTCCATCGCCGCACGGATATCCTTGACCCCCGAGAACACCGCCGACAAGGCGATGAATTCGCACTGGAAGGCCGTTGCCGTCAGGCGCGCCAGCGTGGTCTTGCCCACCCCCGGCGGCCCCCAGAAGATCATGGAATGCGGCTTGCCCGACTGGAAGGCCAGGCGCAAGGGCTTGCCTTCGCCCAGCAGGTGCGACTGGCCGATGACCTCGTCCAGCGTCTTGGGACGCAGGGCTTCGGCCAGCGGCGCGGCGGGTTCTTGTGCAAACAGGTCAGCCATGGGGGTGCTCCCCGGCCAGACTGGTTGCGTGGTCCGGCGATGGCGAGCGCATCGGGGCGGTCTCGAAAATCGGTTTCATGTTCTTTCAGGATGCGGGCGCGGCGCCGGATTGCAAGGCGCATTCGCCAAAGGCCGTAGTCTAACGCAGCAGCGGGACGATGAGGGCAGATGGCGGGCAGAGGGCCGGCAGAGGGCAGCAGGCATCGGGCGCAGGCGTTACAATGCCGCCTGCCCTTTTGACTGCCCACCCCGAGTTGCCATGCCCTTCGTCGTCACCGATTCCTGTATCCAGTGCAAGTACACCGATTGCGTCAGCGTCTGCCCCATGGACTGTTTCATGGAGGGGCCAAACTTCCTGGTCATCGATCCGGACGGCTGCATCGATTGTTCCATGTGCGTACCGGAATGCCCGGTCGGGGCCATCTACAACGCCACTGACCTGCCGGCGGCGCTGGCGCACTTCGAGGACCTCAACGCCAAGCTGGCCAGGCAAGCCGGCTGGAAGCCCATCACCCAGGCCAAGGCGCCCCTGCCGGAACACACGCAATGGAAGGACCGGACCGACAAGCTGCCGCTGCTGCAGATGCCACCGGCCTGATCTGTCCTCGTCAAATCAAACAGCCCCGCAAGGCTTACGCTTGCGGGGCTGTTTGCATGGAGCGCAGCGGGATCAGTTGTCGAACACGTCCGCGCCCTTGGGGACCACGAAATTGAAGCTGTTGCCTTTCAGCGAGGGGTTCTTCTCGAAGCTGTCGAAAGTCAGCACCGACACCTGGCCGAAGGAATCATGCAATTCCATCGCCACCGGCGTGCCATTCTTCAGGCCGATACCGATGTTGTCGAAGGTGGTGTCACGGCTCTTGGGGGTGGCTTGCAGCCATTCCAGGCCATCCTTGTTGCCGGCTTCCTTCAAGGTGAAGTTCTTTTCCAGGTCGTTGCTGCCGAACAGGATCGCGGCCGGGGAAGAACCCAGCGCATTGCCCAGCTTCTTGGTGGTGACCTGGTTCAGGTCCTTGTCATAGATGAAGAGTTTTTCTCCATCGGCCTGGATCACCTGCTCATAGGGTTTCTGGTAGGTCCAGATGAACTTGCCCGGGCGCGAAAACACGAAGCTGCCGCTGGAGGTGTTGACCACCTTGGATGTGCCGTTCTCGTTGCGCACCATGCGCTGGGTGAAGCTGCCCTTGGCCGATTGCGTGCTGCTGACGAATTGCTTGAACTGGTCCAGGGCGGCGGCCGAAGCACGGCCCGGCGTGAGCGCGGTGATGGCAATGGCCCCGGCCACGGCCAGTGCCGATAGGCCGGCGGCCATGACCATGCGACGCAGCTTGAAGTTGATGGTGCGGGCTTGCGCGGTACGCGAGCGCAAAGCGGTTCTGGAATTGTCCATGTTGTTCGGTTCCTTCTTGATTTGGACCCACCCGGAGGTAGCGGCCGGCACGAAAGTGGCCGGCCTTCAGGGCGTGGTGGAAGATCTGTGCGGGAGCTTATTCAGCAGCGTCGGCGGCGCCCGCTGGCACCAGGATTTCACGGTTGCCGTTGGATTGCATGGTCGACACCAGTCCGCTCTGCTCCATCTGCTCCAGCAGGCGCGCGGCGCGGTTGTAGCCGATGCGCAGATGACGCTGCACCAGCGAGATCGAAGCCCGGCGATGCTTGAGGACCACGGCCACGGCCTGGTCGTACATCTCGTCGCCTTCGCCACCACCCGCACCGGTTGCGGCACCGCTGCCACCGCTACCACCACCGTCAGCGTCTTCCAGCACGCCTCCCTCTAGGATGCCCTCGATGTAATTCGGTTCCCCCTGGGATTTCAGGTGTTCCACCACCCGGTGCACTTCATCGTCGGAGACAAAGGCGCCGTGCACCCGCACCGGCAAGCCGGTGCCAGGCGGGTTGTAGAGCATGTCGCCCATGCCCAGCAGGGCCTCGGCGCCCATCTGGTCGAGGATGGTGCGAGAGTCGATCTTGGACGACACCTGGAAGGCGATGCGGGTCGGCACGTTGGCCTTGATCAGGCCGGTGATCACGTCCACCGAGGGCCGCTGGGTCGCCAGGATCAGGTGGATGCCGGCCGCGCGCGCCTTCTGGGCGATGCGGGCGATCAGTTCCTCGACCTTCTTGCCCACCACCATCATCAGGTCAGCCAGTTCGTCGATGATGATGACGATGGTTTCCAGCTGCTCCAGCGGTTCCGGTGCATCCGGAGTGAGGCTGAAGGGGTTGGGGATCTTCTCGCCACGCTTGTCGGCATCGACGATCTTCTGGTTGTAGCCGGCCAGGTTGCGCACGCCCAGCTTGGACATCTTCTTGTAGCGGCGCTCCATCTCTTCCACCGCCCAGTTCAGGGCGTGGCCGGCCTGGCGCATGTCTGTCACCACCGGCGCCAGCAGGTGCGGGATGCCTTCGTAGATCGACAATTCCAGCATCTTGGGGTCGATCAGGATCAGGCGCACCTGGCGCGGCGAAGACTTGTACAGCAGCGACAGGATGGTGGCGTTGATGCCCACCGACTTGCCCGAACCGGTGGTACCGGCCACCAGCAGGTGGGGCATCTTGGCCAGGTCGGCCACCACCGGGTTGCCGGCGATGTCCTTGCCCAGCGCCACGGTGAGGCTGGAATGGCTGTCGTTGTAGACCTTGGAGCCGAGGATTTCGGTCAGGCGCACAATCTGGCGCTTGGGATTGGGCAGTTCCAGGCCCATGTAATTCTTGCCCTGGATGACTTCCACCACGCGGATCGAGGTCAGCGAGAGCGAGCGCGCCAGGTCGCGCGCCAGATTGACGATCTGGCTACCCTTGACGCCGGTGGCCGGTTCGATCTCGTAGCGGGTGATCACCGGGCCGGGATAGGCGGCCACCACCTTGACCTCGACGCCGAAGTCGGAAAGCTTCTTCTCGATCAGCCGGCTGGTGAATTCCAGGGTTTCCACCGACACCGTCTGCTGCGACGGCGGCGCTTCATCCAGCAGCGACAGCGGCGGAAGTTCGCTGTTGAGGTCGTCGAACAGGCTGGTCTGCTTTTCCTTCTGCACCCGGTCCGACTTCTGCACTTCCACGATCTGCGGTTCGATGCGGATCGGTGGCGCCTCCACGATCTTGGCGCGCTCCTGGACTACGGTTTCCTCACGCTTGACGGCGGCTTCCTGGCCGGCGCGGCGGTCGGCACGGGCCGCAAAGAAATCGCGCACCCAGAACAGGCCATCCTCGATCAGGCCGCCGATGCGCTCCACCGCTGCCAGCCAGGACACCTGGAACAGCAGCGAGAACCCCAGCCCGAACAGCAGCAACAGCAGTAGCGTCGATCCGGTGAAGCCGAAGGTCGGCTGCATGCCGGCGCCAATCATCTCGCCCAGCACGCCGCCTGAGGAATGCGGCAGCATGGGAGTGAAACGATGCATGCGGGTGAACTCGATGCCCATGCTGCCGGTGAGCATGAAGACGAAGCCCACGGCCCGGATCAGCGGCTCCTGCTGGTGCTCCGGCTCGACCGGCTGCTCCATCAGGAAGCGATTGGACAGGCGGCGATAGCCGCTCCACACCGAACGCGCCACCAGCACGCACCACCACCAGGCCGACAGGCCAAAGATGTAGAGCATCAGGTCGGCCATCCAGGCGCCCACCCGGCCGCCCCAGTTACCCACGCGCGGCACCGAACTGGCCACCGACCAGCCAGGGTCGGTCTTGGAATAGCTCAGCAGGATCAGTACCAGGTAGACCAGCAAGGCCGCCAGCGCCAGCCAGCGTGCCTCCGATAGCAACCGCACCAGGCGACTGGGCATGGGAGGCGCCGGCGCCTTGGTATTGCGGATGTGGGCTTGACTCGTCTTCGACATAACTTCCGTGCAAAAAAAACCAGCCGTCATTGTAACGGCATTGAATTGGCGCTTCGCGGATTTGCGCCAGGCAGCACCGCCAACGGCTCACTGACCGGCTTTTGCCGCTATCGTTCTGCTTTCCTGATGCTCAATTGCTCGCTCGGGTGCTTTCCAGCGTTCTTTCCTGATCCTGATACTGCACTTCTGTTGCCGCGCCCGTGAATGAGCGAGACAGGCTGGGTGGACGCTGATGCGGTGCCCATCTGCATCCGACCCTCTGCCGACCTATTGCCGGGATAGCGTAATTCCATGAGCCTGGATGAGGGCTTGGACTATAATCTTACCCGTTTTGCAGCGCGGCAATCCGCAAACTTCGGTGCCCGCCAGCTGATCCGCTTGCCCTGCCCGACCCGCTGTCATGGCCGGTCGGGAATTGAAATCCCGGGAGTCGCCTCAAGTTGCAGAGGCGATCCCACAACATTTGATGAGTCACATATGAGCACGCCCAAACATGCCAAGGTCCTGATTCTCGGCTCCGGCCCCGCCGGTTACAGCGCCGCCGTCTATGCCGCGCGCGCCAACCTGAACCCGGTACTGATCACCGGCGTGGAACAGGGCGGCCAGCTGATGACCACCACCGACGTCGAGAACTGGCCCGGTGACCCGCTGGGCGTGCAAGGTCCGGAACTGATGCAGCGCCTGCTGCAGCACGCCGAACGCTTCAATACCGAGATCATTTTCGATCACATCCACACCACCAAGCTGTCCGAACGTCCCTTCCGCCTGATCGGCGACAGCGGTGAATACACCGCCGATGCCCTGATCATCGCCACCGGCGCCTCGGCCCAGTACCTCGGCCTGCCCTCCGAACAGGCCTTCATGGGCCGCGGTGTGTCGGCCTGCGCCACCTGCGACGGTTTCTTCTACCGTGGCCGCGAAGTGGCCGTGGTCGGTGGCGGCAATACGGCCGTGGAAGAGGCGCTGTACCTCTCCAACATCGCCAGCAAGGTCACCATCATCCATCGCCGCGATAAATTCCGCGCCGAGCCCATCCTGATCGACCGCCTGCTGCACAAGGTCACCGAGGGCAAGATCGCCATCCAATGGCATTCCACGCTGGACGAAGTGGTCGGCGACGACAGCGGCGTGACCGGTATCAAGATCAAGTCCACCCAGGACGGCGCCATCACCGAGATCCCGGTGCACGGCCTGTTCATCGCCATCGGCCACAAGCCCAATACTGGTATCTTCGACGGCCAGCTGGACATGCAGAACGGCTACCTCAAGACCCGCACCGGGACCGAAGGTTTCGCCACGGCAACCAGCATCGAAGGCGTGTTCGCCGCCGGCGACGTGCAGGACCACGTCTACCGCCAGGCCATCACCAGCGCCGGTACGGGTTGCATGGCGGCACTGGATGCCCAGCGCTACCTGGAAGGCCTGGAATAAAAAATGCTGCGCTGCGAGAACTCGCAGCACAACAAGGCATCAAAACGCCGGTGACGAGTGTTCGTCCCGGCGTTTTTTGTTTACATTAAGCTTATTCTAAAGACAACAAAGCGCCTGTCCCCTCTCTTCAACAAGGAAAGCACCGTGCCACGCTCATCTGCTGCCGTCACTACCGTGTTTGCCTCGCTGACCCTGGGCGCCTTGCTGGCCGCCTGCAGTGCCTCGCGCGAAAGTGCCGACGCCCCGTCCGGCCCCGGTCTGTGCGATGCCTCGCGTGCTGATCACCTGATCGGCGAGAATCTGAGCGGCTACCTGGAACGCCAGGCGCAAGCTGAATCGGGCGCCGCCGATGTGCGCGTGCTCAAGCCGGACGATGTGGCCACGATGGAGTTCAATCCACGTCGCCTCAATCTCTACATCGATCCGGGCAAGGTCATCATCAAGGTCGCCTGCGGCTGATGCCTGCGATCACGCTGTAGAGCGACTGCACTTCTGCTAAAGTTGCCAGTTCAGGGAAACGTAGGCTACAGGGTTGGGTGCTGTCATGGCGACAATGAAGGACTTCTCGGCGCTCAAGGGATTGCGCCGCGATCTGCAGGAGCAGGAAAAAGCGCGCGCGCTGGCCTTGGCCGAGCGCCAGCGCCAGGAAACGGCCGCCCGCGAGGAGGCCAATCTGTTCCGCCACAGCATCGGCCAGGTGGCGCCGCTGCATCAGCGGGCGGCCGACAAGGCCCTTCACCTGCCCGATCCCCCCTTACCCATTCCACGCCAGCACCTGGCCGATGAACAGGCGGCACTGCTGGAGTCGCTCTCCGACGAATTCACCATCGAAACCCTGATGGACAGCGACGAGAATCTCAGTTTCGCCCGCCCTGGCGTAGGTGCCGACGTGCTCGGCAAGCTGCGGCGCGGCAACTGGGTGATCCAGGCCCAGCTCGACCTGCACGGTTATCGTCGCGACCAGGCACGTGAAGCGCTGGGCGAGTTCCTGCGCCAGTCGCGCCGGCGCGGTCTGCGCTGCGTGCGCATCATCCACGGCAAGGGACTGGGTTCGGTCAACAAGGAGCCCGTGCTCAAGCACAAGGTACGCAACTGGCTCGCGCAAAAAGATGAAGTGATGGCCTTCTGCCAGGCCCGCGCCGCCGATGGCGGGGCCGGCGCGCTGGTGGTGCTGCTCAAGTCCAGCGAGCGCAGCTAGGCAAGTTCGTCGAGCATGGCCACGATGGCCTCGAAATGCGGGCGCGAGGCCGCATCCGCCGACAGGCAGGCCTGCCGCAATCCGGCCAGCACCGCCCTTGCCTTTTCATCGGCCGGCTGGCTGTACGCCAGCAACTCTTCCAGCAGACAACCGTAAGCCCGCACCTCCATGGCCTGCACGCCCCAGGCATAGGGCTGGTCGGTATCGTAGAACCAGGCCGCACCGAAGTCGCCCAGCAGTGCCGCGTCGGAACGATGCAGGATGTTGTGGGCATACAGGTCACCATGGACGATGCCCTGTGCATGCAGGTGCGCCGCCGCCGAAGCGATATCGCGGGCGATTGCCAGCGCCTGCGACCACGGCAGCACCATTGCTTCGGGATACACATCGCGGGTGCAGGAATGCAGGCTGGGCGGCCCGGCCAGGTTGGTATAGTCCGGGTCGATCAGCGGCATCACCAGCCCCGCCACCCCCTGCGGATACCCCTGCAGGCGGCCCAGCACAGGAATCAGCCCGCGATGCCGTCCGGCCATGATGCAGGCGGCCATTTCGCGTTCCGGCAGGCCATCGCTGGTGACGGCGCCCTTGAAGAGCTTGACCGCCACCGGCTGTGACGCACCGCCGACATGCCAGCGGGCGGCATGGATCACTCCGGAAGCGCCCTCGCCCAGCTTGTCCTGCAGCTGCAGATCGTCCCAGGCAATGTCCGCCACCTGCGCCAGGCCATCGGCCCGTTCTTCCACCGGCGCGCACCAGGGGTTGCCGGCCATGGCCAGCCAGCTCAGTCGCGGCAAGGTCAACAGCCAGTGCGGGAATTCTTCCAGCGCATTGGCGGCCAGGCGCAGCAGTTCCAGATTGCGGCAGGCCGCCAGTTCCGGCGGCAAGGCACGCAGGCGGTTACCGGCCAGCATCAGCTTCTGCAGAGGCCGGCAACGGCCGATGCTGGCCGGTAGCGCTTCGATGCGATTGTCGGTCAGCACCAGCCAGCGCAGCGAGGGCGGGAGGGAGTCGGCCGGCACCTCCACAATCTGGTTGGCCTTGAAACCGATCATCTCCAGCGACGGGCAACGGCCGAGGACAGCCGGCAATTCGGTGAACCGATTGTCGGAACAGAAGACGATGCGCAGCCGGGTCAGGCGTGGCAGGTCGTCCGGCAAGGCGCTGAGCTGGTTGCCGCTCAGATCGAGGATTTCCAGCGTATCGGCCAGGGTGAAAATCTCCGGCGGGAATTCACGCAGGCCGCAAGACAGCGAAAGCCTTGTCACGCCAGCCAGCGCGCCACTACGCAATTGTTCCAGGGTATGCATGCAAAAAAGCCTGATTCGATCAAAGCGCGCAGTGTACCAGCCAAGCTCCTTCCCAAGACTTCAGTTCAGAACAGATCAAGCTGATCATTCTTGGTCCGCTTGCCCTGCCCGCCCCGGGCCGGCGGCACCAGCAGCGGCCGCCGGAAACGGCTGGCATCCAGCGTGGTGAAGGCGCGGTTGCGATGGTCGATGCCCAGCCGGCGGCTGGCCTTGTCGAAGCGCTGCTGCAGAAGCTCGGCCCAGACACCGGTGCCACGCATGCGGGTGGCGAAATCGGCGTCGTAATCCTTGCCGCCCCGCATGTCCTGGATGCGGTTCATCACCCGTGCCGCCCGGTCCGGGAAGTGCGCCTGCAGCCACTGCCTGAACAAGGGGCTGACTTCCCATGGCAGGCGCAGCACGATATAGCCGGCCTGGCCGGCACCAGCCTCCACGGCAGCTTCCATGACCCGCTCCAGATCTGGCTCGGTGACGAAGGGAATCACCGGCGCAATCGATACGCTCACCGGAATACCGGCCTCGGCGAGCGTACGGATCACCCGCAGGCGCCGCGCCGGACTGGCCGCCCGAGGTTCCAGGGTGCGGGCGATGGCCGGGTCCAGCGTGGTGATGGTGACAGCGGCAATGGCCTGGCGCTTGGCTGCCATCGCCGCCAGCAGGTCGATGTCACGCTCGATCAGGGACGACTTGGTGATCAGGGCCACCGGGTTTTCGCAATCGTGCAGGATCTGCAGGATGCGGCGGGTCAACTGGCGCTCGCGCTCGATGGGCTGGTAGGCGTCGGTATTGATGCCCACCGTGATGGTGTCAGGCTGGTAGGACGGCCGGGCCAGCTCGCGCAGCAATAGCTCGGGGGCATTGGTCTTGGCCACCAGCCGGCTTTCGAAATCCAGGCCCGGCGAGAGGCCCAGGTAACTGTGCGAGGGTCGGGCAAAACAGTAGATGCAGCCGTGCTCGCAGCCGCGATAGGGATTCAGGGACAGCGAGAACGGCAAGTCGGGCGAGGCATTGCGGCTGATGATGGACTTGGCCGTCTCTTCCATGACGATGGTCTTCAGGCGCGGCGATTCGGCGTCCTGATCGCCATGATCGACAGTATTGGCCTGTTCTGTGCCGACGACCTCTTCGCCGGTCGTTGGGCCGTCACCGGCAAATTGCAGGGGCTGCCAGCCGTCATCGAACGCCTCTCGGTCCACCGATTCATAGCGCCCGCGCAGGTTGGTGACCGCGCCCCGGCCCTTTTGCGCCACCTGCTGGCGATGGATGAACGCGGCCGGCGTGAGGGTCGCATCGTCGGCCGACGACGATGGCGCCGGCTGGTCAGGAAACGGCCGGGCGATGCCCTGGGGAAATTTGGGGAAGGAAGCCATGTATAGCCGAATAATACTGTATATATTTACAGTATTTTGCCCACACTTCAGGTCTCCTGCAAACCCTGTTTCAATTTAGCCGGCTGCCACATTAATCGGGTATGCTTGTTCACCCCTAGCCTCTCGGAACATAAGAAATAGAACACCGGGCGGTCACGAAGATCGGGCATAAGGATCGCAAAGGTCCAAGGAGACAAGGATGCAATACCAGGCAAACCGGCCCGGCGCCGGTGCATTGCTGGGCGCGGCGCCCCTGGTGCAGGCCACGGCCGACGGCGAGCCGGACCTGCAGACCATTGCGCGCTCGCACCAGCGCAGCTCGTCCTACGGCATCGCCCGCGGCCAGCTGCCGGATCTGGAACAGCTCTCGCGCGCCGACCTGGCGCAGACACTGGAGGCCAGCCAGTCCCTGTCCGGCCACGCCCGCCCGGTGATGGAAACCCTCTACGACCAGATTCGCAACACCCACAGCATGGTGATCCTCTCGGACGCCGAAGGCACCATCATCCATACCCTGGGCGACCGCGATTTCCTGGCCAAGGCCGACCGCGTGGCGCTCGGCCCCGGCGGGCGCTGGTCGGAGCAGTTGCGCGGCACCAATGCCATCGGCACGGCGCTGTTCGAACAGAAACCGACCACGGTCCACGCCCAGCAGCACTACCTGGATGCCAACCGCTTCCTGACCTGCTCGGCGGCCCCTATCTTCGATCATCGCGGCAAGGTGCTGGGGGTGCTGGACGTGTCGGGCGAATGCGGCAGCTTCCACAAGCACACCATGGCCTTGGTGCGCATGTCGGCGCAGATGATAGAAAACCACCTGCTGGCCGGCAGTTTTCCCGATTGCATCACCCTGCACTTCCACAGCCGCGCCGAATTCGTGGGTACGCTGGTGGAGGGCATCGTCAGCTTCACGCCGGGCGGACGTTTCCTGGCGGCCAACCGCAGTGCCCAGTTCCAGCTGGGCCTGACGCTGGCGGCACTGCAGTCGCATACCTTCACCTCGCTGTTCGGGGTGCCGTTGTCGCTGTTGTTCGAGCAGCACCGCAAGGCCGCGCCCGGCCTGCTGGAACTGTGCCTGCACAATGGCATCCGCATCCACGGTCGCGCCGAGTTGCGGCTGCGCGACCAGCATTTCCAGAATGCCCGTGAAGCGGTCATCGAGGCGCCTGAACTTGGAGCGGCGTCAGCAGCGTCTGCACCAGCGTTGGCGCCGGTCAGCCACCCACCGGTCGTGCGCGGACCTGCAAACCTGCCCGACCTGCAGGCGCTGGAGACCGGCGACGCCCGCATGAGCGACATCATCGGCAAGCTGCGCCGGGTGATCGACCGCGCCATCCCGGTCTTGATCACCGGCGAGACCGGCACCGGCAAGGAGTGGCTGGCGCAGGCCATCCACCGCGCCAGCGCCTGTTCGCGCATGGCGCTGAGCCGAGGGCTGGTGGCGCCCTTCGTGGCGGTCAACTGCTCGGCCATTCCGGAAAACCTGATCGAAGCCGAACTGTTTGGTTATGAGGATGGCGCCTTCACCGGCGCCCGCCGCAAGGGCGCCATCGGCAAGATCGCGCAGGCCCAGGGGGGCACGCTGTTCCTGGATGAAATTGGCGACATGCCGTTGTCACTGCAAGGCCGCCTGTTGCGGGTACTGCAGGAGCGCGCCGTCACGCCGCTGGGCAGCCAGCGCGTGATCCCGGTGGATTTCGCGCTGGTCTGCGCCACCAACCAGCCGCTGCGCGAAATGACGGCGCGTCACGCCTTCCGCGAAGACCTGTACTACCGCATCAATGGCTTGCAGGTCAGGCTGCCCGCCCTGCGCGAACGCAGCGATCTGGATTGCCTGATCGAGCGCATCCTGCAGGAAGAAGGCGGCCCGCAGGCGCCGCGCTTCGATGCCCAGGCCCTGGCGCTGCTGCAGGCCAGCCACTGGCCGGGCAACCTGCGGCAATTGTCCAACCTGGTCCGCACCGCGCTGGCCATGGCCGAGGGCGAAGCAGCCATCGGCCTGCAGCACCTGCCGGACGACTTCCTGGAAGACGCTGACACCGCCTCGTCGCTGGCCAGCGCCGCTGACGAACCGGCCCGCCCACCACTGTCCATGCAGGACACGGAATGGGCCGCCATCGAACGCGCCCTGCGCAAGCATGACGGCAATGTCAGCGCGGCCGCCAAGGCGCTCGGGCTGTCGCGCAATACCCTGTACCGACGCTTCAAGTCACGCGGGCACTGAGCGGTTCCAGAGCGTCATATTCCTCATCGGAAAACAGCCGCGAGCGCGTCAGGAAGCGCTTGCCGCTGCCGTTCTCCAGCGAGAACATACCGCCGTTGCCATTGACGACATCAATGATCAGCTGTGTGTGCTTCCAGTACTCAAACTGGTCGGCGCCGATATAGAACGGCACGCCATCGATCTCCCCCAGGTACACATCGGTGTCGCCCAAGGTGAAGTCCCCTTCGGGGTAGCACATCGGCGCGCTGCCATCGCAACAGCCGCCGGACTGGAAAAAGATCAAGGCGCCATGGCGCGCCTTCAACTGACGCAGCAGTGCCACCGTGGCGTCGGTGGCGGTAACCCGGGGTAAGGTGCTCATCGGCACGCTCCTGGAAAGTCCACATAAAAAAGGCGCCGGCCGTGGGAGAACGGACCGGCGCCCAAGCTACCTTGCTGCAAGGAGCCAAGGAGTCAAACGAAGGATCGGAACCCGATCAGAAGAAGCCCAGCGCCTTGGGGCTGTAGCTGACCAGCAGGTTCTTGGTCTGCTGGTAGTGGTCCAGCATCATCTTGTGGTTTTCGCGGCCGATGCCGGACTGCTTGTAGCCACCGAAGGCCGCATGCGCCGGATACAGGTGATAGCAGTTGGTCCACACGCGCCCGGCCTGGATCTCGCGACCCATGCGGAAGGCACGGGTGCCATCACGGGTCCACAGGCCGGCACCCAGGCCGTACAGGGTATCGTTGGCGATGGCCAGGGCTTCTTCCTCATCCTTGAAGGTGGTCACCGAGACCACCGGGCCAAAGATCTCTTCCTGGAAGATGCGCATCTTGTTGTTGCCCTCGAACACCGTCGGCTTGACGTAGTAGCCCGAGGCCAGATCGCCGCCCAGTGCTTCGCGACCGCCGCCGGCCAGCACCTTGGCGCCTTCCTGCTTGCCGATGTCGATATAGGACAGGATCTTTTCCAGCTGCTCCTGCGAGGCCTGGGCACCGATCATGGTGCTCTTGTCCAGCGGGTTGCCTTGCTTGATCGCGGCCACGCGCTTCAAGGCACGTTCGATGAAGCGCTCGTAGATCGATTCCTGCACCAGCACGCGCGAGGGGCAGGTGCAGACTTCACCTTGGTTCAGCGCGAACATGGCAAAACCTTCCAGGGCCTTGTCGAAGAAATCGTCGTCCCGGTCCAGCACGTCGGCGAAGAAGATATTGGGCGACTTGCCGCCCAGCTCCAGGGTCACCGGAATCAGGTTCTGCGAAGCGTACTGCATGATCAGGCGGCCGGTGGTGGTCTCGCCGGTGAAGGCGATCTTGGCGATGCGCTTGTTGGAGGCCAGCGGCTTGCCGGCTTCCACGCCGAAGCCCTGCACGATGTTGAGCACGCCCGGCGGGATCAGGTCGGCGATCAGTTCGATCAGCACCATGATCGAGGCCGGGGTCTGTTCGGCCGGCTTCAACACCACGCAGTTGCCGGCAGCCAGGGCCGGGGCCAGTTTCCATACCGCCATCAGGATGGGGAAGTTCCAGGGAATGATCTGGCCTACCACGCCCAGCGGCTCGTGGAAGTGATAGGCGTAGGTGTCGTTGTCGATGGTGCCGATGCTGCCTTCCTGGGTGCGCACGGCGGCCGCGAAGTAGCGGAAATGGTCAATCGCCAGCGGGATGTCGGCGGCCATGGTTTCGCGGATGGGCTTGCCGTTGTCCAGGGTCTCGGCGGTGGCCAGCAGTTCCAGGTTGGCTTCCATGCGATCGGCGATCTTCAGCAGCAGGTTGGCACGATCGGTGGGCGAGGTCTTGCCCCAGCTCTTCTTGGCGGCGTGAGCGGCGTCCAGGGCCAGTTCCACGTCTTCGGCGCTGGAACGGGCCACTTCACAGAAGGCGCGTCCGATCACCGGGCTGATGTTCTCGAAGTATTCCCCCTTGACCGGCGGGACGAATTTGCCGCCGATGAAGTTGTCGTAACGCTGCTTGAAAGGGTCACGTACGCCGAGTTTGCTGATGTCTGCCAGGTTCATGTCGTCTCCGTTGGGGTTATGGTTGAAATCCCGCTCGCATCGATGGCCGCGGCGGACGTTCGACCTCCTGAGGGGCAAATCGCATGCCAGCCGCCAGACGCCCGTCCCAGGCGGCCCACCGGCCTGTACCACAAGTGTGCCGCTGTCACGCTGTGTCAGACTGGCGCAATCCGTCACGCCACGGCGCAACAGACTGCAACAGCTTTCCGGCTGCGACGGACGTAAAAAAACCGGCCAGCGGCCGGTTTCTGGGAGAGCCGATCCGGCTCAGACGGCATCGGGACCGGTCTCGCCGGTACGGATACGGATCACCTGTTCCACTTCCTGCACGAAGATCTTGCCATCGCCGATCTTGCCGGTGCGGGCGGCCTTGATGATGGCATCCACCGCCTGCTCCACCACCTTGTCATCGACCACGACCTCGATCTTGACCTTGGGCAGGAAATCGACCACGTATTCGGCACCGCGATACAGCTCGGTATGCCCCTTCTGACGACCGAAGCCCTTCACTTCGGTGACCGTCAGGCCCGTGACGCCGACTTCGGCGAGGGATTCACGCACCTCGTCCAGCTTGAACGGTTTGATGATGGCGGTCACTTGTTTCATGGCAATTCCTCTCTTGGTATGTCGTAAAGAAACGATCTGTTGCGATCTGTTGAATAGCGGGTGATGCGATGTTGTTCTTTTACGGACAGGGACGTGGCCCCCTGCCCACTTGTACATTGTCAATCAGGCTCGCGCAGCTTTCAACCACCCCGCGCAAGCGAGTCCCTAAAAAGCCGGTTTCAGCCCTCCAGATCCGGAATCCGCTCCAGGTCCTGCAACCATACGGTGGCCTCGCCATCGCTGGGCGCGCGCCAGTCTCCACGCGGCGAGAGCGAGCCACCGGTACCGACCTTGGGCGCATTGGGCACGCAGGAACGCTTGAACTGGCTGGTCTTGAAGAAGCGATAGACGAAGATGCCCAGGTTTTTCTTGATCTGCGGCAAGCTGTACTGGTTGTGGGCACCATGCAGGCCATCGGGCCAATGACCGGCATCGCGGTCATGCCAGGCGCTGTGCGCCAGGAAGGCCACCTTGGCCGGCGTAAAGCCGTAGCGCAGGATGTAGTAGAGATTGAAGTCCTGCAACTCGTAGGGACCGATGAAGTCCTGGGTACGTTGCCCGGGCTCGCCATCCGAGGCCCCGGGCACCAGTTCCGGGCTGATCTCGGTTTCCAGGATGTGGATCAGTACTTCCGGCTGCTTCAGTTCCAGCGAGCCGGACTCGGCCACCCAGCGCACCAGATGGGTGATGAGGGTCTTGGGTACGCTGGCGTTGACGTTGTAGTGCGACATATGATCGCCCACGCCATAGGTGCACCAGCCCAGCGCCAGCTCCGACAGGTCACCGGTGCCGATGACGATGGCACCATGGTGGTTGGCCAGGCGGAACAGGTGATTGGTACGCTCGCCGGCCTGCACGTTCTCGAAGGTGATGTCGTAGACCGGTTCGCCCCGCGAGTAGGGATGGCCCAGGTCCTTCAACATCTGTTCGCAGCTGGGACGGATATCGATTTCCTGGGCCGAGCAACCGACCTGCGTCATCAACTGATGCGCCTGCACCAGCGTGCGGCTGCTGGTAGCGAAACCGGGCATGGTATAGGCCAGGATATTGGTACGCGGCAGGCCCAGCTTGTCCATGGCCTTGGCGCAGACCAGCAAGGCGTGGGTGGAGTCCAGACCGCCGGAGACGCCGATGACCACCTTCTTCAGGCCCGACGAAGACAAGCGCTGCACCAGCGCCATGACCTGGATGTTGTAGACCTCGCGGCAGCGCAGCTCGCGCTGCTCCGCGTTGGCCGGCACATAGGGGAAACGGGCCACCCGGCGTTGCAGCGGCAGCGGCCGATCCTGTGGCAACTGGACATCGAACGCCACCACCTCGAAGCGGCGCACTTCGTCCGCATGCCGGCGCACCGACTGGCCGAAGGTGGTCTGGTGGAAACGTTCGCGAGAGAGACGCTCCAGGTCCACATCGGCATAGATGACGTGGCCACCCTGGGTGAAGCGCTCGGACTCGGCCAGCAGTTCGCCGTTCTCGCAGATCAGCGCCTGGCCGTCCCAGGCCAGGTCGGTGGTCGATTCACCATCGCCGGCCGAGGAATACAGGTAGGCCGCCAGGCAGCGCGCCGATTGCTGCGACACCAGCTGGTGACGGTAACCGGACTTGCCGACCACGATATTGGACGCCGACAGGTTCACCAGCACCGTGGCGCCCGCCAGGGCGGCAAAGGAGGATGGCGGGATCGGCACCCAGACGTCTTCGCAGATTTCGACATGGAAACGCAGGTCGGGGATATTGCTGATCTCGAACAGCAGGTGACTGCCGAAGTCCACATCCTGGCCCAGCAGACGGGTGCGGCGGGTGACGGCGCAATCGGCGCTGCTGAACTGACGCGCTTCGTAGAATTCGCTGTAGTTGGGCAGGTAGCTCTTGGGGACCACCCCCATGATGCGGCCCGCGCTGACCACTACGGCACAGTTGTAGAGCTGGTGTTCGACCTTCAGCGGCATGCCCACGATCAGGGCGGCCGGGATGCGCAAGGAGGCTTCCAGCACAGCCTGCAGGGCCTCTTGCGCGGCGTCTAGCAGAGCGCGCTGCTGGAACAGGTCTTCGCAGCTATAGGCCGACAGCCCCAGTTCCGGGAAGGCCACCAGCACCGCGCCACCAGCGGCGGCCTGCTCGGCCAGGGCGATGGTGCGCCGGGCATTGAAGACCGGATCGGCCACCTTGCAGTCCGGCACCGCCACGGCGACGCGGGCGAAACCGTGGCTATAGAGATTGAAGAATGGGCTAGTCATATCGTGCGGACTTTCTTGCTCTGTGCAGGTCGCCGCGATGGCGACGCGTTCTGTCGGTTTTGCGTAGAATGCCTGTTCGAGCGGGGCCGTGGGCCGCGCCTTCTTACGCAGGTCACTCGCAGTCCATGGATTATCGCACGCGAATCGTTTCTTCTCTGGCCGAGATCGGCCCCGACCGCTGGGACGCCCTGGTGGCCGCCCAGGCCGAAGGCAATCCCTTCCTCAGCTACGCTTTCCTGCATGCGCTGCACGAGAGCGGTGCAGCCAGTGCCGACACCGGCTGGGAGCCGCACTACCTGACGCTGTGGCAGAACGAAGCGCTGGTGGCGGCGTTGCCTCTCTATCGCAAGTTCCACTCCTATGGCGAATATGTCTTCGACTGGGCCTGGGCCGAGGCCTACCAGCGCCACGGCGTCGAATACTATCCCAAGCTGCTGGCCGCCATCCCCTTCACGCCGGTGCGCGGAGCGCGGCTGATGGCAGTCGATGAGACCGCCCGCGCCGGTCTGCTGGCCGCCTTGCAGGCCCTGCAGCAGGAGGGCGAGCATTCGTCCACCCACATCCTCTACCCGCCCCAGGAACAGGCCGAACAACTGGCCGATGCCGGTTTCCTGCTGCGCAGCGGCGTGCAGTTCCACTGGCACAACGAAGGCTATGGCAGCTTTGCCGAGTTCGTCGATACCCTGGATCGCAAGAAGCGCAAGAACATCCTGGCCGAGCGGCGCAAGGTGGCCGAACAGGGCGTGCAATTCACCTGGCTGCGAGGCAGCGAGATCACCGAGGCCCACTGGCGATTCTTCAACCGCTGCTATCGCCACACCTATGCGGCGCATTATTCGACGCCCTACCTGAACCTGGATTTCTTCCGCCGCATCGGTGCCACCATGCCGCAGCACCTGCTGCTGACCCTGGCCCTGCGCGATGGCCAACCGATTGCCTCCTCGCTCACCGTGCATGACGGCGACACCCTCTACGGTCGCTACTGGGGCGCGCTGGAACACGTCCCCTGCCTGCACTTCGAGACCGCCTACTACCAGCCGCTGGAATTCTGCATCGCCGAAAAGATCCGCTGGTTCGAAGGCGGTGCCCAGGGCGAGCACAAGATGGCACGCGGCTTCCTGCCGCAGAAGACCTGGTCGGCGCACTGGCTGGCGCATCCGGGCTTCTACGATGCGGTGGAACACTTCCTGGCCCGCGAAGGCGGTGGCATCGATGGTTATATCAACGAGCTCAACGAGCGCAATCCCTTCCGCGATCCGCCCCGCTGAGGCGGCGTAAAAAAAGCCGGCCCGCAGCAATGCTGCGGGCCGGCCTCCTGCCAGACATCCGGATTACTTGTAACCGACGCGATCCAGCATCTGCAGCACCTTCTGCTGGTTGGCACCGACGGCACCGATGTTGATCACTTCGGCCTTGAACGGGCCCATCTTGACCAGCGCCGGGTTCTCGGTCTTCACGCTCTTGACGGCCGGCCATTCGTTATTGCCTTCGGCGAAGTAGCGCTGGGCCGCATCGCTGGCCAGGTATTCCAGGAACTGCACGGCTTCGGCCTTGTGCGGGGCATGCTTGGCCACGCCACCACCGGCGATGTTGACGTGCGCGCCATAGCTCTTCTGGTTGGGCCAGACGATGCCGACCTTTTCCATCAGGGCCACGTCTTCCGGCTTGGTGGAGCGCAGCAGGCGGGCCACATAGTAGGAGTTGGAAATGGCCACGCCACATTCGCCCGAACCCACGGCCTTGATCTGGTCGGTATCGCCGCCCACCGGCTGGCGCGCCTGGTTGGCGACCATGCCCTTCAAGATGGCTTCGGTCTTGGCGGCGCCATCATGCTCCAGCAGCGCGCCGAACAGCGAGACGTTGTAGGGGTGCGAGCCGCTGCGGGTGCACAGCTTGCCCTTGTTCTTCGGATCGCCCAGGGCTTCGTAGGTGTCCACGTCTTCCGGCTTGACGCGGGTCTTGTTGTAGACGATCACGCGGGCGCGGGTGGAGAAACCGAACCACTGGGTGCCGTCGCTGCCTTCCTTGCTGTGCAGGTTGGCGGGGATGCGTTCGTCCAGCAGCTTGGACTTGACGGGCTGGAACAAGCCATCGCTCTGGGCCTTCCACAGGCGCGCCGCATCCACCAGCAGGATCACGTCGGCCGGGCTGGAAGCACCCTCGCTCTTCAGGCGCGCCAGGATGCCGGCATCATCGCCGTCGACGCGGTTGATCTTGATGCCGGTAGCCTTGGTGAAGTCGGCGTAGAGCGCTTCATCGGTCTGATAGTGGCGTGCCGAATAGAGATTGAGGACCTTTTCCTGCGCGAAGCTGGAGGCGGCAATGGCAGCCAGTACGGCGCCGACGGCGAATTGACGGGAAAACATGGACCATCCTTTTCAAAAAGAGTGAACGACCGCCGTGGCGAAACGGCGTTTTCTTTTGGCGCGGAAGGCGGTCCGGGGAGCAGGCTCCAGGATGGACTTGGCTGTCGCAGCGGGCGGCCTGATGGCTGCCTCGTTATGGGTATGCGCGTGCATGTGCATGCACGTTCGCGGTAGGTAAAGCGCAGGCGAATATATCACAAATAAGAAGCATTATCATCTTCTGGAAGACATATCGGGAAACCACGCAGTGAACGCAAAAACGCCCTCGCCGACCACTGCGGCAAGGGCGTTTTGAGGTTCTTTGAAAGCGGCGAAAGCTGCTTGGGCAGGCGAAGCGCGCTCAGATCACCTTGACGGCAAAATCGACGCCGATGCCGGCCCACCACTCCTGTTCCTTCTGGAACCAGAAGGAAATGCTGGGATGCTCCTTGATGTAATCGCGGCGTATCTCCAGATCGATGCGGCTCTTGAGCTTGACCCGCACCTTGTCCAGGTCCAGCGTGATGTGCGCATGGCGGAACATCACCGCCAGCCGCAGCGCCAGCACCGCCTTGGCAAAATCGACGTCGGCCAGCATCTCGCTGATCTTCTTCAGGTTGCCCTTCTGGCCGAGGATCAAGGTACTCATCAGGCGCTGCTCGCGGGTAGTAAAGCCCGGCAGGTCGGCGTTGGCGATCATGTAGGCCGAATGCTTGTGGTAACCGGTGGGCGACACCACCAGTCCGGTCTCATGCAGCAAGGCGCTCCAGTAGAGATAGCGGGCGTAGGAATCGGTGGCCGGCTTCAACAGATCGAAGAAACCCAGCGCGGTATCAGCCACGCCATGGGCGCGGGCGGCATCGACATGGAAGCGGCGGGCGAACTCTTCCACCGAACGGTCGCGGCGGTCGGCCTTGGTGGCGCGCAGTTGCAAGTCCCACATCACGCCCATGCGCAGGCCGGCTTCCACCGGGGTGATGACCTCGATGCGAAACTCCTGCATGAAACCGATCAGCACCGCCAGCCCGCCCATGATGACGCCGGCGCGGTCGGGTTTCATGCCGTCCAGCGCAATCTGGCTGACATGGCCAAAGTCGATCAGGCGCTGCATCAGGTCGGCCAGGCTGGGCAGGCTTACGCGGCCATCGCCCATGCCGTTGCGACGGATGGTATCGGCAATCGCCCGCATGGTGCCGGACGAGCCATAGACATTCACCTTCATCGGATCGAAACTGAACAGATGTACCGCGTCTTCCACATGCGAGCGGGCCGAGATGATGGCACGCTCGAAGGCTGCGGCGGTAATGGCGCCATCCGGGAAGAAGGCCAGGCTTTGATTGACGGTACCGATGCCGAAGGATTCGACGTGACGGATATGTTCGCCCAGGCCGCGGATGACCTCGGTGGAACCGCCGCCGATGTCGATGACCATGCGCTCTTCGCCGGCATTGGCCAGCACGCCGGCCACGCCCATGTAGATCAGGCGCCCCTCTTCCTCGCCGGAAATGATTTCTACCGGATAACCGATGGCCCGCTCCAGTTCCGGCAGCAGGTCGGCGGCATTCTTGGCTACGCGCAAGGTATTGGTGGCGACCACCCGCACCGCGGTCAGCGGATAGTCACGCAGGATGGCGCGAAAGCGCGTGAGCGAATCGATGGCACTCTGACAGGCCTGCTGGGTCAGATTGCCGCTCTTGTCGATGCCCGCCGCCAGGCGGATGGGGTCACGCGCGCTCTTGATGACGCGTATGCCGTCGTCCTCGTACTTGCCGATATGCAAGCGAAAACTGTTGGAACCGAGATCTACCGCTGCAAACATGCATGTCCTTTCGCAATGGCACTAGTAGCCAATTGCTAAATAATTTAAACCTCACCTTGTCTCCATCCCGACAAGATAATCGGCGCGCATTACACTTTGATGACAGCCGGCACCCTGTAGAATGGCGGCTCGGCGCTGCCATGCTGCGTCGCACATATTATTTTATACAATTTATTCCATTTCCCTTCCATGCCCGGCATTCTTTACCTGGTTCCCAACACGCTGGGACCCACCGAGCTTCCCGCCGACGCCAGCGCCATGCATCCGCTGGAGAGCATCATCCCGCGCCAGGTGCAGGCCATCGCGGCACGCCTGGATTATTTCGTCGCGGAGAACGCCAAGACCACACGGGCCTTCCTGAAACTGCTGGGTAGCAGCCAGCCACTGACCCAGCCCATCCAGGAAATCCAGATCGCCGAGCTCAACGTCAATACGCCGCCGGCGGCCCTACCCTCGCTGCTGGCTCCCTTGCTGGAAGGCCGTGACGGTGGCCTGATCTCTGAAGCGGGCGTACCGGCGGTGGCCGATCCCGGTGCCAACCTGGTCCGGCTGGCCCATCAGCATGGCATCCAGGTGCGGCCGCTGGTAGGCCCCTCGTCCTTGCTGCTGGCGGTCATGGCCAGTGGGCTCAATGGCCAGAGCTTCGCCTTCAACGGCTACCTGCCCACCGACGCCGAAGCGCGTGCCAAGCGCATCCGCCAGCTGGAAGACCGCGCCCGCAAGGAAAAGCAGACCCAGTTGCTCATCGAAACGCCCTATCGCAATACCGCCATGCTGGAAGCGCTGGTGCAATCCTGTCAGCCCGGCACGCTCATCTGCGTGGCCACCGACCTGTCGCTTGCCAGCGAATCGGTGCGCACGCAGACCGCCGCGCAGTGGAAAACCGCCCTGGCCGTCGGCAAGGCACCGGACTTCCACAAGAAGCCGACCGTCTTCCTGCTGCTGGCCGAATAATCCGGAAAAAGAACGCGCAGCACCACAATGACAAAGGCCGGTTGTGATACACAACCGGCCTTTTTTGCATGCACCTTCCTGCTACGGCGTCAGCGCAAGGTGGAAAGCGGCGTCGACATCAGGGTCTTGGCAAAGCCCGCACCGAAGGCCACGCCGAATTTCTTGAGCACCCGTTCGGAGAGGTTTTCAGTCTGGGTATAGTCCACCACATCCTCGGCCTTGAGCACATCGCGGGCCACGCTGTCGACCGTGCCATAGCCATCGGCCAGGCCCAGCTCGATCGCCTTGGAGCCGGTCCACACCAGCCCGGAGAAGGTATCCGGCGTTTCCTTCAGTCGCGTGCCACGGCCCTGGCGCACCACTTCGATGAACTGCTGGTGGATTTCCTGCAGCATCGATTGCGCGTACTCGCGCTGCTTCGGGCTTTGCGGGCTGAAGGGGTCGAGGAAGCTCTTGTTCTCGCCCGCGGTCAGCAGGCGACGTTCCACACCCAGTTTGTCCATCAGGCCGGTGAAGCCGAACCCGTCCATGAGCACGCCCACCGAGCCGATCAGGCTGGCCTTGTTGACGTAGATCTTGTCGGCCGCTGCGGCAATGTAATAGCCACCGGAGGCGCACACTTCCTCCACAACCACGTAGATCGGTTTCTTGGGATAGGCCTTGCGCAGGCGGTTGATCTCGTCATTGATCATGCCGGCCTGCACCGGGCTGCCGCCGGGGCTGTTGATCTTGAGGATGACGCCCACCGAGTCGGAGGCAGCAAAGGCCTTGTCCAGTGCCGGGATCACCACCCCGGCCGAACCCTGCCCTTCGGAATCGATGGCGCCCCTGATCTCGACCAGGGCGGTATGGGTGCCCAGCGGCTCGCTCTCGGTCTTGTTGTAGGTGAAGGCCAGCCAGGCGCCCAGCACGATCACCACCAGGATGGAGATGCGGAAGAAGATGCCCCAGCGGCGCCGGGCGCGCTGCTCCTTGACGGCGAACAGGGCCAGTTTCTCCAGTACGTCGCGCTCCCAGCCGGTCTTCTTGTCCTCGCGCACGCTGGCGGGAATGGATGACGCCGGAGCGGCTTGCGGAGGGACTGGCGGCTTGTTTTGCTGGTTTTCAGATTCGTTGTTGCTCATAGGCTCACTCTAAGCAGCGCAGCAGCCTGCGCCGGTTTCCCCGAAGCTCATGCCTCGACGGGCTTGACGATGTCGTCCGGACGCCAGTAGACCTGACCGTCGCGTTCCATCGCCATGATCTTACGCAAGTGGGCGCCGGTACAAGGACCGCCCTCGCATTTTCCGGTATCGGGCGCATAAACGGCGCCATGTGTTGCACACATGAGATAGAGGCCACTGGATTCGAAGAACTCTCCCTCGGCCCAGTCCAGTTCGATGGGGACATGCGCGCAGCGGTTCAGGTAGCCATAGACCACCCCGCCGTAGCGCACCACGAAACCGGTGGTCTCGTCGCCATGCACCTGGACCGGGAAGCGTTTGCCCAAGCCGCCTTCGGCCAGCTCGCCAGACGCACAGATCAGGATCTCGCGGGAAGGGTTCACGTGGCCGGTCTCAGGCATGCTCGTTGAGCCACTGGTGCAATTCGCGGATGGAACGCGCCGAATACAGCGGTGACAGTGTCTGCAACTGCTGGGGCGGGTGCGCACCGAATTCCACCGCGACCCCCACGGCGCCGGCATTGATCGCCATCTGCAGGTCATGGGTGGTGTCGCCGATCATCAGGGTGCGGTGCATGTCTTGGCCCAGCTCGCGGGTCAGCTCCTGCAACATGGCCGGATGTGGCTTGGAGAAGGTCTCGTCGGCACAGCGGGTGGCGTCGAACATGGACAGCAAGCCGGTGCTGTTCATGGCCCGGTTCAAGCCCACCCGGCTCTTGCCGGTGGCCACCGCCAGGAAATAGCCCTGTTGCGACAGGTCGGTCAGCATCGCCGGCACGCCCTCGAAGAGCGTAAGGTCCTTGTCCTGGCCCAGGTAATGATGGCGGTAACGCTCCACGATGCGCGGATAGTATTTGGGATCGACATCGGGAATGGCCGCCTGCATCGCATCCTGCAAGCCCAGGCCGATCACGTAGGACGCCGCGCTCTTGTCGGGAATCGGCAGACCCAGGTCGCGCGCCGCCGCCTGGATGCAACGCACGATGGTGGACGTGCTATCCATCAGGGTGCCATCCCAGTCGAAGACGATCAGGTCGAATTGCTTTCTTGCCATGTCTGATGCTCTTTCTGCTGGCATGACCGCCGCTGGATTGCCATCAAGACAAGGAAGCGGCGAAACATGCGATTTTGTTAATGCCGGGCAGAAAGTATCATATCCCGGCCGACTACGTGCACTGTCCTTCAGTCCTCCGTGCCAGCCAGCATGTTGTAGGGCAACAGATCGCCCTCGGCACCGCCCTCCAGGCTGCGCAGGAATTTGGCGCACTCTTCGGGCAGGCCGGCCTTCAGGGTGACGGTCTGGCCGCTTTCCGGATGCAGGAAGCTGATGCGCCAGGCATGCAGGAACATGCGCTTGAAAGCAATACGCTTGCCATCGGCCTTCTGCAGCGCCTTGTTCAAGGGGAAGTCGCCATACTTGTCGTCGCCGACGATGGGAAAACCGCTGGAAGACAGGTGTACCCGGATCTGATGGGTGCGACCGGTCTTCAGTTCAGCTTCCAGCAAAGCAAATTCACCGAAGCGGCGCAGCAGCGAGAACACCGTATGGGACGGCTGGCCATCGGCCTGCACCCGCACCCGGCGCTCGCCGTCAGGCGTGCTGTACTTGAACAGCGGCAACTTCACGTGCTGGCGGGCATTCTTCCAGTCACCCTGGACCAGGGTCAGGTAGCGCTTGTCGGTCTGGCCCTCGCGCATCTGCTCGTGCAGGTTGGTCAGGGCAGAACGCTTCTTGGCAATGAGCAGCACGCCCGAGGTATCGCGGTCCAGGCGATGCACCAGTTCCAGGAACTTGGCCTCCGGCCGGGCTGCCCGCAGTTGCTCGATCACGCCGTAGCTCACGCCCGATCCACCATGCACGGCCACCCCCGCCGGCTTGTCGATGACCAGCATGTGGCTGTCTTCCAGCAGGATGCGGAATTCCGCCCCCGGCACCACGGCTTCTTGCTTCTCTGCAACTCGTATTGGCGGCACGCGCAGGACATCGCCCTCAACCAGGCGATAGGTCTGGTCGATACGGCCCTTGTTGACGCGCACCTCGCCCGAACGCAGGACCCGATAGATATGGCTCTTGGGAACGCCCTTGCAGATCCGCAGCAGGAAATTGTCAATCCGCTGCCCCGCTTCTTCGTCAGAAATGGTCAGCAACTGCACCTGAGGGACGCTCTGCGAGGCGGCTGCGTTCCGGGAGGCCGGCGCCGCGTCGGCGCTTTCAGAAGCCCCCCTAGAAAATCTCGCTAAGTCCTTCATTTTGAATATATAATCGATTGACGCCGATCAAAAAACGGCGTCAGTAGAATAAAAAAGGAACATTCTACACAAGAGGAGACTTCGTCAGCCTCGCTCATTTGCAAAATTGACGAAGGGGGCCCCGAAAACCACGACGCGCGCCATCGCAGACGCAATAAAAGCGCTGCAACGGTTGACAATACAACCGATCATGTCGCTTGCCTGGTCCACGTAAAGGCCTCGAAACGAGTACGCACCTTCCCTTTGCGAGTCCAGTTTGCACCGCAGTTGCAATCGGACAGCGCACTTGGAAGTGGAACAGAATTGTTTGGATCATCAGGATAAAAGTCTGGCAAGACTCGCATCCGGTGACCTGACCCAGGACAGCAGCGCACAGCCCCCCGGCGACCAGCAGCGCAAGCGTGACAGGCTCATCAGCCCGCCGCCTTGCAGCGCATCGCTCGGGCCATGCCGCAATTCGGGCCGGGCCATCGCGAAGCTTGCCGGTTGATGCAGTAGAACCCGATCGCCGTCGCCAACCCTCACTATGTTACGTTTGGCTCCACAGACCAGCTTACCGTCCGCAGTTGCCTGCGCGACCGCCTATGGCGGAGCGCGCGGCGCGGATACGGTGCTGCCCGGCGTCCCGGTCCACTGCATCCGCGCCCCCTTGTGCTGGAGCGCCCGCTAAGGCGCATTCACACAATCAAGGCAATTCCCTCCCCAATCACTTCGTTCTCGCGTACATCCCCTGTACTTTTGGCCCGCTACCACATACGGACGGGCCATTTGAAGGATCTTCGGATCCCGGAGTGAAAACATGAAACGTATGTTGTTCAACGCAACGCAGCAGGAAGAACTGCGCGTGGCGATCGTTGACGGTCAGAAGCTGATCGACATCGACATCGAAACCACCGGACGCGAGCAGCGCAAGTCCAACATCTACAAGGGCGTGATCACCCGCATCGAGCCCTCGCTGGAAGCCTGCTTCGTCAACTACGGCGAGGAGCGCCACGGTTTCCTGCCGTTCAAGGAAGTCGCCCGCACCTACTTCAAGGAAGGCGTCGACGTCCGTAGCGCCAGCATCAAGGAAGCGCTGCGCGAAGGCCAGGAAATCATCGTCCAGGTCGAAAAGGAAGAGCGCGGCAACAAGGGCGCCGCCCTGACCTCCTTCATCTCGCTGGCCGGCCGCTATCTGGTCCTGATGCCCAACAACCCGCGTGGTGGTGGTGTTTCCCGCCGCGTCGAAGGTGAAGACCGCCAGGAACTGCGCGAGACCATGGACAAGCTGGACCTGCCCAACGGCATGTCCGTCATCGCCCGCACCGCCGGCATCGGCCGTAACGTCGATGAACTGCAGTGGGACCTGAACTACCTGATGCAACTGTGGCGCGCCATCGAAGGCGCCGGCCAGTCGTCCTCGGGTGCCTTCCTGATCTATCAGGAATCGTCGCTGGTCATCCGCGCCATCCGCGACTACTTCCAGCCCGACATCGGCGAAATCCTGATTGACACCGACGACATCCACGACCAGGCCCAGCAGTTCATGGCCCACGTGATGCCGGACATGGTCCATCGCGTCAAGCGCTATCGCGACGACGTGCCGCTGTTCTCGCGCTTCCAGATCGAACACCAGATCGAGACCGCCTACTCGCGTACGGTGCCGCTGCCCTCGGGCGGCGCCATCGTGATCGACCACACCGAAGCGCTGGTGTCGGTGGACGTGAACTCGGCACGCGCCACCCGTGGCAGCGACATCGAGACCACCGCCTTCAATACCAACCTCGAAGCGGCTGATGAAGTGGCCCGCCAGTTGCGCCTGCGCGATCTGGGTGGCCTGATCGTGATCGACTTCATCGACATGGAGAATTCCAAGAACCAGCGCGAAGTCGAAGGTCGCCTGAAGGATGCCCTGCACCACGACCGTGCCCGCGTCCAGATGGGCAAGATCTCGCGCTTCGGCCTGATGGAACTGTCGCGTCAGCGCCTGCGTCCGTCGCTGTCCGAAGGCAGCCACGTGACCTGCCCGCGCTGCAATGGCACCGGCCACATCCGCGATACCGAATCCTCCGCCCTGCAGGTGCTGCGCATCATCCAGGAAGAGGCGATGAAGGAAAATTCCGCCGCCATCCACGTGCAGGCACCGGTGGACGTCGCCGCCTTCCTGTTGAACGAAAAGCGTGGCGAAATCCTGAAGATCGAAACGCGTCATCGCGTCACGGTCATCATGATCCCCAACAAGCACCTGGAAACCCCGCACTACAAGATGGAACGGATCAAGCACGACGATCCGCGCCTGGACGAATCCCAGGCCAGCTACGCCATGGCCGAGCAGGCCGATACCGACATCGGCTACAGCAAGCGTCAGAAGGAAGAAGAGCGTCCGCGCCAGGAAGCCATGGTCAAGGGCATCACCCCCGACCAGCCGGCCCCGATCGTCGAACGCAAGGCAGCCGAACCGGTCGCCGCTGCCGTCCCGCCGCCGACCCTGGCACCGGAATCGGGCCTGCTGGGCAAGATCTTCGCCTTCTTCCGCAAGAAGCCCGTGGCCCCGCTGGAAGTGCCGGCCCCGGTCGAAGCCAAGGCCCCTGCCAAGCGCGACACCGAACGTGGCGGCCGTGGTGGAGACCGCAACGGTCGCGGCCGCAATCGCAATGATCGCAACGACCGTGGTGATCGTGCCGAACGTGGCGAGCGCAATGGCAATGGCGAACAACGCAATGCCCGCGGCCCGGCTGCGGTCGAGATGAAGGCAGGTGAACTGGCTGAAGCCAAGCAGGCACGCCCACCGCGTGGCCCGCGTGAGCCCAAGGAAGGTCGTGAACCGCGCGAAGGCCGTGAACCGCGTGAAGCCCGCGAGGGTCGTGAAGTCCAGGGCCAGGAAGCCAAGGAAGCCCGTCGCAACGAGCCACGCGAAGCCCGTGAGCCGCGTGAAGGCCGTGAAACTCG
The DNA here is from genome assembly GCF_015767275.1 of Herbaspirillum sp. AP02. Lineage (GTDB taxonomy): Bacteria > Pseudomonadota > Gammaproteobacteria > Burkholderiales > Burkholderiaceae_D > Herbaspirillum. The sequence goes on from NZ_JADWMY010000001.1 coordinate 840,409, forward strand.
CGAACCCCGCGAAGGTCGCGAACCGCGTCAACCACGTGAACCACGCGCCCCCCGTGGTGAACGCAAGGAAGCCCGCACCGAGGAAGGTCTGCCGCTGGAAGCCGCTCTGGCAGCCGGCGCCGCAACTGCCGGCGTCGCCGTGGCCGCTGGTGCCGTGGCACTGGCCAATGACGAGCAGGCAGCACAGCTGGAAGTGGCACAGGTCGAAGGTGGCGAAGGCGTTGAAGCCTCGGAAAATGCCGAAGGCGGCACCGAACCGCGCCGTCGTCGTCGTCGTGGCGGCCGCAACCGTCATCGTCGCGAACGTGACGAGAACGGCAACCTGATCGAAAACGCCGATGCCGATGCAGCTGAAGCTGAAGCTGGCGAAACCGGTGAAAACGGTGAACCCGTGTTCACTGCGACGCCGGCCGCAACGGTGGAAGTCGCCCAGGCCGCTGTGGCCCAGGCCTCTTTTGCTGCCTCGCCGGTTCCGGCCGACGTGGTTGAAGCAAGCGCAGCGCCGGCCGCTGTCCGTAGCGAAGCTGTCGCAGTGGAAAGCGGCGTGAACTCGGTGGAAGCCGTGGCCGCAGCCGCAGCCGAAGCGACCGAAGCCGTGTTCTCGCAGCAGGAAGCCATCGAACCACCGGCGCCGTCCATCGACGCCAGCTTCGCTCCGACGCCGGCCTTCGAACCTGCCCCGGCGCCTGCGCCCGTGCAAGCCCCTGCTGCCACTCCGGCAGCGTCGGAAGCACCGGTGCAGGTCGAGGTAGTGCAGCATGCCGCTCCGGCTACCAACCTGCCTCAACAGATCAGCCTGCTGGATGCGGTGGAAACCACTGCGGCACCGGCCCCGGCTGCGTTCGCGCCTGCAGCCGCTGTCGAAGCTGCTGCTCCGGCCGCAACTGCCGGCAACGGCGGCCAGCCGGAGTCGCTGCAGCACATGCTGTCGCAAGCCGGCCTGACGCTGGCCACGACCGATCCGGTCAAGCTGCGCGCTGCACAAGAAGCCGCCGCCGCCTTCGTCCCGGCACCGCGTGCACCGCGCGAGCGCAAGCCGCTGCCGCCGCAGTCGAGCGAACCGCTGGTCCAGGTGGAAACGCGTCGCTGATCGCTCAAGTGCAGTCGCACCGGTGATCACCAGGAAAAAGGGAGCTTCGGCTCCCTTTTTTCTTGCCGGCTTTCCTACCGGTTTGCGTGCCGGCTTTCGTGCCGGTCTTTCACCTCAGTCGGGCGACTGCCACCCTCCTGCCCTCTTGCCATCGGCAACTTGCCCCCTATCTGGTGACAGTTGGCCCGCCCTGGCAGCGATACAGTGTCGGCCGCGCTGTGCCACAGTCACCCTGGTCGTGCGGCAAGGCCAGGCTGGTACAGGCTTTGCGCACGTTACCTGCACTTGCGGCATACTGAATATGCATGAACCGACAGCAACGCCGTAGCGCCAGCCGTGCTATCTTTACACACCCTTTTTCACCAGCCCGTATGAACAAGCGCGTCATTCCCATCGTCGATTACCGGCAAGCGCCGTCCGCCAGCACGGCAGGCGTGATTGCGCCCCTGGCGATGGCACCGACCGGCTGGCTGGCCGACTCCCTGGGCCGCCCCCTGCACGACCTGCGCATCTCGGTCACGGACCGCTGCAATTTCCGCTGTGTCTATTGCATGCCCAAGGATGTCTTCGACAAGCAATACCAGTTCCTGCCGCATTCCGACCTGCTGACCTTCGAAGAGCTGACCCGCGTGGCCGCCCAGTTTGTCGCGCATGGCGTGCGCAAGATCCGCCTCACCGGCGGCGAACCGCTGCTGCGCAAGAACATCGAGACCCTGATCGCCATGCTGGCCGCCTTGCGCACGCCCGATGGCGAGCCTGTCGATCTCACCCTGACCACCAATGGCACCCTGCTCAAGCAGAAGGCGCAGGCGCTCAAGGCTGCCGGCCTGCGGCGCGTGACGGTCTCGCTGGATTCGCTGGATGACGAGAGCTTCCGCCGCATGAACGATGTCGACTTCCCGGTGGCACGCGTGCTGGAAGGCATCGACGCCGCCCACGCCGCCGGCCTGGGACCGATCAAGATCAACATGGTGGTCAAGAAGGGCGTCAACGACGACCAGATCCTGCCGATGGCGCGCCACTTCAAGGGGACACCGGCCATCCTGCGCTTCATCGAATACATGGATGTGGGCAGCTCCAACGGCTGGCGCATGGACGAGGTACTGCCCTCCAGCGAAGTGGTGCGACGCATCTCGGCCGAGATGCCACTGCAGGTGGCCGACCCCAACTACACCGGCGAGACCGCCGAGCGCTGGCGCTATGTCGATGGCGGCGGTGAGATTGGCGTGATCTCCAGCGTGACCCAGGCCTTCTGCCAGGATTGCTCGCGCGCCCGGCTCTCCACCGAAGGCAAGGTCTACACTTGCCTGTTCGCCAGCGAGGGCCACGACCTGCGCAGCCTCCTGCGCAATGGCGCCAGCGACGCCGAGATGGCAGGCGCCATCGCCGCGCTGTGGGGCCAACGGGGCGACCGCTATTCCGAATTGCGCAGCGCCATGCAAGCCGCCCCGGCACGCAAGGTCGAGATGTCCTATATCGGTGGCTAGGCCTTCAGTTCCGCCTCCCGCCGCCCTGCCTCCTGTCCTCACCCGCCATGGCCTCCCCCACCGCCAACACCCTGACCGCCAGCCACATCACCGGCCTGGTGCTGGCCGGCGGACGCGGCACGCGCATGGGCGGGGTCGACAAGGGCCTGCAACGGCTGCATGGCAAGCCGCTGGTGCAGCACGTGCTGGAGCGGCTGGCGCCGCAGGTCGGCACCCTGGCCGTCAACGCCAATCGCTCGCAACTGCACTATGCCAGCTTCGGCTACCCGGTCTGGAGCGACCTGCAAGCCGGCTTCCCCGGCCCGCTGGCGGGGCTGCAGAGTGGCCTGGCCCATTGCACCACCCCCTGGCTGGCCTGCGCCCCCTGCGATGCACCGCTGATCCCGTTTGACCTGGTGGCGCATCTGGCCGATGCCATTGCCGAGGTCGGCGCCGAGGCCGCCATCGCCGTTACCATCGGCGCGCAAGGCCGGCAGCGTCATCCTGTCTGCGCCTTGCTCAGCAGGAGCACCCGCGACGCCCTGGATGCCTTCCTCGCCACGGGTGAACGCAAGATGGAGCGCTGGTTCGCCACCCTCCAGTGCGTGGAAGTGGAATTCCCCGAAGAACACGCCTTCAGCAACATCAACACCGCGCCGGAGTTGCAACGGCTCGAAGAAGAACAATGACCCATCCTTCCCTGAACGACATCGTCAGCTGCATCAGTGGCTATGACCCCCACGCCATGACCGTGGCCCGTGCCCAGGCCGTGATCCAGGACTTCATCACCCCCATCGAGACGGTGGAAAAGCTGGCCATCCGCAGCGCGCTCTCGCGGGTACTGGCACGGGACATCATCTCCCGCATCGACGTCCCGGCCCATGACAACTCGGCCATGGATGGCTACGCCCTGCGCGGCGAAGACATTGCCGACGGCCAGGCGCGGCGCCTGCAGATCGTCGGCGCGGTCCATGCGGGCCAGCGCTTCGAGGGCAGCGTGCAGCGCGGCCAGTGCGTGCGCATCATGACCGGCGCCCCCATGCCGACCGGATGCGACACCGTCATCCCGCAGGAACTGACCACCGACGCCGACGACCAGGGCGTGACCCTGCCGCCCGGACGCGTACGGCCCGGTGACAACCGCCGCCTGCGCGGCGAAGACCTGATGCAAGGCAGCGTGGCGCTGCCGCGCGGGCGCATCCTGCGGCCCTCCGACATCGGCCTGCTGGCCTCGCTGGGCATCGCCGAGGTGCCGGTGCAGCGCCGCCTGCGCGTGGCCTTCTTCTCCACGGGCGACGAACTGCGCTCGGTGGGCGAGCCGCTGGACGCAGGCTGCGTCTATGACTCCAACCGCTACACCCTGCACGGCATGCTGACCCGCCTGGGTTGCGAGGTACTGGACATGGGCGTGGTACCAGACGATCCGGTGGCGCTGGAAGCAGCCTTCCGCAGTGCCTGCGAAGAGGCCGACGCCGTCATCACCTCCGGCGGCGTGTCGGTGGGTGCCGCCGACTACACCAAGCAGATCATGGCCAGCCTGGGTGAAATGACGTTCTGGAAGATCGCCATGCGTCCCGGCCGGCCGCTGGCCTTTGGCCGCATCAGCTCGCGTGGACGCGATGCCTACCTGTTCGGCCTGCCCGGCAATCCGGTGGCGGTGACCGTCAGTTTTTCCTTCTTTGTACGCGACGCGCTGCTGCGGCTGGCCGGTGCCGAGTCCCGACCCTTGCCACGTCTACGGGTGACGACCGCCACGCCCATCCGCAAGAAGGCCGGTCGCACCGAATACCAGCGCGGCATCCTGGCACCCGACGCCGATGGCCGGTGGAGCGTGCGCCTGACCGGCATGCAGGGCTCAGGCATCCTGCGCTCGATGTCGGACGCCAATTGCATTCTCGAACTGGAGCATGCGCGCGGCGACGTGGCTGCCGGCGAAGAGGTCTCGGTGGTGCTGTTCGACGGTCTGGTCTGAAGCCGTCCCAGGATGAAAAAAGCGCGGTCAAGGCCGCGCTTTTTCGTTGTTGGACAGACGAATCAGCCGCTCAGACCGCCTCATCCGTATCACCCAGGTCCAGTTCCGCCGTCCCCAGCAGCTTCTGCGCATTGTCCGCCGGCAGTGCCTCCACCGACTTGAGCTTGCGGGTCATCTGGCGCGTACGGGTCTCGGCCTGATCGATGTTGCGGGCGGCGCGCTCCAATGCCACCTTGGTCGAAGCCAGCACTTCGCCGAACTTGCCGAACTCGGTCTTGACCGCACCCAGCACCTGCCACACTTCGGAGGATCGCTTCTCCAGCACCAGCGTGCGGAAGCCCATCTGCAGGCTATTCAACAGTGCCGACAGCGTCGACGGCCCGGCGATGGTCACCCGGCAGGTACGCTGCAGATCGTCGGACAGGCCCGGTCGGCGCATCACCTCGGCATACAGGCCTTCGGTGGGCAGGAACAAGATGGCGAAATCGGTCGTCAGCGGGGGCGACAGGTATTTCTCGGCGATGGTCTTGGCCTCGTTGCGCACGGCGCGCTCCAGCTCCTTGCCGGCGCTGGCGACGCCATCGGCGTCGGCGCGCTCGGCGGCATCGACCAGGCGTTCGTACTGTTCCTTGGGGAATTTGGCGTCGATGGGCATCCACACCGGCTCGCCCTCGTCCTTCGCACCCGGCAGGCGGATGGCGAATTCGACGCGCTCGCCGGTGCCGCGCACGGTCTCGACGTTCTTGGCGTACTGCTCGGGCGTGAGCATCTGTTCCAGCAGGATTTCCAGCTGCACTTCACCCCAGGTCCCACGGGTCTTGACGTTGGTCAGCACGCGCTTGAGATCGCCCACGCCGGTGGCCAGCTGCTGCATCTCGCCCAGGCCCTGATGCACCTTGTCCAGACGGTCCGAGACCAGCTTGAAGGATTCACCCAGGCGCTGTTCCAGCGTGGCGTGCAGCTTCTCGTCCACGGTCTTGCGCATCTCTTCCAGCTTGAGCGCGTTGTCATTCTGCAGATCCTTGATGCGGGCTTCCAGCGTGGCCCGCACTTCGCCCATGCGCTGGGCGTTGGATTCGGTCAGTGCCGACAGTTGCTGGTGCAGGGTATCGCCGAAGCGCTTGAGCGAGACCGCCTGCTCTTCGCGGTTGACCTGCGCCTGCAGGGTGACGGACTGGCGCATGCTGTCCAGTTGCTGGGCATTGGTTTCGTTCAGTTTCACGAGTTGCCGTGCGAAGCCATCGATCTGCTGGTTCTGCAGTCCGGCCACGCTGGACATCTGCGTGGCCAGCGTCTGCTGCAACTGGGCGAAGTTGCTGCCCAGCTCCTGGCGCGTGCTCTGGGCGCTGGCCTGGACCTGGCTGCGCAACTCGCGCTCGATGCGCTCGCCGGTGTCCTGCTGGTGGCGTTGCAGTTCCTGCTGCAGCTGCAACAGCATGTCCTCGATGGCAGCACTTGGATCGTCGCGCGAGCCGCCGCGCAGCAGCACCAGTAGCTGCAAGACGATGCCGACCACCACCAGGCCGGCCAGGATCATGTCAAATGTGTTCATGGGGTCTTACTCGGGCTTGTTGCGCATCCAGTCGGCGGTCTGGTAGAGCGCCGCCAGCAGGCGTTTCATCAGCTCGTCGGGCAGGCCCACGTCCTGCATGGCCCAGGTCATGCAACGCAGCCACTGGTCGCGCTCGGAGATGCCGATGGGGAAAGGCAGGTGACGTGCACGCAGGCGCGGATGGCCGAATTTTTCCATGTACAGGCTGGGACCGCCGGTCCAGCCGGAGAGGAACATGTAGGTCTTCTCCCGCGAACCTTCCAGCGAAGGCGGATGCAGGGCGCGAATGCCGGCGAACTCCGGCTCCAGGTCCATCAGGTCGTAGAAACGGTCGACCATCTCGCGCAGTTTTTCAGCGCCGCCGATGAGGTCGAACGTGGTGGGTTGGTTGGGATCTTCGATTTGCATAAGACCGCCATGATACCGCAGCCAACCCGCCATCGTCGGGCCGGCCGGCTGCGATCTGCAGCGCCTTTGACCTGGTGCGGATCAGGCTTCGCGCAAGGTCTGCAAAGGGGGACGACGCAACACATGACGCAGTCCGGCCCAGCCGCCCAGTGCCGAGCAGGCCGCGCCCAGCCCCATGCCGGCGACCCACACCAGCGGGCTGAAGCTCCAGTCGAAATTGAAGACGTAATGCGCCAGCGCCCAGCCGATGCCGGCGGCACCACTGGCCGCCAGCAGTCCGGCCAGCGAACCCACCAGCAGCACTTCGATGCGCTGCGCCCGCGACAGCTCCTGGCGCGTGGCGCCCAGGGCGCGCAACAGGCCCGCCTCGCGCACCCGCTCGTCCTGCGACCCGGCCAGGGCCGCATACAGCACCAGTACGCCCGAGCAGAGCGTGAAGAGGAACAGGAACTCCACCGCCGAAATCACCTGCCCCACCACCTCCTGGATCTGGCGCAGCACGCTGCCGATATCGACCACGGTGAGATTGGGGAAGTCGCGGGTCAGGCGATTGCCCAGGGCTTCCTGCTGCGGAGCCAGATGCACCGCCGTGATCCAGCTCTGCGGCGTATCGCGCATCAGGGTCGGGTTCAGGATCACGAAGAAGTTGACCCGCAAGGAACCCCACTCCAGCTTGCGCAGGCTGGTCACCGGCGCCTCCACCAACTGGCCGGCGATGTCGAATTGCAGGCGATCACCCAACTGGATGCCCAGGGTCTGCGCCAGGCCGCGCTCCACCGAGGCCTCCGGCTGGCGATCGTCGTACCAGCGGCCGGCGACGATGCCGTTGCCGGGCGGGATCTCGGCCATGGTGGAGAGGTTGAACTCACGATCGACCAGCCGCTTGGCGCGATCTTCCTGGTAATCCGCCGGGTTCACCGGGCGCCCGTTGATCTGCACCAGGCGGCCGCGGATCATCGGATACAGGGCGGCGTCCTTCACCCCGCCCTGCTGCAGCACCTGCTGCACCGGCTGGCGCTGGTCGGGCTGGATATTGATGATAAAACGATTGGGCGCGTCGGCCGGGGTGGCCTGGCGCCAGGCGCCCACCAGATCGCCACGGATGACGGTGAGCAGCAGCAGCGCCATCAAGCCCAGCCCGAGCGCCACCACCTGCATCACAGCGGCCGCCGGACGACGCTGCAGGCCATCGATGGCAAAGCGCCAGCTCTGGCGATCCACCAGGCCGCGCATGGAACGCAGCGCGCGCAGGCAAAGCCAGGCCACCAATGCGAACAGGCCGAAGCCGCCGAGGAAACCGGCAATGGTCAGCAAGCCCAGCTTGAGGTCACCGGCCTGCCACAGCAGCAAGCCAGAAAACACCAGCGTGCCCAACACATAGGTGAGCACCGTCATCGCCTGCGGTGCGCCCTGGTCGCGCCGGATCACCCGGTTATGCGGCACATTGCGCAACTGCAGGATGGGTGGCAGCGCAAAGCCGACCAGCAACAGCAGTCCGGTGGTCACGCCCTGCACCGCCGGTGCCCAGCCCGGCGCCGGCAAGGCAGTCGGCATGAAGCTGCCCAGCCACTGCAGCAGCGCAAAATGCGCGGCAAAGCCGACCAGCATGCCAATCACGCTGGCGGCCAGGCCGATGACGATGAATTCGGTCAGATACAGCCGCGTCACCTGCGCCTGGGTCAGGCCGAAACAGCGCAGCATGGCACAGGCGTCCAGGTGGCGCAGCATGAAGCGGCGCGCCGCCATGGCCACCGCCAGCGCCGCCAGCATGGCCGAGAGCAGGCCCACCAGCGAGAGGAACTGTTCGGCCCGGTCCAGCGTGGCGCGCATCTCGGGACGACCGTTTTCCAATGACTCCAGGCGCACGCCGCGCAGCTTGTCGGCGTCGATCTGGCGCTCGATCTGCTTCTGGTAGCGCTGGACCTCCCCGGCCGGGCCGGCGATCAGCAGCCGGTAGGTCACCCGCGAACCGAGCTGCACCAGATGGGTGGCGGCCAGATCGGCTTCGCCCAGCATCACGCGGGGGGCGAAGTTGACGAAGGCGCTGCCACGGTCCGGTTCCACCGAGATGATGGCGGCGATCTTCAGCGGCAAGTCGCCCAGCTTGATGGTATCGCCCAGTTTCACGTCCAGTTGTGACAGGATCTGCGGGTCCACCCACACCGTCCCGGGCTGTGGAATGCCTTCGGCCGGCCGGTCGCTGCCATCAGCGGCGCGCAGCCTGAGCTGCCCGCGCAGCGGATAGCCCGGCGTGACGGCCTTGATGGAAGAGAGCACCGAACGTGCCACATCACCCTCGCCCGCCAGCGCCATGCTGGGAAAGACCTGGGTCTGGGCCTGCAACAGCCCCTGCTGGCCGGCCTGCTGCACCCATTGCGGCGGCAGCGGCTGGTCGGCCGCCACCAACAGGTCGGCCCCCAGCAACTGGTGGGCGTCGCGGGCCATGCCGGCCCGCATGCGGTCAACGAAGAAACCCACCGACGACAGGGCCGCCACCGCCACGATCAGGGCGATCAGCAGGAAGCGGAGTTCACCGGTACGCCAGTCGCGCAGGGTCATGCGCAATGCTTGTTGGAACATTCAGTGGCCAGGAATAAAAAAGGAAGAAGAAAATGCGCAGGCCATACCTGCACCATAGCGGGAATACCGATTCCACGCCGCCTGCAGGCTCAACGCAACCAGAGCGCCACCAGCCCCACGGCCAGCAGCACGCAGCCAGCGGTCAACATGCGCAGGCGCGAACGCATGCGGTCCATGGTGGCGACCAGTTGCGCATTCTGCTCGGCCAGGGTGTTGATCAACTGGCTGGCTTCCAGTTGCTCGGCCTCCAGCTGCCGGATGCGCTGGGCGAACAGTTCGGCATCGCTGGCCGCCGGCATGGCCTCCTGCGCCTCCACCGCCGACTTGGCCTTGCGGGTGCGCGACCATAGATCACGTGCGCCCTTGACGATGCCCGGGGTGGCCTGGACCACATCGCCCCAGGGAATCAACTTGATGGCAGACAACCAGCTCAATCCCATATGTTTCTCCTTTGTCCGCAGGGTCGGGTACGGCTTGTTGCAATTTTCTTGCACGCCTGGGAGAACCGTGACCCCGCACTGTCTTCTAAGACAGGCAAAATGCAATTCTATCCCGAGCATCCGGTAACCATGATGGAGTTTCCCGACGATGAAAGCCCCCCTGCCCCTGCTGGGCGCCCTGCTGTTCCTGTGCGCCGGCGCCAGCTACGCCGCCGATTGCAGCAAGGCCGCCACCCAGGCCGAAATGAATGCCTGCGCCTCGCAGACCCTGACCCAGAACGACAGCGACCTCAATGCCACCTATCTGGCCTACCGCGAGAAGCTGAGCAAGGCCCAGCAGAACCAGCTGCGCGAAGTGCAACTGGCCTGGCTGAAATACCGCGACCTGTCCTGCCGGTTCGAGAGCTCCGCCAGCGCCGGCGGTTCGGCGGCCTCGCTGGCCCTGCAGACCTGCCTGGCCGACAAGACCCGGCAGCGCGCCGATGAGCTCAAGGCCCTGGCCGGCTGCCAGGAGGGTGACCTGAACTGCGTGCGCTAGGCAGTCGCAAACTTTCATGCTGTAATGCTCCCGTCTGAACTTTCAGACAGACGAATCCACACTGCCCAGGGAGTATTCAATGAAAAAATTGCTCATCGCCATCACCTCTTTCGCACTGACCGCCCCGCTGCTCGTGGCTAGCCCCGTCATGGCGGAAAACGCCCAGCAGAACAAGATGAAGCAATGTAATGCGGACGCCACCGCCGCCGGCAAGAAAGGGGACGAGCGCAAGGCCTTCATGTCGTCCTGCCTGAAGAAGGAGCAGCCCAAGCCGGCCACCCAGCAGGACAAGATGAAGCAGTGCAATGCCGACGCCGCCGGCAAGAAGGGCGATGAGCGCAAGGCCTTCATGTCGTCGTGTTTGAAAAAGGACAAATGAAGCTGAAGTGAAGGAAAAGGCAGGCGCAGGCCATTCCATCGGCCTCACCGGCCTGCCCGGATGAAAAAAACCCGCAAGTTTGTGACTTGCGGGTTTTTTGTTGGGCGCGTGGTCCTGCGCGCGTGGTTCAGTGCTGGGTGCGCTTGAAGAAGAACAGTCCCGCGCCCACCAGCATCAGCACGCCACCGAAGAAACGGTTCTGCGCCTTGATCGCCTTCTGGCTGCGGAAGAAGCGCTGCAGGCGGCTGGCCGCGAACGCGTAGCCATGCATCACCACCAGATCCACCACCACCATGGTCACCGCCAGCACCAGCAATTGCAGCCACAGCGGACGCTGGTGGTCGATGAACTGCGGCAGCACGGCCACCATGAAGACGATGCCCTTGGGATTGGTGGCATTGGTCAGGAAGCCGGTCATGCAGCGCTGCCACCAGAGCTGGCCACGATTGGCGCGGGCAGCGGCATTGGCCGCGTCCAGCGCTTCGCCCTGCTGCTCGGTCGGCACCGGCGCGCGCCATTGCGAGAAACCGAGATAGATCAGATACAGCGCACCGGCCACCTTGATGACATTGAAGGCGGTCTCGGAGGCCACCAGCAGCGAACCGACGCCGGCACCGGCGATGACCAGGATCACCACCAGCGCGATCTCCAGCCCGAGGATGGTGGCGCTGGTGCGGCGCACGCCATAATTGAGACCGTGGCTCATGGACAGGACCGCGCCCGATCCGGGCGAAATGGCGATGACGCATGCAGCAGCGAAGAAAGTGAACCAGGTCTGATAGTCCATGAGGCGCTCGGTGAGGCAAAAAAGTGAAGGTTCTCATTATAAGCACAGCCGCAACGATTGCTTACAAATCCACGATGAATTGAAACACTTTGACGTCGTCCTGCACGTCGGCGGCTCGTTATAGGAAGCAAGGCGCAAGGAAATCATCATCGATTACGCAAAATCAAGCGCCGAACGTAACAACCACTTTCTAAAGGAAATTGCCATGAAAACCCAATCCGTCATCGTCGCTTCCCTGCTGACCGCGCTGGCCCTGCCGGTGTTTGCCCAGACCGGCGCCACCGCACCTGCCACCGCCGCCCCAGCCGCGACCACGGCCGCACCGGCCAAGGCGGAAGCAGGCAAGACCGACACCACGACCAAGACCAAGTCCGAACATCAGGCCAAGCACAAGAAGGCCGAAAAGAAGGCTGCCACCAAGGCTGAAGGCAAGACCGGAAAGAAGGCGGAAAAGAAGGACGCCGCCGGCAGCGAAGCCAAGCCGGCCGCTGATGCCGCACCGGCCGCCGCCAAGACCAAGTAATCCTGCAGTACACCGTACTACCGATCACTGATACACCTAGCAACGCAGCATCCAAATCGATTTCCGTCTCCTTGAAAGGACACCATCATGAACACCAAGACCATCATCGTTGCCTCCCTGCTGTCGGCCCTGACCCTGCCCGTGTTCGCCCAGACCGGCGCAGCAGCAGCACCGGCCGCCGCCCCGGCCAAGACCGAAGCCGCCAAGGCCGAGGCTGCGCCCAAGGCCAAGCATCACGTGAAGCACAAGAAGTCGGAAAAGAAGGCCGAAGCCAAGACTGAAAAGAAGGAAGCCACCGGCGAGCAAGCCAAGCCGGCCACCGACGGCGCCAAGAAGTAAGCCGTCTGCAAGGAGCAAGACCGGGCGCGGCGCATCTTCTGCCACGCCCACCCATGTCAGGGATGACAGGGATGCCGCACCCTCGCTAGTAGCCAGGGTGCGGTATTTTTTATATTGTTTAGATAATTTGAACCCAACACTCAGTCGGGTTGCCAGCGCAAGGCGATGCGCTCGCCCTGCGTGACGAAACGGGTGCAGTCCATGCCGATGCCGGCGGCCAGGAGCAAGGTGTCGCCGGCCCATACCAGCGGCAGGTAAGGTCGCTCCCAGGCGGGGACGTCGGCACTCTGGTATTGCTGCTTGAGGCTGCGCGCCGGCCGGTTGGCCGCCAGTCGGACGCGCTCGCCGCCGCCGCGACCACACACCAGCAAGGATTGCGACCGCAACCAGGCCGGATCGAAGCCTCCCCTGCCATCGGCGTCAGTATCAGTGCCGACCATGGGCTCGAAATGCAGCGTGCCGTAGAAAGCCGGCACGCGCACCTGGGCCTGGCCTTGCCAGCGCAGTTGCAGGGACTCGCCCTCCTCCGGCGGCCGGCGGCGCGGGGCCAGGAAAACACGGTCGCGATAGCGGTGGACCTCGCCATCGGGGTGCGAGACACACAATTGCGCCTCGACGTCGGCCTGCAGCAGTTGACTGCGCATCTCCTGCATCCAGGCTGCCGAGGGCATGCGCATGCCGCGCAGCGCAAACCAGTGGCGCATCAGGTTGAGGAAGCGCTGCTCGCTCAACTGACGCAGCGCCGGCATGCGCAGATGATCGTCCTGCCGACATTGCTCCAGGTCCGCCTGGGCCACTTCACGCAGCAATTCCTGCGCGCCCTGGGCATGGCCTGCGGCCCGCGCCAACCGCTGCTGGTAGCCGGGAAAGACCTGGCCCAGCGCCGGCATCACCTGATGACGCAGCGCATTGCGGGCGTAGCGCGGATCGTGGTTGGATTCATCCTCGACCCAGGTCAGCGACTGTGCCTGCGCGACACTTTCCAGTTGCGCCCGCGTCACGCCCAGCAGGGGCCGCGCCATCAGGGTATCGGGGTCGCCCAGCAAGCCCGGCGCGGCATTGCAGCGATCCATGCCGGACAGGCCGGCCAGGCCGCTGCCGCGCAGGAGTTGCAGCAGGACGGTTTCGGCCTGGTCGTCGAGGTGGTGCGCGGTCAGCAAGAGGCGCGCGCCCTGCTGGCGACACAGACGCCCCAACGCGGCATAGCGCGCCAGACGCGCCGCTTCTTCGACACCGCTGTCGGCGACCTGCTGCAGTTGTACGCGCTCGGCCTGGAAGGACACACCGCGTTCCTCGCAACAAGCTTGCGCATGCGCCAGCCAGGCATCGGCATGGGGGCTGAGCCCATGATGGACATGCAAGGCCACCAGCCTGCCGCCGCCTTCCTGCGCCCATTCGGCGGCCACCTGCAGCAGCACGGTGGAATCCAGACCGCCGCTGTAGGCCACGGCCAGCGTGTCGCGCGTGGCATCGAAGCCGGCACCCGCAAGCGTCGTTTGCAGTGCCTGCTTCAGGGTGACCAGAGTCTTGTCGTGGGAAGCGGAAGGATGATCGGACATGGGAAAGGCAGCGGCTGAAAAGACAAACGCCAGCGAAGCAATCGCTGGCGCCTGAACGGTGGAAGCTGAAACCGGGGGGAAGACTATCCGCCGGCTTATTCCGCCGAATTCAATTCCTTGAACTTGCCATAGGCCATCAGCTTTTCGTGACGGGCCGCCAACAGGTCCTTGGTCTTCATGCCCTGGAACTGGCGCAGCGAATCCGACAGGGCGCGCTTGAGCAGGCCGGCCATCTGCTTGGGATCGCGATGGGCGCCGCCCAGCGGTTCGTTGACGATCTTGTCGATCAGACCGATGGCCTTGAGGCGATGGGCGGTCAGGCCCAGTGCTTCGGCGGCATCGGCGGCGCGGTCGGCGGTCTTCCACAGGATGGAAGCGCAACCTTCCGGCGAGATCACCGAGTAGGTCGCATATTGCAGCATCAGCACCTGGTCGCCCACGGCAATGGCCAGCGCGCCGCCAGAACCACCTTCACCGATGATGGTGGCGATCAGCGGCACCTTCAGTTCGGCCATCACGTACAGGTTGTGACCGATGGCTTCGGACTGGCCGCGCTCTTCGGCATCGATGCCGGGGAAGGCACCCGGGGTGTCGACGAAGGTGAAGATCGGCAGGCCGAATTTCTCTGCAACCTTCATCAGGCGCATGGCCTTGCGATAGCCTTCGGGCTTGGGCATGCCGAAGTTGCGCATGGCGCGCTCCTTGGTGTCGCGCCCCTTCTGGTGGCCGATGACCATGCAGGCCTGGCCATTGAAGCGGGCCAGACCACCGACGATGGACTGGTCGTCGGCGAAGGTGCGGTCACCGTGCAGTTCGTGGAAGTCGGTGAAGCACTCGCGCACGTAGTCCATGGTGTAGGGACGTTGCGGGTGGCGGGCGATCTGCGACACCTGCCAGGGGGTCAGCTTGGCGTAGATGTCCTTGGTCAGCTGCTGGCTTTTCTTGACCAGGCGCTCGATCTCTTCGGAGATGTCGACGGCCGAATCGTCCTGCACAAAACGCAACTCTTCGATCTTGGCATCCAGCTCGGCGATGGCCTGCTCGAAGCCCAGAAAAGTCGTTGTCGATTTACTCATTGTGTTCCTTTTCAACAAGTCCGTTCATCGGCGGGAGGCCGCCCCGTTGCGGGTTGCGGCGTGATGGTCCCGGATAAATCGGTTTGCCTTAAATCTTGAGAGGAGCGGAGTATACACCAGAGGCATCCGCGCCCTCTTCCCCTTGGATCAATAATCGGATGGCAGCGGGTCCAGGCTGCGCCACAGGTACCAGGTGGCCACGGTGCGCCACGGTTCCCAGTTCGCGGCGACCTCGCGCGCATCGCTGCGCGAAACCGGCTCGCCCGAGAAATAACTGTTGCTGATGCCCTTGAGCAATCCCAGGTCATCCAGCGGCAGCACATTCGGGCGCAGCAGATTAAATATCAAAAACATCTCGGCTGTCCAGCGGCCGATGCCGCGAATCTGGATCATCTCGGCAATGACGGCTTCGTCTTCCATCTCCGCCCATTTGTCGGGATGTACCGTCTTGGCCTTGAAATGGGCCGCCAGGTCCAGGATGTATTCGGCCTTGCGCTTGGACAGGCCGCAGGCGGCGAGCGCCTCCGGACCGGTACGAATCACCTGGCCCGGCGTGCAGCGCGGGCAGGCTTCCAGGAAGCGCTGCCAGACCGCATTGGCGGCCTTGGTCGAAATCTGCTGGCCGATCACCGAACGCGCCAGGGTCGTGAAGGCATCGCCCCGCACCGTCAATTGCAGGTCCCCGAACTGCGGGATGAGCTTGCGCATGATGCGGTCGCGCTTCATCAGCTCGGCCTTGGCCTCTTCCCAGTAGGCCGGAACGATCAGGCTGGGATCGACGTCGCTGGCTTTTCGGTTGGTATTCAAATCAAGCTCTCCGCCATTCGGTCAGGCCGCCCGGCTTGTCTTCCAGAACGATGCCGGCGTCGGTCAGTTCGGCACGGATGCGGTCGGCTTCGGCAAAGTTCTTGCCGGCCTTGGCCGCCTTGCGGGCCGCGATCAGGGCTTCGATGGCCGCTTCGTCCAGACCACCGGCGGCACTGGCGCCGCCCTTGAGGTATTCGCCCGGCGCGCGCTGCAGCAGGCCCAGGATGCCGGCCAGCGCCTTCAACTGGCGCGCCTGTGCCGGCGAGCGGCTGCGATTGACCTCGTTGGCCAGCTCGAACAGCACCGAGATCGCCACCGGGGTGTTGAAGTCGTCGTTCAGGGCATCGGCGAAGCGCTGGGCATGGGCTTCGTCGGCGACCAGGCCACCGGCCTCGGGGGGCACATCCTTCAATGCGGTATACAGACGGGTCAAGGCCTGGCGGGCGTCGTCCAGGTGCGCATCCGAATAATTGAGCGGACTGCGATAGTGGGCGCGCAGGATGAAGAAGCGCAGCACTTCCGGGTCGTATTGCTTCAGGACGTCGCGGATGGTGAAGAAATTGCCCAGGGACTTCGACATCTTCTCGTTATCGATACGCACAAAGCCGTTGTGCATCCAATAATTGACGAAGGTGTGCTGGTGCGCGCCTTCGGACTGGGCGATTTCATTTTCGTGGTGCGGGAACTGCAGATCCTGACCGCCGCCGTGGATGTCGAAGTGGTCGCCCAGCAGGTCGCTGGACATGGCCGAGCACTCGATATGCCAGCCCGGGCGGCCACAGCCCCAGGGCGAATCCCACTTGGCCTCGTCCGGCTCGGTCGGCTTGGCCGCCTTCCACAGGACGAAGTCCAGCGGGTCGCGCTTGCCGGTGTTGACATCGACGCGCTCGCCGGCGCGCAGGTCGTCCAGCGACTTGCCGGACAGCTTGCCGTAGCCGGGGAAGTCACGCACCGAGTAATTGACGTCGCCGTCGCTGGCCTTGTAGGCCAGGCCATTCTTTTCCAGCTTGCCGATCAGGTCCAGCATCTGCGGCACGTACCGGGTGGCGCGCGGCTCATGGTCGGGGCGCTGCACGCCCAGGGCGCCGGCATCCTCGTTCATGGCGTCGATGAAGCGATGGGTCAGCTGGCTGATGGTTTCGCCGTTTTCCAGGGCGCGCTTGATGATCTTGTCATCGATGTCGGTAATGTTGCGCACATAGGTCACTGCATAACCGGAAGCGCGCAGCCAGCGCTGCACCATGTCGAACACCACCAGCACTCGCGCATGGCCGATATGGCAATAGTCATACACGGTCATGCCGCACACGTACAGGCGCACCTTGCCAGGTTCGATCGGGGAAAAGGTCTGCTTATCACGCGCTAGCGTGTTGTAAATCTTGAGCTCGCTCATGGGATGGGAATTCTGGTTCTGGCGTTACCGCTGGGGGTGCCGGGTTCATGCAAATTGCGCGGGGTCCGCACCGGGGAAAGACTTGGCGCTGGAATGCCCCTGCCTGGGGATCATTGTTCTAGCAGCAATTGCGACATGAACGGGTCACGGTAGCCAAACCTCTTTTTGTCTTACCTGTTTGTTATAAAATGCCAGCTTTCTTTGAATTTCTTCGAATTTCTTCGAGTATAGCATCGATAAAACCATGGCCCCAGAATCACAAGAACAGACATCCATTCATGGTTTGCGCGGTTTGATCAGCAAGACTGCCCACAAGACAGCAGTGTTGTCCAGCCTGGTGGCCGCCCTGTTCGGGGCAGCGCCCGGGCTCGCGCATGCCAGCGAAATGTCTGACATCAACAAGCTGATGCGGGCAGGCCAGTATGCCGAGGCGCTGACCAAGACCGATGCCGTGCTGGCGAAACACCCGCGCGATGCGCAACTGCGTTTCACGAAGGGGCTGATCTTAGCAGAACAAAACCGTTCTGCGGAGGCCATCGCGGTGTTCAGCAAGCTGACCGAAGATTTCCCCGACCTGCCCGAGCCCTACAACAACCTGGCCGTGCTGTACGCAGCCGACGGCCAGTACGACAAGGCCCGTGGCGCGCTGGACATGGCCATGCGCACCAACCCGACCTATGCCACGGCGCTGGAAAACCTGGGCGACGTCTATGCCAAGCTGGCCAGTCAGGCTTATGACAAGGCACTGCAGATCGATCCGGGTGCCAACGTGCCGCAACCCAAGCTGACCCTGCTGCGCTCCCTGAACGGCAATACCACCGGCGGCACCGTGCCGCGCCTGGCCTCCGCGGCCAGCGCTCAGCGCGACGCCAAAGCCAAGGCCGACGCCAGCGCCGCCGAACAGCAGCAGCGCGTCAAGGCCCTGGCGGCGGAAAAAGCGGCCCAGCAGGCTGCCGCCGACAAGGCCGAAGCGGAAAAGACTGCCATTGCCCAGGCTACTGCCGACAAGGAAAAGGCTCAGGCCGACAAGGCCGCTGCAGACAAGGCAGCCGCCGACAAGGCTGCTTCGGATAAGGCAGCGGCAGAAAAGGCTGCCGCGGACAAGGCTGCTGCCGACAAGGCCCGCTCCGACAAGGCACGTGCCGAGCAACTGGCCGCCGAACAGGCGCGCGCGCAAAAGGCCGCCGCCGACAAGGCCGCCGCCGATCAGAAGCAGGCCGAACTGCTGGCTCAGAAGGAAAAGGACAAGTCCGACAAGCTGGCCAAGGAACAGGCCGCCCGCGCCGAGAAGGAAAAAGCCGCCCAGGCCGCCGCCGAGAAGGCCCGTGCCGACAAGCTGGCGGCCGCCGAGAAGGCCAAGGCTGACAAGGCCCGCGCCGACAAGGAAAAGGCCAAGGCCGAAGCCGGTGCCGAACAGGAGAAGACAGCGATCCTGGCGGCCCTCAACGGCTGGGCCAAGTCGTGGAGCGACAAGGATGTGCGCAGCTACCTGGGCCACTATGCCAGCGATTTCGATACCCCCAAGGGCGCGTCCCGCAAGGAATGGGCCGAAGAACGCCGCGCCCGTATCGAGGACAAGGGCCGCATCAGCGTCAAGGTCAGCAATGCCACGGTCAGCATCAATGGCAACACCGCCACCGTGCGCTATCGCCAGATATATAATTCGGATCGGCTGACGGTGGACAGCCGCAAGACCCTGATTTTCGTCAAACAGGGCAATCGATGGCTGATCAAACAGGAACGATCGGGAGGGTAATTGGTGGCTAGCGCTTTGCAAGGGCGTTCCATGCGCATGCTGGGACGCCTGCTGATGTTATGTCTGGCAGGTCTGCCCTCGATGGGCAGCGTGGCCTCTTCTTCTTCCATTCCGCCGCAGAGCAGTCCGGCCGGCGCGGCCGAGGCCAAGCCTGATCCGGAAGCCTTGCTGATCGACATCTACAAGGACCTCGGGGCCAATCGCCTGCGCGAGGCCCAGGTCAAGGCCGACGCCTTGGTGGCGGCCTATCCGACCTTCCGCCTGGGCCATCTGGTGCGGGGCGACCTGCTGCTGATGCACGCGCGTCCGGTACGCAACTTTGGCGCCATGGCCGACGGCCCGACCGACAAGCTCAAGGAACTGCGTGACGAAGCCATGGTGCGCATACGGTCACTGCAGGAAAAACCAGATCCCCACCTGATCCCCAAGGCCGTGCTGCAGGTCGGCGACGACCAGAAAAACGTGCTGGTGGTCGACACCACCCGTTCGCGGCTGTACGTGTATGAGAACCAGGGCGGCGAACTGAAGTACCTGACCGACTACTACGTCTCGCAGGGCCGCTTTGGCGCCAACAAGACCAAGTCCGGCGACCAGCGCACACCCATCGGCGTGTACTACGTCAACAACCGCATCCCCGGCCCCAAGCTGCCCGATTTCTATGGTACCGGCGCCCTGCCGCTGTCCTACCCCAACGAATGGGATAAGCGCAATGGCCGCAGCGGCTATGGCATCTGGCTGCACGGTACGCCCTCGGACAACTTCAGCCGCCCACCCCTGTCTTCCGACGGCTGCGTGGTATTGGCCAATCCCGACCTGCAGAGCCTGTATTCCACGGCCGAGGTCGGCAGGACGGTGGTGGTGATCAGCCAGCACGTGCAGTTCGTGGACAAGGGCGAATGGGCCAAACAGCGCGATGCCGCCAACGCCATGCTGGAAGACTGGGGCCAGTCGCTGGAAAACGCCGATGCCGACAAGGTCCTGTCGTACTATTCCCCCGAATTCCGCTCGGCCCAGGGCGAAAACCTGAGCACCTGGTTCGGCCGCCAGCAAAAGAGCCTGAACGGCGCGCGCTATACCAGTGTCAAACTGCGCGATGTCAGCCTGTTCCGCTATCCCGGCACACCGGAAGACATGATCGTCAGCACCTTCACCCAGGAAAGTGCCGTCGGCAAGAGCAAGAACGCGATCCGCAAGCGCCAGTACTGGGTGCGAGAAGGGTCGCAATGGAAAATCATTTACGAAGGCAACGCATGATCATTTCTCGTCGTCAACTGCTGCATGTGGCAGCAGCCCTCTCCCTGTCGGCTACGCTGGCCTCCCCGGCGCTGGCCGCCGACGCCCCCCGCGTGCTGCTCAAGACCAACATGGGCGACATCACCCTCGAGCTGAATCCGGAAAAAGCGCCGGTCTCGGTCGACAACTTCCTCAAGTACGTCAAGAAGGGCCAGTACAACGGCACCGTGTTCCACCGCATCATCAACGGTTTCATGATCCAGGGCGGCGGCATGGACCAGAACCTGCGCGAAAAGCCCACCGATGCGCCCATCAAGAACGAGGCCAATAACGGTTTGAAGAACGAGGTTTATACTGTGGCCATGGCGCGCACCTCGGCGCCGCATTCGGCCACCGCGCAATTCTTCATCAACGTCGCCAACAACCGCTTCCTGGACTATCCGGGTCAGGATGGTTGGGGTTATGCGGTGTTCGGCAAGGTGATCGCCGGCACCGACGTGGTCGACAAGATCAAGCAGGTGCGCACCGGTGGCGGTGATGTCCCGACCACTCCGGTGGTGATCGAATCGGCCAGCATCGTCAAGTAAGTCTGGACCGCACCGGCATGCCAGGCGGGCCAGCGTTGCCCGCCTCGTTTTTTTATTTTTACCCTCAAGCAAAGGATTCAACATGGCAGTTCTGCTCACCACCAACCACGGCAACATCAAGATCGAACTGGACGCGGAAAAAGCGCCGAAGACCGTTGAAAACTTCCTGGCTTACGTCAATGCAGGTCACTACAACGGCACCATCTTCCACCGCGTCATCGACGGTTTCATGATCCAGGGCGGCGGCTTCGAACCCGGCATGAAGCAGAAGGAAACCAAAGAACCCATCGAGAACGAAGCCAAGAATGGCCTAAAGAACGAGCCCTACACCCTGGCCATGGCCCGCACCGCCGCCCCGCACTCGGCCTCGGCGCAGTTCTTCATCAACGTCAAGAACAACAGCTTCCTGGATTTCCCGGGCCAGGACGGTTGGGGCTACTGCGTCTTCGGCAAGGTCGTCGAAGGCACTGAAGTGGTCGACAAGATCAAGGGCGTCAAGACCACCCGCTCCGGCATGTTCGCCGACGTCCCGGCGGAAGATGTGGTGATCGAGAAGGCCGAAGTGGTCTGAGCCAGACCCTCTTCACCCGACCATGACTGATTTCCAGTTCATGCAAAAAGCGCAACCGACGGTTGCGCTTTTTGTTTCCGACCTCCATCTACAAGCCTCCCTGCCGCGTACCACGGCGGCCTTCCTGTCCTTCCTGCAGAACCACGCCGCGCGCACGCAGCAGCTCTACCTGCTGGGCGACATCTTCGAATACTGGGCTGGCGACGACGACCTGGTCACCCCCTACAACCAGCAGATCGCCGACGCCCTGAAGGCCGTGCAGGCGCACGGCGTTCAACTGTTCTGGATGGCCGGCAACCGTGATTTCCTGGTGGGCCAGGGCTTTGCGGACGCCGCCGGACTGACGCTGCTGGACGATCCGACGGTGATCACCGTCGCCGGGCGCAAGCTGGCGCTGGCCCATGGCGATGCCCAGTGCACCGATGACCACGCCTACATGGCCTTTCGCGCCCAGGTGCGGCAGCCGGCCTACCAGCAGCAGTTCCTGGCCATGCCGCTGGCGCAGCGCAAGGCCATCATCGAAGGCATCCGCAAGAACAGCCAGGACGCCAACCAGAGCAAGGAAATGGCCATCATGGATGTCAATGCCGACGCCATCGCTGCGCTCTTCGCGCAGACCGGCAGCGACGTACTGATCCACGGTCATACGCACCGCCCTGCCCTGCATCGGCTGGATGACGGTGAGACCCGCCGGCTGCGCTACGTCCTGCCGGACTGGGAATACGACGTCGAGACGCCGCGCGGTGGCTGGATCAGCCTGAGCGCCGACGGCATGCTGCATCGGCATGACACCCAAGGCGACGAGATCGCCTGAATCCCGGCGCCACCGTGCACCGCAGCCGGCTTGGTTCCGGCTGCGGACTCCGGCCTCACTTCAGTCCACCAGCCGGTTCAACCGGGCGGCGTCGAAGTGGGTTGTTTCTTCCAGTCGTCGACACCCTATCCCCGCGCCCTTCAAGGCTGCCAGCACCACCTCAAGCTGCTGCTCCTGTGCCGCCACCTGGTTGATCAGGCCATGCAGCGCCTTGGAGAGCGGGTCATCGCCATTGGGCATGACGCCGTAGGCCGCGAACAGGCGAGCGGCCGCCTGGTCGCGCTCGACCGGCCCGGGATTGCGTTCGACGATGCGGGCCGGGTTGCCGACCGCCGTGGCGCCCGCTGGCACTTCCTTGGTCACCACCGCATTGGAGCCGACCTTGGCGCCATCACCCACCGTAAAGCCGCCCAGGACCTTGGCGCCGGCACCGATGATGACGCCGCGTCCCAGGGTAGGATGGCGCTTGGCGCCCTTGGACAGCGACGTCCCCCCCAGGGTCACGCCCTGGTAGATGGTCGAATCATCGCCGACCACAGCGGTCTCGCCGATGACCACGCCCATGCCGTGGTCGATGAAGACACGGCGGCCGATGGTGGCGCCGGGATGGATCTCGATACCGGTCAGCGTGCGCCCCAGTTGCGAGATGAAGCGTCCCAGCCACTTCAGGTCGGCGTGCCAGCAGGCCTTGGCCCAGCGGTGCAGGATCACCGCATGCAGGCCGGGATAACAGGTCAGCACCTCCCAGCTATTGCGTGCGGCGGGGTCGCGCTCACGGATGCTGGCGATGTCTTCTCTGAGTCGGCTGAACATGGTGGTTTCCTGAAACGTTGAACGAACTGCGGGGTGGAACGACAAAAAAAATCGCCGGACACAAAGTCCGGCGATGTTGTCATGCGGGGATGACCGGACTTACCTGGGCAAGCGCTGGCGTCGCGCCTCGTACAGACACACGCCCGATGCCACCGACACGTTCAGGCTCTCGACCGAGCCGAACATGGGGATGTTGACCAGCACGTCGCAGGTCTCGCGGGTCAGGCGGCGCATGCCCTCGCCTTCGGAACCCATGACCAGTGCGGTGGGGCCGGTGAAGTCGCCCTCGTAGAGGCCCTTCTCGGCGTCGTCGGTGGTGCCGATGATCCAGACGCCACGCTCCTTCAGGTCGCGCATGGTGCGCGCCAGGTTGGTGACGGTGATGTAGGGCACGGTGTCGGAAGCACCGCTGGAGACCTTCATGGCGGTGGCGTTCAGGCCCACGGCGCGGTCCTTGGGAGCGATCACGGCATGCGCGCCGGCACCATCGGCCACGCGCAGGCAGGCCCCCAGGTTGTGCGGATCGGTGATGCCGTCCAGGATCAGCAGCAGCGGCGGGCCGACCACGGCGTCCAGCAACTCATCCAGGGTGCGCGCCAGCGACAGTGTGGCAGCCTTGGCGACCACACCCTGGTGGCGGCGCGTCCCGACCATGGCCGAGAGGCGCTGGTCATCGGCCTGGATGATGCGTACGTTGGCTTCCTTGGCGGCATGCAGCATATCCAGCATGCGGCGGTCGCGGCGCTCTGCATCCACGTAGATCTCGTCCACCGAGGAGGCCTCGTGACGGATGCGGGAGGTCACGGCATGGAAGCCGAAAATCATTTTGCTCTTCATAGATCCTGCTTGTGTCTTTCGTCTTGCGGTCAAATCATTCCATCAAACCCGGCCGCACGCTGCCTTGGCAATCGGCCGCCGGGGACATGCTCATCGCTTCTTCTTGCTGCCCTTGCTGAAACCCTTGTTGGCGGCGCGCTTGCGGTCGGCTTCGCCGGATCGGGCATGGCCGCCGGCACCCGCCTTGGCCTGGGCCGGTTTGCCCTTGCCGGCTGCGACCGCGGGCTTGGCAGCGGCATTTCTCTTGCCGCGTGCTGGCGGCTGGGCGGCATCGCTGTCGGCATTGTTCCTGGCCGTTCCTGACTTGCCGCGCGCGGCGCTTTCGGCGCGCTTGGCTTCGTTCTTGATCAGGGTACGGATGCCCGGCTCGTTGACCAGCGACAGATCGATCTTGCGCGCATCCAGATCGACCCGGCTGACCTGCACGGTCACGCGATCGGTCAGCTGGTAACGGATGCCGGTGCGTTCGCCGCGCAGTTCGTGGCGTGCTTCGTCGTACTGGAAGTAGTCGGCGCCCAGTTCGGTGACGTGCACCAGGCCTTCGATATAGAGCGCATCGAGCTGCACGAAGATACCGAAGGTCGCCACGCCGGCGATGGTGCCGGTGAATTCCTCGCCCAGCTTGTCGCGGATGAAGTAGCACTTCAGCCATGCTTCCACATCACGCGAGGCCTCGTCAGCGCGACGTTCGTTGGCCGAGCAGTGCAAGCCCAGCGCTTCCCAGATCGCCAGCGCGCTTTCGCCGCGCGGCTTCTTGCCGGCCGCCTTGTCGGTGGCGCGCTGCAGTGCCTGGGCCTTGCGGGCAGCCGGCGAGATCGAGGTATTGAGCACGCTGCTGTCGATACCCTTGGGCTCGTAGCGCTTGCCCTGCAGCACGGCCTTGATGGCACGATGGGTCAGCAGGTCGGGATAGCGGCGGATCGGGCTGGTGAAGTGCGCGTAGGACTCGTAGGACAGACCGAAGTGACCGATGTTGTCCGGACTGTAGACCGCCTGCTGCATCGAGCGCAGCAGCATGGTCTGGATCAGGATGGCATCCGGACGCGCCTTGACCTTCGGCATCAGTTCCGCATAGTCGGACGCGCTGGGGGTGTCGCCACCACCCAGCGTGAGGCCGACCTGCTTGAGGAAGGTCCGCAGCTGGGTCAGTTTTTCCTTGGTCGGGCCGGCGTGGATACGGTACAGCGCCGGATGATCGTGGCGCTTCAACAGGTCGGCGGCGCAGACGTTGGCCGCCAGCATGCACTCTTCGATCAGGCGGTGCGCATCGTTGCGGGTACGCGGCAGGATCTTCTCGATCTTGCCGGCGGCATTGCAGACGATGTAGGTCTCGGTGGTCTCGAAGTCGATGGCGCCACGCGCCTGGCGCGCCGTCAGCAGCGCCTGGAAGACTTCGTAGAGATGCGTCAGGTGCGGCACCAGGCCGATGCGACGCGCCGCTTCCGGTCCCTTGGTATTGCCCAGGATCGAGGCCACTTCGGTATAGGTCAGGCGGGCCGCCGAGTGGATCACGGCGGGGTAGAACTGGTAGGCCTTGATCTCGCCCTTGGCGGTGATCACGGCATCGCATACCAGGGTCAGGCGATCGACATCGGGGTTCAACGAGCACAGGCCGTTGGAGAGCTTTTCCGGCAGCATCGGGATGACCCGGCGCGGGAAATAGACCGAGGTGCTGCGTTCCAGCGCGTCGGTATCCAGGGCGTCGTTGGGCTTGACGTAGTGGCTGACGTCGGCGATCGCCACGATCAGGCGGTAACCCTTGGTGCGACCGATCTTGACCGGTTCGCAATAGACCGCGTCGTCGAAGTCGCGGGCGTCTTCGCCGTCGATGGTGACCATCGGCACATCGCGCAGATCGACACGGTCCTTCAGGTCGGCCGCCTTGACTTCGCTGGGCAGCTTGGCGGAGAGCTTCTTGGCCGCGTCCGAGAATTCATGGGGCACGCCGTACTTGCGCACGGCGATTTCGATTTCCATGCCGGGGTCGTCGATATCGCCGAGGATTTCGACGATCTTGCCCACGGGCTGGGTATAGCGCGAGGGATGCTCGGTCAATTCCACGCTGACCACCTGTCCTGCCTTGGCCTTGCCTGGCGAACCGGCCAACAGCACGTCATGGCCGATACGCTTGTCTTCGGGGGCGACCACCCAGACGCCGTTCTCGTTGAGCAGGCGACCGATCACATGGGTATTGGCGCGATCCACCACTTCGACGATGGTCCCCTCCGGGCGGCCGCGACGGTCGGTGCCGACGATGCGGGCCTGGACGCGGTCACCGTGCATGACCTTCTGCATTTCCTTCTCGGGCAGGAACAGGTCGGCGCTGCCATCATCGGGCAGCAGGAAGCCGAAACCGTCGCGATGGCTGGAGACGCGGCCCAGGATGAAGTCCGGTGAATGGGTCAGCTTGTAGTGACCAGCGCGATCCGGCTTGATCTGGCCGTCACGCTCCATGGCGTTGAGGCGGCGCGTCAGACCATCCATTTCTTCAGGCTTGACGCCAAGCGCGGCTGCCAGTGCGGCAGCGTTTTGCGCGCCGGAGGAAGTACGCAGGATGCCGAGGATTTCTTCCCGGCTGGGAATGGAATAGGGGAATTGGCTCAAAAGTTTCGTTTCGCGCAATTGTTGACAAGGCCGGAGCAGGAAAATAGCGAAAAAATACGGGCACCGGCGGATGGAGTGCCTAGTGTAACGGAGTTGCATCCATTTACCTAACCGCAATAATAGCGTGCTGACCGGTTAAAGCATCGTAATGCAACGAAAAAACCTTCATCGCAGCAAAAAAACCATTGACAGCATTCACAGACCATCTATAATCACGGTCTTCGCTTTACAGCGCAGCCCACGTGGCGGAATTGGTAGACGCGCATGGTTCAGGTCCATGTGCCGCGAGGTGTGGGGGTTCGAGTCCCTCCGTGGGCACCAAAACAAAAAAGGTCGATTGATGAAAATCAATCGGCCTTTTGCGTTTTTGACCTTCCTTGGGGACCACGCGCAAAGCGCCTGCGCGCCTTGCCCCCCTTCCCTACCTATCCGCGCAGCCGGAACACGCTCACCGTCTCGCTCAGGGAAGCAGCCTGTTCCTGCATCTGGCGCGCCGCGGCGGCGGCCTGCTCGACCAGTGCCGCATTCTGCTGGGTCGCCTCGTCCATCAGGTTGATGGCCTGGTTGACCTGCTCGATGCCATCACTCTGCTCCTGCGAGGCGGACGTGATCTCGCCCACGATGTCGGTCACCCGGCGTACGCTGGCCACCACTTCCTCCATGGTCGTACCGGCCTGCTCGACCAGCTTGCTGCCGGCCTCGACCTTGCCTACCGAATCGCCGATCAGCTCCTTGATTTCCTTGGCCGCACTGGCCGACCGCTGGGCCAGGGTGCGCACTTCCGAGGCCACCACCGCGAAGCCACGCCCCTGTTCACCGGCACGGGCCGCTTCCACCGCGGCGTTCAAGGCCAGGATGTTGGTCTGGAAAGCGATGCCATCGATCACTGCGATGATGTCCACGATCTTGCGCGAGGAATCGTTGATCGAGCCCATCGTCGCCACCACCTCCGACACCACCGAGCCGCCCTGCACCGCCACCTCGGACGCAGACGCCGCCAGTTGGTTGGCCTGGCGCGCATTGTCGGCGTTCTGCTTGACCGTGGAGGTCAGTTCTTCCATCGCCGAGGCAGTCTCTTCCAGCGAACTGGCCTGCTGTTCGGTGCGATTGGACAGGTCCAGATTGCCGTCGGCGATTTCGGTAGAGGCCGTGGCAATGGTGTCGGTACCCTGGCGCACGCGACTGACGATGCCCACCAGGTTGTCGTTCATTTCCTTGAGCGCGCGCATCAGTTGCCCGGTCTCATCGCCGCGACTGACCTCGATCTGGTTGTCCAGCTGCCCCTTGGCCACGCGACTGGCGACATCGACCGCCTTGTTCAGCGGCGTCGTGATGGAGCGCGTGATGACCAGCGCCAGCACGATTCCCAACAGGATGGCGATCACCCCCAGCGTCATCATCACGATGCGCGCCGTCCGGAACAGGCCGTCGATCTCCACCGTCAGGCTCTGGATGCGCTCGGTCTGCAGGTTCGCCAGCTTTTCGATGGCGGCCAGGTAGACCCGCGTGCTGGGCAACAGCTGTTCGTCAACCGCCTTGCGCGCGGCTTCCTCGTTGCCGGCATCCTTTTCCTTGAAGACGGCGGCATTGGCCGCCAGCACCACCTTGCGCCGCTCGTTGATCTCGTTCAGACCGGCCCGACCGGCATCGTCGGTGATCAGCTCTTCCATGCGCTTGACCAGCTCATTGTTCTTGCTGATGGTGGCACCGATTTCCTGCTTGTAGAACTTCTGCTGCTCGGGGTCCGCATTCTTGGCCGCCGCCACGATGCGCCCGATGTTGATTTCGATGGACTTGTAGAAGGTGTTGACCAGCCGCTCCTTGACCAGCGCATCGTTGACCATCATGTCGTTGAGTTTGCTTACGGCCTGCAGGCGCCAGACGCCGATGCCGGTAATCATTGCCATCAACACCAGAACCGCCGCAAATGCCAACCCCAGACGGACACCAATTGTCATATTCTTCATTGCTTCCCCATCTCCCATTGTGTGAGACGCAGCCATTGCACCTGCGCCGCTGCCCGCACTCGCATCCTCATACGGATGAGTCATTATCGGTCAGCTGATGTCGCACTTGAGATGCTTCGCGTCAAATCGGCAGAAATCTTTTATCATCCGGGACAGACGCTACCAATCAGTAGCCAGCATCGGAAAGCGAGCTTTTCTTTCCGAACGCGATCCTGAGCAACCCCAACCTGCAAACGCAATGCCCCACTTCGAGAATTCCCTGGTCTGGTTCCGCCGCGACCTGCGTCACACCGACCACGCCGCCCTGTACCATGCGCTCTCTCAGAGCGCCAAGGTCTGGTGCGCATTCGTCTTCGATACCGACATCCTGGACGCCCTCAAGGCCGAAGGCGTCACCCGCGACCGCCGCATCGACTTCCTGCTGGCCAGCGTGGCTGAACTGGATGCCGCCTTGCGCGAGGCCGGTGGCGGCCTGATCGTGCTGCATGGCGCAGCGGCGCAGCGCATTACCGAGCTGGCGGCCGAACTGAAGGTGCAGGCGGTCTTCACCAATGCCGACTATGAACCGGCGGCCATCGCGCGTGACCAGTGGGTGGCACGACAACTGAAGCAACAAGGAACGCAGCTGCTGAGCTACAAGGATCAGGTCATCTTCGAGAAAGAGGAAGTGCTGACCCAGTCGGCCAAGCCCTTCTCGGTCTTCACGCCCTACAAGAACGCCTGGATGGCCAAGCTGGCCGCCGCCGGTGGCGATTTCTACCTCAAACCCTATCCGGTGGAAAAATACCTCAAAGCGCTGGCCAGGCCGCCCGCCAGGCTGGCCCACGCCCTGCCCAGCCACGAGCAACTCGGCTTTGCGCCCAGCAATCTGCAGGAACTGAAGATCCCCACCGGCATGTCCGGCGGCCAGGCGCTGCTGGATGACTTCCTCGGCCGCATCGGCGCCTACGGCACGGCGCGTGATTTCCCGGCGGTGAAGGGGCCGTCCTACCTGTCGGTCCACCTGCGCTTCGGCACGGTGTCCATCCGTACCCTGGCGCGCACGGCGATGCAGGCCATGCACGCCGGCCAGGGTGCGGCCGGGGCCGCGGTATGGCTGTCGGAGCTGACCTGGCGCGATTTCTACTTCATGATCCTTCACCATCATCCGCGTGTGACTGAAAAAGCCTTCAAGCCAGAGTACGACGCCATCCGCTGGGAACAGGGCCCGCATGCCGATGAATTGTTCGCCGCCTGGTGCGAGGGCCGCACCGGCTACCCGCTGGTGGACGCGGCCATGGCCCAGATCAACCAGACCGGCTACATGCACAATCGCCTGCGCATGGTGGTGGCCAGCTTCCTGACCAAGGACCTGGGCATCGACTGGCGCCGGGGCGAGCGCTATTTCGCCATCCACCTCAATGACTTCGACCTGTCCGCCAACAATGGCGGCTGGCAATGGGCCTCTTCCTCGGGTTGCGATGCCCAACCCTATTTCCGCATCTTCAACCCGGTCACGCAGTCGGAGAAGTTCGACCCCGACGGCAAGTTCATCCGGCGCTACCTGCCGCAACTGGCCAAGCTGTCCGACAAGCGCATCCACGCACCATGGACGGCCACGCCGGACGAGCGCATGGACGCGGGCGTGACGCTGGGCCAGAACTATCCGCGCCCCATCGTGGACCACGCCCAGGCGCGCGAGCGCACGCTAGAACGTTATGCAGTGGTGAAGAAGGCCGAATAAGCCCATCGACCGATCTGGATGGGCAAGAAAAAACGGACTGCAACTCACATTGCAGTCCGTTGTTCATTTCGCCGGGAGGATCACTCCGACATGACAGGCTCCACTTTCTTGTCCTGATCGAAGCGGATCGGTGGCACCCGCCGCACCATCCACAAGCCCACCAGCGCGGCCACGATGGCAATGGCGATGCCCATATGGATGGCCCCGACCAGCGCGTCACGGGCCGCATCCAGCAAGGCCGAGCCATTGTGGCCGGCCTGCATCAGCTGGGCCAGCAGCACCGACTGGATGTCGTGGTTGACCAGCACTTCCGGGTCGCTGAAATCCTTGAGCCATTGGGCGGCATGATCGCCCTCCAGCGCCTTCTGCACGCCGGCACCATACATCTGGCTGACCAGCGTGCCGGTGATGGCGGTCCCCAGCATCCCGCCGATCATGCGCAGGGACTGCAGCAAGGCGGTGGCAATACCCAGGTGCTCGCGGGCCGCAGCCTGCTGGGCGAACACCGTCAGGTTGGGCAAGACCAGCCCCAGCCCGAAACCGCCGGCCAGCATCACCGCCAGCAGGAAGCCGTTGCCGGTATTGCGGTCGCACAGCACCACCCCCAGGCAAGCGGCGGCGATCAGGGCGAAGCCCAGGTTCATCATCAGGTTGGGGTTGGGGATGCGGGTGATGATGCGACCGTTGACGATGCTGGCCACGGTGATGCAGGCCAC
This sequence comes from Herbaspirillum sp. AP02, assembly GCF_015767275.1. Classification (GTDB taxonomy): domain Bacteria; phylum Pseudomonadota; class Gammaproteobacteria; order Burkholderiales; family Burkholderiaceae_D; genus Herbaspirillum. The sequence continues at coordinate 870,939 of NZ_JADWMY010000001.1, forward strand.
CAGCGGCGTGATCAGCAGCCCCGCTTCCCGCGGGCTCAGGCCGAAACCGCCCTGGAATAGCAAGGGCGCATACATCAGTAGCGAGAACATGGCAAAGCCGGCCAGCACCGACAACAGGAACAGGCTGGCCAGCGCCCGGTCGCGCAGCATCTCGAAAGGCAGGATGGGTTGCGCGGCGCGCTGCTCCCACTTCCACAAGGCATAGAAGGCTGCCACCGAGAGCAGCAGCAGGGCCAGCATGCCGCCGGTGATGCCGCGCTTGGGCAGCAGTTCCACCAGCAATTGCAGGCTACCCAGCGACAACGAGATCAGCAATGCGCCCGGCCAGTCCAGCCGCATCTTGCCGGCATGCTGCATGTGCCGGATATGCGGCACGAAGCGCCAGACGAAGAACAACGAGATCACGCCGATGGGCAGGTTGCAATAGAACACCCAGCGCCAGCCCAGCCCCTGCGTGAGAAAACCGCCCAGCGATGGCCCCACGGCGGTAGCAATGCCGAACGAGGCCGACAGGATGATCTGCCAGCGCAGCCGCACGCGCGGATCGGGAAACAGGTCGGCGATGGACGCGAAGCAGGTCCCCACCAGCATGCCCCCACCGATGCCCTGCAGGCCGCGCGCCAGCACCAGGAACAGCATGCTGTCGGCCATGCCGCACAGTGCCGAGGCACCGACGAAGACGACAATGGAAGCAATCACGAAGGGCTTGCGACCGAAGTAATCGCCCAGCCGCCCGAAGATGGGCACGGTGATCACCGAGGTCAGCAGGTAGGCCGTAGCTACCCAGGCGTAGAGCTCGAAGCCCTTGAGTTCAGCCACGATGGTGGGCAGCGCGGTACCGACAATGGTCTGGTCCAGGGCGACCAGCATGATGACGAAGCAGATGCCGAGCGTGGCCAGCAAGGATTCGCGGAACGGCAGGACTTGGCCGCTGGAATGGGCGGCGGCGGTGTGTTGGGCCATATGGCGAGGGATGCAATCCGGAAGTTGCGCAAGTGCGCCAATCCGCCATTCTAGCGCCGCAGCGGGCGGCTTGCCGGCGCCCTCGCTATGGCGTGGCCTCAGATCGCCCGGCCAGCCACCTGAACGGCCTGGCAGATCGCCATGCCGGAGGTGGATGTCGTCCCGGGCCTGGCGCGGTCAGGGCGGCTGCAGCTGTGGCGCCGCAACGCCCCGGAGGACGCTGCGGCCTGCACCGGACTCAGTCGCCAGCGATGGTCATGTTTTCCAGCAGGATGGAACCGGTCTCCTTGGTCCCGCGCACCAGCGTGTCATTCCCCACGGCGACGATCTGGCGCAGCATCTCCTTCATGTTGCCGGCGATGGTGATCTCCTCCACCGGGTACTGGATCACGCCATTCTCGACCCAGTAACCGGAGGCGCCACGCGAATAATCGCCGGTGACGTAGTTCACGCCCTGCCCCATCAGTTCGGTCACCAGCAGGCCGCTGCCCATCTTCTTCAACATGCCCTTGAAGGTATCGGCCTTGGTGGTCAGACCCGAGCGCAGCGTCAGGTTGTGCGATCCACCGGAGTTGCCGGTGGTCTGCATACCCAGCTTGCGGGCCGAATAGGTGGACAGGAAATAGCCCTGCACCACGCCATCCTTGACCACCTCGCGCTTGACGGTGCGCACGCCTTCTTCATCGAAGGGGGCGGAGCCGACGGCGCCGATCACGTGCGGATCTTCCAGGATCTGGATGTGCTCGGGGAAGACCTGCTGGCCCAGCGAATCCAGCAGGAAGGTCGACTTGCGGTACAGCGCACCGCCCGAGACCGCCTGTACGAAGGCGCCCAGCAAACCGGCCGCCAGCGGTGCCTCGAACAGCACCGGGCACTTGCGGGTGCTCAGCTTGCGCGCATTCAGGCGCGCCAGCGCGCGCTCGGCGGCATAGCGGCCGATGGCTTCAGGCTTGGCCAGCAGCTTCGGATCGCGCTTGGAGGAATACCAGTCGTCGCGCTGCATGCCCGCGCCCTTGCCGGCGATCGGCGCCACCGAGATGGTATGGCGCGAGAACGGGTAGCCGCCCATGAAGCCACGGCTGTTGGCCGCGATGAAATGCGAGTGTTGCACGTAGACACCGGCGCCTTCGCTGTTGCTGATGCGGGGGTCGGTCTCCAGGGCTGCCGATTCGCAGCGTTGGGCCAATGCCACAGCTTCTTCAGTGGAAATATTCCACGGCGAAAACAGTTTCAGGTCGCGCGGTGCCATTTCCAGCATCTCGGCCTCGGGCAGGCCGGCGCAATCATCGATGGAGGTAAAGCGGGCGATGTTGTAGGCCGCTTCCACCGTTTCCTGCAAGGCCTGCTGCGAGAAATCCGAGGTGCTGGCGTTGCCGCGCCGCACCTGGCGGCCTTCTCCGAGGAACACCGTCACGCCGATGCCCTTGTCCTTGTTCTGCTCGATGGTTTCGATCTTGCCCTTGCGCACCGCTACCGACAGGCCACTGCCTTCGCTGATATCGACGGCGGCATCCGAGGCGCCCTTGTCACGGGCATAACGCAGGACATCCTGCGCCAACTGCTTCAACTGATCCTGACTGTGCGTAAATGGGGTATCGCTCATGAGCCTGTTTTCTCTGAAATGCGGGTAAAACGGTTATCATAGCAGTCGTTAAGCTTTATTTCTCGAAGTCACGATATGCCCAATGCCAACCGCGGTGCTGTCGGATTCCAATCCAGCGAATTCGAACAGGAATACGACCGCCCCTCCAAGTCCCAACTCAAGCGCGAGATGGATGCCCTGCAAAAACTGGGCGAATCCCTGGTCGCCGAACCGCGCGACCGCGTCAAGCGCGTCCCCATGCCCGAAGACGTGCGTGACGCCATCCTCGAATGCCAGCAGATCAAGGACCACGAAGGCCGACGCCGCCAGATGCAGTACGTAGGCAAGAAAATGCGCACGCTGGAAGCCGATGAACTGGCCATCATCCAGAAGACCATCGACAGCTGGCACGGCGCCTCCAAGGCGGAAACCGCCGCCATGCACGCCCTCGAACGCCGCCGCGAAAAGCTGCTGGCCGACGACCAGGCGCTGACCGAACTGCTGGACCGCCATCCCGAGGTCGACGTGCAGCACATGCGCACGCTCATCCGCAATGCCCGCAAGGAGCAGGCCGAGCACAAGCCACCCAAGGCCTACCGCGAAATCTTCCAGATCCTCAAGCAGTTGCAGACCCAGGCCGCCCTGGCCAAGGGCGAGGCGGTCGAGGAAGCGGATGAACAGGACGACGATGAGCGTTGAAGCCGGCAAGGGCGAGGTCCTGCGGGTCGGGCTGGTCTCGATTTCGGATCGCGCCTCCGGTGGGGTCTACCAGGACCAGGGCATCCCGGCCCTGCAGGAATGGCTGGGCAGCGCGCTGACCACCCCGTTCCAGATCGAAACCCGCCTGATCCCGGACGAACGGGCCCAGATCGAACAGACGCTGATGGAGCTGGTCGATGTCAGCGCCTGTGACCTGGTGCTCACCACCGGCGGCACCGGCCCCTCGCGGCGCGATGTCACGCCCGAAGCCACGCTGGCCATCGGCACCAAGGAAATGCCGGGCTTCGGCGAACAGATGCGGCAGATCAGCCTGCAGTTCGTGCCGACGGCCATCCTCTCGCGCCAGGTAGCGGTGATCCGCGAGACCGAGCGCCACGCCGCGCTGGTGCTGAACCTGCCGGGCCAGCCCAAGTCCATCCGCGAAACACTGGAAGGCCTGAAGGATGCCGATGGCAAGGTCAAGGTGCCGGGCATCTTCGCCGCCATCCCCTACTGCATCGACCTCATCGGCGGCCCGTACGTCGAGACCGACGAAACCGTCTGCAAGGCCTTCCGTCCCAAGTCGGCAATCCGGCCGGCGGTCAAGCCCGCCTGAGCGCTAGTTCGGGCACTTTCCCTCATCCGGCCCGCCACACAGCGTGGCCGCATTCAACAGATCCAGGAACTGCTGCAGGCCCGCCGGGCTGATCCGGTAAGGGTATTGCTTCAGTGCGTTCTCGGTCGGCGGCCGCCAGCTGAACTGCACCACGAACAGCCGCTCCTTGCCCTGATAGACCGCCAACACCGTGCCCTCGCCATAGGGGGCCGAGGGACCGACGCGGTCACAGAAGCCACCGCTGACCGACAGCGGGATATTGTTGGTGCTGCCATCCTTCTGCGACATCGGCACGAAGCGCCCCGGACAATTGCGCTGGGCACCCTGCATCACCTCGCTCAGGGCCACCTGCGGCACGCTCAGATTGCGTGCCCGGATGTTGGCCAGCAGGCCGGCATCGGGAAAGCTGCGGCGCTGCACCCCCATATAACCCTCGCGCCAGGAATCGTGCGCCTCGTTGGCCGGCAGGAAGTCGACCATGTAATCCCCCTCGGGGTCGCCATTCATGTAGGCCAGCCGCCAACCTGGCGGCGGCGCGATCATCAGGTTTTCGCCCACGGGCTGGAACAGCCGTCCCTCGGCCTCGGCGTGGCTGGGCATGGGGGTCAGCATCAGCAACGCGGCGCAGGTGGCCAGCAGATGGCGGATCAATGGTCGGCAATTCATGGAAGCATCCTCGTTCGGCGCGGCAGCATTTGCGCGGTGTTCATCGTATGATGTGAGCCCATCGCAATATGACTGGCTCGCAGCGACACTGGACGACGGACAACACCGTATTGTGCGCCGCCCTGGCGGCAGACACAAATCCGCCGCCTGCTCTCGGCCGTCAAGCGCCAATCTTCAACTCACAAGCAATCAGGAAATCTCGCCCATGGCCGCTCAACTCGAAACGATACAGATCGAAACCGCCCCCAACCCCACCGCCGCCGTCATCTGGCTGCACGGCCTGGGCGCCGACGGTTCGGACTTCGTGCCCATCGTGCGCGAGCTGGACCTCTCCGGCTGCCCGCCGATCCGCTTCATCTTCCCCACCGCGCCCACCATGCCGGTGACCATCAACGGCGGCTACGTGATGCGCGCCTGGTACGACATCTACGCCCCCGACCTGGTACGCCGCGAAGACGAACCCGGCCTGCGTGCCTCGCAGGCCGCCATCGAAGCGCTGATCGCCAACGAAAAGGCGCGCGGCATCCCGGTCGAGCGCATCGTGCTGGCCGGTTTCTCGCAAGGCTGTGCCATGACCCTGCAGGCCGGCCTGCGCCATCCGGAGCGACTGGCCGGCCTGATGTGCCTGTCTGGCTACCTGCCGCTGGCAGCCACCATCGAGGCCGAACGCCACGGCGCCAACCACGACACGCCGATCTTCATGGCGCACGGCACCATGGACCCGGTGGTGGTGCTGGAACGCGCCGTGAAGTCACGCGATCTGCTCACGCAACTGGGGCACAAGGTCGAATGGCATGACTACCCCATGCAGCATTCGGTGTGCGGCGAAGAAGTGGCCGATATCGGCACCTGGCTGACCAAGGTCCTGGCCTGAAGTCCTGAGCCCCTGATGCCGCGCTGAACGCGACGGCGACGGAAAACACAACGCCCCCGGACGACGCTGTCGTTCGGGGGCGTTGTGCCTGAAGCTGGCCGCGGCCTAAGCAGCGATCCGGCACTTCTGGTCAGGCGATTACTTCAGGCGGAACTTCAGTTCCTCGCCAGCCTGACGCATTGCGGTCTGCACGGCAGGCACCTTGGCCAGCACGTTCAGCAGGCCGAAGTCGTGGATCATGCCGTTGTAGCGCACGCTGGTCACGGCCACGCCGGCGGCTTGCAGCTTGCGACCGTAGGCTTCGCCTTCGTCACGCAGCACGTCGTTTTCGGCGGTCTGGATCAGGGTCGGCGGCAGGCCGCTCAACTCAGCCTGGGAAGCGTTGAGCGGCGAAGCGTAGATTTCCTTGCGCTTGGCGGCGTCGGTGGTGTAGCTGTCCCAGAACCACTTCATCATGTTCTTGGTGAGGAAGTAGCCATCAGCAAACTGGTTGTAGGAACCGGTCTCGAAGTTGGCATCGGTCACCGGCCACATCAGCACTTCCGAACGCAGTGCGGGGCCACCCTTGTCCTTGGCCATCAGGGCCACGACGGCGGCCATGTTGCCGCCGACGCTGTTGCCAGCCACCGCCAGGCGCTTGCCATCGACGTTGATTTCCTTGCCATGTGCGGCCACCCACTTGGTGGCGGCGTAGGCCTGGTTGATCGCCACACCATAACCGGCTTCCGGCGACGGAGTGTAGTTCACGAAGACGGCCACGGCACCGGAGTTGGCCACCAGGTCACGCACCAGGCGTTCGTGGGTCGGGAAGTCGCCCAGCACCCAGCCACCGCCGTGGAAGAACATGAAGGCCGGCAGCGTCTTCTTGGCCGAACCGGCCGGACGCACGATGGTCAGCTTGATTTCCTGGCCGTCGGCAGTGATGGTCTTTTCCGACACATCCGCCTTGGGCAATTCCAGCTTCACGCCGGCTTGCGCCCCCACCAGCACGGCACGCGCATCCTTCGGGGAGAGCTGTTCCAGGGGCTTGCCACCGCCCGCTTCCAGGGCCTGCAGGAAGGACTGGGTGGTCGGCTCGACACCGGCGCCACCAGCTGCGTAGGCGTTGCCGAATACCAGACCGATGGCGGCGACGGCGGCGAGTTGCTTGAACGATTTCATGATCTTCTTCCTTTTCTCTATGGTCGGATTGGTGCATCTGCACCGGGAAATTTCAACAAGGGAACAACAACCAGCTACTTCGAAACACTGACCCCAAGGGTCGAAAACTGCATGGAAAGCACACAACTAAATCACTATTAAATAGCAAACTACTTATTAAAACTATTGGCTCTGCGTATAACAGCGCGGCCTGCAAACCTGAGCGACATTGACCTTGCTCACTATCGATCGCCACCGAGACTGCCAATGCAATCAACTCGCCACGCTATCATATAGCGCACTACTTATTTCGCCTTAAAAAAGGGACGTCGGCATGGCCATTACATCCCTCTCGCTCACTCGCCCGTATTCTTGTGCAAGCGGGCACGCAGCTCCATCAATTCTTCCTTCATCGCCATCAGTTCGGCGGCGGTGGACTCGGTCGCCCTCAACACTTCCCTGGGGAGCTCCACGGCCTGCTCGCGCAGCGCATCACCTTCGGGCGTCAGGGAAATGACCACCTGGCGCTCATCGCTGGCTGCACGTTCGCGGGTCAGCAATCCCTGCGCCTCCATGCGCTTGAGCAAGGGCGTGAGCGTGGCCGAATCCAGCACCAGGCGCTCGCCAATCTCGGAGACCGTCAACTGGTCCTGCTCCCACAACACCATCAGCACCAGATACTGCGAATAGGTGATGCCCATGTTGCGCAAGAGCTTGCGATAGAGCTTGCTCATCGACAGCGACGTCGAATACAGGGCAAAGCACAACTGGGCATCCAGTAGCGGGGCCGTCTTGCGTTTGTCTGTTTTCGAATTCATGGACGCAGTTTAGCGAGGCCAAAATTAAATAGCAAGCGATTTAATGAAAACTCTTTTATTCGTCATTGGCCGCGCCGTCCTGCCACACCCTGTGGCGCCGCTCCTGCACTCCGCAATGCGCGCACCGGCATTGGGCAGGCTGCCCCATGTACGAGATGGGGTCGCCCTATCCTGATCCATTCCGTCCAGCCAGGGCGGGCGGCATTCTCGCTGGTTGGAAAGCGGCCAGGTCAGCGCCGAGCGGCCGGGGGATGGCATGCTTCATGCATGTCTTCTTCGTTGTATACATTGACGTATCCGTGCTTGCCTTCAACATCGCCATCGCCTAAGCTGCGGCGATGGTCGGTGCCATGCTCTCCGGCGTCTTGCCCGGACGTCGCATGAAGGAACCGCAAGCCGGCTGCGATCAGTCCGTGATGACCCATGAAAGGAATACCGAATGAACCAGCGCGTCTCCCGTTTCCTGTTGTCCACGATGTCCTCGGCGGTACTTGCCGCCTGTTCCCTGCCGGCCCTGGCAGTGACCCTGAACATCTCGCTGGACGCCGATCCCGGCAAGCTCGATCCGACCCAGTCCTCGATGCTCAATGAACGCATCGTCTACCAGAGCATCTTCGACAAGCTGGTGGACCTGGATGGCGAAGGCAAGATCGTGCCGATGCTGGCCGAGCGCTGGACGGTCTCGGAGGACCAGAAGACCTATACCCTCTTTTTGCGCAAGGGCGTCAAGTTCCAGGACGGCACGCCCTTCGATGCCAAGGCGGTGGAATTCAACCTGCTGCGCGGCCAGGAAAAGACCTCCCTGCGTCGCAACGAGCTGAAGTACGTCAGCAAGATCACGGTGGTGGACGAGCACACCATCAAGCTGGATCTCTCCACGCCCTTCGCGCCCTTCCTCTCCATCCTCACCGACCGGGCCGGCATGATGTCCTCGCCGGCGGCCGTGAAGAAATACGGCGACGACTACGTCAACCATCCGGTCGGTACCGGCCCCTTCAGCTATGAAGGCCGGCTCAAGGGTGCCACCATCACCCTGAAGAAGAATCCCGACTACTGGCGCGCCGGCCTGCCCAAGGTGGACGAGGTGGTCTACAAGATCATGCCGGACGTCAACGTGGCCTTCAACAACCTGCGCAGCGGCCAGGTGGACATCACCAATCGCTTCCCCTACAAGGAAATCACCAACGTCCCGGCCAACGCCAGCTACACCGTGCTCAACAAGCCCTCGCTGGGCTTCCGTGGCTTCTACATGAATACCGGCAAGCCTCCCTTCGACAAGAAGGAAGTGCGCGAAGCCGTCGACATCCTGATCGACCGCAACGCCATCGCCAAGGTGGTCTACAACAACGCCGTCGCCGCCGGCCACTCGCCCTTCTCCAAGGCGCAATTCGCCAACGGTCCCAGCGACGTCCCGCCCAAGGTCGATGTGGCGCGAGCCAAGGCGCTGCTGAAGGCGGCCGGCAAGGAAGGCGGCTTCAGCTTCAAGCTGACCCTGCCCACCACCCCGGATGAATTGCAGGTCGGTCAGATGATCCAGGGCATGCTGCGTCCCGCCGGCATCAGCGTCACGCTGGAAAAGACCGAACTGGCCACCCAGATCGAGGCCGGCAAGGCCGGCAATTTCGAAGGCCTCTTCGTGGGCTGGAGCGGACGTCCCGATCCGGACCAGAACATCTATGACTTCGTCACCACCAATGGCTCGCTGAACTATTCCCACTTCGGCGCCAAGGAAGTGGACGACCTGCTGCAGCAGGCCCGGGTGGAAGGCGACCAGGCCAAGCGCAAGGGCTTCTACGACCAGGCCATGGCCATCCTGGTCAAGGAGGTACCCTACATCTACACCGTGCACGACAACGTGCTGTTCGGCATCGCCAAGTCGGTCAAGGGCTTCCAGTACGTGCCCGACGGCGTGATCCGCACTGCCACCGTGTCCAAGTAGTCGCACGCCATCGCAGGCCGCCTCAAGTCGTCTCAAGTCGTCTCAAGTCGTTTCGAAAACAAGCCATGCCCAAGCTGCTCAAGCGTCTCTTGCTGTCCCTCCCCACCTTGCTGCTGGTAAGCATGGTGGTGTTTTCCCTGCTGGCGGTGCTACCGGGCGATCCGGTGTCCGCCATCCTCGGCATGGAAGCCACGCCCGAAGCGGCGGCCGCCCTGCGCCTGAAACTGGGCCTGGATGATCCGCTGCTGGTGCAGTACGGGCGTTGGCTGTGGGCCGTGCTGCATGGCGACCTGGGCCGCTCCTTCATCGACAACACCCCGGTGGCCGAAGCCCTGTGGCAACGCCTGCCGGTGACCATCGAACTGGCCGTCGGCAGCTTCCTGGTGGCGGTGATCATCGCCGTGCCGGCCGGCATCCTCTCGGCCGCACGACCGCGTGGCTGGGCCAATGCCGTCGGCACCCTGATCGCGCTGTTCGGCATGTCGGTGCCGCACTTCTGGCTGGGCATGCTGTTCATCATCCTCTTTGCGGTCAAGCTGGGCTGGCTGCCGGCCTCGGGCTTCGTGCCACTGAGCGTGGACTGGCACGCCAACCTGATCGCCATGATCATGCCCATGGTGGTGACCGGCCTGCGCGAATCGGCCATCCTCATGCGCATGGTGCGCAGCAGCCTGCTGGAAGTGCTCAACGAAGACTACATCCGCACCGCCTTTTCCAAGGGCCTGCGCGACTGGCAGGTGGTGCTGGGCCACGCCCTGCGCAACGCCATGATTCCGGTGCTGACCGCCAGCGGCCTGATGGTCTCGGGCATGCTGGGCGGACTGGTGATCACCGAGAGCATCTTCGGCATTCCCGGCATGGGCAAGATGATCGTGGACGCCATCTTCCAGCGCGACTACGTGACCGTGCAGGCCGGCGTGCTGGCCGCCACTGTCATGGTGGTGATCGTCAACCTGGGCGTGGACCTGCTCTACAGCGTGATCGATCCGCGTATTTCACGATGAGCACGATGAGCACGATGAGCACGATGAGCACGATGAGCACCATGAGCACGATGATTCCGATGCGCCGCCAATCCCGCCCACCCCGCCAGACCCGACCATGAATTCCTCCTCCAACACGCCCCCCCAGGCCCTGCCGGAACTGCCGCGCTGGCGCACGCTGCGCCGCTTCGCCGGCAACCGGCTGGCGCTGATCGGCGCCCTCATCATCGGGCTGCTGATCGTGCTGGCGCTGGCCGCGCCACTGCTGGCGCACTACGACCCGATCTTCGACCAGGACTACGGCAACCTGCTGGCCGGCCCCAGCGCCGAACACTGGCTGGGCACCGACGACCTCGGCCGCGACATCTACACCCGCATGCTCTTCGGCTCGCGCATCTCGCTGCAGGCGGCGCTGATCTCGGTGGGGCTGGCGTTTTCCCTGGGCGTGCCCATCGGCATCATCAGCGGCTACTACCGTGGCGCGGTCGATGCCATCGTCATGCGCGTGGTCGATGCGCTGCAGGCCTTCCCCTCGCTGATCCTGGCGCTGGCACTGGCGGCCGCGCTGGGTGGCGGCTTCTACAATGCCATGGTGGCCGTGGGCATCGGCTTCACCTCTTCCTTCGTGCGCCTGGCGCGTGGCCAGGCCATGACCATCCGCAACCTGGATTACGTGATGGCCGCCCGCTCCATCGGCGCCGGCCACCTGCGCATCATGTGGCGCTACATCCTGCCCAATTCGCTGGCACCGCTGGTGATCCAGGCCACCTTCGCCATGGGCACCGCGATCATCGCCGAAGCCGGTCTGTCCTACCTGGGCCTGGGCGCCAAGCCGGAAGATCCGAGCTGGGGCTCCATGCTGCACATCGCCCAGGGCTACCTGAACACCACACCGATGCTGGCCATGTGGCCAGGTCTGGCGATCTTCCTGGTGGTGCTGGGCTTCAACCTGCTGGGCGACGGCATCCGCGAAGTCTTCGATCCAAAACTGAGCCGCTGATGAATCACCAAGTGAGTCACCAAGCGAGCCGCCAAGGAATACCCATGCTGGATATCGACAATCTGAAAATAGAATTCCTGAGCCACGGCCGGCGCGTGGCGCCGGTCGATGGCGTCTCCTTCTCGCTGGGCAGCGATGAAACGGTCGGCCTGCTGGGAGAATCGGGCTGCGGCAAGAGCGTGACCGCGCTGTCCATCCTGCGCCTGTTCCCCATGGCCAGCCAGGCCCGCCTGTCGGGGGCGATCCGTTTCGACGGGCGCGACCTGCTGCAGGCCGACGATGCAACACTGCGCGGCATCCGGGGCAAGGAGATCGCCATGATCTTCCAGGAACCGATGACTTCCCTGAACCCCTTGCACCGCATCGGCGAACAACTGGCCGAGATGCTGCGTATCCACACCGGCCTGGCGCGCCAGGAGATCGATGCCCGCGTGCTGGCCATGCTGGAACGCGTGGGCCTGGCACGGGCCGCGCAACTGGTGGACGAATACCCGCACAGCCTCTCCGGCGGCATGCGCCAGCGCGTGATGATCGCCATGGCGCTGCTGTGCAAGCCCAAGCTGCTCATCTGCGACGAACCCACCACCGCCCTGGACGTCACCATCCAGGCCCAGATCCTGGACCTGATGCGCGACCTCAAGCGCGAGCAGCAGACCTCCATCCTGTTGATCACCCACGATCTGGGCGTGGTGGCCGAGATGTGCGAACGGGTGGTGGTGATGTATGCCGGGCAGGTGGTGGAACAGAGCAGCGTGGTGGATCTCTTCGACCGCCCCGCCCACCCCTACACCCACGCCCTGATGCGCGCCCGCCCGGCGCTGGACGCCACGCCCGGCGCGCCCCTGAACGCCATTCCCGGCAGCGTGCCGCCGCCCGGCACCGTCAAGAGCGGCTGCCGCTTCGCCGCCCGCTGCGCCCGCGCGCAGGACATCTGCCGCCAGGAAATGCCGCCACTGGAAGACCTGGGCGACGGCCATCATGTGCGTTGCTGGTATCCGCATTGAAGCAAGGCTAATGACGATGAATCCCCCCCTGCTCGAAGTCCACGGACTGAAAAAACATTTCGCCGCCGGTAGCACCACCGTCAAGGCCGTTGACGACGTCTCCTTCAGCATTGCCGAAGGCCAGACCCTGGGCCTGGTCGGCGAGTCCGGCTGCGGCAAGTCCACCACCGGACGCAGCGTGCTGCGCCTGATCGAGCCCACCGAAGGCAGCGTGCGCTTCATGGGCCAGGAAATCACCCTGCTGCCGGAGGCCGCCTTGCGCGCCATGCGCCGCCACATGCAGATGGTGTTCCAGGACCCCTACGCCTCGCTGAACCCGCGCATGAGCATCGGTGAAGTGCTGGAAGAACCACTCATCGTGCATGGCCTGCACGACCGCGCCACCCGCAAGCGCAAGGTAGCCGAGGCACTGGACATGGTGGGTCTGAACCCCGCCTATGCGGCGCGCCATCCGCACGAATTCTCCGGCGGTCAGCGGCAGCGCGTGGGCATCGCCCGCGCCATCATCACCCGCCCCAGGCTGGTGGTGGCCGACGAAGCCGTCTCGGCACTGGATGTCTCGATCCAGGCCCAGATCCTCAACCTGCTGCGTGAACTGCAGCAGGAACTGGGACTGACCTATCTCTTCGTCTCCCACGACCTGGCCGTGATCCGGCATGTGAGCGACACCATCGGCGTCATGTACCTGGGCCGCATGGTGGAGCTGGGCGCGCGCGAAGACATCTACGCCCGGCCCAGCCACCCCTATACCCAAGCCCTGCTCTCGGCCATCCCGCGTGAACACCCCCGCGAGCAGCGCCAGCGCATCGTACTGCAGGGAAGCATCCCCAATCCGGCCGCGCCGCCCGCCGGCTGCCACTTCCATCCACGCTGCCCGTCCTGCATGGATGTCTGCCAGCGCGAAGCGCCGACCCCGATCAAGCTCAGCCCCACCCATACCGTGGCCTGCCACCTGTATCGCTAAAATACGAACCTGACCCAAGAACGAGAGACCGCCATGCCCGCCTTCCCCGACTTCAGCAGCAACCACTATCCCTACCTCTCGCGCCGCAGCGCCGTCTATGCCCGGCGCGGCATGGTCGCCACCTCGCAGCCGCTGGCCGCGCAAGCCGGGCTGGAAGTCCTGCAGCGTGGCGGCAATGCCATCGACGCTGCCATCGCCGCGGCCGCCGCGCTGACGGTGGTGGAGCCGACCGCCAACGGCATCGGCGGCGATGCCTTTGCCCTGGTCTGGCATGGCGGCAAGCTGCATGGCCTCAACGCCAGCGGCCCGGCACCGCAATCGATCTCGGCCGACAAGCTCACCGGCGCCGGCCTGAAGGAAGTCCCCAAATACGGCGCCCTGCCGGTGACGGTACCCGGCACGCCCAGCGCCTGGGCCGCCATGGCCAAGCGCTTCGGCAAGCTGGCCCTCACCGATTCGATGGCCGGCGCCATCACCCTGGCGCAAGAAGGATTCCCGGTCTCGCCGATGGTGGCGCACGCCTGGCAGGTGGCACAACAGAACTTCCAGCGCGAATTCAAGGACGCCCATTTCCAGTCCTGGTTCGACACCTTCTGCATCGATGGCAAGGCGCCGCAAGCCGGCCAGCTATGGCGCTCCGCCGGCCATGCCGCAACCCTGCAATCCATCGCCGAGGACGGCGCCGAAGGTTTCTATCGCGGTGAACTGGCTGGCCGGATCGCCGCCTTCATCCAGCAAGCCGGCGGCTACATGCAAGCCTCCGACCTGGCCGCCTTCCAGCCGGAATGGGTGGACCCCATCGGCGTGAACTATCGCGGCTACGACGTCTGGGAAATCCCGCCCAATGGCCACGGCATGGTGGCCCTGATGGCGCTGAACCTGCTGAAGACCTACGACTTCTCCGAGCGCGACACCCTGGCCACCTACCACCGCCAGATCGAAGCCATCAAGCTGGCCTACGCCGATGGCCTGGCGCACATCGCCGACCCGGCCCACATGAAGGTGACGGTGGAGCAGTTGCTCTCCGACGCCTATGCCGACGAGCGCCGCAAACTCATCGGCGAACGCGCCACCCTGCCGGTGGCCGGCGACCCGTCACGCGGTGGCACGGTCTACCTGTGCACCGCCGACGCCGAGGGCAACATGGTGTCCTTCATCCAGAGCAACTACATGGGCTTTGGCTCCGGCCTGGTCGTGCCGGGTACCGGCATCGCCCTGCACAACCGAGGCAACAACTTCACCCTGGAAGCCGGCCATCCCAACGTGCTGGCGCCGGGCAAGCGCCCGTATCACACCATCATCCCCGGCTTCATGACGCGCAACGGCCAGGCGGTCGGCCCCTTCGGCGTGATGGGCGGCTTCATGCAGCCCCAGGGCCACGTGCAGATGGTGATGAACACGGTGGACTTCGGCCTCAACCCGCAGGCATCGCTGGACGCGCCGCGCTGGGAATGGGAAAAGGGCAACAAGGTCTCCATCGAACACAGCACCGCCGAACACCTGTTCCGCGGCCTGGGCGGGCTTGGTCACGAGGTTTCTTGGTCGGGCAACCAGTTGGGCTTCGGCCGTGGCCAGATCATCTGGCGCAATGACGAAGGCGTCCTGTGCGGCGGTACCGAACCGCGTACCGATGGCTGCGTGGCGGCCTGGTGAGGATGCGACCATCGTGAAGAGCGTGGCTGCCCCCTCCCCCATGCCGCTGTCGGCCGAGGCCATCGACGTGGCCGAGCCCGACGGCGACGATGCCCTGGTGCGCAGCGGCTCCCTGCCCGAGTATGTCTATGCCCAGCTACGGCAGGACATCTTCGACATGCGGCTGCTGCCCGGCGACCAGATCACCGAGACCGAAATCGCCGCCTACTTCAAGGTCTCCCGTACGCCGGTACGGCAAGCCCTGCAGCGCCTGCAGAACGATGGCCTGATGCAGGGCTACGTGCGCGGTGGCTGGGAGATCGTGCCGATCGATTTCAAGCGCTTTTCCGACCTCTATGAAATGCGCAAGCTCATCGAGACCCACGCCGTGCACCGCCTGTGCGCCCAGGCCGGCGACCAGAGCGTGCTGGCCGGCCTGCGCGCCTCCTGGTGCGTGCCGCAGCAGGCCCGCGAACTGGATGGACCCAAGGCCGCGCAGCTCGATGAAGTGTTCCACCAGACCCTGGTACGCGCAGCCGGCAATCAGGAGATGGCCGATACCTTCGACCGCCTCACTGACCGCATCCGCATCGTGCGCCGCCTGGATTTCCTCTATGGCGATTGCCTGCACTCGACCTACGAAGAACATGCCGCCATCCTCGACTGCATCGCTGCCGGCGATGGCGATGCGGCGCAACGACTGATGGGAGATCACATCGACGGCAGCCATGCCGAGGTCAATCAGATCACCCTGCACCGCCTGCACAGCGCCCGGGCGACTGCCACCACCAAACCACCGGCCTATGTATCGGTGCGGGTGCGGCGTTCGTTCTGACCACTGCTGCCCCTGCCTGAAAAGACGACGGCGCTGTGTTAGGCTTTCCGCTTCGTCATCAATCTACCGAGCGGGGAGACACGCATGAAAGTTGCAGTGATGGGCGCGGGAGCAGTGGGCTGTTATTTCGCCGGGATGCTGGCACGCGCCGGACATGAAGTGGTCCTGGTGGGCCGCCCCCAGCACGTGGAGGCCTTCAATACCCGTGGCCTGCGGCTGGAAGCCAAGACCTTCGATGAGACCATCCCCGTCAAGGCCAGCACTGATCCCGCCATTGTCGCCGGTGCCGAGCTGGTGCTGTTCTGCGTCAAGTCCCCCGATACCGAAACTGCCGGCGCGCAGCTGCGTCCCTACCTGGGTGCCGACACACTGGTGCTGACGCTGCAGAACGGTACCGACAATGCCGAGCGTCTGCGCACCGTGATCCCGCAACCGGTGTCGGCGGCGGTGGTCTACGTCGCTACCGAAATGGCCGGCCCCGGCCACGTCAAGCACCACGGACGCGGCGAACTGGTGATCGAACCGGCTGCCCGCAGCCGTGCAGCGGCCGATGCCCTGATCGCCGCCGGCGTGCCTACCGAGATTTCCGACAACGTGCGTGGCGCCCTGTGGCTGAAGCTGATCATCAACTGCGCCTACAACGCCCTCTCCGCCATCACGCAACTACCCTACGGCAAGCTGGTGGAAGGCGTGGGCGTGCCGGAGGTGATGGCCCACCTGGTGGCCGAATGCAAGGCCGTGGCCGCTGCCGAAGGCGTGACCCTGGCCGGCGACGTCGACACCGCCGTACGCAAGATCATCGAGACCATGCCCTCCCAGTTCTCCTCGACCGCGCAGGACCTGGCACGCGGCAAGCCCAGCGAAATCGACCATCTCAACGGCTTCATCGTCCAGCGCGGCCAGACCCATGGGCTGTCCACACCGGTCAACCTGACCGTGCATGCGCTGGTCAAGCTGATCGAGAGCAAGGTGAAGTGACCACGAGGGAAACCAGGAGCAAGATTTCAGCCGAATAGCCGGGCGTCGAACTGGAAGAGCTGCTTTTCCACGACCCTGACACCGGCCATCTGCGGATGCAGGGGATTGAGCAGGAGGTTGAAATCAGTGGGACTGACCACCGATGGCACCTTCATGACAAGCTGCTTCCCCTGCTCGATCCAGTGCTTCCCGATGGCCGTCGTGCTGGCCGGATCGCGGGTGATGTCGGACCAGTCCGGTGGCAGCTCCGGAACATAGGCCTTGCGCACCTCGGCCTGTGGCAACTCCAGCACGATCAGGTAGAAGTTGGCGCGTGGCATCAGTCCGGCCATGTGGACCAGGGATTGCAGCAGCGCCGTTGAAGCACTGCAGCAGGTATAGAGCACCCGCAGGCCACGTGGATTCCAGCGACCGCCACTCAAGGCCGCGCCATTGCCGGAAAGATCATCGGCCGCATAATCCCCCGGTTTTTCCTTGGCGAGCCGGTAAACACGGGTGACACTCAAGCCGCCACCCCGAAGGCGATACGGCTCAGGATATCGCGGACCCGGTCATAGCCCGGCTGCGTATCGAGTACCTCCAGCGGCGTCATGCCGCCCAGGGTGGCATTGGGACGACACATCCACTCCGCCGCCAGCGCTTCATCCTCGAAGACATCGGCTGCCTGTTCGCGGACGTAGAGCACGCGTGCGATGCGGTCCGATTCAGGCCCCGAGAGGCGTTCCTTGCGTGAAATCTTGCGCAGAATGGTCGAACTTGGCAGGCCCAGCCCGGCCAGCAGCGTCTGCAGGGGAACCTGCAACAGTTCCTTGGCAACGCGCTCGGCGATGATGGCCTCCATGCCATCGCGGATAGTCCGACCCTGGCTGATCGGGTCCATGCTGGCGAAACGTTCGAAATCATGCGGCCTGGCACCCAGGCCATGCGTCACTTTCGCGGAAGCGGATGCATGGACGGCGGCGGATCGTGTTGCCATAGTCAACCTCTCATTTGGTCAGTTTCACTCTCTCATCTTAGAACCTTCCCAAATGAGAGTCAACAAACTACCAAATGAGAAAGTCTAGCGCAGCATGGCCGACATCGCCGACAAACTGTTGAGCACGCGCACCGCATATTCCGCCGTGGGGGCATCGAACTCCACGGTGACGTTGTCGCTGCGCTCCAGGATGGGCAACTGGCTGAACAGGTCGGCCAGCGCCACGGACTGCACCTGCAGGCGACACCGCAGCGGTCCGTGCAGGGGCAGTACCGGCATCGATGCCGGTTGCGCCAGCAGGCTGGCCACCGCCTGCCGGGCGCGCTCCTCCAGCAACACGCAAGATTGTTGAGGGGTCAGCGAATCACCGCTGTTGGCGCCATAGGCCTTCTTGGTCTCGGCAAAGACCGCGTGGGGATACAGAGGCTGGTTTTCCTCGATGAAGGCATCGTCGCCGCTACCGAAGATGACCGGTACGCCGTGCTCGGCGGCCAGTGCACCATAGAGACCGGCCTCGCCCATCTCCTGCCCGCCCAGCCAGACCCGGGCAAAGGCAAAGCTGTTGGTGGTGTGCGCGAGGATGCCGCGTCCCTGGGCGCGTGAGTGGTAACCCACCAGCATCACGGCATCGATCTCCTGGTCCACGCCACCCATCATGCCCAGCACGCGTGGCTTGCCCAGCACCATGCGGGCCTGAGGATGCAGCAGGTCGGGCAGCAGATTGCGGAAGCCGCCATGGGAATCGTTGACCTTGATGCCGGTGGCGCCGGCCGCCAGGGCGCCGCGGATGACGGCGTTGGCTTCTTCGGTCATCCAGCGCCGGGCGCGTTCATATTCGCCGTTGCCGGCACGGGTCTGCTCGACGTGGAAAACCCCGGCGATACCTTCGATATCGACGGAAAGCAGAATGTTGGCGCGTTTGCCAGTCATGAAAATCTCGCTACGGTAAGTCGTTCAGTTCAATGCCGCCAGCCGCTCGCGCAGGCTGACGCGCACATGGCCGTCGCGCCCGTACACGGTCTCGGCGGCAAAGAGCGCATGGACGATGGCCTGCTCCACGCTGTCGGCAGCGGCATGGAACAGCGGATCCAGCAGATGATCGGCCAGCAGCGCCAGGTGCACGCACTCGGCCTCGGCCTCGATCTGCTGCGCGGTCGAAAACGCCAGGGCGATGTCGCCGCTGCCGTGCCCATAGGCCGATCCGGTACGCGCCAGCCCGGCGCCGGCCCGTACGGCCAGGCGCTTCAACTGACGCGCATCCAGCGGCGCATCGGTGGCCAGGAGGATGATGATGGAGCCCTTCTCGGGGGCGGCATCCGGCGGCTCTGCGGCGGCCAGGCGCGCACCCAGCAGATCGCCGGCCAGGATCAGCTCGGACAGGCGACCGAAGTTGGACAGCACCAGTGCTCCCACGGTGAAGCCCTGCCCGGCCGTGCCGACCGCCGCCAGGCGGGAAGCCGTCCCGATCCCGCCCTTCAGGCCGAAGCTGGACATGCCGCGCCCGGCGCCCACCGAACCTTGTGCCACCTCAGATGAAACTGCCTGCAGGGCCGCATCGAAATGCGCCGGCTGCACTGCCATCGCCTGCAGGTCGTTGAGATAACCGTCATTGCATTCCAGCACCAACGGATTGACCGTGGGCAGGCTGCGCCCGCATTGCGGGTTGGCGCGCAGGGTGTGGGCGATCTGGGCGTTGAGCAGCGTGCCGACGGCGAAGGTATTGGACAGCGCAATCGGCGTCTCCAGCAGGCCCAGTTCTTCCAGTTGCACCAGTCCGGCACTCTTGCCGAAGCCGTTGATGACCGCCGCGGCCGCCGGCAAGCGGTGGGTGAACAGGTTGCCACCATGCGGCGCAATCACGGTCACGCCGGTCTGCACCGGGCCGTCATCGAGGGTGCAATGACCGACGGTCACCCCGGCCACGTCGGTGATGCTGTTACGTGGGCCAGCAGCAAGCCGGCCAATGTGCGGCAGGGGCGACATAGGCGACCTCGTCACAAGCGGCAGGCCCAGCGCCATCAACGCTGATCGATCTTGGGATCGAGCGCGTCACGCAGGCCATCGCCCAGCAGGTTGAAAGCCAGCACGGTGAGGAAGATGGCGATGCTGGGCACCAGCGCCACGTGCGGCGAGGTCACCATGTCGGCGCGGGCTTCGTTCAACATCAGGCCCCACTCCGGCGTGGGCGATTGCGCACCCAGGCCGAGGAAGGATAGCCCTGCGGCGGTGATGATGGAGGTGCCGATGCGCATGGTGAAATACACCACGATGGCCGAGATGGTGCCGGGGAAGATGTGCTTCCACATGATGGTGGTATCGGACGCACCGATGCTGCGGGTAGCCTCGATATAGGTCAGGTTCTTCAATTGCAGGGTATTGCCGCGCACCAGGCGGGCAAAGGCCGGGATGCTGAACACCGACACCGAGATGATGACGTTGATCATGCCGCCCCCCAGGATGGCGACGATGCCGATGGCCAGCAGGATGCCGGGGAAGGCGAACAGCACGTCGCAGATGCGCATGGTGATGCGGTCCCACCAGCCCTCGTAGTAGCCGGCCAGCAGGCCGAAGACGGTACCGATCACGGCACCGATGGCCACCGAGAAGAAACCCGAGGCCAGCGAGATGCGTGCGCCCATCAGGATGCGGCTGAAGATGTCGCGACCCAGCGAGTCGACGCCGAACCAGTGGGTCCAGGTCGGTGGCGAGTTCAGCGCATCGTAGTCGAAGAAGTTCTCGGCATCGAACGGCACGATCCAGGGCGCCAGGATGGCGACCAGGATCAGCAGCAGGATGAACACGCCGGCATAGACAGCCAGGCGCTGCTTCTTGAACTTGCGCCAGAATTCGCGCCACGGAGTGCGGATCTTCTGGCCGGAGGCCGTGACCGCGGCGGGATCGGGCGGCGACAGGGGCGCGCCGGTTTCGGAGGTGCTTGCCAGAGGCGAATTGGAGAGCGACATGATTCCCCTCACTTGAAACGGATGCTGGGGTTGATCACGGCATACAGCACGTCCACCACCAGGTTGATGAAAATGAATTCCAGCGAGAACAACAGGATCTCGGCCTGGATGATGGGGTAGTCACGCATTTCGACCGCGTCCACCAGCAGGCGTCCCATGCCCGGCCAGTTGAAGACCACCTCGACCAGGATCGAGCCACCCAGCAGGAAGCCGAACTGCAGGCCCATCATGGTCACCACCGGAATCAAGGCATTGCGCAGGCAGTGCTTGATGACCACCACCGTCTCGGTCAGGCCCTTGGCGCGGGCGGTGCGGACGAAGTCTTCCTGCAGGATCTCGATGAAGGAGGAGCGGGTAAAGCGCGCCATCACCGCCGCCACCGCTGCGCCCAGCGTGATCGAGGGCAGGATGTAGTGGCGCCAGGTGTCGTCGCCCACGGTGGGCAGCCAGCCCAGTTCCACCGAGAACACCTGCATCAGCAGGATGCCCAGCGAGAAGGCCGGGAAGGAAATGCCGGATACCGCCAGCGTCATGCCCAAGCGATCCGGCCACTTGTTGCGCCATACCGCCGAGGAAATGCCGATGACCAGGCCGAAGATCACGGCCCAGATCATGGCCACGATGGTCAGCCACAGCGTCGGCCAGAAGCGCGCGCCGATCTCTTCGGAAACCGGGCGCTTGCTGCGGATGGAGGTGCCGAAGTCGCCCTTGGCGGCATTGACGAAGAAATTCACGAACTGCTCGGGCAAGGGCTTGTCCAGGCCGAGGTCGGCGCGCACCAGCGCAACCGTCTTGTCGTCGGCTTCGGGGCCGGCCGCCAGGCGTGCCGGATCGCCCGGCAACAAGTGCACGAACAGGAATACCAGGACCGCCACCAGCAGCAGCGTGGGAATCAGGCCTAACAGGCGTTTGATGACAAAGGAAAACATGATGCTCTCTGAATAAGGCCGCTCGTCGCCGATGGATCGGACCCTTCTTGTTGCGCGATGGACCAGGCGTCCATCGAAGAATGCAAGCGGCGGCGCGCTCCTGCTGCGCCGCCGCTTGGTGCTGCCTGCTTACTTCGTCAGTTCGATGTTCTCGAATTCAATCGCCTGGTCAGGCATCACATAGACGCCCTTGAGGTTCTTGTTGCGCGCGTACAGCAGCTTTTCGGTCACCAGGAAGGCCCACGGTGCATCCTTCCAGATTTCCTGCTGGGCATCCTTGTACAGGGCTTCCTTTTCCTTGCGATCGGTCAGGGTCAGGGCCTTGGCGATGTCGGCGTCGACCTTGTCGTTCTTGTAGTAGGCGGTGTTGTACAGGCGCGGCGGCATGGCTTCGGAAGCCAGCAGCGGACGCAGTGCCCAGTCGGCTTCACCGGTCGAGGACGACCAGCCGATGTAGAGCAGACGCACCGGCGCGGTGGCCGGATCTTGCCAGCTTTCCACGCGTTCCACGCGCTGGCCGGACTCCAGGGCCTGGATCTTGGCCTTGATGCCGACCTGCGCCAGTTGCTGCTGCAGGAACTGGATGATCTTCAGTGCCGTGCTGTGCGTGTAGGCCGACCACAGTTCGGTCTCGAAACCATTTGGATAACCGGCTTCGGCCAGCAGGGCCTTGGCCTTCTTCACGTCATAGGGCCAGGGACCGGTCTTGAAGGCATAGTCCACGCCCTGCGGTACCACGCCTTCCATCGGCGAGGCATAGCCGTTGAAGGCTACCTTCACCAGTGCCTGCTTGTTGATGGCGTAGTTGATGGCTTCGCGCACCTTCGGGTTGTCGAAGGGCTTCTGCTTGGTATTCATCGACATGTAACGCTGGATGATGGACGGTGCAGCCACCACATCCAGGTTGGACTTGCTCTTCAACAGATCGGCCTGCTCGTAGGGCAGCGGATAGGTGAATTGCGCCTCGCCGGTCTGCATCATGGCCGAGCGGGCGTTGTTGTCGACCACCGGCTTCCAGATGATCTCGTCAACCTTGGGGTAGCCCGGCTTCCAGTAACCATCGAATTTCTCGACCTTGACGTAGTCGGTCTGCTTCCACTCGACGAACTTGAAGGGACCGGTGCCGACCGGGTGGAAGGCGATGTCCTTGTTGCCGTACTGCTTCAGCGCAGCCGGCGAAATCATCACCGCCGACGGGTGGGCCAGCACGTTGATGAAGGCCGAGAACGGCTCCTTGAGCACGATCTTGACGGTGTAGTCATTCAGGATTTCGGTCTTGGCGATACGGTTGAAGAGGTTGTAGCGCTTCAACTTGTTGTCCGGGTTGGTGACGCGGTCGAACACGGCCTTCACGGCGTCGGCCTTGAACACGGTACCGTCCTGGAACTTCACGCCCTGCTTGAGGCGGATGGTGTATTCCAGACCGTCCTTGCTCACCAGGTAGCCTTCGGCCAGCACCGGAATGAGCTTCATGTCCTTGTCGAAACCGAACAGGCCCTGGTAGAAGGACTTGGCCATGGACAGCGAGAGCGTGTCGTTGGCGTCGTAGGGGTCCAGCGTGGTGAAGGTGGAATACACCGCCAGCGTCACGGTCTTGGCCGCGAACGCATGCGTCGCTGCAAATTGCAGGGTGGTGCCCAGGGCGCCGACGGCGAGCCATTTGGCAATCTTCATTCCCTTCCGGGCTGCTGTGGTAGTCATGTAGTCTCTCCTGATCAGTAAAGCGAGGTTGGTACGACGTAGTGGGGATTACTGCACTGAAGCATTTACAACATGGAAACCCGCCCGCGCTCAGAAAGCGCCGGCAATACGGTGCTGGGCCACGAAGTGCCCGGGAGCCACTTCCTTCAATGGCTCCACCTTGGGCTCATCGCCCACCAGCCGGATCGGGCTGGGAATTTCATCGGTCAGCAGTTTCTTGCCCGGCTGGCGCAAGGTCGGATCGGCCACCGGCACGGCCGCCATCAGCTTGCGCGTGTAGGGATGCTGCGGATTCTCGAAGATCGCGCGACGCGGGCCGATCTCCACGATCTGGCCCAGGTACATCACCGCCACCCGGTGGCTGATGCGCTCCACCACGGCCATGTCATGCGAGATGAAGATGAAGGAGATGCCCAGCTCGGCCTGCAGGTCCAGCATCAGGTTGACGATCTGGGCCTGGATCGACACGTCCAGCGCCGACACCGATTCGTCAGCGATGACGATCTTGGGGTTCAGGGCCAGGGCGCGGGCGATGCAGATGCGCTGGCGCTGACCGCCCGAGAATTCATGCGGATAGCGCTGCCCATGTTCCGGCGTGAGGCCCACGCGGGTCAGCAGTGCATCCACGCGTTCCTGGGCGCCCTCCTTCATGCCGTGCACCAACATCGGCTCCATGATGGAGTAACCGACCGTCATGCGCGGATCGAGGGACGCGAACGGATCCTGGAAGATGAACTGGATATCGCGCCGCAACTGGCGCAGCTCGGTGCGCGGCAATTGCGCCAGGTCGCGGCCACCGAATTCGACGCGGCCACCGGAGATATCGACCAGGCGCAACAGCGAGCGACCGGTGGTGGACTTGCCACAGCCGGATTCACCGACGATGGCCAGGGTCTCGCCGGCAAACAGGTCGAAGCTGACCTTTTCCACCGCATGCACACGCTGCTTGACGCGACCGAAGATGCCGCTCTTCACATCGAAGCGGGTGGTCAGGTCGCGCACCTTGAGGATGGGCTGGCGCTGGGCGGCGATCTCCTGCTGGGTCTGCAGCTCGCTGGCGATCAGGTCGGGGCGCACCTCGGCCTGTGGCGCGATACCGAAACGCAGCGGCATATCGGTACCGCGCATGGAGCCCAGGCGCGGCACGGCGGCCAGCAGGGAACGGGTATAGGGATGGCTGGGCGCGGCGAAGAGCGGCTCGACGGCGTTTTCTTCCACCTTCTCGCCACGGCACATGACCACCACGCGGTCGGCCACTTCGGCCACCACACCCATGTCGTGGGTGATGAAGATCACGCCCATGTGCATCTCTTCCTGCAGGGAGCGGATCAGCTGCAGGATCTGCGCCTGGATGGTCACGTCCAGGGCCGTGGTCGGTTCGTCGGCGATCAACAGCGAAGGCTTGCAGGACAAGGCCATGGCGATCATCACGCGTTGCCGCATGCCGCCCGACAACTGGTGCGGATGGCGGCCCAGCACGCGCCTGGCCTCGGGGATCCGCACCATCTCCAGCATGCGCAGCGCCTCGGCCTGGGCGGCGGCGCGGCTCATGCCCTGGTGCAGGCGGATCGATTCGGCGATCTGTTCACCGACGGTGAAGACCGGGTTCAGCGAGGTCATCGGTTCCTGGAAGATCATGGCGATCTCGGCGCCCCGGATGCCGCGCATGGTGGCATTGTCGGCCTGGGCCAGATCAAGCCTCTGGCCGCTGCGGCGCAGGAACTGCATGCTGCCGCCGACGATCTTGCCGCCACCGTGTTCGATCAGGCGCATGATCGCCAGCGAGGACACCGACTTGCCCGAACCCGATTCGCCCACGATGGCCAGGGTCTCGCCCTGGTCCACATGGAAGGACAGGTCGCGCACCGCATCCACCGTCCGCTCGGAAGTGGCGAAGCGGACGTTGAGGTGGCTGACATCGAGCACGCGTTGTGACTGTTGCATCTTGATTCTCTCCTGCTCGGCCGACTCAGGCCGGTGCTGCGTAAATGTCGGTGACCGGCGCCAGCTCGCCGCAGCCATAGGCGCGGTACATGCCTTCGGTATTGAACGGCAGGGCCAGGTTGCCCTGGGCATCGATGGCGATCACGCCACCGCGTCCACCGACCTTGGGCAAGGTATCGAACACCACGGCGCGGCTGGCGTCTTCCAGCGACTGCCCGGCATAGGCCATGCGCGCGCCGATGTCGTAACAGGCCACGGTGCGCATGAAGGCCTCACCGGTGCCGGTGGCCGAGACTGCCACGGTGGCGTTGTTGGCATAGCAGCCGGCACCGATGATGGGTGAATCACCCACCCGGCCAGGCTGCTTGTTGGTGATGCCGCCGGTGGAAGTGGCCGCAGCCAGGTTGCCGAACTGGTCCAGCGCCACCGCGCCGACGGTGCCGAACTTGTGGTCGGGGTCGATGGGCTCGATAGGCTCGATAGGCTCAACAGGGGCAACAGTCGCGGCGGTCTTTTCAGCGAAGGCGAAGGAGGAGGCGTCATGGTCCAGCATGGCCCGCGACTGACCGCGCACGCGCAACCATTGCTCGTGCCGGGCATCGGTATGGAAATAGTCGGGCGCGACCGTAGCCACGCCGTTGCGGGCGGCAAAGGCTTCGGCTGCGGGGCCGACCAGCAGCACGTGTTCACTCTTTTCCATCACGGCGCGGGCGGCCAGCACCGGGTTGCGCAGATGGGTGACACAGGCCACCGCGCCGGAAGCCAGGTCGGCGCCATTCATGACGCAGGCATCCAGCTCGTGCCGGCCTTCACTGGTATAGACAGCGCCATGGCCGGCGTTGAACAGCGGACAGTCTTCCAGCAGGCGCACCGCTTCGGTCACCGCTTCCAGCGCCGAGCCACCGGCGTTCAATACGGCCTGGCCGGCGGCCACGATCTCGGCCAGCGCCTGGTGATAGCGGGCCTCGTCCTCTGCGCTCAACGAGGCGCGGGTGATGGTGCCAGCGCCGCCATGGATGGCAATTACCGGAGTGGTCATGCTTTGGTCTTTCCTTTGTTGAGAGCGGCGGCCCTGGCCGGCTTGGCGACAGGCGTCATCGCCGGACGCTGGTGCTGTTGCGGCAGGTACAGCCAGGGCAGGACGAATTCGGCCATCTGCGAAGCGGCCTGCACCGAGCGCCGGGCGCGGTGGGCTACTGCATCGCACAGGGCCTGGATCAGGATCAGCGCAGCCGCATCCGAAGTGGGTGACAGCTTGCGATCGGTCTGGGCATAGATCGTGACATCGGCCAGCGGTACCAGCGGCGAGCCGGGGGTATCGGTGATGGCCAGGATACGGGCGCCCTTCTCTACTGCGCGCTGGGTCAGCCAGACGGTATCGGCGGCATAGCGCGGAAACACCATCGGGATCACCAGGTCGCGGCTGTCGAGCTTGAAGAACTGCCGGCCCGCCTGCGAAGGCCCACCGGCCAGTGCCACCGAGGACACGGTGCGCACATAGGGTTCCAGCGCATGCGCCATCAGGCCGGCCAGGTAGGCCGAGGCACCGAACCCGGTGATGAAGATACGTTCGGCAGCGAGGATCATGTCTACCGCCTGCTCGCAGTGCTCGGGCGTGAGCATGCGGCGCGTGGCATCGATATTGTGGATGTCGCTGTCGAAGGCGGCGGCCATGATCTCGGCACTGGTGGCAGCGCGTTGTACTTCGTCGCGCAGCTTTTCCACCGGCGCCAGCGTGGTGGCGAAGTCCGCCACCAGGGCAGCACGGAAGGAGGCGTAGCCATCAAAGCCCAGTGCGTGGGCAAAGCGGTTGGCGGTGGCCACCGAGATACCGGCGGCTTCGGAGAGCTCATCGATGGTCATGGTGGCCGCGCGGAAGGGGTTGCCGAGCACGTAGTCGGCGGTCTTGCGGTGCGACTTGGACAACTGCGGATACAGCTTGCCCACGGCCTGCGCGACCGCGCCGGCGCCCTGCAAGCTGATGTTCTTCGGTTGTTGTGTCACCGTCCGCCACCCCGTCTTCACTGAAGAAACTGCCCCATCCCCGCAAACGATCCAAATCATTTATTTGATTTATTTCTTTTGCCGGACGTGCTGCCTCACCCATTGTTATCATGTCGCGGGACTTGTCACTCCGACCAGCCCAGGCGCGAAAAATGTAAATATATTTTCATTTCAATCCGGAGTAAAGAAAAAATACTTTCAAATTCCGAATATCGATATAACGCACCAGAAGCACGCGAGTTGCACCACGAAATGCACCAGATGTGCGCCGAACGGCAACCGCTTTATTGCGCAGCGCACCAAAAATGACAACGGGAGTTGGCACGCCCTGGCGATAAAATACGCCTCTTCCCTACGCCCTGCTCGTCATGAATATCCGCTTCCTCGAAACCTTCGTCTGGCTGGCCCGGCTGCGCAATTTCCGGCTCACCGCCGAACGCCTGCATACCACCCAGGCCGCCGTCTCCAGCCGCATCGCCTCGCTCGAACAGGACTTCGGCGTGCGCCTGTTCGATCGCAGCGCGCGCGAGGTGGCACTCACCGCCGACGGCAGCAAGGCGCTGGTGTATGCCGAGCGCATGGTCAAGCTCATGCGCGAGATGAAGGACGACATGTCCGACCGCGAGGTCTATGCCGGCGTGATACGCATCGGCGTGATCGAATCCATCGTCCATAGCTGGTTCCCCGATTTCCTGGGACGGCTGCACAAGACCTTTCCACGCCTGCAGATCGAGATCGTCAGCGATACCACCATCCACCTGCACGAGCAGTTCAGCAAAAGCAACCTGGATCTGGTGCTGCAGGCCGAGCCGGTGATCGGTCCGCAGGTCAGCAATATCGCCCTGTGCGAATTCCCCATGCGTTGGGTCGGCAGTCCCAAGCTCGACATCGGCAGCGAGACCCTGTCGCTGGCCGACCTGGCGGCCTTTCCGATCATCAGCTTCGCCCGCAATTCCGGCCCGCATGCGGTGATCGAGCGCCTGTTCTCGGGCAGCGCGCGCAGCGAACGCACGCTGCATATCAATTGCATCGCCTCGGTGGCCACCATGATCCGGCTGGCCACCGACGGCTTCGGCATCACTGCCGTGCCGCCGGCCATCATCCAGCGCGAACTCAACGAAGAAAGCCTGCACCTGCTGCGGGTCGATACCGAGTTCCCGGCCCTGGCACTGATCGCCTGCTTCCGCTCGGACCATGAGAATCCCCTGACCGAAACCGTGGCCCGCATCGCCCAGGAAACCGCGTCCGACTTCGCACTCAATTGGGGCCACGAGATCGCCCGCCTGCCGGCGCCGCTCAACTGAGTCCGGCGCAATACCGCGCCGCAGCTGGATCAGCATCCACAGCGACGGCATGCGGTGCAGCACCATCCTGAAGCAGCCGCCGCCCCGCTTTTGCTCATAAGATTTTTCAATCAAAGCCGTTCAGATTTTCTTGTTGGACAGCGCCCGCCCCGCATCCCCATACTTATTTAAGACCGGTGCCTTCGGGCCACAACAACAGCATGGCCGGTCCTGCTTGCCCATCCTTGCACCCAGTCCATCCCATGCCGAACACAGCACGGCGCCGCCACGCGGACGCCGGCACCACTTGAGGAGGTTTTCATGTCTTATTCCCCATCCGCCGCCGCCACGGCGGCGGTATCTGCAGGCGCGGCATCCAGCATGGATGTCACCTATCGCAAGATCGCCTGGCGCCTGATCCCGTTCCTGGTCTTCCTGTTCGTGCTGGCCTGGATCGACCGCGTCAACGTCGGCTTCGCCAAGCTCCAGATGCTGCAGGACCTGCAGTTCTCGGAAGCCGTCTACGGCCTGGGGGCGGGCATCTTCTTCATCGGCTACTTCCTGTTCGAAGTCCCCAGCAACCTGTTGCTGGAAAAGATCGGCGCCCGCAAGACGCTGGCCCGCATCACCATCCTGTGGGGCCTGGCCTCGATGGCGATGGCCTACGTCACCACGCCCACCAGTTTCTACATCCTGCGCTTTTTGCTGGGCATCTTCGAGGCCGGATTCTTCCCCGGCGTGGTGCTGTACCTGACCTACTGGTTCCCGGCGCAGCGCCGCGCCCGCGTCAATGGCCTGTTCATGACCTCGTTCGCCATCGCCGGTGCGGTCGGCGGTCCGATTGCCGGCCTTATCATGAGCAGCATGGAAGGCGTGGGTCACCTGGCGAACTGGCAGTGGCTGTTCATCATCGAGGGCATCCCTTCCCTGCTGGCTGGCTTCGCCGTGCTGGCCTGGCTGCCGGAAAAACCCGCCAACGCAAAGTGGTTGAGCGATGCCGAGAAAAGCGCCGTCACCCAGGTACTGGCTGCCGAAAACAGCGCACCGGGCAAGCACTTCTCCTTCAAGGACGCCTGCAGCAACTACCGCGTCTGGATCTGCGCCGCCGTGTACTTCTGCGTGGTCAGCGGCAACGCCACCATCGCCTTCTGGGCGCCGTCCATCATCAAGGAAATCGGCGTCAAGGGTAATCTGCAGATCGGCCTGATCTCGGCCATCCCCTTCGTGGCCGGCACCCTGGCCATGATCTGGAACGGCTTCCACTCCGACAAGACCGGCGAACGCCGCATGCACAGTGCCATCGCCACACTGATCGCCTCTATCGGCCTGATCGCCACCGGCATGACCCTGGGCAACGCCACCCTGGCCCTGTGCTCGCTGACACTGGCCGCGGTCGGCATCCTGGCCGCCTTCCCGGTGTTCTGGTCGATTCCCGGTGCCTTCCTGGCCGGCACGGCAGCCGCGGGCGGCATCGCGCTGATCAACTCCATCGGCAACCTGGCCGGCTTCGTGGCGCCCTACATGATCGGCGCGTTGAAGACCAGCACCGGGTCGCTGTCCTCGGGTCTGTACTTCGTGGCGGCACTGGAATTCCTCGCCAGTTTCCTGGTGGTGGTGTTCGTCAGGAAGCACTGACACCCTACTGAACCCTCTCCCCCAAGCGCAGTGCGCATCACCCTTGAATCACCTGCAGGATAGACATCATGAAGCTGACCTTTACCCTCCCCGACCAATCCCCCCTCCAGGCCGATATCGACACGCTGGTCATCGCCGGCTGGGCCGGCCGCGACATGGCGGCCATCGAGCATCACATCGAAGAACTGGAAGCCCTGGGCATCTCCCGCCCCAGCGCGGTGCCGCTGTTCTACCGCGTCTCGGCCAACCAGCTGTCCCAAGCCGAACAGGTGCAGGTACTGGGCGAGGCCTCCTCCGGCGAAGTCGAGACCTTCGTCTTCAATGCCGGCGGCGAACTGTATGTCTCCATCGCCTCCGACCACACCGACCGCAAGCTGGAAGCCCATAGCGTGGCCTTTTCCAAGCAGGCCTGCGTCAAGCCGGTAGGCGCTGCCGCCTGGAAGCTGTCGGACGTGGCCGACTACTGGGACGAGCTGGTGATCCGCTCCTGGATCGAAGAAGACGGCGCCACCGTGCTGTACCAGGAAGGTCCGCTGGCCTCGCTGCGCACCCCGTCCGACCTGATCGCCCGCTTCACCGACGGCAGCGCGACCCTGCCCGAGGGCTGCGGCATGACCTGCGGCACGGTGGGCGCCATCGGCGGCATCCGTGCGGCGGCTTCCTTTACGATGGAGCTCTACGATCCACGCCGTCAGCGTGCGCTGCGCCATCACTATGTCGCGCAGTCGCTGGCCGAAGTCGCCTGATCCCGTGGCCAGCCTTGCTGGCCATTTTTGTCTGATGCGGCAAGCAATGCGATACTGCCGGCTTGACTGGCCTTGTTATTCTTGTCGCCTTTATCGCTGCAACGCCCCTGCCGACCACCTCATTACTTCACCATGCCGAGCACACTTTCCCAATTGGCCGCCGACCTTGATGCCGGCCGCATCACTTCCCTGCAACTGACCGAACAGGCCCTGGCCCGCATCGCCGACCCGGCCGGCGAAGGCGCGCGCGTCTTCACCAGCGTCTATGCCGACCAGGCGCGTGCAGCCGCCCGTGCCTCCGACACCTTGCGCGCCGCCGGACTGTGCCGCTCGCCGCTGGAAGGCGTACCGGTCTCGGTCAAGGACCTGTTCGACGTGGCCGGTGAAACCACCCTGGCCGGCTCCGTGGTGCTGCGCGGCAAGCCGGTCGCCAGGACCCATGCCGAGGTGGTGCAGAAGCTGATCAAGGCGGGCGCCATCGTCATCGGCAAGACCAACATGACCGAGTTCGCCTATTCCGGCCTGGGCATCAATCCGCACTACGGCACCCCGCAAAACCAGTGGGAGCGCGGCGTCGAAGGGGGTCGCATTCCCGGCGGCTCGTCCTCCGGCGCGGCCATCTCGGTGACCGATGGCATGGCCTTTGCCGCCGTGGGCTCGGACACCGGCGGTTCGGTGCGCATCCCCTCGGCACTGAATGGCCTGACCGGCTTCAAGCCGACCGCCGCGCGGGTCTCCATGGAAGGCGTGCTGCCGCTGTCGGCCTACCTGGATTCGATCGGCCCGCTGGCGGCTTCGGTGGCGTGCTGCGCCATCATGGACGCCGTGCTGGCCGGTGAAGCCTATCGCCCGCTGCCTGCCCATCCGCTGCGCGGCCTGCGTCTGCTGGCACCCACCAATGTCGTGCTCGATGGCATGGACGAGAGCGTGGCCAAGGCCTACCGTGCCGCCCTGTCCCGGCTCACGCAAGCCGGCGCGGTGGTGGTGGAGGAAGAAGTCCCCGCCTTCAACCACTTGGCCGCCATCAACAGCAAGGGTGGCTTCACCGCCGCCGAGGCCTATGCCTGGCACCGCGCCCTGATTGCCGAAAACGCCGCCGGCTACGACCAGCGCGTGGTCTCGCGCATCCTGCGCGGCAAGGACATGAGCGCGGCCGACCTGCTGGATGTGCTGCACGCGCGCGCCCCCTGGATCGCCGAGGTCGAGGCACAACTGGCCGGCTACGATGCGCTGGTGATGCCCACCGTCCCCATCGTCGCACCGCGCATTGCCGAGCTGCTGGCCAGCGACGACGCCTATTACGGCGCCAACGGCAAGATGCTGCGCAACCCTACGCTGATCAACTTCCTCGATGGCTGCGCGGTCTCCCTGCCCTGCCATGCCGAAGGCAGCGCACCGGTGGGCCTGTCGCTGGCGGCTCCCGGTGGCCAGGACCGGCGGCTGCTGTCCATCGCCCTGGCGGTGGAGGGTTTGCTGGCCCGCTGAAATCCGGCGAACTTGCAATCCAACAAGGCCTGTGCATGCACAGGCCTTTTTCGTTGCCACATTTAAATGCAAATTTAGCGGCATTTAAGCGCAGTTATGCGCAAGTCCTACCCGGAAGGGAACATTTCGACGCCCCGGACGCCGAATCCCTGGAATTTTCATTAGAATGCGCTTTTGCAGCGCAAGATGGCCCCTGCGACGGGGCTGCAGCGCTGGGCAAACAGAGATAGAACAACCCTCCGGCATCAGCCACGACCACTCATCTGCATGGCAACCAAAAAAACATCCCCGTCCGATTACAGTGAATCATCGATCCGTGTCCTCAAGGGACTGGAGCCGGTCAAGCAGCGTCCGGGCATGTACACCCGCACCGAGAACCCGCTGCACATCCTCCAGGAAGTGATCGACAACGCCTCCGACGAAGCGCTGGGCGGCTACGGCAAGAGCATCATCGTCACCTTGAACGCCGACGGCAGCGTCAGCGTGGAAGATGACGGCCGCGGCATCCCGGTCGGTCTGCACCCGGAAGAAAAGGTCCCCACCGTCGAGATCGTGTTCACCCGCCTGCACGCGGGTGGCAAGTTCGACAAGGGCTCCGGCGGCGCCTATGCCTTCTCGGGTGGTCTGCACGGCGTGGGCGTGTCGGTCACCAATGCCCTGGCCACGCGCCTCGAAATCACGGTCTGGCGCGAAGGCGGCGTGCATACGCTGGCCTTCTCCGGCGGCGAGGTCATCGAGCAGCTCCAGTCGCGCCCCGCCACCCGCGAAGACAAGAAATCCGGCACCCGCGTCACGGTCTGGCCTGACGCCAAGTACTTCGACTCGCCCACCATTCCGCTGGGCGAGCTGCAACGCCTCTTGCGTTCCAAGGCGGTGCTGCTGCCAGGCGTGAAGGTGACCTTCACCAATGCCAGGAGCGGCGACAGCCAGAGCTGGCAATACGACCAGGGCCTGCGTGGCTACCTGATGGAACAGCTGGCCCAGAGCGGCAGCGGCGAGACCCTGATCCCGCTGTTCGAGGGCGAGCAGTTCGCCGGCAAGGATGCCGAAGGTTTTGCCGAAGGCGAAGGTGCCTCCTGGGTGGTGGCCTGGACCGAGGAAGGCGCGGTGGTGCGCGAGTCCTACGTCAACCTGATCCCCACCTCCAATGGTGGCACCCATGAATCGGGCCTGCGCGAAGGCCTGTTCTCGGCCGTGAAGAGCTTCGCCGAGATGCACTCGCTGCTGCCCAAGGGCGTCAAGCTGCTGGCCGAGGACGTGTTTGCCCGGGTCTCCTTCGTGCTTTCTGCCAAGGTGCTGGACCCGCAGTTCCAGGGTCAGATCAAGGAGCGCCTCAACTCCCGCGACGCCGTGCGCCTGGTGGCCGGCTATTCCCGCCCGGCGCTGGAGCTGTGGCTGAACCAGCACGTCGAGTATGGCAAGAAGCTGGCCGAGCTGGTCATCAAGCAAGCCCAGAGCCGTCTGCGTTCGGCGCAGAAGGTCGAGAAGAAGAAGTCTTCCGGCGTGGCCGTGCTGCCGGGCAAGCTGACCGATTGCGAATCCTCGGATGTCTCGCGCAACGAAATCTTCCTGGTCGAGGGCGACTCCGCCGGCGGTTCGGCCAAGATGGGCCGCGACAAGGAATTCCAGGCCATCCTGCCCTTGCGCGGCAAGGTCTTGAATGCCTGGGAGACCGAGCGCGACCGCCTCTTCGCCAACAATGAAATCCACGACATCGCGGTGGCCATCGGTGTCGATCCGCATGGCATCAACGACAGCCCCGACCTCTCCGGCCTGCGCTACGGCAAGATCTGCATCCTCTCGGATGCGGACGTGGACGGCTCGCACATCCAGGTGCTGCTCTTGACGCTGTTCTTCCGCCACTTCCCCAAGCTGATCGAGAACGGCAACATCTGCGTGGCGCGCCCGCCGCTGTATCGGGTGGATGCCCCGGCACGCGGCAAGAAGCCGGTGCAGAAGCTCTACGCCCTGGACGATGGCGAACTGGAAGCCATCGAAGACAAGCTGCGCAAGGATGGCTTGAAGGAAGGCGCCTGGAGCATTTCCCGCTTCAAAGGCCTGGGCGAGATGAATGCCGAACAGCTGTGGGAAACCACCATGAATCCGGACACCCGCCGCCTGTTGCCGATCGGCTTCGGCGAGCCGGGCGTGCAGACCTCGGAAGAGCGTTTCAACATGCTCATGGGCAAGGGCGAAGCCGCCTCCCGCCGCGCCTGGATCGAAGAGCACGGCAACGAAGCCGAAGCCGATATCTGACATGGTCGCCCGCTCCTCCCGCCTGTTGCCCACCGTTCGCGCTGCCCTGCTGGGCGTGACGGTGCTGCTGTGCGCGAGCGCGGGTACGGCACAGGCGCAACAGATGGTGCGCTACACCGATGCCGATGGCATGCAGCACATGCGGGTGGAAGCGGACGAGGGCAACAAGGACGGCAGCAAGGATGGCAACAGCCGCAAACCCCGTACCATCGTGTACCGGTACACCGACGCCGATGGCGCAGTCCACTTCTATGCCCAGACCCTGGACGACCCCGACAAGCTCATGGCCAGCAGCGCCTCGCTGCTGAACCATCCGGGCAGCAAGGAAGCCATCACACCAGCCGATCCGCCCTTCGTGCGCACCATGCTCGCGCATCGCGATGCGCGCAAGTACGACAGCCTGCTCAGCGAAGCGGCCGGCGAGTTCGGCCTGGATGCAGCTCTGCTCAAGGCGGTCATGACGGCCGAATCCGGCTTCAATGCCGGTGCCGTGTCCAGCAAGGGCGCCATCGGCCTGATGCAGATCATGCCCGATACCGCAGAACGCTACGGCCTGCAGGGCGACCGCCGCAAGAGCCTGCACCAGAAGCTGGTCGATCCAAAGATCAACATCCGCCTGGCCGCACGCTACCTGCGTGACCTGATGGGCATGTTCCCGCAGCACGTGGAACTGGCGATCGCTTCCTACAATGCCGGCGAAGGCACGGTGCAGAAATACGGCAACAAGATCCCCCCCTATCCCGAGACCCAGGGCTATGTGCGGCTGGTGTCGCGCTTCTATGAGCTGTATCGCCCGCCCGGCGCGATGCGTGTGGCTGCCGGCGAGCGCAGCCCCGGCCAGGCCCACCTCAAGGTGACGCTGCCGCCACGCGAGCCCGCCACCGCCAACGATTAACCCTGTCCACCACGACGACAACAAGAACTGTTCCATGACCGATCAACCGACCCTGTTTGACCCAGTCCCGGCCGCCCCCGATGGCGAATCGCTGACGCTGTCCACCTTCGCCGAGCGCGCCTATCTCGATTACGCGATCTCGGTGGTCAAGGGCCGCGCCCTGCCCGACGTGGCCGACGGCCAGAAGCCAGTGCAACGCCGCATCCTCTACGCGATGAACGAGCTCTCGCTCAACAGCGCCGCCAAGCCGCGCAAGTCGGCGGCGGTGGTCGGCGATGTGCTGGGCAAGCTGCACCCGCACGGCGACCAGTCGGTGTACGACGCGCTGGTGCGCATGGCCCAGGATTTCTCGCTGCGCTATCCGCTCATCGACGGCCACGGCAACTTCGGTTCGCGCGATGGCGATGGCGCCGCGGCGATGCGCTACACCGAAGCGCGCCTGACGCCCATCAGCAAGCTGCTGCTCGATGAAATCGACATGGGCACCGTGGAATTCCAGCCCAACTACGACGGGTCCACCGAAGAGCCGCGCCTGCTGCCGGCACGCCTGCCCTTCCTGCTGTTGAACGGCGCCTCCGGCATCGCCGTGGGCATGGCCACCGAAATCCCTTCGCATAACCTCACCGAGGTGGCCAAGGCGGCGGTGGCGATGATCCGCAACCCCAAGATCACCCATGCCGAACTGATGGAACTGGTCCCCGGCCCGGACTTCCCCGGTGGCGGCCAGATCATCACCCCGGCCGCGACCATCGCCGAGATGTACCAGAGCGGCCGGGGCAGCCTCAAGGTGCGCGCCCGCTGGAAGATCGAAGACCTGGCGCGCGGCCAGTGGCAGGCGGTGATCACCGAACTGCCGCCGGGCGTGTCCTCGCAGCGTGTGCTGGAAGAGATCGAAGAACTCACCAACCCCAAGCTCAAGCTGGGCAAGAAGTCGCTCACGCCCGAGCAGCAAACGCAGAAGGCCACCCTCCTCGGCCTGCTCGACGCCGTGCGCGACGAGTCCGGCCGCGAGGCGCCGGTACGCCTGGTGTTCGAACCCAAGTCCAAGAACCAGGACCAGACCGAGTTCATGAACACGCTGCTGGCCCAGACCTCGCTGGAAACCAGCGCATCGCTGAACCTGGTGATGATCGGCGGCGATGGCCGTCCGCGCCAGAAGAACCTGACCGACATCCTCAGCGAGTGGATCAGTTTCCGCTTCGAGACCGTGACCCGCCGCACGCAATTCCGCATGCAGAAGGTCAACGACCGCATCCACATCCTGGAAGGCCGGGAAGCGGTGCTCTTGAACATCGACAAGGTCATCAAGATCATCCGCGAGTCCGACGAACCCAAGCCGGCCCTGATCGAGGCCTTCAGGCTGTCGGACCGCCAGGCCGAAGATATCCTGGAAATCCGCCTGCGCCAGCTGGCCCGCCTGGAAGCCATCAAGATCCAGCAGGAACTGGCCGAACTGCGAAACGAAAAGACCTCGCTGCAAGACCTGCTGGACAATCCGGCGTCGATGAAAAAGCTGGTCATCAAGGAAATCGAAGGCGACGCCAAGACCTATGGCGACGCCCGTCGCACCATCATCGAGGAAGCCGAACGCGCCACCTTCGAACAGAAGGTGATCGATGAACCGGTCACCGTCATCATCTCGCAGAAGGGCTGGGTGCGCGCCCGCACCGGCCACGGCCACGACGCCACGCAATTCACCTTCAAGGCAGGCGACAGCCTGTACGGCGCCTTCGAATGCCGCACCGTGGACAACCTGCTGGCCTTCGGCTCCAACGGCCGGGTCTACACCATCGCTGTGAGCGCCCTGCCCAATGCACGCGGTGATGGCGTGCCGGTGACCACGCTGATCGAACTGGCCAGCGGCAGCAGCATCCTGCACTACTTCGCCGGCCCGGCCGACACCACGCTGCTGCTGGCCTCGGATGCCGCGGCCGGCTTCATCGCCAAGGCCTCCGACATGTTCGGCCGGGTCAAGGGCGGCAAGAGCTTCTTCACGCTGGACGAAGGCGCCCTGCCCCTGGCACCGCGCGCAGTCGCTGCCGACGCCAGCGCCGTGGCCTGCGTCTCGGGCAATGGCCGTCTGCTGGTGTTTGGCCTGGACGAGATGAAGACCCTGTCTTCCGGCGGCCGTGGCGTGAACCTGATGGAGCTGGAGAAAAACGAAAAGCTGATCGGCGCACAAGCCATCAGCCAGAAGGGCGTGGTGGTCGAAGGCACCGGCAATGTCGGCAAAGCCAAGGAAATCGCCCTCTCGGCCGCGTCGCTGGGCGTGCATATCGGCAAGCGGGCGCGCAAGGGCAAGGCGCTGGAGTCGCGGATCAAGGTGACGGGGCTGCGCCCACAAGTCTGAGGCACGGCCTGGCGTTGTTGAGATATCGCCCTCTGCGCATGTTGTGCAGGGGGCGATTTTGTATTCAAATCTCACAAAAATCAGACACTATCTGGCATACTCCGACCCGGCCCGATTGTAGCTTTTAAGCTACAATCAATACATGATTGAACTGCTCCGATATCAACGCGCCGACGGGCATGAACCGGTTTCCGACTGGCTTTCCCGATTGCGGGACGAGAGGGCACAGGCACGTATCCGGATACGATTGCGTCAAGTGCAAGCTGGCAACTTCGGAGACTGTGAATCCGTGGGCGACGGGGTAGCCGAACTACGCATCCATGTTGGAGCAGGTTATCGGGTCTATTTCGGTCGGCATGGAAAATCCGTCGTGATCTTGTTATGTGGCGGCGACAAGCGTTCACAGCAAGCAGACATCAAATTGGCCAGGCAGTACTGGATGGAATGGAAAGGGAGGCAAAAATGAGCAAATTGAAAGCAGCCGTCTCTCATCATGAACGAGAGCTGGCCGAATTGCGCGCTGACCACGCACTGGCCGTCGAATATCTGAAGGCTGCAATGGAATCGCTCGACGATCCGGAAGATCGCGCTGCCGGTCTGCTGGCACTGCGCACGATAGCGGAAGCTTATGGAGGACTTGCTGCGGTAGCGGCTGAAGCCGGCATCAGCCGGGAGTCCCTGTATCGCGCTTTATCGCCGACAGGTAACCCGACGCTTAAGACCCTGCTGGCAGTGCTCAAGACCGTGGGAATGCGGTTGTCTGTCGAGCCGGAGAATCACGCGCACGCATGATGCTTTAGACGTGCAACAGACGCTCTCGGAACACCGGGTCGCTGCTTGCACGATAGGGCTGGCACGGCAGCACTGACGGCCTCATTGGACGGCCTCATTGACGAGGCAATCCGACTGCCGGCAAAGAACTCCGCGGATTGCTCACCATCCGGCGCGGCCGCAGGTGCCGACTGCGTCAAGCGCCCCGCTCTTTCAAGCTCAAGCAATCGCCACCGACACCCGATACAACAACACCCCCAGCAAGCCGAACGCCCCGGCCAGCATGCAATAGGGCGCCCAGCGTCGGGCGCGCATGCCATAGCCGAGCAGGAGCAGCGCGATGCTGATGGCGGGTATCAATGCGGAAGGGCTGGTCAGGTCCATGGTGGTTACTCCCCGGTGAGGTCGGTGTTCGCACGGGCGCCCCGCAGGCGAACGAAAATATCCATCACGCCATCTGGCTGATGGTCTTCCTGAAACGGCCCAGCGCGGCCGTGAACAACAGGGCGCCGATGGCGAAGATGGCCAGCAGTTGCGGCCATACCACCTCCAGCCCGGCACCCCGATACAGAATGGCCTGCCCGGCCGCCACAAAGTGCGTGGTGGGCGCGGCCAGCATGATGTCCTGCACCAGTACCGGCATGCTTTCGCGCGGCGTGGAGCCGCCCGAGAGCAATTGCAGCGGTAGCAGCACCAGCACGGTCAGCATGCCGAACTGCGGCATCGACCGGGCCAGCGTGGCCATGAAGATGCCCATGGAAGTGGTAGCGAAAAGATGCATGACGGTGGCCAGCATGAACAGCGCCACCGAACCCTCGATCGGCACCTGCAGCGCACCGCGCACGATCAGCAGCAAGGAGGCCAGTGCCGCCAGCGCCACCACCAGTCCCATGGACCAGACCTTGGCCAGCATGATCTCGGCAGGCGTGACCGGCATCACCAGCAGGTGTTCGATGGTGCCGTGCTCGCGCTCGCGGATCAGTGCGGCGCCGGTCAGGATGATGGAAAGCATGGTCACGTTGTTGATGATCTCCATGAGCGATCCGAACCAGGACTGCTCCAGGTTGGGATTGAAACGCATACGCATGGCCAGGTTCACCGGCGTGCTGGCGCTGCCCTCGGTGCGGCGCACGAATTGCGTCACCTCGGTGGTGATCATCTGCTGGATATAGCTGTTGCCGGTGAAGGCCTGGCTCATGCGGGTGGCGTCCACATTTAGTTGTACTGCCGGAGCGCGCCCGGCCAGCACGTCGCGCTGGAAGTCGGCGGGAATGTCCAATACGAAGGTGTAGTCGCCGTCGTCCAGGCCGGCGTCGGCCTCTTGCGCCGTGACCAGCCGCGCCACCTTGAAATGCGGCGGATAGAAGGTCGCGGCAATGCGTGCCGACAGCGGCGAGCCGTCGTTATCGACGATGGCGATGGCAGCGTGATGCAGGCTCTCTGGCATGGCAGTGGCGGCCACGTAGATGGACAGCGTAAAGGTGTAGGCGATGAGTACCAGCATGGCAGGATCGCGCAGCAGGCTCCACAGTTCCTTGACGCCGAGGCGATAGATGTTGGCCCAGGAATGGCGCATCTCAACGCTCCTGTTTCTTCAACAGCAGCACCGACAGTCCCAGGATCACGGGTACGGCCAGCGCCAGCGGCCAGAAGGACGAGCCCAGGTCGCCAACGTCGAGCGCCTTGCTGAACACACCGCGACTGATGGTGAGGAAATGCGTGGCCGGATAGACCTGGCCGATCAGGGCGCCCATGCCCTCCAGCGAGGACACCGGGTTCAACAGGCCGGCAAACTGCACGCAGGGAATGATGGTGCCGATCATGGTCACGAACAGCGCCGCGATCTGGCTGTTGGTGAAGGTCGATGCCAGCAGCCCGAAACCGGTGGAGCAGATGATGAACACCAGCGCCGCCAGGGTCAGCGTGAACAGGCTGCCCTTGACCGGCACGCCGAATACCGTCACCGCCAGCAGCGTGAGCATGGCGAAGTTGAGCATGCCCAGCAGCAGGTAGGGCAACTGCTTGCCCAGCAGGAATTCGGTACGGGTGACCGGCGTGACGTAGAGGTTGAGGATGGAGCCCAATTCTTTCTCGCGCACCACCGACAAGGCGGTGAGCATGGCCGGAATCATCATCAGCAGCAACGGAATGATGGCCGGCACCATGGCCGGCAGGCTCTTCACATCCGGGTTGTAGCGATAGCGCGTTTCGATGGTGGCGGGCGTGGTCAGGGTCTGTCCCAGACGGTGCACGGCCATGTCGGCCAGCCACAGTTGATGCATGCCCTGCACATAACCGCGCACGGTCTCGGCGCGTGTGGGCATGGCACCATCCACCCAGGCCCCGACCTCGACCGGCTTACCGCGCCCGATGTCGCGGGCAAAGCCGGGCGGTATCTCGATGGCCAGCGAAATCTCGCCACTGCGCATGCGCCGGTCCAGGTCCTGGTAGTCGCTGATGGGCGCCCTCTCGATGAAGTAGCGCGAGCCCGACAGGTTCAGTGCATAGTTCTGGCTCAGGCCGGTCTGGTCGCGGTCCAGCACGGCATAGGTGAGGTTTTCCACATCGAGGTTGATGCCATAGCCGATGATGAACATCAGGATAGCCGTCCCCAGCAAGGCCAGCGTGGCGCGCACCGGGTCGCGTCGCAGCTCCAGGCTTTCGCGCTGGCTGTAGCTCAGGGCACGGCCCAGGCTGGTGCGCCACCGGCTGCGACGGGATACCACGGACGCCACCGGCTCCACCGCCGGGGGCGGCGTCTGGCGGGCGTCGGTGGCCGGCGCGCTGGCCGTGCCCGCTGCCTCTTCCAGATAGGCGATGAAGGCCTGCTCCAGCGTTGCCGCGCCGCGTTCACGGATAAGGGCATCCGGTGTTGCGCTCACCAGTACCCGACCGGCATGCATGAGCGAGATGCGGTCGCAGCGCTGGGCCTCGTTCATGAAATGGGTGGAGATGAAGATGGTGACCTGATCCTTGCGTGCCAGGTCGATCATCAGTTGCCAGAACAGGTCGCGGGCGATCGGGTCCACGCCGGAAGTCGGTTCATCCAGGATCAGCAACTCCGGCTTGTGCACCATTGCCACGGCCAGCGACAGGCGCTGGCGGATGCCCAGCGGCAGGCTCTCGGGCAGGCTGTCCATCACGTCCAGCAGGCCGAAGCGGGTCGCCATCTCTTCCGTGCGGGCATCGATCTGTGGTTCCGGCATGCGATACAGGCGGGCATGCAGTACCAGGTTCTGGCGCACGCTCAACTCCCCGTACAGCGAAAAGGCCTGCGACATATAGCCCACCCTGGCCCGCGTGGCCATGTCGTGCGGATCGACCTCCTGGCCGAACAACCAGGCCTGGCCTTCGCTGGCCTGCAGCAGACCGGTCAACATCTTCATGGTGGTCGACTTGCCGCAGCCATTGGAGCCGAGGAAGCCGAATATCTCGCCCCGCCGGATGCGGAAATCCACGTGATCCACCGCCACGAAATCGCCGAAGCGCATGGTCAGTCCCTTGGCCTCGATGGCGATGCCGGCGTCGACGCTTTCGTCCAGCGGGGTGACCTGAACGGTCTGGTGCTGGCGCCGCTTTTCTTCCGGCAGCAGACTGATGAAGGCCTCTTCCAGCGCTGCCGTGCCGGTACGGGCGTGCAGCTCGGCCGGGGTGCCGGTGGCCAGCAGCTTGCCGTCGTCCATGGCCACCAGCCAGTCGAAGCGGTCCGCTTCCTCCATGTAGGCAGTGGCGACGATCACGCTCATGCCCGCACGCTCCTGGCGGATATGCGCGATCAGGTCCCAGAACTGCGCCCGTGACAGCGGGTCCACGCCCGTGGTGGGTTCATCCAGGATCAGCAGGTCGGGATCATGGATCAGCGAGCAGCACAGCCCCAGCTTCTGCTTCATCCCCCCGGACAGCTTGCCGGCCGGGCGCGCCAGGAAGGGCGCCAGCCCCGTACCACGAGTGAGTTCATCGATGCGACGACGGCGCTCGGCGCCGTCCTGGCCGAACAGGCGGCCGAAGAATTGCAGGTTTTCTTCCACCGACAGGGTGGGATAGAGATTCTTGCCCAGTCCTTGCGGCATGTAGGCGATGCGCGGGCAGACCTGGCTGCGATGCGCGAGCTTGCGCATGTCACCGCCCAGCACGCTCACCTCGCCCTGCTGCAAGGCGCGGGCGCCGGCCACCAGCGAGAGCAGGCTGGATTTGCCGACGCCGTCCGGGCCGATCAGGCCGACCATGCAGCCGGCCGGAATCTGCAGCGATATCGCATCCAGTGCCAGCGTGCTGCCATAGCGCAGCGACACCCCGTCCAAGCGTGCCACCCACGACCTGTCCGGGGTGGGCGTCATTGCGGGACCTTGGTCACCAGCTGCGGCGGCCACGCCTGGCTCTGGTCAGTGCGTACCCAGGCCACGCCCGGCAGGCCGGTCTTGACCAGCGTCAGGTGTTGCTGCAACAAGGCCGGATCGATCTGCGCCTTGACGCGGAACATCAGCTTCTGCCGCTCGCTGGCCGTCTCCACTGTCTTGGGGGTGAACTGGGCGGTGCTGGCGACGAAGGAAATCCTGGCCGGAATCACGTACTGCGGCGCGGCGTCGAGCACGATGCGGGCCTGCGCCCCCAGTGCCAGCTTGCCGGCCACAGCCTCGGGGACGAAGAAGGTCATGTAGACGTCGCTCAGGTCCACCAGGTTGAGCAGCTTGCCGCCGCCGCCCAGCACCTCGCCTGGCTGGGCGATGCGGTATTGCACGCGCCCAGCGCGAGGTGCGGTGAGCGTGCTGTCGTCGATATCGACCTTGATGCGCTGGACCGTGGCCGCCGCCGCCGTCACCGTCGCCCGGCTGCCACTGACCTGGGTACACGCCGCCACCACGGCAGCCCTGGCTGCCGTCACCTGCGCCTGGGAAGCGGTGACGGCGGCCTCCATGCCGCGCACCCGGGCGCGGTCGTCATCGACTTCCTGCAGCGACGAGGCCCCTTCCTTGACCAGCACCTCGGAGCGCGCCAGGCGGCGCCGCGCCGCGTCCAGTTCACTCCCGCGTTGTGCACTCTGTGCCAGCGCGGCCTGGTAGTCGCTCTCGCGGACCGCCACCTGGGCCTCGGCACTGGCCACGGCCGACAGCGATTGCTGCTGGCGCGCCTGGGCTTCATCACGTTGCGCCTGCAATGACAGGATCTGC
The DNA here is from genome assembly GCF_015767275.1 of Herbaspirillum sp. AP02. Lineage (GTDB taxonomy): Bacteria > Pseudomonadota > Gammaproteobacteria > Burkholderiales > Burkholderiaceae_D > Herbaspirillum. Next base: position 914,738 of record NZ_JADWMY010000001.1, read on the forward strand.
ATCTGCGCCAGCGGCTGGCCGGCCGAGACGAAATCACCTTCGTTGACCAGGATGGCGTCCACCCTGCCCCCCAGCTTGGTGGCCACATCCACCTCGGTGGCTTCGATGCGGCCATTGCCGCTGGCGAAACCCTCCCCCGGGCCGCTGTGATGCAGGCGCTGCCAGGCATAGGTGGCACCACCGGCGAGGAGGACGATCAGCAGGCCGATGGTCAGCAGGTTTTTCTTGGCGGGAGAAAGCGTCATGATCAGGGTCCGGGACGAAGAGGGGTGGCAGCGCCGGCTTGGCTGGCATCACCGCCCAGGGCCGCATACAGCGCCACGGAGGACGACAGCACAGCGCGCCGGGTCTGCACCAGTTGCTGGCGCGCGCTGAGCAGGTCGCGCTGGGCATCGAGCACATCCAGGAATGGCGCGGCGCCGTTGTCATAGCGCAGTGTGGACAGGCGCGCCCGCTCGGCCTGCACGGTCACGGCGGTCTGGGCGATGGCCAGTTGCCGCGTCAACCACTGGCGGGCGGCCAGGGCATCGGCCACCTCGCGGAAGGCAGCCTGGATGGTCTTTTCATAATTGGCCACCGAGATATCGCGACGGATCTCGGACAGCGCCAGATTGTTGCGCAGACGACCGGCCGTGAAGATCGGCAAGGTGATGCTGGGCGAAAAGCTCCAGGCATGGCTGCCATCGCGAAACAGGCCACTCAATTCAGCACTGGCGCTGCCGACCTGGCCGGTGAGCGAGATCGACGGGAAGAACGCCGCCCGCGCTGCGCCGATATTGGCATTGGCCGCCTGCAGGCGGTATTCGGCAGCAAGCACGTCGGGCCGCCGCGTCAACAACAGCGAAGGCAGGCCCGGCTGCAAAGCGGGGAAGACCGTGTCCAGCACGCTGCGCGCCTGTCCCGGTGCCAGTGCCAGTGGGCTACCCACCAACAGCGTCAAGGCATTCAAGCGCTGGGCGCGCAGTTGCTCCAGTTGTGCGCCCAAGGCCTGGGCCTGGGTCAGCAGGGTTTCGATCTGTGTCAGGTTCAGGCGCGAACTTGCTCCCACTTCCACCCGCCGCGCGTAGATGCGATAGCTCTCCTGGCGGCTGGCAATGGTGTCGCTGGCAATGGCCAGGCGTTCGTCCAGCTCGCCCAGTTCCAGATACGCATCGGCCACTTGCGTGACCAGGCTCAGGGTGGTGGCGCGACGCGTGGCTTCGCTGGCCTGGGCAGTGTGCAGGGCCGCATCATCCAGACTGCGCAGACGGCCCCACAGGTCGATCTCCCAGCTGCTCAGGCCCAGCCCTGCCTGATAGGCGCTACCGACCAGCGGTCGTCCGGTCAGGTTGAGATCGGCCGGGGTACGCGAACGGTCCAGGCCGACCTGTGCGCCGATGGTGGGAAAGAGGTCCGCACGCTGGATGCCATAGAGCGCCATGGCCTCTTCCACCCGCAAGGCGGCCACCCGCAGGTCGCGGTTGTTGGCCAGGGCCAGGCTGATGAGGGTCTGCAGTTGAGGATCACTGAAGGTGGCCCTCCAGTCCAGCGGTGCCGTGGCAGGCACCGTGCTGTCAGGCTGCTGCGGGTAGTGCGAGGCCACCGGCGCGGCGGGCCGCTGGTAGTCCGGCGCGATGGACTGGCAGGCCGCCAGCAAAAATGCCAGCAACAGCGGCAACGCGGCCAGGCGCATTCTGGGAAGGGGCTCGCACATCGTGGGCATCGGCGGAAGCGGAAAATGTGGTGACGAAAGTCTTCGTCTTTTGTGTCCACATTATGAAGTTGCTTACCAAAAACCTGATTGATGTACGTCAGGTTACCGACTGATGAGTCAGTAATATCGAGACCTTGGAGGCAGACGCTGTCCCGCCGCCCTACTGCGCCACGCCGACCTGGTCCACGTAATGGCGTACCTCGGCGGCGACGTCGGTGAAGAGTGCCTGCAGTTCTGCCAGACGCGGCCGGGCGCTGACTGGTGGTTCGGCGCGGGACTGGGTCTCGATGCTCTTGAGCATGTCGGTCAGCACGCCCGCCCCCACCAGGGCGGTCATGCTCTTGAGGCTGTGCGCCTCGCGCTTGACCTGGGCCGCATCGTCGGCGTGGATGGCCTGCTCCAGCCGGGAGAAGGTGGCCGGCGCACTCTGGGCGAAGGTGCCGAACATGTGACGGCAGGCGGCCGCATCGCCCCCCATGGCCTCGAGCAGCGGCTCTGGATTGATGTGCTGGTATCGGTTGTCGTTCACGCGTTTCTCCCCTGAGGCCGACGCAATATACGCAATATATTGCTTCGTTGCCAATTTCTTTTGAGCAGCATCTCCGGGCCGATGGGTACGGGCCGGATCGTGAGCGGGTGCGGCAAACTCACGCAAACTCTTTCGCCGCGCCTGTAACGTAACCAAGCCGGCTACGACAGTCAATCAGAAGTGTTAGGTATAGACGCAAAAAAGCCGCCCGCAATTAGCGGGCGGCATGCTCAATCAGGCTCCCGGATGCGCCCGGCACCCAGGGTGGTGGATGCCGATCAGGCAGCGCGTTCCAGACGCTGGACGTTGTCGCTGCCATCCGCGGCGCCGATCTCGATCTTGCGCGGCTTCAGGGCTTCAGGGATTTCGCGCACCAGCTCGATGTTGAGCAGGCCGTTTTCCAGATTGGCGCCGACTACCTTGATGTGATTGGCCAGTTGGAAACGCTGCTCGAAATCGCGGGCGGCGATGCCGCGGTGCAGGAAGTTGACCTGCTGGTCTTCCTTCTGCTTGCGGCCGGTAATCTTGAGAGTTTCGTTTTCGGTCTCGATGTCGATTTCGCTGCGGGCAAAGCCGGCGACGGCCATCGTGATCCGGTACTTGTCTTCTGCCACCAGTTCGATGTTGTACGGCGGGTAGCTGGGCTGGTCGGTACGCTGGGCGTTGTCGAACATCTGGGCCAGGCGATCGAAACCGATGGCGGTACGGTACAGGGGGGAGAGATCAAAAGTACGCATAAAAATATCCTTTCAGTTAAGCGATGTTTTCGTGGCAGACCTCAACGTCGAGCATCTGCTGGTACCGATCTAGGGATGGCATTTTGGGTTTTCAAGAGATTTTTTTCGAAAAAATACGGGCGCCCCTGTCGCCCGGTTTTCTTCCCGGAAAAGCGGTCTCAGGCTCTTGAAAATTGCCGATCCAGCTCCATCGCGACCCGCTCGCGCTCGCTGCGCACCACCTGTGCGCCCGCTGCCAGTCCCTCCATCACCGTCAGGCGCAGGTCATGCAGGCCGATGGTCCCCAGCGCCACCTTCAGGTAAGGCGTGAGGAAATCCGGCTGGCGCGCCAACGTGCCGGTAAAGCGGCCGCCGGAGACCACGGCCAGGTGCACCGGACGGTCGCGCAACAGGCCGACCTTGCCGTCCGGCGTGATGCCGAAGGTGCGGCGCACCCGCACCACATGGTCGATCCAGGCCTTCAATACGGAGGGGACGGTGTAGTTGTGCATGGGGGTGCCGATGACGACCTGATCGGCGGCCTCCAGCTCGGCAATCAGGAGATCCGACAGGGCCAGTGTCCCCTGCGCGGCACCGGCGTCCTCCACGAAGGCGGGCGAGCCCAGCGCATCGGCATAGGCGCCATCGACGTGACCAATGGCACTGGCATGCAGGTCGCGCACCACGATCTGCGCCTGCGGGTGCAAGGCGCGCAGGCGGGTGACGATCTGCTGCGAGAGCCACCAGGTATTGGATGCCTCCTGGCGCGGCGAGGCAAGCAGATGCAGGATCTTCATGCCGCACCTGCTATGGCCTTGCCGAAACGCAGTGCACCGGTCAGCATGCCCTGGCGGAAGTAGAAGCGCTGCGCCAGCGCGTTGGCCATGCCGGTATCGAGCACCAGTCGCGCACAGCCGGCCTCGGCGGCCACGCCTTCGAGCGCGGTGAGCAGGCGCTCGCCCCAACGCTTGCCGCGTTGCGTGCTGGCGGCCACCAGATCATCGACGTACAGGAAGGGGCCATAGACCAGATTCTCCTGGAAACGGTAACCGGCCAGGGCGACCACCGTACCCTGCTCCCAGGCTGCCAGGATGCGATAGCCCTGCTCGCGGGCGCGCCCGGTGCGCTGCATGAACTCGTCGGCGTCGCGCAGGTGCGGGCGCAGTTCGTGCATCACGGCAAAGCAGGCCAGCCGGTCGGCCTCGGTATCGGCGTAACGCAAGGCGCTGTCGGCGATATGCCAATGGCCAGGAGGGGCAATCTTGGAAGCTTGGTTCATGGGAGAAAGCTCAATGCGATCGAAATGGAAGGAGCTTCATCCTAGCCAGCCGATGGCATAATCGGGAGATCCAAGAAATGACATTTTGACTGGTCCATGATTACACCGTCCTCTGCTCCCCTGATTACCCTCGACAGCGCTGCCGACGAGCCCTACTACCGCCAGATCTACGGGCGCCTGCGCAGCGCGGTGGCGGCGGGAATGCTGCGTCCGGGCGACCGCATTCCCTCGGCACGGGCGCTGGCGGCGGAACTGGGACTGGCGCGTGGCACCGTGGAGACGGCCTATTCGCTATTGGCCGCCGAAGGCTACGTGGAAGCACGCGGACAGGCCGGCACCGTGATCGCTGCCGGACTGCATTCCAGGGTGCCGACAGCAGCCGGCAAGCCCGCCACCATCACCGCCCAGCCAGCGCCTGCCGCAGCGCGCTACCCCACCCACCCGGAAGAGGGCAATGCCGAGTCCCGCGGACCGCGTCCGTTCCAGATGGGCATCCCGGCGCTGGACGCCTTTCCGCGCAAGATCTGGGCGCGCCTGGCGGCTCGCGCCGCGCGTGCCACGCAAGCGGTGGACATGCTCTACCCGTCTCCCGCCGGGCTGATGGCCTTGCGCGTGGAGATCGCGCGTTATCTGCAGCTGTCACGGGGGCTGGACTGCCGGCCGGAACAGGTCTTCATCACCTCCGGGTATCGCGACAGCCTCAACCTGATCACGCGTACCCTGCTCAAACCCGGCGACAAGGTCTGGGTGGAAGACCCCGGCTATGCGCCCACCGGCGCCCTGCTGCGCGCAGCCGGCATGCAGCTGGTGGGGGTGCCGGTCGATGCCGAGGGCATGCAGGTGGAACACGGGCTGCAGCATGCCGCACGCGCACGGGCGGCGGTGGTCACGCCGGCGCACCAGAGCCCCACCTGCGTGGCCCTGTCGCTGCCGCGGCGGCTGGCGCTGCTGGAATGGGCGGCACGGCAGCAGGCCTGGATCGTGGAAGACGACTACGATGGCGAATACCGCTACGTCAGCCGCCCCCTGCCCGCCCTCAAGAGCCTGGACCGGGATGACCGCGTGCTCTATGCCGGCACCTTCAGCAAGGTGCTGTTCCCGGCCATCCGGCTGGCCTATCTGGTGGTGCCGCGTTCCCAGGTACAGCGTTTCGAAGACAGTGCCCGGCTGTTTTCCGGGGGCGCGCCGGCACTGACACAGCATATCGTGGCCGACTTCATGGGCGAGGGGCATTTCGCCCGCCACATCCAGCGCATGCGGCGCCTGTACGCACAGCGCCGGATCCTGACCATCGCCGGCCTGGAGGCGGTATTGAAGGCCCACGTCCGCATCGACTCACCGCCTGGCGGCATGCATCTGCTGCTGCGCCTGCAGGGCCGCCGCTCGGACCGGGTGCTGGCCGAGAAGATGCGCCAGCACGGCATGTTCAGCCGCGCCCTGTCGGAATGCCTGCTGACGCCGCGCCCCGGGATGGCACCGATGATCATGCTCAGCTTCACCAATATCGACAGCCGGCGCCAGGCCGGTGAGCTGGGGCGACGCATCCTGGCGCTGCTGGGACCTTCCTGACATGGCCTAGTCCGATTCCTCATTCTTGGCACTTATCGACTGGGCCATGGGCGCGCATGATGGCGCCTCGTTTCCATCCACCCCAGGAGCCTTGTCGCCATGTCAAACCGTATCGATCTCTACCAGAACGCCACCGCCGCCTACGACGGCCTGCTGGCCGTGAACCGTCATCTCAAGCAATGCAGCCTGCCGGCCGATCTGGTGGAACTGGTGTTTCTGCGGGTGTCGCTGATCAACGGCTGTGCCTATTGCATCGACAAGCATTCGCGCGACCTGCTCAAGAGCGGCATGACCATCGACAAGCTGGTGCTGGTCCCGGTCTGGCACGAGGCCGGCAGCCTCTTCACACCCCGCGAGCAGGCTGCGCTGGCCTGGGCCGAAGTGGTGACGCGCATCGATGAAACGGCGGCGCCGGATGCCGATTACCAGGCGGTGATCCAGCACTTCACGCCCGAGGAGTACAGCGAACTGACGGTCGCCATTGCCCTGATGAATGCCATGAACCGCCTGGCCATCCCGGGCCGCATGCGGCCACAGGCGGCGCGCGCCTGATGGAGGGCGACTCCGGGCTCAGGCTGACTTCAGTGCGGCCACCAGCGTGCGCAATGCCGCCTGCGCCCGGGTCTCCTTGAGGCGGGAATGCAGCATCACCTGGGCCAGCGGCAAGCTGGGCAGGCCCAGCCGTTGGCCCACCTCCACCGCCCCCGGCGGTGCGCTGCGATGAAGCAGCGCCGACACCGCCAGGCCCGCGCTGACCGCCGCGCCGACCGCCAGGATGCCGCCGCCGACGAAGACCTCGACCCAGGCGATACCGGCTTCATCGAGTCGGCGCAGCGACATTTCACGGATGCGGCAGGTAGAGGAAAAAGTCGCTACCCGCAAGGCAGACCCGACCCGGCATTGCGCCTCGGGATGGGCGAACCAGCCGATCGGTTCCTGCATGATCAGTTCACCGCCCTGGTCCTGCGGCTCGCGGCGCACGATGACGGCGTCCAGTTCGCCGCGTTCATAGAGCGGCATGAGGTCGTGCGACGAGCCCACCCGCACTTCCACCATCACGCCGGCATCATGGGCATGCAGCTGCGCCAGAGCGCGTGGCAGGCCGGCACCGGCCACGTGATCACTGATTCCCACCGAAAAGCGCACCAGCCCCTGGTCCAGTCGGCCCAGGGCACGTTCGTGCGCGGCCAGCAATTCGCGGGCGGCCGGCAGGAATTGCTGGCCCTCCGCAGACAGGCGTACCAGGCGCGGGGTGCGTTCCAGCAGGCGACGCCCCAGGCGCTGCTCCAGTTTCTTGAGCTTGAGACTGACTGCGGACTGCGTGCTGTCCAGCGCCTCGGCGGCGCGGGTGAAGCTTTGCAGGTCGGCCGCCAGCACGAAGGCTTGTACGGCATCCAGTTCCAGGGGGCGGTCCATGGGGTGGGCTCCAGGCGTCTGATAGCGGATTGGATTTCTCAATGATTCGAATTTCAAATCACTGAAATAACCAATGAGCAGTTTTTTAAATGATTAAAGGAGCTTAGCATGCACTGCATGGTTCGCACACGAGCAGGCCTGCTCAAGCGACCCACGGCTTTTCAAGCACTTCCCCCCTGATCTCAAGGAGAACACCATGCCCCTGGTCCGCCTATCCCTGCTGCGCGGCAAGCCCCGCGCCTACCGTGATGCCATCGTCGACAACGTCTACCAGGCCATGCACGAGAGTTTCAACGTCCCCAAGGACGATCTCTTCATGATCGTGAGCCAGCACGATCCCGAGGACCTGATCTTCGACCGCCGCTACATGGGAATGGAGCGCTCGGATGACTTCGTGGTCATCCAGCTGTCGGTCAGCAATACCCGCAACCAGGACCAGAAGAATGCGCTCTTTGCGCGCATCGTCGAGCGCTTGCAGGCCAATCCCGGCATCCATCCTGACGATGTGCTGATCCATCTGCTTGAAGGTGACAAGGGCAACTGGTCCTTCGGACGCGGGCTGGCGCAGTACGTGCTCTGAGACAGCGCACCTGGCAATGGGGCGCAAGACATGCGCGTCCCCTGCGCCCTGCGCCGGCTGCTGCTAGGATGTCGTTCCTCCCAGCCAATGCGCGGCCAACCGCCGCGCCTCTCACATGCCCCCTGCGACATCCTGCCGCCATCCGCTTCTGCGCCGTTTCTTCGGCTGTACCGCCGCGCTGCTGCTGGCGGCGGGGCTGACGGCCTGTTCCTCCTCCAGCAAGTACTACGACCCTGGCAAGTCCAATCGCACCGAGACCGGTTTCCGCAACAACTACCCGCAGCCGGAGCGTGCCTCCGTCCTGAAGTGGCAATGGGAACGCCTGACCCAGGGCTTGCCCAAGCCGCCCGCCAACGACTACCGCTTCCCGGTACTCAAGCCTGACCTGGGGTGGCTCAAGGCCAACCACGACATGCCCAGTGTGACCTGGATCGGCCATGCCACGGCGCTACTGCAACTGGGCGGCAAGAATGTGCTGACCGACCCGATGTTTTCGGAGCGGGCCTCACCCTTTTCCTTCATCGGGCCACGCCGCAAGGTGCCACTGCCGGTGCAGATCGCCGAGCTGCCGCATATCGACCTGGTGGTGATCTCGCACAACCACTACGACCACCTGGACCGCGCCAGCGTGGAACAGCTGAACCGGCAGGAAGGTGGACCGCCGCTGTTCCTGGTGCCGCTGGGATTACGCGACTGGTTCGTGGCGCTGGGCATCGACAACGTGCGGGAAATGGACTGGTGGGACAAGACCTCCCTGGACAGGCTGGACATCACTTTCGTACCCGCCACCCACTGGTCGGCGCGCAGCCTGTTCGACCGTTCCGAGACGCTATGGGGTGGCTGGGTGCTGCAGGCCACCGCACCGGCCCAGGCTGACCGCGGTGCTCCGTTCACGGTGTATTTCGCGGGTGACACGGGGTATTCGAAGGACTTCCAGGACATCGGCGCACGCTTCCCTCATGTCGACCTGGCGCTGATCCCCATCGGGGCCTACGCGCCGCGCTGGTTCATGCAGGGCCAGCACGTGGACCCGGCACAGGCGGTGCAGATCCACCGTGACGTGCACGCCACACGCTCCATCGGTATCCACTGGGGGACCTTCGAACTGGCCGATGAGCCGCTGGACGAACCACCGCAGGCGCTGGCCAAGGCCATGCAGCAGGCCACTCTGCCGCCGGAGCAGTTCGTCACGCTCAAGCATGGAGAGACGCTGAAGCTTGAGCGCTAAGCCCTTCAGATGAAAAATGCCCGCCCTGTTTCGAGGGCGGGCATCTGGACGCACAACGATACGCTGGGAACGGCTAGTCCACGATGAACAACTTCGCCCCGACCGAGGTGGACGAGCGATGCGGTTCCGCATCATCGGCGACCTGGTAACTCATGCCAGGCTTGAGTACGAAGCTGCGCCCGTCTTCCAGCTCGGTGTGCAGTTCACCCTCCAGACAGAGCAGGATATGCCCCTTCACACACCAGTGATCGGCCAGGTAGCCGGCGGTGTACTCGACCATGCGCACGCGCAGGTCACCGAAGCGGCAGGTGCGCCACCAGGCCGTGCCGGTGACGCCGGGATGCTCGGTGGCCGCGATCTGGCTCCAGTCGGTGGTGCCGAAGGACAGGTCGGATATCTTCATGCGCGCCTGTCCGGCCTGCTTACAGCTTGGAAGCGATCAGCTTGCCCAGGCGCTCCACGCCGGCGCGGATCTGTTCCGGCGGCACGGTCACGAAAGACAGGCGCAGGGTGTTCTTCTGCGGCACGTTGGCGTAGAACGGCGCACCCGGGACGAAGGCGACCTTCTCCTGCTCCACCGCTTCGTTCAACAGCGCGCCGGCGTCGAGGTGCTCGGGCAGCGTGACCCAGATGAACATGCCACCTTCCGGCTTGCTCCAGGAGCAGCTGGCCGGGAAATACTGCTGCAGCGCGTCCAGCATGGCCTGGCACTGGTCGCCGTAGAGCTGGCGGATGGTCGGCACGTGCTGGTCCAGGAAGCCGTCCTTGATGGCCTCGTACACCACCATCTGCGTCAGTTGCGCAGTGTGCAGGTCGGTGGCCTGCTTGGCCTGTTCCATCTTCAGGATCAGCGGACGCGGTGCCACCACGTAGCCCAGGCGGATGCCGGGGGTCAAGACCTTGGAGAAGGAACCCATGTAGATCACGCCGGCCGGGTTCATCGACAGCATCTTGGGCAGCGGGGCGTTGCGATAGCTCAGGGCGCCGTACGGATCATCCTCGATCAGGGGCAGGCCCAGGCGGGCGCAGGTTTCCACCAGTTTCATGCGGCGCTCGGTAGGCAAGGTGCGGCCGGTCGGATTCTGGAAGTTGGGCAGCGAATACAGCATGCGTGCGCCACCGGCGATGGCTTCGATGGTCTCGGGCTGCAGGCCGAATTCGTCACTGGGGACCGATTCGAACTGGGCACCATACAGCGCGAAGGCTTGCAGCGCGCCCAGGTAGCTGGGGGTCTCGACCAGCACCTTGCTGCCTTCGTCGATGAGCACCTTGCCCAGCAGGTCCAGGCCTTGCTGCGAACCGGACACCATCAGCACCTGGTCAGGCGTGATCTGGGCGCCGTCGGAAGACAGCGACGCGGCGATCCATTCACGCAGCGGCAGGTAGCCGTCGGTGGGGCCGTATTGCAGGGCGGTCTTGCCCTGTTGCGTGAGCACGCGGTCGAAGGCGACCTTCATGTGCTCCACCGGGAAGGTCAGCGGCGACGGCAGGCCTCCGGCGAAGGAGGTGATGTCGGGACGCATGGTCACCTTCAGGATTTCGCGGATGGCCGAGCTCTTCATGGCTTCGGCGCGCTGGGAAAACTGCCATTGCAGTGCTGCAGGATTTTCGAGTTTCATACGGTACCGTGTTCTGTGTCTGTGTGGTTCAGGGTGATTCGGAGTGAATCAGGCCGCGCGCCTCTGCGGATGCTGCGGCCGTGCTGGTCGCTCGATCGATCGGTAGATCAGCCGATCTCGGCGATCATCTCGATCTCGACGCAGGCGCCCATGGGCAGTTGCGCCACGCCAAAGGCGGAACGGGCATGCTTGCCGGTCTCGCCGAAGACTTCGCCGATCAGTTCCGAGGCGCCGTTGGTCACCAGGTGGTGTTCGGTGAATTCGCCAGTAGAGTTGACCAGGCTCATCAGCTTGACGATGCGCTTGACGCGGGTCAGGTCGCCGCCACAGGCCGCCTGCAAGGTCGCGATCAGGTCGATGGCCACGCCGCGCGCGGCCAGCTTGGCGTCGTCGGTGCCGATGTCGCGTCCCAGCTGGCCGACCCATACCTTGCCATCCTTCTTGGCCAGGTGGCCGGAGAGGAAGACGGTATTGCCGGTTTGTGCATACATCACATAGGCTGCTGCCGGGGCGGCCACGGCGGGCAGTTCGATGTTCAATGCTTTCAGCTTTTCATAGACGGACATGCGGTACTCCCTGTTGGACAGCGCCCGCGCGGCTGAGGCCGCAGGCGCTGCGCGTTAAGAAAAATAAGTCGACGATTATCTCAAAATTCCGAGGTTTTAGCCCGGTACAGTCTGAACTATTTCGGCTCGCAAACCCGGCCACAGCCGCGCCCGCCACGCCGTTCAGCGGCGTACGGCCATGCGCCTGCCGATGGCCACCACCACGATCACCGCCAGCGCGAAGAGCATATTGCTCGCATCCAGGGCTTCATTGGCGATCACGGCGGCCCCCAGCAGGCTCATGAAAGGTTGCAACAATTGCACCTGACCGACACGGGCGATGCCGCCCAGGGCCAGCCCCTTGTACCAGAAGAAAAAGCCAATGAACATCGAGAACAGCGACACATAGGCAAAGGCCAGCCAGGCCGGGGCCGAGGCGGTGATGCCATATTGCCAGCCCAGCCACAGCGACACCGGCAGCATCACCGGCAAGGCCACCACCAGCGCCCAGGCGATCACGTTCTGGCCGCCCATGGTCTGTGCCAGCCGGCCGCCCTCGGCATAGCCCATGGCCGCCGCCATCACGGCCGCAAAGAGGGCAAAGTCGGCCAGGTGGAAACTGCCACCGCCTTCGTGCAAGGCAAACCCGATCACGATGCCCGAGCCCACCAGCGCCGCCAGCCAGAAGCCGGTCGAAGGCCGCTCACCGAAACGCAGCGCCCCGAACAGCGCGGTCGCCAGCGGCAGCAGGCCGACCACCACGGCACCGTGCGCAGCCGGCACATAGCGCATGGCGATCGAGGAAAACAGCGGGAAACCCACCACCACGCCCAGTGCCGTGATCACCAGGGCGCGCAGTTGCGCAGCCGTGGGACGCGGCGCCTTGATCCAGAGCAGCAACACCAGTGCGCATACGCCGGCCACCACCGCGCGGCCGAAGGCGACGAAGGCCGGATTGAGCTCGGCCACGGCGATACGGGTAAAGGGCAGCGTGAGACTGAAGATCGCCACCCCGATCAGGCCCAGCCACATGCCACGACTTTCGTGGCGGGCCGGGACACCGGTCGATGGACTGCCCAGAACGGATTTGCTGCCTGTCTGCATGAAATGCCCCTGTCCGCGTACGCTGTTGTCTTATTGATATAAAAGATGACCTGCGCCCTGCCCTTTCGTTGACGCCCCTGGCAGCCGCAACCTATCGCCGCATTACAGCCAGATCGCCAGCGCCGAATAGAGGGTCAGCACCACCATGGTCGTGGCAAAGCCGATGCGCCACAGCGGGCGCTCCAGATAGCGCCGCAATACCGCTCCGGCACCGGCCCAGACCGACACGCAAGGCAGGTTGATGGCGCAGAACACCAGGCAGTAGATCAGGATTGCCAGCCATCCGGCATGCTTATGCAGCAACGGCATGAAGGCCGACGCACCGGTGATGGCCATTACCCAGGCCTTGGGATTGGCGAACTGGAACATCGCCGCCGCACCGAAGGACATCGGCTGCAGCGCCCGTTCCCCCGTGCCGGCCACGCCCATGCGGCGCAATTGCCAGGCCAGGTACAGCAGATAGGCGCAGCCAGCCGCCTTGAGCAGCAGCACCACCTGCGGCAGCGCCACCACCAGTTCCCCTATACCGAAGGCGCATACCGCCAGCAGGACGCCGAAGCCGAAGGTGATGCCCAGCATATGCGGCACCGAGCGGCGAAAGCCGAACCAGATCCCTGACGAGGTCAGCATGATGTTGTTGGGCCCCGGCGTGATCGAGGAGACGAAGGCAAACGACACCAGCGGTAGCAAAGCCTCGATCATGCCGACCTCCGCTGCGCAAGCTGGCCTTCATGCGGTTGAGCATGCCCATGCACCAGCGACACCACCCGCGCCGGGGCCAGCAGGGCATCGGCCACGGCACTGTCACGGGCCAGCACGCGGGCGAAGACGTCGTGATCGACATTGCCGCCGGAGAGCGTGATGCCGATCTTCTTGCCCGGCAAGCGCGTGCGCAGTTGCATGGCTGCCGCCAGGGCACAGGCACCGGCCCCTTCGGCGACGTTGTGGGTGGCGATGAAGGCCAGCTTCATGGCGTCCATGACGTCATCGTCGGTGACGGCGACGACCTCGTCCACTTCGGACAGCATCACTTCCAGCGAGGCCTGATCGGGGACGCGACAGGCCACCCCATCGGCGATACAGGTACTGACCGGTGCCTCGATCTTGCGACCAGCCTCGAAGGACAACTTGTAGGCCAGCGCATGGGCCGACACCACGCCGATCACCCGGGTCTTCAGGCCCAGCGCATTGCGCGCCGCTACCGCGCCGCACATGCCGGAGCCCTGGCCGATCGGCACCAGCACCAGGTCCAGTTCGGGCTGGGCGGCGAACAGTTCCATCCAGTAGGTCGAGACGCCCGCCACCAGGTCGCGGTGGAAGGACGGAATCATGTGCAACTGCTGCTGTTGCGCCAGTTGCTGGGCGTATTCGCGGCTGTCCTGGAATTCGCGGCCGTGTTCGATCAGATCCACGCCCAGGGCGCGCATGGCGGCATTCTTTTCGCGGCTGTTGCCTTCGGGCACGACGATGGTGGCGGGAATGCCGAAACGCCGCGCTGACAGGCCCACCGACTGGCCATGATTGCCGCGGGTGGCCGAGATCACGCCGGACAGTTGTGGCTGCTGCCGGGCCAGGTGATGCAGATAGACCATGCCACCGCGCACCTTGAAGGCCCCCGTGGGCGCATGGTTCTCGTGCTTGACCCAGACCTCCGCGCCCAGTGCCTGGTTCAGCAGCGGCCAGGACAGTTGCGGTGTCGGCGCCATGCCAGCGTAGACGATACCGGCGGCCTGTTCGATCTCGGTCAGGCTGGGCAACAGGCGGTGGATGGCGGAAGTGGCTTGGGTCATGAAGGTTCTCCTATCGGAATGCAGGTTGCGGGCGCTGCCGGGATGGTCTGGATCGGCTTGCTTGCCCCGGCGATACGCTTGCTCTTGTATTGGAAGTCATCCTAGCCGACAATACCGATACAGTACCTGTACACTTTTCCAAATAATCCCAAACATTGTCACGGCAAAATGACCAATACAGTCAAGCAATTGCGCAGCGTCAGACCCGATATGCCCCAGGGTGACGGCGCCCTCCCCGGCTGGCCGCTGCTGTTGCGCGAGAGCGGTGAATCGCTGGTAGACCAGATCGTGCGCGGCATCCGCGCACGCATCGACGACAAGCTTTTGCGCAGCGGCGTGCGCATGCCCTCGATCCGGCAGTTCGCCGATGGCAACGAGATTTCGCGCTTTACCGTGGTGGAAGCCTATGACCGCCTGGTGGCCCAGGGTTATCTGGAATCGCGCCGGGGCTCCGGCTTCTACGTCAAGGAACGCTCGCCCCTGGGCGGTGGCTATGGCCACACGGCCGCCCAGGCCGAAGCCGTGGCCGAGGCCGGTCGCGAACTGGATGTGGTCTGGCTGGTGCGCAACATGTTCCGCCAGATGCCGCCGCACAAGATGCCCGGTGGCGGCCTGCTGCCGCCGGACTGGCTGGATGGCGAACTGATCGCCAACGCCCTGCGCGCCGTCAGCCGCGACAACCCTTCCCTGCTGCTGGGCTATGGCACGCCGCTGGGCTTCCTGCCGCTGCGCCAGCAATTGCAGCTGAAGCTGGCCGAGCTGGAAATCGCCGCCGCACCGGACCAGATCGTGATGACCACCGGCGTGACCCAGGGACTGGATACGGTGGCGCGCCACTTCCTGCGGCCGGGGGATGTGATCTTCGTCGATGACCCGGCCTGGTTCCTGATGTTCGGCTCCTTTGCCGCGCTGGGGGCCAAGATCGTCGGCATCCCGCGCCTGGGCGACGGCCCTGACATCGCCCGCCTGCGCGAGCTGGCGGCGGTACACAAGCCCAAGCTGTACGTGATCAACTCGGTGCTGCACAACCCGACCTCGACCTCGCTGTCGGCGGCCAAGGCCTTCCAGGTCCTGCGCATCGCCGAAGAACATGATTTCATCATCGTCGAGGATGACATCTACTGCGACATGCATCCCGGCTCGGCGGTACAACCAGCGACCCGCATCGCCGCGCTGGACCAACTGCAACGGGTAATCTACCTGGGCGGTTTTTCCAAGACCTTGTCGGCCAACCTGCGGGTGGGCTTCATCGCCACCTCGGCCGAACTGGCGCGCAGCCTGGCCGACCGCAAGCTGCTCTCGACCCTCACCACCGGCGAGATCGGCGAACGCGTGGCCTACAAGGTGCTATCGGAGGGGCATTACCGCAAGCATGCCGAACGGCTGCGGGCGCGGCTCAATGGCGCGCGCGACAAGGTGCTGCGCCAGCTTGAACGCATGGGCATGGAAGTGGGCGATCCGCCGCCCTGCGGGATGTTCCTGTGGGTCGATACCGGGCGCGACACCAATGGCATGACCGAGGAGGCGATGGAACAGGGCTTCCTGCTGGCGCCGGGCAGCCTGTTTTCGCCCTCGCAGCTGCCGTCCACGCGCATGCGCATCAACGTGGCCAGCATGTCCGATCCTGGCATCTGGCGCTTCCTGGAGCGGGCGATGGCGCGCTGAACGCCCTCGCCCGCCCGAACCACCGGGACCTCAGCTGGTCAGGTGGATGCGCGCCACTTCCTGGTTGCTGGCATTGTAGAAGGCATAGTCGGTGGTACCGGGGAAATAGACATAGTGGTCCGACCCATTGGCCATGATCTGCAGGCTTTCGCTGCCGCTCATCTTCACCGTCAACAGGTGCGAGGTGGCGCCGCTGACCATGCCCATGTTGATCACGTCCTGGGCCGTGATGATGATGTTGGTGCCATTGCCGGCGCTGACATCGAGGGTGGTGATGCCGCTGACCTTGCTGGAGAAATTGCTCAGGTTCAGGGTATTGCCCAGGTCGGCGAAATGCAGCGTCGTCACCCCGGCCACGCCATTGATGGAATCGATGTTGGAGGTGCCGGTGTTCTTGTTGACCATGTCGCTCTGCGCCCCGGCGGTACTGCCCAGGCCGGCGCTGACATTGATCAGATTCGTGCCGCTGCCCACCGTCACCGAATTGTGCCCGCCCTCGACCACGTTGAAGATATCGGTGCCGGAACTGGCGCCACCGCCCGAGAGGACGTTGGTGGTGCCGTTGCCGCGTGCGGTCAGGGTATTGGCGCTGCTGTTGCCGGCAAGGGTGCTGTTGACGCTGCTGCTGCCTTCCAGGTTGGCGATGCCGACATAGCTGTCCCCGTTGGCATCGCCGCTGCTGCCGCCGCTCACCAGGCTGGCATTGATCGCGCCGCTGGTGGAATACAGGTAGCTGACGGTATCGCTGCCGCCCGCGCCACCATTGAAGACATTGGCCGCGCTGCTGGCATAGAAGGTATCGTCGCCGGCACTGCCGGTGACGTTCTGGATGTTGACGTAGGTGTCGTTGGCGGCATAGCCATTGGCACCGGTGCCGTGGAACAGGTCCACCGTCACGCCGACCCCGCCCGAACGCGCGTAGTTGACCGTATTGTTGCCGGCGCCACCGTCGAAGGCATTGGTGGCGGCACTGGCATAGAAGGTGTCGTTGCCGGAACCGCCGATCAGGTTTTCAATATTGGTGAACTTGTCGCCGAGCGCATAGAGACCGCTGGCGGCCAGCGTATTGGTCAGGTCCACCGTCACGCCACCGGTATCGAATTCATAGCTCACCGTATCGACGCCGGCCCCGCCATCGAAGTTGTTGGCCTGGGTGCTGGCCTTGAAGAGGTCGTTGGCGCCGCTGCCGATCACGTTGTCGATGTTGAACAGGGTATCGCCCTGGGCGTCACCACCAGTGCCGGTGCCGTTCTTCAGGTCGATGGTCACGCCCAGCGTCGAGCCGGCGTAGGACGCGAAGGTCGAACCCCGGTTACCGACCACCGCGGTGATGCTGTCGGCACCCGCGCCGCCTTCCAGCACCGAGCGTGTACCGGCGGTGGAGAATCCCTTGAGCACGTCATTGAAGGCACTGCCCACCACGTTCTCGATATTGGTGTAGAGATCGCCGGCGGCATAGTTGCCGCTGCCGGTACCGGTGGCCGTGGACAGGTCCACATTCACGCCGTTGGTACCGTCGCTGCTGGTGGAGAGCGAATAGTTGACGGTGTCCGAACCGCCAGTGCCGCCATTGAGGATGTTGACTGCAGCGCTGGCCAGGAAGGTATCGTCGTTGTTGCTGCCGATGACGTTATCGATGTTGAACAGGGTATCGCCCTGGGCGTCGCCGCCGGTACCGGTCCCGTTCTTCAGGTCGATGGTCACGCCGTTGGACGACCCGGCATAGGACGCATAGGTATAGGCGCGATTGCCCAGGTCGGCAGTGATGCTGTCGGCGCCCTTGCCGCCGGTCAGTACCGACATCACGCCGACCATGGAGAAGCCCGTCAGGGTATCGGCCCAGTCGCTGCCGATGACGTTCTGGATATTGGCATAGGTATCGCCCTGGGCGTAGTTCCCCAGTCCGGTGCCGCTGGTGAGGTTGACCGTCACACCAGTGGCGCTGTTGCTGCTGGTGGAACCGGCGTAGCTGACCGTGTTCGATCCGGCTCCGCCATCCAGGAAGTTGGCGGCCGCATTGGCCACGATGGTGTCATTGCCGCTGCCGCCGGTCACGTCCTGGATGTTGGCATAGGTATCGCCATTGGCCAGGCTGCCGGTACCGCCCGTGCCGCTGCCACTGAGCAGGTTGATGGTTTCGTTGACGGTGGAGTTGGCATAGCTCACGCGATTGTGCGGCGAACCAGTGCCACCGTCCAAGAAGTTCGCTGCGGCACTGGCGACGAACACGTCATCGGCGGTACCGCCGGTGGCATCCTGGATGTTGGTGTAGGTGTCGCCATTGGCCAGGCTGCCGGTACCGCCCGTGCCGGTGCCGTTGAACAGGTCAATGGTTTCGGCCACCGTCGACGTGCTGTAGTTCACCCGGTTATGCGTACCACCACCGCCATCGAAGGCGTTGGCGGCAGCGTTGCCGTAGAAGGTGTCGTTGCCGCCGCCGCCGGTGATGTCCTGGATGTTGATGTAGGTGTCGCCATTGGCCAGGCTGTTGGTGCCGCCGCTGCCCAGGCCAGTAACCAGGTTGACGGTCTCGTCGACGCTGGAATTGGTGTAGCTCACGCGGTTATGCAGCGAGCCGGTACCACCATCGAAGAAGTTCGCTGCGGCACTGGCGACGAACACGTCATCGGCGGTGCCGCCGGTGACGTCCTGGATATTGGCATAGGTGTCGCCATTGGCCAGGCTGCCGGCGCCGCCGGTGCCGGTACCGTTGAACAGGTTGACCGTTTCCGACACCGTGGAACTGCTGTAGTTGACGCGGTTGTGGCTGCCACCACCACCATCGAAGCTGTTGGCGGCGGTATTGCCGTAGAAGGTATCGTTACCGCTGCCGCCGGTGGCGTCCTGGATGCTGGTGTAGGTGTCGCCATTGGCCAGGCTATTGGCGCCGCCGCTACCCAGCCCGCTGATCAGGTTGACCGTTTCATCGACCGTGGAATTGCTGTAGCTGACCCGGTTGTGGGTACCGCCGCCGCCATCGAAACGGTTGGCCGCCGCGCTGGCGACGAAGGTGTCGTTGCCGCTGCCGCCGCTCACGTCCTGGATGTTGGCATAGGTGTCGCCATTGGCCAGGCTGCCGGTGCCGCCACTGCCCGTGCCATTGAACAGGTTCACCGTTTCGTCGACGGTGGAATTGGTGTAGCTGACCCGGTTGTGCAGCGAACCCGTGCCGCCATCGAGGAAGTTGGCCGCCGCACTGGCGATGAAGACATCGTCGGCGGTGCCGCCGGTGGCGTCCTGGATGTTGGTATAGGTATCGCCATTGGCCAGGCTGCCGGTACCGCCGGTACCGGTGCCACCGAATAGGTCGATGGTCTCGGCCACCGTCGAGGTGCTGTAGTTGACCCGGTTGTGGCTGCCGCCCCCGCCGTCGAAACGGTTGGCGGCGGTATTGCCATAGAAGGTATCGTTGCCGCCACCGCCGGTGATGTCCTGGATGTTGATGTAGGTATCGCCATTGGCCAGGCTGCCGGTGCCGCCCGTACCCTGGCCGGTGACCAGGTTGACGGTCTCGTCGACGGTGGAATTGGTATAGCTCACCCGGTTATGCAGCGAGCCGGTGCCGCCATCGAAGAAGTTGGCAGCCGCACTGGCGATGAAGATATCGTCGGCGGTGCCACCGGTGACGTCCTGGATGTTGGCATAGGTGTCGCCGTTGGCCAGGCTGCCGGTGCCGCCCGTGCCGGTGCCGTTGAACAGGTTGACCGTCTCTGACACCGTGGAACTGCTGTAGTTGACCCGGTTATGCAGCCCGCCACCACCATCGAAGCGGTTGGCGGCGGTATTGCCATAGAAGGTATCGTTGCCGCTGCCGCCGGTGACGTCCTGGATGTTGGCATAGGTGTCGCCATTGGCCAGGCTGCCGGTGCCGCCGCTGCCCAGGCTGGTGACCAGGTTGACGGTCTCGTCCACGCTGGAATTGGCGTAGCTCACGCGGTTATGGGTGCCACCACCGCCGTCGAAATTGTTGGCAGCGGCGCTGGCGATGAAGGTGTCGTCCGCGCTACCGCCGGTGACGTCCTGGATGTTGGCATAGGTGTCGCCGTTGGCCAGGCTGCCGGCACCACCGGTCCCCACGCCGTTGAACAGGTCCACCGTTTCGGAGACGGTGGAGTTCTGGTAACTGACGCGATTGTGCGAGGCAGCCGTGCTGGCACCGCCGTCGATGTTGTTGGCGGCGGCGTTGGCGATGATCAGGTCGTCACCGGTGCCGCCGGTCACGTCCTGGATGTTGGTATAGGTGTCGCTCTGGGCATAGGTACCGCTGCCGGCACCGGTAAACAGGTTGATGGTTTCACTGCTGGTGGAATGCGCATAGCTGACGCGATTGTGCAGCGAGCCACCGCCACCGTCGAAGTTGTTGGCCGCCAGGCTGGCCACGAAGGTGTCGTCGTAGATGCTGCCGGTCAGGTCCTGGATGTTGGAGAGCTTGTCACCGGCCGCGTAGCCGCCCGAGGTGCCGGTGCCGTTGGTGTAGCTCAGGTCCACCGTGACGGCGGCGTCCGAGCTGGCATAGCTGACCCGATTGTGGGACGTGGCCGTGCTGCTGCCGCCGTCAATGCTGTTGGCCTCGGCACTGGCGATGATCAGGTCGTCCTGGGAAGAACCCACCACGTTCTGGATGGCGGTATAGCTGTCGCCGGCGGCGAAGCCGCCGCTGCCGGCGCCGGTGACCAGATTGACCGTCACCGTACCGGTCGAGAAGGCATAACTGACCGTGTTGGAACCCAGCCCACCATTGAAGACGTTGGTGTTGTTGTCGGCGATGAAGGTGTCGTCATAGGCGCTGCCGATGGCGTTCTGGATGCCGCTGTAGGTGTCGCCTGCGGCAAAACCGGTACTGCCGGTGCCATGGAACAGGTCGACCGTGACACCGTTGCCATCGCTGGCCTTGGCATAGCTGACGGTATTGTTGCCGGCGCCGCCAACGAAGGCATTGGCCGCCAGGTTGGCGATGAACAGGTCGTTGTAGTCGCTGCCGATGACGTTCTGGATATTGACGTAGGTATCGTTGTCGGCATAGCCGCCGCTGCCACTGCCCTGCACCAGGTCGACCGTCACGGCGCCGTTGGAACGGGCATAGCTGACCGTATTGGAACCGGCGCCGCCATCGAAGTTGTTGGCCGCCAGGTTGGCCACGAAGAGGTCATTGCCGCCGCCGCCGGTGAGGTCCTGGATGTTGACCAGCTTGTCGCCCTGCGCGTAGCCACCGGAGGTGCCGGTGCCATCGGTGTAGTTCAGGTCCACCGTCACGGCGGTGCTGGAGGCGGCATAGCTGACGCGGTTGTGGTTCGAGCCACCGCCGTCGAAGCTGTTGGCGGCGGAACTGGCGACGAAAGTATCGTCGTAGACGCTGCCGATCAGGTTCTGGATATTGGTGAAGGAATCGCCCGCCGCATAGTAGCCGCCGGTACCGGTGCCGATGGTATTGGTCAGATCCACCGTGACGCCGCCAGTCGAGTAGAGGTAGCTGACCGTGTTGGAGCCCCCCTTGCCGTCGAAATTATTGACGTCGGCGCTGGCAATGAAGGTGTCGTCGTAGGCGCTGCCGATCAGGTTCTGGATGTGCGCCAGCACGTCGCCCTGGGCATAGCCGCCGGAGGTGCCGGTGCCGTCGGTGTGGGTCAGGTCGACCGTCACGGCACTGGTGGAAAACTCGTAGCTCACCGTATCCGAGCCACCCAGGCCACCATTGAAATTGTTGGCGGCGGCACTTGCGGTGAAGGTGTCGGAATACGAGCTGCCGACGATGTTCTGGATGTTGGCGAAGCTGATGTTCTGCGCATACCCGCCGCTGCCGGCCTGGGTGATCATGTTGATGTTGACCGCGCCGGTGGAAGCCCCGAAGTTCAGGGTATCGGAGCCACCGCTGCCGCCGTCGATGCGGCGCGTATCCACGCCAACGATGAAGACGTCGTCGAAGGCCGAGCCGATGGCATTCTGGATGTGGTTATAGCTGTCGCCATCGGCATAGCCGCCGGTACCGCGTCCTGAGACGAAGTTGATCGACACGCCGGTGGTGGAGCCGGCATAGCTGACCGTGTCGTTGCCGCCAGTGCCGCCATCGAAGGTATTGACGTCTACGTTGCCCACGAAGGTATCGTCATAGGCGCTGCCGATGACGTTCTGGATGCGCACGTAGCTGTCGCCCGCCGCTGCCCCGCCGCTCCCCAGGCCGCTTTGCAGGTTCACATTCACGCCGGCATTGGAATTGGCGTAGGACACGGTGTTCGAACCCAAGCCGCCATCGAAGCGGTTGGCATCGCTGCTGGCCACGAAGAGATCGTTGTAGTCGCTGCCGATGGCGTTCTGGATATGGGTATAGGTGTCGCCCTGGGCGTAGCCGCCCGCCCCGGTACCGGTGATCAGGTTGACCGTCACGGCCGCATTCGAGGACACGTAGGACACCGTATCGGAACCCCCACTGCCGCCATCCAGGCGGTTGACCACGGCATTGGCGACGAAGGTATCGTCGAAGGCACTGCCGCGCAGGTTCTGGATGTTGGAGAGCTGGTCGCCCTGGGCGTCGCCGCCACTGCCCAGGCCGGTCACCAGATTGACCGTCACGCCGGCGCTGGAGCCGGCGTAGCTGGCCGTGTTGACGTTGGTACCGGTGCTGTTGACACCACCCACCAGTTGGTCGGCGCCGGCACCGCCCTGGAAGAAGGTATTGCCGCTGCCGCCGTAGATGATGTCGTTGCCGCTGCCGCCATAGAGCAGGTCATTGGCATTGCTGCCGTAGATGGTGACGCCACCGTTGCCGGCGTGTACCTCGTGCGGCTCGCCCTGGGCCGGCAACACCAGCACCGGGTCCCCGGTGGCCGGATCGAGGTAGCTCAAATCGCCATAGGTGGTGGCGTCCTTGACCGCGACGTGGCGCACATCGACCAGGGTCTGCGGGCCGCGCGAGGTCGAGACCGTGGTGGTGAAGGTGAGATCGAAGGCCTGGTGCACCGGCGATGAAGCATTGGCCTCGACCGTGTTGTACTGCAACTGCATCGGGAAATCGGTCTGGCCGGCCGCCACCGTCATCTCATAGCGACCACCACCGAGGTCGGTGGCGTTGACGATGGACATGTTGGCCGGCACGCCCGAGACGATCACCGACACCACATTGCCGTTGCCGGTGATGGTGACGTCGAACACCTTGATGAAGGTGCCGGCATTGTTGCCGGCGGCATAGATGGTGCGCACATCATTGCCGGCGTTGATCACCTGGGTGCTGAACTGCAACGGCAGGCCGGCGTCGGTGGCCGATTGCGCAATACCGCCACTGCCGTAGAGCACATCGCCGGTCTGGGTGATGGTCGCCAGGTTGACCAGCTTGATGGCCATGGCCGGCTGCGAGGGGTCGACCTGGATCGGTGGCGAAGGAATCGAACCGGGTCGCTCGGGCGGGACCTGGGGCTCGGCCGGTCTGACCGGCGGTGCGAATACCGGCGGCGTATTGGCCGTCGCGTTCTGCGATGCAACTGCGGTGGCCCCCTCCGTTGCGTGGGTAGTGTCGCCACCCACTACAGCACCGGCCGAACCGCCAGTCTTGGAGGTACCTGTGCTGCTGGTGGTGAGCGAAGCCGAGTTCTCGCTGATGATCTGGGAAAACTGGCTGCCGCCATCGTTGCCGATGCTGGCTGCATTGCGGTCCACCGTGACCTGCTGGGCCGGCGCCACATTGGTCGGGGCCGCCACCGGATCGGAATTGAGGATGCGCGACTGGTCGTTGGGCTTGAGCGCGATCTTGCCCACCGAATCGAGCAGCTTGCCGGTGTCGGCGCTGGTATCGGCAAACTTGACCTTGGACTTGTCGTCCATCGCCTCGATGGCGCCACCGGCCAGCACCACCTTGGTGCCATCGGCCATGTGCAGCACCATGTCCACGTCCACCACCTGGACGTGCTGAACGGCGGCGCGGGTGGCGCTGACCTGGAAGCTGCCGGCCTGGTCGGGCATCACCACCCGTACCGGGCCGGTGACCTTGTCCGCGGAGTTCGCTTGTGATGAGCTTGCGGTTGCCATGTTTCCTCGCTATCGAAGATCGGTTCGAATCAGGTTCGCCGTGGACTGCACGGCGTTACTGCAAAATCTGGGCCCGCGGCCCGTCGGCCACGATGCGGCCGCCGTCGATGACGACGATGCGGTCCATGTGCTGCAACAGCGCGGGGCTATGGGTGGCCACCACCAGCGTGCGCGGGCCGGCATAGGCAACCAGGCGCTCGATGATGCGGGCCTCGGTCTGCTGGTCCACGCCGGTGGTGGGCTCGTCCAGCAGCAGGATGCGCGGCGTGCTGGCGACCACCCGGGCCAGGGCCACCATCTGGCGCTGGCCACCGGAAAGATTGCCCGGCGCCTTGATGACCTGGTCCAGCCGCAGCTCGCCACGGGCGATCAGGTCGTCCAGCGAGGACACCGCCAGCGCCGCCTCGTACACCTGCCCCGGCACGCGGTCGCCAACGAAGATATTGGCCGCCACCGTGCCATCGAAGAGGAAGGGTTCCTGCGGCTTGAAGCCGATGCAGCGCATGCGGACCTCAGGGGCATAGGCCGTCACGGCCACGCCATCGATGAGCACATGGCCCTCGTCGGGATGATGCAGCCCGGCCAGCGCACGCAGCAGCGTGGACTTGCCGGAACCGGAGCGGCCAACGATGCCGACCTTCTCGCCCGGCTGCACGGTCAGGGAGACATGCTTGAGGGTCGGGGTTTCCTTCTTGTCCAGGTGCAGCAGCAGGTTGCCGACCTGGATCAGGCCGCGCATTTCCTGGCGCAGCACGTCGGCGCTGGCGGTCTCGGGCTGGGCCTCGAAGATCTGGTCGAATTCGGCGCGGGCGCGGCGAAACATCTCGATGCGCCCCAACAGCGCCGCCAGCGACGACAGCACCGTGGCGGCACGGCTGATCAGGAGTGAACAGGCGATCAGTGCGCCCACGGTCAAGAGGTTGTCTTCCACCAGATAGACGCCCACCACCAGCGTGGCCACCGAGATGAAGGTGTAGCCAACGCTGGAAATGGCATAGCTGGTATTCATCCAGAAACGGCTCTTGGCCTGGGCCACGGCATTGGCGGCGGCGTCGATCTGGAAACTGCGCAGGAGCCTGTCCTGCAAGGGCGTGGTCTTCAGGGTTTCCATGCCGTAGACGATGCTGGCGAGCTTGTCGACCTTGCCGGCGCCGGCCTTCATGGCGGTATTGGCATAGTCGTTGGCCGGCACCTTGAGCAAGAGCTGCAGTCCCACCAGCAGGGCTCCGCCCACCAGCAGCACCCACACCATGTGGCCGCCGATCAGGCCCAGCACCACCAGATAGAGCAGCAGGAAGGGCAAGTCCACCAGCAACAGCATGTAGTTGGAGGACAACAGGTCACGCGCGGCCGAAAGATCGCGGTAACGTGCCAGCACCACCCCGACCGGGGCCTGCACCTTGGCGGTCAAGAGGCGACGTGCCGAGACCTCGTCGAACTCGGTATCCAGGCGCCCGGCCAGTTGTTCGGTGTAGTACACGCGGATGACGCGCAATACCATTTCCAGCGCCATGAACAGCAGCATGCCCAGGGTCAGCGCCCAGAGTGTCTCCGGGATGTGGTTGCCCAGGACCTTGTCGTAGATCAGCCGCGAATACAGCGGCATGAGCAGGCCCAGCAGGTTGACCAGCACCCCGGCCACGATGATCTCCACGAAGCGACTGCCATAGGCGCGCAGCAGCGACAGGTAGCTGGGGTCCTGCCGCAGGTCCTGCAGGACGTGCGGCTGATCGATGTGGACCTGTTCGCTGGCGTTCATGGTGCGGTGGCCGATTCTCTTATGCTGCGTTGTGTGGCGTTATGCCGCGCTCAGGCCTGGCCGCCGCGGTTGGCGGTGGTGATTTCGCGGATGGCTTCGCGCAGTTCCAGGCGCAGGTCCTTGACCATGGTCTGGCGGCCACTGCGCATTTCGTCGATGACGGTCTGCCAATTGATGTTCTGGCGCATCAGGGCTTCGGTGATGGAGGTCAGCGATTGCGGGATCGCGCCCAGGTTCTTGACGCGGTCGTTCTGGGTCGCCATGTGCTTGGCCAGGTCGATCTGCAGCTGGCGTGCCGACAGCGCATCGCGGGCCATGTTGCTGGAGTTCTCGCCGATGGTGTTGCCCAGTTCGTTCAGGCGTGCCGCGACGGTGGCCTGCAGTTCGCCCTGGTACTGGATGGCGCCCATCTCGTCGGCCAGGCGCACGGAAATCTGGTTCAGCAGGGCCGGCAGTTGCGCGATGTTCTGCGCGTTCTTTTCGTTCATGTTGGAGATTTCGCCCTGCTGCGTCTGCAGCGAGCTCAGCGCGGTGGACAGCGCCAGCTGGCCGGCCTGGATGGTGGTGACGATCTGCGGCAGCACTTCGAAGGTACGGTTGGCGATGTCGCCGTTGACCGAGAGGCGTTCTTCCAGCGAGGACAGGCTGTCGGAGAGGTCGCGCGCCGAGGTGATCTTGGTGTTGATCAACTGGCCGACGGTACGGATTTCTTCCAGCGTCTGCTGCGCGGTTTCATGCATGCGCGGGCCGAAGGCCACCAGTTGGCGCAGGCTACGCGATTCTTCCATGCTGTCGTTGAAGAGCTGGACGATGTTGTTCAAGCGGTCATTGAGGCCTTCGAGCTTGATGCCGGCCTGCAGCGACGCTTCCGAGCTGTTGCGGGCGGCCATGATGGATTCACGCTGCAAGACCATCAGATCCTGCAGGAATTCGGCCAGGAATGATTCGGACACGCCCTGGCGTTGAGTGGCAGCCGGACCGGTGGCATCGTGCACCACGTGCTGCACCATGTCGCTGATGCATTCGCGGGCGCGGGCCACCAGCTTCTTGCTGGCCGCGCGCAGCGGTGTCAGGGTCAGGCCCAGAACCAGCGAACCGATCAGGCCGAACATCGAGGCCGAGAAGGCGGTGCCCATCGAGGCCAGCGGTTTCTGCAGGTCGGCCACCAGGTGCATGAAGGAGGCATCCAGGTCGCCGCCGGTACTGGCCTTGCCGAAGCCGTCGATCAGTTCGGCGGTGCTGACCAGGGTTTCGAGCAGGCCGATGAAGGTCCCCAGCAGGCCCAGCGCGATCATGAAGCCGGTCAGGAATTGCGGGAACTCGGTCTTGGCGTCGAGGTGGGCGCGCAGGTCGTGCAGGGAGCCTTCGATGGTTTCCTGTTCGATACGCGAGGTCAGGCGGCCCTTGGTGCTGGCCACGCTCACCAGGACCTGACCGATCTCGGTACCGGCAAACTCGGGCGCCTTGACCAGGCTTTCCATGGATTCGCCGGCCTTGGTGCGGTCATAGAACTGCATCAGCTTGGTGTGTTCCCAGTTGACGCGGTACAGGTTGTAGCCGATCAGGCCGATCCCGAACAGCGCCACGGCGATGATGAACAGGTTCAGGAAGGGGTTGATCTGGATGGCATGCCCCACGAAGCCCCGGAACAGGAAGGCGCCCAACAGCAGCAGGAGCGTCGGGATGGCGGCAAGTGCATAGAACTGGCGAAGGTTTTTCATACGTGCGAGGTTCCGGAGAAAAGAACGCAGGGGATGTGGATGGTGCAGAAAACGTCAACGGTCGCAACACCCATCGGGGTGGGCGTTTGCGACCGGTGAAACCGGGCTTGCAGGCGGTGCGCGACAGTCATCGCGGCTCCCGCAGGGCACCCTGGCCGAAGCGCGACAGGGGCGACATCAGGTACTGCCAGACGGTACGGCGGCCGACGATGATGTCGGCGCTGGCGGTCATGCCGGGCATCAGGTCCAGCTTGCGCTGCAAGGCGCTGTCGCCGCGCTGCACGGCGATCTTGATGCGATAGCTGCGCTCGCCGCGCTGGTTGTTCTCGTCGGGGACGGTATCGGCGCTGATCTCGGTGACCACACCTTCCATGGCGCCATAGACGCCATAGTCATAGGCCGAGACCTTGACCCGCGCACGGGCGCCGGTGACCAGTTCGGCGCGGTCGGTGGGGGAGATACGGGCTTCGATGACCAGCTTGTCGTCGCTGGGGGTCATCTCGATGATGGGGTCGCCCGGGCGCACCACCCCGCCCACGGTATTGATCATGACGCGGTTGACCACGCCATCCATGGGCGCCTTGACTTCGGAGCGGGAAACCCGGTCATTGCGCGACTTGATTTCTTCCTGCAGGCGCGCCAGTTCGTTTTCGGTGGCGGTCAGGTCGGTACGGGCATCAGAGCGAAAGCGCGAGGAAGCTTCCCCCATCTTGGCCTGGGATTCGGCGATGGCGGCCTTCAGGCGCGGGATCATGGCGTCGGTGGCAGCCAGCCGGCTCTGTGCATCCTGCACGCGGGCCGCGGCCTGGATATCTTCCAGCTGGGAGGCGGCATTGCGCTCCAGCATGTTGTGGATCAGCTTGTACTGGCGCTGGGCCAGGTCGACTTCGCTGGCCTGGCTCTTCTGGCGGCTCACGGCCTCGCCCAGTTCGCCCTGACGCTGGGCGGCCTGTTCGCGCAGCACCGACATTTCCTGCGTCAGCTTGGCGGCGCGGGCGGCGAAGGCAGCCTGTTCGCTTTGCACGGCCGGATCATCGCGTTCCAGATCGGCCGGCATCTGCAGGCTGGCCGCGCCGGAGGATTCGGCCGAGAGCCGCGCCATCCTGGCGCGCAGGCCGAGGATTTTCACGCGGCCTTCGCCGAGGTCGGCATTGGCACGCACGTCGGCAATGGAGATCAGGGTCTGGCCCTTCTTGACCACCGCGCCTTCGCGCACCAGGATGGCCGAGACGATGCCGCCCTCCAGATGCTGGATCACCTGGTTATGTTCTGAGGCGACGATGCGCCCGCTGCCGCGCACCACCATGTCGATCGGTGCCAGGATCGACCACAGCACCAGCAAGGCCAGCAACAGCGCACAGGCCAGAACCGCCAGGCGCGGACGCGGCATGGCGTGCAACTGGCCCAGGCGGCGGTCCAGGCGCGGCGCCACGCGGCGCATGAAGCCCTTGCCGCGGGAGGCAATCCCGTGGTCGGCGCCGGGCTTGAGCGAGAGCGTCATTTTGCCGAGGCCTGATATTGCACGACCACGCGGGCGTCGTTGCCGCTACCGTTCTGGTCGGTGGCCACGCGACTGGTCACGCGCTCCTTGTCGACCCCGGCATCGATGAGGTAATTGCGCACGGCGACGGTGCGGTAGTAGGCACGGCGGCGGCTTTCACTGTAGCTGCCACTGCCGATGACGCCGGTGACCACGATCTTGCCCTGGCTGGATTTGACGCGCCGGACCCAGTCGCCGATGCTCTTGTCGAGGGCCTTGCCGCCCTCCTCGTTCAACTGGGTGGAGTCGGCGTCGAAATTCAGGGTGACGGCCTTTTCGTTGGCATCAATGCGCAGGCCGGGAGCCACTTCCTTGTCGTTGGGTTCGGTCTTGACCTGGATCGCGTTGGGGCTGGATGGCGCGGCGCTGCTACGCAGGCTGCCATTGTCCGATTGCAGCGGCGGTGCGGCCAGCTTGGCTTTCAGGGTCGCCACTTCGCGCTTGAGCTGTTCGATTTCCTTGGCCTTCTCGCGCTCGCCCGGGGTCTCGGCAGCGCTCGATGCGGCGTTGTTGGCTGCGCTGCTGGCACTGCTGGCGTTAGTGGGCGCATTCTCGTTCTGGCGCTCGGCCCCGCTGCGTTCGGCGGCCGCCACATCTTTCCGGGATGCCTTGACCTCGCGCTGGTTGTGGCTCTGCGTCTGCGAGATCAACTGGCTGACCTTGGTCTGCGCCAGCTTCTGCGAGTAGTAGAACAAGGTCACCACGAACACCACCACCACGAAGATCATCACCAGCACTACGTTGGACAGCGCGTCCACGAAGCCTGGCCAGAAATTCTGTTCCCTTCCGCCCTCCATGTGTCCCCCGTCCTATTTCGCTGCCCGCGCGGGCAGGGTTTCCAGCGCCGAGGCGCGCCCCGTATTGCGCAGGATCTGATAGCTGATGTCGGCCTGCTGGAACAGCAGGTTGGCAAAATCGGTACGCGCCTGGTAGGCCTGCTGGTAGGCATCCAGCACGTCCAGCAATTGCTTGCTGCCGGTGGACAACTGTTCCAGGAAGACATCGGCCACGTTGGCATTGGTCAGGTACGCCTGGCGCGAGATTTCCATGCGCTTTCTCACCGCGCCCAGGGTGCGGTAGTTGATCTCGATCTGCTCACGCAACTTGCGTTCCAGGTCCAGCGCGGTGTTGCTCTTTTCGACGTACTTGGCGCCGGCCTGCTTGGTGTAATAGACGTCGGAGCCGCCGTTGAGCAGGTTCATCGACATCACCAGCATCAGGCGGCGGTCGGTGGTCTGCTGCAGGGCGTTGGTGGTGGTATCGATGGCGCCGCCGACACCACGGCTCTTGATCTGGGTCCATTCCAGCGCCAGCGTGGGCGAGAACTTGGCACGGGCCGACTTCAGTTCCTGGTTGGCCGCATCCAGATCGCGCCGGGCGGCACGCACGCCGGGATTGGTGTCATAGACGTCCTGCAGGGCCAGTCTGGAGGTGTCGGGAACCACCGGCATCATGTGGTCGGGCACTTCCAGTTGCTCGATCTTGCGACCGGTGACCTGGTTCAGGGTCACCATGGCGCTTTCCAGGGCACCTTCAGCCTCGGCCACGGCGGACTGGGCAGTCAGCGAGCGGCCGCGCACGCGTTCGAAATCGATACGACTGGCGCCGCCGCCTTCGAGACGCTTGTTCATGTAGTCCAGCAAGGCGCTCATGCGCTGCGAATAGCTGCGGGCGAAGGACAGCGAGGCATACGCCCGCATGACGTCGTAGTAGGCCTTGATGGCGTTGTAGTACAGGGTCTCGCGGGCGTCGTCGCGGCGCAGGTCGGCGGCATCAGCCAGGGAACTGGACTTGCGGTAGTCGTAGTAGGAGCCGGGCGCGAAGATGGGCTGGCGGCCGATCAGCGTGACATCCCAGCGCTTGTGGTAGTTCGCACGCTGTACCAGGCCGGTATTGGGGTCGAGCACGGAGGAAGGCGAGGAATACTCGTTGCCCTTCTGCGCCCGCACGTCCAGGGTCGGCCCCATCTGCCCGGCAGTGGCCTTGGACGCATAGCGGGCCTGGTCGGCCTGGGCCGCCGTGGCGGCATAGCTGTAGCTGTTGTTGAGCGCCAGGTCCAGCACGCTGCGCAGGGTCAGGTCGGGGACGACATCGCCCTCGGTGACGATGCTGATCTGGGGCAGTGCGATGAGATTGCCTGAAAAGGCGGGATCGGACTGGCGCAACAGCAGCAGGATTTCATCCTGCGCCGAAGGCGCCGGGGTATCGGCCGGCAAGGCCGGCAGGCGATAGTCGGCCAGCGCCGGACCGGCCGGATCGGCGCCCAGGCGGATCTGGGGCGGTACATCCAGGGTGCCGCCGTTCTGGGGCGGTACGTTCACCGCCGCTCTGGACGCTGCCGGCGGCTCCGCCGGTAGCGGCGGGTTATCTGCAGACCGTGCCATCTGGGGCGCGGTCAGTCCGAGTGAAACTGCGAATATGAACGGTTTGCTCTTGAAAACTCTCATCAACGCGATCAGCCGGTACCGGACCGGCCTCCCCTGCCCCAAAACACCCTTAGGAAAGAATCGCCAGCCAGCGCTGCAATTCCAGTTATCAGGCACGGGACGCATATTCTTATTCTTTGCAAGTCCCGGCCTGGCCCTCCGCTTCCGCCTCCCTCTTTTGGGGAAAAGCGAAAATTATTACTATTTTGTCAAAACAATTCTATCACTCGAGGATTGCAACTCAATTACAAATAAGGCCAAAAAACCGTTTAATTTCAATTGACTTGATAAAAATTAATATTCGCAATTATGGTGAGCTTGTTGCTGCCGTGCCATCAGGAAATACCGCAGATGGCCAACGAACTGAAAAACTCTTTGAAAATGCGGTTGAAAAACCACAAGTCTCTCCCTATATCCAGCCCACAGGCGATTGCCGCAAGCTATTCAACTCATCCATTTCTTCAATAAGGACACAAACATGGCCACCGAAAAACAGACCATGGGCTTCCAGGCCGAAGTCAAGCAACTGCTGCAGTTGATGATCCATTCGCTGTATTCGAACAAGGAAATCTTCCTGCGCGAGCTGGTCTCCAACGCCTCCGATGCGGCCGACAAGCTGCGCTTCGAGGCG
Organism: Herbaspirillum sp. AP02; assembly: GCF_015767275.1. Lineage (GTDB taxonomy): Bacteria > Pseudomonadota > Gammaproteobacteria > Burkholderiales > Burkholderiaceae_D > Herbaspirillum. The sequence continues at coordinate 946,564 of NZ_JADWMY010000001.1, forward strand.
ATCAACAACGCCGATCTGTACGAGGACGACGCGGAACTGAAGATCCGGATCAGCTTCGACAAGGCGGCGCGCACCATCACCATTTCCGACAATGGCATCGGCATGAACCGTGACGAAGCCATTTCGCACCTGGGTACCATCGCCAAGTCGGGCACCAAGGAATTCTTCTCCCGCCTGTCGGGCGACCAGCAAAGGGATGCGGCCCTGATCGGCCAGTTCGGCGTGGGCTTCTATTCCGGTTTCATCATCGCCGACCGCATCACGGTCGAGACGCGCCGTGCCGGCACCCCGGCCGCTGAGGGCGTGCGCTGGGAATCCGAAGGCGCGGGCGATTTCTCCATCGAGCAGATCGACAAACCGACCCGTGGCACCGACATCATCCTGCACCTGCGCGAGGGTGAGGACGAGTTCCTCTCGGCCTGGCAGTTGAAGTCCATCATCCGCAAGTATTCGGATCACATTTCCCTGCCCATCCTGATGCACAAGGAAGAATGGGACGAGGAAAAGAAGGAAACCGTACAGAAGGACGAGCTGGAGACCGTGAACCAGGCCAGCGCGCTCTGGAGCCGCAGCAAGTCCGAGATCACGCCGGAACAATATGAAGAGTTCTACAAGCACGTGTCGCACGACTTCGGCGCACCGCTGGCCTATACCCACAACCGGGTCGAAGGTCGCAGCGAATATACGCAGCTGCTCTACATCCCGGCGCGCGCCCCGTTCGACCTGTGGGACCGCAACAAGCGCGGCGGCATCAAGCTCTACGTCAAGCGCGTGTTCATCATGGATGACGCCGAGCAGCTGATGCCGGTCTACCTGCGCTTCGTCAAGGGCGTGATCGACTCGGCCGACCTGCCGCTGAACGTGTCGCGCGAAATCCTGCAGGAGTCGCGCGACGTGCGTGCCATCCGCGATGGTTCGGCCAAGCGCGTGCTGGGCCTGCTGGAAGAGCTGGCCAACAGCGAGGACCAGGCGCAGAAGGACAAGTACGCCAGCTTCTGGACCGAGTTCGGCCAGGTGCTCAAGGAAGGCATCGGCGAAGACGCGGCCAACAAGGAGCGCATCGCCAAGCTGCTGCGCTTCGCCTCGACCCATAACGACAGCGAGGTGCAGAACGTCGCGCTGGCCGATTACCTGGGCCGCATGAAGGAAGGCCAGGACAAGATCTATTACGTCACCGCCGAAACCTTCCCAGCGGCCAAGAACAGCCCGCACCTGGAAATCTTCCGCAAGAAGGGGGTGGAAGTGCTGCTGCTGACGGACCGCGTGGACGAATGGATGCTGTCCTTCCTGACCGAGTTCGAGGGCAAGGAACTGGCCTCGGTGGCCAAGGGTGGCCTGGATCTGGGCCAGCTGGAAAACGAGGCCGAGAAGAAGCAGCATGAAGATACGCAGGCCGAATACAAGGACCTGGTCGAGAAGATGAAGACCGCCCTGGCCGACAAGGCCAAGGATGTACGCGTGACCTTCCGCCTGACCGACTCCCCGGCTTGCCTGGTGGCCGACGAGAACGAGCTGTCGGGCAATCTGGTGCGCATGTTGAAGGCAGCTGGACAGGCCGCGCCGGATTCCAAGCCGACCCTGGAAATCAATCCGGATCACCCGCTGGTGCAGCGCCTGAAGTATGAAGAGGCGCGCTTCGACGACTGGTCGCACATCCTGTACGACCAGGCCCTGCTGGCCGAAGGCGGCGCGCTGGCCGACCCGGCCAGCTTCGTCAAGCGGACCAATGACATGCTGCTGGCCATGGCTGGCAAGTAAGCAGGAGCAGCTGGCGCCCGGCTCGGGTGCCATCCATCGCTAGAGACGCCGCAGCACTCCGGTCACTCCGGGTGCGGCGGCGTTTTGCATGGAGGCTTGCCGGGTTGTCCGTGCATGGTTAACATCGCCCCCATCCATCGCCCCTCCTTCTGGCCCGCTTCCATGGAACTGCACTTCATCAATCCCCGCAAGAATGCCCTGGCCTACCTGGTCAAGATCCTCTCCGGCTGCCTGATCCTGTGGTATGGATTGCGTGCCCTGGGCATCGCCGAACCCTACTGGGCCATGATCTCCCTGATTATCGTCACCGAGCCGGACATGACGGTGGCCAAGGCCAATTTCCGGGCGCGGCTGATCAATACCATTTCGGGCTGCATCGTCTCGTGTATCGCGCTGGTACTGTTCGGCCCGACCTTCCTGGCCATGCTGGTGGCGCTGACTGCGGCCGTGGTGGTCGCCATGCTGCTGCAGAACTATCCCAGCAACTGGCGGCTGGGGCCGGCCACCGTGGTGATCCTGCTGTCGGCGGCCTTTACCGGTCAGGGCCTGAGTCAGGAGTTGCACCTGGCGCTGATGCGGGTGGGCGAAGTCATCATCGGCAGCGCGGTGGCGCTGCTGGAGACGGTGATCTACATGTGGCTGCTCAAGTTGCGCTCAAAGCCGGAGGATGAGAATGCTGCGCGCTCCTGAAAAAGCCCTCCTCAGGGGACCACGCGTACTACTACGCCCATGGCGACCGACCGACCGGGGCCCGTTGGCAGATCTCAATGGCGATCCCGTGGCCATGCAGCACTTCCCGGCCCCACTGACGCGCTCCGAGAGCGACGCTTTGGCGGATCGTATCGAAGCCCATTTCGATGAGTTCGGCTTCGGCCCATGGGCACTGGAAATACCGGACGTGGCAGAGTTCGCGGGACTCGTCGGCTTGATGCATGTGGGATTTGAGGCGCATTTCACCCCAGCCGTGGAAGTCGCCTGGCGACTGGCGCCTGCACTATGGGGAAAGGGGTATGTAAGCGAGGCAGCGCATTGTGCCTTCGATTTCGGGTTCCAGGCACTGCATCTACCGCAGATCGTAGCGTTCACAATCCCGGCCAACCTGCGCTCGCTAGCGGTAATGCAAAGGCTTGGAATGCGAACAGACGTGCGAGAAGACTTCCTGCACCCACGACTGCCAATGATGCATCCATCTCGCATGCATCGGCTATATCGGATGGAGAGGCAGGCTTGGTTATTGCGCGCTTCGCTGTGAACTGCGCAAGGACAAAAAAAGCAGGACCGCAGTCCTGCTTCTTCTGGTGCCATGACGCCGATCAGTGGGTCACGCGGGTAGTACGTCCGTTGGAGAGCAGGCGCACGCGCTCACCGATACGGAACGGCTCGTCGGCATCCTGGGTGATGGCGCGCAGTTCGCCGTTGTCCAGGCGCACGGTGATTTCCAGGCCGGGACGGTTGTTCAGGTGCGCTTCAGCCTGGTTGCCCAGCACGCCACCAGCCAGGGCACCGACGATGCCGGCTGCCAGTGCGCCATTGCCGCCACCGATGCTGGAACCGGCAGCGATGCCGCCGAGCGCGGCGCCACCGAGGGTGCCGACGCCGCTGGAACCCTTGTCGATGGTGACATTGCGGATCGATTCGACCACGCCCATGCGTACGGTCTGTTCACCTTGTGCCTGGCGGGAATTGTAGACACTGGCCGAGTTGGGTGTCACTGCGCAGCCGGCCACCAGAGAGCCCAGGGCTGCGATCACAAGCAATTTCTTCATAACAAAATACTCCGACTGAAATTTTGGCCCGTCTCCGGGCGGCGTAAGGATGGCATCCATCCTCGCCAACGCGCCATGATGCGCATCGGCGGTCGATACCGTCCATCTGCCACATCTTAAACCAAAGCGAGTCCGTTCCGGAAATGCCCTGCCCGCTTCAATACGGGATATGCCAGCGCCGATAGACGAAGGCCAGCACAAACAGCGGGCCCACCAACAGAAAGCGCAGGTCCTGGAAGAAGGAGGGCTTGCGCCCCTCTATTCTGTGGCCGACGAACTGGCCGATCCAGGCCAGCACGAAGACCACGACCGACACGGGCAACACTGCACCCGCGGGCAGCCGCGCCAGTACCACCAGCATCAGGGCCGACATGGCAAGCATACCCACGGACAGCGGCGGCGACAGGCGCAGGTAATAGGCCAGCGCTGCCGCCGCGACCAGCAGTGCCACCGCCGGGGAGATGAGCCAGCACAGGCCCAGCACCGCAAACACGATGGCGGGCACGCAAACGCAATGGATCAGCTCGTTCATGGGATGCTGGTGATGCTCGCCGTAGCGGGTCAGCAGTTCATCGATGCGCCGTGGGGAAATCGTGCTGTCCATGCTGGTTCTCCGCTGGGAATGAAACCGTTCGGGCTCAACGGCCGCCGGAAACGTCAATGAAGGTGCCGGTGGCATAGGACGCTTCGTCCGAAAGCAGCCACAGGATGGCATTGGCGACTTCCTCGGCAGTGCCGCCGCGCTTCATGGGGACGGCGTCCTTGAGACGGTCGACCCGACCGGCTTCGCCGCCACTGGCGTGGATGTCAGTATAGATCAGGCCCGGTCGCACAGCGTTGACGCGAATGCCCTCGCCCGCCAATTCCTTGGACAGGCCGATGGTAAAAGCGTCGATGGCCCCCTTGGAGGCGGCGTAGTCGACGTATTCGCCCGGCCCGCCCAGCTTGGCCGCCATCGAGGACAGGTTGACGATGGCGCCGCCCTGGCCGCCATGGCGGGTGGACATGCGCTTGACCGCTTCGCGCGCGCACAAGAGGCTGCCGGTGACATTGGCGACCAGCACGCGGGTGATACGCTCGGCGCTCATGTCTTCCAGGCGGGACTGATGCCCGAGAATACCGGCGTTGTTGACCAGGGCGCTCACCCGGCCGAGCTGCTCATCTACCGTGGCATAGAGTCGCAGCACGTCCTCCTCGCGGGACACATCACCGGCTACCGTGATGGCGCGACCGCCGGCTGCGCGGATGCGTTCGGCCACCGACTCGGCGGCATCACGGTTGCTCACATAGTTGACGCATACCGCATAGCCGCGCTGGCCAGCCTGCAAGGCGGTTGCCGCACCGATGCCACGGCTGCCGCCCGTGACGATGATGACCTTTTCTGTCATGTCTTGTCTCCCTTGGATGAAATGCCCAGGCGCCATGGCGCAGGGGATGATTACGTTAAGATGTGCATTTTGCCGCAAGCACGCGGCGTCTGCAGCCGCCGGTCATTGTGACCGCGTTCAGATGGATGCGGCGCTTGCTGAAATTCTTTTCATCCAGACGTAGACCATGCCCGACCGCAAACCCACCCAATCCGCCTTGGTTCCGCCACCGGTGCATCCACCGGTGGCGTTCACCGCCAGCGATCCCCTGCTGGCCAGCTTTCCGCCGGTGGTGGCCCAGGACACGCAAACACTGATCCTGGGCAGCCTGCCGGGCGCCGCGTCGCTGGCCATCCGCCAGTATTACGGCCATCCGCGCAATGCATTCTGGCGCCTGGTGGGCGATGTGGTCGGGGTGGACCTGTACGGGATGGACTACCACGCGAGGCTGGCGGAACTGCTGGAGCATCGCGTCGGCCTGTGGGACGTGATCGCCAATGCGCGGCGGTTAGGTAGCCTGGACAGCGCTATCCGCGATCATTCGCAGAACGACCTGCAAGCCTTGGTCTCCACCTTGCCGCAGCTACATACGATTGCCTTCAATGGCGGGACGGCCGCCAAGCTGGGACGCATGGCATTGGGGTCGATTGCAGAGCGGTATCGGATTGCCTTGTTGCCATCCAGCAGTCCGGCCTACGCCGCGCTGAATTACGCCCAGAAACTGGAACGTTGGCGGGAAGCGCTGACCCGGCCCGACCGAGACTTCGACTGAGCGCGACGCCTGGTCTTCACTTCCGGAAGAACAGGTAATCGTAGAACTCGCCCGATAGACCACCATTGAAAATCAGATACTGCAAGGCCTTCGCGAAAAACACGATGGCGCAGAAGACGATGGCCAGTTTCAGGCAGAGGATGAGATTCTTGATCATGCCGGCAGTGTAATGGAGGCCGACGCCATTGGCATGAAAAAACCGCCCCGGGGGGCGGTTCGGTTCCTGCGCGCTACCCGGCTCAGAAGGCCGGCACCAGCGAGCCCTTGAATTCGGTCTCGATGAACTTGCGCACTTCCTCGGAGTGGTAGGCCTGCACCAGTTTCCTGGCCCAAGGCTTGTCCTTGTCTTCGACGCGGGTGGCGATGATGTTGGCGTAGCGGCCACGCGGGTCTTCCACGGCGATGGTGTCCTTCTGCAATGACAGGCCGGCCTTGTAGGCGTAGTCGTTATTGATCGACGCCGCGGCCAGGTCGTCCAGCGAACGCGGGAGCTGTGCGGCGTCCAGTTCGATCAACTTGAGCTTGCGGGGATTATCAATGATGTCCAGCGGTGTGGCGTTGACACCGTTTTCACCCACGCCCGGCTTGAGCTTGATCAGTCCGGCCTTCTGCAACAGCAGCAAGGCGCGATTGCCGTTGGAGGGGTCGTTCTGGATACCGATATGGGCGCCATTGGGCAGTTGATGGATCGACTTGAACTTGTGCGAATAGATGCCCAGGGGCGCCGTGATGGTCAGACCGATCGGCACGATCTTGTAGCCGCGCGCGGCGATCTGGCTTTCCAGATAGGGACGGTGCTGGAAAGCATTGGCATCAAGATCGCCGGCCGCCAGCGCTGCATTCGGTTGCAGATAGTCGCTGAAGACCACGGTCTGGATTTCCAGGCCGTCACGGGCGGCAACTTTCTTGACCACTTCGAAGATGGCTTCGGCGCTGCCGACCGAGATACCGACCTTGATCCTGTTTTTTTCCTGGGCGTGGGCGAGATGGGGCGCGACGGCCAAGGCCAGCGTGGCGACGGCCGCGATGCGCTTGATGAGTACAGCGAAAGGCATGGTGACTCCGAAAATGATGAGGACTGCATCCTCACATGCAGCCATGCCCGGAAGAAGGAATGAATCCGCATGTCGATATGCGGCAATTGCAGGCAAGGCGTCGGGCATCGTTCAGGCAAGGTATCATTCGGCATCCGCCGGCATCCCCTCCTCTTCGGGATGCTGCACCCGATTCAAACCGAACATGCTCATCAAAAGAAAATCCATCGAAGCCCAGGCCAATACCAAGGCCGGCCCCAATCGCCGCCGTCAACAACTGGATGCCGACAGCAACAAGCCGCGCAAGCCCAAATACGCGCCGGTCACGCTGTCCGAACTGGACGGCGTGCGCTACCTGCACTTCGGTACCGAATGGGTGCAAGGCGCCATGCGCATCCGCAAGCCGGACTGGATCGAGCTGGAATACGCGCAGCAGATGATGGGCTGGATGCTGTTCAACCGTACGCCGCGACACATTGTGCAACTAGGACTGGGGACGGGTGCGCTGACCAAGTTCAGCTATCGGCAGTTTCCTGAAGCACAGGTGACGGCGGTGGAATTGAACCCGGCGGTGATTGCGATCTGTCACAGCATGTTCAAGCTGCCCGAGCCGGATGATCGCCTGATGATCATCGAGAGCGATGCCATGGACTTCATCGTCCATGCCGCCAGCCACGGCATCATCGATGCGCTACAGGTCGATCTCTATGACGCCACGGCGCGTGGACCGGTGCTGGACAGCCCGGAGTTCTACCAGGCCTGCTACGACAGCCTGGCACCGGGCGGCGTGATGACGGTCAACCTGTTTGGAGACCATCCCAGCTATGCCAAGAACCTGCGGGCCATGGAATTCGCCTTCGATCGGGTGGTCTCGCTGCCCGAAGTCCATGACGGCAACGTCGTGGCACTGGCGTTCAAGGGTCGGATCGCGTTTGACTTCCCTGAGCTCTATGCACGGGCGGCCCTGATCGAGACGCAGACCAAGCTGCCGGCAAAGTCCTGGGTCAATGGCATCAAGTCTGGGGAATGACAATATATGGTCGGGGGCTTGTTGCATTGACATTGTCTGGAACCACGTGGGCGGTGAGCGCAATTCGCCACAGGAATGCTGCCGGGATGGGGCGCAGAGCCAGATGAGATAAAATATTTTCATCTTTTCCCCAAAAAATGCTTGCACTCACCCCTACCCACTCCTATAATGCGCTCTCTCTTGCAGCACTGAAGCAACAACGAAGTGCAGCAACGGGGCGTTAGCTCAGTTGGTAGAGCAGCGGACTCTTAATCCGTAGGTCCACAGTTCGAATCTGTGACGCCCCACCAAAATTTCAAAAGGCCTCCTTCCATCGAGGCCTTTTTCACTTCCAGGTCGACCTGCATTGGCAGGAACACCGCGGGGCGTTAGCTCAGCTGGTAGAGCAGCGGACTCTTAATCCGTAGGTCCACAGTTCGAATCTGTGACGCCCCACCAAATTCAAAAGGGTTACAGCCATCACAGGCCGTAACCCTTTTTTATTTTCCTTTCTCACATTTCGTTGATTGCTCGCAGTTCAAATAAAAATCCAAGACCAAAAGTCAGGTCAGCCCGGTATTGACGAAGATGAATGTGAACGACGTTCTTGCAGCTACCACAGACATTCCAGGCCTTTCCCAAAGCCGATATCGCTCGGCACAGATTTACCTCTTGTATTTCATTTCATCGTCCATCCATCCGGTCCGGCCCCGATTTCGGAACGCCGGCATCGCCGCCCTCATCGATCTTGGGCGCAGTTGAAGGAAGTGATTTCCTTCGACCGGGCTTGCCACGCTTGACGTCCTGGACAGCATAGAAATCACGTTTCTTCCGGGTCGCCAGCGACATGCGCGCCATTCCTTGCAGTAGCTGCACCAGCACATTACGGGTGGCCGCGTCGACGTTGCGATAGCAGGAAATCAGTTCGCTCTCCTGCGGCGTCGGGAGAACGCCACGCGTGCCGGTCAACACATAGGTGACATCAATGCCGATGGCCACCAGACCATGCAGGTAGTAGGCATCCGGCGCTGTTTCACCGATCTCGTACTTGATCTGGGTGCGGGCGGTGATCGCCAGTTCGTCGGCCACGGATTTCTGGGTGTGGCCACAGCGGCTGCGCTCTTTCGCCAACCGATCGCCAAGTATTGTCAAATATTCAGTTTTATTCGATGACATCTGAAAACGACCTCTCCTAGAATGTTTCTCTCGAATCAATAAGCCAGGAGACATCTTATGGCAGGCAAGCAACAAACCGAACGCAAGCCCGCAAATGCGTCGGCACGTCTGGTGAATTTTCGACTTACCAAGGCCGAACTGGACGAGGCCAACCACTTTGCGGCACAAACTTACCGCTCCAGGGCACTGTTCATTCGGCTAATGTACTTGCGAGGCCTGATTGCGTTCCAGTGCGATCTGGACGAGCAATGACACCGACCTCCAGGCAGCTACACCCTCAGCGAGGAACACCCCCACACCCGGCGCTGGAGAAAATCGGAGACGGCCTGTAAAACCTGCTCCGGCTGCTCCCGGTGAGGGACGTGGCCACACTGCGATAGCACCAGGCATTCACGGGCTGCCCCCACTTCCCCAGTGGGGCCCGCGATGCGATGCGGATGCGCCAGCGATCCGAATTCATCGCGGTCGCCATGCAGGGCCAGAATCGGGCATTGCACGCAGGCCAGGGCCGCATCCAGGGACCAGTCAGCAAAACCTGGATCAAGCCAGGTGTCGATCCAGGCATCCAGTACCCAGCGCGCTTTCTGGAGATCGTTTCCATGGTACTTCGCCAGGCGCAAGACCTGGGCCGGATCGGCAAAGTTGTCGCGCGCCGCGCGTATGCCTTGCAACGTGCGCTCTTCCACAAAGGCCTGCGCCGATTCCGTGATGACGGCCACCACCTGACGCGGCAACTGGGGCGCGGCCGAGATTGCCATGCCGCCGCCGACGCTGTGACCGAATAACACCACTTTTGCCAGCTCCAACTGCTGTAACACCGCCGCCAGCCACGGGCGGGCCTCGGTAGCGATGAAATCGGCTGACAGGCGGTCGTGGCGCGCGGCCGAGTGACCGAAGCCGTAACGATCATAGGCAACAACAGCACAGCCGAGGCGTGCCGACAATTGCGCCGGGAAATCCCGCCACAAGGCCAGCCCGCCCAACGACTCGTGCATCAACACGATGGTTGGACGATCCGGCTTGGGCACACCCCACAGGCAGGCCTGCAGAACGATATCGTCGATCCGGACCGTGCATTGTTGCGGTGCGTTCACGTCGTTTCCCTCGCAAAAGAAAAGGCGCACCCAAGGATGCGCCTTAATCAGCCCTCAAGAGGTATGCCTCCCCCTTAATATACCGGACACGCTGTCAGCCATTGCGACGTGCGAGCCCAAATATCACGATGGGCGCATCGTCGATGCCGCGTCCACTGCGGCTCTTGTCAATGATGCGCTCCGCCGCCCAGGTAGGCGGCCTTGACTGCCGGGTCGTTCTGCAGCTTGTCGGCAGGTCCATGGACAGAGATCTTGCCATTCTCCAACACATAACCGTAATCCGCAACATTGAGCGCGGCTGCCGCAAACTGCTCGACCAGCAGCATGGTCACGCCCTGCTCCTTGAGTCGCGAGATGATGCGGAAAACCTCATCGACCAGAATAGGCGCCAGGCCCATCGACGGCTCGTCCAGCAGGATCACCTCCGGATTCAACATCACGGCGCGCGCCATGGCCAGCATCTGCTGCTCCCCCCCCGAGAGCGTGCCAGCCAGCTGGGTCTGCCTTTCCTTCAGGCGTGGGAACAGCTCCAGCGCCCGTTCCAGATCATGAGCGATATCACCCTTGGGACGGGCCCGGGTGAAGCGTGGAAAAGCACCCAAGAGCAAGTTGTCGGCCACGCTCATGGTGGCGAACACGCGCCGTCCTTCCGGCGAATGGGCCAGGCCGAAACGGGCGATCCGGTGAGAATCGAGGCCGGTGATGTTCTTGCCACCCAGCGTGACCTCCCCGCCTTTGGGCTTGATCATCCCGGAGATGGCGCGCATGGTGGTGGTCTTGCCGGCGCCGTTGGAGCCGATCAAGGTCACCACCTTGCCCTTGGGCACGTCCATCGAAATGCCATGCAGCACCTCGACCTTGCCGTAGGCAGCGTGCAGATTGGAAATAGTCAGCATGTTCAGGCTCCCGCGGGGCTGGATGTGTTGTCATGGGCATCGCCTGCGCCACTGCCGAGGTAGGCTTCGATGACCTTGGGGTCAGCTTGCACCTGGGCCGGCTTGCCTTCGGCGATCTTCTGGCCGAAGTCGAGCACGGTGACGGTATCGCAGATCGACATGACCACGTCCATGTGGTGTTCGATCAGGATGATGGTGATGCCGGCTTCGCGGATCTTGCGGATGATGGCAATGAGTTCCTTGATGTCGGGCGCGGTCAGGCCGGCAGCCGGTTCGTCCAGCAGCAACAGACTTGGATTGAGGCCCAGGGCACGACCGATTTCCAGCAGACGCTGCTTGCCGTAAGGCAGATTGCGCGCCTCTTCATTGGCCAGATTGGCCAGGCCGACGAACTCCAGGATGGCAGCCGCGCGCTCGCGGGCAGCCTGCTCTTCCCGCACATACCGGGGCGTATTGACCATCACATCGACCACATTGCTGTTGAAGGTGTGATGCAAGCCGACCAGCACGTTTTCAGTAGCCGTCATTTCACCGAACAGCTGCACGTTCTGGAAAGTCCGCGCCACGCCACCCAGGGCGATGATCGAGGGCGTATTGCCGGAGATCTGGCGCCCGTCGTATTCGACCGTACCATCGGTGGGACGATAGATGCCGGTGAGCACGTTCATCATGGTGCTCTTGCCGGAGCCATTGGGGCCGATCAGGCCGTGCACGGTTCCTTTGCGCACATCCAGGTCCACGCGGTTGAGCGCCTTGAGGCCCCCGAACTGCATCAGGATCTGATTGACCTTCAACAGCGTCGCCCCCTCGTCCTTGACCGAATCGGTCGTGATGACGGCACGCTCCTTGTCGCCGGCGATCTGCTGCGCCACGGGCACATGCTTGGTCAAGAGGCGACCAAACAGGCTGCGGCAGAAGCCGACAATGCCGTCCTGCAGGTAGTACACGACGAACAGGGTCATCAGGCCGAAGATCGTCAGGCGCCAGTCGGTGATGTTTTCCAGCTTGTAGGAGAAGGCTGCCATGGCAATGGTCGCCACCACCGGCACGGCGACGCCGCGCAAGGTCTTGGTCTTCTTTGCCAGCTGCGCGCCTGCGCCTACCACCACGATGACCGCAAGCACGGTAGCGATCTGGCGGAACAGCGCAATATCGGACAACAGGCTCGGCAGCATCACCACGATCAGCGCGCCGATGAGCGAGCCGATGCGCGACTTGCGTCCGCCCATGATCACTGCCAGCAGGAACAGGATGGTCAGCTCGAAGTTGTAGGTATTGGGTGAGATGTACTCCTCCGAATACGCATACAACGCGCCCGACAGCCCCGCCAGCGCGGCGCTGATGATGAAGGCATAGACCTTGTAGCGATACACCGACACGCCCATGCAGTCCGATGCGATCGGGCTATCACGCAATGCCTGGAAAGCACGACCGAGATTGGACTTGAGAATGCGATGCACCACGATCATGGACAGCACCATCAGGATCGCCACCAGATAGAAGAACTGCACTTCGCTCATCTTCTCGCCGCCGATCATGGGCTTCTGCAGCTTGATGCCCATGGGACCTTCGGTAAGGAAGGTCATCTCGTTGATCAGGATCTGGATGATGGTGCCGAATGCCAGCGTGACCATGGCCAGGTAAGGGCCGGTCACCCGCAACGCAGGCAATGCCAGGATCGCACCGAACACGGCCGTCACCCCGATGGCGGCCGGAAGGGTCACGAAGATGGGCATGCCCAGCTTGAAGAACAGCACGCCGGCGGCGTAGGAGCCGATGCCGAACAGGCCGGCATGCCCCAGCGAGACCTGGCCGGTGTAGCCGACCACGATGTCCAGCCCGAACAGCAGGATGGCATAGATGAGGATGGTTTCGATCAGGTGCAGGTAATACGGGTTGTGCACCACCATGGGAATGCCGCCCAGTGCGGCCATACCCAGCAAGGACAGCAGCAGGATTTTCTTGTTCATCGCTTCAGACCTTCTTGATCGCAGTTTTGCCGAACAGGCCTGCAGGTTTCACCGCCAGTACCAACAGCAGCAGTACCAGTCCCGGAACTTCCTTGTAGCCGGTCGAGATGTAGAAGCCGGTCAAGGTCTCGGCCACGCCCAGGATGAGGCCACCGACGATGGCGCCCATGCCCGAGGTGAGGCCACCGATGATGGCCACCGCAAACGCCTTCAGGCCCAGTGCTGCACCCATGGTGGCGCCGGTCAAGGTCAGCGGTGCCACCAATACGCCGGCAAAGGCCGCAGTGGCCGACGACAGCGCGTAAGAGAAGGTGATCACCATGCTGGTGTTGATACCCATCAGGCCCGCGGCATCGCGGTCATTGGACGTGGCCACCACCGCCTTGCCGTAGATCGACTTGCGGTTGAAGAGCTCAACGGCAGCCATGATCAGCAATGCGCCCACCACCACCAGCACCTGCATCGGCTGCACGTTGGCGCCCATGATCTGGAACGGCGTACCGGAGATCGGCGAGGGGAACGGCAGGTCATCCTTGCCCCAGATGTTTTCAGCAACGTTCTTGAAGATGATGGCCAGTGCGATGGTGGACATGATCCAGCCGAATTCGGACTTGATCTTGATGGCCGGCCGCACGCCAATCCATTCGACGAACATGCCTTGCAGCGCGCCGAACACCAGCACGATGGGGATCATCAGCCAGTAGTTGAGATAAGGTCCGCCGTGGATATTGCCCACGACCGACAGGCCCACCAGCGCGCCCAGCATCAGGGCTTCACCCTGACCAAAGTTGAGCGTGCCGGACGTGGCGAAGGTCAGTTGGTAACCGAAGGCGATCACGGCATAGATCATGCCGAGCGCGATCCCGGAGAAGACCAGTTGTAAGAGGATGTCCATTGTGTTTCCCAAGAAGCGGCTACCGCCGGGTGGCGGCGTAGAGCTGCGACGAAGCCGCGGCACCGACGGGGCGGACCGTTAGGAATTCGTCAACAGATCGTGTAAAAAAGGCCAGCCCCCGGATCGCAAGGACTGGCCTCTTCGACTACAGTGCGTGAAGCGAGTCGAGTCTTATTTGCCGAGGATGACGCGGCCGTTCTTGACCTCGCCCATCACGACCATGCCCGGCTTGATGGCTTCGTGATCGTCGTGGGTGAACGGCTTGTCGTAGGTGGTGACCACGCCTTCGACCTTGGTGTTGAGGCTTTCCAGTGCAGCGCGGACCTTGTCGCCATCAGTGGTGCCGGCCTGCTTGATGGCGGCAGCCAGCAGCAGGATCGAGTCGTAGCCTTGGGCAGCGGACACGGCCGAGGGCATGCGATCGACCTTGTAGGCCTTCTGGTAAGCCTCGATGAAGGCCTTGCGCTTGGGCGTAGTACCGTCCTGGATGAAGGTTTGCGGCATGCGGGCACCATTGCCGTTCTTGCCGGAGTTGTCAATGAAGTTACCCATGGACAGCGGCCAGCTGCCGATGATGGGCACGTGCCAGTTCAGCTTTTCCATGCCGTTGGCGATCTGCGCCAGTTCGGGGCCGATGCCGTAGGTCAGCACGGCCTGGGCGCCGCCCTGCTTGGACTTGAGCAACTGGGCTGTCATGTCCACGTCCTTGATGTTGTACTTTTCGACGGCCACCGGGGTGACCTTCTTGTCGGACAGGACCTTTTCCAGATCTTCACGACCGAGCTGGCCGTAGTTGGTGGAGTCGGCCAGGATGGCGACCTTCGACAGCTTCTGCTTGTCGACCGCCTCGTCGGCGATCATCTTTGCCTGGATCTTGTCGGCAGCGGAGGTGCGGAAGACGTAGTTATCCTTTTCCTTCTCGAACTGCTTGGTGATCACGGTGCCGGTGGCCACGTTGTTGATCACGGGGATCTTGGCTTCCTGGTAGAAGCGTTGCGAGGCCAGGGCCACGCCGGTGTTGATGAAACCGACGGTGGCAACCACCTTTTCCTTGTTGATCAGTTCCTGGGCGATCTGCACGCCGCGCTCGTTCTTGGCTTCATCATCGCGCTCGATCAGCTGGATCTGGCGACCCAGCAGGCCACCGGCAGCATTGATCTCGGCCACGGCCAGCTTCACGCCATCGCGCATGGACACGCCCATCGGGGCGGAGCCACCGGTGTAGGGACCGGAAACGCCGATCTTGATCGGATCAGCGGCCTGCGACGACAGCGCAAGCGTCATCAGGGCGGCAGCAACAAAGGCTTGGGTCTTGTATGTCATGTCATCCTCCAGAATGTAATTGTCGGCTAGCACATCGGTGACGGGCCTAGCACTTTTTGAACCCGCTCCGTGTGAAACGAATTCTCCGCTCCCTTCGCTCTATGGCGATTCCTTGCGGGAGTGTCGGGGCGATTCTGTCGCAGTTACCTTGCGCCAAACTTACAAGCCTGTCAGGAGCTGTCGCAGCTTGTCAGGCATGGCAGTGGACTTTTCTTTTTTGAAATCGACCCAGACTATTTTTGCGGCACCGTCAGCATAAATGATCTGATCATCGGCGGCGTCGCGGATGACATACGTAGTTTCCACACTCGTACGTCCCAGTTGTCCACCCAGCATGTGCACCTCGATGGTGGCGGGATACTTCATCTGGCGCCGGAAATTGCAGTGGGCGTTGACGATCACCGGGCCCTCTTCGCCCGCAATGGTGGGGCCGAAGACCTCTTCCAGCCACTCGATACGGCATTGCTCCATGAAGCGGAAGTAGACGGTATTGTTGACGTGACCGAACGCATCCATGTCGCCCCAACGAATGCTCTGACGCGAAACGAAGAGGGGTTTCGCTACGCTGCTTTCCTGACTGCTCATTGGTGATCCTTTTCGGTTTGATTCATCGATGACTGAAATTTTTTTCATGAGGACGGCCAAATCTTGTCGCCTCTGCGCCGCCAAATGCTGCTCAGAAAACCGGGATTTGCGATTCATTCCGGAGTCATTACGCATTCATCCTGAGACGCTTTACGCCATGGATGAGCCACTTACCATCGACGACATAAGCGCAGGTTATAGGCTGGCGCCAATACGGTATGAGTCAGATGGACAAAATCCAATAAAATACGCGGCATTCTGGAAAACTCCGCCGGCCGGCGATTAGGCTGCATGAAGCGCCGCGCATCGCGCATTGTTTCAGACCTGACGGCAGTGATGCGAATAAATTCAACGAATTACCGCCGTCCCTCTAGCGTTTCATCGCGAAATACTTAACAATAGCACGATCGTTCGAAAACAGGCAGTTCACATAACACGGGACACCCATGACTTCTTCTCAAGACTTGCTCGCACAATACGGCCCACGCGAATCCATGGAATACGACGTGGTCATCGTCGGCGGAGGCCCGGCGGGCCTGTCCGCGGCGATCCGCCTCAAGCAACTGGCCGCCCAGCAAAATCGTGAAGTCGCGGTCTGCGTACTGGAAAAAGGCAGCGAAATCGGTGCCCACATCCTCTCAGGCGCTGTCATGGATCCCCGCGCGCTGAGCGAACTGGTCCCGGACTGGAAGGAGCAAGGCGCGCCGCTGAACACGCCGGTGACCGAGGACCGCTTCCTGTTCCTCTCCGCCGACAAGGCCTACAAGACCCCGAACTGGCTGTTGCCCTCCTGTTTCCAGAACCACGGCAACTACGTGATCTCGCTGTCCAACGTCACGCGCTGGCTGGGCCAGCAGGCCGAAGCGCTGGGCGTGGAAATCTTCCCGGGCTTCCCTGCTGCCGAGGTCCTCTACAACGACGATGGCTCGGTCAAGGGCGTCGCCACCGGCAACATGGGCATCAACAAGGAAGGCGAACCCGGCCCCGAATTCCAGCTGGGCATGGAGTTGCACGCCAAGTACACCTTCTTCGCCGAAGGTGCGCGCGGTCACCTGGGCAAGCAACTGATCGCCAAGTACAAACTGGACGCCGGCCGCGATCCACAGACCTATGCCATCGGCATCAAGGAACTGTGGGAAGTAAAGCCGGAAGTCCACCAGCCCGGCCTGGTAATCCACACCGCCGGCTGGCCGCTGGCCAATGATACCTACGGTGGCTCCTTCCTCTATCACCTGGACAACAACCAGGTGGCCGTGGGCTACGTGGTCGGCCTGGCCTACCAGAATCCTTACCTGTCGCCGTTCGAGGAATTCCAGCGCTACAAGACGCACCCTGAAATCCGCAAGTTCCTGGAAGGCGGCAAACGCCTCTCCTACGGCGCGCGCGCCATCACCGCCGGCGGCGTGCAATCCTTGCCCAAGCTGGTCTTCCCCGGTGGCGCGCTACTGGGTTGCGATGCCGGCTTCCTCAATGCCTCGCGCATCAAGGGCAGCCATGCGGCGATCAAGAGCGGCATGCTGGCAGCCGATGCGGCGTTCAATGCTCTGAGCGAGAACCGCCAGGGCGACGAACTCGCAGCCTATCCGGCCACCTTTGAGGCCTCGTGGCTGAAGGAGGAACTGCACAAGGCCCGCAACTTCAAGCCCTCGATGAGCAAGGGCCTGGTGGCCGGTACGCTGCTGGTGGGTATCGATCAGGTGGTGTTCGGCGGCAAGGCGCCCTGGACCCTGCGACACACACATGCCGACCACGAGTGCCTGCGTCCGGCCTCGGACTTTGCCCCGATCGCCTACCCCAAGCCGGATGGCAAGCTGACCTTTGATCGTCTGTCCTCGGTGTTCATCTCCAATACCAACCATGGTGAAGACCAGCCGGCGCACCTGACGCTGAAGGACAAGGCCGTGCCGGTGCAGATCAACCTGGCCAAATACGCTGGCCCTGAGGCGCGCTACTGCCCGGCAGGTGTCTATGAGTTCGTCAAGAACGAAGACCATACCGACCGACTGCAGATCAATGCCCAGAACTGCGTGCACTGCAAGACCTGCGATATCAAGGACCCGACCCAGAACATCGTCTGGGTCACGCCTGAAGGCGGCGGCGGGCCGAACTATTCGGGCATGTAAGCGCCCGTAAGCGCCCTGCCCCATAACGACAAAAGCCGCATCCCAGGATGCGGCTTTTTGCATGTCGCCGACGTCAGATGCCGGCCGGCCGCTGGGGTGGCGTCCAACTTCCGCTGACGATCTTCTCCAGCCAGAACAGGCCGATGACCGTCTTGACGTCGGTGATCTGGCCGTTGCGCACCTGTTCCAGCAAATCGGCAAGCGGCGCCTTGTAGACATCCAGGAACTCGCCCTCATCCAGCTCGCGCTCCCCTTCCTTCAGTCCACGTGCGAGATAAAGCACCAGATGTTCGTCAGAATAGGCGATGGCATTGTGAATGGTGCAGACGTATTGCCAGTCGGTGGCCGTGTAGCCGGTCTCTTCCTTGAGCTCGCGCTTGGCGCACTCCAGCGTGTCTTCGCCCGGATCGATCTTCCCGGCCGGGACTTCGATGAATACCCGATCCAGCGGGTAACGGAACTGGCGCTCCATCAGCACGCTGCCGTCATCGAACAAGGGCAGCACCGTCACGGCACCAGGATGCTTGATGTATTCGCGGGTACTTTCCTTGCCATCGGGCAGCACGATGGTGTCCTTCTGGACCTTGAGGAAATGACCTTCGTAGACCCGGTGGCTGTCTTTCTGCGTCTCTTTGAGATGGGCGTCCATGATGTGAGCGTGGTGTGAAAGTGATGGGATGGGGTGCAGCGTAGCTGACCGAGCGAGGATGGCGGCGGCCATGAAAAAAAGGCGCCGATCCTGGATCGACGCCTCTTGCTGGCAGGTTCAGGCGTGCTGCTTGCGCAGGTAGCGCATCACGTAACCAGGATAGGCCAACACCAGGAACAGACAGCCGGTGATGGCATAGAATTCCCAGCCCTGCGAAAACACGTTGCCGATGCCTGCTTCCAGGAAATGCGCAACGATGCCGACGCCGAAATACAGCGCCACCAGTTCAAGCAGACGCACCCAGACCGGCTTGACCCAGGCGACTTCGCGCTTGAGCGGAATCAGACCGAACAGTTGCTGGTTGAAGAAAGGCAAATTGGCCGCGAAGGCGGCCAACAGGATCACGATCCAGCTGAACAGGGAAACGTTCATTTCCCCGCTTCCTTACGCGACAACCTTGCTGAGGAAGGTCGCCAGCGTGCTGACGATGGCATTGGTGCAGGCATCCATCAGGTGACCCGGCCACAGGCCGATGGCCAGGGCAGCGATACCGTTCAAGCTCAGCACCACGCGCATTTCCGGTGTGGCGACGATCTTGGCGGTATCGGTCGGCTCATCGAAGTACATGACCTTGACCACGCGGATGTAGTAGAAGGCACCGATCAGCGAGAAGATCACGGCCAGCACCGGCAGCCAGATCTGGCCGGTGGCCATGGCGGCCTGCAGCACCGACAGCTTGGCGTAGAAGCCCACCAGCGGAGGAATACCTGCCAGCGAGAACATCATGATCATCATCACGGCAGCAAACCAGGGGCTACGCTGATTCAGACCCTTGAAGTCCTCCAGGGTATCGGCCTCGAAACCGGAGCGCGACAGCAGGATGATCACGCCGAACGAACCCAGGGTGGTGATCACATAGGTCACCGCATAGAACAGCGACGAGCTGTAGGCGTTCACGGCCGAGAACAGGTTGCCATCGACCACGCCGGACATCATACCCAGCAGCATGAAGCCCATGTGCGAAATGGTCGAGTACGCCAGCATGCGCTTGATGTTGGTCTGCGCGATGGCGGTGACGTTACCCAGGATGATGGACAGCACGGCCAGCACCATCAGCATCTGCTGCCAGTCCACGGCCAGCGGCAGCATGCCTTCGACCAGCAGACGGAAGGTAATGGCGAAGGTGGCCAGCTTGGGCGCGGCACCCAGCAGCAGGGTCACGGGAGTCGGCGAACCCTGGTAGACGTCCGGCACCCACATGTGGAAGGGAACGGCACCCAGCTTGAAGGCCAGGCCAGCCACCACGAACACGATGCCGAACACCAGCGGGGTGCGGTCGACGGTACCGGAGACGATGGCACGGAACACTTCGTTCAATTCCAGCGCGCCACCGGTCGCACCGTAGAGCATGGACATGCCGTACAGCAGGAAGCCCGAAGCCAGTGCACCCAGGATGAAATACTTCATGCCGGCTTCGGTGGAAGCGGCGTGGTCACGACGCAGAGCCACCAGCGCGTACAGCGACAGCGACATCAGTTCCAGGCCCAGGTAGATGGACAGGAAACTGTTGCCGGAAATCATGACCATCTGTCCCAGCAGGGCGAACAGCGCCAGGGCATAGTATTCGCCACCCAGCATGCCACCGGTGATGCCGCGTGCGGTGTTGTACTGGCGCGAGTAGATCAACGTCACACCGACACCCAGGTAGGTGAACAGCTTCAACAGGTTGGCCAGCGGATCGGACACGAACATGTTGTTGAACGTGTAGACCGTCGCGCCGCTGTTGAGATCGACAAAGGTCAATACCGCACACACCACCAGTGCCGCCAGGGACAGCAGATAGGTGATGACGCGCTTGCTTTCCGGCAGGAACATATCGATCAGCAGGATCGCGGAAGTCGCGATCAGCAGAAATATTTCCGGATAGACAGGGATCAGATTCATGTTATTCATTTAGTTACTACCGCTTGTGTTCGCCCGCTTGTGTCGCGACTTCCGGTCGCGCCGCCCGACCGGCAATGTCACACCGGCTCGTCTCGTTACTCGTTGTTGCCCAGCTTTCTGGCTGGCGGGACGCGAGCGCCCCGCCCTTCACATCTTTGTTGCACAGATCAGTTGATCTTGGAGACCGCCACGTGCTTCAACAGGTCGGTCACCGAAGTCTGGATGCTGTCGGTGATGATGCCGGGATAGATACCCATGACCAGGGTAGCGATGGCCAGCAGACCCAGGATGAAGAACTCGCGGGCATTCACATCGACCAGCTCGGCCACGTGGTGGTTGGTCACGGCGCCGAAGATGACGCGCTTGGCCAGCCACAACGAGTAGGCCGCACCCAGGATCAGGGCGGTGGCCGCCAGCAGGCCGATCCAGAAGTTGAACTTCACCGCACCCAGGATCACCATGAATTCGCCGACGAAACCGGAGGTGGCCGGTAGGCCGCAGTTGGCCAGCGAGAACAGGATGAAGAAGAAGGCGAAGCGCGGCATCTTGTTGACCACACCACCGTACTGCGAAATCTCACGGGTATGCATCTGGTCGTACAGCACGCCGATACACATGAACATGGCGCCGGAGACGAAGCCGTGCGAGATCATCTGCACGATGCCGCCCTGCACTGCCATGTCGTTGAACATGAAGAAGCCCAGGGTGACGAAGCCCATGTGGGCGATCGACGAATAGGCCACCAGCTTCTTCATGTCCTGCTGCACCAGCGCCACCAGACCGATGTAGATCACGGCCACCAGCGACAGGAAGATCATGAAGCCGGACAGCGCATGGCTGGCGTCAGGCAGGATCGGCAGCGAGAAACGCAGGAAACCGTAGGCACCCAGCTTCAGCATGATCGCCGCCAGCACGATGGAGCCGCCGGTCGGCGCCTGCACGTGGGCATCCGGCAGCCAGGTGTGTACCGGCCACATCGGCACCTTCACGGCGAAGGCGGCCAGGAAGGCGAAGAACAGGATCTTCTGCTCCAGCATCGACAGTGGCACCTGATGCCAGGTCGGGATCTCGAAGCTGCCACCGGACACGTAGTACAGGTAGATCAGCGCGATCAGCATCAAGAGCGAACCCAGCAGCGTGTACAGGAACAGCTTGAAGGCTGCATACACGCGGTTGTCACCGCCCCAGACGCCCACGATGATGAACATCGGGATCAGGGTCGCTTCGAAGAAGGCGTAGAACAGCATCGCATCCAGCGAGGAGAAGACGCCGATCATGATGCCCGAGAGGATCAGGAAGGCACCCATGTACTGGGCGACGCGCTTCTGGATCACCACCCAGCCGGCCAGCACCACGATGACCGTGATGAAGGCGGTCAGCGGCACGAACCACAGCGAGATACCGTCCAGGCCGAGGAAGTAGCTGATATTGAAGCGGTCGATCCAGGGCGTCTTTTCGACGAACTGGTAACCGTGCGCCAGCGGATCGAAATGCTGGATCAGAGGGAAAGTCACGACCAGGCCGACCAGCGAGCCGAACAACGCCAGCCAGCGGCTCAGCGCCGGATTGCTGTCGCGGCCCAATGCCAGGACGAGTATGCCGAAGACGATCGGAACCCAGATCGCGACGCTCAGGATGGGAAATGTTGACTGCATCATGGTTGTTATTGACTCGGACAGCTTATTTGGCGAACGGGAACGGCATGAACCACACCAGGAAACCCAGCACCCCGATGATCATCACGAATGCATAGTGATAGATGTAACCGGACTGCCAGAGACGCGTGAATTTCGAGAACCAGCCGACGACCTTGGCGCTGCCGTTGACGAGCAGGCCGTCGATCAGGCCGCGGTCGCCCACGGTGGACAGGCCGTTGCCCAGCAGACGAGCACCGCCGGCAAAGACGACTTCGTTGAACTTGTCCATGTAGTACTTGTTGTCCAGGATGGTGTAGATGACGCTGAACTTTTCCTTGAACCAGGCCGGAACACGCGGATTGATCATGTAGCAGTAGTAGGCCACCGCCACACCTGCAATGGCCAGCCACAGCGGGGCGCTGGTGAAGGCGTGCAGCACCATGGCCACCGGGCCGTGGTATTCGTGGGCCAGCTCTTCCATGACCTTGTGGTTTTCACCGAAGAAGATCACGCCCTTGAAGAAGTCGCCATACAGCATCGGCGAGATCGCGAAGAAACCGACGATGACCGAGGGGATGGCCAGCAGGATCAGCGGCAGGGTCACCACCAGCGGCGACTCGTGCGGCTTCTGACCCGGCGCCAGACCATGGTGATGTTCGTCGTGACCGTGATCGTCATGGGCATCATGCGCATCATGAGCATGGTCGTCATGCACGCCGTGGGCGGCAGCCGGGGCATGGTGATCATCATGCGCATGGGCCTGGCCGAAACGCTCCTTGCCATGGAAGACCATGAAGTACATGCGGAACGAGTAGAAGGCGGTCACGAAGACGCTGGCCAGCACCGCGAAGTAGGCGAAACCCGAACCCGGCAGGTGCGATTCGGCCGCGGCTTCGATGATCGAATCCTTCGAGTAGAAACCGGAGAAGAACGGCGTACCGATCAGGGCCAGCGAACCCAGCAGCGAAGTGATCCAGGTGATGGGCATGTACTTGCGCAGGCCGCCCATGTTGCGCATGTCCTGGTCGTGGTGCATGCCGATGATGACCGAACCGGCACCCAGGAACAGCAGAGCCTTGAAGAAAGCGTGGGTCATCAGGTGGAACACCGCCACCGAATAGGCCGACGCACCCAGCGCGACGGTCATGTAACCCAGCTGCGACAGCGTGGAGTAAGCCACGACGCGCTTGATGTCATTCTGCATGGTGCCCAGGAAGCCCATGAACAGCGCCGTGATGGCGCCGATCACCAGGATGAAGGACAGTGCCGTATCGGACAGCTCGAACAGCGGCGACATGCGGGTGACCATGAAGATACCGGCCGTCACCATGGTCGCAGCGTGGATCAGCGCGGAAATCGGGGTCGGGCCTTCCATCGAGTCCGGCAGCCAGACGTGCAGCGGGAACTGCGCCGATTTACCCATCGCACCCACGAACAGGCAGATGCAGGCCACGGTGAGCAGCATCCAGTCGGTGCCCGGCAAGGTCAGCGTAGCCAGTTCGGCGCGCTTGGCGAAGACTTCGTTGTAGTTCATCGAACCGGCATACGCCAGCAGCAGGCCGATACCCAGGATGAAGCCGAAGTCGCCGACACGGTTGACCAGGAAGGCCTTCATGTTGGCCTTGATGGCCGTCGGACGGGTATACCAGAAACCGATCAGCAGGTAGGACACCAGGCCCACCGCTTCCCAACCGAAGAACAGTTGCAGGAAGTTGTTGCTCATGACCAGCATGAGCATGGAGAAGGTGAACAGCGAAATATAGGAGAAGAAGCGGTTGTAGCCTTCATCCTCGGCCATGTAGCCGATGGTGTAGATATGCACCATCAGCGACACGAAGGTGACCACACACATCATCATCGCCGTCAGGCTGTCGACCATGAAGCCGATCTCCAGCTTGAGACCTGCCACCGTCATCCAGTTGTACAGCGTACCGTTGTAGGTCGCGCCGTCCAGCACTGCAAGCAGGGTCTGGATGGAGATAATGGCGGCGATCAGCACGCCGAGGATAGTCACGGTATGCGACACCTTGCGACCAACCACGTTGCCGAAGAATTTGGTACCCAGCAGGCCGGCGATGGCCGAGCCTGCCAACGGCGCCAGGGGTACAGCTAGAAGAAGATGTGGGTTAAGTTGCCCAGCCATGATGAACCTTATCGCTTATTGGCTGCCCCGCCTGCACCATGTGCTGCACGGGGCCTCCCATCTTTAAATGAAATCCAAACCAGAACGCAAAAACAGGACGCTGCGGATGCCGACTCAGCCCTTGAGGCTATCGAGGTCTTCCACGTTGATGGTATCCAGGTTACGGAACAGCACCACCAGAATCGCCAGACCGATCGCGGATTCAGCCGCGGCCACGGTCAGGATGAAGAACACGAAGATCTGTCCGCCCGCGTCACCGAGGTAATGCGAGAAAGCAATGAAGTTCATGTTGACCGCCAGCAGCATCAGTTCGATTGCCATCAGCAGCACGATGATGTTCTTGCGGTTCAGGAAAATACCGACGATCGAGATCGCAAACAGGATCGCGCCGATGATCAGGTAGTGGGAGAGCGTGATTGCCATGATTCTTGTTCGCCCTTCTTAAGATTGTTGACCGGCGGCCGGTTTGTCGGCCACGACGGCAGCATCAGCGGCCGGCGCGTTGCGAGTGGATTCGGCAGGCATGCTGACCAGACGCACGCGGTCCGATGCCTTGACCTTGACTGCCTGGGCCGGGTCGAAATACTTGCTGTCCTTGCGCTTGCGCAGAGTCAGTGCAACCGCGGCAACGATGGCCACCAGCAGGATCACGGCAGCGATTTCAAAGGCGTACACATATTCGGTGAAGATCAGTTTGCCCAGCGGCTTGGTCTGGCCCAGCGTGTCGGACGCGGCCGGCACCTGCGATTCGGAAACCCAGAAGCTGCGCAGCAGGACCGCGGCCATCTCCAGCACGATGATCACGCCGATGGTGGCTGCCAGCGGGAAGTAACCCCAGAAGCCTTCGCGCAACTTGTCCATGTTGATATCCAGCATCATCACCACGAACAGGAACAGCACCATGACCGCGCCAACGTAGACCAGCACCAGCACAATGGCCAGGAACTCGGCCTTGAGCAGCATCCAGAGACCGGCTGCCGAGAAGAAGGACAGCACCAGGAACAGTGCGGCATGCACCGGGTTGCGGGCCGTGATGACGCGTACGGCGGCAATCACCAGGATCACCGCGAACACGTAGAACAAGACAGTTTTAAATTCCATAATCAACCAGAAGTTGGTTCATTCAATCAGCACGGGGACCACAGCTGCGGCCATCCCATCGCAATACATCCAACAATTTCCTGCGAACCTTCCACCACCCTGCCCGGCCGCCCACTGGTAGCCCGGCAGTCCCGATCAACGGTAGGCGGCATCGGCGGCGCGGGCCGCGGCGATTTCGTTTTCGTAACGGTCGCCCACTGCCAGCAGCATTTCCTTGGTGTAGTACAGGTCGCCCCGCTTTTCACCGTGGTATTCCAGGATGTGCGTTTCGACGATCGAGTCGACCGGGCAGGACTCTTCGCAGAAACCGCAGAAGATGCACTTGGTCAGGTCGATGTCATAGCGGCTGGTGCGACGGGTACCGTCGGCACGCTGCTCGGATTCGATGGTGATGGCCATCGCCGGGCAGACCGCTTCGCACAATTTGCAGGCGATGCAACGTTCTTCACCGTTGGGGTAGCGACGCAGTGCGTGCAGACCACGGAAACGCGGCGACATCGGCGTCTTTTCCTCGGGAAACTGCACCGTAATCTTGCGCTTGAACAGGTAGCGACCGGTCAGGGCCAGGCCCTTGAACAGTTCCCTGAGCATCAGGCTGCCGAAAAAATCCTTAATAGCTTCCATTTTTTAGCCTCAGCCTTCCAACTTATTTCCAGATATTCCAGGGCGACTGAATCCAGATCGCCACGACCACCAGCCACACCAGGGTCAGAGGAATGAACACTTTCCAGCCCAGACGCATGATCTGGTCATAGCGGTAGCGCGGGAACGATGCGCGGATCCACACGTACATCGACAGGAAGAAGAAGGTCTTCAAGCCCAGCCAGATCCAGCCCGGGATGAAGTCCAGCGCCGATATCGGAGCCGACCAGCCGCCGAAGAACAGCAGTGCGGTCAGGATCGAGATCAGGATCATCGCGGCATATTCGGCCAGGAAGAACATGGCGAAGGACATGCCCGAGTATTCGATCATGTGACCGGCCACGATTTCGGACTCACCTTCCACCACGTCGAACGGGTGACGGTTGGTCTCGGCCACGCCGGAAACGAAGTAGATCACGAAGATCGGCAGCAGCGGCAGCCAGTTCCAGGACAGGAAGTTCAGACCCATGCTGGCGAAATGACCGGTAGTCTGGCCCATGACGATGTCAGTCATGTTCAGGCTGCCCGAGACCATCAGCACCACCACCAGGCAGAAGCCCATGGAGATTTCGTAGGACACCATCTGTGCCGAGGCGCGCATCGCACCCAGGAAGGCGTACTTCGAGTTGGAGGCCCAGCCGGCGATGATGATGCCGTAGACTTCCATCGAGGTGATTGCCATCAGATACAGCAGGCCGGCGTTGACGTTGGCCAGCACATGCTCGGGCGAGAACGGCACCACGGCCCAGGCGGCCAGCGCCGGCATGATGGTCATCACCGGTGCCAGGTAGAACAGCGCCTTGTTGGCCTTGGACGGAGTCGAGATTTCCTTGAAGATCAGCTTGACGGCGTCAGCGATGGGCTGCAGCAGGCCGGCCGGGCCGACGCGGTTCGGGCCCAGACGCACGTGCATCCAGCCGATCAGCTTACGCTCCCAGTAGGTCATGTAGGCCACGCAGACCAGCAGCGGCACCAGCACCACCAGGATCTTGACCAGGGTCCACACCAGGGTGAACAGGGTCGGACCCAGGTAGGCCGGGCCTACGTTATTGATTTGGGCGATCAGGTGATCCATTTTTACGCTTTCTCCACGACGATTGCGCCAAACATGCCGCCCAGTGCAGCGGTGGCGGCGTGCGCAGCAGCGACGCGAACCACGTTTTCCGGCAGTTTCTTATCAATGGCTGCAGTCAGCGCAGCGCTGCCGGAGCCTTGCTTGACCTTGACCTGATCACCTTCGGCCACGCCCAGCTTGGCCGCCAGTGCAGCGGACAACCATGCCTTGGGCGCCTGGCCATCACGGGTTTCCAGCAGCGGTGCGGAACGACGGGCAACGGCATCGGCGAAGTAGATGGGTACGTCAGCCACGCGCTCCACGTCACCGCTGGTCGCAGCGACCGCCTGCACCTGCACGGCGGCGATGTTGTTCAGGCGGGCCGACAGGTCGGTTTCCTTGCCCAGCAGTTCGTCGCGGATGGATTCGGAAGTCTCGTAGTCGAAGTTTTCCAGTTCCAGCAGGTTACCCAGCACGCGCAGGACCTTCCAGCCCGGACGTGCATCGCCGGCCGGCTTGACGGTACCGTTGAAGCTTTGTGCACGGCCTTCGGCGTTGACGAAGGTACCGGAGGTTTCGGTGAACGGAGCGATCGGCAGCAGCACGTCGGCGTAGTCGGCGCCATGCTTGAAGGCCGACATGACCACGACCATCTCGGCCTGGTTCAGGGCAGCACGTGCGGCTTGCGGGTTGTAGCTGTCCAGTTCCGGCTCGGCGTTGAGGAGCAGGTAGGCCTTGCGCGGCTGTGCGAACACGGCAGCGGCGTTGGCACCCTTGCCCGGGCTCGGCACGGCGTTGGCCAGGTAGCCACCGACGGTGTTGCCGCCTTCGGTCAGCACACCCAGCTTGGCACCGGTCTGTTCAGCGATCCACTGGGCTGCGGCATGCAGTTGTGCAGCTTGCGGATGCTGGACCGCGGCATTGCCCAGGAACACGGCGCGGCCTTCGCCCGACAGCAGGCTGGCGGCAGTGGCCTTGGCAGCGTCCGAGGCGCTCACGCCGGCGTAGGCGGCGGGAGCGGCCACGCCCTTGGCTTCTGCCACGGCTACGGCCACTTCGGCGAGGGCGGACAGCCATGCCGAAGGAGCGGCGATGATCTTGTTGGCCACCGGCATCAGCAGGTCGTCGTCGGTCGCGTGCAGCACGCTGAGCTTGGCACCGCTCTTGACGGACTGGCGCAGGCGGGCCGACAGCAACGGGTGATCCTTGCGCAGGAAGGAGCCGATCACGAAGACGCGGTTCAACTGCGAGAACTCGACGATGGACATGCCCAGCCACGGCTTGATCTGGCCATCCAGGGCGAAGTCGGACTGACGCAGACGGAAATCGACGTTGTCCGAACCGACACCGCGCACCACCTTCTGCAACAGGTTCAGTTCTTCCAGCGTGGAGTACGGGGTACCCAGTGCGGCGATGGCATCGGCACCGTGTTCATGACGGATGTTGCGCAGGCCGTGGGCGACGTATTCCAGCGCGGTCTGCCAGTCCACTTCCTGCCACTTGCCATCCTGCTTCAGCATCGGCTTGGTCAGGCGCTCGGCGCTGTCCAGGGACTCATAGGAGAAACGGTCCTTGTCGGAGATCCAGCACTCGTTGACCTCTTCGTTCTCGAAGGGCAGCACGCGCATGACCTTGCCGCCCTTGACCTGGACGATCAGGTTGGCGCCGACGCTGTCGTGCGGACTCACCGACTTGCGACGCGACAGTTCCCAGGTGCGGGCGCTGTAGCGGAACGGCTTGGAGGTCAACGCACCGACCGGGCACAGATCGATCATGTTGCCCGACAGCTCGGAGTCCACGGTCTTGCCGACGAAGGTGGTGATCTCGGAATGTTCACCGCGACCCAGCATGCCCAGTTCCATCACGCCGGCCACTTCCTGGCCGAAGCGCACGCAACGGGTGCAGTGGATGCAGCGGTTCATTTCCTTCATGGAGATCAGCGGACCGACGTCCTTGGGCTCCACGACACGCTTTTCTTCCTGGTAGCGCGAGGACGAACCGCCGTAACCAACGGCCAGATCCTGCAGCTGGCACTCACCACCCTGGTCGCAGATAGGGCAATCCAGCGGGTGGTTGATCAGGAGGAATTCCATCACGCCCTTCTGGGCCTTGACGGCCTTGTCGCTGGCGGTACGCACGATCATGCCGTTGTTCACCGGCGTGGCGCAGGCAGGCAGCGGCTTCGGGGCCTTTTCGACCTCGACCAGGCACATGCGGCAGTTGGCCGCGATGGACAGTTTCTTGTGATAGCAGAAGTGAGGGATGTACGTGCCGATCTTGTTGGCAGCGTCCATGACCATGCTGCCTTCCTGCACTTCAACCTTCTTGCCGTCTATTTCGATTTCAACCATGGCTGTTTGCCCAAGCTAAATATTCTTTGCCAACGATACCGGCGGAAGGCTCATCGCATCCCGCCCGGCATCCCCTGCCCTGTTCAGATGTAAGCCGGAACCAGGCAGTGTTTGTGCTCGATGTGGTACTCGAACTCTTCGCGGAAATTCTTCACGAACGCGCGCACCGGCATGGCCGCTGCATCACCGAGCGCACAGATCGTGCGCCCCTGGATGTTGTCGGCCACGGAGTTGAGCACATCCAGATCTTCCATCTTGCCGTGACCGTTCTCGATACGTTCGACCATGCGGTACATCCAGCCGGTGCCTTCGCGGCACGGCGTGCACTGGCCGCAGGATTCTTCGTAGTAGAAGTAGGACAGGCGCAGCAGCGACTTGACCATGCAGCGGGTCTCGTCCATCACGATCACCGCGCCCGAACCCAGCATCGAGCCAGCCTTGGCAATGGCATCGTAGTCCATGGTGGTGTCCATCATGACATCGCCACGGATCACCGGTGCAGACGAGCCGCCGGGGATGACCGCCTTGATCTTCTTGCCACCACGCATGCCACCTGCCAGTTCCAGCAACGTGGAGAACGGAGTACCCAGCGGGATCTCGTAGTTGCCCGGACGCTCGACGTCACCCGAGATCGAGAAGATCTTGGTGCCGCCGTTGTTGGGCTTGCCCATCTCGGCGTAGGCCTGCGGGCCGACCTTGAAGATGAAGGGCACGGCCGCAAAGGTCTCGGTGTTGTTGATGGTGGTCGGCTTGCCGTACAGGCCGAAGCTGGCCGGGAACGGCGGCTTGAAGCGCGGCTGGCCCTTCTTGCCTTCCAGCGATTCCAGCAGCGCGGTTTCCTCGCCGCAGATGTAGGCACCATAACCATGGTGCGCATGCAGCTGGAAACTGAAGTCGGTACCCAGGATGTTGTTGCCCAGCAGGCCGGCGGCGCGCGCCTCCTCCAGTGCTTCTTCGAAACGCTCGTAGGCGGAGAAGATTTCACCGTGGATATAGTTGTAGCCGACCGTGATACCCATCGCGTAGCCGCCGATGATCATGCCTTCGATCAAGGCGTGCGGATTGTAACGAATGATGTCACGGTCCTTGAAGGTCCCGGGTTCACCTTCATCTGTATTGCAGACGAGGTACTTCTGCCCCGGGAACTGGCGCGGCATGAAGCTCCACTTCAGACCGGTCGGGAAACCAGCGCCACCGCGACCACGCAGGCCGGAGGCCTTGAGGTCGGCGATGACTTGTTCAGGCGTGATCTTGTCGTTGAGGATGCGCTTGAGCGACTCGTAGCCGCCGCGCTTGACGTAATCCTCGAGGTGCCAGTTCTCGCCATTCAAGTCGGCGAGGATCAGCGGTTTGATGTGGCGGTCGTGCAGGCAGGTCATTTCTTCAGTTCCTCCAGCAGCGCGTCGATCTTTTCGTTGGACATCCAGCTGCACATCTGATGGTTGTTGACCAGCATGACCGGTGCGTCGCCGCACGCGCCCATGCACTCGCCTTCCATCAGCGTGAACTGGCCGTCGGCCGAGGTTTCGCGATAATCGATGCCCAGCTTGTGCTTCAGGTGATGGGCGGCACGTTCGCCCCCCGACAGCAGACACGGCAGGTTGGTGCACACGGTGATCTTGTGCTTGCCCACCGGGCTGGTGTTGAACATGTTGTAGAAGGTCGCGACTTCCTGCACAGCCACGGCGGGCATGCCGATGTAGTCGGCGATTTCCTGCTGCAACTCGGCCGGCAACCAGCCATGTTCCACCTGGGCGATACGCAGCGCGGACATGACCGCAGACTGGCGTTGGTCCGCCGGGTATTTCGCGAGTTCGCGATCGATCTTCTTAAGGGCTTCTTGACTTAACAGCATATCGTTGGCCATCCATGCGCATCATTACTGCGCGGTTATTGGATATTCCCCAAACCTGACGGGCTTCTCATCGAAGCCCGCCTTGACTCTTACTCTTGCTCGACTTACCGGTCGATTTCCCCGAACACGATGTCTTGCGTACCGATGATGGTGACCGCGTCGGCAATCATGTGACCCTTGGCCATTTCGTTCAGGGCCTGCAGGTGGGCAAAGCCCGGGGCACGGATCTTCAGGCGGTACGGCTTGTTGGCACCGTCCGAGACCAGGTAGATGCCGAATTCGCCCTTCGGGTGCTCGACGGCGGCATACGCTTCGCCGGCAGGCACGCGGAAACCTTCGGTGAACAGCTTGAAGTGGTGGATCAGGTCTTCCATGTTGGACTTCATGTCCGCGCGCTTGGGAGGAGCGATCTTGTGGTTGTCGGTGATGACCGGCCCCGGGTTGTTGCGCAACCACTCCACGCACTGCTTGATGATGCGGTTCGACTGGCGCATTTCGGCCACGCGCACCAGGTAGCGGTCATAGCAGTCGCCGTTCTTGCCCACGGGGATATCGAAATCCATCAGGTCGTAGACTTCGTAGGGCTGCTTCTTGCGCAAGTCCCAGGCGATGCCCGAACCACGCAGCATCGGACCGGAGAAGCCCATCTGCAGCGCGCGTTCCGGCGAGACCACACCCACGCCCACCAGACGCTGCTTCCAGATACGGTTATCGGTCAGCAGGGTCTCGTATTCGTCGACATAGGTCGGGAAACGGTTGGTGAAGTCTTCGATGAAGTCCAGCAGCGAGCCCTGACGGTTTTCGTTCAGTTCGCGGATGGCCTTGTCGTTACGCACGATCGATGCCTTGTATTGCGGCATGCTGTCCGGCAGGTCGCGATAGACGCCACCCGGACGATAGTAGGCCGCGTGCATACGGGCGCCGGAGACGGCTTCGTAGCAGTCGAACAGGTCTTCGCGCTCGCGGAAGGCATACAGCAGCACGCCCATCGCGCCCACGTCCAGCGCATGCGCGCCGATCCACATCAGGTGGTTCAGCAAACGGGTGATCTCGTCGAACATCACGCGGATGTACTGCGCGCGCAGCGGCACTTCCAGACCCAGCAGGCGTTCGATGGCCAGCACGTAACCGTGCTCGTTGCTCATCATCGAGACGTAGTCCAGGCGATCCATGTAGGGCACGGACTGCAGGAAGGTCTTCTGCTCGGCCAGCTTTTCGGTGCCACGATGCAGCAGGCCGATATGGGGGTCGGCGCGCTGGATGACTTCACCGTCCAGCTCGAGCACCAGACGCAGCACACCGTGCGCGGCCGGGTGCTGGGGACCGAAGTTCAGCGTATAGTTTTTGATCTCTGCCATTATTTGATCCCGTAGTTTTCTTCACGAATGATGCGCGGAGTAATCTCTCGCGGCTCGATCGTCACGGGTTGATAGATGACGCGTTTCTGCTCGGCGTCGTAGCGCATTTCGACATAGCCCGACACCGGGAAGTCCTTGCGGAACGGATGGCCGATGAAGCCATAGTCGGTCAGGATGCGACGCAGGTCGGGGTGACCATCAAACAGGATGCCGTAGAAGTCGAAGGCTTCGCGTTCGTACCAGCCAGCCGAATTCCAGATCGGATCGACCGAGGCCACGATGGGCAGGTCATCATCCGGAGCAAACACGCGCACACGCACGCGCCAGTTGTGCGCAATCGACATCAGGTGCGACACCACGGCAAAGCGCGGGCCCTCCCAGGCGCCATCGCCGTAGGCCGAATAGTCCACACCGCACAGATCGAGCAGCTGTTCGAAGCGGGTGTCGGCATGGTCGCGCAGAACGCGCATGGCCGACAGATAGTCGGTCGCCTTGACCACCACGGTGACTTCACCGAGGGCCACGGTCAGATTCTGAAGATACCCTCCAAGCGCATTACGCAGGGCGGCTTCGAGAGTTTCCAATTTAGTCGTCATACTGCCCTCTTAGCGCGCGATGGTGTTGGTGCGCTTGATCTTGTTCTGCAGCTGGATCACGCCATACAGCAGTGCCTCAGCCGTCGGCGGGCAACCCGGAACGTACACGTCCACCGGCACGATGCGATCGCAACCGCGCACCACCGAATAGGAGTAGTGATAGTAGCCACCACCATTGGCACAGGAGCCCATGGAAATGACCCAGCGCGGTTCCGGCATCTGGTCGTAGACCTTGCGCAGCGCCGGCGCCATCTTGTTGCACAGGGTACCAGCCACGATCATCAGGTCGGACTGGCGCGGCGACGGACGGAACACCGCACCGAAGCGGTCCAGGTCGTAACGCGAAGCACCGACGTGCATCATTTCAACCGCGCAGCAGGCCAGACCGAAGGTCATGGGCCACAGGGATCCGGTACGGGTCCAGTTGATTACCTTATCCAGCGAGGTGGTAACAAACCCCTCATTCAATACGCCTTCAATAGACATGGCTTACTCCCAATCCAGGGCACCCTTTTTCCAGATGTACCAAAATCCGACAACAAATTCAGCGATGAAGACCATCATCGTGACGAAACCTTGCCAGCCCAGCTCACGCATGGACACGCCCCAAGGGAAGAAGAAGGCGGTTTCCAGATCAAACAGGATGAACAGGATGGCGATCAGGTAGTAGCGCACATCGAATTTCATGCGCGCATCTTCGAATGCTTCGAAACCGCATTCGTAAGGAGAAGTTTTTTGAGCGTCCGGCTTGTGCGGACCGAGGAGACGACCGAGGAGCTGGGGAGCGACACCGACACCGATGCCGACAAGAATAAACAGGAGGACTGGGAAGTAATTTTCGAGGTTCACGATTGGCCGCTATGCGTTGGTTTATCGATGGGAATGATTCTCAATATCAATCAGAAACTTCCTCGACAAAAAGCCAGCTCAGGCACTAGGACCTTCGCTGGCTTTTCATTTCATTTCTATGGTGCCGACGACGAGACTCGAACTCGTACAGCTTTCGCCACTACCCCCTCAAGATAGCGTGTCTACCAATTTCACCACGTCGGCCTGAGACTGCTATTGTACCTTCATTTGTTACTCTTGTTCAATGCACAATCAGCTAAAAAGAAAGATTCTTCTATGTTTATTCCGGGATTATTCCAGAATACGCAAAGGCTTATTTCGGAATCTGATTCGACTGGTCAGCCGGCTTGGCAGCGTCAGCCGGGGCAGCAGGAGCAGCCGGTGCAGCCGGTGCAGCTTGCTGGGCAGGAGCGGCCGGCGCCTGCAGATTATCCATCACGCCGCCGCTTTGCGCCACGTGATGATTGCCGATGAACGTCAGACCCAGGGTCGCGACGAAGAAGATACCGGCCGCCACCGCGGTCGACTTGGACAGGAAGTTCGACGAGCCGGTGGCACCAAACAGGCTGCCGGATGCACCCGAGCCAAAGGCCGCACCCATGTCGGCGCCTTTACCGTGCTGCAACAGCACCAGACCGATGATCGCCAGCGCTGCCAGCACCTGAACTACAACCACAACCAAAAACAATGTATTCATTTAAACAAGTCCACTCTTGATGTTTCAATTGCCCGCCGCCGAAGTATCCCTTCCGCAACTGACAAACCCCTTACTCTACCCTTCAGGCCGCCGCGTTGACGATGGCCAGAAAATCCGTTGCCTTCAGTGCCGCGCCGCCGATGAGACCACCATCGATATCGGCCATGGCCAGCAATTGCTG
Organism: Herbaspirillum sp. AP02; assembly: GCF_015767275.1. Taxonomy (GTDB): domain Bacteria; phylum Pseudomonadota; class Gammaproteobacteria; order Burkholderiales; family Burkholderiaceae_D; genus Herbaspirillum. The sequence goes on from NZ_JADWMY010000001.1 coordinate 981,389, forward strand.
CGCGTTGTCCGGCTTCATGCTGCCGCCATACAGGATGCACACCTTGGCGGCGGCTTCGGCACTCTTGGCACCCAGTCGCGCACGCAGCATGGCGTGCACTTCCTGCGCCATTTCCGGCGTTGCCGTCTTGCCGGTGCCGATGGCCCAGACAGGCTCGTAAGCCACCACGATGCGCGCCGCATCCTCAACACTCAAGGCCGTCAGCACCACATCAAGCTGACCGCCCACGATTTCATTGGTCTGGCCGGCTTCGCGCTGCTCCAGCGTTTCACCCACGCAGACCACCGGCACCAGGCCGGCCTTCAATGCCGCCACCGTCTTGGCCGCCACCGCCGCGTCGGATTCGCCATGATAGGCGCGACGCTCGGAGTGACCGAGGATGACATATTGCACACCAAATTCCTGCAGCATCGCAGCCGAGACCTCGCCGGTGTATGCACCGGAGGCGTAGGCCGACATGTCTTGTGCACCCAGCGCCACGGACGAACCCGCCACCGCGCCCTGCACCTGCGCCAGGTAAGGCGCCGGCACGCATACCGCGACGTCGCAGACAGTGGCCGGCAGGCCTTCCTTGATGCCGGCCACCAGGGCCGCATTGGCAGCCAGGCTGCCGTTCATTTTCCAGTTACCGGCTACGAGTTTACGACGCATAGGCTGTGATCTACGAGATGGGTGTCAATTTGGATAACCTCGTATTGTAGCCGGTTGCTGTAAAGGCGGTCAAACCGGACCACCCATCCCCACCTGCGCGCCTACAATTCCAGCATGATCTTGCCGATGTGGGCACTCGATTCCATCATCGCGTGGGCCTGGGCCGCCTGTTCCAGCGGGAAACGCTGGTGGATCACCGGCTTGATCTTGCCTGCCTCGATCAGCGGCCAGACGTGCTGACGCAGATTGGCGGCAATGGCGGCCTTGAACGCCACCGGGCGCGGGCGCAGGGTCGATCCGGTGATGGTCAGGCGGCGACGCATCACCTGCCCCATGTCGAGCTGCCCCTTGGCGCCGCCCAGTTGGGCGATGAAGACCAGACGACCATCATCGGCCAGCGCCTTGATCTCGCGCGGCAGGTAATCCCCACCGACCATATCCAGGATGACATCCACCCCACGACCACCGGTCAATTCCTTGACCACGGCCTCGAAGTCCTCGGTCTTGTAGTTGATGGCGCGTTCCGCACCGAGCTCTTCGCAGGCCCGGCACTTTTCGGCGCTGCCGGCAGTAGCGAACACACGATGCCCCAGGGCGCGGGCGATCTGGATGGCCGTCACGCCGATCCCGGACGAGCCGCCCTGCACCAGCAGGGTTTCCTCGCCCGACAATTGCCCCCGGTCGAAGACATTGCTCCAGACCGTGAAGTAGTTTTCCGGCAGCGCGGCCGCCTCCAGGGCGCTCAACCCCTTGGGCACCGGCAGGCACTGCGCCAGCGGGGCCGCACAGTATTCGGCATAGCCACCACCCTGCACCAGCGCACAGACCAGGTCGCCCAGCTTGAAGCCGCTGTCGCCCAGCTCACCGGCCACGATCTCGCCGGCCACTTCCAGGCCAGGCAGGTCGGACGCGCCCGGCGGCACCGGATAGTTGCCGGTACGCTGGAATACATCCGGACGGTTCACGCCGGCTGCGTGCACCTTGATCAATACTTCACCGGGCTTCAACTCCGGTACCGGGCGCTCGCAGGGTTGCAATACCTCGGGGCCGCCAAATTCCTTGATTTCGATTGCTCGCATGGGTCCTGTCCTTGATCGATAGTGGGTTCAGAGCGACGCTGCGGCGCGCGCAGCCGTGTCATAGAGCCCGGAGGCATTGCGCAACAGCTGGGCCGCCTGGCCGATGTCGTGATTGGAGACGCCGCTTTCGGCCTGGGTCTCGATGAGACAGCGCTCGCGCACTTCGCGGTAGCGCATGCACAGCGCCTGCCCCTCGGGCGTGGTGGAAAACAGCAGTTCCTTGCCGGCCTTCTCGCTCTGCACCAGGCCGGCCTTCACCAGCTTCTTCAATGCATAGGTGACCACGTGGGTGTCTTCGACGTTCAACACGAAGCAGATGTCGGCCAGCTTCTTCTTGCGCTCGCGGTGGTTCACATGGTGCAGCAGGGAGACCTCGATGGCCGTCATGTCCTTGGCGCCGGCGGCCGACATGCAGCGCACCATCCAGCGGTTGAAGGCGTTGCCCGCCATGATCAATCCGTATTCCAGCTCGGACATCTCGGCACTGCGCTCGGAAACCAGATGCTGGGAAGAGACGATCTGGGGTGAGGTGGAAGGTGGGTTGGGCTGGTTCATCAGGGCAAGTTCAGTCACGACAAAATGGCAACACTATATCGCAAAGCAAAATAAATAATTTATCGACACATTGTCTGTATTTTGCGCGGAAGGTAATATCGGCATCCAGGTAGTCGCCTTTAATTTACAAGCCGACAAGAACTGCCGCCGATCCACGCGCCGACGCCACCACGGGCCGATCGCTTCATCCATACCGAGCAACAACAAGAACATGCAGCCCCCGAAGATTCATCCGCTAGGCGACAGCGCACTGCTCTGCAGCCTGCCCGCGCCTGCGAGCCTGCCCCAGCAGCAGCGCATCTGGAACCTGGCCCAACTGGCCGCCCAATGGGACGAGGTCAGCGAAGTAGTCCCCGGCATGAACAATCTGACCCTGTTCACGCACCGCCCGGTGCGTGACCTGGAGCTCTTGCGCGAGCGCATCACGCAAGCCTGGCCCGGACTGCACGCCAGCCGCTATCAGGGTCGCGTGGTCGAGATCCCGGTGGTCTACGGCGGCGATGCGGGCCCTGACCTGGAGAACGTGGCGCGCCATACCGGCCTGTCCCGGGAAGAAGTCATCAGGCGCCATAGCGCCGCTGACTACGTGGTCTATTTCCTCGGCTTCATGCCGGGCTTTGCCTATATGGGCGGCCTGGCACCGGAACTGGCCACGCCGCGCCACACCACGCCGCGCATGACCATTCCCGCCGGTTCAGTGGGCATCGGCGGCGAGCAGACCGGCATCTACCCGATGCCCTCGCCCGGCGGCTGGCAGGTGATCGGCCAGACCGCGCTGCACCTGTTCGACCCGGCCCAGGAACCACCGACGTTGCTATGCCCGGGTGACCATGTGCGCTTCACGGTGGAAAGGATCGACGCATGATCGAGATCCTCCAACCCGGCATGCTGGCCTCGGTACAAGACCTCGGACGCCCCGGCCACCGCAGCCAGGGCATCCATCCCGGTGGCGCCCTCAACGCACTGGCCCTGGCCAGCGCCAACCTGCTGGTCGGCAACGCACCCGGCGCCGCCGGCATCGAGATCACCATGGGTATCTGCGAACTGCGCTTTGGCCGTGCCACCCGCATTGCACTCGGCGGTGACGATGTCGGTGCCACGCTGGACGGCAAACCGATATCGGCCTGCTGGAGCCTGCCGGTCAGCGCCGGCAGCGTGCTCCGCTTCGCTCCCGTGGCATCCGACCTGCCGCAGCACCCCGCGCGCCACAGCATGCGCAGCTACCTGGCTGTGGCCGGCGGCATCGATGTGCCCGTGGTCCTGGGTTCGCGCAGCACCGACCTGAAAGCTGGCTTCGGCGGCCATCAGGGACGCGCCCTCAAGCGAGGCGACAAACTCGCCGTCGGCGACGACCAGGCCGCCCTGCGCGCGGTCAGCGGCCCGGCCTTCGGCGTACGCGCCCCCGACTGGAACCGCAGCGAACGGCAAGCGCATCAGCGCGGCGGACATGTCACGCTGCGCGTCTTGCCCGGTCCGGAGATCGAGGAATTCACCAAAGCTGCACGCGACGCCTTCTGGTCCACGCCCTGGCGCATCACGCCCAGCAGCAACCGCATGGGCTACCGGCTGGAAGGCGAGGAACTCAAGCGCAAGCACGCCCGCGACATGCTCTCCCATGGCGTGGTACCGGGCGTGATCCAGGTACCGCCTTCGGGCCAGCCCATCATCCTGATGGGTGATGCCCAGACCACCGGGGGCTATCCCAAGATCGGCGTGGTCATCGGCGCCGATCTGTGGAAGCTGGCGCAGGCACCGCTCAATGCCACCCTGCGGCTTGAGCCCTGCACCCTGGACCAGGCCCTGCTCGCCGCCGAGGAGCAGCAACGCTATCTCGATACCATCGGCGATACGGTGGCCGCGCTAGGCTGGTCGCGCGCCACGCTCTACAAGAAATGAGGATGACGCCATGCACATCGACCTGAATGCCGATCTCGGCGAAGGCTGCGACACCGATGAAGAACTGTTGACCCTGGTCAGCTCGGCCAACATCGCCTGCGGCTGGCATGCCGGCGACGCCGCCACCATGCGCCGCTGCGTGCGCTGGGCGATCCAGAATCACGTCGCCATTGGCGCCCACCCCAGCTTCCCCGACCGCGAGAACTTCGGCCGCAGCACCATGCACCTGCCACCCGAAGACATCGTCAGCGGCATGCTCTACCAACTCGGTGCGCTGGACGCCATCGTGCGCGCCGAAGGCGGCCGCCTGCGCCACGTCAAGCCGCATGGTGCGCTCTACAACCAAGCCGCCAAGGACGCCGTGCTGGCCAACGCCATCTGCGCCGCCATCCGCACCTTCAATCCCGAACTGAGCCTGGTTGGCCTGGCCGGCAGCGAACTGATTGCCGCCGCCCGTCATGCCGACCTCAACGCGGTGGAAGAAGTCTTCGCCGATCGCGCCTACGAGGCCGATGGCAGCCTGGTGGCACGCAGCAAGCCGGGCGCCATGATCGAGAACGATCAGGACGCCATCGCCCAGACCCTGATGCTGGTCCGGCAGAAGCAGGTCAAGGCCATCGACGGCAGCATCGTCAGCGTGCATGCCCAGACCGTCTGTCTGCACGGTGACGGCCCGCATGCACTGGATTTCGCGCGCCAGATCCGCGCCCGCCTGCATGAAGAACGCATTGCCGTGCGTGCCGCGGCCTGAACAGCTTATCGGCGCTAGCGCGCCTCAGGAATTGTCCGGTCGCCGGGCAAATTGCAGTACCCCATAACAATTAGAAATGTCGACGCAGGAAGACCATGTGACCGCGGCTACGCCATGCCTGCATCCACCAGGGCGCATCAGCAGGGAGGCTACGGCCAGGCTGGCATGGCCCTTGCAGCGACTGGTTCAACTCATTCACAACCAGGAGTCTTCATGGAGAGCACGACACTATTGCCACTGATCGGGATACCGATCGTCGTGGCCGGATTTGCACTACGTTTCAACCCGCTGCTGGTGGTCACGGTCGCGGGACTGACGACCGGACTCTCGGTCGGCATGGATTTCGGCATGCTGCTGGAAACCTTCGGCGAGAAGTTCGTCAACAGCCGTTCGCTGGCGACTTTCCTGCTGATCCTGCCCATCATCGGGCTGCTGGAACACTACGGTCTGAAGGAACGTGCACAGGCCTGGATTTCGGGCATTGCCAGCGCCACTTCTGCGCGCATCCTGATGCTCTATTTCCTGCTGCGTGAAGGAACTGCCGCACTGGGCCTGATCTATCTCGGTGGCCAGGCGCAGACCGTGCGTCCGCTGCTGGCCCCCATGGCCGAGGGTGCCGCCGTCAATGCCTATGGCGAAGACCTGCCACAGCCCATCCGCGACAAGATCAAGGCGCACGCTGCCGCCTGTGACAACATCGCCGTGTTCTTCGGCGAGGACATCTTCATCGCCTTCGGCGCCGTCCTGCTGATGGATGCCTTCCTCAAGGAAAACGGCATCACCAACATCGAACCGCTGCACATCGGCCTGTGGGCCATTCCCACCGCCCTCTCGGCGCTGGTGATCCACATGTTCCGCCTGACCCGCCTGGACGCCTCCATCCGCCGCGACGTGGATGCCTGGAAAGCCGGCCAAACCGACTCCGCCAAGGTGACCGCATGAACACGCTCATTTCCATCAACCGCATCTACTATCTCATCGGCATCATCGTCATGATGCTGGTGGTGATGACCCTGCGCGACAAGGGCAACCCCAAGCGCCTGAGCACGGCACTGTTCTGGTTCCTGTTCGGCGCCGTGTTCCTGTTCGGCGACCTGCTGGTGGAGAACCTGGGCAAGTCCATGGCTCACCGCATCATCGGCGCTACCGTCATCATCATCTCGCTCATCGCCGGTACCGGCATGCTTTCCATGGGCAGCTATGCCACCTCGAGCTACGAAGAACGCGTGAGCTCGGCCAAGCGCCTGGGCAACTGGCTGTTCTTCCCGGCCGTGCTGATCCCGGTGATCACGGTGGCCTGTACCGTGCTGCTCAAGGGCGTATCGGTCGGTGGCGTGATGCTGCTGGACCAGAAGCAACTGACCCTGGCCGCACTCTGCGTAGCCTGTATCTGCGCCCTCATCGCCGGTTGCATGCTGACCCGTGGCACGCCGCTGCAGGCGGTGCGCCAGTCGCGCCGGCTGGTGGACTCGATCGGCTGGGCAGCCATCCTGCCGCTGATGCTGGCCATGCTGGGGGGCGTCTTCGTGGCTGCCAAGACCGGTAGCTCGGTGCAACAGGTGGTGAGTCTGTTCGTCAATCCGGACAACCGCTTCCTGGTGGTGGTGATCTATTGCGTGGGCATGGCGTTGTTCACCATGGTGATGGGGAACGCCTTTGCCGCCTTCCCGGTGATGAGCGCGGGCATCGCCCTGCCCTTCCTGATCGTCGGCCATCATGCCGACCCGGCGCCGCTGGTGGCCATCGGCATGTACTCCGGCTACTGCGGGACCTTGATGACCCCCATGGCGGCCAACTACAACATCGTGCCGGCCGCACTGCTGGAACTGAAGAACAAGTACCAGGTCATCAAGGTGCAGATTCCGACCGCCCTGACGCTGCTGACGGTCAACGTGTTCCTGATGTATTTCCTCGCCTTCCGCTGATCCCCGCGAAACGGCAAGACGCCGCTCTGCCCCATCGGCGCAGGTGGCGTCGCTTCATCTAGCTTCAAGGAGTCCCCATGCAACTCACCCTCGAACGGGCCGACGCGTTTGCCCGCATGCCACTGGCCTACCTGCGCCAGGAATATCCCAACCACATCATGCATGTGCTCCATGGCGCAGCAGACGTACTCTCGCCGCGCGCCATGCATCCGGTGTTCTACGGCTGCTACGACTGGCACTCGGCAGTCCACGGCTTCTGGCTGCTGCTGCGCTGCGTGCAGCGCTTCCCCGCCCTGCTGGCGCGCAGCGACATCGAAGACATCTTCGATGAGCACTTCACGCGGGAACTGATGGAACGCGAGACCGATTACTTCCGCGTCGGCGGTCGCGGCCCCTTCGAACGCCCCTATGGCTTCGGCTGGATCCTGGCGCTGGACCAGGAACTGGCACAATCGACCCTGCCCCGCGCCGCTGCCTGGCGCAGCGCCATGGCACCACTGACCATGGAAATCCGCAGCCGCCTGCTGGACTATCTCTCCACGCTCAGCTATCCCATCCGCGTGGGTACCCACTACAACACCGCCTTCGCACTGGCGCTCTCGCTGGACTATGCACGCCACGTGCAGGACAGCGAACTGGAAACGGTGATCGTAGACAGTGCCCTTCGGTATTTCAGCAAGGACACCGACTATCCCGCTCACTATGAACCGGGCGGAGACGAGTACATTTCCGGCGCGCTGACCGAAGCGCTCCTGATGAGCAAAGTTCTTTCCAGCGCGGACTTCCCCGCCTGGTTCGACCGCTACCTGCCCCGCGTGGCCGAGGTCTCGCAGATCATGCAGCCGGCGCATGTCTCGGACCCCACCGATCCCAAGATCGCCCACCTGGATGGCCTGAACCTGTCGCGTGCCTGGTGCATGAAGACCGTGCTGCGACACCTGCCCGCCACCCACGCGGCACGGGCTGCCATGGAGACCTCCGTACAGCGTCACATCGCCGCCTCCATCGATCAGGTGGTCGGCAGCCACTACAGCGGCGGCCACTGGCTGGCCAGCTTCGCCATGCTGGCGCTGGAAGACTGAGGCCGACGCCCTTTCTCCACACAGCACAACGCCCGCGCTTCCAGCCATGGAAACGCGGGCGTTGTTTCTGTGAGGCGGCGAAAACTACTCGGCCACTTCCTTGCGCAGTGAGGTCGCCTCGCCCTGCGTGGGCATGGTCGCCGAGATCACCCGCGCACTGCGCTTGAAGGTGAAGTAGGCCCAGGCCCAGTCGGCCATCACCATGATGCGGTTGCGGAAGCCGATCAGGAAGTACACGTGCACGAACAGCCAGAACAGCCAGGCCGGGTAGCCCGAGAACTTCAGCTTGCCGACCATGGCGATGGCGGCCTTGCGCCCGATGGTGGCCAGCGAACCGTAGTCCTGATAGACGAAGGTCTCGGGCTTCTGGCCCGCGATGCGATGCCTGATATTGCGCGCTGCCACCCGCCCCATCTGCTTGGCCGCCGGCGACACGCCCGGCACCGGCTTGCCATCGGACTGCGCGGCCGCCAGGTCACCGATCACGTACACATCCTCATGCCCGGCGATATTGAGCTCCGGCGACACCGGTACGCGACCGGCGCGGTCCACCTCGACCCCGAGCTGCTTGCCCAGCGGCGAGGCCGCCACGCCGGCCGACCAGATCACGGTGCGCGTGGCCAGGCTCTGTTCGCCGTCGAAATTGGCATAGCGCACGCAGGTCTCGTCGATGTGCACCACGCGACAGCCGGTGCGCACATCCACGCCCAGCTTATGCAGTTGCTCGCGCGCCTTTTCCGACAGGTCCGGTGGATAGGCCCCGAGTACCCGCTCCGAGCCTTCCACCAGCACCACCCGCGCCGAATGCGGATCGATATTGCGGAATTCGCCGGACAAGGTATGCCGGGCGATTTCCACCAGCGTCCCGGCCATTTCCACGCCGGTGGCACCGCCGCCGATGACGGTAAAGGTCAGCCACTCCTGGCGGCACCGCGCATCGGTTTCGCGCTCGGCCCGTTCGAAGGCCATCAGGATGCGCTTGCGGATCTCGAAGGCGTCTTCCAGGGTCTTCAGACCGGGGGCCAGCGCGCTCCACTCGTCATGACCGAAATAGCTGTGCGTGGACCCGGCCGCGACGATCAGATGATCATAGGACAGCACGATGCCGTCTTCCAGCGTGACGGTCTTGCCGGCAGTATCAATGCCGATGACCGCGGCCATCAGGGTGGTCAGGTTGCTCTGGTGCGCCAGGATGGCGCGGATCGGCGCGCTGATGGCCGGCGCCGACAGCCCGGCCGTCGCCACCTGGTACAGCAGCGGCTGGAACAGGTGATGGTTGCTGCGATCGATCATGGTGATGCGCAGGTCGGCACTGGCCAGCTCGCGCGCGGCAGCCAGGCCGCCGAATCCACAACCGATGATGATGACGTGGGGCATTGCCTTCCTTTCAAAAGTAATGTGTTGTTCTGCCTGTATGTACCCATCGGCTCGCACCGGATCAGGTACCACAGATGTCCCCTACTCTCTATTCGGATGCACCTGCAGACGGGCACGCGGCGCCCCTTGCGGCCGTGACACCCAGGGACATCGCACCAAGCTTGATGTCCCTCATTGCAGAAGGACAGGTTCTCATACTTTTGGTTCGAAATCACTGGGACAGATTGTCCTGCCCGGCGAGCAGGCAAGACCGTACGCCCAAAGAAAAATCCCCCACGCCGCGAGGCATGGGGGATTTCTCTGTCGGTCACTCGCCGGCAGCCTTGTCAGCGCCGGCAGAGCCAGGACTTACTGCGGGTCCAGCGGAGCAGCCGCTTCGCCGCCTTCTTCAGCCTGGGCAGCCTTCATCGACAGCTTCAGGCGGCCGCGATCGTCGGTTTCCAGAACCTTGACGCGAACTTGCTGGCCTTCCTTCAGGTAGTCGGCCACGGCGTTGACGCGCTCGTTGGCGATCTGGCTGATGTGCAGCAGACCATCCTTGCCCGGCAGGACCTGGACGATGGCACCGAAGTCCAGCAGCTTCAGGACGGTACCTTCGTAGACCTTGCCCACTTCCACGGAAGCGGTCAGTTCTTCGATACGGCGCTTGGCTTCCTGACCAGCCGATGCATCCACGGAGGCGATGGTGACCACGCCTTCGTCGCTGATGTCGATCTGGGTACCGGTTTCTTCGGTCAGCGCGCGGATCACCGCGCCGCCCTTGCCGATCACGTCACGGATCTTTTCGGGATTGATCTTGATGGTGATCAGGCGCGGAGCGAAGTCGGACAGCTCGGCACGACCGGCCGGGACAGCTTCCTGCATCTTGTCCAGGATGTGGTGACGACCTTCCTTGGCCTGCTCCAGCGCGACCTGCATGATTTCCTTGGTGATGCCCTGGATCTTGATGTCCATCTGCAGTGCGGTGATGCCATTGGCAGTACCGGCCACCTTGAAGTCCATGTCACCCAGGTGATCTTCATCGCCCAGGATGTCGGTCAGCACGGCGAACTTGTTGCCTTCCTTGATCAGGCCCATGGCGATACCGGCGACATGTGCCTTCATCGGCACGCCGGCGTCCATCAGTGCCAGGCAGCCGCCGCACACCGACGCCATCGAGGAGGAACCGTTGGACTCGGTGATTTCCGAGACCAGGCGCACCGAGTAGCTGAACTCGTCGGCAGCCGGCAGCGCGGCGATCAGCGCGCGCTTGGCCAGGCGGCCGTGACCGATTTCACGACGCTTCGGGGTACCCACGCGACCGGTTTCGCCGGTGGCGAACGGAGGCATGTTGTAGTGGAGCATGAAGCGGTCGGTGTATTCGCCCAGCAGGCCGTCGATCTTCTGCTCGTCACGGGCGGTGCCCAGGGTCGCAATGACCAGTGCCTGGGTTTCGCCACGGGTGAACAGGGCCGAGCCGTGGGTACGCGGCAGCACGCCGGTACGGATCGAGATCGGACGCACGGTGCGGGTGTCGCGACCATCGATGCGCGGTTCGCCTTCCAGGATCTGCGAACGCACGATCTTGGCTTCCAGGTCGAACAGGATGGAACCGACGTCAGACGAATCGGCAGCCACCGTGCCATTGGCAACGGCTTCGGCCACCAGGGCTTCGTTCACCTGGGCCGAGACCGCCTTCAGCTTCTCGGTACGGGCTTGCTTGTCCTTGGTCTGATAGGCTTCGCGCAGCGGGCCTTCGGCCAGTTGCGACACGCGGGCGATCAGGGCTTCGTTCTTGGCCGGGGCAGTCCATTGGACTTCCGGCTTGCCACCTTCGCGCACCAGCGCGTGGATGGCTTCGATGACGGCCTTGGACTGGTCGTGACCGAACACGACCGCGCCCAGCATCACTTCTTCGGACAGCTGTTCGGCTTCGGATTCCACCATCAGCACGGCGGTTTCGGTACCGGCCACCACCAGGTCCAGTTGCGAGGACTTCAGTTGGGTCTGGGTCGGGTTCAGGACGTACTGGCCGTCGATGTAACCCACGCGGGCGGCGCCCACCGGGCCGTTGAAGGGGATGCCGGCCAGCGACAGGGCAGCCGAGGCGCCGATCATGGCGGGGATGTCCGGATCGATTTCAGGGTTCACCGACAGCACGTGGATGATCACCTGCACTTCGTTGAGGTAGCCTTCCGGGAACAGCGGGCGGATCGGACGATCGATCAGGCGCGAGGTCAGGGTTTCCTTTTCGGAGGGCTTGCCTTCACGCTTGAAGAAACCACCGGGGATACGGCCGGCAGCATAGGTCTTCTCGATGTAGTCGACGGTCAGGGGGAAGAAGTCCTGGCCGGGCTTGGCTTCCTTGCGGGCCACCACGGTCGCCAGGATCACGGTGTCTTCCACCGAGACCACGACGGCACCGGAGGCCTGGCGAGCGATTTCGCCGGTTTCCAGGGTGACTTGATGCTGACCGTACTGGAAGGTCTTGCTAACTTTATTGAACACGGTATTTCCTTTCTTTTATGGAGCCTGCCCCGACTGTGTCCGCGGTGCAGGGCTTCCTTTTGCCGACAGATTTTCAGGCGCTGTCGTTCACCTCACCACAGTGACCGGAGAATCCGGTCACTCACGACGAACGCGGCAGTCCGACTTCCGCGATGAAACGATGATGCATTCCTGCCCTGAGGGAGGGCGCCCTGCGCTTCGTTGAGCCCGGGCTCACGCCTGAGCTTGCCGAATCGCAAAAAACAAAATGCCCGCGTCAACGAGTGACGCAGGCATTTCATGGTGGTCCGGGGCATGCACCCCGGGACCCAGACGCGAAGTCAAATTACTTACGCAGACCGAGTTTCTCGATCAGGGCGCGGTAACGGTCGGCGTCCTTGTTCTTCAGGTAGGACAGCAGGCTCTTGCGACGGTTGACCATCTTGATCAGGCCACGACGGGAGTGGTGATCCTTGACGTGGGCCTTGAAGTGGCCGTTCAGGTCGTTGATGCGTGCGGTCAGCAGCGCGACTTGCACTTCCGGAGAACCGGTGTCGTTCGTGCCGCGGGCGTTTTCGGAGATAATGGCAGCCTTGGCTGCTTTTTCGATGGACATTGCTTTTACCTTTCACAAGCGGTGTGCGGAGCGCCAAATGATGTGCCCTGCATACCGTGAACAAAAAATGAGAATCCGGCCAACTCGACCGGACGCGAAATTATATAGCAAAAAGCCATTCCAACCAACATTCGCAGACAGGATCACGCCTGGCCGCCCCCTCCGCCGGGGCGATGATGCGATACCGGAATGACAACAAGAGGAAATTGACCATGAAGCAACGCTCCCCCTTCCTGCGCCGCACCCGCCCGCTGCTGGCCGCAGCCCTGCTGGCCAGCGCCGCATTGAGCGGCTGCGCCTCGCTGTTCCAGCCGCCCGTCTCACCTGGCGAGAGCGAAGAACAGGTCGTGGCACGCCTGGGCGCGCCCAGCAATGTGTATCCGGATGGCGACAGTCGCCTCTTCGAATACGCTGCCGGCGCCTTCGGCCAGTATCAGTACATGGCTCGCATCGGTCCCGATCACCGCCTGGTTTCCTACCAGCAAGTCTGGACCATCGAAAACTTCCGCGCCATCCGTACCAAGCAGGACACCAAGCTCGACGTACTGCGCCGGGTCGGCCGCCCCACCGAAGTGACGCGCTATGCCCGCATCCCCTTCGAGGCCTGGAACTACGGCTTCAAGGAAAGCGGCGTATGGAATTCGCAGATGACCGTCTACTTCACCGACCAGGGCATCGTGGAAAAGGTCGAGAACGGCCCCGACCCGCGCTTCGACGACACCCGCTCGCGCTTCTGATCCATCCGCCGCAGCCATGAAAAAGGCCGCCCGCTCTGCACTGCAGCGGGCGGCCTTGTCACGAGGACGGTCGATCAGGCTCAGACCACGGTGGCCAGCGCCAGCGTGAACAGCAGGGCCAGCACCGAGACCAGCGTTTCCATCACGGTCCAGGTCTTGAAGGTCTGCGGCACGGTCATGTTGAAATATTCCTTGACCAGCCAGAACCCGCCGTCATTGACGTGCGACAGGATCAGCGAACCGGCGCCGGTGGCCAGCACCATCAGTTCCGGACGCACGCCACCGACGGTGGACACGATGGGCGCGACGATGCCGCAGGCGGTGGTCATGGCCACCGTGGCCGAACCGGTGGCCACGCGGATCAGCGCAGCCACGAACCAGCCCAGGATCAGCGGCGACAGATGGGCATCGGTGGCGATCCCGACGATGGCCTTGGAAACGCCGCCATCCATCAGGATACGACCGAAGCCGGCACCCGCACCCACCACCAGCGTGATGCTGGCAATCGGCGCCAGACATTCGTTGGTGAACTTGAGGATCTGGTCGGCACCGAAGCCACGGGCACGACCGAAGGTCCAGAAGCTCACCAGGGTGGCGATCAGCAGCGCGATGACCGAGTTGCCGATCAGGCGCAGGAAGTCATTGGCGAAGGTCTTGGGCGCGAAGAACAGGTCGGCCCAGCTACCGATGAGCATCAGCGCCACCGGCAGCAGGATGGTGAACAGCGTAATGCCGAAGCCCGGCAGGTCACGGTCCTTCTTGCTGTCGTCGACGAATTGCGAGATCAGTGGGTTGTCCGGATCGGGAATCACCACCTTGGAGATCAGCTTGCCGAAGATCGGGCCGGCGATGATGGCCGTAGGAATACCCACGATCAGCGCAAACAGGATGGTGCGACCGATATCGGCGCTATAGGCGGTCACCGCCAGCAGCGCCGCCGGGTGCGGCGGAATCAGACCGTGCACCACCGACAGGCCGGCCACCATGGGGATACCCACCAGCACCATGTTGGTACCGGTACGCTTGGCGACGTTGAAGGCGATCGGCACCAGCAGCACGAAACCGACTTCGAAGAACACCGGCAGACCGACGATGAAGGCTACCGTCATCATGGCCCAGTGCACGTTCTTTTCACCGAAGGCCTTGATCATGGTGTTGGCGATGCGCTCGGCACCACCGGACTCGGCCATCATCTTGCCCAGCATGGTCCCCAGCCCCACCACCAGTGCGATGTGGCCCAGCGCACCACCGACACCCGTCTCGAAGGCCTTGACGATATTGCCCATGGGCATGCCGACAGCCAGGCCCAGCACCAGCGACACCACGATCAGGACGATGAACGGATTCATCTTGAATTTGGCGATCAGCACGATCAGTGCAATCACCGCTACCAGTGCATAGACCAGTAGCGCACTCCCTTGTACAGCCTCCATCTGTTGCTCCTCTTCAGAAGGTAAAAAGACACCCGCCGGCGATACCACACCCCTGCCGGCAAACATGAACTGCCAAATCGAACAGAACTCTTGAAACCTTGAAATCATCCAAATCACTTAAATGATTTATATGATTTATATGATTTAGATTATTTGTATGATTTATACGACCCAGGTCATTCGCTGCACCTGTGTCATCAGCAGGCTGCATCGGGATACTTGACGACCCCTTCGATGCCAGCCCGCCCGATCATCAGCGCTTGAAGGCCACGCAATCGACCTCGACCTTGCAATCCACCACCATGCTCGACACCACGCAGGCGCGGGCCGGTGGATTGGCGCCAAAGTATTCCTTGAAGACCTTGTTGAAGGACTGGAAGTCGCGTGCGTCATCCAGCCAGACGCCACAGCGCACCACGTGCTCCGGTCCGTAGCCGGCTTCCTTCAGGATTGCCAGCACGTTCTGGATGGCCTTGTGCGATTGCGCCACGATGCCGCCATCGATCACTTCGCCGTTTTCCATGGCCACCTGGCCCGACACGTACAACCAGCCGTCAGCGGCCACTGCGCGTGCGAAGGGCAGATGCTGACCACCGGTACCGCTGCCACCTTCCACGCCAAATCGTTGAATACTCATTGCTGCTCCTTCACTTTGATTCACATTGAAACTTAAAGAACTGAAAAAACTTAAAAGCCTGGCTCGACGCGTTCAGGCGGCTTCCTTCTGCAATTTGCGCGCCAGGAAGCGACCCGAGCGCGCAGCGGTGGCCTGCTTGTCCTGGCCGCGATAGGCCAGCTGGCCGTTGACCCAGACCCCCTCGATACCGTGTGCCGGCTGCATCGGATCGGTAAAGCTGGCCGCGTCGCGGATGGTCTCGGCATCGAACAGCACCAGGTCGGCGTGATAGCCCACTCGCACGAAGCCGCGCAGGTCCAGTCCGAAGCGCTGCGCCGACAGGCCGGTCATCTTGTGCACGGCGGTGGCCAGCGAGAACAGCTTCTGTTCGCGGCTGTAATACCCCAGCACGCGCGGGAAGGCACCCCACAGGCGCGGGTGCGGCAGCGGATCGTTGGGCAGACCGTCGGAACCGACCACGGTGGCCGGGTGCGACAGGATGCGATTGACATCGTCATCGGACATGCAGTGATAGACCGCGCCGGCCGGCATCAGGCGCCCGGCCGCCGTATTCAGGTCCACACCCCACTCGGCGGCGATCTGCTTCAACATCTTGCTGCCCTGCTCCGGATGCGGCTCGGACCAGGTGACCTGGATGTCGTAGTCGGCCGTCACCTGCTTCAGATCCAGCGTGGACGAGCTGGCGGTATAGGGATAGCAGTCACAGCCCACGTGCTGGTGCCGCGCTGCTGCCTCCAGCGCCTGCAGCACTTCGCTGCTGCGGCCCCAATTTTCCACGCCTGCGCACTTCAGATGCGAGATCACCACCGGCACGCGGGCTTGCTTGCCGATGCGGAAGGACTCGTCCATGGCGTCGAGGATGTCGGCGAATTCGCTGCGCAGGTGGGTGGCATACATGCCGCCGAACTCGGCCAGCGGTTCAGCCAGGGACAGCACCTCTTCGGTGGGCGCATTGATGGCATTGCCGTAGGCCAGACCCGTAGAGAGGCCCAGCGCGCCATGCTCCAGTGCCTCGCGCAACTGGGCGCGCATGCCGTCGATTTCGCCCTGCGTGGCAGCGCGATCCAGGCGGTCCATATGGTTGTTGCGCAGGGCCGTGTGGCCGACCAGCGCGGCCACGTTGATGGACGGTTGCGCGGCATTGACTGCCTCGACATAGCTGGCGAAGGTCGGATAGTGGAAGGCCTCGGCCTTGCCCAGCAGATTCATCGGGTCCGGCGGATCGGCCTTGAGCGTCACCGGCGCGGCGCTGATGCCGCAATTGCCGACCACGACCGTGGTCACGCCCTGCGAGAGCTTGGGGAACATCTCCGGGGTACGGATGACATTGGTGTCGTCATGTGTATGCACGTCGATGAAGCCCGGCGAGAGTACGCGGCCGGTGGCATCGATCTCCTGCCCGGCGTGCCAGTGGTCGAGCTGGCCGATGGCGGCGATGCGTCCCTTGTGGACGGCCACGTCGAGCACCTGGGGCTCGGCGCCGGAACCGTCGATCACCAGGGCGTGACGGAACAGGGTGTCGCAGCGACGCTCCCCGTCCTCGGTATGGGTGGTGGATATCATGTCAGTCTCCCAGCGGCTGGTGCAGGTCGCCCCCGCCGCGATGTGCATCGAGCACGTACTTGAGGCGGCGCAGCCGTTCCTGGCTGCTTTCCTTGTGCAGCAGGGCCAGCTCCAGCACCAGCATGTCCAGCGTCGCCATCATGGCGTAGCGCGACGAGGACGGTTTGAAAATCAGGTCGGTTTCCAGCGTCTTGATGGGCAAGAGCACATCGGCCAGCCGCGCCAGTGGCGAACCCAGGGCGGTGATGGCAATCAGCTTGACGCCGTATTCCCGCGCCACCTCGCAACTGGCCAGCAGTTCCGGCACGCTACCGGTGGTGGAGAAGACCAGCAGCACGTCTTCCTTGTCCAGAGTGGCGGCCACCATCTTCTGCAGCACCGCATCGTGGTAGGTCGCTACCGGTCGCCCCAGGCGCACCAGGCGATAGCGCGCCTCGTCGGACATCATGGTCGAGCCGCCCCCCATGCCGAAGCAGTAGATCATGCGCGCACCCTGCAGCAGGTGCGCGGCCTGCATCAGCATGTCGGGGTTGAGCATGGCGCGGTTCAGTTCCAGCACCGCATGGATGTCGCGGTAGACCACGTCGGCCAGTTCCGGCGGCTGTTCCGACGGCAGCGTCTTGGCGCCGTCGAAGAAACGCTGCCCCACCGCTACCGCCTGCGCCAGCAGGAACTTGAATTCGCGCACGTCGCGGCAACCCATGGCCTTGGCAAAGCGCGTCACGCTGGCCACCGATACCCCGGCCTTCTCGGCCAGCTCACCGATGCTGGCGCTGGCTGCGGCCGACAGGTCGCCCAGGATGGCTTCTGCCACCTTCTGTTCGGCCAGTCGCAAGGTGCTGCTACGTTCGCTGATGCGGGAAATGATGTCCAATGTCTGCGCCATGGGGTGGAATGATCAGGCCGGCGAGCCCCAAAAAAGCGCATGCCGGATGCACCAAAAAAGGACTGTGAAAATAATTTATGTTATTTACTAACACGGCGTAAACATAGTAAATTCAAGGATATTATTACGTCAATCCTAATTTAACAGGAATTAATACGATGAATGATACAAACTACCACGGACCTTACCAACCAGGCATCGTCGACCCGCTCAACAAGGGTCTGGGCGCCCTGCCCCAGCCCCTGTCGCCGCAGCAGGCCGGCAACGTGCGCTGGAACCTGCTCAACGAGGACATCAGCCTGCCGGCCGCGGTGTTGTATGAAGAAAAGATCGCCCACAACCTGAAGTGGATGCAGGAATTTGTCGGCCAATACCAGGTCAAGCTGGCTCCGCACGGCAAGACCACCATGGCGCCCAAGCTGTTTGCGCGCCAGCTCGACACGGGCGCCTGGGGCATCACCCTGGCCACTGCGCACCAGACCCTGGCGGCCTATCATCACGGCGTGCGCCGGGTGATCATGGCCAACCAGCTGGTGGGCAAGCGCAACATGGCCATCATCTCGGAGCTGCTGGCCGACCCCTCGTTCGAATTCTTCTGTCTGGTCGATTCCGCCGACCTGGTGGAGCAGCTCGGCCGCTTCTTCGCCGAGCGTAAGCAAACCCTGAACGTACTGCTGGAACTGGGCCCGGCCGGCGGTCGCACCGGCGTGCGCGATGCCGCCCAGCAGGCGGCTGTGCTGGCAGAGATCGAACGCTGGGACAGCCTTGCCCTGGCCGGGGTAGAAGTGTATGAAGGCGTGCTCAAGGAAGAGGTCGATATCCGCCGCTTCCTGCAGCGCGCCGTGGCCTGCATCGGCGAACTGGCCGCGCAGGGCAAGCTGGCGCGCCGTCTGGCGCACGGTCCGGCGGTGCTGACCGGGGCCGGCTCGGCCTGGTACGACGTGGTGGCCGAAGAGTTCGGCCAGGCCGACATTGGTGCGGCCCTGGACGTGGTGCTGCGCCCGGGCTGCTACCTGACCCACGACGTGGGCATCTACCGCGCCGCGCAGGCCCAGATCCAGGTGCGCAATCCGGTGGCGCACAGCATGCGCAGCCAGTTGCAGCCTGCACTGCAGTTGTGGGCCTACGTGCAATCCATCCCGGAAAGCGACAAGGCCATCATCGCCCTGGGCAAGCGCGACGCCGCCTTCGACGCCGGCCTGCCGGCGCCGGTGACGCGCTTCCGACCGGGCCATGACACCCAGCCGCAGGCCACGCCAGCACACTGGGAAGTCACCGGCATGATGGACCAGCACGCCTACCTGAAGATCGCCGCAGGCGACGACATCAAGGTGGGCGACATGATCGCCTTCGACATCTCGCACCCCTGCCTGACCTTCGACAAGTGGCGTCATCTGGTGGTGGTGGATGCGCGCTTCGATGTCACCGACATCGTGCAGACCTTCTTCTGAGGGCGACCGCTTTATCCCGGTTTTTATCCCGCTTTTTATTCAGTGTCGTCCCACGTACTTCGACTTCGTTTCAGCACAACATGAGCAAGCAGATCCTCGCCTATGGCGAAGCCATGGTGGAATTCAACCAGAGCATCGCATCGCCGCGCAATTTCCTGCAGGGATATGGCGGCGACACCTCCAACTTCGCCATCGCCGCCGCCCGCCAGGGCGCAGCCTCGGCCTATGTCAGCGCCGTCGGCGACGATCATTTCGGGCAGGATCTGCTGGCCCTGTGGCAGCACGAACAGGTCGACGTGCAGCACGTGGCCGTGCGCCCCGGCGCCAGCACCGGCATCTACTTCGTCACCCATGACGACAGCGGCCACCAATTCCACTACCGCCGCGCCGGTTCGGCGGCCAGCCAGTACCAGACGGCCGACCTGCCGCTGGAGAGCATCGCCGGCGCGGGCGCCCTGCACCTGTCGGGGATCAGCCTGGCCATCAGTGAAAGCGCCTGCGAGGCGGGCCTGGCCGCCATGGCCCAGGCCCGCGCTGCCGGCGTGCCGACCTCGCTGGACACCAATCTGCGCCTGCGCCTATGGCCACTGGAACGCGCCCGCGAAAAGATGGAGCAGGCCTTCGGCCTGTGCGATATCTGCCTGCCGAGCTGGGAAGATGTGTCCATGCTGACCGGGCTGGAAGATCGCGATGCCATCGTCGATCGCCTGCTGGGCCATGGCGTGCAACTGGTGGCCTTCAAGCTGGGCAAGGAGGGCTGCTATGTGGCCACGCCGCAGGAGCGGCGCATGGTGGCGCCCTATCCGGTACAGGCGCTGGATGCCACCGGCGCCGGTGACTGCTTCGGCGGCGCCTTCATGGCCGAGCTGATGCGCGGCAGCGATCCCTTCGCGGCAGCGCGCTACGCCAATGTGGCCGCCGCCCTGTCCACTACCGGCTATGGTGCGGTGGAACCCGTCCCCACCCGCAGCCAGGTCGAAGCCGCACTGCACGCGGCTGCCTGAAAATCCCGGCCGGCTCAGCGGCGGCGGGCCACCAGCAACATGCCCGCCACCGGCCGCCGCACTTCCTCGCGCAAGACCTCATCGCTGTCGTGCAGCACCTCCATGCCGTGCGACTGCAATCGTTCCAGCACGTAATCGCGCCCGTGGCGATAACGGCCGCTGGCATGCAGGCAATAGCCGGTGTCGGCCGGATCACCGCTGGACAGCGCCTCGACCGTGAAGGCGAAATAGCCACCACTGCGCAAGGCGCCGGCGACGGCGCCGAAGACCTGGTCCAGATCGCCGAAGTAGATCATCGTATCGGCGGCGGTGACGAGGTCGCAGGATTGCGGATGCCGCCCCAGATAGTCGCCGATCTCGGCTTTTTCCAGATGGGCGTAGAGCCCGGTGGCGGCGGCCTTCTCCAGCATCTTTCCGGCCAGGTCAACACCGATGATGCGATGTGAAAACGGCGCCACCTGGGCCGCGCACAGACCCGTGCCGCAGCCGATGTCGACGGTGGCGAACTGGCGTGCCGGCGCCAGCAGCCGGGCCAGGCCCTGGGCGATCAGGCTGGGGCCGCGATAGGCCAGGCTCTGCAGCAGGTTGGCCTCGAAGGTCTCGGCGTAGCGGTCGAAGTGTGATTCGATGTAGCGGTCCGAAGCGCGTGCGGGCACCTCGTCCTGCGAACAGGCGGCCAGCATGTGGGCCGCGATCGGGTTGTCGGGTTGCTCCTCCAGCCAGGCACGATAGGCCTGCGCGGCCTGCTCCAGACGGCCGAGGAAATAGAAGGAAATCCCCACCATCTCCCAGGACTTGCCCTCCATCGGCGGCAGCACGTAGGCGCGGCACTGGTAGTGCGAGGCCTGCATCTTGTCGCCCGCGGCTTCATGCAGGCTGCCCAGGTGCAGCAGGGAGGGCACAAACTCGGGGGCAATTTCCACCGCCCGCTCGAAGGCCGCCATGGCGTCTTCCCGGCGCTCTTGCTGGAGCAGGGCTGCCCCCAGGTTGTTCCAGAGGGTGTGGTCCTGCGGTGTCAGCGCCAGCGCGTCGGCGTAGGCCTGCTCGGCGTGTTCCACCTGGCCCAGCGCAAACAGCACATTGCCCAGGTCGTTGTGCCAGGCGGCGTTATCGGGCTCCAGCGCGCTGGAGAGCTCCAGCTTGTCCAGCGCCTCTTCATGGCGCCCGGCCTGATGCAGCCAGATGCCGTAGAAGTGCAATGCCACCGGCTCGATGGGATCCTCTTCCAGCACCGCCTCGTAGACGGCACGGGCCTCGTCCAGGCGCCCGGCCATGTGGGCGTCGATCGCCGCGTGCAAACGGACCTGGTGGGCGTGCTGCGTCTGCTGCTGCAGTTCAGGCATGGACTGGTCTCCCGGAAAGGACATCGGATCTAGGCGGCACGCGTGAGAATGCAAACCTTCGTCTTTACATGTTCTTTACAAGTCTGCCGCAGCCCGCCCTTTCGGGCAATGCCTGATTCTCTGTCCTCCATGCCTCATCACCGGCCCGGAATGCAAAAAGGCTGCCCCGGGACTGTACCCGGGGCGGCCTGACGAAAACTTCATGTTACCGACTGTCCTACTGTCCGGCCAGGCTATGCCCGATACTGCCCAGGCGGCGCAGCGCCTGGTCCAGTTCGCGGGTAAAAGGATGACCGCAGCAGATGCGCAGGAAATGCCCATAGCGGTTGGAATTGGAAAAGATGGCACCCGGCGACACCCCCACGCCCTCGGCCAGCGCCCGTTCGAACATCTGCTGCGAGCACACCTGCACCGGCAGCTCCACCCACAGGCCGACGCCGCCATTGGGCACATTCAGGCGCGTGCCCTCGGGGAAATAGGCCGCAATCGATTCGGCCATGCGTTCGCGCTGCTCCTTGAGCAACTGGCGCAGGCGCCGCAGGTGGCGGTCGTAGGCCGGGCTGGCGATGAAATCGGCGGCGGTGACCTGGGTCCATTCCTCGTTGGCGCGCGTATGGGTGAACTTGAGCATCTTGACCCGCTCATGCCAGCGCCCGCCATTCATCCAGCCCAGGCGCATGCCCGGCGCCAGCACCTTGTTCAGGGAAGCGCAATAGATCACATTGCCGCTGCGATCGCGACTCTTGAGACTGGAAGGCGGCACGTTGCCGTCGGCCAGCTCGGTATAGGCGTCGTCTTCGATCAGCGGCAGGCGCAATTCTTCACACAGGCGCACCAGCTTGTCCTTGTGCTCGTCGGGCATGATGCAGCCCAGCGGGTTCTGCAGGTTGGGCACCACCACCACGCCCTTGATGTTGCCGTAGGTGCGCACCGCCAGTTCCAGCGCCTCCACCGAGATGCCGGTATGCGGGCTGGTCGGGATCTCCAGCGCCTTCATGCCCAGGTTTTCCAGGGCCTGCAGCAGGCCGAAATAGGTCGGTGACTCCACGGCAATGGTGTCGCCGGGGCCGGCTACCGCCCGCAGGGCCAGGTTGAGCGCTTCGATACAGCCGTGGGTGACCACCACTTCTTCGTGATCAATACGCATGCCATGGTGTAGCGCCCGCCGCGCCACGGCCTGGCGGAAGGTGGCATTACCGTTGTGCGGCATGGCGCTGGTGAGCAGCTCGGGGCGGTCGCGCAGGGCGCGCATGGCGGCCTGCTTCAGGGTCTCCACCGCATACAGCTCTGGCGCACAGGTCATGCCGGAAAGGTCGATGCGCGGCGCTCCGCTCTGGCGCAGGGCGATGTATTGCGACACCTTTTCATGGATGCCGGCGTACTGCTCGGGATCGATGGCCATCAGGCTCTTGGGTTCCTGCACCGGGCGGATGGCCGAGCGGCGCGGCTGGCGCACGAAGTAGCCGGAGCGCGGCCGTGCTTCCAGCCAGCCCCCTTCCTCCATATGACGCAGTGTCTGCAAGGCGGTGGACAGGCTGACCTGGTGCTGGCGCATCAGGTCACGCACCGAAGGCATGCGGTCGCCGGCCACCAGGGTACCGGACTGGATCGCGCCCTGGTAGTGCTCCGCCAGGCGCCGGTACAGCGGCTGGCGGGCGCCTTCTGCGCTGACCGTGGGCGCACCGGCATCAGCGCCGGAATCAGGAATGGCCGGCGGTGGCGCGGGCTTGAGATCGGGGAGGTGGAGGCTGGTATCCATAACAGTCATCATCTTCTTCCGGCAAGGACCAGAACAGATACAGAGTATTCGAAAAGCAACGGTAACAGAGCAAAAAAACGGCCGCTGTTACGCAGCAGCCCGAATTTTCCTGTGCCTGTTGCGCTGCCTGGCGACTCCCTAGACTGCACTCATCCCCACCACGACGGAGCAAGCCATGCCTACCCCGAGCCACCCCACTCTTCCCGCCGCCCAGCCTACACCTCGGAGGCTGCAACTGGGCAGCGGGCAACACCTGCAACTGTGGCTGCCGGCCGGCAGCCAGCTGCTGTGCCAGGCGCCGCTGTTGCGCATCACCGAGGCGGCATACTGGCGACTGGATCGCCTGGTCAGCCGCCAGACCCGCCTGGGCGACGGCGAATGCCTGGTGCTGGAGCGCGAGGGTTGGGTCGGCATCCTGGCGCCGCAAGGCGGTGAGCTGCTTTGCCTCAGCACGCCGCGCCAGCCCTGGCACGCGCCCTGGGTCAAGCTCTTGCGGCGGCTGGCCGACTGGCGCAATGTACTGCGTCCGAGCCGGGTACGCTGATCGTGGGCGTGAGGGCTGCGGTGGAAGCGGTGGATGCGGATGATTAACTTTCAATCAACAAAACCACCGTCAAATCCGCGGTTTTCACGGTAATAGCGCAAACAATGGCGTGAATTTACGCAATCGGCCGGCGAAGGTGTGCAGGAGACCCTGCAAACCATTACACTTCAGCATCAGCAAAAGATGAAGTGTTATGCAGAACGATCAGCCTCCAGCAAGCCCTGCGCCGGCCGCTATCCCGGCGCTTTCCGAAAAAGACACCTTCGACCTGACTCCGGTTTCCTTATGGAAAGAGGACTACAGTGGCCTCAAGCGCCTGTTCGACCAATGGCGTGCCGAGGGTGTCACCGATCTGCGTAGCTACCTGAGCCAGGACACCTCGCGGGCGCAGGCCTGCGCCATGCAGATCAAGGTGGTCGACGTCAACCGCCGTACCCTGGAATGGTACGAGGCGCGCGACCTGGCGCATCTGGTGGCGAACCTGCACAAGGTGTTCCGGGATGACATGATCGACACCTTCATCGACGAAATGGTGCAGCTCTGGAACGGCGGTTCGACCTTCTCCAGCTATACCGTCAACTACACCCTGGGCGGCAAGCGCCTGGACATCCAGCTGTCCGGCCGCATCATGCCGGGTAGCGAAGAGAGCTGGGATTACGTCCTGCTGGCCATCGAGAACGTCACCGAACGCGAGACCGCCCGCAAGAAGCTCTCGCGCAGCGAAAACTATGCGCGCGGGCTGTTCGAGTATTCCCCCATTTCGCTGTGGGTGGAGGACTTCAGCGCCGTCAAGCGGCTCTTCGACGACCTGCACCGCATCGGCATCACCGATTTCCGCACCTTCACCGACGTCCATCCCGAGTTCGTGGAACGCTGCATGCAGGAAATCCGCGTCATCGACGTCAACCTGCAGACGCTGTCCATGTTCGGCGCGCCGGACAAGGCTACCCTGCTCTCGCGCCTGTCGGACGTGTTCCGCGATGACATGCGGCCGCACTTCAACGAGCAACTCATCGAACTGTGGAACGGCAATCTGCTGCATCACCGCGAAGTGGTCAATTACGCGCTCAACGGCGATACGCTGCACGTGCATCTGCAGTTTTCTGTGTTCCCCGGTCACGAAGACAACTGGGATTTGGTGCTGGTGGCGCTCACCGACATCACCGCCCGCAAGAAGGCCGAGGCCTACCTGGAATTCCTGGGCAAGCACGACGAGCTGACCAAGCTGCACAACCGCGCCTACATGGTCGACGAACTGAACCGCCTGGAGCGCAAGGGCCCCTTCCCGGTCAGCGTGATCGTGGCCGACCTGAACGGCCTGAAGGAAGTCAACGACGAGCTCGGCCATGCCACCGGCGACGGTCTGCTGCGCCGGGTGGGCGAAGTGCTGGGCAAGGCGGTCGAACGTCCGGGCAGCGTGGCGCGCACCGGTGGCGACGAATTCGCCATCCTGCTGCCGGCCACCGACGAACGCGGCTGCCAGTTGCTGATGGACCAGATCCAGAAGCTGGTGGAGATCAACAACCAGTATTACTCCGGCGTGACGCTGAGCCTGTCGATGGGCGCGGCCACCGCCACCCCGGGTGAGCGCCTGGAGCACGTGGTGCAACGTGCCGATGCCTTGATGTATGAAGCCAAACGCCACTTCTATGCCACCAGCCCCAGCCTGGAGCGCCGCCATCCCGGCGACTGAAGCCACCACCGCCACCCTCCAGCTCGCTGACGGCCTGCGGCAGGAAGAACTGGCGCTGGCCGTCGGCGCCGAAACGCTGGCGACCGACCTCATCCGTGCCGAGGACGGCCAGGCCGTCCATACCCTGGTGCTGCATGGTGCCGGGCAAGGGCACCGGCAGCGCCAGTGGCCGCTACGCCAGACTCTGGCCCGGCTTGGATGCGCCAGCGCGGCCATCGATTTTTCCGGCCATGGTGCCAGCAGCGCCGTGCATCCCAATTCCCTTTCCAAACGGCTCGCTGAAGCCCAGGCGGCGCTGGAGCGCTGCACCGTCGGTCCACGCACCGTGGTGGGCGTGAGCATGAGCGGGGAAATCGCCCTGCGCCTGGCCTGCCGACCCGACAACCAGATCACCCACGTGGTCACGCTGGTGGGTGCCATCTATGATGGCGCAGCCTTTGCCTTGCCGTTCGGACCGGCATTCAGCACCGCCCTGCGCCGCCCCGGCAGTTGGCGCGAGGCCGAGGTATTGAAGATGATTTCGCACTACCGGGGACGCATCACGCTGGTGCGGGCCAGCGAGGATGCCGTGATTCCCGCCGAGGTGGCGGAGCTGGTGCGGCAACACGCCACGGCAGCGGACTGCCGCATCGTCGACCTGCCCGGCATCGATCACCGCATCAGCGAACACAGCCAGCACGATACCGCCCTGCGCGAGCAACTGGCCAGGCTGATTGCGGGAGGAAGCGCGTGAGCGCTCAGGCGGTGGTGGAAATGAGACCGCCGACGATGCCCTGATTGATCAGGTCGCCAACGATGGTGCTGGTGAGGCCGGGGTCGGATTTGAGCAGCGACGACAGATCGGATGTCAGGCCACTATTGCCGCTGAATTGCCCGTTGCCGTCATAGATGCCGGAGCTCGTGGGCGGGGTCGTGATGCTGGCGAGGATACCCTGGTAATAGGACTGGCTGGCCTGGCTCTGGGTCAGGTCGGGAGAGGTATTGTCGGCCGAACCGGCGCTGACGATGGCATCGAACAGCCCGGCGGCGTTGTAGGTCAGCGCGCCCTGCCCCTGACCACTGCCTGCAGCATTGCCACCCCCAAGACTCACGATCACCGAGGCATCGGTCGACAACTCGATGGCCTGCGCCACTGCCGCCGGATTGTCGCTGGCCTTGACCGGATTGCTGGCGCCACTCTCTGCGGGAAGACCGTAGGAGTTCAGACTGCCCAGCGATGTCAGTGTGGTATCGATTGCCATGATCTATTTTCATTCATGTCGCGATTGCGAACTGTGAAGAAATATATAAAACGCTGAACGCAGTTTAGCAAAAACTTGCCGGATGTGAAGGCGACCCCGAAAAACCGCACTGGCCCGGAAGCAAAACACCCGGCACGGGGCCGGGTGTCTGCGTAGCTGGCATGGCCATGACCACGAAGGGCCATGGCCCGGGCAACTCAGTGGGATTCGTCCCCGTGCTCATCCTTGGTCTGCACGATGCTGACCGGGCGGCCCTTGAGACGACGCCAGAGATAGACACCATAGCCGGACAGGCCATACAGCACGAACAGGCCGAACAATACCTTGGACGGATCGCTGGAAATGAGCACCAGCGCCACCACCACCAGCAGTGCGGCGATGAAGGGCACCGGCTTGCGGAAATTGACGTCCTTGAAGCTGTAGAACGGCACATTGGTCACCATGGTGATGCCGGCATACAGGGTGATCACCCAGCCGTACCAGCTGAGGTCGGTACCGGCAAAGCGCAGGTCATCCATGAGCCAGACGAAACCGGCCACCAGCGCTGCCGCCGCCGGGCTGGGCAGGCCCTGGAAGTAGCGCTTGTCGACCACCGCGATATTGGTGTTGAAGCGCGCCAGCCGCAGCGCGCCGCCAGCGCAATAGACGAAGGCCGCCAGCCAGCCCAGCTTGCCCATGCCGCGCAGCGACCACTCGTAGACCACCAGCGCCGGCGCGGCGCCGAAGGAGACCATGTCGGACAGGCTGTCGTACTGGGCGCCGAACTCGCTCTGGGTATTGGTCATGCGGGCGACCCGGCCGTCCAGGCTGTCCAGCACCATGGCCACGAAGATGGCGATGGCGGCATAGTCGAACTTGAGGTTCATCGCCATCACGATGGCGTAGAAACCGCAGAACAGCGCGGCCGTGGTGAAGGCATTGGGCAACAGGTAGATCCCGCGCGACCGGCGCCGCACCACCACCTGCCCGGATTCGTCCAGTTGCGCCGCCTTGGGCTTGCGCAGGGATTTCGGGAAGGGAATGCCGGCCTTGGCCTTGCGTCGTCTTAGTGTTGGCATCGATGTCCAGTAGAGGTTATGCAGAAAACCACCCGCCTCATCCATACGGCGGCGGGCGCAGGCTATGCAGGTGTGATCAGAGTTCGGCCAGAATGGTTTCGGTCGCGGAAACCTTTTCACCCACGCTGACCTTGGGGATAGCGGTCAGCGGCAGGTACACATCCACCCGCGAGCCGAAGCGGATGAAACCGTAGCGCTGGCCACGGGCCAGGGTATCACCGGCCTTGACGTAGCACAGGATGCGACGGGCGATCAGGCCGGCGACCTGCACGCAGGTCACGCTGTGGCCGCTGGTGGTGGTGATGGCCAGGGCATTGCGTTCGTTTTCCAGCGAGGCCTTGTCGAGGTCGGCATTGACGAACTTGCCGGGGAAATACTGCACTTTCTCGATCTTGCCATCCACCGGGGAGCGGTTGGAGTGGACGTTGAAAACGTTCATGAAGACGCTGATCTTCAGGGCTTCGCGGTCGGTATAGGGATCATGGGCACGGGCCACCACCACGATACGGCCATCGGCCGGCGACAGCACCGCATTGGCGGCCTGCGGGATCACGCGTGGCGGATCGCGGAAGAACTGCAGCACGAACAGCGCGATGATCCACAGCGGGAAGGACCAGGCGCCGCAGAAATAGGTGGCCAGCAGTGCCACGACCACGGCGATGGTCAGGAAGGGCCAGCCTTCGCGGGCGATAATGGGGTGGGGATAGTGGTTATTGTTCAATGTTGCTCCAATGATCGCGCAGTGCTCGCGGAAAGTTCAAAAGTAAAAGCGTGCCTATTCTAGTCCAGCGCCCGTTAAATGCAACGAAATGCGCCGCCCAGGGCGCTTGGCGGGCGCTATTTGAAGGTCTGGGAGAGGTTTTGCCAATCCGCCCGCGGGAGAGGTCGACACCGGCGCTGGCTGTCGACCCGGGATGGGCGGTGGCGGCCGTGCAGACGAGCGGCCGCTAGCGGGCCAGGGGATGCGAGAAGCTGAACTTCAGTTCATTGCGCGCCAGACCTTTCGGCCCGGTCAACTGCATCTGGCCGACCAGCACGGTCGCTTCGACGTCGGCATAGTCGAAACCGGTCACCTCGGTGACCTGGCGCAGGTCACCCTGGCTGCGCTGCTGAGGTTCGTCGGCGATGATGCCGGCAGGTTCCTTGCCCAGCGGCGCACAGGCCTTGATGTCGTTGACCATGCGCTGGTAGGCCCGCCCCAGATCAGCCGGTGACGCCAGGCGCCAGACGCAGGAATAGACGGAGGAGTTGCTGGAGATGGTGCAGACCTCGGCCCCATCGAGCATGAAATTGGACAGGTAGACGGGGCCGCGCTTGTCGCCCTTGACGATGGAGTCCTGGCCATCCTTCTTCCAGCCGTCGAAATGCGAGGGGGCCTGCTGCTGCATGGCGCGCAGGTCGGCACAGATGTCGGCGTGGGCGTTGCCGGCCAGCAGGACGGCGACCACGGGAAGGATGAGCTTGGCGATGTTCCGCATGTTGATCCTGAAAACGGAAAAGGAGGCCGATTATAGCCTCCCTCCCCTGTCAGCCCGTGCAGGTTGACAATGATTGACAGTGGTCGTGCTTACTTGAAGCGTACCTTGCCGACCAGACGCATGTTGACGGTGGATTCGCCCGGCTCGAAGCTGGGTTCGGCCACGCTGGCGTTTTCCTGCACCATGTCCGCACGCATCATGACGCCCTTGGCCATGGGGGCGGCGGCCGGAGCCGCATAGTTGCCCGAGCCCTCGAAGTCGACCGTCTCGATCACGGCGTCAGACGGAGCGCGATGCATGGCGTTGGCGATGAAGCCGATACGCTCTTCCAGGTTGCGATAAGTGGCATTGACCAGTGCCGCATCCAGCTTGCCGGCAGCAGCCGGGCTCAGGCCGAACTGCAGACCGTTCAGGTTCATCAGGCTCTGCGCCGAGGCCACGGTTTTGGGCAACGCAGTGAGGTTCCCGGTGGTCATCTCCAGATACTGGCCGACGCGCCAGCCGACCACTGGGCGGGCCTTGGCCGGCTGGCGCGGCTGCTGGGGCGTGACCTGGGGCGGCTCGGCATAGACCGCGTAGGTGTAGTAGCCGTAGCTCTTGAGCGTGGCTTGCGGATCCTGGCGCTTCAACAGTTCGATACCCTGCTTCATCTTCTGGTTGACGCGGGAGGCGGCGGTGGTCTTGTCCTTGTCCTGCTCTTCGACCTGCAGGGTCACGCGGGCCTGGTCGTTGGGTACGCTGATTTCGCCATTGGCGGGTACCACTACCATGGTGCCAGTGGTGGCGACGGCAGCCGGCATGCTGCCCTGGGCTTGCGCCTGAGTCTGCGCCTGGACCTGCGATGCCAGGCAGGCGGTCGCCAATGCGGCGCCCAGCATCAGTTTGCGGGAAGGTGTCATAGGGGATCCTCTTTATTCTTGATCGTGGACGGGTGATGATAACTTCATATTCCAGTCATTCACCCAGCACTTCGACGACAGCCCATCCGCTTGGTTCTTGAGCAAATGCAACAAGCGGTAACGACATGCCCCTTCAGCTTGGCGCTCTGTCATCCGCATCGATGCGTACGGGCGAAAAAAAACGCCACGGCGAACCGTGGCGTTTTTTCGTGCAAGCGGCAGATCAGTTCTTGCTTTGATCGACCAGCTTGTTGGCCTTGATCCAGGGCATCATGGCGCGCAGCTTCTCGCCCACGATTTCGATCTGGTGTTCGGCGTTGATGCGACGACGCGACATCAGGGTCGGTGCACCGGCCTTGTTTTCCAGGATGAAGCTCTTGGCGTATTCGCCGGTCTGGATGTCTTCCAGCACCTTCTTCATGGCGGCCTTGCTCTCGGCGTTGATCACGCGCGGGCCGGTCACGTACTCGCCGTATTCGGCGTTGTTGGAGATCGAGTAGTTCATGTTGGCGATACCGCCTTCATAGATCAGGTCGACGATCAGCTTCAGTTCGTGCAGGCACTCGAAGTAAGCCATTTCCGGGGCGTAGCCGGCTTCCACCAGGGTTTCGAAACCGGCCTTGATCAGTTCCACGGTACCGCCGCACAGCACGGCCTGTTCGCCGAACAGGTCGGTTTCGGTTTCTTCGCGGAAGTTGGTTTCGATGATGCCGGCACGGCCGCCACCATTGGCGGTGGCATACGACAGGGCCAGGTCACGGGCCGAGCCGGACTTGTCCTGGTGCACGGCGATCAGGTGCGGCACGCCGCCACCCTGGCTGTAGGTCGAACGCACGGTGTGGCCAGGAGCCTTGGGGGCGATCATGATGATGTCCAGGTCAGCGCGCGGCACGACTTGGCCATAGTGGATGTTGAAGCCGTGGGCGAAGGCGACGGTCGCACCTTGCTTGGCGAACGGTGCGACGTTCTCGGCATAGACTTCGCCGATGTTTTCGTCGGGCAGCAGGATCATGATGACGTCGGCGTCCTTGACGGCGTCGTTCACTTCAGCGACCTTCAGGCCGGCCTTCTCGGCCTTGGACCAGGAAGCGCCGCCCTTACGCAGGCCGACGGTCACCTTCACGCCCGAATCCTTCAGGTTCAGCGCGTGAGCGTGACCTTGCGAACCGTAACCGATGATGGTCACGTTCTTGTTCTTGATCAGGGACAGGTCTGCGTCTTTGTCGTAGAAAACTTTCATGATTTTTCCTATGTTCCGAATAGCTCGAATTGAATGTATGTATGTGTGATGGGTACTGCCTGGCGCGGTCGATCAGATCTTCAGGATCCGTTCACCGCGACCGATGCCGGAGCCGCCGGTACGGACCGTTTCCAGGATCGCGGTGCGATCCAGGGCGTCGATGAAGGCGTCCAGCTTGCTCTTGGCGCCGGTCAGCTCGATCGTGTAGGTCTTCTCGGTGACATCGATGATGCGGCCACGGAAGATATCCGCAGTACGCTTCATCTCTTCCCGTTCCTTGCCCACTGCGCGCACCTTGATCAGCATCAGTTCGCGCTCGATGTGCGCGCCTTCCGTCAGATCGACGACCTTCACCACCTCGATCAGGCGGTTCAGGTGTTTGGTGATCTGTTCGATCACATCGTCCGAGCCCGATGTCACGATGGTCATGCGCGACAGGGTCGAGTCTTCGGTGGGTGCAACGGTGAGCGTTTCGATGTTGTAGCCGCGTGCGGAGAACAGGCCCACGACACGGGACAATGCGCCGGCTTCGTTTTCCAGCAGCACAGAAATGATATGGCGCATGTTAGAGATCCTCCGAACCCAGCAACATTTCAGTCAAACCCTTGCCCGCCTTGACCATCGGCCAGACGTTCTCGGTTTGATCCGTGATGAAGTTCATGAAGACCAATCTGTCTTTCATGGCGAAGGCTTCGCGCAGCGCGCCATCCACATCGCCCGGTTTCTCGATTTTCATGCCAACGTGGCCGTAGGACTCCGCCAGCTTGTTGAAGTCCGGCAGTGAATCCATGTAGGACTCGGAATAGCGCGAACCGTAGTCGATCTGCTGCCACTGGCGCACCATGCCCAGGAAGCGGTTGTTCAACAGGATGATCTTGGGGGTCAGGTGATACTGCTTGCAGGTCGCCAGCTCCTGGATGCACATCTGGATCGAGGCTTCGCCGGTGATGCAGGCCACCGTCGCATCCGGGTTGGCCATCTGCACGCCCATGGCGTACGGCAGGCCCACGCCCATGGTGCCCAGGCCACCGGAGTTGATCCAGCGGCGCGGCTTGTCGAAACCGTAGTATTGCGCGGCCCACATCTGGTGCTGGCCGACGTCGGAGGTGATGAAGGCATCGCCCTTGGTGACTTCCCAGACCTTCTGGACCACCGACTGCGGCTTGATGAATTCGTCCGAGGTGGCGAACTTGAGGCAGTCGCGCTTGCGCCATTCGTTGATCTGCTTCCACCAGGCGTCCAGCGCCGCACCGTTCTGGCGGGTCTCGGCGCTATCGAGCTGGGCCAGCAATTCCTGCAGCACGTCCTTGACGTTGCCCACGATGGGGATGTCGACCTTGACGCGCTTGGAAATCGACGACGGGTCGATATCGATATGAATGATCTTGCGGGCGTTCGAGGCAAAATGCTTGGGGTTGCCGATCACGCGGTCATCGAAGCGGGCGCCGATGGCGATGAGCACATCACTGTGCTGCATGGCCATGTTGGCTTCGTAGGTGCCGTGCATGCCGGGCATGCCCACGAACTTGTCGCTGGACGAGCGATAGGCGCCCAGGCCCATCAGCGTGTTGGTACAGGGGTAGCCCAGGCGATCGACCAGCTTGTTCAGCTCAGGCGCCGCATTGGCCAGGATGATGCCGCCGCCGGTGTAGATCATCGGACGCTCGGCCGACAGCAACAGCTGCAGCGCCTTGCGGATCTGGCCCGAGTGACCCTTGTCGACCGGCTTGTAGGAACGCATTTCCACCGCCTTCGGATACTCGTAGGCGCAGGTATGCATGGTGATGTCCTTCGGGATATCGACCAGGACCGGGCCGGGACGGCCGGTGGTGGCGATATAGAAGGCTTTCTTGACGGTTTCCGCCAGGTCCTTCACATCCTTCACGAGGAAGTTGTGCTTCACGCAGGGGCGGGTGATACCGACGGTGTCGCACTCCTGGAACGCGTCCTGGCCGATGGCGGTGGACGGCACCTGGCCGGAGATCACGACCATGGGAATCGAATCCATGTAGGCCGTGGCCAGGCCGGTGACGGCATTGGTCACGCCGGGGCCGGAGGTCACGATGGCCACGCCGACCTTCTGCGAGCTGCGCGAATACGCGTCCGCAGCGTGCACGGCCGCCTGTTCGTGACGAACCAGGATGTGCTGGAATTTGTCTTGCTTGAAGATTGCGTCGTAGATATAGAGGACGGCGCCACCAGGATAGCCGAAGACGTGTTCAACACCTTCTTCAGCCAGGCAACGGACGAGTATATCCGCGCCGGTGAATTGCTCAGCACTCATGCTGCTTCCTTTCAAGGTCCATTGGAAATTGATCGGATGTTCTCTCCTGACGGAATCGCATTCGTCGTCTTGCCGGCAGCATCCCTTTATTGTGCGGTCACGCCGTTTCTGCGCTCCAACCGTAGTGGAGTTTGAAACGTCGCTCAACGCGACTCGTTCAGCCTTGGTACAAGTTCGACTCTTACTGATTCCTCGCGCTTGTGGCACGGGTTAGAACAAACAAGCTTTAAACCTATAAAGCGTTTCCTGCACCGGCACGACCTTATGTGAAGCACCGGCAAGGAACAAAAACGCCCCAGATGTGGGAGGCGGGAAACAGGACAGTAATGCGTTGCATCATTTTGGTCAAGCTAATTCAGGCAGGATTCCGGTGAAATCGTTGCCGGCACTCGCGTTTGTGGGGTCGCGCGGGGATAAACTTCAGGACAAAGAGAGCCAACTTTGCTAGCATTCGGTCTGCTTTTTGACGATTTCTTGCATTTTTCGCATCTAGGCTGGCCAAACATGAACATCTTTGCCCGTGTTGGCCGGCAACCCATCCGGCACACCGTATTGCATGGCAACTGACAAAGAACTCTCCGATTTTCTTGAAAGTGTCGAACGCCGCGCCTTCAAACAGGCGGTGTATGCCGTGCGCAAGGATGAAGCCGCGTTGGACATCGTTCAGGATGCGATGATCAAGCTGGCCGAGAAATACGGCGACAAACCCGTCGACGAATTGCCGATGCTGTTCCAGCGCATCCTGCAAAACACCATCCATGACTTCTTCCGCCGCGAAAAGGTGCGCAACACCTGGGTAAGCCTGTTCTCCAGCTTTGGCGGTAACGGCGGCGATGGTGATGGCGCGGACGACTTCGACCTCCTGGAAAGCCTGGAATCAAGAGAAGGCTCCGAGGCCGCCGAATCCAGCGCCGACAAGGTCGAGCGCCAGCAGACCCTGAACCTGATCGATGCCGAAATACAAAAGCTGCCTACGCGTCAACGGGAAGCATTCCTGATGCGTTACTGGCAGGACATGGACGTGGCGGAAACAGCCGCCGCCATGGGTTGCTCCGAAGGTAGCGTCAAAACCCATTGCTCCCGCGCAACGCACGCGCTGGCTCAAGCCCTAAGAGCCAAAGGAATCTCATTATGAAGAACAAGGAAATGCAATTCGCCTACAAGGTGAAGCTGGCGCTTGACGCCAATCTGGACAACCTGTCCGACGACACCCTGCAAAGCCTGGCTGCTGCCCGCCGGGTCGCCCTGGCACGCAAGAAACATACGCCCATGACCGTGCGCGTGGAACAGCCGATCCTTGCCGGTGCCTTCGGCGGCGGCATGCTGCATCAGGAAAGCCCGTCGTGGTGGAACCGCCTCGGCGTGGCCGCTCCGCTGCTGGTGGGCATCATCCTGTTCGCCGGTATCTATCAGCACGAGAACGCCAAGCGGGTGTCCTACCTGGCCGACATCGATGCGGCGGTGCTGTCCGACGAGCTGCCGCTGTCGGCCTACCTGGATCACGGTTTCAATGCCTTCCTGGCAGAAAAGGGACAATAAGACGATGCGCAACACCACCGGTACCCCCAAAGCCTACGCCCGCTTCTCGCGCATTGCGCTGGCGCTGGCCGTGCTGGCCGGTGGATTGAGCTGCGCCTGGACCGTGGCGCAGAATACGCAAGTCGTGGCCCCCGCCGCCGCCCCGACATCGGCATCGGTGGCCAACCCCGCTACCGTTGGCACCCCGGCGGCACCTGCGGCAGCAGCAGGCGCTTCGCATCCCGCCAAGTCCGCCACCAAAACCGCCGTCCGCAAGCCCGACAACAAGCTGGCCTGGGCCAATCTCTCGCAAGCCCAGCACGAGGCGCTGGAACCGCTGACCGGCGAATGGCCGCGCATGAGCGAACTGCAAAAGGAAAAATGGCTGGAAATCGGTAAGCGTTACACCAGGATGAAGCCGGAAGAGCAGCAGCGCCTGCATGAGCGCATGCGCGACTGGGTCAAGCTGACCCCGGCCCAGCGCAGCGCCGCCCGTACCAACTATGCCCGCGCCAAGAAACTCGATGCGGAAGAAAAGCACGAGCAGTGGACCAAGTACCAGCAATTGTCCGAAGAGCAGAAAAAGAAGCTGGCCGAGGCCAAGCTGCCGCGCCGCGTCGCCAAGCTGCCGACCACGCCGGCCGCGGCTGCGCCCTCCATCCAGTTGCCTGCCGAAGCACTGGATAGACCGCTGCCCGTCGTCCCTGCCCCGACCCCAGCCGCTGCGCCGGCTCCAGCCCTGGTGCCGGGCTCGCAGGCAATACCGGTGCCCGCCTTGGCACCGACTGCAGCCGCACCGACCACGGTGGCTGTCAGTGCCGCAGCGACCTCTCCAGCCGTGATGACCGCGACCAGCGCAACGGCCGAGAGCAAGTAAGTCCGACCGTCCAGACAAGTTCGCACCGCTCTCCCACCCGCCCTCATCCCCGCTCACGGACTGCTTCTACGCTTTGCGCTAGCGGATGCGCACTTGCGTCCTTGCGCTGGCTCAAGTCGCATCATAGGCAAGTCGCTCCGATTGCTTTACCATCTGCGGGCCACGCCAGCGGCATGCAGGCCTGCTGTTGGATATCGGTCGCAGCCCATCGCCATCGCCGTAACCTTCAAGCGACCACTACATCAAGAACAAAGACCAAACCACAACCATGACGGATTTCGCCACGCCCTCGCTGCGCCGCCGCTTGAGTAGCATGTTGTATGAATCGATGCTGCTGTTCGGCGTGCTGTTCATGTCCGGCTGGCTGTTCTCCACCCTCCTGCAACAGCGCCATGCGCTCTATCTCCGCCACGCGCTCGAAGCCTGGCTGTTCCTGGTACTGGCGGTCTATTTCATCTGGTTCTGGACGCACGGCGGGCAAACCCTGGCGATGAAAACCTGGCGCTTCAGGGTCGTCGACCGCCTGGGCCAGCCGGTGAGTCTCTGGCGTGCGACCCTGCGCTTCTTCCTGGCCTGGCTATGGATACTGCCGGGGCTGGCACTGGCCTCCCTGGCCCGCGGACAGCACTGGCTGCTGGTGCTGATCCCGGCTGCCAACCTGCTCCTCTGGGCGCTGACCAGCAGAGTCGACAGCCAAGGCCAGTTCCTGCACGACCGCCTTGCCGGCACGCGCCTGGTCGACATCACCCCAGCATTGAAAGCCCCCCTCCCGCAAGCCGGCGCCAAGTCATGAAGCGGACATGAGCGCTGCGCGGCGCTCTGTTATGCTCTCGGGCGACCGCCTGCGCCTGCATGCCCACCCACCTGATCGCCCCGGACGCCAGCCCGCATGATTTCACGCATCTCCAGAACCCTGCTCCTCGTCCAGTTCGGCATTGCGATCCTGTTCTATTTCCTGCTTCGGCATTTCGAGTGGCCTATCGTGGTGGCCGCTCTGGGTGGCCTCCTCATCGTCCTGATGTTGCGCGCTCAGATCACGGCCAACAGCTTTTTCCTGACCTGGCCCTATCGCGGGCGCACCTCCAACCCGGTGGAAATCAGCTGGCTGCAGATCAGCACCCTTTTCCTGCGCGAATTCCGGGCCACCATGCTCTGCTCCTCGTGGGCCATGCCTTTCCTGCGCTTCGATCAGTTCAGCTATCCCGACACCACCTCCCTGCCGGTGCTGCTGGTCCATGGCTATGGCTGCAACAGCGGCTACTGGCGCTGGATGAGCCTGGAGTTGCGGGAAGCCCACATCACCCACTACGCGCTGGACATGGAGCCGGTCTTTGGCAGCATCGACGACTACGCCCCCCTTCTCCACGCCGCCGTGCAACGCGTCCTGGCGGAAACCGGCCAGAAGAAGATCGCGATCGTCGCCCACAGCATGGGCGGGCTGGCTGCCCGCGCCTATCTGCGCGACCACGGCTGCGACAGCGTGGCCCGCGTGATCACCCTGGGTTCGCCACACCATGGCACGGCGATTGCCAACTTCGGCATCGGCATCAATTGCGGTGAAATGAACTGGCTGGGCCGCTACGAAGAAGGCCGCAGCAGCGAATGGCTGCAAAAGCTGGCCGCCACCGAAGAAGCGGACGCCCTGTCGCACATCGTCTCGATCTATTCCCATCACGACAACATCATCTCGCCGCAGAGCTCGGCGCACCTGGACGGCGCCTGGAACATCCCGGTCATCGGCATCGGCCATGTGGCGCTGGCACTGGAACCGGCCATCCAGAAGATGGTGATCGACCTGATCCACAACGCCCGCGAATAGCGCAGGGAAAGCGCCCCGGAGGGCAGCCTGAAGGAACAATGCCGTCCAGCGCAGGCGGGACGGCATTGTGGGGGCTACCGGCAATAGCCCGGCAGCGTGGTACTTGTTTCTTCTTATTTCTTGGTGGCGTCCTGCAGCTTCTGACCGGCTTGCTCCATTTTCTCGCCGGTCTTCTGGGCCAGGTCCTTGGCCCCTTCCTTGGTCTTTTCGTAGGCTTCCTTGGCGTCGACCTTGGCCTGATCCAGCGCGCCATCGAGCTTGGAGCCGGACTCGCTGGTCTGGTCCTTGGCCTGGCCGGTGACTTCGTCGAGCTTCTTGCCGGCATCCTGCACCGCGCCATCGATCTTCTTGCCCAGCGCCTCGGCCGGTCCCGGCTCTTCCTTCTTCTGGCAGGCTGCCAGCAGGGAAATGGCGGCAACGCTCACGACCACACCGGCCAACAGTTTGGACATCTTGTTCATGTTGTCATCCTTTCCATTCATATAAGTGATCCCGAAACGTCGGAATTCGGGGGAGACGATAGCACAACAGCAAGCCGTCCCCCACCCTCGCGAAAATTGCTTACATTTCTTGCAAATCCGTCGATCATCGCGAAAGATCGCTGAACATCAGCATTTCCTCGTCCGAAAAACCGGCCGCCCGTCTGGCATGCAGATTGAATGGCCCGCGCAGCGGTGGCGCCTTGTGTTGCAGGCACAACTGGGTAAAGGTGGCGATCGGGTCCAGTTGCCGCTGTTCGCACAACCAGTTGAACCAGCGATTGCCGATGAGCACATGACCCACTTCATCGCGCATGATGATATCCAGTATCTCGGCCGCCGCCAGATCACCCGCCTGCGCCAGCTTGGCACGCACCGGCGGCGCCGCATCCAGTCCACGGGCCTCCAGCGTGCGCGGCACCAGCGCAATGCGCGCCAGGACATCGCCCTTGGTCGATTCCGCCATGTCCCACAAGGCATTGTGGGCGGTGAAATCGCCATAGGCATGTCCAAGCGTCTTCAGATGCTCGGCCAGCAAGCTGAAGTGATAGGCCTCCTCATCGGCAACCTGCATCCAGTCTGCGTAGAAATCGCGGGGCATGCCGGGAAAGCGCCAGACCGCGTCCAGTGCCAGATTGATGGCATTGAACTCGATATGCGCCAGGGCATGGATCAGCGCCGCCCTGCCCTCGGGCGTGCCCATGGAACGATGCTTCACCTCCAGCGGCGATACCAGGGCCGGCCGCGCCGGACGGCCCGGGATCCCGCGGCCCTCGTCCAGCGCTGCCAGATCGTCCTGCTCCAGGGGCAGTTCGCCTGCCGACCACGCGGCCCGCAGGCTGCGCACCGTACTGCACTTGACGGCCGGATGGATTTCTTTCAGGCAAGACAGGGCGGCACTACGCAAGCCGGTAAATGAAAAGACTTCATCTGGGGAAGAGGACTGATCCAAGGAACTGACTTTCAGGGAAGGTAAAATACGCGGTTGAGGACGCCGGACTTGTCTCCATATGAAGACAAGTTCACCGCAAGGCAAGGCATCACATACCGACCAGCAGGTAACGAGGAGACAATTTTATTATGGCGATCTACCAATTGGAGCAGGACACCCCCGAAATCCACGACACCGCCTTCGTGGCCGAGTCGTCCACCGTGGTGGGCAAGGTGAAGATGGAGCCGCATTCCAGCGTCTGGTTCAACGTTGCCATCCGTGGCGACAATGAACTCATCACCATCGGCGAGAACAGCAATGTGCAGGAAGGGGCTGTGCTGCATACCGACGTGGGATATCCGATGATGATCGGCAAGAATGTCACCATCGGCCACCAGGCCATGCTGCACGGCTGCACCATCGGCGAAGGCGCGCTGATCGGCATCCAGGCGGTGGTGCTCAATGGCGCCAAGATCGGCAGGAATTGCCTGGTCGGCGCCGGTGCACTGGTGACTGAAGGCAAGGAGTTCCCGGACAACTCGCTGATCATCGGCACCCCCGCCAAGGCGGTTCGCCAGTTGAGTGAAGAAGATATCGCGCGCATGCACGCCGGCACGGACAGCTATGTCCAGCGCGCACAACAGTTCAAGGCCAAGCTCAAGCGCATCGCCTGAGCCGCCAAGCAAAGGAAACAATGAAAGACACGCTGCAGAAATTCCTGGTCGATGACGCTCCCGTGCGGGGCGAACTGGTCGAAATCTCCGACACCTGGCGCCAGGTGCAGGACCGCCGCGCCTATCCGGTAGCGGTACGCGCGCTGCTGGGCGAGATGCTGGCAGCTTCTGCCCTGCTCTCTGCCAATCTGAAGTTCAACGGCATGATCATCATGCAGATCCATGGCGATGGCCCGGTCAAGCTGCTGGTGGTGGAGTGCGACTCCGAACTGCAACTGCGCGCCACCGCCAAGCTGGCCGAGGATGCGGAAATCGCCGACGACGCGACCCTGACGGACCTGGTCAATGCCAACGGCGATGGCCGCTTCGTCATCACCCTCGACCCCAAGGACAAGCTGCCAGGCCAGCAGGCCTACCAGGGCGTGGTGCCGCTGGATGGCGATAACGTGGCCACCGTGATCGAGAATTACATGCTGCGTTCCGAGCAACTGGACACCAAACTGTGGCTGGCCGCCGACGAACACGTCTCACGCGGCCTGTTGCTGCAGAAGCTACCCACCATCGGCGGCACCGCCGCCCCCACCGCCAAGCCTGAAGGCGAGCTGGAAGACTGGAACCACATGGTCATGCTGGGCGACACCTTGCGGCGCGAGGAATTGCTCTCCACCGACATCGCCACGCTGATGCACCGCCTGTTCTGGGAACAGAACATCCGTGTCTTCGACCCCGTCCATCCGCAGTTCCACTGCTCCTGCTCGCGCGAGAAGGTCGGCAACATGCTGAAGATGCTGGGCCAGGAGGAAATCGCCGAAGCACTGACGCAGATGGAAAAGCTGGCCATCGACTGCGACTTCTGCGGGCAGCACTATGAGTTCGATGCGGTGGATTGCGCGCAACTGTTCGTGGCCGATGTAAGTGGTGCGAGCGAGGCGGGAGAGGTCCGGCATTAAGCCCAACCCCTGCCAGTGAAAACGCCATCGGTTTTGCGACCGATGGCGTTTTTCTTGTCATCTCGTCGACGTCGTGAAGCCTATTCCTGATCCGGCACCAGCAGCGCCATCTGCTGCGCATCCAGGTAAGTCCACTCCCCCTCCTCCAGTCCCAGCGCCTTCAGTTGCAAGCCACCGATGGCGACCCGGGACAGTGCGCTGCAATGATTGCCGGCGGCAGCCAGCATGCGCTTGACCTGGTGGTATTTGCCCTGCTCCAGCACGATCTCCAGCAGGTTCTCGCCCAGTTGGCGGCAGCGGGTGGCGGCCAGCGGGGCCGGTTCGTCGTGCAGTTGCACGCCGGCCTTCAGTTGGTCGATCAGCGCCTGTGTCACCGGCTCGGCGGTGGTCGCCGCATACACCTTGGGGACGTGGCGCTTGGGTGAGGATTGGGCGTGGATGAAGGCGCCATCGTCGGACATCAGCAACAGCCCGGTGGTGTCGTGATCCAGTCGCCCCACCGGTTGCACGTCGCGCCAGGTGAACTGCTCCGGCAGCAAGGTCAGCACGCCCGGGTGATGGCTGGGCTTGCGCGAGCATTCGATGTTGGGCGGCTTGTTGATGGCGATGTAGACGTGCTCGCGGTACTCCCACTCTTCCTCGAAGATGGTCAGCACCAGCCCGGTGGGTTCGGGCGTGGCCCGGTAATCGTCCACCACTTCACCACCGATCGAGACTTCTCCATCCTCGATCAATTCACGACAATACTTGCGCGAACCGAAACCCTGCGATTGCAGGATGCGGTCCAGGGTCAGCTTGGCCATGTCAGCCTTCTCCTTGTTCGTTCTGTGCGGACTTGCCGGCCTTGGCCTGCTTGGGTTCCAGGATCTGGCGGGCGATGCCGCGCAGGATGTTGACCTCTTCAGTCTCCAGCTGGGCGCGCGAGAACATGCGCTTCAAGCGCGGCATCAGTTTCTTGGGATTGTCGGGATTGAGGAAATCGATGGACACCAGGGCCTGTTCCAGGTGGGCGAACATACCCTCGATCTCGGCCACGCTGGCACTCTGGCCTTGGAAACCAACCTCGCCCGGCGCGCGCGCATCGCCGCTGGTCTGCATCGGCCCGCCCTGCACTTCCAGCTCCGTCATGCGGCACTCGTAGGCCAGCACCTGCACCGCCTGCGCCAGGTTCAGCGAGGAATAGTCGGGGTTGGCCGGGATGTTCAACAGCGCCTGGCACTTCTGCACCACCTCGTTGGGCAGGCCGAAGCGCTCGTTGCCAAAAAGCAGCGCGGCATTGAGCCCGGTATCGCGTGACAGCTGCCCGGCCAGCTCGCGGGGCGAGACCACGGGCGGCGAAAACTCGCGCAACCGGGCGCTGACGGCGGCGGCGAAGTTGCATCCTTGCAACGCTTCTTCCACGCTGCCGACAATGCGTGCATTTTGCAACACATCCAGGGCGCCGCTGGCGAAGGCAATGGCTTCATCTTCCTTGACCGCGTCCGGAAAGCGCGGATTGACCAGCACCAGCTCCGAAAAGCCCATGGTCTTGATGGCCCGTGCGGCCGAACCGATATTGCCCGGACTGCTGGTATTGACCAGTACGAAACGCAAACGGCTGAAAAGAGATTGTCCTGACACTTGCTTGTTCATTTAAAATAGCGGGATTCGCGCCCCAGGATAGGATATTGGCAAAACGTCAATATTGCAGTAGCAGATCAAACCCAGGTTGGCCCAGGTTGATCGAAGCTGCGCCCCGGACTGCATGGCAAACCCGCAAGCATAACAGCCGCGGGTGGCGCAACGCTCATTAATTTCATCGTCGCACTGGTTTGACTGCCGGGTTTCGCCTGGCCAGCCTGTTCCGCAAGCTTGACGCGGGAGGCCGGTCCGTCGGCCATGGCGACGATGAGCAACGCAGCCATCGTCAACGATGGCCGCAATTTTAACGGAACCATCGGAATGCTCATCCCACCCATGCTCAATACGGCGATCAAGGCTGCTCGCCGCGCCGCCACCATCATCAACCGTGCGTCCTTCGACGTGTCGCTGCTGAAGGTCTCCAAGAAGTCGCACAACGACTTCGTGACCGAAGTGGACAAGGCCGCCGAGGATGCCATCATCGACGTGCTCAAGAACGCCTACCCCGACCACGCCATCCTGGCCGAGGAATCCGGTGCGTCCGACAACCTGCACGATGAAAACGAAAACGTCTGGATCATCGATCCCCTGGACGGCACCACCAACTTCATCCACGGCTTCCCGCAATACTGCGTCTCGATCGCCCTGCAACAGCGCGGCATCATCACCCAGGCAGTGGTCTACGACCCGACCCGCAACGACCTGTTCACCGCCTCCAAGGGCGCGGGCGCCTACCTGAACGAAAAGCGCATCCGCGTGGGCAAGCGCGACAAGATCGCTGACGCCCTGATCGGCACCGGCTTCCCCTTCCGCGACCTGGACGGCCTGAACGAATACGTCACCATGTTCAAGGTCATGACCGAACACAGCGCCGGCCTGCGCCGCCCGGGTGCCGCCGCCCTGGACCTGGCCTATGTCGCCGCCGGCCGCCTGGACGGCTTCTTCGAGAAGGGCCTGAAGCCCTGGGACATCGCCGCCGGCTCGCTGCTGGTGACCGAAGCCGGAGGCCTGGTCGGCACCTTCAAGGGTGACTCCGACTACCTCTATAAGGGCGATGTCATCGCCGGCAGCCCGAAGATCTTCGCTCAGCAAGTCAACCTGTTGTCCGAATTTGCCTGATCCTTCACTTTTGCTTAAGCTCGTCTCATGATCACCCGCCGGACGGCGGCACAGGCATTGCTGCTATAGTGCCGCTACCGGCGATGACCGAGGAGACGACATGCCCACCCCGCCTGACGCAGCCACGCTGCCCCAGTCCAGTCCTTCCGCCTGCGCCTTGCCGGCGGGCTACCACAGCGTCACTCCCTACCTGATCGTGCAAGCCTCCGCCGAGGCCATCGCCTTCTACGCTCGCGCCTTCGGCGCCGTGGAAGTCATGCGCCTGGACGGTCCCCACGGCAAGGTCTGGCACGCCGAAATCCAGATCGGCGATGCCCGCGTGATGCTGGCCGACGAACATCCCGAACTGGGCTTCCTGAGCCCGCAGACGCTGGGCGGCGCGGGCGTGAGCCTGCTGGTCTACGTGGCCGACGTCGATGCCGTCTTCAGCCAGGCGATGGCCGCCGGTGCCGTGCAATTGCGGCCGGTGCAGAACCAGTTCTATGGCGACCGCTCCGGCACCCTGCGCGACCCCTTCGGCCATGTCTGGTCGATTGCCACCCATGTCGAAGACCTCAGCACCGAAGAAATCTGCGCGCGCTCGCGCGAACTGCTGGCGCGCCGCTGCAAGAAGCTGGTCGATCACAACAACTGAACCCTGCCGCCTATCCCCACCATCCCCACCATGCCCTTTGCCCTGAGCGACAACCGCAAGATCCACTACCAGGTCGAGGGCGAAGGCCCTCCCCTGCTGTTGCACCACGGCTTTACCAGCAGCCTGGAAGCCTGGCGCTTCTTCGGCTTCACCTCGGTGTTGCGCCAGCATTACCAGGTCATCCTGTTCGATGCCCTGGGCCATGGCCAGAGCGACAAGCCGCACGAGACCGCCGCCTACACCCAGGTGCAGCGCTGCCGCGACGCCGTGGCCGTGCTGGACGCCCTGCAGATCGAGCGCGCCCACTTCTTCGGCTACTCGCTGGGCGGCTGGGTCGGC
Source organism: Herbaspirillum sp. AP02 (assembly GCF_015767275.1). Lineage (GTDB taxonomy): Bacteria > Pseudomonadota > Gammaproteobacteria > Burkholderiales > Burkholderiaceae_D > Herbaspirillum. Next base: position 1,025,997 of record NZ_JADWMY010000001.1, read on the forward strand.
TACGGGCTGGTACGCCATGCGCCACAGCGCCTGCGCAGCCTCATCCTGGGCGCTGCCCATCCGTACGAGGACCGCAGCTGGGACGGCTTCCACGGCATCGACGGACGCGACCCCGAGGCCTTCATCAGCACCTTCGAAGCCCTGCTGGACGAACAGATATCGCCCCAGGTGAAGATGCTCATCCGGGCCAACGACCTGGTGGCCCTGGCCGCCGCCGCCCAGCAGCCGCGCCCCTCGCAGCAAGACCTGCTGGCACGGATGGAGCTGCCCTGCCTGCTGTTCTGCGGTGACGCCGATGCGCGCCATGCTGCCGTCGAGCGTACTGCGGCGTTATTGCCACAGGCAGAATTTGTCAGCCTGCCCGGCGTCACGCACTTCGGCGGATTGATGCAAAGCGCGCTGGTACTCCCTCCCGTGCAATCCTTCCTGGCCCGCCAGCACGGATGAGCTGCCCGCATCCGGATGCAAAATAAATCACGTCGCCCGCAGACTGCGCTGTTATACTGCGGCCTGCGCGGCGTATAGCCAGTCAAGTCCGCGCCCTCCTCCAGTTCCAACCCGTTTGCCTGCGACTGGCGCCCGTACGGGGCCACAGGCCAAACCCATTTTCAGAGTCTCATGTCATTTTCCGCGCTCGGCTTGTCCGACGAAATCGTTCGTGCCGTTTCCGAACAAGGCTATACCTCCCCCACTCCGATCCAGGCCCAAGCCGTCCCCGCCGTACTCTCCGGTGGTGACCTGCTGGCCGGCGCCCAGACCGGCACCGGCAAGACCGCCGGCTTTACGCTGCCGCTGCTGCAACGCCTGTCGGCCATGCCGCGCAACAAGATCAACGGCCACCTGCCCATCCGTGCCCTGATCCTGGCGCCCACCCGCGAACTGGCAGCCCAGGTCGAGGAAAGCGTGCGCCAGTACGGCAAGTACCTGCCGCTGACCTCGGCCTGCATCTTCGGTGGTGTCGGCATCAATCCGCAGATCACCCTGTTGAAGCGCGGCGTCGATATCCTGGTGGCCACGCCCGGCCGCCTGCTGGACCACATGCAGCAAGGCACCGTGAACCTGCAGCACATCCAGATCCTGGTGCTGGACGAAGCCGACCGCATGCTGGACATGGGCTTCATCCGCGACATCCGCAAGGTGCTGGCCGCGCTGCCGCCCAAGCGCCAGAACCTGCTGTTCTCGGCCACCTTCGCCGACGAGATCAAGAAGCTGGCCGACAGCCTGCTGAACAACCCGGCCCTGATCGAAGTGGCCCGCCGCAACTCCACCGTGGAAGTGATCGCGCAAAAGCTGCACCCGGTCGACCGCGACAAGAAGCACCCGATGCTGGCGCACCTGATCAAGACCCACCAGTGGAAGCAGGTGCTGGTCTTCACCCGTACCAAGCACGGCGCCAACAAGCTGGTCGAGCAACTGGCGCGTGACGGCATCACCGCCATGGCGATCCACGGCAACAAGAGCCAGTCGGCACGTACCAAGGCGCTGGCCGAGTTCAAGGACGGCAAGCTGACCGCCCTGATCGCCACCGACATCGCTGCCCGCGGCATCGATATCGACCAGTTGCCGCACGTGGTCAACTATGACCTGCCCAACGTCCCCGAAGACTATGTCCACCGCATCGGCCGTACCGGCCGCGCCGGCGCCACCGGCGAAGCCGTGTCGCTGGTCTGCGTGGACGAGCGCGACCTGCTGCACGATATCGAACGCTTCATCAAGCGCGAAATCCCGGTGGAAGTGATCGCCGGTTTCGAACCGGATCCCACCGCCAAGCCGCAGCCGATCCAGCTGCGCAGCGGCCAGGGTCGTCACCAGAGCCCTGGCGGCGGACGCGGCGGCCAGCGCAGCGCACCGCGCAAGCCGGCAGCAGCGGGCGGCGGCAATGGCAATGGCGGCGCCAAGCCAGCCGGAGCCGGTGCCGCTCAGCAGGCCAAGCCACGTAATCCGGGCAATGGCAATGCACCGCGCGGCCAGGGTCGTGCGCCGGGCAGCCAAGCCGGCAATGGCGGTGGCAATGGTGGCAACAACGCCAATCGCGCGCCCAAGCCGGCCAGCGGCAACGCCCAGCCACGCAGCAGCCAGGGCCAGCAACGCCAGGGTGGTCCGCGTCAGTCCGCGCTCACGCACGGCGGACAACGCAGCGGCGGCAAGTAAGCAAAGCGGCAAGCGGGCCGATCCGATTCGACCTGCTTCGCTTCGAGCCAATTCGATTCCATAGCCAGCAGGGGAAGACATGGCGGTATCCATCGTCAAGGCCGATCTCGACAACGCTGCCCATGCGGCAGCGCTCTTCGAGACGCTCAACGCCTACGCATCCGACGCCATGGGGGGCGGACAGGCCCTGTCCGACTACGTACGTCAGAACCTCGCGGCGGAACTGAAGAAACGTTCCACCGCCCATGTCTTCCTGGCCTTCGACGGCAACACCCCCGCTGGCCTGGCGACCTGCATCGAAGGGTTCTCGACCTTTTCCTGCAAGCCGCTGCTGAACCTGCACGATCTGGCCGTGATGCCGGCCTATCGCGGCCAGGGCGTGGCCAGGCAATTGCTGGCCAGCGTGGAACGGCAAGCCCGCGCACTGGGCTGTTGCAAGCTGACGCTGGAAGTCCTGGAAGGCAATACGGTGGCACGTTCGCTATATCGCGCCAGCGGCTTCGCAGGCTATGAATTGAAGGCCGAGACCGGCAAGGCGATGTTCATGCAGAAACTGCTGGACTGAGCCTGCTGCTAGCCGCACATGACAACGCCCGCATCATCGATGCGGGCGTTGTCTTTTGAAGCGCCGATGGGAAGAACCGATGACGCGCTCAGCAGCGGTACCCCGGCCCCTCCTCCTGCACCAGCCGCAAGGCCGCCTCCCAGGCCAGGTCAATGATGCCGCTGGCCTGGTCGTTGTCGAACTGGCCAGCGGCGCGCAGGCGCACTTCCTCCGCCGGCAGGTGCAAGGCAGCCCCACCCGCTTGCGCCGCCACCTGGGCCTGGCAGGCCCGCTCCAGGAAATAGATTTCATGGAACGCCGCCGCCACCGACTCCCCCGCCGCCAGCAAGCCATGGTTGCGCAGGATCATGGCCTTGTGCGACCCCAGCGCTGCCACCAGCCGCTCGCGCTCTTCGGTATCGAGGGCGATGCCTTCGTACTCGTGATAGGCCAGCTTGCCGTAGAACTTGAGGGCATGCTGGCTGATCGGCAGCAGCCCGTCACGCTGGGCCGAGACCGCAATCCCGGCCGTGGTATGCGTGTGGATCACGCAATGCAGGTCCGGCCGGGCCTGATGCACCGCCGAATGGATCACGAAGCCGGCGCGATTGACCCGCTGCGCCGGTGCGGCAGTGCTGCCCATCTGCACGGCCTGCCCCTGGGCATCCACCTTGACCAGATCGGAAGCGCGCATCTCGTGGAACAGCACGCCATAGCGATTGATCAGGAAGTGACCAGGCTGCCCCGGCACCCGCGCCGAGATGTGTGTATCGATCAGGTCGGTCATACGGAAGTGCGCCAGCAGCCGGTACAGCGCCGCCAGTTCACAGCGCGCCTGCCACTCCACCTCCTCGGCACCTGTCAGGCCCAGCCGGCGGGCGGCGGCCTGCTCGGCTTCATCAAACTCGACGCCGGCCATGACTCACTTGCCCTGGTTAAGCGCGGCCGGCATGGCGCTGCCCTGCAGCTTGTACTTGGCCAGCAGCTTGTCGTAGGTCCCGTTGGCCTGCAGGCGCTTCAAAGCCTCCAGCACGGCGTCGCGCAAGCCCGGTTCGCTCTTGGAGACCGGAATGCCGGTCTCCTGCGCAAACAGCGGCTGCCCCAGCAGGACATAGGTATTGGGTTCCATGCCCTGGAAGTAAGGCAGGGTCTCGCTGCCCTGCACCGCCACATCGATACGGCCGGTCTTGAGCTGGGTGCGCGCATCCACCGAGCCTTCGGTACCGATCACGGTGATGGCCGGCTTGCCCTTGGCTTCACAGTTGTCCTTGCTCCAGCCGGCGATCTGGCCCGGCCAGTTGGTATTGCGGCTGGCACCGACCTTGGTGCCACAGACGTCGGCGATGCCCTTGATACGCGCCGCATTGGCCTGCAGCGTGAAGAATTGCGGGCCGGTCTTCATGTAGTCGATGAAGTCGGCCACCTTCTGCCGTTCGGCCGTGTCGCTGATGGCCACCATGGCGATGTCGGCGCGGCCGGTGGTGAGCGAACTAAAGACCTGGGCGAAGGCGGTTTCCTGGTACTCCACCTTCAGGCCCAGTTCCTTGGCGATGGCCGCCCCGAGGTCGATGTCCAGCCCCATCAGCTCGCCCGTGGCCGGGTCCTTGTAGGCGATGGGCGGGTAGTTGGCCTGCGAGGCGATGACCAGCTTGCCGGCCTTCTTGATGCGATCCGGCAGGTCGGCCGCGTGCGCGCCGCTGGCGGCCAGGGTGACGGTGGCGGCCAACGTAGCCAGGCCCAACATGGTCTTGTGTTTCAGCTTCACGGGATTCCCCTTTCTGGTTGAGTTCTGCAATGCCGCATCAGGCCAGGATGGCCGCGATGAATTCCTGGGTACGTCGGTGCTGCGGGCGCGCCAGCACTTCACCGGGGGTGCCGGCTTCGATCACCTGGCCACCATCCATGAACACCACCCGGTTGGACACTTCACGTGCAAAGCCCAGCTCATGCGTGACCACGATCATGGTCATGCCGCTCCTGGCGAGATCCTTCATCACCGCCAGCACTTCGCCGACCAGCTCCGGGTCCAGCGCCGAGGTCGGTTCGTCAAACAGCATCAGCTTGGGCCGCATGGCCAGTGCGCGGGCAATCGCCACGCGCTGCTGCTGGCCACCGGAAAGTTCAGAGGGATAGGCATCGGCCTTGCCCGCCAGGCCCACCCGGGCCAGCAGGGCCAGTGCCTCTTCCTTCACTTCGGCGCGACGGCGCTTCTGCACCACCACCGGACCTTCCATGATGTTCTGCAGCGCCGTCATGTGGGCAAACAGGTTGAAGCGCTGGAACACCATGCCGCTGGCCAGGCGCTGGCGGGCGATCTCGCCGTCGGACAGCTCGATCAACTGGTCGCCACGGCGGCGATAACCCAGCAATTCACCGCCGACCCAGATGGCCCCGCCATCGACGCTTTCCAGCTGGTTGATGCAACGCAGGAAGGTACTCTTGCCCGAGCCCGAGGGACCGACGATGCAGGTCACGGCACCGGCCTCGACTTCCAGGTTCACGCCCTTGAGCGCGTGGAAGCCGCCATAGTATTTCTGGACCTCATGGGCCACGATCATGGGTGTGCTCATCCTGTCGCTCCCTGTGCGACCACCACACGTGCGCGGGCCTTGGCGCGGCGCTCGCGGGCAAACATCTGTTCCAGGAAATGCTGGCCGATGGAAAACACCGTCACCACCGCCAGGTACCAGACGGTTGCCACGATCAGCAGTTCGATCACGCGGGCATTGGCGAAATAGATGGTCTGGGCGTTGTGCAGGATTTCGGAAAACTGGATCACGCTGGCCACCGAGGTCAGCTTGATCATGCTGATCACCTCATTACCCACCGGCGGAATGATCACCCGCATGGCCTGCGGCAACACGATGCGGCGCAAGGCGGTCAGGCGCGTCATGCCAATCGCCTTGGCGGCCTCGGTCTGGCCATTGTCCACCGCCAGGATGCCGCCGCGCACCACCTCGGCGGTATAGGCGCCCTGCCCGATGCCCAGCCCCAGGAGACTGGCCACGAAGGGCGTGATGATGTCCACCGTACGCGCCTCGAACCAGCCAGGAATGCCCAGGGTCGGGAACACCAGCGCCAGGTTGAACCACAGCAGCATCTGCAGCAGCAGGGGCGTGCCCCGGAAGAACCAGATGTAGAAGGTCGCCACCGCCTTGAGCAGCTTGTTGGGCGACATCACCATCACCGCGAAGACCACGCCCAGCACGATGCCCACCACCATCGCATAGATGGTCATGAGGATGGTGTTCAAGAGGCCCTGCAGGATCACCTTGGCCGTCATGAACTTGGCCACCACCGCCCACTCGATCTGGCCGTGGGCGAAGGCGTGTACCACGAAGCCCAGCGCCAGCAGGATCAGCGCGGCCGACAGCCAGCGTCCGTAGTAGCGGCGCGGCACCACCTTGAGATGGTCGATGGCATAGGGGGAGATGGTGCTCATGCTGTCGCTCCCGCTGTTGTTCCCACTGCTGACGGCAGCACCGCCTGCTGTGTCCACTGGCGCTGCGCAGCCACGGTGGCCTGCAATCTTTCCAGCTGAGCCTGCACCTGCAGCGGCGCGGTACCGCCATGGCCGCTACGCGCCGCCACAGCGGCCTCGGGCGTGAGAACCGTGCGTACTTCGGGCAATAGATGTGAACTAATGACTTTCAACTCCGCATCGCTCAACTGATGCAGCTCCACCCCGCGCTCTTCGCAGGCGCGCACCATGGCACCGGTGATCTCGTGCGCCTGGGCGAACGGCACGCCGCGACGCGACAGCCAGTCCGCCACTTCGGTGGCAAGGGTGAAACCCTGGGTGGCATCGGCACGCATGCGCTCCTTGTTCACCTGCAGCGTACGCATCATGCCGGCCATGGCCGGCAAGACCATATGCAGCACGTCGATGGCCTCGAAGGCCGAATACTTGTCCTCCGACAGATCGCGATTGTAGGAGAACGGCAAACCCTTCAACGCCACCAGCATGTCCATCAGCAGCGAGATCAGACGGGCCGAGCGGCCACGGGTGAGTTCGGCGATATCGGGATTTTTCTTCTGCGGCATGATGGAACTGCCGGTGGAGAAGGCATCGTCCAGTTCCACCCAGCGGAACTGGCGCGACACCCACAGCGTGACTTCTTCCGACAGGCGCGAGAGATGCGTCCCCAGCATGGCACAGACGAACAGGAATTCAGCCACGTGATCGCGGCTGCCGACGGCGTCGATGGAGTTTTCACAAGGGCCGTCATAGCCCAGCTCGGCGGCCGAGATCGCCGGATGCAGGGCGATGGCCGAGCCCGCCATGGCCGCTGCGCCCAGCGGTGAACGGGCGGCGCGCCTGTCCCAGTCGATCAGGCGCGAGATGTCGCGACTGAAGGTCTGCGCATGGGCCAGCAACTGGTGCGCAAACACCACCGGCTGCGCCGCCTGCAGATGCGTGAAGCCGGGGACCAGCGTGTCGAGATGCTCGCCGGCCTGGTGCGTCAGGGCATCCTGCAGGTCCAACAGCAAGGCGCCGACGGCGCGTGCCTGCTCGCGCAAATAGAGCTTGAGGTTGTTGGCCGCCTGATCATTGCGCGAACGGCCGGCACGCAGCTTGGCTCCGGTCGGGCCGAGCGCCTCCACCAGCACGCGCTCCATGAAGGTATGCACGTCTTCGTCGCCTGCGGTGGGCCGCACGGCGCCACTGGCGATGGCGGCATCAAGTTCGCCGAGCTTGGTGACGATGGCGTTGCATTCGGCCTCGGTCAGCAGCCCGGCCAGGCGCAACTGGCGTGCATGGGCCTGGGACGAGACGATGTCGAAACGGGTCAGCCGGAAATGATCCAGGCCGCCCCGCGAGAGCGTCATCAGGGCCGGGTCGGGTGGCGAACGGAAACGCGCGCCCCAGAGGCGGGTATCAGTCATGCTGCTTCCTTCTCATACGGTAGTGGCGGGGTGATGCAATGGGTTGCAGTATCGGGGGCGCAATCAGGCACGATATTTCACACCCGGGAAAACACAGAGCATTTCGTATGCCAGGTTGGCCGCCACCAGCGCGGTGGTGCCGGCCTGGTCATAGGGCGGCGAGACCTCGACCACATCGGCCGAGACGATGTCCAGCCCCTTGCAGCCACGGATGATTTCCATCCCCTGCTGCACCGTGAGTCCGCCGATTTCCGGGGTGCCGGTGCCGGGCGCGAAGGCCGGATCGAGTCCATCGATATCGAAGGTGAGATAGACCGGGCCATCGCCCATCTGCGCGCGCACCTCTTCCATCAGCGGCGCCAGCGAGCGATGCCAGCACTCCTCGGCCTGCACCACCCGGAAACCCTGGGCGCGGCACCAGTCGAAGTCATCGGCGTGATAGCCGGTACCGCGCAGGCCGATCTGCACCACCCGCTTGGGGTCCAGCAGGCCCTCTTCGAAGGCGCGGCGGAAGGGCGTGCCGTGGGCGATCTTCTCGCCGTTCATGGTGTCGTTGACGTCGGCATGGGCGTCCACGTGGATCAGCCCGACCGGGCCGCGATGGCGCGCCATGGCCCGCAGGATGGGCAGGGTCAGGGTGTGGTCGCCGCCCAGGCTGATGGTCTTGCAGCCGGTGGCATAGATGGCGTCGTAGGCCTCCTCGATCATGCGTACCGAGTCCAGCAGGCTGTAGGGATTGAGCGCTACGTCGCCAAGATCGGCCACCTTCAGCGAATCGAAGGGCGCGGCCCGGGTGGCCATGTTGTAGGGGCGCAGCAGCACCGATTCGGTGCGGATCTGGCGCGGACCGAAGCGCGTACCGGAACGGTTGGAAGTGCCGATATCCAGCGGCACGCCGACGAATCCCACGTCCAGGCCAGCGGGATTTTCCACATGCGGCAGGCGCATCATGGTGGCAATCCCCCCAAAACGGGGCATCACATTACCCCCGAGGGGTTGATATAGTGCATGTTCCATCGATGCTTATCCTTGTATCGCCAATGAGCTTGAATGCATTCTAGCGAGCCAGGATTAGCGAAGATATATCGATGTGGCGACGTTTACATCGATATCCATCGATGTAAAAATGCGGTTTCCACCCGCTACCGCTTCCTCATGCTCAACAATGTCTTCGATCTGGACCTGCGCCTGATCCGCGTCTTCCTGGCGGTGGTGGATTCGCACGGGGTATCGGCCGCACAGGCCAAGCTCAATGTCGGCCAGTCCACCATCAGCGCCCAGTTGAACACCCTGGAGACGCGCCTGGGTTTTCGCCTCTGCGAGCGCGGCCGGGCCGGTTTCAAGCTGACCGCCAAGGGCGAGAAGTTTGCCGATTCGGCGCGCCGCATGATGGATGCGCTCTCCGAGTTCGGCATGGAGGCCCGCAATCTCGACAAGCGCCTGGTCGGTACCCTCTCCATCGGCCTGATCGGCCACACCCCGGCCCATCACAACACCCGGCTGTCGGACGTGATCCGCCAGTTCCGCCAGCGTGATGAAGCAGTGCGCATCGAACTGCTGGTGCGCACGCCCAGCGAGCTGGAAGAGATGCTCTTGAACGGCAGCATCCAGATCGCCATCGGCTACTTCTGGCGCCGCGTCACCGCCCTGCAATACACGCAACTGATGCTGGAGCGCCAGGTGGCCTACTGCGCCCCGCCCCACCCGCTGTTCGACCAACCCGGCGAGATCGACCCGGAACAAGCCGCGCAACATGCCTGGGCCTGGCGCGACTACCCGGTGCCACCCGGCCATGTCCCCATCCACCGGCGCAACATCATGGCCGTGACCGGCAATATGGAAGCCATGTCCATCCTCATCCTCTCCGGCCAGCACCTGGGTTACCTGCCCGAGGAAATGGGTCGCGAGTATGTCGCCCGCGGGCAGATGCGGGCCCTGAACCGGACCCAGTTGTCCTATGAGGTCGGCATCAGCGTGGTCACCAATCGCAGCAGCGTGAACGAACCCATCGTGGCGGCCTTCCTGGAAGACCTGAAGGCGGCGCAATAAACCAGGTTGAAGCGAAGCTGGACACAAAAAAAGGGCAATGCCTGCGCATTGCCCTTCTGCTTTCCACGGCTGACGTGAAGAATCAGGCCGCCATCGCCATCCCGCGCGACTTGCCCGAGCTGAGATAGCTGGCGATCGAATCCTGGGTCACCTCGCCCAGGTAGCTGCCGTCGTTGGCGATCACCGGCATCCAGCTGGTGCTGTGCTTGTACATCTTGGAGAGCACCACGCGCAGGTTTTCATCCGGGGCGGCATTCATGGTGAAGGGACGCACCATGTCCTCGGCCACGCCGGTATTGCCGCGCACATCGCGCCGGGTCAGGTAGCCCAGGGCGCGGTTCTCGGCATCGATGATGGTCAGATAGCGCGAATCCTGGTCATCCATCAGCGCCAGTGCCTGGTCGCAGGACACATCCGGCTGCGCCGTGGCCGGGGTGGTGGCGGCCTCGCCGGCCCGCACCAGCAGCAGACGCTTCAGGGTGTGATCCTGGCCGACGAAGGCGCCCACGAAATCATCCTTGGGGCGCGCCAGCAAGGTGTCGGGATTGTCGAACTGCACCAGCTTGCCGGCGCGGAAGACGGCCACCTTGTCACCCAGCTTGATGGCTTCGTCGATGTCGTGGCTGACCATGATGACGGTCTTGTTCAACTGCCGCTGCATCTGGAAGAACTCGTTCTGGATCGATTCACGGTTGATCGGATCGACCGCACCGAAGGGTTCGTCCATCAGCAGCACGGGTGCATCCGCCGCCAATGCGCGGATCACGCCAATGCGCTGCTGCTGGCCGCCGGACAATTCACGCGGATAGCGCTTGAGGAATTTCTTCGGGTCCAGCGCCACCATGGCCATCAGCTCGGTGGCGCGCGCGTGGCAGCGCTTCTTGTCCCAGCCCAAGAGGCGCGGAACGATGGTGATGTTCTCTTCGATGGTCATGTTGGGGAACAGGCCGATCTGCTGGATCACATAACCGATATGGCGGCGCAGTTCGACTTCATCGATGCCAGAGGTGTCCTTGCCATCCAGCAGCACGCGACCCGAGGTCGGCTTGATGAGCCGGTTGATCATCTTCAGGGTAGTGGTCTTGCCGCATCCCGAGGGGCCGAGGAAGACGCAGATCTCGCCTTCGGCCACCTTCAGGCTGACGGCGTCCACCGCCTTGACCTGGGTGCCGTCTTTTTGGGTGTAGGTCTTGCTCAGTTGGTCCAGTTCGATCATTTTTGAACTCCTTTCGGTGTCAGGATTTTCTGCAGTCGTTGCAGCAGGGTGTCGGCGATGATGGCGAGGACGCTGATCATCACGGCGCCGACCACGAGTTTTTGCATATTGCTCTGGCTGATGGCATGCAGGATCAGCACGCCCAGGCCGCCGGCGCCGATGACGGCGGCAATGGCCATCACGCCGATGTTCATCACCACGGCGGTACGCACGCCGCCCAGGATCACCGGCACCGCCAGCGGCAGGTCCACCATGCGCAGGCGCTGCCAGAAAGTCATGCCGATGCCGATGCCGGCCTCCTTGACGCCGGCTTCGATGTTTTCCAGCGCCAGGTAGGTGTTGCGCATGATCGGCAACAGCGAATACAGGAACACGGCGGTGATCGCCGGCAAGGGGCCGATGCCCGCGCCGAATTTGGAGAACACCGGGATCATCAGCCCGAACAGGGCGATGGAAGGCAGCGTCAGCACAATGGTGGCCAGGCCCATCAGCGGGCCGGCCAGCCAGCGCACGCGCACCACCAGGATGCCCAGCGGCACGCCGAAGAGGATCGCCAGGCTGACCGCGATGCCCACCAGCTTCAGGTGTTGCAGGGTCAGTTCAAGGATGTTGGGCCAGTCCGATTGCAGGTATTGGAAGATGTTCATGGTGTCCTCCTCAGATCAGGCCGGCTTGCTTGAGGAAGTCGGCGGCCACCTTGGCCACCGGTTCCTGGTCGATGTCGACGCGTTTGTTCAGTTCGGTCATGGTGGCCGTGTCGATCTTGGCGGCCAGTTCGTTCAATTGCCCGGCCAGCTCGGGGTTCTTCTCCAGGATGTCCTGGCGCACCACCGGGGTCGCCTTGTAGGCAGCGAAGTAGCCCTTGTCATCCTCCAGCAGTTGCAGATCGAAGCCCTTGATGCGGCCGTCGGAGGCATAGGTCAGGCCGACGAACAGCTGTTCGTTCTTCAGGGCCGTGTAGACCAGTCCCGGGTCCATCTGCTTGACCTCGCTGCGATCAAGCTTGAAGCCATAGAGCGCCTGCATCGGCCCCAGGCCGTCGGGACGGGAGGCGAACTCGTAGTCCACGCCCATGAGGTGGGGCTTGTTGCCGTCGCGGTCATCCTCGTTGATGCGCTTGGCCAGGTCCTGCAGTGAATGAATCTGATACTTCTCGGCCAGCTCGCGCGGCATGGCGAAGGCGTAGGTGTTGTTCAATTCGGACTGGTTCAGCCAGGTCAGGCCACGCGGGGCGTCCAGTTCCTTGACCTTCTGGTAGATCTGGTCGGGATCGAGCTTGTCCTCGATGTGGTTGTAGACGATCAGGGCGGTACCGGTGTAATCCCAGACGATGTCGAGCTGCCCGCTTTCCAGGGCCGAACGCATCAGGGTGGTGCCCAGGCCGTTCTTCAATTCGGTGTCGTAGCCCTTGGCGCGCAGGTATTGCGCGGTCATGTCCGAGAGCAGCAATTGCTCGGTGAAGTTCTTGCCGCCGATGACCAGGTTCTGCGCCTGCGCACGGGCCGCGCCGAACATGGCCAGGCCCATGGCGAGGGCACACAGGGCGTATTTTGCGATGGTCTTGCTTGTCATGCTTTCCTCTCTACCGCTCTGCCGGTACGGCGGCGTGCGGTCGTTCTTGTGATGGAAGTGCGATGCTGGGTCTTGCGCTGCTTCAGGTACGCAGCCCGCGTCGGGCCAGGTAGAGGCCGGAGAGCGTGGTTACCAGGGCATCCAGCACCAGGGCCAGCAAGGCCGTGGCGGCTGCACCCAGCAGCAGTTGGCCATGGTTGTTCAGGTAGATGCCGGGGAAGATCAGGCCACCCAGGCTCTCACCGCCGATCAGCATCGACAGCGGCGCGGTACCGACGTTGATCGCCAGCGCCGTGCGCACGCCACCGACGATGATGGGCAACGCATTGGGCAATTCCACCCGCAGCAGGATCTGGTGCGGCTTCATGCCGATGCCGCGTGCCGCCTCTTTCATGGCAGCCGGCACGTTCTTCAAGCCCTCGAAGGTATTGCGCACGATGGGCAGGAGCGAAGCCAGCCACAGCGCCAGGATGGTGGGACCATTGCCGATGCCGAAGAAGGCCAGTGCCAGCGCCAGCACGGCGATGGATGGGATGGTGTTACCGATGTTGAAGATCTGGATGAACTTCTCGGCGCTGCCCTGCATCGAGGGACGCGAGAGCGCAATACCGGCGGGAATGCCGGCAGCCAGGGCCAGCACCATGGAAAAGAAGACCAGTTCCAGGTGCTTGCCGGTGTAGTAGACCAGGTCACCGCGATACTTCTGGATGACGTCCGGGCCGATCCACCAGACCAGTCCTGCAAGGACCAGCGCAATACCGCATGCGCCGGCGAAGACGTGACGAACACGTGTCATGTTACCCCCGTTGGTATAGCCGGCACGACATGACGCCGCGACGACGGGTTATAGAGTCAATTTTTAAGGGGCTCGCTTGCCCGAAGGGCGTATCGTTTGGATGCGAACCGAAAGCTGCAAGGGCAGCGATGAAACCGAAGCGATGTAGCCAGCCTCGGCATGATGCACACCGGACAGGGATGGGAACAGGTCACCGTGGAGAACGGATCGGCGTTCGCGCTGCCAGCCGGAAATTTGGACAACCCGCACAAGCGCGGATCGGACACTGCTAAGAGTCGTAGTTGAACAAGTTATGTCGCGAAGACAAACGATAGTTTAAACCAATCGCTTAATGCTGTCCAGCAATGTAGCAATATGAATCCATAACTTGCAGATCTGAAGCACTTTTAAAAGTTCCCAACAGCGGTCAATATGCTGTTAAAAGAGTGCAACCTGAAAACCGCCCATCCGGCGCTATCCCTTGCCCCAAGCGGCATCCTGCCGAGCTTGGCGGTGATGTAAAGAGTCAAAAAAAATCGCCGGTCACGGCCGTGACTGGCGATCTTTCATCATGCACTCTGCTAGCGGCGGCCAGCGTTGGAAATTGGCCTGGAGCGTTTTCAGCGGATGGCACCAAACACCTTGCCGATGATGGCGCTGCCACTGCCCACCGGGTCTTTGCGGATCGCCTTTTCCTCTTCGCCGATCATCAGGAACAGACCATCCAGCGCGCGCTGCGTGACGTAGCCCTCCACCGTGCTCTGGTCGGCGCTGACCAGTCCGGACTTGGCGACCTGCCCCATCACAGCGTTATAGCGGCCGGAGAGCCCGTTGCGGTCGGTGATCTGCTTGACCAGCGGCAGGAACTTCACGGCCAGTTCGCCCGAGGTCTTCTGGCGGAAGAAGTCGGTCACCGAGGTGTCGCCACCTGTCAGGATGTTCTTGGCATCGCTCACCGACATCGCCTTGACTGCGTTGATCAGCAGCGGCTTGGCCAGCGGCACGGCGGCTTCGGCCGCATGATTCATGTCGGCGACCAGACCATCGACCTGACCACCCATGCCGGTCATGCGCAGGATGGGCATGGCCTGCTCCAGGGCCCCTGGCAGGTGGATCTTGACCTTGTCGTTGTTCAGGAAACCATTGGGACGCCCCAGGTTGGCCACGGCGGTACTGGCGCCCTTTTCCAGGGCGGCCTTCAGACCGGCACTGGCGTCCTGATTGCTCAGGTCGGACAGGGAAAATGCGAACGCGCTGCAGGAGGCGAGGATCAGGCTGGCCGCTACCAGGCGGCGCAGGGGGGAGGAAGGCAGGGACATGCGGGACTCCATCGTGGCGTTGGGACTAGGTGATCGGGCATGATACCAGCCCGCCCGCGCCATCCCTATTGGCTCATTTGCCGCGCGACAGCTCCAGGCCCGCGTTGTGCGGCAGCCTGCCGCTGATCGGCACCGAGGCTACCGAGAACAGGCCGATCACCACGAAGGCCGGCCAGAAGTCGGCAGCGACGATGCTGGAATGGCCTTGCAGGTGGTTCGACAGCTGCAGCACGATACCGGCCACGGTCACGCCCAGTCCCAGCGACAGCTGCTGGATCACGCTGGCCAGGCTGGTGACGCGACCGGCATCGCGGTTGTCGATGTCGGCATAGGCAATCGAATTGAGACAGGTGAACTGCAGTGCCGGGAACACGCCGCCCATCAACACGATGGTGACAATGAGCAGATAAGGCGTATGGATGCTGAAGATGCCGTACGCCGCCAGGGCGATGCCGGCGAACACGGCATTGACCATCAGCACCGTGCGGAAGCCATAGCGGCGCAGCACGCGGCTGGCCAGCAGGCGGATGAACAGCGCACCGAAAGCCGAGGCACAGGTGATGCTGCCGGCCTGGAAGGCAGTCATCCCCAACCCTTCCTGCAAGGCCAGCGGCAGCAGGAAGGGCACCGCACCCAGGCCGATGCGAAACAGCGAACCGCCCACCACGCTGGCATGCAGGGTGGGAATGCGCAGCAGCCGGAAGTCCAGCAGCGGGAAGGCGATCTGGGTGGAATGGCGGTAGTACATCACCAGCGCGATGGCGCCGATGGAGCACATGGCCACCGGCGTGGCACCGTCGACCAGATGGCTGCCGAACAGCGACAGGCCCAGCATGATCATGGCCGCGCCGACCGAGGTCAGCACAAAACCCTTCACATCCAGCGGTGCCGGGTCGTCTTCCTTGAAGTTCTGGATGAAGCGCTTGGCCAGGTACAGGCCCAGGAAGCAGAACGGGATATTGATCAGGAATACCCAGCGCCAGTGGAAGTAGGTGGTGATGAAGCCCCCCAGCAGCGGCCCCACCACCGGCCCCAGCAGCGCCGGCAGGGTGAGGTAGCTGACCGCCTTGACCAGTTCGGACTTGTCCACCGAGCGGGCGATGATGACCCGCCCCACCGGCACCATCATGGCGCCGCCTATACCCTGCAGGAAGCGCGCCGCCACGAAGGTCACGAGTGACCCGGAGACCGCGCACAGGATGGAACCGGTCATGAACACGATCATGGCCGCGCTGAACACCTTGCACGCGCCCAGCTTGTCGGCCATCCAGCCGGAGATCGGGATGAACACACCCAGCGCCGCGACATAGGCGGTCATGGCCAGCTTGAGGGTGATCGGGTCCTGATTGAGATCGCGCGCCAGCGCGGGGAGCGAGGTGGCCAGCACGGTGGCGTCCATGTTTTCCATGAACAGCGCACAGCCGACAATAAGCGGAATGAGCAGCGAAGGTCGCACGATGGGCAACAGATGGCGGAATGAAGGTGGCGGAGGTTCTGTGCCTCCTGAAGCTTCACAGTTTATACCAGTTGAGCTTTTCTTGCGGGCAAGCCCCGCGGGCCCGGGCTGACCGGTGCCTGTTCCCGAACTTCAGTTCTGTTTGTAGCTCTACCGTGAGGCAACGCGCCGCCCGCGCAATACAATGCGCAGGGCAGCACACTTTTTACAGTTTTGAACTGCACTTTTCATGGAGCCTGCATGACCAACGACACCCACAGCAAAACCCTGGGCTACCTGCTCTGGATCTTCGGATTCACCGGCGCTCACCGCTTCTACTATGGCAAGCCGGTAACGGGCACGATCTGGTTCTTCACCTTCGGCCTGGCCGGTATCGGCTGGCTGATCGACCTCTTCCTGATCCCTTCGATGGACCGCCAGGCCGATGCCCGCTTCGTCGGCAGCGAGGTCAATTATTCGGTGGCGTGGCTGCTGCTGACCTTCCTGGGCCTGTTTGGCGTACACCGCATGTATATCGGGAAATGGATTTCGGGCATCCTCTACCTGTTCACGGGCGGCTTCTTCCTGCTGGGCGTGCTTTACGATTTCTGGACACTCAACGCGCAGATTTCGGAACGCAACCACGGCAAGCGCCTGTAATGAGGCGGCGGTACAGCACCGCCGCTATTTCTTCTTCAGCGCCTTCAGGCGCTTGGCGGCCAGATGGACGGTTTCCAGCTGCGCCTTGTGCTTCATGGATTTCCAGTCCTTGATTTCGTCCCGCGTGCGCCCGCAGCCGGTACAGACTTCGTGCTTGAGCTTGCACAAGGATACGCAAGGGCTCTTGACCTCTTTTCCCAATTTCACTTCCCGCTTGAATACGTCACAGACCTGACTGTACTTCAATGCAGCAGGCGCTGCTGCGGATGTGAACTTCCCTCGACATCAACAACGATGGCGATGGCGATGGCGAAATCGACCGACAAAAAAAGCCCGCATCCTTGCGGATGCGGGCTGCCCACGACTACCTCTGCTACGGTTACTTCATTTGCTGCGTTTGCTACTGTGTAAAACAGTCGTCTGCTTTCCCCGAGTACCAGTCTTTCAAGCAAACGACCGAGGGGAAGTATCCAGTTTTAAGGCCGTCGTTGGGATAGGAAAAGTCTGAAAAAACGCATCAGTTGGTACCGGCTTCCTTGTCGCCCTTATCGGCCTTATCGCTCCTATCCGACTTGTCAGACTTATCCTGCTTGAAGCGAGTGACCAGCAACTGGTTGATGCGATTGCCCTCGATGTCGACCACCTCGAACTTGTATTCCGAAAACAGCACGAAATCGGTCTTCTTGGGAATCTTGCGCAGCATGTACATGATGAATCCGGACAGGGTCTCATAGCCGACCGGATTGGGATATTCATCGATGTCCAGTTCGTTCATGACATCGTTGAGCGGTGTGAGCCCATCCATCAGCCAGGAGTTTTCATCGCGGCGGACGATCTGCTGCTCTTCCACGGTGATGGCCAGCAGATTACCCATCAACACCCCGGTGACATCGGTGATGCTGATGATGCCCACCACCAGTGCATATTCGTTGACCACGATGGCCAGGTCCTCGTCCATGGCCTTCATGCGCTCCAGCACTTCCCACAGGTTCAGGCTGTCGGGAATGGACAGCGGGGTATGCACCAGGCCCTTGTCGGCCAGCGAAAACTGCTCGCCCTTGAGCAGGCGCTT
The DNA here is from genome assembly GCF_015767275.1 of Herbaspirillum sp. AP02. Taxonomy (GTDB): domain Bacteria; phylum Pseudomonadota; class Gammaproteobacteria; order Burkholderiales; family Burkholderiaceae_D; genus Herbaspirillum. The sequence goes on from NZ_JADWMY010000001.1 coordinate 1,043,677, forward strand.
GAGGACATCCTTGCTGTCGATGTAACCCAGCACGGCATCGATGTGGCCCTCGCAGACCAGGAAGCGCGAATGGGGGTGTTCGATGATCTTCTGGCGTATCGTGTCTTCACTATCGGTGAGCAAAAAGTAAACAATACTGTCACGCGGCGTCATGGCCGAAGGCACATAGCGGCTTTCCAGTTCGAACACGTTTTCGATCAGGTGATGTTCCTGCGTGAGCAGCACGCCAGCCTGGGCACCCGCATCGACCATGGCGTGGATCTCGTTGGGGGTAATCACGTCCTGGCGCACCTGGGGCAGGCCGAACAGGGTAAAAAGCCATTTCGACAGGCTGTTGAAGAACCAGACCAGTGGTCTGAACAAGGTCTCCAGCAACAGCATGGGCTTGACCAGTGCCACCGCGGCACGCTCCGGTGCGGCCATCGCCAGACGCTTGGGCATCAGATCGGCGAAGAGGATGAAGAAGGCCGTCACCACCAGGAAGGACATGGCGAAGCTGACATTCTCCAGCAGCGGGCCGACATAGAAGGTGCTGATGATCTCGCGCATGTGCGGTGTCAGCGCAGGCTCGCCGACCACGCCACCGAGGATGGCAACCGCGTTCAGGCCGATTTGCACCACCGTGAAGAAGTTGCCCGGCTGCGCCTGCAGGGACAGCACCCGGTCGGCATTCTGTATACCTTCCTTGGACATCATCTCCAGGCGGATCTTGCGGGAGGCCGCAATCGAAATCTCGGCGCAGGAAAGAAAGGCGCTGACCACCACCAGGAGCAGGATCAGCAGCAGACTGGCGAATAGGCTCATGTTGTTCTTATCTCCTTGATTTGACGTGACATTCTCTCGCGCAACGGGGAGAAAAAGCAAATGCCGGCAAATCCGCTGGATTTTCCGGCATTGTCCGTCAAGTTCAGCTGTGAGGCCCGACATCTGCCGTCAATAGACGTCGCGCCGGTAACGCCCCTGCTCGGCCAGCGCCTGCAGGGCCGCCTCGCCGAGAATCTCCTGCAGCGCCTGCGTGACGCCAGCCGCCATGCCCTGCAGGCTGCCGCAGACGTACAGACTGGCGCCCTGCTCCACCCAGTGCTGCAGTTCTGCGCCAGCCTGGCGCAGCTTGTCCTGCACATAGATGCGCTGCGCCTGGTCGCGCGAAAAGGCCAGATCCAGCCGCTGCAGATAGCCATCGGCCAGCCAGGCCTGCAGTTCTTCGCCATGGAAGAAGTCATGCTGGCGCGAACGCTCGCCGAAGACCAGCCAGTTGCGCCGCTGCCCGGCGGCGATGCGCTGGCGCAGATGGGCAAGCAGGCCGGCCAGCCCGGTGCCGTTGCCGATCAGGATCAGCGGCCGGTCGCCCTGCGGGCCATGGAAGGCGGTATTGACCCGCACCCGCAGGTCGATGTGCTGGCCCGGCGCGGCATGCAGGCCCAGCCAGCCGGAACCGATGCCAGCCCGTCCATCGGGCTGGTGCATGAGCCGCACCATCAGCGCCAGGCCACCATCGGCCGGTAGCGAGGCAATCGAATAGGCACGGTGCGGCAAGGGTTTCAGGCGGGCGAGCAGGTCAGCGCCGGACAAGCCGCGCAAGGCCTGCAGCGCTGCGGCCTCGTGCGGCAGCAAGCGGCTGGCGAGCGCCGCAGCCAGCGTTGTCGTTTCATTCTGCAAACCCAGCGCTTGTATGAAGCTCTGTACTGCCTGGTCGCTGTTGCGCGGGCCGATCTCGGCGATGTCGCCGGCCTGCCAGCTCGGCGCGGGCAGGTCCAGCGGCGTGAGTTGCAGGTGGTACACCGCCCCACCCGCGCTGCCCGGATTGAGTAGCCGGCGTTGCGCCAGCCGCCAACGTCCATAGGCAGGCGCACTCCAGTCCGTCTCGTCGCTATGACCGCTGAGGACACCCAACTGATGTTGCCAATGGCGCAGGGCGCCGTCGTCGCCATTGTCCACGTCAATCACATCGAACAACGGCTGTGCATGGCGGCGTCCCAGCCAGGCATGCAGCGCATAGCCGAAGGCGCAATATTGCTGGTAGCTGCGGTCGCCCAGCGCCAGCACGCCGAATTGCAGTTGTGGCAGCGACATGCCCGGTGAGACCGCTCCCATGCGTTGCGCCAGGGTGGCGGCCATGTCGGGCGCATCGCCCTCGCCGGTGGTGCTGACCACGAACAGGAGCAGTCGGCTGCCCAGCAAGTCATCCTCGCGCAACTGGTCCAGCGGCAGCACGCGCACCGCCATGCCGCCGGCCCGCAAGCTCTGCGCGCTCTGCAGGGCCAGGCGCTCGGCCGTGCCGGTCTGGCTGGCAAAGGCCAGCAGCACGGTGGCGGCATCGCTATTGCCGGCACCCGCGCCCGCCCATTGCGCCTGCTGCCGGCGCTGCGCGCGGCGGTAGGTGAGCGCCGTCATGACGCAAAAGACGAGGTAGGTCAGCGCGATGAGTGCCGCCAGCAGATAACGGGTCTGCAGTGCCATGCTCACTCCAGCATGGCGGCCAGGGCCGGGGTCATGGTCTCGCGGTAGCCCTGCGACTGCGCGCTGATGAACTGCGCCGCAATGCCGCGCCGGCGGGCGAAGGCCATGCCGGCCTCCTCGCCCAGCACGGTCAACACGGTGGCCAGTGCATCGGCCACCATGCACTGCCGGTGCAGTACCGTCACCGAGGCCAGCGCCTGCCGTACCGGTGCGCCGGTACGCGGATCGATGGTGTGGGCATAGCGCTGGCCCTGATGATCGACATAGCGGCGATAGTCGCCCGAGGTCGCCACCGACAGGCCGTGCAGCGCCACCACCATGCCCGGGGCGGTATCGTGCGGCGGCCGTTCCAGCGCCACCCACCAGGGCTGGCCGTCGGCCTTGACGCCCTGCCCGGCCAGCTCGCCACCGATTTCCACCAGCCAGCTTGCACAGCCAAGTTCATGCAGGGCCTGCGCCACCAGGTCGACCGCGTAACCCTTGGCGATACCTGAAAAATCCAGAGAAACGCCACCGGCCTGCAGCACCCGGCGCTGCTCGCGATCCAGCACGATACGCTGCCAGCCGCAGCGCTGGCGCATGGCCGCAAGGCGCTCCGGTGCGGGCGGGTGCAGGCGGTCGGCGGCCACGCTACCGGCACCGAAGCCCCACAGATCGACCAGTGGCCCGACCGTGGGATCGAAGGCGCCGTCGCTGTCGGCCGCCATCGTCAGCGCGGCATCGAGCACCGTAAAGAACGCTGGCGGCAATGCATGCCAGCTACCGGCCTCGGCCCGGTTGAAGCGGCTGATGATGGACTGCGGCGACCAGGTGCTCATCTCGTCGATCACGCGCTGCAACTGCGCCTGGATGGCATCGGCAATGGCCACCGTGGCCAGCGCCGGCGGGGCCAGCACTTGCACGCTCCAGGTCGTGCCCATGGTGTCGCCGGCCAGGCGATGGCCCACGGCCTCAGCGGACAGCGTCGGCGGGGCCGCCAGATCGACAGGGATCAACACGCGATGGGACATCGTCACCGCTCACACTCCAGACAACACTCCAACAAGAAAACGGCGCCCGCACTGCAGGCGCCAACAAGGTTGATCAAACCGTGCTCAGGGCAGCACTTCGATAGTGGCGATGTAGGTGGCGCGGCGTTGGGTGGCCTGCGGCAGCGTGGTCTTCTGGTCGGCGGCGCTGGCTTCCATCCAGTACATGCCCGGGCCCGCCCACTTCACGCTGAACTTGCCGTCGGCCGCGGTCTTGAGCTTGGTATCGAGCAGCTTGTCGCGATAGCGGATGCCGCCGGGGACCAGTTCCACCTCGACACCGGCGGCCGGCTTGCCGTCCAGCAGCAGCTGGAAGGTCGCGGTATCACCCGCTACCAGGTCGGTGGGATGGGTCACCGGGACCAGTTCCAGACCGGTGCCGGTCGGCGCCAGGGCGGCCGTGGTCGGCTTGCCGGCGGTGACGAAGGTCTCCACCCGGCTATTCATCTGGGTCACCTTCAGTTCGGTGGCGTTGGCCGGGATTTCCTTGGCCAGGGCATCGGCGCTACCGCGCCAGCGTTTCTGCTGACCATCGATCTTGTAGCTGGCAAAGACGCCGTTGTTGACCACGGCGATCTTGTAGGTGCCGGGCTGGCTCAGTTGCACATCGAAGGTACTGCGATACTTGCCGGTGGCGGCATTGACCGCCTGCAGCGGCTTGCCATCGGGGCCGGTCACCACCAGCCCGTCCAGGCGCAGCGGGAAGTGTTCGAAGTAGAACAGGTCGTTGGAGACCGCCGCATCCACCGTTACCCAGGCCTCGCTGCCGGAGAGCACGGTGGCCGAGGGCAGCAGCCACTGGCGATGGGCATGGGCCGACAGGGGCAGGCTGATGGCCAGGGCCAGCGCGGCGATCTTCATGGAACGGGCGGTGAAATGCTTCAGGGAAAACGTCATGACAGGTTCCTCTTTCTTGATGGTTTTATGGTGTGATGGTCTGCTTCAGGGCCTCAGGGCTTCAGTTCCAGCGCCACCGCGCCCAGTTCGCTACTGCCCTGGCCCTTGGCGCTCTGGGCCGACTTGGGCGGCCACTGGAATGGCAGCTTGACCAGTTCGCGTCCGCCGACTTCGCGGGCGGCTTCCACCATCAGCACATAGTCACCCGGGGCCAGATTGGCCAGCGGCCCCTTGGCGGAACCGAAATTGAGCTTCTGCTCACCCGGCGCGCGAGTGGCACCGCTGACGCCGTCGATCGGCATCTGCTGTTCGCGTCCGCTGCGACGCCACCACTGGCGCATATCCTTGAGCCACTTCTCACCTTCCTTGTCCTTCTTCTTGACGTCGTACCAGACCGCCAGGTTGGCCGCCACGCTCTGGTCGGCACGCTCGATCCAGGCCGCCAGGTAGGGCCGGTGGTATTCGGCCACGTTCAGGGTGGGGATCTCGATCTTCAGGTTCATCTCCGCCGCGCCAGCCGGAGTGGCCGTGGCGAACAGCGCCGCCATGGCCAGCGCCAGGGCGGTCGGTTTGAGCAGCATGGAATGGCTACGCTTCATGTGACCTCGCAAAATAAGACAGGATGGCTGGCTGCAAGCCCACCGGGCTTGTCTGGCTGGGAGAAAAACGCAAGCTTCAATTCATGAACAGCAGCGCCAGCAACAGTGGCGCCACCAGGCCCAGCGCGACCAGCGGCCAGGTGGCCGGGCGCTTGCCGGCATGCATCTGCAACAGGAACAGCCCGGTGATGCAGAACACCAGGCAGGCCACGGCGAAGACATCGATGAACCAGCTCCAGGCGGCACCGGTGTTGCGGCCCTTGTGCAAGTCATTGAAATAGGAAATCCAGCCGCGATCGGTCTTTTCGTATTCGACCTGCCCGTCTTCCAGTGCCACCCGCAGCCAGGCATCGCCGCCGGGACGCGGCAGCGCCACATAGACCTCGTCGGTCGACCACTCCGCCGCCTGGGTGCCCACCACCACCGACCATTGCTGGGCGACCCAGTCCCGCACCGGCGCAGGCAAGGGGTCCTTGCTGTCGCCTTTGGTATCGCCGGCGGATGCCGCCTCGGCCTGCTGGCGTAGCGGGGTCAGCAGCGCGGGCGGCAGCACGGCGGTGCGATGCACCACCTGCGGCTTAGCTTCGATCTGCGCGGCGTGGTTCAGCGTCAGGCCGGTGACGGCGAAAGCCAGCATCGCCACCAGGCAGATGCCGGAACTGATCCAGTGCCACTGGTGCAGGTGCTTGAGCCAGAAGGCCCGACGCTTCTGGTCAGGCATGGGATGAGCGGGGCTGGCCGCAGGAGGGTTCATGGGACGGCGACGAGGGCGATGCGCCTCAAACAATAATAATTCTCAATTATATCTGTACTCTCGCCCTGCGCCAGCCCTGGCGTCAGTCATTTACTTTGCGATACATGCCGATACAAGCACGGCTGCCGGAACTAGCGCAACAGCTCATAAGGCCCGCCCTTTTCCAGCGCCCGCTGGTAGGCCGGCCGGGCGTGGATGGCTTCCAGGTAGCGGAGCAGCCTGGGATAACGCGCATCCAGCCCGCCCCGCGCCCGCAGGCCCTCGACCGGGAAACTCATCTGGATGTCCGCCCCCGTGAACTGCGCGCCGGCGAACCAGCCGTCCTTGCCCAGTTCGGCTTCCATGAACTTGAGCTGCCGCTCCTGCTGCGGCGCGACCAGGCGGCTGCGCATGCCCTGCGCCAGCATCTTGGCGATCGGACGGATCAGCACCGGCACGGCCCCGGGCATCTTGGCGAAGATCAGGCCCAGCAACAGCCAGGGCATGGCCGAGCCTTCGGCGAAGTGCAGCCAGTAGCGATAGCGCAGGCGCTCGGCAGTACCGGCGGCCGGCAGCAGGCCACTGTCGGCGCCGTAGCGCTCCAGCAGGTATTCGATGATGTTGCCCGACTCGGCCACCGTCAGATCGCCATCGGTAATCACGGGCGACTTGCCCAGAGGGTGGACCGCCAGCAGTTCCGGCGGCGCCAGCATGGTCTTGGGATTGCGCTGGTAGAACTTGATCTGGTAATCCAGCCCCAGCTCTTCCAGCAGCCACAGTACGCGCTGCGAGCGGGAGTTGTTCAGGTGATGCACGGTGATCATGGCGGCGTCCTTGTAGAATGCGGGCTTAGGGCCTGTTCATATTTAATCTACGAGTGCGAGAGGTCGCCAAGCGTTGACTGCCTAGGCGCAGCGACGCGCCGTAGTGGTGCTACGGCAAGGAGCTGCAACAACGGCAGGCGACGCTTGGCGGCCTCTCCCGGAGGGTTGGCGCCAGAAGGCGCGCTGGCGGCGTTGCACGTCAGGGCTGGTGGCACCACCACCAGCCCTGACGCGCGCCTTGCCACCACGCCTTCTGGCGCCAACGCATCTCGCAGATTAAATATGAACAGGCCCAAACACTCTAACACCACTCTCCCACACCCCTGCTCCATGGCCGCCATGCCTCTCTACAAACAATTTGCCGACCAGCTGGCGGCCTCGATCCGCGCCGGCGTGCTGCGCCCGGGCGAGCGCATCGCCTCGGTACGCATTGCAAGCCAGCAACACAAGGTCAGCGTCACGACCGTGGTACGTGCCTACGAACTGCTGGAAAGCCAGGGCATCATCGAAAGCCAGCCGCAATCCGGCTACTTCGTGCGGGCGCAGGCCGAGACCGTCGCCATGCCGGCGGCCAAGGCCTCGCGCGAGGATCACCCGGCCTGGCAGGAATCGACCGAGGTCGATGTCAGCCGGCTGGTGCTGGCCACGCTCAGGACCATCCAGCAGGACGGCACCGTGCCGCTGGGGTCGCCCTACCCCAACCCGGCGCTCTTCCCCTCGCACCGGCTGGCACAATACGCCGGCAAGATCGCCCGCCATGCCAGCCAGTCCAGCGTGTTCGACGACCTGCCGCCGGGTCACCCGGAACTACTGCGCCAGATCGCCCGACGCTACCTGGAAAACGGTCTCAAGGTCGCCCCCGAGGAAATCGTCATCACCGTCGGCGCGACCGAGGCCATCAACCTCTGCCTGCAAGCCGTGGCCAAGCCGGGCGACACCATCGCGGTCGAGACCCCGACCTTCTATGCCATGCTGCACGCCATCGAGCGACTGGGCATGCGAGCGCTGGAAATCCCTACCGACCCCGAACGCGGGATGGACGTCGGGGCCCTGGAAGAATGTCTGAAGACGCAAGCGGTGGCGGCCTGCATGGTGATGCCCAACTTCCAGAATCCACTCGGATTCCAGATGCCGGACAGCGAAAAGGAAAGGCTGGTGCGCCTGGCCGAACAGCACCAGATGCCGCTGATCGAAAATGCCGTCTACAGCGAACTCTATTACGGCAATGCCCATCCGTCCTCGCTGAAGAACTACGACCGCGAGGGCCTGGTGCTGCACTGCTCGTCCTTCTCCAAGAGCCTGACCTCGGCCTACCGCATCGGCTGGGCCATGCCCGGCCGCTACCGCGACCAGGTGGAAAAGCTCAAGTTCCTCAACACCCTGGCCACGCCCACCGCACCGCAACGGGCCATCGCCGAATACCTGACCCAGGGCGGCTACGAGCGTCACCTGCGCCGGGTACGCCGCGCCTTTGCCCAGCAACGCGAGTTGATGCGGCACTTCGTGCTGCGCTTCTTCCCGGAAGGCACGCGGGTCTCCGCGCCCGAAGGCGGTTATGTGCTGTGGGTGGAATTGCCGCCGCAGGTGGATGCGATGGAACTGTATCGCCGCAGTCTGGCACTGGGGATCACGGTGGCGCCGGGGCGCATCTTTGCGGCCACCAATCGCTATAGCCATTTCATCCGGCTCAACTACAGCTATGACTGGTCGAGGGAGATCGAACAGGCCCTCAAACTGATGGGCAAGCTGGTGCAGGAACTGGCGGATTGAGTTGTTCTGGTCTGTTCGCGCAGAAGGCGGTGGTACTTAGGTCGCGCTCAAGTAGCGCTCAGGCAGTGCCTACTGAGGCGGCGGCACCAGCAAGCTGACGCTGCCGGTCCCGTCCTCGTTCATCGCTACCTGCACCACGCCGGCCTCTTCCAGCGCCGACAGCAGACGCCGCAAGGTACTCATGCGCAATTGCGTGCGCTTGGACAGGCGCGCCAGTGACAGCGCGCCGCCCTCCTTCTCTTCTGCATCGGCCTGCAAGGTTTCGACGATGAGCAGTACCTCGGGCGGCACGCCCAGTTGCCGCGCCCGCTCCTGCAGGTCGCCGCTGCCCGGGTCCGCCGAGTCTGCCATGTCTGCCTCTCTATCTACGCCGCCGCGCGCTGCACCGCCGAACGCGACAGCAGCACCGGAATCGACTTCGAGGTCGGCGTGCGGGCCTGGTCGGCAAAGCTTTCCAGCGGTACCAGCGGGTTGGTCTCGGGATAGTAGCTGCCGATGCAACCACGGGGAATGTCGTAGCCCACCAGCAGGAAACCATCGGCGCGACGTTCCACGCCATCGTCCCAGACGCTGGTGATATCGACCCACTCGCCATCCTTCAAGCCCAGCATCTGCAGATCGGCCGGGTGGATGAACACCACCCGGCGCTGGCCGAACACGCCGCGATAACGGTCGTCCATGCCATAGATGGTGGTGTTGTACTGGTCGTGCGAACGGGTGGTCATCAGGGTCAGCAGCTTCTCGCCGTGGATCGCCCGGGCACGATGGATGGGCGTGTCCTTGGGGATGTCGAGGACCATGAAGTTGGCCTTGCCGGTGCTGGTCTTCCAGACCCGGTCACGCGAGGCCACGCCCAGGTGGAAGCCACCCGGATTGGCGATGCGTTCGTTGTAGCCCTTGAAGGCATCGTAGACCTTTTCGATGGCGTCGCGGATGCGCGAATAATCCTCGGCGTACCACAGCCAGTCGATCTGCGGACCGTTGCTGCGCGACTGCATGGTGGCCTGCGCGATATGCGCCACGATGGCGGTTTCCGACATCAGCTGCTCGGAAGCCGGCTTGTTGATGCCATAGGAGACGTGCACCATGCTCATCGAATCCTCCACCGTCACGCCCTGCGGACCGGACTTCTGCATGTCGATCTCGGTGCGGCCCATGGTCGGCAGGATCAGCGCGTCACGGCCATGTACCAGGTGACTGCGATTGAGCTTGGTGGTGATATGCACCGTCAGATTGCAGGAGCGCATGGCCTCGAAGGTGCGCGGGGTGTCGGGCGTGGCCATGGCGAAGTTGCCGCCCAGGCCGATGAAGACCTTGGTGCGCCCTTCCAGCATGGCCATGACCGAGCCGACGGTGTCGTTGCCGTGGTGACGCGGTGCCTTGAAGCCGAACACCTGTTCCAGGCGATCCAGAAAGGCCGGGGTCGGCTTTTCGTCGATGCCCACGGTGCGGTCGCCCTGCACGTTGGAGTGACCACGCACCGGACACAGGCCCGCGCCCTGGCGGCCGATGTTCCCGCGCAGCATCATCATGTTCGACAGCAGCTGGATGGTGGCCACCGCATGCTTGTGTTGGGTCAGGCCCATGCCCCAGGTGGCGATGACCGCCTTACCCTTGACGTAGACCTGGGCCAGCTTTTCGATGTCGTCGCGGGAGACGCCAGATTCCTCGACGATGTCGTCCCAGCTTTCGCCACGCGCCTGGGCGGCGAACGCCTCGAAGCCGGCGGTATGTTGCTCGATGAAGGCCACATCGATCACGCGCTCCGTGCCTGCGGCCAGGGCAGCGTCGTCCAGCTCGATGGTGCGCTTGATGACGCCCTTGATCAGCGCCAGGTCACCGCCCAGCTTGGGATGGATGAACATGGAACTGATGCGGGTGCTGCCCATGGTCAGCATCTCGACCTTGCTCTGCGGATCGGCAAAGCGTTCCAGGCCGCGTTCCTTGAGCGGATTGATGGCCACGATGGTGGCACCGCGCTTGGAGGCGTGACGCAGCTCGCCCATCATGCGCGGATGGTTGGTGGCCGGGTTCTGGCCGAACAGCAGCAGCGTGTCGCAATGGTCGAAGTCTTCCAGCAACACGGTGCCCTTGCCGACGCCGACAGTCACCGGCAGGCCCACGCTGGTGGGCTCGTGGCACATATTGGAGCAGTCGGGAAAATTGTTGGTGCCGTACTGGCGCACGAACAGCTGGAACAGGAAAGCCGCCTCGTTGCTGGCGCGGCCGGAGACGTAGAAGTCGGCCATGTCCGGATTGGGCAAGGCATTGAGATGCTGGCCGATCAGTTCGAAGGCGGCACTCCACTCGATCTTGCGGTACTTGTCGGTGGCGGCGTCGTAGACCATGGGATGGGTCAGGCGGCCGTGTTCTTCCAGTTCATAGTCCGACTGCTGCATCAGCTCGGCCACGGTGTGCTGCGCGAAGAAATCGGGCGTTACCCGCTTCTTGGTCGCCTCGGCGGCCACCGCCTTGACGCCGTTTTCGCAGAATTCAAAGGTGGAGGTATGCTCCCGGTCCGGCCATGCACAGCCGGGGCAATCAAAACCGTCCGGCTGGTTCTGCGACAGCAGGGTGCGCAGCCCCTTGCCATCGGCCACATGTTCCTTGACCAGGTTCAGCGCCACGTATTTCAGTGCGCCCCAGCCGCCTGCGGGTTGATTGTATTGCTCGATTCTTGGTTTGGAAGGCATGATGTCTCGGGTCGGAGTGGAGTCCAGTGTAGGTGAAGTCTAGGTCACACCAAACCAAACAGGAATGCACAGGAACGCACGCCGGATTCAAGTACAGTGCAGGTCAAGCAAGCCGCTCAACCATCTCTCGCGCCCGCGACCCGCCCCTGCCTCCTTTATCTGGCGCCGCCCTGCGACCGATCACCTCAGTCGTCCAGCGGCAAGGCCAGGGTTTCCTTGATTTCCTCCATCACCACATAGCTCTTGGACTGCGCCGCCCCCGGCAGCTGCAGCAGGATATCGCCCAGCAGCTTGCGGTATTCGGCCATGCCCCGGATGCGGGCCTTGATCAGGTAGTCGAAATCGCCCGAGACCAGATGGCATTCCTGCACCTCGGGAATGCGCAGCACCTCGCGCCGGAACTGCTCGAACATGTTGCCCGACTTGTGGTTCAGCGTGATCTCCACGAACACCAGCAAGGTCGCCCCCAGCGACTCCGGATTGACGCGCGCGTAATAGCCGGTGATGACCCCATCGCGCTCCATGCGCCTGACCCGTTCGATGCAGGGCGTGACCGACAGCCCGACCTGTTCGCCCAGCTCCTTCATGGAGATACGGCCATCCTTCTGCAGCACCGCCAGGATGCGGTGATCAAGCTTGTCGAGGGTGCGGACGGACTGCTGCTGGGTTCTCATGGGATTTTTCCTGTTTCAGCGCGATTTAAATCATTTCTTCCTGAAATTATCAATAAATACGCGAACAAACACTATTTATTCGCCCATATCATAGCTGAATCTTCTAATCCAGCAGCCTTTTGCAGCGGCATCATTCAAAACGGGGAATCAACATGCGCGTCGTCATTCTTGGAAGCGGTGTCATCGGGGTCACCAGCGCCTGGTATCTGGCCAGGGCCGGCCATGACGTGACCGTACTGGACCGCCAGCCCGGCGCCGCGCTGGAAACCTCGTTCGGCAATGCCGGCCAGATCTCCCCCGGCTACGCCTCGCCCTGGGCTGCACCCGGTATTCCGTTGAAGGCCATCAAGTGGATGTTCCAGGAACACGCCCCGCTGGCCATCCGCCCGGACGGCACACTGAACCAGCTGCGCTGGATGTGGCAGATGCTGCGCAACTGCAATGCCGAGAGCTATGCCGTCAACAAGGAACGCATGGTGCGCCTGGCCGAATACAGCCGCGACTGCCTGCGCGCGCTGCGTGCCGATGTCGGCATCCCCTACGAAGGCCGCGAGCAAGGCACGCTGCAGCTGTTCCGCACCCAGGAACAACTGGACGGCGCCGCCAAGGACATCGCCGTGCTCAAGGAAGCCGGCGTTCCCTTCGAACTGCTGCGCCCGGACCAACTGGGCGGCGCCGAACCGGCGCTGGAGAAGGTACGCGGCAAGCTCACCGGCGGCCTGCGCCTGCCCAATGACGAAACCGGCGATTGCCAGCTCTTCACCACCCGCCTGGCCAAGATGGCCGAACAACTGGGCGTGAAATTCCGCTACGACGTCTCCATCGATGCGCTGGCCATGGCCGGCGGCAAGATCGCCGGCGTCGTCTGCGGCAAGGAACTGGTGCAGGCCGACAGTTACGTGGTCGCCCTGGGCTCCTACTCCCCGCAGTTGCTCGACGATGTGCCGGGCCTGCCCGCCATTCCGGTCTATCCGCTCAAGGGTTACTCGATCACCGTGCCCATCACCGACGCCAGCGCCGCCCCGGTCTCGACCATCCTGGACGAAACCTACAAGATCGCCGTCACCCGCTTCGACGACCGCATCCGCGTGGGCGGCATGGCCGAGATCGTTGGCTACGACACCACGCTGAAGGCCAAGCGCCGCGCCACGCTGGAACTGGTGGTCAACGACCTCTTCCCCGGCGCCGGTGACACCCGCCAGGCCAGCTTCTGGACCGGCCTGCGCCCGATGACCCCGGACGGCACGCCGGTGGTCGGCGCCACCCCGGTCTCGAACCTGTTCATCAACACCGGCCACGGTACCCTGGGCTGGACCATGTCCTGCGGCTCGGGACAACTGCTGGCCGACCTGATCTCCGGCCGCCGCCCCGCCATCGCCCATGAAGACCTCTCGGTCGAGCGCTACATGCAATCGGGCAGCCGGGCGCAAACGCCGCATCTGGCGGGCGCCTGACCAGGGCTGACGACAGAGCTCACGCCCTGGATCGTTCATCCCGATAGTCTCTTCTGCATCCCTCGCAGAATGGTTGGCCGGAGCGAAGTGCTCCGGCCTTTTTTTTATGGCCGCTGCTCAGCGGCTGCGACGCGCCGCCCCCGGCGCCGCCGGGTGGGCCGACGGCACATGCCCGGTCATCTTCCTGAACATCGTGGAAAACGCCGCCGGCCGCTCATAGCCCAGGTCATAGGCGATCACCGTTACCGAATGCCCCAGCGCCAGCCGCGAGATCGCATTGACGATGCAGGCTCGCAAGCGCCACTGCTGGAAACCCATCCCCGTCTGCGCCAGGAAACGGCGATTGAAACTGCGTTCGCTCGTGTGCAGCTGCTCCGCCCACTCCCCCGGACGCGAGCGGATCGACGGCGCCATCATGAAGCTGCGGCACAGCGCGCCCAGCTTCTCCTCCTGCGGCAGCGGCACGTGCACCGGAATCTCGCGGGCACGACCGATCTCGGCCAGGAGCAGGCGCATCAGGTCTTCTTCCCGGCTGTTGGGTGCGTAGAGCGGATCGATGCGGGTCGCCTCGATCAGCAATTCACGCAACAAGGGCGGCACCTCCAGCACCTGGCAGGTCTGCGCCTGACGCGGCGCGTGCTCGGGCTCCACGAAGGCACTGCAGGTCGTCACCGGCAGCAGCATGCGACTCAGGTGCTCACGCCCGGACGGAATCCACACCGCGTGCTGCGGCGGCACCACCCAGGCCCCATCCTGCGTGACCACCTGCATCATGCCCGCCAGCCCGAACAATAATTGCGCCCGCCGATGACTGTGCAGGGGCTGCAGCGAACCGCTGGGATAATCGGCACCCGCCACCACCACCGGTCGCGCAATGTCCCCCACGCGATCGATGGGCAGGGTCGGCGGAGCTGGCGTGGGCTTGGGCATGTGTCAACCGGTGATGGCGTAGATTCAAACATTATTGACCAATGATCGAAAGTCAGTCAAAGCCCCTTTGCTCTACTGTGCTCACTTCTGCAGGGCTTTAACCAACCGGCTTTCGACATGAACCCACCCATTCTTTCCGGCATCCTGGTCGCGCTGATCTGGGGCATCCAACCCGTGATCTCGCGCTACGGCTACCAGCAAGGGCTGACACCCTATGACGCCACCCTGGTGCGCTACCTCACCAGCGGCCTGTTGATGCTGCCCTATGCCTGGCGCCGAGGGCTCATCGGCGCCTGTGGCGTGGGCTGGCGGCGCGGATTGGTGCTATTCCTGCTCTCCGGCCCCTTGTTCAGCCTGGTGCTGGTCGGCGGCGTGAACTATGCCCCGGCCTCGCATGGCGCGCTGATCCATCCGGCGCTCACCCCGCTGTTCGGCATGGCGATCAGCCGCTTCGTCTTCCGGCAGCACGAGCGCATCTCGCCGTGGGGCGTGCTCCTGCTCCTGGCCGGGCTGGTGCTGGTCGGCCTCAATGGCATCCTGGCCAGCGGCCTGGCCCCGGCAGGCGCCTGGCGCGGCGACCTGATGTTCGTCCTATCGGCCCTGATGTGGGCCTGGTACCTGGTCCTGAACCGCAACTGGCAGGTCGCCCCGCTGGATGCGGTGGCGCTGACGCAGGTACTGTCGCTGGCCTGCACGCTGGTGGCCTTGCCCTGGCTGGGCGAAACCACCTTCAGCAAGCCCCTGCCCGCCCTGGCGCTGCAGAGCGCCTATCACGGCCTGCTGGTGAGCATCCTCAGCGTGGCCTTGTTCAACTGGGTGGTGGCGCGGTTGGGGGTGCGGGCGCTGATGCTCAATGCGCTGTCGCCACTCTTCGGCGTCGCGGCCTCGGCCTGGGTGCTGCAGGAGCCGTTGTCGGTGTCGATGATGGTGGGGGCGGTGGCGATTGTAGCGGGATTGGGGATGGCGTTGCGGGGGGAGAGACGAAGAGAGAACCTTTGAGGGGTGGGGACAATACTTTGGGAGTGTTGGTGCGATCGAGTAGAGTTTTTGCCGTTTGAGGTGAGCTGGTTTTTAGTGGGTCATTACATGGCGATCTTCAATTGATCGTTCCTTATCTGGTCTGGCGTATACCCGATGGTGGCACTACCACCAATACTCTCATCGTGACTCTTGAAGGTACTGGTGTCCTGCACACTCGCAATGTTCAGGTCACGCCCCACATTGGCCACCACCTGCTCACCTGAAACGGTGGCACCCACCAGATTCGTATCACGCCCTGAATCGATATTGACCTGCCCACCCGCACGCACCAGTGTCATGATGTTGGACACGTCCTTGCCATCGCTATTACCCCGGCTGCCCGCAGCATTGGCCGTAAAACCGAACTGGGTCTTGGTGCCAAACTGCGCCGTAAAACCCACGCCCCACGAGGACGACGACCGATCGCTATGCTGCTCATCCGTATTTTGCGCAGCGATGAGATTGATGTCGTTGTCCGCCTTCAGCGCCAGATTACCCTTGGCATTGATGTCGCTGCCCGCGATGGTGATGTTGCTGTTGGCCCCATCGCCTGTCGCGCGGATGCTCATGTTGCCACCCGAAGCAACGGTTGAGCCGCGTTGCGTCAACGTATTCTGTTCGCTACGGCTACCGTTCTGGCTACTGCCCAGCATGACGCTGATGCCGATGTTGGCGCTGCCGTTGGCGGCCGCCTTTTGCACGTCTCCTGCGGCGCTGTACACCGACATCCCCGCCGTCGCTGCAGCCAGTGCCTTTGCGCGGCCGCTCTTGGTCTTGCTCGCCGCATCGGCCATCTGATCGACCGACTGCATCGCCGAGATCACCGGGCTGGTGACCGACAGGGTCACGCCGCTTTGCTTGTACTTGTCTTCGGTGGTGGTCTTGCTGGCTTGCTCTGCCGCTTTTATTTCCACCGCCTTCGCCGCAATATCGACATCCCCCTTCGGCGCCATCACATCACTACCCACCTGCGTATAGCGATTGCCCGCCACGATGCTGACGTTGCCCTCCACGCTACCCACAGTTGAAGCAGCCGCCGTCTGGCTCTGCCCATCCACGTCCTGGCTCTGTATGCGGCTCCCCACCGTCACCCCAAAGCCCGACCCCATCACCCCGCTCTTGGTCTCCTGACGGAAGTTGCGCTGCGTACTGCTATCGGTCGCGGCCACGATGTTCACGTTGTTGCCCGCCGCCACCGTTGTACCTTGGGTGGACACCACATCGCTGCCCGTCACGTTCACATCATTGCCCGCACGCACCACCACGGTATTGCCCGAGAAGGTGCTACCCACTTGCCGGCTGTAGCTGCTGGAATCATCGGTCTTGACCGACGTGGCCGTCAGGAGTCCGCCCGAACTGTGCTGGTGCTCATCCCGTGCGCTGGCCGATTCGTTGGCGGTCTCGATGCGCACATCCCGGCCCGCCGCTGCACTGAGTTGACCCTCGGCCACGATCTGCGCGCCCTTGGTCACCACGTCCTGGCCGGCGCGGATGCTGATGTTGTTGCCGCTGACTTGCGTGCTCACGTCCTTGCTGCCGGTGAGCGTGGCGCGGTTCACGCCGCTCTCGCTGATGCCATGAGCACCGTTGGATTGATCAACCAGATTCGGGCCGGTCAGCGTGCCGACCCAGTTCGAGGCGCCACTGTCGTTGGCCCAGTTGATCTGCTGCCGGAAGTTCTCGTTGATCGTCCCCAGGCTGACGTCGCGGCCTGCGGCCAGGCTGACGTTGCCCGTGCCCGCAACCACGGCTGCATTGGCCGTCAGGTCACGGCCTGCGGCCATCGTGATGTCCTTGCCGCTGACACTGGCGACCTGGTTGATGTTGGTGCCGCTGGTGACCGCATTGGCCGTGCTGACGCTGGTGCTGTTGACGTTGATGTCGCGTCCGGCTGCCAGCGTGACGCTGCTGCTGCCGTCGATGGCGCCGCCGAGGTTGTTGACGTCCTGCGCAGCCGCGACCGTCACGGCGCTGCCACTGATGCGCCCGCCCAGGTTCTGGACATTGTTACCCGCCAGCGACACACTCTGCCGCCCGGCAATCGTACCGCCGCTGTTGACGATATCCTGCGCCGCCTGGAAGGCCACGTCATTGCCCGCGATCAGCGTGCCCTGGCCGGTCACTTCCACATTGGAGGCATGGAGGTAGACCTGTGGCATCAGCACTTCCTGTGTGCTGCCGTCGGCCAGCGTGACGTTCTGCTTGACCAGCCAGACGATATCGGTCTTCAGTTCCGCAATCTGCGCATCGGTCAGCGCCACGCCCACGGTGTAACGCTACGATTGTTACACCTGTACGCCCGCATTCATCAGCGCCTGGTATTACGCTTCATTGCTGCTGTAGATTCCGCGAAAGTCGGGGCGCTTCACATCAGAGAGAAGCCAATGCCGCTGACTGCTCCTACGGCCATCAATCCACCCGTATTCGCGTAGCCACCTCCAGCATCGGGCCACTCATTAACGTAACCAGAATGGCTTCCCTTCCAACACGTCGTATTCCTGTAAAGAGCGTACTTTTTCTGTCGCGATACCAGCTAGATCCGCAGGCACAATTTTGACCGGCTGATATATTTTAAAAACCTCAAAAAAGGAGAGTGACGACTCCCTTGCCTTTTTGAAATTATCAAAAAATCCACTAAATACATCAGCCAAGTTGGCACGACTTGGATCAAGCCATGTTTTGCTTTTGTCGCCAATTAGCTCCTGTTTCCAAGCCACCTCGGAGCTAGATGTTTTATTAAAAATCTCCTCTACCTCCTTCATTAAAATTGCAGCAGGATTTAACTCCTCTAGTTTGAGGTAGCGGCGATATAAACGATCAGTCAACAAAGTCCAATCTTGGTCGGGGTTCTTCTTAGCGACAAAATACTCAAGGCACTCGAAAAACAGGACGAAATCTGACGTGGTACCTGTTTCGTAAACGGAATGCCCACCGTCAATTCCTATGACTCTCATCATTGTTTAAACCTTATAGATGTCGGACTAATTATGCCTTTTGATTTCTGTACTATTTCTTGAATAATCTGCATTTTCTGACCATCCGTAACTATCTGCCCTCTAACATCAATAACCACTTGCTGAACCAGACGAATCACCGCCAGCGCTCCCCTCCTGCCATCCTTCGATATAGGCCATCGCGACCGCACTGCCGCCACTCTTGCCCCCCTTCGAATACAGCAGCACGCTGCGGGCGCAGTGGAACCGGGGACAGTTGCCGCCACAGGACCAGTTTTCCATCGGCGGCCGCTATACCGTGCGCGGCTTCGATGGCGAGCTGACCCTGCAGGCCGAACGGGGCTGGTTCCTGCGCAATGAGCTGGCACTGGCCTTGGGAGACAGCGGACAAGAACTGTTTGCGGGGGTCGATACCGGTGCGGTCGCCGGGCCGATGACGCAGTACCTGACCGGGCGCCGGCTCACCGGTGCGGCGCTGGGCTTGCGCGGCAGCCTGGCGAAGATGAGCTACGAGATATCGCTGGCCACCCCGTTGGCCAGGCCGGACGGCTTTGCCACGGCCGCGCTGACCGGCGGCTTCAGCCTGCAGTGGTCGTTCTGAGTCTGGCCAGGGCGTGCGGGAAAAGTCCCACACCATCCCCGGCCAATGGCTGACTGCCCATCGGCGCGGCTTGCTCAATAATGGCCGCCATGGACCATTGCCGGATGTCCCGGCCCTGCGTCCGAGGAGACCATCATGCACCGCAATGCCGCGCCCCCCGCCGATGCCCGTCCTCAGGACGAGGCTGTCGTCATCGCCCGCGCCAACCAGCTGCGCTACGTCAACGACGAGATGCCGGGCATACGCCGCAGCCGCCATGGCAAGGGCTTTGCCTATCATGATGCCCGGGGCGAACTGATCCGCGATGCCCAGGAGCTGGTGCGCTTGAAGTCGCTGGCCATTCCACCGGCCTGGGAAGAAGTGTGGATCAGCCCCCATCACAACGGCCATATCCAGGCCACCGGGCGCGATGCGCGGGGACGCAAGCAGTACCGCTATCACGCCCGCTGGCGCCTGGTGCGCGACGATGCCAAATACCTGCGCATGATCAGCTTCGCCCGCGCCCTGCCCACCATCCGCAAGGTGGTGGAGCAGGACCTGCAGCGGCCCGGCCTGCATCGGCAGAAGGTATTGGCGGCGGTGGTGCACCTGCTGCAGAGCACCTTCATGCGGGTGGGCAATGACGAATATGCCCGCCAGAACAAGTCCTTCGGACTGACTACGCTACAGCATCGCCACGTGCGGGTGGATGGCAGCGATGTGCTGTTCCACTTCCGTGGCAAGAGCGGAGTGCAGCATGACATCAAGCTGCATGATCCCTATGTGGCGCGCATCATCCGCAAGATGCGCGAGTTACCGGGGCAGGAGCTATTCCAGTATGTGGATGACGAGGGGCAGCGGCATTGCATCGACTCCGGCGACGTCAATGCCTATCTGCGCGAGGCGGCGGGCGAGGATTTCAGCGCCAAGGATTTCCGCACCTGGGCCGGCACGGTGCTGGCCACGCTGGCGTTGCAGGCTTTCGAACAGGTGGACTCGCAGGCCCAGGCCAAGCAGAACGTGGTGCGCGCCATCGAGAACGTGGCACGCCGGCTGGGCAATACGCCCTCCATCTGCCGTAAATGCTATGTGCACCCGGCGGTGATCGAGAGCTATCTCGATGGCAGTTTCGCCGAGCGACTGGAAAAGCGGGTGCAGGCCGAACTGGTGCAGGAGTTGCACGCGCTGTCGCCGGAAGAGGCAGCGGTGCTGGCACTGCTGCAACAGCGTCTGCACGAAGCCGATGCGCCCCCTGCACGCCGGCCGGCGCGCAAGAACGGCCGCCGGGCGAGCACGGCGGCACGCAAGGCGCCACACGCTGGCGCACACGCCGCGCAGGCCTGAGCACCGCCCTCAGCGGGCGCGGCGGAAGGTCAGGTTATAACGGCAGCGGCCGGTAAGCGCATGCTCGCCGTCGCGCAGCACATCCACGCCATGAAAGGCCAGCCGCGCCGGGCCGCCCCAGACCACCACATCCCCACTCTCCAGCCGCATGCGTTGCGGCTTGTCGCTGCGCTCCATGCCGCCAAAGAGGAAGGTCGCCGGCAAGCCGAGCGAGACCGAGACGATGGGCTGTTCCATGTCTTCTTCGTTACGGTCCTGGTGCAGCGACATGCGGGCGCCGGGGTCGTAGCGGTTGACCAGGCAGGCGTCCGGCACGAAGGGAGCAAACCCGCCCGCCTCGGCCGCCCGCTGTGCCAGTGCGACGAATGCCGCAGGCATCTCGGGCCAGTCCTGCCCGGTCACCGGGTCCAGCGTCTGGTAGCGATAGCCACGGCGGTCAGTGACCCAGCCGAACTGCCCACAATTGCTCATCGCCACCGACATGCGAAAACCGCCCGGCGTCTGCATGTTGCGCAGGGGCGATTGGGCCAGCACCGTATCGATGGCAGCCACCAGCGTCGCAGCCTCCTCGTCGCTGACGAAGGCACGCAGCAAGGTCGCGCCTTCTGCGATGGGGTCGATGGCCGGCTCGCGGGGCAGCGCAGCGAAGAGGTCACCGGTCACGGCGCGGCCTTGGTGCGCGGGGGTGGCGCGGCGATGAACTCGGCGACCGTCTCCAGCGTGGGTGCCAAAAAGCGCAGCGGCCGGGCCAGGCTGCCCACCAGCGAGGCGTGCGACGTGTTGTCGAAGTAATGTTCCTCCACCGCCACCTGCTGTGCGCGCAGCAGGGCGGCCAGCCCGGCCGTATTGCGGGTGGCCGACACCAGCTTGTCCTTGTGGGAGGCGATCAGCAAAGCGGGGGGCGCACCGGCCTGGACGTGGCGCACCGGTTGCGAATCTGGCGGCGAGTCGGGAGCGAAGAAGACTGGCTTGACGTCCGGGTTTTCGATGGGCAGGAAGTCGTACGGCCCGGCCAGGCCGATCCACCCGCGCAGGGCCTCCGGCGAGGCGCCGGCCTGGCGCAGCCAGCGTGCATCCAGCGCCAGCATGGCCGCGTTGTAGGCGCCGGCGCTATGTCCCATGACGAAGACCCGTTGCGGATCGCCGCCCAGTTCGCGCAGCGAGCGCAGGGTCCAGGCCAGGGCCTGGGCGCTGTCCTTGAGGAAATCCGGATAGCGCACTTCGGGATAGACGCGGTAATCCGGCAGCACGGCGATGATGCCGCGTGAGCTCAAGGCTTCACCGACGAAGGCATAGTCCTTGCGGCTGCCTTCGTTCCAGCTGCCACCGTAGAAAAAGACCACCACCGGCAAGCCCGGTCCGGCGTGGGTCACATCGGTCGCGGCGGCCAGCCGGTAGATGTCCAGCTTTTGGCGCGGATTGTCGCTGCCGGCGTAGGCCACGCCTTCGGTCTTGATGTAACCCGAGCTGGGGGTGACGGCGTTGATGGCCGTCAGCGGCGAACAGGCGATCAGGCCACCCAGGACCAGGACCGCCCCCGTGAGGGCGAGGCCGGCCTTGCCGAGAACATGCATGCACGACTCCTGCAATATGAAGTAACGGCCATTGTAGCCGCCTCTGCCTTCGCCTTCAGGCAGGCTCGGCACTGGCCGCTGCGGGCTGCTGGCGCGCCACCGCCTCACGCGCCAGCAAGGCCGCTTTGCGCTCGATGCCCCAGCGGTATCCGGAAGGCGAACCGTCCTGACGCACGATGCGATGACAAGGAATCAGCAAGGCGATCTCGTTGCGCGCGCAGGCGCTGGCCACTGCCCTCACCGCCGCCGGCTGGCCGATACGGGTGGCCAGTTCGGCATAGCTCAGGGTCACTCCCGGCGGTATCTCGCGCAGGGCCCGCCACACGCGCTGCTGGAAGGCTGTGCCACGTACATCCAGCGGCAGGGCGGCGCCGCGCTGCGGGTCATCCAGGGCGGCCAGCACCTGTGCCAGCGTCTGCTCGAAGGCGGCGTCGCCGGGCGCCAGTTCGGCCTGGGAAAAACGGTCCTGCAGTTGCTGCACCAGCGCGTCGGCATCCTCGCCCAGGGTGACGGCACAGATGCCCTGCTCGGTGGCCGCCACCAGCAAGGCGCCCAGCCAGCATTGGGCGACCGCGAACCGGATTTTCTCGCCACGGCCGCCGTGTCGGTAGGCCGCCGGCTTCATGCCCAGGTCGGCATTGCGGTGGGCATAGAAGCCACCGCTGGAATTGAAGCCGGCTTCGTAGAAGGCCTCGGTCACGCTGGCGCGTGAGGCCAATTGCTGGCGCAGGCGCTGCGCCCGCCTGGCATCGCCATAGGCCTTGGGGGTCAGGCCGGTGTGGACCTTGAAGAGCCGATGAAAATGAAAGCGGCTCAAGCCCACGGCCTGGGCCAGGTCCACGGTGGCGGGCGCCTGCTCGGCAGCGTCGATCAGGCGGCAGGCCTGGGCGATGGCTTCGGCCTGACGTTCCTGCAACGGCGGCAGGTCGGGCCGGCAGCGCTTGCAAGGGCGAAAACCGGCGGCCTCGGCGGCCGCGCAACTGGCGTGGAAGGCCACGTTCTTGCGCAAGGGCGTGCGTGCACCGCAGGAGGGCTTGCAGTAGACGCCCGTGCTCTTGACCGAATACCAGAACAAGCCATCGCAGGCCGGGTCGCGGCGCTGCACGGCCTGCCAGCGCTGCTGGTCGACGGGGGACGGGTCAGCGGACGCGCTGGTCACATCCGGAGTAGGCAGAGTGGGCGTGGAAATCATCGGGGAGGTCAAACTCGGCATGGGGGGCTCCTGCTATCGGGTCAGGATGATTCTAGGCGCCCCCTGCCGGCGTCGCACTCGGGCGCTTGCTTTTGAATTCGCAGGCCGCCCCACCCTTTGCGTTCACTTTCTCACTGGGAGAAGCGAATGCGCTGGCGCGACTTCACCGGCTGCATGACGTGTTCCAGCGGCAGTTCGTGCGATTGCTTGACCTTCTTGAGGGTGATGTTGGATTTGACGTTGGTCACGCCGGGCAGGCGCAACAGGCGGCTCATCATGAATTCGGAAAACGCCGCCAGGTCGGGGGCCACGATGCGCAGGATATAATCGCCCTCCCCCGTAACGGAGAAGCACTCGGTGACCTCTGGCATCGTTTCCACGGCTTTTTCGAACAGCTCGCCCCGGGTTTCGCCCTGGCGATCCAGGGTGACGGTGGTGAAGGCCGTCACGCCCAGGCCAACCACTGCCGGGTCCAGCACGGCGGTGTAGCGTTCGATGACGTGGGCTTCTTCCAGGCGCTGCACGCGACGACTGATCTGGGAGGTGGACAAGTGAACTTTCAGACCCAGTGCACTATTGGTAATATGTCCGTCACGCTGCAGCTCGGTCAGCAAGGCCAGATCGTAGCGATCCACATTGATGATGCTCATTTATCTCTCCAATTTTCTTATTTAAGATTTATTTGTGCATATTACCCCCTAATTTGCGCAAAAAACAATCACAAATTGCAGTGATGACGCAATAAACTCCTCTCATGGGCCGGGCTTGCCGGCCTTTCCAATCCGAGGAGACACAGATGGGCCACGCAGACAGCCAAATCAGCCAATTCGCCCCCGCCAGCACGGACCTGTTCGACAACCCCATGGGGACCGACGGCTTCGAGTTCGTCGAATATACCGCCGCCGACCCGGCCGCCATTGCCGGCGTACTGGAACTGATGGGCTTTATCGCCGTGGCGCGTCACCGTTCCAAGAACGTGACCCTGTATCGCCAGGGCCAGATCAACTTCATCCTCAACGGTGAACCCGACAGCAACGCCGCCGCCTTCGCCCAGGTGCATGGGGCCTCGGTGAATGCCATGGCCTTCCGCGTCAAGGATGCGGCCTTCGTCTACAAACGCGCGCTGGAACTGGGCGCCGAAGGCGTGGAAGCCCGCCTGGGGCCGATGGAGCTCAACATCCCGGCCATCCGCGGCATCGGCGGCTCGCTGCTGTATCTGGTGGACCGCTATGGCGACAATGGCTCCATCTATGACGTCGATTTCCAGTTCTTCCCCGGCGTGGAGCGCAATCCCAAGGGCGTGGGCCTGACCTATATCGACCACCTGACCCACAACGTCATGCGTGGCGCGATGGATACCTGGTCATCGTTCTATACGCGGCTGTTCAACTTCCGCGAGATCAAGTATTTCGACATCGAGGGCAAGGTCACCGGCCTGCGCTCGCGCGCCATGACCAGCCCGTGCGGCAAGATCCGCATCCCCATCAACGAGAGCGCGGACGACAAGTCGCAGATCGAGGAATTCATCAAGCAGTACAACGGCGAAGGCATCCAGCACATCGCCCTGGGGACCGATGACATCTACCAGACCGTGCGCGACCTGCACACCCGCGGCGTCCCCCTGCAGGACACCATCGCCACCTATTACGACCTGGTGGAACGCCGCATTCCCGGCCATGGCGAAGACCTGGCCGCCCTGCGCGAACTGAAGATCCTGATCGACGGCGCGCCCACCGCCGGCCAAGGCCTGCTGCTGCAGATCTTCACCCAGAACCTGATCGGCCCGGTGTTCTATGAAATCATCCAGCGCAAGGGCAACGACGGCTTCGGCGAGGGCAATTTCAAGGCCCTCTTCGAATCCATCGAACTGGACCAGATGCGCCGCGGCGTGATCTGACGGGCAAGCCGGCATCGCTGCCGGCCCGGCCCTGCAAGCAAGGCGCAGCGCCCTCGCGGGCCTGCGCCTTTTGGTTTTTTTACCTTGTGCGACTCAAGCTTTGCGGGAAGCTGCCGTAACAGTATCCAAAGGCAAACCCGCCTGAACCTGCAAGACTGGCGCCTCGACCGGGGCTGGAGTTCGCATGAACGTCGCGTATGAACAAGAAAAAACTGCCGAAGCCCGCCAGGCCGTCCGTGCAGACACGCTGGACCATGACCCCGCAGAACTGATCGAGCAACTGAGCCATCGCATCCTGATCCTGCAACAGCAGGCACAGTCACTGGCACGCTTCCCGGCCAATCGCGACGGCAAGCAGCAACGCCAGTTGCTACAGCAGCAGATCCGCACCCTCTACCAGCAGCTGTTCGTGCTGGAGCAGCAACAGGCGCGCCAACGCATGCGCAGCGAGAATTACCTCAGCATGGCCCTGTCGGTCGCGGCCCACGCGGCACACCATCACGCCCAGAGCGAAGCCCAGGCTGCAGCCGCCTGAGCCGCGCCCTTCCCCGTATTGCTCAATAGCGCAGCCGTGACAGGCTGACCGCACACGCCGCCGCGGCCAGCCCGGCGGCGCACCACAGCACCAGCGCATACGGTGCGTCCGACCACCCCAACAGCAGAGCCACCACCGAGGCGCCGACGGTCTGCCCGGTCAGGCGCGCCGTGCCCAGCATGCCGCTGGCGCCCCCGGTGCGTTCACGCGGGGCGGCGCTGATCATGGTGCGGTTGTTGGGCGACTGGAACAGCCCGAAGCCGAACCCGCACACCGCGAACTGCAGCGCCATCAGGCCGTCCGGCGTGCCGTGGTCGATCGTCAGCAGCGACAGCAGGCCCAGGCACATCACGGCCAGCCCGATCCCGCCCAGCAAGCCGGCCGCAATGCGGTCCGACAGCTTGCCCGCCACCACCCCGGTCAGGGCCACCGCAATCGGCCATGCCGTCAGCAACAGCCCGGCACGGGCGGCGCTGATGCCCAGGTAGTTCTGCAACATGAAAGGCAGCATCACGAACACCGCCATCTGCGCCGCAAAGGAACAGAAGGAGGTACCGATGGAGAGCGCAAACAAGGGAATGCGCAACAGGTCCAGTGGCAGCATGGGGGCGCTGGTCGACTGCAGCTTGAGCAGCAGGAACAGGCTCAGCGCGGTCAGTACGGCGCAACCGGCCACCACCCAGACGCCCTGCAGGTGGCCGACCGCATCGATGGTATAGAGCAGCAAGCCGATGAAGCACATGCACAGGAGCGCGCTCTGCCGGTCGAAGCGACGTGCCGCCAGCGGGTTGGTAGGCAGCGCCTTGCTACCCACCAGGAGCGCCACCAGTCCAAGCGGGATATTGATCAGGAACAGCCAGTGCCAGGACGCCAGGTGCAGGATGAAGCCGGCCACGGTCGGGCCCAGGGCATTGCCGGTCCCGGCCACCAGGGCGTTGTAGCCAATGGCGCGGCCCAGCAGGCGCGCCGGGTAGATGAAACGGATCAACGCGGTATTGACCGACAGGATGCCGGCCGCGCCCAGCCCCTGCAGCACCCGCGCCAGGCTCAGCTGCAGCATGTCATTGCTGGCGGCACAGGCCAGCGAGGCCAGCGTAAAGAGGAGCAGCCCGCCCAGATAGACGCGCCGGTAGCCCACCACCTCCCCCAGCGAAGCCAGTGGCAGCAGGCACACCGCCATGGCGATCTGGTAGCTGTTGATGACCCAGATGGCATCGGCATCGCTGGCCTTGAGGTCGGCCGCCATGGACGGCAGCGCCAGGTTGGCGATGGAACCGTCCAGGACCGCAATGGTGATGCCCAGCACTACGGTGGCGATGGCGAGGAAGCGCTGCCGGGGCGGCAGGCCGTCGGCGTCATGCGGGACACCGCTGCGGGTCTGTACTTGCACTATCTGCTTTCAAGGCTTGAGATGAACCAGGGACGCCGGGGGCGTCCAAACGAGGGCGTTATGCTATCACCGCCCTGCCTCCTGCATGCGGTAGACCTCCCGGGCGGTAGCACTGAAGAGCGCAGTGCGCTCGGGCGCGGACAAGTCCACGGTCAGCCGCTTGAATGCATTCCACAGGCTGACGTAGCCGAACATGCCCTTGTCCACCGGGAAATTGCTCTCGAACATGCAGCGCTGCGGACCGAAGAGATCGATGCAGGTGTCGATATAGGGCCGCCAGGCCTGGGCCAGTTGAATCGAATCCGGAGGTACGGCCTGCCGATGGAAATCCCAGCCGCCCACGGGCATGCCCAGGCCACCCAGCTTGAGCCAGACATTGGGCAAGGCGGCGATGGCGCGCATGCCGCGCTCCCACTCGCGCCGTGCTGTCTCGCGCTGGTCGGCGTAGGGGCCGGCGCCCAGCGGGCCGCCGCAGTGATCCAGGACGAAACGGGTATCCGGGCAAGCCTGGGCCAGCGCCAGCACTTCATCCAGCTGGGTGTGATAGGCCCAGATGTCCAGCGACAGATCGTAGCGCGCCAGCAGGCGCGCACCGGTGCGGAACCTGTCCTGCGCCAGCAGGCCGGGCGGTGGCGGCTGCGGATTGCTACGGATGGACGGATCGGCATGCCAGGCCGTGGTATTGCGGATACCGCGCAGGCGGCCGTTGCCGGCCTGCTGCAGCGCTTCCAGCACCGCTTGCACTTCGGCGCCGAGCATCAGGTCGGCAAAGCCGACGATGGCCGCACAGGCGCGCACCGGCCCATACAGGCCGCTGGCCGATTGCGCCGCCACGCCGTTGATGAACTCCACCTCACCCACCGGCTGCATGGCCTGCGGCCCCTCCTGTCGGTACATCGAGCGGCATTGCACGAACACCGTCTCGGTGACGCGATGACCGCTGGACAGATCGGCCATCCACTCCCCGAACAGGTAGCGGTTGCCGACACGATCCCACAGGTGGTGGTGGGCATCGATGATGGGCAATTCCGGCTCCAGCGCCGCTTCCTGCATCAGGGCTAGCCAGTCCGGCCGTACCTGCAGGTGCGGCGAGGCGGCGGCATCAGCCATGGCGCGGCACCGCCTGGGCAGGCTGTTCGCAGCCCAGTCGCTTCAGGCTCGCATCGATCCAGCCGCGGTCGCTGGTGCCAGCCTGGATGGCAGCCATCTGCGCCACCTCGGCATCATTCTTCGCCTTCGCCGCCGCATAGACGGCAGCGATGTCGTCATAGCCCACGCACAGCAGGCCATCGTAGTCGCCCACGAGCAGGTCGCCCGGGGCAATCACCATGCCGTCGATGGCGATGGGGACATTGATCTCGCCCGGGCCATCCTTGTAGGGACCGCGATGCGTGACACCGGCAGCGAACACCGGGAAGCTGCCGCCCTGGATGGCGTCCAGGTCGCGCACCGCGCCGTAGATGACGATGCCGCCCAGGCCACGCTGGATGGCGTGCGCCACCATCAGCTCGCCGATGATGGCATTGGACAGGTCGCCCCCGGCATCGACCACTACGATGTCGCCTGGCTCGGCCAGGTCCAGGGCCTTGTGCACCATCAGGTTATCCCCCGGGCGCGACTTCACCGTGATGGCCGCGCCGGCCAGCTTGCCGCCGCGATGCAGTGGCCGCAGGCGCGCACCGGCGGCGGTCATGCGTGCCATCGAATCGCTGATGTTGGCCACCGGGATGGCGGCGAAGTTCTTGACGTCCTGCGCGCTGACCTTGCGCACGCGCTCAAGAATGCGGAATCCTGCTGACATGGTGTTCTCCCTGCAAGAATAAAAAGTGAAAGATTCAGCGCAAGCCTGCGCAGAAGCGCTGGACGCGCACGCAAGCCTCGCGCAGGCGCTCGGTGGAATCGGCATAGGACAGACGGAAGTTCGGCCCCTGGCCGAAGGCGCTGCCATGCACCAGGGCCACACCCTCGGCCTGCAGCAGGGCCGAGACGAAGTCCTCGTCACTGCCGATGACCTGGCCGTCTTCGGTACGCTTGCCGATCACGCGTTCGCAGGAGGGGAAGACATAGAAGGCGCCTTCCGGCACCGGGCAATCCAGACCCTCGGCCTGGTTCAGCAGCGACACCACCAGGTCGCGACGGCCCTGGAATACCTTGCGGCTTTCATGGATGTAATCCTGGGGACCGTTCAGGGCCTCCAGCGCGGCCCATTGCGAGACCGAGCTGGCGCCCGAGGTCAGTTGGCCCTGGATCTTTTCCATGGCCTTGATCAATGCCAGCGGACCGGCCGCATAGCCGATGCGCCAGCCGGTCATGGCATAGGCCTTGGAGACGCCGTTCATGGTCAGGGTGCGCTCGTAGAGTTCGGGCGCGATCTGGGCCGGGGTGGTGAATTCGAAGTCGCCGTAGGTCAGGTGTTCGTAGATGTCGTCGGAGAGGATCCAGACCTGCGGATGGCGCTTGAGCACCTCGGCCAGGGCGCTGATCTCGGCACGGGTGTAGGCCGCGCCGCTGGGGTTGCAGGGCGAGTTGAACATCAGCCACTTGGTGCGCGGGGTGATGGCAGCCTCCAGCGCTTCCGGGCGCAGCTTGTAGCCGGCTTCGCGGGTGGTCTTGGCGTACACCACGTGGCCGCCGCACAGGGCCACCAGTTCGGGATAGGACACCCAGTAAGGAGCCGGCACGATCACCTCGTCGCCGGCGTTGATGGTGGCCATCAGGGCGTTGGCGATGACCTGCTTGCCGCCGTTGGAGACGATGGTCTGGGCCACGCTGTAGTCGAGCTGGTTCTCGCGCTTGAACTTGGCGACCACTGCCTCGCGCAGTTCGGTGATGCCGGCCACCGCCGTATAGCGGGTCTCGCCCCGGGCGATGGCGGCGTAGGCGGCCTGCTTGATGTTGTCGGGGGTGTCGAAGTCGGGCTGGCCCGAACTGAGGGCGATCACGTTGCGGCCCTGGGCGGCCAGTTCGCGCGCCTTCTGGGTGACGGCGATGGTGGCTGAAGCCTTGATGCGGGAGAGGGAATCGGAAATGAATGCCATGGTGGTCTCGTCTTGTTGATCCCGGAACTCCGGGAAATCTTGGGGATGGTGCAATCAGGCGTGGCGGATGTCGGCCACGAACTTGCGGGCGCGTTCATGCTGTGGCCGCTCGAAGAAGTCCTGCGGGGTGGCACGCTCCAGTACCTGGCCATCGGCCATGAAGATGAGGCGGTCGGCCACTTCGCGGGCAAAGCCCATCTCGTGGGTGACGCACACCATGGTCATGCCCTCGGCGGCCAGCTGCTTCATCACCTGCAGCACCTCGCCCACCATCTCCGGGTCCAGTGCCGAGGTCGGCTCGTCGAACAGCATCACCGGCGGCTTCATGGCCAGGGCGCGGGCAATCGCCACACGCTGCTGCTGGCCGCCCGAGAGCTGGCCGGGATAGGACTGCGCCTTGCCGGCCAGGCCCACCTTCTCCAGCAGGGCCATGGCGCTGTCGCGGGCGGCTTTCTCGGACAGTTTCAACACCCGCATGGTGGCCAGCATCACATTGCGCTCCACGCTCATGTGCGGGAACAGGTTGAAGGACTGGAACACGAAGCCGATGCGGCTGCGCAGGCGGTTGATATCGACCCCGTTGCCGTGCACGTCCTGCCCGTCCACGTAGATGTGACCGTCGTTGATGGGTTCGAGCCGGTTGATGGTGCGGATCAGGGTCGACTTGCCCGAGCCCGAGGGGCCGCAGACGATGACCACTTCGCCGCGCTTGATTTCTTCGTTGACGCCGCGCAGGGCGTGGTAGTCGCCGTACCACTTGTTCACATTGTTGAATCGGATCATCAGAGACTCCTGAATTGACGTTTTTGCTTGATGCGGCGCTCGGCCAGGCCCACCAACGAGCTGAGCAGGTAGCACAGCACGAAATAGGTCATGGCCAGCAGGAAGTACACCTGGAAGGGCTTGGTCAGCAGTTGCGCATTGACCTGGTAGGCCGCATAGGTGAGTTCGTTGACGCTGATGATGTAGGCCAGCGAGGTGTTCTTGATCAGCGAGATCAGCTGGTTGAGGATGCTGGGGATCATGTTGAACAGCGCCTGCGGCAGCACCACCTCGCGCAGCGTGGTGAAGTAGCTCATGCCCAACGAGCGCGAGGCCTCGACCTGCCCCTGCGGGATGGCCTGGATGCCGGCCTTGATGACCTCGCCCAGGAAGGCGGTCTCATAGGCCACCAGCGCACAGATCACCGTGGTCGTGCCGGAGATGGACTTGCCGGTCAGCAGCGGCACGATGAAGTAGGCCCAGAAGATCAGCATCAGCACCGGCAAGCCGCGCAGGGTATGCACGATGGCACCGGCCGGCCAGGCCACCCAGCGCACGCTGCTGGTACGGGCGATGCCGAACAGCACCGCCAGCGGGAAGGCACAGACCAGTCCGCTGACGGCCAGGATCAACGTCAGGGCCAGGCCGCCCAGCGGACCATGCGGGAATTCGCCGATCAGCAGCTGCAGGCCGTAGGTGTGGAGGATGCCGAGGATATCGAGGATGGTGTGCATGTCAGCGCCCCTTCACTTTCAGATGGCGGCCGTTGTACCAGGCGCCGGCGGCCATGATCGACCACGACATCAGCAGGTAGAAGGCCGATGCCAGGGCGAAGGTTTCGAAGGTGCGGTAGGTTTCGTTTTCGATCTGACGGCTGGAGTAGGTCATCTCGGCCACGCCGATGGCCATGGCCAGGCTGGTGGACTTGAACAGCGACAGCGACTGGTTCACCAGCGGCGGTATCGAGATGCGGATGGCCTGCGGCAAGAGCACGTCGCGCATCGATTGCAGGTAGGACAGGCCCAGCGCGCGGGCCGCTTCCATCTGCGTGGCCGCCACCGAGCGCATACCGCTGCGCAGGTCTTCCGACATATAGGCCGCACTGTTGAGGGACAGCGCGATCAGGGCGAAGATGAATTCACCGTTGTGGTTGTTGATGAAGTCGGTGATGGAGGCTGGCAGCAGCTCGGGGATGCCGAAATACCAGACGAAGATCTGCACCAGCCCCGGCACATTGCGGTGGTAGTTGACGTAGCCGGCGATGAGCCACTCCAGCGGTGGCAGCGCAAGAGTGCGCAGGCTGACCAGCAGCACCGCCAGCAGAAAAGCGCAGACCCAGGCCGCGGCGAACAGCCACAGCGTGGTGAAGGCGCCGCCGATGAGCCAGTCCAGGTACTGGCCATGCAGCACCGCGCCGAAATCAAGATTGAGCATGTGAGCGCTTCCTTGCTAGAACAGCCTGGCGCAGGAAAATCGCCAAGCGAAGGGTAAGCCGGTCCCGCACGCACCGGCCGGGCCGGTGCGCGGGATCCTTGATGCGGCGGGAACGACGGCTTGACTGAAGGGCTTACTGGAAGGCCGAGATCGGCGTGAGCTTCTTCTCGCGCGGGATGTTGAACTTGGTAGTGGGGCCGAACCACTTATTCCAGAGGGCATCGGTCTCGCCACTCTTTTCCAGCTTTTCCAGGGCGTCGTTGACGGCGGCCAGCAGCGCCGGCTCATCCTTCTTCACGCCCATGGCGGTCGGCTCCCAGGCCAGCTCGCCATTGAGGAACTTGTACTTGCCCTCGGATTCGTTGACGAAGCGGATGCCCGAAGGCTGCGACAGCGCCAGTCCCTGCACCTTGTTCTGGGCCAGTGCCAGGAAGGCCGCCGGGGTGTCCTGGAAGGTCAGGATGGTGGCCTTGGGCAGCACACGGCGGGCATACAGCTCAGGGGTGGAACCTTTGTTGGCGCTGATGCGCTTTTCGGCCAGGTCCTCGATCTTGTTGAAGCCGCCATTGCTGTGGGCGATCAGCTTGATCGGGGTCTGATAGTGCGCGGCGGTGAAATCGATCTGCTGGGCGCGCTCCTTGGTATAGCCCAGCGCCGCCACCACCAGATCCACCCGGCCCAGCGTCAGCTCCGGAATGCGGGCCTCCACCGAGACCCCCTTGTGTTCCAGCTTCACGCCCAGCTGCTTGGCGACCGCATTGCACATGTCGACATCGAAGCCGACCACCTGGCGCGTGGCCGGATCGGGAAAGCCCAAGGGCTCGCTGCTGGTCAGCGTGGCGCACACCAGGGTGCCGCGTGCCTTGATATCGGCCAGCCGGTCAGCGTGCGCGGCCGTCGAAAACATCAGCGAAACGGCCGCCGCCGCGATTGCCATACAGGTCTTGTTTAAGCGCCCCAAAGTCATTTTCTATCCTTTCCCAGGTTGAACAACGAACATCGATGAAATAAATCATAATTGCATTATGATTTTTAAACAAGCACAATTTGTCCTTATATTTCAGTCACTTAGCACTTGCATCGCGGCGGTGCAAAAAACCCTGAAAGGGGCGTGCAGACTCCCGGCGACGGTGCAAAAAAACGCTGTCGAAGAGTTTTTTTGGTGCGATGCGCCAATCGAAAAAGGTGATAACCTCGCCCCATTCCGAAATTCGAAGTCGATTTATGAAAAAAGAGAATGAGCCCGACAAAAAGGATGCGGCGCCCGACCGTACCGTGCTGGGTGCCGAACGCAGCCTGGCCATCCTGAGTGCCTTCATCGAGGCCCCCGAGCCGTTCGGCCTGACCGAGCTGGAAGCCCGTACCGGATTGTTCAAGAGTGTGATCCACCGCTACCTGATGTCCTTCATCAAGGCGGGGTATGTGGTGCAGCGGGCCGACAACTCCTACCAGCTGGGGCCGCGCGCCTACCAGCTGGGCAAGGCCTTCGAGGCCCGGTTCGACTATGCCGACTTCATCATGCCCACGCTGGAAAAGCTGGTGCGCGAGACCGGCGAAAGCACCGCCTTCTACATTCGCCAGCAGGAGCAGCGGCTATGCCTGTATGCGGCCGAGACACCGGCCTCGGTGAAGGCCACCGTCAAGGCGGGCAGCCTCTTCCCCATTGACCAGACCTCCAGTGCGCAGGTACTGCGCTTCTTCTCGGTGCCGGGCAATGCAGCGCGTTCGGGTGGGCGCTATGTCTGTATTTCGGTGGGGATCAACAATCCACTGTCGTCATCGATGTCGGCCCCGGTGTTCGGTCCTGGCAACGCGCTGGTGGGTTCGCTGACCATCTTCGGCCTGACCCTGCGTTTCGATCCGGCCGCCAGCGGAGCCATGCGCGCCACGCTGCTGCAGATGGCGCAGGAATTGTCGGCACGACTGGGCGCATCGCCACAGGTCTATCAGACGCCGAGTGCGGATATCTTCGATGAAGCCGCTGCGCAGATGGCACTGGCAACACTGGCGGCACAAGCGACACAATCAGCATAATCGGCGCCACCCGCCCAGGCCACGGTCGGCGACGGATAAAAAAAACGATGCCGTGGCATCGTTTCTTCCTTACACCAACGGCGGCTAGCGCAGGCTGGCAATGGGCGTGAGCTTCTTGTCGCGGGGGATGTTGAACTTGGTCTTGGGACCGAACCAGCGGCTCCAGAGCGCATCGATCTCGCCCTCTTTTTCCATCTCTGCCAAACCCTGGTTGACGGCGGCCAGCAACCGGCGCTCGCCCTTCTTGACGCCCAGCGCGGTGGGCTCCCAGGCCAGTGCTCCTTCCACGAAGCGGAAGCGTCCGGTGGATTCGTTGACGAAGCGCACCCCCGAAGGCATGGAAATGGCCAGTGCATCCACCTTGCCCTGCGCCAGCGCCAGGAAGGCTTGCGGCGTATCGACAAAGGTCAGCACGGTGGCCCTGGGCAGCACGCGTCGCGCTGCCTGTTCCGGGGTGGAGCTGCGATTGGCGCTGATGCGCTTGTCGGCCAGGTCGGTGACCAGATTCAGGCCCGAATCGGATTGCACGATCAGCTTGATCGGGTTCTGATAATGGGATGCGGTGAAATCGATCTGGTGCGCCCGTTCCCGGGTGTAACCCAGCGCCGCCGAGACCAGGTCGGCCTCGCCATGGATCAGCGCCGGCAGGCGCGCTTCCACGGTCACGCTCTTCTGTTGCATCTGCACGCCCAGCTTGCGCGCCACCGCCGCGCACATGTCGACATCGAAGCCGACCACCTGCCGGCTCTGCGGATCGGGATAGCCCAGTGGCTCGTTATTGGCCAGCGTGGCACAGACCAGGGTGCCACGTGCCTGAATGTCGGCCAACCGGTCGGCATGCGCCGCTGCCGGAAAAAGCCAGGCACTGGCCAACAGCAAGCTGCCCATGCCCAGTTTCTTCAGATCCTGCGAAATCATTTTCATGCTTTTCCTCATTGAATATCGAGAATAGCCTGAAACAATCCCAAATGTCACTTACAGCAGACGGCTGCATGCACACCTGTCCTAAAAACCGGCTGCATCTGCACACTGCCAGGTACGGGTCATCATCTGGTATGACATGTCAGCCCGGCTGGCCGCTCTTGTAGCGCGAAAAAAAACGGCCCGGTCTGAGAGCGACCGGGCCGTCATCCGCAAGCGCTGCAAGGGGATCAACCGTGTCCCAGATACGCCTTGCGCACGTCGCTGTTGGCCAGCAGGTTGGCGCCGGTGTCGGACATGACCACGTGACCGTTCTCCAGCACATAGCCGCGATCGGCCACACCCAGCGCCTTGTTGGCGTTCTGCTCGACCAGGAACACCGTCACGCCGCTTGCGCGGATGGTGCGGATGATCTCGAAGATCTGCGCGATCACCAGCGGTGCCAGGCCCAGCGTGGGCTCGTCCAGCAACAGCAGGCGCGGCTTGCTCATCAGCGCACGGCCGATGGCCAGCATCTGCTGCTCGCCACCGGACATGGTGCCGGCGCGCTGGGCGGCACGTTCCTTCAGGCGCGGGAACAGGCCGAAGACATACGCGATGCCCTCTTCGATGACCTCGTTGCTGGCGAAGAAGGCGCCCATCTTGAGGTTTTCCAGCACGGTCAGGCTGGGGAAGACGCGCCGGCCTTCCGGCGAGATCGCCAGGCCACCGCGCATGATCTCGTGGGTCGGCAATGCGGTGATGTCCTGCCCCTCGAAGAGCACGCGGCCGCTGGAGGCACGCGGACGTCCGCATAGCGTCATCAGCAGCGTGGTCTTGCCGGCCCCGTTAGCGCCGATCAGGGTGACGATCTCGCCCTTTTCCACATTCAGCGACACGCCGTGCAGCGCCTCGATGGCGCCGTAGTGGGTATGCACCTTGTCAAACTGCAGCATCATTCTTCTCCCAGGTAGGCCTTGATCACGCGCTCGTCGCTGCGCACCTCGTCCGGGGTGCCGGTGACGATGGGCTTGCCGTGCTCCATGACGAGGATGCGGTCGGAGATGCCCATGATGAGGCTCATGTCGTGTTCGATCAGCAGGACAGCCACGCCGTGTTGGCGACGCAGACGGTCGATCAGCTGCGAAAGCGCCTGCTTTTCCTGCGGGTTCAGGCCGGCGGCGGGTTCGTCCAACAGCAGCAGGCGCGGCCGGGTGATCATGCAGCGGGCGATTTCCACCCGGCGCTGCAGGCCGTAGGAGAGCGTACCGGCTTCGCGGTTGGCCAGCGCCGTCAGGCCCAGCTGGTCCAGCCAGAAGGCGGCGCGTTGCAGCGCCTCCTGCTCGGAACGGCGGTAGCCGGGGGTCTTCAAGAGGCCTGCCAGCAGGTTGGTATTGACCTGCTGGTGTTGCGCCACCAGCAGGTTTTCCACCACTGTCATGGACTTGAAGAGACGGATGTTCTGAAAGGTGCGCACCAGTCCCTGCTGTGCCACCTGGTGGCTGGGACGGCGGGCGATGGAGACGCCATCGAGCGCGATCTCGCCCGAGGTCGGCTGGTAGAAGCCGCTGATGCAGTTGAAGACGGTGGTCTTGCCGGCGCCGTTGGGGCCGATGATGGCGAAGACTTCGCCTTCCTTGACCGACAGCGAAACGCCATCGACCGCCAGCAGGCCGCCGAAGCGCATCGACAGGTTGGCCACTTCCAGCATGGTGTTCACAGGTTGGTTCATTGCGGCAGCTCCACATGCGGACGGGTGGCAGGCAGCAGTCCTTGCGGACGCCACATCATCATCAGCACCATCACCAGACCGAAGATGAGCATGCGGTATTCGGCGAAGCTGCGCGCCACTTCCGGCAGCACGGTCAGCAGGATGGCGGCCAGGATCACGCCCAGCTGCGAACCCATGCCACCCAGCACGACGATGGCCAGGATCAGGGCGGATTCGATGAAGGTGAAGGATTCCGGTGTCACCAGTCCCTGGCGGGCGGCGAAGAAGGAACCGGCCAGGCCGGCGAAGGCGGCGCCCAGCGTGAAGGCCGAGAGCTTGACCTTGGTCGGGTTGATGCCCAGCGAGCGGCAGGCGATCTCGTCTTCGCGCAGGGCTTCCCAGGCGCGGCCCATGGGCATGCGCAGCAGGCGGCTGGTGACCAGGTAGGTGAACAACACCATCAGCAAGGCCAGGAAGTACAGGAAGATCACCATGTGTCCACCCTGGTACGACAGACCGAACACCTGGTGGAAGGTGGTACCGCCCTCGGTCAGGGGATTGCGCGCCATCACCAGGCCGAACACGGTGGGCTTGGGGATGCCGGAGACGCCATCGGGGCCGCCGGTCAGGCTGGTCATGTTGTTGAGCAGCAGGCGGATGATCTCGCCGAAGCCCAGCGTGACGATGGCCAGGTAGTCACCGCGCAGGCGCAGCACCGGGAAGCCCAGCAGGAAGCCGAACAGCGCCGCGGCCGCCGCCGACAGCGGCAGGCACTCCCAGAACGAGAGGCCGACATACTGGTTCAGCAGTGCATAGGTATAGGCGCCCACGGCGTAGAAGCCCACGTAGCCCAGGTCCAGCAGGCCGGCGAAGCCGACCACGATGTTCAGGCCCAGGCCGAGCACCACGTAGATCAGCGCCAGGGTCATCACGTCCACGTAGCCACGCGAACCGAAGAACGGCCATATCAGCGCCGCCATCAGCAGGATGATCACGGCGGCGCGCTGCTGGCGCGGCTGCATGCGCGGCAGGGCCGGCAGCTTCACGCCGGCGGCCGAGCGCGACAGCGCCGGCTTGACCAGCTGGAACAGGAACACGGCGATCACCGCCACCAGCACCGGGGTCCAGTGGGTATTGAGCACCACGCGGTAACCTTCCAGCTGCAACTGCATGCCCAGCAGCGGGATGGTCAGTACGGCGGTGACCAGCGCCGCCGCCACGGCATTCTTGAAAGTCTCAGGCATCACGCCTCCTTGAATAATTCGTTGTCCGTCAGGCGCGCTGCGCTCAGACCTTTTCGATATCGGGCTTACCCAACAGGCCCGTGGGACGGAACAGCAGGATCAGCACCAGCAGGCCGAAGGACACCACGTCCTTGTATTCCGACGGCAGGTAGCCGGCGGCAAAGGTCTCGGCCAGGCCCAGCAGGACGCCACCCAGCATGGCGCCGGGAATGCTGCCGATACCACCCAGCACCGCCGCCGTGAAGGCCTTGATGCCGGCGATGAAGCCGATGTAGGGATTGAGCTTGCCGATGGTCAGCGCGATGAGCACACCGCCCACTGCGGCCAGCATCGCACCCAATACAAAGGTGAAGGAAATGACCTTGTTGGTGTCGATACCCAGCAGGTTGGCCATGCCCATGTCCTCGGCGCAGGCGCGGCAGGCGCGACCCATGCGCGAGCGCGCGATGAACAGCGTGAGCGCCACCATCAGCAGCAGCGTGACACCGACGATGACCATGCGCGAATACGGCACGGTGACCGTGAAGTCGCTACCCATCTGGAATTCCAGCGCGCCCGAGATCAGCACCGGCACCGACATGTCGCGGGCACCCTGGCCGATCTGTACGTAGTTCTGCAGGAAGATGGACATGCCGATGGCCGAGATCAGCGGTACCAGACGCGGACCACCGCGCAAGGGGCGATAGGCCACGCGTTCCACGGTCCAGCCATACAGGCCCGTGACCAGTACCGATACGATCAGCGCACCGCCCAGCAGCAACGGCAAGGGGTAGCCGGATTGCACGCCGATGGCGGTCAGGGTCACCAGGCCCACGTAGGAGGCGATCATGTAGATCTCGCCGTGGGCGAAGTTGATCATGCCGATGATGCCGTAGACCATGGTGTAGCCGATGGCGATCAAGGCATAGATCGCGCCCAGCGAAAGCCCGTTGACGAGCTGCTGGGTCAGTTGAGGGAGCAATTCATTCATGTGCAGGGTCCAGAAGTGGAAATGCCCCATCCGAGAATTTCGCGGTGGGGCATTTCGCTGTTTGACGTCAGGTCAGACGGTCATGCCAACGATTCGCGGGGAATCACTTGGCTTCGGTCTTGGTGGCGTCCTTGTGCCAGGTGAAGACGACGAACTTGAAGGACTTCAGGTCGCCCTTCTTGTCGTATTCGACGTTGCCGATGGGGGTCTTGAAGCTGTTGGCGTGGATGTAGGCCGCGACCTTTTCCGGATCGGTGGACTTGGCGCCGGTGATGGCGTCGGCAATGATCTTCACGCCGGAATAGGCCGGCATCTGGAACGGGCCGTTGGGGTCGCGCTTGGCGGCGGCGAAGGCCTTGACCAGGGCGGCATTGGCCGGATCGGCGGCGAAGTCGGCCGGCAGCGTCACCAGCATGCCTTCGGAAGCCGGGCCGGCGATGGCAGTGATGTCCTTGTTGCCCACGCCTTCGGGGCCCATGAACACGGCCTTGACGCCCTGCTCACGCGCCTGGCGCATGATCAGGCCCATTTCCGGGTGGTAGCCGCCGAAGTAGACGAAGTCCACGCCCTGCGACTTGAGCTTGGTGACGATGGCGGAGTAGTCGCTGTCACCGGCATTGATGCCTTCGAACAGCACCACCGGCACCTTGGCGGCGTCCAGTGCGCCCTTGACCGAGGAAGCCACGCCCTGGCCGTAGGACTGCTTGTCGTGCAGCACGGCGACCTTCTTGGGCTTGAGCTTTTCGATCACGTAGCGGGCTGCGGCAGGACCTTGCTGGTCGTCACGACCGATGGTGCGGAAGATGAACTTGTGCGGCTTGGCTTCGGTCAGTTGGGGAGCGGTGGCCGACGGGGTGATCATGACCACGCCTTCGTTTTCATAGATGTCGGAGGCCGGGATGGTCGAGCCGGAGCAGACGTGACCGATCACGTACTTGATGCCCTGGCTGACGATCTTGTTGGCCACGGCCACGGCTTGCTTGGGTTCGCAGGCGTCGTCCATCATCACGGCTTCGAACTTGTTGCCATTGGCGCCACCGGCGGCGTTGATCTGTTCGATCGCGGTCAGGGCACCGGCCTTGACCATGTCACCGTACTGGGCCACGGCACCGGTCAGGGGACCGGCGATCGCGATCTTGACGGTCTCGGCATGCGCCACGCCGGCAAAGGCGGCGAAGGTGGCAGCGGCCAGGGCGATCTTGGTCAGACGGCTTGCAGATTTCATTGACGTTTCCTCCAGGATGGAACGGATTCAAGAGGCGCCGTAACCTGGCCAGCAGGCCGGCGCGCGTAGGGCTCCGGTTCTCTGGCCCTGATAATTCCGGGGGCCGGCCGAAGCATGGGGCCAGAGTGTAACACCCTCGTCATGAAGGGCAACTTTTTTTTGATAATTGGCTACAGTCCGTCATTTTCACCCTTTAAAATTAGTTTTTCCGCACATTTCATGCTGTTTTTATTCATTTTCCTAAATTTGGTGCAAACTCGCACTGCAGCATGAGCGATTTCGGTGCAGATGACGCAAAGCCTTTCTGGTGGCCGATTTCCAGCCGACACAGGGAAACCGGTGGCAGGCTGCGCTGCCCGCAATTACAATACCGCCTCGCCCCGCGCGTTCCCGCAGAACAAGACCCGGTTCCGATGCTTCATTACCTCTTTCGCTTCCCCCTGTCGCGCCGCCTGGCCCCGCTCGCCCTGGCAGCTTCCTTGCTCAGCCCGGCGTCGGTCCCGGCCGCTGAGATCAAGCAGTACCAGTATCACCAGGTCTTCATCAGCACCTGCCGCGCCGATCCCCGCAGCGACACCATCCGCATGTACTGGAAGGATGCCAACGGCGCGCCGCTGGGCAATTTCCTGCGGCTGGACGCCCATCTGCGCAGCCAGGGGCTGGACATGGTGTGCGCCACCAATGCCGGCATCTACGACAAGCAGCTGCAGCCGCTGGGCCTGTATGTCGAGGGCGGCACGCAGCTGCGCCGGCTCAATACGCGCAAGAACGCCTATGGCAATTTCTACCTGCAGCCCAATGGGGTGTTCGTCCTGAGCGAGCGCCAGGCCTATATCGTGGAGACGTCGGACTACGAGGCCGAGCTGGGACTGTGGAATTCGGTGGCGCGCTATGCCACGCAATCGGGACCACTGCTGATCGTGGATGGCAAGATCAACCCGCGCTTCGATCCGGATTCGGCCAATACGGTGGTGCGCAATGCCGCCTGCCTGGACGCGGCCGGGGTAGTCACCCTGGCCATTGCGCGCAATCCGATCAGCTTCCACGACTTCGCCAGTTTTTTGCGCGATGAACTGAAATGTAGCGACGCGCTCTACCTGGACGGCAGCATCTCGCGCATGTACCCCACCCTGGAAGCGAATATGGGCCCGGCCTTCGGCGCCATGATCGCGGTGGTGAAGCAGCACGGCGCAAAGTGAGCGGCGAAAAAAAGCCCGCAGCCAATAAACTGCGGGCAAGTTCCCTATCAAGAGGGAGGTTGAAGGAACAGTTCAACCACCTGTACGACTGCAGGCCGCAAAAAAAAGTTCGGAAAGATTTCAACGCCCTCCCAAGGGGGCAGACCGGCTTGCCCGACGGGCCAGTCGCGCCCTGCCCGTCTCACTGCCGTACATCAAAAGAAAGCGCCGCGACAGTTACCTGACGCGGCGCATGCAGTGCTGTTCCCACTGCGGGATGATGGGGCGGCTGCTGCCGTTCTTGTTGGGTCTTGTTATCGAAGGCTGGCGCTTGAGCGGGCCTGGTTACTTCTTCTCGCCACCGGCAGTGTCGCCAGTGGTGGCCGGCGGCGTGCTCGGGCTGGTGGCCGAGGAATCCGACGGCGTGGTCGGGGTCGGGGTGGCCGGAGTCGCGGTCGAGCCGGAGTCAGCCGGTGCCGGTGTAGTCGGGGTGGTCGTGGCCGGAGCCGGTTCCGATGCGGCCGGCGGGGTGGCAGCCGGCGTGGCGGGCGCTTCGTCGCGCTTGTTGCAGCCGGCGAGCACGGCAGTAAAGACGGCGGCAGCCAAGAGGGTGTGGCGAATCTGCATGTTTTGCCTCCAAAAGTTGTTGATGGGATGTGCCGAAATTCGGGCCAAATGCATCTTTGCCGAAGTTCGACTGCTTCTGGATACGGATTATTCCCGCTCCGGCGGCCGCAGGATGTCAGAAAATGGCGCATCTTGATGTCAGCCATCGGCGGCAATGTGGCATGAAAGGCAACACTTTCCCGCCTAAAAACCCGTATCATCGCCGCCTATGACGACCTTGCCCGCCCTCCTCCTGACGCCCTGCCTTGGCCGCCGGATTGCCATGATCACCGCCCTGCTCGCAGGCTGGTCCATGGTGCCTGCAGCCCATGCCGACATCACACCTGTCTCGCCGGCGCAGTGTGCCGA
This sequence comes from Herbaspirillum sp. AP02, assembly GCF_015767275.1. Taxonomy (GTDB): domain Bacteria; phylum Pseudomonadota; class Gammaproteobacteria; order Burkholderiales; family Burkholderiaceae_D; genus Herbaspirillum. The sequence goes on from NZ_JADWMY010000001.1 coordinate 1,085,696, forward strand.
CATGAGGGCAGGCAAGGTCATCACGGCGGCCAACCCGGTCCCCTGTGCGCGCCTGGCGCGGGTCAGCTTCGACTACACCGACTTCGACGGTGCCACCCGCCAGGGCGCGGTGGTGGTGCTCGATGCGGTGGCGCCACAGGTGGAGTCGCTGTTCGGCGAACTGCTGTTGCGCGCCTTCCCGCTGGCCGGCGCACGCGCACTGGAAGAGTTCGATGGCGATGACCAGCGCTCCATGGCCGCCAATAACAGTTCCGCCTTCAACGGTCGGCCCATGACCGGCGGCGGTAGCTGGTCCAAGCATGCCTACGGCGCGGCCATCGACATCAATCCCCTGCAGAACCCCTATGTCAGCCAGGCCGGCAGCAGTGCGCAGGAAGTGCTTCCACCCAAGGGCAGCAGCTACCTGCAGCGCACGCCCGCGCAAGCCGGCATGGCCGAGGAGGTGGTGAGCGTGTTCTACGATCACGGTTTTCTGATCTGGGGCGGTCAGTGGAAACAGCCGATCGACTACCAGCACTTCGAGATCGGCAGCCGCGGCTTCATCGTCCGGCTGGCCAGCCTGCCCAGGGCGCAGGCCCGGGCCGAGTTCGAGCGCTACGTGGCGGCCTATCGCCGATGTGCGCATCCGGGTGCACCCAGCGCGCAGGCAACCGCAGCCGCAGTCAGCGACGATGACACTGAGGAAGACACCACCCTGCGCGACCAGTGCGCGGCGCGCCTGCGCAAATGAGGCAGTCCGGCGCAGCAAGCCAGCACAGGTAAAGATGCGCAAGTTTGGGTAAACCGGCGCAGCAGCAAGCCGTCACGCCCCTATACTGGCCCGGCAATATCGGTCTGGGCGCTCGCCCGGGGGGACAGCCTTACTTGAGGAGTGCACGCATGTCGATCAATTCCATTTCTGCCATCTACCACGGTAATACGCCCGCCAGCTCGCAGCAAACGCCGAAGAAGCCCGCCGTCAATTTCAATGACCTGCTCAATGCGGCCGGTCAATCCGCCCAGGTAGCACAGGCTGCCAGCACCCAGCCCAATAGCACTGACACCTTCACCACCACGCCGACCCGCACGGTCTGACATGGTCTGAGAAGATCGGAATTCACGCATCACCCCGGGCAAACAGCCCATCAAAAAAGGCCGTAAAGCGTCTGTGTGTTCATACGCTTTCCGGCCTTTGACTTGCCCGCGCAAGGCTATACTGCGGCTTCACGCGCCTGACCGGCGCCCTGGAGACCCGATGCCTGAGCAAGCCCCTGACAGCGCGCTGCAGATTCGCGGCGTAGACCACGACGATTACCCGCAATGGAAGATCCTGTGGGATGACTACAATGCCTTCTACGGTCGCAGCGGCGCCACCGCCCTGCCCCTGGCGATCACCCAGGCCACCTGGGCGCGCATCCACGATGCCGGCGAGCCAGTACATGCGCTGGTGGCCGAGGCCGATGGCAAACTGCTGGGCCTGGCGCACTACCTCTACCACCGCAATACCATCCTGATCGGCCCGACCTGCTATCTGCAGGACCTGTTCACCACCGAAGCCGCACGTGGCCGGGGCGTGGGGCGCGCATTGATCGAAGAACTCTATCGTCGCGCTGCCACCGCGGGCGCCGAGCGCGTCTACTGGCACACCCACCACGGCAATGCGACGGCGCGTCGGCTCTATGACACGCTGGCCATCGACTCCGGCTTCATCGTCTATCGCAAGAATCTCTGATGCAAATCACCGTGATGCCGCGGCCGTTCAGGTCGGAGCATTGGCTTCATTGAGGGCCGCGACAATGTCGGCGCGCTTGAGCTCGGGGGCGAACTGCTGGATGAAGTCCAGCGCATAGCCGCGCAGGTAGGCGCCGCGGCGCACCGCCAGTCGGGCGATGTTAGCCTTGAACAGATGCGCCGCATTGATGGCGACCATGTCCTGGTGCTTGCCCTGGTCCACTGCCATCGAGGCCACCAGGCCCACGCCCATGCCCAGCGACACGTATTGCTGGATCACGTCCGAATCCATCGCGGTGAGGACGATGTCGGGCTCAATGCCGGCCTGGCGGAAGGCGTCGTCGATATGGCCACGACCGGTGAAGCCGACGTCATAGGTGATCAGCGGCCAGGTCCCCAGGTCTTCCAGGGTCACCTGTTCCAGACCCAGCAGCGGATGGCCCTTCGGCACCACGATCACGTGGCTCCAGGTATAACAGGGGAAGGACACCAATTCCTTGAACTGCGACAGGCCTTCGGTGGCGATGCCGATGTCGGCCTTGCCGGAGATGACCCATTCGGCGATGTGTTCCGGCGCGCTCTGCTGGAGCGCAATGCGCACCTGCGGAAAGGCGTCGCGGAAGGCCTGCACGATACGCGGCAGCACGTAGCGGGCCTGGGTGTGGGTGGTGGCGATGGAGAGCGTGCCGCTCTGCTCGCCGGCGTATTCCTTGCTGGCGCGGCGCAGGTTCTCGGCCTCCAGCAGCAGCCGTTCGACGATGCCCAGGATGCCCTTGCCGGGCTCGGTCAGGCCGGTCAGGCGCTTGCCGTTGCGTTCGAAGATTTCCACGCCCAGTTCTTCTTCCAGCTCGCGAATCTGGCGACTCACGCCGGGTTGCGAGGTGAACAGCACATTGGCCACTTCGGTCAGGTTGAAGCCGCAGCGGGCGGCTTCGCGGATGGAGCGCAGTTGCTGGAAGTTCATCGTGCCGTCCCTCCGTCCTGCTGGGCAAACACCTGCAGGCGGCGCGGGCGCACCACCAGGGTGTCGCCATTCTTCAGTCCCAGCTGCGCAAAGCGTTCATTGGGGATGACGGCCTCAATCAGTTCGGCGTTGTCGTCGCGTTCCAGTTCCAGCTGGGCCAGCGGGCCGATGGCATGGGCGCGGCGCAGTTGCACCACGATGCCCTGGGCACCGGGCGCATAGCGTTCCACATCCAGATCGTGCGGCCGCACGTAACCGACGCCGGCGGCATCGCGGGTATCGTCATGGCCGGGTGCCTCGAAACGGGCGCCGGCGGCGTCCAGCACGCCCTCGTGCAGGCGACCGTGGAACAGGTTCACGTTGCCCAGGAAGCCGTAGACAAAGGGCGAGGCCGGATGGTTGTAGACCGCTTCGGGCGTGCCGATCTGTTCCACCTGACCCTTGTTCATCAGCACCACCTGATCGGCCACTTCCAATGCTTCTTCCTGGTCGTGGGTGACGAAGATGCTGGTGACATGCAATTCATCATGCAGGCGTCGCAGCCAACGGCGCAGTTCCTTGCGCACCTTGGCATCGAGTGCGCCGAAGGGTTCGTCCAGCAGCAGCACGCGTGGCTCCACGGCCAGTGCGCGCGCCAGGGCGATGCGCTGGCGCTGGCCGCCCGAGAGTTGCGGCGGATAGCGGTCGGCGAGCCAGTCCAGTTGCACCAGTTCCAGCAGGCTCTTGACCTTCTCGCGGATGGCCGCTTCCGAGGGGCGCTGGGCGCGCGGTTTCACGCGCAGGCCGAAGGCGATGTTCTCGAACACGGTCATGTGCTTGAACAGCGCATAGTGCTGGAACACGAACCCGACCTGGCGCTCGCGCACATGGCGTGCCGAGGCGTCTTCGCCATCCAGCAGTACCTGCCCGGCATCGGGTGATTCCAGCCCGGCGATGATGCGCAACAGCGTGGTCTTGCCGCAGCCCGAGGGCCCCAGCAGCGCGGTCAGTTCGCCGGCCGGGAAGTTGAGCGACACGTCGTTGAGTGCGGTAAAGCTGCCGAAACGCTTTTGGATGTGATGGACTTCAATGCTCATGGGAACTCCTTAGACTTGCTCGCTGGCGCTGTGCTGCTGATGCAGTCGCCACTCGATGACACTCTTGATGGCCAGCGTGACCAAGGCCAGGAAAGCCAGCAGCGAGGCCACGGCGAAGGCGCCGGTGATGTTGAATTCGTTGTAGAGGATTTCCACCTGCAGCGGGATGGTGTTGGTCTCGCCCCGAATATGACCGGAGACCACCGACACCGCGCCGAACTCGCCCATGGCGCGGGCGTTGCAGAGGATCACGCCATACAGCAGGCCCCACTTGATATTGGGCAGGGTCACGTGCCAGAAGGTACGCCAGCCGGAGGCGCCCAGCACCAGCGCGGCCTCCTCTTCCTCGCTGCCCTGCGACTGCATCAGCGGGATCAGCTCGCGCGCCACGAACGGGAAGGTCACGAAGATGGTGGCCAGCACGATGCCCGGCACGGCGAAGAGGATCTTGATGTCATGTTCGCGCAGCCAGGGACCCAGATAGCCTTGCAGGCCGAACAGCAGCACGTAGATCAGGCCCGAGATCACCGGTGAGACCGAGAACGGCAGGTCGATCAGGGTCAGCAGTACGTTCTTGCCACGGAACTCGAACTTGGCGATGGCCCACGCCGCCGCCACGCCGAACACCAGGTTCAGCGGCACGGCGATGGCCGCCGTGATCACGGTCAGCTTGATGGCCGACCAGGCGTCGGCCTCGGTGATGGAGGCCACATAGACATCCCAGCCCTTGCGCAAGGCTTCATAGAACACCGCCACCAGCGGCACGAACAGGAAGAGCGTCAAGAACACCAGGGCAATGCCGATCAACAGGGCACGCACCCAGAACGGCTCCAGGGTGGCTCCGGGGGTGATCGGCGGCTCGCCGCGGGCGATGTTCTGGCCGGCGAGGGAAACAGGCGCGCCACTCATCTCAGGTCCTCTCTGCCCGGCCACGCTTGCGGGTCCAGGCTTGCAACAGGTTGATGGTCAGCAGCAAGACGAAGGACACCAGCAGCATCACCATGGCAATCGCGGTGGCGCCGGCGTAGTCGTACTGCTCCAGCTTGGTGACGATGAACAGCGGCGTGATCTCGGACACCATCGGCATGTTGCCGGCGATGAAGACCACCGAGCCGTATTCGCCGGAGGCGCGCGCAAAGGCCAGGGCAAACCCGGTCAGCAGCGCCGGCAGGATGGTCGGGAACACCACGCGGATGAAGGTCTGCCAGCGGTTCGCACCCAGGCTGGCGGCGGCCTCTTCGAGCTCGCGCTCGGCCTCTTCCAGTACCGGCTGCACGGTGCGCACCACGAACGGCAGGCCAATGAAGGTCAGCGCCACCAGCACGCCCAACGGGGTGAAGGCGACCTTGATGCCCAGGGGCGCGAGCAGCTTGCCCAGCCAGCCGTTCTGCGAATACAGGGTCGTCAGGGCGATGCCGGCCACGGCCGTGGGCAGGGCGAACGGCAGGTCCACCAGGGCATCGATGATGTGTTTGCCGGGAAAGCGGTAGCGCACCAGCACCCAGGCCACGATGCCGCCGAAGATCACATTGAGGAAGGCGCCGATCAGCGAAGCGCCGAAGCTCAGGCGATAGGAGGCCATCACCCGTGGCGAGGTCACGGCATCGATGAAACCGCCCCAGGTCAGCGTGAAGGTCTTCAGGAACAGGGCCGACAGCGGGATCAGGACGATCAGCGCCAGGTAAAAGATGGTGAAGCCCAGCGACAATCGGAAACCGGGCAATACGCGCCGGCCGGTCCCGCCGGAAGCGGCCACTGGCGCGGCCCGGGGGGCGGCCAGGGAAACAGGGGTTGCGGACATGTCGTTCTCTTTTTATTACAAATGCGACTATAGGTGACCGATAATCGCATTCGCAGGTTATAAAGAGAACGAAGTTTTTTGCATGCCTTTAGAAGGAAAGCGCATAAAGAGCGGCCGAAAACCGTCTTTTTGCGCCCTGCCCCGCCGCCGGGAAAAACCTCAGGGAATCTGTTCCAGCAGCTCCAGCAGCCACTGCTGGCCCTGCGTCCAATCACCCAGGCCGGACTCGGCATTGATATGCCCGCGGGGACCGATGGAGCGGAACTGTGCGCCCCAGGCCTCGGCCCAGTGGCGGGCGCGGTCGGCGCGCATCCAGGGGTCGTTGTCGCTGCCGACCACCAGTGCCGGATACGGCAGCCGGTGGCGTACCGCCGTGCTCACGCTGAATTTGGCCGGATCGGCCGGCGCCACCAGCAGGGCCGCCACGATGGGATGGGCCGAGCCGCCTTCGGCCAGCAGGGCAGCGGTGCGCTGTACGGTGGTCAGGCAGCCGAAGCTGTGCGCCACGATCACCGTGGGCCGGCCATCGCGGGCCAGCACTTCGCCCAGGCGCTGCGACCAGGCCGACAGGTCAGGGGTTTCCCAATCGTCTTGCCGCACCCGTTCGAAGGCCGGGTAGAGCCGCTGCCAGCGCGATTGCCAGTGCTCGGGCCCACTATCGGACAAGCCCGGTGCCACCAGCACGCGGAAATCGGACAGCCGCGCCGGGGCCGGGGAAACGTGGGACGACAGACTCATGCAGGCCTCGCTGTTGAGGATAGGGAAGACCGAGTATGCCTCAAGCGGCATTCCGGATACCCGCTATCTGGTCCGGCAGTCTTGCGCCCGGCGTATCCCACAGGTACCCCTGGGCGAGGATGGGTTGGGCCAGGGCCTGGCCGAACTGGCTCAGCTTGTCGAAGACCTCGCGGCTCTCGACGCGCTTGAAGAAGATGCGCACACCCTGCTCCGCCGCCCGCAGCAAGAGCAAGGCTACGCTGTCGGGATCGGGCAGTTCGCGGGCATCGACCTTGATCAGGTCCGGCTTGATCTTGTCCAGCAGGCCCAGCGCCTCCAGCGGACTATTGGCCGACACCCCGAGGCGGAAGCCATTGCGACGGTAATTGTCCAGCACATAGTTGAGCAGCCAGCGCTGGTTGGGCGTGACCACCGGCAATTGCAGCACGATGCGCTCGTGCGGCAGTTCCAGTGCCGCCAGGATGCGACGGTAGGCCACACCATGGTTGTTGTTGACCGCTGCCAGCAGGCGCGCATGCACCGAGAGATGCAGCTCGGGGGCGTCAGTACCGCCCTGGCCGGCCTGGCCGACCTGACGATAATAGTTGATGGCATGCAGCATGCGGCACAGGCGGTCCAGCTCGACCGATTCGTCGTCGCTGGCGGCCTGGTCGAGCAGCTTCCAGAGGTGGAGTCCGTCATCGACCGCCGAATGGCTGCGGGCGAAAGCTTCACATGCAACGATGTCGCCCTGTTCGAAGCTGCGCACCGGCTGGAAGGCCGAGGTCAGCGATGTATTGAAGAAACGCCCTGCAGCGCGTCCCTGCTCATCCAGCCAGACCTTGGAGGAGGTCGACTGGGTGGCTTGCAGACGCGCCAGGTAAGCATCCAAAGCCTGATATGCCATCGGGCCTGCTCCTGGAAAAAGTGGCCGCCCGGGCGAGTTTCAGCCATGGGCGGCGGGGAGGATCACAGCTTGGCGATCGACACTTCGGTGGCCTTGACCAGCGCCACGACTTCGCTGCCGATGGTCAGGCCCAGGTCCTTGACCGAACGGGTGGTGATGACGGAGGTGACGATGCCGGCCGGGGTCTCGACATCCACCTCGGACACCACCGAACCTTCGATGATGGCCTTGACCTTGCCCTTGAACTGGTTACGTACGTTGATCGCTTGAATGGTCATGCTCTGCTCCTTGATGAAACGGCGGCGGCACCTGCCGCGCCGCATGGGTTGAAATGCTCGTTACTACGGAAAATGTTTGCTTCGACGGTGGATCAGACCGCCCACTGCACCTGCTGCACGCCGCGTGGAACGAAAGCAGGCTCCAGCGGCGCGGTAGCGGCATCGCTGCCGGGATGGCGCAACACGCGCGCCAGGATCGCCTCTTCCAGCGCAGCGAACTGCGCCTGTCCACGTGAGCGCGGGCGGTCCAGTACGATGCGCCGGTCCAGCGCTACCCGGCCGTCTTCGATGAGCAGCACGCGGTCGGCCAGGGCGATGGCTTCCTGCACGTCGTGGGTCACCAGCAAGGCAGTGAAGCCACGCTCGCGCCACAGCGATTCGATCAGGGCCTGCATCTCGATGCGGGTCAGGGCATCAAGCGCACCCAGCGGCTCGTCCAGCAACAGCAATTGCGGATCGTGCACCAGCGCCCGGGCCAGGGCCACGCGCTGTCGCTGGCCACCCGAGAGCACCGCCGGCCATTCGCCGGCGCGCTGTTCCAGCCCGACCTGCTGCAGGGCCTGCAGGGCGAGCGGCGCTTGCTGCTTCGGCAGACCCAGCGCCACATTGGCCTGGACCCGCTTCCACGGCAGCAGACGCGCATCCTGGAACATGATGCGCACTTCGGGCTCACCGCCGGCACCGTGTTCATAGACCACCTCGCCGCCGCTGGCCGCATCCAGTTGCGCCACCAGGCGCAGCAGCGTGCTCTTGCCGCAACCACTGCGACCGACGATGGCCACGAATTCGCCGGGGGCGATGTCCAGGTCGATGTCGTGCAATACCGTACGCCCGCTGAAGGCCTTGGACAGGGCGCGCAGCTTCAGGCCCACACCGCGGCCGGCGGCGCGGCCCAGTGCCTGGCTTTCCTGTTGGTCGTGACGCATGCCGTTCTCCTGATGCGAAGTCATTGGTAACCCGGATGCCAGCGCAGCCAGAAGCGCTCCAGCGTACGGGCGGCGGTATCGGCCAGCTTGCCCAGCAGGGCATAGAGCAGGATGCCGACCAGCACCACATCGGTCTGCAGGAATTCACGGGCATTCATGGTCATGTAGCCGATGCCGGCCTGGGCAGAGATGGTCTCGGCCACGATCAGCAGCACCCACACCAGGCCCAGCGCGAAGCGCAGCCCGACCAGGATGGACGGCAAGGCGCCCGGCAGGATCACGTCGCGATACAGCGGCCAGCCCGACAGGCCATAGCTCCTGGCCATCTCGATGAGCCCCTGGTCCACCGAACGGATGCCGTGGAAAGTATTGAGGTAGACCGGAAAGAACACGCCCACCGAGACCAGGAACAGCTTGGCCGTCTCGTCGATGCCGAACCACAGGATCACCAGCGGGATCAAGGCCAGGGCCGGAATATTGCGCACCATCTGCAGGGTGGTATCGAGCAGCAGTTCGGCCGAGCGCAGGCTGCCGGAGAGCAGGCCGAGCACCAGACCCAGGCCGGCACCGACCGCAAAGCCCGAGGCCGCACGACCGCTGGAGACGGCCAGGTGGCGCCATAGCTCCCCGGAGGCAGACAGTTTCCAGGCCGCCGTGAGGACCGCAAACGGTTCCGGCAGGATGCGGCTGGACAGCCAGCCGGCCTGCGAGGCCAATTGCCACCACGCCAGCAGCAGCACCGGCAACAGCCAGCCCACCCAGGCGCCACGCAGCTTGCGCGGCGAGCGGCCGGCCGCACGGGCGGCCTTGCCGGCGGGCGCGCTGGTGGTACCAGTGGTAGCGCTGTTCAGCGGATTGGATGCGCTCGTCATGCCTGCCTCAGCTGGCCGACACGCGCACCGGCGCGGCCTTGGGGAGTTCGGTATTGCCGACGATCTCGCCGAAGGGACCGGTCAGGTTGAATCCCGGCAGGGTCTCGCGCTGCGGACGTGGCAACAGCGGGAAGACCAGCTCGGCAAAGCGATACGATTCTTCCAGGTGCGGATAGCCCGAGAGGATGAAGGTATCGATGCCCAGCGCCGCATATTCCTTGAGCCGTTCGGCGACCGTGGGGCCATCGCCCACCAGCGCCGTACCGGCACCGCCGCGCACCAGGCCGACCCCGGCCCAGAGGTTGGGGCTCACTTCCAGCTTGTCGCGCCGGCCGCCGTGCAGGGCCGCCATGCGACGCTGCCCTTCCGAATCCATGCGGGCGAAGTTGGCCTGGGCCTTGGCGATGGTCTCGTCGTCCAGGCGGCTGATCAGTTCATCGGCGGCGCGCCAGGCGGCTTCGTTGGTCTCGCGCACGATCACGTGCAGGCGGATGCCGAAACGCAGGGTGCGACCGGCGCGGGCGGCGCGTTCGCGCACGCGGGCGATCTTCTCGGCCACGGCGGCCGGCGGCTCGCCCCAAGTCAGATAGACGTCCACCTGCTCGGCAGCCAGGTCGATGGCCTCGTCCGAGGAACCGCCGAAATACAGCGGCGGATAGGGTTTCTGCAGGGGCGGATAAAGCGCCTTGGCACCCTTGACGCTCAGATGCTTGCCCTCGAAATGGGTCTCTTCGCCGGTATGGGTCTTGGCCAGCACCTCGCGCCAGATCTTGAGGAACTCGTCGGAAATCTCGTACCGCTCGGCATGGGTGCCGAAGATGCCATCACTCTCCTGTTCCACCGGATCGCCACCGGTGACGACGTTGATCAGCAGGCGGCCGTTCGAAAGACGGTCGAAGGTGGCGGCCATGCGCGCCGACAGGGTCGGCGCGGTCAGGCCTGGGCGCACCGCCACCAGGAATTTCAGGCGGCGGGTGGCGTCGATCAGGCTGGCGGCGGCCACCCAGGCGTCTTCGCAGGAACGGCCGGTGGGCAGCAGCACGCCGTCATAGCCCAGCGTATCGGCGGCCACGGCGACCTGCTTCATGTAGTCATGACTGACCGGACGCGCGCCTTCGGTGGTGCCGAGGTAGCGGCTGTCGCCATGGGTGGGGATAAACCAGAAAACGTTCATGCTTGACTCCTGCGCTGCGGCAACCGGGTGGACATCATTTGAGGACGGCATCGCTGACCTTGAGTTGTTTGGGGATCAGCTTCAGTTCATAGAAGGCATCGGCGATCTTCTGCTGCTCGGCCAGCACCTGAGCATCGACCGGCTTGTAGACGTGGGCATAGCGCTTCAAGCCGGTTTCGATGATGTCGGCATCCAGGCCCTGGATGGGGGCCAGCTGGGCCGCGGCCTCGGCGGTATGGGTACGCACCCACTCCCCTTCACGGGTGATCTCTTCCAGCAGGACCTTCTGCACCTGCGGATTCTTCGCCGCGAAAGGACGCGCGCTCAGGAAGAACTGGTGATGACTGACCGCGCCCACGCCGCTGGCCAGTCGCCGCGCGCCGACCTGCTTTTCGGCGGCCGCCTGGAACGGGTCCCAGATCGCCCAGGCATCCACGGCACCGCGCTCGAAGGCGGCGCGGGCATCGGCCGGCGCCAGGTAGACCGGCTGGATGTCGCTGTATTGCAGGCCGGCCTTCTTGAGCAGGGCCACCACCAGCCAGTGCACGTCGGAACCCTTGTTGAAGGCGATCTTCTTTCCCTTCAGTTCAGCTACGCTTTTGATAGGTGAATTTTTTTGCACCAGCAGGCCTTCGGCATCCGGGGTCGGGATTTCGTAGGCGGTATAGACGAAGTCGGCACCGGCAGCCTGGGCGAACACCGGCGGCGCCTCACCGACGTAGCCGAAATCGACCGAGCCGACATTGAGCGCTTCCAGCAATTGCGGACCGGCCGCGAACTCGGCCCATTTCACTTCCACGCCCAGCGGCTGCAGGCGCTTTTCCAGCGTGCCGTGAGCCTTGAGCAAGACCAGGGTATTGGCCGCCTTCTGGTAGCCGATGCGCAGGACACGGGCTTCCTGGGCCTGCACCGCGGCGGCGCCCAGGGCGAGGGCCGTGGTCGCCAGCGCCAGGGCCGACAGGCCGGCCAGCGTGCGACGACGGGAGGAATGGACAATCTTGTTCTTGTTGGCAGACACGTTTTCTCCAGATTTGGGCGTACAGAGGGCCTTCGGCTGCATCAGCCGGTGATGTTGTCAGGCGTTTGATCTAGGCCGGATCGCTGCGGCCGTGTTCAGCAAGAGGCGTCAATAAGAGACGCTGTACTGCAGTTGCGAGAACGGTATTTCGCGGAACTCTTCCGGTGCGGCCTTGTGCAGGGCCAGGAGGCTGGCCGACAACTGCGCCACGCCTTCATCGACGCGGGTGGCGATGGGGGCGTCCAGCACCAGGCCCTGCTCTTCGCTCCAGGTCACCTGGGCTTCGGTGGCGTAGATGCTGGGCAGCACATGCTTGGGATTGAGCGAGGACAGCACCGGGCGCAAGGCATAGTCCAGCGCCAGCATGTGCGACTGACTGCCACCGGTGGCCAGCGGCAGCACCAGCTTGTTGGTCAGGCCGAACTGCGGCAGCAGGTCGAGGAAGGCCTTGAGGATGCCGCTGTAGGCCGCCTTGTAGACCGGGGTGGCGACCACCACGGCCGAGGCTTCCTCGAGGGCGGACAGGGCCGCCTTGATCTCGGCATTGTTCCAGTCGGCGCGCAGGATGGCCTGGCCCGGCAGGTCGCGCACGTCCAGGCGGGCATGGCGGTGGCCGAGCTGGGCCAGCTTGTCGCCGACGTGGTGCAGCAGACGGGTGGAGCGGGAAGGCGCCGAAGGGCTGCCGGCCAGGAGCAGGATGGTCATGTCGTGTGCTTGAGCGTTGAGCGGGAGGGAACCGGCGGCGCCGGCGCCCTGCCTGGTTTCAGATCACTTCTTGTTGGGTGCGTAGAGCTGGTCGAAGGTACCGCCGTCGGCGAAGTGGGTCTTCTGGGCCTTTTGCCAGCCGCCGAAGTCCTTGTCGATGGTCACCAGGTTCAGCTTGGGGAACTGCGCAGCGTACTTGGCGGCGATCTTTGGATCGATGGGGCGGTAGTAGTTCTTGGCGATGATTTCCTGGCCCTCCTCCGAATACAGGTGCTTGAGGTATTCCTCGGCCACCTTGCGGGTACCGCGACGGTCGACCACCTTGTCCACCACGGCCACCGGGGGTTCGGTCAGGATGGAGATCGAGGGCGCGACGATGTCGAACTTGTCCGGCCCCCATTCCTTCAACGAAATCAGGGCTTCGTTTTCCCAGGCCAGCAGGACATCGCCGATGCCGCGTTCGACGAAGGTGATGGTGGCGCCACGGGCACCCGAATCCAGCACCGGCACGTTCTTGAAGAGCTTGGCGATGTAGTCGCGGGCGGCATCGTCGCTCCCGCCCTTCTGCTTGGCATAGGCCCAGGCGGCCAGGTAGTTCCAGCGCGCACCGCCCGAGGTCTTGGGGTTGGGGGTGATGACGGACACGCCCGGCTTGATCAGGTCGCCCCAGTCCTTGATGCCCTTGGGATTGCCCTTGCGCACCAGGAACACGATGGTAGAGGTATAGGGCGAACTGTTGTGTGGCAGGCGCTTTTGCCAGTCGGCCGGCAGCAGCTTGGCCTTTTCCGAGATTTCGTCGATGTCGTAGGCCAGGGCCAGGGTCACCACGTCGGCATCGATGCCGTCGATGACCGAGCGCCCCTGCTTGCCGGAGCCGCCATGGGAGGCCTTGATGGTCACGTTATCGCCGGCCTTTTCCTTCCAATACTTGGCGAAGGCCTTGTTGTAGTCGGCGTAGAGTTCGCGGGTCGGGTCGTAGGAGACGTTGAGCAGCGAGAGATCGGCCGCCTGCGCGACGTGGGCGGCTTGTGCCAGCACCAGGGTGGCGACGACCGATTTGATGATGTTCTTCAGCATGTCCGTTCCCGAAAGTGTTAGTTGTTTTGGAGCACACAGGTTAATGAGCCTGCTGCCTGAAAAGAACGAATACTTTCTTCTCTCGATATGCGGAAAACAGATATGCAAGCACAAGCCGCCGGAATAAGGCGGCCGGTCTTTATAACCAAATAGCGGGGACGGGCCAGGAAGAGGGAACGGGCGTTCGGTGGTCGAGCAGGCCGATCAGCCCTGCCCTACAGTGCATTGCAACGGCTGTTGACCGGCTTGAGGCAGATCAAAAACGCACGGTCGAACTTTTTGTTCTTTTCACATTGTGGTATAACCCTCATATTGCAACGCACCAGGCTGCGCCATGAAAAAAGAAGCTGCAGGCGAGACAGAACACATTTCCATCCAGGTCATCGAGCGACTGGTATCGCTGCTTGATGCGCTGGCCGATTATCCGGACCCGGTCAGCCTGAAGGAATTGTCGGCGGCGACCGACCTGCACCCGTCGACCGCGCACCGCATCCTCAACGACCTGGTGGTGAAGCGCTTCGTGGACCGCGTGGAACCCGGCACCTACCGCCTGGGCATGCGCCTGCTGGAGCTGGGCAATATCGTCAAGAGCCGGCTATCGGTGCGCGAGGCGGCGCTGGACTTCATGCGTGCCCTGCATCGCAAGACCCACCAGACCATCAACCTGTCGGTGCGGCAGGCCGACGAAATCGTCTATATCGACCGTTCCTTTTCCGAGCGCTCCGGCATGCAGGTGGTACGCGCCATCGGCGGCCGCGCGCCGTTGCACCTGACCTCCACCGGCAAGCTTTTCCTCTCGGTGGACGACCCCAAGAACGTGCGTGCCTATGCCACCCGCACCGGGTTGGCCGGGCATAACAAGAATTCCATCACCGACCTGACCAAGCTGGAACGCGAACTGTCCATGGTGCGCGCCCTCGGTTATGCCCGCGACAACGAGGAACTGGAGCTGGGCGTGCGCTGCATGGCCGCCGGCATCTGCGACGACAGCGGCAAGCTGGTGGCCGGCCTGTCGATCTCGGCCCCGGCCGATCGGCTGCAGGAGGAGTGGGTGGATGACCTGGTCAGCACGGCCAACCAGATTTCGTCGGCGCTGGGACATCGCCGGGACCGGGACTGATGCGAGGGTCTGTTCGCATTCAATCCGATTGAAAAACAAAAAAGCGAACCATCAGGTTCGCTTTTTTGTTGGTGCCGTAAGGTTCCTGCGACGATCAACCCTCGTCGGCCCTGACCATCTTCACACGGGTCAGGTTATTCGGCTGGTCTTCCACCAGCCACTTGCGCATGCGGGCGGCATCGCCCACGTGCGACAGGCGGCCCTTGGAGTCCAGGAACACCATCACGATGGGACGACCTTCGATACGGGTGTACATCACCAGGCAGTGGCCGGCTTCGTTGATGAAACCGGTCTTCTGCAGGCCGATGTCCCATTCCTTGTTGGAGGTCAGGCGGTTGGAGCTGTTGTACTGCATGGCGTGGCCGCTGGGTTCGACCATGTACTTGGGATCGGTGGAGTACTGGCGGATGATGGGGTAGTTGTAGGCCGCCACCACCAGCTTGGCCAGGTCGCGGGCGCTGGCCACGTTCTGGCTGGACAGGCCGGTCGAATCGACATAGTGGGTTTCAGTCATGCCCAGCGAGCGGGCCTTGGCGTTCATGGCCGCCACGAAGGCCGGCAGGCCGCCCGGATAGTTGCGACCCAACGCCGAAGCAGCACGGTTCTCGGAGCTCATCAAGGCGATGTGCAGCATGTCGTCGCGGCTCAGGGTGGCACCCACGCGCAGGCGCGAGCTGCTGTGCTTTTCGCGGTCGACGTCGTCATCGGTGACGGTCAGGGTTTCTTCCATGTTCAGGCGCGCTTCCACTACCACCAGTGCGGTCATCAGCTTGGTGACCGAGGCGATGGGCAGGGCCACCGAGGAATTCTTTTCAAACAGGACCTGCGAGCTGGCCTGGTCGATCACCAGGGCGACATTGGAGCGCAGGGCCAAGGGATCGGGCGTGAGGTTCAGGCCGGCCAGGTCGCCGGCGGTCATGACCGGTGGCACCACCGGCACCGAAGGGGCGGCCGAGACGCGCTGGTAGCTGATCTGGCGCTTGCCCTTGACCACGCTGACCTTGCGCACCAGCTTTTCGCGATTGTTCAGCGAGCCTTTGGCGACCGTCCTGCTCACGGCCGCGGCCGGCCGCTTGGCGATCACCTTCTTGGCCGGGGCCTTCTTGGCGGCGTTGTTGACCGTCTGGGCTGCGGCAGGTGCCAAACCAGCGTGGATGAAAAGTAGTGATGTGAAAATGGCCAGCGCTGATTTGAACATAGGTGGATCTCCCCCCGAATTTACCCTGATAGTACACAAGAGAAACGTTGGCAGTGTAGCAAAAAGCAGAATTTTCGCAAGAGAATTAAGATGTTAGCGCATTTATTTAAACGGCTTTCTATCTTGCGGCCGGCCGAAGCATCCCCTGCTTTCGGCCAATTTTCTGCAGTTTCCTGACCATCCTGCTCGATTTTCTTCGATTTATTTTTGAGCAAGATCCACGCCAACGAGGCGACATGATACCAGTCTAACCTTCCCTTTCAGGTCCTGAAAACGATAACAGAAGGTAATACCGGCCCCAGATGCTCGTTTTCGCGCTTTTTAGTTCACTTTAGAGACATCTGGAATGCATCACTAACGAACAATCGGAGGGCGCCGTTGACCGCGTAGTGCATCTGTGGCCGGCACGGCCACTGCAGCGGGAGATCAGGCCTTGCGGGCATCCAGCATGGCGACGTCGATGGAGAAGGAGCAAGCCTCGTCCAGCGCGAAATACTGCTTCACCTCTTCCGGCGCCGCCCTCCAGAGTGCCTTGATGGCGGTGATGTTGTCCTGCGGAGTGCGCATGCGGGCCACCCAGCTGTCGAATTCCAGGCGCAGTTTCCAGGTCTTGTCGCTGGCGATGGCGAAACCGGCGGCCTGCAGCAGCTTGCGCCAGGAGTTCGGGCTGATATTGCGGACATGTGAAGTATCACGCAGCAATTCGATGGCCTGCACATAGGTATCGGCCAGCACGTCGGCCGGTGCGGCGGTGTCGATGACGATGAAGCGTCCGCCCGGTTTGAGCACCCGGAACACTTCAGCGAGCGCCTGCGGCAGATTGCGCCAGTGGTGCACCGAAAAGCGGGTGCAGACCAGGTCGAAGCTGGCATCGGGAAATTCCAGCCGGTCGGCGCTGCCCTGGCGCACGGCCAGGTTGTCCAGGCCGCGCTCGCGGGCGGCGCGAGCGACCACGTCCAGCATTTCGGCGGCAATGTCGTAGGCAATCACTTTTTCCACCACCGGCGCCACGGCAAAGCTGGCGTGCCCGCCACCGCATCCCAAGTCCAGCACGCGGGCGCCGGGAATGGTGGCGGCGATGGCGGCGAGCTCTTGCAGATCAGCCCCCTGGGCATGCACGGCGCTGGTGAGATAGGCGGCGGCGGTACTGCCGAACTGTTCGGTGACGACTTGCTGGTGGCTGCGCATGGCGGGGCTCCTGAGACGAGGTAAGGTGGGGTGAAGAAAAACACAAAGCAGGCAATCGCATGATGCGATTGCCATGGATGAGCCGCCAGTCTAGCGAATCCTTATCCTGTTACAAGTTCATCATTTATACTATTACACCAACCACCACCCTCTCCCTCCGCATGGAACCCGATCCCGCCCGCCGCGCCCTCGGCGCTTTCCTCAAATCCCAGCGCGAACAGACGGCGCCGTCCCAAGCCGGCCTGCCGCATCTGGCCCATGGCCGACGTCGCACACCCGGCTTGCGACGTGAAGAAGTGGCGCAGTTGTGCGGCATCAGCGTGACCTGGTACACCTGGATCGAACAGGGGCGGACCGACTCCGTCTCGCCGCAGGCGCTGGCGCGCATCGCCGACGCACTGCACCTGCCCCGCGCCAAGCGGGCCTACCTGTTCGAACTGGCCGGCAAGAAGGACCCGGTGCTACCCGAGCAGCAGGCGGTGGCGGTGATTGCGGCGGAAATCCTGGAAGCGGTCGGCAACTTCCGCGCCCCGGCCTATCTGCTGGATCGCTACTGGAATGCGGTGGCCTGGAACCCGGCGGCGCGCAAGCTCTTTGTGGGGTGGCTGGATGAGGGCCATGCCGCGCCCAGCCTGCTGCGCTTCATGTTCGCCAACACCACGGCGCAGGCCTTGACAGTCGACTGGGAGCAGCGCGCGCGCCGGCTGGTGGCCGAGTTCCGGGCCGACAGTGCCAGCCTGCTGGACGATCCGGACCTGCTGGCGCTGGTGGAAGAATTGTCTGCCGCCAGCCCGCTGTTCAAGCGGGCCTGGCATCTGCAGGATGTGGTGGAACGTGAAGGCGGCGAGCGCCGCTTCCGACACCCGCAGGCGGGGGAACTGCGCTATCGCCAGGTCAACTTCCGCGTGGCCAACCGGCCGGACCTGAAACTGGTGACACTGATGCCGGACGCTGCCGCGCCCGGCTGATCTTCATTTGCGGACCACGAAGGCCACGCCAATCACCCCCACCAGCATGCCGAGCGCACCGATCAGGCTGAAGGCTTCGCCGAACATCAGCCAGGCCATCACGGCGGTGGTCGGGGGCGTGAGATAGAGCAAACTGGTGACGCTGGTGGCGGCGCTGCGGCGGATCAGTGCAAACAGCAGGAAGATGGCGCCAATCGACAGGGCCAGCACCGACCACAGCAGCGCAGCGATGAATTGTGGCGTCCAGTGGACCTTGCCAAGATGCCAATCCAGGCCTTCCACGGCCACGGCAAAAGGCAGCACCACCACGATGGAGGCCGCGAACTGGATCACGGTGCCGGTGCGCAGATCGAAGTGGGCGCAGTAGCGCTTCTGGTACAAGGTACCGATCGTGATACACAGGAGCGCAAACAGGCACAGGCCGATGCTGGCCGTGGACAGGCCGATCAGCGAAATCTTGTTGGCCACCACCAGCCCTACCCCGCACAGGCCTAGTGCCAGTCCCACCCATTGCCGGCCACGCACCGATTCGCCCAGCAAGGGCGCAGCGAAGGCGGTCAGGATGGGTTGCAGACCGACGATCAGGGCCGACAGGCCAGCCGGCATGCCGATCTTGATGGCGCACCAGACACCGGCCAGGTAGCCGGCCTGCAGCAACACGCCGGCCACGGCCACGTGACGGATGCGGCCATGCGGCCAGGGAGCGCGAAACAACAGCACCAGCGGCAGCAGCACGATCAGCACGCCGGTGAAGCGCAACAGCAGGAAGGTCAGCGGGGGCGCATATGGCAGGCCGAACTTGGCGACGATGAAGCCGGTGCTCCAGATCAATACGAACAACAGGGGCACCAGGCTCATCAGAAGCTGGCGCGACCGACTGGTGCCGGCGGAGGATTGCATCATTTCTTTTCCGTGGGCGGGCCGCATGCGTCATGCTCATGCGCGAATAGGCCCGGGTCATTTCACCGTGCGCTCCAGCGGGCAGCGTGGAGGCCGGCGAGTCTTATCGTTTGCAGGTGGACGGCGACGGTTTGTTCGATATCTCTGCCGTAGCCGCCCGCCATCGTAACCGCAACCGGAATTTTGTGCTCGCGTGCATAGGCGAACACGGTCTCGTCACGGGCCGCCAATCCGGCCATGCTCAGTTTCATCTTGCCCAGGCGGTCGCCCTCGTGCGGATCCGCGCCGGCCAGGTAGATCAGCAACTGCGGGGCGAAGCGCTGCTGCAGCGTCGTCAGGGCGCCCTGCAGGGCAGCCAGATAGTCGGCGTCACCGACGCCGTCGGGCAGGGCGACGTCGAGATCGCTGCGCTCCTTTTCAAAGGGGTAATTATTCTCTCCGTGCAGAGACAAAGTGAATACCGATTCATCCCGCGCCAGGATCGATGCGGTGCCGTTGCCCTGATGCACGTCCAGGTCGACGATGGCGACCCGGGCGGCCCGGCGCTCGGCCTGCATGAGGCGGGCGGCGATGGCAGCGTCATTGAAGACGCAGAAGCCGGCGCCATGGTCGGCATAGGCGTGGTGGGTGCCGCCGGCCAGGTTGACCGCAACCCCCTCCTCGAAGGCAGTGCGACAGGCGGCGATGGTAGCGCCGGAAGAGCGGCGCGAGCGCTCCACCATCTGCGGCGACCACGGAAAACCGATCTCGCGCTGTTCGGCTGCGCTCAGTTCGCCACGGCTGGCACGGTCGATGTAATCGGGATGGTGCGCCAGCGCCAGCTCGCCATCGCTGGCGGCCCGGGCTTCATGGAAATCGATGGCAGGCTGCAGGCTGGCCGCCCCTTCACGGATCATGCGGTACTTGATCATGGGGAAGCGGTGGCCCGGTGGCAGGGGCAGCACGAAATGGTCGCTGTAAAAGGCCTTCAAGAACAAATTCCTTCCTGTTGATACGGGTTTCTGCATTGCAACAAGCGTTTTGCGATGCGGCGCAAACGATTGCGCGCACGATACTGATAACGTAATTTCATTGGCTGGACAGCAAGCTGGAAAAGAATCGAATTCCTCATCAAAGATCGCGTAAGTCCTTGATTAGACGTGGATCAATTTTGAAACACTTTTCGCAGTTCTCACGCGATGAAACGTTTGACTTTATGCACGATTAAACTAGAATCCGCCTTGTGCAATGCATCATATTCAAATAAGAAATTACAGCGGAGATCCACCTTTCCCTTCAGATTGGTCCGTAAGCAATCACTGTCGCAGCATTGTTCATCAACCTATCACCGAGAAGGATGTTTCAACATGACGAACTACACCGAGCAATTTTCTGCTGCTGCCAAAGCCAATGCCGAAGCCCAGATCGCGCTGTTCAGCCAGCTGGCGAGCAAGACCTTTGAAGGCATGGAAAAACTGGTGGAGCTGAACCTGAAGGCGACCAAGTCCTCGCTCGAAGAAAGCCAGGCTGCAGCCCAGAAGCTGTTTGCTGCCAAGGACCCGCAGGAATTCTTCGCCCTCAGCAGCGCGCAGGCCCAGCCGACGCTGGAAAAGTCGGTCGCCTACGGCCGTCACCTGAGCGGCATCTTCTCCAGCACCCAGTCGGAACTGACCAAGGCTGCCGAAGCGCAGATCGCCGAAGCCAACCGCAAGGTGGTGGCAATGATCGACGAAGTCGCCAAGAACGCCCCGGCCGGTTCGGAACAGGCCATCTCGATGTTCAAGTCGGCCATCGGCAACATGAGCGCCGGCTACGAACAGTTCACCAAGAACGCCAAGCAAGCGGCCGAAGCGCTGGAAGCCAATGTCAGCAACGCCGTGGACCAGATGTCCCAGGCTGGCGCCAAGGTGACCCGCGCTGCCAAGAAGTAATCAAAAGTAATCAACAATCCGGCGCTCGCGCCGATTGCTGAAAGGCCCCGGCTGGACCGGGGCCTTTTGCCGTCTGACGCTCCGTGTTTCAGGCGCTGATCTGGAACTCGGCACGCAGGATGCGCAGGCCTTCCTGCATCTTCTCGAAGGCCGGCTCCACTTGTGTCGGGTCACCCTTCACGCCCAGGTCGATATGGCGGCGGGTCTGCTGGTCGCCCACGTGCGGCAGGCTGAAGACCTTCACCAGCGGGAATTGCGCCTCGATGGCTTCCATCAGCGGAGTCAGGGTCGATTCCATCGCCTCGTACACCAGCATCGAACGTTCGGCCCAGGCGTTGCGGTGGAACTGGTCGGCGTAGTGGTTCTCCAGCACCCATTCGAACATCGGCCAGGCCATCACCGGGAACCCGGGCGCGAAGTAATGGGCGCCCTCGCCGCTGGTATTGGGCAGGGAGAAGCCGGGAATCTTGTTGTAGGGATTGGGGATGATGGAGGCGCCCTGCGGGAACTCGCCCATCTTCAGGCGGTGCTGGTTCTCCGGCGCGTCGAAGTCGGGTGTGGCACCGGTTTCGCGGGCCATGTCGGCGATACGCTCCTGGATCTTTTCCTTGGCCTGGGGATGCAGCACCACCGGCACGCCCAGTGCGGCCGCAGCGCACTGGCGGGTATGGTCGTCCGGGGTGGCGCCGATGCCGCCGGTGCAGAACACCACGTCCTGGGTGGCCAGCGTGCGCTTCAGGGTGGCGGTGATGCGGGCCGGGTCGTCGCCCAGGTATTCCGCCCAGGACAATTGCAGGCCACGCTGGCTGAGCAGCTCCAAGACCTTGGGGAAATGCTTGTCGATGCGACGACCGGAGAGAATCTCGTCGCCGATGATGATGAGTCCGAATGCCATGAGAGAACCTGCCAGAAAGTTGTTGAAACACTGCGGCGATTATGCCCCATTCGACAGGGACGTGGCTGGCCGCGCCCTGCCCCGCCGCACAGCAGGTGCATCCAGCTGGCGTCAATCAGGCTTCAACGTGGCGTCACATCGATGACTGCACCATCCACCGGACCATCGGGTGCCTGGCCGCTGCGGTAGCGCAGCAGCGCTTCCAGGCAATAGAACTGGAACCACAGCGCGGTAAAGACGAACACCAGCACATACAGCCAGATCGCCAGCGCGGCCAGTGCCGGCAGCAGGATCACCGACAGCACCCCGCCCAGCCACAGCAGCGTGGGCGCCGCGCCCAGTGCGCCGGCGATGGTACCCACCGCCAGCAGCGGCCAGCGATGCAGGCGCAGCACGGCGTGCCGCTCTTCGGTGCTGGCGTAGTCGGCCAGGGTGTCGTAGGCCATGACGCGATAGGTCAGCCAGCCCCAGAGCAGCGAATGGATCACGAAGGCCAGCGGCGGGATCAGGAACACCCAGATCGTGGCCAGCCACAGGAGGGTGAATACCGCAAAGCACCACAGCGAGGTCCACAGACTGCCGGCGACGCTGCCGCCGTGGCGCTTGGAGAGCATGGGATAGTGACGCGCACCGATGTGGCGGGAAATGGCCGGGATCGTGAACAGGCCGACGAAGACCAGCGCCGTGATGATCATCAGCGGCAGCAGCGTCCACATCGCCAGGAGCGGTACCAGCACCGTCTTCAAGGTCGCCATGCCGAACCATGCCAGCATGCTGCCGATTTCCCCGAACAGGCTGTTGGTGACGAAATAGGCTTGCAGCCAGTCGATGATGGGTTGCAGGCCCAGCCACAGACAGACCGCCCACAGCGCCAGGGAAACCAGGAAAGGCAGCACGGTCAGCCACAGCATGCGGATGTGCAGCTGCGCCAGCAGGGCGCGACCGAAGGAGGCGAGGAAGAGGCGCATCAGCGTGGCTTCCTGCGGGTGAATTCAACCAGGCGCTTCAAGCCCAGCCATTGCTGCATCCAGAAGCCGCGGCCATAGTCGCGACCACGGCCGGCCGGTGGCGGCAGCTGGTCGCGCACGCCGGTCATGGCAAAACCCTGGCTGAAGTGGGCGGTACGGAAGATCACATCCCAGATCGGGAAGAGCACGGCGAAGTTATGCCCGCCCAGCGAATTGCGGCCCCGGCTTTCATGGCCCAGGCCGATGGCGTGATGGGTGCGATGGAAGCGCGGCGAGACCAGCAGGTATTCGCCGATGCGGCCGAAATGGATGCGCACATTGGCGTGCTGCAGGCTTTGCAGCATGCGCGAGAGCGAGACCAGCAGGATGTATTGCGAGGGCTCCACGCCGATCAGCACGGCGATCAGGCCGAAGATCATGTCGTGCACCAGGTTGTCGAGCATGTGGTTGCGGTCATCGCTCCACAGGTTCATGTTCTGCTGACTGTGGTGCAGGCTGTGCAGGGCCCACATCCAGCGCACGTTGTGCTGCGCCCAGTGGTAGACGTACTCGCACAGGTCCAGCACCACCATGTAGAGCAGGAAGCTGACCAGCGCGCGGTCGGTCACGCCAGGCCAGATCTGGTCCAGATTGAAGGTACCCCAGCCTTCCAGGTGCAATGCCTCGGACAGATAGGACAGGGACGGATCGAGCAGCAGGAAAGCGACGATGGGGATGATGCCCAGCCGCTGCAGGACGGTATAGATGAAATCGTTCCAGCGCGCGCGCGGGTCGGTGATGGGATGGACCGGGATCGCGGCCTCCAGCGGGCGCAGGATCAGGAACAGGATCACCAGTTCGCACAGGCCCACCAGCACGAATTCGGTGCCGGTGAAGGCTTCTTCGACGAATTCGCCCATGCCGGTGAAAAACACCAGCGGCTGTATCAGGGTCTCGAACAGCCAGCCCTGGACGGAGGCAAAGAGGTCGGAAATGGTCTGGATCATGGATAGGCTTGAATCGGTATGACGGTATGCCGCTGTGGACGGGCTGCGGGCCGACGGTCCAGAAGGCCCCCTGCCTCCTGCCGTCGGCGCCGGTTCGACTGGCAGCGGCGTTCAGTGTTCCTTGGCGGCGCCAAACAGGTGGCGGTAGGCTGGATGCTCGCGCAGGGTGGCAAAGCAGTACCCCTTCTGCTCCAGCCCGCTGATCAAGGGTTCCAGCACGGCCGGCGCCCAGGGATCCTGGCGCGACCAGATGCCCATATGGGCCAGGAAGATATCACCATCCTTGAGGCCATCGAGCGCCTTTTTCAGCAGCATCTCGTTGGGGAATTTGTCGCTGGGCAGTTCGTCGCCGGAAAAACCGGCCGGCGCCCAGGCCACATGGGCATAGCCGCAGGCTTCGCCGGCCTTGAGCAGGTTGTGCGTCAGGCGCCCGCCGGGGGCGCGCCACAGCGGGTCGAGCTTGTGCCCGGTCAGCTGCTGGAAGCGCTGGTCCACGCGCTGCATCTCCTGGCAATACTGGGCCGGGGTCCATTGCAGCTTCTTGCCGGCCTGCGCGCCGAATTGCGGCCGCACCTCGACCTTGCCGTCCGGCAGGTCGCGAACCACGTAGACATGGTCGAAGGTATGGGTACCAAAGGCATGGCCCTCGGCCACCAGCCGCTTCCACAGCGGCGCCCAGGCCGGGTCCAGGGAGTAGTCACCGTGGATGGTCTTCTCGTTGGCCAGGAAGAAGGTGGCCTTGATATGGTGGCGCAGCAGGGTCTGTTCGATCAGTTCGGCCTGGGACTGGCTGCCGGTATCGAAGGTGAGATAGATGTGCCCCTTGCAGGCGGCGGCCTCGGGCGCGGTGGATTGCGCAACGGCCTGGCCGGCCGCCAGGACGGCGAACAGGCACAGGCCGCGCAGGGTCTGGTTCGAGAGGGACAGCGTCATCGTGGAGCGGTCATCGGCGGGGTCAGATATCGGGCGCCCGGTTGTACAGGTAGATGCCGTGCGGCGAACGGCCTACCGGGATCACCTTGGTCACCGAACGGCTGGCCAGGTCGATCACTGCCACCTTCTTGCTCCAGCGCAGCGTGGCCCACATGGTCTTGCCGTCGGCGGTGACTTCCATGCAATCCGGGCCGCCGGGAACCTTGATGGTACCGACGTTTTCCAGCGTGGTCATGTCAACGATGCTGATGGTATTGGCCACCCGGTTGGAGACATAGATGAAGCGCTTGTCACCCTGACCACGGAAGTTGTGGGCGCCGATGCCGGTCTTGATCTTCTTGACCATCTTCTGGGTGCGCCAGTCGATCACCTCGACATAGTCCGACCCCATGATGCCCACCAGCAGGTACTTGTTGTCCGGGGTCATGACGATACCGGCCGGCAGCTTGCCCACCGGCATGGTCCACTTGACCTGCTGGGTGGCCAGGTCGATGGCGCTGATCTGGTCGCTGCCCTGCTGGGTGATGAAGGCGATGGTGCTGTCGTTGTCGAAGGCGATGTGGCTGGGCGTCTTGGCCAGCGGGATGCGCTTGGACAGCTTCAGGTCCTGGCCGTCATAACTGTAGACATCGACCCGGTCCAGGCGCAGGCCGGTGGCCACGAACCACTTCTGGTCGGGGGTGAAGCCGATCTGGTAGGGATCGATGATGTCGCGGATCTTGCGCTGCACGGTACCGGTCTTGGGGTCCAGGAACAGCAACTGGTTGCCGGTGGCGCTGGCCACGATCAGGGACTTGTTGTCCGGGGTGGCCATCAGGTGGTGCGGCTCCTTGCCGACCGAGAAGGTGGAGAGCTCCTTCTCACCGCTCTGGTCCAGCAGCGACACCGAGGCGTCGCCGGAGTTGAGCACCACCACCACGTTGGCATGGGCGGACACCGCGAGAACGGCCGACACACATGCTGCGCGGAGGGAAAGGGAAGAAAGGGATAAAAGTTGGCTGAATCGACGCAACATGACGAACTTTACACAAAAATGCCTGATCTCATCGTGCACGGAGCACGTCCTGGGCTCTTAACGCATGCCGGGAGCATCCCGCTGACAGCGCGCTGAGGCAATATGAAAAAAATTCAATTTTTGGTTTACACTGCCTGCCGTTCCGGTCGCATGCCGCAGCCGGAGCGGCCTGCAAGCCTGTCGCCAGGCGCCGACGCGCACGTGGTGGCGGACAACAGGAAACTTGCTTGCGAGCACTATCCATCAGTCCGGCTCCATCCAAGATGAACAGACAGGCCGCACACACCCTATCCCCTCACCGAAAGGAACATGATGTCCACGATCACCACAGCTTCCGGGCTGCAATATGAAGAAATCACCGTAGGCGCAGGCGACGAAGCCAAGGCCGGCAGCCATGTCACCGTGCATTACACCGGCTGGCTGCAGAATGCAGACGGCAGCGCCGGCAGCAAGTTCGATTCCAGCAAGGACCGTAATGACCCGTTCGCCTTCCCGCTGGGCGCAGGTCATGTGATCAAGGGCTGGGACGAAGGCGTGCAGGGCATGAAGATCGGCGGCACCCGCAAGCTGATCATCCCGGCGGAACTGGGCTATGGCGCCCGTGGCGCCGGCGGCGTGATTCCGCCCAATGCCACCCTGATCTTCGAAGTCGAACTGCTGGGCGTCTGAGCCCACGGGAGGAGAGAGACATGAGCACCCTGCAAGAACAGTTCGAAGCGGCCGTGGCCGAATCCAAGAGCCTGCCCGAGCGTCCCGACAACATGACCCTGCTGAAGATGTATGGCCTCTACAAGCAGGGCAGCAACGGCGACGTGCAGGGCGAGCGCCCCGGCATGACCGATTTCGTGGCCCGCGCCAAGTTCGACGCCTGGGCCGCGCTCAAGGGCAAGCCGCAAGCCGAAGCGCAGCAGGAATACATCGATATCTTCAATGACCTGAAGGGTTGATGCGGGCGCGGCATCCGTTAGCTGTTGCCGCATACCGGAAGCGAAAGCGTAGAAAAATGGGCGCACCCTTGATCGGGTGCGCCCATTTTGCTTTGTCGCAATGTGGCAGGATCAGCCCTTGACCACGTCCGGGTTGAGCAGGTTGGGCGGGCGCTGGCCGGACAAGGCGGCAATCAGGTTGCCGGCGGCGCAATTGGCCATGGCCAGGCGCGTGGGGGTGGAGGCGCTGGCGATGTGGGGGGTGAGCACCACATTGCTGAGATCGAGGAATTCCGGCTTGAAGGCCGGCTCGTTCTCGAACACGTCCACGCCGGCAGCGGCGATGCGGCCTTCACGCAAGGCCGCGATCAAGGCGGCGTCATCGACGATGCCGCCACGGGCGATATTGGTCAGGGTGGCGGTCGGCTTCATCAGCGCCAGCTCGGTGGCGCCGATGGTGTGGTGGGTGTCCTTCGAATAGGGCAGCACCAGCACCACGTGGTCGGCCTGCCGGAGCAGATCTTCCTTGCTGACGTAGCGCGCGTTGTTGGCACGCGCCTCCTGCTCCGGCGCCAGGCGCGACCGATTGTGGTACAGCACCTGCATGTCGAAGCCCAGCGAGCGGCGGGCGATGGCCTGGCCGATGCGGCCCATGCCGATGATGCCCAGGGTGGCGCCATGGATGTCGGGGCCGACGAAGCTGTCGTAGCTCCATTTCTTCCACTGGCCGGCGCGCAGGAAGTGCTCGGATTCGGTGATGCGGCGGGCGGCCGCCATCATCAGCGCCCAGCCGAAATCGGCGGTGGTCTCGTTGAGCACATCGGGCGTGTTGGTGGCCATCACGCCAGCGCGGGTGGCGGCGGCCACGTCGATGTTGTTGTAGCCCACGGCCATGTTGCAGACCGCCTTGAGTTGCGGATTGGCGGCGAACAGCGCCGCCGTGACCGGTTCGCTGGGGGTGGTGAAGAGGCCGACCTTGCCCTGGGCCCTGGCCTGCAGTTCATCGGCAGTGTAGATGCGGTCGTCCTGGTTGGACTCGACCTCGAAGTGCTGCTCCAGGCGCGCCAATACTTCAGGGAAGACGGCGCGGGCGACGAAGATCTTTGGTTTCATAGGAGGCTCGTAGTGTCTCGAAATGTCTGGTTGGATTCGCGTGACTGAACAGAAATTCAGGAATTCGGAAGATCAGAAGAACAGAAAGCTCATGATGATGAACAGCGGTACCAGGATGCCCACCGACCATGCCATGTAACCGAAGAAACTGGGCATGCGGATGCCGCGCTCCTCGGCAATGGCCTTGACCATCATGTTGGGTGCATTGCCGATATAGCTGTTGGCCCCCATGAAGACGGCACCGGCGGAAATGGCCGCCAGCGTCGAGGCCAGCGGCCCCATGAGTTCGCGTGCATCGCCCGAGGCGGTGTTGAAGAACACCAGATAGGTCGGTGCATTGTCGAGGAAGGAGGACAGCAGGCCCGTCATCCAGAAATACATCACATCGTCCGGCCGCCCGTCGGGACCGGTCACGGCGCGCACCACGGCGGCAAAGGCGCCCTGCTCGCCGGCGCGCAGCATGGCGATGACCGGGGCGATGGTGAGGAAGATGGCGGCGAACAGCTTGCCCACCTCCAGCATCGGCCCCCAGCCGAACTCGTTGCCGGCACGGGCGCTGCCGGGGGTCAGCCACAGCGACAGCAGAATCACCAGCAGCAAGGCGCCATCACGCAGCAGGTTCTGCCATTCCAGCGGCGCCCCCATCAACTCGGTGGCCACGCCGGGCTTCCACAGGCCGCTCATGAGCACCAGCCCGACCACCGCTGCCAGCAGCAGGAAGTTGACGCTGCCTTCCAGCTGCAGCGACGAGTCAGGCGTGGGGTCGAGCGGGCGGCGCTCTTCCCGGTTGAGGTAGAAGTGCCGGTCCAGCAGGTAGAAGATCAGCAGCAGCGCGCCACACAGGAAGACCATCGGCACCAGCAGGTGGCGTGCGGTCCAGAAGAAGTCCACCCCCTTCAGGAAGCCCAGGAACAGGGGCGGATCACCCAACGGCGTGAGCGAACCGCCGGCATTGGCCACCAGGAAGATGAAGAACACCACCACATGCACGGAGTGCTTGCGGTCGTCGTTGGCGCGGATCAGTGGGCGGATCAGCAGCATGGCCGCGCCGGTGGTGCCCATGATGCTGGCCAGCAGGGTCCCCAGCGCCAGCAGTCCGGTATTCAAGGCCGGCGTGCCGTGCAGGTTGCCGCGTACGCAGATGCCACCGGCCACCGTGAAGAGGGCGGTCAGCAGGATGATGAAGGGAAGATATTCCGCCACCAGCGCATGCACGCTGATGGCCAGTGCGGCGTGCAGGCCCTGCGTGGCGGCCAGCGGCAGCAGCAGGGCCAGCGCCCAGGCACCGGCGATCTTGCCGAAATGGTGATGCCATAGCGACGGCGCCAGCAGTGGCAGCACGGCGATGGAGAGCAGCACGCCGGCAAATGGGAGAGCCCAGACCAGCGACAGCCCGGCACCGTCAAGATCGGCGGCCTGAGCGGACAGAGGAAGCGTCAAACCCAGCAGGGCAAGGAGGATGGCGTTGAGCGGCAAGTGTCGTCCTCAAGATGGCAGTGAAGAAAACCCCGCCACCATGACAGCCGACGACGGGGAGCCACACTATAGCAGCCGACTTGCCGCCGGCGCGCGAAAACCGGCCAGTGAAAAAACTTTCAGCTATTGACCAAATCCGCTCAAATCCGGTCAGGCCTTGATCTGGAACACCTGGCGCAGATAGTTCACATAAGCCGGGTCATCGCACATGTTCTTGGACGGGGTGTCGGAGAGCTTCGCCACCGGCTGGCCGTTGCAGCGCACCATCTTCATGACCACCTGCAGGGGCGTATATCCCAGGTCGTTGGTCAGGTTGGTGCCCACACCGAAGGCCACCTTGGCGCGGTCCTTGAAGCGCAGGTACAGGGCGCGCACCTTGTCGAAGTCCAGGCTGTCGGAGAACACCAGCACCTTGCTGGAGGGATCGACGCGATTGTCGCGGTAATGCTGGATCAGGCGCTCGCCCCATTCGAAGGGGTCGCCCGAGTCGTGGCGGGCACCGTCGAAGAGCTTGCAGAAATACATGTCGTAATCGCGCAGGAAGGCATCCATGCCATAGACGTCGGAGAGCGTAATACCCAGGTCGCCGCGATATTCACGCGCCCACATCTCGAAAGCGAAGGTCTGTGAATCGCGCAGGCGCGGACCGAGGGCCTGGCAGGCCTGCAGGTATTCGTGGGCCATGGTGCCCAGGGGCGTGAGGTCGTGCTGCATGGCGTACATCACGTTGGAGGTACCGGCGAAATGCTCGCCCATGTGCTGCTTCATCTCGTCGATGACTTCGGCATGCCAGCTGCGCGAGAAGCGGCGGCGGGTGCCGTAGTCGGCGATCTTGCAGCCGGCCAGTTCGGCGTCGTCGGTGATGACCGACATCTTCCGGCGCAGGCGCGCCCTGCCCTCTTCCAGGTCGGGCGAGCGCTGGGTGGCGCGGAAATAGACTTCATTGACGATGGCCAGCACCGGCACTTCGAACATGATGGTGTGCAGCCACGGGCCCTTGACGCTGATCTCGATCTCGCCGTTGCCAGCCGGATCGGGCTGGACGGTGATGTACTTTTCGTTCAGGTGGAACAGGTCGAGGAAGTCGACGAAGTCACTCTTGATGAAGCGCAGGCCGCGCAGGTAGTTCAGTTCGTCTTCCTTGAAGCGCAAGCGGCACAGCGCGGCGATCTCGGCGCGAATTTCCTCGACGTAGGGGGTCAGATCGATGTGCTCGTTGCGGCATTTGAAGCGATATTCGACTTGCGCGCCGGGAAAGTGATGCAGCACCACCTGCATCATCGTGAATTTGTACAGGTCGGTGTCGAGTAAGGAAGTGATGATCATGAAGTCCGGATGCGGATGCGCCGCATGCTGCCATGTTGATGGTCCACGTGCATGGCGGGTCGCCCCGGAGCGGTCCCGCGCCATGCCTTGGCGGCACCCTCGGGCACCGCGTGCGCTATCTTAACCGAGATCGGCGATGGCAAAGCCCCCTGCTCCAAGGGGGGCTTTGAGCGTACAGCCAGGAGATCACTTGGTGGCCGAGCCCGGACGGCGACTGCGCACGTAGGTGGCCGGGGGCAGATAGGCGTTGCCATCCAGGTAGCGCCACTCGCGCATGGTGCTGCGCCCCTCCTTCTGCGAGACCAGCCCGACGAAGGCGCCCATGGAGGCTTGCTGGTCCAGGGCGCGGAAGCTGAGTTCACCCAGCGGTGAAGACCAGCGCAGGCCACGCAGCGCCTCTACCAGAGCCTCGCCGTCATTTCCTTCACTTTTCTTCAGGCCGGCGGCGATGGCCATCATCGTGGAATAGCCCAGGACGGACGACAGCTGCGGGCGTTCGCTGAATTTCTTCAGATAGGCTTCCAGGAAGCGCTGGTGTTCGGGTGTGTTGATCTGGTCCCAGGGGTAGCCGACGGCCAGCCAGTCGCGGATCGCCTCGCTCTGCGAAGGGTCCAGACTCTGCGCGCCGGCCGAGGCCAGCGACACCACTTGCACGCCATTGAACAATTGCAGACGATTGCCGGCCTGGACGAACTTCTGCAGGTCGTCGCCGAAGGTGGCGTTGAAGATGCCGTCCGGGCGCGACTGGCGGATCGCCCGCGCCACGTCGTCGGCCTTGATCTTGCCCAGCGCCGGCCATTGGTCGCTGACGAATTCCACATCCGGGCGGGCCTGCTTCAACAGCATCTTGAAGCTGGCCACGGCGCTCTGGCCGTATTCATAGTTGGGGGCCACCACCGCCCAGCGCCGTCCGGGCAGACGCGCGGCCTGTTCGGCCAGCATGGCAGCCTGCATGTAGGTCGAGGGTCGCACACGGAAGGTGAAGCGGTTGCCCTTGTCCAGGGTGATGGCGTCCGACAGGGCATCGCCCACCACCAGCACAGTCTTGCCGCGGGCGGCTTCGCGCGCCACCGCCAGGGCCACGTCGGAGAGCATGGTGCCGGTCAGCACCTCGACGTGTTCCTTGCTGACCAGTTCCCTGGCGTTGCGGGCGGCCTGGTCGGCGTCGCCGTCGTCATCACGCACCACCAGCTGCAGCGGCCGGCCGTGGACACCACCGGCTTCATTGATCTGCTCCAGGGCCAGCGCCAGCCCATTGCGGTAGGCTTGCCCGGAAAGTGACTGGCGCCCCTGGCTGTTGATCTCGCCGATGCGGATGGCTTCGGCGGCCTTGGCGGGGAGGACCGGCACCAGCGGCAAGGCCAGCGCGGCCAGCAGGCCCAGCATGGCCGGCAGCAGGGAACGACGGAGGGAGGAGGGTCTGGTGTCTTCAGCGTTCACGCCGGGACTTCCTTATCAGTTGATGCGCGGCATCGACCGGCACGCCTGGCGGCCTTGTTCCGTGCGCGGCGGCGGCATCCGGAAGACCTTGGCGGCGGCGGGTCTGGTGGCGAGCTTGTTTATTTACTTATACGTAAACTGTATAAGCCTCATTTGTGGGAAAAATCGAATTACCTTAAAATACAAGGCTTTGCGGCGGGTTGCGCAGCGGCATCCCAAGGGCGCCCACAAGGCGGAGGATGCTACCAGATGCGCGCAAAATGGACCTCGACAACAGGTTGACCAGCCGCAACATGATTTTAACCGTGCCATATTGCCATCAATTGCGGCGCAGTTAGCCATCGGTTTGAAGAAATTTTACAGATAGGACAGTTATGACCCACGTTGTCACCGATTCCTGCGTCCGTTGCCGCTACACGGATTGCGTGGATGTTTGCCCGGTGGATTGTTTCCGCGAAGGCCCCAATTTCCTCGCGATTGACCCGGACGAATGCATCGACTGCGCCGTGTGCGTGGCCGAATGCCCGGTCAATGCGATCTACGCGGAAGAAGACGTGCCGGCCGACCAGCAGCCATACATTGCCCTGAACGCCGACCTGTCCCGCAACTGGCCCTCCATCACCAAGACCAAGGCACCGCTGCCGGACGCCGAGGAATGGAAGGACAAGACCGACAAGCTGCAATACCTGCAGCGCTGATCGCTGCGGCAGATCAAGCCGGTCGGGCCCGAACCCACCCAGAATTGCGGTTGCGCATCCAGCCTGGCAGCACCATCGCCCCAGCCAGATGCGCAGCCGTTTGTATTTGGCCCTCCGCAAAGCCCCTGTCAGCCTCATGGGTTGGCGTCGTCGAAGCGGTGCAGGCCTGCAGTGCCCTCTTTATGCACCTTCTTTATCTGGCCGATCCACCGCCATGCGGCCCACGCCGCTAGCCAGACGCGCAACGCGCAAGTGCGAAAAGCCTCTCTACTGATCTGATCTACTGAAACAGGAATATCAAGAAAATCATGGAAAACAATGTCCAGAGCGCGGCAGTCAACGGCGTCATCGATGCCGATGCCGTCATCATCGGCGCCGGCCCGGTCGGCCTGTTCCAGGTGTTCGAACTCGGCCTCTTGGAAATCAAGGCGCACGTGATCGATTCGCTGCCGGTCGTCGGCGGCCAGTGCGTGGAGCTGTATCCGGACAAGCCCATCTATGACATCCCGGCCGTGCCGGTCTGCACCGGCCAGGAACTGACCGACAACCTGCTGAAGCAGATCGAGCCCTTCTCGCCCACCTTCCACCTGGGCCAGGAAGTGACCCTGGTCAACAAGCGCGAAGATGGACGTTTCGATGTCGAGACCTCCACCGGCACCCGCTTCATCACCAAGACCATCTTCATTGCCGCCGGCGTGGGTTCGTTCCAGCCGCGTACCCTGAAGGTCGAAGGCATCGAGCAGTTCGAAGGCTCGCAGGTGTTCTACCGGGTCAAGGACCCGGCCGTGTTCGAAGGCAAGAACATCGTCATCTGCGGCGGCGGCGACTCCGCCCTGGACTGGGCGCTGAACTTCGTGGGCAAGGCCGAATCGGTGATCCTGCTGCACCGTCGCGACGAATTCCGCGCCGCGCCGGCGTCGGTGGCCAAGATGAAGGAACTGTGCGAACAGTACGAGATGCAACTGCTGATCGGCCAGGTCACCGGCACCGAGATCAAGGACGGCAAGCTGGCCGAGGTCAAGGTCACCGGTGCCGACGGCGTCACCCGCCGCCTGCCGCTGGACATGCTGCTGGTCTTCTTCGGCCTGTCGCCCAAGCTGGGCCCGATCGCCGAGTGGGGCCTGGAGATCGAGCGCAAGCAACTGAAGGTGATGGATACCGAGAAGTTCGAGACCAATGTCCCGGGCATCTTCGCCGTGGGCGACATCAACACCTATCCGGGCAAGAAGAAGCTGATCCTGTCGGGCTTCCACGAAGCCGCGCTGGCCGCCTTCGGCGCTGCGCCCTATATCTTCCCGGAAAAGAAGATCCACATGCAGTACACCACCACCTCGCCCAAGCTGCACAAGATCCTGGGTGTGGAAAGCCCGGTCTTCGACTGAGCCTGCGCTGGTGGCGGCGCGCTGCACCACCGGCACCACCCGCACTACGGCAGCCGCGCTGCCACCCAAGGCCCCCGTCCCGCACGGGGGCTTTTTGTTTCTGCAGGGTTTTGCATGAACTTGTGGACTGCAAGCCACTGGTCTGACCAGCAAGCGGGGCGTAAGGCAAAGCGTGCTATGCTACTGCGTCGCAACAAGGAAAAGGTTGACAAATTAATCACAATATGAATTTGTCAGCCGATAATCGTCGCCAAACGTTTGTGGCACATGCTTGCTGCGCACCTGGTCCGGGCTATCCGCCTGGCAGGCAGGCCAGCCAGTGCTTGTATAAAGGTCAGCTATGCTTTATCAACTGCATGAACTCAATCGCGCGTTTCTGAACCCGATGATGCAATGGGCCGAAACCTCGGCCAAACTCTTCTCGGACCCGGTTTCCCCGCTTGCCCATACCCCTTTCTCGCAACGCATCGCCGCCGGCTATGAGTTGCTGTATCGCCTGTCCAAGGAATACGAAAAGCCGCAGTTCAACATCGGCGAAGTGCCGGTCGATGGCAAGCCCACCGGCATCGTCGAGGAAGTGGTGGAGGAAAAACCCTTCGCCCGCCTGATCCACTTCAAGAAGGATCTCAACGCGCGCCAGATTGCCGCCCTCAAGCAGCCTACCGTGCTGGTGGTAGCGCCGCTGTCCGGCCACCACTCCACCCTGCTGCGCGAAACCGTGCGCGCCCTGCTGCAGGAACATGACGTTTTCATCACCGACTGGACCGATGCCCGCATGGTGCCCGTCGAGCAGGGCGATTTCCACCTGCATGACTACGTCTACTACGTGCAGGACTTCATCCGCACCCTGGGTCCGGACGTGCACGTGATCTCGGTCTGCCAGCCGACCGTGCCGGTGCTGGCGGCCATCGCGCTGATGGCCAGCGCCAACGATCCCAAGCTGCCCAAAAGCATGACCATGATGGGCGGCCCTATCGATGCCCGCAAGTCGCCCACCTCGGTGAACGACCTGGCCACCGAAAAGCCCTTCTCCTGGTTCGAGAACACGGTGATCTACAGCGTCCCGGCCAACTATCCGGGCTTCGGTCGCAAGGTCTACCCGGGCTTCCTGCAGCACGCCGGCTTCGTGGCCATGAACCCGCGCCGCCATGCCCAGAGCCACTGGGATTTCTACATGCACCTGCGCGATGGCGACGATGCCTCGGCCGAGGAACACCGCAAGTTCTACGACGAGTACAACGCCGTGCTGGACATGCCGGCCGAGTTCTACCTGGAAACCATCAAGGTGGTATTCCAGGACTTCAACCTGGCCCGTGGCACCTGGGAAATCGAAGGCAAGCCGGTGCGCCCGCAGGACATCAAGTCGGTCGCCCTCTTCACCATCGAAGGCGAACTGGACGACATCTCCGGCTCCGGCCAGACCCAGGCGGCGCAGGAACTGTGTAGCAGCATCCCGAAGGCCCGCAAGCAGCACTTCACCGTGCCCAAGGCAGGCCACTACGGTATCTTCTCGGGCCGTCGCTGGCGCGAGATCGTCTGTCCCAAGATCGGCGAATTCATCCGCGCCAATGCCTGATCGGCGCTGGCACGACTGATCCGCCACGCCCCTCGGAACGGCGCCCGTGAAAACGCGGCGCCGTTCTGCTTTGCGCTGGCGGCATGACTTCGGCGCGGTTTGGCCGGATAATAGCGCCCTTATTCTGCAGAACTGCCCGACCGACGTGCCGCCATCCGCCTCCTTCTCGTCCCCTTTGTCTACGTTGGCAACTTCGTCAGCCTCGCTGGCCGACCGCATCGAAGACCTGCTGCCGCAGACCCAGTGCACCAAGTGCGGCTACCCCGCCTGCCGTCCCTATGCCGAAGCCATTGCCGAAGGACGTGCCGAGTACAACCAGTGCCCGCCCGGTGGTGCCGAAGGGGTGGCGCGACTGGCGCAGTTGCTGGGCCGGCCGGTGATCCCGCTCAATCCCGTCCATGGCAGCGAACAGCCACGTCGCCTGGCCGTGATCGATGAACAGGTCTGTATCGGCTGCACCCTGTGCATCCAGGCCTGCCCGGTGGATGCCATTGCCGGCGCGGCCAAGCAGATGCATACCGTGATCGATGCCCTGTGCACCGGTTGCGACCTGTGCGTGGCGCCTTGCCCGGTGGACTGCATCAGCATGGTCGAGGTCACGCCCGGTCGCACCGGCTGGCAGGCCTGGAGCCAGCAGCAGGCCGACGAGGCCCGTGCCCGCCACGACTGGCGCACGGCACGCCTGCGTCGCGACAAGCTGGAAAACGATGCCCGCCTGGCCGCCAAGGCCGCCGCCAAATTGAAGGAAGTGGAAGCGGCTGCCGCCGGCACGCCCGAAGAGCAGGCCGAACTGGCCCGCAAGAAGGCCATCATCCAGGCCGCCATGGAACGTGCGCGGCAAAAGAAGCTGCAGGCGGCGCAAGACAGTCAAGACACGCCGGCCCCGCCGGCCAACCCGACCGACAGCGAGCCAGCATGAACCCGACCAAACGCCGCGAAATCTTCGAACGCCTGCGCCAGGCCAATCCCACGCCGACCACCGAGCTGGAATACTCCACCCCGTTCGAGCTGCTGATCGCCGTACTGCTCTCGGCCCAGGCTACCGACGTCTCGGTCAACAAGGCCACCCGCAAGCTCTACCCGGTGGCCAATACGCCCGAAGCGATCTTCAGGATGGGGGTGGACCAGCTCATGCCCTATATCCAGACCATTGGCCTGTATCGCACCAAGGCCAAGAACGTGATCGAGACCTGCCGCATCCTGATCGAACAGCACGGCGGCCAGGTGCCGGAATCGCGCGAGGCGCTGGAAGCCCTGCCGGGGGTCGGCCGCAAGACCGCCAACGTGGTCCTGAACACGGCCTTCGGTCATCCCACCATTGCGGTGGATACGCATATCTTCCGGGTCTCCAACCGCACCGGCCTCGCCCCGGGCAAGGATGTGGACGAGGTCGAACGCAAGCTCATCAAGTTCGTCGCCCCGGAATTCCGCCTGGATGCGCACCACTGGCTGATCCTGCACGGCCGCTATACCTGTATGGCGCGCAAGCCCCAGTGCTGGAACTGCATCATCGCCGACCTGTGCGAATTCAAGCAGAAGACGCCACTTCCAGCCAAGGGTGTGTGAAACACTGAGTCGGCCGCTTGCTGATCCGGCGCGGCCGCTTCAGCGCGGCAGTCCGCTGAAGCGCTCCACCGGCACCCAGCGCTGATCCTTCACCTCATACATGGTAAAGGTGGGATTGAGCAAGTCCCCCTCCTCATTGAACGCGACCGTGCCGCTGACGCCCTCGAAGCGCAGGCGATGCATGGCCAGCGCCACCAGCTCCGGGTCACTGCTGCCGGCCTGGCGGATGCCCTGGATGATGGCCTGCGCCGCCTCATAGGCGAACACGGCATAGAGATCGATATTGGAATCGAAACTCTGGCTATAGCGCTGGCGGAAGCCTTTCCAGCCCGGCATCTTGTCCTGCGGCGGACCCGGCTCCAGCACCAGCGCGCCATTGGCATCGGCGCCGGCACGCATCAGGAAGGGCAAGCCGACGGTGCCAGCAGAGGCCATCAATCGGGCCTCCAGCTTGAGCCGGCGAATGGCTTTGGCCAGGATGCCCGCCTGCCAGTCCAGGCCGCCGAAGAAGATCAGGTCGGGCGCCTGCTTGCGCGCCTCCATCAATGGAGCGTTGAAGTCCGAGGTCTTGTCGCTGACCGAATAGCGGCCCAGCACCCTCGCCCCCTGCGCTTCGGCCTGGCGGGCAAACTGCTCGGCCAGGCCCTGGCCGAAGGGAGTACGGTCGTCGATGGTCACCACGGTTTTGACACCCAGCCTGGCGATCGCATAATCGGCCGACAGCCGTCCCACGCTTTCATTGTTGGGGATGGTGCGAAAGATGCGCGGATAAGACAGGGAAGTCAGCTTGCGGCTCATCGCCGAAGGGGTGACCTGGATCACGCCGGCCGCATGATAGACGGGCGCGGCCACCAGGCTGGTACCGCTGGTCCAGTGGCCGACCACGCCGATGACGCGCTGGCCCACCAGATAGCGGGCCACGTATTCGGCCGTGCCAGGATCGGCCCGGTCATCCTGGGACACCAGCTTGAGCCGGTAGGATTGACCGGCTATGCGCAGGCCGCGCTGGTTGGCTTCGTCCACCGCCAGTTGCACACCGTTCTGCATGCTGCGGCCCACCGCCATCGATGCCCCGCTCAGGGGGCCGGCAAAGCCGATGGCCAATGTATCGTCCGCGCTGTCGGGCGCATCGGCCGCTGCTGGCACGGCTGCCTTGGCAGGTGCTGCCCAGGCCGGCATGCTGATCGTATTCGCCGCCGTCACAGCCATTACAGCCACGGCGGCCCATGGCAGCAGCACAGTCGACCCGCGCCCCGGCCATGACATCCCGTGGAGGAGATGTCGAATCAGGCTTCCAACAAAACGCATGCACTATCCCTTCTCTCTGCCCGGCCTCGCGCCCCCTGTCATCGCCATATGGCGATGCGGCCAGGTTGGTCCTTGGATGGATTATTCAGATGCTTGTTGTGTGGAAAGAATATTACTTCATCTGCGGCCGCTGCGGGGCCGCTCTGCCGGGGCCGCCTGAAAGCCCCAGCAGACCAGCGTAAAATAGCGCTTTGCCACCGAATTGCGCACCGCCATGTTCACGCCGTCCCAGCACGATGTCCGCCGCTTCTTCTGCGAAGCCTATCGCAAGCACCAGGGCCATGAAATCCTCACGCCGCTGGAGGCCATCGCCCGCGACTGGATCATGCAGCATCCGGAATATCACGACGGCCTGCGCGACGTCGAGGCCGCCATCGCCGCCGATTACTCGGTCGAGCAGGGCCAGAGCAATCCCTTCCTGCACCTGTCGATGCACCTGTCGATCACGGAACAGATCTCCATCGACCAGCCGCCCGGCATCCGCGCCGCCTTCCAGTTGCTGGCGCAGCGCCGTGGCTCGGAGCACGAGGCCCATCACGAGATCATGGAAGCCCTGGGCGAGATGATCTGGAACGCCCAGCGCAATGGCCTGCCCCCGGATGGGGCCGCCTATATCGAGAATATCAAGCGGCGCGCCCAGGGTTGAGCCCGGGCGATTTCCAGGTCGTCTACTTGCGCAACACCAGCGTCCCCGGCAGGCTGTGCAGGAAGGCCGCGATATCGGCGATATCCCGGTCCGACAGCGGCTTGGCCAGCGGCGACATGATGGCGTTGTTGCGGCCGTTCATGGCGCTGTCGCCGCGCCGGTAGGCGGTCAGGGCGTGCTTGATGTAGTCCTCGTGCTGGCCGGCCAGCTTGGGATAGGCGGGGTCGGTGGGTGAGGTGTAGTCCTTGCCGTGGCAGGAGGCGCAATTGTACTTTTCCATCAGCGCACGGCCGTTGGCGATATCGGCCGCGGTGGCGGCCTGCGACAGCAGCGTGGCAGCCGCCAGCAGTGCCAGAGCGATCAGCTTGTTGTTCATCTCGTGGCTCCCCTTCACTTCTGCTGCGAATAGTAGGCGGCCAGGTCGGCAATGTCCTGGTCCGACAGGCTGGCCGAAATGCCCATCATGGAGGGATGCTTGCGCTCTCCCTTCTGGTAGGCCCGCAGCGCGTTCTCGATGTACTTGGCAGACTGGCCGCCCAGCATCGGTACCTGATAAACCTCGGGGAAACTGGCTTTGTAGCCGGGGATGCCATGGCAACCGATGCACATGGAGACTTTGTTTTCAGCGGCCTTGGCATTGCCGACGATGTCCGCCGCAGACGCACTGCCGAGCATGCCGGTCAAGGCAAGAAACACGAGGTGTTTTTTCATGTGAGCTGGCTAAGATGATTGGACTTGCCATCCGTCCCGCATGTAACGGCTGCGCAACGGACACCCGACGAAACGCATCTTTTGCTACCAGCGGCAAACTTTATCGTACTTGTTAGATTGTGCTGGTCTTGCAGGTTTGGCTGTTCTGCTATGGCTCAACCGGTGTTTTGGCTCAAGCTTGTCTCTCCACTCCCCCTGCCTTGCGCAAAAAACGCTTTTGATTCTAACCAATAAAACCGGCAGCGTCATCCCTGCCCGCAGCACCGGCCGATCAGGCGCAACAGCCCGCCAGCTGCGGCCTGGCGGGCGGATGGGGTGTTATATGCGCTGCAATATCAGGGATATGGAATGTGGATGATGTCAGCTTCAGGCGACATGGTGCCTGGCCTGATGATGCAGATCCTGCGATTGCCCACGTGAAGCCTGGTGCGGCTCCCCGTCGGCTGGACCGGCATCGTCTCCCTCGTCGTCATCGTCATCCTGCTCGTCTTCCGCTTCATCTTGCAGCGCGGCATGTGAACGCTCGGGGAGAATGAAATACCACGGCCGGACGACGAAACGGCGCAACACTGCCCGCATGGCCACATTGCGCGCACGGCGTGGCAGGTCACGCGAGCGCAGCGCCAGCGCCAGGGCGCAGGCGAAGGCCACCGCCACCGACAGCAGGGCGGTGATGGCCACGCCCCCGGCGGCCAGCCAGAAGGCCGGCGTCATCAGGGATTCCCAGCCCAGGCTGAAGGCGGCAGCGGTCAGCGCTCCGGCGGCCAGGCTGACATGGCGTATATCCAGCGGCAGGCTGAAGAAGGCCGCCACCACCGGCGCCATGCCCAGCAGCACGGCCAGCGCCAGGCTGCCGGCGATGGTGGCGACATTGCGCTCCAGCCAGGCGGCACAGCGCTGGGCGCGCATGGCCCCCAGGCCATGCACCAGGCGACGATGGTTGGATACCACCTCGCGCACCCGGCGCAGGGCAAACCAGTTGTCGGCAAAGCCGGCGGCCAGGCTGGCCAGCCACAGCAGTATCCCGGTCAGGGCGGCATACAGCGGCGTGGGGCCGACCAGTGACAGGCTGGCCAGGGTCTGGCGCGCCGTCTCCACCGGCATGGACCTGCCGCCCAGCGCAAACCAGCCCAGGGCGCACAGCGCGGCCGTGACCGGCACCACCGCCAACAGGTTGCCGAAGATGCCGGCCGATTGCGAACGCAACAGTTGGCCCGACTCCGCGATCAGCTCGCGCATGCCCTGCCCGTCCAGCTCGCCCATGCGCGAGGCCAGGGCCGGTGCGGTCACGGCCGGCTGGCGCGTGGCCAGCACGCCGCCCAGGGCGGCGATCAGCAGGAAACTGGCAGCGTAGTTCAGCGAGGCCAACGCGCCATCGACGAAGTGCCCCACGCCCAAGGACGACAGGCTTGTCTTGACCAGGGCGGTCCCGGCGATCACGGCCCCGCCGATCAGACCGGCCCGCATCACCTTGCGATAGCCGGTACCGTCGCGGGCGATGGCCTGCTCGCGATGATCGGCATTGCGCTCCACCATCTTGCGCGCCAGCAGCGCGAAACTGCGCCGCATCAGGCCCCGGACGGAGTCACGGTGGTGGTGCGCGGAAATCAGGTCGCACAGCAACAATTGCATGCGGCCGGCGCCGGCCTTGGCCGCCAACCCTGGCACCGCCGGGCTGATGGCCGGACCGGGTACGCCGGAGCGCACGTCGATCAGGCGCCCGATGCGTTGCAGGTGCGCGCGCATGCGCTCGACCCGGTACACCAGGCTGACCGAGACGCCATATTCATCCAGGTGGGCATAGATGCGGTCGGTCTGGGCGTGGCACACCGCCACCAGCATGCGCACGCTGCGCAGCGCCCCCAGGTCACCCGGCTGCGAGCGCAGCCAGGTCTCCATCTCGTGCCGCAGCGCCAGGAAGGGCGTGGCGCGCATCGGCATCTTGGGCTCCAGCCGCTGGCGGAAGGCCGGGCTGATGCCATCGGCCACCACCGTCATGGTGAGGTAGGTGACGGCCTCCTCGATCTGTTGCCAGTACATGTGCGAGATGCCGTCGTCGGCCATCAGTTTCCACAGGCGGACCAGCAAGTCATTGTCCAGCTCCACCAGCCAGGCGGCATCCTCCGGATCGGGGAACATGGCGGTAAACAGCGAGGACAGGTCGGTCGGCGACAGGTGGCGCGGCAGCACCAGGCGCGCCAGACGCTCCGAGAGCTCGCCGAAGAAGCCGGGCTCGTGCGGCAGACCGGTGGTGGAAAAGAGTTCGGGGCCGTTGGCTTCGCGCAGGGTCTTTTGCAGCGCCTTCTGGACCTCGCGCCGCACGTCGCGGTGCTGGTCCAGCCAGTCCAGCATGATCGCCAGCCGCTGGCGCCGCACCTTGTGCCAGCTCTGGCGGTCCAGCAGCGACACCGCCGGGCGATGCCGCAGCCACTCGGCCACGTCGATCATCCAGTTGGCGCGTTCATGCCAGCTCGCCGCGGGATCGATGCGACGCATCAACACCTCCAGCTGGCGGCCGACATCCTGCCGGTCCATGTAGCGCGCCTGCATGCCGTGGCGCATTCGTCTCCACACCACCAGCATCTTGAAGAACAGGAATTTCATGGGCACTGAGCGCCGGGAGCGCTTCCATTTTGTTGCATGCGTAGCCAGATATATATGAACGATTGCACCAAATTCAAGCCCCCTCGGGATGGCATGGGTTTTCCCTTATACTCGGAGAAACAGGAAGAAACAGGTGGAGTCGCCCTTACACTGCACTGCCCCCTGCCGTGACGCTGCACTGCCGCATCTGCACCGCCGCTTCTGCCAGACACAATCACGCTTTGCCTCCAGCAACCTGACAAGGACAGCATCCATGCCAGATCATTCCGCATCGTCCCCCGCCCCTCAATCCGCGCGCTTCAACGGTAGCGAAAACTACGTCGCCACCGATGACCTCAAGCTGGCCGTCAATGCCGCCCTCACCCTGCAACGGCCCCTGCTGATCAAGGGCGAGCCCGGCACCGGCAAGACCATGCTGGCCGAGGAAGTGGCGGCCGCGCTTGGCCGGCCGCTACTGCAGTGGCACATCAAGTCCACCACCAAGGCCCAGCAGGGCCTGTATGAATATGACGCGGTATCGCGCCTGCGGGATTCGCAGCTGGGTGACGAGCGCGTCAAGGATATTCACAACTACATCGTCAAGGGTGTCCTGTGGCAAGCCTTCACCGCCGAGGAACCGGTGGTGCTGCTGATCGACGAGATCGACAAGGCCGACATCGAATTCCCCAACGATCTGCTGCGCGAGATCGACCGCATGGAGTTCTACGTCTACGAGACGCGCGAACTGGTGCGCGCCCGCCATCGTCCGCTGGTGGTGATCACCTCCAACAACGAGAAGGAATTGCCGGACGCCTTCCTGCGCCGCTGCTTCTTCCACTACATCAAGTTCCCCGACAAGGCGACCATGCAGAGCATCGTCGATGTGCACTTCCCGCATATCAAACGTGAGCTGCTGGCGCAGGCGCTGGAAGCCTTCTACCAGGTGCGGGAGGTGCCCGGTATCAAGAAGAAGCCATCGACCTCGGAGCTGATCGACTGGCTCAAGCTGCTCATGGCCGAGGACATCCCGCCCGAGGCCCTGCACAACCCGGACAACAAGGCCGTGGTGCCGCCGCTGCACGGCGCCCTGCTCAAGAACGAGCAGGATGTGCACCTGTTCGAAAGGCTGGTCTTCATGTCCCGCACCAATCGCTGAACCACCGCTGAACCTCCACCGAGTACGCTGCACCCGCCCCAGGAGCCGTCATGCAATTCCTCTCGCCGATCACTTTGAAGGGCCAGTTCGCCACCGTCGAGCCGCTGCATCACGAGCATCACGATGCGCTCATCGCCGCCGTGTCGGACGGCAAGCTGTGGAAGCTCTGGTACACCGCCATTCCCAAGCCGGAAAACATGCGCGCCGAGATCGAACGGCGCCTGCAGCTGCAGCAGCAAGGCAGCATGCTGCCCTTCGTGATCCGCCGCAACGACACCGGCGCCCTGTGCGGCATGACCACCTACATGAACGCCGACGTCGCCCACCGGCGCGTGGAGATCGGTTCCACCTGGTATGCCGCCAGTGCCCAGCGCACCGGCATCAATACCGAGTGCAAGCTGATGATGCTGACCCATGCCTTCGAGGACATGCACTGCATCGCCGTCGAGTTCCGCACCC
The DNA here is from genome assembly GCF_015767275.1 of Herbaspirillum sp. AP02. Classification (GTDB taxonomy): domain Bacteria; phylum Pseudomonadota; class Gammaproteobacteria; order Burkholderiales; family Burkholderiaceae_D; genus Herbaspirillum. Next base: position 1,129,368 of record NZ_JADWMY010000001.1, read on the forward strand.
ACTGGATGAACCAGCAATCGCGTGCGGCCATCGCCCGCCTGGGCGCCAAGCAGGATGGCATCCTGCGCAATCACCAGCGCATGCCGGACGGGTCCTATCGCGATACGGTGGTGTTTTCCATCATCGAATCGGAATGGCCGACGGTGCGCCGCCATCTGCAGTTCAAGCTGGGGCGCTGAGCCCGCCTGCCCATGCTCATCGATTTCTTCTATACCGTGAAGCAGGCCGGGGTGCCGGCCTCGATCAAGGAATTCCTGACCCTGCTGGAAGCCATGGACCGCCAGGTCATCCACCCTTCCCTGGACGAGTTCTACTATCTGGCGCGGCTGACGCTGGTCAAGGACGAAGCCCACTTCGACAAGTTCGACCGCGCCTTCGGGGCTTACTTCAAGGGTGTGGAAACGCTCTTCGAGAAGCGGCCCGACATCCCGCTGGAATGGCTGGTCAAGCAACTGCAGCGTGACCTGACCCCGGAACAGAAGGCCGCCATCGAAAAGTTTGGCTACGACAAGCTGATGGATCGCTTGAAGCAATTGCTGGAAGAACAGAAGGAACGCCACGAAGGCGGCAGCAAGTGGATCGGCACCGGTGGCGTCTCGCCCTTCGGCCATGGCGGTTTCAACCCGGAAGGCATCCGCATCGGTGGCAAGGGTGGCCAGCGCAGCGCGGTGAAGGTATGGGAAGAACGCCAGTACCAGGATTACGACGGCGAGCGCGAACTGGGTACGCGCAACATCAAGGTGGCGCTGCGCCGCCTGCGCCGCTTTGCCCGCGAAGGGCTGGAGGAAGAACTGGCGCTGGACGACACCATCCGCGCCACCGCCAGCAATGCCGGCTATCTCGACATCCGCATGCAGCCCGAGCGCAAGAACAAGATCAAGGTCTTGATGTTGTTCGACGTCGGCGGCTCCATGGACGACCACATCGCCCGCACCGAAGAGCTGTTCTCGGCCGCCCGTACCGAGTTCAAGAACATGGAGTTCTTCTATTTCCACAACTGCGTCTATGACTACCTGTGGAAGAACAACCGGCGGCGCCACGCCGAACGCTTCCCGACCTGGGACGTGCTGCGCAAGTACACGCCGGACACCAAGCTCATCTTCGTGGGCGACGCCACCATGAGCCCCTACGAGATCGTGCAGCCGGGCGGCGCGGTGGAATACAACAATGCCGAAGCCGGCGCCGACTGGCTGCAGCGTTTCACGGCCGCCTTCCCGCATTTCGTCTGGTTGAATCCCGAGCCGGAAGGGCTATGGCAATACCGCCAGTCGATCGCGCTGATCCGCCAGCTGATGAACGAGCGCATGTTCCCGCTCACCATGGATGGGCTGGAGCGGGCGATGCGGCTGCTCAGCAAATGAAGGGTATGAAGGCTCAGGCCGCCACCGGGGTATAACCGGCTTCCTCGATCGCCTCGGCGAAGGACTGCGCCGGCAGGCTGCTGTCGATGACCACGCGCTTGTCGGCCACCGTGATATCGACCCGGGCATTGGCATCCACGTCCTTGACGGCCTTGGTGATGACACCGGCGCAGTGGTTGCAGGTCATGTCGTTGACGGTAAAGGTGAGGGGGGTGCTCATGGCATTTCCTTTCATGAAGTGATGGCAATGAGGGAAGCTTAAACCTTCCTACCGTGGCAAGGTCAAGCGCAAGAATTCGCCATCCGTGCGAAAATCGGGCTTGACCTTACCATCATGGGAAGGATGAAGATGAAGGCATCCGATTCATCCTCCCGGAGTTCGCCATGAATGATTCCTCCACTGCCACGGCCGAGATCAGCCTCGATATCGAAGGCATGAGCTGCGCCTCGTGCGTGATGCGCGTCGAGAAAGCCCTGAAGAAAATCCCCGGCGTGACCGAGGTCAGCGTCAACCTGGCCACCGAACGCGCCAGCATCGCCACGGCCGACGCGGTCCCGCCTGCCACCCTGATCGCCGCCATCGAAAAGGCCGGCTACCAGGCCCGCGAACATCTGCCCGAACAGGCTAGCACCCCGCCCAGCGGCCGTACCCTGCCCTCCTGGTGGCCGGTGGCGCTGGCGGCCGCGCTCTCGCTGCCGCTGGTGCTGCCCATGTTGTTGGCGCCCCTGGGCAGCAGCTGGAGCCTGCCGCCGCTGTGGCAATGGCTGCTGGCCACGCCCGTGCAGTTCTGGCTGGGCTGGCGCTTCTACCACGCCGGCTGGGGCGCGCTGCGCGCCCGCTCGGGCAACATGGACCTGCTGGTGGCGCTGGGGACCAGCGCCGCCTACGGCCTGTCGCTCTGGCAATGGCTGCGCATGCCGGCCATGGATGGCCATGCCATGGCGATGCCGCATCTCTACTTTGAAAGCTCGGCCGTGGTCATCACCCTGGTGTTGCTGGGAAAATGGCTGGAAGGCCGCGCCAAGCGCCAGACCGCCGACGCCATCGCCGCCCTCAATGCGCTGCGCCCGGACCGTGCCCGCGTGCGTCGCCACGGGCAGGATGTCGAGGTGCCGCTGGCCCAGGTGAAGGTGGGCGACCTGGTGGTGCTGCGCGCCGGCGAGCGGGTGCCGGTAGACGGCGTGGTGCGCGAGGGTCGCAGCCATCTGGACGAAGCCATGCTCACCGGTGAGAGCCAGCCGCAGGCCAAGGAAGTCGGCGACACCCTGTCAGCCGGCGCCATCAATGCCGAAGGCGTACTGGTGTTCGAAACCACCGCCATCGGTGCCGAGACCGTGCTGGCGCGCATCGTGCGCATGGTGGAGCAGGCCCAGGCCGCCAAGGCGCCGATCCAGCGCCTGGTGGACAAGGTCAGCGCGGTCTTCGTGCCGGCCGTGCTGCTGCTGTCCTTGCTGACCTTCCTCGGCTGGGGCCTGGCGGTGGGCGACTGGGAACAGGCCCTGCTCAATGCGGTGGCGGTGATGGTGATCGCCTGCCCCTGCGCCCTGGGACTGGCCACACCGACCGCCATCATGGCCGGTACCGGCGTGGCGGCGCGCCACGGCATCCTCATCAAGGATGCGCAGGCACTGGAAATCGCGCACCGGGTGGATGTGATCGCCTTCGACAAGACCGGCACCCTGACCCTGGGTCGGCCGCGCCTGACCGAACTGGAGGAAGGAGAAGGCGCCGGCCCGTCCGGCAAGGCAGGGCTGCTGGCCCTGGCCGCTGCCCTGCAGGCGCGCAGCGAACATCCGCTGGCCCGCGCGGTGCTGGACGCCGCAGCGGCGGAACCCGGCCTGGCGACGCTGCAGGCCAATAACGTGCGCAGCGTTGCCGGACTGGGTATCGAGGGCGAGGTCGAGGGTCGCACGCTGTATCTGGGCAGCAGCCGCTGGATGCAACAACTGCAGGCCTCGGCCCCAGCCTTGCAGGCGCGCGCAACGCAGTTGCAGGCACAGGGACGCACCCTGTCCTGGCTGGCGCAACGCGACGCCGAGGGCGTGACGGTGCTGGGCCTGCTGGCCTTCGGTGACCAGATCAAGCCCGGCGCCCGGCAGGCCATCGCCACCCTGCATGCGCTGGGCATCCGTACCGCCATGCTGAGCGGCGACAACCGGGGCGCCGCGCAACAGGTCGCCGATGTGCTGGGCATCCAGGATGTGCGCGCCGAAGTGCTGCCGGGCGACAAGGCCGCAGCGGTCACGGCCTTGCGCGAGAATGGCGCCCACGTGGTGGCGATGGTCGGCGACGGCATCAACGATGCGCCGGCGCTGGCGGCCGCCGACGTCGGCATCGCCATGTCCACCGGGACCGACGTGGCCATGCAGGCGGCCGGCGTGACCCTGATGCATGGCGACCCCGGCCTGGCGGCGGACGCCATCGACATCTCCCGCCGCACCTACGGCAAGATCCGCCAGAACCTGTTCTGGGCCTTCATCTACAACCTGATCGGCATTCCGCTGGCGGCCTTCGGCCTGCTCAACCCCATGCTGGCGGGCGCGGCGATGGCCTTTTCCAGCGTCAGCGTGGTCAGCAATGCATTGCTGCTGCGTCGCTGGCGCCCGCATCCACAGGATGTGCAGCAAAACCTGAGCAAAGAGGGAACCCAGCCATGAATATCGGAGAAGCCGCCAGCGCCTCGGGCGTCTCGGCCAAGATGATCCGCCACTATGAAGAGACCGGCCTGATCCCGCGTGCCGGCCGCACCGACGCCGGTTATCGCGTCTATGGCGAGCGTGACGTGCACCTGCTGCGCTTCATCCGGCAGGCGCGCCAGCTCGGGTTTTCCATGGCCCAGGTGAGCGACCTGATCGGGCTCTGGCTGGACCAGTCGCGCTCCAGCCGCAAGGTCAAGCAACTGGCACAGACCCACATCGGCGAACTGGACCAGCGCATCCGCGAACTGCAGACCATGAAGGCCACGCTGGAACGCCTGGCCCAGGACTGCCATGGCGACAGCCGTCCCGACTGCCCCATCCTCGATGCACTGGGCAGCGCGGGAGATTGCTGCGCCAGCCAGGGAACGCCGGCATGACGATGCTGCGCTGGGGCATCATCGGCTGCGGCGCCGTGACCGAGCGCAAGAGCGGTCCGGCCTATCAGCGTACACCCAGCTTCGCGCTGGCCGGCGTGATGCGACGCGATGCCGCACTGGCGGCCGATTATGCGCAACGCCATGGTGTAGCACGCTGGTTCGACGACGCCGACGCGCTGATCCAAGACCCCGACATCGACGCCGTCTATGTCGCCACCCCGCCCGACAGCCACTGCCATTACGCACTCAAGGTCGCCGCCGCCGGCAAACCCTGCTGCGTGGAAAAGCCGATGGCCCCCAGCTACGCGCAATGCCTGGAGATGCTGGCCGCCTTCGAACGGGCACAGCAGCCCTTGTTCGTGGCCTATTACCGGCGCTCGCTGCCACGCTTCGAACAAGTGCGCCAGTGGCTGGCCGAAGGCCGCATCGGCACTGCGCGCCACATCCACTGGCAACTGGCGCGCCCACCGGGGCCGGACGACCTGCAGCGACGCTACCGCTGGCGCACCGACGCCCGCATCGCCCCGGGGGGTTATTTCGACGACCTCGGCAGTCATGGGCTGAACCTGTTTTCGTACTTCTTCGGCGAAGTGGCCGAGGTATCCGGCTGCGGCACCAATCAGCAAGGCCTGTACAGCGCCTGCGATGCGGTGGCCGCAAGCTGGCGCTATCGCAGCGGCGTGACCGGCAGCGGCAGCTGGCATTTCGGCAGCTTCGAGCGCGCCGACCGGGTGGAGATCACGGGCAGCGCCGGCAAGATCGTTTTTTCGGTATTCGAGGAAGCGGCCCTGCAACTGCACACGGCCGATACCACGCTGCACCTGGAGGTCGCCAACCCCGACCCGATCCAGCTGCATCACGTCAGGAACATGCAGCTTCACCTGGACGGCGGTGCGCGCCATCCTTCCTGCGGCGACAGCGCCGCCCATACGGCCTGGATGATGGAAACCATCCTGCGGCCAAAATGACATAATGTCTGCGGCGTTGCCAACGGGGGGACCGACGGTATCGCTGGCTGCGGGATGATTGCGCTCGGACGCCACCCATTACTCAGCTATCACTCACCAGAACACAGAAGAGGGAGACTGCTTGCCATGCCCCAGACCAATCATCTGAGTTTCGTCGACACCGACCAGTTGCGCATCGGCTTCGAGGTCAGCGGCCCGCCCGACGCCCCGCCGGTGGTCTTGCTGCATGGCTGGCCGGACGACGTGCGGACCTGGGATGCCCTGCTGCGTCCGCTACGCGCAGCCGGCTACCAGGTGATCCGCCCCTACCTGCGCGGCTACGGACCGACCCGCTTCCACGCCGACAGCACCCCGAGGAGCGGCCAGCTGGCCGCGCTGGGCAGTGACCTGATGGCCTTCGTCGACGCCCTCGGCCTGCAGCGTTACGCGCTCATCGGCCACGACTGGGGCGCCCGCGCCGCCTATATCGCGGCCTCGCAGACCCCCGAACGCATCAGCCACTGCATCGCCCTGTCGGTGGGCTGGGGGACCAACCGGCCGGACCAGAAACTGACGCTGCAGCAATCGCGTAATTACTGGTACCACTGGTATTTCGCCACCGAACGTGGCGCGGCCGAACTGCGCGAGGACCGTCGGGCCTTCACGCGCTTCATGTGGCATAGCTGGTCACCGTCGTGGAAGTTTGCCGAGAGCGAGTTCAACAATACCGCCGCCTCCTTCGACCATCCGGACTGGGTCGATATCTGCCTGCACTCCTACCGTCATCGCTGGGGCTTCGCCGAGGGTGACCCGACCTATGCCGCCCTGGAAGCCCGGCTGCAGGACACGCCACGCATCATGGTGCCCACGCTGGTGCTGCATGGCGCCGAGGATGGCGCCAACGCTCCTGCCACCTCCGAGGGCCGCGACAAGTTCTTCGGCAAAGACTATCGGCGCGTGCTGATCCCCGGTGCCGGCCACTTCCCGCAGCGCGAACGGCCGGACGAGGTCACCGAGGAAATCATGGCCTGGCTGGCCCGCCCGGCCTGATCCACGGCCTCAGTGGCAGCCACCGCCGTGGCTGCCCAGATTGGCTGGCTTCATCTCATCCGGCAGGCTGGCCAGCCCCTGCAGGATGCCGCAATCCCGCGCCGGCTGTTCCACCTCGCACTGGGCGCGCAACTGGTGCAGTTGCTCCTGCAGCGCCTGCAATTGCACGATGCGCTGCGCCACGTGGCCGATGTGCTTGTCCAGCAGGGCATTGACCTCGCCGCAGTTCTGCTCGGGCGCATCGCGCAGGCGCAGCAGTTCGCGCACCTCGTCCAGCGTCATGTCCAGCGAACGGCAATGGCGGATGAACTGCAGGCGTTCGACGTGCCGCTCGCCGTAGAGCCGGTAGTTCGACGATGAACGCGTCGGCTCGGGCAGCAATGCCTCTTTCTCGTAATAACGGATGGTTTCCACCGGGCAATCGGCCTGGCCGGCCAGTTCGCCTATCTTGAGCGTATCCATGCGATCCTCGCTTGACCTTGTAGTTACTTCAGGGTTTTTAATATACCCCTGAAACCCGTTGGCTGCACAAGGAGCAAGGCATGACCGGAACCCATCACAAGCACGCGCATGACCACCAGCACGATCATCACGATCACGATCACCATCATGATCATGGGCAGCACCAGCACGCCCAGCCGCAAGCCTGCTGCGGCAGCCACGCCTGCGACAGTGTTGCAACGGTGGCGGCACCGCACAAGCTGGACGGCGCGACCGAACAGGCGGTCTTCTTCATTCAGAAGATGGACTGCCCGACTGAAGAAAAACTGATCCGTGAACGCCTCTCCAATATGAAGGGAGTGGGTACGCTGGAATTCAACCTGATCCAGCGCGAACTGACGGTGCAACACCAGTTGCCCTCCATCGCGCCGCTGGTCGCGACCCTCACGGCGCTGGACATGCTGCCGGCCGTGAAGTCCGATTCGCTGGATGCCGACGCCGGCCGCGACGCGCCCGACCAGGCGGCCGCCTACCGCATCCCGGCCCGGCGCTGGGCGCTGCTGGGCCTGGCCAGCGTGGCTGCCCTGGGCGCCGAGGTGCTGGCCTGGACCAGCGGCGACGAACGCTCGCTGCCGGTGATCGCGCTGGCGCTGGCGGCCATCTTGCTGGGTGGGCTGGGCACGCTCAAGAAGGGCTGGATCGCCCTGCGCAACTTCTCGCTGAACATGAATTTCCTGATGTCGCTGGCCGTCATCGGCGCCGCCGTGATCGGTCAGTGGCCGGAAGCGGCGGTGGTGATCGTGCTGTTCACCCTGGCCGAGATGATCGAGGCGCTGTCGCTGGACCGCGCCCGCAACGCCATCGCCGGCCTGATGGCGATGACCCCGGACATGGCTACCGTGCGCAGCGCCGAGGGCAGCTGGAACAGCGTGCCGGCCGCCAGCGTGGCCGTCGACGCCATGGTGCGCGTGGCCCCGGGCGAGCGCGTGCCGCTCGATGGCCTGCTGGTCAGCGGCAGCACCAGCATCAACCAGGCGCCGATCACCGGCGAGAGCCTCCCGGTGGCCAAGCAGGCCGGCGATCCGGTCTTCGCCGGCACCATCAATGAACAGGGCGCCTTCGAGATGCAGGTCAGCGCCGCCCAGGCCGACTCCACCCTCTCGCGCATCGTCAGGAGTGTGCAGCAGGCCCAGGGCCAGCGCGCCCCGACCCAGCGCTTCGTGGACAACTTCGCGCGCTACTACATCCCGGCGGTGGTGATGATGGCCGTGCTGGTGGCCCTGCTGCCGCCCTTGCTGGCCGGCGCGCCCTTCCAGCCCTGGCTGTACAAGGCGCTGGTGCTGCTGGTCATCGCCTGCCCCTGCGCACTGGTCATTTCCACGCCGGTGACCATCGTCAGCGGGCTGGCCTCGGCGGCCCGGCACGGCATCCTGATCAAGGGTGGCGTCTATCTGGAACAGGGACGCCGCCTGCGCGCCCTGGCGGTGGACAAGACCGGTACCCTGACCTTCGGCAAGCCGCGCCTGACCGACGTGGTCTCGCTGCAGGCCGGCGCTGACCAGCAGGCCCTGCTGCAACTGGCCGTGTCGCTGGCGGCACGCTCGGACCACCCGGTCTCGCGCGCCATCGCCGTGCAGGAGGAGATGCAAGAGGAGATGCAAGAGGAGATGCAAGAGGATAGGCAGGCACTGGAGGTGCAGGAATTCGCCGCCCTGGCCGGACGCGGCGTGCAAGGCCGCATCGACGGGCAATTGCTGCACCTGGGCAACCACCGCCTGGTGCATGAACTGGGCCAGTGCAGCCCGGAACTGGAGGCGCGCCTGCAAGGCTTCGAAAAGCAGGGCAAGACCACCACCCTGCTGTGCCGCGACGGCCGCCCGGAACTGCTGATGGCGGTAGCCGACACGGTGCGCCCCAGCAGCCGCCAGGCGGTGAGTGAACTGCAGGCCATGGGCGTGCAGGTGGTCATGCTGACCGGCGACAACAGCCATACTGCCCAGGCGATTGCCGGGCAGACCGGCATCACCGATGTCCGTGGCGACCAGCTGCCGGAAGACAAGCTGCAGGCCATCGAGCAGTTGCGCCAGCGCCATGGCGAGCGCAGCGTGGGCATGGTCGGCGACGGCATCAACGACGCCCCGGCCCTGGCACGCGCCGATATCGGCTTTGCCATGGGCGCCGCTGGTACCGACACCGCCCTGGAGACGGCCGATGTCGCCCTGATGGACGACGACCTGCGCAAGATCGCCGACTTCATCGGCCTCTCGCGCCAGGCCCATGCCGTGCTGGTGCAGAACATCAGCATCGCGCTGGGCATCAAGGCGGTGTTCCTGGTGCTGGCGCTGGTGGGGATGAGCTCGCTGTGGATGGCCGTGTTCGCCGACATGGGCGCCAGCCTGATCGTGGTCTTCAACGGCCTGCGGCTGGTGCGCGGCTTGCGCCAGCGCAAACCGGCCGGTTGATCCACGACCGGCACAGCGACTATACTGGCGCCCATGATGCTGCGCGCAAAAATCCTCCTGCTCTGGCTGCTGGCGCTGGCGATCCCCCTCCAGGGTTTCGCCGCCGTGCTGCAGGCCTGCGCGCCGGCGATGCAAGCGACACAACATCATGGACAACACCACGCCGGCCAGGTGAGCGACACTGCCATGACCGCCGAAGCCGCCCCTGTCGACCAGGCTGCACAGCATCACGCCCACCATCACCCGATGGCGCAAACCCTGGCCGATAGCGATCCTGCACCGGCTTCCCCGCATGGCACGCAGCACGCCAACGCCTCCTGCAGCTTCTGCGCCGCCTGCACGGTGGGCGCCATCCTGCCGCTGGCGCTGGCTACCGTTCCCGCGCCCGATCTTCCCTCGCACGACTATCTCGTGCAGCCGGCTGCCGGCTTCGTCGGCCACCTGCCGGAAAACCCCGACCGTCCCCCTGCCCTCGCCTGATCCCGCCCTGCGCACGTCCCTGTGCGCCTGAGCCTGGACCCGTTGCGCGTCGCATCCTTTGCTCCCGGTGCTGCGCGCCACGGATGACGATCATCATCAGACGAGGATTTCATGATCCCCCATGTTTCACGCCCCTTGCGGGCGGCCGCCGTGGCCGCCTGCGCCATGCTGGCCGGCTGCGCGCAGCTGTCGCCCGACGCCGGCTTCGACCGGCTCGCGCAGACCAGCACCGAGCGCCTGGGCCAGGCACCTGCCTGGAACCGCACGCCCGAACAACGCCAAGCCAGCCAGGACCGCGTCACCCGGCTCTTGCAGGCCGATGGCAGCGCTGGCCCCACGGCCAACCGACTGGCCAATGCCGATGACGCGGTACAGATCGCCCTGATCAACAACCCCGAACTGCAGGCCGCCTTCGCCGAACTCGGCGTGGCAGAAGCCGATCTGGTCCAGGCCGGGCGCCTGCCCAACCCCGGCTTTTCCTTTGCCCGCACCCATGCCGGTGATGACATCAAGATCGAACGCAGCCTGTCGCTGGGCCTGATGCGCCTGCTGACCATGCCGGCCACCGCCCGCATCGAACAGCGCCGTTTCGAACAGGTCCGCCTGTCGCTGGCCGCACGCGTGCTGGCGCTGGCCGCACAGACCCGGCAAGCCTATTACCAGGCCGTGGCCGCGCAACAGGGCCTGACCTACCAGCAGCAGGTCGCCGACGCCGCCGACGCCGCGCACGAACTGGCCGCGCAGATGGCCCGCCTGGGCAACATCAGCAAACTGGACGCCGCCCGCGAGCAGTTCTTCTACGGCCAGGCGCAAGCCAGCCTGCAACAGGCCCAGCGCCTGGCCGCACAGGACAAGGAAACCCTGGCCCGCCTGCTGGGCCTGGCGCCCGACTTCGCCCTGCCGGCCCAACTGCCCGCCCTGCCCGCACAACTGGATGCCCTGGGCGACGTCGAGCAGCAGGCATTGCAACAGCGGCTGGACGTACAGGCCGCCCGCACCGAACTGGAAGGTCTGCAAGGCTCGCTGGGCCTGACCCGCGCCACGCGCCTGGTGAACGTGCTGGACCTGGGCGCGCTGCGCACGTCCGAAAGCAGCAAGCCGCCCGAAATCGGCTACGAGATCTCCATCGAGATCCCGCTCTTCGACTGGGGCGAGGCCCGCGTCGCCAAGGCCGAGGCGATCTACCTGCAAGGCGCCCACAAGCTGGCCGGCGCCGTGCTGGACGCCCGCGCCCAGGCGCGCCTAGCCTGGCGCCAACGACAGGATGCCTACGCCCTGGCACGACGCTATCGCGACCAGTTGCTGCCGCTGCGCCAGCGCATCGCCGAAGAAAACCTGCTGCGCTACAACGGCATGCTGCTGAGCGTCTTCGCGCTGCTGGCCGATGCCCGCGAACAGGCCAGCACCGTCAACGCCGCCATCGACGCCCAGCGCGATTTCTGGATCGCCGACGCAGCCCTGCAACTGGCCCTGAACGGCCGCCCCACCCAAGGAAAGCAACCATGAACCCGAGCGATAAGGACCGCCGCCACTTCCTGCGCGGCGCCGCCCTGGCCGCCACCGCCGTGACGGCCGGCGCCGTCAGCCGCGTCGGCGCGGCCAGCCTGCCCGAGGCCGCACTGCAGACCAGCGCCGCCACCCAGCCACCGCTGCAACCGGCCACTGGCCGCCCCTATCAAGCGGTGGTCACGCTCAACGGCTGGACCTTGCCCTGGCGCATGAAGAACGGCGTCAAGGAATTCCACCTGGTGGCCGAACCGGTAGTGCGTGAAATCGCCCCCGGCATGAAAGCCAATCTGTGGGGCTATAACGGCCAGAGCCCCGGCCCCACCATCGAAGTGGTGGAAGGCGACCGGGTGCGCATCTTCGTCACCAACAAGCTGCCCGAGGCGACCTCGGTGCACTGGCACGGCCAGCGCCTGCCCAACGGCATGGACGGTGTGTCCGGCCTGACCCAACCGGCCATCCCGCCGGGCAAGACCTATGTCTATGAATTCACCGCCCGGCGCGCCGGTACCTTCATGTACCACCCGCATGCCGACGAAATGGTGCAGATGGCCATGGGCATGATGGGCTTCTGGGTCACCCATCCCAAGGACCCCAATGCAATGCGGGTGGACCGCGACTTCGTATTCCTGATGAATGCCTACGACATCGCACCCGGTGCGGCCGTGCCCAAGGTCAGCACCATGCTGGACTTCAATCTGTGGACCTGGAACAGCCGCGCCTTCCCCGGCATCGACCCGCTGGTGGTGCGACAGAACGACCGCGTGCGCATCCGCGTGGGCAACCTGACCATGACCAACCACCCCCTGCACCTGCACGGTCACGAATTCAGCGTCACCGGCACCGATGGTGGCTGGGTGCCTCCGGCGGCACGCTGGCCCGAGGTCACCACCGACATCGCCGTGGGCCAGATGCGCGCCATCGAGTTCGACGCCACCGAGGAAGGCGACTGGGCGCTGCACTGTCACAAGGCCCACCACACCATGAACGCCATGGGTCACGACGTCCCGACCATGATCGGCGTGGACCAGTCACGGGTGGTCGAGAAGATCAGCAAGCTCATTCCCGACTACATGGCCATGGGTGACAAGGGTGGCTCGATGGACGGCATGGAGATGCCACTGCCCGAGAACACCTTGCCGATGATGACCGGGACCGGCCCCTACGGTCCCATCGAAATGGGCGGCATGTTCAGCACCGTCAAGGTACGCCGCCACCTGGCCCGCGACGATTATCGCGACCCCGGCTGGTACCGCGCCCCCAGCGGCACGGTGGCCCGCGAATGGCGGGGAGAGATGCCCGAGGCCAGGCGCGCGGTCGGCAGTCATACCACGCCAGCCACGCTGGACGTGGTCAAGCCGGGCGGCCATCACGGCCACTGACCAGGCCACTGAACCAGCCACCCCGACAACTTCAGCTTTACACCATCAAGAAAGGAAGCATCATGTTACGCACCCTCCTCCTCACCCTGGCTCTCTCGCTGCCCGCGCTGGGCCTCCATGCCCAGGGCACCGCCCCCAAGGTCGATGGCGAAATCCGCAAGGTCGACGCCGCCGCCGGCAAGCTCACCATCCGCCACGGCGACATCCCCAACCTGCAGATGTCGGGCATGACCATGGTCTTCAAGGCCACACCGGAGATCATCGGACGCGCCCACGAAGGCGAGAAGATCAGCTTCACCGCCGACCGTATCGATGGCGCCCTCACCGTCACCTCGCTGGAAAGCCGGAACTGATCAGCACCGACGGGTGCGGGGCGGCGGACTGAAGGCACATTGCCGGATGTAAATTTCGTCGTCCCGACGACCATTCCCCTGGGGCGTTGGCGGTATCATCGGTTTTTTTCCATAACAGGCCATCGCGCCGACACAACAGAGGAGACCCGGTATGCCCCAAGTGATCCAGCAAACGCCCTCGGCCTATGGCTATCCACTGCTGATCAAGCAATTGCTGCACAGCGCCCTGTCCACCGCCCCCGACCAGGAAATCATTTACGGCCAGCGCCGCCTCACCTATGCCGGCTTCTACCAGCGGGTACAGCGCCTGGCCAACGTGCTCAAGGAAATGGGCGTCCAGGCCGGCAACACCGTGGCGGTGATGGACTGGGACAGCAACCGCTATCTCGAATGCTTCTTTGCCGTACCGATGATGGGATGCGTGCTGCAGACGGTCAACGTGCGCCTGTCGCCGGAGCAGATCGCCTACACCCTGAACCATGCGCAGGCCGACGTCCTGCTGGTCAATTCCGATTTCATGCCGGTACTCAAGCAGATCCGGGGCGAACTCACCACCCTGACCCGCTGCGTACTGCTCACCGACGACGGCACCCCCTGCCCCCGCGGCCCTGGCTTTGCCGGCGAATACGAAGAACTGCTGGCCGAGGCCGACGCCCGCTACAGCTTCCCCGACTTCGACGAAAACGCCCGCGCCACCACCTTCTACACCACCGGCACCACCGGCCTGCCCAAGGGCGTCTACTTCAGCCACCGGCAACTGGTCCTGCACACCCTGGGCACCACCGCCGGCCTGGCGCTGGCCCCGCAGCAAGGCCGCCTGCACCGCGACGACGTCTACATGCCACTGACCCCGATGTTCCACGTCCACGCATGGGGCCTGCCGTATGTCGCGACCATGGCCGGCGTCAAGCAGGTCTACCCTGGCCGCTACGTCCCCGACACCATCTGCCGCCTGATCCGCGAAGAAAAGGTCACCTTCTCGCATTGCGTACCGACCATCCTGCAGATGATCCTGTCATCGGAACAGGCCCGCGAGACCGACCTCTCCGGCTGGAAGATGATCATCGGCGGCTCCGCCATGACCGGCGCCCTGGCCAAGGCCGCATTGGAGCGCGGACTTGACGTCTTCACCGGCTACGGCATGTCCGAGACCTGCCCGGTCCTGACCCTGGCCCAGGTCGCCACCGCCGACCTTGGCAGCGACCGAGAAACCACCCTGCGCCTGAAGACTGGCCGCCCGCTGCCCCTGGTAGCGCTACGCACGGTCGACGGCGAGATGAACGACTGCCCGCATGACGGCAAGAGCACAGGAGAAGTCGTCGTCCGCGCCCCCTGGCTCACCCAGGGCTACCTGCACCAGCCCGAAGCCTCGGAAGACCTCTGGCACGGTGGCTGGCTGCACACCCAGGACATTGGCCACATTGACGCCGAAGGCTACCTGCAGGTCACCGACCGCATCAAGGACGTCATCAAGACCGGAGGCGAATGGGTCTCATCGCTTCAGATCGAAGACATCATCACCCGCCACCCCGCCGTCGCCGAAACCGCGGTCATTGGCATCCAGGACGGCAAATGGGGAGAGCGCCCGATCGCCCTGGTAGTACTGAAGAAAGACAGCACAGGCGTGAATGAAGAAGACATCCGCCGCCACGTCATGGCTGCCGCCGAAGCCGGCACCATCTCCCGCTACGGCGTACCTGACCGCGTCCAGTTCGTCACCGAACTGGCCCGCACCAGCGTAGGCAAGCTGAACAAGCGCGTCATGCGCGAGCAGTACCCGGCAAGAGAAAATAAGTGAAGTAAGCCCGGAAGCAATTCCCAAGGATGGCAAGAGCGCGAAGCCGAAGGCGAGCGACGCACCGCGAGGCCGAAGGCGAGCCGGTCACGCTTTCCCCCTTGGGAGCCAGCCGCCGGAGTGAAGCCGCAAGTGGATCAGAAAAATAGTGGGAGCGAAGCGACTCTATTTTTCCCACTTGCGGCTTCACTCCGGCGGGAACCCTCCGCAGGAGGGCTGGCTCTTGGGGGCCGTTTTCTTTGCTTACTTTCTTTGGCGGGCCAAAGAAAGTGAGCGGCTGCCGGGCCGCCCCCGGCGCTCCCTTGCGACCGGAGAAAGAAAGAGCTTAAGCCAGAGCGCGGCACAGCAGCCCGTGCAGGCTACCGGCCCTCCAACAGCAAAACCGACACAGAACCAAGAAAACAAAAACGCCGCCCAGCCAAAGCCAGACGGCGTCCAAGTTCAATACAGCAAGGATCAGTTGAAGATCACGGTCTTATGCCCATTGAGCAGAATCCGATGCTCGGTAAACCACTTCACAGCCCGCGCCAACACCACACACTCGATATCCCGCCCGATGGCAGTCAGCGTATCCGGCCCCATGGAGTGATCCACCCGCTCCACCCCTTGCTCGATGATCGGCCCCTCATCCAGATCACCCGTCACAAAGTGCGCCGTCGCCCCGATCAGCTTCACCCCCCGATCATGGGCCTGATAATAAGGCTTCGCCCCCTTGAAACTCGGCAGGAAGGAATGGTGGATATTGATCGCCCGCCCACGCAAAGCCTCGCACATCTCCGGCGACAGAATCTGCATATAACGCGCCAGCACCACCAGATCGATCTGGTTCGCATCCACGATTTCCATGATGCGCTGCTCCTGCACCCGCTTCACCTCAGCCGGCGCACCGGTCGCCAACGGCAGATGATGGAAAGGAATGTTATAGCTCGCCGCCAGCTGATAGAAATCCGTATGGTTCGACACGATCGCCGGAATCTCCACCGGCAGCAGACCACTCTTATAGCGGAACAGCAGATCGTTCAGACAATGCCCGATCTTGGACACCATCAGCATCACGCGGGGCTTCTTGCCCGCATCATGCAACTGCCAGTTCATCTGCAGCGCATCCCCCAGCAGCCCGAAATCGGCCCGCAGCGCCGCATCCGACACCGCCGCGTCCTCCGAAGAGAAATGCACGCGCATGAAGAAAAGCTTGGATTGCGCATCGCCAAACTGCGCCGAATCGATGATGTTGCAGCCGTGATCGGCCAGGAAGCCCGAGACGCGATGCACGATGCCGCGCTGGTCCAGGCAGGACAAGGTAAGGATGTATTCCGGGTGAGCCATGAGAATGTACTGAAAAGCGCCAGCGTCCCCACAGGTAACGCCGGGCTGGCGTCACCACCGGCCTGGCAGGCCGGCTAAAAGGACGAAAGGCGCTATTGTCGCACGGCCGGGCGACGCGGACAAATCCCGCGCCACGATGAGACGCCATGCACGCAAGCCAACCCGTCAATTACGAAAAAATGAGCGTAATTGAGCGTCGAAGTGCACAGATGACGCCAAGCACAACTAGGTTTCCATAAAGAAACCCGGCTACACCATCGCCTAAGCCCCTACGTCAGCCCATCCCTGGATGGCGGCCGGTGCGCCGCACCCGCCACCACCCGCAGTGGCTCTCAGGCAGTCTTCTGCAGCAGATCCTTCTGCTCGTGCCCGCCACCGACCTGCAGATCACCCGCCAGTTGGCCGCCCTCTTCGATGACCAGCTTGCCGTAGCGGATCTTGCCGGTGACCTTGCCGCTAGCATAGATGACCAGCTTCTGGCGCACCGTCAGGTCGCCATCGAACTCGCCACGGATCTCGGCCAGGTCGATCTCGGCCGAGCCCTTGAAGGCGCCACGTTCGGCGATCTGCACCACGCGGCAGTTGATGGTGGCCTGCACCTTGCCTTCCACCACCAGGGTGTCGCAGTCCTCGATCTCCCCCTTGACCTTGATGTTGGGGCCGACGGTGAGCTTGCTGCCGGTCTCTTCACTCGCCGCAGGCGCGCTGCCAGAGGTGCTGGAAACGGAAGAGGGATACTGGTTGGGTTTATTGACGCTGGTCACATTGCCGCCTGTAGAAGAAGAGACGCTGTTGCCCGCACTGCTGAACGGGGAGTTGGTCGAGCTGGTTTCGCGTTTGCCGAAGAGGGATTCCGAGCGAAGCATGTGATCTCCTGAAATGGTGGTGCCTGAGGCGAAAAAAACTACACGCGAAATGACGCGCGAAGATGAGCGTGCACAACAGTGCGCACGAAAACGTTGCGATGCCCTGAGAGAGCCGCTGCAGGGAACCGGATGTGATGCGGATCTCCGAGCGAATGATCAGCGACACGTCGCAACGCCGTCAGGTTGAACCCTCCCGAAGTGGCGACAACGGTCTAGGACCAGGATGCGCCACCTCGAAGCGATGCCGTCAGGCATTGTCCGGGAGGAAACCTGTGCGGTTCGGCAGGATGCCTTTTGCAAAGTTCACGACAATTTTGTAACAGCGAAGAACCTGTTTCGCCGCAGTGAATACAGAGCAAATTATTTATATTTTGAAGCGCCTTGTAACTAAAAAAAATGTAACAGTTACCTTCGACGATGCGTCGCCTGCAGGCGACACGAACCCTGTTGCAATCCGCTCTGGATATGCCTCGCAAGGCCATCAGCGTTTTTTATCAAAGGACTTTCAGGAGCTGAACGACACTTAAAAAACTTAGTCTTTTGCGCCCCAAACATTCTCTTCCTTTCTCGCTCCATGGGGCCGAAGAGGATCATCGAAAACCGTCATCCCGGCGCGCCGGACGAGTACAAAAATACATACGGCAACGCGGCGAAAGATCTTGAGGATGTGAGCCGATGTAAGCGATGAAAGTGAATGTCATCGCACCAGCACATCCGGCCCAGCCGATTTATGATGATGCTCTTTGACGTTGCGCTGCCAGGCCCCTGCCTGCGCGCCGCTGTTCTCCCGCACCCCTGACCACACCATGAGCCACGAACAGATCCCCTTGCCGGAATCGCTGGATTCCTTTGGCGCCCAACTTTTCCCGGCCCGCCGCGACTCGGCCGCAGCGCGGGCGGTGGCGACGCTGATCGCCGTCATCAGCTGGTTTGCCTTCGTGGCGCAGACCGACATCACCATCGGCCGCCTGCTGGCACGCGGCGGCGGCGTGCTCGACGGACTGGACCGGCTGAGCATGTACCTGACCAACCTCACCATCCTGATGAGCGCACTGTGCTTTACCTCGCTGGCTTTTTCGCTGAAGACGCCCCTGAGCCGCTTCTTCCGGCAGCCCTCGGTGATTTCGGCAGTGGTGGCCTATCTGGCCTTCGTGGGGATTGCGTACAACCTCTTGTTGCGTCACCTGTGGACGCCGACGGGTTTCCGTGCGCTGGTCAATGAGAGCCTGCATACGGTGGTGCCGCTGCTGGCCATTGCCTACTGGATTTTTTTCGTGCCGGTGTTCAGGACCTCGCTGCGCAAGTCCCTGCTGTGGCTGGTGTATCCGCTGGGCTACCTGGTGCTCACGCTATGGCGCGGGGCCTTGTCGGGCTTCTACCCCTACCCCTTCATCGATGTCAATGCGCTCGGTTATCCGCGCGTGCTGCTCAACGCCAGCCTGCTGCTGGCCAGCTTCATTGCACTGATGGGCTTGTTCGTTGCCGTGAACCGGTCCGGCAAGCCGGTCCTGCAGCGCCGCTAGCGCGGGGCTTCGCCTACACCATGGGCTCGGTGACGGCCAGCAGCAGCGTGAACAACATGAAAACGGTAAAACCCGCAGCGATGAACAGGTATTGAAAAGCTCTGAGCAAAATGATCCCCTCGACAAACTGATCCGCAGCAACCTGGGCGCCGCGACCCGTCCCTTGGCCCGTCGCCCCGGTCAGGCCCGCCTGGCGGGCCCTGCTGCGCCTTGAGCGCAGCCGGATAACGTCGTGTCATTGTAGAGGCATCCAGCCGAGCGCCCGGTATCCTACCTTTTACTTTACGCAATTTTTCATTGTCTCTTGGTGTAGGTTTCTTCACATTTTTCGCTAGCAACTTGCCCGATAAGGCAAAACGACACATCCTTGTCATATGGTCGCGCTAAGCTCCCCCCCGCTACGCGCCAACCCCACAACAATATCCGACAGGAAACTCATCCATGAGCCAGCACGACGACGACATCGCCGGCAGTCAGCCCGCGTCCGAAGATTCCTCCACGCCCTTCCCTCATCCTGGCCGCCGCCGCTTCCTGGGCGGCATGGCCGCGCTGGGTGCCGGCAGCGCGCTGGCCGCCTGCGCCACCGAGGGCCAGGGACCGGCCCCTTACCCCAGCGGCAATCCGGCCGACGCCGCCGCGCTGGATCGCGCCCTGCGCGATAACGTCAAGACCGTCGTGGTCATCTACGCCGAAAACCGCAGCTTCAACAATCTCTTCGCCGATTTCCCCGGCCTGGAAAAGCCGCTGTCCTCGGTCAAGGCCTCCGACTACCAGCAGCGTGACCGCGACGGCAGCCTGCTCAAGCAATTGCCACCGGTCTGGAGCGGTGTGGCGATCCAGGAACAGAGCATTGAAGGCGTGACCTACCCGGCCGGCAAGCAATACCAGACCGACTTGCCCAATGCACCCTACGCGCTCAAGGGACCGCAAGGCGAAGCCCTGCCGCTGGGCCTGGTCACGCGTGACCTGTGGCACGTGTTCTACCAGAACCAGATGCAGATCAACGGCGGCAAGAATGACGGTTTCGTGGCCTGGGCCGACTCCGGCGGCCTGACCATGGGACATTACGCCGACACCCGCTACAACCTGCGCCTGTGGGACGTAGCACGTGAGTTCGTGCTGTGCGACAACTTCTTCCAGGGCGCCTTCGGTGGTTCCTTCCTGAACCACCAGTACCTGATCTGCGCAGCCCCGCCCTTCTATCCGGACGTGATGAATTCGGTCTCGCGCACCCAGGTGGCCAAGACCCGCAACAACGATCCGCTCTCGCCCCAACTGGTACCGGCCGAAAACAGCCCGGCCAGCGCCCTGCAAGGTCCGCCCAAGTTCGGCCCCAGCGCACTCACCCCGGACGGCTACGCGGTCAACACCATGGCCCCGCCGTACTGGCCGACCTGGAGCCGCGACCGCAACAACCCGGCCTATGCCGAACCCAACCAGCCCAGCGTGCTGGTGCCGCAGGTGCACGAACACATCGGCGACAAGCTCAACAAGAAGGGCATCGACTGGGCCTGGTATGCCGGCGCCTGGCAGGCCACGCTGGACGAGTTCAAGGACTCCAAGGGCATTCCCAAGATTCCCAATTTCCAATACCACCACCAGCCCTTCAACTACTTCAAGAATCTGGGGCCGGACAACCCGGCCGAGCGCAACAAGCGCCTGCGTGACGGTGGCCTGGGCGACGAATCGCGCAGCAACCGCTTCCTGGCCGATGTCGAGGCTGGCCGCCTGCCGCCGGTGAGCTTCTACAAGCCCCAGGGCAACCTCAACCTGCACGCCGGCTATGCCGACATCGCCTCCGGCGACCGTCACATCGCGCACATCATCAAGAGCCTGCAGGCCAGCCCGCAGTGGAAGAACATGGTGGTGGTGATCACCTTCGACGAAAACGGCGGCTGGTGGGATCACGTGGCCCCGCCCAAGGGCGATCGCTGGGGACCCGGCACCCGCGTGCCGGCGCTGGTGGTCTCGCCCTTTGCCCGCAAGGGGACGGTGGACCACACCATCTACGACACCGCCTCCATCCTGCGCCTGATCACCCGCACCTTCGGCCTGGAAAAGCTGGACGGTCTCAAGCAACGCGACGAAGCCATGATCGCGCGTGGCCAGCAGCCCATGGGCGACCTGACCAACGCCTTGCAGTTCAAGGCCTGATCCGCCGCGACTGCGTTTCTCGCTAATCGCCGGCCAGCCAACGCCGCCCCAGGGTCAACCTGCGGCGGCGTTGTCGTTCTGGCGGTTGCTGCAGGATTCAAGGTTCCACCAGCGCATCAAAAAGAGCAGAGGCAAGCAGGCAGGCACGTTTCAACCACTTATATCATAGTGTGATATATTTCAGGCCTATCCCTTTGCGCTGGCCGGCCTTCACTCGCAGTGAGTCTGGCAGGCAGCGCCTCATCCTGACTCCGGCATGAAACACAAACGCGACTACACTGCCGACCGGCGGCTACCCTACCTGTGCGTCATCGCACTGCTGATCGGCGCCCTCTCCACCGGCGCCGCCTGGCTGCTGCTGAAGCTCATCGCGCTCTTCACCAACCTGTTCTACTTCCAGCGCCTGTCCTTTGCCGCCAGTTCCCCGGCCTCGCATACGCTGGGCTGGATCGCCGCGCTGCTGCCGGTGGCGGGCGGCCTGATCGTCGGCCTGATGGCCCGTTATGGCAGTGACAAGATCCGCGGTCACGGCATCCCCGAAGCCATCGAGGCCATCCTGTTCGGCAAGAGCCGCATGTCGCCCAAGGTGGCCGTGCTCAAGCCCCTGTCCTCGGGCATCGTCATCGGCAGCGGTGGCCCCTTTGGCGCCGAAGGGCCGATCATCATGACCGGCGGCTCGGTGGGTTCGCTGCTGGGGCAATGGCTGCACCTGACGGCGGCCGAGCGCAAGACCCTGCTGGTCTGCGGCGCCTGCGCGGGCATGACGGCAATCTTTGGCACGCCGCTGGCGGCGGTGTTGCTGGCGGTGGAGCTGCTGCTGTTCGAACTGCGTCCGCGCAGCCTCTTGCCGGTGACGCTGGCCTGCGCGGTCGCCGGCTTCCTGCGGCCCTGGGTGCTGGAGGCGGGGGTGCTGTTTCCCTTGCAGGTGACCGCACCGGCCCCGATGGCCCTGCTCTCCTGCCTGGCGGCCGGCCTGGCCAGCGGCAGCCTGGCGGCGCTGCTGACGCTGGCGCTGTATCGCATCGAGGATGGTTTCCATCGCCTGCCGCTGCACTGGATGTGGTGGCCGGCCCTGGGCGGCATTGCCGTCGGCCTGGGCGGACTGCTGCAGCCGCGTGCGCTGGGCGTGGGCTATGACGTCATCGCCGACCTGCTGAACCAGCACATGCTGATCTCGGCGGCGCTGGCGCTGCTGCTGGTCAAGGCGGTGATCTGGTTGCTGGCGCTGGGCTCAGGGACCTCGGGCGGGGTACTGGCGCCGCTGCTGATGATGGGTGCCGGCCTGGGACTGGTGCTGGCCCCGTGGCTGCCGGGCGGCTCCCCCGGGCTGTGGCCGCTGGTGTGCATGGCCGGTGTGCTGGGCAGCGTGCTGGGCGCACCGCTCACCGCTATCGTCTTCGCCTTCGGCCTGACCCATGCCAGCAACGCCCTGCTGCCCCTGATCGCCACCACCGCCGTGGCCTACGGGGTCAACGTGCTATGGATGAAGCGCTCCATCATGACCGAGAAGATTGCCCGGCGTGGCCTGCACGTGCATCGCGAATACGGCGTCGATCCGCTGGAGCGCATGCATGTGGAAGACCTGATGTCCGCCCCGCAGACGCTGGATGCGGCCCTGCCGGCCGGCGCCGCGCTGGCGCACTGCCGCGCTGCCGCCCACGTGCATCGCTACTATCCGGTGACCCATGGACGTCAGCTGCTGGGCATACTGGCCCTGCGCACGCTGGAGGCGGCCGATCCGGCCCAGGTCTGCGGCCTGCTGCTGGAACCGGATCGTGGCTATCTGCTGCCGCACCTGAGCGCGCGCACCGCCGCCGGCATGATGGCGCGACTGGGCGTGGCGCGACTGCCGGTGGTGGCCGGCCCGGAACGCCGGCAGCTGGTGGGGATGCTTTCCCTGTCCGACCTGGCCCGCGCCAGCGCCGCCCATGCGGAGGAAGAATCGGTGCGGGAAAAACTGCTGGGCAACCAGGGCCTTACAGCACCCCACCGCTGAGCTTGCACATCAGGTTGTCATGCGAGACCAGCACCACGTTGATGCCGGCATTGCCATTATCCAGACGGAACTCACTGTTGCCATTCGAGAGCGAAATGCTACGCACCGCCCGCGTCGCGGTTTCGGTGAGCACGGTCTCGCCGGCCATGTTCAGGCAGGTGAGCACGCAACCGGCCCCGGCGGCGCAACTGCGCGTGATGTCACTGGCCACCGGCGTGGGCGCGGCCGTGCCCCCGGCTGGCACCGGTACCGGGACGACGGCCGGGGTAGCGGGTGCTGCCTGTGCCTGCGCCGCCACCCAGGGCAAGCTCAGCAAGGAAAATGCCACCAGGGCGCAACAGATGGAGCGGACCATACGCATGGCTTGCCTACCCTTCTCGCAAACAATCAGGCCGCTATTGCATCACAAACAAAAAAAAGGCGCACCTCCTTGCGGAAGCACGCCCAAAAGTCAGCCCCCCTCAGGGCTACCCGGTAATCCGGTGTGGCGCGACGAGGGCCGCTGCGGTGAACGCAGGCGGCCTCGCCGTTACAAAATCAGTAGGTCAAGGTGACGGTGACGGTGTCCGAATAGGCGCCTGCCAGTGGTGTCTGTGCGGCGGCGATCTGGCCATACACGGTCAGCGTCTGGGTCAGGCCCGAGCCGGTACCGGTAGCGGTATCGGTGCCGATGGTCGAACCCCAGTTGCTGGTGCGGGCTGCATCGCGGTACAGCGCGTAGTTCAGGGTGCCGCCGCCGGCCGCGCTCATCTTGCGGTTGCCGACGGTGGAACCGGTGCCGGTGCCGGCATCCAGACCGACGTTGTAGGCGGTACCGTTGGTGCAAAGCACGGTGATGGTGCCGGACTGGTTGACCACACTCTGGGTGTAGGCGCCGAAGGCGATGGCCGAACCGACCACGGTGCAGGCGGCAACCACCGAGGCGCTGATGGTCAGCGTGCCGCTGGCGGTGGCGGCGAAGGAAGCAGGTGCGCTGGAGGCCAGGACGACGGCGGCGACGGTGGCGGCAACGAAGCGGTTTTTCTTGGCATTGAACATGTGATCTCTCCCTGATCGCTGCCTGGTCCTCGCCCCTTGCTCGGACTTCGCTGTGCAGCTGGTATGGAGAGAACTTTACGTTTTTGTTGTACCGCCAAGTATCGGGCGCTTCCTGAGAGCGGAGGGGAAATGCGTCAGGAATTCCCTGAGTGATGCGGGGATGTCACAGGCCGGGAAATCACGAAAAATGTCCATGATCTGCCCGAGAGGCTCACCCACACTGGCTTTGCGCCAGATCAAATCCTGCATATAGATATGTCAAATGAGTGTTTGCATCAACATCTATTAGCCGATAAAGTACGTTCCCAGAGCAATTCAATTGCGGCGCCACTTTTCAGATAGAACTGGGCGCCGCGAATCGCTCTCCCGGTTACCCACTCCCTCCCTTCCACTGGTCCCTGCCCGACGGCATGCGGTGCCAGCCCCTTGCAGATCCGACAATTTCCTCCCCGCCCGCGCTGGAACAGCCCGCCGACGCGCTGCCTGCATTTTTGATAGCATGCCGGGATGGATACTTCACATACCCCCGAATTGAACGCCCTGGCCGAATCGGCCGGGATGGGCCTGTCTGCCGTAGTGGCCGGGCTGCGTACCTCACGCGAAGTGACCCACAAGATCCGCTATCGTGGCGAAATCCGCGAATTACCTTCACGCGAGGCGATGAAGACGCTGCTGGCGCACCTGCAGGCGGCGCTGTTCCCCACGCATTACGGCCACACCGACCTGTCGGACGAGACCATCGATTACTTCGTCGGGAGTCAATTGAATGCGGCGCTGTGCATCCTGAAGGAACAAGTCCGCCGCAGCCTCTATTTCAGCAGCGACAGTGAAGAAGACGCGCTGCTGCGCGAGCGCGCTGCCGTGATCACGCGTGAGTTCGCGCACCAGTTGCCCGACATTCGCGACGTGCTGGTCAGCGATATCCAGGCGGCCTACCACGGCGACCCGGCGGCCTCCAGCATTTCGGAAATCCTGCTCTGCTATCCCGGCACCACGGCCATCATCTACCACCGGCTGGCCCATGCCCTGCACCAGTTGGGCGCCCCCTTGCTGGCGCGCCTGATCGCCGACATCGCGCACTCGGCCACCGGCATCGACATCCACCCGGCGGCGCAGATCGGCCCCAGCTTCTTCATCGACCACGGCACCGGCGTGGTGATCGGCGAAACCACCATCATCGGACGCAACGTGCGCCTGTACCAGGCGGTGACGCTGGGCGCCAAGCGCTTCCCGCAGGAGCCGGATGGTTCTCTGGTCAAGGGGATCCCGCGCCACCCCATCGTCGAGGACGACGTGGTGGTCTATGCCGGTGCCACCCTGCTGGGACGCATCACCATCGGCCGCGGCTCGGTCATCGGCGGCAATGTCTGGCTCACCCACAGCGTGCCACCGGCCAGCAATATCTCGCAGGCGGAAATGCTGAGCGACTGCCAGCAGTCCTGAGCCCTGCCGTCGGTCATGTGGGCGTCAAGCGCCCAGTGGCAGGCAGCGCTGCAGCAGGTACAGCACACCCAGCAAGGCCAGGCCGAACAGGAAGACCGTGCCGATCAGCTTGCGCTCGGCCGGTTGCAGGGGTTCCAGCGCGAAGCTGCCGAGTTCCTGGTAGATGTGATGGTCTTGCATGCGGACTCCGGGTCGAAGGACAAGGAGCCCAATGCTAGCGAAGCGCTGCGCGGCTGTGAACGAAGCGATCAACGCATCGATATCCGCTGGGCGCATAAGCCGGCCCGACTAGGGCGCGGCCGAGGGCTTGTGCAACGGCGCCGGTTCCCGGCCGCAGGCCAGCGCCGCCACAGCCAGCGCTGCAGCCGCCAGGCCATACAGCCAGAGCGAAGACATCACCGGCAACAGCAGCCCCGCCATCATCGGCCCCATGCCGGCCCCGATATCGCGCCAGATGGCCCGCCCGGCCAGGGCATGCACCCGTTGTGCCGGGGGCGTGCGGGCCGCCACGATGGGCGCCAGCAGCGGCAGTTGCAAGGCGCGCAGGATCACGATCAGCCCGGCGAACAGCCACAGCAGCCCGCCCCCGAACCCCACCAATGCCACGCAGGTCGCCAGCGACAGCGTCACCAGCACCTTCACCGCACCGAAACGCTCGGCCAGCCACCCGCCCAGCGGACTCAATACGATCTCCCCGGCATAGCGCAGCGCCATCAGCACCCCGGCCACCAACTCGCCATCGGCGCCGAAGGATTGCTTGCTCATGTAGGCCAGCCCGACGATGAACAGCCCGTCCAGCGTCAGCCCTTCCAGGAAAGACCACCAGTCCAGCGCATTGGGCAGCTTCCAGCGGCGTGGCTGCGGGGGTGCGTAACCATGGGCCGGCAAGCGGCGCGCGGCCAGCAGGCCCAGCACGGCAGTGCAGGCCACCAGCAGGAACACCGTGCGCGGCCCGACATGCGCGGCCAGCAAGGCCGCCGTGGGCAACCACAGCATCGGGCCGATGGCGATCACCCCGCGCGAGCGCCCGGAGCGCCGCGCCGCGCCTTGCGGATTGGCGGTCGACATGGCCTGGGTCGACAGGTTGAGCCCGGCAAACGCCATGCCCCACAGCAGCCGCAGCGGCAGCAGCGCCCAGAAACCGCTGGCCACCGTATAGCCCAGCGCACACAGGATCGCCGCGCACACCGCCAGGGTGCAGGTGGGTCGATCACCGCGTCTGGCATAGAAGGCCGCCACCCAGCGATAGCCGGCGATGCGCACCAGCCGGTTGGCCGCCAGCAGCACCCCGGCCTCGGCCAGGCTCACGTGGAACTGGTCGGCATACATCGGCAGCAGGAGGTAGAGAACAATGTCGCAGGGCAAGGCGGCCGACAGCGACATGGCGGCGTGGCGCGAATCGAGATCGGCCTGGCGGAGGT
Organism: Herbaspirillum sp. AP02; assembly: GCF_015767275.1. Classification (GTDB taxonomy): domain Bacteria; phylum Pseudomonadota; class Gammaproteobacteria; order Burkholderiales; family Burkholderiaceae_D; genus Herbaspirillum. The sequence goes on from NZ_JADWMY010000001.1 coordinate 1,155,989, forward strand.
CTGGCGTGGTCATGGGCCTGATGATGCGCCGCCTGCGGCGGCACTGACAAACGATATTAATTCCGGACATGCGTGATAAAATCTGACGCATGGCCGACCTTTCCCTTCCGCTCAACGCCATCCGGGCCTTCCTGGCGGCGGCCCGCCATCAGAGTTTCACGCTGGCCGCGCACGAGCTCAATGTCACCCATGGCGCCATCAGTCGCCAGATCAAGAATCTCGAAGACTACCTGGGCATGCCGCTCTTCGAGCGCCGCGTGCGCCAGGTATTGCTGACCGAGCGTGGCCGCCAGTTCTTCGAGGAAGCCAGCCCGGCGCTGGACATCCTGGCCACGGCGGCGCGCCGCGTGATGCGCGACGCCCCTACCCGCACGGTGGTGATCAATGTGCGGCCGTCCTTTGCGGTGCGCTGGCTGATTCCGCATCTTTCCGATTTCGTGGAGCGTTATCCGGGCATTGCGCCGCAGGTGGTGACCAGCACGGCGGCGGTGGGCCGGGCCGGGTCTTCCTTCGATATCGCGGTGCGGCGGGGTGAGACCAATTGGCCGGAGAGTTTGAAGGTTCAGCGTTTCATGGAGGACGAGCTGGTGCTGGTGGCTTCGCCTGCTTTGTTGAAGTCAATGCCGCTGGAGGGTGTGGCGGGCATCGGGCGGCATACGCTGTTGCTGTCGCGCAGTCGGCGCAATGACTGGGAGGACTGGCGCAGGCTGGCGGGCTTGAAGCGGTCGCGGGGGCAGGCGATGCTGTATTTCGATCACGTGCATTTTGTATTGCAGGCGGTGGTGGATGGGCTGGGGCTGGCGTTGTCGCCAGTGTCGCTGGCGGACAATGATCTGCGTTCGGGGCGGCTGGTGTGTCCGCTGCCTGATTTGCGGATGGCCTTGGCGCCTTATTACCTGGGGATTTCTCCGCAGGCGGGGGCGGAGGCTTTGCTGTTTGCGAAGTGGTTGGGGGAGTATCGGGGGATGGCTGGTTTTTATGGCTGAGCTTTTTTGCCGGCTCTGTCTTTTAACTTCTGGGTAGTCTGCGAACTTCTGGGTAGTCTGCACGGAATTTCTTCCTCCGCCCTGGCTTAATTTCTATCTTTCTCCGGGCGGAACGGAGCGCCGGGGGCGGCCCGGCAGCCGCTCACTTTTCTTGCTTCGCCAAGAAAAGTAAGCAAAAGAAGGCGACCGCTACTGCCCCGCCCTCCTTCGGAGGGTCCCCACGTTGGTCACCACGAGAACGGGAAAAATAGAGTCGCTTCGCTCCCACTATTTTCCTGATCCGTTCTCGTGGTGACCAACGCGGCGGGCCAGAAGCGGACAGCCGATCCGGCTCGCCTTCGGCCTCGCGGAGGGCTCGCCTCCGGCTTCGGAATGCCACGGATTTAATGATCTTGGTAGGTGCATTAATCAAAACTTAATGCTGGCGGAGTATCCCGATACGGCCCTACTCAGTCGAACAGATGTGAAAATCAAGAGAGAAAAAGCACCCGCAGCGCCCCAACGGCAGCGGCAAGTGCAGCCTCCCCCTACGAAGCCGAAGGCGAGCCCTCCGCGAGGCCGAAGGCGAGCCGGTCACGCTTTCCCCCTTGGGAGCCAGCCGCCGGAGTGAAGCCGCAAGTGGATCAGAAAAATAGTGGGAGCGAAGCGACTCTATTTTTCCCACTTGCGGCTTCACTCCGGCGGGAACCCTCCGCAGGAGGGCTGGCTCTTGGGGGCCGTTTTCTTTGCTTACTTTCTTTGGCGGGCCAAAGAAAGTGAGCGGCTGCCGGGCCGCCCCCGGCGCTCCCCTGCGACCGGAGAAAGATAGGAATTAAGCCAGGGCGGAGGAAGAAATTCCGTGCAGACTACCCAAGCCCCAGCAACAAACAACAAACAACAAATCAGGAAACCAGCTTCAAATACCCCTGAGCATCCAAAAACCCCTCAGAAGAAAACGCCACAGCCGGCTGCAGCTTGAAGATCCACTGTTCATAGGGCACATCATTGACAGCATCAGGCGTCTCGACAAGGGCCTCATTGACCGCCAGCACGACCCCATCAACAGGCGCATGCAAATCCGAAGCCGTCTTGTTGGACTCAACAATCCCCGACTCCTCCCCCCGCACCAAAGAACGCCCAACAGCCGGCATCTCAACATAGACCAGCGGCCCCAACTGCTCCTGCCCAAAATCGGTAATACCGATGGTCAGCGAACCGTCCTCCTCCACCCGCACCCACTCATGGGTCTGGGCATAGACAAGATGATCGGGAATCAGCATCACAGCCTCCTAAAAATAAAGATGAACCTCAGGCCTCAGCCTGGGACCCGTCCGCAAACACCGGCTCACCCAGATTGAGCATCAAGCGATTGGCCCAGGCAAAGATCGCCACCGAATGGATCAGGTCCAGCACCTCCAGCTCGGACAGACCCACGTCATACAGCGCCTTGATCTGCGCCGCACCGACCTCGCCCGACGCCTCCGTCAACTCCGCAGAAAACTTCGCCACCGCCTGCTCACGCGCATCCACGCCCGCGCCATAAGGCGAATCGAACACCTGCTTCACCGTGTCATTGCGCTTGGCCAACTGCTCGAAACGCTGCGCATGCACCGACGCGCAATACACGCAGCCATTGATGCGCGAGACCACCAGCGAACCCAGCTCACGCTCCGCCCGCGACAAGCCCCCCGGCGCATACATGATGGCGTTGAAGGCCGCCGAACGCTGGCGCAGGATGTCCGGCTGGTGCGCCAGGAACAGGTAATAGTCCGAGGTCTTCGCCTTGGGATGGCTCTCCTCCAGCACCTTCACCTGGTCTTCGCTGGCCTGGTCCAGCTGGATCACATCCAGCCACGCATCCCACTCCAGGGTTTCATTGGTAAAGCCGTTGGCCTTGATGATGTCGCTCATGTCGATTCTCCTTACTGAGCCGCCGCAGCACGCATGGCCTTCAGGCCCGCGACCACGCGCAATTGATAGGACACGAAGGCGATCAGCTGTGACAGCGCCACCACCGCAGGGGTGCTGATGCCGGCCGCCGGCAGCTTCTCGATGGCGGCCTTGTCACCGTCGACCGGGCGCTGCGTCAGCGCACGGGTGAATTCCAGCATGGCGCGCAGCCGCCCCTGGGGCAACTGTTCAGGCTCGCCACCGTCGGCCACGGCCAGTTGCGCGGCCGCGGCCGACACCGCCTGCGCACGCGCACGATAATGCCCGGCCAGGTCGGTAGCACCGGCCAGCCGGCACGCGTACAGCGCCACCAGCAGGCGCTCGTCCAGGCCGATACCTTCCAGCGCCGGATCGAACAATGTGTCGTAGCTGCCCTGCGAAGCCACCGCCACCTTCTCGCGCTGGTGGCGCAGACTGTGCAGCGGGCTGCCGGCGGCGAGGCCGGACAGTTGGTCGATGACATCCTTGCTGATGTCGTAGGCGGGGGTACTCATGAGGTCTCCTTGTTGGATGAATGCCTGGTCAGCGCGTCGCGCAGGAAGTGCTGCGCCTGCTGCCAGGAGTCGAGATCGGCGCGGGCGTTCGCAGCCGGCTCGCCACCACCGGTGCTGATGCGGCCCGATACCGGGTGGGCATAGGTGGTCTGCGTGGTCGGCACGAACGGGAACAGGATGGAATGGCCGGCATTGGCGTAATTGCGCCATACCACCGGCCAGGGGTGCGCCACCTCGGCCAGCTTGTCGCGCACCATGCTGCAATAGAGGCTGGAGGGCCAGGAACCATCGTCGGTGGCCGACAGCAACAGCACCGGGCCGGCGATCTTTTCCACCGGGATGCGGGCACGGGCCACCGCCTCCTCGTCCTGCAAGGCGGTCAGCATCGCCAGTTCATGGCGATGCGGTGCCGGGCCTTCGTCGAAGGGCGCCCAGCTGGCGCTGCGGTTGTCCTGCCACTGGTGTGGCAGCGGCTCGCCATGCAGCAGCCAGGTCGGGCCTTCGCGGCCCACGGCCGGGTCGGCCGCGTTCTGACCGCTGTGCACCAGCGCGCTGGGCACATAGGCCAGCACGGCCGATACCTTCTGCGGAAAGGTCGCGCCCAGCAACAGCACCAGTTCGCCACCTCGCGACTGGCCGCTGATGGCCACGAAGTCGTGCAGCGGCTGTACCTCGGCACGCAGCCAGTCCAGGCCACGTTCGAAATATTCCAGCGGCGTGTTGGAGATGTAGTTGGACAGCCCTGGCGCCTTGAAGTAAGCCAACGCGAAGGCAGCATAACCGCGCGAGGCATACAGCGCCGCGCGCGGTTCGTTGATGCCGCCGCCGGAACCGTTGACGATCATCACCGCAGGGTGCGGCCCCGGCGTAGCCGGCAGGAAGAGCGTGCCGACCAGCCCCTGCTCACGCACCTCGCGCCGGGTCACGCCCTCGGCCGCCAGGCGCTGCACCAGTTCCGTGCTGGCCGGGGTGCAGCGGGCCAGGCCCGGCTGGTCCAGCGACGACACGGTCAGCGTCGTCACCAGCGGCGCCATCACATCGGAATGGAAGTTGTCGCGGCGCCCGGCCTGCACCGGTTGCTGCGACCACAGCGGGCCCATCGGATCGATGCCGTAGTAGTCGCCATCGATGGCCGGGTTCATGCTCACATCCACGTTGCCATACGCATCGGCGATGTAGCAGGCGCTGCTCTGCCACTGGGCGCCATTGCGCAGGGTCGCCGATGAAATCCGCACCGGCTCGCCCGGATGCGCGCCACGCACGATGATGCGGCGTGGCACGTCGATCAGGTCGTCGGCCGGGCTGACCTCGATGGAGAAGTTGGGCATGGGCTTACTTCTTGTCCTGGGTGACCATCATGGCGGTGGTGCGATCGCTGCTGATGGGAGTGACCTTCAGGCCCTTCTTGGCGGCCCAGATGTTCTGGTAGTGATACAGCGGGATCACGCCCACTTCTTCCGACACCGTCTTGGCGGCGCCACGCAGGATGGCTTCACGCTTGGCGGGATCGAATTCCGCGGTGGAGTCGGCCAGGGCCTTGTCCACGGCCGGGCTGCTGTAGTGGTTCCAGTTGGAGGCGCCGATGCCCTTCTTGGGATCGACCGAGCCCAGCACGTTGACCAGGGCATAGCTGGCTTCGCCGGTGCCGTTACCCCAGGCCAGGACCGAGACCGCGAACTCGTTCTTGTTGGCACGCGAGGAATACGACGCCCATGGCAGCACCTCGACCTGGGTCTTGATGCCGATGCGGGTCCAGAACTGGGCCACGGCCTGCATGGTTTCCGGCGCTTGCGGATAACGGTCGTTGGGGACGTGGATGGTCAGCTTGAAACCGTCCGGGAAACCGGCCTCGGCCAGCAGCTTCTTGGCCTGGGTGGCGTCGAAGGGGATGTTCTTGATCTCGGGGTTATAGCCGAAGGTGTCGGCCGGCATCCACTGGTTGGCCTCGGTGGCCGCGCCCTGCAGGATACGGTCGATCACGGCCTTGCGGTTGATGGCCAGCGACATGGCGCGACGCACGCGCACGTCCAAAAGCGGGTTCTTGTCCAGCTGCTTGCCGTTGTTGTCGGTGATGAAGGGGCTGGGGCCTTCATGGAAGCTCGGCTGGATCAGCAGTACGCGCAGGCCGTTGTAGGGATAGACCGTGACGTTGGGCGACTGCTTCAGCTTGGCCAGGTCGGACACCGAGACCTTGTCGATCACGTCGACATCTCCGGAGAGCAGCGCCGCCGTGCGGGCCGCACCGTTGTTGATGTAGCGGTAGTTGACCTTGTCCCAGAGGGCCTTGCCGTTCCAGTAGTCGTCGTTGCGCTGCATGACCACGCGGTCGCCCGGGGTGTAGGCGACGAACTTGTAGGGGCCGGTACCCACCATGGCCGCGCCGCTGTTGTAGTTCTCGGTGGTGGACTTCTCGCCCACGTGCTTGCTGACGATGTGCACCGACGCCAGGTTCAGCGGCAGGTCGGGGTTGGGGATATTGGTCTTGATGACCAGGGTCAGCGGATCCTTGGCGGTGACCGATTCGACCGTGCGCAGGTAGCCGGCGAAGGTCGCCACGCTGCCCGGCACGACGCGGGCGCGCTGGTAGGAGAAGATCACATCGTCAGCGGTGAAGGGCTTGCCGTCCTGCCACTTGACGTTGGGGCGCAGCTTGAATTCCCAGGTCTTGGGGTCGATGTTCTTCCAGCTCACGGCCAGGCCGGGGACCAGCTTGTTGTAGTCGTTCTGGACCAGCAGGTCCCAGAAATGCAGGTCCACCGAGCGGTCGCCGGCGTGGTTGTTCAGCTGCGGGTCCAGCGACGACAGCGGGTCGGCAAAGGCGATGTTGAGGTTCTGCGCACGCGCTGCATCGGCAGCGGTGGCCAGGGCCACGCCGGTCAGGGCAATGGCCAGCAGGCGGGTCAGGAGGGTCTTCTTCATGGTCGGGTTCCTCTGTGTGGTCATGGTGGAGGCACTACGGGATTTCCAAGTTCTTGACTGCTCGGTTCTAGTTTCTTGCATCTGCTTCAGCGGCCATCGTTGAGATGGCAGGCACTGCTATGCCCCGGCGCGATCTCGCGCAGGAGCGGTTGTTCTTCACGGCAGCGCGCCATCGCATGCGGGCAGCGCGGATTGAAATGGCAGCCCGTGGGTGGATTGAGCGGGCTGGGAATCTCACCCTTGATGGCGGTGAACTCCTTCTTGCGCGCCGCCATGCGCGGCACCTCGGCCAGCAGGGCTTGCGTGTAGGGATGGTTGGGCTGGCCGAAGAGCTCGCCCACCGGCGCACTCTCCACCACCCGGCCCAGGTACATGATGACCACGCGGTCGGAGACATGCTCCACCACGCCCAGGTCATGGCTGATGAAGAGATAGGTCAGGCCCAGTTCTTCGCGCAGGTCCATGAACAGGTTCAGGATCTGCGCCTGGATCGACACATCCAGCGCCGCCACGGCCTCATCGCACACCAGCATCTGCGGCTGCACCGCCAGGGCACGGGCGATGCCGATGCGCTGGCGCTGGCCGCCGGAAAACTGGTGCGGGTAGCGGTCACGCAGCGCCGGATCGAGACCGGCGCGCAGCAACTGGCGGCAGACGTACTCATCCAGGTCGCCCTCGACCTTGCCATTGACCTGCGCGGCCTCGCCCACGATCTGGTCGATGCGCAGGCGCGGGTTCAGGCTGGCATAGGGGTTCTGGAAGATCATCTGCACCTGCAGGCGGGCTTCGGCCTCTTCCTTGCTGGTCAGCGTGGAACGCTGGCGACCGTTGACCAGCACCTGTCCATTCGAAGGATCAAGCAGGCCACAGGCCACGCGACCCAGGGTGGACTTGCCGCAACCGGACTCGCCGACCAGCCCCACCACTTCGCCGGGTAGCACCTTCAGATCGACCTGGTCGAGGGCGTGGGTGACGGCCGGCGGACGGCTCCAGCCACGTGCCTGCAACTGGCGCTCCAGCCAGCCCTGGCGGCGCTCACCGAAGCGACGGCTGACGGCGCGGGTTTCGATCAGGGGAATGACGGCCTTATCCATGTTGCGCATTGCCCTCTGGGCTGGTGGTGGGGTGGTAGCAGCGTACGCGGTGGCCCGGCAGCGGTTCGCTGACTCCGGGGGCTTCCAGGCAGTGCTGGCTAACGCGCTCGCAGCGCGCCGCAAAGGCGCAGGTCGGGGGCAGGTGCAGCAGATTGGGCGTCATTCCGGGAATCTGGCGCAAGCGTGCACCGCGCCGGTTGTTGCTGGGCAGGCTGCCGATCAGGCCCTGGGTATAGGGATGCAGCGGCGCATCCAGCACCACCTCCACGCTGCCCTGCTCGACGATGCGTCCGGCATACATCACCGCCACTTCATCGGCCAGACCGGCCACTACCGACAGGTCGTGGGTGATCCAGATCAGCGCCGTGCCATGCTGGCGCGCCAGTTTCTGCACTTCCGACAGGATCTGCGCCTGGATGGTCACATCCAGCGCGGTAGTCGGCTCGTCGGCAATGATCAGGTCGGGCTTGTGCAGCATGGCGATGGCAATGGCCACGCGCTGGCGCATGCCGCCCGACAACTGGTGCGGATAGGCCTGCAGACGCTCCTCGGGGCTGGCGATACCCATCATGCCCAGGGTGTCGCGGGCCAGTTCACGGGCCTGCTGGCGGCTCACCTTGCTGTGCGCGAGCACGGCATCGACCATCTGCGCCTCGACCTTGAGCACCGGGTTCAAGGTCATCATCGGATCCTGGAAGATCATGGCAATACGATTGCCCTGCAGCTCGCGCAGGGAAGTCTTGTCCATGCGCACCAGGTCGCGTCCCTGGAACAGGATTTCGCCACCGACGATGCGGCCCGGGGCATCGACCATGCCGAGGATGGAAAAACCGGTCACGCTCTTGCCCGAGCCCGATTCGCCCACCAGCCCCAGGATGCGGCCGCGGGCGACCGACAGGGAGACGTCATCGACCGCAGGCAGCACACCATCGGGCGTGAAGAAATGGGTGCGCAGATTGCGCACTTCCAGCGTGAGCGCGCTCATTTCTGCCACCTTGGATTGAGGATGTCGCGCAGGCGGTCGCCCACCAGGTTGATGGCGACGATCACAACCAACAGCGTGATGCCGGGATAGAAGCTGATCCAGTATTCGCCCGAGAGCATGTATTGGTAACCGTTGGAGATGAGCAGGCCCAGCGAGGGCTCGGTAATGGGAACACCCAGGCCGAGGAAGGACAGCGTGGCTTCCAGCGTGATGGCACGGGCCACCTGCAGGGTGCCGATGACGATCAGCGGCGGCAGGCAGTTGGGCAGGATGTGGCGCACCATGATGCGCCAGGACGACAGGTTCAGTCCGCGTGCGGCCTCGACGTATTCCTTGCGTCGTTCCACCAGCGCCTGGCCCCGGGCGGTGCGGGCATAGTAGGCCCATTCCAGCACCACCAGCGTGGCCATGACGTTGAAGATGCCCTTGCCGACATAGGCCAGGATCAGCATGGCCACGAGAATCGACGGAAAGGACAGCACCAGATCGGCAAAACGCATCAGCACCGTGTCCACCTTGCCCCCGGCGTAGGCAGCCAGCAGGCCGACGAGCGTGCCGATCACGCCGGCGATCAGCGCCGAGCCCACACCGATGCCCACGCTGATGCGCAGGCCGTAGAGGATGGCCGAGACCAGGTCGCGGCCCTGGCCGTCGGTGCCCAGCCAGTAGGTATAGGTGCCCAGGCCGTTGATGGTGCCGGGATGCAGGCGGGCATCGAGCACGTCCAGCTGCATCAGGTCATAGGGGTTCTGCGGCGTGATCCAGGGCGCGGCAATGGCGCCAACGATCAGGAGCAGCACGATCACCAGCCCCAGCACTGCCGAGCGCGAGGCCACGAAGTGGCGCAGCACGCGGCGCCAGGGCGACTCGCGGCGCGGCGCCTGGAAGGCCGACAGCTCGGCCACGCGGGCGCGCACCTGCTCCTGGGTCATTGGGCTCATTTCGGTCTGCGGCACGCTCATGCCTTGGCCTCCACCCGCACGCGCGGGTCCAGTATCTTGTAGAGCACGTCGACCACCAGGTTGATGGTGACGAACATGCAGACGATCACCATCAGGTAGGCCACGATCACGGGCCGGTCCAGGGCATTGATGCTATCGAGGATCAGCTTGCCGGCACCGGGCCAGGCGAAGATGCTCTCGGTCACCACCGCAAAGGCGATGGTGGAACCGAACTCCAGGCCGACCACGGTCACCAGCGGGATCAGGGTATTGCGCAGCACATACATCAGCACCACTCGCGCCGGCGAGAGGCCCTTGGCACGGGCGAACTTGACGAAGTCCATCGGCAGCACCTCGCGCACGTTGGCGCGGGTCAGGCGGATCACCAGCGAAATCTTGAACAGCGACAGGTTGATGGCCGGCAGGATCATGTGACGCCAGCCATCCGCCGTCAGCCACGACCACTGCACCCCGAACAGCTCGGCAGTCTGGCCGCGCCCGCCGGAGGGCAGCCAGCCCAGCGTGACCGAGAAGGCCATGATGAGCATCAGGCCGATCCAGAAGGTGGGCAGTGAAAAGCCCAGGATGCTGGTGGTCATGACCACCCGCGAGAGCGGGTGATCAGGCTTCATCCCCGCCAGCAGACCCAGCGGCACGCCCACCAGCAAGGCCAGGAACAGGGCCGCGAAGGCCAGTTCCAGCGTGGCCGGCAGGCGCTGGAAGATCAGGATGATGGCCGGGGTGTTGTAGACGAAGCTGTTACCCAGGTTGCCATGCAGGGCGCCATTGAGGAAAGACAGGTACTGGCGCCAGACCGGCTGGTCCAGCCCCAGCTCCTGGATGATGCGCAGGCGGTCCACCTGGTCGACGTCCTGGCCGATCAGGATATCGACCGGATTGCCGATCATGTGCAGGCCGAAGAAGACGATCACCGTCATCAACAGCACCACCATCAGCGCCTGCAGCACACTCTTTGCAATCGCTGCGCTCATGCGGGCAGCTCCCAGGGCGATTCGGTCCACTCGTCGCCTTCCAGTTCCGGCTCTTCATAGGACTGGATATTGCGGTAGTGGTACTCGACGTCTTCGCTGTACATCAGCGCGGCGATGCCCTGCGCCAGGCGATAGGCACCGTCGCTGATGGCGGGAATGTCACCGGATACCGTGCCTTGGCTGGCCGCGGCCGGGTAGCAGAAGCAGTGGATGCGCTCCAGCCCCGGCAGGCTGCCCGGGGTCTTCTGCTGGAACTCGAACACCGGACCCAGGTAGGGAGAATCGGCCAGTTCCCGGTCTTCCTCACCGGCGGGCGGCGTGTAACGATCACTCCAGTTGAGGATATGCGGCGCGATGTCCTTGAATTCGGGTCGGATGCTCCAGTCGATCTTGAAGCCGGTCGAAAAGAACAGGAAATCCAGTTCCAGCGGGCCACGGTTGGTCTGCAGCAGCAGCGAACCGTCGTTGTTGACGTCCACCTTCTCGATGGCAGTGCCCAGCAGGAAGCGCGCATTGGCAAAGCGCGAGACGCGGCGCGTGCTGCCCGAAGGCGGCGGCACCTGCTGCACGTTGACGTAATGGCGGATGCGCCATTTCCATGCATCCGGCAGGTGCAGGTGACCATTGACCAAGCCCGGATTGCCGGAACCTTTACCCTTGTTGATGCGCGGCAGTTGCCGGCGACGGATCAGCAGGTCGACGCGGGCTGCCCCCTCTTCCAGGGCGGTGGCGGCACTGTCCATGGCCGAGGAGCCGCCGCCGACCACGCCCACGCGCTTGCCCTTGAGGCTGGCGTAGTCGAATACGTCGGAGGAATGTGCCCAGCGGTCGCGCGGCAGTTGTTCCACCAGCGGCGGCAGGTAGGCGCCACCCAGGCCATCGCGCCCGGTGGCCAATACCACGCGGCGCGCCAGCACGGTGGACTCCCCCGCAGGCGACTGCAGCTTCAATGCGACGATGCCATCGGCGCGCGGCTGCACGGCCAGCACGCGGTGCTCGTTGCGGATATCCAGTTGCATCACGCGGCGGAACCAGCGCAGGTAATCCATCCACTGCAGGCGCGGAATCTTGTCCAGCGCGTCCCACGCCGCCAGCCCGAACTGCGCCTCGAACCAGGCGCGGAAGGTCAGCGCGGGAAAGCCCAGGGCCGGGCCGGTCAGGGTCTTGGGCGAACGCAGGGTTTCCATGCGCGCCGTGGTGGCCCAGGGGCCTTCGAAGTCACGCGGCGACTGGTCATAGATGACATTGGGAATGCCCAGGTGTGACAGCGCCACCGAGGCCGCCATGCCAGCCTGGCCACCGCCGATGATGGCCACGTCGATCACGGCCTGGCCATCGCGCTGCAGAGTCGGGGTCCACGACTTGCCGGGCAGCGCCAGCCATTCCAGGTCCTGGCGCAGACGCGCCTCCAGGGCAGCCAGCCCGCTCGGGCCGGGCGCGCCGGCGGTCAGGGTCGATGTCGGTTCGGTATCTTGCATATCGCCTCGTCAAAAGCATGAAAAGACCCCGCCTGCACACTGGCGGGCGATCGTCTCGTTTCGGGTTTTATGATGCAACGCCCTTCCCGGTTGACGCTGCTGCTGGCTTGCTACGGCACTGCGTACTGCGAAATCATTTACAACAGTTCGTCATGCAGGCTGGCATCGCGCTTGACGAAGCCCTGCAGGGTATGACGGGCGGCCTGTTCCACCGCGTCGATCAGACGTTGCGTGACCCCCTCGACCGGCTTGCCATAGGGCGTGACCACGCCGAAATAGAAAGGGATATCCACCGCCAGCCGCTTGACCACCATCCCCTCGATGGGCATGCCATAGGCCGTGGACGGCTCCACCAGCGCCACCCCCAGCCCGGCGCGGGCGGCCATGATGGCGTTGAAGGAGGTATTGGTATCGATGGCCACGTCCAGCTGGCTGTCTTCGCCCAGGGCGCTCTCCACGCGCTGGCGCAGGCGGTAGCGATTGGACATCGTGATGACGCGCTGCCCGCGCAGGGCAGCGCGGGTCAGCTTGTCGCGCCCGGCCAGCGGATGGTCGGCGCGCACCACCGCCACGCAGGGGGCCTCGCCGATCCAGTGCAGCTCCAGTCCACGATGGGCCACCGGCAGCGAGGTCAGGCCCAGGCTCACGGTGCGGTGCAGGACGGCGTGCACCACCTGCTCGGCCGAGGCGCTGCGCAGATGGATGTGTTCGGGAAAGGCCCGCTCCTTGTCGCCGGCCAGCAACTGCAGGGCGGCCGGCGCAATGGTCGAGGCCAGCGCGGGGGTCGCTACCAGGTGCAGCGGATGGACTTCTTCGCGGGCGATTTCCTGGGCACGTTCGCGGATGCTGCGCAGGCCCACCAGCGAGCGCTCCACTTCTTCATAGAGCAGGAAGGCCTTGGCGGTGGGTGTCACCCGCGGGCCATTGCGGTCGAACAGGGCGTAGCCCAGTTCGGCCTCCAGATCACCGACGGCCTTGCTGACAGCCGGCTGCGAACGACCCAGGCTGCGACCGGCACCGGTCACACTACCCAGGGTCATTACCGCCGCAAATGCCTCCAGCTGGTTCAGGTCCATCGAAATCGCTTTCCTTGATCAAAGTGCTTGCATATGATTTTCGAATTATAGGTTTGCCTGTATTCTATTTCAGTATAATAATTTTGTATAAGCAAATGTATGCCAGCACTGGTTGACCGGGAATGCGAGGGAATCCTCGCCGCCGCTGGCTCCATTGCGCTCGCTGCAGTGGCATTGCCACCAGGAAAAAACCGTGAAGCGTATAGACAAATACCTTCAAAGTCCTTTTCCCGGCACGGCCAGGCGCGTTAATTTATGGATACGATGTGCCGGCCGCACGGCTGGATCAACCCCGAGCTTCGATTATTCCGACTAGTCCGACTACACCCACATGAACTCCCCTGCTCCCTGTCGCCCGCCGGCCGATCTGCGATTCCCCATCTATCTCGACTACGGCGCGACCACGCCGGTCGATCCACAGGTGGCACGGGTGATGTGCGATTTCCTCACCGACAAGTTCGGCAATGCCGCCAGCAGCTCCCATCCCTTCGGCTGGGAGGCGCGACGCGCCGTGGATCATGCGCGGGCGCAGGTGGCCGATCTGGTGGGCGCGCGAGCCGAGGAGATCGTCTGGACCTCCGGTGCCACCGAATCCAACAACCTGGCCCTGAAGGGATGCGCCCACGCCCTGCGCGCCCGTGGACGCGGCAAGCACCTGATCACCGTGGCCACCGAGCACAAGGCCGTGCTCGATACCATGCATACGCTGGAAAAGGCCGGCTTCGACGTTACCTATCTGCAGCCCGGCGCCGATGGCCTGGTCACCCCCGGGCAGTTCCGCGCCGCCCTGCGTGACGATACGCTGCTGGCCTCGGTCATGTACGTCAACAACGAGATCGGCGTGATCCAGCCCATTGCCGAACTGGGCGAGATCTGCGCCGAACATGGCGTGATATTCCATGTCGATGCGGTACAGGCGGCCGGCAAGATCGATATCGACCTGACGCGACTGAAGGTGGACCTGATGTCCTTCTCCGCGCACAAGGTGTATGGCCCCAAGGGCATAGGCGCGCTCTACGTGCGCACCAATCCGGACCTGAAGCTGGAAGCCCAGATCGATGGTGGTGGCCATGAAAACGGCATGCGTTCCGGCACCCTCGCCACGCACCAGATCGTCGGCATGGGCGAAGCCTTCGCCCTGGCGGGCCAGTTGCAGGCGGAAGAAGGGGGGCGCATCCGCGCCCTGCGCGACCGCCTGTGGGCCGGGCTGGCCGACCTGCCTGGGGTAGAGCTCAACGGCAGCGCCCAACAGCGCGTGCCGCACAATCTGAACGTGAGCTTCCCGCCCACGCGCTATGGCACGCTGGGCAGCCAGTTGCTGGGCATCGCGGTATCGGCCGGCTCGGCCTGCAACTCGGCCGCCTCGGCACCTTCCTTCGTGCTGCTGGCCATCGGCCGTTCACCGGAAGTGGCGCGCAATGCCGTACGCTTCTCGCTGGGACGCGGCACCACCGAAGCGGAGATCGATTACGTGGTCGCCGCCGTGCGGCAAGTACTGGCCTGCGAACGGGCGGCACCGCTGCCGGCCTGACACAGCCTTGCCCTGTGCTCCGACCTTGCATGGTGCCGGAGCCTGATCACCTCCGTCTTTCACGAATCGCCCAAGGACTACTGCGACTACTGCGCGCTCAGCTTCACCCTCCTCAGGAATTCCGGATCGACGCCGCTGAGCTGCGCGGTGCGGGCGGCCACGCTTCCCTCCGCATCCAGCAGGATGAGGTCGGTGCTGTGGTTGAAATCGCCATTGGGCAAGGCCCGGTACTGCAGCCCCAACACGGCGGCGAGCTTGCGCGTGGTAGCGGCGTCGCTGCGGGCCAGGGTCCAGTGGGGCGCCTCGATCTCACGCTGGCTGGCGGTGCGCTTGAGCACAGCCACCGTGTCACGCACGGGATCGATGGTGATCAGCAACACGCTCAGCCTGGCGCGCTCCTGCGCCGTGAGCCTGGCCTCCGTATTGCGCAGCGCCTCCACCAGCAATGGGCAAACGAATTCGCACGAGGTATAGAACATGCCGACCAGCATCGGCTGGCCGCGCCTTTGCGCCAGGTTGAATGACTTGCCATCCTGATCGGTAAGGCGGGCATCGAGCTGGTAGACCGAATCAGCGGGCAAGGCCGCCGCGACGGTTCCCTGCGGGCTTGAAGACGCTGACGCGGGACCGGCCTGCGGCGCAGCAGCCATCGCCGTGATGCCAGTGAGCGCGGCAACGACGAGGGTCATGGTCGCCAGCGTTGCTGGCAACGTGGGTATTTTCATGGATTCTCCTTGGATGGAATCGGGCGCACGCAGCGAAAGCCCAGACTACTGGTGCTGTCGGCGGCGCCCAGGGATGACAGCAGCGCGATGCGCATCAGCACGGCGTAGTTGTCGCGCTGCTGCAGGTTGATGGCACCGGCACCGCAGAACTGGAGCTTGTCCGGGTCGTCGGCCGAGCGGCTGTCCGGGCTGACCAGCAGCGCGTTGAAGTCGTCCACCCATTCCCAGATCAGGCCATGCATGTCACGCACGCCGTAGACGTTGGCCGCACCACCGACGTCGGCAGGTCCGCTGCGACCGGTCGTGCGTACCAGTTGAGGATGCGGGCGCGCCACGCCGGGTCGTCACGGGCATCGTGGCGACTGGCATCGGCGGCGGCCACGTATTCCCATTCCTGCCAGGTCGGCAGGCGCGCGCCCTCGGCTTCGCAATAGGCCTGCGCCGCGAACCAGCTGACGTTGACGACCGGCCGGGCGCTGGTGGCACCCACCGTCGGGTGCTCAGGCGTGGCCCAGTCCTTCAGGTAGCCGCCGTCGACAAACGTCCGGACCGCCTGCCCGCGTCGCCACAGCGGGTGGGTGATCACGAAAGCACGAAATTCGTCCTGGGTCACTGGCATGACGCGCATGTCAAACGCGTCCACCGGTGCCGCACTGCGATCGGCGTCCCCCGCCAGGACACTGACCAGGACGCCGACCGGCACCCGCACGTAGGTGGCATCCTGCGCCCGGGCTTGCAGGGATAGGCTGCACGCCGCGGCAAGCAGGCAGGCCGCTGCGATGAAGTGGCACACCGGCTGCCCCATCGGGTCGATCACCGGGTGGCTCAATGGTCAGCCTTGGCCGCGCTACCGGGCTTGCTGGCGCGCAGCTTCCTGACCTCCTCGGTGGAAACGCGCCCACCGGGATTACCCCATTCATTGGCCACGTAGGTCAGGATGTTGGCGATCTCGTCGTCATTGAGCTGGTTCATCGGCGGCATGACCGAATCGTAGGCAGTGCCATTGACCACGACCTTGCCGCTGAGCCCGTGCAGCACGGCCTTGATGGCGCGGTCATAGCTACCGGTGAGGTAGTCGGACTTGGCCAGCGGCGGAAACACGCCCGGCAGGCCTGCGCCATTGCTCTGGTGGCACACCGAACAGGTGCCGGCGAACAAGGCCTTGCCGGCCTGCACCTGGTCTTGCAGCGTCAGCTTGCCGCTGGCGGCGTTGGCGGTGGCCGTGGTCACGGCGGTCAGATTGGGCTGGGCGCGGTCGCCCAGGTAGACCGAGTCCAGTTCCTTGCCGGAATAGATGGCCTTGTTCTCGGCGCCATTGACCTTGAGGATGGCCAAGGCGCCCTTGTTGAAGGCCCGGAAGATGGAATGATCGACCAGCACGTAGCTACCCGGCACCTTGGTACGGAACTCGACGATGGCGGCGCCGCCGGCCGGGATCAGCGTGGTCTGCACATTCTTCTGCGCCAGTGAGCCACCTTCGAATTGCACCTTGTCGAAGATGGCACCGATCACGTGGAAGCTGGATACCAGGTTGGGACCACCGTTGCCCACGAACAGGCGCACGGTTTCATTGACCTTGGCGGTGATGGCCTTGTCGCCGGTGAGCGCACCTTCGGCACCGTTGAAGAGCACGTAGGTCGGGCGCTCATCGATGGCCTTTTCCATGTCAAACGGCTGCGCCCCCTTCTCGCGATATTTGCCGGTGGTGTAGAAGTCGCCCTGCATGACGTAGTACTCGCGGTCAACCTTGCTCAAGCCCTGCGGGGGTTCGACCAGGATCAGACCGTACATGCCATTGGCCACGTGCATGCCCACCGGAGCGGTGGCGCAGTGATAGACGTAGAGGCCTTCGTTGAGCGCCTTGAAGCTGAACTGCGACGCGTGACCCGGTGCGGTAAAGCTGGAGGCGGCGCCGCCACCGGGACCAGTCACGCCGTGCAGGTCGATGTTGTGCGGCATCTTGCTGTCGGGATGGTTCTTGAGATGGAACTCCACCGTATCGCCCTGGCGTACGCGGATGAAGCTGCCGGGCACGGTGCCGCCGAAGGTCCAGAAGGTATAGGAGACGCCCTCGGAAATCTGCATTTCCTTCTCCACCACTTCCAGATCGACGATCACCTTGGCCGGGTAATGGCGGTTGGTAGGCGGCGGCACTTCCGGCGGGCTGGTCAGCACGGCCCGGATGGGTGCGCCCTGCGGTGGCCCGAAGTCGCCGGGCTTGCCAGTCTTGCCGACCTGGACCGGCTTGGCCGAAACCGCGGTTGCTGACGTCGCGGTCGTAGCCGGCAGCGTGACTGCGAGGCCCAGTACGAACAATGCGGGGATGAGTGTTTGCCTGATCTTCAATCTCACGACGTTCTCCTTGATGAGGCGTCGGGGGTCGGCGCCTATAAACATTCATGCGGAATGAATCTTCATAGTAAGAACGCGCAGCCGAGATTGAATTGAGGCACGTCAAACGGCATCTGTCCCGGTATCGACACCAGCATCGTCAGTGCAAACGAGGTGATGGCAATCGCATTGAGCGAAGCGCCCAACGCACGCAGGTCGGCGTGCCACCATCCACCTGCGCAACGCAACAGCAAGGAGGCATGCATGAGCAGCAACGGCCCGTAGAACCAAGGGCCATACAGCACCTTCACGCGGGCGACTGCCGGCAGGATGACCGGCGCATGCGCCATGACCATGCTCCAGATGAAACCGAGCCCGAGCGCATGCAGCGCGAGATCGCGCAGTGCCAGGCCACCTGCGGGATGAGCTTCCCATGCCAGCCCGAGGCCGACCCAGCCGAAGCCGGAGACCGCCAGCCACCCGTAACCGCTCAGCAGGCACACCGCCATGTAACGACTCAAGCCGCCCGCGCGTATAGTCCGGCGGGCGACATCGAAGGCAGCGAGCCAGCCTGCCAGGACAAGCAAGGCCATGCCGAAGAGCAGCCATCCCTGGCGCAGGTCGGCCAGTGCCGCGACCAGAGCCGTCAGCAGGCACAACACGGTCGAGAGCAATAAAGGACGCGATACCGGATGTCGGGGCAGGAGACGTGACATTTCCAGACGTTCAGCCGTGATGGTCAACACCACGAAGGCGAACCACCAGAGCAGCGCAACGTTGGCATCGCGCTGCCAGGCAAACACCATATTGCCCCCTAGCCAGGCCAGCGAAGCCATGGACATCAGCACCGTATGCGCCATCGGCTGACGCGCCAGCAGCAGCCCGCTGACCGCCACGAAACACAGCGACGACGCCACGCCAAACCCAGGCGCCCACAGGAACGCCAGTTGATCATCGGCACCCAGAAGCAGCACGCCATGCGCCACGCTGCACAGCGGCGCGAGATACGCCCACCGAAGGCGCACAGCCACTGCCCGCTCGATGGCGATGACGCTGCCCAGGAAGACCGACAGCATCAAGGTGGCGTGCTGGCCGGCAGCCCGGCCGATCAGTGGGTCGACGTAAGGCAATGGCGGCAGCGCGCCGGCCCGTAACAAGCCGCCAAGCCCCGCGCATGCCAGCAAGAAGAGCAGAACGATCGCAACACCAAGGCGCGCCGTCTTCACCTGCGACGGCATCTCACCACCCCATGAAATAGCGCGCCTTGGCGCTCATGCGGGTGGGCGCCCAGGGCGGCTCCCAGACCAGTCGGATATCCAGCCCATGACCGGCGGGGAGTACCTTGTGCAACTCGGCGCGAGCGTCATCGAGCACGACCTCCGACAAGGGACAGGCCGGACTGGTCATCGTCAACTCGACATGCGCCACGCCGTCGACCACGCGCACGCTGTAGATCAGTCCGACATCGACGATGGACAGCGACAGCTCGGGGTCCACCACGCGCGTCAAGGCCTGCTGTATCGGCCCTTGCAGTTCGCGCGGGCCGTCGTAAGGGAATGCAACGAAATCGTCTGTGATGGTGGCCATGGCAAGCGAAAAAGGTGACGCCGGACGCGGCCACTCAGGCCGCGCGCACCGGCGGGAGTTGGAGTAGTTGGGCCAGTACGGTGCGGTTGCGCGTGATGTCGGCCAGAGTGTATTCATCCAGCACGGCATAAAAGGCCCGGGCCGCCTTCTGGAGCGCCGCCTTGAGCCGGCAGGCGTCGACGATCACGCATTGATCCGGGTGCGGACCGAAGCACTCTGCCGGAATGGCCGGCCCTTCGGTGGCGCGCACGACCTGGCCGATGACGATCCTGGCCGGCGGCACCGCCAGGCTCATCCCCCCGCCCTTGCCCCTGATGGTAGCCAGCCAGCCCTGCTGCGCGAGGAAATGCACGACCTTGGTCAAATGACTTTCGGAGATGTCGAAGCTGGTGGCGATCTCGGCGATGGTGGCGCGCCGCTCTGGCTGCGCGGCCAGGTACATCAGTACGCGCAGGCTGTAGTCGGTGAACTGGGTCAGTTTCATGGGCAATGCTCCAGATGAGGTCTCAAGCTTGTTTCACAGGGGCCGCCACGGCATCCCTGGCACCACGATGGCCGGGCCGACGCAGCAGGCCGATGGCGTAGCAGGCCAGCATCAGCCCGCCTGCGGCAAAGACGATATCACCCGGCACGCGCAACCAGACCAGCGTTTCCATGACCCTGGAATGCAGCACCTCGGGCGAGCGTGCAAACCACATGCCCCGGTCGATGCTGGCCCAGGCCTGGTAGATGCCGGCCGGCAGCAAGGACAGGAAGACCATCATCGCCAGGCCGATGTTCAGGCACAGATAGGCGGGCTTGAGCCAGCCATCGGCGTGCCGCTCCCGTGCATACAGGCCGCGCAGGCAGAACAGCATGAGGCCGATGCCCAGCATGCCATAGACACCGAACAGGGCCGCGTGACCATGTGCCGGAGTCATGTTCAGGCCTTGTACGTAGTACAGCGAGGCCGGCGGATTGATGGCGAAACCGAGCACGCCCGCGCCTACGGTGTTCCAGAAGCCGACCGCCACGAAACACAGGATGGGCCACTTGTAGGCGCGCATCCAGGCGGCCCCCTGGGCGCGCCGATAGGTCTGCACCGCCTCAAGACCAATCATGGCCAGCGGCACGACTTCAAGTGCGGAAAACACCGCGCCCACGGCGATCACCGAGGTCGGCGTACCGGTGAAGTACAGGTGATGCAGGGTCCCCAGGATGCCGCCGAACAGGAAGACGATGGTCTCGGCAACGATGGCGCGGTTGGCGCTGGCAGTCTGCACCAGGCCCAGGCGGGTGAAGATCAGGGCGACCACGGCGGTGGCGAAGACCTCGAAGAAGCCCTCCACCCACAGGTGGACCAGCCACCAGCGCCAGTATTCGATCATCGAGTAATGGGTATGCTGCCCCCACATCAGGGAACTGGCGTAGAAGCCGCCGATGCAGGTGGCCGAGAGGAACACCATGGCGATCAGGCCGCGGCTTTCAGAAGGCGTCTTCAATGCCGGCCACAGCGCGCGTCCCAGCAGCAGAAGCCAGAACAGCAGACCTGCGAACAACAGGATCTGCCAGAGGCGGCCCATGCTGGTGTATTCAAGGCCCTGGTTGCCGATCCAGAAGCTGAAATCGGCACCGGCGTGCTGCAGGCTGCCGATCCAGCCGGTAGCGGTCGAGCCGACCACGATGGCGATCAGCGCCCAGAACAGCACATCCACGCCGAGTTTCTGGAAACGCGGCTCCCGCCCCGACAGCAGTGGCGCGATGTACAGGCCCGTGGCCAGCCACGCCGTGGCGATCCAGAAGATGCCCACCTGTGTGTGGACCGTGCGACTGACGACATAAGGCAGCAGTTGCGCCAGCGGGATGCCGAAGAAGCCCTCTCCTTCCACCGCATAGTGGGCCGTGATGGCGCCCATGCCGATCTGCAGCAGGAGCAGGCCGATGACGGCAAAGAAGTATTTGCGCGTGGCCTTCATGGACGGCGTGGCGACGACATCGAGGAAGGGATCGACCTTGGGCAACACGCTCTGCTCTGCGTGCTTCTGGCCGCCATGGAACCACACCATGGCGGCAATCCCGGCAATGAGCAGTACGATGCTGGCCATGGACCACATGGCGGCGGACACGCTCATCTTGTTGCCCACCAGCGGCTCGTGCGGCCAGTTGCTGGTATAGGAAAGACCGGTTTCACCGGGGCGGTCAGCCGCAGCAGCCCAGGAAGACCAGAAGAAGAACGCGCCCAGCGCCCGGCGATCGGTGGCCTCGGGCAGGCTGCCGGCCACCATGGCGTATTGTTCGCGCAGTGGCTGCAGCGCCGGGTCGTTGCCGAACAGGCCCTCGTAATGCGCGGCCGTGGCACGGATGGCCTGCGCCCGCTGGCGGGAGACGGTCAGTACCTGGGTGGTCGCATCGTAGCCGTTACGGCGCATTGCATCGCGCACTGCTGCATCGAGGGCCGCTGCGGATGAAGTGGACGGGGATGCAGTAGAAGCAGACTGCGCGCCGACCAGTCCTGCACCGCGCTGCTCAAGCAGCAACTCCCGCAGCGCCAGCGCTTCACGATGCAGCCAGTCAGCCGACCAGTCCGGCGCCACGTAGGCGCCATGGCCCCAGACGGTACCGATCTGCTGGCCACCGGCGGACAGCCAGGCCTGTTGCCCGGCCTGGATTTGCTCGCCCGTGTAGAGCGGCTCGCCCTCGGACGACATCACGGCCTTGGGAATGGGTGGCGCCTGCAGATGGATCTGGTAGCCGAGAAAACCCAGTATCCCGAATGACAGGATAAAGATAAGCCCCAGCCAACGCCAGAGCCTGTGGACTGATTTCATGCGCCTCCTCCATAAGGTTCATTTCAGATGAATCTATGGTAGGAGCCGCCCTGCCCGTCAACCTTGCGGCATATCAAACAAATCCGCTCGCAGCGGGCAGCGACGTGTTCGGCTCACGCACCGGACACCATCATGGGACGGATACGGGCCTTGATGATCGGCAGCAGTTCACGTTGGGCAATCCGCACATCGTATTCGGTCTGCAGGTTGAGCCAGAATTTGGGATCCATCCTGAAGTAGATGCCCAGGCGTACCGCCGTATCAACAGTGACAGGCCGCTTGCCACGTACGATTTCACTGATACGCGACACCGGTACGTCGATATCGGCCGCCACGCGCGCCGCCGTCATCCCCATGGGTTTGATGAATTCTTCCAGCAGGATTTCACCTGGATGAATTTCGTCCAGTTTCTTCGTCATCGTGCACTCCTAGTGGTAATCGACGATTTCAACGTCGTGTACGCCTTCAGCGGTCCAACGAAAACAAATTCGCCACTGGCCGCTGATGCGAATGCTGTATTGCCCCTTCCGGTTTCCGCGCAATGATTCAAGATGATTCCCTGGAGGCACCTGTAGCACCGACAATGCAGAAGCAGCGTGAATCATCAGAAGTTTGCGGCGCGCCACGCGTTCAATATTCCTGAAGCGCTTGACCGGCAAGCTATGGAACAGAGATTCAGTATCTGCGCAAGAAAATGAAAGGATCATTTTTAGGATGATTTTATACCGCCAAACAGTTTCCGTTAAACAGAAACTTCGCGAAAGAACAGGCGCCATCCTAGTCGAACAGGCAAGGCAGCTGGCAAAAGCGGGGCATTTTCATCCGGCATTCGGAATTTTTTGGATTTCCGCCCCTTGGCGGTCGCTTATCTGTCGATTATCAATCAACGAGACAAGCCCGAACTTGGTGAACCCCCGCCCCAAGTTCGTCCCTTCCATGCCCCATCAACACCCGCCCAGGAAGGGCATCCTGGCGTATCATCCCCGATCAGCCGCTTCCGGGTCGATTACCGATTCAATTCCGGCCGATTACCTGTCCATAGTGTCTGGCACGCTCATTGCAATTGGGAAAGCTCCAGACGCATCTATTTTTCAAGGGGTTTCCATGAAGTTTGCAAAACCGGCCCTGGCCGTTTCCCTGGCCCTGCTGTCACTGGCCGTCAATACTGCCCACGCCGACGCACTGGCCGATATCCAGAAGTCGGGCACCCTGCGCATCGCCGTGCCGCAGGATTTCGCCCCCTTCGGTTCGGTCAACGCCGACCTGCAATTGCAAGGGCTGGACATCGACGTGGCCAAACTGATCGCGCAGAAGATGGGCGTGAAGGTGCAGCTGGTTCCGGTGGCCAGCGCCAATCGCATCGCCTACCTGCAGACGCACAAGGCCGACCTGGTCATTTCCACTCTGGGCAAGAATGCCGAGCGTGAAAAGGTCATCGATTTCTCGCAGGCCTATGCGCCCTACAACAACAGCGTCTTCGGCGTGGCGGCAGTGAAGGTCAGCGGTGCAGCCGACCTGGCCGGCAAGACCGTGGGCGTGGCGCGTGGCACCTTCCAGGACCTGCAACTGACCGACACCGCGCCCAAGAGTGCCACCATCAAGCGCTACGAAGACAACAACGCCATGATCTCGGCCTATGTCTCGGGCCAGGTGCAACTGGTGGGCACGGGTGACTTCGTGGCCTATGCTCTGGCGGAAAAAGCACCGGACAACAAGCCCGTGCTGAAGTACATCATCAACGAATCCAGCTGCAGCGTGGGCCTCAACAAGGGCGAAGCCGCCTTGCTGGCCAAGGTCAACGAGGTGCTGACCGCCGCCAAGAAGAGCGGCGAGCTCAATGGCATCGTGCAGAAGTGGCTCAATGTGCCGCTGCCGACCAAGATGGCAACGACCTTCCAGTAAGCCACCACGGCAGGCGACGGGATGACC
Source organism: Herbaspirillum sp. AP02 (assembly GCF_015767275.1). GTDB lineage: Bacteria > Pseudomonadota > Gammaproteobacteria > Burkholderiales > Burkholderiaceae_D > Herbaspirillum. Next base: position 1,179,793 of record NZ_JADWMY010000001.1, read on the forward strand.
GCAAGGGCGTCCCGTCAGGCCTGCCATGTTCTATATCCCTTGCTTCATCCGCTCTACCCTGCCTTGATTCTCTCACGCCGCAAGCAGCGGCCGACGACGGGAGAACAAGGCTAGCCGGCGACCTCCGGCAACGGCTCCAGGCTCATCGGACTCACCCGCTGGCGGGCCCCCAGCCTGCCCCTCTACCCGGAACACGCTGACCAGTTCCGTCAATTCTCCCGCCTGACCACGCATGGAAGCCGCAGCAGCTGCAGCCTGCTCCACCAGTGCGGCGTTCTGCTGGGTCATGTCATCCAGTTGTGCGACGGCGTCATTGACCAGCTGGATCCCTTCACTCTGCTCGGTGCTGGCTACGCTGATCTCGTTGACGATGGCATTGACCTGCTCCACGCTCTGGACCACGCGTGACATGGTGGCGCCGGCCTGTTCCACCAACGTGCTACCGGCACTGACCTTGTCCACCGAATCATCGATGAGCGACTTGATTTCCTTGGCCGCCGCCGCCGAACGCTGCGCCAGGCTGCGCACTTCAGAAGCCACCACGGCAAAGCCACGGCCCTGCTCGCCGGCGCGAGCGGCTTCCACGGCGGCATTCAAGGCCAGGATATTGGTCTGGAAGGCAATGCTGTCGATCACGCTGATGATGTCCACGATCTTGCGCGACGCGCTGTTGATCGCCTCCATGGTATCGACCACGCGCCCCACCACCACCCCGCCCTCGCCGGCAATGCCGGCAGCCGAGGCCGCCAGGCGACTGGCCTGCTGGGCATTGTCGGCATTGGTGCGGACGGTGGAGATCAGTTCTTCCATGGCCGAGGCGGTCTGCTCCAGCGCACCGGCCTGCTGCTCGGTGCGGGCCGACAGGTCCTGGTTGCCCTCGGCGATTTCGCCGGATGCCGTGGCAATGGCGTCGGTGCCATGACGCACCCGCGCCACGAGGTCACGCAGGCGGGCGTTCATGTCCTGCAGCGAGGCCAGCAACTGGCCGACTTCATCGCGTGAAGTCACACTGATCTGCGCCGTCAGGTCACCTGCGGCCACCCGCTGCGAGAGGCCCACGGCCTGCTTGAGCGGACGCACGATGCTGCGCGTGAGCAGCCAGGCACACAGCACGCCGAACACCAGCGCGGCGGCCTCCAGCACCATCAGCAGGATGCGGCTGCGCGCGGCCAGTGCGACGATGTTGGCGGCCGTGTCATCAATCTCGGCCTGCTCGGTCTGCTGCAGTTTGCGCATGGCGGCCTGGTACTTCTTGGACAGCGGCATGAACTCCTGGATCAGCACGCTGTTGGCGGCATCCTGTTCGCCGGTGGACTTGAGATCCATCATCTTCAGGGTGATCGCCCTGTAGTCCTTCTGCATGGCCTCGATCTCGGCGTAGAGCGCCTTTTCGGTAGCGGTGTCGAACATCGGCACCAGTTCCTTCTGCAGATCGGCGCTCTCCTTGACCGAAGCCAGTTCCTCGTTGAGGAAATAATTATTGAGCGTGGGGTCGGTGCTGCGCGACATGGCGATGGTGCGCAGGATGGCCGCACGCAGGTTGCCATACCAGCCCGAGATCAGGCGCTCCTTGCGCACCGACTGGCTGACCATCTCCTGCGTCACATTGCTGACCACCTGCAGGCGCCAGACGCCAATGCCCATGATCAGGATGGACAACGCCAATACCAGCGCGAAACCGCCAGCCAGACGGCTGCCGATACGCAGGTTCCCAAAGACCTTCATGATGATTCCCCAGTAATGGTGCATGCGGCCGCCCCCGAGGTTGCCGCTTGTCATTTTTCCAGCAAGAAACGTACCCGCCTGCGAAGGCAACGGCCGAGGACGGAGCTTGGGCGGAACGGCAGGCGGTGACATGGAGAATGGGGCGTGTCGCGCCGCAGGACGCGGCGCGCAGTGCAGACGGCAAGTACCGGTCCGCGACGCGGACCGGACCATGCTTCTTACTGGTAGGTCGTGGCCATCTTTTCCGGCAGCGGCACGTTGAGCCACTTCTTGACGATGCCATTGAGCTCGCCACTCTTCTTGGAGGCGGTCAGGGCCTCGTTGACCTTGGCCATGAGCGCCGGCTCGCCCTTGTTCATGCCGACGTAGCAAGTGGAGACATTGATGATGTACTTCAGCAGCGGCTTGTTGTTGGGGGTCTTCTCGGCCAGCGCATAGGCCACGAAGTCACCGGTGCCGACGATCTGGACCTGGCCCGAGACATAGGCCGAGATCAGGCCGTTGTTGTCTTCATAGCGCTTGATGACGGTGCTCTTGGGGACACTGTCGGTGAGCATCAGATCTTCGAAGGTAGAGCGCGCCACGCCCACGGTCTGGTTCGCCAGGTCAGCCGGACCGGCCACCTTGATGGCGGCTACGCCAAAGACGCTGTTGTTATAGGGCGCATAACCCTGCGAGAAGTCGATGACCTTTTCGCGCTCGGCGTTCTTGCCCAGGGTCGAGATGATGAGGTCGATCTTGTGCGTCTGCAGGAAGGCCATGCGACTGGAAATGGGGACCGGGACCAGCTCGGCCTTGACGCCCATGCCCTTGGCCACCAGCTTGGCGACCTCGATGTCCAGACCTTGCAACTGCAGGTCGGAATTGACCGAACCGTAGGGTGCGAAATCCTGGGGCACGCCGATCTTCACGACCCCGGCCTTCTGGATATCGGCCAGGTTGTCGGCACTGGCCGATCCGGCCAAACCGGCCATCAGGCCCAGGGATGCAGCGATTACGGTCTTGACGAACTTCATGGTGGTTCCCTTGTTGTCGTTGAAATGATGATCCATGCTGACGGGCAAACGTCGGGCGCCTGTTTCGGTATCACTCGTGGTGATGCAGGCAATGTCGAACAACGACTTAGAAAAATGGCCCCGATTACCCGTCCCGAGCGATGCGCATCCACCCCTATCGGGCAGCGCACAGGACGCCACCGCGCTGATGCAATTACCATGCCCGCCTGTTCCCGTCGGTGTCGATTCACAGGGCGAATCAAACAAAGTCGCCGCCTGACAAAAACCGGCGCACAATGGGGAGAAAATATTAGTTTTCCTCCACCGCTGCAAGCGGCTCGCCATTTCTGACACGAGCTGCCCCTACAGGCGTCTACACCCGCGACAGCTCAGCACCGGCAAGCTGGGTGTCGCGCCAAAAACTAATTGATCCACCATGACCGGATTGCGCCGGGGAAGAATGAAAATCATCTCCATGACGCAGTCCCGGCAGGAGATCTTTCCCGGCTCCCCACATCGTTGCGGTGGCGCTATAGATCAGCTTTCCATTCCCACAGAATAGGAGAAGATGGGGAAAAAACGTAAAATCGAAAAAATAAGTTCTAATATTTTTCAGTTCGCAGTTATATTGCCGCAGGCACTCCGCTGCCGTCATCCAGACCAATCAAAAGGGAGAGACCCATGCCCAGACGTTCCAAGACACCTGAACCCGTTGCTGCGACCCCGCCGCGCTTCCTGGTCGAGCCGGACGGCTTCCTCAACGTCCCGGTGAGCCGCAAGACACGGGATGACATCCATCATCTCAAGAAAAGCATGCGCGTGACCAGCCAGGCGGAAGTGATCGAAAAAGCCGTGGCCATCGTGCGCGCGATCGATCTGGCCGCACGCGGCGAGGAGTAAAGCCGGGCGGAGACGCCCAAACCTGGTCGCGACCGGCTCCGGTCGCGACATCCTCCACTGCGAGTGACCGCTTCCAGGCTGCGCCGCCCACCCTCTTCCTCCGGCTTTCACGGCCCGGTCTTTGCGACCGGCAGCATCCTCGCCATTACTCACGCACAGGACGAAAAAAAAGCGGCTGCCTGTTCTTCAGGCAACCGCTCGGTGCGCTCCCACGACCGGCGCGGGAAACTTCGGTCCCGGCGATGAGGACGAATCAGGTCATGCGCGCAGTGGTCTGCACCGGCAGACGGAAGATGCTGACCTGTTCGGCCAGTTCTGCCGCCTGTCCCTGCATGGCGCGCGAAGCCGCGGCGGCCTGCTCGACCAGCGCCGCATTCTGTTGCGTGACCTCGTCCATCTGCGTGACCGCCTGATGGACCTGCTCGATACCGGCGCGCTGCTCTTCGCCGGCGGCGCTGATCTGTCCGATGATGGTATTGACCTGGGCCACGCTCTGTACGATCTCTTGCATGGTCTGTCCAGCCTTCTTGACCAGATGCGCGCCTGAATCGACCTTCTCCACCGAGTCGCCGATGAGCACCTTGATCTCCTTGGCAGCGGCAGCCGAACGCTGGGCCAGGCTGCGCACTTCGGTGGCGACCACCGCGAAACCACGGCCCTGTTCACCTGCACGGGCTGCTTCCACCGCGGCATTCAAGGCCAGGATATTGGTCTGGAAGGCGATGCCATCGATCACGCCGATGATGTCGACGATCTTGCGGGCGGAGGCGTCGATGTCGTCCATCGTGGCGACCACTTCGCCGACGATCTCGCCGCCCTGGCCGGCAATGTGCGAAGCAGCCTGCGCCATCTCGGCGGCCTGGCGGGCATTGGCGCTGTTCTGCTGGACGGTGGATGTCAGTTCTTCCATGGAGGAGGCGGTTTCTTCCAGCGAACTGGCCTGGTGTTCGGTGCGTGCCGACAGGTCCTGGTTGCCGGCTGCGATCTCCTGCGAGGCAGTGGCAATGGTATCGGCCCCGGTGCGCACGCTGGAGACAATATCGACCAGCGAACGGTTCATCTCGCGCAGGGCGCCGAGCAGTTCACCGGTCTCATCAGAAGCGCGATCATCGATGTGCTTGGTCAGGTCGCCGTTGGCCACCTTGCGCGCGGCGTCCAGCGCATCCGCCATTGGCACGGTGATGGAACGGCTGATCATGAATGCAGCGATCAGGCCGATCAGAATCGCCACGACGGCCGACACGCCCAGAATGGTGGCTGAGTTGACATAGGTGGCATGCGCAGCGGCAGTCGCCTCGTTCATCTGTTGCTCGTAGCGTCCCACCAGCAGGCGCAGGGATTCGAGCAACTCGCCCTGGGTCTTGTAGCGCGGACCGAACAGCAGACGCTGGCCTTCTTCATTCTGGTTCTTCAGTCCAAGCGCGACCACATCGGCGGTGAAGGCAAAGTAGTTCTTTCCGGCCTCATCGACAGTACCGACCAGGCGTCTTCCCTCTTCGGTGGTAACGCTGCTGCGCAGGTATTCCAGGGACTTCAGGAATTCCGCCAGGTCCTTGTCGATGGATTGCTTGTTACTGTCCATCTGGGCCTGGTCCGACAGGATGATGATGTTACGTGCCGAACGGGCAATATTCATCATCAGGTATTGCATCTTCTGGGCGGCGTTGACCTTGGGATAGATGCGACTGCTCAGGTCGCTGGCAGTCGTATCCAGCGACGACATGCGGATGATACCGATGAGAGTGATGATGACCAGCAGCGACAGGAGAGCCGCGAAGCCGGCACCCAGGCGCGTGCCCAGGCGGAGACGACGGAGAGGATTCATGTGAGTCTTGTTGAGGATTGGAACGAGGCCGGTGGGGTCACGTCGGCGCGCAGGAGATGATACGTCGGACGCCGACGGCACCCTGCCCCGAACAGAGGGGTAGAGTTCGACCTTATCGGCTCATGGCCGTGGCGCGCGGCCGGCAACATCGCTGCAGGGCAAGCACTGAGCCCGGGAGATATTCGCGTTTGCGCGACTGCCGGATTTCACTGTCAGCTTGCATTCCCCCCCGTCTTTCATGATATGCACCACCCAGCGCATGGAGCGACAGTTTGTATTACATGCCGATGCGGACAAATTGGCAAAGCGGAAAAAGCGGGCGCTTTCTCGCTTACGCACAGGTTTGGTGGCCAATTGACTTCTGGTATAACAAGGGCTTCGTCGTCCCTCCCCCTCCGGCCCACTGGCCACGGCGACGTCTGCACTGGCTGGCACGAGCGCCACTGCTCACCCGAATCGTCATGATGACGCGGGCGCGCGGCCGGCCGCACCTGTCGGCACGCATCTTGCTGACCCGAGGGGGAGATACGTCACCGCTCGAGGCACAAGTCACATGGCAGATACAGACCAGCATTTTCTCGTCGTCGACGATTTTTCGACCATGCGCCGCATTGTCAGCGGCCTGCTCAAGGAACTGGAATACACCAAGATCGCGGAAGCCGACGATGGCTCCACGGCGCTGAAGATACTGGAGTCCGGTGCCTCCAGTATCACCTTCGTGCTCACCGACTGGAACATGCCTGTCATGGACGGTCTGACACTGCTCAAGAAGATTCGCTCGTCACCCTCGCTGGCGCACCTGCCGGTGCTGATGATCACCGCCGAGGCAAAGAAGGAGAACATCGTCATGGCTGCCCAGGAAGGGGCCGACGGCTACATCGTCAAACCATTCAACGCTGCCACGCTGAAGGAAAAGATCGAGAAGATCCTGTCCCGGCGCGCGCAGATGAAATAGGAGGCGCCATGGACATTCCCGCCAACGACGACCAGCAGGAGCCGGGGATCGGCGCCGTCATCACGCATGTCTCGATGACCACCCGCATCCACCAGACCGTCTACACGCTGGAAAACCGCACGATCCGGCTAGCCGCCGGTGCGGTCCGTTCTGAGTATCGCGTGCTGCTGGAGCGCGACGTCATCAAGGACTGGACCGAGGGTGACGTGGCCCAGTATTTCGGTCGGGACATCGAATGAATGCATGACCGCAGCCGGTGGTCCGCAAGGCCACCGCGCCGCAACTGCCGTACCAGCTCTCCCCCTTCCCTCTTGCTCGCATGCACGCTCGCTCGCCTGCGAACATGACGTCATGCCAGGGCCGCCCGGCCTGCCGCCTCCATCTCCCTCCCACATGTCTATTACGCCGTCTTGAGCGTCGTCAGGCCTGTAAGCCTTTGCACCTTGCATGATCATGCAGAGACGATTTGTTGCAAAATAGAAATTTTCAAGAGATTTTCTGTGAATCTCCCCGCTTACAAAAGCGGGTATAACGTAACCAATAATCAGACTCATCCGTTGAGAGCGCTATAACAGATCAGGGCTGTTTCATTTTGGGGATGTGAGTCGACGTGGCAGTGTTAATCGTAGAGCATCCAGACACGGGACCGGGGAGCGTGCTGAAGGTCCTTGAAGCGAGCGGACTTCCGGTCAGGGCGGTAGCGGCACTGTCGCAACTGGAGGGCGAGGTTCAAAAAAAAAACCGACCATCCTCGTTCTCGAGACGCATCGGCTCACCAGCAGTTTCCGTCCGCTGGTAGCGGATCTGCGCCAGAAATTCCCGATGCTGGGAATCGTCGTCGTCGCCGACAATGTCAGCGAAGCAGCGCACGAAAATGCACTGCACGATGGCGCCGACTATTTCCTGCACAAGCCGATCAGGGACTCCGTGCTGCTGGCGACGATACGCTCTTTCCTGCGTCGCCTGCACATCCGGCATGCGCCGACCAATGGTGCTGCCGAAGCCTGGAGCCTGTATCGTCGCCACGGGACACTGGTGAGTCCGCATAACGAGCGGCTTGCGCTGAGCGACAAGGAGTGCGCGGTCCTGACCACGCTGTTTCTCAGCCCGCATTTTCCGGTCAGCTCGGAACAGTTGCTGCATGCGCTCAACATCACGGCAGAGATTTTCGATCCTCACCGCATCGATACCATCATCTATCGCATCCGGAAGAAGCTGGCGCAACTTGTCCACACCCGGTTCGAGATCAGGAACATCTATGGCCGGGGATTCATGTGCGTAGCAATGAAGGAAGGTGCGGTCTTCTATGTTTGGGATGGATAACAGCGAACTGGCCCTGATCGGGCAACTGGCCGTCAGCGGCGCCTGCCTGGGTGCCATGGGCATCTTCGGCGGACTGCTGCGGCATGCGCGTCGTCGCTGTCGGCATCTCAGTGAACAGTTGCGACAGGCCTGCGCGCTCAATGAAAGCCTGCGCCGGCAAGCACTCTACGATGGCCTCACCGGGCTGCCCAACCGCCTGCTGCTGGAAGAGCGGATCAGCTCCGCCCTCACCCGCGCCGAGCGCGAACAGGGCGCGTTCGCCCTGCTGTTTCTGGACCTGGATGGTTTCAAGACGGTCAACGACCGTTATGGTCATGCGGCGGGCGACCTGCTGCTGATGCAGATCGCCAGCCGCCTGTCAGACAGCCTGCGCCACGCGGATACGATTGCGCGTATCGGGGGCGATGAGTTCGTGGTGCTCACCGAGATCGTTTCCTCCGGTGACATCGGCATCATCCGCGACAAGCTGCATCAGGCCTTGTCGCACCCCTTCCAGATCGGCGCCGATGCACTTTGCATCAGCGCCAGCCTGGGCCACGCCCGCTACCCGGACGACGGCAACAGCATCGACGCACTGCTGGCGCGTGCCGACCAGGGCATGTATCACCTCAAGCGCCAGCGCCAGAGCACGACCAGCTACGCCACGCAATGACAGATGCAGTGCGCCACGGCCGCAGTGATCGCAGCGGCATCGGCCCGATGCCAGCGGGCCGCCACATGCTGGTCGGGACGGATCAGGTAGACGCTGCCGGTGCGGGCCGCGTAACGCCGCGCTGCCAGGCCTTCGCGGTCGATCAGGTCGGCGCCTGAGCCAGGTGCCGCGATGGTCTTGATCCTGAGCTCGACGCCGGGAATATCGACGACCAGATCCGGCGCCTCGGCCCCGAACACCAGCACGGTGAAGCCCTCCCCCAGTTCCTCCAGCAACCAGCCCGGACGACCATCGCGCAGGATGGGTGCATCGGCGCAGGCGGTACCAGGCGCCATGTGGCTGCTGAACAATACGCTGTCGGGCGTATTGAGGGACGAGTCGCGATACGGCGTGGGCGTGGACAGGCGACCGCTGTTGACCAGCGTACGCGCGAACTCCTCGGTCTCGGCCAGGCCCAGGACGGCATCGCGCAAGAGCCTGCTGACCTGACTCTTGGGCGTGATGAAATCGGTCGAGCGGGTCGATTGTCGCAAGTTGTCGTCGGCCGCCCGGGCGCGCTCTTCATGGTAGCTGTCGATGAAGCTGACGGGTGCATGGCCGTCGATGACCAGCTTGAGTTTCCAGACCAGGTTGTCGATATCCTGAACCCCGGTATTGGCGCCGCGGGCGCCGAAGGGCGAGACCTGGTGTGCAGCGTCTCCGGCGAAGAGCACGCGCTGGTAGCGCATGTTGTCGATGCGACGGCAGGCGAACTGGTACACCGATACCCATTCCAGTTCGAATTCCACTTCCTTGCCCAGCATGGCCTGGATGCGCGGGATGACGTTTTCGGGCTTCTTTTCCACTTCGGGATCGGCATCCCAGCCCAACTGGAAGTCGATGCGCCAGACGTTGTCGCATTGCTTGTGCAACAGCACGCTCTGGCCGCGATGGAAAGGTGGATCGAACCAGAACCAGCGCTCGGCCGGAAACTCCGCCTTCATGACGACATCGGCAATCAGGAAACGGTCCTGGAAGAACTGCCCGCTGAATCCTGCGCCCACCATCCTGCGGGTATCGCTGTTGGCGCCATCGCAGGCGATGATCCATTGCGCCTGCGTGTGGTAGAAGCCATCCGGTGTCTCCAGCGACAGCGTGGCGCAGAGATCGTCCTGATTCAGGTTGAGCACCTTGTGCTTCCAGCGCAACTCGATCAGTGGATGGGCCTGGCAAGCTTCGACCATGTATTGCTCCAGATAGTATTGCTGGAGATTGATCATGGCCGGCATCTTGTACCCCGCCTCGGGCTGCAGGTCGAAGCGATAGACCTGGCGGTCCTCGAAGAACACCTTGCCCACCTGCCAGCTCACGCCCTTGTCCACCATGCGCCTGGCCACGCCCAGCCGGTCCCATATCTCCAGCGGGCGCTGCGCATAGCAGACCGCGCGTGAACCGATGCTGACGGTGTCGTTGTCATCCAGCACCACCACCGGCAGGCCGCGCGCGGCGCATTCCAGGGCGGCGGTCAGGCCGATCGGCCCGGCGCCGATGATGACCACGGGATGAAGCTGCGGCTTGCCGTCGCGCTGCTCGTCGGATTGCCGATAGGTAAAGCGTGGGTAGGTATAGGTGCTCTGCACAGAAGTCTCCTTGGATTATTGTTGTCACGACGGCTTGCTTCAGTGGGCCTGCTCACTGAATTCGTCCGCATGCATCCATGCGGCATGGCGGGGCGCGCGACGGGTGCGCGACCACTCTTCCAGCATGTCCCATTTCACCGCGTCCAGCCGCTGCAACTGTTCCGGCGTGGCACAGTCGGCGGCCAGTTCGACCCGATGACCATTGGGATCGAAGAAATAGATGGACTTGAAGATGGTGTGGTCGGTGATGCCGACCACGTCGATGCCGTCGGCCTGCAGTCGCTGCATGACGTCGTGCAGCGTGGCTTCGCTATCGACCTTGAAGGCAATGTGCTGGACCCAGGCGGGGGTATTGGCATCGCGCCCCATGGGCGGCGATGCGGGAATCTCAAAGAAGGCCAGTACGTTGCCCTGGCCGGCATCCAGGAACACATGCATGTAGGGATCGGGCGCCTTGGTCGAGGGAACCTGGTCTTCAGCAATGGCCAGGATGAAATTCATGTTCAGGTATTTTCCATACCACTCCACGGTCTGCCTGGCGTCCTTGCAGCGGTAGGCGACGTGGTGGATACGATCGATATGCATGGTGGATCTCCTCGGACGGGCGCGGCCCTAATTAGTAACGTTTGTTACTATATGGATGCATGAGGAGAGTGGTCAACGCGCAAGCGCCCCGGAAGGGCAAGCTTCGCAGCGCGAATTGATCTGCATCAAGCCCTGCCCGGCTTTGGCGGCTTGGTAACGTCTGTTACCATGTCGGAATGAAACTGCAAGCATTCTTTCCCTATCAGTTGGCGCAACTGGCCGAGGCGGTCAGTCGCTCGGTTGCCTCGGTCTACGCCGACCGCTTCGGCCTGAGTCGCGACGAGTGGCGCATCCTGGCCGCATTGGCCGAACAGGGCCAGATGCAGGCCAGCGACCTGGTGCCACATACCTCACTGGACAAGATGCAGGTCAGCCGTGCATTGGGTCGGATGGAAACGGCGGGGCTGATCCTGCGTGAACCCAGCCCGGAGGACGCGCGTGCGCGCATTGTCAAGCCGACCGCCCAGGCGCGCAGGCTCTACCGCAAGATCGTGCCGATGGTCGAAGAACGCGAAGCCTTCCTGCTGCAGGCGCTGAGCGCGAGTGAGCGGGAGGTCCTGCTGCGTGCCATGCAAACGATACGCGCACGGGCCGTGGAAAAGGACGCTGCAGAATGATGAGCCTTGTCAGGCCTTGGCTGACGCAGGATTGCGAGCCTGCCTGATGCACGCGGTGGCTCGCTGGCGCTATCGTGAACGCTCTGGACTATCTTGAGGAGAACCGCGATGAATCAGCTTGAAAATCGGCCAGAAAATCACCGCAATCCCGCCAACGCGAGCACAGACCAACCAGCGCGCCCCGGTGAGGCGCCGACGGTAACGCAGTTCGAGAAGGAAGAGCAAGGCCACGAAGGCACGCTGGGCGGACAAGCACCGCTGCATGCCCCGGCCGGAATCCAGCGCAGCGGTCGGGGTGGTGTACTGGTCGAGGAAGGCGCCCTGGCAGGCAAGCCTGAAACGCCCAGGCCCTGACGCCAGGACGGGAGGGGCATTCGGAGTGGGTGGGCAGTCGCTCCCCCACACATTCGGATGCGCCTGCGGTCCAACGCCTCCGAGTAAATATTACCCCCGCGATATCACCACCAGCCCCAGCGCGATCAAACCCGCCCCCGCCAGCTTGGCCGGCGTGATTGCCTCGTGCAGAATCCACCACGCCAGCAGGACGGCAACGATCACGCTGCCCTTGTCGATCAGCGCGACCGTGGAGACGTCACCCATCTTGATCGCCTTGTAGTAGAAAATCCATGAACCGGCGGTCGTCACCCCGGAGAGGCCGAGCCAGAAGAAGTTCTTCCAGGTCAGTGCTTCCAGCTGAGAGGTCGGCACGACGACGCCTGCGAACACCAGCACGAACAGGAACACGAAACAGGTCCGTATCGCCAATCCCAAGTCGCCCGAAATGCCGGTCAATCCAAGCTTTGCAATGACTGAAGTGAAGCCGGCGAAGGCCATCGAAATGAATGCGTAAGCGACCCAGCGCTCCATCTTGTAATCCCTCAAGGCAGGTTGATTGATGCCCGGGCTATGACGTGGGCCTGCGAACTCGGTCATCGCATGCCCACGCCACAGCCCGGTGTGAACCGTCAAATTACCATGAGGAGCCTGTTTTCTGCTGCAAGGACTTCACTGTGTTCTTCCCCCCTCCCCTGCCCGGACACGATCAACAGGACGAGCGGGACGGGATACGCCTGCTTTCGCAGGAATCAGCGGATTGTGGATACAATCTCCCCTTTTCCGGCTTCCCCCATCACGAACCCTGGCAGTTCGGTCCCTGAAGAACATGTCCCCTGCGCGGCGCATAGCTCATATCGACATGGATGCATTCTTTGCGTCTTGCGAACTTTCGCGTTATCCACAACTGCGCGGCCTGCCCATGGTCGTCGGCGGACGACAGACGCATGCCCCCAAGGCGCTGGACGATGGCACTCTGGAATTCGCGAAGCTCAAGGATTACGTGGGCCGGGGTGTGCTGACCACGGCGACCTACGAGGCCCGCGCCCTGGGCGTGCATTCCGGCATGCCCACCATGCGGGCGGCACGGCTGGCGCCGGAGGCCATCCTGTTACCGGTGAATTTCGAGCTGTACCGCCAGTATTCACGCCGCTTCAAGGATGCCATCAGGGCCATCAGCCCCATCATCCAGGATGTCGGCATCGATGAAATCTATACCGATATCTCTTCGCTCGAGGCGACCTCGGAAGACATTGTGGCGATGTTCAAGACCTCGGTCCTGGAGGCGACACAACTCACCTGTTCGGTCGGCATCGCCCCCAACAAGCTGCTTGCGAAACTGTGCTCCGATATCCAGAAGCCGGACGGATTCACCATTGTGACGATGGATGACATTCCTGATCGCATCTGGCCCATGCCGGTGAGCAAGATCAACGGTATTGGCCCCAAGTCTGCCAAGAAGCTTGATGCGCTGGCGATCAGGACCATCGGCGAACTGGCCGCCTGCCGGGAAGACTGGCTGACGGAGAATTTCGGCCGCAGCTATGGCGCCTGGTTGTATCGCGTCTCCCATGGCATCGATGATCGGCCGGTGGTTACCGAGTCCGAACCGGTGTCCATGAGCCGCGAGACCACCTTCGAACGTGATCTCGATGCCATCCGCGACCGGAATGAACTGGGCGCGATCTTCACGCGACTGTGCGAGCAGGTGGCGGCCGATCTCGACCGCAAAGGCTACCTCTGCCGCAAGGTCGGGATCAAGCTGCGCTTCAAGGATTTCTCGACCGTGACCCGCGATGCCACCCTGGCGGCGGCGACCGCCGATGCACGGGAGATCAGGAAGGCAGCCGGCAATTGCCTCAAGCGCATCGCTTTCGACCAATCCATTCGCCTGCTGGGGGTCAAGGCCAGCGGCCTGCTCAAGCCAGGTGCTGCCGAACGGGCGCAACCGGTGCAGTTCCAGCTGGACATCTGATACGGACTGTCCGGTCCTCGCCGGGGCAGGGAACTCCCACTTGCCTTGTACCTCGTTCAAAACGTATGCGCGACCATCTCCTGTACGGCTGGTGCAAAGCGGGTGCAGATCTCGCTGACGAGACGAAGCAATACTGCGGCCATGATGTTCTCCTTGTCGGATCAGTTAAAACGAGAAACCGCCGAGGGCGCCCATGACCTGGAAGAACCACCATTCATCCGGGCTGTGATATTGGCCGGCAGTGGCCGCTTCGGCCAAGGTGCTTGCCATCAGGCTGACGACGGCGACGAAGTAGAAGAGGTAGAAGCGCATGGTGTTCTCCGATGACTGGGGTTTCGATAGGTAGTCATCTTCGGCTGCGCTGGTTACTGCGACATTGCAGCGGGACGGGAAAACGTTACAGTTGAAACACGCGCGGTGATGGCACACTTACGCCGACCAGACCAGTACCGGCGGCCGGTAAATGAACTCACGATAGACGGCCCTTCCACGTCCCTCCTCCTTGGCTGTATAGAGCGCCTTGTCTGCTACCTCCACGATCTCGCGAGGCTGGAATGTGAATCCCTTGCCCGACTCGATCGAGCTGATGCCTACGCTGACGCTTACCACAGCGCCTTCACTGAATGGGTGAGCAATCGCCAGCGATCTGACGGCGGCGCAGATCCTTTCGGCGACGACAGTTGCGCCCGCCCGGCCGCATGCTGGCAAGAGCACCACGAATTCCTCGCCACCGTACCGCGCAACTGCATCGACTTCGCGCCTGGCGGCTTCCGATATTGCAGCAGCCACTTGCTGCAGACACTGGTCCCCGGCAACGTGCCCATAGCTGTCGTTGTATTTCTTGAAGTGATCGACATCGATCATGAGCAATGAGATCGCTCCACCTGAGCGGCCGAAGCGCGCCACTTCCAGCTCCAGCAACTCGTCGAAATAGCGCCGGTTGATGGCGCCGGTCAGCCCATCCCGGCGCGACTGCACCTGCAGGAGCTGGAACAGCTTTTCCATATTCTCCTGGGCCGTCACGGCCTCGGCCTGTGCGCGCTCACGCAGGGCAACCTGGGTCACCATCTTGCTGCCGCCGTAGCAGATGGCCATCAGGAGAAAGCCGATGCCCAGTGCCTTCTCGATGGCATGCCGGGTCCAGGCCCGGAGGACCTCGCCCTTCGACACCGCGACAATCATGACCAGCGGGTAATTGCTCAGATGCTTGAAGCTGTTGATCCGCAGCTCGCCATCCTGGGTCGAATGAATTTCGACCGAGCCCGAATCGGCAAGCTTGACGTGCTGCTGGAACAGGGGCGAACCGCTCAAGACCTTACCCATCGAATCCGCCAGCAGCGGGCGCCGATACAACACGGTGGCGTTATTGGTGCCGAAGAGAATGGCCCCCTTCCGTCCGATATCGAATTGGTGATAAAAGCGTTCGAAGAAATTGATATCCAGCGTCGCCAATGCGACGCCGCCGAAGGTGCCATCGGGCTTGTTGATGCGCCTGCTCATCGTCAGCACCCAATGTCCGGTCGATTTACTGCGTACAGGCTTGCCGATGAAAGCGGTGTTCAAGCGCTGGTCCTTGTGATGGATGAAGTAGTCGCGGTCACTGTTATTGAACCTGGTTTCCAGGACCGGTTGCGACGAAGCGATCCAGGCGCCCTTCTCGTCATAGATGAAGAGGCCCGCCAATTGGGGGACGTCGCTGACGTTCTCGACCAGGAAGTTGTGCAGGCGCGCCCTGTCGCCTGACGTCTTGCGCGTGCTTGCCGCCTGTTCCAGCGCAGCCTTGAGCACGATATCGACTTCGTCCAGCGCCTGGTCCGCATGCTGCGAAAGCGCCACGGCCATGTTGGCCGTCGATCGGAACGATTCCTCGACCACCGTTCTACGCTCGTGCCAGCTGGACCAGCCTTCCAGAGCGACGATGATCAGACACACGACAATGACGAATCGCTTGGCCGCTCTCGACGCCACCTTGATCGCACAAACGTCCATAACTGCTCCTTTCAACGGTGACGTCCAATGGATCCATTATTTACTGGCTGTTAAGACTCAAGTATCAGAAATTACCTGAGCTGCAACATCTGAAGGGGCGAAGCGGCAGAATCGACGTTGCGCAGGAGCTAAGGATTCTCCTGATGGCATGAATTCTCCAGGGGCGTATAACGACGCCCATGGGAGAAAAAATGCTGAATAGTCATTCGCAGGAGATCGCCAGCCGGTACATGTTGATCGTGACCAGACTGGCGGAGATGGCTGGCGCCAACCTGATCGTAGGAGATCTGGTCCGGGCGGCCACAAGGAATTGTCTCGTCGCGATGCATGCTGCGGGAGCGGAGTGCGCTGAAATCCGGCGCTGTGTCGGCAGCCTGATCGGCGATCACATCAGCTCATCGGCGATTCCGGATCCGCGAGCGATGGACACGTGGGTCAATGCCAGAAATCACATGGAATTCCTGCTCTTCATCGAAGAGCACGATGAGCTGGCGGGACGCGCCGGCTTCAATGCGCACAGAGCGACGACTTTCCATTGAGTCGCGCAATCGTGCAGGAAGGACATGGGCAAGCCATGCCTCGGTCCGCACAGATATGTCTTATTCATTTTCGCTCGTAGGCTCCACATGAACCCGAAGTCGCCTGCCGCTACCATCCTGGTGATCGAAGACAATGTGTATGTCAGGTCCCTGCTCGCCGATGTGTTCGAGATGGAGGGCTATAGCGTGCTCCAGGCCGGACAAGGCGCTGAAGCATTGGCGGTCATGGAGGGCAAGCAGATCGACGTCATCCTGACGGACCTGCGCATGCCGGTCATGGATGGGCTGACGTTCGCCACGGCGGTCAGGGCGGATGCCCGTTATCGGCACATTCCCATCGTGTTGCTGAGCGCCACGCCGCTGATCGACTCACGGGCTACGCTGAAGTTGTTTTCCGCGTTCCTTTGGAAGCCCAGCCCGCTGGAGGAAATCATTCACACGGTACGCCAGGTGCAGCTTGATGCGAGTGGAAATCTGGATATCGGCAAGCCGGCAGCCTAGACCGGCGGGGTCGGTCAAAAAAGCTGCTGCCAAGGGCAAGCAGCCCACACCGCCGAAGCGGCCTACGCTGCTTGCCGCCACGTGCATCGCACCTGGGAACAGCTGGTGGTCGCGCCCTGAGGACGGGGCGACCAAAGACAAAAACCGCAATTGCACCAAGAGCGGCGGGACAAGGATGGCAATGACGGCGCCATCGAGATTGGGGACGGGGGATGGGCCTTGGCCTCAGCGATTAGGATGTGCCGGCAAGATTTGTGCCGCCTGATGTGCCCGCATCCTCATTTCTGCGATCTCGGGCTCTGCAACTGCCAACAAGTTCGCCTTGGCCCGTAGCAACTCTCCGAGCATCGC
Organism: Herbaspirillum sp. AP02; assembly: GCF_015767275.1. Lineage (GTDB taxonomy): Bacteria > Pseudomonadota > Gammaproteobacteria > Burkholderiales > Burkholderiaceae_D > Herbaspirillum. The sequence goes on from NZ_JADWMY010000001.1 coordinate 1,196,677, forward strand.
CCTCGTTCGGTTTTCATTGTTTGCACATCCATCACCTGCCCGCTGGGCCTCCTCAATCGGCCTCTGAATCAGCACTGTTTCCGCATCGATCGCCGGCTGCATGACCGTGGCGACGCAATGTTCCACGACCCTCCTTTGTTCTTCGTTCTCCATCCTCAATCTCCTCCTTGTCAAAAATTAAGCCGTTTCGCATATCCACCTTTGAACAGTGCCAGCCGAATCCAGGCGCTGCGCCGAGTGATTTCCGTTAAATTCAGAATTCCATTTTTGCGACTCAATTGCATTAATTGAAATATTTTCCTCGAAATAGCCAAGAAATATTTATTAAAATAACAATACAACTGGAGTCTGATGAAGTTTTTGCATCTGAGGCGTGCAATACAATTCAAGACCCATCCGCCATTTATCCCATAATTATGGCGCTTTTCGCGCCAAGCATCGTTGACAGCCCAAAAACCGCTGCCTATTATTCGAGTTCGGAATACGGAATTCAATAATCATGGCTATCGAAGACACCTCCCCGTTCATTGATCAGGTATTCGAGCAGTTGCTGACCTCGATCGCCCTCGGAACATTGAAGCCCGGGCAACGAATTCGGCAAGCCGAGTTGGCGGCGGAACTGAGCGTATCCCGGCAGCCGATAAGTCACGCACTACAGCTCCTTAAACACGAAGGCCTGGTACAGGATTCGGGGCGGCAAGGGCTGGTCGTGTCCCCTATCGATCCGGATTACATGAAGCAGATGTACCAGGCCCGAAAGGCGCTGGAAGTCACCGTTGCAGGGCTTGCCGCACAACGTGTGGCCGACAGGATCGCCACGCCCGAACAGGTCATGGCGCTGAAGGGCGCGCTCATGGAAGGAAAAAGAGTCTACGCAGCCGGCGAGCCACTGGCGAACCTGGTGAGAGCAGATCTGGAATTCCATCGCGCCATCTATCGCCTCTCCGGAAATCACGTCATCGAGCAAATGATGAATACGCGCTGGGCGCACCTGATGAGATCCATGCTCATCGTATTGGATGAGCCGGAAACCCCAGGAAGAGCCTGGGAAGAACATGAGGAACTGACCGAATACCTCCTGTCGGGAAACGTCCTCGAAGGAAGCGATTTGGCTGCGCGTCACATGCAGAGGGCGAGCAACGACATGTACCGACGACTTACGAAGTTCAGGGAATCCGCCGATTAGTTTCGGTATTCACGGTAGCGACTGACTGGCTCGATTGCACCGGGTCATGGGGCCGCTTTTTCTTAAAAAAATGGAGACGCAACATGCAACTGACCAAGCAACAACTCGCCGAGTTTGACGAACTGGGCTACATCTTTTTGCCGGAGTGCTTCCCCGTGGAGCAAGTGGAAGCGCTTCGTGCAGCGGCCAGCGATGTCTTTGCTCAACATCGCGCTGAAGTCTGGCGTGAAAAGGATGGCGCACCCCGGATGGCCTTCGCGTGCCATCAATATAGCGAAGCGTGCCAGCTGCTTGCATCAGACGAGCGTCTGGTCACCCCCGTAGAGCAATTGTTTGGCGAGAGCTGCTATCTCCATCAATTCAAAATCAACGCGAAAGCCGCATTCACGGGCGACGTGTGGCAATGGCACCAAGACTTCCCCACATGGCATAAGGACGACGGAATGCCGGAACCTCGTGCGATGAACATCGCCGTCTTTCTGGATGACGTCATGCCGATCAATGGCCCCCTGATGGTCGTTCCCCGTAGCCACAAGGCCGGAGCACTGGAGTCGTCTCACGACGTCAAGACCACGTCCTATCCGCTCTGGACCCTGGACAACAAGACGGTTACCGATCTGGTTGAGCGAAACGGCATCGTGACTCCGACCGGCAAGAAGGGCGGAGTGCTGATGTTCCATGCCAATATCGTGCATGGTTCTGCCGGAAATATCACACCCTACCCTCGCCGCATTGCCTATCTGACCCTGTCAGCACTCTCTAACGCGATCGTGAAGCCGACTCGTCCCGACTTCATTGCTCACCGCGATTTCACGCCTGTCCAAAAAACATCTCCGAAGGACTTCGAGGAGTTTCTCTCCAGGGAAGTAGCGGCCTGATACCGGAAGACTCGATGGGGTTGGCCGAGTAATGCCTCGATATATCGGCGAAGCGGCATGCAGGACGCCGCCTTGCCATCTTATGAAACCGCAAGAGCCAAAGGATTTGTATGTCGCAAAGAATGAAGGGCAAGGTGGTCATTGTCACTGGAGCCGGCTCGTCCGGACCAGGGTGGGGAAATGGAAAAGCCGCGGCAGTACTGTACGCCCGGCACGGAGCATCGGTGTTCGCAGTAGACCATCGAATGGAAGCCGCACTGGAGACGGCCGAGCTGATTTCTGCCGAAGGAGGAAAGTGCGTCGCCGCCCGGGCCAATGTCGCCAGCTCCGAAGACGTCAAAGCAATGGCAGAGCTATGCGTCAGGCAATTCGGCCGCATCAATGTCTTGCATAACAACGTGGGCATCGTCGAAGTCGGTGGGCCGATCGAGACTGAAGAAGAGTCCTGGAATCGGGTGATCGCAATCAACCAGTCGAGTGTCTTTCTGACCTGCAAGCACGTCATTCCGCACCTGCTTGATGCAGGTGGCGGTTCGATTGTGAACATTGCCTCAATTGCTGCAATTCGCTGGCTCGGCTTCCCCTACCTGGCATACAGCGCCGCCAAGGCGGCAATGATTGCAATGACCCAGAACATGGCAGTGCAGTACGCCCCACAAGGGATACGGGCAAATTGCATCTTGCCGGGATTCATGAATACGCCATTGATCCAGGAACCGCTCAAAGAAACCTACGGCGGCAATGTCGACGAGATGATCGACAAAAGAGATAAGCAGGTTCCAATGGGAAAGATGGGCGATGGATGGGATACGGCTTATGCAGCACTATTCCTCGCCTCTGAGGAATCCAAATACATCACGGGAACGAGTCTTGTGGTCGACGGCGGGCTGACAGCACGCTGCACTTGAAAAATGGCACCCCACTAAAATAATGCGGAGACAATCATGGATCAAAAACGTCGCACCATCATCGCCGCCGGCGCCGCGCTCGGGCTTTCCGGCATCACCGCCGCACCCTTATACGCCGCTGGCCCCACCTACTCTTTCAAGGTCGGGACAAACGTACCGGTCAGCCATCCAATCTACCTACGCCTGACGGAGTCGGCCGAGCGGGTGAAATCGGACACCGGCGGGAAAGTGGAAATGCGCATTTTCCCCAATGGCCAGCTGGGCGGTGATACCGAAATGCTCAGCCAGGTACGCAGTGGCGGAATGGACTTCCTTACGTTGCCCGGCGTGATTCTGGCGACGATGGTTCCGATGGCATCGCTGAACAGCGTAGGCTTTGCGTTCTCCGATTATCCCTCTGTCTGGAAGGCCATGGATGGCGGTGTCGGCGATCTGATCCGGGACAAAATCAAGGCGACCGGACTGGTGGTCATGGACAAAGTCTGGGACAACGGCTTCCGGGAGATCACCTCGCAATTCCCGATCAGCAGCCCCGCCGATCTGCAGAAAGCACGCATTCGTGTGCCTGTCAGTCCGCTGCTGGTATCACTCTTCAAGTCGCTGGGAGCCGCGCCTACGCCGATCAACTTCAGCGAGTTGTATTCCGCGCTCCAAACCAGAATCGTGGAAGCCCAGGAGAACCCCCTCCCCATCGTTGCTACAGCCAAGCTATATGAGGTGCAAAAATTCTGCTCGCAGACTTCTCATGTTTGGGATGGGTACTGGCTACTGGCAAACGGTCGCGCCTGGCAGGGACTACCGCAAGATCTCCGCGAAATCGTCGCAAAGAATATGAATGCCGCCGCGATCGCACAGCGTGCCGACAGCGAGAAGCTGGCCACCACGCTCATGAAAGAGCTCGAACAAAAAGGACTCAAATTCAATAAACCCGATCCGGCGCCTTTCAGGAAAAAACTCGCGGAGGCTGGCTTTTACACCGAGTGGAAGAAGAAGTTCGGCGCGGAAGCATGGGCGGTCCTGGAGACCTATTCCGGCAAGCTCGGGTAACTAGGCGCGGATGAAGATCGCGGATCCAGACGACAGTCAATAGCGCCCCAATCCATCAGGAAGCGGCGAGATTGATGTTCGCGGTTCCGCGATCTTCACGGACCAGGACGATCATCCTGAGGTGACCAATACCAAGACTTTCAGAGATGAGAGGGCTGAACAAGGACCGCCTCAAGGTGCTTGCACAGCGCAATGCCACCTCGCTGGACGTGCCCGGATACCAGCTCAGAGGCTTCCAGAACGGAACCACGCAACACGCAATCTGCGATGGCAGCATGCTCTTCCCATGCAACCGGGATATCCGCGCTGGCATGGATGGTGATCAAGGCCCGCATGATGTGAGCCCATCGGCCATTCATCATCTGCTCAATCACAGTATTTCCCGACAGCCTGTAAAGCGCGACGTGAAACTGGAACTCCGCCATGGCAATCTCCGGCGCCGGCGCATGTTCTCTCACCTTACCCTGACCGGCGACAAGCATGCGTCGCAGGAATTCGCACTCCTCTTCACTCGCACGATGATCTGCAACACGTTGGGCCGCAAGAGCCGCTGCGCTCGCCTCCAGCGGTCTGCGCGCCTGAAATAGCAAGCGCATGTACTCTGGCTCAATCGGTGTGACCTGAAGCCCTTGACGGCCAGAATCCTGCAACAACCCCTCATGTTTGAGCAGCTGCAAGGCATGGCTGATGGGTTGGCGAGAAACCTTGAGCTGGCTCGCCAATACCGACTGACGAATTCTCTCGCCCGGCTCAAGCTTGCAGAACGCAATGTCGAAGAGGAGCGCATCGAAGACTTGCTCGATAAACGGTGGGCTGTCCTCCACTGCTTCGAGGCTTGTATTTGATTCCATGCTTGTTGATTATCGGTGCTGAGTGAGCCATCCCACGGGAGATCCCCGAGGATGCGCGGTTACCACTTGTTGGATCAAATCCTGATTTGCAAACCGATTTTGATGAGTCTCAGGATTGCAGCGGTATTGTAACAAGCGATTTCGCGTCGACGGACCAAGCTTACAGGCATCACGCAAAGCCATCCGAAGCGGTCATCTCAAGAGGACTCCACGCAACGAAGGGACATGGGAAATGCGGGGGGGGGGACACAGGCTTGGTGCACTCATCACTCGTGTCGTGAAGCCAATAAAAAAGCCCTTGAATAATCAAGGGCTTAGTAAAACCTGGCGGAGAAGGGGGGATTCGAACCCCCGATAGGCTATGAACCTATACACGCTTTCCAGGCGTGCGACTTAAACCACTCATCCACCTCTCCTGGATTTGAGTTCGCGTTCAGCGAAGCCATGCATTATAGCAAGCTTCAGAAAGAAGCCAAGTCTTTTCTAAACATTTTTCCAAAAAAGACCATAAAAAAGCCGGCAGGTATGGGCCGGATCCTGCTCGCCCTGCCCTGCCGGCTTGCGGGCAGCGACTTGCTGCCGCCCGCGGTACTGGCTTGCTTACTGCGCTTCCTTCAACTGATCCAGAATGGCCGGGTTTTCCAGCGTGGAAACGTCCTGCGTGATCGCCTCGCCCTTGGCCAGCACGCGCAGCAGGCGGCGCATGATCTTGCCGGAGCGGGTCTTGGGCAGGTTGTCGCCGAAGCGGATTTCCTTGGGCTTGGCGATCGGGCCGATTTCCTTGGCGACCCAGTCGCGCAACTCCTTGGCGATCTGCTTGGCTTCATCACCGATGGGGCGCGGACGTTTCAGGACCACGAAGGCGCAGATCGATTCGCCGGTGGTCTCGTCCGGCTTGCCCACCACGGCGGCCTCGGCCACCATGCTGTTGGCCACCAGCGCCGATTCGATTTCCATGGTGCCCATGCGGTGGCCGGAGACGTTCAGCACGTCATCGATGCGGCCGGTGATGGTGAAGTAGCCGGTGTCCTTGTTGCGCACCGCGCCGTCGCCGGCCAGGTAGATGTTGCCGCCCAGTTCCTCGGGGAAATAGCTCTTCTTGAAGCGCTCGGGGTCGTTCCAGATGGTACGGATCATCGAGGGCCACGGGCGCTTGACGACCAAGATGCCGCCGTTGCCATTGGGGATGTCATTGCCGGTCTCGTCGACGATGGCCGCGGTGATACCCGGCAGCGGCAGCGTGCACGAACCCGGCACCTGCGGCGTGGCGCCCGGCAGGGGCGAGATCATGTGACCGCCGGTCTCGGTCTGCCAGAAGGTATCGACGATGGGGCATTTTTCCTGGCCGACGTTCTTGTAGTACCACATCCAGGCTTCCGGGTTGATGGGCTCGCCCACCGAGCCCAGGATGCGCAGGGACGACAGGTCATACTGCCTGGGATGGACCTTCTCGTCGGCATCGGCGGCCTTGATCAGCGAGCGGATGGCGGTGGGTGCGGTGTAGAAGATGGTGGCCTTGTGACGCGCCACCATGTCCCAGAAGCGTCCGGCGTTGGGATAGGTCGGCACGCCCTCGAAGACGATCTGGGTCGCGCCCACGGCCAGCGGGCCATAGGCGATATAGGTGTGGCCGGTGATCCAGCCGATGTCGGCGGTACACCAGTAGACATCGTCGGGCTTGATGTCGAAGGTCCACTTCATGGTCAGCACGGCCCACAGCAGGTAGCCGGCCGAAGCGTGCTGCACGCCCTTGGGCTTGCCGGTGGAACCGGAGGTGTAGAGGATGAACAGGGGGTGCTCGGCATCCACCCATTCCGGCTCGCAGACATCGGACTGGTTGGCCAGCACGTCGGAGAGCCAGAGGTCACGGCCCTCGACCCAGTTGATCTCGGCACCGGCGCGCTGGTAGACGACCACGTGCTTGAGGGTATCGCAGCCGCCCATGGCCAGGGCTTCGTCGACGATGGACTTCAGGGGCAACTGCTTGCCGCCGCGGACCTGGTAGTCGGCGGTCAGCACGGCCACGGCACCGGCATCGATCACGCGCTCATGCAGGGACTTGGCGGAGAAGCCGCCAAACACCACCGAGTGGGTGGCACCGATGCGGGCGCAGGCCTGCATGGCGGCTACGCCTTCGACCGACATCGGCATGTAGATGACCACACGGTCACCCTTCTTGATACCCAGCGACTTCAGGCCGTTGGCGAACTGACAGACCTTCTGGTGCAGCTCGCGGTAGGACACGCGGGTGACCTTGCCATCGTCGGATTCGAAGATGACGGCGGTCTTGTCGGCATTGCCATTCTCCAGGTTCACGTCCAGGCAGTTGTACGAGACGTTGACCTGGCCATCGGCGAACCATTTGTAGAACGGTGCGTTCGATTCATCCAGGGTCTGGGTGAAGGGCTTGTGCCACTTGAGGTTGTCCTTGGCCAGCCTGGCCCAGGTGCCTTCGTAATCCTTGGCGAATTCGGCGTTCAGGGCCTGGTAGGCCTCCATGCCGGAAATGGCGGCGTGCTTGACCAGCTCGGCCGGCGGTGCAAATACGCGGTTCTCTTGCTTGAAAGTTTCAATGTCTGCCACGGTAGTCTCCACTAGGTTTGTTTTTGCTTTCCGCAAAACATAGGCCGTTTCACTTACTCAGTCCTTACACATGCTGCGCCGTCGTGGCGCGCAAAGCCGCCTGCATCCAGGCCTGGCGGGCCGTACTGCGGCTTGCGCAGGTCATGGCGGATCAGGTGGATGCCAGCCACCTTTGACGAAGACCTTCATATTGCGCTTATGTTCAGAACAACATTTCTGCATTTTGGCACAGGCCGGTGTTTCCCGCAGGCACCCATGTACTCACATTTGATCCATGCCTGGATGAAGCTATCACAACGGATTCCGCCCAAGGGCGTGTAAAATACGGCCCCAAATCCGAGGCCGCGCGGGCAGCTTTCGCGCGGCGAGATAATCGGATACCGCACTCACTCGCCAGAATCAATCCAGCGTACTCCTGACACCATGACCAGCCCGTCGCCCAAGACTCCCCGCAAGATCGGCATCCTGCCCAACCTGATTTTCATGAGCCGCTGGCTGCAGCTGCCGCTGTACCTGGGCCTGATCCTGGCGCAATGCGTCTACGTGTATCACTTCTGGGTCGAGCTGTCGGACCTGATCGGCGCGGCCATGGGCAGCGCCAGTTCGCTGGACCATATCCTCGATGCGGTAGCCATCCCTGGCGCCATCCGCCCCGACAAGCTCAACGAGCAGACCATCATGCTGGTGGTGCTGGCGCTGATCGACGTGGTGATGATCTCCAACCTGCTGATCATGGTGATCGTGGGCGGCTACGAGACCTTCGTCTCGCGCATGAACCTGGAAGGCCATCCCGACCAGCCGGAGTGGCTGTCGCACGTGAACGCCTCGGTATTGAAGGTCAAGCTGGCCACGGCCATCATCGGCATTTCCTCGATCCACCTGTTGAAGACCTTCATCAACGCCAACCTGTATGACGCCAAGACGCTCATCGCGCAGACCGGCATCCATATCGCCTTCCTGCTCTCGGCCATGGCCATTGCCTATTGCGACCGATTGATGGTGCATCCCGGCGCGCACGACGACGAGCCCTCCGACAAGCACTGAACCCGTATCATCCAAACCTGAGAGAACCAGCCATGACCATCATCAAGCAAGACGATCTCATCGAATCGGTAGCCGCTGCGCTGCAGTACATCAGCTACTACCACCCGGCCGACTACATCCAGCATCTGGCCCGCGCCTACGAAACCGAGCAGAGCCCGGCAGCCAAGGATGCGATCGCGCAGATCCTGACCAACTCGCGCATGTGCGCCGAGGGCAAGCGTCCGATCTGCCAGGATACCGGCATCGTCAACGTGTTCCTGAAGATCGGCATGGGCGTGCGCTTCGAGGGCTTCTCGGGCTCGATCGCCGACGCCGTCAACGAAGGCGTGCGTCGCGGCTACTCGCACCCGGACAACGTGCTGCGCGCCTCCATCGTGGCCGACCCCCAGTTCGAGCGCAAGAACACCAAGGACAATACCCCCGCCGTGATCCACATGGAACTGGTGCCGGGCAACACGGTTGACGTGCAGATCGCCGCCAAGGGGGGTGGCTCGGAAAACAAGACCAAGTTCGTCATGCTGAACCCCTCCGACAATCTGGTGGACTGGATCCTGAAGACGGTGCCGACCATGGGCGCCGGCTGGTGCCCGCCGGGCATGCTGGGCATCGGCATCGGCGGCACCGCCGAGAAGGCCATGCTGATGGCCAAGCAAGTGCTGATGGAAGACATCGATATGTACGAGCTTCTGAAGCGCGGCCCGCAGAACAAGACTGAAGAGCTGCGTATCGAGCTCTATGAGAAGGTCAACGCACTGGGCATCGGTGCACAGGGCCTGGGCGGCCTGACCACGGTACTGGATGTGAAGATCATGATGCACCCGACCCATGCTGCTTCCAAGCCGGTCGCCATGATCCCCAACTGCGCCGCCACCCGTCACGGCCACTTCGTGCTGGACGGCTCCGGCCCGGCCTACATGGAACCGCCGTCGCTGTCGGACTGGCCCGAAGTGCACTGGGTGGCCGACACCGAGAAGTCCCAGCGCGTCAACCTGGACACCCTGACCAAGGAAGAAGTCGCCTCCTGGAAGCCGGGCCAGACCCTGCTGCTGAACGGCAAGATGCTGACCGGCCGCGATGCCGCCCACAAGCGCATCCAGGACATGCTGGCCAAGGGCGAGAAGCTGCCGGTGGACTTCACCAACCGCGTGATCTACTACGTCGGCCCGGTCGATCCGGTGCGCGACGAAGTGGTGGGCCCGGCCGGCCCGACCACCGCCACCCGCATGGACAAGTTCACCGACATGATGCTGGAGCAGACCGGTCTGATCTCCATGATCGGCAAGTCCGAACGCGGCCCGGCCGCCATCGAGGCGATCAAGAAGCACAAGTCGGCCTACCTGATGGCCGTCGGTGGTTCGGCCTATCTGGTGTCCAAGGCGATCAAGTCGGCCAAGGTGCTGGGCTTTGCCGATCTGGGCATGGAAGCGATCTACGAGTTCGACGTCAAGGACATGCCGGTGACCGTGGCGGTGGATGCCAATGGCATCTCGGTGCACAACACCGGGCCGGCCGAGTGGAAGGAAAAGATCGCCCAGAGCGTCTCCCTGTCCAAGATCCCCGTCACCACCGCCTGAGCCACGCCAGACGATCCGCAGGAGCGCGCGCAGCACCATGAATGAAGCAGTCAAGCAAGCCGCCGCGCCTTCTGCAGGACACGCTGCCAGCCCGACCCTGATGCCGATCGCAGCCGATGCTGCGGTCGGCATTTTTGATTCGGGCGTCGGCGGCTTGTCGGTGCTGCGCCACATCCACGCCGCCCTGCCCCGCGAAAAACTGCTCTACTTCGCCGACTCCGGCTACGCCCCCTATGGCGACAAGACCGAGGCGCAGATCGTGGAGCGGTCGCTGGCCATTGCCTCGTTCTTCGTCGGCCAGCAGGTCAAGGCACTGGTGGTGGCCTGCAATACCGCCACCGCTGCCGCCATCCAGGCCATCCGCGCACAGTGGCCTCGGCTGGTGGTGGTCGGCATCGAGCCCGGCCTGAAACCGGCAGCCCAGCAGACCCGCAGCGGCAGCGTCGGCGTGCTGGCGACCCGCAGCACGCTGGCCAGCAAGCGCTTTGCCTTGCTGCAGCAGCAGATGGAGAGCCAGTATCGGGTGCGCTTCCTGCCGCAAGCCTGCGTCGGCCTGGTGGACCTGATCGAAAAAGGTGAACTGTACTCGCCGGCCACGGTGCAATTGCTGGAGCGCTACCTGCAGCCGCTGCTGGATCAGGGCGCCGATACTCTGGTACTGGGCTGTACCCACTACCCCTTCGTACGTCCGGCCATCGAAAGCGTGTGCCAGCGCCTGGCAGGCGAAGTACCGGACATCATCGATACCGGCCAGGCCGTCACCCGGCAACTGGCGCGCCTGCTGGAAACGCAAGGCTTGCTGGCGCAGGCCGCCACCGGCTCGCTGGCCGGCTACACCACGGCCAGCCAGTCCACGCTGGAAAATGCCTTCGGCAGCCTGCTGCAGCTGGCGCCACTGGTACAGGCCCTGCAGCCGCAAGGCAGCGCGTGAACGGAAAAAAAGAAATGTTCGTCGAACTTTCCTTTTTGCATCGAAATTATGTTGCCATTCCCGGCAAGTGTTTGTATAATCTTTTGCTTACTTGATGACGGACGCAAGTCTGTCTGACAGTCGACGGTGGCTGTAGCTCAGTTGGTAGAGTCCAGGATTGTGATTCCTGTCGTCGTGGGTTCGAGTCCCATCAGCCACCCCAAGTATTCAAGCAAAAAGCCCGGTCCTGGTGACCGGGCTTTTTGTTTTCATCGTGCTGCATCAGGCGCGCCGTCATTCCTCGCACCCGCATTGCCTCGTTCCCATCACGTTCACTGCGGGATGTCCCGTCCCTTGTGGCGGGGACATCCGGCGGTGCCCTCCTAGTTGATCATCCCGGTCGAATACGCATACTTGATCAGGTCGGCATCGGTACTCAAACCCAGCTTGCGCATCGCATTGTTCTTGTGCGTGCTGATGGTACTGGGCGTGCGAGACAGACGTTCACATATCTCACCCAGCGACTGCCCCTCCACGAACAGCCGGACCACCTCCAGCTCGCTCTGGGTCAGCTCGCGCACCAGCCCGAAGCCCTCTCCCTGGGCCCAGCTCATCTCCAGCTCGCCGCGCAGCGAGACCGGGAAGTACAGTTGCTTGCTGCTCTGCGTGGCCAGGCAGGCATTGATCAGTTCATCGGTCTTCTCGCGCTTGTTGATGACGGCGAATACCCCCATCCGGTAGAGACGCCGGATCACCGCGCCATTGTTCATTGCCGTGTAGACGATCAGCTTGGTCGATGGATGTTCGGTCTTGATCCGCTTGACCAGTGCGAAACCGTCGGAATCGTCGCTATCGTCGGCTGGCATCGCGAAATCGGTGATGACGATCTCGCACGGCGCGCGTTTGAGCGCCGACAGCAGCGCTTCACCTGTGTCCACCTCCAGATCGATGCGTATTTCCGGCAGGCGCGCCAGCTCGCTCCTGAGCGCGCCCAGCACGATAGGATGGTCATCGGCAATGGCTACGTGCAGGATCTTCTTCAAATTCATACTACCCCCAAATGGTTCAATTAACTGACAGGTGACGACTTCGCAGGCCTTCGCCCGAAATCGCTCTCCCATGAAGTGCCGTGGCTTGATGCCCTCGATTTCCTTTCATCGATGTCGGCTCCCCGCGTTTGTCGACATCATGGCGATATCGAAAAACTTCCATCAATAGGAGATAGACAAAATCCACGGAAAATAGAAAGGAAATCGCAATATTGCAGCTCAAAATCGAATTTATACGAGACGTCAATACCAGAAAGGTCAACAACCTTCACTTTTCATGGTGATTTCAACAACAATCGAGCCCCACCATCGATGGATATCGAGAATATGCGGAATAGAAGATGGGAGGAGGTGGGCGGGAGAAGGTGGGAGAAGGCTCGGCAGCATGGCTGCTGCCGGCCAGGCAGATGTCACCAATAGTCTTCAGTCACGAACTGACCGCCACCGGTGCGCCGCAATGGCCCCATGCCACGCTCGCGCAGCAGTTCGCGCACCTCGGTGACCATGTCGGGGTTACCGCAGACCATGACGCGTGTCTGCTCCACGTTCAGTGGCAGGCCGGCGGCCTGTTCCAGCGAGCCTTGCTTGAGCAGCGTGGTGATGCGACCGGCCAGCCAGCCCGGCTCGTCCGGCAGGGAGTCGTCACGCGTCACGCAGCGCAGCAGCTGCAGGCGCGCCGGCCGGCCCTGCTGCCGGGCCTGCTGACGCAGCTGTTCGAATTGATCGGCATAGGCCAGCTCCTCGCGCTGACGCACGCCATGCACCACGACCAGGTCATCGAAGCGCTGCCAGACGTCGGGCTGCCGCAGGATCGAGACATAGGGCCCCAGGCCGGTGCCGGTGGCCAGCATCCACAACTGGCGGCCATCGACGAAGCGATCGGCCGTCATGAAGCCATAGCTGAGCTTTTCCACCCACACCGGATCGCCCGGCTGCAAGGCATCCAGGCGCGTGGTGAACTGGCCGCCGGGGACGACGATGGCGTAATACTCCAACTGGTCCTCATGCTCGGCCGAGGTGATGGAATAGGCACGCGAGACGATCTGGCCATCGATCTCCAGCCCCAGGCGGGCAAACTGGCCGGCCGTAAAGCGATAGCCGGCAGGCCGCGTAGTACGGAAACTGAGCAACTTGTCGGTCCAACGATGTACCGACAACAAGCGTTCGCAACTGGCCTTCTCCGAATACGCATCAATATTCACACTACTCACACTACTCACACTACTCTCCTTCGATTTACGGTGCGCGCCCGCCCGCAGAGCGGCCGACGTGCATATCTGATTCTCAATACCCACCCGGGCGATGCTACAGGCACATTACAATAGCGGGATGAACAAGACGGTAGATCGCCCTGCACAGGTCGTCGGGCCAGCGTAACAGCGGAGCAGCGACGGCGCAGTCCGGCTGACCCTGGAATGAAGCACCCGCCACCGGCACCACGGCCCAGGAACTATCCGCGCCGCATGCTGGTCAGGGCTTGGTGGCATGCGCCGCCAAGTCCTCATCCTACCCGACTTGCCCCAAGAGGCGGCCGGCCGGCCGTCTCAACCGATAACCGATGATGCAGTGAATCAATGACATGGACCCGCCACCTGGCCATCGCCTTTCTCTGGTGCGCCGCCGATACCGCCTATGCCGCCTACAAGGTGGAAATCGAAGCGCCCAAGCCGGTGCAGTCGCTGCTCAAGGATTTCCTGGACCTCTCGCGCTACCAGGACCGCGACGACATCAGCGACGAACAGCTCAAGTTCATGATGGATACCGTCGGCGACCAGGTGCGCGAACTGACCTCGACCGAGGGATATTTTGCCCCCGTCACCAAGGTCAGCATGACCAGCGAACCGGCAGCGGCCGATCAGCCACCGCAGCGCCGCATCAAGCTCAGCGTCGAGCCGGGACCGCGCACCGAGATCAGCAGCACCGACATCACCGTCACCGGCGCGGCCGCCAGCGAGGACCCGGCCCGGGTAGCCGCCATCCGCAACAACTGGTCGTTGCCGACCAGCCAGCCCTTCCGCCAGGAAGACTGGGACAAGGCCAAGAACGCCGGCCTGGACCAACTGCAGCAAAAGAAATACGCGGCCGCCCGCATCGCCTCCTCCCAGGCCCGGGTCGATCCGGACGAACACCAGGCCGATGTGTCGGTGCGCTATGACAGCGGCCCGCCCTTCACCCTGGGGCCCTTGCAGATCACCGGCACGCGCCGCTATCCCGAGACCATCATCCGCAACGTCAATCCGCTCAACATCGGCGAAGCGTATGACATCGACCGCCTGCTGGCGCTGCAGCGGCAGATCCAGAACACGCCCTATTTTTCCAACGCCATCGTGGCCATCGACGATGACCCCGAACATCCGGACCTGACACCGGTGAAGGTGCAGGTCACCGAGTTCCCGACCCAGCGCATCCGCACCGGCGTGGGCTATAGCACCGATACCGGCGCCCAGGTCGAAGGTCGCTATTCGCATTACAACGTATTCGACAAGGCCTATGTCTTCGACAGCCAGGCACGGCTGGAGCAGAAACGCCAGTACGGCATGATGTCGCTGGCCATGCCGCCGGACGACAAGGCCTTCGTCAACAGCCTCAATACCTCCTACGACCGCACCAAGCTGGAAGGCATCGACCTGCGCAGCCAGCAGATCGGACTCAAGCGCGCCCGCAACAGCGAGAACTACGACACCACCTATTCGCTGACCTATTACCGCGATGAGCTGAGCCAGGAGGACGGCAGCACCCTGCCCGCCAATACCATTGTCACCCCCGGCAAGCACCGGGCGCTGGTGCCCGGCTTCGCCTGGTCGCGCCGCAATGTGGACAACCCGATCTTTCCGCGCCGGGGCAACCTGCTGACGCTGGAAGCCGGTTTCGCGCTCAAGGGCTTGCTGACCGACCAGAGCTTCAGTCGCCTGTATGGCCGCTTCAAGCAGTTCGTGCCGGTGGGCAAGCGCGACATCGTGGTCTTGCGTGCCGAGCTGGGTGGCGTCTTCACGGCCGGCAGCGCCGGGGCGGTGCCACCCTCGCTGCTGTTTCGCACCGGCGGCAACGACTCGGTGCGCGGCTATAGCTACCAGAGCATCGGCAACGAGCAGAACGGCACCGTCTACCCGACCAAGTACCTGGCCGTGGGTAGCTCCGAATACCAGCGCTGGTTCAGCGAGCAATGGGGCGCGGCGGTGTTCTACGACATCGGCGCGGCTGCCGACAACTGGAACAACAAGACCTTCTATCACGGCGTGGGCACCGGGGCGCGCTGGCGCAGTCCGGTGGGTACCCTGAACCTGGACCTGGCCTATGGCATCCAGAAGCACCAGATCCGTCCTCACATCTCGCTGGGCATCGCGTTCTGATGCAGACGCCAGAATCGCGCAAACGATTTATATGATTTCGAACGACAGGCACGCATGAGCGACCAGCCACAAGCATCGCAGGATTCTTCCTCTCCACCGGAGCCGCCGCAGGGCTCACGGCGCTCGCGCAAGCGCGCTGGCAGCATGCGCCGCGCGGGCCGCGTCCTGGCCTGGAGCGGCGGCACGCTCGCCCTTCTGCTGCTGGCCACCGCCGGTACCATCCTGTACGCCCTGAAGACCGAAAGCGGCGCGCGCCTGCTGTGGAACGGCGCGGTCAAGGCGCTGGACGGCAAGCTCTCCGGCCAGTTGCTGGGCGGCACCGTGGCCGACGGACTGCGCCTGCGCGCCCTGCACTACCAGGATGAGCAGCGCATCCTGGATATCGACAGCATCGACGCCCGCTGGCACCTGGCCGCGCTGCAGCGCAAGTTCAGCATCGACTACCTGCGTGTCGGCTCGGTGCAGTTGAAACAGCAGCCGTCACCATCCGAGCCGACCACCCTGCCGAGCTCGCTGGAGATCCCCCTGGCCGTGGAGATCGGCGAGATCAGCCTGGGCCACCTGAGCCTGACCCAGGGGACTTCCACCACCGAACTGTCGGACCTGAAACTGCACGGCAGCTCCGATGGCGTGCAACACACGCTGGTGCTGGACCGCCTCGTCACCCCCTACGGCCAGGCCACGGCCCTGCTACACCTGAACGGCAAGCGCCCCTTCGCCATCGGCGGCGGGCTGGAACTGGCAGGCGCCTACCAGCAAGGCGAGCTCAAGGAGCAATACCAGTTGGCCGCCCAGTTGTCGGGCTCGCTGGAGGAACTGGGCATCGCCCTCACCGCCGGGGGCGACAAGCTCAAGGGCAATGCCGACATCGTCGCCACGCCCTTTGCCGCAGTCCCGCTCAAGCGCGCCCGGGTCGATCTGCAGCACCTCAACCCGCAGGCCTTCAACGTCGCAGCGCCAGCAGCCGACCTCAACCTGCGCGCCGACCTTGCCCCACCGGCCGGACTCCCCGCCAATGCCCCGCTGCAGGTGGCCGGCCGGGTGGACATCACCAATGCCCGCCCTGGCAGCCTGGACCAGCAACTGCTGCCCCTGCTCTCGGCCAGCGCCGATCTGCAACTGGACCTGCAACAGCAGACCCTGTCGCGACTGGATATCCGCCTGCCCCGCAACGCCCGCATCGAAGGCGGCGGCCAGTTCCGCCCCGGTAGCACGGAGCCCGGCAAGGAGTCCCCCATGGCCGGCCAGTTCAAGCTGCGCGTGAGCGAACTCGATCTCAGCCAGATCCATCGGCAGGTACGTCCCACCCGGCTGTCCGGGCCGGTCGACGTGACGCTGGCGCCTGACGCCCAGCAACTGCTGCTGACCCTGCAGGACAGCGCCCTGAAGCTCCACGTGGATACCGTCATCGGCGCCGAACGGGTACAGGTGCGGGAGGCTTCCCTGACCGCTGGCAAATCTCGCCTGGAAACCGCCGGCACCCTGCAGACCGTGGGCGCGATGGATTACGCCTTCAAGGGCAGGCTGCTGGACTTCGACCCCACGGCCGTGCTGCAAGCCGTCACGCCGCCACCAGTCAACAAGGGGCGTCGCACCAGCAGCAGCGCGCCCTCGCAACCGGTGCGCGCGCGCATCAACATGGACTTCGACGCAGCCGGCGCCCTCTCGCCGGAGCTGAAGGTCAAGCTCGGTTTCCGCATTCATGACAGCAGCTATGGAGACCTGCCCATGAGCGGCCGCGGCGACCTCCAACTGGCTGGCACGCGCCTCTTGCCTTCCAAAGCCAATCTGCAGGTCGCCGGCAATACGCTGGACCTGGACGGCAGCTTCGGCAAGGCCGGGGACAAGTTGCGGCTCAAGGTCGATGCGCCGCAACTGGCGCGCCTGGGCTATGGCTTGTCCGGCCTGCTGCGCCTGGACGGCACCGTCAGCGGCACGCGCCAGCGCCCCGATGTGGTGGCCAGTTTCCAGGCCGAGCAATTGCAATTCGGCGCACACAAGCTGCACCACCTGGCCGGCCAGAGCGAACTCCACAGCAACCTGGCCGCCGGCGTGGCCTCGCCCGACAACCGCCTGGCGCTGACGCTGGAGGGCGATGGCTACAGCGGCCCGCAGGCCACTCTGTCGCGCCTGGCGATCAAGCTGGACGGCACCTATGCCAAGCACGCGCTGACCCTGCAGGCCAAGGGCAAGCTGCAGGAGCAGACGCTGGACCTGAGCGTGGGCGCCCACGGCCAGGTCACCGAAAAGACCAAGGGCCATTATGGCTGGGCCGGCAGTCTCGACCAGTTCAGCAACCAGGGCTTCCCGCGCATCGCGTTGGCCAGTCCGCTGGCACTGGACGCCTCGGCTGACGGCATCGAGGCCGGCAGCACCCGCATCGAGATCGACCGTACCGCGATCGAACTGAAACGCCTGTCCTACCAACAGGGCCGGCTGGCATCGGCCGGCCAGGTACGGGCGCTGGACCTGGGCCGGGTGCTGGAACTGATGCAGCAATTCAGCGGTACGCCGGCCCCGGTCAAGACCGATCTGGTGCTGGACAGCGACTGGGACTTTACGCTGGCCGAGCGCGCCAGCGGCTACCTGCAGATCGCCCGCAAGTCGGG
Source organism: Herbaspirillum sp. AP02 (assembly GCF_015767275.1). Lineage (GTDB taxonomy): Bacteria > Pseudomonadota > Gammaproteobacteria > Burkholderiales > Burkholderiaceae_D > Herbaspirillum. Next base: position 1,214,666 of record NZ_JADWMY010000001.1, read on the forward strand.
CGATGTCAGGGTCACCACCAGTGCCGGCGAGGCCACGCTGGGCCTGTCTGAACTCAAGCTGCGCAGTGATTTCCAGGGCGAACAGATGCGCGTGAGCGGCCGCGTCGATGCCGCACGCATCGGCAGCCTGGACCTGGGTGGCGAGGTCGGTCTGCGTCGCATCGACCAGTTGCTGACCCTGGATGCGGCGTCCCCCCTGAATCTCAAGGCCCGCCTGGATGTCCCGCAACTCAAGCGGGTCGGCGATCTGATCGGCCCGCAACTCAGCCTCAACGGCAAGCTGTCAGCCGACCTCAACGCCGCCGGTACGCTCGGCCAGCCCAGCCTGTCGGGTGCCATCAACGGCGACAACCTGGCCGTGACCGAATTCGACCAGGGCATCCAGTTGAAGGACGGCATCGTGCGCATCGTCATGGACAGCAATGTCATCGAACTGCGCCAGATCGAGTTCCATGGCGGGCGCGGCACCCTGCGCGCGGGTGGCAAGATCCAGCTCGGCGCCGACAATCCCGACCTCAACGCCACCCTCACCGCCGATCACCTGGAGCTCTTCGCCAGTCCCGACCGGCAATTGATGCTCTCCGGCGAAGGCAAGATCAGCAACGTCAACGAACAATTGCGCGTGGACGGCAAGTTCATCGTCGACCGTGGGCTGTTCGACCTGCCCAAGAGCAGCGCGCCCAAGCTGGGGGACGACGTGGTCATCGTCAGTCGCAGCGGCAGGAACCGCGTCGGCGCGGCCGCCTCTTCGCAGCAGAAGCTGGAAGCCGCGACCGAAAAGCCGGCCAGCAAGTTCGCACCGGTCATCAACCTGGCGGTCGACCTGGGCAATGACTTCCGCTTCCGCGGCAGTGGCGCCGACCTGCTGCTGCGCGGCGACATGATGGTGCGCAGCGAACCGCTCTCCCCGCTGCGCGCCACCGGTACCATCAACGTGGCCGAGGGCAGCTATGAAGCCTTTGGCACCAAGCTCAACATCGAGCGGGGCATCATCAACTTCCAGGGGCCGATCGCCAATCCCAACATCAACATCCTGGCCATGCGCCGCAACCAGGACGTCGAGGCCGGTGTCTCGGTGACCGGCAATGCCAACCAGCCGCGCGTGCAACTGGTGTCCGAACCCAACGTCCCGGACGATGAAAAGCTGTCCTGGATGATGTTCGGCCACGGCACCGACAGCTCCAACATCGGCCAGCGCAATGCCAGCAGCCAGGCCCTGGCGCTGGTGGGCAACATGGGCGGCAAGCGCATCGCCAAGGACATCGGGCTGGACCAGTTCAGCATCGGCTCCAGCGAATCGGGGCTGACCGACGATCAGGTGGTCAACCTGGGCAAGGCCATCACCCAGAAGATCACGCTGGGCTACGAGCAAAGCCTGCAGGGCGCCGCCAGCGTCGCCAAGGCCACCTGGCAGATTTCGCGGCGCTGGTCGGTGGTCGCCCGTGCCGGCACCATCAATGGCCTGAACATTCTTTTCAGCCGGCGCTACGACTAGGAGCGCAAAAGCCACGGAAAGCACGCCGAGCGTGCTTTCCGGCAGGCAAAGCTTCCCCTTGGGGAAGGGGAATCTGTTAATCTCCTCACAAGTTCAGGTATTCCCCGATAGCCGGTCCAGCAGGACTTCATAACAATGGCACCGGGGAAAGGCCGTTTCCGGGGAAAGCGACATGCCAGAACACAGAATCCAGCGCGCATCACGAACAGCCAAGCTGTTCGTGGTCGTGGTCTGCCTGATCATCCTGCTGCTGGAAGCATGGTCGGCCTGGCGCGCCTACGAGGTGGCGCTGGACGAAGCCACCCGCGACGCCTCCAACATGGCCCTGGCACTGACCCAGCAGGCCGACCAGACCTTCAAGGAAGTCGACGTGGTGCTGCTCGGCGTGCAGGAGCATCTCGACTACGACGGTACCAAGAGCGCCGGGCGGCAGCGTACCCACGATTTCATGGTCACCTCGGTTGCAGCGGTACCGCAACTGGCCATGCTGATGGTGTACGACGAAACCGGGCTGGCCGTCGGCACCTCCCAGGCCACCCTGGAACACCGCTATATCCAGGACGATTACTTCCTTCACCATCAGCGCCTGCGCACCAACCACGCCTATCTCGGCAAGCCCATGCGCAGCCGCGTCAGTGGTCAGTGGGTGGTCACCATGAGCCGACGCATCAATCACCCCGACGGCAGCTTCGCCGGCGTGGTGGTGGCCGACATCGACCTGTCGCACTTCCAGCGTTACTACGAACAGTTTGCCATCGGCCGCAACGGCGCCATCCTGTTCGGCTTGAACGAAGGTACGGTGATCTACCGCCAACCGCTATTGAGCTATTCGATCGGCTTGGACATCTCCAAGTCGCTGCTACAGCAATACCTGACCAAGTCCGAACAGGGCTCCTTCGAGATGCGTTCACCGCGCGATGACATCGAGCGTCTGACCAGCTTCCAGCATTGCAACCTGTACCCCCTGTTCGTGGCCGTGGCGCTGGCCAAGGACGACATCCTGGAAGACTGGTCGCGCCGGGTCTGGATACGCGGCATTGCCGTCCTGTTGCTGTTGATCGTCATCGGCTATGGCGGCAACCGGCTGGTGGCGCAGGTGGCTGGCCGCGAAACGGCGGAGCTGGAAGCCATCACCGCCCGTACCGAACTGGAGCGTCTCTACCGAACCCTGGAAGCGCAGTCGCAGAAGGATGGCCTGACCGATGTCTTCAACCGCCGCTACTTCGATGCCGCGCTCACGGCCGAACTGGCACGCCTGAACCGCTCCGGCGAATCGCTCTCGCTGATCATGGTGGACGTGGACCATTTCAAGCGCTACAACGACACCTATGGCCATGCCGCCGGTGATATCTGTCTCAAGCAGGTGGCTGCCGCCCTCAATGGCGTAGCGCGCCGCCAGGGTGACATCGTGGCCCGCTATGGCGGCGAGGAATTCGCCCTGATCCTGCCCAACTGCAATGCCGCCAGCGCGGCCGCCATTTCCGGTCGGCTGGTGCAGGCCGTACGGGCATTGCGCATTCCCCACGAGGGCAGCCCGGTGGGCCAGGTCACCATCAGCGTGGGGGCGGCCAGTCTGGCCAGCGGCAAGGGTGCGCAGGTCGATGCCCGCGACCTGATCGACAGTGCCGATGCCGCGCTCTATCGCGCCAAGGAACAGGGCCGTGACCGTGCCATCCAGCATGAGTATCCACGCCTGACCCTGCTCTCAGACCATACCGGATCGAGGTGATCATGCGTTGCCTGATCCGCTATCAACTGCGCGAGGAAGAACTGCCGTCCCATCATGAGTTCAATGCCGAGCACCCCGATACCGACCAGGTGATCCAGCATCTCACCGAGTTCCTGCATCCCGAAGTGATGTTCGAATTCCTTCCCGTGCAGCCCGGCGCCCGGGACGGCATCACCCAGTTGCGCGACCGCATGGCCCATGCACGTGACTACCTGGAACAGTATTGCGGACTGAAAAGCCTCGCCTACATGGTCCTCCCCGAGGGTGCATCCTCGGCCCAGGGGAAATGGACGACCCTGCTGCTGGGTGGCAGTGAGCCGACGACCGTCAGCCCCTAAGACCCGCCCGACTGCGGCTAATTGTCGCACCCAAGCCCTTCTGACATCTCCCAAAACCAGTCGCAAAGCCTTTACTGGCGCGGCTTTCACATCTTCAACACTGCATTTCCGCCAGATTCACGCCAGCCCCAGTCCGACCCCGTGCGTTGTTAGAATCGGCCGCGCTCCGATTTCTTTACTTCCTGCAGGCATGCCCTGGCATGTCCGCTCAGACTGCGACGATGACCACGACCACACCACAGCGCCGGGGTAGCCCCGGCCACCAGCAGCGTTCCCAATTTCACCTGGCACTGCCTCTGCTATGCCTGGCAGCCGGTGCTCAGGCACAGTCCGTGGCGCCCACAGCGGCACAACAGAACGACGCCGCCCTGCCCACCATCTCGGTGAGCGCCAGCAGCACCGCGCCCTTGCAGAATCCGGTGAGTACCGGTTCCAACCTTGATCTGACGCCCCTGCAGATTCCCGCCAGCGTGAGCGTGATCGACCGTCGCCAGCTGGAAGAACGCGGCGACGCCAGCATCGTCGATGCCATCACCCGCGCCCCCGGCTACAGCAGCCTGGCGCATCCAGGCAACAGTGGCAGTTCGCTGTCGGTGCGCGGTTTTACCGATACCACCTCGGTGATGCGCCTGTACGACGGCGTGCGCCAGTATGGCGGCGTCGGCGTGAGCTTCCCCTTCGACACCTGGAGCGTGGAGCGCATCGAAGTGCTGCGCGGGCCGGCCTCGGTGATCTATGGCGATGGCGCCATCGGTGGCGTGGTCAACGTGGTGCCAAAGAAACCTTCACGCGGCAAGATCGAAAATGAAGTCGAAGCCAGCATCGGCAGCCACAACACGGAGCGCCTGGGCCTGGGCAGTGGTGGCGCCATCAACGACATGCTGTCCTACCGCGTGGACATCAGCGGTGACCGCTCCGATGGCTGGGTCGACCGCGGCTATTCCAACAACCTCAGTTTCTCCGGTGCGCTGCGGCTGGACGTCAATCCCGACCTGTTCGTGCAATTGAGCTACGCCCAGGGCCACCAGCGTCCCATGGCCTATTTCGGCACGCCGCTGATCAATGGCCAGCAGGTCGATGCGCTACGTGACAAGAACTTCAATGTCGGCGACGGCAACATCGACTACAAGGACCGTTGGGCGCAACTGGAAGCGCAATGGACGCCCAATGCCGACACCACCGTGCGCACCCGCTTCTACCAGATCAATAGCGAGCGCAACTGGCGCAACGCCGAATCCTATGTCTACAACCCGGCCTCCGGGCTGGTCGACCGCAGCGGCGCCACCCAGATCCGGCATGACCAGTCGCAGACCGGCAACACCACCGACGCCACTTTCAAGGGCCATCTGCTGGGTCTGAGCAACCAGGTCTCGGTCGGCTTCGACATCAACTCCAGCAGCTTCACCCACACCAACAACACCTATGTGGGCAACTTCAGCAGCGTCAATCCCTACGACTTCGACCCCGGCGTCTACGCCAGCGGCACCGGCATCCCGGCCTTCCGGCCGCGCTATCGCAACAGTGCCTCGCAGTATTCGGTCTTCTCCGAGGACAAGCTGGACCTGACCGAGCGCCTGAGCGTGCTGGCCGGCTTGCGCTTCGACCACGCCGACGTCTCCCGCAGCGATTTGATCAACAGCGCCAATGACTTCAGCCAGAGCTACGCCAACCTCGGCTGGCGCCTGGGCTCGGTGTATGCCATCACGCCGGAACTGTCCGTCTATGGCCAGTACGCCAAGGCCGCCGCGCCGGTGTCGGGCCTGCTCATGCTGACCCAGTCCAACAGCCGCTTCGCCTTGTCCACCGGTCGCCAGGTGGAAGTGGGCGTCAAGCAGGTGTTCTGGAACAAGCGCGGCCAATGGACCCTGGCCCTCTACGACATCCGCAAGAACAACCTGGTCACCCGCGACCCGGCCAATGCCAGCCAGAGCATCCAGGTCGGCCAACAATCCTCGCGCGGCGTCGAAGCCAGCCTGTCGCTGGCACTGACCGATACCGTGAAGCTGGATGCCAACGCCACCGTGCTGCGGGCGCGCTTCGACGACTTCGCCGAAGCGGTGTCGGGCGTGGCTATTTCGCGCAGCGGCAACGTCCCCACCAACGTGCCGGAACGGCTGGCCAACGTCTGGCTGGGCTGGGACTTCCTGCCCACCTGGACCGCCAGCGGCGGCCTGCAGTACGTGGGCGCGCGCTATGCCGACAACGCCAATACCCTCAAGCTGCCGGCCTACACCACTACCGACCTGGCCCTGCGCTGGAAGGCCACGCAAGCCACCACCCTGACCCTGCGTGCCAACAACGTGTTCGACAAGCACTACTTCACCACCGCCTACTACACCAATACGCAGTGGCTGGTCGGACCGGGACGCGAGTTGCAGTTGAGCGTGAACCACCGCTTCTGATCGATGGTGGCGACTTCCTGGCCGGCGCGCCTGCGCCGCTGGACCTACCTGACCCACCGCTGGTGCGGCGTGGCAGGCTGCCTGCTGATGGCCCTGTGGTTCGCCAGCGGCGTGGTGATGCTGTTCGTCGGCTATCCCAAGCTCACGCCCTGGGACAGGCTGGCGGCCCTCCCTGCGCTGGAAGCCGGCAGCAAGCTGCAGGGACCACCCCCGCAGGCGCGTGCCGGCGCACTGGTGCTCAACGCCGCCAGTGGCCAGCCGCGTTATCTGCTACGCAGGGAGGATGGCAGCCTGCTATCGCTGGATGCAGCTTCCGGAGCGGCGCAAGCGCAATTCGACCGCGATGCCGCGCTGCGCGCGGCACGCCTGTTCCGTCCGGGTGCCGAGGCCCATTACCTGGGCCAGTTGCACGAAGACCGCTGGACCCATGCCCGGTCGCTGGACGCGCATCGACCAATGCACCAGATCATGCTGGACGATGCCGCCCACACCCTGGTCTACGTCTCCTCGCATAGCGGCGAAGTGGTGATGCAGGCGACCCGCCTGCAACGCGGCTGGAACTATGTCGGCGCCTGGCTGCACTGGCTCTACGTCTTCAAGGACCAGCCGGTCGATCCGGTCTGGACCTGGACCGTGATTGCGCTCTCGGCCGGCTGCGTGCTGGTGGCCTGCAGCGGCATCGTGGTGGGACTGTGGCGCTGGCGCTTCGGCCGGCCCTACAAGTCCGGCTCGCACTCACCCTTCACGCCCGGCTGGATGCGCTGGCATCACCTGCTCGGCCTGGGTTTCGCGGCCATCACCCTGACCTGGATCTTCAGCGGCCTGATGTCGATGAACCCGCTGGGCATCTTCTCGGCCGCGCAACGGCCCGACCTGGCGCGCTATGCCGCGGTGCCGGCACAAGGCGGCCTGCTGGCGGCCCCTACCGACGCCATCCTGCAAAGCCTGGCCGAGAGCGGGTTCCGCCCGGTGGAACTGGAATGGCTGACGCTGGCCGGCCAGCCCTTCGTACTGGCCCGCGACGCGCATGACGGCACGCGCCTGGTACTGGCGGCCGATGCGCAGGGGCAGCGCCTGCTGGTGGCGCAGCATTGGTCTCGCGCCACGCTGGAACAGGCCGGTACCCGGCTGATGTCCGCACCGCTGGTGGCGGTGGAGCGCATGGATCATTACGACGCCTATTACTATCGCCGCGACAGCGAGGCCATGATGGGGGGCGCGCAACGACAGTTGCCCGTGCTTAGACTGAGGTTTGCCGATGCCGGTCATACCCTGGTCTACCTCAACCTGCAAAGCGGCCAGGTCGAAATGAGCGCAGACCGCGCCCAGCGCATCGGGCGCTGGCTGTTCAGCCTGCTGCATAGCTGGGACCTGGGGCCGATGCTGGCCGCGGGCTGGTTGCGTGAGGCTGTGTTGATCCTGCTGAGCCTCGGCGGGCTGGCCTTGTCCGGCAGTGGCGTGGTGATCGGCTGGCGGCGGCTGCGCCGCAAGTTCGGCGCCCGCGCCTGAGGGTCAGCTGCCCAGGCGTATCTGCCGGTCCGCCACGCAGCGCACGATATCGGCATCGTGCGTCACCAGCAGCACCGCACACCCCGCTGCCCTGGCCTCTTCCACCAAGAGGCTGATCACTTCCTGCTGGGTCAGCGGGTCCAGCCGCGAGGTGGGCTCGTCGGCAAAGATCAGCGTCGGTTTCATCAACAGCACCCGTGCCAATGCAATGCGCTGCAGTTCGCCACCCGATACCTGGCGCGGCAGGCGATCCAGCAGCCCGGTATCGACGCGCATGCGCGCCAGCAGCGCTTCCAGCCGGTTCCAGTCCAGCTGGTGCAGGCGCACCACGTCTTGCAGGGATTGGCGCAGGCTGACGGTGGGCGCAAAGGCCGCCGCCGGGTCCTGATAGATCTTCTGGAATGCCGTACCTGACAGACCAGGGGAGCGTGTAACTGTCCCCGTATCGGGCTTGAGCAGGCCCAGCAGGAGATTGCCGAAACTGGTCTTGCCCGCGCCGCTGGGACCGCTGATGGCCAGGATTTCACCGGCGTGGATGCGCGCACTGACATCGCTGAACAACACACGCTCGCCGAAGGCCTTGCCGACGCCGCTGATCTCGGCGATGACCCGGCCAGCGCGACCAGACGGTGCGGCCTGCGCTGGCACAGGCATTGGCCAGCAAGCCGGATCGGCCGCCAGCAGGCGCCGGGTATAGGTGTGCCGCGGCGCGGCCAGTACCGCCTCGGCCTCGCCCCGCTCCACCATGCGTCCCTCCAGCATCACCGCCAGTTGTCCGCCCAGCGCCCGCGCCAGCCAGACGTCATGGGTGATGCACAAGAGGCTCATGCCCTCCTTGCGTGCCGCCTGCAGCAGGGCCAGCACTTCGCCACGGCGGTCGGCATCCAGTCCTTTGGTGGGTTCGTCGATGATCAGCAACGGTGCGCCGGCCGCATGCGTGGCCAGGAACGCCACCCGCTGCGCCATGCCACCGGAGATCATGAAAGGATATTTGTCCGCCGCATCCTGCAGGCCCAGGCTGGCCAGCGCATCCAGCGCCGACGTCCGGGCATTGACGCGGGCAGCCCGCAGGCTGTCGTTCTGGCCATCGACGGCGGGCCGGCTGACCAGCTCATAGGTCTCGGCCACCTGCTGCACCACGGTCATGGTCGGGTCCAGCGCCAGCCAGGGTTCCTGTGGCAGCAGCGCGATGCGCCGGCCCCAGCCGGCCTGTCGCGGGACGACATCGGCAGCCTCGCCGGATTCGCCATCGATGCTGATGCGCCCGGTACAGCGCAGGTTGGCCGGCAGATGACCCATGACGGCCTGGGCCAGCAGCGACTTGCCGGAGCCACTCTCGCCCAGCAGGGTCAGCACGCCACCAGCCGGGATGGAAAAACTGATCGCATCGACCAGCACGTCCTCCCCGTGCAGCACCGCGAGGTCTTCTACGCACAGCGCCGGCACTGGCGCCAGCGCACTCATGCGGCCTCCTTCTGCGGCGACAGCAGCAGCAAACCCAGCAGGGTCATGAACAGCACCAGCACCGGCGCACCCACCAGCCAGGGCGCTTCACGGTAATAGGGCAACAGTTCGATCATCATGACGCCCAGTTCCGGCGTCGGCGGCTGCAGACCCACGCCCACGAAGCCCAGTGCCGACATCGCCAGCACCGCGCCGGCCAGGCCGAAGCGCATCAGCGTCAGCAGGCGCGGCAGCAAGGCCGGCAATACGTGACGGCGGATGATGTAAGCAGGCCCAAAGCCCAGCAGCCGCGAGGCCTCCACCTGGGGGCTGGCCAGCAGGACGCGGCATGCGGCACGCACCACGCGGAAATATTCCACCCAGAGCGCCAGCGAAATGCCCACGTACAGCGGCCAGAAACCACCCGGCGCCAGGGCCGCCAGCAGCAGCACCAGCAACAAGCCCGGCAAGGCCAGCACGGCATCGGCCAGCGCCGCCAGCAGGCGCTCGGTCCAGCCGCCGCACCAGGCCGCCAGCAGACCGATGAGCAAGCCAGGAACAGCCGCCGACAGCACGCTCACCAGCGCCAGCGACAAGGATAGCCGGGCGCCATGTGCCAGTCGGGCCAGCATGCTGCGCCCGAGCTGGTCGTAACCCAGCGGCTGCGCCAGGCTGGGCGCCTCAAGAAAGCGCTCCAGATGCTGACGCGCCGGATCGATGTCGATGGCAACCGGTCCGACCAGCGCCAGCAGCGCCACCGCCAGCAACAGCAGCAGTCCGGCGAACTGGCCGCAGGTCCAGCGGGGCGCGCGGAGTTCGACAAGGCTATCGGAAGGAGAAAGACGGCTCATGCTCGGCCTCGCGGATCCAGGAAGGCGCAGGCGGCATCCACCAGCGCATTGAAGAGGACGAACATCAGGCCCAGCACCAGGGCCGTGCCCTGGATCATTGGCACGTCGCGGCCGAAGATGGCGTGCACCAGCGCGTGGCCGATGCCGGGCCAGGCAAAGATGGTTTCCACCAGCACCACGCCTTCGACCAGCATCACCAATTGCACGCCCAGGTAGGCCACCACCGGCACGGCCACATTGCGCAGGCCATGGCGCGCCAGCGCCTGGGTGGGCGTGAGACCTTTGGTCAGCGCAAAACTGAAGTATTCGGCACGCCGGACCTGCACCATGGCATCCCGCGCCACGCGGCAGGAGACCGCCGCCAGACCCAGCGCCAGCGTCAGGGCCGGCAGCAGGATGCCGCCCTGGTCACCATGGCCGGCCGCGGGCAAGGCGCCCAACTGCACCGAAAACAGCAGCACCAGCAGCAAGCCCAGCAGGAAGGACGGCAAGGCCCGCAAGACCACCGACACGGCCAGCGTGGCACGGTCCAGCCAGCCGCCCGGATTCAGTCCGGCCAACACGCCGGCAGTGGGGCCGATGGCCAGCGACAGCGCCATCGCCAGCAGGGACAGGCGCAGCGTCGGCCCCAGCTGATGGCCGATTTCCACCAGCACCGGCAAGGCAGTCACCTGGGAGATCCCCAGGTCCAGGTGCAACAGGCGACTCCACCATTCGCTCAGGGCCATGAACCACGGACGGTCCAGGCCCAGCTCCTCGCGCACGGCCAGCGCCGCCTCGGCGGTGACCATGTCATAGCCATAACGGCCGGCGGCGATGCGGTAGGCCATGTCGCCCGGCAGCAGGCGCGTCATGAAGAAACATAGCGTGCCCACCAGCAGCGCCACCAGGCCGGCCTGCAGCAGGCGCTGTCCCAGCGCGAGCAACAGGTGGCGCCGGATGGAAGCGCTCAATAATCGATTCAAGTCCATTGCAGGGAAGAGATCCGGTAACTGCGTTCAAAGGGGTCGATGCTGGCACCGCGCAGGCGCCGGCTGACGGCGCAGGTCTGGCGGTACCAGACCACCGGAATCACCGGCAACTGCTCCTGCAGCACAGCGGCGATGCGCTGGCGCAGGCTGCGGCTCCGGTCGGCGTCGACAGTGGGCGTGGTCGCCAGTTGCGCCAGCAGCGCCGGCACCTCGGCATTGCGCCAGCCCATGGCGCCCCAGTCACCGCCCTCGGGACCGAAATCCTGCAGCAGGCTGGCCACCGGTTCGGGCAGGTTGCCGTAATTGCGCGCCGCCAGTGCCATCTGCAGCAGCCCGCTGCGATGACCGGCCGGGATATCACCGGAATTGCCGATCAGCACCCGTACAGCGATGCCGACTTGGCGCATCTCTTCCTGCAACGCGGTGGCGATCAGGGGCAGCTCGGGACGATCGACGAAGGTGGTCAGGCTCAACTCAAGCCGCTGACCCTCGCGCCGCCGCACGCCGTCGGCACCGAGGCGCCAGCCGGCCTCTTCCAGCAAGCGGCGCGCCTGCTTCAGGTCGGTATGCAAGGGCGGCAGGCCGGCATCGTGCCAGCGCGCCAGCGCGGGGGGAAACAGTTGCGTGGCACCGAGGTCGGAGTCGCGCAGCAGGGCGCGGGCGATGCCCTCGCGTTCGATGCATAGAGCGATGGCGCGTCGCACGCGCACATCGGCCAGGAAGGGATGACCGGCGTTGAGCTTGAGAATGGTGGTACGCGGCAGCATGGTCGACAGCAGGGCCGCGCGTGGATGGTCTTGCAGCGCCCGGATGCTGGGCGGGTCCAGCGAGAAGGCGAGATCGGCCTGACCGCTCTGGACCAGCAGGGTGCGCGTCTCCGCCCGCGATACGCTGATGTAGCGCGCCCGCTGGATCGGCCTGCCCTGCCCGGACTCGATCAAGGCCACGCGTTCGACATCGAACTGCTGCGGCAGGCTCAGGGAGCGAATGCGATAAGGCCCGCTGCCGATGATGGCATGGACATTGCCCTTGGCATCGAAGGAGGCCGGTGCCAGGATCTGCGTCGTGTAATGGGTCAGCAGATAGGGAAAGGGACCGAACGGCTGGCGCAAGCTGATCACCAGTTCGCTGCCCTCCAGGTGCATCGTCGCGATTGACGCCAGCCGCAATACGCCCGGCCGCTCGGCAGCCCGTTGCAGACAGGCCAGCACGCTGGCCGGCGTGAGCGCACTACCGTCGTGGTAGCGCCGCCCGCTGCGCAGTGCGAAGCGCCATTGCAGACCGTCATTGCTGACCCGCCAGGTAGTGGCCAGGCCCGCACGCAAGTGGCCGCTGTCATCCACCTCCAGCAGCGTCTCCACCACTTCCATGCGGGCGAACATGTAGCCGGAGCGCGAGGGATCGAGTCCGGTCATTTCCCAGGGGCCGACCACGGTCAGCACGCTGGCATCCGCCCGGGCGATGGCATGGGCATGCGGCGCATCGTCGCCATGCGCCAGTGCACTACGCCAGGGATGGGCAGCAGCCAGGGCGGCGGCCGCCAGCAGGGCCCGGCGGCGTGCTGCGTTCAGGTCGCGGGACACGGGGCGGCCCTCAGAACCGGACGTTCAACGCCAGCATGGCATTGCGCTCGTCACCCGGCATGATCCACAGGTTGTTGTAGGAACTGCTGTAGTAACGCTTGTTGAAAAGATTGTTGACGTCCAGCGAGAGCTTCATGCGCGGCGTGAACTGCCAGTAGGCCAGCGCCCGCGCAGTGGCATAGCCAGGCAGCTGGAAGCTGCCGGCCTGGTCGCCGGTGCGCGCCCCCACATAGCTGGCGCCGCCACCCACGCCATAGGGCGAGCCGTGCGCATCGACATCCTCGAACACCGCCAGCAGGCTGCCCGACACGCGCGGCACGTTGACCAGCCGCGCACCGACGGTGAGGGTGTTGTCCTTGGCGACATAGGCGTCGGTATAGGCCAGGTTGCCGGTCAGGCGCCAGTGGCGTCCGAGCTTGGCATTGGCATCCAGTTCCACGCCCTTGCTGCGCACTTCACCGGCAGCGATCGAGAACGAGGGATTGGACGGATCGGTGGTCAGCACATTCTGCTTGGTGATATCGAACACCGCCAGGGTGGCGCCACTACGCTGGTCTTCGCTCTGGAACTTCAACCCCACTTCGGCGGCGCGTGCGGTCTCGGGGCTGAAGGCATTGCCCTGGACGTCGCTGCCGGTGTTGGGGCGGAAGGATTTGCTGGCGCTGGCATAGACCGACCAGGCGGGCGTGATCAGGTAGGTCAGGCCCAGGCGCGGCGAAACGGCGCTCTTGTCCTGGCGCGTGGTCGCGCCGCTGCGCCAGTTGTTCAGGGTGGAGCGGAAGGAATCGGCACGCACGCCGGCCAGCAATTTCCAGCGATCCGACAGGCTGACCTGGTCCTGCAGGTAGAGTGCGGTGCTGATCTGGCGCTCGCTGGTATCGGTATTGGGCAGGGGCGTGGGTTGCGCCTGGCCGTCAACCGGGGCGTAGATGTTGACCGCATAGGGCGCAGCGGCGCTGGGGTTGATGCGCAGCATGCGCTGGTCCAGCGTCAGCCGGTCGATCTCGGTACCGATCAACACTTCATGGCCGATGCCGCCGGTGTGCAGCTTGCCGCCCAGTTCGGCCTGCAGCGAGGTGTCGTGCCAGCTGTAGTCGCGATAACGGCGCTGGCGGCGCAGGGTGGCGTTGTCGGCCTGCAGTGCGGAGGCTTCGGTGGAAAAACCGTCCAGGCTGCCGTCCTTGTGAAACACGCCGGTACGCACATGCCAATCTTCGCTGAGGCGGTGTTCCAGCGTCAGCAGGTGGTTGCGGTTTTCCATCTTGATGTCGCCATCGTTCGGTTCGCCCAGGAAGCGCGACACCGGCAACACGCCCGGATTGCCATTGACGGCAACGATGCCGCGATCCAGCGGGGCCTTCTGCCGCACGAACTCACCTTCGTAGTTCAGTACCGTGCGATCCGACAACACCCAGGTGAAGGCCGGCGCCAGGAATTCGCGCTGGCCGGTGATGTTGTCGCGCATGCTGCCCTTGTGCTCCAGGGCGGCGTTGATGCGGTAGGCCACTTCGCTGTTGAGGGCGCCGGTGGAATCGACGGCACTGCGATAGGTGTTGTTGGTGCCGATGGACAGGTCCAGCGCATTGGCCGACTTGAACTGCGGCTTCTTGCTGACCACGTTGATGGTGCCGCCCGGTTCGCTATTGCCGTACAGGGCCGCTGCCGGTCCCTTGAGGAAGTCCACACTCTCGACGTTGGCCATGTCACGCGGCGGCGCATAGCCACGATTGGAGGCGAAGCCGTTCCAGAGGATATTCATGCCGCCGTTTTCGTTGCCGGAAAAGCCGCGGATGGAATAGTTGTCCCACAGGCCGCCGAAATTGTTCTGCCTGGCCACGCCGCTCACGTAGAGCAGCACGTCATCCAGCCGCGTGGCGGCCAGGTCGTCGATCAGCTGGCGCGACACCACCTGGACCGATTGCGGCAATTCCTGCAAGGGGGTCTCGCTGCGGGTGGCACTGGAGGTCGTATTCTGGCGATATTGCTGGCGCTCGCCGGTGCCGGTCACCACGACCTGCCCCAGTCCACCGTCAGCGCCGACGGTGGTGGTGGTATCGGCGCCCCAGGCCAGATTCTGGGCCTGGCTCATGGCGAGCGCGCCCAGCACGGCCGCCCGCAGTGCGGTCATTTTCATCTTTTCCCTTGTGTTTTTTGTGTGTTGCGGCTGGGTGCTGAGCTGCCTTGCCGCGAGAGTGGTGACCGTGCTACGCGGTCAGGGCGGCATTTTATGCAACAGTGTTGCATTTAGCAAGAAAAAAGACGTTCACCGGGAATACGAGCAAGCTGGCCCCGTCCCGGTCCCGCATGCCTGAAGACGCCTCATCGTGCCGCCGATCAAGGCAGGCGCGAGTATAAAAGCGCAGGCGAGCCGGCGGCTGCGACCAATTGTCGCACCCACCTCGGTTTGCCCGAAAGGAAAGACCGGCCTAGAGCCAGCCGGCCTTGCGCAAGCGCCGCCACAACAGCGTGCAGGCGGTGATGATGCCGCCCAAGACCAGCGGGAAGCTCCACTGCCAGGACAAGCCGGGCATATGGGCGAAGTTCATGCCGTAGAGGCTGAAGATCATGGTCGGGATGGCCAGGATGGCACCCCAGCCAGCCAGGGTCTGCACGATCTCGTTCTGGTGGATGGTGACCTGGGCCAGATTGATCTGCACCGCCGACTCCACCATTTCGCGCAAGCGGTCGCCGGTGTCGATGAAGCGCACCACGTGGTCGTAGATGTCGCGGAAGTAGGCCTTGCCATCCTTGGTGATCAGGCCTTCATGGAAACGCAGCAGCTGGGTGCAGACATCCAGCAGCGGCGAGGCCGCCGAGCGCAGGCGGATCAGCTGCCGCTTCAACTGGTAGAGCTCCTGCAGGTAGGCCTTGCCGCTGATGGCACCTGGGTTGAAGAGCTGTTCCTCGTACTGGCTGAACTTGGCTTCCAGGTCATCCATGATGGGTCGGTAGTTGTCGACCACGAAGTCCATGATGGAATAGAGCACGAAGCTGGGACCGCGCACCAGGCGCTCGGGCAGCATCTCGCAATGTTCGCGCACCTTGGCGTAGCTGCGCGAGGCGCCGTGCCGCACCGTGACCACGAAGCGCGGGCCGGTGAGGATGTGGGTCTCGCCAAACTGCACCTCGCCGCCGGCCAGCTGGGCCGTGTGCAGGACCACGAAAAGGGTATCGCCGTATTCCTCGATCTTGGGCCGCTGGTGGGCGGCGTAGGCGTCTTCCACTGCCAGTTCGTGCAGGCAGAACTCTTCCTTGATCTTGTTCATCAGCTCGACATTGGGTTCCAGCAGGCCCAGCCAGACGAAGGTCCCCTCCTCTTCCAGCACGTCACTGATTTCATCGAGGGTGATGTCCCGCAGCTTCTTGCCCTTCTTGTAGACCGTGCAATTGACGATCATGGTGGGATCGATCATGTCTCTTTCCTGTTCTCTTCCTGGTCTTGTCGGATCAACCGGGTTCTGTCAGCGACATTGGGTCAGCTGGTACGCCAGCGCAGGCGCTGCTTGAACACCTGCGCCATGATCACCCCGGCCAGCGTGATCAGGCCGCCGATGGCGTGATAGCCATGCAATTGCTCGCCCAGCACCGCCACCGCAATGATGACAGTGAACACCGGCATCAGGTTCACGAAAATGGAACAGCGGCTGGCACCCAGGTAGGCCACGCCGCGCATCCACAGGAACTGCGAGAGGATGGAAGCGGCAATGCCGGCATACAGCAGGATGGGCAGGTTGTCGCGGGTGATGGGCGAATGATGGCCCAGCACGAAGCCCGGGAACAGCAGCACCACCGCCATGAGCACCTGCATGTACAGCAATTGCCAGGTGCGCAGGGGCAGCGCCCAGCGCCGCAGCATCACGCCATACAGGCCATAGGCGATGGTGGCCAGCAGCATCAGTAGATCCCCGGTGACCACACCCTGCTCGAACAGGTTCTGCGGGTGACCGCGCCCGATCAGCACCGCCAGGCCGAACAGCGATAGCACCCCGCCGGCCAGGGTGCCGATGGTGGGCGGTTCGGACAGCAGCTTGATGCTCAGCACCAGTGTCAGCAAGGGCATCAGCGAGGCAATGATGCCCATGCTGGTGGCCGAGGCGGTGGCGGCGGCGAAATAGGCCAGGCTCTGGAACAGCACCATGCCCAGCAGCGCCAGCACCAGGATCTTGCCCAGGTGGGGGCGGATCTGCGCGCGTGCGGCCCAGGTCGAGCGCGCCAGGAAGGGCGACATCAGCGCCGCCGCCAGCACCCAGCGGTAGAAGGAAATATCCTCCGGCGCGATGACACTGGCCGACATCTTGCTGATGACCGTGTTGCCGGCCCAGATCAGGACGGCACCCAGCGGGAACCACAGGGCTTTGTAGGGCTGATCGCTACGCATGGCGCTCCTCGTCGTGGCGGCCGTGTCAGGCCGACTTGTTCTGTTGCTGCCCGGCCATCTCGGCCCCGGCATCATGCGGCAACTGGCGCAGCATCAGCAGCGCCAGCGACGCCACCGCGCCCACCACCAGGAAGGCCGGCCAGAAGTCCTGCGCCACCAGCGTGGCATGCCCCTGGAGGTCGTTGGACATCTGCAGGGCGAACCCAGCCAGCACCACACCCATGCCGATGGACAACTGCTGCGCCACGCTGGCCATGCTGGTGGCCTGGCTCAGGCGCTGCTTGTCGACATCGGCGTAGGAAATCGCATTGAGGCTGGTGAACTGCAGCGAACGGAAGCAGCCACCGATGAGCAAGACCAGCACCATCAGCAGATACGGCGTCTGCGGCGTGAAGCCGGCGATGGCCCACAGCCCCAGCACGCCCAGCGCGCCATTGACCAGCAGCACCCGCCGAAAACCATAGCGCCGCAGGAAGCGGGCGGCGATGGTCTTCATGAACATCGCTCCGGCCGCCGAGGCACAGGTCAACAGGCCCGAATGGAAAGGCGTGTAGCCAAAACCCAGTTGCAGCATCAGCGGCAGCAGGAAGGGGATGGCGCCGATCCCCACGCGATAGAGCGAGCCGCCGAAGACGCCGGCGCGCAGGGTGGGAATCTTCAACAGCGCCAGGTCGATCAGCGGCGCCGTGGCACGCCGCGCATGCCACACGTAACCGACCAGGAACAGCACGCCGGCCACCACGCAGGCCAGCGAGACATCGCCCGACACCAGATGCCGGCCGGAGGTCGCCAGCCCCATCATCAGCAGCGAGCAACCCAGCGCCGAGAGCACGAAGCCCTTGAAATCCAGCGGCGCCACCTGCTCGGCCTTGAGGTCGGGAATGAAGCGCGTGGCCAGGTAGAGACCGAGGATGCTGATCGGGATATTGATGAAGAAGATCCAGCGCCAGTGGAAGTAGGTCGTGATGAAGCCCCCCAGCGGCGGCCCCAGCACCGGCCCGAACAGGGCGGGAATGGTCAGGTAGGACAGCGCCTTGACCAGGTTGACCTTCTCCACGCTGCGCAGGATCACCAGGCGCCCCACCGGCACCATCATGGCGCCGCCGATGCCCTGCAGGAAACGCGCCGCCACGAACTGCGGCAGGGTCGAGGAAGCCCCGCACAGGATGGAACCCAGCATGAAGACACAGATGGCGGTGCGGAAGATGGTGAGCGAGCCGAAGCGGTCGGCCATCCAGCCCGAGATGGGAATGAAGACGGCCAGGCTGACCAGGTAGGAGGTCAACGCCAGCTTGAGCGAAATGGGATCGACATTCATGTCCAGCGCCAGCGCCGGCAGGGAGGTCGAGATGACGGTGGAATCCATCTGTTCCATGAACAGCGCACAGGCGACGATCAGGGGAATGATGAAGGTGCGTGGAATGGGCATCGGACTGGGAAATGAAGGGACAGCGCCCTGGCAGCGTGACAAGCCTTCAAGTATACCTTTTACGCTATCATGCTGCCGGCGGGGCTCCGCTGCCCTGCCTGCATTTGCCCACATTTGCCTGCATTTGCCTGTCCTCGCGCCACTGTTCCATGACCGATTGCTTCGCCCTCCTCGACGACCATCTCGCCACGCCGGCAGAACCGCGCTCGCGCCTCTACACCGGTCATCTGCGCACGCTGGCCTGCATCGACGCCGCCGGCTTCCCGGCTTTGTTGGCGCAGATGCAGGCGGCACTGGCCGCTGGCCAGCATGCGGTCGCCCTGTGGAGCTACGAACTGGGCGCGGCACTGCAGGGCTTGCCGCATCGGCCGCTGGCGGGCCCGCTGGCACGGGTCCTGCTGTTCGAACGCTGCCAGCGCCTGGGGGCGGCCGAGATCGATGCCTGGCTGGCCGGCCAGTGCGACGCCGAAGCGGCCGGCATCGTCAACCTGCGCAGCAGCGTCGATGAGGCCGCCTTCAACGCCGCCATCGGACGCATCCGCGACTACATCGCGGCCGGTGACACCTACCAGGTCAATTACACCTATCGCCTGCACTTCCAGGTCCATGGTGACGCCATCACGCTCTATCGCCGCCTGCGGGCACGCCAGCCGGTGCCCTACGGCGCGCTGGTGCGCGATGCGCAGGGTGGCATGGTGTTGTCCTGCTCGCCGGAACTGTTCGTCGCGCACCAGGATGGCATGTTGAAAGCCAAGCCGATGAAAGGTACCGCACGCGCCATGGACACGCAGACCGAGGGTGCGGAAACAATCAATGCCCAACGCGCCCTGGCCCTGGCCAACGATGAAAAGAACCGGGCCGAGAACCTGATGATCGTGGACCTGCTGCGCAACGACCTGGGCCGCGTGGCACGCTCCGGTTCGGTCCAGGTGCCGCACCTGTTCGACGTACGCCGCTATGGGCAGGTGCTGCAGATGACCTCCACCATCCGCGCCCGCCTGCGCGAGGACGCCACGCTGGCGAGCGTCATCGCCGCGCTCTATCCCTGCGGCTCCATCACCGGCGCGCCCAAGCGGCGCACCATGGAAATCATCGACGAGCTGGAAACCGAGGCCCGTGGCCTGTACACCGGCGCCGTCGGATGGTTCGACGCGCCACGCGAAGGCGGCGGCACCATCGGCGACTTCTGCCTGTCGGTACCCATTCGTACGCTGGAACTGCAAGCGCCTGAACATGGCCTGCGACAGGGCGTGATGGGCGTGGGGGCCGGCATCGTCTACGACAGCGACGCTGCCTCAGAATTTGCAGAATGCCGCCTGAAATCGGCCTTCCTCACCGGGCTGGAACAGGAGTTCAGCCTCTTCGAAACCATGCACGCCAGCCACGCCGGCTGCCGCCATCTGGACTTGCACCTGCAGCGCCTGCAAGCCTCGGCGGCGGTGTTCGGTTTTCCCTGCGATGAGAAGGCGATGCGCCAGCAGATCGATGCGCTCTGCGCCGGCCTGCCGAAAGACGTCGTCCTGCGCCTGCGGCTGGCATTGGATGCCGGCGGCAACATCAGCCTGCAGCATGCGCCGTTGCTGCCGCTGGCGGGACCGGTGAAGGTATTCCTGGCCGAACAGCGGAGCGCCAGCGACGACTTTTTCCTGCGCCACAAGAGCACGCGGCGCGCACGCTACGACGCTGCCTGGAAGGAAGCCGAACGGCGCGGCGGTTTCGACATGCTGTTCTTCAATGAGCGCGATGAATTGACCGAGGGTGGGCGCAGCAATGTCTTCGTCAAGCTCGACGGGCAGTGGCGCACCCCACCCTTGTCCGCCGGCCTGTTGCCGGGTGTGATGCGCCGCGTCCTGCTGGCCGACCCGAACTGGCAGGCCCGCGAAGCCGTCATCACCCGCGCCGATCTGATGCGCGCGCAGGAGGTGGTGGTGTGCAATGCGTTGCGGGGCGTGCTGCCGGCCCGACTGGCAACGTAATAGCCAGTCAGTGACACTCTCGCCTGCTAACGCAGCGCCGCATTCTCCTTCAACCCCCTGGCCCGCTCTGCACTCTGCTGCTCCAGCGGCCCCAGGTCATCCAGACTATGTCCGTCCCAGCCACCGCCCAGGGCCTTGGCCAGCAGCACGCTGGCGGCCATGCGGCGGTTGAGGATGTTCAATGAATTCAGTTCGGCCGACAGGGCCGTGGCCTGGGCGGTGATGACGTTGACGTAGCTGACCGTGCCGGCCTTGTACTGGTTGGTCACCAGCGTGACGGCCTGGCGCGCCGCCTGCAGTGCCTCGCCCTGCACCGCGGCTTCCTGCTCCAGGATGCGCAATGCGGCCAGGTTGTCTTCCACCTCCTGGAAGGCGGTCAGCACCGTCTGCTTGTAGGTGGCCACCGTGCCGTCATAGCTGGCGATGGCCTGCTCGGTGGCGGCCTGGCGCGCGCCGCCGTCGAAGATGGTCTGCGCCAGCTGTGGCCCCAGCGACCACACCCGGCCGGGCAGTGTGAACCAGTCGGCAAAGGTGGAACTCTGGTAACCGCCCGAGGCTGACAGGGTCAGGCTGGGGAAATAGGCGGCCTTGGCTACGCCGATCTTGGCATTGGCGGAGGCCACGCGGCGCTCGGCGGCGGCCACGTCGGGACGACGCTCCAGCAGCATCGACGGCACACCCTGCGGGACCGGTGGCGCCACTGCCGTCAGCGGCGACCTGGGCAGGGAGAAACTGGCGGGCGTCTTGCCCACCAGCAGGGCGATGGCATGCTCGATCTGGGCGCGGGTGACGCCGTTGTCCAGGGCCGAGGCCTGGGCCGATTTCAGCTGGGTCTGCGCCTGGATCACGTCGGACTTGGCGACCATGCCGGCGTTGTACTGGTTCTGCGCCACCTCCAGCGAGCGCTGGTAGGCCTGCACGGTGTCATCCAGCAACTGCTGCTGGGCGTCCAGCACGCGTAGCTGCAGGTAGTTCTGCGCCACTTGCGCCTGCGCCGACAAGCGGGCGCCGGCCAGGTCCGCTGCGCTGGCCTGGGCGCTGGCCTGGCTGGATTCGACGTCGCGCCGGACCTTGCCCCAGATGTCGGCTTCCCAGGCGGCGGTGAGCGAGAAGGTATAGGAATTGCGCACGCCGCCGGACGATCCGGACGACGACGAGGTACCGGACGAGGTCGAAGACCCGGCCGAGCCGGAGCGGCCTCGCGAAGCGCCGGCCGAAGCCGACAAGGTGGGCGAATAGGCCGAGCGCGAACTCTGCACCAGCGCCACGGCGCTGCGGAAGTTGGCTTCGGCCAGCGCCAGGTTCTGGTTGGAGACGTCCACCTGTGCCACCAGCGCATTCAATTGGGCATCGTTGAACATCTCCCACCACTTGCCGTCGGCCATCAGGTCGCGCGGCTGGGCGGGCTTCCAGTTCTGGCCTTCCTTGAAGACGGCCGGGGCCATGGTGGCCTCGTCCATCTGCGGCCGGACGTAATCGGGGCCGACCGCGCAGGCCGTCAGCGCCAGGCTGATCGCCAGCGCCATCAGCACGGGCTTGAGTTTGAGCAGGTCTTGTTGCGTCATGCGTTTCTCCATGGCGGCAGCCTCAGGCCGCCGAGGTTTCTGTCTGGTTCTTGCGGCCGAAGCGGCGCTGGCCCCAGGCGCGCAGGCGTTCCATGTACAGGTACACCACCGGGGTCGTATAGAGGGTGAGCAGTTGGCTGACCACCAGTCCGCCGACGATGGAAATGCCCAGCGGCTGGCGCAGCTCGGCGCCGTCGCCGTGGCCGATGGCCAGCGGGATCGCGCCCAGCAAAGCGGCCATGGTGGTCATCATGATCGGGCGGAAGCGTAGCCGGCAGGCTTCGAAGATGGCGTCACGCGGGGACAGGCCACGATTGCGTTCGGCGTCGATAGCGAAGTCCACCATCATGATGGCGTTCTTCTTGACGATGCCGATCAGCAGGATCACGCCGATCAGCGCGATCAGGCTGAAGTCGGTACCGGTGACCATCAGCGCCAGCAAGGCGCCCACGCCGGCCGAGGGCAAGGTGGAAATGATGGTGATGGGATGGATCAGGCTCTCATAGAGAATGCCCAGCACGATGTACACGGCCAGCAATGCCGTCAGGATCAGGATGGGCTGGCTGGAGGTGGAGGACTGGAAGGCATTGGCGGTACCGGCGAAGGTGCCCAGCACATTGGTGGGCACGCCCAGTTGCGCCATGGCACGGTCGATGGCTTCCGTGGCCTGCGACAGCGAGACCCCCTCGGCCAGGTTGAAGGACAGCGTGGAGGCCACGAACTGCCCCTCGTGGCTGACCGAGAGCGCGGTAGTGGTCGGCTCGAAGCGCGAGAACGCGGCCAGCGGAATCTGGCGCGAGGGCGCGGTGGAAATGGTCTGCGCCAGGCCGGTGTTGGCATTGAGCTTGCCGGCCGCCGACAGGGCCGGTGGGGTGGACAGGCTGGAGGTGGTCGGCGACAGGTTGGACGAGCCGGCCAGGCTGACATAGGTATCGCGCAGGGTTTCCGGGCTCTGCCAGTATTGCGGCGCGGCTTCCATCACCACGTGGTACTGGTTCATACCGCTGTAGATGGTCGAGATCTGGCGCTGGCCGAACAGGTCGGACAGCGTGGAATCGATCAGTTGTGGCGTGACTCCGGCCCGCATGGCGGTCTCGCGGTCGATGGTCAGGGTGGTCTGCAGGCCGTTGTCCTGCTGGTCGGTGCTGATGTCTTCCAGTTCCTTGAGGTTGGACAGGGCCAGGCGGATCTTGGGCTCCCAGATGCGCAGCAGACCGACATCGTCGGACTTGAGCGAGTATTCATATTGCGAGTCGCTCTGGCGGGCACCGATGCGGATGTCCTGCACCGGCACCAGGAACACCCGGGCGCCAGCCACCTTGGCCGTCTTCATGCGCAGCCGCGCCACCACCTTGTCGGCGCTGTCCTTGCGTTCGGTGAGGGGCTTCAGGGTCACGTACATGAAGCCACCATTGCGCCGCTGCCCACCGGTAAAGGCCACCACATCGGACACGGCGGGGTCGGCCTTGACGATGTCGATGAAATCGTTGAGCTTGGTACGCATGGCCTGGAAGGAAATGGCCTGGTCGCCGCGGATGCCGCCGATCAGGCGTCCCGTGTCCTGCTGCGGAAAGAAGCCCTTGGGGATGGCCTTGTAGAGATACACGTTCAGGGCAATCGTGGCCAGCAGGATCAGCATCATCAGGGGAGCCGCCCGCAAGGCCCAGGCCAGGGTGCGTTCGTAGGCCAGCAGCATGTCTTCGAAGATGGCGGCGGTCTGGTCGGAAATCTTCTGCAGCCAGGGATGGCGCCGCTGGCGACGCGCTGCGTCGGCCTCCGGGTCATGGCGCAGCAACTGCGCGCACATCATCGGCGTGGTGGTCAGGGATACCACCAGCGAGACCAGGATGGCCACCGACAGGGTGATGGCGAATTCGCGGAACAGGCGGCCGACGATGCCTTCCATCAGCAGGATGGGGATGAACACGGCGATCAGCGAAATGCTCATCGACAGCACGGTGAAGCCGACCTCGCGCGCACCGAGCAGGGCCGCCTTGTAGGGCTTCATGCCGGACTCGATATGGCGCGAGATGTTCTCCAGCACCACGATGGCATCGTCCACCACGAAGCCGGTGGCAATCGTCAGTGCCATCAGCGACAGGTTGTCCAGGCTGAAGCCGGCCAGGTACATCACGCCGAAGGTGCCGATCAGCGAGACCGGCACGGCCACCGCCGGGATCAGCGTGGCACGGGCGTTACGCAGGAACAGGAATACCACCATGATCACCAGCGCCACCGAGAGGATCAGGGTGAATTCGGTTTCCTTCAACGAAGCGCGGATGGTGGGGGTGCGATCCAGCACGACCTTCATGTCGATGGCGGACGGGATCGAGGCCTGCAACTGCGGCAAGAGCTCGCGCACGTTGTCGACGGTGTCGATGATGTTGGCGCCGGGCTGGCGGTTGATGATGATCAGCACCGAGGGCTTGCCGTTGGAGGAGCCGGCGTTGCGCACATCGGCCACCGAGTCGCGCACCTCGGCCACGTCCTGCACCCGCACCGGCGTGCCGTTGCGGTAGGACACGATCAACGGCGCATATTCGGCGGCGGTCTTGGCCTGGTCGTTGGCATAGATCTGCCAGTTGCGACCATCGTCTTCCAGCAAACCCTTGGGGCGATTGGCATTGGTGGCGGCCACCGCGGTGCGCACGTCGGCGCTGCCGATGCCGTACTTGTTGAGGGCGGTCGGGTTCAGTTCGATGCGCACGGCCGGCTGTGAACTGCCGCCCACACTGACCTGCCCTACCCCGCGCACCTGCGACAGCTTCTGCGCCACGATGCTGTCGGCGGCGTCGTACATCTGCCCCTGGGTCATGGTGTCGGAGGTCATGGCCAGGATCAGGATGGGGGCGTCGGCCGGGTTGACCTTGCGATAGGTCGGGTTGCTCGGCATGCCGGTGGGCAGCAGGCTGCGCGCGGCATTGAGCGCGGCCTGCACGTCGCGGGCGGCGCCATCGATGTCGCGGCTCAGGTCGAACTGCAGGGTGATGCGAGTGGAGTTCTGGGAACTGGTGGAGGTCATCTCGGTGACCCCGGCGATGGCGCCCATGGCCCGCTCCAGCGGCGTAGCCACGGTCGCGGCCATGGTCTCGGGGCTGGCGCCGGGCAGCGAGGCAGAGATCGAGATGGTCGGGTAATCCACCTGCGGCAACGGCGAGACCGGCAGCAGGCGGAAGGCCACCATGCCCGCCAGCGCGATGCCGATGGTCAGGAGCGTGGTGGCAATGGGCCGCTTGATGAAGGGAAGCGAGATATTCATGCGCGCATCCGCCTACACCGCCGGCGGCAACGCGGCCGGCTTGCCGTCTTCGCCATCATCGTCCTCGCCGCCCTGCCCCGGTGCGCGCTGCCCGAAGCGGGCGCGCAGGCGACGGCCCAGGCTGTCGAAGCCGAGGTAGATCACCGGCGTGGTGAAGAGCGTGAGCACCTGCGACACCAGCAGGCCGCCCACCATGGTGATGCCCAGCGGCTGGCGCAGTTCAGAGCCCACGCCGGTGCCCAGCATCAGCGGCAAGGCGCCCAGCAGCGCGGCCATGGTGGTCATCAAAATCGGTCGGAAGCGCAGCAGGCAGGCCTGGTAGATCGCCTCGCGCGGGCTCTTGCCCTGGTGCCGTTCGGCTTCCAGCGCGAAGTCGATCATCATGATGGCATTCTTCTTGACGATGCCGATCAGCAGGATGATGCCGATGATGCCGATGATGCCAAGATCCGTGCCGGAGATCATCAGCGACAGCAGCGCGCCCACCCCGGCCGAGGGCAGCGTGGAGAGGATGGTGATGGGATGGATGTAGCTCTCGTAGAGCACGCCCAGCACGATGTACATGGTGATGATGGCCGCCAGGATCAGCCACAGCGTATTGGACAGCGAGGCCTGGAAGGCCAGCGCGGCACCCTGGAAGTTGGTCACGGTGGAGGCCGGCATGCCGATCTCGGCCTCGGCCGCCTTGATAGCCTCGACCGCCTTGCCCAGCGAGGCGCCCTTGGCCAGGTTGAAGGATACGGTGGCCGCCGGGAACTGGCCGATGTGGTTCACCACCAGCGGCGCGGTGCGTTCGCTGACGGTGGCAATCGACGACAGCGGCACCTTGCCGCCACCGGAGGTGACCAGGTAGATGCTGTCCAGCGCTTCGGGACCGCGCTGGAATTCCGGCTTGACCTCCATCACCACGCGATACAGGTTCGATTGCGTATAGATGGTGGAAATGAGGCGCTGACCGAAGGCGTTGTAGAGCGCGTTGTCGATGGCGGCGGTGGTGATGCCCAGGCGCGAGGCGGCGTTGCGGTCGATCAGGATGTAGGCCTGCAAGCCCTGGTCCTGCAGGTTGGTGGCCACGTCGGCCAATTCCGGCACCTGCTGCAGGCGTGCGATCAGCTTCGGTACCCAGGTACTGAGCAGGGCCGGATCGGCGTCTTCCAGGGTGAACTGGTATTGCGTGCGGGAGACGCTATCCTCGATGGTCAGGTCCTGCACCGGCTGCATGTACAGGGTGACGCCCGGGACTTCCCGCGCCAGCGTCGGCTGCAGGCGGCGGATCACGTCGGCGGCGGAGACGTCGCGTTCTTCGTGCGGCTTCAGGTTGATCAGCATGCGTCCGCTGTTCAAGGTGGCATTGGTGCCATCCACGCCGATGAAGGAGGACAGGCTCTCCACGGCCGGGTCCTGCAGCACCACCTTGGCCAGTTGCTGCTGTTTTTCGCCCATGGCACTGAAGGAAATCGACTGCGTGGCTTCCGAGATACCCTGGATGACGCCGGTGTCCTGCAGCGGGAAGAAGCCCTTGGGCACGAACATGTACAGCAGCACCGTCAGGCCCAGCGTGGCCACGGCCACCAGCAGGGTCAGCTTCTGGCGCTCCAGCACCCATTCCAGCATGACGCCGTAGCGGGCGATGATGCGGTCGAAGAAGACCTGGCTCTTGTGGTAGAACCAGCCCTGTTGTTCTTCCGGCTGATGACGCAGCAGGCGCGCGCACATCATGGGGGTCAGCGTGAGCGAGACCACGGCCGAGATCAGGATGGAGACCGCCAGGGTCACCGCGAATTCGTGGAACAGGCGCCCCACCACGTCACCCATGAACAGCAGCGGGATCAGCACCGCGATCAGCGAGAAGGTCAGCGAGATGATGGTGAAGCCGATCTGCTCGGCGCCCTTCAGGGCTGCCTGCATGGGCTTCATGCCTTCTTCGATGTAGCGCGAGATGTTCTCGATCATGACGATGGCATCGTCGACCACGAAACCGGTGGCAATCGTCAGCGCCATCAGGGTCAGGTTGTTGATCGAGAAACCGGCCAGATACATGATGGCGAAGGTACCCACCAGCGACAGCGGTACCGCCACGCTGGGGATGATGGTGGCCGGCACGTTGCGCAGGAAGACGAAGATCACCATCACCACCAGCGCCACCGACAGCAGCAGCTCGAACTTCACATCGGCCACCGAGGCACGGATGGTGGTGGTGCGGTCGGTCAGGATGTGGACGTCGATGGAACCGGGCAGGCTGGCCTTCAGCTGCGGCAGGATCTTCTTGATGCTGTCGACCACGGCGATCACGTTGGCACCGGGCTGGCGCTGGATGTTCACGATCACCGCTGGCTGCTGGTTGGCCCAGGCACCCAGGCGGACATTTTCTGCGCCATCGACCACATCGGCCACGTCGGACACCCGGATCGGCGCACCGTTCTTGTAGGCGATGATGAGGTTGCGATATTCGTCGGCCGTACGCAACTGGTCGTTGGCATCGATGGTGGAGGCGCGGGTGGGGCCGTCGAAGCTGCCCTTGGCCTGGTTGACGTTGGCATTGCCGATGGCGGTACGCACGTCATCCAGGTTCAGGCCCAGTGCGGCCACGGCACGCGGGTTCAACTGCATGCGCACGGCCGGACGCTGACCGCCCGACAGGCTCACCAGACCCACGCCCGACAATTGCGAAATCTTCTGCGCCAGGCGGGTGTCGATCAGGTCCTGGACCTTGGGCAGGGGCATGGTCTTGGAGGTGACCGCCAGGGTGATGATGGGGGTATCGGCCGGGTTGACCTTGCTGTAGACCGGCGGCATCGGCAGGTCCGAGGGCAGCAGGTTGCTGCCGGCGTTGATGGCGGCCTGCACCTCCTGCTCGGCTACGTCCAGGCTCAGGTCGAGGTTGAACTGCAGCGTGATCACCGAGGCCCCGCCGGAACTGGTGGAAGACATCTGCTTCAGGCCCGGCATCTGGCCGAACTGGCGCTCCAGCGGCGCGGTGACCGAGGAGGTCATCACATCCGGGCTGGCCCCGGGATAGAGGGTGACCACCTGGATGGTGGGGTAATCGACTTCCGGCAGGGCCGACAGCGGCAGGAGCCGGTAGGCGACGATGCCCACCAGCAGGATCGCCAGCATCAGCAAGGATGTGGCGACCGGCCGCAGAATGAACTGGCGCGAGGGATTCATGCGTGAGCCTTGTGCTTACTTGGCGCCGTTGGCGTTGCCTGCGTTGCTGGCGCCACCAGTGCTGCCATTGGCATTGCCCGCCTCGCGCTGGCGGCGCAGTTCCATCATCTTCTGGCGGCGCTGGTCTTCGGGCAGCTTCTTGATCTCTTCGCCGAATTCGCCGGCGTCGATGCGCTTGTTGAGCTCGGCCCAGCGCTTCTGGCGCTCTTCTGGGCTCATGCCGGTCTGGCCGCCTTCTGCGCCCTGCCCTGCTGCCTGCCCCTGGCCACGCTTGCCATGGCGGCGTGCATCGGGGTTCTCGGTGGTGAGCTTGTTGGCCGGATCGTCGGCGCCGCCGCGTGCCACGGCCTCGACCTTGGCGCCTTCGCGCAGGCGGTCGATGCCGTCGATGACCACGGTCTCGCCAGCGGCCACGCCGTCGGTGATGACGGTCAGGTCATCCTGCACCGGACCGGTCTTGACCGGGCGCACGGTGACGGTGTTGTCTTCCTTGACCACATAGACGAACAAACCCTTGGCCCCGCGCTGGATGGCGGCCGTCGGGATGACGGTAGCGCCTTGTTCGGTATTGAGCTGCAGGCGGATATTGATGAACTGGCTGGGGAACAGCGCGTAGTCGGTATTGGGGAACTGCGCCTTGAGCTTGACCGTGCCGGTGGTGGAATCAACCACGTTGTCGATGGTCAGCAGCACGCCGTCGGCCAGTTTCTTCTTCTGCTCGCGGTCCCAGGCCTGGGCCGGCAGCTTGCGACCGCTCTGCAACTGCTGCAAGACCTTGGGGATATTGTCTTCGGGAATGCTGAAGATGGCGGTGATCGGCTGCAGCTGGGTGATGATGACCAGGCCGTTGGTGTCGCTGGTGGTGACGTTGTTGCCGACATCGGCCTGGCGCAGGCCCAGACGGCCGCTGATGGGAGCCGTCACGCGGGTGAACGACAACTGCAGGCGGGCGCTGGCGACACTGCCTTCGTCGGCCTTGACCGTTCCCTCGTATTGCTTGACCAGCGCAGCCTGGGTGTCGACCTGCTGGCTGGCGATGGAATCCTGGGCCAGCAGGGTCTGGTAGCGCTTCAGGTCGAGCCGGGCCGAGCTCAGCAGTGCGCGGTCGCGCGCCAGCTGGCCTTCGGCCTGGGTCAGCGCGGCCTGCAGCGAGCGCGGGTCGATCTCGGCCAGCAGATCACCGGCCTTGACCACCTGGCCTTCCTTGTAATGCAGCTTCATCAACTGGCCATCGACCCGGGCGCGCACGGTGGCCGTGGCCGTGGGGGTGACTGCCCCCAGTCCGTTGAGGAAGACATCCACATCCTGCACCCGGGCCTTGGCCACGCCAACCGGCATGGTCTGGCCGGCGAAGGCGCCGGCTCCGGGGCGGCGGGCGCCTGGACCGCCAGCACCTGGACGGCCTCCGGGGCCACCGGGACCACCCATGGCACTCATCTGCTCCTGTTCGGCCTTCTTCTTGGACCAGTATTTGTAGCCGCCACCGGCGGCCAGCGCGGCCACCAGTACCCAGAACCACCAGCGCCGCAGGATGCTGCCACGGGAACGTGAGGGAGAAGGAGATGGGGAGGGAGATGGCTGGCCGGGATTGGGAGTATTTGTCATGTCAGGGAAACCAGTAAACCGATCACGTATGCAGGCCGCTACCAGGCAGCCTTGTCTAATGGGAAGTCGATGCAGCGGTCTGCTACCACGTTGCCGTGCCGCTATCCGGTCACGGGCAGGCAAGAGCATAAGGGAAGGCGGCCCATCCTGCCGGATCGGGCCGCCTACCGCTATTCTCTCCTGGCCGGCTTACAGTTCTGCAACAACGCATGCCACCTGCACTGGCTGGCACGCAGTGTACCCAGCTATTGCCGGCCGCGCCAATGAGAACAGCCTTGCGGGTCAAGCGCAAGGCTGTCGGGGTGGAAAACGCCCGCGATTACCACTGCGGGCGAATGCTGCCGCGCGCCTTACTCGGCCGGTGCGTCGGGAGCGGGCTTGCCATCACGCGGCGGGCCCTTGTGCTCGCCACGCTGGCCGTGATGCATCTGTTCCCAGCGATGGTGCTGCATCTTGGCGAACTCGGCGTCGAAGGTCTTCTGCTGCTCCGGCGACAGGGTGGCGTAGAACTCCTTGGTGGCGGCGATGCGCTGTTCGGCGAAGGATTCGCGCTTGCGCATCATGTCCAGCTGCTTGTCCAGGCGTTCCGGGGTGGACAGCTTGGCCCATTCTTCCTTGTTGGGACGGGCGGCACGGTCAAACGGGGCCGGCTTGGTCTTGTCCAGGAACAGCTTCCAGCCGGCTTCCTGGGCGGCGGTGATCTTGAGCTTGTCGTGCAGCTGGGCCTGGTGCTTGGCGCGCATCTGCTCGAACTTGGCGATCTGTTCCGGGCTCGGGGCGTGGCCTTGCGGGCCGCCCGGGGGCATCTGGGCGAAGGCCGACAGGGTCACGGCGCTGATGCTTACGGCGGCGATGCCGGCCAGGATACGGTTCTTGAATGTCAACATGTGTTGCTCCTTTCAGTGGGTCTTGCGCTTGGTACTGCGCTTGTACTGTCGTACAGCGAAGTGCTGTCTTGGCACGGTTCCCATTAAACCGGCGCCGTGTATCGGCGATTTTTCCGCTGTGCCGTCATTTGTATCGTTTTGTATATCCGCAGGCCTCCCAGGTATCGTTTTATTTCCACCCCCCTCCTTGTAAAGACCCGATACAAATCCATCCTGCACGTACGGACAAGTTCGGCATAATGCGTCCCATGGATACAAATACTCACATCCTCGTCGTCGACGACGACCGCGACATCCGCACCCTGCTGGCCGAATACCTGGACAGCAACGGCCTGCGCACCCTGACCGCGACCAATGGCAACGAAATGCGGCGGGTGCTGGAAGAATCGCGGGTGGACCTGATCGTGCTGGACCTGACCCTGCCCGGGGAAGACGGCCTGACGCTGTGTCGCAACCTGCGCGCCACCTCATCGGTGCCGGTGATCATGCTGACCGCGCGCGGCGAGCCGCTGGACCGCATCCTGGGGCTGGAGATGGGCGCCGACGACTACCTGGCCAAGCCCTTCGAGCCGCGTGAGCTGTTCGCCCGCATCCGCAGCGTGCTGCGCCGTACTCAGGCACTGCCGCCCAACATGGCCCAGCCGGACGTGGCGGCCATGCGCTTTGCCGGCTGGATGCTGGACCTGACGGCGCGCCACCTGGTGAACCGCGATGGCGTGGTGGTGGCGCTGTCGGGGGCGGAGTTCCGGCTGCTGAAGGTGTTTCTGGATCATCCCAACCGGGTGCTCAATCGCGACCAGTTGCTGGAGCTGACCCAGGGCCGCGAATCCGATCCCTTCGACCGCTCGGTGGATATCCAGATCAGCCGCCTGCGCCAGAAGCTGGGTGACGATGCGCGCACGCCCACCATCATCAAGACCGTGCGCAACGAGGGTTATGTGCTGGCCACCACGGTCACCGCAGAAGGTACGGGCCGGCCGGCATGAAGGACTTCCTGGGTTCCATCGGCAACCGCATCTTCTTCCTGCTGCTGGCGGGCATCGTGGTGGCGGTCATGGCCACCACCTGGTTGTCTGGCAACGAGCGCCGCAGCACCTTGCGCGAACTGCGCTTCCAGCATCTGGCTGACCGCGTCGAGCAGATCGTCCAGGCGGTGGACGACATCCCGCCGCCGCAACGTCCCATCGTGCTGCAGGCCGCCACCAACTTCGGTTTCGAGGCGCGCATGGTGGACGACATGAATGACGCCATCGGGCCCAACGCCAGCACCAGTCCGATCATCGAGATGTTGCAGTCGCGTCTGGGGGAGGATCGCAAGATCGCCGTCCAGCGCGAGAGCGAATGCCCGCCGTTGCGGGCCGATGATGCCCACGCCCCGCGCCGCGACACCTGCCGCGTGATCTACGTGAGCCTGCACGACCAGGCCCTGATGCGCCTGCGCCTGCATCAGCCGGGCGAGCCCCCCGCCCTGCGCGGCCGCGGCGGACCGGGTGGCCCGTTCGGGCTGCAGTACATCCTGCTGTTCCTGGCGCTGATCGCAATGCTGGCCTGGCTGGTGGCGCGCATGGCGACCCGCCCGATCCGCCAGCTGGCCCAGGCCGCATCGCGCCTGGGCAGCGACATCGACCACGCGCCGCTGGCCGAGACCGGCCCCACCGAAATCCGGCAGGCGGCGCATGCCTTCAATGCCATGCAGGGCCGTATCCGGCGTCAGATCCAGCATCGCACCCACATGCTGGCGGCCATCACCCACGACCTGCAGACGCCGCTGACACGCATGCGCCTGCGACTGGAAAAGGTCTCCGACGCCGAACTGCAGCAAAAGCTGATCGACGACCTGGGCGTGATGCACGGCATGGTGCGCGAGGGGCTGGACCTGGCGCGCAGCATGGATTCCTCGGAAAAGGTACAGGCGCTGGATATCGACTCCCTGCTCGACAGCGTCTGCGCCGATGCCGCCGATGCCGGCCAGGACGTGAGCCTGCAGGGCAGCACCCGCGCCTTCGTGATGGCCCAGCCGGGGGCGCTGCGGCGCTGCCTGACCAACCTGATCGACAATGCCTGCAAGTACGGCCGCCAGGCACGGGTCAGCATCGCCCTGGAGCAACAGCGGATCGCCATCCGTATCCGCGACCAGGGGCCGGGCATCCCCGATGCCGAGCTGGAGGCGGTCTTCGAGCCCTTCTATCGCCTCGAAGCCTCGCGTTCACGCGATACCGGTGGCACCGGACTGGGCCTGACCATCGCGCTCAATATCGCCGAAAACCATCACGGCCAGCTGCGCCTGCGCAACCTGCCGGAGGGCGGGCTGGAGGTCTTGCTGGAATTGCCGCAGATGACGCCGTCCAAGGCACGCTGAACTCCTCCGCAGGCATGAAAAAACCGCCGCTCCCCTTGCCGGGAAGCGGCGGTTTCGTTTTGTGCCCGCGGTCGCCTGGGGGCCTTAGCCGAAATAGTTCAGGCCCAGCGCGGCATTGACTTCCGACATGGTCTGCGCGGCCACGGCGCTGGCGCGCTCGGTGCCGCGCTTGAGGATGGCCAGCACCTCGCCGCGGTCCTTGGCGAATTCTTCACGACGGGTGCGGATGGGCTCCAGCAATTCCTGCAGAATGCCTTCCAGGCGACGCTTGACCACGCTGTCGCCCAGACCACCCCGGGTGTAGTGGGCCTTCAACTCGGCCACGGCATCGCGGTCGGTGTCGAAGGCATCCAGGAAGGTGAAGACCACATTGCCCTCGACCTGACCCGGATCGTCCACGCGCAGGTGATTGGGGTCGGTGTACATGCGGTGCACGGCCTGCTTGATCTCCGCCGGGCTGGCACCCAGTGCGATGGAATTGCCCAGGGACTTGCTCATCTTGGCCTTGCCGTCGATGCCGGGCAGGCGGCCGGTTTCGGAGAGCACTTCCTTGCATTCCACCAGCACCTCACGATCGACGGTGGCGTTGAATTTGCGCACCAGTTCATTGGTCTGCTCGATCATCGGCAACTGATCGCTGCCCACCGGCACCAGTTGGCCCTTGAAGGCGGTGATGTCAGCCGCCTGGCTGACCGGATAGGTCAGGAAACCGGCCGGGATATCGCGCTCGAAGCCGCGCAGGCGGATCTCTTCCTTGATGGTGGGATTGCGCTCCAGGCGCGACACCGTCACCAGGTTCAGTAACACCATCGACAATTCGTAGAGCTCGCGCACCTGGGACTGGATGAAGATGGTCGATTTCTCGGGATCGATGCCCACGGCCAGATAGTCCAGCGCCACCTCCAGCACGTTGTCGGTGACCTTCTGGTGGCGACCGACGTTGTCGGTCATGGCTTGCGTGTCGGCCAGCAGCAGGAACTGGCGGGATGTCTCCTGCAGCGCCACGCGCGACTTGAGGGAGCCGATGTAGTGACCCAGATGCAGCGGACCGGTAGGACGGTCGCCGGTGAGGACCACGGGCAAGGTGGAAGCGGAGGTAATGCTGGAGGCAGAACTAGTGGCGTTCGAAGACATGGTCATTCCTGATCGTTAATCTGTCTGGAATGCCGCCGGTCCGAAGCTGAAAAAAACATGCCGCCGGAACCGGCGGCATCACATGGTCAAGCTGTGTGAAAACGGGCCGCCTGGGTCAGGCGCGCCACCAATGCTGGGTTTTCGCAAGTTGGGTTCGGAAAAGCATGGCGGCGAGTATAGCACTGGCGGGCAGCCATGTTGCGTTGCATAAGAAAAAACCGCATCCGGGGATGCGGTTTGCCTTCCATCCGAGCCTGGTCGGCCTCAGTAAGCACCCGGCGGCGGGCCGTAATACGTCGGCGACGGGCCATAGTAGCCCGGAGGCGGCGGCGGAGCGTAGTAGTAGCGCGGGTGGTAGGTATAGACCGTGGTGGTCTGGACCGGCTGCTGCACCTGATTGCCCTTGCTGTACATGCACTGGGTATAGGTCATGTCATAGCGCTGCTGCATCGAATAGTTGCCTCCCGCAGCCGCATCGCTGCCGGCGGCGCTGCCCACCAGCAGGCCACCACCGGCACCGATGGCGGCCCCTGCCCCGGCATTGCCGGAAGCCGCGCCGATCAGTGCGCCGGCCACCGCACCCACGGCGGTACCGACCGCGGCGCTGTTGGCCGCATTGTTCTGGGTCTGCGCCGCCTGCCCGCCGATGGCGTCCTGGGCGTACTGCTGGCACTGCTGCTGGTCGGCACGGAATTGCTCGTAGCTCTTATCCTTGCCCGGCATCGCCATCACCGAGGGGCCAGTCGGCACGCTCACGCAACCACCAAGCGCCAGCATGGCGCCGACAGCGGTGACGGTAGCGGCGGTCTTGTAGATGGGTTTCACGTTGATTCCTTTATCTGTGAAGGTATTGCTTAAGCGCCCGAAGCATCTGACAACTGCCGACGCGGTCCGGCCGGCAGACTATTGCGGCGGCGCCCCGCCCGGCACGGCCGGGGTATTGGGAACCACCTTCATCCAGGGACTGGGGCAGTTCTGCACGTAGGGGTAGTACGCCTTGGACTCTGCGCAGTAATACCAATAGTCCTGGCGCGGCGGCTCCACGTAGACCGGTGCCGGCACCCGTTCCACATAGACCGGCGGCGGATAGTAGACCGGTGGCGGCACCCAGATCGGCCCGCCGATCACCACGCCGCCATAGAAGCGCCCATGCGCATACACCGACGCGCTGGCCACCAGGCCGGCCACCGCCAGCACGCCGCAGACGCCAATTGCCGCTATTTTCTTCATGTTATTGCCTTTGGGAGTGTCTCTGAATGTCTGGAATTATCGCCGATGACATCGCCGCCGCTTTCCCCGATCGCCCGAAACTCCTTGTCGGGCGCGGCTTGCAGACGCATCTGGCGCATGAAAGCAATATACGCCGCGCCTGGTCTTAAATCTTGAGATGTTTCAATTCGTAACCCTAATCAATATTGATATACATGGGGTTGAAAAGGCTTTGCAAATCACCGTGCTCCGCAGCAATGTGCAGCGCGCTACTTAAGCTGGACCAGGCCCTGCCGCCTAGGTCCACAAAAACAAAAACGGCCTTTCGCAAGGCCGTTGATGCGCATCACGCCAGGGCAACTCAGCAATGCCAGCGCCCCGGCAACACTGAAACCTGGCTCAACCCGGCCGCGTCATCTGCTCCGGCTTGATCCACTCGACAAACTGCTCTTCAGTGACATAGCCCAGAGCCAGCGCGGCCTGCTTCAGGGTCGTGCCATCGTGATGCGCCTGCTTGGCGATCTTGGCAGCCTTGTCGTAGCCGATGTGCGGTGCCAGGGCGGTCACCAGCATGAGCGACTTTTCCATCAGCTCGCCGATGCGGCTGCGGTTGGCCTCGATGCCGCGGGCGCAGTGCTCTTCGAAACTGGCCATGCCGTCGGCCAGCAGACGCACGCTCTGCAGGAAGTTGTGGATGATCACCGGCTTGAAGACGTTGAGTTCGAAGTTGCCGCTGGCGCCGCCGATGTTGAGGGCCACATCGTTGCCGAAGACCTGGGCGCACAGCATGGTCATGGCCTCGCATTGGGTAGGATTGACCTTGCCCGGCATGATGGAACTGCCCGGTTCGTTCTCGGGGATGGTGATCTCGCCCAGGCCCGAACGCGGGCCGGAAGCCAGCCAGCGCACGTCGTTGGCAATCTTCATCATCGCCGCCGCCAGCGTCTTCAGACCGCCATGCGACGCCACCAGGGCATCATGGCCGGCCAGTGCCGCGAACTTGTTGGGGGCGGTCTTGAAAGGGAAGCCGAAGAACTTGGCCAGCTCGGCGGCAACGCGCTCGCCGAATTCGGGATGGGCATTCAGGCCCGTACCGACCGCGGTGCCGCCGGCGGCCAGTTCGGAGATGGCATTGAGGGTGGCGATGATGGCCGACTCCGCATGTTCCAGCTGGGCCACGTAACCGGAGAATTCCTGGCCCAGGGTCAGCGGAGTGGCGTCCTGCAGGTGGGTGCGGCCGATCTTGACGATGTCGGCGAACTGGGTGGATTTCTCCGCCAGGGTGCCGCGCAGCTTGTGCAGCGAGGGAATCAGGTGGGTCGCCACGGCCATGCAGGCAGCCACGTGCATGGCGGTCGGGAAGATGTCGTTGGACGACTGGCTGCGATTGACGTCGTCATTGGGGTGGATCAGCCGGTCTTCGCCACGCACGCCTCCCAGCAGCTCGGAGGCGCGATTGGCCAGCACCTCGTTCATGTTCATGTTGCTCTGGGTGCCGGAGCCGGTCTGCCAGACCGACAGCGGGAATTCCAGCGGATGCTTGCCGGCGATCACTTCGTCAGCCGCAGCGATGATGGCCTCGGCTTTCTTGCCGTCCAGCTTGCCGAGGTCGCGATTGACGGCAGCACAGGCGCGCTTGACGGCGGCCAGGGCCACGATCAGCTCGGCCGGCATGCGCTCGGTGGAAATATGGAAGTGGTGCAGCGAACGTTCGGTCTGCGCGCCCCACAGGCGGTCGGCCGGGACTTCGATCAAGCCAAAGGTATCGCGCTCCATGCGGTGGTTCATGATGCTTCTTCTCCGTGATTAGGCGGCCGCGTGCGGCCAGGTGATTCCGCTGGCTCTGGCTGATGTGTCCGGCTGAGCGCGGGAAGTGAAGGCGGTAAGTTCCAGTGTAACTGCTGGCGGGGCCGCCTGCAGGCGGCGGCATGAAGCTGGCGGGATATTGCGCGGGCGGCACGAACCGCCCGGTGAAGAGCAACAAGGCTCAGGGCGCCTTGTTTTCCTTGGGAGCGTCGGGCAGGACACAGGCCTCGATCACCTGCAGATCGTTGTCCTTGGCGAAGTTGACCACGAAGTGATACGCCAGCGGGTCCAGCTCGCGCAGGGCTTCGTTGACCACCACCGAGCGCACGCCATCGATGTGGGTCGGCAAGACGTAGGGGGAATACTTCAGGTGCGCGTTGCGCCCGCCACTGCCTTCCGGACGGAAACACGACATCACGCCGCACAGGCGCTCCGCCCAGTCGCTGGGGCGGAACTGCCGGCCATCCGAGGTCTTGCCAAGGATGATGAATTCTTTGGCCGGTGCGTTTGCGGGTTTGATGGGATCAGCCATACATGCAGTTCTTCTATAGCGCTTGCAACCGAATGCCCCGGTCCTGGTGAGACCCGAGCCCTGGATTCCGCGGTGCCGGCGCGACCTGTCGCGTGGGTGCCTGCGGTGTTGAGTATTATATCTTATAGAAGACTTGGCTTCTACCGGTCTCCTCGCCTCCAGCCATTCTGCCCTGCCTGGCCCTGCGCGTCGCTCGTTCCTGGCCCGGGCTGAGCTGCTGCCGGGCGGGATGCGATCTTGGTGATGTGAATCCGGAAGTATACCGGGTTGGCGGGAATCGCGTTCCCCCAAAAAACGAAGCGGGCCACCGCCCGCTCGTCTCAATGCAAAAGAACTAGCCCATCCAGACCGCTACCGAGAGCAGCAGCAACAGGAACATCCACAGCAGCAAGGCACGCCAGACCAGGCCCACGGTGCTCTGCAGGGTACGCGGGGACGGTGTGTCGCCGGGCAGGCCGTCGGTTTCCTCGGGCATGGAATCGACCGTGGCAGCATCGGCCGGGAGAATGATGCCGGCGGCGGCCTGATTTTCGGTGCCGAAGCGCACGCCCATGGCGCCCCCACCGGCGGCCAGGATGATGCCCGCGGCCTCGTCCTCCCAACGGTTGGCGAAGTTGCGCCAGGCATAGATGGCATCCTCGAAGTTACCCACCACGGCGAAGGCCGAGGCGGTCAGGCGGGCCGGAATCCAGTCGATCCAGTAAAACGCCTGGGCCGCAAAGCGGCCGAAGGCCTCGAACTTCATGTGATCCGGCTCGTTCCAGGCCCGCGACAGGTACTCGGCCACCCGGTACATCACCGCCAGCGCCGGGCCGACCGGCATCAGGAACCAGAAGAACACGCCAAACACATGGCGATGCGTGGTGATCAGGGCGCGTTCGGAGGCGATGCGCGAAATCTCGCTGACGTCCATGCCGGTGGTATCCAGCTTGGTCCATTCGGCCAACAGGGTGCGGGCAGTCATCTCGTCGCCGGTGTTCAGCGCCAATTGGATCGAAGTGAAGTAATGACTGTAATGACGGAAGCCCAGGGTCATGTAGACCACCAGGACGTTCCAGGCGAATGCCGCCACCAGGCTCACATGCAGCAGCAACCAGTACACCAGCGCCACCGGCACGGTCAGCGCACCGACCATCACCACCCAACCCAGGCGGCCGTGATGAACGTGGCCGGCGTTGAACCAGCCCTCTATCGTGGCCGCGAAAGACTTGATCGATGCATAAACCGGATTGTCCGCACGCAGTGGTTTGAGTTGTTCGATTAACAGCGCAAAGAGAATGGAAAGAAATGTCATCAAGCAGCCTTAGGTGTCTCGGTAGCCCGTACGATAGCGCAGTGCAAGAGGGGAATCAAACAATTGATTTGTTGACGAGAATCAAGCTCGCCATGTCATCAATATTTACGTATTTGAACATCAACAAAGACTTTGCGTATCTTATTCGATACAGACTGACAGCCAAATGCTGCACGCAGTTCAGCTGCGAAGGAAATGAAAGAGATTGCGCAACATTCCAGCGGTAGCACCCCAGATGAAATAACGTTCATAGGGCATCGTGTAGAAGCTACGACGGCCCACTGGCTGCGGCAGTTCCACCGAGCGGCGCTGGTGGTTAACGCCGTCCATCAGGAAGGCTAGCGGGACCTCGAAGATCTCCGCCACCTCGCGCGGCTCACCGACAGCCTCGAACGGCGGCTGGATCAGCCCCGCCACGGGCGTGACGCGATACCCGGTACCAGTGAAGTAGTCGGGCAAGGAGCCGATGACCTCGATGTGCTGGCGGGCCAGTCCGATTTCTTCCTCGGTCTCGCGCAAGGCGGTCTCGATGGCCGAGTCGTCATAGTCTTCCCGACGACCACCGGGGAAGCTGATCTGGCCAGCATGATCCTTCAGGTCAGCGGTGCGGCGCGTGAAGAGTACCGTCATCCCCTCTTCCCGCAGTACGATCGGGATCAACACCGAAGCAAGTCGGAATCGCCCCTTCGCCTCGGCCATGCGTGCCATCTGGTCGCCACTGTGCTCGGGCTCCCAGCGCGGCGGGTCGGCAAAGCGCTGGCGCAGCCAGTCGGCGTTCAGGCGCGCCGCTTCCAGGGCGCTCTCGCCGGCAACGGTATCCACCGGCAGGTTGACGGGATCGAAACTGGCCACGATGTGCTCGCTTGATCTGTGATCTGTTAATAGGAATTCAACGAAGGACTCAATGCAGGTGACGGAAACGAAAAAGGGGTGTCGCGAGACACCCCTTTTTCTGACGCATCAACATGCAACCGATTACTCGGCAGCAGCAGCCTTTGCAGCGCGGCTGGGCAGCTTTTCCTTGATACGTGCCGACTTGCCCGAACGTTCGCGCAGGTAGTACAGCTTGGCGCGACGCACGTCGCCACGACGCTTGACTTCGATCGAAGCGATCAGCGGCGAGTACAGCTGGAAGGTACGCTCAACGCCTTCACCGGACGAAATCTTGCGCACGATGAAGTTGGAATTCAGACCACGGTTGCGGCGGGCGATGACCACGCCTTCGTAGGCCTGGGCGCGCTTGCGGGTGCCTTCAACCACGTTGACGCTGACAATCACGGTGTCGCCGGGGGCGAAGTCGGGAATGTTCTTGGCGAGACGCGCGATCTCTTCTTGCTCGAGTTGCTGGATCAGATCCATTTTTTGCTCCTGTAACCATCTTGCCGGCGCCGTTGCCCGAAGGCTGATTGTGTAGCCCGGTAGAGGATGGGGTTTCAAACGCAGCGGCCAGGCCGCTGCACGGTGCGGGTCCATCGCTGGACCTGCGGTACTGCTGGTACGACTTCGATTTGGCGGACTGCATGCCGGCGATACTGACTACGGCTGTTGCAGGCTGCTCAGAAACTTTTCATCGGTCTTGCTCAACAGGCCCTGCTCCCTGGCCCTGACGATCAGATCGGGGCGCTTGGTCAAGGTGGCTTCCAGCGCACGCTGCCGACGCCATTTCTGGATCTCGGCATGGTGCCCCCCCAACAGGATGGCGGGCACCGGCTCACCTTCATAGACTTCCGGACGCGTGTAATGCGGCGAATCCAGCAGCCCGTTGACGAAGCTGTCTTCCACGGCCGAGGCGCTATCGTTGAGCGCACCCGGCAATAGCCGGATCACTGCATCCATCAGCGCCATGGCTGGCAGTTCGCCGCCGGAAAGCACGAAATCACCGATGCTGATTTCTTCGTCCACGCACTTGTCGAGCAAGCGCTGGTCGATGGCTTCATAGCGGCCGCACAGCAACACGGCCCCGCTATCCTGCGACAGCCGCACTACACGCTCATGCGTCAGTGGCGCACCTTGCGGCGACAGGTAGATCACCCGTGGCTTGTCCAGACCCAGCGTCTGCTGGCGCGCCTGGGCAGCCTCGATGGCCGCCTGCAGGGGCTTGGCCAGCATCACCATGCCGGGACCACCCCCATAGGGACGGTCATCCACGGTGCGATGGTTGTCGGTCGTGAATTCACGTGGATTCCACAGCGACAAGCCCCAGCGCTTCTGCTCCAGCGCCCGGCGGGTAATGCCGGATTGCGTCAGCGCGGCAAACATTTCGGGAAACAGAGTGACGACATCAAACTGCATCACGCCTCCATTTCCAGGTAACTCTCGACATCGACCAGGGCGGAAAAGAAAAACTGACCTTGGCGGTCAGTAGTTCTCCAACATTCAGTAATCCTTGCCCCAGTCGACGACAATCTTCTTGTCCTTCGGCAGTACCGTCTTGACGAACTGGTCGACGAACGGAATCAGCATCTCAGGCGCAGCCACGGACTTCTCCCTGGCGCCCTTCCTGGGCTTTGCTTCGGCAGCATCTTCGGGCTCGACCGCAGTTTCCTGCGTCGGAGCCGTCACCTTCAGGATGGGATGGGCGCCGTTGTCCATCATGTCGGACACCACGCCCAGCTGTTCACCCTGGAGATTTTCCACCGCCGAGCCGATCAGATCGACCCAGTAGAATTCATTGTCATCCAGCACCGGGAAGTGCTTGCGGGAGATGGAGACCACCGTTCCCTTCATCGCTTCGGCCGCATTGCGGTCGGCTACCCCGGTCAGGCGCGCGACGATATCGCCGCTATGCCCCTTGGACTGCATGACATCGACGTCCTGCTTGGGCTGGCCGGATTTCTCCAGCCACCAGGTCTTGGCATTCAACAAGGCATCCGCTTCCGAAGAATAGGGACGCACGCGAATCCAGCCCTGGATTCCGTAGGCTCCTATCACATGGCCGACGGTCACGAGATCGTCGGGTGCGGAGAAACCCGCCGGGGCTGGATAAGTCATGAGTACGCCAGACCTGTTCTTCACACTTGCGCCACGACAGGTCGCAGCGCTGGATCAGACAGGAAAAACTTGATCAGGCAGCAGCCTTGGTACCAGCTTGGGCAACCAGGCGAGCAACGGTCGGCGACAGTTGTGCGCCAACGCCTTGCCAGTGAGCCAGGCGGTCAGCAGCGATACGCACTGCTTCTTCCTTGCCCGAGGCAACCGGGTTGTAGAAGCCGATGCGCTCGATGAAACGGCCATCGCGACGATTGCGCGAGTCGGTTGCAACGATGTTGTAGAAGGGGCGCTTCTTGGCGCCGCCACGAGCTAAACGAATAACGACCATAATGGTTCCAGTAAGAATACGGACACGGAAAAGCCGATGATTATAACGGACTTCCCCACCCTCGGGCAAGCCGCTTGGCGCTTTTGTGCAGTTGACCAACGCAGAAACACGCTAAAAACCTGCGAATCTGATGCCAAATGGCATCAGAACAGCGCCGCCACCGGCAACCGCGGGCCTTGATGACCTATCCCGGACGCAAGCCCGGTGTGCCAGCGCCTCGGCTATACTGCCCCGATACCCTGACGACAACATTGCCGGACGCCTCATGCGCCATGGCAACAACCAGAACAAAGAGACAACAGGCATGCCTTCAGCAATCCGCCACAAGAACAAGACCCTGACGACCTTCCTGGCCACCGTGGCCGGCAGCATCGGCCTGCACCGCTTCTACCTGTACGGCGGACGCGACCGCTTCGGCTGGCTGCACATCCTGGCCATTCCGCTGTCGCTGGGCCTGATGGCGGCGCAACCGGAAGCTCCCTGGCTGTTCACTGCCCTGCCCTTCGTGCTATCCGCGCTGATCGCCTGCCTGGAAGCGCTGGTGATCGGTCTCACGCCTGACGAGAAATGGGATGCCCGGCACAATGCGGGCAGTGGCAAGACCTCGGAGTCGCACTGGATACTGGCGGTGATCCTGGTGCTCACCGTCGGCCTGGGCGCCATGGGCGTGATCGCCCTGCTGGCGCGCAGCTTCGACCTGCTCTTCACCGGCGGCGCCTTCGGCTGAACGCCAGTACGCCTGAACGCCTGAACGCACTCCCCAGAAAGACACAAGCCCGGAAAACCGCCAGTGCGGCTTTCCGGGCTGACGACTGACAGGCCGGATCAGAACTGGTCTTCGTCCAGCGCCATCACCGCCTGGCCACCCTCGACGATGGCCGTGCGATAGGCCAGCGCCTGCGGCAGGATCTGCTCGGCATAGAAACGCGCCGTGGCCAGCTTGGCTTGGTAGAACTTGCTGTCACCCTCGCCGGACTTGAGCCTGGAGGCCGACACCGCCGCCGCGCGCGCCATCTGCCAGCCGCCCAGCACCACGCCGGCCATCTTCAGGTAAGGCACGCTGCCGGCGAAAACCGCCTTGATGTCGCCCTTGACGTTGCCCACCACATAATCGACCACCTGTTCCAACGCATCGGCGGCCTCGGCCAGCCGCGTGGCGATGGGCTGCAATTGCGCATCGCCCTGCAACTCGGACACGGTCTGACGCACCTGACCCAGGATGCCCTTGGCCACTGCGCCACCATCGCGGGTGGTCTTGCGGCCGACCAGGTCATTGGCCTGGATGGCCGTAGTGCCCTCGTAGATCGGCAGGATGCGGGCATCGCGGTAATACTGCGCAGCGCCGGTCTCTTCGATGAAGCCCATGCCGCCATGCACCTGCACACCGGTGGAAGTGACATCGATGGACAGCTCGGTGATCCAGCCCTTGACGATGGGCACCAGGTATTCATAGAAAGCCTGATTGGCCTTGCGGGTGGCGTCGTCGTCGCTGAAATGGGCGGCATCCGAGGTGGCCGCGGCCACGTAGGCCAGCGCACGCGCCGCCTCGATCTGGGCGCGCATGGACATGAGCATGCGGCGCACGTCCGGCTGGCGGATGATGGCCACCGGCCCCGGCGAGCCTGCCAGGTCCCGCGACTGCACGCGGTCGCGGGCGTAGGCCACCGCCTGTTGATAGGCGCGCTCCGACACCGACAGACCCTGGATGCCCACGGCGAAGCGCGCCGCGTTCATCATGATGAACATGTATTCCAGGCCGCGATTCTCTTCGCCCACCAGCGTGCCGATAGCGCCACCATGGTCGCCGAACTGCAGCACGG
The DNA here is from genome assembly GCF_015767275.1 of Herbaspirillum sp. AP02. Classification (GTDB taxonomy): domain Bacteria; phylum Pseudomonadota; class Gammaproteobacteria; order Burkholderiales; family Burkholderiaceae_D; genus Herbaspirillum. The sequence continues at coordinate 1,258,727 of NZ_JADWMY010000001.1, forward strand.
CCGTCGGGCTGGCCTTGATGCCCAGCTTGTGTTCGATGGACACGCAATGCACGTCGTTGCGCTCGCCCAGCGAACCATCGGCATTGACCAGGAACTTGGGCACGACGAACAGCGAAATCCCCTTCACGCCTTCGGGTGCATTGGGGGTACGGGCCAGCACCAGATGGACGATGTTCTCGGCCATGTCGTGCTCACCGTAGGTGATGAAGATCTTGGTGCCGAAGAGCTTGTAGGTACCATCCCCTTCCGGCACGGCGCGGGTACGCACCAGCGCCAGGTCGGAGCCGGCCTGCGGCTCGGTCAGGTTCATGGTGCCGGTCCACTTGCCGGAGATGAAGTTGGCGATGAAGGTTTCCTTCTGCTGCTGGGTACCGGCCGTCATCAGCGCCTCGATGGTGCCATCGGTCAACAGCGGGCACAGCGCGAAGGACAGGTTGGCCGAGTTCAGCATCTCGATGCAAGGTGTGGCCAGCAGCTTGGGCAGGCCTTGTCCACCAAACTCCACCGGGTGCTGCACACCTTGCCAGCCGGCCTCGCCGAACTGCCGGAAGGCTTCCTTGAATCCAGGGCTGGTAGTCACCTTGCCATCGGCCCAGGAACTGGGTTGCTTGTCGGCCGGGTGATTCAGCGGGGCGATCACTTCGCTGCAGAACCTGGCGTTTTCCTCCAGGATGGCCTCGGCCGTCTCTGGCGTGGCATCGTCGCAGCCGGGCAGCGCATTGACGGCAGCCAGGCCGGCCAGTTCGTTCATGACGAACAACATATCCTTCACGGGCGCGGTGTAACTCATCTCCAACCTCCAATAGGGAACGCTCTTGCGGCATTCCTTGCTTGCATGAAAACACCCCGGCGAAAGCCGGGGCGGATACTGCTATGCGGGGTGATCAACCGAGCTGCTTGACCAGCTCCGGCACGACCTCGAAGAGGTCGCCCACCAGGCCGTAATCGGCCACCGAGAAGATCGGCGCTTCCTCGTCCTTGTTGATGGCGACGATGACCTTGGAGTCCTTCATCCCGGCCAGATGCTGGATCGCGCCGGAGATACCGACGGCAATGTACAGCTGCGGCGCCACGATCTTGCCGGTCTGGCCGACCTGCCAGTCGTTGGGCACGTAACCCGCATCCACAGCGGCGCGGGAGGCACCCATGGCGGCATTCAACTTGTCGGCCAGCGGTTCCAGGATCTTGAAGCTTTCCGACGAGCCCATGCCGCGGCCACCGGAGACGATGATCTTGGCGGCGGTCAGCTCAGGACGATCCGACTTGGCGACCTCACGGCCGACGAAGCTGGACTTGCCCGAATCGGCCACCGCCGGGATGCTCTCCACGGCCGCCGAACCACCTTGTGCAGCCGCATCGAAACCGGTGGTACGCACAGTGATGACCTTGATCGCATCGGTCGATTGCACGGTCGCGATGGCGTTGCCGGCGTAGATCGGACGCTCGAAGGTATCCGGCGAGTCGACCTTGGTGATCTCCGAAATCTGACCCACGTCCAGGCGGGCGGCCACGCGCGGCAGGATGTTCTTGCCGTAGGCGGTAGCGGGCGCCAGGATGTGGCTGTAATCCTTGGCAATGGCCAGGACCTGTTCGGCCACGTTCTCGGCCAGGCCATCGGCAAATTGCGCGCCATCGGCCAACAGGACCTTGGCCACACCGGCGACTTGCGCAACGGCGTCGGCCACGGCCTTGGCATTGGAACCGGCCACCAGCACGTGGACGTCACCACCGGCCTGCACGGCGGCGGTGATGGTGTTGAGGGTGCTGCCCTTGAGGCTGGCGTTGTCGTGTTCGGCAATAACGAGTGCGGTCATGATCAGATCACCTTGGCTTCATTTTTCAGTTTGGCGACCAGGGTCGCGACATCCGGCACCTTCACGCCGGCGCTGCGCTTGGCCGGCTCGGTGACCTTGAGCGTCTTCACGCGCGGGGTGACGTCCACGCCCAGTTCCTCGGGCTTGACGGTGTCCAGTTGCTTCTTCTTGGCCTTCATGATGTTGGGCAGCGTCACATAACGCGGCTCGTTCAGGCGCAGGTCGGTGGTGATGATGGCCGGCAGGGTCAGGGCCAGGGTTTCCAGGCCGCCGTCCACTTCGCGGGTCACGCTGACCTTGCCGTCTTCCAGCACGACCTTGGAGGCGAAGGTGGCTTGCGGCCAGCCCAGCAGGGCCGCCAGCATCTGGCCGGTCTGGTTGCAGTCGTCATCGATGGCCTGCTTGCCCAGGATGATCAGCTGCGGCTGCTCCTTCTCGGCCAGCGCCTTGAGGATCTTGGCCACGGCCAGCGGTTGCAGTTCCACATCGGCACCGACTTCGGCCAGGATGCCGCGATCGGCACCAATGGCCATGGCGGTGCGCAGGGTTTCCTGGCACTGGGTGACGCCGGCGGAAACGGCGATCACCTCGGTGACCTTGCCGCCTTCCTTGAGGCGCACGGCTTCTTCCACCGCGATTTCGTCAAACGGGTTCATCGACATCTTGACGTTGGCGATATCGACGCCGCTGCCGTCACTCTTGACGCGCACCTTGACGTTGTAATCCACGACGCGCTTGACTGGTACTAATACTTTCATCGCATGGCCCTTGCAAAAAGGAATTGACGTAAACGTAAACTTCCGCAGGATTATAAAAGCAAAACGAACTGCCTACCGTTTTTTAGCACGATCGTTCTTTTTAATGTTCGCAGCATACACCAAAGATTCACGTGAACGGAAGAGGAAAGGCTGCATAAGTGAAAAAAACTTCATGCAGCGGAATCGCCCGGAAACATACCTCCGGGCAATATCCGTGGGATCAGACTGCCAGGTGGGGAACCGGTTCGCCGTGCAGGCCGGCAATCAGGTTGGTGACGGCCAGTTCGGCCATGGCCAGGCGGGTTTCATGGGTGGCCGAACCGATGTGGGGCAAGGCCACCACGTTCGACAATGTCAGCAGGGGCGACTCGACTGGCAGCGGCTCGACCTCGAACACATCCAGGCCGGCGCCGTAGATGGTCTTGTCCTGCAGCGCCCGGATCAGCGCCGCCTCATCGACGATACGACCCCGCGAGGCATTGATGAAGATGGCACTGCGCTTCATCATCCCGAATTCGCGCGCGCCGATCATGCGCTCGGTGGCGGGCGTCAATGGCAGCATCAGGCAGACGAAATCGGCCTGCGCCAGCAGCTCTTCCTTGCTGACATAACGCACATCGAGTTCGCGCTCGGCCTCGGGATTGGGGCGGGTATTGTGATACAGGATGGGCATGCCGAAACCATGATGCGCCCGGCGCGCCACCGCGCTGCCGATGCGTCCCATGCCGATCAGGCCTAGGGTCTTGCCGTGCACGTTCACGCCGAACTGGGCCTCGCCGATACTGCCCTTCCACTGACCGGCCTTGACGTACCCGGCCAGCTCCACCACCCGGCGGGCGGTGGACAGGATCAGGGCAAAGATGGTGTCGGCGGTCGCCTCGGTCAGCACGCCGGGCGTATGCGCCAGCATCAGGCCGCGCTGGCGGAAATAATCCAGGTCGAAATTATCGACCCCGACCGAGATGGTGGAGGCGATCTTCAACTCCGGCGCGCCCTCCAGCATGGCATTGGTGATTGGCAGGCTGGCCCCGATCATGCCGTGCGCGGTCTTGAGCGCGGCGATGAAGTCGGCACGATTGGCCTCGGTGACGCGGTCGAACCAGCTCACGTCGAACGCCGACTGCAGCCGCTGCGCCAACGCTTCGGGCAATTTCTTGTAGACCACTACACGCTGCTTCATCGTATTTCCTGTTTGTTGAAACCTGGCGGAGGGCACTAGGCCGAAGCCGCCTCCAGCTCGGCCCGCGTGGGCAGGCCTTCCATATCGCCCACCACCTGGATGGCGAAGGCACCGATGCGGTTGCCCCGCATCACCGCCTGCTCCACCGGCAAGCCTTCCAGCATGCCGCTGATCACGCCCACGGCAAAGCCGTCACCGGCCCCCACGGTGTCGACCACTTCCTTGACCGCGACGCCGACCACCCTGCCCTCGCCCTGCGCATTGCGCCAGTAGGCGCCTTCTGCACCCAGCTTGATGACCACCATCTGCACGCCGCGTTCGAGATAGAAGGCGGCGATATCGCGCGCCTCGCAGTGGCCGGTCAGAATCCTGCCTTCGGCCAGGCCCGGCAACACCCAGTCAGCCTTGAAGGCCAACGCATTCAACTGCTGCGCCATCACTTCCTGCGAAGGCCATAGCATGGGCCGCAGGTTGGGGTCGAAGGAAATCGTCTTGCCCTGGTTGCGCATGAAGTCCATCGCATGATGGGCAAACGCCATGGTGCTGGCCGACAGCGCCGGTGCAATGCCGGTGGCATGCAAGTGCCGCGCCGCGCCGAAGTAGTCGGCATCGAAATCAGCCAGCGACAGATGACTGGCCGCCGAGCCCTTGCGGTAATACTCGATGGCCGGATCGGCCCCATCCACGGCCTTGGCCTTCAACTGGATGGCGGTACGGAATTCACTGTCGGTCAGTACACGACTGACATCCACGCCCTCCTGCGCCACCCGCTGGCGGATGAAACGCCCGAAGGCATCATTGCCCACCCGGCTGGCCCAGCCCACCTTCAGGCCCAGGCGCGCCAGCCCGATGGCCACATTGGTCTCGGCCCCGGCCAGGCGGCGCGTGTATTTTTCCACTTCCTCGAAGGGGCCGACCTCATCGGCCACCAGCAGTGCCAGGGCTTCACCCCAGGTCACCACATCCAGTTGCATCGTCATTGTTGTTGTCCTCAGACTGCCGCCAGCATGGCGACATGGCGGCGCGTGGTCTCTTCCAGATCGCTGCCCACCAGGGGAAATTCGATGGCCCGCAGGATGCCCGTGGGGAAATGCGCCAGCATGGCCTGCCAGTGGCTGTCCTGCGCCTGCAGCGGCACCGCCTTGAGCTTGCCGCGATCCTCCTGCACGCCCTTGCAATGCACGTAACGCACGTGCGGCGCCAGTGAACGCGCGGCGGTCTCGGGATCAACCCCCTGCCAGCGCCAGTTGCCCATGTCGAAGGTCATGCCGAAGGCATAGCCATTGCCGGTACACAGCGCCAGGAAGCTGACGATGGGCTCCAGCCGGCCACCTTGCGGAGTCTGGTCGTTTTCCAGCAGGACTTCGATGGGGGCGTGCGAGAGGAAGCGCAACAGCGACTGCAGATCGCTGCCTGCCGAGAAATGCCCCAGCGACACCTTCAGGAAACGCGCCCCCACCTCTTCGGCCTCGGCCATCGCCTGGGTCATCTGTTCGTGGTCAAAACGGCCATCGGCGCCGAACAGCTCCAGCGGTGCCGAATACACCGCGAACAGCTTGTGCTGCGCCAGCAGCTCACGCAGCGCCGTCAGGTCCTGCGGCCCATCGAACAGCTCGCGTCGTATCTCCAGACCCGCCGCCCCGGCCGCCGCCACCATCGGCACCAGATCGGCATGGCCGACCCGTCGCACCAGGTCGGCGCCATAGGCCGAAGCAGCGACCAGGACCGGGCTCACTTGATGGCTCCGGCGCCGATGAACTGCTTGGCCTCCGGCGTCTGCGGGTCGGCGAAGAACTCCTTGGAAGGACGGGCCTCCCACACCTTGCCCTGGTGCATGAAGACCGTCAGGTCCGCCACCCGGCGCGCAAACTCCATCTCGTGCGTCACCAGCAGCATGGTCATGCCGCCACGGGCCAGCTCTTCCATCACCTTCAGCACTTCGGCCGTCAATTCCGGGTCCAGCGCCGAGGTCACCTCATCGAACAGCATCACCTGCGGCTCCATGGCCAGCGAGCGGGCAATCGCCACGCGCTGCTGCTGACCACCCGAAAGCTGCTCGGGATAGGCGTCACGCTTGTGGTCCAGGCCGACCTGCTTCAAGACCTTGATGGCGGTCTCGCGGGCAGTCTCGGTGGCAGTCTTCTTCACGATGCGGGGTGACAGCATGATGTTCTCCTCCACGGTCAGGTGCGGAAAGAGATTGTAATGCTGGAACACCATGCCCACATCCTTGCGCAACTCGATCAGGTGTTCATGCTTGTTGGTCAGCTTGTGGCCGGCCACCGTAATGCTGCCGCCATCAATGGATTCCAGCCCGTTGATACAACGCAGCATGGTGCTCTTGCCGGACCCGGAACGGCCGATGATGGCCACCACCTGGCCGCGCTCGACCGACAGCGAAATGCCGTTCAACACCTGGTTGCTGCCGAAGCGCTTGGTGATGTTGTCAATTTCAACGATGGGCATGTAATTTCCTCTCTAAGGCAAAGCTGAAGCGCGACAGCGGATAGCAGAAAACGAAGTAGATACCGGCCACGATGGGGAAGACCAGGAAGGGCTGGAAGGTCGCATTGCTGACCAGCTTGCCGGCCTGGGCCAATTCCACCAGACCGATGATGGAGGCGATCGAAGTGTTCTTGACGATCTGCACCAGGAAGCCCACGGTAGGCGGCAGGGAAATGCGCACCGCCTGCGGCAGGATCACGTAGCGCAACTGCTGCCAGCGCGTCATCGCCAGCGCGGTCGAGGCTTCCCACTGCTGGACCGGCACGGCCTCGATGCAACCACGCCAGATCTCGCCCAGATAGGCGCTGGAGTAGATCGTCATGGCGATGGTGGCCGCCACCATCGGCGGCAGCTTGTAACCGAAGATCGCCAGCCCGTAGAAGGACAGGAACAGGATGATCAGCACCGGCGTGCCCTGGATGATCTGGATATAGACCGTCGAGAGCACGCGCAGCGCGCCGATATGGGAAGTGCGCATCAGCGCCACGATGAAGCCGGCGATGCCACCGCCCACGAAGGCCAGCACCGACAGCAACAGCGTCCACTGCGCCGCTTCCAGCAGGAAGATGAAGTTATCAAGGGAAAATTCGGCGAGCATTACATTCTCCTTGGACGCGCCACGCCCAGACGGCGACGGCGTTTGAAGACCACCAGGCCGATCAGCCAGAAGGCCAGTCGGAACAGCAATGCCAGCAGGATGTAGAGCACCATCACCACCAGGTAGATCTCGAAGCTGCGGAAGGTCTCGGCGTCCAGCAGGTTGGCCGTGGCCGTGAGTTCTTCCGCCGAAATCGCCGAGACGATACTGGAGGCCAGCATCATCAGCGTGAACTGGCTGGCCAGGGCCGGATAGACCTTTTCCAGCGCGGGCGTGAGCACCACGTGGCGGATCACCTGCCCGCGCGTCATGGCCAGCGCCTGCGCCGCCTCGATCTGCGAGGGATGGATGGCCATCATGCCGGCCCGCACGATCTCGGTCGAATAGGCCCCGAGGTTGACCGTCATCGCCACCAGCGCGGCAATGTTGGCATCGACCTGCACCCCGATCGAAGGCAGGCCGAAGAAGATGATGAACAGTTGCACCAGGAAAGGCGTGCTGCGGATCAGTTCCACATAGGACGTGACCGCAAAGCGCGCCGGCGCGCTGCCGTGGATGGAAATGATGGCGCCGAAGATACCCACCGCCAAACCGCAGATCATCGACAGCGCGCTCAAGCGTATGGTGAGCAGCGCGCCAACCAGCAACTGATCAAGATGCTGGAAGATGAACGCGAACTGAAAATCGTAATGCATCGTGTGCTCCTCCCACAAACCCGCGCCGGCGGTTACCTCCCGACCGGCGCGTGATCTGTTCTACCCAGGCTGCACCGCAGGGCCAGGCCTTGCGTGCAGCCGCTTCTGCCAGACCGGTTCCGTCAAATGCGACGCAACCGGCACCAGCCATCAGAACACCGGCAGGTTCGGCAGCGGGCCGGACCACTTGCGCGAGATCGCATCCAGTTCGCCATTGAGCTTGACGTAGTAGATGAAGTTGTTGAGCCACTGCTGCAGTTCGTACGAACCCTTGCGCACGGTCATCGAGTTCGGTTGCACCGAGTACGGGAACTTGACTTCGATCTTGCCCTGGCCACGCGACTTCACGATTTCATTGGCCATGGTGTTGGGAATCGAGATCGCATCGACCTGGTTCGACAGCAGGGCCTGGGTCACGGTGGAGTCATCCTCGAAGCGCACCAGTACGGTACCCGGAGGCGCCAGGCGGGTCAGCGCGGTATCGTTGGTCGAACCACGCGAGACACCCACCTTCTTCTTCACCAGGTCGTCCAGCTTCTTGTAGTTGGAACCGACCGGACCAACGATGGACAGCTCGAAACCGCTGTAGGGGATCGTGAACAGCACCGACTTGGCGCGCTCAGGCGTGGGCGCCAGGGTCGCGGCCAGCATGTCGACCTTGCCCGACTCCAGCGCCGGGATACGGGCCGGCGGCACCAGCGGCACGATTTCCACCGGCAGGCCCAGGTACTTGCCGATCAGGTTGGCCACATCCACGTCATAGCCGATGGGTACGCCCTTGGCATCGACCGAACCGAATGGCGGCGTGCCGCTGACCACGCCGATGGTGATCTTGCCCTTCTTGGTCAGCTCGGCGATGCTCTGCGCGCTGGCGCTGGCGGCACCGGCGACCGCGCAGGCGGCTGCCAGCGTCAGTGCGACGAATTTGGCGTTGAAAATCTTCTTGATGCTCATGTAGGTCTCCTGAATAGTTGCCGTGGTGACGGCAGTCCGTTTGGCTCGGAACCCCTCCCGCTGGTCGCCGGACGAATTCTTGTGCCCCTCTTTGTTACCGTTGCCTGCTTTGATCCCGCGATCCCAGGTCTGTGGCCCGGCCGCCAGGCCGGGATTGCTGCTCTTGACGAACACCGACGGCATTTGATCCTCCGTCCTGTTTTAAGGTCTTACCAGCAGCGCGTATACACGCCCTGCCGTTGGTACCGGTTCCAGCGCCGCGTTAAGCCGTGGCGTACTGGAGCGTGTTCGTCGTGTGGATTTTTTCGCTGATGCCTGCCGCCCGGGCGCGCTCTGGATGGCCGTCCAGGCTGGCCGATGACCCGCGATGGATCAGTCGCCCATCCAGCAGGAGTTCCATGCGCACCGAACGCTCGCCCTGAATACGCACCAAGAGGCGCTCGATGGCGGTAAAGCCGATTTCGTAAGTCGGTTGTTCGATGGTACTGATGCCGCTACCGACCAGCGGCGACCAGGCCAGTTCATCGAAGCACAACAGCCCCAGGTCATCGGGGAAGCGCAGCTTCATGCTCTGCAAGGCCAGCGCGATCTGTAGCGACACCATGCCGTTGCCGGCCAGGATCGCCACCCGTCCCTGGCTGCCGGCTGCCGCGCGCCGCAGGAAGAACTCGCGCAACACCGTGGCCACATGGCCCGGCTGCTCCAGGTCCACTTCCAGCGTCTCGCCATGGCAATCGGGCCGCTCCGACATCGCCTGCAGGAACCCGGCCTGCCGCCCCTGGCGCGAACTCACGCCATACAGCGGCTGCACCACCAGCGCGATATCGGTATAACCCTGCGCCAGCAGGTGGCGCGTCCCCAACTGCGCGGCCTTCACGTTATCGAGGCCCACCAGGTCGAAGTCACAACCCTCCACATGGCGGTCCAGCAGCACCACCGGAAAGGCCGCCTGCCCCAGCTCACGCAGCGGCGTCACATTGCGCCCCTGAGTATTGAACAGCAGGCCTTCCACGCTGTAGGAATGCAGTGCCGCCAGCGATTGCTTCTCGCGAGCCTCGTCGTTACCGGTGTTGCACAGCATGAGCGTATAGCCATGCTTCTGGCAGGCCGCCTCGGCGCCATGCAGCACCGCCACCGAATAGGGATTGAGGATATCGGCCACCAGCATGCCGATGAGCCGCGTCCGTCCGCCTTTGAGACCACGCGCCATCTGGCTGGGCTGATAGCCCAGGCGCGCAATGGTCTTGCCGATCTGGTCGCGCAGTCGCACCGACAGCGCGTCGAACTCGCCGCCCAGGTAACGCGATACGCTGGTCTTGGACACCCCGGCCTCCTGCGCAACCTCTGCGATGGTGACCCGGTCGGTGCCGGTCTTGATGCTTTGTCTCACTGTTGCCCGCCAAATCGTTGTACTGCGTGGGTTGATTTGTGCTTCAGGTTCCGGGCTGCTCATTTATTTGAATCTTTTGGAACCGGTTCCAAGATAGCAGTGACAATTGCTCCGGTCAAACCAATTTCACATGAAAAATTTGACGGACCGAGATGAAGTTCGCCCCGCATTTCCTGCCAGCAAAAGCGGGCTGCGGAATTGCAACGCTCGCCGCGCCCCTTCTCTCCCTTGCAAACCCTTGCCCATGCTGCACTGCATTGCCTGTGTTCCACCAAGGCCTGCACGGCCAACTTGTTCCAGACCGGAAAAGTCTATTGCTTCGCACACAGATGAGATATCATGAATAATAATTATTCTCATTATTATCAGAAAATATGCCTTTGCTTTCACCTGGCGCCCTCGCCGTCCTGCTCGCATTCTCATCTGCTGGTGCCTACGCCCAGACTGTCGCCCCGGTCACGGCCCCAAATGACACCGCCACTACCGCAACATCTCAACTGCCCACGGTGGACGTGGTTGCCGACGGCGTGAACGACACCCAGTTCAAGGCCACGCGGACCCAGGTCAACAAATCCGACACCCCACTGTCGCAGACCCCGCAGTCGGTCTCCGTGGTCACCCGCGCCATGCTGGACAGCCAGCAAGCCGTGTCCCTGGCCGACGCCCTGGAAAACGTCCCCGGCGTGGTGGCGCAGCAATATGGCCGACGCGGCTGGGACGACCTGATCATCCGCGGCCAGGTCGCCTCCGATTCGCTCTACCTGGATGGCTTGCGCACCACCGCCAGCTCGCGCGTGGCCGAGCAGCTGTTCGGGCTGCAGCAGGTGGAAGTGCTCAAGGGACCGGGCTCCCTGCTCTATGGCCTGGTGCTGCCGGGCGGGCTGGTCAACATGGTCAGCAAGCGCCCGCAGGGGACGGACTTCGCCAACGTCGACGTGACCGCAGGCAGCCACAACTTCTACCAGACCACGGTGGATCTCAACAAATCGCTGTCGGAGAACGGCAAGCAGGCCTTCCGCATCAATGGCCTGATTTCCAATTCGGACGATGCTACCGACCACGTCTGGTTCAAGAACCGCTACATCGCTCCTTCGCTCTCGCTGGACCTGGGTGCGCGCACCGACTTCACCATCCTGACCAGCTACCAGGAACGCAACTACGTGCGCCAGCAAGGCCTGCCGCTGTCCGGTTCGATCAACTCCAACGTCAACGGCGCCCTGCCGCGCAGCCTCTTCATCGGCGAACCGGGTGCGCGCCCCTATGCCGCCAACGAGACCCGCATCGGCTATGCCCTGACACACCGCTTCGACGATGGCTGGACGCTCAACAACAATGTGCGCTACCAGCAGTTCGAGATGAGCGGACAGGTCATCACCAACAACGCGCTCGCCAGCACCAGCCGCAACCTCACCCGCCAGGCCACCGACCAGACCTTCGAAGGCCAGACCTTCACGATGGACACCAACGTACAGCGCAGCTTCAACACCGTGCTGGGCAAGCACGAGATCACCCTCGGCACGGACTACCTGAATTCCCGCGAAGACAACCTGTCCTACACCTGCAGCATTGCTGCGCTCAATGTGTATAACCCGGTCTATGGCGCGCGCATGACCTGCCCCACTGCGGCCACCACCAACACCTCCACCACGGTGCGCGACACCGGCCTGTATGCACGCGACAAGATCAGCTTCGGCCAGCGCTGGCAACTGCTGACCGGACTGCGCTACGACAACGCCTCCACCTATTCCACCAACCAGCGCACCGGCACCCACACCGACAACCCGTCCAGCGCCACCACCGGCTCGGCTGCGCTGATGGTCGAGGTACTGCAGGGCGTGCGCCCCTACATCAGCTATGCCACCTCGTTCTATCCCAACAGCGGCACCGATGTCAGCGGCGGCACCTTCGAGCCCGAGACCGGCAAGCAATGGGAAGCAGGCGTGAAGTTCGATCTCGACGAAGGCCGCACCAGCCTCAACGTCGCCGTATTCGACCTGCGCCGTCGCAACGTGCTGGTGAGCGATCCGGTCAATACCGGCTTCAACATCGCGGTGGGCGAACAACGTTCGCAAGGCGGCGAGATCAGCATCACCTCCGACCTGCGCAACGGCCTGAGCCTGAATGCCGGTTATTCCTACACTGCTGCCATCGTCACCGACGACGGCGGACAACGCAGCACCACGGTCGGCCAGTGGCTGGACAACGTCCCGCGCCACAACTTCACCGCCAGCGCCCGCTACCGCCTCAAGGGCGAACTCAGTGGTTGGGAATTGAATGGCGGAGTGCATGGCCAGAGCATGATGCGCACCAACGGCTACACCCTCCCCGGCTACGTCCTCACCGATGCCGGCGTAGCCTACAACGCCGAACGCTGGCGCGCCGCGCTGAACGTGAAGAACATCTTCAACACCCACTACTATGCCGGCGGCCTGGCGAAGGCGGTGGCGCTGGGGGATGATCGGACCGTGATGCTGACGCTGGGGTATCGGTACTAAGACCGTTATCCATTCCCGCGCATTGAAGACGGCCGCTTGATAAGAGCGGCCGTTTTTTCGTTCTACATATTGTTTGAAGAAACTGTACTTTTTTAACGTGATGCCTGGGGTAGATCGATTGATGCGCAAGGTCGCGTCATCATGCGCACTCACCCGCCCCAGACAATCAAGGAAAAGAAGACCAATGAGACCGCACCTGCTTCTGTCATTGTCCCTATCATTTGTCAGCATCGCCACGACGGCTCCGGCATGGCCCACTGGTCCGCTGGAAGACGATATCCGTGCTTTGAAACAGACCTCGGTCTTCGCCATAGGCCAGGTCGGCTTCATCGGCCACATCAGCGAAAGCGAGCAACGTTATCGCCGCATCCTGCAAAACCCCACCGCGCTGGAAGATTTCCGGCGCATGCTCGATGACGACAGCGCCACCGATGAAGCCAGGCTCTACGCCGCCTGCGGCGTCCGTGCGCTGGCTGCGAGCGAGTTCGATACTCTCACCAGGACCTTGCGTCTTTCCGGCAGGTCAGTGTCCATATTGCGTACCGACATCCTCAAGCGCGAGCCGCTGCAATATCAGTTGCGCATGATTGGGGAATCCGGCTGCAACGACGCCTACTGGCGATGAGCGTGGGACGGGAAATCGAAGAAGAGCAAACAGGAAGTCACTCCACCCGCATTCTCAGCGGAAAGACAACCAGAAAGAAAACAGGCAGACTCCTTGCGAAGTCCGCCTGAAAAAAATTTCGATGGCGCCGATGACGAAACAAAGTGACGGTCATTTCAATCTTGGCAGGAATCCAATGCATGCGATCTCGGTAGATTGCAGCTGGACCGCAATATCACATCCTTACTTTCGCATGTGCTCCAGTACCCACCGTTGCAGACTTGCCGTATCGTCCATGTCTCCGGCATAGATGAAATGCGGAACCAGGGCCTCATTACTGCGCCGAGCTCGCCCGCGATATACCTTCAACGGCAACCACATCATCAATCCGCTAGGCAAGTGCAATTGGGTAACGTCAAGATAATTGGTATCGGCGCTAGTCGACTCACCAAAATGTAACGCGCCTGGAATACGCAATACGGCATCGGCGAAATCGAGGCAGGCACTCGCACAAAACGCGTCCGTGACCAGTCCTACTCGCCCCCTAAAAGGCAAGCCCTGCTCGCTGAGGGCGCCCGTATACTCGTCCTCGAGCCAATTGAGGCCACGAGCATGTGCTTCCCGCATCTTCGCAAGTAGCTTACTAATGGATCGAAAATCGGGACCTGTCTCACCTTCAAGCGTTCGAAAGCGATCAACATGCGCTTGCAAGGTGTTGATTGCAATGTCTGACACCCGCCATGAAGCACTGACACCCTCTGGCTCGGGCGGTATATCCTGTTTCAATAGTGCACGCAGGATACGATCACCTATACCGCTATTGCCTCCATTATTGCCTCGCGTATCCAGAACAACCACATCTGCAGTATCGAGCTGCCGAATCTGCTCCAGCAGGAGTTCGAGTTGAGCAAGTCCAGATTGATCTAACTGGAAATCAGAAACATTGATCCAGTAAACGCCCCCGCCCATGGCATGCAACCTTTGGGGATGGCTCAACATTCCATATGCACGCCGGAAGCCTTCGTCTCCCTTGCGCCAGAGCATGCTGAAACGTGCGTGTCTTCCATCGGGCATCTCGGCCAAGCACGACTGGCTACGTTTAGACTTCCATAACGGCTCGAACGGAATCTCCAGCGTTAAATGTGCGGCCAACTTACGCCGCACACTCGGCAAAAAAATGCGGCGATCCGTAAATGGCAGGATGTGTTCTCTGACAAGTGTTGAAACTGCCAGGCCATCACATTCCAGTATTTTTGCGCCTACAGGCGGCAAGGCAACCGGCCAATGACGTGCCCGCTCCGCGACGAAGAAATCACCATCGCGCTCCTGCGTAATCCATCCCGCCCAAGAAATTTTTCCCAGGTGCTCTGGGTCTGGCGCCACCACGAGATGCCCATCCCTGAAGCCCACCGCATAAAAACGCAAGGCAGCCAATGCTTGGCGTTCATTGGATGCCGTTGCGGCCAGCGCCTGAGCTTGAGCATATCCATCGTCCAGCCAAGCATGAAAGTCGGTATCGCTCCTATCCAGTATGGCGGGATGCGCAGAGTCGATCGCTTGGCGCATGAAGGCCAAGTCACGGCGCGCCACCATCGCCCATGCTGTCCCCTCGTTATCTTCTTGTAGATGTATTCTTTCTGTAGCCATGCCCTCCCCCAATGTTGCAACCACAACGATGAACAATTTAAAAAATTTCTTACTCACATACTTCAAGTCAATCACGCAACACCCCTTCGATTAAGTTCGAGGCATCTCTGGTAACGGCATCCGGTTAATCACATCAAAGCCGTAGCTGAGTTCTACAAGCAGCAGGTCAAACACGAAAGCCGAAAACAAAGTGAAATTATTCCGATCAGAAAATGCTTGGCGCACGCCACCCCTGCATCCAAGTCCGCCGCGCGACTGCTTGTCTCGGGCGAGGAAAGCGCTTGCATACCATCAGGCAAGGCAGAAAATTGGCGCGTATGCACTTGGAATGACCTACGAAGTCGGAAGGATGTATGCCTACTTCAAAAGGACATCTGAGGCGAGAGCATCGCTGGCGTAGCCGTCATTTTCATGAAGAATGAGAATCTATCGCAAATAGGAATTGGTTTAACAACTTCTGCTTAAGATCGCCATAACTCAGAAGAAATTCGCAGAAGTTAGCCCAACGCGATAACACACCGGCTGGGAGGGCAACATGGTTTCACGCCGCGCTGGCAGCCTGAATCGATATCTAGCGAAAAGAGAGTAGACATCCCCAGGACCGTGCAACGGCCCGAAAAGAAAGCAGGCGAACTCCTCGCGAAGTCCGCCTGAAAAGAAGGCCAGAAGGAGCCTATGACGAAACTGAACGACGTTCATTTCAATCTCGGCCCTGATGGTAGTCAGCCTCTCCCGCCCAAGGCAAATCCGCACGGCGGATTAGCTCCATAAATAACGTAAATGATTTGCCCGGCGTGCCGCCAGCGCTCTCGCGTTTGGTGCATGACTGGCCGCAAACCCTTGACTGAAGCGGCTTTTCGCCTCATGCAAGTGCACCGCCCGGAGGCGCCGTGCGCGATTACGGAGCGCTCTACTCATTATTACTAATATTCATTGGGACAATTCCTAAATAGAATTTGACCCTGCTTTGACCGAGGATGACACTCAGCTACCTTCTTTCAACCAAAGTGGTGTGCCATGAATTCGATTACGCTCGATGTTTATCCCGTCCAGAAGAAAGTCGTCACCGCCGCGCCGCCGCATGCGGACTCCCCCGAAATGGATGTCCTCATCGAGGAAGTGACCGCCCGTCGGGATGAATTCGACCAGCTCGGCCACGTGCCGCGCGACATCGTCGCGACGATGAAGAAGGCCGGCATCTTCCGTAGCGGCACGCCGCGCAAGTTCGGCGGTGAGGCCCTGGCACCGGCGGCCTTCCTGGCCATGGTCGAGCGCATCTCCAAGGCCGATGGCTCGGCCGGCTGGGTCGCCGCCTTCGGTTCGGCCAACACCTATCTGGCCGCCCTGCCGATTGAAACACAACGCAAGATCTACGCCGATGGTCCCGACCAGGTCTATGCCGGCGGCCTCTATCCGCTGCAGGAAGCCAAGGCCGTCCCCGGCGGCTGGGAAATCACCGGACGCTGGCACTTCGCCAGCGGCTGCAAGGGCGCCGACTGGATCGGCGTGGGCATCAAGGACAACACCGGTGCCGATGACGGCACGCAAAAACCGGCGCTCATGGCCGTCATGCCGGCACAGGAAGTGGAGATCATCGACAACTGGAACGTGGTCGGCATGCAAGGCACCGGCAGCCACGACACCCGCCTCAAGGACAAGTTCGTCGCCCATGAATGGACCTGCGCACGCGGCGCCGCCGGCCTGATCGATGAACCCCTGTATCGCTACCCGGCACTGGCCTACCAGGCCGAGGTGCATGCCGCCGTCAACATCGGCCTGGCCCGCGCCGCGCTGGACATCGTCACCGACATGGCCGGCGGCGCCAAGATCATGCCCGGCGCACTGCGACTGGCCGACCGCGCCTACTACAAGATCAAGCTGGGCCTATCCGAAGCCAAGTGGCGCAGCGCCCGCATGTTCTTCTACGACGCCTGCGAACAGGCCTGGGAACAGATCGTGGCCGGCAATCCCATCACCGAAGAGATCGACATGATGCTCAAGCTCTCCGCCACCTATGCCGCCCGGGTCTCGATGGAAGTGGTCAACGACGCCTACCAGGCGGCCGGCATGGCGGCCATCCAGCGCACCCACCGCATGCAACGCATCGTGCGCGACGCGATGGTGGTCACCCAGCACGCAGCACTATCGGAACTGAACTACGAAAGCGCTGGCGCGTTTTTTGCAAAGCTGGGGATCAAGCGCTAAGGCGCATTCCCTTCTCAAGTCTTGCCTGCGCATCGCTCGCCGCCGCAAGCATCCGTGACGTTTTTGCCTTTGTTACTGCTGTGCCTGCCAACTCCACTGGCGTTTCACCCACCTTACAAAGAGGACCAAGCTCGTGACCCACTCCACCGTCTCGCCACAACGCCGCAAGCTTCTGCTCGGCGCCGCTTCGATGCTCGCCGCAGGGGCCGCCCCTGCCCTGCCAGCCCTGGCACAGGGAGCCCCCGTCACCATCGGCGTCGGCGCCGATCCCGTGTTCACAGCCTTCTTCGTGGCGGCCAACGAGAAGCTCTTCGCCAAGCACGGCGCCCCCAATGTCACGGTGCAGTCCTACACCGATGGCGGCGAGGCGCTCAACGCGCTGGTGGCCAACCAGGTCAACCTGGGCTGCGCCGGCGAACCCACGCACATCGTGCGCCTGTCGCGCGCCGAGTTGCGTCCGCTGGCGGTGACCTACCAGTCCAAGACCTACCTCAAGCTGGTGGCCCGCAAGGAAATCGCCTCGGCCGACAAGATCAGGAAGTTCGGCATCGTCGCCGGCTCGGTCTCGGAATACGTCACCGGCCTGACCATCAAGCAACTCAAGCTCGACGCCAGCAAGATCGAGATGGTACGCTCCGGCCCGCCGGAGCTCCCTGCCCTGCTGGCGCGCGGCGACATCGACGCCTACTTCGTCTGGGAACCGTGGCCCACACTGGGCGTGCAACAGGGCGGCCATGTGCTCATGACCTGTGGCGACGTCGGCTATACCAGCACGCTGTGGCTCTCGGCCACCGCCGGCTGGCTGGCCGCCAACAAGGAAGTGGCCGGCAATATTCTCAAGGCCCTGGCCGAAGCGGCCGAGATCACCCGCAAGGACCCACCACGCGCGGCGCAATCGGTGCAGGCCGTGACCCGCATCCCGGTGCCGCAGACGCTGAACTCGCTCAAGGACATGGAACCGGTGGTGCGCGACTTCACCGATACCGATCTCAAGACCGCCAACGCCATCGGCGACTTCCTGCTCTCCAAGCAGGCCATCAAGGCGCCGTTGGACATGAGCAAGGTACTGCAGCGCGGCTTCTACAAGGGGTAAGTCATGGCACATGGATCCTCTGTTTCCATCAAGCGGGTCGGCCTGACCATCGGCAACAATGAAATCATGGCCGGCATCGACCTCGATATCCGCGCCGGTGAATTCGTCTGTCTGCTGGGTCCGTCGGGCTGCGGCAAGTCCACGCTGCTCAATGCCATTGCCGGGTTCCAGGACGTGGCCGGCGAGATCAGTATCGATGGCAAGCGCGTCAAGGGACCGGGGCTGGATCGCGGCGTGGTGTTCCAGTCCTCGGAAGCGCTGTTTCCCTGGCTGAGCGTGCGCGAGAACGTCGAATACGGCCTCAAGCTGCGCAGCGTGCCGGCGGCCGAACGACGTTCGGCCGCCGAGCGCTACGTCTCGCTGGTGGGCCTGAAGCATGCCATCGACAAGTTTCCCGCCGAACTGTCGGGGGGCATGCGCCAGCGCGCCCAGATCGCCCGGGTGCTGGTCAACGAGCCTTCGGTGGTGCTGATGGATGAGCCCTTCGGCGCCCTCGATGCGCAGACCCGCGAAGTGCTGCAAAGCGAACTGGACCGCATCTGGAAGAGTACCGGCTGCACTATCGTCTTCGTCACCCACGACATCTGGGAAGCCATCCTCCTGGCCGACCGTGTGGTGACCATGACCGCCGGCCCGCGTGCCCATATCAAGACCATCGAAACCATCGACCTGCCGCATCCACGCGATCCGGCCGATCCGGCCTGCATGGCACTGTACGCCCGCATCCGCGACGATATCGGCGCCGAAGTGAACCGCGTACTGCGCGCCCAAGGATTGATCGAAGAGGAATTAGTGAAATGACGCAGCTCTCGCAGACAGCCACCCCGACGGCACAAGAGTCGGCCATGCCATCCAACCTGGGGCGTCGTATGAAAGCAGCCCGTCCTTTCCTGATTTCGGTGATTGCCATCGTCGGTGGTCTGGTCCTGTGGCAACTGGTCTCGATGACCACCTCGCCACTGTTCCTGCCCTCGGTCTCGATGACCTGGGCCGCCGCGCTGGAACTGATCAGCGACGGCACCCTGCAACAGTCGGTGCTGGCCTCCTCCGGCCGCATCCTGGCCGGCTGGGGCGCAGGCGTGGTGATCGGCGTGCCGCTGGGCATCTTCATGGGCCGCTTCGAAACGGTACGACAACTGCTCGATCCCTATATCGAGTTCTTCCGTTTCATCCCGCCGATCGCCTTCGTCACCCTGGCCGTGATCTGGCTTGGCCCGGGCGAATTGTCGAAAATCGCACTGATCTTCTATACCACCGTCTTCATCGTCACCCTGAACACCATTGCCGGGGTCCAGGCGGTGAACCCGCTGCGCCTGCGCGCCGCGGCCTCGCTGGGTGCCGGACAATGGAAGATCCTGACCACCGTGATCCTGCCCTCGACCGTACCCTTCATGGTCACCGGGGCCCGCATCGCCATGGGCAATTCCTTCCTGACCGTGGTCTCGGCGGAAATCGTCTCGGCCCGCGAAGGCCTGGGCGCGCTGATCTGGACGGCACGCAACTTCAGCCGTACCGAATGGGTGTTCGTGGGCATCATCGCCCTGGGCCTGCTGGGCTACCTGTTCGACCGCGTCCTGCGCGTGGCCACCCGCAAGCTGCTGGCGCGCTATCTGTAAGGCGCAAGCCGCCGCAAGTCCCGCCGACGATGCAGCGCTGCGCTCATCGTCGGCACCCACCGTACGTGTATGCGTGTACGGTGGCTTTTCCATAACAACCAGAGACCTCCCACCATGACCGACATCAGCCAGGAAATCCTGCAACTCAAACGCCGTCTCGACGTGCTCGAAGCCGAAGCCGACATCCGTCGCATCCAGGCACGCTACATGTTCCTGTGCGACACCCCCTGCCCCGAACCGGTGGCCGACGACGCCGAGCGCATCGAGAAGATCCTCGAACTCTACGCCGAGGATGCCATCTGGGAAGGCGTGGGCGCCTACTACGAAGGCCAGTTCGGCCAGGCCGTCGGCAAGGACGCCATCCGCAAGCACTTCCAGGCCTTCTGGGGCCAGAAGAAAGACCCCGAACTGCTCTTGAACGTGCACTACCTCACCTCGGAACAGATCCACGTCAACGCCGAATGCACCCATGCCGATGGCCAGTGGGTCCATTGCCAGCCCTGGATTTTCGGCGACGGTTCCTCGCTGCTGCGCTCCAGCCGGCTCAACAACCTGTTCAAGAAGGTCGATGGCGTCTGGAAGATCGCCCGCACCCGCACCGAGAATGTGTTCGTGGCGCCGCTGACCTCAGGCTGGGCCAACACTGTGCCGACCTATTCGGTACTGATGAAGGAATAATTTTTTATATCGTTTATTTTATTCCCTGAAAGACGCGCCTGATGCAGCCCGCCCTCTCTCCCATTCGCCGCCAGTTCATCGACACCAGCGCTGGCCCGCTTCACGTTGCCAGTGCAGGGGCGGGTTTTCCGGTGCTGTTGCTGCACCAGACTCCGCGTTCCTGGGATGAATTCAGGGAGGTGCTGCCGCTGCTGGGGCAGGGCTTTCATGCCATTGCCATCGATACCATCGGCTTCGGCGACTCCTGCAAGCTGCCGCTGGAACAACACAGCATTGAACGCTGGGTGCAACTGGCGCTGGAAGTGATGGATGGACTGGGATTGCAGAAGGCGGCCGTCGTGGGCCACCACACCGGCGCCGTCACCGCCATGGAAATGGCGGCTGCGGCACCGCAGCGGGTGGCGGCGCTGGTGCTGTCCTCCTGCCCTTTCAACGATGCAGCGCGCCGCACCGCGCACGCCGGCAAGCGCAGCATCGACGACGTGGACGTCCGCGCCGACGGCAGCCACCTGCAAGAACTGTGGCAGCGCCGGCAGCCCTTCTATCCCGAGGGCGATACCGACCTGCTCACGCGTTTCATCGGCGACGCCATCAAGGCTGGTGCCATGGCCTCGCACGGCCACATCGTGGTGCGCAATTACCACATGGAAGAGCGCATCGGCCACGTGCGCGCACCCACGCTGGTACTGCGCGCCGGCCGCGACCCGCATGCCGCACCCTATGCCGACCCTATCGCCGCTGCCATCGATGGCAGCCGCCTGCAGACGCTGGACGAAGGCATGGTCCCCATGCCGGACCAGATTCCCGCCCGCTTTGCGCAGGCGGTGATGGAATTCCTGCAACAGCATTGCTGAGCAGCGTGCTGCTCCATCCGCAGCTTAATCCCGCACAAACCCGTAATCGCGCTCGACCTTGCAGATGCGCGTGCGATAGGCCTGGTACCACTGCTCCCGCCCTAGGCGCTGGGCCATCAGGTGATCGAGATCGCGTTTCCAGGCGGCGATGGCCTCCAGGCTCTGCCAGTAGGAGACCGTGATGCCGACCTCTTCCCGCGCCGACTCCACGCCCAGGAAGCCCGGCTGACGCGATGCCGCCTCGACCATGGTCTCGGCCATGCGGCCATAGCCATGGTCGCCGGGCGTACGCAAGGAAGTGAAGATGACGGCGTAGTAGGGAACGTCGCCGGTGACTGCGATCGACATGAATCTCTCCTGAAGGGGGGATGGATCAACGGCGGGGAACGGGAGCGTCAACCGCCGGACCGCGCCATTGTGCCTGCATTATGGCGATGCCGCCGACCGCTCCCATGGAGATGTCCGGGCCGACTCAGCGGATCGCCAGCACCAACCGCCCTCGCGTCACCACGCCCTCTTCCAGCATCTGGTGTGCCCGGGCGATCTCCGCCATGGGCAGCACCGCACTGATGGCCGGACGCCACACGCCTTGCGCGGCCAGGTCCACCACCTGCTGCAGGACCTGCTGGTCTTCCTCGATCAGGGAGCGGGTGACGGTCACGCCGAACTCGCTGCCCCTGTCGCGGATGGGTGCCGCCACCAGCCACACCAGATGACCGCCACGCCGCAGCAGCGGGTAGGAACGATCATGGGTGGCGCCGCCGACCAGGTCGATCACCACATCCTGTTCAGGCACAGCAGAAAAGTCGTCACGGTCATAGGCAATCACCTGCCTGGCGCCCAGGCCAGCCACGTAATCGACGTTGCTGCTGCGACAGGTCGCCGTCACATCGGCGCCCAGATGCGCCGCCAACTGCACCATCAAGCTACCCACCGCACCGGAGCCGGCGTGGATCAGCACCCGCATGCCGGGCTGGATGCGTGCCGTGCGCAGCAGCGGAATCCAGGCACTCGCCCCCGGCTGCAACAAGGCCGCACCTTCCTGCATCGACAAACTGGCCGGCTTGCACACCACCTGCTGCTGCGGCAGCACGGCGCACTCCAGGGTGGTGCCACGCCCCAGCATGCCGGGCATGACGCAGACCTCGTCACCCACCTGCAAGCCCTGCACCTCGGCACCGATGGCCGTGATCACCCCGGCCCCGTCCCGACCGGGAACCTTGGGCAGGTTCAGCGGCAGCAGATGCTGCAGCAGGCCGGCACGCAGCTTGGTATCGACCGGCGCCACGCCGGCCGCCTGCATGGCCACCTGCACCTGGTCAGGCGCCAGGGGAAGTTCATCGAGATCGCTCGGTTCGAGCACGGACGGCGGTCCGTAACGGTGATAGACAATGGCGCGCACGGGCTGGCAGGGGCAGAAAAATGAACAGCCTGCAGTGTCGTTGCAGGCAGCTGCATGGTCAAATCCGCGCCGCTGATGGCCTGTATTTGCGGCAGTCATCCGCTGCCGTGGGCAGGGCTCAGCGAAGCATCACGGCGCGATCTCTTCGCGCCCGAACATTTCGATCAACAGGCTGCGCAGCCACTGGATACCCGAGTCGGCCGAGAAACGGGTGTGGGTATAGAGACTCACCGGAATGCGTGGCATCTCCAGCGGCAGGTCCAGCAGCACGAAGGCGCCGTCCAGATTGTGGCGCTCGGCGATGCTGCGTGGCAGGAACAGCGCCAGGTCGGTATGGCGCACGATCTCCGGTGCCACCGTGAAATGCGGCATGCGCAGCGCGAAGTCGCGCTTCACACCGGCATTGCGCAACACATCCTCGGCCAGCTGGTGGCCGGTGGTATTGGTGTTGGTATAGACGTAGCGCAGCTGCAGCAGGTTTTCCATGGTCAGGGCCTGCCCCACCATCGGATGTTCCTTGCGCAACATGCAGATGTAGTCGTCATTGAGCACCAGCTGGCTCTGGCAATCCTCCGGCAAGCCCGGCAGGTAACCAAAGGCCAGGTCGATGTCGCCGTTGCGCATGGCCGCGCCCAGGTTTTCCATGGCCATCTGCTGCACCTCGATGGAGACATGCGGTGCCGCATGGGCCAGCTCTTCCATCAGCAGCGGCAGCACGTGGCTACAGGACATGTCCGACATCACCAGATGGAAGCTGCGCGTGGCCGTGGCCGGATCAAAACTGGAATGGGTGTGCAGGGCCTCGTGGATGATGCCCAGGGCACGGGCAATCGGTTCGTGCAGGCGGATCGCCGTCTCGGTGGGCACCATGGAGGTGGTACTGCGCACGAACAGAGGATCGTCGAACATCTCGCGCAGGCGGCGCAGCGCATGGCTCACCGCCGGTTGCGTCAGGTGCAGGCGATCGGCGGCGGCGGTGAGGCTGCGCAGCTCCCAGATGACGATGAAAGTCTTGAGCAGGTTCAGGTCCACTGCACCGATATTCATTTGCTTCATGCCGAACATTCCAGACAATCATTTGACCCTTGATTTGCTCAGGGTCTATTGTTCATCCCAGGACGCAGGCTTTGCCAAGCGATGCGTTCTCCCTCTCACCTGCTGATCGACGTCCGCCCGACCCTTGCCGCAGATTGCGCAAAGGATAACGAAGCCTTGTGCCGGATGTCATCTCTTTTTTGGATGGACATACCATGAAGAAAGACTTTCGCGATGCCATGGCGCGCCTGTCGGCGGCCGTCAACATCATCACCACCGACGGCCCCGCCGGACGCGCGGCGATGACCGTGAGCGCGGTCAGCTCGGTCTCGGACGATCCGGCTACCGTGCTGGTGTGCATCAACGTCAAGAGTGCCGCGCACGCGACCCTGGTGGGCAACGGTCGCCTGTGCATCAACATCCTGGCCGCGCACCAGGAAGAACTGGCGCGCATGATCGCCGGTATGACCGGCGTGGCGCCCGAAGAACGGATGAGCCAGGTGCAGTGGATCACCGGCGACTACGGCCAGCCGGTCCTGCCCGATGCCCTGGCGGTGCTGGAGGGGGATATCGTGCTGCAGCAACAGGCCGGTACCCACAGCGTGCTGTTCGTGGAAGTGCGACACATCCGCCTGGCCTCGACCGCAGAAGATGGCCTGGCCTATTTCGGGCGCAGGTTCCACCGGATTGCAGCGGAGGTGGCGGAAGCGGCGCTGGCGGCGTGAACGGGAAATGAAAACGCCGTCCGACACAGGGGCGGACGGCGCTTATCGGAGCACTGGCACCGATACCATGCAGACATCGGCACCATGGCCTCAACGGGAATCAGGCAGCCAACTGCTGCAGATGCCGATTCACCGCCTCCAGCACGATGGCATCCACGCCCTCCCCTTGCGTCTTGTCGATATGCTCCAGGAAAGCCTTGCGCATGCGCGGTTCCCAGAAACGCTTGAGATGGCTGGCGAGGTCGGCCATGGCCTGGTCGCGGTCCGGCATGGTGGAAAAGAAACTGCCAATCTGGTTGGCCATCTTGACCAGGTGTTCGGTATTCATGAGTCTCCTCCTGCAATATTGTTCAATCGGTTCGCCCGGGCATGCAGCCCGGCGCGGACGGTTCAACGCAGACGATGCGGGCGCGCATACACCACGTGGCCCTGCTTGCGCACAAAGCCCAGCAGCGTGACATCGGTTTCCTCAGCCAGTCGGATGGCCAGTGCCGTCGGGGCCGAGACGGCGGCGATGAAGCCGATGCCGACCGTGGCCGCCTTCTGCACCATCTCGTAGCTGGCGCGGCTGGTGATGATGGCCGCACCCTGCGAGAAATCGGTCTTCTCTTCGGCCAGTGCGCCGATCAGCTTGTCCAGCGCATTGTGGCGGCCGACATCCTCCCGCACCAGCACGATACGACCCGCTGCATCCATCCATGCCGCCGCATGGGTGGCACCGGTGGCCTGCTGCAGTTGCTGGCCGGCCTGCATCTGCTCGAAGGCGGCATGCACCTGCGCCACCATAAAGCCGGCGCCACCCTGTACTGCCTGCGGATGGCGTACCGCCTGCTCCAGCGTCTCGGCGCCGCACAGACCGCAACCGGTACGGCCGGTCAGGTTGCGACGCTTTTCCTTCAACGCCACGAAGCGCTCCGTGGCGATGCGCATCTGTACCTGCACCCCTTCGCAACCGGGGACGATGTCGCATTCGTACATTTCGCCCGGGCTGGCAAGGATGCCTTCGGTGAGCGAAAAACCCAATGCGAAATCTTCCAGGTCGGCGGGCGTGGCCATCATCACCGCGTGCGAAATGCCGTTGTACTCCAGTGCGATGGGGACCTCTTCGGCCACCACGTCTTCCACCGTCTCACGCTGTCCATCCCGCCAGCGATCCACCTGGACGCGGGCAAAGGTGGCGTACTCGCCGGTGGTTTCATCGATACTGGGGCTGCTGGGGCTGCTGGGGTTGCTGCTGTTGCGTGTGTTCATGCTGTCCTGCGCGATTTGGGTTGGGCTCGTCTGCACATCTGAAACAATCATGGCAGCGCGAGCCCGCCATCGCTGCGCTGCTTACTTGGTCACCAGTGGTTCGGCCTGCGGGGCAGCCTGCCTGTCTCCCTTGAGCAAATCCAGCTGCTCGCGGTTGAAGCGCTCGTAGTGCTGCTGCCATTCCGACGGCTGCGATACCGGCAAGACCTGCACCGCCGTCACCTTGTACTCGGGGCAGTTGGTGGCCCAGTCGGAGTTGTCGGTGGTGATCACATTGGCGCCGGACTCCGGGAAGTGGAAGGTGGTGTAGACCACGCCCGGCTGCACGTTCTCGGTCACCGTGGCGCGCAACACCGTCTGGCCGGCCCGCGACTCCACGCCGACCCAGTCACCCTCGCGGATGCCGCGATCCTCGGCATCGTGCGGGTGGATTTCCAGCCGGTCTTCACTATGCCATTGCGAGTTCTCGGTGCGGCGCGTCTGCGCGCCCACGTTGTACTGCGACAGGATGCGACCGGTGGTCAGGATCAGCGGATAACGCTGGGTCACCTTCTCGTCGGTGGCGAAGTATTGCGTGTTGATGAACTTGCCCTTGCCACGGATGAAGCTGCCGACGTGCATGATGGGCGTGCCTTCCGGTGCCGCTTCGTTGCAGGGCCACTGGATGCTGCCCAGTTTTTCCAGCTTGTCGTAGCTCACGCCATGGAAGCTGGGGGTCAGGGCGGCGATCTCGTCCATGATTTCCGAGGGATGATTGTAAGGCATCGGGTAACCCAGCGCTTCGGCCAGGGCCACCGTGACTTCCCAGTCGGACTTGCCGGCCTTGGCCGGCATCACCTTGCGCACGCGCGAGATGCGGCGCTCGGCGTTGGTGAAGGTGCCATCCTTTTCCAGGAAGGAGGAACCGGGCAGGAACACGTGCGCGTACTTGGCCGTTTCGTTCAGGAACAGGTCCTGCACCACGATGCATTCCATCGCCTGCAGGGCGGCGGCGACGTGCTGGGTGTTGGGGTCGGACTGGACGATGTCCTCGCCTTCGCAGTACAGGCCCTTGAAGCTGCCATCCAGCGCCGCATCGAACATGTTGGGAATGCGCAGACCCGGTTCCGGGTTCAGCGTCACGCCCCAGGCCTGTTCGAACTGGCTGCGCACGGTGGAGTCCGAGATATGCCGATAACCCGGCAGCTCATGCGGGAAGGAGCCCATGTCGCAGGAACCCTGGACATTGTTCTGGCCACGCAGCGGGTTCACGCCCACGCCTTCACGGCCGACGTTGCCGGTACACATGGCCAGATTGGCGATGCCCATCACCGTGGTCGAACCCTGTGCATGCTCTGTCACACCCAGGCCGTAGTAGATCGCCGCATTGCCGCCGGTGGCATACAGCCGGGCCGCGCCACGCAGGGTCTCGGCCGGCACGCCGGTGATGGCGGCCATGGCTTCGGGGGAGTTGTCCTCGCGCAGCACGAACTCCTTCCAGTCCTGGTACGACTGCAGGTCGCAGCGTTCCTGGATGTAGCTCTCGTCCTGCAGTCCCTCGGACAGGATCACATGGGCCAGTGCGGTGATGATGGCGGTGTTGGTGCCGGGCCGCAGCTTCAAGTGATAGTCGGCCTGCACGTGCGGCGACTTGACCATCTCGGTGGTACGCGGGTCGATCACGATCAGCTTGGCGCCCTGGCGCACGCGACGCTTGATCTGCGAGGCGAACACCGGGTGGCCGGAGGCCGGGTTGGCGCCCATGATGAGGATGACGTCGGACTTCATCACCGATTCGAAGGTCTGGGTGCCGGCCGATTCGCCCAGGGTCTGCTTCAAGCCATAGCCGGTGGGCGAGTGGCACACGCGGGCGCAGGTGTCGACGTTGTTGTTGCCGAAGGCGGCGCGCACCAGCTTCTGGACCAGGTAGGTTTCTTCGTTGGTGCAGCGCGAGGAAGTAATGCCGCCGATGGAATCCTTGCCATGCTTGGCCTGGATACGGCGGAATTCGCTGGCCGCATAGGACAGCGCCTCTTCCCACGAGACTTCACGCCAGGGATCGTTGATGCTCTTGCGGATCATGGGGTTGAGGATGCGGTCCTTGTGGGTCGCATAGCCCCAGGCGAAGCGGCCCTTGACGCAGGAGTGGCCCTGGTTGGCCTTGCCGTCCTTGTAAGGCACCATGCGCACCACTTCATTGCCCTTCATCTCGGCCTTGAAGGAGCAACCCACGCCGCAGTAGGCGCAGGTGGTGACGGCGCTGTGCTCGGCCTGGCCCAGCATGATGACGGTCTTCTCGGTCAGGGTCGCGGTCGGGCAGGCTTCCACGCAGGCGCCGCAGGAGACGCATTCGGATTCCATGAAGCTTTCCATCTGCCCGGCCGAGACGCGCGATTCGAAGCCCCGACCGTTGATGGTCAGGGCAAAGGTGCCTTGCGTTTCCTCGCAGGCCCGCACGCAGCGGTTGCAGACGATGCACTTGGAGGCGTCATAGGTGAAGTAGGGATTGGATTCATCCTTCTTCAGCTTGAGGTGGTTCTCACCCTCGTAGCCGTAGCGCACTTCGCGCAGGCCGACCACGCCGGCCATGTCCTGCAGTTCGCAGTTGCCGTTGGTGGGACAGGTCAGGCAATCCAGCGGGTGGTCGGAGATATAGAGCTCCATCACGCCACGGCGGATCTCGGCCAGCTTGGGGGTCTGGGTCTGCACCTTCATGCCCGGTTCGCAGGGCGTGGTGCAGGAGGCCGGATAGCCCTTCATCTTGCGGCCATCCTTTTCGATTTCCACCAGGCACAGGCGGCAGGAACCGAAGGGTTCCAGGCTGTCGGTGGCGCACAGCTTGGGTACGTTGATGCCAGCATCCACTGAAGCGCGCATCACCGAGGTGCCGGCCGGGACCGTCACGGCCACGCCGTCGATCTCCAGCGTGACCATGTTTTCCGAGACACGCGCCGGCGTGCCGTAATCCGTTTCATTGAGCTGGTTCATGTTGCAACTCCTCTGCATTCGGTGATGGGATCAGGCTGCCTGTTCGCTGGGCGCGCCGAAGTCTTCCGGGAAATGGTTCAACGCCGACAGCACCGGGAACGGCGTCATGCCGCCCATGGCGCACAGGGAGCCATTGACCATGGTGTCGCACAGGCTCTTCAACAGATGGATCTGTTGTGGCCGCTCATCGTTGGCGATGATCTTGTCGATCACCTCTACGCCCCGGGTGGAGCCGATGCGGCAAGGCGTGCACTTGCCGCAGGATTCCACGGCACAGAACTGCATGGCGTAACGGGCCTGGCGGGCCATGTCCACGGTATCGTCGAAGGCCACCAGGCCGCCGTGACCGATCATGGCGCCGATGGCGGCAAAGGCCTCATAGTCGAGCGGGGTATCGAATTGCGACTGCGGCATGTAGGCGCCCAGCGGGCCGCCCATCTGCACTGCGCGGATAGCACGACCGCTGGCGCTGCCGCCACCGAAGTCGTCCAGCAACTGGCGCAGGGTGAGACCGAAGGCCTTTTCCACCAGCCCGCCCTGGCGGATGTTGCCGGCCAGCTGGAATGGCAAGGTGCCGTGCGAACGACCCACGCCAAAGTTCTTGTAGAAGTCCGCGCCCCGCGCCAGTATCACCGGCACCGAGGCCAGCGAGATCAGGTTGTTGATTACGGTGGGCTTGCCGAACAGGCCTTCGATGGCCGGCAGCGGCGGCTTGGCGCGCACCACGCCGCGCTTGCCTTCCAGGCTTTCGAGCATGGCGGTCTCTTCGCCGCAGATGTAGGCTCCCGCCCCCTTGCGCACTTCCAGGCGGAAGGACTTGCCCGAGCCCAGGATGTTTTCGCCAAGATAGCCACGCGCCGTGGCGATGGCGATGGCCTCGTTCATCGTGGCAATCGAATGCGGATATTCGGAGCGCACGTAGACATAACCCTCGGTCGCGCCCACGGCCAGCGCGGCGATGGTCATGCCCTCGATCAGGGTGAAGGGGTCGTCTTCCATGATCATGCGATCCGAGAAGGTGCCGGAATCGCCCTCGTCGGCATTGCAGACCACGTACTTCTGCGCGGCAGCTGCGCGCAGCACGGTCTGCCACTTGATGCCGGTGGGGAAAGCCGCACCACCGCGGCCGCGCAGGCCGGAGGCGATCATTTCCTCGACGATGGCCTCGGGCGTCTTGGCCAGGGCATTCTTCAGGCCGACATAACCTTCATGGGCCAGGTAATCGTCCAGCGAGAGCGGATCGATGATGCCGACGCGGGCGAAGGTCAGGCGCTCCTGGTTCTTCAAGAAGGGGATGTCCTCGGTCGGGCCCAGATGCAGCGCATGCTTTCCGCCCGCCAGCAGGCCGGCATCGAACAGGCCCGCCACATCCTCCGGCGCCACCGGTCCATAGGCCACACGACCGGCGGCGGTAGCCACCTCCACCAGCGGCTCCAGCCAGAACATGCCGCGCGAACCATTGCGCACCAGCCTGATGGACTGGCCGCGCTTGTCGGCCTCTGCGGCGATGGCAGCAGCCACCTCATTGGCGCCCAGGGCCAGCGCGGTGGAGTCGCGGGGGACGTAGATGGTGACGATATCGTTGGCGCTCATCATGCCTCCCGCTTGGCCTGGATCAGGCGCTTGAACTTGTCGGCATCGACGCGGGCGTGCAGCTCGTCATTGATGGTCAGGTTGGGGCCGATGGCGCACTGGCCCAGGCAATACACGGGTTCCAGCGTGAACTTGCCGTCGGCGCTGGTCTCATGGAAGCCGCAGCCCAGCACGTTCTGCGCATGTTCGGCCAGGGCTTCGCTGCCGCGTGCCTGGCAGGCCTCGGCACGGCAGACCTGCACCACGTGCTGGCCGGCCGGCTCCTGGTGGAAGAAGTGATAGAACGAGATCACCCCGTGTACTTCGGCGCGCGAGACATTGAGCTCGCCGGCGATCATGGGCACCGCATCGGCAGGGATGTAACCCACCTTTTCCTGGATGCCGTGCAGGATGGGGAGCATGGCACCGGCCATGTCCTTGCGATCGGCGATGATGCTGCGCACCGCCGCCACGTCGAAAACTTGTTGCCGCTTCATTGTTGCCTCCTGTGTTGCCTTGATGCGGACCTCGTCCTTCTCCCGGAGGATCTTCTCTGGACCGCGCAAATGACGAATGAAAGGGGTGGGACCGCGCCTACGGAGGGGCGGCCTGCTGGAAACAGATCAGGCGAAGGGAAGCGGCATGCAGCAGCGAAGCGCAGGCCCGGGGATGGGCGCGCAAGGTCGTGCTTGGTGGAACAGCTGGTCTCCGTTGTTGCATGTTCGCCCTGCCTTCGGGGTTGGTGTGAACACTGAGGATGCGGGCCTGCCCCTACCGGGTGGACGGACTGCGCTCCTGATTTTTTGATAGTCGCTGACACAAGCTGCCGCTGCTCACGTTGCAGGGCAGCTTGTGTCAGCGGCTTTCGCCGCTGGGGTCTCTCGTGCAGGCCGGGTGGAGCCGGCCTGCAGTCGAGTTTGAAACAGGGACTACGCGATCAGCGGAACAGCACGGCCGACTTCTGCAACACCAGGGTGATACCCCAGACCAGCGGAATACCGACGGCCGCCCAGGCCAGACCGATCACAGCGGGGTTGCCGCCGGAACCGATCTGCGACATGTCGCCGGAACCAGCGGTGGCAGCCGCATCGGCAGCCGACTTTTCGTGGGCCAGCTGCTTTTCGCGGGCCAGTTCTTCCGGCGTCATGAAATGCTTGGCCGCGACCGGACGGATCAGCAGGTTGCAGATCAGACCCAGTACCAGCATGCCGGCCAGGATGTACATGGTGGTGTTGTAGACCTGGCTCTTGGGCATGCCCAGGGAGAGCTGGTATTCACGCATGTAGTTCACCACCACCGGGCCCAGGATGCCGGCAGTCGCCCACGCGGTCAGCAGGCGGCCGTGGATGGCGCCCACCATCTGGGTGCCGAACAGGTCGGCCAGGTAAGCCGGCACGGTCGCGAAACCGCCGCCGTACATCGACAGGATGATGCAGACCGCACCCACGAACAGCGGGATGTTGCCGGCCTTGGCCGACCACGGCAGGCTCACGTACAGCACGAAGCCGAGCACGAAGAAGATGGCGTAGGTCATCTTGCGACCGAAGAAGTCCGAGCACGAAGCCCAGGCAAAACGGCCGCCGATGTTGAACAGCGAGATCAGACCGGTGAAGCCGGCAGCCAGCGCAGCAATCGCCGCCTTTTGCTCGATCGACAGGTCATTGAAACCGATGTCCACACCCAGCAGCTTGCCGCCGAACACTTCCTGCAGCATCGGCGAGGCGATACCGATGACGCCGATACCGGCCGACACGTTCAGGCAGAGCACCAGCCACACCAGCCAGAACTGGGGAATGCCCCAGACCTTGGAGACGTGCACGTGGTTCTGGGTGATCATCGTGGCCGAGGACTTGGCCACCGGCGGAGTCCAGCCGGCCGGCTTCCAGCCCGAAGGCGGCACGCGGTAACCGAAGGCACCCGCCATCATGAAGACGAAATAGATGATGGCCATGACCACGAAGGTTTCCCACACGCCCACGGAAGTGGGGGTGGCGAACTTCTTCATCAGGGCATCGGCCAGCGGAGTACCCACCAGCGCACCACCACCGAAGCCCATGATGGCCATGCCGGTGGCCATGCCGCGCCGGTCGGGGAACCACTTGATCAGCGTGGACACGGGCGAGATATAGCCCAGGCCCAGACCGACGCCGCCGATCACGCCCGAGCCCAGCCACATCAGCCAGATCTGGTGCGTCTTCACGCCCAGGGCCGAGATCAGCAGGCCGCCGCACCAGCAGATGGCAGCGACCACACCGGCCTTGCGGGGACCGGCGTGTTCCAGCCAGCCACCCCACAGCGCGGCGGAGATGCCCAGCAGGACGAAGAACATGGTGTACATCCAGCCCAGCATGGAGATCTTCCAGTCACAGGAGGACGAGAAGACCTGGGCGAAGAAACCGACATCAGCGCCGCAGGCGATGGGCGCGGTCACGCCCAGTGCCTTGGACAACGGCAGCCAGAACACGGAAAAACCGTAGGCCATGCCGATGCAAAGGTGGATTGCGAGAGCTGCTGGCGGTACCAGCCAGCGATTGAAGCCAGGCTTGGCGACTGTATGTTCCTTGTTCAGGAAATCGAAAGCCATTATTCC
The DNA here is from genome assembly GCF_015767275.1 of Herbaspirillum sp. AP02. Taxonomy (GTDB): domain Bacteria; phylum Pseudomonadota; class Gammaproteobacteria; order Burkholderiales; family Burkholderiaceae_D; genus Herbaspirillum. The sequence goes on from NZ_JADWMY010000001.1 coordinate 1,291,355, forward strand.
TCCGAATATTTTTGAGTGTGTGTGGTGGGTAAATCGAAGGAAGGACTGCATCGCAAAGCCGGTAGGGCCGGATCGTGAAACCGACCCATCTTTGCGGCGCTATCCTTCTCTTTTAATTTATTTATATATGTACAACGCCGCATATATTTTTTATCATTTATGCGGAGTGACGCGAAATTATCACCGATAAACTGCCGTTTCAATATGCTTTATTTTGCCTAAATGTTCAAAGTCCACATCAAACCGCACTGGGAAATCGCCTACGACAATCAGGTGGCACTGGACACGGCCAACCTGCTGCAACTGCTCACGGCGATCCAGCAAAGCGGCTCCATTGCGCGTGCCGCGCAATTGACGCGCTATTCCTATCGGCACGCCTGGGGCCTATTGCGCGATGCGGAAAAGATGTTTGGCAACGCACTGATAGAAAGCGGCCGTGGCCGTGGCACCACACTCACCGATTTCGCCAGCAAGCTGTTATGGGCCGACCGCCTGGTGACGGCGCGCCTGTCGCCGACCCTCGACAGCCTGGCCTCGGAGCTGGAAGTGGAACTGGGCAAGACGGTCGAAGGCCAGTCCGAGAAGGTGCGGCTCAATGCCAGCCACGGCTTTGCGGTCGCGGCGCTGCTGGGCAAGATCAACGAGGCACGCCTGCCGGTGGAAGTGCGCTACCGCCACAGCACCGACGCCGTGGCCGCACTGTCGCGCCAGGAGTGCGACCTGGCCGGCTTTCACGTCCCGCTGGGCGAATTCGAGAAACCGGCCATCGCCACCTATGCCAAGTGGCTCAACAAGCGCAGCGATTGCCTGATCCATCTGGCCATCCGCAACCAGGGGCTGTTCGTCGAACCGGACAACCCCAAGGGCCTGCGCGGGCTACCCGACCTCATTCGCAGCGACCTGCGCTTCGTCAACCGCGAAGCCGGCTCCGGCACGCGCATGCTGCTGGAGCTGATGCTGGCCGGCGCCGGCATCGCCCACAAGAAGATCAACGGCTTCGAGAACACCGAATTCACCCACTCGGCGGTGGCGGCCTTCATCGCCAGCGGCATGGCCGATGTCGGCTTCGGCGTGCAGACGGCGGCCCACCGCTTCGGCCTGGGCTTCATCCCGCTGGTGCGCGAGCGCTACTTCTTCGCGCTGCCGGCGGCGTCCCTGCAGGACCCACTGATCCGCGCCGTGATCGACATCCTGCAATCGGATAGCTTCCGCAAGGTGGTCAACAACCTGGCCGGCTACGACGCCACCGACATGGGCAAGATACAGACCATCAAGGAAGCCTTCGGCTAGGCTTCACTTTCACTTCTGGACGCTTGTAGCCCTGCGACGATCAGGCTACACTCCCGCCCCTGGCTCGTTGCCGTCCTGGCGACGGGCCATTTTCTTTTGGCCTGATCGCGTCATGAATTCCGCTGCTCCCACCTCTTCACCGGCCCTGCTGGCGCTGGCCACCATGGATCAACGTCTGCTGCGCCTGCTCGACGCCATCCTCGATGAAGTCCACCTGGCACGCGCCGCCGCCCGCGTGGGCTGGCCCTTGCCGGCTGCCGCCAATGCACTGGAACGCTGTCGCCAGCTGCTGCGCGATCCCCTGCTGGAAGATGGCGGCCAGCACATGCGCCTGACCAGCCTCGCGCAAACCCTGCGCGAGCCGCTACGCCAGACGCTGGGTGGCGATGACATCGCGTCTACACCGCACGAGCAGGACCTGGCCACGCTGGCGCGCCGAGTGCGCATCCTGATGCCGGACTATCCCGCCCAGGTGGTAGCCCAGCCGTTGTATCAGGAATTGAACGCCACCGCCCCTCTGCTGGACCTGGAATTCCAGACCTGGCAAGGTGACGCCGATGCTGCTGCCCGCCTGGAGCGCGGCGAGACCGACCTGGTGCTGGGTGCGACCACGCCGACCAATACCCTGCGCGGCCGCGAAGTGCTGCAGGAACGCTGCGTGGTGGTGATGCGGCGTGACCATCCGGCGGCGCAACAGCTGACCATGGCGCGCTGGCTGGACTATCCCCATCTGCAGATAGCCTGCCATGACACGCTCAATCGCCGCATCGACGATCAGCTCGCCACCCAGGGCCTGCGCCGCCGCATCGGCATGGTGATCCCCAACTTCCTGATGGCGCCGGCCCTGCTGCAGGGCTCGGAGTTGATCGCGGTGATGCCCATGTACTGCGTACCGGCCGCCACCGCTGCCCATCCGGTGGTACTGGCCTGCCTGCGCCCGCCCCTGCCACTGGAAGCGCCGCCGCTGCGCCTGCTGCATCATCGCCGCCATGCCGAGGACCAGGCCGTGGCCCACGTGGCGCAAGGGCTGGAGCGCATCGTGCGCCAGCGCTTCGATGCGCGTTGAGCTGCACTGAACCGGAGGTTCACGGCAGGCCGGTCCGCCGGACCGTCACACCGTCATCACCGGCGTCGTCAGATCCAGATGCTTTTGCAGGAAGCGCACGCACTCGCGCACCTTGGCCGAATTCTTCAGCTGCACGGGATAGACCGCGCACAGGTCGGCCTCCTGGAAATACTGCGGCAGCACTCGCACCAGCCGCCCGCGCTTGAGACTATCGGCCACGTCCCAGATCGACCGCAGGATGATGCCGTGCCCGTCCACCGCCCACTGGTGGATGATTTCGCCATGGTTGGACGCCAGCCCGCCCGAGACCTTGACCGTCTCCTGCCCCTTCGGACCCATCATGCGCCAGATGCCGAAGGACTGGTTGCGCTCGCGGATCACCAGGCACTGGTGCTGGCGCAGCGCCGCCAGGTCGGCCGGCGCACCATGCTTCTTCAGATAGGCCGGACTGGCGCACAGCACCCGCTGGCTAGGCAGGATGCGCTTGGAAAACAGATGTGGCTCATGCCCCGCGCCCACCCGGATATCCAGATCGATGCCTTCGTTGACCAGGTCGATCTGCCGGTCCACCAGTTCCAGCTGGATCTTCAGTTCCGGATGTTCGCTGGCAAAGCGCGACAGCAGGGGCGAGACCACCTTGCGCCCCAGCCCGAAGCTGGTACTGATCTTGAGCAGCCCGCGCGGCACCCGCTTGGCGCTGCTGACGGTTTCCATCATCTGCTCGACATCCTCGAGAATCTTGCGCGCCCACTCATGGACGTTGCCGCCATCCTCGGTCATGACCACGCTACGCGTGGTGCGATGGAACAGCCGCACCCCCAGCGCCTGTTCCAGCAGCGCAATGCGCTTGCTGATATAGGCCGGTGAAGCGCCGACCTCGCGCGCCGATTCGGCGAAGTTACTATGGCGCGCCACCACGCAGAACAGGCGCAGGTCTTCCAGCAGGGGAGAATTGTTCACGATCTGTAGCCATTGAAATCCACGATATGTGGATTATAGTCGGGTCAATATCCCCCGGAACAAGCAGGGCAAGTACGGCAGCCAAGTCGAGACGGCGCGCCTCGCCCAGTGCGCCAAACCACCCGCAAGCGCCCGAATTGTGGCAGTCTTGCGCTATCGCAACGAATTCTTGGAGTCACCGGCATGAGCATCATCGAGGAGCAGGAGGTCCCACCCGACCTTCCCCACATCCAGCGTATCGAGGTCAACCAGCTGCAGTGCCTGCGCGTGCAGACTGCGCGCGCCGAAGTACTGATCGCCGAACAGGGCGCCCAGGTCCTGCGTTACCAGGTCCACGGCCAGGAGCCCATCATCTGGATGAGCGAGGAAGCCGCCTTCGAAGCCGGCAACTCGGTGCGCGGCGGCATTCCCGTCTGCTGGCCCTGGTTCGGCGACCTGATGCGTAACCCACCGCAGGTGCAGGCCCTGCATGCCGGCGGCCGCCTGCCGGCGCACGGACTGGTACGCGGCATCCCCTGGCTGCTGATGGAAAACGCCATCGAAGGCGATACCGTGCGCCTGGTGCTGGCCATCCCTCCCACCACCGATTCACCGGCCCTGCGCCACCTGCCCCCGGGCCTGGAACTGCGCCTGGAAATCCTCCTCGACGACCGCCTGCATCTCAAGCTCACCACCCGTAACGGCAGCGAACAGCACATCGCCCTCACCCAGGCACTGCACAGCTACTTCGCCGTCAGCAGCATCCACGACGTCACCGTGGAAGGCCTGGAAGGCCAGCGCTACATCGAAACCCTGGAAGGCTGGGCCGAGCGCGAACAGAAGCGCCCGCTGGTGGTCAGCAGCGAAACCGACCGCATCTACCTCGACCTGCCGCCGCACCTGGCCATCCGCGACGAAGGCTGGAACCGCCGCATCCATATCGAAGCCAGCGGCTCGACCTCGGCCGTGGTGTGGAACCCCTGGGTCAGCAAGGCACGCCGCCTGTCGCAGTTCGCCGACGACGCCTGGCAGCGCATGCTCTGCATCGAGACCGCCAATGTGATGGACGACCTGGTGGAACTCGAACCGGGTGCCGAGCACAGCATGGGCGTGAGCCTGTGGGGCGAAGCACTGGGCGGCTGAACCGCTCTTAAGGCATCACCAAGGCACTGCCGCAGTCCGGGCAGTGCCTTTTTCATGGGCTGAGGTTTTGCGCATCATTCACGGATCGTGTTTTATAAAATCACCAGATCGTGGATGATCCCCCGCCCGAAGCGTTCTATGATGGACACCGTTTCCACCGCCCAGAACAGACCATAGGAGCACACAACATGAGCAAGACCCACAAGATCGCCGTCATCGCCGGTGACGGCATCGGCCAGGAAGTGATGCCCGAAGGCCTGCGCGCCGTCGAGGCCGCCAGCAAGAAGTTCGGCATCGACATCGCCTTCACCCATTTCGACTGGGCGCACTGCAACTACTACGCCCAGCACGGCCAGATGATGCCGGACGACTGGTTCGAGCAACTGAAGGGCTTCGACGCCATCTTCTTCGGCGCCGTCGGCTGGCCGGCCACGGTGCCCGACCACGTCTCGCTGTGGGGTTCGCTGCTCAAGTTCCGCCGCGACTTCGACCTCTACGTCAACCTGCGCCCGGTGCGCCTGATGCCTGGCGTGCCCTGCCCACTGGCCAACCGCAAACCGGGCGACATCGATTTCTACGTGGTCCGCGAAAACACCGAAGGCGAATATTCCTCCATCGGCGGCCGCATGTTCGAAGGCACCGAGCGCGAGACTGTGATCCAGGAATCGGTCTTCAGCCGCAAGGGCACCGACCGCATCCTCAAGTTCGCCTTCGACCTGGCGCAAAGCCGCCCCAAGAAGCACCTGACCTCGGCCACCAAGTCCAACGGCATTGCCATCACCATGCCCTACTGGGATGAGCGCGTCGAAGCCATGGGCGCCAAGTACCCCGACGTGCGCCGCGACAAGTACCACATCGACATCCTGACCGCGCACTTCGTCCTGAACCCGGACCGCTTCGACGTGGTGGTGGCCTCCAACCTGTTCGGCGACATCCTCTCCGACCTCGGCCCGGCCTGCGCCGGCACCATCGGCATCGCCCCCTCGGCCAACATCAACCCAACCCGTGAACTGCCCTCGCTGTTCGAACCGGTGCACGGCTCGGCCCCGGACATCTTCGGCAAGAACATCGCCAACCCGGTCGCCATGATCTGGTCCGGCGCCATGATGCTGGACTTCCTGGGCAACGGCGAAGGCAAGTATCGCCAGGCCCACGACGCCATGCTGGCGGCCATCGAGGAAGTGCTGGTCAATGGACCGACCACGCCGGACCTGGGCGGCAAGAGCAACACCACCGAAGTCGGCAAGGCGGTGGCTGCAGCGATCTGAGCGCCCCTGACCGCTCGTCACTGAAAGAGAAGATGGCTCGCCGCGTGCGGGCCATTTTCCTATGGCGGCCCCATGATGATTTGCAAAGGGCATGTTAGGATTGCCGCTCTTTCAATTTTCGTGATCGATGAGTTGGACATGGCTGCAAGCCTGCGCATGACGGGACACCGCGTACTGGCCGAACTGCTCTTCTGGAGCATCCCGCTGATACTGCTGCTGGAAGACGATGTCGCCATGCTGGCCATGATGCTGACCTGACGCGAAGCCCTGCGATATGGATAGACCGTCCCCTCACCGCCTGCGCGCTCCCCGCCCCGCCCTGCTGCTGGCGGCGCCGCTGGCCTTGCTCCTGGCCGCGACCTGCCTGCCCGCGCGCGCCGAATGGTCGCCACTGGGCGAGAACACCATCGGCAGCTTCTTCATCGACAAGAGCAGCATCGTCGTCACCCGCAGCGTGCGCCAGGCGCAGATCCTGCTGAACTGGAGCCGTCCGCAACTGTTGATGGGCCAGGGCAGCAAGACCTATTACCTGTCGGAGGTCTCGACTGCCTACTTCGATTGCACCAGCCGCCAGCTCGGCTTTGGCAGCCGCAAGATGTACGCGCAGGCTGACGGCCGTGGGCAGATGCTGCTGGCCCCGCAGCTGGCCTACTCGGACGTGAAGCTGCAGGACCCCATCCCGGGCTCGACCGGCGAGCGCGCCATCGAGGCGGTATGTGGAAAATAATTTTCATCGTTCTTTGATGAGGCCGCTTCAGGGGCTTGCCCCAGGAAGCGAAATCGGCAATAATCTCGGGCTTGCGTTGCCGGGATGGCGGAATAGGTAGACGCACGGGACTCAAAATCCCGCGCCGCAAGGCGTGCCGGTTCGATTCCGGCTCCCGGCACCAACCAATTATTCAAAGAAGTCCAACGATGTTCTAAAGCCCGCGTGTCTGCTGACACAGCGGGCTTTTTCTTGTCCGCGTCCGTCCAAGGACGTAGCATTACATCCACGGTTAATACCGTCATTTTTGACGGTATCTCCCTCCCCTCCAACTCCAGATACCGTCAAACACGCTATGTCCCTGACTGATACCTTCGTGAAGCAAGTAAAGGCCATTAAACCCAATGGCGACAAATACGCCGATGGCGGTGGCATGTATCTTCTCGTTAAGGCGACGGGGAAATACTGGCGCTTGGACTATCGGCACTTAAACAAACGTAAGACATTGGCTTTAGGAGTCTATCCTGAAGTCTCTCTAGCCAAAGCCAGAAAGCGTCGGGAAGAAGCTCGCGAACTGCTGGCAGATGGCATTGATCCCGCTCAAAGCAAGCGGGACGTGAAGCAGGCACAAATCATCGCAGCAGGAAACACATTTGAGATTGTCGCCCGCCAATGGCTTTCCAAGACGGCAGCAAATCGCGCTGCCACCACACAAGAGAAAATCACTAACTGGCTGGAAAGCAACGTGTTCCCGGTCATCGGTAAACAAGCCATTTCAACCATCGGGCCGCGTGACGTGCTCGCGGCCGTCCGTAGAATGGAAGCAAGGGGCGCCATCGACTCCGCGCATCGAGTGAAACAGATTTGCGGTCAAGTTTTCAGGTTTGCAGTGGCCGAGGGCGCAGCCGAACGCGACGTGACCACAGACCTGCGCGGTGCGTTGGCAGCCGTCCCCAAGGGCCACTTTGCAGCCATCACGGAACCCAAGCAGGTAGCGGAACTGCTGCGAGCCATCTACGGATATACCGGACACCCATACACCGTAGCGGCGCTCAAGCTGTCCCCAATGGTTTTCGTCAGACCGGGCGAGCTACGCGCTGCCGAGTGGTCAGAGTTTGACCTTGACGCTGCCGAATGGCGTATTCCTGCAACCAAGATGAAGATGGGGGTAGAGCATCTAGTTCCTCTCCCTACTCAAGCGGTAGAGGTGCTGCGAGGCCTCCATGCCCTTAGTGGTCATGGGCGTTACGTCTTCCCAAGTATCCGAACTGGCGAACGCTGCATGAGCGAGAACACGGTCAATGCAGCCTTGCGGGGCATGGGTTATGCTAAAGAGGTGATGACAGCCCACGGCTTCCGAGCAATGGCCCGCACCATTCTTGATGAAGTCCTCGGAGAACGTCCTGACCTCATTGAGCACCAATTAGCGCATGCGGTACGCGATCCCAACGGGCGCGCCTACAACCGCACGTCCCACTTACCGGAACGGAAGCGGATGATGCAGGCTTGGGCTGACTATCTGGATAAGTTGCGCAAAGGGGCTGAAGTGATACAACTACGAGAAGCGTAGTTGGTGAGAGCGATAGGGCTGTACGCAGTATTGCGTACAGCCCTAGCTACCTAAACCAGTCGAAGCGTAGGTGGCTGCTTTAAATCTGCTTCTGAAGCATCTTCAATAGATCCCACTCCTGAGACAACAGACAACCGAGTGAGATTGAACGTCAATGCATTGACTTCATCGATGCTGATGAACAGCTTTTTAGCTATCTCGCTTCGCCCTATTTTTTGGCTTTGCAGAAACTCGAGTACTTTACTAAACAATTGAGAGGTTTCGCGCTCCTCAATCGGATCAGGCTCCGTTGTACGATATCCATTCTTAGCGATCTCAATACACAGATTGCGATAAGACCACTCAGTTATTTGACGTAGCGAACTATAGCGATAAGCCATAGCTGCCAACGACACGCCCCAATAGCGCTTCAACTTAATCAAATACCGAATCGTAAAAGCAGGCGGCCGGTTAGCAATAACACTCTCCTTCGGCATCAGGAAAGCTGCAGCAAATTCGTTTGCCTCACGCTCCATCTCAGGACTATGACTCTCACCGTGAGACATGCTGTACACGTCACGAACCAAATGCCCCAGTTCATGTGCCGCATCAAAACGGCTCCGCTCTACAGATTTCATGGTATTCAGAAAGACAAATGGCTTGCTGTCATACCAAGTGCAAAAAGCATCTACCTCTCGAACCTCTTCCGCCAACGAAAAAACGCGAATACCTTTTGACTCCAGTAAGTGAACCATATTCGGTATAGGCGCGTTTCCAAGCCCCCACATACGCCGCAATGTAACCGCTGCTTCTTCAGGCTGTTGATTTGCTCGCAGAATTGACCCTCGCCATCTGACCCACTTTCCACTGCCTTCCGAAGGCAGCTACGCGGTCATACGACCCCTCATATCCCAGCTCTTTCAGGTCCAGGAACATCTGTTTCAGG
>NZ_JADWMY010000002.1 GCF_015767275.1 Herbaspirillum sp. AP02
CCCGCCCATGCGTGCGTGCATCGACAAGCATCACGCTCCCGAGCAGCAAAGCCGGGCCGCGCCCAAGTGCGCAGCTAACGCGGTAACGCAGCCTCAACCATCACTTCGCCTGCTGGCGCTCGCACGAAAAAAGCTGAACTGACTCATCGATCACCGTCTGCGGACCACACCATGTTTGTGTTTGGAAACGTCGGTGTCTGGATCGCGCAGGGTAAGTCGACCGAACGATAAAGTCCTTCTGTTGGATATCTTGTCCACAGCCTGCTGCGTCATCGCTCAGACTCATCGGTTGCACAACATCGCATCAAAAACTTAGTATTCCGTGCGCAAACAAGGCGTAAAGTGGGGTCCGGTGAGGCTCTTCGGATGAGAAGACTTAGATTTATGAACAAGGTGGCGTACGACATTGCGCCAGGTTTATCTTATCCACATCCCGAAACGCGTACTTCGACGCGCACCGCTGATGACCTGATCGACCGCTGATTGAGCGGGGGGATCTCAGCCAGATGCCAGCCCCTCAACACACACACACACAACACAACACACCACACAGAATACAAAACACAAGACGATAAAAAAGCCGGCGATGCCGGCTTTTCTACATTTCATCCCAACACGATCTCAGCAGGTCATTGCACAACCTTACTGCTTGGATGCCACATTCAATGTGTTTTCATTGATGCCGCCGCCCAGTGCCTTGTACAGATCGATGGCATTGTTCAACCGCAGTTGGCGCGCCTGGATCAAGGCCTGCTGCGCAGAGAAGAGATCACGCTGCGCATCGAGCTGATCCAGTGAAGAGGCAATCCCGTTCTTGAAACGCAGATCAGTCAGTTTCAAACGCTCTTGCTGGGCTGCCAGGAAGGCCTCCTGGGCCTTGACCTGGTCCTCCAGGCTGCCCCGCGCAACCAGCGCATCCGCAACTTCCCGGAAAGCAGTCTGGATGGTCTTTTCGTAGGTCACCACGGCCAGGTTCTTGCGCACCTCGGTCAAGTCCAGATTGGCGCTATTCCGGCCGAAATCGAAGATGGGCAGCGATAACGAGGGACCGAAGCTCCAGGCACCCGAACCGCTTTCGAACAGACCGCCCAGGGTATTGCTGGCGCTGCCAAAACTGCCGGTCAGAGAAATACGTGGGAAGAACGCAGCGCGGGCCGCGCCGATATTCGCATTGGCTGCCAGCAGGCTCTGTTCGGCCGAACGGATGTCGGGACGATTGGTCAACAGCTCCGACGGCAGGCCCGCCGGGATATCGGTCACGATCTTTTCATCCGACAGCAGTTGCGCCGGCGGTAAGTCACCGACCTTCTTGCCGACCAGCAGCGTGAGGGCATTCTCGGCTTGCGCACGCTGACGTTCCAGCTGTGCCTTGGCTACGCGAGCCGACTCCACCAGCGTCTGCGTCAAGCGGAAATCCAGGGCCGAGCTGGCACCCACATCGAAACGCTTCTGCGCCAGGTCCAGATTGGATTCCCGCGACCTCAGGGTGTCATTGGCCAGTTGCAGCTGTTCGGCATAGGAGCGCTCAGACAGGTAGGCCTGTGCCACTTGCGCCACCAAGCTGATCTGTGCCGACTTCTGCGCCTCTTCGGTACTCAGATAGCTGGCCAGTGCCGCATCCTTGAGATTGCGCACGCGACCGAAGAAATCCAGTTCGTACGCCGGTACCGCCAGTCCCACCTGATAGCTGTTGCTGATCACCGGCTGGCCGGTCAGCGACTGGCTGGCCGCCGTACGGGTACGCGCAGCATTGCCGCTAACGTTCAGGTTGGGCAGCAGATCGGCGCGGGCGATCTGATATTGCGCACGCGCTTGCTCGATGTTGAGGACTGCCGTACGCAGATCGCGGTTGTTCTCGAGCGCCGCGGCGATCAGCTGCTGCAGCCGCTGGTCGGGGAAGAACTGGCGCCAGCCCAGATTGACGGCCTGCAGTTCGGCGCGGCCTGCGGCGTCAGCCGGATAGCCGGTTTCCACCGGCGCTTGCGGACGTTCATAGGTGGGAGCCAGCGAGCAGCCCCCCAGGACGCCGGCCACCAGCAGCGCTGCGCACATTTGCAGCAGGCGCGGTGAGCGCGGCAACGACAGATTAGCCATTGTTGTTCTCCACATTGATCTTGGGCGAATGGTCAGTGTCGAACTTGCGCTGACGATCGCTACCCTTGAAAATCTTGCGCACGACCACGAAGAAGATCGGCACCAGGAACACCGCCAGTACGGTCGCCGTGATCATGCCGCCCATCACACCGGTACCGATGGCGCGCTGGCTGGCAGAGCCGGCGCCAGAGGCAATCGCCAGCGGCAGCACGCCGAGGATGAAGGCCAGCGAGGTCATGATGATCGGACGGAAACGCAGGTGAACCGCCTCAAGCGTTGCCTCGATCAACCCCTTGCCCTGCGCCTGCAGATCCTTGGCGAACTCGATGATCAGGATCGCGTTCTTGGCCGACAGACCCACCACTGCGATCATGCCCACCTTGAAGTACACGTCGTTGGGCATGGCACGCAGCGTCACGCCCAGCAGTGCACCCAGGATACCCAGCGGCACCACCAGCATCACCGCCAGCGGGATGGAGGTGCTTTCATACAGCGCCGCCAGCACCAGGAACACCGCGATCAGCGACAGTGCGTACAGGGCAGGAGCCTGGTTGCCGGAGGTCTTTTCTTCCAGCGACTGACCAGTCCATTCGAAGCCGAAGCCCGGTGGCAGCTTGGCCACGAAGGATTCCAGTTCCGCCATCGCCTCACCGGTACTGCGGCCAGGAGCAGCGCCACCGGCGATCTTCATGGCCGGGTAGCCGTTGTAGCGGATCAGTTGTACCGGACCATTGATCCATTTCGCAGTGACGAAGGCGGAGAACGGAACCATGCCGCCATTGGAATTGCGGGCGTACAGGTTGGTCAGGTCTTCCGGTTGCAGACGACGGGTGGCGTCAGCCTGCACGATCACACGCTGTTGACGACCCAGGTTGGGGAAGTCGTTCACATAGGACGAGCCCAGCGCCGTGGACAGCACGCTGTTGATCGCCGAGAACGGCACGCCCAGGGCGTTGGCCTTGTCGCGGTCGATGTCCAGTTGCAACTGTGGCGCATCTTCCAGACCTTCCGGGCGCACCCCGGCCAGCACCTTGCTCTGCGCAGCCATCCCCAGAATCTGGTTGCGGGCCTGCACCAGCGCGGTATGGCCCATCCCGGCGCGATCCTGCAGACGGAAGGTGAAGCCGGTGGCATTACCCAGTTCCGGGATCGGCGGCGGGTTCAGCGGGAACACGATCGCATCCTTGATCTTCGAGAACGCACCGAAGGCCTTGCCCGCGACGGCGTCGGCCGACTGCGACTTGTCGCGTTCGGACCAGTCCTTCAGCGGGGTAAACACCAGTGCCGCATTCTGCCCATTACCCGAGAACGAGAAGCCAAGCACGGCGATAGCGTGTTCCACTGCCGGGTCCTTGAGGTAGTACTCCTCGATCTTCTTGACCACCTCGATGGTGCGCGCCGTGCTTGCACCCGGCGGCAACTGGACGTTGGTGATGATGTAGCCCTGGTCTTCATTGGGCAGGAAGGACGCGGGCAGGCGCACGTACAGCAAGCCCACGCAGGCCACGATCACGACATAGACGATCATGTAGCGGCCAGCCTTGTTCAGCATGCGGGCGATCACGCCCTGGTAGCCCGCGGCGGTGCTGTTGAACTTGCGGTTGAACCAGCCGAAGAAGCCCTTCTTTTCGTGGTGATGTCCCTTTTCGACCGGCTTGAGGATGGTGGCGCACAGCGCTGGCGTCAGCGTGAAGGCCATCAGCACCGAGAACACCATCGAAGCCACCATCGACAGCGAGAACTGTCGATAGATTGCTCCCACGGCGCCGCCGAAGAAAGCCATCGGGATGAACACCGCGATCAGCACCAGGGTGATACCGATCAGCGCGCCGCTGATCTGGCCCATGGCCTTGCGGGTCGCGTCTGCCGGCGCGAGACCTTCCTCGCTCATGATGCGTTCGACGTTTTCCACCACCACGATCGCATCGTCCACCAGGATACCGATGGCCAGCACCATGCCGAACATGGTCAGCACGTTGATCGAGAAGCCGAACAGCAGCAGCGTGGCAAAGGTACCCAACAGCGCCACCGGCACCACAATGGTGGGGATGATGGTGTAACGGATGTTCTGCAGGAACAGGAACATCACCAGGAACACCAGCACGATTGCTTCGATCAGGGTCTTGACCACTTCCTCGATCGAGATCTTGACGAACTTGGAGGTGTCGTAGGGGATGGTGTACTTCACGCCGGTCGGGAAGTACTTGGCCAGCTCATCCATCTTCTTGTGTACGGCGGTGGCGGTACCCAGCGCATTGGCCGTGGGCGAGAGCTGCACGCCGATGAAGGACGAGGGCTTGCCGTCCAGGCGACCGGAGGTGTCATAGCTCTGGCCACCGACCTCGACCCGGGCGACATCGCGCAGGCGCACCGACGAACCATTGGCATTGGCGCGCAGCACGATGTTGCCGAACTGCTCGGGCGAAGTCAGCTGACCGTTCACCACCACGGTGGCTGCGATCTGCTGGGTGCCCGGGCTGGGCAGGGCACCCAGTGTACCGCCGGCCACCAGCGCGTTCTGTGCCTGGATGGCTGCGGTCACGTCAGCCGGAGTCAGGTTCAGGCCGATCAGCTTGTTCGGATCGATCCAGATGCGCATGGCGCGCTCGGTACCGAACAGCTGTGCCTGGCCGACGCCGGGGACACGCTTGATTTCGTTGAGGACGTTACGCGACAGATAGTCACCCAGCGCCACCGGATCGAGCTTGCCGTCGGTCGAGGAAAGACCGATGAAGAGCAGGAAGTTGGAACGCGACTTGGTCACCTGCACGCCCTGTTGCGTCACGGCGGCCGGCAAGCGGGCCTCGACGCGCTTCAAGCGGTTCTGCACATCCACCGCCGCCAGGTCCGGATTGGTTTCCGGCGAGAAGGTGATGGTGATCTGCACCTGGCCATTGGCCTGGCTTTGCGACTCGATGTATTGCAGGCCATCGGCGCCGTTCATTTCCTGTTCGATCAGGCTGGTCACCGAATCGTCCAGGGTCTGCGCGGTCGCGCCCGGATAGGTCGCCGTGACCACGATGGTCGGCGGCGCAATGTTGGGGTACTGCGACACCGGCAGGCCGGTAATGGCCAGCGCACCGGCCAACATGATGAAGATCGCTAGCACCCACGCGAATACGGGGCGATCAATAAAAAACTTTCCCATCTGGCAGCCTCTTAGTTAGCTTTCGGTTGGGCGCTCGGGTCCTGCTTGGCCGGCTGGCCTTGCGCTTGTGCGGGAGCGCCCGCGGGATTCCATTGCACCGGTTTGACCGAAGCGCCCGGGCGGACCTTCTGCAGGCCCTCCACGATCACGCGGTCACCTTCCTTCAGGCCATCCAGGACCTGCCAGTTATTGCCACGCGCGCCGCCCGTCTTGACCGGACGCGGCTCGACCTTGTTCTCGGCATTGACCACCAGCACCGACGAGCCGCCGGCATCGCGCATCACAGCCTGTTGCGGCACCAGCAGGGCCTGTTCGTCCACTGCCTGCTCGATCTTGGTACGCACATAGGTACCCGGCAGCAGCAGGCGCTTGGGGTTGGGGAACTCGGCGCGCAGCGAGACCGAACCGGTGCTCTCGTCCACGCTGATGTCGGAGAACAGCAGCTTCCCAGGTTGTTCATAGGCTTGGCCGTTTTCCAGCACCAGGGTCACGCTGGCCTTGTTCTCGCCCACGCTCTTCAGCTGGCCTGCCGCCATGGCCTGCTGCAGCTTCAAGAGGTCTGCACTGGACTGGGTCACGTTGACATAGACCGGATCGAGCTGCTGCACCAGCGCCAGCTGCGTCGCATCGCCCTGACCCACCAGCGCGCCCTCGGTCACCAGTGCACGACCGATGCGGCCGGAGATGGGTGAGGTCACGGTGGCGTAGCCCAGATTCAGGCTGGCGGTCTGCACGGCAGCCTTGCCGGAGGCCACATCGGCTTCGGCCTGTTTCTGGGCGGCGACCGCGTTGTCATATTCCTGCTTGGAGACGGCGTTGACTTCCACCAGCGGCTTGTAGCGTTGCGCGGTCAGCGAGGTCTGCGTCAGATTGGCCTGGGCGCGCGCCAGCGTGGCTTGCGCGCTTTCCAGGCTAGCCTTGTACTGGGCCGGATCGATCTTGAACAGGACCTGGCCTTCCTTGACTTCGCTGCCTTCCTTGAAGACGCGCTTTTGCACGATACCGGCCACCCGTGCGCGCACTTGCGCCACGCGGAAGGCTTCCACCCGGCCAGGCAGTTCATTGGTAATGGCCACGCGTTGCGGGGCGATAGTCACCACCGACACCTCGGCCGGCGGCATCTGGCCGCCTTGGGCGGCGGGTTTTTGTCCGCAGGCGACCAGCGCAGCGGCAATGGCGACGGTCATGGTGAGGCGCGTGAAACGACTGACTGAGCTCATAGATATCTCGCACGAAAGTAAAGTTGAAGCCGCCAGGGCGGCGATGAAACGAATTCGGTAAAACCGGTAAGGACGATGATGCTGCGCCCGACGTCGCCGGCAGGAATTGGCGGGACGGCAGGATGAGGCATTGTTGCAATGCGAGAAATTCCCCGCCCGCTTGTCGGCGAGGGCGACGAATTTTTGCAGATGACTTACGACAGGGGCTTGGAGCGGATGCTATTATACATACATTCATGTATGTATGTATTTCTCTAAAACATCACATTAATTTAACAAACTTGTTCGAAACGGCGTAGCAAAATATGAGCGATTCCTTGCATTTTCCTGCAGAAGGCACTCTGATACCGTTTCCGCAGGGTTGAAACCGAGCTCTTCCGCATTGCCCGTCGCTACGCACGGGCCTTGGGTGAGACGAAACCGATGGCCCAATATTGTGTACGACGAATTCTTTCTATTCCATGACAGTTTCTGCTTAAGCACAATGCTTCACATGCGTTCTGCGCACTCTGAATATGTGCTCATGCAGCAATCCTTGCTCTCCATTCCCTCGGATGGTGGTATCCGGGTTCTTGCCGGAGGTGGCTGAGATGGCCCGTTCCACCAAGGAAGAAGCACTGGAAACGCGTGCCCGCATTCTCGATGCAGCCGAGCAGGTATTCCATGAGCGCGGCGTGTCGCAGACTTCGCTGGCTGATGTGGCCAAGGCGGCCGATGTCACGCGCGGTGCGATCTACTGGCATTTCAAGAACAAGAGCGACCTGTTCGATGCCATGTGCGAACGGGTGCGCTTGCCGATGGAGGCCGTACTGGAGGAAAACGCCAGCCCGCAGGTGGCCGATCCGCTCGGACAGTTCCTGCGCAGCGGCATCTATGTATTGACCATGGCGGCGACCGATGAGCGTTGCCGGCGCGTGTTCGACATCATCTTCAACAAGTGCGAATTCGCCGATGCTCACGATCCCATTTTGATCCGTCAGCGCGAGTGTCACGTCGATGGCATGTTGCGGCTGGAGCAGATTCTCGGCAATGCGGTGGCGCGCGGACAGTTACCGGCCACGCTGGATATCCGCCTGGCCTGCTTGATGGCTCATGCGACCTTCAGCGGCCTGCTGACGGACTGGTTCTTTTCACCGGAGAGTTTCGATCTGGTTGTGGAAGGCGAGCGCGTACTGGCTGCATCCCTGTACGCGCTGAAGGCTGCACCCTCGCTGCAGAAAGTGCCGGCAGCGGAGCGCTGAGTGAGGTAGGGACGGGCGGCCGGGGAGGCCAGGGAAGGAGAAAGACCGCCTTGCCACGCCATGCGGTCCGATCTGACCGGTCCGCATGGACGGGAGGGAGTACCGGCTCAGTAGGTCGGCATCGTAGGATCGACCTGCGAGGCCCAGGCGTGGACACCGCCGCTCAGGTTGATGACCTTGGTAAAGCCCTGGCGCTCCAGGAAAGCCGCGACCTGCATGCTACGTCCGCCATGGTGGCAGATGCACACCACCGGCTGTTCTTCGTCGAGCTCGGAAAAACGGCCGGGAATGGTGTTCATCGGTACCAGTTGCGTGCCGGCGATATGGCAGGTCTGGTGTTCCCAGGGTTCGCGCACATCCAGCAGCAGAGGCGTGGGGCGGTCCGGATCATTGATCCAGGCGGCCAGTTCCGGGGCAGAGATATGCTCCATGATGCTTTCCTGTAAGGTCAGAACGTGAAGTGGGACGGCACCAGCGCCGCATGCAGCGGCTTGGCCAGAGTTTCCACGATGTTCACGGTTTCAAACACATGTTCCGAGGTGCGGGTGATCAGTTGCAACTCCATCACCGGTGCGGAGCCGACGATGGCCAGCAGGCGACCGCCCACCTTCAGTTGCTTGCCGAATGCTTCCGGCAGCATCGGCAGCGAACCGGAAATGACGATCACGTCATATTCACCGGCCTTGCCATCGGCACCTGTCCAGCCCTGGGCGCCGTTGCCCAGTTGCACATCGACGTTGGCCACGCCATAGTCGGCCAGGTTCTGCTCGGCCAGTGCCTTCAGTTCGGGCGAGATTTCCACAGTGGTGACGTGACGCGCCTTATGCGCCAGCAGTGCCGCCATATAGCCCGAGCCGGCGCCGATTTCCAGCACGTATTCATGCTTCTTGACGTTGGCTTCCTGCAGCATGCGCGCCTCGATCTTGGGCGCCAGCATGTTCTCGCCGCCGGGCAGGGGGATCTCGGTGTCGAAGAAAGCCAGGCTGCGACAGGCGGCCGGGACGAATTCTTCACGCTTGACGACCATCAGCAGGTCCAGCACATCCTGCGCCAGCACATTCCAGGGACGGATTTGCTGTTCGATCATGTTGAAGCGGGCTTGTTCGATATTCATGGCGGTGGCTCGATCTAATCTAGTAGCGACGGAAAGGCAGCATTTTATCAAACACCGCCCAGCTAATCAGCCCATCTATGGCGGGAAAAAGCGGTAGGCGGGCCTTCTGTTGCGGGTTTTCCTCAGTGCAATGCGAGTGCATCCGGTGCTGGCGCAGAAAGATGGCGGTATTCTGCCGTCCGCAACTCACGCCATGAGCCCATTGAGGCAGAGGTCGATCATGTTCTCCAGATAGCAACGTGGATCGATGGGCGCCACCGCACAGGGCGCCAGCGACTGATCCCACAGCATCAGCATGACCACCGGGGCGACGATGACCTTTTTCATCGCTTCCGCGTCGATGCGTCTGAATTCCCCGCGCGCCATGCCGCGTTCCAATACGCGAACCACCGTGGCGTCGCCACGGGCGGTGATTTCCTCATGGTAGAAGCGTGCAAGTTCGGGGAAATTGCCGGATTCGGCCATCATCAGCTTGGCGATGCCCATCACGCCCGAGTGCGAGGCTGCCTCCCACCAGTGCATGATCAGATCGCGCAGCAGGTCGGCGCTGCTGCCGGCATGGCCATCGATGCGCGCCTCGGCCTGATCCAGCAAGGGCAGCATGCTGGTGCGCACCACCGCCTTGAAGAGACTTTCCTTGCCGTCGAAATAGAGATAGAGGGTGCCCTTGGAAACCCCGGCGCGGGTGGCCACGTCTTCCAGACGGGTCGCTGCATAGCCGCGCTCCACGAACAATTCCAGGGCCGCCGCCAGCAACTCCTGGGGGCGATCCTGCTTGCGTCGTTCCCAACGCGGTTCTTTGGCCGATGCAGACATGAGAAACAAAATTACCGGGACGGGGCACTGTAAGTGGCAAGCCGCGCTGGCGTCAAGCCGTTGGCGCAAGGTGGCGTCATCCATTGCGATTGCCGTAGGCAGGTCGTTGGCGGTGGTGATGCACTACAATGCAGGCCCACCGTCCCACCACCAGGAAGCTAGATGAAGTGCCGAGACGCCTGCGGCGCCTGCTGCATTGCCCCCTCCATCACCAGCCCGATTCCCGGCATGCCCGAGGGCAAGCCGGCCAACGTGCCATGCGTGCAACTGGGTCAGGACATGCGCTGCAAGATTTTTGGACAACCTGGACGGCCGGCGTTCTGCGCAGGACTGCAGCCCTCCGCAGAAATGTGCGGCGACGACCGTAGCCAGGCCATTGCCTGGCTTACCCGGCTGGAGGCGCTGACGGCGCCCGAGCCCTTATCTGTCGCCGGTTAAAAGGCCTCTTCGCGCCGCCGTCGCGCTTCGTCGCGGATATCTTCAATGAGGCGCCGCGTATCCACCTTTTCTTTGAGGTGTGCGGCATGGGCTTCTCGGCTGATTGGAGCGATGGTCGTCAGCTCCTTCAGATCGGCAGTACTTTCTTCGTGTCGATGATGCACCGCTGCTCCTGATTCGATGGGGAGAGAACTCCCGCGTTGTACCACGGATCAGCCAAGTATAGCGCGATTGAGTCCAAATGACTGCCGATACGGTGCGGATACCGTCCCGATGCCTCTTGATTGCGTTCAGGAAATGTCAGGCAGGTCAGGGAAAGATTTCCGCCAGCCGTTCGCTGGGACGCACCAGCATCGTTCCCTTGGGGGCGACGACGATGGGGCGGTTGATCAGCACGGGATGCTCCAGCATGGCATCGATCAGCTGTTCATCGGTCACGTCCGCAGCATCCAGCCCCAGCTCCTGGTACAGCGCTTCCTTGGTTCGCACCACCTCGCGCACCGGCACGCCCATGGCAGCGATCAACTGCTTCAAGGTGGCGCGGTCAGGCGGGTTCTTCAGGTATTCGATGATGGTCGGCTCCACACCGCCGTCGCGCAGGCCCTGCAGCACATTGCGCGAGGTGCCGCAGCGCGGGTTGTGATAGATGGTAAAAGTGCTCATGCGAATCCCGATGGATGAATGAAAAAACCGCATGGTAACGCGTTATCGCAGCAGGAAAACGCGAGTTTTGTTACGTTGCTAAGGTAGAATCCGACTTTGTTGCAGTGCACCGACTGCACTTTTTTCACCTTGGCGCGGTCGAAACGCCGGTTTGCACCGATGCTGGCTTGCCGATGTGACTTGTTGGCGGTGCATTTGCACGATTCCGGCCATATCGGTATCGATTTCGCGGATAAATCTGCGTCGTCAGCGCCATTTCCCTTCAACTCCTCAGAAAAAGCCACCCCCAGCTACCGTATGGATACCATCCTCGCGCTCAAGGCGCTCATCATGGGCATTGTCGAAGGCCTGACCGAATTCCTGCCCATCTCCTCCACCGGCCACCTGATCCTGGCCAACAGCCTCCTGGAATTCACCGGCCCCTCTTTCTCCAAGGAAAAAGCCGACGTCTTCGAAATCGTGATCCAGGCCGGCGCCATCCTGGCAGTGTGCTGGGAATATCGCGTGCGCATCGCCACGGTCCTCACCGGCATGTTCACCGACCGCAAGGCGCAGCGCCTGGTCATCAACCTGATCATCGCCTTCCTGCCGGCCGCCATCCTGGGCTTTTTGTTCAGTCGCCGTATCAAGGAAGTGCTGTTTAATCCGGTCTCGGTGGCCATTGCCTTCATCGTCGGCGGCCTGATCATCCTGTGGGTGGAGCGCCGCAACAAGGATCGCATGAGCATGGCCTCGGCCCGGGTCGAAACCGTGGACGACATGACCCCGCTGGACGCGCTGAAGGTCGGCATCGCCCAGGCCTTCGCCCTGATCCCCGGCACCAGCCGCTCCGGCGCTACCATCATCGGCGGCATGATGTTCGGCCTGTCGCGCAAGGCCGCCACCGAGTTTTCCTTCTTCCTGGCCATACCGACCCTGTTTGCCGCCACCCTCTATTCGCTCTACAAGGAGCGCGCGCTGTTGTCGGCGGCCGATGTCCCGCTGTTCACGGTGGGCACGGTGGCCGCCTTCGTCTCCGCCTTCCTGTGCGTACGCTGGTTGCTGCGCTACATCAGCTCGCACGACTTCACGATCTTCGCCTGGTATCGCATCGTCTTCGGCATCATCGTGCTGGTCACCTCCTATACCGGCGTGGTGGCCTGGGTCGAGTAAAGCGTCGTCGTCAGGACCCCGTCAGCCAGCGCCTTCCGTGGCGCGGTACACTGCAGCACCCGCCGCCGGCCTCGACGCCGGCGGCGTTCACAACTCTCTTTCGCCACCCCCTTCAGAGCACACTCCATGGCCAACGTCTGCAGCGCCGGGCTTGATATCGGCTTTGCCTCCCTGAGCTACGCACAGATCGGTTTCCTCGGCATCGTCCAGGGCATCACCGAACTGCTCCCCATTTCCTCGACCGCCCACATGCGCATCGTGCCCGCCTTTCTCGGCTGGCAGGACCCGGGTTCGGCCTTCTCGGCCGCCATGCAACTGGCAGCCCTGGCAGCCGTGATCAGCTACTTCCGGCGCGATGTCGCGGCCGTCACTGGTGGCAGCCTGGCGGCCTGGCGCCGTCGCGATTTCAGTGACCCCATGTTCAAGCTGGCCGTGGCCATCATCCTGGCCACCATTCCCATCGGCATTGCCGGCCTGGCGCTATCGCACGTCCTCAACGCCTGCGGCTCGCCGCTGCGCAGCCTGTCCGTGATCGGCTGGTCCTGCATCGCCATGGCGCTGCTGCTGGCGCTCTCCGAACTGGTCTGCCGGCATCGCCGCAGCGTCGACCAGATGCGCCTGCGCGATGCCCTCATCGTCGGCCTGGCCCAGGTCGGCGCGCTGATCCCGGGTGTTTCCCGCTCCGGTTCCACGCTCACGGCAGCGCTGTTCCTCAATTTCCGTCGGGAAGAAGCCGCACGCTTCTCCTTCCTGCTCGGGCTGCCGGCCATCGCCCTGGCTGGCCTGAAGGAACTGGTGGTGCTGCTGCACGCACACATCCCCCTGGAAGCCTGGGGAGTGCTGCTGTTCGGCCTGGCCGTGGCGAGCGTCTCGGCCTTTGCCGCCATCTGGGGTTTGATGAAATTCCTGGAGCGTTTCTCCACGTGGCCCTTCATCATCTATCGAGCTGTACTGGGTGTTTTCCTGCTGTTTGCAGTGTCGCGAGGCTGGCTGCAATAAAATAGCGCCTTCGCTACGCAGCAGCTTCAGGTTTTTCCATGGTCGATTTCGATTCCCTGCCCGCCGGCGCCACCCAGCAAGAACGTGCATTGCATGTGCTGGAGACGGTGTTCGGTTATTCGTCCTTTCGCGGTCATCAGGGCGAGATCGTCCAGCACGTCGCCGGCGGCGGTGATGCCCTGGTGCTCATGCCCACCGGCGGCGGCAAGTCGCTGTGCTACCAGGTGCCGGCCTTGCTGCGCGCAGGTACCGGCGTGGTGGTCTCGCCGCTGATTGCGCTCATGCAGGACCAGGTGGATGCCCTGGCCGAAGTTGGCGTGCGCGCTGCCTTCCTCAATTCCACCCAAAGCTTCGACGAAGCCATGCAGATCGAGCGCCGCCTGCGCCAGGGCGACCTCGACCTGCTCTATGTCGCCCCCGAGCGGCTGATGACGCCGCGCTGCCTGGAGCTGCTCGAATCCTCCCGCATCTCCCTCTTCGCCATCGACGAAGCGCACTGCGTCTCCCAATGGGGCCACGATTTCCGGCCGGAATACATCAAGCTGTCGGTGCTGCACGAGCGCTTCCCGCAGGTGCCGCGCATCGCCCTGACGGCCACCGCCGACCAGCAGACCCGCGAAGAAATCATCCATCGCCTGCAGCTGGAAGATGCACGCCAGTTCGTCTCTTCCTTCGATCGCCCCAACATCCGCTACCAGATCGTGGAAAAGGCCAACGGTCGCAAGCAGCTGCTGGACTTCATCAAGAGCGAACACCCCGACGACGCCGGCATCGTCTACTGCCTCTCCCGCAAGAAGGTCGAGGAAACCGCCGAGTTCCTGCGCGGCGAAGGCATCGATGCGCTGGCCTATCATGCGGGGATGGATTACGCGCTGCGCACCGCCAACCAGGCACGTTTCCTGCGCGAGGACCGGATCGTGATGGTCGCCACCATCGCCTTCGGCATGGGTATCGACAAGCCCGACGTGCGCTTTGTCTGTCACCTGGATCTTCCCAAGAGCGTGGAAGGCTACTACCAGGAAACCGGCCGCGCCGGCCGCGACGGCCAGCCCGCCGATGCCTGGATGGCCTACGGACTGCAGGACGTGGTGCAACAGCGCCGCATGATCGACGAATCCGAAGCCGACGACACCTTCAAGCGGGTACAGAGCACCAAGCTCGACGCCATGCTGTCCTTGTGCGAAACCCTGCACTGCCGGCGTATGCACCTGCTCGATTACTTCGGCGAGAAGTCCGGCCCCTGCGGCAACTGCGACACCTGCCTCACGCCCCCGGTGTCCTTCGATGCCACCGTCGAGGTGCAGAAACTCCTCTCCACCGTCTATCGGGTCGACCAGCGCTTTGCGCCAGGCCATGTGATCGAGGTACTGCGCGGTATCGATGGCGAGCGCGTCAAGCAGTGGCGGCACGACCAGCTCTCCGTCTTCGGCGTCGGCAGTGATCGTGGCGAAGCCGAATGGCGCGCCATCCTGCGCCAGGTCATCGCCCTGGGCCTGTTGACGGTGGATGCCGAGAACTACAGCGCCCTCAAGCTCACCGAGGCCGCCCGCCCGGTGCTGCGCGGCGAACAGCCGGTCCAATTGCGCCGTTACCGCAAGCCGGAAAAGGCCAAGCGCAGCTCCCAGCGTTCCAGTTTCGTCGAGACCGATCTCAACACCGAAGAACAGGCGCTCTTCGAAAAGCTGCGTTGGTGGCGCGTCGAAACCGCGCGCGCCCACAACGTACCGGCCTATGTCATCTTCCACGATGCGACCATGCGCGAAATCGCCAAGGCACGACCGCAATCGCTGGACGACCTGCGTCACGTCACCGGCGTGGGTGAGAAGAAGCTGGAAACCTACGGTGAGCAGATCATTGCATTGATTGCGGAGATGCAGGCCTGAGCGGGTAGGGCGATAGATCGAAATTGTCGCCACCCCAGAGGCAATCCGGTGTCCGCCGGTGTACTTCCAAGCCACAGGCCGTCTTCATGCACGGCCTGTCGGCAGGGCGCAAACGCCCCATCTTCACGCGTCGTATAATCAGCGCCGACGCGCTTTCTGTCTTCCTTCCGCTGTTCCCATCCGCTGCACTTCCACCTCTGGAGAAATCGTGCGCCCGTTCTGTCTCCCGCTTCTTGTAGCCGCCGCCTTGTCCGTCCTGATCGCACTGCCCGCCGCGGCCGACGATCTCAAGATCCTTGCTGCCGGCGCCATTGCTCCCGTCGTCCGCACCGTGGCAGCCGACCTCGAACGGCGCAGCGGCATCCATGTGACAGTGGAAAACGCCACTGCCGGCGTCATGGACAAACGTGTCCGCTCAGGCGCCTCTTTTGACGTGGCCGTCCTGCCAGACGGCGTATTGGATGGCCTGGGCAAGGATGGCTATCTCAACCTGGCAAGCAGCCGCCCGATTGCGCGCGTGGGCATCGCGGTTGCGGTAAAGCAGGGCGCCCCGTCGCCGGCCATCGCCACCGTCGCCCAGTTCAGGAAGGCATTGCTGGACGCGCCCTCGGTGGCGCTGATCGATCCCAAGGCCGGAGGGTCAAGCGGGATCTATCTGGAAAAGCTGTTTGAAAAACTCGGCATCGCCGCCCAGATGCATGCCAAGGAAGTCCTGGTACCCGGCGGTCTGGTGGCCGAAAAGCTGGTCGATGGCAGCGCCGCGCTGGCACTGCATCAGCAGAGCGAAATCCTGCAGGTCAAAGGCGCCCACCTGGTCGGTCCCTTACCCGCCGCCATCCAGAACTACACCGTCTATGCTGGTGCAGTGGGTGCTCACTCTGCTTCTGCTGTCGCCGCGCGCGCCTTTCTGACGATGTTTGCGGAGCCGGCGGCGCGCAAGGCGATTGAGGAGCATGGGTTGTCCCCTGAGGATCGCTGACGGGAGGTGGGCCCAATTTAGCATCACCATGCGCCACTGATCGTCGGGCCAGCCCTGTGAGGTAGCGAACCGTTTCCATCAGATCAAGCATGTGCAAATCCCTGCATGATGAACAGCTTCACCGTGGTCATGACGACGCAGGCTTCTCGTCAATCCTCCCCTTGGTTAATCCCGGATGCTGGAAAAGACCCCTCGTAACCCGGTATAATGCCCACCCACACGCGGGTGTAGCTCAATGGTAGAGCAGAAGCTTCCCAAGCTCACTCAATGGAAATCATGTCGCAAACGTGCGCGGTTTCTCGTCTTCAAATCATCGCCCATTCCATCCAAATCGCGATTTCCTCTCGAAATCGCCCATCTGAGTTTTCATCGTAGACTTTCTTGTCGCACCTTTCGGAGGTAGCCATATGCGACACTTGTAATCGTGGAGATCGGATTCGTGGTTTCGATACTGTATGCTATTCAATCAACGAACTCACATCTGAAGATTTTCATCAACAAAGTTTCATCCGATAAAAAATATCAGTAGCTCCGATGAACATGCGCTCGACAAAACTTACCGATGCTCAACTGGCCGTCCTACGGCCACTGGAAAAGCAACTTCAAGCAGCAGTTGCAAAATCAGAGGTTGATTTAGCGATTGAATTGGCGTCGAAAATTCAAGATCTTTTTCCACAGGATAGGAAACATCATCGTTTGCTTCGAGCCAAACTTTGGCTCTTCGAAGCTTGTATTGACGCGAACAGACTAAATATTGCCGAAAAAGGCCTAATTGGAATCAGCCAACTAGCCTCTCCTTCTACGCGTATTGCGCTCGAAGCGGGCGGACTTTTGGCGATAGTCTATTTGCGACAAAAAAAGGTTGCTTCCGCAAAAGCGGCAATCGCAGAAGTAATTCTGAAAA
This sequence comes from Herbaspirillum sp. AP02, assembly GCF_015767275.1. GTDB lineage: Bacteria > Pseudomonadota > Gammaproteobacteria > Burkholderiales > Burkholderiaceae_D > Herbaspirillum. The sequence goes on from NZ_JADWMY010000002.1 coordinate 16,652, forward strand.
TAAACAACATCACTTCGGACGTGACCCGTCATCAATTTCAGCAGCGACTGATTTCTAGAATTGAGGAGGAATGCATCCTCTCGGAACTCATCGGGACTGCAGATAGCACTTTAAAAGTCGACGAAATTCAGGCCGAAGCTATTAGGCTTATTCAAAGCCAGGATGAAGCAAAAATCCTTGAGATAATCGGATCTACGGTGCCAACAAGTAGTATTGAGCTTCTGAATGACGTGCATCAGTTCTCAATATTGAGACTGCCAGCGCCAGACAGAAAACTGCTCGCTGCACCTCCCAACGCTCAAGAGCGCCAGAAGATCGGCAAGACAGCATTCTCGATGCTACGAAGAATCGCATGGAAGACCTTCTGCAAACCATCCAGCCCGATTTTTAAACTTTGGTCGAAACAAACACCTGAAGTTTTCAATAAGGGCTATTTTTCTGCTGCTGTTATTACGACCTTTAACGATTTTCGCATTGGCTTACCGATGCTAGCTGGCGGAGTTGCCGCCTTAGTTATGAAATATTCTGCCGAAGAATTTTGCGAACTTGCTAAGCCCAAGGGTTTCATGATTAAGCGTGATGAAAAAGATGACTAACGTGCATTTCACCTCTAAGGGCTGGACACATGCTAGCTACCCCTTTCTGCTCTTATAGGTCTTTGCTGCATCTTCATTTGATGAATATGCTTTTCTTGGTGATGCAGAATGTGATTTGGCACGCGATACCAGCTGTGCATCATCTTTTTTCAAAGACTGCATCCATCCACGTTCGAACGCATTGAACTCTTCGGAACCATGCTGATATGGGTTTTTATATCCACCTTGTTGCGAGTAGTAGGCAGCAGCTCCTTCTCGAATATATTTTTCCACCTTACACCTCCCTGCTTACATGGAATCTGCGCGTTAACTGGTTGTAGTTGCCCCCGCAATTCAGGACACTCAGACATCGTTAAGTTACTGATGCTACAGCCCGTCTGAACTCGCGAGGCGAGCGGTATTTCAGGGCCTTGTGCGGATGGTACTCATTGTATTGCTCGAAGGCAGAGGCCAGATGCGTGAGCGCCGTGGGCACATCGGGCTTATCCATGAAGGCGATGTAATCATGCTTCATCGTTTTTACGAACCGCTCCGCCATGCCGTTACTCTGTGGCGAGCGCACGGGCGTGGTCAAGGGCTCCAGTCCCAGCTCGCGCGCGAAGCTGCGTGTGCGATGGTCGATGTAGGCCGAGCCGTTGTCGCTGAGCCATTCAATCACCTCTGGAGTCTGCGTGCTCCCAAACCGCTGCTCTACGGCAGCCAGCATCACGTCGCGCACGACATCCCCGCTATGCCCACCGGTAGTGGCCGCCCAGCTGATGGCCTCACGGTCACAACAATCCAGCGCAAACGTCACTCGCAATGCAGACCCGTCATCACAACGGAATTCGAAGCCGTCCGAACACCAGCGCGCATTACTTTGCTTGACCGCTACACGACCATCGTGGCGTCGATTGTCTCGTCTCACACCGGGTCGGCGCAGCAGCAACGCGTGCTCTCGCATGACGCGATAGACCCGTTTATGGTTCACGCACGCCTGTCCCAGGGATTCCCGGCTACGTCGCAGCAAGGCCCAGATGCGGCGATAGCCATAGCTCGGCAAGCTCGCGGCATGCAGCTCAATCTCTTCGAGCAAGCCGCTGTCGTCGACTTTGCGAGCACTACGGCCATCTCGCCATTCCGGGCTCCGGGCTCGTTTTACTGCCACTGCAGAGCGCGCCACACCGAGAACGTCACAGACCGCTTTCATTGGTCGTCCTCCGGCAGCAAGGGCGAGCGCGCAATCAGGTTTTTTGACCGGCCCCATTCGACGGCCTCGCGCAGAATCTCGTTCTCCATGGTCTTCTTGCCCAATAGCCGCTGCAGTTCTTTGATTTCCTTGATGGCCGCAGCCAGCTCCGAGGCCGGCACTACTGTCTCCCCAGCCTTGACGGCGGTCAGACTGCCTTCCTGGTATTGCTTGCGCCAACCAAACACCTGGTTCGCGTTCACCCCGTGTCGCCGGGCAACGGCTGATACGGAGGCTCCAGGAGCCAAGGTCTCCTGAACGATGGCTATTTTCTCTTGGGGCGTGCGTCTTCTGCGACGCTCCGGCTCGGTCAGAATCTCGATGTGGTCCACGGTTTGCCTAGTCGTAAAACTGGTCATAAGACTATCCTCTATTTTAAGAGAGTCTTCGTGTCCTGAGATTCAAGGGGCTATTCCACTGGTACCAAATCCCGCATTAATTAACAATTCACACGAAGTTCTTAGTAGACAACAGCCCATAAACTAGCAGAGATGCACCGCGATAGGCCGGCCTGCATCCCGCTATTAGTTTTTCTAGAAATCAGCAAAGAGCTTCACTTCTTCATGCTGGAAAACATTCTCCAAATGTTCGGCTAGATAGCTAGCCTGTTTTGCATTGGGCGGATTACGGAGATGCCGAGGGATACCATCGAGCAGCATTTTTCCTTCTTTCAGCTGTTCAGATATGTGCATCTTCCCGTCGTCGTCGAAGCCAATGAGCCCTGCATCAAACAAAGCATCTAGATTCGCAACGAGTGGCAATCCATTATATGGATCAAGACGCTCACCATCATCAGAAATACGCCATGGCTTTGCGTGAGATGCGCGAAGCACCTCACTTACGGCACAACCTGTCACAGCACATTTTCCATCCCATAGCGCTAGAAGTTCTTTTCGATACTTTCCCTGTCCCAATCTCGCCATTACGAGAGTCGCTCTAACGGTCGGATTATCTTGATGCGTTCGATCAATTTCCTCGATATCTGACTCAATGAATGCGCTCTCGCCTATTTCTGAAACTGGTGTGGCGACAGTTCCTTTCGGCACGATAAGAAAACCAAGCGACCGTAAAAGCCTGTGCCACTTCCCATCTTTGGCTCCGGCAAAATCTGAGGGTTCCATTTCGTTAAGGCCAGCGAACTTGCTTGATATCGCAGCTATTGCCTTTGGCGGATAAGGCTTCCCCCCGACCCATACATCATATTTCGTGCTGTCACGAAATCCCTTGTAGCCCGGATTTTTTTCCCAAAACGCCGCTGCTTTCTCCACGTGATCTCGGAGTATTTGTTTTTCCTTGCGAATCACCATCCGTGTTTCCTCCAATCCATCCGGCAAATCGGTGCCGACACCGGGTACGTTGAACGGGTACGTCAAGCAGCTAAATGCTGCGTCCGAGCAGTTGAGGGCTATGAAGATTCTACTACCAGAAAAATGCCAAATTGGTGTTTGTAGTCGTCGGAAAGGGCTTACGCATTCAGCGTTGTCTGACAACAAAACGTGAGTGATGCTTGCTAATATTTAATTTCGATTGTCGAGATGGACGTACTCCGAGCTACCGAAAAGAAAAGTCTCGCAGAGACAATCCGGTGTAACAGCGGCACCGATTTAGATTATTTCAGCTTCGTCGAAATCGCCCTTGCCGCATTCGAAGACATCCCCGGCTTCGAAACTAGGCATCCGGATATCGAGTTATTAAACGACCTCTGGAAGATTTACTCCTCTGGACCTGAATGAACGTCTACTTCCGACGCTTCGCTAGTTGCTTCGCCCACACTTGTAATTGTTCCATCAAGAAGAGGCGATCCTCGTCATGTAGGGGGACCAACTGAGCGATGATGCTATCTGCCAGTGTCGAGGAGTTAGCTGATACGCCATCAAATAAACCTCCCAGGGGCACGCTCAACTCTGCAGCGATTCTATCCAGCGTGGGCACCCCAGCCGTAACCACACCTCGCTCTATGCGTGAGAGCGACACGGTGTCCATTCCTACGGCTTCGGCCACCTCTGCTTGCGTGCGACCCCGTGCCTTACGAGCTTCAGCGATGTTTCTTCCGATCCGAACGGCAATATCGTTGCTCATGAGATAAACATAATTTGCATAGAAAATGCAAGTTATGTTGTCCCAGGGCAGCAAAATATGTAATATCACAATATGCCTACAATAGGCATATTAGGGCTGTAGTTTGTGGCGTATGTCTAGTTGCCTGGTACGCCTCCCCCGGTGAAGATACTTGAGGACAGAAGGAGCCTATTGTGACCGCAGAATGTTCCATATGCAGAAGCGCGATTTCCCCCTTCGCGCGGAAGTGCCCGTATTGCCAGACCGATTTCCGATTTGATGAGGGTTATGTAATTGGCGGCGCTAACTACAGCAGCGACGTTGATCAACTGCTAGAAGTCCTTGTAACGCCCGGACTTTACCTATTGGTATTGCTAGTCCCTCTCTGCCTCTTGCTGGATTATTTCGACGCCCCCTTCTGGCTTGGGGCGACCATCACGCTGATATTGGGATGCGGACTGTTAATTAATAGAGAAAAGCTCACAGAATTCTGAACAGCTGGGTCTTTCGTCGTAGGTCAGGATCGGACCAATCACAAACCGAAAAATAAAACCATGCCTCAATCTACCTACAAAATTAAGTTGATCGCTGCAGCAACAATAGGTGCTGCCATCCTTGGATACGCGTTCTTCTACTTTTCCTCGGCCTCATCGAGCGCCTCGCCAAATTTGCCTGATGACCCACGCATAAGAGATTCCATTTTTTCAAACGCGGTGGTGATTGCTGCTCATTTAAGAGATGACCCGCGATGTATTCCTCTGGGTAAGCTGATCATCGGATACGCCGATCCTCGTCGCGGCCCCGAGGCCTACCGAGAACAAATACTTTATAGAATGACAGAGCGAATTCCTCGCGCTTGCTTCGATGAAAAGGCAACGGCCGCACCACCTGAATTGGTCGCTTATATCAACAACACCAATCCGGCATTGCAGCAGAACAATCAGAAGCCATTATCAGTAGACGACAATAATTCTTCCATCCCTACCGCTCCATCCGTGGTTCAGATTGAGCCTCTTACTGTTGTCTTGGCTGATCCAGAAAAAGCCCACTATTTCCAAACGATCTTTTCCGTTCAAGTGAGCGATAAAGAGTCTGCGGAAAAAACAAAACGTGCCATGGCAGAATTGAAGGACAGGGCCATTAAGCTTCTGTCTACAAAAACGTCTTCTGACATCACCACAGTGCCCGGCAAAGAAGCCTTGGTACAAGAATTGGTCTCACTCTTTAATCAACCGATGTCCAGCCTCGGTGGAGAGAGAATCAACGCACAGAACATTTACTTCACGACGTTCGTAATCCAAACAGAATGAAATATACGGGGACAGAATGTACTTATTATTGTGGCTGATTTTCATCTTCGGTATTGATACATTTGCTAGGAAAGTACGGGGAGTAGCTGGCTGGCCCTGGGTTATCGGAGCCACTGTAATCAATGTCGTCGCATACCTGGCCGGAAATTTTTCAGACCTTGCCTTCACCGCTTGGACAGCCGCTGTTGGATTGGTCACGATTATCTTTATCGTTGCCTTCTCCAAAAATCCGAACGATGCCGATATGCCACAAAAAAAATGTACTTACTGCGCGGAGACAATCAGGGCGGAAGCCCAAATATGCAAACACTGCGGCAGAGACTGCCCATCGATTGAAGCAAAACAGTCGGCCTCTTCGCAACCATAGCAACGGAAGATGAATGAAAAAAACGCTCATGTTGATCGCACTGATTTTGGTCTCTACCAAGATATTCGCCGCGGACGATAATCAGTTCTACACGTATGCAGAAGTGTTTGAGTCCGTACCCGTTCAGGGAAAATCGTCGCTTGATTGCATTACCTGCCCCGACGTTCTGATTGGCTACAAATTGGGCCTTAGGTTAGTTCAACGAACCAAAGAGAATGACCTGCCGATAATTTTCGACGTGGTATCGAAAGAGCAGGTAAAGGCAGGAACATGGGTTAAGGTGGGCATCAAGATGAATCTCGTTACGCCCATTAAGACTGTTCGGTAAACCACTTACTGTTTTTCGGAAATACACACCTGCAACCAAGATACTTTACCTGCACAAACTTGTAGACGAGATGTCAGTCTACAGACGGCAGAAAAGCCGCATTTTGCGTCGCGGGTAGGCGGGTTATTAGACTACATTTCCTTAACCAGATGCGGCTAATCGCATAGCTCACGGATAGGGATAAAAATTCAGCTGAACCCCATCGACCCTAGCTTTTCCATCCTCCTTGTACAGAAGATTCTGCAATTTTCTGAACTTCGGATCACTCTCATTCCAGGCAAGATCGACATACACTTCTCCTGATTCCCCTTCGATTCTTCCTGAGCTAGAAAGGGGACCGCACGGCTGAAATACGATCTTCTGATCAGCAAGCCAGGACAAGATGTATTGCCGGACCCCATCTTGTTTCGGCGATGTCAAGGAGCTGCTACCGCGCCAACTGAATTGAATCGTAACCGCGCCGGACCTAGTTTCAGAAGGGATTTCATCGATATACGGGAGGAGTAAGGGCATTTGTTGGATCCTAAAGCCCTATTTATCTGCTGATAAGCTATCCCCGTTAGGCGACGCGGCGAGTCTCCGCCGCATCGCCTTTACCCTACGCACCCTGCAGTCCGTCCAAGACTTTCACTGCAAGCCGACTTGCATCGTTGGGAGCAAGGTGAGCATACCGTTGCGTCATTTTCGAATCGCTATGTCCCAGCAGCACGGAAACCTGAAACAGACTGACTCCATTCTTCACCATCTTCGATGCGAAGCTGTGGCGGAGGGTGTGAATAGTTACTTTGCCGCCTTTTTCCAGAATGATATCCGGGCGGTTCAAGCCCGCTCGGTCAATGGCCTTTCTGATCGCTTGGACAGCATAGCCCCGAGCCTTTCCATTACGATTTTCGAAGACAAACCGGCTTCCGTCTAGGCGGACTTTTAACCTTCGCTCCATGACAGATCGCAACCGATTGGACATGTAGAGCACGTCTTCATTGCCAACCTTAGACCGGTACAGGCCAATCGTACCTTCTTCCATGTTAATAGCAGACCACGGGATATTGGCCGCTTCCGAATAGCGACAACCGGTATCTAGCAAGAAGATAACCAGATCGTAGTTGTCCTGCAAATTACGCTGCATTTCACCTGACCACGCTTCAGAACGTTTAATACCGCTTCTCAGCGTATTGACGTCGAGCGCGCATAGCAATGCCGACTCTTCATCAGAATCGAGATATCGCAGCCTAGAATTCGTTTTAAGCATGGGATAGTTGATATCCTTATTAACGCGATAACCGAGCCGCGCCATCTCGTTAATAGTTGAGCGAATCAACGCGATTTCATGCTTGATGGTGGCCGCTGACAGACGCTCCGATTTACGTGCATGCACCAGACGCTCAATGTCTCTCGTCTGAATTTCATGCAAGTCATTTGTGCCCGGCAAGCCATAGCAAGCGATCTTTTGCTGGGTCTTCGGATGCAGTTTGTAGCCACAAATCTTTCGGGCTACGCCTTGCATCCCCTTGTAATAAGAGGCAGAACGTCGAGCATCCACGTATTTTTGGAGCGCATCTTCCAGCGTAATGGTCTCAGCCTCTCCGAGGAAGACTTGTCCATGAACTTTATTGCGCACTTCACGCTCGACTTGCAGTGCTTTGGTCTTATTAGCCGTACCGGTTGTGCCGGTATAGCGTTTTCCGTTTACTTGAAATTGGTAGTGCCAGCGAGAGCTGTTTTTTGGCTTATGGAGAGACATGTGAATCACCGTTATTAGAAGTCAGTGCTTGCACCATCCGTTCTCTTCACGTTGAAGAGAACGGATGGGCTGAACAGAAGAGAACAGAGAAAAACTACTCCTTCTAGGTCTCGTCACTTTCTTCATCGGTGATTGCAGAGATCCCCATAATCATAGCGGCTAGTCGACGAAATTTCGCTCGCCGCTCATCCTCTTCATCAGTAAACAGCCCGCTCGAACGCGCTGATTGGTCGTACTTAACGAGGTCCACCTTGCTCACGTTATCGCGCAAGGTCAGTCCGAGATATACGATTTTCGGGGTCTTCTTAGATTTGAAGCCATGCTCCGCGAGTTTCCTGCCAAAGCGATTCTGACTCCAGCTCCAAGAATGGTAACTCTTCGCCCATTCGCTGAATGACGCATACAACTCAGCGGAGCTAGCCCGATACTTGCTATCAACTACGACATACTCGGCCATCCAAGCCTTGAGGATGTTCATCTCGGATTCATACTCTTCAATTGCTCTAACGACTGCCTTCGGCGATGTCAGGCCGTGCTTTTGCCACTCCAGGCAACCCTTAATCGCCCAATTCAAGATGCCGGGAGCCTCTTCCCGCAACTTGTGTTCCAGCTGGGGATCCTGATCTTCTTTTTTGATAGTCATCTCAAAGGGGATGAGTCGCAACCGACGATAGAATCCGTGGCCTCCACTTTTTGCGATCGGCTTATGGTTTGCCGCCAAGAACAACTTGAATGCAGGCAGATACTCGAACATCCCCTGATAGAGCCGCCGTGCAGTGATCGGCTCCCCGCCAGTCAATGACTTGAACAGGCCTTCTGCGAAAGCCTTACCATCATCGACTTCACTCAAGGCTACAAAGCGCTTTCCACGCAAACGGGCGAGATCTTCGGAAGGCCCATTGCTAGAACGATTTTGCTCCAGCAACGTCTCACCGGCCGCTTGGGCACCATAGTCCCCTACCACAGCGCGGACGATATTCAGAAAGGTACTTTTCCCGTTTGCACCATAGCCGTAGAGGAAGAACAGGCATTGCTCCGAAACCGAACCACTCAACGAGTAACCAACGGCCTTTTGCAGGTACTCAACCAGTTCCTTATCCTTCTTCATGATTTGCATCATGAAGCTCTCGAACAACGGGCACGTTGCATCTGGATCGTAGGTTACTGGCGACACCTGGGTGATGAGCATTTCGCGCTTCGCCTCCTTGAATTCCCCAGTCTTCAAGTTGATCACGCCATTTTGGACGCCAAACAAGAAACGATTTCGATCCAGGTCGTCGATGGATACCGCGATATTTGGTTCAGACTTGAAGAGCTCAATCATGTGCTGCAGCTTCAACGCACCTTCACTTGCGCTAGCATGGCGCTTCATTTCTTTGCGCAGGTTGTCGTCAGCGACTTGATCAGCTTCGACATGTAGCTCCATGGGAATAGTCTTTGCCATTGCTACAATGTCGAGATTGTTGATCTCCATCCAGTAGTTTCCTGTCCAGATCAACCACTGCTTAGTCTCGACGACGTAACGGATATCGGCACCATACTTCATGGCCATACGTTTGGCATTGCCCATGTCGGTGAAGTGCGTGCTCCTCTGGTCTTCATAGTTGCGGAAGACGTTATCGATAATGTGCAGCACCTCGGTATTTTCCAGCGGTGGGTCACAGAAATCGATGTTGGCATCCATGACCAACTCCGTAACTTCTTCGCGGGAAGCCCCTTTCTTCAACTGTTTCATCGCCAATCGCATGAGCTGGTCGTTGCGACCGCCTTGCGGGACGGCGTCAGCTGACGCCTCCGTGTCCTTATCCTTCTTTTGACGGGATTTTGCCCAAGCAATCAGGGCTTCAGGTGCTTCAGCAATCAGCACAGTATCGTCAACCCATTCGTAACTGGTTCCAGCAATGACGGAAGGTGCTGCAACGACATAGCCACCATCCGCGCGGATATCAATGCCAGGCATGATATTCGTACGATTTCTCAACTTGGTATCGAGGGGGAGACGGAAATACAGATGCAGACCACCGGAGGGAGTCTTCGCCATCAGTGTTTCAGGAAATTCGATATCTTGGCGCAGGCAAGCGAGCGATTCCATGCCTTTCGCGTCGCCTTTAACATCAATATCCACGACGAAGAAATTGCGGCTTTCTTGCCGCCCGGTTGCGATACCGATGTTTGCCCAAGGCATGGTGCGCGCCCAATAAGACACTTGATCTCTATCGCTTGTCGCTTGCTTGAAGCCGTGTTCGACGGCTGGATTTTTCCCACCATGCACGAGCGGGAATACCTTAAAGCCGCGCTCTACGAGAGTAGACGCGGAGAGGAATGGAGTAGCTTGGGAATGTGGGGAAGTGCTTGTGTTTTCGGGCATAGTTCACTCGGGAAACCGAGTGTGCCCACAGTGCGAGCAGATGAATTGGGCACACTCATAGTTGGACGGACAAAGCGCCAAAGGGCGCTTCGCATCCAACTAGAGGTTATACCCACCGAGTAATCTAAACTTCAGACCTGACTTTAATCAGACCATCTTGCGAGGACGGCTACCACGGCTTGAATTCTCATTTTCATATGAATAATTCATACGAAAACAAATCGTCGCCTGCTTCCACTAGTTGTGCTGCACTGTTGAGACCGAATTAAGCCACACTTAAATTTTTTTTGCAAGTCCCTTCGCCACACGATGATTTTTCGTTTTGACTATTAAACGATTGTTCGTATTTTTTGCAAACTGCTGCTACGACTCCTCTTCGTTTTTTCCAACTTTTTTATTTAAAGAGAAATCGTCAAATCGTTTAAATAATCTTCTCTCTGGCGGCAACATGACCAGCGGTGGCCAGCGCTGCAATGTATGCCAGAAGCTAATTAAGCTTCTAACCGATATGCCGACTACCCACGTAGAAAGCGGGTTAGCGGCCATATGAGTAAGTGACTTCTGTGGAAAAGTTGAGTGGTCAGCCGCAAAAACATGCGGCACTGCACAAGAAATAATTTGGTGAAGCGTCGGGCATGTTGTCCAGCTCCAAAAACGGTAGGACGGTGGCTGCTCCCATCAATCAAGGAGCCCACATCATGCAAAACAGCCAGACCAAGTCCAACGCCCCTGTCCAATCAGTCAAGCCTGCTGAAAACACGACCACACCATTGCAGACGGTAAAGATCACCGATGGCATGCCTTCGTCCAATGCGGTAAGCAAGTCCACAGAACATTCAAGCCAAGAGGCTAAGGCTGCGTCCAATGGTAAGGAAGCGAAGGCACAAGCCCCCGTAAAAATGAAAATCGCTACGGCGATCTACGTGCGGATGCAGAAGAATAAAAACGTCAAACGCAAGGAAATTATCGATGAATTCGTCAAGGAAGCAAAGCTATCGAAGGCTGCTGCATCGACTTACTACCAGCTTATCAAAGCCAAAATGAAATAAGCTATTTCCACGAAGGGGCAGAAGCGACCCGGCACAATGCTGGGTTTTCTGTTTGTTATCGCATCAAGTTCTCGCCACTGTCGCAACACAGAATCTGACCAGCTTTGTTAAACTCATGCCATCACGGCTAAGAGTAAAACATTCATATGGCTAAGAGTCAGAAGACTATCGTTATTAAGCATCTTTTCGAGCAGTTTTATGATGCAAATACGCATTCTTTACGTCGCACAATTGTGACAGCGCAGGATTTAGAAGATGCGAAACGGTTCTGCAACGAGAACTACGGAACGACCATAAAATTAGACGGAAATCCCTTTAATTTTATGAAGGACATTGTTCGCGGCAAAAGCGCATCAAAAATTTGGCCGGAAGATGTTCGCGCTCGCGGATTCGTGGGTGAGCAGAGAACGGGAGACGGTAAGATCTTTGAGTTTGTCCCGTTAGTTGAAGGTGCGTCCGAAAGCTTCGATATCGATTTTCGTCCTACAGAATTAACGCCCGAGTTAGCTGTTCAGAGCTTAAGTTTACCTCAAGCCTCAAAGCAACTAGGACGTAACGACGAATCGTGGCTACTACAAGTCGCCGTTAACCTTAGGGTAGTTGAGACCCATTTTGCTGTAGGTGAAAATCCACAGATAAATGCTCTAGAGCTTAATCATCTGCAAATGGATATCAAGCTGCGCAAGGTGCAAATTGATGCTTTGTATATCGCAAAGTGTGCATCGGATAACGTTCTTATTACGGTTGAGGCAAAACAAGGAAATCAACGGATCTTGACAGAGCAAATCGCTCGACAAGTTGTTGCGGTCTTCGAATCAACAAACAACGATACCGTGATACCCACAGCTGTGGCAGCAATCAAAGGCAAAGGGATTTATCTCGTGGAGTTCAAAGCAGTCCAGAGAAGTGAGATCGATAGCTTCAAAGCACCTATATTTCATCGCGATTCCATGATAGCCCTTCACCCTTCCGTCCCCGGTATTTAAGTTCACCTGGAATGGTTGCCCATTCCAGGGAAATCACTCTAGAGCATATTCGGCTTCCTGCTCAACATCACTTGGGACGTCCATTACCGCTGGCTTCAACGTTGCCACTTTCCGTTCCCGCTGTGCAATTACCTTCCGTGAAACCGAGAAATGTTCGGCCGCTTCACCCATATTCATTTTCAGCAGTGCCACGTTCCCCATTTCAAGTGGGTCAGCTGGTTTGGTCGGAGAAACGCCCAGAGCTTTGATTACTTCAGCTGCAACAGCTCTGCCTAAAAGTGGAGGAACGCTATTTCCGATTTGCCGAAATCCATGCCATTTCGTTGCGTGCAACCTAAACCAATCAGGATATGAGTGGAGCCTCGCGGCCTCTCGGACGGTAATGACTCTCGGGAAGACAGGATGAATTGGGCGAGGAGAGGTATGTGCTCCTCGAGCACTATCAGTGCCGGCGCGAAGGGTGTTGCATACACCTTCGGGATCTAGGCGAAGAAATCTGCTGATTTTTTCAGTTTGCCCCGGTTTAGTAGCCAAGAATCGTTGCCTAGAAATCTCTGTGTGCTCTGTGATCAAGCTGCAGCTCAAGAGATTTGAGTTAAATATCCGCTTGTGGCTAAAGTCGTCAGCATCGTCCAGCATACCGCGCAAACGCAGAGCATAGTCAGATTCCGTTGCCCACTGCAGTTCTGTACTGTCATTTTCTTGCAGATCTTTAAATTGATTCGCATCTGGCAAATCTGCAATAGCATCCCTAACACTGACCTTTTCGTCTACGTTATTGGGGTATTGAGGCAGTTTTTGATCTCTTCTTGCACCCAACAAAAAGAGGCGTTCTCTAGACTGAGGCACGCCGAAATTAGCTGCGTTCAACACTTTATACGGCAACTGAATATCGTAGCCAGCATCGCCAAGCGCATCGACTAGCTCAGTCAGAAATTGTGAATGCTTACCGAGCGTCAGCCCTTTAACGTTTTCAAAAACACAGTATTTCGGCCTGAGCTCCTTCACAAGCCGTACGAAGTGGAATACCAATTGATTACGCTGATCGTCAAGCGCACGCTTTCCAATCATCGAGAACCCTTGGCATGGCGCACCACCAAAAACTACGTCAATGTCCTTTTCGGCGATACCACTGCGCTCTCGTATTTGATCTCCAGAAAGATCAACAACACTTGCGCAGATGACCTTTGTCTTGGGAAAATTGTATTCATGCGTAGCGCAGTGAATCGGGTCGATCTCAATTGCCGCTGCAATGTCAAAGCCGGCTTGCTCAAATCCCAATGACAGGCCACCTGCGCCTGCGAACAAGTCGACCCCAATTGGACGCTCCATTAAACACTCCATACAAGTAAAATTCGCATAAATCTGCCGCAGATTCTAGCCCGTTACGAACAGAAAATCGATCGATTTTTTACTACGGAATTATACTGTTTTTAAAAACAGTGGTTTTTTCTCAACGAAGTGTCCGGTGCGTCCACAACATTGGAGTTTTAAAAGCACCATCTCAACAACAGCGGATTTTCCGGCACCATCGAAATGGCCTAAGCAAAACGCCCGAAGCTGAACGTAGTAGGCCATACGAGAATCCCCCGTACAATCGAAGCCTCTTGTTTGCAGACACGTAGCAATCCCGCGTAAAATGCGGGGCTTCGCGGGTGTAGCTCAATGGTAGAGCAGAAGCTTCCCAAGCTTAAGACGAGGGTTCGATCCCCTTCACCCGCTCCATACCGCATGCGGCCTGCCGCCGGAAGCCTCCGGCACAAGAGGGGTTCAGGGCCGCGCTTCACCGATTCACGAGTCATCCATGTCTGAGAACAAATCCGGCAAGCCGCTTTTCTATGATCCGAGCGAGCGCCGCATCCGCAGCTTCGTCACGCGCACCGGGCGCGTCTCCAATGCACAGGGTCGTGCGCTGGAAGAACTGGGGCCCAGGTTCATGCTGCCCTATGCCAAGCAAGCCCTGGATCTGCAGCCCGCTTTCGGTCGCTCGGCACCGACCGTGCTGGAGATCGGCTTCGGTATGGGCGAGACCAGCGCCAAGATCGCCGCATTGATGCCGGAAAAGAATTTCATCGGCGTGGAAGTGCATACGCCCGGTGTGGGCAGCTACCTGAAGCTGGCCGGTGAAGGCAACCTGGATAACGTGCGCATCATCCAGCACGATGCCGTGGAAGTACTCAACAACATGATCGTGCCAGGCACCCTGGCGGGCGTGCACGTGTTCTTCCCCGATCCCTGGCACAAGGCGCGCCACAACAAACGCCGCCTGATCCAGGCGCCGCTGGTGCAGCTGCTGAGCTCGCGTCTGGCCGTGGGCGGTTACATCCACTGCGCCACCGACTGGGAAGACTATGCAATCCAGATGCTGGAAGTGCTGGGCGCGGAGCCGACGCTGAAGAACACCTCCACCGATCCCTCGGGCTATGCACCGCGTCCGGATTATCGTCCCACCACCAAGTTCGAGAACCGCGGCCTGCGTCTGGGGCATGGGGTCTGGGACCTGGTGTTTGAAAAGGTGGCGTAAGCGGCTTGAGCCCGGCACCGCAGGTTCGGAACACAAAATGAAAAGGCATGTCGAGATTCGACATGCCTTTTTTCCTTGGAGCGCCAGCCGCCTGCTGTTTAGCCGTCCTTATTGATCCGCGTGATCAAGGCTTCCAGCACCTCTTCTGCTCGCTCGTTGTCCACCTGACAGGTACCGGCGTTCTCGTGCCCACCGCCGCCGTATTCCAGCATCAGCGTACCGATATTGGTCTTGGCGCTACGGTTGAGAATCGACTTTCCGGTGGCGAAGACGGTGTTCTGGTTCTTCAGGCCCCACAGCACGTGGATGGAAATGTTGGTCTGCGGGAACAGGGCATAGATGATGAAGCGGTTGCCGGCAAAGATGGTCTCTTCCTTGCGCAGGTCCAGCACCACCAGGTTCTTGTGCACGGTGGCGCAGCGGCGGATCTGCTCCTTGCATTTCTCGGCATGTTCGAAATACAGCTCGCGACGTTCCTTGACGTCCGGCGAGTCCATGATCTGATCGATGGTGTGCGTCTTGCACAGTTCGATCAGGTCCATCATCAGGTTGTAGTTGGAGATGCGGAAGTCGCGGAAACGACCCAGGCCGGTGCGCGCATCCATCAGGAAGTTCAGCAGGTCCCAGCCTTGCGGGTTGAGTACTTCCTCTTCGTTGAAGCGGGCAGAGTCACCCTTGTCGACGGCGGCCATCATGTCGGCCCATGACGCCGGGAAAGTCTTGTCGCCGCCGTAGTAGTCATACACCACGCGCGCCGCCGACGGCGCCTCGGGATGGATCACGTGGTTCTTGCGTTCGCCGGTGTTGCGGATGGTCTCGGACAGGTGGTGGTCGAAGGCGAGATGCACGCCCGCAACGAAGGGCAGGTTGGTGGTGATGTCGTTGTCGCTGATGGCGATCTTGCCATCCTGCATGTCCTTGGGGTGGACGAACAGGATCTCGTCGATCATGTCCAGATGCTTCAACAAGACTGCACAGACCAGACCATCGAAGTCGCTGCGCGTGACGAGACGATATTTCTTTGCTTCCGACATGATTACATCCCCCTCCATTGATGAAATTGACGCGGTGTCGTTCATCGCCTTGACCATGGCTTGATGGCTCGCCCATGGATCATCCCTTGCGATGCAAAAGTCCATGTTACCTCGTTACCCTGGACCCAGGCGGGAATTCTTGCGACCTTCGCTGACCCTTGGCGACGGCCCGGGCCGGTATCAGTCGCGCACTTTGCCGCGCATCGATTTGATCTCGCCACGCTGTGTCTTGCTCTGCAGACGTTTCCGCTGGGAACTGCGGGTGGGGCGGGTCGGGCGGCGCGGCACCGGTACTGCCGCGGCCAGCGCCAGCATTTCCTGGAGGCGCTGCAAGGCTTCCGCCTTGTTCTTTTCCTGGCTGCGATGTGTCTGCGCCTTGATGATGATGACGCCATCCTTGCTGATGCGCTGGTCCGACCATGTCAGCAGACGTTGCTTGATCTCATCTGGCAAGGACGAAGCGTGGATATCGAAGCGCAGGTGGATCGCGCTCGATACCTTGTTGACGTTCTGTCCGCCTGCGCCTTGTGCGCGGATGGCCGTCAGTTCGACTTCTTCCTCGGGGATCAGCGGGACGGAAATGGTTAAGTCCTCTGTTGAAATTCAGGCAGACGGCAGGCCGGCATCGAGCATGATCTCGATGCGTTCCTTGCCCTTGCCGATGTTCTTGCGCTTGAGCCGAACCGCGCCCACTTCGGCAGTGGTGCGCGGGTGCGTACCGCCGCAGGCCATCCGCGCGAATCCTTCGACTTCCCAATAGCGACGCCCTGCCTGTTCATCGCTGAAGGCGGTGACGATCGGCAATCCCGCTGCGACCAGCCGTTGCGTGGCGACCTCGATTTCCCCGAACAGCGGCGCCAGACTGGTTTCGCTGGCGAAATCCACGCGCGCCTTGTCCGCTGCGATATGGGCGCCGATGCGTTCGATCCCGGGGCGCAACTGGTACACCAGCTGCAGCACCATCTCGGCGGCGAAATGCAGGCGCATCAGGCGGTACCGGCGCTCCCAGTCGATGTTCATCTTCACTGCATCGCCGACCTGCAATCCATGCCCGGTCGGCAGCGTGTAGACGATGGACATGTCGCGCTTTTCCGCCGTAAGGACCGGTTGGCCGCCGAGCATGCCGGCGTCGCTCTCCTGCCCTCCGGAGAAGGCGAAGAAGATGGTGTCGGCCACCTGCACCTGATCGCCATCGAGGTGGGTGATCACGGTATCAAGCTCGGTCTGGTAGGGTGCCGACCAGAAGATCTTGTGCGTCATGGAATTCGTTCGCAAGGGATAAGAGGGTGTGCCAACGTCGGCAGCCGCCGATTCTACGCCGGAAGTGCTGGTTGACCCAGGCCTGCCTGCGGTTCAGGCCGGCATGGGCGTCAGCAGTGCTTCGATGCCTGCGATATCGACCTCATCTCGTTGCGCCGGTCGCAGCATGTCATCGGCATAGTTCTGCCACAGCCGGCTACGCAGGAAATAGCGGAACAATTCCGCATCCAGATGGCGGTCGCGGCACATGAAGGCCATGATGCGCAGGGATTCCGACAAGGTCTTGGCCGGCTTGTAGGGGCGGTCGGCCGCCGTCAGTGCTTCGAATACATCGGCCAGCGCCATCACGCGATCCTGCAAGGGCAGCTCGCCCGCCAGCAGGCCGCGTGGATAGCCGGTGCCATCCATTTTCTCGTGATGGTTGGCGGCCGTGTCAGGCACGCTCTTGAGCGAATCGGGCCAGGGCAGGCTCTTGAGCATCACCAGGGTTTGCACGATGTGGTTGTTGATGGCGAAGCGGTCTTCCTCGGTCAGCGTGCCGCGCCGTACCGTCAGGTTGTGCAGTTCGCCCATGTTCTGCCGATAGCGCGGCAGCTTCATGTTGAAGCCCAGTGTGTTGCGCGGGTCACCGCGTTCGACCGCCGGACGATGTTCCTCATCCCACGCCACCATGTGCTCCGGCCGATCGGCCAGCAGCTGCTCGGTCTGCGGCAATGCCTGGGACGGCTGACCGCCACGCGCTGCTGCCAGGCGGCGGGCTTCCTCATCGGCCAGTCCGAGGCTGTCGTCGAAGTGACGTTGCCAGGTCTGCGCAGCAATCTGGTGCAACTGGGCGATGGCTTGCTCGGACATCGCTTCGCTCCCCACATTGCATTGCGCGACGAAGGTAAAATCTTCGCGCAGCCGCGTGCGCCTTTCCTCAAGCCGCAGCCGCAGTGCCTCGGCCTGCGCCGGCGCCAGTGCCGGCAGGTAGTCGTGCAGGAGCTCCAGTTCGGCATCGCGCCACAGGACCTCGAAGCGCATCCTTACCTCGTGGATACGGTTGTGGATCACCTCCAGCTTGGTGGCCTTGTCCACGATGTGCTCGGGACTGGTGACCTTGCCGCAATCGTGCAGCAGCGCGGCCAGCTGGAAGGCGTAACGCTGGTCCTCGTTCATGCTGAAGTCGGCGTAGCGACCCTCCTGCTCCTTCTCCAGGCTTTCCGCCAACCTGATGGCCAGGTAGGGCACCCGTTCGCAATGGCCGCCGGTATAGGGGCTCTTGGCATCGATGGCGTCGGCCATCAGGCGGATCAGGGATTCCAGCAAGGCCTTCTGGCTGGCGATCAGCTGGCGCGTCTCGATGGCCACGGCCAGCATGCCCGACAGCCGGCGCGCAAAGGCCAGGAAGCGCGGGTCCTCGTGTGCGCTGTCGTGCGCATGCATCAGCACCAGCAACCCTTCCAGCGAGCCATTGCGGCCGCGCAGGTCCAGTTCCACGCGCAGCCGGTTGTCGTCGGTTTCGCTGGCGATGCCGGCGGCAGGAGCGTGTTCATCGTAGGCCATCGTATCGGTCAGCCCGCACTGCTGGCCATAGGCTGCGGCACGCTGCATATGGTGACTCTCACGCTGCCATAGGTAGACCGCACCGCCATCGCAGCGGGTAGCCTGCACGAATTTCTCCAGCACCTGCTGCAACATCTCCTCGACGTGGACCTCGGTGCTGAGAATGGCGCTGATGTCGAGAAAGGCTTCCACTGTCAGGCTGACGTGGTCCACCATCTCGGTGAGCATATTGATTTCGCGCAATGCGCTGTGCTTGCGGCCCTGAGTGCGGAAGTCGAAACGCGACATCCGTCCGGCCTGCTGTGCCAGTCGTTCCATGCTGCGTCCGATGGCGCGGCCGGCCCACCAGCCCAGGGGCAGGAAGGCGATCACCAGCAGCAGGGCGACCAGCACCAGGGTCTTGCGGTTGCGATCCAGTTGTCCCAGCAATTCGTCGCCGGGCGCGGAGATCAGGAGATTGAGGGTGTGGCCGTCGATCACATTGAACGGTAGTGACAGGCCCAGCCACTCCCGGCCGTTGACGTCGTAGAGCGCGCGCTGCTCACCCGCCCTGGACTTGGCCGCCAGCAGCGACAGGCTGACCACATCCAGCTCGGCCAGGCTGCGGAAGCGGAAGTTGTCGCCATCCTGTTCCAGGACCCGGTCCATATCGCTGTAGGCGATCACCTTGTCGTTCTCATCCACCAGCGCTAGCTCGCTGTGCGGCGTCAGGCGCAGGTTACCCAGGCTGGCGGCGAGGTCATCGAGCGTCATGTCGATGGCCACCACCGCGTCACTGTTGCGGGCGCGCTGCGACAGGCTGATGCCGATCTGGCGCGTGGTGAAGAACACATAGGGTGCCGAAATCGCCGGTGCCAGCGAACGATCGGCGCTCGCATACCAGGGACGGGTACGGGGGTCGAAACGGTAGTCGGGCTGGTCTTGCTGGGCCAACAGTGTCAGTTCGGCGTTATAGAAACGGTATTGCCCCTTTTGCTCGTCGGCGGCGTTGCGGGTGATGGTCTGCACCAGAAAGGTCGCTGTCGTCGGCGCGCCAAAGAACGCGCGCTGCTCGGCGCCGCGTAGCGCCCGCACCAGCAGGAAGTCGCCATTGGGATAGCCCACATAGACCGCCGAGACCAGCGGGTTGGCGACCATGTCGATGGAGAAGGCGGCAATGCGCGTGAGACGTTCGTCCAGGGTGCCGGCCTGCGTGATGGGATCGAATGCCAGCTGGCGCAGCGTGGCCACGGCAGGGTCGATGATGCGACGCGAGCGTTCCGTCATGATGCGCCCGGCGTCCTCGGCCGAGCGTTCGGCCATGTCCAGCAGCACCTGGCGCGCGCCCCACCAGCCTACTGATACCAGCACCACCGCCAGTAGGATCATGCCCGCCATCACTAGTGCCGAAATACCGAAGCGCACGGGCAAGCCGGGCAGGTTGGCATCGTTGTCGGCCGCATCGGGCGAGGGACGTTCGGGAAGGGGCATTGAGCACGCAGGGACTGGTGACATGCAGCGAAACCCGCGATGCCGTTTGCAGCGCCAGGCACAGGCGCAAACGGGACACGGCCATTCGAGCGAATATACCGGAATTACGCGAAAGGGGCATAAAGCGGTTAAGCGGTTTTTCTTCCCCCTGATTGCCGTTTCGATTCCCGGGGCGTAAGTGGGCTTTACTCGCGCTGCGAGCGGTTGAGCGACGGGTTAGCTCGTAAAAACCACATCTTCGCCAACAAGTTGCTGCTATTGCCACCTATCTCTGGTACAATACGATTTGTACTTGCATCAAGTTGCATTCTTGTTGGTTCCAATTCCGCCTGACTGTCGTTCCCTCCTCGGTCGTTCTGTTTTCTTTCCTTCGGTTTCAGTTCTTGGTCTCAAGTGCCTTGCAGGCATGTTGCCTTCATTCGTCCCAAACTTTCCAAAGGAATAAACATGAGCACTCAAACTGGCGTAGTCAAATGGTTCAACGATGCCAAGGGCTTCGGCTTCATCACTCCTGATGCCGGTGGCGCCGACCTCTTCGCGCATTTCCAGGACATCCAGTCCAACGGCTTCCGCAGCCTGGCAGAAAACCAGCGCGTGTCGTTTGACCGTGGCGTCGGCCCCAAGGGTGAAAAGGCCACCAACATCAAGGTCATCTAAGACCTCGATCGTCGCGCAAGCGAACCCGAACATCCGCGCTGTCCACGCCTGAACGCCATGGTATTCCATACGTTCCGATGGCCAGGCAGGCAGCGCAGTGGCATCATCCTCGTCCCGCACGAGGGCTTCCTCGGATCGACACCCGGCAGATAGTCAGGGTCGATCTCCGATACGGAAGAAGATGATGTCAGCCCTGCTTGCATCAGGGGCGCAGCACTTCGTTGCGCCCACGATGCGCGGGGCGCGGCCGGCGATAGCCAGTGGCCAGTCACATGTGGCCGTGCAGATAGCGCGGACATGCGGCAGGCACAGCAGATCGTCCGCCGCCCACGGGCGAGTCCCGTGGAGCAAATAGTTAATTAATCGCTCGTAGATGGAGTGACTGGACCGCACAATCCCAGGGATATGGCGGGGCCAGGACAGACAAGACGAACACCTGGAGTACGATCGCACCGACCAGATAGGTCGGGCCGGTCAGATCCACGGCACCCTGCAGATAGCATCGGTCGTGGTGAATCCAGCGTTAATCAATGAACGGCCCGCCTCATTCCAGGCGGGCTTTTTGCGTTTTGGGCGGCCGATATCTCAGTCGAAACCGCGTACCCGCTCCTTGTCCATGCGTGGCAATTCCCAATGGAATCGGATGGCCAGCAGACGCACCGAAAAGCCCAGCAGCAGTGAGCTCAGCGTGGCGATGCGGCTGTCGATCTGCAGATGCAGGATCAGCACATACAGGGTGCCGGTCAGCAGCGATACGCTGGCATAGATCTCCCGCCGCAGCACCAGCGGGATTTCGTTGCACAGCACGTCACGCAGCAGACCACCGAATACGCCCGTGACCATCCCCAGCATGACGACGATGGCGGGATGGAAGTTGTCGAAGCTGCGGGCGATGTCGCAGCCGATGATGGTGAAGGCCACCAGCCCCAGCGCATCCACCACTAGGAAGGCCGATTTGAAGTGATGCAGCGCGCGCGCCGCGACGGCTGCCACGATGGCCGCGCAGATGGTGAAGGCCAGGTATTCCGGATGCGCCACCCAGCCCAGCGGGTAGTGACCGATCAGGATATCGCGCACGGTGCCGCCGCCGAGTGCGGCCACCGTGCCAATGAGGCAGATGCCGAAGATGTCCATATCCTTGCGGATACCCATGAGCGCGCCGGAGATGGCTTCGGCGCAGATGGCGATCAGGTAGATGGTATGCAGCAGCATGGCAGGGTCCGGGCGAGCCGAAGAGTCGGATTGCCCGGATTATTGCACGCCTCCCTGCGCAGGGCGATTACCTGCTTCGCCATCCTTGCCGGCAATGCAAACGCGACCCTCGCCAGCATGGGCGACGCGGTCGCGTGACGTGGCCGGTTCAGGCCGTGGTATCGATGATGTTGCCGATCGCCTTGATACCCGAGCTGACACTGTCAGCCACGGCGTGCGCGGCCGAGGAGACGGCGTCGGCGGTGCTGTCGTAGGCGCTTTCGATCTCGTCACCCACTTCCACGGCGACGTTCTTGATCGGTTGGATGATGGTGTTGTAGAAACCGCCGTTGCTGGAGGAGACGGAAGATACGCTCATGTGAAACTCCCTTGTTGTGAGATCGGAGGAGCCCGGCGCCTCGCATCGGCAACGTCACCGATTTCGGATGTGGCCGGGCAGGAGTTCATCATAAGCAAGCGCGACGACCATGCAAAGGTGCCGCACCCCGCCGCACGCGTAAAGATATGCAATGCTGTGTAAAGCCCGCCGCCTGCGACCTCACTGCGCCAGCATCCGCGCCGGGTCCGGCTGGCGCGATGACCTGCCTGCCAGGGTAACCCCCGGGCGCCTGCCCTCATGGCTGATCTTGAAGACCGACATGGCCTGGCTCAACTTCACCGCCTGGTCGCGCAGGTTTTCGGCGGCAGCTGCTGCCTGCTCCACCAGCGCCGCGTTCTGCTGCGTGGTTTCGTCGATGGCATTGACCGCCTGGTTCAGTTGCTCGATGCCGCCACTCTGCTCGTTGCTGGCCACCGTGATCTCGGCCATGGTCACCGCCATGTTTTCCACCGCGCCGCCCAGGTCCCCCATGGCTTGCGCGGTTTCGCGCACCAACTGGTTGCCGCTTTCCACCTTCGCGCGAGAGTCGTCGATCAGTCCCTTGATGTCCTTGGCGGCCGCGGCCGAGCGCTGCGCCAGCGTGCGCACCTCGGAGGCCACCACCGCAAAGCCGCGTCCCTGCTCACCAGCACGGGCCGCTTCGACGGCCGCATTCAGCGCCAGGATGTTGGTCTGGAAGGAGATGCCGTCGATGAGCGAGATGATGTCGACGATCTTGTGCGAGGCCGTATCGATCTCTTCCATGGTCTTGCCCATGCGTTGCACCGATTGGCCGCCGCGCTGGGCGATGGACGAGGCCGACTGCGCCTGGCGGTCGGCATTGGCGGCCGAGTCGGCATTCTGGCGCACGGTGGCGGCGAACTGCTCGACGCTGGAAGCGGTCTCCTCCAGCGCCGAGGCCTGCGATTCCGTGCGGCCGGACAGATCCATGTTGCCGCTGGCGATTTCGCCGGTGGAGATGGTCATCGATTCCACATTGCGTCGCACGTCGCCGATGATGGCGCGCAGGTTGACGTTGAGTTGTTGCAGCGCCTGTAGCAGCAGGCCCATGTCGCCCCGGGCATCGGTGTCGATGAGCAGGTCGAGGTCACCACCGGCCAGGCCATGCACGGACTTGATGGCCCGCTGCAGCGGCGCAACGATGCTCGCGTGCAGCAGCGCCCACGACCCCAGCAGCAAGGCCAGGCCGACGGCTGTCCCCAGCCACACGGCGTATGGGCTGCCGCCGGCGCGTTGTACGGCACTTCCGGCGACGATGCCGCCCAGCAGGAATATCAGCGTCAGCACGCTCATGGTCCATCCCAGCCGCCTGGCCACCGACAGCTCGCGCAACCCCTGCAGCCAGCCGATCAGGCCAGTGCGGACCACGGCACCGCGATGAATGCGCACGCCGCGTGCCTGGCCGGCGACGAAGCGCCGATACGCCGCATCGGCGGCCTGCACTTGTTCACGCGAAGGGCGGGTACGTACCGACATGTAGCCGACGACGTGGCCGTTTTCCCGCACCGGCGTCACGTTGGCCTGCACCCAGTAATAGTCACCGTTCTTGCAGCGGTTCTTGACCAGCCCGTTCCAGGGAAGGCCGGCCTTGAGTGTGGTCCACATGTCGGCAAAGGCTTCGCGCGGCATCTCCGGGTGACGCACGATATTCTGTGGCGCGCCGATCAGTTCGGTCTCGTCAAAGCCGCTGATTTCAACGAAGTAAGGATTGACGTAAAGGATGTTGCCTTGCAGGTCGGTCTTGGAAACGATGGATTTGCCATCCTCCAGCAACTGTTCATTGGTGGTGATCGGTAGATTCGTGCGCATGCTTGCCCCCGTGCCTTCGGACCGCCTGACCCTGCCCAGGCCACGGTCCTGCCGCTGTTATAGAAAGCTGCAGCGCTTCTTTCCCCAAGCGTGGCAGCCCCGTTTTTCAAGACAGGCCATGATTGAGGCCTGACGTGGAATCCTGGGTCGGTGCGAAGGCGATCCATGGCCTTTCCGCAATGAATGTTCCCCGCCAGCCTGTCTCGGCGTGATCAAGGGAACACGGAAACCACGATGCCTTGAATCTAAACGTTGGCTGGCCTTTTCGATCTGAGAAAAAGGCAGGCATTTCCAACTGAAACCTTTGAAATCGTGGCGTTTTCTTGTGCAGGGCTTGCGTCATCGGATAGTTTCCCGGCGTCATCGGCCGGGCCGTCATGCATCACTGCCGAGGCTGTACCTGGAACAGAACTCCTTGTGGCACCAGCTCGACCGACAGCAACTGATCGGCCACGACTTCGGTCATGCGTTGTCCTGGATTATCCAGAGCGACCGTGGTCAGGCGGGTAATGAGCGGCAGCAGCTTGTCCTGGCCGGAAGCGATGAAGCTGCGCGCGGCGCTGGAGGAACAGATGAGAAATTCATCGCGGGCGCCCTGGGTCTTGTTGGTCAGCATCACGCCCACGTTGCGCAGCTCGCCGTTCTTGTTGAGCGTACCGATGATGGTGGTCTGGGCCGGACCGACCTTGGCGTCGAGCACGTAATCGTACTGGCCGGGATGCAGGCGGTCCGCATCCAGCATGTAAAGACGGGCCATGTGCTCGGGCTCTTCCACCTGCATGTCCTTGAGCACATCGGCCAGGCGCTCATTGAAGCGCGCAGCGAATTGCTTTGGGGTCACGCCCAGTGTGATCTGTGCAGCTTCGTGCTCGGCCAGTTGCTGGTCGATGCGTCGGTCGCAGCCTGCCGTGAGCAGCGCCAGCATGAGCGTGACGCCGGACAAGAAACGCAGCGGGGAGCGAAGAGGTGTCGGCATGGTTATCAAATTGTCGCGTGTTTTGCGCATTGTGCATCATTACGGAGACATGAAAGCTGTCCCAGATCAATCGTCCCGCCTGCGCCTGTGTGGGTTGGTGATAAAGTGTCGAGCCAAACAGACGCGTATCGACGCGCATCAATACAACTGCACAACAGCGCAACAGCGTAACCGCGTAACCGCCCGGACAAGACGCCATGACCGACCATCCAGCCCAGTCCCCTTCCGTCCCTGCTTCTGGCCCGAGCGCGGACGGCGTCGCCCCTGTTTCTGACCTGCATGAACTGCGCGACATCATCCGCCGCTTTTCCGGCGAGCGCGACTGGTTGCGCTTCCACACCTCCAAGAATCTGGTCATGGCCCTGTCGGTGGAAGTGGCCGAGCTGATGGAGCATTTCCAGTGGCTGCCGACCGGTGCCATGCACGAGCTTGACGACGCCGCGCGCGAAGGCATCCGGCACGAGATGGCCGACGTGCTGGTCTACCTGATCCAGCTGGCCGACCATACCGGCGTCGACCTGCGCAGCGCCGTGCTGGAGAAGATGGAACTGAACCGCCGCAAGTACCCGGTCGAGCTGGCACGCGGCAACGCCCGCAAATACGATGTGCTGGCCGCTTCGGCAGCAGCCGACGCCACCGGCGGCGATGCCGGTCAGGCGCGCTGAGCCGGTTGTCGTCCCTTATCCCTTAGCCAGTCTTCCCTGCCGTACGGAGCCCGCCTTGAACAACTGGAATGACGGTTACGTCGTCGACATCGCCTACACCTATGGCTACTACCCGGGCATGAACCCGGCGCGCCTGCCGCTGGCCTTCGCCTTCCACGGCTTGCGTGCGCCGGCCATCCAGACCGCCTGTGAGCTGGGTTTCGGCCAGGGGCTGTCGACCAATTTCCACGCGGCTGCGTCCGGCACGCGCTGGTGGGGCAATGATTTCAACCCGTTGCAGGCGGCCTTCGCCCGCGAACTGGCGGCTGCCAGCGGCAGCGGGGCACAACTGGAGGATTCCAGCTTCTCGCATTTCTGCCGCCGCGACGACCTGCCCGACTTCGACTTCATCGCCCTGCACGGCATCTGGAGCTGGGTCTCGCAGGAAAACCGCGAGATCATCTTCGACTTCATCGACCGCAAGCTCAAGCCCGGTGGCGTGCTCTACCTGAGCTACAACACCCAGCCCGGCTGGTCGGCGTTCATGCCGCTGCGCGACCTGCTGGTGCAGCACACCCAGCAGGTCGGCAATGACGAGCAGGGTTTGCCCACCGCCGCCCGCATCGATGCTGCGCTGGCCTTCGCCGCACAGATGTTCGAGACCGATCCGGTCTATGCCCAGGCCAACCCCTTCATGCGCGACCGCCTCAAGATCCTGCAGCAGCAACCGCGCAGCTATCTCGCCCACGAATACTTCAATCGCGACTGGCATGCCGAGGCCTTCGCCGACATCCATCGCTGCCTGGCGCGTGCCGGTCTGCAGTTCGCCTGCCCGGCGCACTACATCGACCACCTCGACATGGCCAACCTGACCCCCGCCCAGCGCCAGTGCCTGGCCGGGATCAGCGACCCGGTGCTGTACCAGAGCGTGCGCGACTTCATGGTCAACCAGACCTTCCGGCGCGATTACTGGGTGCGCGGCGGGGAGGTCCTCGACGAGCGCCAGCGGGTACAGGCGCTGGCGCTGCAGAGCGTGGTCCTGCTGACCGAACCGGACAAGGTGCCGTTGACCATCCAGAACGTGGCCTCCGAGATCACCCTCAACCGCCTGATCTACGAGCCCATCCTGCAAGCCCTGTCGGACTACCAGCCCCACACCCTGGTCGACCTGGCGGCGACGCTGGCCCATCGCAACCTGAATCTCTCGCAAGTGATCGACTCTGCACTGATGTTGATCGGCACCGGCCATGCCGCACCGCTGCCGGCCGAGTCGGACGCCGCCACCCAGGCCCAGATCGCGCGTCGGACGGGCGACCTGAATGCCTGGCTGCTGCAGCGCGCCGCGATGGCGCCGGCCAATGGCAATGCGGGCCACGCGGGCGACGAGGGGGACGTCACTCATCTGGTCAGCCCGCTCACCGGTGGCGGCGTGCGCGTGGATCGCGTCGAGCAGCTGTTCCTGCTGGCGCGCCAGCATTGCGGCGATGACCTCGATGCCTGGCCGGCCCAGGTCTGGCGCTACGTCGCGGCGCAAGGCAAACGCCTGGTTCGCGACGGCGTGCGGCTGGAAGGCGAAGAGGAAAACCTGGCTGAACTGGCGACCCAGGCCAGGCTCTTCGCACGTACCCGGTTGCCGTTGCTGCAGGCCTTGCAGGTGGCTTGATGGCAGGCCCGGCGCGCCAATCACCACCGCAATCCTCACCACAATCCTCACGGTGTCGCCGAGCAGGGCGGGCGTCGACACGCCGGATGACATTGCGCGTTGCATCGCAGCGTCCGAGCCTGTAGCATTTCGCGTGGCCGTATTGCCGGCCGTCACTGCCGCGCTTGCAGCCCCCGGCGCCGGAATTCTTTTAAGGAAAGTCGGTTTTCTGCCTATGTCCCTGTCCCGCACACTTCAAACACGCCTGACCCTGGCCATCACCGCCGCCGTGGTCATCACCGCTGCCGTCCTGACCGCCATGGTATGGGGCGGCAGCACGCAGGTCCTGGCTGGCGCCGCCATCGCGCTGGTACTGCTGTCGGCACTATTGTCCTGGCTGCTGCTGGGCCAGTTGCTGCGCCCCTTGAGCGGTCTGGAAGGCGAACTGCAGAACCTGCAGAGCGAGCGCAAGCAATTGGTGGAGCAGCGCGACGATGCGCGCGTCCATCTGGATGAAATGGAAAAGACCCTGGCCCGCGTCGGCCTGGAGGATGCGCTCACGGGGCTTGCCAACCGCCGCCAGTTCGAGCGCGGCCTGCTGGAGGAATTCAACCGCGCTGCCCGCACCAATCTTTCCCTGGCGGTGATCATGATCGACATCGACCTGTTCGATGAATACAACTCCGCCTACGGCCGCATGGCCGGCGACAAGGTGCTGCGCCGGGTGGGCAGCGCCATCCGCGATACCAACGTGCGGCCGGAAGACCTGCTCTCGCGCTTCGGTACCCAGGAAATCGCGGTTCTGCTGCCAGGTTCGAAGCTGGACGGGGCGCTGATCGTGGCCGAGCGCATCCGCAAGTCGATCGAGCAACTCGATATCACCCACAGCGCCAGCCCGACCGGACGGGTGACCATCAGCATCGGTATCGCTTCGGTGACGCCACAGCGCCAGGTCGACGAGCCCGAGACGGTGCTGCGCGAATCGGAACAGGCACTGGCGCTGGCCAAGTCTTCCGGCCGCGACTGTATCCGCACCACCGAGGATATGGGCAAGACGCACGCCTGAGCCGGCCCCTTGCCCAGGACGGGGCGCTCCGGAGTCATCCGGAGTACAAATGGAAAAATGCCGCGCGTTGCAATCTGCAGCGCGCGGCATTTTTCCTGGACAGGCGAGGGCGGCGTTGCGCTGTCGCGTCAGGGCTGTTCCGGCCCGGGCACCAGGAATTTGGACTTGGCGCAATACATCTTGGCATTGGTATCGTTGTAGACGATCTTGCTGCCAGCCTGCGACTGTCGGACTGGATAGGCCGTGTCATCCTCGGGCGTGAAGCGGATGCCCAGCGCTGCCTTGATGGCATCGGTCAGCTTGACCGGTGTGGTGTTGAAGTAGGCTCCGATGAAATCGGCCTGGCTGCTGCTGTCATTGATCAGGAAGTCGGTGGCCTGCATGCCCCATAGCGAGACATTGGTGGCCTTGAACCAGTAGGCGCCGCCCTCGGTCTTGTAGGGCGGTCCGAAGGCCGCCACCAGGTAATCGAAGAAATACTTGCTGTTGAGCTGGTTCAGGCAGAGCAGGGCGTTACCGACCTCGATACCGAAGCTGGGCTGCGGCGCGGCGTGCGCCGCCGGTGCGACGCTGGCCGCGCAGGCCAGTGCCAGCGCCAGGAGGCGGTTGGTCAGGCGGGTTACGATCTTCAAACGGACTCCCGGAAGTTGCCGTGACGGCATGTTATCTGTGTGGCCAGGCAATGCGGGCCAGGGAGTCGATTGTAGGGGGCTTTTGCCGATTTTTCCAATCCGTACTGCAGCGCGGCATTTTTTGCGGCGGATGCGCCGCTAGCGCTTGCGCCTCAAGACGCGGTCGCCGCGTGCCGATGGCCCGTCCGCCGGCGCTTCCTCGGCGGCCAGGTGATCCAGTCCGTCGAGGAAGGAGGCAATCCCCGTCCCCTTCACCAACACACAGGGTTTGCCGAGTTTCTTGCAGGTGCTCTTGACCAGGTGATAAGCGTTATGACTGATGTTGCCGGAAGCGCAGATGACGATGTCAGCCGCTGCCAGCATGGGGGTGAGACGATGCAGGTTGTCTTCGCGGCCACCATCGTGATGCAGGAATCGGCCGGCGCGTATTTCGATCTCGGCGCGATAGTGGTTGCGGGCGCCGGTGAGACCACCCACGCACAGCACGCAGCGGTCGGCCAGCGAAACGGCGGCATTGGCCGCGATGGGAGAGGGCAGGGCAGCACGCATGAGACAGACTCGCCGGAAGTGGTGGACGGTTCCAGCCTACCTGCCAGCTCCTGCCATGCGAACGAATCAATTTGCAGCTACATATGCGGTTTGCGTTGAGGTCGCAGCATGCGCGCCTGGATCGCACGCGGGACGGGCGGTTGTGGTGTCAGGAAGCTGGTACGGCTGGTTCAGACCGCCGGCTGGTTGCGTGCCTGGCGTTGCATGGCGCGTACGAAGTCGGGCAGGCGCCGTCCGTTGCGGTCCGGGTAGTGGCCCTGTTCGCTCATCTGCTGGACCCGGTCCAGGCGGAAAGAGCGGAAGTCGTCACGCCGTTCGCACCACGCTGCCAGCAGCCAGGTGCCGCCGAAGAACGCCAGCGCCAGTGGCCATACCACGCGTTGGCTGGCGCGTTGCTGGGCATCGGTGTAGTGCAGTAGCAGCTTGTGACGGCTACCGATGGCCTGGCGGATCGCCTCCAGCCGCTCGCCCTGGCCGCCGGCATCCGGTGCGGTCGGCGCAAACAAGGGCGTGGCTTCGACGAAATCACGCTTTTCCTTGGGCAATGCCAGCACCACCTTGGCCAGCGCCGATGCGGCCGAGGCGCCCAGTTGCGGGCCACCCCAGGCCTGCACCATGCGCATGCCGATCACCAGGGCATCGATTTCATCGGCATTGAACATCAGCGGCGG
The DNA here is from genome assembly GCF_015767275.1 of Herbaspirillum sp. AP02. Taxonomy (GTDB): domain Bacteria; phylum Pseudomonadota; class Gammaproteobacteria; order Burkholderiales; family Burkholderiaceae_D; genus Herbaspirillum. Next base: position 46,753 of record NZ_JADWMY010000002.1, read on the forward strand.
CAGGTCATAGCCCGGCTTGATGCGATAACCGACGCCGGCTTCGCCATCGACCGGCACGCCCGACAGCGACAGATCGCGGATATCGCGATAGACCGTGCGCTCCGACACCGAGAGCCATTGCGCCAGCTGGCGCGCCGTGGTGAGACGGCGTCCACGCAGGTACTGGGTGATCTGGAACAGGCGGTCGGCTCGGCGCATGGAGGGCGGGTGGAAAATTGATGCGCGCCATTCTGGCACGCACGCCGCAGGCCCGCCACAGACTTCGATGCTGCTGTGCAAGATGCCTGCATGGTCGTCACCGGGGCGGGCCAGTCGCTCAGTGCATGGCGTGCAGCGCCATGCGGTTGCCTTCGCTGTCGATGAATTGCGCGATATAGCCGATGTCATTGGGCAGCTGCGTGCGTTCCATGGTGAGCTCGCCCCCGGCGGCGACCACACGATCAAGCACCGCCTGGATCGATGGTCCCGCGTCGAGATAGATCAGGGTCCCCTGACGGGTCGGCTCCAGCCAGCCGGGACCGGTCAGGCAGCCGACCGAGCGGCCGTCGTCACGCACGAAGATGGCCATTGGCCCGCTATCGCTGAACTGCTCCTGGCGCAACTGCGTGGCGAACACGGCTTCGTAGAAACGGGTGGCGCGTTGCAGATCCTTGGTGGCGATCTCGAACCAGTTGACTTGGGTTTGCATGTTGTTCTTCCTTTGCGTCGTTGATGAGGGGTTTGTCATGCCGTGTGGCATGCGACGCATCATGCGCGAAGGCTACTGACAACGTTCTGTCAGTAGCCTTTGCCAGGGAAGATGAATTTGTCCGCCCGCCGGGCGGCCCGCTTCAGCGGGAGGTGGCCAGAGGCGTGCCGGTCTCGGTTGCAGCCGCGGCCACAGCAGCCGCCTCCACGCCGTCCAGCTGTGCCGCATAGCGCCGCGCCAGCACGGCACACAGCATCAGCTGCATCTGGTGGAACAGCATGATGGGCAACAGCACCACCGCCGCACCGCTGCCGGCAAACAGCACCGAGGCGATGGGGATGCCGGAGGCCAGCGACTTCTTGGACCCACAGAACACCAGCACGATTTCATCGCCGCGCGGCATCTTCAGGGCGCGTGCGCCGAAGGTGGTGATCAGCAGTACCGCGCCCAGCAGCACCGCATTGACCAGCACCAGCAAGGCCAGCTGGCCCGGTGGGAACAGGTGCCACACGCCCTGTGCCACCGCCACGCTGAAGGCGGCATACACCGACAGCAGGATGCCGCCGCGATCGACCACGTTGACGATCACCTTGTGGCGGTTGATCCACTCGCCGATCCAGCGACGCATCAGGTTGCCCAGCACGAAGGGCAGCAACAATTGCAGCAGGATGCTGAATACCTGCGACAGGCCATTGGCCTCGTGGTGCCGGTGCAGCAGCAGCGTCACCAGCAGCGGCGTGATCACGATGCCCAGCAGGTTGGATGCCGTGGCGCCGCAGATCGCCGCCGGCACGTTGCCGCGGGCGATGGAGGTGAAACCGATCGAGGACTGCACCGTCGACGACAGCGTGCAGACGAACAGCACGCCCATCCACAGTTGCGGCGTCAGCAGGTCCGGCACCACGCTCTTGAGCGCCAGGCCCAGCAGCGGGAAAAGGATGAAGGTCGAGCCCAGCGTCAGCAGGTGCAGGCGCGGTTGCTTCAGGCCCGATAGCGCCGCCTCGCGCGACAGCTTGGCCCCATGCAGGAAGAACAGCAGCGAGATGGCTGCGTTGCTGGCCAGGTGCATGAAATGCTCGAAGCTCCCGGTGGCCGGGAAGAGCGTCGCCAGCAGCACGGTGCCGATCAGTAGCTGGGTGAAGCGGTCAGGCAGGAAGCGGTTCATGACGTACTCGCGAAGGAAATGGGGGATTGTCGTCATGATAGGAAATTCGCCTGCCATCGGGAATCCCTCTGAGCGCGTTGACTGTCACCGGAAAATCCGATGATAATGCTCCATGCTCAATCCGCTCTGGCTCCAGACCTTTACCACCGCCGCCGCCTCGGCCAGCTTTACCGAGGCCGGGCGCCAGCTCGGGCTGACCCAGTCCACCGTGAGCGATCACATCCGTCGGCTGGAGGAAAGCCTGGGCCGGCGCCTCTTCGTGCGCGATACCCACTCGCTGGCGTTGACCGCCGATGGCGAGAGCCTGCTCGTGCATGCACGCCTGATCCTGCAGGCGCATGCCCGCGCCGAGGCCCAGTTCAGCGCCCCCCGCCTGCGCGGCCGGGTACGCTTCGGCACCTCCGACGATCTCGCCATGGGGCCATTGCCGGACATGCTGGCCGCTTTTCGCAGCCAGCATCCCGAAGTGGAACTGGAGATCACCATCGGCCTGACCAGCGATCTCTATGCCTCGCTGGACCAGGGCAAGCTGGATTTGCTGGTGGGCAAGCGCCGCGCCGGCGAGTCGCGTGGTCACAGCATGTTTTCCACGCCGATGCAGTGGCTGACCCGGCCGGACACGCTGGTGGACCTGACCGAGCCGCTGCCCCTGATCCTGCTGCCCGAACCCAGCATCACCCGGGCCGCGACCTTGCAGGCGCTGGGCAAGTCCGGCCATCACTGGCGCATCGTCTGCACCAGCGGCAGCCACGCCGGCTGCATGGCCGCCGCACGTGGCGGCCTCGGCCTGGCAGCCCTGCCGCAGCACCTGTCCTCGCGTGACCTGGTGCCGCCGCTCAATCACGCAGCCTTGCCGCGTCTGCCGGATGTGGAATATGTGGCCCTGACGGCGCGCCGCCTGTCGCGCCCGGCCGATACGCTCTACCAGATCCTGATGTCGAGCCGCCTCAGTCGTGGCTGAAGGCCAAGGGCAGAGGGCTTACGCCTGTTCCACCACCAGCGCAGGATTGTCCAGGGCGCGGATGCGGCGGTCGACGAAGTAGCCGCCGGCTTCCATGTAGCGCAGGTAATGGCGACCGCATTGCGTGCAGCGGGCGATGTTGCAGCGGTTGTAGGGGTACCAGGCGGGGGCGATGGGCGCCGTCGGTGAATCGTAACGGGTACCCTCGGGGTGATATTCGGTGAAGGTCGGTTCGGCGTAGGGATCGGTGATCAGGGTGGCGACGTCGGCCAGCTGCGTTTCCGGCAGCGACAGCGGCAGGCTGATCCAGCCGCTGGTGTCGACCGTACGGCAGTTGCAGTTCCGGGAGATGTCGGCGCTACGGGTGGCCAGTTCGCGCAGCAACTGTGGCGTGGCCTGGGAAAGCTGATCTTGCATGGGAGAGTTGTCGGGCCTGTGGATAAATGCAAGTGTAACCGTATAAACGATTTATCCACAGGCGCGATGCCGCAACATCACTTTTTCGGGTTGTAGCGGATATCGCCTTCGAACAACTGCGCGGTGCCGCCACCGAGGTCGGATTGCACCGGCCACACTTCGTGACCGATACGCAGCTCCGTACCTTCATAGACGGCCTTGGCCACGATGATGCGGGCATCCTCTGCGGCGACCATGTTTTCCTTCATCTGCCCCACTTCCTCCAGCAGCACCTTGACCTCGTAGGCCAGCGCCTTGCGCTTGTCGCTGGTCTCGTGCAGCAGTTCCGGCGTGGCCTTCTCGGGATTGAGCTTGTAGTAGCTCTGCTGCTTGATGGTGCGGTCCAGTTCGGCCACCTTGCGGGTGTACTCCTGTTCCTTGATGGCGATCTTTTCTTCCAGATAAGGGTCCAGGCCGACCTGTACGCGGGTATGGGTGCTGGTGGACGCGCCGATCACGTTGGCACGGATGATGTTGGTGGCCTCCACCCGGCCGCCGATGATGTGGCCGGTGCGGGGATTGCCCTTGCCGACCGTGATCTCGTTGCCGGCCAGCAGTTCGCAGTGACGCGCATTGCCCAGCACCAGAATATCTTCGGCCGCTTCGATGTGGGCGCTCTCGGCAAACATCACCTGCACCGATTTCTGTGAACTGATGCGCGAGGCGATGGCGGTGGTGCCAGCCTGTGCGGTCACGCCTTCACTGTGGCCGATCACGCCACCCTTGACGGTGACGCTGCCTCCGGCCACGATCTCGGCCGCTTCCACCGTGCCGCTGACGACCACGTCGCCGCCTACGTGCAGCTTCATGCCGGTCAGCACATCCCCGGAGACGCGCACCGTGCCTTCGAACGTCAGGTTGCCGGTGGACAGGTCGACGTTTTCCACATCCAGCACCGGATTGACCTTCACGCCGTTCTTGATCACGGTCGGCTGGCCCGGCACGATCGCCACCAGCAGATCGGGATCGTCCTCGCTGGGCTCGGCGCCGATGCTCTCCTTGGCGAAGCCCACATCGGCAATCGGCCGCGCCGGCACCTTGCCGCCACGGATATCGATGCCATCCTTGCCCGGCACCGGCGCAATACGGCGCATCAGCGGGTCGCCCACCTTCACCAGCAGGATATGGCCCATGTCGGCATAGGAGACCACGGCATCGTCGTCAATGTCGGCCAGTTCTTCTTCCTTCTCTTCCAGCAGGCTCTCGAAACGGGCCGGTTCGGCGGGAGTGGGCATGAGGCCCTGGGCGACCACCAGCTTGTTGCAGAAACCTGCGGACAGCGCACCGCGCAATTGCTCATGCAGGATGCCGTAGGTAATGCCGGCGGCGCGGATCGCATTGACCACTTCCACGCTCTTGGCGCGACCGCCATAGGGCGGCACCAGGGTCAGCGAGGCCGTCATGAGGTCATCGGCCACGTCCAGCGAAAATTCGCCGTCACGGCGTTCGGCGATGACCTGGGTAACGGTTTCCTTGGTGTCTTCAGCCTTGCGCACGAAGGTATTGAGCACCGAGTCCTGGAAGAACAGCTTGGTCAGGCCATGATCGGTCATGGCTTGCTTCAGGAAGGCCAGGGTCAGCGGCGGGAAGCCCGCCGTCGGTGTAAACGTTGCGCTCAGTTCGCCGCTGGCCCTGTCGAACGCAAACGACAGCGGTTGCGGAGTTGCTTGGTTCATGCTGTTCCTCGATGAATGGCTGCACCGGGTCTGCCACGGATGGACACCGCCCGCCTGGGACGTCGTGGTGTCCGCCGTGATGTTTGCCGTGATATCGGCCGTGACGTCTTTCATGCGAAGGGGGCGCATGCCTTTGTCGCTTCATTTGCGCGGTCCTGCGTACGCCGGACCGCAAAAAGCGGTGACGCTACCCCCTGGCGCAATACGGCTGACATTGTAATGTGGCAAGATGATCCAGTAATTTGACTGATAGCACAAGTTTTGCCGACTCTGGCTCTAGATTAGGCTCTTATCGTTGGTTTTATGTTAAGTACCCAAATAGAAGACTTCAAGGGCGACCTCGCTCGTCATCGCGCCGGACGCGTCAGCACGCTGGTCAGTATCGTGGTCAACATCGTGCTGGTGATGTTGCAGGTCACGGCCGGCGTGTTCACCGGTTCGCAGGCCCTGATTGCCGATGGCATCCATTCGCTGTCGGATCTGGTCTCGGATTTCGTGGTGCTGCTGGCTGGACACCACAGCCGCAAGCAGGCCGACGACGATCACCAGTATGGTCACCAGCGTTACGAGAACGCCGCCTCCCTGGCACTGGGCGCCTTGCTGCTGGCCGTCGGCCTGGGCATGCTGGTGTCGGCCGTGCAAAAGATCCAGCATTATGGACATACCCCGCCGGTGCATATCACGGCCCTGTGGGTGGCGCTGGTGGCCCTGCTGGCCAAGGAACTGCTGTTCCGCTACATGTTGCGCATCGCCGAGCGGGTGCGCTCCAGCATGCTGGTGGCCAACGCCTGGCATGCACGCTCGGACGCGGCATCGTCGCTGGTGGTGGCGCTGGGCATCGTCGGCAGCCTGGCCGGTTTCACCCTGCTCGATCCGGTGGCCGCGGCGGTAGTCGGCCTGATGGTGGTGCGCACCGGCTGGGGTTTCTTCTGGAGCGCCCTGCATGACCTGATGGACCGTGCCGTCTCGACCGAGGAAATGCAGGCCATCCGTGCCACCATCCTCGCCACGCCGGGCGTGCAAGGCCTGCACGACTTGCGCACCCGACGCATGGGCGACATGACGCTGGTGGACGTGCACCTGGAGATCGACGGCACCCTGAGCGTCACGCAAGGCCATGCGATCGCCACCGATGCGCGGCGCCGGGTGCTGGATGCGCATCACGTGCTGGATGTGATGACGCACGTGGACCCGATCGAATCCCCGGAATAGACGGCTCTCCCGGCGCAACAGCCTTGATGCACTAGACCGCGCCAGAACGCGCCAGACGCCGCGTGCCGATGCGTGTCGATACGCTGCGTACGTTCATCTAAAGAATCGCAGCAGGGGACCGTTAGCTAGCGTATCGTCGCCAGCCCCCCTCTGCGCTCATGAGCCCACTGACCTCCGTGTCGCCGTCGCCGGCCTACACGCCCACCGCACCGCCCGCATCCGCCTCATCCACCTCATCCACCTCATCCACCTCGACGAACCCGCCCGCAGTCGGTGCGACGCCGTCCTCCCCGACCCCTACGGCAAGCGCGCGCCTCTCTGCGCCCGTGCTCTCCCTCTATTCGCCGTCCGGACGGATGAGTGACGCGCCTGCGGCCTTGCTGCCTGTGTGGGAAAACCGTCAGGGCGACACGCTTTCGACCCTGATGGCACGCAACATCGGCGCCGGCCAGATGGACGAGCGCTGGACCGGTCTGGGCAAGGCCCTGCTGGACCAGGCCAGCCTGGGGGGCGGCAGTTATTCGCAGTCGGTACTGATGTCGTCCGCAGCCACCCAGGGCAACAGCGATGTGCAGGCGGTCCTGCGCGATCAGTTGCACCGTTTCGCCAGCCAGCGCATCGATCTTTCGCTGACCACCCAATCGGGGGCGCGCATCGAGCTCCGGCTGGCTGCCAATGCCGACGGCATCGCCGTCGATTTCAAGCTGTCCCAGGGTACGCTCGACGATGAGGACCGCGCTGCCGTGAGCGCGCTGGGCGATGCCTTCGAGCAGGCCCTCAAGGGGCTGGCGGCCCAGCCGCCCACGCTGGCCCTGGATGGCCTGATGCACCTGGACCAGCAGCATCTGGGTGCCATCGACCTCAACGCCACGCTGGGGGACGATCTGCAGGTGCAACTGCATGCCGATGCGACCCAGCGCAGCGTGAGCGCCACCAGTGCCGCCGGCACCATGAAGGTCGCCGTCGATGCCACCAGCGAGGCCATCACCGGTAGCGCGCAGCAACGCCAGCGCGCCATCGCCAGTTACCTGCAGCAGTTCGATGCCGCCACCCGTCGCGGCCATGGCGATGCCGCCCTTGCCGACTTGTTCAAGGATGCCTTCGCCCAGTTGCATGGCGGTAGCACGACGCCGACGCGTCCCGACGATCAATCGGCACCGGCGCTGGTCGCCGACCTCAACGACCGCCGCATGTTGTCGGGCCTGGCCGATTTCACGGCCTCCATCACCGGTGCCAGCTCGGCGCCCAATCCTTTGCGGCGCGACGAGGTGGATGGTTTCGACTACCAGGTCTCGCAGCACACCAGCCTGTCCGGTGCGAGCCAGGCCGATCGCTCCATCGTGCAGCAGGCGCAGGCACGGCTCAAGGCGTCCTATCACCAGTCGCTGCAGCCCGACCTGCCGCTGCGGCTGGGTACCGATCGTCAATCGCAGAACTACACCTACCACCAGATCGACGACCAGGCCGACAGCCGGCTGGAGATCGGCTACCGCCTCGGTTACATGACGCAGGCCCGCCTGCAGCAATCAGCCAGCCAGGATAGCAGGGTGAGCAAGTACGTACTCGGTCAGCTGGTGAGCCAGAGCCACACGCCCTTGCAGGCCCAGATCGTGCGCGACTTCGCCGCCCAGTTGCAGGATGGCAAGGAGGCCCGCGCCGCCGACGGGGCTTACCGGCGCAGCCGGCTGCTCGACAGTATCAGCGCGCTCGGGCTGTTGCAGGCCGATCCGGACCAGGTCCGTCGCAACGGTACGCAGCTGCTGGTCGATTGAGCGGGCCGCAGCAACGCGGCGTGAGACGAATCGTATCGTCATTCCTCCTGTTGCAGCGACCACCACAACATCTTGTCTAGCCCGGCCGTCTTCGTTTAAAATCCGGGCTTCTCTTTGGGGAGTAGCCAGCTTCCGGGTCATCCGGAAGAGCCCGCGTCAACATTCTCGGCAACATTTTGCCGTGGCGCGGGTAGCCAACCAGGTAGGCGAGACCATAGACGTATCCTGCGGCCAGGCTGGGCGCGCAGGCACGTCCATGGACTTCGCCCGGCCAAGGAATCCCCTTCATGAATTTCCCCGCACTCCTTCTTCTCGCGCTTGCGATGTCCACTGACGCCTTTGCGGCAGCCATCGGCAAGGGCGCCGCCATGCAGAAGCCACGCTTCCTGCAAGCCTTGCGCATCGGTCTGCTGTTCGGCGTGATCGAGGCCATCACCCCCCTGATCGGCTGGTTCGCCGGCTCGGTCGCCACCAAATGGGTGTCGGAGTGGGATCACTGGATCGCCTTCACGCTGCTACTGGTACTGGGCGCGCGCATGATCCGCGAAGGCCTGAGCGACGATGATGAAGACGAAGAAGCCGACGCCGCTCCGCAAAAGCAATCGGTGGTGATGCTGGCCCTCACCGCTGTCGCCACCAGCATCGACGCCATGGCAGTGGGCGTGGGTCTGGCCTTCATCGACGTCAACATCCTGGAAGCCGCGCTTCTGATCGGCCTGGCCACCACCACCATGGTCACCATCGGCGTGATGGTCGGTCGCGTGCTCGGTCACCTCATCGGCAAGCGTGCCGAGATCATCGGTGGTGTGGTGTTGATCGGTGTCGGCGCGGCCATTCTGTATGAACACCTGAGCCGCGCAGGCGCTTGAATTCAGCCCGGTGTGACATCCCCTGTGGTGCCACCGCTGGCTGCCCTGGCTGCGCAGTAGTCGGCGGCCATCAGGCGAAAGGCGGTCACCGCCGGGTTGTCCTGATCGGCGCGCCAGGCCATGCTCATTTCCGCTCGCGGCACCTCGCCGGCCAGCGGACGGAACTCCACCCGGTCGTAATGGAAGCGCTGAGCCGAGGCCGGCAGGATGCCCACCCCCAGGCCGGCCCTGACCAGCGAGAGGATGGTGTGGCTCTGGTCGATGTACTGGGTGAAGTCGGGTTTGACATCGGCCGCGCCCAGCATGGCCATGATGCGTTCGTAGAAATACTTGCCATGCGTGGGTGAATGCATGATGAAGGGCTGGCCGTCCAGTTGCGCGGTGGCCACCTCCGCATGGCGCGCCAGCGCATGGCCCTTGGGCATGGCCAGTACCAGCGGCTCGTTGTCCACCAGGGCCAGCTCCAGCGGCTGGCGCGACGAGAGTGGTCGCAGGAAACCGATGTCGATGGTATTGGCGGTAAAGGCTTCCAGCTGCGCCACCGAGATCAGTTCGAACAGCACCACGTCGATTTCCGGCAATGTCTTGCGCGCCTGCATCAACAGTTCCGGGATCAGTTCATAGCCGGCAGCGCCGGTGAAGCCCACCCGCACGCGCCCGGTCTTGCCCTGGCTGGCACGGCGCACCGTGCTTTCGGCCTGTTCGGAGAGCTGCAGCAGGCGCGAGGCATCGGCCAGGAACACCCGCCCTTCGGTAGTCAGCCGCACCGTGCGGCCGACCCGTTCAAACAACTGCACGCCCAGCTTGTGCTCCAGCAGATGGATCTGGCGCGACAGCGGTGGCTGCGTCATGTTCAGCAGGGCCGCTGCGCGACGGAAGTTGAGTTCGGTCGCAGCGACCACGAAACAACGGACTTGAGCCAGATCGAGCATGGGGATTCGCCTGTGAAGAGTGCGCCTGCATTATAGGCGCACTCCCTGTTGCGGCCGGCTGGCCTCAGGTGGTCAGGCTGCCTTCCGGGCGCAGGCCGGCCAGGCCTTGTTCCAGGCTGGCCAATACCATCTCGCCCATGGCGGTACGCGACTCCAAGGTGGCGCTGGCGCGATGCGCCTGCAACACCACCTGATCCATCTGCAGCAGGGCGGCCGGCACGTTGGGTTCATCCACGAACACGTCCAGACCGGCGCCGGCGATGACGCCGCGTTGCAGGGCATCGACCAGATCCTCTTCCACCACCAGCTTGCCGCGCGCGATGTTGATGAGCACCCCGTCGCGACCCAGGGCATCGAGCACGGCCGCATTGACGATGCCCTGCGCCTTGTCGGCGGCGGCGGCCAGTACCAGCACATCGCTTTCGCGCGCCAGTTGCAGCAAATCCGGAATGAAGCGATGCGGCAGGTCGTCCATGGCGCGCAGGTCGGTATAGGCGATCGGACAGCCGAAGGCGGCGGCACGCTGGGCGATGGCACGCCCCACCTTGCCCATGCCCACGATGCCCACGCGCTTGCCGCTGAGGCGTCGTGCCAGCGGGATCGCCGCCGGCGAGGGATGACGCACCCAATCGCCGCGCTGCACGAAGGCATGGCCAGGACAGATCTGGCGGCACACCGCCAGCATCAGACCCAGTGCCAGGTCGGCCACATCCTCGGTGAGTGCGCCGAAGGTGCCGGTCACCGGCAGGCCCTTGCTGCGCGCATGGTTCAGATCCACGGCATCGGTACCCACGCCATTGACGGCCACCACCTTCAATGCGGGCAGGCGATCCATCAGCGCATTGCTGATGCCGGTGTGACCGCCGGTGATCACACCTTCGATGACCGCGGCGTGACGGGCGATATAGGCTTCCTTGTCCTCCTGCTCGAACAGGCGATGCATGTGGTACAGGCTTTCCAGCTTGTCGTTGATGGCCGGGACCAGGATGGGATTGAGTTGCAGCACGTGGCGTTTCATGGGGAGACTCCTTCTCGTTCGATGGCAATGCCGGCGGATGATGCGGTCATTCGGGGAGCGCGTCCAATCCGAAAAGGCTATCAATTGATACAGGAATTGGTGAGCGATCCGGTATCAGCATCGATTCAATCTGCACATCACCTGATAGCCAGAAAAGATTGGACGGTATTGCGGTGCACGCCCATGATTCCCAGCGTCGGCCATCCCGAGACGGCCGCCAAGAACGCCGGGCGCCAATATCCCCCTTGCCGGGAAGCACAACAAAGCCCACCACCCGCAATGGAGACAAGCATGCACCTGCGATCACACCGGACGGGCAGGGCGCTGCCGCCCTGAAGGCGGCACCGTCATCTTCCCGCCGCCAATAACGATAACCACGAGACACGCCACAAGGAGTCCGACGATGAATCATGTCGACGCCGCCGACCAGGTCGGCCGCCACCGTTCCGCCGCATCCACCGCATCTGCAACTTCAGCCCCGTCTGCTGCATCTGCCCTGCAAAAGCCTACCCGTTACCGCTGGGTGGTGATGGGCCTGATCTTCCTGATCTGGGCCATCGCCTGTGCCGACCGCGCCAACTTCGGCATCGCCCTGCCGTACATGAAAAAGGAGTACGGCATTTCCAACACCGAGGCCGGCCTGATCGTGAGCCTGTTCTCGTTCGCCTACGGTTTCGTGCAGATTCCGGTCGGCCTGATGTACAAGCGCCTGAGCGAAAAGACCACCGGCATCCTGTTTTCGGTGTTCATGCTGCTGACCTCGCTGTTCACCGGCCTGATGGGGACCACCTCCTCGGTGTTGCTGCTGCAGCTCTACCGGGTCGGCCTGGGCCTGTCGGAGGGCCCCTTGGGCATCGGCTGTACCAATGTCATCAACCGCTGGTTCCCGCCGGAAGAAAAGGGCACCGCCACCGGTCTCTGGATCGCCGCCTCCAAGCTGGGGCCGCTGATCGTGCCGACCGTGTGCATCATCGTCATCCAGCTCTGGGGCTGGCGCGAAATCTTCTACGTCTTTGCCGTGCCGGGCATTTTCCTGGCCATCCTGTGGCTGTTCCTGGTGACCAATTCCCCGACCGGCAACCGTTTCTGCAACGAGGCCGAGCGTCGTTACATCAGCCAGGAAGCCCCGGCTGTGAACGCCAGCACCAACTCCAGCACCACCGCCACCGCCGGCAGCAAGCCCCTGGTGGGCGCCCAGGTCACGCCCATGCCCTGGCTGGACGGGATCAACCGCACCCGCCGCGTGCCGCGCCTGGAAACGCTGCGCCAGGTGTTTACTTCCTGGAACGTGATCGGCGTGGCCCTGGGTTACGGCTGCATGATCGGCATCAGCAATATCTTCATGTCGTGGATGCCGACCTATCTGGTCACGGTCAAGGGCTTCGCCTCGGTCAAGATGGGCTTCCTGGCCTCGGCGCCCTTCATTGGTGCGGTGGCCGGCAACATGCTGGGCGGCATCATCTCCGACCGTCTGCTGGGTGGCCGGCGCAAGCCCATGATGCTGCTCGGCGCACTGGGTACCGCAGCGATGACCCTGCTGCTGGTGGAAGCGCCCGACAGCGTGCTCTACCTGGGCGCCATGCTGATGCTCTCCGGCCTGATGCTGGGTATCGGCTTTGCCGGCTATTCCGCCTATCCCATGGGGCTGGCTACCAAGGCCACCTATCCGACCGCCTTCGGCATCGTCAATTCGCTGGGCCAGATCGGTGGTGCCTGCGCGCCGCTGGCGGTGGGCATGTTGCTGGACCGCTATGACTGGACCAGCGTGTTCCTCTACATGGTCGGGACCTCGTTGCTGTGCCTGGTGCTGCTCTTGAGCGTGGTGGAGCCGATCACGGTGCGAAAGGCGGGGGAGGAAGCCTGAGCCTTGTTTCGGCCACCGACCCGGGCCCGCCATCGCGCGGGCTTTTTCATGTGGGATAAATATCCATAGGATATTAATTCGAGTCGAATTATATATTGGACAAATGGTAGCGCCCGAGGCACTCTTGGCGTCCCATTTTCCCTAAGCAGCCCTGAGGAGACACCCATCATGCCGACCTATCGTTCCTATACCACCACCCAGGGCCGCAACATGGCCGGCGCACGCGCGCTGTGGCGCGCCACCGGCATGAAGGATGGCGACTTCACCAAGCCCATCATCGCCGTGGTCAACTCCTTCACCCAGTTCGTGCCTGGCCACGTGCACCTGAAGGACCTGGGCCAGCTGGTGGCCCGCGAGATCGAGGCGGCCGGTGGCGTGGCCAAGGAATTCAACACCATCGCCGTCGATGACGGCATCGCCATGGGCCACGACGGCATGCTGTACTCGCTGCCCTCGCGCGACCTGATCGCCGACTCGGTCGAATACATGGTCAACGCCCACTGCGCTGACGCCATGGTGTGCATCTCCAACTGCGACAAGATCACCCCGGGCATGCTGATGGCCGCCATGCGCCTGAACATCCCCGTGGTCTTCGTCTCCGGCGGCCCGATGGAAGCCGGCAAGGTCATCAAGACCGTCAATGCCGACCGCAAGGTCATCAAGCTGGACCTGGTGGATGCCATGATCCAGGCCGGCGACCAGAACATCTCGGATGCCGACGTGGCCGAAGTGGAACGCTCGGCCTGTCCGACCTGCGGTTCCTGCTCGGGTATGTTCACCGCCAACTCGATGAACTGCCTGACCGAAGTGCTGGGCCTGTCGCTGCCGGGCAATGGCACCATCGTCGCCACCCACGCCGACCGCAAGGAACTGTTCCTGCGTGCCGGTCGCCTGATCGTCGAGCTGGCCAAGCGCCACTACGAGCAGGACGACTATTCCATCCTGCCGCGCAACATCGCCACCAAGGCCACCTGGGAAAACGCCATGACCCTGGACGTCTCCATGGGCGGCTCCACCAATACCGTGTTGCACCTGCTGGCGGCCGCGCACGAAGCCAAGGTCGAATTCACCATGGCCGACATCGACCGCATCTCGCGCAACGTGCCCTGCCTGTGCAAGGTCGCGCCGATGACCAACAAGTACCACATCGAAGACGTGCACCGCGCCGGCGGCATCATCTCCATCCTGGGCGAACTGGCCCGCGCCGGCCTGCTGGATACCTCGCGCCCCACCGTGCACAGCAAGACCCTGGGCGAGGCCATCGAGAAATACGATATCCGCGTCTCCAGCGATGCGGAGGTCCACAAGCTGTTCCGCGCTGCACCGGGCGGTGTGCCCACCCAGGTGGCGTTCTCGCAGCAGGAACGTTTTGAGGACAACGACCTGGACCGCGCCACCGGCTGCATCCGCGACCGCGAGCATGCCTATTCGCAGGATGGCGGCCTGGCCGTCCTGTACGGCAACATCGCCGAGAAGGGTTGCATCGTCAAGACCGCCGGCGTGGATGAAAGCATCCTCAAGTTCTCCGGCACGGCCCGCGTGTTCGAAAGCCAGGACGCCGCCGTTGATGCCATCCTGGGTGACAAGGTCAAGGCCGGCGACGTGGTCATCGTGCGTTACGAAGGTCCCAAGGGCGGCCCCGGCATGCAGGAAATGCTGTACCCCACCTCGTACATCAAGTCCAAGGGCCTGGGCAAGGCTTGCGCACTGTTCACCGATGGTCGCTTCTCCGGCGGCTCCTCGGGCCTGGTGATCGGCCATGCCTCGCCGGAAGCGGCCGAAGGCGGTGCCATCGGCCTGGTGGAAGAAGGTGACCTGATCGATATCGACATCCCCAACCGCAGCATCAACCTGCGTGTGACGGCGGACGACCTGGCCAAGCGCCGCGCCGCCATGGAGGCCCGTGGCGATGCCGCCTGGAAGCCGGCCGAGCGCACCCGCGTGGTGTCGCAGGCGCTGCAGGCCTATGCCGCCCTGACCACCTCGGCCGATCGCGGTGCGGTGCGCGACCTGTCGCAACTGAAGCGCTGATGTCCTGCGGGTGCTGCCCTGATCATGGGTAGCATCAGACGATGATGCCGCCCGGCTTTCATGCCCGGCGGCATTTTTCATGGCACGGGGTCAAGCGCCAGTTCAGGCCTTGATCGCCGGGCGCATATGGGTGGACGCCAGGGCCAGCCCCTCCTCGAAGGAGGACAGCACCATGTCCACCTGTTCCTTCACGGTTGCCGCATCTACTTCCTCATTGAAGAAGGATGGCCGGATCGTCACCAGCAAGGCTTGTGGCAGGTTGCTGCGTAGCGTCCCCACCACCTCCATCCAGGCCTCCAGCCGCTCGCGGGTGGGATAGACCAGAAAGACGATGGACACCAGTTCAGCCTTGCTGCTATCGGGGCGTTCGTCCTCGGGCTGGTCCAGCATGATGCTGCGGGCGTCGACGCCGCTCACGCGCAGCGCATGCACCAGCAGTTCCGACAACAGGTCATCGCGCTCACCACGCAGGCCGCCGCACAGCACTACCGAGCCCAGCGGCACATCCAGTGAGCCCTGCCAGCGTCCCAGTCGCGCCAGGCGCAGTTCGCGCAGATGGGCGCCCACGCCGCTGTTGAGCAGGGGCACTTCGCGCCGGCGCCGCAGACTGCGCGGGGCACCCGGGGTTTGCGTGAGCACTTCGGTCAACTGCGTGACGGCGCCGAGCAGCCGCTCCTGCTGCGCCCCCTCGATACGCCCGTGGCGCAAGTCCAGCGCCGCCAGTGCCAGGCCCGGCAGCAGGATCTGGTCGCAGTACTTGGCGAAGCTCTGCTTTTGCAGATGGCTGCGGGCGTCGCGGATGATGGCCTCGGATTCGCCGGCCAGCGCGCGCTGGTAGAAGCGTTCGGCGTGGGTCATGTCCGGGGCCTCGCCCAGCAGGATGGTAATTGGCTCCAGCGCCGCCACATGGCGGCCGGCCACCACCAGGCACAGCGTCAGCGGGGTCGACAGCAATAGCCCGATTGGTCCCCACAGCGTCCCCCAGAACAGCGCCGAGACGATCACCGCCAGCGGCGACAGGCCGGAGCTATGACCATAGATACGTGGTTCGATGAAATTGGCGACGATCACTTCCAGGCAGACATAGAAGGCCAGGAAGGACAGCGCCAGCCACCAGCCGGGATCGATGGCGGCAATGAAGACCGAGATCATCAGTCCCGAGGCCAGCGCGCCCAGGTAGGGCACGAAGCGCAGCACCCCGGCCAGCGTGCCCCACAGCACCGCATGCGGTACCCCGCCGGCAGCCAGCACGGCACCCATGATCAGGCCGAAGGCCAGGTTGACCAGGAACTGCGAAAAGAAGAACCGCGATACCCCCTCGGCGGCATCCCCCAGGGCCTGCATGGTGCGGCTCATCTCGGTCAGGCCGGCCAGGCGGATCAGGCGCTCGCGCAGCGATTCCTGTTCCAGCAGGATGAATACCAGCAGCACCAGCACGATGCCGGCCTGGCCGATCGGCCCCCAGGCCAATGCAAACAGGCGTCGCAAGGCACCCCGGACCGACATGCGGGTATCGGCTTCCGGTGTGGCGTTAGCGGCGGCGGCAGCGGCCGCCGCCGCGTGGCTGTTCTTCTTGCCGCTGCGGTTGAGCTCAGTTACCGGTTGCGGGATGACCGCGCTCAATTCTGCTTCCAGGCGAGCGAAGGGGCGCTCGGTGATGGCACGTACGCTCTCCACTTTTTCCTGGATGGCTTCGCGGTATTGCGGCAGATCACTGGTGACGCTGGCCAGCTGGAACGCCAGGACCACCGCCAGC
Source organism: Herbaspirillum sp. AP02 (assembly GCF_015767275.1). GTDB lineage: Bacteria > Pseudomonadota > Gammaproteobacteria > Burkholderiales > Burkholderiaceae_D > Herbaspirillum. The sequence goes on from NZ_JADWMY010000002.1 coordinate 63,153, forward strand.
GCCACCAGGCAGGCCCCGACCAGCAGTACCGAGATCATGGCAGCGGCGGCGCGGTTCAGGCCTAGTGCATCAAGCTTGCGCACCAGCGGCAGGATGATCAGGCTGGCAATGCCGGCGACCGCCAGCGGCGCCAGGATATCGCGGCCGAAATACAGCATGCCCAGTATGACGGCAGCTCCCAGCAAGGTGGTGGAGCTCAGGCGCGAGAAGGCGGAAGTTTTGAAATTTGGCATGGGAGGGTGGGTAGCGGGGGCAGCAGCGGCATCAGCGGCGTGGCCGCGTCTGGTCGATCACTTCATACAGTTCCAGCGGCAGGCCGTCGGGGTCGGCGAAGAAGGTGAAGCGGCGGCCGGTGTATTCATCCACGCGGATGTCTTCTACCGCCACGCCCTGGTCTTCCAGCTGCTGCTTGCATTGCTGCACATCGGCCACCGCGAAGGACAGGTGGCGCAGACCGCAGGCCTCCGGACGCGAGGGCCGGGCCGGCGGCGCCGGGAAGGAAAACAGTTCGATCTGCGTGCCATCGGGCAGGCCCAGGTCCAGTTTCCAGGAGTCCCGTGCCTCGCGATAATGCTCGGCGACGACGCGCAGGCCCAGCAGTTCGACGTAGAAGGCCTTCGAGCGCGCGTAGTCGGAACAGATGATGGCGACGTGATGGATGCCTTGCAGTTGCATGCGGATCTCTCTGGGAGAAGAAGGGAAGAGGGAGGCGGAGGGGAGCGCTGGCATCAACGTCGCGGCCCGGTGCGCGCCAGCTCGGCGCAGACGCCGCGTACCTTCTCGCGCAGCCAGCGATGGGCCGGGTCCAGTTCCACGCGCGGATGCCACATCAGCGATACCACGATGGGATCGGTCGCCACCGGCAGTTCGAACAAATGGATGCCGGAGGCGCTGCCATCCTTGCGCGGCGCGCCCGCCGTGGTCAGGAAGGAGTACGGCACCATGGAGACCAGATCCGACGAGCGCACCACCGCCAGTGCGGCAGGAAAACTGGGGACGATAGCCACCACCTTGCGCGTCAGTCCGCGTTCGGCCAGCGCCGCATCCAGCGGGCTGCTGCGGTCGCCCCGTGGCGATGCACTCACGTGTTCGAAGCTGCAATAGCGTTCGGCGCTCACGCGGCGCAATGCCGCCAGCGGATGGCCGATGCGTACCGCGCCCACGAAGCGGTCGCGGAACAGGGTCTGCAGCCGCACTTCCGGTCCCATCTCGCTGGCCACGCCGATCTCCAGGTCGGCGCTGCCTTCACGCAGCGGCAGCGGACTGCGTTCCACCTTGGGAGCGAAGCGCAGACGCACCAGCGGCGCTTCGGCCGCGACGGCGCCGATCAGGGCGGCGCCACAGGCTTCGATGAAGCCTTCGTTGGCGCGCACCGTGAAATCCCGCTCCAGCCGGGCCAGGTCCAACTCGGGGACGGAAGGTCGCAATACCGAACGGGCCTCGTGCACGACGTTGCGCACCCGTTCGCGCAGCGCTTCGGCACACGGGGTGAGCACCATCTGCCGGCCGGCGCGCACCAGCAAATGGTCGCCGGTGGCCTGGCGCAGCCGGGTCAGCGTGCGGCTCATGGCCGAGGCGCTCAGACCCAGGCGGCGCGCGGCCCCGGCCACGCTGGCCTCGGCGATGAGGGCGTCGAGCGCGATGAGCAGGTTGAGGTCGGTTTCGGTCATGCGGGCATCCTAGCACGCCCGGCATGACATGGCGTCGCATGCAATGATCCAATGCAAGCCATGCGTCTTCCGCCTTGTCTCGTGGGTGGCTATAGTGAAGACCTGATTCGATCCTCCAGGAAATTTTCCCATGGAACTGTTTTCCGACCTGCCCGGCGACGAAGGCCTGCCGGGCGTACGCCGCCGCCGCGCCATGCTGGCGGTGATGACCGCCACCACCATGGCAGTATTCGACGGCACCATCATCAATGTCGCCCTGCCCCAGATCGGCCTGGCACTGCAGACCTCGGCCGCTGCCTCGGTCTGGGTGGCCAATGCCTACCTGCTGGCCACCGCCATGACGCTGGCGGCCTTTGCCGCCATGTCGTCACGACTGGGATTTCGCAACCAGTTCACGGCCGGGTTGGCGGTGTTCACGCTGGCCTCGCTGGGCTGCGCCCTGTCGCCCACGGTGGAATGGCTCATTGCCATGCGCGTGCTGCAGGGGCTGGGTGGCGCGGCCATGCTCAGCATCGCGCCGGCGATCCATCGCACGGTCTTCCCGAACCGCCTGCTGGGCCGCATCCTGGGGCTCAATGCAGTGCTGGTGGCGGCGGGCACCGCCATCGGTCCGGTGTTGGGTGGCACCCTGCTGGCCGCGTTGAGCTGGGAGTGGATATTCCTCATCAATCTGCCGCTGGGCGTGGCAGCGGTGCTGCTGTCGTGGAGCGCCATCCCGGACACGCGCCAGCGCGGCCGCCTGCGCCCGCCCTTCGACATGGCCGGCGCACTGTGGTCGGCGCTGACCATGGGCGCGGTCATCATGGCCGCCGACACCTGCGCCCATTTCGCCGACCCGGGTCAGGGTGCGCACGCAGCGTTCACCGCCGCCGCGTATGCCCTGGTGGCACTGGTCTCTGCACTGGCCTTCGTGCGCGGCCAGCGCCGCGTGCGTGAGCCGTTGTTGCCGCTGGACATCTTTGCCAATGCGCGCTTCTCCCTGGCCGCGCTGACCTCGCTGGCTTCCTTCGTGGGCCAGGGGATCGCCTTCGTGGCCCTGCCGTTCCTGTTCCAGAATGCCTACGCCTACAGCGCCTTCGAATCGGCGGCGCTGTTCACGCCCTGGCCCCTGGGCATCGTGTTGGTGGCGCCGCATGCCGGGCGCCTGGCCGACCGGCATTCGCCGGCCCTGCTGTCCAGCCTGGGGCTGGCCGTGTTCACCGTCGGCCTGGGATTGCTGGCGCTGCTGCCCGATCATGCCCAGGCCTGGGACATCGGCTGGCGCGCCCTGGTGTGCGGCATGGGCTTCGGCTTTTTCCAGAGCCCCAACAACCGCGAGATGCTCGGCAACGTCTCCCGCGAGCGCAGCGGCAATGCTTCCGGCGTACTGGCCATCATGCGCACCTTCGGCCAGTGCCTGGGCGCCGCGTTGCTGGGCGTGATCCTGGCAGTCCATACCGCCGGTGCCGTTGCCCATGGTGAACTACAGATGAGCCCGGTGCAGGATGGCGAGGCGATCCGTATCGCATTGTGGGTGGCCGCGCTGGCCACCGCGCTGGCCACTGCGGTCAGCGCCAGCCGCCTGCGCCGCAAGGCGCAATCGCCCGCCTGATCGGTCTGGCCGGTACCTGGTGCGCAAGGATTGAGCCCGCATTGGTGGCGGTAAAACTGAAATGTACATAAAAAAATACATTTTTAGTGACTGGCCAAATCCTCTCTAATCATCGCTTTGTCCCGACCGATGAGAGCATAGACTGGTGCTGGGGCCTGTTCGCACTAAATCTGGGCGCAACCCGCCGGGAGAGGCCGGCAAGCGTCGCCTGCCGTTGTTGCAGCTTCTTGCCGTAGCACCACTACGGCGCGTCGCTGCGCCTAGGCAGACAACGCTTGACGACCTCTCGCACTCGCAGATTGAGTGTGAACAGGCCCTGGCTTGCCGGTTTCTTCGCAATCGATTGGTACAACAACCATCATAAAACCGATCACCACCCGCCTGCTCCAAGCAGGCGGGTGCTGCGAGATATTCCTGGCAAGCTCCAACCAACTCTCCCCTGACTTCTCAGGAATCCGGCAGGGGGATACTGCAAAGGGGGCAATACCATGGGTAATCTGAAAGTCGTCACCAGGCTGGCATTGGGCTTCGGCCTGATTCTCGTGTTTCTGCTGGGCATTTCCGCGCTGGGGCTGTACGGCATGGCGCGCATCAACGCATCGCTGACCGATATCACCAGTGTCAACAACATCGAAACCAAGCTGGCCACGGCCTTGCGCAATGCACTGAGCCAGCGTGCCATCGCCCTGCGCAACATCGCCCTGCTGGATGAGCAGGACGCCATGCGGGTCGAATCGGAGACCCTGGCGCGCCAGGAAAAACTGTATGCCGATGCCTACGCTGCCCTGGAAAGGATGTTCGCCACCGAAGCCGCTACGACCGACCGTGAGCGCCAGTTGCTGGCGCAGATCAAGGCCGATGAAAATGCGACCGTGCCATTGATGGCCAAGGCTCTGCAGCTGGGCCTGGCCAACCAGCCGGCCGACGCGGTCAAGGTACTGGTCACTGAAGTGCGGCCGCGCCAGCAGGCCTGGATCAAGTCACTCACCGAACTTGCCGACTTCGAGGATCAGCTCAATGAAGAAGCCGCTGCCAATGCCCGCCTCACCTATGACTGGCTGCGCAGCGTCACGCTGGCGGCCATGGCGCTGGCTCTGCTGGTGGGCGTGGCAGCATCGGTGGTGATTGCCCGCAGCATCCTGCGCCAGCTGGGCGCCGAGCCGTCCGAAGCGCAAGCCGTCGCGCGCGACATCGCCAGCGGCGACCTGACCGCCACGGTGCAACTGCGTCAGGGTGATGGTTCCAGCCTGATGGCCTCCATCGAACAGATGCGTTACCAGTTGAACATGATCGCACATGGCATCAAGTCGGCCGCCGAGACAATATCGGTGGCCAGCGGTCAGATCGCACAAGGTAACTTCGATCTTTCCCAGCGCACGGAAGAACAGGCCGCCTCGCTGGAAGAGACCGCCGCCAGCATGGAAGAGCTGACCACCACCGTGCGCCAGAATACCCAGCACGCAGGCGAGGCCCTGCGCCTGGCCGGCGGTGCCTCGCAGACCGCGACCGCAGGCAGCGAGGCCTTTGATCGCGTGGTGCAGACGATGGACAGGATTTCCGCCAGCTCCGGCAAGATGGCCGACATCATCAGCGTGATCGAAGGGATCGCCTTCCAGACCAATATCCTGGCGCTGAACGCGGCAGTGGAAGCAGCCCGGGCCGGCGAGCAGGGGCGAGGTTTTGCGGTGGTGGCGTCGGAAGTGCGTTCGCTGGCCCAGCGCAGTGCGGTCGCCGCCAAGGAGATCAAGGACCTGATCGGCGAATCGATGGCACATGTCGGGGCTGGTTCGCAACTGGTGACCAGCGCGGGGCAGCAGATGGGCGAGATCGTGGCTTCGGTGCAGCGCTTCGGCGAGATCATGAATGACATCTCCACTGCCACTCAGGAACAGAGCAGCGGTATCGAGCAGATCAACACCGCCGTCGTACAGATGGATCAGGTCACGCAGCAGAATGCGGCATTGGTGGAAGAAGCCAGTGCTGCGGCACAGTCACTGGCGCAGCAGGCCAGCGGCTTGCTGAAGGTGGTATCGATCTTCAAGATCCGCCAGGACAAATCGCTGACCGCAATGCATGAGCAGGGGGGGCTGAACGGCGCCACGCCGGCGCCAGCCCTGCATTGAGCGCAGTCGTAAGCAAAAACAAAAACAAAAACGAAAACGAAAACGACAACGGCTGATCGTGATCAGCCGTTGTCGAGAGGCGCGATCTCGGGCTCAGGCCGCGGAACCGTCCTCGTCGTCTTCGTCCTTGGGCACGAACACCATGCCGGTCTTGGCGTTGTAATCCATCAGGCCGGCATAGCGGCCCCAGGCGATCATGGTCTCGAAGGTCTTTTCCGGGTTGTCGTAGGGCAGGGCGCTGCCGATGTCCTTGAGCACGCGCGCGGCCTCGATCTCCTCGGCCTCGCCCAGCACCGCCAGGATGATGTGGAAGATGCGCAGCTTGTAGACCTGCTCGGCAAAGATGGCGCGCTGGCCCAGCCGGTCGGCCGCCACGAAGCGGTGCCCGAGCTCGGTGAGGAAGACTTCCTGCTTTGGGGTATCGACCAGTTCCAGGATTTCGGCGGCCTTGACGGTGGCGATGGTCTCGCCGAATTCCTTGCCGATCTCGTCGGAGATGTCGTAGATGTTGTTCAGCTCCGGCTCGTCGTGCAGCAGGCTCATCAGGCCCAGAATCTGGCCCACCGGGATCAGCGGGATCGACTCCATGCGCTTGCGGCCACGCGAGATCGGCTCGCCGGGCATGTGCACTTCCGGCGGCAGGTCGGGCAGGCTCAGGGTGGTGATCGCTTCGTGGATGATGTTGACCAGGCGCTGGAATTCCGGGCTCTTGCTGTCGCGCGGGTAAGGCAACGGGTTGTCCAGCACCAGGCCCAGGCGACCCGGGCGCGGGAACACCACCACGATGCGGGTGGCCATCTCCACCGCCTCCTCGATGTTGTGGGTGACCATGAAGATCGAGGTCAGGCCGCTGTCCGGTGCGCGCCACAGGCTGATCAGTTCCTGCCGCAGGTTTTCCGCGGTCAGCACGTCCAGGGCGCTGAAGGCTTCGTCCAGGCACAAGAGCTTGGGCTTGGACACCAGGGCCCGGGCGATGCCCACACGCTGGCGCATGCCGCCGGAGAGTTCGCGGGGATAGGCGCTGTGGTAATTGCCCAGGCCGATCAGTTCGATGGCGCGGTCCACCGCCGCATCGCGTTCCTCGCGGCTCGGGTTGTGCGACATCAGGCCCACCGCCACGTTCTGTTCCACCGTCAGCCAGGGATAGAGCGCAAAGGTCTGGAACACCACCGAGGCATCGCGATTGACGCCATAGAGCTGCTTGCCAGCCGCCATGGTGTGGCCCGAGCTGGGTTCCACCAGTCCGGTCAGGCAGCGCAGGATGGTCGACTTGCCCGAGCCGGACTGGCCCAGCAGGGCCAGCAGTTCACCCTCGTGCACGGCCAGGTCGATGTTGTCCAGCACCTTCAGTTCATGGCCGCCGGCGGTGTTATAGGATTTGCTGACCGCGCACAGTTCGGCGACGGCGGGACGTTGTTGCGGAGAAGTCATGGTCATGGCTGGGCTCAGGATCAATCGAGGCGGAAACGGCGTTCGGCGAAGGCATACAGGCGACGCCAGACAAACTTGTTCATCAGTACCACGAACATCGACATCACGCCGATGCTGGCGATGATGAGCGGCGTATCACCGGACTTGGTGACCGCCGAGATATAGGCGCCCAGGCCGTCGGCCTTGAGCGAGACATCGCCCCAGCTGGCCAGTTCGGCCACGATGGAGGCATTCCAGGCGCCCCCGGCGGCGGTGCAGGCACCGGTCACCCAGAACGGGAAGATGGCCGGCAGGATCAGGGTCTTCCACAGATTCCAGCGCGACAGGCCGTACATGCGGGCGGCTTCCTTCAGGTCGTTGGGGATGGCCATGGCGCCGGCGATGACGTTGAAGAGGATGTACCACTGCGTGCCCATGGCGATCAGGAGGATGCTGCCCCAGTTCATGCTGACGTTGCCGGCCACGAACCAGCCCACCACCAGCGGGAAGGTCATGTTGACCGGGAAGGACGCACCGATCTGCGCCAGCGGCTGGGCGAATCGGGCGATGTGCGGCTTCGAACCGATCCAGACCCCCACGGGAGTCCAGATCAGGGTAGCGATCACGGTCATGGCCAGCACCCGCAGCATGGTCAGGAAACCCAGCCACACGATATGCCCGAACAGGCTCCAACTCATCGCCCCATGCAGGGCGTCGATGGCAGCGACCAGCCCGCGCAGGGCCTCGAAGATCAGTAGCCCGCAGATCAGGCCGCTCAGGATGCGATGGGTCCAGCGCCGGCGCGCGATGCGGGCCGGGGTAGGAGTGCCGGATGATACCGGGCGGCGGCGCGCCAGCCAGTCGCCCAGTGGCTGCCACAGCTTTTCGTCGAGCCAGGTGAAGACATAGGAGCCGCGCAGCAGGTCGAAGACCCAGGAGGTCGGCGCCGAGCCCGATTCGGTCAGCTCGATCTTGAACTTGTCGGCCCAGGCCAGCAGCGGCCGCCACACCAGCTGGTCGCTGATGAGGATCAACGCCAGCATGGCGATCACTGCCCACAGCGCCGCCGTGTGGTCACCCTGGTCGATGGCCTGCGCCATGTAGGAGCCCAGGCCAGGCAGCTTCAGGTCCTTGTTCATGACGCTGATGGCCTCGCTCTGCGCCACGAAGAACCAGCCGCCGCCGAAGGACATCATCGAGTTCCAGATCAGGCTGTGGGCCGAGGCCGGCAGTTCCACGGTGCGAAAGCGCTGCCAGGCGGTGAGGCGGTAGGTGGTGGCGGCTTCCTGCATGTCGGTGGGGATGGTGACCATGGAATGATAGAAGCCGAAGGCCATGTTCCACACCTGCCCCGTGAAGATGGCGAAGATGGCGGCACATTCGACACCCATCAGGCTGCCCGGGAACAGTGCCATGAATCCGGCCACCGTGGCCGAGAGGAAGCCCAGTACCGGGACCGACTGCAGGATGTCCAGCGCTGGCAGGATCAGCGCGCGCGCCCGGCGGCTCTTGGCGGCCAGGTAACCGGTACCGATGGCGAAGAACAAGGAAAAGGCGAAGGCGATCCACATGCGCAACAGGGTGCGGCCGGCGTAATAGGGGATCATGGCCGGCGAGCTGTCGACCTCCAGCTGGTCGGACGGGTCGAAATGCACCAGCATCCCGCGGCCGAAGTGCAACGCGCTCCACAACAGCCCGAACAGCACCGCCAGCACCAGCGCATCGATCCAGCCGAAGCCAGGCTTGACTTCTTCGTAGGCCGTCAGTTGCGGCGAGGTGGTCTTCATTTTCATGGCGATGAGGCGGGATAGCGCTGCAAGAAGTGGTCGGGTTCGCGGATGCCGGTCGTGCGCGATCAAGTCGGATCAAACGCTCCCAGGGACGGGCGGCGCCACTTTAGCAAATGAGTCTGACAGTTTCTTGACCAGCTTACCGATGATCGTGCAAATGTACACAGATAAATGACAAGCGGCGCCGGAGCGATCAGCCCCGGCGCCGGTTCCGGCACCTCGTCGAATCAGGCCGGTATGGCCATATCGGTCGGCAACCTCAGGCCTGGTCTGCCGTTGCCGATTTTCCCGGAATCAGGCTCCACATCGTCAACCCGCTGAGCAACAGCAGACCCGCCAGGATATAGAGGGCGATATCCATGTTGCCGGTCCGGGTCTTGACCAGGCCGATCAGCCAGGGGCTGACGATGCCGCTGGTGATGCCCACGCTGGAAATGAAGGCGATGCCGGGGGCGATGGCCTGGGGCGGCAGCAGGCTGGGAGGCAGCGACCAGAAGATCGGCAGCGCGGCGAAGATCAGGACCGCTGCCAGCGACAGCAGTCCCAGCGAGACCGCCAGGCTGGACGGATGCAGCGTCAGCGCCGCCAGCGCCAGTGCACCGCCGGTGGTGCAGACCAGGAAGTGGCCATGACGCTCATTGCGCCGGTCCGAGCGGCGCGCGATCAGCAGCAGGCCGACCGCGCCGATGGCATTGGGGATCACGCTATAGAGCGATACCTGCACCACATCCTTGATGCCGAAGTCGCGGATCATCAGCGGCATCCAGAAGTTCAGCGTCAGCGAGCCACAGGTCAGGGCGAAGTAGATGAAGGCGAACAGGTAGGTCGGCGGGTGCGACAGTGCCTGCCGCAATGCCGCCAGCGAATGTGCGCTGACGTGTCGGCCACGATGCGCTTCCTGGCTGTGCCGGGCCAGCAGGAAACCGCGTTCCCCAGGGTTGAGCCAGGTCGCCTGCGCCGGGCCGTCAGCCAGCCAGAAGATGGCCAGCAGACCCAGTACCACCGCCGGTGCGCCCTCGATGGCGAACATCCACTGCCAGCCATACATGCCCATGACGCCGGCCATGTCGCGCATGATCCAGCCCGAGACCAGTCCGCCCAGTACCCCGGCCACCGCCACCCCGGCGAAGAAGATGGCCATCACCGCTGCGCGTCGCCGCGCCGGGAACCAGTAGCTCAGGTACAGCACGATGCCCGGGAAGAAACCGGCCTCGAACACGCCCAGCAGGAAGCGCAGCGCATAGAAATGGCTTGCATCGGTGACGGCCATCATGCCCACCGAGGCCAGACCCCACAGGATCATGATGCGGCTGAAGGTGCGGCGCGCACCGAAGCGTGCCAGCGCCATGTTGCTGGGGACCTCGCACAGCACGTAGCCGACGTAGAACACGGCCGCGCCCAGGCCATACATGGCGTCGCTGAAGCCCAGGTCCTGCTTCATCTGCAATTGTGCGAAGCCGATGTTGATGCGGTCGAGGAAGGAAACGACATAGCAAATGAACAGGAAGGGAATGATGCGTAGCCAGACCTTGCGGTAGACGGCGTCTTCGGTGCTGCCGCCGAGCTCGTCAGCGGGCTGGGCGGCCAGCGTGCCGGCGCCCTGGGATGGGTGGATCATGGTTGTCTCCGTTGTCAGGCGCCTGTATCGGCGCTCTCGAGGATGTGGACGAGTGCGGGCTCAGGCCATCGCGGCGGTGGCCGGCGTCACGCTGGCGCGGGCGCGCTGCATGCCTTCCAGCAGGACCTCGTGGCCGCCGATGTGATTGCACAACAGCAGGATCAGGCGCGCGTTCACGGCCTGGCTGGCGTCGTCGTCGAGGTCGCGGTGCATGGCGATCAGCGCTTCATAGAAGTCGTCCGGGCGCGCCAGGTTGGGCGAGGTGTTCAGGATCATGGTGTTCTCCTTGGTCGATGTGGGGTCGGGTTCAGATGAAATGGTCTCGGAGGGATGAGGATGGGGATGGGGCGTCGCTCAGGCAGCGTCCCTGACCGCGATGGCATCGCCGCTGCCGGCATGGCCGGTGGCGCGCCACAGGGCCTGGAGGATCGCCAGCGCATCAATGTCGCGCCAGCGCGCGCAGACGTGCTGGTCGGGGCGGATCAGGTAGCAACCGGGCGCGCTGGCGGGCGCGTGCATGTCGTAGCGCCGGGCGGCCAGGCCCTCGATGTCGTGGACCTGGCTGGCTGCCGCGCCGATGCCTTCGAGGGTCTCACGATCCTGCGACGTGGTGGCTGTCGCGCTGACGAACAGCAAGCGCAGCGGCAGTCGGCCCTGCGTCATGCCGACCAGTTCCTGCAACTGTGACCGCGCCAGGCTTGCCGCAGGGGCGAAGATCATCAGCGCGAAGCTGTTGCCCAGATGCCGCAACAGCCAGTCATCGCCGGCCACCGGAGTGCCGGCCACCGGAGTGCCGGCCACCGGAATGCCGGCCACCGGAGTGCACGCCACCGGTGCATCGCAGCAGGGCGCTCCGGGCTGCATGCTGTTGCCGAAGGACGTGCTATCCCCGGTGTTGAGCGGTGAGGCGTGCAGCGTGGCCGGCAGCGACAGCCGGCCGCTGTTGACCAGCCTGCGCGCAAAGCCGTACTCGCGCGCCAGGTCCAGCACGGCGTCACGGAAACGCCGGCTGACCTCGCTCTTGGGCGTGATGAAATCGGTGGAGCGGGTGGAGTTGAGCAGGTTTTCATCGGCCGCGAATTCGCGCTCGTCGGCATAGCTGTCCAGCAGGCTCTCGGGGGCCTGGCCCTGGAGTACGCAGGCCAGCTTCCAGGCCAGGTTCTCGGCATCCTGGATGCCGCTGTTGGCGCCGCGCGCGCCGAAGGGCGAGACGCAATGCGCGGCATCGCCCACGAACAGCACACGGCCATGGCGAAAGCGTTCCATGCGCACGCAGGCAAAGGTATAGACGCTCACCCACTCCAGAGAGAATTGCACCTCCGGCCCCAGCAGGGCGCGTACCCGGGGGATCACCTTCTCCGGCGTCTTCTCCAGCACCGGGTCGGCCTCCCAGCCGAGCTGGAAGTCGATGCGCCAGACCTCATCCGGCTGCCGGTGCAGCAATACCGACTGGTTGGGATGGAAGGGCGGATCGAACCAGAACCAGCGTTCGGCCGGGAAGGGCGCGTCCATCCGGACGTCGGCGATCAGGAAGCGGTCGCGGAAGGTATGGCCCACGCTCTCCAGGCCCATCATCCTGCGCAATGGGCTGCGTGCGCCATCGGCCGCCACCACGTAGCGCGCCTTGAGGCGATAGCTGCCGTCGGGGCTGTCCACGGTCAGCGCTTCGTGATCGGCATGATGCGCAATCGCACTGACCTTGCTGCTCCAGCGGATGTCGATATCGGGCAGGGTGTGCGCCTGCTCCAGCAGATAGCCCTCGACGTAGTACTGCTGCAGGTTGATGAAGGCCGGGCGGGCGTGGCCGCGCTCGGGCAGCAGGTCGAATTCGTAGACCGGCTGGTCGCGCAGGAAGACCTTGCCGCGATTCCAGCCCACGCCCTTGTCCACCATGCGTTGGCCGCAGCCGAGGCGGTCGAAGATATCCAGCGTGCGCTGGGCGAAGCAGATCGCCCGCGAGCCGGTGGACAGGGTATTGTCGTCGTCCACCAGCACCACCTTGATGCCCTGCCGTGCCAGCTCGATCGCAGTGACCAGGCCGACCGGACCGGCGCCCACGATGACCACCGGATGCAGTGGGGCATGGCCGGGCCGGGTCTGTTCGGCGCAGGGCTGATAGGGGAAGCGTTGTTGCTGGTAGTCGATGGCCGTAGCATCGAGGCTCGGGATATTGTTCATGTCGGTCTCCTCTCTCCCTCTGCTCAGGCTTGCAGGGCCGTCCACATCTCCTTGTCGCGCGCGGCAGTCCAGATGCGCGGATGGTGGATGCCGGACGCCTCGTCATAGGCGCGGGTGACGTCGAAAGGCAGGCAGTGTTCGTAGATGAAGACCTGACCGAACCTGGGGTCCATCAGCGTGCGCGCATGGGCCATGGCCTCCTTCAGGCCCATCTTCGCGGCCACTGCCTCGCGCCCGGCGCGCAACAGGGTGGAGACGAAATCGCGGGTATAGGCGATGCCCTGCTCGACCTGTTCGCGCCCGCGCAGTGCCGGGCCGCGCCCCGGCACCAGTGCCTCGGCCTGCAGCGCCGAGAGGGCATCGAGGGTGGTCGGCCATTGTTCCAGCTGGGCGTCGCCGCAATAGCAGGCCGCGTCGTACTCCACCAGGTCGCCCGAGAACAACACCTTCTGCCCGGGAATCCAGACCACCGTATCGCCCTTGGTATGGCCCGCGCCCAGGTGAGCGATCTTCACTTCCAGCTTGCCCATGAAGATGCTCATTTCGCGCTCGAACACCATGGTCGGCCAGGTCAGTCCGGGTACCGTCTCCACCCCGGCGAACAGGCGCGGGAAGCGCTCGATCTCGGACTTCATGTCGGCCTCGCCGCGCTCGACGATCATTTCGTAGGTGCCGCGGCTGGCGATGACCTGCTCGCCGCCTTCCTTCCGATAGGCCGACGCCCCCAGCACCCGGACTGCGTGGTAGTGCGACAGCACCACGTACTTGATGGGCAGGTCGGTGATGCTGCGGATGCGGGCGATCAGGTCCTGCGCCATGGCCGGCGTAGCCGTGGTGTCGATGACCATGACGCTGTCGTCGCCGATGATGACGCCGGAGTTGGGATCACCCTCGGCGGTATACGCGTAGGCGTTTTCGGAGATGCGTTCGAAAGTGATTTTCTTGGCGTCAAGATCCGCCTGGGATGCAAATGCCTTGGCCATGTCTGCCTCGTTCAAATGGTTGGGACGCAGGTGGACATGGCTTGCGCCATCAGGGGATGTCTCCGTCCACGCCGTCATGGGTCAATGGGGGTCAAACGTTCTTGTTGTTGCCTGGAGTGAGCAGGTTGATGGCATCTTAGTCAGCTGGTTTTGATTAGTCAATATCAAATGTGTTTGTTATGAGTTAATTGTGGTTTTGTGTGGTGGTAGGCCACCGGCGCTCTTGCCAGGGCGACATGGATTAGAATCCTGACCTGGCGCAGGTAGCGCGGAGACCTTGTACAGCGCGTGCCACACCTGCTGCCAATGCCGATCTGTGGGCCTGTTCTTGCCTTTTCAGTTTTTGATTTTTCCATGACCCAACGGAATCACCGATGAGTGCAGCACCCGTCAAGACCCAACGCGGAATCCAGAGCGTGGAAGTGGCCGGTCGCCTCTTGCAGGCGCTGGCCCAGACGCGCCAGCCCATGCCGCTGGTCGAGCTGGCGAGCGCAGCCGGATTGTCCTCGGCACAAGCCCATACCTACCTGGTCAGCCTGTTGCGGCTGGGACTGATCAAGCGCACTCCGGGCGATGGCCGTTATGAGGCGGGGCCGCTGGCGCTGCGTCTGGGGATGGCGCGCCTGGCGCAGGAGCCGGCCTACCGGCTGGCGTTGCCGCAGGTGCAGCAACTGAGCGAGGACACCGGTTTGAGTGTGGCTCTCACCCTGCCCACGCCGGAAGGTCCGACCATCGTTCATTACGCCCATGCCGGCAAGCCGCTGCATGTGAACTTGCACGTGGGAACCGTGATGGCGCTGGCCGACACCGCCACCGGCCGCACCTACTGTGCGTTCCGGCCTGCCACGGCGTGGCAGGCGCAATGGGAGGCCCAGCACCCGGGCGCCTCGCGGTCGCATCTGAAGCAATTCCATGAAGCGCTGGACGCCATCCGCCAGCGTGGCATGGAGCGTGCCGTCGATATCCCCAGTCCAGGCGTGACCAGCCTGTGCATGCCCTTGCTGGAGGGGGCGGGAGAATTGCAACTGCTGGTGACCGTGATCGGCACCAGCGGTGTCATCGACGCTGGCTGGCGCGGCACCGTGGCGCGCCAGCTACGCGCATGCATCGATGCCATCGCTCATACGCTGGCCACCAGCCGCACGGAGCAGGCCGCATGACGAACTTGGACGAGAGGGTTGTCGAACCCGACGACGGCGCAAAGGGCCAGCGCGGCATCCAGTCACTGGACAGCACCGGCGCCCTGCTGGACGCCTTGCTGGCGGCGGCCCGTCCGCTGCCGCTGGGCGACCTGGCACGGCTGGCCGGCATGCCGGCTGCCAAGGCATTCCCGCATCTGGTGAGCCTGCAGAAGATCGGTCTGCTGGCCCGCGATGCCCAGGGCAATTTCTTCCCCGGGCCGTTGAGCCTGGAACTGGGACTGGCCGCCCTGCAGCGACTCTCGCCGCTGCGCGAGGCCGAGGCTGAAGTGGCTCCGCTGGCCCAGGCCACCGGCCTGTCGGTGGCACTGGCGGTATTGGGTCCGCTGGGACCGACCGTGGTGCGGCTGGAAGAATCCTCGCGGCCACAGCATGTCAGCTTGCGCATCGGTACTGTGCTGTCGATGGTGCATACCGCAATAGGGCGCGTATGTGCTGCGCATCAGCCGGCCGACATGCTGGCCGGCGCGCTGGCGATGGATGCGATTCGCATGGAAGGCGCGCAGGCCGACACCGTCCTCCATGCCGATGGCAGTCTGCGCCATGACTACGCACAGCGCCTGTGCCAGATCCGCACCGATGGCATGGACCAGGCGCTGGGACGGCCGGTGCCGGGCATCAATACGCTGGCCGCACCGGTGTTCAACCATGCGGGTCAACTGGCGCTGGTGATGGCCGTGATGGGCAGCAGCGGCAGCTACGATACGGCCATCGCGGGCGAGGTGGCACAGTTGCTGGCGAACGCGGCGCGTGTCATCTCGTGGCGCCTGGGCGCGTTCGATACCGGCCTATCGGACCCCACCAGCCGCTGAGATCGCGGCCATCAGGAAGAGGTGGTGCGGCTTTCCAGGATGGCCTCGACCCGCCGCGCCAGGGTTTCCAGCTTGAATGGCTTGGTCAGAAGTTGCATGCCTGGTTGCAGGTGGCCATTGCCGAAGGCCGCATTTTCCGCGTAGCCCGTGATGAACAGCACCTGCAAGCCAGGTCGTGCCGCCTGCGCTGCATCGGCCACCTGACGGCCATTGAGGCCACCCGGCAAGCCGACGTCGGTGATCAGCAGGTCGATGCGGGCCGGCGACTGCAGGATGCGCAGGGCTGCCGGACCGTCCTCAGCCTGCAGCGTGGCGTAGCCGGCGTCGTTGAGGACCTCGGCCGTGAGCATGCGGATCGAGGCTTCGTCATCCACCACCAGCACCACCTCGCCACTGCCGGCGGCATGCGGCGCTTCATTCGTCTCGGGCTCCTCGCTTTGAGCATCCAGATCATGGCGCGGCAGGTAGAGCGAGACCGTGCTGCCCTGACCGACTTCCGAATACAGCCGGACCTGTCCCCCCGATTGGCGGGCAAAGCCATACACCATCGACAGCCCCAGTCCGGTACCTTCACCGATGGGTTTGGTGGTGAAGAAGGGGTCGAAGGCCCGTGCCAACACATCTGGCGGCATGCCGGTGCCATTGTCGGTGACGGCGACGCAGACATACTGACCCTCCGGCAGGTCGCGTTCCCTGGCCCATTTTTCGTCCAGCCACTTATTGGCCGTCTCGATGGTCAGGCGACCGCCATTGGGCATGGCGTCACGTGCGTTGATGCACAGGTTCAGCAGCGCGCTTTCCAGTTGCGGCCCGTCCACGAAGGTCGGCCATAATCCTGCCGCGCCCACCACCTCCAGCGTGATGGCCGGGCCGATGGTGCGGCGGATCAGCTCTTCCATGCCTGACACCAGGGTGTTGACGTCGGTGGGCCGTGGCGCCAGCGTCTGCCGGCGCGCGAACGCCAGCAGCCGTTGCGTCAGCGACGCCGCGCGTTGCGCGCTGCGCGCGGCCAGGTCGATGTAGCGGAACAGTTCGTCTCCGCGCCCTTGCACCAGGCGCACGCGCATCAGGTCCAGGCTGCCGGTGATGCCCCCCAGCAGATTGTTGAAATCGTGGGCCAGGCCACCGGTGAGCTGACCGATGGCTTCGATCTTCTGCGAGTGGCGCAAGGCCTCTTCGGTGGCCATCAGTTCCCGGGTGCGCTCGCTGACCTCGGCCTCCAGCGACTCATTGATCTCGCGCAGGCGCGCTTCGCTGGCGGCCAGCGCCTGCTGGTTGTGGATGCGCTCAAAGGCGGCGCGGGCCTGCTCGGAGACCTCGCGCACGATGGCCAGTTCGTTGTCGGTCCAGGTGCGGGGCGTATGACTGCTGACATAGACAATGCCCACCAGTTCGCCCTGTTCGATGATGGGCACGTCCATGAAGGCCGCTACGCCCTGCGCCAGATGCTCCTGTGCGATGGCCGCGGTGCGGGCATCGCGGGCGACATCACCCACCAGTACCACGCTGCCGCTGCGTAAGGCGCGGCTGATGCGTTGCTGGTCATGCAGGGCCAATGCCCGGCAGTTGTCGGTGTCGTTCTGAAAGCACCAGTGTCCCTCGACCTTGGCTTGCTGTTGTGGTCCGAGCGAGCGGTAGCTGACCCAGCGCACGCTGAGTGTCTCGCCAATGATATGGGCGGCGGCTGCGGCAATGGCCGGCGGCGATTCGGCGGCGCGGATCGCTTCGGCCATGCGGAACAGGGCGTGCTGGCGCGCTTCGCTGTTCTTGCGTTCGGTGACATCGCGGGTGGTGCCGGCGACCGCCTCGACCTCGCCATCCGGACCCAGCACGGGAAAGATGATGTAGTCGTAGATGCGCCGCCCGAACGTGCCATTGAACGGTACGTCGCCGCGCACCGGACGCTTGGTGGTGCGCACCTGTTCGATCTCGCGGCTGTGCATTTCGGCATGCCAGGGCTCGTAGCCCAGTTCCAGGCAGGTTTTGCCGATCGCCTCATCCCAGCTCTTGCCCCACATCTGCAGCAGCACCCGGTTGGCGTAGGTGAAGCGATGATTCAGGTCCCAGGCATAGGCCAGGTCGGGTGTGGTGGAAAGAAAACTCTCGTAGAAGCGTCGCCGCCGTTCGGAGTCCTGGGTCAGCCTTGCCAGTTCGGCCACCGCTTCCTTCTGCGCGTGGATGTCAGTGGAGGTGCCATACCAGTGCAGGATGGACGGGCTACCGGCCGCCAGCTGGGGCTTGCCACGCGTGAGGAACCAGCGGTAATGGCCGTCGGCATTGCGGATGCGATGTTCCACCGACAGTTCGCAGCGGCTGTTGCGGGCATGTTGCCAGGCCTGCGCCGTCAGATCGTGATCCTCGGGGTGCACGTGGCGTGCCACCAGCTCATCGAAACTGCCCAGGCCGTCCCCGGCATCGATGCCGCCGACATGGGCATGCCACTGGTCATTGACGAATTCCAGATCACCCTGGGCATTGGCGATCCATACGATCTGCGGTATGGCGCCGGTCATCAGCCGGAAACGCGTTTCGCTTTCGCGCAGGCGCCGTTCCGATTGTTGCTGTTGTTGCTGGTGCTGCTGGTGCTGTTGCCGCGCGCCTGCGCGCAGGCTCACCGACAGGCCTTGCCCGCCGGCATGGCAGATCACTTCGTAGGATTGTGCCTGGCCGGGTGGGGTAAAAGGGAACTGCCGGCTCTGGCTGTCGGACAGGGTGGCGCGCAACGGCGCCTCCAGTGCGCTGCCGGCCAGCGCCGGGCAGATCTGCCAGATCACTTTCCCCGTGGCCTGACGGTCGGATACGGCCAGCAATGTCATGGCGGCATCGTCAAGGAAAATCACCCGCCACTGCAGGTCCACGGCCAGGAACGCCGCCGGCAAGGCGACCGCAGGCACCGGTAATCCGGCCAATGGCGTCTGGGAATCGTTACGGGAAGGGAGCATGGGCATGGCACACCTTGATTTCTGGTTACGCCAGATTGTAGATGAGCCATGGACAGGATGCTGTAGGACAAGCCCGCGACTTGCAGCACGGCCCCAGGAATATTCGCGGACCGCACCGTGGCGCCAGGGCGACCCCCTAGCGAGGCTTGCCGGTAGGCATTGTTGTGAGCCGGAAAGGCGCGCCACATCAGGTATTTCCTGATCTTGGCCGGCACCGCTCGCAGCTATAATGGCTGTTCGAATGACAACAGAACAACAGCCGGCATCACGCCAAAGTCCCGCCCGACGAGTGGACCGGGGCGCAGGGTGAACACGGCACAGGGCACAGGATGGCTCCTTCCGCATTGATGAGCATGGTGCGCCGCTACTGGCGTGTGAACTACGATCAGCCGGAACTGCTGATTGCTCAGTACCGGGCGTTTTCCGGGAAGATGCCCATGATGTACCTGATCCTGCTGATCAACAGCTGGGCGCTGGCCTGTACCTATCTGGATCTCGCGCCGTATTGGCTGAGCCTGTACTTCCCGGCGCTGCTGACCGTCATGTGCGTGGCCCGGCTGACGTTCTGGTGGCGCGGTCGCCTGGTCGATCCCACCCCCGGCATGGCCGCCCGGGCGCTCAAGCGTACCAACCTGCTGGCGGCCCCCATCGCCTTGAGCTTCTCCTTGTGGTCGGTGATGCTATTCCCCTATGGCGATAGCTACGCCCAGGCGCATGTTGCGTTCTACATGGGCATCACCGTCATCTGCTGCATCTTCTGCCTGATGTACTTGCGCTCGGCGGCGCTGTCGGTGGCGCTGATCGTCAATGGCATCTTCACCGTCTTCTTCCTCTCCACCCATGTGCCGGTGTTCGTGGCCGCAGCGCTCAATGTGGTACTGGTGACGGTGGGCATGCTGGCCATCGTCAACAGCCACTATAACGACTTCACCCGTCTCATCGAGGCCCAGGTCAAGACGGCGCTGCTGAGCGACGAAAACCTGCGCCTGGCGAACCTGGATTCGCTCACCGAAATTCCCAATCGCCGCAAGTTCTTCGCCCAGCTGGAGAGCATCTGCGCCCGTGCCACGGCGCGGGGGCAGCGCTTTGCGGTGGTCATCCTCGATCTCGACGGGTTCAAGGCCGTCAACGATCTCTACGGGCACACCCATGGTGACCAGTTGCTCAGGGAGGTGGGGCAGCGTCTTTCCGTGCTGTGCCACGATGAATGCTTTCACCTGGCGCGGCTGGGGGGCGATGAGTTCGCCATCATCATCGACGGTGACCTCGGCGACGCCGCCCTGCAGGCTTTCGGCGGGCGTATCTGCGCCGCGCTGCGTCGGCCCTTCGTGTTGTACAAGGCCACCGTGCAGATCGCGGCCTCGGTGGGCGTGGCGACCTTCCCGGACATGGCAGTCGATGCCACGTCCCTCTATGAACATGCCGACTACGCCCTCTATCAGGGCAAGCGGGAGCGGCGCGGCACCATCACCCTTTTCTCCGAACGTGACAAGGCGCAGATACAGCGCAATGCCAATATCGAACAGGCCCTGCGACTGGCCGATTTCGAACGGGAACTATCGGTTTTCTTCCAGCCCATCGTGCGCCTGGGCGACTGCCAGGCGATCGGCTTCGAAGCGCTGGCGCGCTGGCATAGCGCTACCAAGGGTAGCGTCGCCCCGATGGAGTTCATCCCGGCCGCCGAACGCATGGGCATCATCAACCAGTTGAGCGTGATCCTGCTGAAGAAGGCCCTGCAGGCTGCGACGACCTGGCCCGATTCGCTGCGACTGTCGTTCAACCTCTCTGCCAACGACATCAACACCAGCGAGGGGATGGCCGAGATCGTCAAGGTCATTACCGGTTCCGGCTTCAGCCCGTCCCGACTCGATCTGGAAATCACCGAGACCGCCGTGCTGCAGGATCTTGAGAAATCGCGCCAGCTGGTGTCGGCGCTGCGCCAGCTCGGCTGCGGCATCACGCTCGATGACTTCGGCACCGGCTATGCCAGCCTCAGTCATCTGCACGCCCTGCCGCTGACCCGTATCAAGATCGACAAAAGCTTCGTCGCCGATATCGAACACAACGAGGTGAGCTACAAGATCGTGAAATCCCTCCTGGCCCTGACCCACGACATGGAACTGGCCTGCGTGGTGGAGGGCGTGGAAACCGCGCAGCACCTGCAGCGCCTGCGCGAACTGGGCGCGACATACGGGCAGGGTTATCTGTTCGCCATGCCGCTGGCATCCGGGCAGGTCGAGGCGTGGCTGCAGTCCCAGGCCCTAGTCCCCCCGCCTCAAAGCGGGCCGGCCAATAGGTCGGGGGAGAACCGGGGAGCTTGAAACTCGGGGGCTCAGGGGCGCTTAGCCTCGCGCTCCATGTCCGCGTCAGCCGAGCCGATTTCGGCCCCGGTCAGCGGTTCACCATCCTGTGCGGACGCGGTGCGCGCGGCCATCTGATCCAGCACGGCCTGATCGTCAGCGCTCAATTCCACGCTCGCCTGGCCATCGCCGCCGTCTACCGGTGTGAGTGCATCGGCGCCATCCAGCCGCTCCCATTGTTCGCCATCATTCCAGGGGCCGGTCTGTTCACCCAGCCCCTGCGAAAGATTGACGTAGACCTTCGAGAAGCGCGGATCGCCGGGCAGCTTTCCCGGCGGGAAGTTTGGGCGAATCGAATAGAGTGCCTTTTCAAAGGATTTCTGGTGCGCTATTTCACGCGTCATCAGGAAGCCCAGTGCTTCTTTCACACCCGGATCATCGGTCAAATTGATGAGCCGTTCATACACGATCTTGGCCCGTGCCTCAGCGGCGATGTTGGAGCGCAGGTCGGCAGTGGGTTCGCCGATGGTGTCCACGTAGGCCGCACTCCACGGTACTCCGGCCGAATTGACCAGCGGCGCTCCGGCGCCATACAACACCTGGGTGAGGTGACTGTCGTTACCGGCGCCGGTAATTTCCTTGTAGAGCGTGCCTTCTTCTTCCACGCCTTCGGCTAGCTTGCCCTTGGCACCCTTGTTGAGCATCACGACGATATTGCCGATCACTTCCAGGTGACTCAGTTCTTCGGTGGCGATGTCGAACAGCATGTCCTTGCGGCCCGGATCATCCTCGGCAATGGCCTGGGTGAAGTAGCGGCAGGCGGCAGCCAGTTCGCCTTGCGGGCCGCCGAACTGTTCCAGCATCAGATTGGCCAGCCCGGGGTTGGGGCCGGCGACGCGGACGGTGTATTGCAGACGTTTGTTGTGGGCAAACATGGTGATGGTCTCCTTGTCAGGTTCAGGGTGGAAGCGAGGCGGAAAGCAAATTGCACAAGCTTGATCGGCCAATCGGGTGGTTCGATTGACAGAGCCTTGATCCTAAGAGCGAGGTGCTCAGCCATACCATCGGCGGGAGCGGAAAACAGGCGGTGATCGGTCTCGCCGACCGGTGTCGGACATCCTTAGCGCAACAGCACCGTCCGTGCTGAATGACGCAGTGGCGTTCGTTACGCGTCGGACGAGTACAGCGTCCCGAATCAGTGTTCGTCCGATGGGGCCGACCGAGCGTACTGGCTAGACTTCGATGATCGTGACGCGCTGCCGATGTCGGCGCTGGACATTCGCTGATCATGATCACTCCTCGCTGATCACTACCACCCCGGGCCGTCGGTTCATCCTGTCGCAGACCCCGCACCTGTCACATTACAGAACCAGAAGGACATGCATGCTCAAGAAAGTGGAGTATTCCCTCACCCCCGCGCCTGATCCGCAAGCCGCGCTGCAGCCGGAGTCGCCGATATCGAGCGACTTGCCTGAGCAGCCGCAACCCATGCGCCTGAGCTGGCCGCTGGTGATGGCAGTCGTCATGGTGGTGGCCGCTGCCTTGGGCTGGTGGAGCGCACAGGACGATCGCGTCTGGCGCGCCTATTGCGGCGGCATGGCCGCAGCTGCGGCGACCGCCGCCGGCACCCTGCCGTTGTTTTTCTCGCGCCGCTTTTCCGCCCGCGTGGCGGACTGCTGCACCGGTTTCGGTGCCGGGGTCATGTTGGCGGCGTCGGTGTTTTCGCTGATCCTGCCGGCCATGCAAGCGCTGGAGCAGGGCGGTGTGGGCAAGTCCACTGGCAGCCTGGTGATCGGTGCCAGCGTGCTGGCCGGTGCCCTGCTGGTGCTGGCGCTGCAACGGGCCGGGCGGGGACATGATGAGCTGGCCCAGCAGGCGGCACTGCGTCGGGTGTGGTTGTTCGTGCTGACGGTAGGCCTGCACAACCTGCCGGAAGGCCTGGCAGTGGGGGTGGCTTACGGTGGTGTCGCGCCGGAGCAGGCGTCGGTACTGACCTTCGGCATTGCACTACAGGATATTCCGGAAGGCATGATCGTGGCGACCGCCCTGCGCGGCATTGGCTATTCCCGCGCTGACGCCATCGGCTGCGGCATCCTCTCGGGACTGGTGGAGCCGCTCGCGGCGGTCGCTGGCGCAGCGGTGGTGGCCTGGTCTTCGGTCCTGCTGCCGTGGGCGCTGGGCGGTGCGGCAGGGGCCATGCTGTTCGTACTGGCGCACGAGGTGATTCCCGATCCGCATCGTCGTCATGATGCGCTGCCGGCGACCTGCTGCCTGCTCGTCGGTTTCGTCTTGATGATGGTGATGGATACCGCGCTCTCCTGAACAGGCCAGCCATGAACACTTCCCAAGATCGCGCCGATGACAGCCTGCCTCCGCTGCCGCCCGATCCGCAGACCTTCACCTATGTCGAACTCTGGACCGGGGCCGACCTTCCGGTCAGGAAGGTCGGTGGAGAGCCCGCTGGTTCTCGCTGGGTGTTCCTCTCGGCGCTGGTGCCGGTGGTCTGAACCGGAGGCAGTTCGCGCCCAAGGGCCTGCCTGCTTTCTATTCCGCCCGCGCCTTGCGGGCGGTTCGCTTGGCGGCGGCCGGAGCTTCCGGGGCAGCTGCCGGCGCTTCCGTCTCGCCCAGCAGCAGATTGGTCATGATGTCGGCGATGGCACTGACATCGCGCACGTCGCCGAGATGCTGGTTGATGGTGAAGCCATCGAACGCCATCCAGATGACATGGGCCAGCAGGTCGTTGCGCACCAGGTGAGCCCGCTCCGGGGGAAGGGACTCGCTGATCAGGGCCGTCAGGAAGGTTTCCACATCCATCAGCAGCGTATTGGGCTTGGTCATGCCCTGGGGCGACACGGCCAGGGCTTCGATCAGCGCGTTGGCGAAGGAATGATCGCTGGCCGGTATGTCGCCCCAGATCCCTGTGAAGACCCGGCGCAGGCGTGAGCGCGGCGTGCGGAACTTGCGGACCGACTCGGCCAGCGCCTGCAGCTGCTGTTCCAGCCAGGGCTGGTAGATCTCATAGAGGATGGCCAGCTTGGAATCGAAGTACACATAGAGATTGGCCACGGTCATGTTCGACGCCCGTGCGATCTCGGCCATGGTGGTCGGCGTATAGCCCTTGCGGGAAAACAGATCGAAGGCCGACTCCAGGATGGCCTCGCGCATGCCGCTCTTCTTGATTTGCGCCACGATTCCTCTTGCGTGCTGGTAATGAATGGCGTGGATTCTAGCACGCAAGCCCTTTCCTGCTGTCCCTGTCCCCGGATCTTCTCTCTTCCCCACAACGGTGAATCCTTTAAACAATATTCGCTTTTGAGCGCGATATTGGTGCAATGCCGGTGCGGTAAGAGGGCGAATCCGCTACCCCGGCGTGCTTCGCCAAAGCCCGCTGTCGTGTTGTGGTGCAGCATGCTGAAGGCGTGTTGCCAGGCCTTTTTCACCTGTCCTTGAAATCGATCAAAAACGCTTGACATTCATTTTTGAGGAATACAGAATGACATTCGTTATTAGGACGCATCTGTTCTCAGGCCCCTCTCTGATCGGGCCTGCCATCCACGAGTGAGGGAGCTCATGAACAAGGTCATCAAGCTACATCTGCACGATCGCTATCCGGAACTGGGCAAGGGGCCTGTTCCTGTCGAACCGTACATCTCCACCGCCTACTACGACAAGGAACAGGCCAAGATCTTCAAGAAGACCTGGCTGCACGTGGGGCGCGTGGAAGAGATTCCCGCCGCCGGCGACTACTTCGTCAAGGACCTGGAAGCCTGCGAAGCTTCCATCATCGTGGTACGCGACAAGCAGGGCGCAATCAATGCCATGCATAACGTTTGCTCGCACCGCATGAACCAGATCGTCTACGAAAAGCGTGGCCAGGCGCGCAAGTTCTTCTGCAAGTTCCACGGCTGGGCCTATGATCTGCAGGGCAACCTGACCGGGGTGCCGGAAGAGGGCTCCTTCTTCGATCTGGACAAGTGCGACCACGGTCTGTCGCGCGTGGCCTGCGAAGTCTGGCAAGGCTTCATCTTCATCAACCTCGATCCCACCCCGGAACTGTCGCTGGCGCAGTTCCTGCAACCCATGTTCGGTGATATCGAAGGCTATCCCTTCGACAAGATCACCACCGGCTTCCAGTGGACCACGGTGGTCAATTGCAACTGGAAGCTGGCGCTGGACGCATTCCAGGAGGCCTACCACGTGGCCTATGTGCACGGCCATTCGATCGCCGATGCCATCGATACCGCCGAGGACGGCGCCATGCCGCCCCTGGATGCACTGTGCGGACAATTCCATCGACGCCTGTCCATCGCCGGCAATCCCAAATCGGTCTACGGCAATCCCAATGCGGTGACCGCCGGTGGCGAGCAGGCCAGCAAGGCCATCGCCGACTCGGCCGTGAAGAAGCCCATTGCTGCCGCCGCACTGCGCGCCGGCATGGGGGCGGCCAGCTACCACTTCCGCAAGGAAGACCTGCCCAAGGGCATGAATTGGACCGGCCACGAGAACTGGCTCTTCGATATCAATGTCGTGTTTCCGGACTTCTACCTGTCGCTGCGTCCGAACTACTTCCAGGCCTACAACTTCCGGCCGATCTCCCAGGGCAAGACCCTGCTGGAGGCGCGCGTGTACTACCCGGAAATGAAGACCGCCGGCGGTCGCTTCTATCTCGAATACATGAAGGTCGCCCTGCGCGATGTCCTGCTGGAAGACTTGAGCACATTGGAACGTACCCAGAGCGCGGTGCAGACCGGCGTGAAGAAGGAAATGATCCTGCAGGACTACGAGCTGCTGGTCCGCCACGGCGCCCACGTGGTCGATCGCATCGTCAATGAAGAAACCAAGGCCTGAGGAGTCGCCCGCAATGAATTCGCCGCAACCAGCAAGCCCCCAAGGCGCCATCACAAGCGCCATCAGCCTTCCGGCCCGTTTTGCCCATCTGATGCCGTTCAGCCATTGGAGTCTGGCCACCGAGACCGAGCGCACCCGCATGCGCAATACCAGCGCGTTCGCCGACATCGTGGCCTTCAAGGACGCCATGCTGGCCGATGTCGATGCCATCGTCGCCTACCTCAACGGCTTCGAACTGGATGCCATGGCGCCGCCGGAAGCAGCGCTGATGTACATGCTGCTGTCCCTGGCCGAGGTGGCGCCGGCGGTGGAGGCCTACCAGCAGCCGGGCGTGATCGATGGCTATGAGTTCTCGCGCTTCGTGGCCGATGAGAAGTTCGTCATGCGCCCGCCGATCTGAGCCGACGCTGTCATCAACCAAGGAGCTTTCATGCCCAAATGCAGAGTGTTCGCCATCGACGATAACCTCAAGGAGATCGTGGCCGATGGCTTGTATGGCAAGCACATGTTCGGCGCGTCCGTCAGCGTGGCGGTGGTCAAGTTCGTCGCCGCGCAGGGGCATGACCTGCCTGCCAAGTCGCATAGCCACGGCGAGGAAGCGTCCTTGCAGCTGCTGGGTGGCTGCTCCGTTTTCGAAAGCAGTGACAGCGAAGAGACCGACCTCGAATCGGTGATGGATAGCGGTGATGCGCTCATCATTCCGGCCGGGGTTTTGCATTACGGCAGCAACCGCTTCGGTGCCGAGGGCGTGTCGCTGCGCCTGAACGTGGTGACCCCGGCGCGCAAGGAGTATGGCCCGGAGGATTCGACGCCGTATTACCCCCTCAAGAACAGGAGTCGCTGAGATGTCCAGCCTGTCGAACCCGACCGATCCGCATTGCCAGCCGCTGCAAACCGACTGGCAGAATCCGCAGGCAGCGCCCGGCATGCATGCCATCGAGGGCCAGCACCTGAACATCGGCATCGGCGTCTTCCGTCGTGGCCAGCACAGCGAGGTGCCGCCGCAACCGCAAGGCGAGGAAGTGGCGACCGTACTGGAGGGGATGTTCCTGGTCGAAGCCGCTGGCGAGCGCTACGAGCTGTCGCCCGGCGAGGGCATCATCATTCCGCCCAATGAGCCACGGCGCTGGACCTGTCAGAGTGAGCGGGGCGCGCTCTATCGCGTCATCACCCGCCTGGACAAGCTGCCGCCGGTCGAGGAGTCGGTGTCATGAACCACCGTCAGCCGCAAGCGCAGGGCGCGCCGCAGGATCAGCGCGTGTTGATCGTCGGTGCCGGGCATGCCGGTGGGCGCGTGGCGCAAGCCTTGCGCTCGGATGGTTTCGGTGGCCGTATCCTGCTGCTGGGTGCGGAGCCGCACACCCCCTATGAACGGCCGGCCCTGTCCAAGGAACTGCTGCTGGGCAGCAAGACCGTGGACGAACTGATGCTGGGGCCACGCAGCTTCTGGGAGGACCCCGCCATGGTCGAACATCGCCAGGGCGTGGTCGCCCGTATCGACGACTTGCGCCAGGCCCATCTGGAGAGCGGCGAGGTCATCCCCTTCGACATTCTGGTCGTGGCATCCGGTGGTCAGGCTCGTGGTCTGACGATCCCCGGTGCGGATCTGCCCGAGGTCAGGGTCCTGCGCACCATCGAAGACTGCCTTGCGTTGCGCCCGGCCATGGCCCAGCAGCGTCGCCTGCTGGTGATCGGCGGTGGCGTGATCGGCATGGAGGCGGCGTCCTCGGCGGCCGCCCTGGGCATGGAAGTGACCGTGGTCGAAGGCGGGGCCCGGGTGATGGCGCGGTGCCTGCCGCCGGAAGGATCGCAGTGGCTGCAGGCGCTGCACGAACAGCGCGGCATCAAGGTGCTGACCGGCATGAGCGTGTCGGGCATCGCGAAGACGGCCGAAGGATTGCGCATCGACGCGCAGTGCGCCGGACAGGAAATGGCGCTGGCGGCCGACCTGGTGCTGGTGGCGGTGGGTATTTCGCTCAATACGGCCTTCCTGGAGGGCAGCCCGGTGCGCCTCGATAACGGCGTGCCGACCGATGCCTGGTGCCGCAATCCGGATGCGCCGTGGTGCTATGCCGTGGGCGACGTGGCCAACAGCTTCAGCCCCTTGTACGGGCGGGCATTGCGCCAGGAGACCTGGCGCAATGCCGAAAATCAGGCGCGTGCGGTATCGGCCGCCATCGTCGGCCGACCGGAGCCGTATATCGAAGTGCCGTGGATGTGGACCGATCAGCTTGATCGCAATATCCAGGTGGTCGGCATCTATACGCCGGGCGACCTGGTGATATCGCGCATTCCGCCAGGGGAGAGGGCCGGCGTGCTGCTCTGGCTGCATGAGGGCAGGGTGGCCGGCGGCATGCTGGTCGACAGTGGGCGGGAGCGCCGCCAGCTTGAAGAACTGGTACGACGCGGCTCCACCATCGATGCAGCGGTGCTGCGCGATCCTGCCATTTCGCTCAAGGAACTGGTGCGCTCATGAGCAACCTGGAACAACGCGTGGCCGCACTGGAAGCAGCCGAAGCGATCCGTCAGCTCAAGGCGCGCTATGCCAGCCTGGCCGATCAGAAATATACGATGAACTACCAGCGGCAGCCGCCGCTGCGCATGGAAAAGATCGCGCTTGCCCAGGCCGCCTGCTTTACCGAGGACGCCATCTGGGAAGGCGGCGCCGAGTTCGGTGCCAGCCTGGTCGGGCGCGATGCGCTGGCGCAGTGGTTCATGCGCTCGCCCTGGTGCTATGCGCTGCATTACTACGGCAGTCCGGAGATCAGCGTCGAAGGCGACGTCGCCTCGGCACGCTGGCGACTGTGGCAGATCGCACTGCGTGAGCAGACCAAGAAGGCGGTGCTGCTGGGCGCGCTGACCTACGAAGAATATGCCCGCGACCAGCAGGGACAGTGGCTCTGTTCACGCATGCGCTTCGAGCAGACCCAGATGCTGCCCATCGATGCAGGAGCCTTCCCGCTGGTGACGTCCTTCGAGCAGATTACCGATGCCGCCGTGCGTGCATCCTCTTCCACCCACCTCTAGAGATCATGACCAACAGCGTCCCTATCCCGCTGCAGCCAGCGCCGAGTACAGCGGCCTCGTCCTGCGGCGGCCACTGCGCAGATTTCACCATCGCCGAGAACCTGTGCCAGGTACTGAGCAATGCGTGGGTCAACGCCGAGTACAAGCACCTGGTCCTGAAGGCGCCGCCGATTGCGCTGGCGGTGCTGCCGGGTCAGTTCTTCCACCTCAACTGCCCGCCCTCCGGCAACGACGTACCTTACCTGCGCCGACCGATGAGCCTGTACCGGGTTTCGCCGCAGGACTGCACCATCGAATTCCTCTACAAGGTACAGGGCGCCGGTACCCGTGGCCTGGCCACCCTGGAGCCGGGTGCCACGCTGGACGCCTTCGGGCCGGTCGGCCAGGGCTTTACTCTGCCGCCGCAGGCCCGCCATGTGCTGGTGCTGGCGCGTGGCGTGGGCCTGGCCACCATGGCCCCGCTGGCCCAGCACGCGGTGCAGCGCGGGGCAAGGGTGACGGCCATCCTCTCGGCGCGTTCGCCGGCCCTGGTGATGTCGGAGCAATACCTGCGCTCGGTGGGGGCAGATGTCATCGTGGTGCATGACCAGGATGGCAGCAGCGACATCGCCCACATCGAAAAGCTGGTACGTGAACGGCATGCGCAGCTGCCCTTCGACCTGCTGACCACCTGCGGTTCCAACCGCTTCCTGCTGGCGTTGCAGCGACTGGGCCAGGAGCTGGACGTGCCGGCCCAGGTGGCGCTGGAGCAATTGATGGGGTGTGCGCTGGGTATGTGCTTTGCCTGCGTGCGGCCGTTCCGCAAGAGTCCCGGTTCGGAAACGATGAGTTACAGACGCGTGTGCTGGGATGGCCCGGTGTTCGACGCGCAGGAGACAGTGACATGGTAGACATGAGCGTATCCATCGGTAAGCTGACCTTGCAGAATCCGGTCATGCCAGGCTCCGGGACCTTTGCCGAGGGCATGGCCAAGGTGATTGATCTCAATCGTCTGGGTGCCATCGTCACCAAGACCATCACCAGCGACCTGCGCGAGGGCAACACTCCGCCACGCGTGGCCGAGCTGCGCAATTCCACCTTGTTCTCCATCGGTATTCCCAGCAAGGGGCCGGAGCACTATCTGGAAGAGCTGGTGCCGTTCTACCGGAATTACACGCCCCCTCTGGTGGCCAGCATTTCGGCCAATACCGTGGAAGAGTTCGGTGAGCTGGCCGCACGCCTGAGTGTGCCGGGCGTGGCCGCCATCGAGGCCAATATCTCCTGTCCCAACCTGAAGAAGGATGGCCAGGCCTTCGGCATGGACCCGCAGGCCACCGAAGCGGTGATCAAGGCGATGAAGCGAAATACCGACCTGCAGGTCTGGGCCAAGCTCTCGCCCAATGTCGGCAGCATCGCCGTGATCGCCCGTGCCGCCGAGCAGGGCGGCGCAGACGCCCTGGTCAGTTCCAACGCCATCCTGGCCATGGCCATCGATATCGAAAGTCATCAACCCAAGGTCGCCAACCTGATGGGCGGGATCACCGGCAGCGCCACCAAGCCCATCCTGTTGCGCATGGCTTACCAGGCGGCGCAGGCGGTCAGCATTCCGGTCATCGGTTGTGGCGGCATCGCCACCGCCGAGGACGCCATTGAATACCTGCTGGCCGGTTGCACGGCAGTACAGGTGGGCACCGCCAATTTCATCAGCACCAGCGCCATGCCGCGCGTCATCGACGACCTCCAGGCCTATTGCCTACGTCGTGGCATTACCCGTATCCGCGACCTGGTCGGGGCGATGAAGGTGCATGAGGCCAAATTGCTGGAAGCGAGGGCCGGCCTGTGAATGGCATCCTGCCTATCGTGGCGGCAGACGCCCAGGCGTCCCCGTTGTTACCCGATGCCCAGGGCTGGCTGACACTGGGTCCGCTGGCCGAGGTGTTTGGTGATCGCGCCTGTCGCTCGCTGAAGCTGGGCGGTGCGCAGATCGGCCTGTTCCTGGTGGATGGCGAGGTCTATGCCATCGACGACATCTGCAGCCATGGCAATGCGCGCTTGTCGGAAGGCGAGATCGACGGCTTCGAGGTCGAATGCCCCCTGCATGCCGGGCTGTTCGACATCCGTTCCGGCAAGGCCTTGTCGGCGCCCTTGACACGTGATGTCCGCAGCCACGAGATCCGTCTCGAAGAGGGTGTGCTGCACCTGCGTCTGGTGGCTGCATGAGCGGCCTGTCCCGCGCATCGGGTACGCCACGGGTCGCCGTCATCGGCACCGGTGGCACCTTCGCCATGCATGCGCGGCATGCCTTCGACTGGGTCGAGTACAGCGAGAGCGGCGTGGTGCATCCCATCGACGATCTGGTGGAACAACTGGACCGGGTCGACCTGGATATCGAGATCCTGCCGCAGTCCTTCCGCATGATCGGCAGCACCGGCATCCTGCCGCAGGACTGGATGGAGCTGGCGCAGCTGATCAGGCGCACGGTGCAGGACGACCCCGGCCTGACCGGCATCGTCGTCACCCATGGCACGGCGACGATGGAAGAGACTGCATGGTTTCTGCAGCTGGCCACCGATATCCGGCAACCGATCGTGCTCACTGGAGCACAGCGTCCGCTGAACACGTCGGGCAGCGATGCCATGGCCAATCTGCGCGCAGCACTGGCGGTGGCCGCTGCCCCACAGGCCCAGGGGCAGGGCGTTCTGGTCGTGATGGATGGCATGGTTTTTGCGGCACGTGATGTCAGCAAGGCCGCCAGTTTCGAGCTGCAGGCCTTCGAGGCCACGCCCTATGGCCCGCTCGGTCGGGTGGACGCTGATGGCAGCGTGGTGCTGCGCCGCCGCGTGACTTCATCGATATCGCACAGCATGCTGCCGGCGCTCGACATGTCGTCGAGCCGGACTTTGCCACGTGTGGATATGGTGGTGTCCTATGCCGGTGCTGACGGTGCGGCCATCGATGGCGTGCTGGCAGCAGGTGCCCGAGGAATCATCAGCATCGGACTGGCGCCCGGCCGCCCGGCCAACGGCGAACGCGCCGCCCTGCAGCGCGCAGTGGCGCAGGGTGTGGTGGTGGTGCAGGCCGCACGCGCTGCGCGTGGTGTGGTGCCGCCGCAGGCCTTCCTGCAACGTGACGGGGTGCTGGCGGGAGGCGATCTGGCCGCCCCCAAACTGCGCATCCTGCTCATGCTGATTCTGGCGCAGTCGCCATTGCCGGATGCGGCCGCGATACAGGCGCTGCTGCTGGCGCATTGAAGGCCGCCAGCAGTCAGTAGCACGCAGCGCAGCGCCCACGGAGCGGGCGGACTATACGAATGACAGGCAATTGAAAGAGGAGCGAATCAAGCATGGAAATGATCAGCGAACGTCTGGTACCCGCCTCCCGACAGGCGGTATGGGAAGCCCTCAACGATCCGGCCAGCCTGCGCGATTGCATCGCCGGCTGCGATCGGCT
This sequence comes from Herbaspirillum sp. AP02, assembly GCF_015767275.1. Taxonomy (GTDB): domain Bacteria; phylum Pseudomonadota; class Gammaproteobacteria; order Burkholderiales; family Burkholderiaceae_D; genus Herbaspirillum. Next base: position 95,073 of record NZ_JADWMY010000002.1, read on the forward strand.
GGAGCAGGTCGGCGAGCATGAGTACGAAGTGGGCATGTCGATCAAGATCGGCCCGGTGTCGGCCAAGTTCAAGGGACGCATGAGCCTGATCGACATCGTGGCGCCGCAGTCCTATGCAATTACCTTCGAAGGCCAGGGCGGCATGGCCGGCTTTGCCAAGGGCAGTGCCGCAGTGCGGCTGGTAGCACCCGAAGAAGGCGAGGGCACGCTGCTGCAATACGAGGTACAGGCCCAGGTCGGCGGCAAGCTGGCGCAGCTCGGGGCACGCCTCATCGACAGTTCGGCCCGCAAGATGGCCGATGACTTCTTTGCACGCTTCGTCAAGCTGTTCGAACCGGAGGCCGCCGCCGCGCCCGCGGCTGAAGGCCAGGGCGATCAGCCGGCGCAGGAGCAGCCGCGTCAGGGCGCCCTGCGCAGCATGTGGTCACGCGTCGCGCGCTAGTGGCGCAGGACGGTCGATCACAGTCAAGTTTTCCCGCACGCAGCAAGCAGCATTCGTAGTTCAACCTTAGCCACGAACAGGAATGAAAATGAAAAGATCTGCGGTAGTGAAGTCGATGGTGAGTGCCCTGGGGGCGTTGGCGGGGCTGGCCGTGCTGGCGTTTCCGCAGCAGGCCATGGCCGATATCAAGATTGGCCTGTCCGGTCCGTTCTCCGGACCCATGGCCGCCGACGGCCAGGAATATATCGACGGCTTCGGCCTGGCCTTGGAGCAGCTTGGCAACCAGCTTGGCGGACAGAAGGTGCAGGTGCTGCAGGGTGATGACCAGATGAAGCCGGATGTGGGCTCGCAGGTCATGCGCAAGTTCATCGAGCTGGACAAGGTCGATGCCATCGTCGGCCTGGGCTACTCCAACATCATCATGGCCAATCTGCGACGACTCAAGGAATCCGGTGTGGTTTCCATCGCCGTGGCCGGCGGCCCCTCGCCGATGGCCGGTGCGGAGTGTGGCGCCAATGTGTTTTCCATCGCCTACCCCAATGACGGTTCGGGCGAAGCCATCGGCAAGCTGGTACAGGACAAGGGCTACAAGAATGTCTATCTGATGGCCCCCAACTACCAGGCCGGCAAGGACATGCTGGCCGGTTTCAAGCGCTGGTACAAGGGAGGCGTGGCCGCCGAGGTCTATACGCAGATCAACCAGACTGACTATTCGGCCGAGATCACCCAGCTGCAGCTGAGCAAGATGGATGCGGTCTTCATGTTCTACCCCGGCAGCATGGGCGTGAACTTTACCAAGCAGCTCAAGCAGGCCGGGGTGATCGGCAAGGTACCGGTGTATTCCACCTTCACCGTCGATGGTACCAATCTGCCAGCCCTGCGCGAGGCCGCCGTGGGCGTGATCAGCGGCAATACCTGGAATCCGGCGCTGGAGAATCCGGAAAACCAGAAGTTCGTCAAAGCCTTCGAATCCCGCTACAAGCGCGTTCCGAGTACCTATGCCGCCAATGCCTATGACGCGGCCTTCCTGCTCGATACGGCAGTGCGCAAGCTCAAGGGCGACACCTCCAACAAGGTGGCCTTCGCCGCTGCCGTCAAGGCGGCCGGTGCGGAGTTCAAATCGGTACGCGGTCCCTTCCGCTTCAACACCAATAACATGCCGATCCAGAACTACTATGCCTTCGAGATCGTCAAGGAAGGTGATCAGATCAAGGGCAAGCTGGTCGCCACCCCGCTGGTAGACCACAAGGACGCCTACGTGGCAGCCTGTCCCCTGAAGTGAGCGAGGCCATCATGCTACTGTTTGCGCAACTGCTCAACGGTCTCCAGTACGGGGTCTTGCTGTTCCTGCTGGCGGCCGGCCTGACCCTGGTGTTCGGCATCATGAGCTTCGTCAACCTGGCGCACGGTTCGCTGTACATGATGGGGGCCTACATTGCGGCCTCGGTCGCCAATGCCACCGGCAGCTTCCTGCTGGGGCTGCTGGCCGCGCTGCTGGGCTGCCTGGCCATCGGTGTGCTGCTGGAGCGGGTGGCGGTGGCGCGGCTGTACGACAAGAACCACCTGAACCATGTCCTGGCCACGTTCGGCATGATCATGTTCTTCAATGAACTGGCCTCGATGTTGTGGGGCAAGCAGCCCCTGTTCGTCTCGGTGCCACCGATGCTGGACGGTGTCATCAACCTGTTCGGCCTGCCCTATCCGCTGTATCGCTTTGCGGTCATCGTGGTCGGTCTGGCCGTGGCCGTGGGCTGCTACTGGATGATCCACCGCACCCGCCTGGGCATGCTCATCCGTGCCGGCGCCAACAATGCGGCCATGGTGGGCGCGCTGGGGATCAACATCCGCTTCCTCAATGCGCTGCTGTTTGCCGTCGGTGCCGCCCTGGCCGGACTGGCGGGTGCCGTGGCCGGCCCCATCCTGTCGGTCCAGGCCGGCATGGGTGAGCCGGTCCTGATCGCCACCTTCGTGGTGATCGTCATCGGCGGCATCGGTTCGGTCAAGGGCGCGTTCTATTCGGCCCTGATCGTCGGTGTCGTCGATACCATGGGACGGGCCTTCCTGCCCATGCTGTTGCGTGAGATGGTCAGCCGCCAGCTGGCCGATGCGGCTGGTCCGGCACTGGCTTCCCTATTGATCTACCTGCTGATGGCGGCCGTCCTGGCGCTGCGTCCGCAAGGCCTTTTCGTGGCAAGACGATGAAGACGACTTCCTCCCTGTTCCGTCCCAGCCTGGGCATTCCCCTGCTGCTGTTGCTGGCGCTGCTGGCCGTGCCACCGGTGGCCGCTGCACTGGGTGCACAGTTCTACGTCGGCTTTCTGGCGCGTGTGCTGATCTATGCGCTGGCCGCCAGTGCACTCAACCTGGTGCTGGGCTATGCCGGCCTGATCGGCTTCGGACATGCACTCTTCATTGGCCTGGGGGCGTATTGCGTCTCCCTGTCCTCGCTGGCCGGGCTGGAGTCGGCGTGGCCGCAGCTGCTGCTGGTGCTGGTGTCGTGCGGCTGTATCGGGGCGCTCACCGGTGCCATCAGCCTGCGCACCCGTGGCATCGGCTTCATCATGATCACCCTGGCGTTTTCCCAGATGGGCTATTTCGTCTTCGTCAGCCTCAAGCAGTATGGTGGCGACGATGGCATGTCCATCATCGCCACCAGCCGGCTGGGCGCGGGGATCGACCTCGGCTCGGTGCTGCCCTTGTTCTATGCCGCCTGGGGCGTGCTGGCGGTGACCCTGCTGTGGATGCACCGGTTGCGGCACGCCCCCTTCGGCATGGCCCTGCGCGGCTCGCGCCAGAACCTCGCGCGCGTCAGCGCACTGGGCTTCCCGGCACGCCGTCTGCAACTGATCGCCTATGTGCTCTCCGCCATCCTGTGCGGCCTGGCGGGTTTCCTGCTGGCCAATCTGAATGCCTATGCCTCGCCGGGGCTGATGAGCTGGCAGGTGTCCGGCGAGCTGATCGTGATGGTCGTGCTGGGCGGTATGGGCAGCGTGTTCGGTCCGTTGCTGGGCGCACTGGCGTTTATCTGCCTGGAGGAGGTGATGAAGTCCTATACCGAGCACTGGATGCTCATCTTCGGGCCGATGATCATCCTCATTGCGCTCACCGGTCGTGACGGACTCATGGGTGCCTTGCACTGGCTGGATGTGCGGTGCTGCCAACGCGGCGCGTCCGGCCGTATCGATGCGACTGCCATCGTCGCCAATGGAGCCAAGCAATGAACGGCCTGCGTACCCAGGGATTGACCAAGCGCTTCGGCGGCCTGCTGGTGACCGACGACGTCAGCCTGGACATCCGTCCCGGCGAACTGCACGCCATCATCGGCCCCAATGGTGCCGGCAAGACCACCCTGATCAACCAGCTGTCCGGAGAGCTGCGGCCCGACAGCGGCCAGGTCTGGTTCGGCGATGAGGAGGTGACCACGCTGCCGCTGCATCAGCGCGCCTGCCGGGGCTTGTTGCGCTCCTACCAGATCACCTCCATCTTCGAAGAGTTCACCGTGATGGAAAACGCCGTGCTGGCGGCAGTCGGCGCGACCGGCGGCTACGGTTTCTGGCGTCCGATGATGGCCCGTGAGCAGGCCTGCCAGGACGCGCAGCAGGCACTGCTTGCCACCCGCCTGGAAGCCCGCCGCGATACGCTGGCAGGAGAACTGGGCTACGGCGAGCGACGCCAGCTTGAGCTGGCCATGGCATTGGCCGCGCAGCCGCGCCTGCTGTTGCTCGACGAGCCCATGGCCGGCATGAGCATCGAAGAATCGGCATCGGTGGTACAACTCTTGCAATCCCTCAAGGGCCGTTACTCGATGCTGCTCATCGAACACGACATGGATGCGGTCTTCGCCCTGGCCGACCGCATCACGGTGCTGGTGTCGGGTCGTGCCGCCTTCTGTGGCACGCCCGATGAAATTCGCAATCACCCCGAGGTCCGCGCCATCTACCTGGGGGATGAAGCAGGGACTTTTTCCGGAGCCGCTCATGGCTGAACAGTTATCCATCCGCGGGCTGCAGGCCTCCTACGGTCGGGCGCAGGCCTTGTTCGACATCTCGCTGGACCTGCAGCGCGGTGAGGTGATCACCTTGCTCGGTCGCAATGGCATGGGACGATCCACCACCGTCAAATGCCTGTTCGGTCTGCTGCGCCCGAGTGCCGGCAGCATCAGCTTTGGCGGCCAGCGCATCGATACCCTGCCTTGTCACGAAGTGGCGCGCCGTGGCCTGGGGCTGGTGCCGGAAGGGCGCCAGATCTTCGCCGACCTGACCGTGGAAGAAAACCTGATCGCCACCGCCCGCCCGGCGCGCGCCGGGCAGGCCGACAGTCGGCCCTGGACCTTGCGACGCGCCTATGAATTCTTTCCACGGCTGGCGGAGCGGCGTCAGAACATGGGCTCGCAGTTGTCCGGCGGCGAGCAGCAGATGCTGGCCATCTCGCGTGCGCTGATGACCAATCCCTCCCTGCTGGTGCTGGACGAGGCCACCGAAGGTCTGGCGCCGGTGGCGCGTGCCGATATCTGGCGCGCCCTGCACGAACTGAAGAGGGAAGGGCTGTCGATGATCGTCATCGACAAGAACATCCAGTCGCTCATGGGACTGGCTGACCGCCACTATGTGGTCGAGAAGGGGCGTATCGCCTGGAGTGGAAGCTCACAGCAGTTGCAGCAGGACCCGTCCCTGGTGCATCGTTACATGGGCGTGTGAGCATGTGCATCCCGGCTGCGCTCACCCGGCCTGTCACAACTTATCGGATATTGCATGAAGGCATCAGGTTTCCAATACGCCCGCCCGAGCTCGCTGGAAGAGGCATGCGCGCTGCTGGCTGAACACGGCAGCGATGCGCGCATCCTGGCCGGCGGCCAGAGCATGTTCGCCACCCTCAATCTGCGCCTGTCGGCGCCGAGCCTGCTCATCGACATCAATCGCATCGAGGAACTCAAGGGCATTGTGCTGGCCGAGGATGCCAGCCATGTGCGCATCGGCGCCCTGGTGCGTCATGCCGAGACCGCCAGCTCACCGCTGGTGGAACAACATCTGCCCTTGCTGCACATGGCCATGCGCCATGTGGCCCATCCGGCAGTACGTAATCGCGGTACCACCTGCGGCAGTCTGGCGCTGGCCGATCCGTCGGCGGAGATGCCGGCCTGCGCCATCACTCTGGATGCCTTGTTGGTGCTGCAGAGCCGTGACGGCGGCGTGCGCGAGGTACCGGCAGTGGATTATTTCTTCGGTCTGTACGAGACGGCCCGCCAGGATGACGAAATCCTGATCGAAGCACTCTATCCGGCCTGCCAGCCGCAGGAGGTCTTCGGCTTCGACGAGCTGGCGCGCCGCCATGGGGACTTCGCGATGGTCGGCGTCGCGCTGCGGGCCAGCTATGCCGAGGGCATCATCAGCGACCTGCGCTTGACCACCTTCGGCACCGATCCCATGCCCATCCTGTCCACCGCGGCCGCTGTACTGGCGCAGGGGCAGGCGTGGTCCGTTGCGCTGGGCGAGGAGATCGCCAGGGCTGCCGTGGCCGAGCTCAATCCCGATCACAACCACTTCGGCAGCCCCGAGGTCAAGCGCCTGCAGGCGGCCGCCCTGATACGTCGCGTGCTGGCGGCGACCTTCGGCGCGCCGGCCGATTCAACCATTCCTTACGGAGCCAGCCATGGATGATCTGTCCGTCCGTTGCGTGGAACACGCCAACATCCAATTCACCCTCAATGGCAAGGACGTCAATTGCCTGGTGCCGGTGCGCCGCAACCTGGTGGACTTCCTGCGCCAGGACATGGGATTGACGGCAGCTCACGTCGGCTGCGAGGTCGGCGTCTGCGGTGCCTGCAATGTGCGCGTCGATGGCGCGGTGGTGCGCGGCTGCCTGATGCTGGCGGTGCAGGTCGACGGCTTGAGCGTGGAGACCCTGGAGGGGCTGGCCGAAAGCGGCGAGATCGCCGCCCTGCAACGCGCCTTCGTAACGCGCAATGCCATGCAATGCGGATTCTGTACGCCGGGCATGCTGATGACGGCCAACGAACTGCTGCAGGCCAAGGCCTGCCCCAGCCGCCTGGAGATCCGCGATGCCATCTCGGGCAATTACTGCCGTTGCACCGGTTACCAGGCCATCGTCGATGCCATCGAAATGGCCGCCGGGGACGACGCATGAGCGCCGCCGCCCAGACCGCGGCCGCTGGCCTGATCGGCCGTAGCGTCGCCCGCGCGGATGCCGAGCGTTTCGTGGCCGGACGCGGACGCTATCTCGACGACCTGGTGCTGGCCGATATGCAGCATGTGGTGTTCTACCGCAGTCCGTTTGCGCGTGCGCGCTTGCACGCGATCAATGTCGACGCCGCTGCGGCCATGCCCGGGGTGAGTGCGGTCGTCACCGGCGCCGACCTGGCGACCGTCTGCGCTGGCTGGACCACCCGCTTTGCCCTGTGGCCGGCGCATGTCTCGGCCCCGCAGAATCCGCTGGCTATCGATGAAGTGTTCTGGCAGGGCGAAGCGGTGGCGGCGGTGGTGGCCGCTACGCGCGCGCAGGCCGAGGACGCGCTCGAACTGATCGAGATCGACTGGGAGGAGGGCGAGCCCGTGGTGGACCCGAGCGCCGCACTGGAACCCGGCTGTCCACCCTGCCACCCGGCCATCGAGCACAACCTGGCGCTGGAGCGCAAGATCGGCAAGGGTGATGTGGCCGCCGCATTTGCCGGCGCTGCCCAGGTGGTACGACGCCGTTTCAGCTTCGGTCGCCAGACCGGTGTGCCACTGGAGCCGCGTGGCATCCTGGCCAGCTTCGACCGGCGCACCGGTGAGCTGGACATCCAGCAATCCCATCAGGCGCCCTTCCAGATGCAGGAGATCTACGCCAGTCTGCTGGGCCTGCCGCTGGAGCGGGTCAGGGTCGCCAGCCCCGACGTGGGCGGCGCTTTCGGCATCAAGCTGCACGCCTATGCCGACGAGATCGCGGTGGTCGCCATTGCGATGCTGCTGGGCCGGCCCGTCAAGTTCCAGGCGGACCGCCTGGAATCCTTCGTCTCCGATGTCCACGCCCGGGACGCCAGCGTCGAGGCGCAACTGGCGGTGGATGCCGAAGGACACCTGCTGGGGCTGGACGTGGATCTGCTGTTCTGCTTCGGGGCGGTGTCCGCCTACCCGCGCTCCAGTATCGGCGAAGCCTTGCAGGCACTCGATCTGTGCGGCTCGGCCTACCGCATCGACGCCTTCCGCGGGCGGGTGCGCGGGGCCTTCGTCAACAAGGTGCCGACCGGTGCCTATCGTGCCGTGGGTCAGCCCATCGCCTGCGCCGTCATCGAACAGCTGATCGATGACGCGGCGGCGGCCATCGGCATGGATCCGGTCACCATGCGACGACGCAATCATCTGCCGGCGCGTCCGGCCGAGGCGCCGATGCTGCCTGCTGCCGGCGGCATCCCACTGGGCCCGCTGTCATTGGACGCCTGCATGGATCAGTTGCTGGAGAACATGGATTACCGCCAGCTGCGCGCCACGCAGGATGCGCTGCGCCAGCGCGGCGTCTATCGTGGCATCGGCTTGTGCACCTTTGTCGAGCTGACCGGCGTGGGCGCGGGCCTTTATGGACCCAATCAGGTCAGGGTGGCCGGCAAGGAGGGAGTGCGCCTGAGCCTGCTGCCCTCCGGTCACATTCAGTGCCGCACGAGCGCGACCGACCAGGGGCAGGGCACGCGCACCGGCCTGACCCAGATCGTGGCCCAGGCCATGGGTAGTCCGCTGGAGACGGTGGCGGTGGCGGCCGGCGATACCTCCCGCGATCCACTGGGGGGCGGTGCCTGGGCCTCGCGCGGCATCTCCCTGGCGGGGGAAGCGGCCCTGCTGGCCGCAGCGCAGCTGCGCGCCAATATCCTGTCGATCGCAGCGGCCCTTGGTGAGCAATCGCAGGACGGGCTCGATATCGTCGATGGCATGATCATCGGGCGTGACGGCGAGACCTTGATGAGCCTGGCGGAGGTGGCGCTCAAGGCGCATTACGATTCGACCGCCATCAAGCTGGACGTCATCCCGGAACTGACGGTGGAGCGCAGCTATGCGCCGACCGGCAAGCCCTACTTCGCCGCCAATGGCGTGCAGGCGGCGCAGGTCGAGGTCGATGTCGAGACCGGCATGATCCGCGTGCTGGACGTATGGGTGGTGGAAGACTGCGGACGTATCGTCAACCCGCTGCTGACCGATGAGCAGATCCGAGGTGGCGTGGTGCAGGGGATAGGCGCGGCCCTGTTCGAGCAGTGCATCTATTCCGAGAACGGGCAGATGAGCAATGCCTCGCTGGCGGACTATCTGATTCCGATGGCCTCAGAGATGCCCCAGATCCATGTGGGCCATGTGACCACGCCCGAGCGCGAAACCAGTCTCGGTGCCAAGGGGGTGGGTGAGGCCGGGACGGTGGGGGCCATTGGCGCCATCTGGTGCGCCGTCAACGACGCCTTGCGCCCCCTTGGGCAGGGTGTATGGCAGCAGCCGTTTACGCCGGCACATGTGCTGGACGTGCTGCATCATCCCGAGATGCGTCAGGGCGAGGCAAGGCTGCCTCCCTTCTGAGGCGGCCCAGATGGAAGAGCAGGCGCCGTCGTGACGGCGCCTTTTTTTCGTCCCTCTCCGGCCGCTCCGGGACGCCCAAAAAAAACGGAACGCCTCGATGCGTTCCGCCAAGTCCTACAAAGGGATCCTCAGGAGTAAAGCTGCTTCAGAAGGTATGCCGGATGCCGGCCATCACGCTGGACTGGTTCTGGCCGACACCGACCGTGCTGCCGGAGCTGACGGCAATGGCGGCGTTGCCGCGATTCTTGATGTACGCATACGACGCGTAGAGGCTGGTGCGCTTGGACAGGAAGTAGATCGCGCGCGCCGTGCCCAGCGTGCTGTCGTCGGGTGAGTTGCGGGTATCCAGATGAGCCACCTGGCCTTCGACCTGCCACTGTGGCGTGAGCGCGTAGCTGGCGCCGAGATACCAGAGGTTGTAGTTGATATCGACCGCACGTTGCAGGTGGCGGGCAATCAGGCCACCACCGATCTTCAGATCGCCGACCTTGAACCAGCCATTGAAGGAGGCGCGGTTGTCCTTGTAGTTGCTGCTGGTGAGCAGGTTGCCCGCCCCGGCGCCGCCGCGCAGGGTATCGTAGGCGGTGGCGACACCCCAGGTGGCGGTGTCGTACTTGATCAACGCCGTCCACTGGCGACAGGCTTGCGCGTCGGCGGCGTTCTCGCCGGCGCAATTGGTGGCGGCAGGCCCGCCCGCCGCAGAAGTATCGCGACCGAAGCTATAGGTGGCGCCCACGGTGGTGTTGCCGATCTTGTTCATGTAGCCCAGCGCATTGTCGCTGCGCGTGTTGGGCAGGTAGGAGTCCATGTTGGACAGGCCGTGGTTGGCCGGTCCCATGATGTCGGCGGCGATCAGCGAGATGGCCGTCATGTTGTACTGGCGACCCAGCGTGAAGGTACCCCAGGTCGGGTCCATCAGGCCGACATTGGATTGTCGTCCGAACAGGCGGTTGCCCTGGCCCATGCCGCCGGTGGTCGGCACGAAGCCGCTTTCCAGATTGAAGAAGGCGCGCATGCCACCACCCAGGTCCTCGACCCCTTTGAAGCCGATGCGCGAGGGCAGCAGTCCGGTCAGCGGCAGTGTACGCAGCTTGCCCTGGCCGGCGGCATTGGTGTGATTGAGATATTCGACCCCGGTATCGATGATGCCGTAGATGGTGACACTGCTCTGGGCCATCGCTTCGGTACCCAGCCCCCCCAGGCACAGGCCGGCGGAGACGGCGGCTAACAGACGTTTCTTCACTTTTATTTCCCCTTCAGGTTGAACAATCAAGACAGCGTTGAAAACCACCGCTGGCGGTGGCGCTACGGATGAATCGGACTGCAATGGATCTGAACGAGTGGGCGGCGCGGCGCCTGCTTTGATGCGCGTCAAATAATGAATGACATTATTTAATCTCAATAAAATGAATGTCAATCGTTATTGTCGTGTGAGGGGAAAGTTTTTTCGTCACGCGTCCTTGCCGGGGAAGGCAGGGCAGGATGGCTGGGGAAACAAATGGTGCAGCCGTTCCGTCACATGCACTTAAAAATGAAGTTCAGCTGTCCATATTCGCATTTTTGGTGCGTTTTTTATTCTTCATGCTCATGGAAGCCCTATGCGTACTGGATTAGGGGGCGATGTGAGGAAATGCTCGCTATCGCATACCTCTGCGCTCCGTCGTTGTTCGTGTACGACGCTGCGTTGCCGATGCCGTGACGCTGACCTATCGAAGCGCAGTTGCACCACCTGATGATGATGTCGATTGCGGAATTTTTCTTGACATCGAAGGATGCAAAATAACAGAATGATGTTCGTTATTAATCGCGGGAAACTACCGCCGCCGCAGAGTTGGCCGGACGGTGCGAAGGAGGGGGATGGTGAGCCAGCAGCAAGATGGTCGCGCACTGCGGCCGGGACAGTATCTGATCAGCCGGACCAGCTCGGAGGGCATCATCACCTATGCCAACCAGGCGTTCGCCGACGAGGTAGGCATCCCCATGCAGGAGCTGGTGGGCATGCCCTATACGCGCCTGATCGATCCGGACGTGCCGGCCGAAGCCGTCAAGGACATGCGTCGTACCACGATCGAGCAGGGACGCCGGTGGGCAGGACTGACCTGCATCCGGGGCAGCGATGGGCAGCGCATCTGGGCCATGACCAATGTCTCGCTGGTGCGGGAAGGCGGGCGCGTGATCGGATCGACCTCGGTGCGCACCCATGCGCCAGCGGAGCAGGTCGGCTTCGCCGCTGCCATGTTGCGGCGCTTCAGGGAGCGGCGCGCCCGTGGCTGGACCGTGCGCGGTGGCCAGTTCCTGCGCACCGGTCTGCCGGGGATGGTGCAGCGGCTGTGGCGACCGGGGCTGCTCAAGCGGATCGTGTTGTGGCAGGCCTTGCCGTCGGCGAGCGCACTGGCAGCCGGCCTGCTGTGGTCCGCAGCAAGCCGGGTGCCGGCACTGGTCATGCTGGTGGTGACGTTGGCCATGCTGGTGCTGGGTAGTCTCTGGCAGCGACGACAGTTGATGCAGCCGCTGGAGCAGGCGACCGACTTTGCATATCGGATGGCTGCCGGTGATCTCGATGCGCCCCTTGATCAGACCGCCCAGCCACATGCCGCCGATCTGGTACGAGCGCTTCTGCTGATGAGGAGCAGCCTGGTCAGCCTGATCGGCGAAGTCGGTCGTGATGTGCATGGCGTGACGCGGGCCTGTTCGGACATCGCAGCCGGCAACATGGACCTGTCCCAGCGCACCGAGAGCCAGGCATCGTCGCTGCAGGAGATTGCCTCCAGCATGGAGGAACTGGCCGCCACCATCCAGAACAATGCCGATCACGCCGTCTCTGCGGCGGCCAATGCGGTGGCGGCTGCAGATGTGGCGCAACGCGGTGGGCAGGCCTTCGATCGTATCGTTCAGACCATGCAGGCCATGGCCGACGATGCCGCGCAGATCGGCCAGATCGTCAAGGTGGTCGAGGCCATCGCCTTCCAGACCAATATCCTGGCGCTCAATGCTGCGGTGGAGGCAGCCCGCGCCGGTGAGAACGGACGCGGCTTTGCGGTGGTGGCCAGCGAGGTACGTACGCTGGCCCAGCGCAGCACCACGGCGGCACGCGAAATCGCCGAGCTGATCACCGCATCGCTACGCAGCGTGAGCGATGGACAGAGGCAGGTGAAGACCTCGGCGACCACGATCACGGAGGTTGTCTCATCCATCGGTGGCGTGAGCGGCCTGATCGACGAGATCTCCCGCGCCAGCATCGAGCAGCGCGAGGGCGTGCAGCAGGTGGCGGCGGCATTGTCTTCGCTGGATCGCATTACCCAGCAGAATGCGGCGTTGGTGGAGCAGGCTGCGGCCTCGTCGGCGTCGTTGGTGGAGCAGGCCGGGGCGGTGAAGCTGTCGATGGGCGTATTTCGTCTGGCTGCGGTCTGAGGCAGGGCGGGCGGACATGGAAAGCCTGGATCTGGAGGTCTTGCGCACGGCCCGCGACTGGCGGGGGCAAGGACATCAAGTACAACTGTTCACGGTCGCGCGCACCTGGGGCAGCGCGCCCCGCAGTCCCGGGGCGATGCTGGCCATCCGGGACGATGGTCGCGTGGTGGGATCGGTCTCCGGCGGATGCGTCGAGGATGATCTGATCGAGCGCGTGCGTCAGGAGGGGGCGACGTCTGTGCGCCCCGCTGTTCTGGAATATGGCACCACGCGGGAGCAGGCCGCACGTTTTGGCTTGCCCTGTGGCGGAACCCTGGTCCTGGTACGCGAATCGCTGCCGGGCTCCGGCTGGCTCGACGACGTGCTGGAGGTCACCGCCGCGCAGGGGCGCATCCGGCGCCAGCTCGATCTGGCCAGCGGCCTGTCCCGCTGCACGCGGCTGGGCCATGCCGACGGTGCCTTGCGCCGGCCAGTGCTGGCGCAGCCCGACTTCACCGTATGCTACGGTCCGCGCTGGCGCCTCTTGATCATCGGCGCCGGACAGCTGTCACAGGCGCTGGCCAGGATGGCGCTGATGCTCGACTACGAGGTGCTGGTCTGCGATCCCCGCGAGGAGTATGCGGCGGGCTGGCATATCGCCGGTACCCGGCTGGTCGCCGGCATGCCCGATGAGGTGGTGCTGGAGATGAAGCCCGATTCCCACACCGCCATCGTGGCGCTGACCCACGATCCCAAGCTGGATGACATGGCATTGCTGGAGGCGCTGACTTCTTCGTCCTTCTATGTCGGCGCCCTGGGTTCGCGTGCCAGCAGCCAGCGCCGTCGCGAGCGGCTGGCCTTGTTCGATCTCGGCGCGGTGCAGATTGCGCGGCTGCATGCGCCGATCGGTCTGCCCATCGATAGTCATAGGCCGGCTGAAATCGCCGTCTCCATCCTGGCGCAGATGACAGCCGTCAGGAATGCTGCGGGTCTATCCGGCGGTGACGGCTGAGGGCAGGCAAGCGAGGGAAGGCAACTGAGGGCGGGTGACCGATGATAGATGCCGTCGGTCACCCGCTGCTATCCACCACTCGCCTCAGGATGCGGCCAGGTAGGCCTCCTTGCGCGGCCCGAAGAAATTCATGACGATGCGCTCCACATCCACCACCTGGATGGTGTCGCCAGGCTTGGCGGTCCGGATCAGGTTGCCGATGTAATTGACGCCACCGCCGAACATGATCAGCGGCGCATCGATGTGGCTCTCGCCGAATTCCAGTACGTCATGCAGACCATCGACCAGCAGTCCGACCAGGCGGCCGGCATGGCGCACGATGACGATTTCGCGGCTGTCGGTCGTGGTCGATGCGGTCGACAGCAACAGCTGGCGCATGTCTACCACCGGCACGAACACCGATTTCGCCGCGCCCCCTTCGTGATAGTCCAGCGCGCCCGCCAGGACCGGTTTGAAGGTGGAGGTGGAAAGCATGCGCGAGGCTTCGATGGCTTCGATCACGTTGCCGGCCGGCAGTGCGAAGACAGCGCCGTCGATGGTGATGGTGGCGAATTCGCGCAGCTTGCCGCCGCTGCTGGCGACTTCGATATCGGTGCCGTCCAGCGCACGCACGGCGTCGCTCTGTTGGCCGATGGGCGTGAAGACCATGGCAATCACGTCGTTGACGTAATCGTCGCTGTTCTTGTACTCGCGGTAGCCGAATGAGGTGGTGTGGCCGACCACCATGTAGTGGCCGTCATGGATGCGGATTTCGGCTGCGCTGCTGCCGTTGGCACTGCTGCTGGTGGCCGCGCCCAGCGGCAGTACGCTGCCGGGTGCGTAATCCTGGTGGGTGCTGCAGATGACCCGCCCCTGGCGGTCGGTATAGGCGGCGAAGGCGCCTTCCTGCTCGGGCAGGGCAGAGCCCAGCATGTTGGCGAACTCGGGCGTGGCGTCAAACACGATGGCGATGCCGCCGACCGGCGGACCACTGCGCTCAGGGTGGAAGATGGCCGCGCTGTAGAGATAGGTGGCGGCACCATCGTAGAGTGCCGTCGCTTCGAAGGGCGACACGCAGTACTGACTTGGATCGCTCAGTCGCATCGTATTGCGCAGCAGCTGTTCGTCCACTCTCAGGCCGCCGCCGGAGGCGCCGGGATCGCTGTCTTCGCTGTCTTCGGCCAGGGGCTTGCTCATCGCGACGATGCTGCCGTGGCTGTCGAACACCACCAGCCTGGTGTAGACGGTATAGAGCGCATTGATGGAGACCAGGATTTTCTGGAGCTCGGCCAGTTCGGCGGGCCGGCGCGTTTCCTGGGCCAGCAGCTGGCGCAGGCGCGGGGTCAGTGCCCACCAGCGGCAATCGTTGGCGCGCTCGTAGAGGTTGCGGTCCATGATGTCGACCATCAGGCGCGAGATGTACTGCAGGTCCTGCAGGCTCGACGACAGCGCGGTGGCATACAGGTCCAGGATGGATTCGCGGAAGACTTCGTTGGTCTCGTCACCGGTCTGACTGATTTCCTGCAGGATGGCCTTGAGCCGCAGCAGGTCGCCGGCATCGCCCGAGGCCATGATCTTGCCGTTCCACACCACGCGCCGCAGCGAGTGGTTGATGGAGTCGGCCAGCAGCGTGACGTCGTGCAGGGGTGGGCAGAAGGAGCGGGCATGTGACATCACGCCGGACAGCAGTTCTGCGTCGTATTGCGAGAGCATGTCCTGGCCGGGCTGGCGGAAGGCCACATCGCAGGCCACCATCACATGGCCATACCAGCCCGGGCCGCTATAACCCTGGTAATTGCGCGCGGCGCAGGTACGCGCCAGGTAGTCGCGCCCGGCATGCGTCACCAGCTGGTAGGGGCCTTCCAGCGCCAGCGGCACGGTGCGCCCAACCGGCACGTGTTCGGCATCGCTGCTGGCGATGACGCGTCCGTCCTGGTCCAGCATGAGCATGACGCTGCGGTCGTTGGGCTTGCGCAGTCCGCCGAAGACGTCGTCCATCTCCACCGCCACCGGGAAGCACAGGCACAGCACGCCGATGGTCTTGCCATCCTCGGGGTTGACGATCTTGTGAGAGTAGATCAGCGAGCGTTCGCTGCCGCCGCGCAGATCGGTGACGGCAAAGGTCTCCAGATAACCGTTGGCGGCCAGGGTACGCGCTACCAGCGGGTCGCGGGATTGCGTGACGGTATTGGCAGGGTCGAGATTGGCCAGCACCTGTCCCTGCGGATCGAGAACGAAGATCTCGTCATAGACCGTGTACTTTTGCCGGTAGGCATCGAGTCGCGCCACGATCTGGTGGCGCTCGCCGTCCGGTCCGGCCAGGATGAACTGGCGGATGGCCTCGTCCATGGCCAGGAAGCCGACATCGGCGGTGCGCTCGAACAGGTTGCGGACCACGATGTCGATGATGACCCGGGCCTTGAAATCGAACTCCTGCACCACTTTCGACACGTTCTGTTGCACCAGATTGGCGATGAGCCTCTTTTCCAACTGGTTGAAGCCCTCGCGCGTCACCTTGATGGTGGGCAGGATGCTCTTGGCTTCGGTGGGACATACCATCTTGGCGGTCGATTCGATCAGGCGCCAGGCAACGCTGAGCTCCCTGAGCGAACGTTCGCAGTCGACGACGGCAGGCATGTGCCGCAAAAATTCTTCGGTCTGTTGATTGTCATGCATGATCTTGTGAATTACTAGTTGAAACCCCCATTGGCACTAAGCAAGTAGCGCGCCAATGAGAACGCTTTTCACCTGGCCGAAAGGATGTTCCCGCGCATCGAGACAGGCGCATGATGGGCATGTGACAAACATGTGACCGGCGCGTGACAGGGGCGTAACAGCTTGCAGTTCGGCAACCCTATCGTGGGCAGTGACAGCGCCTGCCATTCGGCCGTGCCATGGTTGCGCTGTGTGCGATTTTTCCTACGTTGGCGTAGGCCATTTTTTGCGAGTTTTGAGTCATTCCCTGATCCCGGCGGCGCCGATAGCGCTTCATAATCATGACCGACGCCCACCTCGGGCGCAGTACTCGAGAGCGGACTCATCCATGCAACGAACGGAAATTGCCCGCACCGTCCTGGTAGTGGAAGACAACACCGATGTCCGCGCACTTTTTTGCGAAGTGTTGCGGACCGAGGGCTATGTGGTCCTGGAGGCTGCCAACGGCGCGCAGGCCTATCATCTGTTGCTCCAGCAGCAGCAGCGGGTAGATGTCGTCCTGACCGACCTGCGCATGCCGGTCATGGACGGGCTGGCCCTGGCGACAAAACTCAAATCCCACGAGCAGCTGGCGGCCATACCCGTGGTGCTGCTGAGCGCCACACCGATGAAGAACGCGTGGCAGGCACGCGAAAACTTTGCGGCGCTGCTCACCAAGCCTTGCGCCTTCACCTTGTTGCTTTCCACCATTGAGGCGGTCCTGTAGAGGAACAGGCGGGCCGGATGTGCCAGTTGCATCAGGGCAAGGCTGAGTCCCGTAGAAGCCGCCTGGCGCGCGCGGTCGAGTGTTTTTGTCGGGAATTTTTCTGCTCATCAGGAACAAGGCATTGGCTTATCCGTTCTTATTTTTCTAAGCTCCATCCATTGGAAAGCTGATCCGGAGGAAAAACAAAAAATGTCCAACAGACCTGTGCTGCGCTTGTCCGACTTCATCCGCTCCCGCATGGAGTTGATCCTGGAAGCCTGGGAGCAATTTGCCAAAACGATCACCCCGCCAGCCTTGACCATGGATTCGAAAGCATTGAGGAACCACGCCTCCGTCATGCTGCGCGCCATCGCCGATGACCTGGACAATACCCAGACCGAAGCCGAGGGCATCGTGAAATCGGAAGGGCGTGCGCCACGCACCGCCGATGACACCGCGGCCGAGACCCACGCCATTGCCAGGCTATTGTCGGGCTTCGATGTGGAGCAGCTTGCCTCCGAATACCGGGCCTTGCGCTCCAGTGTATTGCGGCTATGGGCGCGGGAATGGAAGGAAGGGTATGAAACCAACGTCGACGACATCACGCGTTTCAACGAGGCCATCGATCAGGCACTGGCCGAATCGCTGGCACGCTATACCAAACTGTTCGAACAGTCGCGCACCCTGTTCCTGGCGATCCTGGGTCACGATCTGCGCAATCCGCTGGGTGCGACCATCCAGGGGGCGCAGATATTGCTGCTGGCGGACGACATCAACGATCAGCATCGCAAGATCGCTGCCCGCATCTACAACAGCGGCCATCGCATGAGCAAGCTCGTCAGCGACCTGCTCGACTACACCCGGACCCATCTCGGTGCCGGCCTGCCGCTGGACATCAAGTCCGCCAACATGGGCGAAATCGCTCGACGCGTGATAGATGAAATCGGTAGCGCCCACCCGGATCGGGAAATCGCATTGCAGAGTTCGGGAAAGCTCGACGGCCAATGGGATCCGGGGCGTATTGCGCAGGCCCTGTCAAATCTGCTCGGTAACGCCATACAACATGGCCTTCCTGCCGAGCGCATCGTGATAGCGATCGATGCTGGCGAGGAGGAAGTGGTGGTCTCCGTCACCAACCGGGGACCGGTGATTCCAGAGGAGCAACTCCAGGCGATCTTCGAGCCGCTGGTGCGTCTGGTGGCCTCCGACAGCAGGGAGGGGGATCGGCCCGGCAGCATGGGGCTGGGTCTCTACATCGTACGGGAGGTGGCGATCGCACACGGGGGCTCTGCCACGGCCAGTTCATCGGCTGCCCAGGGCACGACTTTTACCATTCGCCTGCCTCGCCATCGTCGGTAGCGGTTTTGCAAGCATTCGGATTTCGATGACGCCTCCGACAGCGAGCGCCTACGCCAGCACAAGCACTTGGCCGATACGCGAGAGCGTGGCGCAGATTGATGATGCAGGTACTGCGCATGAGCGCAGCGTCATGCAATATCAACCAGGAGCGAAACATGTCGAACCAGAATCAAGGCGGAACCCGCGGCGGTTCCCACGAGCAGCATGTGCAAGCCGGTCAGCAAGGCCACAAGAACGACCAGCAGAACCAGAGCAGCAACCAGGCCGGCCAGCAACAAGGCGGCGGTACCCGTGGCGGTTCGAGCGAGCAGCCTGCGCAGGCTGGCCAGCAGAGTCACAAGAATGACCAGCAGAACCAGAGCAGCAGCGGTGCGGGTCAGCAGCACGGGAACTCCACGCGTGGCGACTCGCCTGAGCAACAGGTGAAGACCGGCCAGCAAAGCAACAAGAACAGCTAAGAAATTAGCTGAGGAAGATAGCCAGGAAGGTTCTGGGTTCTGGAATGTGACGTCAGATCGTGCGACGTTGCGAAATCGGTCTTCCCAGAAAAAAGCGGCGTCGCCTTCGAAGATCGAAGAGGACGCCGCAAAGAGACACACTACCACCAGAAGTACTACTCACTACGGCACTACACGGTACTGCTCAGGTACTGCTTGCTGCGTTTTACAACCCACTGCTCCAACCCACCCGGTACCCCCCTACTGCCTGCCAGGGCGGGCTTCAGACGGGCTTCCCATAACCTCCGCCGCCCGGCGTCTCGATGACAAATACTTCGCCGGCCTGCATCTCGGTACTGGCGACGAAGCCGACATCCTCTTCGCGACCGTCGTTGCGGAGTACATAGTTGCGGCCGCATTTTCCGGGCTCGCCACCATTGGCGCCGAAGGGCGGGATGATGCGGTTGTTGGAGAGGATCGATGCCGTCATCGGCTCCAGGAAGCGGATCTTGCGGATGCCGCCGTTGCCGCCGTGCCAGGCACCCTCGCCACCGGAACCCTCGCGGATTTCATAGCTTTCCAGTCGGACCGGATAACGCCACTCCAGGATTTCCGGATCGGTCAGGCGAGAATTGGTCATGTGGGTCTGCACCACGTCGGTACCATTGAAGCCCTGGCCGGCACCGGAGCCGCCGGAGATGGTTTCGTAATACTGGTAGCGGCCGTTACCGAAGGTGAAGTTGTTCATCGTGCCCGGCGCCGACGCCAGCACGCCCAGTGCACCATACAGGGCATTGGTGATGCAGCTCGAGGTTTCCACATTGCCCGAGACCACCGCCGCCGGATAGCGCGGATTGAGCATGGAGCCTTCCGGGATGATGACGTTCAAGGGCTTTAGGCAACCAGCATTGAGGGGAATCTCGTCGTCCACCAGCGTGCGGAAGACATACAGCACGGCGGCCATGCAGATCGCGCTGGGTGCATTGAAGTTGTTGTTCAGCTGCGGCGAGGTGCCGGTGAAATCGATGTCGGCAGTGCGCCGCTCGTGGTTCACGCGGATGGCGACCTTGATCACCGCACCATTGTCCAGTGGATAGTCGTAGTGGCCATCCTTCAACAGGGTGATGACGCGTCGCACCGCTTCTTCCGCATTGTTCTGGACGTGGTCCATATAGGCCTTCACCACGTTCAGCCCGAAGTGATCCACCATCTTCAGCAGTTCATCCACGCCTTTCTGGTTGGCCGCGATCTGGGCTTGCAGGTCGGCCAGGTTCTGGGCGATGTTGCGCGCCGGATAGGGACCGGAACCGAGCAGGGCCACGGTTTCCTGTTCGAGGAAGCGGCCGCCGCGCACCAGCTGGAAGTTGTTGATGAGGATGCCTTCTTCTTCCACCACGGTGCTGTTGGCTGGCATGGAGCCAGGGGTGATGCCGCCGATGTCGGAGTGGTGGCCGCGCGAGCCGACATAGAACAGGATCTCGCGCCCGTCCTTGTCGAAGGCAGGCGTGATCACGGTGATGTCGGGCAGGTGGGTGCCGCCGTGGTAGGGGTCGTTGAGCATGAACACATCGCCGGGCTGCATCTTGCCGGCGTTCTCGCGAATGATGGTGCGGATGCTCTCGCCCATGGAACCCAGGTGCACCGGGATGTGCGGGGCGTTGGCGATGAGGTTGCCCTGGGCGTCGAACAGGGCGCAGGAGAAGTCCAGGCGCTCCTTGATGTTGACCGAGAAGGCAGTGTTCTGCAGGCGCAGCCCCATCTGTTCGGCGATGCTCATGAAGAGGTTGTTGAATACCTCCAGCATGACCGGGTCGGCGTCGGTGCCGATGGCCTTGCGTTGCGGGCGGGCCTGGTAGCGTTGCATCACCAGGTGGTTCAGCGGCGTGACCTCGGCCAGCCAGCCGGGTTCGACGATATTGGTCGCGTTCTTTTCCGCCACGATGGCCGGGCCGTGGACGACATCGCCGGGGCGCATGTCTTCGCGACGATAGAGGGCGGTGTCGTGCCACTGGCCGCCGGAGAACAGGCGCACCGTCTCGGTGACGGTCAACGGTCCCTGGCGCGGGGGCAGGTATTCGGGTTTTTCTTCACGGTCGGTGGAGATGCCGATGGCTTCCACCGAGATGGCCTCGACGATCATGGTCTTTTCCGGCATCAGGAAGGAATAGCGCTTCTTGTAGGCCGATTCAAACTGCTCGACCATGCCGGCCAGGTCGCCGAAGTTGACCACGATCACCGAATCGGTGCCGTCGTAGCGCAGGTGGGCGCGCTTGATGACGTTGATCTGCTGCTGCGCCACGCCTTGCGTGAGGAGGTCGCCTGCGGCCTGCTCGGCCAGCTTGCCCAGTTCGGCATCGAGTTGTCCGAGCGAGCGGGGAGACAGGGGGAGTTCCATGGCCTGCTCGCGCATGGCGGTCTGGTCGGCCAGGCCCATGCCATAGGCCGACAGCACGCCGGCGAAGGGATGCGCGAAAACGCGTGTCATGCCCAGCGCATCGGCCACCAGGCAGGCGTGCTGGCCACCGGCGCCGCCAAAGGTGGTGAGGGTGTAGTCGGTGACGTCGTGACCGCGTTGCACCGAGATGAACTTGATGGCGTTGGCCATGTTGCCGACGGCGATCTCGATGAAACCTTCGGCCACTTCTTCCGGCGTGCGACGATTACCGGTCTGTTGATGGATCTGTTCGGCCAGTTCGCTGAACTTGGCGACCACGGCATCGCGATCCAGTGCCTCGTCAGCTGCCGGGCCGAAGACCTTGGGGAAGTAGGCGGGCTGGATCTTGCCCAGCATGACGTTGCAGTCGGTGACTGCCAACTGGCCGCCACGGCGATAGCTGGTCGGGCCGGGGTTGGCACCGGCGCTGTCCGGGCCGACGCGATAGCGGGTGCCGTCGAAGTGCAGGATGGAGCCGCCGCCGGCGGCCACGGTGTGGATGCTCATCATGGGCGCGCGCATGCGCACGCCAGCCACCTGGGTCTCGAACTCGCGCTCGAATTCGCCGGCGTAGTGCGACACGTCGGTGGAGGTGCCGCCCATGTCGAAGCCGATGATCTTGTTGAAGCCGGCCGTCTCGGCGGTACGCACCATGCCGACGATGCCACCGGCCGGGCCGGAGAGGATGGAGTCCTTGCCCTGGAAGCGGTGGGCGTCGGTCAGGCCACCGTTGCTCTGCATGAAGAGCAGGCGCACGCCATCCATCTCGCTGGCGACCTGGTCCACGTAGCGGCGCAGGATGGGGGAGAGGTAAGCATCGACCACGGTGGTGTCGCCGCGCGAGACCAGCTTCATCATGGGGCTTACTTCATGGGAGACCGAGACCTGGGTGTAGCCCAGTTCGGTGGCGATGTCGGCCAGCTGCTTTTCGTGTTCGGTGAAGCGATAGCCATGCATCAGCACGATGGCCACGGCGCGATAGCCCTCCTGATGCAGCGCTGTCAGTTGCTGGCGTACCGAGGTGGTGTCCAGGGGGGTGATCACTTCGCCGTGGGCGCCCAGGCGCTCGTCGACTTCCACGACTTTTTCAAACAGCAGTTCAGGCAGGACGATGTGGCGATCGAACAGGCGCGGGCGGTTCTGGTAGGCGATGCGCAAGGCGTCGCGGAAGCCCCGGGTGATCAACAGCACGGTCGGATCGCCCTTGCGTTCCAGCAGGGCATTGGTGGCAACGGTGGTGCCCATCTTCACCGCTTCGACCACCTGTGGCGAAATCGCCTCACCGGGTTTCAGTCCCAGCAGACGCTTGATGCCGGCCACGGCCGCATCCTTGTATTGCTCGGGATTTTCCGACAGCAGCTTGTGCGTCAACAGCGTGCCATCCGGCTTGCGCGCGACGATGTCGGTGAAGGTGCCACCGCGGTCGATCCAAAACTGCCAACGCTGCTCCCCCAACAAATTCTGACCTTGTTCCATGGACGCCCAACCTTTCTGAATTAACTTTATTAGTGCAGTTTATTGATGAATTATTGAGATAGTGCACTCAAACCGTGCGATTGAATGCTGCTTCCTGAGTCGGCCAATCCCCGGCCGAAAATCAAAAAAAGGTCTGAAACCCTTGCTGTGACCGTGTTTCCCACCTTGTCCCCACTTGACTTCAAATTCTGGCACGCGCTTTGCTAATGACACGATCATGAAATTATCGGCATTTAGTCTTTTATTTAAAAATAATTTATTGACATATTATCGATGAAAAATATAGGATTCAACAAAAAAAACAAGTGGAGACAAAAAATGGAAGAAGAAGCAAAGCAATAAGGACGTGGCATCAGTGCGCGTCGCCATTTTTGGGAATGAAACCGTGTTGGCAGCAGGTCCTGTCAGCCGGCATGGCGACATTCCCTCAGTCCGAATCCGTCAGTCGATAGTCAACAGTACGAACCGCATCACCTGGGCCGCGATGGCCTGGCTGTCCCCGCAGGGGGGCGTCCATGTCGCGCAGGTTTCGAAGATGGCAGTAAGCCTTGCTGGTCAGCCAGCGAGGAGGGCGTTGTGCAACCTTCTTCCGGGAACCGGTTGCAATGCGCCTCGGTAATTTGGGGTAGCTCCCGCTAAAGGCTTCATGCAGTGGGGGATTTTGGGTGTCATTCAATACAACAAGGAGCGTCTCATCATGCTAGGTCTCATCTCCAACAGCGTCAAAGCGGTCCGCACGGCAGGGGTAGCGGTCTCGTTTTCCCTGGTCGCGTTTGCGGCACACGCGCAGCAGCAAGAAATCAAGATCGGTGTCATCTATCCTCTGAGCGGTGCTGCCGCCTCCACCGGCGCCGAGATGAAGGACGCGCTGGAACTGGCTGCCGACATCATCAACAACGGCGCCAAGGGCGTACCCAACCTGCCGTTTTCGGCCGGCGGCGGTCTGCCCAACCTGAAGGGCGCCAAGATCAAGCTGGTGTTCGCCGATTCCCAGGGCAACCCGCAGGTCGGTGCTACCGAAGCCGAACGCCTGATCAGCCAGGAGAAGGTCGTGGCCCTGGTCGGCAGCTATTTCAGCAACGTCACCGCCACCACCAGCCAGGTTGCCGAGCGCTACAAGGTGCCTTACCTGAACCCGGAATCGTCCTCGGCATCGCTGACCCAGCGCGGCTTCAAGTGGTTCTTCCGCACTACCGCCCACGATGACCTGTTCGTGAGCAACTTCTATGAGTTCTTCAAGGAGCTGGAAGCCAAGAAGGGCATCAAGGTCAACAAGCTCGGCGCCTTCAACGAGAACACCCTGTGGGGCAACGAGACCACCAAGCTGGAGACCAAGCTGTCCAAGGACCGTGGCTTCGATCTGGTCAAGACCGTGGTCTATCCGGCCAAGAGCACCCAGCTGACTTCGGAAGTGCAGCAGCTCAAGGCCGCCGCGCCGCAGGTGGTGCTGCAGTCGTCCTACCTCGGTGACGCCATCCTGTCGATGAAGACCTACAAGGAGCTCGGCTTCAACCCCGACATGATCCTGGCCAACGACGCCGGCTTCATCGATACCGAGTTCGTCAAGACCCTGGGCAAGGATGCCGACTACATCATCACCCGTGATGTCTGGTCGCTCGACCTGGCCGCCAAGAACCCGCTGATCAAGCAGGTCAACGATCTGTTCTACAACCGCTACAAGATCAACTTCACTGGCAACTCGTCGCGCACCTTCACCGGCCTGATGACCCTGGCCGACGCCATCAACCGCGCCGGTTCGACCGATGCCGAAGCCATCCGCAAGGCGCTGGCCGAGACCAACATCCCGGGTGACAAGCTGATCATGCCGTGGAAGGGCATCAAGTTCGACGAGCACGGCCAGAACACCCTGAGCTCGGGCATCCTGCTGCAGATCATCAACGGCAAGTACTACACCGTGTGGCCGTTCGACATGGCTACCCGCGACGTGGTGTGGCCGATGCCGAAGTGGGATCAGCGCAAGTAAGCAGGCGATAGCACTCATGGTGCCACGGGGAGGGCGGCCGGCAGGATTGACATCAATGTCAGTCATGCCAGCCGTGGCAGCGCCGCCCTCCCCGCGGAAAAATCTTCATCGCAGGCGGCTGATAAGACGGTGCGTGAATAGTTCGTTGGAGGGAAAAATTATGTCTTGGGATATTTTGGCGCAGACCCTTGCGTCCGGTTTGCTGATCGGACTGATCTATGCGCTCGTTGCCATCGGCCTGACCCTGATCTTTGGCGTCATGGATATCGTCAACTTCTCGCATGGCGAGTTCCTGATGTTCGGGATGTACTCAAGCTTCTGGTTGTTCGCCCTGTTCGCGCTCGACCCGATCTTCACCCTGCCGCTGACGGCATTGTTCCTCTTTGCGCTGGGTGCACTGCTCTACAAACTGGTCATCCGCAAGATCACCAATGCACCGATGGTGTCGCAGATCTTTACGACCTTCGGCCTGATGATCCTGTTCCGCGGTATCGCGCAATTCTTCTGGAAGGCCGACTTCCGCACCATCGAGAACTCGATGGTCAGCGGCCAGGTGTCGATCGCCGGCATCCAGATCGGGATGCCACAGCTGACCGCTGGTCTGGGCGCCATCATCGTCACCGGCGTGATCTATACCTTCCTCACCCGTACCCGTCTGGGCGCGGCACTGGAAGCGACCGCCGCCGACAAGGAAGCCGCCCAGTTGATGGGCATCGATTCGCAGAAGATGTTTGCCCTGGCCTGGGGGATCGGCGCGGCCTGTGCGGGCGTGGCTGGCGCGCTGCTGTCGACCTTCTTCCCGATCTTCCCGGAAGTGGGCGCCAACTTCATCCTGATCGCCTTCGTGGTGGTCAACCTGGGTGGCTTCGGCAGCGTGGTCGGTGCCCTGATCGCCGGTGTGCTGGTGGGCCTGATCGAAGTGATGGGCGGCTTCCTCCTGGGGCCGCAATACAAGATGCTGATCGTGCTGGCCTTGTTCCTGGGGATGCTGATGTTCCGTCCGCAGGGCCTGATGGGCAAAGCTTGACTACGCCACCGATCGCCACCGATCCAGACAAGAAAGAAAATCCATGTCCAAGAATACATCCGGCCTGATCATCACAGCGCCACCGTCGGGCGCGCTCGCCAACAAGATGCGCATCGCCCTGGCGATCCTGCTGGTGGTGGCGGTGGCCTTGCCCACGTTCGTCACTTCTCCCACCCACCTCAACCTGGCGATCCTGATCCTGATGGCGGCCCAGATCGGCGTGTCCTGGAATATCGTCGGCGGCTATGCCGGTCAGGTCTCGCTGGGCCATGTGGCCTTCTACGGCATTGGCGCCTATACCTCGGCCATCATGTTCTCGATCTGGGGCCTCAGTCCCTGGATCGCCATGTTGACCGGCGGCGTCATCGCTGCCGCTACCAGCCTGGTGATCGGCTGGTCCTGCTTCCGTCTCAAGGGCCACTACTTCGCGATGGCCACCATCGCGGTGGCCGAGATCATCCAGATCGTCTTCACCAACTGGGACTTCGCCGGCGCCGCCGTCGGGTTGACCATCCCCATGGGGGAAGAAGGCTGGTCCAAGATGATCTTCAGCGGCAAGGAGCCCTACTACTACATCGCGCTGGGTCTGCTGCTGTTGACCTTGCTGGCCAATGCCTGGATCGAGCGCAGCTATCTGGGCTACTACTTCCGGGCCATCAAGGATGAACCGGATGCCGCCCGCAGCCTGGGCGTGAGCCTGTCGAAGTACAAGCAGATCGCCTTTGCCGTGAGCAGCTTCTTCACCGCCATGGGGGGCAGCCTGTATGCCCAGAAGGAACTCTATATCGATCCCGCGTCGGTGCTCGGCACCGGCATCTCGATCAAGATGGCGCTGGTCTCCATCCTGGGTGGTATCGGCACCCTGTTCGGCCCCATCGTCGGTGCCGGCCTGCTGACGGCCATCGAGGAAGGCACACGTACCCTCTTCGGCGGCACCGGTCGCGGTACCGACCTGATCATCTACGCCGCGCTGATCATCGCCATCGCGGTCTATTACCCGAACGGCATCGTCGGTTACGTGCGGACCTATCTGGCCCGCCGCAAAGCCAACAAGCAACATCAGGAGGGCAGCAAATGAGCCTGCTTCGTGTCGAGAACGTCTACAAGAAATTCGGCGGCCTGACCGCCAACCAGGATATCTCCTTCAATGTCCAGGTCGGCGAGATCGTTGGCCTGATCGGTCCCAACGGCGCCGGCAAGACCACCATGTTCAATTGCATCGCCGGCTATTCGCCGCCGACCACCGGTGACATCTGGCTGGAAGACGTGAAGATCTCCGGCATGAACCCGGAGCAGTGCGCCCGCATCGGCATCGGCCGTACCTTCCAGGTGGCACGCACCTTCACCAGCATGACCGCGCTGGAGAACGTGATGGTGGGGGCCTTCCTCAATGAGCATAGCGTCTCCAAGGTGCGGGACACGGCGCGCCAGCTGCTGGAGTTCGTCAATCTCGGACGCTTCGCCGACAAGCCGGCCGGCAGCATGACCATCAGCGAGCAACGTCGCCTGGCAGTGGCCCGCGCATTGGCGGTCAAGCCCAAGCTGCTGCTGATGGATGAAGTGATGGCCGGCCTCAATCCCACCGAGGTGAAGGAAACCGTGGAGGTGGTGCTGAAGATCCGCGACCGTGGCATTTCCTGTCTGATCGTGGAACACGTGCTGGAAGGCATCATGCCCATCGCCAACCAGATCGTCGTGCTGGACTACGGCAAGAAGATCGCCGATGGAAGCCCGAGCGAGGTTTCCAACGACCCGCACGTGATTGCCGCCTACCTGGGAGATGAATGATGTTGCAAGTAACCAATCTGCGCGCCAGCTATGACGGCGTGCTGGCCTTGTCCAAGGTCGACCTGGAAGTGAAGGCCGGCAGCATCGTGGCGCTGGTCGGCGGCAACGGCAATGGCAAGTCCACCACGTTGCGTGCCATCGCCGGCCTGAACAAGCCGGACGCTGGCCAGATCAGCTTCGAGCGCCAGGATATCGGCAAGATCCCGTCCTTCGACCGCGTCAAGCTGGGGCTGTCGCTGGTGCCGGAAGGCCGTCGCCTGTTCCCACGCCTGACGGTGGAACGCAATCTGGAACTGGGCGCGTATACCCGCACCGACAGCAATGAAGTGGCGGCTTCCCTGGACGAGATGTATGCCACCTTCCCCATCCTCAAGGAACGTCGCCATCAGCTGGCCGGCACCATGAGCGGCGGCGAACAGCAGATGCTGGCCATCGGTCGCGGCCTGATGGCCAAGCCCAGGCTGTTGCTGCTGGACGAGCCGTCCTGGGGCATCGCACCCAAGTTCGTGACCAAGGTGTTGGACACCATCCAGCAGATCAACGCCAAGGGCGTGTCCATCCTGCTGGTGGAGCAAAACCTGCACAAGGCGCTGGACATCGCCCACTACGGCTATGTGATCCAGACCGGGCGCATCGTCATGGAAGGCAGCGGTGATGAATTGCTGTACAACGAAGACATCAAGAAGGCCTATCTGGGCGGTCTGTGACATGCAGACCCGCCCCATGCCCGAGAGGAAAGCCGTGACAGACCGCCTGAACGAGTAGCCCATCGGGATCGATCCGGCGTCGCGTTCCCGGGACGCCGCTTCCCTCCGCATCGCGAGCGACGGCGGTTGCCGTCATGAACCAAGGACTTTTATGTTGACGCATAAATCCCTGCTGGAAGCGTACGTCCATGCAAAAGACAAAGGCAGTGCCGGGCTGATCCACGACATCTTCGCGCCCAACGCCATGTTGACCATTGCCGTGTGCGACGACGCCATTTCTTTTCCGCCGCTGGTGGTGGGCAGCGAAGGGATCGCGCAGACGCTGGTGACCGATTTCGGTCGTCAGTTTTCGCAATGCCGCACCTATTACCTGGCCGACGTGCCGGCCGGTGCGGCGGCGCAGATCGATGACCTGCCGTGGCTGGTCATCATGCGCGACAAGCTCCAGGCCAAGCTGCGCATCGGACGCGGTAGCTATCGCTGGTCATTCGTCCCTGAGGGTGAAGGCTGGCGCATCTCGGAAATGCATATCCGCATCGACCGCATGGATAGCCTGCCCGACAGGGCGGGCGGTCTGGTGACGACGCTGCAGTCCTTTCTGCCTTATCCATGGTTGCAGCCGGCCGTGCTGGACGGGGCGCTGGCGCCGCTGGCCCGTTGCAATCCGGCGTTTGCCTTCGTCACGGAATTCCTGTCTGAAAAATTTGAAAGGCTGGAGCAGGGCGTGTTCGCTCCGGCGTGAATGAGGACCCCGAAGAGGGTCGTGAAAGCAGTGGTTTTGCAGTTCCCGTTCAAGCGCTGGAAGCAAAAAGGCCAATTGCTTCCGGTGTGCGGCGGGCTGGCGCGTATCGGCATGGAAGGGCGCGCACGATCATGCCGATACGCGATTTTTTGGAAATCATTTACGGGGAATCACAATGAAACAACGGATTTTGGCTGCGTCGATCATGGCTGCGGCAGGTATCTACGCTCTGCCGGCATCGGCGCAATCGTCGGTGACCATCTACGGTCTGATCGATACCGGTTACGTCATCGAAACCGGTGGCGCTGCAGGCAAGGTGAACAAGCTGACCAGCGGTATCAGCGGCGGTTCGCGCATCGGCTTCAAGGGGACTGAGGATCTCGGCGGCGGCATGTCGGCGGTGTTCCTGCTGGAGTCAGGCTTCCAGAACGACACCGGTGCACTGGGCCAGGGCGGTCTGCTGTTCGGTCGTCAAAGCTATGTCGGCCTCAATGGCGGCATGGGTTCGGTGCTGGTGGGACGTCAGTACACACCGCAATACATGACGCTGGCCATGGTCGATCCGTTCGGCACCGGTTATGCCGGCGATGCGGCCAACCTGATGCCCAACACCGGCAACAGTTCCAGCCGCATGGACAACACCGTCAAGTACATCTCGCCCAAGGTGGGAGGATTCACCAGTGAACTGGCTTACGGCTTCGGCGAAACGGCCGGCTCCACCAAGGCCGCCAGCCAGATCGGCGCTGCCGTGCAGTATGCCAACGGTCCGCTCAATGTGCGCCTGGGCTTCCATGGTCGCAACAACGACACCACCACCGCCGAGACCAGCAGCGGACGCAGCACCTTGCTGGGTGCGGTGTACGACTTTGGCGTGCTCAAGCTGCACGGCGCCTATGGCATCAACAAGGGCGTCAACAGCTCGCCGCTGCGCAGCACCGTCAATTCCTATGGCACCGGTCCCGTGTTCGCCTCCACCGACAGCGCCGACATGCTCATCGGCGTGACCGTGCCATTCGGCGTGCAGCATACCGTGCTGGCTTCGTACATCCACAAGAACGACAAGACCGCCCGCAACCAGGACGCCAACCAGGTCGCGTTGGGATATCGCTACTCGATGTCCAAGCGCACCGATCTGTATGCGATGTATGCACACATCAGCAACAAGAATGGCGCACCGTACACCGTGGGTAGCTCCATCGAAACCGGCTCCGGTAACAGCGCCTGGAACTTTGGCATCCGCCATACGTTTTAACGGCTTTTTCCGGCGCATGCAGTCTTGAGGGGGAAAAGGTAAGTAGTGCCTAGGTTTCTCGGGCAGGCAGTTTCTTACTGTGCGTGACGCCGGGCCTGATTGCCGACGGCTCCATGTCTTGAGGGGAGTCGTCGGCCAGGTGCGGAGGAGATGCAGGCTGACACCATCGTCGTTACCGCATTTCGACTTGCAAGGAGCATCCACATGAAGTTGAAGAATCTGAACATCGGACAACGCCTGAGCGCAGGTTTCGGCATTGTGATTTTCCTGATGCTGGCGTTGACGGCCATTGGCGTGCTGCGCCTGAACCAGATCAACGGCAGCATCGCCATGATCGCCAGGGATTACTATCCGCGCACCGTGATGGCCAACTCGGTCAAGAGTGCGCTGGACGAGACGGCGCGCAGCATGCGCAACCTGCTCTTCATGAGCACGGTCGACGAGATCAAGGGCGAGCTCGACGCCATCGATCGGGCCGGCAAGACCATCGACAGCACGCTCAAGCAGTTTGCCACCAATACCAGTTCCGAAGACGGGCTGCGCATGCTCAAGGCGGTCAATGCGGCACGTGCCCAGTACACGCCGGTGCTGAACAATTTCATCGCCGCCGTCAAGGATGGACAGGTCGAGCAGGCGCGGGACCTGATCCTGCCCGAGATCGCCCCCTATCAGAGCGCCTATTTCAAGGCCCTCGACAATCTGATCGCCTACCAGGGCAGTCGCATGGAAGAGGGCGGGCGCGACGCCGAACAGGTGGCTACCTCGGCCAGCATGCTGATGATTGCCATGGCCAGCATCGCCACGCTGCTGGCGGCGCTGGTGGGCTATTCCGTCATGCGCGGCATCACGCGCCCGCTCAATGCCGCCATCAATATTGCCGAGCGTGTGGCCGGTGGTGATCTGGCAGTCCAGGTCGAGGCCACCGGCTCGGACGAAACGGCCAAGCTGCTGGCGGCGCTGCAACACATGCGCGACGGCCTGGTGGGCGCAGTGATGCAGGTGCGCGAGGGGTCCGACGCCATTTCCGTGGCGGCCCGTGAGATCGCGGAAGGCAATGCCAACCTGTCGGCCCGTACCGAATTGCAGGCCGGCACGCTGGAAGAAACCGCCAGCTCCATGCTGGAGCTGACCAATGCCGTCAACCAGAACGCCGAGAACGCCCGCGAGGCCAACCATCTGGTGCTCAACGCTTCACAGGTGGCGACCCAGGGGGGCGACGTGGTCACCCAGGTGGTCAGCACGATGAAGGAAATCAAGGAGAGCTCGCGCCAGATCGTCGACATCATCGGGGTGATCGATGGCATCGCCTTCCAGACCAATATTCTGGCGTTGAACGCTGCCGTGGAGGCAGCCCGCGCCGGTGAGCAGGGGCGCGGGTTTGCCGTGGTCGCCGCCGAGGTACGCGCCCTGGCCCAACGCAGCGCCGCTGCTGCCAAGGAGATCGCCGGGCTGATCCAGAGCTCGGTGAAGAAGGTCGATGCCGGTGGTGCGCTGGTGGATCAGGCCGGGCAGACCATGCAGGAGATCGTCTCCAGCGTGAAACACGTGGCCGACATCATGATCGAGATATCGGCGGCCAGCGACGAACAGAGCGAAGGCATCCGCCAGATCAATCAGGCGGTCGAGCAGATCGATGACATGACCCAGCAGAACTCGGCCCTGGTGGAACAGGCGGCCGCGGCTGCGCAGCAGATGCATGACCGTTCGTTGGCGCTGGGGCGCGCGGTATCGATCTTCAAGACACAGGGTGCGCAGGCAAGCCAGACGACGCACGAACCTGGCGCGGCGGACTGGGAATTGTCGGGTGAGCATGCCGGGGCGCCATTGGCATGGACGCCGGAGGACAGGAAGTTGCTGGTGGAAAAGTGAACTGCAGATTCAACAGAGCCCAATCTGGCTCACCTTGCCGAGGAAATTGGGGTTTAAAATCGGGGTTTCTCGACTGACCGCCGGCGGCGGGAGAAATCTCTCGACGATATTTCCTGTGGCGGTCAGTGATCTTGTCTGCTTTCCAAAGACCTTTATGCCAACCGAAAAGAAAACCCCAAAAGCCAATTTCGCCCAGCCCAACACCCCAGGCAAGGTGCCGATCGTATCGTCACTGCATCTGGCGTCAGGAAGGAGCAAGGAGTTGAGCGAATTCGAGTTCGGCATGATCATCGCCAGCAATGCCTTCAACCGTTGGATGATCCGCTGCATTTCAGCTGCGGGCATGAAGGACATGACGGCCACCGACGTTCTGGTATTGCACCATATCAACCACCGCGCGCGAGAGAAGAAGCTGGCCGACATCGCCTTCATCCTCAATATCGAGGACACGCACGTGGTCAATTACTCGCTCAAGAAGCTGCACGCCCTGGGCCTGGTGAGTACCGAGCGGCGCGGCAAGGAAGTGCTGTATTCGACCAATGAAGCGGGGCAGGACGTCTGCAAGCGCTATTACGAGATCAGGGAGCAGCTGCTGGTCTCCAGCCTGACGGGCGACAACACCGAGAGCTACGAGCTGGAAGAGCTGGCCCGGTTCCTGCGCGTGCTGTCGGGCTTGTATGAGCAGGCGGCGCGGTCGGCGACGTCGATGTAAGAACAACAGGGCGGCCGGCCGTCCGCGGGCCGGCACCTTCTCGCAGCACCCTACCTGCATCGCCCAGACTCCCCCTCAATCCATGCGGACACCCTCCAGGGTGTCATGCCGCCTGCTGCCAGGCACGCCGCTGACCTGTCCGCGAGCAGTCATCCGGGCGAGCCTAGCCCCTGATACTCGCTGCGTCGCTTCATGAAGCGGTGGTAGGACATCCGCAGATGAAGGCGCATGACCTGGCGCGCCAATTCGCCATCTTTTGCTTCCATTGCCAGGACCAGGTCCTGGTGATGATGCAGGCTCTGCTCCAGTTGTGCCCGCTCATAGAGGTGGAAGGAACGGACGATGATGGGCATGTCGATGATGGTCTCCAGCATCGCACGCAAGCGCGGTGATGCGGAATAATCGAGGATGGTCCGGTGGAAGGTGCTGTTGGCGGCCTGGATCTTTTCGACCGAATTGGGGCCGCCATCCCGGATGGCGGAGGCCATCCGTTCATTGCTGTCCTTGAGGATCTTCAGCATTTCCTCGTCGCCACGCTCGGCAGCCAGGCTGGCCGCGTAGGGCTCCAGCAGCATGCGCAGCTGGAAGGTCTCTTCGATATCCCACTCGCTCCAGGCAGCCACGTGGATACCCTGGCCGGCGTCGGCAGTGGCCAGGCCTTCCTCGACAAGACGTCTCAGAGCGGTCCGCACGGGCGTACGACTTACGCCCAGTTCGCGTGCAAGCGGTTCTTCCTTGAGCTGGGTGCCTGGCTTGTATCGTCCTCCGACAACACGCTGACGGAGTACTTCGTAGACCTTGTCCTTGCCGCGTTCCACCTTCGATGCTCCCGTTTCCATTGCCGATGGCGGATTCTATATGCGCCATCCCGACCTCGTCCAACGGTGCAGTTCATTAGCCTTGAATGTCCCAATATTGTTCTTTTTGTGGTTTTTTTAAGCTACGGGTGAAACTGATTTGCCTTAATTGTACTTTTTTTGTATTCTTCGTAAAAATATTCAAACCGGAGACACCGATGCGCATTGCAATCGTCGGCATGGGCGAAGTAGGTCGCTGCTATGCCAAAGCCCTCTATGCAGCAGGGCATGAACTGATCCTCTGCGAAGCCTTCCCTTCCCCGGCGGCCCGGGAGCTGGCCAGCCAATGGAACCTGGAACTGCACCAGCAGCCAGGCGTTTGCTTCGAAAATGTACATTGGGTGTTTTCCTGCGTGACCGGGGCACAGGCCCTGGCCGTGGTCGAACAGGTGGCGCCGTTCCTGGACGCGGGGACCGGATTTG
The DNA here is from genome assembly GCF_015767275.1 of Herbaspirillum sp. AP02. GTDB lineage: Bacteria > Pseudomonadota > Gammaproteobacteria > Burkholderiales > Burkholderiaceae_D > Herbaspirillum. The sequence continues at coordinate 128,915 of NZ_JADWMY010000002.1, forward strand.
CCGATCTGACGACCGCCAGCCCGGAGACCAAGAAGCAAGCCTTCGCCACCGCCCGTGCGGCTGGATTCGAATACGTGGATGTGGCCATCATGGGCGCCATTTCGCTCAACTGGGAAAAGACCCCACTGCTGGCGGCCGGCCACAAGGCCGCCGATTTCAGGGAGGTGCTGCTCACCGCCAACGGCCGGGTGCAGGTCATCGAGGGCGCCAGCCCGGGCGCTGCGATTTCGCTGAAGATCCTGCGCAGCATCTTTACCAAAGGCATGGAAGCCCTGGCGGTCGAGCTGTTGATGAGCGCCGAGAAGCAGGGCGTACGCGAAGAGCTGTATCACCAGTTGAAGGATATCGACGAGACCCCACTGCGCAGCTTCATCGACATGCTGGTGCGCACTCACGTGATCCATGCAAAACGCCGTGCCCATGAAGTCCACGATGCGCGCCGGGAACTCGACGGCCAGGGACTGCCATCGCTGGTGCTGCCGGGCGTGGAAGAGCGTTTCAATACCACTGCGGCGCTGCTGGAGCGACGTCCACTGGACGTGGACAACCCCGACGTCGGACAGGCTCTTACCTGGTTGCTCGCCGATGGCGACGCAACCTGACTTCAACTTCCAACCCAGGACATATCCATCATGACCACCAAAGAACAGATTACCCAGTTGCGTGAGCTCGGTTCGGCCACGGTCTACGAAGCACAGGGTGCCAAGGGCGCCCTCGACCACGGCATGAAACCGATCGATCCCACCTCTCGCCTGGCCGGTCCGGCCCTGACGGTGGATGCACGCCCGGGCGACAACCTGGTGCTGCACTACGCAGTCCTGCAGGCCAAACCGGGCGACGTGCTGGTGGTCGATGCCAAGGCCTTCATGGAAGCCGGTCCGTGGGGTGACGTGCTGACCGTGCTGGCAATGAAGCGGGGTATCGCCGGACTGGTGGTCAATGGCTGCGTACGCGATGCGAACACCATCATCGATCTGGGATTCCCGGTCTTCTGCCGCGGCCTGTCCATCAAGGGTACTGGCAAGCACCAGCCGGGCAGGGTCAACGTTCCGGTAGTCATTGGCGATGTCGTCATCCATCCTGGTGACATCATCGTGGGTGACCGCGACGGCTTGGCAGTGGTGGCAAAGGACGACGTCGACGCGACCATCGCCAGCAGCATCGCGCGCGAAGAAAAGGAAGAAAAGATGCGTCGTGCCATCGAGGACGGCGCCTCCACCGTCGAGCTCATGAAGTTGCAGGACATCCTCAAGAATTACGGACTGGTGTAAGCCACCGAAAGGGAGAGCCGGCGCAAGACCGGACTCCATCTTCCTGCCTGCTCCTGGCTGATGGTGCCGGGCGGCGCAGACGAAAAACAGAAAATGCTTCAATCGCTGAAGGAGACTTGAATGGAAGCGGTAGCCATGGAACGTACGAAGTCGAAGAGCCATTTCAGATGGGTCATCGGCGCACTGATTTTCATTGTGTACACGGTGGCTGCAGCCGACCGTGCCAACCTGGGCGTCGCCTTGCCGTTCCTGCGCAAGGAATTCGTGATGTCCAACACCGAAGCCGGTGCACTGGCCAGTATTTTCCTGTTCGCCTATAGCCTTGCGCAGTTGCCTTCCGGCCTGGCCTACACGCGCTTTGGCATTCCCCGCGTGTTTTCGCTCGCCATGTTGGCGACCTCCCTGTTCACCGGGCTGATCGGCACGGCCTCATCGCTGCTGATGCTGAAGATCTACCGCTTCGGCCTGGGATTGGCGGAAGGACCCCTGCCCATCGGGATCACCTCGACCATCAACAACTGGTTTCCGGCGCGCGAAAAAGGCACCATGACGGGGATCTTCCTGGCCGCCGCCAAGTTCGGCCCGGTGCTGGTGCCGCCGGTCTGTGCGGTCATCATCCATTACTGGGGTTGGCGCTATATCTTCTACATCTTCGCACTGCCCGGCATCGTCCTGTCAGTCGTATGGCTGCTGGTGGTGAAGAACCGGCCCTCGGAAAGCCGCCATGTGTCCGAGGAGGAGCTGCAGCACATCAATGACGATCGGGCCGCCAGCGGCACCGCCCAGGCCTCGAACAGCAAGCGCGATTTCGCCCTGCTGGATCGCCTGATCCGCACCAGCAAGGTCGCCACGGTCGATACGACCAAGGGCATCTTCCGTTCATGGAACATCATGGGCGCGGCGCTGGGCTATTTCTTCATGACGGCGATCGTGAACGTGCTGCTCGCCTGGATTCCCACCTACCTGATCAGCGTCAAGGGCTACTCCGTGACCAATATGGGCATGGTCGCTGCCGCCCCCTGGGTGGGCGCGGTGATCGGCAATCTGCTGGGCGGCATGATGACCGATCGCCTGCTCGACAAGCGTCGCAAGCCGGCCATGCTGATTTCGGCGTTTTTCACCACCATCATGATGGTCATCCTCGTCAACTCGCCGGCCGATCCCTTCCTGTATGGCTCGCTGCTGCTGCTGACGGGGATCCTGCTCAACATCGGCTATTCCACGTACATGGTCTATCCGATGGGCATGACCTCCCGCAAGGTCTATCCGATGGCCAGTGCGATGGTCAATACACTCGGGCAACTGGGTGGTGCCTGTGCGCCGCTGATCGCCGGTCTCTTGCTGGACAACTACAGCTGGAGTTATGTCTGGGTGTTTCTGGCGGTGTGCTCGGTGCTGTGCTTCATCACCATCCTGACCATTCGCGAGCCGGCGCAGGCTTGAACGGTCCCGTTCGGCGCTGTCTCTCGCTTCTTGGCGGAGGACGGCGCCTGCGAGGGGATCGGTGACGCGCGACCACGCGAGCGCAAGCCAGGTAGCCTGGCTGCCATCACCGTTCAAGTCTTCGCATCAACGGGCTTGAGCATGGCCCGCATTGCCGATGTCGTCAGCAGCTTCTTGTAGGTGGCTGGCGACATCGCATTGATCATCAGGCGCCCGGTGACATCGGCCTTGATGTATTCCACGGCCAGCAGGGCGATGACAGGATTGGTTGTCAAGGTGGCCTGATCGGCCGTCATGTCTCCAAACTCCGCCACCACGGCTGCGCTGTCATCGGCAACCACCACGGCCAGGCGTCGGCCAGAAAGCCGCAACCTCGCGCTTGCCCCGCACTCTGCCAGGTCGTAGGTATGCGGGCCTTGCAAAGTGCCATCTCCATAGATAGCGACGTGGGTTTCGATTCCGCGCGCGCTGGCCGCTTCAAGCAGTGGCCCGAGCTCGTCGAGCTCCTCGTCCCAGATTCCGGCAAACACACTTTCCTGCGCGCTTGAAATCGAACGTGCAAACGCCTGCACGATCGCTTTTCTCCCGCTCAGCGACCAGACCAGTCCGGCTTCCTCTTGCACCGGCAGTTGATCCAGTGCCGATGCCGCCGCTTCCAGGTCGGCGTCGAAGCGCGAGCGCAGTTCCGCCAGCAGTGCGGTATGCGGCACAGCACTGTAACGCACCGGCTCGGAGCGATTCACCAGGACCGCGCCCCGCATTTCCAGCCGGGCCAGCGTTTCATACACCTTCGATGGCGGCATCGATGCCCTGCGGCTCACCTCGGCGCCGGTCAGTGCGGCCTGGCCGACCAGGGCGGTATAGGCCTGCGCCTCGTACTGGGTGAATCCCAGTCGCGTCATGGACGCGATCAATTCGTTTTCTGCGGTCATGCCTGGCTCTTTTTTCTGTGCGGAGGGATTGACTAACTACTTGAGTAGTATACGATTCAAATAACTACTACTCAAGTAGTTATAAATCGACGAAAGGATAATCCACATGCGTCAACTCATCAGCACGGGCTCACCTTGGGAGTCCAAGGTCGGATACTCGCGGGCAGTGATCGTGAACGATACGATCTTCATTTCAGGAACGGCCGGAAAGGGCCCGGACGTCTACGCGCAGACCAAGGAGGCATTGGTCACCATCGAGAAGGTGCTCACGGACAACGGTTTTCAGTTGGCGGATGTGGCACAGAGCCGGCTGATCGTTGCGGACTTTGCGCACTGGCAAGATGCAGCCCGCGCCCATGGCGAGGTCTACGGCGATATCCGTCCGGCGTTTTCCCTGGTGCATGCCTTGCCGTTCGTGGATGACGCGATTCTGGTCGAGGTCGAAGCCATTGCCGTCAGAGCCGACAGGTGAAGACGATGACCGCACAGCACGGCCGGCTCACCGGCCGTGCACTCCTCGTGCTCTCGGTCGCGGCGGGGAGCGCCATTGCAAACAACTACGCCATGCAACCGGCGCTCTCGGTCATCGCCGCTGACTTTGGGGTGGGTTTGGCACCGATGACGGCTGTGATATCCGGTGCCATCATTGGCTATCTGATCGGCCTGGTGCTGCTGGTCCCCCTGGCAGACAGGCTGAGTCCGCGTGTCCTGATTCCGGGACAGTTCTTCGCGCTGGCGCTTTCACTGGCGCTTGCGGCATGGGCACCGAGCCCGGATGCTCTCATCGGATGCTTTGTTCTGATCGGCGCTGCGAGCACGGTGGCCGCACAAAGCAGCGCCGTCGTCGGCAAGTTTGCCGATGCACGACGCCGTGCCCTGAGCATGGCGGCGATCTCCGCCGGCATCTCCGCAGGCATTCTGCTGAGCCGGTTCGTGGGCGGGTTGCTGGCGCAATGGTATGGGTGGCGCGGAGCGCTGATGGTGTTGGCGGCGTTCACTGCCGTCTGTGGCCTTTGCGTGTTGCCGTTGTTGCCTACGCAACGGCCTGCAGCACAGACGGGGTACTTTTCGACCCTATGCGCGCTGCCGGCCCTGGTAAGGCAATCGGAAGAGCTGCGCCTGCGTATCGGCGCAGGGATGCTGTGGTTCTTCGCCTTCAACCTGATCTGGGTGGGCCTGGTCGTACGTCTGGCCGCGCCACCATATAACCTCAACGCCGCGAGCATCGGACTGTACAGTCTTGCAGGGCTGGTGGGTCTGGTCATGACCCGTATCGCCGGAGGTCTGGCAGACCGGTTCGGGAATCGCCGCGTGATTGTCTGCGGTCTCCTCTGCGCATCCATTGCGGCGGGAGCCTTGGCGATGCTACTTGATCATGCTCCCGCCACCCTGGTAGCGCTGGCGCTGTTCGATGCGGGCTGTTTTACCGCGCAAGTTGCCAATTAGGCGGGCGTCGTCGCTATCGATCCATCGCGGTCCGGTGTGCTGAACTCGGCGTATCTGTTCTTCTATTACGGTGCGGGAGCCATGGGCACTGCCTTGGCAGGGACGCTTGCAATGAGCAGCGGGTGGGAGGCGACTGCCTTGTTGGCTGCCTTCACCACAGCTGCAGCAGCGATGCTTGTTGCGCGTATGCGCAGGTTCTCCCGCGCCAGCTAGATATCGCTTGATCACACGGAGATTTTTCGGGATGAGCTTATCTGGTATTCCTACCAGCTCGTCTCCCGCTCCGCCGTCGACGAAATCTTGTGGATCGCCAGATCGGCGCCTTCGAATTCCTGTTCCGGATCGAGGCGGATCCCGACTGTCTTCTTCAGCAGGCCGTACACGATCCATCCGCCGACTGCCGCAATGGCGATGCCCATCACGCTGCCCACCAGTTGCGACATGAAGGACACGCCGCCGCGTCCACCCAGCGCCTGCAAGCCGAAGATGCCGGCGGCCAGGCCGCCCCACAGGCCGCATAGGCCATGCAGGGGCCAGACTCCCAGCACGTCGTCGATCTTCCATTTGTTCTGGGTGCGGGTGAACATCCAGACGAAGATGGCACCGGCCATGCCGCCGGTGACCAGCGCGCCCAGCGGATGCATCAGGTCGGAGCCGGCACATACCGCCACCAGACCGGCCAGCGGGCCGTTGTAGGCGAAGCCGGGGTCGTTGCGGCCCATCAGCAGTGCGACCAGGGTGCCGCCGGCCATGGCCATGAGGGAGTTCATCGCGACCAGGCCGTTCATCTTGTCCAGGGTCTGCGCGCTCATCACGTTGAAGCCGAACCAGCCCACCGTCAGGATCCATGCGCCCAGTGCCAGGAAGGGGATGTTGGAGGGCGGATGGGCGGCGACCGCGCCTTCCTTGCTGTAGCGGCCGCGACGCGCACCCAGTAGCAGCACGGCAGGCAAGGCGATCCAGCCGCCGACGGCGTGGACCACGATGGAGCCGGCGAAGTCATGGAACTCGGCGCCGAAGGTGGACGCCAGCCAGGCCTGTACGCCGAAATGCTGGTTCCAGGCGATGCCCTCGAAGAAGGGATAGACCAGGCCGACCAGTACGGCGGTGGCCAGCAGCTGCGGGTTGAATTTGGAGCGCTCGGCGATGCCACCCGAGATGATGGCCGGAATGGCGGCGGCGAAGGTCAGCAGGAAGAAGAACTTCACCAGCTCGAAGCCGCTGCGCTCGGCCAGGGTTTCGGCACCGGCGAAGAAGCTCACACCGTAGGCGACGTAATAGCCGATGAAGAAATAGACGATGGTCGAGACCGCGAAGTCGGCCAGGATCTTCACCAGGGCATTGACCTGATTCTTCTTGCGCACCGTCCCCAGTTCCAGGAAGGCGAAGCCGGCATGCATGGCCAGGATCATGATCGCCCCCAGCAGGATGAAGAGGGCGTCTGCGCCGTTTTTGTGATCGTCCACCAGAAAATCTCCCAAAAATTGTGCAAGGAAAGAATCGAAAGCCCGGACTGATGCAATTTTCGTTCCATTTTGGTGATTATTTTGCAGTGGCTTGATTTTAAAGGACTTTTCAGGTGTGTCAGGTACTTGTCAGTCTGTTTTTGGCACTAAGTTGGTGCGATCTGCGTAGGTGCGACTGTGGCGAGGCTTGTTTTGGTGCGATGGCCGGGCGGCTCGAATTTTTCTTGAAAATCACGTCATTTTGCCGTTTCGGGCCATCCGGTCAGCATTGGTCATCGTGCTTTCATGGAACGGTCATACGCGATTGCTAAATTGCAACTCCCTTCTTTTTTCCTCACCCTCAGGAGTTGCCATGCCAGACCAGAATTCGCCAGCCGAACCCAGCCGTCGCCGCTTCCTGCGCGACAGCGCCGTCACTGCGGCCGCCGCCGGGAGTGCGGCCGTGCTCGCCAGCCCCGCCAGCCTGGCTGCCGCGCCGGCCATCGTCACCTCCGAACGTCTGCGCCCGCAATTCCCGGGCGGGATCATGAGTGGCGACGTCACCCGTGACAGCGCCATCGTCTGGGCGCGTGCCGATCGCAATGCGCGCATGCTGGTCGAGTATTCCACCAGCGAGAACTTCGCCGATGCGGTGCGCGTCGCCGGTCCCACCGCGTTGGCGCGGGAGGACTACACCGCCCGTGTCGACCTGCGCGGTCTGCCCTCGGGACAGCGGGTTTACTACCGCGTGCGTTTCCAGGATCTGGTGCACGAGTCGGCCCTGAGCGAGCCGCTGACCGGCAGCCTGATGGTGCCGGCCTCGCGCCAACATGGTCAACTGCGCGACATCACCTTCGCCTTCTCGGGCGACGAAGCCGGCCAGGGCTGGGGCATCAACGAGCAGTGGGGCGGCTACCGGGTGTATGAAAGCATGCGTCGCTTCCGTCCCGACTTCTTCATCCATTCGGGCGACCAGATCTATGCCGATGGTCCGATCCAGGCCGAGGTGAAGCTGGACGATGGCAGCCTGTGGCGCAACGTCGTGACCGAGGCCAAGTCCAAGGTGGCGCAGACGCTGGACGACTATCGCGGCAACTTCGCCTACAACATGCTGGACGCCAACAAGCGCCGCTTTGCCGCCGAAGTGCCGTTCCTGGTGCAGTGGGACGACCACGAAGTGCGCAACAACTGGTATCCGGGTCAGGTGATCGGCGTGCAGGAAAAGCGCTACGACGAGCGCAACATCGATGTGCTGGCGGCCCGTGCGCGCCAGGCCATGTTCGAACACAACCCCTTCCGCATTGACCAGGCCGATCCGTTCCGCATCTATCGCGCCTTCAATCACGGGCCACTGCTGGAGGTGTTCATGCTGGACGAGCGCAGCTATCGCGGCCGCAATTCACCCAATCGCCAGCGTGGCGGTCATGATGCCGATTTCCTCGGGCCGGAGCAGATGCGCTGGATCAAGCAGTCGCTGTTGCGTTCGCGCTCGACCTGGAAGCTGATCGCCAGCGACATGCCGCTGTCCATCGTGGTGCCGGACCTCAATGCCGATGTGCCGCCCGGCACCTTCGAGGCCTGGGCCAATGCCGACAACGGCAAGCCGTCCGGTCGTGAGCTGGAAGTGGCGGAGCTGCTGCGCTTCATCAAGCAGCACGACATCAAGAACGTGGTGTGGGTGACGGCCGATGTGCACTACGCTTCAGCCACCCACTATGCGCCCGAGCGGGCACAGTTCACCGACTTCAAGCCCTTCTGGGAATTCGTCGGGGGGCCGATCAATGCCGGTACCTTCGGTCCGGGTGAGATCGATCGGACCTTCGGTCCGGATGTGCGTTTCGTGAGCATCCCGGCGGACATGAAGCAGAACCGCTCCCCGGCGGAGCTGCTGCAGTTCTTTGGTATCGGCAAGATCGATGCGAAATCGAAGACGCTCACCGTCACGCTACACGGTACCGATGGCAAGGAAATCTACAAGGTCGAGCTGCCGCCCGAGGCGTGATGCTGAAGTGACCTGAAGGTCGGACCGGCTTCAGCCCGGTCCGGCCAGCTTGCGCGAGATGGTGGCGCAGGCTTGCAGCAGCGGTACCACGTAGGCTTGATGTGGATCCGGCAGGCGCCGGAACAGCGGAATGCTCACGCTCACGCAGGCCACCGGCAGGCCATCGGTGCCGACGATGGCGGCACCGTAGCAGAAGATCTGGGCTTCGTTCTCTTCACGGTCTTCTGCATAGCCGCGTGCGCGGGTCTGTTCCAGGTCGTGGCGCAATGCCGGAAGATCGGTGTGGGTATGCTCGGTGAAGGCCTCCATCTGCAGCGTGCGCATCAGGTTTTCGCGGCGCGATTCTTCCAGCCCGGCCAGGTAGGCCTTGCCCACCGAACTCGAGTAGAGCGTCACGCGGGTGCCGATGCGCGAGGCCATGCGCACGGCTTGCGGGCTTTCCAGCTTTTCGATATAGACCATGCTGACGTCGCTGGGGACGGCCAGGTGGATGGTCTCGCGGGTGATGTCGCGCAACTGGCGCAGCGGTTCGATGGCAGTGGTGCGGATATCGCTGCGATCCCAGGCGCGGCTGGCCAGGTTGATCAGTCGCGGTCCCACCTCGAACTGTTTGCTGCGCGGGTTTTCCACCACCATGCCCTCGGCCATCAAGGCGGCCAGGATGCGATAGACGGTGGGGCGCGGATAGCCCGACAGCGCTGCCAGCTGCGCGATGTTCAGGGGCGCGTCCTGGTCGGCGATCAATTGCAGCACGGCGACGAACTTGGAGAAGGCGGCGGTGCCGGCAATCTTGTTCGGGTCGTCGGGATGTTTGTCGTGGTCAGGCATGGGCGCAGGTTTCCGGAGGCAGGGCGAAATCAGGATCGGGGCAGATTATAGCGGAGCCTGGTGGCGCTCCAGCGCAAAAAAGCCCGCGCCGCCTGGAGCAGCGAACGCGGGAAAATGGCATGCCTTGCAGGGTGACATCAGGCAATCAGATAGCCGCCGTCGACCGGGATGATGGTGCCGGTCATGAACGAGGCGGCGGGCGAGCAGAGGAAGGCCACGACATTGCCGATGTCTTCCGGGCGGCCCCAGCGGTTCAAGGGCGTGCGCGCCAGGATCGGGCTGGCGCGGGCCGGATCGTCCTGCAGGGCCTGGGTGAGCGGGGTGGCGATCCAGCCCGGCGCGACCGCATTGACGCGGATGCCGTCGGCCGCATAGGCAATGGCCAGCGACTTGGTCAGCTGCGCCACGCCGCCCTTGCTGGCGCTGTAGCCGGGGACCAGGCCACCACCGAAGAAACTGAGCATGGAAGCCGTGTTGACGATGCAGCCACCGGACTGACGCAGCAACTCGCGGGAGGCCGCGCACACTCTCATGGTGCCGGTGAGGTTGACGGCGATCACCTGTTCGAAGACTTCGGTCTCCAGTTCCGCGCCGCGTTTGATGATACCGGCGCAGTTGACCACGATGTCCATTTGCCTGAGGCCGGCCAGGGCAGCGCGCACGCTCTCTTCGCTGGCCACGTTCATCTCCACCAGGGTGATGTCGGTGCCGGCGAATTCCTCGTGGGCGAAGGGCGGCAATCCGGCTGCGATGACGCGGGCACCGAGTGCTGCCAGCTGGCGTGCGACGGCGCCGCCTATGCCCTGGGTGCCGCCGGTGACGAGGGCGGTCTTGCCCTGCAGAAGATCGGGAATGAAGCTCATGGTGTTCCTTGTGGATAGCGTGGGTGGCAGGGGACTGGCTGGATGCCGCTACCCGCAGGCGGCGGCATCGGGTCAGGCGACTGCGTGCAGCGGGATCAGGCGTGCGATTCGATGGGCTTGTCGACCACGAACATGTACACCAGCGCCGCCGCAAAGGCCACCGCCGCGCTGATCAGCAGGGCGTTGACGAAGGAGTGGGTCTGGTCCACCACCACCCCGGTGATGACCGGCGCCAGCGAACCACCGAGATAGCCACCGAAGTTCTGCATGCTGCCCAGCGAGGCCACCAGACGGCGCGGGATGGCCACCGACACCAGCGCCCAGGCACCGCCCGAGGCCATGTTCACGAAGGCCATGGCCAGCGAGATATAGACGATCGCCATGGTGGTGCTGGGGGTGTAGGCGGCCGGGATGGTGAAGGCACCCGCGCCGATCAGACCGGCGCAGATCGGCCACTTGCGGCTGCGGATGGCGGGCATGCCGCGCTTCATCAGGCCATCGGCGATATAGCCCGAGGACAGCATGCCGAGCGTGCCGAAGATGTAGGGGATGACCACCACCCAGCCGGTACGCGCGATGGACAGGTGGCGCTCATGCTCCAGATAGGCCGGCAGCCAGGTCAGGTACAGCCAGACCATGTAGATCACGCCCATGAAGCCGAACAGCATGCCCCAGGTGGTGCGGTACTTGAAGAGACTCTTCCACTCGTTCCAGGTCAGCTTGGCGTTGGCATTGGGATCGGTGTCGTGGTCGTCGGCCAGGTACAGTACCTCGGACGGGGTCAGTTCGACCTCGTTGCGATTGCGGTAGAACAGATACCAGCCCACCGACACCGCGATGCCCAGCACGCCCATGATGACGAACATCATGCGCCAGCCGAAGGACAGCATCAGGATGGTGAGGATGGGTGGTGCCAGGGCGGGGCCGATGGTGGAGGAGGCCACGAAGATGCCGGTCGGTCCACCGCGTTCGCGCATGGCGAACCACTCCGAGACCACCTTGGCCCCGGCCGGGAATTGCGGTGCCTCGCCCAGGCCCAGGAACACGCGGGCCACCAGAAATTGCTGCAGGGTGTTGACGAAGCCGCCGGCCAGTTGTGCCAGCGACCAGACGAACATGCCGGCGCCCAGCATCACGCGGGCGCCGAACTTGTCCAGCATGGCGCCGATGGGCAGTTGTGAGAAGGCATAGGCCAGCGAGAAGGCCGACAGCAGCAGGCCCATCTGCGAGGCGCTCAGGTTCAGTTCCTGGCTTACCGAATGATTGGCGATGGACAGGGTGCTGCGGTCAAGATAGTTGACGATGCCTGCCAGCATCAGGAAGGTCAGTGCGACGACCTGTATGCGTTTGAGCCGGAGGCTCTTTTCCTTTTGGACTTCCATGGGTTACGTCTCCAGAGTGAATGAGTCAATGCCATTGGCGTGCTTCCTGCCGGCGCCGTCTGCTGCGGCGCTCTGTGTCGGTGACATGGCGGAAGCGTCATGCGAGGACGCTGTCTTGAGGACGTTGTGGATGCCGTCCCTGCTGCTGCTCCGGCACGGCCGGGGTGATGTCTGCATCGCCCCTGGCCGTGATCCTCGCTGCCCGGATGATTCTGCGATCCTGCTCCTTTCAGTAGGTGGCGCGACCACCCGAGAGGTCGAACACGGCACCGGTGTTGAAGCTGCACGAGCCCGAGCACAGCCAGGCGCACAGTTCGGCCACTTCTTCCACGGTGCCGAGGCGGTGCATCGGGCTCTTGGCGATCATGGTCTGGACGTGGGCCGGCGACATCTGTTCCAGTAGCGCCGTCTTGACCGCGGCCGGGGCGATGGCATTGACCAGTATCCCGGTCTCGGCCAGTTCCTTGCCGAGCGACTTGGTCAGGGCCAGCACGCCGGCCTTGGCGGCGCTGTAGGCCGATGCATTGGGCGTACCTTCCTTGCCGGCCAGCGAGGCGATGTTGACGATGCGCCCGCGTCCGGCGGCGCGCATGGCCGGGACCACGCTGCGACAGGCGTGGAAGACCCCCAGCAGATTGACCTGCACGATGCGATGCCATTCGGCCACGTCGTATTCGTCCAGCGGTACGGTGGGGCCGGCATAGCCGGCATTGTTGACCAGGAAGTCGATGCGCCCGGTCTCGACCAGCAACTGATGGACGGCATCCTCGACCGAGCCAGCGTCGGTGATGTCCACCTGTTGCTGCCGGTAGGGGGAGCTGGCGGCCTGGTGCAGGTCCCACACCACCACGCGCGCGCCGGCCTCAGCCAGGCGCGCCGCGACGGCCGCGCCGATGCCACCATGGCCACCGGTGACCACGGCTACGCAGTCGCGGAAATCGTAGTTCGCAGTGTCGTAATGCATGCGGTCCGCCCTCAACGCACGAAGCGGTCGACGTAGTCGCTGCCCAACCCGACCGCTTCGTAATGCTTGCGGCACATATCGAGCTTGGTGAAGACATCTTCATAGCCTTCGAACTTGCCCCAGGGGTCGCAGTAGAACATCACACCGGTGATGTGGAAGTAGGTGATCATTTCTTCCACGTCTTCCGGTACGTAGAGGGTGTGGGTTTCGCCGGGTGGTTCGAAGACGTAGCTGCCTTGTTCGGCGATCCAGTCATGCTCCAGGTAGCGCCATTTCCCCTTGAGCACCATGCCGTGGACGGGCGCCGGATGGCGGTGGCGCGAGAGCACGCCGGACTTGCGCACGCGCAGCAGGTTGGTCCAGTAGCCCTGCGAGACATTGAGGCAGAGCGGGCGGAACCAGACATTGTCGGCCTGCGGTACCCAGACGCGCTCGTCCTCGGGGACGGCGGGGTTGACCACGATTTCCAGCGGGGCTTCCTTGGGGTTGGGGAATTGATAGGGCTGCATCTTCGCGTCAGCGGGTATGAGAGTGCTCATGAGGTCTCCAGGCGGGATATTTGTCTTTTATTGTCCATAATATGAACAATACGTCTGCAATATGGTCACTTTGAGTGGTCAGAAAGTGAAAGTCAACAGCGCAGTGGCCCGCTCCCGTTTCCTCAAAAGCGAGTCACTATCCTTGATATCGATCAAGCGTCAGGCTGACAAAGGCAGGAGGAAGCACGCAACACGAGCGCAAGGGCCTGGCCGGGAATGATGAAATTTATGCGCCGATGACGTTCAAGCCATCGGGCGGGAGCGCTGCTGCAGGGGATGGGAAGGTGAGGCCGGGTGCAGGTGCGGGGCGTGGCGCCGTCAGTGGTCCCAATGGACCTGGGCAAATGCCTCGGCGAGGAAGTCCAGCATCGCCCTGACCTTGGCCGGCAGATGGGCGCGGCTGGGATAGACGGCATAGATGCCCAGCGCGGGCGTGCCGAAGTCGGCGAGGATGGGGACCAGTTGGCCGCTACGCAGATACTGGTCGATCATGAAGGTGGGCTGGCGCGTGATGCCTACCCCGCCCAGCGCAGCCTGCACGCAGCTGTCACCATTGTTGGCGTGCATGCGCGAATTCACGCGTACGCTGACCGGTCCTTCCGGACCGCTGAACTGCCATTCGTCCTTGCCCTGGTTGTAGCTGTAGCTGATGACCTGGTGCCGCGCCAGGTCGTGGGGATGGTGGGGGGTGCCGTATTTTTCCAGATAGGCGGGCGAGGCGCATATCGGCAGGCTGGTGCTGGTGAGCTTGCGGTGGATCAGGGTGGAATCGGCCAGCCGCGCGATCCGAATGGCCAGGTCGTAGCCTTCGTCGATGATATCGACGATGCGGTCCGACAAGGTGATGTCCAGCTCTACCTCCGGGTAGCGCTCCAGGAACATCGGCCACAGCGGTGCCAGGTGCAGCACGCCGAAGGTGACCGGGGCGTTGATGCGCAACAGGCCGGCCGGTCGGGCGGCACCGGCCGAGAGCAGGTCGTCGGCGGCTTCGATGTCGGCCACGATCTGCTTGCAGCGTTCAAGGTAGAGACTGCCGGCTTCGGTGAGCGAGAGCCGGCGCGTGGTCCGTTGCATGAGGCGGGAGCCCAGGCGGGCTTCCAGTTCCAGTACGGTGCGCGAGACCGCCGCCTTGGAGATGCCCAGTGCATCGGCGGCCTTGACGAAGCTGCCCAGTTCGGCCACGGCAATGAAGCATTCGATTTCACGCAGTTTGTTCAACCCGTCTATCCCCCAGATGGCGCCGCGCCGGCGCCGTCGGGGAGACGGGGGCTCAGGCGGCAGCCGGTAGTTGTGCCAGCAGGCTGGAGGCCGTGCCGAAGGCGAAGGCGTCCATGCGCAGGCTATGATACGTCGAACCGCTGTCCAGGTGAACCAGTCGGGTCCAGTCATCGGCCGCACCCATGGCGAAGAACAGGCTCAGCAGGTGTTCGTCGCTGGGGTGGGTGCGTACCGCGTGCGGAGCCGTGGTCCGGTAGCCGAACAGGGCTTCGAGGTCGCCGGCCTGCATGCGGTCCAGGAACCACTGCAGGAATTCCAGCGTATGCGGGGCATCACCGGCATCGGTATCGTTGCGACGCAGTTCACGCAGGTTGTGCGTGAAGCTGCCCGAACCGACCAGCAGGATGCCTTCGCGGGCCAGCGGCGCCAGCAACTGGCCGACCTGGAAGTGATAGGCCGGCGGCTGCTGCGATTGCAGCGACAGCTGGATCACCGGCACATCGGCCTGTGGATAAAGATAGCGCAGCGGTACCCAGGCACCGTGGTCCAGCCCCCAACCGTCATCGGTGTTGGCCGGCAGACCGCCATCGCGTAGCCGCTGGGCTACGTGCTCGGCCAGTGCGGGCGCCCCCGGGGCGGGGTAGTCCAGTGCATAGAGCGCCTGCGGGAAACCGCCGAAATCGTGGATCACGCGTGGCTTGGCCTGGTTGCCCACGCGGGGAGTAAAGGTCTCCCAGTGCGGCGACATCATCACGATGCCACGCGGGCGCGGCAGGGCGGCGCCGATGCCCGCCAGCAGCGGACCGGTACGGCCAGGTTCCACGGCCAGCATGGGCGAGCCGTGCGAGACGAACAGCGAGGGCAGGTGGAGGGTATCGGACATGATGGTTTCCTTGAGGCGCCTGTGGAAAACTTGATTTCCCGCATGCAAGAACTGAACTAAAAGATCTCGACGTTCACACTGAATCTAGATGACTTTTGCCGGGCGCGTGGCCCGGCCAGAGGACTTCGGCAAACCGGATGCTCAACTGCGTTCGTCACGCTTGAGGGCAAAGGCGCCATCTCCCAGCAGGAACACGGCGATCAGGCCGACGATCCAGAGCGCCAGGTATTCCCAGCCACCCTTGGGGTTGGTGAAGAAGAATCCCGCCTTGCCGTGGACCAGCACGATGGCGCCCAGCAGGTCGGCCGCCAGGGGCAGTGCCAGCCAACGACCGTAGTAGCCCAGCACCAGCGCAATGCCGCCCACCACTTCCAGTGCCATCACGGGATAGGCGAACCAGCCGGGTACACCCAGCGAGGCAAAGAAGCCCACGGTGCCAGCCGGGGTGAAGACGAAGATTTTCAGGCCGGCGTGGACCAGGAAGAAGATGCCCATGGTGACGCGCAGCAGGAAGGCGGCGTAGTCGGCGCGGGTGTTGACGGTGACGGTGCTCATGATGATCCCGGGAAGTGTGGAGTGGATGAAGGCAGGCCAGCTATCGTGCGCGCTCTCTGGCGGGCGTGATGGAGATGGGCCATGTCCACACTGTAGGGAAGAATGCGGGCCGGATAAACCGGCTGCGGCGGGATGGATTGTCTTGGTGGGGTTGACAATCCGGTCCCGCCTGTCCTGCTTCAGTCCTCGCTGTCGCGGGAATGCGGCTTGGCCTCTTCGCGGCGGTTGTAGCCGGCCACCATGTCGAAACGGAACAGGCGGCATTCCAGGGCGCCGTTGAAGAACGGGGTCTTGCGCGATTCCTTCAGGCGCATCAGCTTGGGCAAGCTCAGGTCGGCCGAGAACAGGAACACGCTCCAGCCGGCAAAGCGCTGCTTGAGGGTACTGGAGAAGGCGCTGAAGAATTGCGCGAACAGTTCTTCGGTCGGCAGGGCGCGATCACCACGCACGCCGATCCGCTCACCGTAAGGCGGGTTGGTCAGGATGATGCCGACCAGTGGCTGGCCATCGGCGTCCAGCGGCGGCTTGATCTCCTGCGCCTCGATCTGCTTCAGTGGAATCTCGAACTGGATACCGGCGCGCACCAGGTTCTTGCGGGTCAGTTCCACCATGTCGCCGGAGATGTCGCTGCCGAAGAGCGTCGGCGTGGTCGGGATCGGGTTGGGTTTGAAGTCGCCCTTGATGGCGAACCAGGCATCGGCGTCGAAGTTGCTGAACTTCTCGAAGGCAAAGCGGCGGCGCGCGCCCGGCGGCACGCCGGCAATCATCTGGGCTGCTTCGGCCAGGATGGTGCCGGAGCCGCACATGGGATCGAACAGCGGCACGCCCGGCTTCCAGCCGGAGGTACGCAAGAGACCTGCGGCCAGGTTCTCGCGCAGCGGTGCATCACCGGTCTCTTCGCGCCAGCCGCGCTTGAACAGCGCCTCGCCGGAGGTATCCAGGTAGACCGTGAAGTTGTGGGCATCGACGAAGCCGGCGATGCGCATGTCGGGGGTGCGGGTATTGACCGAGGGACGCAGCTTGAACTGGTCGAGGAAGCGGTCGCAGATGGCATCCTTGATCTTGAGCGTGCTGAATTCCAGGCTGCGCAGCGGCGACTTCACGGCGGTCAGGTCCACGCGGATGGTGTGCGAGACCTTGAACCAGTCTTCCCAGGCCTGGGCCAGGGTGAGGTCGTAGATGTCGTTTTCGTTCTTGTAGGAACCATGGCCCATGCGCAGCAGCACGCGGCTGGCGATGCGCGAATGCAGGTTCATCTGGTAGGCCGCCAGCAGCGTGCCGGAGCAGTGCACTCCGCCCGGGACCTGGTTGTGCACCTTGAGATTGGCGGCCGGGCCGGCATGGACGGCGATCTCGTCGAGTTCTTCGGCCAGTGCCGCTTCCAGGCCACGCGGGCAGGGGCAGAAATAAGAGTGTTGAGTGTCCAGGGATTGCATGGGAGTACCTTTTATCCGTTGAAAAACAGGGCTTCAAAAAATCAGAACGCCGGGCTGCGCTTCAGTTCATTGCGCAGTCCGGCGTCATTGTACGCTGGCCGCTCAGGCTTTCGCGAAGGCACGCTCGACGAAATCGAGCCGGTCCTGGCCCCAGTAGCCTTCGCCTTCGTAGACGAACCAGGGGGCGCCGAATACGCTGGCGGCATTGGCTTCATCGGTGAAGCGGTCGAATTCGGCCTGCACGCTGGCGGTCTCGGCCGACTTCAGCAGGGCCGCGCCATCGTGCTCCTGTGCGTTGGCGATGGCGACCAGGGTATCGGTATCGGCGATGTTCTTCTGTTCTTCCCAGACGGCGTGCATGATGGCGCCGGTCAGCCGCAGCGAGGCAGCCGTGCCGTGTGCGAGCTGGGTGGCGATGATCAGGCGGGCGGCGGTATCGCTGTTGACCGGGAAGTGGGTCGGCTGCAGGATCATCGGCTTGCCCAGGAATTCACTCCAGCGTGCCAGTTCCTTGAGGCGATAGGCCTGGCGCTGCGGTGCGCGCTTGGCCAGCGGCAGACCGCCGGAGACGCCGAAGATCTTCGACAGGTCAAAGGGTTTGGGAAGGATCTGCACCTGGTATTTCTCGGCGAGGGCGACGAAGCGCTCGTGGCCCAGATAGGCGAACGGCGAATGCGGGGCGAAAAAATACTCACAGACTTTGCTCATGACCGACTCCGGAATGAATGATGGTGTGTGGTGAGACGTACGTGGCTTGGGGATATCAGAACGGCTTGACGACGACCAGGATCACGATGGCCAGCATCAGCAGCACCGGGACTTCATTGAACCAGCGGAACCAGACGTGACTGCGGGTATTCTTGCCGTGCTCGAACTTCTTGAGCAGGGAGCCGCAGGCGTGGTGATAGCCGATCACCAGCACCACCAGGAACAGCTTGGCATGCAGCCAGCCGTTGCCCGGGCCTTTCCAGAATTGCCAGGTGATGGCCAGCAGCCACGCGCCCAGGACCAGCGCCACCAGCGCGGTCATGCCGGTGAAGCGGTACAGCCGACGCGCCATGCCCAGCAGGCGTTCGCGCGAGACCAGGTCGGTCTCCTGTGCCAGGTTCACGAAGATGCGCGGCAGATAGAACAGGCCGGCGAACCAGGAGGCGATGAAGACGATGTGCAGGGCTTTGATCCAGAGCATGGCTTTCCTTGGCGTTGAAGTCGTCGATTACTGGCGTACCTGGCCCTGGCCCAGCACCACGTACTTCAGCGAGGTCAGGCCTTCCAGGCCGACCGGGCCGCGCGCGTGCAGCTTGTCGTTGGAGATGCCGATCTCGGCACCCAGGCCGTATTCGAAACCATCGGCAAAGCGGGTCGAGGCATTGACCATGACCGAGGCCGAATCGACTTCGCGCAGGAAGCGCATGGCGCGGGTGTAGTCCTCGGTGATGATGCTGTCGGTGTGCTGCGAGGAGTGGCGGTTGATGTGATCGATGGCTTCGTCCATGTCGGCCACGACCTTCACGGCCAGGATCGGGGCCAGGTATTCGGTGTCCCAGTCTTCTTCGGTGGCGGCCTTCAGCAGCGGGTAGTCGGCCAGGATCTCGGCGGCTTCGGCGTCGCAGCGCAGCTCCACTTCCTTGACGCGATACAGTTCGGCCAGCGGTGGCAAGACGGCGGCGGCGATGTTGCGTGACACCAGCAGGGTTTCCATGGTGTTGCAGGTGCCGTAGCGATGGCACTTGGCGTTGAAGGCCACGTCCAGCGCCTTGCGCGTGTCTGCTTTGTCGTCGATGTAGACGTGGCAGATGCCGTCCAGGTGCTTGATCATGGGGACCTTGGCTTCCTTGATCAGGCGTTCGATCAGGCCTTTGCCGCCACGCGGCACGATGACGTCCACATACTCCTGCATGGTGATGAGTACACCGACGGCGGCGCGGTCGGTGGTCTCGACCACCTGCACCGCATCTTCCGGCAGGCCGGCACCGGCGAGACCTTCTTTCACCAGCTTGGCCAGCGCCTGGTTGCAATGGATGGCTTCGGAACCGCCGCGCAGGATGGTGGCATTGCCGCTCTTGATGCACAGGCCGGCGGCGTCCACGGTGACGTTGGGGCGGGCTTCGTAGATGATGCCGATCACGCCCAGGGGCACACGCATCTGGCCGACCTGGATGCCGGTGGGGCGGTATTTCATGTTGCTGATCTCGCCGATGGGGTCGGGCAGGGAGGCGATCTGCTCCAGGCCTTCGGCCATGGTGGCGATGGCCTTGTCGGACAGCGTCAGGCGGTCCAGCATGGCCTCGGCCAGACCATTGGCGCGGGCCGCATCGAGGTCCAGCGTATTGGCGGCGCGCAGGGCGTCCGCATCGCGACGGATGGCGGCGGCGATCAGCAGCAGCGCCTGGTTCTTGGCGGCGGTATCGGCACGCGCCATGGCACGCGAGGCGGCACGGGCCTGCTGGCCGATGCGGTTCATGTAGAGTTCGATGTTTTCCATTCGGGTTCCTCCGGTGCGCGATGGGCGCGGCCGTGTTGGTGTGTCTGTGTTGCTTGCTCTCGGTGGGGCTATTCGCCGCTCAGTGCCCGCGGGCCAGTTTCAGTCCCAGTTGCAGCAGGGCGTCCCACGGGTCGCCGGCAAAGGCGCGGGCACGCAGGCCCTTGACCATGCGGTCCACCAGGGCAGCTTCCTGCAGGGCCTGTTCCAGCGCGGCCAGGCTGATGCGCCGCAGGGCCGGTTCCATTAGTCGTTCACGCGGACCCCAGATACGGTATTCCTTGAGCAGCGCGCCCACGGGCTTGCCCTGGGCCATGCCGGACTTGAGCTTGAGGAGCGTGCGGATTTCCTCGGTCACCGCCCACAAGACCAGCGGCAGGGCTTCGCCTTCGCCCTTCAGACCGTCCATCATGCGCGTGAGTCGGGCGATGTCGCCGGAGAGCATGGCTTCGTTGAGCTTGAAGACATCGTAGCGGGCCACGTTGAGCACGGCGTCCTGTACCTGTTCGAAACCGAGCTTGCCGGCCGGGTAGAGCAAGGCCAGCTTCTGGATTTCCTGGTGCGCGGCCAGCAGGTTGCCTTCCACGCGGTCGGCGATGAAGTCCAGGCAGGGGCGGTCGGCGCTCTGCTGCTGGGCGGCCAGGCGGTTGCCGATCCAGCCCGGCAACTGGGCGCGCTCCACCAGCGGGATATCGATGTACACCGCCGCCTGCTGCAGGGCGCCGACCCAGGCCGCCTTCTGCGTGGCCCAGTCCAGCTTGGGCAGGCTGATGATGGTGAGGTTGTCGGGCGAGAGATTGGCGGCGTAGTCCTGCAGGGCCTGGCCACCATCCTTGCCGGGCTTGCCGGTGGGGATGCGCAGTTCGATCAGCTTCTTGTCGCCGAACAGCGATTGCGACTGGTTGGCCGCCAGTAGTTCGCCCCACTTGAAGCTGCGCTCCACCACCAGCACTTCGCGCTCGGTGTAGCCATTGGCGCGGGCGCTGCGGCGGATCTTGTCGGCCGCTTCCAGCGCCAGCAGGTGCTCGTCGCTGGCGATCACGTAGAGTCCCGCCAGCGATTTGCCGAGATGAGCGTCCAGGGAGTCGTGGCGCAGTTGCATGGCAATGTGCGTGGCCGGATCAGGAATCCGACTGCGCCTTCTCGGTGCTGATGGCCGACTTCGAGGCCGCCAGGCGACGCAGGATCTGCTGCACCAGGTCGGACTGCATGTCGCGGTAGAGCAGCGCTTCCTCGGCCTGCTTGGCCAGTTCCTGGTTCTCGTCATAGGTGATGACGCGACGCAGGGTGATGGCCGTGGGCGGGATCATCACCACCCCCTTGGGGTCGGTGACGGAGAAGGTGAAGCGCTGGAACAGTGCATATTCACGTACGCGGCCGTTGGTGTTCAAGGTCAACACCTGGCGATCGCGGGAGTCGGCCAACACCTTCAGATTGGCTTCGGCATCCTTGGCGTCGGAGACCACCTTGGCGCCGCTGGCCTCGATGTTGCGCTTGAGTTCCACACCGACGGCGGAGTTGGGACCAAAGCCTAGATAGATGGTCTTGAAGGGCAGGTCGGCCGCGCCGCGCATGTGGAAGCCGCAGGCCGTGAGCATCACGGCGGCGAGGGCCATCAGCAGCCATTGTTGGAAACGCTTGATTTGGACTTGAGCGTGCATGGGGTTCCGTCGGTTGGGTTGGGCCGGATCAGGCGACGATGTTGACCAGCTTGCCGGGCACCACGATCACCTTCTTGGGGGCGCCGGTGAGGAATTTCTTCACATCCTCATTGGCCAGGGCGGCGGCTTCGATGGCGGCCTTGTCGGCATCCTTGGGAACCGTCACCTCGCCACGCAGCTTGCCGTTGACCTGCACCACCAGCTTGAGCTCGCTCTGTTCCAGGGCGGCCGCATCCACCTGCGGCCAGTCGGCGTCGAGGATGTCGCCCTGGACGGCGGCATAGCCCAGTTGCTGCCACAGCACGTGGGTGATGTGCGGCGCCACCGGATTGAGCACGCGCAGGAAGATCGAGAAGCACTCTGCCAGCACGGCGTCACCGGCCGCACCGGCGGCGGGCTTGGCGGCTTCCAGCGTGTTGAGCATCTTCATGCAGGCCGAGACCACGGTGTTGTACTGGATGCGCTTGAAGTCGTTGTCGGCCTGTTGCAGCACCTTGTGCACTTCGCGGCGCAGGGTCTTGAGGCCGTCGTCCAGTTGGGCGATATCAATGGCGCCGGCAGCGCCGATGCGCGCGGCATTGTTGTAGCCGAAGGCCCACACGCGGCGCAGGAAGCGGTTGGCACCCTCCACGCCGGCACCCGACCATTCCAGGGTCTGCTCCGGCGGCGAGGCGAACATGGTGAACAGGCGGGCGGTGTCGGCGCCGTACTGGTTGATCTGGGCTTGCGGGTCGATGCCGTTGTTCTTGGACTTGGACATCTTCTCGGTGCCGCCGATTTCCACCGGCTGGCCATCGGCCTTGAGGATCGCCGAGACCGGGCGGCCCTTGTCGTCGAAGGTCAGTTCCACATCGGCCGGGTTGATCCAGAGCTTCTTGCCGGAGGCTTCTTCGCGATAGTAGGTCTCGTTCAAGACCATGCCCTGCGTCAACAGGTTGGTGAAGGGTTCGTCGAACTTGACCAGGCCGAAGTCGCGCATGACCTTGGTCCAGAAGCGCGCATACAGCAGGTGCAGCACGGCGTGTTCGATGCCGCCGATGTACTGGTCCATGGGCATCCAGTAATCGTTGCGGGAATCGACCATGGCATCGTTGCTGCCCGGCGAGGTATAGCGCATGTAGTACCAGGACGAGTCCACGAAGGTGTCCATGGTGTCGGTTTCGCGACGGGCCGGCTTGCCGCATTGGGGGCAGTCGACCTTGAGGAATTGCTCATGCTTGTTCAGGGGATTGCCGCTGCCGTCCGGTACGCAGTCTTCCGGCAGCACTACCGGCAGGTCCTTTTCAGGCACCGGCACGTCGCCGCAATCCGGGCAGTGGATGATGGGGATGGGCGTGCCCCAGTAGCGCTGGCGCGAGATGCCCCAGTCGCGCAGGCGGAAGGTGACCTTCTTTTCGCCCATTCCCTGTGCGGCCAGGTCGGCGGCTACGGCATCCACGGCCGCCTGATAACCCAGGCCATCGTACTTGCCGGAGGCGATGGTCTTGCCGGCTTCCTTGTCGCCATACCATTCTTCCCAGGCGTCGGTGGAGTAGGTCTTGCCTTCCACGCCGATGACCTGCTTGATCGGCAGGTCGTACTTGCGGGCGAAGGCGAAGTCGCGCTCGTCGTGCGCCGGCACGCCCATCACGGCGCCGTCGCCGTAGGTGATGAGCACGTAGTTGCCGACCCAGACCTCGACCTTCTCGCCGGTCAGCGGGTGGGTGACGTACAGGCCGGTGGGCATGCCCTTCTTTTCCATCGTCGCCATGTCGGCTTCGATGACGCTGCCTTGCTTGCACTCGGCGATGAAGGCTTGCAGGTCCGGGTTGTTCTCGGCCGCGAGGGTGGCCAGAGGATGTTCCGGGGCCACCGCACAGAAGGTCACGCCCATGATGGTGTCGGCGCGGGTGGTGAAGACGAACAGCTTGCCGTCGTTGATCAACTGGCCGCTGGCGTCCTTGATCTCATGCGGGAACGCAAAGCGCACGCCGGTGGACTTGCCGATCCAGTTGGCCTGCATCAGGCGCACGCGCTCGGGCCAGCCGGGCAGCTTGGTCTCGACGTGTTCCAGCAGTTCGTCGGCGTAGTCGGTGATGCGGGCGTAGTACATCGGGATTTCGCGCTTTTCGATCACCGCACCCGAGCGCCAGCCACGGCCATCGATGACCTGCTCGTTGGCCAGCACGGTCTGGTCGATCGGGTCCCAGTTCACGGTGCCGGTCTTCTTGTAGATGATGCCCTTCTCCAGCATCTTCAGGAACATCCACTGGTTCCACTTGTAATACTCGGGACGGCAGGCGGTCATCTCGCGCGACCAGTCGATGGCCAGGCCCATGGACTGCATCTGCGACTTCATGTAGTCGATGTTGGAATAGGTCCACTGCGCCGGTGGCACGCCATTGGCCATGGCGGCGTTCTCGGCGGGCATGCCGAAGGCGTCCCAGCCCATCGGCATCAGGACGTTGTAGCCGTTCATGCGCAGGTAGCGGTACATCACATCGTTGATGGTGTAGTTGCGCACGTGGCCCATGTGCAGCTTGCCGGAGGGGTAGGGCAGCATCGAGCAGGCGTAGAACTTCTTCTTGTCGCGGCCTTGCTTGTCACGGGCGTTTTCGACGGTCTTGTAGGCGTCGATGGCGTTCCAGTGCTGCTGTGCGGACTGTTCGACTTCGGCTGGGCTGTATTTATCTTGCATGACGGGCTGATACGGATGGGATTCGGTTGGGAAGGGAGTGCAATTCGAAACCCTGCATTATACCGGCTCGCCACCCCGTCGACGCAGTCTGCACCGGGCAAGCGTGGGAAGCGCATGCCGGAGCATTTTCCAATGGGAAACAAAAAAGCCCGCCTCCACGGAAAAAGCCAGAGGCGGGCAAAGATCCCTGTGCCAGAGCAGGGCGGCATCAGGGACCGCAGCTACGTGCATCCGGCCGGTCAGGGGGGACGGATCGGCTGGATTCGCGTGGCTGTAGTCGGCGTTGTTCGTCGAGCAGGCATATGAAACCATCTTCACGCCGGGCGATGTTGGTTCTCGAATTTGTTCTCATCAAATATCGAAAAATTGCGAAAAAGCTATTTTTTTACGGTAACACCGACGAATTTGGCGCCGGCGTTTGAGACCGCGCATGGTCATGAGGTCGTCACAATCAGACGGCATCATGAAATCGTTTTCATTCGCCCCCTGGTGCCGTCGTGCGTCCTTCCATCAAACAAGTTGCCCATCTGGCTGGCGTCTCCATCGCCACGGTCTCCCGCCTGCTCAACAAGCCCGGCTCGGTGAGCGCGGAAACGGCCGAGAAGATCCATCGCAGCATCGCCGAACTGGGTTTTCGACCCAACTTCACCGGCCGCAACCTGCGGGCCGGCAATTCGCGCACCGTGGGGGTGGTGGTGCCGACGCTGTCCAATACCGTCTTCGCCCAGTGCCTGCAGGGCATCGAACTGGCGGCGCGCGCGCTGGATTACTCGGTCATGTTCACCACCACCGAGTACCTGCCCGAGGAAGAGTCGGCGGCGGTCGAGCTGTTGCTGGGGCACCGGGTGGACGGGGTGATCCTGACGGTGGCCGATGCCGGTTCCAATGCCACGCTGGACCTGCTGGAGCGCGAACGGATTCCCTTCGTACTGACCTATAACCAGCTGGCCAGCGCTGCGCCGATGACGCATCGCGCCTCGGTCTCGGTGGACAACCGCGCCGCCGCCTGTGACGCGGTGGCCCATTTGATCGGTCTGGGTCACCGGCGCATCCAGATGCTGTCGGGCCGCTTCAACGCCTCGGACCGCGCCATGCAGCGCTACTACGGTTACCTCGATGCGATGCAGGCGGCCGGCCTGGCGCCGCTGCCGGCCATCGAGGTGGAGCGCCATACCCTCACCGCCGCCACCGACTACCAGCAGATGATGGCCGACCCGCTGCAGCGTCCGACCGCGCTGTTCTGCTCCAACGATCTGCTGGCCCTGAGCGCCATGCGCGACCTGCGCGCGCTGGGCCTGCAGGTGCCGGGGGATATCTCGGTAATGGGCTTCGACGGCATCCCGGTCGGCGCCCTGATGGCACCCGTACTGGCCAGCGTGGTGCAACCCTCCGAGCGCATCGGCGATGTCGCACTGCGCACGCTGGTGGAAGCCATCGAGCGCGCCGTGCCGACGGCTGCCGAGGGTCCGTCATCGCAGTCCCCGCAGTCCGCCCAGCCGGCCCTGCGTCACATCCTGCCGCATGTGCTGCGGAAGGGGGGATCGGTGGCACCGCCGGCTGCGCGCTCTTTGTCCTGAATTTGTCCTGAATTTTTTCTCAATCTGTCGTGCTTTCGTTGTTCAACCTCTAGGAAAGGATCTGACATGTTCCTGAAACGTGTTATTCAAACCGCTGCCGGCGTCCTGTTGCTGTCGGCCTCCGTCGCTGCTTCTGCCCAGACCGCGATCTGCTACAACTGTCCGCCGGAGTGGGCCGACTGGGCCGCCCAGATCAAGGCGATCAAGGACAAGACCGGCGTCACCGTGCCGCCCGACAACAAGAACAGCGGCCAGGCCCTGGCTCAGCTGACGGCCGAAAAGGCCAGCCCGGTGGCCGACTTCACCTACCTGGGTGTGTCCTTCGGCATCGAAGCCAAGAACAAGGATCTGGTAGCCGCCTACAAGCCGGCCCACTGGAACGACATTCCCAATGGCCTGAAGGACCCGGACGGCTATTGGTTCACCATCCACTCCGGCACCATGGGCATCATGGTCAACGTCGACGCCCTCAAGGGCAAGCCGGTCCCCAAGTCCTGGGCTGACCTGCAGAAGCCGGAATACAAGGGCCTGATCGGCTACCTGGACCCGGCCTCGGCCTTCGTCGGCTACGTCGGCGCGGTGGCGATCAACCAGGCCCTGGGCGGCACGCTGGATGACTTCTCGCCGGCCATCGGCTTCTTCAAGAACCTGCAGAAGAACCAGCCCATCGTGCCCAAGCAGACCTCCTATGCGCGCCTGATCTCGGGGGAGATTCCGATCCTGCTGGGCTATGACTTCGACGCCTATCGCGCCAAGTACAAGGACCACGCCAACGTCGCTTTCGTGATCCCCACCGAAGGCACCGTGACCGTGCCCTACGTGGTGTCGCTGGTGAAGAACGCGCCGCACCAGGCCGAGGCCAAGAAGGTGCTGGACTTCCTGCTGTCGGACCAGGGCCAGGCCATCTGGGCCAACGCCTATCTGCGTCCGGTGCGTGCCGCGGCCATGTCCAAGGAAGCCGAATCGCGCTTCCTGCCGGCATCCGACTACGCTCGCGCCAAGTCGGTCGACTACGGCAAGATGGCTGAAGCGCAGCGCAAGTTCGGCGAGCGCTACCTGGCTGAAGTGCGATAAATGCAGGACGCAGGAGCAAGCATGAAGACCGCTATTTCCGCAGCGCCCGCAACGCCCGCTGCACCCCGCGTACGCAGCGCCGGCAACGGCGTGTGGCTGTGGTTTGCCGCGCCGGGCCTGACTCTGTTCTGCGCCTTCTGGCTGTTGCCGATGGCGCGCCTGGTCGGGGTCGGCGCGTCGGGCCCGGACGGTGCCATGGCCTATCTGTCGGTACTGACCAACCGCCATTACTTTGCCAGCCTCTTGTCCACACTGGCGTTGTCGGCGGTGGTGACCCTGGTCACGCTGGCGATCTCGGTGATGGTGGGCTTGTTCCTGCAGCGCAACCGCTTTGCCGGCCAGTCGGTCCTGCTGGCCATGCTGACCTTCCCGCTGGCGTTTCCCGGCGTGGTGGTCGGCTTCATGGTGATCATGCTGGCCGGGCGTCAGGGCATCATCGGCGGCTTCACCAACTGGCTGTTCGGTGAATCGCTGGTGTTTGCGTATTCGCTGGCGGGGCTGTTCCTCGGCTACCTGTATTTCTCCATTCCGCGGGTGATCCTGACGGTGGTGGCGGCGGCCGAGAAACTCGATCCCTCGCTGGAAGAGGCGGCCCGCTCGCTGGGGGCAAGACCCTGGCAGGTACTGCTGCACGTGGTGTTGCCGGCGCTGCTGCCGGCCCTGGTCTCCTCGGGAGCGATCTGCTTTGCCACCAGCGTCGGCGCCTTCGGTACGGCCTTCACCCTGGCTGCCAATATCGATGTGCTGCCCATGACCATCTACAACGAATTTACCGGTTACGCCAACTTCGCCACGGCGGCCTCGCTGTCCATCGTGCTGGGCCTGATCACCTGGGCCATGCTGGCCCTGGCGCGCTCGCTCACCGGTAGTGGCGTGGCCGCTGCGGCTTGAGGCGGGCAAGGAACAATGATGCAGAACCGAATGCGCTTTTACGTACAACTGGCCTTTACCTTGCTGGTGTGCGCTTTCCTGGTGGTACCGGTGGTGCTGTCGATGCTGGCCGGCGTCACCGAGAATTTCTTCGTGGGCCTGTCCAGCGGACTCACGCTGCGCTGGGTGGCCCAGGTGTGGGAGATGTACCAGCCCACCATCTGGCGCTCGCTGTTCATCGCGCTGGCCTGCCTGGCGGTGACGCTGGTGGCCGGGGTGCCGTTGGCCTATATGCTGGCGCGCTATCGCGGCGGGCATAGCCGCCTGGCACGGGTGATCGAGGAGTTGCTGATGATGCCGGTGGCGGTGCCCGGCCTGGCCACCGCGCTGGCGCTGATCATGGCCTATGGACAGTATCGCCAGTTCCGCGCCAGCATCTTCTTCATCCTGGTGGGCCACGTGCTGTTCACGCTGCCCTTCATGGTGCGCCCGGTGCTGGCAGTGATGCAGTCCTCGCAACTGGCGCAGCTGGAAGAAGCCGCTGCCAGCCTGGGAGCGGGACGTATGCGTCGTTTCTTCGGCATCGTGATCCCCAATGCGGCCTCGGGCATCCTGGCCGGCGCGCTGATGGTGGTGACCCTCTCGATCGGTGAATTCAATATCACCTGGATGTTGCACACGCCGCTGACCCAGACCCTGCCGGTGGGCCTGGCCGATGCCTATGCATCGATGCGGCTGGAGGTGGGATCGGCCTATACGCTGATCTTCTTTTTCATGATCATTCCGCTCCTGATCGGCATGCAGTGGGCGACCCAGGCAACACGCAAGAAAGTCAGTCTATGAAATCCAAGAAAGAAGCCGTTTCCATCCGCCTACACCAGTGTGCCAAGTCCTTCGCCAACGGCACGCGGGCGCTGCAGCCGCTGGACTTGGAAATCCATCCCGGTGAGACCCTGGTGCTGCTCGGCCCGTCCGGCTGCGGCAAGACCACCACGCTGCGCATGATCGCCGGCCTGGAATTTCCCGATGAGGGTGGCCGTGTCCTGTTCGGCGAGGATGACGTGACCGCGCTGCCGATCGAAAAGCGCGGCGTGGGCATGGTGTTCCAGAACTATGCGCTGTTCCCCAACATGAGCGTGGGCGAGAACATCGCCTACGGCATGAAGATCCGCAAGATCCCGGCCGGTGAGCGCGCCGAGCGCGTGGAGAAGTTGCTTGAGATGGTCCATCTGCAGGGCCTGTCGCATCGCCGCGTGGACCAGCTTTCCGGTGGTCAGAAGCAGCGCGTGGCACTGGCCCGGGCGCTGGCGATGGAGCCACGCGTGCTACTGCTGGACGAACCGCTGACAGCACTCGACGCCAAGCTGCGCGAAGCAGTGCGCAGCGACCTCAACAAGCTCTTGCGCAGCCTGGGCATCACCGCCATCTACGTCACCCACGACCAGGGTGAGGCGATGGCGCTGGGCGACCGCATCGTGGTGATGGAGCGCGGCAAGATATCGCAGATCGGCACGCCCAAGGAGATCTACTATCATCCTGCCAATGACTTCGTGGCCGATTTCATCGGTGCGATGAATCGCGTGCAAGGTATCGTTTCCGGAGATAGATTGTTGCTGCCCAGCGGCAGCCTGCCCTTGCCCGATGCCGGGCAATCCGCGGATGCGACACGGCAGGGCCAGCCGGCGTGGGCGATGTTCCGGCCGGAGGATGTGCAGGTGGTTGATATCACCGATGCCGATGCGCAATGCCTGCGTGGCAAGCTGATCAATACCTTTTTCCTGGGTGACCGCACCCGCTTTGAAATCGAGATCGGGACGGAGCGTCCGGTCATCGCCGAGACCAGCCGCCGTGGCTGGTGGGAGGCAGGGCAGCAGATCGCCCTGCGGGTGCCGGCGGAGGCCCTGGTGAAGATGGCGCCCGCCGCCGTGAAGGAGAATGCATGATACTGGGACAGATTTCCGATCTGCACATCAAGACCGATGGCAGGAAGTCGTACCGGGTGGTCGATACCGCCGAGAGCCTGCGTCGTTGCGTGGCGCAGGTCAATGGCTTGCAGCAGCGCCCGGATGTGCTGGTCATCACCGGCGACCTGGTGGACTTCGGCAAGCCGTCCGAATATGCCTGCCTGCGCGAGCTGCTGGCGCCGCTGACGATGCCCTACTACCTGCTGCCGGGCAACCACGATGAACGCAACGCGCTGCGGGCGGCCTTTCCCGAGCATGCCTATCTGCAGCAGGGCGGCGAGCGCATCGAGTATGTGGTCGAGGATTATCCGGTGCGCATCGTGGCGCTCGATACGGTGATCCCGCGTGCCAGCGGTGGCGAGTTGTCGGCGCAGAGCATGCAGTGGCTTGATGAGGTGCTGGCGCAGCAGCCGGAGCGGCCCACCGTGATCGCCATGCACCACCCACCGTTTACCACCGGGATCGGTCACATGGATGACATGGGGTTGATCAATCCGCAGATGCTGGAAGCGGTGGTAAAGAAGCACCCGCAGGTGGAGCGCATCCTGTGCGGTCACCTGCATCGTTCCATCCAGCGGCGTTTCGCTGGCACGCTGGCGAGCACGTGTCCCGGGGTGTCACATCAGGTGCAGCTGGACCTGGATCCGCAGGCGCCGTCCTGCTTCGTGATGGAGCCACCGGGCTACCAGTTGCATTGGTGGGATGCGCAGGCGCGCAGCCTGGTGAGCCATACGGCATTCATCGGCGAGTTCGACGGGCCGTATCCGTTCTATGACGGCGATGAACTGATCGATTGAAGTCGATTGCAGTCGATTGCAGTCGACTAAGCTCGATTAAAGAGGCCGGATGGATTGATCTCTGTAGCAGATCAATCCATCCGGCCGATGCAATGCAAAAGATAAGTCAATAACGCCGATCTACTTCCAGATCAGTGCGATCACCGGCGGTTCGTCATAATCCTCGCAGCGGTCATTGATGGCCGTGCAGCAGAATTCCACATCCTCGACCAGGTCCGGCAGGCGCTGATGCAACTCGGCGCTGTGGCTGATCTCGATGGTCAACATTTCCTTGGGCTTGAGCTTGAACTTGCACATGCCTTCGTCATCGCGCAGGTAGGACAGGCAATCCACCCAGGCATTCATGTTGCGGCCATAGAAATCGGGAAAGCCGAAGGCTTGCGCGCTCTCGGTGTGGAAGCTCTCCCAGTCGGTGATGCGGTCGCCCGCCAGTGTTACGGTGGCCATGTGCTATCTCTTTCAGTTGGCGTTGGCGTGCACCTTGCCGCCGGTCTTGGGGTCGGTGACGAAGCCCAGCTTGGTCAGGCCGGCAGACTGCGCGGCCGACATCACCTCGGCAATGG
The DNA here is from genome assembly GCF_015767275.1 of Herbaspirillum sp. AP02. GTDB lineage: Bacteria > Pseudomonadota > Gammaproteobacteria > Burkholderiales > Burkholderiaceae_D > Herbaspirillum. The sequence continues at coordinate 159,787 of NZ_JADWMY010000002.1, forward strand.
TCTGGTAGCGGGTCGACTTGTCGGCGCGCAGCTGCAGCTCGGGCTGCGGCTTCTTGCCGGCGGCGTCGGCCAGGCGGCTGTCCATTTCCTCTTCGCTGACCGGCTGGTCGTTCCAGTACAGCTTGCCGGCGGCGTCGATGCCGAGGGTGATGGTTTCCGGTTTTTCCGGTGCCGGCGCCGACTGCGCGGTGGGCAGGTCCAGCTTGAGGGCGTGGGTGAACATGGGCGCGGTGATGATGAAGATCACCAGCAGTACCAGCATCACGTCCACCATCGGAGTGACGTTGATGTCGGCCATCGGGGCCGAGTTCTGGTTGTCGTTGAATCCGCCGAAACTCATGATGGGCTCCCGGGGGTCAGTGCTTGCGCATGCCGCCGACGCGTTCGCCGGTGGTGAGATAGGCGTGCAGGTCGTGGGCGAAGCCGTCGAGTTCGGCCAGCACCACGCGGTTGATGCGGGTGAAGGCGTTGTAGGCCAGCACCGCCGGAATTGCCACCAGCAGCCCCAGTGCGGTCATGATCAGGGCCTCGCCGACGGGGCCGGCGACCTTGTCGATCTGTACCGTGCCGCTGGCCGAGACGGCCACCAGCGCGTGGTAGATGCCCCAGACGGTGCCGAACAGGCCGACAAAGGGGGCCGTGGAGCCGACCGAGGCCAGCAGCGTCAGGCCGCGTTCCAGGCGGGCCGAGACACGGTTGATTTCGCGTCGCAGGGTGCGGGTGATCAGTTCGCCGGGGTCGGTGGCGGCGTTCAGCGAGGGCGTGCCTTGCTGGCGGGTGCCGATGTCGGCGGCTTCGGCGGCGCGCTCGGCCATGGGACTGTAGATCTGCTCACTGTCGAGCCGCTGCATGGCGCCGGTGGCATCGGCCAGGGTGGGGGCCTGCCAGAACTGTTCCAGGGCGTTGCTGCCACGGCGGATGCGCCAGGCGGCCCAGGCCTTGGAAAGGATGTAGTACCAGCTGGCGATCGACATGATCAGCAGCAGATAGGCGACGGAGTGGGAAACGGCATCGCCTTGCGCCCAGTAGTGGGCAAATCCAACGTTCGGTTCCATATTGCGTTCTTTCGGGAAAGCGCCGCGCCAGCGCGGCAAGGGGTCAATCGGAAGCAATCAAGGGGGGCTGTCACTTGGAGCGGCCTGCCCCAAAAAAATTCGCTGCCGGACCTGGTGGGGCGCGGCAGCGTCGGGCATTTCCTGTGGTTCCGGGCCAGGCTTACTTGAAGCCCAGCACGTCCTGCATGTCGTACAGACCGCTCTCCTTGCCAGCCAGGAAGCGCGCGGCGCGCAGGCTGCCCATGGCATACGAGACGCGGCTGGACGACTTGTGCGCAATCTCGATGCGTTCGCCGATGCCGGCGAACAGCACGGTGTGCTCGCCGATGATGTCACCACCGCGCACGGTGGCAAAGCCGATGGAGGACGGATCGCGCTCGCCGGTGACGCCTTCTCGGGCGTAGACGGCGACGTCGTCGAGCTTCTTGCCCAGCGCATCGGCGATGACCTCGCCCATCTTCAGGGCGGTGCCGGAGGGGGCATCGACCTTGTGGCGATGGTGCGCCTCGATGATCTCGATGTCGTAGCCGTGCGAGAAATTCTTGGCAGCCAGTTCCAGCAGCTTGAGGGTCACGTTGACACCCACGCTCATGTTGGGCGCGGCCATGACGGCGGTCTTTTGGGCGAATTCGGCGATGGCGGCCTTGCCTTCGGCCTCGAAGCCGGTGGTGCCGATGACCACCTTGACGCCATGCGCAGCGCAGAACTCCAGATGTTTCAGTGTGCCTTCGGGGCGGGTGAAATCGATCAGCACGTCAGCGCCGGCCAGGCCACGGGCCAGGTCGGATTCGATGACCACGCCGGTGGTCTTGCCCAGGAACAGGCCGGCATCGGTGCCGATGGCCGGTGCGCTGGAGGTATCGAGGGCGCCGGAGAGCTTGAGGTCGTCGGCGTTGAGGATGGCTTCGATCAGCATGCGGCCCATGCGCCCGGAGGCGCCGGCTACTGCGATATTCAATGCGGTCATGGGAAACTCGGAATGACGGATGACGGGATACAGATATTACTTGCCGGTGGCCGAGGAGGGCGCCACGGGCGAAGCCGGTTTGACGTCGCTGTCCGCCTTGTCCTTGTCACCGCCGAAGCTGGCCTTGGCGCCGACCTTGGCATCGGTGATCAGGGTCAGGTATTCGCTTTCGGTGGGCAGGTTCTCGCCGCCTTCGACGTGATCCAGCAGGTCATCCTTGAAGAAGACCGAGACCCGGCTGGTCATGATTTCGCCATTGCCTTTGGCCAGGCGGAAATCATAATCCCAGCGATTGGAGTGGAACATGTCGGTCAGCAGCGGCGTGCCCAGCACGAAGCGCACCTGGTCGCGGGTCAGGCCGGGGCGCAGTTGCGCCACCATTTCCTTGGAGACGAAATTGCCTTGCTGGATGTCGATGCGATAGGGCTTGAGGAAGCCGAACAGGCTGTTGCTCTTGCCGGTCACCTTCACGCCCGAGGTGTCGGTCGGGGCCGCCTGCTCGGGCGACTTGGTCGAGGAACAGCCAGCCAGCAGGGCCAGCGCCGCGACGACGCCGATTGCGGCGGTTTGATGACGGGACTTCATTCGGGAAAGCATGCGCATAAAGTTTTCAACCGGGTTGAGCCATGAGCCTAAAGCGCTATATGATAAGCTAGAACTTACTTCTTAAATAGGCATGAGTGCGTTCCGGGCGTAAAAGGCTGTCCCACCAGCCCGGCCGGAGCGGTCCCCAGGCCCTCCCAGCGGACCAGCGCGCCTGTTTGAGACCAGTAAAAACCGGGAACCCACTCTACCATGCCGAACAATCCATCCGAACTGAAGGCCAGCGGCCTGAAGGCCACGCTGCCTCGCCTGAAGATCCTGGAAATCTTCCAGAACACCTCAGTGCGCCACCTGAGCGCCGAAGACGTCTACAAACAATTGCTGTCCGACAATCTGGACGTGGGCCTGGCCACCGTCTACCGCGTGCTGACCCAGTTCGAGCAGGCCGGCCTGCTCCAGCGCAATCACTTCGAGACCGGCAAGGCCGTCTTCGAGCTGAACGAAGGTTCGCACCATGACCATCTGGTCTGTCTGGACTGCGGCAAGGTCGAGGAATTTTTCGATGCCGAGATCGAGAAGCGTCAGCTCAAGATTGCCCAGGAACATGGTTTCGAAATCGCCGACCACGCCCTGGCGCTGTATGGACATTGCAAGAACTGCAAGAAGCTGAAGAAGTAATCAGCCTCCTTCCCTGCACATTTTTTGCGGAGGTAATCCTTTGCAAAGAATATGCAGGGAAAGCGCAGTAGAAGGGCAGCAAAAAAAAGCCACGTGACGACACACGTGGCTTTTTTTCGTTCGTGCTGCACAACCTGGCGCCGGGCGCCGGTAGCGTCCGGTCAGTGCTGGCTCAGCGCGCTGGAGAGCAGCTTGGCGGTGATGTCGACGATGGGGATGACGCGCTCGTAGGCCATGCGGGTCGGGCCGATCACGCCCAGGGTGCCGACGATGCGCCCGTTGACTTCATAGGGGGCGGTCACGATGCTCATGTCGTCCATCGGTACCAGTTGCGATTCGCCACCGATGAAGATCTGTACGCCCGTGGCCTTGCTGGACACATCCAGCAGCTGCAGCAGGCCGGTCTTCTGCTCGAACATGTCGAACAGGCGACGCAACGAATTCATGTTGGAGGACAGGTCGGTCACCGACAGCAGGTTGCGCTCGCCGGAGATGACCACGTTGTTGTCGGCTTCCTCGCTCATGGCGTCGCTGCCGGCTTCCACGGCGGCCTGCATGAGCACGGTCATGTCATCGCGCAACTGGCGCAGCTCGCCTTGCAGACGCAGGCGCACCTGGTCGAAGGACTGGCCGGCGTAATGCTGGTTGATGTAGTTGGCGGCCTGGATCAGCTGGCTGGGGGTGTAATCGACCTCGGTGAGCAGCATGCGGTTTTGTACATCGCCGCCCTGGTCCACGATCACCAGCAGGATGCGCTTTTCCGACAGCCGCAGGAATTCGATCTGCTGGAACGCCGATTCGCGCTTGGGCGTCATCACCACCCCGGCAAACTGCGACAGCGAAGACAGTACCTGGGCGGCATTGGTGATGATCTTCTGCGGCGAGGCGCTGTGCTGCAGGCGGGCCTGCAAGCGGCCTTCCAGCGCGCTTTCGTCGATCGCCTCGACGGTCAGGAGGGTATCGACGAACATGCGGTAGCCGCGCGGCGTCGGCACCCGTCCGGCCGAGGTGTGCGGACTGGCGACGAAGCCCATCTCTTCCAGATCGGCCATGATGTTGCGGATGGTCGCCGGCGACAGTTCCAGTCCGGACAGTTTCGACAGGGCGCGCGAGCCCACCGGCTGGCCGTCGGCGATGTACCGTTCGACCAGGGCCTTCAGGAGTGTGCGGGCGCGGTTATCGAGTTGCATGATGCGTATTCTAGCGGCTTATGATGCAAAGAGTGACAGCTACATGACGGCTGATGTGAATTGGTGCCAGCCGGAGCTTCAGGCCTGCGCCGCCAGCCAGTCGTGCAGCTCGTGCAGATCGCGGCAGATGGCATCGGGGTAGATGCCATCGGGCAGCGTCCGCGCAAAGCGGTTCATCCACACTGCGCGCAGGCCGGCCTGCTGCGCGCCCTGCACATCCAGCAGGGGATCGTCGCCGACATAGACCGTGGCGCCGGGGGCCACCTGCAGCGCTTCGCAGGCGGCATGGAAGATCGCCGGATCGGGCTTGGCGCGCCCGAAGCGGTGGGCCGCGATGGAGACGCCGAAGTGGCCGGCCAGTCCGATGCGTTCCAGGTCGGCGAAGCCATTGGAGACCGAGCCCAGCGTCAGCCTGCCTTTCAGGCGCTGCAGTGCCGGTTCCACATCGTCGAACAGCGCGACCGTGCTGCGCGCCTCCGAGAACAGGGCCATGGCCGGATCGACCAGGGCCAGATCCACGTCGTGTTCGCCGAAGACCTCGGTGAGTGCGGTATGGCGCAACTTCCAGAGGTCGATGCGGTAGACGGGATCGGTCTGCATCAGGGCCATGCGACGCTCGCGCAGGCTGGTCACGGTATGCGCGGCGGCTACGGCCGGCGCGTGTTCGCGCAGCCAGTCGTAGAGCAGGCCTTCGGCGCGCACGAGTACCGGTTCGATGGCCCACAGGGTGTCGTCGAGGTCGAACAGGACGGCTTCGATGGGCGGGGGAGGCAGGGTGGAAGCGCTTGGTTTCATTACAATGTCATCTCAAATTATGGTCTAATCCGCAGCATGTGGCCCATCAAATTACCCGTTCAGGCAGCCGTACCCAAAACCGTCGCCATCGTCGGCAAGTACCAGGCCGTCGGCATCGCGCAGATCTTGTCGGACATCGCCGTGTTCCTGGAGTCGCACGGCCACACCGTGGTCTTCGAGACCGAGACCGCCGAGAACATCGCGCTGCAAGGTTACGACAGCATGACCCCCGAGCAGATCGGCCATCATGCGGACGTGGCCATCGTGGTCGGCGGCGACGGCACCATGCTGGGCATCGCGCGCCAGCTGGCACCGTACAACGTACCGCTGATCGGCATCAATCAGGGACGCCTGGGCTTCATCACCGACATCGCGCAAGACCGCATGATACCGGCTCTGGCCGAAATGCTGGAAGGCAATGTCGAGGCCGAGTCGCGCTCGCTGCTGGAAGCACGGGTCTATCGCGAGGGCGGTGAGATCTTCCGCGCCCTGGCCCTGAACGATGTGGTGGTGGCGCGGGGTTCCACCTCTGGCATGGTCGAGCTGCGGGTCGAGGTCGATGGCCGCTTCATGTACAACCAGCGCTCCGACGGCCTGATCGTGGCGACTCCGACGGGCTCGACCGCCTATGCGCTCTCGGCCGGTGGACCCATCCTGCACCCCAGCCTGCATGGCATCGTGATGGTGCCGATCTCGCCGCATTCGCTGTCCAATCGCCCGATCACGCTGTCGGATTCCTGCGAGATCGTGATCCAGGTGGTCTCCGGGCGCGAGGTCAGCGCCAACTTCGACATGCAGTCGCTCACCAGCGTGCTGCATGGCGACCGCATCGTGATCCGCCGTTCGGCGCACAAGATCACCTTCCTGCATCCCCAGGGCTGGAGCTATTTCGACACCCTGCGCGAGAAGCTGCACTGGAATGAATACCCCTCGATAGAAGGCCGATTACAATAAGCGCGGCCGGCGCACGCCGGCTTGCTCCATTCTTCTGGCCTGTCCGTCCAACCCGCTGCGAGACCACCATGCTGCGTACCTTAACGATCCGCGACTTTGTGATTGTCGATGCCATCGAGCTCGAATTCGCGCGCGGATTTTCCGTCTTCACCGGCGAAACCGGCGCCGGCAAATCCATCCTGATCGATGCCCTGGCGCTCGCCCTGGGCGGGCGCGGTGACCCCAGCGTGGTGCGCGAGGGTGCGCCCAAGGCCGATGTCAGCGCCGATTTCACCGCCACGCCCGAGGTCCAGGCCTGGCTGGAAGAGCATGAGTTCGCCGACGAGCACGGTGGCGTGCTGCTGCGCCGGGTGATCGACAATGCCGGCCGCAGCAAGGCCTACATCAATGGCAGCGCCGCCACCGCTGGCCAATTGCGCGAGGTCGGCGAAATGCTGGTCGATATCCACGGCCAGCATGCGCACCAGTCGCTGATGAAGGCCGATGCCCAGCGCCAGTTGCTGGATAGCCAGGCCGGCCTGCTGGAGCAGGCGCGTGAAGTTGCCGCTGCCCATCGCACCTGGCGTGCGCTGGCACGGCAACGCGAGCAGTTCGAGCTGGATGCCCGCAATGTGCTGCTGGAGCGCGAGCGGCTGGAGTGGCAGGTGGCGGAGTTGCAGAAACTGGCCGTCAAGCCCGGCGAGTGGGCCGACATCAGCACCGAGCATAGCCGCCTGTCGCATGCGGCAGCGCTGATCGGCGGTGCGCAGGAAGCGCTGGGCGTGATCTCCGAATCGGAGTCGCCGATCCTCTCGCAACTGTCCTCGATCACGCAGAAGCTGGGCAAGCTGGTGGATGTCGATACCGCCCTCAAGCCCGTGCTCGATGCCCTGGAGCCGGCGCAGATCCAGCTGCAGGAAGCCGTGTATGCGCTCAATGATTACCTGGGGCGGGTAGAGCTCGATCCAGCCCGCCTGCTGGAAGTGGAAGAGCGTCTGGAGGCGATTCATTCCAGCGCCCGCAAATTCCATGTGCAGCCCGATGAATTGCCCGAGGAATATCGCAAGCTCTCCGAACAGTTGAAACAACTGGCCGATGCTAGCGACCTCGACGCCCTGCGCGCCCAGGAAGACAAGCTGCAAGCCGCCTACCTGGCCCTGGCGCAGAAATTGTCCAAGGCGCGTGCCAAGGCAGCCGCCGCATTGGGCGAGGCCGTCACTGCGGCCATGCAAGACCTGTCAATGGCTGGTGGTCGTTTCGAGATCGCCCTCAACGTCGGCGAGCCGGCCGCGTATGGCCTGGAACAGGTGGAATTTCTGGTCGCCGGTCACGCCGGAGTGGCACCGCGTCCGTTGGCGAAGGTGGCCTCGGGGGGGGAACTGGCGCGTATCTCGCTGGCCATCTCGGTGATCGCTTCGGCCGCCACCAGCGTGCCGACCCTGATCTTCGACGAAGTCGACAGCGGTATCGGCGGCGCCGTGGCCGAGGTCGTGGGACGCCTGTTGAAGCGCCTGGGACAGGAACGCCAGGTGCTGTGCGTGACCCACTTGCCACAGGTTGCCAGCCAGGCCAACCAGCATTACCAGGTCAAGAAGCGCAGCGAGGGCGGCAAGACCCTGTCCGACATCGACGGCCTGGATGCCAAGGCCCGTGTCGAGGAAATTGCGCGCATGCTGGGCGGCCTGGAAATTACCGCCACCACGCGCAAGCACGCGCGCGAACTGCTGGCGTCCTGAACCCTGATCCCTGATCGTCCGCGATCACAACAAGAACATCCAACGAAGCGACCATGGCCTTCCGCAAAGAACCTCCCCACACCCATGGCAACCCGGCCTCCACCGCCGTGGTGCTGGTCAACCTCGGCACACCCGATGCGCCGGATGCCTCGTCGCTGCGCCGCTACCTCAGGCAGTTCCTGTCAGACCCGCGGGTGGTGGAAATCCCGCGGGCGATCTGGTGGTTCATCCTCAATGGCATCATTCTGCCGTTCCGCTCTTCCAAGTCGGCCGCAAAGTACGCCAGCATCTGGACCGCGGAGGGCTCGCCGTTGCGCGTGCATACGCAGCGCCAGGCCGCTGCGCTGGCCACACAGCTGGCTGCGCGCGGCCATCATCAATTGCAGGTGACGTATGCGATGCGCTATGGCACGCCCTCGCTGCCGCAGGTGCTGGACCAGCTGAAGGAACAGGGATGCACCCGCATCCTGGTGCTGCCGGCCTATCCGCAATATTCCGGGACGACTACGGCCTCCATCTTCGATGCGGTGTTCGAGCACTACCGCCAGGTGCGCAACATCCCCGAGCTGCGCCTGATCCGCAACTATCACGATCAGGACGCTTACATCCAGGCCCTGCGCCAGTCGGTGCTGGATCATTGGGAACTCAATGGCCGCCCCGACAAGCTGGTGATGAGTTTCCACGGCGTCCCCAAGCGCACGTTGCTGCTGGGCGATCCTTATCATTGCGAGTGCTACAAGACGGCGCGCCTGCTGGCGGAGTCGCTGGGGCTGTCGGAGGATCAATATCTGGTCACCTTCCAGTCGCGCTTCGGCAAGGCGGAATGGCTGCAGCCGTATACCGCTCCGACCTTGCAGGAACTGGGGCGCCAGGGCGTACGCCGGGTCGATGTGATGTGCCCCGGTTTCACCAGCGACTGCCTGGAAACCCTGGAAGAGATCGCCATGGAGGTCAAGCATGACTTCCTGCAGGCCGGCGGCAAGGAGTTTCACTTCATCCCCTGCCTGAATGAAACCCCCGCCTGGATCGGTGGCATGGTGGAGATCGTCGAGCAGCACTTGGCCGGCTGGCCCACCATGAGCAATGCTGCTGCCCGCGACGAGGCTGTCCGGCAAGCGGGCATCGCCGTCGAACGCGCCAAGGCCCTGGGGGCCCCTCAATAATTCATTTCCAAAGGGCAACAGCAAGTTGCCTCGAACCGACGGAATGCCGCCTCCGGCCTGCTAGAATACGGACGGGATACGTCGTTGTTGTTGATTTTGCAATTTCCTGGGTGCGCGGACCTGCTCCACAGAAGAACAAAGCAGCCGTTCCGCGGGTCGCCACAGCTTGCCAGCGGTCGCGACGGCAGACGCAGGATGTCAGCCCGGAGGCCGCCTCATAGCGTGAATTCGCCGACCAGATGGGTATAGCTGATCCAGGCGGTGGCCAGCAGGCTATAGGCGGCGATGAGGATGGTGGCCGCAATCAGTGGCGGTTTCATGATGTCACCTTGTTGATACGATAAGTCCGAGGGGTAGCCTGCTCTGAGGCTAAATTCATATTAGCCCGGCATCGAGTGAACATGAAGGCCGGTCTGGTAACAGCTGTAACAGCTGTCCAACGCTCGGGATTTCACGCGGCAACGGCAGAATCAGGCAAAAAACCACTCAAAAAAGGCTAAATAGCCCTTGAAAATGCAGGGTTATGCCTTACTTGAGCCGCATCTTGCGCCGGCGATACAGCACGCAACTTGCCGGATGCACGTCACCAATCGATTCGTTGGAGGTAATTCAGGAATGCAAGACATGGAAAAACAGGAAGCCCAAACCGCCCAGCAAGATCCGCAGTCGCTTGATGCCGCTGCCGCCAACGCCGCCGAGCAGGCTGCTCCGGCCCAGCCCACGCTGGAAGACAAGCTGGCCGCCGCCGAAGCCCGTGCTGCCGAGATGCAGGACGCCTTCCTGCGCGCCCGTGCCGAAGGCGAGAACATCCGCCGCCGCGCTCAGGAAGACATCGCCAAGGCGCACAAGTTCGCCATCGAAGGTTTTGCCGAATCCCTGCTGGCCGTCAAGGACAGCCTGGAAATGGCCCTGAAGATCGAAAACGCCTCGCTGGAATCCCTCAAGGAAGGCGTGGACATGACCCTGAAGCAACTGACCTCGGCCTTCGAAAAGAACAAGCTGCAGGAAGTCAGCCCGCAAGCCGGCGACAAGCTGGACCCCATGAAGCACCAGGCCGTCTCGGCCGTGCCGGCCGAGCAGGAAGCCAATACCGTCGTGGCCGTGCTGCAAAAAGGCTATATGATTTCCGAGCGTCTGCTGCGCCCGGCGCTGGTGACGGTGGCCCAGGGAAAGTAAGTGGACCGGCGTCGAAAGGGGAGCAGCGCCAAAGGCATCATTTTTGCTTGTTCCGGTGGTTTCGACGCTTGAAAGTCCATCTTTCCTCCACATATTAAAAACATTCAAAACTACTGTAGCCCGGCATCCAGGGCTGAAAGATCGAAGGAAAAATCATGGGAAAAATCATTGGCATTGACCTGGGCACCACCAACTCTTGCGTTTCCGTCATGGAAGGCAACCAGCCCAAGGTGATCGAGAACTCGGAAGGCGCGCGCACCACGCCCTCCATCATTGCTTACCAGGAAGACGGCGAAATCCTTGTCGGTGCGCCCGCCAAGCGCCAGGCGGTGACCAATCCGCGCAATACCATCTACGCCTCCAAGCGTCTGATCGGCCGCAAGTTCCAGGAAAAGGAAGTGCAGAAGGACATCAACCTGATGCCCTACGAGATCGTGGCCGCCGACAACGGCGACGCCTGGATTGGCGTGCGTGACAAGAAGCTGGCGCCGCCGCAGATCTCCGCAGAAGTCCTGCGCAAGATGAAGAAGACCGCCGAAGACTACCTGGGCGAAGAAGTCACCGAAGCCGTCATCACGGTGCCGGCCTACTTCAACGATGCCCAGCGCCAGGCCACCAAGGACGCTGGCCGTATCGCCGGCCTGGACGTCAAGCGCATCATCAACGAGCCGACCGCGGCTGCGCTGGCCTTCGGCCTGGACAAGGCAGAGAAGGGTGACCGCAAGATCGCCGTGTATGACCTGGGCGGCGGCACCTTTGACGTGTCGATCATCGAAATCGCCGATGTCGATGGCGAAAAGCAGTTCGAAGTGCTCTCCACCAACGGTGACACCTTCCTGGGTGGGGAAGACTTCGACCAGCGCCTGATCGACTACATCATCGAGGAATTCAAGAAGATCAACGGCCTGGACCTGTCCAAGGACGCCATCGCCCTGCAGCGCATCAAGGCCTCGGCCGAACGCGCCAAGATCGAGCTGTCGTCCTCGCAACAGACCGAGATCAACGAGCCCTACATCGCCATGGCCAATGGTGCGCCGGTCCACCTGAACCTGAAGATCACCCGCGCCAAGCTGGAATCCCTGGTCGAGGAACTGATCGCCAAGACCATGGAGCCCTGCCGCACCGCCATCAAGGATGCCGGCGTGAAGGTTTCCGACATCGACGACGTGATCCTGGTCGGCGGCATGACCCGCATGCCCAAGGTCATCGAGAAGGTCAAGGAATTCTTCGGCAAGGACCCGCGTCGTGACGTCAACCCCGACGAAGCCGTCGCCGTGGGCGCCGCCATCCAGGGTTCGGTCCTCTCGGGCGACCGCAAGGACGTGCTGCTGCTGGACGTGACCCCGCTGTCGCTGGGTATCGAGACCATGGGCGGCGTCATGACCAAGATGATCAAGAAGAACACCACCATCCCGACCAAGTTCAGCCAGGTGTTCTCCACTGCCGACGACAACCAGCCGGCCGTGACCATCAAGGTCTACCAGGGCGAGCGTGAAATGGCGCAGGGCAACAAGGCCCTGGGCGAGTTCAACCTGGAAGGCATTCCGCCGGCACCGCGCGGTACCCCGCAGATCGAAGTGACCTTCGACATCGACGCCAACGGCATCCTGCACGTGGGCGCCAAGGACAAGGCCACCGGCAAGGAAAACAAGATCACCATCAAGGCCAACTCGGGCTTGAATGAGGAAGAGATCGAAAAGATGGTGCGCGACGCCGAAGCCAACGCCGAGGAAGACAAGCGCCTGAAGGAACTGGCCGAGACCCGCAACCAGGGCGACGCGCTGGTGCACTCGACCAGGAAGGCCCTGGGCGAATACGGCGACAAGCTGGAAGGTGGCGAGAAGGAAGTCATCGAAGCGGCCATCAAGGAACTGGAAGAGGCCCTGAAGGGTGACGACAAGGCCAGTATCGACGCCAAGACCGCCGCCCTCTCCACTGCCGCGCAGAAGCTGGGCGAGAAGATGTACGCCGACCAGCAGGCGCAGGCCGCTGCCGCTGGTGGTGCAGCGGGTGCCGCAGGCCAGGCTGGTGCTGCCGGTGCCGCCGGTGCTTCAGCCAAGGACGACAACGTGGTCGACGCCGACTTCAAGGAAGTGAAGTAATCCGGGACTGACGCCTCGTTTTACCTGACGTCAGCGCTCGCGCCCGGGTGCGGTTTTTCCGCAGCCCGGGCGGATTTTTAGGAAATCAGCTCCAGCAGCATCCACCCGGCCGGGTTGTCTGATCGGCCAGGCCGGTACGCCGAGTCCGCAGTCAAAAGCTGAACTCGGCTTTTTCACATTGTTGGTTTCCGGTCGTGCGTGCGCGGCCGCAGTGCAGGCCATCGCAGCAGCGACGGAACACAATAACAAGGTGGGTTATACAACATGGCAAAACGCGATTTTTACGAAGTGCTCGGACTGGCCAAGAACGCCAGCGATGAAGAGATCAAGAAGGCTTATCGCAAGCTGGCGATGAAGTACCATCCTGACCGCAACCCCGACAGCAAGGGCGCGGAAGACAAGTTCAAGGAGGTCAAGGAAGCCTACGAGATGCTGTCGGACCCGCAGAAGCGCGAGGCCTACGACCGCTACGGACACGCCGGTGTCGATCCCAACATGGGCGCGGGCGGCGGTGCCGGTGCCGGCGGCTTTGCCGATGCCTTCGGCGATATCTTCGGCGACATCTTCGGTGGTGGCGGCGGCGGTCGCGGGCGCAATTCGGGTCCGCAGGTCTATCGCGGCGCCGACCTGCGCTACAACCTGGAAATCACCCTGGAACAAGCGGCCCACGGTTTCGATACCACCATCCGCGTGCCTTCCTGGGACCAGTGCGACACCTGCCACGGCAGCGGCGCCAAGCCCGGCACTTCGCCGGTCACTTGCACCACCTGCGGCGGTCACGGCCAGGTGCGCATGCAACAGGGCTTCTTCAGCATCCAGCAGACCTGCCCCAAGTGCCACGGCAGCGGCAAGATCATTCCTGAACCTTGCCCCACCTGCGCCGGTGCCGGTCGCATCAAGCGCAACAAGACCCTGGAAGTGAAGATTCCCGAAGGCATCGACGACGGCATGCGCATCCGCTCCTCCGGCAACGGTGAGCCGGGTGTCAACGGCGGTCCTCCGGGCGACCTGTATGTGGAAATCCACATCAAGCCGCACGACGTATTCCAGCGCGATGGCGACGACCTGCATTGCGAAATGCCGATCTCGTTTGCCAAGGCAGCCCTGGGTGGCGAGATCGAAGCCCCGACCCTGAACGGCAAGGCATCCTTCTCCATCCCCGAAGGCACCCAGAGCGGCAAGACCTTCCGTCTGCGCGGCAAGGGGATCAAGGGTGTGCGTTCCGGTTATGCCGGCGACCTGTTCTGCCACGTCGTGGTGGAAACCCCGGTCAAGCTCACCGAACGCCAGAAGGAACTGCTGCGCGAATTCGAGCAGCTGACCACCGAAGGCGGCGCCAAGCACAGCCCGCAGACCAAGACCTGGAAGGACAAGGTCAAGGAATTCTTCGAGTAAGACCGGAGATCCTTCGCGCAACAGCAGCAAAGCAAAACGGCCAGCAGATCGCTGGCCGTTTTGCTGTCCGCCTGCGCAATGCAGCAGGCGGTTGATGCCCCAGGCAGTTTCAGAAGCAATGCTCCGGTGCCGGGAAGCTGCCGTCCTTGACCGCGGTCACATAGGCGCGCACGGCCTGCTCGATGCTGCCGGCGCCGTCCATGAAGTTGCGCACGAAGCGGCTCTTGTGTCCTGGGAAGACCCCCAGCATGTCATGCATCACCAGCACCTGGCCAGAGCAGTCCGGGCCGGCACCGATGCCGATGGTGGGAATGGCCAGGCGGTCGGTCACTTCCTTGCCCAGCGTCGCCGGCACCGCCTCGATCACCACCAGCGAGGCCCCCGCCTGCTGCACGGCCAGTGCATCGGCGTGCAATTGCGTAGCGCCATCGCTGGTCTTGCCTTGCACCTTGAAACCGCCCAGCTGGTGCACCGACTGCGGCGTCAGGCCGATATGCGCGCAGACCGGAATGCCGCGCTCGGTCAGGAATCTGATGGTGTCCGCCAGCCATACCCCGCCTTCCAGCTTGACCATGTGCGCCCCCGCCTGCATCAGCAGGGCGGCGTTGCGGAAGGCCTCTTCACGGGTCGGATAGGTGCCGAAGGGCAGGTCGGCGATGATCAGCATGGTGCTGCTACCGCGTGCCACGGCGGCGGTGTGGTAGGCCACGTCCTGGATGCTCACCGGCAGTGTGGAATCATGGCCCTGGCAGACCATGCCCAGGGAGTCGCCGATCAATACCGTTTCCAGGCCGGCGCGCTCCATCAGCGTGGCGAAGCTGGCGTCATAGCAGGTCAGCATGCTGATCTTGTCGCCCTTGGCGCGCATGGCCTGCAGGGTGTGGGTCGTCACCGGCTTGGCGCGAGCGGCGCCGGATTCCTGAAGATAGCCTGCCATTGGAAATTCAACCTCCTTGATTGAGAAAGGCGCGCTTGCCGCGCATCTCTTCGATGTGCTGCAGCAGTGTGCGCAGATCGGCGTCGTTGTGCGCCGGGTCCAGGTGTTCGGTATTGACGGTCAACACCGGCGCCCCTTCGTAATGATAGAAAAACTGACTGTAGCACTCGGAAAGCCGTTGCAGGTAGTCCAGCGAAATGCCTTCTTCCATGGCCACGCCGCGCTCGGCAATGCGCGCCTGCAATATCTCGGGCGCAGCCTGCAGATGGATCACCAGGTCCGGCAGCCGCGCCTGCGGGCGCAACTGCAGGTACAAGGTTTGGTAGAGCGCCAGTTCTTCGCCGGCCAGGGTCAGGCCGGCAAAGAGCATGTCCTTTTCCAGCATGAAATCGGCGACGAAGCGGCCCTCCAGCAGCGCCGGATCGAGTGGTGCCTGCAACTGCCTCATCCGCTGCAGCAGGAAGAACACCTGGGTCTGGAAGGCATGCTGGCCGGCATTGCGGTAGAAGTCGGCCAGGAAGGGATTTTCCTCCGGCTGTTCCAGTACCACCTGGGCGTCCCACAAGCTGGCCAAGCGTCTGGCCAGTGAAGTCTTGCCGGCGCCGATCGGGCCGTCGATTGCAATGTAGCGATAGCTTTCCAGTTCCATGCGTCCTCTTTCCCCCGGCACGCCGGGTGCGGCATTGTAGTTGATTTCCCCCGGCGGGCGGCACCCGCGGAAGCTTGGTTTTGTTGTGACTATTGCAATAATTTCCATTCACCCATCCACTGCGTCGACAACTCAAACGGAAATTGGCCTTTATTCGACGAAAGGCAGCACTCTGGCAACCAGCACAATAGGCTGTGGCTTGGTGCGTGCGGGGATAGACCAGCCAGGTGGGAGATTGGTGCCGGGTCCGGTGCAGGTTGCCGTGTTGACGAGGCAGTCTCCCGGTAGCGCGCAACAGGCGGTGCGGCGGCCTGTTGCCCCCAAGATCGGGCAATGCCTGCCGTAAACACCGTCAAGAGCATGGTGCGCCCGTGGCGCCATGCGCATTGACCCAAACTGAGAACAACAAATCGGGATCGTGGCTGTGAAATCGCTTCGCAATATCTTGCCAGTGCTGTGCCTGGTCAATCTGCTGCTGTTCATGATGCTGGCCCAGCACTGGTGGCTGGGCTTGCTGGTCGGCCTGCTGATCGGCGGCGCCTTCTATCTGACTTGCCTGCCGGCTCCCGTCGTCGCGCCGATTTCCCCGAGCGCTGCCGTGGCGGTACTCGACGTGCCGCAGGCGCAGCACGTACCCAGCGTCGAAGATGCCGGGGCGGCCGTCGTGGCGTCACCATCGAAGTCATCCTCGGTGCCGACCTCTGCCCCCGATCAGTCCCACCCCCTGGCCGACCTGCTGCGCGAAGTGCTGCCGGTGTGGCAAGGCAATGTACAGCTGGCGCGCGCGCAGACCCAATCGGCCATCGATAGTCTCACTGCCCGTTTCGTGGGTATCCACGAGCGTCTCGGTGGCACGCTCGATCCCGCCAGCCGCGCTGCCAACGGTGACATCCTGCAGACCATCCAGGACGCCGCCGAGCAACTGGGCATCATCGCCTCGGCGCTGGAAGGCATGCAGGCTGCGCGGCAGGTACTGGCCACCCGCTTCGACGCACTCATGGCGGCCAACGATGACATCCGCCGCCTGGCCCAGCAGAATGAACAACTGGCCGGCCAGACCGGTGTGACCGATCTCCTGAGCGACGCCCAGAGCTGGCAGGAGCTGGCCGAACGCTCGGCCGAGAACAGCCGGCAGATCGCCGCCCGCGCCAAGGGCGCGCGCCAGCAGATCCTGGCGGCCATCGGCAGTACCGGCGAAATGGCCGCCGGCGCCAGCGAGATCGTGGAAAACTCGCGTGCCGTGATCGACCAGATCATCGCCGACTTCCGCCAGTCCGCCATGAAGCTGACCACCACCGTGGAAGAGCTGGAAGACGAGGGACGCGAAGTCGATCGCGAAGTCTGCGACATCCTGGTCCACCTGCAATTCCAGGACCGCATCAGCCAGATACTGGACCACGTGCAACAGGATATTGCCCGCCTGCGCGGGGCTGCGGAGCCGGGACAGGCCACTCTGCCTTCTCCCCAGCAATGGCTGGCCGATCTCGAAAAGACCTACACCACGCAGGAACAGCGCCAGATACACGCCGGCCAGCAGGGCAATCCTGCGGCGCCGTCCCAAGTGGATTTCTTCTGAGGAAGCGAGATGGAAAAGAGCATTTTGATCGTCGACGATTCCTTCAGCCTGCGGCAGACCATCTCTGCCGCCTTGAGGGGTGCCGGCTACCACGTGGAAGAAGCCGCCGACGGCCGCGAGGCCCTGAAGAAACTGGATGGCCGCAAGTTCAACCTGGTCATTTCCGACCTCAACATGCCCAACCTCGACGGCCTGTCCTTCGTGCGCGAGATGAAGCAGATGCCGGCCTACAAGTTCACGCCCGTCATCATGCTGACCACCGAGAGCAGTGAAGCGCGCAAGCTGGAGGGCAAGGCCGCCGGCATCCGCGCCTGGGTGCACAAGCCCTTCCAGCCTCCGGTACTGCTCGATGCGGTGGCCAAGCTGGTACAGCCTTGAACGCTGACGCCGACCGATAGCAAGAGACCGAGAGAAAGCCGAGGCCTGCAACATGCCACTGACGTACTCCGTGCAAGAGGACAGCCTGCTGCTCACCGTGAGCGGCGGACTGAGCATTTTCCAGGCGGCCGAGCGCAAGCCGGAGCTGCTGCACGCATTGACGATGGTGCAGCCACGCGTGGTGCTGGACCTGGCCGGGGTGGACGAGATCGACACCGCAGGCATCCAGTTGCTGTTGCTGCTGCGGCGCGAGCTGGCTGAGCGCGGTCGTCAGCTGGAGATCGGTGCCTACAGCCCGGCGGTGGTGGCGGCGCTGGACCTGCTGCAGCTGCATGAGCGCTTCGGTCCCGCCGATGCCCTGCTCTTGCCTGCAGGGGAGGATGCATGAAAAAGGATTCCGCCCGCGACGCCGTGGTACAGGAAGCACGTGAGCTGCTGGTGGCGATGGAGGCCGCATTGCTGCAGATCGAGATGGAAGGGCCGACCCGCGAATGCATCAACGCCATCTTCCGCGCTGCCCACACCATCAAGGGCTCGGCCGGACTGTTCGCCTTCGACAGCATCGTCCAGTTCACGCACCAGGTGGAGCATCTGCTGGACCTGGTACGCCAGGATCGCCTGCCCCTGAACGGCCATCTGATGTCCCTGTTGTTGCAGTGTGGCGATTACATCGGTGAGCTGGTCGATGCCATTGAGCGCGGCCAGGAAGCCGAGGAGCCCAATGCCAAGCGGCGTACGGCACTGCTGGCCGAACTGGCCATGGTGGCGCTGACCGCAAGCACCGCCGACGCCGTCGATACAGCAGGCGCCGGGCCGGCTGCTGCAGCAGGCGAAACTGTCGCTGGCCTGCCTGACGCCTTGGGTGTGCTTGACGAGCTCATCGCCCAGGCCCCGGCCGACTATCCCTATTGGCACCTGTCGCTGCAGTTCAACGAAAACGTGCTGCGTGATGGCCTCGACCCGCTATCCTTCCTGCATTATCTGCGCTCGCTGGGGCGCATCGTCGCCATCCTGCCGGTGGAGAGCGGTATTCCCGATGCCGCCAGCATGGATGCCGAGAGTTGCTACCTCGGCGTGGAGATCTGTTTTGCCTCCGGCTCCAGCCGCCAGACGCTGGAGGATGTCTTCGAGTTCGTGCGGGACGACAGTCGCATCGACATCCTGTCCCCGCATAGCGTGCTGGCCGACTACGCTACCGTGCTGCAACGCCTGGCGCGTGAGGATGCGGCGCGTCTGGTCGGTCTCTGGCGCCACCACGGGCTGTTCAATGAATCTCAGTGGCGCTGCCTGGGTGCGGTCACGGTCGAAGAGGCTACCGCGCCGGTGGTGCCGGTGGCCGCTCCCGATGCTCGCCAGCGGCCGCGTCCGCTGGACGAACGCCGTGCGCAGGAGCAGAAGTTCATCAAGATCGAAGTCTCCAAGCTCGACCAGTTGATCGACCTGGTAGGCGAACTGGTGATTGCCGGTGCCAGTGCACGCCTGATCGCACGCCGCCGCAAGGACAGCCAGTTCGAGGAAGCGACCCAGGCCATCGATGGCCTGATGGAACAGATCCGCGATGCCGCGCTGACCTTGCGCATGGTGCAGATCAATGAAGTGTTCCAACGCTTCCCGCGCATCGTGCGCGACATAGCGCGGGACCTCGACAAGGACATCGACCTCATCATGACCGGCTCCGACACCGAGCTGGACAAATCCATGGTCGAGCGCCTGGCCGATCCGTTGATGCATATCGTGCGCAATGCCATCGACCACGGCATCGAACCGGCGGTAGAACGCCTCGCCGCCGGCAAGCCGCCCAAGGCCACCCTGCGCCTGAATGCCACCCACGAATCGGGCAGCGTGGTGATCGAAGTCATGGATGACGGCCGCGGCATGGACCGCGACCGTATCCTGGAGAAGGCCGTGGCGCAAGGCTTGGTGACGGGTGATGAGGACCTCAGCGATGCCGACATCTATCGCTTTGTCTTCGAGCCCGGATTCTCCACCGCACGCCAGGTGACTGAATTATCGGGGCGCGGGGTCGGCATGGATGTGGTCAAGCGCAACATCGAGGCCTTGCAAGGCGAAGTGACCATCGATACCGAAGGCGGCCGCGGCACCGTGGTGCGCATCCGCCTGCCGCTGACGCTGGCCATCATCTCGGGATTCCAGGTGGTGGTGGGCAATGCGGTCTTCGTGATTCCGCTGGACATGGTGGTGGAGTGCATCGACATGCCGCCGCACCAGAGCGGCAGCCACATCGTGGCGGTGCGCGACGAACCCTTGCCCTTCGTACCGCTGCGTGAATTGTTCGACCTGCCGGAGCGCCAGCAGGGCCGTGCACGCAAGAGCCTGGTGATCGTGCAATACGGCCAGTTGCGCGCAGGCCTGCTGGTCGATGGCCTGCTCGGCGAATGCCAGGCAGTGATCAAGCCGCTGGGCCGGCTGTTCGGCAAGGTCAAGGGATTGTCGGGGTCGACCATCCTCGGTGACGGCCGCGTGGCGCTGATCCTGGACATCCCGCACCTGGTCCACCATACCCAGCAGCAGGAACAAGGCAATACGGCGGCCTACGCCGAACGCGGCGTGGCGTCCGCGCAATGACGAGCGCAGCACAAGGGGAAGCGAGCATGCAAGAATCGATGACCAACAGGATGAGCATCAAGCAGATCTTCATCTGGCTGGCGGTGGTGCTGTCCATCCTGGTGGCGGTGGTGATCAGCCTCACCGACACGCTCAGGCAGGCCAACATGGCCCTGGAACATGCCCACCAGTCGCGCTATTCGTCGGCCGCGCTGGCCAATGAACTGCGCCGTACCGCTGAGGACATGACCAAGTTCGCCCGCGCCTACGTGACCACCGGTGACCCCAACGACGAAGATCGTTACTACCTGATCCTCGATATCCGCAACGGCAAGCGCCCTCGCCCGGCCAACTATGACCGCTTCAACTGGGACCTGGTGAGCGCCCGCAAGCTACCGGTGGAAACGGGTGCCGAGGCAGTACCGCTGTCCGAACTGATGAAGCGCTCCGGTTTCACCGACCAGGAACTGGCCAAGATGCAGGAGGCCCTGAAGCTGGCCGACCAGCTTTCGCGTATCGAGATCACCGCCTTCCACGCCGTCAAGGGTGAGTTCGACGATGGCGAAGGCAAGTTCAGTGTGGTCGGCGCACCCAACCAGGCCATGGCGCAGGAGCTGGTGTTCGACCAGACCTATCGCACCCTGTTCGGCAAGGTAATGAGCCCGGTCAATGATTTCCTGCGCCTGGTGGATGAGCGTACTCAGGCCCGGGTGGTCAAGGCCGGTACCGACTACGCGGAGCTGGAGCAGAAGATCTTCTGGCTGCTCACCGCCTCGGTGGTGGTGCTGTTCGCCTGCCTGGGGTTTGCCTATCGCACCATCCGCTCCCAGATCGGTGGCGAACCGCGTGACGCCATGAGCGTGCTGCGCCGGGTGGCCGAGGGCGACCTCACCGTGACCGTACCACTGCGCAAGCGCGACAAGGTAAGCGTGCTCTACAGCACGCAACAGATGGTGACCAAGTGGACCGACGTCATCGGCGATGTCAGTGGCACCGCCAGCGCATTGGCCTCGGCATCGGAGCAGATTTCATCGTCTTCCCAGGCGCTGTCGCACAATGCTTCGCAGCAGGCGGCCAATGTCGAGGAAACCAGCGCCTCGGTGGAAGAGATCACCGCCACCATCGCCCAGAACGCCGACAACGCCCGCACCACCGATGGCATCGCCAGCCTCTCGGCCAATGCCGCCACCGAAGGCGGCGAGGCGGTGCGCGAGACGGTGGCTGCGATGAAACAGATCGCCAGCAAGATCGGCATCATCGACGACATTGCCTACCAGACCAACCTGCTGGCCCTGAATGCGGCCATCGAAGCAGCGCGTGCCGGCGAACATGGCAAGGGCTTTGCCGTGGTCGCTGCCGAAGTGCGCAAACTGGCCGAGCGTTCGCAGACCGCCGCCCAGGAAATCATCGCCGTGGCCGAGAACAGCGTGGGCCTGGCTGAAAAAGCCGGTGGCCTGCTCAATCAGATGGTGCCGTCGATCCGCAAGACTGCCGACCTGGTGCAAGAGATCGCTGCGGCCTCGGCCGAACAGTCGACCGGCCTGGAACAGATCAACAACGCCGTGCACCAGATGGCGCAGACCACCCAGATGACGGCCTCGGCTTCCGAAGAACTGTCGGCCACCTCGGAAGAGATGAGTGCCCAGGCCATCCATCTGCAGGACCTGATGCGCTTCTTCCGCGTGGGCGAGATGCAGAAGACGCCGCCACGCGGCGACAAGCCCGGCGAGCCACGTACCCCTGGTGTGAAGCACGAGCGGGTACGCCGGCTGTCCATGCTGGATGTGGACGAGAACGAGCCAGGCGTGGACGAGTCTGCGTTCAAGCGTTTCTGAGGCCGCACCGCCATGAGCAAGATTGCTTCGATCCTCACATCATCACCCGCGCGGCGCGCAGTGAACCCGTCCGGCAGCTGCCGGCGCAGCCAGGAGAGCCGGCCATGCCCAGCGTATCGTTGAACGGCGAATCGGCCCGCAAGCGGCAACAGGAGGAAGTCATCGAGACGCGCCAGTTCCTGACTTTCCTGGTTGGCGCGGAATGTTTTGCCATGCCCATCGTTCACATCCGCGAGATCATCGAATTCGGCGGTCTGACCGAAGTGCCGCTGATGCCGGAATTCCTGCGCGGGGTGATCAACCTGCGCGGCTCGGTGGTGCCGGTGATCGATCTGTCGCTGCGCTTTGGTCGTGCGCCCACTGTCGAGGCCAAGCGTACCTGCATCATCATCATGGAACTGGTGCAGGACGAGCAGATGCTGCTGCTGGGCGTGATGGTCGATGCCGTCAGCGCGGTCCTGAGCATCGGCGTGGATCACATCGAACCGCGCCCATCCTTTGGCGCCGGCATTCGTGCCGACTTCATCGACGGCATGATCAATGTCAGCGAGCGTTTCGTGGTGGTGCTGGACGTCCAGCGCGTGTTGTCGGTGGATGAGCTGGCCAGCCTGCTGGGCATGAGCGCCGACGATGCCCTGGGTGGAGTGCCGGTGCTGTCGGTCCAGGTGACGCGGGAGTAGGGGCATGGCCAGCATCGGCGGTTCCGGCGGCGTCAACCACCTGAGCGGCAGCGCGGGCCCCGGTCTGCAGCAGGACGACGAGGTCAGCGATCATGATATGCAGCTGTTCCAGCAATTGTTCAAGAAGCATATCGGCCTGCACCTGCCGCTGTCGAAAAAGGCCTTGCTGCAAAGCCGGCTGGGCAACCGCGTGCATGAACTGGGTCTGCGCGAGCTGGGCCAGTACTATGCCCTGATCAGCAGCCAGCACGGCGCCCAGGAGCGACAGCGCGCCATTGACCTCATCACGACCAACGAAACCTATTTCTTCCGCGAGCAGGGGCATTTCGATTTCCTGGCCGATGAACTGTTGCCGTTGTGGAGCGACCGCAAGACCCTGCGCGTCTGGAGCGCTGCCAGTTCCACCGGGGAGGAGGCCTATACCCTGGCCATGCTGCTGGACCATCACCGGCCCACGGCACCCTGGTCGGTGTTCGGCTCCGACATCAGCACGCGGGTGCTGCGTTTCGCCCGCCGTGCGCTGTATCCGATGGCCCGCGGCCAGAACATTCCGCGTCCCTATCTGCGCCGCTATTGCCTGCTTGGCACCGGCGAATACGAGGGGCAGTTCCTGGTGCAGGCGGACCTGCGCGCCAAGGTCGATTTCGCCCAGCGCAACCTGACTGCGCTGCATGCCCATGACGATGGGCTGTACGACCTGATCTTCCTGCGCAACGTGATCATCTATTTCGATTGCGCGACCAAGCTCAAGGTGTTGCGCGATGTGATCGCGCGCTTGCGTCCGGGCGGCTATCTGGTGGTCGGGCATTCGGAATCCCTGCACGGCATGGAGCTGGACCTGCTGATGCATTCACCCTCGATCTACCGCAGACCGCAATGAAGACGCCGCAGACAATCCGGGTCATGGTCATCGATGATTCTTCGGTGGTGCGCCAGTTGATGCAGCAACTGCTGGCGCAGACCGCCGACATCCGTGTCATCGGCACGGCGCCCGATCCGGTGTTTGCCCTGCGCAAGATGCAGCAGGAATGGCCAGACGTGATCCTGCTGGACATCGAGATGCCGCGCATGGATGGCATTACCTTCCTGCGCCAGATCATGGCCTCCCGCCCCACGCCGGTCATCATGTGCAGCGCACGTGCCGGCGACAGCAGCGAAGTCGCGGCCGAAGCCCTGGCGGCCGGAGCGGTGAGCGTCATTGCCAGACCGCAACTGGGCGTGCGCGAGTTCCTGCACGAAGCCGTGGCAGAACTGGCCAGCGCCATCCGCGCGGCGATGGTGGTCGGACCCGGTAGTCGCAACATGTCCGCGGTGGTCGCAGTGCCGGTCGCCGCGCCGACACGCTCCGTGCCACTGCTGGCCAATCTGCGCCCGGTCAAAGCAGCAACGCGTGAAATACTGCATGATGCGGGTTGGGCCTCGGGCTTGCAGCGCTACACCGCTGATGCCGTGCTGAACCCGCCAGGGCCGGAAGACGGCTATCGCCCCCCGACCGCACGCATCGTCGCCATCGGTGCCTCCACCGGCGGACCGCAGGCGTTGGAGAAGGTACTGGGCCGCCTGGATCGGCGTTGTCCCGGCATCGTGGTGGTGCAGCACATGCCGCAGCGTTTCACGCGCAGTTTCGCGGAGCGGCTGCATCGTCTTTCCGGGGCCGAGGTCAAGGAGGCCGAGCATCTCGACGTGATCCTGCCGGGGCGGGTGTTGATCGCCCCGGGTGGCAAGCATCTGGTCGTGCGGCGCGATGGCCTGCAGTACTATGTGGAGACCGTGGAGGGACCGCTGGTGAGCCGGCACAAGCCATCGGTGGACGTACTGTTCCGCTCGCTGGCGAAGGCCGCCGGCAGCAATGCAGTAGGCATCATCATGACGGGCATGGGGGACGACGGTGCGCGGGGAATGCGGGAGATGGCCGATTGCGGCGCCCCGACCTACGCCCAGGACGAGGCCAGCAGTGTGGTCTTCGGCATGCCGAAAGAAGCGATACACATGGGGGGCGTCGGTGATGTCCTCCCGCTCGAACATATCTCTGCCGTGATCGAAAAATATGCCTCTAGAGAATCTCAATGAGCTGATCGAATCCGCGCTGGTCGTCGACGACAGCGCCCTGCAGCGCCGCCACAGCGTCACGCTGTTGCAGGAGCTGGGCGTCGATCTGATCTACGAGGCCGGTAACGGCAACGAAGCGCTGGATCTGCTGGCACTGTTGAAGCTGCCGCCAGGTCTGGTGGTGATCGACCTGGAAATGCCGGGCATGGATGGCATCGAGCTGATCCAGCAGTTGCAGCAGAAAGGCATCGACATCCCGCTGATCGTCGCCTCCAGTCGTGAGACTTCCTTGCTGCTGTCGGTGGAAACCATGATCCATGCGCTGGGCATGAACCTGATCGGCGTACTGCAGAAACCACTCAATCTGGGCCAGTTGCGTGCCGCGCTGCAAGCCTTCCGCCGTCATGGCGGTGATGCGCATGCGCATGACGATCCCTTGCCCTCGATGTGTGAAACCGACCTGGACGGGGCCATTGGCGGTGGTCAGGTGCTGCCTTACTTCCAGCCCAAAGTGGATGTGCAGACCGGCATCCTCAAGGGTGTTGAGGCGCTGGCGCGCTGGAACCATCCCGAGCGCGGCATGGTGCCGCCGGACCGCTTCATCCCCCTGGCCGAGCAGTGCGGCCTGATCCACGACCTGACCATCAGCATGATGGACCAGGCCATGGCCCAGGCGGCGGTGTGGCATAGTCGAGGGCTGGCGATCAAGGTGGCGGTGAATTTGTCGCCGCTGTCGCTGGAGCAACCCGACTTCCTGCATCGCATCCTGGAACTGGTGGACAAGCATGCCTTGCCGGCCGAGAACGTGGTGCTGGAAATCACCGAAAGCTCGGTGGTCGCGCACAAGGGAAATTCGCTGGGCATGCTGGCGCGCTTGCGCCTGAAGGGCTTCGGCCTGTCGATTGACGATTACGGCACCGGCTTTTCATCGATGCAGCAACTGGCCCGTATTCCCTTCACGGAACTGAAGATCGACCGATCCTTCGTCCATGGCGCGCATGATCGCAAGAACTTGCGCGTGATCCTGCAGTCCGCGCTGGACATGGCGCAGCGCCTGGAACTGGTCACCGTCGCCGAAGGCGTGGAGACCATGGAAGACTGGCGTCTGCTACAGGATTTCGGTTGCAGCCTGGGGCAGGGCTACCTGATCGGCAAGCCCATGCCGGCCAACGAGTTGCCGTTGTGGCTGAAGGGGCATCATCGCCGCTTGCACGAGCTGCGACCGCTGGGACGCGGAGCGGCGACGGGCGGGCTGGCCTAGCGGACGAGTCACGCCGGTGCGGGCGCTTCAGAGCCTGCTGACCGGCTGGTCCGTGATGGCATCCAGAAATGGCCGGGCCGGTCCCAGTCCGGGAATCTCCACCGTTTCGTCCATCTCCAGCATGGGCGCCAGCACGAAGGCGCGCTGTGCCATGCGAGGATGGGGGACGGTCAGCTCCGCGCTGGCGATGCGGGCTTCTCCATATATCAAGATATCCAGATCAAGCGTGCGCGGTGCATTGCGATAGGGGCGTTCGCGCCCATGTTGCAATTCGATCGTCTGCAGGGCGTGCAGCAGCTCCAGCGCCGGCAGGGTCGTGCTCACCAGCACCACCGCATTGACGTAGTCGTCGCCGCCGGAGTCGATGGGGGCCGTGCGATAGAGCGATGAACTGCGCAGCAGGCGTGACTGCGGCAATCCTGCCAGCCGCGCGATGGCCTGTTCGACCGTGGCCCGGGCGTCGCCCAGATTGCCGCCGATGCCGATCCAGGCCAGGGTCCCGGGCTGGTCCATGCCTGCTTACTGGTCCTCGCCGCCCGGCGCTGCGTCGGGGCCTGCGCCAGCGGTACTGGTGCGGCTGCGCCGACGACGGCGCTTGGGTGCTTCGGCGCTGCTGCCATCGCTGCCAGCTTCGGCGGGCGCCGTGGCAAGCTTCTTGGGTGCCGCGTCGGCCACTTCTGCTGGCGCGACCTGCTGGTCGTCACCGCCATCATTGTCCGCGCTGTCGCTCGCGGACTTGCTGCGGCTGCGGCCACCGCGCCGCTTGCGCTTCTTGGGTCCGGCGCCGGCACTGGCAGTATCGGCCGGCTTGCGCGCGATCAGTTCTTCGCGCTCGGCGCCGTTGCCGGCGATGAAGGCTTCCCACCATTCGCCCAGTTCGGCATCGAGTTCACCGGATTGGCAGCGCAGCAGCAGGAAGTCGAAACCGGCACGCAGGCGCAGGTGTTCCAGCAGTTTATAAGGGGCCTTGCCGACGCGACGCTCGAAGCGTGGTTGCATGGCCCAGATGTCGCGCATGTCGGAGGCGATCTTGCGCTGCAGGGCCAGCTTGTCGGTCTGGGCGTCGAGTACATCGTCGGCAGCCAGATGCAGCGCGGGAATCGGATATTCCCCGGCGGCCTGGTAGGCGCGCCACTTTTCCAACACCTGGTGCCACAGCAGCGAGGCAAACAGGAATCCGGGCGAGACCCCCTTGCCTTCCTTGACGCGGGCGTCGGTATTGGCCAGGGCCAGGCTGACGAATTTCTCTCCCAGCGGCTGCTCCAGCACCACGTCCAGCAGCGGCAGCAGGCCATGGTGCAGGCCTTCCTTGCGCAGTTGCTGCAGGCAGGCCAGGGCATGGCCGCTCATCAGGAGCTTCAACATTTCATCGAACACGCGCGCGGCCGGCACGTTGTCGATCAGCGGCGCCATCACGCGGATCGGTGCGCTGCTGGCCGGGTCGATGCTGAATTTGAGCTTGGCCGCGAAGCGCACCACGCGCAGCATGCGCACCGGGTCTTCGCGATAGCGCGCTTCCGGTTCGCCGATGATGCGCAGCTTCTTGTCACGGATGTCGGCGATGCCGCCGTGATAATCCAGCACCGTCTGGCTGGCCGGATCGTAGTACATGGCATTGATGGTGAAGTCGCGTCGGGTTGCGTCTTCATGCTGTTCGCCAAAGGTGTTGTCGCGCAGCACGCGACCATGTTCATCCTTGGGCGCGGCTTCGGCCGAGGCGCCACGGAAGGTGGTGACCTCGATCAGTTCCTGACCGAACATCACATGGACGATCTGGAAGCGGCGGCCGATGATGAAGGCGCGGCGGAACAGTTGCTTGACCTGTTCCGGCGTCGCGTTGGTGGCCACGTCGAAGTCCTTGGGCTTGATCCCCAGCAGCAGGTCGCGCACTGCACCGCCGACGATGAAGGCCTTGTAGCCGGCGTCCTGCAGGGTCTGCGTCACGCGCACCGCATTGGGCGAGACCAGCGCGGGATCGATGCCATGCTGCTTGGGGCCCAGCACGTCGGGTTCGATCTTTCCGCCCGCAGCACCGGCCTTGGCCCGCGATTTCTTGACCGGTTCGGCGCTCTCTGCGGCTGCAGCAGCCTTGCCACGGCCGAGGATGGAGCGAATCAGTTTCTTGATCATTGCACGTGGCCGTCGTCGAAGAGGTTCAGTACCGGCCAGCCACGTGACTGGGCATGCGCCAGCAGCTTGTCGTTGGGATTGGTGGCGATGGGGTCGGTGACGCGTTCCAGCAGCGGGATGTCGTTCTGCGAATCGCTGTAGAAGTAGCTGCGCTCGAACTTGTCCAGGGTGTGACCCAGCTGGTCCAGCCAGGCTTCGGTGTGGACGATCTTGCCCGGGCCGAAGGTGGGCGTGCCGCGCAGCTTGCCGGTGAGGTTGCCCAGGGCATCCAGCTCCGGCAGGGCGGCGATCAGGTGTTCCACGCCGAAATGCGAGGCGATGGGCTTGGTCACGAAATGGTTGGTAGCGGTGACGATGGCCACCAGGTCGCCGGCGTCCAGGTGCTTCTTCACCAGGGCCACGGCTTGCGGCAGGATGGCCGGCTTGACCACTTCTTCCATGAACTGCTGGTGCATCTCGTCGAGTTGCTGGCGCGGGATGCGCGACAGGTTGCCCAGCGCGAACTCCAGGTAGGCTACCGGGTCCAGCGTGCCGTTCTGGTAATGGGCGAACCATTCGTCATTGGCTTTCCGGAAGCTGTCGGCATCCACGGCGCCGATGCGCGCCATGAATTCGCCCCACTCGTGGTCGGAGTCGAGCGGCAGCAGGGTATGGTCGAGATCGAAAAGGGCGAGGTTCATTGTTCTCCGGATTCCTGTTGTAACAGTTCGCGTAGCAAGGGCAGGGTGATGGCGCGCTTGGTGGCCAGCGAGTAGTGGTCCAGCGCGTCGAGCATGCGCGACAGCGAGGGCATGTCGCGCCGGTAGTGGGTGAGCATGTACATCATCACGGCCGGGGGGATTTCCAGACCGCGGTCCAGCGTGATCTGGAGTAGGGCTGCGATTTTCTCATCGTCCGAGAGATCGTGGACCTGGTAGATCAGGCCCCAGCCAAGGCGGGTGCGCAGGTCTTCGCGCAACTCCAGCCGGGTCGGCGGCAGGGTGCCGCTGCAGACCATGCAGCCGCCCTGTTCGCGAATCTGGTTGAACAGGTTGAAGGCGGCAATCTGCTGTTCCTCGAACAACTGGTCCACGTCATCGAGCAGGTAATGGCTGGTGCGGGAACTGTATTCGAAGGCGGACTCTGGCGAGTCGGCGCGGATCAGGCGGGCATGATTGCCTTCCTGGCCGGCCTTGCTGGCCAGGGCGTGCAGCAGGTGGCTCTTGCCGGCACCGGCTTCGGCCCAGAGGTAGATGAAGCGGTCGGTGCTGGCGCTGCCGGTATGGGTGGATTTGCCCACGCCGGCGGAGGCCAGCAGCTTCAGGCGCTCCAGCAGTTCTGCGTTGCGGCCGGTCACGAAGCTATCGAAGCTTTGCGGCTGGTCCGCGCTCAAATCGAGCGGAATCTGTTTCATCGGCGTGTATCAGCTACGGGCGCCGCAGTTGTGCTGCGGCAAGTTAATGCAGGTCGGCGCGCGGCGCCGGACACTGCGCAGCTTCCCGGTCCAGCATGGAGGCTGTAATAAGACATGGACACTCTAGCGGTTGTAAAAATTGCTGGCCAGGTACTCGCGCCGCACATGCATGGCGATCACCGAGACGATGGCCGAGGCCGGCAGCGCCAGCAGCACGCCGACGAAGCCGAATAGCTGGCCAAAGGCCAGCAGGGCGAAAATCACCACCAGCGGATGCAAGCCGATACGCTCGCCCACCAGCTTGGGCGTGAGGATGAAGCTTTCCAGCACCTGTCCCACGCCATAAATCAGGGCCACCCACAGCAGCCCGATGGCGCCATCGAACTGCAGGATCGCCGCCAGGATCGCCAGCACCAGCCCCAGGCCGAAACCGACGTAGGGGATGAACACCAGCAAGCCGGTCAATACACCCACCGGCAACGCGCTGTCAAAGCCCGCCACCGTGAGCGCAACCGAATAATAGACTGCCAGCACCAGCATCACCAGCAATTGTCCACGCAGATACTGTCCCAGCAGGCCATCGACCTCGGCAGCCATGGTATTGACGCGGCCGGCCCAGCGACGCGGGATCATGATCTGCACGCGCTTGAGGAAAGGATGCCAATCCTGCAACAGGTAGAACAACACCATCGGCACGAACAGCAGGTTGGCCAGCCAGGCCAGCAGCGCCGTGCCGCCCACCCGGGCCGAGGCCAGCACCGAACTCCACAGCTCGTCGCCGCTGGTGCTGATCTGTTGCGTGAGCAAGGCCTTGATGCCGGCCATGTCCAGGCGCACGTCGATGCCCAGCTGGTGCAGGCGCGGCGAGAGGAAGGCGTTCAACTTGTCCAGCAGCGGCGGCACCTGGGCCTGCAGCAGCGGGATCTGGCGCAGTACCAGCGGCACCACGATCAGCACCAGCGCCAGGCCGGCCAGGATCAACAGCAGCACCATGATGGTCACGCCCACAAAACGCGGCACCCGCAACGGCCCCAGGCGTCGGCTGGCGATCCAGTCTACGCCCGGGTTGAGCGCATAGCCGAGGATGCCGGCGGCGACGAAGGGCGACAGCATCGGCCCCAGCGCCACCAGCAAGGACAGCAGCAAAATGCCGACAATCAGCCACGCCAGGTTTTGTTTTTGATCTTCGGACAAAGAAAAAGGCATGGATTCGGAGTTCGGGAGTGTCGGTTTTGTTAAAATCACGCTTTGGCAGGGCGTTCGATACCCTGAATCCCCTATTTTACCGTCTTCACTGGCAATATTTCATCATGACTTCACCTTCCAATGTCTCCCTCTCCTACCGTGACGCTGGCGTCGATATCGATGCCGGTGACGCCCTGGTCGAAGCGATCAAGCCTTTCGCCAAGCGCACCACCCGCGAAGGCGTGCTGGGCGGCATTGGCGGTTTCGGCGCCCTGTTCGAGATCAGCAAGAAGTTCAAGGAGCCGGTGCTGGTGTCCGGGACCGACGGCGTCGGTACCAAGCTGAAGCTGGCGTTCCATCTCAAGCGCCACGATACGGTCGGTATCGACCTGGTGGCCATGAGCGTCAACGACATCCTGGTGCAGGGTGCCGAGCCGCTGTTCTTCCTGGATTATTTCGCCTGCGGCAAGCTGGACGTGCCTTCGGCTACCGATGTGATCAAGGGCATCGCCGCCGGTTGCGAACAGGCCGGTTGCGCCCTGATCGGTGGCGAAACCGCCGAGATGCCCAGCATGTACCCGGACGGTGAATACGACCTGGCCGGCTTCGCTGTCGGTGCGGTGGAGAAGTCCAAGATCATCGACGGCACCAAGATCGCCCCGGGCGACGTGGTGCTGGGCCTGGCTTCCTCGGGCGCGCACTCCAACGGTTATTCGCTGGTCCGCAAGATCCTGGATGTGGCCAAGCCGGACCTGGAAGCCGACTTCCACGGCCGCAAGCTGGCCGATGTGCTGATGGCCCCGACCCGCATCTACGTCAAGCCGCTGCTGTCGCTGATGGAAAAGCTGGAAGTCAAGGGCATGGTCCACATCACCGGCGGCGGCCTGGTCGAGAACATCCCGCGCGTGCTGCAGGATCACCTGACCGCCGAGCTGGATGCCAAGTCCTGGACCATGCCGCCGCTGTTCACCTGGCTGCAGCAGCATGGTGGCGTGGCCGATGCCGAAATGCACCGTGTCTTCAACTGCGGCATCGGCATGACCGTGATCGTCTCCAAGGAAAACGCGGATGCCGCCGAAGCCCATCTGAAGGCCGCTGGCGAGACCGTCTATCGCATCGGTGCCATCCGTGCCCGCGCCGAGGGTGAAGCCCAGACCATCGTGCGTTGAATGGCGTAAATCGTTTCGCAAAATGAAAAAGGCTGCTTTGATGCAGCCTTTTTCACTTGTGCCGGGATTTCCCGCGGTATTCCCCTCCTGGACCTGCCAGGAGGGCACCCGGTTTCCATCAGGAAAGGGCGACTAGCTTGCCTGTCCCACATCCCCGTCCTGTTCGGCCAGGATCTGTCGCGGTCCCGCTTGTACCCCACGCGCCACGCCATTGGGCGGCGGCACGCGCACCGGTTCGCTGATATCGGAGGCCGTCGAGAGCACATTGAGCGTGTCTTCCGGCAGGGCATCCCAGACCGGGTCGTCGATGGCCTCGAAGACGCGCCTCAACTGCGAACCCCAGCTGCGGCGGATCATCTGGAAATACTGGTTCTGTTCGTCGATGGTGACGAAACGGGTCACGGCCAGGTCTTCGCTCTCGTAGACCAGCAGGTCCAGCGGCAGGCCCACCGAGATGTTGGACTTCAGCGTGGAGTCCATGGAGATCAGCGCGCATTTGGCGGCTTCGTCCAGCGAGGTCTGCGGGGTCACCACGCGATCGATGATGGGCTTGCCGTACTTGGATTCGCCGATCTGGAAATAGGTATTCTCGTCATGCGATTCGATGAAGTTGCCGGCCGAGTACATCTGGAACAGGCGGCAGCGCTCGCCGCGAATCTGGCCGCCGAAGATGATGCTGACGTTGAAGTCGATGCCGAACTTGTTGAGCTCGGCCGCTTCCCGATCATGCACGGCGCGGATGGCGTCGCCCAGGATCTGGGCTGCTTCGTACATCGAGGTCGCGGTCCAGATACTGCGTCCCTCGGCGTTGGTGCGCTCGGTCAGCATCTGGCGGACGGATTGCGAAATGGAGAGGTTGCCGGCGGTCATCATGACCATGACGCGGTCGCCCGGATTCTCGTAGACACTCATCTTGCGGAAGGTGCCGATATGATCGACACCCGCATTGGTACGAGAATCGGAGAGGAACACCAGGCCGCCGTTGAGGCGCATGGCTACGCAGTAGGTCATGATGGAATCTTGGTACTTGGAAACGTAAAGCCGGATTTTACCGTAAGGCCCGGCGCCAGAGCTTGCGCACCGGGGGCATCTGTCGTGACGTACCTACAGTAACGGCCTGTTTCCGGAAAAGATGACATTGGCTGTGCTCCTTTCTTATGCTGCAGAGCACAGCCGAGCTCACTTACGCTGCCAAAGGAACAAGAAAATCACGGCTGATGCGATTGCCCAGCTCGAAGATGCGCTCCAGGAATTCGGTCAGCGTGTCATGCAGACCGGCTTCCAGGATTTCCTCGATGCGGGCGAACTTCAGGTCGGCGTGCAACTTGCCGGCGAAGCGCTCGGTGTCAGCCGAGACATCGTTGCGCACATGGTGCAGGTTGGAGATCACATTGCCCATGCAGGCAAGCAGTGAGCGTGGCATGTCGGCACGCAGGATCAGCAGTTCGGCCACGCGCTCGGGGGTGATGACGTCGCGATAGACCTTCCGGTAGATCTCGAAGCCCGACACCGAACGCAGGATCGCGGCCCAGTAGTAGAAGTCCAGTTGCCCCGCTTCGTCACGGGCAGCTTGGCTTTGCGATTGCGATTGCGATTGCCCGTTCTGCTTTTGCGACTGCGCTTCCTTGGCGCCGTGGAACTTGACGTCGATGATGCGTGCCGTGTTGTCGGCACGTTCAAGGAAGGTCCCCAGGCGGATGAAGTGGAAGGCCTCATCCTCCAGCATGGTGCCGATGGTCACGCCCCGCGAGAGATGCGAACGGTGCTTGACCCATTCGAAGAAATCGCTGGGGTTCTGCTCCAGCGCATTGGTCTGCAGGTAGGACTGCATCTTGATCCAGGTGGCGTTCTGGATTTCCCAGGCTTCCGTGGTCAGCGCACCGCGTACGGCACGCGCATTCTCGCGGGCCTGGCGCAGGCAGGAGGCGATCGACGACGGATTATCGGGATCGCGCACCATGAAGTCGATGACGTCCTTCTGCGTGAGCTTGTCGTATTTCTGGTCGTAGCCGTAGAGCAGTTCCGAGATGCCCAGCACGGCGCGCCAGCCCTGCTCGGCGTCGTCGGTCGATTGCGGCAGCAGCGCGGTCTGCACATGCACGTCGAGCATGCGGGCAGTGTTCTCGGCGCGCTCGGTGTAGCGGGCCATCCAGAAGAGGTGATCGGCGGTGCGGCTCAACATCGTTATTTCTCCAGAATCCAGGTGTCCTTGGTGCCGCCGCCCTGCGACGAGTTCACCACCAGCGAGCCTTCCTTCAAGGCCACGCGCGTCAAGCCGCCCTTGACCATCGTGATCTGCTTGCCCGACAGCACGAACGGGCGCAGGTCCAGGTGGCGCGGCGCGATGCCGGACTCCACATAGGTCGGACAGACCGACAGCGCCAGCGTGGGCTGGGCGATATAGCCGTCGGGTTTGGCGATGATGCGGGCACGGAAGTCCTCGATCTCCTGCTTGGTCGAGGCCGGGCCGACCAGCATGCCGTAGCCGCCGGCGCCATGGACTTCCTTGACCACCAGCTTTTCCAGGTTGGCCAGCGTGTAGGAAAGATCCTCCTTCTTGCGGCACTGGTAGGTCGGCACGTTGTTGAGGATGGGTTCTTCGGAAAGGTAGAAGCGCACCATGTCCGGCACGTAGGGATAGATCGACTTGTCGTCGGCCACGCCGGTGCCGATGGCATTGGTCAGCGTGACCTTGCCGGCGCGATAGGCCTGCAGCAGTCCCGGTACGCCCAGCGCCGAATCGGGTCGGAAGGCCAGCGGATCGAGGAAGTCGTCGTCGATGCGGCGATAGATCACGTCGACCCGCTTGGGGCCGCGCGTGGTGCGCATGTAGACCACGTTGTCCTTGACGAACAGGTCCTGACCCTCGACCAGTTCCACGCCCATCTGCTGGGCCAGGAAGGCATGCTCGAAGTAGGCCGAGTTGTACATGCCCGGGGTCATCACCACCACCGTCGGATCGGTTACGCCGGCAGGGGCCACCGAGCGCAGGTTGTCCAGCAGCAGGTCGGGATAGTGATCGACCGGCGCGATCTTGTGGTGCTTGAAGAGATCGGGGAAGAGCCGCATCATCATCTTGCGGTTTTCCAGCATGTAGGACACGCCGGAAGGCACGCGCAGATTGTCTTCCAGTACGTAGAATTCACCCTCGCCGGCCCGCACGATGTCGACCCCGGCGATGTGCGCGTAGATGTCGTTGACCACGTTCACATCCTGCATCTCGCGCCGGTACTGGGCGTTCTGGAAGATCTGCTCGGGCGGGATGATGCCGGCCTTGACGATCTTCTGCTCGTGGTAGATGTCGTGGATGAACATGTTGAGCGCCTTGACGCGCTGGACCAGCCCGGCTTCCAGCTTGGCCCATTCGGCCTTGTGGATGATGCGCGGGATGATGTCGAAGGGGATCAGGCGTTCGGTGCCGGCATCGTTTCCATAGACGGCGAAGGTAATACCGACGCGGCGGAAGATCAGGTCGGATTCGGCACGTTTGCGGGCGATGATTTCCGGCGATTGCGCGGAAAGCCAGCTGGCGAATTCTGCATAGTGCTGACGCACTTCACGGTCTTCGCTGCCGGAGCCTCCTGAATACATCTCATCAAAAAAATGTGCCATAGGTTTGCTTCGCGTTCCCGTGGGGAGCGGGAATCTTTCTAAGTAGGTTGTAACGAAAACTGAGGCGGTAGGTACGGCAAAACACCAGCGGGATTGCAGCGTGAAGCAATGACCCTAGGGGACTGCAGCGGCACGCCAGAGGGGGCGTGCACGAAGAAAGACTAACAGAGCCCTGAAATTTTTGACAGTGGAAAATTGCACGCTTTTGCTCCTCTCATGCGCGGGCCTGCAGTCCGGTAATGCAGACCCGCATTGGCTTCAGTTGTTCCATGGGGTGGCGGCCGGCACCTCGCAGGGCGCGGGCATGTCGATGGTCTTGAAGTCCGCCGGACTGACGATTTCCAGGTACTCCATGTCCGGCGAATAATCGAACAGGAAGTGCACGATGCCGGGTCGCTGGTGCACGCAGTCGCCGGCCTTGACCAGCGTGACCTCGGTGTCGTACATGAAACGCGCCCAGCCCTTGAGCATGATGACGATGTGGAAGTTGGCCTCGTGCCGATGCCATCCGGTGCCGGTCTCGGGTGCCATGTTGGCCTTGACCAGTTGCGCCACCACCTGGCCACCGGTGGCCGCGGCGATGCCCAGATCGCGGTAGAGGAAGAAGTCGCGCAGTCCGCCCGTTTCATAGGGCGTGTCGCCCTCGCTCACATGCGAGAAGGTGTTTTGCGCCAGTACGCTTGCATCAGCTACGGTATTCATCACATCCATCCTTTCTGCGGTCTCCCGCAATGGGCCTGCGACAAAAAACGGGCGCGACTTCAACTGCGGCTGCGCCCTAGAATTCCACGTCGAGCTCGTCGATATCCTCCGGCTCCTTCTTGGCGGCGGTGATCCATTGCTGCATCTCCGGCATGGCCATGATGCGCTTGGCATAGGCGGTGCAGATGGGATCGAGTTTGACGTCATAGGTCATGAAACGCGTGACCACCGGCGCATACATGGCATCGGCCATGGTGCGTTGTTCGCCGAACAGGAAAGGCCCGCCGTACTTGGCCAGGCATTCCTTCCAGATGGTGGTGATGCGCACAATGTCGGCTTCGGCGCGCGACCACACCTTGAAGTTGGGGAAGTGTCCCTTGAGGTTCATCGGCAGCGCTGCGCGCAGGGCCGAGAAGCCGGAATGCATTTCGCCGCAGACCGAGCGGCAATGGGCGCGGGCGGCCAGGTCGGAGGGCAGCAGCTTGGCGCCGGGGCGGATTTCGTTGAGATATTCGGCAATGGCCAGCGTATCCCATACCAGTACGTCGCCATGATGGAGGCTGGGCACCAGGATGGAGGAAGACAGGAGCAGGATCTCTGCCCGTGCCGACGGATCGTCCGGCGGCACGATGTCTTCCTCGAAGGAGAGCCCTGCGAACCTGGCCATGAGCCAGCCGCGCAGGGACCATGAGGAGTAATTCTTGCTGGTG
This sequence comes from Herbaspirillum sp. AP02, assembly GCF_015767275.1. Classification (GTDB taxonomy): domain Bacteria; phylum Pseudomonadota; class Gammaproteobacteria; order Burkholderiales; family Burkholderiaceae_D; genus Herbaspirillum. The sequence goes on from NZ_JADWMY010000002.1 coordinate 196,351, forward strand.
ATGCGCAAAGTCGTCTTAGGCATGTCAGTCCTTTTTCTGTTTTGTGCAGGTTGACTTTGGGCACGCTGCCGCGTGAGCGGCGGTGTCATCTTCATCATCTATGTCATTTCAACCAGCCCCGCCTGTCTGCGCATCAGGAAGGGCGCAGCCGGTAACCGGCATGCAAATGCATTGCTTGCAAAGCTTGTGCCAGCTCGCGGGAAACGGCGGCACGAGCAGGCCGGGACTTTCCGCATGGCCACGAAAGGCGGTGCAGGCCTTGAAAACTGGCTCGATCCGGCATTTTTCCAGACATCAATGGCACGACAATTGCATCCCGTCGGAAGCGAGCGGCAGTCAAGGAAACCAAGAAGAGACACTCCCGAGGGCGGCGTTTTCATGATCAATACCTATCAGCTCTACCAGAACTACGCCGACGCCACCGATCCGATGCGGGCCTGTGCCCGCATGATGGCGCCCATGCTGGGCATGACCTGGCCGGGCATGCCGGCCCAGCCCTACCTGCGCAAGATGGCGTCGGCCTGCGAGGTCTTCGCACGCACCCAGTTGACCCATGCCCGCCCGCCTTTCGCCATCGACGAGGTGGTCGATGGCGGGCGCACAATTGCGGTGCATGAAGAAGAGATCAGCGGTACGCCATTCTGTGGTCTGCTGCATTTCCGCAAGGAAACCTCGGTCAACCAGCCCAAGGTGCTGGTGGTGGCGCCCATGTCGGGCCACTTCGCCACGTTGCTGCGGGGTACCGTCAAGACACTGCTGCGCGACCACGATGTCTATATCACCGACTGGCGCAATGCACGTGATATTGCCCTGGAGCACGGTCGCTTTGGCCTGGATGAATACGTCTCCCACGTGATCCAGTTCCTCGCCGTACTGGGTCCTGCTGCCCACCTGGTGGCGGTGTGCCAGCCCACGGTGGCGGCGCTCACCGCAGCGGCGGTGATGGCCGATGAAAACCACCCGGCGCAGCCGCGCACCATGACCCTGATGGCCGGGCCGCTTGATACCCGGGTCAATCCGACCGCCGTCAACGCGCTGGCCAAGAGCAAGCCGATCGAATGGTTCGAGAAGAACATGATCAGCACCGTGCCGGCGCGCCATGTGGGGGCGGGACGATGCGTCTATCCGGGCTTCGTGCAGTTGGGTGCGTTCATGAACATGAACCTGAACCGGCACGTCGATGCCTTCCGCAAGCTCTACCATCACCTGGTTGAAGGCGAGCAGGTGCAGGCGGCGCAGATCAAGGATTTCTACGAAGAGTATTTCGCCATGTCCGATCTGCCGGCCGAGTTCTACCTGGAGACGGTGCGCATGGTCTTCCAGGAGCACGCGCTGCCGCTGGGCAAGCTGACCTATCGCGAGCGCGTGGTGGAGCCGCGTGCGATTCGCCGCACCGCGCTTTTTACCATCGAAGGTGAGAAGGATGACATCTGCGCCGTCGGGCAGACCGTGGCCGCACAGGAAATGTGCAGCAGCATCCGGCCCTACATGCGCATGCACCATGTTCAGACGGCGGTCGGTCATTACGGCGTCTTCAATGGCCGGCGCTGGGAGAACGAAATCTATCCGCGCCTGAGGGATTTCATTAATATGCATCACAGGTGAGCATCCGGCGCCTGTCTCGGCGCGATGAAGACTGGGTTTCCCGGATCAGAAATCCAGATTTTCCAGCGCCGGGCACTCTCACTCTCACTTACACTCATAGCGAGGTCGCCCTCAGGAATGTCACCAGGAAAGTAATCAGGCGGTAAGAAAAACAAGGTATGCATGACCGCTATCATCGCCGTCACCGCATGTCGCCAACAACCAAGCTCTGCGCTTGACCATTTGCTTGTCGTAAAGGAATTCCATGTCGATCCACGTGGCCCTGAACCATGTCACCTCTTACAAGTACGACCGTGCCATCAACCTGGGACCGCAAGTCGTGCGCTTGCGTCCCGCTCCGCATAGCCGTACGCGTATCCTGAGCTACTCGCTGCGGGTCTTGCCCGAGCCGCACTTCATCAACTGGCAGCAGGACCCGGAGTCGAACTACCTGGCCCGATTGGTATTCCCCGAGAAGACCACCGAATTCAAGATCGAAGTCGATCTGGTGGCCGAGATGTCGGTCATCAACCCCTTCGATTTCTTCCTTGAACCGTATGCCGAACAATTTCCCTTCGAGTATGCCAAGGACCTGCAGAACGAACTGATGCCGTACCGGCAGAAGCTGCCGCTGTCGCCGCTGTTCAAGAAATTCCTGGACAGTGTTCCGCGCGAGAAGGTGGGCAGTGCCAACTTCCTGGTGGCGCTGAACCAGCAACTGGCCTCGCACATCGGCTATACCATTCGCATGGAGCCGGGCGTACAGACGCCGGAAGAAACCTTGAAACTGCAGTCAGGCTCCTGCCGCGATTCGTCCTGGCTGCTGGTGCAGTTGCTGCGCCACCTGGGTCTGGCGGCGCGGTTCGTGTCCGGCTACCTGATCCAGTTGACGGCGGATCAGAAGTCGCTGGACGGTCCTTCCGGTCCTGAAGCCGACTTCACCGACCTGCACGCCTGGTGCGAGGTCTACCTGCCGGGTGCCGGCTGGGTGGGGCTGGACCCGACCTCGGGTCTGTTCGCCGGCGAAGGGCACATCCCCTTGTCCTGCACGCCGGAACCGGCCTCGGCCGCACCGGTGAGTGGTCTGGTCGACCCCTGCGAAGTGGAGTTTGAACACCTGATGTCGGTCAAGCGCATCTGGGAAGCGCCGCGCGTGACCAAGCCTTATACCGAGGAGCAGTGGGCCGCGATCGAACAGCTCGGCCATGCCATCGATGCCGACCTCAAGACCAATGACGTGCGCCTGACCATGGGCGGCGAGCCGACCTTCGTCTCGCTGGATCATCCGGATGAAGCGGAATGGAATACCGCCGCCATGGGGCCGACCAAGAAGCCGCTGGCGGCCGAGCTCTACCATTGCATGCGCGACAAGTATGCGGCCCAGGGCCTGCCGCATTTCGGCCAGGGCAAATGGTATCCGGGCGAGCAGCTGCCGCGCTGGGCGCTCAATTGCTACTGGCGTCGCGATGGCGAACCGATCTGGATGAACCCGGCCCTGATCGGTGACGAAACCAAGCCCAACGTGACCGACAAGATCGTCACCAGCCACTTCCTGCATCGCGTGGCGCAGCGGCTGAAGGTGGATGGCAAGAACGTCTTCCCGGCCTATGAGGACGTGTTCTACTACATGTGGCGCGAGCGGCGCCTGCCGGGCAATGTCGATCCTTTCGACTCGCGGGTGGACGACAAGCAGGAGCGCGAGCGTTTGATGCGGGTCTTCACGCAAGGCCTGCAAAGCGCGGTCGGCCATGTGCTGCCGCTGGCGCGCAGCGATGACGGCCGAGTCTGGCAGAGCGGGGCGTGGTTCCTGCGCAGCGAACGCTGCTATCTGTATCCGGGTGATTCGCCGCTGGGTTATCGTCTGCCGTTGGACTCCCTGCCCTGGGTGAGGGAAACCGACTATCCGGCGACCTATCCGGCCGACCCGACGCAGGCCTTCCACCCCCTGCCCGGCAATGCCGAGATCCGTCGCCAGCTGGGCGGTCGGCAGGAGCTTCCGGTGCGCCTGGACAAGGCCGCCGACATGGCGGCGGTCATCGCCGGCAAAGGGGGGGCGGCTGCCGCAGTCGGCACGGCCAAGCTGCCTGGCGCGGCCACCGGCACTGTCGGCACTGTCGGTGGACTCGGCCGGCCCGGCAGCCCCGGCACGGCCCCGGCTCCCTTCGAATCGGGCGACGGGATTACCCGCACCGCCTTGAGCGCGGAGGTGCGCAATGGTGTGTTCTACCTGTTCATGCCACCGCTGGAGAAACTGGAGCATTACCTGGAACTGGTGGCCGCCATCGAGGCCGTGGCCGAGGAGCTGAAGCAGCCGGTGCTGCTGGAAGGCTACGAGCCGCCGAATGATCCGCGTCTGCGCAAGTTCAGTGTCACCCCTGATCCCGGTGTGATCGAGGTCAACATCCAGCCGGCCAACAACTGGAGCGAGCTGGTCGAGCAGACCACTCACTTGTACGACGCCGCACGCGCCTCGCGCCTGACCACCGAGAAGTTCATGCTTGATGGTCATCACTCCGGTACCGGCGGCGGCAACCACATGGTGCTGGGTGGCATCACCACCAGCGATTCGCCATTCCTGCGCCGGCCGGACCTGTTGCGCAGTCTCATTTCCTACTGGCATAACCATCCCTCGTTGTCCTACCTGTTCTCGGGCATGTTCATCGGTCCGACCTCGCAGGCGCCGCGCATCGATGAAGCGCGCAATGACTCCACGGTGGAGATCGAACTGGCCTTCACCGAGATGGACAAACAGATGGCCAAGGGGGAGTGCCCGCCCTGGCTGGTCGACCGGCTGTTGCGCAACCTGTTGATCGATGTGACCGGCAATACGCACCGCGCCGAGTTCTGCATCGACAAGCTGTATTCCCCCGACAGCGCCACCGGCCGCCTGGGGCTGCTGGAGTTGCGCGCCTTCGAGATGCCGCCACATGCGCGCATGAGCCTGACCCAGCAGCTCTTGCTGCGGGCTCTGGTGGCGCGCTTCTGGAAGGACCCGTACAAGCCGGCGCGCCTGGTACGCTGGGGGACCGAGCTGCACGACCGCTTCCTGCTGCCGCATTTCATCGAGCAGGACTTTGCCGATGTGATGGCGGACCTCAACGAGGCCGGCTATCCCCTGCGCGCCGAGTGGTTTGCGCCGCACATGGAGTTCCGTTGCCCCAAGATCGGCGACTATGCCGTCAAGGGCATGCGGATTGAACTGCGCACGGCACTCGAGCCCTGGCACGTGCTGGGTGAGGAAAACAGTGGCGGCGGTACGGCGCGCTATGTCGATTCTTCGCTGGAGCGGTTGCAGGTCAAGGTCAGCGGCATGGCCTCGGACCGTTACGTGCTGACCTGCAATGGTGTCTCGGTGCCGTTGCAGCCCACCGGCACGGTCGGACAGTTCGTCTCCGGTGTGCGCTACCGCGCCTGGCAGCCACCGTCGGCGCTCCACCCGACCATCCCGGTGGATTCACCGCTGACCTTCGATCTGGTCGATACCTGGAACGGCCGCAGCCTGGGCGGTTGCCAGTATCACGTGGTGCACCCGGGCGGGCGTAGCTACGAAACCTTCCCGGTCAATGCCTTCGAGGCGGAAAGCCGCCGCCTGGCGCGCTATTTCCGCATGAACCATACCCCGGGAAAATTGCGAGTCACCCCGGCGCGGCCGTCTATCGAGTTTCCTTTTACGTTAGACTTACGCTACTTCTAAAACTGAGCCGGGCGCGGCGTCTTGCCGCCTCTGGCGCTGCGCGATGCAGGCCGTCGCGCAGCGCAGCCCGGCCGCCACTGACTTATGCACCAGCGTCTACTGGAGAGCTATTCGGTCGCCAGCGATCGTTTCGACGAGATGCTGGCGGCCGACGGCCGCCTGCGCCCGCACTGGCGAACGCTGATCGACCAGCTTGAAAACCTCTCGCCGGAGATGTTGCGCCGGCGTGCCAACGAGGTGCGCGACGCCATTGCCTCCGATGGCGTGACCTATAACGTCTATGCCGATCCCAAGGGCGCCAATCGCCCATGGGAACTGGACTTGCTACCGCACCTGGTGTCCTCGGAAGAATGGGATTTCCTGGAGCGTGCCGTGGCCCAGCGGGCGCGGCTGATGAACGGCCTGCTGTCCGATATCTACGGGCCGCAGTCACTGATCGCCGAGGGCTTGTTGCCGCCGGCGCTGGTGTTCGGCCAGCACGGTTACCTGATGCCCTGCCACGGCTGGCAGCCGCCCGGTGGCGTGCATCTGCATGCCTACGCCATCGACCTGGCGCGTTCGGCCGATGGCACCTGGTGGGTGGTGTCGGACCGTACCCAGGGGCCGTCCGGCACCGGATATGCGCTGCAGAACCGCCAGATCATGGCGCGTGCCATGCCGGAGGCGCTGCGCGATATGCACGTGGAGTCGCCGCATCGCTACTTCCACACCTTGCGCGCGATGCTGACGCGACTGGCGCCGGCCGAGGGTGAGGTACCGCTGATCGTGCTGCTGACTCCCGGTCCCTACAACGAAACCTATTCCGAACATGCCTTCCTGGCGCACACGCTGGGCTTCCCGCTGGTGGAAGGGGTGGACCTGACGGTGCGTGGCGAACAGGTGTTCCTGAAGACCTTGAATGGCTTGCGCCGCGTGCACGCCATCCTGCGCCGCATGGACGATGACTATTGCGATCCGCTGGAGCTGCGCGCCGATTCGGCGCTGGGGGTGCCGGGGCTGACCCAGGCGGCGCGCCTGGGCAATGTGGTGATCGCCAATTCGCTGGGCAGCGGCGTGCTGGAGTCGACGGCGCTGCATGGCTTCCTGCCTGCCATCAACGAGCGTCTGTTCGGCGAACCTCTGATGTTGCCCTCGGTGGCCTCCTGGTGGTGCGGTGAAAAGCCGGCCCTGGACTATACGCTGGAGCATCTCGATGACCTGGTCATCGTGCCGGCGTTTTCCTCGATGCGCATGCAGCCGGTGTTTGGCCATGCCCTTAACGGGACGGCGCGTCGGCGCCTGATCGAGAGCCTGCAACTGCAGCCACACGCCTATGCGGCGCAGGAGTGGGTACGCCTGTCGCAGGCGCCGGTGATGTCACGCAGCGGTGACTATCGGTTGATGAACCGGACCATCAGCCTGCGCGTGTTCGTGGTGGCTGATGGCGAAGGTGGCTATCAGGTGATGCCGGGTGGCTTGACCCGGGTGGCACCGCGCCAGCGACGGGATGTGGTGTCGATGCAGCAAGGCGGCACCAGCAAGGATGTGTGGGTGCTGCGCGAGGCGGAGCAGTGGGCGCCCAGCGTGGTGGAGGGCGGTCATGGTGCAGAAAACGTCACCGTCATCAAGGGGACGGTCGATGTGTCATCACACTCCGGTGAGAACCTGTTCTGGATGGGACGCTATTCGGAGCGCGTGAAGAATCTCTCGCGCCTGTTGCGGACCACGCTGGAATACACCCTGGATGGCCAGAGCGAAAGCCGGGGCATGCTGGGCAGCGTCTCTTGGATCTGCAGCCAGCTCGGGGTGCAGATGCCCAAATCGGAGCCAAGACCGACTATCACCGGCCTGCAGCAGAGCCTGCAGGCGGCGGTGGTCGATCCGTCGGTGCCGGTCAGCGTGGCCACGCAATTGCGGCAACTGGCCAATGCCGCCTATCAGGTGCGGGAACATCTTTCGCTGGACAACTGGCATGCGCTGACCAAGATGCCGGCCTTGGTGCAGGAACGCATCCATACCCCGGCCGCCGCCCAGCATGTGCTGGGCAATGTGATCGATGCCTGTTCCGGGCTGGCCGGGCATGCGCTGGACGACATGACGCGCGACGCCGGCTGGCAGTTCCTGATGGTGGGCCGTCATATCGAGCGCATGGCCAACATGGCGGCGCTGTTCGACAACTTCCTGCGGCTGCCGCCGCAGCGCCAGACAGCAGCACTGTCGTGGTTGCTGGAGGCGGCCAGCAGCATCGTCACCTATCGCGTGCGCTATCGCCGCACGCCGGAATGGCTGCCGGTGTTGCACCTGCTGGTGTTCGATGTCAGCAATCCGCATGGCATGGCCTACCAGTTTCGCATGCTGCAGCAATACATCAGCGACATCGCCCAGCAGCTTGGCCTGCTCAGCATGAACATCCCCACGCACCTGTCCAGCCAGCTGGAGGCAATGAATCTCAGCGAATTTGCCCACGATCATCCGAACGTGGAGCAAGCCAATGCGCGCCTGACGCAATTGATGCGCGATGCGATCAGCGGCGGCCACATGCTCTCCGATGACCTGTCGCGTCATTACTTCACGCCGTTGACCGCGCCGGTCAGCCAGGGGGTTTGAGATGAACGCGAACAGTCAACGCGTGGTCTATCGCATCCATCACCAGACCCATTACAGCTATGCACTGCCGGTGCGCCTGTCGCATCAGGTGCTGCACCTGACGCCACGCGAACTGCCCTGGCAACAGTGCCTGTCGCACACCGTGAACGTGCTGCCGGCACCGCAACTGGTGCGTAGCTATGCGGACAATTTCGGCAATATCATCAAGGCTTTTTCTCTCGATGTCGACCACACCAGCCTGGACGTGCAGGCCGATTCCTGGGTTGCGCTGACCCCTCGCGGTCAGCCGCAGGAAAGCATGGCATGGGATGAGGCGGCCACGTTGATGGCCTATCACGGCGGTCGGGTGATGACGCCGGGGATGCTGGATGCGTCCAACTTCCTGTTCGAATCTTCGCACGTGCGCATCAAGCGTGAATTCATCCGGTATGCGGCCGACTGCTTCGTGCCGGGCATGTCGGTGGTGGAGGGGGTGCGGGCGTTGATGATGCGCATCTACGCCGAGTTCGCCTTCGACCCGGCGGCCACCACCGTGTCGACGCCGGTGACCGAAGTCTTCGCCAATCGGCGTGGTGTCTGCCAGGACTTTGCGCACCTGATGCTGTCCTGCCTGCGTTCGATCGGTCTGGCGGCGCGCTATGTCAGCGGTTATCTGCTGACCGAGCCGCCGCCGGGACAGCCGCGCCTGATCGGTGCCGATGCCTCGCATGCCTGGGTGTCGGTGTATTGCCCCGGTGCGGAGGGCGCCGAGGGCTGCTGGATCGATGCCGATCCGACCAATGGCATCTTCCCCGATACCAGCCATATCACCCTGGGCTGGGGGCGCGATTTCCTGGATATCTCGCCTCTGCGCGGCGTGTTGATCGGCGGTGGCCGGCAGACCATGCAGGTGGCGGTGACCGTCATGCCGGGCGAAGAGGCGCGGGGGCTGCAGCTGTCGATCTGAGCCCGCGCTCTGCGTGCCTAAGGCGTGCGGATATGGTCGATCAGCGCGATGGTGGCTTCATCCGGCGGCGGCGTGAGCAGGCTGACGATGACCATGGCCGCCATGCCCACCGGCACGCCGAAGATGCCCGCGGAGATCGGCGCGATGTGGAACCACTGTCCCGCCGCACTGCCGCCGAAGGAGGGGTTGGTGTGCAGCATGTAGTACACGCACATCAGGAAGCCGCAGATAATGCCGGCAATCGCGCCGGCCTGGTTGGCGCGCTTCCAGAACACGCCCAGTACCAGCGCCGGGAATAGCGTGGAGGCGGCCAGCGAAAACGCCGCGCCCACCATCGACAGGATATCGCCCGGCTTGAGCGAGGCCGCGTAGGCTGCCAGCAGCGCCACCACCAGTAACAGCAGCTTGGAAATGGTCACCCGCTTTTGGGTCGACGCGCTGGGGTCGACCACCTTGTAATAGACGTCGTGCGAGAGCGCATTGGAGATGGTCAGCAACAGGCCGTCGGCGGTCGACAGCGCCGCCGCCAGGCCACCCGCAGCCACCAGGCCGGACACGAAATAGGGCAGCCCGGCGATCTCGGGCATGGCCAGCACGATGATGTCGCCATCCATGGAAATCTCACCCAGTTGCACCAGGCCATCGTGGTTCAGGTCGTTGATGGAGACCAGCGGATTGAGCTTGTCCATGTTGGCCCAGTAGTAGACCCAGTCCGGCAGGTGGCTGTAACTGCTGCCCACCAGCGAGGTGTAGATGTCGTACTTCACCAGCACGGTCAGGGCCGGCACGGTGAGGTAGATCAGCATGATGAAGAACAGGGTCCAGAAGACCGAACTGCGCGCACCGGCCACGGTGGGCGTGGTGTAGTAGCGCATGAGGATGTGTGGCAGTGCCGCCGTGCCGAGCATCAGGCAGAACACCAGCGCCAGGAAGTTGTTGCGCTTGATGTCGGAGCTCTGCTTGTCGCGCCCGGGGAAGGGCTCGGTCTGCGAGACCGGCGGCTGCGCTCTGGCCAGGTTGGTGGCGCGTGCCTCGGTCCATTTGCGTTCGGCTTCCTCGGGGGACTTCGGGTAGGCCGACAGCGCGCGGCTGGCGGCCTTGATGTCGGCCAGGGACGCATGCGTGTCGCGGCGAATCTGGTCGACCTGGTTTTGCGCTTCGACACGGCCTTCCAGCCAGGAGTGCGGCAGGTTACGCAGACGCCGTTCGTAGTCGTCGGCGCGGGTCTGGAAGATCTGGCGCACTTCCTTTTCCTTGGGGTCGTCTTCCAGCTTGTGTTCCATGGCACTGAGCTTGGGCAGCACCGTGCCGTAGGCCACCGGCGGTACTGGTACCGTGGCGTGCTTGGCAGAGAGCCAGATCACCGGGATCAGGTAGGCGAACAGGATGATGATGTATTGCGCCACCTGGGTCCAGGTGATGGCGCGCATGCCGCCCAGGAAGGAACATACCAGGATACTGGCCAGGCCGAGGAAGATGCCGATGGAGAAATCGATGCCGGTGAAGCGCGAAGTGATCAGACCCACACCGTAGATCTGCGCCACCACGTAGGTAAAGGAGATGAGAATGGTAGCGGCCACCGCGAGGATGCGGATCAGGTTGACGCCATGGCTGCCGGCGCGGCCGGGATAGCGCGCAGCGAGAAAGTCGGCGATCGTGTATTGGCCGAACTTGCGCAGGTAGGGCGCGATCAGCAGCGCCACCAGGCAATAGCCACCGGTCCACCCGAGGATATAGGCCAGGCCGTCGAAGCCCTGCAGGTAGAGGCCACCGGCCAGGCTGATGAAGGTGGCGGCCGAGATCCAGTCGGCGGCGGTGGCCATGCCATTGAAGAGCGGCGGTACGCGCCGTCCGGCGACATAGTATTCGGGCACGTCGGAGGTGCGGCAGACCACGCCGATGCCGGCATAGAGACCGATGGTGACGAACAGGAACAGGTAGCCGATCCACGAGCGCGGCATGCCTTCGCGTTCCAGGATGGCCAGCACGCACAGGAAGGCGATGAAGCCCAGCGTGTAGAAACCGTAGTAGCGGCACAGGCGCCGGAAGAAGTCCTTGTTACTCTCCATGCCAGGGCTCGTCTTGTTCACGTCTGACTGCTTGTTCGATGCGTCGCATGCGACGTACGTAGACGACCACGATGGCAAGATAGATCAGCATCATGCCCTGTGCCGCCATGTAGAAGGAGATTGGCCAGCCGAACAGGTGCACCTGGTCCAGTTCGCGGGCGAAGTAGATGAAGAAGAAGGTCGCCAGGAACCACAGCGCCAGCAGCCAGCCGGTCATGCGGCGCGTCCGGTGCCATTGGTTGCCGGCATCGAGGGGAGGGGAGCCGTGGTCCATGTCAGGTGATGTCGTCGAGGAAAGGCGTATTGGGCATCATGCGAAAGCTCACGCGAAACAGGCTGCCCGGTTGTTTGGGGTCCGTGCTGCGCGGGTTGTGGGTGATCTCGACGGCGGCGTCGTGCTGCTGGGCGATCTCGCGCACGATGGCCAGGCCCAGGCCGCTGCCGGTGCTGGGCGTGCCGAGGATGCGATAAAAGCGTTCGAAGACGTTGGCGCGCTCGGCGGCGGGAATGCCGGGGCCGTTGTCTTCCACTTCCAGGATCGCCAGGCCCCCCCCTTCGTCGGTGCGGGCGCGCACGGTGACGCGACCGCTGCCGTCATGTGGCGTGTAATGCAGGGCATTGTCCAGCAGGTTGGACAATAGTTCACGCAGCATGATGGCGTTGCCGGTGATCATGATGGGGTGGTTGGGTTGCTCGAAACCCAGGTCGATGCGCTGGGTAAAGGACATCGGCACCCAGTCCTGCACCACGCTGCGCGCCAGTTCGTTCAGCTCCAGCGCGGTCATTCCGCCGGACTGCGACTGCTGGTTCTCGGCGCGGGCCAGCGAGAGCAACTGGTTGACCAGGCGGGTGGCGGTCTCCGAACTCTTGGCCAATTGTTCGAGGGAACGGCGCACGTCCACCTGATCATCCTGGCGCAGGGCCAGTTCGGATTGCATGCGCATGCCGGCCAGCGGGGTCTTCATCTGGTGGGCGGCGTCGGCGATGAAGCGTTTCTGGATGGCAATGGTCTGCGACAGGCGCGCCAGCATGTCGTTGAGCGACCTGACCAGGGGTGAAATTTCTTCCGGCACCTGGCCGGAGTCGATGGGGGAGAGGTCGTCGGGGCGGCGCGCGCGGATGCGCTGCTGCAGTTCGGTCAGCGGTGACAGGCCGCGCGAGAGCGCGAACCACACCAGCGCCAGCGCCACCGGCAGGATCACGAACTGCGGCAGGATCACACCCTTGATGATCTCGTTGGCCAGCTGGGCGCGCTTTTCCAGGGTCTCGCCGACCTGGACGGTCGCCAGCCGCGGTTCGCGCTGGGCGGCGCGCTGGGCCGGGCTACGGCGCAGGTCCACCTGCAGCATGGCAATGCGTACATCGCTGCCGTGCAGGATGTCGTTGCGGAACTGCACCGTGCCGATGGTGCTGCGATCCTCTTCGGCTGGCGGTTGCGGCATGTCGACGTCGCCTTCCACATATTCGCCGCCGGGGCCGGTGACCTTGTAGTAGATGTTGTCGATGTCGTCGGCGCGCAGCAGGTCGCGGGCCGAGACCGGCAGGCGCGCCACTATCTTGCCGTTGACTTCGGAGACCTGCTGGGCGAGTACGGTGACGCTGTCTTCCAGGGCGCGGTCGAAGGGCTGGTTGGCAATCGATTGCGCGATCAGGTAGGTGATGGCGATGCTCATCGGCCACAGCAGCAGCAGCGGAGCCAGCATCCAGTCGAGGATTTCGCCGAACAGCGAGCGCTGGATGCGTTCCACCGGTTGCGTGGCCAGGGCGGCGCGGCGCTTCTTGCGGGGCGTCTGGCCGGGCTGAGGCTCCGGCTGCTGCTCCGGCGTGGCGGATGCGGTGGAGGAACGGTCACGCGCTGTCATGACGGATCAGCGCAGGTGCGCGTGCGATAAGAGCGGGTTGGAGCGTCGGCTCAGACCGCGCTGTTGGATGCCACCAACGGTGCCGGGGCGGCCTCGGGGAGCTTTTCGAGGCAATAGCCCAAGCCGCGCACGGTAGCAATGCGCACGCCGCCGACTTCGATTTTCTTGCGCAGACGATGGACATAGACCTCGATGGCATTGTTGCTGACTTCCTCTCCCCATTCGCACAGGTGGTCTACCAGCTGTTCCTTGGAGACCAGGCGACCCGTGCGTTGCAATAATACTTCCAGAAGTCCCAGCTCCCGTGCAGATAATTCCAGCATCTGCTCGCCGATATAGGCAATGCGGCCGACCTGGTCGAACGACAGCGGGCCGTGCTTGATGACGGTGGGGCCGCCACCGGCGCCGCGTCGGGTCAGGGCGCGCACCCGGGCTTCCAGTTCCGACAGGGCAAAGGGCTTGGCCATGTAGTCGTCCGCGCCGAGATCCAGCCCCTGCACGCGTTGCTCGACCGAGTCGGCGGCCGTCAGGATCAGCACCGGCAGGCGTGAATTGCGCGCGCGCAGGCGGCGCAGTACCTCCAGGCCGGACATCTTGGGTAGGCCCAGGTCCAGGATCAGCAGATCGAAATCCTGGGTCGACAGGGCCGAATCGGCTTCCACGCCATTCTTGACACAATCGGCGGCATAGCCGGAATGTCGCAGGGAGCGGGTCAGACCGTCGGCCAGTACGCTGTCGTCTTCAGCAAGGAGGATGCGCATAGGAATCGGTCAGCGAGGCGGACTCGGCTGATTTGTCTCGGATGGTTGAATTGTTATGGTACTTTTCATTCATATTCCACTAATTCAATTGCCAATGCAAATCAGGGAAATCCTGATGGCCCGAGCCGACGTCGATATCCGCATGGCTTGAAGTGTAACAATTCCGGGATACACCATTGAACTCCTGCCCTTTGGCCTTATAGTAACGGCGTAGGCAAGATTTACTTGCTGCCAGCGCAATTTTTGTTGATATAATTTCTCGCATCATTTGCTGGAAAATCTGATGAAACGATTGTGGGTCCTTCTGCTGATCTGTCTGTTACCGGTGCAAGTCTTTGCAGCGGTGCTGACGTACGCCAGCTCGATGGCCGCAACCGATTTCTCGGTCCCGGTCCCGGTGCACGCTACCGTGGCGGTCCAGCATCTTGGTGCCAAGACTGTTTCCCTGGCGGACCATGCCGTGACCGACGATCAGTCGCACGCCGTGGTGGCCGATGCCGGCGTCAATGACGACGACGGTGCCGGCTATGCCGACAGTGGTGAGGATTTCTCCACCCACGCCGGTATCGGCGACGAGCCCGTGCTGGTTCAGTCGTTGGCCGTGATGCCGCAAACTTCCCGTCTGGCGCCCGCTCTGCGTAGCGATGCCGCCCTGCAACCTCCCTTCCTGCCCCGCGCAGGACGTCCTCCCCGGGCCTGATCCCGTCGCTTAGCGCGACTGTCCTGCCGCGCCCGCTGAACTGCCCCTGAAACCCTGAGGCCACGCGTGCTGCAAGTGCAGTGATATCGCGTTCGCGACCTGCGCCCGCCTGCCTGCGCCGGCGCTGAACCAGCCAGGGTACTCACCAGTTTTACGAATTACGGCCGATGTGACCGCATCACATCATCAGAATCCTCTAGGAGAAAGCATGAAAAAAGCATTTGTCGCGCTGATAGTGGCGGTGATGACGCTGTCTGTTGGCATTTCGACCGTCGAAGCCAAGCGTCTTGGTGGTGGCGGCTCGATCGGCAAACAGTCCTCGGGCGCCAGCCGTCAGGCGCAGAGCCCTGCTCCGATGCAACAGAACCAGGCCGCTGCCGCCAAGCCGGCCGCGCCTGCCGCCGCACCGGCCGCTGCCGCAGCCAAGCCGAGCATGTGGAAGGGATTGCTGGGCGGCGCGCTGCTGGGCCTGGGCCTGGGCGCACTGCTGTCGCACTTGGGCCTGGGTGGCGCCCTGGCCAGCATGATCAGCACCATCCTGACGGTGGCCCTGATCGCCCTGGCGATCATGTTCGTGATCCGTATGTTCCGTCGCAAGCAGGAAGCGTCGCAGCCGACGCCGGCCTGGGCAGGCGCCGCACAGCAAGCCTCTGACAACGCCTCGGCCACGCCCCAAATCGGCTCCATGTTGAAGACCGGCGAAGCGCCAGCCGCTGCACCGCAGGGTGGTTTCGGTGGTGGTTTCGGCAATACCGAAGCGGTGCCGGCCTATGGTGTTCCGGCGGGCTTCGATACGGTGGGCTTCGTACGCAATGCCAAGACCTATTTCATCCGCCTGCAAGCGGCATGGGACAAGGCGGACATCAACGACATCCGTGAATTCACCACGCCCGAAATGTTTGCCGAGCTGCGTCTGCAGATCCAGGAACGCGGCGCTGCTTCCAACCAGACCGATGTGGTCTCGCTGGATGCGGAAGTGCTGGGCGTGGAGACCGTGGGCAATGATTACCTGGCCAGCGTGAAGTTCTTCGGTTTCATCAAGGAAGATCCGACGGCTTCGCCTGTCCAGTTCGCGGAAATCTGGAACCTGTCCAAGCCGGCTGCCGGTCAGGGTGGCTGGGTGCTGGCGGGTATCCAGCAACTGGACCCGGTGTCTGCGTAATCGCGTCACGACAGTCCATGAAGTTCATGTAGCAAGTATCAGTTTGGCGCGGAAGGCGGCGGTTAGTGGATGAGCGTCGCCAGTCCGTTTTACCGCCGGCTTTTGCCGGCGGTTTTTTTATCTGCATTCCACGCCTGTCATGGTTCCCGCACGCCGTTTGTCCTTCACTTGGGCAAAAAAAACACCGCATCAGCGGTGTACGGTCAATTCTCCCGTTTGTCTTGTCTGCGCCTTTCCCGGCGGTTGGCGCGCCTTTCTGTCAGCGGAAACAACAGCGCCACGACCACCAGGATGACCAGCAGCACGAGGGTGATCCGGTCCAGACCGTCCATGTTCAGGCCTGCCCCGGCGCCCAGATCGCGACATCACCGGTATCGACCTTTTTCGGCAGCAAACCGGCAGCGAAGAAGGTATCGGCAATACGTTGCTGTTCCCCCAGTGCCTCCAGCCTGACGGCCCGTACCTCATAGCTGCGCCGGCTGTTGGCCAGCGCAATGGTGTCGGCATCCAGCCCCCATAGCGGGGCCAGGAAGGCGGCCGTTTCTCTGGGTTGCCGCTTGGCTTGCGTACCGGCCTTCTTCAATTCGTCGAACACTACCTGCAGCACTTCCGGATGTGCCTGGGCGAAACTGGCCGACGCCAGGTAGTAGCGTTGATAGTCGGCGACGCCACGTCCATCGCCCAGAATGCGTACCTGCGACTGTCGCTGTACACCCGCCAGGAAAGGGTCCCAGGTCACCCATGCGTCGACGCTGCCACGTTCGAATGCAGCGCGTCCATCGGCTGGCGACAGATAGGCAGCATCGATATCGCTGAATTTCAGGCCCGCCTTTTCCAGGCTGGCGATCAGCAGATAGTGCACTCCGGCGGCCTTGGTTACCGCAATCTTCTTGCCCTTGAGCTCGCTTACCTGGCGCAGTGGCGAATCGGCGCGCACGACGATGGCCTGGGCCGATGGCGAGGGTGATTCCTGTGCCACATAGGCCAGCCTGGCCCCGGCCGCCTGGGCGAATACCGGTACCGTATCGGCGACGTCGGCACTGAGGTCGACACCGCCGACATTGAGCGCCTCCAGCAGCGGCAGGCCGCTGGTGAATTCGTGCCAGCTGATCTTTGCGCCCGACGGTCCGAGACGCTTTTCCAGCGTGCCATTGGCCTTGATGATGGTCAGCAGCGTGGACGACTTCTGGTAGCCGATACGAATGGTCTTGCTGTCGTTCTGGGCTTGTGCAGTGGTGTGCATGAGCGCACCCAGGCTAAGCGCGGCCGGTGCCAGGCCGAGGAAGTGTCTGCGTCGCATGAAATGGTTCTCGTGAAATAGGGAAGGGCGACGCCGCCCGGGACCGACCTGGATGGGCCCGTCCCCGCGTAGCGGCGCGACAAACCAGCACTCTAAGCACGAAGCCCGGGTGACAGAACGACTATTTTCACGCTTGGATATGCGCTTTGCGTATGTGACGCTGGCGCCATGGGCCGATCAGTCGATCGCGCCCTTGCCGACCCGACTCAGGGCAGGCACAACTCGAACAGCGCGCCGCCGTCCGGATGATTGGACAGACGCGCCTCCCCGTGGCGCGTTTCCTTGTTGTGGGCAGTGGCAATCGCATTGCACAGGTCCATGCCCAGGCCAGTGGAAGGCTTCTTTTCCTGAGTGCCGATGCCGGGACCGTCGTCGCGTACCGTGAAGATCACCCCGCCTTCCGGATGCTTGCGGCAGCCGAGCACGATGTGGCAGCGGGCAAAACGCCCGGCGTTCTGCAAGGCCGCTTCCAGGGCGAGTGCCACAAGGTGTTCGTCAAAGAAGCCGATGACTGGCATATCGCTCTCGTCCACCGTCAGCGCGATCTCGTTGCCACGGCTGACCGCCTGCTCGCGCGCCAGGGCTTCCAGGAAATCCAGCGGCGAGACCGCCTCGACCTGCGCGCGCAGGCCTTGCGAATCGGCCTTGTACAGGGTCAGGAAGGCGATCAGCTTTTCTTGCAGGGCCAGGCAGGTGACATGGGCTTGCTGGGCGCGTGGCACGTCGTCGGACAGGCGGCGCAATTCCCCCTCCAGCACGCCCAGGGAGTTTTTGATGTCGTGAATGATGATCGCGGCAAGCTTGGGGTCCATGGTCAGCTCTTCGGGGCTACTTTGCTCAGGGTATCGCGCAGGAACTTGTGCATCTTCGCGACTCTATCGTTGCCCGGGATAAGGCGATCCAGCGTGGCCAGGTAACGGCGCACGCGCTTGACGTATTCTTCGTTCCACCCGCGCTGGCTCATCCACAGCAGATGCAGCTGCGCCGAGGCCAGCAGCACGCCGGTATTCTCTGGCATGCTGGCCAGGGCCTCTTCCAGCTTGGCCAGCGATTCGTCGGGTTTGGCGCTGCGCATGAGGGCATTGGCCTCGGCAATGATGCTCATGCAGTGCTTGACGGCACCGTCAATCAGCTCTTCGGCCAGACCCGCCCGGCCGGTATCGGCAAGCACCTTGCGTGCCAGCATCTGCAGGGTCTTGTTTTCGTGATCGGACTTGACGGCCTCGGCGATCAGCTTGGCGCCTTCCTCGTCCTTGCCCATCGAGAAGGCGGCCTTGGCCAGTGCCAGCGTGGTGGTGTCGGACGATTCCTTGGCCGCGGCCTGTTGCGCGGTCTCAAACGCCTGCTGGGCCGAGATCGAATCGCCCAGCTGCACGTAGGCCTGGGCCTGCACGGCCGCCTGCGCCGAGATGAAAATGCTGGATTCCTCGTAGCGGCGCGGTGCACTCTCCAGCAGCCGCAGCGCGGCATCGGGGTCACCACTGTCGACGTGCACCTGCGCCAGCGACAGCAGATCGGTGGGTTGCGCCGTCAGCGAACCCTTGGTGTGCTTGAGTACCTTGTCATAGGCTTCGCGAGCCTGGTCCAGGTGACCGCTGCGGTAGGCCACGTCACCCACCAGGCGACTGCGGCGCGCCGAAGGGATGATTTCGGATGACTTGGTGAGCGCCTCCAGCGCGCCCTCCTGGTTGCCCTGTGCCTCGTCGATCTGTGCCAGCAGGTCGTAGGCGGCGATGAATTGCTTGTTCTGCGCCAGCACTTCTTGCACGATGGTACGGGCGTCGTCCATCTGCCCTGCGACGATATTGCAGCGCGCCAGGCCGATCTTGGCCCAGACCAGGTCGTCGCGCATGGCCAGCGCCTGCTTGTAGACGTCGCGGGCCTCGTCGATGCGGCGCTGTTCAATGAGCAGCGTGCCCTTGGTCTTCATGATTTCCACGATCCACTTGGGCGCGCCCTTGAGCACGTTGTCGCACTCCAGGATGGCTCCGGAGATGTCCTTGCGCTTCATCTTCTCGGTCACCGGCAGCATGGCGTGCTGCTTTTCCAGGAGGCGATCCACGCGCTCGGCGATGCGGCTGGCCGTCAACGGCTTGAGCATATAGGCATCCGGCTGGAACTCCGCGGCACTGGCCACCAGGTTGTAGCCGCTCTCGGCCGTGACCATGATGAACATGCAGGTCGGTGAGAGCATGTTCTGGGTGCGGAAGAACTCCAGCAGCTGCTGGCCGTTGCTTTCCTTGTTCAGGTTGTAGTCGCAGATGATCAGGTCATACGTGCCGGACTGCACGAAACGGATAGCCTCATCCGGCGTGGCGGCCTGTTCCACCTTGGTCACCCCGAGCTGTCCGAGGTGCATGCGGATGTTCTGGCGCATCGTCGGCATGTCGTCGATGACCAGGCAGCGCAGGGCGCTGATATGGCTGAAAGGCACTAAACTCATGAGAACTGTCTGTCTAACGATCTATCGGTCTTGATTGCAAACGGCGGCACCTGGGTGATTGGTGTTGCTGCAGTGCAATAATTGGCGAGGTGACTTGTTTTACGCGTTCATTGACGCATAGCTGACGAATTATTCCTACCAACTCGCGAGTGTGCCGTTTTTTTTCCTTGCATGCATCATTCCTCTGCGAATTAGGGGTTTTACGATGATCAGCTCTCTTATAATTGTGGTTTTCGGCCGCTCATTATCGTTGTCTATCGGCGTTTGTGTCCGGTGTGCGCAAAAACGCTTGCACGAAGCACTGTTTTTTTATACAGTATCGCTCTATCGGGGCGGTCATCATTTTCTGCCTCCGGGCGGTACCTGCAAGAACAGCAAGACCGTAAGACTTCCCCCCTGACCCCTTCTTCACGACATTTTGCCGAGAGAGATTTATGGACGACAAAAAAGCTGCGAACAACTCTGAGAAGAGCAAGGCGCTGGCCGCCGCGTTGGCACAGATTGAAAAGCAGTTTGGCAAGGGCTCGGTGATGCGCATGGAAGATGGCGCCGTCGCCGAGGAGATCCAGTCGGTATCCACCGGCTCCCTGGGCCTGGACATCGCGCTGGGCATCGGCGGCCTGCCGCGCGGCCGTGTCGTCGAGATCTACGGTCCGGAATCCTCCGGCAAGACCACGCTGACCCTGCAATCGATCGCCGAAATGCAGAAGCTGGGCGGCACCTGCGCCTTCATCGACGCCGAGCACGCCCTGGACGTCACCTACGCGCAAAAGCTGGGCGTAAACCTGAACGACCTGCTGATCTCGCAGCCTGACACCGGCGAGCAGGCACTGGAAATCACCGACGCCCTGGTGCGCTCCGGCGCGGTCGATCTGATCGTGGTGGACTCGGTGGCGGCGCTGACTCCCAAGGCCGAAATCGAAGGCGACATGGGCGATTCCCTGCCCGGCCTGCAGGCCCGCCTGATGTCGCAAGCCCTGCGCAAGCTGACCGGCAGCATCAATCGCACCAACACCACGGTCATCTTCATCAACCAGATCCGCATGAAGATCGGTGTCATGTTCGGCAATCCGGAAACCACCACCGGTGGTAATGCGCTGAAGTTCTACGCTTCGGTGCGTCTGGACATCCGTCGTACCGGCTCGATCAAGTCCGGTGACGAAGTCATCGGCAGCGAGACCAAGGTCAAGGTCGTCAAGAACAAGGTTGCGCCTCCGTTCCGCGAAGCCCACTTCGACATCCTGTATGGCGAAGGCACCTCCCGCGAAGGCGAAATCCTCGACCTGGGCTCCGAGCACAAGGTGGTGGAGAAGTCTGGCGCCTGGTACAGCTACAACGGCGAGCGCATTGGCCAGGGCAAGGACAACGCCCGCAACTACCTGAAGGAACATCCGGAACTGTCGCGCGAGATCGAAAACAAGGTCCGCGTCGCGCTGGGCGTGCCTGAACTGGCAGGCGGCGCCGCCGAGACGCAAGCGTCCTGATCATCATCGTCTTCAAGTGTCACCATGACGACGGGGTTTGCCTGAGCCTTGATGTCATGGTGGTGCCTGTCCCGCTCGCGCATCCGGCGCCGGCCTGGCTGGATGGACGAGCTGAAGTACCGGCCGCATCGTCCTGTTGCTGCCTCGTTTCAATGCAACACGGTTTCATCGTTTTTCTTTGTGAATTACACCGTTACATCGCCCGTGTAGTCGAACGTCATGCCTAGACCGCCGATCAGCCTGAAAGCACGGGCGCTCAAATATCTCTCTTCACGTGAGCATAGTCGCCTGGAACTTGCGCGTAAGCTTGCCCCTTACGCGCAAGAGGGTGATGACATCGATGCGCTCCTGCAGTGGCTGGAGCAGTCCCGTTTCCTTTCCCAAGAACGTTTTTCCGAATCTCTGGTGCATCGCCGCTCGGCCCGTTATGGCAACCAGCGCATCTTTTCCGAGTTGCATGGGCATGGCATCGAAGGTGAGGCCATCGCCGAGTTGAAGGCCGACCTGGCGGCAGGCGAGGGTGAGCGCGCCGCGCAGGTCTTGCGCCGCAAATACAGTGCGCCCCCGACGGATGCCGAGACGCGTGCCAAACAGATTCGCTTCCTGCAGCAGCGTGGTTTTTCCCACCGCAGTATCCGCGAGGCCTTGCAGACCGCGTGGAGCGACGAGCAGGAGCCGTCGTAAGCGGGCAGCACTGCGTTTCCTGATGCGTTGAGACGATAATGAGTGGGCCGTGCGCTCACATTCGCGGCACGCTCGCATCCTGGACATGGCCAGCCAGCCATTAGCCACCATAGTTCGTATTCCCTTTACCCCTCCTCGCTACCCTCTCACTTCCCGCCCGCTGCGTAAATACCGGTCATTTGTCCCGTTAAATGAAAAAGCCTTCCCTTTCGGGGCACTGTTAGCGCTACCGACGAACAGCCCGGCCGGCCTGTGCTAGAATTCGGAAGTTTTTGCTGCGGCGCGCAAGCCTGAGGAGATATCGCGTGTTGCCGGTTTGTCAAAACGGCGCAACGATGCAAGGCCCATGTAGCAGCAGGAATGGATAATGCGGACGCTTCTGCGCAAGCTGGCGCGTTTCGAATATCAGACCAACTAAAGCAGACGGCATGCACATGCCCAATTCTACGAATTCACTAGCAACCCGCGCAGCTCACGCCTGCGCCCGTCTCCGTCCGTCTCCGGATGTGACACCCGCCTGCGGGTTGCAGTCTGCTTTCTCGTCGGCCGGCATGCTGCCGGCTACCGAATTTCAATCCGGCAAGTTTTATTCATTCAGTGTCTAAAGGGAAGCTCCCATGAAAATCCATGAGTATCAGGGTAAAGAAATCCTGCGCCAGTTCGGCGTAACCGTGCCGCGCGGCATTCCTTGCATGTCGGTCGACGAAGTCGAAGCGGCAGCCCAGAAGCTCGGCGGCTCGGTGTGGGTCGTCAAGGCCCAGATCCATGCTGGCGGTCGCGGCAAGGGTGGCGGCGTGAAGGTGGCCAAGTCGATCGAACAGGTCAAGGAATACGCCAACCAGATCATGGGCATGCAACTGATCACTCACCAGACCGGTCCCGAAGGCCAGAAGGTGCGTCGCCTGCTGATCGAAGAAGGCGCCGACATCAAGAAGGAACTGTATGTTTCCCTGGTGACCGACCGCGTCTCGCAAAAGGTCGTGCTGATGGCCTCCAGCGAAGGTGGCATGGACATCGAAGAAGTCGCCCACAGCAACCCGGAAAAGATCCACAACGTCGTCATCGACCCGATCGATGGCCTGACCGACGCGCAAGCCGATGACGTGGCCGCCAAGATCGGCGTGCCGGCTGCTTCCATCCCCGAAGCCCGCAAGAACCTGCAAGGTCTGTACAAGGCTTACTGGGAAACCGACGCCTCCCTGGCCGAAATCAATCCCCTGATCCTGACCGGCGACGGCAAGGTCATCGCCCTGGACGCCAAGTTCAACTTCGACTCCAACGCCCTGTACCGTCATCCGGAAATCGTCGCCTACCGCGACCTGGACGAAGAAGATCCGGCTGAAGTCGAAGCCTCCAAGTTCGATCTGGCCTACATCTCCCTGGACGGCAACATCGGCTGCCTGGTCAACGGCGCCGGCCTGGCCATGGCCACCATGGATACCATCAAGCTGTTCGGCGGCGAGCCGGCCAACTTCCTGGACGTGGGCGGCGGTGCCACCACCGAGAAGGTCACCGAAGCCTTCAAGATCATGCTGAAGAACCCCGAACTGAAGGCCATCCTGGTCAACATCTTCGGCGGCATCATGCGCTGTGACGTGATCGCCGAAGGCGTGATCGCCGCTTCCAAGGCTGTCTCGCTGAAGGTGCCTCTGGTGGTCCGCATGAAGGGCACCAATGAAGACCTGGGCAAGAAGCTGCTCGCCGATTCCGGTCTGCCGATCATCTCGGCCGACTCCATGGAAGAAGCCGCACAAAAGGTCGTGGCAGCAGCCAAGTAAGTCAACCCAACACGAAACCTGCGCGGCGCGAGCCGCCGGCTGCGAGCAATTGCAGCACCGGGCGCCGCCAGCGGCGCAGGCATCACAGTCAAGGAAGAGAAATGTCGATCCTCATCAACAAAGACACCAAGGTCATCACCCAAGGTATCACCGGCAAGACCGGTCAGTTCCACACCCGCATGTGCCGCGACTACGCGAATGGCAAGAACGCCTTCGTCGCCGGCGTGAACCCGAAGAAGGCTGGTGAAGACTTCGAAGGCATCCCCATCTACGCCAACGTCACCGAAGCCAAGAACGCCACCGGCGCCACCGTTTCCGTGATCTACGTGCCGCCCGCCGGTGCCGCCGCTGCCATCTGGGAAGCCGTCGAAGCCGAGCTGGACCTGGCCATCTGCATCACCGAAGGCATTCCTGTGCGCGACATGCTGGCCCTGAAGGACCGCATGGCGAAGTCTGGTTCCAAGACCCTGCTGCTGGGCCCGAACTGCCCCGGCCTGATCACCCCGGACGAAATCAAGATCGGCATCATGCCGGGTCACATCCACAAGAAGGGTCGCATCGGCGTGGTTTCCCGCTCCGGCACCCTGACCTATGAAGCCGTGGGCCAGCTGACTGCCCTGGGCCTGGGCCAGTCCTCCGCCGTCGGTATCGGTGGCGACCCGATCAACGGTCTGAAGCACATCGACGTCATGAAGGCCTTCAACGACGATCCGGACACCGATGCCGTCATCATGATCGGTGAAATCGGTGGTCCTGACGAAGCCAACGCTGCGCGCTGGATCAAGGACAACATGAAGAAGCCGGTGGTCGGCTTCATCGCCGGCGTGACCGCGCCTCCGGGCAAGCGCATGGGCCACGCAGGTGCCCTGATCTCCGGTGGTGCCGACACCGCCGAAGCCAAGCTGGCCATCATGGAAGAGTGCGGCATCAAGGTCACCCGCAACCCCTCCGAAATGGGTCGCCTGCTGAAGTCGGTGCTGTAAGGGTGGCACTGGCTTTTCGTTCGTCTCTGTTGATACGTACGTGAAGCAAGCCTAGCCAGACCTGCAGCATAGCAACACCAGCATGGGGAGCTCCGGCTCCCCATGTCGTTTTATGGGACACGCCGAGTCCGTTAGCACGAGCGAGACGGCGACCGGAAACGGCACCAACGGCGGGGACTGCGGTCATCCTGCCATACGCCGTTTTCTCTGGCGGACATCGTTTTGCAAAGGACAAGCATGGAATTCCTGGCCAACCTGAACTGGGTCGCAGTCGCCCAGATCATCCTGATCGACATCCTGCTCGGTGGCGACAATGCCATCGTGATCGCGCTGGCCTGCCGCAATCTGCCTGACAATCTGCGCATGAAGGGCATTGTCTGGGGCACGGTGGGTGCGATCGGCATCCGCATCGCCCTGATCGCCTTTGCCGTGACCATGCTGCAATTGCCCTTCCTGAAGCTGCTGGGCGGGGTCCTGCTGCTGTGGATCGGTACCAAGCTGCTCAACGAGGATGACGAACATACCGACGTCGACGGCAGCGACCGCCTGTGGAGCGCCGTCAAGACCGTGATCGTGGCCGACCTCGTGATGAGCGTGGATAACGTGATCGCCATCGCCAGCGCCGCCGAACAGGCAGCCGGTGAGCACCAGTTGCTGCTGGTGGTGTTCGGTATCGTGGTCAGCATCCCCATCATCGTCTGGGGCAGTACCCTGGTATTGAAGCTGATGGAGAAATTCCCGGTGATCGTCACCCTGGGCGCGGCCCTCCTGGGCTATATCGCCGGTGGCATGATCTTCAGCGATAGCGCGGTGCAGTCCCGCCTGAATGAATTCATCACCGATACTGAATTCATGCTGCCCGGAGCCGGTGTCCACCTGAGCCTGCCCGGCCTGGTGGGTGCCATCGGGGTGGTGCTGACCGGTCTCACGCTCAAGCGCAGGAAGCAGGCCCAGGCGGGAGGTTGACGCAGGTCAGCGTCGGCCCGCTTCAAACCTGTTAGGTTCGCAATTTATTCGCTAGTCGGCATTGCCAGCGCTGCCGATACTGCAAGCACCCTTATCACCTTCACGAGGAATTCATGAAACCAGTCGTCTCCCGTCGCGCCCCACGCGGCTTTACCCTGCTTGAACTGATGGTCACGCTGGCCATCATCGGCATTCTCGCCATGCTGGGCGCTTCGCAATACCAGGACTACATCGCCCGCGCGCGCGTGGCCGAGGGCTTCAACCTGGCCGAGCCCTACAAGCTGGCCGTGACCGAGCAGATCAGCTCCAACAACGGCGTCTTCACCGTGGCGCAACTGGGCCTGCCGACCTTTGCGTCCACCGACAACGTCAGCAAGATCGACGTTTCGCCGATGGAAAAGCGCGGCGTGGGCGGTGTCATCACCATCACCTACAGCGCCCGGGTGGGTGACGGCGGCACGCTCACGTTGACCCCGACCATCACCGCCGGCACCATCCAGTGGCAGTGCGCCGCCAAGGACGTGAAACAGGCAGCCACGCCGGAAGGCGCCACCGCCAACACCGGTTTTGCCGCCGGCTCCCTACCGGCCAAGTATGCACCGGCCAACTGCCGCGGTTGATCCGCTGCCTAGTCTGACATCCCAAGAAAAAACGCGCCATCAGGCGCGTTTTTCATTTCAAGGAGCCGTGGCGCTTCAGGGCCGCGCCATCGTGATATCGCTCTTGCCGCCGCGCTTCTCGGTCACGCAGATGTCAGTCATGACCATGGTCTTGTCGACCGCCTTGCACATGTCGTAGACCGTCAGCAGACCCACCTGCACGGCGGTCAGCGCCTCCATTTCCACACCGGTCTTGCCGAAGGTTTCCACGCGCGCGGTGCAGCGCACGGAAGAGCTGGCGGCGTCGGTCTCGAACTCGACCGAAACATGCGTCAGTGCCAATGGATGGCAAAGGGGGATCAGCTCGCCGGTGCGCTTGGCCGCCATGATGGCGGCGATGCGGGCGATGCCCAGGACATCCCCCTTCTTGGCCGTACCGGCCTCGATGATGGCCAGCGTGGCCGGCTGCATGCGGATCACGCCAGTGGCCAGGGCCACCCGGTGGGTCTCGTGCTTGCCGCCGACGTCGACCATGTGCGCCTGTCCGCCCTGGTCGAAGTGGGTGAGGCCGCCGTTGGGCGCGTATTCGCCGGATGTGTTCATGCTGATTCGCTCTAGGTGAATGGAGGGAAAGGAGCAGGTATCATAGCAGCCAGCCGGCAGCCCGCGCTGCTCCGACTTCCACGCCAGCCCTGACCGTTACCGATGTCGTCCATGCCACCCACCGCTTCCGATGTGTCCCGCCGTTTCCGTGTCCCCGTGCGCCGGTTGCTGGCCCGCTATCTGAGTGCTGCCTTGCTGTTGCTGCCGGCAGCACCCTTGAGCCTGCTACCCCATCCGGGCGTGGCCCAGGGCTT
Organism: Herbaspirillum sp. AP02; assembly: GCF_015767275.1. Taxonomy (GTDB): domain Bacteria; phylum Pseudomonadota; class Gammaproteobacteria; order Burkholderiales; family Burkholderiaceae_D; genus Herbaspirillum. The sequence continues at coordinate 222,809 of NZ_JADWMY010000002.1, forward strand.
GCCTACGCTGGGTGATACCGAGCGCGAAGGTCTCTCGCCGCTGATGGAGCGCAAGCTGGGCGAGGAAATCATGCGCGACATCCGGACCGACCGCGACTATGTCGACGATGGCCCGATCTCGGAATACCTCAACAACTTCGGCCAGAATCTGGTCTCCATCCATCCCGAGGTACGCGGCGAGGCTGGCTTCGAGTTCCAGTTCTTCATGGTGCGCGATCCCATGCTGAACGCCTTTGCGCTGCCGGGTGGTTTCATCGGCGTCAATAGCGGGCTGGTGCTGGCGGCGCAGTCGGAGTCGGAACTGGCCGGCGTGATGTCGCACGAAATCGGCCACGTGGCCCAGCGTCACATTGCGCGCATGCTGGGCCAGCAGAAGCAGAACTCCATGATCCAGCTGGCCGCCATCGTGCTGGGCGCGCTGGCCGGGGTGTCCAGGGCCGGCGGCGATGCGGCCATGGCCACCATGATGGGCGGCACCGGGCTGGCCGTGCAGCGCCAGCTCAACTTCAGCCGCGACGCCGAGCGCGAGGCCGACCGCATCGGCTTGCAGATCATGCGTGATGGCGGCTTCGACCCCTCCGGCATGGTCACCTTCTTCGGTCGTCTGCAGGCGGCCTCGCGCAACTACACCGACGCCGTGCCGCCTTACCTGATGACGCACCCGCTGACCACCGACCGCATCGCCGACATCGAGGCCCGCATCCGCGACCAGCGCTACAAGCAGCGGGTGGACAACCCCGAATTCCAGCTGGTGCGGGCGCGTACCCAGGTGCTGCAGAACGACAGCGTGCAGGGCCTGCGCGACAACGTGCAAAAATTCACCGACCAGGCCAGACAGAACACCAAGCTGCAGACCGCCGCCGCCAAGTACGGGCTGGCCTACACCTACTACCGCCAGAACCGCTTCGACCAGGCCGAGGCCGCCTTGAAGGAAGCGCAGGAAGCGGCCATCCCGATGAAGACCGGCATCATGTTCGGCAGCCTCGACATCGATATCAAGATCGCCCGCAAGCAGGCCCCGCAGGCGCTGCAACTGGCCGACAGCCTGCGCCAGCAGTTCCCGATTTCACGCACGATTGCGCGCCAGTATGCCGATGCCCTGATCGCCGCCCGGCGCTACGACGAGGCCGTGGCCTACCTGCGCGACCAGGCACAGCTCTACCGCGCCGATGCCCAGGTCCAGCAATTGCTGGCCAAGGTCTACGCGGCTCAGGGCAAGCAGGCCTTGCAGCACATGGCGCTGGCCGAGTCGTACGCCCTCAATGGCACCCTGCTGGCCGCCATCGAGCAGTTGGGAATTGCCCGCAAGGCCCCCGATGCGACCTTCTACGACCAGTCGCAGATCGACGCGCGCGAGCGTGAATGGAAGGCGCGCTGGAAAGATGAACAGAAAGACATGAAGGAACGCGGCTAGCCGCCATGCACGGCGTTAGTCCTGGTGCGGACGGCTGACGAAGCTGAAGCGTTGTTCCAGCTGGCTGGTAGCCACGCGCTGCAGCGGGAGCGATTGGCGACCGAGCTGGAAACGGGGCGCGACCGCATCGGCGCCCTCCAGCCAGCGCATCAGGGCATCCTCATCCGCATCGTCCACCTGCAGGCAAGGCAACAGATGCCCCAGGTCGCGGTCATCCACGCCGGTGATCACCTCGCCGACCCGCAGGTAGAGCCGGCCGGCTTCATCCATCCAGGCAGCCTCCACTTCATCGGCGACTGCCCCGGTGTGTAGCACCAGGGACAGCTTGCCCTGTGCATCCGGCTCGGTGCGCAGGATGTGTGGCATCCATTCCAGGTCGACATAGACCCGCTGCGGCCCGTTCTGGAAATACCACCGCCCCCCCGCATCGCAGGCGTAATTGCGGTCGATGAAGGCCAGCAGGGCAGGGTGGCGGATCAGGTCACCCGGCAAGTCCAGCTGTTGCGCGCGCTCGTCGCGCATGCGCCAGCCGCCTCGTGCATCCAGCCGCAGCCAGCCGAAGCAATGCGGCACATTGGGCCAGCGGGCCATGGCCTGCTGCACGATCTCATCCATGGGCCAGCTCCGTATGGGCCGGGAAGGCGCTCTCCGACTTGCCCTCCAGGAAATGCAGCAGGCGGCGCGGCAGCCACGCCAGGTTGCCGGGCGGGCCGCCGGCGGCAAAGCCGACATGGCCGCCTTGTTCCGGGTATTCCAGCACCACTTCCGGCGCGGCCGAGCGCGGCAGGTGGCGCGCCGGCAGGAAGGGATCGTTCTGCGCATTCAGGACCAGCGTGGGCACGCTGATGTCGTGCAGGATGTGCTTGGCACTGGCGCGGTCCCAGTAATCCTCGGTATTGCGGTAACCGTGCAGGGGGGCGGTGACGATGTTGTCGAAGGCGTACAGGTCGCGGGCCGACAGCAGCGCTTCGCGGTCGAACAGGCCCGGGAACTGGTCCAGCTTGGCCAGGCACTTGGGCCGCATGGTACGCAGGAAGACCCAGGTATAGAGCCGGTTGAAGCCCGACGCCAGCGCCGCTCCGCCACCGGCCAGGTCCAGCGGTGCCGACACTGCGCAAGCAGCATCGACGATCTCGGCCTGGTGCTGTGATTCCCCCAGCCAGCGCAGCAGCGCATTGGCACCCAGCGAGACGCCGCTGGCGTAGAGGTGGCTCGCCGCCAGATCCTGCTGACGCTGTTTCAGGCGGCGGATGATCCAGTCCAGTTCAGCCGTGTCGCCGGAGTGATAGAAACGCGGCGCCAGGTTGATTTCGCCGGAGCAGCCGCGGAAATGCGGAATCGCTCCGTGCCAGCCACGCCGTTGCACCTCGGCCATCAGGGCAAGGCTGTAGTGGCTGTCCGAGGAACCTTCCAGCCCGTGGAACAGCACCAGCAGCGGACGTCCCGGCTGGCCGTCGACGAAATCGATATCGACGAAGTCGCCATCCGGCGCTTCCCAGCGCTCACGCCGGTAGCGCACGGCCGGCTTGGGCAGGAAGGTCGAGGGATAGATGGTCTGCAGATGACCGCCGGGAAGCCAGCGGGGCGGGATGTAAAGCATGATGCGGCCTTGCTCGTGTTCGATGCTGCCTGTGGAGGATAGAAACCGGCCGCACTCAGTGCAGCATGGCTGTGCTGACCACGGCTTCGACCGGTGCTGGGCCCGGGGCGACCGAGGCGTGGTGCATCACCATGCGCCAGCCCAGCGCGGTCTTGAGGTAGACATTGGTGGCGATGACATGCACGTCAGGCGGGCCTTCGCCGCCGTGGTCGATTTCTTCCACCACGCTGTGCACCGAGGTCATCATGTTCTGCGACGCGTGCAACTGGCGCGGCCGGATGTGCAGGCCGCCGTTGGAGAGGATGTCTTCCCACATGGCGCGGATATCCGCGTGGCCCACCAGGCGTTGTGCGCCGGGGTGGATGCAGACGATTTCCTCGTCATCGGCCCACAGCTCCATCAGCGCCTCCAGGTCGGCACGGGCGAGGGCGTCGTAGTAGGCCGCCTCGATTTCATCGGGCGAGCCATGGATCAGTTTGGTGCGCGGCATGACAAATCTCCGGATCAGATGAAAAGAGGGCCTTGTGGGCCCTCTCGTGTCTGGCTTGAAACTTCTGCTCAGTGGCCCTTGACCACGGTGCCCGGTTTGAGCTGGTACTGGGTACCGCAGTATGGGCATTTGGCCGCGCCGTGCGCATCCAGTTCCAGGAACACGCGCGGGTGCGAATTCCAGGTGGTCATGCCGGGGCTGGGGCAGTGGGCTGGCAGGTCCTTGCCTTCGAGCAGGACCACGCCCTGCGATGCTTGAGCTTGGCTCATCTTGTTCTCCGTTGCTTGCGATTGACTGTTGAAACGTTAAGGTCGGGTGTTGCGAATCGATATCCTGGCGGCCGCCGCTGCCCTTTACACCAGCGTGAGCCAGTGCTTGTACTGCGGCGCCCGGCCGGCCACCACGTCGAAGAACAGGGTCTGCAGCTTCTCGGTGATGGGACCACGGCCGCCGTTGCCGATGACGCGCCGATCCAGTTCGCGGATCGGCGTGACCTCGGCGGCAGTGCCGGTGAAGAAGGCTTCATCGGCGCAATACATCTCGTCGCGGGTGATGCGCTTCTCGATGACCTCGATGCCCAGGTCGCGCGCCATGGTCAGCACGGCGTCGCGGGTGATGCCATCCAGGCAGGAGGCCAGGTCGGGAGTATAGAGCTTGCCGTTCTTGACGATGAAGACATTTTCGCCGGAACCCTCCGAGACATAGCCCTCGGTGTCCAGCAGCAGGGCTTCGTCGTAGCCGTCGGCCAGCGCTTCCTGGTTGGCCAGGATGGAGTTGATGTAGTAGCCGCAGGCCTTGGCGCGCACCAGCGACACATTCACGTGGTGGCGGGTGAAGGAAGAGGTCTTCACACGGATGCCCTTGTTGATGCCGTCCTCGCCCAGGTAGGCGCCCCACGGCCAGGCGGCGATGGCCACGTGGATCTTGTTGCCCTTGGCGGACACGCCCAGTTTTTCCGAGCCGATCCAGATCAGTGGGCGGATGTAGCAGGATTCAAGCTGGTTTTCGCGCACCACCTGGCGTTGCGCCTGGGCCAGCGTTTCCTGGTCGAACGGCACTTCCATCTGGAAGATCTTGGCCGAGTTGAACAGGCGCTGGGTGTGTTCCTTCAGGCGGAAGATGGCCGTGCCCTCGGCCGTCTTGTAGGCGCGCACGCCCTCGAAGACACCCATACCGTAGTGCAGCGTGTGGGTCAGTACGTGGACGGTGGCGTCGCGCCAGTCGACCAGCGCGCCGTCTTTCCAGATCTTGCCGTCGCGGTCAGCCATGGACATGGTCATCTCCCTGTATGCGGTAAATGCGGAATGTGCAGAATGTGCGGAAAACGAAATTCGTGATGAAACACCCAGTGCGGACGAACCGGGCAAAGAACTGCATTTTAGCGGATTCACGCGAGCAAAAACTTTCATCTGTAGAATGAAAGGCCTGAGTGAAAATGCACACATCGTCACACGCCCCGGCATTCCCGGCCGGTGCATCCAATCGGGTAACGGAACAACAATGCAGAAGGAGACAGGCGAGCACGGACCAGGGGCGGCAGGCCAGCCAACGCCGCACGACCCCGCCACCGCCCGCCGCATCGAGAAGGACGCCTTCCAGGACGGCTGGCGCGCCAGCGCCTCGACCATACCGGCCGTGCTGGCCTGGGGCGTAGTCTCGGGCATGGCCATGGTCAAGTCGGGGATGAGCATCTTTCAGTCGCTGGGCATGAGCCTGCTGGTCTATGCCGGCTCGGCCCAGTTCGCCGTACTGCCCCTGCTGGCGACCGGCGTGCCGCTGCTGGTGGTGTTCTTCACGGCCATGATCGTCAACCTGCGCTTCGTCATCTTCTCGGCCGCCGTCGCGCCGCATTTCGAGCACCTGCCCTGGTATCGCCGGGTGTGGTATGGCTTCTTCAACGGCGATATCTCGATGGCCTTCTTTCCACAGCGCTTTCCTCCTTCTACCTTCGGGCAACCTGCAGGCAAGATCGGTTATTTTGCAGCGATCTGCTATCCCGGCTGGGTGGCTTGGCAACTCGGCGCCACCATCGGCATCCTGCTGGCGAGCCAGATTCCGGAGAGCTGGAACATCGGCTTCGCCGGCACCCTGGCCCTGATCGCCATCATGATCCCGATGACCAGCAGCCTGCCGGCCCTGGCCGGGGTGGTGGTCTCCGGCACGGTGGCGGTACTGGCGCTGGCGCTGCCCTACCGCCTGGGTTTGCTGCTGGCCATGGTGTTGGGGATGAGTGCGGCCATGTTGGTCGACAAGTTGCTTCCAGTGAAAGAAAAGGATGAAGGGGTTGCCGCATGAGTGAATGGTATGTGTGGGGCGCCATCGTCCTGATGACCGTGTCCACCCTGGTCACGCGCAGCGGCTTTTTCCTGTTCGGTCACGCGGTCAAGCTGCCGCCGCGCCTGAAGCACGCCTTGAGCTATGCCCCGGCCGCCGCCATGGCGGCCATCATCTTTCCCGACCTGGTCAGCGCGCGCGGGGTGATCGACCTGAGCCTGGCCAACCCCAAGTTGCTGGCCGGCATTGGTGGTGCCATCTTCTTTGCGGCAACGCGTCATCTTCTGGGAACTATTGTGGCAGGAATGTCACTCTTTACACTGTTGCGCTGGTTCCTGTGAACCTCTGCGCATAGCCGCCCGTCGCGCCCAGGATGTTGTCCAGGCTGCCAAAAAGCCGTCAGGGGCGGGTCAGGCTGGAGTAAAATACGACGTTTTTCGCCCCCTTCTTCGAATTCCTACCTATGAAATTCAACCGACTGAGCGATCTGGTTTCTGCCAATCAACTGCAAGGCAAACGCGTCTTCATCCGTGCCGATCTGAACGTGCCGCAGGATGATGCCGGCAATATCACCGAAGATACTCGCATCCGCGCTTCGGTGCCGGCCATCCGCGAGGCCCAGAAGGCAGGCGCTGCAGTGATGGTGACGTCCCACCTGGGACGCCCCACCGAAGGCGAGTTCAAGCCCGAAGATTCGCTGGCCCCGGTGGCCAAGCGCCTCTCCGAACTGCTGGGCAGCGAGGTCAAGCTGGTCGCCAACTGGGTCGACGGCGTGGAGGTGCAGCCGGGTCAGGTGGTGCTGCTGGAAAATTGCCGCCTGAACAAGGGCGAAAAGAAGAACAGTGACGAGCTGGCGCAAAAGATTGCCAAGCTCTGCGATGTCTACGTCAACGATGCCTTCGGCACCGCCCACCGCGCCGAAGCCACCACCCACGGCGTGGCCAAGTTCGCGCCGGTGGCCTGTGCCGGCCCGCTGCTGGCGGCCGAGCTGGACGCCCTGGGCAAGGCCCTGAACCAGCCGGCCCGTCCGCTGGTGGCCATCGTGGCCGGTTCCAAGGTCTCCACCAAGCTGACCATCCTGAAGACGCTGGCGGCGAAGGTCGATAATCTGATCGTCGGTGGCGGCATCGCCAATACCTTCATGCTGGCCGCCGGCCTGAAGATCGGCAAGTCGCTGGCCGAGCCGGACCTGGTCGAGGACGCCAAGGCCATCATCGAGCTGATGGCCAAGCGTGGCGCTTCGGTGCCCATCCCCACCGACGTCGTGGTGGGCAAGGAATTCTCGCCGACCGCAGCGGCTACCGTGAAGGCCGCCGAAGACGTGGCCGACGATGACATGATCTTCGACATCGGTCCCCAGACCGCTGCCCTGCTGGCCGAGCAATTGGGCCGTGCCGGCACCATCGTCTGGAACGGCCCGGTGGGCGTGTTCGAGTTCGACCAGTTCGGCGGTGGCACCGAAACCCTGGCGCGCGCCATCGCCGCCTCGCCGGGCTTCTCGATTGCCGGTGGTGGCGACACCCTGGCGGCCATTGCCAAGTACCACATCGCCGACAAGGTCGGCTACATCTCCACCGGTGGTGGCGCCTTCCTGGAATTCCTGGAAGGCAAGACCCTGCCTGCGGTCGAGATCCTGCTGCAACGCGCGCAGTAAGCAAGGCCGGCGCCGCGCCCCGCTGCCGGGCGCGGCACCTCGTGGTTCCATCCGGTTCCATCCGAATTCTGAGTCTGTAGCATCACCAACAGGGACGCGTCCGAGACGCGCGTCCGGGGCGGAAGCTCTCCGCCGGATCGGCCCCGCATCGGGCCGGGCAGCGGGCTTCTATCACCAAGTCGCAACCAGAAAGTATTCATGTCCAGAGCAACAAAAATCGTCGCCACCATCGGCCCCGCCTCGAGCGACCGCGAGACCCTGACCCGCATGATCCGCGCCGGCGTGGACGTCGTGCGCCTGAACTTTTCCCACGGCAAACCGCAGGATCACATCGACCGCGCCACCCTGGTGCGCGAAGTGGCCGACGAATGCGGCAAGAAGGTCGCCATCATGGCCGACCTGCAAGGCCCCAAGATCCGCGTGGGCAAGTTCGAGAACGGCAAGATCATGCTGGTCAACGGCGACAAGTTCATCCTCGATTCCGATTGCCAGATGGGCAACCAGGAGCGCGTGGGTCTGGACTACAAGGCACTGCCGCGCGACCTCAAGGGCAATGACGTGCTGTTGTTGAACGACGGCCTGATCGTCTTGAAGGTCGAGCGCGTGATGGGCAATGAAATCCACACCGTGGTCAAGATCGGTGGCGAGCTGTCCAACAACAAGGGCATCAACCGCCAGGGTGGCGGCCTGTCCGCGCCCGCACTGACCGCCAAGGACATGGACGATATCAAGACCGCCATGAGCTTCCAGTCCGACTACGTGGCCGTGTCCTTCCCCAAGAACGCTACCGACATGGAAATGGCGCGCCAGCTCTGCAACGTGGCCGGTGAACCCTTCGGCCACAAGCCGATGATGATCGCCAAGATCGAACGCGCCGAAGCGATCCCGCTGCTGCAGGAAATCCTCGACGCCTCCGACGGCATCATGGTGGCCCGTGGCGACCTGGCCGTGGAAGTGGGCAATGCCGCCGTGCCGGGTTTGCAGAAGCGCATGATCAAGATGGCGCGTGCCTCCAACAAGTTGACCATCACCGCGACCCAGATGATGGAGTCCATGATCGTCAATGCCGTGCCGACCCGCGCGGAAGTCTCCGACGTCGCCAACGCCGTGCTGGATGGCACCGACGCCGTGATGACCTCGGCCGAGACCGCCTCCGGCAAGTATCCGGTGGAAACCGTGGAAGCCATGCACGCCATCTGTCTGGAAGCCGAGCGCTCCGACAATGTGCAGCTGGATGCGGATTTCCTGAACCTGCGCTTCACCCGCGTGGACCAGTCGATCGCCTATGGCGCGCTGTTCACCGCGCACCACCTGCGCGTGAAGGCGATTGCAGCGCTCACCGAATCCGGCTCGACCGCCCTGTGGATGAGCCGCCACAACATCGATATTCCGATCTTCGCGATCACCCCCAACGTCGCCACGCGCCGCAAGGCTTCGTTGTTCCGCAACGTTCATACGCTGGAACTGGCCCAGGCGCCCGACACCGAAGCCATGTTGAAGGGCGCCCAGGATCTGCTGCTGGCGCAAGGCGTGGTGCAGAAGGGTGACCTGATCGTCGTGACCTGGGGCGAGCCCATCGGCCAGGTTGGCGGCACCAATGCGCTGAAGATCCTGCGCGTTGGCGAGTACTGATTTTTCATCGTTCTGGAGTTTTCATCATGCCTCTCGTATCCATGCGTCAACTGCTGGACCACGCCGCCGAAAACGGTTACGGTCTGCCGGCATTCAACGTCAACAACCTGGAGCAGGTTACTGCCATCATGGAAGCCGCCCATGAAGTCGGCTCCCCCGTGATCATGCAAGCCTCGGCCGGTGCCCGCAAATATGCTGGCGAAGCCTTCCTGCGCCACCTGATCTCGGCGGCCGTGGAAGCCTATCCGCATATCCCCGTGGTGATGCACCAGGATCACGGCCAGTCCCCGGCCGTGTGCATGGCCGCCATCAAGTCCGGTTTCTCTTCCGTGATGATGGATGGCTCGCTGGAAGCCGACGGCAAGACGGTGGCCAGCTACGAGTACAACGTCGAAGTCTCGCGCAAGGTGGTCGAGTTTTCGCACGCCATCGGCGTGACGGTCGAAGCCGAACTGGGCGTACTGGGTTCGCTGGAAACCATGAAGGGTGACAAGGAAGATGGCCACGGCGCCGACGGCACCATGACCCGCGAACAACTGCTCACCGATGTCAGCCAGGCGGCCGACTTCGTCAAGCAGACCCAGTGCGACGCGCTGGCCATCGCCATCGGTACCTCGCACGGCGCCTACAAGTTCTCGCGCAAGCCCACCGGCGACATCCTGGCCATCGACCGCATCAAGGAAATCCACGCCCGCATCCCCAACACCCACCTGGTGATGCACGGTTCCTCTTCCGTGCCGCAGGAACTGCTGGCCGAGATCCGCGAATTCGGCGGCGACATGAAGGAAACCTATGGTGTGCCGGTCGAAGAGATCCAGGAAGGCATCAAGCACGGCGTACGCAAGATCAACATCGACACCGACATCCGTCTGGCCATGACCGGTGCGATCCGTCGCTATCTGGCCGAGAACCCGTCCAAGTTCGACCCGCGCGACTACCTGAAGCCTGCCCGCGAAGCCGCCAAGCTGGTCTGCAAGGCACGCTTCCTGTCGTTCGGTTGCGAAGGCCAGGCTGGCAAGATCAAGCCGGTCTCGCTGGAAAAGATCGCCGAGAAGTACAAGAGCGGCGAACTGGCACAGATCGTCCAGTAAGCGCTGAGCAGCGCTGAGCAGTTAAGCGCCGGCACTAACCGACCGGAATCGCCCTGAACATGGCGGTTCCGGTTTTTGACTTTACGAAAAGACCATCATGAGCAGTCTGTACAAATCCTCGATCACTTCCCTGCCACTGCTGGGCACCGGCAAGGTCCGCGAAAACTACGCCGTCGGCGACGACAAGCTGTTGATCGTGACCACCGATCGCCTGTCGGCCTTCGATGTCATCATGAACGAACCGATCCCCGGCAAGGGCAAGGTCTTGAACCAGATGAGCGATTTCTGGTTCGAGAAACTCGGCCACATCGTGCCCAACCACCTGACCGGTGTCGATCCGGAATCCGTGGTGAGCCCGGCCGAAGTGGAACAGGTGCGTGGACGCGCCGTGGTGGCCAAGCGCCTGAAACCCATCCTGGTGGAAGCCGTGGTGCGCGGCTACATCATCGGTTCCGGCTGGAAGGATTACCAGGCCACCGGCGCGATCTGCGGCATCCAGCTGCCGGCCGGCCTGCAGCAGGCCTCCAAGCTGGAACAGCCGATCTTCACCCCGGCCGCCAAGGCCGACCTGGGTGAACATGACGAAAACATCAGCTTCGAAGAAACCGAGAAACGCATCGGCACCGAACTGGCCCACAAGATTCGCGACGTCGCCATCCAGCTCTACAAGGAAGCCGCCGGTTATGCTGCGACCCGCGGCATCATCATCGCCGACACCAAGTTCGAGTTCGGCCTGGATGACAACGACGTGCTGCACCTGATGGATGAAGTGCTGACTGCCGATTCCTCGCGCTTCTGGCCGGCCGACAGCTACCAGGTCGGTATCTCGCCGCCGTCCTTCGACAAGCAGTTCGTGCGCGACTACCTGGAAACCGTCGACGGCTGGCAAAAGACCCCGCCGGCGCCGCCGCTGCCGGCCGACGTCATCGACAAGACCGGCGCCAAGTACCGCGAAGCGCTGGAACGCCTGACCGGCAACCAGCTGAAGGACTGAGATCATGAGCGATACCGTCAAGCCCGTCGTGGGCGTGGTCATGGGTTCGTCCTCGGACTGGGAGGTGATGCAGAACGCGGTCGCCATCCTGAAGGACTTCGGCGTGCCTTTCGAAGCCCAGGTGATTTCCGCACACCGCATGCCGGACCAGATGTTCGCCTACGCCGAGAGCGCCCGCGCGCGCGGCCTGCGCGCCATCATCGCCGGTGCCGGTGGTGCTGCCCACCTGCCGGGCATGATCGCGGCCAAGACCATCGTGCCGGTGCTGGGTGTGCCGGTGCCGTCCAAGTATCTGCGCGGCGAGGACTCGCTGTTGTCCATCGTGCAGATGCCCAAGGGTATCCCGGTGGCGACCTATGCCATCGGTGAAGCCGGTGCCGCCAATGCGGCGCTGTCGGCCATCGCCATGCTGGCCTGCACCGATGCCGCTTTGGCTGACAAGCTGGAAGCCTTCCGCAAGACCCAGACGCAAGTCGCTCTCGATATGAAGTTGCCTGTATGACCCAGCAGTCCGCATCCTCCTTCGCACCATCGCTGCGTCCTGCCGTTCCCTCGACCACCCCGGCCACCTGGCTGGGCGTGATGGGAGGCGGTCAGTTGGGCCGTATGTTCGCGCATGCCGCGCAGAGCATGGGCTTCAAGGTCGCCGTGCTGGAAGCCGATGCCGATTGTCCGGCCGGCCAGGTGGCGGACCGCCTGATCAATGCCGCCTACGACGATGGCCCGGCGCTGGCCGAGCTGGGTGCGCTGTGCGCTGCGGTCACGACCGAGTTCGAGAATGTCTCGGCCAAGAGCCTCGCCACGCTGGCGGCCCAGACCTTCGTGGCACCGGCCGCCTCTGGCGTGTCGATAGCCCAGGACCGCACGGCCGAGAAAGCCTTCTTCACCGAATGCGGATCGCATTCCGGCGTGCTGCCGGCCCCCCATCTGGTGATCAACACCGAGGCCGACATCGACGGGCTCGATGTGAACCTGCTGCCGGGCATCCTCAAGACCGCTCGCATGGGCTATGACGGCAAGGGCCAGGTACGCGTGCGCAGCATCGAGGAAGTGCGCAGCGCTTTCGCCGCCATGAAGGGGGTGACCTGCGTGCTGGAAAAGATGCTGCCGCTGGCCTATGAGGTTTCGGTGCTGGTGGTGCGTGGACAGGATGGCCAGGCGGTGGTCTATCCGATTGCCGAGAACGTGCATCGCGACGGCATCCTCTTCACCACCACCGTACCCGGTCCCAATATCAAGCCCGATGCCGCCGAGCGCGCGCAGCAGGCGGCCTTGCAGATCATCGGCGCGATGCAGTATGTGGGCGTGTTGTGCATCGAATTCTTCGTGCTGGAGGATGGCGCGCTGGTGGTCAACGAAATGGCGCCGCGTCCGCACAACAGCGGTCACTACACCATCGACGCCTGCGTCACCAGCCAGTTCGAACAGCAAGCCCGTGCCATGGCGCAATTGCCGCTGGGCGATACGCGCCAGCATTCGCCCTCGGTCATGCTCAACATCCTGGGCGACGTCTGGTATGAAGGCGATGGCGACAGCCAGCGCGAACCGGCCTGGGACCAGGTCCTGGCGCTGCCCGGTGCGCACCTGCATTTGTACGGCAAGGCCGAAGCCCGTCGCGGTCGCAAGATGGGTCACGTCACCTTCACCGGTGCCACCCTGGAAGGCGCGCAGCGGCAACTGGCTGCCGCCTGCGGCATCCTGGGCATCCCACTGTAAGCGGCAGGATCAGGCGATGAACGACAAGAGCACTTCCCCCGTCCCGTATATCGATGCGGCAGCCGTCATGCATGCCGCCCGCACGCTGGAGCAGGGCGGGCTGGTGGCATTTCCGACCGAGACCGTCTACGGCCTCGGTGGCGATGCCGAGAACCCGGCTGCGATTGCCGCCATCTATGCGGCCAAGGGGCGGCCGGCCAATCATCCGGTGATCGTGCATGTCTCGCCCGAGGCCGACATCGGCTACTGGGCGGCATCGGTACCGGTGGAGGCACGACGCCTGATCGCCTCGTTCTGGCCGGGGCCGCTGACGCTGATTCTGAAGCGCGCCGCGCATATTCCCGATGCCGTGGCCGGCGGCCAGGATTCGGTGGGTCTGCGTTGCCCCGCGCATCCGGTGGCGCAGGCGCTGCTGCGTGAATTCCGTGGCGGCAAGGGCGGTATCGCCGGCCCCTCTGCCAACAAATTCGGTCACGTCAGCCCGACCACGGCGGACCATGTGCGCGAGGAATTCGGCAGCGATGCCGATAGCCTGGTGGATTACGTGCTCGATGGTGGGCAGAGCGAAGTCGGCATCGAGTCGACCATCGTCGATCTCTCACGGGTGGCGACCCATGGCCCGGTGCTGCTGCGCCCCGGCCAGATCAGCGCGGACCGCATCGAGGCGGTATTGGGCGTGCCGCTGGCCACGCCCGATGCGACTGCGCCCCGTGCCTCCGGGACCCTTGATGCCCACTACGCGCCGCACACGCCGGTGGTGCAGGTTGAACCGGCCCGGCTGCAGGATGTATTGGCGCAATTGGCTGCCATCGGCAAGAAGGTGGCCTTGATCGGCGCACAGCACCATGAAGGCAAGGCGAGTGCGGCGATCGTGCGTGCGATGCCGGCCTCGGTGGACGCCTATGCGCACGATCTCTATGCAGCACTGCGCGACATGGACCATACCGGTGCCGACCTGATCGTGGTCGAGTCACTGCCGGTGACGCCGGCATGGCAAGGTGTCAATGACAGGCTGCGACGTGCCGCCTTTGATTCGCAAGGCGTGCTGGAAAGACTGCTCAACGCCTGAGCTGAGTTCGCCTTTTCCCTTCCTGTTTTCTCCCGCCCCATACTGACTGTCGTGCTGTCGTCCCCGCCGGTACTGACTCTGCGGTCAGTAGCCGGTTGTCAAAAGCAGACAGGGCCGGATGGACGCTTCACAACTTCTATACAAAATATGACAAAGCTGGCATAGTATCTCCAAAGAATAGCACGCGCGTTCTTTTTGTTTCATCAGTGTAAAAGCAGGGTAATCAGCAGTGACATGAACTTACGCTGAATAATGAAAAACGGTAACCAGCCGTGCACATAATCCCGTCAGACGCCAGTTGTCGGGAATAAAAAATCCGGGCCACGCCCGCAAACTCTTGGAGACAGCAATGCAAAAACAATTTTCCTTCTTGCCCAAACTCGCCGCGTTGTCCGTGATGGCAGCCTTTGCTGCGCCGGCCATGGCGCAGACTGCGGGCAGCAACGTGGTCAACCTGGGCTGGTTCCACCTGGCGCCTCAGGATTCCAGCGGCGGCCTGAACAAGCTCAATGGTCCGGGTGCCGGCAGCTATCCCAACCGCACTTCCTCTGTCAGCAACGCTGATACTGTGGGTATCGCGTTCACCCACTTCTTCACCGACAACTTCGCGCTGACCGCCGACCTGGGCATTCCGCCCGAGTTCAAGCTCAAAGGCACCGGTGACCTGCAAGCCCTGGGCGAACTGGGCAAGGCCAAGCAGTGGAGCCCGGCCATCGTCGCCAAGTATTACTTCGGCGGTGCCAATGACGCCTTCCGTCCCTTCGTGGGCGCTGGCGTGACCTATGTGTGGTATTCGGACGTGTCGCTGTCGCGCAATTTCCAGAATTCGGCATCGCTGAACACCGGTGGTACCGCCAGCGCATCGCTGAGCTCCTCCTGGTCGCCGGTGCTGACCGGTGGTGCGACCTATGCCTTCAATGACCGCTGGTCGGCCAGCCTGTCGGTATCCTACATTCCGCTCAAGACCGATGCCGACATCACTGCGCAGCCGGCAGGTGCGGCGGCAGCGCTGGGTACCCAGCGCTACAAGACCACCATCACGCTGGACCCGATCGTGACCTTCCTGTCGGTGGGCTACAAGTTCTAAGCCGGTCCAGGACGAAAAAAAGCGCCTGCGGGCGCTTTTTTTTCGTCCATCCCCGTGGCGTTCAGATGTCCTCGGTCTTGCTGAAGCGGCCGTTATGGAAGACCAGCGCCGATTGCGGCTGGACTTCGCAATGTTCCACTTCGCCCACGAAGATGACGTGGTCGCCTTCCGGATACTGGCTGCGGTTGTGGCACTCGAACCAGGCCGATACGCCCTCCAGCACTGGCTGTCCGGTACGCGAGAGCGTATAGGGCACGCCATCGAAGCGGTTTTCCATCTTGCTGGCGAACTGTTGCGCCAGGTGCGCCTGCTCGGCGCCGAGGATGTTGACGACGTAATGCGAATTGCCGGAGAAGACCGGCATGCTGGTGGCACGCGTGCCCAGGCTCCAGAGCACCAGTGGCGGGTCCAGCGACACCGAATTGAAGGAACTGGCGGTCAGGCCCAGCAGGGTGCCATCGGCCAGGCGGGTGGTGATGACGGTGACACCGGTGGCGAACTGGGACAGGGCCTGGCGGAAATGCGCGGCGTCGAACTGACGCGCGTCGGCGCGGGGGAAACGTGTGTGCATCGGGAGTCTGGTTTGGGTCGGGGCGCCCGGGCCGCATTGCTGCGGTCAGCCGGCATGGCGCAGATGTGTACATGATAGCGGATACCGCCTGGCTCTGCCGCCGTCATGCTGCGGCGCAGTCTTGACAATCCTTCACTTCAGCCATACATGGAGTGCTGAATTGGAGTAAAGTTTTATCACAAGCAACTCAACGGGAGAACAGCATGGCCACGGAAATCGCAGTACTGGGCGGCGGCTGCTTCTGGTGTCTGGAAGCGGTTTACCAGCAGGTCAGGGGCGTGCAGTCGGTGGAGTCCGGCTATACCGGCGGCAGCGTCGTCGATCCCAGTTATGAACAGGTGTGCGGCGGGCAGACCGGGCATGCGGAGGTGGTCAAGCTGGTCTTCGATCCGCAGCAGATCAGCTATCGGGAGCTCCTGGAGATCTTCTTCACCATCCACGATCCGACCACGCTGAACCGCCAGGGCAATGATGTCGGCACCCAGTACCGCTCGGTGATCTATTACCAGGACGAGGTCCAGCACGATACGGCCAAGCACATCATCGCCGAGATGGCGCTGGTGTGGGACGCGCCCGTCGTGACCGAGCTCTCGGCGCCCCAGACTTACTACCGGGCCGAGGATTATCACCAGAACTATTTCGTGCAACATCCTTTCCAGGGATATTGCGCCTTCGTGGTTGCGCCCAAGGTGGCCAAGCTGCGCGAGGTGTTTGCCGAGAAGAGCAAGCCGGCATAGTCACTCGTGACGGGAGCCGTCCCGGTGTATGGGGCAGAAAGCAGAACGGGCATGCCGCAGCGTGCCCGTTTTGCTTGATGGAGTAGGCGAAATCTTATTTTTGATAAATGTACTTGCGTGACCATGGCAGCGTCTGTGCGCTGCTGCCGGCCTTGGTGCAGATGACCTGATAGAGCGAAATCCAGTCGCGTTCGAAGCCATAGGAACTGCCAGCCAGGTAGACGCGCCAGATACGGTAATGCTTCTCGTCGGTGACCTTGTGGATGGCCTCGGTATTGGCTTCGAAGTTGTCGGCCCAGATGCCGCAGGTACGGGCGTAGTGCCGGCGCAGGTTTTCAACGTCGAAGGCTTCCAGGCCGCCTTCCTGCATGGTCTTGAGCACGGTACCGATATGCGGCAGTTCGCCGGCGGGGAAGACGTACTTGTCGATGAATTCGCCGGCACCATAGGGTGACTCGCCGTTTTCGATATCGGTACTGGTGATGCCGTGGTTCATCGCCATGCCGCCATCGGCCAGCAACTTGCGGATCTGGGCGAAGTAGCCCGGCAGGTTCTTGATGCCGACGTGCTCGAACATGCCCACCGAGGTAATGCGGTCGAAGCTGCCGGTGACATCGCGATAGTCCTGCAGGCGGATGTCGATGCGGTCCGAGAGTCCGGCGGCCTCGACCCGTTCGCGCGCCAGCGCATACTGGTTCTTCGACAGTGTCACGCCCACGCAGCGCGCGCCGTATTTCTGGGCCGCTCGCAGCACCAGCGCACCCCAGCCACAGCCGATGTCGAGCAGGGTCTGGCCGGGTTTGAGCTGGATCTTTTCCAGGATATGGTCGATCTTCTTCAACTGGGCGCTGGCCAGGTCTTCATCGCCGTTCTCGAAATAGGCGCAGGAGTAGACCATGTTCTCGTCCAGGAACAGCTTGTAGAAGTCGTTGGAGACGTCGTAGTGATACTGGATGGCTTCGGCGTCGCGCTTCTTGGTGTGCGTCACGCTGCGCACCATGCGGCCCAGACGGCCTTCGGCCTTGAGGCTGTTGGAGGCCAGGGCATTGGCCACGTTGATGATGTTCTTGACCTTGCCCTCGACGTCGATCTTGCCCTCGACGTAGGCTTCGCCGAGGTTGGAAAGGGAGGGCGTCAGCAGTGAAGTGATGGCCGATGCATGCGGGACTTTCAAGGTGACTTCCGGCGCGCCAGTGCCGAAGTCGTACTGCTGTCCGTTCCACAGCACCAGCCGCAGGGGCAGGGCGGATACGTTGCGGATGTTTTCCACCCAGGCGTCAAGCTTCTTTTCCCAAAACACGATTTTCCTCCGCGTCAGTGATGAATGCTTTGAGCCCCGCCAGGCATGCTGCTTCCCTCAGGGCTGCAGGCGTTGCCGCTGCCATTGCCCGTTGGTATCACGCGTGTAGAGTACGCGGTCGTGCATGCGGGAGGGGCGGCCTTGCCAAAATTCAATGCGATCGGGAATGACGCGGTAGCCGCCCCAATGCTCGGGACGGGGCGGATGTTCCCCGAATTGCTGCTTGGTCGTTTCGTATTGCTGTTCCAGCGTCTCGCGGTCGGTCACGGTGTGGCTCTGCTGCGACGCAATCGCACCCAGTTGACTGGCCAGGGGGCGACTGTAGAAGTAGGCGTCACTTTCTTCCTTGGTAACGCGCTCGATTTTTCCTTCGATACGCACCTGGCGTTCCAGTTCTACCCAGTGGAACAGCAGGGCCACGTAAGGCTGGGCGGCGACGTCGACGCCCTTGCGGCTGTCGTAGTTGGTAAACCAGGTAAAGCCCTGCTGATCGAACTGCTTGATCAGCACGATGCGCGACGAGGGGCGTCCATCGGCCCCGACAGTGGCCACGCTCATAGCGTTGGGTTCGGGGATCTGCGCTCGGGTCGCTTCGTCGAACCAGATCGCAAACTGGTCGACCGGGTCGGTGGCGGTATCGAGCTCGGACAAGCTGGCGCGGCTGTAGTCTTTACGTAGGTCTGCTAACGACATGCTACTTGCTCCTTGGGGAACGGCGCTTAGATTAGCGCGTTTTAAAAAGTTTTGCAGGGCAGCAAAACGGCGAATGCGAGCCATTGTGCGGCGTTGCGGCGAATTGCTCCATGATCGCAAGCAAAGCGTACAAACAAAAAAGCCGATGCATTATCGCATCGGCTTTTATTTGTTTCCTGCTGCAGAGTTTCACCTCTGCGCTGGAAAAGCGAATCAGTTGGTCTTGATCGCTTCGACCTGGATGGCCAGCTTGGTCTCGGTGGAGAAGCCGTACTTGGCGCCGTAGTCGATACCGAAGTCGGCACGGTTGAAGGTGGCCGAGGCGTCGCCGCCGCAGACTTCACGCTTGAGCATCGGGTGCTGGATGCAGGTGAACTTGTTCAGGGTCAGGGTGACGGGCTTGGTGACGCCGTGCAGGGTCAGGTTGCCTTCCACGGTGGCCGGCTTGTCGCCGTTGAACTTGATCGTGCCTTTGTATTCGGCGGTCGGGAACTTGGCGACGTCGAACATTTCGGCGCTCTTGGCATGGTCGTTCATCTTGCTCATGCCGAAGTCGATGGAGGCGGTGTCCACGATGATGTCGACGGTGCCGGTCTTGGCGGCGCGATCCAGGGTCACGGTGCCGCTGGTCTTGTCGAACTTGCCGCGCCAGATCGACACGCCCATGTGGTCAGCCTCGAAGCTGGGGTAGGTGTGACTGGGGTCGATGCTGTAGGTGTCGGCAGCATTGGCGGACATGGCGGCGCCAGCGGCGACCAGGGCGAGCAGGATGTGGTTCAGTTTCATGTGATTCGATTCCTTGTTGAGAGAAAAAAGCGCTAGGGGGAAGCCCGCCGCAAGGCGGTGCGACATGGCGCGGGACTGCTGTTTTAGTGTTGGATTACTGGGCGACGATGTGGAACTTGATCGTGACTTCATCGGCCACCATGCCGGTGTCCTTCCATTCGCCTTCACCGATGTTGTAGGTCAGGCGCTTGATGGGCAGGGTGCCGTCGAAGACCTGGGCGGCGCCGTCCTTCTTCACCGTCAGGGGGAAGGAGACGTCGGTGCTCTTGCCCTTGATGGTCAGCTTGCCGGCCACGTCGAACTTGCCGGTGCCGGCCGGCTTGATGCTGCTGGTGACGAAGGTGGCCTTGGGGAACTGGGCGGCGTTGAACCATTCCTTCTTCAGCACTTCCTTGTTGTATTCAGGTTCGCCCAGGTCGAAGCTGGCGACGTCGATCTCGACCGTGGCCTTGCCTTCGGCCGGCTTGGCGGCATCGAAATCGATGGTGGCGGTGAACTTCTTGAACTTGGCATCCACCGGGACGTTGAGCTGCTTGAAGGTGGCGGTCACGGCGCTTTTGGCGGCATCGACCTTCAGCGGGGCCGCCTGGGCAGCCAATGTGAAGGATGCTGCGGCCAGGGCCAGCAGGGAGGGGCGAATGAAGCGGGAGAGGGTCATGTCGGGTTCCGTGTAAAAACGAGCAAGAGATGAAGAATCAGGCAGTGCCGGGTTCAGGCTCAGGGCAGCATGCGCTTGAAGATATTGTCACGATCGATGAACTGGTGCTTCAGTGCGGCCAACACGTGCAGGGCGAATGCCGCCAGCAGGGTCATATTGAGCCAGTAATGGGTGGCCTTGAGCAGCGGCTTGAGTTCGGGATTGGGGGCGATCAGCACCGGCAGCGGCACCACGCCCAGGTAGACCACCGGCACGCCGGCGGCCAGGCTGTAGAGATAGCCGGAAACCGGAATGGCAAACATCAGGATGTACAGGCCCAGGTGCAGGCCATGGGCGGCGGATTGCTGCCATTGCGGCATGTTGCGCGGGTAGGCCGGCGCCTGGTGCGTGAGGCGCCATAGCAGGCGCACGCAGACCAGCGCCAGCACGGTCACGCCTAGCCACTTGTGCCAGGAAAAATACTTCAGTTTGGTGGGCGTCAGGCCGGGAATGTCGACCATGGTCAGGCCCAGGCCAAAGGCGGCGATGATCAGAAGGGCAATCAACCAGTGCAGCAGCACGGCGGGTTTGGTATAGCGTTCCATAGAGGGGCAGGCAGGGTTGGTGGCGGTTGGAGCGGCTGGCTCAGCAATGGTTCTGCAGCGCGGGCAGGCCGGACTTGCGTCGGGGAAGTGCTCGGCATTCCCGACGGCAAGGGATGATGCCACTCTTTCTGACGTTGATGAGTATAAAGAGCTTTGGCTACTCGCATTACTGCTTGAAATGGTACTTCAGCCATCCGCTTTTGCGAGTAATGCTGATTGGCTCAGCTTATTTCCCGTACGAGTCGCAGCAATGAAAAATGGCGCACATTGCTGTGCGCCATTTCGGTAGCGATACCGGCAAATCGGTGCCGGCCGGATCAGATCTTCCTGGCCAGTTCCACCGCGGTGCCGATGTAGTTGGCCGGGGTCATGGCCAGCAGGTGGTCACGGGCTTCCTGGGGGATCGCCAGACCATTGATGAAGTCGCGCAGGGCCTCCCTGGAAATGCCCTTGCCGCGGGTCAGTTCCTTCAGCTGCTCATACGGATTCTCGATGCCATAGCGGCGCATCACGGTTTGCACCGGCTCGGCCAGCACTTCCCAGGTGGCGTCGAGGTCGTCGGCCAGGCGCTGCGGGTTCACTTCCAGCTTGTTCAGGCCGCGCAGGCAGCTGTCGTAGGCCAGCACGGTGTAACCGAAGCCCACGCCGATGTTGCGCAGCACGGTGGAGTCGGTCAGGTCACGCTGCCAGCGCGACACCGGGAGTTTTTCGGCGAGGTGCTTCAACACGGCGTTGGCCATGCCCAGGTTGCCTTCGGAGTTCTCGAAGTCGATCGGGTTGACCTTGTGCGGCATGGTCGAGGAACCGATTTCGCCAGCCTTGGTGCGCTGCTTGAAGTAGCCCAGGGAGATGTAGCCCCAGATATCGCGGTTCAGGTCCAGCAGGATGGTATTGGTACGGGCCACGGCATCGAACAGCTCGGCCATGTAGTCGTGCGGCTCGATCTGGATGGTGTAGGGATTGAAGGTCAGGCCCAGGCGCTGTTCCACTACTTCCTTGGAGAAGGCAGCCCAGTCGGTCTGCGGGTAGGCCGACAAGTGGGCGTTGTAGTTACCCACGGCGCCGTTCATCTTGCCCAGGATCTCGACGGCGGCGATGCGCTTGGCGGCGCGTTGCAGGCGCGCCACGACGTTGGCCACTTCCTTGCCCAGGGTGGTCGGGCTGGCCGGCTGGCCGTGGGTGCGCGAGAGCATTGGCACGGCGGCGTGTTCGTGGGCCAGGTCGGTCAGGCGGGCGATGACGGCCTGCAGCGAGGGCAGCACGACGGTGTCGCGGGCGGCCTTCAACATCATGCCGTGCGAGGTGTTGTTGATGTCTTCGGAGGTGCAGGCGAAGTGGATGAATTCGGAGGCGGCCACCAGTTCCGGCACATCCTTCACTTTTTCCTTGAGCCAGTATTCGACCGCCTTCACGTCATGGTTGGTGACGGCTTCGATCTCCTTGATGCGGGCGGCGTCGGCTTCGGTGAAGTCGGCGGCCAGCTTGTCCAGCAGGGCGCGCGCATCGGCGGAGAACGGCTTGATCTCGGTGAAGCCGGCTTCGGACAGGGCTTGCAGCCAGGCAATCTCGACCTTCACGCGATGATGCATGAAGCCCGCTTCAGAGAGCAGCGGACGCAGTTTATCGGTCTTGGAGGCGTAGCGGCCGTCCAGCGGGGACAGGGCCGAGAGAGCAGAGAGGGACATGATGGAAACGGATGAGATGCGTTGACTGAAGATTGGCGAGTTTTCAGAGGCATTTGCCTAAAAACCCGAATCGCCCGAGGCCGGCATTTTACCATCCGTGCGCGGGACAGCCCAGTTTTCCGGCCAGCATGCGTTGTTGGCCGACCGTTGCTTTCCGTCCCTGGCATTACTCTTCACGATTTTGCCCGGAAATGCGAATGTTATAATCGACTCATATAATTACTCCACTTGCTATGCTAAAACTCATCGGCTCCAATGCCAGTCCCTTCGTGCGCAAGGTGCGCGTCGTGATGGCTGAAAAAAAGATCGATTACGAATTCATTCTGGAAGATGTCTGGAGCGCATCGACCACCATCCAAGAGAGCAATCCGCTGGGCAAGGTGCCTTGCCTGCTGATGGATGACGGTGGTGCCATGTTCGACTCCCGCGTGATCGTCGAGTATCTGGACACCCTGACGCCGGTAGGCAAGCTGCTGCCCCCCAATGGTCGTGAACGCGCCGAGATCAAGTGCTGGGAAGCGCTGGCGGACGGCATGCTGGATGCGGCCGTGCTGGTGCGGCTTGAAAAGACCATGCGTCCCACCAAGCAGCAGAGCCCGGAATGGATCAAGCGTCAGTGGAGCAAGGTCGAGGCCTCGCTCAAGGCCATGGCCGATGGTTTGGGCGAAAAGCCTTTCTGCGTGGGTAACCACTACACCCTGGCCGACGTGGCGGTGTGCTGTGCGCTGGGCTGGCTGAGCTTCCGCTTCCCGGATCAGACCTGGCGCGATGACTCTCCACAACTGGCGCGACTGTTCGACAAGGTGTCGGAACGGGTGTCGTTCAAGGATACGGTGCCACACATCTAAACCGGCCCCGCTTGCCGGGGAGCTGGGCAATAAAAAAGCGCGCTCATCCGGGCGCGCTTTTTATTTGTCTGCCTGGGCAGCCCAGGTTCACTCGCTGGCGGGCGACATCTGGCTTTGCAGGTAGTTCTGGAGGCCGACCTTGTCGATCAGGTCCAGCTGGGTTTCCAGCCAGTCGATATGTTCTTCGGTGTCGTCCAGGATCATCTGGAACAGTTCGCGGGAAACATAGTCGCCGTGCTGTTCGCAGGTGGCGATGCCTTCCTTGACGGTCTTGTGCGCTGCCTGTTCCAGCTTCAGGTCACATTGCAGCATCTCGGGGGTGTTTTCGCCGATCATCAGCTTGTGCAGCGCCTGCAGGTTGGGCAGGCCATCAAGCATCAGGATGCGGTCGATCAGCTTGTCGGCATGCTTCATTTCGCCGATGGATTCGGCGTATTCCTTGGCGCCGATCTTGTCCAGACCCCAGTGCTTGTACATGCGGGCATGCAGGAAATACTGGTTGATGGCGGTAAGTTCGTTGGTCAACTGGGCATTGAGCAACTTGATGACTGCGGGATCGCCTTTCATGGGCACCTCGAATAAATGGGGGAATTGAAGGGGGAGCCGCGTTTGCTGGGGGGCGGATGGCTGCCTGGCCACGGCGTTGACGGACGGATCATAACGCAGGCGTTTCCAATCTTCATCATTAATTAGCGCGAATCATTCTTGCCTTTGTTGCCGCAAATGAATGAATACAAAAAAACCTCTGTCGACGAGCGAGAGAGGTTTTTCTTGCCGCCCTTGCGGGACGGGCCTGTGCGACCGGACGATTGGTCGCGCCAGGTTTTATTTCTTGTCAGGATCCGTCACAAAACCGATCTTGGCGAGGCCGCCCGATTGTGCAGCCGACATCACCTGCGCCACCTTTTCGTATTGCGTGGTGCGTTCGGCGCGCAGGTGCAGTTCGGGTTGCGGTTGCTTCTGGGCTGCCACGGCGATGCGTGCGCTCAGCTCGCTGCTGTCGATCTTCTCTTCGTTCCAGAAGACATTTCCGGTCGCGTCGATGGACAGGTTGATGCTTTCCGGCTTGACCTGATCGGGCTGACTGCTGGCCTTGGGCAGATCGATCTTGACCGCATGGTTCATCACCGGGATGGTGATGATGAAGATGATCAGCAGCACCAGCATCACGTCCACCAGCGGCGTGGTGTTGATCTCCGGGTTGAAGTCGTCGTCCGAATCGGACAGGGAACCCATTGCCATCATGCCCTCCCGACGGCGCTCAGCTTGGCCTTGCCGCCATTGGGCTGGCCATCTTCACCGGCAGCGCGGGCGCCGGTGACGAACAGGGCGTGCAGGTCGAAACCGAACTTGTTGAGCTTGGCGATGGTGGTCTTGTTGCCGCGTACCAGTGCGTTGTAGCCAAAGGTGGCGGGAATGGCCACGGCCAGGCCGAGTGCGGTCATGATCAGGGCTTCGCCGACGGGACCTGCGACCTTGTCGATGCTGGCCTGGCCGGTGGTGCCGATGGAGACCAGTGCGTGATAGATGCCCCAGACGGTGCCGAACAGGCCCACGAAGGGGGCAGTGGAGCCGACCGATGCCAGCACGGCCATGCCGGTCTGCAGCTTGCCCGAGGCTTCGTCGATGGCCTGGCGCAGCGAGAGGGTGACCCAGTCGCTCACCGACAGCTGGTCATGCAGGTGGCCCTTGTGGGCGGTGTGGTGGCTCATGGCGGTGACGCCGGCGCGGGCGACTTCGGCGAAGGGATTTTCCTGGCCCAGCGTGGCCACGCCTTCGGGCAGGCTGGTGGTATCCCAGAACTGGTGGCCGGCGGCCGCCGAGGCCTTGCGGAAGCGCAGCAGCTGCAGCGCCTTGGTGACGATCACGTACCAGGACGCGATCGACATCGCCAGCAACAGGACGGCGACGCCCTTGGTCACGAAATCGCCTTGCGCCCAGAGGCTTTCCAATCCGTAGGGACTAACTTCCATGATATTTCCTTCTATTTGTGTCTATCAGATGAGGGGATGATGAAACGAGTAGGATGCCGGGCCAGGCCCGGCAAAATGCTGTCAATGCTGTCCAGTGTGGCGTCGTCCGGCCTCAGTTCAGGCGGAAAGCCAGGCTGCCGACCGTGCTGACGGTGATGGCCTTGCCATTCTCGATGTAGGGCTTGAACACGGCACGCATGATGGCCGTACGCGCTGCATCGTCCAGACGGGAGTAGCCGGAGGACTTGGTGATTTCCACCTTTTCCGCACGCCCGCTGGTGTTGACCGTCACGCGGAACTCGACCACGCCTTCTTCACCCATGCGACGCGAAACGCTGGGGTAGGCCGGGTTCGGTTTCTCGATGTATTCGATGCCCGAAGTGATCTGCTTGGGCAGGACCGGACCCGGCGGTGCGGCCGGTGCCGGCGTCGGCTCGGCGGCTGCCTGCGGCGCGGGCGTGGCCGGCTGTGGTGGCTGCGGCGGCGCGGTGATGGCCGTGGGCGCTGGCGTTTCCGTGACGGGTACCGGTTTGGGCGGGGCTACGACCTTCTTGACGATCTTCACCTCCTTGGGCGGAGCGGGCTCGGCTTTGGGCGGTGCAGGTACGGGCGCCTTTTCCGGCACGATGAAGGTGGCGATGACTTCCTTGGGTACGGCGTTGACGACCTGCTTGACCAGGCCGCTTTGCAGCGCCCAGAAGAATGCGATGTGCAACAGGATGATCAGTCCCAGCGGACCGATCTTGCGTACCTGGCGCATCAGGGCGCTGGGTGGGCTGACACTCATGAGAGACGGTGAAATGGCGTTCATTGATCTTGTTCAGGCGGCCGCCAGTGCGCGATGAAACACCACCGGTCGGGCGCCTTGCTGTGTTTGACGGGTTTGGCTGAGACACTCGCGCAGGACACTCTTGGCGCAGGAATGACACTTGCCGCAGCAGGTGCCAACGCCGAGCTGCTTGCGCAACTCGGCCATGGACGTCATGCCTGCATCGACCGCCTGATGGATCTTGCCTTCGGAGATGTTGTTACAAACACATACGATCATTGTACGCCTTGCTGCCTGCTTCATCAGGCTCTATGCAGATCTCGCTCCTGCCACCATGCGCGAGAAGAAATTGAATTTTTCGGGCGGCGGCATCGTCCGTTCCACCACATGTGCCCATTGTTCCGACAACTGCTGGCAGGTCGCTCGCAGTACCGGTGCCAGGTTGGGCAATTCCGCCAGCGCTTTCAGGTGTCTTTCGATCACCGAAGCCAGCTTCACGCAGCTTTGCGTTTCCTGGCTGTTGTTGGCGGTGTAGTGCGACATCAGATGCAACACGGCCGACACCAGAAGTTCAGGTTGGGCCGGTGCGTTGTTGGGTTCCACGAATGCGGACGTCATGTTCTGGGTAACCATCAAACTCTCCTCGCTGGGCTAGCTTGGCTGGCGACGCGTCATGACGAACGACGCTGGCTGGCCTGTTTATCCACCTATTCCTGAAGAAGGCCGGATCAGGCCGTCAGGATCAGCTTGTTCAATTGCGTCAGTCGCAGCTTGTAGATGCGACCGCCGTGGTCGATCTCCAGTTCGCGCATCTGACGGAACAGGTCCGTGCTCTTGATGCGTGTGATCGGAGTTCCGTTGGCGGTCGTGCCCGGCTTGTTGCGACGTTCCATGCTGTTGTCGTTCAGTTGGCTCATTACAATCACCTCCTATTAAATGCGAACAATTCTTATTTAGATTATTTGTCATTTGCGTCCGGATTGCAAGCCCTTTTATCGGTGTGATTGATAATTTTTATCATCTGGAGTCATCAAGGTGACAGTTCAAGGCCAGCAAGACGTCGGGATGTTGCCAAAAAGAAAACGCCCCGAGGTGAAATCACCATCGGGGCGCCTGGAGCTTGCTTGAGTGGAATATCTAGTCGGGCAAGGCGCCGGTTTCGATGATGCCGCCACCCAGGCAGACGTCGCCGTCGTACAACACGGCAGACTGGCCCGGCGTGACGGCCCACTGCGCATTGTCGAAGGCCAGCGAAAAGCTGGCGCCGGCGTCGCTGAAGCCGCAGGGTACGTCGGCCTGGCGATAGCGCGTCTTGGCCGACAGCGCCGGCAGTTGCGGCGCACGGCCGGCCACCCAGCTGACCTGGCCGGCCGAGAGCGTGGGCGACAGCAGCCAGGGGTGGTCATGGCCCTGCACGATGTAGAGGGTGTTGTTGTCCACATCCTTGCGCGCCACGTACCAGGCGTCGCCATGGCCGTCGGCATTCTGGTGCGCCTTCAGGCCACCGATGCCGATCCCCTTGCGCTGGCCCAGCGTATAGAACGACAGGCCCACATGCTCGCCCACCGTCTGGCCATCGGCGGTCTTGATCGGCCCCGGCTTGTAGGAGAGGTAGCGGTTGAGGAATTCGCGGAAGGGCCGCTCGCCGATGAAGCAGATGCCGGTCGAATCCTTCTTCTTCGCATTGGGCAGTTGCAGCTGCTCGGCGATCTTGCGCACTTCGGTCTTGTGGATCTCTCCCAACGGGAAGACGGTGCGCGAGAGCTGCTCCTGGTTCAGGCGATGCAGGAAGTAGCTCTGGTCCTTGCTGGCGTCCATTGCCTTGAGCAGCTGGAAATCACCCTGCGGACCCTGGCGTACGCGTGCATAGTGACCGGTGGCGATCAGGTCGGCCCCCAGCTTCATGGCGTGGTCCAGGAAGGCCTTGAACTTGATCTCGGCATTGCACAGCACGTCCGGATTGGGCGTGCGGCCGGCCTGGTACTCGCGCAGGAATTCGGCAAAGACGCGATCCTTGTATTCGGAGGCGAAGTTGACCGCTTCGATGTCCACCCCGACCACATCGGCCACGCTGACCGCGTCGATCCAGTCTTCGCGGGTGGAGCAGTATTCCGAATCGTCGTCATCTTCCCAGTTCTTCATGAACAGGCCGATGACTTCATAACCCTGCTCCTTCAGCAGCCATGCCGAAACCGACGAATCCACGCCGCCCGACATGCCGATGACTACTTTTTTCTTGCTCATGTTGTTTCCGTTCTATGCGACAGGCAGCGCTGCTGTCGCTCAATGGTCCGGCAGGTTCCCGATCGCGCTGGGATCGGTATGCACCAGCTCCAGCGGCGCCCGCTGGCCGCGCAGGTAGTCGTCCACGCAGCGCAGTACCAGGGGGCTGCGGTGGCGCTGGGCACAGGCCGCCAGTTCGTCGCGTGTCATCCAGAGGGCGCGCACGATGCCTTCATCCAGCGGTCGATCGAGTGCATCACCGACCGTCCCGGCAAAGGCGAAGCGCAGGTAGGTGACCGACATCCCGCCGCGGGAGGACGACACATTGCGCGACAGGTAGGTGCCGACCAGGGCGGTAGGGCTGAACACATGGGCCGACTCTTCCAGCGCCTCGCGCACTGCCGCCGTGATGAGCGACTCGCCTGGTTCCAGGTGCCCGGCCGGCTGGTTGATGCGCAGCCCGCCGGCGCTGTGTTCTTCCACCATCAGGAAGCGACCGTCGCGCTCGATGACGGCGGCGACGGTGACAGAGGGTTTCCAGACTTCAGACATTGATGACCTCGTGAATCCGGCATTCTACCCTGTCGGGGCCGACTCTTCAGCGCCAGCCCTCGCCACACAAGCGGCCACGGCGGTTCTCACACATCGGTAAATTACTTGGCCGACAAGTGCAGTCGTGTAAGATTGGGGTAAGAATCCACAAAAAAAGGAGCCAGGAATGAGGATAGCGATCCCCGCCGAAAGCCGGGACGGAGAAACGCGTGTCGCCGCCACCCCCGAAACCGTCAAGAAACTGGTGGCCGCCAGGCACGAGGTGATGGTCGAATCCGGGGCCGGGATCAGGTCCAGCATTCCTGACGAGGCCTATGTGGCCGTCGGTGCCAGCATCGGCAGTGCCGATGCCGTCTACAGCGCCGAAATCCTGCTCAAGGTGCGCGCCCCCAGCCAGAGCGAGCGGGCCCGCATCACGCCAGGCACAGTGGTCATCGGCATGCTCAACCCCTTCGATGCCGACAACATCGCCGCCATGGCCGCCGCCGGGCTCACCGCCTTCGCCCTGGAGGCCGCGCCGCGTACCACGCGGGCGCAATCCATGGACGTGCTGTCTTCACAGGCCAACATCGCCGGCTACAAGGCCGTGCTGATGGCGGCCAACACCTACCAGCGCTTCATGCCCATGCTCATGACCGCCGCCGGTACCGTCAAGGCCGCCCGCATGCTGATCATGGGCGCTGGCGTGGCCGGCCTGCAGGCCATTGCCACCGCCAAGCGCCTGGGTGCGGTGATCGAGGCGTCCGACGTGCGTCCGGCCGTGAAGGAGCAGATCGAGTCGCTGGGCGCCAAGTTCCTGGACGTTCCCTTCCTGACCGATGAAGAAAAGGAAATCGCCCAGGGCGTGGGCGGCTATGCCCGCCCCATGCCGCCGGACTGGATGAAGCGCCAGGCCGAGCTGGTCCACGAGCGCGCCAGGCAGGCCGATATCATCATCACGACCGCCCTGATCCCCGGCCGCAAGGCGCCGGTGCTGATCAGCGAAGAGACCGTCAAGGCCATGAAGCCCGGTTCGGTGATTCTGGACATGGCGGTCGACCAGGGCGGCAACTGCCCCTTGTCGGAACCCGGCAAGACTGTCATCAAGCACGGGGTACACATCATCGGCGAAGGCAACCTGGCGGCCCTGGTGGCGGCCGACGCCTCCGCTCTGTATGCACGCAACGTGCTGGACTTCCTGAAACTGGTCATCGATGCCGAGGGCAAGCTGGTCATCAACCGGGAAGACGACATCGTCGCGGCCACGCTGCTCTGTCAGGGCGGAGAGATCCTGCGCAAATGAACCTGCCGGCCCGGCTCGGTGGAAAACCCGGGCAATCCTGGCCCTTAAGCTGCACTCCATCACCCACGGAAACAAAGAAGGAAGAAGTACATGCAACGCATCATGCTGCGCGCGAAAATCCATCGCGCCTCGGTCACCCAGTGCGACCTGAACTACGAAGGCTCCTGCGGGATCGACGAAGACCTGCTGGAAGCGGCTGACATCCGCGAGTTCGAGAAAATCGAGCTCTACAACGTCAACAACGGCGAACGCTTCTCCACCTACGCCATCCGCGGCAAGCGCGGCAGCGGCGAGATTTCGCTCAATGGTGCGGCAGCCCGCCTGGCCCACCTGGGTGACCTGCTGATCATCTGCACCTATGCGCCGATGAGCGATGAAGAAGTCGCCACCTACAAGCCCAAGGTCGTCTTCGTGGACGACAAGAACCGCATCACCAGCCTCAAAGCGATCTGACCCCTCACCAATAATCCGCACGGCCAGCCGCTTCGGCCGGTCGTGCCACAAGGAGGAACAACATGGAAGTCAGCCACACCATCATCAACCTGATCATCTTCGTGCTGGCCATCTATGTCGGCTACCACGTGGTCTGGACCGTCACTCCCGCTCTGCACACACCGCTCATGGCGGTGACCAATGCCATCTCGGCCATCATCATCATCGGCGCCATGCTGGCCGCCGGTCTGACCGAAGGCACGGTGGGCCGCATTGCCGGCACGCTGGCCGTGGCGCTGGCGGCGGTCAACGTATTCGGTGGCTTCATGGTGACCCAGCGCATGCTGGAAATGTTCAAGAAGAAAGAGCCCAAGGCCAAGTCGGGAGAACAAGCATGAGCATGAACGTGGGGACCCTGTTGTACCTGATCGCATCGATCTGCTTCATCCAGGCGCTCAAAGGCCTGTCGCATCCGGCTACCGCGCGGCGCGGCAACAGCTTCGGCATCGCCGGCATGCTGATCGCAGTGCTGACCACGCTGGCGCTGATCATCAAGATCAAGAGCGAGGGCGGCAACGCCTCCGGCGACATTGGCTACCTGCTGGTGGCGGCGGGCGTGATTGTGGGTGGCGGCATCGGTGCCTACCTGGCGCGCAGCGTCGAAATGACCAAGATGCCCGAACTGGTCGCGGCGATGCACTCGCTGATTGGCCTGGCGGCGGTCTGCATCGCCGTCGCGGCCGTGGCCGAACCATGGGCGCTGGGTATTTCCGGCCATGGGCAAGCCATCCCGGTGGGCAACCGGGTGGAACTGTTCATCGGTACCTTCGTGGGCGCCATCACGTTCTCGGGCTCGGTGATTGCCTTCGGGAAGCTCTCGGGCAAGTACAAGTTCCGCCTGTTCCAGGGGGCCCCGGTCAACTTCTCCGGCCAGCACTTCCTGAACCTCCTGCTCGCGGTGGCGATGATCGGCTTCGGCATCATCTTCGTGCTCACGCAGAACTGGTTGCCCTTCATCATCATGGCGGCGATTGCCTTTGCCCTGGGCGTGCTGATCATCATCCCCATCGGCGGCGCCGACATGCCGGTGGTGGTCTCGATGCTCAACAGCTATTCCGGCTGGGCGGCGGCCGGCATCGGCTTTTCGCTCAACAATTCCATGCTCATCATCGCCGGTTCGCTGGTCGGCTCGTCTGGCGCGATCCTGTCCTACATCATGTGCAAGGCGATGAACCGCTCCTTCTTCAACGTGATCCTGGGCGGCTTTGGCGGCGAGGCGGCTGCCGTGGGTGGTGGTGTGCAGCAGCAGCGCAACGTCAAGTCCGGTTCGGCCGATGATGCAGCCTTCCTGATGGGCAATGCCGAAACCGTCATCATCGTGCCCGGCTACGGCCTGGCAGTGGCGCGCGCCCAGCATGCCCTGAAGGAATTGACCGAAAAGCTCACCCACAACGGCGTGACCGTGAAGTATGCGATCCACCCGGTGGCCGGTCGCATGCCGGGCCACATGAACGTGCTGCTGGCCGAGGCCGAGGTCCCCTATGACCAGGTCTTCGAGATGGAAGACATCAACAGCGAATTCGGCCAGGCCGATGTGGTGCTGGTGCTGGGCGCCAACGACGTGGTCAACCCGGCCGCCAAGGACCCGAAGTCCCCGATCGCCGGCATGCCCATCCTGGAAGCCTACAAGGCCAAGACCGTGATCGTGAACAAGCGCTCCATGGCCGCCGGTTATGCCGGGCTGGACAACGAACTGTTCTACATGGACAAGACCATGATGGTCTTTGGCGATGCCAAGAAGGTCATCGAGGATATGGTCAAGGCGGTGGACTGACTTCCCCCTGCGCAGGACAGGCATGAAAAAACGGGTTGCGCGATGCGCAACCCGTTTTCCTTGGTGACCGCTACGTCGCTTACTTGGTGCCGAAGATACGGTCCCCTGCATCGCCCAGGCCCGGCACGATGTAGGCGTCCTCGTTCAGGTGCGAATCCAGCGAGGCGACATACAGCTTCACGTCCGGGTGCGCATCGGTGAACACCTGCACGCCTTCCGGGGCGGCGACCAGCGCCACGAAGACAATGTGCGAAGCCGGTACGCCGCGCTTCTTCAGCGCATCGACTGCATAGACGGCGGAGTTGCCGGTGGCCACCATCGGGTCGCACAGGATCATGATGCGGTCCTGCAGGTCCGGCAGGCGCACCAGGTATTCCACCGGCAGGTGGTTCTCGTCACGGTAGACGCCGATATGGCCTACACGGGCCGAAGGAATCAGTTCCAGCAGGCCATCGCTCATGCCCACGCCAGCGCGCAGCACCGGCACCACGGCCAGCTTCTTGCCGGCGATCACCGGCGCTTCATAACTCACCAGCGGGGTTTCGATGGTCTCGGTGGTCAGTGGCAGGTCGCGCGTGATTTCGTAACCCATCAGCAGCGTGATTTCGCGCAGCAGGTCGCGGAAGGTGCGCGTGGAGGTGCGCTTGTCCCGCATGTGCGACAGCTTGTGCTGGATCAGCGGATGGTCGAGGATGAAGAGGTTCTTGAAGCGCGGGTCTTGTTTCATGGCAAATGCGTGTCTGCTAGGTGGGGCGGCTGGCGCCGCGAGTCAGCATTGTCGCATTTCCTGACCGCGTGCGCGACGGACTGCTACCGCGCGCATGCAGCTTTATTCACATCAGCGACGACCGAACATCATCTGCCCGGCTAGCAGGGCGCGTGCACCGGGCAGCAGGTCGATGGCCCCCAGCGACAGGCCCAGCGCGGCCTGCAGCGGCGAGTCCTGGGGTGAGCCAGCGAAGATGCGCGCCATCAGGTCGGTCAGGCGGATGGTCAGGCCCCGGTCCTGGTCACGTTGGCGGTCGAAGGCCTGCAGCGCTTGCGGCGTGAGGTCACGGGCCAGCACATCGGCCAGTACACGGGCGTCGCGCAGGCCCAGGTTCAGGCCCTGGCCGGCGACGGGATGCAGCGTCTGCGCGGCATTGCCGATGGCCACAACGCGCCGGCCCTGGCCGGGGCGGGCGTTCAGGCCCAGCGGGAAGGCGTGGCGCGGGCTGATGCGGGTGAAGCGCCCGACCCGCTCGCCGAAGGTGCGCTGCAAGGCGGCCAGGAAGGCGGTGTCCTCTAGCGCCAGCAGCTGTTCGCCGGTGGCCGGACGGACACACCAGACCAGGGCATAGCCATCGTCCTGCGGCAGCAGCGCCAGCGGGCCTTCATCGGTAAAGCGCTCGAAGGCGCGGTGCGCGACGGGCTGGTCGGCATGCACATGGGCGATCACGCCCAGTTGCTGGTAGTCGCGCTGCAGGGTCTTTTGCTGTTGCTCACCGAAGACACCGCCCTCGGCCTGGATCACCAGTGCTGCGCGCAGCACCTGGCCGTCCTTGAGGGTGACGGCAACGTGTTCGTCCTCTTCGCTGATGTCCTGCGCCTCGGCCGGTCGCCTCAGCGTCAATCCCAATGGCGCGACGGCGCTCGCCAGCGCCCGGTTGACTTCGCCGTAGCGGGCCACATAGCCCAGCGCTGGCAGGTCGTAGTCCTTGCGGTCCAGCAGTGTGCGGCCGAAATGGCCGCGGCGCGAGACGTGGATCTGTTCGATGGCAGTGGCGCTGCGACCGATGTCGTTCCAGGCGCCCAGTTCCTCGAGGATCTGGCGGCTGCCATAGGAGAGGGCGATGGTGCGCGGATCGACGGCGGCCTGTTCGGGCGTCTTCATGTCGATCACGGCGATGCGTGCCGCGGGTATTTGGCGACGCGCCAGGAGGCCGGCCGCGCTTTGGCCGACGGGGCCGCCGCCACAGATGATCAGATCGAAATCGACGGATTGCATGATGC
Source organism: Herbaspirillum sp. AP02 (assembly GCF_015767275.1). Taxonomy (GTDB): domain Bacteria; phylum Pseudomonadota; class Gammaproteobacteria; order Burkholderiales; family Burkholderiaceae_D; genus Herbaspirillum. Next base: position 256,749 of record NZ_JADWMY010000002.1, read on the forward strand.
CGGAGGATGCCTTGGGCAAAAAAATCGGGAAGGCAACATTGTAGCGGAGCCGCGCTGGCCGGGCTTGATCCGGCGCATGCGCGGGGTGCTCAGTCTGGCATCGGCCATCCCGCTACCGACCGGTCAGCCCTGGCGCATCAGGGCTTCGATATCGTCGACACGGGTGGGTACGCCGGTGGTCAGCAGCTCGCAGCCGGCAGGGGTGACATGGGCGTCATCTTCGATGCGGATGCCGATGTTCCAGAACTGCTCCGGTACGCCTTCGCCCGGACGCACGTAGATGCCCGGTTCAATGGTCAGCACCATGCCCGCCTGTAGCGTACGCCAGGGTTTGCTGCCGTCGGCAGCAGCCGGATCGCGATAGTCGCCCACGTCATGCACATCCATGCCCAGCCAATGACCGGTGCGGTGCATGTAGAACTGGCGGTAGTCGCCCTTTTCGATGACATCCTCCAGCGAGCCGACCTTGCTCTTGTCCAGCAGGCCGGTATCCAGCATGCCCTGTGCCAATACGCGCACGGCGGCATCATGCCCGTCCATGAAGCGCTTGCCCGGTGCGGTCTCGGCAATGGCGGCCGCCTGCGCGGCCAGCACGATTTCATAGAGCGCCTTCTGCGGGCCGCTGAAGCGGCCGTTGGCCGGGAAGGTGCGGGTGATGTCGGCGGCGTAGCTGTCCAGTTCGCAGCCGGCGTCGATAAGTACCAGATCGCCGTCCTTGATCTCGGCGTCGCCGGCGCGATAGTGCAGCACGCAACTGTTGGCGCCGGTGGCGACGATGGAGCCATAGGCCGGGTATTGCGAACCGTTGCGACGGAATTCGTGCAGCAGCTCGGCTTCCAGGTGGTATTCACGCAGACCGGGGCGGCAGATGCGCATGGCGCGGCAATGCGCCTCGGCGGAAATGACGCCAGCGCGCTTCATGAGGTCGATCTCGTAGGCGTCCTTGAACAGACGCATGTCGTCCAGCAGCACATTCACATCGACCACTGCACCCGGAGCCGACACACCGCTGCGCGCCAGGGCACGCACGCCTTGCAGCCAGCGCTGCAATTGCGCGTCACGCTTCTCGTCCTGGCCTAGTGCAAAGTAGACCGCGCGGGCGTCGGCCAGCAGCGCGGGCATGCTCTTGTCCAGTTCCTCGATGGGATGGGCGGCGTCCAGGGCGAACAACTGCTGTGCGGCTTGCGGGCCGTGACGGTAGCCGTCCCAGATCTCGCGCTCCAGATTCTTGTCGCGGCAGAACAGGATGCTACGGTTTTCCTTGCCCGCCACCAGCACCAGCACTGCCTCCGGTTCGGTGAAACCGGTCAGGTAGTAGAAGTAGCTGTCATGGCGATACGGATAGTCGGCATCGCGATTGCGCATCACCTCGGGCGCGGTCGGGATGATGGCCACGCCCCCTCCGGCTTGTTGCAGGCTGGCGATCAGTCGTGCGCGGCGGGCCGCGAAGGGAGTGGCGTCGAAGCTCATGGCTGGTTTCCTTGGGGCGGCTGGTTCAGTGCTTCCAGTTGTTCGATGGTGCCGACGTTGTGCCACACGCCGCGGTAGACGTCACCGCCGATGCGGCCTTGTGCGGCAAGCTCGCGCAGCAGCGGGCCGAGCTTGGCGTGTGCGCCGGGCGCGATGCCATCGAACATCTGCGGACGATAGACACCGATGTTGGCGAAGGTCAGCTTGGGTTCGCCTTCATTGGAGAGGGCAAAGTTGTTCAGTGCGAAGTCGCCTGCGGGATGGAAGGGCGGATTCTTGACCAGGTAGAGCCAGGCCATGTCGCGCTTGTCTTCCGGCAGCGGATTGCCCCACGGGTCTTCGTCTTCCAGCACGGTCAGTAGCTCGGCGTAGTCGAAGTGAGGGCACCAGATGTCGCCGGAAACCGCAATGAAGGGATCCTCGCCCAGCAGGGGGCGCGCCCGGGCGATGCCGCCGGCCGTTTCCAGCGCCGTGCCTTCGGCCGAGTAGCGCAATTGCGCACCGTAGCGATTGCCGTCACCCAGCGTGTCTTCGATCATCTGCCCCAGGTGGGCATGGTTGATGACGATTTCGGTAATGCCGGCACGCACCAGCGACAGGATCTGCCAGACGATCAACGGCCGGCCGCGCACCTTCAGCAGCGGCTTGGGGCAGGTATCGGTCAGCGGACGCATGCGCTCGCCGCGACCGGCTGCGAAGATCATGGCTTTCATGGGCGGCGCCTCAGAAGGTGTAGCCGAACTTGGGCGCGTGTTCCTGCTCCAGTTTCTCGATCAGGCGCACCAGCGGAGTGAAGGCGACATAGCGGCGCGCGGTCTTGAGGGTGTATTCCATCACCAGCGGGATGTCCTTCAGGTAGCCATCCTTGCCATCGCGGTGGAACAGGCGGGCGAAGATGCCCAACACCTTCAGGTGGCGCTGCAGGCCCATCCATTCGAAGTCGCGGTAGAAGCTGTCGATGTCAGGCGTCACCGGCAGGCCGGCGCGACGCGCCTTTTCCCAGTAGCGGATGGCCCAATCCAGCACCATCTCCTCATCCCACTGGATGTAGGCGTCGCGCAGCAGCGAGACCAGGTCATAGGTAATGGGGCCATAGACCGCGTCCTGGAAATCCAGGATGCCCGGATTGCCCTTGGGCAGCACCATCAGGTTGCGGGAATGGTAGTCCCGATGCACGTAGACCTGCGGTTGCGCCAGGTTGTTGGCCAGGATGGCGTCGAAGGTCTTGTCCAGCACCGCGTTCTGCTCGTCGGTCAGCGTCACGCCCAGGTGCTTGCCGATGTACCACTCGCGAAACAGTTCCAGCTCGCGGCGCAGCAGCGGCCGGTCATACTCGGGCAGGGCTTCGGGCTTGCTTTGCGCTTGTAAAAGTACCAGCGCCTCGATCGCCTCCATGTATAGTGCGTGCGCGCTATCGGCCGACAGTTGCGACAGGTAGGTGGTCGAACCCAGGTCGGAAAGCAGCAGGAAGCCGCGTTCCGTATCCTGCGCCAGCACCTTGGGTACGGTCACACCGGTTTCTGCGAAGAGGCCCGCGACCTTGACGAAGGGGCGCACGTCTTCCTGCGGTGGCGGGGCATCCATGACGATGGCCGTGCCGCCGTCCGGTGTGTCCACGCGGAAATACCGCCGGAAACTGGCGTCGGCCGAGGCTGGACGCAGGGAAGAGGGCAGCACGGGAGTGGCGGCCAGGGTAGCTAGCCAGGCTTGCAGTTCGGACAGGCGGGGATCAGGGGTGGAACCGGGTGAAGACATGAACTATCTGAGGAAATCGTTGGACGTGGTTGAGTTCCCATATAATAAGGGATTCATTCCAAAAAATCCGCCTGCTCGGTATCTAGCCACTCTTTTCATGATCCGGTTTTCCAAGTCTTTAACTGAACGTACTGTCAACTGGCGGCTGGCGCGGCTGTTCTCATCGGCAATGGTGGTGGCTTCGGCCTCGGCCCTGTTGCCGCTTTCCGTGCATGCGCAGATGAGCCTGCCCTCGGCCTCACCCGTGCCTGCGCAGGATCAGGACGCCCCGGTCAACGTCAGTGCCGAGCAGATGACCGGCCGTCCTGACCGTCAGGTCAACCTCGATCGCGACGTGGAACTGGTCAAGGGCGCCACCACCATCAAGTCCGACAAGGCCGAATACCGCATCATCCAGGATGAGGTCGAAGCGACCGGCCACGTCTGGATGCAGCGCCTGCAGGACCAGTACACCGGCGACTATGCCGAGATGAACATGGGTACCGGCGCCGGCTACGTGACCAAGCCGACTTATTTGCTGGGCAAGAATGGCGGACGCGGCAAGGCCGAACGCATCGATTTCATCTCCGAGGATCAGGCCAAGGTCACCCAGGGAACCTATAGCACCTGCGAGGCACCGGATCCGGATTGGTACCTGCGTGCCAATACCATGGATCTGGACAGCGGCCTGAACGAAGGCACCATGCATGGTGGTCTGGTGTACTTCAAGGATGTGCCCATCCTGGGCGCGCCCTGGATGTCGTTCCCGCTGTCGGGCGAGCGCAAGTCCGGCGTACTGCCGCCCACCATCGGGATCACCAGCACTGGCGGCGCCGAACTGGCGGTGCCGTACTACTTCAACCTGGCGCCTAACTATGATCTGACGCTGGTGCCGAAGTACATCGCACGGCGCGGTCTGCAAATGGGCGCTGAAACCCGTTACATGGGCGATAGCTACAATGGCGTCACCTATGTCGAGGGCATCCAGGACCGGGTCACCGGCACCGGGCGTTATTCGCTGTCCTCGATCCACAACCAGACCCTGGCTCCCGGCCTGCAGCTGGCGTGGAACCTGAACAAGGCGTCCGACAACGACTATCCCTCCGATTTCTCGCATTCCATCACCGGCAGCACGCAACGCCTGTTGGCGCGTAATGTCAGCCTCAGCTACAGCAGCACGTATTGGAGCGTGACTGGCCTGGTGTCCAAGTATCAGTTGCTGCAGGATGTCAATGCGCCGATCAGCAAGCCCTACGACCGCGTACCGCAGCTGACTTTCAACGGCACGCGCTACGATGTCGGTGGCTTCGATTTCAACACGGTAGCGGAATTCACCCGTTTCAGCAGTGGTGACCTGGTCGGAGGCGATCGCAGCTATGTGACGCAGACCGTGTCGTATCCGATCATCCGTCCCGGCTATTTCATCACGCCCAAGGTAATCCTGGATGCTACGCAATACAGCCTGAACAACACCTCGTCCGGCCAGCCGACCACCTTCTCGCGTACCTTGCCGACCCTGTCGCTGGACTCGGGCATGATCTTCGAGCGCGAGTCCAACCTGCTTGGTCGCAGCATGACGCAAACGCTGGAGCCGCGCCTGTTCTACGTGCGCACCCCCTATCGCGACCAGTCGCAATTCCCGGTCTTCGATTCCGGCCTGGCCGACTTCAACTTCGCCCAGATCTTCACCGAGAACCGCTTTGTCGGCCATGACCGCATCAGCGATGCCAACCAGCTGACTGCCGCCGTGACCTCCCGCCTGATCGAGGAAAACGGCCTGGAGCGCCTGCGCGCTGCCGTCGGCCAGCGTTATTATTTCGCCGATCCCAAGGTCGGCATCAGCGGCACCACCACCACCACGCTGGGCAGCAAGTCTGACCTGCTGCTGGCGCTGGGCGGCCAGATCACGCGCGAATTCTCCACCGACAACACGGTGCAGTACAGCGAGACCCTGCGGCAGATGGTGCGCTCGACCTTCGGCATCCGCTGGCAACCGGCCCCCAAGCGGGTGCTGAACCTGCAATATCGCCTCGATCGCACCTACATCAACCCTTACACCGGCGTGCTCGATCCGCTCAAGCAGGTCGATATTTCCGGCCAATGGCCGCTGACCCAGCGTATCTACGCCGTCGGTCGCATGAACTATTCCATTCCCGACCGCACCGTGGCCGAAGGCCTGGCCGGGTTCGAATACAAAGCCGATTGCTGGGTCTTCCGGGTGGTCGCGCAGCGTATTCCGACGTCTTCCACCAAGGCGTCCACGGGCTTCTTCATCCAGCTCGAACTCAATGGCTTCTCAAAGATCGGCTCCAATCCCATGGATGCGATCAAGAGCAGCGTGCCCGGTTACCAGAACGTGAACTTGCCGGACTCCATGACCGGCAACAACAACTTCTAACCTTTTACGAACCAACGATTAGTCCATGCGTAATATGCGTACACCACACCTCGCAACAACCAAAACAGTGACCGCGCTGCTGTGCATGCTGGGCGTGATCAGCAATGCGCATGCGCAGTTCGCTACGACCATCATCCCCGTCACACCGCCTGAAACCGCTGCCAGTACACAGCAGGCAGCGCCAGCCAAGGCTACGCCCAAGGCCGCCGCCAAGCCGGCAGCGGCCAAGCCCGCAGCGCCTGCAGTAGCTGCCACGCCGCCGGTTGCGGCACCGGTCGCCGCCGCCGGCGGTCGCGTCGACCCGCGTCCGGTGGACTCCATCCTGGTGGTGGTCAACAACGAAGTCATCACCCGCCAGGAAGTGGCCGACCGTCTGGCCAGCGTGGAAAAGCGCATGACCTCGCAGAACGTCCAGCTGCCGCCGCGTGCGCAACTGGTGCGCCAACTGGTCGAACGCATGATCGTCGAACGCGCCCAGGCCCAGATGGCCAAGGAAAACGGCATTGTGGTGGACGACGTGATGCTGGACCGCGCCATGCAACGCATCGCCGAACAGAACAAGCTGTCCATGCCCGAATTCCGCACCCGTCTGGAATCCGAAGGCATGAACTACGCCAGCTTCCGCGAAGAGATCCGCCGTGAAATCCTCAGCCAGCGCCTGCGCGAGCGTGAGGTCGACAACAAGGTGGTGGTCACCGAATCCGAGATCGACAACTACCTCGCCGCCGAAGCCAATGCCGGCGGCCAGCGTCAGGAACTCGACATCGCCCAGATCCTGATCCGCGTGCCGGAAAACGCCTCCCCCGAGCAACTGGCCACCCGTCGTGAACGCGCCGAGGATGTGCTGCGTCAACTGAAGACCGGTGCCGATTTCGCCAAGACCGCGGCTGCCTATTCCGATGCCGCCGACGCCCTCACGGGTGGCGACCTCGGCTGGCGTCCCTCGGATCGCCTGCCGCAGCTGTTCCTGGATGGCGTGGCCAAGCTGCAGGATGGCCAGGTCAGCGGCCTGTTGAAGAGCGGCAATGGCTTCCACATCCTCAAGCTGGTCGGCCGCCGCGACGCCGGCGGTACCCAGGCCGCCGCGCCGGCCGTGCAGCAGACCCACGTGCGCCACATCCTGATCAAGGTCAACCAGGTCGTCACCGCCGCCGAAGCCAAGCGCAAGCTGACCGAACTCAAGGAGCGCCTGGACCACGGTGCCTCTTTCGAGGAGTTGGCCAAGCTGTATTCGAACGACCTGTCTGCCTCCAAGGGCGGTGATCTGGGCTGGATCTACCCGGGCGACACCGTCCCCGAGTTCGAACGCGCCATGGACCAGTTGAAGCCCGGCGAAGTCAGCCAGCCCATCGAAAGTCCGTTTGGTTACCATCTGATCCAGGTGGTCGAGCGCAAGACCGATGACGCCTCCAGGGAACGTACCCGCCAGGCGGCGCGCCAGGCCATCCGTGATCGCAAGATCGAGGAAGCCACCGAGGACTGGATGCGCCAGATCCGCGACCGCGCCTACGTCGAGTACCGCAACGACGAGTAAGTCGTGGCAAGAGGGCGCACCCGGCGTCCTTTCATCCGCACAAGAGGCCGGCTCCGTTGCCGGCTCTTGCATTTTTGAAACCCGCCATCGTGAGTCCTGAAGACGCCATGAACCGACCCATTCTTGCCCTGACCTGCGGCGAACCGGCAGGCATCGGTCCGGAGATTTCCCTGCGTGCTGCCTGGGAGCTGCGCGAGCAAGTGCGTTGCATCCTGCTGGGGGACGCCGCGCTGCTGGCCCAGACTGCCCATGACATCGATCCGTCCATGCGCGTGGCGGCCATCTCGATCCAGGCCTGGCGCAACAGCGGCCTGCCGCATTTCCCACAGGACTGCCTCACCGTCATTGACTGCCCGGTGGCCGAACCGGTGCGCCCGGGCGTACTGGATGCGCGCAATGGCCGCGCCGTGCTGCAGACCCTTGACCTGGCCGTGCAGGGTGCACTGGCCGGCGCCTTCGCCGCCATCGTCACTGCTCCGCTGCAGAAGAGCAGCATCAACGATGCCGGCGTGGCCTTCACCGGCCATACCGAATACCTGGCCGAAGTGACCCACACCCCGCAGGTCGTGATGATGTTGGCCGGTGGCGATGCCCCCCATCTGCGCGTCGCCCTGGCCACCACGCACCTGGCCTTGAAGGATGTGCCGGCTGCCATCACCGCCGCCAGCCTGGCGCGCACGCTGGACATCCTGCAGGCCGACCTGCGCGGCAAGTTTGGCATTGCCAGCCCACGCATCCTGGTCACCGGCCTCAATCCGCATGCGGGCGAAAGCGGCTACCTGGGTCGCGAGGAGATCGAGGTCATCACCCCGGCACTGGATGCCGCCCGCGCCCGCGGCATCGATGCCCGGGGCCCGTATCCGGCCGATACCCTGTTCCAGCCCAAGTACCTGGAAGAGGCCGATTGCGTGCTGGCCATGTACCATGACCAGGGCCTGCCGGTGCTCAAGTTCGCCAGTTTCGGCCATGGCATCAACATCACGCTCGGCCTGCCGCTGATCCGCACCTCGGTCGACCATGGTACCGCCCTGGACCTGGCGGCGGCCGGGCTGGGTCATGCCGACCATGGCAGCATGCTGGTGGCCATCCGCGCCGCTGCCGACATGGCGCGCCGGCAACAGAACACGGGCCGCTGAGGCCCGCCGCAACAAAACACAAGACAAGACCATGAAACATATCCCGCGCAAGCGCTTCGGCCAGAACTTCCTCACCGACGACTTGGTGCTGCACGACATCATCCGTTCGATTGCCCCCGCCGCCGACGATGCCATGGTCGAAATCGGCCCCGGCCTGGCGGCGATGACGGCCTTGCTGCTGGCAGAATTGCGTCACCTGCATGTGGTGGAACTGGATCGTGATCTGGTGGAGCGCCTCAAGAAACGTTTCGACGCCGCTCGCCTGACCGTGCATTCGGCCGATGCGCTCAAGTTCGATTTCGCCAGTCTCCCGGTACCGGAAGGACGCAAGCTGCGCGTGGTCGGCAACCTGCCCTACAACATTTCCAGCCCGCTGTTGTTCCACCTGGCCGAGATTGCCCCGCAGGTTCAGGACCAGCATTTCATGCTGCAAAAGGAAGTGGTCGAACGCATGGTGGCCGAGCCCTGCGGCAAGGCCTACGGCCGTCTGTCGGTGATGCTGCAATGGCGTTATCACATGGAGTTGTTGTTCGTGGTGCCCCCCACCGCCTTCGACCCGCCGCCAAAGGTTGATTCAGCCATCGTGCGCATGATTCCGCTGGCCCAGCCCATGGCCTGCCAGCAGGCCCTGCTGGAGCAGGTGGTGACCAAGGCCTTCTCGCAACGTCGCAAGGTGATCCGCAACTGCGTGGCCGGCCTGTTCAGCGAAGACGAACTGCGCCAGGCTGGCGTCGATCCCCAGGACCGCCCGGAAGCCGTGCCGGTGGAACAGTTCGTGGCACTGGCCAACCTGCTGGCGGCGCGCCAGGCGTGATCGATCCCTGTCAGCGGCGCAGGAGAGTACAGGGGCGTCTGTTGGACTTTATTACAGCTGCGCGCTCCATCCGTAAGAACTGTAACGAAGTTTCATATTCGATGGATTTGAGCTGAAGCTGTCTTATATTGGAATCGTGCCGCGACAGATCGCGGACTTTTTAGACAGGAGCCAATCATGGCCAGCAAAAAAATCGCATCGGTACTGATCGCCACCACTCTTCTTGCATCCGCTGCCGTCGTCAGCGCGCCCGCCATGGCGCATGACCGGGGCGGTAACGGAGTGGCCATCGCTGCCGGCATCATCGGCGCCGTCGCCATCGGATCGCTGATCGCCAACGCCAACTCCGCACCGGTATATCAGGCCCCGCCGCAGCAGGTCTACTACCAGGCGCCACAGCCGGTGTATTACCAGCCGCCGCAACAAGTGGTGTATGAACAACCGCGTTATTACGCGCCCCCGCCGCCACGCCCGGTGCGTTACGTCGAGCGGACCGAAGTGCGCACCTATCGTTACGACGACCGTTATCGCTACGATGACCGCTCCGCTTACTACGGCCGTTGAGGCAGACACGGGACCGGTCCCCCGGTAGCGGTCCAGGACATCCACGGCGCAAGCCATCTTGAGGAAAAACGGGCAATCCACGGATTGCCCGTTTTTTCGTCTCTCACTGTCGGCCGCCGACCGCCTGCACCGGCCTGGGCTGGGCGCGAGGACGCCAAATCGGGGATAATGTCGGATTGCGTCACATTAGCCATGAATCAAAAGGAGTCGCCAAGTGAGAATGTTGCATACGATGCTGCGCGTGGGAAATCTGGATCGTTCCATCGATTTCTATACCCAGGTGCTGGGCATGAAGCTGCTGCGCAGGAATGACTACCCTGACGGCAAGTTCACACTGGCCTTCGTCGGCTATGGCGAAGAACGTGATCACACCGTGCTCGAACTGACCCATAACTGGGACACCGAGTCCTATGACCTGGGCGACGCCTACGGCCATATCGCCATCGAGGTCGATGACGCCTATGCCGCCTGCGATGCGGTCAAGGCCAAGGGCGGCGCGGTCACCCGCGAAGCCGGCCCGATGAAGCACGGCAAGACCGTGATCGCCTTCGTCACCGACCCGGATGGCTACAAGATCGAGTTCATCCAGAAGAAAGAGCAGTACAGCGCCGCCGACTGAGGCGCGCGCCTGCCAGCCTGCCAGCCCGCTCCTGCGGGCTTTTTTCATTGCAAAGGTCGGCTGGTCGATACTTCCGCACCCACCGGGCAGGTTGGATCACTCCATCAAAAACCACAGCAGGAACGTCAATTGAGCCTCTACCAACTTTCCAAAAGCCACATGCGTCGCCTGTGGGTCGAATACGGCATCCTCTGGAGCGGCGCCATCATCGTCGGCCTGGTGGCAGTCCTGTATGCGCAGGCCATCGAGATCGGTTTCGGTGTCTTTCGCAGCATCGAACACCGCTCGCCCTGGCTGCCATTGCTCTTGACGCCGGCCGTCTGTGCCGCCTGCGTCTGGATCACGCGGCGCTACTTCCCCGGTTCTGAAGGCAGCGGCATTCCCCAGGCCATTGCCACCTTGCACGGCGATACTGCCGAGCGCGGCAATGCGCTGCTTTCCATTCGCGTCATGGTCGGCAAGATCGTGCTCTCGGTGGTGGCCATCGCTGGTGGCATGACAATTGGCCGGGAAGGGCCGACGGTGCAGATCGGTGCGGCCATCATGTACAACCTGCGTCGCCTGTATCCGGCCGGATACGAACACATGGAGCGCCGCCTGATCCTGGCCGGTGCGGCGGCCGGTCTGGCTGCCGCGTTCAACACCCCGCTGGCCGGGATTGTCTTCGCCATCGAAGAACTCTCGCGCAGCTTCGAGCAGCGCGCCAGCGGGGTGGTCATCACCACCATCATCTTCGCCGGTCTGGTGGCCCTGTCCATCAATGGCAACTACACCTATTTCGGTTCCATCGCCTTTCCCGGCGAGACCAGCGGCCGGCTGATCCTGGCGGTGCTGGTCACGGCCGTGCTGACCGGCGTGGCCGGCGGCGTGTTCTGCTGGTTGATCCTCAATCCGACCCGCTGGATTCCCGCCCGCGTAGTGAGCCTGCGCGCCGAGCGCCCCGTGGCCTTCGCCGCTGGTTGCGGTTTCATCGTCGCCATCATTGGCGTGGCGGCCGGCGGCGCCACCTTCGGCAGCGGTTACGAGCAGGCGCATGGCTTGCTCAATGATGGTCAGGGCCTGTCGGTGTTCTATCCCTTCCTGAAGTTTGCCTCAATGATCGGCTCCTACCTGCCGGGCCTGCCGGGCGGGATTTTCGCGCCCTCACTGTCCATCGGCGCCGGCTTCGGCAACCTGCTGCACCTGGTCTTCGGTGGGACTTCGCTGCCCATGCTGGTGGCCCTGGCGATGGTCGGCTACCTGGCGGCAGTGACGCAGTCGCCAATCACCGCCTTCGTGATCGTGATGGAAATGGTCGATGGTCACGCACTGGTGATCTCCCTGATGGCCACCGCCCTGATCGCCTCGGCCGTCTCCAAGGTCTTCGCGCCGCCGCTGTATGAAACTCTGGCAGAGCGTTATATGAAGCAGTGATTCCGGTGAATCGTCCGGCGGCTGCGTCAATTTGACGCAGCCGCCCATCCCCTTGCCCTCTCTGCATCACCGTCATCGTCGTCGCTTTGTGGGGAGGGTCGCGACAATATGTCGCAGCCCTGCGCCGCCGCTCTTCCTGATAATTGTCAGCCTACCGATAACGACAATCACAGGGGAATCCCATGCAATTGACACCTTGCGCCTGCGCCATTGCGCTGGCCTTCGCTGCGTGCGGCCATGCGCTGGCGCAGAGCACCGACGACACCCGTCTACCCACCGTCACGGTCCATGGCGAGCCGTCGCCTCCAACCACCGTAACCAACGCGGCAAGCGCTGACAGCACCGCGCAGCTGCTCGACCAGCCCGGTTTTTATGCCGCTGCCGCCGGTGGCGTCTCGGCGCTGCCGGTGCTCAACGGCTTTGCGGCCGACCGCCTCAAGATCCGCCTGGATGGCATGGAAGTCACGGCGGCCTGCGGTAACCAAATGAACGCCCCCATGTCCTACATGCCGCCTTCGCAGGTTGGCATGACGCGGGTGGTGGCTGGCATCACGCCGGTCAGCATTGGCGGCGACAGCATCGGCGGCAGCATCGAACTGTCTTCTCCAGCGCCGCAATTTGCGCAGCAGGCGGGGCAGTTGTTGAGCAAGGGCGGTTTCTCGGTCTCGGCACGCAGCGTCAATTCCGAAGTATCGGCTTCGGTCAATGCCACGGTGGCCAGCGATAGCCTGTCGGTCAGCTACGTGGGGAGCCAGTCGCGTGCCGAGAGCTATGTCAACGGCAAGGGCGACAAGGTCCTCGGCAGCCAGTTCGAGAGCAACAACCACGCATTGACCCTGGCGGCGCGGGGAGAGGGCCAGCAGCTGGTGCTCAAGGTCGGCCAGCAATACATTCCCTATCAAGGCTTTCCGAACCAGTACATGGACATGACGGGAAACCGTTCCACCTTCGCCAACCTGGGCTACGACCGTCGCTTTGGCTGGGGCAAGCTGTTGACCAAATTGTATTGGCAGCGTACCGAACACGAAATGGGCTTCTTCAGCGCGGAACGCAGCGGTACCATGCCCATGGATACGCGCGGCCGCGACATGGGCTACAGCGTGCGCGCGGACATCGATCTGGGCCAGGACGGTGCCAGCGTGCTGCGTCTGGGCAACGAATACCACAGCTTCCACCTCGACGATTTCTGGCCACCGGTACCTGGCTCGATGATGATGGGGCCAAGCACCTATGTGAACATCAACGATGGCAGTCGCGAGCGCATGGCACTGTTCGCGGAATGGGAGCACAAGCTCGATGCGCGCTGGACCACCCTGGTCGGCGTACGCGACGAACTGGTCAGGACCGATGCCGGCAACGTGCAGCCTTACGGTACCGGCATGATGAACATGACCGACCTGATGGCGGCCAACGCCTTCAATGCACGGGATCACGCACGGCGCGACAACAACCTCGATGTCACTGCCCTGGCGCGCCTGGAAGCCGATGCCGGTCACACCTACGAGTTCGGCTATGCCCGCAAGACCCGCTCTCCCAACCTGTACGAGCGCTACACCTGGGGCCGCGGCACCATGGCCATGACCATGACCAACTGGTTCGGCGATGGCAACGGCTACGTCGGTAATATCGACCTCAAGCCGGAGGTGGCGCATACGCTGTCGGCCACGGCGGACTGGCACAGCGAAGACAGTGAGGGTAGCGATGGTGGCGGGCCGCGCTGGTTCTTCAGGCTCACGCCCTACTTCAGCTACGTCGAGAACTACATCGATGCGGATGTGATCGGCAGCTTCAATCCCTACAGCGTGAGCAGTGCCTCCGGCAAACTACTGCAGTTCGCCAATCACGACGCCCGGCTATACGGCATCAATGCCTCGTGGAAATGGCCGTTGTGGCGCACGGCTGGCCTGGGTGACATTGCCTTCACCGGCAAGGCCGGTCTCACGCGCGGCAAGCGAGTCGACGGCGGCAACCTCTATCACATGATGCCTTTCAACGTGCTGGCTGCGCTGGAACAGAAACGCGGTGCCTGGACCAACCGCGCCGAATTGAACTATGTGGCGCGCAAGACGCTGGTGGACAGCAATCGACTGGAACCGGTCACGGCCAGCTACACCGTCGTCAATCTCAGGACCGCTTATCGCTTCAACCAGGCCATCAGCGTCAATGCGGGCATCACCAATCTCTTCAACCGCAACTACGCCGACCCGCTGGGCGGGGTCTATCTGTCGGGACTGGCCAATGCCAGGAGCGGCAGCCTGCAAGCCTTGCCCGGCTATGGACGTTCGCTGGATGTGGGCGTGAATGTGAGTTTCTGAGCACGCCAAGGCGCGCCGGTCAGAAGATCGGCAGGGTTTCCGGCGCGCTGTCGCGCAAGGCCTTCTTGGCCGACTCGAACTCGGGAAAGATCGATTGCACCGTGGCCCAGAAGCGCGGGCTGTGGTTCATCTCTCGCAGATGTGCCAGCTCGTGGGCGATCACGTAGTCGATCAGGGGCAGGGCGAAATGCATCAGACGCCAGTTCAGGCGGATGCGCGCATCCGAGGTGCAGGAGCCCCACTGCGTGGTGGCCGAGGACAGCGCATAGGAGCGGTAGGTCACGCCCAGTTTTTCGGCATAGATCATCAGGCGCTTGCCGAACAGTTCTTCGGCACGGGCCTGCAGCCAGCCCTGCACGCGATCCTTCAACTGCTGCTCGCCAGCGTCGGCCGGCAGGCTGATGTTCAGTTCGCGCGTCACTTCATCGAGGATCACTGCCTGCCGCTGGCCGGTGCAGATGCGCAGGGTGATGTCCTTGCCCAGGTAGGGCAGGGTGGCGCCATCGCGCCATTGCATCTGCGGTTGCAGGCGCCGCGCCGAACGTTCGCGGCGCTCGCTGAGCTTGGCGAGGATCCAGCGTTGCTTTTCGCGAATGGCATTGTCGATCTCGGCCAGCGTCACCCACTTGGGTGCAGTCACGCGCAAGCCTTCATCGCTGACCAGGAAGCCGATGGTGCGGCGCTTGGAACGCAACAAGGCGAAATCGATGGTGTGCTCGCCCAGATGGATGCGCCGCTTGCCGTCGGCCGGCCGTCCGCTGGGCGGGGCCGGCAGGGGGCTGGCCGGTGTCGCTGGCAGTGGGGTCAGCAAGGTGGGTAGTGGGGTTGGCAAGGGCGCGGCGTGCACCACCGGATTGGGTGTGACGATCAGCGGTGGCTGCACCGTCGGCGAAGGCAGCGCCGGGCCGAGTTCGGCCGGTGGCGCAGTCGCGGTGGCGGGCGCCGCAAACAAGTCCAGTTGCAGCGAGAGCTGGTCGGGATTGGGCTTGGGTTTGCGCAGAAGTATCAAGGCGGTCGCGGCGTCCTGGGTGCAATGGGCTAAGGATGGAGGCCGCGCAGCATTACTGGGAAGCAGCTTGGGCGGCCGGCCGGGGCGCGCTGTTCTTGTAGACGTCCGGCGAAATCACGCGCATCTCGGATTCTATCCAATTTTCGACGCGCTCGTTCAACTGCTGGGGATTGAGGCCTTCGGGTGAGATCGGCTTGCCGATGGACACCGTGATCAGGCCCGGCTTCTTGATGAAGCTGCCCTTGGGCCAGCATTCGCCGGAGTTCATCGCCACCGGAACCACCAGCGTATTGGTCTCCACTGCCAGGCGTGACCCCCCCGCCTTGTACTTGCCCTGTGAACCGACGGCCGTGCGTGTTCCCTCGGGGAACATCATGATCCACTGGCCATCCTGCAGGCGACGACGACCATGTTCCAACACCTGGGAGAAGGCATCGCGGCCCTTCTTGCGATCGATGGGGATCATGCGCAGCAGGGCGATGCCCCAGCCGAAGAAAGGCACGTAGGTCAGCTCCTTCTTGAACACGAACACCAGCGGACGCGGGCTGTTGATGACGTAGAAGATGGTTTCCCAGGCCGACTGGTGCTTGGAAAGCAGGATTGCCGGCGCGTCGGGCAGGTTCTCCTTGCCGCGTATCTCATAGCGGATGCCACAGATCACGCGGGCAGTCCAGATCACGAAGACGTTCCAGCGCGACGTCCACCAGTAACGCTGGGCGTAAGGGAAGGGGGCCGACAGCAGGCAGGCGAAGGACCAGATGATGGTGGCCACGGCCATCAGGACCATGAAGACCACCGAACGCAGGATCAGTACAAGGCGCAAAATCGTTTCTCCCATGCCGAGGCATGTTGATGTTGTAAGGGGGTGCTGCCCGCCATGCGGCAGGCTGCCAGCACTATACCGAAACCCCGACCGGCGACTTCAGGATGAAATCAACCACAGCCGATAAATCCGGGAAGACCAGCGTGCCGGGCGGCAAGCCGCCCTTGGCCTGGGTCTTCTCCCCCTTGCCGGTCAGCACCAGGAACGGCGCGCACCCGGCCACATAGCCGGCCTGCAGGTCGCGCAGCGAATCGCCGACGGTGGTCACGCCGCCGCGCAGGCTGATGTTGAAGCGCCTGGCGATCTCGTGGAACATGCCCGGCTTGGGCTTGCGACAGTCGCAGTTATCGGCGTCCGAGTGCGGGCAGAAGAACACCGCATCGATATCCGCACCGACCTGCTGGGCGGCCGTGTGCATCTTCTGGTGGATGGCGTTGAGGGTCTTGATGTCGTACAGACCACGTGCCACGCCGGACTGGTTGGTGGCCACCACCACGCGATAGCCGGCCTGGTTCAGGCGCGCAATCGCTTCCAGTGACCCCTTGATGGGGATCCACTCGTCCGGGGACTTGATGTAGGCGTCGG
This sequence comes from Herbaspirillum sp. AP02, assembly GCF_015767275.1. Classification (GTDB taxonomy): domain Bacteria; phylum Pseudomonadota; class Gammaproteobacteria; order Burkholderiales; family Burkholderiaceae_D; genus Herbaspirillum. The sequence goes on from NZ_JADWMY010000002.1 coordinate 273,163, forward strand.
AGTCGTGATTGATGACGCCATCGCGATCGAGGATGATCAGTTTCATGCCTGCTGCTTCCCTTCATGAACACCGCCGCGCAGGAACAGGCCCATGCGCGGCGGATCGGTACGACGGTCGGGCGTGGCGTGCTGCTTAGGCTGCCAGCTTGGAAATATCGGCCACCTGGTTGAGCATGGCGTGCAGCGCCGCCAGGAGGGCCTGGCGATTCTTGCGCAGTTGCTCGTCCTCGGCGTTGACCATGACATCGTTGAAGAAGGCATCGACGTTCTGGCGCAGTTGCGCCAGCGCCTTCAGGGCGCCGGCGAAGTCGCCCTTGGCGTAGGCCGCCTCCACCTGCGGACGGGTGGTCTGCATGGCCGCGAACAGACCTTGCTCGGCGGCTTCCTGCAGCAGGCTTTCCTGCACCGCGCCGTGGGCATCGATGGCCACGCCTTCGATCTTCTTCAGGATGTTGGTGATGCGCTTGTTGGCTGCAGCCAGGGCCTCGGCTTCGGGCAGGGCGGCGAAGGCCTGCACGGCCTGCAGGCGTTCCACCACGTTGTCCAGCACCTCTGGCTGCTGCGCCACTACCGCTTCCACTTCATTCTGCGCAAAGCCGCGCTCGCGCAGCAGGCCGCGCAGGCGGTCGTAGATGAAGGCACGCACGTCGGCGCGCGGGTCCTTGAAATTGGCATTGCCGGCGAACAGTGCCGCAGCGGCGTCCAGCAGCGCGGTCAACGACAGCGGCAGGCGCTTTTCCACCAGCATGCGCAGCACGCCCAGCGCATGACGACGTAATGCGAACGGGTCCTTGTCGCCGGTCGGTTGCAGACCGATGCCCCAGATGCCGACCAGGGTTTCCAGCTTGTCGGCCAGCGCCACGGCGGTGCCGGTCGCGCTGGCGGGCAGTGCGTCGCCGGCAAAGCGCGGCTGGTAGTGTTCGGAAGCGGCCAGGGCGACTTCATCCGGTTCGCCGTCATGGCGCGCATAGTAAGTGCCCATGATGCCTTGCAGCTCGGGGAATTCACCCACCATGTCGGTCAACAGGTCGGCCTTGGCCAGCAGCGCGCCGCGTTCGGCCAGCGCCACATCGCCCCCCATCAGCGCGGCGATCTTGCCGGCCAGCGTCTGCACGCGTTCGGTGCGCTGCAGCTGATTGCCCAGCTTGTTGTGGTAGACCACGTTGGCCAGTTGCGGGACACGCTCGGCCAGGGTCTTCTTCTTGTCCTGCTCGAAGAAGAACTTGGCATCCGACAGGCGCGGACGCACCACGCGCTCGTTGCCGCCGATGATGTGTTCCGGACGGGCGGTCTCCAGGTTGGAGACGATCAGGAAGCGCGAACGCAGCTTGCCGGCGTTGTCGGTCAGCGCGAAATACTTCTGGTTGGTCTGCATGGTCAGGATCAGGCATTCCTGTGGCACGGCCAGGAATTCGTCCTCGAACCTGCATTCATAGACCACCGGCCATTCGACCAGGGCCGTCACTTCGTCCAGCAGTGAATCGGGCATCAGCACCTGGTCGGCGCCAGCCTTGGCCAGCAGCGCGGCGCGAATCTTTTCGCGGCGCTCCGTAAAGCTGGCGATGACCTTGCCTTGCGCGGCCAGCGTTTCCACGTAGGTCTGCGGCGAGGCGATCTGCAGTGCGCCGGAGGACAGGAAGCGATGGCCCAGCGTGGTGCGGCCGGCATCCAGGCCCAGGATGTTGATCGGCACCACATCATTGCCCAGCAATGCCACCAGATAGTGCGCCGGGCGCACGAAGTGCACCGTCTCGCCGGCAGCGCGGCCGAACTGGCGCTGATAGCTCATCAGCTTGGGGATGGGCAGCTTGGTCAGGCTCTCTTCCAGCGCCGTCTGCAGGCCCACGGCCAGGGCCGAGCCCTTGGCGGTATAGGTGTAGAAGAAGCTTTCGGCCTTGCCGTCCTGGGCGCGTTCGAGCTGGTCCGGAGTGATCACGGTGGCCCCGGTGGCGGCGGCCAGCGCAGCCAGTTTTTTCACCAGCGGTGCGGCCGGACGGCCTTCGGCATCCAGCGCCACGGTCACCGGCAAGACCTTTTCACGGATGGACTTGTCCGGCGAGGCGGCACGTACGCCGGTGATGGACACGGCCAGCCGGCGTGGGGTCGCATAGGCGGTGGCAGCAGCGTCGGATTCGAGATAGCCGCGGCTTTGCAGACCGTTGAATATGCCGGCGGCAAAGGCATCGCCCAGCTTGGCCAGGGCCTTGGGCGGCAATTCTTCGGTGACGAGTTCTACGAGGAGTGTCTGGTTCATGTTGTCTGTCTTGCTGTCTTGCTCGGGACGCCGGCTCTTGGCCGACGCCGCATGATGTCATTGGCCGTATTCAGCCCGCTCTTCAGGCTGCAACCCGGGTGTCACCCAGCATCGGGAAGCCCAGGCGTTCGCGCGATTCGAAGTAGGCCTGCGCCACCGAACGCGAGAGGTTGCGGATGCGGCCGATATAGGCGGCGCGCTCGGTCACCGAGATGGCGCCACGGGCATCGAGCATGTTGAAGGTGTGCGCCGCCTTCAGGACCTGCTCGTAGGCCGGCAGGGCCAGCGGGACTTCCATCAGGCGCTTGGCTTCGGCTTCATAGTTGGAGAACAGCGAGAACAGGAACTCGGTGTTGGAATACTCGAAGTTGAAGGTCGATTGCTCCACCTCGTTCTGGTGGAACACGTCGCCATAGGTCAGATGTTTCTTGACGCCGTTCTCGATCCACTCCGTCCAGACCAGGTCATAGACGTTTTCCACGCCCTGCAGGTACATCGCCAGGCGTTCGATGCCATAGGTGATCTCGCCCAGCACCGGCTTGCAGTCCAGGCCGCCGACCTGCTGGAAGTAGGTGAACTGGGTCACTTCCATGCCGTTGAGCCAGACTTCCCAGCCCAGGCCCCAGGCGCCCAGGGTCGGGTTTTCCCAGTCATCCTCGACGAAGCGCACATCATTCTGCTGCAGGTCCAGGCCCAGCGCTTCCAGCGAACCTAGGTAGAGGTCGAGGATGTTTTCCGGGGCCGGCTTCAAGACCACCTGGTACTGGTAGTAATGCTGCATGCGGTTGGGGTTTTCGCCGTAGCGGCCATCCTTGGGGCGGCGCGAAGGCTGGACATAGGCGGCGCGCCACGGCTCGGGGCCGATCGCGCGCAGGAAGGTCGCGGTATGCGAGGTACCTGCGCCGACTTCCATGTCATAGGGTTGCAGTAGCGCGCAGCCCTGGGCGTCCCAATATTCTTGCAACTTGAGGATGATTTGTTGAAATGTCAGCATCGTGTGTGGTTGCCTGGCGAACCGGCGGAGGAATTGCGAAAACCTTGGATTTTAGCGTCTTTTGGGGCGTTTGACCCGGTTTTGGCGGGGACCGCCGGCGCGTCGCGGCCGGCGCGGGAATTCAGTGGCGGATACGGGCGGCCTTGTTGCGTCCCCAGGCCAGCAGCAGCATCAGCAGCGCTATGCCGACGATGAGCTTGTTGCCCAGCAGTATGTAGGGCGTCTGGCCGCCATAGCCCTGTACCTGGCCGGCCAGTACGCCGCGGGTGAAGGGCGGCAGTTCACTGGTGGCGCCGCCCGGCAGGATCACGGCGGTCGCCCCGGTGTTGGTGGCACGCAGCATCGGACGGCCAGTTTCCAGGGTACGCATCTGCGAAATCTGCAAGTGCTGGGGCAGGGCGATGGAGTTGCCGAACCAGGCGATGTTGGACAGGTTCAGCAGCACGCTGGCTTGGGGCTGGCCAGCGCGGTAGGCATCGCGCAACTGGCCGGCGATTTCCTCGCCGAACAGGTCTTCGTAGCAGATGTTGGGCAGGACCCACTGGTCCTTCACGCCAAAGGGCGATTGCACCGGCGTACCGCGGGTCATGTCGCCCAGCGGGATATGCATCAGGTCGACGAACCAGCGGAAACCGGGCGGGATGAACTCGCCGAAGGGGACCAGGTGGTGCTTGTCATAACGGTAAGGCATCAGTACCGACCCGACGCCAGGGCCGAAGCCGAGCACCGAATTGGCATACTGCTGCGGACCATCGGAAAGTGGAATGCCCAGCGCCAGATGACTGCCGCTGAGCTGTGCAAAGCGGGCGATGCGCTCCAGGTAATCCGGCGGCAACTGCTGGGGCAGCAGCGGGATGGCGGTTTCCGGCGTGGCGATCAGGTCGGCCGGGGCCGCGCTGATCATCTGCTCATACATGCCCAGCGTGGCCACCAGGGCATCGTTGGAGAACTTCATTTCCTGCGGAATATTGCCCTGCAGGAGCCGCACCGTGATCGGCTGGCCCTGCGGCGCAGTCCATTGCACCAGACGTAGCGCCACGCCACCCGCACAGAGCAGGGCCGCCGCGCACAGTGGCAGCACGATGCGCTGGCCGGTACCGGCCACGCCCTTGCGGCGCAGCCCCATCCACAGCAGGGCAAGACTGCCGGCGATCAGCGCCGCGACCCAGCCCACCAGATACACCCCGCCGACCGCAGCGAAGCCGGCCAGCGGACCCACCGTATGGGCATAGCCCGAGGTCAGCCAGGGAAAACCGGTGAACACCCAGCCCCGCAGCCATTCCGACAAGGCCCACAGGGCCGGCAGCATGAACAGCGCCAGCAGCAGGGGGGACGACGACCAGCGATTGCGCAGCCAGCCCGCCAGGGCTGTGGCCGCGCCGGCATAGAGGCCCAGGTACAGCGCCAGCAGGCCGACCGCCAGCGCCGCCATCCAGCCTGGCATGCCACCGTAGTCGTGCATGCTGATGTAGAGCCAGTGCACGCCCGCTGCCGACCAGCCGAAGCCATACAGCCAGCCACGCAGGAAGTGACTGCGCACACCGGTCTGCGGCCGCGCCAGCACACCATGGAACAGCCAGGCCAGCGCCAGGATCTGCAGTGGCCACCACTTGAATGGGGCGAAGGCGAAGACATTCAATGCCCCCGCGGCCACCGGCAGCAGCAGGCTGACGACCACAGCAAAGCCGCCGCGTACGGCGGCCTCCCCGCGTGGGGAGTTCAATTCAGGGGAGGCTGGGGAAGTCACGCTGGAAAGGCTTGCAGATCAGTCAATCACTCGTCGTCCACCGGTGCCGGCGGTAGTTTGGACACCAGCAGTACATGTACCTGGCGTGCATCGGCGCGCAGTACTTCGAAATGCAGGCCATCGATATCGAACTCATCGCCCTTGCGTGGCACGCGGCCCACATGGTTGGCAACCAGTCCGCCGATGGTATCGGCCTCGTCCTCGGAGAAGCGGCTGCCCACCTCCTCGTTGAACTGGTCGATCTCGGTGAGCGCCTTGACGCGCCAGCGCGGACCGTGCGGGCCGTCTTTCAGGGCCAGCACATTGTCCTCGGCTTCGTCGAAATCGTATTCGTCCTCGATGTCGCCGACGATCTGTTCCAGCACGTCCTCGATGGTGATCAGGCCGGCCACGCCGCCGTATTCGTCGACCACCACGGCCATGTGGTTGCGATTGGCGCGGAAGTCGCGCAGCAGCACATTGAGGCGTTTGGATTCGGGGATGAAGATGGCCGGGCGCAGCATGTCGCGCACGTCGAAGGATTCCTCCGCGTAGTAGCGCAGCAGGTCCTTGGCCAACAGGACGCCGATGACCTTGTCGCGTTCGCCATCGACGGCGGGGAAACGGGAATGCGAGGTCGCCAGCACTTCCGGCATCCAGGTTTCGATGGGTTTGGAGATATCGATGGTGTCCATCTGCGAGCGCGGGACCATGATGTCGCGCACGGCCAGGTCGGAGACCTGGAACACGCCTTCGATCATCGACAGCGCGTCGGCATCGATCAGGTTGCGCTCGTGGGCGTCATGCAACACTTCGAGCAGTTCTGCCCGGTTCTCGGGCTCGGGGGAAATCAGTGCGGTGAGTCGTTCAAACAGGGAACGATGGGGTTTAGCGTCAGATTTGACGCTACTAGGGTGATCTTGCATGGCGTTAGGCGCGAGCCCGACGTAGTTTCGAAGAGCCATAGGATACAACAATTATGTGACAAGTCCACTAAAGGGACCTGTCCAAGAGGGTCTGCAGCTCATCCTTGCGTCTGCGCTTGCCGGCCGGAAATGCAGGCCGGCACTGGTGTCGCGCGCGGACGAAAAAAAGCCGGCATCAGCGATGCCGGCAAGAACTACTTCAGGGAAATCGTATCGGTGGCGCCCGCTTTTGCGTGCTTATGCGTAGCTGAGCGCGTCCATCTGCACCCCGCCGTGGACCTCGGCGCGCAACTGCGGGCTGCGCTGCGGGTTGGCAAAGACCGCAACCGATGTTGCCTGAGCTTGGGTGGGGGAGAGCTTGAACACGCTCACCACGTCGATCAGGACTTCGGTCTGCTGTTGCATGGACGCAGCGGCGGCGGCGGCTTCCTCTACCAGTGCGGCGTTCTGCTGGGTGGCTTCGTCGATCAGGGCGACGGCGCTGTTGATCTGTTCCAGACCGGTGGTCTGCTCGCTGCTGGCGGCACTGATGTCCTGCACGATCTGGGTCACGCTGCCGATGCTCTTGACCACTTCCTGCATGGTCGTACCGGCTTCGCCGACCTGCTGCTCACCGGCCGCCACCTTGGACACCGACTCGTTGATGAGTGCCTCGATTTCCTTGGCAGCGACGGCCGAGCGTTGCGCCAGGGTGCGCACTTCGGAGGCCACCACGGCGAAGCCACGACCTTGCTCGCCGGCACGGGCCGCTTCCACGGCGGCGTTCAGCGCCAGGATATTGGTCTGGAAGGCGATGCCATCGATGACGCTGATGATGTCCACGATCTTGTGCGACGACGCGCTGATGGAATGCATGGTCTCGACCACCCGACCCACTGCAGCGCCGCCCTTGGCCGCGACTTGCGAGGCGTTGTCGGCCAGGCGGCGGGCTTCACGGGCATTGTCGCTGGTCTGCTTGACGGTGGCGGTCAGCTGCTCCATGGCCGAGGCAGTTTCCTGCAGCGAGCTGGCCTGCTGTTCGGTGCGATTGGACAGGTCCATGTTGCCGCGCTTGATTTCGTCGGAAGCCACGGCGATGGTGTCGGTGCCATGGCGCACTTCGCCGACGATGGACACCAGGCTGTCATTCATGCCCTTGAGCGCAGTCATCAACTGGCCGAGTTCATCCTTGCTGGTCACCTCGATGTGGCTGCCCAGGTCACCGGCCTGCACGCTCTGCGCCACGCTCACGGCCTGGGCCAGCGGACGGGAGATCGAACGGGTCAGCAGCCAGGCGATCAGGCCTCCCAGCATCAGGGCGGCCAGGCTGGCGCCCAGCATGGTCCATTTTGCGAGGTCATAGGCGGCTTCGGCCTGTTCCACGTTGGCTTCCGAATTGCTGCGCAGCATTTTGTTGAATTGCGCGACATGGGCGATGACGCCGTTCAGGATAGGCATGCAATCCTTGACCAGCGAAGCCCGCGCGGCGTCGGTCTGCTGTGAGGTGGCCAGCTTGACGATGTTGACGGCCACCGGCAGATACTGCGCTTCCAGCTTGCGCAACTGTTCCAGCATGTCGCGCTCTTGCTGGGTGGTGGCGGGGTCTTGCATCAGCTTGGTCAGAGCGGCCATGCCGGCATCGATATCCTGTTGCGAGGAGCCGACCAGAGCCAGATCGTTCTTTTGCTCGGCGGCATCGGCCACCAGGGTCAGGTTGCGGGCTGCGATGGCACGCAGTCCGATGGCGAATTGCACCTTGGACAAGGCTTCCAGCTTGCCCTCGTCAATGGAAGTCAGGAAGACGATGCGATCGTTCAGGCGCGACACCTGCTGCAGGCCGAATGCGGCCACTGCCACCAGCAATACCAGGACTGCGGCGAAACCCAGGCCGAGACGATGGCCGATCTTCCAGTTCTTCATGACATTCTCCCCGATGAATAATTGTGTGCTTTCATTCTTGTCCAGCAGGAGCCAAATTCCCATCAGGTTTTTCCTTAAAGTTTGCAGAAAAACCGATGTAAAAGACGGGCTTCGTTGCTCTACCGTCATCACCATCGCGGGTTTGAATATCGATGTGCTCCCATCGATCAGATTTGTCGTAGCCAGGTTGGCAACTGCTTGATGTCCGGCAAGCACACGAAAAAAACGGCCTGCCGCGGCAGACCGTTCATGAATCGAGGCAAGGACGTCGCCCTCAGCGCATCGCGTCAACGCGCGGCATAAGGATTGCCATAGCCCAACCCGGCCAGGATCTCGGTTTCCAGCGTTTCCATCTCGTTGGCCTCTTCATCGTCCTCGTGGTCGTAACCCTGCGCATGCAATACACCATGCACGACCAGGTGGGCGGTGTGTTCTTCCACGCTCTTCTTCTGCTCGGCCGCTTCCTTCTCCAGCACGTCAGTGCAGAAGATGATGTCAGCCTCGGTCACTTCGCTGTCCTCGTCTTCGGTATAGGCGAAGGTGAGCACGTTGGTGGCGTAGTCCTTGCCGCGATAGTCGCGGTTCAGGTCGCGGCCTTCCTCGCTGCCCACGAAGCGCAGTGTCAGCTCGGCCGGGGCGAACAGCGCGGCCTGCACCCAGCGGCGCAGCAGGGGACGGGTGATGGCCTCTTTGAGGCGGTCGTCGGCGTATTGCACCGACAGCGTGAGTTTAGGTTTTGGCATTGCGGGGCCTGGCGGACTTGGTCAAGAGATTGGTGGCGGTGCGGGCGGTGGCACGCGCGGTATCGGGTCGGCTGTTGCCGGCAGCATCGTAAGCGTCGACGATGCGTGCCACCAGCGGGTGGCGTACCACGTCGGCGCTGGTGAAGCGCGAGAAGGCGATGCCGCGCACATCGTGCAGTACCGAGATGGCATCGACCAGGCCGCTCTTCTGGCCGTGGTGCAGGTCGACCTGGGTGACGTCGCCGGTGATGACGGCCTTGCTGCCGAAGCCGATGCGGGTGAGAAACATCTTCATCTGTTCCGGCGTGGTGTTCTGGGCCTCGTCGAGGATGATGAAGGCATGGTTCAGCGTGCGGCCGCGCATGTAGGCCAGCGGGGCGATTTCGATGGCCTGCTTCTCGAACAGCTTCTGGGTACGGTCGAAACCCAGCAGGTCATACAGCGCGTCATACAGTGGCCGCAGGTAGGGGTCGACCTTCTGCGCCAGGTCGCCCGGCAGGAAACCCAGGCGCTCGCCAGCTTCCACCGCCGGACGTGTAAGCACGATGCGCTGCACGGCATCGCGTTCGAGCGCATCGACCGCGCAGGCCACCGCCAGGTAGGTCTTGCCGGTGCCGGCCGGACCGACGCCGAAGGTGATGTCGTGCTCCAGGATGGCGTTGAGGTATTGGCTCTGGTGGGGCGTGCGGCCGCGCAGGTCGTGCTTGCGGGTCTTCAATGCCGGGCTGTCGGGCAGCGGGTCCTGGCTTTCCTGCTCGGCGGCGGCAGCAGCGGCAGCCACTGCTGCTGCTGCGGTGGCCTTCCTGCGGCGCGCCGACAAGGGCGGCAGGCCGGCCTCTTCATCGGCAGCGGCATTGGCGCGTTGTTCGACCAGGGCCAGCTGGATATCGTCCACGGCGACCGGACGATCCGCCTTTTCATAGAAGCGTTCCAGCACTTCCACGGCATGCTCGGCATTGGTGCCGGTCACCACGAAGCGGTCGCCGCGACGGAAGATGGTCACATCCAGCGCGGCCGAAATCTGGCGCAGGTTTTCATCGAGGGCGCCGCACAGGTTCGCCAGGCGCTTGTTGTCCAGCGGCTGGGGGGTGAAGTGGTGAGGCTGGTTGGGGATTTTTTTCAATGCTCGATTCCGGTTAGGGGGATTGAATCATCAATGCTGGGTAAGGAGCGCGCCACGCAGCGAGAACGGGAAGGCCTCGGTGATGCTGACCTCGAGAATCTGCCCGATCAGGCGCTGACCGTTCGGCCCGCCATCAAAGTTGACCACGCGGTTGCTCTCGGTGCGGCCCTGCAATTCATGCTCGCGACGCTTGGAAACACCCTCCACCAGGATGCGCTGCACCGTGCCGACCTGGGCCGCGCTGATCTTGGCCGCGTTGTCATTCAATGCGGCCTGCAGGCGTTGCAGGCGCGCCAGCTTGACTTCGGCCGGCGTATCGTCGGGCAGGTTGGCCGCCGGCGTGCCGGGGCGGGCGCTGAAGATGAAGGAGAAACTGTTGTCGAAGCCGACGTCGGCCACCAGCTTCATCAGCGCTTCGAAATCTTCTTCGGTCTCGCCGGGGAAGCCGACGATGAAGTCCGACTGCACCGTGATGTCCGGGCGCACCTTGCGCATGCGGCGGATCACCGACTTGTATTCCAGCGCCGTGTAGCCGCGCTTCATGGCCGCCAGGATGCGGTCCGAGCCATGCTGTGCCGGCAGGTAGAGGTGGTTGCACAGCTTGGGTACCTTGGCATAGGTATCGATCAGGCGCTGTGAGAATTCCTTGGGATGGCTGGTCACGAAGCGGATGCGCTCGATGCCGGGCAGCTCGGCGATGTACTCGATCAACAGTGCGAAGTCGGCGATCTCGCCATCTTCCATCACGCCGCGATAGGCATTCACGTTCTGGCCCAGCAGCATGATTTCCCTGACGCCCTGGTCCGCCAGCCCGGCCACCTCGGTGAGCACATCCTCGAAGCGGCGCGAGACTTCTTCGCCACGGGTATAGGGCACCACGCAATAGCTGCAATACTTGCTGCAGCCTTCCATGATGGAGACATAGGCGCTGGCGCCCTCTACCCGCGCCGGTGGCAGGTGGTCGAACTTCTCGATCTCTGGGAAGCTGATGTCCACCTGCGGGCGACCGCTGTAGCGTCGCTCGCTGATCATCTGTGGCAAGCGGTGCAGGGTCTGCGGGCCGAACACCATGTCCACGAAGGGGGCGCGCTTGATGATGGCGTCGCCCTCCTGCGAGGCCACGCAGCCGCCCACACCGATGAGCAGGTCGGGGTTGTCCTTCTTCAGCGCGCGCAGCCGGCCCAGGTCGGAAAACACCTTTTCCTGCGCCTTTTCGCGGATGGAACAGGTGTTGAGCAAGATCACGTCCGCCTCTTCCGGACGGTCGGTCTTGATGAGACCGTCGGAGGCATTGAGCACGTCGGCCATCTTGTCCGAGTCGTACTCGTTCATCTGGCAGCCGAAGGTTTTGATGAATACTTTTTTCTGCATAAATCTGTTTCAGGCGTAGAGCGCTGGAGAGGCCGCATGGACCCATGCGGGCGCCGGCAAGGAGGAGGGCGGCGGGCCGCTGGAATCTGCTGCTGCAGCGGTGGAGGAGCCCGTCCTCGAAGGTTCGCGATTATATCACCGCAGGCCGCGCCAGGCCGGGCGTGGCCTGCGGGCGGCGCATTGCCGGGAATCGGCTCAGAGTTCGCCGCAGCAGTCCAGAAGCCAGTCCAGTACCGCACGCAGGCGCGGCAGGGCCTTGAGGTCGCGGTGGAAGACCGCCCACAGCTCGCGCTCCAGCTGTGGCGCGGCGTCCACAGTCTGCAATTCCGGCGCCAGTAGGTAGCTGGGCAGCAGCGCCAGTCCGACCCCGGCGCGGGCCGCCATGCACTGCGCCACCAGGCTGGTGCTGCGAAAGCGCACCGGATTGCCGGCGGCATGGGTGGCAATCCAGTGCGTCTCGGGAATGTCAGGCACGCCATCGTCATAGCCGACGAAGGGCGCCGTCTTGCGGGCGCGACGCCACAGGGCGACATTGGGCGGCGTGCCGCACAGGTAGAAGCGCACCGCCCCCAGCCGGCGCGCGATCAGTTCGCCATCCTGCGGCCGGGCGAAGCGCAGCGCCAGGTCGGCCTCGCGCCGGGCCAGGCTGAGCGTCTGGTGGCCCAGTGCCAGCTCCACGTCCAGCGCCGGCCATTGCTGCAACAGCGCCGGCAGGCGCGGCGCCAGGAACAGGGTGCCGATGGCATCGGTGCAGGCCAGGCGCAGCTTGCCTTCCAGTCGCAGGTCTTCACCGGCCAGGGTGCGGGCCAGTTGCCGGGTCTGTTCCTGCATGGCGCGGGCGGCCGTCAGCACACTTTCGCCGAAGCGGGTGAGTTCGACATCGTCGGCGCGCCGGATGAACAGCGGCGCCTGCATCGCCGCTTCCAGTTGCTGCAGGCGGCGGCTGATGGTGGCGTGCGTCACACCCAGCGTGCGTGCCGCGCCGGAAAAGCTGCCCGCATCGATGAAGGCGGCAAAGCTGCGCAGGCTTTCCCAGTCGGCCTGCAAGGCTGCATGGGCCGATTGCGGGGTGGTCGGCATGGCTGTCAATTTTTTCACAGGTGGCTATCGGTGACGGGGAATGGTGGTGCGAATTTTATCGGACTAAGATGGCTCGTCGTCATCTTCCTGCATTGCCTTCTCAAATTTCCTCTTCCCTTTTTCAGACAAGGAGTCACGCATGTCCCAGCCACAGACCCTGATCCAGATCGCCGGCGGTACCTCCCGCGCCGCCACCTGGCAGGAAGCCGTCCTGCTCATCATCGACCATCAGACCGAATACACCATCGGCCGCGCCCCGCTGGCCGGCATCGATGCCGCCGTCGGCCAGATCGCCACCCTGCTGGCGCAGGCGCGTGCCGCTGGGGCACCGGTGATCCACGTGGTCCATCATGGCAAGCCCGGCGGCGCCATGTTCGATCCGCAAGGGCCGCATGTGGCCATCATCGACGGCCTGCAGGCCGAGCCCGGCGAACAGATCGTGCACAAGGGCTTGCCCAATTCCTTTGCCGGTACCACGCTGGACGAGGCCCTGCAGAAGACCGGTCGCCGTGCCCTGATCGTGGCCGGTTTCGCCACCCACATGTGCGTCAGTGCCACCGTACGCTCGGCGTTGGACCACGGCTATGCCAGTACCGTGGTCGCCGCCGCCTGCGCCACGCGTGACCTGCCCGACCCGCTGGGTGGCCAGCCCGTCAGCGCCGCCGATGTCCAGCGCGTGGCCCTGGTCGAGCTGGCGGATCGTTTCGCCACCGTGGTACCGGATGCGAACGCGCTGGCGACAGCCTGACAATGACCGGAGGAGTTCGCTGCTTCTAAAAATCACGCTCAAGCGCTACCCATGCGGTAGTGTTTTTTTGGGAGCAGCCGGTCTCTAATCCGGCTGCGCAAACGACCTTCAGTGCGTCACACCAGGAACACCTGGCCAGTGGTCCAGCGTGTCTGGCTGGCCTCAGGTGGCGCAAAGGCCGCCATCGCATGCACCAGCTTGTCGACATCGCTGTCGTAGAGGGTCCAGCCGTCAGCCGTGCGAATACGCTCAATGTGATTGTCCGCCCCGCTGGCACCGCCGACGTACCAGTCCTTCACCCTGATCTGATCCGCCGTCCCCAGCACATCGATCTGCAGATCATTGTCCACGTGACGGAACCACAGCTGGGTCCGGTCAATGTCCGTCAACATCAGCATATCGGTGCGGCCAGTCTTATCGTGGTCCACAAGGATGTCTTTCCCATCGCCCGCGCTGTACAAGTAAGTATCGTTGCCGCTCCCCCCGATCAAGATATCGTTCCCGCGCCCGCCGGACAGGATGTCATTGCCTCCATAGCCTTCGATCCGATTGTCATTGGCGTCGCCGACGAGGCGGTCGGCTGCATCGGTGCCGCCCAGGTTTTCGATGCCGATCAGTGTGTCTACGCCTCCCCCGAGAATGACCGTGCCGCGTAGCAACGAGGCATCAATGCCAACCCCGGCACCCGCCAGATAATTGTCCCGGTATTGAGCTGCGAAAAGGTGAGCGTCGGCGCAAGCTTTTCCAAGGTCGCGCCCAGCGCCAGATAGTCGGTCAGCTTGAACATGGAGTGGTTAGCCATGGGGTTGACCAGGCTGCCTTCTTGGTAAAGCGAAATCTTCTTGCCATATTGGTTGAAGCCCAGGGTCCAATAAGACTTCTCGCCCCAGTCATTGGTGGTCACGCTCACGCCGTTGCCAGCCCTGAAGTTGGTCTGCTTGAGGGCTGCAGCATCAAAGCTGCGCGTACCCAACGCCGTAGTGCCTAACAGGGTCTCAATGTTGTTGAATTCGGCGCGGATGTTGTTGCCCGCCGCGTCGCTAAAGCCTGCACTGTTGAAAGTAGTGACCGCCAAGACCTTGGCGCCAAACAGACGCGTGAACGCGGTGGAGAGGTAACCACCGAGACTGTGGCCATTGACGCCGGTGATGGTGTTGACCTGGCCATAGAGTTCACCGATGGCGACCACTGGAGTGTCGGCGGCGAAGGTGAAGGAATTCAGAAGAGGGGTGACTACGCTATCCACCCGAATCTGTTTGACCATGTCGCCTGGTTTGGCGGTGATCCGCATCCACCAGTTGGCCATGTCGCGCACCTGGTTGTAGGCGACGCCGCGTGAGGCAAGATCGACATCGGCCTCGATGTCGGCTCCACCATCTTCAGGTTGCGTTCCGCGAAAGGAGACATACACTTCACCGGCGTAGGCTGTCCCAGCCTTGCCGCGCCAAACAGTAGCATCAAGGCCGGACCCCAGCAGGGGGATGTCGCTTTTGTTTTCTGAGGCGATGACGTCGAAGTTCTCGGCGATGAATTGCGCTTGTTTTTCAGTCATTCGTTTCTTGAGGGCGTCGAACATTTTTCCGACATCTAAATCCCTGTCTAAATCTATGTAGGCTGCATCGGAAAGCAAGGCACTGATGTACGTATTGTGGATCGTTTTCATTGGGATTTCTCCTTATTAAGTAAATTTTTCATATTGATTTTCTTGCGAATCTCAAGCTCATCTTTGGGCCAGCAGGTAGTAGTACCTCCGAGCCCAAAGCCTAACTTTCCAAGCAACAAGCCACCGCTAGTATGTACTGCGTTGTAGTTCATAAATGGTTGCCCCGTTTCTGCATCTATGTAGGTGACCGGTTGAATCTCAATCGGTATGGCTGTTCCAGGAACTTGCGAAAAAAGTTCCGGGCTGACGTTTCGTACAGTCTTTACGCTTTTCCAGTTCGGGTTGAGCCAAACAACCGCCTCTTTCTCACAAAGCCGTTTGAATTGCCAACGACCGATCAACTCATCGGCAATGGGTGCGATAAACGCCAAAGGCACGAACAGAAAAGACCACGCCGGTTTCAGGCCCAGCCATCGTGGGATTGCTCTGCCAAAATAAAAAGCGGATACCAACCACACAACGAACACGACGATGAACAACAATCCGATCATGCCGACACCTTCCAGGCATCTTGATTTGCAGCGTCGCTAGTACCTGCACTGTTGGAAGTAGTGACCGCCAAGACCTTGGCGCCAAACAGACGCGTGAACGTTGTAGAAAGGTAGCCACCGAGACTGTGGCCATTGACACCGGTGATGGCATTGACCTGGCCGTAGAGTTCGCCGGTGGCGACCACTGGAGTGTCGGCGGTGAAGGTGTAGATATTTGTGAGAGGGGAGCGAGCAATGGTCTCGACCTTGATCTGCCTGACCAATTCGCCAGGCTTGGCCGTGGCCCTCATCCACCAATTGGCCATGTCGCGCAGTTGTTCGTAAGGTACCCCACGAGAAGCGAGGCTCACGTCATCCAAGATATCCTGCGCACCCTGCGTCCCCCTCAGGGAAACGTAAACCTGACCCGCATAGTCTGTGCCAGACTTTCCTCGCCAAACTACCGCATCGAAGCCTTCGGACGCAGAGAGCGTTTGAGTCAGGGTTTCGAAGTTGGCGAGCAGGAAATCGGCCTGAATTTGAGTTAAGGAAGCAGCGAGATTAGAGCGGATTTTATTAATTGAAAGAGGCTGATTAAATTTATCTAAAAACGCTACGTAAGAAGCATCAGCAAGCAAGGCATTAACGTAGGTGGTTCTAATGATAGTCATAATTTATTTTTAATTTAAGAGTTTGGACGAGGTTCAAATACGAGATCAAGCAGCTTAAGTGTTTCTTGAAATTTGGTGATATTCCAAAGACGACTTGGACATAGATCAGGCAGTATCAACGCCATCGACTTCCCATTTGATCCCGCTGGAAAGTTGAGAAACCCTGCGGAAAAATTGACGGTCGTAGCCCGTATAACCGGCTTGTCGTAATTTTTTAGCATAGATGATGAGTGTTCAATTTCTGCTTTAATATCTAGGCCACGCCGCGTGAGGCAAGATCGACATCGGCCTCCATGTCGGCTCGGCCGCCTTGCGGTTGCGTTCCACGCAAGGAGACAAAAACCTCGCCGGCGTAGACTTTTCCAACCTTGCCGCGCCATACAGTGGCGTCAAAGCCGGATCCTGGCAGCGGGATGTCGCGTTTGTTTTCTGATGCGATGACCTCGAAGTTCTCGGCGATGAATTTCGCTTGATCTTTGGCCATTCTCTTTTTGAGGGCGTTGACCATTTTTCCGACATCCAAATCCCTGTCTAAATCTATGTAGGCTGCATCGGCAAGCAAGGCACTGATGTACGCGTTGTGGATCGTTTTCACTGCTATTTCTCCTTATTAAGTAAATTTTTTATATCGATTTTCTTCCTGATGTGAACATTCATATGGAAGAAAAACGACGTACGCTGAAATTCAGAAAGGGAGGCGTCACGGTGTTCGACTATCGCCATGGTGGCAGGGGGTTCGACAGATGCAAGCCTATTTGCCTTGCTTTGCCCAAAATTTTTCAAGCAAGCAAAACTTATGATCAGCGGGGCAATCAAGGTGGGCGTGATCGTGAGATTACGTCTCGTGAAATCCGTCTTTTTACAGCTCACTTCGAACCTGTATCTGGGTCTCTACGTTTGCTGAAATATGTTTTTGCGGATCGTGTTTTACGCGCGAATGAAGCGAGGTGATCAGAACGTTGCTGAGTGATCAGGTATGGAATAAGGCCGGAGCAATCTTGCTTGGTAAGAAGGCGACCGAGAATGAATGGCGCTGGATAACCGGGGGAGAAGCTTTGCCCACCAAGGCCCTTTTATGTCGTGTTATCCATAAGTTGATCGATATCGAATTTTTCTGAAGAAAATTTCATCACGTTGACGACGTGGAACTAGCAATAATTGGAATTTCCCGGAGAACATTCAGGAGCACTGAAATTCACGTGACAGAATCGCTTAGTTTGTCGGCTGTCAAAAAATGTCCATCACGCCCCATGCCCGGCTGCAAGGCCAGGCGCAGCAAGCGTGACAGACGTACCGAACAGAACCACTGCAGTTTCGCACTGCCGCATTTCACTAAAGTGGCTGCATAAGGCGGCTCGGTCGCCGACGCCACGCTCCCTGGAAAAAGGATGAGTCGAACATGATCCCGGCAGTCTTTCGCGACAGGCTCGACGCCCTGCTCGCCAGCGGCCAGCGCACGATACTTGGACTGGTCGGGCCGCCCGGCTGTGGCAAGTCCACGCTGGCGCAGGCCTTGCTCGACCAGGCCGGCTCCCGCGCTGCGGTGCTGCCCATGGATGGCTATCACCTCGCCAATGCCGAGCTGGCACGCCTGGGGCGCGCTGCCCGCAAGGGCGCCGAGGATACCTTCGACAGCGCCGGTTTCGTCCACCTGCTGTCGCGCCTGCGCAGTCAGGCCGCCGACGAGATGGTCTACGCCCCGCGATTCCTGCGTGAGATCGAGGAAGCCATTGCCGGCAGCATCGCCATCAGCGCCGATATCCCGCTCATCATCACCGAAGGCAACTACCTGCTGCTCGACCGCGGCCACTGGTCGCGCGTGCGTCCGCTGCTGGACGAGATCTGGTATGTCGAGGTCGATCCCGTCCTGCGGCTGGAACGCCTGATCGCCCGCCATGTGCAGTTCGGGCGCAGCCGGGCCGATGCCGAGGCCTGGGTGATGAATAGCGATGAAATCAATGCCGCCCTGATCGCCACCACGCGG
The DNA here is from genome assembly GCF_015767275.1 of Herbaspirillum sp. AP02. Lineage (GTDB taxonomy): Bacteria > Pseudomonadota > Gammaproteobacteria > Burkholderiales > Burkholderiaceae_D > Herbaspirillum. Next base: position 290,815 of record NZ_JADWMY010000002.1, read on the forward strand.
GATCGGGCCGACCGTATTTTTCGCTGGGACTGAACTCCCGGCGTGAATGTCAGCAGCACGCAAGACGTAGAACAAGCCATCCCCCTCTCTAAAAAAAACCGGAGACAAGCATGATCAGAAAAACCCTCGCCATCGCCTGTGCCACGCTCTCGCTGGCATCCATCACATATGAGGTCCAGGCCGCCGACAAGCCGCTGAAGTCGGTTGGCGTCACCTTGGGCGACCTCGCCAATCCCTTCTTCGTGGCCATCGCCAAGGGGGCCGAGAGCGGCGCCCACAAGATCAACCCCGAGGCCCGGGTGACCGTGGTGTCCTCCAAGTACGACCTCAACACCCAGGTCGGCCAGATCGAGAATTTCATCGCCAACAAGGTTGACATGATCGTGCTCAACGCGGCCGACTCCAAGGGCGTCGGCCCGGCGGTGAAGAAGGCGAAGAAGGCTGGCATCGTGGTGGTGGCGGTGGACGTGGCCGCCGAAGGGGCCGATGTCACCGTCATGTCGGATAACACCATGGCTGGCGCCGAATCCTGCAGGTTCATTGCCGACAAGTTGCAGGGCAAGGGCAATGTGGTCATCGTCAATGGCCCGCCGGTCTCGGCGGTGATGGACCGCGTCACCGGTTGCAAGGCCGAGTTCAAGAAGTCGCCCGGCATCAAGATCCTTTCCGATAACCAGAATGCCGGTGGCAGCCGCGATGGTGGCATGACCACCATGTCCAATCTGCTGGCGGCGCACGGCAAGATCGATGGCGTCTTCGCCATCAACGACCCCACCGCGATCGGCGCCGAACTGGCGATCCGCCAGGCCAAGCGCAGCGACATCAAGGTCATCAGTGGCGTGGATGGCGCACCCGATGCCGAGCGCGCCCTGAAGGATAGCAAGTCGCTGTTCGCCGCCTCGCCGGCGCAGGACCCGTATGGCATGGCTGCCGAGAGCGTGGCCATCGGCTATCAGCTCATGAATGGTCGCGCCCCGGAAAAGAACGTCAAGCTGCTGCCGGTGAAGTTGATCACCCGCGACAACGTGGCCGACTACAAGGGCTGGGTCCCGGCCAACTGATGAGCTGATCAACGGCTGCCGCGAGCGCGCCGACCTGCCTCCACCTTGGCCGGTCTGTCCGCTTCGGCAGCGTTGAGCACTGTTCCCGCGTATGGCTGACGTCACCGTTTCCTTTCCGACCCATGACATCCACACCCCTGCTGCAGATGACCGGCATCAGCAAGTCCTTCGGCGCCACGCGCGCGTTGTCGGCGATGCACCTGACCATCTATCCCGGTGAAATCCACGCCCTCATGGGCGAGAACGGCGCCGGCAAGAGTACCCTGATGAAGGTGCTGTCCGGCGTGCATGCGCCGGACAGTGGCGAGATACTGCTCGACGGCAGGCCGCTGTCCCTGCGAGACCCCGGTGCCAGCCGCGCCGCCGGCATCAACCTGATCTACCAGGAACTGGCGGTGGCACCCAACATCAGCGTGGCTGCCAATGTCTTCATGGGCAGCGAATTGCGCACGCGCCTGGGCTTGATCGACCACGCCGCGATGCGGCGGCGCACCGACGCCGTGCTGGCGCAGCTGGGTGCCGGTTTTCGTGCCGCAGACCGTGCCGGACGCCTATCCATCGCCGAACAGCAACAGGTGGAAATCGCCCGCGCCCTGGTGCATCGCAGCCGCATCGTCATCATGGATGAGCCCACCGCGGCGCTGTCCGAGCGTGAGACCGAGACCCTGTTCAAGGTCGTGCGCCGGCTGCGCGACGAGGGCCTGGCCATCATCTACATCAGCCATCGCATGGCAGAAGTCCATGCCCTGGCCGACCGCGTCACGGTACTGCGCGATGGCAGCTTCGTCGGTGAATTGACCCGCCAGGAAATCGACGCCGAGCGCATCGTGCAGATGATGGTTGGTCGCTCGCTGAGCGAGTTCTACCAGCATCGCCGGATGATGCCGGACCAGGCCGCAGCCTTGCCGACCGTGTTGCAGGTACGTGCCCTGGCCGGCGGCAAGGTCAGGCCGGCTTCCTTCGCGCTGCGTGCCGGCGAGGTGCTGGGCTTTGCCGGGCTGGTCGGTGCCGGCCGCACCGAGCTGGCGCGCCTGCTGTTCGGTGCCGATGCCCGCAGCGGCGGCCAGGTCTTGCTGGACGGGAGAGTGCTGCAGATCGATAGTCCGCGCGCGGCCATGCGGGCCGGCATCGCCTATGTGCCGGAGGACCGCAAGGGGCAGGGCCTGTTCCTGCAGATGGCGGTGGCGGCCAATGCCACCATGAATGTGGCCTCTCGCCATGCGCGGCTGGGATTGCTCAACAGTCGCGCCCTGGACCGGGTGGCACAGGCATCGATACATCGTCTCAACGTCAAGGTGGCGCATCCTGAGGTAGCGGTGGGCAAGCTCTCCGGCGGCAACCAGCAAAAGGTCCTGCTGGCGCGCTGGCTGGAAATCGCACCACGCGTGCTGATCCTGGACGAGCCCACGCGGGGTGTGGATATCTATGCCAAGAGCGAGATCTATCAACTTGTCCACAGGCTGGCCGAGCAGGGCGTGGCCGTGGTTGTCATCTCCAGCGAGCTGCCGGAGGTGATCGGCATCTGCGACCGCGTGCTGGTCATGCGCGAGGGCGCCATCACCGGCGAACTGTCCGGTGTCGACATCACCCAGGAAAACATCATGCGCCTGGCCACCGATACCGCCGGCCTGCCGCCTGCGTCTCCCCATCCACCGATCCCTTCCCTTCTTTCTTCCCATGGCTGAACTCGATCCCACGCATGACACCGATGCCGGCGCACGCGCATCGTCCCGCGCTCGTCGCTCCTCCCGCACCTCGCAATGGCTGCTGCACCGGCTGGGCATGTTGCCGGTGCTGGTGGTGCTGTACCTGCTGTTCTACGTACTGACGATCTACCTCAGCGGCGACGGCACTTCCAATTTCGCCAGTGCCGAGAACACCATGAACATCCTGCGCCAGGTCGCCATCAACCTGGTACTGGCCGCCGGCATGACCTTCGTCATCCTGACTGCCGGCATCGACCTGTCGGTGGGCTCGGTGCTGGCGGTCTCGGCGGTGCTGGGCATGCAGGTCTCGCTGGGCGCGGCGTCCGGTTGGTCGATTCCGGTCTTCGTCTTCTCCGGCTTGTTGATGGGCCTGCTCAACGGCGCCATGGTGGCCTTCCTCAACATCAATGCCTTCGTGGTCACGCTGGGTACCATGACGGCCTTTCGCGGCGCCGCCTACCTGCTGGCCGACGGCACCACGGTCTTGAACAACGACATTCCCAGCTTCGAGTGGATCGGCAATGGCGACTTCCTGCATGTGCCCTGGCTGATCTGGGTGGCGCTGGCAGTGGTGTTGGTGTCCTGGGTGATCTTGCGCAAGACGGTGTTGGGCATGCACATCTATGCCATCGGCGGCAACCTGCAGGCGGCCAGGCTGACCGGCATCCGCGTCGGGCTGGTACTGTTGTTCGTCTACGCCATCAGCGGCCTGTTCTCGGGACTGGCCGGTGCCATGTCGGCCAGTCGCCTGTATGGCGCCAACGGCAACTGGGGCAGTGGCTACGAACTCGATGCGATTGCCGCCGTGGTACTGGGTGGCACCAGCCTGATGGGCGGCGTCGGCACGATCTGGGGGACGGTGGTGGGGGCGCTGATCATCGGTGTCATGAACAACGGGCTGACCATTCTGGGTCTGTCCTCGTTCTGGCAATACGTCGCCAAGGGCGCGGTGATCGTGCTGGCGGTGATCCTGGACAAATGGCGCCAGAAGGATGCCAGCCAATGAACCTCAGCCTCTCGTACAAGGAGCGCAACATGCAGCACCCCGATTTCGAAAGCCGTCATTTCCTGCAGTCGCACGTGGCCGATACCCTGGCCTTCTACGACCGCCATGCCATCGACCCGCAGGGCGGTTTCTTCCATTACCTCAAGGATGACGGCAGCGTCTACGAACGTTCGCACCGTCACCTGGTCAGTGCCACGCGCCTGGTCTTCACGCAGGCCATGGCCTATACGCATACCCGCCAGGAGCGCTACCTGGAGCAGGCGCGGCACGCGTTGTTGCATCTGGAGCGCTTTCAACATCCGCAGGGCGCACTGGTCGGGCTGTATGCCTGGACCCTGCGCGACGGGCAGATCGAGGATGGCACCGTGATGGCCTACGGCCAGGCTTTCGTACTGCTGGCCTATGCCCACGCCCATCGCATCGGCCTGTGCGATGCGCAGCGGGTGGCACAGGCCTTCGAACGCATGGAACACGCCTTCTTCGAACCTGCCCACGGCGCCTATGCCGATGAGATCACGCCGTCTGGCGAGTTGCTTCCCTATCGCGGCCAGAACGCCAACATGCACATGTGCGAAGCCTGCCTCGCGGCCTACTCCGCCACGGGCCAGGCTGTCTACCTGGAGCGTGCGCGTCTGCTGATCCAGCGTTTCGTCTTCGGCCTGGCGCAGCAGTCGCAGGGGCTGGTATGGGAGCACTACCACCAGGATTGGACGCCCGACCACGACTACAACCGCGGCAATCGCGACAATATCTTCAAGCCCTGGGGCTTCCAGACCGGTCACCAGACCGAGTGGGCCAAGCTGCTGCTGATCGCCCATGCCATCGAGGCCAGCCCGGATTACATCACGCGCGCGGCCGAGCTGCAGACGGCCGCCTGGGCGCATGGCTGGGATGGTGAGCATGGCGGCCTGATCTACGGGTTCGATCCGGATATGCGGCCCTACGACAGCGACAAGTATTTCTGGGTCCAGGCCGAATCCTTCGCCAGCGCCTGGCGCCTGTGGCGGGTGACGGGCGATGAGGTATTCCGCCGCCAGTATCACGCCCTCTGGGCGTGGAGCTGGGAGCACCTGATCGATCACCAGTACGGCGCCTGGTTTCGCATTCTCGGCGCGGATGGCAAAAAGCTGGAAGATACCAAGTCCCCCGCCGGCAAGGTCGACTACCACACCATGGGTGCCTGCTGGGACGTGCTGGAGACTGGTGGCCTGCGGGCATAGGCGGCGCCGCAGCGTCGCTGTTCCCGCCTTGCAGGGGTACGCATGCAAGGCGGGAAGGCATCAGGGCGTCAAGGTATCTTCAGGAACACCTTGTCATAGATCTTGTCGATCTCCGCTACCGATTCGGGGTCGTGCCATTTCTCCACAATTGCGCGGTAGGCGGGCAGCGGACGCTTGGCCCGCAGGACCTTGTTGACCTGCTCCACCACCTGCCGTCCCCATTCATTCCTCGGACACATCACGCGATTGAACACCACCTCGCTGGCCTCCTGCATCGGCAGCGCCACCAGCGCGCCGGCCTGGCCCATGACGCGTGCCTGTTCGAAGGCCAGCAAGGGCAGCTCGACCATGTAGTCGATACGGCCGGCCAGTAGCATCCCGATCGATTCCACCTGTTCCGAATAGTTTTCCCTGGGCGGATAGGCGGCCAGCAGCTTGTCCACGGTCGGGCTGTAGGAGCGGTCGCGCATGACCGAGGTGGTCAGCCGTGGATTCTTCAGCAGGGCCTGCAGCGAGAGCTTGCCCTTGAATTCGTCCAGCCGGTCGCGTCGTACGATGATGCGTAGCGGCAGGAAGATCGAAGTCGGCAGTGACAGGTAGCCGACCTTTTCGCGTTCCGGCGTCTTCAGCATGCCGTTATAGCACCAGTGGCTAGCCTTGCGGATTTCGCTGTTGATGCGCGGGAAGGGCGCTTCCAGTTCCACGTGCTGGTACTGCGGCAACTCCTTCTTGATGATGTCCAGGGTCAGGTCGAAAATGCCCTGATGCGCGAATTCACCGGTGCGGATCATGTAGGGCGGCACATTGTATTTGCCCCAGACGATCTGGTCGGCCGCCAGCGTCGCTGACGGCCCAGATGACAGCGCGGTGCCGAGAATCAGGCCGCATGCGAGGCGACGGAAAATGCGTGAGGGCATGCATTACTTTCTTCAGGCAGGGGGAGGGGGCGGCTGCACCCACGGTGGTGCCAGCAGGACGCGATTGCGCCCCTGCGTCTTGGCCTGGTACAGGGCCGCGTCGGCGGCCTGCAGCAGGGGCTCCAGGCGTGCTCCGGGATGGGCCGGTCGGCAGGAGGCCACGCCGCCGCTGATGGTGATGCGTCCCAGCGCCGAGCCCGCATGCGGCAACGCCAGGGCATGGATGGCATCGCACATGCGTTGCACGATCTGCGCGCCGCGCTCGCCATCGGTATCGGCTGCGATCACCGCGAATTCCTCACCGCCATAGCGCGCCACGGTCTCGCCGGCGCGGCAGACGGTATCGCGCATGGTCTGCGCCACCTGCCGCAGCACGGCGTCGCCCGCTACGTGACCGTAGTGATCGTTGTAGGGCTTGAACCAGTCGACATCGATGAAGGCCACCGTGAGCGGCTTGCCCTGCCGCATGCTACGTCGCCATTCCTGGTCCAGGGTGTCATCGAAGCTGCGTCGGTTGGCAATGCCGGTCAGGCCATCGGTGAGACTGAGCGAGCGCAGCTGTTCATTGGCCTGGGCCAGATCGCGGGTGCGTTCGGCAATGCGCAGCTCCAGCGATTTGTTGAGTGCACGCAGGGATTCCTTTTCCTGTTCCAGCTGGGCATAGAGGGTGCGATTCTGGATGGTATGGCTGCGCAGGTTGGCCAGCATGGCATTGATGGCGTCGGCCAGGAAGTGCAGCTCATGCCGCTTCTTGCCCGGCAGGTCGATGCTCTGCGGCGAGTCCGGCAGGTCCGGCCGGTTCAGGTCCTGACGGCGCACGAAGCCCGACAGGCGTGAGATCGGCTGCCCCAGCCAGCGATTGAAGACATAGAGAAAGATGAACCACAACACCAGCGTCTTGATCACCGAGTTGATCAGGATCAGCGTAAAGCCATAGGCCACTTTCTGGATCACCACATGACGGCTGGAGTAGACGGTCCAGGCACCGATGTCGTGCGTCACGCCGTGTTCATCGCGATACAGGATGGGGAAGCGGTGGCTGGTCGCGGCATTGAGGAAACCCGCCCGCACCGGGCTGCGTTGTCCCTCGGTATCGACGTGGATCTGCTGGCCGTCGTGATCGACGATATTGCCCTGTGCCATGACCAGCCGGCCTTGAGGATCTTCGATCTTGACCCCGGTCACCACTGGCAGGTTACTGATGCCGCGCAGCGTGGCTTTCTGCACATCGCCCTGGAAACGCCAGGTGGAACTGGCCAGGCTGGCACCGAAAGTCATGTCCATGGCCCGCAGTTCATCATTTACGCCGGACAGGGTGTGCTCATATTCGGCACCCAGTTGCAGGCAGGTAACGATCAGCGTCACCAGGAAGTAGCTCCCGAAGATGATGCGCAGCAGGTGAACCGCCAGGGAATTCTTGGAGAGCAAATTCATGTTCTTGCGCGACGGGGATGCCCTGCTCAATGTTGAGAGAGCCAGGATGCGCCCACAGCCTCCCTGGCGGGTTGACGCTGCGTCCCGTCATGCAGGATTGATTGCGTTGGCAAGGCATGATGCTGCCTCATGGAATTTCCTCCCGCTGGAATGATGATGATCAGCCGGTTGGTCGGCTGATGCGCGGAGTAAATTCTAACAGTTCGGTTTTGCGAAATTGCCGCTGATGTCGGCTAAATTGCTTCTTCAGAACGGTCGCAAAGAGTGTTGATGAGGATTGTCTGCAGGGGGGGCATGCAGCCAATGCAGCCAAAGGATCAGACTGCCAGCAGGCGCTGGCGGCGCTGGACGATGCCCAGGCTGCCTTGCAGGCGGGCCGCAGTGCGGTCAGCGGCAAGTTGCGCATCGCCGCCACCTCCGACTTCGGCCGCCATGTCCTGCAGGGCTGGCTGGAAGAGTTCAATGCCTTGTATCCCCAGATCACGCTGGCCCTGATCCTGGGCGACACGGTCGCCAATCTCCTGCAGGACGATCTGGACCTGGCCATCCGCTTCGGCGTACCGCAGAACAGTTCGATGGTTGCCCGCCCGTTGGCAGCGAACCGCCGCGTGCTGTGCGCGGCACCGTCCTATCTTGCCGGTCGTGAAGCGCCACAACAGCCGGCCGATCTGCAGTATCAGGATTGCATCGTGCTGCTCACGGCCAACGGTCCGGCCAATGAGTGGCGCTTTGAGCGTGACGGTGTGATGCAGACGCATACCGTCCCGCTTGTCGGCGCGCGCGAAACCAACGACGGTGCACTGGCCCGTCAGTGGGCCGTCGAAGGCAAGGGCCTGGTCATGAAGTCGATCTGGGACGTGGCTGCGGATGTGCGCGCCGGTAGCTTGCAAGTGGTGATGCCGCAGTGGCGCGCACCGGAAGCGCCGGTACATGCGCTTTACCAGCGCACGCGCTACATGGCGCCGCGGGTGCGGGTCTTGCTGGATTATCTGGTGGCGCGGTTCGAGCAGGCGAGTGGCGAGATGGTGGCACTGATGCGCTGACCATGGCGCTTACACTACGTCGTTGCGACGAGCCTGCGCGAAGCAGGCAGGGCCGAGGCCTGTCTGAACGGGCGAAACCAGACGCCGCCACCACCCTCACACCGGGAGGCGCGTTCACCGGCTCCGGGTGCGTTGGTGGCGGTCTGCCGGAATCTATGCTGGTCAGGCTACGGCCGCTTGGCCGCCGGGCATCTGGATTCCGACAGCGGGGCATAAGCATCATTGCCGGGAGTGGTGGAGACGAGCTTCAGGTAGTCCCACGGCCCTTTGGATTCGCTCGGCTTCTTCACTTCGTACAGATAGAAGTCATGCACCATCTGTCCATCGGGACGAATCTCGCCTTTCGCGTACATGTCGTTCACGCCAACCGAGCGCATGTGCTTGAGCACCTTGGCCGGATCATCGCTGCCGACGGCCCTCACCGCTGCCAGATAGTTGGCGGTGGCGGAGTAGCTGGCTGCCTGCAGGCTGTTGGGCATGCGCTTGGTCTTGGCCTGGTAGCGTTTGGCAAACGCGCGCGAGGCATCGCTCTGGTCCCAATACCACGCTTCCGACAGCAACAGCCCCTGGGCATTCTTCAATCCGATGCTGTCGATATTGTTCATGAAGAGCAGCAGCCCGGCGATCTTCATGGTCTTGGTCAGGCCGAATTCGCGCGCGCCCTTGATGGCATTGAGCGTGTCGCTCCCGGAGGAGGCCAGCGCCAGGACATCCGCCTTGGAGCCCTGCGCCTGCAGCAGGAACGAGGAGAAGTCTTCGGTGTTGAGCGGATGGCGTACGCGCCCCAGTACCTTGCCACCTTGTTCGTTGACGATCTTGCTGGCCTCAGTCTCCAGCGAGTGTCCAAAGGTATAGTCGCTGGTCAGGAAGAACCACGACTTCCCGCCCTGCTTCATCGCCGCGCTGGTCAAGGCCCTTGAGACTGCCGTCGTGTTGTAGGCGTACTGGATGGTATAGGGCGTGCATTCTTCGTTCGTGAATTGCGTAGCCCCCGCCGAGACCACCAGGAAGGCAAACTTCTTGCTCTCCACCAGCCGGTTCACCGCCAGCATGGCGGCCGAATTGGCGCCGCCGATGACCATGTCGACATGTTGCACGTCTGCCCATTCCCGCACCTTGGCAGAGGCGTTGTCGGCCTTGTTCTGGTGATCGGCCGAGAGGATCTCGATGGGCTTGCCATTGATGTTGCCGCCCGCGTCGGCCACTGCCATGCGAATGGCTTCCAGGCTGCCTGGGCCGTCGTTGTCTGCCAGCGGTCCCGACATGTCGGTGACGAAGCCGATCTTGATCCTGTCGTCCGAAATCTGCGCCTGCGCAGCACCTGCGCCGGCCACCAGCAGGCCCGCCGCGAGCACCGTATTTTTCATGAGCTGCCGCATGGCCAAGGTGAGTGGCTTGGGCTGGACGTCCCGTGCAATGGAATGCTTCATCATGTCTCCTTTGGTTTTTTGTGGGTCAATCTGGGGTGTTCTAGAACGACACCTTGTCTGCCCCCTTCAAGCCGAGGATTTCCCTGGCTTCGTCGGGGCTTGCGATTTCATGGCCGAGGTCTTCGAGAATCCGTCTGATCTTGGTCACTTGTTCTGCATTGGATGTGGCCAGCTTCCCGCGCGAGATGAAGAGCGAATCCTCCAGGCCCACGCGGACATGGCCTCCCATGGATGCGGCCATGGTGGCGAAGTTGATCTGGGCGGCGCCGGCACCCAGCACAGACCATTGATACTGGTCACCAAAAAGGCGGTCGGCGGTGCGCTTCATGAAGACCAGATTGTCGATATCGGCCCCGATGCCGCCCAGGATGCCGAAGATGAACTGGATGAACACCGGCGCCTTGAACATGCCGGCGTCCATGCAGAACTTCAGGTTGTACAGGTGGCCGACGTCATAGCATTCGTGTTCGAACTTGACCTGGTGTCGTTCGCCCAGTTCTCTGGCACTGAAGGCGATATCGCGAAACGTGTTGCGGAAGATGTAGGTATCGGAATTGCGCAGATAGGCTTCTTCCCAATCGAATTTCCATTCCTTGTAGCGATCCGCCAGCGGGTGCATGGAGAAATTCATGCTGCCCATGTTGAGCGACGTCATCTCGGGCGATACCCGCTGCGCCGGTGCGATGCGCTCCTCCATCGTATTGGTCAGGCTGCCGCCCGTGGAGAGATTGATGACGGCGTGGGTCGCGGCCTTGATCTGCGGCAGAAACTGCATGAAGTGGTCGGGATTGATCGAGACGGCGCCATTTTCCGGGTGGCGCGCATGGAGATGAAGCACGGCCGCACCGGCTTCTGCGGCATCGATGGCCTGCCTTGCAATATCCTCCGGCCTGTAGGGCAGCGCGTCCGACATGGTGGGGGTATGAATGGCCCCGGTGATGGCGCAGGTGATGATGACTTTCTTTTTTGGACGGGACATGGACATGGCTCCGATCGTAGTGGCGGTAGTGGAAATGCGGAAAGAAGACGGTCGGATCACGCCGTCCAGGCGGCGCCACCGGCAAGCACCGAGGCATGGCGTTCCAGTAGTCCGTTGAATTGCTGGAGATTGTTCAGGGAGGTCAGCACCTGCCGTTGCTGGGCCGAGGTAACGATGTCGACGACCTTGTCATTGAAGGGAGTGGCAATGCCGTGCTGTCGACCTTGATGACAGATCACGCCATTGATGTAGTCGATCTCGGTAGCCCGTCCCTTTTCCAGGTCCTGCAGCATGCTGGCTTTCAATGCCACGTGTTGCGACCAGATCTTCCTGTAGAGCGGCATTTTTCCGGGGATGTCGATAGCGCCCTCGAATTCGAAGGCGTTGAAATCCTCGCCCTGCATGGGCACCAGATCAATCCCCTGGGCGTGGGCGACCTTGATGCATTCGTTGGCGATGAAGGCCAGGCAGGTCATGGCGCGAGGATGGTCCAGCACCTCGCCGAAGGTACAGCCCAAGGCGGCCGACATGCCGCTGAAGGTCGCATTCATCAACAGCTTGGAATAGCGGATACCCATCAGATTGTTCAATACCTTGGTACTGCCCACGCATTCCAGGTAGCGCTTGACGACGGCCAGCCTGGGGCGGTCGATGCCGTCGATCTCGCCGATCTCGAAAGCGGATTGCTCCAGTGCCTGCCTGCTCGATGTCAGCGATGAGACGCCCGGGCGCAGCCAGGTGGCGCCGAAGCCTACGGCGCCACCGATGGTGCGCTGTCTCCCCACGATCTTTTCCACGAGCAGTTCTGGAATGCCGTTCTGTAATGTGCAGACGATACTGTCGGCATGCAGATGCGCTTGGAGCAGGCCCAGGGTCTGCTGTGTGCTGGTTTGCTTGGTCAGCAGAAAAATCAGGTCATAGCGACCCGATAGCGCGTCGGGCGTGAATGCCGAGACCGGCGAACTGAACTCGAGCGAACCGGTGACGGTGGCACCATGTTCGTTCAAGGCCCTGACGTGTTCGGCGTTGCTATCGATGAGATGAATGTCCTGACCGGCCTTGCTGATGAAGGCGCCGATAATGGTGCCCAGCGATCCGGCACCGACGATGGCTGCCCGCATTGCTACTCCTTGTGAAAAGTCGTCATGAGGCGACTCGATTGCGCCAGCCTGCCGTCGGCAGGGGGGGCAAATGTTCCGCCCGGGTCGCTCCGGACTCGGGCACAGAAAAAGAAAACAGAAAGGTCCGGGCTGCCGCAGGTAGCTGTCGCCGATGTATGGGTGCATGGAAGCCGGACCTGGGTGGCCGTGCGGCGAAGCGCATCATTCGCCGAGCCCGGTCAGATGGCTGGCTTATCCGGACAAGTGGATGGGGGGCTGTCGTTTCATGTGGTTGTCTCCGATGACTCGTTTTGAATGGCTGTCGTGTCGCATCGCATCGCATCGCATCGCATCGCGCCGCCTTGCCTGAGCTTGTATCCAGAATGGTAGTGAGATACGCTTTGAGCGGGAAGGTCATTTTCGGTCATCATGCAGGTCATCAAAGGACAACCTCAAGAGGCGCACATGTCGGAGATTCTGCCGAAGGCAAGTGAGCGGATTTATGCGCCCTACAAGATCAACGCGGTGGTGGAAGTGCTGGCCGAACAGGGCATTGCGGCGCCATCTGCCCTGGCGGGAAGCGGCTTGTCGGCCGGGCAGTTGCACGATCCCAATGCGCTGACTTCGCTTAAGCAGTTCCTGACCGTTTGCGAGAATGCGATTGCGCTCAGCCGGGACCCGGCGACGCCATTCGAGATCGGTAGTCGCCTGCACTTGTCGGCCTATGGGATGTATGGCTACGCATTGATGTCCTGCCTCTCCCTGCGTGAGTATTTTCGTCTGGCAGTCAAATACCGGCGGTTGGCGACACCTCCATTTCCGGCGATCTGGGAAGAGGGCCCAACGACGGTCACCTGGCGCTTCCCGGACAACTTCGTCGCACCGCCGTCAGCTGATCTGCGGCAGTTCCTGTTCGAACTCCAGCTCGCCATTACCGTGACGCATGTGCAGGAGGTGGCGGGTTTCGATTGTCCCCCCATGACGGCACGCATTCCCTATGCCCGGCCGGGGCATGCGGCGCTCTACAAAAGATATCTCGGTTGTCGCTGTGAATTCGACCAGCCAGAAACGCAGCTGCTCTACGACAGCGCGATCCTGGACAGGAAACCGAAGATGGCGCACCAGCTCACCGCATCCCTGGTCCAGGAAACCTGCGACCGCCTGTTGGGACAAGCGAAGATATCCGAGGGGGCGAGCGGTGAGGTGTATCGCTTGTTGATGGCGGTCCCCGGGAATTTTCCTTCGATGGAGGATGTGGCCGAGCGATTGAATACCACGCCTCGGACATTGCGCCGTCGCTTGACGCTCGAAGACACGTCGTTCCAGCAGATCCTGGATGACGTGCGCAGCACGCTGGCGCTGGAGTATCTGCAGAGCTCGAAGATGAGTACCGACGATATCGGGATGCTGTTGGGTTTTACCGATACGGCCAATTTCCGTCGGGCGCTCAAGCGCTGGACCGGAAAAGGACTGGAGGAACTGCGCGCTCCTGCTGTCGTTAGATGAGCCTGCCTGGCCGTCAGAACTTGGGCGGATATTGGACACGGCTGGTTGCCGGCGAGGGGCAGACCGCTACCGCACGGGGTCTTGCCGATATTGTGCCGGTGTCATGCCGATGTCGTGCCGGCGCGCCGTCAATGCGCCAACGTGCTGCGGCGCGAAGGTCATCAGGACATCGATCCAGCGCGTCGCATCGGCATAGCGCATGCGCGAGATTTCGATTTGCGCCAGGTTGAAATAAGCGTCGGCCAATTGCAGGTGGATGTCGACGGCTTGCCGGGCGGAGACGACTGCTTCATCATCGGGATTCGCCTACAAAACAAAAAACCCGCGTCTCGTGAGAGACGCGGGTTTTTCGGACGACGCCGCATACACATGAAATGTCCATGCAGCGACGGGTATCTGGTGGTGATAGGTGGATTTGAACCACCGACCCCAGCATTATGAGTGCTGTGCTCTAACCAACTGAGCTATATCACCATGAGGCAAGCCCGAGACTATAATTGTCCGTCCGGCTTCTGTCAATCGTTTTCGGTGTTTTCCGTGATTTAGTTATCCACAGCCTCTCGCACCCGTGCCAGCACCTCGGCGGTGGCATCCGGCCGGTTGCAGTCGATGCTGATGCGTTCCGGCATGGAGCGCAGCCAGGTCAGCTGGCGCTTGGCCAGCTGGCGGGTGGCGGCGATGCCTTTTTCGCGCAGGGCGGTGGCATCGATGCTGCCGTCCAGATATTCCCACATCTGGCGGTAACCGACGCAACGCATCGAGGGCAGGCCCAGGTGCAGGTCGCCGCGTGCGCGCAGGGCCGTGACTTCGCGCTCCAATGCGCCACCCTGCAACATCAGGTCGAAGCGCAGGGCGATGCGTTCATGCAGCACGGCGCGCTCGCTCGGTTCCAGCGCCAGCGGCAACAGGGTGAAAGGCAGTGGCTCGGCCGGTTTTTGCGACAGCAGCGAAGACATCGGCTGCCCCGTCAACAGGCTGATCTCCAGTGCGCGCTGGATGCGCTGGCTGTCGTTGGGCTTGAGCCGGGCCGCAGTGACCGGGTCCAGCGCCGCCAGCCTGGCGTGCATGGCCGGCATGCCGACCTGCGCGGCTTCTTCGTCCAGCTGGGCGCGCAGGATCGGGTCGGCTTGCGGCAGTTCATCCAGGCCATCGCGCAGCACCTTGAAGTACAGCATGGTGCCGCCCACCAGCAGCGGCAGCTTGCCGCGCGCGGCGATTTCCTGGGTCAGGCGCAGTGCGTCCTGGCGGAACTGCATGGCCGAATAGGCTTCGGCAGGATCGATGATGTCGATCAGGTGGTGCGGGACTTCGGCCAGTTCGGCCGGAGTGGGTTTGGCGGTGCCGATATCCATCTCGCGATAGACCAGGGCCGAGTCCACGGAAATGATCTCGCTTGGAATGCGGCGCGCGATTTCCAGTGCGGCGGCGGTCTTGCCGGAGGCAGTGGGGCCCATGATGGCCACCGCCAGGGGCGAGTGCTTCCCCATTGTCATTGACCGCGCAGGAACAGCTTGTCCAGGTCCGACAGCCCCATCTGGGTCCAGGTCGGGCGGCCGTGATTGCATTGGTCGGAGCGCTCGGTGGCCTCCATCTGGCGCAGCAGCGCATTCATCTCGGGCAGGGTCAGGCTGCGGTTGGCGCGCACGGCGGTGTGGCAGGCCAGGGTGCCCAGCAGTTCGTTGCGACGCTCCAGCAGCACGCGTGAGCCGCCGTATTCGCGCACGTCGCGCAGGACGTCACGGGCCAGGGTCTGGGCGTCGGCGTTCTTGAGCAGTGCCGGGACCGCCCGTACCGCCAGTGTGGTAGGCGACATCACGGCAATGTCGAAGCCCAGCGCCGAGAGGGTCTCCTGGTGTTCTTCCACCGTGCCGACCTCGACCGGATCGGCGTAGAAGGTCACCGGGATCAGGAGCGGCTGCAGGAATATTTCGTTGCCGTCCAGCGCCGTCTTCAGCTGTTCGTAGAGGATGCGTTCGTGGGCGGCATGCATGTCCACCACCACCAGGCCGGCCTGGTTCTGCGCCAGTACGTAGATGCCGTGCAACTGGGCCAGCGCGAAGCCCAGCGGGAAGTCGCCTTCCGGCAGCGGCGCCGGGGCGGGTGCGGCGCCGCTCCCCGGATAGCCGGCAGCAGGTCCGCTTGGTGTGCTTGGTGTGCTTCCACCGGCGGCGGAATCGCTGCGGAACATGTTGCCGTAGGCTTCGGTGTTCTGGCGCACGCCAAAGCCGCTGTTGCCGCCGAAGGAGTAGGGGCGCGGCTGTTCCGCAAACTGTGCCGAGAAGGTCTGCTGCTGCTGTTCGCGGATCCAGGGCAGGGGGCCGTTGGTGCCGGTGGTAGTTGTCGGGGCGGCGGTCTGGCTGTCACTTTCGCCTTCGCTTCCGCCCGCCTGTTGCGGCAGGTTGCCGAAGGAAACCGCCGAGGTCTGTGCCAGCGCGCGCGAGACGGCGTGGAATACGAACTGGTGCACGGCGCGGCTGTCGCGGAAGCGCACTTCGATCTTCGACGGGTGCACGTTCACGTCCACCAGTGCCGGGTCCAGCATCAGCGACAGGGCATAGGCAGGATAGCGGTCGCCATGCAGTACGTCCTGATAGGCTGCACGCACCGCGTGGGTGAGCAGCTTGTCGCGCACGAAGCGACCATTGACGTAGAAATACTGGCCGTCGGCACGCGCCTTGGAGGCAGTGGGCAGGCCGACGAAGCCATGCAGGCGCAGCGGGCCGGCACTCTCGTCGAGCGGCAGGCGGGCGTTGGCGAATTCATCACCGAGGATATGGGCACTGCGCTTGGCGAATTCGCCGACGTTCCAGTGATCGACCGTCTTGCCGTTGTGCGACAACGAGAAGCTCACGTCCGGCCGCGCCAGTGCAATGCGGCGTACGACTTCGGCGCAGTGGCCGTATTCGGTCTGGTCGGATTTGAGGAATTTGCGGCGCGCCGGGGTGTTGAAGTACAGGTCCTGGACGTCGATGGTGGTGCCTTGTGCCCCCGAGGCTGGCGCGACCGTGCCGAACTGGGAACCGGTGATTTCCCACGCATGGGGAGCATCGGCGGTGCGGCTGGTGACGGTCAGTTGCGCCACCGAGGCGATCGAGGCCAGGGCCTCGCCACGAAAGCCCAGCGTGGAGACATTCTCCAGGTCGGTCAGCGAGGCGATCTTGGAGGTGGCGTGTCGCGCCAGGGCCAGCGGCAATTGCTCGGGCGGGATGCCGCGTCCGTTGTCGGTAATGGCGATGCGCTTGACGCCGCCCTGCTCCAGACGCACGGTGATCTGGGTGGAGCCGGCGTCGAGTGCGTTTTCCAGCAGTTCCTTGACGACCGCCGAGGGGCGTTCGATCACCTCGCCCGCGGCGATCTGCGAGATCAACTGATCGGGCAGGGCCTGGATGGGGCGATGGGGCGTGGCGGCGGAATCGGAAACGGGGGAGGAATGCGGTGCGTTCATCCGGCGATTATACCGCCGACGCGGCGGCCGGAATGTGACGAAGCCGCCCGGGGGCGGCTTCGTCGGCGCTGATGGAGACCGGATTTTCCGGTCGGCAAGACCGGTCTCCGTATCCCGGATTCCGGCCTTACACCCGGAAGGTGCTGACCGCCGCCGCCAGGCGTTCGGCCTGCTGCTGCAGCGATTGCGCGGCCGCAGCAGCCTGTTCCACCAAGGCGGCGTTCTGCTGGGTGCTCTCGTCCATCTGCGCGATGGCGCGGTTGATCTGGTCGATGCCCTCGCTCTGTTCGCGGCTGGCGGTGGTGATCTCGCTGATGACGGTGGAGACGCGCTGCACGCTGGAGACCACGTCATTCATGGTGTTGCCGGCCTGGCCCACCAACTGGCCGCCGCTGGAGACGGTCTGCACCGAGGCATCGATCAGTTCCTTGATTTCCTTGGCAGCCGAAGCGCTGCGCTGGGCCAGGGTACGCACTTCGGTGGCCACCACGGCGAAGCCGCGTCCCTGCTCGCCTGCGCGGGCCGCTTCCACGGCCGCGTTCAGGGCCAGGATATTGGTCTGGAAGGCGATGCCATCGATCACGCTGATGATGTCCACGATGCGCTGCGAGGAGCTGTTGATGGCGTCCATCGTCTGCACCACCTGGCCCACCACTTCGCCGCCATGGCTGGCCACGTCCGAGGCCGAGCTCGACAGTTCGTCGGCCTGCACCGCATTGGCGGCATTCTGCTTGACGGTGGAGGTCAGTTCTTCCATGGCCGAGGCGGTCTCTTCCAGGGCGCCGGCCTGTTGTTCGGTGCGGGATGACAGATGGAGGTTGCCGGCGGCGATCTCGCTGGCGGCGGTGTTGATTTCCTCGGTGCCGGCGCGCACGCTGGAGACCACTTCCGACAGGCCCATGCTGATGCCGTTGAAGGCGCCCATGAGGCGGCCGATCTCGTCACTGCTGTGCACGTGCAGGCGGGTGGTCAGGTCGCCGCCGGCAATGCGGTCGGCGGCGTCGCATACGGCGTCCAGCGGGCGTGTGACCATGCGGTTGATCATCACCGTCAGGATTGCCGCCAGCACCGCCAGGAACAGCAGGCCCAGGCCGATGTAGAGATTGCGCATGGCATTGACTTCGCTGGTGATCTCGTCAACCGCGGCCTCGCCGGCAATGACCCAGTTCCATGGTGCGTAGTGGGTGAAGACCACGATCTTCCTGCGCCCATCGACGGCGGTGTAATGCAGTGCGCCTTCCTTCTGTTGCAGCACGGTCTTGATGTAGCTCTCACCGGCGGCATCCTTGAGTTCCAGCAGGCTGGCGCCTTCTTCCTTGCCCTCGCGCGGGGCGCCGGCAATCATCACGCCCAGGTCCTTGCCCTCACGTCCATTGAGCGCATAGAAATTGCCGGTCTGGCCGATCTTGAGCGACTTGATCTGCTCCTTCAAGGCCTTGACGTCGGCGGAAATGTCGATGCCCACGTAGAGAGCCGCGATGATCTGGCCAGCATCGTTCTTGATCGGCACGTACTTGGTGATGTACTGCTTGCCGAACAGCGTGGCCAGGCCGCTATAGGGTTTGTCCGACTTCAGGGCGGCATAGCCCGGATGGGTGCGGTCGAGCAGGGTGCCGACGGCGCGTTCGCCGTTTTCCTTCTTCACCGAGGTCGAGACGCGCACGAAGTCCTCGCCGGTCTTGGCGAAGATGGTCGCGGTCACGCCGGTGCGGCCGGTAAAGCGGTCGGGGATGGAAAAGTCCAGATTCAGTTCGCGCCCGTCATTCTGCAGTACCGGGGTGGCGCGGTCGGCGATCTGCACGGTGCGGCTCTCGTCCAGGGTGAGCTTGCCGAATTCGTTGTCGAACATGTTGGAGAAGCGGTCGACCTGGCTGTTCACCGAGCGGTCGAAGATGCCGACCATGTGGGCCACGCCACGGGCATCGTTGCCCATCTGTTCGATGGAGCGATGTTCCATCATGCGCGAGGCGGAATAGGTGATCAGCATCAGCGCGATCACGAAGACGACGCCCACCAGGGCGACCGTCATGGCAGTCAGTTTTGCACCGACCGAGCGCTTGAAAAGGGATGCGCCGCGCGCACCAGACATATCATTAGCCATGGCTATTGTTGTTTTGAATAAAACGTGGTGTGGAAACGCAAATACCGAACGGAAAACTGCCCGGGAGGTCGGCCGCGCCGACAGGCGCGCAATACGCTGTGACCGCTGGTCCCTCCTTGTTCTCCGTCACGCGGAAAAATCCTGCAACGCTGCGTTCACGCCGGAACGCCAACCTGCCGATGGAGCGGCACGCCGGCGCCATTGCCGAATCGGCAATCCTGCGCGTGATCGAAAACCTTGTCAGTCCAGAGCGCCAGCCTGCTTGCTGGCGCTGCAATCGCGGTACTCGCTGGGGAGGCCGTCAGTATATCGTCAGCTTTTGAGCCTGATCAAAAAATACTTCAAATGTTTGCGCCCACATCCAGCTGTGCTGTTGTTTTTCTATCCGGAAAGTGCTTTTTTGGCATGAGGAATTTGCCTCACTTGTCCTTGAGTGCCTCCATCGTCTCCATCGTGCCAGCGGCGTTAGGGCCTGTTCCCACTCAATCTGCGAGTGCGAGAGGTCGTCAAGCGTTGACTGCCTAGGCGCAACGCATCTCGCAGATTTAGTGTGAACAGGCCCTGGTCACCCGGTCGAGGTCCTTGCTCTCTTTGTCGCGGAAATCCCTGACCCAGCGCTCCAGATCGTCGGCCGCCATCGGTCGCGAGAAGTAGTAGCCCTGCGCGACGTCACACCCCTGGCTGAGCAGCAGCCGGTACTGGTCGGCATCTTCCACCCCTTCGGCGACCACGGTCAGTTTCAGGCTTTCGCCAATGCGGATGACGGCATTGGTCAGGGCGCTGACCGCCTCGTCCTTGGCCATGTCGCGTACGAAACTCTGATCCAGCTTCAGTTCCGAGACGGGAAGCTTGCGCAGGTAGCCCAGGCTGGAATAGCCGGTGCCGAAGTCGTCCATGGCCAGCGGGATGCCCAGTGCATGCACGGCGGCGATGGTCTGGTTGGTGCTGGGATTGGTGTCCATCAACACGGTTTCGGTGATTTCCAGGGTCAGGTCGGTCGGCACCAGGCTGTAGCGGCGTAGCAGCCCGGTGACGAACTGTGGCAGGTCCAGGTCGTGGAAGTTGGTGGCGGACAGGTTCACCGAAATGCAGGGCACCTGGATGCCGCGCCGGCGCCAGTCGGCCAGCTGGAAGCAGGCTTCTTCCAGCGCCCACTTGCCGAGTTCGCCGATCAGGCCGCATTCCTCCGCGATGGGGATGAAGCGGCCCGGTGAGATTTGGCCCAGTTGTTCATCGTGCCAGCGCGCCAGCGCCTCCACCCCATGCAGGCTGTGGTCGCACAGTCTGATCTGCGGCTGGAAATGCAATTCGAACAGGCCGCCGCGCAAGGCATCGCGCAGGGCGCCTTCCAGTGCCAGGCGCTCCTGGGCCATGCTGTTCATTTCTTCGCTGAAGAAACTGAAGCGACCGCGATTGACGGCCTTGGCCTGGTACATGGCGATGTCGGCCCGGTGCAATAGGGTTTCGATATCGTTGCCGTTGTCGGGGAAGATCGCCACGCCGATGCTGGCCGAGGGATTGAGCGGCGTGCCGTTGATATGGCAGGGCATGGCCAGCCGTTCCTGGATGCGCTTGACCACTTCGGTGAGGTGCTGCGTGTCGTACTGGGTCAGGACCACCACAAACTCGTCACCGGAGAGACGGCCCACGATGTCGGAGCGGCGGGCCTGCGATTGCAGTCGGGTCGCCACCGTGCGCAGCAGTTCATCGCCGGCCTGATGGCCCAGCGAGTCATTGACCTGCTTGAAGCGATCAAGGTCGATGAACATCACAGCGATGGTACTGCGGTTGCGTTCAGCGGCGGCGATGGCCTGGCCGGCCTGTACCAGCAGCAGGCTGCGGTTGGGCAGGCCGGTCAGGGAATCGTAGAAGGCCAGTTGGTGGATGCGCGCGCGCGAGGCTTCGCGCTCGATGGCCAGCGCGCACAGGTGCAGTCCGGCATCGACCAGCAAGTGATGGAAGCCGCTGGGCTGGCGTGGCTGACGGAAATAGAAGCCGAAGGTGCCGATCACCTTGCCATCGGCCGATTTGATCGGGGTCGACCAGCAGGCACGCAAGTCGTGGCCCAGCGCCAGTTCCTTGTAATCGGCCCAGTGCGGATCGCTGGCGATGTCTTCCGAGATGACCTCCTGGCCGGTAAAGGCGGCGCTGCCGCAGGAGCCGACCAGCGGGCCGATGGACAAGCCCTCGATGGCGCGGATGTAGGCCTCCGGCAGGCTGGGGCCGGCCAGGGTATGCAGGCGTCCCTGTTCATCCACCCGCAGGATGGAGGCGATCACCTCCGGCGCGACCCGTTCCACTTCCTCGCACAGCAGGTTCATCTGCTCGGAGAGCGAAGAGTCACGCGCCATGGCATTGAGGACGCGATACTGCAATACCTCATGCACCTTGGTATTGGTGATATCGGTCATGACGCAAACCGCATTGATGAGACTGCCGGCCGCGTCCAGGATAGGATTGACCACCGCCGATATCCACACCGGTTGCTCGTGGAAGTCGTGGATCAGTTCCTCGGTATGGAAACTGTGGCCCTGCAGCAGCTCGCCGTGGCAGCGTTCGATAGACTTCACGAAAGTGGGGTGATTGGCGAACAGGTCGCGTGGCAGCTTGCCGATCGCCTGCTGGCTCTGGAAGCCGAGCATGCGGGTAAAGCCGGTGTTGTGGAAGACGATGCGGTTCTGGGCATCGGTGATGAGGACCGCGTTGTCGGTTTCGTTGATCCCCAGCGAGAGCAGGTGCAGGTGTTCACGGTCGCTCTTTTCGCGGGTCACGCGGTAGGTGACGTCGTTGCCGATGCAGATCACGCGCTCGGCCTTGCCATGTGGGTCCAGCAGGGGCGAATAGGTAGCTTCCCACCAGATCGTGCGGCCGCTGCGGGTGCGACGGGGAAAACGACCGGAGAAGAAGCGGCCATTGCAGACGTCGCGCCAGAAGGCGGCGTATTCCTCGCCGTTGGCGTATTCGGGATCGCACAAGATGGCGTGCGACTTGCCGACCAGGTCCTCGGCCAGGTATTCCATGGTCTTGAGGTAGTTGCGGTTGGCCGCAAGGATGAGGCCATCGGGCGAGAGTTCGACCACTCCCAGCGAGCGGTTCAGGGCGCTCAGTACGCTGTTGCTGTGATGGGAATCGTCGATGTGGGAACTGATGTCGGCGGCCGCCGAGATCACCTTGCTGAGTTCCCCGTGCTCGTCCAGGATGGGGCTGCACAGCGCCTCCAGCCAGACGATGGTGCCGTCGATGCGACATCGCTGCAGGGTACCGGTGATGATTTCGCCCTGGCGCAGGTGTTGCCAGAATTGCTGGTAATCGTTGGACTGGACGTACAAGGGTTCGCACAGCATGCTGTGATGCTGGCCGATCAGCTCCTCACGACGGTAGCCGAGCATGTCCAGGAAATTGTCATTGGCCTGCAGTATCGTGCCATCGGCGGCGAATTCGAGGATGGCCATGGAACGCCACAACGCACCCAGCAGCGCATCGCGCTCTTGGCCATGCAGGCCCTGGTAATCCTGCGCCACATCCCCTGACGGATCACCTTGATGATCACATCCGCCGGTGAACGACTCCTGGCTCCCCATACACCCCCCTGTGGCCCGGTAATGACGCCTGCCGCGCGTCTTGCCTCATGCAGTCCGGAGTTACGCTTTTTCAGTTTTCTTGCCTGTGCCCACCCTGCTGGCAGGTTCCCAAATACACCTGGACTTCCTTAAAACTGAAGCAACCTGATTTGATCATATGCCAAATCGCCAGCCTTGTGCGGCCGCTGCCTGCGCAGGCCCGAGGAGTGCAACGGTGTCGTGACGTTCTGCGAGGATTTCCATGGTGTACAAGTGAGCGCCTGCGGTTTTTATCGACATCGGGTCGGTGTTCTTGAGTGTGGCGCGGGGTGAGTGTTGTATGATGCCTTCGCAGGCGGGGGGATCGCCCCGCCTCCTGGATATTTCCTGGTGTTGCATTGTGGAAATATCTCGCCGCGTGGCGATGGGGCGCCCCGGCATCGATGAATCACCAACGATTGGGCTTTATGGATTATCTGCAGTTGCTGGACGTGCTGGTGCACGTGGACAAATATTTGGGCGTCCTCATCGAGCAGTACGGCACGCTTATCTATGCGGTGTTGTTCCTGATCGTATTCTGCGAGACCGGGCTGGTGGTGTTGCCGTTCCTGCCGGGTGATTCGCTCTTGTTCATCGCCGGCACCTTCTGTGCCATGGGCGCCATGGATATCTGGCTGCTGATGACCTTGCTGGTGGTCGCGGCGGTGGCGGGCAATACCCTCAACTACTGGATAGGCGGCTGGGTCGGTCACCGCGTCTACACCCACAATTACCGCTGGCTCAACCCCGAAGCCCTGCAAAAGACCCACTCCTTCTACGAGAAACACGGCGGCAAGACCATCGTCATCGCCCGTTTCACGCCCATCGTACGGACCTTCGCACCGTTCATCGCCGGCGTGTCGGGCATGAGCTTCGCCCGCTTCCAGTTGTTCAATGTGCTGGGCGCCTTGCTGTGGGTGGTGGGGCTGGTGGTGCTGGGCTACCTGTTCGGCAATATCCCGGTGGTACAGCAGAACCTCAATACCCTGGTCCTGATCGGCATCGTCGCGGCCATCATTCCCATTGTGCTGGGAGCTCTGTGGCAGCTATGGCGCAAGGTACGTGGCAAGCGCAAGGTGCGCAGCGCCTGAGACCCAGGCGGCAGGACAAGCAGGAACCTGCGTTGGCAGCGTCACGAATGCCGTTCAGTGAAGACTGAACGGCATTTTTCATGATGCCGGCCGATCGTCTCAGGCAGCAGCGGCCGCCTGCGCGAACCGGGCGCGCGCCTTGTGCAGCTTGCGATAGCTGTCGAGCAGGCGCTGATGGCGGTCCAGGCCTTCGAGCTTCAGGCTGGTGGGCGTCAGGCCAAAGAAGCGCACGTCGCCCGTCACCGATCCGATGGCCGCATCCATGCGCTCATTGCCGAACATGCGACGGAAGTTGGTTTCGTAGTCTTCCAGCGCCAGCGCATCGTCCAGTTCCACTTCCAGCACGACGTTCAGGGCCTGGTAGAACAGACCGCGCTCGACCGAGTTGTCGTTGTATTGCAGGAAGGCGCCGACCAGGTCATGGGCCTCGTCGAACTGCTGCAGGGTCAGATGGATCAGCAGCTTCAGTTCGAGCACGGTCAGCTGGCCCCACACGGTGTTCTCATCGAAGTCGATACCGATCAGGGTGGCGATGTCCGAGTAGTCATCCAGCTCGTTGTTTTCGAGACGGTCGAGCAGGGCGGCCAGGGCGTCATCGTCCAGGCGATGCAGGTTCAGGATGTCGGCGCGGAACAGGAGCGCCTTGTTGGTGTTGTCCCAGATCAGGTCTTCCACCGGATACACCTCGGAATAGCCCGGCACCAGGATGCGGCAGGCCGTGGCACCCAACTGGTCGTACACGGCGACATAGGCTTGCTTGCCCATCTCCTCCAGGATGCCGAACAAGGTGGCCGCCTCGTCGGCGTTGGAGTTTTCACCTTGGCCGGAGAAATCCCACTCCACAAATTCGTAGTCCGACCTGGCACTGAAGAAGCGCCACGATACGATGCCCGACGAATCGATGAAGTGCTCGACGAAGTTGTTGGGCTCGGTGACGGCGTTGCTCTCGAAGGTCGGCTGGGGCAGGTCGTTGAGGCCTTCGAAGCTGCGTCCCTGCAGCAGTTCGGTCAGGCTGCGCTCCAGCGCCACCTCGAAGCTCGGGTGGGCGCCGAAGGAGGCAAAGACCCCGCCGGTGCGCGGGTTCATCAGGGTCACGCACATGACCGGATAGACGCCGCCCAGCGAGGCATCCTTGACCAGCACCGGGAAGCCTTGCTCCTCCAGCCCCTGGATGCCGGCCAGGATGCCGGGGTACTTCGCCAGCACGTCATGAGGCACGTCGGGCAGGCAGATCTCGCCTTCCAGGATTTCACGCTTGACCGCGCGCTCGAAGATCTCCGACAGACACTGCACCTGGGCTTCGGGCAAGGTATTGCCGGCACTCATGCCATTGCTGACGAAGAGGTTTTCGACCAGGTTGGAGGGGAAATACACCACTTCGCCATCCGACTGCCGGACATAGGGCAGCGAGCAGATGCCGCGCTCGGCGTTGCCCGAATTGGTATCGACCAGATGCGAAGCGCGCAGCTCGCCGTCGGGGTTGTAGATATCCAGGCAGTAGGCGTCGAGGATGTCCTTGGGCAGCTTGTCGCCGCGTCCGGGCTTGAACCAACGTTCGTTGGGGTAGTGCACGAACTCGGCATTGGCGATGTCCTCGCCCCAGTAGGAACCGGCGTAGAAGTGGTTGTTGCTGATGCGTTCGAGGTACTCGCCCAGGGCCGAGGCCAGCGCACTTTCCTTGGTGGCGCCCTTGCCGTTGGTGAAGCACATCGGCGAATGGGCGTCGCGGATATGCAGCGACCACACATTGGGAATGATGTTGCGCCACGAGGCGATCTCGATCTTGATGCCCAGTGCGGCCAGCAGGCCCGACATGTTGGCGATGGTCTGCTCCAGCGGCAGGTCCTTGCCCAGGATGCGGGTGCTGGCGCCGGCCTCGGGCTGCAGGGTCAGCAGGGACTGGGCATCGGCGTCCAGGTTCTCGACTTCCTCGATGATGAATTCCGGCCCTTCCTGTACCACCTTCTTGACAGTACAGCGCTCGATGGAGCGCAGGATGCCGCGGCGGTCGGCCTCACTGATGTCGGCCGGCAGCTCGACCTGGATCTTGAAGGTCTGCTGGTAGCGGTTTTCCGGGTCGACGATGTTGTTCTGGGACAGGCGGATGTTCTCGGTGGAAATATTGCGCGTATTGCAGTACAGCTTCACGAAGTACGCCGCGCACAGGGCCGAGGACGCCAGGAAGTAATCGAAGGGACCCGGCGCCGAGCCATCTCCCTTGTAGCGGATGGGCTGGTCGGCGATGACGGTAAAGTCGTCGAACTTGGCTTCAAGACGTAGCTTGTCGAGGAAGTTGACTTTGATTTCCATGGCGGAATTCCGATAAAGAGCCGAAAAGCGGCTGAAACGAGAAACGGGAGAGGGCGCTATTATCGCCCATCCGGTGGTGATCCAATGCGCAGGCAAACTCCGCCCCGAATGGCACGGGTGTCGCGGCCGCTGGGGTAGCGGGCCGCGTTTTTCCGCCCGCAATGACAAATATGAAATAAAAATGCCGTCCAGTGCCTGACTGAACGGCATCAGCGGCGGGCGCCGGGTTCAGGTCAGCTTGTTCTTGGCCAGCGGCGGGTTCTTGGCGAAGTAGTTGCGGATGCCGGTCAGGATGGCATCGGCCATCTGGTCCTGGTAGCGCTCGTCGGTGAGCTTGGCTTCTTCTTCCGGGTTGGAGATGAAGGCGGTCTCGATCAGGATGCTGGGGATGTCCGGGGCCTTGAGCACGGCGAAGCCGGCCTGTTCCACCGCACCCTTGTGTAACTTGTTGATGCCGCCGATTTCCTTGAGCACCGCATTGCCCACCCGCAGGCTGTCGTTGATCTGGGCGGTGGTCGAGAGGTCCAGCAGCACGCTGGCCAATTGGCGATCATGGGTCTTGATGTTGACGCCACCGATCAGGTCGGCCGAGTTTTCCTTGTTGGCCAGCCAGCGCGCCGCCGTCGAACTGGCGCCCTTCTCGGACAGCGCGAACACCGACGAACCGCGTGCAGTGGGCTGCACGAAGGCATCGGCATGGATCGACACGAACAGGTCGGCCTGCACCTTGCGCGCCTTGACCACGCGCTGGCCCAGCGGCACGAAGAAATCGGCGTCGCGGGTCAGCATGACGCGCATGTTGGGGTATTGCTCGATCTTGCGTTTCAGGCGTTTGGCAATGGAGAGCACCACGTCCTTCTCGCGATTGCCCCGCGCGCCGGTGGCGCCGGGGTCTTCGCCGCCGTGGCCGGGGTCCAGCGCGATGGTGATCATGCGGGTGAGCTGCATGCGCGGCTCTTCCGGGACCACCCGGGGATTGCGATCGCTCTTGTCGTCCGGCTGCGGCTTGATTTCTGCCAGCGGTACCGGGTCCGGCTTGGGTGCCGGTGCCTGCGCCAGCGGCGGGGAGGCCGGGGCTTCCTTGTTCCAGTCGCCCTTCTGGATCAGGGCGGCGATCGGGTCCGGCGGGTTGGACGGATACAGGTCGATCACGAAGCGATACTTGTATTCGCCCACCGGGGCCAGGGTGAAGACCTGTGGCTTGATTTCATCCTTCAGGTCGAATACCAGGCGCACCACGCTGGGCCGGTTCTGGCCCACGCGCACCTGCTTGATATAGGGGTCGTTGGGCTGGATCTTGGCGACCAGGTCCTTCAAGGTGCTATTGAGGTCGATGCCCTCGATGTCCACCACCAGCCGCTCCGGGTTCTTGACCACGAAGTGCGTGACCTTCAGGTCGCTGTCGTTTTCCAGCGTGACGCGGGTGTAGTCGTCGGACGGCCAGACGCGCACGGCCAGGATCTGGGAGGCCAGGGCGGGCAAAGGAGTGACGACGGAGACGAACAGCGCACCGCCGGCTTTGAGGATGGTGCGGCGGGTTTTGGATTTCACAGGTTGGGGGCGAATTTCAGTCGAGCGAGGCATTGATGACCCTTGTCGGACAACGCACGCAATTCTACATCACGACCGTTCCCTGCAAGAGACAGGTTGACGTGGATGTCCGGCGGCGGCAACACCGGATCGCCTTTTTCTGGCCATTCGACGATACAGACGGAGTTTTCGTTGAAATGTTCACGGAAACCGGCATCGAGGAATTCTTCCGGGCTGGCCATGCGGTACAGATCGAAGTGGATGACTGTTACCATGCGCCCTGCGAGTGTCACTTCATAGGGTTCGGCCAGGGTGTAGGTTGGGCTCTTGACCCGCCCGGAATAGCCCGCCGCATGCAGCAATGCGCGCGTCAGCGCGGTCTTGCCGGCGCCCAGGTCGCCATGCAGGTAGATCGCCAGGCCCGGTGCCAGCACCTGTGCCAGGTCGGCGCCCAGACGCGCGGTCGCGGTTTCATCGGGCAGGTGGAGGTGGAGTCGCTGCATATACATCCTGGTTTGTTACGTCATCCGAGATGACTTGTTCACTGGTTCAATCGCTTCATGTCCGCTCACGCCACCCCTGTCGATCTTGCCGACCCCGCCAGCCTGGCGGCCTTGGCCGTTGCCATCAAGGACTGGGGCCATGCGCTGGGCTTTGCCGAGGTGCGCATCGCCGATGTCGATCTGTCACACCGGGAGGCGGGCTTCCAGGCCTGGCTGGACAAGGGTTATCACGGCGAGATGGATTATATGGCAAGCCACGGCCTGAAACGGGCGCGGCCGGCCGAACTGGTGCCGGGGACGGTGCGCGTGGTCAGCGTGCGCATGCCCTACCTGCCGGCCGCCACCGACCCGGACCAGGCCGACTGGCGTGCCCGGGAAGAGGCCCGTAGCGCCGACCCGTCGGCGGCCCAGGTTTCGATCTATGCACGGGGGCGCGACTACCACAAGGTCTTGCGCGCCCGTCTGCAGCAACTGGCCACGCGCATCGAGGGGCGCATCGGCAGCTTCGGTTATCGCGTCTTCACCGATTCGGCACCGGTCATGGAAGTGGCCCTGGCCGAAAAGGCCGGGCTGGGCTGGCGCGGCAAGCACACCCTGTTGCTGCACCGGGAGGCTGGCTCCATGTTCTTCCTGGGCGAGATGCTGACCGACCTGCCGCTGCCGGTGGATGACCCGGTCACCCCGCACTGCGGCCAGTGCAGCGCCTGCATCACGGCCTGCCCGACCGGGGCCATCGTCGCCCCGTATGAACTGGATGCGCGGCGCTGCATTTCCTATCTCACCATCGAATTGAAGGGCAGCATCCCGGCCGACCTGCGACCGCTGATCGGCAACCGCATCTACGGCTGCGACGACTGCCAGCTCTACTGCCCCTGGAACAAGTTCGCCCAGCGCGCCAGCCTGCCCGACTTCGACCCGCGCCATGGCCTGGACAGCGCCAGCCTGGTCGACCTGTTCGGCTGGAGCGAAGAGCAGTTCCTGAAGAACACCGAGGGCAGCGCGATCCGCCGCATCGGCCATGAACGCTGGCTGCGCAACCTGGCCGTAGGCCTGGGCAATGCCGCCGATTCACCCTCGCACCGGGGCGATGCGGCCATCGTGGCGGCCTTGCGGACGCGCTTGTCTCATCCTTCGGCGTTGGTGGTCGAGCATGTGGCGTGGGCGCTGGCCCGGCATGGAGCGGCCTGATTGTCCCCGGATTTCCACGCTGAGGGAATCCGGTCGATTCCCGATATTGCCCGCCGCTGCCCGTCATGCAAGGCTGTTGCCATCAGGCCCATCCATGCATGACGGGCCTTCGTGGCTGGCTGCAAGGGCTCTCTGGTCCCTGTCTTTCCTTCAGTCAATCCCCCGGCAGCGAGGCGCTCACGCTAATTAGTCATTGACGAGCTTGTCCTGATGAGGTCCAATTTAATTATTGAATTGACAATACCCTCTTTATCGGAAATCAAGCAATCTGCGTGACTGATCAGTCCATCCATGCGCCTCTGCCCCCTCATCATCCCGACCCACACCATGATGCCGATGACAGCGCTCGCAAACAGGCTTGCCCCCTTCCTCCGCACGGCCGATGCCGTGCAGCCGGGTTTGCTCCGGGTGTGGCGGTTTTTGCTGGCCGTGTTGTCGTGGCTGATGGTGGCCGGCGCCTTGCCGTGTCACGCCCAGGGCGATCCCGATGACGCAGGTCGTGCGGCCGATACTGCCCGGGTGGTGGCCGGCATCATCAGCTACGTGCGCTGGCCGCAGCCACAGCCGCAGCTGCAACTATGCCTGGTCGGTCTCACGCGGTATGCCCAGGAGCTCACCGCGGAGCGTCTGTCCACGCCCGGTCAGCGCATCACGCCGCGCCTGGTGACCGAACTCACCGTCGCCGCACTGGAGGGCTGCCGGCTGGTCTACATCGGCAAGTTGTCCGAAGCCGACTATCGCAAGCTGCTACCGCAGGTCGTGGATCATCCGGTACTGAGCTTTACCGAGGCGGACGTGTCGTGCGACACCGGTTCCATGTTCTGCCTCAAGTCACGGGACAAGCAGATCGCCTTCGATGCAAACCTGGATGCCATCGCGCGTAGCGGACTGCGCGTCCATCCCAGCGTTCTCCAACTCGCCCGCCGCAAACCGTCGCCATGAATTCCGAGCCCATTCCGATGGCGCGTCCTGCCCTGGACAGCGTCCTGAGCAAAGCCCACCTGATCGTGGCACTGGTGACGGCGCTCATGGTCGGGCTCACCATTACGGTGGCGGGCTTGTTCGCGCTGCGCTTCTATTCCGAGCAGAACCTGCGCCTCATCGCCCGTTCCATGAGCTACACGGTGGAGGCGGCCGTGGTGTTCGGGGATGCCGCGGCGGCCCGGGAGGCCATCGCCCTGATCGGCCGGAACGAGGATATCGACGAAGTCGTGCTCACCGGTCGCAACGGCCAGCCGCTGGCGCACTGGACGCGTCATGCGGGCGGCACGGTGCCGCTGCTGGAGCAGATGCTGGCGGGCTGGATCCTGCCGCCAGCACTGGACTACCCCATCATCCGGGAGCAGGCCAGGATAGGCCAGATCCACCTGGCGCCGCGCGGAAGCGGTCCCTTGCAGTTCATCAGCACCGGCCTGCTGTGCGTGCTGCTGAGCCTGGTCATCAGTACCGTGATCGCGCTGCGCCTGGCGCGCCGTATGCAGCACCGCATCAGCGGACCGTTGCACGAGCTGGCGCGCATCGCCCATGGCGTGCGGCGCGAACGCAGTTTCGCCCTGCGCGCCGGGCCGGCGGCCATCGCCGAGATCCACGATCTCAATGAAGACTTCAACGCCCTGCTCGATGAACTGGAAGCCTGGCAGACCCACGTGCAGCAGGAGCATGCCAGCCTGTCCTACCAGGCCAGTCACGACAGTCTCACCGGCCTGTGCAACCGTGCCTTCCTGGAGGAGCAGCTGGAGCGCGCAGTACAGCTGGCCCGGCTGACCGGCAACCTGGCGGCGGTGTATTTCATCGATAGCGACCGCTTCAAGCAGATCAACGATACCTACGGCCATGCCGCCGGCGACCATGTGCTGGTGACCATCGCCACCCGCATCAAGAGCCAGTTGCGCGAAGACGACCTGGTCGCGCGCCTGGGCGGCGATGAATTCGCCGTGCTGTTGCGACAATTGCGGCAGCGCGACGATGCGTTGCAGATCGCCGCCAAGATCTTGGCCGAGATGCGCTTGCCCATCGTCCTGCCGGGCGGCGAGGTGATCGCCACGTCGCTGAGCATCGGTATCGCCATCTTCCCGGAGCACGGCAGCACCGCGCAGACGGTGCTGGCAGTGGCCGACGAGGCGATGTACCAGGCCAAGAACACGCAGCGTGGCACCTATCAGCTCGCCACCCAAGATCAGATGAACAAGGAAAACCAGTCATGACGCTCTCTACCTCTTCCCTCTCCGCACGCCTGCTGGCAGCCATGCTGCTGGGGAGTACCCTGCTGCTGAGCGCATGCCAGACGCCACCTCCCGCGCCCCAGGCTGGCCTCACGCAGTCCCAGGTCGCCCTGTTGCTGCAGCAGGGTTTCCATCTCACCGACGACGGCTGGGAGCTCAGTTTCGCCGACAAGCTGCTCTTTGCGGTGGATGATTACGCCTTGACCGAACAGAGCCGCACGGCGGTCGGGAAGATCGGGCGCGCGCTGCTTTCGGTGGACATTACCGAGTTACGGGTGGACGGTCATACCGACAATACCGGCGCCGATGCCTACAACAATCGCTTGTCCCAGCAGCGGGCCGACGCCGTCGCCGATGCGCTGGCCAGCATCGGGATCGCCCGGGATCACATCGCCACCCGTGGCCTGGGCAAGAGCAAGCCGATCGCCGACAACCGCACCGCGGCCGGCCGGGCGGAAAATCGCCGGGTCGTGATCGTGGTCCCGGCGCAGTAAGCGCAGCAGTCCACCTGCACGGCGCGCTGCTTCTCGCTGCTGTATTCACACGGGGCCATCGAGAACGTGACCGAGGGCCGCATCATCATGCAGCCGCTGCGATAAGCCGCCGGGCGGGTCTGGTGCGGCAGGATCAATGCACCAGCGCCAGCCAGAACGGAATGGTCAGCGCCGAGAGCAGCGTGCCGAAGGAAATCAGGAAGGCCGTGAAGGGCCCGTTGCCGCCCATGCGCGCGGCCAGGATGTAGGCGCTGGAGGCCGTGGGCAGGCTGCAGAACAGCACCACGATACGCAACTGCAGCGGGGGCAGTTGCAGATGACGGCCGATCAGGTAAGCCACCAGCGGCACGGCGAAGAGCTTGATGAGAATGAACCAGCCCACCACCAGCTTGCTTTCCTTGAGCCCCGACAGGCGCAGGCCGGCGCCCACCATCAGCAGGCCCAGTGCGATGGAGGCCGCGCCCAGGCGCGAGAGCACTACCGATGCCGCCTCCGGCAGATGCAGCCCCAGCGCGGAAAACGTCAGGCCGCCGGCAGTGGCCACCAGCAGCGGGTTCTTGGCCAGTTCACGCAAGAGGTTGCTGTTCTTCGGTGCCAGCGCATGGACCGCCGCGATATTGCACAGCGGGACGCCAAAGCCCAGCAGGATCGCCATCAGGCCCGCCCCTTCCTCGCCGGCCATGCGGGTGGCCAGCGCCAGCGCGATGTAGGAGTTGAAGCGATAGGCGCATTGCATGCCCGACTCGTAGGTCATCGGCGTGGCGCGCAGCAGGGGTTTGCCCAGCCAGGTCAGTACGATGCCGGCCAGCAACGACAGCACCCCGGTCTGCACCAGGCCGCCGGTGACCCCCAGGTCGACCTTCAGGCGTGCGGTGGAATAGAACAGCAGCGCCGGAAAGAGCAGGAAGTACACCAGCTTTTCCATGCCGGCCCAGAACTCGTCGCCCCAGTTGGAGATGCGATAGACCAGCACACCCAGCACGATCAGGCTGAAGTCCGGCAGCAGGAGATTGAGGATTTCCACCTTACTTGAGCAGCCGCGCCAGTTCGACGGCGGTCTTGACGTTCATCTTGTCGAAGATGTGGGCGCGGTGGACCTCGACGGTGCGCATGCTGATGCCCAGTTCATCGGCGATGACCTTGTTCATCTTGCCGGCCAGGATCAGGTCCAGCACCTCGCGTTCGCGTGCGGAGAGCGCCGCCAGACGGCCCTGGACGGCATCCTCGGCGCCGCCGGCGCGTGAGCTGGCCAATGCTTCCAGCACGCGGTCCATCAACTGGTTGTCGTTGAAGGGTTTCTCGAAGAAATCGAAGGCACCGTTCTTGAGCATGTCCACCGCCATGGGCACGTCGCCATGGCCGGTGAGGAAGATCACCGGGCGGCGGTGCAGCAGGCCCTTGGTCTTGAGTTCATTGAACAGCGCCACACCGCTGGTGCCGGGCATGCGCACGTCCAGCAGCAGGCACTCGCCCTCGGCATCGATGCCGGCCGCCGCACCCAGGGCGGCCAGGACCGCAGCACCGCTTTCATAGGCGGTGGTGGCGATATTGCGGGAACGCGCCAGCCAGGTCAGTGAATCGCGGATGATTTCTTCGTCGTCGACTATGTGCAGCATCGGTGTGCGGGATGAGGCCGGGTCAGTAGGGCCGTGGGGCGGCTGTCTCTTTATTGTGGCTGGCCGCTCTGGGCGGGCAGCGAAAACCGGAAGATTGTACCGCCTGCCGGGTTATCGGTGTAAGTCAGCGTGCCGCCGTGGAATTCGATGGTGGTGCGGCAGATGTTGAGGCCCATGCCCATACCCTCGGCCTTGGTCGAGAAGAAGGGCGAGAACAGGCGCGCGGCCACATCCTCGGCAATGCCGTGGCCCTGGTCGATCACCGAGACAGTGACCGATTCCGCACCATCGTCGTTGCGGGTCAGTTCGGCCGTCACGCGCAGGATACGGCGCGCCGACGGTACGGCGGCCATGGACTGGATGCCATTGCGGGTCAGGTTCAGGATCACCTGTTCCAGCAGCACCTGGTCGCCCAGGATAGTCGGCAGGGAGCGGGATACCTGCAACTGCAGCACCACGAAGAACTGCTGGGCCTGCAGTTCGATGAGCGGCGTCACGTTGTCGATCAGTTGTCTCACCTGCAGGCGCTGGCGCGCCGGTTCGCGCTTCTTGACGAACTGGTGCACGCTGCGGATCACATGGCCGGCGCGCTGGGCCTGGGCGTGGATCTTTTCCAGGGCCGGCTGCAGCGCCTTGGGGTCGGCCTGGCCCTGCTGCATCATGTTCAGTGCCCCGGTGGTAAAGCTGGAGATGGCCGCCAGAGGCTGGTTCAGTTCATGCGCCAGAGTGGAGGCGATCTCGCCCATGCTGGCCAGGCGGGCGCCGGCCTGCAGCTTTTCTTCCTGGGTGCGGTTCAGGTCTTCGGCGCGCTTGCGTTCGGAGATGTCGAGGATGGAGCCCATCCAGCCGGTCTGCCGGCCGTCCTGATCCACCAGCGGTGATTCGAAGATCAGCACCGGGAAGCGCTCGCCGTCGCGGCGCTGGAAGATGGTCTCGAACTGCGGTGTGGCGCGTCCGGCCAGGACGTTGGAAAAACGCTCCTGGTATTCGTCCATGGCTTCCGGCGCCCAGTAGGGCATGGGCGGGATCTTGCCCACCAGCTCCTCGGCGGCGAAGCCGACCATCTTGCAGAAGGCGGGATTGACATAGGTGATGCGCCCCTCCAGATCGCGTGCGCGCATGCCGGTGACCAGCGAGTTTTCCATCGCGGCGCGAAACACCGCCTCGTTCAGCAGGGCCTTCTCGGCCTTGGTGCGGCGGGTGATGTCCCGCCACAGTGCCCACAGGCTCCACAGCAGGCCCAGCGAGAGCACGATCACGGACCCCACCAGCAGGTTGGGCAGGAGCTTGGGCGCGCTCTTTGTGCTATTGGTATGCAGCACCAGGGTCAGGCCGGGCAGTTCGAGTTCGCGGCGGTGGGTGTAGACATTCAGGCCGGGTCCGCCGGAGGTACGGCGTGCCACTACGTTGTCGTCGGTGTCGGTGAGCGAAATCTCGTTGTCCTGGGCGAACCACCACGGCACCATCTCGTTGAGGATGCGCGCCACCGCGTAGCTGGCGACCAGACTGCCGACGTAATGATTGTCGCGGAACAGCGGCACGTGATAATCCATCAGCATCGGTTCGGCGATCCCCGGTGGCACGGCAGGCGGGCTGTAGAGCGGGCGGTGCATCTGGTGCGCGCGGTCGCCGGTCATCAGCGAGGACTGCGAGAGATCGTTGCGACTGATCGGGAAGTCGTCGGTGGAGGCCACCGGCCGTCCTTCGGCATTGAACCAGGTCACGCGATAGAACTCGCGGTTGTTGCGCAGCAGCGCATTGAGGCGGCTGCGGAAGTGGTCCTGATTCAGGCGGGCGGTGATGATCTCGCGTCCGATGATGCGCATGCTTTCGTCGTCGCGGCTCAACTGGAAGCGGATCGCCTGTTCCACCCACAGCGAATCGGCAATCAACTGCTCCAGCCGTTCGCTGGCCTCCATCTGCTGGGCCTGGCGCGGCAACCAGATCAGGGTGGCCAGGAACAGGCACAGCAGCAGGAAGGGAATCAGCCAGCGCATGGTGGTCTTGCGCCCCGAGGCCTGCAATTGCGAGGCGGCATTGGGCTGGGGCGAGATCGGCGGAGGCGGGATGGTTTTCATGTCGCCGCCAGTGTAGCCGCCGGCCGGGGCGAGCGCCAGCATCCCGGCTGGCAGGAAAATACAGGGAAGTGTGGTCCGGGGAGCATTGTGGTTATCCACACTTGCCCCATTTTGGTGACACCGAGCAAAATGCGCGGGCATAATCTGGCCGCGCCAAGCAGAGCCATTACAACTAGAACAATC
Source organism: Herbaspirillum sp. AP02 (assembly GCF_015767275.1). Classification (GTDB taxonomy): domain Bacteria; phylum Pseudomonadota; class Gammaproteobacteria; order Burkholderiales; family Burkholderiaceae_D; genus Herbaspirillum. The sequence continues at coordinate 326,577 of NZ_JADWMY010000002.1, forward strand.
ACACCATCAAAACGATTTACATCTCATTGGGGAGACACGCATGAAACTGAAGTCCATCCTGCTGGCCATGTCGGCCGCTGCCATCGTCAACGCCGGCCTGACTGCGAGCGCCTTCGCGCAGCAGCCCATCATCATCAAGTTCAGCCACGTGGTGGCCAACGACACGCCCAAGGGCAAGGCCGCCGAGCGCTTCAAGGAACTGGCCGAGAAGGCCACCAAGGGCCGCGTCAAGGTCGAGGTCTATCCCAACAGCACCCTGTACAAGGACAAGGAAGAACTGGAAGCCCTGCAACTGGGTGCCGTGCAGATGCTGGCCCCGTCGCTGGCCAAGTTCGGCCCACTGGGCGTGAAGGAGTTCGAGGTGTTCGACCTGCCTTACATCTTCCCCAGCAAGGACGTGCTCTATCGCGTGACTGAAGGCCCGATCGGCAAGGACCTCTTCAAGAAACTGGAGCCCAAGGGCATCACTGGCCTGGCCTACTGGGATAACGGTTTCAAGGTGATGTCGGCCAACAAGCCGCTGCATCATCCGGCCGACTTCCGCGGCCTGAAGATGCGCATCCAGTCCTCCAAGGTGCTGGACGCGCAGATGCGCGCACTGGGCGCCAACCCGCAGGTGCTGGCCTTCTCCGAGGTCTACCAGGCGCTGCAGACCGGCGTGGTGGATGGTACCGAGAACCCCCCTTCGAACCTCTATACCCAGAAGATGCATGAAGTGCAGAAGCATGTGACCGTGTCCAACCACGGCTACCTGGGCTATGCGGTGATCGTCAACAAGAAGTTCTGGGATGGCCTGCCGGCCGACGTTCGCACCCAGCTCGAAGGCGCGATGAAGGACGCGACCAAGTACGCCAATGCCATCGCCCAGCAGGAAAACGATGCGGCCCTGGCTGCTGTGGAAAAGACCGGCAAGACCACCGTCTACCGTCTCACCGATGCCGAGAAGGCCGAATGGCGCAAGGCCTTGCTGCCGGTGCAGCAGCAGATGGCCAGCCGTATCGGCAAGGACCTGATCGACGCCGTCAACAAGGAGTCGGCGGCGCTGGGCCAGAAGTAATCACGTCCGGTAGCTGCGCGCGGCGCGCCCCTGCGGCGTGCGCCGCGCCATCCTCTAAAACAATCAGAACAAGCTAAGCCAGCGGCCGCTACCAACAAGGGAGCGGCCTGCCGGCGCAAGGAGATTCCATGAAGTTACTCGACCATCTGGAAGAGTGGCTGATCGCGTTCCTCATGGCCGCGGCCACTTTCATCATCTTCGTGGCCGTGGTGCATCGTTACGCCTCCGGCCTCGACATTCCCTGGTTACAGGACCAGCTCATCCAGATCAACATGAGCTGGGCGCAGGAGCTGTGCATCTTCATGTTCGTGTGGATGGCCAAGTTCGGCGCCGCCTATGGCGTGCGGACCGGCATCCACGTGGGCGTCGATGTGCTCATCAACCGCCTCAACACCCCGTGGCGCAACAAGTTCGTGCTCTTGGGCCTGTTCGCCGGCGCGCTCTTCACCGGCATCGTCGGCACCTTCGGCGCCGAGTTCGTCTACGACATTGCACAGCACGACAGCACCTCCGAAGTGCTGGAGGTGCCGATGTGGATCGTCTACCTGGCCGTGCCGCTGGGTTCCTACCTGATGTGCTTCCGTTTCCTCCAGGTCGCGTGGAATTTCCACCGGACCGGCGAATTGCCCAAGCATGACCATTCCCACGTGGAAGGTCTGGACGAAGAAACCAGCGGAGGTAAAGCATGAATGCATTGATCATTTTCGTCCTGCTGTTCGCTCTGATGCTGACCGGGATGCCGATCTCGATCTCGCTGGGCCTGACGGTACTGACCTTCCTCTTCACCATGACCGACGTGCCGATCCAGTCGGTGGCGCTGAAGTTGTTCACCGGCATCGAGAAGTTCGAGATCATGGCGATCCCCTTCTTCATCCTGGCCGGCAACTTCCTCACCCATGGCGGCGTGGCGCGGCGCATGATCAACTTCGCCACTTCCATGGTGGGGCACTGGCATGGTGGCCTGGCGCTGGCCGGCGTGCTGGCCTGCGCGCTGTTCGCCGCGGTGTCCGGCTCCTCGCCGGCCACCGTGGTGGCGATCGGTTCCATCATCCTGCCGGCGATGGTCAAGCAGGGCTTCCCCAACCGTTTCGGCGCGGGGGTGATCACCACCTCAGGTGCGCTGGGCATCCTGATCCCGCCTTCCATCGTGATGGTGATGTATTCGGTCTCGACCAATACGTCGGTGGGCAAGCTGTTCATGGCCGGCGTGGTGCCGGGTCTGCTGCTGGCCTTCCTGTTGGGGGTGACCACCTGGTACCTGGCGCGCAAGAACAATTATCCGCGCCTGCGGAAGGCCACCTGGGCTGAGCGTTTCGCGGCCTTCCGCAAGAGTGGCTGGGGCCTGTTCCTGATCGTCATCGTCATGGGCGGCATCTACACCGGCGTGTTCACGCCCACGGAAGCGGCCGCCATGGCAGCGGTGTATGCCTTCTTCATCGCCGTGTTCGTCTACAAGGACCTGACCTTGAAGCAGGTCCCCAAGGTCTTGCTGGACTCGGCCTCGATGTCGGCCATGCTGCTCTACATCATCACCAACGCGGTGCTGTTCTCGTTCCTGGTGACCAGCGAAAACATCCCGCAGGCGATGGCGGCGTGGATCACCGATTCCGGTCTGGGTCCGATCACCTTCCTGCTGGTAGTCAACGTCCTGCTGCTGCTGGCCGGTAACGTGATGGAGCCGTCCTCGATCGTGCTGATCCTGGCGCCGATCCTGTTCCCGGTGGCCATGAAGTTGGGCATCGACCCGGTGCACTTCGGCATCCTCATCGTGGTCAACATGGAAGTGGGCATGTGCCATCCACCGGTGGGCCTGAACCTGTACGTGGCTTCCGGCATTACCAAGATGGGCATCACCGAACTGACCATCGCGGTCATGCCGTGGCTGCTGACCATGCTCGGCTTCCTGATGCTGGTGACCTACTGGCCGGCATTGTCGCTGTGGCTGCCCAACCTGATCTACAACTGATATATGACTAATAATCGGCACCATGCACTAGGATGGTGCCGATTTTGTCGGATGTCTGTTGAGTTGCTCGAAAGTATGTTGGTCTTGCCCTGAAAAAGTGCTTTGAAACGGCGGCGAGTGCTGCTAAAGTGCGGGCTTTGCTGAATCGGCAGCATGCATTTGCCGTCCTGGCAATCGAGTTTTGCAGTGATGTTTTTCTAGTGAGTTGTTGATGTACGCGCCTCATCGGCGACCCCACCGACACATCGGCGCGGGCGCAGGCGGGCAGCACCGAATACAAAGCGGGTGGTGCATAACAAACGGTATCGATACCGGGAAACTGAGGAGACGTGCATTCGATTGAAGCCGTTCAAACGGCCGGGAATGCATCAGGAGTATTTTGAAGGCGCATCCGAGGATGCGCCTTTTTTCTTTGTGCCGGCCGTATAGGATTTATACGGTTTATATTTTTTCCACATCCCTTCCGCGGGCGGTCTCAGCCCGGCAGGACCCGTTCTCCTTGCGGCGTGGATATCACGGCCTCGATGGTCGTCTGCCTTCCTTCTCGCAGTACGATGCGCGCATCGTCAATCCCCACGGCCGCCAGGGCGGCCCCCAGTTCGGCCGGCGCCGGATGGCTCAGCACCAGTCGTTGCAGGCGGCAGCCGAGGTCGGACAGGACGCTGGGCGGATGCGGCTGGCTGTGCCACTGGATCAACGATGGCATCAGCCCGGCGCGGCTCAGGCGGCCGTCGGCGGTGATGGTGATGAGCCAGGCCAGTGCGCCCCGGCTCATGGGCGTGATCTCGCCGATGGCGATGGGGCTGGCAGCGACCGCCGCTTCGATGTCATCGGTGCGGGCTACCCAGTGCGCCAGGCGCGGCGGCGCATCCGCGGGCAGCTCGTCCAGGCCGAACCAGCGCGGGCGAGCAGGCGTGGCGCCGTCGGGATCCATGGCGATTACCTCCAGATAGAAGCCAGCGCCCAGCGACAGCAGGGCATTGTGCGTGCCCAGCCGGGCATGCTGGCCGCCGATACGCGGCGCCATCGATACGCCCAGCTGCTGCTGTACCCAGGCCATGCCGGATTCGAGGGTGGGCGCGGTGATCACCAGATGGTCCGGTGCGGTGTGCAGCGATGCCTGCATCATGTGGTCTCCTGAAGGGTTGCCTTATGTTTTGCCCGATGGTATCAAGCCCAGGCCCGAATTGCTTAAAATAGGCCTCCGTCGCATTTGACCCACCGTCCCATGACCCAGACCGAATCCCCCCTGACCGCACTGTTTTCCGCCGTGGTGCACACGCCCTTCGGCGGCATGGGCATCCGCAGCCAGGCCGGGGCGCTGGTCGAGATGGTCTACCTGCCGCCGCATTACGCCGAGAAGGACGCCACCGATCCGGTTGCGGCCAAGGCCGTGCAGCAGATCCGGCGCTATCTGGCGGATCCGGGCTTTCGCTTCACCCTGCCGCTGGCGCCGGTCGGCAGCGCCTTTCAGCAACGCGTCTGGCAGGCCATCGCTGCCATTCCCTGCGGCCAGGTCCAGACCTATGGCCAGGTTGCCAAGCACATCCAGTCCGCCCCGCGCGCGGTCGGACAGGCCTGTGGTGCCAACTGGTACCCGCTGGTGATTCCTTGTCATCGTGTCACCGCCGCCGGTGGCCTGGGTGGGTTTTCGCATCATGACGACGTCGACGGCTTCCATCTGGAGGTCAAGCGCTGGTTGCTGCGCCATGAGGGCGTGAGCGGATACTGACGGACTCGCATGGGACGCACCACACCAAAGATTGAAGCACCCGCCGCCAGTCGCGAGGCCATCGACGAATTCTGCGACAGCCTGTGGCTGGAAGATGGCCTGTCCAAGAACACGCTGGAGGCCTACCGGCGCGACATGACCCTGTACGCGCACTGGCTGCACCATGAGCACGCCAAGTCGCTATATGAAACGCAGGCCGATGACCTGCATGCCTACTTCGCGGCACGCCATGACCAGACCAAGCCCAGTTCTTCCAATCGTCGGTTGGCGGTGTTGAAGCGCTTTTTCCAGCTGGCGCTGCGCCAGAACCGGATCGCCGCCGATCCCTGCCTGAAGATGCGCTCGGCGCGCCAGCCGCAACGTTTCCCCAAGACCTTGTCGGAAGGCCAGGTCGAGGCCCTGCTGGCCGCACCCGATGTCTCCACGCCACTCGGGCTGCGCGACCGGGCCATGATCGAACTGATGTATGCCAGCGGCTTGCGGGTGTCCGAGCTGGTGCTGCTGAAGAGTATTGAAGTCGGCATGAACGAAGCCGTGCTGCGGGTGACCGGCAAGGGTGGCAAGACCCGGCTGGTGCCGTTCGGCGAGGAAGCCGGCGCCTGGATTGCCCGCTACCTGGCCGAGGGGCGGCCGCAGATCCTGCAGGGCCAGGTCGACGATGCCCTGTTCGTCACTGCGCGCGGCGGGCCGATGACGCGCCAGATGTTCTGGACCCTGATCAAAAAGCATGCACTGCAGGCCGGCATCACGGTGCGCCTGTCGCCGCACACGCTGCGCCACGCCTTTGCCACCCACCTGCTCAACCATGGCGCCGACCTGCGCGTGGTGCAGCTGCTGCTGGGCCATGCCGATATCTCCACCACCCAGATCTATACGCACGTGGCGCGGGAACGGCTCAAGCAACTGCATGCCGCACATCACCCCCGCGGCTGATCTTGCGGCATAATGTGCGCCCATGACGGCCCGGCCGGCCTGCTTGGCCGGTCAGGCAGCCGTCAGGAAGAACACTGATGAGCGCCAAGAAAGAACACATCTCCGAAACCCCCGCCACGCAATTCCTGCGCAAGCAGGGCGTGGCCTTCACCGAGCATCCCTACGACTATGAGGAGCATGGCGGCACCTCGGTCTCCTCGCGCGAGCTGGGGGTGGCGGAGCATGCGGTCATCAAGACCCTGGTGATGCAGGACGAGGCCGCCAAGCCGCTGCTGGTGCTCATGCATGGCGACTGCAAGGTCTCCACCAAGAACCTGGCGCGCCAGATCGGCTGCAAGTCGGTCGAGCCCTGCAAGCCGGAAGTGGCTAACCGCCACTCGGGCTTCCTGATCGGCGGCACCTCGCCCTTCGGCACGCGCAAGAACATGCCGGTCTATGTCGAAGCCAGCATTCTGGAACTCGACAAGATCTACATCAACGGTGGCCGGCGCGGTTTCCTGGTGGGCATCGATCCTGCCGTCATCCTGAAGGTGTTGCCGGCCAAGGCGGTGCAATGCGCCCTGGCTGATGCGCCCTGACAAGAACCCAGAGACAAGAGAAAGAACGCATTCATGTACAACATCCTTTTCGCCATCGCGGCCTACCTGATCGGCTCGCTCTCCTTTGCGGTGGTGGTGTCCAAGGTCTTCGGCCTGGCTGATCCGCGCACCTACGGTTCCAAGAATCCCGGCGCCACCAACGTGCTGCGCAGCGGCAACAAGAAGGCGGCAGCCCTGACCCTGCTGGGCGACGGTTTCAAGGGCTGGCTGGCGGTCTGGCTGGCGCACAGGTTCGGGCCGCAATATGGCGTCGATGACACCGGCATCGCCCTGGTCACGCTGGCGGTGTTCCTGGGCCACCTGTGGCCGGTGTTCTTCCGCTTCGTCGGTGGCAAGGGCGTGGCCACCGCATTGGGCATCCTGCTCGCGCTGGACCCCTGGCTGGGCCTGGCCACGCTGGCGACCTGGCTGGTGGTGGCTTTCGCCTTCCGCTATTCCTCACTGGCGGCACTGGTGGCGGCACTGTTCGCACCGTTCTACTATGGCCTTTTGTTTGGCACCACCGACGGCATCCTGCTGGCCGTGGTCGCCATGGCGGCACTGCTGATCTATCGTCATCGCAAGAACATCGGCAACCTGCTGGCTGGCAAGGAAAGCAAGATCGGGAGCAAGAAGAAGGTGGGCAAGTAGGACGGGCAAGTCATCCGGGCAAATAAGGCGGGCAATGCTGCTTGCCACTTCCTGAAAACAAGAAGGGCTGCAATGGAGATTGCGGCCCTTCTTGTTTTTGCGATGCGAGGGCCTGTTGCACTTTATCGGCGCCAGCGGGTCGTGCTCAAAGATGCCTGTCAATCCCGGCAGAAATTGACTGTTATCCGGTTAACAGATAACATTTTCAGATGTCGATCCAATCCTTCTCTTGCCCTGATACGCAGGCCCTGTTCATCACAGGCAAGAGTCGTCGATTCGCCAACATCAAGACCGTCGCCGAGCGCAAGCTGGCGCAACTGGATGCGGCGCCGTCGGTGAACTTCATGAAAGCACCGCCCGGCAATGACCTGAAGGAGTATCGCGGCGCCTGGCATGTGCGGATCAACGAACAATGGCGCCTTACCTTCCGATGGGGGCCACATGGGCCTTATGACGTCCTGATCGAAGATCCGGATTGATCGCGATCATCGGGTTCTGAGCTAACGTATTGGAGTGCATCATGTTCAAGAATGGCATGCGACCCGTCCACCCTGGCGAGGTCTTGCTTGAAGACTACATCAAGCCTTTGGGCGTGAGCGTGCGCGCTGTAGCGATGGCACTGCATGTGCCCTATTCGCGGCTGAGCGAAATTCTCAAGGGGCAGCGCGGAGTCAGCGCCGATACGGCCCTGCGTCTGGAACGCTATTTTGGAAGCGAGGCGCAGGGCTGGTTGAATCTTCAGACCGCCTATGACCTGCGGATGGCTGAAATTTCAGCGGGAAAGGCCATCGCCAGATCCATCACGCCGCTCGCTGTCGAGGCCTGAGCGACACCTGGCATCATGTCACGCACATTGCAGGGCATGTTGCGGCCGATGTGGCCGTTCAGATGTCAGCCTTGCGGGGGCCGCAATTCGTCCAGCGGCCAGCGCGGGCGCACGCCAAAACCATATTCCTTGCGCGCCGCATCGGGCTGCTCGCGCAGGCGCATGGCACCGGCAAAGGCGATCATTGCACCGTTGTCGGTGCAGAACTGCAACTCGGGATAGAACACCTCATAGCGGCGCTTGGCGGCCGCGGCATCAAGCGCAGCGCGCAACTGGGCATTGGCGCCCACGCCGCCGGCGATCACCAGGCGCTTCAGGTTGGTCTGCTTCAACGCGGTCATGCACTTTGCTACCAGTACATCGACGATGGCGTCCACGAAGCCGCGTGCAATGTTGGCCTTGTCCTGTTCGCAGATGTTGGCGCCGTTGCTGCCGTGCTGCTTGACCACGGTCAATACGGCGGTCTTCAGGCCCGAAAAGCTGAAGTCCAGATTTTTGGAATGTAGCATGGGGCGCGGCAGCTGATATGCGGCAGGGTCACCGAACTCGGCCAGGCGCGAGATCGCCGGACCACCTGGATAGCCCAGGCCCAGCAGCTTGGCCGACTTGTCGAAGGCCTCGCCGGCAGCGTCGTCCAGGGTCTCGCCCAGGAGCTCATAACGTCCCACGCCATCGACCCGCATCAATTGCGTATGCCCGCCAGAGACCAGCAGGGCGATGAAGGGAAAGCGCGGTGGCTTGCTGGCCAGCAGCGGCGAGAGCAGGTGGCCTTCCAGGTGATGGATGCCCAGCACCGGCTTGTCCAGCGCCAGACCCAGCCCGCAGGCCACCGAAGCACCGACCAGCAGCGCCCCGGCCAGTCCCGGTCCCTGGGTGTAGGCGATGGCGTCGATCTCCTGTGCTTGCACATGGGCGTCCTCCAGCGTCTGTCGCAGCAGCGGAATGGCGCGCCGGATGTGGTCGCGCGAGGCGAGTTCGGGGACGACACCGCCGTATTCCTGGTGCATGGCGATCTGCGAATGCAGGGCATGCGCCAGCAGGCCGCGCTCGGTGTCGTACAGAGCGAGGCCGGTTTCATCACAGGAGGATTCGACGCCGAGAACTAACATGGGGATGGACTCAATGAAGCGGCCGGCACCCGACGGGTGGGGTGCGCGGCAAAGGCGCTATTGTAATGGAAAGCCCGGCCGCCGGCCCTTCGGGCTGCGGCAGGCGCCGCTTTTGGTGTACCCTTCGGCCATGCAAAACGATGCCCACATTCCTGCTCCGGCTGCGGCCGTCGAGCCTGCCAGTGCTGTCCCGGTTGTTGCTGCGCCGGTTGGCGCGACCCCGTTCCTGGCCGCGCCCTTCATCAAGGAGATCGGTCGTGGCAAGGATGGTGCGCGCAGCCTCTCCCGAGATGATGCCCAGGCGATGTACCAGGCCATGCTCGAGGGCCGCGTCAGCGACCTGGAGCTGGGCGCGATCCTGCTGGCCATGCGCATCAAGGGCGAGTCGGTCCAGGAGATCGCCGGTTTCCTTGCCGCAGCCGAGGCTTCCTTCACGCCGCTGCACGCCCCCGCTGGCGATTACGCACCGGTGGTCCTGCCCAGCTACAACGGTTCGCGCAAGATGGCCAACCTCACTCCGCTGCTGTGCATGCTGCTGGTGCGCCGTGGCGTGCCGGTGCTGATGCACGGTGTGACTCGCGACCCGCAGCGCCTGACCAGCGCCGAGATATTCAGTGCACTGGGCATTGCCCACGCGGCCTCGGGCGCCCAGGCTGAAGCGCTGATGGCCGCCGGACAGCCGGCCTTCATCCCGATTGCCGCGCTGGCCCCGTCCATCGCGCGACTGCTGGAGATGCGCCGTATCCTGGGCGTGCGCAACTCCACGCATACCCTGGTGAAGATCATGCAACCGTTTGCGCAGCCGGCCTTGCGTCTGACGTCGTACACCCATCCCGAGTATCTGGAGATGCTGAGTGACTATTTTGGCAACGCTGCACCGCATGATCGCGGCGATGCTTTCCTGATGCGCGGTACCGAAGGCGAGACCGTGGCCAATGCGCGGCGCGCCCAGCGCATCGACTGGTTCAGCCATGGCACGCGTAGCGTGCTGGTGGAAAAGCAGAGTGTGGCCGAGGACGTGCCGGAGTTGCCCGAGGGGAGCGATGCACTGGCCACGGCGCGCTGGATCAGCGAAGTGCTCGATGGCCGTCGCCCTGTGCCGCAGGCCATCGCCGAGCAGGTCGATCACTGCGTCGACGTGGCGGCGCGGGTGCGCAAAAATATTTCCTGACATCGTCTGCGGCGTGGACGTTTCACCACAGCGGCTCCTGCAGGGCGGGAAGCTGACGGATTGACAGCCCGTCGACAAGATGCAAACGAAGTGCGGCCGGTCAGCAATGGTCAGGAAATTTCGGGAAGAAATGCCGGCGATGCGGCCATGAGGGAAGGCAGGAGAAGGTCCGGATGAAGATCCCTGGGGAGTCGGGATCGTGATTCGGAGGGACCTGGTAGAGCGCTGTGCTCAGTTGCGTGGACGGCGGCGGGTGACGGTCTTGGTGGCTGCCACGACCTTTTCCGGTGCGTGGGCGGCAATCTGGGCGAAGGCGAAGATCACTTCCTTGACGATCTTGCGCTGGGGCGCCGGCAGATTGATGAAGGCCTCGAAAGCTTCGCGCTCGCGGTAGCCGATGGCTTCTTCCCAGCGGGCGCGGCGCTTGTCGATGCGCTTGCCGATCTCTTCGCCGAAGCGCAGGTGCTGGGGCGTGACGATGAGCCATTCGGCCAGCGTCTCCAGCTTGTCCTGCTTGGGCATCGATTCGCCCAGCAACCAGCGTCGTACGCCGTGCAGGGTCATCGGCTTGCCCCAGTATCGCAGATTGAATTCCCGTTCCAGAACGGCGGGTTTGGGTTCGTATCCAGCTTTTTCCATCGCGGTGCGCAAGCGCTTTGCGAATTTTTGATTGGCGGTTTCCATGGTTTCGAAGGTACTTTGACGTAGCGCTTTCCGGGGTACGTTTGCATTTGGGGTGAGTTACGCAGCAAACGTGATTTATGCTCACTGGACGGGAAAGTCTCGCCATCGACCTGCGCGAGGTCCTCGCGGGAAGTCGGGGAAGCAGGTCGGGTGCGGCTTTGCGCCGAACGGGAAGCGGGCCATGCGCAGGTCTCCGATGCGATGCTGGGACAACCGTATCGTCGATCACGGCGCGATGGGCGCATGCAGATGTCAGGTCATCAGGTCACTTCAGGTACGTGCCTGGGCCTGTATTCCGGACGCTGTCACGAGGCATCGCACCCAAATTGCAGCCTGGTCGGCCATGCTGTACGCCGATGATCTACGGCGCCTATTGTCAGCCCAGATGCATCGCGCGTGAGCCGTGCAGCCGGATTTTTTCAGGGGATGTGTCCGCCGCGAGACAGCGCCTCGGAAACGCCGCTCATGTCGCAGCGCGGTACATCGGCACGGAAGCGCGTTAGAATAGCGCCTCACCGAAAAACAAATTCAATACGGTGGTGAATAACCAATTAACTTCCCATCAGGTGGGGATGGTAATCAGGTTGAAAATATGCTCCCTCCGATGGGGCGTGGCATGGGCCCGGTAGCCCCGGGCAGGCAGACAAGCAGCACGCTGGTTGAAACAAGACGAATAAAACAAAGAAGTCAGCAGCATCCCTGTGGTACGTTCTGGTTACGTAACTTTTTGAGATTTTCCGGTCGGCTCCCGTCGCCTTGCCGGCGCCATTGCTGTGCGCCTGAGGCAACACCAGGAGCCGCTCCGGAATGGAACGCGGCGACCCGTTGGCATGCAACGGTGGATCGACTGACGCTCCGCCGCCCGCCATGTGCTTTGCACCGGCGGCTGCAGTGGCGGGCGGAATGGCCGCGATACCGTGCAGGCGCCGATGCTTGCGGGCTCCCAGCGATCGCCCGCATGCAAGACGCGCAACCTAGCCCAGGTTCGACGATGTCAGGTTCCTTTCATTTCCTGCTGCTGGCCTTTGCCTTGCTGGTCGCCAGTCTTTCTGCCTATGCCGCGCTGGAGGTTTCCGAGCGCATCGTGCTGCAGGAGGCCCAGCACCGGCGGCTGTGGCTGTCGGTCGGCGCGGCCGTGTTTGGCATCGGTGTCTGGGGTGCCATGCTGCTGACGGTGGCCTCGCTGGAGATCAGCATCGCAATCAATTTCGATGCCCGGCTGGTGGTGCTGTCCTTGCTGCTGTGCATGGGCAGTGCCTTCTACCTGATGCACTTGACGGGGCTACGCCGTCCGCACGCGACCCGCCTGGTCATCGGCGGCCTGGCCATCGGTGCTGCCTTCAATGCGGCCTTCCATATCGCCCTCAAGGCCATGATGCTGCAGCCGCCGCTGCTGTATCACACGATCCTGCTGGTGGTGGCGCTGGTGGTGACCGAGGTGGTGGCGGTATTCATCGTGACCCTGTTTTCGGCCAGCAATGGCCGCAAGCCCATGACCGGTTCGCTCAATTCGCAGCAGACGCGACGGGTGCTGGCTGCGCTGCTGGTGGGGGCCGGACTGGTGTCCTCGGCCGCGGCCGGATTGCGCGCGGTGATGATCGGTCCGCAGGTGCAGAGCCAGGCGCTGGAGGGCATCACCCGCGAGCACCTGGTCAATGGTCTGGTGTTCCTGGCTTTCCTGGCCATGGCCATGGCGCTGGTGGTCAGCGGTGTGCAGCGCAACCAGGTCCTGAAGAAGATCGTCGGCCGCACCAACGACAAGTTGCTGCATTTCGCCACCCACGACGTATTGACCGGCCTGCCCAATCGCGCCTTGCTGGCCGACCGCATCCAGCATGCGGTGGAGGTGGCGCGGCGCAATGGCCGGCCCTTTGCGGTGCTGTTCATGGACCTGGATGGCTTCAAGGCCATCAACGATTCGCTCGGGCATGCGGTGGGTGATGGTCTGCTGGTGGCGGTGGCGCAGCGTATCCGTGCCTGCATCCGTGGCGAGGACATGGTGGCGCGCATTGGCGGCGACGAGTTCGTGGTGGTGATGAGCAACCTGTCCTCGCCCGAGGTGGTGGAGCAATTGTCGGAAAACATCCTGGCCGCACTGCGCCTGGATTTCCAGATCGAGGATGCGACCCTGCGCGTGACCTCCAGCATCGGCATCGCGGTCTATCCCAACAGCGGCGAATCGGCCGATGCCCTGATGAAGAATGCCGATGCCGCCATGTACGAAGCCAAGCAGAGCGGGCGCAATACCTATCGCTTCTTCGAACCGGCCATGCATGCCAGCGCGATGCGGCATCTGCAGGTACGCCAGGCCCTGCAGCAGGCGATCGAACAGCAGCAGTTCCGCCTGCATTTCCAGCCCAAGTATCGCGGTGCCAGCAAGGAGCTGACCGGGTTGGAGGCGCTGCTGCGCTGGTACCATCCGGAACTGGGCGAGATGGCGCCCTCGGAATTCATTCCCATCGCCGAGCGTTCGGGTCAGATCATCGCCATCGGTGACTGGGTGCTGCAGGCGGTGTGTTGCCAGATCGCCCGCTGGGACGGTGCGGGCATGAAGCCGGTCAAGGTGGCGTTGAACCTGTCGCCGCTGCAGATGCGCGCCGATCTGGTGGAGCGCATCATCGCCATGGTTGGCGCTGCCGGCATCGCACCGCAGAGGCTCATGTTCGAGATCACCGAGACCGCCGCCATGAAGGATGTGGAGCGCACCACACAAGTGGTGCGCGAACTGCAGTCGCTGGGTTTTGACATCGCCATCGATGATTTCGGTACCGGCTATTCCAGCCTGGCCTATCTGGCGCAGTTCCACTGCCGCCAGGTCAAGATCGATCGCTTCTTTACCTCACGCCTGGACCTGGAAGATCACTCCGGGCGCGCCATCGTGGCCGCCATCATCGCGTTGGCACATGCGCTGCAGATGGAAGTGGTGGCCGAAGGGGTGGAGACGGAAGGGCAATTGCGCGAGCTGCAGTTGCTGCATTGCGACCAGGTGCAGGGCTTCCTGCTGGGGCGTCCGGCGGAGGCACCCACGGTGCCGGGGCTGGTCAATGCCAGCAACGATGATCTGTTTGCCGGCGGCGCGTTCAGATCCTGAGTTCGCCACGGGCAGCGCGGCGCTGGATCACGCGCAGGTAGGCCAGCAGGCCGACCGCCACCAGGCCCAGGCTGAGGCTGTTGGCTGCCCAGAATCCGGCCGGTCCACGCAGCACGGCCGGGGTCCAGCCCAGCGGATCAAGGCCCAGCAGGTAGCCGCCGCCCAGGCCCACGCCCCACAGGGTCAGCGCATAGATCACGGTCGGCACCACGGCGACCTTGTAGGCGCGCAGTACGAAGGCGGTGGTCACCTGCATCGAGTCGAACAACTGGTAGAAGGCGATGTAGACGAACAGCGGCAACGCCGCGCCCACGATCACCGGATCGGGCGTATAGGCGCGCACGATGTGCTCGCGCAAAAACCAGACAATCACCCCGATCACCACCGACAGCGAGACCGCCAGGCGAATGCCGGCGCGTCCTATCTTCCTGGCTTCCTGCATGTTGCCACCCCCGATGGCCTGGGCCACCAGGGTGCTGGTGGCGCTGGCGATGGACAGCGGCAGCATGTAGAGCACGGTGCCGACGTTGCCGACGATCTGGTGACCGGCCACCGGCACTGCACCCAGGCGCGCGATGAAGACCGCCATCAGCGTGAAGGCGGTCACTTCGATGAAGTAGGACATGCCGATCGGAATGCCCAGGCGCAGCAGGGTGGCCTGCACCTTCCAGGACGGTGTGACGAAGCCGCTGCCAAAGAGTTTGAGCGGACGATAGAAGGGCAGTCGCGCCACCAGCAGCCAGGCCGCGATCATCATCAGCCAGGCGATCAGGGTGGTGGCGATGGCGCAGCCGGGGCCGCCGAAAGCGGGCAGACCCAGGCCGCCGAAGATCAGCAGGGCGTTCAGCGGCAGTTTCAGCAGCAGGCCGCTGAGCTGGATGGCCATGACCATCTTGGGTCGCGCCAGGGCGGTATTGAGCGCCGAATAGACGCGGAAGAACAGCGTCGCCGGCAGCGCCAGCGCCTCGATGCGCAGGTACAGGGTGGCTTTTTCCACCAGTTCCGGCGAGGCCTTGGCGAAGGCCAGGAACACCGGCGAGAACATCAGCACCAGTGCACCCACGATGGACAGCAATACGGCCAGCCACATGCCCTGCTTGACCTCGTTGCCGATCTCGCCCAGGCGCCCGGCGCCGAACAGTTGGCCGATGGTCGGTTGCAGGGCCTGCAGCACGCCGGACAGGCCCACGAAGACGCTTACGTAGATCGACACCCCCAGCGCCAGCGCACCCAGGTCCAGCGCCGAGAAGCGCGACACCATCACCGTATCGATCACGCCATTGGCGATCAATGCCAGCTGTCCGACCAGCAGTGGCCAGGCCAGCCGCGCAATGCGGCCGACATGGTGGCGGGAGGAGAGGGCGGGCAGTTCGGTCGTCACGCGCTGGCTAGGGGCAGGTATGCAAGGGGTGCGGTATCAGGCCGCTCTTACCGACCGTTGCGACGATACAGACGGAAGCGTTCGTCGCGGTCCGAAGGCCGGCGGCCTTCCCACACCATGCGCCAGGAGCCGGGATACTGGCGCAGCATGAGCGAGGCATCCTGGTTGCTGATGTCGTCCTGCAGCAGCAGGTAATCGCAGCTCTGGTCGCGTTCATCGGCGAAGCGCACGCTGCCGAAATAAGCGAAGGAGGCGCGCTGTGCCGGACCGACGTTGCTCTGCACGCACTGTTTCACGGAGGTCAGTTTCGATTCGATCTGCGCAGCCACGCCCGCATAGCTCTTGCCGTAGTTGACCCAGGGCAGCCACAGCGTCATCAGCAGCACCCAGCACAGGATCACCCCGCCCGAGGACAGCACGACGGCACGCCACAGTACCGAGGGACGACGCGAGATACGCCAGTGCACCACCACGATCCAGGCGACGGTGGCGGCAATGGCGATGGCCAGCGAAATCCAGGCGAAGCCGGGTTTGAACCCCGGTGCCAGCTTGTAGGCATTGCGTGCGATCTGCGCCGGCCAGCCGGTTTCCTTGGCGATCCAGCCGATCCAGATGAAGGCGGCGGAGGTGGTCAGCGTCATCACCGAGAACCAGTCCACGGCATTGATGGCGCCGCGCTTCATGGTCGGCAGCCCGAAGGCGGCCAGGATGGCCAGTGCCGGCAGCAGCGGCAGCAACATGCCTTCTTCGTGATGCACGTTCATCAGCACCAGCAGCGTGATGGGGATCAGGAAGGCCAGCGGCAGTGCGATGTGCAGCGAACCCAACTGGCGGCGCCAGGCATACAGTGCCCAGCCGGCAAAGGGCCAGGCCGGCCAGGCGAACCACACGCCATACTTGCCCAGGAAGGCCAGGGTCGCCAGGGTGGGGCGGTTCAACTGGTAGATGTTCCAGCTCATCCAGAGATCGAACTGGCCGGCAGCGTCATCGCCGATGAGCCGGCGTAGCGCCAGCACCCAGGCGGCGCTGATGAGCAGGGCCAGCGGCAGCGACACCAGCGCCGCCAGGCGCAGTGCGCGCGCATCCTTGCGTAACAGCGCCAGGATCAGCAGGGCGATCAGCACGCCGGCCGGCAGCAGCCAGCCATAGGTCAGCACCAGCATGCCCAGCGCCAGGCCCAGCCAGAAGGCGTGGCGCAGCTTGCCGGCGTCGAACACGCGGGCCGCGCCGTACATGGCGTAAGCCACCAGCGCGATCTGCAGGGTCTTGGGGCTGGTCTCGTGGCTATGCAACAGCAGGCCGAGGAAACCGAGATAGATCAGGAAGGCGCCATCGGCCAGCGTGCGGCCGAAGTCCTTGGGTTCGGGCTGGCCACCGAAGGCCAGTTTCAGCGGCTGGGCTTCGGAGCGACGGCCCAGCAGGTAGGTGGTGTACCAGATCGAGAGCGAACCGACCAGGAAGCAGCCGATGGTGGAAATGCGCGCCGCCAGCGGGTCGCCGAGCAGCCAGCCGAACAGCTTGATGCAGATGGCACCGAACCAGTAGGCCAGCGGGCTTTCTGCCGGTAGCGGCAGGCCCGCCACGTTGGGCGTGAGCCAGTCGCTGAGCACGCCATGCGCCATGGTCCACATGATGCCGAAGCTGGTGGCATCCTCGTTCTTCCAGGGATCACGGCCGATCAGGCCGGGCAGGATATACAGGAGGGCGAGCGCAAGCAGGGCCATGCGCGGAAGCGCATGGGTGGCTGCTGCTGGAAGACGGACGGGCTTCATCAAGATGTTGTTGCTCTTGTTCTGTACTGCGATGTTGGGGTGGGCGCCGGCCTTGGCAGTGCGCTCGCCGTTGCATTGGACGGCGGATATTTTTTGCAGGCCCTATTGTGCAGGAAATCACAGTAAATAGTTGTTTCTGACTGCTACATCCTGGTGCGTGGCGCTGCGGGCGTGTGGCGAACAACTCACCCGTTGCAGTGGGCCGGCACCACGGCCATGCAAAACAAAAAAGGCAGCCGGAGCTGCCTTTTTTGAGGGAAGTGCTGATTACGCCTTCGAGACAGCAGTCTTCGAACCGACGGAACCGAACTTCTGGCGGAACTTCTCGACGCGGCCAGCGGTGTCGACGATCTTGTGCTTGCCGGTGTAGAACGGGTGCGATTCGGAGGAAACTTCGATCTTCACCAGGGGATATTGCTTGCCTTCGAACTCAGCGGTTTCGCGAGTGCCGATGGTGGAGCGGGTAACGAACTTGAAGTCGTTCGACATGTCGTGGAACAGGACTTCGCGGTAATCCGGGTGGATGCCTTCTTTCATGATTGCCTCAAGAGTAGTTTGGTAGCCAATCGCCACTTCGTCGGTCGCCCTGCTTCTTGACCCGATTGATGATCACTTGCCGGTTTGGAAAAGTCCGAAATTATACAATCAAATCAGGGGCTTGGGTCAAGGTATGCGTAGCCCTGGCGGGTCCCGGCGTGGTTTTTCGGGATCATTGGCGAGGATGCTGTTGCTCGCGGCACAATGAAAAACGGCATGTCTGCGAACAGGCATGCCGTTTCAGCGGGTATTGCAGCGATGCGCTTAGTTGCCGCGACGCATCATGTCGAAGAACTCGGCGTTGTTCTTGGTGGACTTCATCTTGTCGAGGATGAATTCCATCGCCTCGATTTCATCCATGTCGTACATCAGCTTGCGCAGTACCCAGATCTTTTGCAGCTGGTCGGGCTTGATCAGCAGTTCTTCACGGCGGGTGCCGGACTTGGAGAGGTTGATGGCCGGGTAGACGCGCTTTTCTGCCAGGCGGCGCTCCAGGTGGACTTCCATGTTGCCGGTACCCTTGAATTCTTCAAAGATCACGTCATCCATGCGCGAGCCGGTTTCGATCAGGGCGGTAGCGATGATGGTCAGCGAGCCGCCTTCCTCGACGTTACGCGCGGCGCCGAAGAAGCGCTTCGGGCGTTGCAGGGCGTTGGCGTCGACACCGCCGGTCAGCACCTTGCCGGAGGCCGGGATCACGGTGTTGTAGGCGCGTGCCAGACGGGTGATCGAGTCCAGCAGGATGACCACATCCTTCTTCATTTCGACCAGGCGCTTGGCCTTTTCCAGCACCATCTCGGCGACCTGCACGTGGCGCGTGGCCGGTTCGTCGAAGGTGGAGGCGACCACTTCGCCGCGCACCGAGCGCTGCATTTCGGTCACTTCTTCCGGACGTTCGTCGATCAGCAGCACGATCATCACGGTGTCCGGATGATTGGTGGTGATGGCGTGGGCAATGTGTTGCAGCATCACCGACTTGCCCGACTTGGGCGAGGCCACCAGCAGGCCGCGCTGGCCACGACCGACCGGGGCGATCAGGTCGATGATACGGCCGGTGATGTTTTCCTCGCCGCGCATGTCGCGCTCAAGCTGCAGGAGCTTGTTGGGGTGCAGCGGCGTGAGGTTTTCGAACAGGATGCGGTGCTTGGAGGCTTCCGGCGGTTCGCCGTTGACCTTGTCGACCTTGACCAGGGCGAAATAGCGCTCGCCATCCTTGGGCGTGCGCACTTCACCTTCGATTGAGTCGCCGGTATGCAGGTTGAAGCGGCGGATCTGCGAAGGCGAGATATAGATGTCGTCGGTGGACGCCATGTAGCTGGCGTCGGGCGAGCGCAGGAAGCCAAAGCCGTCAGGCAGCACTTCCAGGGCGCCGTCGCCAAAAATCTGTTCTCCTGATTTTGCGCGCTTCTTCAGGATGGCAAACATCAACTCCTGTTTGCGCAGGCGCGCAGCGTTCTCGATGTCCAGGCTGATTGCCATTTCCAGCAAGGCAGAGACGTGCATCGCTTTTAGTTCTGATAAGTGCATATGAGTGTCCCGGGACGGGATAAATAAAGGTGGGGGAGGGAATTGCGTGGTGTGAGTCTGGGGTCAAGCCCGGCCTGTCGGGCGGACGGCAGCGCGAGCGCGCCGCCGTCGGATATTACATCAGATGTTGCTGTCGATGAACGAAACCAGTTGGCCCTTGGCCAGTGCGCCGACCTTCTGGGCTGCAGCTGCACCGTTCTTGAACAGGATCAGGGTGGGGATGCCGCGGATGCCGAACTTGGCCGGGATGGCCTGGTTGGAATCCACATCCAGCTTGGCGATCTGCAGCTTGCCGTCGTATTCCTTGGCGACTTCTTCCAGGATCGGGGCGATAGCCTTGCAGGGACCGCACCATTCGGCCCAGAAATCAACCAGCACGGGCTTGTCGGACTTCAGCACGTCGGCTTCGAAGGAGGCGTCGGTAATATGTTTGATATGTTCGCTCATGGCATTTCCTCGGTATGAGGGAGGTCTAGTAAGTAGTCAATTAGCGCCGGTGGACACATACCATCATGCCTGGCGTGAGCCATCAACGCTTCCGGAGTTGCTTGGTCTACGTGGAGTCGTTGCGCGCCGATTCAAGTTGTATTTGAAGCGCGGCAGGGGTAAGCGGCGGGGTACAGGAACAATCATAACCCATTTTGAGGGAATGTGTAGGCGCAGGAGCCTGGCCTTGTTGTGTCTCGTCCTCACGCTGGTCACAGGCTGGCCGTCGAGTACCGACGCGGCTTTGCAGGCGATCAGGCAGCAAAAAATGCGGGAGCGGCAGCACCTGCTGGCATACAATGCGCAGCAGTCCAGGGCATGCCACGATTGAAAATACCTCTTGGTTCGAGAGAAAAATACAATCGCTGCCAGCCCTGGGAGGCGCCTCCTGTTGAGCCGACCTGGCCTGACCTGGCGCCCTTGTCCTTCCAATCGCCATGATCCCATCTCGAGAACGCATGCTGTCAGCCACCGTCCCGATCGCTCCCACTCCCGACTTCTGGCAACAGGCCGTGCGCCTGCTGCTGCGCGAGGGCCAGCCACTGGGCCAGGCCTTGGGCATCGAGACGCAGGCCGCTGCGCCACTGGATTTCTCGGATGTGCAACTGATGGTGCCGGCGTTTTCCCATGCGCAGAACTTCAAGGCCGCGCTGGCACGTGAACTGCGCCGGCCCTTTATCGCGCCGCGCATCAATACCCTCGCGGGCTTGCTGGCCATGCAGGTCCCGGGCGAGAGCGTACCGCCGTCCGAGAGTGAACGCCTCATGCAGCTCTACGCCCAGTTGCGTGAGCACGGCTGGCTGAAGAAGATGTTTTCCGCGCGCCGCAATGCCGATCTCTTGCCGTTGGCCCATACCCTGCTGGCGCTGTCGGACGAGCTGACGCTGGCGCTGCTGCCCGAGATTCGCGCCAGCGCCGAGGGCGAGCAGGCTGCCGTCGGCCGCTGGGCGCAGGCCCTGGCCCAACTGCTGGAGCCGCTGGCACCGTCGGCGCATGGCATGTTGTCTGACGAGGCCGCGCTGGTGTGGCAGGTCTGGAAGACCCAGCTGGATGCCAATGACCGCATCGTGCAGCGTTTCGATGCCATGCTGGCCCTCGCCGAACGTGCCAGCCTGCCCTTGGTGTGGGTCAGTCCGACCGCACCGGAGCCGCTGGATGCGGCCTTCCTGAACACCTATGCCAAGCGCCAGCCGGTACGCATCGTGACCCTGGACTGGAGTCGCCAGGCCATCGCGCCATTGCATCCGGTTTATCTGTCGGCATGGGACGAACTGGTGGCCGACGATGAGGGTGTCCCACCACCCTTCCCGGAGCCTGCCGCCGCGCCGGCCGATGGGCCCGCGCTGCCGCTCCCCCTACCGCTGCTATGCCCGGCGCCGGACCTGGAGAGCGCGGCCGTGCAGAGTGCACAGATCGTGCTGCGCTGGCTGGAGCAGGGCAAGGGCGAGATCGCCATCGTCGCCCAGGATCGGGTCACTGCGCGTCGCCTGCGGGCACTGCTGGAACGCGCCGAAGTGGCCGTGGCCGACGAGACCGGCTGGAAGCTTTCGACCACCCGCGCCGCTGCCGCGCTGGCAGCCTGGAACGATCTGGTATCGGCCCGTGGCGAGACCAATGCCTTGCTGGACTTGCTGAAGTCGCCCTTCGTCTTTCCTGATGACCCCAGTCGCGCCGATCAGGTCATGCGCATCGAAGCCCGCCTGCGTCGCGCCAACATCGCCGGCGACTGGCAGGCCCTGCAATCGGCCTTCGCGCAGGCGGAGGATGGCGCCGACCTCGCATGCATCACCTTGCTGGCGCGCCAGGCTGCCCGTTTCGGCGGTCGCAAGACCCTGGCGCAATGGTGTGACACACAGCGCGCCCTGTGCCAGGCCCTGGGTATGGAGAGCGCGCTACGCGACGATGGCGCGGGCGAACAATGCCTCTTGATGTTGGACGATATCGCCGCCGGGCAAGGCGGCCTGGAAGACAGTTTCTCCTTTGCCGAATGGCGCGCTCTGCTGAACCTGCGCCTGGATGCGACCTCGTACATGCCGCCCATCAAGGACCGGCGGGTGGTGATGCTGCCGCTCAACGGCGCCCGCCTGCGGCGTTTCGATGCGGTGCTGGTGATCGGTGCCGATGCCGCGCACCTGCCATCGCCGCCGCAGGAAACGCTGTTCTTTTCCAATGCCGTGCGGCGCGAGCTGAGCCTGGTCACGCGCGCCGAGCGCCAGCGCCAGCAACTGCGCGACCTGACCGAATTGCTATGTGTGAATCCCGAAGTCGTGCTGTGCTGGCAGACCCACCAGGACGGCGAACCCAATCCGGTCAGCCCCTGGATACAGCGCCTGGAACTGAAGCTGGCGCAGCAGGGCATGGCGCCGTTGCGCAGGGTGCATTGGCAGGCACCGCTGCGCAAGCTGCAGGCGCAGCGCTCCTCCATGCCGGCCCCGAGCGCGCCGGAGCTGTTGCCGTCCACCCTGTCGGCCAGCGGCTTCGGCAGTTTCCTGGCTTGCCCCTATCAGTTCTTCGCGGCGCGCATGTTGCGCGTGGCGGTGATGGACGAGCTCTCCGACCTGCCCGAAAAACGCGACTACGGCAGCTGGCTGCACGAGATCCTGCATCGCTACCATGCCCACCTGCGCGAGCACGCCACGCCACTGGTGGCGCGCCCCGGTCTGCTGGCCGGCATCTCGGAAGAGGTGTTCCAGCGCGAGATGCAGCGTCACCCGGCAGCACTGGCCTTCCACGCGCGCTGGCAGAAGGTGATGCCGGCCTACCTGCTCTGGGCCAATGAACGCGAGGCCGATGGCTGGCAGTTCGTCTTCGGCGAGCAGTCGCAGTCGCAAGCGCTGTCCTGGCAGGATGGCGGCATCGAACTGTATGGTCGCCTGGATCGGGTGGATCAGAATGCGCAGGGCGAGCGCGCCCTGCTGGACTACAAGACCCGCAGCGTCGCCAGCCTCCGGCAGAAGGTCAAGGAAGAGGACGATCATCAACTGGCCTTCTATGGCCTGCTGGCCGGCGGCGCGATAGAGCACGCCCATTACGTGGCCCTTGAACTGGGTGCCGACAAGAAGACCGGCGACGCCGCCGCGCCCGATTTCCTACGCAAGCAAGAGATGCTCAAGCAACAGATCACCACCACCCTGCAGCAAGTGGCGCAGGGTGCGCCGCTACCGGCCAATGGCATCGAATCGGTGTGCCAGTACTGTGACATGCGCGGCCTGTGCCGCAAGGGAGCCTGGCTGTGAGCGCCGGCGAAATGAGCAAGCCCGTACCGGCGGCCTACGAGATCGACGGCAGTGCCGTCGAGGCCGCCCAGTTCACCCGCGCCGCCTGCGATCCGCGTCACTCGGTGGTGGTGGAGGCCTGCGCCGGCAGCGGCAAGACCTGGCTGCTGGTGGCGCGCATGCTGCGGTTGTTGCTCTCCGGCGCCCAGGCGCCTGAACTGCTGGCCATCACCTTCACCCGCAAGGCCGCGCAGGAAATGCGCGAACGCCTGATGGAACTGTTGCATGAACTGGCGCTGGCCGATGAGGCCGGGACCACTGCGCTGCTGCGCGAACGCGGCGTGGCCGAGGTCGATCTGCCGCGGTTGCTGCCGGTGGCGCGCGGCCTGTATGAGCGCATCCTGTCGTCCGAACAGAGCCTGTCCATCGACACCTTCCATAGCTGGTTTGCGCGCCTGTTGCAGATCGCACCGCTGGCCTCGGGCGTGCCGCATGGCTATACCCTGACCGAGAAGAATGGTGAGCTGCTGGACGAAGCCTATCGCCGCTTCATGCAGAAGCTGCGCAACCCCGAGGGCGAGCGCATCAAGGCTGCGCTGCTGGAGCTGTATGAGCTGGCGGGCGATTTCAATGCCCGTCAGTTGCTGGATGCCTTCATCGACAAGCGCGCCGAATGGTGGGCCGCGACCCAGCACGATGGCGACGACAGTGAAGAGATCGACGTGCCGACCCCGCTGCTGTGGCTGCAAGCCCTGTGCGGCGAGGATGCGCTGCGCGATGCGCGACTGTCATTGTGGGATGAATCTGCCCTGGTGGAACGCGCCAGTCGCATCGCCATCCTGCTGGGGCAGGGCGGCGCCGCCAACAAGACCCGGGCCGTGGCCATCGAATCGGCGCTGACGGCCGGCCCGGCGCTGGCGCACTTCGACGCGCTGTACAGCCAGTTCTTCGACGACAAGGAAAAGCCGCGCAAGAACGGCAAGGTGAAATCCCTGCTGGCGGCACTGGTGCAGCATTTTCAGGTGGGCGAGGATGCCGCGCTGGAGGCCTTCGACAGCGAATTCAACGCGGTCGGCGGCGCGTTGCGCACGCTGCAGGGACGCAGCAAGGAAAAGCAGGTGCTGCAGCTCAACCGCGCCCTCTTCCGCGCCGGCCCTGCCTATCTGGACAGCTATCAGGAAGTGAAATCGGAACAGCGCGTGCTGGACTTTGCCGACCTCGAATGGCAAGCCTATCGCCTGCTCAACGACGAGGCCAGTGCCGCCTACCTGCAGACCCGGCTGGATGCCCGCTACAAGCACATCCTGCTGGACGAATTCCAGGACACCAACCCGCTGCAATGGAGCATCGTGCGCTCCTGGCTGCGCGCCTATGGCGGCGATGCGGCGCAACCGAGCGTGTTCGTGGTGGGGGACCCCAAGCAATCGATCTATCGCTTCCGGCGCGCCGAGCCCCGGGTGTTCGTGGCGGCGCGTGACCTGCTGCGCGCGCAGGGCGCGGCCGTGCTGCGCGCCAACCAGACGCGACGCAATGCCAGCGCCGTGGTCGAGGTGCTCAATCGCTCATTCGTGCGCGGCGGCAACCCGCTGTTCGCCCAGCAGACCACGCTGGGCCTTGATGGGGGCGAGGTATGGCGCTTGCCGTTGGTCCGGCAAGAGGAGGGTGCGGAAAACGTCAACGAGGAAGAAGCCGCTGCAAGCGACCAGATGCCGGTGATCGCCTGGCGCAATCCGCTGACCACCGCCCGCGGCGAGGAGGACGATGCCCGTCGCCTGCTGGAGGGACAGGCGCTGGCGCGGGCGCTGCTCAAGGCCAGCCGCGAGGTGCCAGTGGTGGACGGCAAGTCGACCCGCCCCATGCGCTGGAGCGACATCATGCTGCTGGTGCGCAAGCGCAGCCACCTGACGGCGTACGAAAGCGCCCTGCGCGCAGCCGGCATTCCCTTCATCTCGGACAAGCGCGGCGGTCTGCTGGAGTCCCTGGAGATCGCCGACCTGATCGCGCTGCTGACCTTCCTCATCACGCCCAACGATACGCGAGCGCTGGCGCACGTTCTCAAGAGTCCCATCATCGGTGCGGCCGACGATGATCTGGTGCAGATCGCGCGTCGTGCTGCACAGGCCGATGGTGGCCACTGGTGGCAGCATATGCTGGGCATGCAGCAGGAAGGCGTGGCCTCGGCCGCGCTGGTGCGGGCGGCGGGCATGCTGCACCGCTGGCTGCAGGCGGCGCCGCACCTGCCGGTGCACGATCTGCTGGACATGATCCTGCACCAGGGCGACCTGGTCGCGCGCTATGCCCAGTACGCTTCGCCGCTGACACGCAGCCAGACCCTGGGCAATATCGCCGCCTTCGTGGAACTGTCGCTGAACATGGATGCCGGGCGTTATCCCAGCCTGCCCAAGTTCATCGACGCGTTGCGCGTACTGCAGCGCAGTGCTGGTGGCGATGCGCCTGACGAAGCCAGCGTGGATGCCAGTGCCGATGCCGTGCGCATCCTCACCGTACACAGCGCCAAGGGGCTGGAGGCGCCGGTGGTGGCGATCCTGGATGCCAACCACAGCGAATCGGTGGAAGACAATCTGGGCGTCCTCTGCGAATGGCCGCAGGACCAGGACGCGCCGACGCATTTCTCCGCCTTCGGCCGTCGCAGCGAGCGCGGCGCGGCCCGTCAGCGCCTGTTCGACGAGGAAGATGCCTTGCGTCAGCAGGAAGACTGGAACCTGCTCTACGTCGCCGTCACCCGCGCCAAGCAATTGCTGCTGGTGTCAGGCGTGGCCGGCACCCGTGGCGCAGGGGAGGGCGGTGTGGTGGCCGGCAGCTGGTACGAGCGCCTGTTCGCCAGCGATGCCCCGGTGCGTGAGATCAGCGAGGAGGCCGTGCAGGGTGCGCAGGCGGCAGCGCTGGAAGAACGCTTCGAGCTGGCGCTGTTCGAACCGCGACCGGTTCCGCTGACGCTGTTCGGTGCCGGCTCCGGCGAGGCTGAGACGCCCGCTGTCGTGGCCGAGGACGGCACCCTGGTGGCCAGTGAAGCCATCGACGAAGGCGTGGCCCTGCATGCGCTGCTGGAACGCCTGACCCATGCCCAGGCCTGGCCCCTGGTGCTGCCGGCGCCACCGGTGCTGGTGCGCTGGCTCGGTGTATCGGCGGAGATGGCGCAGGTGGTGCATGCGCAGGCGCGCCAGGTGCTGGCGCAGCCACTACTGGAGCGTTTCTTCAATCCGGCCCTGCACCGCTGGGCGCGCAACGAGATGGAGATCGTTTCCACCAGCGGCGTAATGCGTCTGGACCGGGTGGTGATGTTCGAGGATGAAGTCTGGGTCCTTGACTACAAGCGGCGCCTGCTCGAGAGCGAACGCGCCGATTACGCCGCGCAACTGGCGCGCTATCGCAGCGCCCTCGTGTCGGTCTTTTCTGACATGCGAATCAGGTCTGCGCTGATTACCGCAGACGGTACGCTGGTGGAGCATTGAGGCTCCCCCAACTACCGTCATCACCTCCATGCGCTTCGGATAAGTTCCAGAAATTCAATAAACATCAAATCAGGAAGTTTAAATTTTCCGTTGTAAGATAAAAAAGATCATCGCAAAGAGCAAGAGTGATATCTTCGGTGCTCCGTGATTGTTGACGACGATTTTTTTGTTAGTAAATTCTCGTTGCTCGATCCGGATCCGATGGCGCCGGGTAGTCTCGCATCAACCAAGCGGACCCTGCTATCCACGCTCATGCGATCCACGCATGGTCCTCGTCCGGTCCCCCACCTGGCGCGGTTCCAAAAAACCTAATCGTTACACAGGAGGAGATATGGAGTGGGCTCTTCCGTCTTTCACCCTCGCACAGACGCTGCAATGGAATGCCTTGCTGGTATTCGGCGGACTGCTGCTGTTCGGGCTGATCGCGGGCTACGTAGTTTCCAAGTCCCCATGGGTGCCACGCATCACGGGTTATCTGCTGGTCGGTTTCCTGCTCGGTGCGGGCGGCTTCAACCTGCTTTCGGGCGAAGTGCTCAAGGTCACCAACATCTTTGCCGACATCGCCGTGGCACTGGTGGTGTATCAGCTGGGTCGCTATGTCGACATCGGCTGGCTGCGTCGCGAGAAGTGGCTGATGATCACCGTGGCCGTGTCGGCGGTGCTGTGCTTCGGCTTCGTCAGCATCGCGCTGACCTGGTTCGGTACCGATTCGGTGATGGCGCTGCTGGGCGGCGTGATGGCCATCGCTACCGCGCCGGCGGTGGTGCTGGTGGTATTGCGCGACCTCAAGGCCGAAGGCCAGGTCACGCGCCGCCTCGCCGCCATGACGGCCTTGAACAACTTCGTCGCCGTGCTGGCCGCCTATGCGCTCTTGCCGGTGATCGCACACGAGGCCGGCACGCCGGTGGCCACGCTGATCCAGCACACCCTGTATTCGCTGGTGGGCTCGGCTGTCCTGGCCTACCTGACCTATTGGCTGATGATGCCGCTGGCACGCCTGCTGGGTCGCGAGAACAGCTCGCAGTTCGTGCTGGTGATCTCGGTGATCGCGCTGGCCATCGGCGTGGCGCATGCGCTGCACCTGCCGGTGATGCTGACCATGCTGATCTTCGCCATCCTCTCCAAGAACCTGGATCGCCAGTTCGATCTGATGGAGCTGGAATTCGGCGTTGCCAATGAGCTGTTCGTGGTGATGCTCTTCGTCACCGTGGGGGCCTCGATGAAGCTGTCGGACCTGGGCCTGCTGGGCTTCTCGGTGCTGATCCTGATCGCCGCCCGCTTCCTGGCGATGGGGCTGGGCATCTTCCTGTTCGCCCGCTTTGCACGCATGAACTGGCGCCAGGCCGGGCTGCTCACGCTGGGTACCCTGCCCATGACCGAGGTCGGCGTGGGCCTGATGCAGACGGTGTCCTCGCTGTACCCGCACACCACGGCCAATGTGCTGCCGCTGCTGGCGGGCAGCATGGTGGTCCTGGAATTCCTGGGGCCGGTGGCGACACAGTTTGCCCTGATCAAATCTGGAGAGAGTGGACGCGAATGAATACCGAGACACTGATCCGCAATGAACAAGACGCCGCTGCCGGCCAGGCCCATGTGGCCGGTCCGCAGAGCAGCGCCGGCATCCTGCCGTTCGGTTCCTCCACGCCCTTTACCATGGGCATCGAGCTGGAACTGCAACTGGTCAACCGCCGCAACTACAACCTGGCCAGCGACGCGGTCGATCTGCTGAACTGGATCGAGCCGCGCGACCTGCAAAAGCAGATCAAGCTGGAAATGACGCAGGGCATGATCGAGCTCAATTCGGGTATCCATACCCGTGTGGATGAACTGATCGAGGAGTTGAAGGGCTTGCGCGCCGCCTTGAACAAGGGGGCGCAATATCTCAACATCGACGTCTCCGGCGGTGGTGCGCATCCCTTCCAGCACTGGAATGAACAGCGCATCACGCCCAGCGAGCGTTTCCATTACCTGCACGAGAAATACGGCTACCTGGCCAAGACCTTCACGGTGTTCGGCCAGCACATCCACATCGGGGTGGAGAATGGCGACGATGCGCTGTACCTCACGCACGGCTTCTCGCGTTACGTGCCGCATTTCATCGCGCTCTCGGCGGCTTCGCCGTTCTACCAGGGTGCCGATACCAAGTTCGATTCCTCGCGCAGCAATGTGGTACGCGCTTTCCCGTTGTCGGGTACGGCCCCGGTCCACACCCGCTGGGCCGAGTTCGAGACCTACTACGATGAATTGCACCAGATGGGCATCATCGCCAGCATGAAGGACTTCTACTGGGACATCCGTCCCAAGCCGGAATACGGCACCGTGGAAATCCGCGTCTGCGATACGCCCCTGACCATCGAGCATGCGGCGCACCTGGGTGCCTATGCCCAACTGCTGGCACGCTGGATCCTGACCGAACGGCCGTTCGTGGTGGGCGACGATTTCTACCTGCTGTACCAGTTCAACCGTTTCGAGGCCAGCCGATTTGGCCTGAACGGCCAACTGGCACTGCACGGCGCCACACCGTCGCAATCGCGCAAGCTGCCCATCTTTGAACACCTGCTGCAGCAATTGCAATTGCTGGAGCCCTACGTGGCCAACGAGGCCGAGCATCAGACCATCGTGCGCCTGCGCCGCATCGCGCATGACCGGCTCTCGGACGCCAACTGGCTGCGCCAGATGTTCGCCCAGCGCGGCTCGCTCAATGACATGATGCGGCTGTCTTCGGAGTTGTGGATGGGCGTCGAGCCGCCGCCGTATTTCCAATAACCGGTGTACATGAATTCCGCAGCAAGGAGCTGATGTTGAGGTGTCTGTCCTCCCGGGTGATTGCAGAGCACGCGGGAGGGCGGCAAGAAGGCCGGAGGCCGGTATCGCAAGATGCCGGCCTCTTGTCTTTGTGGTCATTGCGTTGTGGTCGTTGTATTGCGGGCCTTGTGCGGAAGGGGCTGGATCGCCGACAATCACGGCTTTTGAAGCGACCTCGGGCTGCACCGAGATGCGTGCCGGAGCCAGCATGAGCAACCATTCCCCCAAGCATTTTGATGTCGCCGTCATCGGCGCCGGCGCGGCCGGCATGATGTGCGCCGCCGTGGCCGGCCAGCGTGGCCGGCGCGTGGTCCTGATCGACCATGCCGGCAAGCTGGCCGAGAAGATCCGCATCTCCGGGGGCGGGCGCTGCAATTTCACCAATGTGGGCGCCGGACCGCAGCATTATCTTTCGCAGAATCCCCATTTCTGCCGCAGCGCCTTGTCGCGCTACACCCCGCAGGACTTCATCGGGCTGGTCAAGCGCCACCGCATCGGCTTTCACGAAAAGCACAAGGGCCAACTGTTCTGCGACGATTCGGCCGAAGACATCATCGCCATGCTCAAGGCCGAGTGCGAGACCGGCAACGTCAGCTGGCGCATGCCCTGCACGGTGCATGAGGTCGGCAAGAGCGGCGAGCTGTTCCGCATCGCCACCAGCGCCGGCGAGATCCAGGCGGCGAGCCTGGTGATTGCCACCGGTGGACTCTCCATTCCCAAGATTGGCGCCACCGATTTCGCCTATCGCATTGCCCGCCAGTTCGATCTCAAGCTGATCGAGCCGCGCCCCGGGCTGGTGCCGCTGACCTTC
Source organism: Herbaspirillum sp. AP02 (assembly GCF_015767275.1). GTDB lineage: Bacteria > Pseudomonadota > Gammaproteobacteria > Burkholderiales > Burkholderiaceae_D > Herbaspirillum. The sequence goes on from NZ_JADWMY010000002.1 coordinate 356,382, forward strand.
GATGGCAAGGGCTGGCAATCGCTGGTGGAACTGGCCGGTATCGCCCTGGAGGTGGAAGTGGAGACCGGCGTGAAGAAGGAGCGTGGTTATTTCCTGGAGGACCTGTTGTTTACCCATCGCGGTCTTTCCGGTCCGGCCATCCTGCAGATTTCCAGCTTCTGGAAGCCAGGCGCGCCGCTGACGCTGAACCTGTTGCCGCAACTGGACGTGGCCGAGACCCTGATCGAAGGCAAGGGGGCGCTCAAGAAGAACCTGGGCAACCTGCTCGCGCAATGGCTGCCCAACCGCCTGGCCGAGGGTTGGCTCCAGATCCATGGCTTCGATGCCGGCGCGCGCATTGCCGACATGCCCGACAAGGCGCTCAAGAAGCTGGGTGACTCACTCAACCGCTGGGTGATTGTCCCCAGCGGCTCGGAGGGCTATCGCAAGGCCGAGGTCACGCTGGGCGGGGTCGATACCCGGGAGTTGTCGCAACAGACCATGATGGCCAGCAAGGTACCGGGCCTGCATTTCATCGGCGAAGCCACTGATGTCACTGGCTGGCTGGGCGGCTACAACTTCCAGTGGGCCTGGGCCTCGGGAGTGGCGGCCGGGTCCGCGGTATGAGCGAGGAAGCAAAGGGGAGAGCAGGTTCGGGTGGAATTTTCGCCCCCCGGCCTTGACTTCAGGTGAAGCATCATCTTGACTGTGATAAGTGTCTGATTCTTATCCGTTTTTTACGGGGAGGGTGGAAAAAATGCCACGTTTGGCCTTCCAATCGGGTGCCAGTACTGCTACAATCGCTTTCTTTGCTAATCCAACCTAACCTTTTTGGTTTGAATTTACATGACCACTATTCGCGTTAAAGAGAACGAGCCGTTCGAAGTTGCAATGCGTCGCTTCAAGCGCACCATCGAGAAGACCGGTCTGCTGACCGAACTGCGCGCACGCGAGTTCTACGAAAAGCCGACTGCTGAGCGCAAGCGCAAGCTGGCTGCTGCCGTGAAGCGTCATTACAAGCGCATCCGTAGCCAACAGCTGCCGAAGAAGCTGTACTAAGAATTTTCTGCCGCGCCTTCGTGCGGCCGATGTGTAAACCCGCTCCGGTGTTGGTCCGCAGCGGGTTTTCGCATTTTTTCTCATTTATTCTCTGGTTTGCCGTCTGAGTCTGCCTGTCCTGGATTTTCTTCTTCGAAACCCCAGATATGAAGCAAAGGCAGCGATTCGGGCTGGCGATAAGCCCATCCATGTTCTACGATCCTATGACAGGCCGTCGCAGTTGCCGCCTGGAACACTGGATGCGGGATGGCGCCAGATTGCAGAATACTCATCCACCTCATCTTCGGAGTACCCCATGGGTTTGAAAGAGCAGATCACGGAAGACATGAAGGCCGCCATGCGCGCCAAGGAAATGGGCAAGCTGGGCACCATCCGCCTCTTGACCGCCGCGATGAAGCAGAAGGAAGTCGATGAACGCGTCGAACTGACCGACGCCCACGTGCTGGCCATCATCGACAAGATGGTCAAGCAGCGCAAGGATTCCATTTCCCAGTTCGAAGCCGGTGGTCGCCAGGACCTGGCCGACATCGAAAAGGCCGAGTTGGCGGTGCTGGCCACCTACATGCCGGCCAGCCTGTCGGATGAGGAGATCAAGGCCGAGGTGCAGGCCGCCGTGGCTGCCACCGGTGCTGCCGGTCCGCAGGACATGGGCAAGGTCATGGGCGTGCTCAAGCCCAAGCTGGCCGGTCGCGCCGACATGACGGCGGTGTCCGCGCTGGTCAAGGCCGCGCTGGCTGCCTGATCGCACTGCCGGTCTTTTTGCCACTCGCCCCGTAAACTCGTCCCGTCGCCCAGGTGATTCCACAGTCGTTCATCCAGGACCTGCTCAACCGCGTCGACATCGTCGACGTGGTGGGACGTTACGTGCAACTGAAGAAGGGGGGCGCCAACTTCATGGGCCTGTGCCCGTTCCACAACGAGAAGTCGCCCAGCTTCACCGTCAGCCCGACCAAGCAGTTCTATCACTGCTTCGGCTGTGGCGCGCACGGTACCGCGATCAGTTTCCTGATCGAATATTCCGGCATGGGCTTTGTGGAAGCGGTCAAGGATCTGGCCCAGAACGTGGGCATGGTGGTGCCCGAGCGCGAAGACAGCATTCCCCTGGCCCAGCGCCAGGAAAAGCAGGCCAAGAGCATGGCCTTGTCGGATGTGATGACGCGCGCCAATGATTTTTATCGGCACCAGTTGCGCGGCGCCCAGCCAGCCATTGACTACCTCAAGGGGCGGGGTCTGACCGGCGAGATCGCTGCCCGCTTCGGCCTGGGCTATTCGCCGGACGAGTGGGACAGCCTGCGCCAGGTCTTCCCCGACTACGAGAACGAGGCCCTGGTCGAATCAGGGTTGGTCATCGACAAGAGTGAAGAGGGTGGGGCGCATCGCAAGCGTTACGACCGCTTCCGTGGTCGCGTCATGTTCCCCATCCGCAATACCAAGGGCCAGGTGATCGGCTTTGGCGGCCGCGTGATGGATGGCGGCGAACCGAAGTACCTGAATTCGCCCGAAACCCCGCTGTTCCAGAAGGGCAGCGAACTGTACGGCCTGTTCGAGGCACGCCAGGCGATCCGCGAAGCCGGTTATGCACTGGTCACCGAAGGCTACATGGATGTGGTGGCGCTGGCCCAGTTGGGTTTCCCGCAGGCCGTGGCCACGCTGGGGACCGCCTGCACGCCCATCCACGTGCAAAAGCTGGTGCGCCAGACCGACCAGGTGATCTTCAGCTTCGACGGCGACAATGCCGGCCGCCGTGCCGCGCGCCGTGCGCTGGAAGCCTGTCTGCCGCATGCCTCGGACAACAAGATCATCAAGTTCCTGTTCCTGCCCAAGGAGCATGATCCCGACAGCTACGTGCGCGAGATGGGCGCACCGGCCTTCGAGGAACAGATCCGCGAAGCGCTGCCGCTGTCGCAGTTCCTGCTGCGGGAAATCATCGGCGAGAACGACCTGCGCACCCCGGAGGGCCGTGCCCACGCCCAGTTTGCGGCCAAGCCCATGCTGCAGGCGCTGCCGGCCTCGTCCTTGCGCTTGCAGATCGTACGCAGCGTTGCCCAGGCCACGCAGTCAACCCCGGCCGAGCTGGAAGCATTGTTTGAACTGGAAAAGCCGGTTGCCCGCGTACGCGCTGCGCCACCGCGCAGCAAGCGCACTGCGCCGGTGGGCCTGGAGCGCCAGATCATGCGTTTGCTGGTGGCCCATCCGCAGCTGTCGGCCGATCTCGATGCCGGTGCGCTGGAAGCCATCGCCCGCATCGCCCCGGACCAGGCCGAGATGCTCGGTCACCTGGTCGGCGTTGCTCAGGGCATGGGCGAGCAGGCCAATTTCGCTGCCCTGGTCGAGCATTTGCGCGAGGGTGGCCCCGAGTTCGATTCGATGATCGCGGAAATCGCGGCCGAATCGGAATCCGAATTCGACGTGGTGCGGGCCGAGATGGCCGGCGCCATCCGCCAGGCCAGGATCCGCGCCCTCGACGAGGAGATGCAGATGCTGGTGACCTCCAACCTGCGCACCGAGGAAGAGCGCAACCGCTACCGTGAGCTGATGCAGCGTAAGGAATGGCTCAAGCGTCAGACCGGCGGTGCCGCCGTGGCAGGATGAGGATAGGCAGCCGTTGCCGGCAAAGGCGACGCGCTTGAAACAGGAGGATGGACATCGATGACCCTGGTCAACGATGGAAGGTAGGCAGGAGCTGACAGGGCAAGTAGTTGGAAAACACGGTAAAGCCATGCAAATTGCCGTGATTTGCCCGCCGGATGGCCGGTGAACAGCCGAATATCGCGGCTTGATCCCGGAGAAAAGAGCCCCATCTGTGCTATACTATAGGGCTTTAGTTCCGCCGGATGGCTCTTGCATCCCCACCCTGCGGCACCATGCCTTCGCCCGGCGCATCGGGATGAAGGCCGGCAGACAGCGGTATCGACTGCCGGATCGGGAGTGGCAAGACTGCCTGCCCTCCAGGATCGATGGCCCGCCGGTAAAAAGGAACGTTGCGCGTGCAGCCGGAGTCTACCGGGAAACCGGTACCGGAGTTGCATCATTAGCATGACTTGATTGGCGCAATGAGTGAATTCTCAATTGGCAGTTGATTCTATGGCAAATGCAATGAAGAAACCCGCGAAAACTCCAGCAGTGTCGGCAAAGAGCAGCAAGCCGGCAACGGCGGTAAAACCGACCGCCGTTGCCAAGCCTACCAAGGCGGTGGCCGCCAAATCGCCAGTCAAGGGGACTGCGACGGCAGCCAGCACCGTAAAACCCACGGCAAAGACTGCAGCAGCAGCGACGCCGAAAAAGACGGCAGTCAAGACAACTGCCGCCAAGCCGGCCCGCGCCGCAGCCCCCAAGGGTACTGCAACGCCAGCCAACAAGTTACCTCAAGCCGCCGAACAAGCGGTTTCTGTGAAAGCGACGAAGACCTCCGTGACCACCAAGAAACCCGAAACCAAGACCGCCAAGACCACCAAAGCCGCACAGGTCGAAGGCAAAGACGTGAGCGCGACTGCCGCGTCGAGCGTAAGTCAAACCACTGATGCTGCCGCCCTGGCAGCCATCGACACGTCCGGCTATGTGCTGCCGAGCGTCAAGGTGCCGGGCCGCCGTGGCCGCAAGCCCAAGGAATTCCAGCCGGAGAGCGACGAAGTCGCCGCGCTCAATACCATCGAGCGTACTGAACTGAAGGCCGCCGACAAGGCCAAGGCCAAGGACCGCAAGGCCAAGGAAAAGGCCCTGTTGAAGGATGCCTTCTCTTCCGACACCGAAGCCAGCGAAGAAGAGCTGGAGCGTCGTCGCCAGAAGCTCAAGACCCTGATCAAGCTGGGCAAGGAACGCGGTTTCCTGACGTTCTCGGAAATCAATGACCACCTGCCCGAGAACATCGTCGATCCGGAAGCCATCGAAGGCATCATCGGTACCTTCAGCGACATGGGTATCTCGGTCTACGAGCACGCCCCTGACGCCGAAACCCTGCTGCTGTCGGACAACGTGGCCAACGTCGCCAGCGATGACGACGCCGAAGCGGCCGCCGAAGCGGCGCTGTCCACCGTCGATTCCGACTTCGGTCGCACCACCGACCCGGTCCGCATGTACATGCGCGAAATGGGTTCGGTCGAACTGCTGACCCGCGAAGGCGAAATCGAGATCGCCAAGCGCATCGAAGACGGCCTGAAGGACATGATCCAGGCCATCTCTGCCTGCCCGACCACGATCGCCGAGATTCTGGTCGCGGCTGACCGCATCTCCAAGGACGAGATCAAGGTCGACGAAATCGTCGACGGCCTGGTCGATCCCAACGAGAGCGAGCAACAGGTCGACGCCGCCGCTTCCGACTCCGACGAGGACGACGAGGAAGAGGAAGAAGACGAGGAAGAAGACGAAGAAGAGGAAGCCGAGAACAGCAGTTCCGGTGCAGCCGGCTTCTCCGCCGAACAGCTGGAACAGTTGAAGCGCGACGCGCTGGGCAAGTTCGCCGTCATCGGCACCCAGTTCGAGAACATGCGCAAGGCCTTCGAGAAGGAAGGCTACAACTCCAAGCCCTACGTCAAGGCGCAGGAAATCATTTCCAACGAACTGCTGGGCATCCGCTTCACCGCCAAGGTCGTCGAGAAGCTGTGCGACACCCTGCGTGCGCAGGTGGACGAAGTGCGTACCGTCGAGCGCCAGATCCTGGATGTGGCCGTCAACAAGTGCAACATGCCGCGTACCCACTTCATCAAGGTCTTCCCCGGCAATGAAGTGAACCTGGACTGGGTGGACGGCGAAGTCGCCGCCAACCACGACTACAGCACCGTGCTGAGCCGTAACGTCCCGGCCATCAAGGAACTGCAGCAGAAGCTGATCGACCTGCAGGCACGCGTGGTACTGCCGCTGCCGGACCTGCGCGCGATCAACAAGAAGATGGGCGCCGGTGAAAAGAAGGCGCGCATGGCCAAGCGTGAAATGACCGAGGCCAACCTGCGTCTGGTGATCTCGATCGCCAAGAAGTACACCAACCGTGGCCTGCAATTCCTGGACCTGATCCAGGAAGGCAACATCGGTCTGATGAAGGCAGTGGACAAGTTCGAATATCGTCGCGGCTACAAGTTCTCGACCTATGCGACCTGGTGGATCCGTCAGGCCATCACCCGCTCCATCGCCGACCAGGCGCGCACCATCCGTATCCCGGTGCACATGATCGAGACGATCAACAAGATGAACCGCATCTCGCGTCAGATCCTGCAGGAAACCGGTGCCGAACCGGATCCCGCAACCCTGGCGATCAAGATGGAAATGCCGGAAGACAAGATCCGCAAGATCATGAAGATCGCCAAGGAGCCGATCTCCATGGAAACGCCGATCGGTGACGACGACGATTCCCATCTGGGCGACTTCATCGAGGACAACAACACGCTGGCCCCGGCCGATGCAGCGCTGCACGCCTCGATGCGCAACGTGGTCAAGGACATCCTGGATTCGCTGACCCCACGTGAAGCCAAGGTCCTGCGCATGCGTTTCGGCATCGAGATGTCGACCGACCATACGCTGGAAGAAGTGGGCAAGCAGTTCGACGTGACCCGCGAGCGTATCCGCCAGATCGAAGCCAAGGCATTGCGCAAGTTGCGTCACCCCTCCCGTTCGGACAAGCTGAAGAGCTTCCTCGAAGGGAACTGATAGAAGGGTGTCAGAATTGGCCGGCGAAGATGTTAAAATCGCCGGCTGATTTTTTGGCCCCCTAGCTCATGCTTGGTTAGAGCAGCGGACTCATAATCCGTTGGTGCCGTGTTCGACTCACGGGGGGGCCACCAAAAAACACTGAGAAATCAGGCATTTACACCACTCTTCGGAGTGGTGTTTTTGTTTCTGCCTCCTGCTGTGACCAAAACGTGACCGTTTCTGCGTGGTGCGCCAGGTGGGAGGGAGCCAGGTGGGCATAGCGCTGCACCATGTCCAATGTCTCCCATCCGCCCAGCTCTTTGAGCGCCAGCAGAGGCGTCCCGGCCTGGACGTGCCACGATGCCCAGGTGTGGCGAAGATCGTGAAACCGAAAGTCCGTGATCTGCACCGAGGAGCAGGCCCGCTTGAAACACCTGTCATCGATCTGGCTGATTTTGGCGGGTTTGCCGTCCTTCGTTGCCCGCTCGAAAACATACTGCTGTGCCGTTTTCAGCCGGCGCGCAATCACTGCAAGCGCGTCGGCATTGAGCGGCACGGCCCGGGCATATCCGGACTTGGCCTCTTCAGCGATCACCCAGGCATTGCGGTTCGGCAGATCCACGCTCTTTGGTTCCAAAGAAAGTAGTTCGTCCGCGCGCATGCCGGTGGTCACCGCCACAAGTGCAATGTCGCGCATCCATTCAATGGAAATCGCGTCGATCAGAGCCTTGATGACTGGCTTGGATTCGAAGCGTACCCGCTTGTCTGGCTCCTGGAACTTGCTCAGTTTCGGTGGGCGGCTGATCCATCCCCACTCTGTGGCCAGCGTCAAAATCCGCTTGATGGTGGCCAGGTACCGATTCTTCGTGGCGGCCGATACGGGCTTGGCCTTGCGGTGCTTGTGCGTGGTGTGCGTTGGCAGCTTCTGGAGGATGTTGCCGGCGGTTAAAGAGCGGATCGGGGTCGAAGCCCCAAGGGCGGCGCGCCAATACTGCACGTGCCTCACTTTTGATTCATAGTCGCTCTGGCCTTCCGCTAGTTTCAGCATGCCCAGTGCGGCTTCGTCAAAGGTGTGGTCAGGTTCCTCGCCCAGCTTGGTGGAACGCCACAGGTCGGCCTTTACTCTGTCGTGGAGTTCTTGCGCGGCTTGTTTGTCCGTCGTGCCAGAAGAGCGTCTAATTCGCGGGACGCCTGGCGTGCGGATATCAATCCACCAGATGCCGGAAGAGGGATTTTTGCGGATTGGCAATTGTTTTCTCCTGCAACCCGCAGCGGTAGCCGGGTCACATTGTTGCGTTTCTCGCTGAGTTCTGCAAGGCGGGAAGGCCAGACGCGCCACACACGAGATCCCGGAAGGCGGAATCCAATTTGTTCGCGCATGGCGAAGACGGTGCTGTAAGACAGCTTCAGGCGGGTGGCCACCTCTTGTAGGGTCAGGGCCGCTTCATCGCGGTCCATGGAAGGTCCATCTTTGGCAAGGCGAGGATTTTCTGTGGTGAAAATCGCAACATGCTACGATCACTTCAAAAAACAGGGGGAAATTATGGAAAAGGATTTTCTGCGCGTGCTTCAAGCATGCGTTGTCGCGGTTATTTTGTTGGGGACAGCGCTTCTTATATTTGGATTGTTTCCCAGGATGAAATCCGAAGTTGGTGCCGCGTGGATTCAAGCCGTCGGATCGATCGCTGCAATTATTGGTGCATGGTTTGGAACCCGACATCAAATTCGGAGTGCTGAACGTACGAGAAACAGGGACAAACTGGTCGCGAATGCCGAAATGGCATCCATCTGCTTCAATATGGCCTGCTACGTTTACAGTTCGTTGAGCGATATCGCTAGAAAGCTTGAGGAGGCTCATGACGAGAAGTACTTTCAGCGCATTGGAACTGAAAGAGCGGAAACCCTTTTGGACATGATTCGCACCATCACACGAAAGGAGCTCACTCCGAAGCTCTTTGAGCAATTTTTTCCGTTGCAGCGGGAAGTAGCATATACGCTCACAGCCCTGAAGGAATACAACGCTGCGAGGCACATTCCATCCATCGACCGGGTGCGCAAAGCTCATCTGCGCGTAGGTTCTGTGGTCACAAGCAAAAACGAATTGGAAGTGCTGCTGCGAGCACACACCAAGCTCGTACAAAATTCTGGTGAGTAGTTCGCGCCATATGTATTTCCTCTCCTCCCTGGCGTCAGCGTAAGTCGACACTTTGACGGTGCGAAATCGCAGGCACTTGGGTAAGTTGGTGGCACGATCAGCGGCCATTGGCAACTTCCGGCTTTTCCTCGTTCGCAAGGATCGCCAGCAGCAGATCAAGTCGCTTGGACATGCCAGCCGAAAATGCTTCGACCGCAATGGCAGGATGGATCTGGCCTGGCTCCAGGCTGTGCTGGTCGGGGAACATAGTGACCGATGATTCGAGCGAGACGTTGATATCGGTCATGTCGCTGAGCGTCCAGTGGAAGCGTTTGGCACGCTCACCGGTGATGACGATATTCAGCGTGCCGGGGAGGGCCCGGGCGATCAGAGGGAGCAGATCGTCCAGCGCCTTGGAATCTTCGGGCGTGACAGGCGCCTCTGGCTGAATGTTTTCGAGCGCGACGCGGATTTGATAGATGGCGTCCTGCAGCTCGCGAGAATTGGTATGAGCACGTGGCTGCTTCATTTTTCCGCTCCCAGCGAAATCGCGGACGCACGGAGTGCCCAGAGAGCAATGGCGCGGCGCCGACGGCGCTCAGTACCCAGACTGATGCAGCCTTTCTTTTTGCCTCGGAAAACTGGATTGACCACCTTGGGACGGTCGAATGCAGGATGGGAGAGGATGGCAGCGGAGGTTTTCATTGTGCCGCCTCCAGCACGTCGAGTTCGTGGCTCAAGCTGGCAGCAGCATTGAGAGCCAGACCGATGGCGCCCGCCAGGGCGGGATTGCACGATTCCGGGTTTTGAAACGCAAAAACATGGAGGATTTCCAGTTGCTGAGCAAGCGTCTCCGCCTGGTGGGCCAGATAGCCGGCGTCTTTGGGACGTGCCTCTGGTTTGGTTGAGCCGGTGGCAATCGCTACTGCCTTGACGCCGGGCGCGCCTGTGTTACTATTTCTGCTCATGAAATTAACTCCTGACAGGGTGGGTTTCATCAAGCCGCCAAGTGCTCGAACACTTGGCGGCTTTTTCATTTGTCGCTCTCGGCGGCGGATTCGAGGGTGTTGTGGGCGTCGGTAGCAGAACGAATGCCGATTTCCGCCAGCTTGGAAATGACGGAGTCGCCGGAAAGCTCTGCGAGTCGGCTGATGGCACGCAGGATGTCTCTGAGGTCAGAGACGGTGCTCATGCCTGTCGACAGGATGTGATCTTGTTGAAGTTGGGGCATAAATTCCTCTGGCCGGGTTGAGTGCAAGGAAAATATATCAAAATGATTTATAAAAGTAAATCAAAAAGATATATTCGGCCAGGGAATTGGTTTCTGCGGGGAATTTCCTGGCCGTCTTTTTAACACGGCCAGATGTTGGGGGCGAAGGACCTACATGTGGCCGAATTCGGTTTTATTTCTCCGAATTCGGCTTGCCGAAGATGTCTTTGGCACGATTCAGATGATTTCTAACTGTGTCATCATCAATCGACATCCCTAACTTTTGCAGGTCTTCTGATATCTCTTTGGCGATGGAACTTCTTTTGGCGTCTGGGTCGTAGGCATACCCTTTGATTGCCATCCCCAAGATTATTTTAAGCAAGGTTTCTCGCTCCCTGTTTCCTAGTGGCTTCGACGTGGGATGAGGCGCGGAACTCGCCGTTTGAGTTTGAGTAGCTATACCTGGCTCTACAGAAACTTCGTTTAGAAATTGTCGAAGCTCATTGGTACGAACCACAAGCAAAGCTGATCGCGGTAACTCAGAAAGCGAAGGGGTCTCACCCCCGCTGAGATCGGGAAACTCCGTTAGCTGAAAAAAGTTGTAGCCGTCGGAAACAACGGTTTCGGTGTATAAGTTATGAGGAAGAGGTGGATATCCGCTCAGTGTGGAGTATTCCTTTATAAGCGAAACCGCGTCTCCACTCATTTGCAGCAGATCGTAGGGTGTATCGTCTTCCAATTCGAAAATATCTGAGGCCAAGGCGAGTGTTTCTCCCGAGGGAGAATAAAAAATACCCTCGTAATTCTTGTTGGAAGCAACCTCTTCGCTTACTAGCTTGTAGGCACGCGCATACTGTCCCACGCCAAAAATCGCCGATAAGCGCAGGCGGGAATCTAGTGCCAAACGAAGCACATCCTTTTCGAGTATTCGCTCGCCCCATTTCTTCCCTATGTAATCTGCCGCCTCATCAATGCGGAGCCATTGTCGATATTCAATCAGGCGGCTCATATGTCAGCTCCAAGGGGCAAAGCCAGATGTAAAAGCTCAATCATTAGGATCTGTGAATGCCTTGAGGAAGTTGATAACCGCGCGCTTTTGGGCCGACGATGCCAGATTGTCAAATGCCCTGGCGACACGAAGAGCATCTGCCGACAGAGCGTCCTGCGCTTCCGGCCTATTTGCTGTCGATACTTCAGCCTCATCGTGAGGCACATCTAGCCAGCCCTCATTCATGCCACATGCTTTTTCCATACGCCGCGCGATGGAATTGCCAATATTTCGTTTCGGCACATCTCCCAAAATTTGCCACATGTATGCGTCGCTCATTTCCAGCTCGCGCGCAAAGTCGGCCCGCGATTCGAAGCGGGAAGCCAATTGGCGAGCATTGGCAAGACGGATTTCGGCGGTAGTTTTCATGTTCTAAGGGTAATAAAAGAAATCAAAATGATATACTATCAAAATGATTGATTTAATTAGATCAAATTGATATATTGAGGCATGGACCTCAAAACCTACTTCCAAACTACCAAGCCGGCTGAGCGAGATGCTCTAGCTGCCCGATGCGAGACCAGTGCCAACTATCTCTACTTGGCGGCGAGAGGAAAGCGCAATGTTGGTCCCAACTTGGCCAAACGATTGGTCGAAGAAGAGCCTCGCTTGACGCTCCATGAGCTCAGGCCGGACATCTGGCCGCCTCAATCTCATTGAGGCGCTATGCTCACCCACACCCCCATCGGCCCACTGCCTAACGGCTCATATGCCGTCGGCTATCCCACACCTGGCTGTTCGGTGATGACTGTCGTATCGACGGGCATGGCGAAGGAACGCGCCCAGGAAGAGGCTACCCGGCTGAATGCAGCGCAGGAGAAGAGGGCGGCCGCGATTGAGCGCGACCGCCAGTTGCGGATGCGACCGGAGACTTTGCGACCGGTTACTGACTACCTTTCCGAGATTGAGCTGGCGGGTGGCGCCGGGGAGGGCGAGTGAAGCGCCACAAAATCCGTCCCTCACGCAAGGCATCAGCCTATGTGAACCAAATCCTGTATCGCTGGGCTTCGCGGTTGGCGCGCGAGGAATATCTTGCGCAACGATCTCCCGAAGAGATCCAGAGCGCTGAGGCGTATGCCGCTCAAGAAGCAGAGCGGGAGCGGCGTATACGGGAAAAGGCATCTAGACGGCCCACCCGCATTCGCGCTGAGCAGCATCTGATTGCCTGGCGTAACCGGACGCAGGCCGCACCGGTCGACCCCGGCTTTTTCAATGACTGGTGGATATGAGCCGCGCTATTAACGCAGCTAGTTGGAACTCGCGCTCCTCTAGAACCGCATCGCTGACCTGCTGCGCGGGAGCCATGTCTGCGGCATATCGCAACTGGGAATTCAACTGCTTGAGCAAAGTGTCTTTCTGCTCTGGATTCAGCAGTTTCCAGGCTGCCTCATTGACTTTTTTGAGAGCGTCGATCTGGCATTCGAGCCGCAGCATGTCGCTCAGTTCTTCGTTTCCCATGCGCGTTCCTTTCGTGAGCACAGTTGATAGGGGTGAGAGCCTTGATTGTGGCACGACTGCGGACGCGCGCCCTTCAAACGAGGCAGCGGCTGCGCAGCCGCGATGTGGTGATACGAGCCCACCGCATCACGCCTCGACCCTTCAATCAGGCTCGATGAAAGGCTCGTATGCCAACCGCAAAACAGTTTGAAGTGTTCATTGACGATGGAGAAGTATGGATCGGGCAGAGCGACGATGGCAGCGAAAGACAAGACATCGTCCGGCTTCATCCTGAGCAGATTCCATTGTTGATTAAGTGGCTGGCCCAGGCCGCAAAGCTAGCAAATTCTTCGGAACCGAAGGCCGGATAAATGCCGAGAGCACAGAACAGTCCACGGGTCGAAGACGGCTTCACCATGATCGCAAATGAGTTGCTGGAAGCGATCTTGGCCGGCGGCTTTACCCAGCGAGAGCAGTCCGTAATCCTGTCGGTGATACGCAAAACCTACGGCTACGGCAAGAAGACTGACGACATGTCGGCCAGCCAGATTGCGGCCCTGTGCAACGTGCCGCGCCAGCATGTGGCGACCACCCTAGTTAACCTAGCTGCCCGGAATGTAATTTCGAAGACGCCAGGCAAATATGGCTCCATCATCGGCGTCCAAAAAAACTACAGAAAATGGATTGGAGCCGACTTTTTCAAATCCGCATTTGCTAGTCCCGATTCAGGACAGGGGTGTCCTGCTTTGGGACAGGGGGGGTGTCCTGATTCAGGACAGGGGGACGAAGAGCGCGAAAAATCAAGTTTTTCAGCATATAAAGATGGGGCGCCTTCCTCGGAAGCCGCGCCGGAACTGAATTTTGGTAGTCCTGAATCGGGACAGGGGTGTCCTGAATCAGGACATGTCCCGATTTGGGTAGATACCTGTCCTGATTTGGGACAGGTCGCTAGTCCTGATTTGGGACACACAAAAGAAAACCTTCCAAAAGAAAATAAACAAAAGAAAACCTCTTCGTCATCTGGCGATGACGTGGGGCTCTGCCCGGTCGATTCTTTGGTCAACTTGTACCACGAACTTTTACCGAAAAATCCGAAGGTTTTGCAGGTCACCGAAGCGCGGAAAAAATCGATCCGTGCGCGATGGACTGAAGCGGCCTCGTTGGAAGCGTCGCCGTTCGGCTACGAGACCAAGACTGCGGGCCTGGAAGCTTGGCGATCGTTCTTCGGGTACTGCGCCAAGTCAGACTTCCTGACAGGCGGCGTTCCTGGCCGTGATGGCAAGAAGCCTTTCCGTGCCGGCCTCGATTTCCTGTTTTCGCCCAGTGGCTTTGCCAAGACGCTGGAGGGGACGTACCACGATGGCATTGCACCCGGGAACCCGGCATCTGCCGCGCAGGCTGATGGCGAATCCTGGCGTCGAGATCCACGTTTCGCAGGTGCCAAATGATCCCGATCCCCAAGGGCGCGCAGCCCATCATCGAAGCCCGCTTGCGCGGGCAGAAGCCTTGCGAATTGATCCTGGTCTCCCTGATCGGGCCCGTGGCCGAGGCCAACCACACCGTGTTCGCGAACCCCAACGGGTCCTACGACTGGCGCTGGGTGATCGGGCTGCAGCTGTGCCTCATGGTCAACGCACAGACGCGCCGGGCGGCCTGGGACATGCTCTTGGCCATTGGCAAGGACTCTCCAGCCCAGCTCCACGTCTGGAACGTGGACCAGTTCAAGGGTGCGCGCGTTGTGGTGCTACCCAATCCCGCCGACATCGAAAAGCCCCGGTCCGCCTGGCGCTGGGCGAGGGAGTCCGAACCATGGTCGGACTTCGATAACGAAAATTTTGCATGGAGCCCCTGATGCACACCATTCCCGATGACATCGATTTTTCGGCCTACATGGATGAGCCGCCAGCCGAGCACAGGGTGGTGCCGGCTAGCTCCATGCTGGATGCCGTCATCGATCATTTTTTCAAGCCGGCTGATGCGCCGAAGATCCAGATGGGCTGGCGCAAGACGCATGGCGATTTCGAGTTCCGGCCTGCCGAGGTGAGCTTGTGGGCTGGCATCAACGGCCACGGAAAAAGCCAGGTGGTGGGGCAGGTAAGCCTGGACCTGATGGATCAGCACCAACGCGTCTGCATCGCCTCTCTGGAAATGCCACCGCCCAAGGTGATGGCCCGCATGGCACGACAGGCAGGCGGCCGCCGTGATGTGACCGTCCCCTTCCTGAAGGCATTCCATCGCTGGACCGACAACCGCCTGTGGATCTACGACCACGTGGGTAGCAGCGATCCCCGCACTATCCTCGCGGTGATCCGCTATGCGATCGAGAAATTCGGCGTGCAGCATTTCGTGGTCGACAACCTGGCCAAGGTGATTGCCTTGGAAGACGACTACAACGGCCAGAAAGCTTTCGTGAACAGCCTCTGCACGATCGCGAAAGATACGGGTGTCCATGTGCACCTGGTGTTGCACGTGAAGAAGGGTGACAGCGAACACAAGATGCCCGGCAAGTTTGCCATCAAGGGTTCGGGAGCCATCGCCGATTTGGTCGACAACATTTTTATTGTCTGGCGGAACAAAGCCAAAGAGGATGAGATCCGGAAGGGCAATCACGAAAACGTGGATGCACCGGACTGCATGGTGAACTTGGAGAAGCAGCGCCACGGCGAGACGGAGGGCTCTTACGGCTTTTGGTTTGATCCGAACTCCATGCAGTACCTGGAATCGCGCCTGGACCGGCCAAAGATATACCGCATCGAGCCCGCCCTCACCGCCGCCCAAGTGGAGTTCTGACCATGCTCTATCCAGCCAGCCTACCCGCCGACCTGCAGTACTTGGCCAAGCGCTACGAGTGGAACGCCGAGGACAAGGCCGAGGTGCGCGCCGCCTTCACCGACTGCCCGGAGATGGTCCAATTCTTCACGGTCCTGGCCGCTGCCCATAGGGCCGGCTATGAGCAGTGCGCCGCCAACGGCTATATCCGGTTGCAGGCATGGTGCCAAGAAGAGGGATTTGGGGATCCGTTTGCGCCTGGGTTCGATATCAGCGTGCTTCGGCTTCAGATGGAGCAAACCAGCCGAGTGCGGGCATGAACAGCTCGTGGAAAGAAAAAGCCCGCTTTCGCGGGCCGGATTTAAGCTGTGGCGAACGGGTCGCGATTGCTCTCGTACCAATCGAAGCGGGCTTGGCCCGCCGAGGTTACGCGATAGCCAGTCAATACTCCCAATCCCTCCATAACGATATATCCGTCGTCTTCCAGAAGTCTCAGGTGATAGTTGATAGTGTCGAATTGACTGTCTTCTGCACCGATCAATCCGTATACGTCTCTCGGACCAAGGCGTGCGTGATCCGAGTTGACCATAGCGACCAGTATTTTCTGCAGCAGATTCTTGTCTTGCTTCATGGAATGCCCTCCGGATGTAGGATTTTTGGACGCGCGACCATGCGGTTCCTCGCGCACGCGCGCGCGTTTGACGGATTTTATCAGGGCTTGATGGGCAGTCGACTTCTACAGCTGAACCCATCCTCCTCGATTCCTGAAATTGACCTGCGGGTACCGCTTGTAGTAGGTCTTGCAGCAGCTGCACATAAACAGATCTTTCTTTGGGCAATCGGCCTTCAGCACTGCGGTGACCGCACCTGGATCGTGTTTATATTGCTGCGTCATCGGATAGGTGGGCGCGATGGCAGATTTGGCGTTACGGTAGCGCTGGCAGCAAAAGCGGGCGTCAATAGTCATGAATTTCTCCTTGTTATGGTTGTTGTTTGGAGCGTCGGAGCTCGGTCGCAGCCGACAGAGGTCAATGTACACCGCCGGCCGCTGATCTCGAAATACTTTCTTGCATCTCTGCATAGGAACTTGGCCCTGCGCCACCGGCAGCGGCGGCCGACCCCACCGCAGCAGCCGAATGAGGGGTGGACATGACAGCACCCATCCCACCTAAGCCCATCACACAGCTGCCACTCGATTTCCCCGGGGCCAGCAGTGACGCTATTCCCACGCCTGTGCCACGGCTGGTAAGGCCGAAGCGAGTGCTGCCAGCCTATCCCGCCCCCGAGGTCCGCATCGATTGGTTCAGCGTCTTCGCTGACCTGAAGCGCTCCGCCTGGAGCATGTACCGCATCGAAAGCCAGCTGCACATCCCCAAGACCACGCTGCTGGGCTGGAAGGATGGTGCCGAGCCCAAGCACTTCGACGGTGAGCGCCTCATCCAGCTCTGGACCGATGTCACAGGCCAGAAGCGCGAGCAGCTGCCCGTGGAGCGGCGCATGCCCTCTGCATTCCAGTCCCGCCGATAGTCGGGATTCCGACCCCCGGGCCGCCGGATACTCCGGACGTTATCACCACCGATCAACGTTCAAGGAGCCCAGTATGGCCAAGACCAACGTCACCAAAGTCCAAGTTCCCGGCGAGGCCGCTGCGCCCGCAGATGACCAATCCACCGCGCTGGAGCAGGGTGCTGCTGGCGATGATGCTGGCCAGGATGGCGAGCAGATCCAGGCGGCTGACGATCCGGCGGCTGGCAACAGCGAGGGCGCCGGCGTGGCCGATGCCGATGCGCTGCAGGCCCAATTGGATGCCAAGGATGCCGAGCTGGCCGAGCTGAAGGCAGCGCTGGCCAAAGCTGATGCCACCAAGAAGCCCGGGCCGTTGCGCCCTGGCCCCGGTGGCCGCAGCGATTTCACCCACGTGAGCGCCAGCCAGATCGACGTCGCGACCTTGAAACGCCCGATCGAGACCCGCGACGGCTGGCTGGTGCCCGAGAAGATCACCCAGAACGACAAGGGCTGATCCATGTGCAGCGGAGGGGGCGGCCAAGCCCCGGCACCAACGGTCGATCCAGCAGCAGAGCGCCAGGCAGCGGCAGATACCGCGCGCCAGGCCAGCAATGCCAAGCTGGCGGCCAACTACAAAGCCCGGCAGGCGCAGACCGTTCTGGCCAGCGGTGCCGGCAATACCACCAGCGGCGCAGCCAGTACCGGCAGCGGCGCGGCCATGTCCGTGCTTGCCTCGGGCCAGGGCAAACTGGGAGCGTTCTAAGCCATGGATCGTGCATCAGCCATCATCCGGCGCCGGGAGTCGATGCGGTCGGCGCGCTCCATCTATGAGCAGAATTGGAAGGATGGTTACGACTATTCGTTCCCGGAACGTGGTGACGGCTTCTACGGGGAGCAGAGCGACGGTGCCGCCCTGGCCGCCAAGCGCGCCCGCCTGTTCGATTCCACGGCCACCGACTCGGGCCAGATCCTCGCCGCCTCGATCATGACCGGTGGCACGCCCAGCAATTCCCGCTGGGTCGGCCTGTCCACCGGCAATGACACCGACGAGGAAAAGCGCTGGCTGGACGCTTCCGCGCAGCTGATCTGGCACAACATCCACGCATCCAACTACGATTCCGAGGGCATCGACGCATGCCTGGACCTGGTCGCGGCCGGCTGGTTTGTGATGTTCTGCGACTCGCCGGAAGAGGGCGGCTATCACTTCCAGCTGCTGCCCATGGCCACCAGCTACATCGCCGCATCCAAGCCCGGCGGCGCACCGGACATCCTGGTGCATGAGTACTGCCTGACCGCTGAGCAGGCGGTCAACAAGTTCGGAGAGTCCAACGTCAGCGAGAAAATCCGCAAGTGCATGGAGGACAACGGCAACCCGGACGAGAAATTCAAGTTCGTGTGGTCGATCTACCCGCGCAGCAGTGCCGACCAGGCCGGCATCACGGCCAAGAATCTGCCGTTCGCCTCGATTCATGTGGAGATGGACAGCAAGGCCGTGGTCAAGGAGTCCGGCTTTCATGAGTGTCCGTTCTGGGCGCCGCGCTATTCCAAGCTGCCGGGCACGGTCTATCCGGTCGGCCCGATGTACCGCGCCATGCCGGACGTGAAGCAGCTCAACCGCCTGGTGTACCTGGAGGACATGAACGCCGATATCGCAATCTCGGGCATGTGGATTGCCGAGGACGATGGCGTGCTCAACCCGCGCACTGTGAAGATCGGCCCGCGCAAGATCATTGTGGCCAACTCGGTGGACAGCATGAAGTCGCTGGCCTCGGGCGCGAACTTCAATCTGTCGTTCACCAAGAAGGACGCGCTGCAGGCCTCGATCCGAAAGATCCTGATGGCCGATCAGCTGCCGCCCATCGATAGCCCGGTGCGCTCGGCCACCGAGTTCCAGCTCCGCGTGCAGCAGATCCGCCAGGTGCTGGGCCCGATCTTCGGCCGCCTGCAGCCGGAGTGGTACGGCCCGATGGTGGCCCGCTGCTTCGGCCTGGCCCTGCGCGCCGGTGTTCTCGGACGCCCGCCGCAGTCGCTGGCCCAGCGCACCATCACCGTGGTGTTCAACTCGCCCATGGCCAAGAGCCAGAAGCTGGAGGAGGTCACCGCCATCGAATCGTCCCTGGCATCGATCAACGCCATTGCCGCCGTGGATCCGACCGTGCTGGACACCGTGGACATGGACGAGGCCGCCCGCCAGATCATGGAAGGCCGGGGCGCACCAGCCTCGATATCCCGGCCGCCCGAGGCCGTGGCCCAGCTGCGCGAGCAGCGTACCCAGGCGCAACAGCAGGCCCAGCAGCAGCAACAGCAGCATGAGCTGGCCCAGAAGACCGTACCCATTGCCATGCAGCAGGCCAACAAATGACCCAGCCTTACGAACCCAAGCCGTCCGACTACAAGCTGATTTTCGAGGATCACAAGGTCGGCGCCGCCATCCTGGAACAGCTCACACGGGTGTTTGCACGCCCGGCCGTCGTGCAGGGCGGCATCGACGCCGTTCTGCAGACCTATCACCGCGATGGCTCCCGCCGCGTGCTGGAACACATCGTCAGTCAGATCAACCGCGCCAATGGCGTTAGCGAAGAAGGGGAGGCCTAAGTGACCATTGATGCAACTCTCACGCAAGACGGCTGGGTGGTCCAGCCTATCAATGCGGGCGTTTTGTCAGCAGGGAAAGACCCCCAGACCAATACCATTGGCCTGATCAATCCTGCCGGCGGCCCACCGATTGCTTTCCCCATCGGTGGTGGCGTTCCCAAGCGCCATAAGAAGCCGGGCCTGCAGCGCCTGGCGTTCTTCGACAAGGCGGCGAACGTGGGCGGCGGCAGTGCTGCCAATTGCTCGGACATCGCGCTGGATCGTTACTATCCGTTCACCGGCAATACCAGTGTGGTATTCACCGTCCCGTCTGCCAGCACATTCCGGTTTTCGCAGTCCGCCGTACTGTCCACTCCGCTGGACATGACCAACGGGCAGATTCACATTAGCATGATCCCGTCCGTGAATGCTTTGGTCGCGGCCACGCCGACCGCGATGATCCTGGAGCTGTATTCGGCCGGCACGCCTGCATCGCCTGGCACCAAGTTCATTTCAGCCGATATTCGTGCGGAGCTGCTGGCCAAGATTTCCACGCCAGGCTGTTTCGGCTGCTTCAGTATCTCGGTCGCGGAAATCAACACCCTGAACGGTGGCGCTGTTCTCACCGACAAGCAAGCCGTCCTGTTTGCGATGCTTCGTGTGACCTATGCGGCCGGCTCCATCGGCGGCCAGATGGCCCTCGGTGCCATCGACTATGTCCCAAATGCCAAGACCAAGGCGCCCGTCGTGCTCACCTTCGACGACGGCTATCTGGCAAGCAATCTGGTCGCCAAGCGGATTCTGGACAAGGCCGGGCTGGTCGGTGTGCTGTTTCCCGATCCGCTCTCGATGTCGTTCACCGGCACCCAGGCCATCCAACGCATGTCCGCTGCGGACATTGACCAATTCGTCGCGTCCGGCTGGCAGGTGGCATCGCAGCGCTACTCCATCGAAGGTGACAACGCCGCGATGAGCAATGAGCAGTGGTTGGCCTATCAACAAGCCAACCTGAACATGCGCCGCAGCATGGGCTGGCCCGGTGGCGAGGATGGATCGTGGTACGGCGGTGCGGCTAATCCATTCAACAACGGCACCACGGACACCCTGATTGCCAAGCGCCGGTACGCCCAGCGCCTTTTCCGGACGATCAGCGGCTACTACTTCAATCCGCTTTCGGTCACCGAGACCTGGCCCTTCGGCGATCCGATGGCAGTCCGTCGGTGTGGCTTTAATGCGTTCGGCAATAGCTCCGCTGCCAACGTCGGTGCCAACACGATGGGGTGCCTGACCAAGGCCGGCGCATCCAAGGGAGCAGTGATTTACGCCCTGCATGGCGAGTTGGACAACGCATTCAACAACAACCAGGCACTGACCGACGCCAATGTTGCAGCCTTCCAGGCCATCGTGGACACCGTGGTGGCGAACCCAGGCACTTACGAAAATCTCACGTTCATGGACCTGGCACCGAGTTGAACGCAGTGCACCAGCAGCTATCCCTATCAATCAATTTTCACAGGAGAAACAAACATGCAACTCACCCGGAGAAACTGGTATGTCTTCATGCAAGAAGCAGGTGATGGTGGTGGCGGTGCCGGCGGGGCCACGGGCGGCGAAGCAGGTGGCGCAGATGCTGGTGCAGGCCAGGGTGCAGGGGCTGGCGCTGCAGGTGATGCGGGTGCAGGAGCGGCCAGCGTTCTTGCCGCCGGTGCTGCAGCTGCGAGCGGCGAAGCTGGCGGCCCGGATTACATCCCTGAAAAGCTCCGAGTCCTCAAGGACGACGGCTCCCTGGATCTGGAAGCATCCAGCCGGAAGATGGCCGAGGCCTACACCAATGCCGAAAAGCGCATCGGCGCTGGCGATGTGCGCCCGAAGGCTGCAGAGGAATATACGGTCACGATCCCGGAAGCATTCAAGGACGCATTCAAGCCCGAAGAAGATCAAGGCTTCCAAGATTTCCGCACCAAGGCCTTCGAAGCGGGCATGACACAGAAGCAGCTGGACCTGGTGATGGATCGCTACTTCGAAATGGCGCCGCAGCTGGTGGCCGCAGCTGGCGTCCTCGATGCCAACACCTGCAAGGCGGAGCTGGAGAAGGCCTGGGCAACGCCCGCGACGTTCAACCGGAATGTCGGCCTGGCGTTCTCGGCGGCCACCGCGCTGTCCAGCAAGGCCGGCATCGATGTCCAGCAGATCATGAGTGGTCCGCTGGGCAACAATCCGCAGTTCCTGCAGCTCATGGCGGCGCTGGGGCCGGAGCTGGCCGAGGACAAGAACCCGAACAGCGAAGGCAATATCACCTCGGGCGATGAAGTCGAGAGCCTCATGGCATCCGAGGCCTATTCCAACTCCAGCCACAAAGACCACGCCCGCGTCAGCGAGAAGGTCCGCAACTACTTCGCCAAGAAATTCGGTACCGAAGCCGCCGCGTAACACCCCCTCCATTTAGTCGGGAAACCGACCCCCACCCAGCGCGACCATTGCGGGCAGATACAGGCCCGTGGTGGTGCGCGGACAACCTGCAAAGTCACCCTCCTTGCACACGGTAGCCGGTGCGCGCAAGGCGAATGCAATGCAGGCCCGGGCATCCGGACAACCTGAAAGGCGAATTCCCAGTCACCTTTTTGGAGATTCACATGCCCCAGTCGATTACCCAGGCCTTCGTGCAGCAGTTCGACACCTCGATCCGCATGCAGGCCCAACAGAAGCGCGCCCGCTTCGAACCCCGCGTCACCGATCGCGGCAACATCACCGGCGAGTCGTTCACTGCGAACCGACTGGATGCCATTGCCGACACCCCGGAGAACACCACCCGCCATGGCGATACCGTCTGGTCCGACGCCAACCACACCACCCGCGTGGCCCTGATGCGCGACTTCTACCAGGCCCTGCCGGTGGACCGCGCCGACGAACCCAAGGTGCTGGCCAACCCGAGCGGTTCCTACATGGACTCGCTCAATGCAGCCTGGAACCGTCGCAAGGACAGCATCATCTTCGCTGCTGGTATCGGCAATGCCCAGACCAAGGACGGTACTCTGGTCCCGCTGCCTTCCAGCCAGATCATCCTGAACGGCGGTACCGGTTTCACCAAGGCCAAGCTGATCACCGCAAAGAAGCTTTTCCGTGCCAACGAAGCCGACGAACAGGCCGACGTCCCCGAAGAGCTGTACATCGCGTACACCTCCGACATGCTGGAAGACATCCTGTCGGATACCACTCTGACCTCGGCCGACTTCATGGCCGTGAAGATGCTGCAGTCGGGCGATGTGTCCGGCAAGTGGATGGGCTTCAGCTGGGTGCCCTATGAAAGGGTGCAGAACACGTCCGGCGTGCTGCGCACCATGGCCTGGGCCAAGTCCTCGATCCACTTCGGTACCGGCTTCTTCGAAGGCCGTGCCCAACGCCGTGGCGACAAGAAGGACACGCTGCAGCTGTCGGCAGCCGGTTCCGTAGGCGCCGTGCGCGTCTGGGAATACGGCGTGGTTGCCCTCGACTTCGTCTAATCGGCCCTGGCCCAACCTCATTGATCATCTGAAAGGAGCCTTCCATGGCTGAAGTCAACACCACCCAGGGCGCGAAGATCGTGAACCGCACCCCCAAGCTGCTGCCGCATGAGTCGTTCGGCCGCAAGCGCATCCTGGCGTCGAAGATGCCGGCGGCCTATGCCCAACTGGCCATCAACGACACCATTTTCATCGGTCGCGTCCCGGCGGGCAGTCGCTTCACCTTGAATAGCAAGGTGGGCTGCGCTGCTGGTACTGCCAGCTCGACCCTCGATATCGGCATTCGCTCGACCGCCAGCGGCACCGTCATCGACGCGGATGGTCTCGCCGCCTCGGTGAATACCAATGCCGCTGGACAGAAGGACGCCAATACTGGTGCCCTGATCGCCAGCGGTGCCGAGTATGTCACCACGGAAGAGGTGGATGTCTATGCCACCGTCACCGGCGCAGTGCTGGCCGCCAACCAGGCGCTGAAGTTCGAAATCGAGTACGTCAACGACTGATTTCCTTGTCGTGCGCATTGCCCGCCCCGTGCGGGTTCCACAAACCGGGGGCATGTGCTCCCGGTTTTTTTCATGGTGATCTATGGCTACTGCTGTTTCGATCTGCTCTAACGCACTCCTGAGCCTCGGCGCCAAGCCGTTTGCCGACTTCTCCGAGAACCGGGACCACGTGACCCTGTGCAGCAACCTCTTCCCCACGGTGCGCGATTCCATCTTGCGGGCGCATCCATGGAAATGTGCGACCAAGCGTGTGCTGCTGTCGCCCATGGTGGATACCCCGGCCTTCGACTTCTCCGCCCAGTTCGCGCTACCTGGTGACTGGCTGCGTACCGTGCAGGTGGGCAGGAAGGGCAATTCGATCCCGTTCCGGTCGGAAGGCCGCGCACTGCTGGCTGATGCGGCCGCGCTGCCGCTGGTCTACATCTTCCGCAACGATCAGCCGGCGACCTGGAGCACAAACCTGATTGAGCTGATGGAGTTCGCCATGGCCGCACGCGTCTGCTATGCAGTGACGGCGTCGACCACGCTGCGCGACAGCATGAATGCAGAGCTGCAGCAGAAGCTGAAGATCGCCAAGGCGGTGGACGGCCAGGACGATCCGCCCGAGGAATTCGAAGAGGGCTCTTTCGTTGAATCCCGTTTCAGCTGATAGGGAGTCGAAATGCCCCGCGTAGACCTCAATCAGACCAATTTCACATCCGGCGAGATTACCCCTCGCTGCTATGGCCGCGTCGATATCGCCCGGTACCTGAATGGCGCTGCCTCTCTGGAAAACTGCTTTGTCACCATCCACGGCGGCGCATATCGCCGGTATGCCAGCAGCTACCAGGCCACGGCCAAGACACTGGGCCGCTTCGTGCGCCTGGTGCCGTTCGTCTTCAGCACCACGCAGGCTTACATTCTGGAGTTCGGGCACCTGTATCTGCGGATCTACAACCAGGGCGGCGGCCAGGTGATGAACGGTGGTGTGCCTTATGAGCTGGTCACCCCCTACAGCGAAGACATGCTGCGTGAAATGGACTTCACGCAGGGCGCCGACACGATGCTGCTGTTTCATCAGTCGGTGTACCCGCAGACGCTGCGCCGGCTGTCTGGTGGTGCCTGGTCGATTGGCGCGGCGCCGTTCACCACGCTGCCATTCGATGAGGTCGGCCACCGCTACAACGGCACGCTGACCCTGAGCGCGGCCACCGTGGGCACCGGCCGCACGGCCACCAGCACGATTGCGTCCTTTATTGCGGCTGACGTTGGCCGACGCATCACCTTCGAGGGTGGCTCCGGCCTGATCACGGCGGTGAATTCTGGCACGCAGGTCACCATGCAAATCACTTCCGAGTTCAGCAGCACGGTCATCGCGGCCAATCAGTGGGTGCTGGACGACTCGCCGCAGGTCTCGATTACGCCAGGCGACAAGAGCCCGGTGGGCATCGGTATCAATGTGACCTGCACCACGGATGCCTTCCGCGCAATTGATGTCGGCAAGTTCATCGAAATCAATGGCGGACTGCTGCATGTCGACAGCGTGAGCTCCGCCCAGGCCATCGTTTGCAAGATCATCAAGGAGCTGGATTCCGCAGTGGCGGCGCCTGCCGGTGCATGGAAGCTGTTGGGGCCTGCCTGGAATGAATTCGACGGCTATCCGCGCACCGGCGAGTTCTACGAACAGCGGCTCAATGTGGCCGGCTCTACCGGTTACCCGCAGACGCTGTGGGGCAGCAAGACCGGCGCATTCTTCGATTTCACCATGGGCACCGATGATGATGATGCCTATGCGTTCACGCTGCCATCGACCGGCAAGATCAACCCGATTACCCGCATGTCGTCGGTCAGTGTGCTCATCATGCTGACTTATGGCGGCGAATATACGGCCACCGGTGGCGTGGAGAAGCCGCTGACGCCCACCAACCCCCAGCTGAAGCCGCGCACGCGCTACGGCTGCAACTCGGTCAAGCCGCTGCAGGTGGGCGAGGAACTGTTCTACGTGACACGCACCGGCAAGAAGGTCAGGGCGATGTCCTACTCGTACACCTCAGACAGCTTCCCTTCGCCCAACGTCACCACGCTGGCCGAGCACATCACCAGCCCCGGCATCGTGGACATGGCATACCAGCAGGAGCCTGACGGCCGCCTATGGTGCGTGCGCGCTGATGGGAAGCTGGCCGTATTGACCATCGACCGGGAAGAGGGCGTCACGGCCTGGTCTCCGCAGTCCACGGATGGCGTCTACGAATCGGTCGCCTGCATCCCCAACGGGGGCATCGATGAGGTATGGGTGAGCGTCAAGCGCACCATCGGCGGCGTGGACTATCGCTACATCGAGCGCTTCGATGACTCGCTGCTGACCGATAGCGCAATCACTGACACGGATGCCACCGGGAAGACCGAATGGACCGGCCTGGCCCACCTGGAGGGCAAGCAGGTGCATGTGCGCGCTGATGGTACCTTCGCCGGTGCCTTCACGGTGGCCGGCGGCAAGATCACTCTGCCGCGTAGCGCCAAGACGGTCCAGATTGGCCTGCCGTACACCGCCCGCATCATCCCGCTGCGCCCCGAGATCCAGACTGGCGCTGGCACTGCCCAGGCCAACAAGATGAACACCAGCAAGGTGAGCGTGCTGCTGCACGAAAGCATCGGCGGCATGATCAACGGACAGAAGCTGACGCAGCGCGCCTTCGGATCGGAGCTGCTGGATCAGGAGCTGCAAGTCTATTCCGGCCTGGATTACGTGGGCATCACGGACTGGCACAACGGTGATTCGCCCATCGTGCTGGAGCAGTCCGAGCCGCTGCCGTTCCATGTCCTGTCCATCATCCGCAAATTCACGGTGAATCCATGATCAGGCCCGCCACCATCGGAGACATGGGTGTGCTGCTGGCTATGGGCCGTGCGATGCATGCGGAAAGCCCGCGCTGGCGCCGGCTGAAATATTCCGAGCACCAGATCGAAACCATGCTCATCGGGCTGATTGAGTCGCCGCAGGGGCTAGTGCTGATCGCTGAGCGTGACGGCCAGGCCATCGGGGCCATTGCCGCCGTGGTGCAGCGTGCCTGGTGCGCCACCGACCTGGTGGCCGAAGAAGTCAGCTTCTACATGCTCCCCGAACATCGCGGCAGCTTGGCCGCCGCGCGCCTGGTGAATAGCTTCAAGGAGTGGGCGCGCCTGCGGGGCGCGTCCTGGGCATATGCCGGCGCCTCTACCGGTGTTGATGATGAACGTGTTGCGCAGCTGTATGAGGGCTTCGGCTTCACCCGCTGCGCGGTGGGACTGGAGGCCTATTTTGGGAATTGAGATCAAGCGCTGTGCCATCGCTGACATCGTTGCAGCACCTGAGCTGCCTGCCTTGCTGGCCGAATACGGTGCGGAATCCGGCAATGACGGTATCGGGCCGGTCAATCCGCAGTTCGATACCTACCTGGCCATGGAGACGGCCGGCGTGCTGCATGCTCTGTCCGCACGCTTGGAAGACGGCCAGCTGGTGGGCTTCATGCTGGTGCTGACCCCTGTACTGCCGCACTTCGGCCGCCGCGTCGCGGTCAGCGAATCCTTCTTTGTGGCCACCGCTCACCGCAGTACTGGCGCAGGTCTGCGGCTGTTGCGCGCGGCGGAATGCCTGGCGCGTGACGCTGGCGCAGTCGGCATCATGGTCAGCGCGCCGAACGGCGGCCAGTTGGCGCAGGTGCTGCCCGGCATGGGCTATCACGATGCCTCGCACGTCTTCTTCAAGGGGCTGGCATGAACGACATCCGCGCTCGCCAGGACGGCATTCCTGCCATGTCGCCGCAGGCCATCGCTGCCGTGACTGAGATTGAGCGGCATACCCTCGCGCTCCCACAGGTCCCAATTCGCACCGTGCACATCCTACATGCCGGCCTCTACACCCGCATGATCACTATTCCGGCTGGAGTGGTACTGACCGGCGCGCTTATCAAGATCGCCACCATGCTCACCATCAGCGGCGATGTGGAGGTCTTCCGAGGCCCCGGCGATGTGGTCCGTATCCGTGGCACGGCGGTCATGCCGGCCAGCGCTGGCCGCAAGCAGGCATTCATCGCGCACGCCGACACCACTGTGGTGATGTGCTTTCCCACACAGGCCAAAACGGTCGAAGAGGCCGAGGCCGAATTCACCGACGACACCGACATGTTGATGTCGCACCGCGAGCCCGAATTCACCACCACCATCATCACAGGAGAGTGACCTATGTCCGGAGGAATTTCCGCAACCACTGTTGCCCTGGCCGCTACTGCGGCAGTCGGCGCATACTCCGCCATTCAGTCCGGGCAGAGCCAGTCTCGCCAGCTGCAGGCGCAGGCACAGCAGCAGTCCAACCAGGCGGCGTATGAAAAGGACGCTGCCGTGGCCCAGGCCGAGAAGATCCGCAAGGCGGCTGCCCAGCAGCAGTCCGCTGCACGTGCCCAGCTCGCCGGGTCGGGTGTGGCCGTGAGCGAGGGCACTGCGGTCACGATCAATGACACCATCGACCTGAATGCCGAGAACGATGCGCAGACTGCATTGCTCACCGGTAGCCGCCGCTCCAACTCGCTCAACGATACCGCCGCGTCCTACAGTAGCGCCGCAGGTGATGCGCTGACGGGAGGGTATCTCACCGCCGGGGCCACTGTGCTGAGCAGCGCGGCACGGATCGGGAAGGGGTGGTCATCCACTTCTCCCACGGCTTCCGGGTCTGCGCTAGGTAGCGGTGTCAAGGTGCCGACCGGCGCACTGAGTGTGTACTGATAGGGGCCAGCATGCAAATCCAACTCGGCAATTTCGGCAACTCTATCGCGCAGCCGCAGCAGGCCGCCCAGGTTGTCCCACAGCAGGCGGCTAATCAGGGTCTGGCCAATGTAGCGCAGGCGGGCCAGCAACTGGCGGTTACCTTCCAGCAAGTCGATGAGCAGAAGCAGCGCATGCAGGCTGTTTCCTCGCTGGCCAACCTGAACAACGATCTGCACGATATCCATGACTCCGTTGCACGTGACGTGGCCGGCGGCGTCATCAAGCCGGAGAACGCGCTGGACGCCTTCAATGCGCGTGCCGCCGACGCACGCAAGGTGCGTACCGATGGCCTGAATCCCTTCCAGCAGGAGACGATCGATTCCCACATCACCACCGCCGTGGGTAGCCTCACCCGTAATCTGCAGGGCGTGGCCATCAAGAAGACTGAATCGGACATCGGCGCGCAGATCTTGGATACGGGCGAGTCCTTGCAGCGCCAGGCCATGCGCGACCTGCCCGGCGCCATCAATCAGTACGACAGCCTGGTCGACACCGTGGGCACGAAAGCAGGATGGAACGATATCCAGATTGCCAAGGCCAAGCAGGGATTCAAGGAGAATGCCTCCTTTAATTTTGCCAACGCTACGCTGGAGGGAGCCGCTCAGACCGGCGATAAGGCCATGGTGCAGGCTGCACTGGACAAGATCCAAGGTCCGGACGGCGAGGTGATCGACCCTCACAAGCGCACCAGCTTGATTACCAAGGCCTACGGCTACCTCAATGGCATCGATGCGGCCACCCAGCGGGATGCCGACCGTGCGCAGCGCGAGCAGGATGCGCGCGAGAACAAGGCGGTGGATGCCTACAACTCGGTATTCGACCTGGTGAGCAAGGGCCGGTATCTCTCCACCGAGGCCATCAATGACCTGGCAGAGACCACCGCCGGCACCAAGATGGCCAAGCAGGCGCAGGAGCTGGTGAAGTCGCAGAGCAAGGTGGCCGGGTTCGCCTCGCTGCCACTCCCCCAGATGCGCGCGACCGTGGAGCGGATGAACGCGGCAGGGTCCGATCCCTCGATCGGCGTCACGCCACAAGACCAGAAAGTCACGGAGCAGTTCAAGAGCATTTTGACCGCCAGCGAAAAGGCCTATGCAGATAATGCCTGGCAGGCCGCCCAGGAACGCGGCGTGATCAAGGATGCGCCGACCATCCAGATGAACAGCATCCAGGACGCGCAGCAGGTGCTGGCCCAACGTATGAGCCAGATCGGCCAGGTCGAGATTGCTGCCGGCCGCAAGGTCTCGCCGCTTCAGCCGGAGGAAGCCAGCCAGATCGCGCGCGTGGTCCGTATGCTGCCCCCGGACCAGCAATCCAGCGCACTGGCTACCATCGGTACGATTGTTCCCGACAGCGACCGCCTGGCCGCCCTGGCCAAGCAGATGCACGACAAGGACAACACGCTGGGCCTGGCCATGATGCTGGCGGGCGACCGCACCACGCAGGGCCGATACAGCAGCGAACTCCTCTTGCGCGGTGAGCGTGCCATCCGTGACAAGGCCATCATGATCGATCCCGCCAAGGAAACCGGCTGGCGCGGCAGCATCGCCAATCTGGTTGGGGATGCCTTCTCCAATCAGGAGGTGCGCCAGCAGGTGATCGATTCTGCGTACCTGATCAATGCCGGCATGGTCGCTGACGGCGGCAGCTCTGACCCTGCACGGGCCCTGCGCCTGACCGTAGGCAGCATCGTGGAGCGCAACGGCGTGAAGGTGCCCCTGCCGCGTGGCATGGAAGAGGGCGATTTCGAAAAGCGCCTCAAGGCCATCACGCCAGCAGACATTGCGGCCCAGACCACTGACAAGGTCTATGCCGGCCGCCAACCTATCGAGATTGCCGACTTCATCAAGCAGCTGCCGAATGCTGCTCTTATCAGCGCTGGCCAGGGTCGATACAACGTCAAGGCCGGCGGCACGCTGGTGACGAACAGCCAGGGCCAGCGCATCACCATCAGGATCGCCCCATGATCGAGAACATGTTCCAAGACGGTACCGACAAGGTTCTGGATGACCGAGTCGCGCGCCCAGTAGCAGAGCCGCCGGCGCGCCCGTCCTTTGGCCTGAGCCTGTGGAATACCACCAAGGCACTACCCAAGGGCATTGCCACCGGTGCCACGGAATCGGCCGCGTTTGGCTCCGATCTTCTGGGGGCCTTCGGTTCGGTTCAGGCTGGATATGGCGTACAGGCCGATCCGGCTATGCTGTTCGACAGCGATATGCAGCAGCGTGTGGCGGGCGCGGAGGGGCAGAAGGCCCGCGAGGATGTCCAGTCAGGCGCCGCCTTCACCAGTCAGACCGGTACCGGACTGCGGGCTACCGCGCGCACGATGATGCCGGATTCCACCACCAGCAACGTGGCCGAGAACATCCTTTTCGGCTTGGGCCGCTTTGGTGTAAAGGCAATCGCCTATTCGGTCCTGGGAACGCCGATCCCTGGCGCAGTCCTCACAGGCACGGATGAGGCCTTCGTGGAAGCCGAGAAGCTGAAAGCGGAGGGTGTGGACTTCCAGACCCGCACCAAAGCCGGCGCAGTGGCGGGCGGTGCTGCTGCGCTGGCAACGGCACTCCCCGTGGCCGGCAAGACCGTAGGCCAGACCGTGGGCCTGGTTGCCGCTGGCGGTCCCGGTGGCTTCATTGCCCAGCAGGCCGCCACGCGCGCAATCCTGCAGAACGCTGGATATGACAAGATCGCGGAGCAGTATGACCCGTTCGACCCGGTAGGGCTGGCCGTCGCCACCCTGATCCCTGCAGGCTTCGGTGCCTATGCCTCGCGCGGCATGCGCAATGCCCGCCCGGTGGCCGCGCCGATGGATGCAGCCGCTTCCCGTGAGCTGGTGCAGATGGGCATGAACGAGCGCCAGGCGCTGCGCTATGACGATGCGCGGCTCGATGCCTATGCCGTGACCGCTGCCCAGCGCGCAGGCGTACCGCCCGAGGTGCTGCTTGCGGCGAAGAATGCCGGCGAGCGTTCCAGTAGCAGCGCTGCCACCTCGCCGGTGGGCGCCAAGGGCATCATGCAGTTCATGGATGCCACCTGGCAGCAGTACGGTAAGGGCAACGTGCGCGACCCGGTGGCCTCGATCGATGCCGGCGCCGCGTATCTGGCCGACCTGGGCAAGCAGTACGGTGGCGACTGGCGGGCCGTGCTGGCGCACTATAACGGCGGCACCTTGGCGGGCAAGGCCGTGCAGGCCGCGAAGGCGCCGCCGGCCGCCGAGACCAGAGCCTATCTGGAGCGCACGGACAAGTTCATTGCCGAGCGCCAGGGCACCGAGGCCGGCCGCGCCGCCGCAGCAGACCCCGAGGCCGTGGCCGCCGCACGCGTGAGCCTGATCCGGGACACCGTCAATTCCTGGAACCTGAAGGATCCCGCCGATATCGCCGGTGCCGAGCAGCACCTGGCCGCCTTCAGCCGTGCGGCCGACCAGTTGGGCGCTGGCGAGCGGGTAGCGGTGAGCGACACCCTGAACCTGGACAACCTGGCGCAGGCCCGCCTGCTGGACGATTTCGGCAGCCGCATGGAGACCGTGCGCGCCAGCCTTCTGGAAGATGCCGGCAATGTGTCCGAGCCAGGCTCTATCCGCTCGATGCGCGATGAAATCACCGCGCTGCGCCAAACCATTCCAGCCGTCGACGACGCAGCGCTGCGCGTCCGTGCCAAGGAGATACAGGCCGAGGGCGGCAGCTACAAGCAGGCTCTGGCCACGGCCACCAAGGAACTCAATGGCCGGGCCGCCGAAATCAATCAGCGCATCGACTCCCTGCAGCAGCAGATCGACCGCAATGCCGAGGCCAGCCGTGCCAATGAGCAGATTGCCCAGATCGACCAGCAGATTGCCCAGGTGCGCCAGCAGCGCGCCGCCATTGATGCGCCTACCCCGAAGCGCGGCGCGCTGGCTGTGCAGCAGGCGCTGGCTGAGCCAGCCCCGAAAAGTGCCAAGTCTGGCACCGCCGAGCCTGGTGCATCTGCCGCAACAAAAGCCCCAGAAGCTGCACCACTAGCCCCGAAAACTGCAACAGAAGCGGCTCCAGGTGGAACATCCACCGGAAAAACTGGAATATCGGGCGGCCAGGCTGATGCCGTTGCCGCCGTGCTCGATGGCCAGACTGCCGAAATCGCCCGCCTGTCACCCGACATGATGGTCCAACTAGAAGGCATGGACGCACCGCTGCCGCTGGCCGAGGCGCTGGCCCAGGTGAAAGCAGAGGCCGCCGCCGAGATCAAGGACGCCGGCCTGTTGCAGGTGGCCGCCGAATGCTTCCTGCGCAATTCTTAACGAGAGGAAACCATGCACCCGAAATGCAGACAGGCAGTGCAGCAGGCCGCCGGCCGCACTCTGACCGATAGCGAGATCCAGAAGATTGACGACGCCATGAGCTCCAACATGCGCCGGCTGGCGCGTCAGGATCCATCCGGCTGGGCCGCAAAGTCCAATGACCAGCGCGTGCTGGAGGCGGCCACGGCTGGCATGCAGGACATCATGGGTGCCGCCGCACTGAAGGTGCAACGCGCGCAACTACAGGTCTTGCGCACCGCCGGCATGGAAACCCGCATTGGCGATCTGATGGCCAACTATGCCAGCGGCCGCAACCGGGCGCTGGTGCACGAACTTGACCAGACCAGCCTGTACATCGAGGGCATCAAGCGGGAAAGCATGTCCCGCCTGGTCGACCTGATGGAAGCCGCCACCAGCAAGCAGGGTGCCGGCGTGGGCCGGCAAGGCTTGATGTACCTGTTCGACGCCGAGAACCCGACCATGAGCCGAGACCTGGCGCGCGAGATCTTCAACAACGCCACCGGTGTCACCGGCAACAAGCTGGCGCAGCAGGGCGCCAAGGCCTGGCTGGACACCATCGAGGGCATGCGCCAGCGCTTCAACGGCGCCGGCGGCGACGTCGGCCGGCTGGATTACGGCTACCTGCCGCAGCCGCACGATCAGGCCCGCGTGCGCGGCAAGGGAGATCCGGGCGCGCAGGCTGACTGGGTGCAGAAGACGCTGCCCCTGCTGGACCGCCGGCAGTATGTCCTGGAAAACGGCGCCCTGATGAATGACGTTGAGGTGTCCGCGCTGCTGTGGAAGGCATGGGAAACCCTGGCCAGCGGCGGCATCAACAAGATCAAGCCGGGGCAGGGCGTCGGGCGCGGCGCGCGCGCGAACTCTGGAGCAGAAAGCCGCCAGATCCATTTCCGCGACGCTGACGCTTATCTCACCTATCTGAGCCAGTACGGGGGCGGCAGCATGTATGACGCCATGCTGGGCCACGTGGGCGGCATGTCCCGCGATATCGGCCTGGTGGAGCGCTACGGCCCCAACCCCGAGCAGCAGATGCGCCTGCAGTTCGATCTTGCCGAGATGGCAGACAACGGTACCAAGCGTGCATTCGGCTTGCGGCCGCAGTCCTACTGGGATGTGGTCAGCGGAAAGACCGGTATGGCCGACAACGGCAACATCGCCCAGATCGGCCAGGATCTGCGCAACATCCAGACCTTCGGCAAGCTGCAGGGCGCAGTGCTGACCAGCGTCACCGACCTGGGAACCCACTTCATCACCACCGGCTTCAACAAGCTTTCCTACTGGGATTCGCTCAAGAACCTGGCCGCGCAGGCCAGCAGCGACACTCGGGACTTCCTGACCATGCACGGCATCATCGCCGAGACGATGGTGTCTGACCTGAATCGATGGAGCGGCGACAACATCAAGAACAACTGGTCCGGCCGCATCGCCAACAGCACCATGAAGTTGTCGCTGATGAACGCCTGGACCGACACGCTGCGCCGTGCGTTCTCCATGACCATGATGAACGGCCTGGCCAAGCTGAGCAAAACTGACTGGGCCAAGCTGTCCGAGTATGACCGCTGGCGCATGACCAGCAAGGGCATCACGGATGCTGACTGGGCGGTGATCCAGCAGGCCCAGCTTACCCAGTACCGCGGCGCCGAGTTCCTGACGCCCGAATCCATCCGCGCCAGCGGGTCGTCCGAGGCTGACCGCGTGGTGGCCAAGGTGCTGGGCATGATCACCGACGAGTCGGAATATGCGGTGCTGAATCCGGACCTGGCCACGCGCACGCTGTCCAGTGGCAGCGGGGAACAGCGCGGGACGATGCGCGGCGAGCTGGCCAGGTCGGTCATGCAGTTCAAGTCCTTCCCCATCGCCATGGTCTCGCGCCACTGGCGGCGCATGATGGAGACGCCACAGGGCCTGGAAGGCGCTCCCATTGCCGCAAACCGCGTGGCCTATGCCGGCGCGCTGTTTGCATCGCTCGGCGTGTTGGGCGCTATTGCTTACCAGACCAAGCAGATCGTCTCGGGGAAAGATCCTGCTGACATGACCACCGCCAAGTTTTGGGTCAAGGCCATTGCGCAGGGCGGCGTCCTCTCGATCATGGGCGATATCCTGCTGGCCGATTCCACCGAGGAGGCTGGTCAGTACGCCTCCAAGACCATCAGCGGCCTGGCCGGTCCCACCATCGGCGCGGCTGCCGACCTGAGCCTTAAGGTCATCAAG
The DNA here is from genome assembly GCF_015767275.1 of Herbaspirillum sp. AP02. GTDB lineage: Bacteria > Pseudomonadota > Gammaproteobacteria > Burkholderiales > Burkholderiaceae_D > Herbaspirillum. The sequence continues at coordinate 391,004 of NZ_JADWMY010000002.1, forward strand.
GGCAACATCGACAAGGCCGCCGCCGGCAAGGAGACGCACGCTGGCGCCGAGGCCCTGACCCTGGCGCGGTCACACATTCCATATGTGAACCTGTGGTACGCCAAGGCGGCGCTGGATCATGCTGGGCTGCATGCCCTGCAAGAGAATCTGTCGCCAGGCTACCTGTCACGCATGCAGCAGCGCGCGCACAAGGACTGGGGGCAAGACTACTGGTGGAAGCCTGGTACCGGCGCGCCGGACCGTGCGCCTGACTTTTCGATGATCGGAGGACGATAATGCGGCAAGACCAATACCTGCGACTGCAGGAGCTCACCGAGAAACTGACGGATGCCTTCATTCAGGAGGCCGATCCCGACAAGTGGCCAGGCGCTGGCATGGAGGTGGCGGCCATGGATCAGCAGACGCGCGGGGATCGGTACTGGTGCAAAAAGAATGCGGCAGCCACCCTGACCGTGATGATGAAGACTGCAAATCTGCTTGGAGTGATCAAGCCGCCATCAGGTGGAAATGATGTTGTCGACCCCGATGGAAAGGAAGATGCTAGTCTCGAAGGCGAGATAGCATCTGCTGAAAAGGAGGCGCAAAGGATGCTGGAGAAGATCCAGAGCACCGCGAGAAAAACATCCAGCAAGAAGGTACATGGACAATAAGCCAATCAGCTTCCTAGCCTTCTTCTTGCTGTGGGCCAAGGTGATGAAATGGAAGGTCCCGACGCTACACGTCCGGGTTTGCCACTGGCTGGAGTTCACGGACGATCCTGTGCGCGTGCTGCAGGTCTTCCGTGGCGCGGCCAAGTCGTCCATCTTCGCGGTGTACAAGGCATGGCAGTTGTATTGCGACCGCACCTGGGTATCGCTGATCTGGGCGGCCGATGGCAAGCTGGCCACGAAGCTCACGCGCGACACCATCAATGTACTGCGTCGGCACCCATTGTGTGGTGGCATGCTGCCGACCAAGCCTGGAGCCCAAATGTTCTGGGTAAAAGACTCGGAAGACGCCCGAAACGCTAGCATGACCGCGACCGGCGTAAATCAGAACGTGACCTCTGCCCGCGCCAAGAGCATCGACTATGACGATGTGGAGGTGCCGAAGAACATCAAGACGGCGGAGGCCCGCGAGAACCTGCGCGACAAGATCCAGGAGGCAACCTTCATTCTGGTGCCAGGTGGGCAAGAAACCTACATCGGCACGCCGCACACGCACAGTTCCATTTATCCCGAGCTGATCGAGAACGGCGCGGCATCCCTGAAGATCCCCCTGTTTGAGTCGGCCATTCGCTACGAGGATACCGGTTCACGCCTGCGCTACCGCTTCCCGTTCAAGCCCGGTGACGACGGTCTCTACGTGTTCGTCGGCATCCATAAGCATGCGCGCTTGCTGGTGCAGGATCAGGATTTCACCATCGACGGCCAGGACATCGTCTTCACCAGGCCGCCCGGCAAGCTGCTGGATATCTACGCGCACTGCGCTTGGCCGGAACGCTTCACCCGGGACGACGTGGAGCGCCGCCGGAAGAAGACCCGGACCATCAACTACTGGGACAGCCAATATATGCTGGAAGCCAAGCCGATCAATGAAAGCCGTCTTGATCCTGAAGCCATCAAGGCCTATGACGTGCAGCCGCGTCTGGAGTATGCGAACCGTGCGGTGCGCATGATGCTGGGCAAGACACACGTTGTCAGTGGGCGGGCTTACTGGGACCCGTCGCTGGGTAAGAAGAAGAGCGATGCGTCCGCATTTTCCGTGGTCTACGACGACAGCCTGGGCAATCACTACTGGCACGTCTGCCAGGAATTGACCGGTGACTTCGCTGTGTTCAACGATTCCCGCAACACCGTCATCGAATCAGGCCAGGTACTGCAGGCCTGCGACATCATCGCCAAGGCCAACATCCTGCATGTCTACGTGGAAACCAATGGCGTCGGCAGTTTTGCCGGAAAGCTGCTGCAGCGGGCTCTGAAGCAGCGCGGGCTTGCCGCGGGCGTGACCGAGATTCAAGAGGGCACCAACAAGAACGAGCGAATTCTTGGTGCACTGGAAGGCCCAATTAAATCCGGTGTGCTGTGGGCGCATATCGATGTCCTCAACGGCCCGCTGTGGGACCAGATGAAGGATTGGAAGCCCGAGGTCAAAGAACAGCCGGACGACTTCCTGGACAGCGGTGCGGGTGCGGTGGAGCAAGCCCCGGTGCGCATCAACAAATTAGTCGGGAAACCGACCCCGGATAGGCGTGAAGATTGGCGCCAATCTACGGGCGTCTATGAGGTGACGCTCGATTCCTGAGCGCCGGCAGCGGCGCGCCAGACTATGAGGCCGCCGTGACTGTCAGCATTCAAACTCCCTTTAACACCTACACCGCAGCGCCCGGCGCCACGCTGTTCGCCTATCAATTCAAGGTGCTGCGCGATGACGATCTTCTGGTAACGGTGGATGGAGTGTCCAAGACACTGGGCATTGATTATTCGATTTCGGGCATTGGCGACAATGCGGGCGGTGATGTTGCCCTTGTTTCGCCCTTGGTCGGCGGGGAAAAGGTTCTCTTGCGCTCGAATATCGTGCTCGATCGCAGCACGGACTATCAGCAGAACGGCGATTTCCCTGCTGACATCGTGAACAAGGATTTCGACCGGCCCTGGCTGGCCCTGCAGCAGATGGAACAGTCTATCAACTCGTCTATCAAGCTGCCGTTCGATACTGCCGGTGACCAGACCCTGCAGCTATCAGCAGCACAGCGCGCCAATACGCTCATCGGCTTCGACGCAGCTGGCAACCTGACCACCAGCACCACCGATGCGCAGAATGTCATTGCTGCACAGGAAGCAGCTGCTGCCGCTGAAGCGGCCGCCGCTTCGGTCGATCCCGCCAACATCGTGCACATCGCCGGTACTGAGACCATCATTGGCGCGAAGACCTTCAACCAATCCCCTGCGGTACCGAATGTCTCGCTGGGCGACTCATCCACCAAAGGGGCCAACACCAAATTCGTTGCCGATGCCTTGGCCGATGCTGTGCCGCGCGCGACGATCAAGGTGCGCCAGGCCGTGCAGTATGGGCCGATGACCACGCCCGCAGCAGGTCAGCCCGCCCAGCCCGATCTTATTCCACAGAGCCAGATCGGTAATACGCTGGCGGCCGGCGTTACGCTCAAGTGCGGTACGGCGGCCACGCTCTTCTCGGTGGCCAATGGCAACAATGCGGACGGTTCGGCCAATAACCTGAATTGGCTTGCTTCTGCCGATATCCCAGTGGCAAATCTCACGGCAGGTTCCACCAATTACATCTGGGTGGACACGGTGGCGCGCACTGCAGGCTTTGTTACTGTGGCCGATGCCGACCAGCCCGGCGGCGCCATTCCTGTGACCAACAACAAGTACACCTTCGACACGGTGGGCATGAAAATGTACCTGGGCAATGGCACCACAGCCAGCCAAGTCAATCGCCTGATCGTGGCCGAGGTCGATACCAGCGGTAGCGCAGTCACCAGCATTCGCGTGCGCTCCTACAACGGTGAAGACGTGCCGGTGTTCGCGGGACCACTTCCTGCTGGCTCTACCATCTTGTTGAGGACAAATGCAGTCAGAAGCGATGACGTTGACATCACGATGGAAGCGCGCTGCGAAACCGCTGACATCGGGCATTCGGTCGGTGACATCGTTACCAATCTCGGCCAAGCCAACGCGGCACCAGTCTCTTTTTGGCGCTCGCGTACCGCGCTCGGGTTCGCAGTTGGCACGGCCGGCGGCTTGAGCACCCAGAGCAAGTCCACCGCAGGTTTTGTCGGATTTACGCAGGCCAGCTGGAGTTATCGCATCCGCGTCAAGCGCCGCTGGGGCATTCAGAAATAAGGGGGGATTTATGCTTGGTTACTACATTGCTTTCGGTGCGCAAGAGTTTCCGCCGCGCGGTATGTACTACGAAGGGGATCACATGCACTGGAAGGATATGGCGGTTCCTCGTCGTCCTTCTGCTGAATACACCTGGTCGCCCAACCCCGACCGCCCGACCTATGACGACTGGCAGTTCGACGGCCACGATGCAGACGGGGGCCAGTGGGTCGCGCCGGCGGAAGGCGGCGAATGAGCGATACCAAAGTCATCGACACGAAGCTGGCTCTGGCCTGGCTGGCACCGTTGGGCGTCACCATCGTCGCCGGCCTTGTCACCCTTGTCTGGATGGCGGCCCAGCAGACCAGCACCATCAATACGCTGCTGGAGACCCAGCGCGAAATGAAGGCCCAGATGGGAGCCCGGGACCAGCGGGACGAAGCATTCAAGGCCGCTCAGATCACCGCTATCGCAGAGGTGAAGCTTAACGATGCGCGGCAGGACATCCGCATCGAGAACCTGGAGAAGGCCGTTGGCGCCAAGCCACCGCCATTAGGAAAGTGGACGAAATGAAAATCCAATTGGTAGACGACAAGGGTCTCATCCATCGCCGGTGGAGCGTGCGCCTGGCCAAGATCGGCGCCGCTGTCATGGCCGGCTGGGCCGCACTCACCTCGGCCGGCCTGGGCAGCACCTTGCCCATTTGGGTGGCCCAGGCGGTGGCAGGCCTCATCCTGGTGTGCATCTGCGGCGCCGCCTACCTCAAGCAGCCGGAGCCGGCTGAGAAAGGACAGGACAATGAAACTCCTCCTGCAGCGTGAGCCCAGCACCAAGAAGAGCACGGCGGGCAAGCTCTTCATCGATGGCGTTTTCGAGTGCTACACGCTGGAAGACAGCGTGCGCGCCCGTGGCGTAAAGGTCTACGGCCAGACGGCTATCCCGGCCGGCACCTATCAGGTGCTGCTCACGCAGTCGCCGCGGTTCAAGCGCGTGCTGCCGCTGCTGCTCAACGTGCCGGGCTTCGAAGGTATCCGCATCCATCCAGGCAACAAGGCCGAGGACACAGACGGCTGCATCCTGGTGGGCGATGCGCCGGCACCGGACTGGCTGGGGCAGAGCAAGGTGGCCTTTGACCGCCTGTTCACCAAACTGCGCCTGACCACTGAGCCGGTCACGATCGAGATCCGGGAGGCCCAATGATTGCGCTGCTGCTGAAGATCGGGCCATGGCTGGCCGGCCTGGTCGGTATCGTCGCCGGCCTGTTCATGCGCCAGCAAGCCAAGGCCACCAAAGCCGAGGCTGCGCAAGAAGTTGCGGAAACGAAGCAAGAAGTTGCCGAACGAAACACTGCAGCCGCCCAGAAGGCTGCTCAGGCCACAGGAGAACGCGGAAATGTGGAAAACGAGATTGCTGCTATGCCTGCTGCTGATCGTGAGCAGCGGCTGCGAGATGACTGGACGCGTAACTAATCCGGTGGCTGGCGGCCCGGCCATCGTGGATAATGGCTGCAACTGGACCCGTCCCATCTTCATCGACAAGGCCGACAAGCTGAGCCAGGGCACGGTCGACCAGATCCTGGCGCATAACATGACCGGGCAGCGGCTGTGTGGCTGGCAGCCATCAACCACCAAGAAATAAATTACCTCTTATTCTTTTGAATTTCTAGCTGAGCTGCTATTGCAGCGGCTTCTTTACATCTCTCTTCCATGGCCTGCCAAGCTCTGGCCATGCGTTCCTTATGGTCTTCTGAAATCATATCCACATCTCTCTTAGCTTGGGAGTATGTCCAGCCTTCTTTTTGCATGGAATCGATGAGCGCTTGATGACTTCTAAGCACTTCGCCCCAAGCATCAAACTCCGCGGCCGCTGTTTGCTTGGCTGAGCTCCAAGCTGCGAGCGCCGCGTCTAAATCTGCTTTCGAGACCTGGTTTGTTACTGCTGAGTGACGAATCTGGTGAATATTTTTGCTCACATTTTGCTTAGAAACGAAGCTGATTCGTTGAACCCCATGTAGTGTTACCCCTATTGGCAGAGACGGGACTATCAGCGCTCTAACGTCCTCTTCCTCTGCATCCTCCTGAGCGTGCACATCGAATGTAAGTAGGTTGCCGCCGAGATCCTCAAGTTGTGAAATATCAACGTCGATAGATGCAGCAATTTCTCTTTTCGGTACGAGCTGCACGTTAGATAGTGTGATGCGATAAGTTACCATTGCATGCCTTTTGTTGCTTCCTGTTGGGAAATATTAGCACGATGTTGCTCATTGTATGAAAGGCAGAATTGGAGGTCTCATGAGAGATTATCAAGATACTGTAACAGGCGCGATTCATTCATTTGACGATCAAGTGGACCCTTTTGAACTCTGCAAAACAAATCGAAATATTCCGAAGACTCTTACAAGAGATATCATCCCTCGTCCTGAGGGACCATATGTCTGGTATCAAGGAAATTGGGCCTTGGAGGCAGATGTGCCTGAAGGCTACCGCGCGCCTAAATTCTCGATTCCGTCTTATGACCCGGCGTGGGCAGTTTTCCTGGGGGCGCCTTACACATTGGTCGTCCCCTCAGAGATGCAGTTACCACACTTTTCAATTTCTTCTCTTATTGAAAAAGGGATGAGTAAGGAAGACTTAGCAAAGGTTGTATGTGTGCTGCCTACTTTGCCTGGATTTGAGTTTAATGCGATCGTCACTCACGATGGCGCTATAGCTATTCAGCGAAACAATTTCGCTACGCAGTCGCCGAAGATAATTGACTACTTCAACAGAGTCCTCTGTGCGATTTTGATAGGAGGTCAACATACTGTGCTTGTTGATCGAAAAGATTTGGTTGGCGGACAATTGGCCGAGAACACAGATAATTTGCATGTTTTTAATCCCGTACCAAACGTCCTTCTTCGCCATTATCAGCTCGATCTTCTGGTGCAGATGCAATGGCTGCAGAATTGTCGATTTATTAGCGTCAAAGATCTGTTGGGCGCCTATCAATTAGGCGCACATGTGATTTCCGCGATCCCCACTTTCTCTCCGCATTTCCTATTGCACGGCTATACGTCGATGATTTTTGGAAATTTCAGCGAGGCTCTTGGTAGTTTCTGGATTTCCGTTGAACAGATCACTTCATATATGTGGGAAAAATTTTGCGTATCAAAAGATGGGTTCCATCCGCAGCAGCTTAGGAAATCTCGTCAGAAATCGATGACCGAGGATAATCGGACGTGGAGCACATCGATAAAACAGGAAATGTTGTGGCAAAAATCCATATTCAGTGAGACCGCCTTTGTTTATCTCAATGGAGCTAGAAAGGCCCGCAATGATTTGGTCCATTCTGGAAAGCATCCTGCTCGCGAAACTGTAATTAATCTCTGGCAAGCTCTCATTGAACTTTTGGAGCTATCGTCGCAAAGGGAAGTTGGGACACTCCCCCTTAGAGAGTGCATTACTTTTGTCAGTACACCGATGATGAGCATGAATTTCAATTTGCTGAAGCAAAAAATTGAAATGGATCTCGAAAAACCCGACGCCACAGATTTTAGTCAATGGGATGCAATGGTAGCGAAATTTCTTAAAAAGCAAGCTGCGGGCTAAAAGCCACTCGAGTATGGGTAGTTGTGGGTGATATCTCTGTGTGAGAATTCGGAGCCATACTGCGCAATGGCTTTCTAGTAGATTAGATCTGCCCAAGGGGATCACACGTTCATGACTCGCATTACACGATCCGATCTGTACGACCTTATTTGGTCGGAGCCAGCGAAGGACGTTGCGGCACGTCTTAGCATGTCGCCAGAGCAGCTCAGGGCTGCTTGTGAAACTGCCAATATTCCCCGTCCAGATCGCGGATATTGGACCCATGTGAGTGGTGGCGGGAAGCCCAAGAGAGTGCAATTGCCGGAACGGCAGCTCGGCCAGGCAGATCATATCGTGCTCATTGAGGAATCCCGAATGGTGTCCGGTGCGCTGCGCCGGATGTTTCTTGAGGGGCCACCGTTGGTCATGCCTGTCTTTCCCGACGACCGGCCAGTCATTGAGTCTCGCGCACATGCGCTAGCAGCAGCCGCACCTATCAGGAAAACTCTCTCTCGCACCCACAGGGAGATTTCCAAGCTGCTTGCGAGAGATGAAAGAAGGAAGCCGAAGCTGACCGGGACATCGCTTGATGTGCACTTCCATCCCATCATTTCATCGACCAAGCAGGGCAAGCGCCGGCTTTTGATCCTCAATACGTTGCTTCATGCCTTGGCGTCTTGTGGTGGAAATTCAGCCAAAACGACAGATCACGCCTTCAATTGGAGAATTTGCATTTGGGATACCGGGCTGCACTTCGAGCTGCGAAATGTGGGTGCGCCGGAAGATGAAACTGCACGGCGCATGGCGGAGTATGAGCGCTCCGGGGATCTTGAGCTGGTGATTTGTCACAAACCGGGGCATGGCCTCACGAGAGAATGGCGCGACTTGCCTTCCAAGCCGCTGGAAGAGCAGATGAGGGAAATCGTCGCTGGCTTCCTGATCATCGCTGAACTTCTGTATAGGCACAGAGAAGTTTATCGAATCGAAAGACTGCAAGAAGAGAAGGCTGAATTGGACGCCACGATTCAGCGCCATAAGCAGGAGCGGCTTCAAGAAGAGGTGGCCCGCTGGGAAAAGGCCGAGGAGGCGCGGCGGACACACCTTCTGCAAGAGGTGGCCGAATGGAAGAAGGCCCAGGAAATCAGAACCTTTATTGATGCTCGGTTGCGGGCCGATAAGGATGGGACGCAGGAAGAAAAAGACCTCTCAGAGCGATGGGCAACCTGGGCGTCGGCGGTAGCAGACGCAATCGATCCAATTACAAAGCACCGGGCTGAAGAAAATGATCAGTGAATATCTGAGCGCGGCGGAATTGGCGTCGCTCATCGGCTGCCGGCCGAACAGTCTTGCCTGCATGAAACGCTGGCTCACGAAAAACGGATGGCCCTATGTGGAGAACATCCGCGGCTTTCCGCAGGTGTGGAGGCGCTATCACGATGCGCGGATGTCTGGAGAGGCAGACCTCGGTGAGGTGCCATCGAGGACAGAGCCTGATTTTGCAGCTCTATGCCGATTTGAACAGCCTCTTTGACTTCCTTCACACCCCTTGTCTGTAAGGGCGTCAGTCCTCTATCTCGCGCTGAAACCCACTTGCTGTGCCCGGATTGAAACCGATCTGTGTCATGCCCTCAATGTCGCTTTCGATGACGCGTTCATCCACTTCAATTCCAGACTCTAGGATCTGGGTAGCGCCTGGAATCCTGGCAATCGCTGCAGTTGTCGCCCAGCGTTTGGATCGGATGAACTGGTCAGACATAATGTCGTAGCATTCGAACTGATAGACCTTTACTTTCGTCATCACAATCTCTCCGACGGTCACTTTTTCAGAGCTTTGATGTAAGGCTCGCAGCCCCCCAGGTTGCCGTCGGCCTGGTAGCGCTGGATGATCTGCTTTGCGTCCACTTCCAAGGTGATCTGGCAGGTATAGTTCAGTGGAACGAACGTGCCACCCGTGGTGGTGCTGGAATAGGGCGTGAACCCGCTGCCCACACCAGCATAGCCATTCGTGGTGGTGGTTGTCGGCATGTATGCCATTTGCTGGCTTGAGGATCCCCAACGGTATAGCTTGCGGCCGGCGATGGTTTGCTCGCTGTTCGGGTAGCCGATCTTGTTGATGGCCACGTCAATGGGCTGACCAAGCAAGCCCTTCAGCCCATCGTCAAGCTGCCCCCATGTGGCGCACCCTGTGAGGGCTGCAGCGGTGATGATTAGCGCAAATTTTTGCATACGCATCCTCCTCAGGTTATCGTCAGCTTTAGGGAGAGTGACATTGAAGGCTCTTCAGGTAAAGAAGATTGGGGAATCGGTGTTGCACGCTATGACCAAAACCTGCCCAAACTAGGCCTGAATCGGGCAAAATAGAGACGAAAGTGCAGCCTGTCTATGGGATGGCTTCCGCTGCAAGTCGTTGAATTGACTGCACTTTCTTTTTTTGTCTATTTGTTGCTGCCCAGTCTCATAATCCATTGGTGTTGTGTTCGACTCACGGGGGGGGCACCAGTACCTGAAAGAGATTTCGAGAAATCGAAGTTCCTTTTTCATTTAAGGCTACAGGCAATCGTCATGACTTTGCGGATCCAGCTCACGCAAAGCCGCCCAAGCCAACGCCCACCCACTACCAGGCAAGATCACGCACGCAGGTATACGATGGTGACCCATCCAAGGCCCCCATCAGGAGCAAGGCATGCCAAACCTTCAAGACCCGCAACAACCCCAGGTTCCGTGGGACGCCGCCCAGTATCTGCGCTTCGGCGGCGAACGCCTGCGTCCGGCGCTGGACCTGATGTTGCATCTGCCCTTGCCGGCTCCCGCCCGTATTCTCGATTTCGGTTGCGGTGCCGGAAACCTGACAACCTTGCTGCAGCAGCGCTGGCCAGAGGCTGAGGTGCTGGGTGTGGATGGCTCGGAGGACATGCTGGCCAAGGCGCGCGCGACCGTTCCGCATGGCCGCTTCATCCAAGCCGATCTGAACCACTGGACGCCGGAGCACAAGCTTGACCTGATCTACACCAACGCGACCCTCCAATGGCTGCCTGATCACGCACAGCTGTTCCCACGGCTGTTGTCCTTCCTTAATCCCGGTGGTTGCCTGGCGGTGCAGATGCCGGTCATGCACGATGCGCCGTTGAGACTGGCGCAGGTGGAACTGGCACGCTCGCCGGCCTATGCAGAGGTTCTGGGTGACGTGTCGGAACGGCGCAATGTGCTGGACATGGGCGGCTATCACGACCTGCTGCGACCACGGGTGGCGAGCCTGGATATCTGGCAGACCACCTATCTCCATGTGCTCAAGGGCGAGGACCCGGTGCTGGAATGGGCCAGCGGCAGCAGCCTGCGGCCCTACCTTGAAAAGATGAAGGGCGAACAGCTGCAGACCTTTCGCGCCGATTATGCGCGCAGGATGCGTCTGGCCTATCCGCCACGCAGTGACGGCAGCACCTTGTTGCCGTTCCAGCGCATGTTCATCATGGCGACCTTGCCGGGCTGAACCTGGCGCGTTGCGAACAGGCCCTAGCGAGCCAGCCTGTCGGCCCAGTCCACAATCTCCCGAGCAACCGCCTGCGGCTGTTCCGGAAACAGCGCATGACTGGCATCAGGAATCACCCGCACCTCCACCATGCCGGGCAGTGCGTCGCGCAGTTCATCGCGGGTGGCCGCAGGGCGCCAGGGGTCGTGCTGCGCTTGCAGGTCGAGGATGGGTACGGTCGAATACGGCCACCACGTCGACTGCGGTGTCGTCCGACTGGCCTGCCGATAGGCCGAAGCAAGTTCTGGATGCCATCCCTCCAGCCAGGACTGCGGCACGAACGGTCCGGAGAAGAAGGCTTCTCTGAGCGCCGCAATCCGCTGCGCGGGCGAGTTGCGCTGGTCAGCAGCGGTATCCAGCGCCGCGCTCAATTGCGCCGGGAGCCGCCCTTTGGCTGCGGCAGCCGCCACGACCACGCCGCGTACCAGTGCGGGATAATCCTGCGCCGTGACCCGGGCCACGTAATGTCCGTAGGCATGGCCCACCACGACGGCGCGGCCTTGTCCCAACAGCCGGATCGCCAGCGCCACATCACCGGCCAGGGTGTGCAGGCTCATGCCTGCCAGTGGTCCCCGGCTGGCACCGATGCCACGCGGTTGCGGCCGCAGTACACGGTAACCGGCCTGGGCCAGGAGTTCAGCGACGGTGTCGAAATCATCGCTGCCACGTTGTGAGGAGGGCAGCAGCACGATCACTCCCTTGCGCTCCCGGGCATCGGGGCCTGAGGCTTCATCGACGATTACCTCGATCGACGTTTCACCCTCTTGAACAATGGCATGGTTGCGTACATTGGCTGCCGCCAGTGGCGTGCTCCACGCCAGCCATGCCGTTACGGCAGCCAGCAACATCGCAATCTTCATGGGGAATCCTTTTTCTAGTCATGGTCTTGGCGCGGGCGGCACGGCAGGTCGGAGCCTGCCGTGCCTGCGCACTCGTATCCACGCATGCGCTCAGGCAGGTGCTGCTCAGAACGTATGCCTGATCCCGGCATTCCAGGCCATGTCGCCCGAGCCAGTCTCGATGGCGCTGCCCACCGTGTAGCCGGCGCCGTTCCGGTTCCAGATCCTGGCGACCGTTGTGTACAGTTCGGTACGTCGGGAGAGCGCATACAGATAGCCCAGTCCCAGTTGCGAAGCATCCTGGTTGAAGCGGGTGCGGTCATCCTTGCGGATGTAGGAGGCGATCAGCTTGTGCTGTCCCAAGGGCAGGGTCACGCCGAGGATCATGTCGCGGCTGTCGGTGGTCGGGGTAGGGGCCACCGCCAGGCCGTAGGCATTGGCATTGTTGAGCGCCGAGCTGCCATAGCCCTTGTTGATGCCATAGCCGAAGTTGAACTTGACCACCTTCAGGTCATAACTGCCGGAGAGCAGCGTGTTTTTGGCGTTCTCGCTGCGCTGAATGGTGGGCGTATCCATGTTGCGGTTGTGATGCGCCAGGCGTAGCGAGAGGCCGCCATTGGCATAGGCCAGGGCGCCACCCCAGGCGCGGCCCATGGCATTGGAACCGGCGTTTTCGCCGAAGCCGTAGACCGCTTCGGCGGAGACACCGCCGAAGGCAGGTGACACATACTTGACCGTGTTGTCCATGCGGCTGCCCGAATTCGCCGCCAGGTTGGCGGCGTTACCGGCAAAGCCTGCTGCAAACGGATCAGCCAGTACAAAGCCGGTGTAGTGCGGCGTGTACTGGCGGCCCACCGTGAGCGTGCCTTGCGAACCCGACAGGCCCACATAGGACTGGCGCCCGAACAGCAGGCCGCCCTGGCCCATTGCCCCGGTGTCGCTCTGGAATCCGGACTCCAGTACAAACAGCGCCGCCATGCCGCCACCGAGATCTTCGGTCCCCTTGAAGCCGAGTCGAGAACCCGATCCTATCCCGCCGGTGATCTTGTTGACAGAGCCGTTGCGGCCGCCGGATTCGTGCACGAAGCCGGTATCGACAATACCGTAGATGGTCACGCCGGACTGCGCCAACGCGGCGTTGGTCGACAGCAGCAGGGCGGCGCCCAGGGCCAGCTGTCGGGCATATGTGCGGGTGTCGGACTGCTTTGTCGACGGTGAAAACTGCGATGGCAATGGGTAAGACATGGATGCTCCTCCTTGTGGTTGATATGTGTCTGCTGCCCGGCCCGATGCCGGGCGCAGGCAAGACGTGTCCCTTCCACTGCGACGGCGAGGTCGCAGCGGTGGAATCTTGTGAAGGTGTTCCGGGCCGGCCGCTACGTGGGTGCGCAGCGGTGGGATGGCACCGGCAGAATCAGCGGCCGGTGAAGACCGGTGCGCGCTTTTCCTTGAACGCCAGCTGCGCTTCGCGCGCATCCTCGGTCTTGCCGATGGCGGCGGTCATGTCCTGTTCGTAGCGATAGCCGTCGCGCAGGCTCAGGTCTTCGATGACGTTCATGGTGTGCTTGCCCATGCGCGTCGATACCGGGCTTTTGGAAGCGATCAGATGGGCGATCTCCAGTGCCGTCTCCAGCAGGGCCTCGGGCGCCACGCAGGCTTCCACGATGCCCAGCCGGTACAGCTCCTGGCCGCCGACCCGGTAGCCGGTGAGGGCCATGCGGCGCAGGCGCGAATGCGGGAACAGGCGCATGGCATGACGGCAGCCACCGAGCAGGCCGACATCGACCTCCGGCAAGCCCAGGCTGGCCTGCTCGGACGCCACCAGGATGTCCGAAGAGGCCACCAGTGCCAGCCCCGAGCCCAGTGCGGCGCCGTTGATGGCGGCCACCACTGGCTTGGCGCATTCACGCACGGCATGGAAGCACTCCCGGGTACGCCGCGAGTGCGCCATGAAGTCGCCCGGCTGGCGGATGTTATCGGCACGGCCCTTGAGGTCGGCGCCGGCGCAGAACACCTTGCCGGCACCCGTCAGCACGACGGCGCGAATGTCATCGGTCTCGGAGATGGCGTCCAGTGCCATCGTCAGTTCATCATTGAGCGTGCGGGTCAGCGCATTGACCGGCGGCGCATTCAGGGTCAGCGTGGCGACATGGCCATCGAGTCTGACATTGAGCTGGGTGAAGTCGAACATGGAATCCCTCGTCATGAATTTAGCGGCCGGCCTGGTCAAAGCCATACAGTGCCTGCGGGTTGTCTACCAGGATCTGCTGCCGCACCGCGGCATCCGGCACCCACTGGTGGAACAGGTCGATGAGTGCGCCCACATCCGGCGCCTTCTCCCCCATGCGTACATGGGGCCAGTCCGAGCCCCACAGCAGGCGCGCCGGATTGGCCGCCACCAGGGCGTCGTGGAAGGGTTTGAGATCGGCATAGGCGGGGGCCGCACCGGAGACCCGGCAGACCGACAGCTTGACCCATACGTCACCGTCCCGAAGCGCGGCCAGCACCGTCTGGAAGGCGGGATCATCGACGCCGCGCTCGACCTTCAGGCAAGCCATGTGATCCAGCACCAGTGTCAGCCCGGTCGCACGCAGCTGCGGCAACCGCTGCGCATAGGCCTCGCAGGGCGCCCACAGTTGCGCGTGCAGGCCCGCTTCGCGCATGGCCGGTGCCAGCTGCAGCAGATCGTCCACGCCCACGCTGCCGGCAAACCTGTCACCGGCAGGGGTGAGCATTTCCACAAAACGCAGACCACGGATGCCGCCGGCATGCCAGGCCTGCAGAGTGGCCAGCGGTGTGTCGGCGCTGGCCACGGCAATGCCGCGTACCTGTCCGGCACTGGCGGCGATGGCTGCCAGCATGCAGGCGGGATCGCTACCGTAAGGAGCGGGTTGCACCAGCACGCCGCGATTTGCACCTACCGTGGCCAGCATCTGCGCATGGAGTTCGGCTGGGGCCAACGGCGGCGGATAGTTCGATGCAGTGGATAACGGAAATGCCGCATACGGACCGAAGACATGGGCATGGCTGTCGCAAGCCTGGGCCGGCAAGGGGGGGCGCGGCGCCGTGGGCATGCGCGGTGTCTCGGTCTCGGTAGGGATGAAGCCGGAGGTCGTCACGATAGCGGCTCCTTGACCGGGCTCAGCTGGCCGGGTGGCAAGTCGGCCAACTGCGGCCGGCCCTGTTGCGTGGCGACCTGCAGGCGCGGCTCGGCATATTCCTCCGGCACCGGAATCTGGTGCACATTGAGCGTCATGGCCACCATCGTGTAGTAGCCCAGGATGGCACCCAGTTCGACGATGCCGGCCTCGCCGTAGAGACCCAGCACGCGTTGATACACCTCCTCGTCGACATTGCCGTGCTGCTGCAGTTGCCGGGCATATTCGTAGACGTGGGCATCGGCGGCGTCGGCAAACAAGGGGGCCTGGCATGCGCACAGCGCATCGATCACCGTTTGTGGCAGGCCGGCGGCCTGTGCTGCCTGCGCATGGATGGCCCATTCGAGCTGGCTGTTCCAGCGCCGCGCTGCCACCAGGATCACCAGTTCGCTATGACGCGGCGGAATGCTGGTGCCGAAGCGCAGCAGGGCGCCCATCTTCTGCCAG
This sequence comes from Herbaspirillum sp. AP02, assembly GCF_015767275.1. Lineage (GTDB taxonomy): Bacteria > Pseudomonadota > Gammaproteobacteria > Burkholderiales > Burkholderiaceae_D > Herbaspirillum. The sequence continues at coordinate 406,364 of NZ_JADWMY010000002.1, forward strand.
CGGTCAGCCAGTGCCGGGTTGTGCAGGGCGGCTTTCAAGGGGCCGACCAGGCGCGCGCGCGGGCCGCTGACGATGTCGTCGTAGACCGCACGCTGTTCGGCGTTCATGGTCTCCGGGGAGGGGAAGGAAATTCTTGGCATGGCGTTTCGGTCAGGTTCTTGTCGTGGTTCGATTTCAGATCACGCCAGCGTCATTCCACGCGGCAATCTGGGCGGCATCAAAGCCGAGTTCGGTCAGCACCTCGTCGGTATGCTGGCCCAGCAGGGGAGGCGCCTTGTCGAAGCGCAAGGCGGCATCGGCAAAGCGCATCGGGCTGCGGATCTGCGGCACCGACCCTGCAGTGGGGTGGGGGATCTGGATCAGCATTTCGCGGTGCTTCACCTGTTCGTCCTCGAACACCTGCGGGATGGTGTTGATCGGGCTGCACGGGACTCCGGCGGCATCCAGCAGCGCCGCCCACTCCTGCATGCCACGGGTCTTCAATACGTCGGTGATCATGGGCAGCAGCACATCCTTGTTGCGCACGCGATTGCCGTTGGTGGCGAAGCGCTCGTCGGTCGGCCATCCGGCCTGGCCGATCACCTGACAGAACTTGGCGAACTGGCCATCGTTGCCGACCACCAGGACGATGTAACCATCGGCGCAGGCGAACACGTCCTGGGGCTGGATGTTGGGGTGCTTGTTGCCGGCGCGTTGCGGGGTCTTGCCGGAGATCAGGTAGTTCATCCCCTGGTTGGCGACCGAACCCACCATGACGTCGAGCATGCCGATATCGATGTAGTCGCCCAGGCCGGTCTCTGCCCGTCGCGCCAGCGCCGCCAGTACCGACACCGAGGTGTACATGCCGGTCATCAGGTCGACGATGGGCACGCCCACTTTCTGCGGGCCGCCGCCTGGCAGGTCATCCCGTTCACCGGTGACGCTCATGAGGCCGCCCATGGCCTGGATCATGAAGTCATAGGCGGCGTTGTCGGCCTTGGGGCCGGTCTGGCCGAAGCCGGTCACCGAGCAGTAGATCAGGCCGGGGTTGATCTGCTTGAGGCTGGCGTAATCCAGGCCGAACTTGGCCAGGGTGCCGACCTTGTAGTTTTCCAGGAGGATATCCGAGCGCGCCGCCAGATCGCGGATGATGCGCTGGCCCTCGGCCGTGTTCAGATCCACCGTGATGGACCGCTTGCCGCGGTTGCAAGCCAGGTAGTAGCCGGCTTCGCGGGTTTCGTTGCCCTCTGCGTCACGCAGGAAGGGCGGGCCCCAGCTGCGGGTGTCATCGCCCACGCGCGGGCGCTCCACCTTGATGACGTCGGCGCCGAGATCGGCCAGGATCTGGCCCGACCAGGGACCAGCGAGGATGCGGGAAAGATCGAGCACCTTGATGTGGGAAAGCGGACCTGCCATGAGAACTCCGATATCAAACCAAAAAGCGGAAAAAGAAGGGCAGCCGTGTTCAGGCCGCAGCGTCGTCCGGCACCGTCGCCTGTGCCGAGGGACGCAGGCAGAATCCCGCGTGCCAGCTCGCCAGCTGCGGGCGGCCGGTACGCCAGTCGAGATCGGCGAAGCGGTAATCGAGATAGGACAGCGTGCAGCCGAGGGTGAGGTGGCCGATGTCGAAGCCACTGTCGGCCAGGGCCGGGGCCTCGTCTTCGAGTCGGTCGAGGGCGGTGCTGATCTTGAGTGCAAATGCCTGCAGCCAGCTATCCAGTTGCTGGGCGGGCGTCTTCATGCGTTCCTGGCGCCAGATCAGCAATACCGACAGCATGCCGTCGCCCAGTGCCTGGCGGCGCAGCGCAGTCCAGCGTGCCGGACCGGCCGCAGGGAAGAACTGCGGACCGTCGTGCAGGCTGTCGAGGTATTCGCAGATCACCGGCGAGTCGTACAGCGGCTCACCGCCGGGCAGTACCAGCGTGGGAATCTGCGAGAGGGGATTGTCGGCCATGATGGCCGGATTGGGCGTGGCGATGGCGGCCACCGAACGCACCAGCTGCACGCGCGATTCGAGACTGGTTTCCTTGAGCAGGATGACCACCTTGCGCACGAAGGGCGAGCGTGGCGACCAATGGAGTTTCATGCCGTTTCCTCATCTGTCGATGACTGGCAACGGCAATCAGTGCACCGTTACTTCAGTCGTATGTCGAGGCGAATCACATCGCCCCGGTAAATGCCCCGGCCCACGAACACGACGCGGCCGGCCTGGTCTACCGCCGAGCGCGTCACATACGCGATCGGCGCATTGAGCGGGATCTGCAGCAGTTCCGCAATGAGCGGATCAGCCGAGCCCAGCGTCAGCGTCTGGTGTGCCTCCTTGATTTCCAGCCCCGGCAGATCGCGCAAGATGCGCATCGAGGTCTTGGTCTCGAAGGACTTCTTCGGGATGCGGGCGCAGACGCGCGCATCGATATACACATCGCCGAGGTAATATGGCTTGCCATTGCGCCAGTGGCGGCGCCGCCAGTGCTCATAGGCCTCGGCCATCTGGCCCAGGGACGGCTCCACCGGCGCCGGCGCCAGCCGTTCGCGCTCGGTCAGCACCTCGATGGTGGCACCTTCCGGCGCCAGCAACTGGCCTGACCAGTCGGTGGCCACCTCGCACCAGAACTGCTCCTGCGGTTTGCCGATCACGAACGTGCCCTTGGCACGGTAGCGCGCGATCAACTTTTCCTCTTCCAGCATGTCCAGCGCCTGGCGTACCGTGGCGCGGGCCACCTGGCATTCCTCGGCCAGTTCATCGACCGTGGGAATCTGCGTGCCGACCGCCCAATCGCCCGATTCCACCCGATTGCGGAACAGACTGGCCAGCTGGACGTAGCGCGGTACGGCGCTACGGCTGAAATCGATGGCCAGCTTGCGCGGGTCGGCCAGGTCAGGGAGGGAGGGGCGGGAGGACGGGTTTTTCATCAAAAGCTTTCGGGAGCTTGGCGGCCGCCGGGGGGCGGTACACTGGGCGATAATTCGGCCGTTTATTGACGAATTATCCCCGAATTATCCGTTAGCTCAAACTTTTGACTGATACCCGTCCGTACTGCCTTTGCCCGCTGCCTGGCGGCTCAGCGCCCGTGATAGCGCGCTGCTCTCTTTTCCAGGAACGCCTGCATGCCCTCTTTCTGGTCCTGCGTGTCGAATAGCATCTGGAAGGCGCGCCGTTCCAGCGCCAGCGCACTGTCCAGCGCCATATCCTGACCCTGCTGCATGACCTCCCGGATCGCCCGCACCGCCAGCGGCGGCATGGCCGCAATGGTGGTTGCCAGTTCGCGCGAGCGCGCCAGCGCCTGGCCATCTTCGCAGACTTCCGAGACCATGCCCATGGCCAGGGCATCGCGTGCGCTGACCGCTTCGCCGGTCAATACCAGCTTCATGGCCTGGTACTTGCCGATGGTGCGCACCAGCCGTTGCGTGCCGCCGGCACCTGGCATGATGCCCACGCGGATTTCCGGCTGGCCCAGCCTGGCAGTCTCACCGGCGACGATGAGGTCGCAGCACAGCGCCAGCTCGCAGCCGCCGCCCAGGGCATAGCCTTCCACTGCCGCGATCAGCACCTTGTCCACACGGCGCAGCACATTGAAGACGCGGTCGGTGGCTTGCAAGGTATGCGAGGTCGGCGTCATTGTCGCCATCTCGCCGATATCGGTCCCGGCGACGAAATAGCGGTCCGAGCCGGTGAGAATGATCACGCGTACCGCCGGGTCCGCCGTCGCCGCGTCGATCAACTCGGCCAGGGCCTGCTTGACCTCCAGATTGAGGGCATTGCGGCGCTCCGGCCGGTCGATGGTGATGACGGCCACCGCGTCGGAGATTTCGCAGCGGACGGGCGCTGTCCTGTCGGGGGCCTGGCTCATGCGCTGGCCCTCTCGGAAAAGAAGGCGCGATTCGTCAATGCCATGCGCGCCAGCAGCGGCGAGAGACGGTAGCGGTCCTCGCCATAGCTCAGTGACAGATGACGGATCACGCGCGCCACATGGGCAATGCCGATGCGGTCGGCCCAGGCCAGCGGTCCACGCGGATAGTTCACGCCATTGAGCATCGCCAGATCCACATCGGCGGCCGTGGCAATCGCCTGCTGCACGGCGTCGGCGCCTTCGTTGGCCAGCATCGCCACGGTGCGCATGACCACCAGCCCCGGGCAGTCATCCAGCACGACGACCGACTTGCCGATACCGGCGAAGAAGGCCTGGGCGACGGTGAGTGCATGGCGATCCGTCTGGTCGGCCGGCGCCAGCGCAATGCTGCGCGCCTGACGGTAGTCCAGGGCCAGGTCGAAGACCACCTGCACGCCATCCCGGGCAAAGCGCTCGCTGGCACTGCGGCCGTCGCTCAGGGCCAGGGTCACGCCATCGATGTGCAGTACGCCAGCGCCGTCGGTCACGCGCACTGGCAGGCCGTGTTCGTGCGCCAAGTCGATGAGTGCGGCGGCGGGGCCCAGTTCGCCTTCGGCGATGACACTGCCTATGGTGTAGCCGGAAGGGGTGTCGGCGCCAGAGGTGACCGCGTCGCCTGTCTGCGCATCCGCGTCATAACGGTAGAAGCCGCGCCCGCTCTTGCGCCCCAGCCAGCCGGCATCGACCAGCTCCTTCTGCAGCAATGAGGGTTTGTAGCGTGGATCCTGGTAGAGCGCGTCGTAGACCGACTGGGTGACCGCGTAATTGACGTCGTGGCCGATCATGTCCATCAGCTCGAAGGCGCCCATGCGGAAGCCGCCCGTCTCGCGCAGCACACGATCCAGGGTGGCGGCATCGGCAGCGCCCTCGGCCAGCAGGCGCAGTGCCTCGCCATAGTAGGGGCGGGCGATGCGATTGACGATGAAGCCCGGTGTGGAGCGGCAATGCACCGGGACCTTTTTCCAGGCCAGGGCGGTCTCGAAGATGGTCTGCACCACTGCCTCGGCACTGGCCTTGCCGCTGACCACCTCGACCAGCGGCAGCAGCGGTGCCGGGTTGAAGAAGTGCATGCCCACCACCTGCTGCGGCCGCGCCAGTCCGGCGGCGATGGCGGTGATCGACAGGGAGGACGTATTGCTGGCGATGATGGCGTCCGGGCGCAGCAGTTGCTCCAGTTGTGACAGTACGGCGATCTTCACGTCCAGTCGTTCGACGATGGCTTCGATCACCAGTGCGGCGCCGGCCAGCTCCTGCAGGCTGCCGCCGCGCAGGCGGGCCAGGCAGTCGTCGTGATGGGCCTGGTCTATCTTGCCCTTGGCCAGCAGTCGGGCGTAGCGGGTGCGGATGCCATCGAGGCCACGTTCCAGTGCGCCCGCTGCGGCATCGTGCAAGACCACCGGGTGACCGGCGTCGAGAGCCACCTGGGCGATGCCGCTGCCCATGGCGCCGGCGCCGATGATGCCGATGAGGGTGTCTGGTTTCAAGGCGTTCATGTGGGTATGCAAAGAGGTCATGACGTGGTCAGGCTGCGGCGATGCGGGGCTTGGGCTTGACGCCCAACAGAAGGGTGAACGCACCCACCAGCATCCATGCGCCAAAGTAATACTGGCCGGTGGCGAGGCTACCGGTGGTGCTGGAGAGCCAGCCCACCAGCATCGGGCTGAACACACTGCCGATACCGGCCAGGGTGCTGAGCAGGGCGATGCCGGCTGCCAGTGCGGTGCCGGAAAGGAATTGCGCCGGCAGGATCCAGAACGGTCCGGTCAGGCTGAAGGTACCCGCGGTCACCAGGGTCAGCATCGCCAGCGACAGGGGAATGCTGTTCTGCACCGAAGGCAGAGCGATCCAGCCGATGCCGGCGACGATGGCCGGGATGGCCACGTGCCAGCGGCGCTCGCCGGTGCGGTCAGAGTGACGGGCATTGAGATACTGGATGACGATGGCCGCAGCAAAGGGAATGGCCGAGAGCAGGCCCACGGTGGCGATGTCATGCACGCCCGCCTTGCGGATGATGGTGGGCAGCCAGAAGAACACGCCACCGGTACCGACCAGCACGGCCACGCCCATGCCGGCCAGCCAGTACAGCTGAGGATTGCGTAACGCGTCGCCGAAGGAGTGCCCGCCGGCCTTGGGCTTGGCGGCCTGGTCGGCCTGCATGTCGGCCGTCACCAGAGCGCGTTCTTCGGGACTGAGCCAGCGGCAGTGATCCGGCTTGTCATTCAGGTAGAAATAGGCCACCACGCCCAGCACGCAGGCCGGAAGGCCTTCGATGATGAACAGCCATTGCCAGCCGCGCATGCCCGCCACGCCCTCGAAGGCGTGCATCAGCCAACCCGAGAGCGGACCACCGATCAGTCCGGCCAGTGGGATCGAGGCGGTGAACAGGGCCGTGAACCGCGCGCGGCGCGACAGCGGCACCCAATAGGTGAGATAGAGCAGCATGCCTGGAAACAGTCCCGCCTCGGCTGCGCCCAGCAGCAGGCGCATCAGGTAGAAGTGTGTGGCGGTCTGCATGAACGCCAGCGCGGCGCAGAAGAGCCCCCACAACACCATGATGCGCAGCAGGGTCTTGCGCGCACCGATCTTTTGTAGCCACAGGTTGCTGGGGACTTCGAAGATGATGTAGCCGACATAGAAGATGCCGGCGCCGATGCCATAGATGGCATCGGTGAAATTGAGATCGGCCAGGAAGTGCAGCTTGGCAAAACCGACGTTGGAGCGGTCGATGAAAGAGACCACGTACACCAGCATCAGGAAGGGCATGATGCGCCACAGGATCTTGCGGTAGGTGGCATCGGCCAGCATGGCGCGGTCCGGCGCCATGGACTGGTGGCCGGCCTGCCCCAGGGATGGGGAATCAGCGTTGCTCATCGGGTCTCCTCGTTCATTGTTCTTTATCGATGCTGTTGGATGCGCCGGCCACCTGCCGCGTGTCTCATGCAAGGGGAGGGGGCGGATCATTAAAATCATTAGGTCATACTTATGACCTTTTTAAGAGAATACCGCGCCGATGCCTCGCTGTCAAATCCGGGATGGGGAGGTGGTCCGGTGCGGCGGCCATGCATGTCCGGACCGCGATGCGCACGGTCGCGCAGCTTATTCCAGCCCCAGCTTCTCCCAGCGGTAGGAAAACTGTCGTGGTGTGAGGCCCAGTAGTTGCGCGGCGCGCGACTTGTTGCCGGCGCTTTGCGTCAGCGCCGCCGTCAGTTGCGCTGCGGAGTGCGAGGCCACTGGGGCATACGGCCTGACCGCAACAGCAGTCGATGCCACGTCCTGGCCCCAGGAAGCACTGTCCATCGGCCGCATCGCCGCCGCCTGATGCTGTGGCGGCATTGGCTGCGGCATGCCAGAGCTTTTGCGCTTGTCCGGCAGGAAGCGCGCAATGTCGCGGGCATCGAGGATAGGGCGCTCTGCCAGCAGGATCGCGCGCTCGATGAGATTGGAGAGCTCGCGGATATTGCCAGGCCACTCCTGCTGCTGGAGCAGGTCCAGCGCATCCTGGGAGAGATTGACATTGCGCTGGTGCGCCTGGTTGATGTGATTGAGGAAATGCAGGACCAGCGCTGGAATGTCCTCACGCCGTTCGGCCAGCGAGGGAAGATGGATGGGGATCACATTGAGCCGGTAGTACAGATCCTGCCGGAATGCGCCGACCTCGACCTCACGCGCCAGATCCCTGTTGGTGGCGGCGACCAGCCGCACATCGATGGCAATTTCCTTTTTGCCACCCAGGCGCGTAATGGTGCCTTCCTGCAAGGTACGCAGCAGCTTGGTTTGCATTGCCAGCGGCATCTCACCGATCTCATCGAGAAAGATGCTGCCTGCATTGGCCTGCTCGAACCATCCAGCACGTGCAGCAGCTGCGCCGGTAAAGGCGCCGCGCTCATGCCCGAACAGTTCCGATTCGAACAGCGTGTCGGGGATGGCAGCGCAATTGATCTTGATGAAGGGCTTGTCGCGCCGCGGGCTGGCCAGGTGCAGCGCGCGTGCGAAGAGTTCCTTGCCGGTCCCGGATTCGCCCATCAGCAGGACACTGGCTGTAGCGTCGGAAACCCGCTCAAGCTCAGAAATTGCCTTCAGCAGCGAAGGGGCGGTACCGACGATCCCATAGCGGGTGGCCTCGGCCTGTAACGCCTTGGTCAGGATTTCATTGCGCTGTTCCAGCACCTTGGTCTTGGCCAGAAGACTCTGTTGCAGTTGCAGTAACTGGCCCGCCAGCGTACTGAGGATGCGCAGCACCGTCAGGTCGTCACTGAGCGTGCGCATCCGGCTGCGGATGCGGTGACAGGCCATCACGCCCACGGTCTGGCGGTCGATCTTGATCGGCATGGCGATGAAGGAAACCGGGCCGGAGGGAAGGTCCTCCCGCCGCACCGTACGCAGCAGGAAGCGCGGTTCCTGGTCAATATCCTGGACGATGGTCAACTGCCCGGTCGCCAGCACGCGCCCGGTCACGCCGTCGCCAGGCTGGTACACCCCGCGTGCCATCTCCTGGCGCGTCAGACCATATGCGTAATGGATGCGCGCCGTCTCGCTACCCTCGTCGCGCAGGACCACGCGGCCCCGGTTCAATCCCAGTAGTTCGGAGAGCAGATGCAGCATCTCGCGCAGGACCACTTCGGGAGAAAGGCTCTTGCCGACCAGGGACATCACCTGTTCAAACAACAGCATTTCCTGTTGGCGCCAAAACGAGGGCGAGCTATCGGAATCGATGTCGATTTCGGTGTCAAGGGTCATGGAGGCTGGTCGTGGTGAGGCAGAAGAATGGACCGGGCAATTATCGCCATGAAGATTAACAATGTCTACAAATTGTAAACATTGTTGGACATTTGGTGGGTGGCCAAAATTGTCGTTGAAAATAGTTTTTATGATTTAAATCAATGACTTGGAGTGGTAAATCGTCTTGGCACAGCTTTTGCCATTAGGGAAGGGCCGGAGAAAGATCTTCTGGCTGGCACGGCGCCAAAAGCCGTTATTTCCCAAGGAGCGTTCCGTGACTACCGCCACACCCCAGACCGTCCAGACCTATCTGCGTCCGATCGATCGCGACGGACTGATGAAATTCGCCGAACAGGGCCGTGACAACCCCGCGCGTCGCGGCACGAACAAGGTCCATACCGTTGTCGAGGGGCAGTACCGCACCCTCAGCTATGTCGGCGACCACGCCGCCGTGGTGGTGGATGAGCCGCTACATCTGTTCGGAGAAGACACCGCGCCAGCCCCGGGCGAGATCGTGCTGTCTGCGCTGGGTGGCTGCCTGGCGGTGGGCATCACCGCCGTGGCGACCTGGAAGCAGGTCAAGCTGTCGCGTCTGGAATTGTTCGTGGAGGGCGATATCGGCAACCCCGCTGCCTGGGGTGCCGGTGGCGCGCAGATGCAGCCTTCCGAGATGGGCTTCCGGGCAATCCGCGTCAAGGTGCTGGTGGAAGGCGATGCCAGCCGCGAAGAACTTGACGAGATCGTCAAACAGGCCAACTTCTACTCGCCAGTGGCCAACACCATGCGTAACCCCATCCCCTTCAGCATCGGCCTGGCCGACTGACTTCGTCGCGCCAGTCCCCGCCATCAGCTTGTTGAGGAGAACGTCATGACCATCATAGATATCCGTAGTGCACAACTCGATCCGGCCCTTGGCGATGCCGCCGTGGTGGCCGCCGTGGCCGGTGTTGCGGTCGACCAGTTGGCGCCGTTGGCGACCAGGATCGACCATGAGGGCCACTATCCGCTGGAGGTCATGGCGTCGCTGGCGCGCGCGGGGGCGTTTGCCGGCCATTTGCGGCGCAACGGCGAGCGTTATGGGCTGGCGCTGGGCGCCATGCATGAAATCAGCAGGCAGTGCGGCTCGACCGGTTTCCTGACCTGGGCGCATGACGTCTGCGCGCTGTACCTTGAACAATCCGGCAACCCCGCCCTCGACGGCCAGTTGCTGGACGACCATGTGGCAGGGCGCAGCTTCGGAGGCACCGGCCTGTCCAATCCCATGAAGGCCTTCGCCGGGATCGAACGGATGTTGCTGCGCGCGCGCCGGGTAGCCGGCGGTTACCGGGTCAGCGGTGCCTTGCCCTGGGTCAGCCATATCGGGCCGGGTCAGTACTTCGGCGCGATTGCCTCGGTCTATCGCGATGACCAGTCGCATTCGCATGACATCATCTTTCTGGTTCGCTGCGACCAACAGGTGGTGCTGCGCCAATGTCCGGAGTTTTCCGGGATGGAAGGCACCAGTACCTGGGGTGTGCGTCTGGAGGATTACTTCGTCGGCGAAGACAATATGATCGCCGATCCGGCCCGGCCTTTTATCGAAAAGATCCGCGCTGCCTTCATCCTGCTGCAGATAGGAATGGCCACCGGGCTGATCCAGGGAGCGCTCGATTCCATGCGCGACGTGGAACCGTTGCTGGGGCATGTCAACCAGTTCCTGGACGACCGCCCCGATGAACTGGAAGCCGAATACCTCGAACTGGCTGGCCGCGTCGCCAGGCTTGTCAGCTCACCCTTCGACGGCAGCAAGGATTATATGCTGGACGTGCTCGACGCCCGCGCCCAGGGGGCCGAGCTGGCGCTGCGAGCGACCCAGTCGGCATTGTTGCATCAGGGCGCGCGCGGCTACCTGATCAACTCGGCCCCGCAACGGCGCGTACGCGAGGCGCATTTCGCAGCCATCGTCACACCCGCCATCAAGCATCTGCGCTCGGAAATGGCGCGCCTGTCCCGCGAAGAGGTGCCGGCATGAGCCTCGCCGTCGTGAAGTGGCGCCAATACCTGTGCCGCGCCTGCGGCCTGATCTACGACGAACAGGAAGGCGATCCCGATAGCGGCCTGCCGCCGGGAACACGCTTTGAAGACATACCCGACGATTGGGTTTGCCCCCTGTGCGGTGTGGTCAAGGCGGACTTCGAGCCCTATGCACCGCAGTCGGAGGCGACGACGCCAGCGTCGGGCGCAACGATGCAGGCTTCGGCGCACCGCCGCGGGGTCGTCGTCGTCGGTGCCGGCATCGCTGGCTGGTCGGTGGTCGAGGCGCTGCGCAAGCTGGATGCCGATATTCCCATCACCCTGGTGACGGCCTGCGCCGGGGACCGGTATCACAAACCGGAGTTGTCGATCGCGCTCAGCCGCAAGCTTGACCCCGCTGCCCTGGTACGCGAATCGGCATCCGAATCGTCCCGACGTCTTCAGGTGCGTCTACTCAGCGGGACCTATGCCATCGGCATCGCTCCTGGCCTGCGACAACTGCGTACCACGCGCGGCACCCTGCGTTATACCGACCTCGTGCTGGCCCAGGGAGCCAAGCCCTACCTGCCGGCCGAGGTGCCGCCTGCGTTGTGCTGGCGCGTCAACGATCTGGCAGGTTGGAGTGGCCTGCAAGCGGGTCTTGCAGGAGCTGCAAGGCGCGTGGCCATCATCGGTGCCGGCATGGTGGGGTGCGAGCTGGCCGAGGATTTTGCTCGCGCAGGGCATCAGGTCAGCTTGCTTGACGTAGCAGCGCTGCCACTGGCGCAACTGCTGCCGCCACAAGCCGCTGAGCGCATGCGTGCCAGTTTCCAGTCCCAGGGCATTGCCTTCTACGGGCAGACCAGGATCAGCCACATCGCTGGCGGCCCGCAAGGCATCAAGGAAATCCGCGGTGCCGACGGCCTTAGCCTCAGTTGCGACCAGATCGTGGTCGCCACCGGCCTGCATACCGAGAGCCGCCTGGCCCGCGGTGCGGGGCTGGCGTTCGAGCGAGGTATTGCAGTCGATGCCGGCACCCTGCGCACCAGCGCCGAGCACATCTATGCGCTGGGCGATTGCATCAGCATCGCCGGCACCCCCTGTCGCTTCATCGAACCATTGGCGCGTCAGGCTGCAGTGATCGCCGCCCAGTTGCTCGGCCTGGCCGGGCCGCAATACGAGCACCGGCCGCCGGTCATCCGCCTCAAGACCAAATCGCTTTCGGTGGTGCTGCACGGCCAGCCCTGCGCCAATGGCCAATGGCTGGTTCTGGAGGACAACCCGGATGTCCTCCGAATGCATCAGCTCTACCAGGACAGCATCGTTGCCACGCTGGACATGAGCGTCCCGCGACAACGCCTGGCCGCCTGATATCGCCACTTCTCTGCCGATATTTCATCCTTCCACTCCCAACCAGGGGCCTTGCATGACCGATAAAAATCTCTATCGTCCGTATTCCCTCGACACCTCGTTGGCGGCCTGTTCATGCGGCCAGCATGCCTCCGAGGAGGAGCATGCGAACCAGACCACAGCGGCCAGCGCGACCCGGTTGGCCCGGGCTGGCGACGTCGAGGCGCTGTCATGTGACTTCGTCGAAGCGGCCGCCGTGCGTGCGCTGTTTCCTCACGATGCCACACGCCGCAACCTGATCAAGGCGATCGGTTCCCACGCACTGATGGCCGCAGTGGCGTCGGTGCTGCCGTTGGGAAGCCTGCAGGCGCAAGCGCTGGAAAAACAGGGCAGTCTGGAAAAGAAGAGCCTCAGGATCGGCTTCATTCCCATCAATTGCGCGACGCCACTGATCATGGCCGACCCGATGGGCATGTACAGGGAGCAGGGCCTGGATGTGACCCTCAGCAAGACCGCAGGCTGGGCGCTGGTACGCGACCAGATGATCAATGGCGAACTGGATGCCTCGCATTTCCTGGCGCCCATGCCGCTGGCGATCTCCGCCGGCCTTGGTGCGGCAGCGCAACCGATGCGGGTAGCCATGATCCAGAACATCAATGGTCAGGCCATCACGCTGGCGCTGCGGCACAAGGACAACCGTGATCCGCGTCGTTGGAAGGGATTCAAGTTCGCCATTCCCTTCGAGTATTCGATGCACAACTTCCTGTTGCGCTATTACCTGGCCGAGCATGGCATCGATCCCGACCGCGATGTGCAACTGCGGGTGACGCCACCGGCGGAAATGATCGCCAACCTGCGGGCCGGCAATATCGATGGCTTTCTCGGCCCCGATCCCTTCAACCAGCGTGCGGTATACGACCAGATCGGCTTCATCCATCTGCTGACCAAGGATATCTGGAACGGTCATCCCTGCTGTGCCTTTGGCACCACGCAGGCCTTCATCGACCGCAACCCCAATACCTTCGCGGCGCTCTACCGGGCCATTCTCAACGCCAGCGCCATGGCGCACAAGGCCGAGAACCGGGCGGCCATCGCGCGGGCCATTTGCACCCCGGGCTATCTGAATCAGCCCGAGACGGTGGTACTGCAAGCCCTCAGCGGTCGCTATGCCGACGGTCTGGGTAATGTGCGCAACGAACCGGATCGAGCGGACTTCGATGCCATGCCCTGGTACTCGATGGCGACCTGGATGCTGACCCAGATGAAACGCTGGGGCTACATCAAGGGGGATATGAACTACCAGGCGCTGGCGGAGAAGGTGTTCCTGCTCACTGACGCGCGTCGCCAGATGACAGCGCTGGGCATGCAGGTGCCGGCGGCCAGCAATGGTTACCGTTCGTTCAGCATCATGGGCAAGACCTTTGATCCGACCAATCCGCAGGGCTACCTGAACAGCTTCGCCATCAAGCGAACCTGACCGCAGCGAGGAAAGAACATGAACCATCAACTCAACCTGCGTGCGGCCTTGTTGTCGGTGTTGCTGCTGTTGCTTCTGCTGGGTATCTGGCAACTGGCAACGATGCCGCGTGCCTCGGCCCCCACCGCTGTCAGCGCCAAGGATGCCGAGTACGCAGCCCTCATGGGGCAGGCCCCGTCTGCCACCGGAGACACGCCGGCGAAGGTCGACGGGTTTCCTACGCCTGGGCAGTTCCTGCATATCGCGGCACGGCACCTGAGCGATCCTTTCTACGATCATGGCCCCAACGACAAGGGCATCGGCATCCAGTTGGCGCATTCCCTACTGCGCGTGGCACTCGGGTATCTGCTGGCCATGCTGGTCGCCATTCCGCTGGGCTTTGCTATCGGCATGTCCCCACTTCTATATCGAGCCATCGACCCTTTCATCCAGGTGCTCAAGCCGATCTCGCCGCTGGCCTGGATGCCCATTGCGCTCTACACCATCAAGGATTCTTCGGTCTCGGGCATCTTCGTCATCTTCATCTGCTCGGTATGGCCGATGCTCATCAATACCGCCTTCGGCGTGGCCGGGGTCCGCCGTGACTGGCTCAACGTGGCACGTACCCTGGAAGTCTCACCGCTACGCAAGGCCTTTTTGGTGATCCTGCCGGCTGCCGCTCCCACCATCATCACCGGCATGCGCATCTCCATGGGGATCGCCTGGCTGGTCATCGTTGCCGCCGAGATGCTCATCGGCGGCAACGGGGTCGGCTATTTCCTGTGGAACGAATGGAACAACCTCTCGCTGTCGAACGTGATCTTTGCCGTCCTCGTCATTGGCGTCGTCGGCATGCTGCTCGACATCCTCTTCGCCGCCCTGCAAAAGAAGGTGACCTATGCTGAATGATCGCACCCGGGATACTTCCCGGTCCCCCGCCGGCCGGCCCTTCGTCCAGGTCGACGGCCTGTCCAAGCAGTACCGGCCCGACCTGCCGCCGGTATTCAATCAGGTACAGTTCGGCATCGAGCGTGGCGAGTTCATCTGCATCATCGGCCACTCAGGATGCGGCAAGAGCACCATCCTGAATGTGTTGGCCGGGCTGGAGGCGGCCACCACCGGCACCGTCATCATGGACAACCGCGAGGTGGCCGGACCTGGCCTGGATAGAGGCGTCGTGTTCCAGAGCCACGCCCTGTTGCCCTGGCTGAGCGTGGAAGAGAACATCGCCTTCGCAGTGCGTTCGCGCTACGCCGACTGGAGCCGCGACAAGGTGGCGGCCCACGCTGCGCGTTTCATCGAGATGGTCGGCCTGTCGGCCGCGGCCAAAAAGAAGCCCGCCGAGCTTTCCGGCGGCATGAAGCAGCGCGTCGGCATTGCCCGTGCCTTCGCCATCGAGCCCAAGATGCTGCTCATGGATGAGCCCTTCGGCGCGCTCGACGCCCTCACGCGTGGCGTAATCCAGGACGAGTTGCTCAACATCTGCGAGGCGACGCAACAGACCGTCTTCATGATCACCCACGACGTGGACGAAGCCATCCTGCTGGCCGATCGCATCTTCCTGATGAGTAACGGCCCCAAGGCGCGTATCGCCGAGATCGTGATCAACACACTCTCGCCGCAGCGCACCCGGGCCACCATTCATCGTGATCCCCAGTTCTACCGGATACGCAACCACCTCGTCGATTTCCTGGTGCACCGATCCAAGACATTCCAGATGTCGGGCGAGGTGGCCGAGCTGGCCGTCACGCGCATCGTACGGCCTGGCCTGGAGTCCGACGCCGTGCCTGACATCTCCTCTGTGCTCGACATACGCGCTTCGGCGTGAGTCCGATCACCGCTTTTTTTCAACCCGTCAATTCGGAGCTATCAAATGATTTCCAGTCGTGAAGAAGTAACCAAGATGATCCTTTCTGCCAAGGTAATGAAGGGCATCAAGTGGAGCCAGGTCACCGCCGCTACTGGCCTTTCCAAGGAATGGAGCACGGCGGCCTGCCTGGGCCAGATGACCCTCGACAAGAGCCAGGCGGAAGCCGTCGGCCGGCTCTTCGACCTGAGTGATGAAGCCGTCGCGTGGTTGCAGATCGTTCCGTACAAGGGCTCCCTGCCTACGGCCGTGCCGACCGATCCGCTCATCTATCGCTGGTACGAGATGGTCAATGTCTATGGCACCACCATCAAGGAGCTGATCCACGAGGAGTTTGGCGACGGCATCATGAGTGCCATCGATTTCAAGATGGATATCCAGCGCCAGGCCGATCCGAATGGCGATCGCGTCAATGTACTGCTTTCCGGGAAGTACTTGCCGTACAAGAGCTATTGAAGGGCCGGGGCCGGGGCCGGTACAGGACATGATCGCGCTGACAACGCGGCGTGTATTTGCTTGAGGACCTGGCGTTCAGGACCAATGAGATGACACCACGGATAGAACCTTTCTTCGATGCTACCACCGGGACCTTCAGCTATGTCGTCCATGAAGAGGGTGGCGTAGCATGCGCCATCATCGATTCAGTGCTCGGCTACGATCAACGCTCCGGCCGCACTTCTGCTGCCGGCGCCGATCAGATCGCTGACTACGTCAGGCAAGGCGGCTTGCAGGTGCAATGGCATCTGGAGACCCATGTGCATGCCGATCACCTCTCTGCTGCCGCCTACCTGCGCCAGTCCCTGGGCGGGAAGATTGCCATGAGTGCTCGCATCGCCGATGTCAGACAGGCGTTTTCGCACGCCTTCGATCTGGCGCCGGCATCCTTGCAGGCGACGGACTTCGATCACCTCTTCGAGGATGGGGAGCGTTTTCTGATCGGACGGCTGAACGCCGAGGTCATATCGGTGCCAGGCCATACGCCAGCCGACCTGGCCTACCGCATTGGCGAGCAGGCCGTTTTCGTGGGCGATACCCTGTTCATGCCCGACATCGGTTCGGCGCGTTGTGATTTCCCTGGAGGAGACGCGCAGCTACTGTATCGCTCGGTGCGCAAGCTGCTGGCACTGCCACCGCAGACTGCGCTTTACATGTGCCATGACTATCCGCCTGATGGACGTGCGCCGGTCTGGCATACCACTGTGCAGGAGCAGCGCGAACGCAATATCCACCTGCGTGATGGTGTCGAACTGGCCGACTTTGTGTGCATGCGAGCCCGGCGCGATGCCACGCTGTCCCTCCCGCAACTGCTCATCCCCGCGCTGCAGGTCAATATGCATGCCGGCGAGCTACCGGCTGCAGGCGACAACGGCATCCGTTACCTGAAGATTCCGCTTAACACTTTTTGAACTGCTATTTATGAATGCCCGACTCGAGGGGGTGTGCTACGCCCCGGCCAACGTATTGTCGATCCGCAGCCGGCTGGATTTCAAGAAAACCCATGGCCTGCTGATCTCATTGCTGCGTGATCGCGGCCTCACGCTCTTTGCTGATATCGACCAGCAAGCCGCTGCTGCGCACAAGGGCCTGTCCTTGCGTCCCACCCGCGTACTGCTGTTCGGTAATCCAGCGCTGGGGACACCCATCATGCTCAGTAACCCGCGTGCTGCACTGGAATTGCCATTGAAAGTGGTGATCTGGGAAACCGCCGATGGTCGCACCTACCTTGATTATGCCGATCCCAGTGAGTCCTTGCGGGCCGACTACGAAATCAGCGATGCCCTGCTGGCGCCTCTGATGGCGGTGCGCAAGCTGCTGTGCGCATTTTCCGATATCCAGTAAGTGGCAACCGGGGCGATCACACAGACCGGGCGGCTGGCCGATCAATGACCACGTGCGACGGTTCCGCCCTTTCACGCAAAGGTAGAGATGAGATTAAGATTCCAGACCCAATTGATGTTGGTGGTGCTTTCGGTGGCGCTGGCCTCCACCCTTGTAATCGGAGCGGTTGCAGCTTTCCAGGTCGATTCGGCCGAGAGTGGCAAGGCAATGCAAGGGGCGGGCCAGCAACAGGAAATGCTGGTGGAAGCGGCGCGCAGCGCGATGGCTCAGATTGGCTCTGATGCCCGCTTTGTGGTGATGACCCCGCCTTTCCAGGGCGCACTCAGGGCATTGGCCAACGACGGCATCGATCCCGCCGATCAGAGCACCCAGGCCCAGTGGGCGGCGCGCGGTGAGACCAATCTGCGTGGGTTGATGCGGGTGCGCCCGGCTTACGACAGCGCCATCTTCATGGCTTCTGACGGACGCGTGCTTTTCGCCGCCGCCCGTGATGCCGGGACCAAGGTGGCTGCTCCCCCGGCACCGGCGATACGACAACAGTTCCTCAGTGCCGATGACGTGCGCTTCTATGGTCGACTACAAGACGGACAGGTCGATGCGGCAGTACCGGTCATCAGAGATGGCAAGCATCTGGGTACGTTGGTGCTGAGTATGAAGTCGTCGGTGATCCTGCGCCCCACCACGGATGTGAGCGCAGCTCTCTATGATGGCGCAGGTGCCGCAGTGGCGCGCATGGGCGCCACTACCGCAAACGTGCAGCATCCTGCCGGTAGTGCCGTTTCCTATCTGCATGTGGGCGCCGATCTGGGGCGCTTCGAGGCCGCCAGCCGTTTTGATCACACAGGACCCGCCGGCAAGGGATGGTGGCTGGTGTCGGATCTGCCGCATCCGCCTCCTTCGCAGGCCTTGAACGAGTTGCTGCTATGGCTGATTTGCAGCACCGTGGTCATCGTCGTGCTGGCATTTGCCGTCACCCGTATCGTCATGGGGCGGTTGGTGCAACGCTTCCTGGGGGCCGAACCCGAAGCCTTGGCAGCAATCGCAGAAGCCGTCGCCAATGGTGACCTGAGCCAGGCAGGGCAGGTCGGGAAGATTACCAACGGAAGCGTTCTGTTCTCGCTGTTTGCCATGCGGGGCCAACTGGCGACCATCGTGCAGCGGTTGCGTGGCATGGCCAACGACATTGACCATGTTTCGCAAGAGATTGCCAATGGCAATGACGAACTGTCGCGTCGTACTGAGCTCACCGCCGAGCGGCTGCAACAGACTGCCGCGGCCATGGAGCAGGTGACCGTCGCCGTGAGTCAAAGCACCCAGGCTGCATCGCGGGCGCACTCGCTGGTGTCCGCTGCCAGTGGCGTGGCGCAGCAAGGCGGTACCGTGGTGGGGGAAGTGGTTCATACCATGGACGCCATCAATCAGAGTTCCAAGCAGATCGCAGAGATCATTGGACTCATTGACGGTATTGCTTTCCAGACCAATATCCTCGCACTCAACGCCGCAGTGGAGGCAGCGCGGGCCGGTGAGCAGGGGCGCGGGTTTGCAGTGGTGGCGTCCGAAGTGCGTTCGCTGGCACGTCGTTCCGCCGATGCTGCCAAGGAGATCAAGGTACTCATCGTCAATTCGGTCGACATGATCGAAAACGGCGCCCGGCTGGCGCAGAACGCCGGATCGACCATGACCGAGATCGTGACCGAGGTACGGCGCGTGAGCGAGATCACCGAAGAAATCCTGCGTTCCTCGCGCGAGCAGGACATGGCCATTGCCGACATCAGCCAGGCGGTCCAGGAGATCGACCACTCCACCCAGCAGAACGTGGCCCTGGTGGAAGAGTCCTCAGCCACATCCATCTCCCTCAAGCAACAGTCGCAGCAGCTGGCCGGCGCGGTGGCGGGTTTCGTGCTGGAGGCCAACGCCGAGCCGCGGAGTTGGCCATTGATCGGATAGCCAGGTCAGGGGACGTGGGTAGTCCCTTTCAGGAAGGTAGATTGCCATCGTGGCAATCTACCTTCCTCTTTTTCATCTGTATCGGCCCTTAGTGCCATCACTGCGTAGGAGTCATTCCATGAGCGCCAGGCATACGACGGTAGAACACTTCGAGCGGGATGTACTGCATAGCGGCAGACCGGTCCTGGTCGGCTTCTGGGCGCCGTGGTGTGCGCCATGTCGCAGCATTGCGCCGAACCTGGATGCCATTGCGGGGGAGCATGATGAAAAACTGGTGGTCTACAAGGTCAACGTCGATCAATGCCCTGCTCTCGCACAACGTTATGGTGTCACGGCGATTCCTGAGTTGAAGGTGTTCGTCGATGGTAACGTGGTCAAGTCCTTCGGCGGCGCCATGTCAAAACGCTCGCTGGAGGTACAACTGGCGTCCTGGCTCTGGTAGGACGCTGCGCCCAGGTTGAAGCTGCCACTTCAGGCGGGCGCCCATTACCTGAAAATGTCTGTCTTGCCAAACTGGAAATTAAACCATTTCTTGCGCCCAGCTTCTAAGTTGTCTGACTTTCTATTCCGGCTATAGTCGAGCCCGACGGTAGACCATGGACGAATCGCAATCAATGCGACCGGTGCTTCCTGCCCCGGAACCGACAGACGACAACGACAGCGCAAGATGAAAAACAACGCGATGGACTACCTGCCGCGCATGGTGATCTTTTCCCGGGTAGTGGAACTGGGCGCCTTTTCCAAGGCCGCCCGCGAGCTTGGCCTGACTTCCTCTTCGGTGAGCCAGCACATCAGTGCGCTCGAAGCCATGCTCGGCACCACCCTGCTGCACCGGACCACCCGCAAGCTCAGCCTGACCGAAGCCGGTCAGTCCTTCTACGCCAATTGCGCACGCATCGTGGCCTTGGCCAACGAGGCCAAGCAGAATACCGAGAGCCTGCACAATGAACTGGTCGGGGAGTTGCGCATCGCCGCCTCCAGCTTCATGGCCTCCGAGTACCTGGTGCCGGCCCTGGAGAATTTTATCCACGACAATCCCAGGCTGCGTATCAACATCGACGTCAATGACCATAACGTCGATCTCATGGACAAGAGCGTGGACCTGGCGCTGCGCGTGGGCAAGGCGCCCGGTGCCGAGGATGTCCACCTGGCACAGCTGGAGGCGGTCCTGTGTGCGGCACCGTCCTATCTCCAGGCGCGCGCACCGATCCGCAAGCCCGAAGACCTGATGCAACAGCATTTCCTTTTCTTCACGCCGCACGGCGCCAGCGTGGAAGTCGCCCTGCACGATCGCGGCGGACAGTGCATGCAGATGCGTCTGACGCCCCACATCACTGCCAACCATGCCCGCTCGCTGCGACGCCTGGCGCTGCAAGGCCATGGCGTGGCGCGACTGTTGCGCAGCAAAGTGCAGGAAGACCTCGATGCAGGTCGGCTGGTGGTCGTGCTGCCGGACTGGTCACTGGAGAGTTACTGCGCCTTCGTCACCACCAAGCACCGGGCGCCTGTTCCGCAGAAGATTCTGGCCTGCATCGAACAGATCAAGGCCTATTTCAGGCGTTGCCATCCGCCTGGCGCCAGTGTGTCCCGCTCAGGCTGATCCGGTGCATCGCCGCTGGTGTGGGCCGATGCGCTGGCGTCCGATACCGCCAGCATGGCCTGCAGCGATCCAATCACCAGGCCGTGGCTCCTGAGCCAGTCCTGTCCACTGCGTTCGACGATGGTCTCGCACTGGT
The DNA here is from genome assembly GCF_015767275.1 of Herbaspirillum sp. AP02. GTDB lineage: Bacteria > Pseudomonadota > Gammaproteobacteria > Burkholderiales > Burkholderiaceae_D > Herbaspirillum. The sequence goes on from NZ_JADWMY010000002.1 coordinate 427,139, forward strand.
CCGGGGCGGAAAGATCGATGACCTCGTGTTCCAGTATCTCCATCGTGCTGGTGGTGGTGAAGGCCTTCACCACGGGCCGTGTCAGGTCCTTGTGATTCTGGCGGATCACCAGCGCCGTGCGTCCCGATTGCAGGGTGACGATGGAGCCCAGCGGATAGATGCCCAGCGTCTTGACGAAGGCCAGGAAGATGGCGCGGTCGAAATGCCCCTGCCACGAGGCCATGCGCGAGAGCGATTCGGCCGGGTCCCAGGCGCTCTTGTAGGCGCGGTGCGAGGTGACGGCATCGTAGACATCGCACACTGCGGCCATGCGTGCATACAGGCTGATCTGCTGGCCCTGCTGGCGCTCGGGATAACCTGAGCCATCCATCTTCTCGTGATGGTGCAGGCAGACATCCAGCACGTAATCGGGTACGCCCATCAGGCCGTTCAGGTAGGCGTGGCCCAGTGCCGGGTGACGCTGGATGATCTTGTATTCCTGGTCGCTCAGGCGGTCCGGCTTGTTGAGCAGTTCGAGCGGGATGAACGCCTTGCCGATATCGTGCAGGTAGCCCGCCAGTCCGGCCTGCCGGCAGGCGGTGTCGTCCAGGCCCAGCGTGCGTCCCAGCGCCACCATCATGGTGCAGACCGCAATCGAGTGCAGGTAGGTGTATTCGTCGGCGCGTTTGAGGCGGATGATGCCGAGCAGGGCGTCGGCATGGTGCGCGACCGACACGGCGATCTGCTCCACCAGGTCCTTGCATTTCTGCACGTCCAGCGACTTGCCCAGGCGCGCCTGGGTGAAGACCTGCTGCGTGGTCTGCCGCGCCTTTTCGTAGAGATGCAGGGCGTCCACGATGTGGGGATCGAGCCTGTCTTCGTCAGGCGGGTTGGTGCCGGCCGGTGCGGGCTCATCGGGCGGGGTACCGGCGCTGGCACCCTGATCCAGACCCTTGTCCGTATCGATCCAGCAATACTCCAGACCGGTCTGCTGCGCCAGTTCGATTTCGCGCGCCGTGCGGATCAGGAAGCTGGCACGCCAGAAAGGGGAGGCGATCCATGCACCGTCGAAGCCTGAAAAGTACATTCCCGTGCGGAGCTGGTTGACATGGATTTTCTTCAGGCGGGTCATCGGGTCCGTTCGAGGGGTAAAAGCGGTGAAGCCGGGGGCGGGTTGGCGGCCGACACCAATGCCGATAGCCATGTGGGTGAGCGCCCGCGTGGCGGGCATCTGATGCCGGATGCCGCACAATGTATTACATCCCGGGAAAATTGATTAGACGTCCAGGATTAAACAGTGTGATCACTCATTTTGTGCAATTGCCCGCGAGCCTCTGCCAGCGCGGCTCTGCTCCAGCATTGTTAAGTTGTGCTAACGAGTTCCTTCGCAAAACGACGGCTAATCAAATCGCGCCGCTTGTAATACATTAGTCCTGCCGATTCCGTCGGTGCCGTGTCGGGGGGCACGGCGGGCGCAAGCCCGCACCGACGTCGTGCAGTCATGGAGGGGGGGGGCCGGCTGTACGCGCAACAGGTCAAAGGAAGGGAACGATGCCGACAATCGCAGGATGCACCGTGACTTTGGCTTGCGGGACGGTCGTCAATGGACAGGTCAGGCATCTGCTCGGCATCGTGATCGACATTGACATGCTTCACTCTGGGTTGCCCCATGGCAAAATCCGGTTTGCATGAGAAAAAAGCGGGCATACCTCAGAAATTATCGTTTTATTCCTCCCCTGCGCTGCCGTTACCATGAGGCTATCTCATTGTCCCATGGTCAAAGGCAAGCAAATGACGACTTCCGCGCAGCACAGCAACCTCTACCAACTCCTGCTTTCCCATTACGGCGATGAAGCCATCGTCCAGCGCCAGTTCGTGCGCTTGGAGGTTCCGGCATCGACCCTGAAGCCGGCCTCGCACGCGGTGTCGCGCCTGGAGCTGGCCCAGGCACTGAACATGCTGCTCTTCCAGCAATTGTTGCAAGAGGTCGCCAGCGGCCGCGACTATGTGGACGACGCCGAGCGTGACGGCGTGAAGATCTGCTTTGACCACGGCGCCGTGCGCACCGTGCGGCGTGGCCGCGACGGCGGTTTTCCCGATGGCGAAACCCTGTTCACCAAGGTCTTGCTGCCCTTGGGCTACCAGCAGACCGGTACCTATCCGCTGGCCCGCATCAAGATGACCGGCCGCGTCTATACCCATGCCGATGACGCCGAGAACATCGCCCAGTTCTTCGTCAGCGAACTGCATCCCGAGCAATTCTCACCGCAGTTCCAGCAGGCCGTGGATGCCGTGCTGGCCAGCTCGCGCAACCCGCTCTCCGACGACGTACTGGCGCTCCTGAACCAGTTGGAACAGCAGGGCGAGCTGGCCCTGGACCAGGCCAAGCGGCTGCTGCCGGCGATGCTGGCCTGCTTCGCCCGGCATCACGACCTGCCCACCGTGGCGCAGTACGAGACCCTCAAGGCCGAGTCCGCCGAGATGGCCTGGATCTCCACCGAAGGCAATGCCTTCAACCACGCCACCGACCGTGTGGGTGACGTGGTCGCCACGGCCGAGCGCCAGCGTCAGCTGGGGCGTCCGATCAAGGATCAGGTCGAGGTTTCGCGCAATGGCCGCGTGCGCCAGACCGCCTTCCGTGCCGTCAAGGTCGATTACCAGCTGCAGGGCGAGGACGGCCAGCCGGTCGCCATGACGGTGCCCGGCTCCTTCTACGAATTCATTTCACGTGACCATTACCTCGACGAGGCCGGTCAGCGCAAGCTGGACCTCACCTTCGACAGCGGCAACGCCCAGGGCATCTTCAAGATGACCGCCGCCGGGCCTGCTGGCGACGAGGCTGGCAGTGTCTGCTGAACAGGCCCTGCAGCAGCTGCAGTCGCTGCTGGGCAGCGGCGGCCTGATCACTGCCGCCGCCGAACGTACGCCCTATGAACATGGCCCGCGCTATGGCGCCGGCCAGGCGCTGTGCGTGGCGCGCCCGGCCGATGTGGCCCAGGCCGCAGAACTGATGCGCCTGTGCGCCGCCGAGGGTGTGCGCCTGGTGCCGCAGGGTGCCAATACCGGGCTGGTCGGCGCGGCTTCCCCGGATGATTCCGGCCTGCAGGTAATTCTCAGCATGGAACGCATCCGGGGCGTGATCGATATCGATCCCATCGATGGCGTGATCCAGGCCTGGGCCGGTACCCGGCTGTCGGACTTGAACCAGGCGCTGGCGCCGCATGGGCTGTGCTTTCCCATCGATCTCGGCGCGGACCCGTCGGTGGGCGGCATGCTGGCCGCCAATACCGGTGGCGCGCGTCTGATCCGCTATGGCGATGTGCGCCACAACACACTGGGCCTGCAGGCGCTGCTGATGCAGCCCCCCGGCGAACTGCTGGAAATGGGCAATCGCCTGCACAAGAACAATACCGGCCCCGACTGGAAGCAACTCTTCATCGGTACCGCCGGCAGCTACGGCATCGTCACCCAGGCGGTGTTGCGCGCCCATCCGCTGCCGCGCCAGCGTGCCACGGCACTGGTGGTGCCTTCGTCGCTGGAGGCCGGTCTGCGCCTGCTGCAGGATGCCCAGGCGCAGTTCGCCGATTTCCTCACTGCCTTCGAAGGCATCTCCCGCAATGCGCTGGCCTCGGTGCTGCGCCACCTGCCGCAGGTCGCCGCACCCTTCGATCCGTTGCCGGACTATGCCCTGCTGGTCGAAGTCAGTTCCTCGGCTGAAGCAGGCGAGCACTTCGATCTGGACAAGCTCTTCATGGCCTGGCTGGAGCGCCATTTCGACGATGCCATCGTCGATGCCGTGGTCGACAAGCCCGATACCCTCTGGCGCCTGCGCCACGCCATCAGCGACAGCGTCAAGCAGGAGGGCAAGATCGTGGCCTTCGATATCTCGGTCTCGCGCTCGCGCCTGCCGGCCTTCCGTGCCGAGGCGCTGGCGCTGGTGGCGCGGGATTTCGCCGGTGCCGACGTGTATGACTTCGGGCACTGGGGTGACGGTGGCGTGCACTTCAACCTGGCGATCGCCCCCGCCGCGCAGTCGCATTTCCCGGCCGAGCGTATCGAGGCCCTGCGCACGGCCCTGTATGACCTGGTGGTGCAACGCTATCAGGGCAGCTTCAGTGCGGAGCATGGCATCGGGCCGTTCAACCAGCACTACTACCAGCGCTACACCCAGCCCGCGCAACGTGCACTGGCGGCGCGGGTGCAGTCGGTGTTTGATCCAGATTGCCTGCTGGGCAATACGCGCTTTGCATGAACGCCTCCCGCCGGGCGGCACTGCAGCCAGTGCCGCCACTACCGTCACTGTCGCCACCATCGCCACCATCGCCATGAGCGGGGCCGGTCACGCTGGAGGGGAGGGGGCGGCTTTTGCTATAGTGCGGGGTCATTCACCCAGCGGAACCCGTCCCATGCGCCGTTTCATCCCGTCGACGTCATGCCTGATCGCCTTCGATACCTCGGCGCGGCACATGTCGTTTACCAAGGCGGCCAACGAGTTGCACATGACGCAGGGAGCGGTGAGCCGGCAGGTGGCGATCCTGGAGGACTATCTCAACGTCAAGCTCTTCGAGCGCATCAACCGCCGACTCATCCTCACCGAGGCCGGGCGCGACTACGCGGCCCAGGTCTCCACCATCCTCAAGCAGATCGAGATGGCGACCTTCCAGGTGATGACCTACAACAGCCTGGCCAGCGTGTTGAACCTGGCCATCCTGCCGACCTTCGGCGTGAAGTGGCTGATCCCGCGCCTGGCCAAGTTTTCCGCCGCCCATCCGGATGTGCTGCTCAACCTCAGTACCGAGGTCTTGCCCTTCGATTTCAGTACCCGCCAGGTGGACGCGGCCATCCACTTCGGCGAACCCGACTGGCCCGATACGGTGATGGTGCGTCTCATGGGCGAAGAGGTGGTGCCGGTGTGCAGCAAGGCCCTGAGCGAACGCATTCACGCCGTTGAAGACCTGGCCAACGTCACCCTGCTGCAGCACACCACCCGCCCGCAGGCCTGGCAGGACTGGTTCCGCCATGTCGGCGTGGACTGCCCCAATGCCTTGTCGGGGCCGCGCTTTGAGCAGCTGGCGATGGTCATCCAGGCGGCTGTCGCCGGTATGGGCGTGGCCTTGATGCCCAAGTTCATGGTCGAGACCGAGATCAGCCTGGGCCAGTTGCATGTGCCGTTCCCCTTCGCGGTCAAGAGTCCGCAATCCTATTACCTCGTGTATCCCGAGAAGAACGCCGGCAAGGCGGCCATCCTGAAATTCCGCGAATGGCTGCTGGGTGAAGCGCAGGGCGGTTGAGCCCCGGCACTGGCACGGCCCTGCATTGCTTCGGTGCGCATGCCACCGGGCCGTTTGATCTCCTGGCTGACTAAAACTCATGGCCGAGGGCTGACGGGCCTCGGCCATGAGCGGTTGCGCCCGGGGCGCGCATGGCCGTAGGACTGGGCTGGCCGGGCTCTGGCCGGCAGGGCGCTACCCCAATATCAGAAAGGCTCTCGGCGAAAATGCCCGTGATGCGCCGCACCATCCTCGCGCATCCTCGCGGATTCCTGCGCGCCACGACGGTGCATTCCAAAAACTCATGATGTCGTGAAATTTTTTGGTTTTAAGAATTGTCCTGGCTGTCCTTATACTGCACCGTTCCAGACCCATCCCACTCCACTTTTCAAGGGAATTCCATGTCTTCTCCACGCATCTTCTCCACTCTGGGTGCTGACCTCGCGGCCTACGCCGGCAACGATCTGGTGATCCGTTCGCCGCGTGATGGCGAAGTCATCGCGCAACTCAAGGCGCAGACGCCGGCCGACGCCGAGGCCGCCATCGCCGGTGCGCACAAGGCCTTCCTGGCCTGGCGCGAAGTACCGGCCCCGGTGCGTGGCGAACTGGTGCGCGTGCTGGGCGAAGTGCTGCGCGAGCATCGCGAGGAACTGGGCGCACTGGTGACCCAGGAGGCGGGCAAGATCCTCTCCGAAGGACTGGGCGAGGTGCAGGAAATGATCGATATCTGCGACTTCGCCGTGGGCCTGTCGCGCCAGCTGCATGGCCTGACCATCGCCTCCGAGCGTCCCGGTCACCGCATGATGGAAACCTGGCATCCGCTGGGTGTGGTGGGCGTGATCACCGCCTTCAACTTCCCGGTCGCGGTGTGGGCCTGGAATGCCGCGCTGGCCCTGGTCGCCGGCAATGCCGTGGTGTGGAAGCCGTCGGAAAAGACCCCCGTCACCGCGCTGGCGGTGCAGGCCATCTTCGAAAAGGCGGTCGCGCGCTTTGCGGCGCAGCGCCCCAACCTGGTCCCGGCCGGTCTGTGCCCCTTGCTGATCGGCGGCGCCGATCTGGGCGAGAGCCTGTCGCGTTCGGCGCTGGTGCCGCTGGTGAGCGCCACCGGCAGCGTGCGCATGGGCCGCAAGGTCGCCACCGTGGTGGCCGAGCGCCTGGGCCGCAGCCTGCTGGAACTGGGCGGCAACAATGCCATGGTCGTCGCGCCTTCGGCCGACCTGAGCCTGGCGCTGCGCGCCATCACTTTCTCTGCCGTGGGCACGGCCGGGCAGCGTTGCACCAGCCTGCGCCGCCTGTTTGTCCACAGCAGCATCCACGACCAGGTGGTGGCGCAGATCAAGCGCATCTATGCCAGCGTCAAGGTCGGCGACCCGCTGCAGGGTGACACCCTGGTCGGCCCGCTGATCGACAAGGGCGCCTTCGACGCCATGCAGGCTGCGCTGCAGCAGGCCCGCGCCCAGGGTGGCGACGTCACCGGTGGCGAACGCGTGACGGTGATGGACGAGCAATCCTGGTACGTGCGTCCGGCCGTGGTGGTCATGCCCGGCCAGACGGCGATCATGCACCACGAGACCTTCGCGCCCATCCTCTACATCGTCAAGTACGAAGAACTCAGCGAAGCCATCGCGCTCAACAACGCCGTGCCGCAGGGCCTGTCCTCGGCCATCTTCACCAACGACATGCGCGAGGCCGAACTGTTCGTCTCCGCAGTCGGTAGCGACTGCGGCCTGGCCAACGTCAACATCGGCACCAGCGGCGCCGAGATCGGTGGCGCCTTCGGTGGCGAGAAGGAAACCGGCGGCGGCCGCGAATCGGGCTCGGACGCCTGGAAGAACTACATGCGTCGCGCCACCAATACCATCAACTACAGCAAGACCCTGCCGCTGGCGCAGGGCGTGAAGTTCGATATCGACTGAGTCACCGGCGGTCGCCCTCCACGGCGGCCCGCACAGGGCCTGAAGCGATAACAGCAATAACAGCAACAGCGTCAACAGCAGCAATAGCGACAGCAGCGACAGCAGCGACAGCAGCGACAGCAGCGACAGCAGCGACAGCAGCGACAGCAGCGACAGCAGCGACAGCAGCGACAGCAGCAACCACGCCGGCCCGGCAAGGGACCGGCGCGGCATCCCACGTACCCACACCCGCGCAAGCGGGACCCACATCGGCAAACCGGCAAGGAGTGCAGTAATGAAGATGAAGACCCTGGCAGTGACCTGTGCAATCGGTGCAACCCTGATGGCCGCCTCCGGCGCGCAGGCGCAGAGCAAGACCATTTACGTCGGCATGAACGGCGGCACGATGGAAAAGAACTACACCGCCTCGATCTTCCCCGACTTCGAGAAGGCCAACAACGTCAAGGTGGTGGTGGTGCCCGGCACTTCCTCGGACATCATCGCCAAGATGCAGGCACAGCGCGACAAGCCGCAGATGCACGTGGCCTTCCTGGACGACGGCATCATGTACCGCGCCATCAACATGAGCCTGTGCGAAAAGGTCAAGGACGCTGCCGTGCTCAAGGATGTCTATCCCTTCGCACGCCTGGCCAATGACCAGGCCGTGGCCATCGAGATGGGCGTGCTCGGCATCGGCTACAACAAGAAGCTGTTCGCCGAAAAGGGCTGGCCGGCACCGACCTCGTGGATGGACTTCGCCGATCCCAAGTACAAGCAGAAGGTGGTGTTCCAGTCCATCTCCGCCAGTACCTTCGGCCTGTATGGCTTCATGATGTTCAACCGCCTGGTGGGCGGCACCGACAAGAACGTCGACCCCGGTTTCAAGAAGTGGGGCAGCACGGTCGGCCCCAACGTGGTCGAATACCTGTCCAGCTCGGCCAAGATTTCCGAGATGGTGCAGACCAACGAAGCGGCGATCTTCCCGCTGACCGTGACCGGCATTGCCAACCTGAAGGACAAGGGCATCCCCGCCGAATTCGCCACGCCCAAGGAAGGCGGCGTGCTGCTGATGACCGGCGCCTGCCCCATCAAGGGCAACAGCGAGCCGGAACTGGCGCAGAAGCTGCTGGAATACCTGCTGACGCCGGCCGTACAGGCCAAGAGCATGGCGCTGGCCAATTCCATCCCGGTCAACCGCAACGTGCCCCTGTCGGAAGCTGCACAGGCCAAGCTGGGCAAGAGCGAAGTGCTGACCAAGAACCTCAATACCGTGGACTGGGATGTGGTCAACGAAAAGCGTTCCGAATGGAACAACCGCTGGAACCGCATGATCGAGCAATAAGCCTGCACCCATCATGACCGTTGCCTATCGCTTCCACCCGGCCTTCCAGTCGCCGCAGGGATCGCCCATCCGGGAGCTGTTCAAGTACACGCAGCAACCCGGCATGATTTCCTTCGCCGGCGGGTATCCGGCGCCTGCGCTGTTCGATACGCAAGGGCTGGCAAGCAGCGCCGCCAACCTGCTCGGCAGCGCGGCGGCGGCCAGCCTGCAATACGGTGCCACCGAGGGGGCGGCACAGCTGACCCAGGTGCTCAGGCAGGTCACGGCTGAGCGCATCGGCGGTGCCGATCCGGGCGCGCTGATCGTGACCACTGGTTCGCAGCAGGGCTTCGAGCTGCTGCTACGCATCCTGCTCGAACCGGGCGATGGCGTGGTCATCGAGCGTCCCTGCTATCCGGCGGCCATCCAGGCCCTGCGCCTGGCCCAGGCCGACCTGCTGGAAATTCCCGGCGATGCCCAGGGGATGGATACCGACGCGCTGGAAGCCCTGCTGCACGCTGGCGCCCGGCCCAAGCTGCTGTACCTGGTGCCGAGCTTCGCCAATCCGACCGGTGCCACCTTGCCGCTGGCGCGCCGTCGCCACCTGCTCACGCTGGCGGTACGCTACCGGTTCATCGTGATCGAGGATGATCCCTACGGCCAGTTGCGTTTCTCCGGACAGGCCGAGCCGCCGCTGCTGCAGGTGGCCCAGGAGATCGAGGGTGCGCGTGACTGGATGGTGTACCTGTCCAGTCTGTCCAAGATCGTGGCACCGGGTTTGCGTATCGGCTGGATGTGCGGTCCGTCGGAAATCCTGCGCCGCGCCGTCATCGCCAAGCAGACCGGCGACCTGTGCACTGCGCCCTGGATGCAGATGGTGGCCGCACAGTATCTTCAGGCCGGTCATCTGGAAGCGCATCTGCCGCACATCATCGCCACCTATCGCGAACGCTGCGCCATCATGCTGTCCTCCCTGAGTGAGGCTTTCGATGACCGGCTCTCGCTGATCGCGCCGGAAGGCGGCATGTTCATCTGGGCCAACTGGCAGGATGGCACCGATGCCACCGCATTGTTGCAGGCGGCGGTGCGGCACAACGTGATGTACGTGCCGGGCAGCGCCTTCTATGCGACGCAAGCCGATCCGGGCCATTGGCGACTTTCTTTCGCCAATGCCCAGCCGCAGGAAATCATCGACGGTGTGGCCCGTCTGAAGCAGGCACACGAGCAATGGATACACAGGCAAGCATGAATTTTCTCCATGCATGAAAAACGCCCCAATGCGCTGTTGCGGATTGGGGCGTTGTCTTTTGTGCGGGGAATGACCGGGGTTACAAGTTGTTTTTTTGCAATGTCCTCACTTGAGAGCGGAGATCTGCCCATTGCGAATCAGCCGCGCCCGCAGCACGTTGCGGCTGATGTCGAGCAGGCGTGCGGCCTGCACCTGATTGCGTTCGCAGAATTCGAAGGCGGTGCGGAAGACGGTGTCCTCGATCTTTTCGAACAGGCCCGCCTGAGACTGGTTGAACAGGTTCTGCAAAACCTGTTCCAGCGCCTGCAGGGGATCACCGTGGCTGCCGGGCGCAGCTTGACTGGAATGATCCACGCGCCGCTCCACGTGCGAGAGATGGAAGTGCTCGGCGTGCAGGCTGTCATCCTGGCAGATCAGCAGCGCGTGGTGGATGGCATTTTCCAGCTCGCGGATATTGCCCGGCCAGTCGTGCTGACGCAGCTTGCACTCCCCTTCTGCATTGATGCGGGCCGCGCCATACCCCAGCCGCTGCCGGTATTCGTGCAGGAAGTGATAGGCCAGCGGCAGGATATCCAGAGGCCGCTCGCGCAGACGCGGGATGGCCAGTTGCACCACCTGCAGCCGATAGTAGAGATCCTGGCGGAAATGCCCGGCCGCCACCGCATCCTGCAAGCGCACATTGGTGGCCGCGATGACACGCACATCGATGGGGATGCTGCGCCGTGAACCCAGCCGCACCACTTCGCGCTCCTGCAGCACCCGCAACAGCTTGACCTGGATGGTCAGCGGCAGGTCGCCAATTTCATCGAGGAACAAGGTGCCGCCATTGGCCGCCTCGAACCATCCCGCCTTGTGCGCGATGGCGCCGGTGAAGGCGCCTTTCTCATGGCCGAACAATTCGCTCTCGGCCAGGCTCTCCGAAAACGCGCCACAGTTCACGGCCACGAAAGGCGCATCCCGGCGCCGGCTCAAGTCGTGCACGTGGCGCGCGATCAGTTCCTTGCCGGTGCCGGTGGCACCGATGATGACCACATTCGCATCGCTGGGCGCCACACGCTGTACACGTTCCAGCAAGGCCAGTGACACCGGGTCATGGAAGACCTGCGCTGTGGCGCGAATGGACGTGCCCAGCTTGCGCGCATGCGGCAAGGTCAGCAGCGGTGGCGACGTGCGCGCTGCAAGGTCGCCTTCACCCTCCAGCGAAGAGGGCAGCGCATACAGATGGGTAGAGCGAGGGCTGGCATGCATGGCAGGCTCCGGACTTGGGGAGTCCCTGCATCGGGGGAGATGCAGGAAGAAGAGGTGATCTGATTCTAACAATAGCGACAGAGTGAATTAACGACCAATTCAGCATAAGCATGCTCCGAATACGTTGGCCCATGGCTCGTAAACGCTGTTCTGACAAGGAGATGACGATGATGCGTCGCCATGGGGCGACAAGGTGGATGTGGTGAAGAAATACCGTCATACATCATCGAAAACTTAGTTATTCCGGAACAGAAAATTTGCTGCTCCAGCAGCAGCGCACGAGCATATTGCTGCTGCAGCAGTAGCGAGAATTTCCACAAGTCATTGATTTAAAAGACTTTGCAGGGTGGCACGTTCTTCGCTGGAAGAAGGGGAGGATGCAGTCGAATCCCCTCTAGCCCTCCAAGGAGAACCTTTTTCATGAGCCGTCCCCTGCAAGTCGTCATCGTCGCCGGAAGTGGTCGCCGTCCTTCCCGCACGCTTGGTCTGCTCAATGCGCTCTCAGCGCAGTTGAGCCGGTACATCGCGATCAACACGGAAGTGGTGGCCTTGTCCGAACTCAGCGGCCAGTTGCTCAGTGCCACCGAACTGGCGCAATTGCCCGATGCCGTGCGCCAGAAGATCGCCGCCATCGAAGCAGCCGATGTACTGCTGGCCGGCAGTCCCGTCTATCGCGGTTCCTATTCGGGTTTGTTCAAGCATCTGTTCGATCTGGTGCCACAGGAGTCGCTGTCGGGCAAGCCGGTACTGCTGGCCGCCACCGGCGGCAGCGACCGTCATGCGCTGGCCATCGATCATCAGCTGCGCCCGCTGTTCGCCTTCTTCCAGGCGCTGGCCTTGCCCCTGGGCGTGTATGCCAATGCCCTGGAATTCGACAACGAAACCATCATCAGTCCGGCCTTGCAGGAGCGTATCGCTCTGGCCGTACAGCATGCGCTGCCTGTGTTGCAGGTCCTTGCAGCCACGCCGGCACCAACGCCCGCGCACAGGTAATACACCGGGCCCTTCCATCTTTCTCTCTCGATTGCCGCCATTTCCACAGGAGATTTTTCATGAGCCAAACACCATCCGCCGCCACCACCGCCCGCACCGATGCCGTCAAGTTCGCCTATTGGGTCCCCAATGTCAGCGGCGGCCTGGTCGTGAGCACGATCCCGCAACGCACCGACTGGAGCCTGGAATACAACCAGCGTCTGGCCGTGGCCGCCGAAAAGGCCGGCTTCGAGTATGCCCTCAGCCAGATCCGTTTCACCGCTGGTTACGGTGCCGAATACCAGCATGAATCGGTCTCCTTCAGTCAGGCCCTGTTGCACGCCACCACCAGGCTCAAGGTACTGGCGGCCATCTTGCCGGGCCCCTGGAATCCAGCCGTGGTGGCCAAGCAGATCGCCACTATCGATCACATCTCCAATGGCCGCATTGCCATCAACGTGGTCAGTGGCTGGTTCAAGGGCGAATTCCAGGCCATCGGCGAACCCTGGCTGGAACATGACGAACGCTATCGCCGCTCCAATGAATTCATCCGCGCGCTCAAGGGCATCTGGACCCAGGATGACTTCACCTTCAAGGGGGATTTCTATCGCTTCAACAATTACACGCTCAGTCCCAAACCGGTGCAAAAGCCCCATCCGGAAATCTTCCAGGGCGGCAGCTCGCGCGCCGCACGCGACAACGCGGCCAGCGTGTCGGACTGGTACTTCACCAACGGCAATACGGTCGAAGGACTCAAGGCGCAGATCGACGACATCCAGGCCAAGGCCGCGCAGAACGGCCACAAGGTGCGCATCGGTGTGAATGCCTTCGTGATCGCCCGCGATACCGAAGAAGAAGCGCAAGCCGTCCTGCAGGACATCATCGACCATGCCCACGTGGAAGCCGTGCATGCCTTCGGCGACGCAGTCAAGCAGGCCGGCAAGGCCTCGCCGGAGGGGGAGGGCAACTGGGCCAAGTCCACCTTCGACGACCTGGTCCAATACAACGACGGCTTCAAGACCAACCTGATCGGCACGCCGCAACAGATCGCCGAGCGCATCGTCGCGCTCAAGGCCATCGGCGTGGACCTGGTCTTGACCGGTTTCCTGCACTTCATCGAGGAAGTCGAATACTTCGGCCAGAAAGTGTTGCCGCTGGTGCGTGAACTGGAGGCGCGCCAACCCACCGCTGCGGCTGCGCCGGTACCGGCGCCGGCACTGGAAGCGGTGGCATGAGCACGCGCAGCGCACTCGATATCGCGCTGCCCGGCTTGACCCAGGGCGGTATCGGCGCGCCCGCTGCTGCAGCGGCCGAGCGTGCCGTACCGGCCGTAGCCGCGCCGGTCTTGCAGCTGGAAGGCATCAGCCTGTCCTTCGGTGGCGTGCAGGCCTTGCGCGGGGTGGATCTGTCCCTGCACGAACGCGAGATCCTGGCCGTCATCGGTCCCAACGGAGCGGGCAAGAGCTCGCTGGTCAATGTCATGAGCGGACTGTATCGGCCTACGCAAGGCACGGTCAGCCTCGCCGGACGCCGTTTCCGGCAGGTGCCGACGGCCCGCCTGGCAAGGCTGGGCGTGGCGCGCACTTTCCAGAACCTGGCGCTGTTCAAGGGCCTGAACGTGCGCGACAACATCGCGCTGGGCCTGGTCGATGCCATGCGTGCCAGCTTCGTGGAACAGATCGCCGGCCTCGGTCGCGCCCGCCGCGAACGCCGCGAGGCCCGCGCACAGGCAGACCAGATGATGGATTTCCTCGACCTGCGCACCCATGCCGAGCGTACCGTGGGCGGCTTGCCCTATGGCCTGCAGAAGCGGGTCGAGCTGGCACGGGCGCTGGTGGCGCGACCCCGGCTGCTGTTGCTGGATGAGCCGATGGCAGGCATGACCGTCACCGAGAAAGGCGAGATGGCGCATTTCGTGCGTGCCGCTCGTGCGCAGTTCGGGACGGCCATTCTGCTCATCGAGCATGACATCGGCCTGGTCTTCGGACTCTCCGACCGTGTGGCGGTACTCCAGCATGGCAGCAAGATTGCCGATGGCAAGCCCGCCGAGGTGCGCCAGGATGCCGCCGTCATCGATGCCTATCTGGGCGTGGCGTCGCCCGAGCAGCCGCCACAGCGACATCCACTGCCGGAGGCCGCATGATGGCCGACTTCGATTGGGTGTTCTTTGCCGAGGTGCTCACCGGCGGCCTGCTGTCCGGGGTGATGTATTCACTGGTGGCCATCGGCTTCGTGCTGATCTACAAGACCTCGGGCGTGCTCAACTTTGCCCAGGGCGCGCAGCTGCTGTTTGCCGCGTTGACCTTCGTGAGTCTGGTGGAGCACGGCATCCCCTTCGTGTTGGCCCTGTTGCTGACACTGGCGGTCATGATCCTGCTGGGCCTTGCAATCGAAAGGGTGGTCTTGCGGCCGCTACAGAACCAGTCACCGATGACCCTGTTCATGGCCACGCTGGGTCTGTCCTATGTGATCGAGGGCGCGGCGCAATTGCTGTGGGGCACCCAGGTGCATGCGCTGGAACTGGGCATTGCCGATACGCCGCTGCAGCTGGGCGGGATGATGATCTCTTCCTTTGATCTCTTCGCTGCCGCCACCGCCGCCCTGATGGTGGCGCTGCTCTCGCTCTTCTTCCGCACTACCCGTCTCGGGCTGGAATTCCGGGCGCTGGCCGATGACGGCTTTGCTGCGCTGGCCGTGGGCTTGCGCCTGCCGCGCATCCTCGCGGCGGTGTGGGCCACCGCCGGACTGATCGCACTGATCGCCGGGCTGTTGTGGGGCGCGCGTCTGGGCGTGCAGTTCTCGCTGTCGCTGGTGGTGCTGAAGGCCTTGCCGGTGCTGGTGCTGGGCGGATTCGATTCGGTGCTGGGTGCCATCGTCGGCGGCCTGTTGATCGGCGCGCTGGAAAAACTGGCGGAGGTCTACCTCGGCCCGCTGGTGGGCAGTGGCATCGAAGGCTGGTTCGCCTATGTGGCCGCGCTGGCCTTCCTGCTGGCGAGGCCCAGCGGCCTGTTCGGCCAGCGTGCATTGCAAAGGGCCTGAGATGAGGACGTCGCTTGCCGCTCCCTCCCGCATACTGCTCCAGCGTGGCAGCGCGTTGCGCCGCGTTGCACCCTGGCTGCTGTTGCTGTTGCTGGCCTATGGGGTACTGCCCTGGTTCGCCTCGGCCTATGTGATCGATGCCTTGCTGATTCCCTTCCTGGCCCTCTCGCTGGCAGCGGTCGGGCTGAATCTGTTGACCGGGTATGCCGGCCAGCTCTCGCTGGGCAGCGCGGCCTTCATGGCCGTCGGCGCCTTCGCCGCCTACAACCTCAACCTGCGCGTGGCCGGCCTGCCGCTGCTGGTCTCCATCGTGCTGGCGGGGCTGGCCGCCACGGCCATCGGACTGGTGTTCGGACTGCCCAGCCTGCGCCTGCGGGGTTTCTATCTCGCGGTCTCCACGCTGGCGGCGCAGTTCTTCGTGCAGTGGGTGCTGGTCAGGTTCAGCTGGTTCAGCAATGACAATCCCTCCGGCGTGATCGATGCACCGGCGCTGGTGGTGGGTGGCATCGCCTTCGATACGCCGGCGGGACGCTACCTGTTCGCGCTGGCCATCGTCACCGTGCTGACCTTCCTGTGCTGGCGCCTGGTGCAGAGCCAGACCGGTCATCACTTCATCGCCGTGCGCGACAACGAACAGGCCGCCCGCGTGATCGGCGTACCAGTGCTGCGCACCAAGCTGCTGGCCTTCGCCATCTCCTCCTTCGTCATCGGCGTGGCTGGCGTGCTGTGGGGCTTCGTCTACCTGCGCACGGTGGAACCGGCGGGCTTCAACCTGGATCGCTCGCTGCAGATCCTCTTCATCGTCATCCTCGGCGGCCTGGCGACGATACGCGGGGCCTTCCTGGGCGCGGCGCTCATCGTCGTGTTTCCGCTGCTGCTGTCGCGCCTGGGCAGCCTGCTGCTGGGACGGTGGTTCGACTCGGGCGTGCTGGAGATGAGCCAGCGCATCGTGCTGGGCGCGCTGATCATCTTCTTCCTCATCGTCGAGCCGCAGGGGTTGGCCGCGCTGTGGGAACGCACATGGCGCCGCCTTCATACGCGCCGGTCCGCACCATAACTTCTTACCTTCACTTCCACCCTCACTACGGAGAAGCTCGCTCACCATGCTGCATACAAAATTAATAAGAACCTTCATCCTCGCAACGGCCTTGTTGTCTGCAGGCCTGCAACATGCCCGTGCCGATGAACAATTCTTCCCTCTGCAGAGTTACCGGGTCGGTCCCTACGCTGCAGGCGGAACCGGTTTCTTTGGCGGTTTCATCGATTACCTGAATCTGGTCAACCTGCGCGATGGCGGCGTGGGCGGCGTCAAGCTGACCTGGGAAGAGGGCGAGACCCAGTACGAAGTGGAGCGCGGCGTGGAAGTCTACGAGCGCCTGAAGCAGCGTCCCAACATCGCCACCTGGAATCCGCTGTCAGTCGGCATCGCCTACGCCCTGCTGGACCGCGTGACGGCCGACAAGGTGCCGCTCCTGACCATCAACCATGGCCGCACCGATACCACCGATGGCCGCGTCTTCAAGTACATCTTCCCGCTGCTGCTGAACCCCTACAGCGAGACCTCGGGCATCGTCAACTACATCGCCAGCAAGGAAGGCGGGAGCGACAAGCTCAAGGGCAAGAAGATCGTGGTGCTCTATCACGGTTCGCCCTATGGCAAGGAGACCATCCCCATCTACAAGCTGCTGTCGGAAAAATATGGTTTCTCGCTGCAGCAGATCGAGGTGCCGCACCCCGGCAATGATCAGCAGGCCCAGTGGCTCGCGATCCGCCGCGCCAAGCCGGATTACGTGGTGCTGCGCGGCTGGGGGGTGATGAATCCGGTGGCCTTGAAGACAGCGCAGAAATCGGGCTTCCCGGCGGACCACATCATCGGCAATGTCTGGTCCAATTCGGAAGAGGACGTGATTCCCGCAGGCGATGCCGCCAAGGGTTATGTGGCCATCACCACGGTAGCGGCAGGTGCGCAGTATCCGGTGCTGCAGGAAATCCAGAAGACCGTCTATGGCGCCGGCAAGGGCAACCTGCAGGACCCCAAACGTATCGGCAGCGTCTACCACAACCTGGGCGTACTCAACGGCATCCTCAACGTGGAAGCGATCCGCATCGCCCAGGCGAAGTTCGGCAAGCGCACCTTGACCGGTGATGAAATCCGTTGGGGTCTGGAAAACCTCAACATCGACCAGGCACGTACGGCCGCCCTCGGTGCCAAGGGCCTGTTCCACTCCATCCACGTCACGTGGGACAACCACGAAGGCGACGGCCTGGTGGCCTTCCAGCAATGGGATGGCAAGCAGTGGAACGTGGTCTCCGACTGGATCGCACCGGACTGGAAGCTGCTGCGCCCCATCATCGAAAAGTCCGCCCTGGCCTATGCCAAGGAAAAGAACATCAAGGTGCGCAAGAGCATCGATGACTGATGGCCGGGCGGTCCCGCTTTGATGCGGGACCGCTGGCGTTCTCTATTGACTTCCTCATTTTTTGAAAGACCTGACCATGTCTGCCGTGCTCGCTTCCTCTGCCCCTTCCTATTCTCCCGCCACGGGCCCGGTGCCCGGCCTGCCGCGCGCTGCGCAACCGGCCCACGTGATCCGTGATGACGCCGAAGCCATCGCCGTGGCGCACGCGCTGGCCAGGCGCCTGGCGCAGGGCGCCTCCGAACGTGACCAGCTGCGCCGCTGGCCGGTGGAAGAGATCGAAGCCTATTCGCAGAGCGGCCTGTGGGCCATCAACGTGCCGCGTGCCTTCGGCGGAGCCGAAGTCTCCTATGCCACGCTGGCCGAAGTGATCTCCATCATTTCCGCCGCCGATCCGTCGCTGGGGCAGATCACGCAGAACCATCTGGGCTTCGTGGCGGCGGTGCGCACCGTGTCCGATCCGGAGCAGCAGCAACGTTTCTTTGCCGATTTCCTGCGCGGGGTGCGCTGGGGAAATGCATTCTCCGAGTCGGGATCCAAGCGGGCGGCGGATTTCGAGACACGCTTCGTCGATGCAGGCGAGCATGTCATCGTGACCGGCAAGAAGTTCTATTCCACCGGCGCACTGCTGGCGCACTACGTACCCATCGTCGCCAATGACGAAGAGAACCGTACCTGGTACGTGGTGGCCGAGCGCAATGCGCCGGGTCTCACCGTCATCGATGACTGGTCTGCCTTCGGTCAGCGTACTACCCTGAGCGGCACCGTCATCATCGACCAGGTGAAAGTGCCCAAGACACATCTGATCCCGGCCTACAAGGGCTATCTGGAGCCCTCCGCCGATGGCGCCATCTTCCAGATCATCCAGGCCGCCGTGGACATAGGCATCGGCCGCGCCGCCATCGCCGATACCCAGGATTTCGTGCGCACCAAGTCGCGTCCGTGGATCGACAGCGGGCGCGACCATGCCTGGGAGGATCCGTATTCCATCCAGGCCGTGGGCGACCTGCAGATCCGCCTGCATGCCAGCGAAGCCCTGCTGGAACGCGCCGGTCGCGCTATCGATGCGGCGGTGGCCGCACCCGATGCCGAGAGCGTGGCGCGGGCGCAGATCCTCACCGCCGAAGCCAAGGTGCTCTCCACCGAGATCGCCATCCATGCCACCAACAAGCTCTTCGAACTGGCGGGCACGCGCTCCACCCTGGGCCAGTACAACCTGGATCGCCATTGGCGCAATGCGCGCACCCACACCCTGCACGACCCGGTGCGCTGGAAGTACGCCATCGTCGGCAACTACTACCTCAACGGCGTGAAGCCGCCTTTCCACGCCTGGAGCTGATGTGAGCGCGCCGCTGTTGGAGATTGCCTCCATTGAAGTGCGCTACCAGGGCGCGCTGCTGGCCTTGCAGGATGTCAGCCTGGCGGTGCAGCCCGGCGAGATCCACGCGCTGCTGGGCGCCAATGGCGCGGGCAAGTCGACCACGCTCAAGGCCGTCTCCAATCTGCTGCCGGCGCAGCGCGGGCAGGTGCGGGCGGGGCGCATTCTCTTCGATGGACGGGATGTTTCACGCAGCAGTCCCGCTGAACTGGTGCGACGGGGATTGGCGCAGGTGCTGGAAGGTCGGCATTGCTTCGCTTCGCTCACTGTTGAAGAAAACCTGCTCACCGGCTGGCCCGCGCATTTCACGCGGCCTGCCGTGCTGCGGGAGGCACTGGAGCGCATCTATGTCTTCTTCCCGCTGCTGCATCAGCGGCGCCGCAGTCTGGCCGGATTATGTTCGGGCGGCGAGCAGCAGATGCTGGCCATCGGGCGCGCGCTGATTTCGCGGCCACGCCTGCTGGTGCTGGATGAGCCTTCGATGGGGCTGGCGCCGAAAGTGGTGACGGATATCTTTGCGCAACTGAGCCGACTCAATCGCGAAGAGGGCGTGGCCTTGCTGGTGGCCGAGCAGAATTCTGCGGTGGCGCTGCAGTATGCGCATCGGGCTACGGTGCTGGAGCATGGGCACAGTGTGTTGAGCGACCAGGCGCAGACATTGCGCGAGCGTGCCGATATCCGATCCTTCTATTTTGGCGAGGGCCGGGTCGCGCATGCAGCCTGACGTGCGCAATGATCGTCAGTCCTGGAAGGCTTTCATGCGCGTACTCAGGTGTTGCAGCAGGCGGTTGGCTGCGGTGGAGAGCTGCCGCCCGGTGCGCGTGATGAGATGCGCCTCGGAGCGTGCCAGCAGCGTATTGCGCACCGGGATCGCAAACAGTTCGCGGGCCGCCAGCTCGGTGGTCACCGCAAAGAGCGGCAAGAGCGTGAAGCCCAGCTCGGACTTCACGAAATGTTTGAGGATGGCAATCGAATTGGTGGTGATGGTGGGCGTCAGGCGGGTCTTCTCGATCAAGGTTGCCGCTTCCACCAGTTGCCGCGTGCCATAGGCCAGGTGCGTCAAGGCCATCGGATAGGCGGCCAGTTCGCGCAGGGTCACCGATTCCACCTTGCCCAGCAAGGGAAACTGCCGTCCCACGATGGCATACATGGGCTGGCGCGCGACGGCGCGGCTGACGATCTTGGCCTCCACCGGCGGATTGAAGACCAGTCCGATCTCGGCCTCGTCGGCCGCCACCGCACTGACCACTTCGTTGGTGCCGGCCAGGTCCAGCACCAGTGAGATCTCCGGATACTTCTTGCAGAACTGCTTGATGGGCCCGCTCACCATATCCGAGATGAACCCTTCCCCCATGATGATGTTGATCGATCCGCGCTTGAGGCCACGGATCTCCTGCAGCTTGGCCAGCACATCGGACTGGTGCGAGCGCTGCTCGCGGTAATACTCCAGCAGCAGGGCGCCGGCTTCGGTCGGACTGACGCCACGCTTGTGGCGTTCGATCAGCGGGACCGCCAGTTCCTGCTCCAGCAGGCTGATCTGGCGGCTCACCGCTGAGGGCGCGATGTCGAGCGCATCGGCGGCCGCGCGTACGCTGCCGCTGCGCACCGCTTCATACAGATAGGCAATGCGGTGGTCATTGAGGGTCTCGCCCATGCAATCTCCGTGTTCTCGAAATTAGAACAATAAACATGATCTGTGCGGATTGATTGTAGTGATCAAAGCCGCCAAACTCAACGCTCATCAGAGGCAAGTTCGTTCATCACGCGGCGAACGCCATGCATCTTGTGCAGTATATCCGTTATTTTGCTGCGATGCGCAAAATCGGTGCGGAGTGCGCATCAAGCTGGCGCAGGGCTGCCTCTATTTGGTGAACATGCGTGGATCGTCAGAGAACACAGAGGACAAGGATGAAGAAGATCGGAGTGATCGGCCTGGGCAACATGGGCCGTGGCATGGCGTTTTCCCTGCAGCGCGGGGGCTATGAGGTCGTGGGATATGACGCCCTGGAGGCGACCCGCACGGACCTGAGGCAGAAGGGGCTGCATTGCGTGGATGCGATTGCCGCCCTGGCGGGGACGGTGGACATGGTGGTGTTGTCGCTGCCGACATCGGACATCGTGGAGCAGGTGGTGCTGGGGGAGGGCGGTCTGTTGCAGTGCGGTACTGACGGACTGGTGATTGTGGATACCACGACCGCCGACCCCAACAGTACCCGGCGCCTGGCCGCCGAATTGCAGGCTGCGGGCATGCAACTGGTGGATGCACCAGTCAGCGGCGGTCCCAAGGGCGCGGCCACGGCCACCATGGGCATGGTCATCGGCGGCAGCGCCGAGATCGTGGCGCGCATCGAACCGGTCCTGGCGGTGATGAGCGCCAAGCGCGTGCATGTCGGCCCGGTCGGCGCCGGGCACGTGGCCAAGCTGCTCAACAATCTGGTCACGGGCACGCATCTGCTCATCGCCGGCGAGGCCGCGCGCGTCGCTGCCGCAGCCGGACTGGATGCGCGCCAGATCTTCCAGGGGCTGGCCGCCGGCTCGGCCAACAGCAAGGTGATCGACACCTTCTATCCCACCTGGATCTTCAATGAAGCCTTCGATTCCGGCTTCACCATGAAACTCATGCGCAAGGACCTGCGCCTGGCCATGAACCTGATCGAACAGACCGAGAGCACCACCCCCCTGGCCAAGGAAGCCGGCCGGCTCTGGGCCAGGAGCGTGGAGCGCCTGGCCGATGCGGAAGATTTCAACCGCATCGTGACCTACATCGACCCTTCCGAACACTGATTTCCGGAGCACCTCATGCAACTTCATGACGCAGACAATCTGATGCTGGCCTTTGGCCATTTCTTCCCCGGTGCCAAGGAGGTCGGTTCCTGGATCAACGGCGAACTGATCGCCGGCGAGGGCGAACACATCCAGCTCTACAACCCGGCCACCGGCCGTGCTTCGCTGAGCTACCGCGACGGCGGTGCCGCCGCGGTGGAAGCGGCGGCCGCGGCGGCCCAGCGAGCGCAACGCCAGTGGTGGGCCTTGAGTCACGCCGCGCGTGGCCGTGCCCTGTATGCGGTGGGTGCCGTCATCCGTGCCGAGGCCGAGGCGCTGGCGCGGCTGGAGGCGATCTCGTCCGGCAAGCCCATCCGCGATTGCCGTGCCGAGATGCAGAAGGTCGCCGAGATGTTCGAGTATTACGCAGGATGGGCCGACAAATTCTACGGCGAAGTCATTCCCGTCCCCAGCGCGCACCTGAACTACACCCGCCGTGAGCCCTACGGCACCGTGCTGCAGATGACGCCCTGGAACGCACCGGCCTTCACCTGCGGCTGGCAGCTCGGCCCGGCACTGGCCACCGGCAACGCGGTGCTGCTCAAGCCCTCCGAACTGACGCCGTTCTCTTCGCTGGCCATTGCCCGCCTGGGCGAGCAAGCCGGCCTGCCGGTCGGCCTGGTCAACGTGCTGGCCGGACTGGGCCAGAGCATGGTGCCGCAGGCCATGGCGACGTGGTCGGTGAAGAAGGTGATCTTCGTCGGTTCACCCGCCACCGGCGCGCTCATCGCCAAGGCCGCTGCCGAACGCGTGATGCCTTGCGTACTGGAGCTGGGCGGCAAGTCGGCCAACATCATCTTCGATGACGCCGATCTGCGCCTGGCGGCCTTCGGCGCGCAGGCGGCCATCTTCTCCGGCGCCGGGCAGAGCTGCGTGGCGGGTTCGCGCCTGCTGGTCCAGCGCAAGGTCTATGACCAGTTCGTCGAATCGGTCGCCGCGGGCGCGGAGAAGATCAAACTGGGTGCCCCGCTGGAAGACAGTACCGAAGTCGGTCCCATCAACAACCGCCGGCAGTATGAACATATCCAGCGCATGGTGGCCAGTGGCCTGCAAGCAGGCGCGACCCTGGCGGCGGGCCAGTCGAACTATGGCGAGGAAGGCTACTTCGTGCGGCCGACGCTGCTGGCGCATGCCGACAATGCGATGGAGGTGGCGCGTTCGGAGATCTTCGGTCCGGTGGCCGTTGCCATTCCCTTCGAGGATGAGGCCGAGGCCATCGCCATTGCCAATGACAGCGAATTCGGCCTGGCCGGTGCCGTCTGGACGCGTGACGTGGCGCGGGCGCATCGGGTCGCCGCCGGCGTCAATGCCGGGACCTTCTGGGTCAACAGCTACAAGACCATCAATGTGGCCTCGCCCTTCGGTGGTTTCAACCGCAGCGGCTACGGGCGCTCCAGCGGCATGGAAGCGCTCTACGACTATACGCAGACCAAGAGCGTGTGGGTCGAGACCTCGGCCAGCCCGGCCACTCCCTTCGGCTACGCCGGCTGAAGGGCAGGGTTCCACGCAACACCAGGCTGACCGATCCACCATCACAAGAGGCCGCCTCGCCGGGGCGAGGCGGCCCACGTCTCGAGGGAGAAGCAAGATGCAAACAAGCTATGCCAGTCATGTCGCGCAACCACAGGGAGAGCGGACCCGCTTTCCCTTCCTGAAGCTGTACTTCCTGACGGCCATCGTGATGCTGCTGGCCGACTGGATCGGTTCGGTCACGCTCAATGTCGGTCCGGGCAAGGTGGTGTTGCTGCCCATGGTGTGGGCCATCATCATGGGCGGGATGCTGGGTCTGCTGCACAAGTCCATGCCGGCGCCCCTGCGGCTGGATACGGCCATGCAGTTTCGCGCCGCCTCGGTACTGCAGCCGGCGCTGCTGCTGTTCATCGCCAAGCTCGGCCTGATGGTGGGCAGCTCGCTGCCCAAGCTGGCTGCTGCCGGCTGGGCACTGGCGTTCCAGGAACTGGGCCACTTCGTGGGCACCATCCTGATCGGCCTGCCGCTGGCGCTGCTGCTGGGCATCAAGCGCGAAGCCATCGGCGCCACCTTCTCGGTCGGACGCGAACCCAGCCTGGCCATCATCGGCGAGCGCTATGGCATGGATTCTCCAGAGGGACGCGGCGTGCTGGCCGAGTACCTGACCGGCACCCTGTTCGGCGCCGTGTTCATCGCCATCCTGGCGGGTTTCCTGGCCAGCCTCAACATCTTCCATCCCTATGCCCTGGCCATGGGGGCGGGCGTGGGATCGGGCAGCATGATGGCCGCAGCCTCCGGCGCCATCGCTGCCCAGCAGACAGCCGAAGTGGCCAAGGATGTGATGACCTTCGCCGCCGCCAGCAACCTGATCACCACCACGCTGGGGACCTACTTCACGCTGTTCATCTCGCTGCCGCTGGCGGTGTATGGCTATCGGATACTGGAACCCATCCTGGGCCGCACCACCCGCGCTTCCACCGAGCAGAGCCAGGTCAGTGCCGGTGATCATGCCGAGGTGCCGGAACTGGGCCAGCTGCAGAAGTGGGGCGCGTGGGGCGTGGCGGCGGTGCTGACCCTGGTGAGCGACTGGATCCTGTATGGCAGCAAGCCCATGGAGACCTTGCCGGGCATGCTGGTGATCGTGGCGGCGGTGGCCGTGGGCGACCTGCTGTGCCGCTTGACGGGGCGCAAGGTTCCGGCGGTGTGCTGGGTCTCCATCGTGGCCATGGCACTGACCTCGCCGATCTGTCCCTGGGCCGCGCAGCTGGTGGCGCTGACCGGCAAGATCAATTTCCTCTCGGTGACCCCGGTGATGCTGACCTTCGCCGGCCTGTCGCTGGCCAAGGATATCCCGGCCTTCCGCCGCCTGGGCTGGCGCATCGTGCTGGTGTCCTTCGCAGCCAATGCAGGCACCTTCATTGGTGCCACGCTGGTGGCCGAGATCTTCCACTGAAGGGCAATAAAACCGGCGCTTTGCTGGCCCAGATCAAACCATCGGCAATGATCGCAGCTACGCGCCGGCCGGGATGACTATACTTGGCGCAAGGATGGCCGCACGGCAACAGGCTGTGCGGCCATCGTGCTTTTCCAGTTCAGTTTTCCAGGATGATGCGATGTTCAATCAACTCAAAGCCACCTTCAAGTACTTCAACGATGCCGTTCCCTTCAGGCTGCTGCCCGCGCTGATCGCCACGGCGGTCCTGATCCTGCTGCTGCTCGCGCCCTGTCCCCCCGGCTTGCAACCCAAGGCCTGGGCACTGGTGGCGATCTTCCTCACCACCATCGTGGCCATCATCCTCAAAGTCATGCCCATCGGCGTGATGGCGATGATGGCCATCGTCATCGTCTCGCTCTCGCAGGTCACCTCGACTTCGTCCAAGGGGGCCATTGCAGATGCGCTGGCCAGCTTCTCCAATCCGCTGATCTGGCTCATCGTGGTGGCGATCCTGATCTCGCGTGGCCTGAAGAAGACCGGACTGGGACGGCGCGTAGGCCTGATGTTCATCGCCCTGCTGGGCCGGCGCACCATCGGCATCGGCTACGGGCTGGCCATCTGCGAACTGGTGCTGGCACCCTTCACGCCCAGCAACACCGCGCGCGGCGGCGGCATCGTCCACCCCATCATGAAGTCGATCGCCAACGCCTTCGACTCCGACCCCGCCAAGGGCACGCAGAACAAGGTCGGCAGCTACCTGGCGCTGGTCAACTATCACGCCAATCCGATCACCTCTGCCATGTTCCTCACCGCCACCGCGCCCAATCCGCTGGTGGTCAACTACGTCGCCAAGGCGACTGGCCAGGCGCTGCAACTGTCCTGGACCACCTGGGCGCTGTGCATGCTGCTGCCCGGCCTGGTATGCCTGCTGATCATGCCCATGGTGATCTACCTGGTCTCGCCGCCGGAGCTGAAGTCCACGCCCAATGCGGTGGACTACGCCCGCAGCGAGCTGGACAAGATGGGCCGCCTGGGCGCCAGTGAAAAGGTCATGCTGGGGACCTTCGCCCTGTTGCTGCTGCTGTGGGCCAATGTGCCGGCCATGCTGCTGGGTGCGGCCTTCACGCTGGACCCCACGGTGGTGGCCTTCGTCGGCCTGTTCGTGCTGATCATCACCGGCACCATCGACTGGGATGATGTGCTTTCCGAAAAGAGCGCCTGGGATACCCTGGTCTGGTTCGGCGCACTGGTGATGCTGGCCGAGCAGTTGAACAAGACCGGCGTGGTGGCCTGGTTCTCGGAGGGCATGAAAGCGGCCATCGTCGCCAGTGGCATGGGCTGGTTCGCGGTGGCGGCGGTGCTGCTGCTGGTGTTCGTGCTGTCGCACTATTTCTTTGCCAGCACCACCGCCCACATCAGCGCCATGCTGCTGGCCTTCCTGATGGTGGGTGCGCAACTGCTGCCGCAGCAGTACGTGCTGCCCTTCATGCTGATGATGACCGCTGGCTCGGCCATCATGATGACGCTGACCCACTACGCCACCGGCACCTCGCCCATCATCTTCGGCAGTGGCTATGTTTCCATGGGCAAGTGGTGGGGCGTGGGGCTGGTGATGGCGGTGGTGGAACTGCTGGTGTTCGCGACCGTCGGGACGGCATGGTGGAAGGTGTTGGGGTATTGGTAGGATAGCGGCAAGCCGGCATCCGGCAGTGGCAGCCCAGGGAAGAACCCTCCGCCTGAATCTGGAGGGCGCCCATGAAAATGGCGACGCACTGATGTGCGTCGCCATTTTCTTGTCTGCCACGTGTATGACTACTTCAGGTCCAGCACGATGCGACCATCGATCTTGCCTTCTTCCATACGGGCGAAGATGGCATTGATGTTATCCAACTTGTCCCAGGTGAAGTGCGCGGCGACCTTGCCTTCGGCGGCGAAGACCAGTGACTCTTCCAGGTCCTGGCGGGTGCCGACGATGGAGCCCCGCACGGTGATGCGCTTCAAGACCGTGTTGAACACCGGCAGGCTGATGTCGCCCGGTGGCAGACCGACCAGGGCCATGGTGCCGCGTGCGCGCAGGAAGCCGAAGGCCTGTTCCATCGCCTTGGGCGAGACCGCCGTCACCAGGGCACCATGGGCGCCGCCGATGATGCGCTGGACGTCGGCCACCGCATTGATGTCGCGCCCATCGACGGTGAGGTCCGCGCCCAGCTTCTTGGCCAGCGCCAGCTTGTCTTCGTGGATGTCGGCGGCGACCACGTGCATGCCCATGGCCTTGGCGTATTGCACCGCCATGTGGCCCAGGCCGCCGATGCCGGAGATCACCACCCATTCACCGGGGCGCACCTCGGTTTCCTTCAAGCCCTTGTAGACGGTCACGCCCGCGCACAGCACCGGAGCGGCCGGGCCGAACTCCAGGCCGGCCGGCAGGTGGCCGACGAAATCGGGATCAGCCAGACCATATTGCGCGAAGCTGCCATTGACGGAATAGCCGGTGTTCTGCTGTTCGGCGCACAGGGTTTCCCAGCCGGTACGGCAGGGCGAACAGCAGCCGCAGGCCGTATGCAGCCAGGGCACGCCGACGCGGTCACCTTCCTTGACACGCTTGACGCCGGCGCCCAGCGCAGCGACATAGCCGGTACCTTCGTGGCCGGGGATGAAGGGTGGGGTGGGCTTGACGGGCCAGTCGCCATGGGCGGCGTGCAGATCGGTGTGGCAGACGCCGCTGGCCTCGAACTTGACCAGGATCTGACCTGGGCCGGGTGTGGGAACGGGGACTTCCTCGATGGACAGGGGCTTGCCGAATTCGCGGACGACGGCCGCTTTCATCATTTGCGTCATATGCACTCCTCGGGGGGATCAACGGGATGCGAGGGCAGGGTGATGGCCGTTCTGCTGCGTTGGCCAACTGTTGTGCCTGCCTGCAGAGGCCACTATCCTCCGGGCACACGGGGACGACAATCAATGATTGGACATGGGTTGATCCAAGTCGCTCATCGTTGAAAAATTTGGAGGGTCGGTGGTGCAAGCCGCATGGGATCGAGCTTTACGCGTTCCGGGAAATTCTCCGGCCGAGTAGTGAAGATCTCGCTAAATACCCTTAGTAGAGCCCCTTGATGCTTGTGATGGCGTGTGTACTGCGCATACGCCAACCCATTCTGGGTCCCGATTTCGACAAGATCCCGACGAGTCCCCTACTGTTTTTTTAGGTTTTCTACCGGCTCATGGATATAGGAATTCTGCTTCTGGCCGAGGCTGTGTAAAAACGTAGGAATTCTTAATCAATCGAAAAATTGACCTCTCAGATCGGCCTGCATTCAATTTTCTCGATGTCGGGAAGGGTCTCCCTACCCATGAATTTTCCAATGTTTACGTTTTTACACAGCCTCGGCCGGTAGCAGACATGGCTGCCTGTAAATATGGACCTAATCGCATATAACGCCAGCAGCGACAATTACCCAATGCGTTGACGGTCTACCTATCTCAAAGTTGGAAATGCACGGTCCACCATCGGAGAATTCAATCCCAATTCCTCCTGCGTATAGACCTGAGACATGAACATTCCAAGCTTTTCTCCTCGCAAGAACAATAGCGGCTCCGGCCACCTGAACCGCTGCAAAGTGCCCATGCTCATCATATCTTTCAGTGTCTACACTACGGATTGTTTCGGCAGTATGCGAAATTACGTACTCGTAGGATTGATAATTGTCTCCGCATAGCATTTCATGCGCCAGACGAGAGGCAAGCGCCGGTTCATGATTTGTGGCAAGAACTTGTATTTCGGCCTCTATCCGCTGGCGCTCAAAGGAAACACAGGCATTTGGATATCCTTCAAATCTGCCATTAAAGGCTGCTGGTTTTATTGGAAAATTCTGTGCGTAGGCAGATGAAAAAAGTATGAACGCAGAGAGAATCAGTGTCGTGATGGACGGGCTGTTGATTTGCTCGCAGATTTGACCCTCTCCATTTGACCCACCTTCCACCGTCTACCAAAGGCGGCCACACGGTCGTACGACCCTTCATATCCCAGTTCTTTTAGATCCAGGAACATCTGTTTCAGGGTTCGTCGTTGCTTGCGAGATTTAACGGATTCAGAGCTCAGCCAAGCGGAGAGCCTGGGAGCAAACTCATCAAGAGAGCTAGGCGAATGCCTTGCTGGGTATGCTGGTTCGATCGCGTCCGACCGGATATAACGGCGAACCGTATTGCGGGAGATGTCCAGGCGGCGGGCGATTTCCCGGATTGAGATATGGTCTCTGATGTACCAGCGTCGAATAATTCCAAGTAGGGCCACGTTTATCACTCCGTTCTCCCGCTCGCTGTCATGAGCAGGATTGTGGTCTAAACATGGGTCAACTTAGGATGCAAAATTCCTGAGAAAGTGGGTCAGATTTCAATGCAATTCAACAGTGATGGTACTGTGGCCGCTGGCCTGCAGATTATCGGTCCGGACAATCGAATCCATCGAGATGACACTGGCTGGAGCGGCGAAGTAAAACATTGCGAGATAGAGCGCATAAAGTACGAGCAAACATACAACAAGAAACAGCCAGGGCCTCGTTAACTGAGACCACGCAACTGAAGCAGAAATACCGACCAAAATAGCTGGCATTCCCAAGAAAATACCAAGTTCTACAAGAGATTCAAGCATGTGGGAGAGCCTAGGATGGGCAAGGGCAAAGGGAGATGCCAAGAATGAAAAGTTCTTAGATATTTCATTGACGGGACACCTATTATTCTTTGAAGGTTTTCCACCGGCTCATGGGTAGAGTAAGTCCGCTCCCAGCCGCATTGGTCAAGATATCCCGGATCCGCTGCGGTCTCCAGTTAGAACCTTGAGCATTTCTTATGCGCAGGTTCGACCGGTACGTTGCCAATTGATGTCAGTTCATTGGGCTTTGGCAATCGATGCTGGGGACCAGGCGTTGCCCTGATCCCGGCACGAAGCGAGATCGTCTGGTGTCATGGAGCGCTCCAGTCTTGGCAGGATGTTAGCCAAATGGACCGAAAGCCGTCTCTCTCTTGGCCCAGCAAATCGCGACGCTCGGACAATCCATACGCAAGCCATGCGCGCATCTATCGTTCCAAGTTGTCCAGCACCGTACATATTGGCGATGTTCCACATTGCCTCGGCCCAGCCTAGGTCTGCAGCTCTGGAATAGAGTTCAAAACCTTTATTTCTGTCTTGCGGAACGCCGAGCCCCATATCGTAAAGATAAGCTGCGCTATTTGTTGCCTGGGCATGCCCTTGCAATGCTGCTTTCTCGTACCAGAAAAGTGCATCCCTGTACTCTTTTCCCTCCTGAAACATGCTTCCCAGACTGTTCTGCGCTTCGACATTACCCCCTTCGGCAGCCACGCGATACCACTTCATCGCGTTACTTCTATCTTGCGGCGCACCTTTGCCGGTATCGTAAGCCAGGGCAACCTGAATCTGCGCTTCAGCATCGCCCGCTTCGGCTTTGACGATCAGTGCCTTGGTTTCTTCAGAAAGGAACCAGTCTGCTGTGGCTGTCAGAGGAAATGCGCTAAGGGAAATGAGTAAAAGGAAGATCAGGTTTTTGTTCATTATTTTTACCATGGGTTTCATCCATATTTTCTAGTGTGTCTTGAGGGAGCGACTCCGGCTTATTCTGGACATTGCCAAGAACGGTTTTCTGAATTATCGGTTCTTGCCACTAAGGTCGGCGCCCTAGAAAAGATTCTCGCCTCATCTTTTCTAATGCCATAACGCTCCCTCCTGTCAGCCTCGATTTCGCCAATGCATCCGCGGTAGTCGCCATCACAATCGACGGGCAGCGGGTCACCGCTTTGATTTAATATTTCTTGGAATATACCGCAAATGTTCGGCATCTTAGGTGCCAACCACAACGCAACGGCGGATGCGACCCGAAAGCCAATAATGAGCACAGCTTTCTGATCGGAAAAGGAGAGGAAATACTTGGTACCAGCCGTCGCCAGAAGCTCGTAGAACGCCGCAGTTCTAAGCCCTCCAAATGCAGACATTCCAACCAGGTCCGGCTAAGTGAGTGGCACGAGCGTCTCTGGAGCAGGGACGCCCCACGAAGAACAATTCAAACCAAAAACTCAAGCTGGAATAGAGCGACTGCTTTCTCCAGCAATACCGCAGCGGCTAGATTCTTGTTTGGATCAATTCCCTGATATATGAGGCAAGGTCGTACTCACGATGACCCGCTTGATGCGGTTGAAAGAAGATCGTTGGGCAATTTCCGCAGCCGCATCGACCAACTTTTTGCGCAGAAAGGAGGGGCTTTAGTCCGTCCCTGCGGGCGCCAGCTCAGCCTCACCGGCCACAGGAGTTTCCGGATCGCCACTCTTTGCACTTACTTCGCGATCACCACTTCGACATCGGTCTCGGCCAGCAACTTGGCCAGTTCCGGCGGTGGTGGTGCATCGGTGAAGAGCACATCGATCTGCGACAGGTGCGCCATCTTCACCAGCGCCTGTCGGCCGAACTTGCTGGCGTCGGCCACCAGCCAGACCTGGCGTGACTGTTCGATGATGGTCTGGGCGACCTTGACCTCGCGGGCGTCGAAGTCGCGCAGCACGCCGTCCATCTCGATGCTGGAAATGCCGATGATGCCGATGTCCACCTTGAACTGGCGGATGAAATCGATGGTGGCTTCACCCACGATGCCGTGGTCACGTGCCCGCACTACGCCGCCGGCGATGATCACTTCCAGTTCGGGGTTGCTGGCCAGCGAACTGGCGACATTCAGGTTATTGGTGACCACATGCAGGTTCTTGTGCTGCTGCAAGGCGCGCGCAACCTCTTCCGTGGTGGTACCCAGGTTCAGGATCAGGGAGCAACCGTCCGGCACGCGGGCGGCCACCGTGCGGCCGATGCGGCGCTTGGCCTCGGCATGCATGACCTGGCGCTGCGGATAGGCGATGTTCTCGGTCGAGGACAGCAGGCCGACGCCACCGTGGTAGCGCGCCAGCAGGCTGTCGTCGACCATCGCCTTGACGTCGCGCCGCACGGTCTGGGTGGTCACGTTGAGCTGTTGCGCCAGCTCCTCCACCGAGATCGTGCCGTGCTTGCGCACGCATTCCAGCAGCGTTTGTTGCCTGGGATTGAGCATGGTGTCGTTGAAAAATGCGTAATGGTATTGATCAGATATGAACATTAAAAAACATAAACGAACTTAAAACAACAAATAATTGTTGATTTACTTTCGGGATGTCGCTTATCTTACTGTGCATTGCCAACTCCCGGGAATACGGGATTGGGTGCAGCAAACGCAGCAAAATGCGGAAAAGCGGAAAAATTGGAGAAGAGGCGAATGGCGCTCGAATACGATCTCTTGGTGGTAGGCGGTGGCATCAACGGCGCAGGCATTGCGCGGGATGCGGCCGGGCGCGGCCTGCGGGTGCTGCTGTGCGAACAGCATGACCTGGCCCAGCATACGTCCTCGTCCAGTACCAAGCTGATCCATGGCGGCCTGCGCTATCTGGAATATTACGAATTCAAGCTGGTGCGCAAGGCATTGCAGGAGCGTGAAGTACTGTTGCGCTCGGCGCCGCACATCATCTGGCCCCTGCGTTTCGTCATGCCGCACGATGCCAACCAGCGTCCGGCCTGGATGATCCGCGCCGGCCTGTTCATGTATGACTACCTGGCCAAGCGCGAGATATTGCCTGCTTCCGAGGGTGCCAACCTGACCCGCCACGTCGCCGGCCAGCCCTTGAAGGGCGACTATCGTCGTGGCTTCGTCTATTCCGATGGCTGGGTCGACGATGCGCGCCTGGTGGTGTTGAACGCGATGGACGCGCAAGAGCGCGGCGCCCGCATCCTCACCCGCACCAAGTGCATCAGCGCCCGGCGCGAAGGCGATATCTGGCATGCGGTGCTGGAACATCAGCATGCCAATGGCGTGCAGCAGGAAGAAGTACGCGCCCGCGCCATCGTCAACGCCGCCGGCCCGTGGGCCGCGCGCTTCGCCCAGGCGGTGCCGCAGGCCCGGACCGGGCGCAGCCTGCGCCTGATCAAGGGCAGCCACATCGTGGTCAAGCGCCTGTTCGACCATCCCTACGCCTACATCTTCCAGAACCCCGACAAGCGCATCATCTTCGCCATTCCCTACCAGGAAGAATTCACCCTCATCGGCACTACCGACCTCGAATACCACGGCGACGCCGGCAAGGTCGAGATCGATGCCGAAGAGATCGATTACCTGTGCGAAATGGCCAACCGCTACTTCAAGCGCCAGATCGGCCGTGACGACGTGGTCTGGACCTATTCGGGCGTGCGTCCATTGCTGGACGACAGCGCCGAGAACGCCTCGGCCATCACCCGCGACTACCTGCTGGAATGCGACGATGCCGGCGCGCCCATGTTGAATGTCTGGGGCGGCAAGATCACCACCTATCGCAAGCTGGCCGAAGAGGCGCTGGCGATGCTGGCGCCGCACCTGGGCGCTTCGACGCAGGCCTGGACGGCCGGTGCGCCGTTGCCCGGCGGTGACCTGGAACAGCCCGGCAAGATGGTGGCGCGTTATGACTTCGAGGCATTCCTGCGCCAGTTCCAGACACGTCATCCCTGGCTGCCGGCCGCGCTTGCGCATCGCTATGCACGCAGCTATGGTTCGCGCGTAGAGCAGATCATCGGACAGGCCGACAGCCTGGCCGCGCTGGGCGAGGAGCTGACCCCGGGCCTGTACGCGGCCGAGGCGCACTACCTGGTGCAACACGAATGGGCGCGTAGCGCCGACGATATCCTGTGGCGCCGCAGCAAGCTGGGCCTGCATTGCGGGCCACAGCACAGAGGACGCCTGGAGGCGTGGTTGGCGAGTCTGCCCGATCACGCCGCCAGCTGATCCCAGGTCGACGTCCACCATCAATCAAAAAAATGCAGTGAGGAGACAGCGTGACCCTGGAACTGAAACAAGTGGCCAAGACGGTCGGTGCCGAAACGCACCTCTATCCGCTTGACCTGAATCTCGCCAAAGGCGGCATCAACGTCCTGCTCGGCCCCACCCAGGCCGGCAAGACCTCGCTGATGCGCATCATCGCCGGGCTCGACAAGCCCACCGCCGGCCGCGTGCTGGTCGATGGCCAGGACGTTACTGGCGTGGGCGTGCGCGAGCGCAACCTGGCGATGGTCTATCAGCAATTCATCAACTATCCCGGCCTGACGGTGTTCGAGAACATCGCCGCGCCGCTGCGTCTGCAAAAGCAGGGCGAGCAGGAAATTACCCGGCGCGTCAACGAGATCGCCGACAAGCTGCACATCGCCCATCTGCTGCAACGCCTGCCGGGCGAACTCTCCGGCGGCCAGCAGCAGCGCACTGCGCTGGCGCGCGCGCTGATCAAGCGCGCCCCGCTGGTGCTGCTGGACGAGCCGCTGGTGAACCTGGACTACAAGCTGCGCGAGGAATTGCGCAGCGAACTGATCTCGCTCTTCGCCACCGGCGACACCACTGTGGTCTATGCCACCACCGAGCCGCAGGAAGCGCTGCTGCTGGGCGGCCATACCGCGGTGATGCACGAAGGCCGGTTGCTGCAATTCGCGCCGACCCTGGAACTGTTCAATTCGCCGGCCTCCACCCAGGTGGCGGCGATCTTCAATGATCCGCCGATGAACCTGCTGGATGCCACGGCCGTGGCCTCGGCCAATGGCGTGGCCGCCATCCGCATGAATGATGGCAGCCTGCTGGAGATTGCCGGTCGCGCGCTGACGCTGGCCGATGGTCAGCGCTGCAAGCTGGGCATCCGCTGCAACGACGTGCGCCTGCAGGCATTGGCCGCGCCGGGCGTGAGCCTGGGCTGCAGCGTCACCCTGGCCGAGCTGTCCGGTTCCGAGACCTACCTGCACCTGCGCCATGGCGAGGTGCCACTGGTGGCGCAGCTCTCGGGGGTGCACGACATTGCCATCGGCAGCACGGTGCAGGTCAGCATCGCCGCCGCCAAGGCTTTCCTGTTCGACACAGAGGGTCGCCTGTTGAGCGCCCCGTTGGAGACGCACTGACATGGCCCGCATCGAATTCAAGAACCTGGGCCATGCCTACGGCGGCAAGCCTGCCAGCCTCAAGGACTACGCCCTGCAACCGATGAACATGGTGTGGGAGGACGGCGGCGCCTATGCCTTGCTGGGGCCCTCCGGCTGCGGCAAGTCCACCCTGCTCAACATCATCTCGGGGCTGTTGCAGCCTTCCGAAGGACAGGTACTGTTCGACGACGTCGACATGACCCGCATGGCGACCCGCGATCGCAACATCGCCCAGGTGTTCCAGTTCCCGGTGCTCTACGACACCATGAGCGTGTTCGACAACCTGGCCTTCCCGCTGCGCAACCGCAAGATGCCTGAGCGCGAAGTGCAGGCGCGTGTGCGCGAGATCGCCGAGATGCTCGACCTCACCCGCGACCTCAAGCAGCGCGCTGCCGGCCTGTCGGCCGATGCCAAGCAGAAGATTTCGCTGGGTCGCGGCCTGGTGCGCAAGGACGTGGCCGCCATCCTGTTCGATGAACCGCTGACGGTGATCGATCCGCACATGAAGTGGGAACTGCGCCAGAAACTGAAGGAAATCCATCACCAGCTGAAGTTGACACTCATCTACGTCACCCACGACCAGGTCGAGGCGCTGACCTTCGCCGATGAAGTGGTGGTCATGACCGAAGGCAAGGTGGTGCAACAGGGCAAGCCGGAAGCGCTGTTCCTGCGTCCGGACCACACCTTCGTGGGTTACTTCATCGGCAGCCCCGGCATGAACTTCTGCCCGCTGCGCATCGAAGGCGACGCCGTGCTGCTGGGCCGGCAGCAAGTGCAGGTGGATGCGGCGCAGTTGCAGGCGCTGAAGAACAGCAGTGGCGAGCTGAAGCTGGGCATCCGTCCCGAGTTCGTCGAACTGGCAACCCCCGGCACGGCCGGTGCCATCAGCGCCGAGGTCACCCAGGTCCAGCATCTGGGCACCAGCCAGCTGGTGACGGCGCAGTTCGAGGGCATGAGCGTGAAGGCGCGCGTGGCGCCGGAGATGAAGATTGTCACCGGACCGCAATGGCTGCGACTGGCCAAGCCGGAGACGATCTACTTCAGCAATGACGAGAGAATAGGACGCTAAGCCCATGAACAAGCCCTACAACAACAAGGCCTGGTTCTTCATCCTTCCGGTCTTCCTGACGGTGGCCTTCTCGGCCATCATCCCGCTGATGACGGTGGTCAACTACTCGGTGCAGGACATCATCAGCCCCGAGCAGAAGGTCTTCGTCGGCCTGGAATGGTTCAAGGACGTCATGCGCGACAGCGAGCTGCATGCGGCCCTGCTGCGCCAGCTGATTTTTTCCTTCTGCGTGCTGCTGGTACAGATTCCGCTGGGCATCGGCCTGGCGCTGGCGATGCCGCACAAGGGCTGGAAATCCTCGGCCACGCTGGTGATCCTGGCCATGCCGCTGCTCATCCCATGGAACGTGGTCGGTACCATCTGGCAGATCTTCGGCCGCGCCGACATCGGCCTGGGTGGCTACGTGCTCAACCTGCTGGGCATCGGCTACAACTACGCCTCCAATCCGCTGGATGCCTGGCTGACCGTGCTGGTGATGGACGTCTGGCACTGGACACCGCTGGTGGCGCTGCTGGCCTTTGCCGGTCTGCGCTCGATTCCGGATGCCTACTACCAGGCCGCGCAGATCGATGGCGCCAGCCGCTGGGCGGTGTTCCGCTTCATCCAGCTGCCCAAGATGCGTGGTGTGCTGGTAATCGCGGTGCTGCTGCGCTTCATGGACAGTTTCATGATCTATACCGAGCCCTTTGTGCTCACCGGTGGCGGCCCCGGCAACTCCACCACGTTCCTGAGCCAGTACCTCACGCAGAAAGCCGTGGGCCAGTTCGACCTCGGTCCGGCCGCCGCCTTCTCGCTGATCTACTTCCTCATCATCCTGCTGTTGTCCTTCGTGCTCTACAACTGGATGCAGAGCGCCGGCAACAACGCCAATGCTTCGGGTGGCCAACATGAATAAAATCCAGGGAAAAAACCAGGACAAGACCTTCACCCGCGTGCTGGTGATGCTGGTCTACATCGCCTTCACGCTGATCCCGCTGTACTGGCTGCTGAATACCTCGCTGAAGACCAACGAGGAAACCCTGTCGGTGTTCACCCTCTGGCCCAACGCGCCCACTCTGGACAACTACAAGGTGATCTTCACCGATCCCTCGTGGTATTCGGGTTACATCAACTCCATCATCTACGTGGCCATGAACACGGTCATGTCGCTGCTGGTGGCCTTGCCGGCGGCATATGCCTTCTCGCGCTATCGCTTCCTGGGCGACAAGCACATGTTCTTCTGGTTGCTGACCAACCGCATGACGCCGCCGGCGGTGTTCCTGCTGCCGTTCTTCCAGCTCTATTCCACCATCGGCCTGTCCGACACCCACATCGCGGTGGCGCTGGCGCACATGCTCTTCAACGTGCCGCTGGCGGTGTGGATCCTGGAGGGTTTCATGTCGGGCGTGCCGCGCGAGATCGACGAGACCGCCTATATCGACGGCTTCTCCTTCCCGCGCTTCTTCCTGCGCATCTTCCTGCCGCTGATCAAGTCCGGCGTGGGCGTGACGGCCTTCTTCTGCTTCATGTTCAGCTGGGTGGAGTTGCTGCTGGCCCGTACCCTGACCTCGGTCAACGCCAAGCCGATCAGCGCCATCATGACCCGCACCGCCTCGGCGGCGGGCATGGACTGGGGCATCCTGGCGGCGGCCGGCGTGTTGACGATTGTTCCTGGCGCCCTGGTGATCTGGTTCGTGCGCAACCACATCGCCAAGGGCTTCGCGATGGGGAGAGTGTGATCATGGTAAATGCATTTTCGTGGATGTCGTGGACGCCACCGGTGGCGATCTTCTTCGCTTGCGTGGCGCTCATGCTGGTGGGCATGACGGTGTGGGAAGTACGTTCCCCCACCATCGAGCGCAAGGGTTTCCTGCCCATGCGCACGACCCGGGGCGACCGCCTCTTCATCGGTCTGCTGGCCGCGGCCTACATCAACCTGGCCTGGGTCGCACTGACCGACCTGGACCAGTGGTACGCGGCAGTGTTGGGTCTGCTTGCCCTGGTGCTGATCATGCGCAAGGGCTGAGCCAGGTTTTCCAGAAAGCAGCAGGCAACAGATCTGTAATCGGAACGGACGTCCGGGGATACTCCTTCCCTACCCGGCACGCCAATTCAGGGGAAGGTGACGAGGAGACATGATGCAGAACATGCGGAAAATCAAATTAACCGTGCTGGTGGCCGCCATGGCGATGGCCGGTATCGCCGGCAATGCCTGGGCCGACATCAAGGCGGCCGAGAAGTGGGTGGATTCGGAATTCCAGCCCAGCACGCTGTCGCGCCAGCAGCAGGTCAGCGAGATGCAATGGTTCATCGACGCTGCCGCCAAGCTCAAGGCCAAGGGCGTCAAGGAAATCCACGTGGTCTCCGAGACCCTGGACACCCACGCCTATGAATCCAAGACCCTGGCCAAGGCCTTCGAGGAAATCACCGGCATCAAGGTCATCCACGACGTGATCCAGGAAGGCGACGTGGTCGAGAAGATGCAGACCTCGCTGCAATCCGGCAAGTCCATCTACGACGGCTGGGTCAACGACTCCGACCTGATCGGCACCCACTACCGCAACGGCCAGACCGTGGTGCTGACCGACTACATGGCCGGCCCCGGCAAGGAATACACCAACCCCGGCCTGGACCTGAAGGATTTCATCGGTACCAGCTTCACCACCGCGCCGGACGGCAAGCTCTACCAGTTGCCCGACCAGCAGTTCGCCAACCTGTACTGGTTCCGTGCCGACTGGTTCGCGCGCAAGGACCTGCAGGACAAGTTCAAGGCCAAGTACGGCTATGAACTGGGCGTGCCGCAGAACTGGTCGGCCTATGAAGACATCGCGGCCTTCTTCACCAACGACGTGAAGGAACTCGATGGCAAGAAGATCTACGGTCACATGGACTACGGCAAGAAGGACCCCTCGCTGGGCTGGCGCTTCACCGATGCCTGGCTGTCGATGGCCGGCGCCGCCGACAAGGGCCTGCCCAACGGCTTGCCGGTGGACGAGTGGGGCATCCGCGTGGCGGATGACAAGTGCACCCCGGTGGGCGCATCGGTGGCACGCGGCGGCGCGACCAACTCGCCGGCAGCGGTCTATGCCCTGACCAAGTACCTGGACTGGATGAAGAAGTATGCCCCGCCTGAAGCGCTGGGCATGACCTTCTCCGAAGCCGGTCCGGTGCCCGCGCAAGGTCACATCGCGCAACAGATCTTCTGGTACAGCGCCTTTACCGCCAGCATGACCAAGCAGGGCCTGCCGGTGGTCAACACCGATGGCTCGCCCAAGTGGCGCATGGCCCCCGGCCCGCATGGCCCGTACTGGAAGGATGGCATGCAGAACGGTTACCAGGACGTAGGCTCGTGGACCTTCCTCAAGAGCACTCCACCGGACCAGATGGCTGCGGCCTGGCTGTATGCACAATTCACCACGGCCAAGACCGTCTCGCTGAAGAAGTCCATCGTCGGCGTGACCTTCATCCGTGACTCCGACATCCGCTCCGACTACTTCACCAAGAACGCGGCCAAGTACGGCGGCCTGATCGAGTTCTATCGCAGCCCGGCGCGGGTGGCTTGGACCCCGACCGGGACCAACGTGCCCGACTATCCGAAGATGGCGCAGCTCTGGTGGAAGAACATCTCCTCGGCCATCTCCGGCGAGAAGACCCCGCAAGGTGCGATGGACAACCTGGCCGACGAGATGGACGGTATCATGGCCCGCCTGCAACGCGCCGGCATGAAGCAGTGCGCGCCCAAGCTGAACCCGAAGAAGGACCCGGCCTCCTGGCTGTCCGACAAGGGGGCGCCGTGGGCCAAGCTGGCCAACGAAAAGCCCAAGGGCGAGACCATCCCCTACGACAAGCTGCTGCAGGCCTGGAAGGATGGCCGCGTACGCTGATGCAGTCTGATCGTGCAATCTGATCCGCATCACGCGTAGGATGACGCCATCCCGGCTTGTGTCGGGATGGCGTCTTCGTGTTTCTGGCGTCCCGTTTTTTCAGCTTGTCTGATTCAGTTTTTCCGTTTTCAAGGCTTCATTTTCAACCCGCCGTTTTCAGTACGTCAGCAAGGAACCAGCATGGCCTATCTGCTCGCCCTCGACCAGGGAACCTCCAGCTCGCGCAGCATCATCTTCGACCAGAGCGGCACCATCGTGGCCACCGCCCAGCAGGAATTCCCGCAGATCTTTCCCCAGCCGGGCTGGGTCGAACACGACCCCATGGACCTGTGGCAAAGCCAGTTGCAGACGGCGCAGAAGGTGCTGGCGCAAAGTGGCATCAAGGCCAGTGAACTGACTGCCCTGGGTATCACCAACCAGCGCGAAACCACCGTGGTGTGGGAGCGCGCCACCGGCAAGCCGGTCTACAACGCCGTGGTGTGGCAGGACCGGCGCGCCGAGGTAGTGTGCGCGGCGCTGCGCGAACGCGGCCTGGGCGAAGCCATCCAGAAGAAGACTGGACTGGTGCTCGACCCTTATTTCTCGGGCACCAAGCTGCGCTGGATCCTCGATAACGTGGCCGGCCTGCGCGAGCGCGCCGAGCGTGGCGAACTGTTGTTCGGCACGGTCGACTCCTGGCTGGTGTGGAACCTGACCGGCGGCCGCCTGCATGTGAGCGATGTTTCCAATGCTTCGCGCACCATGCTGTGGAACATCCATACCGGTACCTGGGACGAGGAACTGCTGCAGTGGCTCGGCATCCCGGCATCGATGCTGCCGCAGGTGCATGCCTCGGCCCATGTCTATGGCGAGATCGATGCGCAACACCTGGGCGCAGCGGTCAAGATCGGCGGCATCGCCGGTGACCAGCAGTCGGCCCTGTTCGGGCAGGCCTGCGTGCGTCCCGGCATGGCCAAGAATACCTATGGCACCGGTTGCTTCATGTTGCTGCATACCGGCGACCAGTGCGCGACCTCGCACAATGGCCTGATCAGCACCGCCGCCTGCCAGGTCGATGAGAGGAAACAATATGCGCTGGAAGGCAGCGTCTTCATCGGTGGCGCCGTGGTGCAGTGGTTGCGCGATGGCTTGAAAGCCATCAAGACCTCCACCGATGTCGAAGGACTGGCCTGCTCGGTGGAGGATTCGGGCGGCGTGGTGTTCGTGCCGTCCTTCACCGGACTGGGTGCACCCTACTGGAACCCGTCGGCCAAGGGTGCCATCGTGGGCCTGAGCCGGGGCAGTACGGTGGCGCATATCGCCCGCGCGGCGCTGGAGTCGATCGCCTTCCAGAGCACGGCCCTGCTCAATGCGATGGTGCGGGATGCGGTCTCGCCCATCACCGAACTGC
The DNA here is from genome assembly GCF_015767275.1 of Herbaspirillum sp. AP02. Lineage (GTDB taxonomy): Bacteria > Pseudomonadota > Gammaproteobacteria > Burkholderiales > Burkholderiaceae_D > Herbaspirillum. The sequence continues at coordinate 467,963 of NZ_JADWMY010000002.1, forward strand.
GCGTCGATGGCGGGGCCGCGGCCAACAACCTGCTGCTGCAGTTCCAGGCCGATCTGCTGGGCATTCCCGTGATCCGCCCGCAGGTCACCGAGACCACGGCGCTGGGTGCGGCCTATCTGGCCGGCGTGGCCACCGGGGTGTATCGGGATCTGTCGGAGTTGTCTGCGCAGTGGCGCATGGAGCGCACCTTCGAGCCGCGCTTCACGCGTGAGCAGGCGCAGGAAAGAATCCACGCCTGGGAAGCGGCGATCCGCCAGGTCAGCGCGGCGTGACCGGATGACGGAGAGGGCGGGGCGGGGAATGTTGCAATTGAAATCCAGGCCCCGCCATCTGACATCGAATCGATACGATGGCCTTGCATGATGTTCTCAAGCCCGGTGCAATCAGGTACCGGGCTTCTCAAGGAGAATGATCATGGAAGCCATCCTGCTGGACGTCATGCACCTCGCCACTGGCCTTTTCGATGCCGCCTCCACCCTGGTGATGGCCTGCGATATCGGCGTGCCCGATGCCTCGCATGAGGCCCACGGCCGCCATTTCATGGCAGCACTGGGCATGGCCTGAGCCGAGAAGGAAGGTATCAGCCGGGCGCACCCGTGCTGAGCAACTGCATGGAATCGAGATGACTCAGGCGCGCCCATTCCTCGCCGCCTCGGGCGACGATGGTGTCGGCCTCGGGCGTGGCCATCAGGTCGAGAATCTCGGTATCGCTCATTTCCATGTCGTCGTTGTAGCGGAACACCTTCAACACCGGACGCGTCAGATCCTGGGCGTTCTGCCGGATCACGAAGCCGGAGCGGCCCGATTCCAGCTTGACGATGGAACCCACCGGGTAGATGCCCAGGGTCTTGACGAAGGCCAGGAACATGGCGCGGTCGAAGTGGCCGGTCCAGGTGGCCATGGTGGAGATGGCTTCGGCCGGGTCCCAGGCGCGCTTGTAGGGGCGGTCCGAGGTGAGGGCGTCGTAGACGTCGCAGATCGCCGCCATGCGCGAATACAGGCTGATGGAACCGCTACGCAGGGCTTGCGGGTAACCGTTGCCGTCCATCTTTTCGTGGTGGTGCAGGCAGACGTCACGCGCGTAGTCGGGAACGTTGGGGTCCTGGCTCAGGTATTTGTAGCCCAGTTCGGGATGCTTCTTGATCTGGGTGAATTCTTCGTCGGTGAGCTTGCCGGGCTTGTTGAGCAGTTCATGCGGGATGAAGGCCTTACCCACGTCATGCAGGAAGCCGCCCAGCCCCGCTTCGCGACAGGCTGCCTCGTCCAGGCCCAGGGTGCGACCCAGCGCCACCATCAGGGCGCACACCGCCACCGAGTGCAGGTAGGTATATTCATCGACCAGTTTCAGACGCAGCACACTGAGCATGCCGCTGGGGCTCTTGACCACCGAGCTGGCGATCTCTTCCACCAACGATACGCAGCGCTCCATGTCCAGCACCTTGCCCATGCGGGCTTCGCTGAACATGGCCTTGGTGGCTTTCTTGGCCGTCTCGCGCAGGGCCATGGCATCCATCAGCGTGGTATCGATGGCCGGGGCTGCCGGCGGCTCATGCGCTGGCGGCGCGGGTTCGGCCGGGTCCTGGCCATCGCTGTCCTGGTCGTTCTCATTCCCTGACGCCGATTCGGCCATATCCAGGCCGCGTGAAATATCGATCCAGCAGTAGGCGATGCCGCTGGCATGGGCCTGCTTGAGCTCGCTCTCGTTCTTGAGCAGGAACTTGTTCTTCCAGAACGGATGGTCCAGCCATGCAGCCTCGAAGCCACAGAAGTACATGCCGAGGACCAGATCCTCCGTTTTGATTTTTTTTAACATTTCTCGTACTTCTCTCCGGCGCGCCGGGGGAACAGGTTAGCTTGGCCGCCCCTGTCCAAGCGCTGCTGTATTGCCTTGCCGCGCAGCGCTGGTCAGGATTGCCGGTTGTTAATCATCTCATATGGAAGGCCATAAGTGAACGGTTGAGCTCGCTGCACATCCGTCTGGAGCTGGCAATGGGCAAAGATGCCACACTGCGGGGGAGGAAATTGTCGACAAAAAAAGGCCCGTCCGGGGGATGGACGGGCCTGAAAGATCCGCTGGATGTCGTCGCAGCGGACAAGGGGAAAGAGGAGATCCCGATGTGCACACTGTAGGCGCCGAAAATTAAGCGAGACTTAAATGATGAAAAAAGCGCTGGTTTTGGGGGCCAGCGCCTCTTCAGTCGGGGACCGGTAAACAGCCTGGGCTTCAGTGCTCCCGCACGTCCGGCAGCAACACCGTCAGCAGCCCGGCCAGCGGCAGGAAGGCGCACAGGCCGTAGACCCAGGCGATGCCGTACAGGTCGGCCAGGTGGCCCAGCAGCGCCGCGCCGATGCCGCCGAAGCCGAACATGAGGCCGAAGAACACCCCGGCGATCATGCCCACCTTGCCTGGCACCAGTTCCTGGGCGTACACCACGATGGCCGAGAAGGCCGAGGAAATGATCAGGCCGATCACCACCGACAGCACCGCCGTCCAGAACAGGTTGGCATGCGGCAGCATCAGGGCGAACGGCGCCGCGCCGAGGATGGAAATCCAGATCACCCGCTTGCGGCCGATGCGGTCGCCGATGGGGCCGCCGACGAAGGTGCCCACCGCCACCGCCCCCAGGAACAGGAACAGGTAGAGCTGCGAGGACGCCACCGACATCTGGAAGCGGTCGATCAGGTAGAAGGTGAAATAACTGGTGAAGCTGGCCATGTAGAAGTACTTGGAGAACACCAGCAGGGCCAGTACCACCAGGGCGCGGCGCACGGTGGAGGCCGGCAACTGGTGGCGCGCCAGGACCTTGCCTTTGCCCTTGCCGGCGGCCAGGTGGCTGCGATACCAGGCCGAGACCCGCGACAGCACCAGGATGGCCAGCACCGAGAGCAGCACGAACCAGGCCACGTGGGTTTGCCCGTAGGGCACCACGATGGCGGCGGCCAGCAGCGGGCCGAAGGCCGAGCCGGCATTGCCGCCGACCTGGAAGGTCGATTGCGCCAGGCCGAAGCGGCCACCCGAGGCCATGCGGGCAATGCGCGAGGCTTCCGGATGGAAGGTGGAGGAGCCGATGCCGATCAGCGCTGCCGCCACCAGGAAGGCGCTGAAGCTGCCGGCCAGCGCCAGCAGCACGATGCCGATCAGGGTTGCCACCGCTCCGCTGGGCAGCAGCCAGGGTTGCGGATGGCGGTCGGTATACATGCCGATCCAGGGCTGCAGCAGCGAAGCAGTGACCTGGAAGGTCAGGGTGATCAGTCCGACCTGGGTGAAGCTGAGCCCGTAGCCGGTCTTGAGCATGGGATAGATCGAGGGCAGCAGAGCCTGGATCATGTCGTTGATCAGGTGCGCGCCGCCGCAGGCCAGCAGGATGCTCATCACCAGTGGCGGGGCGGTGATGGCGGCGGACGCAGGGGCCGCGGTGGAGGCGGCTGACGTATTGGGATCGGTAGCACTTGTCATGACATGAGCAGGTGGAGTGAACAAAAGGGAGGAGCGAAGCGTATCATTGGCATCTATTGATGATGATGCCAATAGTTAGCGATTAAGTGCCATGGTTGCCCAGCTCAAGCCTGTCAGTCCCAGTGCCGAAGTCCATGCCTTCCAGCATGCACGCAGTGCAGTGGTGGCCTTCGCCCGTGAACTGGCCTATCGCGACCTGCTGACGGCCCACTCGCACGAGCGCGGCCAGTTGCTCTACGCCGTGGAGGGCGTGATGCAGGTACGCACGCCGCAGGGAGTGTGGCTGGTGCCGCCGCAACGCGCCTTGTGGGTGCCGCCGATGGTGGAGCACGAGATCCGCATGCTGAGCAAGGTCAGCATGCGCACCCTCTACATCGGCCAGGCCGAGGGGCGCGAAATTGGCGAGCGGTGTCGGCTGCTGGAGGTCTCGGTGTTGCTGCGCGAACTGATCCTGGCTTCGCTGGCCGAGCCCAGGGAATATGAACCGGAGAGTCGCGCCGGTCATGTAGCGGCCCTGATCATGTCGGAGCTGGCGCGGGCACCGTCCATTCCGGTGGCCATCCCCTGGCCGCAGGACCGCCGCCTGCAAGCCATCTGCGAAGCCATCCTGGCCGATCCCGGCCGGCAGTTCGCGCTGGCCGACTGGGCCGGGTTGGGTGGGGCCAGCGTACGTACGGTGATCCGCCTGTTTCCGCGGGAAACCGGTCTGCAGTTCCGGCACTGGGTGCAACAGGTGCATCTGAGCGAAGCACTGGTGCGCCTGGCGCGTGGCGATGCCGTGGGGCTGGTGGCGCAGGCCTTGGGGTATCGCAGCCAGAGTGCCTTCTCCAACATGTTCCGCAAGGCCCTGCGCAGCTCACCCAATCATTATCAGCCGCGCCAGGAAAGGCGGCGCATCCCCCTGCCCGAGACAGAGCGCACACCAATGCTCAATAGGGAATGACGACCACACGCGGCCCGCGTCGGGCCTGTGCTGATGTGCTTGCCCCCGTCGGACTGGCCGATGCGCCGGCTTGCCGTTGTGACTGCTCAGGGTCGCGTTCCAGGAAATAGGGGTCATCTTGCGGCGCCAGCGCGATGGCGGCGCCAGTGACCTGTTGCCTCCGCTCGCTGTCCGCGTCGGGACCCACCGAACAGACCTGGAAGAAGTCGGCGCTGCCCTCGGAAAAATCGATCCGGCATTTCTCCGCCACCACCACCGAAATATCGAGCGCGGCGACGTTGGCCGCCGTTGCCGTTTCGCTGCGCTGGGTCTGCAGCACCAGCATGAGCGTCATCATGGCGATGAGGGGGTAGGTCCTGGTCTTGTTCATGGAATTCTCCTGTCGCAATGACTGTAGCGCTTGCCGCCCGTCCAGTGCATCGGAGAAATCCTGAACGGGTACGCCCGTCGGTACTGGAATGCAGGCACACTGGGGGCCTTATCTCTGACTTGCCATTACGACAGGAACGCGCATGACCACCCCCAACCGCTTGCCCCCCATCACCCGCCAACAGATGCGGCCTGACCAGATCAGCATGCTCGACGCCATCCTGGCCGGTCCGCGCAAGAATCTCAACGGCCCCTTCGTGGCCTGGATTCACAGCCCGCCATTGGGCGAGCTGGCGCAGCGCCTGGGGGCGTTCTGCCGATACGAAACGGGGCTGCCCCTGCGCCTGTCGGAACTGGCGATCCTGGTCACGGCGGCATGCTGGCAATCCCAGGCGGAGTGGTTCATCCACCTGCCCATCGCCATCGAGGCCGGCATTGCGCCAGAACTGGCCGAGCAGATCCGCCTCGGGGCGACACCGTCCTTCGTGGCCGCCGACGAAGCCTTGGTCTGGCGTTTCGCCAGCGCGCTGTATCGCGACAAGCGGGTCGCCGACGATACCTATGCAAAGGCCTGTGAGATGTTCGGCTTGCAGGTGGTGGTGAACCTGGTCGGCCTGCTGGGGTATTACGCCCTGGTGGCGATGACGCTCAACACCTTCGGCATGCGGGCCGAAGGGCAGGATGAGCAGGCCTTGCCCTTCGCCGAAGCCTCCCCATCCCCACCGTGATCGACCGAGACGCCGCGTCCCGCCTGGATGATGCCGCTTTGCAAGTGTAAAGATTGTCGATTTTCTACCGTAACCAAGTCATGAGAACTCCGAACCAGGAGAGCGGACATGGCGATGGAAACGGATCTGGCCATCATGGCGCGCGAAGCCGTCGCGCAACTGACCACGCAGCAACATCCCCGGGGCGACACGCCACCGGCGAGCACGGCTGCCAGCGCCACGGTACTGCTGGCGCCGCCCGATGAGGGCGTGACGCTGACACTGTCGGCGCAGGGCAAGCTCATGGCCGCGCTGGCCACGGCGGTCGACCATGTCACCACGGCGGCGGTGGACTCTACCGAAGCGGCGCAGGGCGCCGCTGCCAGTGCACCGGCAGCGGTGAAGGCGATGCTGGACGCCACGCTGCCGATCACCCGCAATACGCTCTTCGCCATCGAAGCAAGACTGGTGGCGGCGCGGCGCGGGGCCGATGCGATTGCGGCGGCTGATGCCGAGCTGCCGCCATCGTCCGATCCACGTCGCCTGAGCCAGGCGCGCCAGGCCACCGAAGCGTTGTACGGTCGCGCCCCCAACCCGTTTGCAGGCTGGTCACGGGCCGAGCTGTCGGCGATTGTCTATGACGAGAGCGGCACCTACACCATCAACGAACGCTATGCCGCCGCCAACCAGCGCACCGAGCTGGACCAGCGGTTTTGGGCGCCGGTGTTCCAGCGCGCCCTCGACAGCGGCGACTGGAAGCCGGTCATCACTGCCGCGCTGGTGTTCTATGCCAGCCTGTCGGCCCTGGAGCAGACCGCCTATCCCGACAATTACGCCCAGTTGCTGCAGCAATACCTGGACCTCTACCAGTTGCAGCCGCAAGCGCCGCTGCCGCCGCAACAGCAGATCGACCTGGCGCGCATGCTGGAAACACTGGTGCTGCCAATGGGACCGCTGGCGCTGGCCGGCGGTGTCATCCGTGGCCTGATGCTGCCGCGCCTGGGGCCATCGCTGGCCGAACTGATTGCCGCCGCTCCGCGCCTGGCGGACCTGATACAGGTCAACAATGCTGCCCACAGCGTGCAGGACAGCGCCTATCTGGTCTTGCTGCAACGGGTCTTCGGGGTGATGCGGCGCGAGGACGAACCCACCCCGGTGCGGCGTGCCACGGTGGCGGGGGTGACCAGCCGCGATTTCCTGGCCTATGGCGACCGGCGCCTGCTGGCCGAGGCCTATGCCTATGCCCAGGCCAACGGGATGGCGCCGGAAGAGGTGGATGCACTGGCGCAGGATCTGGCGACCTATCGGCAGGCGCGCGCGGGTGGCCTGGCCTCCTACGTCGGCGGGTCCGCAGTGCAGGCTGGCGCGGCGCCATTGGCGCACGCGGCCCGCATGAGCAGCGAAGAAGCCGCCATCGCCCAGCGCCTGTTGACCAGCCGCGCCGCCAGCGTGACCCGGCTCGATCATGGCTTCCTGGCCTGGTTGCTCGATCCGGCCGGCGGTGGCTGGCGCGACGGTGACCTGAGCGGTCATGCGACCGGTTTCAGCGCCCTCGAAAAACTGTTGGCCGGCTTGGCTGGCGTGACGCTGGGCGAGAGTGCCGGGGCCAGCAGCGAACTGGAAGCCAGCTACCGGATGGTGCTGGAACGCATCGCCCTGCAGGATGCGCCGTCGACGCGGCAATCCTTGCCTGCGTTGGCCGGCGACAGTGCCCGCACCCTGACCCTGGCAGCGCAGATGGCGGCGCTGGCGCGTAGCGATGCCGCCGATAACGCCTTCATGAACAATGCCCTGCTGCTGCTGCGCATGTACCGCATGTCGCTGACGATGAGTGTGGCCGAGCAGCGCACTTTGTCCGAGCTGGTCTATTCGGCGATGAAGCAGCGCCGCGTGCGCACCCGGCGCGGCAAGCTGTTCGTGGCCTGGGGGGAACGCAGTCCCCTGATGCCCTCGTTGCCTTCCGTGCCGGGCTGACGCCCACGCACGGCGGCACCGCTGTCAGCCCGGCCAGGCACGCTGCAGGATGGCTTGCTGGGCCACGATGCTGTGGCCCGCAAGCGTGCCGTAGACGCGACCGCCATCGCCCTCGCCACGGCTGGCGAGGAAGACATCGGACGAGCTTGAAGGGGCGTGGCGCAGCATCAGCATGCCCTGCAGGGCCAGCACCAGTTGCTGCACCAGCCGCCGGGCGCAGGCTTCGCGTTCTTCCTCGGGGGCCATCAGCATCTGCTTGAGGGCGTCCACGCGCTGCGCCAGCCCGGCATGCCCCCTGGCCGCATCCTCCAGTTCCTGCAACAGCAGCTGGAAGCCTTGCGTCTCGCGGCCGATGGCGCGCAGCACATCCAGGCACATCACATTGCCCGACCCTTCCCAGATCGAATTGACCGGCGCCTCCCGGTACAGGCGCGCCATCGGCCCGGTTTCGACGTAGCCGTTGCCACCCCAGACTTCCATGCATTCGCCGCTGAATTCCAGGGCGCGCTTGCAGATCCAGAACTTGGCAGCGGGCGTGACGATGCGTTTCCAGGCCCGCTGCAGCGGGTCGTCCGGGGCATCGAAGGCATGCGCCAGGCGCAGCATGAGCATGGTGGCGGCTTCGCTTTCCAGGGCCAGGTCGCTAAGCACGTTGCGCATGAGCGGCTGCTCGGCCAGCAGGCGGCCGAAGGCGCTGCGATGGCGGGTGTGGTGGATTGCCTGCACCAGGGCCTGGCGCATCAGCGCGGCGCTGCCGATGACGCAATCCAGGCGGGTATGGTTGGCCATCTCGATGATGGTGGTGATGCCGCGCCCCTCGGCGCCGACCATGATGCCCATGGCTTCCTCGAACTCGACTTCGCTGCTGCTGTTGGAGCGATTGCCGAGCTTGTCCTTGAGACGCTGGATGAGGATGGGGTTGCGTGTGCCATCGGGCAGCCAGCGCGGTACGAAGAAACAGGACAGGCCGTTCTCGGTGCGCGCCAGCATGAGGTGTGCATCGCACATCGGGGCCGAGAAGAACCACTTGTGTCCGGATAGCAGATAGGCCGCGCCCCGGCCGTCGTTGAGCGGATCGGCCGGCATGGCGATGGCGGTATTGCTGCGCACGTCGGAGCCGCCCTGTTTCTCGGTCATGCCCATGCCGATCAGGATGGAGCGCTTGTGCGTGATCGGCAGGTCGCGGGCATCGTGCTCGCGCGAGAACAGGCGCGTGCGCAACTGTTCGAACAGGGCCGGTTCCTGCTGCAGGACCGGAATCGCGGCGAAGGTCATGGTGGTCGGGCAGAGCGAACCGGCCTCGATCTGCGCATGCAGGAAGTAGCCGGCGGCGCGTGCCGCGTGGGCGCCGTCGCCCGGCTGCATCCAGGGCAGGGCATGCAGGCCGGCGCGGCGCAGTTGGTCCAGCAAGGTGTGCCAGGCCGGGTGGAACTCGACCACGTCGATGCGATGGCCGGTGCGGTCGTGGGTTTGCAGCACCGGCGTGTGTCGGTTGGCCAGTTCGGCCAGCTGTATCATCTCGCCACTGCCCAGGGCTTCGCCCTGGCTGGCCAGCGTGCAGTCGTGCCAGTGCGCGCCTTCGCGCTGGACGGCCTCGACCAGCGCAGCGTCGCTGCGGTAGAGGTTGTAGTCACGCAGGTCCGGGACCTGGTTGAGGATCTCGTGGGTGTGCATGGCGTCTCCGAAAGCGCGCACAGATGTTGTGATGGCGGTGGACCGCCGTCTTTTTTGTGCACTTCGATGCGTGCCAGTGTGCGCGTATTTGCCGGACTTGGGAACCGGTGCGGGCGCATTTGCTTGCCTGCGGCGTGCCTCCGCCGGGACTGTGCATGGGCCTCCCTTCGATGTTTTGGCTATATCCTTATAAGCATCTTGTTAGGTAGCCCTGCCGGCACATGCGCTGCAGTCATATTAGAATGCCCTTTTCGACAAAGATCGCCCCGTGCGTGTGCACGGCTGCGCAAGGAAGCCAAGCAGATGTCTTATCCGACCATCGAATCCACCATCGGCAATACCCCGCTGATCCAGTTGCCGCGCATCGGCGGCGACGAAGCACGGCGCCGCAACAACATCATCCTCGGCAAGCTCGAAGGCAACAATCCGGCCGGTTCGGTCAAGGATCGCGCCGCCTATTCCATGATCACCCGTGCCGAGGCACGCGGCCAGATCAAGCCGGGTGACACCCTGATCGAAGCCACCAGCGGCAATACGGGTATTGCGCTGGCGATGGTGGCGGCCATGCGTGGCTACAAGATGGTGCTGCTGATGCCGGAGAACCTCTCCGAGGAGCGCCGCCAGAGCATGGCGGCCTATGGCGCCCGGATCGTGCTGACCCCCAAGAGCGGCGGCATGGAATATGCCCGTGACCTGGCCGAACAGATGCAGAAGAACGGCGAGGGCCTGATCCTGGACCAGTTCGCCAATCCGGACAATCCGCTGGCCCATTACGAGACCACCGGGCCCGAAATCTGGCGCGATACCAAGGGCAGCATCACCCACTTCGTCAGTGCCATGGGCACGACCGGAACCATCATGGGGGTGGGGCAATACCTGAAGGAAAAGAACCCGCAGGTGCAGATCGTCGGCGCCCAGCCGGAAGAAGGCTCCTCCATCCCCGGCATCCGCAAATGGCCCGAGGCCTACCTGCCCAAGATTTTCGATCGCTCCCGCGTGGACCAGACCGAGTCGGTCAGCCAGGCCGATGCCGAGAACATGGCCCGCAAGCTGGCCGTGACCGAGGGCCTGTTCTGCGGCATCTCGGCCGCAGGCGCCTGTGAGGTGGCGGTGCGACTGTCGCACCAGCTGGAGAACGCGACCATCGTCTTCATCGTCTGCGATCGCGGTGACCGTTATCTATCCACCGGCGTGTTCCCGGCCTGACGCCAGGCAGGAGTGCCGGGCCCTGTCGGCCGGCGCATGACGCACAATGCAAAACGGAGCCGACGGCTCCGTTTTGTTTTTGTCGTGCAGCCCGGACCAGGGTCCCGGTGCAGCACTTACTCGGGCGAGCCGGCGGTCGGCGCGGCGCCAGGGGCGGCGCCTGGCTTCGGCTTGAACTGCTTGTCGCTGATACGGAATTTTTCGCGGCGATCACCCATCAGCTCGCGCAGCTCGCGAATGGACAGCTCGCTCACTTCATGCATGCGGATCAGTAGCGACGCACCCACCGGCAGACGGCGGTGGCGGATCTTGCTGATCACCGGCGGCGCCACTTCCAGAGCGCGTGACAGGGCTGCATCGTTCTTCAGGTGCAGCTTCTCGATCAACGCATCCAGCAGATGGTTCGGATCGTAGTTGACATGATCGGAAATGGAGTTGGTTTCAGCAGTATCGTTGGTAGTCATGATCGGGACGTTCCATTATGCAGATGTTTGTGGAAGGCTTTGCGCCTATGCATTAATTGTTTGTAAAACTGCAAAACGCGACTGACGGTATCTGAGGACCAAGGCGATGCCTTTTTCTGCAGGATAACGAAAGCCCTATCAAAGAACGACTTCAAAACAACGCTTATCAAGTTCTCTGTTCTCTGACCAAGTGCGCTTGAGGCAGCACAACAATAATTCTATGTCTATATAGAAATAATTGCACATTTTTCATGCAGTCAGAAAATTCTATTCCACAATAGTTGCAGAAACTCATGCCCGAATTTGTAACAGATATTAACAGGATTCCTCGAAGAATTGCTAGCGTTGCCGTTTTGATACGACAAATGGCAGCATGTTCCAGCCCGTTAGGCCCAGTTGTCTCAAGCTAGCCATGTTTTTCTCAAAGATCGCAGCGGCATCCGGGTAGGCCTGGACCGCCCTGTCGATGCTGTTTTCTCGCAACAGATGGAGTATGGGGAAAGGCGAGCGATTGCTGTAGTTCTCGATATCGTCGGGTTGCGCATCGGCAAACTGGTAGGCTGGATGGAAACTGGCGATCTGCAGCATGCCATCCAGTTCCAGTCTTTCCAGGATGCGCTCGGCCCAGTCCAGGAAGTCGTTGTATTCCAGGAACTCCGCTAATGCGAGCGGGATGATGAAGAGGGTGGTATCCACCTGTTCCGGGTCGGTGTCTGCCAGCAGGACCAGTTCCTGTTCCAGATCGGCGGCCAGGCTGTCCCAGTCCTGCCCCTGGCTGACGTGGTAACGGATCTGGTCTTTCACATGCACCGACTTGGCAAACGGACAAAGATTGAGCCCGATGACGGCCTGTTCCAACCAGGCACGGGTGAGGGCGATGACTTCGTCGTCGCTGAAGGGGGGCTCGGCGGCAGGAGCGGCGGGTGAGGTGGAGTTCATGGGGCGGCATTGTCGCATGGGCAGGCGGGCACAGGCAGCTGCGGGTCAGCCCTGGCCGCCACAAATGCCCACGCGCCGGCCAGATCGGCTATGCTTGCCAACCTTTGGCGGCGGCCATGCACGGCCGGTCCGCGTTTCCTTTGCAAGAACACATCCCATGGCGCTCAAATCCACCATCTTCAAGGCTGACCTGCAGATCTCCGACATGGATCGGCATTACTACCAGCAACACGCACTGACCATTGCCCGTCATCCCTCCGAGACTGACGAGCGCATGATGATCCGGGTGCTGGCCTTCGCCCTCAACGCCAGCGAGGCATTGGCCTTCGGCAAGGGACTCTCCGATACCGACGAGCCGGACCTGTGGCAGAAGGACCTGACCGGCGCCATCGAACTGTGGGTCGAAGTCGGCCAGCCCGATGACCGCGCCATCCTCAAGGCCTGCGGCCGTGCCGACCGGGTGCTGGTGTACAGCTACAGCAGCGTCTCCAACATCTGGTGGAACCAGACCGGCAGCCGCGTGGAGCGTGCCAAGAACCTCAAGGTGGTCAATATCCCGGCCGAGGCCAGCCAGGCGCTGGCGGCGTTGGCCCAGCGCTCCATGCAATTGCAATGCACGATCCAGGATGGCCAGATCTGGCTGGGCGCCAATGAAAACATGGTGTTGATCGAGCCGGAGACGATCAAGGATTTTGCCTGATTCTCCACCGGGTTTCTGCTGCGAGACGCCTGTGCCTCAGCGCGCAGCCTGATTGACCGCAGCGGAAGCGCTATCCGGCTTGTGCTCCAGCGCATCGGCACGATGCTGCAGATGCGTCAGCAGGCGCTGTCCTTCGCTGGTGTGGAACCACGCCGCGTGGCCCAGGAAATAGGTGTCATAGGCCAGCGAGGCATTCTGCGGCGACTGCGTCACGCCGTGGAAGTAATCCAGCTCGGCCAGCGCGAACTCGGCATGCACCAGCGGCAGCAGCGCCGCCAGTGCACGTGTCTGGCGCGCGTTCAGTGGTAGCACCGAGGCATATCCGTCCAGCATCGCATCCAGCAGATCCAGATGCACCAGCTGCACCTGGCGTTGCGGGATGGCCAGCCATTCGACAATGTTGCGCTCGATGGCGGTAGCCAGGTCGTGCAGCGCGCAGGTGCGGTCGCACAGGCCGAAGTCCAGCACCGTCTGCACCTGCGCCTGGCCCGTGGCATCGCTCCACAGCAGGTTGGAGGCATGCCAGTCGTTGTGGGTCCACAGCGGCGTAAATTCATCCAGATACGGTTTCAATCCGGCGTGCCAGGGCAGCAGATGTTGCGCTACCTCGCCCCGCCACGGACGCTCTTGCAGGTAGTCGGCGATGGCTGGACGCTGTTCGATAAAGGCTTGCAAGGGCCGTACCGGATCTTCCTGCGAGAAGATGGTGAAGCTCGACACCAGCGGACGTGCCGGGCGCGCCGGAGCGTCGTAGCCGGCCGAGGCCTGGTGCAGTCGCGCCAGCATCCGGCCTGCCGAATGCGCATGGTGGCTGCTGCTGAAGGGCGTCCATGACATCGCCTCGCGGTACAGGTCGACCCCCGGTGCCAACGGGAACACTTCGTAGGTCCAGTATTCGTCGGCCAGCGCGGTCGGGCCGTCGGCGGTGGCCAGCGCCGGGCTGACCGGCAATCCGTTCGCCTGCAGGTGCGCCACGAAGCGATGTTCCTCGGCCAGCGCGACGACGTCGCGTACCCGCGCGTGATGGCGCTTGACGATGACGGGGCCGCTGGCGGTCTGCATCACGCAGGCCGCCGAGAATGGGCGCGGGCTATGCCACTCCAGCCGCAGCGGCTGGCCGACCTCGGGATAATGGCGCAGCACCCGCGCCACTTCGGCGGAGGTCAGCGCCGGCCAGTCGGAGATGACCGGCTCGGCGCCCATGCCATGGCTGATGACGCGGGTGAGATGGTGTGACGCGGCTTGCATGATCGCGGCAATCGATCAGAAATCGTACTGCAGCGACAGGCGCGCCGTGCGCGGCGCCCCCAGGTGCACATAACCGTCGCCCAGGTACTGGCCGGCATCCTTCCAGTAGCGCTTGTCGAAGAGGTTGTCGATGTTGGCGCGCAGGGTGGCGGTATGGCCGCCCATGCGCATGCGGTAGCGCAGACCGGCATTGAAGACATGTACCGCCGGCAGGTTGACGCTGCCATCGCGGGTGGCCGGCTTGCTGCTGCTGTAGAGCCAGTTGCCCATCAGGTTCAGGCCTTCCACGCCGGGTAGCGCGTAATCGGCATAGACGCTGCTGCGCAGGCGCGGCACGTTGACCACCTGCTGGCCATCGTAGGCGGCGGTGCCGGTATCGCTGGCGCGTGCGCGGGTGGCGGCCACGCTGGCACCAACGGCCAGGCGCGGGCTGAGCTTGCCGCTGGCGCCCAGCTCGATGCCGGTGTTGGTCTGACGGCCCTGCTGGACGTAGGTAAAGCCGCTGGCGCTGGAATCAGGCTGCTGGTATTCGTAGGCCTTGCGGATACGGAACAGGGCGGCCGTCAGTGCCAGGTCAGGCGAGACATCCCATTTCACGCCGATTTCCAGCTGGCGTGCCACCGAGGGCGGCAAGGTAGTCGGGAAGTTGCTGACCCAGAACGGCGCGGAGCTGCCCAGGGTCAGCGTCTCGGCATAGCTGCCATAGACCGAGAGGTTCTGCAGCGGCTTGAAGATCAGTGCCAGTTGCGGCAGGAACAGGTTGCGCGAGGTGGTGCGCGTGGCGTTGCCATCGGCGCCGAAGGCCTGCTCGTTCAACCACACCTGGCGACCGCCGGCGATGGCTTGCCAGCGCTCGGAGAACTGCAGACGGTCGCTGAAGAACATCGCCTTCTGGCGGCTGTCCAGGTTGCGATAGGCCGGGCCGGGCACATCGGTGGCCGGTGCCAGCTCGGGCGTGCCGGTGTAGATATTGCCGCTACCGACCAGCACGCTGATGCCATCGGGCTTGTCCACGGTACGGCGCGACATCGCCAGGCCCAGCGTCAACTCATGGCGCAGCCAGCCGGTGGCAAACTTGCCGATCATGACCGCCTGCGCTTCGTCGTTGCGGCGCTCGTCATTGGGGACGCGATAGTCATAGACATCGAAGTCGCCATTGGCGCCGAAGGTGGTGGAGGCAAAGCTGCCGCTGCCATACGGGAAGGCCAGGTAATCATCGATCACCGCCCGGCTGCGACCGGCCTGCACGTAGCCGCGCCAGTCGGCATTGAATTCGGTATCCACACGCAAGCGGTAGTTCAGCGAACTGTCGCGCACCGGTTGCGCCCACGATTGCGGCGTCAGCATGGTCTTGGGCGAGACGCCCGAGGGCAGGGTGGTGCCACCCAGCAACTGGTAGCCGGCCACCGAGTGCTGTGCCTTCTGCTGGTATTCGGCATCGAACTGCACCAGGGTCTTGGAGGACAGCGCCCAGGTCGCCGACAGCGAAGCGAAGTCGCGCCAGCCATCGCCGTGGTCGACGTAGGAATGGATGTCTTCATGGGCGGCGTTGATGCGCAGGCCGAACTGTTTCTGTTCGCCGAAGAGCACGCCCAGGTCGGTGGCCAGGTAGCGCGAGCCGTAGGAATCGGTACCCAGGGTGATCGAGCGCACATCGGCCGGGCGCTTGGTCACGTAATTGACGATGCCGCCAGCGCTGCTGACACCGGCCTGCAGGCCGGCCACGCCCTTGAGGAATTCGACGCGTTCCTTGTTTTCCAGCGCGATATTCTGTTCGCCGGTCACCGTCAGGCCATCGATGCGATAGGCGCTGGCCGGGTCGAGCGTCACGCCGCGGATGCTGAAGTTCTCGTAGTAACCGACCGGAGCGTAGTTCTCGTTGATGGCGGCATCGTTCTTGACCACGTCCGAGAGCAGGCGCGATTGCTGGTCGCGCATCTGCGCGGCCGTGACCACCGCCACCGAGGCCGGGGTGTCCAGCAGCGGCGCATCGTCGAAGCCGGCCACGGCGGCCGAGCGTGCGCGCGTTTCATCCCTGGCAGCACCGCTGGCGGTGACGTTGACCGTGGGCAGCGCTTCGCCCTTGTCGTCGCCGACATCGGCGGCGCGGGCAGTGGCCGACAGGCCCAGGGAGGTGCCGGCCAGCGTCAGCATCAGCGTGGAGGCCAGGGGTGCAATGCGTTTCATGGTGGTTCTGATCGTGGAGGGTAGGAGAGCCGGAGCGCCGGGCGCTCCGTCGTATCGGCCAGCGTGGTCGCCGGCTCAGCGATTGCGGGCAACAGCCACGGCGCGGCCGAGGTCGGCCACCGACATCGCATAGAAGTAGCTGCGATTGTACTGTGTGATGGCGTAGAAGTTATTGGTGGCGATCCAGTACTCGGTGGGACCGGTGCCGTTCTGCAGGTCGACCAGGCCGAAGCGCTGGCCGGCCGGCAGCGCCGGGGTGGAGACGCCGGCCGCGTGCAACTGGTCTTCGCTGTACTTGGCTTCCAGGCCCTGGTTGAGCATGGCCTGCCACTGGAGGTTGTCGGCCGAGACGGTCACCGGGAAGGCCACCGGTTCGCCACGCTGCCAGCCATGCACGGACAGGTAGTGGGCCACGCTGCCGATGGCGTCCACCGGCGAGTTGCGCAGGTCGATCTTGCCATCGCCATCGAAGTCGACCGCATATTCGCGGATGCTGCCGGGCATGAATTGCGGCCAGCCGATGGCGCCGGCATAGGAGCCGCGCAGCGAGAGCGGATCGATGCCGGCCTCGCGTGCCAGCAGCAGAGTGTTTTCCAGCTCGCCGCGGAAGAAGGCCATGCGGGCGTCGCGATTGGGCGTGTTGGGGTAATCGAAGGCCAGCGTGGTGAGCGCATCCATGACGCGGAAGTTGCCGGTGTTGCGGCCGTAGACCGTTTCCACGCCGATGATGCCGACGATGATTTCCATCGGCACGCCGTATTGCGCTTCGGCCCGCGCCAGCGCCACGCCATAGGTATTCCAGAACTCGACCCCGGCATTGATGCGCACCGGTTCCACGAAGCGGGCACGGTAGGCGCCCCAGTTCTTGGGCTTGGTGCTGGGGGCCGGCTTGATCAGCTGGATGGCGCTGTCCACATAACGGGTCTTGGCGAAGAGATCGTTGAGGTCGCCGCGCTGGAACTGGTTGCGCTCGACCATCTCGTCGATGAAGCGGCCGACATCCTTCCAGTCATTGAAGTTGACGAACTCGCCCTGGTCGTCTGCCACGACTTTCTTCTTCGCTGCCGACTTTGCTGGCGGCTTGGCCTTGGGCTTGGCTTTGTCGCTGCCGGCTTTTTTATCTGCCGGCTTCTTCTGGGTTTTCTTTTCCACAGGCTTGCCGTCCTGCGCATGCGCTGCCGGCGCCAGAGCGCACAGGCCGGCGAGCAACAGGGTGGAGAGGGACGAGGTCAGGCGAGGCAGGGAGATGGGCATGAGCGGCAAGCGGTGAAGCGATCTGGTCAGCGGAGCAGGGGGCAGGACAAGCCTGCAAGTATACCGCATCGGCCCCCTTGCCCCGTGCTGGTGCATGCTGGGTGCTGCGTCCCGTACACGATACGCGACAGCGGATGTACACTAGCCCGATGAGACAACCCGGCCGGCCACGGCTTGCCTGTTAGTAACAAGAGCAATAATGACCACCGCCATCTATACGCACGCCGACTGTCAGCGCCACGAAATGGGCGACTGGCATCCCGAGGCTCCCGCACGTCTGGAGGCCATCGAAGACCAGTTGATCCTGAGCCGCATCGATCAATTCCTTGACCGCCGCGAAGCGCCGCTGGCCGATCCCGTCGAGCTGGAGCGGGTGCATACGGCCGCCGCTGTCGATTACGTGCGCGAGCATAGTCATGCCCTGAGCCTGTCGGGCGAGCACTATCACTCCATCGACGGCGATACCCTGATCAACAAGCACAGCTGGAAGGCCGCCCTGCGCGCCGCCGGTGCGGCCGTGGCGGCGACCGATGCGGTGCTGGCCGGTGAACTGGACAACGCCTTTTGCGCCGTCCGGCCGCCCGGGCATCACGCCACGCGCACCAAGGCCATGGGCTTCTGCCTGTTCAACAACGTGGCCGTGGCGGCCCGGCATGCCATCGACGTGCACGGGCTGCAGCGGGTGGCGGTGATCGATTTCGACGTGCATCACGGCAATGGCACCGAAGACATCTTTGCCCATGACCCGCGGGTGTTGATGGCGAGTTTCTTCCAGCATCCTTTCTATCCCTTTTCCGGCGATGCTCCGACCGAGTCGCACATCGTCAACGTACCGGTGCCGGCCTATTCGGACGGTAATGCGGTGCGCCAGGTGGTGACCGAGAAATGGCTGCCGGCGCTGCATGCGCACCAGCCGCAGATGATCTTCATCTCGGCCGGTTTCGATGCCCATCGCGAAGACGACATGGGCCAGATGGGGCTGGTCGAGGCGGATTACGCCTGGATCACCCGGCAGATCATGAAGATCGCCGACCAGTACGCCCAGGGGCGCATCGTCAGTTGCCTGGAGGGCGGTTATAGCCTCTCGGCGCTGGGGCGTAGCGTGGTGGCGCATCTGAAGGTGCTGGCCGATCTGGAGTGAAGGTGGTGTTGCGCTAGGCCCGTCGGGCCTCCTGGGCCTTATGGACCTCATGGGGCTCATAGGCCTCGTAGGCCGCAATGATCGCATCGGCCACCGCCCGCACCCGGGCGGTACGGTTCAGGTCGCTGTGCAGGACCAACCACATGTCGTAGGGCGTGGCCCGTTCCGGCCAGATGCGCACCAGCCCGCTGGCACCGTCGCCCACATGGATGGGCAGTTCGCCGATCCCGAATCCCGCCTGCAGGCAGTCGTACATCACCAGCCCGGTACTGACTTCCATGGCCACGTTGGCATGGACGATGGATTCACCACAGATCTGTTCGGACTTGTTCGGCGAGACGCTGTACGGGTAGATCACGACGTCATGCCCCTTCAAACCGCTGCCGGATTCGGGCCGCCCCCGCTTTTTTACATAGGCCCTGGACGCATACATGCCTTTGTGCAGCCGCTTGAGATGGCGCGTGATCAGGTCCGGCGCGTCCGGGCGCACCGTGCGCACGGCGATGTCGGCTTCGCGCTTGGTCAGGTTGCTCAACTGGGTGGAGGTGGTGAGCACTACCTTGATGGTGGGATGGGATTCCCGCAGTCGCTTCAGGGCCGGCAACAGGAAATGGCGCGCCGTGATGTCGGTGGCGGCCAGCCGCACCACGCCGCACAGGCGCTCGTCGATTCCCTGCATCTGCCGCTGCAGTTGCTCGGCGCCTTGCTCCATCTGGCCGGCGGCGGTGGCGGCCAGTTCGCCGGCCGGCGTGGGGACGTAGCCACCCGGGGTGCGCAGGAACAGGCGCGCGCCCAGCGATTTTTCCAGCGCGACCAGGCGCCGGCCGACCGTGGCCTGGTCGATCTCCAGGTGCTCGGCTGCACCGCGCAGGGTACCTACGCGGTAGATGGCGAGAAAGATGCGGGCGTTGTCCCAGTCCATGAGGATGTGCTTTCCTGGAAGATGAGCTGATGCAGATTTGCATCAGCCCGCTGATTTTATACCTCTTTATTGCATTACAGCGAACGCCTAGAATCCATCCATCGTCACTCGCCCCGGGGGTACCGGCAGCGGGTCTGCCGCTCTCCCTTGCGCCGTTCGCGCAGAAAGAATGTCATGTCTTCCGTTCCTCGTCCCCTTGGCCCGGCACCCGCCGGCCATCCCCCTGTCACCGCTTTACCCCATCGGGCTGGCTTGCTGCCGCTGGTAGCGCTGGCCATCGGTTTCGTCATGGCCATGCTGGATGTGACGGTGGTCAACGTCGGTCTCTCCAATATCGCCACCAGTCTCGATGCGCCGCTGTCCACCCTGGTCTGGATCGTGGATGGCTACACGCTGACCTTCGCCGCCATGCTGCTGGTGGGCGGCGCGCTGGCCGACCGCTTCGGTGCGCGCAAGCTGTATCTGGCCGGTCTGTTCCTGTTCGTGCTGGCCTCGTTGCAGTGCGGCGCTGCGCCCAGCGGCCCGCTCCTGGTGGCGGCGCGCCTGCTGCAGGGGCTGGGCGCGGCCTTCTTCATGCCCAGTTCGCTGAGCCTGCTCAGTCACGTCTACGAAGATGATCGCGTACGCGCCCGCATGCTGGGCGTGTGGTCGGCCACCGTCGGCCTGGCCGCCGCCGTTGGCCCGCTGGTGGGCGGCGTGCTGATCCACTGGCTGGGCTGGCGCAGTATCTTCCTCATCAACGTGCCGGTCGGGCTGGTGGGCCTGTTGATGGCCAGGAAGCTCATCCCGCAGGTGGCCGGGCAGGCCCGTGCCCTGCAT
The DNA here is from genome assembly GCF_015767275.1 of Herbaspirillum sp. AP02. Taxonomy (GTDB): domain Bacteria; phylum Pseudomonadota; class Gammaproteobacteria; order Burkholderiales; family Burkholderiaceae_D; genus Herbaspirillum. Next base: position 487,967 of record NZ_JADWMY010000002.1, read on the forward strand.
CTGTACAGCCACCTGGCGGGGGTGGTGATGCTGGCCGGGCTGTCCTTCGTGCTGATCCAGGGGCCGGTCTACGGCTGGAGCTCGCCGCGTATCCTGGCCGGCCTGGCGGTGGCCGTGCTGGCCGCCGTGGCCCTGGTGCGCCATGAACTGCGCGGCGTGGCGCCGCTGCTGCCCAAGGCCCTGTTCGCCACGCCGCAGTTTGCGGCCGCCAATGGCATCGGCTTCATGATCAACTTCGGGATCTACGGCAACTTGTTCTACCTGGCGCTGTTCCTGCAGCAGGGGCGCGGTGCCGATGCCCTGCAGACCGGCCTGCAACTGGTGCCGATGATGGCCGTGGTGTTCTTCGGCAACCTGATGTCGGGCCGCATGGCCGCGCACTGGGGGCCGCGCGTGCCGCTGTTGCTGGGTTTGTCGGTGGGTACGGTATTTACTGCCGTGGCGATGAGCTTCCGCCCGGAAACGCCCTACTGGATACTGGCCGTGGTCTGTGCCGCAGCCAATCTGGGCATCAGCACTGCCATTCCGGCCATGACCACGGTGGTGATGCAGGTGGCCGGCAAGACGCACGCCAACAGCGCGGCCGCTGCCCTGAACGCCAATCGCCAGATCGGCGCCCTGGTCGGCGTGGCCTTGATGGGAGCCATCCTGCACAGCGTCGATGGCTGGGGCCTGCGCAATGGGCTGGCCTTTGGCGTCATGGCCGCCGCTTATGGGCTGGCGCTGTGGCTGGTGTGGCGCTTCGTGGGTGTTGTCAAGGAGCAATGGGTGACGCGGCGCGCCTGAGCGGTGTTGTTCCTCGTCCAACAGCCTGCCCCGACTTGTGCGCGGCAGGCTGTTTTATTGGGGATTTGTTGGGGATTGGCGGGGCAGGGCCGTAAAATAGCGCCTTCAACGAAATACGCACCAGAAAGAAATCCCGCATGTCCATCCAATGGTTCCCCGGTCACATGAACTCCGCCCGCCGCAAGGCAGCGGAGAGCATGGAAAAAGTCGATATGGTCATCGAAGTGGTCGATGCCCGCCTGCCGCAGGCCAGCTGCAATCCGATGATCGAGCAGTTGCGCAATGCGCGTCAGCGTCCCTGCCTGAAGATCCTCAACAAGACCGACATGGCCGACCCGGTGGCCACGCAAGCCTGGATCGACTACTACAACAGCCAGAAGGGCGTCACCGCCGTAGCGCTGTCGTGCAAGAAACCGTCGGACGTGGCGCGTGTGCCCAAGCTGGCGATCCAGGTGGCGCCGCATCGCGGCACGGTCTTGAAACCGCTGCGCATGATGATCATGGGCATTCCCAATGTGGGCAAGTCGACCTTGATGAATGCGCTGCTGAAAAAGCGCGTGGCGGCAGTGGGCGACGAGCCGGCCGTGACCAAGACCCAGCAGCGGCTCTACCTGGGCAACAACATGGTCTTGACCGATACCCCCGGCATGCTGTGGCCCAAGATCGAGCATCCCAGCGATGGTCTGATGCTGGCCGCCAGCCATGCGGTGGGCAGCAATGCGCTGATCGAGGAAGAGGTGGCTACCTTCCTGGCGGACCTGCTGCTGCAGCGTTATGCGCACCTGCTCAAGGCGCGCTATGGCTTCGATACCGAGGGCATGGATGGCGTGGCCGTGGTGGAGGGCGTGGCGGCCAAGCGCGGTTTCCGTCTCAAGGGCGGGGACTACGATTTCGAGAAGGCCGCGCATGTCTTCCTGCAGGATTACCGCAGTGGCGCGCTGGGCCGCATCTCGCTGGAAACCCCGGCATCGCGCGCCGAGTTGCTGGCGACCTACCGGTCTACCGACAATCCCGATGCCCTCCAGGCCGAGGATGAGGAAGACGAGGAAGAGGACGATGACTGGCGCAATGCGCCGGATCACCGGGAGCGCAGGGACTGAGTGCGCCTGTGCGCTTTTACATGCCTGTCGGTTCCATCCGGTGTGGCTAAATCGTATCAGTGATTTTCCTCTCCGGAAAAGCAAAAAGGCCAGCGCGAAGCTGGCCTTTTCGTTTGCTGCAAGGATCTTGCAGGAGTGCGGATTACCAGGAGGTGATCACCGAACCCTTGTACTTCTCCAGCACGAACTTCTTCACTTCCGGGCTGTGGTAGGCCTTGACCAGCTTGGCGACCCAGGGCTTGTCCTTGTCGGCAGCGCGGATGGCGATCACGTTGGCGTAGGGGCCGGTGGAAGCTTCCACGGCAATGGCGTCCTTGGTCGGCGACAGGCCGGCCGATTCAGCGTAGTTGCCGTTGATGACGGCGGCGTCGAAGTCATCCAGCGAACGCGGCAGCTGGGCCGCATCCAGTTCGATGATCTTGACCTTCTTGGGGTTCTCGACGATGTCCAGCGGGGTTGCCTTCAGACCGGCATCGGCCTTGAGCTTGATCACGCCCTTGGCCTGCAGTACCAGCAGCGCACGGCCGCCGTTGGTCGGGTCATTGGGCACGCCGACGCGGGCGCCTTGCTTCAGGTCGTTGAGCGACTTGATCTTCTTGGAGTACACACCCATCGGGAAGGTGATGGTGCTGCCCACGCTGATGAACTTGTAGCCGCGGTCCTTGATCTGCGCATCCAGGTAGGGCTGGTGCTGGTAGGAGTTGGCGTCCAGATCGCCAGCGGCCAGGGCTGCGTTGGGCTGGATGTAGTCGGTGAATTCGATGACCTTCATCTGCACGCCGTCTTTTTCCAGCAGCTTCTTGACCTGTTCCATGATCTCGGCGTGCGGACCTGCGGTCACGCCCACCTTGATCTGGTCTTCGGCGAATGCGGGGGCCGACACCAGGCCGGCGGCCAGGCCCAGGCCTGCGATGAATTGAATCAACTGACGACGCTTCATGACTTTCCTTTCAAGCTTTTTTGAAATGCACAGCGGATAGCTGCGCGGTGTTATCGATGCCGGTTGCGCGTGGCGCTCTTGGCGTGCTCAGCGATGACTGAGCTTGCGCACCAGCAGGTCTCCCAGGGATTGCACCAACTGCACGAATACGATCAGGATCAGGACCACGGCCAGCATCACTTCCGGCAGGAAGCGCTGATAGCCGTAGCGGATGCCCAGGTCACCCAGGCCGCCGCCACCGATCGCACCGGCCATGGCCGAGTAGCCGACCAGGCTGACGAAGGTGATCGTGAGACCGGCGACGATACCAGCAAATGCCTCCGGTACCAATACTTTGTAAATGATTTGCCAGGTGGTGGCGCCCATGGCTTGCGCGGCTTCGACCAGGCCGTGATCGACTTCACGCAGCGCCGTCTCGACCAGGCGGGCGATGAAGGGCGCGGCGGCGATGGTCAGCGGCACGATGGCGGCGGCAGTACCGATGGAGGTGCCGACGAAGAAGCGCGTCATCGGGATCACCGCCACCAGCAGGATGATGAAGGGCGTGGAGCGCACCGCGTTGACCAGCAGGCCGGCGATGCGGTTGAACACCGCATTGGGCAGCACGCCCTTGTCTTCGGTGATGTGCAGGGCAATGCCCAGCGGGATGCCCAGCAGCGAACCCACCACGCCGGAGATCACCACCATCATCAGCGTCTCACCGAAGGAGCTGACGAACAGATCGATCAGTTCAGATGACATGGTTGAGCTCCTCGACGACGACGCCCTGCTCGCGCAGGTAGTGCATGGCTTGGTTGATGTTCTCCTGCGAACCGTTGGCGAGGATCGCCAGCGAGCCGAAGGCCTGGCCCTGGATCTCGTCGATCTGGCCGTGCAGGATGTTGAAATTCAGGTTGAAACGGCGCACCGCTTCCGACAGATGCGGCTGGTCCACGTCATTGCCGGTGAAGGCGAAGCGGAACAGGTGGTCGGTGCCCTGGCCGGCGTCGGCGCGGGCCAGGCGCTCGCGCAGGCGCGCCAGCACGCCCTTGGGCAGTTCGTGGGCGATGACGTCGCCGATCAGTGCGCGGGTGACTTCATGGCGCGGCTGGCGGAACACCTCCAGCACCTCGCCCTGTTCGATCACCTGGCCGGCTTCCATCACGGCCACGCGGTCGCAGATGTCCTTGATGACTTCCATCTGGTGGGTGATCAGGACGATGGTCAGGCCCAGTTCCTTGTTGATCTTGTGCAGCAGTTCGAGGATGGAGCGGGTGGTTTCCGGGTCCAGCGCCGAGGTGGCCTCGTCCGAGAGCAAGACCTTGGGATCATTGGCCAGTGCGCGGGCGATGCCCACGCGCTGTTTCTGGCCACCCGAGATCTGGGCCGGGAAACGGTCGCGCAGGGCAGTCAGGCCCACCAGGTCCAGCAGCGGTTCGACCTTGGCGGCGATCTCGGACTTGCTCTTGCCGGCCAGTTCCAGCGGCAGGGCGATGTTGTCGTAGACGCTGCGCGAGGACAGCAGGTTGAAGTGCTGGAAGATCATGCCGATGCCACGGCGGGCTTCGCGCAATTGGGACGAGGACAAGGTGGTCAGGTCCTGGCCGTCCAGAATGATGCGTCCGGAGGTGGGGCGGTTCAGCAGGTTCAGGGTGCGTACCAGCGTGCTCTTGCCGGCGCCGCTGCGGCCGATGATGCCGAACACCTCGCCTTTGCGGATCGACAGTTCGACGTTGCGCACCGCTTCGACATTGCCGAATCGCTGGGTGACAGCTTGTATTTCGATCATGATGGGAACGGAAATGGCAGCGGGCACCCCGGGTGCCGGCATCCCGGCACAGCCCCTCAGGGAGACGCGCGGGCGGTCGCCGGATCACAGGTCTCCACTGCCATTGATATTTTTTATAAGAAGCCGCTATTTTAAGGCGGCAAGGTTATATAGGGAAAACAAATTTTCGCCTATGCATATAACCATCGCGTCTTAGCATGCGACGGGAAGCCGCCTGGAGACTGGCTTGCGGGGAGGGCCTGGGCTGTCTCGGCGCGCTGGTTTCCGTGTTTGTTTGAGGAAGTTTTCGAATAAGTGCGGGCTGTCACCGGATTTTCTGCACGGATCTGCGCGGCCATGTCGGTCCGACATATCTTTTCGCGTTTTCCCGATCCGATGCTGCGCATTGGCGTCTGCCTCTGCGAACACCTCCTCCCCATGTATGCCTATCCCGCCAACGAACTGATCCAGCGACTCGACGAGTTGCTGGAGCTGGCCGATATCGACGAAGTCATCCTCACCCGCGAGAGTGCCGAGAGCCTGGTGCTGGTCCGGGAATCGGTCTGGCGAGGCGTCCAGGAAGCCCTGCATCTGCTGGGCAACGACATCAACGCCGAACGCCTCCTGTGCAGTCTGCAACAGATGCGGGCCGGGTTGTCGTCCGGACAATCCTCTGCGTGAACAGACTCTGGCTGACCCCGCTGGCCAGGCAGGACCTGGCCTGGTGGCGTCGCCACGACCGTGGCACAGCCCGTGAGGTGCTGGGCCTGCTGCGACGGTTGCAGGATGACACCCCGTTGCCGACGCTGCGCCTGACCCGATTGCCGCTGTGCCCGCCGGGCCTGTGGTCTTTCCGGCTGCGCGGGGAACACCGCATCGTGATCGAGCGGATGTCAGGGTTCGTCGTCGTGCATCAGTGTCGATTTCATTACTGACTCGTCGATGGAGCAGCGTTCCTTTTTGCCATTTTGGTTGTGATAAAGAGACGGAATAGTCTTATAAATGAGTGAAATTCAAATTATGAATATATTGAGAAAATAAATAACGTTTAGATTTGCCGTGACTTCTTGAAGTTGTTCCCTGGAAGTGTGGGGGTGGCCACGCGAGATCGCGACCGGCACCCGCCAATCAACAGCAATCAAACCACTACGGAGTACTCTATGAAAAAGTCCATCCTGGCCCTGGCCGTGCTGGCTACCTTTGCCGGCGCGGCGTACGCGCAAAGCACCGTCACCGTCTATGGTGCAGTCGATGCAAGCCTGTCCTACACCAACAAGATCATCACTTCCGGCAAGGAAACTGGCGCTCAGATGGCACTCGATTCTGGCGCGAGCAAGGGCTCGCGCCTGGGTGTCAAGGGTGTCGAAGACCTGGGCGGTGGCCTGAAGGCCGTCTTCAATATCGAGAACGGCTTCAAGCTTGACACTGGCGAAGCTGCGCAGGACGGCCTGTTGTGGGGGCGCCATGCCACCGTTGGCTTGTCCGGCAGTTTCGGTACCCTGCTGGCAGGTCGCCAGAATGACGTCCTCAACGATATTGGCGGCATCGCTTCGGCTGGCGACTTCGGCGGCGCGGTAGGCCGTGTGCACTCGCTGGACCTTGATCGCACCAACGGCGAGCGCGTCAACAACTCCATCCGCTACAACTCCCCCAATTTCAATGGCTTCACCGGCAGTCTGATCTACGGATTTGGCGAAGAAGCCGGCAAGACCGGCTCTGGCCAATCCTTTGGCCTGGGCGGCATGTACGCCAATGGCCCGCTCAATATCGGACTGGGTTATTTTCAAAGCAAACAGGGTGAAGAAAAGAAGGCCAGCGACGTCAACATGGCCGCGGCCTGCAATGGCATGGGCAAGAGTGGCGATACCTGCCTGAAGACCTGGACCCTGGCCGCGTCCTATCAATTCGGCCCGGCCAAGGTCTACGGTTCGTATTCGCACGTGAAGTTGCCGCTGGCGAAGTTCAAGGCCGGCATGGACCCGAAGACCTACACCTTTGCCTCCATGATCGATCCCAAGCGAAGCCCGGTCTACGATGCAGGCAAGCATGCCGACTACACCATCGGAGGAACCAATCATGATTCCAGTCAGACCCTGGACGTGGGCGTGAACTACAAGGTAATGCCCGCCCTGTCGCTGATCAGCAGCGTGCAGCTCACCAGTGCCAAGTTCGTCAAGGGCGCCAACGGTCGCCTGATGCAGTTGAACCTGGGTGCCAAGTACGACCTGTCCAAGCGCACCACGACCTATGCGGTCGTACGTAACCTGCGTTCGAACGACATGTACAACGTCGGTCTGGCCGGCGACCGTATCCCGGGCGCCAATCGTAGCCAGACCGGTCTGAATACCGGTCTGGTCCACAGCTTCTAAGACGGGCAACGCCGCGCCCGCAAGGGCGCCATGTTCGAGGACCCGCATTCCACAAGGATGCGGGTCTTTGCAATGACCCAGCCACATTGAGCAGCGCAGGCGCAATAAAAAACCCGCATCGTCGCCGATGCGGGTTTTTTTCTTGCAGCACGGACCATGTCATCCATGGCCCGCAGCAGGAGGCAAATTACATCATGCCGTCCATGCCACCCATGCCGCCCATACCACCCATGCCGCCAGGCATGCCGGCCGGCTTGTCTTCGGTCACTTCGGCCACCAGGGCGTCGGTGGTCAAGATCAGGCTGGCCACGGAGGCAGCGTTCTGCAGTGCCGAACGGGTCACCTTGGCCGGATCCAGCACACCCAGTTCCACCAGGTCACCGTAGGTGCCGTTGGAAGCGTTGTAGCCAAAGTTGCCCGTACCTTCCAGCACCTTGTTCACCACCACCGACGGCTCATCGCCGGCGTTGAAGACGATCTGGCGCAGCGGCTCTTCGATGGCGCGCAGCACGATCTTGATACCGGCTTCCTGGTCGGGGTTGTCGCCCTTCAGGTCCTTGACGTTGGCGCGAGCGCGCAGCAGGGCAACGCCACCGCCAGGCACGACGCCTTCTTCAACTGCAGCGCGGGTAGCGTGCAGAGCATCTTCGACGCGAGCCTTCTTTTCCTTCATTTCGACTTCGGTGGCAGCGCCAACCTTGATCAGTGCAACGCCGCCGGCCAGCTTGGCCACGCGCTCTTGCAGCTTTTCACGATCGTAGTCGGAAGTGGCTTCGCCGATCTGGGTGCGGATCATGGTCACGCGGGCTTCGATTCCAGCAGCATCGCCGTTGCCGTCGATGATGGTGGTGTTTTCCTTGCCGATTTCAACGCGCTTGGCTTGACCCAGTTCAGCCAGGGAAGCCTTTTCCAGGGTCAGGCCGACTTCTTCGGCGATCACTTGGCCGCCGGTCAGGATGGCGATGTCTTCCAGCATGGCCTTGCGGCGGTCGCCGAAGCCAGGGGCCTTGACGGCAGCGGTCTTCAGGATGCCACGGATGTTGTTGACCACCAGGGTGGCCAGGGCTTCGCCTTCGACGTCTTCAGCCACGATCAGCAGCGGACGGCCAGCCTTGGCGACTTGTTCCAGCACCGGCAGCAGGTCACGGATGTTGGAGATCTTCTTGTCGAACAGCAGGATGAAGGGATTGTCCAGGGCGACGATCTGCTTCTCTTGGTTGTTGATGAAGTACGGCGACAGGTAGCCACGGTCGAATTGCATACCTTCGACGATGTCCAGTTCGTTTTCCAGCGACTTGCCGTCTTCGACGGTGATCACGCCTTCCTTGCCGACCTTTTCCATGGCCTTGGCGATGATGTCGCCGATGTCCGCGTCGGAGTTGGCCGAGATCGAGCCGACCTGGGCGATTTCCTTGGAGGTGGTGGTGGGCTTGGACAGGTTCTTGACTTCACCGACGATGGCGGTGACAGCCTTGTCGATGCCGCGCTTCAGGTCGGTCGGGTTGAAACCGGCGGCGACGTACTTGAAGCCTTCGCGCACGATGGCTTGTGCCAGCACGGTAGCGGTGGTGGTACCGTCACCGGCGTTGTCGGAGGTCTTGGAAGCGACTTCCTTGACCAGCTGGGCACCCATGTTTTCCAGCTTGTCCTTCAGTTCGATTTCCTTGGCGACGGACACGCCGTCCTTGGTCACGGTCGGGGCGCCGAAGCTGCGTTCCAGGACCACGTTGCGGCCCTTGGGACCCAGGGTGACCTTGACTGCATTGGCCAGGATGTTGACGCCATTGACGATCTTGGCACGTGCTTCATCGCCGAAAATAACTTGCTTTGCTGCCATGTTGGATTCTCCAGAATTCGGTTCAGTTCATGTCGCCGGGCTCAGAAGTGAGCATTCCGGCGGGATTCTTGCTGCCGATGGCCTGTTATATAGATGAAGATATAGTCAGGCCGGATGCCGAATTACTTCTCGACGACGGCGAACAGGTCTTCTTCGCGCATGACCAGCAGTTCCTGGCCATCGACCTTCACGGCCTGGCCGGAGTACTTGCCGAACAGAACGCGGTCGCCGACCTTCACGGCCAGTGGGCGGACCTTGCCATCTTCCAGGATCTTGCCATTGCCGACGGCCAGGACTTCGCCTTGGTCCGGCTTTTCGGTCGCTGCATCAGGCAGAACGATACCGGAAGCGGTCTTGGTTTCCTGGTCGAGGCGCTTGACGATGACGCGATCGTGCAAAGGGCGAAGATTCATGAGAACTCCTTAATTTTCAATTAGTTAGCATTGATTGCGGCAAAGCCTGCAACGTTTTTCTTCCAAATGCAGCGAACCTCACCGCATGAAAAAGGGGGATTGCGTCCAGCGGGCTGTTAGCACTCTACCGAGACGAGTGCTAAGTATAGGGATGGGCTTTGGATTTTTCAAGGCGTCAATTGACTGGCGCAAGTCGTGCTTACACCTTCAAACGCGAGGCAGCGTGGGGGCGGGGTGGCTGCGGACAAACCGATTTTCTCATTTTGCGGGATGGATGCTTTGGTGAGAAATGCGCTCCCCCTGCGACCCCTTGTGCGAGCGTGCAGTTTTTTTCGGTTTCGCGTTCCCATTTGGTGCGAAACCCAGTGCCGCGTATTAAAAAAGTGCATAAAACGTGCGATCTGTCTGAAGAACTGTACTGGTCTCCATACGCCGCTCCCAGCCGCACCATTACGGTGTATTCTGCCCAGCGGGGTGGGTCACGTCGTAGGAAATGCCCCGCCTGGCCTGGCGTTTCGTCCGGGCCGCTTACCTGAGCTGGCTCCGTCCCTTTTTAAGCGGGAAACACCATGAGGAGGGCTCCCGAGTCGTGATGCTGTGGGGCATGGCTCGTTTTTTGCAGTAGCAGAGTCCGCAAGCAACATCCAGTCAGCAACTGGGGGTGCTGCGGTGTTGATCGTCCGGGCCTTCGTTCGCGGATGTCAGGGTTGGTCAGCGCATATAACAAATGGCACAACGAACTGCGTTTTCAATCACTCTATCGGAAGTAATAGGAGCATTTCATGCAAAAAATTAAAGGGATTCCTGTCGCCACCGCCATCGTGGCAGCGTTCGCATTCGCAGGGGCTGCGCAGGCACAAGAGGTCATCAAGATCGGTCACGTCGCTCCCCTGACCGGTCCCAACGCCCACATCGGCAAGGACAATGAAAATGGCGCCCGTATGGCCGTGGACGAACTCAATGCCAAGGGCTTCATGATCGGCGGCAAGAAAGTGACTTTCCAGCTGGTTCCCCAGGATGACGCTTCCGATCCGAAGCAAGCGACCACCGTGGCCCAGGCCCTGGTCGATGCCAAGGTCAAGGGTGTGGTTGGCCACATGAACTCGGGTACCACCATCCCCGCTTCCAAGATCTACTTCGATGCCGGCATCCCGCAAATCTCGCCGTCGGCCACCAACCCCAAGTACACCCAACAAGGCTTCAACACCGCCTTCCGCGTGGTGGCCAACGATGGTCAGCTGGGTGGCGTGCTGGGTCGCTACGCCGTCAATGAACTCAAGGGCAAGAACGTCGCCGTCATCGACGACCGTACCGCCTACGGTCAGGGCGTAGCCGAGGAATTCCGCAAGAGCGCGCTGGCTGCCGGTGCCACCGTGGTGGCGACCCAGTACACCACCGACAAGGCCACCGACTTCAACGCCATCCTGACCTCGGTCAAGTCCAAGAAGCCTGACCTGGTCTTCTTCGGCGGCATGGACGCCGTGGCCGGCCCGATGCTGCGTCAGATGGATCAGCTGGGCGTGGCTGCCAAGTTCATGGGCGGTGACGGTATCTGCACCACCGAGTTGCCCAACCTGGCCGGCGCTGGCTTGAAGGACGGCGAAGTGGTCTGCGCCGAAGCAGGTGGCGTGACCGAAGCCGGCAAGAAGCCGCTGGAAGACTTCAAGGCTGCCTACAAGAAGAAGTTCAACCAGGACGTCGTGATCTACGCCCCGTACACCTACGATGCGCTGATGACCCTGGCCGATGCCATGCAGAAGGCCGGTTCGTCCGATCCCAAGGTCTACCTGCCGGAACTGGCGAAGATCCACCACAAGGGCGTGACCGGCGAAATCGCCTTCGATGCCAAGGGTGACATCCTCAACGGTACCCTGACCCTGTACACCTACAAGGGTGGCAAGCGCTCGCTGCTGAGCGTGGTCAAGTAAACAGGGAAGCTGCAGTTCTGCTCTTGCCGGCCACTGTTACGGTGGCCGGCAGGATGCCAGGGCGGCACAAGCCTAGTCAAAGCCCCGGCCGTGCGCCGGGGCTTTGTCGTTTTTCCCATCTATTTACTTCACAAGGTAGCATCCACAAATGAAGGTTTGTTGGCGGACCGGCCTTTACGGATTATAATGAGAACAGTTCTCATTATTTTTCGCCGTCATGACCGACGTCGTCCATCCCGCTCCGCGTCACCCAGACATCGCCGGCCTCTACACCGGCCATCACCAATGGCTGCTGGGATGGTTGCGTCGTCGCACCAACAACGCGGAGCTGGCCGCCGACCTGGCCCAGGACACTTTCGTGCGGGTCATGGTGTCGCGTCGCAGCTTCTATCTGGAGGAAGTGCGTGCCCTGCTGGCGACCATCGCGCGCGGTCTGGTGATCGATCATTTCCGGCGTTGCGCGCTGGAAGCCAGCTTCCTGGAGATGCTGGCGCAACTGCCGCCGGAGCACCTGCCATCACCCGAGGCCCAACTGCTGGTGCTGGAAACACTCAACGAAATCGATGCCATGCTGGCCGCATTGCCGGCAAAGGTGCGCAGTGCCTTCCTGCTGTCACAACTGGACGGCCTGGGCTATGCCGAGATCGCCGAGCGCCTGCAGGTTTCGCTCAGTTCGGTACAGCAATACATGAAGCGTGCCTTCGCCGCCTGTTACAGCGTCCAGTATGGCGGCTGACGTCACCGCTCCCGCCGACGACATCGTCAGGACCGCCATCGACTGGATGGTGCGGCTGCAATCGGGTGCCGCCACCGCCCAGGAACACGAAGCCTGCCGCCGCTGGCGCGCCGAACAGCCGCAGCACGAACTGGCCTGGCAGCGGCTGCAGACGCTGAGCGAGCGTGTCGCTACGCTGCCGCGCACCCTGGCGCATGGCAGCATCGGCGATGGTGAAACCCGCAGCCGTCACAACCGCCGGTTCGCCATCAAAGCCCTGTGCCTGGTCGCAGGGGTAGGGCTGGTGGCCACCGGCGCCGGCATGGCCACCCCCTGGCCGGCGTTGATGGCCGAATATTCCACCCGGGTGGGCGAGCGGCGGCGTGTGCTGCTGGCCGACGGCACCGTCCTGGAACTCAACAGCGCCACCGCCATCGACGCCGCCTACGACGACCAGCGCCGCCTGATCAAGCTGCATCGCGGCGAAGTGCTCATCACCACCGCCGGCGAAGAGGGTCGCCCCTATCGCCCATTCATGGTCCACACCCGTGTGGGCCAGGCACGTGCGCTGGGCACCCGCTTCCAGTTGCGCGATAGCGCGGCCGGCATGCGACTGGCCGTCTACCAAGGCGCGGTGGCCTTCGAGGCAGCGGGCGCCGCCCGTGCAGCCGATGCTGTGCGGGTCGACGCCGGGCAGCAAGGCCTGTTCGACCGTCAAGGCCTGGTCGGCAGGCTGTCGCCCGCCAATGAGCAAACACTGGGCTGGGTCGACGGCGTCATCGTCGCCGACCGCATGCCGCTGGGAGAACTGGTGGCCGAGCTGGACCGCTACCTGCCCGGCCGGCTGCGTTGCGATCCGGCTGTTGCGTCGCTGCCCATCTCGGGCGTGTTCCCGCTGGACCAGCCGGCGCGCATCCTGGCCGCCATCGCGCGTACCTTGCCGGTGCAGATCGATACCTGGACTGCCTACTGGATCACCCTGCGTCCACGGGCAGCAGCCCCACGCAGCACGACGTAAAGATTTTTCGGCCAGCCTCTGCAGTTTTGTGCGGCTCGTTCGGTTTACCTGATAGCAAGCTCGCCAATCACCGTAAAACCGACATGACAAATTCGACCCGCTTTCCCTCCCGTCCCACCCTCTCCAGGCTGGCCGTACTGGCTGCCCTGGCAGCGCCCATGGCCACCGTCCAGGCGCAGGCCAGCGACGCCCAGCGCCAGGCCTATGAGCTGCCTGCCGGCCCCCTGAACCAGGTCCTGAACAGCTTTGCTCGCCGCGCCGGCGTGCTGCTCTCGTTCGACCCCGCCGTGACCCGCGAGCGCCAGAGTGCCGGCCTGTCCGGGCGCTATACCGTGGACGAGGGCTTCGCCGCCCTGTTGAGCGGCTCCAGCCTGCAGGCCGTCAAGAATGCCGACGGTGGCTACACGCTGCTGGCACCGTCCGTGGGCAGCAACGCCAATGCCGTCCTGCCCACCGTGACCATCACCGAAAGCGCCGACCCCACCGCCCCCTATGCCGGCGGCCTGGTGGCGCGGGGCGGCAGCCTTGGCGTGCTCGGCACCGCCAGTGTCATGGATACCCCGTTCAGCACCACCAACTACACGTCGCAAGGCATCGAAGACGTGCAGGCGCGTGCCATCGGCGACGTCATCGCCAATGACGCCTCGGTGCGCAACACCAATGGCAACGGTGGCTTTGGCGATAGCTACCAGATTCGCGGCTTCACCATGTCGGCCAACGATGTGGCCTTCAATGGCCTGTATGGCATGGTGCCGCTGACCCGCATGCCCATCTCGATGGTCGAGCGCATCGAAGTGCTCAAGGGCCCGGGCACACTCATGTATGGCATGGGGCCGGCCGGCGGCGTCGGCGGCGCGGTCAACCTGATTCCCAAGCGCGCGCATGAAGACCCGATTTCCAGCGTGACGGCCACCTATCTCTCCAATTCGCAGTTCGGTCTGAAGGCCGACCTCGGCCGCCGCTTCGGTGAGAACCAGGAATGGGGTGTGCGCGTCAATGCGCTCTACGCCGACGGCAATACCGGCCTGTCCGGCAGCAATCAACAGCAGAGCATGGGTTCGGTTGGACTGGACTACAACGGCGGCCGCGTGCGCTGGAGTCTGGACGCCTACACCCAGCACGAAGATGCCCGCAACTTCCGCCCGCAATTCAGCATCAGCAGCCTGGTCATGCCGGACGCGCCCTCGGGCAAGACCAATCTGTATCCCGGTACCACGCTGCAATCGGACGACAAGGCCGCCACCACCCGCCTGGAATATGACATCAACGACCAGCTCACTGCCTATGGTGCAGTCGGCTACCACGTTGCCAGCTCCGCCCAGACCTGGCCCGGTGCCACCATCCTCAATGCGCGTGGCGATACGGCCTCCCTGTACAACGGCTATTACGACCAGAAGGTGACCTCCACCTCCGCCGATGTCGGCATGCGGGCGCGCTTCAATACCGGCGGCATCAAGCACACCCTGATGCTGGGTGTGAACATGCTGGACCAGCAGACCGATTATTTCTATCTCTCCGAAGCCAGCAGCGTCACCTCGAACCTGTATAACCCGGTAGCCTTGCCCACCGTCACCGGCAGCCGCGGCCAGCCCACGCCGCAAAGCCAGGTACGCCTGACCAGCGTGGCCCTGACCGATACCCTGTCGCTGGCCGATGACCGCCTGCGCCTGATCGGCGGATTGCGCCGCCAGCAGGTCTATTCGCACAGCCTGGTGGATGATTCTCAGACCTCCAACAAGACCGCCATTTCCCCGGTGCTGGGCGTGGTGGTCAAGCCGCTGGAGAATGTCTCCCTCTACGCCAACTACACGGCCGCGCTCAGCGCGGGCGGCTTCACCTCGGCCAGCGACGGCAACCCGAACCAGCTGTTCCCGCCCTACAAGTCCAAGCAGATCGAGACCGGGGCCAAGATCGACTGGGGCCGCGTGACCACCACTGCCGCCGTGTTCCAGATCGAGCAGGCCAATTCCAGCACCACCCTCGTCAACGGCATCACCACCACCACCCAGGATGGCCGCAACCGCGTGCGCGGACTGGAGCTGGCGGCCTATGGCGAACTGCAGCGGGGCCTGCGCTTCAATGCCAGCGGCACCTTCTTCGATGCCAAGCAATACCACACCGACAATGGCACCAACGACGGCAAGGACGTCGGCGCCATCCCCAGCAGCAACTTCAACCTCGGACTGGACTGGGACGCGCCCTGGCTGCAAGGTCTGGCGCTCAATACCCGCGTGACCCGCACCGGTTCGATGTGGTACAGCAATGAAAACACGCTCAAGGTGCCGGGCTGGACCCGCGTTGATATCGGTGCCCGCTACATCACCAAGGCGGCAGGGCAGGTCGTGACCTATCGCGCCAATATCGAAAACCTGTTCGACAAGAACTACTGGCTGATGCAGAACGGGTATGTGGGTACCTCGTCCGGCCGCACGCTGGTGCTGTCGGCGCAGGTCGATTTCTGACCTCACCCGCTTGCGCCGTCAGGCGCAGCGTCCAAGCCTGCAGAAAAGCTCTGTCGCCCCCCGGCGGCAGGGCTTTTTTCTTGCGCCTGTTCTGGTCCGATGGAAAATATTTTTTATACGATTTATATCGATGCCATCTTCTGCGGGATCAGGGCCGTTCAACACTGAGGCGCATCAGGCCGGTGCCGCATCCATCTCCCGCGCGCTCTCCAGGAATATCCGCCGCAGCCACTCGATGCCCGGATCATTGGTGCGATAGCGGTGCCACTGCATCATCTGATGCATCTCGCCCAGCGCCAACGGGCTCTCCTTGATCACCACCGGCCATTGCGGCGCCAGCTTGCGCGCCAGCCGGCCGTGCACGGTGGCAATCCGGTCCGTGCCCTGTACCAGCGCCACCGCAGAGGCAAAGCTGAAGCTGGTGACTTCCACCCGCCTGGCAAAGCCCAGCTTGTTGGTCATCCACGCTTCCACCGACGAGGCATTGGCGCCCGGCGGCACCATCACCACGTGGCCCGCGTTCATGTAGCGTTCCAGCGTCAGTTCGCCGTCGGCCAGCGGGCTGTCGCGCCAGACCACGCACACGTGGCGTTCGCGAAAGACTTCTTCGGCGGGATGGTCGGGTGTGCAGAATTCCTGCGGCAATATCAGCAGATCCACCTCGGCACGGTCCAGTGAACGGGGCGGGTCCTGCACCTGCGGCATCAGCGCAAAGCGGATGCCTGGCCCCTCGGCGTAGGCACGCGCCATCACCCGCGGCACCAGCACGCTCAGGCTGAAGTCCGAGACCGAGATGCGGAATTCCCGTTGTGATTGCGCCGGCACGAAAGCCGGCTTGGCGGCGATCGACCCCTCGATGCGCCGCAGGACATCATTGACCGCATCGCGCAGCACTTCGGCCCGTGGCGTGGCCTCCATACGGCGCCCGACCTGGATCAGCAATTCATCGTCGAAATATTCGCGCAGGCGTGCCAGCGCATTGCTCATGGCCGACTGGCTCAGGTGAATCTTCTCGGCGGCGCGGCTGATGCTCAGTTCGGTCAGCAAGGCATCCAGGGCGACCAGCAGATTGAGGTCGAGTTTGTTGAAGCGCATGGGCGTGTCTCCGTTGTTCGGGTGTGCCGGCCTTCTGTACGCAGGGCGTGCGGGCGCGGTCATGTATTGATGCTGTCCATATCATGAATCAAAACAATCCATTTGATCAATATCAACCTCGAACTTAAGCTTCCCTCATCCGCTGCACGGCCTCGCAAATCAGAAAAAGGGCCGGCACGGCAAGCCGGCGGCGCCATCTGCGCGCTGCTTTCGGCCTGGCCCCGAAAAGACGCCGCGATGGCGAGACAACAAGCCAGGCAGGGTAGGAGACAAGGAGACCGAAGTGAAGAGAGGATACGTACCAGTCCAGCGGCTGGCCGCATGCACCGTTCTGGGCATGCTGGGCATGGCCGGCATGCAGTCTGCGCAGGCTTTTGAAGGGGGCGTCTCGCCATTCCCCACCGGGTCCACCAGTGAATACATTGCCGCGCTGCCCCCGATCCCGGGCCTGTTTGCGGTGGAGCAATTCAACTACAGCAGTGCCGACGGTCTGTACGACAACAAGGGCAACAAGCTGCCCATTCCCTTCAAGTCCCAAGCCTTCTCCGCCACCACGCGCCTGCTGGCCTCCTATGGCGTGGAATGGTTCGGCGCCAAGGTGTATTCGCAACTGGTGCTGCCGGTGGTGTCGCTGCATACCGAAGTGGCTGGCCACGGTGAGAACCACAACGGCCTGTCCAACGTCACCGTCACGCCGCTGCTGCTGCGCTGGGATGTGGCGGCCCATACCAATGTCACGTTCGGGTTCGACTTCGCGCTCAAGACCGGCTCCTACAATCCCGCCCGCCCCAGCGTGGCAGCGGGCTATACCTCGTACCAGCCGGTGCTGGCGATACGCCACAACGATCCTGACGGGCTGGACCTGGGCATCTCCAACCGCCTGCTCTTCAACGACAAGAACAGCGATACCAATTACCGCTCCGGCACCGCCTACGTGGCCGATTTCATCGGCGGCTGGAACTTCGGGAAGTGGAAGGTCGGCGTGACCGGCTCCTACCTGAACCAGTTCACCGACGACCGCCAGAACGGCAGCGACATCCCTGGCAATCGCATGCGCAGCTTCGCCATGGGCCCGACCGTCGCCTATAACGCCGGTCCCTTCAGCATCAACATGAATGTCCAGCGCGGTCTGTACGCCGCCAACACGGCCAAGAGCGATGCCATCTGGATCAACTTCGCCATGCCGTTGTGGCTGGGCGGCCCGCACTGAGGACCTGGGTCCGGTCCACCCCAAGCATCACTCATCATCAAAGGAGTTTCACCATGTTCCGTTACTTCCCGACGAATTATGTCTGGAATCTATCCGTCGACCTTGCCATCGAGATGGGGGCGCGCATCGGCGAGATCGAAGCCATGTGCGCACCTCTGCAGGAGGCGGCCAAGCAGCCTGACGCCGAAGGCACGGCCGCCTTTCGCGCCACCTGGGCGGACATGGCGGAAAAGCTGTGCAGCCTGGCCGCCGAGGACGAAGTGCGCGGCCGGCTGCTCTCGGCCGGCACCAAATACAAGCGCGCCGCCAGCTATCTGCTGACCTGCGAACGCCTGCAGGGCCACGGTGCGCCGGGCCGGCTGGCACTGTACCGGCGCTTCCTGGAAGTGTTCCAGCGCGGCATCGCCCTGGCCGGCGACAACTGCCAGCGCGTCGAGATCCCCTATGAAGGCCGGGTGATCTCGGGCCTCTATACCCGCGCCATCGGTGTGCAGGGACCGGCACCGGTGCTGGTCCAGCTCAACGGCCTGGATTCGACCAAGGAAATGAAATACCTGGTCGGCCTGCCCGGCTGGCTGGCCGAGCGCGGCGTGTCTTCATTGGTGATTGACCAGCCCGGCACCGGCGAAGCGCTGCGCCTGCATGGCATGACCGCGCGCTTCGATGCCGAGCACTGGGCAGCTCACGTGGTCGACTGGCTGGAGCAGCGCGATGACGTGGATCCCCAACGCATCGGTTGCGAAGGCGTCTCGCTGGGCGGCTACTACTGCCCGCGCGTGGTGGCCATGGAGCCGCGCTTTGCCTGCGGCGTGGTGTGGGGCGCCAATCACGACTGGCGCGATGTGCAGAAGCGTCGCCTGGAAAAGGAGGGCGATTTCCCCGTGCCGCATTACTGGCAGCACGTGTGCTGGGTGTGGGGCGCCAAGGACGTCGACGACTTCATGCGCATCGCCGAAGACGTGCACCTGGATGGCGTGGTCGAAAAGATCCGCGTGCCCTTCCTGGTCACCCACGGCGAAAAGGACAGCCAGATTCCGCTCAAGTGGGCGCATCGCACCTACGAACAACTGGTCAACAGCCCCAAGCGCGAATTGAAGATCTTCACCGACCGCGAAGGCGGCGTGCAACACGCCAGCTTCGACAACTCCATCAATGCCGGCCACGTCATTGCCGACTGGGTGGCCGAGACCCTGGGTGGTCGCACCCGGGGCTGAGGCAGAACGATCACCGATGACACACAGACTGAATCATAAGGAAATCCGCATGAACATCATTGGACCCGATGCCCTGGTCTTTGGCGTGGACGATCTGCCCGCCTGCCGCCAGTACCTGCTCGACTATGGCCTGAGCGACGCCGGCGGCGACCGTTTCGAAGCCCTGGATGGCTCTGCCATCGCGCTGCGTGCCCGCGACGACGCTACCCTCCCGCCGGCCATGGGCACCGCCAGCCTGCTGCGCGAAACCGTCTACGGGGTGGCCGATGCCGCCTCCCTGGATGCCATCGAAACCGAATTGCGCCGCGACCGCGAAGTCAGTCGTCATGACGGCGTGGTGCGCAGCGTGGACGACATGGGCTTTGCGCTGGCCTTCCAGCTGACCGTACGCCGCCCTCTGGTCATGCCCGCCGAACGCGTCAACGGTCCGGGCGACCCGCAGCGCGCGCCCAATCAGCTGGGCCTGCCGCCGGAACTGCCGGCCCTGCCGCGTACGCTCTCGCACGTGGTGTATTTCGTGCCGGACGCCGCCCGGGCCGAGGCCTTCTACCAGCGCCTGGGCTTCGTCTGCACCGACCGCTTCACCGGCGTGGGGCCCTTCCTGCGCCCGGCCGGCACCCAGGACCACCATACCCTCTTCATGATCCAGACCCCGCCCTTCATGAAAGGCTGCGAACACTTCACCTTCCACATGGGCGGCCCGACCGAAGTGCTGCTGGCCGGCACCCGCTTCGTCGAAAAGGGTTACCAGAGCTTCTGGGGGCCTGGCCGCCATCGTTTCGGCAGCAACTGGTTCTGGTACTTCAATTCGCCGCTGGGCTGCCACGTCGAATACGACGCTGACATGGACCTGCATGATGAGGCCTGGGCCGCCCGCGAAGTGCCGATGGGCGCGGATGCCTCGCAACTGTTCCTGTTCCAGTATCGCGAGAAATGGGCACCCAGCGGTCCGCCGCCGCCGGGCGCCGCACGCTGACCCCACCGGGAGAGACGGCCATGTACCTGTGTCACGTCACGCAATTGCCCGAGGACGGCGCACGCGGTTTCGATACCGACGGGGCAGGGCAGGCCACCATCTTCCTGCTGCGCCGGGGCGAGCAGGTGCGCGCCTGGCGCGACCGCTGTCCGCACCACGGCACACCGCTGCCGTGGCGGCGCGACGCCTATCTCGACGCCAGCGGGCAGCACGTCGTCTGTGCCGCCCATGGCGCCCTGTTCGATCCGCTCACCGGACTGTGCACGCTCGGCCCCTGCCTGGGCGACACGCTCACACCGGTCGCGCTGCGTATCGATGACGACGGTGGCCTGCACCTGGCCGGCGACGATCACGTTTAACTCATCAAGAAAAAGATTCAGGAGACACCATGACACTCGCAGCCCAACGCATCCTCATCATCGGCGGCGGCTTTTCCGGCATGTCCGCCGCCATCGATCTGTGCCGCCGTGGCGCCCAGGTCGATCTGGTGGAACTCGATGCCCAGTGGCGCAACTACGGCGCCGGCATCAGCCTGGGCCCGGCCACCCTGCGTGCACTCAAGCAACTGGGCGTACTGGAGGCCTTCCTGCGTGAAGGCGCGGCCGGTGACGGCGTACGCCTGTGCCTGCCGCACGGCCCGCAGATCGCCGAACTGCCCACGCCGCGCCTGGCAGCACCCGATGTGCCGGGTGGCGGTGCCATCCTGCGCCCGGTACTGGCGCGCATCCTGGCCGATGCCACCCGCGCGGCGGGTGCCGATGTCCGCCTGGGTTGCACCTTCACCGCCCTGCGTGAGCAGGGCGACCAGGTCGAGGTGGAGTTCACCGATGGCCAGACCCGCCGCTACGACCTGGTGATCGGCGCCGATGGCCTGTACTCCAAACTGCGCGCCCAGCTCTTCCCCAACGCGCCCAAGCCGCGCTACAGCGGCCAGGCCGTGTGGCGTGCCATCCTGCCACGTCCGGCCGAGATCGATACCTGCACCATGTGGATGGGCCCGCGTATCAAGCCCGGCGTCAATCCGGTCTCCCGGGACGAGATGTACCTTTTCGTGACCGAGCCCCGTCCGGTCAACGACCACATCGATCCATCCACTTTCGTGGCGCGCCTGCGCGGCTTGCTGGAAGACTTCAGCGCCCCGGCCCTCAAGACCATCCGCGACCAGCTCGATGACCGCGCCCGCATCATCTTCCGTCCGCTGGAAGGCCTGCTGCTTCCGCGTCCCTGGTATCAGGGCCGCGTGGTGCTGATCGGCGATGCCGTGCATGCCACCACGCCGCACCTGGCCTCGGGCGCCTGCATCGGCATCGAGGATGCCCTGGTGCTGGCCGACGAACTGGCGCGCAACGTCAGCGTGCCGCTGGCCTTGTCGGCCTTCGAAGAGCGTCGCTGGGAACGCTGCCGCATGGTGGTGGAGAACTCGGCACGGCTGGGCGAGATCGAGGTGGAGGGCGGCGACAAGGACGAGCACTCCCGCATCATGCGCGAATCGCACGCGGCACTGGTGCAACCCATCTGAATGCCACCATCACCAAAAAAATAGAAACCATGAACGGCTTTGCAATCCGCGTACGACGCGAGGAGACAAGATGATCACGACCTATTCCAAGCGCGCCCTGGCTGCGCTGATGCTGGCACACTGCGCCGGCATGATCGACCTGGTCGCGCTGCCGGTCTGGGTCGGCACGCTGGTGGCGCATTACCACTTCGATGCCCGCCAGGCCGGCCTGCTGGCCTCGTTGTTCCTGGGCGGCGCCGTGTTGGCCAGCGCCTGGCTGGCACCGCGCTTTGATCCGGACACGGCACGCTGGAAGGCGGCCATCGGCTTCGCGCTCTCGGCGCTGCTGTTCACCGTGGCCGCGCAGACCCAGCACTATCTGCTGCTGGCCTTGCTGCATGCGGTGTGCGGCATCACGACCGGGCTGTCCTTGAGTGTCACGCATGGCACCCTCGCGCGAGGCAGCAACCCGCATCGCGGCTTTGCACTGGTCGGCATCGCGCTGGGCGTGTTCGCCATCGTGTTCCTGGGCAGTGCGCCGCCGATCATCGCCAGCCTGGGTGGTCCTGCGCTGTTCTATCTCTTCGCCGGCGTGATGGCCGTGGGCGCGCTGGCCTGTGCCCTGGCTTTTCCGCGTGCCGAAACCGATGGCACGGCGCGCGTCGCCGCTCCCCGTATTCCCGTACCGCGCCAGGTCTGGTATGGCATTGCCGGCATTGCCTGCATGGGGCTGGTGCAATCGATGACCTTCAGTTTTCTGGAACGCGTCGGCAGTGATCGCGGCTTCGGCTTGCAGGCGGTGACCGGCGTGCTCATCGCGCTGGGCTTCGTCAATCTCTTGCCGGCGCCGCTGGCGGCCCTGCTGGAGAAGCGCCTGCCCGCCCGCAGCGTGCTGATGGCCGGTCCGCTGGTCCAGGCGCTGCTGGTGGTGGTGATCATGTCGTCTGCGCGCTTCCTGCCCTACGCCGCTGCCGCCTCGGTGTTTGCCGCCGTGATGATCTTTACCCACACCTTCGCCTTCGGCCTCATGGCCCGGCTGGACCGCAGTGGCCGCGCCATGGCCGCCACGCCCGCCATGCTGATGACGGGCGCGGCCATCGGTCCCATCCTCGGCGGCACGCTGGTGCAGGGCTGGAGCTACGCCAGCCTGGGCCCGGTGGCGGTGGTGCTGGGCGTGAGCGCCTCGTTCTGTTTCTCGCGGCTGCCGCGCGCAGCCGCCATCCAACCCCAGGAGGCCCTGGCATGACCGCATCCCTGCAGCCGCGTCGCCGACATCGTTTCGTCGACCTGTCCATCTACCTCGAAAACGACGTGCTCTCCGATCCGCCGCCGCTGGCGCCCAAGATCACCTACCAGAAGCATGCCGACACCTTGCCCGAATTCATGGCCATGCTGCCCGGCACCCGGCCCGAGGATTATCCCGACGGCGAGGCGGCTGCTGCCGAATGGGTCACGCTGACCACCCACAACGGCACCCACCTGGATGCGCCCTGGCATTTCCATTCCACCCAGGATGCCAAGAATGGTGGTGCCCGTCCTTCGATCACCATCGATGAAGTGCCGCTGGAATGGTGCTTCCAGCCGGGCGTGAAGCTGGACTTCCGGCACTTCCCGGATGGCTACGTCGCCAGCGCCGCCGATGTGGAAGCCGAACTCAAGCGCATCGGTCATGTGCTGCAGCCGCTGGATATCGTGGTGGTCAACACCCGCGCCGGTTCGCGCTATGGTCAACGCGACTATCTCGGCGCCGGTTGCGGCATGGGCTATGAAGCCACCATGTACCTGCTCGAACGTGGCGTGCGCCTGACCGGCACCGATGCCTGGAGCTGGGATGCGCCGTTTTCCTACACCGCCCAGCGGGTGGCCGAGACCGGCGACAAGTCCCTGATCTGGGAAGGCCACAAGGCCGGACGCGACATCGGCTACTGCCATCTGGAAAAGCTGCACAACCTGGAAGCCCTGCCGCCACACGGTTTCACCATCAGCTGCTTCCCGCACAAGATCCGGGGCGCCAGCGCCGGCTGGACGCGGGCGGTGGCGATCTTTGACGCCTCCTGAAGGAACCCGGATGAATTTTCCTCCCATCTACCGCGTGGTCACCGGCCACGATGCGCAAGGCCATTCCATCGTCAACAGCGAGGGACCGCTGCCCACGGTGGTGGAAGTGGCTGCCATTCCCGGCACGCTGTTCCACGAAGTGTGGAGTACCGGCGCCACGCCCGTGCCCGTGGACAACGGCCCTGATCCCACCCTGGGCGCTCTGGCGCTCTCGCCCCCGGCGCATGGCACGCGCATGCGCTTCGTCGATATCCCGCCCGACACCGAAGAATTCCTGGCCAGTGCCAGCAGCAGGATGCACGATGCCTTCAGCCAGATCGGCGAAGCCGCTGCCTCCACCGTGCAGGCCGACTCCCCCCATCCACTGATGCACCGGACCGAATCGGTGGATTACGGCATCGTCATCGAAGGAGAGATGACCCTGGTGCTGGAGCGTGGCGAAGTCGACCTCAAGCCCGGCAGCGTGGTCGTGCAGCGTGGCACCAACCATGCCTGGGCCAATCGCTCGGGCAAGCCTTGCCGCATGCTCTTCATCCTGGTGGATGGCCGGTATGACCCGGCCATCGCTGCGCAACTCGGTCGGGGGGATCAGCCATGAAGTTTGCCACCCTGCAGGACGGCAGCGCCGATGGCACCCTGGTCCTGGTGGCGCGGGATGCGCGCAGTGCCCTGCCAGTGCCGCAGATCGCCCCCACCCTGATCGATGCCATGGCGCGCTGGGAAGAAGTGCGTGCGCCCCTGGAAGCGTGCTATCGGGCCCTCAACGAAGGCCATGCCGCGGGTGTCATTGCCTTCGACCCCCGCCAGTGCATGGCGCCGCTGCCGCGCGCGCCGCAATGGCTGGACGCCTCGGCCTTCCTCAACCACGGCAGGCTGATGGAAGAAGCCTTCAAGACGCCCCCGATTCCGCATTTCGATACGGTGCCGGTGATGTACCAGGGCGCCAGCGATGACTTCCTTGGCCCGCATCAGGATGTACCCCTGTGTACGGAATCCGAAGGCATCGATTTCGAAGGCGAGTTCGGTGTGGTGGTCGGTCCGGTGGCCATGGGCGCCAGCGCGGAACAGGCGCTGCAGGCCGTGCGGCTGGTACTGCAGCTCAACGACTGGAGCCTGCGCGCGCTTGGCCCGCATGAGATGAAGACCGGCTTCGGCTTCCTGCAGGCCAAGCCTTCCACCGCCTTTGCGCCGATTGCAGTCACTCCCGACGAACTGGGCGAGGCCTGGCGCGATGGCAGGGTGCAGATGCGCCTGCAGGTGCAGTGGAATGGTGAGCGGTTTGGCGAGCCGCATGGCGGCGAAATGAACTTCTCTTTCGGCCAGCTGATCGCGCATGCTGCCCATAGCCGTCGCCTCACGGCAGGCTGCATCATCGGTTCCGGTACCGTCTCCAATGTGGCACGCGCCGCAGGTTCAGCCTGCATCGCCGAGCGCCGCGTGATCGAAAAGATCGACCTGGGCGAGATCCGCACCGGTTTCATGCGTTTCGGTGACGAGGTGCGCATGCAGGCCCGCTACGCCGACGGCCGTGAAGGTCCCTTCGGCATCCTGCAGCAGCGCGTGGTGCCGGCGCCATGAAGGTATTGGTGACTGGTGCCGGCGGCTTCATCGGCGCGACCCTGATGCAACTGCTGCAGCAGGTGGGGCAGATCGGCACGCAGCGCATCACCCAGCTGGCCGCCATGGACCGGCAGTTGCCGCCCTGGTCCGATGAGATCGTGTGCATCGAAGGCGAACTGCAGGACGCCGCGGTGCAGGAGCGCATCGCCCGCTTCGGCGCCGATCTCTGCTTTCACCTGGCCGCTGTGCCCGGCGGGGCGGCCGAGGCGGATCCCGCATTGAGCCGTCGCGTCAACCTGGATGCCACGCTGGATCTGTTCGAGGTGCTGGCGGCCCGGCCGGCGGCCGCTGCGCCGGTGGTGGTGTACGCCAGCACCATCGCCGTCTATGGCACCTTGCCCGACCCGGTCAGCCCGTCCACGCCCACGCGGCCGGCGCTGGTCTACGGCGCCCACAAGCGTGCCTGTGAAATCCTGCTGGCCGACGCCACGCGCCGTGGCCGGCTCGATGGTCGGTCCTTGCGGCTGCCGGGCATCGTGGCGCGCCCGCGCGTGGCCTCGGGGCTGGTCTCGGCCTTCATGAGCGAACTGTTACATGGTCTGGCCGGCGGAGCGTCGGTGACGCTGCCGGTCGGTCCGCGGGCCACCGCCTGGTGGATGTCGGCGCAGTGTTGCGCCGAGAATCTGCTGCATGCCGCCAGCATGGACCCGACGCTGGATACCGAAGGTCATCGCGAACGCTGCTGGCCCTTGCCGGTGCTGCGGCTCTCCATGGGCGAACTGGTGCAGACGCTGTCGACGCTGTATGGCGTGGACGGCCGTGCGCTGGTGCACTATGCGCCGCAGGAAGAGGTGGAAGCGGTCTTCGGCAGATATCCCGTGCTCGATGATCGTATCGCGCGGCAACTGGGACTGAGGGATGATGGCGACGCCGAGACGCTGGTCAGGCGGGCCCTGGCGCCCTACCGCCTGTAGCTGGCCGTCGCCACTACCGGGGCGGTCAGGCCGCCAGTCCCAGTTCGTTGGCGGCTTCCGGCGGGCGCTGCTGCAGCACTTCATCCAGTTCCAGCGCCTTGCTGAACAGCCAGCCCTGGGCATGGATGTCGGGTGCGATGCCGCGAATGAGCTGCAATTGCTCTTCGGTCTCGATGCCTTCGATGACCACCCGCAGATCCAGTTCGCCGGCCAGGCGCAGCAGGTTCGGCACCACCGACCGCAGCGGCGAGCCGGTGCTCAGCGCGCTGGTGAAGAGTCGGTCGATCTTGATGCCGTCGAAGCGGGCATAGGACAGGTGCGAGAGGTTGGCGCTGCCCGTACCGAAGTCGTCGATCCAGATCGCAAAGCCGGCCCGCCTGAGCAAGTCGATATTGTGGATGAAGGCGGCCGAGCGGATATCGGCGCGCTCGGTCACTTCCAGATGCAATTGCGGGCGCAGGGCCGCATGGTTGGCGGTGAGTTCCAGTACGAAGCGGATGAAGTTGGCATCCTCGATGTCGGCCACTTCGGTATTGATCGCCAGGACCAGATCGGGATTGGCCAGCAACAGGGCTTGCATCTCGCGCAGTGCGCGCGTGAGAACCACCTTGGCCAGGGCGGTACAGAGACGATTCTGTACCGCCAGCGGGACGAAGATATCGGGACCGATTTCCGGCTCATCGGCCGGACGCCAGCGCGCCAGCGCTTCATAGCCCTTCAGGCTCAGATCGCTGATGCAGACGATGGGCTGGTACATCAGCACGATTTCATCATTGGCAATGCCATGCCGCAGCCGATCCAGCACCCCCTGGTGGCGCCGACTGCGCAGGTGGAGCATGCAGGCCAGGGCGCCCGCGGCGAAGCTGCCGGCCAGCAGCGCAATGAGGCCCCGAGGATAGAGCGCCGGATACCAGTGCAAGTGCGCCGACGCCTGCGCGCACAGCGCCATATCGGCGTTGCAGTGGGTCACGTCGATGCCCGGCAACAGCCCGATGGCGCCGTCCGGGTTGTAGCGCACGCCCTCGCGCTCGACCAGCACCCGCGTGCCGTCACCGTTGGTGATGCGCAGCGAGACATCCTGATAGAAACGATTGAGATCGAAGGTGGTGGGCGCGGTGAGGGCCAGGCTGCGGCGCAGTCCGATCAGGTTGCTGGGGGCATGGGTATGCACGATGGCCTGCCCCAGCCATATCTTGAAGCCGCGACCGGCCTGGTAAAGCGGCTCCGGCAGCGCAAACGGCTCAGCCAACTGGCCCCATAGCGCGGTACAGCGCACCATGCCCTGGTCGATGCGCCCGAGATCGGCCACATAGCTGTTGGAATAGGCGATATTGCGCAGGATCGCCAGGTCGTCCTCCGAGCACTGCTGGAACGGGCTGGCCTCGGCCCGACGTAGCGCATCCCCCGTGGCGCGTGCCGCATCTTCCGCGCGTTGCAGGGCCTGCGTCGATGAGGCGTCGATGTGGCGCAGCTCCGAAACGGTCAGCGCAAGCTGTGCCAGAACCAGCCCGATGAGCATGCCGAGACAGGCCCATAGCAGGATTTTCCAGGCCGACACGCGACGGAAGACTTTGCGATTCATTGATTAAAAAGTAACTATTCCTGGCGCAAGCTTAATTTAAAATCCTTATTACTTATTTGGTTTTTTTCGCATGCTGTTGTTTTGAATCGGATTTTGCTGCGATTTCCCGGCCGACGGTAGGGCCCTGGCCTCCCGCTGATGCGCATCGGACTCAATTCTCGCCATTCCTCCCTTTTTTCGACCACCACCGTCAGGCTCAGGACGTGACCTTCACGGCGCGTCCGATATAGAGGATGGGGCCGGTGGGTCGTCCCGTGGGCGAGCCGGTGCCGGGTTCCAGCGTGATCTCGAAGAGTTGGTCGGCCTGCAGCGGGGGCAGCTTTTCCAGCGTCACCTCCTGCGTCCTGCCGGGCTGGACCAGGCCCAGCGATACTGGCGCGCTCCAGTTGGCGCCTTTGGTCCAGAACTGCAGC
The DNA here is from genome assembly GCF_015767275.1 of Herbaspirillum sp. AP02. Classification (GTDB taxonomy): domain Bacteria; phylum Pseudomonadota; class Gammaproteobacteria; order Burkholderiales; family Burkholderiaceae_D; genus Herbaspirillum. The sequence goes on from NZ_JADWMY010000002.1 coordinate 515,862, forward strand.
GCCTTTTCCTGCGGAATGCTCGCCACGCCCAGGGGGATCAGGTTCAGGCGCCCACTGCCGCCGGTCTGGACCACCCAGCCCGGGGCCTTGTCCTGGGGCGCGACCAGCACCACCATGTAGGACGGCGCGCGCGCAGGTGGCTCGGCGCGCAGGACCAGCAGCGCCAGCAAGACCGAGCAGGTCAGTGCGCCGGCGGTGCTCCAGCGCCAGAAATTGACGCTCTCCCACCAGCGTCGCCAGCCACCCTGGCGGCGCACCGATGCCGGCATCGGCAGGCTGCGTTCGATCCGCTGCCACAGGCCCGGCGAGGGTTGTTCCGGCGGCGCCAGTGCGGTCAATGGATGCAGCCTGGCTTCCCAGGCATCGACGGCGGCGCGCAGAGCGGGCTCTTGCGTCAGGCGCCGTTCCACCGCCTGACGCTGCGCCAGGTCCAGTGTTCCGAGAACATACTGGCCTGCCAGCCATTGCAGTTCGTCGTGTGATTCGTTCATCCGATGCACTCCCGCAGCGCGGCCAGGCCCCGCTTGATCCATGCCTTGACCGATCCCAGCGGCGCTTTAAGACGCTCGGCGATCTCGCTGTGGGTGCAGCCATCGACATAGGCGTAGACGATGCTGGCGCGCTTGGCATCGCTCAACTGCCCCAGGCAGTCTTCCAGCCGGCCGAGATCGGCCTGCCACTCGGGCGCCTGGACGGCGGGCTCATGGTGGTCGGCCAGTGCTTCCAGATCGTCGCCGGCATTGACCTCGTGCTGCAGGGCGCGCAGGCGGTTCAGCGCCGTATGGCGCACCACCGTGAAGATCCAGCCGCGCGCTGCACCCCGCGCGGGGTCGAAGCTGGCGGCGCGGGTCCAGATGTTGAGGAAGGCATCGTGCAGCACGTCCTCGGCCAGCGCCCGGTCGCGGACGATGCGCAGCGCCACGCCTAGCAGATAGCGCCCCTCCTGCTGGTACAGCCTCTGCAATGCCCCGCGCTCACCAGCGGCGCAGGCGAGGAGGGCGGCTTCATGGTCGAAGGCAGGGGCGTCTGTCACGCGAAAGGGTCCGGGCGCTTGTTGCCCGGCCGGAACATCCGGCCGGGATGGCGTCGATTATAGCGACGCCAGCGCCGGCATTAGCTGGCTTTCCAGAAAATATAGTCGGCCTGGTAGCCCACCTTCTGCTTGGCACCGGCCTTGCTCATGTCGCAGGCCTCGGCCGGCGCCACGCCACCCCGGGTGGCGACCCGCTGGATGTAGGTGGTCTGGGTCATCGCACCCATGCCGGTGGCCGGATTGGCCTTCACCAGCTGGTACGGGATATTGCCGGTGCCGGCCGGCGCCACCGCCACCTGGGTCGCGGTCACCTTGGAGCCGTCGCTGCTCTCCCAGGTGGCCGGCGGTCCGTAGTAGCGACCGACCTGCATGCCGCTGCGATCCTTCAACACGGCGTCCGGGCCGACGAAGGTCCATTCGAACTGGCCGGGCATGTCCTTCTTGGGGCGGCATTCATAGAGGATTTCGCCCGCGCCCACCGTTTGCAGCACCACCTTGTTGCCGGCCGGCACCTTGACGGCGTCGGGCAGGCTATCTTGCGAATACATGGTCGACATCGGTGCGCAGGCGGCCAGCGTGAGGCTGGCCGCGGCGGCAGCGACGGTGGCGGTCCGGCCCAGGATGGGACGCAGGGCGGACAGGTGGCGCGAGAAGGGGATGGACGGGATGGAATGTTGCATGATGGGCTCCTGTAAGTTCTTGAAATGGGTCGTACCACGATCAGCTTTTCCTGCTGACATGAGTACTACCCACCAGGCGCCCGAACGGATGCAGTCCCGCGAAAATTTATTTTTCGGCCGGCTGCAAGCCGTCTTGGATGGATCTCAGCTGCGGGTGGCAATGGCCGGGTAGCCCCCGCTGCCCTCCGGCCAGGGCGTGAGGATTTCATACCCCTTGGCCGTGACCACGACCATGTGTTCCCACTGCGCCGACAGCGACCCGTCAGCGGTCACCACGGTCCAGCCGTCGTCGAGTTGCTGCGTATGGCGCTTGCCGGCATTCAACATGGGTTCGATGGTGAAGATCATGCCCTCCTTGAGCGGCAGGCCGGCATTGCGCTGGCCATAGTGCAGCACCTGCGGTTCGTCGTGATAGACGGTGCCGATGCCATGGCCGCAATATTCCCGCACCACGGAAAAGCCATCCCGCTGCGCCACCGTCTGGATGGCATGGCCGACATCGCCCAGCGTGGCGCCCGGGCGCACCGCACGGATGCCGGCACACATCGCCTCGTAGGTCGTGTTGACCAGCTTGCGCGCCGTGGCATTGGGCGAACCCACGAAGTACATGCGGCTGCAGTCGCCATACCAGCCGTCCTTGATGACGGCCACGTCGATGTTGATGATGTCGCCATCCTTCAACACCTGGCCACCGGGAATGCCGTGGCAGATCACTTCGTTCACGGAGCTGCAGATGGTCTTGGGGAAACCGTGGTAACCCACGTTGGCCGGCGTGGCCTTCTGCACGTTGACGATATGGTCATGGCAGATGCGGTCCAGTTCGTCGGTACTCACCCCGGCCCGGACGTGCTCGGCCACGATGTGCAGCACTTCGGCCGCCAGTTGCCCGGCCACGCGGGCCTGGGCGATTTCTGCGGCGCTGCGCAGCTTCACTTTTCTCATGCTTGTCTGATCTCGGTGTGCCACGCGTTGCGTGGCGGTCGTTCGGCCGTGTATTTTATCCGTCTCGTGCGCCGCCCGCCGCGGGTTCGCATGATCGTCGGGATTTTTCGACAAGGAACGGGTGTTTTCCGCCCACCGTCTGGCCGGATCCACTTATGGGTAGAATCGATGATCTGGACTTGATCCATCCATTTCACAGATAAACCAGATTCTCTCAACAAGATTCTCACCAGGGGCCGTATGGAACTGAGGCAACTGCGCCAATTCGTGGCGCTGGCGGAAGAAAAGAGTTTTACCCGGGCGGCTTCGCGCTGCCACATCGTGCAATCGGCGTTGTCGTCCTCCATCCGCCTGCTGGAAGAGGAACTGGCCGCGCCGCTGTTCGTGCGCACCACACGTCGGGTCGAGCTGACCGCCGCCGGCGAAGCCTTCCTCGACAGCGCCCGGCGCGCACTGGGTGCGCTGGAGCAGGGCGCCACCGATGTGGCCGACGTCAATGCCATGCGACGCGGCCGCCTGTCCATCGGCACGGTGCAAAGCCTGCCTTCCTTCGTCGACCTGCCGGCGGTGCTGGCACGCTTCCATCGTCGTCATCCTGCGGTGGAGGTGCGGCTGTGCCAGGGGGCGGCGGGCGAGTTGAACGAGAAGGTGGCCTCGCGCCAGCTGGACCTGGCCGTCCTGCCCATCGAAGAAAGCGGCGAAGGCCTGCAGAGCCATATCATCGCCTGCGAAGACCTGGTGTTGGCCTGCATCCCTACCCATCGCCTGGCCAAGGCGCGCTCGGTGACGCTGGAGCAACTGGCCGGCGAGGATTTCGTCGATTTCGAGACCGGCCTGGGTACGCGGGCCCTGGTGGATCGCGGCTTTGCCGAAGCCGGCCTGCGGCGCCGCCTGGCCTTCGAGGTCAGCGATCTGGTGACCTTGCTGGACCTGGTGGTGCACGGACTGGGCGTGGCCCTGTTGCCGCGTGACGTGGTGCGCTCGCGCCGGGGCAAGCTGGCCACGGTCAACCTGCGCGGCGTGGAGCTGTGCTGGGAACTGGTGGTCACGCACAAGGGTGCCGCCCGCAATGGCGCACCAGTGCTGGACGCAGCACCGGCGGCGTTTCTCGAATTGTTGATGGAACAGGCGCGGGAGCAGGGAAGGGCGTGAGCTGGCTGGATGTTCGCCGACCTCATCTGGTGGTCCTCGCACTCTCCCACGGCACGCCCCGCCCGCAGGTGATCGCATCCAGACTGCCGCGCTGCTTCAGATGAAACGCCGCACCGCCTTGCCGCCGAACAGTGCGACCACCACCATCACCAGCGACACCCCCACGAAGCTCACCCGCAAGCCCAGATGTTCGGCCACGCCACCGATGAAGACCGGGCCCAGCAGCATACCCACATAGGCGAAGCGCGCCACGGCGGCAATGCTCTCGGCGGCCGCCATGCCAGGCACCCGGGCTGCGGCCAGGAAGAAGATCGGCATCAGGTTGGCAATGCCCAGGCCCGCCAGCAGCAGCCCGGCCATGGTGGCCAGCGGGGCCGGCCAGGCTGCCGCCAGGGCGATGCCGGCGGCGCCGGCCACTCCGCTCCAGGCCAGGGTGCGCAGGCCGCCGATGCGGGCACGGATGCGGTCGCCGGTCAGCCGTCCGGCCGCCATGCCGGTGGAAAACGCCGCATAGCTGTAGCTGACCCAGGCCGCCGGCGATTGCGCCACGTCGCGCATGTACACCGCTGCCCAGTCATACATGCCACCCTCGCACACCAGCGCCAGGAAGGCGATGCCACCCAGCACCAATACCATGCGGCGCGCCCGGCCATCGGCCCCGCTAGCGCCCGTGGTCTCGTCATGTACGGCGTCGGGCAGGGCGAAGGGGCCGATGGACAAGGCCACCGCCAGTGTGCCGGCCCCGACCAGCGCCGCATGGGCCAGCGGCGACAGCCCGGGCAGGGCACCCAGCGCCGAGCCGGCGATGCCGCCGATGCTGAACATGGCGTGCAGGGTGGACATGATGGGCCGCGTGCGCTGGCCTTCCACCAGCGCAGCCTGTACCGACATGGCCACATCGAAGGCGGCCATGGCGCTGCCGAACACCAGCAACAGCGCCACCAGCATCCAGAACTGGGGTGCCAGCGGGATCAGCAATAGCGTGGCCGCATACAGGATGCCGACCTGGCGCAGGGCACGGGCACTACCGACGCGGGCGATCCACTTGCCGGACTGGCCCATGGTCAGCAGCGCGCCCCCGGCCACGGCCAGCATGGCCAGCGACAGCACCGCGTCGGACAGCGCGAAACGCTCCTTCACCGAGGGAATCAGCACGCCCCAGGTGGCGAAGGTGGCACCGTTGACGAAGAACTGCGCCATCGTGGCGCGGGTGGCGTTACGGCTGCGGACGGATTCGCCAGGGGAAGTGGAGCGGGGAGAGGTGCCGGGCGTCATGAAGAACCTGCAGGAAAAATCAAAAAGCGTGACTTTGCCAGTATTTGATTCATCTGTTAAATGGAATATTTAGATCAACTCCATCGATTCAGCAGATGAATCTACGCGTCTACGTCAGCAGTGCGGCCGAAAAAAAGCCCGGCCAGCTTGCGCTGGGACCGGGCCGAGGGACTACCGAGGAGGAGGGTTTGGCTTGTTACCACTCGGCAAAACTGCCGTCCTTGTGGCGCCAGATCGGGTTGCGCCAGCGGTGGCCGACTTCGGCGCGCTGACGGACATATTCTTCGTTGATCTCGATGCCCAGGCCGGGGCCTTGCGGGATCTTGACGTAGCCGTCTTCATAGGCGAACACGTTCTTGTCGCGGATGTAGTCCAGCAGGTCATTGCTTTCGTTGTAGTGGATGCCCAGGCTCTGTTCCTGGATGAAGGCGTTGTAGCTGCCGGCGTCCACCTGCAGGCAGGAGGCCAGGGCGATCGGACCCAGCGGGCAGTGCAGCGCCAGCGCCACGTCGTAGGCCTCGGCCATCATGGCGATCTTGCGGGTCTCGGTGATGCCGCCGGCGTGCGACACGTCGGGCTGGATGATGTCCACGTAACCCTCGGAGAGGATGCGCTTGAAGTCCCAGCGCGAATACAGGCGTTCACCCAGGGCGATCGGGGTCGAGGTCAGGTGGGCGATTTCCTTCAGGGCCTCGTAGTTCTCCGACAGCACCGGCTCTTCGATGAACATCAGCTTGTACGGCTCCAGTTCCTTGATCAATACCTTGGCCATGGGCTTGTGCACGCGGCCGTGGAAGTCCACGCCGATACCCACGTTGGGGCCGACCGCTTCGCGCACGGCCTGGACGTTGGCCAGGGTCAGTTCGATCTTGTCGTGGCTGTCGATGAATTGCAGTTCTTCGGTGCCATTCATCTTCACGGCGGTGAAGCCGCGTGCCACCGCATTCTTGGCCGCTGCAGCGGTATCGGCCGGGCGGTCGCCGCCGATCCAGGAATACACGCGGATGGAGTCACGCACTGCGCCACCCAGCAACTGGTGTACCGGTACACCCAGGGCCTTGCCCTTGATATCCCACAGGGCCTGGTCGATACCGGCCAGGGCGCTCATGTGGATGGCGCCGCCACGGTAGAAGCCACCGCGATAGAGCACTGTCCAGTGGTCTTCGATATTGCGCGGGTCCTTGCCGATCAGGTAGTCGGCCAGTTCGTCCACGGCGGCCGAGACGCTATGGGCACGACCTTCGACGATGGGCTCGCCCCAGCCGACGATGCCTTCGTCAGTCTCGATCTTGAGGAAGCACCAGCGCGGCGGCACGATGAAGGTAGTGATCTTGGTGATTTTCATTGTTCTGTCCGGTTATGCGTTTAATCTGTTCAGGTGAAAAATGATCGGCTTGCGATCGGTTGCAACGATGAATGTCCTGGGCTGGCAATCGCGCTGGCTGCCTGTCAGTCCGTCAGGCCTCAGCCCAGCGCCTTCCATGCGGCCACGAAGGCCACGGCACGCTGGCGTACTTCCTCGGCCGACAGGCCGGGGGTGTACAAGGCCGAGCCCAAGCCGAAGCCCGATGCACCGGCCGCGCGGAACACCGCCATGCCCTCGGGCGTGATGCCGCCCACCGGCAGCAGCGCGATGTCCCGCGAGATGACGGCACGCCAGGCCTTGACCACCTGGGGGCCGAGCTGTTCGGCCGGGAACATCTTGAGGACGTCGGCACCGTTGTCCAGGGCGGCAAAGGCCTCGGTCACGGTGGCGACGCCCGGTGCGCTGTAGAGGCCGGCGTCACGGGCTGCGCGGATGACGGCGCCATCGCTGTGGGGCATGACGATCAGTTCGCCACCGGCATCCTTGACCTGCTGTACCTGCGCGGGCTTCAACACCGTGCCGGCGCCGACGATGCAGTCGGCCGGCAGGCTCTTGCGCAGGGCGCTGATGCTCACCAGCGGGTCGGGCGAATTGAGGGGTACCTCGATGATGCGAAAACCGCTGTCATAGAGGGCCGCGCCGATGGCTTCGGCCTCGGCATTACGCACGCCGCGCAGGATGGCGATCATGCCGGTGTGGCGCAGGGCGTCGTTGAATCGTTGGGTCTGGAGTTGCATATTCTCTTCCGTGATGCGGTTGATGGTGGCGACCTTGGCCTCAGGCGACCAGTCCGGCGTGGCGCGCCAGCACCCATAGGCCGACTTCGGTGGCGGCGTCGGCCTGGCTGACCGGCCCCAGGCCGAACAGGTCCAATGCCAGCTGGTAGCGGCGGCACAGACCAGCGTCGCCAATCAGGACGATGGTTGGCGCTTGTGCCGGGTACAGGGTTTTCAGGGCGGCCAGCTCGTGGCCGATCAACAGGCCCGACAGATAGTCCGGCTGCGCCTCGGCCGCCAGTTCGCCGGTCAGGCCCAGGGTGCGGCTGCTGAAGATGTTGGAGAGCACGCCGCTCTTGCCTTCCGGCCCCAGCGCCACGCGCGCGCCGCGCAGGAAGGCGGCATCATCTGCGGCCTCGGGCTTGTGCATGGTGCGACCGAGGATGGTGTGGGCGCACAGGGCGCCGTAGACTTCGCCGGTCATGAAGGTGTCGAAATGCTCGATGCAGCCATCGAGCACGCGCACCCACTTCGAATGGGTGCCAGGCAGGCCGATCAGCAGCTCGCGCTCATGGCGCGTCTGCAGGGCGCCGATGACCTGGGTTTCCTCGCCGCGCATCACGTTGGGCAGGGTCGAGGCCTGCAGCAGGCCCGGCACGATCCACAGCGCACGGCCCAGGCCGGTATCGACTTCGGTCAGCTTGCTGCCGATCAGGTCGGGCGAGAGTGGCACGTTCAGGTAGGCGGCTTCGCGCCAGCCCTGCTTGCTGCCGACCATGCCGGCGGCAATCAGCGGCGCCTGCGGTGCGGCCTTGAGCCAGTCGCCGCAGGCTGCTTCCAGCGCGGCACGATAGGGCGCGTGCGCGTCCTCGCCATGCTCCACGGCGGGCAGGTTCATGATGCCCCAGGGATGGGCGCGGCGTTCGATCACCTGGCCGTTACGGTCGAAGCGGTAGCAGCGCAGCGAGGAGGTGCCCCAGTCGAGGGCGATCAGGGCGCAGTCTGTTTGGAGGTCTTGGTGGGTCGTCATGTTCGGTGCCGGGCGTCAGCGCGCCAGGCTGGTATGGTTCGTTTCGCTGCGTGCCTGTTCCTGGGCGATGTCACAGACCGTGAAGCGGGTCAGCAGCACCATGTCTTCTCCGGGCGCCAGCGCGATCAGGCCAGGCTGGTTGGGCAGGTGGAAGGCGTCGACCGGGTGCGTCACCGGTTCCAGGCAGAAATACGGCAGGCCATTGGGACGGAACATCAGCACGTAACCGCTGCGGTCGGTGGTGTGCATCTGCAGGCGCAGGCCGCGGGTAGGATCTTCGATCATGGCCAGGCCGTCCCAGCCCTCGAAGCAATTGTCGATCAGGCCACCCTGCAGCAGCGCCGGGCGGTTGTAGTTCCAGCCGGCCGGCAACTGGCGGCTGAAGCCGGTGGGGATGCGATCAGGTCCGGACAGCCACACGCCGCGTGCACGGAACTGCAGGCGGGTGTGTGCATCGTGCAGGAAGTAAGGATGCAGGCCCAGGCCATAGGGCAGGGTCTCTTCGCCGGCGTTGGTGACGCGCAGTTCTATCTCCAGCGCGTTCTCGCGCAGTGTCAGCACCTGCCGCGCATGATAGACATAGGGGTTGCCATCGCAGCGCGCCGAGTCCAGTTCCAGCGTCATGCGGTCCTCGGCCTGGGCCACGATGCTCCAGGCCTGGCGCCAGCTGTCACCATGGATGGGAAACGGTTCGCCATCGCGGTTGGGCTGCAGGGGGTAATGCTTGCCATCGAAATCGAAACCGCCGCCGGTGATGCGGTTGGACCAGGGCAGCAGCGGAAAGCAGGCCGTCGCGTAGAGGGCCGCCGGGTCGGCGCTCCAGGGGCGCAGCAGCGGCAGCCATTTGCGCTCGCGCTGCCATTCCCACCCGGCCAGCGCACCGCCCAGGGCGGGTAGCACGTGCAGACGCTGACGCCCTGATTGCAGGGTATGGATTTCCGGCAGCCCCTTGGAGCCTGCGTGGTTGGCATCGGTTGCTCGGGATGGCATGGTGTCTCGTATCTTGTTATGGAGTGCGGCGCGCATCAGCGTTGCGGTGGTGCGGCGTCCCGTCGTGGGGACAGCGAAGTCGTCGGCAGGAAGAAGGAGTGGGCTCACGTGGATTCGCGCTCGGTCTTCAGGCTTGCGCTTCAAAAAAAATCTGGCTGATCCTATCACCGCCCCCCGATAGGGAATAATGAAAAAAACATCGCAAACGATATCAAAATTGCGTGGCGCGCGCTGCCCGCTGCCACATCCGCCCGATATGCGCCGACGCGGTGCGGGAGTGGTCTCCCGCTGGTGCGGCGCTGAGGCGATTTTCCCCAACGATGTGCGAAACGGTATCGAAAAACATTAAAAATTCATTGGATACCTATTGGTCGCTTGCCTAATATGGAGCGCGAATCAGGGACTTCACGACCTTCAGGGACTACAGGGTCGTCCAGGATTTCAGCCGCACCGCGCCGCTTCCCGGCTTCATACTTATAAATCAAACGTATTCCGGCGCAGCGCAATCCACGCATACAACAAGGGGAAGTCCACAATTCCCTGCCAACGGAGACTGACAATGAACTCGAAAAGAAGAGCGCTTCTGGGCGCAGCCATTTGCATGAGCCTGGGTAGCAGCGCCATGAGCCTTTCGGCTTTCGCTGCCGACAAACCGCTGACCATGGGCTTCTCGCAGGTGGGTGCCGAGAGTGAATGGCGCACCGCCAATACCGTATCCATCAAGGACGCTGCCAAGCAGGCCGGCGTCAACCTCAAATTCGCGGACGCCCAGCAGAAGCAGGAAAACCAGGTCAAGGCGATCCGCTCCTTCATCGCGCAAAAGGTGGATGTGATCGCCTTCTCGCCGGTGGTGGAATCGGGCTGGGAAACCGTGCTGCGTGAAGCCAAGGCCGCCAAGATCCCGGTCATCCTGACCGACCGTGCCGTCAACGTCACCGACAAGTCGCTGTACGTGACCTTCATCGGTTCGGACTTCGTCGAAGAGGGTCGCCGCGCCGGTCGCTGGCTGCTGGAAAAGGCCAAGTCCATGCCGGCCGGTGACATCAATATCGTCGAACTGCAGGGTACCGTCGGCTCGGCCCCGGCGATCGATCGCAAGACCGGCTTCGAGGAAGTCATCAAGGGCGAACCGCGCCTGAAGATCATCCGTTCGCAGACCGGCGACTTCACCCGCGCCAAGGGCAAGGAAGTGATGGAAGCCTTCCTCAAGGCCGAGGGCAAGAAGATCAACGTGCTCTACGCCCACAACGACGACATGGCCATCGGCGCGATCCAGGCCATCGAAGAGGCCGGCATGAAGCCGGGCAAGGACATCATCATCATCTCCATCGACGGCGTGAAGGGTGCCTTCGAAGCCATGATGGCCGGCAAGCTCAATGTGACCGTGGAATGCAGTCCGCTGCTGGGTCCGCAACTGATGCAGATCGCCAAGGACATCAAGGCCGGCAAGGAAGTGCCCAAGCGCATCACTACCGAGGAAAGCGTCTTCCCGGCCGAAGTGGCGGCCAAGGAATTCCCGAACCGCAAGTATTGAGATCGGCATGAAGGCAACACACCCGCCCTGGGCTTCAGGGCGGGTGTGTTGCTGGTCGGGCGGGTCGGACCTGGTGCGCATGCTGGCGCATGAGGTGTTGCGATGGTTTTGATGGAGTTGCGATGACGATGTCTGTCGGGGCGCAGGCGCGTCCCATGCTGGAATTGAGTGGTGTACACAAGGCATTTGCGGGCGTGAAGGCGCTCACCGATGTCGGCTTGCGGCTGTTCCCGGGGGAAGTGCATACCCTGATGGGACAGAACGGCGCAGGCAAGTCCACGCTGATCAAGGTGTTGACTGGCGTGCATGAGCCCGATCAGGGCAAGATCGAACTGGATGGCCGCGCCATTGCACCGGCCTCCACGCTGGAGGCGCAGGCGCTGGGCATCAGCACGGTCTATCAGGAAGTCAATCTGTGTCCCAATCTGTCGGTGGCCGAGAATATCTTCATCGGCCGCTATCCCAAGCGCTTCGGTCGGATCGACTGGAACAGCGTCCACGCACAGGCGAAGCTGCTGCTGCAGCAGCAATTGCAGATCGATATCGATGTGGCGGCCCAGTTGTCGTCCTATCCGCTGGCGATCCAGCAGATGGTGGCGATCTCGCGTGCTCTGTCGGTATCGGCCAAGGTGCTGATCCTGGATGAGCCCACCTCCAGCCTGGACGAGGCCGAGGTGCAGCAGTTGTTCAAGGTGCTGCGGCGCCTGCGCGAGCAGGGCATGGCGATTCTCTTCGTGACCCATTTCCTGGACCAGACCTACGAGATTTCGGACCGCATCACGGTGCTGCGCAATGGGGTCCGCGAAGGCGAATACCTGGTCGCCGACCTCTCACGTCTGGAGCTGGTCAACAAGATGGTGGGCGTGACCGCAGTCGATCATCGCAAGGTCGAAGCCGGTGCCGAGGCCCTGGCCTCGGGGCTGTCGGCCGATGCGGCAGAGCAGGGCGAAGTCTTCCTGCAGGCCGACGGGTTCGGTCGGCGTGGCGTACTGGCGCCGCAGGACCTGGAATTGCGGCGCGGTGAAGTGTATGGCCTGTGCGGCCTGCTGGGCTCGGGACGGACCGAGATGGCGCGTCTGCTGTTCGGCGCCGACCGCGCCGACAGCGGGCAACTGCGCATCGAAGGTCGCGCCGTCAGGCTCAATGTGCCGCGCGATGCGATTGCGGCCGGCATCGGTTTCTGTTCCGAGGACCGCAAGAAGGAAGGTGCGATCCTGGAGTTGTCGGTGCGCGAAAACATCATCCTGGCGCTGCAGGCAAGGCAGGGCCTGTTCCGCGTACTGCCGCGCAAGCGCCAGAACCAGATCGCCAGCGATTACGTGAAATGGCTGGGCATCAAGACTGCCGACCTGGAAACCCCGATCGGCCTGCTCTCCGGCGGCAACCAGCAGAAGGCCTTGCTGGCGCGCTGGCTGGCGACCGACCCGGGCATGCTGATCCTGGATGAACCCACGCGCGGCATCGACGTGCGGGCCAAGCAGGAGATCATGGATTTCGTCATCGCCATGTGCCGCAAGGGTATGTCCATTCTTTTCATTTCCTCCGAGATTGCCGAGGTCCTGCGCTGCAGTGACCGCATGCTGGTGCTGCGCGACCGTCGTGCCTGTGGCGAATACCGTCGCGGTGAACTCGACGAGCAGTCGGTCTTGCAGGTCATCGCGGGAGAGGCCGCATGAGTGCTTCCATGGATTCCAAACTGATTCCCGATACCGCCACCCACGGCGGTGGGCCGGGCTGGACGGCGCTGTTGCGTCATCCGCTGGTGCGCCCGCTGGCGGCACTGGCGCTGCTGCTGCTGATCGATTTCCTGCTGGTGCCGGGCTTCTTCAAGCTGGAGATCAAGGATGGTCATCTGTATGGCGCGCTGATCGATATCGTCAACCGGGCCGCGCCGCTGATGCTGGCGGCGCTGGGCATGACCCTGGTCATCGCCACGCGTGGCGTGGATATTTCGGTGGGTGCGGTGGTGGCCATTTCCGGCGCGGTCGCAGCGATCCTGATCGGTGGCAAGATGGTGGTGGTCAATGGTGTGCCGGAGTATGTCAGCAACGTACCGATGGTGTGGGCGCTGGCCGCTGCCATGGGCGCGGCGCTGCTGTGCGGCGCCTGGAACGGCGTGCTGGTGGCGGGCCTGGGGCTGCAGCCCATCATCGCCACGCTGATCCTGATGGTGGCCGGGCGCGGACTGGCGCAGTTGCTCACCGATGGCCAGATCGTGACGGTCTACTACAAGCCATTCTTCTTCTTGGGCGGCGGCTACCTGTTCGGCCTGCCGTTCTCGCTCTACATCGCCGTGGGCATGTTCCTGCTGCTGGCGCTGCTGATGAAGAAGACCGCCCTGGGCCTGTTCATCGAATCGGTCGGCATCAACCCGGTGGCCTCGCGCCTGGCCGGCATCCGCACGGCGGCGCTGATCTTCTTCGTCTATATGTTCTGCAGCGCCTGCGCCGGGCTGGCCGGGCTGATGATCGCCTCCAACATCAAGAGCGCCGACGCCAACAACGCCGGCCTGCTGCTGGAGCTCGATGCCATCCTGGCCGTTACCCTGGGCGGCACCTCGCTGGCCGGGGGCAGGTTCAGCCTGGTGGGCAGCGTCATCGGTGCGCTCATCATCCAGACCCTGACCTATACGATCTATTCGCTGGGCGTGCCGCCCGAGGTCAACATGGTGGTCAAGTCCATCGTGGTGTTCCTGGTCTGCCTGTCGCAGTCGCCGCAATTCCGTCGCATGTTGAGGATGTCCAGATCATGATGCTCGTTTCTTCCTTGCGGCGCGCTTCCCATGCGCCGTGGTTTACCTCCATGGTGACCGTGGTGTTGCTGGTGATTATGCTGCTTGCAGGGGCAGCAGGGTACGACGGTTTCCTGTCGCCGCAGGTGATGCTGAACCTGCTCATCGACAATGCCTTCCTGCTGGTGGTGGCCATCGGCATGAGTTTTGTCATCCTCTCCGGCGGCATCGACCTGTCGGTCGGTTCGGTGCTGGCGCTGACCACGATGGTGGCGGCCTTCCTGCTGCAGCACTGGCACTGGCCGCCGCTGCTGGTGATGGTCACGGTCCTGCTGATGGGTGCCGGCTTCGGTGCCGCCATGGGCGCAATGATCCACTACTTCAAGCTGCAGGCTTTCATCGTGACGCTGGCTGGCATGTTCCTGGCGCGCGGCCTGTGCTACCTCATCAGTATCGATTCCATCACGATCGACGATCCCTTCTTCACGGCGATGTCGCAGACGCGCATCGAATTCGCGGGCCTGTTCATCTCGCCCAGCGTGGTGATCGCGCTGATCGTGCTGGCCGTGGCCATCTGGATGGCGCATGGCACGCGCTTCGGGCGCGCCGTCTATGCCATCGGCGGCAGCGAAAGCTCGGCCATGCTGATGGGCTTGCCGGTGGCGCGCACCAAGGTCTTGGTCTATGCCTTCAGCGGTTTCTGCGCGTCGGTGGCCGGTCTGCTGTTCTCGTTCTACATGCTGTCCGGTTATGGATTGCATGCGCAGGGCGTGGAACTGGATGCGATTGCGGCCGTGGTCATCGGCGGCACCCTGCTCACCGGTGGCTATGGTTATGTGGCCGGCACGCTCACCGGCGTGCTCATCCTTGGTGTGATCCAGACCCTCATCGCCTTCGATGGCAGCCTCAGTTCCTGGTGGACCAAGATCTTCATCGGCGCGCTCCTGTTCGTCTTTTGCGTCGCGCAACGTGTCATTTCCCTGGGGGCCCTGCGCGGCAAACCGGCCGGATCGGCGAAAGCCGCGCCAGCCGGCGCTTGAGCGGGTTTTTCTAAGCTTAATTAAGATAACTTTACATAGAGGGAGTTATACCGAAAAACATATCCATTACGCTCAAAAAATCATTAGAAATGTATTGGTAAAGCAATTAATGTAGAGCCCGCAAAACAGTTGCTCTGCATGACATTCATCAGAACTAGCGGCGCTGTTTGTGAATAACTACAACACGCCATTCCATAAAAGAGACTGGAGACTCATAGCATGAAAATCAAATCGGTATTGACCGGCATCGCGCTCGGCCTGGGTGTCACCCTGATGTCCATCAGCGCACAGGTGAGCGCGCAGAGCAAGTCGCTGGTCGGCGTGGCCATGCCCACCAAGTCCTCGGCACGCTGGATCGCCGACGGCAACAACATGGTCAAGGTCCTCAAGGAAAAGGGCTACCAGACCGACCTGCAATACGCCGAAGACGACATCCCCAACCAGCTGTCCCAGATCGAGAACATGCTGACCAAGGGCGCCAAGGTGCTGGTGATTGCCGCCATCGACGGCACCACCCTGACCGACGTGCTGCAGAAGGCCGCCGACAAGGGCGTCAAGGTCATCGCCTATGACCGCCTGATCCGTGGTTCCAAGAACGTCGACTACTATGCCACCTTCGACAACTTCCAGGTCGGCGTGCTGCAGGCACAATCGCTGGAAAAGGCCCTGGGCCTGAAGGAAGGCAAGGGTCCGTTCAACATCGAACTGTTCGGCGGCTCCTCGGACGACAACAACGCCTTCTTCTTCTACAACGGCGCCATGTCGGTGCTGAAGCCTTACATCGACAGCGGCAAGCTGGTGGTGCGCTCCAAGCAGATGGGCATGGACAAGGTCGCGACCCTGCGCTGGGATCCGGCTACCGCCCAGGCCCGTATGGATAACCTGCTGTCGGCCTTCTATACCAACGCCAAGGTCAATGCCGTGCTGTCGCCGTATGACGGCCTGTCCATCGGTATCCTGTCGTCGCTGCGCGGCGTCGGCTACGGTACCCCGCAACAGCCCTTCCCGTATGTCTCGGGTCAGGATGCGGAAGTGCAGTCGGTCAAGTCCATCATCCGTGGCGAGCAGTATTCCACCATCTTCAAGGATACCCGCGAGCTGGCCAAGGTCACCGTCGGTATGGTCGATGCCGTGCTGGGTGGCAAGCAGCCCCAGATCAACGACACCAAGACCTATAACAATGGCGTGAAGGTGGTGCCGTCGTACCTGCTCAAGCCGGTCGTGGTGGACAAGTCGAACTGGAAGGAAGTCCTGATCGGCAGCGGCTACTACACCGAAGCCCAACTGAAGTAAGCACCACCCGGGCGGCGTCGATGACATCTGCTCTGCGCCGCCCGCTGAATCTTTCGCAGCACGCATACACAAGATCAGCATAGTCCCGCCCTGTGCGGGGCTGGGCCTGTTCACATTCAATCGCACCCGCGGATTGAATGTGAACAGGCCCAAATACTTTCAGGATAATGTGCTTGCACCAAAGCAATGCACACGAGATAAAAAATCCGGCTTGGCAGAGCGTCGCAAGACCGGCAGAAGAGAGGTCAGCATCATGAGCAACATTCTGGAAATGCGCGGCATCGAGAAGAGCTTCCCGGGTGTGAAGGCGTTGAACAACGTCAACCTGGCGGTGCGCGAGGGCGAGATCCATGCGATCGTCGGCGAAAACGGCGCGGGCAAATCCACGCTGATGAAGGTGCTCTCCGGCGTCTACCCGCATGGCACCTATTCCGGCGACATCGTCTACAAGGATGAGGTACGCGCCTTCAAGGATATCCGCGACAGCGAACATCTGGGCATCATCATCATCCACCAGGAGCTGGCATTGGTACCGCTGCTGTCGGTGATGGAAAACCTGTTCCTCGGTAACGAGCAGGCGCATGGCGGCGTGATCGACTGGGAACAGTCCTACGTGCGCGCCAAGGCGCTGCTGGCCAAGGTCGGCCTGAAGGAATCGCCGTTGACCAAGGTGGGTGATCTGGGGGTGGGCAAGCAACAGCTGATCGAGATCGCCAAAGCGCTGTCCAAGGAAGTCAAGCTGCTGATTCTGGATGAGCCGACCGCCAGCCTCAATGAAAGCGACTCCGATGCACTGCTGGAACTGCTGCTGGAACTGAAGCGCCAGGGCATCGCCTCGATCCTGATCTCGCACAAGCTCAACGAAATTTCCAAGGTGGCCGACTCCATCACCGTGCTGCGCGACGGCACCACGGTCGATACCTTCGACTGCCGCGCCGAACCGATCAGCGAAGATCGCATCATCCAGCACATGGTGGGTCGCGAGATGGCGGACCGCTATCCGCAGCGTGACCCCAAGATCGGCGAGGTCATCTTCGAGGTGCGCGACTGGCGTGTGCATCATCCGCTGCACGCGGACCGGCTGGCCATCAAGGACGTCAACATGAGCGTGCGCGCCGGCGAGATCGTCGGCATCGCCGGTCTGATGGGGGCGGGCCGTACCGAACTGGCCAAGAGCATCTTCGGCCGCGCCTATGGCAAGAAGATCACCGGCAAGGCCTTCCTGCACGGCAAGGAAGTGGACCTCTCCACCATTGGCAAGGCGATTGACAAGGGCATCGCCTACGTGACCGAAGACCGCAAGGGCGACGGCCTGGTGCTGGAAGAAGACATCAAGAAGAACATCTCGCTGGCCAACCTGGAGGGTGTCTCGGAGCGCTCCGTCATCGACGAGGCGCGCGAATACAAGATCGCTGCCGACTTCAAGGCGCAGATGCGCATCCGCTGTTCCAGCGTGCTGCAGAAGGTGGTCAACCTGTCCGGCGGCAATCAGCAGAAGGTGGTGCTGTCGAAGTGGCTGTTCTCGCAACCGGAAGTGCTGATCCTGGACGAACCCACGCGCGGCATCGACGTCGGCGCCAAGTTCGAGATCTACAACATCATCAGCAAGCTGGCCGCCGAGGGCAAGTGCATCATCATGATCTCGTCGGAGATGCCGGAACTGCTGGGCATGTGCGACCGCATCTACGTGATGAACGAAGGTCAGTTCGTGGGCCACATCCCCAAGCAGGAAGCCAGCCAGGAAAACATCATGCGCGCCATCATGCGCAACAAGCGGATCGACGATTCCAGCCTGTCGCAGGCGGCATGAGAGCCTGAGAATCTATCTGACATCAAGCCGGGGCCAAACCGGCGGCATTCATCATAAAGACCAGAGAGCACCTGAGGAGCAAGACAATGGAAAGTATTGACGTGAGCAAGAAACCGGCCGTCACCAGCGGCGCTGCCGAAAAGAAGGACTACGGCAGCTTCCTGAAGAACAACATGCGTGAATACGGCATGCTGATGTCGTTGGTGGCCATCATGGCCTTCTTCCAGATCATGACCGACGGCACGCTGATGCGTCCGCTGAACCTGACCAACCTGGTGCTGCAGAACAGCTACATCGTCATCATGGCGCTGGGCATGCTGATGGTGATCGTGGCCGGTCACATCGACCTGTCGGTGGGTTCGGTGGTGGGCCTGATCGGCGCGCTGGCAGCGGTGCTGATGGTGGACTATGGCTGGGGCTTCGTGCCGGCCTCGATCGTCTGCCTGATCGCCGGCGGCCTGATCGGCGCGGCGCAGGGTTACTGGATCGCGTACTTCAAGATCCCCTCCTTCATCGTCACCCTGGCCGGCATGCTGGTCTTCAAGGGCATGGCGCTGGCGCTGCTGCAGGGCCAGTCCCTGGGCCCGTTCCCGCCGACCTTCCAGATGCTGTCCTCGGGCTTCATCCCGGAACTGACGGACAATGCAAGCTTCCGCACCACCTCGCTGATTGTCGGCGTACTGGCCGCCGTCGTGCTGGTGCTGGTCAAGCTGCATGGCCGTCGCAAGCAGACCAAGCATGGCATGGAAGATGAACCGGTCCTGTTCTTCATGTTGAAGAACGGCTTGTTCGCTGCCGCCATCATCGCCTTCAGCTACCTGCTGTCGACCTATCGCGGTATGCCCAACGTCCTGATCATCATGTTCGCCCTGATGGTGTTGTACAGCTTCGTCACCAGCCGCACCACCCTGGGCCGTCGCGTCTATGCCGTGGGCGGCAACGAGAAGGCGGCCAAGCTGTCCGGCATCAAGACCGAACGCGTGTCCTTCTTCACCTTCGTCAACATGGGCGTGCTGGCGGCGCTGGCCGGCCTGATCTTCGCGGCCCGCCTGAACACCGCCACCCCCAAGGCCGGCCTGGGCTTCGAGCTGGACGTGATTGCGGCCTGCTTCATCGGCGGCGCCTCGGCTTCCGGCGGCGTGGGCAAGGTGATGGGCGCGGTCATCGGCGCCTTCGTGATGGGCGTGATGAACAACGGCATGTCCATCATGGGCATCGGCATCGACTACCAGCAGATGATCAAGGGCTTCGTGCTGCTGATGGCGGTGTGCTTCGACGTCTACAACAAGAACAAGTAATCCGGATGAGCAAGGCGGGCAGGGTTGCCCGCCTTTTGCATTCGGGACCACCAGATCCTTCCGTTTCCTTCAGTCAGGAATTCAACAATGAGTAGCGACAAAAAAGACAAGAGCCGCACCCTGCGCTCGGCCGGCTGGTTCGGTACTGCCGACAAGAACGGCTTCATGTACCGCAGCTGGATGAAGAACCAGGGCATCCCCGATCACGAATTCCAGGGCAAGCCGGTCATCGGCATCTGCAACACCTGGTCGGAACTGACGCCCTGCAATGCGCACTTCCGCAAGATCGCCGAACACGTGCGTCGCGGCATCATCGAAGCCGGTGGCTTCCCGGTGGAGTTCCCGGTGTTCTCCAATGGCGAATCCAACCTGCGCCCGACCGCCATGCTGACCCGCAACCTGGCCAGCATGGATGTGGAAGAATCGATCCGCGGCAATCCGATCGATGGCGTGGTGCTGTTGACCGGCTGCGACAAGACCACCCCGGCCCTGCTGATGGGTGCGGCCAGCTGCGACGTGCCGGCCATCGTCGTGACCGGCGGTCCGATGCTGAACGGCAAGCACCAGGGTCGCGATATCGGTTCGGGCACGGTGGTGTGGCAACTGTCGGAGCAGGTCAAGGCCGGCGAGATCACCATCCATGACTTCATGGCCGCCGAAGCTGGCATGTCGCGCTCGGCCGGTACCTGCAACACCATGGGCACGGCTTCCACCATGGCCTGCATGGCCGAGTCGCTAGGCGTGTCGCTGCCGCACAATGCGGCCATTCCGGCCGTCGATGCGCGCCGCTACGTGCTGGCGCACCTGTCCGGCATGCGTATCGTCGACATGGTCTGGGAAGGTCTGACCCTGTCCAAGATCCTGACCCGCAAGGCCTTCGAGAATGCCATCCGCACCAATGCCGCCATCGGCGGTTCCACCAATGCCGTGATCCACCTGAAGGCCATTGCCGGCCGCATGGGCGTGGACCTGGAGCTGGAAGACTGGACCCGCATCGGCCGCGGCACTCCCACCATTGTTGACCTGCAGCCCTCGGGCCGCTACCTGATGGAAGAGTTCTACTACGCCGGTGGCCTGCCGGCTGTGCTGCGCCGCCTGGGCGAAGCCGACCTGCTGCCGCATCCGGATGCGCTGACGGCGAACGGCAAGACCATGTGGGACAACGTCAAGGACGCGCCGATCTACAACGACGAAGTGGTGCGTCCGCTGGCCAAGCCGCTGATCGAGGATGGCGGCATCTGCATCCTGCGTGGCAACCTGGCGCCGCGCGGCGCGGTGCTGAAGCCCTCGGCGGCCACCCCAGAACTGATGAAGCATCGCGGCCGCGCCGTGGTGTTCGAGGACTTCAACCACTACAAGGAACGCATCAACGATCCGGACCTGGATGTCGATGCCTCCTGCGTGCTGGTGATGAAGAATGTCGGTCCCAAGGGTTACCCGGGCATGGCCGAAGTGGGCAACATGGGCTTGCCGCCCAAGGTGCTGGCCACCGGTGTCAAGGACATGGTGCGCATCTCGGATGCCCGCATGAGCGGCACCGCCTATGGCACGGTGATCCTGCATGTGGCGCCGGAAGCGGCTGCCGGCGGACCGCTGGGCATTGTCCAGGATGGCGACTTCATCGAACTGGACGCCTATGCCGGCAAGTTGCAGCTCGACATCAGTGAAGAGGAAATGCAGCGCCGCCTGGCAGAACGTGCCAAGGTACTGGCGGCGCGCAAGCCGGAAATGGTCGGCGGCTACCAGTCCCTGTACGTGGACCGCGTGCTGCAGGCCGACGAAGGCTGCGACTTCGACTTCCTGGTCGGCTGCCGTGGCGCAGCCGTTCCCAAGCATTCGCACTGATCCATCACGACAAGACAGCGCCGGTGTCGGCATCGGCATGACACCGGCCAGCAAGGAAACCCTATGAGCAATACTCCCCAGAACGTGCAGCTGGCGAATTTTCCCAGCCTGAAGGGCAAGCGCGTTTTCATTACCGGCGGCGGCACCGGCATTGGTGCGGCCATTGTCGAGGCGTTTGCGCAACAGGGCGCGCACGTGGCCTTCGTCGATATCGCCCGCGAAGCCAGCGAGACACTGTGCAATGAGCTGGCCAGCGCCGGCTATCCCAAGCCGCTGTTCCGCCACTGCGACCTGCGCGACATCCCGGCATTCCAGAAGACCATTGCCGAGCTGCAGGGTGAGCTTGGTGACTTCGATGTGCTGGTCAACAACGCCGCCAATGACGAACGTCACAAGCTGGAAGACGTGACCCTCGATTACTGGAACGACCGCATCGCCATCAACCAGCGCCCGTCCTTCTTCGCCGTGCAAGCGGTGGTGGACGGCATGAAGCGTCGTGGCGGCGGCTCCATCATCAACTTCAGTTCCATCAGCTGGCATCAGTCCAGCGGCGGATTCCCGGTGTACACCACGGCCAAGGCCTCGACCCTGGGCCTGACCCGCGGTCTGGCGCGCGACCTCGGTCCGCACCGGATCCGCGTCAACACCGTCACACCGGGCTGGGTCATGACGGAGCGCCAGATCAAGCTGTGGCTGGATGAAGAAGGCAAGAAGGCCATTGCACGCAACCAGTGCCTGCAGGACGACTTGTTGCCCTGGCACCTGGCGCGCATGGTGCTGTTCCTGGCCGCCGATGACAGCGCGATGTGCACCGCGCAGGAATTCATCGTCGATGCCGGTTGGGTGTAAGGCAGGATCGATTCCGCTGTTTTAGCGTGAATTTGCGTGGAGCATCAAAAAGAGTCGCCATTTGGCGACTCTTTTTTTTGCGGCGTATTCCCGTTTTTGTTCGGATGGGGCCGGGCTGTCATACAACTCGGAAAAACTAAGTTTTTTGTCGCGTTATAGTGTTGTTTTTTTGCTGCGAATTTTTAATGAATTGATGCGCTTAGAATTGTTTCGAGTAACCGTGATTTTTGAATTTTCAGATCGGCTTACTCTTCCTTACATTTCTTAATAAAACTCGGCGCGGTTCCGCCACCCCGGCAGTGCACAATGCGCGGGTTGGCGAGGATGTGGATCAGTAGATCATCTTGGCCACTTCGCGGATGGCCTGCAGCACCAGATTGGCACCCGGCGAGAGCAAATTGTCCTGGCGGGTGATGATGCCGAAACCAGCCATGCGGCAGGGCAGTTCGATGGGCAGGATGTCCATCAGGCGTGCCTGGGTGTAATAACGTGCTACTTCCGTGGGCATGGCGTAGATGAAATCGGTCTGCTGCAACAGACTGGTGATGAACAGGATGGCGGTGGTATCGACCACGTTGGAGGGCGGTGCCAGGCCTTGTTCGCGGAACATCTGGTCGCAGCGCGCGCGCAGGATGCTGCCTTTGGGCGCCATGATCCAGGCTTCGCCGGCGAGGTCGGCCAGGCTCAGGTCATTGCGGGTGTGGAAGGGATGTCCCACCCGCGCCACGGCGCACACCGGCTCGTCGGCCAGCTCTTCGTAGAGCAGGCCGCTGCGGGCTTCCTCGTCGAGGATGCGGCCGATGATGAAGTCCAGTTCGCCATGCAGCAGGCGCGACAGCAGGATGTTGCTGCTTTCCACTTCGACGCCGATACGCAACATCGGCGCCTGTTCCTTCACTCGGGCAATGGCCGGTGGCAACAATGCCATGCCGGGCGAGAGAATCACGCCCACATCGACCTGGCCGGAGAGGCCCGACTTCAGCGCCACGATGTCTTCATGCGCCTTGGACAGGCTGGTCAGGGCCATGCGCGCATGGCGGATCATGGCCTCGCCATAGATGGTGGGCCGCATGCCGCGCGGCAGGCGCTCAAACAGCGACACGCCGAGCATGTCCTCGAGGTCCTTCAACTGCTTGGAGGCGGCCGGCTGCGTCATGTTGAGTTCGCTGGCGGCGCGATGGATGTTGCGGGTGTCGTCGAGGGCGATGAGCAGAAGGAGTTGGCGGGTCTTCAATCGCGCCCTCAGAAACCAGTTCGGGTCACTGTTTTTCATAAGTCTCCGGGGACGGTGTTCTAAATTTTTTCAATGATTTTTTTATTAGAAATTCATGATATCAAATCGCATATCGGAATTGCTAAAGATTTCATTGGAAAGACATGAACCGAATACTTAGTATCTAGCCACATTCCGGACTGTACAGGACAACGAACATAGGGCCGGAATGAAAGAAGAGAAGGTCGGGCAGCATCAAAACAAAAAGTTGGGAGACCGTCAGGAGTCCGTCAGGATTCAAGGGGTCTGAAGTGCAAAGCTGCACGACCAAGCCCACCGACGACAAAAATTTAAACAGCAATATCCACGGAGACTATTCATGAAGCAAGTGAAGCCATCCTTTATTGGAGCAAAGACCCTGTGCGCGCTCGCGCTGATGGGAGCGTTCTCGGCACAGGCGCAGGCGCAGACCAGCAGTGTCACTATCTACGGCCGTGTTGTCGCAGGCGTCGACATCATGACTAACGTACCAAAGAACGATGGTTCTGGTACTACGGGTACTCGAGTCCGCTCTGCCAGCAACCAGTGGGGCACTAGCATGATTGGTTTCAAGGGCACGGAAGACCTGGGCGGCGGCAACAATGCCTTCTTCCTGTTGGAATCGGGCTTTGGCTCCACCACCGGTGGCCTGAACGGTACCGATGTCAGCGGCACTTCGTTGTTCAATCGTCGTTCCTACGTCGGCCTGTCCTCTGCCAGCGCCGGTACGCTGAAGCTGGGTAAGAACCTGTTCATCAACAATGACGTCTGGTTCTTGGACCCAACCGGCCAGCAATGGATCGGTACCGCCAATCTGGTACGTGGTCGTAACTGGCCTGGCGCCAGCAACGTGATCGAGTACACCACCCCGACCTTCGGCGGTTTCGGCGCAACTGTACAAACCAGCCTGGGCGAGGCAGCAGGTTCGTTCAACAAGGGCGGTACGAGCACCAAGTACGGTCGCAAGGACGGTCTGTCGCTGGTGTACCAGAACAACGGCCTGGAATTGCGCGGTATCTACGACGTCGTGCGTGATCCCAACGGTCGCTATACCGACGTCTATGACACCTCCAAGGAGTTGATCCTGGGCGGTACTTACAAGATCGACAAGCTGAAGCTGTTCCTGGGCTACGAGAACCTGCGTGCACCTGACGTCAATACCGCCAGCGGCGCACCGGATCGCGTGAATCACTACTGGCTCGGTGCGAACTACGACGTGACCTCGCAGTTCCAACTGGTCGGTTCGGTGTTCCACGTCAATGCTAACAACGGCAACGGCAGTGCCAACCTGTTCATGGCGGGCGTGAACTACTTCCTGTCCAAGCGTACCCTGTTGTACGTTGGTGGCGGCACCATGCGTAACGGCAACAACGCCAACTACTCACTCGAAGCCGACAGCTCGACCGGCGGTGGCAAGGGAACCAGTCAGACCGGCGGCTACTTCGGTATCGCCCACTCGTTCTGATGTAACGATCTCGTAGTATCTGTAATCCTTCCTGAGGTGGTCTTGATGTAGTTGAGGGTGGGCGCAAGCCCACCCTTTTTTGTCTTGTGGCCGACGCACAACAGCGTGGTCAGGACATTGATGTTGTTTTATATCGTTTATTTTATTTATTTCATTTAATTGATTTGCAGGCGGAAACCCGATGAATGCGCAATTGCTGGTCGATGGACATCATGAACTGGGCGAAGGCGTCCTCTGGTGCGAGCGCTCGCAAACCGTCTTCTGGACCGACATCCACGCCTCGCGCCTGTGGAACCACGATCCGCAAAGCGGCGCTACGCGCAGCTGGCCCATGCCGGAGCGGCTGTGCTGCTTCGCCTTTACCTCCGATCCCGAACGCCTGCTGATCGGCCTGGCATCGCGCCTGGCCTTTTTCAACCTCAGTACCGGCGCCATCACGCCGATCTGCCGTATCGAGGATGACCTGCCGAGCACGCGTCTGAACGATGGTCGTTGCGACCGCCAGGGTCGCTTCGTCTTCGGCACGCTGAATGAAGATGCCGGCCGCGCACCCATCGCCAGCTTCTATCGCCTCAATGCCGACTTGAGCCTGGAGCGCCTGCCGCTGCCGGGTATCGCCATTTCCAACAGCATCTGCTTCAGTCCCGATGGCACGCGCATGTATCACTGCGATTCCATGGAAGGCAAGATCATGGTCTGCGACTACGATCCGGCGTCCGGCGTCGTCGCCAACCAGCGCGTGTTTGCCGATCTGGCGCAGCAGCCGGGCGGTCCCGACGGCTCCACCGTCGACGCCGACGGCTATGTCTGGAACGCGCAATGGGGTGGTGCGCGGGTAGTGCGCTTTGCGCCCGATGGCCGTATCGATCGCATCGTCGACATGCCGACCGCCCAGCCTTCCTGTGTGGCCTTCGGCGGCGGCGCGCTCGATACGCTGTTCGTCACCTCGGCCCATGAAGGCATGACGGCCCGGCAGCGTGAGCAGGATGCATTGGCCGGTGCGCTTTTCGCCGTGCCGGAGACCGGCGTGCGTGGCCTGCCGGAAGTGCGTTTCGCCGGCTAGCACCGGCAGCTGGCGCCGGCCTCAGGCGCCGAAACTCGAATCCCCCATCAGCCGCGACAACCGCGCCGAAATCTCCTGGACGATGCCCTGCACCTCGTCCAGGCTGGGGTTGACCTTCTTGTCGATGCGTTCGATATAGGGAATATTGAGCGCGGCCAGCATGCGATTGTTGGCGCCCATCACCGGATAGGACAGGTTGATCACGCCCCGGATCTGTCGACTTTCCATGCGCGAATGCCCGCGCTTGCGGGTGTCCTCGATCTGCCGCATCAGCTGCGCCGTCTCGATCTCCTGTTCACCATCCATGCGTACGTGCGCGGCCAGCATGCTGGCCTGTTCGGCCTGGTCGCGGAAGGCCAGCAGCACATGGCCGGAAGCGGTATCGGTGAGGCTCACCAGCGCGCCCACCTTGAGCCCGAAGGCCCAACGCTCGGGGCTGTCCACCTGCGCCACCACGATCACCCGTCCTGCCTCATAGACCGTCAGATGCGTCGATTGCATGGCGCGGTTGGCCAGTTCGCGCATGTGGGGCAGGGCAGTGCTGACCAGCGAACGTATCGGCTGATGATGGTGTGCCAGCTCGAACAGTTTCAGAGACAGCCGGTAATGGTCGTTGTCGGCGATCAGATAACCGCGCTGCTCCAGCGTCACCACCATGCGGAAGATTTCGTTGACGCTGCGACCCAGCTGGCGCGAGATCTGGTTCAGCGTCAGCATCTGCTCAGAGCGGCTCAACAGTTCCAGGATATCCAGTCCCTTGTCCAGCGCCGGCGCGGCATAGCGCGTCTTGCTACCGGTGCTGTCGTGGCTGCTGCCGAGCTCGTCGTCGTCGTTGATCGCAGCGACAACGGCTGGCAGCGCAGGGGTGTCGGGAGGAGTGATTTTCCTGGTTCTGGGCATGGCAGCCTGGGTGTTGTTGGCGGGCGGGAAGGCGGAATCGGAGGGAGAATCCGCTGGTTTCTGGGGCCGGATTGTAGGGGATTTTTGATCGCCAACGCGTTTTATTTGTAAAATTATTTTTTATATATTTGCAAAAGATTGCTGTTTTGATATCCATAAAATGATATCGATCGATATCGAAACTTCATCGGGCTGGCCCGGCAATAGGAGGATAATCGAGGTTATGCTGTGTCACTCACAGATAAAAACAAATTTTATTTGTGAGTAAAACGAACAAGGGGCCAGTCCCCGGAGACGACGACAACGGGCAACCGCCCCCAGCGGCCAGCCCCGCCGACCAGCGGCAAGCAGTGGCAGCGCCCGAGCCCGAGGCGCCACCCGGCCCGCAGCGGCATCACGCTAGAGACCGATGACCAAGATTACCGCCATGCGCGTGCTGGACGTGCGCTTTCCCACTTCGCAATCACTGGATGGTTCGGATGCGATGAATCCCGACCCGGACTATTCCGCCGCCTACGTCATCCTCGACACCGACCATGCGCAACTGAAAGGCCACGGTCTGACCTTCACCATCGGTCGCGGCAATGAAATCTGCTGCGCCGCCATCCGCGCCATGGAACACCTCGTGGTCGGCCTGGACCTGGAATGGATCGCCGCCGACATGGGCCGCTTCTGGCGCCACGTTACCTCCGACAGCCAGCTGCGCTGGATCGGCCCGGACAAGGGCGCCATCCACCTGGCTACCGGCGCGGTGGTCAATGCCGCCTGGGATCTGTGGGCCAAGGCCGAAGGCAAGCCGGTATGGAAGCTGGTGGCCGACATGACGCCCGAGGAGCTGGTACGCACCATCGACTTCCGCTACATCACCGATTGCATCACCCCCGACGAGGCCCTGGCCCTGCTGCGCGAGAAGGCAGGGGGCAAGGCCGAGCGCCTGCGCATCCTGCAGCAGGAAGGCTATCCCTGCTACACCACCTCGGCCGGCTGGCTGGGCTATGACGACGCCAAGCTGCGCCGCCTGTGCCAGGAGGCCATCGACCAGGGCTTCAACCATGTCAAGCTCAAGGTCGGGCGCGACCTGGCCGACGACAAGCGTCGCGTCACCATCGCCCGCGAAGTGCTGGGCCCGCAGCGTAATCTGATGATCGACGCCAACCAGGTCTGGGAAGTGGATCAGGCCATTGACTGGGTCAATCAACTGGCATTTTCCAAGCCCTGGTTCATCGAGGAACCGACCTGCCCGGATGATGTGGAAGGTCATCGCAAGATCCGTGCAGGCATCGGTGCAGTCAAGGTCGCCACCGGGGAGATGTGCCAGAACCGTGTGCTGTTCAAGCAGTTCATCATGCGCGATGCCATCGACGTGGTGCAGATCGACTCCTGCCGTCTGGGTGGCGTCAACGAAATCCTGGCGGTCATGCTGATGGCCGCCAAGTACGGCAAGGTGGTCTGCCCGCATGCCGGCGGCGTGGGGTTGTGTGAATACGTGCAGCATCTGTCGATGATCGACTACCTGTGCATCTCCGGCTCCAAGGAGGGCCGCGTCACCGAATACGTGGATCACCTGCACGAGCATTTCGTCGACCCCTGCGTGATCCGCAACGCCGCCTACATGCCGCCCAGCCTGCCGGGCTTCTCGATCGAGATGAAGCCGGAATCGCTGGAGCAGTACCGCTTTCGCGGCTAGGTTACGGCTAGCTTGCGGCCAGGCGGCGAAACCAGGAAAACGATATAAATAAATACGGAGACTGAAGTGGATCTGAACCTGCAAGACAAGGTCGTCATCGTGACCGGCGGCGCCTCCGGCATCGGCGCTGCGATCAGCATGCAACTGGCTGCCGAAGGGGCCATTCCGGTGGTGTTTGCGCGCAGCGAACCGGAGCCGCAATTCTGGACCCGGCTGACCGCGCTGCAGCCGCACGCCACCCTGTTCCAGCTGGAATTGCAGGACGAAGCCCGCTGTGCCCAGGCCGTGGCCGAGACCGTGCAGCGGTTCGGCCGCCTGGATGGACTGGTCAACAATGCCGGCGTCAATGACAGCGTCGGGCTGGAAGCCGGCCGCGGCCAGTTCGTTGCTTCGCTGGAGCGCAATCTGATCCATTACTACGTGATGGCCCATTACTGCGTGCCGCACCTGAAGGCCACGCGTGGCGCCATCGTCAATGTCTCGTCCAAGACCGCGCTCACCGGCCAGGGCAATACCAGCGGCTATTGCGCCTCCAAGGGGGCGCAGTTGTCGCTCACCCGGGAGTGGGCGGCGGCATTGCTGGACGATGGCGTGCGCGTGAATGCGCTGATTCCGGCCGAGGTGATGACCCCTCTCTACGAACGCTGGATTTCCTCGTTCGAGCATCCCGAGGAAAAGCTCGCGGCCATCACCAGCAAGATCCCGCTGGGCAAGCGTTTCACCACCTCCGAGGAAATGGCCGACATGGCCGTCTTCCTGCTCTCGGGCCGCTCTTCGCATACCACCGGGCAGTGGATCTTCGTCGATGGGGGCTACACCCATCTCGACCGCGCCCTGAGCTGAGGCCCGCATGCGTACCGTACTGGCACTGGACCTGAAGGATGACCCGGCGCTCATCGCCGAGTATGAACAGCATCACCGGCGCATCTGGCCCGAGATTGCGCAACACCTGAAGGCGCATGGCGTGACCGGCATGGAAATCTACCGGCTCGGTACCCGCATGATGATGGTGATGGAAACCGATGACGCCGTCTTCGACGCTGCGGCCATGGCAGCAGCGACCGGCACCGATCCTCGGGTGCGCGCCTGGGAAGAGCTGATGTGGCGCTTCCAGGCGCCCACGCCCTGGACGCCGGCCGGACAGAAGTGGGTGCCGATGACGCGCATCTTCGATCTGTCCGAACAGCCGGACTAGGACCGCTGCGGAAGGGGCGGACCAGGTCCGGCCAGCCGTGGCAGGTAGCAAAAGCACGTAACACGTGGCAGGCAGCAGGCAGCGACCGCAGAGTCGCGTCAACGATGGCCCGGGCAGCAGGGGCCGGCAATGCATCCGCATCCGAGGTGAGCATGCAACAAGAGAATGAGACATCCAAACAAGCAGTCGCATCGGCACCCCCGCTGATTGCGCTGCGTAACGTCAGCAAGCGTTTTCCGGGCGTGTTGGCGCTGGACAATTGCCAGTTCGACCTGGTGGCCGGCGAGGTACACGCCCTGATGGGCGAGAACGGTGCCGGCAAGTCGACCTTGATGAAAATCCTTTCCGGCGTCTACCAGTGCGACAGCGGCGAGATCCTGCTCGACGGCAAGCCGGTGCAGATCGGTGAGCCGCGCCAGGCACAGGCGCTGGGTATTGGCATCATCCATCAGGAACTGAACCTGATGAACCACCTCTCTGCGGCGCAGAACATCTTCATCGGCCGCGAGCCGCGCAAGGGCTTCGGTCTGGTCATCGATGAAGACCAGTTGAACCGCCAGACCGCTGCCATCTTTGCCCGCATGCGCCTGGAGATGGACCCGCGCACGCCGGTCGGCGAACTGACCGTGGCGCGTCAGCAGATGGTGGAAATCGCCAAGGCCCTGTCCTTCGATTCACGCGTGCTCATCATGGACGAGCCGACGGCGGCCCTGAACAACGCCGAGATCGCCGAGCTCTTCCGCATCATTCGCGACCTGCAGGCGCAAGGCGTGGGCATCGTCTATATCTCGCACAAGATGGACGAGCTGCGCCAGATCGCCGACCGCGTCAGCGTCATGCGCGACGGCCGGTATATCGCCACCGTGCCGATGCAGGGGACTTCCATGGACAGCATCATTTCCATGATGGTCGGCCGCTCCCTGGAGGGCGAGCAACGTACCCCGCCGGATACCTCCGCCAACGAGGTGGTGCTGGAAGTGCGCGGGCTCCATCGCGGCCGCGCCATCCGCGATGTCAGCTTCCAGTTGCGCAAGGGCGAGATCCTCGGCTTCGCCGGCCTGATGGGCGCCGGCCGCACCGAGGTGGCGCGCGCCATCTTCGGCGCCGACCCGCTGGAGTCCGGCGAGATCATCATCCACGGTGGCAAGGCCGTGATCCGGCAGCCGGCCGATGCCGTGGCGCATGGCATCGGCTATCTCTCGGAAGACCGCAAGCATTTCGGGCTGGCGGTGGGGATGGACGTGCAGGCCAACATCGCGCTCTCCAGCATGGGTCGCTTTACCCGCGCCGGTTTCATGAACCAGCGCGCCATCCGCGAGGTGGCGCAGGGCTATGTGCGGCAACTGGCGATCAAGACGCCTTCGGTGGAACAGCAGGCGCGCCTGCTCTCGGGCGGCAACCAGCAAAAGATCGTGATCGCCAAGTGGCTGCTGCGGGACTGCGACATCCTGTTCTTCGATGAACCCACGCGCGGCATCGACATCGGTGCCAAGAGCGAAATCTACAAACTCCTCGATGCGCTGGCCGAGCAGGGCAAGGCGATCGTGATGATCTCTTCCGAACTGCCGGAGGTCTTGCGCATGAGCCACCGGGTGCTGGTGATGTGCGAAGGTCGCATCACCGGCGAGCTCACCCGCGCCGAGGCGACCCAGGAAAACATCATGCAACTGGCCACGCAGCGCGAGCCGGCGGTGGCGCACTAGTCGGCCGGGCCGCACTAGTCGGCCGGGCCGCACTGCGCCCCCTTCCTTACCAGAGACCAGAACCATCATGGCAAACAACATCCATTCCGCAGCGTCCGCATCCACCATGGCCAATACCGCTTCCTCCTCGGGCCTGCGCGCCCGCCTGTTCAACCCGGCCGCCCGCCAGAAGCTGCTGGCCTTCGCCAGCCTGCTGCTGCTGATCGTGTTCTTCAGCGTCGCCTCGCCCAATTTCATGGAAGTGGACAACCTGGTCAGCATCCTGCAATCGACCGCCGTCAACGGCGTGCTGGCCATCGCCTGCACCTACGTCATCATCACTTCCGGCATCGACCTGTCGGTGGGCACCATGATGACCTTCTGTGCCGTCATGGCCGGGGTGGTGCTGACCAACTGGGGCATGCCGCTGCCACTGGGCATCGCCGCCGCGATCTTCTTCGGTGCGCTCTCGGGCTGGGTCTCCGGCATGGTGATCGCCAAGCTGAAGGTGCCGCCCTTCATTGCCACGCTGGGCATGATGATGCTCTTGAAAGGCCTGTCGCTGGTGATTTCCGGCACACGGCCGATCTACTTCAACGATACCGAAGGCTTCTCTGCCATCGCCCAGGATTCGCTGATCGGCGACCTGATCCCGGCGCTGCCGATTCCCAATGCGGTGCTGATCCTGTTCCTGGTGGCCATCGGCGCCTCCATCATCCTCAACAAGACGGTGTTCGGCCGCTATACCTTCGCCCTGGGCAGCAACGAGGAAGCGCTGCGCCTGTCGGGCGTGAAGGTGGATTTCTGGAAGGTCGCGGTCTATACCTTCTCGGGCGCCATCTGCGGCATCGCCGGCCTGATCATCGCGTCCCGCCTGAACTCGGCGCAGCCGGCGCTGGGCCAGGGTTACGAGCTGGACGCCATTGCCGCCGTGGTGATCGGCGGTACCTCGCTCTCGGGTGGCACCGGCACCATCATGGGCACCATCATCGGCGCCTTCATCATGAGCGTGCTGGTCAATGGCCTGCGCATCATGTCGGTGGCGCAGGAGTGGCAGACGGTGGTGACCGGGGTGATCATCATCCTGGCGGTCTACCTGGACATCCTGCGCCGTCGTCGTCGCGCCTGAACCGGTATCCACATCAGCCACAGCAGCAGTATTCGCAGTAGCAATGCAAGCCCCGCCGGGCAACGCCAATGTCCGGCACTCCATCATCGATAACAAAAGGAGACTTACCGTGTTCAAGAAACAACTACTGGGCGCTGCCCTGGGCCTGGCCTTCGCTGTCGGCGGTTCGGCCGCACAGGCGCAGGAAGTGTATGTGCCGCTCATTTCCAAGGGCTTCCAGCACCAGTTCTGGCAGGCCGTGAAAGCCGGCGCCGACCAGGCCGGGAAGGACCTGAAGGTGAAGGTCACCTTCGAAGGTCCCGAGACCGAGGCCATGGTCGACAAGCAGATCGACATGCTCTCCGCCGCGCTGGCCAAGAAGCCGCAGGCCATCGGCTTTGCCGCCCTGGACAGCAAGGCCGCTATTCCGCTGCTGAAGAAGGCGCAGGCCGCCAAGATCCCGGTGGTGGCCTTCGACTCGGGTGTCGATAGCGACATCCCGGTCACTACCGCCACCACCGACAACCGTGCCGCCGCTGCGCTGGCGGCCGACAAGATGGCCGAACTGGTGGGCAAGGAAGGCGAAGTCGCCGTGGTCGCCCACGACCAGACCAGCCGCACCGGCATCGACCGCCGCGACGGCTTCCTGGAACGCATCAAGGCCAACTATCCCAAGATCAAGGTGGTCAGCGTGCAATATGGTGCCGGCGACCAGTTGAAATCCACCGAAGTCACCAAGTCCATCCTGCAGGCCTATCCCAAGATCAAGGGCATCTTCGGCACCAACGAAGGCTCGGCCATCGGCGTGGTCAATGGCGTGAAGGAAATGAAGCGCAAGATCATCATCATCGGCTATGACTCCGGCAAGCAGCAGAAGGATGCGATCCGCGAAGGCGTGATGGCCGGCGCCATCACCCAGAACCCGGTGGGTATCGGCTACAAGACGGTGGAAGCGGCGGTCAAGGCGATCAAGGGCGAGAAGCTGCCCAAGGTCATCGATACTGGCTTCTACTGGTACGACAAGAGCAACATCGACGACGCCAAGATCGCGGCCGTACTGTACGACTGATCGCGACGTACGTGATCTGACATGAGTTGGCCGGAGGCCCCCGGCCTCCCTCGTCCCTGGACATGGGCGTCGCCCACGGCGGCGCCCGGTTTTTCCGTATTCCTTTTCCGCATGCCGTCTGCCGGTCCGGTACCACGCCCGCCGGCGATCCGTCCCAGTCCTGCCCCTCGAAGAGACCATCATGAAGCCGCATCGCATCGACGCCCATCAGCACTTCTGGTTCTACCAGCCCGACGCCTACCCCTGGATCGGCCGCGGCATGGAGCTGCTGGCCTGCGACCGCACGCCCGGCCAATTGCAGCCCGTGCTGGCCGCCGAAGGGCTGGAACAGTCCATCGCCGTGCAGGCCCGCGCCGGCCGCGAGGAGACCGAATTCCTGCTCGATCTGGCACGCAGTAACCGACGCATCGCCGGCGTGGTCGGCTGGGAAGATCTCTCTTCGCCACATCTGGCGGCCAATGTGGAGCGATGGGGAAGCGACAAGCTGGTGGGCTTTCGCCACCAGTTGCAGGATGAGACCGATGTGAGCGCCTTCGTCGATGCTCCCGCCTTCAATACCGGTATCGGCTGGCTGCAGCGACATGGCCTGGTATACGACGTGCTGATCTATGCGCGCCAGATGACGGAGGTGCAGGGCTTCTGCGCCCGTCATGATCGCCACTGGCTGGTGCTGGATCACCTGGGCAAGCCGGCCCTGGCCGATTTCGGCAAGAGCGAGGCGGTCTTCGCCGACTGGAAGCGCCACCTGCGCGCCCTGGCGGCCTTGCCGCATGTGGCCTGCAAGCTGTCGGGACTGGTCACGGAGGCAGACTGGCAGCGTGGTCTGCGCCAGAAGGATTACGACAATATCGTGCTCTGCCTGGATGCGGCGCTGGACGCCTTCGGCCCGCAGCGCCTGATGTTCGGCTCGGACTGGCCGGTCTGCCTGCTGGCCGCCTCCTATGCCAAGGTGGCCGGGGTGGTGAGGGAGTGGGCCGCGACCCGGCTGTCGGCGTCCGAACAGGAACAGTTGTGGGGGCAGACGGCCGCGCGCTGCTACGGCCTGGTCTAGGGCGACCCCTTTGCTTGCCTAATCCCGCGTGAAACCGTTGAAGGCCACGTGCAGCATGTACTTCACGATGTCCTCCGTGCTCATCTTGCTGAACTTCTGCAGGTAGTCCACCGCCGGATCACAGGTGCGGGCGTAGTAGCTGTACAGGATCACATCGCTGGGCAGCGCGGCGTCGAGTTCGCCGCTCTTCTGTGCTTCCTTGACCAGCTTTTCCAGCTGGCCGTTGAGCTTGAGCACCCGCATCACATACTTGACGTTGCGCATGAGCATGTCGCGCACCGGCGCACTGGTCGACGGCAGGAAGGGCAGGCCGCCCTCCAGTCGCACCCGCAACGCCCATTCCAGCATCGCCTCCAGCTTGCCACGCGGGCTGGGGATGCCCTCCAGCTGCGCCAGCTGGTCGATGGCACCGTCGATGAGACGGATCATGGTCTCGCCGACCAATTCTTCCTTGGACTTGAAATGCTTGTACAGGCTGGGTTTGGAGATACCCACCGCACCGGCGACATCGTCCATCGTCATCAGGTCATAGCCCTTGCTGCCCAGTACCGACGTGGCAGCGTCCAGGATGGCGTTTTCCCGTAATTTGAAGGCTTGATCCTTGAAGCTCAGTTTGCCGAAAATACTCATTGGTAGTTTAAGTTACTAATTGGTAGATTTTATTTTTCTTTGGTAGTAATCTTAGCACCTAAATCGCGGCGGGGTAGCAATACTACGACGCCATAGCAGACCGGCAGACAAAAAGAGTCCAGGCGGCAGGCGCCGCCCGGCTGAGGGCAGCACCCCAAAAACAAAGACACAGGTGGACAAGATTTCATGAATCCAGGTACAGCAGCCATCGAGCAGGCATCAGGACAGCGCATCGCCGTCATCGGCGCCGGCATTTCCGGCCTGGCCAGTGCCTATCTGTTGGCGCGCCGGCACCGGGTGGTGCTGTTCGAGTCCGCGCCCACCCTGGGCGGGCATGCCAATACCGTCGACATCGCGCCGCAGGGCGTACCGTTCCCGGTCGATACGGGTTTTCTGGTCTTCAATGACTGGACCTATCCCAACCTGATCGCCCTGTTCGATGAATTGAAGGTCGAGACCTACGACACCGACATGTCCTTCGGCGTCTCGATGGATGAGGGCCGCTTCGAATGGGCCGGCACCAGTCTGGACACCGTCTTCGCCCAGCGCAAGCGCCTGCTGCAGCCGTCCTTCCTGGGCATGCTGCGCGACATCCTGCGCTTCAACCGCGCCGCCCATGCCAACCTGGCGGCCTGCGATGGCCACCCGGTGAGCCTGCGCCAGTTGTTGAAGGAGGGCGGCTACGGCGCCCTGTTCAGCGATGCCTATCTGATCCCCATGGCGGCCGCCATCTGGTCCAGTTCGCCCTCGGACATCCTGGATTTCCCGGCCGCCACCTTCCTGCGCTTCTGCATCAATCACGGCCTGCTGCAGGTGAACAATCGTCCGCGCTGGCGTACCGTGCGCGGCGGCTCGCGCCAGTATGTACGTCGCATCGCCGCCACCCTCGACGATGTGCGCCTGGGCAGCCGCCTGGACAGCGTCACCCGCAACGAACGCGGCGTGCTGGTGCGCAGCGGCGGGGCCGAGCCACGCGAGGAACAGTTCGACGCCGTCGTCTTCGCCACCCACGCCCCGCAGACGCTGACCCTGCTGCAGGACGCCACCATCGAGGAACATCAGCTGCTCTCCGCTGTGCGCTACCAGGCCAATACCGCCTGGCTGCACAGCGACACTACCCTCATGCCGGTGCTGCCGAAGGTATGGTCGGCCTGGAATTACCTGGGCTCGCATCACGACGACGGCCGCCGTGCGGTCTGCGTGAGCTACTGGCTGAACCGCCTGCAGGACCTGCCTTGCCAGACTGACGTCATCCTCACCCTGAACCCGCCGCAGGCACCGCATCCGGCCACAGTGATGGGCCGCTTCGACTACGAGCACCCGGTGTTCGACCAGCCCGCCATCGATGCCCAGCGGCGCCTGCCGCAGATCCAGGGGCGCCACCGGGCCTGGTTTGCCGGCGCCTGGACCGGCTATGGCTTCCATGAAGACGGCTTGAAATCGGCGCTGCGGGTGAGTCAGGACTTCGGCGTGTTGCCGGACTGGGCGAGCCTGTGAACGCCGCCCGCAACCTTACCGACGCTGCCGCGCTGCTGCTGAGCGGGCAGGTGATGCACCAGCGCCTGCGTCCGGTGCGGCACCGGTTTGTCTATCCCGTCTTTTGCGTGCGCCTGGACCTGGCGCGCACCGTCGAGGTGAACAACGCCTGGTTCGGCGTGGATCGCCGGCGGCTGATGTGCGTGCGTACCCGTGACTATGGCCCGCGTGATGGCAGCGACCTCGGCGCCTGGGTGCGCGGCCATCTGCAGCAGGCCGGCTTGCCGCAAGAGGGTGCCATCTGGCTGCAGACCTTCCCGCGCCTGTTCGGCTTCGTGTTCAACCCGGTCAGTTTCTTTTTCTGTCACGACCGCGACGGTGCCTTGCGCGCCGTCCTGGCCGAGGTCAACAGCACCTTTGGCGAGACCCAGCACTACCTGCTCTCGGCCCCGGGGCAGGGCGTGATCGATGAACACACGCGCCTGCTCTGCAACAAGCTGATGCATGTCTCGCCCTTCTGCGAGGTGCGTGGTTTCTATCGCTTCCGCTTCCGCGACCATGCTGGCCGCCGTGCTGAGCAAGACGACACCGCCTTCGTCGGCATCGATTATTACGACCTCGGCCAACCCGCCGAGGTGGGCACTGGCTTGCAGCCCCTGATGCGCACCTCCATCGGTGGCCACCTGCAGCCCCTGACTACCACCACGGCCTTTGCCGCACTGTGCGCGCAGCCGCTGCTCACCCTCGGCGTGGTCGCCCGCATTCATTGGCAGGCCTTGCTGCTGTGGCGCAAGCGCGTGCCCTGGTTCAGCAAGCCCGAACGCAGCAGCGCCACAGGAACACCCTCCGGAAAGGAAACCCTATCGTGAACCATAGCCCCGCATTGCAGACCCCTGGCCGGCGCATCGGCTCCATGTCGGCCCGCCTGTTCCTGGCGATGCTGGAACGGCTGAATCACGGTCACCTGGAGCTGATCACGCCACATGGCACCACGCTCACCTTCGGTGATCTGCGCCAGCCGCCCAGCGCGCAGTTGCGCATCCTCGACTGGCGCGCCTGCAGCGCCATCCTGCGTGCCGGCGACATCGGTTTCGGCGAAGCCTACGGCAACGGCTGGGTCGACACCCCTGACCTGGCCGCACTGCTGCGCCTGGCCATGCGCAACCGCCAGGCGCTCTCCAGTGCCGTCGAAGGCGGTCGCCTGGCGTCGTGGTGGTATCGCCTGCGCCACCTGCTGCGCTCCAACACGCGCACCGGCAGCCGCCGCAATATCCACGCGCATTACGACCTGGGCAATGACTTCTACCAGCTGTGGCTGGACCCCAGCATGACCTACTCCAGCGCCATCTTCAGCCAGCCCGGCCAGAGCCTGGCCTCGGCGCAGGCGGCCAAGTACCAGCGCATCATCGACCAGCTCGGCCTGTGCAGCGGCGACCGGGTGCTGGAGATCGGCTGCGGCTGGGGTGGCTTTGCCGAGCATGCGGCGCGCCTGGGGATCCGCGTGCACGGCGTGACCATCTCTCCCGCGCAACTGGCCTTCGCCCAGGAACGCCTGCGCCAACAGCAGCTGGACCACCTGGCGCATCTGGAGCTATGCGACTACCGCGACCTGGACGGCGAATACGATGCCATCGTCTCCATCGAGATGTTCGAAGCCGTCGGCGAGCGTTTCTGGCAGACCTACTTCGATACGGTTGGAGCACGCCTGAAAGCGGGCGGTCGCGCCCTGATCCAGTCGATCACCATCGACGAGGCCGTCTTCGAACGCTACCGCGACAGCGCCGACTTCATTCGCGAATTCATCTTCCCCGGCGGCATGCTGCCCAGCCATGAACGCTTCTCGCGTGGCGCCCAACGGGCTGGCCTGGCCACCCGCGACCGCTTCCATTTCGGACGCGACTATGCCGAAACCCTGCGCCGCTGGAACGAGACCTTTCTGGCCAGGCGCGAGGCCATCACCGCCCAGGGCTTCGATGAACGCTTCCGTCGCCTGTGGCAGCTGTATTACGTGTTCTGTGAAGTCGGCTTCGATGAAGGCCAGACCGATGTGGTGCAGTTCCTCTTGCAAAAGGAGTGAGTCATGGATGCCATCGCTGTGCGCAAGGAAAGTCTGGCGCGTCTGGGGAGCTGGCTGGCATTGATCCTGCTCGCCATGTCGGCACTGGCGCTGGGCGGCTGTGCCTCGCAGCAGTTGTCCGACTATGCCGGCAAGACCCCGGTGTTCGACCCGGCGGTGTTCTTCAAGGGCCGTACCGAGGCCTGGGGCATGTTCCAGAAGCGCGGCGGCGAGGTGGCGCGGCGCTTCCACGTCGTGGTCACCGGCAGCGTCGAGGGCAATACCCTGACCCTGGACGAGCGCTTCCGCTATGACGACGGCCAGACCCAGACCCGCGTCTGGACCCTGGTGCGCCAGCCCGACAACAGCTGGCGCGGGCGCGCCGGTGACGTCATCGGCGAGGCCATCGGCCACACCACCGGCAACGCCCTGCACTGGAACTACACGCTGCTGCTGCCAGTGGACGACAAGCAATACGAAGTCCAGATGGATGACTGGATGTACCAGATGGATGAGCGCACCCTCATCAACCGCACCAGCATGCGCAAGTTCGGGGTTGAAGTCGGCCAGGTCACGCTGTTCTTCCGCAAGGAGGGGGTATGAGCCTCCACACCAGTCCGCTGCCCAAGCAGGCCACGGCCGAACGCGCCCCGATCTCGCGGCCGGCAGTGCTGTTCGGTCCCATGAACCAGCCCGTCAGCGACTGGCGCGGCCTGCGCATCTGGCTGGTCGGCGCCTCCAGCGGCATCGGCGCCGAACTGGCGCGCCAGGCCCTGCAGGCCGGTGCACGCGTGGCGCTCTCGGCGCGCCGCGGCGACGTATTGCAGGAAGTGGCCGCGGCCCACAAGAACGCCTTCATCGCGCCGCTCGACGTGCTCTCCCACACTGCCTGGCGCGACCAGCATGCGCGCATCGTGGAAGCCTTCGGCGGCATCGACCTGCTGGTCTTCTGCGCCGCCAAATACCGGCCCGAGCGCAGTTGGGAAGTGCAGGAAGACGAAGCCGAGCACACCATCCGCACCAACCTCGCCAGCGTCTATTCGGCGCTCGGTGCGGCGCTGCCGGACATGCTGGCACGCGGCAGCGGCGGCATTGCGCTGGTGGCCAGCGTGGCCGGTTATGTCGGCCTGCCCGGCGCGACCGTCTATGGTCCGGGCAAGGCGGCGCTGATCAACCTGGCGGAAATTCTTTACAGCGATCTGCGGCCCAGAGGCCTGAATGTCTACCTGATCAACCCGGGTTTCGTGAAGACCGACCTGACCGACAAGAACGCATTCCCCATGCCAGCCATCCAGACTCCGCAGCAAGCCGCCAGCGCCATCTGGCGCGGCATTGCCGAAGGCCGCTTCGAGATCCATTTCCCGCTGCGCTTCACGACCTGGCTGAAGATATTGCGGCTCTTGCCGTTCCGACTGCGTTTCCTGCTGTTTCAACGTTTCCTGCTGAACTGACGATGCAGAACCTGGACCGATTACTGGAATGGTATGCCGCGCTGGATCGCACCAGCCTGGAACGGATCGACGAGTTCTATGCGGCCGAGGCCCTGTTCAAGGACCCGTTCAATGACGTCAAGGGGATACGCTCCATCCGCGCCATCTTCGCGCACATGTTCGCCACCACCGACGATCCGCGTTTTGTGATCCTGGAGCGCATGGGGCAGGGCGGGCAGGCCTTCGCCACCTGGCGTTTCGAGTTCCGGCTCAAGGGCCGGCATTACACGGTGCTGGGGGTGACGCATTTCCGCTTCGACGCACAAGGCCTCGTGAGCGAGCATCGCGACTACTGGGATGCCGCCGAAGAACTCTGGCAGAAACTGCCCGTCATCGGCGCACCGGTCAGGTGGTTGCGCGGACAGTTCAGGGTCGACCGCCAGTGAACAGCCGCAAGGGCCATGGCGGAGCGGGTGGTTGAGGCTGGGTGAAGGTGGCTGATGGGCTTAATTCAGCCCGGCCGGAGCGGGATTATTTGAACGCCGCCACCATGGCAATGGCCGCAATCACGGTCGAGAACCACTGCATCGGAATCCAGAACAGGGTGTGCTTCTTCTTGAACTCGATCTGCTGGCCGGTCTTGGGATCGACCAGGATCTGCCCGGGCTGATTATTCAGCCTGGCGCCCAGCACCCATACCGCGGCCGCCGCGATGAGCAGCGCCACCATCTGCATCATGGGATGCGCTGTGTAGAAGCCGTGTTCGAAGATGGAATCCGAAGTGGCTTGCGCCAGCGCCGAAATCACGACCGGAATAAGAATGGCCAGAAAACCCAGGCCTTGCCAGATGATGAGCATGTTTTATTTCCCCCTGCCAATATTGTAGAACAATTTTCCTCGCAAAATGGGAAATTTGTCGTACGGAAACTACATATTGAAGGAGGTCAATCGGTCGTACTCGGGCTCCAGAACGCCTGCGTCACGGCCGGCAAGGCCAGCAGGCGCTCGATCAGCGCGTCCAGTTCGTCGCCATTGACCGAGGTAGCCGCCAGGGTTGCCTCGATTTCCACCTCGTCCTCGGCAAAGGGACGCACCTCCAGGTCGTGCAGGGGATAGCGGCTTTGCTCCAGCATGTCGGTCACGGCGGCCAGTACGTGCTTCTGGTGCTCGCTTTCCACGATCAGGTGCAGGGTGTTGGTCACTTCCACCGACGGCACGTCCAGCGGCTTGCGGTTGATGGTATTGACCACCGGACGCAGCAGGGTATTGGCTGCCAGCACGAAGATGGTTGCCAGGATCGCCTCCAGGATCAGGTCGGCGCCCGCCGCCGCCCCGACTGCGGCCGAGCCCCACAGCGTGGCGGCGGTGTTGATGCCGCGCACATTGCCTTCCTCGCGCATGATCACGCCCGCCCCCAGGA
>NZ_JADWMY010000003.1 GCF_015767275.1 Herbaspirillum sp. AP02
CAGGGGCGGGACTGCGCCTTCAAGCAGCGAAGCGCTGCAATACCACCACTGCCTCGGTGCCCAGCAAGGGGCCTTCCACGCTGACCGCAGGTGCAGAATCTTGCACCACGTCAGCTGCGCGCAGGGGAAGTTGCGGCCCGCCCAGCGCGTCGCCGATCTGCGCGGTGGAGGCGGCATAGACCACGCGGCCGATGCCGCCCCAGAACATCGCGCCGCAGCACATTGCGCAGGGTTCGCCACTGGCGTAGACGGTGGTGTCGCGCATCGCTTCCAGGCCCAGCTCTTTCTGCGCGCGACGCACCAGCACCATCTCGGCGTGGCCGGTGCAGTCGGCGGCGGTGTTCTGGTTGTTCAATGCCGTCATCAGCACCGTGCC
The DNA here is from genome assembly GCF_015767275.1 of Herbaspirillum sp. AP02. Lineage (GTDB taxonomy): Bacteria > Pseudomonadota > Gammaproteobacteria > Burkholderiales > Burkholderiaceae_D > Herbaspirillum. The sequence goes on from NZ_JADWMY010000003.1 coordinate 377, forward strand.
GTCGCGCGCGACCAGGGTGGCGCCGAAGGGCATATCGCCGCGCTTGAGCGCTTGCGCGGAGGCGTCGATGGCCAGGCGCATGGCGGCGTGGTCCTGTTCGTTGAAGGGGAGGAGGGTGGGGGTACGCATGGTCGGCCTCACATTTCGTCGATCGGGGTGGTGGCGGCTTGCGCTTTGTCGAGCGTGAAGCGGCCGCTGGTGTTGAGGTAGAAGCTGGCGCCGAAGCGGCCTACCGGATGATAGTCCTGCAGGCGCACGCGCCATTGTTCGGTGTCCACCAGGCCGTCGCGCGCGGCCAGCCATTGCACGCGACCGATGAAGATGTAGCGGCTGGCCGTTTCCAGTTTTTCATGCAGCACGCATTCAAAGGCGACCGGTGCCTCGGCGATGCGCGGCGGCTTGATCGTCTGCGCCGGCACGGCGTGCAGGCCGGCGTGTTCCAGCTCGCTCTGGTGCGGCGGCAGCGTGGCGCCGCAGGCATCCATTTGTGCGCACATCGCTTCGTCGGTCAGGTGCACGACAAACTCGCCGGTACGCAGGATGTTGGCAGCGGTGTCCTTGAGCGCACCGTCCTGCAGGCGGTTGATGCTGACCATCACGATAGGGGGATCCTCGCCCAGCATGTTGAACATGGAGAACGGCGCGGCGTTGACCGTGCCGTCTTCACCCAGGGTGGTGATGAGCGCGATCGGGCGTGGCACGATCAGGCTGGCCATCAGCTTGTAGCGCTGGTAGACGCTGAGTTCGGCGAAGTCGATTTCTGTCATGGCGTTCTCGAGATGTTCTTTGGTACTTTTTGCTACTGCACGGTGATGCGTGATGATGGGCCGTTTGTGGTTTGTGGTTTGCCCTGTCCGCTATCCCGGGCAAGGCAAGCCGGTATGCCGGTAGGCAGGGTTATGGCTGCTTGCCCTGGATGCCTTCCACATACCACTTCATGGTCCATATTTCGGACTCGGGAACGGTGCGGCCGGCGGCGACCTGCAACTGCCCGGCCTGGTTGTTGATGGGGCCGGCAAAGGGCTGCAAGGTGCCGGCGACGATGGCCTTGCGGCGTTCTTCCGCTTGCGCCACCACGTCCTTGGGCAGCCCGGCGTTGTAGGGAGCGAGCTGGACGATGCCTTCCTTCATGCCCCACTTGGTGTCCTCCGCCTTCCATTTTCCTTCCAGGACCTGGCGCACCTTGTGGACGTAGTACACGCCCCAGTTCAGCGTGTTGCCGGTCAGATGCGCCTTGGGGCCGAAGCGGCTCATGTCGGAGTCCTGGCCGAAGGCGTACAGGCCCTTGCTCTCCGCCACCTGCACCGGCGCTGGCGAATCGGTGTTCTGGTAGAACACGTCGGCGCCCTGTGCGGCCAGTGTTTGTGCGGCATCGCGCTCCAGGCTGGGGTCGTACCAGGCGTTGATCCACACCACCTTGGCATTGACCTTGGGGTTCACGCTGCGCGCGCCCAGCACGAAGGCATCCAGGTTGCGGATGACCTCGGGAATCGGGATCGGCGCGACGTAGCCCAGCGTGTTGGTCTTCGTCATGCGTCCGGCGATGGTGCCCAGCACATAGGCGCCTTCATAGAAGCGCGTCTGGTACAGGCCGACATTGCGCGCCATCGTGTAGCCCGAGCAGTGCTCGAAGATCACGTCCGGGTTTTCCTTGGCCACCCGCAGCACCGGGTTCATGAAGCCGAACGAGGTGGCGAAGATCATCTTGCAGCCGTCGTCAATCAGCTGGCGCATGACACGCTCGGCCTCCGGCGTTTCCGGCACGCGCTCGACGAATACCGTTTCGATGCGGGCGCCGAACTCCTTCTCCAGCATGCGCCGTCCGAGATCATGCTGGAAAGACCAGCCGATGTCGGCGACCGGGCCCGGATAGATGAAGCCTATCTTCAGCTTCGGGGCAGCCGCCAGGGCGGCGAACGGTTGCGACAACGCGGCCATGGCAGCGGCGCTGGATGCAAGCAGGAATTGACGGCGGTTCATCACGGCGGGACTCCTTGTTGAATGGATCGATCGGTGGCGAAAATTCGCCGTTGATCGTATACATGCAATTTGGATGCCAGTCTAAAAATTATATTATCTATATGATTTTAAAAGGTTTAATAAATAATATTATATTGTATACATTTTTATGCGAACAAAAATTGGGCGCTTTGCACGCCTTGGACGCGCGTCTTGCACCAGACATGGGCGGGTGGATGTTGAAAGAGTGGGATCGGATGAAGCTCAGAAGATGCGGCGCAATGCGTCGGGCTTTTCTTCCGGCAGGCGCAGGCGCCCCTCCAGTGCCAGCAGGTGGCGCTCCATCTCGGCGCTGGCGCCATTGCCGTCGCGCAACGCCAGAAGGTCCACCAGGCGGCTGTGTTCGTCATGCTCACAACTGGCCTCGCCGGGGGCTTCGTAGAGCGCGACGATGAGGGAGCAACGGGTCATCAGTTCGGTCAGCATGCGTTGCAGTACCTGGTTGCCGGACAACTCCGCCAGCGCCAGGTGAAAGCCGCCGGCCAGGGCGACCCAGCGCGGGTGGTCGCCGTCATGCAGCGCGGCGTGCTCGGCCTGCAGGCGCTGCCGCAGTTTGGCGACGTCACCGTGGTCAATCTGGCGCGCTACTTCGCGCACGATGGCGCCCTCGATCGCGCGCCGGGCAGCGAACACGTCGCGTGTCTCCTTCGGTCCCGGCGTCGCCACCGCTGCGCCCTTGTTGGGCACCACGTTGACGATGCGCAATTCCGACAGTCGCCGCAGGGCTTGCCGCACCACCGTGCGGCTGACGCCGAACTGCTCGCACAGGCTGGCTTCCTGCAGGCGCGTGCCCGGCTTCAACCGACCATGCATGACGGCGTTGAAGATGGCCTCGTAGACGGTCTGATCGAGGGTTTCCGGAGTGTCGGCGGCGTGGTGCGATTTCATTGGATACAGTGGGCTGCAGGTGGCTGGCCGCGCATGAGCATGTGCGGTCGGTCGGTATCATAACGCGCTACGGGCTCGGCCGGGCTGGCTCGTCTTGATAAGCCAATGCGTGTCGGGGGTTTTTTGAGGAAGGGGGAACGAGCGACGGAGATGAAAGGAAAAAAGCCCACGTTGACGTGGGCTTTTTCCTTGAGACTACTACTGAATTTCTGGTAGGCCGTGCGGGATTCGAACCTGCGACCAACGGATTAAAAGTCCGCTGCTCTACCAGCTGAGCTAACGACCCGAAAGACCGCTATTATAGGCAAACTCTATCGGCACTGTCAACACTCCGGGGCTGCGTATCGATTTTCGATCATTGCGCATCCCGTCATGCGCCGACACCGCGCCGGTGCTTACTTCAGCGATGCCATCCGTTCCTTGCCGGTCTGCGCGGCAGGGGTGTTCGGGTACTTGGCGATCAACTGCTCCAGGGTCTTCTTGGCCGCTGCCTTGTCCTTCAATTCCGCTTGCGAGCTGGCGATGTTGAGCAGGGCGTCGGCCGCCTTGGGGTTGTCCGGATAATTCTTCACCACCACTTGCTGCGCGGCGATGGCACCCTTGTAGTCGCGCTGGGCGTAGAGGGAATTGCCTTGCCAGTATTGCGCCGAGGGGGCATAGCCGGATTGCGGATAGCGCTTCAGGAAATCGGCGAAGGCATTGCCCGCTCCCTTGTAGTCGCCACCCTTGAATTGCGACAGCGCCGCATCGTAGGCCTGCTGCTCAGACACGCCCACAGCCACGGTCTGGCCGTCCACGCTGACCTGCTGCGGCTCCAGCTTGCGCAGGCGCGCGTCGAGGTCGACGTAGAAGTCCTTCTGACGTTGCTGGGCGTTGGTAATCTCGTTGGTCAAGACCTCGATCTGGCCACGTAGCGCGGCAATCTGCGACTGCAGGTTGTCGTTGCGGTCCGAGAGGGTCAGGACACTGTTCTTGTCGGCCTTGTTGGAGACGTCGCGCTGCAGGGCTTCGATCTTGGAACGGATATCCAGGATGGCCTTGCGTGCTTCGTCATCGTCAAACATGCCGGCACGGGCGGTAAGCGGTAGGAAAGCCGTGGCGGCCAGCAAGGCCGCCACGGTCACCGATTTCAGTTTGAAAGCGGTATGCATATCGATTATTGATAAGCGATGTCAGCGCGACGGTTCTCGGCGTAGGACGATTCATCCTGGCCCAGTGCCTTGGGCTTTTCCTTGCCGAAGGAAACCGCTTCCACTTGTGCATCCGACACGCCCAGCAGGACCAGGGCCTTGCGGACGGCTTCAGCACGCTTCTGACCCAGGGCCAGGTTGTACTCGGCGCCACCGCGATCATCGGTATTGCCCTGGATGATGACCTTGCGATCCTTGTGTGCCACCAGGTACTTGGCGTGGTTTTCGATGACGGTGCGGAATTCCGGCTTGACGGTGTAGCTGTCGTAGTCGAAGTACACGCTACGCTTGGCCAGCACGCCTTGCGGGTCGTTCAGCGGATCGACCGAACCGGCGTTGACAGTGCCCACCGAGCGGGTGTCAGCGCCGTTGCTGGCGCCGTTCTGCACGGGAGCGTTAGCCTTGTCGTCCAGCTTGGTGGACGAGCAGGCGGCCAGCAGAACAGCGCTGGAGACGATGAGGGCGAAGGTACTGATAGTGCGCATTTTGGATTTCTCCTTGTCGTGATGAAAGCAATATTGGATTTCTTTATTTCATGAACGGACCCCAGGTCGGTTCCCTGATATCACCGGCCTGCGTCGTGAGACGCTGTTTGATTCGACCGTCGACGGAGACGACGGCCAGGGATCCGCGACGACCAGATTCCGTCGCGTACATGATGTATTTGCCGTTGGGCGCAAAGCTGGGCGATTGGTCGCGGCCGCCATCGGAGAGACGGGTCTCCTGGCCATTGGTCAGGTCCAGTGCGTACAGCTGGAACAGGCCGTCGCGACGCGAGATGAAGGCCAGCGTCTTGCCGTCAGGCGAAATGCGCGGGCTGATGTTGTAGCTGCCGTTGAAGGTGACGCGCTGTGGCGAGCCGCCATCCAGGCCGACCTTGTACACCTGCGGGCCGCCGCTGCGGTCGCTGGTGAAATAGACGCTGCCGCCATCGGGCGAGAATTGCGGTTCGGTATCGATGCCGGCACTGTTGGTCAGGCGACGCAGACCGGAGCCGTCGGCATTGATCACGTAGACCTGGGTCAGGCCGTCGCGGGTCAGGGCCACGGCCAGGCGCGAGCCATCCGGCGACCAGGCCGGGGCCGAGTTGCTGCCCTTGAAGTTGGCCACGATGGAGCGCTGGCGGGTCACCAGGTTCTGGATGTAGACCACCGGCTTCTTCATCTCGAAGGAGACGTAGGCGACCTTGGTGCCATCGGGCGACCAGGACGGCGAGATGATGGGCTCGTTGGAGCGCAGCGCCACCTGCGTACCTTCACCGTCGGCATCAGCCACTTCCAGGCGATATTCGCTGCCGGACTTGGTCACGTAGGAGATGCGGGTGGAGAAGATGCCCGGGATGCCGGTCAGCTTCTGGTAGATGTCGTCGGCGATCTTGTGCGCGGTCAGGCGCAGCAACTGCGGCTGGGCGCCGATGGACAGGGCCGACAGCTGGCTCGACTGGACCGTATCGAAGAGGCGGTAGCGCACATCGAAGCGGCCATCGGCCAGGCGCGTGACGCTGCCCACGGCCAGTGCATTGGCGCCGCGCTTCTGCCAATCGCCATAGTTGATGGCGGAGGAGTCGGAGAGGGCGTCGCCATTGTCGATGAGCTTGAAGATGCCACTACGGGCCAGATCGGCCTTGACCACCGAGGTGATCTGTTGCGGTGCCGATTCCTCGCCAGGGAAGGCGGTGATGGCGATCGGGATCTGCGAAGCACCCACGCCGGTGATCTCGAAGCGGATCTGCGCCTGCGAGGCCGGGGCGAAGGACAGGCCGGCCACCACGGCGGTGGCGGCGGCGATGCTGGTCAGGTAACGGGCTTTAATCATCGTTTACTGATCTTTCGGATAATGGGTGAAAGTGAAGCTGGACGGTACCTTGCCATCCTTGTCGGCCGGGAAGGGCTGCGAGTTCATGATGGCCGTACGCACGGCTTCGTCGAAGCCCGGCACGCCTGAAGGTTTGTTCACACGAACCGTGCGCACGCTACCATCCGGGAACAATTCGACAGTGTACTCCCCGGCCGGGTTTCCGCTCACGCCGCTGTTATCGAACAAAGTGTTGCTGCGGATCTTGGCACGCAGCTTGTTGGCGTAATCGGGGCTGCCCTTGGGACCCTGCGACTTCTCGGCCTTGCCGGTACCACCGGTGGCGCTGGTGGCCTGGCCCATCATGCGTTTCAGGTCTTCCTGGCGGCGCTGTTCGGCGGCCTTGGCGTCAGCCGCGGTCTGCTGCTGCTTCTTCTTGTCGGCAGCCTGCTTCTCGGCATCGGCCTTCTTCTTGGCCTCGTCTTCCTTCTGTTTCTCTTCCTTCAGCTTCTTCTGTTTCTCGGCTTCCAGCTTTTCCTTCTTTTCACGGTCGGCCTTGTCCTTTTCAGCCTGTTCCTTCTTCTCGCGCTCGGCCTTTTCCTTCTCGGCCTTGAGCTTGTCGGCCTTCTCCTGCTTTTCTTGCTTTTCCAGCTCTTCCTTGCGCTTCTTTTCCTTTTCCAGGGCGATGTCAGGCTTCTCGACCTTGGGTTCGTCGATCACCTTGGGCGGCACAGGCTTGGGTTCAGGCTGGGGCTGCGGTTGCGGCTTGGGCGGTTCCACCACCGGGTCCGGCTCCGGCTGGGGCAGGGTCGGCAGGGGGGCCGCTTCCTTGTACTGCGGGTCCCAGATCTCGGCTTCTACGGTGAGCGGGGTTTCGCTCTGCCAGCGGATCCCGATCCAGAAGAACAGGAACAAGGCCACGTGCATCACCAGCGCCAGCGTGATGGCGCGCCAGCGGCCCGGAGCCTTGGGGATGTTGTAGTGTGCGTTATCGCTCATATCGCTGGGGCGTGCGCTTACTTGGTGGCCAGGCCGACCCGCGCGATGCCCTGTTTCTTCGCTTCCGAGATCACCTGGACCACTTCGTCGTACTTGATTTCCTTGTCGGCCGAAATCATCACGGCCAGCTCGGGATTGTCTTCATGCAGCTTGCGCAGACGCTCCGACAGGTCGGTCTTGCCGGTCACGGTCTCGGCCTTCTTGCCGTCGCTCTTGGGGCCGTTGATGCGGATCGTGGCCTGAGTGTTGGGCTTCAGGGCGATCTCGATGTAATCCGACGGCGGCTGGGTGGACTTGCCGGCCGTGGGCAGGTTGATCACGCTCGGGTTGGTGATGGGCGTGGCCACCATGAAGATGATCAGCAGCACCAGCATCACGTCGATGTAGGGCACGACGTTGATCTCGGACTTGAACTTGCGGGGACGACCCCCGCGCATCGATGACCCGGCCATTAGCGTGCCTGACGTTGCAAGATGTTGGAGAACTCTTCGATGAAGCTTTCGAAGCGGATCGCCAGGCGATCAATGTCGTGTGAGTAGCGGTTGTAGGCGACCACGGCCGGGATCGCGGCGAACAGGCCGATGGCGGTGGCGATCAGGGCCTCGGCGATGCCGGGGGCGACGGCCGCCAGGGTAGCCTGCTGCACGTTGGCCAGGCCGCGGAAGGCGTTCATGATGCCCCAGACGGTACCGAACAGGCCCACATACGGGGACACCGAACCAACCGAGGCCAGGAAGGCCAGGTGCGATTCGAGGGCGTCCATTTCGCGCTGGTAGGCGGCGCGCATGGCGCGACGGGCACCGTCCAGCAGCAGGCCGGGTTCCACCGCGCCGCCACGGGCCGTGACCGAGGCCTTGGCCTTGGTGAATTCACCCATGCCGGCCTGGAAGATGCGTTCCATGGCGCCACCGCTGCCGGCCTTACGGCGATTGGACAGGGCTTCCTGGTACAGCGCCGACAGATTGCCGCCGGACCAGAAGACGCGTTCGAATTCCTCGGTCTGTATGCGTGCAGCGCGGATGGTGAACATCTTGCGGAAGATGTAGGTCCAGCTGATGATCGATGCCGACAGCAGCAGCAGCATCACCAGTTGCACCAAAACGGACGCGTTTGCGATCAGTGAAATGAAGGACAGGTCTTGTGTGACGTTCATGGGGAAGTGGGGCGGCGTGGCTGCGGTGAATGGATGGTAAGTCGGCGGTATGTATCTTTTGTTCAGGTCTTGAAACTGTTACATGAAGCAAAAGACGGTCATTGTAGGTAGAAGGTTTCCGGTTCGGATATCGTCCCAAGCGGCAAGATGGCCGTCCGGACAGTTGTGCTACCTGCTATAAAGGTCCGGATGAGCTTTTCCGTTGACATCATGCGGCTTTCTTGAGGCAGGTGAGCAATTCGTCGGGAATGGGGCGCGGGCGGAAGGTGGCTGCATCCACGCAGACCACGGTGATGCTGCCCCGTGCCAGCAAGGTAGCGTCCCCGTCGCAGGCGGTATTGCCATCCCCCGACGGCAGGCGCCAAGCCTCCTGGGAAAATTCCATGGAGGCATTTCGAAGTTTTTCGACCACGACGGTCAGGCGGAGTTCATCGTCCAGGCGCGCTGGCGAGAGATAGTCGACGTTGGTGTTCCTGACGACGAAGATGGCGCCGGTGGTCTCGGCCAGGTGTTGCTGCTGGAAACCGAAGGAGCGCAGCCATTCCGTGCGGGCGCGCTCGAAGAACTTCAGGTAGTTGGCGTAGAAGACCACGCCTCCGGTGTCGGTATCTTCATAGTAGACCCGGATGTTCCAGTCGAATGGACTACTGGCGGCACTCATATGCTTCTTGTTATTGGAAAATCTGCTCTGGCAGCGGAAAAAGAATCAAGGAAACGGGGAAAGCACATCATTCGGACATGGTGTTGTCTCGAAGACAATGATCCGTGATGGCCACGGATCTTGCCTTGCGGAACGGGGCGAAAATGGCGTTCCTGGGTGCCGGGCGCTTTTGGCTGGACACCCGGCAAGACCGCCATTCTACCTCATCCCTTACTGTTTGCGCTTGATGTTGAAGGGGCTGAAGCCCTGGCAGGTCGGCATCAGTTCCATGTAGTTGATGTTGACGTGTGCCGGCATGGTGGCGACCCAGAAGGCGGCTTCGGCGATGTCGTCGGCTGTCAGCGGGGTGGTGCCTTCATAGACCTTGGCGGCCGCGCCATCATCGCCCTTGAAGCGCACGCTGGAAAACTCGGTGCCGCCGCACAGGCCGGGCGCCAGGTTGGTGGCGCGCACGCCAGTGCCCACCAGATCGGCGCGCAGGTTCAGCGTGAACTGGTCGACGAAGGCCTTGGTGGCGCCGTAGACGTTGCCGCCCGGATAGGGGTAGGCGCCGGCCACCGAACCCAGGTTGATGATGGTGCCGCTGCCGCGCTTGACCATCTCGGGCAGCAGGGCGTGGGTGATGGTGACCAGGCCCTTGACGTTGGTGTCGATCATGGTTTCCCAGTCCGACAGTGCGACTTCGTGGGCCGGACCCAGACCCAGGGCCAGACCGGCGTTGTTGATCAGAATGTCGACCTGCTTCCAGTCACCGGTCAGGCTGGCCAGGCCGGCGTCGATGGAGGACTTGCTGGTCACGTCCAGCACCAGCGGCAGTACCTTGTCGGCGCCCAGCTCCTTGACCAGGTCATCCAGGCGCTCCTTGCGGCGACCGGCGGCGATCACCTTGTGACCGTTGCCGGCAAATTTGCGCGCCATGGCGGCGCCGAAGCCTGCAGTAGCTCCCGTAATCAACACGACCATCTCTTGATTCTCCTGTTGTGTGGCGTAAGAACCGGCGCCGGCGGTCAGGTCGAAGGGTGGACGGGCTTGCCCCAAGCTTCACCCCGGCGGTCCCGGAAGAAAACGAAATTGTAGCCCAAAGCCGGCTATCACGAAGGGCGGCTCGCTTTCGGGACGGGCGCAGTGCGCAGGTGCGCATGTTGCGCCTGCGCCATGGTTCTTGCCGAAATCGCCCCATTTCACTACAATGCGCTCACCATTTCGTCTCACGTGACTGGCGAAACGTCGGGTAAAACCGACCAAGATGGGGATCCATCGGGAAGCGTGAGATTTCAACAGCCGTGCGCCTGGGCAGCCGAATGGACAGTACGACTGAGGCTGCCCGCAATTCCCCCGTATTTTCTGGCCCTCATTCGATTTTGGAAGTCGAGCATCAGGCATGCCCTCGCGCATCGCATCTGGTGACCCGATCTTCGGCCGCACCTCATCAATTTGGAGAAACACCATGTTTGACAAGAACCAGACTCTCGCGAAAGTCGATCCCGACCTGTGGTCTGCCATCCAGAAGGAAAACGCACGCCAGCAGGATCACATCGAGCTGATCGCTTCTGAAAACTACACCTCGCCGGCCGTGATGGAAGCGCAAGGTTCGCAACTGACCAACAAGTACGCCGAAGGCTATCCGGGCAAGCGTTACTACGGTGGCTGCGAATTCGTCGACGTGGCCGAGCAACTGGCCATCGACCGTCTGAAGGCCCTGTTCGGCGCCGAAGCTGCCAACGTGCAACCCAACTCCGGTTCCCAGGCCAACCAGGGCGTGTTCTTCGCCATGCTGAAGCCGGGCGACACCATCATGGGCATGTCGCTGGCAGAAGGCGGCCACCTGACCCACGGCATGGCGCTGAACATGTCCGGCAAGTGGTTCAACGTGGTCTCCTATGGCCTGAACGAAAAGGAAGAAATCGACTACGAGGCCATGGAGACCCTGGCCCGCGAGAAGAAGCCCAAGCTGATCATCGCCGGTGCCTCGGCCTACTCGCTGCGCATCGACTTCGAACGCTTTGCCAAGATCGCCAAGGAAGTCGGTGCCTACTTCATGGTCGACATGGCGCACTACGCCGGCCTGATCGCCGCGGGTGTCTATCCCAACCCGGTGCCCTTCGCCGACTTCGTCACCTCGACCACCCACAAGTCCCTGCGCGGCCCGCGCGGTGGCGTGATCCTGATGAAGGCCGAGCACGAGAAGGCCATCAACTCGGCCATCTTCCCGGGTATCCAGGGTGGCCCGCTGATGCACGTGATCGCCGGCAAGGCAGTGGCCTTCAAGGAAGCCGCCTCGCCCGAGTTCAAGGCCTACCAGCAGCAAGTCGTGAAGAACGCGGACGTGCTGGCCAAGACCCTGATCAAGCGCGGCCTGCGCATCGTCTCCGGCGGTACCGAATCGCACGTGATGCTGGTGGACCTGCGTCCCAAGGGCCTGACCGGCAAGGAAGCCGAAGCCATCCTGGGTTCGGCCCACATGACCTGCAACAAGAACGGCATCCCCAACGACCCGGAAAAGCCGTTCGTGACCTCGGGCATCCGCCTGGGCAGCCCGGCCATGACCACCCGTGGTTTCAAGGAAGCCGAGGCCGAGAAGGTCGGTAACCTGATCGCCGACGTGCTGGACAACCCGCATGACGCGGCCACCATCGAGCGCGTCAAGGTCGAGGTCAAGAAGCTGACCGACGCTTTCCCGGTCTACGGCTGAGTGTCCCGGACGCGGTGATGCGCTGATGTCGGCCCGACGCGGGCTGACGTCATCGCTCTGCCGGTTTGATGTCTTACCTGACGGCGCCCGTTTTCGCGGGCGCCGTCGTTTATCTGCACTACGATACGATGGCTGTCACGGTGCGCGGGTGCAATACTGTGCCCTTTGCGCCAGGTCGGGAAGTCGCGCTGCAATACGAAGTCAGGAGGGTGGTCCCTCCTTGTCCAGTCCAACCAAATCACTGCTGCCATGAAGTGCCCATTCTGCAATCACGAAGATACCCCGGTGCTGGACACCCGTCTGTCCGAGGACGGCCATTCGATCCGCCGTCGTCGCCGCTGCGGCAATTGCGACAAGCGCTTCACGACCTATGAGCGCATTGAGCTGACCCTGCCGGTGATCGTCAAGAAGAATGGCAGCCGTACCGAGTTCGACCCCAGCAAGCTGCGCGGCAGCCTGATGTTGGCGCTGCGCAAGCGACCGGTGTCGGCCGAGGCGGTGGACATGGCCATCCAGAGCATCCAGGACAAGCTGCTGCAGAGTGGTGAACGGGAAGTGATGTCGGGGCAGGTTGGCGAGCTGGTCATGCGTGAGCTCAAGCGTCTGGACAAGATTGCCTATATCCGCTTTGCCTCGGTCTACAAGAGCTTCGAAGACGTGACCGAATTCCAGGATGCCATCGACGAAGTGGGGCAGGAGCGCAAGGGCGTGAAGAAGCGAGACAGCTGAGGTGCACCGCAACCGGTGCAAACCGGACGGGCATAAAAAAACGGCTGCAGATGCAGCCGTTTTTCTTGAATCAAGTCCCGCCTGTGCCGCTGTGCCGGCATCCTGAACCTGACGGTTCAAGTTGGCTGCAGTAGTTCAATTTCGGGTTCATCGGGCTAGCGACGCTCACGCCCATCAAACGATCCCACAGCCTATGCTCGTAAATGGTTCAAGGAATATATGGCAATCGCGAACACGGCAGGAGTACGAAGTCTAACCCATTCACCGCCGCTCTCCAAGACCTGAACGAAAAATTTCTGGGCGATTTTGTAACCAGTGTTTCGACAGGCTGCTTCGCCGCGCCATCACGTGCTAGCGGCGGCGCGTGAAACAAAAATGGCTGCCCGGAGGCAGCCATTTTTCTTGCGCTGTGCAGATTGGCCCGGATATCCGAACAGTTCAGAACAGTTTTTCCTGCGGCGCCAGGGCCTGGTCCACCACCTCGGTGATGGCGGTGATCTGTTGCTGCCACTGGGCAATGGTAAGTCCGGCGAAGGGGCCTTCGGCACGTTGCATGGTCAGCAACTCGGCAGCGATGCCCAGGCCTGCCATCACTGCGATGCGGTCGGTGCCCTTGATGCGACCAGCGTCGCGGATGGCGCGCATTCTCTGGTCGAGATAGGCCACCGCATGATGCAGCGCCGCCTGTTCGCCCTCCTGGCATGCCAGGGTGTAGGACTGGCCCATGATCATGGCCTGGATCTGGATGGTACTCATGCGGTCTCCTCATTGGCCGACAGCGCCGCTTCAGGGACGTCGGCAACTTCAGCCACCGGCAGCTGCGCCAGCACAGCGCTGACGCGCCGGTAGGCATCGTCCACCCGGCTGGAGAGAGTGGTGTTTTCTTCGGAGAGCAGTTTGACTTTCCGGCGCAGCTCGGCATTTTCTTCGCGCAGGCTTTGCGCCAGCTTGGCGAGCTGAGTGACTTTTTCAGCCAGTTGCAGGAATTCTGAACTCATTTGTTGATTGTTCGCAGGATGGGGTTGCGTTGGCGGGCGCCAGCACGTGTCAGGAATGTTCAAGTTTCTTTACGTCGATCTGCACCGAGCTGCACAATTATAAGCGCATTGCGACGCACCCTGAACAAGAACGGCCGCACGGTACAGCCGAAAGAGCTTGGTCCGTGGCGGTAGCGAATGGTTCCCCGCAGCCGGCTGTGCACTGCATTGCGGTACGGGAAGTCCGACCGGGTGCTATTCGCTGCGACGGGCGGCCTGCCCGTGCATGCGCATATAGCCCTGTTGCAGCACGAAGTTGTCGAAGGCGGTCAACAGGGGATGGTATTTCTCGCTATTGCGCTCCAGCTGCATCAAGGCATAACCGGCCGCCTCCAGCGTGGAAAGTTGCTCCGGCTTGTGCGACTTGCGGATGGTGTAGCGCGAGGTCGGGGTGTCGACCAATACCATGCGCGGCAGGGTTTGCAGGATGGGGTTTTCGAAGAGCATCTTGCGGCTCTTGCGCCAGGTGCCATCGAGGATCACCAGACGTATCCGCGGCAGCGCCTGGCGCTTGTCCACGGTCATGGTGCGGGCGTCGAAATGGGTCGTCTCGGGCGTGGCGGCGTCATCGGTGTAGAGCAAGATCGGGTGCACCGGTTCGCTGTCGGGGACGTTGCGTACCCGCGATGGCGCATGCAGCATCTGCTGCAGTTCATCCGGGTCGAACGCCGAACCGACCACCAGCTTGCTGTACGGCAGGCTCAGGTGCAGCAGTCGTACGCTGTTCTTGGCATTGTTGACTTCCAGCGGGTGTTGCAGGATCAGGACATCGATGGCGTGATCGATGGGCGAGGTCCAATGGCAGATGCATGCCGAAAGGGCACGCTGGCAGATCGGGCAAAGCAGTCTGCGGGAGGTTTGTGGATCGTGGTTGGAAACCAAAATTATCAGCCTTCTCTAGTTGCGCAATGGTCATCGAGTGCAGCGGTGGGCGCGGCGGCGATGCGTTGTTGCCCGCTTGCCAGACCGTCGGATGGACCAATTGTTTGTGGGGCGTAGATTGGACTGAGTGTTGATAGGCGTCAATCGACATAAAGCGAAGATATTCTCGATTTTTTCGGAAATTGGATTGGCATTTTGCTGATTCCCGTTTACCCGACGCTCTCTTCCCTGTTCCATAAAGGGTTTTGGCCGCGCTGGCGGCGACTCACCCCATCCTGCCTTTACACTTTCAGGTAATCCTCGCGTCCGCCCAGCCAGCGCGCCAGATGGCGGTCGACGATGTCGGGTGCATGTTGCAGCAGCGCCTGTGCGGTATCGCGGGCCTTCTCGACCAGCCATTGATCGGTACCGAGATCGGCGAAGCGCAGCATGGCCTCGCCCGACTGGCGCGCGCCCAGGAATTCGCCCGGGCCGCGGATATCGAGATCGCGGCGGGCGATCTCGAAGCCATCCGTGGTTTCGCGCATGGTGGCCAGGCGTTGCTTGGCGGTGCCGCCCAGCGGTCCCTGGTACAGCAGCAGGCAGGCGCTGGCGGCCGAACCGCGCCCGACCCGTCCGCGCAACTGGTGCAATTGCGACAGTCCGAAACGCTCCGCATGCTCGATCACCATCAGAGACGCATTGGGCACATCCACACCCACCTCGATGACGGTGGTCGCCACCAGCAGATGAATGGCGCCGCGCGTGAAACCTTCCATGACGATCTGTTTTTCCACCGGTTTCATGCGCCCGTGGACCAGTCCGATGGTGAGGTCCGGCAAGGCCGCCGACAGCGCCGCATGGGTATCGGTGGCGGTCTGCAGCTGCAGCGCCTCCGACTCCTCGATCAAGGGGCAGACCCAGTAGATCTGCTTGCCTTCCAGCGCCGCCGCATGCACCCGTTCGATCACTTCGTCCCGGCGGTTCTGATCGATCACGCGGGTGACGATCGGCGAGCGGCCCGGCGGCAGCTCGTCGATCACCGACACTTCCAGGTCGGCGTAATAGGTCATGGCCAGCGTGCGTGGAATGGGCGTGGCCGACATCATCAACTGATGCGGCACGGCGGCTGCATCGCGGTCCTCCGGATTGAAGCTCTTGTTGCGCAGCGCCAGGCGTTGGCCCACGCCGAAACGATGCTGCTCGTCCACGATCACCAGCCCCAGGTTCTCGAACTGCACCGTGTCCTGGATCAGTGCATGGGTACCGATGACCAGGCGCGCCGCACCGGACTCGATATGGGCCAGGGCCTCGGTCTTTTCCTTTTTCTTCTGGCTGCCGGAAAGCCAGGCCACGCCCACTTCCAGCGGCTCCAGCCAGGCCGCGATCTTGCGGAAGTGCTGCTCGGCCAGGATTTCGGTAGGCGCCATCAGCACGGCCTGGCAACCGCTGTCGATGGCCTGGGCCGCTGCCAGCGCCGCCACCACGGTCTTGCCGCTGCCCACATCGCCCTGCAGCAGGCGCTGCATGGGGAAGGACTGGCGCAGGTCGGCGCGGATTTCCTCCAGCACGCGCTGCTGTGCCCCGGTCAGCTGGAAGGGCAGGACCTTGGTCAATTCCGTAGTGATGCGTCCGGTCACCGGCAAGGCCCGCGAGGTCTTGGCGCGCCGCGCTGCCTGGGCGCGCTTGAGCGAGAGCTGCTGCGCCAGCAGTTCATCGAACTTCATGCGCAGCCAGGCCGGGTGGGATTTCTCGATCAGAGCGTGTTCGTCCACGTCCGGGGGCGGGTTGTGCAGCAGTCGCACCGACGGCTCGAAGGCGGCCAGGTCCAGGGTCTGCAACATCGAGGGGGGCAGCGTATCGCTCCAGTCCAGGCGGCTCATGGCATTGGCAATGGCCTTGCGCAGATAGGCCTGTGACAGGCCTTCGCCGGCAGGGTAGACCGGCGTAAGCACGTCCGGCAATGGCGCTCCTTCGTTGACCACCTTGTAGGAAGGATGGACCATCTCGGGCCCGAAGAAGCCATGCCGCAACTCGCCGCGCACCCGCACCCGGGTGCCTTCGGCCAACTGCTTGGTCTGGCTGCCATAGAAGTTGATGAAGCGCAGGGTCAACTGGCCGCTGTCGTCGCCCACCGTCACGATCAATTGCCGGCGCGGCCGGAACTGCACTTCGCAGGCCGTTACCACGCCTTCGACCTGCACCGTCTGCAGGCCACGCAGGGAGGCCTCGCCGATGCTCAAGAGGGTGGTCTCGTCCTCGTAGCGCAGCGGCAGGTGCAGCACCAGGTCCATGTCATTGTGCAGGCCCAGCTTGGCCAGCTTGTTTTCGGGCTTGGCGGCAGGCTTGGCGGCGGGCGCGGCTTTTTTCTTCGAAGCCGGCGAGCTGGTTTTCTTCGCGGTAGCGGGCATGCGGTCAGCGGTCGGATAGTCGGATTGCCATAGGTACACTAGTCGCACGCGGAGATGGGAAAAACGCGCAGACAGCGTAAAATAGCGGGTTACGCTATTTTACTGTGAATATTTACAGTATCAATCCCGCCGGCAACACTTCTTGCCGGGGACGGCTGCCGGACCCGACCGCGTTCTCGCTTTCGTTGTTGCCCGCGATTGCGTTTTTGCACTGGTCGCCCCCGAGGCCGCCGCCATCATTATTTTGCAAGCATGTACTCTCTTTCCGACTTCGATTTCGATCTCCCTCCCGAGCTGATCGCCCAGACTCCGCTGGCCGAGCGCAGTGCCTCGCGCCTGTTGCAGGTGCAAGGCGCGCAACTGACCGACCGCCGTTTTTCCGACATCGTCGACCTGCTGCAGCCCGGCGACCTGCTGGTCTTCAACGACACCCGCGTGATCAAGGCGCGCCTGTTCGGCGTGAAGGAAACCGGCGGCAAGATCGAGGCCCTGGTTGAGCGCATCCTCGATCCGCGTACCGTGCACGCCCAGGTACGTGCTTCCAAATCGCCGCCACCGGGCAGCCGCATCCGCCTGGCCGATGCCTTCGATGTCACGGTAGGTGAACGTTTCGGCGAGTTCTATACGCTGCACTTCCCGGCTGACGCCTTCGAACTGCTGGAGCAATACGGCAGCCTGCCCTTGCCGCCCTACATTGATCACGAAGCCGACGCCTACGACGAAACCCGCTATCAGACGGTCTATGCCAAGGAGCCCGGCGCGGTCGCCGCGCCCACCGCCGGCCTGCACTTCGACCAGGCGCTGCTGGCGCAACTGACCGCGCGCGGCGTCAGCCAGGCCTTCGTGACCCTGCACGTAGGCGCCGGTACCTTCCAGCCGGTGCGGGTGGAAGACCTGTCCCAGCACAAGATGCACAGCGAGTGGTACACCATCTCGCCCGAGACGGTGGCCGCCGTGCGCGCCACCCAGGCCGCCGGCGGGCGCGTCGTCGCCGTGGGCACCACCAGCATGCGGGCGCTGGAGTCGGGTTCGCAGAGCGGCGAACTCAAGGCCGGCAGCGACGACACGCAACTCTTCATCACGCCCGGCTATACCTTCAAGACCGTCGACCTGCTGGTGACCAACTTCCACCTGCCCAAGTCGACCTTGCTGATGCTGGTCTCGGCCTTCGCCGGCTATGCGCACATCCGCGCCGCCTACGCCCATGCGATCGCGCAGCAATACCGTTTCTTCAGCTATGGCGACGCCATGTTGCTGACCCGTACCTGAATCATCGAGAGAAACAGAGAACCCCATGCTGGAATTCACCCTCCTGAAGACCGACGGCCGTGCCCGTCGCGGTCGCGTCAAACTGAACCACGGCACCGTCGAGACCCCCATCTTCATGCCGGTCGGCACCTATGGTTCGGTCAAGGCCATGTCGCCGCTGGAACTGAAGGAAATCAACGCCCAGATCATCCTCGGCAATACCTTCCACCTGTGGCTGCGTCCCGGCCTGGAAGTGGTCAGCAAGTTCGGCGGCCTGCACAAGTTCATCGGCTGGGACAAGCCCATCCTGACCGACTCCGGCGGCTTCCAGGTGTTTTCGCTGGGGGAGATGCGCAAGATCACCGAAGAGGGCGTGCATTTCGCCTCGCCCATCAACGGCGACCGCCTGTTCCTGTCGCCGGAGATTTCGATGCAGATCCAGCGCGTGCTCAATTCGGACATCGTCATGCAGTTCGACGAATGCACGCCCTACGAGATCGATGGCCGTCCGGCCACCCGTGAAGAGGCCGGCAAGTCCATGCGCATGTCGCTGCGCTGGGCCAAGCGTTCCAAGGATGAATTCGATCGCGGCGAGAATCCCAATGCGCTCTTCGGCATCGTCCAGGGTGGCATGTTCGAAGGCTTGCGCGACGAATCCCTGGCCGGGCTGGAAGAACTGGGTTTCGACGGCTTCGCCATCGGCGGCCTGTCGGTGGGCGAGCCCAAGGAAGACATGATGCGCGTGCTGGAACACGTCGGCCCGCGCCTGCCGGCTGACAAGCCGCACTACCTGATGGGGGTGGGCACGCCCGAGGATCTGGTCGAAGGCGTGGCCAATGGCGTGGACATGTTCGACTGCGTCATGCCCACCCGCAATGCGCGCAACGGCTGGATCTTCACCCGCTACGGCGACGTCAAGATCAAGAACGCCAAGTACAAGAACGACGACCGTCCCTTCGACGAGACCTGCGACTGCTACGCCTGCAAGAACTTCTCGCGCGCCTACCTGCATCACCTGCACCGCGCCGGCGAAATCCTCGGGGCGCGCATGAATACCGTGCACAACCTGCATTACTACCTGCAGCTGATGCAGGAGATGCGCGACGCCATCGACGCCGGCACCTTCCAGGACTTCGTCAAGAAATTCAAGGAAGACCGCGCCCGCGGCGTGGACTGATTCAACCCGGCGCGGGCCGGTGCAAAGGGCGAGCGCAATCGTGCAAGGTTTGGGAAGGATTGTTCATATCCCATGCCGGTCGTCAACCAAGCCATCCCCGCCGGACCTCAGTTTCCGGCCGTTTTCTGCTTCAGGCACAGCGTGAAGCGACTCCCCTGGCCTACCTGGCTCTGCACGCTGATGGCGCCTCCCATCAGGTGTGCCAGCTTCTGGCTCAGGTACAGGCCCTGGCCCATGCCATCGTGCTTGCGTGAGGCCGAGGCATCGAGCTGGGTGAAGGCACGAAACAGTTTCTGCTGATCCTGCTCGCTGATGCCGCAGCCGCTATCCTGCACCTCGATGAAGGTGATGGTGCTGCCGTCGTGCGGCTGCTGGTGCCATCGCACCTGGACCTGCCCGTGCTCGGTGAACTTGATGGCATTGCCCACCAGGTTCAGCAGGATCTGCGCCAGCGCCCGACGGTTGGTGTGGATCACGGTTTCCCCTGTCGCCGGTTGCACTTCCAGCAGCAAGCCCTTCTTCGCAGCGGCAGGCCGCAGCGCGGCCACCGTTTCATCGATCAGTTGCGAACAGAGCAGGGCTTCGGGAATCAGGTCGGCGTCCTCGGTCTCCATGCGCGAGACATCCAGCAGGCTGGTGATCAGCCCCAGCAGGTGCTCGGCGCTGTCGTGCACGGTCTGCAACTGCTGTTCCTGTTCCAGCGTCAGCGGGCCACCCATGCGGGTGAGCAGGATGTCGGTGAAGCCGAGGATGGCATTGAGCGGGGTGCGCAGTTCATGCGAGGTATTGGCCAGGAAGCGGTTGCGCGACTCCATGGCTTCCTGCAGGGCGCGGTTCTTTTCGGCCAGGTCTTCTTCGATGCGCTTGCGGTCGCTGATGTCGCGCACCGCGATCAGCAGGAAGGTCTCGCCTTCCACCACCAGCGGACTGAGGCTGACGTCGACCGGGAACTCGCTGCCATTGCGCTTCAATCCACACAGGTCGGGTGTGGGGTTGTGGGCCGGGGCGGCGGCATGGTTCAGGTAGGTCACCAGGTTCTGCGCGTGCATGGCCAGAAAGCGCTGCGGAATGAGCACATCGATGGCGCAGCCGGTCAGCTCGGCCACCTCCCAGTCGAACAATTCGCCGGCCCGGCGGTTGGCCAGCACGATGCGGTCCAGCGCGTTGACTACGACGATGCCGTCCGGCAGCGAATCGTAGAGGCCGTGCACGCTGGCGGCGATCAGGCTGATGTCGCGCAGCACGGTGGCCTGGCTGATATCGCGCTTGCAGGACAGGACGTATTGCGGATGGCCCTGCTCGTCGCGCAACAGCTTGTTGGACACCGACAGGTGCAGCAGCGAGCCATCCTTGCGACGCCGGATGGACTGGCACTCGGCCCGCCCCAGGCTGATGGTATCGGCAAAGACGCGGTCTTCCTCCAGCCGCCGTTCGGGCGGAACGATGAAGTCCGAGAGATGCTGGCTCATCACTTCCTGGGCGGCATAACCGAAGATCTGTTCAGCGCAGCGGTTCCAGTAGATCACCCGGCCTTGCATGTCCATCAGGACATAGGCGTCGGGTGCCTCACTGAGCAGCAGTTGTTCAAGCTGCAGCATCGTCGTCGTTGCCGGTTTGTTGCAGGCGCAGCAGCCGGTCGTGGACCTGCGCCGGCAGCCCTTGCCAGAGCGCCTTGCCGGCGATGTGCATGGTCTGGGTCCAGTCCTGCCAGTCTTCGCCGGCCTGCTGGTAGAGCTCGGGGAAATCGTGCGGTGCCAGCTGCAGTTGCGGCAGCGCCGTGGCGATTCTCTGCAGCGCGGCCTCGGCCAGTTGCGGTGCGCCGCAGCCCAGTTCGGCCATCGCCGACGACAGGTAGAGGGTCCAGATGATTTCCAGCGGACGCGGCGCCGGCAAGGCCTCGGGCAGGCTCGGCGCCTCGTAGTGTAGGACGGCGTCGCAGAACAGTTCCGGAATCTTCCAGTCCTGCATCAGGGCTGCAGCGATGTTGAGGTGGTTGAAGCCGAACAGCGATTGCTCCATCGCCAGCTGGGCCGATGGCTCCAGCGCGCGTGGCAGCAGCGAGGAATATCCGGTCGGATGCGCCGAGGCCAGGGTCAGCTTGCCGATGTTGGCCAGCAGCCCCGTGGTAAACATCTCGCCCAGCGGCGCCACCCGGGTATGTCCGCTGATGGCCTGGGCGCTGCAGGCCATGGCAAAGCTGTAGGCCCAGAAGGCCGGCAGCTTGAAGTTGGTGCAGGAGGCCGGCGCCGTGGTCTCGGCCAGCGACAGCGCCAGGGCCAGCTGGCGTACCGCCTGCAGGCCCACCAGCAGCATGCTGTCCATGCTGACCGAGGCGATCGGTCGTACCCGGTGCGCATTGAGCACGTTGACGATGCGGATGATGCGCCCGGACAGGGCCGGATCGGCCTGCACCAGGTGGATCAGTTCGGCCATGTCGGGATCGTCCTGCGCGCACAGGCGCATGATGGTCAGGCGCACCCCGCCCGGCGAAGGCAGGGCCTGGGCGCTCCTGAGCTTCTCGAACAGGGTCGGTTCAATGAAGGTCAGCATCATTTGCTTTCCTGGTAGCGGTTGTGGATATCAAGCACATCGTCCCAGCCGGCGAAGAAGGCGTCTACGCAGCGCGGGTCGAAGTGGGTGCCGGCATTGTCGCGCAGATAGCGCGAGGCGTCTTCCAGGTTCCAGCCTTTTTTGTAGGGGCGCGTCGAGGTCAGCGCATCGAACACGTCGGCCACGGCCACGATGCGGCCGTAGAGCGGGATGTCCTCGCCCTTGAGACCGTTCGGGTAGCCGCTGCCATCCCACTTCTCATGATGGGTGCGGGCGATCTGCGAGGCCGTCTGCAGCAGCGGGGAAGGGCTGTCGCGCAGAATGTCGGCGCCGATCTGGGCATGCAGGCGCATGACCTTGAGCTCTTCCTCATCCAGCCGTCCGGGTTTGAGCAGGATATGGTCGGGAATGCCCATCTTGCCGATGTCGTGCATCGGCGCCGCACTGAACAGCAGGTCCTGTTCTTCCTGGGGCAGACCCATCTGCGCGGCGATGATGCGGGTGTAGTTGGACATGCGCAGCAGGTGCTCGCCGGTCTCCGGGTCGCGATAGCCGGCCGCGCGCGCCAGCAGGTCCATGGAATTCAGCGCCAGGGTATTGCTCTGGTGCGACTTCTGTTCCACTTCCTCGGCCAGGTGTTCGATCTTCTGGCTCATGGCCAGCTGCGACTTGCGCATGGCCAGCATGTTCTTGACCCGCGCCAGGAGTTCCACCCGGTTCACCGGTTTGGAGAGGAAATCGTTGGCCGTCATCTGCAGCGCCTGGTGGCGTACCTGCAGGCCCATGTCGGCGGTGATCATGATGACCGGTGTCATTTCCTGGCCCGGCATGGCGCGAAAGCGCGACAGGAAGCCCAGACCATCCATGCCCGGCATCATGTAGTCCAGCAGGATCAGGTCGGGCTCGTGCGAGCCGCACCAGTCCAGCGCCTCATAGGCATCGGGACAGGTGCTGATGCTGGTATCGGGCAACTGCGCCAGCATGTGCGTGAAAAGTGAAAGATTGGTCTTGTCGTCGTCGACGATCAGTATTTTCATGTGCTCCCCCGGCCCCTCTGTTGTATGTGATCACGCAGGGCGGAGAACGCAATGGCGCATTCCCCGGCCAGCGCGCGTACCTGCGCCAGTTCCCCCTGGCGGGCAGCGATTTCCATCTGACGTCCCAACTGACCCAGCGCCTGTATCCCCAGGTTCAGGCAACTGCCGGCCAGGCGATGACCCAAGGCCTGGATCTCGCCCAGCAAGGGTTCGGTGGCGGCGCAGTGGCGCGCCAGCTCTTCCATCACCGGGCCGGTGTGTTCGACGAACAGGTCCAGCATGTCGCCAGCCAGCCCGGTGTCCTCACCGAAGAGTTCCTGCAACCGGGCCGCGTCGATCATCGGCAAGGTCTGTTGCGCGTCGTTGCCCTCCTGCGCCGCCGGGGGCAGGTAATACTCCAGCATCGCCGCCAGTTGCGAGCGCAGCAAGGGCTTGGTCAGATAATCGTCCATACCCGCCTCCAGGCATTGTTCGCGATCACCGGCCATGGCATTGGCGGTCATCGCGACGATCGGGGTATGCATCAGCTCACCCTGCATGCGCCGGATGCGGCGCGTGGTTTCGTAGCCATCCAGGACCGGCATCTGGCAATCCATCAGGATCAGCGCATAGTTGCGCTGCGCCAGCTTTTCCAGCGCCTCCGCACCATTGGAGGCGATCTCGACCGCGTAGCCCATGGCATTGAGCTGGTACACCGCCACCTTCTGGTTCATGACGTTGTCTTCCACCAGCAGCAGGCCCAATCCCTCCTGCGGCCCCTGCAGCCCGGTCGAGCGCGCCAGCATTGCTGGCGTTGCATCGACCAGCGGCTCCCTGGCATCGATCTCGCCCATCACCGCGCGTAGCAGCTGCTGCTTGCGCAGCGGCAACTGCAATACCGTGGGTGGGGGCGGTGTTGATGATCCGTCTATATTAAGGCCGTGTACGCCGTGGTCAAGCAAGACGCACGTCATCGTCGGTCGAGTGGACTGTAGCTGCGCCAGCACCAGTGGAGCCGCCATGTCGCGTACCTCCGAACTGATGATGACGGCATCGATCCCCAGGGTCGTGGCCAACGGTCCGGTCAGGGCCGCCAGCGCGTCGCTGGCACTACCGTAGCGCACCGTCTCCAGTCCGGCAGCGCGCAGGTACTCGTGCAGCATGGCGGCGCTGGCGTCGTGGGTTTCGATGAGGGCCACCTGTCGCTTTTTGGTCGCAGCCGTTCTGCCCGGCAAGACCGACGACTGCGCCACCGGAATGCCCAGTTCGAACCAGAAGCAGGAACCGGCGCCGGGACTGCTGTCGACGCCGATATTGCCTCCCATCAGCTCCACCAGCCGCTTGCAGATCGACAGGCCCAGACCGGTGCCGCCATATTGTCTGGTCACCGAACTGTCTGCCTGCGAAAAGGGGGAGAACAGGCGACGCAGCGTGTCCTGGTCCATGCCGATGCCGCTGTCGCGCACTTCGAAGCGCAGTCGGCAGTGGTCACCCGCCACGTGCAGCGCCTGCACCCGCAGCACCACCTCGCCCACCTGGGTGAATTTGAGCGCATTGCCCAGCAGGTTGAGCAGGATCTGGCGGATGCGGCCGGGGTCGCCCAGCAGCCTGGGCGGCAGGCGCGGGTCCACGTGCGCCAGCAGGCGCACCTGCTTTTCCCGCGCCTTGAAGGAAAGGGCCTCCGCACTGGCTTCCACTGTTTCCAGGAGGTCGAACTCGACCACCGCGATATCCATCTTGCCGACATCGATCTTGGAAAAATCCAGCACGTCGTTGACGATGCCCAGCAGCGCGTTGGCCGAATCCTCGATGGCCTTGGCGAACTCGCTCTGCTGGGTGTCCAGGCGCGTGCTGCGCAATAGTCCGGCCATGCCCAGCACGGCATTCATGGGCGTACGGATTTCGTGACTCATGGTCGAGAGGAATGCACCCCGGGTCAGCATGGCGTGGTCGGCGGCCTCCTTGGCCAGTACCAGGTGGCGGGCTGCACGTCGATTCTCTCGCATGAAGCGCAGCAGGATCAGCGCCCGTACCGCCCACAGCGCCAGCAGCCCCAGCGTGAGCCAGGGTGGCAGGTCGGTCTGCCATAGCGCGACCACGGCCAATCCCGCAAAGCAGGCTTCCGACAGCAGCAGCAGGGCGCGCCCGTCGCGCGGGGCGGATGGATGGGCTGCCGCTGGTCTCACGAAATGTTCTCCATGGTTCTTTGACTCCGATGGTGGCTGGGAGGGGTGAGGGGGTGCGGAATCGCCCGCCCCTGGTCCAGGATATTGAAATCAATTATAACGAATTGAATTAACAAATTGTGAAAATTGCTTTATTCGTTCGCATTCTAGCCACGGACTGTCGTCAGGAATCAGCAGGAAGAAGTTGTCAGATTTGATGGCTGTAAGCCGAGAGGCCTTTGGAGAAGCCGCTCTGCTGCCAATGGAACGACAATCGATGGTAAAAAAATCAACTACATTGATTTGTGTTGTCAAATTAATTTAATTGATTTAATCGGTAAATTTATTTAAAATTGATTCATCGTCGAAAAATGCAGTAGCCCATCCAAAGGCAAGGAACCTGCGATATGAACAATCCCTCCTCGAAGGCGCTGGCCCGTCCGCATCTGCTGCGCTGGAGCGCCATGCTGCTGATCGTGGCACTGGTGCTGTGCAGTTGGTCTCGCCAGCAGTTGCAGGCCGCCACCACGGCGCGTCTGGCTGTCTCGGCCGTCGTGCCCACGCGCTGCAATGTGGTGGTGCAGATCGTCAACGGCACCGCTGCCGTCTCCAATACCTGCGGCGGGGTGATGGCCGGCAGCCCGGATGGACGGGCACTGCTGCTGGTGAACCAGCGCGAACGCTCGGTGCTGGTGGTGTACTGATCGCCGACCGCATTCCTGACCTGATTTCCGACCTGATTCTCGACCTGATTCCCGACCGGTCCTGATCCCGCCCGCCACGGCGGCTCCTGCTGCGCGCCCATCCACGGCGCCGGCCATGAAAATAGCCATTTCTCCCTTGATCTGCTGCAAGACGTCCCGATTTGGCGTCATAGCGCTGGTGCAGTGCTAGAATGCAGGGCTATTTTTAATCAACCTTTGGAGCCTTACGTGTTTATTTCCGACGCATACGCGCAAACGGCCGCAGCAGCCCCTGGTGGCGCGATGGGCAACCTGGCCAGCTTCCTGCCGATCATCCTGATGTTCGTGGTGTTGTACTTCCTGATGATCCGCCCGCAGATGAAGCGTCAGAAAGAACAGAAATCCATGATGGATGCCCTGGGTAAGGGCGACGAAGTGGTCACTTCCGGTGGCATGCTGGGTCGCATCACCAAGGTGGCCGATGGCTACATCACCATCGAAGTGGCTGAAGGTACCGAAGTGGTCGTGCAAAAGGGCGCAGTCACCACCCTGCTGCCGAAGGGCACCATCAAGGGCCTGTAATGGCCTGACCGGTTCTGTCGGCCCGCATGCCGTCGAACCCATGGGCGCATCGCTGATGCGCCCATCTTGTTAGAACCCTGCGGTTTTTCCACCCGGGTTCTGAACAGGGCGGCAGGTCCCTGCCGTCCTCTCCCGCAAGCACGAAGCACAAGACCATGAATCGTTACTCTCTCTGGAAATACGCACTGATCGTCCTGGCCCTGCTGTTCGGCGTGATCTATACCGTCCCGAACTTCTTCGGTGAGTCCCCCGCGGTGCAGATCAGCAGCGCCAAGTCGACCCTGAAGGTCGAACCCGCCGTAGCCGGCCGGGTGGATCAGATCCTGAAACAAGGCAATCTCGGCGCAGAGAGTGTGGCGTTCGACAACACCGGTTCGCAGCCCTCGGTGCGCGCGCGTTTCGCCTCCACCGACATCCAGTTCAAGGCCAAGGCCCTGCTGGAAAAGGAACTCAATACCGACCCCAGCGACCCGACCTACATCGTCGCCTTCAACCTGCTGCCCAATACTCCGCAGTGGTTGCAGAGCCTGCACGCCTTCCCGATGTACCTGGGCCTGGACTTGCGCGGCGGCGTGCACTTCCTGATGCAGGTCGATGTCAAGGCCATCGTCAACAAGCGTCTGCAAGGTCTGCAAGCCAGCGTGCGCGGCCTGCTGCGCGACAAGAACATCCGCCACAGCGGCATCAACCGCAACGGCGACAGCATCGAGATTTCCTTCCGTGACGCCGATACCCGCAGCAAGGCCCGCGCTGCGCTGGGCGAGTTGCAGGAAATGCTGCTGACCGACGCCGGTACCGGCGACGACCTCAAGCTGGTCGGCACCTTGCGTCCGGAAGCCATCAAGCAGACCCAGGAAGACGGCGTCAAGCAGAACATCAGCACCCTGTCCAAGCGCGTCAACGAGCTGGGTGTGGCCGAGCCGCTGATCCAGCGCCAGGGCGCCGACCGCATCGTGGTCGAGCTGCCGGGCGTGCAGGACGTCTCGCGCGCCAAGGACATCATCGGCCGCACCGCCACCCTGGAAGTGCGCATGGTCGACGAGAGCGTGGTCCGTGGCACCGAAGAAACCTCGGCCATCCCCTTCGGCTCCGAACTGTTCAAGATCGGCAAGGGCGCCCCGGTGGTGTTGAACAAGGAACCGGTGCTGACCGGCGACTACATCTCCAACGCCTCGGCCAGCTTCGATGAAAACCACCAGCCGGCGGTCAGTATCGACTTGAACGGCGACGGCGGCCGCAAGATGCGCGAAGCCACCCGCGACAAGGTGGGCAAGGCCATGGCCATCGTCCTGTTCGAAAAGGGCAAGGGCGAAGTCCTGACCGTAGCCACCATCCGTTCCGAACTCGGTTCGCGCTTCCAGATCACCGGCATGGGTTCGCCCGAGGGCGCGAGCGACCTGGCCCTGCTGCTGCGCGCCGGCTCCCTGGCCGCACCGATGGACATCATCGAGGAACGCACCATCGGCCCGCAACTGGGCGCCGACAACATCAAGAAGGGCTTCGACTCGGTGCTCTACGGCTTCCTGGCGATGGCCATCTTCATGATGATCTACTACCAGCTGTTCGGTTTCTTCAGCGCCCTGGCGCTGTCGGTGAACGTGCTGCTGCTGGTGGCGCTGCTGTCGACGCTGCAGGTGACGCTGACCCTGCCGGGTATCGCCGCCATCGCGCTGGCACTGGGCATGGCGATCGACTCCAACGTGCTGATCAACGAACGCATCCGTGAAGAACTGCGCGCCGGCAATTCACCCCAGGCTGCCATCGCCGCCGGTTTCGACCGCGCCTGGGCGACCATCCTCGACTCCAACGTGACCACCCTGATCGCCGGCCTGGCGCTGCTGATCTTCGGTTCCGGCGCCATTCGCGGCTTTGCCGTGGTGCACTGCCTGGGCATCCTGACCTCGATGTTCTCGGCCGTGTTCTTCTCGCGCGGTGTGGTCAACCTCTGGTATGGCCGCAAGAAGCGCCTGACGGGCCTGGCCATCGGCCAGATCTGGAAGCCGGAAGGTGAGGTGCTCTCCACCTCCGGCAAGGCTTCCGCCAAGCGCGACGTCAAGTAAGCGCCTGCTCACCCGAAACAGCAGCCCAGCCAGATTTGAGCCGGTCGCCACCATCGTGACGCGACCGGCACCGAAAGGATAGTGATGGAATTTTTCCGCATCAAAAAAGATATTCCCTTCATGCGTCACGCCCTGATCTTCAATGCGATCTCGGCGCTGACCTTCGTGGCCGCGGTGTTCTTCCTGTTCTCCAAGGGATTGCACTTCTCCATCGAATTCACTGGCGGCACGGTCATGGAAGTGGCCTACAACAAGCCGGCGGACCTGGAAAAGATCCGCAAGTCCATTGAAGGACTGGGTTATCGCGACACCCTGGTACAAAGCTTTGGCACCGCCCAGGACGTGATGATCCGCCTGCCCGCGCAGGCCGGCGTGAATGCCAGCCAGCAGAGCGAGAAGGTCAATACCGCGCTCAAGGCGGAAGACCCGGACGTGCGCCTGCAACGGGTGGAATTCGTCGGTCCGCAGGTGGGTGACGAGCTGGCCCATGACGGCCTGCTGGCGCTGGGCATGGTGGTGCTGGGCATCGTGATCTACCTGGCCTTCCGCTTCGAATGGAAGTTCGCGGTGGCGGCGGTGATCGCCAACCTGCACGACATCATCATCATCCTGGGCTTCTTCGCCTTCTTCCAGTGGGAATTCTCGCTCACCGTGCTGGCCGCCATCCTGGCCGTGCTGGGGTATTCGGTCAACGAATCGGTGGTGGTCTTCGACCGGGTGCGTGAAGCCTTCCGTGATCGCCGCTTCGGCAAGCTGTCCGCGCCGGAAGTGTTGAACCACGCCATCACCAGCACCATGTCGCGTACCGTCATCACCCACGGCAGCACCGAAATGATGGTGCTGGCGATGTTCTTCTTCGGTGGCCCGACGCTGCACTACTTCGCCCTGGCGCTGACCATCGGCATCCTGTTCGGTATCTATTCGTCGGTGTTCGTCGCCGCCGCCCTGGCCATGTGGCTGGGCGTCAAGCGCGAAGACCTGATCAAGCCGGTCAAGGTCAAGGACGAGAACGGCGGCGCCGTGGTCTGATCCCGCGCCTCCGAAAATAAGGGCCGCAGCGTTCGCGCTGCGGCCCTTTTTCATGAGAATCCCATAAAGCCGGGATAATGCTTTATTTCACCCTATCGCATCACCGAATGACGTTTTTTTGATCATGAGCACATCCACCGACCTGCACGATATCGACTATGAACGCCGCTTCGGCGGCGTGGCCCGCCTGTATGGCGCCGCCGCCCTGCAACGCTTTGGCCGGGCGCGGGTGTGCGTGGTCGGGGTAGGGGGCGTGGGATCGTGGATCGTCGAGGCACTGGCGCGCAGCGCCATCGGCCATCTCACCCTGATCGACCTGGACAACCTGGCCGAATCCAACGTCAACCGCCAGATCCACGCCCTCACCGAGACCCTGGGCAAGGCCAAGGTCACGGCCCTGCATGAGCGTATCCGGCAGATCAATCCGACCTGCGTGGTGACCGAGGTGGAGGATTTCGTCGATCCCGAGAATGTGGAGCAGATGCTGGGCGGCGGCCGTTTCGACTATGTCATCGATGCCATCGACAACGTCCCGGCCAAGGTCGCCATGATCGCCTGGTGCCGCAAGAACGGCATGCCCATGGTCACCATTGGCAGTGCCGGCGGCCAGATCGATCCCACGCAGATTGAAATCCGCGATCTTTGCCGCACCGAGCAGGAACCGCTGCTGGCCAAGGTGCGCAAGCGCCTGCGCTCGCAGCACGGCTTTCCGCGCGGGACGAAGAACAAGTTCCACATCGATGCCGTGTTCTCCACCGAACCCCTGCGCTTCCCCGAGTTGACCGAGGGTGAGGTTTGCGAGGTCGCTCCGGCCGAAGACATGGATGTCGGCGAGGATGCCGCCGACAGCACGCAAGCCGGTGTTACTGGCCTCAATTGCGCCGGCTTTGGCTCGGCCATGGTGGTGACCGCTACCTTTGGCCTGGTGGCGGCCGCCCATGTGTTGAAGAAGCTGGCCGCACAGGCCGATATCGCTGCCGCAGCCGGGTGAACTGCAGGCCGTCAGCCCTCAGTGTCCGCCGCCCTCATCGACCCGGTGCGCGGACACGCATAGCAGGACGCTGGCCGTGACCAGTACCATGGCCGCGATTTCCAGCAGGGTCGGCCAGCGCTGTTCCCACAGGAAGCCATACAGCAGCGCGAACAGGGTTTCGAACAGGATCATCTGGCCGATCATGGTCAGCGGCAGCAGCCGGCTGGCCTTGTTCCAGCAGGCATTGCCGAACAGCGAGGCAAAGATCGCCACCCCCGCCGACACGCCGATGAAGTGCCACCATTCACTTTGTGGATGCGGTTGCAGCATGATCGTGAAGGCCGGTACTGCCACGAACAGCGACAACAGGCCGGTGACCACACCGATCAGCAGGTTCCAGTCATGCGCCGAGATCGCCTGCAGGCGCCCCAGCCAGCGGCTGTTGCCGACCGCGTAGGTGGTCCACGAGACCAGCGCGGCCAGCGCGCAGAAGAAGCCGATCAGGCCATCCCCGAACCCACCAGTGCTGGCACCCACGGTGCCACTCCCCAGCGACTGCCACGCCACGCAGGCGATGCCTGCCAGGCCCAGCGCCAGGGACGGCACCAGCTTGCGCAGGGGCAGCGCACCGTGGCAACGGCTGCCGATGATGCTCACCGCCACCGGCAGGAAGCCGATCACCAGCGAGGTCATCGCCATGCCGCCCAGTTGCACGGCGCTGGCCAGGAACACGTAATACACCACATTGCCCAAGAGGCTCAGCCACACCAGGGCCCGCCATTCGGCGCGACCCAGATGGGGTAGCAGCTTGCGCAGGCGCGGTGCGATCAGCACGGCGGCGAACAGGCCATAGGCCAAATAGCGGCCGGCCGTCAGTTGCCAGGGCGAGAAGGCGCGGGTCAGTTCCGGCGCCAGGAAGACCAGGCCCCAGGCGGCGCCGGCCAGCGTGCCGTAGAAAATACCTTGCAGGATCGTGTTGGAACGCATGAATCAGGTGTGGTCGTGCCACGACAGGTTTGCAGAGGCTGGCAGTATGCCGCAGTCGCTCAGGGCTGAATTGTTGTGGGCTACGGTTTTATTGTGCAGGACTGCGGACCCATGCATCCGCCTTGCGCCGAACGTGAAAGAACGGGCTAGAACGGGCTAGAACGGGCTAGAACGGGCGGGCGAAAATGCAAACGCCGGCACTCGGCCGGCGTTCGCTTGCAGGGGCAGGGGGCAGGCTCAGATCACCGTGCCGAACAGTCCCGCCCCGACAAAGGCCAGGGCCACCACGCCGATGCCCATGGACAGGTAGGCCAGCACCGCCACGCCGGTGATGATGGTGGCCGAGGCCAGCACGATGGCCACTTGCAGCATGCCGGCGGCCATTTCCATCTTCTCGTATTTTTCCATGTAGCCATGGGCCTCATGTTCGGCCTCGCGCGCCTTGTGCGCCAGTTCCTTCTTGCCTTCGCCGCTCTTCTCGTCGCTGTCGTAATGGGCGATGGCGTCGTCCAGCTTGGCGATGGCCGAATTTACCCGTTCATCCTTGGGGTTGCCCAGCAGCGTCAACTGCTGCTTGGCCAGTTGCGCCGCATTGCCACGCACCGACTTGGCCTGGAAGAAGGACCACAGGTTGGCCGCTTCCTGATGCTTCAGGATGACCTCGGTCTGGTAGGACTTGGACATGGTTTCGGTGATCGCCAGCACCAGCGCCAGGATGGCGATGAGCAGGGCCAGCTTCTTGTTGCCGGAGGCATGGGCGTGCTCGGCGTGTTCCAGGTTTTCGGTGGCTTCCGTCATGATGGTTCTTGTAATGTGGAGGAAATGGGGGACCGCCCGACACGGGGCAGCGCTCCAAGAACGATTCATCTCGGGAATGGTTGACCTGAATCATTGCGATACTCGTATTTTCTTGCCGGGTGGGGCGGTTCTCGCTGTGTGGGTCAGCTGCCCGAAAGGACAGGTGATTAGGACAAAATTCGCACTTCCTCACAGACAGGAGCTCTCCTGCCGGACAAGGATGGAGGTCACGGGCTCATATTGAAAAAACGGCCAGACCCTGCAGGAAGATTTGCCTTTGGCTACACTGTTGATCCACATATTCTGAACTTGCGGGATTGGATTTATTGACTGGTGTTATACAAAAAGACAATCAACAGATTGTTTTTGATGAATTACATTAATGGTTCTTCGCAAGCATGACCGGGACAAGGCGAAGCTGGCCCCGCAGTACGGCGTCATCGCGCCGTAGCAGAACGCAGTCAGCCTGATGTCGCAATGCCAAGCCGCCTCACCCCAGCCGCGCGGGTGGGGCCACAGAGATGCCCGTTTCCCGGTCCGGGCGTCATGACCATCGGGTCGATCAACAGGAGAGAACGCAATGTCGAATGAAGCCAAGTGCCCCTTTAACCATACCGCCGGCGGCGGCACCAGCAACCGCGACTGGTGGCCCAAGCAGCTCCGCCTGGACCTGCTGGCCCAGCATTCTTCCAAGTCCAACCCGATGGGTGAGGATTTCAACTACGCAAAAGCCTTCAAGAGCCTGGACCTGGCCGCCGTCAAGGCTGACCTGGCCAAGGTCATGACCGATTCCCAGGACTGGTGGCCGGCCGACTTCGGTCACTATGGCCCGCTGTTCATCCGCATGGCCTGGCACAGTGCCGGCACCTACCGCATCGGCGATGGTCGTGGCGGTGCAGGTCGCGGCCAGCAACGCTTCGCGCCGCTCAACAGCTGGCCCGACAACGTCAACCTGGACAAGGCCCGCCGCCTGCTGTGGCCGGTCAAGCAAAAGTACGGCAACAGGATTTCCTGGGCCGACCTGCTGATCCTGACCGGCAACGTGGCGCTGGAAACCATGGGCTTCAAGACCTTCGGCTACGCTGGCGGCCGTGAAGACGTATGGGAACCGGACCTGGACGTCTACTGGGGGACCGAGACCACCTGGCTGGGCGGCGACGACCGCTACGGCAAGGGCAAGGCGGGTGCCGCCCACGGCGAAATCACCGCCGACGCCGACCGTCATGGCCAGGAACAGGCGCGCACCGCGCCGGCCGGCCGCAACCTGGAAAACCCGCTGGCCGCCGTGCAGATGGGCCTGATCTACGTCAACCCGGAAGGCCCGGAAGGCAATCCCGACCCATTGGCCGCCGCCCAGGACATCCGCGAAACCTTCGCCCGCATGGCCATGGATGACGAAGAAACCGTGGCCCTGATCGCCGGTGGCCACACCTTCGGCAAGACCCACGGTGCTGGAGACGCCAAGCATGTCGGCCGCGAACCGGAAGGTGGCGACCTGGAAAGCCAGGGCCTGGGCTGGAAGAGCAGCTTCGGCAGCGGTGCCGCCGGCGACACCATCAGCTCCGGCCTGGAAGTGACCTGGACCCAGACCCCGGCGCAGTGGAGCAATTTCTTCTTCGAGAATCTGTTCAATTTTGAATGGGAACTGACCAAGAGCCCGGCCGGCGCCCACCAGTGGGTGGCCAAGGGCGCCGATGCGGTGATCCCGCACGCCCATGGTGGCGCGCCGCTGCGTCCGACCATGCTGACCACCGACCTGTCGCTGCGCGTCGATCCGGCCTACGAAAAGATTTCGCGCCGCTTCCTGGAAAACCCCGACCAGTTCGCCGAGGTCTTTGCCCGCGCCTGGTTCAAGCTGACCCACCGCGACCTCGGTCCGCGTGTACGCTACCTCGGTCCGGAAGTGCCAGCCGAAGAACTGATCTGGCAAGACCCGCTGCCCAAGGCCGATGCGCCGGCGCTGCAGGCCGCTGACATCAGCGCGCTCAAGGCCAAGGTACTGGCCTCGGGACTGACGGTCTCCGAACTGGTGTCGACCGCCTGGGCGTCGGCTTCCACCTTCCGTGGTGGTGACAAGCGCGGTGGTGCCAACGGTGCGCGTATCCGCCTGGCCCCGCAAAAGGATTGGGCGGCCAACCAGCCGGCCCAGCTGGCCAAGGTGCTGTCCACGCTGGAAGGCATCCAGTCCGCCTTCAACCAGGGTGGCAAGAAGGTCTCGCTGGCCGACCTGATCGTGCTGGCCGGTAGCGCCGCCGTCGAGAAGGCCGCCCAGGATGCCGGCGTGGCGGTCAGCGTGCCGTTCCATGGCGGTCGCGTGGATGCCTCGCAGGAGCAGACCGACGTCGCTTCCTTCGAACCGCTGGAGCCGGTCATCGATGGCTTCCGCAACTTCCAGAAGCAGCGTTATGCGGTGCGTGGTGAAGACATGCTGATCGACAAGGCGCAACAGCTCACCCTGACCGCGCCGGAAATGACGGTCCTGGTCGGCGGCCTGCGCGTGCTGGGCAACACTGTCGGCGGCAGCACCAAGGGTGTGTTCACCAGCCGTGTGGGCGTGCTGTCCAACGACTTCTTCGTCAACCTGCTGGATATGGGCACCGAATGGAAGTCCACCTCGCCGGCGCAGGAAGAGTTCGAAGGCCGTGATCGCGCCAGTGGCGCCGTCAAGTGGACCGGCAGCCGCGTCGACCTGGTGTTCGGTTCCAACGCCGTGCTGCGCGCCCTGGCCGAAGTCTATGCCAGCGCCGATGCCAAGGAAAAGTTCGTCAAGGACTTCGTGGCGGCCTGGGTCAAGGTGATGGAACTGGATCGCTACGACCTGAAGAAGTAAGACCGATGGCTGCCTTCGCCGGCAGCTGCAGCGCAAGGTAGCAAGATTGGCGGGCCGCAGGGCCCGCCATTTTTTTGCCCGCCCGCTGACACGATGATGCCGATGTCATGGCGTCGCCATGTGCGAGGACTATAGTGGCGGACTGAATTTTCCTTCATGAACGAGGCGCACCATGGCCCTGAGCCTGGATGACATCGCCCTGCTGTTCGCACGGCATGGGCACACCCAATACACCGGCGAGCCGGTCACGCAACTGGAGCATGCGCTGCAATGCGCACTGCTGGCCGAGCAGGAGGGCGCTGGCCACAGCCTGATCGTGGCCAGCCTGCTGCACGATCTCGGTCACATGCTGGAAGACCTGGGCCAGACCCCGACCCTGGCGGGCATCGATGACCTGCACCAGTACCGCATCCTGCCTTTCCTGCGGGGCGTGTTCAACGACGCCGTGCTGGCACCGATCGCGCTGCATGTGGATGCCAAGCGCTACCTGTGCGCCACTGATGCCACCTATTTCTCGACCCTGTCGGCCGATTCCGTGCGTAGCCTGCAACTGCAGGGCGGGGTCTTCGATGTGGAACAGGCGGCCGCCTTCATCGACCGCCCGCATGCGGTCGACGCGGTGCGGTTGCGGCGCTGGGATGACCGCGCCAAGAGCGCCGGGATGGCCACGCCCGATTTTGCGCATTTCGCACGCTACTTCGATCAATGTCTGGTCGCGCCCGGTGCCGGGCAGGATGCTCAGGCCAGGTAGCTCTTGCGGTAAGCCGAGGGTGTAGTGCCGCGTAGCTTGCGCATGGCGTGCGTCATCGCACTCTGGTCGCCATAGCCGCAACGCTGGGCAATGAGCGCCAGCGGCAGGGCACTGGTGCGCAGCAAATGGCAAGCCTGCGCCATGCGTACTTCGGCCAGCCAGGCGCGGGGAGAACTAGCCAGTTCCTGCTGGAACCATTCATGCAGGCGACTGGGGCTGATGGCAGCCAGCGCGGCCATGTCAGCCACCGTCCAGGGGTGTGCGACCTGCGCCTCGACCCGGGCCAGCATGCGATGCAGGCGCGATTTCGCTTGCGGAGGATGTTGCGCCAGCGTGTCCAGCAACAGCGGCACCCAGTGCTGCAGGCGCGCGCCGGAGGGGCTCTGGCTGTGGGTTAGCGACAGCGCCATGAATTCCACCAGCTTGCCGGCCGCCGCCGTCAGCGCCACGAAGGGCGTGCGCGCCAGGCTGTCCAGCTGCAGGTTGCTCATGGTGCTGGGTGCCAGATCCAGCACCAGCGCCCGGTTGGCGCCGCCGGCGCAGGTCGCGTGGGCGGCACCGGCTTCCACGAAGGCGGCCGTGACGCTGTCGGCGCAGCCCTGGCGGCCGCCGATGTCCAGTTCCAATCGGCCGGCGAGCGGCAGCACCAGTTGCGGGAAATCATGGCGATGCGCCAGCGACTCGTCGCGGTAGCTGCGCAGGTGGAGTTGGGTGTCCAAGATGGGGGAGAGTGAGGCGCTGCCGGGCGGTGTCACCATCGATGGCGACACCGCATGTCAGGCTTACTGCATGTGCCAGCCGTGGCTGACCACCACCGACTGGCCGGTCAGCGCATTGGTCGGGAAGGCCGCCAGGAAGACTGCGGTCTGGGCCACGTCCTGGGTGGTGGTGAATTCACCATCGACGGTGTCCTTGAGCATGACCTTCTTGATGACCTCATCTTCGCTGATGCCCAATTCCTTGGCCTGCTCGGGAATCTGCTTTTCCACCAGCGGCGTGCGCACGAAGCCGGGGCAGATGACGTTGGTGCGGATCTTGTCCTTGGCGCCTTCCTTGGCCACCGTCTTGGCCAGGCCCAGCAGGCCGTGCTTGGCCGTCACGTAGGGCGCCTTCAGCGGCGAAGCCAGGTGCGAGTGCACCGAACCCATGTAGATGATGGCGCCGCCGCGACCCTGCTTGATCATCGCCTTCATGGCCGCGCGCGTGGTCAGGAAGGCGCCGTCCAGGTGGATCGCCAGCATCTTGCGCCAGTTCTCCAGCGACAGTTCGGCCACCGGGCTGATGATCTGGATGCCGGCATTGCTGATCATGATGTCCAGGCCGCCGTAGGTATTGACCGCATCGGCCACGCCCTTGTCGACCTGGGTCTCGTCGGTCACGTTCATGGCTACGGCCATGGCGGTGCCGCCGTTCTTGACGATTTCTTCCGCCGTCGCCTTGGCCGCTTCCAGGGCCAGATCGGCGATGACCACCTTGGCGCCCTGCTTGGCGTATTCGACCGCGATCTCCTTGCCGATGCCGCTGGCCGAACCGGTGATGAGAGCGACTTTATCCTTGAGTAGCATGATCTTCCTTATGTTTCGAGTTGACGGAGTTTGCAAAGCCTGACCGCCGTTGCCATCGGCGCCGGTTGCCCGGTTGTCCTGTTGCGCGCGATCAACGCTGGCGGTCATCAATCCATGGTTTCGATGAACGTTTCATCGAAAGATTCCTCGGGGTGGTACCCCGTTTCCTTACCCTCGCGCGTGTGTCTTGCCCCGATCCCGGAGGTCTCCCGGCGACACTTTGTCACGCCATTGTAACGCTGGCGCGACTCTTGTTGCTGCCCTGCCAAAACCGCCGCAGAGGTCATGTGGGTGAAACAATCGCTGGTTAGTCTGTGCAGCGTTATCCCGGGGATATCGGCTGATTCTCGAAATTCGACAATAGATGTTTCGATTTCATTCTGGAACAGCCGCTCTTTTGAGTGGGTAGTGGAATGGATTCAGGTGCGGCCCTTTATTTTTGCCGGTTACTCCTGACCGCCCAACGCCCCCTCACCCATCACCATAAAGGACAATGCATGAGACTGCTTACCATTCCTGCCGATGCCAATCCGAGCTTTGCCAAGCTGAACCTGAGCCTGGCGACCACTCCGGAAGAAGTGCGCGAAGTACAGCGCCTGCGCTACAAGGTCTTCATCGAAGCGATGAACCTGTCGGCCCTGGCCAACCCCGACGGCCTGGACAAGGATGAGTTCGACGACTACTGCGACCACCTGATCGTGCGCGACAGCAAGACTCTCTCCGTGGTCGGCACCTATCGCGTACTGAGCCCGCACGGCGCCCGCCGCATGGGCAAGTTCTACTCGGAACAGGAATTCGATCTCTCTCGCCTGGACAACATCCGTGGCGTCATCGCCGAAGCCGGCCGCGCCTGCATCCACCCGGACTACCGCAGCGGCGGCGTGATCATGATGCTGTGGGCCGGCCTGGCCGCCTACATGCGCAAGGAGCGCTGCGAATACCTGATGGGCTGCGCCAGCGTCAGCCTGGCCGATGGTGGCCACAATGCCGCCGCCCTGTATCACGCCTTCCGTGAAAAGAACCTGGCACCGCCCGACTACCGCGTCGCGCCGCTGCTGCCCTTCCCGCTGGAAGACCGCGAAGCCGGCATCGAACCGCAGATCCCGCCGCTGTTGCGCGGCTACCTGCGCAGCGGCGCCTGGGTCTGCGGTGAACCGGCCTGGGACCCTGATTTCCACTCGGCTGATTTCTTCCTGCTGCTGCCCTTGTCCAAGCTCGACAGCCGCTACGCCCGCCACTATCTGAAAGACTCGAGGGCCGCATGAAACCACGCGAACAGTTCATGGAAAAAGCCCAGGGGCTGTTCGCCGACCTGGGGCCTGAGCACGATGCCGGCGACGACGACGCACGACGCGATCCGCTGCGCTTTCGCACCATCTGGATTTCCGACATCCATCTGGGCACCACCGGTTGCCAGGCCGAGCGCCTGCTGGAATTCCTGCGCGCCACCGAGTCCGACACCCTCTACCTGGTGGGTGACATCATCGACGGCTGGCAGCTCAAACGTCGCTGGTACTGGGACCAGAGCCACAACAACGTGGTACAGACGGTGCTCAAGAAAGCCAAGAAGGGCACCAACGTCATCTTCGTTCCCGGCAACCATGACGAAGTGATCCGCCAGTTCATCGACCTCGATTTCGGCGGCATCAAGATCCGTGACGAACTGGTGCACGTCACCGCCGAGGGCAAACGCATGCTGGTGCTGCACGGTGACCGCTTTGATGGCGTCATCGCCTGCGCCAAGTGGCTGGCCTATGTGGGTGATTCGCTCTACACCATGATCCTCAAGTTCAACCAGTGGTTCAACAGCTGGCGCGCCCGCGCCGGCCTGCCTTACTGGTCGCTGTCGCAATACCTCAAGTCCAAGGTCAAGAACGCGGTGAATTACATCACCTCCTTTGAGGATGCACTGGCCGATGAGGCCAAGAAGCGGGGTCTGGACGGCGTCATCTGCGGCCACATCCACAAGCCCGAGATTCGCGACATCGGTGGTGTCGTCTACTGCAACGACGGCGACTGGGTCGAGAGTCTCTCGGCGCTGGTGGAAGACCCCGACGGCGCGCTGCGCTTGGTGACCTGGCAGGAAATCATGCAGCTCAAGCGCGCCGGCAAGGAAGCCCGCATGGCCGCACGCGAACTGGCGACGGCCTGAGGCATCGAGCCGGCTCCTGAAGTATCAAATTATTTATACGATTTATGCGCATTGCCATCATTAGCGACGCCGGCGAACCCCAGGTCAACGGGGTCGTCAATACCCTGCGCTCCACCGTGCGCTGCCTGCGCAGCTCCGGTCATGAAGTGCTGCTGCTGTCGCCGCGCGACTTCCGCACCTTCGCCTGCCCGACCTATCCCGAAATCCGCCTGGCCTACCAGCCCTACACCCGCATCGCCGCCGCCCTGGAGGGTTTCCAGCCTGACTGCATCCACATCGCCACCGAAGGGCCGATGGGGCTGGCGGCGCGTCGCTACTGCTTGCGTCACAAGCTCAATTTCACTACGGCCTACCATACCCGTTTCCCGGAATACCTGGCCGCCCGCAAGCTCTTGCCCAAGGCCATCACCTATCGTCTTTTGCGCTGGTTCCATGGGCGTTCCGAAGCCATCATGGTACCGACCCCGGCGATGAAGACCGCGTTGCAGGAGCAGGGCTTCCGCAACGTGGTGCTATGGGGACGCGGCGTGGATACCGAACACTTCCGCCCGGCGGTGGAGGACCACGCCTGCATCGAGCGCCCGCTGTTCCTCTACGTGGGCCGGGTGGCGGTGGAAAAGAATATCGAAGCCTTCCTCAAGCTCGATCTGCCCGGCACCAAGTGGGTGGTGGGCGATGGCCCGCAGCTGGAAGAACTGAGCGCCCGCTATCCGCAGGTGCGCTTCCTCGGCGCCAAGGGCCATGCGGAATTGCCGGCTTACTACAACTGCGCCGACGTCTTCGTCTTCCCCAGCAAGACCGATACCTTTGGCCTGGTGTTGCTGGAAGCCATGGCCTGCGGCATCCCGGTGGCCGCCTATCCTGTCGAGGGCCCGATCGACGTGGTCGACAACGGCGTCTCCGGCATCCTGCGCCAGGATCTCAAGCAAGCCTGCCTGCAGGCACTGAAGCTGGACCATGAAGCTGTGCGCGCCCATGCTGCCAGCCGGTCGTGGGAGTCCGCCACCCAGCAATTCCTGCAGCATCTGCACCTGGCGCATCGCCCGGCCCCGGACAAGGCTGCGGCCATCAAGCCGGTGGGCGAGACGCGCTGATCCGCTGCCACGCCGGCAGGGCCGCGTGGCATCTTCCTTCCTGTTCCCGATTTTGCATCTTCCGATTTGCGCCGACCTGTGCGCCGGCTTGCGCAAGCTTTGCGGCTGCGCGGGCATTTCTGCGCTCTTGGAATGGAATTTGCTAAATCTCAAAAGTCCAGAGCACAACTGGACTTACAGTTACGTCCGCCGCCGCCGAGACCAGCGCTGGTGTCAGCGACGGCAACATGGGAAGACAACAAGAGGAGGGGAGAGATGAAGACTTTGCTTGCCAATCTGCAACTCTGGCAGAAGTTCGCATTGCTGGGCCTGCTGGGACTGGTGTTGTTCGGCGTGCCGACCACACTGTACGTGCTGAGCACCGAGCGCGTCATCCGTTTCAAGAAACAGGAAATCGAAGGCGTCGAGCCGGTCCGGCGGCTGCTGCGCAGCGTGCAACTGATGCAACAGCACCGCGGCATGTCGGCCGTGATGCTCAACGGCGCCAGCGACATGGTCGCCCCCCGACAGGCCAAGGCAGCCGAAGTCGACCAGGCCCTGCAAGCGCTGGCGCAGGCCATGCAAGGCATGCAGAAGAGCGATGCCCAGGCCGGCGCGCTGCTGCAGACGCAGGTACAGGCCTGGGTCAAGGTGAGGGATGCCGTTGCCGCCCGGCAGCTTGCCGCTGCGGAGAGTTTCGCGGCCCACAGTGCCGTGATCGGCGCGCTGTTCGACCTGAGTGACCGCATGCTCGACCATTTCCACTACACCATTGATCCCGATTTCGACAGTACCCAGCTCATCAACGCGGCCTTCATCGCCATGCCGATGCTGACCGAAGACCTCGGGCGCGCCCGAGCCCGTGGCGCCAGCCTGCTGCTCAAGAAAGACATCAAGCGCGAAGACCGGTTGGAACTGGTGGCCATGCTGGAGCGGGCGCAAGACCGGCTGCTGGTGGCCCGCAAGTCCTTTGCCAAGGGTGTGGCTGCCAATGCCGATATCGGCGCCCGGCTGGGAGCGGTGTTCGACAATGCCAACCGGCTGGGGCTGGACGCCCTCAAGCTGGCCCGCGAGCAGGTGCTGCTGCCGCAGGAGGTGACGTATGCGTCGGAGGCCTATTTCAAGCAATTCACCCAGGCCATCGACGAGCAGTTCAAGGCCATCAGCGAGGCCACTGCGGTGCTGGCCACGCAACTCGATGCGCAGAATGCGGCCTTGCGCCAGCAACAGATGTCGGTATTGGCGGCCATCCTCTTGCTGGCGGTGCTGGCGGCCTGGCTGGGCGTGATGATCACCCGTTCGGTCACGCAGCCGGTGCTGGCTTCGGTGGCCATGGCCAAGCGCGTCGCCGCCTACGACCTGACCGTGCACAGCGCGGTGCGTGGCCGCGACGAGACGGCGCAATTGCTGGGCTCGCTCAACAGCATGACCGGCAGCCTCAGCGGCATCGTGACCCAGGTGCGCAGCAGCATCGACCTCATGCAGCATGCCAGCGGTGAGATCGCCACCGGCAATGCCGATCTGTCACGCCGCACCGAGTCACAGGCGTCCAGCCTGGAGGAGACCGCCAGCGCCATGGAAGAACTGACCTCCACCGTCCAGAACAATGCCGAAAATGCCCGCCAGGCCGATCAGCTGGCCGGTTCCGCCGCCCGCCTGGCCGAGCGCGGTGGCCAGGTGGTGGGCGATGTGGTGCAGACCATGGCGCAGATCCGGGAAAGTTCGCGCCGCATCGTCGACATCATCAGCGTCATCGACGGCATTGCCTTCCAGACCAACATCCTCGCCCTCAATGCCGCCGTGGAGGCCGCGCGCGCCGGCGAGCAGGGACGCGGGTTTGCCGTGGTGGCCTCGGAAGTGCGGTCGCTGGCGCAGCGCAGCGCCAGCGCCGCCAAGGAAATCAAGCAGCTCATCGGCGATTCGGTGGACAAGGTCGATACCGGCGGCAAGCTGGTCGACGAAGCCGGCGTGACCATGAACGAAGTCGTCGGCGCGGTACGCCAGGTGGCCGGCATCATGAGCGACATCACCCAGGCCAGCCAGGAACAGAGTACCGGGATCGGCCAGGTCAATGACGCCATCACCCAGATGGAGGCCATCACCCAGCAGAATGCAGCACTGGTGGAGCAGGCCGCGGCAGCCTCCGAAAGCCTGCAGCAACAGGCTTCGGTGTTGCGTGAGGCGGTGGCGGTCTTTCGCACCGGCGACGATAGCGCCCATGCGCAGGGCGATGCGGTGCTGCGCATCGCCGGATCACCGACCCGGCTGGCGCAGGCGGCGCTGCCGGTATCGTGAGCACCGACCTGCCATCCCTGGGTACTGGTCGCTTTTTCAACTATGCAAAAGAAACATGCGGGCATGCCGACAAAGCATTGGCTTGCCCGCATGGCCCTCTTCTAATATGCGCCACGCCCAATCCGCGCTGCCTGTAGCTTTGCGGCACGCCAGGTGTGGCGGCTGCGCGGTTCAACAATAACAAGCCAACAATATCAACGCGTCGCGGTCGCAGGTTCTGTCTTGCGCCGGGGGGCAGCTTGCCCGTCTGCCCGTGTGTCTGGCGCAGGGCAACCGGGCAGGCACGAATCATGCTGTAAAGCTGCCGCAGGGAAGGCAGGTCACATGCGGCCGTCTCATTTGCACCACCGTCGAAGTTCGCGTTACAAGGAAGACATCATCCATGATTCAACGACTCAAGATCGGTAGCCGCCTGGCGTTCGGTTTCTGCCTCATCCTGCTGCTGGCCACGGCGATCCTGCTGATCGGCCTGTGGCGCATGGCCGAGATGGAAGCCGGCAGCGAATACGTGATTGAAAAGAAGGTCACCGCCATGACGACTGCCATGAACATGCGGGAAGCCGGTAGCGAACTGGCCTTGGCCTTGCGCAAGGTGGTCACCCCCACCGATGCGGCCGAGGGCAAGGCCGAGGATGCGCATCTGGGCCGTATCCTGCAGGCCTATGCCGGCTTCGAGAAACAGATCACCGAACTGACCTCCAGCGGCCGTGGCAAGGAATTGCTGGCCGCCAGCGGTGGCGAGAGCAAGAAGCTGTTCCCCATCGTCGAACAGATCCGCCAGCAGGTCGTCAGCAACAATTACTTCGATGCGGCGCAATTGTTGAAAAGCGATTTCCTGCCGGCCCATGAAAAGTGGATGAGCAGCGTGGGTGCGCTGGCCTCGTTCCAGCAGGACGACATGAAAGAGGCCCATGTCGAGGCCAAGGACAGCTATCGCAAGGCGCAGATCGGCATGCTGCTGATGGGCGTGCTGACGCTGGGCCTGGGCTTTTTCTTCACCTTCGTCATCACGCGCTCTATCGTCAACCCGCTCAAGCGCGCCGGCAGCATTGCCGAGACCATCTCCAGTGGCGACCTGACCCAGGACTTCCACGACGATGGCCGTGATGAAGCCGCCCATCTGGTCAACGCGCTGAACGCCATGCAGACCAACCTGGCCGCCACGCTCAACGAAGTCAAGGAAAGCGCCGCCGTCATCGCCGTGGCCTCGCACGAGATCGCGCGTGGCAACGTCGACTTGTCCAACCGCACCGAATCCCAGGCCTCCAGCCTGGAAGAAACCGCCAGCTCCATGGAGCAACTGACTTCCACCGTGCAGCAGAATGCCGAAAATGCACGCCAGGCCAACCAGCTGGTGCTGTCGGCCTCGGACTACGCCACCAAGGGCGGTCGCGTGGTCGGTGACGTGGTGGTCACCATGGGTTCGATCAAGGAAAGCTCCAGCAAGATCGTCGACATCATCGGCGTGATCGATGGTATTGCCTTCCAGACCAACATCCTGGCCCTGAACGCGGCCGTGGAAGCGGCCCGTGCCGGCGAGCAGGGGCGTGGCTTCGCGGTGGTGGCCTCCGAAGTGCGGGCACTGGCCCAGCGCAGCGCCGCTGCCGCCAAGGAAATCAAGCAGCTCATCAGCGACTCCGTGGACAAGGTCGACACCGGCGGCAAGCTGGTCGATGAAGCTGGCGCCACCATGAGCGAGATTGTGTCCTCGGTCAAGCACGTGGCCGACATCATGGGCGAGATCACCGCCGCCAGCCAGGAGCAGAGCGCCGGCATCGCCGAGGTCAACAACGCCATTTCGCAGATCGACGAGATCACCCAGCAGAATGCCGCGCTGGTGGAGCAGGCGGCGGCGGCGGCCGAAAGCCTGCAGGAGCAGTCCGACGTGCTGGCGCGGGCGGTGGGGGTGTTCCGGCTCAGGACCGCCCAGATGGGTGCCACCGGCGCTGCCGCGCCGGTGGTTCCGGTGGCGCGCCCGACTATGGCACGCACCGTCAACCCGCCGCCGGCCGTGGCATCGGTGCCGCGCCCGGTTGCCAGCCTGCCGCCGGCATCATCCACGGCCAAGACCAAGGCCAACCCGGCCGCCATGGCGCGGGATGACGAGTTCGAGGAGTTCTGAGCGTGATGATGACGTCCAGGATTAAAAGGACGTCATTTTTGGTATCAAAAAATCAAGATGTTGCGTCAGCGCCGCCACCTTCAGGGTCGCGGCGCTTTTATTTTGTCCGACGCAAGCAGGATGCGTGAGAATTTAAGATAATC
Organism: Herbaspirillum sp. AP02; assembly: GCF_015767275.1. Classification (GTDB taxonomy): domain Bacteria; phylum Pseudomonadota; class Gammaproteobacteria; order Burkholderiales; family Burkholderiaceae_D; genus Herbaspirillum. Next base: position 45,010 of record NZ_JADWMY010000003.1, read on the forward strand.
CCCAAGTTGCCGTAAAGCTATAACAATCGCAGCAAGCGCTTCGTTCCGGAAAAGGGGAGGGCGATCGCCTGTGCGGCCAGGGGAAGAGCACGGCATCGAGGCCCGCCCGCGTTGGGGGTGTCGATGATTGCGGCCAACTCGCGGGATCACGCGAACCTGGGGTAATACCAGCCACACATTCTCTTCATCCATCGGAACCAGATCAATGTCCATCAAGAACCTTTCCATCAAGGCGCAACTCGCCATTGCCGTCCTTGTACTGTCCATCCTGCTGCTGGCTATCGGCGCGTCGGGTCTGCTGGGTATGTCGGCCGCAGTCAGCGTCAATCGCCAGCTTTCTGAAGAGCGCATGCCCAAGACCGTCGCCGCCGACAATACCCTGATCTGGATCGGACGCCAGCGCACCTCGCTGGACCAGGCTGCGCTCACCAGCGACACCGCCTGGGCCGAGCGTATGTACGGCATGGATGCCAATGCCCGCAAGGAGGCCCTGCAATGGTGGGGCAAGTACACCGCGCTGCCGCAGACCGACGAGGGCAAAGTACTGGTGAAGAAGGTCTCGGACGGCATCGACAAGACCGAGCAGGAGCTGACGCGTTTTGCCGAAGTGATCAAGGGCGGAGACCGCCAGGCCATCGCCGACCAGGCACGCAAGGTCGGCACCATCTATACCGCCATGCAACTGGACGGCCAGGCCCTGAGCAAGTACGAAACCGAGCTGGCGACCCATAGCGCCGAGACCTCCATGGCGCGTTACGAAGCCTCGCGCATGTTCTCCGTGGCGGCCATCATCGCCGGCCTGCTGCTGGCCTTCTACAGCTGGTGGTCGCTGCGCCGTGCCATCGGCGAGCCGATGCAGCGCGCCTTGCGTCACTTCGATGCCATCGCCTCGGGGGACCTGACCCAGCCGGTGCACGTGCATTCGAAGAACGAAATGGGCCAGTTGCTCAATGGCCTCTCGCGCATGCAGGAAAGCCTCTCGCGCACCGTGCATGCAGTGCGCGGTGGCAGCGATGCCATCGCCACCGCTACCCGCGAGATCGCCTCTGGCAACCTCGACCTGTCGTCCCGCACCGAGCAGCAGGCGGCCTCGCTGGAAGAGACCGCTTCCAGCATGGAAGAGCTGACCAGCACCGTGAAGCACAACGCCGACAATGCCCGCCAGGCCACCACGCTGGCCGTCAACGCCTCCACCATCGCGGCCGATGGCAATGCGGTGGTGGGCCGGGTCGTGCAGACCATGGAAGAGATCCGCGAGAGCTCTGCGCGCATCACCGACATCGTCAGCATCATCGATGGCATCGCCTTCCAGACCAACATCCTGGCCCTGAACGCCGCGGTGGAAGCGGCCCGTGCCGGCGAGCAGGGACGTGGCTTCGCGGTGGTCGCCACCGAGGTGCGCGCACTGGCCCAACGTTCCTCCAGCGCAGCCAAGGAGATCAAGGAACTGATCATGCATTCGGAAGAGCGGGTGCAGGCCGGCTCGCAACTGGTGGGCCAGGCCGGCGAGACCATGAACGACGTGATCCAGGCGGTGCAGCGCGTGACCGACATCATGAGCGAAATCTCGGCCGCCTCCAATGAGCAGAGCGCGGGCATCGACCAGGTCTCGCGTGCGGTGACGCAAATGGACGAGGCGACCCAGCAGAATGCGGCTCTGGTGGAACAGGCCAGCGCCGCCGCCAAGTCGCTGGAGCAGCAGGCCCAGGCCCTGATGCAGGAAGTGGCGATCTTCCGCGTGGGTGGCGCCGTGATGGCGACGACTCCGGCACGCGCTGCGCAGGCTGCCAGCATGCCCGCACCCAAGATGGTCGCTCCGCAAGCGCTTCCCAAGGCAGCCCCTAAAGCAGCCGCCAAAGCAGCCCCGCTCCTGAAGCGACCGGCCTTGCCGGCCGCTGCCGCGCCTTCCCGTTCGGCGCCCCGCGTATCGGCCACCGGCGATGATGGCGATTGGGAGACCTTCTGATGTCATCCGCTCCGCCGGCCTGAAAGCCCGCGGCTGCAAGCGCTAAACGCAAAAACGCTGCGACCGGTCGGTACTGGTCGCAGCGTTTTTTTATGCTCCTCGCGTGCCGGTCCGGTAACTGTCGCGCGTTACCCGGCAGTGCAGGGTCCACCCACCATCAGCGCGGGTGATGCTTGCCCGAAGTCGCCAGCAATTCGGGGGCGACCACCGCCTTGAGGTAGTTGGTGGTGACGTCGCCGCGCTCGCGCTGGCTGATCCACCAGATATTGGCCTTGCGCAGCGACCACTCCTGCGGCTGGCCGCAGATCAGTTGCGCGGCGACCTGGCCCAGAGTCGGTTGGTGCCCGATGATGAGCACCGGTTCGCGGCTGTCCGGCCAGTTGGCCGCGCGCAGCAGGTCTTCCGCGCTCCGGTCGGGAGCCAGTTCGGCCACTACCTTGTGCCTGCGCTTGAGGGCTTCCACCGTCTGCAAGGTGCGCGTGGCGGGACTGACCAGGATGCGGCAGCTTTCCGGAAGATTGCGATCCAGCCACTCGGCCATCTTGGCTGCCTGCTTGTGACCCTTGGGGGTCAGGGCGCGGCCCTCGTCGGGTTCGCCCAGTTCGGCCTCGGCATGTCGCCATAGAATCAGGTCCATTTCAGCTCCTCGGATAAATCGGCAGGTGGCATGGGGTGGGGCACAGCGGCGTCCTGTCTTACTCCTCCGGCACCGTGGCCGGAATGCCCAGCGTGGTCATCAGGTGTTGCTGGGCGTTGAAGCACTGCTGCTTGGTGCGCGGTTTCTTGAGCGTGTAGACGCCATTGACGTCGAGTTGCCAGGAATTGGTGTTGTCCTTCAGGTAGGGGTTCAGTCCTTCCGAGATCACCCGTTTCTTCAAGGTCTTGTCCAGGACCGGGAAGGCCACTTCGATGCGGCGGAACAGGTTGCGGTTCATCCAGTCCGCGCTGGCCAGATAGACGTCGTGGGCCAGGTCATTGCGGAAGTAGTAGATGCGCGAATGTTCCAGGTAGCGGCCGATGATGGAACGCACCTTGATGTTTTCCGACAGTCCCGGTACGCCCGGGCGCAGCGCGCAGGCACCGCGCACGATCAGGTCGATCTTGACGCCATCGGCCGAGGCCGCATACAGGGCGCGGATCACCGATTCGTCCAGCAGTGCATTCATCTTGGCGATGATGCGTGCCGGCCGACCCTCGCGGGCGATCTGGCCTTCGTTGCGGATGGCGCGGATGATCTCCTTCTGCAGCGAAAACGGCGCCAGCCACAGATGCGCGAGATGGCGCGGCTTGGTCAGGCTGGTGAGGTGGATGAAGACCTCGTTGACCTCGGCCGTGAGTTCCTGGTTGGAGGTCAGCAGGCCGAAGTCGGTATAGAACTTGGTGGTGTTGGGGTGATAGTTGCCGGTGCCCAGGTGGGCGTAGAAACGCAGGTTCTGGTCATCGTCGCGGCGGATCACCAGCGCCAGCTTGGCGTGCGTCTTCAATCCCACCACGCCATAGACCACCTGCGCGCCTGCCTGTTCCAGCTTGACCGCCCAGTTGATGTTGGCTTCTTCGTCGAAGCGCGCCATCAGTTCCACGATCACCGTCACTTCCTTGCCGTGCTGGGCGGCGTAGATCAAGGCCTCCATCAGGTCCGAATTCATGCCGGTGCGGTAGATGGTCTGCTTGATGGCCAGCACGCGCGGGTCGTGAGCGGCGGTGCGGATGAAATCCACCACCGGCTGGAAGGACTGGAACGGGTGGTGCAGCAGCACGTCCTTCTTGTCCAGCGCAGCGAAGATGTTTTCGTTGGCCAGTTGTGCTGGCAGGGTGGGGGAGAAGGGCGGGAAGCGCAACTCCGGCTGGCTGACCAGATTGACGATCTCGCCCAGGCGCACCATGTTCACCGGACCCTGCACCGCGTACAGGCGGTTGCGCTCGATATTGAACTGGTTCAGCAGGAACTGCGCCAGGTGCTCGGGGCAGTTGGCCGCCACTTCCAGGCGCACCGCCACGCCGAACTGGCGGCTCTGCAATTCGGTCTCCAGCGCCTGGCGCAGGTTCTTGACCTCTTCTTCATCGACCCACAGGTCGCTGTTGCGGGTGACGCGGAATTGCGAATAGGCCGTGATGTCGCGCCCCGGGAACAGGTCTGCGATATGCGCATGGATCACCGAAGACAGCAGGCAGAACGAGGACTGGCCCTTGGCCGAGAGATGATCCGGCAGCTTGATCACGCGTGGCAGCACCCGCGGCGCCTTGACGATGACGATGGCCGTGCCGCGCCCAAAGGCATCCTTGCCCGACAGCTCGATGATGAAATTGAGACTCTTGTTATGGACCTGCGGAAAGGGGTGGGCCGGGTCCAGGCCGATAGGGGTCAGCAGCGGCCGCACATGCTGCTCGAAATACTGCTTGACCCAGGCGCGCTGCGCTTCGTTGCGGTCGTCGTGGCGCAGCAGGTGAATGCCGTTGGCTGCCAGTTGCGGCAGGATTTCGTCGTTGAGCAGTTCGTACTGGCGCGTCACGATGCGGTGGCATTCGACGCTGGTGCGCTCCAGGGCGGCGCGCAGCTCGGGCGGATCGATGTTCTCGCCTTCGATGCGATTGGCCAGCAGGCTGGCGATGCGTACTTCGAAGAACTCATCCAGATTGCTGCTGCAGATGCACAGGTAACGCAGGCGTTCCAGCAGCGGCACGCTGTCGTCTTCGGCCTGGGCCAGCACGCGCCGGTTGAAGGCCAGTTGCGATAGTTCGCGATTGAGGTAAATCGTATTGGCGGGAAGTTCAGGTGCTGTGCTGCTTTCCGGCTTTGCTTTTCTGGTCATCAATGATCCCTGTCCATCCACTTTGAGCGGGCAGTGTATTTAGGAGGTATGACGAGTTTATGACAAGACTCATGTCGCTTTGTCACGTTGCTTCAGTATAAGAGCAAGCACATGTGATGATAAAAACATATTTGCTTCGATGCAATGTGGACCCGGCTACATGACACGAAATTGTCAGGAAATCCGCCCGCAGCCTGGCGACGGGGGTTTGCGAGCCGGGACCGGGAGCCGCGCCGGCGCGGGGATGCGGGCTACCGGGCCTGGGCTGGATGACAAGTTCGGGTCATAAACTCGTCACATTAGCTGGTTAAAGTTCGCCCTGTCTCGGAACTCATCCCTCCCATCGTGATGTTTCTTGCTGACGTTCCTCTCTCAAAATCATAGGAGTAGTTGAAATGGGGTTTAACCATCTGATCAAATCTGTTGCAGTCGCAGTGGCCGGCGCTTTCGCCTTCAGCGGTGCCGCTCATGCAGCAGAAATCACCGGCGCCGGCGCCTCCTTCCCGTACCCGGTCTACGCCAAGTGGGCTGAGCTGTACAAGACCGCCACCGGCAACAGCCTGAACTACCAGTCCATCGGCTCCGGTGGTGGTATCAAGCAGATCAAGGCCAAGACCGTCGACTTCGGCGCCTCCGACGCACCGCTGCCGCAGAGCGAACTGGCCGAAGCCGGCCTGACCCAGTTCCCGGCCGTGGTCGGTGGTGTGGTCCCGGTGGTCAACCTGGAAGGCGTGACCCCCGGCCAGATCAAGCTGTCGGGCCAGGTCCTGGGCGACATCTACGCTGGCAAGATCACCAAGTGGAATGCACCTGAAATCACTGCCCTGAACCCGGGCGTGAAGCTGCCGGCCGAAGACATCACCGTCGTCTACCGTTCGGACGCATCGGGCACTTCCTACGTGTTCACCTCCTACCTGGCCAAGGCCAATGCCGACTTCAAGGCCAAGATCGGTGCCGGTACCGCCGTCAAGTGGCCCACTGGCGTGGGTGGCAAGGGTAACGAAGGCGTCGCCGCCAACGTGCAGAAGGTCAAGGGCGCGATCGGCTACGTCGAGTACGCCTACGTCAAGAAGAACAAGCTGAACTACACCCAGCTGAAGAACAAGGACGGCAACTTCGTCTCCCCGGATGATTCCTCCTTCAAGGCTGCCACCGCCCACGGTGACTGGGCCAAGACCCCGGGCTTCGCCGTCGACTTCACCGACGCTGCCGGCAAGGAATCGTGGCCGATCTCCAGCGCCACCTTCATCCTGCTGCACAAGGAACAGGCTGGCGATGGCGCCAAGGGTAAGGAAGTCCTGAAGTTCTTCGACTGGGCCTACAAGAACGGTGGCAAGGTCGCCGCCGATCTGGACTACGTGCCGCTGCCGGATTCGGTCACCAAGCTGGTGGAAGATTCCTGGAAGAGCAACGTCAAGGACAGCAGCGGCAAGGCCATCTGGTAAGCCACTGTCAAGTCCGGCCGGGCTTCGAGCAAGCCCGGCCAAGCAAGCCTCTCCTCTACGGAGTATTCGGGCCATCGCAGCGAGAACGAGCAACTCTGGAGCACAGAGCATTCGCGGCGATGGCCCGTTTTAATGGTGAATTCAAATGAGCGCTAATTATTCCACCACGGCAATGTCGAATACCGAAGTCAAAAAATCCCCGACAGAGACGGATAGTGCGCAGGTCGCGCGCGAGAAGTTGATGGCCGTCATGCGCCGCCAGCGACTGCAGGACTTCTTTTTCCACAAGATCACCCTGATCTTCGCCCTGTCCGTGCTGTTGATGCTGGGCGGGATCATCATTTCCCTCATCATCGGCGCTGCGCCGGCTTTCCAGGCCTTCGGCCCGGGCTTCATCACGCGCGTCGAATGGGACCCGACCAATAACGAATTCGGCGCCATGATCGCCATCGTCGGCACGCTGTCGACCTCGATCATCGCCTTGCTGATCGCCTTCCCGGTCAGCTTCGGCATCGCCCTGTTCCTCACCGAAATCTGCCCCGCCAGGCTGCGCCGCCCGCTGGGCACCTGCGTGGAACTGCTGGCCGGCGTGCCGTCCATCATCTATGGCATGTGGGGCCTGTTCGTGTTCGCGCCGCTGTTCTCGGAATACGGGCAGCCCTTCCTGAAGGCCACGCTGGGCCAGATCCCCGGTCTCGGCGTGTTGTTCTCCGGCCCGACCATGGGCATCGGCATCCTCACCGCCGGTCTGATCCTGTCGGTGATGATCATTCCCTTCATCTCCTCGGTGATGCGCGACGTCTTCGAAGTGGTCCCGGCCGTGCTGAAGGAATCGGCCTACGGCCTCGGCTGCACCCGCTGGGAAGTGGTGCGCAAGGTGGTACTGCCCTACACCAAGACCGGCGTGGTCGGCGGCGTGATGCTGGGCCTGGGCCGTGCACTGGGTGAGACCATGGCCGTCACCTTCGTGATCGGCAACTCGCACCGCCTGTCCTGGTCGTTGTTCTCGGCCGGTAACTCGATTGCCTCGACGCTGGCCAATGAAATCGCCGAAGCCTCCAGCAAGCTGCATGTGTCCTCGCTGTTCGCGCTGGGCCTGATCCTGTTCGTCATCACCTTCATCGTCCTGTCCGCCGCCAAGATCATGTTGATGGGCATGACCCGCAAGGAAGGAACCAAATAATGAGCCAGACCCCAATCGCCGGTGCCGCCGTGAGCAATGCGCCGCAATCCATGAATCCCGTCTACCGCAAGCGCCTGCTGCAGCATCGCATGGGCATGCTGTTCTCCTTCCTGGCCATGGGCCTGGGCCTGTTCGTGCTGGCCTGGATCCTGCTGACCCTGGTCTTCAAGGGTGTGGCTGCGCTCAACCTGGGCCTGCTGACCGAAAACACCCCCGGCCCGGGCGATGCAGGCGGTGGCCTGTTGAACCCCATCGTCGGCTCGCTGATGATGGTCGGCATCAGCACCCTGATCAGCACCCCCATCGGCATCCTGGCCGGCGTCTACCTGGCCGAGTATGGCGAGGAGAGCAAGCTGGCCCAGGTCACCCGTTTCGTGACCGACATCATGCTGTCGGCACCGTCGATCGTGATCGGCCTGTTCATCTACGCCATCTACGTGGCCAACGTGAACCACTTCTCGGGCTGGGCCGGTACCTTCGCCATCTCGCTGATCGCCATTCCGGTGGTGGTGCGTACCACCGACAACATGTTGAAGCTGGTGCCCAGCGGCCTGCGCGAAGCGGCCTTCGCACTGGGTGCCCCGCGCTGGAAGGTGGCCATCATCGTGCGTTTGCGTGCCGTCAAGGCCGGCGTGGTGACCGGCGTGCTGCTGGCGGTGGCCCGCATCTCGGGCGAGACCGCGCCGCTGCTGTTCACCGCACTGAACAACCAGTTCTTCAGCACCAACATGAACCGTCCGATCGCCAACCTGCCGGTAGTGATCAACCAGTTCGCCATGAGCCCGTATGACAACTGGGTCTCGCTGGCATGGGGCGGCGCCTTGCTGATCACCTTCAGCGTGCTGCTGCTCAACATCCTCTCGCGCACCCTGTTCAAGCAACAAATCCCCGGCTAATTCTCCAAGTGACCGACATGACTACTGCTCATCAAATGGCAAGCCACGCTCCTTCCGCATCCGTCAACGCTGCTGCGGACAAGCAGGCCACAATCGAAGTTTCGCAACTGAATTTCTACTACGGCGGATTCCAGGGCCTCAAGAACATCAATCTGAACATCTGGGAAGGCAAGGTCACCGCCTTCATCGGTCCCTCGGGCTGCGGCAAGTCGACCCTGCTGCGCACCTTCAACCGCATGTATGACCTGTACCCCGGCCAGCGCGCCGAGGGCAAGATCATCTATGCCGGCAACAACATCCTCGAACCGGGCCAGGATCTGAACATGCTGCGCGCCAAGGTGGGCATGGTGTTCCAGAAGCCGACCCCGTTCCCGATGTCGGTCTACGACAACATCGCCTTCGGCATCCGTCTGTATGAAAACCTGCCCAAGGGCGAGATGGACGAGCGTGTCGAATGGGCGCTGAACAAGGCGGCACTGTGGGGTGAGGTCAAGGACAAGCTGCACAAGAGCGGCCTGTCGCTCTCCGGTGGTCAGCAACAGCGCCTGTGTATCGCGCGCGGCGTGGCGGTCAAGCCGGAAGTGCTGCTGCTGGACGAGCCGACCTCGGCGCTGGACCCCATTTCGACCGCCAAGGTGGAAGAGCTGATCGGCGAGCTGAAGAACGACTACACCATCGCCATCGTCACCCACAACATGCAACAGGCGGCCCGTTGCTCGGATTACACGGCCTATATGTACCTGGGTGAGCTGGTGGAGTTTGGCGAGACGGACCAGATATTCATGAATCCGGTGCGCAAGGAAACCCAAGACTACATCACCGGCCGATTCGGCTAGGGCACGGCCTGGGCTACTGCGCATCCCGATCTCCGCGCTGCGATGCTCGCCGTACCCCAGTACGGCTGCGCTTCTCCCGCAGACCTCGGGATTGCTCGCTACGCCCATGCCGCACCCCGAACCGTAGTCAGAGCGCTTTGACTTCAAGGCGCAAATTCTTTAAATATTTTTGTTAGGACGTCACATGACCGGCGATCATTCCTCCAAACAGTATGACCAGGATCTGGAGCAGATCCGCTCCAAGGTGCTTGCCATGGGCGGCATGGTGGAGCATCAATTCCAGGATGCTATTGCGGCTTTCCGTAACGGTAACCTGGATGTGGCTCACCGCGTGATGAAGGACGACGAGGCCGTCAATCGGCTGGAAGTCGAACTCGATGATGCCTGCAGCCACCTCATCGTGCGTCGCCAGCCGACCGCCAATGACCTGCGTACCGTCATGGCGACCATCAAGATCATCACCGACCTGGAACGCGTGGGCGATGAGGCGACCAAGATTGCCCGTACCTCCATCCACCTGCACAAGCGCGGGATCGGTCTGGTGTCGCACTACGAGACCGTGAGCCTGATCGCCGAGCAGGCGATGGACCAGCTGCGTAGCGCCCTGGATGCGTTCGCCCGCCTGGACGACAAGCAGGCCGCCGAACTGATCAAGCAGGATGAACGCATCGACCACGGCTTCCGCTCCATCACCCGCAGCCTGATCACCTTCATGATGGAAGACCCGCGGACCATCTCCGGCTCCATCGATACCCTGTGGGTGGCCAAGGCCATCGAACGTATCGGCGACCACGCGAAGAACATCGCCGAGTACGTCGTCTACGTCGTCGGTGGCAAGGATATCCGCCATACCGACTTCGGTTCGGCCAAATCGATCGAGGCAGACGAAGACTGATAGCACGGCGCCGGTGGTGACGGTCGGGAAGAGCCGGCCACCACCGGGTTGCGGAGGGGAGACCCGCGATACTGCTCAACCAATACCATGACTACTATCCTCATCGTCGAAGACGAACCCTCCATTGCCGAACTGATTGCCTTCACCCTCAAGGAGGCAGGCTGGTCCAGTTTCGTCGTCTCCAATGCGGCCGCGGCCTGGGACTTTGTCCAGCATCGCGCCCCGCAACTGGTGCTGCTGGACTGGATGCTGCCGGACCGCAGCGGCCTGCATCTGCTCTCGCGTATCCGTGCCGATCGCCAGTTGCAGCAGCTGTCGGTCATCATGCTCACCGCCAAGAGCATGGAAGAAGACAAGATCGCCGGCCTCGATAACGGTGCCGACGACTACATCACCAAGCCTTTCTCGCCGCGCGAGCTCACTGCGCGCATCAAGGCGCTGTTGCGTCGCAAGAGCCCGGAGCATGCGCAGGAAGTGATGTCGGCTGGTCCCATCACGCTCGATCCTGCCAGCTGCACGGTGAGCCTGTCCGGTGCGCGTATCGATATCGGCCACGCCGAGTACAAGTTGCTGAAGTTCTTTCTGGCCCATCCCGACCGCGTGTTTTCGCGCAGCCAGCTGCTGGACCGGGTCTGGGGCGATCACGTGGTGATCGAGGAGCGCACCGTGGATGTCCACGTGCTGCGCCTGCGCAAGGCCCTGCGCGATGCCGAGTACCTGATCAAGACGGTGCGCAGCGTCGGCTACATGCTCTCCACCAAATAAGCCCGCCGCCGCCCTATTCAGGCGACAATAACAAATCCGGGCGCGCGGGCGCCTCCAAGATCTATCTGCCAAATCAATGAGTCCACAACTTCTGTTCTGGATTCCTGCTGTATTGCGCCTGGTGTTGTGCCTGGCCGGAGCAGGAGTCGTCGGTTTCTTTTTCGGTCCCATCGTCGGGCTGGTCACGGCGGTGCTGGCGGTGGGCGTGATGATGATCACCCACCTGCATTACCTGCTGCGCCTGTCGACCTGGCTGGATGATTCCGGCCAGTCACGCCTGCCCGACGGCTGGGGCGCCTGGACCGATGTCTATGCGCGCCTGTATCGCATGCGCCGCGATGACGAAAAGAACCAGGCCGAGCTGGCCGAGTGGCTGGCGCGTTTCCGCCAGGCCATGAGCCTGCTGCCCGATGGCGTGGTCATCATGGACGACGTGCTGTTCCTGGAGTGGTGCAACCCGGCCGCGCAACAGCACCTGGGGCTGAAGCTGGATCGCGACAAGGGCATGCGCGTGACCAACCTGATCCGTAATCCGGCCTTCATCGACTACATCATCCTGGGTCGCTACGAACAGCCGCTCACCATGGCGTTGCACGAGCGCAAGCTGATCATCCAGATCATCCCCTTTGAAAACCGGCGCCAGATTCTGGTCACCCACGATGTTACCGAGTCGCAGCGTATCGACATGATGCGACGCGATTTCGTGGCCAATGCCTCGCACGAGCTGCGCACGCCCTTGACGGTCATCAACGGTTTCCTGGAAATCGCCCTGGCCCAGCCCAACCTGGACGAATCGATCCGTACCGCCCATCTGAAGCTGATGACCGAGCAGGGGCAGCGCATGCAGAACCTGATCGACGACATGCTCACGCTGACCCGACTGGAATCGATCGACTACCCGCTGCGCTCGGAAGTGCTGAAGGTACGCCCGTTGCTGGAACGTATCGCCGAAGAGGGGCGGGCGTTGTCGGCGGGCAAGCACGACATCCGCCTCGTGGTCGACGGACCCGATCTCAAGGGCAACTCCGACGAGCTGCGCAGCGCCTTCACCAACCTGGTCACCAATGCCGTGCGCTATACGCCGGAGGGCGGCACCATCACCTTGCACTGGCAAAGCGATGAGCAGGGCGCGCATTTTGCGGTGCAGGATACCGGCATCGGCATCAGCCCCGAACACATCTCGCGCCTCACCGAGCGCTTCTACCGGGTGGACAAGAGCCGCTCCCGCGAGACCCAGGGCACCGGCCTGGGCCTGGCCATCGTGCGCCATGTCCTGCTGCGCCACCATGCAACGCTGGACATCGCGTCGGTGCCGGATCACGGCAGCACCTTCACCGTGCATTTCCCGGCTTCCCAGACCATCGAGGACTACGCCGAACAGCATTGAGCAGATGCGAGCAGGAAACAAGCGTGAAAGGCAATTGGAAAGGATGCTTCGGCATCCTTTTTTGATGTTTGAATCGCCAGGGCGGGCGTACCATGTGCGCAATAGCTCAGCATGAGCGCTCCGTCTCTACGTACAAATACGAATGCCTGTCGGCAAGAGTTGTTGGCAACAATAGCGCCACTCGCGGCACTCGCCCCGCCACCAGCCGGGCTGGCCCGTACGGTTGTCGTGGTCCGGCGTTCAGGAAAACCCTGATCGCGCCTGTCCGTGTTTGCTTGCATCATCGGCCCGTGCGCCGTCCTTGGCGCCGGTTGACCCTCCACCCTTGCGCAAGAAGAGAGACAGATGAGCTATTTTTCCCACATGAAGATAGGCCGCCGCCTGGCCCTGGGTTTTGCTGTCATCCTGGCAGCTGCCAGCGTGGTGGTGGCATTGTCGATCTGGCGTCTGCATGGCATTGCCGCCGCTACCGACGAGATGATGCATGAACCCCTGACCAAGGAGCGACTGGTCTCGGACTGGTATCGCACCATCCATACCAGCGTGCGTCGCACCACGGCCATCGCCAAGAGTGCCGATCCCAGCCTGGCGGCCTTTTTCGCCGACGACGCCGCCGCTGCCAGCCGTATGTCCAGCGAGCAACAGAAGGCCATCGAGGCGCTGTTGGATACCGATCAGGAAAAAGAGGTCTTCGCCAAGCTCTCGGCCGTGCGCAAGGATTACATCAAATACCGCGATGCCATCTCCAAGGCCAAGGCCGATGGCCAGACCGAAGAGGCCGCCAAGATCCTGGCCGGTCCCTATGACGTAGCGGCCAAGGGGTATCTTGACCTGCTGCAGCAATTGCTCAACCTGCAGCGCGCCAACATTGATCAGGTCGCCGTCCACATCCAGGACACCTATCTCCAGAGCCGCAACCTGATGCTGGCGCTGGCCGTGCTGCAGGTGTTGCTGGGCTGGCTGTTCGCCCGCAGCCTGGCCCTGGGTATCACCGGCCCCCTGAAACAGGCGGTGGATGTGGCTGAAGCCGTGGCCGCCGGAGACCTCACCATGCGCGTTGACGAAACCCTGGCAGCGCGGCGCGACGAGACCGGCAAGCTCATGCACGCCCTGCAGGCCATGACGGGCAACCTGGCGCGCATCGTCGGCCAGGTACGCGGCGGCACCGATGCCATTGCCACAGCCTCGCGCGAGATCGCCACCGGCAACCTCGATCTGTCGTCGCGTACCGAGCGCCAGGCCGGCGCCCTCGAAGAAACCGCCTCAGCCATGGAAGAACTGACTTCCACTGTGTCACAGAACGCCGATAATGCGCGCCAGGCCAACCAGCTGGCAGCGTCGGCCTCGTCCGTGGCGCAGCAGGGAGGGGAGGTGGTGTCGCAGGTGATCTCGACCATGGGCTCCATCAACGAATCCTCACGAAAGATCGTCGACATCATCAGCGTGATCGATGGCATCGCCTTCCAGACCAACATCCTGGCCCTGAACGCCGCAGTGGAAGCGGCCCGCGCCGGCGAGCAGGGGCGCGGCTTTGCGGTGGTGGCTTCCGAGGTGCGTTCGCTGGCCCAGCGCTCGGCCTCCGCCGCCAAGGAAATCAAGACCCTCATCGATGATTCTGTCAGCAAGGTCGGTTCCGGCAGCGAACTGGTGGTGCGGGCCGGTACCACCATGGACGAAGTCGTTTCCAGCGTGCAGCAGGTGGCCCAGATCGTGGCCGAGATCACCGCCGCCAGCAGCGAGCAGAGCGACGGGATCAGCCAGGTCAACCTGGCCATCAACGACATGGACCAGACCACCCAGCAGAATGCGGCCCTGGTCGAGCAGGCTGCAGCGGCGGCCGAAGCGATGCAGGAACAGGCGGCACGCCTGTCGGAGGTGGTCAGCCAGTTCCGTTTACTGGCCCAGGACCAGGCGGCTTACGCTCACTCCGCCAGCATCGATATCAGGTCCGCCCTGCCGGCCCTGCGCTGAGGCAGCCCTCCCAAAAAAAAGAACCCGCCATGGTGGCGGGTTCTGCAAGCTTGCTGATGCTGGCATGATGCTTCCGGTCATGACGGAAATCGTTTATATCATTTCCGCCGCCGGCCTCATTGCTGCGCCGGTTCCTTGAAATACACCCGACGCGGCAAGGCCCACAACAGCAGTGCCGCACCCACCAGGCATTCCAGCGCCACCACGTAGAGGCCCAGTGCGGCGCTACCCGTGATGTCACGAATCTTGCCGACCATGTAGGGCGTGATGATCCCGCCCAACTGGCCCACCGAGTTGATCAGTGCAATGCCGGCGGCCGCCGCGGCGCCACTGAGCACGCGCGGCGGCAGGATCCAGAACAGGCCGATGCCGGCGATGATGCCGGTGGCTGCCGCCGACAGCGCCACCACCAGGATCACGGTGTTGCTGCCGAACCAGGCGCTGGCGGCGTAGCCGATGGCGCCCATCAATGCACACGCGGCCAGGTGCCAGCGACGCTCGCCGGTACGGTCGGAGTTGCGGCCGATCAGGATCATGCCCAGGCCGGCGCACAGGTAGGGCACCATCGAGATCAGGCCGATGATGAAAGTGTCATCGGTGCCGGCCGACTTGATCAGCTGCGGCATCCAGAACACCAGGCCATAGATGCCCGAGGCCAGCATCAGGTAGATCAGCGACATGACGATGGTGGCCGGTTGCCGGATCGCTTCGCCGAAGGAGTGGGCCGCCTCGCTCTTGGGTTCGGCCGCGATGCGGTCGATCAGCAGGCGCTTTTCTTCCGGCTTCAACCAGCGTGCATCGTCGATGCGGTCATCGATGACCAGATAGCACACCACGCCAAGCAGGATCGAAGGAATACCTTCCAGCAGGAACAGCCATTGCCAGCCATGCAGCGCGCTCACGCCGTGGGTGAACTTCATGATGCCGCCCGAGATCGGGCCGCCGATGATGCCGCACACTGCAATGGCCGCCATGAACAGCGAATTGATGCGACCACGTCGCGCCGACGGGAACCAGTTGGTGAAGAAGTACAGCGCGCCCGGCACGAAGCCCGCTTCCAGGCTGCCGATCAAAAAACGCAGCACGTAGAAGCTGGTCTCGCTGCTGACGAACATCATCGCCGCCGAAGCGATGCCCCAGGTGACCATGATGCGGGCGATCCAGCGCTTGGGGCCGACCTTGTGCAGGATCATGTTGCTGGGTACTTCGAAGAGGAAGTAACCGACGAAGAAGATACTGGCGCCCAGGCCATAGACAGCGTCCGAGAAGCCGAGATCGCTTTGCATCTGCAGCTTGGCAAAGCTGATATTGACGCGATCCAGGTAGGCGAATACGAAGCAGATCATCAGCAGCGGCACGAAACGCCAGGTGATGCGGCGATAGAGCTGCGATTCCAGTTGTTCCGACGCGCTGGCCGGAATGGTGGTGGTAGTCATGCGGGGTCTCTCCTCTAGCTTTTTCAAAAAAATGAAGGCGCAAAAAGTCCATCGCCTCCGCGCAGTGCGGGAGGTCGTCTTGTTGTGGTGTTGTCTTGTTGTGGTGTGAGGGGTGGCGCGCGGAAGGACTCCGTGCGCCATGGCCGTTCACGCGATCCACGCCGGCGGTCGCCGGCGCCGGAGGATCAGTAGGTAGCGCGGCCGCCCGACAGGTCGAACACGGATGCGGTGGTGAAGGAGTTCTCTTCCGACACCAGCCAGGCCACCATGGCCGCCAGTTCTTCCACCTTCACGAAGCGCGCACGCGGGATCTTCGAGAGCATGTACTCGATGTGCGCCGGCGTGCATTGCTCCAGGATGCGGGTCTGTGCCGCCGCCGGGGTGATGGCATTGACGGCGATGTTCTTGGTCGCGGTTTCCTTGCCCAGGCTCTTGGTCAGGGCGATCATGCCGGCCTTGGCGGCGCTGTAGGCCGAGGCGGTGGGATTGCCTTCCTTGCCGGCGATGGAAGCGATGTTGACGATGCGGCCGTAATTCTGCGCGATCATGCGCTGGACCACCACCTGGTTGACGTAGAAGGCACCGTTGAGATCGATGTCGATGACGCGACGCCATTCTTCCGGTGAATAGTCCGCCACCGGATTGTTCTGGCCGGCGATACCGGCGCTGTGCACCAGGATGTCGATGGACTGGGTCAGCTTCTCGGTGGTTTCGATGGCTTTCTTGACGTCGGCTTCGCTGGAGATGTCGACCTTCACGGTCTCCACATTGCCCAGCGCTTCCAGCTTGCTACGGGCGTCGGCCAGTGCCTTTTCATCCATGTCCCACAGCACGACCTTGGCCTTGCCCTGCAACAGACGTTCAGCCACGGCATAGCCGAAGCCCTGCGCACCGCCGGTGATGATGGCGCTGCGGCCCTGGAAATCGTAGTGATTCATTGTTTCTCCTTCCCTGATTCGGTCATTGGGTAACGCAGGCCGCACGAGCCTGCGCAACATTTTTTCTTGTTATTGAATTGGATTTGGCTGCGCCACCGGATGGCGGCGCAGCGCTGACGCGGCGATGATGCAGCGATGATGCAGCGATCAGGCGTCGATGGTCTTCTGCTGTTGCTCGCCCAGGCCGTCGATGCCCAGACGCATGGTCTGGCCAGCGCGCAGGAACACCGCTTCCGGCTTGACGCCCATGCCCACGCCCGGCGGCGTGCCGGTGGAGATGACATCGCCCGCCTGCAGGCTCATGAAGCGCGACAGGTAGGACACGATGTGCGCCACGCCGAAGATCATGGTGCTGGTGTTGCCGTTCTGGTAGCGCTTGCCATCCACTTCCAGCCACATGCCCAGCTTCTGCGGATCAGCCACTTCGTCACGGGTGACTAGCCAGGGGCCGATGGGGCCGAAGGTATCGCAGCCCTTGCCCTTGTCCCAGGTGCCGCCGCGTTCGATCTGGTATTCGCGCTCGGAGACGTCGTTGACCACGCAATAGCCGGCCACATGGGACATGGCATCCTTCTCGTCGATATAGGTGCCACCCTTGCCGATGACCACGCCCAGTTCCACTTCCCAGTCGGTCTTCTTGGAGCCGCGGGGGATCTTGACGTCGTCATTGGGGCCGACCACGGCCGAGGTCCACTTGTTGAACACCACCGGTTCGGCGGGGATGGGCAGGTTGGATTCGGCGGCATGGTCCGCATAGTTCAGGCCGATGCAGATGAACTTGCCGATATTGCCCACGCAGGCGCCGATGCGCGGCGAGCCTTCGACCACCGGCAGGCTGGCGATGTCGAGCTTGCGGATCTTGTCCAGCGAAGCATCGTCCAGGGCGGCGCCGTTGACGTCCTTGATATGGGCCGACAGGTCGCGGATCTTGCCGGACTGATCGAGGATGCCGGGCTTTTCCTGCCCAACCGGGCCGTAACGCAGTAATTTCATCTGGTTTCCTTGAAGAAAGAGTTGTCTCGGATCGGCGTCGTCGCCCGCTGGCGGCGCATTGGCGCGCAAGCGAATGGGAACACCTGTCGTTTTGGAAGTTGGATATTACCAGTTTATTGGTAAGACCAATAGGCCAATTTTGTGAGGGAAGGACAAATTGACTTGCGTGTGTCTGCTGATTTGCTCGCAAAATTGACCCACTGGGTCAGTCAATGCAAATCGACACTAGGAGAGTCTTCTGACGAAACAGTGGCGAAAAAAGGCGAAAAGGGGTGAGGCAAAAGCGCCTCACCCCTTTTCATCTATTCTTGAAATAAATACTCGGGTCGACTACCTAATCCCTTTTTTTATTTCTAGGCCGCCCTCCTGTAGGAGGGTTTCTTAGCGGCTGCCGCCGCCGGCCAGAATCTTCTCGCCAGTCAACCAGCGTGCATCATCCGACGCCAGGAATGTGACCACGTCGGCAATATCATTGGGCTGGCCAATGCGGCCCAGCGGCGTGGTGCTCACGGCCCAGGTCTCCAAATCCGAACCGATAAAGCCGGCACTGTGTGTACCTTCAGTCTCGACCATGCCCGGATTGACGCTGTTGACGCGGATCTTGCGCGGCCCCAGTTCCTTCGACAGCACGCCTGTGATGGCATCGACGGCGCCCTTGGTGGCAGTGTAGACGGCGCTGCTGGGCGGCGTGATGCTGCTGACGACAGAGCCGATGTTGATGACGCTGGCGCCTTCCTGCAGATGCTTGGCGGCGGCTTGGGTTACCAGCAGCAGGCCCAGCACGTTGACGTTGAACTGTTTATGAAAGTGCTCTTCGGTGATGGCTTCCAGCGGCGCCATGTCGTATACGCCCGAATTGTTGACCAGAATGTCGAGGCGACCATATTCCTTGATGGCGGCGTCGATGATGCCTGCCGCATGCGTTGCATTGGACACGTCGCCGCCCACGGCCACTGCACGGCCACCCGCGGCGACGATCTCCCCGACGACCTTGTCGGCGCCGGCGCGGCTGGTCGCGTAGTTGACGACGACGGCGGCACCGCTGGCTGCCAGCGCCTTGGCGATGGCAGCGCCGATTCCTTTCGATGCACCTGTGACGACGGCGACTTTGCTTTGAAGTTTGCTCATGATGCTCCTTGCTGTTGGTGGAGGAAGAATGTCGGAGACGACACCTTGGTTGCACTATAAGCAGCATATTTCGGTGGATAAAGCCGCCTTTTCCGACTTCACTGTTCGCAAAATAAATACAATTCATTCAATTAATTATTTTTGTCATAAATAAATGCAACAATGAAATTTCCACCATGAAATGCCTCGGTGATCAGGACGACCATCACCGAACACGATCCTCCTCCGACCAAGTCCCCTCATTGGGTCAGCAGTCAGCCAACACCCTGCCCGCAAGCCATAGCGCGCCAGCATGCCTTCATGCAAGCGCTTGAGTTCGTCGATGGTCAGCGCTGCATCTGGGCTTGTTCATGCTCAGGTGCATGAAAATCGCGTCAAATCGCGTCAAATCGCGCCAAATTGCGCCGCCGGTAACGCACCTCCCTTCGAATCACCCGGGAATATCGATCCCGGAGAGTTTCGCGCAGAGGTCGATCAGGCGATCCTGCTGAATCACATCGAGAGCGACAGGATTCGGGTCCATCTTTTTGAGGTGATAGAAATACTTGCCCGTCACCTGTGCCTTCGCGTCACCGGAGGCGGCCAGCCAGGCTTGCGTGAGATGGGCCTGTTGCATGTCGTCCGGCGCACCAGGTCCGCCCATCTTCGTAGGTACCCATCCTGGCTCCAGAGCATTGGATTTCACCATCGGCCAGCGTCGGGCGATCGCCATGGCCAGCATGGCATCGTGCAGTTTGCTCTCTGCATAGGCGTCCGCGCCATTCCATCGACGTTGCTCCCACAGCAGGTCCTCCAGGTGGGGGCGCACATGATGATGCATCCCCGAGCTCAGGTAGACCAGGCGGGAAGGGCGCTGGATCAGGGCGGTGAGCAGATAGGCCGACAAGGTATTGATCGCAAACACATGGGGCAGTCCGTCGACGGTCAGCCGATGCGCTTCGCGGTAGCCCACGGCGGCATTGTGGATGACGGCATCGAACTGCCCCAGGGCATTGACCTGGGCGGCCAGCGCAATGCTGCCGGCGATGGTTTCCACGTCGCCCGTGATAATGGCCTCGGCCTTGGGACTGGCACGTCGGGTTTCGGCAGCGCGAGCTGCGTTGCGTGCATGCAGAACCACGCTGTGCCCTTGCTGGATCAACAGCTGGCCCGCCATCAGGCCCAGGCCAGTGGAAGAACCGGAGATGAAGATGCGTGACATGAATTGCTCCTGTATGAATGAGGGGGCCCGCCAACGGCGGGCCCGGAATGACGATACTTAGGACCGGGAACGAATGGGTCCAGCGATCAGAATGGCCCCCGCAAGTGCGCAGGCCGTTCCGAAGAGATAGACCGCAGCGTAGCCGAAATGCGTTGCGATGACGCCTGCGACCGGTCCCGCGATGCCATAGGCGATATCCAGGAAGGCGACGAAGGCAGCCATGGCGCTGCCGCGATTGGCCGGCGGCACCCGCTTGAGTGCTTCCACGCCCAGCGCCGGAAAGATCAGGGCGCATCCCAGGCCGGTCACCAGCGCGCCGCCCAATGCCAGCCAGGCGGTGGGGGCCGCCCACAGCAGGAGTTGGCCCACGGCTTCGATCAGCAAGGAGCAGAGCGCCACGCGGTAACCGCCCACCTGGTCCGGGAGATGGCCCAGCGCCAGTCGTACGAGGATAAAGCCGATGCCGAAGGCGGTCATGACCAGGCCCGCGTTATCCCACTGACGTGCAGCGAAATAGAGCGAAGCGAATGCCGTCAATCCCGACAAGCCCACTCCCTGTAGCATCAGTCCCAGACCCTCGCGCCAGATGCGGCCCAGTACCAGATGGAAAGGCAGGCGATCGCCACCGGCCGACAGGTAGGAGGTCGATCCCAGGACGATCAGCGCGGCCAGGACCGGTGCCAGGATGCAGGCCATCATGGCAGTCGTCAATCCATAGTGCAGATAAAGCGCCATACCGATCGGAGCGCCGATGGACAGGGCGGCAAACATGGCGATCCCGGTCCAGGACATGGACATGCCGGCACGCTGGGGGCCGACCGAGGCGATTGACCAGGACACGCAACCTGTGACGAACTGGCTTTCGCCAAGACCGGCCGCCAGGCGACCTGCGATGATGATGATCAGGCTGGCACTGCTGGACATGCCGGGCCAGGCCGCCACCAGATAGAGCAGGCCTGCGACGGCCGACACCACGGCACCTTGCAAGGCCGAGCGTTTGCCGCCAAGCTGGTCGGTCAGGCGCCCGGCGTAGCCGCGCGTGAGCACCGTCGCCAGGAACTGGATGCCGATCACCAGGCCGACCAGCAGATCGCCGAAGCCCAGTCGCTGGTGTACGAACAGTGGGATGACCGGTAGCGGCAGGCCGACTGCCAGATAGCCGCAGAACAGCGCGGCAATGACGCCCCGTGCCGGGCGGGGCCGATGAGCCGGGGCCAGAGCGGCCTCCGGCACGGGTTTGGAAACGAGGGTTCGCATGATTGCCCCTTGAATGAATGCGGTGATGAATGGGGACCCGGTGCGCAGGGCGACGCGGATCGCCGCAGCGCGCCGCGTCAACGCCGGCGAT
Source organism: Herbaspirillum sp. AP02 (assembly GCF_015767275.1). Classification (GTDB taxonomy): domain Bacteria; phylum Pseudomonadota; class Gammaproteobacteria; order Burkholderiales; family Burkholderiaceae_D; genus Herbaspirillum. The sequence goes on from NZ_JADWMY010000003.1 coordinate 66,208, forward strand.
CAGGCCCGGGTCTTGAACAGATCGGTGCGATAGCCGCTGGCCTGGATCAGGAAGTCGCGCGAGGCAGTGATCTCGGCATTGAGCTTGGCCTGGTCGACATCGATCAGGCGGCCGCCACGCTTGCGCAGGGTGCCCGCTACCATGACGGTATCGACATCGGCGCGTTCCACCGCCTGGACGATGGTGCCGATGGCATGGGTGACAGGCCATACTGCCACGCCGGTGGTACGCACCATGATGATGTCGGCCTGCTTGCCCGGGGTCAGTGTTCCGACCTGGCCTTCCAGCCCGGCGGCGCGGGCACCATTGACGGTGGCCGCCTGCAGGACCGCTTCCACCGAGATCGGGGCCGGCGCATCCGCCTCGCCACGGAAACGGCGATAGCGCATGGCCGAGCGTTGCTGGCCGAACAGGGCATGCATTTCGCCGAACATGTCGCTGCCGAATGCCGTATCCAGATCGATGCCCAGGGCCGGGGTGAGACCATGGTCGATGGCGATCTGGTAGGCGAAGCTGTCATCGTCGAAGCCGAACAGGGCATCCGAACGGGGATTGACGGTGATGTTGACCCCGGCATCGGCCAGCAGCTTCCAGGTTTCCGGCGGTACGCGGGTGCAGTGGTTGAAGATATTGTCGCTACCCAGCACGCCGGCTTGCGCGAACTCCGGCCCCAGCTTGGCCAGATCGCCGATGAACTCGGTCAGGATGCGCATGTCCAGTTCGCGCGCCACGCGCCACCAGTCCAGATTGAGCTGGCCGAACAGGCCGACCTTGACCAGATTGCCGGCATGGTTCCAGTTGTCGGCCAGGCGCTGCAGGTCTCCCGGCAGATGCGTCGAGCTGGCCTGCTTGTCCATGGCTGGACCGACCATGTGCAGGGCGCGAATGCCGCTGCCTTCCAGCGCATCCAGCGCAGCGTCCGTGTGTTCGGGGCTGCGGGAGCTGTGGCAGGCATCGATGAGGGTGGTGATTCCGGCGTCCAGCGATGCCACGGCGGTCAGCCTCGTGCTCAGGAACATGTCCAGCGGACGATAGTGGGCTCCCAGTTTTTCGGCGACCACATCGATGTAGGCGAACAGGTCATCGACATCCGGCAGCAGACGGCGCATCACGCCCAGCCAGGCATGATGGTGAGCATCAATCAGGCCCGGCATGACGATATGGCCGCTGGCGTCGATCACTTCGGCGTCATCGACAGCCAACTGCGGGCCGACGGCGACGATGCGCCCACCCTCTACCAGAACATCGCCGGTGACAAGATTTGGGACCTCGGGGTCCATGGTGACGACGGTGCCGCCTTTGAAGAGGATACGTTGCGAATGGCTCATGATGTGCTCCACGGGGTTGGATTGAGATCGACCGGAATCGCAAGGGCATCAAGAGCCCCTTGCTTCTCCGGTGCGGCGGCCAGATCCTGCCTGGCGCGTCGTTGGAGGCACTTTACGCGGCGAGCCATCTTTGATTAAGATGGGGAAAAGCAAATCATCTTTGCTAAAAGTCAAAGGAGCAGGTATGGGTTTCGATGGGCGACTATTGTCGGGAATGACAGTATTGGCGGCAGTGGTGGAAACCGGGAGCTTTACCCGGGCCGCCGAAGTACTGGGGCTGTCGGCCTCCGGTGTCAGCCGTGCCGTCACCCGCCTGGAGGAGCGCATCGGTATCCGGCTTCTGGATCGCAGCACGCGCGCCCTGCATCTGACCGACGATGGTGGGCGCCTGTATCAGTTGGCCGCGCCCCATCTGTCGGGTATCGAAGAGGCAGCCAATGCCGTCTCCCGTTCGGCCACCAGTGCCCGCGGCATTCTGCGGGTGGGGTTGAATCCGCTGTTTTCTGGTCACGTGCTGGCACCACGCATCGCTGAATTCACCGAGCGCTATCCTGAGATTGAACTGGTCAGCGTGGCTTTTCCCGATAACGCCGATCTGGTGAGCGAGGGGATTGATGTGGCGGTGCGATTTGGTCCGCAACCCTCATCGGCCATGACGTCGCTGAAGCTGATGGAGACCCGGGTCCTGACCGTGGCCGCTCCCGGCTACCTGAACAAGCACGGCACACCACGCCATCCTGATGAACTGGTGAAACACGATTGTATGCAGTTCATCGATCCCCGACGCGGCAGACCGTTCAACTGGGAGTTTCATCGTGGCAAGGAGGTAAGGCAGATCCAGACCCGGGGCCGGCTCACATTGACCGATCCCAATACCATGGTCGGCGCCTGCCTCGCCGGTGCCGGCATTGCACAGGTACTGGCGCTGGGAATGGCCCCTTTGTTGGAGAGCGGGGCACTCCTTGAGCTCTTTCCCGATTGGCCGGGCGAGACCTTCCCGCTGTATCTGATCCGGCCCTCGCGCCGCTTGCCACCGGCGGCGGTCCAGGCCTTCATCGACTTTTGTGTAGAGATATCCAGGTCAGAGCGCAAGCGCCCTGACCGTTGAGTCTCACGCCAGGGTATGCGGCGCGCCGTAAGCAATACTGCGCGGCCACCCGGAGCATGCCCTGCTCAGAAGGTCGCCCAGTCCTCTTCCTTCGCCGCCTGCGTGGCACTCTGATGGTTCAGGCGCCTGGGCGCGGCATGGCCCACCGCCTGGCTGGCCGTGGTAGCGGTGATGACCGGCGGCGCAGCCGGGCGTGGCGCATCCTGATAGCCGATAGCGTTCTGTCCCAGGTTGAAGATGCTCACGATCTGGGCCAGAGCATCGGCCTGGTCCTGCAGCGCGCGCGAGGCGGCGGCGGCTTCTTCCACCAGCGAGGCATTCTGCTGGGTCACATCGTCCATCTGCATGATGGCCTGGTTGATCTGCTCGATGCCGGCGGTCTGTTCCACGCTGGCCGCCGAGATCTCGCCGATGATGGACGTCACCTTGCGCGAATTCTCCACGATGCCGCTCATGGTGGTACCGGCCTGGTCGGCCAGGCGCGCGCCGACGGTGACCTTTTCCACCGAATCTTCGATGAGCGCCTTGATCTCCTTGGCAGCGGCCGCCGAACGCTGCGCCAGATTGCGCACTTCGCTGGCGACCACCGCGAAACCACGTCCCTGTTCGCCGGCCCGTGCCGCCTCGACGGCGGCGTTGAGGGCCAGGATGTTGGTCTGGAAGGCAATGCCGTCGATCACGCTGATGATGTCCACCACCTTCCGCGAGGAGTCATTGATGGCGCTCATGGTATCGACCACCTTGGCCACGACCTCGCCGCCTTCCAGTGCGACGGTGGAGGCGGTGGAGGCCATCTGCTTGGCGTCCTGGGCATTGTTGGCGTTGTGCTTGACGGTGGACGTCAGTTCCTCCATCGAGGACGCCGTTTCCTCCAGAGCGCTGGCCTGTTGTTCGGTGCGTGCCGACAGGTCCAGGTTGCCGGTGGCGATCTGGCGCGAGCCGGTGGCGATGCTTTCGCTGCTGGTGCGCACCGTCTGCACCACCTTGCGCAAGGAGGCCTGCATCATGTGCATGGCGTTGACCACGCTGCCCTGGGCCGCATGGCTGGTATCGATATGGGTGCTCAGGTCGCCCGAGGCAATGGCGTCGGCGGCGGCTGCCACGTCGCGCGGTTCACCGCCGAGCTGGCGCGTCAGGTTGCGCGAGATGAACAGGCCCAGCGCCACGCCGAAGAGCACGCCGCCGCAGGTCAGCACGATGAGCAGGCTGCGGATGTGGGCATAGATGAGATCGGTCTCGTCGTTGAGCTTGTCGGCGTTGTCCTTCTTGACCGCCATCATCTGCAGCATCATCTTTTCGGCCTCGTTGGCCAGCGGACGCACGGTGGAGAACAACTGGTTGGTGGACTGGCGGCTATCGGCCAGCGACTCCTTGCGCAACACTTCGGCGGTCGCCGTGACGGCACTCCGATAGGCCTCGAAGGCTTGCCGGGTCTTGGTCACCAGGGTCCGGCCCTCAGGCGTGGTGAAGCGTTGTTCGGCCGCGTCCAATGCCTTGGCGGTATTGTCCAGGCGCTTGCCGAGTTCATCCAGGCTGTTGGCGCGTTCCTCGGGCGTCTCCGCCAGCATGGCGGCGCGAATGGCCCGGTTGGAAGAACTCAGGTCCAGCGTGGCCTGGGCCGAATGGCGCAGACCGATCACCTGCATCTCGTACATCTCGGAGGCCAGGTCATTGATCTGCCCGGCCTTGATGATGCCGAGGGTACCGATGATGGCGCCGATCGTGGCCACGGCCATGAAACCACCGAGGAGTTTGTGGCTGACTTTCAGATTGGTGAACCAGTTCATTGCTGCCCCTTATTTCAAATTGAGTTGCATGGCATCGCAGTCGGTCGCGTGCATGTGGTCTGGGCCAGGTTGCGTAGGTGCGTGGGAACCTGTCAATCGCTGTTCAGGACAGGAGATCGGACTTGCCTCGGCCAGAGGGGTAGGGAGGTACTGCGGAGGATGGGAGGGAATTTCCAGGCCAGGCGTGATCCGAGATTCACCGTCGACGTGCGATCCTTGGTTCTTCTCGTGTCTGGCCAGCGGACTGTATTACAGATGAGCATCCCCGTTTAGTCCCCTGCAGCCTGAAAGACTGTTTGTAAAAACTGTGGAATGCAGGGCCGTGAGGCCCGGTTCAACTGGTCCGTGAATGCATTCCGGCGCGCCTGCTTGCTTGGCGCAATGACTCGCCTCCCGGCGCTCGGCCGTCCGAAGTGGCCGGGAGCAAGGCTTGCCGTGACTTCGTGGCGCGACGGCACGCTGCCGTATCCGTGTGGAAACTATCAAGTTAAATTAATTATTTGTTTAATTTTTGCGCCCTAATCAATCCCCCCCTCCTGTATTACATTCCGCAGTTGATGCAGCTTTGCTGCCGAGCTGGTCGATCCGCCATCCGGATCGCGTGCTGCCGACGCAATCCTGTCGGCCTTGATGCCGTCTTGTCACCCGAGCCGGCCCAGGCGATGTCCTGGTCCTTGTACGGCCTGCCTTTTCCACCGGCAATATGGCCGACTCACATCTAGAGAAGAATTGCTATTCCGTACAATCCGTCATTTGAAGGAATAAGTTCATCCATATCATGTTGCGATAGAAAATACTCGCATTGCACCGCAGCCGGATTCGGGCGTGGTCGCATCAGCACAGTCAATCAATGAGAAAACTTGGAATAGACGATCTCGCGCGAATGGCCACATTTGCGCGCGTGGTGGAACTGGGTGCCTTTTCGCGCGCCGCCAAAGCCCTGGGCCTGACCACCTCTTCGGTCAGCCAGCATGTCAGGATGCTTGAGTTGTCATTGCAGGCGACGCTGCTCAATCGCTCCACCCGCAAGCTCAGTCTGACCGAGGCGGGTGCGCTGTTCTACAAGCACTGCGCGCACATCGTTACCGCCGCCAGCGAGGCTGAGCAAAGTGTTGCGGTACTCAACAACGAGATGGTGGGAGAGTTGCGCATTGCCGTATCGAGTTTCATGTCCACCCGATACCTGATTCCGGCACTGCACGATTTCATCAAGCACAATCCCAAGATCAAGTTGCGCTTCGAAGTGGCCGATCACAACATCGACCTGATCGATCACCGCATCGATCTTGCGCTGCGTGCAGGACGCAATCGTCAGCCGGGCGACATTTTCCTGGGACGCTTCGCCGATGTCTTGTGCGCCTCACCGGAATACCTCGAGAGCCGGCCGCCTATCCATTCGCCGGTGGATCTGTTGCAGCATGATTTCCTGCTCTTCAACCCTCATGGCGAATCCTGTTTCCTGGAATTTTCCAACGATGCCTCAGGCACCGTACGCGTGCGCCTGCAACCGCGCATCAGCGCCAATCATGCCCGCTCCCTGCGTTTTTTGGCACTCGATGGTCATGGCATTGCGCGCTTGCTGCTGAACAAGATCGACGAGGATCTCCAGAGCGGACGGCTGCGCCAGGTGCTCCCGCAATGGTCGCTGGGCGGTTTCGATATTTTCGTGACCGTGCGTCATCGCGACAACATGCCGGCCAAGGTAAGGCAATGCCTGGATCATATCGAGCATTACTTTGCATCGATCCTCCCGCTGCACGCCATGTCCGCCTGTTCTGCGGGTTCCGGCTGAGCCGCGTATGGCTGCGACAATTTGTCGCGGGCGTGCTTGCGCCAGCGGAGTAAGCTGTTGACCCTGCCTCATCCACAGGCATTGCTTCATTTCGTCATTCAGTCATCTGCAGCCAGACCCACAACATGAAAAAACTCCGCCATCTCCTCCCCCTGGCCCTGTTGGCCAGTCTCGCCTTCACTTCATCAGCCTGGGCGCACGCCCACCTCAAGACCGCAGTACCCGCCGACCAGGCGGTGGTGGCCGCGTCGGCCGCTCCGACCGATCTGACGTTGGGGTTTACCGAAGGCCTGAACCTGAATTTCAGTGGCCTCAAGCTGCTGGGTCCTGATCAACAGGAAATCAAGCTGGGCCAGGCCATGCTGATGGACGAGGGCAAGTCGCTGATGGTCCCGGTGCCGTCGCATCTGGGCGCAGGCAGCTACACCGTCCAATGGCATGTGCTCTCGGTTGACGGTCACAAGACCGAGGGAAGCTACCACTTCACCGTCGCCCCTTGAGTGGGGCGGTAGCGCTGCTGGGGCTGTGCCGTCTGCTGCTGGATGGTGCGGCGCTGTTTTTGTGGGGAATGACGCTGATGCTGCTGGCACTGGTGCCGCAGCCCTTGCGCGATGCGTTGTGGCAGCGTCTGGCGCTGTGCCGCCGTGTCCTCTGCGCCCTGATCCTGCTGGCCGTGGCCGGTACCCTGCCACTGCAGGCCGCTATCCTCGGCGAGGGCTGGCCTGACGCACTGCGAGCGCAGATGCTGGTGGCGGTAGCCAATGGCACCTCGATCGGTACGGCATGGTGGTGTCAGCTGAGTGCGTTGGTCTTGCTGCTGGCGGCCGGCCTGTTCCGGGTTACCCTGGCCCAGCGCGCCAGCCTGCTGGCCGGTGCCATCCTCCTGGCGGGACTCTCCCTGACCGGCCACGCAGCCATGCATCAGGGCTGGCCCGGCTTGCTTCACCAGGCCAATGACGTGCTGCATGTCTGGGCGGTGGGTGCCTGGGTCGGCGCCTTGCCGGTGGTGCTGCTGGTATTGCCGCGCCTGCAGCGCGGCGCGCAAGCGCCAGAGGCAGCACAGGCGGTGACCATCCTGCGCCGCTTTTCCACCGCCGGGCATGGCGTGGTTGCGCTGGTGTGGTTCACCGGCCTGGTCAATACCTGGTTCATCCTCGGCGGCTTGCCACTGGACTGGTCGTTTGCCTACCAGCGCCTGCTGGCACTGAAGTGCGTGCTGGTGGGCGTGATGGTGCTGGTGGCGCTGTTCAATCGCTATGGACTGGTGCCGGCACTACGCCGCCAACCGCGCGCCTTGGCCCTGCTGGCACGCCTGACCTGGCTGGAGATCCTGCTGTCGCTGCTGGTCATGGTACTGCTGGCCTGGTTGGGGATGCTGCAGCCGGACTGAGGCTGCAGCACGTTCACATCGACGGCACGGATGCGGGCGTTATCTCACCCCAGCCGCCGCCCCCAGCCGATCGAAGTCCCCATCCAGTTTCTCCAGCGAGGTCCGGATATGCTGCTGGCGCGCCTTGATCCAGGCGTCCTGGCGGCTCACCCGTTCATTGGCCTCGCGCAGCATGCGGTCCATCTCGGCCGGTTGCGGGCCGCCCACGGTGGCACGATTGCGCACGATGGCAACCGGGTCCAGGGTGCTGCGGAACTCCTGCTCCGACATCGGCAACACCTGCGGGAATTCGGAATCGAGCACCGCCTGCGTGTAGATGCGCTGCGCCTGGGCATAGGGGAAGTCCAGCGGACGGATGTCGTTGGCCTTGGCATATTCCACTACCTCCGACGCAAAATGATGGCCCACCCGGAATGGCAGCTTGTACTTGCGCATCAGCACGTCGGCCAGTTCCTGGGAGGCGGTCCAGTCGCTGTTGAGTTCTTCCAGCGCGCGCTGGGGATTGATGACCAGCGCGTTGAGAATGCTCTCCCAGTTCTTCAGGACCTTGGCCGCATTGAGGACCATGGCCTTGTTGGCCTTCACGTCCTTGGGGTCGCTCATGCCGGGCGGGATGTTGTGCGCCTGCAGGGCCGCGCCCATGCCTTCGGTGAGTACCGTGGTGGCATCGCGACGGGTGCTGTTGAGCAGGCCCGGATTGCGCTTCTGCGGCATGGCCGAGGAGACGTAGGTGTTGTCGCCGCCTTCCTGCAGCAGTATCCAGGGACGGGGCTGGGCATACTGCGTCATCACGTCCTGGATGAAGGTGCCGGCATGCAGGGCGATGGACGAGACCACCGCGCCGGCTTCCACCGGCTCATCCACCGCCGACAGTTGCGAGGCGTCATAGGCGTTGTCGACGATGGCACCAAAGCCCAGATAGTCGGCCATGCGCTGGCGGTTCAGTGGCCAGCTGGTACCGTTGAGCACGGTGGTTCCCATCGAGGAACGGTCGATGCGGACATAGGCCTCGCGGATGCGCTGGGCATCGCGATCCAGTGCGGCGGCAAATCCCAGCAGGTAGTGGCCATAGCTGTTGGGCTGGGCCGCTACGCCGTTGGTGTAGTTGGGCACGATGGTGTCGCGCTGGCGCGCCGCCAGCTTCACCAGGGCCGCGGTGGTGGCATTGAGCTGGGTCGCCAGGGCCAGCATGTCGTCGCGCAGGATGGCCGAGCGCATGGTGGCCAGCATGTCCTGGCTGGAGCGGCCGGCATGCAGCAAGGTGATCTGCGGGCCGGCCGCCTGGATCAGCAGCGGCTCGAAGGTGATGACCAGGGTAGGGCGCTTGGCGCCCGGCTGTTCGGCATCGGCCAATACCTTGCGGATGCCCTTGACGATGAGCGGGGTCATCGATTTTTCCAGCAGGCCTTCGTCGGTATTGATGACGGCGGTGGCCTTGTTGATTTCGCCCAGCCAGAAGAATTCGTCGTGGCGTTGCTGCTGCTGTTGTGGCTGCGGTGGCTGCTGTTGCTGCGGTTGCTGGGCATGCAGCGGGGCCGTCAGGGCCAGCAGGGCGCTGGCAAGGGCAATCGTGGAAAGTTTGTACACCGGGGTCTCCGTGGGTCTTTGGCGATGATCGTTGTTGGGAGGGCAAATCGGGTTTGCCGGGTGCCAATCTTATCCGGCAATGGCGATTCCGTTTGTTGAGCCGCCGCTTCATCCCGGCCCGGGCGCGTGCGGTGACGGAGTTCTTCGCCCAGGCGCTGGCCCCGCGTCTGTAATCGCCCAGGCGGTGGTCCTTGTGGGCAGTCGGAAGGATAGACGCGTTATACTGTGCTTATATACAGTTAAACGCCCCAGACGCATCCCATGGCCGCCGTTCCGGACCCCTCCCACCGTTTTTACTACCTCGGCAACTTCCAGCAGGTTCTGGACTGGCTGGCGCAGCGCTATGGCGATCTGCTGAACGCGGAAGAACGCGACTTCATCACTGCCTTCCCCGGCTTGCCGCTGGCTTCGCGCGCGCTGTTCGTGCGCATGATGATGCGTAAAGGTGGACTCTTTCGCGTCAGTAAACTGGGCTATCCGGAGATCGATTGTTCATTGCAGGCTTTGCGTGGCCTGCCAGGGGCCTGGATCGAACACGACCCTGCGCTGAGCCTGCAGCAGTTTGCCCAGCTATCGACTCGGGCCGAGCTGCTGGTGCAGTTCGATTCGCCGGCCTTGCGCTCGCCCGCGTGCAAGGCCCTGCGCAAGGACGCCTTGTTGTCCCTGCTGGCCGAGGATGCCGCCCACAGCCATCCACGGCCCTTTTCGCAATGGCAGCACAAGGGCAGCGACCAGGCCGTGCGCTTGCTGAACCGGCCCCTGTGCGAGCGCCTGCGGCTGATGTTCTTCGGTAACCTGCGCCAGGACTGGAGCGAATTCGTGCTGGCCGATATCGGCACCCTGCGTTATGAGCGGGTCGCGCTGGGGCCGGAGGCCAGGGGTTTTCGCAGCCGTGGCGACATCGATCTCTACCTGCAGCTGCACGCTTGCCGCCAGGCCTACGAGGCCGGCACCGCTGCGGGCAGCCTGTTGCCCATGCTGCCCCACGGCGCGTTCGACAATCCCTGGCTGGACAGCCGGCGCCAGCGATTGATGTTTAGCATCGGCCAGTTGTTCGAGAAGGCGCAGGACCTGTCCCAGGCCCACGCCGTCTATGCAGGCTGCGCCTATCCGGGTGCCCGGGCGCGTGCCATCCGCGTGCTGGAAAAACTGGGCCGTTTCGGCGCCGCCCACAGCTTGCTGCGTGCCGCGCAACAGTCGCCCGAAAGCGATACGGAGCGCCAGCATCTGGCGCGCATCGCGCCGCGACTGGCGCGTCAGCTGGGGCAGCCGGCACCGGCGCGGTGCCGGGCCGTCGTCGTTGATCGCGTGGACCTGAACCTGCCCCGGCAGGGCGCTGCACGGGTCGAACTGGCGGTGGGCGATTACCTGCAACGGCAGCAGCCAGAGGCAGCGGTGTTCTACGTCGAGAATGTGCTGGCCAATGCCCTGTTCGGCCTGCTGTGCTGGGAGGCCGTCTTCGCCGCCATTCCCGGTGCCTTCTTCCATCCCTTCCAGCGCGAGCCGGCCGATCTCTTCAGCGCCGATTTCCATGGGCGCCGGCGTGCGCAGTTCGAGCGTTGCCTGGCACGGCTGGAGGACGGCAGCCATCGCGCCGCCATCCTGGCCGCCCATGACGCCAAGGCCGGCGTGCAGTCGCCCTTCGTGACTTGGGGTGGGCTCAAGCGCGAACTGCTGGAACTGGCGCTGGACTGCATCCCGCCGGCGCACCTGCGCTTGTGGTGCCTGCGCATCCTGGAGGACGTGCGCGAGAACCGCAGCGGCTTCCCCGATCTGATCCAGTTCTGGCCGCAGCAGCGCAGCTACCGCATGATCGAGGTCAAAGGCCCCGGCGACAAGCTGCAGGACAACCAGTTGCGCTGGCTGGACTATTGCGCCCGCCACGGCATGCCGGTCTCGGTGTGCTACCTGCAGTGGGAGGCGCTGGCCGCATGAGCACAGCCACCGCTCCCATTGTGCTCACCGCGCCCACCGTGTCCACGGTGGCGCCTGCCACGGACGAGGCGCCGCGCTACCGCGTCTCCGTACGTGCCTTGTGCGAATTCACCGCCAAGGTCGGCGATCTGGACCTGCGCTTCACGCCCACCCCCACCGCGCAGGAAGGCATCGCCGGACACGCCATCGTCGCCGCCCGGCGTGGCGAGCACTACCAGACCGAGGTGGCGCTGGCGGCCGAACATGGCGCGTTGCTGGTGCGCGGTCGTGCCGACGGATACGACCCGCAGCAGCACCTGCTGGAAGAGGTCAAGACCTATCGCGGCCAGCTCTCTAGGGCCTGTTCACATGCAATCTGCGAGATGCGTTGGCCCCAGAAGGTGGGGTGGCAAGGCGCGCGTCAGGGCTGGTGGTGGTGCCACCAGCCCTGACGTGCAACGCCGCCAGCGCGCCTTCTGGGGCCAACCCTCCGGGAGAGGCCGCCAAGCGTCGCCTGCCGTTGTTGCAGCTCCTTGCCGTAGCACCACTACGGCGCGTCGCTGCGCCTAGGCAGTCAACGCTTGGCGACCTCTCGCACTCGTAGATTGCATGTGAACAGGCCCTGACCAGCCCGAGAACCATCGGCAGTTGCACTGGGCGCAGTTGCGCGTCTATGGTCACCTCATGTGCGAGAAGCTGGACCTGCCGCAGATCAGGCTGGCGCTGGTGTACTTCGAGATCGGCAGCCAGCAGGAAACCCGCTTCGAGGAGACCCGGCCCCGCGAAGAGCTGGCCAGCCTCTTCGCCAGCCAGTGCCAAGGCTTCGCCCGCTGGGCCGCGCAGGAACTGGCGCATCGTGACGCCCGCGATACTGCCCTGCAGACCCTGGCGTTTCCGCATGGGGATTTCCGGCCCGGTCAACGGCAACTGGCGGAGGCCGTGTTTCGCGCCCATCGCAGCCGCCGCTGCCTGCTGGCGCAGGCACCGACCGGCATCGGCAAGACCCTGGGCACCCTGTTCCCGGCACTCAAGGCAGCACCGGAGCAGCGACTGGACAAGATCCTCTTCCTCGCCGCCAAGACGCCCGGCCGGCAACTGGCGCTGGACGCCGCCGCCACCCTCAAGGGCAGGGATGGCCAAGGCCTGCCACTGCGGGTGCTGGAGCTATGCGCCCGCGACAAGGCCTGCCAGTATCCGGACCGCCTGTGCCGGGGCGACTCCTGTCCGCTGGCGCAGGGCTTCTACGACCGCCTGCCGGCAGCGCGCGCGGCCTGCCTGGAGGCCCCCTTGCTGGACCGCCAGCGCCTGCAGGAGATCGCGCTGGCGCACCAGGTCTGCCCCTACTACCTGGGCAGCGAAATGACGCGCTGGAGCGACCTGATCGTCGGCGACTACAAACAGAACTCATTTCATCAATAGGCGTGAGTGCGAGCGAGTCCGTTTGGGATGAAGTGCAAGGCGCGAATTTGGGTCAAGACTGGGCGTCTTGACCCAAATTCGTAACGCAGCAATTCGCCCAAACGGGCCGCTCCCGCCGGGTTCTGCCCAGAAAGGGCGCTGGCCGCGTTGCGCTCCTTGCGTGTGGTACCGCCACACGACGCGTCGCGCGCCTTGCCAGCGCCCTTTCTGGGCAGAACGCATCTCACGCCTATTGATGAAATGAGTTCTACCGGTTCGACGGCGGCGCCATACTGCACGCGATGGCGCAGGCCCATGAATGGCGCGTCAGCGTGCTGGCCGATGAGGCGCATAACCTGGTGGCCCGCGCCCGCAGCATGTACAGCGCCCAGTTGAGTCGCGCCGGCCTGCGCGCGGCACGGGCGGTGGCACCCCCCGCCGTGGCACGGCCGCTGCAGCAGCTGGCGCGTGCCTGGACCACGGCGACCAAGGGCGCCGACCTGCCCTATCAGGTGCTGGAGGCGCCACCGGCGCGCCTGGTCGATGCCCTGAGCAACTGCATCGCCACCCTCAACGACTATCTGGCCCAGGTGGCGGTACCGCTGGAACCGGCCCTGCGCGACTTCCATTTCGATGCCATGGCCTTTGTCCGGCTGGCCGAGTCCTTCGGCCCGCATTCCCTGTTCGATCTGACGCGCCACGACCAGCGCGACAGCCTGCTGTGCATCCGCAACGTGGTGCCGGCGCCGTTCCTGGGGCCACGCTTCGCCTTTGCGCAGTCGACCACGCTGTTTTCGGCCACGCTGGCACCCTGGCATTATTTCGCCGACCTGCTGGGCATGCCGTCGTCGACCGCCTGGATCGATGTCGACTCTCCCTTTCACGCCAGCCAGTTGCAGGTACGCGTGGCGCGCGAGATTTCCACCACCTGGCAGCGTCGTGCCGCGTCCATCGATCCGATCTCTGCCCTGATGGCGCGCCAGTACCGGCAGCAGCCGGGCAACTACCTGGCCTTCTTTTCCAGCTTCGACTATCTGCAGCAGGCCCGCGATGCGCTGAGCCGCCAGTATCCCGACATTCCCACCTGGCAACAGTCGCCGCGCATGGCCGAAGCCGAGCGCGACGCCTTCCTGGCGCGTTTTACCTGCGGCGGGCAGGGCATCGGCTTTGCCGTGCTGGGTGGTTCCTTCGGCGAGGGCGTGGACCTGCCGGGCGAGCGCCTCATCGGCGCCTTCGTCGCCACGCTCGGCTTACCCCAGTTCAATCCGGTCAATGAACAACTGCGCGAACGCATGCAGACCCTGTTCGGCGCTGGATATGACTACACCTATCTCTATCCCGGACTGCAGAAAGTGGTGCAGGCGGCAGGGCGCGTCATCCGCACCGAAACCGATCAGGGGACGGTCTGGCTGATCGATCAGCGCTTTGCCCGCCCGGAAGTCCAGGCCCTGTTGCCAGGCTGGTGGCAGGTGGAGCAGGGTTAGCGCAGTTGCTTTCTCCCCTGCTTCGTCTTCAACTTCTTCATCTTCTTCAGCTTCCTCTCCCGTCTCCTCCATGGTCCGCTTGTTGCTTGATTGGGCGTGATGTTGCTTGATTGTCACGCAATAGCTTTAGGTCACAACGGCGCAGCATGTCACCGCGACAATTCAGCCTGTGCTCTCTCAGCCACTATCAGGGTTTTCCCGAGTGACAAGTTTTTGAGATCGCATACGATAGCGTTGCGTTTTTCGCTGCCAGGGACGAGTCACAAGCACATCGGTCGCCAGAGCAGGCAGGCAGGCGCTCAGTGAAATGTTGTTCATCTTCAGTCAGAAATTTGTGAGTGGTGTGCGGGCAGATGTGCCAAATCTGCGACGGATTTAATTGCAATGTGTCACTAATAGGCGACAAAGGCGTTGCGAAAAAGATAAGATGCTGACCTTGTTCTTCAGTATTTCCTACCAGGAACTGAACAGCTTCTTTTCGAAACTTTTCAAGTTTCGTTCAATTGAAGGTTGCGATATCAGGATTTGTTTGTTTTAATGACAACTCTGAAATGTGGTCTTTTTTATAACATTTCTTCATCCTGGCCCATGGGGACTTCTTCGCCGCACGCGGGGAAACTGACCGCCGACAGAGCGGAACGATGCATATAGCCAACCAATGGCGAAAATTGAGAAGGTTAGCGATTTTTAACAAGGTTTAGGGCAGGTCCGATGCCTCTGGTCAAAAGCCGGCACCCGTGATCCTGAGCAGGGAGCAAAGAAATGGGAAACGATATCTCTAACTTGCTGAGCAAGTTCGGGGCGACGGTGGATGGCTACCTCGAGATCGAGGCCGCGATCGACTACAAGGAGCCGGTACGCAAGGCGGCAGTGCCGAAAGTGGTGGTCGAGGCTGCGCCCGCCGTCCAGCAGCGCGCTGCGCTGGTGGCCGAGCAGGCAGCGTTGGCGGCCCAGGCCCCTGCGACCGTGGCCAGGAGCGTACCGCCGCCGGTGGTCGTGGCCAAGTCGGTGGCCCCCCAGCAGCGCATCGAACCGGTGATGGAGCCTGTGGTGGACGCGGTCGTTGCACCTGTCACCGCGCCCGCACCGTTGCCGCATCCGACCGCCATCGCGGCCTCGGTATCGGCCACCCTGCCGGCATCGAAAAGTGCTGTGCCTGAAGCGGTCCGCCCGCAGCCCCAGTACTCACCCCAATCCCACTCCAAGGCCCAGGTCGAATCTGCCGACTCGCAAGCCGCAGATCTGCAAGCCGCTGACGCCGCGCTGGTGAGGCGCAGCGCCCCCGTGGCCGTTCCCGCTGCCCGTGGCGCCACGCTGCTGGCGACCTCCGCTCCGGCCGTGATGCCGACCGGGGTGGCCGATGCCGCACTGCCATCGATGCTGCGTTCCCTGCTTGGCGAAGTCGTGCAGCAACGGCAGTCCAGGCAAGGCGCCGGCGCTGACGAAGCAGGCAGCAACGATGCGCTCGCCAGTCTGCCGCCTTCCACGCCAGCCCGGGTCATTGCCGTGGTCTCGCCCAAGGGCGGGGTGGGCAAGACCACCTTGTGCTCGGCCCTGGCCTGCGCGCTGACCCGGCATGGCCGGGTCGTCGCCATCGACCTTGATCCCCAGAATGCCCTGCAATACCACCTGGGCGTGAGCGCCGTGCCGGAACCCGGCGCGTCCGCGTCGGCTGACGCGCCGATCCACGCGGACCTGCCGCACTGGCGTGCCGCCTGGCGCGAAGGCAGCGCCGGTACCCTGTTGGTCACCCATGCCGTGGTCGCTCGCCAGGGCGAGCCCGAGATTGCCCGGCAGATGGCACAAGACCCGCAGTGGCTGACGCGCCAGTTGCAGGCCATGGACCTGCAAGCGGGCGACGTGGTCATGCTGGACCTGCCGGCCGGCCAGACCGCCTACCTCGACCAGGCACTGCAAGCGGCTGACCAGGTGGTGGCGGTGGTGACGCCCGATGCCGGTTCCTTCCTGGCGCTGGAGCACATGCGCCAGGCCCTGCATGGCCGCAACAACTGTCACTACATCGTCAACAAATACAATGCCGCGCGCACCTTCAGCCAGGACATGCTGGAAGTCCTCAAGCGCTGGATGGGGCCGCGCCTGGCGGGCGTGATCGCGCTGGATCACGCCATCAGCGAAGGATTGGCCTACGGCTTCAATCCGCTGGCCAAGGTGGGGCATTCGCCGGCCTATGAGCAGCTCCGGACCATCAGTGAACAATTGCATGCCGAGGTCGCCAAATCCGCCCTTGCAGGTGGACGCGCATCATGACTGAACCGCAAGTGCAGTCGCAAGCCCGTTCCTCCAAGGCCGCCCAGGCCACCAACGCTGCCAAGGCAGCCGCTAGCGCCGCTGATCCGGCTGCGCCGACCTCCAACCGTCTGCAGACCTGGATCCAGACCTGGGGCGAGCGCCTCGAAGCGCTGCCCCGGCGGCCGCGTCGCTGGCTGCAGCTGGGTCTGCTGCTGGTCGCGGTGCTACTGGCGCTGCTGCTGGTGTCGGTGCCGCTGGAGTTCTATACCCAGTGCGTCTTCGCCGTCGGCTGCTTCGTGGCGGCGCTGGTGCTGCGCAAGCAGTCCGGCCGCTTCCCGGTGCTGGTGCTGATCACGCTGTCGCTGATCGTCTCGATGCGCTACATGTACTGGCGCATCACCTCCACCCTGGCTTTCGAAGACTGGCTCGACATCGTCTTCGGCTACGGCCTGCTGGCCGCCGAAATCTATTCGCTCATCGTGCTCACGCTGGGTTACCTGCAGACCGCCTGGCCCTTGCGTCGCAAGCCGCAGATGCTGACCATGCCGCCCTCGGAATGGCCGACGGTGGACGTCTTCATCCCGTCCTACAACGAGTCGCTGGACATCGTTTCCCTGACCATCTTCGCCGCCCAGGCCATCGACTGGCCGCAGGAGAAGCTGCGCGTGCACGTGCTGGACGACGGCCGTCGCGAAGACTTCCGCGAATTCTGCAACAACATCGGCGTGAACTACCTGGTGCGCTCGGACAACAAGCACGCCAAGGCCGGCAACCTCAACGAAGCCCTCAAGGTCACCGATGGCGAATTCGTGGCCATCTTCGATGCCGACCACGTGCCGACCCGTTCCTTCCTGCAGATCTGCATGGGCTGGTTCTACAAGGACCCCAAGCTGGCGATGCTGCAGACGCCGCACTTCTTCTTCTCGCCCGATCCCTTCGAGAAGAACCTCAATACCTTCCGTTCCGTACCCAATGAAGGTGAACTCTTCTACGGCCTGGTGCAGGATGGCAACGACCTCTGGAACGCCGCCTTCTTCTGCGGCTCCTGCGCCGTCATGCGCCGTACCGCGCTCATGGAAATCGGCGGCATCGCCGTCGAGACCCTGACCGAGGATGCCCACACCGCGTTGAAGATGAACCGCGCCGGCTACAACACCGCCTATCTGGCCATCCCCCAGGCGGCCGGTCTGGCCACCGAAAACCTGGCGCGCCACATCCGTCAGCGGGTGCGCTGGGCGCGTGGCATGGCGCAGATCTTCCGGGTCGACAACCCTCTGCGCGGCAAGGGCCTGAAGCTGGGGCAGCGGTTCTGCTACCTCAACGCCATGCTGCACTTCTTCTATGGCCTGCCGCGTCTGATCTTCCTGACCGCGCCGCTGACCTACCTGTTCTTCGGTGCCCACATCTTCCACGCCTCGGCGCTGATGATCACGGCCTACGTGCTGCCGCACGTGCTGCACGCCAGCCTGACCAACTCGCGCATCCAGGGGCGTTTCCGCCATTCGTTCTGGAACGAGGTCTACGAGACCGTGCTGGCCTGGTACATCCTCGGCCCGGTGCTGCTGGCGCTGGTGAACCCCAAGCTGGGCGGCTTCAACGTCACCGACAAGGGCGGCATCATCCTCGACAAGCACTTCGACTGGAAGCTGGCGCGTCCCTACATCGTGCTGCTGCTGCTGAACCTGCTGGGCATGGTCTTCGGCGTCTGGCAACTGGTGATGGGCGACCCCAATGCGATGACCACCATCCTCATCAACATGGCCTGGACGCTGTACAACGTCATCATCAGCAGCGCCGCCATGGCGGTCGCCTCCGAAACCCGCCAGGTGCGCAGCGAGCCGCGTGTGGCGGCCGAGCTGCCGGTACGCATCAAGATGGCCGATGGCAATGAAGTCAGCGGTACCACGCTGGACTTCTCGCAGAAGGGCATCGGCCTGCGGCTGCCCAAGGGGGCGACGATCGCCCGTGGTCAGCACATCCAGGTGACGCTGTTCCGCAACCAGCAAGAAAAGATATTCCCGGCCGTGGTGGTGTTCAGCCGTGGCGAAATGGTGGGTGCCCAGTTCCATGAGCTGACCCTGCGCCAGAACAGCGAACTGGTCCGGCTGACCTTCTCCCGTGCCGACATCTGGGCCAACAACTGGGGCAAGAGTCGTCGCGATACGCCGTTGAAGGCATTGCGCGAGGTCTCGCTCATTGGTGTGAGCGGCGTCAAGGAACTCATTCGGGCCACCCTGATCCAGCTGCGCCTGTGGCGCGATACGCGTCGCCTGTCGGCGGCCAAGGCTGATCCGATGATGGAGGCCGCACCGGCAGCCCCGGTGGCTGCGGTAGCAGCGGTAGCAGCGGTGGCAGCAGGGAATACGGTGGCAGAAACGGCCCAGGCCGATCTGGTGGTTCAGGCATTCGACAAATCAATGGAAAAACAATGAAAAACAAGCAGTCTCAAGGGAAGAACACGACTTTCCGTCGGCGCTCCATCTGTCTGCTCATGGCCGGCGTGGTGACCTCGGGCAGTCTGCCGATCCCCGCCCTGGCCGCAGCAGCGACGCCTGCCGCTGGCGGTGCCGCCGCGACCTCGCCGATGGCCGGCGACCCCTACAACTTCAGCCTGACGCAACTGGGTCGTGGTTATCCGATCACGCTGCACGGCGTGGACGCCACCGACAGTGTCGGCTTCGACGTGCCGGCCAACCAGGTGGTGACCGGCGCCAACGTGACCCTGCAATACACCTATTCACCAGCGCTGCTGCCGGACCTGTCGCAGATCAACGTGATGGTCAACGACGTGGTGGCCGGCAGCATCCCGCTGCCCAAGGAAAATGCCGGTGCCCTGCAGACCAGCAAGGTCGAGATTCCGGCCAAGCTGATCACCGAATTCAATCGCCTGAGCCTGCAGTTCATCGGCCACTACACCATGGGTTGCGAGAACCCGCTGCATTCCAGCCTGTGGGCGCGCGTGAGCAACGAATCGGTACTGGCCCTGCAGACCACGCCGCTGCCCTTGAAGGATGACCTGGCGGTGATGCCGCTGCCGTTCTTCGACCGCCGCGACATGCGCATGCTGAACCTGCCCTTCGTGTTCGCCGCCGCCCCCGACAATGGCACCCTGGAAGCCGCCGGCACGCTGTCGTCCTGGTTCGGTGCGCTGGCCAGCTATCGTGGTTCGCGCTTCCCGGTGCAACTCAACGCCTTGCCGGCCAAGGGCAATGGCGTGGTGCTGGTCAGCAGCGAAGGCGCCAGCCAGATCGGCGCACTGGAAATCGCCGCCCCCAAGGGTCCGACCCTGACCATGGTGACCAACCCCAACGATCCCAATGGCAAGCTGCTGCTGGTGACCGGACGCAATGCCGAAGAGGTCAAGCGTGCCGCTGCTGCTGCTGCCCTGGGCAACAAGGCGGTGGCCGGCAATTCGGTGGTGATCGACAAGCTGCAGCCGGTGGCGCCGCGCAAGCCCTACGATGCGCCCAACTGGCTGCCCACCGACCGTCCGGTGAAGCTGTCCGAACTGATCGATGCCAAGCGCCTCAATGTGTCCGGCTACAACCCGGGCGACATCACCATTCCGTTGAACTTCCCGCCGGCGCTGTCGAGCTGGCGCCAGGATGGCGCCAAGCTGGATCTGCACTATCGCTATACACCGCAGCCGCGTTCGAGCAATTCCTCGCTGATCGTCAGCTTCAACGACGGGCTGATCAAGTCCGACGTGCTGCTGCCCCGCGACAAGCTGGACCAGGGCCTGCTGGCCGCCATCAAGAGCGATGCCCTGGAGCGCGAGATGAACGTGCGCCTGCCGCTGGACACCGCGGCCCTGCAGTCGCGCCTGCAATTGCGCTACATGTACGACTACGTCAAGCAGGGCGAGTGTGCCGACATCATCATCGACAACGTGCGCGGCAGCATCGACCCTGAATCCACCATCGATCTGCGCGGCTACGACCACTTCATGGCCATGCCCAACCTGGGCGTGTTCAAGGACGCCGGCTTCCCCTTCACGCGCATGGCCGATCTCTCCGAGACTGCCGTGGTCATGCCGGACAACGCCAGCGATGCCGACCTCGCTGCCTACCTGAACGTGCTGGGCCGCTTCGGCAGTGCCACCGGCTACCCGGCCACGGGCGTGGCGGTGACCCAGGCCGCGCAGGTCGCCAAGTATGCCGACAAGGACCTGCTGGTGATGGCCTCGGGCCAGAACCAGCCCCTGCTCAAGCAATGGGCCGACCACCTGCCCACCCTGGTGACCGGCGACAAGCAGCGCTTCGACCTGTCGGACCTGGCACTGCGCGTGGGTGGCTGGCTGGGCCTGGACCCGAAGGCTGCGCAGCGTCGCACCCGCCTGCAGATGGCCTTCTCGGGCGGCGATCCGACCTCCTACCTGACCGGCTTCGAGTCGCCGCTGGACGGCAGCCGCAGCGTGGTGGTGCTGGCCGGTGGCGACAAGCTGGGCCTGTCGCAGATCATGTCGGCCCTGGCCAGCAAGGAAGCCGAATCTGGCGCCGTCCAGGGTAGCCTGGTCGCGGTGCGCGGCGAGAGCATCGAACCGCTGCTGGCCGAGCAACAGTATTTCGTGGGCAGCATGTCGCCGCTGCGCATGCTGCGCTGGTGGCTCTCGCAGCACGTGCTGAGCATGTTCCTGATGGTGGCACTGGGCATCCTGCTGCTGGGCGGCCTGGCTTACCTGACCCTGCGCGCCAAGGCGAGAAAGCGGCTCAATGCGTAAGGCCGGGCATTCGGTAGTGAACAGGGCCACCTCCCCGCGCCGGCGCCGGGTGGTCGGCCTGCTGGGCGCGCTGGGGGGCTTGGCGGCCACACCGTGGCTGCCGGCACTGGCTGCGGCCCAGCAGAACTGCACAGCCCAGGACTGGCCAGCATGGCAATCCTGGGCTGAGGCGCATGTACAGGACGATGGCCGGGTGCTGCACTCCAGCCTGCTGCCCAATCACACCACGTCCGAAGGCCAGTCCTACCACATGCTGCTGGCGCTCATCGCCAACGATGCCACGCGCTTTGCCAAGGTCTGGAACTGGACCCTGCACAACATGCTCGGCAACGACCCCGGCAAGATCCTGCCGGGCTGGCTGTGGGGGCAGGGCAGTGACGGCAAATGGCAGATGCAGGATGCCAATTCGGCCTCCGACGCCGATCTCTGGATCGTCTATACCCTGCTGGAAGCGGCGCGTCTGTGGCAACGACCGCAATACCGCAAGCAGGCGCTGGACCTGCTGGACAATATCGAAGCCAAGCTGGTGGTGGACCTCCCTGGCCTGGGCAAGATGCTGCTGCCGGGACCGCAGGGCTTCATCCAGCGCAATGTGCTGTGGACGCTCAATCCCAGCTACCTGCCGTTGCCGCTGCTGCGTCGGCTGCACAAGGAAAGACCGAAGGGTCCCTGGCAACAGGTGGCCGACAATACCGTGCGCATGATCCAGGGCTCGGCGCCACGTGGCTACGTGGCCGACTGGGTGGCCTACCGCATGCTGACGGTGCAGTCCGGCCAGTTCCAGGTCGATCCCGCCAAGGGCGACCTGGGCAGCTATGACGCCATCCGCGTCTATCTGTGGGCCGGCATGACCTCGCCGCGCGATCCGGCGGCCGCGCCGCTGCTGGCGGCACTCGATGGCATGCGCCAGACCCTGGCTGCGACCGGCGTGCCGCCCGAAAAGGTCCAGGTGACCACGGGAGCGACCGAAGGACAGGCACCGTTCGGCTTTGGCGCCGCGCTGTTACCCTATCTGGTCGCCAAGGGCGAAACCACCATGGCGGCGCAACTGCAGCGCGCCGTCACGCAACAACTGGAGAACGGACTGGCGCAGCCTGACCCGCGCCCCGAAATCCTGTATTACAACGTCATGCTGGGCCTGTTCGGAGTCGGATGGGCCGAGAAACGCTATCAGTTCCGCGATGACGGAACGCTTAATCTGTCCTGGGAGAAGTCATGCGCGCGCGCCGTTCAACGCTAGCCATCGGAGTCCTGAGCGCGTGGCTCGGCGTGGCCGCCCATGCGGCCGAGCCGGAGCTGGCGGCTCAACTGATCGAACAGGGCCAGTACTGGCAGGCGCGCGACAACGCGCAGCGGGCCGCCGAGGTGTGGCAGAAAGTCTTGCAACTGGATGCCAATCAGGTCAACGCCCTCTACGGCATGGGCCTGATCGGCGTGAAGCAGAACAAGCCGCAGCAGGCCAAGCAGTACCTGGACCGCCTGCAGGCGCTGTCGCCGCAACCTTGGCAGGCCAACCAGCTGGCGCAGGATATCGCCCTGGCCAAACCGGAAAACAAGGCCCTCCTGGCCGAAGCCCGCCGCCTGGTCGATGCGGGTGAGCGTGATCGCGCCACCGACACCTTCCGCAAGATGTTCAACGGGCTCACGCCGCAAGGCACGATAGGGCGCGAGTACTACAACAACCTGGCCTTCAACGAGGCCGCCTGGCCCGAAGCGCGCAAGGGCATGGAACGCCTGCTGCGCGAAACCCCGGACGACAGCATCCTGGCCCTGTTCTACGCCAAGCAGCTGGCACGCCACGAGGATAGCCGCCTGGAAGGCATCCGCCAGCTGGCGCGCCTGTCCAGGAAGACCGACATCGGCGGTGACGCCGACGAGAGCTGGCGCCTGGCCCTGATCTGGCAGGGGCCGCCGTCGCCGGCACAGGTTTCGCTGTTCGACGACTTCCTCAAGAGTCATCCCGACGACCAGCAGATTCGCGACTTGCTGGCCAAGGGCCGCCAGCAGGTGGTCGTCGGCCAGCAGCCGACGGTGGTCGGACGCGGCCTGCAGGCCCTGGAAAAGGGCGACCTGCAGGAAGCCGAGAAGGCCTTCCAGGAGCGCCTCTCCTCACATCCCGACGACGTCGATGCCCTGGGTGGCATGGGCGTCATCCGTCAGCAGCAGAACCGCCTGGCCGAAGCCGAGCCCTTGCTCGCGCGCTCGGTCGCCAAGGGCGGCTCGTCCTGGAAGAAGGCCCTGGACAGCGTGCGCTACTGGCTGCTGATCCAGCGTGGCCGTGACCTGCAGGCAGGCGGCCAGACCGCGCAGGCGCAGGACGCCCTGGCCCAGGCCCTGCGCCTGGATCCCAAGAGCCTCGATGGTCGCGTAGCCATCGCCGACATCCAGGCCAGTGCCGGCCAATACGAGGCTGCCACCGCCAATTACCGCCAGGTGCTGGCCGTGCAGCCCAAGCAGGTACCGGCCATCCGTGGCCTGGTCAATGTGCTGGCGCAGACCGGCCATGCTGATGAAGCACTGCGCCTGCTGGACCAACTGACTCCGGCGCAGCAGGCCGAATTCGGCGACCAGGGTCGCCTGCG
Organism: Herbaspirillum sp. AP02; assembly: GCF_015767275.1. Classification (GTDB taxonomy): domain Bacteria; phylum Pseudomonadota; class Gammaproteobacteria; order Burkholderiales; family Burkholderiaceae_D; genus Herbaspirillum. The sequence continues at coordinate 89,548 of NZ_JADWMY010000003.1, forward strand.
CGCCTTGCGTGCGCGCCAGCAGGCCAGCCTGGCCGAGCAGCGCAACGACATCGACGGCGCCCTGGCCGCCATGCGCGAAGCCGTCAAGAACGACCCCGACAACGTCTGGACCACCTTCGACCTGGCCCGCCTGTACGTCAAGGCTGGCCAATCCAAGCAGGCGCGCACCACCATCGACGACTTCACCCGCGCCCATCGCGACAACGTCGAAGCCCTGTATGCCAGCGCCTTGCTGTCGGTGGAAATGGAGCAGTGGCAGGATGCCCTGGACACGCTGCGCCGCATCCCCGACCAGCGCCGTACCGCCGCCATGAACGAGCTGGCCAGCCAGGTGACACTGACCATCCAGGTCAATCACGCCGCTGAACTTGTCAGGACCGGTCAGCGCCAGGAGGCTCTGGTGCTGCTGGATCGCGTGCAGCCACAGGCCGCCGGCAACCCGGAACGCACCGGCACCCTGGCCTCGGCCTATGTCGATGCCGGCGACACGCCGCGCGCCATGGCGATGATGCAGCCGCTGGTCACGCCACCGGCCACGCCCTCGGTCAATACGCGCCTGCAATACGCCTCCATCCTGCTGCGTGCCGGCGAGGATGCGCAGGTCTACGGCCTGCTCACCGCCTTGCAGAACCAGAGCATGAACGCGGCCACCCGCAAGCAATACGACGACCTGCGTTTCCTCTACCGCGTGCGCCAGGCCGAACGCCTGCGCCAGGGCGGTGACCTGGCCGCTGCCTATGACACCCTGGCCCCGGCACTGGCACAACGCCCCACCGATACCGACGCCATCGCCGCGCTGGCGCGCATGTTCAATGCCGCCGGTGACAACCTGCGCGCACTGGCCCTGTACCAGCAACTGGCGCAACGCAATCCGCGCGACGCCAACGTCCTGCTGGGCGCGGCCGACACCGCCGTGCAGGCCCACGAGAATGCCTATGCCCTGAAGCTGCTGGACCAGTTCGGCAAGCTCGACAGCAGCGACCCCACCACCCTGACCGAGGCCGCGCGCATCTACCGCGCCCTGGGCAAGACCGGTGAGGCCACCGGCCTGCTGCGCAAGGCCGTGGCGATTGAAAACGGTGCGCGCCAGCGCACGCTGGCGGCACAGGGCAACGGTTTCGATCCGGCCATCAATCCCTTCCGTACCCAGCGTCGTCTGCCGGGCAGCGACGACATGGCCGCCATTCCGCCACCGGCCGAGACCACGCTGCGTCCGGTGGCCATGGCCGCGCCGGCCGCGGTCGATATTCTGCCCGCACCTGCCATGGCGCAGCGCCAGTTGCAGGCGCAACAACTGCAGCAAGCCCAGCAAGCTCAGCAGGCACCGGCCTACGCCACCCCACTGGGGCCGGTGTTCAGCACCGCCACTCCCGTGGCTGCGGCGCCGGTGCAGGGCGGGGCATACGCCCAGCCGGGCGCGCGCGTGGCGGCCGCCAGAACGGCCAATGCCACTACCAATGCCCCCACCACCGCATTGCCCGGCGCCGCCACGGCCACCCAGCGCGCCTTGCTGGGGCTGCAGGCGCCGTCCGCCAATGGCGTGGCGGTGGACAACCTGAGCCCGGCCCAGCGCGCCCTGAACGACATCCTGCAGTCGCGCAGTGCCTACGTCACGCAAGGCGTGGTGGTACGCGGCAATGCCAGCGAATCGGGCCTGAGCCGCATGAACGACATCGAGGCCCCGCTGGAAGTGAACATGCCCGTCGGTAACGACCGCGTGGCCGTGCGCATCACGCCGGTCTCGCTGGATGCCGGCAGCCTTACCGACGAGCCGGCCAGCCGCTTCGGCGGTGGCGGCAGCAGCGCCACCGGCCTGGGCAAGCAGAGCGCCAGCGGCGTCGGTGTGGCAGTGGCCTACGAGCGTCCCGAGGATGGCGCCAAGGCCGACATCGGCACCACGCCGCGTGGCTTCAAGTACCCCAATATCGTCGGTGGGGTGAGCGTGGAACAGTCCTTCCCGGGCAGCAGCACCAACCGCTTTGCGGTGAACGTCTCGCGGCGCGCGGTCAACGACAGCATCACCTCCTTCGCCGGCAGTACCGATCCCCGCATCGGCCGCTCCTGGGGTGGCGTGACCGCCAATGGTGGCCGGGCCGAGATGAGTTCGGACGACGCACAGACCGGCGTCTACGCCTATGGCGCGCTGCACAGCCTGCGCGGCAACAACGTGGAATCCAACACCCGCGTGGAACTGGGGGGTGGCGCCTATCAGTACCTCACCAATGCCGAGGACGAAAAGATGACCGCCGGGGTGTCGGCCACCATCATCAGCTACGCCAACAACCAGAACTACTACACCTACGGCCATGGCGGTTACTTCAGTCCGCAGGCCTATCTGGGACTGGGCGTGCCCGTCACCTGGGCCAAGCGTTCCGACAAGTTCACCTTCCAGCTCAAGGGCTCGGTGGGGATGCAGTATTTCCGCCAGGATGCGGCTGACTACTTCCCCACCGATGCCGCGCTGCAGGCCGCCAGCGGCCGCCAGTATGCGCAGCAGACCAAGACCGGCCTGGGCTACAGCCTGGAAGGCAACGGCGAATACCGCTTCGCGCCCCGCCTGTTCGTCGGTGGCGCGCTGCGTCTGAACAATTCGAGCGACTTCCGCGAACTCAACGTCGCCATGTATCTGCGTTACACGCTGGAGGACATGCAGGGCAGCTTCCTGACCCTGCCGGTGAGCCCGTACCGTTCTCCTTATTCCAACTGATTCCTTTATCGACATATCGCTATGGCTACTGCATCCGTTCTGGCAGGTCTGACTATCCTGGTACTCGGCGAGAGCCACATGAGTCTGGCCGACCACCTCACCGAACCCCTCAACGCCAAGCTGACCCAGCTCGGCGCCAAGGTCCATTCCATCGGCGCCTGCGGCGCCAGTGCCGGCGACTGGCTGACCAGCAAGAAGGTCGATTGCGGCGCCGACCAGGTCGACAACGGCAAGATCCAGATCAAGGGCCGCGAAGCCACCACCACCCCGATCGGTCAGCTCATCGCCAAGGACAAGCCCGACCTGGTGGTGCTGGTCATCGGCGACACCATGGCCTCCTACGACAAGCCGGACTTCCCCAAGGCCTGGGCCTGGCAGAGCGTGACCGGTCTGACCAAGGCGATTGCCGCCACCGGCACCAAGTGCGCCTGGGTCGGCCCGGCCTGGGGCAAGGCCGGCGGCATGTATGGCAAGAACGATGCACGCACCCAGCTGATGTCGCGCTTCCTGGCCTCCAACGTGGCGCCCTGCACCTATATCGATTCGCTGACCATGTCCAAGCCCGGCCAGTGGGTCACCACCGATGGCCAGCACTTCACCGTGGCCGGCTACAAGTCCTGGGGCAATGCCATCGGCGACGCGCTGGCCAAGCTGCCAGCCGATGCGGTGAGCAGCAAGGGAGCCAAAAAATGAGGGTGATGCAGGCACTGGCCGCTGCTGCGGCCCTGCTGTGCGGTGCCAGCGCGCTGGCCGCCGACATCCCGCTCTATCCCACCGGCCCGGCCGAGGATGCGGCCTTCATCCGCTTCGTCAACGGCACTGCCGAGCCCTTGCAGGTGCTGGCGCAGAAGGGCCAGCCGCCGCTGAAGCTGGAAGCGGCCAAGCCGGTCTCGTCCTTCTTCCCGGTGACGGCCAAGTCGACCATCAAGGGTACCCTCACGGTCGGCGCCAGGAGCCTGGAGCTGGGCGTGCAGGCCAAGCCGGGCGAATTCGCCACGGTGGTGGTGCTGCCCGGTGCCAAGGGCATCAGCCAGGTGACGGTGCAGGATAACCCGGACGACTTCAATGGCCTGAAGGCCTCGTTGGCCTTCTTCAACCTGGATGCCTCCTGCAAGGCGGCGGCACTGCGCCCGGCCGGGCGTAACGCCGATCTGTTCAAGGACGTCAAGCAGGGCAGCCTGCAACGGCGCTCGATCAACCCGGTCAAGCTGTCGGTGCAACTGGTGTGCGGCGGGGCCAACAGCGGTCCGGTGCTGGACCTGGGCGAACTGAAGGCGGGCGAGCGCTACAGCGTGCTGTTGCTGCCGTCGGACAAGGGTCCGCGCCTGCTGGCGGCGACCGACAAGCTGGCCAACTGAACCATCGCCCGACTGCGCTGCCGCCATGGTCTTTGCCTCGCTTGAATTCCTGACGCTGTTCCTGCCGCTGTTCCTGCTGGTCTATGCGGTGGTGCCGCAGCGCGGGCGCAACCTCGTGCTGCTGCTGGGCAGCTGGCTGTTCTACGGCTGGCTGAGCCCGCTGTTCCTGTCGCTGCACGTGGTGCTGACCATCGTGGCCTGGGTCGGCGGTCTGCTGGTGGACCGCTCGCGCGAGGACGGGCGAGGGCGCGTGCGCCTGCTCACGGCACTGGTGGTCTTCAATACCGCCGTGCTGGTCTGGTACAAGTACGCCAACATCGTCGCTGCCACCATCAGCGACCTGATGGTCCAGTACGGCGCCATGCCGCTGGCCTGGCAGAAGGTGGCGCTGCCGGCGGGCCTGTCCTTCATCGTGCTGCAGGCGATCTCCTATCTGGTGGACGTGCACCGGCGCACGGTGGCGGTGGAGCGCAGCTTCATCAACTACGCCACCTACATTTCCATGTTCGGCCATTCGATCGCCGGCCCCATCATCCGTTACGACTGGGTGCAGCGCGAACTGACCCAGCGCTGGTTCAACCTGGAGAATTTTTCCCTGGGCGCGCGCCGCTTCATGGTCGGCATGGCCATGAAGGTATTGGTGGCCGACACCCTCTCGCCGGTGGTGGATGCCGCCTTCCACCTGCAGCAGCCCAGCTTCGTGGACGCCTGGATCGGCTGCCTGGCCTATTCGCTGCAGCTGTTCTTCGACTTTTCCGGCTACAGCGCCATGGCCATCGGTCTGGGGCTGATGCTGGGTTTCCACTTCCCGGAAAACTTCAACCATCCCTACCTGGTCGGCAGCATCCAGGATTTCTGGCGGCGCTGGCACATCTCGCTGTCCAGCTGGCTGCGCGACTATCTCTACATCGGCCTGGGCGGCAACCGCCATGGGGTGTGGAAGACCTACCGCAACCTGTTCCTGACCATGGCCATCGCCGGTCTCTGGCATGGCGGCGACAGCTGGAACTACCTGCTCTGGGGCTCGGCCCACGGGCTGGCCCTGTGCCTGGATCGCGCCTGGTCGCGCTCGACCCTGCCGGCCATCCCCGGCTGGCTGGCCCATGTGCTGACGCTGCTGTTCGTCTGCCTGGCCTGGACCCTGTTCCGTTCGCCCGACTTCGCCACTGCCATCACCATGTATGCCGGCCAGTTCGGGCTGCACGGGATGGGCCTGAGCGACGCGTTGGCCGTGGTATTGCGCCCGGTGCAGGCGCTGGCCGTGCTGCTGGGCCTGTTCTGGATCGTCGCGCCCCTGTGGCAGGAGGCCAGCCAGGCGCGCTGGGCCGATAGCGTGGTGTATCTCTGGTTCCTCCGGCTGTGGCCGGTGGCCGGCTTCCTGCTGTCCTTCGCGCTGATTGCCAGCCGCGAGACGGTGCCTTTCCTTTACTTCCAGTTCTGATCCCGCGAGTCCGCCATGAGCACGCCTCCCGTCTCCGCTCCCGCCACGCCGGCCGCCCCCAGCGCCCTGGCCCGGCGCGCCAGCCGTTGGGCCGGCCTGGTTTTGGCCGTGGTGTTGGCAGCCGGCCTGCTGGGCTGTGGCTGGCTGGTCTATGCCAGCAAGATCGAATGGCTGCCCGCCAGCTGGACCCGTGACGATGCCCTGCATGGCGAGCTGACCCACCGCATCGCCAAGCAGTTGTCCAATGCCTGGCTGCCGGAACAGGCTGCCCGGCTGGAACGCGCCGGCAGCTGGCTGCTGCTGCATGACACCGGCCCCCGGGTGCGCAGCGGTTGCCCTGGCTGGCTGTTCCTGACCGAGGAATTGCAGGTCCATCGCGACGCCCAGGCCAACGCCCAGGCCAAGCTGCAGGCCGTCGTCGCCCTGCGCCAGAAGCTGGCCCAGCGCAACATCGCCCTGCTGGTGGCGGTGGTGCCCGACAAGAGCCGCATCGCCGCCACGCAGTTGTGCGGTCTGACGCGCCCGGCCCAACTGGAGGCGCGTGCCGCCCAGTGGATCGCCGGGCTGCAGCAGGCGGGCGTACGCACCATCGACCTGGCCCCCACGCTGGCGCCGCTCGGTGCCTCGGCCTGGCTGCGCACCGATACCCACTGGAACGAAACCGGTGCGCAGGCCGCGGCTGCGGTGATTGCCGCCCAGGTGCGCGCTGCCGGCCTGCAGCCCACGCCGGCGCAAGCCTATCAGGCCCAGCCGGGCCCGCTGGCGCGCCGCCCTGGCGACCTGGTCCACCTGGCCGGCCTGGACTGGCTGCCATTGCGCTGGCAACCCCAGCCGGAAGAAGTGGCCGCCACCGAATTCAAGGAAGTGGCAGCGGCAGCGACTGCACCGACTGCACCGGCTGATGCCGCCAAGGGGGGCGATGATCTGGACGACCTGCTGGGTGACCAGCAGTTGCCCAATGTGGCCTTGATCGGCACCTCGTTCTCGCGCAATTCCAACTTTGTGGGCTTCCTGCAGAGGGCGCTGGGCGCGAAGATCGGCAGCTTCGCCAAGGACGGCGGCAAGTTCTCCGGCAGCGCCAATGAGTATTTCTCCAACCCTGCCTTCAGCCAGACACCGCCCAAGCTGGTGGTGTGGGAAATCCCCGAGCGCGATCTGCAGACGCCCTACGAGGCGATCAGGCTGGCGCGGTGAATAACAAGGTGATTTGTTGTTTGTAGGCAATAGGGCCTGTTCACATTCAATCTGTGAGTGCGAGAGGTCGCCAAGCGTTGTCTGCCTAGGCGCGGCGACGCGCCGTGGTGGTGCCACGGCAAGGAGCTGCAACAACGGCAGGCGACGCTTGGCGGCCTCTCCCGGAGGGTTGCCCCCAGAAGGCGCGCTGGCCGCGTTGCACGTCAGGGCTGGTGGCACCACCACCAGCCCTGACGCGCGCCTTGCCACCCCGCCTTCTGGGGGCAACGCATCTCACAGATTGAATGTGAACAGGCCCTAGTCTCTTCCCCGCTCCCAGCGTTCTGCCACCCGCTTTGCTGGAGGCCAACCCCCGGGCCTGCTAAACTTGCCGATCCGCCCACTGTGCAGGGCGGGCTCCAGGCATGATCCTGGCCAACCTCCACGACAAATTGACAGAAGAATTCGACCCCGCTCCCCTCGCGGACGAGCATGAATCAGGCTCCTTCGAGAGCTATTTCCGCGATCCCACCCAGGCCGCCGAAGCGCCCCTGGCCTGGGGCCTGGGCCAGCGGCTGGATGTGCTGGACGCCCTGCGCGGCCTGGTCTCCGGCGGCCAGGCGGCGGCGCGCCTGCGCATCTGGGTGTTCCTGGAACTGGCGGCCCAGCCGCAAGGGCGGCTGCAGCGCGAGGACCTGAACCAGCTGTTCTACGCCCTGAAGCCCGAGGCCATGGACGCCGCGCTCAAGCGCCTGCGCGATCTGGGCCTGCTGGTCTGGGATGCCACCGACCAGGATTACCAGCTCTCGTCCATCGCCCAGCAGGTGCAAGCCCTGCTGGCACCGCTCACGCGCGCCGTCGGCGAGGACGACGAGATGGCCGCGCTGCTCTCGCAGGTGGCCGGCGCCCAGGCGCTGGGCCTGTCCGATGCCAGCCAGATCCGCCACCTGCATGCCCAGCTGGCGCGCCTGCACGACCAGTTCGCCGATGCCATCGAAAGCGGCTCCGAAGCCCTGCTGCGCGAAGCCCAGCCGCGTTTCGACCGCGCCCTGAAGCTGGTCAACCGCGCCGGTGAGGCTCTCACCGCCCTGATCCGCAGCGAACACGCCGACGCCCGTCTGGAGCGCGAAGCCCGCGCCCTGGGCAATGGCCAGGCCCGTCTGTTGACCATGGCCAGCCAGTTCACCCGCGCCCTGCAGCAGGCCGACCGCCAACGCGTGACCCTGGGCAGCACCGGCGTGACCAGTTCGGACGTGCGGCGCTGGCTGCAGAGCCATCCCGACCTGTCATCCCTGATGGGCGAGGCGCTGTCCATGGGTGTGAAGCCGGTCTTCGTCAGTGGCCATGAATTGCTGGACGTGGCCGAGGGCGAGCTGGAACGCGACCGCCCCGACGCGCAACGCTCGCAAGGACTGCCGCCACCCGCCCAGGCTGTGGAGGGCAAGATCGAAGCGCTGCGCATGCCGGTCGAGCTGGGCGAGCTGATCGCGCAGTTGAGCCAGCTGGGCGCCCTGCCGCAAGAGGGGGCTGAGGGCCAGCCGCAGCTTCAGCCTTTGCCGCTGCCAACCGTGGTGCTGGGCGGCAGCTTCGGCAAGGCCGCCTACCGCCTGCAATTGCTGCCGCTGCTGGGCGACCGCCAGGCGCAGACCCTGCAGGGCCAGACCGGCGACCTGGCACGCCTGCCGTGGCAGGCCGGCTTCCTGCCGTTGGTCGAGAAAATCGATGACCCGGATGTCGCCGCCATCAGTGCCGGCGCCGTCCATCCAGACCCATCCCCGGAAAGACCGAATGAGTGAGACCCTAGACGAGGCCGGCCTGTTGGCCGCCGAACTGCTGGCCCGCCGCTGGCTGCCGCGCAAGCATCCCCGCGTGCGCCGCGCCCTGATCGACGCCGACCTGTGGCAGGCGCTGCAGGACCGGCTGGCGCAAGTCGGCCTGCGCCTGGTAGACAACATCCACGCCGACCACATCAGCGTGGCGCTGGTGCGCCCGGCCGAGTACGCCGTCTTCGGCGAAGCCGGCATGAATGCCAACAACAACATCGATCTGCCACGCGATGCGATCTCGCTGCTGGTGGTGCTGTGGTCGCTGATCGTGCTGCCCAAGCGCGAGCGCCAGTCGGCGCGCGCCGCCGGTGACGCCGGCGAGCAGCAGGAAGAGATGTTCCAGACCGACAAGCCCATGCCCAGCGCCGCCGAGGTCAGCCCGGTGGTGTCCTATCGATCGCTGCTGGCCGACTTCGGCACGCAGCTGGGCAAGAAGATGCGCATGGACGGCAACCTGCGCCGCCTGGAAGCCCATGGATTCATCGTGCGACGTGGTGACGATATCGCCGAAGGCCCATTGCTGGACCTGCTGCTGGATTACGATGCGCTGGCGCCGCGCATTCTCGATGGCGCGCTGGGCGAAGTCCTGGCCCGTGCCAACGCCCGCGAAGATGCCGCCGAAGCTGCAGAAGCCGCATCGGCCGACGCCGACCAGATTGCAGCATCGCCCGCACCATCATCCGCACAATCATCCGCACAATCATCCGCACAATCATCCGCACCATCACCCGCACAATCATCCGCACCACCGGCAGAAGAAGGAGAGTTCTGATGTTCCACCTGCAATCGCTGGAACTGCTGCAGTGGGACTATTGCCAGCGCCTGACGCTGCCCCTGGACGGTTCCATCATCACCATCGCCGGCCCCAACGGCTCCGGCAAGACCACGCTGCTGGACGCCATGCGCACCCTGCTCGGGCTGGAGTGTTCGGGCGGGCGCAGCTACAAGACCTATGCCCGGCACGCCAACGCCGACACCACCTGGCTGCGCGCCACGGTGGACAACCGTCCGCATGGCCGCCAGACCTCGACCCGTCCGTTTGCCCGCAACCTGCTCTATGCCGATCAGGTCACGCTGGCGTGTCGCATCGAGCGCAATGGCGGCGACTGGCAGCGACGCTACTGCATGAGCGATGGCGATGTCGCCATCGAAACCCTGGCGCAGTTGCCGGAGAAGGACTGGCTGGGCCTGGACCATTGGCGCCGTCGTCTGGAAGGCGCCGGCCTGTCGCGCGCGATCGCCCGCGTGCTGGCGCTGGAGCAGGGCCAGACCGATCGCCTGTGCGAATTCTCGCCCAAGGAATTGTTGCGGCTGGTGTTCGAGGTCTTCGGCGACCAGGAAGTGCTGGACCGCTACGAAGAAGCCCGCCGCCACCAGCGCGACCTCGCTGCAGAAGTGACGCTGGCCGAGCAGGAACTGGCCTATAGCGAGGCGCAACTGGCCCAGCTCGACAGCCGCGTGACCCTGTATCGCCAATACCAGGGCAAGCTGCGCGAGCGCGAAATCCTGGCTACCGAAGTGATCCCCGTGCTGCGCTGGCATGAAGAACGCCAGACCACGGCTGGTCGCCTGCGCGAGCTGCACCGCCAGCGCCTGCATCACAACGAGCAACGTCGCCAGCGCAGCAGCGACGCCCTGCAATTGTCGGCGTTGCTGACGCAACAGCAGGCCGCCCGTGAGAAGGTGACCACGCTGGAGCGCGACAAGGCCGAAGCCCAGCAGGCCCAGCAAAAGGCCCGCGATGCCGAAAAGCCGGTCGAAGAACTGGTCAAGCAGGCCGATGAACTGCTGGCCCTGTCGGCGGTGGAAGGCGATGCTGTGCAACTGCTCTCGCGAGTGGAAGAACTGGAGCAGCAGAAGGGCACGTTGAACGACCGCTGGCGTGACCTGGAGCAGCAGCGCAAGGACGCCCAGGACGCCCTGGAACGCCTGAGCGGACAGCGCCAGGCCCCCAAGCCGGGCGACGTGCAGCAGTTCAGCCGCAGCCTGCGTCAGGCCGGTATTGCGCACCACATCCTGGCCGATGTCATCGAGATCGGCGACGACCATTGGCGCGCCGCGGCCGAAGGCGTGTTGCGTGCCTCCTGCTGGGTAGTGGTGCTGGACGACCCCAAGGATGAAGCCGCCGCCATGGCCCTGGCCGAGCGCGAGCGCTATCGCCACTACGTGGTGTCGGACGCCGCCACCGCGCCGGCCCAGCCGGCCGCCGACAGCCTGCTGGCGGTGCTGCGTTTCTCGGCCAAGGCACCGTCCTGGCTGCTGCGCCAGCTGGCGCAGATCCGTCGCGTGGACGATACCGTCGAGGGCGCGCGCCTGGGCGGCGAATGGATCACGCCGCAAGCCTACTGGCGCGATGGCCGGGGCGGGCGCAGCGTCTGGCGCGATCCGGGGGATTATCAGTTCGGCGCCGCCGCCATGGCCTCGCGCCAGGCCTCGATCCAGAAGCGCCTGGCCACGCTGGACGATCAGCTCACCGATGTGGTGCTCAAGCAAAGCGAGGTCAAACGCCAGCTGGAGGCCGCCAAGAAAGCCACGGAAGGCCACCTGGCTGCCGAGGAACTGGCGCGTCGCAGTGAAGAATTCGAGCAGGCAAGACGGCAGTTGCCGTCGCTGCGCGTGGCCCGCGTAGCCGCCAGCGAACGCTGGACGCAACTGGATGCTCAGCATGCCGACGCCATCGAACAGCGCACCATCATCGATGGCAAATACCAGGGCCTGCAGCGCCGCCTGCGCGACACCGAAGGCGACCTGGCCGGCCAGGAGCGCGACTGGCGCGCCCGCCACGACGAACAGCGCGCCCGCGCGCTGGCCTCGCGGGCGCAGAAGGCGCGCTTCCCGCAACGCTGGATCGCCGCTGATGCCGTGCAGGTGCTGTACGAGAAATACAGCAACGCCAAGCAGGCCGAACTGCGCATGGCGGCGGTGGAGAACGACCTGGAAACGGGGCAGTGGGAAAAGGACGGCACCGTCGAAGACAAGCACCTCATCATGCAAGGCACGGTGGGCAACCAGCGCAACGAACTGGACTCGCGCAAGGTCAGCAATGCCCAGGCAGAGGAAGCGGTGGGCAATGCCCGCGAGCGCTATATCGACGTGCTGCGCGCCACCGTGCGGCGCTATCGCAAGAACATCGTCGATCTCGGTGCACTGGCCGGCGTGATCGTCAGTGCCGACCTGCCGCACCTGGACAATGACGACACCGTGCTGCGTCAGGCCGAGCTGAAGGTCAGCTTCAACTTCGATGGCAAGGGTGAGATCGGCCTGAACGACGGCGAAGCCTCGGGCGGGCAGCAGGTCATCAAGTCGCTGATCCTGCTGGTGGGTTTGTTGAAGGACGACGACATGCCGGGCGGCTTCGTCTTCATCGACGAACCCTTTGCCCACCTGGATGTGCGCAACATCCAGCTGGTCGGCAACTTCCTCAAGTCGACCCGCGCCCAGTACGTGCTGACCACGCCGATCACGCACAACGTCGAAGTCTTTGAGCCGGCCGACATTACGCTGGTGACCTCGAAGAAGCCGCGTGAAGCCCGCTGGGCACCGCCCATCGGGGTGTTGCAGCGGCGGCTGCGGCTGGATGCCTGAGGCACCGGACCATGAGTGCGCTGCTGGAGACACCACGTGGCCGCAATCTCCACGAGCTGGTCGCCGCCATTGAGGTGCCCGACACCTTGCCGCTGCTGGATAAGGAAGAGCGCGCCGCCCTGGAACGCTGGGCGCGAGGCGAGGCCGGCTCCCGCGGCCGCGACGCCATGCTCAAGGAAGCGCACGCCGTGGGGCTGGGCATCGAACGTGCCGAACGCCTGTGTCAGCGTCTGCTGCAAGAGGGCTGGATCAGCCGGCGCGAGGAGTTCAAGGGCGGCAATTGGCTGTGGAAGACCATCGCTTGGCGCGATCTGCGCCGCCTGCAGGGTTTGTTGGGCATCATCCACGCCGAACAACGACAGCAGGCGCGACAAGCCGCTCTGGAGCAGGCCTGGCAGTGGCTGCACGAACGCAGCAATGCCCGGCAGGCGCTGCTGGACCCCGACCTGCTGGATGAATTCACGCTCGCTCTCAAGGCGCTGGAAGAGGACAAGGCCCTGCGCACCGACGTGCTGGACGCTCGCCTGGGTTTGCTGCGCGCGCTGGCCAGTTGGCACGACAGTGGCCAGCAGGGATTGCGGCGCAATTTTGCGCTCCATGCACGTGACCTGACCAAGTCGCTCAGCGCGAGTGAGTGGCGCTGGCTGGACGCGTTATTCGATCTCGAACGATTGGGCATCGCCAGTTTTGCCCAGGTGGGATGGCTCTCGGGTGATCTGGTCCTGTCCTGGCAAGGACGCCGGCTGGAACTGGCGCCGCTGCATTGCCTCGGCCTGCCGCTGGACGATTTGCTGGGCGCCGATGCCATCACGTCACCGCAGCAATGGTGGTTGATCGAAAACCGTACCAGCTTCGAACTGCAGGCACGTCAGCGCAAAGCCGACGTGGCACTGCTGTGGATGCCCGGACGTCCCTCGTCGTCCTGGCTGACGATGGTGTCGCACTTGCTGCGACTGGCCCCCGCGCCGGCATGGATCAGCGCCGATGCCGACCCGGCCGGTGTCGACATTGCCTGCACGGTCGGCTGTCGATGGGAACAGGCTGGTTTGGCCTGGGAGCCCTACCAGATGGGGCTCGCCCAATGGCAGGCCACTACCCAGCGCTGGCCTTTGAATGCGCATGATCGCCGCTTGTTGGACGGGTTGCTGGGACGGCCCTCACTGCCGGCTGCGCTACGCGCCCTGTGCGAGGCGATGCACACCGAGGGACGCAAGGCCGAGCAGGAAGCCTGGTTGTAAGGTGAGGGCGGGCGCGGCCGCGGTGGCAGGCGTCAGCGCAGCTCGCGCACTATCCTGGAAGGCGGCAAGAGTCCCGACGGTACTTCCGGTACCTCGGCCTCCAGCAATTGGTGGGCCACGCATTCGCACCAGTGGATGCCGCGGGCCAGCGCCAGGGGCTTGGAGTCATACAGGCCCGGCAGCGAGCGCTTGGGAAAGAGCTGCCCGAGCGACCGGTGGCGGATTTCCACACCGCTGACGAACCAGGTGTCGGCGCGGTTGGCGCACCAGACCCTGAACATGAACGGCGAAGAATGTCCCGTCACTTCGTAACAAGAGATCATGTTTGCACGTTGACCCAACTGCTTCCCTCCTATGGTTTCGGCCGCATTATAAACAGCGTCGGGCGAGCTTGCCAAAGGGCAGGGCGTGAGCGCAAACGCGACCATTTCCAACGGCCAGGAAAATGGCGGGGGAAGGGCGGGGAAAGGGCGGATGGGTAATGGATTCCTACGAGGCTTGTGGGCGTTGTCTTGCATAGCTTCAAAGCCGCGTCACCTAGAATGGTCAGACCGTGCGTCCAGGGGGACTGCAGGCGCGCGGTACCTTTCCATTTCGCCTTCCGCCCAGCCACGCGAAGCGGACGGCAGCCTCGTCCAGGATACAAAAAGAAGATGACTTCCGCCCACACCCAGCAACTGACCCTGATCCTCAACAACCACCAGCAAAGCCTGCTGGAACACTGGCTCAAGACCTTGACGTCCAAACTGGGCCGCAAGGAAAAAAGCGGTGAATTCGAAATCCGCCGCCAGGCCGAGCAATTCATCGGCATCCTGGCACGTACCCTGGAAACCGGCGCCGGCAGCGATACCGACGGCAACGACTGGGCCGATGCACGCCACCTGCTGGGCGAGGTGTCGCGTACGCGTGCGCTGCAGGGCTTTTCCTCGCTGGATACCGCCAGCTTCGTGTTCGCCTTGAAGGAGCCGCTGTTCGACCATCTGCGCAGCACCCTGGGCGAGCAGCCGGCCCAGCTGGCGCAGGAGATTGCGGCCACCAGTTCGCTGTTCGACAAGCTGGGCCTGTACACCATCGAAGTCCACCAGAAGGCGCGCGAGCAGGTGATCCTGCGCCAGCAACAGGAACTGCTGGAGCTGTCCACCCCGGTGGTGCAGCTGTGGCAGAACGTGCTGGCGCTGCCGCTGATCGGCACCCTCGACAGTGCACGCACCCAGGTGGTGATGGAGAGCCTGCTGCAGAAGATCGTCGAGACCGGCGCCATGATCGCCATCATCGACATCACCGGCGTACCCACCGTCGATACCCTGGTGGCCCAGCATCTGCTCAAGACCATCGCCGCTGCGCGCCTGATGGGCGCGGACTGCATCATCAGCGGCATCCGCCCGCAGATTGCGCAGACCATCGTGCACCTGGGCGTGAACCTGGAAGACGTGACCACCAAGGCCACCCTGGCCGACGCGTTCATGATCGCGCTCAAGAAGACCGGCTCGCGGGTTACCGTCCAGAATACGGAGCAGTAATCCATGGAACGCATCCCTATCCTGCGCATGGGGCGGTTGTTGCTGGTGACCATCCAGGTCGACATGCATGATCGCCTGGCCATGGCGCTGCAGGACGACCTGACCGAGCGCATCGTCAAGGACCGCGCGCGCGGCGTGCTCATCGACATTTCCGCGCTGGACGTGGTGGATTCCTTCATCGGTCGCATGATCAGCAATACCGCCTCCATGGCGCGGGTGCTGGACGCCCGCACCGTCGTGGTGGGCATGCAGCCGGCCGTGGCGATCACCCTGGTTGAGCTGGGCCTGACGCTGGATGGCGTGCGCACCGCGCTCAATGTGGAACGCGGCGTCAAGCTGCTTGAGTCGGAGCGAGACTGATGGGCGCGCCCCACATGCCGTGCGAGGTACACGGTGGATGAACAGCAACTCCTGACCCAAGCCCTGCAGACCGACGAAGACGTAGTGCGCCTGCGCAAGCTGGTGCGCGACCATCTGGTGCGACTGGGATTTTCGCTGGTGGAACAGACCAAGATGGTGACGGCGGCCAGCGAACTGGCACGCAATACCCTGCGCTACGGCGGTGGCGGCGAGGCCCGCGTGGACGAGCTCAATAACGGCAGCAAACGTGGCCTGCGGCTGGTATTTGCCGACCAGGGACCGGGCATCGCCGATATCGGGCTGGCACTCACCGATGGCTACACCACCGGCGGCGGCCTCGGGCTGGGACTGTCCGGCGCCAAGCGGCTGGCCGATGAATTTGAGATCGATACCGCGCCGGGCGCGGGAACCCAGGTAAGCATCATCAAATGGAAACTGTTCTGACGGCCTCGCGCAGCGAGGAATGCGTCGCCGTCAATGAAACCGTCGATGTCGCAGCAGCGCGACGGGCGGCGGTCGACCTGGCGCGGCGACTGGATTTTGCCCAGGAACCGGCGGCCCGGCTGGCGCTGGTGCTGACCGAAGCGGCGACCAATATCCTCAAGCATGCCGGGCATGGAGAAATCGTGTTGCGCTCGGTCATGGGCAATACCGCAGCGGGCGCCGTGGTACGTGGCATCGAGATGCTGGCCATCGACAGTGGCCCTGGCATGCACGATGCCCATGCCGCCATGGCCGATGGCAATTCGACGGCCGGCACCTATGGCGTGGGACTGGGCGCGATCCGGCGCCAGTCCGATGAGTTCGACCTCTATTCCTGGCCCGAGCGCGGCACGATCCTGCGCGCCGTGCTGTGGGAGGCGCCGGGCGCGCGGCAGCCGTGGCAATGTGGTCTGGTCTGCCTGCCCCTGGCGGGCGAGCAACGATGCGGCGACGCTGGCTGGGCGGCTGCCGTCGATGATGGCCTGTTGCTGATGCTGGCCGATGGCCTGGGCCACGGCGATGCCGCTGCCGATGCCGCCGATGGCGCCGTGCAGGTGCTGGCCGACATGGCGGCGGTCAGCCGTGTGCGACCACCCGCCGAGCTGGTCCAGCAGATGCATGCCGCCTTGCAGAAGACGCGGGGCGCAGCGGTGGCCATCGCCAGCATCGATGTGCAGGCCGACAAGGTGCGCTTTGCCGGGGTCGGCAATATCGCCTGCTGTACCAGCCTGGACGGCCAACGCCGTCACCTGGTGTCGGTCAATGGCATCGTCGGCCACAACCTGCGCAAGGTACAGCAGTTCGAGACGCCCTGGCAGGATGGCATGGTGCTGATCCTGCATTCGGACGGGCTGACCAGCCGCTGGTCGCTGGACGGTTATCCGGGCCTGGAGCACACGCATGCGGCCGTGATTGCAGCAGTGCTCTATCGTGATTTCTATCGGGGTCGTGACGATGTCAGCGTCATGGTCCTGCGTCAGGGAGAGGCGGGATGACCTTGCGTTTGCTCACCGTGGCCATCGGCAATGAAATCGATGTGGTCGGCGCCCGCCAGCGGGCGCGCCAGATCGCTGAATTGTGCGGCTTCGCCCAGCAGGACCAGGTGCGCATCGCCACCAGCATTTCGGAACTGGCGCGCAATGCCTTCCGCTACGCCGGGCGCGGTCAGGTGGAATTTTCCATCGAAGGCAGCACCGCCCCGCAGACCTTGCTCGTGTGCGTGCGCGATCAGGGACCTGGCATTGCCGACCTGGAACTGGTGCTGTCCGGACGTTATCGTTCCAGCACCGGCATGGGCCTGGGGCTGATGGGCGCGCGCAAGCTGATGGATGCCTTCGCTATCGAGACCGCTCCTGGAAAGGGCACGACCGTGTGGATGCGCAAGCTGCTGCCGGCGGCGGCGCGCCTGATCACGCCGCGCGTGGCCGGTGAGATCGGCAGCGCGCTGGCGGCTGCGCCGGCCGGCTTGGCCCTGTTCGAAACCCAGCAGCAGAACCAGGAATTGCTCACCACCCTGGCCGAGCTCAAGGGGCGCCAGGAAGAATTGCTGCAACTGACCCGCGAGCTGGAAGACACCAACCGGGGCGTGGTGGCGCTCTATGCCGAGCTGGATGAAAAGGCTGACCACCTGCGCCGCGCCGACGAGGCCAAGTCGCGCTTCCTCTCCAACATGAGCCATGAATTCCGCACTCCGCTGTCCTCCATCCGGGCGCTGGCCAAGCTGCTGCTGGACCGCGTCGATGGCGAACTCGGCACCGAGCAGGAACGCCAGGTACGGTACATCCTGGACAGCGCCGGGGCCTTGTCGGAACTGGTCAACGACCTGCTGGACCTGGCCAAGATCGAGGCCGGCAAGGTCGAGATCCAGCCCAGCCGCTTCCAGGTGGCCGAACTCTTCAGCGCCCTGCGCGGTATGTTGCGTCCCTTGCTGGTGTCAGACCGGTTGCGCCTGAGTTTCGTCGCCCCGGACGAGTGCGAGATGTTCACCGATGAAGGCAAGCTTTCGCAGATCCTGCGCAACTTCATCTCCAACGCCATCAAGTTCACCGAGCAGGGCAGCATCACGGTGACCGCCGAGCCGCTGCGCGACGGTACGGTCCGCTTCTCGGTGACTGATACCGGCATCGGCATCCCGCCCCAACATCTGGGCATCATCTTCGAGGAATTCTCGCAGGTGGAAAACCACCTGCAACGCCACGTCAAGGGCACCGGCCTGGGCCTGCCGCTGTGCCGCCAGCTGGCCATGCTGCTGGGCGGCGAAGTGGCAGTGAGCAGCCAGCAGGGCCAGGGCTCCACCTTCAGCGCGGTGATCCCGGTCATCCATGCTGGTACCGAGGGCAGGCTCGATGGGCAGCCGCTGGCCTTGCACGAGCGACCCGAGCCATCGGCTGCCAGCCTGCCGGTGCTGGTGGTGGAAGACCGGCCTGAATTGCGCCTGCTGTACCAGCGCTACCTGCACCAGTCGGAGTTCCGCGTGGTGCCGGCCTCTTCGGTGGCCGAGGCCGAAGCCCTGTGGCGCAACGGCGAGCCTTGCGCCGTGGTGCTGGACATCCTGCTGGACGGCAAGGATTCCTGGCACTGGCTGGTGCAGCTCAAGAACGACCCCTCGCGTTGCGATGTGCCAGTCATCATCGCCTCCGATGTGGACGACAAGAGCAAGGCCATGGGACTGGGTGCGGACGCCTATTTCCTCAAGCCGGTGGGGCGCGACGAATTACTGGCGGCCTTGCGTTCGCTGGTACCAGTGAACGCACCCATGCTGCGAAACGAAATCGCCGTCGGCGAGGTCAATGCCTAAACCCATGTTATCCATGCCTGCCATGAGCCAACCTCAACAACTGATCCTCAACGTCGACGATACCGATGCCGCCCGTTATGCGCGTACCCGTATCCTGACCAAGGCCGGGCTGCGCGTGGTGGAGGCTGCCAGCGGCACCGAGGCACTGGCGCTGGCACGCGAACTGAAGCCGGCGCTGATCCTGCTGGACGTGAAGCTGCCCGACATCCACGGCATGGAAGTCTGCTCCCGCCTCAAGGCCGATCCGGCCACCGCCTCCTGCCTGGTGCTGCAGACCTCGGCGTCCTACATCGGTCTGGCCGACAAGATCCGCGCCCTCGAAGGCGGCGCCGACAACTACCTGTTCGAACCGATCGAACCGGCCGAGCTGGTGGCCAACGTGCATGCGCTGCTGCGCCTGGCCAAGGTGGAGAACGCGCTACGCGAGATCGACCGCCGCAAGGACGAGTTCCTGGCGATCCTGGCGCATGAACTGCGCAATCCGCTGGTCCCCATGCGCAATGCCATCGGCATTCTCAATACCCGGGCGCCGGATGCGCCGGACTGGGAACTGCGCGCCCGCAACACCATTTCCAATCATCTTGACCACATGGTGCGGCTGGTGGACGACCTGCTGGACGTGTCGCGCCTGTCGCATAACAAGCTGGCGCTGCAGTTGCGTCGCACGCTGGTGGCCGAGGTCATCCACAATGCGCTGGAATCGACCCAGCAACTGATGGAGCGCAAGCGTCAACAGCTGCAGCTGGACATGGCCGATGCCAGCCTGGCGGTGGACGGTGACGAGGTCCGGCTGGCCCAGGTGCTGATCAACCTGCTGCACAATGCTGCCAAGTTCAGCCCGGAGGGCGGTCATATCTACCTGGCGGCGCAGGCTGAGGCCGACAAGGTGGTCTTGACAGTCCGGGATGAAGGCATCGGCATCGCCGCCGAGCGGCTGGACGATATCTTCGGCATGTTCGCCCAGGCCAATGCGCTGGGTCATGATCGTCAGGATGGGCTGGGAATCGGCCTCTCGCTGGCGCGTAGCCTGGTCCAGCTGCATGGGGGCGAATTGACCGTGCAGAGTGCCGGCATCGGCCAGGGCAGCGTGTTCCGCATCGAACTGCCGCGGACCATGCCGGACAAGACCGCCAGCGGTTCTGACCTGGCAAATGCGACGACCGAGACGACTGCCACGAATGCCACAAACGCAGCAGCGTCAACCGACGGCGCACCGCGTGCCGGCATGCGCGTGCTGGTGGTGGACGACAACATCGACATCGCCGACACCATGAAGGAATTGATGGAGTTGCTGGGCCACGATGTGCAGGCGGTCTATAGCGGCACGCGCGCCATTGCCCGTGCCAAGGAATGGGTTCCCGACGCGGTGCTGCTGGACATCGGACTCAAGGACATGACCGGTCACGACCTGATCCGCGCCCTGCGTGCCGAACCGGCCACCCGTGAAATCTATCTGCTGGCCTGCTCGGGCTTCAGCAGCGATGAAGACAAGCGCGAAGCCTACGATGCCGGCGTTGACGACTACCTGGTCAAGCCGGTCGACCTCGATACCCTGGCGCAACTGGAGTTGCGCCGTCCGCCGCCACGCGCCCGCGCCTGAAGCATGCGGGTCGCGGTGCCGGGGACGGCGCGGCGGCTTAATGCGTCAGGAACTGCAGCACGGCCTGGGTGAAGGCCTTGGGCTGTTGCTGGTTGGAGATGTGGGCGGCATCGAATTCCACATACAGGGCGCCGGGGATGGTGGCGCGCATGAATTGTCCATCGGTCGGTGGGGTGGGTACATCGCCCGTGCCGGCGATCACCAGGGTCGGGGCAGTGATGCCGGCGATGGCGGCGCGCAGGTCGTTGTCACGTACCGCCGCGCAGGCGCCGGCATAGCCTTCGGCCGGGGTGGCCAATAGCATCGTGGTCAGCGCTTGCACCTGTTGTGGATGCTGGGCCGCATACTCCGGCGTCAGCCAGCGCGACACTACTGCCGCCGCAATGGCGGACAGGCCCTCGCGCTGCACGGTCTCGATACGGCTGTTCCATGCCTCGGGCGTGCCGATCTTGGCTCCGGTATTGCAGAGGATGAGTTTCCTGACCCGCTCCGGATGATGCACCGCCAGCCACATGAAGGTGCTGCCCCCCATGGATAGCCCGCAGAAATGCGCCTGGGCGATCTGCAGATGGTCGAGCAGTGCGATGACGTCGCCGCCCAACTGGGCGATGCTGTAGGGGGCGGGCGTGACCTCCGACTGGCCGTGGCCGCGCGTGTCGTAGCGCAGCACGCGGAAGTGCTGGCTTAGTTCGGCCATCTGCGGCTCCCACATCGCCAGCGACGTCCCCAGCGAATTGGAAAACACCAGCACCGGCAGCGAGGCATCGCCGTCGAGTTGATAGTGCAGCTTGATTCCGTTCAGTGTTGCGAATGGCATGGATCGATCCTTGTCGCGCCGGCCGGCATCAGACCGGGGGCGCGCGATGGTGGTCAGCAGGGAAGGGGGGCTCAGCCGATCTGTGCGATCGCCGAGGGGTGCTGGGTCAGCGGAGTGACCGAGATGCTCATGAAGGGATACAGCGGCAGCGCCGAGAGGATGTTGTGCAGCTCGTCATTGCCCGAGACATTGAAGATGCTCACATTCGCATACTGACCCACCACACGCCACAGGTCGCGCCACTTGCCTTCGCGCTGCAGCTTCTGCGCCATCTCCTTTTCGTCCTTCTTCAACTGGTCGGCGACCGCCTTGTCCAGGGTGGCGGGGATGTTGACTTGCATTTGGACCATGAACAGCATGATGTTTTCTCCGTTATCGCATTGTGATTATGGTGGGGGCGAGGCCTGAAGCTTCAGATGTGATGTTCGATTAACGAACATTAATCCTTTATTCGCACAACCGAGTTTAGGCGCGTGCCGGTGAGGATGTCAACACGAGAAGACAGCGCGAGAAGATGGCGCGAGACAGTAGCGCGCTGCACCAATGCGGCACCAGCGCAGTCCTCAGTCGCGCCGCTCGGGAATCGGGAAACCCGTGGCCGGGAAGGAGTTGGTTTCGATATCCAGCCAGGCCGGGCGCTCGGCGTACATGTCGGCCACCAGTTGCTTGACGGCCTCGATGTACCAGGCGTTGTCGTTGATGCGATGGGTCAGGATGATGGGCGAGGTGGCGCGTGGATCGTCGATCAGGCGGTAATGCAGGTCATTGCGCAAACGCGCCGAGGCCGGGATCAGGCACAGACCCGACTCCGCCGCCACCAGGCCTAGCGCGGTCTGGATTTCGCGCACCTCATGTACTTCGGCGGGGTGGATGTCCTGGTCGTTGAGCAGACTCAGGATGTGGTCGGCAAAGCTGGGGCGCGGTTCCTTGGGATAGACGATCAGCTTCTGCCCATGCACTTCCTTCAGGCTCACGCGCTGGTGGCTGGCGGCCAGCGGGAAGGAGGGCGGGATCGCCAGCACCAGTTTTTCCTCACGCAGGACGATGCGCGCCACCGTGGCGTCGTTGCTGCGGATGCGGCCGAAGCCGATGTCGATGCGGCCCGACTTGAGGGCGGCGAACTGCTGCATCGAGGTCAGTTCCAGCAACTGGATATCCACCTCCGGGTAGTGCTGGCGCAGCTTGCGCACCAGCACCGGCAGGCCGCCATAGAGGGTCGAGGCGACAAAGCCGATGGACAGCGTCTGGCGCTGGTTCAGGCCGATCTGCTGGGTGGCATTCTTCAACTGCTCCAGGCGGTTGAGGATCTGCAGCGCCTGCTCGTAGAACACCCGGCCGGCCTCGGTCAGGCGCAGCGGGCGGCTGTTGCGCAGGAGCAGCTGCACGCCCAGCTCTTCTTCCAGCAGCTGGATCTGGCGGCTCAAGGGGGGCTGCGCAATATGCAGCTGCTCCGAGGCCCGCGTGAAGTTGCGCGTATTGGCGACGGCGACGAAGTATTTCAGTTGTCTGATGTCCATGGCTAAAAATCATATCGCACGGGAACAAAAGATGTCTAATTCTTTGATTTCTTTGGGTGCACTGCAAAACTATATAGAAAAGGTATGAAACTAGATGTATTTGGTGTTGGCAATGGCAGGGCGTTCGGGTGTTCAATGCAAGCCATGGATACCCAACAACACCTTCACACTGCGGCAGCCCCGGCGAGCATCGAGCGGGTCGAGACCTTCCTGGTCGATCTGCCCACCATCCGCCCCCATCAATTGTCGATGGCGACCATGAACGGGCAGACCCTGATGCTGGTACGCCTGTATTGCTCCGACGGCAGCGTCGGTGTGGGCGAGGGCACCACCATCGGTGGCCTGGCCTACGGCGCGGAGTCGCCCGAGGGCATGAAGCTGGCCATCGATACCTATTTCGCGCCGCTGCTGCTGGGGGCCAACGCCAGCGCCATCCCGGCCCTGATGGCACGCCTGAACAAGGCCATCCAGGACAACCGCTTCGCCAAGTGCGCCATCGAGACCGCGCTGTTCGATGCCCTGGGCCAGCGCACCGGCCTGCCGGTCTCGCAGTTGCTGGGCGGACCAGCCCGCGACAGCCTGCCGGTGGCCTGGACCCTGGCCTCGGGCGACACCGCCAAGGACATCGACGAAGCCGAGCGCATGCTGGCCCAGCGTCGTCACAATATCTTCAAGCTCAAGATCGGCCGGCGCGAGGTCGACGCCGACGTCGCCCACGTGGCCGCCATCAAGAAGGCCCTGGGCGACCGTGGCACGGTGCGGGTGGACGTGAACATGGCCTGGAGCGAACTGGAAGCCCAGCGCGGCCTGGCCGGCCTGGTCGATGCCGGCTGCGAGCTGGTGGAGCAGCCCGTGGCCTCGCCGCAGGCGCTGGCCCGGCTGAAAGGCAAGCATGCCATCGCCGTGATGGCCGATGAATCGCTGACCGGCCCGGCCTCGGCCTTCGCCCTGGCGCGCATCGGCGGCGCCGACGTCTTTGCCATCAAGATCGAACAATCCGGTGGTCTGCGCGCGGCCCAGCAGGTGGCCGCCATTGGCGACGCCGCCGGCATCGAACTCTACGGCGGCACCATGCTGGAGGGTGCCATCGGCACCATTGCCTCGGCGCACGCCTTCGCTACCTTCCGCGAACTGCAGTGGGGGACCGAACTGTTCGGGCCGCTGTTGCTGACCGAGGAAATCCTGGCCACGCCCCTGCAGTACCAGGACTTCCATCTGACCATTCCGCAAGGCCCCGGCCTTGGCATCGTGCTCGATGAAGAGCGTGTGCAATACTTCCGTCGCGACCGCAGGCAAGGCGCCACCGTGACCGCAGTGACAGCAGCGAGGCCGACCGCTCTGGTCGGATAAAACAAAAAAATCACTTTCCCCGATCGATAAATCTAATAGGAGACTCAACCATGGCAGCCAAGATTTTCAGCACCCCCGAAGTACAAGATTTCCTGCGTCTGGCCAGCGGCCTGGACACCGAAGGCGGCAGCCCGCGCACCAAGCAGATCGTGCATCGCATCCTCTCGGACCTGTTCAAGACCATCGAAGACCTGGAAATCACCTCCGACGAATACTGGGCCGGCGTGGCCTACATCAACCGCCTGGGCGCCGCCAGCGAGGCCGGTCTGCTGTCGCCGGGCCTGGGTCTGGACCGCTTCTTGGACATGCGCATGGATGCCGAAGACGCCGCCCTGGGCATCACCGGTGGTACCCCGCGCACCATCGAAGGCCCGCTCTACGTGGCCGGTGCACCGGTGACGCAGGGCTTTGCCCGCCTGGATGACGGCAGCGACCAGGCCGGCCAGACCATCATCATGCACGGTACCGTCTACGGTGCCGACGGCAAGCCCATGCCGGGCGTGCAGGTCGAAGTCTGGCATGCCAATACCAAGGGCTTCTATTCGCACTTCGACCCGACCGGCGAGCAAAAGCCGTTCAACATGCGTCGCACCATCATCACCGACGCCCAGGGCCGCTACAAATTCCGCAGCATCATGCCGGCTGCCTACGGCTGCCCGCCGGCCGGTCCCACCCAGGGCTTGCTCAACGAACTGGGTCGTCACGGCAACCGCCCGGCGCACATCCACTTCTTCGTCACCGCCGAAGGTCATCGCAAGCTGACCACGCAGATCAATATCGACGGCGATCCGCTGATCTATGACGATTTCGCCTACGCCACCCGCGAAGGCCTGGTGCCGCCGCTGGTCGAGCGTACCGATGCCGCCAGCATCAAGGCCGAAGGTCTGGAGGGACCGTTTGCCGAGATCGTCTTCGACATCTCGCTGACCGCCCTGGTCAACGGTGCCGACAACCAGATCGTCGACCGCCCGCGTCTGGCCGCCTGACGCGCCACTTCGGCGCCACCTCGCCCGCCCCCCGCCGCAGTGAAGCCGCGATGGCCACCATCGCGGGGGGCGGCTTGCACCCTGGAGAAACCGCACCATGAACACCCTCGCCGCCGCTGACAAGTACCAAGCCGTCGACAGCCTGCTCGACAGCGCCCTGCAGGAAGACCCGGCCAATGGCCTCTTCCGCTGCCGTCGTGACATCTTCACCAACCCTGAGTTGTTCGAGCTGGAGATGAAGCACCTGTTCGAATCGAACTGGGTCTATCTGGCCCACGAGAGCCAGATTCCCGAGAACAACGACTACTACACCACCTGGATCGGTCGTCAGCCGGTGGTCATCACCCGCGACAAGACCGGCCAGTTGACCGCCGTCATCAATGCCTGCGCCCACAAGGGGGCCCTGCTGTGCCGTCGCAAGCATGGCAACAAGAGCAGTTTCACCTGCCCCTTCCACGGCTGGACCTTCAGCAACAACGGCAAGCTGCTCAAGGTGAAGGACGAGAAGACCACCGAATACCCGGTCTCCTTCAACAAGGACGGCTCGCACGACCTGACCAGGGTGGCGCGCTTCCAGAGCTATCGCGGCTTCCTCTTCGGCAGCCTGTCGGAGGACGTGCTGCCGCTGGAAGAGTACCTGGGCGAGACCCGCGTGATCATCGACCAGATCGTCGACCAGGCGCCCAACGGACTGGAAGTCCTGCGTGGCAACTCCAGCTATATCTACGATGGCAACTGGAAGATGCAGATGGAAAACGGCTGCGACGGTTATCACGTCAGTACCGTGCACTGGAACTACGCGGCCACCATGGGCCGCCGCAAGGAAGGTGGCACCAAGGCCACCGATGCCAACAACTGGAGCAAGGCCGTGGCCGGTGTCTATGGCTTCGAGAACGGCCACATCCTGTTGTGGACCAATACCCTCAACCCGGAAGTGCGCCCGATCTGGAACCAGCGCGAAGAGCTGGCCGCCCGCGTCGGCCAGGCCCGCGCCGACACCATCGTGGCCCAGACCCGCAACCTGTGCCTGTATCCCAACGTGTTCCTGATGGACCAGTTCGGCACGCAGATTCGCGTAGCCCGTCCCATCAGCGTGGACAAGACCGAGATCAGCATCTTCTGCTTCGGCCCCAAGGGCGAGAGTGATGAAGACCGTCGGCTGCGCATTCGCCAGTATGAAGATTTCTTCAATGTCTCCGGCATGGGTACCGCCGACGACCTGGAAGAGTTCCGCGCCTGCCAGGCTGGTTATGCCGGTTCGACCGTGCGCTGGAACGACATGAGCCGCGGTGCCCCGCTGTGGAAGCAGGGCCCGGACGAGAACGCCCGCAGGATGGGCATGAACCCCAAGCTGAGCGGCGAGCGCAGCGAGGATGAAGGCCTGTTCGTCTGCCAGCACCACTACTGGACCGAGCAGATGCGCAAGGCGGTCGGCAAGGAGCGCGCCGCCGCAGACCAGGCAGCCCGGGAAGGAGCCCAAGCATGAGCAACACCATCGACCTGGGCGCGGTATGCGCCTTCCTCTATCGCGAGGCACGCCACCTGGACGAGCGTGAATGGGAACCCTGGCTGGAACTGTACGCCCCCGATGTCGAGTACTGGATGCCGGCCTGGGATGACGACGACCAGCTGACCCAGGACCCGCAGCGCGAAATCTCGCTGATGTACTACGCCAACCGGGAAGGCCTGGAAGATCGCGTGTTCCGCATCAAGACCGAGCGTTCCAGCGCCTCCATGCCGGAGCCGCGCACCAGCCACATGATCGCCAATGTGGAAATCCTGGCCGAGCGCGACGACGCCGTGGACGTGCGCTACAACTTCCACACCCTGTCGCACCGCTACAAGATGACCGACCAGTTCTTCGGGACGGTGCTGGCCACGCTCAGGAAGAGCGCGGGCGCGCCGGGTGGTTTCGTCATCGCCCGCAAGAAGATCGCACTGAAGAACGACTATATCCGCCAGGTCATCGACGTCTATCACGTCTGAGACCGGCGGCAGGAGACAGCAAATGAGCAGCTATCGCATCGCCCTCAACTTCGAAGACGGCGTCACCCGCGTCATCGATTGCGGCGCCAAGGAAAAAGTCCTGGACGCCGCCTTCCGCCAGCGCATCAACCTGCCCATGGATTGCTCAGATGGCGTGTGCGGCACCTGCAAGTGCCGCGCCGAGAGCGGTCGCTACGACCTGGGCGATGACTATATCGACGACGCCCTGAGCAGTGACGAGGCCGAATCTGGTCTGGTGCTGACCTGCCAGATGGTGCCGCAGTCGGATTGCGTGGTGGCCGTACCGGTCGCCTCCACCGCCTGCAAGACCGGCACCGCCCGCTTCGGTGGCAAGGTGGCGCAGGTGACCGGGTTTGCCGGCGCCGCCTTCGAACTGGTGCTGGAGGTGGCGGCCGATGCACCGGGTTTCCTGCCGGGGCAGTACGTCAACATCGGCGTGCCGGGCAGTGACCAGCATCGCGCCTATTCCTTCAGTTCGGCCTCGGGAGCATCGCGCATGAGCTTCCTGATCAAGAACGTGCCGGGCGGCCTGATGAGCAGCTGGCTGGCCAGCGCCCAGCCGGGCGCCGCGCTCGACCTGACCGGGCCACTGGGCAGCTTCTATCTGCGACCGGTGACCAGGCCGGTACTGATGCTGGCTGGTGGCACCGGGCTGGCGCCTTTCCTGTCCATGCTGGAAGAGATGCAGCGCCAGGGTATCGATCAGCCGGTGCACATGATCTATGGCGTCACCCGCGACCAGGACCTGGTGCTGGTGGATCGTCTGGACGACTATGCCCGCCGCCTGCCCGGTTTCAGCTTCACCACCTGCGTGGCCGATGCTGCCACCGCCCATCCGCGCCAGGGTTACGTGACCCAGCACATGCCGGCCGAGGTGCTGCACGATGGCGCGGTGGATGTCTATCTGTGCGGGCCGCCACCGATGGTGGAGGCGGTGCAGAAGCACTTCCAGGCCCAGGGCATCAGCCCGGCCAGTTTCTACTACGAGAAGTTCGTCACCAGCCAGCCGGCCCCGGTGGCGGTGGCCGCATGAGCGGGGTAGCCATGAAGGCCCGCTTCCAGGACAAGGTCGTGGTGGTCACCGGTGCCGCCCAGGGCATCCTGCGCGGCGTGGCGTTGGGCATCGCCGCCGAGGGCGGTCGGGTGGTGCTGGTGGACCGCGCCGAGTTCGTCCATGAAGTGGCGGCCGAGGCGCAGGACGGGCGCGGCATCGGCTTCGTCGCCGACCTGGAAACCTATCAAGGCGTCCAGGCTGCGGTGAGTGAGGCCATCACCCGCTTCGGCCGCATCGACGTGCTGATCAACGGCGTGGGCGGCGCCATCCGCATGCGGCCCTTCGCCGAATTCGAACCGTCCCAGATCGACGACGAAATCCGCCGTTCCCTCATGCCTACGCTGTATAGCTCGCATGCGGTGCTGCCGCATATGCTGCAGCAGGGTGGCGGCACCATCGTCAATGTCTCCTCCAATGCCACGCGCGGCATACGGCGCGTGCCGTATTCGGCGGCCAAGGGAGGTGTCAATGCCATGACTGCCGCACTGGCCATGGAATACGGCGAGCGCGGCATCCGCGTGGTGGCGGCCGCTCCCGGCGGAACCCAGGCGCCGCCGCGCCGCGTGCCGCGCAATGCCGAGGGCGACAACGCCCGCGAGCTGAGCTGGATGCAGGAGGCGATACAGCAGGTCATCAGCTCCACCTTCTTCAAACGCTACGCCACGCTGGAAGAGCAGATCGCCCCGATCCTCTTCCTCGCCTCCGATGACGCCAGCTACATCACCGGTGCCGTCCTGCCGGTAGCCGGCGGCGACAACGGCTGATCCCCCGATTCAGCTCTCACACTTCACTCTATCCACAGATCACGGAGCCAAGCCATGCCAGAGCGCCAGGCCATCATTCCCAAGGGAATGGAAGACGTCTACGAAAAGATCGGTTATGCCCCCGGCGTGCTGGTGGGCAGCACGCTGTACGTGTCCGGGCAGATCGGCCGCAACCACGCCATGCAACTGGTCGAGCCACGCGAGGCCCAGATCGTGCAGGCCTTCGAGAACCTCAAGCAGGTGCTGGAGACGGCCGGCGGCACCCTGGACGATATCGTCGACCTCACCAGCTTCCACACCGACATGCGCGACCTGCCGCTGTTCATCAAGGTACGCAACCGTTACCTGACGCGCTATCCGCTGCCGGCCTGGACCGCCATCGGCGCCCACATGCTGGGCGGCGCGCCCGGTTACATCGTCGAGATCAAGGCGGTGGCGCATCTGCGACACGAGGAGACCAAGCACTAGAAAACGGCAGCACCGGATCCATCAGACATAACAACAACGTACAACAACGGACTACAACCGAAACGACGGAGGAGAACCCCCATGAAGACCCTGGAAGTGAGCCAGATCATCGACGGCGCGCGCTTTACCAAATTCCACTGGATGGTGATGTGCCTGTGCGCATTGCTGCTGGTGTTCGACGGCTATGACCTGTTCATCTACGGCGCCGTGCTGCCGGTACTGATGAAGGAGTGGAGCCTGTCGCCGGTGCAGGCCGGCGCACTGGGCAGCTATGCCCTGTTCGGCATGATGTTCGGCGCCTTCATCTTCGGCCCGCTGGCCGATCGCATCGGCCGCAAGAAGGGCGTGGCGATCAGCTTCGTGCTCTTCAGCGTCTCCACCTTCCTGAGCGGCTTCGCCACTTCGCCCACCGAGTTCGGCGTCTATCGCTTCCTGGCCGGTCTGGGCTGCGGCGGCCTGATGCCCAATGCCGTGGCGCTGATGAACGAGTATGCGCCCAAGCGCCTGCGCAGCACCCTGGTGGCCATCATGTTCAGTGGCTATTCGCTGGGTGGCGTGCTGTGCGCCGGTCTGGGCATCTGGATGTTGCCCAACTACGGCTGGCAATCGATGTTCCTGGCTGCCGCCGTACCGTTGGTGCTGCTGCCGCTGATCCTGTGGAAGCTGCCGGAATCGGTGGGTTTCCTGCTGCGCCAGGGCAAGCATGAGCAGGCCCGCGCCATGCTGGCGCAGGTCGCCCCGCTGGCCGGCATCGCTGTCGATACCCAACTGGTCCAGGCCGATGCCAAGGGGGCCGGTGCCCCCATGCTGGACCTGTTCAAGCAGGACCGCAGCATGGGCACGCTGATGATCTGGGTGTCTTTCTTCTGCTGCCTGCTGATGGTGTATGCACTCGGTTCCTGGCTGCCCAAGCTGATGGCCAGCGCCGGCTATAGCCTGGGTTCCTCGCTGTCCTTCCTGCTGGCCCTGAACTTCGGCGGCGTGGTCGGTGCCATCGGGGGCGGCTGGCTGGGCGACCGCTTCACCCTGCCCAAGGTGGTGATCAGCTTCTTCGCCGTGGGAACCGTGGCCATTGCGCTGCTGGGCTTCAACAGCCCCACGCCGGTGCTGTACCTGCTCATCATCGTGGCCGGCGCCACCACCATCGGCACGCAGATCCTGCTGTATGCCAACACCGCGCAGTTCTACCCGCTGGCGATCCGTTCCACCGGCCTGGGCTGGGCCTCCGGCGTGGGCCGCTCGGGCGCCATCGTCGGCCCCTTGCTGGGCGGTGCGCTGATGGCGGCGGCCCTGCCGTTGAAGATGAACTTCCTGGTCTTCGCCATCCCCGGTCTGGTGGCTGCGCTGGCGATCGGCATCTTCATGCTGCGTTATCGTCACGCCGGCCAGGCCGCCAACCGGGCCAACAGCGCCGGCGTGTCGCCAGCACCGGTGTCGCGTAGCGTTTAAGATCGCAGCTTCAGTAAGGCGGTTCGGCGCTGCGATGGTTCCGCCATCGCAGCGCCTGGCCTTTTGACCATCGGAGGGGCAGGGCACAGCCGGCCCCCTCCCTGTGCCGCAGCCGGTGTGTTGACCGGGAGCAGCACGCAGCATGCAGCAAGGAACGATTCATGGTCCATCGACAAGGCTCGCTCACGGCGTGGGTGGCCGGTTTCCTGGCAGTACTGATTTCCTATGCGGGCCCGCTGGTGATCTTCGTGCAGGCCGCGCACGCCGGTCAGGTCCCGACCTCGCAACTGGTGTCCTGGGTCTGGGGCATCTCGATGGGGGCGGGGGTGAGCGGCCTGCTGTTGAGCTGGTGGTTCCGCCTGCCCATCATCACCGCCTGGTCGGCCCCCGGGACGGCACTGCTGCTGAGCCTGTTCCCCGGCATCAGCATGCCCGAGGTGGTGGGTGCCTATGTGATGGCGGCGCTGCTGCTGATCCTCATCGGCGTGACCGGTTACTTCGAGAAGATCCTGGCCTTCATCCCCAAGGGCATCGCCGCCGGCATGATGGCCGGCATCCTGTTCCAGTTCGGTGTGCAGGCCTTCCGCTCCAGCGTGGAGGCGCCCCTGCTGGTGCTGGTCATGCTCGCCGCCTACCTGGCCGGGCGCCGCTGGTGGCCGCGCTACGGCATCGTGGTGGTGGCGCTGGTGGGTTTCGCGGTGGCTTTTGCCAGCGGTCGCACCCATCTCGGCGAGCTGGGGCTGGAACTGGCGCAGCCGGTCTTCATCGCGCCGCAGTTCAGCCTGGGCGTGTTCTTCAGCTTTACCATCCCGCTCGTGCTGGTGAGCCTGACCGGGCAGTTCCTGCCCGGCATGGCGGTACTTCAGCTGGCCGGCTACCATCCGCCCACCCGCGCGGTGGTCACCGGCACCGGCCTGGCCTCGCTGGTGACCGCTTGCTTCGGCGGGATCACCATCGTCTTGGCGGCCATCACGGCGGCCCTCTGTACCGGCAAGGATGCGCATCCCGAGCCCGGCAAGCGCTACCTGGCCGGCATCGCCAATGGCGTGTTCTACCTCATCGGCGGTACCTTCGCGGCTTCCATCGTCAAATTGTTCACCGCCTTCCCCAAGGAATTGATCGCCGCACTGGCCGGCCTGGCCCTGATCGGCGCCATCGTTTCCAACATCCGCCTGATGAGCGAGGAGGGCGGCTATGTCGAACCCTCCGTCATCACTTTCCTGGCCACCGCCTCGGGCATGAGCCTGTTCGGATTGGGCGCGGCCTTCTGGGGCGTGGTGTTCGGCATG
The DNA here is from genome assembly GCF_015767275.1 of Herbaspirillum sp. AP02. Taxonomy (GTDB): domain Bacteria; phylum Pseudomonadota; class Gammaproteobacteria; order Burkholderiales; family Burkholderiaceae_D; genus Herbaspirillum. The sequence goes on from NZ_JADWMY010000003.1 coordinate 121,337, forward strand.
GCCGCCTACTGGCTGATCGGACGCCCCAGAAAAACAGCATGAGCTGCATGGAGACTGCAATGCAAAAAAATACCGGATCCACCGACCCCTTCGCCCCCCTGGCCAGCGAGATCCTGGCCGTGGCGCCCGGTCGCGCACATGACCTTGCGCGACTGCGGGTGCTGGCGCAACGGGCCGCGCCCGCCACGGTGACCGTGGTGGGCAAGTACAACCACGGCAAGAGCCGCCTGTTGAACGAACTGATGGGCAGCGACGTCTTTGCCGTCGCCGACCGCCGCGAGACGGTGCGCCTGTCCGAACACCGGCATGCCGATGTGCGCTGGCTGGATGCGCCCGGGCTGGACGCCGACGTGGCCGAGCAGGACGACAGCCATGCCCAGGAAGCAACTTGGCTGCAGGCCGATATCCGCCTGTTCGTGCATGCCGCCAAGGAGGGCGAACTGGATGCTGCCGAGCGTGCGCTGTTGCAGGCCCTGCGCGACGACCAGCAGCGCACGCGCCGCCAGACCCTGTTCGTACTGACCCAGGTGGACCAGATGGCCGACGAAGCGCAACTGGAGCGGGTGAGCAGCGCCATCGCCACGCAGGCGCCGGGGTTGACGCTCCATCCGGTGTCGTCCACGCGTCATCGCAGCGGCATCGAGGGCGGCAAGAAGCTGTTGCTGGAAAAGAGCGGCATCCCGGCCCTGCAGGCCTGGCTGCGCGATGTGACGGCCCAGGTGCCGGCGGCACGGCGCCATGAGCGCGCACTGCTGCTGGACGAGATCGACCAGCAACTGCAACAGCAGCAGCACAGCGCGCAAGCGCAGTTGCAGGCCCTGCGGCAACAGCAGCACCAGCAGCGCCAGGATTTCGAACAAGGCCTGGAGGCGGTGCTGGACAAGGTGCATCAGGACCTGTTGCCGGTGCTGGAAGTGGAGGGCGACGATCCGGCCCTGGTGCCGGACACGGCCGCCGACGAATTCAAGCTCACCGCCGGCAAGCGCGAGCGGGCGCGCATCCACGTCGCCTATTCGCGGGCCTGCATCGCCATCCGCGCCCATCTCATCAAGCACGGGGTGGAGGGCTTGCCGGCCGACCAGCGGACCTCGGTCACCAGCCTGGATACGGTGATGGTGGCCGTCATGGGCATTTCCATCAAATACCGCGCCGACCTGCGCCGCCGGTTTTGCGAGCCGGCCGGGCGTGCGCAGATGACGCAGTCCTTCCTGCATTACTACGAACTGTCGGAAGATCGCCAGGCACTGCTGCAGGCCCTGGCGCGCGCCGACGCCGCGTTGCATGCCGCCACCCGCGCAGTGGACGCGCTGGAGCAACTGCGCACGGTGGAGTTGGCATGATGGCTGCGGAACAGCATTTCATCCGCGCCATCGGCAGCACCGGCGGGACCGAAGCGGATGTGGAAACCCTCCTTGCCGCGTTGCGCGACTGGCTGGCCGCGCTGCGCTCGGCGCTCGCCGCCGGGCGGATCGATGCCGACGGCCTGCAGCCCGCCAGCGCCTTGGCCCAGCGCATCGCCGCCCTGCATCAGGCGCTGGCGCAGCAGCAGCAACAGCGCGAGGCCCAATGGCTGGCGCTGGCCCCGGCACGCGCCCTGGCGCAGCACTTCGAGGGCAAGCTGATGGTGCTGGTGTTCGGCAAGTTCAATGCCGGCAAGAGTTCGCTGTGCAACTTCCTGGCCGAGCGCTTCCGGCAGCATGGGCAGGCAGTGCAGTATTTCCATCTGCAGGGCGGCCAGTTGCTGGCCTCGGACGATGCCTTCCACGAGGGCGCCACCGAGACCACGGCGCGCCTGCAAGGGGTGTGTCTGGGTGATGGACTGGTCTTGCTGGATACCCCCGGCCTGCATTCGGCCACCGATGACAATGCGGCCCTGACCCAGCGCTTCCTGGACAGCGCCGATGCGGTGCTGTGGCTGACCAGTTCGACCTCGCCGGGACAGGTGCAGGAACTCGACGAACTGGCCCGCGAACTGCGCCGGGGCAAGCCGCTGCTGCCGGTGGTGACGCGCAGCGATGTGATCGACGAAGACGAAGTCGATGGCCAGATCGTCAAGTGCCTGCGCAACAAGTCCGACGCCAACCGCGCCGACCAGGAAGCCGATGTCGGCCACCGTGCCGCCGACAAGCTGCAGGCGCTGGGCGTGGCGGCGGCCCAGCTGAAGCCGGCGGTGTCGGTCTCGGCCTATGTGGCGCGCAGCACGGGCGCCGATGCAGAGGCCATGGCCGGGGCCGGTTTCGAACGTCTCTATGCGGCCCTGCTGGAACTGCTGGCCCCCGCGCTGGCCTATCGCGCCCGCAAGCCGGCCGAAGTCCTGCTGCATCATCTGCAGGAGGAGGTGGAAGCCCCCTTGCTGAACCAGACCATGCCGGCCCTGGTAGCCCTGCGCCAGCAGGTGCAAGAGGAACTGGACAGCCTGCCGGCCCGGCAGACGCGACTGGTGCAACAGGCCTGGCGCGAGGTGATGCCGCAGCTGGCCGACCTGCTGGAAGCGCATGCCGGGGTGGCTGAGGTGGCCGACGTGGCTGCAGTGGTAGTCGCATTGCGCATGGCCCTGCAACAGGCTGCCAAGCAACACGCCCAGGCCAGCCTCGACAGTCACATCTTGCCCACCCTGGAGACCGTGCTGGACCTGCCGCCCGATCTTGGCTACGACAGTGCGCCGGCCGATGGCTTGCCGGCCGCATATGAAAAGCTGTACGAGACCCTGGGCGCGGCTGTGCAGGACAGCCTCCAGCGCATGGCCGGTGATCTGGCCGAGCGCTGCGCGGCCCGCTTGCAGGCGCTGGATCAGGCGCTGCAGCACAAGCAGCAGATCATCCTGGACGGCCAGCGTCGGCTCGGCGGTATCGAACGCCATCTGCGGCAGGCGGTGGGCAATGGCGTGGTGATGCACGGGGCAAACGTAGCATCGGCCGCGGCGGAATCTTTTGCGGGGTTAAGGATCAGTTAAGACTACACAACTAGAGTGAACTTGACGGCCGCCAGCTCGACAGTGGCGCCGTGATTCGTCTCTTGATCCTTCAAGTCTTCATCCACGTACAAGGAGAGCCATCATGGATATCAACAAGATCACCGCCATCAGCGCCATCGTCTTCGGTCTGGCCGGCATGGCGGCCCCCTTTGCACAGGCCCAGACCCAGGCTACCCAGGGTAGCGTGGCCTACATGAACGGCGGCATCGGCGCGGGCGAACAGAGCAAACTGCGCGAGGCGGCCAAGGATTACAACCTGCGCGTGCTGTTCTCCGAAGCCAAGGATGGCGCCTATGTCAGCAACGTCAAGCTCAGCGTCAATGACAGCCAGGGCAAGACCGTCTTCAGCCTGCCTGGCGCCGGCCCGATGACCAATCTCAAGTTGCCGGCCGGTCACTACGAGGTGAAGGCGGACTACAACGGCGTCACTAAGACCAGCAAGGTGGAGGTGGGCCAAAAGCCGACTTCGCTCAGCTTCAACTGGGCGCATCAGGACAACTGAACAGGTCCTTACTGACGCAAAAAAGATCCTGTGTGTTTCCACACAGGATCAATGTGTCCAACACAGACACAAGGGAACCGTCCAGGCCAGGCCGCGCTTCAGCGTGGCGACAGGCGTCGTCCCAGCCACATCAGGCCGCCGTTGCAGGCCAGGGCAAAGACCGAAAGCAGTAATGCCACCGCCATGATGGTGCGGATGTCGCCCAGGTTCATGGCATTGGTCAGCAGGAAACCCAGCCCGCGCTGCGAGGCGAACATCTCCCCGATCAGGACCCCCAGCAGCGTCAGCGAAAAGGCCAGGCGCAGGCCGGCCGTGATTTCCGGCAGGATGGCCGGCAGTACGATGTGCAGCAGCGACTGACGCCGCGTCAGCCGCATCGACTGGCCGGCGCGCAGCAGCACCGGGCGCATCTGGCGGATCGCATTCATCGTGAAGACCATGATGGGGATGATGCCGTGCATCACTCCGAAGGCCACCTTGGCCGACAGACCCAGCCCGAACACCAGCAGCACCAGCGGATAGAGCGTGACCTTGGGGATGGCATACATGTTCAGGAGGATGGGTTCGGAGACGTCGCGTGCCATCCGGTTCACGCCCAGCAGCAGGCCGGCCGCCAGGCCACCCACCAGCCCGATCAGCAGGGCGTAGAGCAGGGCCTTGCCGGTTTCCAGCGCATGCAGCCAGAACTCGCTGGTCTGCATCATGCTGCCCAGGGTCAGCACGGCCTGTCCTGGCGAGGCCAGCGCACTGCCGCCATTGATCCAGTACAGGCCCTGCCAGGATGCGGCCAGGCCGGCCGCCAGCAGGGCGTAGAGCAGCGGGGTTTGCATCTCGCGCATCGGTTTCATGGCATGTCCTTTCAGCGACGCAGGCGCGCCTGCAGGCGGCGGTCCAGCGCGTTCAGCAGGAGGTTGACGAGGGTCACGCTGGCCAGCACCAGGAACATCAGCGCATACATGTCGTTGTTCTCGAAGTTGTTGTAGGCATAGCCGATCGCATAGCCTATTCCCGAGCCCGAGAGGATGAACTCGGAGGCGATCACGCCGATGAAGGCATAGGCCACCACCAGCTTCACCCCGGTAAAGAGGTAGGGCAGTGCCGCCGGCAGCTTCACGCGCACCGCCGATTGCCAGGGCGTGAGCCGCAGTACCCGGGCGGTCTTGTGCAGGGCGCGCGGGATACGGTCCAGCCCGTTGAGGGTGGCGGTGATCATGGTGACGATGGCCAGCAGCACGGCGATGGCGATGATGGGCGCCGAGCCCACGCCGAAGAGCACGATGAAGACCGGATAGAAGATGAAGGTCGGCACCGCGTAATAGCTGGCCAGCAGGGGTTCGATGGCGCTGCGCAGGCCCGGCAGCGCATGCAGCAGCAGGCCGCAGATGAAGCCGAGGATGACGGCCAGTACCGTGGCCGCGCCGATGTTGGCCAGGCTGATGGCGATGTCCTTGTCGAACTTGCCCTCGCGCAGGATTTCCCAGGCGTGGCGGGCCATGGCCGAGGGCGCGATCATGGTGGTGGGCTGGATGAGGCCGCTGCGACACAGCAGTTCCACCAGCCCGATCAGCACGATCACGACCGCAATGCGGACCAGGCCATCGAGCTGATGTGCCGATCTGCGCGCCGGGCTGGCGGCAGCGGTGTGAGCAGAGCTTGCTTCAGCCATGGCTGGCTCCCATTACCTTCAACGACTCCACCCGCAGGCGTTCCCACAGGCGGGCATTGACCTCGCCGAAACGCGGTGTGGAGACCACCCGGCTATCGCGGTCACGCGGCCAGCCGGTCTCGACGATGTCGATGAACAGGCCCGGTCGCGAAGACATCACGCCGACCCGGTCCGACAGCATGGCCGCCTCGTCCAGCGCGTGGGTGATCAGCAGCACGGTGGCGCCGGTCTCGCGCCACAGGCGCAGCAGTTCGTCGCCCATCAGCAGGCGGGTCTGCTGGTCCAGCGCGCCAAAGGGTTCATCCAGCAGGATCAGGCGTGGCTGCTGCACCAGCGTGCGGGCGATGCACACGCGCTGGCGCATGCCGCCCGAGAGTTGCGCCGGGTAGGCCGTGGCGAAATCCTTCAAGCCCATGAAGGCCAGCGCGTAGTCGACCCGGCGCTTGATCTCGGCGCCCTCCATGCCGCGCATGCGCAGCGTGAAGGAGATGTTGTCGCGCACGTTCAGCCAGGGGAAGGACGCGTCTTCCTGGAACACCACCCCCACGCCATCGGGCACACCCTTGACCTCGCGGTTCTCGAACTGCACCGTGCCATCGGAGGGCGAAGCCAGGCCCGACAGGGTATCGAGCAAGGTGGACTTGCCGCAGCCAGAAGGGCCGACCACCGAAAAGAACTCGCCCTGGTAGAGCGTCAGGTCGATCGGGCCGAGCGCGTGGAAGACGCTGCCGGCCTTGCCGAACTTGCGGGTGACACCCTGCAGCACGGCGTGCGGCACGCGGGGCGTGGTGGCCGGGCTGTCCTGCAGGAAGGCCTCGGCGGCCAAGACGGTGTGTTCACTCTTCATGGTGGACTCCCTCACAGCTTGCTCTTGATCTTGATGGACGGCGGCAGCATGCTGCTGTCGATGAGCTTGTTCCATTCCACGTTGTCCTTGATCTCGCCGATCAGCTTGAGGCCGTCGGTCATGCGGTCCAGTTCGGCCTGGTCGAAGTCGCCCTCGCTCCACATGCGCGCGCGCACCATGTTGTCCACCGCTTCGCGCGCCACTTCCGGGCTGAGCTTGAAGCTGCTCTCCAGCAGCTTGGCGGCGGCGGCCGGATCGCGGTACACCGCCCGCACACCTTGCTGGCGGCCTTCGATGATGGCGCGGATGGTCTCTGGATGGGCCTTGGCATAGGCGCGGGTGGTGATGCCTACCGAGGTGGTCATCGGTTGCAGCACCTCGCCGGCGCTGTAGACGGTGCGGTACTTATCCTTGCGCACGATGGAAAGCGGCTCGATCAGCACCGCCGCAGCCACCGAACCCTGCTCCAGCATGGTCAGCCCGTTGATGTAACCGCCCGAGGCCACACGCTGCACCTGGGCCGCATCCACGCCCTTGGCCTTGAGCGCCATCAGCAGCAGCATTTCGGATACGCCCTTGGGCGAGGTGATGGCGATCTTCTTGCCGGCCAGGTCGGCGATGCTCTTGACGGGGGAGTTGGGCATGGTCACTGCTGAAGCCTCGGCCACGCTGCGGGTGCCGGTATTGACGATGACCACGTCCAGCCCCTGGCGCTGCGCGGCCAGCGCGGCCGAGACTGCCACTTCGCCATACGGCAGCTTGCTGGCCAGGATGTTGCGCACCGTGGTGCCGCCACCGCCGGAGGTGAGGATGCCGGTGATATCCACCCCGGCCTTCTTGAAATAGCCTTGCTCGATGGCAATCGCATAGGGCAGGCCGTAGAGGCTGGTGCCCCATTGCGTGACCGAGATTTCTTCGGCGCGGGCCAGACCGGGGAGGGCGACTGGCACAGCCACTGCAACCAGGGCAGCACTGAGAGACACTACAGCTTGCAGGTTCTTGCAAAAGCTTTTCATGATTTCCTCGACACGTGATGGACACTGCAATCGGATACTCGCAAGGGGCGTACCTGCAAGCACTTGATGCTGTCAATGCAAACGACGTGCCAAGCTTAGATATCGATCAAAAAATCGTCTGAAAGTCCTTTTGCAGTCTGCAAAATATAGTTAGATATCTTAGAACATGTGTCGAAGAAGATGCATGGACGGCAAGCCACGGCGCTTTCTCCGATGGTGCAATTATGCTGTCCGCCCGTCACTTGCTGGTGCGTCTGCACAGGGATGGGGCAGCGCCGGGGAGGTTCAGCCCAGCCCGGAAGCCAGGCGTCCGACTTCCTGGGTGGAGGGCATGCGCTTGCCGGATTCCACCGCCTGGCGCTCGTCCCGCGCCAGGTTCAAGGCCATGGCGATGAGCACCTTGCGGGTGGTCTCCAGCTCTTCCTCGCTGATGCCTTCCAGGCTCAGGTCGTTGACGTCCTCGGCCAGCGGCACCAGCTTCTTCTTCAGGGCGCGGCCCTGCTTGCTGAGGAAGACGTGGACCTTCTTCTTGTCGCCCGGGAGATGGGTGCGCTCCACGTAGCCGATGGCCTCCAGCGACTTGAGGGCGGTGGCGGTGGTGGCTTCGCTTACGCCGGCCCGCTCGGCCAGGTCGCGCTGGGACAGGCCGTCGTGTTCCCACAGCACGCGCAGGATGGTCCAGTGACCGTAGCTGACTGCATGCGGCGCCAGGCGGATCTGCAGGCTGCGGATGAAGGCACGCGCCGCATCCTTGACCAGGTGGGCGACGCGTTCGGCGGCCTGGGCCTGTAGCGCCTGTTCCAGTTCATCCGGTTCATCTTGTTCGACCGGGGCGGCGGCCAGTGGCCGGGATCGTATGGCTTTCATCATTTCATCAGAAATCTAAGATAACGCAATCATACCCATTTGCAGCCCGCTCAGGGAGGGCAGGGAAAATCGCCATGACAGGCTGGCCTGCATCTTGCATAATCGTAGATATCGAAGAATATTTTCGGGGTCATGATGTCTCTCGCCACTGCCATCGATCAGGTCGTACTGTCCAGCTGGGATGAGTTCGCTGCCGCCAGCGACCAGCTGGAGGGCTGGGTATTCCGTGGCCAGGCCGATCATCGCTGGCCGCTGGTCAGTTCGCTGACCCGGCACCTGTCACGCTATTGCCCCGATCCCTCGCTGTGGCCCCTGCGCGAGGAGCGGGCGATCCGCGTGTTCCGGCGCAAGGCCCATGTCTTCCTGCATGACGCGGCGGTGCTGGACGATGACCTGCGCTGCCTGGCGCTGATGCAACACCATGGCGCGCCGACGCGGCTGATCGATTTCACCAAGTCCCCCTTCGTGGCGGCCTTCTTTGCCATGCAGCAACTGCATGGCGATGCCGCCGTCTATGCGCTCAATACCCCGGCCTTGTGGAAGGCGGCGCCGCGCTTCGATCCGACGCTCAACCGCGAAGCCATCGACCTGCGCAAGCCCGACAGCTACCAGCGTTATTTCGCCGGCAACGCCTTGCCGCTGGTGTGGTTCGGCGAACCCAACCAGATGGATGCGCGCCTGGTGGCGCAGTCCGGCATCCTGGTGGTGCCGGGCACGCTGGAGGCGCCGCTGGAGCGCCTGCTGGCCGGCTACGAGGCCAGCGAACCGCTGATCCGCAAGTTCATCCTGCCGGCGGCGCTGCGCGAGCCGGCGCTGCGGGCGCTGTACCGGATGAACATCACCGCCGCCACGCTCTTCCCCGGCCTGGATGGCCTGGCCCGTTCCATCGACTACGAGCTGGAGATGGTGTGGGAGCAACTGATCGTCGATTACCAGTCCAGGCTGGGCAAGAGCTGAACCCCACGTCGCCACCGCGTCCCTTTTTCCAGGAGTCCTGAACACCCTGCATCACATCCGCCGCACCGAAGTCCGCTCTTAAATAGTTCGATATCTAACTTAATTGTAGTCGCCATTCCAGTTGTCATTCATTTCGGGGCCAGCCAGCCCCTCACCACGCCAACGAAAGGATTCACCATGTACGACCATTACGCCACCGAAAAACTGATCGACCTGTGGCTCTCCGAAGACATCGGCGCCTGCGACCTGACCGCGCAGACCATGATCGAGCCGGACGAGCAGGGCCATTTCGTCATGAATGCCCGTGAATCCCTGATCGTGTCCGGCATCGAGGTGGCCGCCCGGGTCTTCCGCAAATACGACGCCACGCTGGCGGTGCAGGTGCATCACGCCGACGGCAGCCGGGTCGAGGCCGGGGCCATCCTGCTGACCGTCAAGGGCAATGCGCGCAGCGTCCTGACCGCCGAGCGCACCGCGCTGAACCTGGTGCAGCGTCTGTCGGGCATCGCCAACGAGACCGCCCGCTACGTGGCCGAGATCGCCGGTACCCGGGCGCAGCTCATCGACAGCCGCAAGACCACTCCCGGCCTGCGCATGCTGGAAAAGCACGCCGTGCTCTGCGGTGGCGGCCTGAACCACCGTCTGGCGCTGGACAACGGCGTCATGATCAAGGACAACCACATCGCCGTCTGCGGCAGCATCAAGGAAGCCGTGGCCCGGGTGCGCCGCAAGCTGCCGGTGTTGACCAAGCTGGAAGTGGAGTGCGATCGTGTGGAACAGGTGCGCGAGGCGTTGGCCGCCGGGGTGGACGTGATCATGCTGGACAACATGTCCCTGCCCGACATGCGCGAAGCGGTCGGCATCGTCGACGGTCGCGTCAAGGTCGAGGCCTCCGGCGGCATCCGCCTGACCACCATCCGCCCGGTGGCCGAGACCGGGGTGGATTACATCTCCACCAGCAAGATCACCCAATCGGCGCCGGCCGTGGACATCGGCCTGGACGAAGCATGAGCCCGGCCAGCACGGCGCCCGGCACCTTCTTCCTGGTGGTCGGCCCCAGCGGGGCCGGCAAGGACACCCTGATGAGCGGCGCCCGCGAGGCGTTGGCCGATGCGCCCTATGTCTTTGCCCGCCGCGTGATCACGCGGCCGGCCGGCGCCCCCGGTGAAGACCATGACGCCGAGACCGAAGCCGGCTTCGCCGCCCGAGCGGCGGCCGGCGAGTTCCTGCTGACCTGGCAGGCGCATGGCCTGTCCTATGGCCTGCCGGGCCAGTTGCTGGCCGAGCTGGCCGCCGGTCGCCATGTCGTGGCCAATGGCTCGCGCGCCACCGTGGAAGCGCTGGCGCAGCGCCTGCCCAGCCTGGTGGTGGTGGAAATCTCGGCCCCGCCCGAGGTGCTGGCGCAGCGCATTGCCGGGCGCGGGCGCGAGGACCCTGCGCAGATCCTGGCGCGGCTGCAGCGCCAGGTCGACCCCGCGCCGCCCGGCATCCTGCGCCAGGCAGTGGCCAACGACAGCGATACCGCCACCGGCATCGCCCGCCTGCTGGCGGTATTGCGCGCCCCCTTGCAACATTGCGTGGTGCGCGCCGCACCGGTGGAGACCGGGGAGGAGGCGGTGGCCTATGCCCATCCGCGCCACTGGCCGGCCGGCACGCGCCTGCGCTTGCGCGCTGCGGCCGGTGCCATGGTCGACGTGCGCATCCATCATTGGCCCGATGGTGGCCACGACGCTAGCCCCTGGCTGGCGCTGCCCGCCGGCTTGCGTCAGCGCCTTGGATCGGGTCAGACGGTACCGGCCTTGCGCCTGCTGGCCCCGGCCAGTCGTCCCTTGTGGAGCCGCAAGCTGCGCGGTGAACGCCTGCCGGCACATCAGTACCAGGCCATCCTGCAGGATGCCGTCGATGGTCGCTACAGCACCACCGAGCTGACCACCTTGCTGGTCTCCATCACCCGTGGCCTGGATGCCGAAGAAACCCTGGCGCTGGCCCAGGCGCGCAGCCGCATGGTCCGGCGCATCAGCTGGGACGAGCCCATGGTGGTCGACAAGCACTCCCTGGGCGGCGTCCCCGGCAGCCGCATCACGCCCATCGTGGTACCGATCGTGGCGGCCTGGGGGCTGGCCATGCCCAAGGCGTCCTCGCGCGCCATCACCTCGGCCGCCGGCACGGCCGACACCATGGCCCTGCTGGCCAATGTCGACCTGGATGGCGAGGCCGTACGCCGCTGCGTGCGCCAGGCCCGGGCCTGCATCGCCTGGAATGGTCGCATCAGCCACTCCGTCATCGACGAGGTGATGAACCGCATCACCCGGCCCTATGGGCTGGAGACGGCGCACTGGTCGGTGGCCTCGATCCTGTCCAAGAAGGCAATCGCCGGCGTTACCCATCTGGTGGTGGATGTGCCGTACGGTCCCTATGCCAAGCAGCAGACGCTGGAACAGGCGCAGCAGTTGTGCCGACTGTTCGAACAGGTAGGGCAGGGGCTGGGCATGCAAGTGCGGGCGCTGGCCACCGATGGCAGCCAGCCCATCGGGCGCGGCATCGGCCCGGCGCTGGAAGTGCGTGATATCCGCCAGGTCCTGGCGGGCGATCCACAGGCGCCGCAGGATGTGCGTGCCAAGGCACTGCTGTTCGCGGCACATCTGTTGTCCTTCGATCCGCGTCTGGGGGATGTCGACGTCGCCTTGCAAAAGGCCACCGAACTGCTGGACAGCGGTGCGGCCCAGGCCGCGCTGGCGCGCATCATCGCCGCCCAGGGGCCACCCCAGGTGGAGGCCGCGCCCTGTGCCGAGGTGTTGACCTGGTACGCCAACGAGTCCGGTGTGATCAGTCAGGTCGATGGCTGGGCCATCGCGGGACTGGCGCGCACCGCCGGTGCCCCGGCGTATCCGGGGGCGGGACTGGACTTGCTGTGCCGGGTGGGTGAGCAGGTGCAGTCCGGGCAGGCGCTGTTGCGGGTGCATGCCGCCAGCGCTGCGCACCTGGAACTGGTCGGTGCCGAACTGCAGGCTCTGACCAGTCCGGTGGTGTTGGTCGGCCACTGAAGGCTGAATCGAAATGGCGCGGCGCCCCTACGCGGGGCGCCGTGCAATGTCACGCTCAATGTCCGGCTTGTGCGCGTGAGCGGGCGATGCTCTCCGGTACGCCTTGCCAGGCCGGCTTGCCGGCGGCGAACTCACTGCGCAGATAGGCCAGCAGATCACCCACCTGGGCATCGCTGAAGCTGTTGGCAAAGCCCGGCATGTAGCCCAGCGCCGGGTTGGCCGGTTCGCGGATGCCGTGCAGGATGACGTGGATCAGATTGTCCGGTGTGTCGCTGTGCAGGTTGGTGTTGACCCGCAACGAGGGCCGCACGCCGAACAGTGTCGGTCCCGTCCCTTCGATGTGACAGGCCGCGCAGGCACCCTGGAACAGCCGCTTGCCATTGGCCTGCGACAGCTTCTGACTCTCGCTGAGGCTGGTCGTGGCGATCGGGGCCGGTACCGTGGCGTTGGCGGTCACGGTCTGGAACGAGGCCAGGTAATGCGCGATGGCGCGCACGTCGCCGGCCGGCAGTTGCGCCAGTTCGGCCACCACCGGCGCCATCGGTCCGGCGGCAATGCCGTGGCGGTCCGAGAAGCCGCTGCGCAGGTAGCTGAACAGTTCATCCTCGGTCCAGGGCGTGGGCGACTTCGACAGCGCCGTCAATGCCGGGGCTTCCCAGCCATCGACCGTGCCGCCGCCCAGGTACTGGCGTCCGCCCTGTTCCGCGCCCAGGGCATTGCGCGGTGAATGGCAGGCGGTGCAGTGACCGGCGCCTTCCACCAGATAGGCCCCGCGATTCCACAGGGCCGAGCGGTCCGGGTCAGGCTGGAACACTTCATTCTTGTGGAACAGCAGATTCCAGCCGGCCAGCAGCGGACGCATATTGAAGGGGAAGCGCAGATCGTTTTCCGGCGGCGTGCTGGAGACCGCCGGCTGGGCCATCAGGTAGGCGTACAGCGATTGCATGTCGGCTTCGCTGATCTTGGCGAAGGCGGTGTAGGGGAAGGCCGGATAGAGATGCCGTCCGTCGCGGTGGATGCCTTCGCGCATGGCACGTTCGAAGGCGGCATACGACCAGTTGCCGATGCCGGTCTTTTCGTCGGGCGTGATGTTGGTGCTGTAGACGGTGCCGAACGGTGTCTGCAGGGCATGGCCGCCGGCATTGGCGACCCCGCCCGGGGCCGTATGGCAGACCGCGCAATCGCCGGCCAGCGCCACCCGGCGCCCGCGTTCGATGGTGGCGGCCGAATACAGGTCGGCCGCAGGTCGCGCCACCGGTGCGATCTCGGCGCGCCAGGGCATCGCCAGGGTCAGCGTGGCGCCCAGCGCGGCCGCCGCGCCCCCCAGCCAGCCGTATTTGCGCAGGCGGCGCCAGCCGCCCGGCCGCTGGCCCGATCCCTCCTGATGTTCCAGTGCGAGCCTGATCTGCTCACCCGAAAATGGCGCCTCGCGCAGACGCACGCCGGTGGCGGCATGGATGGCGTTGGAAATCGCCGCCGCCGCCGGCAGCGTGAAGGCGCCACCCGCCTTGAGCTGGATGTCGCGCAGCGCCGGCGTGGTGCCGCCATCGATGAGGTCGACCTGGGGCAGCCCGGCAGTGGCCTGGCCCGACAGGGGGCGCAGTTCGCGTGACCAGGCATCGGAGCCCTGGTCCGGCGCCAGCGTCTGCGCCATCGCCAGTCTGGCCTGTTCGCCCAGCAGGGCGCGTTGTTTTTGGTCGAGCAGATCGTCAGCGGCATGGGCGGCGGCCGCTATCGTCCCCGCGCGCTGGTCGTGGCCGGCGGTGACCCGGGTCACGCTCAGTTCGCCCGAGGCGCGGTCGTATTCCACATCGGCCACCCAGGCCGACCAGCTCTGCACCGGCTGGCCCTGTTCCTGTTCCAGCGTGCTGGCGTAGGCAAAGCCGCGTCCGCGCAGGATGCCGCCCTGCACCTGCCGGGCCGGACCGTTCCAGCCCGCACCCTCGGCGACCGAGCGCACCAGCGCCGCGCCATGCGTATCGGGCAGGTGTTGCAGACGGTATTGCACGGCATCCTCGCCGATGCGCTGGGCCAGTTCATCGAAAAAGATTTCCTGCGCGAAGGTGCTCGCCGCCAACGGGATGGCGGCGCCTGGCGGCCCGATGATCTCCAGTGCCTGCCAGTCGTAGGGCGAGGCCAGGGCGGCGCCGTCGCGGTGGTCGGCGGCATCCTGCAGCGCATAGGCGGTTTCCGTCAGCAGCCAGGCCAGCGGTGGCGGCGGGGCGTCCTGCTCGATATGCAGGTGATAGCTGCCGAGGCGGCCATCCTGGTCCAGTTCGCCATGCAGCTGCAGCGAGGTCCGGCTGCTGGCGAAGTTGTTCGGCTCCAGCACCAGCGAGACGGCCTGCCCGCATTGCAGGGCCAGTAGCGCGACCACGCCGGCCACGTCGCTGGCGGCGCTGCGCTCCTGTGCGCTGGCCGGCGGGCGGTGGCTGCGCACCTCCACCTGGGCCACGGGCAGGGACAGCAGGGCCGCCACTTCCATGGCGATCAGCGCGGGACTGCCGAAAGGCAGGTCCAGTCGCAGGCTCGCGCCCATCGGGGTGGCCATGGCGACGATGCCGGTCGCGGGGAAAGGGAACAGGGAAGGGGATGTGGATTCCCCATCGCGCCACTGGTAGTGGGCGTCCATGGTGATGTCGTGCAGGCCGCTGGAATCCTGGCCGCGGGCATGCAGTGTCTGCGCGGCGCGCACGCGTGGGGTGCTGTCCTGCGGCGCTGCCTCGCTCCAGCGCAGGCGCAACTGGCTGCATGCCTGGCGGGCCTGTTCATCGCTGTCGGCCACCACAGCCACCAGATGCCGGCGCTGCACCACCTGTGGCCCGCCCGGGCAGCGTAGCGCGGCCTCGCTGTCGAGGCCTTGCAATCGGGCACCGGTATAGCGGGACTGTTGCCAGTCCAGTCGCGGCGGCAGGGCCAGGCGGGCGTGACGCAGGGAGGCCACGCCGGTGGCCAGCGGGCCGGCCATCTGCCGGGGCAAGGACGCTCTCATTGCGCCGCACCCTGGCGCTGCAGTTCGACCGCGCGCAGGGCGGCGCGCATGATTTCCACATGGGTGCCGCAGCGGCAGAGGTTGAAGTCCAGTTCGCTGCGGATCTCGTCTTCGGTCGGGCTGGGTGAGCGCAGCAGCAGCGCCTTGAGGGTCATGATCATGCCGTTCATGCAGTAGCCGCATTGTGCGCCCTGCTCATCGATGAAGGCCTGCTGCACCGGGTCCAGCCGTCCCTCCTGGGCCAGGCCGTCCAGCGTGGTCACATGGCGTCCGGCCACGCCAGCCAGCGGGATCACGCAGGAGCGCGCCGCCACGCCATCGACCAGCACGGTACAGGCACCGCACTCGCCCAGGCCGCAGCCGAATTTGGGGCCGTTCAGGCAAAGGTCGTTGCGCAACACGTTCAGCAGCGGCGCGTCGGCGGCAATGTCCAGCGTGGCCGCATGGCCGTTGACGTGGAAGGTGATGGGTTCTTGCTTGTGCATGGTCTCTGGTGTCGCGGTCCTACGAAGGCATTGCCTTGGATCTCTATCGTCAGCGCATGAAGCATCCTTCATGCCAATGCGCTTGCAGCGGCCAGTATGCCCGCCTGCGGACAGGCTGTCCCGCAGCCTCGCCCGGCCTTGTCTAAAAACAATGTACACACTCAATAATGCCAAGTAAATCAGGAATTTCCATGCTGCATTGCGCGGTCTCGAACTGGTGCGGTCGGGCCTCAAGAACTCCCGTATTTGGTGCTGCATCGCACATAAAAGGGGATTTGGCTGGCACTGCTGGTGCGCCGGAAAATCCCGGTTGCAAAGATCGTGGAAATGATTAAATATAGTGTATGCATTACAAATTAGCGAACTTCGCATGACCATGGCAGATCAAGGAGAACCTCACATGCAGCAGCGTCTTTACCGTATCGGGCAGATCGTCCCCAGTTCCAACACCACCATGGAGACCGAGATCCCGGCCATGCTGACGGCACGCCAGGCGATCCGCCCCGAGCGCTTCACCTTCCACTCCAGCCGCATGCGCATGAAGAAGGTGGTCAAGGAAGAACTGGCTGCCATGGATGGTGAATCCGACCGCTGCGCCGTCGAGCTGTCCGATGCCCGCGTCGATGTGCTGGGCTATGCCTGCCTGGTGGCCATCATGGCCATGGGCCGTGGTTATCACCGCCAGTCCGAGCAACGCCTGACCGCCCACACCGCCGCCAACGGCGCCGATGCCCCGGTGGTCACCAGTGCCGGCGCGCTCATCGATGCGCTCAAGGTCATCGGTGCCAAGAAGATCGTGGTGGTCGCGCCCTACATGAAGCCGCTCACCGAGCTGGTGGTGGACTACATCCGCCACGAAGGCTATGAGGTGCTGGACTACCGTGCCCTGGAAATCCCCGACAACCTCGACGTGGCCCGTCATGACCCGGCCAGGCTGCCGGCCATCGTGGCCCAGATGGATACCAGCCAGGCCGATGCCATCGTGCTGTCGGCCTGCGTGCAGATGCCCTCGCTGCCGGTGATCGCGCAGGTCGAGGCGATGACCGGCAAGCCCGTCATCACCGCCGCCGTGGCCACCACCTACGCCATGCTCAAGCGCCTGGAGCTGGACCGCATCGTGCCGGGTGCCGGCGCGCTGCTCTCCGGCGCCTACTGAGAGGGGTCGCCATGCAGAGCAGCTTCCTCTACGGTGCCAATATCCTGGCCAATGGCATCCGCCAGCATTACCTGCGCTTCGGCGGCAAGGATGGCGAGCGTGCCGGTCGCGACGCGGTCATCATCGTCCCCGGCATCACCAGCCCGGCAGTGACCTGGGGCTTCGTCGGCGAACGGTTCGGCCAGCAGTTCGATACCTATGTGCTGGATGTGCGCGGCCGTGGCCTGTCCTCGGCTTCGGAGACGCTGGACTACAGCCTGGATGCGCAGGCGACCGACGTCATCGCCCTGGCCGAAGCGCTCGGCCTGGAGCGCTATGCGGTGGTCGGGCACTCCATGGGCGGACGCATCGGCGCCCGCGCCGCCAGCCTGCAACCACGCGGCCTGACGCGGCTGGTGATGGTCGATCCGCCGGTCTCCGGCCCGGGTCGTCGCGCCTATCCCTCCAAGCTGCCCTGGTACGTGGATTCCATGCGCCTGGCGCGCGAGGGTTGCTCGGCCGAGCAGATGCGCGCCTTCTGCCCGACCTGGACCGAACCGCAACTGCAACTGCGTGCCGAGTGGCTGCACACCTGCGACGAGCGGGCCGTGATCGCCAGCTTCGAGGGTTTCCATACCGATGATTTCCATGCCGACCTGCCGGCCCTGAAACTGCCGGTGATGCTGATGCAGGCCTCGCGCGGCGACGTCGTCCTGCCCGAGGACGTGCAGGAACTGCAGGGCCTCTTGCCGCAGCTGGTGGTGAGCCGGGTGGAAGACGCCGGCCACATGATCCCCTGGGACAACGAGGCCGGCTTCTACGCCGCCTTTGGCGACTTCCTCGGCGCGCCGCTGTAAGGGCCGCGTCCATCGCAAGACCGATTGCAAAGGAGAACACCATGGCCGTCAGCGACCATGACCTGATCAGCGCCTGGAAAGAGGTGCTGACCCTGTCGAAGCTGGAGCCGGGACAGATCGTCACCGTGCTCACCAGCAGCAGCACCCATCCGCAGACCCTGTCCACTGCCATGACCGCCGCCGCGCTCATGGGCGCCACCGTCAATCGGCTGGACCTGCCGCCGGTCAATGCCGAGAAGGCCTTGAGCCGCGACTCCCTGGCCTATCTCGGCACCACGCCCCTGACCGGCAACCGCGCCGCCATCGCCGCCCTCAAGGAAAGCGACCTGGTGCTGGACCTGATGACCCTGCTGTTCTCGCCCGAGCAGCACGACATCCTCGCCACCGGCACCAAGATCCTGCTGGCCGTGGAGCCACCCGAGGTGCTGGTGCGCATGGTCCCCAGCGCAGACGACCGGCGCCGCGTATCGCAGGCGGCGCGTCTGCTGGAGGGCAAGCGCGAGATGCACATCACCTCGGACGCCGGGACCGACCTGCGCTGCCCGCTGGGCGAATTCCCGGTGATCCAGGAATACGGCTTCGTCGATCAGCCGGGACGCTGGGACCACTGGCCCAGCGGCTTCGTGCTGACCTGGCCCAATGAGCGCCAGACCAACGGCACCCTGGTGATCGATCGCGGCGATATCCTGCTGCCCATGAAATGCTATGCCCAGGAAGCCATCGTGGTCACCGTCAAGGACGGTTTCGTCACCGACATCGAGGGTGGCCTGGATGCCGAGCTGCTGAGCGACTACATGGCCTCCTTCAAGGACCCGGAAGCCTATGCCATGTCGCACATCGGGTGGGGCCTGCAACCGCGCGCGCAATGGTCCACGCTGGCCATGTACGACCGCGAAGCCACCATCGGCATGGATGCCCGCGCCTACGAAGGCAATTTCCTGTTCTCCTTCGGCCCCAACAACGAAGCCGGCGGCAGCCGCACCACCGCCTGCCATATCGACATCCCCCTGCGCCGCTGCACGGTGGCGCTGGATGGCACGCCGGTGGTCAAGGACGGCAAGGTGCTGGACGGCTTCGTCTACGGCAATTCGCAATGAGGCCGGCCGGGTGCGCCCGGCAGCCTCTTCAAAAGGAAGATACGATGCACAAGGAAGTGGAAACCTACCAGCGCCAGGGCTTCGGCCAGACGCTGGACATGAAGCCGCCGTTCGGTCTGCTGATCGTCGATTTCGTCAACAGCTTCGCCGACCCGGCCCAGTTCGGCGGCGGCAACATCGGCCCGGCCATCGAACGCACGCGCAGCCTGCTGGCTCATGCGCGCCAGCATGGCTGGCCGGTGGCGCACAGCCGCATCGTGTTCGCCGACGATGATGCCGACCGCAACATCTTCGGCATGAAGGTGCCGGGTATGGTGACTCTGAAGGAGGATCTGCCGGGCAGCGCCATCGTGCCGGAACTGACCCCGGCCGCCGGTGAGCTGGTGGTGCGCAAGACCGTGCCGTCGGCCTTCTTCGGTACCTCGCTGGCACCGTGGCTGACCCAGCACGGTGTGCAGACCCTGCTGGTGGCCGGTGCCGTGACCAGTGGTTGCGTGCGCGCCAGCGTGGTCGATGCCATGTCCTGGGGGTTCCGCCCGCTGGTGGTGTCCGATTGCGTGGGTGACCGCGCCATCGGCCCGCATGAGGCCAACCTGTTCGACATGGCGCAGAAGTACGCGGCCGTGATGCCGCTGGACGAGGCCCTGAAGGTGGTCGCCCAGCCTTGATGCCCGGACGGCGGTGACGGTCCGGGTCGTGATGAATCTGATGTGCAGCATGGTTTGAGATGCAAGCAACCAATCCTCCCGGCCAACCATCCGGCCAGACGCCTCGTGAGGCGCGCCGTCAACTGCTGGAGCGTGGTGACGCGCTGCTGGTGACGCGCGCCCCGCAACCCGGTGCCAAGCCCGCGCCCGGCCAGCCCGGCGCGGCTTCGTCCTATGTGCAGCCGCTGCCGGACGTGTTCGTGGCCCTGCTGGCCGAGGGCCGGGTACTGGCCTTCAACGGTCACGTCGATCTCGGCACCGGTATCCGCACCTCGCTGGCGCAGATCGTGGCCGAGGAATTGAGCGTGGACATGGACTGCGTCACCATGATCCTCGGCCACACCGAGGAAGCCCCCAACCAGGGGCCCACCATTGCCAGTGCCACCATCCAGATTTCCGCCGTGCCGCTGCGCAAGGCCGCAGCCCAGGCGCGCGAGCACCTGCTGGCCATGGCGGCCGCGCAGTGGGGCATTCCTGCCGCACGCCTGCGCATCGAGGCGGGACGCATCACCGATATCGACCAGCCACAACGCAGTACCAGCTATTTCACCCTGCTGGCCGGGCAGAAGATCATGCTCACCCTCGACCCCGGCGACGTGCCGTTGAAGCCGGCCAGCCAGTACACCCTGGTGGGCCGCAGTTCGCAGCGTGTCGATATTCCCGCCAAGGTGCGTGCCGAGCCGGTCTATGTGCACGACGTGCGCGTGCCCGGCATGCTGCATGGGCGCGTGGTGCGTCCGCCGCATCCGGGGCGCGATGGCGGCGACTTCATCGGTAACAGCCTGCTGTCGGTGGACCAGGATTCCGTGGCCCACATCCCCGGGCTGGTGGCGGTGGTGGTGCAGGGCGATTTCGTCGGCGTGGTGGCCGAGCGCGAGGAGCAGGCGCAGCGCGCCATGCGCGAACTGAAGCTGCGCTGGAAGGACATCCCGCCGCTACCCTCCATGGACGACCTGGAGACCCGCCTGCGCGACCTGCCGGCCAAGCGCCGCGAACTGCTGCGCCAGGGCGATCTGGATGCCGCCATGGGCAGCGCTGCCCAGCGCATCGAGCGCACCTATGTCTGGCCCTACCAGATGCATGCCTCCATCGGCCCCTCCTGCGCGGTGGCCGATTATCGCGAGGAGGGGCTGACCGTCTGGTCCGGCACGCAGAATCCGCATGTCATGCGCATCGACCTCTCGCGCCTGTGCGAGCTCGATGAAGGAAAGATCGAAGTGATCCGGCTGGAGGCCGCCGGTTGCTACGGCCGCAACTGTGCCGATGACGTGGTGGCGGATGCCGCCCTGTTGTCACGCGCCGTGGGGCGTCCGGTGCGGGTGCAGCTCACCCGCGAGCAGGAACATGCCTGGGAACCCAAGGGCGCGGCGCAACTGATGCAGGTGCGTGGCGCCATCGATGAAGCGGGCCGGCTGTCGGCCTATGGCTTCCAGACCCGTTATCCCTCCAACGATGCACCGGTGCTGGCGCTGCTGCTGACCGGCAAGATCGCCCCCGAGCCCCGCGTGCTGGAGATGGGCGACCGCACCGCCGTGCCACCCTATGCCTACCCGCACCTGCAGATCGATTGCGACGACGTCGCGCCCATCGTGCGAGCCGGCTGGTTGCGCGGGGTCTCTGCCATGCCGAACTCCTTTGCCCATGAAGTCTTCATCGATGAATTGGCCGAGCTGGCCCGGGAGGATCGCCTGGCCTATCGCCTGGCGCACCTGCCCGACGAGCGCGCCAGCGCGTTGCTGCAGGCGGTGGCGGAGAAGGCCGGCTGGGTGGCCGGTGCCAGCGGTTCGCGTGGCACGCCGGAGGTCGACGGCAAGCTGCGCGGACGCGGTATCGCCTATGCGCGCTATGTCCACAGCAAGTTTCCCGGGTTTGGTGCGGCCTGGTCGGCCTGGGTCATCGATATCGAAGTCGATCTCGCCGATGGCGCGCTGAAGGTGACGTCGCTGGTGGTGGGGCAGGATACCGGCATGATGGTCAATCCGGACGGCGTGCGCCACCAGATGCACGGCAACATCCTGCAATCACTGAGCCGGGTCTTGAAGGAGCGTGTCAGTTTCGGCCCGCAGGGGACCACCAGCCTGGAGTGGGGCGCCTATCCCATCCTGCATTTCACGGAAGTGCCGCCCATCGAGATCGTGCTCATGCAGCGCCAGGACCAGCCGCCCATGGGGGCAGGCGAATCGGCCTCGGTGCCGAGCGCGGCGGCGCTGTCCAATGCCCTCTTCGATGCCACCGGGCGTCGCTTCCGCCAGCCGCCCTTCAATGCGGAATGCATCCTGGCGGGGCTGCGCGAGCCCTTGCCGGCGGTGTGAGCGATTCGGCGGCTTGGCCTTATTCGTCGATCATCTTGCGCAGCAGGAACACCAGCGCCACCCGTTCTGCCGGATTGAGGTTGCCATAGGTGGCCTCGGTGATCTGGGCGGCGAAGGGGACGGCATCGGCCACCAGTGCGGTGGCGTTCTTGCTGAGCGAGACCAGTACCTTGCGGCGGTCGGTCTCGTCATGGGACAGCTCGATCAGGTCGCGTGCCTTCAGGCGCTCCACGATGCCACGGATGGTGGCCTGGTCGATGGCGGTCACCTTGACGATGTCCGACAGCGAGCAGGTCTGCAGGTCGCGGATCGCGCACAGGGTCACGAACTGCGCGGCCGTCAGTTGCGAATCCGGGATGTGTTGCTGGAAAATGGCGGCGTGGCGCTGGTAGGCGCGGCGCAGCAGGTGCCCGATCTGGTCGGAGAAATGATAGTCGGCGGTGGCGGGCTTCTTGGTCATTGGCGCAAGGGATGGGTGGCTTGGCATGCCTTGTTCGCCGGCGGCGAGCAGGGGGCAGCTGCTGATTCTAATGGCCTGCCTGCCGCCTGTATAGGCAAGCGTCGCTGCGGCCTTGCCTGCCACGGATGCCTTGGCGCGCTTGCGGGGCGCCGATTTGAGAGTTGTCGTGCTTGTCATCGGAGAGAGTTGAACAATGTTGATCGATTTCGCAGGGCTCAAGCCCGTCGAAGCTTATGAATGGATGTCGGCGCTGATCGTGCCGCGTCCTATCGCCTGGGTTTCCACGCTGGACGGGCAGGGGCGGGCCAACCTGGCGCCGTTCAGCTTCTTCCAGATGATCACCGGCAAGCCGCCGACCCTGCTGATCTGCCCGCTGCTGCAGCGAGGTGGCAAGCTCAAGGACACCGTCAACAACATCAGCGCCAGCGGCGAGTTCGTGGTCAACCTGGCCGCACCGGCGCAGGCCCAGGCCTTGAATGCGACGTCCTTTCCCTTCGAGGGCGGCGTCAGCGAATTCGAGGCCTGCGGCCTGCAGGCCGCACCCAGCCAGCTGGTGCAGCCGCCCCGCGTCGAGGGTGCGGTGGCCAGCTTCGAGTGCAAGCTGGCGATGATGGAGCCCTATCCGCGCCATGAGCCATCCTGCCACCTGATCTTCGGTCAGGTGCTGGCCGCACACGTGGACGACCAGTTGCTGGACGCCGATGGCAAGCTAGATCCGGGCCAGGTCGATCTGCTCTTCCGCATGGGCGGCGAATGGTATGGCCGCAGCCGTACCGAATCCAACTTCACCTTGCCGCGTCCACGCTGATCCCCCTCTTCCCCCTCTTCCTCCTCCTCGACCAGGGCGGTGCGGCCACGGCTGCATCCGCTGCTGGCGATGTCACCTTCCTGCTTCGCCGGTCTGCCGACCGCGCTTCCTCCATTTTCAATGTCGCCATTTGCGTTGCCGTCGACGCGATGTCGTGGTGCACAACGCACTCTGCTTGTGCAGTTTTCCGGTTTCGCATTAATATGGTGTACACATTATAAATAAGAAATGCAAAGATGGTTTTCGGGGCGCCGTGGAGACAAGCTGTAGAACCCCGTCTGTAGCGCGTTAATCCAATATTAAAGCAGTAAATGCCTGAGATTCTTGAGCTGGGTCAAGGCTGGCCTGTATTTTGCTAACACTCAAAATATAGAGCGCATACGTCATAAAAAAGAAGTGGTCGGCGAGGCTTTTCAGTGCCGTTGTACGGCCTCGCCAATGCCGCTGCCACAGCGTGCAGGACAACACCAGACAAGCGCCGAAGACAGTTTCAGACAGAAGCCCGGATCACCGGGCCAGGCAGGAAAGCAGCACCTGCAGTAACTGCATCACCAGCAAGACCCGTAACACCTCCAACACATCAAACAAAGGGAAAACAACATGAAAAAGGCATGGGCACTCGCGGCCGGCAGTCTGTTCTGCGCCGGCGGCGCGATGGCGCAATCCAACGTCACCATCTATGGCGTGGTCGATACCTACCTGGGCTACACCAATGCGAGCGGTCGCGGTTCGGTGGTATCGCTGGACAGCGGCGGCTACCAGGCCAGCCGCCTGGGCTTCAAGGGGACCGAAGACCTGGGTGGCGGCCTGCGCGCCAACTTCCAGATGGAAAACGGCTTCGCCTCCGACACCGGTGGCATGCACGACAGCACCCGCCTGTTCAACCGCCAGTCCTGGGTCGGCCTGGCCAATAATCTGGGTGAGCTGCGCCTGGGTCGGCAGAATTCGCCGGGCTTCCTGATGATCGCGCGCCTGGATGCCTTTGCCGGTGCGACCTATGCCTCCTTCCTGAACAACGTCTCGGCCTACACGCCACGCTACGACAACGTGATCGGCTATATCTCGCCGGTGATGCGCGGCTTCAAGCTGCAGGCCTACTATGGTCTGGGCGAGCAGACCACGCCCAAGAACGGCCTGTCCACCACCATGCTGGCCGGCGAGTACGAAAGCGGCCCGTTCTACCTGGGCCTGAGCCATTCCACCCAGAACAGCGCCAACGACAATATCGCCATCCGCTCCACCTTCGCCGGGGGTGCCTATGACTACGGCAACGGCAAGATCTTCCTGGGCTACTACCGTGGCAACAACCTCGGTGCGGCCGCCACCACCAATGTGCGTGGCAGCTACTACGGCGCGTACTCGATCTCGGCCAACTATCGCCTGAGCGCGCAGGCCACCATCGGGGCCGGCTACGGCTGGGCCAAGGACAGCACCGGCGCCGGCCGCGATGCCCGTCAGATCAGCCTGATCGGTACCTATGACTTGTCCAAGCGCACCATGCTCTATACCACCTATGCCCATCTGACCAACAGCAACGGCGCCACCTTCTCGCTGGCCGGTGCCGCACCGATCACCAAGAACGTGCCTGCCAGTGGCGGCACGGTGAACGGCATACAGTTCGGTATCCGTCACCTGTTCTGATGCGCTGCCGGAAGGTGCGCGGGCTCCACCCGGCGCGCCTTCCTTCCCCTGCCGTTGCTTGCACCTGCGGGTGCAGAAAGGAAAGATCGTGAACGTCTCCCTCCATCTCAAGCATCTGAAGCATCTCGTTGTCGCCGCACTGGGCCTGACGGCCGCTGCCGGCGCACTGGCCCAATCCACCATCAAGATTGGCGAAGTCAACAGTTACAAGGCCCAACCGGCCTTCCTCGAACCGTACCGCCGTGGCTGGGAACTGGCCCAGGAAGAAATCAATGCCGCCGGCGGCCTGCTGGGCAAGAAGGTGGAAATCGTCTCCCGCGACGACAACGGCAACCCCGGTGATTCGGTGCGGGTGGCCGAGGAACTGGTGACCCGCGAACAGGTGTCGCTGCTGTTCGGCGGCTTCCTCTCCAACACCGGCCTGGCACTGACCGACTATGCCAAGCAGCGCAAGATCTTCTTCCTGGCGGCCGAACCGCTGACCGACAAGATCGTCTGGCAGAACGGCAACCAGTACACCTATCGCCTGCGTCCCTCCACCTACATGCTGGTGGCCTCGCTGGTCAATGAAGCGGCCAAGCTGAAGAAGAAGCGCTGGGCGCTGGTCTATCCCAACTACGAATACGGCCAGTCCGCCATCGCCACCTTCAAGAAGCTGATGCAGGAGCGCCAGCCGGATATCGAATTCGTCGCCGAGCAGGCGCCGCCCCTGGGCAAGATCGATGCCGGTTCGGTCACCCAGGCGCTGGCCGATGCCAAGCCGGATGCGATCTTCAATGCGCTCTTCGGTGCCGACCTCGGCAAGTTCGTGCGCGAGGGTAATACCCGTGGCCTGTTCGAGGGACGCGAAGTGGTGTCGCTGCTGACTGGTGAGCCGGAATATCTCGATCCGCTGAAGAACGAGGCACCGGTCAACTGGATCGTCACCGGCTATCCCTGGTATGCCATCGATACCCCCGAGCACAAGAAATTCGTCGACGCCTATCGCAAGAAATTCAATGACTACCCGCGCAACGGGTCCCTGGTCGGCTATGTGGCGCTGATGTCGATCGCCACCGGCATCAAGGCGGCCGGCTCGGTCGAGAGCGACAAGCTGGCGGCCGCCTTCTCGGGCCTGAAGGTCGCCACTCCGTCCGGACCCATCGTCTATCGCAGCCAGGATCACCAGTCCACCCTGGGCGCTCACGTGGGACGTACGGCGCTCAAGGATGGTCGCGGCATCATGGTCAACTTCAGCTACGTCGATGGCGCTTCGGTGCAATTGCCGGATGCCGAAGTCAAGAAACTGCGTGCGGCCAACTGAGCTGGTACACGCCTTGCAGCGGTCCTGCGCAGCACCGTGCTGCGCAGGACCGTGGTCACAGGGGATAAAGCATGACTCTCTCTAGCCTGATCGTGCAGATGATCAACGGGCTGGCCGACGCATCCACCATGTTCCTGGTGGCGGCCGGCCTGTCGCTGATCTTCGGTGTCACGCGCATCGTCAACTTCGCCCACGGCTCGTTCTACATGGTGGGCATCTATGTGGTGTACACGCTGGTGTCCTTGATTGGCGCCAGCGGCCTCGGTTTCTGGAGCGCGGTACTGCTCTCGGCGATGGCCGTGGCGGTGCTGGGCGCCCTGGTGGAAATCCTTATCCTGCGCCGCATCTACCGTGCCCCGGAACTGTTCCAGCTGCTGGCCACCTTTGCGTTGGTGCTGGTGTTCAAGGATGCCGCGCTCTACCTGTGGGGGCCGGAAGACCTGTTCGGCCCGCGCGCGCCCGGCCTGGGTGGCGCAGTACAACTGCTGGGGCGGCGCATTCCGCAATACGACCTGGTGCTCATCGCCATCGGCCCGCTGGTGCTGGGTGTGCTGTGGCTGGTCCTGAACCGCACCCGCTGGGGGACCCTGATCCGCGCCGCCACCCAGGACCGCGAAATGGTCGGCGCCCTGGGCATCAACCAGTCCTGGCTGTTTACCGGTGTGTTCGCGCTGGGTTGCTTCCTGGCTGGCCTGGGCGGCGCCCTGCAGGGGCCGCGCATCCCCGCCAACCTGGCGCTGGACCTGGAGACCATCGGCAATGCCTTCGTGGTGGTGGTGGTCGGCGGCATGGGGTCGATCCCCGGCGCCTTCCTGGCGGCCCTGCTGATTGCCGAGATCAAGGCCCTGTGCGTGGCCATCGGCCAGGTGTCGGTGTTCGGGGTGGTGATCTCGCTGTCCAAGCTGACGCTGGTGGTGGAATTCCTGGTCATGGCAGTGATCCTGGTGGTGCGTCCCTGGGGGCTGATGGGCAAGCCCCAGGCCGCCGCCCGCAGTACCGGCCAGCCGGAGGCGCCGCTGGCCCCGGCCGGCGCCGGCGTGCGCAAGCTGGCCTGGGCCGCCGTGGCGCTGCTGCTGGCGGCCCCCTTGCTGTCGCACAGCTTCCCCTACCTGACGGTGCTGCTGGTGGAGATCTTCATCGCCGTGCTGTTTGCGGCCAGCCTGCACTTCATCATGGGGCCGGGCGGCATGCATTCCTTCGGTCACGCGGCCTATTTCGGGCTGGGTGCCTATGCGGCGGCGATGCTGGTGGTCAAACTGCATTGGCCGATGGAACTGGCGCTGGTGGTCGGTCCGCTGGTGGCCGGGCTGGGTGCGCTGCTGTTCGGCTGGTTCAGCGTGCGCCTGTCGGGCGTGTACCTGGCCATGCTGACCTTGGCCTTCGCGCAGATCGTCTGGGCCATCATCTATCAATGGGATGAAGTCACCGGCGGCAGCAACGGGCTGGTCGGCGTCTGGCCGGCAGTCTGGCTGGCGTCGCCGCTGGCCTATTACTACCTGGCGCTGGCCTGCGCAGTGACCGGCCTGCTGCTGTTGCGCCGCGTGCTGTTCGCGCCCTTCGGTTATGCCATGCGCGCGGCCCGCGATTCGGTGCTGCGTTCGGACGCCATCGGCATCGACGTCAAGCGCATGCAATGGCTGGCCTTTGCGCTGGCCGGCGTATTCTGCGGCGCGGCCGGGGTACTCTTTGCATTCTCCAAGGGCAGCATCTCGCCGGAGGCCATCAGCGTGAGCCGTTCGGTCGATGGTCTGGTGATGGTCATGCTGGGCGGCCTGCAGACCTTGCTGGGGCCGGTGGTGGGGGCATCGGTCTTCACCTGGCTGCAGGACGTGATCGCACGCGAGACCGATTACTGGCGTGCCATTCTCGGGCTGGTGATCCTGGCACTGGTGCTGCTGTTCCCGGCTGGCATCGCCGGCTATTTCCAGCGCTTCGTCGGTGGCCCGGCGCGCCAGGGGCGCGGTGGGGCCCCGGAACTGAAAGCCGATATCGGCAAGGAGGCAGCATGAGCCTGCTGACCGTAGACAACATCAGTAAATCCTTCGGCGGCAACAAGGCCGTCAACGGCGTCTCTTTCGAGCTGCCGCCGGGCCAGTTGCTGGCACTGCTGGGGCCGAATGGCGCCGGCAAGTCGACCTGCTTCAATATCCTCAACGGCCAGTACCGGCCCGAGACCGGCAGCATCCGTTTTGACGGTCACGACATCGCCGGCATGAAGCCACGTGATATCTGGCGGCTCGGCGTGGGGCGCACCTTCCAGATCTCGGCCACCTTCAGTTCCATGACCGTGCTGGAAAACGTGCAGATGGCGCTGATGTCGCGCCAGCGCAAGCTGTTCGGTCTGTGGCGTCCAGCTGCGTCCTACTTTGCCGATGAGGCCATGGCCCTGCTGGAGCAGGTCGGCATGGCCGCCCAGGCGCAGCGCCCCTGCGGCGTGCTGGCCTATGGCGACGTCAAGCGGGTCGAGCTGGCCATCGCCCTGGCCAACCGGCCGCGCCTGTTGCTGATGGACGAGCCCACGGCCGGCATGGCGCCCAAGGAGCGCAATGAACTGATGGCCCTCACCAAGCGCCTGGTGCTGGAAAAGAACATGTCGGTCCTCTTCACCGAGCACAGCATGGACGTGGTGTTTGCTTTTGCCGACCGCATGATCGTGCTGGCGCGCGGGCAACTGATCGCCGAGGGTGATGGCGAGACCATCCGCAATCATCCCAAGGTGCAGGAAGTCTATTTCGGCAGCGGCAAGACATTCGAGAAGGAAGGAAGTCCATCGTGAGCGCCACCGTATCCCCCAAGACCGATCCGCTGCTCAAGGTCAGCGGACTGAACGCCTTCTATGGGCGCGCCCACATCCTGTTCGACGTCGCCCTCGAAGTGGGGCGCGGCGAAGTGGTCGCCCTGATGGGGCGCAACGGCGCCGGCAAGTCCACCACCATGAAGGCGGTGATGGGCCTGCTGGACCGCGCCGAGGGCGAAGTCAGTTTTCGCGGCAAGGACATCAGCCGCGCCCGTCCCTACGAGATTGCCCGCGACGGCATGGGCTTCGTGCCCGAAGACCGACGTGTCTTTTCCGACCTGTCGGTGATGGAAAACCTGGAGGTGGGCCGTCAGCCGGCGCGGGAAGGGGCGGTCCAGTGGACGCCGGAAAAGCTGTTCCAGCTCTTCCCCAACCTGGGCGAAATGCCGGACCGTCCGGGTGGCCAGATGAGCGGTGGCGAGCAGCAGATGCTGACCGTCTCGCGCACGCTCATGGGCAACCCCTACCTGGTGCTGCTGGACGAACCCTCGGAAGGGGTGGCACCGGTCATCGTCGAACAGATGGCCAACATGATCATGACCCTGAAGCGCGAGGGCATGGCCATCCTGCTGTCGGAGCAGAACCTGCACTTCGCCGAGCTGGTCAGCGACCGTGCCTACGTGCTGGAGAACGGGCATATCCGTTACCAGGGCAGCATGGCGCAACTGGCGGCCGATGAAGAGGTGCGACGGGCTTACCTGTCGGTGTAGCAGGGCAGCTGGCGTGGGTGGAGGTGGCGTCGAGATCGCCGTAGCTTGATCGTCATTTCCTCTCTCGCCTGGTTTGTTGCGCTGCATAAGGGTGGCGTGCTTCTCCGGTTGCGGTGCTCCCGGCCACCAAGCCGGCCCATGGCGGCAGCGCCGCCTCGCCTGAATGGCAGGGTGGAGCTGCCGGCCGACGCGGCCAGGTCTGGACGCTGCCTGCCGCCTGCGGTCTGCCCCGGACCGAAAAGGCCTCGCCTTCTTGTGTAATAAATGATGTGTACGCTTTAAGTAAGGCGGCCCGGCAGATCCGCTTCAATTCTCTTTCATTCCTCCGGAATTCCGCACCAAACTGGCCTATATCGCCCTGTTATCGGTCATGTTTCGCACTGCAATGCAGCACGAAAAATCTCTTCATCAAACCTCTATTCTTTTAAAAATAGAGTGTGTACACTGTATTTCATTCGACGCATCCAGGATTGTTTCCGTCGTCGCTTTTATCCCGGCTTCAACCCAGCTTCCTACCCATTTCGCAAGGAGATCAGAGTGTCCAATTCCCCCCGTATCGCCGTCGTCGGCGCAGGCCTGGGTGGTGCCGCTACGGCGGCGCTGCTGCTACAGGAAGGTTTCAATGTGCGCGTCTATGAGCAGGCGCCCGGTTTCTCCCGTCTGGGCGCCGGCATCCACGTCGGCCCCAATGTGATGAAGGTGCTGCGTCGGATCGGCATCGAGGATGAGATGAACCGCCAGGGTTCGCGTCCCGACTTCTGGTACAGCCGCCACTGGGAGACCGGCGACGTACTGGCGCAGATTCCGCTGGGCGACTACGCCGTCAAGCACTATGGTGCTTCCTACCTGACGGTGCATCGTGGCGATTTCCATGAACTGCTGATCAAGGCCTTGCCGAGCGATCGCGTGAGCTTCGACAAATGCCTGACCAAGGTCGAGGATCGCGGCAACGTGGTCATCCTCAGCTTTGCCGATGGCACCACCGAAGAGGCCGACATCGTCATCGGCGCCGATGGCGTCAACTCCCGCATCCGCGAAGAACTGCTGGGCGTGGAGCCACCCAAGTACGCCGGTTACCTGGCGCACCGCGCCGTGTTCCCCACCCCTGAGGTCAAGGCCGGCATGCTGCCCTTCGATGCCTGCGTGAAGTGGTGGAGCGATGACCGTCACATGATGACCTACTTCGTCACCAGCAAGGCCGACGAGCTCTACTACGTCACCGGCGTGCCGGTCGAGAAGTGGGACCTGAACGACCGCTGGCTGCCTTCCAGCAAGGAAGAAATGCGCGAGACCTTCCGTGGCTGGCATCCGACCGTGCAGGCACTGGTGGACGCCACCGTGGAAGTGACCAAGTGGTCGCTGCTGGAGCGCGATCCGCTGCCGCTGTGGAGCCGCGGTCGCCTGGTACTGCTGGGCGATGCCTGCCATCCGATGAAACCGCACATGGCGCAGGGCGCGGCCATGGCCATCGAGGATGGCGCCATGCTGGCGCGCTGCTTCAAGGAAGTGGGCGCCAGCAACCATAGCGAAGCGTTCGCCCTGTACGAAGCCAACCGCGCCGCCCGCGCCAGCAAGGTCCAGCGCATCTCGCACGAGAATACCTGGCTGCGCACCAACGAAGACCCGTCCTGGTGCTTCGGCTACGATGTCTTCACAGAGCCGCTGGTCTCGCCCAGCAAGGCCGCGGCCTGAACGGTTTCGCCTGAATCACCGCCGGGCCGGCTTCGTGGGAAAGCGAAGATGGCCCGGCTCTTGCATCATTCATGTCACCGGTGAACAGCGCCGGTGAGGAAGCCAGGCAGCCGGTTCAGCCCGCTGCCGGTTCGATCATTTGAGGAGAGTTGCATGTCCACGCTACCCGCGACAGTGGAAAAGGGGCTACAGGCCGCCGGGGTCGGTAAGTTCCAGTACCGCTTGTTCGTCATCTTCGGCCTGGTCTGGCTGGCCGATGCGATGCAGGTGTTGTCCATCGGTTTTTCGGCGCCGACCATCGCCAAGACCTTCGGCCTGACGGTGCCGCAGGCACTGCAGAGCGGCACCCTGTTCTTCGTGGGCATGCTGCTGGGCGCCTTCGTCTTCGGCCGTCTGGCCGACCGCATCGGCCGTCGTCCGGTGCTCATGGGCGCGGTGGTGATCGATGCCTGTTTCGGCGTGGCCTCGGCCTTCGCCCCCGACTTTACCTGGCTGCTGGCATTGCGCCTGCTGACCGGCATCGGCGTGGGTGGCACGCTGCCGGTGGACTACACCATGATGGCCGAATTCCTGCCCAGCGCCCGTCGTGGTCGCTGGCTGGTGATGCTGGAATCGTTCTGGGCCATCGGCACCATCTGCCTGGCGGTGCTGGCACTGGTGGCGGTGAGCTGGGGCAACGATGCCTGGCGCGTGATCTTCTTCGTCACCGGTCTGCCGGCGCTGGTGGGCGTGGTGCTGCGCTTCTATGTGCCGGAGTCGCCCATGTACCTCAACCGCAGCGGCAAGTCCGACGCTGCCCGCAAGGTGCTGGAGCGGGTCGCCAAGGTCAACGGCAGCAGCACCCCGATCCCGCCGCTGCAGCCTGAAGTGGTGGAGCGCAAGCCGATGAGCGCGCTGTTCTCGGCCGCCCTGCGTCGCCGCAGCCTGTCGCTGTACCTGGCCTGGGGACTGATCTCGATTGCCTACTATGGCGTGTTCGTCTACCTGCCGGTCAAGTTGGGTTCCGAGGGCTTCGGTTTCATGCGTGGCCAGATCTTCCTGATCTTCCTGGCGCTGGTGCAGTTGCCTGGCTATGCGCTGTCGGCCTACGGGGTCGAACGCTGGGGCCGCAAGCCCACCCTGGTCGGTTTCCTGTTGTTGTCGGCGGTGGGTTGCATGCTCTACAGCCTGGGCAGCGATCCCAAGCTGGTGGTCGGTTCCACGTTGTTGCTGAGCTTCTCCCTGCTGGGCACCTGGGCCGCGCTGTATGCCTTCACGCCCGAGGTGTACCCGACCGACCTGCGCGCCAGCGGCATGGGCACGGCCGGCGCGGTGGCCCGCTTCGGCGGCCTGTTCGCCCCGGCCATCATCGCCCCGGTCATGGCCAGCCACTTCACGCTGTCGCTGGTGATGCTGTCGGCCTTCCTGGTAGCCGGTGCCGTTGCCATCCTGTGTGTGGATGTGGAGTCGCGCAACCGGGCGCTGGAATGAGTCTGTAGCACCGCCGGAGCCTGTTGCTTCGAGGGAGCCACCGCTGCGTGCGGTGGCTTTTTTTCGTCCTGCTTCGCCGTCATGGGATGGCTCGTCGATATTTTTGGAAGAAGGCATGGGCATTCAGTAACGGTTGTGATCTCAGGGGATTTGCCGGCTACGCTTTGCGCTTTTGCGAAAGTAGAGGGGCAGATCATGTTTCGAGATATCACCGAGTGCAGTACGCGGCTGTCGCTTCTTTTCGTGGGCACGATCGCACTGCGAGAGAAGTCCGGTTGCAAAAGGCTGATGCGCAATCAGTTGACTTATATTCGTTTATAAACGAATATGGCGCTCTACGACGTTGAGCATTACCTCACGACTCCCGCTCAGGATGACCTCTACCTCGGCTGGCTGGTTCGCCTGCGTGATGCGCAGGCACGGATTGCGATCATGCGGCGAATTGGTCGTCTGGAGCAGGGCAATTTTGGCGACCACCGGTTCTGTAGAGACGGTGTATGGGATTTGCGTGTGGATATTGGTCCGGGTTACCGGGTGTACTACGGACGCGCTGGCCGCAAGCTTGTCCTGTTGTTGTGCGGTGGAGATAAACGGACTCAGCAAATGGATATCGCGCGAGCGGTGGATTGTTGGCAGGACTGGAAGAGGAGAGGGACAGATGAGAAGCAGACCCCATGATGAAGCGATGGCCGAGCTGTATCGCAGCGATCCCGCGCTTGCGCTGGAGATCATCAACAGCATTCTGACTGATGGCGATCAGGCCGAATTGATGAGTGTGCTTCGTCAGTTGGCGCTAGCTGTGGGAGGCATGCAGGTGGTGGCCGAGCAGGCGAATTTGAATCCGACCCAGCTATATCGCACCTTGTCGCCGAAAGGTAATCCTGCGCTGAGCAGTCTGACCGCAATTCTGAAGGCCATGGGTCTGCGACTGGCGGTGCAGCCGCTGGCAGTCTGAGAAGTCATCACCACGTCAGGGACGCTACGGCGTCCCTTCTTCATTCCCGCCGGTCGCGCATGCGCTCCAGGTCTTCCCGCGTATCGATATCGGCAAAGATCCCCTGATCCATCACCTCGATCTCCGTCACCGGATGCGCTTCCAGCAGGCCCCGTGCGCCGCGGTCGCCCTGCAGGGCCAGCAGCGCCGGCAGGTGCGCCGGACCGAAGCCCACCGGGTTGCCGCGCCGACCTTGCGTCACGGGCGCCACGATGGACGCACCGGCGACCAGCGCGTCGCGCAGTCGCGCCAGGGTGGCAGGCCGGACCCGAGGCATGTCGGCCAGCGCGATCAGCCAGCCTGATGCCTGCGTGCTGTGCTGCAGTCCGTGACGCAGCGATGCGCTCATTTCACGCGGATCGCCCGGGGGCAGCATGCAGACCGTGCAGCCCATCTTGCGCAGGGCATCGGCCAGCATGCCCGGCCCCTCTACCACGGCGACCACCGGCATGACCTCCAGCAGCGCTGCCGCGCTGGCGGTGGCCACCATGCCGGGGCGGCCGTCATGATGGCAGAAGGGTTGCAGCAGCTTTTCCTCGCGGTCGTTGAAACGGCTGCCACGGCCGGCGGCCAGCAGCAAGGCGATGGGGGAGCTTGATGGAATCATGCCGGTAGGGCCTTGGGAAATCGGATGGAGCCGCTATTGTGCCCAGGTTTGTCCTGCCGTTGCTGCAGCGATGCAGAAGCTGCCGAGTGAGGGGGAATTTACGTGATCCGAATGACAAGCTTGCCACGGGCCAGTCCGGTGCCTTCCATGCTGGCTGCCACTTTGCGTCAGATCGTTGCCGTATCGGCATGGCAGGATTCTTAATTTTGATATGGTCGGCAACGCAGTGCGCTCCTAGAATCGGTTGCGTGTCAGTAACGCAGGTACCGTAGAGGGACGGTGTTGCGAAGTCGGCATCAGGGGGGCAAGCCGGCTGGGATGGAGCGTAGCGAGGGTCCATCATCCGGGGCGCCGAGAACAACGCGCAGGGATGGAAACAAGAATGATCAAGAACATACGTATCGGCTCGCGCCTGGGCGCTGGCTTTGCGGTGGTGCTGGTATTTTCGATGCTGGTGGCGGCGGTGGGCATATGGCGACTGAAGACCGTGGCCCAGCAGACCCAGCAGATGATGGATGTGCCGCTGCGCACCGAACGCCTGGTGTCGCAATGGAATACCTTGCTGCTGATCGCCATCCAGCGCACCACTACGGTGGTCAAGAGCCGCGATCCCGAACTCGAGGCCTTCCTCGCCAAGGAGGCGGCCGCGTCCAGCAAGGAATCGGCGCAGACCCTGAAGGACGTCGAAACGCTCCTGACCAGTGACGATGAAAAGAAGCTGTTCGCCGCCATCAATGTCGCCCGCAAGCAGTTCCTGACCGTGCGCGATGAAATCTACGCGGCCAAGAAGCAGGGCGATGCCGCCAAGGTGGACCAGCTCTATCAGCAGCAGTACATGGGCATCGCCACCGGTACCCAGAATGCCATGCGGGCCTTGCTCGACTTCGAACGTGCCCGCATCGACGATATCTCCGCGCAGATCCAGCAGGATGCCGCCAGCAGTCAATGGCAGATCGCCGTGCTGGAAGGGGTGATCCTGCTCTGCGGCGTAGCGTTCGCGGTGCTGCTCACGCGCAGCATCACGCGGCCGGTACATGCGGCGCTGGCGATCTCGCAGCGCGTGGCCGCCGGTGACCTGACCTCGCGCGCCGTGAGCATGGGGCAAGACGAACTGGGACAACTGGTGGCCTCGCTGCAGGGCATGAGCGAGCGCCTGCACGGCGTGGTGTCCACGGTGCGCCATGGGGCCGACAGCATTGCGATTGCCTCCGGTGAAATCGCCAACGGCAACCTTGACCTGTCAGCCCGAACCGAGGAACAGGCCGGTGCGCTGGAAGAGACCGCCGCTTCCATCGAACAGCTGACCTCCAGCGTGCGCACCAATTCCGAGAACGCCGGCCAGGCCGACAATCTGGTGCGCTCCGCGGCATCGATCGCCGGTCAGGGCGGGGTGGTGATGGAAGAACTGATCGCCACCATGGGCAACATCAACGCATCCTCGCGCAAGATCGTGGACATCATTGGCGTGATCGATGGCATCGCCTTCCAGACCAATATCCTGGCCTTGAATGCTGCCGTGGAGGCGGCCCGCGCCGGTGAGCAGGGACGCGGTTTCGCGGTGGTGGCCTCGGAAGTGCGCGCCCTGGCGCAACGCTCGGCCTCAGCGGCCAAGGAAATCAAGCAACTGATCGATGATTCGGTGGAGAAGGTCGGTGCCGGCAGCCAGCTGGTGGAAAAAGCCGGCAAGACCATGCAGGAAGTGGTGGACAGCGTGCGCGGCACGCACGCGCTGGTGGGCGAGATCAGCACCGCCAGTCGCGAACAGGCCGAGGGCATCCACCAGGTCAACCAGGCTGTGGGGCAGATGGATGGCGTGACCCAACAGAATGCGGCGCTGGTGGAACAGGCTGCGGCCGCCGCCAAGTCGCTGGAAGACCAGGCGGCGCAATTGAAACGCGCGGTGGCGTTCTTCTCCCTGCAGACTGCCTGATAAAAGACGATCATCGCTGGCGGCTTCACGCCAGCGGTGATCCTTTTACGCGGTAGTTCAGATCAAGTCCGGATCATTCAGGGAGGCTCAGGCCGCCTTGAGAAATTCCGGCCCGAAATCCATCAGTACGTCGCGCACCAGCGTGGCCGTGCTCTGGCAGCCCAGCTTGTCCTTGACGCTGGCGCGATGCACGTCCACCGTCTTGACGCTGATGTTGAGGTCGCGCGCGATGAGCTTGCTGGACTGGCCCATGATGACCTTTTCCAGAATCTCGCGCTCACGCACGGTCAGCGTCTTCAGGCGCGCCTTCAACTGCTGGCGGCGACCACGCGCCTGCATGTTGCCGGCCACGTTCTTCAGGGTGACCTGGATGCGTTCGAGCATCTGCTGGGAGTTGTAGGGCTTTTCCAGGAAATCGACCGCGCCATTGTGCAGGGCGCGCACCGACATGGGAATGTCGCCATGTCCGGATACGAAGATCACGGGAATGTCGGCACCGATTTCCTTCAGGCGATCCTGCAGCTGGAAGCCGCTGATCTCCGGCATGCGCACATCCAGAATCAGGCAGGACAGGCTATTGGCGTCGTAGGCCTTGAGAAAGGCTTCCGGGCCATCGAAGCATTCGGTACGGATATTGACCGAGCTCAGCAGCCAGGCCAGCGACGTGCGAACGGCTTCGTCATCATCAACGATGTAGACCACCGGCGGGTTGGTTTCCATCTTACTCCTCGTCTCGTCAAAATGGTGCCGGTTTGCACCGGCGCTATTTCCGACCCTCTCGATTTCTTGACGGGCTGGTCGGCATAAATCAAAACAGCACGCTTTGACTTATGCAAAAAACAGGCCTGAAATTCTTGGGATCAGCGACACTTTAACACCCCCTCCAGGGTGGCGATCTAGGTATTTTTACCTAGATGCTTAGTCGCAATCCCCTGTGGCGCGGGCATGTGGCACGAATTGTGTGCAGCCGGGGCATGTCTTAACCTGCTGTCATAGAGCGCCGTGCATCATCGGCGTGCAAACCAGGGAGTTTCCATGAGCGCCAATGCTGTCCAACAAGAACATTCGACCCCACCCGCATCCGCATCCACGTCCGCATCGACTGCTGCGCCCCGTCCCGCCCTTGCGCCGGAGCAACTGGAATTCCGCAATGCCATGGCGCATCTGCCGGCGGCGGTCTCCATCATCACCACCGATGGCGAGGGCGGCCGTTGCGGTATCACCGCCAGCGCGGTCTGCTCGGTCACCGACACGCCACCGACCATCCTGGTCTGCATCAACCGCGGCAGCGCCATGCATGAGGTGTTCAAGAAGAACGGCCGGCTGTGCGTGAACGTGCTCTCGGATGAACTGGAACAACTGGCCATGCATTTCTCGGGCGCGACCAAGGTACCGATGGAGGAGCGCTTCGCCTGGGACATCTGGGAAGAACAGGGCGAACTGGGCCAGCCGGTGCTGGCCGATGCGCTGGTGAAGCTGCAGGGCCGCATCCGCGAGTTCAAGGAGGTCGGCACCCACTCGGTGATGTTCGTCGAGCTGGCCGAGGTCAAGGTCAATGAAAAGAAGGACAGCCTGATCTATTTCAACCGGCTGTTCCACAAGGTCAAGCGCACGGCCTTGTAGGCCCGTCTCTTTACCATCCCCCGCCCCCGAAATGATGCCGTCCGTGTGTGTACCGGACGGCATTTGTCTTTCCGGGGACCATGAAAAAACCGTTCGCACTGATGAGCGGCGCAACTGCGGCGCTACCCAGTCCGAACGGTGTGAGGCCTGTGTCGTGAGGTGGGAGGTCAGAGATCCAGCACCAGCATTCCCGATTTGGCGCGTGAGACGCAGGTACAGATCTGGTCGTTGGCGGCCTTCTCCTTCTTGGAGAGGCAATTGTCGCGGTGATCCGGCTCGCCCTCCAGCAGCGGCACCACGCAGGTGCCACAGATGCCTTCGCGGCAGGAGGTATCGATGCTGATGCCCTCGCGCGCCAGGATATCGACGATGGGGATGCCCACCGGAATCTGTATCACCTTGCCCGAGCTGGCCAGCTTCACCTCGAAGGCGCCATCGCCGCCGCCTGAAGCCGTGCCGGACGCAGGCGCTGCTACTGCCTGGAAGTGCTCCAGGTGGATCGCGTCTTCACTGCGGCTGGCAGCGGCGCACTTGACCACCGCATCCATGAAGGGGGCCGGGCCGCAGGTGTAGACATGGGCTTGTGGGCTGCCGGCGTCCAGGCAGGCCTTGAGGTAGTGCTCCATCTGCGCCGGCATGACCGCGTAGTGGAAGCGCACGCGTGCCGCAAACGGTGCCGTCTCCAGCAGGTCGGC
The DNA here is from genome assembly GCF_015767275.1 of Herbaspirillum sp. AP02. Taxonomy (GTDB): domain Bacteria; phylum Pseudomonadota; class Gammaproteobacteria; order Burkholderiales; family Burkholderiaceae_D; genus Herbaspirillum. The sequence continues at coordinate 159,525 of NZ_JADWMY010000003.1, forward strand.
GAAGGCCGCATGCTCGCGGGCGCGCACGAAGTAGTGCAGGGTGAAGGGCTTCTGTTCTGCCCACAGGCGATAGGCCATCGCCAGCAGGGGGGTGACGCCGATGCCGGCGCCGAAGAGTAGGTGTTCGGGGGCGCCGGCGTCCAGCGCGAAGAGGTTGCGTGGCGTACCCACTTCCAGTTCCATGCCCACTTGCACGGCATCGTGCAGGGCGGTCGAACCACCCCGCGATGCCGGCTCGCGCTTGACGGCGATGGTGTAGCCGCACTGGTCTTCCAGCGGTCCGCACAGCGAGTATTGGCGCATGATCCCGGTCGGCCCGGTGATGTCGATGTGGGCCCCCGGCTCGTAGGACGGCAGCGGGGCGCCATCGGCACGCACCAGGCGGAAGGAACGGATATCACCGGTTTCATCGGTGAGACGGTCAACGATCAGTTTCATGTTTCAGTGCCAATACTCGGTTACCTGGAGACGATGTGCGATATGCGATGCCTGCCCGGACTTACAGCAGGAAGCCCAGGGCATTGAGGCTGTCCATCGAGTTGATCAGGCGGATCACCTTCTGCTCGATCTTCGGTCCCTGGGGCGTAAAGCGCAGCCGGTGCGTGACGTTGGCCACGAACAGGGTGTGCTGCTGGCGCTTGTAGCCCACCAGTACCTGGGCCGAGGTGATTTCCACCAGTTCGTCCGACAGGTGCACCGGCACGAAACGCGACACGGTACGCACGGTGGCGGCCGCATCCACCGCCGACATCGCGTGGCCCGAGGTCAGGCGCTCGATGCGGATCTTGCGCATGTGGGCATTGTCGTAGGCGTAGTTCAGCGTGGCCGCGAAATCGGTGGTCTCCTGGTCGATCGGCACCACGTAGTAGCCATCGTCGGTCCACAGGGTCTGCCAGGTGGCGTAGTCCTTGCGGTCCAGCAGTTCGGCCTCTTTCCAGATGAAGGCGATGGCCCGGGCCATTTGCGTGGGGATGCCCTGCAGGTTGTCTTGTTGGCTCATGTTGATCACTTCTCCATCATCTTTTTCCACATGGCATAGGCTTCGCGCATGCCGGTTTCATCGGTCGAGTGCGACACCTTGTCGCCGTTGTCGTCCACCCATTCGCGGTTCAGGCCACGGTTGACCAGGATCGGTGCATTGCGACCCGCGTACGAGCCGCTCTGCACGCGCTCCCAGGCTTCGGCGTCGTCGGGGCTGCCGAAGCCGAACGGTCCCTGGAAGTGTTCGTGGATGCGCAGGCGCTCGCGGTTGGCAATCTCGGGGCCGCCATCCATGCCCAGGGCCACGTGGCGGATCTGGGTCTCGCCCACCGACACCGGGTGCAGCACGCGGAAGAAGGACATCGACATCGCCACGTTGGGGAACAGGTTCAGGTTGAAGCCGGCGCCGTGCAGCGAACGCACGATGCGGCGCACCTGCTCCGGCGGCATGGTCTTGGACAGTTCCTCGGTGACGTGGGCAAAGCGCTCCTGCAGTTGCTCGCTGCCATCGTCCACATCCAGGTCCACATGTTCCGGCACCATGATCATGACGCTGTGGCCATTGCCCAGCGAGCGGGTGATGGACTGGTCGTCGGTCATGAAGGAGAGCATCTCGGAAGTTTCTTCATCCACCGAGGACAGGAAGGTCTTGTGCACCACCGGGAAGTGATAGCCGTCGGTGGTGTTTTCCAGCTGGATCTTCCAGTTGCCCTTGAAGCTGAACTTGTGCTCGCCCTGCACCTTGACGGGGAAGCCGGCACCCTGCTTCATAAACAGGTCGATCCACTTCTTGGCATGGCCCAGGAAGTCCGACAGCGGTTCCACTTCCTGGTTGAAGGAGGCGAAGATCATGCCGTTGTAGCTGTCCACGCGCAGGCTCTGCAGTGGCAGGTCGGCCTTCTCGATGACGTCTTCATAGCCTTCCGGATAGGGCAGGCCGCGCAGCTTGCCGTCCAGGGCATAGGACCAGCTGTGATAGGGGCAGGTGAAGCCGGTGGCATTGCCCTTGTGCTTTTCGCAGACGGTGGCGCCGCGATGGCGGCAGCGGTTTTCCAGCACGTTGATCTTGCCGGTCTTGTCGCGCACCACGATCACCGGCTGGCGGCCGATCTGTGCGGTCTTGAAGTCGCCCGGGTTCTTGATCTCGCTTTCATGGCCGACCCAGATCCAGGTCTTGTAGAAGATCTTGTCCATCTCGGCCTCGAAGATGGCGGGGTCGGTATAGAGCGCCGGATCGACCATCGCATCCTGTACCAGATCGGCATGGGATGACTCGGTCTTGCGCGGGTGGAAGCGTAGTGGTGCGTTCATTGCGTTCTCCAGTGGCTTGCTTGCAGTCGTTGTCGGTGTTGATCGTCGCGGGCGCGGGTCTTGCTGCTCATGGTGTGTTCATGGGGTGACGTGTCGTCGCAGCACCTGTTCCAGGTGCAGGCCGAGGGCGCAGATGCGTTCGTCCTCGCCCTTGCGGCCGACCAGTTGCAGGCCGGCCTTGAGCGTACTGCCGGCAATCGGGACGGGAATCGTCAGTGCCGGATGGCCGGACAGGTTGAACGGGCGCACCAGCGAGGACAGCGTCAGCACCGAGGTACCTTGCGCAATGGCCTCCAGCGTCGGTGGCAGCGCCGGCAGGGTGGGCAGCAGCAGGGCGTCGGCCTCGGCCAGGGCGGCGTCGACTTCGGCGCTGAAGGCGGCGCGCACTTCTTCGGCATGGGCCACTGCGGTATCGCTGGTGGCGGCGGCGGCCGACAGGCGTTTCTCGATATCGGCCCCCAGCTTGCCGCGGCCCAGCAGATGGCCGAAGGCGGCATGGGTCTCGCGGTTGATGAGGGTCATGCCGGCCTCGAAGGCGGCCTGCATATGCTGCGAGGTCCAGGGCGTGCCGCGCCAGCCGCTGGCGGCAAAGGCCGCCTGCACGGCGGCGGCGATGTCGGCATCGGCCTGTACCGTCACCAGTCTCACGCGGGCGTCGGCGGCCGGCGCCTGTGCTGCGTTGCGGTCGAAGCCGGGGGCGATGCTGGTCATGGCGCTGATGATCAGGTCCATGCTGCGGGCAAATGGTCCCACGCAATCCAGGGTGCTGTGGGCGGGATAGGCGCCGGCGCGGCTGACGCGGCCGAAGCTGGGTTTGAAACCGGTCACGCCGCAGCAGGCAGCGGGCAGGCGGATCGAGCCACCGGTGTCGCTACCGATGGACAGGTCCACCAGGCCGGCGCCGACTGCCGAGGCCGATCCGCTGGAAGAACCACCGGTCATGCGGGTCGCATCCTGCGGATTGACCGCTGTGCCGTTCCAGTCGTTGATGCCGGTCATGCCATAGGCCAGTTCGTGCATGTTGGCGCGGGCGGTGATCTGCCAGCCGTCGTCCAGCAGTCGCTGCACGACCTCGGCGTGGCGCGCCGCCGGCGGTGCGTCGGCCAGCGCGGCACTGCCGCCGCAGGTGGGCTGGCCGGCGATGTCGATGCAATCCTTGATGGCCACCGTGGGGCCGCTGCCGCCCAGGTGAAAGCGCGAGAGCAGGGCGTGGCCGGTGCCGGGTACGGTGCGCTCGCTCATCCCGCCGCTCCCAGGCAGGCAATGGCGGCCTGCTGCTGCAGCAGCGCCAGGGCGGCGTGGCCGGTGCGCTTGCGCAGGGGAGAGGCTGGCTGAGGTGTCATGGTGCATCCATTCAAATGGTGCCGTGCAGGCTGACGATGGTCGTCGGGCGCTGGATGCAGGCGGTTTCCTTGGCTGATGCGATGCATTTTAAAAGTCACCTTAAAATAGATCAAATTGATGTAAAATATTTTTCACATAAGTGGCATGGATATTTGTCGGTCGCCTGCCACTGCACGTTCATTCGCGTTTTTCTGCCCTCACGGGCTACACCGGAGACTGCCATGGCTACCTTCAACAACATGGACCTGAACCTGCTGCGGGTCTTCCAGGCCATCGCCGATGAGCGCAGCCTGACCCTGGCCGGCAATCGCCTGCACCTGTCGCAGCCGGCCGTGAGCTATGCGCTGGGGCGGCTGCGGCAGATCTTCGATGACCCGCTGTTCATCCGCACCAAGGAGGGCATGCAACCCACCCCGGCCGCGGTGGAACTGTCCAAGCCCATCAATCGCGCCCTGCAGGCGGTGCAGGATGCGCTGCGTTATACCGAGCGCTTCGATCCCGCCGCCAGCACCCGGGTGTTTCGCGCCTCCATGACCGACGTCGCCGAGATGATGTTCCTGCCGCAACTGTGCGAACTGTTGACGGCCCAGGCACCGCATACCCGGCTGCAGGTGGAGCAGGTACCGCCGGCCCATCTGGAAGAGGCACTGCGTACCGGCCAGCTCGACTTCGCTTTCGGCAACCTGCCGGCCCTGAAGGCGGTGACCTGCCATGAACTGCTGTTCCGCGAAACCTATGTCTGCATGATGCGTCGGCGTGAAGGCCTGCCCGCACGCGATCATCTGGAGCTGGACGAATTCCTGGCGCTCTCGCACGTGCTGGTGGAGTCGGCCGAAAGCAGCCACCACCAGGTGGAAAACTCCTTCCGCACGCTGGGCGTGCAGCGCAAGATCAACCTGTCCATTCCGCACTTCACGGTGCTGCCGCGCATCCTCGGTAAATCCGACCTGGTGGCCACCGTGCCGGCGCGCATCGCCAAGCTGTTCCATAGCGAACATCCGGACGTCTTCCTCTCCTACGAACTGCCGGTGAAGCTGCCCACCGTCGATATCACCCTGCACTGGCACCAGGCCTTCGACGCCGATGCCGGCAACGGCTGGCTGCGCCAGATCGTCATCGACATGCTGCAGAGCTACGGCCGCAGCAGCTGAAGCTGCCGATACCTCGGCATAAGGCCCTAATGCAGAAGGCCCGCCAGAGCGACGGGCCGTTCTCTCCTGCGTGCGGGAGGACCGCCGGATGTCGGCAGCGGCCCTCCCTTCCTCAAGCCATCAATAGCGTGGCGTGACTCAGAAGCGATGACGCATGCCCAGGCGCACGCCGGTCTGGTTGCCGGTCGAGGACTGGATGCCGCCGCCGAAGACCGGATAGGCGTTGTAGCCCTTGTCGCGGTCATACACGGCGCCCAGGTACAGGTCGGTACGCTTGGAGATCTTGTAGTCGACCGTGGCCACCAGCGCCTGGGCATTGCCCACGCCCTGGTTGCGTTTCTGGAACTGGTAGGCAGCCGCCAGGTCCCACAGCGCCGTCAATGCATAGACCGTACCCAGTTCATAGGTAGTGGCCTTGGCATTGGTGCCGGTGTTCTTGACCTGGGTGATCACGCCGAAGGGCGTGAAGGCGCCGATCTGATAGCGCGCGCCGAGACCGTACATGCGGGTCGAGGCAGTGCCGGTGGCGTTCTTGATGTCGGTGTAGGACAGAGCGCTGCTGAAGGGGCCGTTGTCGTACTGGCCGGTGGCGCTCAGGGTGCGGTTGGCGGTGTTGTCGCCAGCCACTTCGCCGAAGCCGTACATGGCACCGAAGCTGAAGCCGCTGAACTTGGCGCTGTTGTACTTGATCGAGTTGTTGGTACGGTCACCGGCATAGATGTGGTTGTTCAATGCCGTGCCGTGCGCCGCATCGGCGTGCAGGCCCCAGCCGAAGGAACCGGCCGGCGACAGCGCGCCCATGGCGTACTGGCCACCGAGGTTGGCCATGAAGTCATATTGGCGACCCACGCTGACCGAGCCCCAGTCCTTGCTGCCCAGGCCGACGAAGGACTGGCGACCGAACAGCAGGCCGCCCTGGCCCAGGCTGCCGTCATCGGCGCCGAAGCCGGTTTCCAGGGTGAAGAAGGCGTTGAGGCCACCACCCAGGTCTTCGGTTCCCTTGAAGCCGATGCGGCTGCCCTGGGCGATGCCGCTGTCCATGCGCAGCAGCGAAGCGCCACCGCCGCCGGTCTTGACCGCGTTGGAGTAATAGGTCAGGCCCAGATCGATCAGACCGTAGATGGAGACGCTGCTCTGCGCATGCGCCATCCCCGTGCCGGCCGCAAGCATGGCGGCGACCAGTAGTTTCTTCTTCATGTGACAAGGCTCCCTGTGGTGTTGCTGTGTGATGTCGCGGTCTCGTCCCTGAACGAGGACCGGTGGAGTGCATGACATTTCGTCATGTGCCCCCATCATAGGAAGCGCTTTTGCGCGAGATCAAATTGATGCGCCGGATAGATGGAATAAGCCTGATTCATGCATGGCGCCGATAAGCGGTGCACTCTCGAATCCGGTGCATGAAATACCGCTTTCATGGCTGATTCATGCATGACCTCCCCATCCAAGTGCGCCCGATCACCAATGCGGCGCGCCGGCGGGCGGGCATAAAGGAATCTTTAGTTGTGGTGTTCGGCCAACGGAAGCGTGAAACAGAAGCGCGTCCCGCGCACTTCGCCGTCGACTTCCCCGGGCTGCGCCCAGATATCACCGCGATGGCGGGCGATGATGTTCTTGCACAGCGCCAGGCCGATGCCATTGCCGCTGACCTTGGAGGAGAAGAAACCATCGAACAGCCGCTCGCGATGGCCGGCATCGATGCCACGCCCTTCGTCGGCCACCGTCAGCAGCGCATTGCCGGCGCTGCGCCGGGTACTGATGCGCACATGCCTGGCACCTTCGGGGAACTCGACCATTTCTTCGATGGCATTGAAGGCCAGGTTCAGGACCACCTGGCCGATCAGGACCTTTTCGCAGTTGACCATCAGCGGCTCCTCGCAGGGCAGGAATTGCAGATACACCTTGCCCTCGGCGGCCTTCATCTCGATGAACCAGCGCACTTCCTCCAGCACCGCGTTGAGGTCGATCAGGGCTTCGCTCTGTTCCAGTCGCACCACGTATTCGCGCACGCTCTTGATGATGGTGGCAGCGTGATCGACCTGCCGCCCGGCGCTCTCCAGGCCCCAGACGATCTGCCCGGCATGCGGGCGCAGGGCCTCGTTCTGCTGCAGACGCAGCACCGAACCTTCGAGGAAGTTGCGGATCGCCGCCAGCGGCTGCGACAGTTCGTGGGCAATCGCGGTGGCCATCTCGCCCATGGCATTGTGGCGGGCCAGGTATTCCAGCGCCGCCTGGTCGCGCCGCCGGGCCTCCTCGGCCTCGACCTGCTCGGTGATGTCGCGGAAGTGCAGCAGATGGCCCTTGAGGTCGTTCTCGATCTCGATATAGCGGCACACCGCATGATGCCAGCGCACCAGACCATCCTTGCGCTTCACCTGATAGCGCAGCGGGAAGCTGATCGCGTCCGGCAGCGCCAGGGTCAGCAGTTCCAGCAGTTCATCGCGGGACTCCGTCAGGCACTGCTCGACGAAATTCTTGGGCGGGTTCTGGCCTGGTCGCACTCCCAGCAGCTTGCGCCCGGCATCGCTCAGGTATTCGATGCCGCCATCGGCACGCAGCACCGCCACGCCCTCGTCGGAATCCTGCATGAATTCCTTGAGACGGCTTTCGAGCTTCTTCATCTCGCGCCGTATCTGTTCCTCGCGGGCGATATCGCGGAACTGCACCATGATCACGTCACGCTCGTTCAGCGGCACCAGGGTGGCGATGGCCTCCGACATGATCTCGTCACCGTTCTTGGCGCGATAGCACCACTCGACCATGTTGCTGCCGTGGAGCACGGCGTCGTGCAGCCACTTGCGGCCGATCTCGCGGCGGTATTCGTGCGACTGCCGGCTCATGTCGGGCGCCTTCAGCGGCAGCAGCTCTTCCAGCGTGAACCCCAGCACCTTGCAGGCCGAGGGATTGGCCCAGAGGATGGACTTGGTCTGGGCGTCGTGCAGGATGATGCACATGGGCAGCGCATCCATCATGCGACGGAAGTCATCCAGGCCGAAGCGGATGGCGTCGTCCTGTGGCATGGGAGCAGGGTGGTCTGGCATCGTTCTCTCGCTGGTCATCGGGGGCGATGTCTAGGGGTTTTCTTTAGTGGCCTTCTCCTCATCCCCTAAAAAAGCTGCAGCGGTCCCGATTGAACCGGGAAACGCCGCTCCCTACACTCGACTTCATTCTGATGCAAGCCACCTGGAGAATGCAATGTCCGTGATGGAGAAACCGGCCGCCCTGGCGGCCCGTGAAGAAGATGCGCTGACCCCGCTGCTGGCCGAGATCCGCGCGCGCCGCGAGGAATTCGCGGCCCAGCGTTTCGTGCCCAAGGATTTCATCGCGCAACTGAAGAAGGTCGGCGTCTATCGCGCCGCCACCCCGCAATGCTTCGGTGGCAGCGGCATGTCGCCGATGGCCTTTCTGCAGCTGGTGGAACGCATTTCCGCAGCCGATGGCTCGGTCGGCTGGGTCGCCAGCTTCGGCTCGGCCTCGGTCTACCTGGCGGCCCTGCCCAAGGACACCCAGGCCAAGCTCTACGCCAACAGTCCCGACCTGACCTTTGCCGGTGGCCTGTTCCCAATCCAGCCAGCGACCCAGGTCGAAGGCGGCTGGATGGTCAATGGCACCTGGAAGTTCGCCAGCGGCAGCAAGGGCGCCGACATGCTGGGCGTGGGCATCGGCGCGGCCGTCCCTGGCCAGCCCGGCGCCAAGCCGCGCACCGCGGTGCTGCCGCCGGACCAGGTCGAGATCGTCGACAACTGGGACGTCATGGGCCTGCTCGGCACCGGTAGCCACGACCTCAAGGTCAGCCAGCAATTCGTGCCGGAAGAGTGGACCTTCATCCGTGGCGGCGTGCCTACCATCGACGAGCCGCTGTACCGCTATCCCACCATCGCCTATGCCGCGCAGGTGCTGGCGGTGGTCAACCTCGGCGTGGGCCGTGCCGCCATCGACGAGATCAACCAGATGTCCGGTGGCCGCGTGGCCATCACCGGCGCGCCCAAGCTGGCCGACCGTTCCTATGTGCGCATCGAGGTGGCCAAGGCCGAAGCCAGGCTGCGTTCGGCGCGCGCCTTCCTGTATGACGCCACCAGCGAGGTGTGGGAATCCATCCTCGCCGGCAATCCCGTCACGCCCGAACAGGTCAGCCTGCTGCGCCTGACCGCAGTAGAGATCGCCAAGGTCGGCAACGAGGTGGTGCAAGCCATGTTCGGCCTGGCCGGTACCACCGCCATCTACAGCAACCATCCCCTGCAGCGTTACCTGCGAGACGCCGCCGTGGTCAAGCAGCACGCCTTCCTGGGCGAGGGCATCTATGACGGTGCCGGTGCGGTCACGCTGGGCGTGCCGCCGATGCCGGGTTTCCTGTGAGCTGCACATCTGTTGCACACGCCATTTTTTGATCGCCAAGTTTTCAGTCCGGAGCCTCCATGAGCCAAATCCCAAGCAATGATAAAGAGCCACTGCGCGTCCTCTTCTGCGTCGGCGTGACGCAGAACTTCTTCGACCTGCCCGCCACCGATACCGGTCCGGTGTGGCAAGCCTATGGCCAGATGATGACCGCGCTGGCCACCATGGACGGCATCAAGGTATTGGGCACCATGGATGACGACCGCCTCATGGTCGGCAAGTCCGACGACGCTCCCTGGACCTTCTACATCATGGCCGACGTGGTCGATCTCGATACTGTCGTGGCCGCCTGCAACCTGTTCCGCACCACCATGGTGGGTGAACATCGCCTCTGGAAGTACGGCAAGATCGAAGCCCGCGTGGGCCGTGCACTGATCATCCAGGGCGCCTGAGCATGGACAAGAAGATTGCCCTGGTCACCGGTGCCGCGCGCGGTCTCGGTGAAAGCATCGCCCGCAAGATGCACGCCGCCGGCTACAAGGTGGCGTTGTCGGATATCGACCTGGAGCACGTCTCGGCCGTGGCCGCCAGCCTGGACGCGAGCGGCGCCACGGCCATGCCGCTGGCGCTGGACGTGCGGCGCAAGCCCGACTTCATCGCTGCCTGCGACGCCATCGAGCTGCGCTGGGGCGGTGCGACGGTGCTGGTCAACAATGCCGGCCGCTCCCGTGTGGCAGCACTGATGGAGATCACTCCCGAAGAGTGGGACGAGGTCACCGCCATCAACATGAAGGGCACATTTCTTGCATGCCAGGTGTTCGGCAAGCGCTTCGCCGAGCGTGGCTACGGTCGCATCATCAACATCGCCTCGCTGGCCGGACAGAACGGCGGCACCGCCACTGGCGCCCACTATGCGGCCGCCAAGGGCGCCGTGCTCACGCTGACCAAGGTGTTTGCACGCGAGCTGGCCGGGGCCGGCGTGACGGTCAATGCCATCTCGCCCGGTCCGCTGGACCTGCCCATCGTGCGCGAAATCGTCCCGGCCGACAAACTGGCTGCGACCATCGCCACCATCCCGGTCAAGACCCTGGGCGAACCGGATTTCATTGCTGATGCGGTGCTGCTGCTGGCCTCGCCCGATGCCGGGTCGGCCACCGGCGCCTGCCTCGATATCAATGGCGGTCTGTACATGCGTTGACAGACGTCGCCTCTGCTTTGATGTCACATTGCTGTCCTCAGATCGATGGCGGAGTGGGGAAGCCCGCCATCATCTCAACCACCAAGGGAGAAACACATGCTGCACAAACGCCTGATTGCCACGGCCGCGCTGGCCGCCTTCGGTACCATCGCCAGCCTCGCCGGCAATCCCGCTTTCGCACAGGTCAAGATCGGGGTCGTGACCTCCTCCACCGGGCCGGTGTCGCTGGTGGGTATTCCGCAGAAGAACACGGTGCCGCTGCTGCCCACCAAGATCGGCGACCTCAAGGTCGAGTACATCTCGCTGGATGACGCCAGTGATCCGACCAAGTCGGTCACCGAAATCAAGAAGCTCATCGCCGAATACAACGTCGATGCCATCATCGGCCCCAGCGGTTCGCCCAATGCCATGGGCGTGATCTCGTTTGTCGCCGAAGCCGGGGTGCCGATGCTGGCGCCCGTGGGCACCGCCGCCGTGGTGCTGCCGATGACCGAACCGAAGAAATGGGTCTTCAAGACCACCCAGAACGATGACCTGATCGCCAAGGCGCTGGTGGAGCAGATGGTCAAGACCAAGGTCAAGACCGCCGGCTTCATCGCCGTCAATGACCCCTTCGGCGAGAACTGGGCCAAGGTCTTCACCGAACTGGCCGGCAAGAACGGCATCAAGATCGTCGCCAACGAGCGCTACCAGCGCACCGATACCTCGGTGACCGCGCAGACCCTGAAGATCATCGTCGCCAATCCGGATGCGGTGCTGGTGGCCGCCCCGGGTGCGGCGACCGTGCTGCCGCAGACCACCCTGTTCGACCAGGGCTACAAGGGCAAGCTGTACCAGACCCATGGCGCGGCGCTGCCGGCCTTCCTGCAGCTGGGCAAGAACAAGGTGGAAGGCACCATCCTGGCCGCCAGCCTGATGCTGGTGCTGCCGGAGATCGCCGACAGCAACCCGTCCAAGAAGGTCGCCACCGAGTACATCGAGGCCTACAAGAAGATGTACAACACCGTGCCCGCCACCTTCGGCGCCAACGTCTATGACGCCGGCCTGCTGCTGGAAAAAGCCATCCCCGTGGCCGCCAAGAAGGCCAAGCCGGGCAGCAAGGAATTCCGCGCCGCCCTGCGTGATGCACTGGAAAACACCAAGGAAGTGGTGGGTACCCAGGGCGTCTACAACATGAGCCCGGCCGACCATAGCGGCTTCGACGAGCGCGGCCGCGAGCTGATCACCGTCAAGGGCGGCAACTGGACCCTGCTCAAATAATAATCACGTCGTACCTCCGCCTTCTGCCGCAAGCAGGAGGCGGAGTGCTCCACCTCCACACGCATCCCGAACCCGGCGCTTCGTCCCTGGCCTGACCCCCACGCGCGCGCCGGCTCCACAAGGAAGTCGCAATGAATCTCCAAATCGTGGCGCTCCTGGGACAGGACGGCATCACCAACGGCGCCATCTATGCGCTGCTGGCGCTGTCCATCGTCCTGGTCTTCACCGTCACCCGCATCCTGCTGATACCGCAGGGCGAATTCGTCTCCTTTGGCGCGCTCACCATGGGCATGATGCAGAACGGCCAACCGCTGACGGTGGCCTGGCTGCTGGTGGCCATGTGCCTGGGCGCCTGTGTCTTCGATCTGTACGACATGTGGCGCAGCAGCCGTCGCCGCCCCAGCCTGTGGCTGCCGGCCAAGCTGGTCTATGCGGCCGTGGTGGCCGGCGTGGCGCTGTCGGTCAACTTCACCACCCTGCCCATGCTGGTGCAGGTCCTGATGACCCTGCTGCTGCTGGTACCGATGGGGCCGCTGATGTACCGCATGGCCTTCCAGCCGATTGCCAGCGCTTCGCCGCTGGTGTTGCTGATCGTCTCCATCGCCGTGCACGTGGCGCTGGTGGGCGTGGCGCTGCTGGTGTTCGGCCCCGAGGGGGCGCGCACCGCGCCCTTCACCGAGGCCGCGCTGGAGGTCGGCAGCTTCCGCTTCTCCAGCCAGGCGCTGTGGGTGATCTGCGTGTCGCTGCTGCTGATCGTGGGCCTGTTCCTGATGTTCGAACGCACCCTGTATGGCAAGGCCTTGCGCGCCGCCGCCCTCAATCGCATGGGTGCACGGCTCATGGGCATCTCGCCGGTCTTTGCCGGCAAGGCCATGTTCCTGCTGGCCTCCTTGATCGGAGTGATGTCGGGCGTGCTGATCGCGCCCATCACCACGATCTACTATGACTCCGGTTTCCTGATCAGCCTCAAGGGCTTCGTCGGTTCCATCATCGGCGGACTGGTCAGCTATCCGGTGGCCGCAGTGGGCGCACTGGCCATTGGCCTGATCGAATCCTTCTCCACCTTCTGGGCCAGCGCCTACAAGGAAATCATCGTCTTCGTGCTGATCATCCCCATCCTGTTGTGGCGCTCCTTGTCCACCCGTCATGTGGAGGAAGAAGAATGAAAGCGATCTCTTCCCACCTGTTCTCCCGACTAACTTCGCGTGGCGCGCTGGCAATCTTCGTGGTCCTGATGGCGGCGGCGCCGTTCGTGCTGCCGCCGTTCACCATGACCCTGCTCAACAACATCGGTCTGGCCTCGCTGGTGGTGCTGGGACTGGTGCTGCTGACCGGCGTGGCCGGCCTGACCAGCTTCGGCCAGGCCGCCTTCGTCGGCCTGGGTGCCTACCTCTCGGCGGCGCTGTCGGCCAAGGTGCTGCCGCTGCCCGATGCCCTGCTGTGGATGCAATCGCCCTGGGTGGCGCTGGTGGTGGCCCTGGCGCTGACGGCCTTGCTGGCCTTTGCCGTCGGCAGCGTCACGCTCAAGCTGTCCGGCCACTACCTGCCGCTGGGCACCATTGCCTGGGGCATCAGCCTGTACTTCATCTTCGGCACGCTGGAGAGCATGGGTGGGCAGACCGGCATGTCCGGCATTCCCTCCATCGCCCTGTTTGGTGTACCGCTGACCTCGGACCGTGCCATGTTCGGGCTGATCTGGGTGGCCGTGCTGCTGGGCGTGGCGGCCCTGAGCAACCTGCTGGATTCGCGCGAGGGTCGCGCCATCCGCGCCCTGAAGGGCGGCATCGTGATGGCCGAGGCCATGGGCATCAACACGGCCCGCATGCGCATCGTGGTGTTCGTCATCGCGGCCGTGCTGGCGGCGCTCTCGGGCTGGCTGTACGTGCACATGCAGCGCTTCGTGAACCCGTCGCCGTTCGGCCTGGGCTTTGGCATCGACTACCTGTTCATGGCCGTGCTCGGTGGTGCCAGCCATGTCTGGGGCGCGGTGCTGGGTTCGGCCCTGATCGTGGTGCTCAAGGAATGGCTGCAAGGCATCCTGCCGGTGCTGCTGGGGCGCTCGGGCAACTTCGAGACCATCGTCTTCGGCCTCTTGATCGTGGTGCTGCTGCAGCGTTCGCGTGATGGTGTCTGGCCTTACCTGGCGCGCCTGGTGCCGGTGCGTACGCGCCGCCTGCAGATCGATCCGCAGGCCGAGGCGCTGCCGCGTCGTGCCATGCCGGCCGCCCACGAGGTGGTGCTGGATGTGCGCAACGTCACCCGCAAGTTCGGCGGACTGGTCGCCAATAACGATATGAGCCTGAAGGTGATGGCCGGCGAAGTGCTGGCCCTGATCGGCCCCAATGGCGCAGGCAAATCGACCCTGTTCAACCAGGTTTCCGGGGTGGATACGCCGACTTCGGGCAGCGTGCAGTTCCGTGGCCATGAAGTGACCGGTCGTGGCGCGCGTCATATCGCCGGACTGGGCATGAGCCGCAGCTTCCAGCACGTGCGCCTGATGGCGCGCATGACGGTGCTGGAGAACGTGGCCATCGGTGCCTACCTGCGCGGCCAGCGCGGCGTGCTGGCCTCGATGCTGCGCCTGGACCGCCAGGAAGAAGCGCGAATCCTGGCCGAGGCGGCGCGCCAGATCGAACGCGTGGGCCTGACGGCGCAGATGTACGAGCAGGCCGGCTCGCTCTCGCTGGGCCAGCAACGCATCCTTGAAATCGCCCGCGCTCTCGCGGCCGACCCTTGCCTGTTGCTGCTGGATGAGCCGGCAGCCGGCCTGCGCCTGGGCGAGAAGCAGGCCCTGGGCGACCTGCTGCGCAAACTGCGCAGCGAGGGCATGGCCATCCTGCTGGTGGAACACGACATGGACTTCGTCATGGAACTGGTGGACCGCATCGTGGTGATGGATTTCGGCCAGAAGATCGCCGAAGGCCTGCCCGAGGAAATCCAGAACAACCCCGCCGTGCTGGAAGCCTACCTGGGCGCGGCTGATGAAGAAGCGATCCCCGACACCGCACTGGCGGCAGGAGCACACCATGGGCAATAAGGTATTGGAAGTGCGCGACCTCTCGGCCGCCTATGGCCGGGTGCAGGTCCTCTCCGGCATCGACCTGTCGGTGGAGCAGGGCAAGATCGTCACCGTGATCGGCCCCAATGGCGCCGGCAAGACCACGCTGCTCTCGGCCATCATGGGTGTGCTGCCCTCGCGCGGGGCGATGGCCTTCGATGGCGTGATCCGCCATTCGCCGGAAGTGGAAGACATGGTCGCCGCCGGCATGACCCTGGTACCGGAGAAGCGCGAACTCTTCGCCGAGATGAACATCGAGGACAACCTGATGCTGGGCGCCTTCCAGCGCTATCGCACCGGCCAGCGCGACCACGCGGCCACGCTGGAAGAGGTCTATACGCTCTTCCCGCGCCTGCGTGAACGGCGCACCCAGCACGCCGGCACGCTCTCCGGCGGCGAACGCCAGATGCTCGCGGTGGGCCGCGCCCTGATGGCCAAGCCGCGCCTGTTGATGCTGGACGAACCCAGCCTGGGACTGGCACCGCTGATCGTGCGCGAAATCTTCCGCATCATCGCCGAGCTGCGCCGGCGCGGCGTTTCCATCCTGCTGGTGGAGCAGAACGCACGCGCTGCCTTGCAGGTGGCCGACTATGGCTACGTGCTGGAAAACGGCGAAATCCGCATGCACGGCCCGGCCAGCCAGTTGGCCCATGACCGCCGCGTGATCGAGGCTTACCTGGGCTTGTCCGGCAAGCACCAGGACAAGCTGGCCGGTTGAGATTTCTTGTTGAGCCCATGCCATGAGTAACGACACTGTAGACATCGCAGACACTGCTGTTTTCCAACCTCCTGCTGCGCCGCTGCGCATCTGCATCGCCGGGGCCGGCGCCATCGGCGGCACCCTGGCGGTGCGCCTGTCGGCGGCCGGCCACCAGGTCAGCGTGCTGGCCCGTGGCCAGACGCTGCAGGCCATCCGCGAGGGCGGCCTGACCCTGCATGATCTGCATGGCACCGCGCATGCCCGTCCGGCGGCCGATGATCAGCCGTCTTTCGGTGTGCAGGACGTGATTTTTCTGTGCGCCAAGAGTCAGGACATGTCAGCCTTGTTACCCCAGATTGCGCCGCTGGTCGGCAGCGAGACGGTGGTGATCCCCACCAGCAACGGTGTGCCGTGGTGGTATTTCCACCGCGAGGGCGGGCGCTTCGATAGCGAGACCGTCAAGGCGGTCGATCCCGACGGCACCCTGTCCCGTGCGGTCCCGTTGACGCAGCTGATCGGCAGCGTGCTCTTCATCACGGCCGAGGTGGAGAGCCCGGGCGTGATCCGTTCGGTCAATCCCCACCTGATGGTGTTGGGCGAACCCTCCGGCGAGATGAGCGAGCGTCTGCTACGCGTGCGCGCCGCCGTGGAGGCGGCCGGCATCGAGGCCCGCGCCACCGATCGCATCCGCGACAAGCTGTGGACCAAGATCATCGCCAACATCAGCACCAATCCGCTGTCGGTCATCACGCAGGGCACGCTGGAGCAGTTGTATGGCTTGCCGGAGTTGCGCGAGGTGGTCAGCCAGATCATGCGCGAGACGCTGCTGGTGGCGTCCAGTTACGGGGCGCGGGTGGATATCGACCCGCTTACCTTCGTGCAGTTGGGCGAAGCCATGGGCGCCTTCCGCACCTCCATGCTGCAGGACCTGGAACGCGGCCGCCCGCTGGAGCTGGCTGCCATCGGCGATGCCGTGCTGGAGCTGGCCGAGCGCTTCGCCATCCCCATGCCGATCACGCGCGCCATCGTGTCGCTGGCACGGTTCCGGGGCGAGGCGGCAAGGCAGCAGCGAGAGCAGAAAGAACAGAGAGAGCCGCAGACACAACAAACGCAGCCAGCGGCGCGGGCCGCCTGAGCGCGATTAACTCATCCACAGGATTCAGGAGTCAGATCGATGAACATCATGCACTACAGCTACGGCGCAGATAAGCCGGCCCACTGCAGCGACCAGGAATGGGCGCTGCGCATCCAGCTGGCCCACTGTTATCGCCTGGTCGATTACCTGGGCTGGACCGAGATGATCTTCAACCACATCTCGGTGCGGGTGCCGGGGCCGGAGCATCACTACCTGGTCAATCCCTTCGCCCTGAACTACAACGAAGTCACACCGGCCAACCTGTTGAAAGTCGGTCTGGACGGGCAACTGGCCGAGCCATCCGACTACAAGGCCAACCCGGCCGGTTTCGCCCTGCACAGTGCCATCCACGGTGCGCGGGACGACCTGCGCTGCGTGATCCATACGCACACCACCCCGATCTCGGCGGTGACCATGAAGAAGAGCGGCTTCGAGCACAACGACTTCTACGGTGCACAACTGTTCGGCCGCATCGGTTATCACGCATTCGAAGGCATCACGCTCTTTGCGGAAGAGAAGGAACGCATGCTGCAAAGCCTGGGCCAGAAGCACATCCTGGTCTTGCGCAACCATGGTGTGGCGGTGTGCGAGAGCGACATTGAACGCGCCTTCTTCCTGCTGTGGACGGTGCAGCGCGCGGCCGAGATCCAGGTGGCGGGCCGTGCCATGAGCGGCGAAGACCAGCAGTTGCCGGACGACGTACGCCAGAAGTGCGCCGACCTGACCCAGCAACTGATCCGCAATGACGGCTTTGCGGTGATCTTCTTCGAGGCCATCGTGCGCAAGATGTTGAAGGCGGCTTATCAGGTCAGTTGATCCGCTGAGCGGGGCGGGGGCATTGATCACCCGAGAGGATCGATGGCGGGTGGAGGCGGCGCCTCCGGCGATCCGCCACACCGTCTAATCCTGTTTCTTCAAGGTGGCGCGTAGGCGGCCAGGAAGGTCTCTACCGCGCGCCCGACCATGCGTTTGATGCGGGGCCGCGAGAGGGATGTCTCCAGCCCCAGCATCATCGGCTTGACCGTCTCGCAATCCAGCAGGGCACACAGCTGCAGCGTCGCCAGCATGGGGTCGGCCTGCTTCAGGCGGCCGGCCGCCATCTGTTTCTGCATGAAGGCCGCAATGCGCTGCATGCCCAGCTTCGGGCCGTCTTCATGGAAGCGCCGGCCGATGTCGCTGCGGCCGGCTTCGGCCAGGATCATGCGCTGCGTCTGCAAGGTGCTCTCCTGGCACAGGAAGCTGACCGCCTTTTCTCCAAACACCCGCAAGGTGGCCTCCAGGTCTTCCGTCTCCTGATCCAGTGCCTCCAGTGCCGGTTCTATCTGCTTCTTCGCGACCGCGTGCGTCACCGCCACGAAGAGCTCTTCCTTCGATTTGAAATAGGCATACAGCGTGCCCTTGGAGCCGCCGATGCGCGCCGAGATCTCGGCCATCGAAGCACCTTCAAAGCCCGATTCCTTGAATACATCGGCCGCCGCCGCCAGGATGGCGTCGCGCTTTTCCGCGGTCTTTACCCTCATTTGCAAGTTTCCCCGTTGTAATTTCGGTCACGTCTTTTTTCGTACAGATGTGTTCAGTATTGCTTGACTCGCCGAATGGTGTCAACCAATAATACCGTACAGTTCGGTATGGTTATAAATCATTCTTCCCTTCGGAGAGTTCCTCATGCGCACTTCCCCCATCGTAAAACCCTTCGCCGTGATGGCGATCATCAGTGTGCTCAGTGCCTGCGGCAAGCCGCCAGGCGGTCCACCGCCGGCCGCTGGCACGCCGGTGCTGGGTGTGATGACCGTGCGTACCCAGCCGGTGGAGTTGCAGACCGAGCTGCCGGGGCGTACCTCGCCCTACCAGATCGCCGACGTGCGGCCGCAGGTCAATGGCATCATCAAGGCGCGCAATTTCCGCGAGGGCAGCGACGTCAAGTCCGGCCAGGTGCTGTACGAGATCAATCCGGCCAGCTACCAGGCCGCCTATGACAGCAGCGTGGCCGCGCTGGCCAAGGCCGAGGCCTCGGTCCGGACGGCGCGCCTGAAGGCCAGCCGCTACAAGGAGCTGGTGCTCATCAAGGCGGTCAGCCAGCAGGATTACGATGATGCGGTGGCCTCCCTGGGCGAGGCCGAGGCCGATGTCGGCTCGGCGCGCGCCAACGTGCAGACCAGCCGCATCAATCTGGACTATGCCAAGGTCGATGCACCAATCTCGGGTCGCATCGGCAAGTCCAGCGTGACGGCGGGGGCGCTGGTGACGGCCAGCCAGACCACGGCGCTGACCACCATCCAGCAGCTCGATCCCATCTATGTCGATGTCACCCAGTCCAGCACCGCCTGGCTGAACCTGAAGGAGGCCCTGGCCAACGGCGAGCTGCAAAAGTCCGGCAACGGTGCCAAGGTGAGGCTGATTCTGGAAAACGGTCGCACCTATGCCCAGGAAGGGACGCTGCAATTCTCGGATGTGACCGTCAACCAGGATACCGGCGCCATCACCTTGCGCGCGGTGTTTCCCAATCCGGGCACGGTCCTGCTGCCAGGCATGTATGTCCGTGCGGTGCTGCAGGAGGGCGTACGCCAGCAGGGTCTGCTGGTGCCGCAGCAGGCCGTCAGTCGCGACGGCGCCGGCAAGCCGCAGGCGCTGGTGGTCAACGCCCAGGGCGTAGTGGAGCAGCGCGCGCTGGTGACCGACCGCGCCATCGGCGACCAGTGGCTGGTCAGCAGCGGGCTCAAGGAAGGCGATCAACTGGTGGTCGATGGCGTGCAGCGGGCCACCCCCGGCGCCAAGGTGAAGGTGGTGCCATGGTCGCCCAAGGCCACCGTGGCCAGCACCACTGCATCCAACTGAGAAGCGAGGACACATCATGGCTCGCTTCTTCATTGATCGCCCCATCTTCGCCTGGGTCATCGCCATCATCGTCATGCTGGCCGGCGCCGTCTCGGTGCTGACCCTGCCGATCGCGCAGTACCCGGCCATCGCGCCACCGGCCATTGCCATCACGGCCAACTATCCCGGCGCCTCGGCCAAGACGCTGGAAGACACCGTGACCCAGATCATCGAACAGAAGATGAAGGGACTCGACCGGCTCAGCTATATGGCCTCCACCAGCGAATCCTCGGGCACGGTCACCATCACGCTGACCTTCGAGAACGGGACCAACCCCGACACCGCCCAGGTGCAGGTACAGAACAAGCTGTCGCTGGCCACGCCTCTGCTGCCTTCGGAAGTGCAGCAGCAGGGCATCACGGTGACCAAGTCGGCCACCAATTTCCTCAACGTACTGGCCTTTACCTCCGAAGACGGCAGCATGAGCGGCTCGGACCTGTCGGACTATGTGGCGGCCAATATCCAGGATGCCCTCAGTCGGGTCGACGGCGTGGGTGACACCACCTTGTTCGGCTCGCAGTATGCGATGCGGATCTGGCTCGACCCCAACAAGCTCAACAGCTATGGTCTCACTCCGCTGGATGTGAAGAACGCCATCCAGGCGCAGAACGTGCAGGTTTCCTCTGGCCAGCTGGGCGGTCTGCCGGCTGCCGAAAACCAGCAGATCAACGCCACCATCACCGCCCAGACCCGTCTGCGTACGGCTGAGCAGTTCCAGAACATCGTGTTGCGCACCCTCACTGATGGCGCCCGGGTCAAGTTGCGCGATGTGGCCCGCATCGAACTGGGCAGCGAGAGCTATACCTCGGTCGGTCGCTACAACGGCAAACCGGCCGCGGGCCTGGCCATCAAGCTGGCCACCGGCGCCAATGCGCTCGATACCGTGAAGGCCATCGACCAGCGCGTGGCGCAGCTGGAGAAGTTCTTTCCGGCCGGCATGAAGGTGCAGAAGCCCTATGACACCACGCCCTTCGTGCGCATCTCCATCGAGGAAGTGGTCCGCACGCTGATCGAAGCGGTAGTGCTGGTGTTCCTGGTGATGTACCTGTTCCTGCAGAATTTCCGCGCTACGCTGATCCCGACCATTGCCGTGCCGGTGGTGCTGCTGGGGACCTTCGGCGTGCTGGCGGTATTCGGCTTCACCATCAATACCCTGACCATGTTCGCCATGGTGCTGGCCATCGGTCTGCTGGTCGATGACGCCATCGTGGTGGTGGAAAACGTCGAGCGGGTGATGTCCGAGGAGGGCTTGCCACCCAAGGAGGCGACCCGCAAGTCGATGGGCCAGATCAGCGGCGCGCTGGTCGGCGTGGCCCTGGTGCTGGCGGCGGTGTTCGTGCCGATGGCGTTCTTCAGCGGTTCCACCGGGGTCATCTATCGCCAGTTCTCGATCACCATCGTCTCGGCCATGACCTTGTCGGTGCTGGTGGCGATGGTGCTCACGCCGGCGCTATGCGCCACCCTGCTCAAGCCGGCGACCAAGGGACATGCGCTGGCCACGACCGGCTTCTTCGGCTGGTTCAATCGTCAGTTCGATCGCGGCAACCAGCGTTATCAGGGCATCGTGCGCCACATGCTGGGCCGTGGCTGGCGCTACATGGCAGCCTACGCGGTGCTGCTGGCCCTGGTGGTGGTGGGCTTCATGAAGCTGCCGGTGGGCTTCCTGCCGGACGAAGACCAGGGCACGCTGTTTGCCATCATGCAATTGCCTTCGGGCGCGACCAAGGCGCGCACCGACGAAGTCATCCGCCAGGTCGAGCAGCATTTCCTGGTGGACCAGAAGGATGCGGTCTCGGGTGTCTTTGCGGTCTCCGGTTTCAGCTTCGCGGGCAGTGGTCAGAACATGGGTTTTGCCTTCATCAAGCTCAAGCCATGGGATGAACGCAAGGGACCAGGGCTGTCCGTGACCGATGTGGCCGCCAAGGCCGGCGCCGCCTTTGCCGGCATGCGCGATGCCAAGGTGTTCGCCTTCGCGCCGCCGGCGGTGGCCGAACTGGGTAACGCGACCGGTTTCGACCTGATGTTGAAGGACGAGGCCAACCTCGGTCACGCCGCGCTGATGCGGGCGCGCAACCAGTTGCTGGGCACGCTGGCGCAGGACAAGCGACTGGTCGCGGTGCGCCCCAACGGGCTGGAGGATACGCCCGAGTTCCGCCTGCAGGTCGATACCGACAAGGCCGGTGCCCTGGGCGTGGCCATGTCCGACATCAATGACACCATCGCCACGGCCTGGGGCAGCAGCTACGTCAACGACTTCATCGACAAGGGCCGGGTCAAGAAGGTGATGCTGCAGGGCGATGCGCCATACCGCATGCTGCCTTCGGACATCGATCGCTGGTACGTGCGCAACAGCGCCGGCAGCATGGTCCCGTTCAGCGCCTTCTCCACGGCCAGCTGGACTTCCGGTTCGCCGCGTCTGGAACGCTACAACGGTGTGCCATCCATGGAGATATTGGGCATGGCGCTGCCGGGGGCCGCCTCCAGCGGCCAGGCCATGGCCATCGTCGAGGCGGCGCTGGCGAAGATGCCGCCGGGCATCGGTTATGAGTGGACCGGCCTGTCCCTGCAAGAGAAGGCCTCCAGCGGCAAGACCGGCATCCTCTATGCGATCTCGATCCTGATCGTGTTCCTGGCCCTGGCAGCACTCTATGAAAGCTGGGCGGTGCCGTTCTCGGTGATCCTGGTGGTGCCGCTGGGGGTACTGGGTGCGCTGATCGGCGCGATCCTGACCTGGAAGATGAATGATGTCTACTTCCAGGTGGGCTTGTTGACCACCATCGGACTGGCCTGCAAGAACGCCATCCTGATCGTCGAATTTGCCAAGGACCTGTACGAACACGGCAAGGGCCTGGTGGAGGCCACCATGGAAGCGGTGCGCATGCGTCTGCGGCCGATCCTCATGACGTCGCTGGCCTTCATCCTCGGCGTCGTGCCGCTGGTGCTGGGCAGCGGTGCCGGCGCCGGTGCCCAGCATGCGCTGGGGACGGCGGTGATCGGCGGGATGCTGTCGGGCACGGTACTGGCGATCTTCTTCGTGCCGCTGTTCTTCGTGATCATCATGAAGCTGTTCGTCCGCAAGCCCTCTGACGCGCCGCAAGGCCAACCCGCGATTTCCACGGAGCATTGACATGAATCCTTCCCTGACGACCCGCTTCCCGGTGCGGCCCCGTACGCTGATGACCCCCTTGTTGCTGGCCATGCTGTTGGGCGGCTGCACCCTCATGCCAGACTATCATCGTCCGGCAGCCCCGGTGGCTGCGCGTTTTTCGGGTGATGCCGACAATACCGCCAATACCGCCAATACCGCCAATACCGCGAACACCGACGCCAGCCCTACCGCCGCCCCCGCCGTCGCCGATATCGGCTGGCGCGATGTCTTCACCGATCCGGTCCTGCAGCAGGTGATTGCACTGAGCCTGGCCAATAACCGCGACCTGCGCGTGGCGGTGCTCAACATCGAAAAGGCCCGCGCCCAGTACGGCGTGGAGCGTGCCGCGCTGTTCCCGACCATCAATGCGGCCACCAGCGAAACGGCCAGCCGTACGCCGGCCGATCTTTCCAGCACCGGGCGCGCCCTCACCAGCCGCAGCTATACCGCCACGCTGGGCTTCAGCGCCTATGAACTGGATCTGTTCGGACGCGTGCGCAGCCTGAAGGAGCAGGCCCTGCAATCCTTCCTCTCCACCGCCGAGGCGCGCCGCAGCTCGCAGATCAGCCTGATCGCCGAAGTGGCCACGGCCTGGCTCACGCTGGCCTCCGACCAGGACCGCCTGCGCCTGGCGCGCGATACGCTGGACAGCCAGTCCAGCACCTACGAGCTCACGCGGCGCAGTGTCGAACTGGGTTCGTCCTCGGTGCTGACCTTGCGCCAGACCCAGACCAGCGTGGAGAGCGCCCGGGTGGATGTGGAGAGCTATACCGCCCAGGTCGATCAGGACCGCAATGCACTGGTGCTGCTGGTCGGCAAGGACCTGCCCGACACGCTGCTGCCCCAGGGCCTGCCCGATACCCGGCTGGCCGCAGCCAGTCCGTTGGCCACCATTCCGCCGGGCCTACCGTCGGCGCTGCTGCAGCGGCGACCCGATATCGTCGAGGCCGAACACGATCTGCGCGCAGCCAATGCCAACATCGGTGCTGCACGCGCCGCCTTCTACCCCAGCATCAGCCTGACCGCCGATGCCGGCTCGGCCAGCTCCCGTCTGGGCGGATTGTTCAAGGGGGGCTCGGGGTCGTGGAGTTTCGTGCCGCAGGTGTCGTTGCCGATCTTCGATGGCGGCGCCAATCGTGCCAACCTCGATATCGCCACCGTCAGCCGCGATATCAGCGTGGCCCAGTATGAGAAGGCCATCCAGACCGCCTTCCGTGAAGTCTCCGACGCCCTGGCCCAGCGCAATACCCTGGGACGCCAGCTGCAAGCGCAGGAAGCGCTGGTGCAAGCCAGCGACGAATCCCTGCGCCTGTCGCAGGCGCGCTTCAGCAATGGCGTGGACAGCTACCTGACCGTGCTGGATTCGCAGCGTACGCTCTATTCGGCACAGAAGAACCTGATCGGTACGCGGCTCTCGCGCTGGACCAATCTGGTGACCTTCTACAAGACCCTGGGCGGCGGCTGGGTAGAGCACAGCGGTACCCCCGTGCCCAGTGACCTGGCCAGTGCACAGCCATGATGTCGCGCGCCGGCAAGACCCGCCTGATCCTGCTCGATGCTGCGCTGGCGGCCTTTGCCCGGCGCGGTGTGCGGGCCACCACGCTGGAATACGTGGCGGCCAGCGCCGACCTGACGCGCGGTGCGGTGTACTGGCACTTTCCGGACAAGATGAGCCTGGTCAGCGCGGTGTTCGAAGACCTGGTCTGGCCCTTCGATATCGGCACCGACCTGGCGTCCTACCGCGCTGTCGAAAATCCGCTGGGGCTGTTGCGGGAGGTGCTGTGGTTGCAGATGCACAGCTGCCTTTCCGATGTGCGGCAGCGCCGTCGCATGGAGGTGGCCGTACGCTATCGCGGTACCCCGGAGCTGCCGGAGGAAGTCTCGGTGCGCCTGGAGCGGATGTTCCTGCAATCGCTGACGCAACTGACCGCGGTCATCAACATTGCCTACGAGCGCGGCAGCCTACGGCGCGGACTCACGCCCATCGATGTCGGGCGCTGTCTGGTGGCGGCCTGCCTGGGCGTGATCGCCGAACATATGGATGACCCGCTGGCGCAACTGGAGCGCTCCTTCCACCTGGCACCGGGGCTGGTGTTGCTGGGCGCCTGCGAGCAGGTGGCGCAGGAAGAGTGAAGGTGGCTCCTGCGCCCTGCGGGAACGGCGTCAATGCTGTGCGGTGGCGCGGGTCATCAGGGTGCTCAGGAATGCCCGGGCGGCATTGGGCAAGGTGCGGCCGGCCAGCGACTGGATTTCCAGTTGCAGGGTATTCATGTCCTTGTCGCGGATCGGCAGCGCCGCCAGTTGTCCCTCGCGCACCAGCTTGCGGATCGGCAGCGCAGCCGAAAAACCGATGCCATTGCCTGACATCACGAAGCACAGCAACGCACTGATGGAGTCGGCGGACAGCGTCGGTTCCAGCAACACATTGCGACGGCTGCAGCAGGCGTCGATCAGGCGGCGCATGGTGATGTTCTTCTGCGGCATGGCCAGCGGGTAGGGCGCCAGTTCGGACAGCGTGATCTGCCTGCGGTGGGCCAGTTCGTGGTCCGGCCGCATCACCGCCATGATCGGGGCGCGCTGGGCGAACTCGACCTTGATGTCGGGGTCGGGCGCCATGGTGAAGGTCAGGCCCAGGTCGACCGCGCCTTCGCGGATCTGTTGTGCCACATGGGCCGCATTGCCCACCGTCAGCTGGAAGCGGATGCCCTGGTGCAGGCGACAGAACTGTTCGATGGCGGCCGGTACGAACTCCAGCGCGAAACCCTCGGTAGTGGCCAGCTTGACTTCGCCGCGCCGCAATCCCTTCAGGGCCGCCAGTTCATTGCCGATCCGTTCGGCTTCCAGCTGCATGCGCAAGGCGTGCGCAGCCAGCAATTCGCCGGCGGCATTGGGGCGCATGCCGCGTGATACCCGTTCGAACAAGGGCGTATCCAGCTCCGCCTCCAGCCGCGCGATCTGGCGGCTGATGGCCGAGGAGGCGACATTGAGCGTGTTGGCCGCCTCGGTGATCGAGCCGCGCCGCACGACTTCCAGAAAGTAGCGCACGGCAGTCTCCTGCAGCACGCGGGTATGGATGATGGACATGCAGGACATTGTAGGAACGGTTTGCCGATTCGGCAATCAGTAGTTCGAAAACTTGTGCTTGTGGCAAACCATGCGGGCGCTTAGGATGAATCCCAGAATCGGCGGCACGGGGTCCGTCGGCATGCCGGAAGGATGAGCGTCATGGATGCTGCGGTAACGAAGGGCAAGTACAAATACCTGGTGCTGGTCCTGCTGTATCTGGGCTGGTGCGTTTCCTACATCGACCGGGCGGCGATCACCTTCGCCGCCACCCAGATCGCCAGCGAATTCCAGTTGAAGCCGTCCGAACTGGGCATCCTGCTCTCCAGTTTCTTCCTCGGCTATTCGCTGCTGCAATTGCCCGGCGGCTGGCTGGCCGACCGCTACGGTTCGCGCCCGGTGATCGTCATTTCCATCCTGCTGTGGTCGGTCTTTACCGGTGTGACCGGGATGGCCTGGTCCATCACCAGCCTGGTGGTGATCCGTTTCGTGTTCGGGATGGGCGAGGGCGCCTTCCCGGCGGCCAGTGTCAAGGGCGTGGCCGAGCATTTCACGCGCGAGGAGCGGCCCAAGATGTCTTCGCTGCTGATGTCGTCCAACTATGTGGGCAGCATGCTGGCGCCGCTGCTGATCGCGCCGCTGATCCTGCACTTCGGCTGGCGTGCGGTGTTTCATACCATCGGCATCGCCGGCCTGGTGTTCGCGCTGGCGTACTGGTTCTGCGTGCGTCCGATGCGACCCGGCAGCGGGGGCGCCAGGGCCATCGACAAGCAGGCTTTCTCCGCTCTGATGAAGATGCCGCTGATGTGGCAGATCGTGGCGGTGTGGTTCGGCCTGTCCATCATCAACAAGGGCCTGGACAGCTGGATGCCGACCTACCTGATGACCGTGCGTGGCCTGAACTTGAAGGCGGTCGGTCTGCTGCTGCCGCTGCCCTACATCATGGCCGGCCTGTCCACGGCCATCGGCGGCTGGGTGATGGTGCGCTTCTTCGATGGTCGCGAGAAGATCCTGCTGATCGCCAGTTCACTGCTGACGGCGGTGTTCGTCTATTGCATGTACACCGCCGCCACGGTCGAGGGCGTGATCGCCTGGCAGTGCCTGGCTTACTTCTTCAAGTCCTTCGTGCTGGCCACCTGCATCGCGCTGCCGACCAAGATGCTGCAGGCGCAGCTGGTGGGCAGCGGCGTGGGCATGGTCAACCTGGGTGGGCAACTGGCCGGCTTCATCTCGCCGCTGGTGATCGGCTTCCTGGTCAGCGCCTTCGCCAATTACGACTACGCTTTCGGCTTCCTGGTCAGCGCCGCGCTGTTCTCGGTGCTGGTGAGCCTGTTCATCCGCACCACCAAGACCGCCGGCCAGCCAAAGACCGCCTGAACCACTGGCCGGAACCACTGGCCTGAACCACTGCAAGGGAAAAGCATGCAAGAGAACATCGTCGAAAAAAGCGCGGTCGAGCTGCGCCGGCTGATCGGCAGCAAGCAATTGTCGCCGGTGGAATTGCTGGCGGCCTGCATCGCCCGCATCGAGACCATCAATCCGCACATCAATGCCGTGACCGCCACCTGTTTCGAACGCGCCCGGGTCGAAGCACGGGCCGCCGAGCAGGCCGTCATGGACGGCAAGCCGCTGGGCCTGCTGCATGGCCTGCCAATCGGTATCAAGGACCTGGAAGAGACCGCCGGCCTCTTGACCACCTACGGCTCGCCGCTCTATCGCGGCAATGTGCCGGAACGGGACAACGCGCTGGTGGCACGCCTGCGCGCGGCCGGGGCGATCGTCGCCGGCAAGACCAACGTGCCGGAGATGGGGGCCGGTGCCAACAGCCGCAATACGGTGTGGGGTGCCACCGGCAATCCCTTCAACCCGCTGTTGAATGCCGGTGGCTCGTCCGGTGGCTCGGCAGCGGCATTGGCGACCGATCTGTTGCCGCTGTGCTCGGGCTCCGACACCGGTGGCTCGCTGCGCATCCCGGCGGCCAAGTGCGGCGTGGTGGGCTTCCGGCCTTCGCCGGGACTGGTGCCCAGCGAGCGCAAGACCCTGGGCTGGACGCCGATCTCGGTGGTCGGCCCCATGGGGCGGGACGTCGCCGATACCGTGCTGCAGCTGCGCGCCACCGTCGGCCTGCATGCCAGCGATCCGCTGGGCTATGCGGTCAGCGATGCCGAATTCGCGGACCTGCCGGAGATCGACCTGGCGCAACTGCGGATCGGCTATACCGAGGACTTTGGCGTGTGCGAGGTCGATGACGGCATCCGCCAGGTGTTTCGCGACAAGATGGCCGCCATCGCCGGTTTCGTGAAGGTGTGCGAGCCGGTGCAGGTGGACATGGGCGAAGCGCATCGCGCCTTCGACGTGATCCGGGCCGAGGCCTTCGTGGCCGGTTTCGAGGCCGCCTACCGGCGCGATCCGTCCTCGCTGGGGCCCAATACCCGCGCCAATTACGAGATGGGGGCCGCCATGAGCCTGTCGGACTGCGCCTGGGCGCAGGGCGAGCAGACCCGCATCTTCCGGCGCTTCCAGCAGCTCTATGCGCGCTATGACCTGATCCTCTCGCCGACCACGCCGGTCTCGCCCTTCCCGTGGAGCGAGCTGTACCTGAAGGAGGTCAATGGCGTGGCGCTGGAAAATTACTATCGCTGGCTGGCGCTGACCTATGTGGTCACGCTGGCGACCAATCCCTCCATTTCCCTGCCGTGCGGGCGCGACCATCGCGGCATGCCCTTCGGTCTGCAGGTCACCGGGCCGTTCCGTGGCGATGCGCGGCTGCTGGGTTGCGCAGCGGCCCTGGAGCGCGCCTTTGCCGGTGACCAGCGGCTGTGCCGGCCACGTCCCGATCTGGCGCAATTGATGTCGGTGCGGGCGCCCCTGCAATCCATCGTCACCCATCCGCCGCTGCTGGATGCGCAGGCCCAGGCTGCTGCTGCTGCCGGTGGCCCGGCGGTCTGAGCTGGCCAAATCGTTTATATTATTTTCATCAACACTGTCTGATTACCCCATGATGCCGATCCAACGTTTCAATACCAATGCCCGCATGAGCCAACTGGTCATCGCCAATGGCTTCGCCTTCGTTTCCGGCCAGGTGCCGGAGCATGCCGGTGCGCCCATTCCCCAACAGGCCGCCGAGGTGCTGGCCAGGATCGATGCGCAACTGCAGGCGCAGGGCATCGGCCGCGAGCAGATCGTCTCGGCCAATGTGTGGCTATCCAGCCCGGACCATTTCGCGGCCTTCAATGCGGTCTGGGAAGCCTGGGTGCCGGCCGGCCATGCGCCCACGCGGGCCTGCGTGCAGGCCCTGCTGATGCTGCCGGGGCTGGATGTGGAAGTCGCGGTCGTGGCCGCGCTCTGATCGGCTACCGGGAGCATGAGCATGAGCGCAGCAGATCGGGTGGACTACCTCATCATCGGCGCCGGCATTGCCGGTGCCTCCATCGCCTACTGGCTGGCGCCGCATGGCAGCGTGCTGCTGCTGGAGCGCGAGTCCCAGCCGGGCTATCACAGCACCGGCCGCTCGGCTGCGCTCTACATGGAAAGCTATGGCCCACCGCAGGTGCGGGCGCTGACCTGCGCCAGTCGCGCCTTCTTCGATCATCCCCCTGAAGGCTTTGCCGAACACCCCTTGCTCACGCCACGTGGTGCGCTGTTCTATGCCGGTTCGGCCTTGCGGGCCGAGCTGGATGAACACGAAGCGCTGGTGCGTTCGGTCTCGGACAAGGTGCAGCGTCTGGACCGCGAGCAGACCTTGGCGATGGTGCCGGTGCTGCGCGGGGAAGACCTGATCGGCGCGGTCTATGAGGAAGACGCCAGCGACATCGACGTGCATGCCCTGCACCAGGGCTTCCTGCGCGGTGCGCGGGCGGCTGGTGCGCGGCTGCTGTGCCATGCCGAGGTGCAGGCCATCGTGCGCGACGACGCGACGCAGGAGTGGCAGGTCGGTACCTCCCAGGGGCCGTTGCGGGCCGGGGTGGTCATCAATGCTGCCGGTGCCTGGGCCGACCAGATCGGCAGCCTGGCCGGTGCCGCCAGCATCGGTCTGCAACCCTGCCGCCGATCCGCCTTCACCTTTGAGGCGCCGCCTGAGAGCGCTCACTGGCCGATGTTCATGCCGGTCGACCAGGCGTACTACATCAAGCCCGACGCCGGCCTGCTGCTGGGGTCGCCGGCCAATGCCGATCCGGTGCCGCCGCAGGATGTGCAGGCCGAGGAACTGGATATCGCCATCGCCATCGACCATATCCAGAACGGCACTACGCTGGAAATCCGCCGGCCGGCGCATGTCTGGGCCGGCTTGCGTTCCTTTGTCGCCGATGGCAGCTTCGTCGGTGGTTATGATGCCAGGCTGCCGGGCTTCTTCTGGGCGGCCGGGCAGGGCGGTTATGGCATCCAGTCCGCACCCGCTGCCGGCGAAGCCTATGCCGCGCTGGTGCGTGGCCTGCCGATCCCGGAACACATTGCCCGTTACGGCGTACAGGCCGAGGCGCTGAGCCCGGCCCGCCTGCATGGAGGTCAAGGCTGAGGCTGCACCGGGCGATGCAGCCAGCCCTGCGCCTAGCCATCCGCGACCTGGTCGCGACCGCCCTCCTTGGCGCGGTATAGCGCCCGGTCGGCGCCGGCGAAGATATCCCCGATACGGGTCTCCGGACGCGGCACGCAGGTGTATACCCCTGCGCTGATGGTGACCACCCCGTGGGCGTTGCCCTCATGCGGAATCGCCAGCGCCCTTACATTGTCCACCACCTTCTGCGCAATCCTGTGCGCGCCGGCCAGGTCGGTATCGGGCAGCAGGATGGCAAATTCCTCCCCGCCGTAGCGCGCCGCCAGGTCGCCCTGCCGGCGCTGTACCGTCTGCAGCGTGCGGGCGATGTCCTGCAGGCAGTAATCGCCCTGGATGTG
The DNA here is from genome assembly GCF_015767275.1 of Herbaspirillum sp. AP02. Classification (GTDB taxonomy): domain Bacteria; phylum Pseudomonadota; class Gammaproteobacteria; order Burkholderiales; family Burkholderiaceae_D; genus Herbaspirillum. The sequence continues at coordinate 189,973 of NZ_JADWMY010000003.1, forward strand.
GCCATACAGATCGTTGTACTTCTTGAAGTAATCCACATCCAGCATCACCAGTGACAGGGCACTCTTGCTGCGGCTGGCGTTCTGCATCACCAGTTGCAGCTGTTCATCCAGATAGCGCCGGTTGGGAATGCCGGTCATGCCGTCCAGCATGGCCTGGGCGCGCAGGTTCTCGGTGAGCAGCTTGAGGGACAGGTTCTTCTTTTCGATTTCCTCTTCGGCCCGATCACGCATGCGTACCACCCGCACCAGGTAGGCCGTCAGCAGGCCGATGATCATGGCCGCTGCCACGATCACCAGCAACTGCGAGGTCTGTGCGGCGCGCCAGTCGGCCAGCATCTCGTCATGGGCCAGGGCGGCGCTGACGAAGAGCGGATAGTCCGCAACACCCGTGACGTAGTGCAACCGCAGGACGCCGTCCTGCACCGAATTGATCTCGGCCCAGCCGGAAGAACGCTGGCGCGCGTGATCCCGGTAGAGCGGCAGTTCGGCCATGTCCTTGCCGAGGTACTGTTCGCCATAGGGGCGGCGCAGCAGCAGCACGCCGTTGCGGCTGCCCAGCAGCAGCGAACCTTGCGCACCGATGTCCACCTCGTCGAACAGACGCTGGAAATGGCCCAGGCTCACGCCCAGCCGGAATTCTCCGGCCGGCTTGCCCTGGCGCATGCGCGTGCGGGTCAGCGGGATCACCCAGTGACCGGTGATGCGGCTGATCATCGGCGCACCGATCTTCAATCCGCCTTCGGAGGTCGATACCGGTGCGTCGGCGGTGGTGGAGATGGCGGTGGCGGACATATTGCCGCGCGCCGGCCAGCGTTGCAGGGTGCGACCTTGCTCGTCCAGCACCAGCAGGGTGTCCATCTCGGGAAAGAGACGGCTCTGGCGATTGAGCAATTCCTCCACCAGCTTGCGCGCGTCACGCTGATCTAGCTGGTGGTTGTTGTCGAGTGCGGCGATTTCCTGCAGTAGCAGGTCGGCGGCCCGGAAGCTGAGATTGACCTGGGTTGCCAGGCCGGTGGCGATGTTCATGGTGGCGGTCTGGCCGGACTTCAGCGCGGCCTCGCGCCCGGCCATGCTGCCACTGAGGAGGGCATAGCCGAACATGGCGCTGCCCAGGATGGCCAGCACGATGGAGGTGATTCTGACCTTGTTGTTGAGATGTTTGAGGGGCATGGCGATCTCCGCGGTAGCGCTGGTCAATCATGAAAACTTGAAAATCAAATTAATCAAATTAACCATTTGTATTTTAGCGCATCTGTATTTTAATTTCCTTTATTGCAATACTATGTGAACGGAAAAGATCGCCGGGTTTGATGTGCATTAAATGCGCTGTTGTTTTTTGGTGGCGAATGATTCTCGCTATGGGAGCGGGTTTCAAGGGTTTGAGGCAGGCTCTGGATGGTGGAAGATCACCGTTCCTCACCCACTCGATATCATCTTTTCATGAGATGAGAGGGCGCTGAGACAAAAAACCAACGTAAAACGCATTTATATCGAATTTATTAAATAAATCGTTTATAGTCCACCTATTCCGGGCGACAGGTCTACCTCGGATAAGCAGATTCATCGATGTGGGGACGGAAGCATTCATTGGAGGGGGATAACATGAAAATGACGGATATCAGGATCAGCGTTCGACTCGGCGCCTGTTTTGCGGCGCTGATCGTGGTGATGTGCGTGATCGCCGCGGTGGGCATCAAAAACCTGTGGATGGTGAACGCTGCCACCACGGAAATCGTCAGCGATCGCTACGTCAAGGTGGCCCTCGGCGCGCAGATGAGCGACAAGATCAACACCGCGGCACGCAGCTTGCGCAATGCCATCCTGGCGCGCAATCCGGAGGAGGCGAAGAAGTACCTCGACCGGGTCGAGCTCAATACGGCCGAAGTCGGCCAGCACATGGCGCAGATGGACAAGTTGATCAACACGCCGCGTGGCCGCGATTTGTTCGGCGCGTTGCAACAGTCGCGTGACGACTACACCCGCGAGCGCAAGAAGGTCATCGACCTGGTCCAACAACAGAAAAAGGACGAGGCGACGACCCAGCTGTTCGATCATACTGTCCCGGTGCAGGACAAGTATTTCGCCGCGCTCAAAGCCCTGACCGCTTTCCAGGCCGAGCTCATGGACAAGAGCGTGGAACGCGCCAATGCCGCCTCCGCCATGGCGGTCAATATCATGCTGTTGCTCTCGGTGGCTGCCATCGTGCTGTCGGTGCTGTGCGCCGTGCTGATCACCCGTTCCATCACGCGACCGCTCAATCAGGCTGTGGCCGTGGCGACTGCCGTCGCTGCAGGCGACCTGACGGTACAGATCGACAGCACCTCGCGTGACGAAACCGGGGCCTTGCTGTCGTCGCTCAAGACCATGAATGACAATCTGCATCGCATCGTCAGCGAAGTGCGGACCGGTACCAATACCATCAACACAGCATCGGCCGAGATCGCTACCGGCAACCTGGACTTGTCTTCGCGCACCGAGCAGCAGGCGGGTGCCCTGGAAGAAACTGCGTCGGCCATGGAAGAACTGACCTCCACCGTCAAGCAGAATGCCGATAATGCACGGCAGGCCAATACGCTGGCCGAGAGCGCCTCGCAGGTGGCGATCCAGGGCGGCAGCGTGGTGGGCGAAGTGGTGCAGACCATGGGCGAGATCAACGATGCCTCGCGCAAGATCGTGGACATCATCAACGTGATCGATGGCATTGCCTTCCAGACCAATATCCTGGCCTTGAATGCCGCCGTGGAAGCAGCCCGTGCCGGCGAGCAGGGACGCGGCTTTGCGGTGGTGGCCTCGGAGGTGCGGACGCTGGCCCAGCGTAGCGCGGCTGCGGCCAAGGAGATCAAGGGGCTCATTGATGCGTCGGTGGAACGCGTGGAAAACGGCAGTCGTCTGGTAGAGCAGGCCGGTTCGACCATGAGCGAGGTGGTCGCCAGCGTCAAGCGGGTGACCGACGTGGTGGCCGAGATCACCGCGGCCAGTAGCGAGCAGAGTGAAGGCATCGAGCAGATCAACCAGGCCATCGTCCAGATGGATGAAGTGACCCAGCAGAACGCGGCCCTGGTGGAGCAGGCGGCTGCGGCGGCACAATCGCTGCAGGAGCAGTCCGGTCATCTGTGTGAGACCGTCAGCATCTTCAAGTTGAGCAGCGGCGACGTGATGGCTAGTACAGCCGGTGCGTACGCAACTGCGGCTGCGCCGCGCAGCGTGGATATCTTGCCGCGTGCGCCGGTTCTGCCGCGCAAGCCGCAGGCCAAGAGCCCCCCGGTCACGGCCAGGGCCTTGCCGGCCACCGCGGCACCGGCCAGGGTGGCTGCAGCGGCTGAAGGGGAGTGGGAGCAGTTCTGATTCGTGAACGCTACACGCTCTGCAGTGCATCAGCGCGTCCATCGGACGCGCTTATTTTTTTTACGGCAGGGTGATGCCCTTGACCTGGGCCAGGCGCTGGAGGGCTTCTTCCAGCGGCAGTCGGGCGTGTCCGGCGGCCATGCATAGCGCCCGGTGCAGGGCTGCCTCCTCTTCGGATTCGTCTTCGCATTGGCGGCTGTAGCGCTCGAAGCCGGCCAGTGCCGTCAGCAATTCGGCCAGGTGACGCGGACATTCGCACTGCATGCGGTCGGATGCCTCCGAGATATGGGCCAGGTCGCTCTCGCTGAAGCGCGGCAGCGGCACGGCACCTTCTCCCACCGAGGCGGCGGCGATGGCCGGCAGGTCGATCCGCTTGATCTGGTCGCCCAGCCAATCGGCGTCAAGGCCATCCATGGGTTTGCGCAGCAACCGATGACCGGCCTGTTCCAGGCGCGCCACCACCTCCGGCGAGCCGAAGCGGTACAGGATCAGGACCGGCATCTGGATCGGGACGCGCCGCAGGTCGTCCAGACGGCGGTCCAGGTCGGTATCCAGCACCGGGCTCTCCAGCACCAGCATGTCGCCCTCCAGGCCGCGCAGGTCCAGTTGCGGCAGTGACTCGACGGCCGCGGTGATCGTGAAGTGCTGCCGCGCCAGCGCCTCGCTGGCGGCCTTGGTGGAAATCCAGGGGCCGACCACGGCCAGTCGCATCGATGCCGGCACTGTTGCGCCCGGGGTGGCCGGTGACGTCGAGAGCGCCATCCCGGGCGTGGCCGGCAAGCTCAGGGCGAGTGCCTCCAGATCCTGCGGCGACAAGGCGGCCAGCTTGCCGATCCGGTGTCCGGCATCGACCAGGCGCTTGATCCAGCCCAGTCGTTGCAGATCGTCCTGCGAATAAAGCCGCTGCCCCCCGCCACTGTGCTGAGAGGACGTGAGGCCATAGCGATGCTCCCAGGCGCGCAGGGTCTCCACTGACATGCCTAGTTGCCGCGCGACCGCACCGGGCCGCAACAAGGGGAGGTCGGTCAGGTCGTCGGATTGAGGGGCGATATGATCCATTATGTTTTTGGCAATAAAAAATAATTTGAAGAAAGACGGATATTTTTCCGATTTATCCGTTCAAATCCGTTGCGTTTTGAATTTCTTCACAAATGCACCGAAAAAATGCGTATTTGTTTTAGTGATTTTTAGCAGTATGTCACGCATTTGCAGGATTGTGAACGCGAAAAATAAAAAAGCTGGCGGTGCCCACTTTGCGCTGGGCGCCGTCTCTCCAGGAACCTTGTCTGTCTCAACTGAAAAATGAACATGAAACTCTCCGACCTGAAAATCGGCACACGCCTGTATATCGGTTTCGGCATGGTGGCCGCCATCCTGGTGATCCTGGTCAGTGTGGCCTATGCCAACTTTGCGCGCCTGGGGGCAGCCAACGAATTGAATGTGCATACCTACGATGTGCGTGACCAGGTGCAGGGCATGATGGAAAGCCTGATCAACATCGAGACCGGCCAGCGTGGCTTTTCCCTGACCGGTAACGACGCTTCGCTGGAGCCCTACCAGTTGGGTAATGCCCACTTCAAGCAGTATCTGGCCAAGGCCCGTGAGCTGACCGCCGACAATGCGGCCCAGCAGCAGCGCCTGCAGCAGATCAGTGATGCTGAAGCGCGCTGGCTGGCTTCGGCCATCGACCCGGCTGTCGCGCTGCGCCGCGCGGTGCGTGACGGCCGCGAACAGATGGCCGCGGTGGTGGCCTTCGAACAGGCTGGCAAAGGCAAGACCGAGATGGACCGCATGCGGGCCTTGCTGGGTGAGATGGATCGTGCCGAATCGTCCCTGCTGAGTACCCGTGCCGAGGAAGCCGCGAACCTGAAGTCGGTGACCGGCAATACCCTCATCGGTGGCGGCGTCATTTCGGTGGTGCTGGCGATGCTGCTGGCCTGGTGGCTGTCCAACAACATCACTCGCCCGCTGGCCATGGCCGTGCGCCTGGCCCGTCAGGTGGCCGGTGGCGACCTGACGGCACGCATCCAGGTCAGCTCGCGGGATGAAACCGGCGAACTGCTGGCCGCGCTCAAGGACATGAACGCCAGTCTGGTGGGCATCGTCTCCGGCGTGCGCCGGGGTACCGACATGATCGCCACCGCGTCCTCGCAGATCGCCAGCGGCAACCTGGACCTGTCCTCGCGTACCGAGCAGCAGGCCAGTTCGCTGGAGGAAACCGCTTCCTCGATGGAAGAGCTGACCTCCACCGTGCAGCAGAATACGGCCAACGCCCGCGAAGCCAACCGCATGGCGCAGGCTGCCTCGGACATTGCCAGCAGCGGCGGCGGCGTCGTCAGCCGGGTGGTGGAGACGATGGAAGACATCAATGCCTCTTCGCGCAAGATCGTCGACATCATCAGCGTGATCGACGGCATTGCCTTTCAGACCAATATCCTGGCGTTGAATGCAGCGGTGGAAGCGGCCCGTGCCGGCGAGCAAGGCCGTGGTTTTGCCGTGGTGGCCACCGAGGTGCGCAGTCTGGCGCAGCGGTCGGCTGCAGCGGCCAAGGAGATCAAGGCCCTCATCAGCGATTCGGTGGCCAAGGTCGAATCCGGTAGCGTGCTGGTCAACGAGGCCGGCGACACCATGCGCGAGATCGTCGAGAGCGTGCAACGGGTGAGCAACATGATCAGCGAGATCAGCGCGGCCGGCGAAGAGCAGCGCTCCGGTATCGAGCAGGTCAGCCAGGCGGTGGGCCAGATGGATCAGGTGACGCAGCAGAATGCGGCGTTGGTGGAAGAGGCGGCAGCGGCTTCGCAATCGCTGCAACAGCAGGCCCAGGAGCTGGCCCAGGCGGTGAGCGTATTCCGCATCGACGCCGTGCAGGTGCAGCAAGAGTCGGCACCGGTGGCACCGATGGCGGGCAAGGACACGGTCGCGGCCGCGCGCAGCGTGGGTAGCACTGCGGATCGCACTGCGAGCCACACTGCGCTGCGCACCCCGCGTGAACCGCGCCTGAGCGCACCGCTGCCGGGCCGCCGGCTGGCCGGAGGTTCCGATGATTGGGTCACCTTCTGAATCCGCCATGCATGCCGACCTCCTGAGACTGGACAGCGCACTGCGCATGCCATCAGAAAAAGAACAGCGGCGCCTGGCCGTGCTGGACAGCTATTGCCTGCTCGATAGCCAGCCCGACGCGCTGTGCGACCTGGTCACCGACCTGGCCGCACGCCTGTTCCAGACCGAGATTGCGCTGGTCTCGCTGGTGGCGGAGAACCGTCAGTGGTTCAAGTCCCGACATGGGCTGCAGGCGCAGGCCACGCCGCGTTCGCAATCCTTCTGCAGCCACGTCATCGAGCAGGATCAGGTGATGGTGGTGCTGGATGCCTGCCAGGACCCACGCTTCGCGGACAATCCGCTGGTGACCGGTGAGCCAGGTATCCGTTTCTATGCGGGGGCTTCGCTGCAGACCAGGGAGGGGCTGTGCCTGGGGACCCTGTGCGTGATCGGCAAGACGCCGCGCCAGCAGTTCAGCGACGAGGAAGCGGCCACCCTGCAGCGGCTGGCGGCCATCGTGATGGCGCGCCTGGAAATCCTGCGTGACGCCAGCTATGTCGACAGCCTGACATCACTGCCCAATCGCGCCCGGCTGGTGAGCGATCTGCAGGCCCTGCGCAGTGTCGACGGCCGGCTCGACCAGCTCACGGCAGTGGCGGTGGAGGTGTGCGAGCACGTCTATCTGGCCGACATGATCAAGGCGCTCGGCTGGGATTACGTGGAAGGTTTCCTGGTGGAAGCCAAGGAACGTTTGCGCCAGGCACTGGGGGGCATCGCGCTCTATCGCATCGGCACCACCAGCTTTGCCTATCTGGAGCGGCGCGATGTTTGGCAGGCGCAGGCCGAGCAGATCAAGGAGGCTTTCAGCGCGACCGTGGCGCATCAGGGGATTCCGCATCATCTGGACATCTCGGTGGGCATCGTGCCGATGTCGCAGTGCGAGGACGACAATGAGCTGGTGCCTTCGCTGCTGACCGCCATCGACGTGGCCCGTGAATGCGGCAGCCTGCAGTGTCATTACGAACAGCCGCTGGGGCGCATGCAGAAGCACTCCTTCGAACTGCTGTCGGCCATCCCGGGGGCACTGCTGGCCTCGGACGAACTGTGGCTGGAGTTCCAGCCCAAGGTGGCGCTGATGTCGGGTCAGTGCGCCGGGGTGGAAGCGCTGTTGCGCTGGCGCCATCCGGTACATGGAGCGATCTCGCCAGGCCTGTTCATCCCCTTGGCCGAAAAGACCGCCCTGATCCGCCAGGTCACCCTGTGGGTACTGCAGCACGGCATCGAGCAGGCCGCTGCCTGGATGCGCCAGGGCCGTGCCATTGCGGTGGCCATCAACGTGTCGGCGCGCGACTTCGACAACGACGATCTGGTGCAGGCCCTGGCGGCGCAATTGCAGCGGCACCGCCTGCCGGCCGGGCTGATCGAGATCGAGTTCACGGAAAGCGCGATGAGCAAGAATCCGGAAAAGCTCTACGGCAAGATCCAGGAGATCAAGCGGCTGGGGGTGAAGGTGGCCATCGACGATTTCGGTGCCGGCTTCAGCAACCTGAGCTATCTCAAGAACATTCCCGCCGACTACCTCAAGATCGATCAGTCCTTCATCCGCACCATGGAAAGCAATTATTCGGACCAGCAGATCGTACCGTCGATGATCCATCTCGGCCAGAAGCTGGGGTTCGCGGTGGTGGCCGAAGGTCTGGAGACCGAGAAATGCCGGCGCATCCTGCAGCACCTGGGTTGTGAATACGGGCAGGGCTATGGCATCGCCCGTCCCATGTCGGCCGCCGATACCTGGGACTGGATCGCGGCCCGCGGTTGAGGGGGCAGCCGGTGGCCGTCAGCGGGGTCGCCAGATAGGCCGACAGGCCGGCCACCAGCGCTTCGAAGACCTTGCTGCAGCGCGGATGGTGGCGCAGGTCTTCATGCATCACCGCCCAGGTATCGAGCGGCAGGCTGAACTGCTGCGGCAACAGGCAGATGCCGGCACCGGCGCGAATCAGGTTCAACTGTGCCAGGTCGCTGTCGGTGCGCAGGGCGCGATGCGCCGGGTCCAGTTGCGGCCAGCGCTGCACCAGTGCCTGCATGCCCGGGCTCATGCGGTCCGGCCCGGGCCCTTGGCGATGGCATGAAGTACGGCATCGGTTTTGGCTTCACCCACCTGGGCCGGATCGGTCGCATCGGCGCAAAGGCCTGCCTGGCGGACCGGAGCGTGCCGCGCTAACGCCATGGCAGCGCTTGCGGTGAGGATTGGCGAGGAGTATATTGCCGGGCAGAAATATAACGATGGAGATCATCCAGATGCCCCGACCAGCCCCCCTCCTGCTGCTGTTCGTGACCGCCACGGTGCTGACGCTGGGCGCCTGCAGCCGCTCGCCGAAAGAACAACTGGCCTACGAACACGCCGAACTGCAATACCAGATCAACCAGCGCAATGCCGAACGGGCGCGTGGCGGAGAGGAGTCAGCCACGCCGGTGGAAGCCGGCAGCGGGAGTGGCGGCGAGTAAGTGGATTGGCAAGTGGACCCGTAGGCGGACCCTAAGCGGACCCGTGCCAGGGCGCATGAATGCGGGAGCATCATCGCCAGCCCCCGCTCAATGCAGCGCTTGCGATTCCGATCCGTTCTGCGGGTCGAGCGTCGGATCGCACAAGGCCGCCAGCCCGGACAGGTCGCCGCTCTGTAGCAACTGACTGGCCCTGGCCTGGAAATCCTTACATTGCGGATGTTGGAGCAGCAGCTCCTCGCACCAGTCCAGCAAATCCGAGACTGCACCACTGTCGATAAGCTCGCGCGCATGTTGCAGGCTTTCCTGCGGCGGCATCATGGATCGCCCGGCCGCCACCGGCGCCACCGCTGTGGGCGCAAGCGGCGGCAGCTCCAGCAGGCGCGCCAGGGTTTCCTGCAATTCCATGAAATTGACCGGCTTGAGCAGGCTGGCATCGAATGCCATGTGATCGGCCCGGTTGGATTCCGGCCGCGCGGTCGCCGACAGCAACAGCACCGGCACCCCCGGCAGGTGCTGGCGGGTCGCACGCAGGACATCGCCGCCATCGGCAGCGGGCAGCAGATAGTCGGTCAGCACCAGCGCCGGAATGGGCGCGCCGGCCTGTGCCATGCGCGCCATGGCGGTCTCGCCGTCGGCATGCAGGTCCACCTCGAAACCGAGCATCTCGAGCTGCTCCACCAGCAGGTCGGCGATGTCGGGACTATCTTCTACCACCAGCAACAGACAGCCCGCGCCGTCGATGAGGGCATGCGCGCCATTGCCTTCGCGGCAGTCATCACGGGCGATGTCCCGTTCGCTGGCCAGGGTGGCCGGCAGTTGCAGGGTCAGGGTGGTGCCCTGGCCGGGTTGGCTGCGCAGGACGATCTGTCCGCCCATCTGCTGTATCCATTGGCGTACCAGGGCCAGGCCCATGCCGATACCCGGTTGCGAGCGGTCGGCTCCAGCCCGTTCGAAGGGCTCGAACACGCACGCCTGATAATGCAGCGGGATGCCGCTGCCGGTATCGCTGACCCGCATTTCCATGATGCCCAGGCCGGAGGTCACGGCTGTCGCCTGCCAGTCGACCTCCAGTCTGATGCTGCCCTCACGGGTGTACTTGGCGGCGTTGTCGAGCAGATTGCCCAGGATGCGGCGCAGCCGTGGTGCGTCGATCTTGAGCACCGGCGGCAGGGCCGGCGAGACGTTCAGGCAGAAATCATTCTGCTGCCGCCGGGCCAGGGCGGCGCCTTCCTGGCCGATGTTGTGCAGCAGCCCATGGGCATACAGGGGTTTGGGTTGCGGCAGGTCCATGCGGTCGCCGCGGGCGTAGTCGATGAGGTCATTGATCATGGAGAGCATGTGGCGGGCGCTGCGCACGATGATGCGTCCATACCGGCCTGGTTCGCCGCCGGCGCCCTGCAGTACGTCGGCAAAGCCGAGGATGGAGGTCAGCGGGGTGCGCAGATCGTGGCTGATGCCGGTGAAAAAACCATTCTTGGACTGATTGGCCCGGTCGGCGGCCTCCAGGGCAGCGCGCAATTCGCTGGTGCGATGGCTGACCGCCTGTTCCAGCTTGAGCTGTTCGTGCACGCGCATGTAGAGCATGGACCACTGCATCTGCTCGTACTTGCGATGCAGTTGCAGCGCCCGCCCGGCCACCACCGTGGTGGCCACGCAGAGCAGGCCGAGCTGGAACAGGGTGGCGAAGTGCCAGTCCGGCAGGATACTGTGTTCGACCAGGCCATTGAGCTCCAGCATCTTCAGCCACAGCCCCGCCCAGGCCAGCCCGAAGGACACGGTCAGTAAGCGGGCATTGTCCAGTCCGTGGTACCAGCCATGCAGCATCGATATCACCCACACCAGATAGCAGATGCCGGCGCTGGCATTGGCCACCGGGGCACTGTCGCGGTAGTCGCCCACTGCGGTCCATGCGGTCACCACGATGAGCACCGCGCTCATGACGTCGTAGATCCATTTCCAACGCCGTTCCCAGCGTAGCAGCTGTTCCAGACTGACCAGTGCATAGCTCATCCTGAGGTGGAACACGGTGGTCAGGCAGCCCAGCGTGGCGGGTGCGCATACCAGCCAGGTGCCGCCTCCAGACAGCAGGTAGAGGTAGAGATAGCCCTGGAAGCTGAGGACGAAGACCAGCGCCGCCAAGATCCACACCCCCATCAGCACGAAACCGCGATCGCGCCACATCGCGCCCTGGATCAGCGCATACGTCACCAGCACCAGTGCTATGCCGATGACGAAGGCCTGGATGGCCAGCTCGCGGCCTTCTTCTTCCCGGAACGCGGCAGGTTCCCACAGCGTCACGCCCAGCTCGATCAGGGAGCTGCCGGCCACCCGCAGTACCACCGTACGTTGCTCTCCCGGTGCCAGCGTCAGTGCAAACAGGGCGGTGCGACCATGCACTTCGCGCTGCGTCAGGGAGTAGAGCGTGCCGGCGTGCTGCGGCGGCTGCCAGCGTACTCCGGCCCCGGGTGTGACCGTCGCGAGCGGCTCCGAGAGTTGCAGTCGCACATCCTGCAGGCGCGCCGATCCCATGGCCAGCCAGCGCGTGACGGGGACGGGGCTGTCGTTGCGCAGTTGCCCGCGCAACCAGAATACGTCTTCGCTATAGCCCTTCTGCAGGGCGGCGACATCGATGTCTTCCCACCGCATACTCTGCAGGGCAGAGGACAACTGCAGAGTACCTCCCTCATCGCGCAGCAATTGCAGCTTCTGCGTGATGAAGATGCCGTGCTGCACCCGGGCCAGGTCGATGGCCTGCGCCGAGCACGCAGCGGTGGGCCAGGCCAGCACGGCCCACAGCAAAGGCAGTAGCCACCATCGGGGCAAGCGGATCATCGTGGTCGCTAGCGGCGGAAATGGCTTGGTGGCATGCCGAAGCGATCGCGGAATGCCGTGGAGAAGTTGGCCGTGTTGCTGTAGCCCAGGGCCAGCGCAATGGCACCGATTTCCAGCGTGCTTTCCGAGAGCAGGCGTCTTGCCTCCTTCATGCGCTCTTCGCGCAGGAAGTCGAATACCGTCACGCCGGTGCAATGCTTGAAGGCGCTGGAGAGCCGGCGTGCATTGGTGCCCACGGCGGTCGCCAGCGCAGTGAGACTCATCGGCTGGTCGAGTTTTTCCAGCATTAGCCGACGGGCTGCCTCGAACAGCACGGTGTCGAAATTGCTGGAGCTAATCGAAGTCCCCAGCGTCGCCGGCGTGGCGTTCGTGGGACTGCTGCCGTACATGCCCGGTGCCTCGGCCACACCCGAGATGGCACCGGCCAGCTCCCCGTGCACCGATGAGCGCAGATGCACGCACAGGCGCAATCGCACTTCCTCGAAGTCGAACGGCTTGGTGACGTAGTCCACCGCGCCGGCCTGTAGGCCGGTGACCTTTTCTTCGCTGGCGTCGGCGGCCGAGAGGAAGATCAGCGGGATGTTTCGGGTGCCCGAATTGGCCTTGAGCAGGCGGCAGCTCGTGAGCCCATCGTAGACCGGCATGCGGATGTCCATCAGGATCAGGTCGGGCCGCACGGTCTGCGCCTTGCGGTAGCCGTCCTGTCCATCGTGCGCGACATAGAGTCGCGCCCCCTGACGCAGCAGGAAATCCGAGAGCAGCATGCGGTCTTCCTCGACGTCATCGACGACCAGGATGCGTTGTCCGGCTAACGGGCCGGTGTGTGTATGTGTCGTATGAAAGGTTCTGTAGATCATGTTCACCTCGTGATGAGTGTTCGGAAGTTACCGCGAAATGGACGGGCAACGACGCAAAAATGCCATTCGGGAACATATTTTTCCCGCCATCAAAACAATGAGGACGGCCGGCAAAAATACGACGAGGGCAGTCCGAATTTTTTTCGGTCGGCGGGCGTCGCGTTCACGCTGCAGGAAGTGATGTCGCCATAGCACATTCCGGCAATACCTTCCATGATCAGCCAGTCAGAATCGATGGAAAGAGGCTGGCGAAAAAAATTTTTCCGTCGTGAATAAAGATCGGTACAGGAAGCAAAAGTGGATACGTGAAAATCTAAGTTTTCTTCGGTAAATTCCTTAAACGCCAAGCCCGGAGCCCTGATTCGAAAAGGGAAAGGGCGCGTTGGCAGATCCGGTCCGATCGGATTTCCTTAGTTTTTTTTCGATCGGGTCGCTCAGGGATGCGTTTGAGTTAGAAGGAGTAGCCTCAATGGCCAATATTTTATTGATCGAAGAAATCATGACGCCCAAGCAGAACCGCAGCTCTCACGCGATACGCAAGCTGATGGAGCAGCAGGGACACAAGGTACACAGCGTGATGGCTGATGGCGATCAGCTGCTGACGCCGATGCAGGATTGCGACATCGCCATCGTTGACGTTGGACAAGCCAGTGGTACGGGATACACGGTGACCGAAAAACTACGTGCCGCGCATGGAGGGATGGGCATCCTGCTGTTGGCTGGACAGGAGGAGACCGCGGCCCAGCGGGTAGCCGGGCTGCAACGTGGCGCCGACTTCTGTGAAGCCAGACCGGAGGAGGCCGACCTGCTCAACGCCTATATCGATGTACTGCTACGTCGGGTCGCCCCCGATGTCTGGCGGCTCGATACCAAGGCGCGCACTTTGCGGGCACCCCGACATGATGCCGTGGAGATCAACGTGCGCGAGGTTGCATTGCTGCGCGTGCTGGCCCACAGCTCACGGCATGCTGCGGACCGTTGCACCATCGCGAATGCCTTCGGAATCGATTGGATCAGCTTCGACGAGCGCGTGCTGGAAAAGACCGTGAGCCGTCTTCGTCGCAAATGGCGAGAAAGCAACATGGGCGTCCTGCCCCTGCGCACCCTGCATGGCATGGGCTATTGCTTCACCGAAGCGATACGGGTCCATTGATCGGGCAACGGGCCGCGCTTGGCGCGCGGCTTCCGTCTGTTCAGTTCTTGCGCGCCACCCAGTAGGTCGCGCCGGCATCGCCGTAACGTTCATTGTGCGGCGTGCCGGGCAGCACCTGGAAGCGGTCGCCCGCGACCAGGCGGCGTTCGGCACTGCCCTTCAGGGTCAGGAACATCTCGCCTTGCACCACCAGGGCATTGGCTTCGAAGGGGTGGGTATGGGTGTCGAGGACAGTGCCACCATCCCAGTGTCGTTCCACGACTTCGTCGTAGCCGAGTGCAAGCATGGTGTCGCGAAACTGGTCAAGCGTGATGTCAAGGGTGGGGGTGGCGAGGATGGCGGCTGGCTGGTTCATGATGTTTTCCGGAGGGGGGACGACGGTTGAAGGGACTACGTGTCGTCAGACTATAGCGCCGTCCGGAAAGGCTTGCTGGGCGTGGCCTGGGTGTCAGCCTAACGTCAGGATAACGTCAGGGAAGTGTCAAGACATACGCCGGTCAGGCCATCGTTGCGCTCAGTCCAGCCGGGCCTGGCGCTGGTTGCCGGCCACCACGAACTTGCCGGCGCCGAGGTGGTGCAGGGTATGTAGATCGGCATTGGCATCGGTGAAGGACCAGTGACCGTTTTCGAAGATGCGGACATCGGCAGCCGCGGCGACCACTTCGCCGAAGAAGGTGTCATAGGCCTGTTCGGAATGACTCTCCTGGATCCAGCGGCACTCCAGCCAGGCAGCGCAACCTTGTTCCAGCACCGGCATGCCCAGTACCGGGCCGATGCCGGCATCGATATGGTGGCGCGTGAACTTGTCGGCATCGCGACCGCTTTCGCTGCCCACGGCATAGGTCAGATCCATCTGCGCGGCACCCGGGACGATGATGCCGAAGCTGCCCGATTGCGTGATCAGTTCGCGGGTATGGGTGCTCTTGTCGATCACCACCGCAATGCGCGGCGGCGTGAACTCCACCGGCATGGACCAGGCGGCCGCCATGATGTTGCGCCGACCGCCATGGGCAGCGGTGATGAGCACCGTGGGGCCGTGGTTGACCAGGCGGCTGGCGTGTTCCAGGGCGACGGGGCGGAAGTGGCTGGGATGGGACAAGATCGACTCCTTGGGCAATGGGGAAGGCGGGCGGTAAGGATGACACAGAATGCGGGGGAGGGTGATGTGGCTTGGTTGGGGGATGGCGGGAGCGATGCAGGGGAGTTCTAAAGCGAGGGGGAGCAGGTTTTGGTGGGTCATTACATTAGCTGCTTGAGGTGAGCAGGTTTCGCTGGGTCATTACAAAACTCCACCGACAAAATAACTAGGCGACAGAATCTCCGGCCCCATTTCCATAGTTTTCATTCTGTCTTGAATTACATAGGCCCATTTGTATTCCATCTTCACGTTGCGTTTTCAAAACCATGCAGACTTTGCATCGGCTCTAACAATCCCAGCCCCATTGCGTTATAAATAAAATCCGTGACAGCAATTGCCCATTCATCAGGAGTTTCGCCGTACTGTCCGCCACAAGCCTCAGAAAGCGTACCGTTAGGAGAAAAATCGTCTAGCGCTGCAACAATCAACTGCCGCTGAATAGGGGCATTCATATTCAATTTATACAAATCACATTCCTGGGAATTTAAATTTTTCTATTTCGCCGTTATTTGCTGCACGGACAGAAGGATCATTAATCTCAACTGTCGCTGTTGCCAAATCAGCCTTACCAGAAAAGTCACCTCCTACCCTGTACGTCACAACTGTCCCATCTGGCAATTTTGCACCCCAGGAACTACCGTTTTTAATTGGATTTACAGAGGGAGGAATTCCTTTATTTTTTTAACAGCGGCGCATCATCCCAACCAACACCTTCTTCGCTAAATAGTTTCTCAATATCCGCTATGAAATCATTACTTAAGGCCGAATTCGAATCGAAAATCTGATGCTTTCGAAGAAGCTCTTTACCCATCTCTCCGATACATAAATCCCATTCCTGCCAAACCACGTAGTCTTCAATATGAACAGACTCTGGGTCAGTCTCCGCTAACAAAAGAAGATAGCCCTTACAGTCTTGGAATAATTTCTCCGATACCTTTTCTGAACGTAACATGCTGATTTGACGTCGATAGTGTCCAGGAACAATCAGAGAGCAAAGGAACAGACGGTAAAGAACTTCCAGCGATAACTTCCACCTTGCCTCAACGTCAATTTCGCTAGGCATACGTTGATAAAATGTCCTTGCGTAATCACAGTCCACTGCCAATGAAGCCAGCCGCTCCTGTATTTGCTCCGCAATATAAACAGGTAATTTCATATTATCTTTCGCTAATTGGGAATTTGAGCTTTAGCGGTTGTGCCACTAGCCTTGAGGTTGATGTCGCGGCCCGCCACGGCGGTGAGCGTTCCACCGGGTTCCGAAACGGAGATCGACGCATTCTGGTTGATGTTGGTGCCACTGGTGACCGCGTTGGTGGTGGCGACCGTGGTGGCGACGCTGTTGATGTCGCGGCCAGCGGTAGCCACCACGGTGTTGCGCGCATCGATGGTGCCGCCGAGGTTGTTGATGTCCTGTGCGGCAGCCAGTACCACGGTGTTGCCACTGATGCGCCCGCCCAGGTTCTGCACATTATTGCCCGCCAGCGATACGCTCTGCCGCCCGGCAATCGTGCCGCCGCTGTTGACGATATCCTGCGCCGCCTGGAAGGCCACGTCGTTGCCGGCGATCAGCGTGCCTTGCCCGGTCACCTGCAAATTGGCCGCATGCAGGTAGACCTGCGGCACCAGCACCTCTTGCGTGCTGCCGTCGGCCAGCGTGACGTTCTGCTTGACCAGCCAACCTTTGATCTGGAAGATTCTCCGCACCGTGTTCTTGTCGAACCCGAGCAGGCCGGCCAACGTGCGATAGACCGAAGGACGTTTCCACCAGAATCATCTTGCGGATAGGTTCTGCAAAGCGTTCCTGCACCTTGGGCTCGACCTTCAAAGACCTGTAGCAAGCGCTGCCCCAGGGAATGCCAAGCCACGCGCAGATCTTGCTGATTTCCACATCGAAACCGTCTTATTTGAGTCCCTGGCGGATGGTCTCGATTACTGGTCTTCCTCGTCCAACAAGGGCGTCATTTTTTCTGGCACACAGCTCCAGCGTAGCTTCTTCATAGGCTTCCTGGAGTTCCTTACGTTGACGCTCGTACTGTTCCCTCACTTACTTTTACATATGTTGTAGCGATTACTCTGAGTTACTTGTGTACTTCTCCAGCGCCTAACAACTTCACCGCTATTTCATCTAACTAGCCTCTGCGAAACGGATCAAACAAGATGCTTTTCCCTAACGACTTGGCATCGATGATTAATTGCACCATTGAGTTAATTTGATCGGTGGTGGATAGATCGGCGGCCCGAACATTCTTCAATTCTTGAATAAGCAATTCAAGCTGAGTATCAGAAAATAAATCGTAGTCATCAAAACTTAGTTGAGACAGGACTGGAAAACTTCCACCTTCTAACCGGAATAAATATTTCGCCAAGTCGATTGGGATCTCAAGTTTTCTCAGACATCCATCTTGACCAGTGGAGGCTAGCTCTTTATCCCAAATAATTAAGTAATACATATTTAAAAAGTCTTTCCGGGAAACTACAAATCAGAGGCTTTATTAATTGGCACCCAGCCATACGTCATTGACCCACTCAGCAAGCGTTTCCCAAGCCTCTAAACTTACGCCATTTCCACTCCAGAATCTGACCCGACCAGCTTGGTCAAGACAGTAATAATCTCCATTGTCCTCACATATTGGCAACCAATCCAAAGGAACTCCCAACCGTTGGGCGGCGCGAATTTCCTGTAATAACTCTCCCCTTACATTAAGCTCCTTCGTTAAAATCAATGGCTCAATGTTTCCATAAAAAATGATGCTGGCTTTCTTTAAGAAGTACCGATAATCGTCGTTAAACTTAAATCCAGTTTTTTTCTCATACTCATCAATCAATCGATCATCGGGCGCAGGCACTTTAATCACCTCGCCCGCTGACACTTTTTCTAAATCCGTTATTGCCTTTACCAAGTTTCGGTCCATTTTTTCACCTAAAGTCACTTGCTCTATTTTTCCAGTAGTTACTTCGCCAAGTATTAAATTCGCTTCTATTTATTCCGGACGGAATATCTGAACCCGCATTTATATGTATTGCTGAAAAATTCTGTCGATGAAACGACTGCGTTACTTCTGCGATCGGACCATCTTGGGATTGCAGCATGTGATGCAAATTAATGGGATTTCCATCGCTTCCGATTGGCGCTCTCCCAGCTTGCATGAGTTCAAGATTAGTCTTTCCAGTTTTAGCATCTACTCGCTCTGGATCGATAAGATCGTCTCGCTGATACACCATATTCCCGAGAAAATTTTGTGGTGAAGTACTCCAGTATTTTCTCTCTTGCCCAAAGTAAATTTTGGCGACTTGTGGGTCGGAATATACATTTGGCAAATCCTGATCGGCAGTATATCGATCACGATCAGGAATAATAGCCGGCGACTTTTCCTTTGGCTGGACAAGCTTTCTCGCCTCGCCTAGTAAAGCCGGGGTAGCGGCTGCAACCGCTGACAACGCAGCCACTCGCAGAAGACGATAATTTATCGCATCCCTTACAAGTCCGTCACATGCAGCTGCACTCAACCCTCCGCAATTATTACTCCTGAACGTTGCCACCTCCCTAGCCTGATCAACATCTGTTCCCATCAGAGAAGCGTTCCCCATTACGGAACCGTAACTGATCACATTGACTTGCCGTCCGATCAGGGTATCTTCAAGCTTTGTATACCCGTTCGTCCTGTCTGCGGGATGAAGATCCGAAATGAACTGAAGGGGCCAGGCCGGGCCGGGTGATTTCCGACGGATTTCGCAATAGCCAAAAGAAAATCGCCGCCTGCAACTTGCACGGGCGGCGATTTTTCTGGATGAACGGTCAGTCGCTATAGCTACCGGTCTGTCATGTGTTCATGCGCGCAGGTCGACTTACTTGCCCCAGTTCAGCACCACCGGGTCCAGGCGACGGGCCACGCGCAGCAGGCCTTCGCGCACCTTGGGGTGCATCGGTGCCTGCGGGTGGCGCAGCATGTCGGACTTGATCACGCCGCCTTCGAGCATCAGCGCCTTGCAGGCGGCCAGGCCGCATTGGCGGTTCTCGTAGTTGATCAGCGGCAGCCAGTGCATGTAGAGCTCGGCGGCCTTTTCGGTGTCGCCGGCCATGTAGGCGTCGACGATCTTGCGGATGCCATCCGGGTAGCCGCCGCCAGTCATGGCGCCGGTGGCGCCGGCATCGAGGTCGGGGATCAGGGTGATGGCTTCCTCGCCGTCCCACGGACCGACCACGGCGTCACCGCCCAGTTCGATCAGATCGCGCAGCTTGGAGGCGGCGCCGGCGGTTTCGATCTTGAAGTAGGAAACATTTTCGATTTCCTTGGCCATGCGTGCCAGGAAGGGCGCCGACAACGGGGTGCCGGCCACCGGTGCGTCCTGGATCATGATGGGAATATCGATGGCGTCCGACACACGTCCATAGAATTCATGGATCTGCTTTTCGGACACGCGGAAGGTGGCGCCGTGGTAGGGCGGCATCACCATGACCATGGCGGCGCCCGCATCCTGCGCGGCGCGGCTGCGCTCGGCGCAGATCTGGCTGCCGAAGTGGGTGGTGGTGACGATCACCGGCACGCGTCCGGCGACGTGTTCCAGCACGGTGTTCTGCACCTGCACGCGCTCCTCGTCGGAGAGCACGAACTGCTCGGAGAAGTTGGCCAGGATGCACAGGCCGTTGGAGCCGGCATCGATCATGAAGTCGATGGCGCGCTTCTGGCCTTCCAGGTCGAGCTGGCCGTGTTCGTCGAAGATGGTGGGGGCGACCGGGAATACGCCGCGGTAGATGGGGGTGCTCATGGAGTCTCCGTCATGGTTGTCGTGGGCCATCGGTGGATGGCGGCTTGCAATGGCGATCAATATACGTGCGCCCTCCGGGGCTGTATAGTGAAGACTTTCCATCATGTGATCGCTTTTTGGAATCACCCATGAAACCCACGCCCAGCCTGCAAAGCTTCCAGAGTCTGCTGTCCCGCCTGCGCATGAAGCAGCTGCAGTTGCTGATCGCCCTGGACGAACACAAATCCCTGCACAAGGCCGCCAGCGCCCTGGCCATGACGCAGTCGGCGGCCAGCAAGTCGCTGGCCGAGCTGGAATCGATGCTGGATGCGCAATTGTTCGAACGCACCAAGTCCGGCCTGATCCCCAACCAGTTCGGCCATTGCGTGATCCGCTATGCGCGCCTGATGGCCACCGACCTGGGTTCGCTATGCGAGGAAATGGCGCAACTGCGTTCCGGGCGCGGTGGCCGGCTGGCCATCGGGGCGGTGATGGGGGCCGTGCCGGAGATGGTGGTGCCGGCGGTGGATGCGCTGCAACGGCGCCATCCGGAGCTCAGCATCGAGATCGTGGAAGATACCAGCGTGCAGTTGCTGGGCTTGCTGGACGAGGGCCATCTCGACTTGCTGGTGGCCCGCGCCAGCGTCTCGGACCATCCCGGCAAGTATCACTATCAGACCCTGTCGGAAGAGCCACTGTCGGTGGTGGTGTCGGCCGAGCATCCGCGCCCGCGTGGCAGGCAGCTGCAGCTGGCGGCGCTGGCCGGCTATCGCTGGGTGACCTATCCCAGCCACATGCCGCTGCACGCGGTGCTGGAGCGCGAGATGGACCTGGCCGGGGTGGCCATGCCGGGCAATGCCATTTCCACGGCATCGACCTTCGTGACAGTGGCGCTGCTGCAGCAGGGGACGGACATGGTGTCCATCCTGCCCACAGCGGTGGCGGAGATGTTCGTCCGGCGCGGGATGCTGCGCATCCTGCCGGTGAAGCTGCGCTCGATGTCGCAGACCATCGGCATCGTCACCCGCAAAGGGGGGCAGTTGTCGGGGGCGGGGGAGGCGCTGGTGCGGCTGTTGCAACAGCCGTTGCCGTAGTCAGCGGTCGGTGGAAAATTTCGAAACATCGGTAATCCTTTCGCCTCGGGCATCGACCGCATATCCCTGCTTGAGCTGGATGAGACCTTCACGGTTGAGGCTGTTAAGGATATCTCCGGCGACTTTCTCCGAGCGCAGTAGGGGCTGATCGGACGTTACGCTGAGCTGGGTGCGGCCTGCCCATATCTTTTTGCGTAGCTGACGATCCCACAACAATAAATCAAAGTGTACCCAGCTGTCCTTCGTATAGCTCTGCGAAAAAGTCGCGGCGTCGATTCGGATTTCATAGCGATTGCGTGAGGAGATTGCGGCTTTGGCCTGTGTGGGCGTGAGAACCCGGATGCCATTGTTTTCGAAGGTCGCTGGTACCCGTGTCTTCAAGGCAGGTACATAGTCATTCTGGTACGGATCGACCTGTGCCGACATCTTGGCGGGAATCTTCGAGATATCCCCGAAATTCATCGTCAGCACCACCGCGTCAATGACCGTCTCCGGTTGAGCGAATTTCTGTGACTTGTCTGCCATGGCGGTGCATCCACCCAGCAGTACCAGTGAAAGTGCGATGAGTGTTCTGCGCAGCATGTCCTGTCTCCCCAAAATGACGAATGGCCGAGGTTAGCAAAAACGTCAAATTATTTCCATTAAACAACAAAAGAGACGCGCGACATTCATCGACAATGTGAAATTTTTCAATTCTTCCAAACTGGAGTGATGGTATAGTGATTATACCAGTTGGCAGAATTGTATTCGTCGTCTTTATCTGTCGCCTGGTCTTAATAGAGAAACAATAAGGAAACAACCAAAGGCAGCCAGGCGACCGCAAGGCGCACAGCCCCCGCAGTCCCTGGCGAAACCCGGAGAGGTTGTCGTTGAACAGGCGCAGCCTCTCAACCCGACAGGAGACAAGACAAAAAATGGAGACCACCCAGAGTGCCGTCGAAAGATCGGCCATCCGCAAGGTCGCGATGAGGCTGGTGCCTTTCGTGGGCCTGATGTTTTTCATCAACTTTCTGGATCGCACGGCGATCTCGTTTGCCGGCCCCAATGGCATGAGCCGTGACCTGGCGCTCACGGCCGCCCAGTTCGGCTTTGCCGCCGGGGTCTTCTTCATCGGCTACGTGCTGCTGGAAATCCCCAGCAACCTGGCCCTGCACAAGTACGGCGCGCGCCGCTGGCTGGCGCGCATCATGGTGACCTGGGGCATCGTGGCGCTGCTCTTTACCTGGGTCAGCAGTGTGGAGGGGCTGTATGTGTTGCGCTTCCTGCTGGGCGTGGCCGAGGCCGGCTTCTTCCCCGGCGCCATCCTCTACCTGAGCCTGTGGGTGCCGGCCCGGCATCGCAGCCACATCCTGGCGCTGTTCTACCTGGCCCAGCCACTGACCATCGTCATCGGCGCACCGGTGGCGGCCCTGCTGATCGAGGCACATGGCCTGTTCGGGCTGGAAGGCTGGCGCATCATGTTCGCCGGGGTGGCGCTGCCGGCCATCGTGGTCGGGGTGATCGCCTGGTTCTACCTGGCCGACAAGCCGGGCGAAGCCAAATGGCTCAACGAGGCCGAACGCAAGTGGCTCACCGGCGCCCTGCAGGCCGAGCAGAACGGCAAGCGCGTGGAGCAGGTGGCCCACGCCGGGGCGGCGCTGAAGAATCCGCGGGTGTGGATGCTCTCGCTGGTCTATTTCGGACTGATCTACGGGCTCTATGCGCTGGCCTTCTTCCTGCCGACCATCATCGGCGGCTTCGAGACCCAGTTCGGCGCCAAATTCAACGTCTTCCAGAAGGGCCTGATCACCGCCATTCCTTACCTGCCGGCGGCGATCGCGCTGTTCCTGTGGAGCCGTGACGCCACCCGGCGCGGCGTGCGCAGCTGGCATGTGGGCCTGCCGGCGCTGCTGGGCGCCGTCAGCATCCCGGCCGCGCTGTACATGCAGAGTCCGGCAGCCACCGTCATGGCCATCACGGTCACGGCCTGCGCCATCTTCTCGGCGCTGCCGACCTTCTGGTCGATCCCGGCGCGCTTCCTCTCCGGTGCGGCCGCCGCCGCCGGCATCGCGCTCATCAATACGGTGGGCAATGTGGCGGGCTTCATGGCGCCCTTCATCACCGGTGCGATCAAGGACGCCACCGGTTCCTACCAGGCACCGATGTTCGTGGTGGGGGCGCTGATGGCGGTGTCGGCATTGGTGATCTTCGCCATCGGCGCGGGATCGCGGGAAGAGGCGGCCGAGTTGCAGGGCCGCGTGATCGCCGAATAAACCCGCCGGTCGGCCAGCGGCCAGTTGGCCTGGCCGACCGGAACTTTGCAGAACTGAAATGACGATAGGAGAAGAAATATGAAGGAAAAGATCGCACTCTTCGGCGCAGGCGGCAAGATGGGCGTGCGCCTGGCAAAGAATCTGAAGAAATCGGATTACCAGGTTTCTCATGTGGAAGTCAGCCAGGTGGGCCAGCAGCGCCTGCGTGACGAGGTCGGCGTGGATTGCGTGAGCATCGATGCAGCGCTGGACAACGTGGATGTGGTCATCCTGGCCGTGCCCGACACCCTGATCGGCAAGATCGCCGCCGAGATTTCGCCCAAGCTGCGCGCTGGCGTGATGGTGATGACGCTGGATGCGGCCGCCCCCTTTGCCGGCCATCTGCCGGACCGCCCGGACCTGGTCTACTTCGTGGCCCACCCTTGCCACCCGCCCATCTTCAACGATGAGACCACGCCGGAAGGCCGGCGCGATTTCTTCGGTGGCGGCGCCGCCAAGCAATCCATCACCAGCGCCCTGATGCAGGGGCCGGACTCGGCCTTCGACCTGGGCGAGGATGTGGCCAAGGTGATCTACCAGCCCATCCTGCGCAGCTATCGCCTGACGGTGGAGCAGATGGCGATCCTGGAACCGGGCCTCTCCGAGACCGTGTGTGCCACGCTGCTCTATGCGATGAAGCAGGCCATGGACGAGACCGTGCGTCGCGGCGTGCCGGAAGAGGCGGCCCGCGATTTCCTGCTGGGGCACATGAACATCCTGGGCGCGGTGATCTTCAAGGAAATTCCCGGCGCCTTCTCGGATGCCTGCAACAAGGCCATCCAGAACGGTCTGCCGCGCCTGCTGCGCGACGATTGGCTGAAGGTCTTCGAGCATGACGAGATCGCGGAGAGCATCCGCCGCATCACCTGAGGGAGTGGGCATGGAACGCATCTACGCCAGCTACTGGCTGGAAACCGGGGATGATCCGGCGCGCGCGGCCGAGGTCATCGCCGGGGAGCAATCCAGCGGGACCTTCGTGGCGCTGGCCACCGAGACGCCGGAACTGAAGGCGCGCTCCGGCGCCCGTGTCGAGAAGCTGGAGATTCTCGGCCACAGCAACACGCCCAGCCTGCCGGGCGGCATGCCTGCGCAGCGTTATACGCAATGCCGGCTGGAGCTATCCTGGCCGCTGGAGAACACCGGTGCCTCGCTGCCCAACCTGATGTCCACGGTGGCGGGCAACCTGTTCGAGCTGCGCCAGGTGTCCGGCCTGCGCCTGACCGGGTTGGTGCTGCCCAAGGCCTTCGTGGACGCTTATCCGGGACCTGCCTTCGGCATCGACGGCACGCGGCGCCTGAGCGGGGTGAGACATGGCCCGCTGATCGGTACCATCATCAAGCCCAGCATCGGCCTGTCGGTGGAGGAGACGGTCCAGCAGGTGCGCGAACTGGTGGCCGGTGGCATCGACTTCATCAAGGACGACGAACTGCAGGCCGACGGTGGCCGTTGCCCCTTCGACGAGCGGGTACGGGCAGTGATGCGGGTGGTCAACGACCACGCCGATCGCACCGGCAAGAAGGTCATGGTGGCCTTCAACCTCACCGGCGACCTGGACCAGATGCGACGTCGCCACGACCTGGTGCTGGCCGAGGGCGGAACCAGTGTCATGGCGGTCCTCAATTCCATCGGCCTGGTCGGCCTGCAGGAGTTGCGCCGTCATGCCCAACTGCCGATCCACGCGCATCGCGCCGGCTGGGGGTATCTCACGCGCAGCCCGCAACTGGGCTGGGACTATGCACCCTGGCAGCAGCTGTGGCGCCTGGCGGGGGCCGATCACATGCACGTCAACGGCCTGGGCAACAAGTTCAGCGAGCCCGATGACAGCGTCATCACGGCAGCGCGTTCGGTCCTGCAGCCGGTGGTGGCCGGCGCTGACATGGTCAGCACGATGCCGGTGTTCAGCTCCGGGCAGACCGGCTTGCAGGCGGCCGATACCTATGCCGCCATCGGTTGCGCCGACCTGATCCATACCGCTGGCGGTGGCATCTTCGGCCATCCGCAGGGGGTGGCGGCGGGCGTGGATGCGTTGCGCGAAGCCTGGGTGGCCGCCATCGAAGGCGTCCCTCTGGCCCAGCATGCGCGCAACAACAAGGCACTGCAGGCCGCGCTGGGGTTCTGGAAATGAGCCTGCTGCCTGAGAGCGCACAGCTGCCGCAGGGGCTGCTGTTGTCTTACTACGGCGACGACTTCACCGGTTCCACCGATGCCATGGAGGTGATGAGTGCCGCCGGCCTGCCGACCGTGCTGTTTCTGCGTACACCCGATGCGGCGATGCTGGCGCGCTTTCCCGAGGTGCGTTGCATTGGCATTGCCGGGTCCTCGCGTGGACGTTCCCCGCAGTGGATGGAGGAACATTTGCCGCAGGCCTTCACTGCGCTGGCGGCGCTGGGCGCACCGGTGATGCAGTACAAGGTGTGCTCGACCTTCGATTCCTCGCCCGAGACCGGTTCCATCGGGCGCGCCGTCGACATCGGTACGCGCCACCTGCGCGGCGACTGGTCGCCCATGGTGGTGGGCGCGCCCCGGCTGAAGCGCTACCAGCTGTTCGGCAACCTGTTTGCTGCGGTGGATGGGCAGGGCTATCGACTGGACCGGCATCCGACCATGTCGCGCCATCCGGTCACGCCCATGGACGAGGCCGACCTGCGCCGGCATCTGCGCCGGCAGACGGCGCGCCGTCTGGAACTGGTGGACATGCTGCCATTGCGCGAGGGGGCCGGGCCGGCCCAGGCCTGCCTGGAAGCATTGCGTGGCAGCGATACCCCGGTGGTGCTGATCGACGTGCTCGACGACGAAACCCAGCGCCAGGCCGGACGGCTGGTGTGGGAGGGCCGGGGGCGGGGCGTCTTCAGCGCTTCTTCCTCGGGTTTGCAATATGCGCTCACCGCCTACTGGCGTGAACGCGGCTGGATCGCGGCGCAACCATCCCTGCCCAAGGCCGGCCCGGTGCCGGTGATTGCGGCGGTCAGCGGCAGTTGTTCACCAGTCACCGCCGGACAGATCGCCTGGGCGCGCGAGCATGGTTTTGCCTGCCTGCGCATGGATTTGCCGGCCGTGCTGCGCCCTGAGCGCCGTGCGGCCGAACTGGCGCGCCTGACGGAAGCCGCCAGCGCAGCCATCGCTGGCGGACGCAGTCCGCTGGTGTTTTCGGCTGAGGGGCCGGACGATCCCGGCGTCACCGGTTTCGATGACATTGCCACCCAGGCCGGGCTGGCGCGGGGCGAGGCGGCGCGCCAGGTCGGCATGGCACTGGCCGAGACCATGCGTGCCATCCTCGATGGCGATTCTGGACAGTCGCTGCAGCGCATTGCCATTGCCGGTGGCGACAGCTCGGGCGAGGTCGCCAGTGCCCTGGACATCACGGCCCTGTCGGTCTGCGCCGGACTGGCTCCGGGCGCGCCCCTGTGCCGAGCGTGGTCGGACAATGCCCGGCGCGACGGTCTGGAGCTGGTGCTCAAAGGGGGGCAGGTGGGGGCGCGCAGCTTCTTCGGGGATGTGCTGGAGGGGGCCGTCAGCTAGGCTCATTGCATGGCGCAATCGCAGGCCGGGCCTGCGATTGCGGTAGATATGGTAGAGTGCGCGTCCAACGAAACCTATACTTTGAGACAGCGCAGCCATGCCGGAACCGATACAGCGACGCAAGTTATACCAGGAAGTGCTGGAACGCCTGATGGATCGCATCCATCAGGGTGAATTCCCGCCGGGGTCACAATTGCCCTCCGAACGCGACCTGATGGAGCAATACGGCGTGGGCCGCCCGGCGGTCCGCGAGGCGATGCAGGCGATGGAGCGTTCCGGTTTCGTGGAGATCGCCCATGGCGAGCGCGCCCGCGTGGTCGACCCCACGGCCGACCGCCTGATCGCCCAGATCGCCGCCGGTGCGCAGCACCTCTTGCGCACCAAGCCGGACATGTTGAAGCACATGAAGGAAGCCCGCGTCTTCCTGGAAACCAGTACCGCCCGCATGGCCGCCGAGCGCGCCAGCGAGGAGCAGGTGGCGCGGCTGCGCCAGGCCATCGCCGAGCACCGCGCTTCGATGGTCAACCTGGAAGAGTTCATCGAACGCGACATGGCCTTCCATCGCGAGATCGCCGACATCAGCGGCAACCCCATCTTCCCTTCCATCGTCGAGTCGATGTTCCGCTGGGCCAGTGAGTTCTACACCACCCTGGTACGCGCCCCCGGGGCGGAAGAACTGACGTTGCTGGAACACCAGCGCATCGTCGACGCCATTGCCGCGCACGATGGCGATGCTGCCGCTGAAGCCATGCGCGCGCATCTGATGCGCGCCAATGAGTTGTATCGGGAGTTGGGGCAGCAGTAGATATGCCTGCACGCGGGGAGCACAACGGTGGAGGCTCACGATGATTGCAACCGGGTTTCCCCAGATGACAAAAATAGTTCGGTGCGCCCCGTGTTTTTCCTGCTTCGCTATTCGGCGAAGACTTCTTGCAGCGCTTCCAATGTTGCCGTGAGCGTCTTGTCCGTTACGCGCCCGAGTTTCCTGATCAAACGCTCCTTGTCCAGCGTGCGCATCTGATCCAGGACAATCAATCCTTTTTTCTTGTCGAACGTGATTGGCACGCGATACGGGGCGGGCTGACTGCCTGTTGTCATCGGAGCCACAATCACAGTGCGCAGATAATCGTGCATCTCTGCCGGCGAAACGACGACGCATGGACGGGATTTATTGATTTCGCTACCCACAGTGGGGTCGAGCGCGGCTAACCAGATTTCGCCGCGCATCACCATTTCAATTCCTTGTCACCATCGTTTCCAAATTCGGGCCAGACAAGGCCGTCATCCTGTGCCGTCGCAATTTTCTGGCTGGCTTCGGCCCATCCTTTACGCGGGCGTTTTTCCAGTTTGCGAATCACGATCTTGTCGTCTTCGATGTCGATGTCGATATCTTCATCGACGAGCATCCCCATCTTGGCCAGAAATGGCTTCGGAATCAGTACGCCTTGCGAGTTACCCATTTTGCGGATGGATGTCTTCATTTTTCTCACCTGGTAAATACAATATTATTACATCAAAATTCTCATGTAAAAACAATGTTATTACAATTTTCCTGAAATGCCTATCGCTGGCCAAGATCGTGGTTCAACGCAACATGCCATGCCAGGTGGGCTGCTTTTCCTCATGGTAATAAGGCCGGGTCAGCGGCGCCGACATCACCTGTTCATCCGCCAGCACGGTCACCGTGGCCAGGCCGGGCGGGCCGTCGTAGCGGCGGCAGGCCTGGGCCGAGTTGCGGTTGTTGTGCATGTCCACCACCAGCAGGCGTTTCTGGGCCTCGCTCATGCCCGGGGTGGGTGGCGGCGCCATGCGCTTGGGCGGGATCACCAGGGCGTCGCCCGGTTCCACCCACAGGTCGGCCAGGCTGATTTCATTGACGTAGGGGCGCCAGCGCGCGACCGTGATCACCAGTGGTTCGGGGCCCTGCGAGAAAAAGATGTGGGCGAAGTCGTGGTACTCCAGGTCGGTGGCATTCCAGGTCAACAGTTCGCGGCTGCGGCCGTCGCCGAGATAGGGTGATTCATAGCCGGCCCATTTGCCGTAGGTGTACTGGGCCATCACCAGTCCCTGATAGGGGAAGCTCAGGCACTGGCCGCTGCGCAGCAGCGTGGCGCCGAAGGCCTGGGCATTTTCCGGGGTGGCGGGCAGGGGTTCGTAGCGGACCTCGGGAACGCGGAAGTCGAATTCGGTGATCTCGTAGGCCGGCCAGTCCTTGGGCGTGATCTTGCGCGGCCAGTGGGCGATATCGCGGTAGGTGGCGCCGCGTTCGAGTTCCGGTGCTTCCTGGGCCAGGGTGATGAGTTCGCCGACCACGGTCTGGCTTTGCAGGCCATGGCCGTTCTGGTTGCACATGTAGGGGTACTGGCTCGGGTCGAGCAGGGCTTGCGAGGGACCGTCGGTGATGAACAGGACCGGGTCGAAATCAGTTTTATCTGGTGGCATGGCTTCCCCTTTTGAATAAGCGTGGCGGTGGCAGGTCGCCGGCCGGCATCCCCCGATGCGGCGCAGCGCTGGGGATGTTCGCACAGATCGGGGGCGTTCAGCGCAGTTTGTTGGCGCCGAGGGACTTCCGCCGGACTCAGCCGGCGGCGATGCGACGGATGCGGTAGACGCAGCGTCTTGCTCCGGCCGGCAGGTGCTCCTCGCGGGTGATCCCGGCCTCGCTGCCGAGCACTTCGCCAAAGAGCTGGAGCTCCGAACGGCAGAAGCCCTGGCAGGTCATTGCGGCGGCGCAGATAGGGCAGTGGTCTTCGATCAGCAGCCAGTCCTTGCCTTCCTTCTCTACCCTGGCCATGTAGCCTTCGGCACTGCGGATGTCGGCCAGTTTTTCCAGCTTCTTCGGGAGGGTGGGCAGGTCGGCGCAGAGGCGCAGATATTGCGCTCGCATGTCGTCTTCGCGTTGATTGATCAGCTTGTCCAGTCCGGGTTCGCCAAACAGCTGGCGGATCGATCCCAGCAGTTGCACCGTCAGTTGCGCATGCGTATCGGGGAAGCGCGCATGGCCGGTGGCGCTCAGCTCCCAGTCCTGGCGCGGCCGGCCGGCGCGCGCGGCGGTGTCGGCCTGGCGCCCGGCAATGAGGCCGTCGGCGGCCAGCTTCTGCAGCTGCTGGCGCGCGGCCTCCGCGCTCATGCCCAGCTCCCGGGCCAGTTCGGCGGTGGCGGCCGGGCCGCGTGTCTTCAGGCGCAGCAGGATGCGCTCGGGGGTGCTGGGGCCGTCCTGTATCGATTCGCTCATCGGATATTTTCCAAGTGTTTACTTGTTTAATTGTTCGTCTGGTTCTACCATGGCGATGAATTAGCCAAGTATTTGCTTGCATATTATGCCGGGTCCGACCAAATGTCGATACGGACCTGTGCCCGAATTCCACTCCCGCCCCCTGTGGCCAAGGATACGCCATGACGACTTCTCCCTCTTCCTCCACCGACGTCCATCCGGCCGCGGCCCCCGCCAGCGCCTCCTGGAGCGAGCTGCTGGGCCGCCGCCATGGCTGGCGCGCGGTGGCCCTGACCGGTGGCGTGGCCATGCATGCCATCAACGTGCATATCGTCACCACCATCCTGCCGTCGGTGGTGCGTGATATTGGCGGTATCGATTATTACGCCTGGAACGTGACCCTGTTCGTGGTGAGCTCCATCATCGGCTCCACCCTGACGGGCAAGCTGCTGGGCCGCCTGGGGGCGCGTCGCGCCTATCTGCTGGCGCTGGCCGTGTTCGGTGCCGGGGCGATGCTGTGCGCCAGTGCCGGCGACATGGCCTGGATGCTGGCCGGGCGGGCCGTGCAGGGCATCGGCGGCGGCTTGCTGGCGGCGCTGGGCTATGCGCTGATCCCGCTGGTGTTCGAGCAGCGCCTGTGGTCGCGCGCCATCGCGCTGGTGTCGGGCATGTGGGGCATATCGACCCTGCTGGGACCGGCCGTGGGCGGCATGTTCGCCGCCGGTGGCCAGTGGCGCCTGGCCTTCTTCGCCTTGCTGCCGCTGCTGCTGTTGCAGGCCGTGCTGGTGACGCGGCAACTGGGGGCGGAGGCGGTGCGCACGGTCGCGGGCGAGCAGCAGGCCATGCCGCTGGGACGCATCCTGTTGCTGGCCGCCTCGGTACTGCTGGTGGCGTTGGCGGCGCAAACCGGTCAGGCCTGGATGGCGACGGCCTGCGTGATCGGCGGTGCGGCGCTGGGCGTGCTGGTGGCGCGTATCGACCGACATCATCGCGTGAGCCTGCTGCCGCGCGATGGCTACAGCCTGCGCACGGTCATGGGGGGCGTGTTTGCCTGCGTGTCCTTGCTGGTGATGGCCAGTTGCGTGGAGATATTCGTCCCTTACTTCTTGCAGATGCTGCATGGTTATGCGCCGCTGGCGGCGGGTTATGCCACGGCGGCCATGGCGGCCGGCTGGAGCGTGGGCTCGCTCAGCGGTTCCGGGCACAGCGGCGCGGCGGCACGTCGCATGATCTGTGCCGGCCCCTGGCTGATGGCGCTGGGCCTGCTCGCGCTGGCGTTGTTGTTGCCGGCGCAGTTGCTGACCCCGGGCTGGCTGTCGGATGCCCTGATCGTGCTGGCGCTGGGCGCGGCCGGGCTGGGCATCGGCCTGGGCTGGCCGCACCTGATCGGCCGGGCCATGCAGGCGGCGCGGGCAGGGGAAGAGAACCTGACCTCGGCTGCCATCACCACCGTGCAGCTGTATGCCCTGGCCATCGGCGCGGCATTGGCCGGTCTGGTGACCAACCAGGCCGGGCTGGGGGAACCTGGTGGCGTGGCGGGGGCG
Source organism: Herbaspirillum sp. AP02 (assembly GCF_015767275.1). GTDB lineage: Bacteria > Pseudomonadota > Gammaproteobacteria > Burkholderiales > Burkholderiaceae_D > Herbaspirillum. The sequence continues at coordinate 221,250 of NZ_JADWMY010000003.1, forward strand.
GCCCAGGCGGCGGCGGTGCTGCTGGGCGTGTTCGCGCTGGCGCCGCTGGCGGCCATCGTGTTGACGCGACGCCTGGTGCGGCAGGGATGAGGAGGGCGCATGGACTTGCCGCCGGAATTGAGCGAGATCGAATACCACCTGCTGGTGGCCGAGTTCGACCTGTTGTGGTCACGCCGGCCGGAGGCGGCCCTGCGTGAGCGCATGGATCAGATGATGCGCAGGATAGAAGCCTTCGAGGCTGCCCATGCATCCTTGTTCGTGCGCAGTGCATCGGCCTGAAGCCGCCGGCCGTCTCAGGCCATCCAGAATGCCGGTCCGGCTGCCTCCAGTTCATCGAGGATGAAGCGGGTCACGCGTTCCACCCGCGCCAGGTCGCGGGTATCGGCGTGGGTCACCAGCCAGTAGGCGCGGGTCAGGTGGATCTGCTCCGGCAGCACCCGCACCAACCCGGGCTCGTGGCGTGCCATGAAGTGCGGCAGCACGCCGATGCCGGCACCGCCGGCCAGCGCGGTCATCTGCGTGATCACGTTGGAGACCCGCAGTTGCGCCCGGATGTCGCGCGAGATCTGCGGCAGGTAATCCAGCTCCGGGGTCCACTTCAGGTCTTCCACATAGCCTATCCAGCGCAGCCCGGCCAGGTCGGCGGGTTTGCGCAGGCGGCGCTGGCCGGCCAGGTAGGCGGGCGCGGCGTACAGGCCCAGTGCGTAGTCGACCAGTTTGTTGGCATAGACCCGGCCCTGGGCTGGACGCGCCATGCTCACTGCCAGATCGGCCTCGCGCTTGGTCAGGCTGAAGGAGCGCGGATTGGCCACCAGTTCGATCTCCAGCCCTGGCTGGGCGTTGCACAGGCGCTCGATGCGCGGCGCCAGGAAGTAGGTGCCGAAACCCTCCGGCGTGCCCAGCCGCACTGTGCCGGTCAGGCTGGCGGCACCATCGTCGAGGCTGGCGCGCATGCGCAGGGCCAGGGTCTCGATGGCTTCGGCGTCACCGATGAGGCGTTCGCCCTCGGGCGTGAGCACGAAACCCACCGCGCGCCGTTCGAATAGCGGCACGCCCAGTGCCGCTTCCAGCGCGGCGATACGGCGGCTCAGGGTGGAGTGGTCCACGCCCAGGCGCTGCGCCGCCACCATCAAGCGCCCGGTCCGGGCCATGGTGAGGAAGGCTTGCAGGTCGTTCCAGTTGAAGTCGCTCAAGGAGGCTTCCTTTCGGGCAGGGAGATCAGATACTTCGAATTCTTGCACAGGATGATTTCGATTTTGCACATTGGATTGCGAAAATGACAGTGCTATCTTGCCTGCCAGGGTAGGGCATGGGCGCGTGAATCAAGGCGCATCCCCATGCCGTACCTGCACCCATCAACAAGGCAACGGAGACAACACACATGTCGCTCATCAGGCAATTGAAGGCCCGCGCGGCCGAGGGCAACCCGGTTCGCGTCGGCGTCATTGGCGCCGGCAAGTTCGGTTCGATGTATCTTTCGCAGGCACCGCGCACGCCGGGCATCCACCTGGTCGCGGTGGCCGACCTCTCGCCCACGCGGGCCCAGGCCTCGCTGGCCCGGGTGGGCTGGGAAGAAGCGCGCTACCAGGCGCGCTCGCTGCAGGAGGCCGTGCGTAGCGGCGGCACCTTCATCACCGATGATGCGGCGGCCATGATCGCCAGCGATGCCGTCGATATCGTCATCGATGCCACCGGCAGCCCGGCCGCCGGTATCCGTCACGCGCTGCTGTGCTGCGAGCACAGGAAGCACATCATCATGGTCAACGTCGAGGCCGACGTCCTGGCCGGTCCCTACCTGGCGCGCCGCGCGGCCGAGGCGGGCATCCTCTATTCGATGGCCTCGGGCGACCAGCCGGCCCTGATCGCCGAGCTGGTGGACTGGGCCCGGACCATCGGCATGGAAGTGATCTGCGCCGGCAAGGGTACCAAGTACCTGCCGATCTATCACCAGTCCACGCCGGATACGGTCTGGGGCCATTACGGTTTCTCGGAGGCGCAGGTGGCCGGTGGCGACTTCAATGCGCAGATGTTCAACTCCTTCCTCGACGGCACCAAGTCGGCGCTGGAAATGGCGGCCGTCTCCAATGGTTGCGACCTGGTGCCGCCCACGGATGGCCTGATGTTCCCGGCCTGCGGCGTGGATGACATGCCGACCCTGCTGCGCGCGCAAGCCGACGGCGGCATCCTGCAGCAACGCGGGACGGTCGAGGTGCTGTCGTCGCTGGAGCGCGATGGTCGGCCGGTGTTCCGCGATCTGCGCTGGGGCGTGTATGCGGTCTTCGAGGCGCCCAGCGATTACGTGCGTGACTGCTTCGCCCAGTATGGCCTCAAGACCGATGCCAGCGGCCGCTTTGCCGCCACCTACAAGCCTTACCACCTGATCGGTCTGGAGTTGGGCATTTCGGTGGCGTCCATCGCCGTGCGCAATGAAGCCACCGGTGCCACCACCAGCTGGAGCGGTGACGTCGCCGCCACCGCCAAGCGTGACCTGAAGGCGGGCGAGACGCTGGACGGCGAGGGCGGCTTCACCGTCTACGGCAAGCTCATGCCGGCGACCGACTCGCTGCGCCTGGGCGCCTTGCCCATCGGGCTGGCGCACAACATGGTGCTCAAAAACGATATCCCGGCCGGCCAGGCGGTGCGCTGGAGCGACGTGCAGTTCGATGCCAGCAAGCAGGCCGTCCAGGTGCGTCGCGAGATGGAAGCCCTCTTCGCACGCGAACTCGGCATCACGACCGAGCACAAGCAGGCGGCCTGAGCGCCGGCTTTCTCGTCCACGGGGGGCGGCGCTGACGTCGCCCCTGCCTTCCCCAACCTCGAACAAGCCCATCAAAAAAGGGCATCGGAGGAGACATGACTCAACACACCATGGCGCATCCCACTGCGCATGCGGGTGCTTTCGATATATATCGCAAGATCACCTGGCGCATCATGCCGTTCATCGTGCTGTGCTACCTGTGCGCCTACCTGGACCGCGTCAACGTCGGTTTCGCCAAGCTGCAGATGATGAACGACCTGCACCTGAGCGACGCCGTCTACGGCCTGGGCGCGGGCATCTTCTTCATCGGCTACTTCCTTTTCGAAGTGCCCAGCAACCTGATCATGCACAAGGTCGGCGCGCGCGTGTGGATTGCCCGCATCATGATCACCTGGGCGCTGATCTCGGCGGCCACGCTGCTGGTGCAGACGCCGACCCAGTTCTATATCGCCCGCTTCCTGCTGGGCGTGGCCGAGGCCGGGTTCTCGCCGGGCATCATGCTCTACCTGACCTACTGGTTCCCGGCCAGGAAGCGTGGTTTCGCGCTGGGCTTCTACTACATCGCCATCCCGCTGGCAGGTGTGGTGGGCGGGCCGCTGTCGGGTTATATCCTGGATGCCTTTGGCCAGTCGCAAGTCATGCGCGGCTGGCAGTGGCTGTTCCTGATCGAGGCGATTCCTTCGATGGTGGCAGGTATCGCGGTGCTGTTCATGATGGTCGACAAGCCCGAGCAGGCGCGGTGGCTCTCGGCCGATGAAAAGCGCCAGGTGGTGGAGGAGATCCGCCAGGAAGACGGTGCCAAGACGGAGCATGCGAATTCGGCGTCCTTCCTCAAGGATCGCCGGCTGTGGAAGCTGTGCCTGGTGTATTTCTGCCAGATCATCGGCTTGTATGGCGTGAGCTTCTGGCTGCCTTCCATCATCAAGAACAGCGGCGTGGCCGACAACACCATGATCGGCTGGCTCTCGGCGATTCCCTACCTGGTGGCGATCCCGGCCATCCTGCTGACGGGCATGTCGGCCGACCGTCACCGCACGCGCCGCATGCACTTCTCGGTGATGCTGGTGGTCGGCGCCATCGGCCTGGCCTTCAGCGGCTACATCGGTCGTGATCCGACGCTGGCGGTGCTGGGTCTGTCGGTGGGCACGGCCGGAACGCTGGCGGCGCTGTCGCTGTTCTGGGGGATTCCCTCGGCCTTCCTGGCGGGAACGTCGGCGGCCGCCGGGATTGCGGCGATCAATTGCGTGGGCAACCTGGCCGGGTTTGTCTCGCCCTACATGGTGGGCTGGTTGAACGATGCGACCGGCAACGTCAAGATCGGCCTGTATGCGGTGGCGGCCTTCATGGTGCTGGGGGCTTTCCTGGTGCGCATGATTGCCGCGCGTGATGCCGACCAGTGAGATGGCGCATGGCGCCGGGATCAGGCAATGCGCTTGATCTCGGCGTTCGGAGAGATCCGGCGGATGGCTTCCTCGGCTTGGGCCAGTGCGGCTTCGGGCAGGCGCAGGTGGAGGTGGGCCAGGATGTCGTGTCGACTGCCCAGCAATTCGTATTTCTGTTGCGCCAGCCAGTGGCGCAATGGCGGTTCGGCCGAATAGACCACGCCGATCTCGATCTCGGCCTGGGTAATGCGTTCGGTCCGTTCCGTGCTCTTCAGCGCGGTGGCGATGGCATCGGTATAGGCCCGCACCAGGCCGCCGGCACCCAGCTTGACGCCGCCGTAGTAGCGCACCACCATGGCCAGCACGCCATCGAGTTCGTGATGGCGCAGCACTTCCAGCATGGGGCGGCCGGCGGTGCCGGAGGGTTCGCCATCATCGGACATGCCCGACTGGCCACCGGCCATCAGCGCCCAGCAGACGTGGGTGGCACTGCGATGGGCCTCGCGCATCTTGCCGATTTCCTGCATGGCGGCCTCGCGTCCGCTCACCGGCATGACGATGCCGATGAAGCGGCTCTTGCGGATCTCAAGCTCGATCTCGGCGCGCTGGGCGAGGGTGTAGGTGGCCATGGTGTGGGGCGATTCAGGCCGGGTCTGCGGCGCTGCCCTTGAGCAGGGCCAGTTCGGCGCGCAAGCCCTGGTTCTCTTCGGACAGTCGCGTCACGCGGCCTTGCAGCGCGGCGATCTCGCGGCGCAGGGTGGCGGTGAGTTCGTTTTCCTGGCCTTCCACCAGGGGGATGGTGTTGCTGGTGCCGGCGGCACTGTCGTCGCTGGCGGGCGCGCGCGGGGTACGGGTGGCGGCCTTCTGTTCGCGTACTTTCTTGGCGGCTTCGCGCAATTCCTTCTTGCCACCGGCCACGGCGCTGACCTGCGCCTCGCTGGGCAGGGTCGCTACGGCGGCAGCGGCATTGATGGAGATGGTGCCGGTACGCACGGCCTCTACCAGTTCAGGAGCGGCGGTCTTGCGGATACGGTCGATCTGGCCGATGGTGGCGCTGCTGATACCGGCGGTGCGGGCAATGTCTTCGCGGGTCTTGATGCGGCCGGTGTCGTCGTCGGCATGCCAGGGCGCATCACCGCCCTGGGTTTCGTCAGGGGCGGTCGCATCGCTGTCGGGGACGTCGCCGGCGGCATGAGCGGGAGATTTGGCCGGCACGGCTTCGGCCTTGACGCGGGCCGCGATGATGTCGCGCTTGCGCAGGGCCAGCATGCCGCGCTGGAAGTCCGAGACGCTGCGGCGGCCGAGCTGGTTATCGATCATCCACAGCAGCACGTCTTCCAGCGACTTGAAGCTGTCGTTGTTGACCGTCTTGAAGGGCAGGTCGTACTTGCGGCAGATTTCGTAACGGTTGTGACCATCGATGAGCACCTCGCCCCACAGCACCAGCGCATCGCGGCAGCCTTCGGCCAGCAGGCTGCGTTCCAGGGCCGCGTATTCGTTGGGGGTGAGGGGATCGATGTACTTCTGGAGTTCTTCGTTGATGACGATATTCATGGGGCGAAGCCTTGCCTAACAGATCGTGAGCCGGGGCCGCATTCTACACCACCGCCCTTGGCGGCCCGCTGCCTGCGGTCGGGGCGGGCGCTTGCAGTACAATGTCGGGCTTCGATATTGCATCCTGGTCTCATGCGCTTCTCCTTCCGCCTGACGGCTGTTGCCGTCGCTTCCACTTTCCTGTTGTCGGCCTGCGGTACCACGTCCTGGGTGCCGGGCAACACCTCGCCAGTTCCGGTCGAGTCCAGTGCCGGCATCCCCGCAACGCCGACTGTCACGACCGTCACTCCGGTGCCCGTGGCGCCACGCAAGATCAGGATCGGCCTGGCCCTGGGTGGCGGCGCTGCGCGCGGGTTCGCGCACATCGGCGTGATCAAGGCGCTGGAGGCGCAGGGCATCACGGTGGACGTGGTGGCCGGCACCAGCGCGGGCAGCCTGGTGGGTGCGCTCTACGCGGCCGGCAACGATGGCTTTGCCTTGCAGAAGCTGGCGATGTCCATGGATGAAGCCTCCATCTCGGACTGGTCGGTGCCGCTGTTTTCCAAGGTCAGCGGAGTGATCAAGGGGGAGGGCGTGCAGAACTATGTGAACAAGGCGGTCCACAACGTTCCCATCGAAAAATTCAAGATTCCCTTCGGCGCGGTCGCCACCGACCTGCGCAGCGGCCAGCCCATCCTGTTCCAGCGCGGCAATGCGGGTATCGCGGTACGGGCGTCCTCGGCGGTGCCGGGGGTGTTCCAGTCGGTGAAGATCGGCGACCACACCTATGTCGATGGCGGGCTGGTGTCGCCGGTGCCGGTGCGCTATGCGCGGCAGATGGGGGCGGACTTCGTGATCGCCGTCAATATCTCGGCCAATCCGGAGGCGCAGGCAGCCTCCAGCAGTTCCATCGACGTGCTGCTGCAGACCTTTGCCATCATGGGACAGACCATCAACCAGTACGAGCTGAAGAATGCCGACATTGTGCTGCAGCCAGGCCTGGGAGCGATGAAGGGCAGCGACTTCGCCAGCCGCAACGTGGCCATCCTGGCCGGCGAGCAGGCGGCTACGGCGGCCATGCCGGAGATCAGGCGCAAGCTGAAGCTGATGGCGACGGGGAACTGATTTCCCGGGTTTTCCCGGATTTCCCCGGTGGAAACAAAAAAGGCCACTGGATTTTCCAGTGGCCTTTTTGTTGGTATCGTTGATAGCATTTGCGCCTGCACCGGCGTGGTGCTTATTTCTGCTCTTCTTCGCCCGCCATGATGCGTCTTGCACCATTGAAGCGCTTCTTCCAGTAGGACTCGTCCATGCTCTCGATGCGCACCTGGCCGCCGGCCGAGGGGGAGTGGATGAACTTGCCGTCGCCCAGGTAGATGCCCACGTGCGAGAAGCCGCGGCGCAGGGTGTTGTAGAACACCAGGTCACCGGGTTGCAGATTGTCGCGGCCGATCTTTTCGCCCACGCGGCTGATTTCCAGCGAGGTGCGCGGCAGGTCGGTGCCCCAGGCTTCCTTGAAGACGTAGCGCACCAGGCCGCTGCAGTCCAGACCGGTATCGGGCGAATTGCCGCCGTAGCGGTAATTGATGCCCAGCATGGCGAGCGCCTGGGTGGCCAGTTCGGAAGCACGGTTGGTGATGTCTTGCAGGCGGGCGATCGCAAGATTGGTCTTGCTGATCAACAGCTGGGCTTGCGGGGTCGCTGCTTGGGGAGGGGGAAGATCCTGCGCTGCCAGAGAAAGGTCAGCGGAATAAGCCGATGCACTGATCCAAAGGCCGGCTACGAGCGCGCACGCACGAGCGGTTTGTCGTCGGATTCTGTCAGATCGGCGTAGGGTCATCGGGATCCTCTCAAAATAGGATTGCGGGACTGTAAGGTAAATCTTACGGCTTGTCAAAAGCTGGATTCGTGCCAGCTTGGCAAACTGGAACGATTTACGGGGCAAAAAGAGGGTATTTACTGGCTTCTCCCAGTAAGTGTTTTTCCTACACGGCGTTGGGAAAATTTTTCTGTAAATGATTTACGGATGAGCCGGGATGGTGGTTGTCGATTCCCGTGTTGCGGGAATGGATTGAACGGATGAAAGGGGTGGGGAAGTGCTGAAAATGATTCATGCAGGCCGCATGGATGAGTTTGCCGGCATGGGATGTCAAAACGACTTTATGGCCTTACAATCAGCGTTCGATTTTTTATGCCTATCGGAGCAAACATGCAAACCAAACCGTTTCTGTCGCTGGACGACGTGAAGAAGATCGCCGCCGGTGCTGAAGCCGAAGCCCGCGCCAACAACTGGAACGTGGCCATCTCCGTGGTCGACGATGGCGGCCACCTGCTGTGGCTGCAGCGCATGGACGGCGCCGCCCCGATCTCCTCGCAGATCGCCCCGGCCAAGGCACGCACCGCCGCCCTGGGTCGCCGCGAAAGCAAGATCTATGAAGACATGATCAATAACGGTCGCGTCTCCTTCCTGAGCGCCCCTGGTCTGGATGGCCTGCTCGAAGGCGGCGTACCGGTCGTGGTCGAGGGTCACTATGTGGGCGCCGTGGGCGTTTCCGGCGTGAAATCCTCGGAAGACGTGCAGATTGCCAAAGCCGGCATCGCTGCCCTGGGCCTGTAACTAGGCCGTGTGCGCCGGCAGCTTTTGCCGCCGGCGTTCCCTCCCTCCGGCACCCCATTTCGGTGCTTCCCCAAGCAAGTTCGGCAATCCGTGATTTGCCGGAGGGAGCCTCTTGCGCTATAATCGAGCGGTTTAGCCAATTTTATCCGCCGTAGCGCATAGCCATTCCTCTTCCTCGTTCCTGACAGGCCCAGCCACGCTCCCGTACCGAATGAGTCGGGGTGTTCGCGCCGGCCGGTTTTGGCGCGCAAAGGTCTTCCGGTCATCCAGCCGCGGCGGTAACAATCTCAGGAGTTACCCTTGCTGCCTCTTCTTTCCGGTCCCGCGATTCCGGCCATCCTCGCGCTCGCAGACGGGTCTGTCTTCCAAGGTTTTTCCATCGGCGCCGCAGGCAACACCACCGGTGAGGTCGTGTTCAATACCGCGATGACCGGCTACCAGGAAATCCTGACCGACCCCAGCTACAGCCGCCAGATCGTCACCCTTACCTATCCGCATATCGGCAACACGGGCGTAAACCGTGAAGATGTGGAAGCCTCGCAGATCCACGCCGCCGGCCTGATCATCAAGGACCTGCCGCGCCTGCTGTCGAACTTCCGCAGCCAGCAATCCCTGTCGGATTACCTGAAGGAAAGCAACATCGTTTCCATCGCCGGCATCGATACCCGCAAGCTGACCCGCATCCTGCGCGAGAAGGGTGCCCAGAACGGCGCCATCGTGGCCGGTGAAGCGGACATCGAGGCCGCCACCGCCAAGGCGCTGGAACTGGCGCGTGCCTTCCCGGGCCTGGCCGGCATGGACCTGGCCAAGATCGTCTCCACCCAGAAGGCCTACAACTGGACCGAGACCGAATGGCGTCTGGGTCGCGGCTATGGCCAGCAGATCACCCCGAAATTCCACGTGGTCGCCTTCGACTACGGCGTCAAGTACAACATCCTGCGCATGCTGGCCGAGCGCGGCTGCAAGGTCACCGTGCTGCCCGCGCAAGCCACCGCCGCCGAGGCGCTGGCCCTGAACCCGGACGGCATCTTCCTCTCCAACGGTCCTGGCGATCCGGAACCCTGTGATTACGCCATCGCTGCCTCCAAGGAGCTGATCGAGCGCGGCATCCCCACCTTCGGCATCTGCCTGGGTCACCAGATCATGGCGCTGGCCTCGGGCGCCAAGACCCTGAAGATGAAGTTCGGCCACCACGGCGCCAACCACCCGGTGCAGGACCTGGATTCCAAGCAGGTGATGATCACCTCGCAGAACCACGGTTTCGCCGTGGACCAGGCGACCCTGCCGGCCAACTGCCGCGTCACCCACATCTCGCTGTTCGACGGTTCGCTGCAAGGTTTCGAGCGCACCGACAAGCCTGCTTTCTGCTTCCAGGGCCACCCCGAAGCATCCCCTGGACCGCATGACATCGCTCCCCTGTTCGACAAGTTCGTAGCGATGATGGAGAAGAAACAAAATGCCTAAGCGTACTGACATCAAAAGCATCCTGATCATTGGCGCTGGCCCGATCATCATCGGCCAGGCCTGCGAATTCGACTATTCCGGCGCCCAGGCCTGCAAGGCCCTGCGCGAAGAAGGTTTCAAGGTCATCCTGGTCAACAGCAATCCGGCCACCATCATGACCGACCCGGAAATGGCGGACGCCACCTACATCGAGCCGATCACCTGGCAAGCCGTGGAGCGCATCATCGCCAAGGAAAAGCCGGACGCCATCCTGCCGACCATGGGCGGCCAGACCGCGCTGAACTGCGCGCTGGACCTGCATCGCCATGGCGTGCTGGACAAGTACAAGGTCGAGCTGATCGGCGCCACCCCGGAAGCTATCGACAAGGCCGAGGACCGCTCCAAGTTCAAGGAAGCGATGACCAAGATCGGCCTGGGTTCGGCCCGTTCGGGCGTGGCCCACACGATGGACGAATCGTGGGCAGTGCAGAAGACCCTGGGCTTCCCGGTCATCATCCGTCCGTCCTTCACCATGGGCGGCACCGGTGGTGGCATCGCCTACAACGCCGAAGAATTCGAAACCATCTGCAAGCGCGGCCTGGAAGCTTCGCCGACCTCCGAACTGCTGATCGAAGAGTCGCTGATCGGCTGGAAGGAATACGAGATGGAAGTGGTCCGCGACAAGGCGGACAACTGCATCATCGTCTGCTCCATCGAAAACCTGGACCCGATGGGCGTGCACACCGGTGACTCCATCACCGTGGCACCGGCGCAGACGCTGACCGACAAGGAATACCAGATCATGCGTAACGCCTCGCTGGCGGTGCTGCGTGAAATCGGCGTGGACACCGGCGGCTCCAACGTGCAGTTCTCGGTCAACCCGGCCGATGGCCGCATGATCGTCATCGAGATGAACCCGCGCGTGTCGCGTTCCTCGGCGCTGGCTTCCAAGGCCACCGGCTTCCCGATCGCCAAGATCGCCGCCAAGCTGGCCGTGGGCTTTACCCTCGACGAGCTGCGCAACGAGATCACCGGCGGTGCCACCCCGGCGTCCTTCGAGCCGTCCATCGACTATGTCGTGACCAAGATCCCGCGCTTCACCTTCGAGAAATTCCCGCAGGCCGACAAGCACCTGACCACCCAGATGAAGTCGGTGGGCGAAGTGATGGCCATCGGCCGTACCTTCCAGGAATCCTTCCAGAAGGCCCTGCGCGGCCTGGAAGTCGGCGTGGACGGCATGAACGAGAAGACCACCGACCGCGAGACCATCGAGGAAGAGCTGGGCGAACCCGGCCCGGACCGTATCTGGTACGTGGGCGACGCCTTCGCGCAAGGTTTCTCGCTGGAAGAAGTACATGGCCTGACCCACATCGATCCGTGGTTCCTGTCGCAGATCAAGGAGATCGTCGACATCGAACTGTGGCTGGAAAAGGACGCCTCCCTGGAAGCGCTGGACAAGGCCACCCTGTTCCAGCTGAAGCAGAAGGGCTTCTCGGATCGCCGCCTGGCCAAGCTGCTGAAGACCACCGACACCGCCGTGCGCGAACTGCGCAAGAAGCTGGGTGTGCGTCCGGTCTTCAAGCGCGTCGATACCTGCGCGGGCGAGTTCTCGACCGATACCGCCTACATGTATTCGACCTACGACGAAGAGTGCGAATCCAACCCGACCGACAAGAAGAAGATCATGGTGCTGGGCGGTGGCCCCAACCGTATCGGCCAGGGCATCGAGTTCGACTACTGCTGCGTACACGCGGCGCTGGCAATGCGTGACGATGGCTACGAAACCATCATGGTCAACTGCAACCCGGAAACCGTCTCGACCGACTACGATACCTCCGATCGCCTGTACTTCGAGCCGGTGACGCTGGAAGACGTGCTGGAAATCGTCGACAAGGAAAAGCCGGTCGGCGTGATCGTCCAGTACGGCGGCCAGACTCCGCTGAAGCTGGCGCTGGACCTGGAAGCCAATGGCGTGCCCATCGTTGGCACCTCGCCGGACATGATCGACGCCGCCGAAGACCGCGAGCGTTTCCAGAAGCTGCTGCAGGACCTGGGCCTGCGTCAGCCGCCCAACCGCACTGCCCGTACCGAAGCCGACGCGCTGCGACTGGCGCAGGAAATCGGCTATCCGCTGGTGGTCCGTCCGTCCTATGTGCTGGGTGGCCGCGCCATGGAAATCGTCCACGAGCAGCGCGACCTGGAGCGCTACATGCGCGAAGCCGTCAAGGTCTCGCACGACTCCCCGGTGCTGCTGGACCGCTTCCTGAACGATGCCATCGAAGTCGACGTGGACTGTCTCTCCGACGGCGAGCGCACCTTCATCGGCGGCGTGATGGAACACATCGAGCAAGCCGGCGTGCACTCGGGCGACTCGGCCTGCTCGCTGCCGCCGTACTCGCTGTCCAAGGACACCATCGAAGAACTGAAGCGCCAGACCGCACTGATGGCCAAGGGCCTGAACGTGGTCGGCCTGATGAACGTGCAGTTTGCGATCCAGCAAAGCGAAGTCAATGGCAAGACCGTCGATACCGTCTTCGTCCTGGAAGTGAACCCGCGTGCTTCGCGTACCGTGCCCTTCGTCTCCAAGGCCACCGGCCTGCAGCTGGCCAAGATCGCCGCGCGTTGCATGGTCGGCCAGTCGCTGGACAGCCAGGGCATCAAGAACGAAGTGGTGCCGCCGTACTACAGCGTGAAGGAAGCCGTCTTCCCGTTCGTGAAGTTCCCCGGCGTGGACACCATCCTCGGCCCCGAGATGAAGTCCACCGGCGAAGTCATGGGCGTGGGCAAGACCTTTGGCGAAGCCTTCGTGAAGTCGCAGATGGGGGCCGGCGTGAAGCTGCCGACCTCGGGCAAGGTCTTCCTGTCGGTGAAGAACAGCGACAAGCCGCGTGCCGTGCAAGTGGCGCGCGACCTGGTCGCACTGGGCTTCTCCATCGTCGCCACCAAGGGGACGGCGGCTGCCATCAGCGCTGCGGGTATCCCGGTGACCACCGTCAACAAGGTGGTCGAAGGTCGTCCGCACATCGTGGACATGGTCAAGAACAACGAGATCGCCCTGGTGGTGAACACCGTTGAAGAAAAGCGCAACGCCATCGCCGACTCCGGAGCGATCCGTACCTCGGCCCTGGCGGCCCGCGTGACCACCTTCACCACCATCGCCGGTGCAGAAGCGGCAGTGGAAGGCATGCGCCATCTGGAATCGCTGGACGTCTACGATTTACAAGGCCTGCATAAAGCTATACACTAAACCCACAACACGTTACTTTGTCGGCTGTAGTTGACACCGACAAGCTAAGAGGGCATCTGAGTAATCGATGCCCTCTCTGACTTTTGGACGACGCCCTGCGGCCACAACATGTTCCATGTTGCAGGGCAGTGCCGTCCGGGGACGCTAAGGACATGATGCCAGCCAGCCGATGTCGCCATCGGATGCGGTGCCTGGTGTCATGTCCTTAGCGGCTCTGAGTCAGGGGCGCGTGTTGTTGAAGAGCTCGCGGATTCCTGCAGCGGTCCGTTCATCAGCCAGACAGTTCCCGTAAAGACGACGCTTGTCCGCCCCTGCGGCGGCAATGCTGTCCTTTTGTGTGTCCACTGGCCGACGGATCCTGGAAGTGTCTCCGTGCAACCCTAACCTTGAGCAAGAGACTTATGAGCACAGTTCCCCTTACCAAGCGTGGCGCCGAACTTCTGAAGGAAGAATTGCACCGTTTGAAAACCAAAGACCGCCCCGAAGTCATCAACGCGATCGCCGAAGCGCGTGCGCAGGGCGACTTGTCCGAAAACGCCGAGTATGAATCGGCCAAGGAGCGCCAGTCCTTCATCGAAGGCCGCATCGCCGACCTGGAAGGCAAGCTGGGCGCGGCCCAGATCGTCGATCCAGCGGAGCTGAACGCGGAAGGCCGCGTGGTCTTCGCCTCTACCGTGGATCTGGAAAACCTGGACAGTGGCGAGAAGGTAACCTACCAGATCGTGGGTCTGGACGAGGCCGATATCAAGGAGTCCAAGGTTTCCGTGACCTCGCCCATCGCCCGTGCCCTGATCGGCAAGAGCGCCGGTGACGTGGTGGCCGTGGAAGCGCCGTCGGGCCTGAAGGAATATGAAATCCTGGAAGTGCGCTACGTCTGACGTGGCGTGATAGCACCGGCCCCGTGAAGAAGCGGGGCGGGTGTCGCGGCGATCGGCTTGATTTGCCTGAACGAGCTGCCTGCATGAGCTGCCTGCAAATCCGACGAGCCGGAAATGAAAATGCCCGCATCAGCGGGCATTCTGTTTTTCAGACCCTCGAAGAGGGCCGCCGGGGCAGGATCAGCCCAGCGATTTCTTGGTGCTGCGCTGGCGTGGCTTGGCTTTCTTGACCAGGCCGCCCGGGGTGATGCGTTCATTGCCCTTGAGCATGACCTTGCTGACAGATGGTCGCTTGGTGGCGTGGGTCTTGACGATGGTCACTTCGCGCAGCCCGCCCTTGGCGCCGGCAGCGGCTTTCTTGACATCGTCCTTCTGCGGGCGGTACAGGACCAGCAGCTTGCCGATGTGTTGCACCGGTGCGGCCTTGAGTTCGGCGCAGATGGTGTCGTAGATCGCGATGCGCGCTTCGCGGTCATCGCCTAAGACGCGGACCTTGATCAGACCGTGGGCGTCGAGGCTCTTGTCGATTTCCTTCATCACGGATTCGGACAGGCCACTTTCGCCCACCATCACGACAGGGTTCAAGGCATGGGCCTGGGCGCGCAGTTCGCTGCGCTCGGCGGGAGTCAATGTCAACATGGGAGTGCAGGTTCGGGACGATGTCTCGGCGGCGCCAAGTTGTCCCTCAATGAGATAAAACCAGTATTCTACGCGAATGGCAAAGAACAAACTGAACAAAAACTGGTTGCACGACCATATCAACGATCCTTATGTGAAGCTTGCACAAAAGGAGGGTTATCGTGCGCGTGCCGCCTACAAGCTCAAGGAAATCGACGAAGAAGAGCGCCTGATCAAACCGGGCCAGGTCATCGTCGACCTCGGTTGCACTCCCGGCAGCTGGTGCCAGTACGTGCGTAACAAGCTGGCCGGCGCCGAGGGCGGGGGCATCCATGGCACCATCATCGGGCTGGACATCCTGCCGATGGACCCGATTGCCGATGTCCACTACATCCAGGGCGACTTTCGCGAGGATGAACCGGTGCGGCAACTGGAAGAGTTGCTGGCTGGCCGCAAGGTCGATCTGGTGCTCTCGGACATGGCGCCCAACCTGTCGGGCGTGGCCATTGCCGACGCCGCGCGGGTGGAGTACCTGATCGACCTGGCCATCGAATTCGCGCAGCTCCACATGAAACCGGGCGGCTCCTTGCTGGTCAAGTGTTTCAACGGGACCGGCTATAACGAACTGATACACAAGTTCCGGGCCGAGTTCAAGACGGTGATGTCCAAGAAGCCCAAGGCCAGTCGTGACAAGTCGTCGGAAATCTTCCTGCTGGGCAAGACATTGAAGAATCCGCGCGCTTAAATGGCTTGAACATCGCTCGGACTTGATGCAGCCGTGTTCGGCCATTCAGGTATTGAGCGCACAATCGACAGGATTTCAGCCCAAATACTGAAGTTTTCTGCCTTGTTTTGCCCGCTTTCAACCCTATATCGACAATTGGAAATCGTCCGCTTGTCCAATTCGGGGCGAGCAGCCTGCAGACTTTCCCGGTTCAGAATGGTGGAAAGAGTGTTGGCTGGATGGTAACGAAGCGACTGTGGTGGCGCGTCTGCATGGCAATTGTGCGTTGCGCGACGGCACGGCGGGGCGGTGCGGACGGCGGTTTTCTATGTAAGGGTGGTTGAATCCGGGTAAAATCGGACAATACAAAGGCAACGTGGCGCCCAGGCGTCGGAGGAGTTCCAGTGAACAATATGTTTTCCAAGGCTGCCATATGGGTGGTCATCGCGCTCGTGCTGTTTATGGTATTCAAACAGTTCGACAGCCGCAGCATGGCAACCAACGCCAAGCCTATCGCGTATTCGGACTTCATCTCCGAGGTCAAGGCGGGTCACATCAAGGATGCGACCATCGAGGATCGCAACATCATCGCCACCACCCAGGATGGCACCAAGGTCAAGACCGCGACCACCGTGCTGGATCGCGGCCTGGTCGGTGATCTGCTCAACAATGGCGTGAAGTTCGACGTGCGCCAGCCGGAAGAGCAGTCCTTCCTGTCGCAGATCTTCATTTCGTGGTTCCCGATGCTGCTGTTGATCGGCGTCTGGATCTTCTTCATGCGCCAGATGCAGGGCGGCGGCAAGGGCGGTGCCTTCTCCTTCGGCAAGTCCAAGGCCCGCATGCTGGACGAGAACAGCAATTCGGTCACCTTCGCCGATGTCGCCGGTTGCGACGAGGCCAAGGAAGAGGTGCAGGAGCTGGTCGAGTTCCTGCGCGATCCGACCAAGTTCCAGAAGCTGGGTGGCCGCATTCCCCACGGCGTGCTGATGGTCGGTCCCCCGGGTACCGGTAAGACCCTGCTGGCACGTGCCATCGCGGGTGAAGCCAAGGTACCGTTCTTCACCATCTCGGGTTCCGACTTCGTGGAAATGTTCGTTGGTGTGGGTGCCTCCCGTGTTCGCGACATGTTCGAGAATGCCAAGAAGCACGCTCCCTGCATCATCTTCATCGACGAAATCGACGCCGTCGGTCGCCATCGCGGCGCCGGCATGGGCGGCGGTAACGACGAGCGTGAACAGACCCTGAACCAGATGCTGGTGGAGATGGACGGCTTTGAAGCCAATTCCGGCGTCATCGTGATCGCCGCCACCAACCGTGCCGACGTGCTGGACAAGGCGCTGCTGCGTCCGGGCCGCTTCGACCGCCAGGTGATGGTCGGCCTGCCCGACATCCGTGGTCGCGAACAGATCCTGTACGTCCACATGCGCAAGGTGCCCATCGCTCCGGACGTCAAGGCCGACATCCTGGCCCGTGGTACCCCCGGCTTCTCCGGTGCCGACCTGGCCAATCTGGTCAACGAGGCCGCCCTGTTCGCTGCGCGTCGCAACAAGCGCCTGGTGGAGATGCAGGACTTCGAGGATGCCAAGGACAAGATCGTCATGGGTCCGGAACGCAAGTCGGCCGTGATGCGAGAGGAAGAACGTCGCAACACCGCCTACCACGAGTCCGGTCACGCCGTGGTCGCCAAGCTGCTGCCCAAGGCCGATCCGGTGCACAAGGTCACCATCATGCCGCGTGGCTATGCGCTGGGCCTGACCTGGCAACTCCCGGAACATGACCGCGTGAACATGTACAAGGACAAGATGCTGGAAGAGATCTCGATCCTGTTCGGCGGCCGTATCGCTGAAGAAATCTTCATGCACCAGATGTCCACCGGCGCTTCCAACGACTTCGAGCGTGCCACCAAGCTGGCCCGTGCGATGGTGACCCGCTACGGCATGTCCGTCACCCTGGGCACCATGGTCTACGAGGATTCGGAGCAGGACGCCTACTTCGGTCGCATGGCCTCCAAGACCGTGTCCGAAGCCACTCAGCAAAAGGTGGATGCGGAAATCCGCAGCATCCTCGACGAGCAATATGCATTGGCCCGCCGCCTGCTGGAAGAGCACCGTGACAAGGTCGATGTCATGGCCAAGGCGTTGCTGGATTGGGAAACCCTGGATGCCGATCAGGTCAACGACATCATGAACGGCGACGAACCGCGTCCGCCGCGCAATGGTGTGCCGGCCAAGAAGTCGTCTTCGGACAACAACCGCTCCGGCGACGTGACGCCCAACGCCACGGCACCTGCCTGAAGCGTGGTGGCATCGACGCAGCCAGGCAGTCAGCGGTAAGACGAAAAGGTGAGGAGCGATCCTCACCTTTTTTCATTTTGGCGTCGGCGGTCCCGGCGTCGCGCTGCCTGGCCGTCTGTCTGTCCTGCGGGAAGTGCGGGAGAAAGACACAGGCAGCCGGCATGCGGCGGTGTATCATGCTGCGCCACGCAATATTGCGCCGCCCGTGGCGAAAACTGAACACTTGTACCACCCTGATAGAAGCAAGATGACGCAAGCATTCCTCAAATGCGGCAGGTTCCGCCTGCCGGTACAGCAAGGCCGCCGGCCGCTGGTGATGGGCATCCTCAATGTGACGCCGGATTCCTTCTCCGACGGCGGGCGCCACCAGTCGCTGGAAATGGCCCTGACCCACGCCGAACAGATGATTGCCGATGGCGTGGATATCATCGATATCGGTGGAGAATCCACCCGTCCCGGCATTGCCCCGCTGTCGCTGGAGCAGGAGCTCGAACGTGTCATGCCAGTGATCTATGCGCTGCGCGATTGTGGCAAACCGCTCTCGCTGGATACCTACAAGCCCGCCGTCATGCGCGAAGCCCTGCTGGCGGAGGTGGACATGATCAACGACATCAACGGTTTTCGCGCCGACGGCGCCATCGACGCCGTCAAGGACAGCGAGGTCGGCCTGTGCGTGATGCACATGCAGGGTCAGCCGCAGACCATGCAGCAAGCCCCTGACTACCGGGACGTGGTGGCGGAAGTTGCCCATTTTCTGCAGGGGCAGGTGGACCTGATGCGGGCTGCCGGCATCGCCCGCGAACGCATCTGCATCGACCCCGGTTTTGGCTTTGGCAAGACAGTGGAGCATAATCTTGCTTTGCTCAAAAATACCCGCAACCTGATTGATCGACTGGACCTGCCGCTGCTGGCTGGCATGTCCCGTAAATCCATGATCGGCGCGGTTGTCGGCAAGCCACTGGAACGTCGCATGGCCGGTAGCATCGGCGCGGCGCTGGCGGCAGCCCAACAGGGTGCGATGATCATCCGCGTGCATGACGTGGCCGAGACCGTCGATGCGCTCACCATGTGGCAGGCCGGGCGCCCGGACAACTGACGCCCCGGCGCCACGTGGCTGCCTACGACAGGCGCCTGCGGGAGTTTCAGGCAAAAACAGGAACAGGCAGTATGCAAGGCATCAAGGGAGACAGGTGGGCCATTCGGCCGCCTGCAGGAAAGAGTTAGAGGAAACAACATGGCAGCAAAATATTTCGGCACCGACGGTGTGCGCGGTCGGGTCGGCGTGGCCCCCATCACCCCGGATTTCGTCATGCGCCTGGGCTATGCCGCAGGCAAGGTGCTGACCAAGGCGAAGGAGGGCGCGGCCCGTCGCACGGTCCTCATCGGCAAGGACACCCGGATTTCCGGCTACATGCTGGAAGCCGCCCTGGAAGCCGGCTTTGCCGCTGCGGGCGTGGATGTCTGGCTGGCCGGACCGATCCCCACGCCGGCGGTGGCCTACCTGACCCGCGCCTTGCGGCTCTCGGCCGGCGTGGTGATTTCAGCTTCGCATAATCCTTATCACGACAACGGCATCAAGTTCTTCTCCGCCAGCGGCAACAAGCTGCCGGACGCCGTCGAAGCCGATATCGAGGCGGCCCTGGAGCAACCCATGGAATGCGTGCCCTCCGAGAAGCTGGGCAAGGCACGTCGCCTCAACGATGCCGCCGGTCGCTACATCGAATTCTGCAAGAGCACCTTCCCCGGTGCCATGGACCTGCGCGGCATGCGCCTGGTGGTCGATTGCGCCCATGGCGCGGCCTACAATATCGCCCCTCACGTGTTCCATGAACTGGGTGCCGAGGTCATCACCATCGGTAACCAGCCCGATGGCCTGAACATCAACGAGGATTGTGGCGCCACCGCGCCCAAGACCCTGGTGGCATCGGTGCGCGAATACCGCGCCGACCTGGGCATTGCGCTCGACGGCGATGCCGACCGCCTGATCATGGTCGACGACAGCGGCCGCATCTACAACGGCGACGAACTGCTCTACCTGATGGTCAAGGACAGGCTGGCCACCGGTGCGATCGATGGCGCGGTCGGCACGCTCATGACCAACATGGCCCTGGAGGTCGCCTTCAAGAAGATGGGCGTACCCTTCGCGCGTGCCAAGGTGGGGGACCGCTATGTGCTGGAAGTGCTGCAGGAAAAGGGCTGGCTGCTGGGTGGCGAAGGTTCCGGTCACCTGCTGGCGCTGGACAAGCACACCACCGGCGACGGCATCGTCTCGGCGCTGCAGGTGTTGTCGGCCCTCAAGCGCTCAGGCCAGACCCTGGCGCAGATGACGGCGGACATCAGCATGTATCCGCAGTCGCTGATCAACGTGAAGATCCCTGCCGGCTACGACTGGAAATCCAATACCGCCCTGCAGGCGGAAAAGGCGGCCGTGGAAGAACAACTGGGCGAGCGGGGACGCGTACTGCTGCGCCCCTCCGGCACCGAGCCGCTGATCCGCGTGATGGTGGAAGCCCAGGAGGCCGAACTGGCGCGCAGCATGGCGCAGCGTATCGCCGCCAAGGTGCTCTGAGTTCTTCCTGTTTCGGACTGCGGACGATGTCAAAAGAGCTAGCCCAAATCCTCATGGTGGAAGACGAACCCAGCATCGCGGAGCTCTTGCGCTTCACGATGCAGGGGGCCGGTTTCGCCACCACCATTGCCACCGACGTGGCCCAGGCCCGCAAGTTCATTGCCCAGGCGCTGCCCCACGTGATCCTGCTGGATTGGATGTTGCCGGACAGTTCGGGCTTGGTGTTGTTGAGCGAATTGCGCCGCGATCCGCGCACCGCCGCGCTGCCGGTCATCATGCTGACCGCCAAGGGCATGGAAGAAGACAAGGTCAAGGGCTTGAATGAGGGCGCCGATGATTACGTGACCAAGCCCTTTTCACCCAAGGAACTGGTGGCGCGGGTACAGGCGCTGTTGCGTCGCAAGACGCCTGAGATCGGCAGCCAGGTGCTGCGGTATCGCGAGATCGGCATCGATGTCGAGCGGCGCGAAGTCTCGGTCGGTGGCCGAGCGGTGACGCTGGACCAGGCTGAATTCAAGCTCCTGCGCTATCTGGTAGCCCATCCGGAGCGCATCTTCTCGCGCGCCCAGTTGCTGGACAAGGTGTGGGGGGACCATACCTTCATCGAAGAACGTACGGTGGACGTGCATATCATGCGCCTGCGCAAATCGCTGGGCGATCTCGCGCATTACGTGCAGACGGTACGTGGCATGGGCTACAAGCTCAGCGGCGAGCAGTGACCAACCCTCAGGTAGTCCGCCTGTGGCGATGAGGCCGCATCATGAAAAAAGCGATCCAAGGATCGCTTTTTTCATGGGCCGGCCCCCCTCCCGTCATGCTCAGTCCAGCGGCACGCTACGATAGCGGTTGACCTCCGAGGCCGACACCCACCCGCCCTGATTACCCCAGCTGTTGAGCACATAGGAAACCACCGCCGCCACCTCAGAATCGCTCAGTTGCGGCCCGAAGGGCGGCATGCCGAAGGGATAGGGATTGCCGGTCGTGGAAGGCGGGAAGCCGCCATTGAGCACGGTGCGAATCGCATTGATCGGTTGCGGTCCGGCGATGGCATGATTGCCCGCCAGCGGCGGATAATCCGGCGCGCTGCCCTGACCCTTGCCGCCATGACAGTCCACGCACAGCGATCCGTAGAGCTTCTGGCCCTGCTTGAGGATGCGTTCGGCTTCGGCCGGTTCGGGGCGGGGTGCGCTGGAGGCGGCCTGCTTGTCTGATGATGGCGCCGGCAGCGTCTTGAGGTAGACGCTGATGGCCGAGATGTCGCTATCGTTCAGATATTGCAGGCTGCGGCCGACGATTTCCGACATGGGCCCCAGCGCCGTACCGCGAGGTGACACCCCGGTCTTGAGCAGGGCGGCAATATCTGCCTCGCTCCAGCTTCCCAGCCCCTTTTCACCGCCATGCAGTGGCGGGGCATACCACTCCAGCGCCGGTATCACGCCGCCCTCCAGTGCCAGCGGCGCCAGGCTGGCGCCGAGGCCGTTGCGTGCGCTATGGCAGGCGCTGCAATGGCCCGCGCCTTGGACCAGATAGGCCCCACGGTTCCATTGCCCATCGCGCGCCGGGTCGGGCGTGAAGCTACCCGGTTTGAAATACAAGGCACGCCACAGCGCCAGCAGCATGCGCTGGTTGTAGGGGAAGCGCAATTCATGGTCGCGATTGGGCTGATTGACCGACGGTAGACTCTGCAGATAGGCGAAGAGGGCATCGCTGTCGTCGCGGCTCATCCGGGTGTAGCTGGTATAGGGGAAGGCCGGATAGAGGAAGCGGCCATCGCGGCCACGCCCGTGATGCAGCGCGCGCCAGAAATCGTCGCGGCTCCAGTTGCCGATGCCGGTGGCCTTGTCCGGCGTGAGGTTGCTGGTGTAAAGCGTGCCGAAGGGGCTGGCAATGGCGCGTCCGCCGGCATATCCGGCGCCGCCGCGCACGGTGTGGCAGGCCATGCAGTTGCCGGCGCGTGCCAGGTATTGGCCCTTGAGCCGCTGCGCCTGCGGATCATTGACCGTAGAGGCCACGCCCGGGTCCTCGCTGCCCAGGCTCTGCCAGGCCACTACGCCGGCCAGGCCCACCAGAATGCCGGCGGCACCCAGCAGCAGCCACTTCAGGCCAGTCGCCCAGGATCGGTTCATTGCCCTGCTCCCAGCGTGCCAGGCGTCGACGCCGCCGGCCCCATGCTGCCGCACTGTGCGGGCAATGGCTTGGCCGGTGCAGCGGCCGGGCGGTAATCCGGTGGAACCGGCTGCGCCGCCAGCCAGCTGCTGGCGGCATTGATGTCTTCCGGACTCAGGGCGCGGGCGATTTCGCCCATGCAGTCGGGCACCTTGGCCTTGCGCTCGCCGTTGCGCCAGGCGCCCAGCTGCGCGTTGATGTAATCCCGTGGCAGCCCCAGCAGGCCGGGAATGCCCGGTGCCACCCCGCCCAGGTCGTCACCGTGGCAGGCGGCGCAGGCGGGCATGCGCTGCGCCGGCCGGCCAAGGGTGACCAGCAGGCGGCCGCGCTCCAGCACCGTCGCGCTGGCCTCGGTCGCAACCGGCGGCGGGTAGGGCGGGTGCTGGGCGGCGAAGAAGATCGCAATCTGCTGAAGATAGTCGTCCGAGAGGTTGCCCAGCAGGTAATTCATCATCGGGTAACGCCGCTGGCCATCCCTGAAACTCTGCAACTGGTGCAGCAGATAGCCTTCCGGCTTGCCGGCGATACGCGGGTAAAAGCCGTCAGCAGTGGCGCGCCCCTCCTTGCCATGGCAGGCGGTACAGGCTGCCATCCGCTCCGCCATGCCGGCAATCATCCTGGCATCTGGGGCGGCCTCTGGTGATTGGGCCATGGCCGGTCCGCACGCAATCCAGGTCCCCAGCGCAATGGCAGCAATTTTCTTCATATTTGTTATGAGCGGGCGCATCGACCTATTGTAGTGCAAGGCGCGACCATGCCTGCAGCTTTGCAAGCCCGGGCACAGCGGATACAATAGCGGCCTTGCTGCCCCCGTAGCTCAGTGGATAGAGCGATCCCCTCCTAAAGACAATTGGGCAGCGGCTGCCGAAAGGCGCCGCGTGAATGGAGTCAAATTCGGTGAACCCTGACAGCGCCTGGTCGTGATGACTGCGCGGCTGCTGGCAATACCGAGCCAAGCCGGTTTCCTTGAGGAGGCCGGAAGGTGTAGAGACTAGACGGCTCCGGTCTAAAGGCCAGTGCATCGATGGCACTGCCCACGATCAAGGTATAGTCCAGACCACAAACAGACTCTGGTGGCGAAAGCCATAGTGGTACGAAGGGATAGGTCACACGTTCGATCCGTGTCGGGGGCGCCAGCATAAAAAAAAGCGCAGAAGCCATCTTCTGCGCTTTTTCGTTTTCAGCCCCCATCCGCTTCACATCACGGTGCGGGCAGTCTTGCACCCTTCATCCATCTCTATCGTCAATGGCCCTGGTTGGTGCTGTCCAGGAAGCGCCGTGCGTTGTCGCTCTGGGGACGGGTCCCCGAGGAAGAGGGCGCAGCCCCGGGGCTGCCCGGCGCGCTGCCTGGTACGTTCGGCGCGGGCTGAGCCGTACCTGGCGCCGCGGCCGGGGTCTGGCTCGGCGTCCAGCCGAAGAAGTTCGAGATCGCATCCACCACTGTTACGCCCACATTGGTCACCAGACCGTTGTTGGGGGTGAAGTTGTCGTAGTAGGGCTCGCCATCGATGAAGCGGATGCCATCGGGCGCCGGCTGGTCGAACTGCGGCACCCCCTTCAAGGCCTTGGCCATGTAGTCGACCCAGATCGGCAGCGCCAGCTGGGCGCCGAATTCCATGCCGCCCAGGCTCTTGGGCTGGTCATACCCCATCCACACCACGGTGGCCAGCGTACGCTGGTAGCCGGCGAACCAGCCATCCACTGCATCGTTGGTGGTGCCGGTCTTGCCGGCCAGGTCGGTACGGCCGATGCTGTTGCTGCGTGCGCCGGTGCCGCGCTGGGCCACGGACTTGAGCAGGTTGGTCATCATGTAGCTGTTGCGCTCGGCCACCACCCGCGGTGCGCCGTTGCCGACGATCAGCGGTTCTGCCTTGGAGAGCGTCTTGCCACGGGCATCGGTGATCTGCGAGATCAGGTAGGGCTGGATCTTGTAGCCGCCATTGGCAAACACCGAATAGGCCGCTGACAACTGCAAGGGATTGGTCTGGCCTGCCCCCAGCGCCATGGGCAGGTAGGGCGGGACCTTGTCGGCATCGAAGCCGTAGGTGCCGGTGATGAAGTCCTTGGCATAAGGCACGCCGATGTAGTCCAGCGTACGGATGGCCACCAGGTTGACCGACTTCTGCAAGGCGGTACGCACCGTGATCGGGCCGGCCGGGGTCTCGTCATCCTTGGGTTCCCAGTTCGGCTGGCCGGGGCCGGCGGGATAGGACACCGGAGCGTCGTTGACGATGGAAGCAGGTGCAAAACCCTTCTCCAGCGCCGCCGAATAGATGAAGGGCTTGAACGTGGAGCCGGGCTGGCGCCAGGCTTGCGTCACGTGGTTGAAGTTGTTCTGGGTGAAGTCGAAACCGCCCACCAGCGCGCGGATGGCGCCGTCCTGCGGCACCACCGACACCAGCGCCGCTTCCACCTGCGGCAGCTGCACCACCTGCCAGTTCTGCTTGGCATCCTGCATCACGCGAATCAATGCGCCGGGACCGATGCGCACGTCCTTCTTGGCCTTTTCCGACAGCGCCGAGGCGACGAAGCGCAGGGCATCGCCCTTGATGCTGATCTTGTCGCCGTTGCGCAGCACCGCGTCGATCTGCTTCGGACTGGCGGCCACCACCACGGCGGCCAGAATGTCATCGTTGTCCGGATGATCGTCCATCACGTCGTCAATGGCGGAGGCGCGATCCTCGGCACTGGAGGGCAACTCGATGGTCTCTTCCGGACCACGGTAGCCATGGCGGCGGTCATAGTCCATCACCCCCTTGCGCACGGCCAGGTAGGCGGCCTGCTGGTCGGCAGCGTTGACGGTGGTGTAGACGTTGAAGCCCTGGGTATAGGTGTCTTCCTTGTACTGGGCGTACACCATCTGGCGCGCCATTTCATTCACATATTCGGCGTGTACCGTGTACTGGCTGCCCGGTGCGCGCACCTTCAGTTCTTCCTTGGACGACTTGTCGTACTGCGCCTGGGTGATGAAGCCCACGTCCAGCATGCGCTGCAGGATGTACTGCTGGCGGATGTGGGCACGCTTGGGGTTGACGATGGGGTTATAGGCCGAGGGTGCCTTGGGCAGGCCGGCCAGCATGGCGGCTTCGGCCAGGCTGATGTCCTTGAGGTCCTTGCCGAAGTAGGTACGGGCGGCGGCGGCAAAGCCGAAGGCGCGCTGGCCCAGATAGATCTGGTTCATGTAGACCTCCAGGATCTGGTCCTTGGTCAGCGCATGTTCGATCTTGTTGGCCAGCAGCACTTCGTAGAGCTTGCGGGAGAAGGTTTTTTCCTTGGTCAGGAAGACGTTACGCGCCACCTGCATGGTGATGGTGCTGGCGCCCTGCGAGGCGCTGCCGCGCAGCACGTCGGTCACCAGGGCGCGGGCGATGCCGATCCAGTCGATGCCGCCGTGTTCGTAGAAGCGATAGTCCTCGATGGCCAGCACGGCATTCTTCATGTCGGCCGGGATGTCGTCCAGCTTGACCAGGCTGCGCTTTTCTTCACCGAATTCACCGAGCAGGACCTTGTCTTCGGACCAGATGCGCAGCGGGACCTTGGGCCGGTAATCGGTGATCAGGTCCAGCGAGGGCAGACGCGGGTTGATGAAGATCAGGGCATAGACCACCAGCAGCGCGCCGGCGATACCGAGGCCGAGGATGGACAGACCGATGAACTTGGCAATATTGGGATTGAGGAAGCCGCGCTGATGGCGCAGCGGGTCCGGCAAAGTTGGAAGAGGCATGGGATGAGTGTGAATCGGGATGCGCTATCTTACAGCATCGGGCCATCCGCCCGGCGGGCCGGCCCCGGGCAATGCTTTACCAGTTGTAACATCGTTCCTATTCGACGTTGTAATTCGAGATATTTTTGTTATTTTTCAGAAATACCGTTGCTGTGGTGACAATCGGGACCGACTACCCGAGGGCTGCTTGCATTTGGTGGCGCCTTTTGGACAGCAAGACTGCGTAAGCGCGCTTAAATCAGCATTTCGTCGGCGTAGTCGGTACAATGCCGCTCTTTCGCCGTTCTTTCTCTTTTTCAGGCGATTTTGCATCCATCCTGCGCGGCTCAAGCCGTTGCATTCACGCAGATCACGCTACCCACGCTATGGCAGTCATTTCCCTCTCCGACGCACAACTGGCTTTCGGCCACGTCGCGCTCCTCGATCACGCCGAATTCTCGATGGAGACCGGCGAGCGCATCGGCCTGATCGGCCGCAACGGCACCGGCAAGTCCTCGCTCCTGAAGATCATCGCCGGCCGCTCGAAGCTGGACGATGGCCTGCTGGTGATGCAGCAGAACCTGAAGATCGCCTATGTCGACCAGGAGCCGCATTTCCCGGAAGAGATGATGGTGTTCGACGCCGTGGCCTCGGGCCTGGGCGAGCTGCCGGCCCTGCTGGCCGAGTATGAAGCCATCACCGGCCAGTTCGGCGGCGACAACGACGATGCCCTGCTGGAGCGCATGCACCAGATCCAGACCGTGCTGGATGCGGCCGACGCCTGGTCCATCGGCAACAAGGTCGAGACCACCCTGGACAAGCTGAACCTGAACCGCGAAGCGCGCATCGGCGAACTCTCCGGCGGCATGAAGAAACGCGTGGCCCTGGCCTGCGGCCTGGTGGGCAATCCCGATGTGCTGCTGCTGGACGAGCCGACCAACCACCTGGACTTCGGCTCCATCCTGTGGCTGGAAGGCCTGCTGCGCGACTTCAAGGGCAGCATTCTCTTCATCACCCATGACCGTAGCTTCCTGGACAACGTCTCCACCCGCATCATTGAACTGGACCGCGGCAAGATCCTGTCCTTCCCCGGCAACTTCAGCACCTACCAGGGGCGCAAGGCCGAGTTGCTGGCCAATGAGGAAGTGGAAAATGCCAAGTTCGACAAGTTCCTGGCCCAGGAAGAGGTCTGGATCCGCAAGGGCGTGCAGGCCCGCCGCACCCGCGACGAAGGCCGCGTACGCCGCCTGGAGGCGTTGCGCGTGCAGCGCAGCGAGCGTCGTGACCGGCAGGGGCAGGTCAAGCTGGAAGTGGGTACCGGCGAGCGTTCCGGCAAGATCGTGGCGGAACTGGAAAACGTCAACAAGGCCTACGGCCCCAAGACCATCGTGCGCGATTTCAGCACCATCCTCATGCGCGGCGACAAGGTCGGCCTGATCGGCCAGAACGGCGCCGGCAAGACCACGCTGCTCAAGCTGATCCTGGGTGAGGAAGCGCCTGACAGCGGCACCGTCAAGCAGGGGACCAAGATGCAGGTCGCCTATTTCGATCAGATGCGCGCGCAACTGAATGAAGAAACCACGCTGGCCGATACGATTGCCCCGGGCAGCGACTGGGTCGAGGTCAACGGCCAGCGCAAGCATGTGATGACCTATCTGTCGGACTTCCTGTTCGCGCCGGAACGCGCCCGCTCGCCGGTGCGTACGCTCTCCGGTGGTGAGCGCAACCGCCTGCTGCTGGCGCGCCTGTTTGCCAAGCCGGCCAATGTGCTGGTGCTGGACGAACCGACCAACGACCTCGACATCGATACCCTGGAACTGCTGGAAGAACTGCTGGAAGAATATCCGGGGACGGTGTTCCTGGTCAGCCACGACCGCATGTTCCTGGACAACGTCGTGACCCAGGTGATCGCCGCCGAGGGCAATGGCGTCTGGCGTGAATACGTGGGTGGCTATTCCGACTGGGAGCGTCAGCGTCCGACGCAGCAGGCCGCCGCCTCCAAGGCTGCGGCCAAGGCGGCCGACAAGAGCGAGAGCAAGGCCGAGTCGACCATGGCCGCACCGGAGGTGGTGGCGCCCGTGGTCAAGAAGAAGCTGAGCTACAAGGAGCAGCGCGAACTGGACGAGCTACCGCAGCGCATCGCTGCGCTGGAAACGGAGCAGAAGCAGATTTCCGAGAAGCTGGCTGATCCTGACCTGTACAAGAAGAGCGCCGATGAGGCCGTCAAGCTGAACCAGCGCTTCGCCGAGATCGACGAAGAACTGCTGGGCCATCTTGCACGCTGGGAAGAGATCGAAGGGAAGAAGTAAGCCGGTTGCCCGGCCGGCCAGATTGGCGTGGCCGGGTCTTCAGTTCGGCTTGCGCAAGGCTTCGCGCAGGTCGGGCAGCATCTCGCGCAGATTGGGCGCATCCTCAGCATAGGGGCGCAGGGCCAGATAGGCTTCCAGGTCTTCCAGTGCGGCCTGGGCCATGCCCAGGTTGGCGAAGGCCAGCCCACGGTCGCGTTTTTCGGTGACTTCTTCGGGCAGCAGGATCACCAGGCGTTCCTGCACGTCCAGCACCTGTTGCCAGCGCTGGCTTTCCATGAAGATCGCTTTCAGGTTGCGCAGCATGCGCGCCAGGATTTCTCGCGGGTGGGCCGCCCGCAGATACGCGGCCAAGGGCAGTTCGTCGCCGAATTCCTCTTCCTGCTGATGCGCCAGGAAGGGCTCCAGACGCTCTTCCAGTTCTTCCCGCGACAGGCTGGAACCGTTCATGGGATCGAGTACGATTTCCCCAGACTGTACCGACAACTTCATCAGGAAGTGGCCGGGGAATGAAACCCCCTTCATGTCCAACCCGATCTGCTGGGCCAGTTCGATATACACCACCGCCAGCGAAATCGGGATGCCGCGCCGGGTCGAGATGACACGATGGATATAGCTGTTGTCGGGATCGTAGTAATTGTTGACGTTGCCGGCGAAGGCCAGTTCCTGGAAGAAGAACTGGTTCAGCATGCGCAGCTTCTGGATTTGCGAGGCGTCTGAAGGCAGTCGCTGCCTGAGCTTCAAGGCCAGGGAGTCAAGCGCCATTTCCTCTTCGGCAAAATCCATTTCGGGATAGAAATCCTGTCCCAACGTCAGGGCCGATTCGAACAGCGGGATCGAATCGTCCTGGCGCACCAGCGAAGCGAAATAGTCGAGGGAGGTGAGCGTCATGACACCCATGCTATCAAAATATTGCGCGCTGCGTCAGGTCTCCTTGGAGGGGAGTGAAATTTGTTGTTTCACTCCACCGCTTTCTTTTGCTGAAGCGACAGGAAGGCTGGTTCAAAGGCTCAGCGGCGGGCGATCCGCTTGAATTCGCGCAGCCGGAAACCCATGGCAAACAGCGGTCCGAAGTAGGCGGCCGCACAGACCACCAGCACCAGCATCAGCGCGCCGATGCGCAGCAGCGGATGGGCGCGCAGGGCGACCCAGTCGAAGTGGCCGGCCATCCACATGGCCACACCCGCCAGCACCAGCAAGGCAGCGCACAGTCTTACCAGGAACAGGCCCCAGCCCGGTCGCGGCACGTAGATCTGGCGGCGGCGCAGGCCGATGAACAGGCACAGCGCGTTGAGGCAGGCCCCCAGCCCGATGGACAGCGCCAGACCGGCATGGGCGAAGATCGGGACAAACAGGCTGTTCATGGCCTGGGTGGCGATCAGCACGCCCACGGCGATGATCACCGGGGTGCGGATATCCTGTTTGGCATAGAAGCCGGGCGCCAGGATCTTGACCAGGATCAGGCCGATCAGGCCCACGCCATAGGCCACCAGCGCATGGCTGACCATGCTCACCGAGAGCACATCGAAACGGCCGTAGTGGAACAGGGTGGCGGTCAGCGGTTCGGAGAGCGTGGCCAGTCCCACCGCCGCCGGCATGGCCAGCATGAAGGTCAGCCGCAGGCCCCAGTCCAGCAGGGCGGAATATTCCTCCATGTCCTGCTCGGCGTGGGCATTGGACAGGCTGGGCAGCAGGATGGTCCCCAGGGCCACGCCCAGCAGGGCGGTTGGGAATTCCATCAGGCGGTCGGCATAGGTCAGCCAGGACACGCTGCCATGCTCCAGACGCGAGGCGATGTTGGTATTGATCATCAGGCTGATCTGCGCGGCCGAGACGGCAAAGACGGCCGGCCCCATTTTCTTCAACACCCGTTTGACGCCCTCGTCGCGCAGGCCCAGCATGGGATTCCAGTACAGGCGCGGCAGCATGCCGATCTTCACCAGCGCCGGCACCTGGATGGCGACCTGCAGGATGCCGCCGACCAGCACGGCGAAGGCCATGGCATAGATGGGCTGCTCCATGAAGGGCGCCACGAACAGCGAAGCGACGATGAAGGCCACGTTGAGCAGCACCGAGGTCACCGCCGGAATCTTGAATTCCTTCCAGGTATTGAGGATGCCCCCCGCCAGCGCCACGAAGGCCATGAAGCCGATGTAGGGAAACATGATGCGGGTCATCAGCACCGAGGCGTGGAAGGCGTCCGGGTCGTATTGCAGGCCGGTGGCGATGAAGTAGACCACGAAGGGTGTGGCCACGATGCCGGCCACGCAGGTGATGAGCATCACCCACATCAGGGCGGTGGCGACGTGGTCGATCAGGTGCTTGGTTTCTTCGATGCCGCGGCGGTTCTTGTACTCGGCCAGGATGGGCACGAAGGCCTGCGAGAACGCGCCTTCGGCGAACAGGCGGCGCAGCAGGTTGGGAATGCGGAAAGCGATGTTGAAGGCGTCGGTATAGGCGGAGGCGCCAAAGGCGCGGGCAAACAGGATTTCCCGGACCAGTCCGGTGATGCGCGAGAGCATCGTCATGCCGGAAATGGCGGCTAGCGTTTTATGCAAGTTCATGGAGCGGCATTATAGCGGGGGCCTTGCGGCGGCGGCCGCAATCGCGGCCCTGGTTCCGGCGCGTCTGGTGGGCTTGGTGGGCCTGGTGGTCTGGACCGGCGATGCGCAGCGGGTGGAGGTAGAGTCGGCAAGTCCATGACAGGTTCGATGTCCAATGACAATTTCTTCATGGCAAGCGAGCCGTCGCCGACCTTGCATCGCAGCCGATGCAGGTCTGTTTACTACAGTTCAGCGACAGAAGAGGACAAGTTGATTGCCTTGTCCAGTGAATCTGGTTATAATCCGATGCTTTACAGAATTTGGCATCGCGAGTCCTCGGGGTTTGCGGCGCAAACGACTCTCGATTTAGGATAATTTTCATGGCAAATACCGCACAGGCACGTAAGCGTGCTCGTCAAGCAGTCAAGCAAAACGCTCACAACTCGAGCCAGCGCTCGACCCTGCGCACCGCAATCAAGGCTGTTCGCAAGGCCATCGCTGCCGGCGACAAGGCTGCAGCAACCTCCGTGTTCCAATCTTCCGTGTCGACCATCGACAGCATCGCCGACAAGAAGATCATCCACAAGAACAAGGCTGCTCGCCACAAGAGCCGTCTGGCTGCTGCCCTGAAGGCCCTGGCTGCTTAATTGCCGCATGGCTTGATCTGAAGCGAGGTTCATCCGCTTCAGGCTGCAGTACAAGAAAACCGCTTGCTTGCAAGCGGTTTTTTGCGTTTGTCGATGCTGGCTCTTGCCGCTTCTCTCGCTGGCCGGCGGACCCGGAAGAGGCTGGCCGCCAGCCTTGCTTCCCGGAGCCGCCCAGCCTGTTTACTGGGACAGGCCTTCGATCTTGGTGCCGGGCTTGATGTTCTTCTGCTTGAACCAGCCCTTGTTCATCTCCAGCGCGTAGACCGCCGCGCGCTTCGCACAGTGCGAATCCAGGGTCTGCTCCTTCATTTCCTCGATGTTGATGATGACGCCTTTTTCATCCATGAACGCCACCGACAGGGGAATCAGCGTATTTTTCATCCACATGCAGACTCCCGCCGGCTGACCGAAGAGGAACAGCATGCCTTCGTTGTCCCCCAACTTGTCGCGGAACATCAGGCCTTGCTCGCGCTCGGCCTCGGTCTGGGCCACTTCCGCCTTGATCAGGTGGATGCCGATGTTGAGCTGGGTGGTGGAGAACTTGCGTACTGGCGGCGTCTGGGCGCTGGCGGCGGCAGCTGCGATGCAGCCGATGGCCAGCACGGCAGCGGCGGCACGGCGCAAGAGGGTGAGGCGGAAAAGTGAAGATGGGCGCATGTTCAATATCTATCGTGGGTCAGGTCGGACGAAGAGCAGGCAGCATAGCAGGTGCCGGGCTGGGTGCGACAGTGGATGAGCAGGCAGCCGGCAAAAGCGTGCGGGCATGAAAAAAGGCAGGACCAGCCTGCCTTTTCTTGATGCGGACGCTAATTACTTAGCTTCAGCTGCCTTCTTTGCCTTCTTGGCCTTTTTGGCCTTCTTGGCCTTCTTTGCCTTCGGAGCAGCGGCTTCAGCCTTCGGCGCTTCCGGAGCGGCCGGAGCTTGTGCGAAAGCAGCAGTGGCGAACAGACCAGCGATCAGAGCGGCGATCAATTTTTTCATTTTGCGTCCTTCAATTCAACATGTTAGGGATGTGAGGCAAACGATGATTCGTGCGAATCAATGCCAATAACGGTGGGCGCGTATGAAGGTTGACATCGATTTTGATCTTTTTTACGAGGTTTGATGAAGAATCGTGCACTCTGCCACCATAAAATGTTGTCATGGTGGCCAGTATTTTGTGCGTGAGGCTATTCAGGCCGGACCGTCCAGTACCGTTGGATCTACCTCCCGCCATTCGCCTGGCATCACCGGATGGGTTGCCAGCGAGAACGGCCCGATTGCGATGCGCACCAGGCGCAGCGTCGGCAGGCCGACGGCAGCCGTCATCCGGCGCACCTGGCGGTTCTTGCCTTCGCTGATGGTCAGCGCGATCCAGCTGGTCGGCTGGTTCTGGCGCTGGCGGATCGGTGGCGTGCGCGGCCACAGCCAGGGCGGTTCCTGGATCAGCCGGGCCTGGCTCTGCTGGGTCACGAAATCGCCCAAGTCCAACGGATTGCTCAGTCGCTGCAACGCCTCCGGGCTGGCCTGGCCTTCCACCTGGGCCAGATAGGTCTTGGGCTGCTTGCGCCGGGGGTGGGCGATGGCATGCTGCAGTTTGCCGTCGTCGGTGAGCAGGAGCAGGCCCTCGCTGTCAGCATCCAGCCGCCCGGCCGGATAGACGTTGGGAATATCGATGTAGTCCGCCAGGGTCTGGCGCTCGGCATGGGTCGAGAACTGGCTCATCACCTGGAAAGGTTTGTTGAATAAGATCAGAGGCATGCGCTAGTGTCGCAAAAACATGGCATTCCGTAAAATCCTGATGCATAATCGGCGTAGGATGTCCTATGTCTTATATAAGACTTCGCGAATGCATTCCGGAATTTCCCAGGCTCAAACCGTGGAAATCTCTTAAAATTCCCCGCTTGTATGACAATCTGCGCGCTGGCGACCGCTAGTCGCCGTGCCCGGATTGCCGCTGATGCTTTCTATCGCCACCGCCTCAACCGTCGGAGACCACGATGTCGTACCAACATATCCAAGTGCCTGCTGAAGGGCGCAAGATCACCGCCAACGCCGATGACACCCTCAATGTCCCCAATAACCCCATCATCCCCTTCATCATGGGCGATGGCGTGGGCGCGGATGTCACGCCGGTGATGCTCAAGGTGGTCGATGCCGCCGTGGAGAAAGCCTACGGTGGCGCGCGCAAGATCCACTGGATGGAAATCTACGCGGGCGAAAAGTCGACCCGGCTGTATGGCTCCGATGTCTGGTTGCCTGATGAAACCCTGGACGTGCTCAAGGAGTATCTGGTCTCGATCAAGGGCCCCTTGTCCACGCCGGTCGGCGGCGGCATCCGCTCACTCAACGTGACCATGCGCCAGCAGCTGGACCTGTATGTCTGCCTGCGTCCGGTGCGTTACTTCAAGGGCGTGCCTTCGCCGTTGCGCGAGCCGGAGAAGACCGACATGGTGATCTTCCGCGAGAACTCGGAAGACATCTACGCCGGCATCGAATGGCAGGCCGGAACGCCCGAAGTGAAGAAGCTGATCGAACTGCTGACCCGCGAGATGGGCGTCAAGAAGCTGCGCTTCCCGGAGACGTCGGCCCTGGGCATCAAACCGGTCTCGCGCGAAGGTACCGAGCGCCTGGTGCGCAAGGCGATCCAGTACGCCATCGATCACGACAAGCCCTCGGTCACCCTCGTCCACAAGGGCAATATCATGAAGTACACCGAAGGTGCCTTCCGTGACTGGGGCTATGCCCTGGCGGGCCGCGAATTCGGTGCCGAGCTGATCGACGATGGCCCGTGGATGCGCCTGAAGAATCCCAAGACCGGTCGCCAGATCGTGATCAAGGACGCGATCACCGATGCCTTCTTCCAGCAGGTGCTGCTGCGTCCGGCCGAATACAGCGTGATCGCCACCATGAACCTGAACGGCGACTATATTTCCGACGCCGTGGCGGCCCAGGTCGGTGGCATCGGCATCGCTCCGGGCGCCAACATGTCGGACTCCGTGGCCGTGTTCGAAGCGACCCACGGTACCGCGCCCAAGTATGCCGGCAAGGATTACGTGAACCCGGGCTCCAGCATTCTCTCGGCTGAAATGATGCTGCGCCACATGGGCTGGATCGAGGCGGCAGAACTGATCATCACGGCAATGCAGAAGTCGGTGTCCTCCAAGCGAGTGACCTACGATTTCGCTCGTCTGCTGGAAGGTGCGACGCAGGTGTCATGTTCCGGATTCGGCGATGTGCTGATCGAAAACATGTAAGGCAAGCAGACTGCATCGGGCAGAGCGATCTGCCCAGAAGATGATGAAAAAACAACAGCCGGGAATACCCGGCTGTTTGTTTTGAAGCAAGGGAACGGGGCGGGGTGCTGAATGATGAGAGCATTGCCGGCAGACCCAAATGAAAAAAGCCCTGCAGTGCAGGGCTTTCAAGAGCGTACCGGGGTTTAGGCGGCGTTCTGGATGTTCGATGCTTGCTTGCCTTTGGGGCCTTGCGTAACGTCAAACTGGACTTTTTGACCTTCTTTCAGGGTCTTGAAGCCGTTCATCTGGATTGCGGAGAAGTGAGCGAACAGATCTTCGCCGCCGTCATCCGGAGTGATAAAGCCAAAGCCTTTGGAATCATTGAACCACTTGACAGTACCTGTTGCCATAAAAGCATCTTTCAAATATTAAGTATCACACGAGCCGTCAAAGCAAGAAGCATCGCGCGTCACGCAGCCCCCCTTAAACCGTGCCCCCTTCGCATCGAGTAGTTGTTACATTTAGTAACTACTAATCAATGAAATTGCATTGTTCTCGGTCGAAATATAAAAGTCAAGCAGTTTTCATCTCAAAGTTTATGCGCTTGTTTTGGCGATAGAGCAGGATGCCCTTGATTTAGGATAAATCATCGTCATCTGCGCAAGGTCCGGAAAACAAGTAATATCTATCTCATCTAGAGGTTACGAGATCATTGTGCGTTGCACAGCTTTTGATGGTCCAATAAACGCATGGCAACCAAGCACGAAAATGATGGCGGTACAGTCCTGGAACGGCAGCAGGCTAAAATCAAGCCGCCCGCGATGTACCAGGTTTTTTTGTTGAACGATGACTATAC
Source organism: Herbaspirillum sp. AP02 (assembly GCF_015767275.1). GTDB lineage: Bacteria > Pseudomonadota > Gammaproteobacteria > Burkholderiales > Burkholderiaceae_D > Herbaspirillum. The sequence continues at coordinate 256,752 of NZ_JADWMY010000003.1, forward strand.
GCCGATGGAATTCGTCGTCGCCGTCATCCAGCAGCATTTCAACAAGGACCGTGAAACCGCGACGCAGATCATGCTCAAGGTTCACCGCGATGGGAAGGGAATGTGTGGTGTGTATCCCAAAGATATCGCATCCACTAAAGTGGAACTCGTTTTAACCCACGCTCGAAAAGCAGGGCATCCCCTGCAATGCGTGATGGAGGAAGCATGATTGCGCAGGAACTCGAAGTCAGTTTGCACATGGCCTTTGTCGAGGCAAGACAATCGCGTCATGAATTCATTACCGTGGAGCACTTGCTGCTGGCGTTGCTGGACAATCCGTCGGCCGCCGAAGTGCTGCGCGCCTGCTCGGTGAACATTGATGATCTGCGCAAGACGCTGACCAATTTCATCACCGACAATACCCCCACGGTACCCGGTACCAACGAAGTGGACACGCAGCCCACGCTGGGCTTCCAGCGTGTGATCCAGCGCGCCATCATGCACGTGCAATCGGCTTCCAACGGCAAGAAGGAAGTGACCGGTGCCAATGTGCTGGTCGCCATCTTCGGCGAGAAGGATTCGCACGCGGTGTACTATCTGCATCAGCAGGGCGTGACCCGCCTGGACGTGGTCAACTTCATCTCGCACGGTGTACGCAAGGACCAGCAGGCCGATCCGCAGAAGGCGCCGGAAGGTGCCGAGGACGTACAGGCCGAAGGGCAGCAGAAGGAAAGCCCGCTGGACCAGTTCACCCAGAACCTGAACAAGGCCGCCGCCGAAGGCAAGATCGATCCGCTGATCGGCCGCGATTCCGAGGTCGAACGCGTGATCCAGACGCTGTGCCGTCGCCGCAAGAACAATCCGCTGCTGGTGGGCGAAGCCGGCGTGGGCAAGACCGCCATCGCCGAAGGCCTGGCCTGGCGCGTGACGCAAGGCGATGTGCCGGAGATCCTCAAGAACGCCGTCGTCTACTCGCTGGACATGGGCGCGCTGCTGGCCGGCACCAAGTATCGCGGTGACTTCGAACAACGTCTGAAGGCGGTGTTGAAGCAGTTGAAGGACAGCCCCAACGGCATCCTCTTCATCGACGAAATCCATACCATCATCGGCGCCGGTTCGGCCTCGGGTGGCACCCTGGATGCGTCCAACCTGTTGAAGCCGGCGCTCTCCAGCGGTCAGTTGAAGTGCATCGGTGCGACCACCTACACCGAGTTCCGTGGCGTCTTCGAGAAGGATCACGCGCTGTCGCGTCGCTTCCAGAAGATCGATGTGAACGAACCGACCGTGGAACAGACCGTGCAGATCCTGCGTGGCCTGAAGTCCAAGTTCGAGGAACACCATGGTGTGAAGTATTCTGCATCCGCGCTGACTTCGGCAGCCGAGCTGGCAGCCCGCTTCATCAATGATCGTCACCTGCCCGACAAGGCCATCGACGTCATCGACGAAGCCGGTGCGGCACAGCGCATCCTGCCCAAGTCCAAGCAGAAGAAGACCATCGGCAAGCCGGAAATCGAGGAAATCATTTCCAAGATCGCCCGCATCCCGCCGCAGTCCGTGAACCAGGATGATCGCGCCAAGCTGCAGACCATCGATCGCGACCTGAAGAACGTCGTCTTCGGCCAGGACCCGGCCATCGAAGCGCTGTCGTCGGCCATCAAGATGGCCCGTGCCGGCCTGGGCAAGACCGACAAGCCGATCGGCTCCTTCCTGTTCTCCGGTCCGACCGGCGTGGGCAAGACCGAAGTGGCCAAGCAACTGGCCTTCATCCTCGGTATCGAGCTGGTGCGTTTCGACATGTCCGAATACATGGAGCGCCATGCCGTGAGCCGCCTGATCGGCGCGCCCCCGGGCTATGTCGGCTTCGACCAGGGCGGCCTGCTGACCGAGGCTGTCAACAAGAAGCCGCATGCCGTGCTGCTGCTGGACGAAATCGAAAAGGCGCACCCCGACATCTTCAACATCCTGTTGCAGGTGATGGACCATGGCACGCTGACCGATAACAACGGCCGCAAGACCGACTTCCGCAACGTGATCATCATCATGACCACCAACGCGGGGGCCGAGAGCCTGCAGAAGCGCACCATCGGCTTCACCGAGAAGAAGGAAGCCGGCGACGAAATGGCGGACATCAAGCGTATGTTCACCCCTGAGTTCCGCAACCGTCTGGATGCCATCATCAGCTTCCGCCCGCTGGACGAGGAAATCATCCTGCGCGTGGTGGACAAGTTCCTCATGCAACTGGAAGAACAGCTGCACGAGAAGAAGGTGGAAGCCGTCTTCTCCGACAGCCTGCGCAAGTTCCTGGGCAAGAAGGGCTTCGATCCGCTGATGGGGGCACGCCCGATGTCGCGCCTGATCCAGGACCTGATCCGCAAGGCCTTGGCCGACGAACTGCTGTTCGGCAAGCTGGTCAGCGGTGGTCGTGTCACGGTGGAGATGGACGACAAGGACCAGATCAAGCTGGAGTTCCCCGAGGGCGACGATTCGTCCCCGCCGGAAGAGCCGCAGGAAAAGCTCGAAGTCGAATAAGCCTCTGCCAGTAAATCAGCAAGCCAACAAGGCCGCTCCGGAAATCCGGAGTGGCCTTTTGTTTTTGGGACAGAGCGCTTGCGATACCCGCGTACACACAACAAGATACGCACAACAAAAAACGGCGCGGTCTTCACCGCGCCGTCTCAGGGCAAACATCAGGCCAAAGAGGCGTGATCAGAAGACTCAGGGTACCAGTGGCTTGCCCGCTTCCTGCTTGGCCTTCACGATCTGCGTGACCTTGTCGATCATCGACAGACGATAAGTGGTCGCCGGATGCAACGCCGTATAGCCATTTGGCACGCTGGCCGGATACTGCTCGGCCAGGCGCTTCCAGAAGGCCGGCACATTGTCGATGTTGTAGCCGGCGCGTGCCAGCAGGTACAGCGACAGGGTATCTGCCGCGGCATCCAGGTCCTGCGGATAGACGCGGATACCGGCCGTGCCAGCAGTGGTGGTCGGGTCCGGATGCGGCAGCAGAAGGTTATCGATCACCTCCGCGATGGTCGACACCATGCGTTGGCGGATCGCATGTCCGAGGATGTTGTGCGCCATGTCCTTGGCGATCAGATAGGCCAGTTCATCATCGGAACGGGTGAACTTGAGCATGCCTCGCGTAATCAGTACGCGGCGGCCATCGGCATAGGTGTTGACGTTGTCGGCATTGCCCAGCTCGATGCTGAAGGCGCAGGCATAGGTCAGCGGCACGTTGAGCGTGCTGTTCTGGCCGTTGCGTTGCACGCCCAGTGCAATCGGTGTTTGCTTGACCACCAGCGGGCTCAGCAGCACGGCGGCCTGGCGTTCGGCATCGGTGCCCTGCGGCATCGGCTTGCCTGCTACCGACATCAGGAAGTCACCACGCTGGATGCCCGCCTTTTCCGCACCACTGCCGGGCAGCACGCCGGTAACCTGCAGGCGGTCGTCATAGCCCAGGCTGCGGGCGGTTTCAGCGTATTCGATCGGGAAGGAATACTTGTTCTTGGCGGTAAATCCCAGCAGGTTGCGGGCATTGCCGCGGCATAGTTGCGCGTTGCTGGTCAGCAGCGGCGCGGCCACGCGATAGAGACGATCCTGCTGGGCGATCAGTTCACGCAGTTGCGCTTGTTGGGGATTGTCGGCGACCGGCTTGGGTGCCTGGGTCACTACCGTCGGCTTGGCGGGGGCGCTGGCCGGCGCGGTGCCGGGTTCCTGGGTGGCGCAGGCGGCCAGGATGGCCAGCGGCGCCAGAGTGGCGAGGGTTCTTATCTTCTGCCACGCGGGCAGGGGGGGTACGAGCATGCGGTTCTCCATCAATAGGGGCCTGCTGGGTCCGGGGTGTCCCGGACAGGCCATAGGACAGGCTCATCCTTGTCACGGTTCCTTGTCGCTTTGTACTGTGGCGTAGGACGGCCGCTGGCGCCATAGCCAGCGGCGGGGACGATTCAAGACTTGCCGGTACTGCCGAAGCCGCCTTCGCCGCGCTCGGTTTCGGTGGAGAACTTGTCCACCATGCTCAAGGCCACCTGTACCACCGGCTGGAACATCAACTGGGCAATCCGGTCGCCCGGCTGCACGACGTAGTCTTCCTGGCCCGAATTGGCCAGGATCACGGCGATTTCACCATGGTAATCGGCGTCGATGACGCCGATGCCTTGTGCCACATGCAGCCCGTGCTTGAGCGACAGGCCCGAGCGCGAGGCCACGATGGCCACCAGCGAGGGATCCATCATGTTGATGGCCAGGCCGGTCTTGATCAGTTCGCGGCTACCGGCGCGCAGAGTGATGGGGGCCTCGATGCAGGCCCGCAGATCCAGAGCGGCGGAGCCATCGGTGGCATAGCTGGGAACAGGGATCTGTTCGCCGAGAAGGGGGTTGACGATACGGGCTTCGATTCGACGATGCATATTTCTTCACGGGTGATGGAATGACAAGAATGCGCGCCAGGCTGGCGGCGAGCATCACCTAAGGCCGCAATTCTAGCAACTTCCATCTCGGAATGGATGTTTCTTGCCACCCTGGCCAGTCGCTGGGATCGACGCGGGAGCCTGCTTCTGCGGACAGCCTTGGTGCAGCGCAATGTCCGATTGAGGTGCAATTGCGCCAATCGCGCGCCCGGTGCAAGGGATGCCAGCGCCGTCACCCTGCAGGGAAAATCTCCCTATTTCGCCGCAAGTGCGCGCCCCATAAGGCTTATAACATCCTGTCGCTGCATCTGGCACAGATTCTGCTCATGACCTCCGGCAAGATTATGCATTATGCATAATCAATGTCGCCATGCCGCATCGACGCGGCATACGGGGTCATTTTCCGTGCCGCCCATGCCATTCGAGCAGTCTTCAGGAGCAGGAGCCCATGTCGGACAACCGTCTAGAAGTCGACAATCTGAGCCACGCCTTCATCAAGGCCAACGGCGAAGAAATCCGGATATTCCAGAACCTTCACTTCAATGTCGGCAAAGGTGAAATCGTTGCCATCGTCGGTCGCAGTGGCGCCGGCAAGAGTACGCTCTTCAACCTCATCTCGGGGCTGCTCAAGCCGACCGCCGGTCGCATCGTGCTGCAGCCGCGCGAGGACGGCCGCGCCGGCAGCATTGCCTACATGTTGCAGAAGGACTTGCTGCTGCCCTGGCGCACCATCCTCGACAACGCCGTGCTGGGCATCGAGTTGCAGCGCGATGTCACCGAAGCCGACCGTGAGCGCGCCCGCGCCATGCTCAAGCGCTATGGCCTGGACACCGTGGCGCAGTCCTATCCGCATGCGCTCTCCGGCGGGATGAAGCAGCGCGTGGCGCTGTGTCGCACGCTGCTGGCCGATCCCACCGTGGTGCTGCTGGACGAGCCCTTCTCCGCGCTCGACTACGAGACCCGCCTGATGCTGGAAAACGATGTCATCAGCCTCACGCGCAGCGAAGGCACCAGCGTCATCCTGGTGACCCACGACATCGACGAAGCCATCGCCATGAGCCAGCGGGTGGTGGTGCTCGGTGGACGTCCGGCGCAGATCATGCGCGAGCAGCACATCGTGCTCACGGTGGAGGGCAGCAATGGCCTGCGCGACGCCGTCAGCGCCCGGGGCGCGCCAGAATTCCCGCACTACCACAAAGAGATCTGGAACGCCCTGCGTGCCAGCGACGTCGCCCACGCCAGCACCTGAGGAGAGAGTGATGAAATCCAAAGACGGCAGCGCCACCGCCATCGTCGCCACCTTGCTGGTGGTGGCCGTCATCGTGTGGCAGATGGCGGCCCAGTCCAATCTGATCAACGGTCAGCTGCTGGGCTCGCCGGCGGGCATCTACAAATCCGCCGTGATCGGCCTGAGCCAGGGACAACTGCTCTACGACACCTGGGTCACGCTGGTAGAGACCCTGCTGGGCCTGTTGCTGGGCAGCGGCCTGGGCATCGCACTGGGACTGGCGCTGTGGTTCTATCCGCGTACTTCGGCCATCGTCGAGCAGTTCTCCATCCTGCTCAACAGCATTCCCAAGATCGCGCTGGGGCCGTTGATCATCATCTGGTTCGGCTCGGGCATGGTCTCCAAGATCTGGCTGGCGGGCATCTCCACCTTCGCGGTGGCCATCATCTCTTCCTGCGCCGCTGCCCAGGAGGTCGACAAGGATCTCCTGAACCTGTTCAAGTCCTTCAAGGCCCAGCGCGCCAAGGTGTTCAAGAAACTGATCCTGCCGGCGTCGGTGCCGTGGATCTTTTCCATCCTGCGCATCAACATCGGCTTCGCCCTGATCGGGGCGGTCGTGGGCGAATTCATCGCCTCCGAAAGCGGACTCGGGCATGCGGTCTTCGTGGCCGGCTCGCTGTTTGACCTCAATACCGTCTGGCTGGGCGTGATCATCCTCACGCTCATGGCGGCCTTACTCACCTGGCTGGTAAAACTGACTGAAGAAAGGGTAATTTCATGGAAAGGCGAACAATGAAGTCCATCCGCAAGGCAAGCGCAGCCGCACTGCTGTGCATCGGCTGTTTCGGGAGCAGCGTCGCGATGGCCGCCGAGAAGGCGGTGATCTACCAGGCCTTCCAGTCCATCCAGTATCTCCCCCTGTATGTCGCCATGGGCGAAGGACTGTTCGCCAAGCGCGGTCTGGAAGTGCAGAAGGTGACCGCCGGCGGGGGCGCCCAGGGTGTGGCGGCGGTCATTGGCGGTCACGCCGATTTCTCGCTGCAAGACCCGATGACGGCCGTGCTGGCCAATCTCAAGGGCGCGTCGTTGACCAATGTGGCCATGGTGGTGGCGGGCGTGCCGGTGTGGACGGTCGCGCCGGCCAATTCACCGATCAACTCCATCGCCGACTTCAAGGACCGGACCATTTCCACCGCCATCCCGCCGTCGACCTCGACCTACCTGCTGCAGAACCTGCTCAAGGAAAAGGGCCTCAATTCGGTCAAGCTCAATACGGTGGCCATCGGTACCGAGATCTCCCCGGTGGCTGCCGGCCGTGCCGATGCGGCGACGCTCTACCAGCCGCAGGTGGAGCAGGCGTTGGCCAACGGGTACAAGATCGTGCATGACTTCGCCAAGCAGTACAACGGTGTCTATGCCTTTTCCACGATTGATACCCTCAAGTCCACCGTGGAGAAAAAGCCGCAACTGGTCCAGAGCTTCGTGGCCGGCATCGCCGATGCGGAAAAGCTGATGCAGTCCAATCCGGAGGTGGCCTACAAGGTCGCCATCGCCGAGTTCCCGCAGCTGGACCCGGCAGTGGTGCGGGCCGCCGTCAAACGTCTGCTGGAGCAGAAGGTCTACCCGGCCACCCCGGTCATCTCGCGTGAAGCCTTCCAGGCCGGGCTGGATCTGCAGATTGCCATCGGCAACGTCAAGCCGGGGCAAGTCACGTACGAGAGCGCGGTCGACAACAGCTTCGCCGAAAAGACCACCAAGCCTTAAGATCTCCATGTGCCGTGCATCCTGCCCCCGGGCCGCGGATGCACGGTAGCCAACCGGTCGCGCAAGTGCAGTTGACTGCGCAGTGGATTGGCAGCACGGCACCGCCACCCAGCAGCAGAGGAAGACGATCATGACCACAGAAGCGACGCAGACCGCACCCGCATTCGCATCCAAGCCCAGCCCCCTGGCCGCCGCCGTGGCGGCCGCCGACCGCCTCGACGAGCGGCTCCGGGCCTTCGTCTGGCGCCCGGAGAGCTACCCCGCCGCCCAGAACACCAGCGGGCCGCTGGCCGGCATCCCGGTGGCGGTCAAGGACCTCATCGATACCGCCGACATGCCCACCGCCTATGGTTCGGCGATCTTCGCCGGCCATCAACCCGCCGCCGACGCCTGGATCGTGGCCCGACTGCGCCAGGCCGGCGCCATCATCTTCGGCAAGACCGTGACCACCGAATTCGCCTGGCGCGATCCCGGCGCCACCGTCAACCCCTGGCATCCGGGCTACACCCCCGGAGGTTCCTCCAGTGGCTCGGCGGCGGCGGTGGGCGCGGGCATCGTCGACATCGCCCTGGGCACGCAGACGGTCGGCTCCGTCATCCGCCCGGCCGCCTACTGCGGCGCCTATGGCTACAAGCCGACCTTTGGCCGTATTCCCACCGAGGGCGCGCACAAGCTCGCGCCCTCACTGGATCACCTGGGATTTATCACCTCCAGTTTTTACTGGTCGGCGGTCATGCATGCCGTGATCGTGCGCGACGGCGCCATTGCACCGCCCGCCTCGGCGAGCGCCTTCCATGCCGGCGTCAAACCGGCCCGTGTCGGGATCTATCGCAGTTCGCGCTGGGCGCAGGTACAGGGCGACGTCCAGCAGAATGTCGACGGCGTCATCCGGCGCCTGGAAAGGCATGGCGTTGCCTGCGTGCCGGTGGAATTGCCCGTCGACCTGATCGAGATGCATGCCTTGATCAACGAGATCCTGGCCTATGAAGCGCGGGCCGCCCTGCTGGACGATATCCGCGGCAAGGAGGACCTGGCCGGTCCCAACATCCGCGCGCTCATCGAGGCCGGTGCCGCCATCAGCAATGCGCGCTACGAAGCGCTGTGCGCGCGGCTGGCCAGCCTCAGGGCCGAGCGTGATCGCGTCTTCGACGGGCTCGATGCGATCCTGACCCTGCCTTCGCCGACCACTGCCTTGCCGGGTCTGGACAAGACCGGCGATGCGATCTTCTGCACCCCGGCGACCTTGCTGGGCTTGCCGGCGGTGACCTTGCCGTCGGGGTATTCGTCCGACTTCCTGCCCTTCGGTGTGCAACTGATCGGCCCTGGCGACCAGGACCTGGCCCTGCTGCAGCACGCCCAATGGATCAGCACGATCCTGCCCACGATCCGGCCGGCGCAACTGATGGGGAACTGAGCCGGCCGGCGGGCGGAGCCGGCGCAAGGGTGCGCTTGCACCGGCCTGCCGGGCAGGCCACAATGAGGCTTCCCCCATCCTGCAGGCCGCTGCAGGGGGCGTGCCGTCCAGCTCAACGTGCTCATGTCAAAAGCCTTCAAAACCATAGAGCAGCAGGTCCTAAGCCAGCTGCGCAACGATATCCTGCGCGGCAACTATCGCCCCGGTGACAAGTTGCGCCAGGACGATGTGGCGCGCCGCTTCGAGGTCAGCACCACGCCTGTGCGCGAGGCCTTCCGCGGCTTGCGTTCGGAGGGGCTGGTGACCATCGATGCCAACAAGGGAGTGGTGGTCAAGGGGCTCTCGGTACAGGATGTGGCCGAGATCTATGAACTGCGCATCGTGCTGGAGCCGCTGCTGGCGCACAAGTCGGTGGCCTCGATCCGGTCCGATGCCCTGGAGGCGGCCACCGCGCTGCACGAGCAGATGTGCCGGGCTGACGACCCGCATGCCTGGGCGGCACTGAACTGCGACTTCCACGATCACCTCATGCGCAGCGAGCAGGGATCACGCCTGTACGAGATGGTCCGCAACCTGTTGCTGGTGGCCGCACCCTATGTCTCCCTGTCGATCTACCTGCTGCCGCAGATCCAGCTGACCGACAATGAAGAGCACGCGCAGATTCTGCAAGGCTACCGGCAGCGCGATGCTGCCCTGGTCGAACAGATCGTGCGCCAGCATCTGCAGCAGACGCTGGAGGCGATCCAGGATTCGGTCAACGAAGAGACCTTGGGCAGCGCGTTTCGCTAGCACCGGATTACCCGCTCATTGCGCCATGCGGCGCGCGATCTCGCGGATCAGCTGGCGTGCCAGGCTCTGCTTGTCGGCGCGCGGCAAGGCGCTGTGGCCCTGGGCGTCAAACAGCATCAGGGAATTGTCATCACGGCCGAAGGTCTGGTGGCCGATATTGCCGACCAGCAGCGGGATGTTCTTCCTGATCCGCTTGGCCGCGCCGTATTGTTCCAGGTTCTCCGATTCGGCCGCAAAGCCCACGCAATAGGGGCGTTGGGGCAGGGCGGCGACGGTGGCGAGGATGTCGGGGTTCTGCACGAATTGCAGTTCTGGCGTGTCCTGCTCGTTCTGCTTCTTCAGCTTCTGCGTGCTGGCATTGGCCACGCGCCAGTCGGCCACCGCTGCCACCGCCACGAACAGGTCTTGTCCGGCCACATTGCCCATCACCGCATCGTGCATCTGCTGTGCCGTCTGCACGTCCACGCGACGCACGCCATAGGGTGTGTCCAGCGCGGTCGGGCCGGATACCAACGTCACTTCCGCGCCTGCTTCACGTGCCGCCCGGGCGATCGCATAGCCCATCTTGCCCGAGGACAGATTGGTGATGCCGCGCACCGGGTCGATGGGTTCGAAGGTCGGGCCGGCCGTGAGCAGCACGCAGCGGCCCGCCAGCAGCTTGGGCTGGAAGGCGGCGACGATCTCTTCCAGCAGTTGCATCGGTTCCAGCATGCGGCCTTCGCCGACTTCGCCACAGGCCTGCGCGCCGGCATCGGGGCCGAGCAGCAGGATGCCGTCTTCCCTGATCTGGCGCACATTGCGCTGGGTCGCCGGGTTCTGCCACATCTCCACGTTCATGGCCGGTGCCACCATCAGTGGCACCCTTGCCGGACGCGCCACGCACAGGGTCGAGAGCAGGTCGTCACAGGCGCCATGGGCCAGCTTGGAAATGAAGTCGGTGGAGCAGGGCACGATCACCACCGCATCGGCATCGCGGGTGAGGTTGATGTGCGGCATGTTGTTGTCCATGCGCGCATCCCACTGGTCGGTATAGACCGGGTTGCCGGTCAGTGCCTGCATGGTGACGGCGGTCATGAAATGGGTGGCCGCCTCGGTCATCACCACATGCACCGACACCCCGGCGCGGCCGAGTTCGCGCGCCAGCATCGCGGCCTTGTAGCAGGCCACGCCGCCGGTCAGGCCCAGTACGATTTTCTTGCCAGCCAGTTCCATTGCATGCTCCCTTGCGCCAGGTGGCGCGCCGCAGGTGGGTTGCCGTTCTTACTTCCGGGAGACCCGGCGCAGTTCATCCACCACGAACAATACCGCACCCACGCAGATCGCACTGTCGGCGATGTTGAAGGCCGGCCAGTGCCAGTTGCCGACATAGACGTCGAGGAAGTCGATGACGTGGCCATAGACCACGCGGTCGATCACGTTGCCGATGGCGCCACCCAGGATCAGCGCCAGCGCCCAGCAGAACATGCGCTGGCCGGGATGCTTGCGCAACAGGTGGATGATGAACACCGCCGCACCGATGCCGATGGCGGTGAACAGATAACGCTGCCAGCCACCGCTGGCGGCCAGGAAGCTGAAGGCCGCCCCCTTGTTGTAGACCAGCACCAGGTTGAAGAAGCCGGTCACGGGCAGCGATTCGCCGTAGTGGAACAGTTTCAGGATGGTGATCTTGGAGAGCTGGTCCAGCAGCAGCACGATGGCGGCGATGCCCAGCCAGGGCAGCAGGCCCTGGGTGGAAGAGGACGAGGCGGAAGAGGAGGAGCGCTTTTTGGTTGCCATGGATGTTCTTGTTTGAGTGAGCTGCCCGCTGCGAAGGTTGCGGCGGGCAGCTTTGCAAGGCCGTCCTGCTTGGATCAGGCGAAGCGGCGCTTCTCGCCCTGGCCGAACAGGTTGCTCACGCAGCGGCCGCACAGGCCGGGATGCTCGGGATGAGACCCGACATCGGCGCGATAGTGCCAGCAACGTTCACATTTCTGCTGGGTCGAGGGCGTGACCACCACGCCTTCTTCCTCGGCGCTGGCCACGCGGGTCACGCTGGCAGCGGAGGTGATGAGCACGAACTTGAGGTCTTCACCCAGGCTCTCCAGCAGGTCGGCCTTCTCGCCCGACACCTTCAGTTCCACCTCGGCCTGCAGGGAAGACCCGATGCTGCCGGCGATACGCACCTCTTCCAGCTGCTTGGTGACGACGGCGCGCACTTCGTGCAGTACCGCGAACTTGGCCAGCAGGGCCTCGGCATCGCCCACTTCCGGCAGCGCGTAGTAGGTCTGCGAGAAGATGGTCTCGCCGCTGGCCTCGAAGGCTTCCTTGCCGGCGAAGAAGCTCCAGGCTTCTTCGGCGGTGAAGGACAGGATCGGTGCCATCAGGCGCAGCAGCGACTGGCTGATGTGCCAGACAGCGGTCTGGGCCGAGCGACGCGCCGCCGAATCCACGCCGCTGGTGTAGAGGCGATCCTTGAGGATGTCCAGGTAGAAGCCGCCCAGGTCTTCCGAGCAGTACATCTGCAGCTTGGCCACCACCGGGTGGAATTCATAGGACTCGAAGTGTGCCAGCACCTCGCCTTGCAGGCGCGCCATGTTGGCGATTGCGTAGCGGTCGATCTCCAGCAGTTCGGCCACCGGCACGGCGTGCTGCGCCGGGTCGAAGTCGGCCGTGTTGGCCAGCAGGAAGCGCAGGGTATTGCGGATGCGGCGATAGGCTTCCACCACGCGCTTCAGGATTTCGTCCGAGATCGACAGTTCGCCCGAGTAGTCGGTCGAGGCCACCCACAGGCGCAGGATTTCCGCGCCCAGCGAGTCCGAGACCTTCTGCGGGGCCACCACGTTGCCCTTGGACTTGGACATCTTCTTGCCCTCGCCATCGACCACGAAGCCGTGTGTGAGCAGGGCCTTGTAGGGCGCGCGGCCATTCAACATGGACGAGGTCAGGAGCGACGAGTGGAACCAGCCACGATGCTGGTCCGAGCCTTCCAGGTACAGGTCGGCCGGGAACTGCGACTGCTGGCGGTGCGAACCACGCAGCACGGTCTGGTGGGTGGTGCCGGAGTCGAACCAGACATCCAGCGTGTCGCGGTTCTTGACGTAGTGCTCGGCATCCTCGCCCAGCAGTTCCTTGGGGTCCAGCGCCTGCCAGGCTTCGATGCCGCTCTTCTCGATGCGCTGGGCCACCTGTTCGATCAGCTCCGGCGTGCGCGGATGCAGTTCGCCCGTTTCCTTGTGCACGAAGAAGGCCATCGGCACGCCCCACTGGCGCTGGCGCGACAGCGTCCAGTCCGGACGGTTGGCGATCATGCCGTGCAGGCGCGCCTTGCCCCAGCCGGGGAAGAAGGCGGTGTCCTCGATGCCTTGCAGCGCGGTCTGGCGCAGGCTGGGGCCGCCATCCTTGGGCGTGTTGTCCATGCTGGCGAACCATTGCGAGGTGGCGCGATAGACGATGGGGGTCTTGTGGCGCCAGCAGTGCATGTAGCTGTGGTCGAACATGACCAGCTTGAACAGCGAACCCACTTCTTCGAGTGTGGCGCAGATCGGCTTGGAGGCTTCCCAGATGCTCAGGCCGGCGAACAGCGGCAGCCAGGACGCATAGCGACCATCACCCATGACCGGATTGAGGATGTCGTCATCCTTCATCCCGTGCGCCTTGCAGGAGATGAAGTCTTCGATACCGTAGGCCGGCGCCGAGTGGACGATACCGGTGCCGCTGTCGGCGGTCACGTAGTCGCCCAGGTAGATCGGCGAGAGGCGGTCGTAGCCGGCATCGGCCTTGGCCAGCGGGTGATGGAAGCGGATCAGCGCGAGCTTTTCGCCGGTGGTGGTGGCGATGATCTTGCCCTCCAGGCCGAAGCGCTGCAGGCAGGATTCGACCAGGTCCTTGGCCAGGATCAGCAGCGTGGCTTCGCCGTTGCGGCTGGTCTCGACCAGCGCGTATTCGAATTCCGGGTGGACGTTGAGCGCCTGGTTGGACGGGATGGTCCAGGGCGTGGTGGTCCAGATGACGATGTAGCCGTGACGGGTCGGCAGGTCGGCCAGGCCGAAGGCGGTGGCCAGCTTGTCGTGTTCGGCGAAGGGGAAGCCGACATCGATGGCCGGGTCGCGCTTGTCCTGGTATTCCACTTCCGCCTCGGCCAGGGCCGAGCCGCAGTCGAAGCACCAGTTCACGGGCTTGAGGCCACGATAGACATAGCCCTTCTCCAGGATCGTACCGAGCGCGCGCAGCTCGTCGGCTTCGTTGGAGAAGTTCATGGTCTTGTAGGGGTTGTCCCATTCACCCAGCACGCCCAGGCGGATGAAGTCGGCCTTCTGGCGCTCGATCTGCTCGCCGGCGTAGGCACGCGCCTTGGCTTGCACTTCGGCCACCGGCAGGTTCTTGCCGAACTGCTTCTCGATCTGGATTTCGATGGGCATGCCGTGGCAATCCCAGCCCGGCACGTATTGCGCGTCGAAGCCGGCCATGTTGCGGGCCTTGACGATCATGTCCTTCAAGATCTTGTTGACGGCGTGGCCGATGTGGATGTCGCCGTTGGCATACGGAGGACCGTCATGCAGGATGAACTTGGGCCGGCCGGCCGACGCCTTGCGGATACGTTCGTAGACCTTCTTCTCCTGCCACTGCTTGACCCATTGCGGCTCGCGCTTGGCCAGGTCGCCGCGCATGGGGAAGGCGGTCTCGGTCATGTTGACCGGGTATTTGGAGGGCGCCTTGCCGGCTTTTTCCGGTTTGCCGGGCTTGGCGGAGTTGTCGTTGCTGGACATGAGAAAGCTTTCCTTGGATGCAGTTTGATTCTGGCGCCGGGCGTGCTGACATGCGCGCTGGCGAAATGCGGATGGGGCGGCTGGACGACGGCGGGAGCGCTGCTCCGGCCATCGCCCAGCGTTCAAATTCGGTCGGTGGCCGAGACGGCGAAGCCGGCGTTCTCGCGGAACCAGATGCGGGCGTGCTCGACGTCGCGGGCGATGGCGGTGGTCAGCGTGGGCAGGTCCACGTACTTTTCCTCATCGCGCAGCTTTTGCAGGAATTCGACCCGCACCAGCTTGCCGTAGCAATCACCCTGGAAATCCAGCAGGTGGGTTTCCAGCAGCACGCGGCCGCTGTCGTCGACCGTCGGGCGCACGCCCAGGCTGGCTACGGCTGGCAACGGCTGGTCCGACAGGCCGTGCACCTGCACCACGAAGATGCCCGACAGCGCCGGGCGCTTGTGGCCCACGCGCATGTTGAGGGTGGGGAAGCCGATGGTGCGGCCCAGTTTCTTGCCATGGACCACGCGCCCGCTGATGGCATAGGGATGGCCCAGCAACTGGCGCGACAGGTCGAAATCGCCTTCGGCCAGCGCAGCCCGCACCGCGGAGGAAGAGATGCGCACGCCGGCATTGGTCACGGTAGGCAGGGCATGGACTTCGAAGCCATGCTCCTTGCCGGCCGCCACCAGGGTGGCCAGGGTGCCGGCGCGGCGCGCGCCAAAGCAGAAGTCGTCGCCTACCATCAGCCAGCGCACGTGCAGGCCCTGTACCAGGATCTTTTCGATGAAGTCCTGCGGGGAGAGCGCGGCGAAGTGGCTGCCGAAATGCTCCACGACCACACGGTCGATGCCGGCGTCGGCCAGCGACTGCAGCTTGTCGCGCAGGTTGGCGATGCGCGCCGGGGCGCGTTCGGGGGTGCCGGCCAGTTGGGCGAAGAATTCACGCGGATGCGGTTCGAAGGTCATCACCGCCGCGTCCAGGCCCAGTTTGCCGGCAGCCTCGCGCACGCGTGCCAGCAGGGCCTGGTGGCCCAGATGCACGCCGTCGAAATTGCCGATGGTCAGCGCGCACGGGGCGCGCGATTCGGCTGTGGGAAGTCCGCGAAATACCTTCATTGAGCCGCTGGAGAGATGCGCTGTTACAAAAGCCTTCCATTATAAATGGTTTCGGAGGCTTTCCTTGATTTGGTGGCGGGATCGGGGCGATCAAGCGCCTGCTTGCGCATCTCAGGAAGGTTTTTTCACATTTCTCAATAGAAATATTGCTTTTCGTGCATGCCTGGCTCTGCTCAGCGCAAGGCAGGAACCGTTTCCGGCTCCTGCAACTGGCGCGCCTCGGCCAGCATCCAGATGGTGATCTTGCGCACCTCCAGCTTGCTCTGGGTGATGTGGGCGCGCAGCAGGATCTGCGCCTCGGTGGCGCGACGCTTGGCCACCAGTTGCAGGATCTTGCCGTGTTCCTCGTAGGTGGCGTCGACGCGCTTCTTCTTGAGGAAGTCCAGACGACGCACGATGCGGATCTTTTCGGTGACCTCGGTATGGACCCGGGTCATCTCGTGGTTGCCGGCGGCGGCCACCAGGTTGGTATGGAAGGCTTCATCCAGTTCGGCCACCTGCACCGCGTCCGAGAGCCGGTCTTCCGGCTGTACCAGCCAGATCGCGTTCAACTGTTCCAGGCCGGCGCCGGGCTCCTCCTGGCTGCACAGCTTTTCCAGTGCCGCCATCTCCAGCACGATGCGCAGGTCGTAGAGATTGTCGAGCCGGTCGAAATCGATGGGGCAGACCTTCCAGCCGCGCCGGAAGCCCACCTCCAGATAGCCCTCGCGCTGCAGTCGGAACAGCGCGTCCCGCAGCGGCGTGCGCGACACCCCCTGGCGCTGCGCCATCTCGGTTTCGGTGAAATTGTCGCCGGGCAGCAGGCGGAAGCTGAAGATGTCGTCCTTGATCCGGTGATAGACCTGTTCGGCAAGCGGGTTGGCAACGGTGACGGTCATGGCGCGGGCATTCTGGTGTTCTCGGGGTACGGTCTCATGCCATCAGGCTGACGTGGGCGGCGACGATGCGCCAGCCTTCTTCCATGCGGACCCAGGTCTGCATCTGACGGCCGATCCGGTCGGACGTGTGGTCCGTGAATTCGGTGGAGACCGTAGCATAGTCGGTGCCGAAGGTGGTGACAACGGTGCGCTGCAGCTTGCGCGAGGCCGGTACCGGCGTGCAGGTCTTGCGGTACTGGCGGATCGCCTCGCCGCCCAGCAGCACCTCGCCCACGCCATAGCGCACGGTCTGCGGCGCATACCAGAACCAGCGGTCCAGGGTGGGGATGTCATTGACCAGCAATGCGTATTCGTAATCGGTGAAGGCCTGTTCGACCTCGGCCACCACATGCGGCAGGTTCACTTGCATCATGGATTTTCTCCTGTGTAGGCCGCCACCCCGGCCTGCAGTTGTGCCAGCGGGGCGCGCCAGCCGACGATGCCGCCCTGGGCCGTCAGCATCTCCAGCGTGGTGCGATGGAAGTCGGGGAAGTAGCTGGCGCAGGCATCCTCCACCACCAGACATTCATAGCCACGGTCATTGGCTTCGCGCATCGAGGTCTGCACGCAGACCTCGGTGGTCACGCCGGCCACCAGCAGGTGCGTGATGCCGCGCTCCTGCAGTTGTGCATGCAGGTCGGTGGCGTAGAAGGCGCCCTTGCCGGGTTTGTCGATGACCAGTTCGCCTTCCACCGGGGCCAGTTGCGGCAGGATCTGGTTGCCTGGCTCGCCTTGCACCAGGATGCGACCCATCGGTCCGACATCGCCGATGCCCAGCGTCGGGTTGCCGCGCAGGCGCTTGGAGCGCGGGCAGTCCGACAGGTCCGGCAGGTGCGATTCGCGGGTATGTACCACCAGCATGCCGGCCTCGCGTGCCAGCTGCAGCAGCACCGCCACGGTGGGCACGATGGCCGCCAGTGGCCGCACGTCATTGCCGAGGGCACTGCCGAAGCCGCCTTCCTCGATGAAGTCGCGCTGCATGTCGATCACCACCAGCGCCGTGCTGCGCGGGTGGAACTGGTAAGGGTAGGGAGCGGCGTCGATACGGATCATGCGGCCTCGGCGTGAGTGGGTTGTTCGGAGTGGCCCGCCATCCAGCGGCCCAGCGCGGCGCGGTCGGCACCCCGGGTGGCGACGTCCTGCGCCACATGTTCGATGCGGCCTTCGGTCATCACGAGGATGCGGTCGGACAGTTCCAGCAATTCGTCCAGGTCTTCGCTGACCAGCAACACCGCCGCTCCGCGTGCGCGGGCCTGCAGCAGGCGGGCGTGGATGTCGGCCACCGAGGCGAAGTCCAGGCCGAACACCGGGTTGGCCACGATCAGCACATTGGGCGCGCCGGCACTATCGGCGCCGCCATCGGCCGCATGTTCGCCCAGCTCACGGGCCAGCACGGCGCGCTGCACGTTGCCGCCGGAGAGCGTGCCGATGGCGCGTTCCGGCAGCGGCGGCTTGACGTTGAAGGCGCTGATGAGCGACTGCGCCTGGCGCTTCATGGCGGCCCGGTCGATGCGCCAGCCGCCGCGCTTGAAGGGGGCGACATCGAAATTGCGCAGTGCCATGTTCTCGGCCACGCTCATGCCCGGGATGCAGGCATTGCGCAGCGGTTCTTCCGGCAACGCGAACACGCGCAGGCGGCGCATCTCTTCGCGGGTGGCGGCGTAGGGCGCACCGGCCACGTGGATAGCGCCCTGCAGAGGGCGACGCTGGCCCAGCAGGGCTTCCACCAGTTCCTTCTGGCCATTGCCGGAGATGCCGGCCAGCCCCACGATCTCGCCCTGTCTGACTTGCAGTGAAAGCGCGCGCACCGCCGCCACGCCGCGATCATTGTTGACGGTCAGCTCGCGCACCTCCAGTCCCACCGATGCCTGCGCTGGCACCGCAGGGCGCGCCACCTGGGCCTTTTCCTGGCGGGCATGGCCCATCATCCAGTGCGCCAGCTCGTCCGGGCTGGTATCGGCCACGCGGGCGCTGCCCACCAGCCGACCCTTGCGCAGCACGGTGACATCGTCGGCATAGGCGCTCACTTCGTGGAACTTGTGGGTGATCATCAGCACCGTCAGTTCCTGCTGGCGTGTCAGGGCATGCATCAGGCCCAGCACTTCGTCGGCCTCCTGGGGCGTGAGCACCGAGGTCGGTTCATCCAGGATCAGGAAGCGGCGCCGCAGATAGAGTTGCTTGAGGATTTCCAGCTTCTGTTTTTCGCCGGCCGACAGGCTGCTCACCGCCCGGTCCAGCGCCAGCCGGAAGGGCATGCGCGCCATGAATTCTTCCAGCGCCGCGCGCTCGCTGCCCCAGCGGATGCGCCAGGGCAGGTCGCCCCGCGCCAGCAGCAGGTTTTCGGCCACGTTCAGGCTGGGCGCCAGCGTGAAGTGCTGGTAGACCATCCCGATGCCCAACTGGTTAGGGGTGCGTGCGCCACGGATGTCCACCTCGCGTTGATCGGCCATGACGCTGCCCTGGTCGAGCGGGCTATAGCCGACCAGTCCCTTGACCAGCGTGCTCTTGCCGGCGCCGTTCTCTCCCAGCAGGGCATGGATGGTGCCGGCGCGTATCTTCAGGGACACCTCGTCCAGCGCCCGGAAGCTGCCGAAGGACTTGCCGGCGCCGAGGATTTCCAGCTCGAGCGCGTGCATGATCAGCCTCCGATCACATCGATCAGCGCAGTCGAATCCGAGACCGCGCCGAAGACGCCACCCTGCATCTTGATCATCGACAGTGCTGCCAGGTGGTTGTTGTGATCGGTGGCGCCACAGCAGTCGGAGAGCATCACGCATTCGAAGCCACGGTCATTGGCCTCGCGCATGGTGGTGTGCACGCAGACATCGGTGGTGATGCCGGTCAGCACGATGTTGCGGATGCCCCGGGTGTGCAGGACCATTTCCAGGTCGGTGGCGCAGAAGGAGCCCTTGCCGGGCTTGTCGATGATGATCTCGCCGGCGATGGGCGCCAGTTCCGGGATGATTTCCCAGCCCGGCTCGCCGCGCACCAGGATGCGGCCGCAGGGGCCGGCGTCGCCGATGCCCACGCCATTGGTGCCGATCTGGCGCGAGCGCCAGCGCTTGTTGGCGGGCAGGTCGGAGAGATCGGGGCGGTGGCCTTCGCGGGTGTGGATGATGGTGTAGCCGCCGGCGCGCATGGCGGCCAGCACGCGCTTGATCGGCGCGATCGGCGCGCGCGTGAGCGAGAGGTCGTATCCCATCTTGTCGACGTAACCGCCGATGCCGCAGAAATCGGTCTGCATGTCGATGACGATGAGCGCGGTATTGGCCGGGGTCAGGGCGCCATCGTAGGGCCAGGCATAGGGTTCGGCCTTGATGAAGAGTTCGGACATGGTGGCTCCTAGCTTGATTGTCGGGACTATCGGAATTATCGGAATTATCGGGTCAGGCTCAGTTCGCCCGGGGCGCTGGAGAGCGTGCGGTCGGGACGGCAGGTGAGGATCATGATCAAGAGCGTCAGCGCATAGGGCGCGGCATTGAAGAGGTAGTAACCGGAGGTCACGCCCACCGCCTGCAGCGCCGGGCCCAGCGCGCCGGCCGCACCGAACAGCAGCGCCGCCAGCAGGCAGCGCCAGGGCTGCCAGCGCGCGAAGATCACCAGCGCCACCGCCATCAGGCCCTGGCCGCTGGAGAGACCTTCGTTCCAGCTGCCGGGGTAGTACAGCGAGAGATAGGCGCCGCCCACCGCTGCCAGGAATCCGCCTGCGGCGGTGGCTGCAATACGCGTGCCGGTCAGGCGATACCCCAGGGCGCGGGCGGTTTCGGCATGGTCGCCCACCAGCCGCAGCGCCAGGCCCCAGCGCGTGGCCGACAGGCCCCATTGCAGCAGCAGGGCCAGCGCCACGCCAACGAAGAACAGCGCATTGATCTGCAAGGCGTGGTGCAAGCGCTCATTGCTGCTCCAGGCGCCCAGGTCGATGGAAGGCAGCATCGGCGCCTGCGGCTGGATGAAGGGCTTGCCCAGGAAGAAGGCCAGGCCGGTGCCCAGCAGCATCAAGGCAATGCCGAAGGCGATGTCGTTGACCCGTGGCAGCGAACACACCACCCCGTGCAGCACCCCCAGCAGCAAGCCCGAACAGCTCGCCGCCAGCACCCCCAGCCAGGCCGAGCCGGTGTAGAAGGAGGCCGCATAGCCGGTCATGGCGCCGCAGACCAGGATGCCTTCCAGCCCCAGGTTCACGCGCCCGCCTTTTTCGGTGAGGCATTCGCCCAGGCTGACGAAGAGGAAGGGTGTGCCGACCCGGATCGCCCCGGCAAACAGCGCCAGCAGCAGGGTCGCATAGTCGAAGTCATGCATGGCGGGACTCCTTGCTCGGGAGGGTTGGCGCCGCCTGCTGCCAGCGCAGCTTCAGGGCGGCCAGGCGGCCGGTGATGGACTCCCAGGCCAGCAGGTTGCAGAACAGCAGGCCCTGCAGTACCAGCGTGGTGGCGTCGGGCAGATCCAGTCGGCGTTGCAGCAGGCTGCCGCTGGCTTCCACGCCACCGATGACGATTGCGCAGACGATGATGGCCAGCGGATTCTGGCGCGCCGCGAAGGCCACCAGGATGCCTGAGAAGCCATAGCCGGCCAGCAGCGCACTGGTGGCGCTGCCCTGCACGGCACTGACCTCGAACATGCCCGCCAGTCCGGCCGCTGCGCCTCCCAGCGCGCAGGCCGTGAGGACCAGGCGATTGACCGACAGTCCTACCAGCCGCGCCGTGCGCACATTGCCGCCCACCACGCCCATGGCAAAACCGGACACGCTATGGCGCAGGAAGACCCAGGCCGCGATACAGGCGATGGCGCCCCAGGCCAGGCCCCAATGCACATCCAGCCCCGGCAGCGAACCCACCAGGTAGGGGTCCGGCAAAGGCAGGGTGGAGGGCTTGTTCAAGCTGGCCGGGTCGCGCAGCGGGCCTTCCACCAGATGCTTGAAGACCGCTACGGCGAGATAGGACAGCAACAGGCTGGAGATCGTCTCGTTGACACCGCGCCACTGGCGCAGCCCGCCGCACAAGGCGATCCACAGGCCACCGGCCAGCATGGCGGCCACGGCCATGAGCACCAGCATCACCAGCGCCGGCAGGCCCGGCAGCAGTTGCGGCATCACCGCCGCCGCCAGTCCGCCCAGCGCCAGTGCGCCTTCGCCCCCGATGACGATGAGCCCCACCCGTGCCGGCAAGGCCACGCACAGGGCGGTCAGCAGCAGGGGCGCGGCGCGCTGCAGCGTGTTCTGCCAGGCGAACAGGGTGCCGAAGGCGCCCTGGTAGATCAGCAGGCAGGCATCGCCCGCCGGCTTGCCTTGCACCAGCAGGAACAGCACGAACAACAGCAGCGTGCCGGCCAGGGCGCACAAGGTCGGCAGGGCCGGCGCCACGCCATTGAGCAAGGCCGACCGCAGCCTGCGCCAGGGCGAGGCCGTCGGTCCGGTCGGCGCAGCCACGCCGGGAGCGGGGAGGGTAGTCATGGTGCCGTCCTGCGTGCTCGCGTCAGACCTGGCCGACCACGCCGGCCACCAGGTAATTCATCTTCTCCAGCGCCACATCGGTCTGGACCTGGGTGGTGCCGGCCGGTATCACGGTATTGCCCTTGTTGTCCTTGATCGGTCCCTTGAAGATCTGGAACTTGCCGGCCAGCATCTGGGCCTTGATGTCGTCCGCCTTCTTCTTGGCCGGAGCGCTCACGGCCGCGCCGTAGGGCGACATCTTCACGAAGTTGTCCTTCAGGCCGCCGCGCAGGAAGTTGATCATGGGCTTGCCTTCCAGCGTGGCCTTGACGATCTCGGTATAGGGTGTGGCCCAGTTCCACTCGGCGCCGGTGAGGTAGCCCTTGGGCGCCAGCGCAGCCTGGCTGGCGTGATAGCCGGTGGTCATGATGCCGCGCTTCTCGGCGGTCTCGACGATCACCTTGGGGCCATCGACGTGGCAGGTGATGACGTCGCAACCCTGGTCGATGAGGCTGTTGGCGGCTTCGGCTTCCTTCACCGGCAGCGACCAGTCACCGGTGAAGATGACGTGGCAGGTGATGGAAGGATCGACCGACTGCGCGCCCAGGGTGAAGGCGTTGATGTTGCGCAGTACCTGCGGGATGGGCTTGGCGGCGATGAAGGCCAGCTTCTTGCTCTTGCTCATGTGGCCGGCCACGACACCGGAGAGGTATTCGCATTCCTCGATGTAGCCGAAGAAGCTGCCCACGTTCATCGGATGCTTGCCGGCGGTCCACAGGCCGCCACAGTGGGCGATGCGCACCTTGGGATATTTCTCGGCGATCTTCAGGACATGCGGGTCGAAGTAGCCGAAGGAGGTGGGGAAGAGCAGGGTGGCGCCATCCTGCTGGATCATGGCTTCCATGGTCTTTTGCACGGCCACGGTCTCGGGGACCTTTTCTTCTTCGATCACCTTCACGCCCGGCATCTTCTTGATGATGGCGGCGGCTTGCGCATGCGACTGGTTGTAGCCGAAATCATCACGCGCGC
This sequence comes from Herbaspirillum sp. AP02, assembly GCF_015767275.1. GTDB lineage: Bacteria > Pseudomonadota > Gammaproteobacteria > Burkholderiales > Burkholderiaceae_D > Herbaspirillum. The sequence goes on from NZ_JADWMY010000003.1 coordinate 279,557, forward strand.
CGACATAGATGAAGCCCACGGTCAAGGGACCCGCAGCCAGCAGGTCAAGCGGGAAGGCGGCGCCCAGGGCGGCGGCTCCGGACAGTTTCAGAAAATCGCGGCGGTTTTTCATGTTGTTGCGCTCCAGTCTAGGCGTGGGTGGATGGTCGAATGGTTGGGTCGTCGGGTCGGTCTATTGGCCAGGGATGGCGGCCAGGGGCTACGGCATTCAGGATCAGGACAGGCTCAATGTCCCCGGCGCCTGCATCCGCGCCGGTTTGCGCACTTCGCGCTGGAAGATTTCCATGGACAGCTTCTTGGCCGCGATGAAGCCCGCCTGCGACAGCGTCTCCACCGTACGCGGTCGCGCATCCTGGTAATGCAAGATGTCTGCCACCGCCGTCGGGCGCTTGGTCAGCAGCAGGATCTGGTCGGCCAGATAGACCGCTTCTTCCAGGTCGTGCGAGACCAGGACCATGGTGGTGCCGGTCTGCATGAAGACCTGCTGCAGCTTTTCGCGAATGAACAGCGTCATCTCGAAATCCAGCGCCGAGAAGGGTTCGTCCAGGAACAGCACTTCCGGCCCCGGCGCCAGGGCGCGCATGATGGAGGCGGTCTGCTGCTGGCCGCCGGACAGCTCGTAGGGGTAGCGCATGAGGTCGAACTTGACGTCGAAGGACGCCACCAGTTCATCGACCCGGTGCTTGATCTCAGCCTTGGACTTGCCTTCCAGTTTCAGGGGATAGGCGATGTTGTCGATGGTGCGCAGCCACGGGAACATGGCATCGCGGTAGTTCTGGAATACGTAGCCGATCTTGGTCTGGGCCAGCGACTTGCCGTCGAACAGGATCTGGCCGGCGTCGATGGGGATGAGCCCGGCGATCATGTTGATCAGCGTGGACTTGCCGCAGCCATTGGGGCCGAAGACCGAGACGATCTGCTGCTTGGGGATGTCCAGGTCGAAATTCTCGTACAGGGGCCAGCCGGCGAAATGCTTGGTCAGGCCGCGAATGGTGATATGGGTGCCTGGCGGCCCGGGAAGGAAAGGGGTTTCCGGGGGCAGGTCGATCTTGGGACTGATGACGACGCTCATCTTCCGCTCCAGTGGACGATACGTTTTTCGATGATGATGAAGACCACGTTCAGCACGTATCCGAGGGCGCCGGCCGCGAGGATGGCGGCATACATCTCGCGTACGTTCAGGACCTGCTGGGTATCGATGATGCGGTGACCCAGACCGTTCTCGGAGCCGATGAACATCTCCGCCACGATCACGATCACCAGCGCCATCGAGACCGCGCTGCGCAGGCCCACGAAGGTGGCCTGCAGGCTTTCCCACAGCAGCACGTCGCAGAAGATGCGCCAGCGTGACGCCCCCATCACCTTGGCCGCCATGACGCGCTGCTTGCGGGCGTTGAGCACGCCATAGGCGCTGTTGAAGAGCACGATCAGGAAGGCGCCGAAGGCAGCGATGGCGACCTTGTTGATGTCGGAGACGCCGAAGATCAGCAGGAACAGCGGGATCAGCGCCGACGACGGTGTGGAACGGAAGAAGTCGATCAGGAATTCCACGCTGCGGTAGGCGCGTTCATTGCTGCCCAACAGTACCCCGATGGGCACGCCCAGCACCATGGCGATGACGAAGGCCTCCAGCGTGCGCACCACCGTGACGCTGAAGTCCATCAGCAGCGGCCCCCCGGCCAGGCCCTTGAGCATGGCCATGAGCGTGGCTTCGGGTGGCGGCAGCAGGATCGCCTTGATCCAGCCGGCGCGCACCACCAGGTCCCACACCACGAACAGCGCGATGGGACCGACGATGGGCAAGAGCCGGCCCAGTGCCGGGCGCTTGCGCACGACGGTTGTTGGGGGCGCAGTCGCCGTGGGCTTGCTGGCGGCCACGGTCACGGAAGGAGCGACGGTCTCGTTCATGATGGCCTCAGCCCTTGTAGATCAGGTTGTCGACCACGATGCGCTGCGAGAACACACCCTTCTCGACGAACAGGTCGTAGAACTTCTGGAAGTAGGCGATATCGCTGGGCTTGAACTCGTTGTAGAGCATGTAGGCCGCCAGCGGCACTTCATTGGTGAGCGAGCCCTCGATGGCGGTATAGCCCTTGAGGTAGGTGCGCGCCTGGTCGGGCTTGTTGCGCACCAGTTCGATGCCACGCGCATAGGCGGCGATGTACTTGCGGGCTACCTCGGGATGCTTCTTGATGAATTCCGTGGTCAGCGCCGCCGCGCCGCCATGCCAGGGCGCCATCGGGTCGCCCAGGATGTACTTGGCGATCACGCCTGCTTCCAGCACGCGGGTGGTGTTGTTCATGCGGCCCACGGTGCCGGTGGGTTCCAGCGTGTAGGCCGCATCGACCTGGCCGGCCGCCAGCGAGGCCACGTGCTGGCCGATGGGCAGCTCCACCACGGTGGCACCGGTGGCACCGGCCCGTTCCAGCACGGTCTTGGCCAGCGTGACGTTCTGGATGCCGGGGCCGGAGGCGACCTTCTTGCCCTTCAATTCGGCAATCGATTTGACCGGGCTGTCCTTGGGCACGAGGAATTCATCGAGCACGTACTTGGCATTGCTGGGATTGGTGGCGAAGATCTTGAACAGGCCCGGCTGCGCGATCTCGCCGATGGCCAGGTTGCCGGCCCCGGTGCCATTGGCCGAGCCGTCGGCGCGGCCGGCCAGCATGGCTTCCATCACCTGCTGGGCACCGGCGAACTTGATGGCCTGCACTTCCAGCCCGGCCTCCTTGAAATAGCCCGCTTCCACGGCGGCGTAGAAGGGCAGGCCGGCGGCCACCGGCCAGTAGCCGATGCGGATCGGCGGCGTCTGCGCGCGCAGGATGGCCGGTGCACCGGCGATGGCGGCGGTGGCCGCCACCACACCGGCCTGGGCGATGAAGCGGCGGCGGGTGGTGTCCTGCAGGGGGGAGAGGGTGTTCTTTTTCATGAGCAGCTCCGTGGTGAGGTGTCGGTCGTATCGGTCGTGTCAGTTCAGCGAATCGAGGTAGCGGACCCAGCCGCCGTGGTGGGTGATGTCGGTGGCGCCGGCAATGCCGGCCGGCTCGCAGATGAAGCCCTTGACGCTGCTGCCGTCGGCCAGCTCCACCGTGCCGATGCCCAGCGGCGCCGGAATGGCGGCCACGAAGCCGCCGAACTGGCGCAGCGGCATTTCCCACACTTCCACCGCGATGGCGGCGCCATCGCCTTCGGTGCGGGCCAGGCCGGGTTTGGGCGGCGTGGTGCCGGCCAGCGCATACAGGCGGTACTGGGCGGCGGTGTGGGTGACGGCCACGCGGCGGCCCCCGGCTTCCAGCAATTGCCAGTTCAGGGGCTGGCCGGCGAGGTGGGCGCCGACCACGCAGACCTTGATGGTGCTTTCATTGAAGGGCAGCGGCGCGGCGGCAATCGCATCGGCCTGGGCGGCACCGCCCAGTTGCTGTTGCAGGCGCGCACCGGCCTCGGCCAGCAGGTGGTCGGACCCGGCCGGGCCGATCAGGGTCACGCCGGCCGGCAGGCCATCGCGCCGCCACACGCCGGGAATGGCCAGGGCCGCCATGTCCATCAGGTTGACGAAGTTGGTGTAGTAGCCCAGTTGCGAATTGCGCACCACTGGATCGGCCTGGACCTCGGCGACGGTGGGGAAGGTGGTGGTGGTCGGCACCAGCATCAGGTCGCTGCCTTCGAGCAGGTCTTCGGCCTCGCGCCGCAGGTCGGCCAGGCGGTACTGGGCATTGAAGGCATCCACTGCGTCGTAATTGTCCGACTGGGCGGTGATCTGATGCACCACCGGGTCGATGGCCTGCGGATTTTCCAGGAAGAAGTCGCCCAGCGCGGCGCGGCGTTCAGCCACCCAGGGACCCTGGTACAGCAGTTGCGCGGCATCGCTGAAGGGGGCGAAGGGAATGCGTGCCAGCGTCACGCCGGGCAGTGCCGCGATCTGCGCCAGGCTGCGCTCCCAGGCTTCCTGGGCGACCGTGTCGCCGTAGAACTCGCAGACATCAGGAATGGCGATGCGGTAGCCACGGCGCTTCACGCCCAGCATCGCCGGGCGGCGCGAATAGCCGTCCTCGGCGTCGTAGCCGGCGGCGCTGTGCAGCACGCGCCAGGCGTCGGCCACATCGTGGGCAAAGATGGAAATGCAGTCCAGCGTGCGGCAGGCCGGCACCAGGCCACGTGCGCTGATGAGTCCCTTGGTCGGCTTGAGGCCCACCAGATGGTTGAAGGCGGCCGGCACGCGGCCCGAGCCGGCGGTATCGGTCCCCAGCGAAAACATCACCTGCCCCAGCGCCACGGCCACGGCCGAACCGGAACTGGACCCGCCCGAGACATACTGCGGCTTGATCGCATTGCGCACCGCGCCGTAGGGCGAGCGCACCCCCACCAGCCCGGTGGCGAACTGGTCGAGGTTGGTCTTGCCCACCAGCAGGGCGCCGGCAGCCTGCAGGCGCTGCACCACGGTGGCGCTCTCGCTGGCCAGGCGGCCGAATTCTGGACAGGCGCCGGTGGTGGACATGTCGGCCACGTCGATGTTGTCCTTGACCGCGAAGGGAATACCGAACAGCGGCATGGTCTCGAACACCACCTCGCCCTTGATCTGCAGCATCAGGTCCAACGCGGCGGCCTGTTGCTTGAGCTGCTTGGGCGGCACCCGGCTGATCCAGACTTCATTGCGACCGCCGCCGTCGATGCGCGCCAGCAGATCGGCCACGGTCTTGCCGGGGGTGCTGCGCCCCTCGCGGTAGGCGGCCAGGGTGGCGGCGATGGTGGGGCTGTCCGCGCCGGCGCTGGCGTGGATATCGGCGGCTTGGAAGGCAGCTTGTTGCGGGGTCTGGGTAGCGTTCATTTTGGATATTCAAACTTGAATACAAGATTGAATATCTTTAAGCAGAAGGCGTGCCAGGCCATCGTCGGGCGCTGCGGGGTGAGGGTGAAGTCAGGCGGGAAGCGGCTTTGCGGCGGAAATTGCCGCACGGCAGGATGTCACAGGGGCAACGGCGCAGCTTGTCGATGAGACAAATTGGTGAGGCCTGCGCCGTTTTTGCACCTCAAGTACGGCGGGTCTGCACGTTTAGGCGGCAGGTCGGGTCAGTCGGATATTACAGTTCGCCCCATACCGCATTCAGGGCAGCCAGGGCGGCCAGCCCGGCGGTCTCGGTGCGCAGCACGCGGTTGCCCATGGACAGCATCAGCGCGCCCTGGGCGCAGGCCAGGTTTTCTTCTTCCTCGCTGAAGCCGCCTTCCGGGCCGACCATCAGTGTCACCGCCTGTGGCGGCTGGTGGCGGGCCCAGCCGGAGAGCGGCTGCTCGCCACGGGGTGAGAGCAGGATGCGCCGGTGCAGATCGCTCTGGGCGATCCAGCGCTTGAAATCGGTCACTTCGGCGAGATGCGGCAGGCGGTTGCGGCCGCATTGTTCGGCGGCGGCATGGATGATGCCTTGCCAATGGGCCTGTTTCTTTTCGGCGCGTTCGCCCGAGAGTCGCACTACGCAGCGCTGCGCAGCCAGCGGCTGGAGGGCGGTGGCGCCCAGTTCCACGGCTTTTTCGACGATCCAGTCCATCTTCGACCCCTCTGGCAGGGCCTGGGCCAGGGTCAGGCCGTAGGGCAGTTCGGCTTCGCGCGGGGAGAAGGTCTTGGGTTCGGCGTGGGCGCGCTTCTTTTCGATGGCGGTGAGGCTGGCGGTGTATTCACCCCCTTCGCCATTGAAGAGCGTGATGGTGTCGCCCGGCTGCAGGCGCAGCACCTGCACGTGATGGGCAATCTGCTCGGGCAGGACCACGGCCGAACCGATAGCCAGGGGTTGCGGTAGATAGAAACGGGGCATGGGCAGGGTCCTGGGGGGCGATGAAGATCAAGAAAATGCAAGAAACATCGATAAACCTTGTCAGACGATTCATAGACCGACCCCGAATTTTAATCCCCCCGACGCACTCTGGTAAAATACGGCCCCGCGCTTGTCCCGGGTATTCCGGGCGGGCGCTTTGGCTTCAGAACCCGATTCATGCGCCAGTCGGCGCCTCCAGCACAGCACACACAGACATCGACATGATTTCCACTCTCCCCACCGACAAGATGGCCAACGCGATCCGCGCGCTGGCGATGGACGCCGTTCAGAAAGCCAATTCCGGTCACCCGGGCATGCCGATGGGGATGGCGGAAATCGCAGTCGCCCTGTGGGCCAAGCACTATCGCCACAATCCGGCCAATCCGCAGTGGGCCAACCGCGACCGCTTCGTGCTCTCCAACGGCCACGGCTCCATGCTGCAGTACGCCCTGCTGCACCTGACCGGCTACGACCTGTCGATGGACGACATCAAGAACTTCCGCCAGCTGCATTCCAAGACCGCCGGCCACCCCGAAGTGCACATCACCCCGGGCGTGGAAACCACCACCGGCCCGCTGGGCCAGGGCATCACCAATGCCGTGGGCATGGCGCTGGCCGAAAAGCTGCTGGCGGCCGAATTCAACAAGCCCGGCCTGTCCGTGGTCGATCATTACACCTATGCCTTCGTCGGCGACGGCTGCCTGATGGAAGGCATCTCGCACGAGGCCTGCTCGCTGGCGGGCGTGCTGAACCTGTCCAAGCTGATCGTGCTGTATGACGACAACGGCATCTCCATCGACGGCCACGTCGAAGGCTGGTTCAAGGACGACACCCCGAAGCGCTTCGAAGCCTACGGCTGGAACGTCATCCCGGCTGTCGACGGCCACAACGTCGAGGCGGTCAGCGCCGCCATCCACCAGGCCAAGCTGGCCGACAAGCCGACCCTGATCTGCTGCCGTACCGTCATCGGCAAGGGTTCGCCCAACCTGGCCGGTACCGACAAGGTCCACGGCGCCGCCCTGGGTGACAAGGAAATCGCCGCCGTGCGCGAGGCGCTGGGCTGGTCCGCCGCTCCCTTCGAGATCCCGGCCGATGTCTACGCCGCCTGGGACGCCAAGGCCACCGGTGCCGATTTCGAATCCAGCTGGAAGCAGACCTTCGATACCTATGCCGCCCAGTTCCCGGCCGAAGCCGCCGAACTGCTGCGCCGCCTGAAGGGCGAACTGCCGGCCGCGTTCGAATCGACGGTGACCGCCTATATCAATTCCACGCTGGAAAAGAAGGAAACCATCGCCACCCGCAAGGCCAGCCAGAACGCCATCCAGGCCTATGCGCAGGCACTGCCGGAATTCCTGGGCGGCTCGGCCGACCTGACCGGCTCGAACCTGACCAACTGGAAGGAATCGGTGGCCGTGCGCGCCGACCAGCGCGGCAACCACATCAACTACGGTGTGCGCGAGTTCGGCATGAGCGCCATGATGAACGGTATCGCCCTGCATGGCGGCTACCTGCCCTTCGGCGCCACCTTCCTGACCTTCTCCGACTACAGCCGCAATGCCCTGCGCATGGCCGCGCTGATGAAGATCCGCACGCTGTTCGTGTTCACCCACGACTCCATCGGCCTGGGCGAAGACGGCCCCACCCACCAGTCGGTGGAACACGTCTCCAGCCTGCGTCTGATCCCCAACCTGGACAACTGGCGTCCGTGCGATACCACCGAGACCGCCGTGGCCTGGGCCGAGTCGATCAAGCGTAACGACGGTCCGAGTACCCTGATCTTCTCGCGCCAGAACCTGCCCTTCCAGGAGCGCACCGATGCCCAGGTCAAGGACATCGCACGCGGCGGCTACGTGTTGCGTGACGCGCCCAATGCCAAGGTGGTGCTGATCGCCACCGGTTCCGAAATCGAGCTGGCTACCAAGGCTGCCGACGCCCTGAGCGCCGAAGGCATCGCCGTGCGTATCGTCTCGATGCCCTCGACCGACGTGTTCGACCGCCAGGATTCGGCCTACAAGGCAACGGTGCTGCCGCGTGGCATTCCGCGCGTGGCCATCGAGGCCGGTGTGACCGACTTCTGGTACAAGTACGTGGGCCTGGAAGGCGCCGTGGTCGGGATCGACACCTTCGGCGAATCGGCACCGGCCGGCGTGTTGTTCAAGCACTTCGGCTTCACCGTCGAGAACGTGGTGGCCAAGGCCAAGGCAGTGCTGGCTTGAGCGCTACGCCAGCCATGAGCGAGCAAGTCCTGATCCGCCGCGCCCGCAAGGGTGACGCGGCGTCGATTGCCGGTGTGCGCATCGACGCCTGGCGCGCCAGCTATCGCGGCCTGGTGCCGGACAGCTATCTCGACCATTTGAAGCCCGAGGAAAGCGTCAAGCTGTGGGAACAGGTGCTGGAGGCGTCCTCGGATGCGGCCTGTACCTTCGTGGCCGAGAGTGGTGGCGAGATCATCGGTTTTGCCTCCGGCATGACGCTGGCCGAAGCCCGCTTCGGCTGCGATGCCGAGCTGACCGCGATCTGCGTGCTGCCCGATGAACAGCGCCGTGGCCTGGGCAAGCGCCTGCTGGCCAATGTCGCGGCCACCCTCATCAGCGCCGGCGCGACCGGCCTGATGGCCTGGGTATTGAGCAAGAACGAAGGCGCCGGGGAATTTTTCGAGTCGCTGGGGGCCGAAAGGCTTTATGAACAAACGTTCACCTGGGATGATGGCAGTGAACTGGACGAGATCGGTTTCGTCTGGCGCCAGCTGAAGTCCTGAGCGTGGATGCGGTAAGAACAAGAACGGCAGGAAGGCCGGAAAAGACGGAACCATGGCCGGGCCATTGCGCCGCAAGGGCGTAGGTTGACGGGCAGGTCGGTTCCACGGCTATCGGTTTGCATCGATTTTTACTACTTGAGGAGAACAGCATGACCATTCGCGTAGCAATCAACGGTTATGGCCGTATCGGCCGCAATATCCTGCGCGCCCACTACGAAGGCGGCAAGAAGCACGATATCGAAATCGTCGCCATCAATGACCTGGGCGATCCGAAGACCAATGCCCACCTGACCCAGTACGACACCGCCCACGGCAAGTTCCCCGGTACCGTGGCCGTCGATGGCGACTCCATCGTTGTCAATGGCGACCGCATCAAGGTGCTGGCCCAGCGCAATCCGGCCGAGCTGCCCTGGGGCGAGCTGGGTGTGGACGTGGTGCTGGAATGCACCGGCTTCTTCACCACCAAGGAAAAGGCCAGCGCCCACATCAAGGGCGGCGCCAAGAAGGTGATCATCTCCGCACCGGGCGGCAAGGACGTGGACGCCACCGTCGTCTTCGGCGTGAACCACCAGGTGCTGAAGGCGTCCGACACCGTCATCTCCAACGCCTCCTGCACCACCAACTGCCTGGCACCGCTGGTGCAGCCGCTGCACGAAAAGATCGGCCTGGAAACCGGCCTGATGACCACCATCCACGCCTACACCAACGACCAGGTGCTGACCGACGTGTATCACGAAGACCTGCGTCGCGCCCGTTCGGCCACCCAGTCCATGATCCCGACCAAGACCGGCGCTGCCGCCGCGGTCGGCCTGGTGCTGCCGGAACTGAACGGCAAGCTGGACGGTTTCGCCATCCGCGTGCCGACCATCAACGTCTCGCTGGTGGACCTGTCCTTCGTGGCCTCGCGCGACACCACCGTGGATGAAGTCAACGCCGTCCTGAAGGCCGCTGCCGAAGCTGGTCCGCTCAAGGGCATCCTGACCTACAACACCGAGCCGCTGGTGTCGGTGGACTTCAACCACAACCCGGCATCGTCCAACTTCGACGCCACCCTGACCAAGGTCTCCGGCCGTCTGGTGAAGGTGTCGTCCTGGTACGACAACGAGTGGGGCTTCTCCAACCGCATGCTGGACACCACGGTCGCCCTGGCCACCGCCAAGTAAGACCCGCCAGTAAGCGTGTCAAGACGCACCGGCCGGGGTTCCCTGGCCGGGAGCGTCAATTTCAGGGCTGTTTCGGCTTCTTTTCCTCGTATGCAAGCCCGCTTGCCGAGGTGAAAATAGACGGATCAGCCTGCAAAAGGATCAGAAGGCTGTTGCGAGCATCGCTTGCAATGGCCTTTTGTCCATTTGCCGCAAAGGGCCGCCGGCCCGTCAACAACAAGAGCAACCGACCCAACGAGGGAACGCATGTCAGCAAGCTCATCCCAGGCCCGTCGCCTGTTGGCCAACCTGGCCTTGATATCCGCCGTCAGCCTGTCGCTGTCCGCGTGCGACTATGTCAGCAGCTTCACCAAGCCCAAGCAGACCCCGGAAGAGGCCAAGGCCGAGGGCATCGCGCTGGGCGCCGGCTGCCGCCAGGCCGGCCAGAGTCTGGAAGATTGCTACCAGCGCAACCCCGACGCCTTGAAGGCTGGCATCTTCGCCGGCTGGAAGGACATGCACGAATACATGGCCGCCAAGGGCATCCAGACCGTGACGCCGCCCACGCCGGCACCTGCGGCCGAACCGGCCAAGGATGACGCCAAGGGAAAAGATGGGAAGGACAAGGATGCCAAGGACAGCGATCGCAGCAGCCGTGCCCGCGAACGTGATGCCAATCGCGACAACGCCCGCTCGCGCGACCGCGAAAGCTCCTCGTCCACCACCCGTGACAGCAGCAGCGCTGGCGACCGTCGCGCCAGCCGGGACGACAAGCAGCCGCCCAAGTATTGACCTACCTGGCACTTGCCGGCGGGGTTGTTAGCTGGCAACATTCTCCAATGCCCCGCATGCGGGGCATTTTTCATCGGTCGACAGGGGGAATCGTCGGCCGCCCCCGGCAGCATGGCGCGGCCCACAGGGTCGATGGCCAGCCGGTTACAACGAATAACGATATGAATACACCGTTGACGCAACTGCCTCCGGCCATGCCGGAGCATGTGCCCGAGACCGCCTTTGGCATCTGGTTCTTGCGCACGCCGACCTGGACCCTGCATGTGCTGGAACGCGCGATGAAGGACCTGGAACGCCTTATTCCCGAGCGTCGCGCCAGCTACCCCGTGGTGGCTGACGTGGGATGTGGATGGGGACGCTCGCTCAAGAAGCTGCACACGCGTTTCGCACCGCAACGCCTGATCGGCATGGACATCGATGCGGCCATGATCGAGGCCGCGCGCGGCGAGGCCCAGGCCGAGGGGATTGCGGCCGAATTCATCCAGTGCTCCAGCGCCAGCATGACGCTGGAGGACAATAGCGTGGACCTGCTGTTCTGCCACCAGACCTTCCATCATCTGATTGAGCAGGAAGAGGCGATCCGCGAGTTCTACCGCGTGCTCAAGCCGGGCGGCATCCTGCTCTTTGCCGAGTCGACCAAGCGCTATATCCACTCGTGGATCATCCGCTTGCTGTTCCGTCATCCGATGGAGGTGCAGAAGACTGCCGGGCAATATCTCGCGCTGGTGCGCAGCGCCGGCTTCGAGGTGGCGCCGGAATCGATTTCCTATCCGTATCTGTGGTGGAGCCGCGAAGACCTGGGCCTTCTGGAGCGGGTCTTCGGGATCAAGCCCAAGGCCGAACGCGAGGAAACGCTGATCAACCTGGTCGCGCGCAAGCCGCTGGCGTGATCCCGCCAGCGGCCTGGCCCTAGCCGAACACCTGCTGCCACAGCCGGATCACGCAGGCACGTTCATGCTCCACGCGGATGGCGTCGATATGCGCACGGTCCGAGCCCTGTAGCCGGATCTGGTGCTGCAGCTTGCGGAACAGGCGATAGGCGTTGGCCGCCTCGTCGGCCATGAGGGAATCGATCAGCCCCAGTTGCGCCGCCAGCTTCAACAGCGCGATGTTGCCGATGTCGCCGGTCAGTTGCGGATGGTCGCAGGCATGGCGCAGGACCAGGTATTGCACCATGAATTCGATGTCGATCATGCCGCCCTCGTCGTGCTTGAGGTCGAACATCATGCTGCGGTTGGGATGGGCGTCGCGCATGCGGCGCCGCATGGACAGGACTTCTTCTTCCAACTTGTCGGCGTCGCGCGGCTGGCGCAGCACGCGCTCGCGCAGCGCCTCGAAACGCTCGCCGATGGCGCTGTCGCCGGCACAGAAGCGGGCGCGGGTGAGGGCCTGGTGTTCCCAGATCCAGGCGGCGTTGAGCTGGTATTTCTCGAACGCCGACAGGGGCGACACCAGCAGGCCGCTGGCGCCGTCCGGGCGCAGGGCGATGTCGATGTCGAACAGGGTGCCGGCCGGAGTATGGCTGGTCATCCAGGTGATGAAGCGCTGCGCCAGCTTGGCGTAGAGGGCCGGGGCTTCCTGGTCGTCGTCGTCGTAGAGGAAGACCACGTCCAGGTCCGAGGCATAGCCCAGTTCCTTGCCACCCAGCTTGCCGTAGGCGATCACGGCGAACTGCGGCACCTCGCGGTGGCGCTGGGCGATGCTGCCCCAGATGGCCTCAATGGTCACCTGCACCAGCACGTCGGCCAGGGCGGAGAGTTCATCGGCCAGTTTTTCCACCGAGAGGTCGCCTTCCAGATCCTGCGCCAACAGGCGGAACTGTTCGGCATGATGCAGTTCGCGCAGGATGTCGAGCTGGCGTTCGGTGTCGCCTTCGGCTGTGGCCAGCTGGCGCCGGCAATTGTCGGCGAAGGCGTTCCAGTCGGAGCCGGCCTTGAGGTTGCGGTCGTCCAGCAGTTCGTCCAGCAGCAGGGGATGGCGCGTCAGGTAGGTGGCGGCCCAGCCGCTGGCACCGATCATGCGCACCAGGCGCTGCAGGGCATAGGGGTATTCGGTCAGGAGTGCCAGATAGGCGGCGCGTCGGGCGATGGCTTCGAGGAAATCCAGCAACCGCCCCAGGGCCGGCAATTCGTCATAGTGCAGTGCCGCCAGCAGCGGCAGGCAGTTGTTGATGACCGTGTTGAGCCGGTTGCGGCTGGCCTCGGGCAGGCTCTGCATGCGCGGCGATTGCCAGGTCAGATGCAGGCGCCGGGCGCCGTCCTCGATATCGTCTGCCGGAAAGCCGACCAGGCGCAGGGCGTCGGCCAGGCCTTCCAGGTTGTCGTTTTCGCTCACGCTCACGGCCGGGCCGTCGGCTTCGCCTTCGCCGGACTGCTTGTCGGCGAAGATGGCATCGAACTGGGCCGCGACGATGGCACGCTGTTGTTCCAGCTCGTGCAGCAGGGCTGCGCTGTCCGGGTAGCCCATCATCTGCGCCACCAGCAGCAGATCGTCGGGATTGACGGGCAGGGTGTGGGTCTGGGCATCTTCCAGATACTGCAGGCGGTGTTCGAGGTCGCGCAGGAAGCTGTAGGCGTCCAGCAGTTGCTGCACCACCTCGGGCGCCAGCAGTTCCTTGGCGGCCAGGGTGCGCAGGGTGATGCGGGTGGAACGGTCGCGCAGTTCCACGTCGCGCCCGCCCCGGATCAGCTGGAACACCTGGCTGGTGAACTCGATCTCGCGGATGCCGCCCCGGCCCAGCTTGACGTTGTTGCTGCGGTCCGGGTGCAGGGCTTCCTGGCGCTTGACCTCGGCGCGGATCTGGCCGTGCATGGAACGCAGGGCATCGATGGAGCCGAAGTCCAGGTAGCGGCGGAAGATGAAGGGGCGGCTGATCGCCTCCAGCGCGGCAATATCTTCAAGCGTGCCGGTCAGGGCGCGGGCCTTGGTCCAGGCATAGCGCTCCCATTCACGGCCCTGGCGCACCAGGTATTCCTCGACCATGTTGAAGCTGGCCACCAGCGGGCCGGAGTTGCCATTGGGCCGCAGCGCCATGTCGACCCGGAAGGTGAAGCCGTCCTCGGTGATCTCGGCCAGGGCGCCGATGAGCTTCTTGCCCAGGCGCACGAAGAACTCATGGTTGGACAGTGATTTCTGGCCGGCTTCGGCCTGGGTATCGCCATCTTCCGGGTAGACGAAGATGAGGTCGATGTCGGAGGAGACGTTGAGTTCGGCGCCGCCCAGCTTGCCCATGCCCAGCACGATCATTTCCTGGGGCCGGCCGGACTCCTCGCCGATGGGCTGACCGTAGAGGGCGGTCTGCTCCTGCATCAACGCCGCCAGATGGGTTTGCACGGCGAAGTCGGCAAAGCCGGTCATGGTCGCCACTACCTCGGCCAGGTCGGCGCGGCCGTCGAGGTCGCGCGTGATCAGGGCGCAGATGATCAGGTTGCGCAGGCGCCGCATGGCTGCCGGCAGCGCCAGGCCGGCGTCGAGGTCGGCCTGCAGGCGCTGCTGCATGCCGGCGCGGTCCATGGGCTGGGCGGCGGCGGCCATGACCAGGGCCGGGCGGGCCGGATCGGCCTGGGTCCAGCGGGTGTAGTAGCGGGAAGTGGTGGCGTCGACCAGGGATCGTTGATGAACAGGCATAGGGGACCGCAAAGCTCCACGAGAGGATGTAGAAGGGTGAACGGTGACGGTTGATAAAGGGCGTAAAACCAGGCAAACCGCCGTCAATACCGCTTCAGAGGACAGCCCGGGCTGCCGACAATGCTGGCAGGACTGACAGCGGGCTGACGGTTTTGCACGATAACGGGGATTCTAGCCTTCCTTTTTAAACTTATCGGACATTTTGCCCCTCATACCTTTCTTGCACAGATGGCATGGCCTGGTTTTCCATGCGATCATGTTGCCTGCCCGATTTTCTCCCATCCCCGAGCTGCCTTTGCATCCTGATGTCCCAAGAACAACATAACGCCGCACCCAGGCCTGGCCGTTGGGCGCTGTGCTGGCGATTTGCGCGGGGCAGCTACATTCACCTGAACCGGGCCAGCCACCATGTGCTGGGTTTCACCCTCAAGCTGCTGCTGGCAGCCTATTTCGTCTTTTGCGCGCTGTTCCTGGTGCTGCGCTATGCGGTGCTGCCCGAGATCGGACACTACAAGCCGCGCATCGAACATCTGGTGTCGGCGCAGATCGGTCGCGTGGTCAGCATCGAGGCCATCGATGCCTCCTGGAGCGGACTGCGCCCGCAGCTTTCCCTGACCAATATCACCGTGCATGACGAGCAGGGCGAGGCCGCCCTGACCTTGCCGCGGGTATCGACCACGCTGTCCTGGAGCAGCGTGCTGGTGGCTGCGCTGCGGGTGGAAAACCTGAGCATCGAGGGCGCCGACCTGGCGATCCGCCGCGATGCCGCCGGCAAGCTCTTCGTGGCCGGCATCCCGGTACCCACGGGTGGCGATGGCAGTACGCTGGATTGGCTGCTGTCGCAGCGCGAAATCGTGATCCGTCACAGCAAATTGCGCTGGGATGATGAAATGCGCAAGGCGCCCGAGCTGGTGCTGGAAGACGTCAACCTGATCCTGCACAACCGCTGGTTGCGCCACCGGCTGTCCCTGCGTGCCAATCCGCCGCAGGAGACCGCGGCGCCGCTGGATGTCAGGGCCGACTTCAGTCATCCAGCCTTCGCCCGCAGTTCCGAGATCACGCGCTGGAAGGGCGTGCTCTATGCCGACCTGCGCAACACCGACCTGGCGGTCTGGCGGGCCTGGATGGACTATCCGATCGCCATCAACAGCGGCCGCGGTTCGGTGCGCGCCTGGCTGACGCTGGACCATGCCAAGGTCGCCAATTTCACCGCCGACCTCAGCCTGGCCGACTTCAATGCCCAGCTGTCGCGACAGCTGGAGCCGCTGTCGCTCAAGCGCGTCAATGGCCGCATCTCGGCCAGCGAAACCCTGGGCGCCGGCCAGCAGGACGGCGTGCCGACCTTCGGTACCAATGGCCATCAGGTGATCCTGACCGATTTCTCGATAGAAACCCCGGACGGCTTCGTCCTGCCGCCGACTTCGATCACCGAGAGCTATGAGCCGGCCACCCCGCTCAAGGCCGAGCGTACCAGCGTCAAGGCTACCTACCTGAACCTGCAGACGTTGTCGCAACTGGCGACCCGGTTGCCGCTGGCCCCCTCGCAGCGCAAGTTGCTGGACGACCTGGCACCACGCGGAGAACTCAACGATTTCACCGTGCAGTGGCAGGGCAGTTATCCGGAGCTCAGTTCCTATCGGGTACAGGGACGTTTCAAGGGCTTGGGCATGAAGGGCCTGGCGGCCCATGTGGAACCGCGCAAGAATCCGGCCCAGCAGGCGCGTGTGCAGTGGGCCGGCTTCCCCGGCTTCAGCAACCTGAGCGGCGAGATCGATGCCACCGAAAAAGGCGGCTCGGTCAAGGTGGATACGCAGCAACTGGTGGTCGACCTGCCTGCCGACCTCTTCGTCGAACCCAGCCTGCCGTTCGATACCCTGAAACTTCAGGCGCATTGGCAATACCTGAAGGATCAGACACTGCAGGTGGACCTGGACCAGATGCAATTCAGTCAGCCCGGCGTTGCCGGCAGTCTCTCCGGTCGCCATCTGCTGCCGCTGCAGGGCAAGTCGGCCGGCAGCCTGGACCTCGCCGGCGAATTCAGCAGCTTCGACGTCAAGGCGATCCGCCGCTACCTGCCGCAGCACATGAGCGAACCCCTGCGGCACTGGCTGACCGAGGGTCTGATGGCGGGCAACCTGCATGACGTGCAGTTCAAGCTCAAGGGCGCGCTGGCCGATTTCCCGTTCCATACCGTCAAGCCTGGCGAGCAGCCCAAGGGGCAGTTCCAGCTGAGCGGCGACTTCGAGGGGCTCAAGCTGAACTACACCCCCGGTCATGTCGGCCGCGACGGTAAGGAGCCCGAGTGGCCCTTGCTGGAAGAGGGACGCGGACGCCTGAGCATCGATCGCACCCGCCTGGAGATCAAGGCCGACAGCGCCCGCAGCCTGGGCGCACGGCTGGGGCCGGTGACGGCGCGGGTGGCCGATGCCGCTTCGCATGAAGCCACGCTGGAAATCGAGGGGGTGGCCAATGGCCCGATGCCGGCCTTCCTGCAGTACGTGAACCAGAGCCCGGTGGCGCGCTGGACCGGCAATGTCATGGAGCACAGCAGTGCGACCGGCGAGGCAAGGCTGGACCTGAAATTCCAGATGCCGCTGAACCACGCCATCGATACCCGTGCCCAGGGTGCCTTCCACTTTGCCAACAACGACGTCGACCTGCTGCCGGACCTGCCGGTGCTGTATCGCACCGCGGGCAAGGTGGAATTCAATGAACGGGGTTTCACCCTCAACGGCGTGCGGGGGCAGTTCCTGGGCGACAGCCTAGCCATCAACGGCGGAACCCAGAAGGATGGCAGCAGCCTGGTACGGCTGGAGGGGGCGATCAATGTCGAGGCGCTGCGCAAGCAATACGCCGAACCCTCGCTACAGCGCCTGCTGGCGCACCTGTCCGGAGGTACCCGTTACACCGCTACGGTGCAGGTACGGCAGCGCCAGCCCGAGGTCAGCATCGAATCCAACCTGGTCGGGCTGGGGCTGGATCTGCCGGCGCCCTTGCGCAAGGGCGCGCAGGACAACCTGCCGCTGCGGGTGGACCTGCTGCCGTTGGCCTCGTCCGATCCCCTGGTCGAGCGCGAGGAAATGCGCATGGCGCTGGGCCAGAACGTCAGCGCCCGCCATGTGCGGGAACGCGTGGTGGCCAGCGGCGGCAACTGGCGTGTGGTCAGTGGCGGCATCGGCTGGAACCAGCCGGCGCCGACTCCGGCGGCGGGGCTCAAGCTGGCGCTGGCCGCCGATAGCCTGGACCTGGACGCCTGGCTGGCACTGAAGAACGACCTGGTCGGCAAGGACGTCGCGCCCGGCGCCGCTGCCGGGCAGACCGGGCGTCTGGGCAGCAGCGAAGTGACCCAGTACCTGCAGCCGGACAATGTCTCGGCCCGGGTGGGCGAGCTCAGGTTGATGGGCAAGAAGCTCAACAAACTGATTCTGGAGGCCACGCATCGTCGCAACACCTGGCAGATGAACCTGGAGTCGCAGCAGGCAGCCGGCAGCGTGACCTGGGACGAGTCCACCGGCGGCAAGGGCGCAGGCAAGGTGACGGCGCGCCTGTCCTCGCTGGTCATCCCCAAGTCCAGCCCGACGAGCGAAGCGCAGCCGGCCTCCGCCCAAGCCGACAGCAGCAGCGACGACAACGTGCAGATGCCGGCGCTGGACATCCGTGCCGACCAGTTCGAGCTGGGCGGCAAGAAGCTGGGCCGGCTGGAGCTTGATGCCAGTAACATCGTCACCTCGGTGGGGCGTGAATGGCGCATCAGCCGGCTGCTGCTGGCCAATCCCGATGCGCAGTTCCGCGCCGCCGGCAACTGGCTCAGCTTCGGCAGCAACCATACCTCCAACTTCACCTATGCCCTGGACATCGACGACGCCGGCAAGCTGCTGGAGCGCTTCGGTTATCCCGGCACCATCCGCGGCGGTCGTGGCAAGCTGGATGGCGACCTGAGCTGGAAGGCGCCACCCTATGCGATGGACATGGCCAGCCTGGGCGGCCAGGTGCACATGGATGTGCACTCGGGCCAGTTCCTGAAGGTTGATCCGGGGGCGGCCAAGCTCCTGGGCGTGCTCAACCTGCAGGCGCTGCCGCGCCGGCTGACGCTGGACTTCCGCGACGTGTTCTCGGAAGGCTTTGCCTTCGATACGGTGGCCGGCACCGCCAGCATCGCCCGTGGCATCGCCACCACCGACAATCTCAAGATGACCGGCGTGACGGCCTCGGTGTTGATGAGCGGCTCGGCCGACATCGCCCGCGAAACCCAGGACCTGCACGTGGTGGTGATCCCCGAGATCAACCTCGGTACGGCCTCGGTGGTGGCCATGGCGGTCAACCCGGTGGTGGGCGTGAGTACCTTGCTGGCACAGCTGTTCCTGCGTAATCCGGTGATGAAGTCGCTCAGTTTCGAATACAAGGTGACCGGGCCTTGGAGCGACCCCATCGTGGTCAAGCAGGGGCAGGTGTCGCCGGTGGATGCCGAGCGCGCCAAGGAAGTGCTGCAGAAGGGCCAGGACGGCAAGAACCCGGGCCCGGGCCAGGATCCGCCCGCCAATGATCTGGCCCCGCCACCGGCGACTGCCCCTGCCACCCGGCGCCGCCAGCCTGCGCCCGGGCCGGCCATCAATTCCGGTGCCTGAATCCGACCGTGCGGCGCCTGCAGATCGGCGCGGGATGGGCCATACTGAAGCATTCTTCATATCATTTACGCGTCCTCTCATCTTCAGACGCGAGTCAGGTGTGAGCCGGACATGAGGCAAACATGAGGCAGACATGAGCCAGACATTCAAGGTAGCGGCCATCCAGATGGTCTCCACCCCCGAGGTGCAAGAGAACTTCGCCAGTGCGGCGCGCCTGGTGGCGCAGGCGGCGGAGCAGGGCGCGCAGCTGGTGCTGCTGCCCGAGTACTGGCCACTGCTGGGTCGCCATGAACGCGACAAGCTGGGCCACGCCGAAGCCGATGGCACCGGCCCGATCCAGGCATTCATGCAGACGCAGGCACGCCAGCACCAGGTGTGGCTGGTCGGCGGCACCCTGCCGCTGCAGTCGGATGACCCGGACAAGGTGCTCAATACCTCGCTGGTCTACGATCCGCAAGGCCGGCGCGTGGCCCGCTATGACAAGATCCACCTGTTCAATTTTTCCCGTGGACAGGAAAGCTATGACGAGGCCCGCACCATCGAACATGGCGGCGAGGTACGCAGCTTCGAGGCGCCGTTCGGCCGGGTCGGACTATCGGTCTGCTATGACCTGCGCTTCCCCGAGCTTTACCGGGCCATGGGCGAGTGCGCGCTGATCGTGATGCCGGCCGCCTTCACCTATACCACCGGCCGCGCCCACTGGGAGCTGCTGCTGCGTGCCCGTGCCGTCGAGAACCAGTGCTACGTGCTGGCCTCGGCCCAGGGGGGCGAGCATGTCAATGGCCGTCGTACCTGGGGCCACAGCATGCTGGTAGACCCGTGGGGCGAGATCGTGTCGGTCCTGCCGGAAGGCGAAGGACTTGTGATCGGCGATATCGACCCCCATCGTCTACAATACGTTCGAGAAAGCTTGCCGGCGCTTCGCCATCGCAAGCTTTGACCTTTTTTGCCTTCCGACAAGACGCTATGAAATTATTTGAACCCAACATGGGCGCCCTGCAAGTGGCGCGTGACGTGCTGCTGACTCCCTTCGGCCTGGACGAATCCAAGCTGCTCAAGGCGCTGGGCAGCATGTTCACGCACAAGGTCGACTACGCCGATCTCTATTTCCAGTTCACCAAGAGCGAGGGCTGGAGCCTGGAAGAGGGCATCGTCAAGACCGGCAGTTTTTCCATCGACCAGGGCGTGGGCGTGCGTGCCGTGTCGGGCGACAAGACCGCATTTTCCTATTCCGACGAGATTTCGGAATCCGCCCTGATGGACGCCGCCGCCGCCACCCGCACCATCGCCCGCCAGGGCAGCGGCAAGATCAAGGTGGCCGGGTCGATGATCCCCGCCGGTGGTCGCGCCCTGTATCTGCCGCACGATCCGCTGACCTCGCTGGACGCCACTGCCAAGGTGCAATTGCTGGAGCGCGTCGAGCGCATCGCCCGTGCCAAGGACCCACGCGTCAAGCAGGTCATGGCCAGCCTTTCCGGCGAATATGATGTGGTGCTGGTGGCGCGTGCCGATGGCGTGCTGGCGGCCGATATCCGACCGCTGGTGCGGGTCTCGGTCACGGTGATCGCCGAACAGAATGGCCGTCGCGAGATGGGCAGCAGTGGTGGCGGTGGCCGCTATGACTACGGCTATTTCTCCGATGTGCTGCTGGAAAAATATGCCTCCGAGGCGGTCGCCACGGCGCTGGTCAACCTGGAAGCGCGCCCGGCCCCGGCCGGCCCGATGACCGTCGTGCTCGGCCCCGGCTGGCCCGGCATCCTGCTGCACGAAGCCATCGGCCACGGCCTGGAAGGCGACTTCAACCGCAAGGGCTCGTCCACCTTCTCCGGCCGGATTGGCGAGCGTGTCGCGGCCAAGGGCGTGACCGTGGTCGATGACGGCACGATTGCCGACCGTCGCGGCTCGCTCAACATCGACGACGAAGGCAACCCGACCCAGTGCACCACCCTCATCGAGGATGGCATCCTGAAGGGTTATATCCAGGACACCATGAACGCCCGCCTGATGAAGATGGACGTCACCGGCAATGCCCGTCGCGAGTCCTTCGCGCACCTGCCCATGCCGCGCATGACCAATACCTACATGCTGGGCGGCGACCAGGACCCGGGTGAAATCCTGGCCTCGGTCAAGAACGGCCTGTATGCGGTCAACTTCGGCGGCGGCCAGGTGGATATCACCAACGGCAAGTTCGTCTTCTCCGCCAGTGAGGCTTACATGATCGAGGATGGCAAGATCACCTATCCGGTCAAGGGCGCCACGCTGATCGGCAATGGTCCGGATGTGCTGAACCGGGTTTCCATGATCGGCAACGACATGCGCCTGGATTCGGGCGTGGGCGTATGCGGCAAGGAAGGCCAGAGCGTGCCGGTGGGCGTGGGCCAGCCGACCTTGCGCCTGGATGGCGTGACCGTGGGGGGCACTGCCTGAACCTGCGCAACAGCTTCAGCAGTGCAATGAAGACCGCCGGAGAGCTTGCCGGCGGTTTTTTTTCGTCGGCGGGGGCGGGAAAGGCGTTGCGGGAGACGTCGCCAGATCAAATTTCAGGGTTTTTTTGCAGGATAACCACAGCGGAAAGCTGCGCCGAAGGCGGGCAGGGCTTGCAGAGGGCATGATTTTTTGTTGCCTTTATCGGCAAAATTTTTGCCTATCAAGCAAAGTTAATTCAAAAATCACGATATTTATGAATAAAACGTGCATGAGCACTGCATCATTCCATTTTTCGCATCTCCCTTGCCAAAGCCCCGGATTTGTAGCACTATGAATGTCTGCTTCAATTATCCATGACGCCAGACATGTCTTTCATCCGCGCTTACTTTTATTTTTACTTTAGCTATTCCAGCCCCACGGCGGTGAAAAGCGGTAAGCGTTCGTAAAAAGACAAAACCGAATTTCCTAAAAACCGCCAGTGATGGCGGTTTTTTTTTGGGTCAAATTTCCAGCTGAATATTTGCAGCACACCAGGAGAAAAAAATGCCGCGCACTGACGATCTTCGCATCCGAGAAATGAAAGAACTGGTCCCCCCCTCGCATCTCATCCGCGAATTCGGCTGCACCGAAAAGGTCGAGCGCACCACCGCCGAAGCCCGCACCGCGCTGCATCGCATCCTGCACGGCCAGGACGACCGCCTGATGGTCGTCATCGGCCCCTGTTCCATCCACGACACCAAGGCCGCCATGGAATATGCGCGCCGCCTGGTGGTGGAGCGCGAGCGCCACAAGAACGAGCTGGAAATCGTCATGCGCGTCTACTTCGAGAAGCCACGCACCACGGTCGGCTGGAAAGGCCTGATCAACGACCCGTACATGGACAACAGCTTCCGCATCAACGATGGCCTGCGCGCTGCCCGTGAACTGCTGTTGAACATCAACGACCTGGGCCTGCCGGCCGGTACCGAATTCCTGGACGTGATCAGCCCGCAATACATCGCCGACCTGATCAGCTGGGGTGCCATCGGCGCGCGTACCACCGAATCCCAGGTACACCGCGAACTGGCCTCTGGCCTGTCCTGCCCGGTGGGCTTCAAGAACGGCACCGACGGCAACGTCAAGATCGCCGTGGATGCCATCAAGGCCGCGTCCCAGCCGCACCACTTCCTGTCGGTGACCAAGGGTGGTCACTCGGCCATCGTCTCCACTGCCGGCAACGAGGATTGCCACATCATCCTGCGCGGCGGCAAGCAGCCCAACTATGATGCGCCCAGCGTGGAAGCGGCCTGCCAGGACATCGCCAAGAGCGGCCTGGCGGCGCGCCTGATGATCGATGCCTCGCACGCCAACAGCTCCAAGAAGCCGGAAAACCAGATCCCCGTCTGCGCCGACATCGGCCGCCAGATCGCCGGTGGCGACACCCGCATTGTCGGCGTGATGGTGGAATCGCACCTGATCGCCGGCCGCCAGGATCTGGTGCCGGGCAAGGAACTGACCTACGGCCAGTCCGTCACTGATGGCTGCATCAACTGGGAAGAAAGCGTGCAAGTGCTGCAAGGCTTGGCGGACTCCGTCAAGCAGCGCCGCCTGGTCGGGGATGAGCGCGACGCAGCCTGATCGGGCATGACCGGGCCTGCCCCGGCCTGATCCGCTTCACGCAGCGCGCAAGAAAAACGCCGGCATCGCCGGCGTTTTTCATTGCGGAGCCAGATCGGAACCGGCAATCAATCACGGAAGTTGTTGAACTCCAGCGGAATATCCTTGATCTCCTTGCGCAGCAGCGCCATGGCAGCCTGCAGGTCATCGCGCTTGGCCCCGGTGATGCGCACGGCATCGCCCTGGATGCTGGCTTGCACCTTCATCTTGCTGTCCTTGATGACACGCACGATCTTCTTGGCATCGTCGCTCTCGATGCCGTTCTTGACCTTGATCACCTGCTTGACCTTGTCACCGCCGATCTTTTCGATCTTGCCCTCGTCCAGGAAGCGTACGTCGACGTTGCGCTTGGTCATCTTGTTGGTGAGCACGTCGCGCACCTGGCTCAGCTGGAAGTCGGAGTCGGCGAAGGCGGTCAGTTCGCGTTCCTTTTGCTCGACGCGGGCGTCGGTACCCTTGAAGTCGAAGCGGGTGGAGATTTCCTTGTTGGCTTGTTCTACGGCATTCTTGACTTCGACCAGATTGGCTTCGCAGACGGTATCGAATGAGGGCATGGCTTTATCCTTATGTTCTTGCAGCCGGCGGAGGCCGGCGTCTGACCCGTGATTCTAGCGGAGTGGGGCCGCCGCCGCCATCGTCGTCCCGCCGACAGCCGATGTCCGGCCTCTGGAGCGCTATAATCGCTGCCCTATGACCACGTCTTCGCTTCCCGTCCAGCACGCCGTTTCCCTGCGCGCCTTCAATACCTTCGGCATCGAGGCCCAGGCCCACGCCTACCTGCCCGTCGATGGTGCAGAAATCCTGCAGGCGCTGCGCGCCGATGTCACCCTGATGGCCTTGCCGCGACTGGTGCTCGGTGGTGGCAGCAACCTGCTGCTGACGCAGGATTTCAGCGGACTGGTGCTGCATATGCAAGGCCGTGGCATGGCGATCACCGGCCACGACGAGGACTTCACCTACGTGTGCGCCGCCGCCGGCGAGAGCTGGCACAGCTTTGTCCAGTGGACGCTGGCGCAGGGGCTGGGCGGGCTGGAAAACCTCTCGCTCATTCCCGGTAGCGTGGGCGCCGCGCCCATCCAGAACATCGGTGCCTATGGCATCGAGCTCAAGGATCGTTTCCACAGCCTGCGTGCCTTCGATCTCGACCGCGGCGAGATTCTCACGCTGGACCGCGAGGCCTGCCGCTTTGGCTATCGCGACAGCGTCTTCAAGCACGCGCTGCGTGACCGTGCCGTCGTGCTTGACGTCAGCTTCGCCCTGCCCAGGCGCTGGGTTGCCAATGCCAACTACGCCGATGTCGCGCAGGCGCTGGATCAGCAGGGCATCACCGAACCCGGCCCGCGCGACATTGCCGAGGCCGTCATCGCCATCCGCACCCGCAAGCTGCCCGATCCGGCCCGCATCGGCAATGCCGGCAGCTTCTTCAAGAACCCCATCGTACCGACCCGCCTGCGCGATCGCCTGCTGGCGCAATACGCCAACCTGGTCAGCTATCGGGTCGATGACGATCACTACAAGTTGGCCGCCGGCTGGCTGATCGACCGCTGCGGCTGGAAGGGCAAGAGCATGGGACGGGCCGGTGTCTACGAACAGCAGGCGCTGGTGCTGGTCAATCGCGGTGGTGCCAGCGGCGCCGAGATCGCCCGGCTGGCCAAGGCCATTCAGGATGATGTGCTGGAGAAGTTCGGGGTGCAGCTGGAGCCGGAGCCGGTCTTCATCTGAGCACGCGTTTTCATGCACGTAAAAAAGCCGTCGGTATTGCTACCGACGGCTTTTTCATTCTGCTTTGCTATCGATCAGCCGAAGTGGCAGACGTAGTCCAGGGTCTCGGTCACTTCGATGTCGAAGCTGGAGTTGCCCGGCACGCTGAAGGTGGTGCCCGCAGCGTAGGTATTCCAGGCTTCTTCACCCTTCAAGCGCACACGGCAGCTGCCACCGTTGATTTCCATGATTTCCGGCGCGCCGGTGCTGAAGTTCAGCGAGGCGGGCAGGATCACGCCCAGGGTCTTCTTGCTGCCATCGGCCAGCAGCACGGTGTGCG
The DNA here is from genome assembly GCF_015767275.1 of Herbaspirillum sp. AP02. Classification (GTDB taxonomy): domain Bacteria; phylum Pseudomonadota; class Gammaproteobacteria; order Burkholderiales; family Burkholderiaceae_D; genus Herbaspirillum. The sequence continues at coordinate 304,429 of NZ_JADWMY010000003.1, forward strand.
AGACGCACTTGCCGTCGAAATAGACATTGCCCTTCTTGAGGACGGTGACGTTGTCGAATTGGGTGCTCATCGAATCGCTTTCCATTAAAACCGTGAATGAATCTGGATTAAAACCCGGGATTGAAACCCCGGGATTACTTCTCGTCGCGGCCCAACAGCGGCAGTGACACCGCGGTACTGGAATCCAGCAGACCGGTGTTCTGGTAGATGGACAGCTTCTGGCGGGTGTCGGCGATGTCCAGGTTGCGCATGGTCAGCTGGCCGATACGGTCGATGGCGGAGAAGCTGCCTTCGCCCTTTTCCATGGTCAGGCGTTCCGGGTGGTAGGTCAGGTTGGGCGACTCGGTGTTGAGGATCGAGTAGTCGTTGCCACGACGCAGTTCCACCGTCACTTCGCCGGTGATGGCGCGCGCCACCCAGCGCTGGGCGGTTTCGCGCAGCATGATGGCCTGCGAATCGAACCAGCGGCCCTGGTACAGCAGGCGGCCCAGCTTGCGGCCGTTGTCGCGGTACTGTTCGATGGTGTCTTCGTTGTGGATGCCGGTGACCAGGCGCTCATAGGCGATGAACAGCAGGGCCAGGCCCGGGGCTTCGTAGATGCCGCGGCTCTTGGCTTCGATGATGCGGTTCTCGATCTGGTCGCTCATGCCCAGACCATGGCGGCCACCGATGCGGTTGGCTTCCAGGATCAGGTCGGTCATGCTGTCGAAGCTCTGGCCGTTCAGCGCCACCGGACGGCCTTCTTCGAAGCGCACGGTGACGGTCTCGGCCTTGACTTCGACGTCATCGCGCCAGAATGCCACGCCCATGATGGGCTGCACGATCTTGATGCCGCTGTTCAGGAACTCCAGGTCCTTGGCTTCGTGGGTCGCGCCCAGCATGTTGGAGTCGGTCGAGTAGGCTTTTTCCACCGACATCTTGTAGTCGAAACCGGACTTGATCATGAACTCGGACATTTCCTTGCGGCCGCCCAGTTCGTTGATGAAGGTGCTGTCCAGCCAGGGCTTGTAGATCTTCAGGTTGGGGTTCACCAGCAGGCCGTAGCGGTAGAAACGCTCGATGTCGTTGCCCTTGAAGGTGCTGCCGTCGCCCCAGATGTCGACGTTGTCGTCGCGCATGGCGGCCACCAGCATGGTGCCGGTCACGGCACGGCCCAGCGGGGTGGTGTTGAAGTAGGTGATGCCGGCGGTGGAGATGTGGAAGGCACCGCTTTGCAGGGCGGCGATACCTTCGTTGGCCAGCTGTTCGCGGCAGTCCACCAGGCGTGCCAGTTCGGCACCGTATTGCATGGCCTTCTTGGGAATGGCGTCGTAGTCCGGCTCGTCCGGCTGGCCCAGATTGGCGGTGTAGGCGTAGGGGACAGCGCCTTTCTGGCGCATCCAGGTCAGCGCGGCGCTGGTATCGAGGCCGCCGGAGAAGGCGATGCCGACTTTTTGATTGACCGGGACGGATTGCAGGATGTTGGACATGATCTTGACGTTGCGATGAGGATGAATTGACTAGGACTGGCGGGCTGGGCGTCATGCCCAGCCCGGAATTTCATTGGTCGAACTTGCCGTGCACCAGATATTCGAGCAGGGCCTTCTGGACGTGCAGGCGATTCTCCGCCTCTTCCCAGACCACCGACTGCGGGCCGTCGATCACTTCGGCGGCCACTTCCTCGCCACGGTGGGCCGGCAGGCAGTGCATGAAGAGCGCGTCCTTCTTGGCCCGCGACATCTTGGCCTGGTCCACGATCCAGCCGTCGAAGGCCTTCAGGCGGGCATTGTTCTCGGCCTCGAAGCCCATGCTGGTCCACACATCGGTGGTGACCAGGTCGGCGTCCTGGCAGGCATCGGCCGGGTCGGCGAAGAAGGTGTAATGCTGGTTGCCCGGCGAGACCTGGGCCGGGTCGATGTCATAGCCCTTGGGGGTGGAGACGTTGACATGGAAGCCAAACACCTCGGCCGCCTGCAGCCACGAATAGAGCATGTTGTTGGCATCGCCCACCCAGGCCACGATCTTGCCCTGGATGCTGCCCCGTTGTTCGATGTAGGTGAACACGTCGGCCAGCACCTGGCAGGGATGCTGCTCGTTGGTCAGACCGTTGATCACCGGCACGCGAGAATGGGCGGCAAAGCGCTCGATGATCTCCTGGCCGTAGGTGCGGATCATGATGACATCGCACATGCGCGACATCACCTGGGCCGCATCTTCCACCGGTTCACCACGGCCGAGCTGGCTGTCGCGGGTGTTCAGGTAGATCGCGGCACCGCCCATCTGGTGCATGCCGGCCTCGAAGGAGAGGCGGGTGCGGGTCGAGTTCTTCTCGAACACCATCACCAGCGTGCGGTCGGCCAGCGTGTGGTGGGGCTCGTAATTCTTGAACTTACGTTTGATCACACGGGAACGTTCGATCACGTACTCGTATTCATCAAGCGTAAAGTCGGAAAACTGGAGGTAGTGTTTGATTGCCATAAATAAAAACGGCGGCCAGTGTGGCGCCTGCCGCCGATAGTCGTTAACTCCTTAGATTATAAGGGATTCGGCTTAAAAAGATACCCGCTGTACTTGCCTTGTGGAAACAGTCGACGAATCCCCTTGTGGGGGCGGGCAATGAAGCTGGCTCGGGCAGCAGAAACGGATTTCTCGACACTATTCGAGCCGCAAGCAGAACTTATTTGAATCAGCTATCGATATCTGACGAGAAAATCCTTCTACTACGAATCGGTCAGCAAATGTCAAGATATAAATAAGAATCATTAGCATCTACCCCATTAGAATCGGCGCCTTTCTATTCCCTTGGAGTAAAAGCTGCCATGTCCGATTCGCCTGTTGTCCCATCCGGTTTCCGTCTGCGAGCCTTGCCTTCGGCGCTGGCTGCTGCCGTGCTTTCCATGCCGGCCCTACCTTTGCTGGCTGCCCCCACTGCTGAAGACCAGGAAGAAACCGTCACCTCCCGCCTGCCCGCCGTCGAGGTCCGCGACCGGCGCAGCCAGGGTGATCCGCGTCCCGGCAAGCTCAGTAGCGCCACCCGCACCGCCACCGAGCTCACCGACATACCGCAGACCGTGCAAAGCGTCGCCGTCGAACGGGTGATGGCCTACGGCGGGCGCGACATGGCGGCCGCACTGGCAGGCGTGCCGGGCATTTCCAATGTCTCCGATACCCGTTTCGACGCCTTCCGTATCCGTGGCTTTTCCAGCGCCGGCGACCTGCTGCTGGACGGCATGCGCGATGACGCCCAATACGTACGCAGCCTGGGCAGCGTCGAGCGTATCGACATCCTCAAGGGACCGGCCGCCGCCCTGTATGGACGGGGCAGTGGCGGCGGCGTGATCAATCGCATCAGCAAGCAGCCGGGACAGGAGGCCTTCGGTCAGGCTTCGGCCACCTTCGGCAGCTACGGCCAGCAGGGCGTGGCGCTGGACTGGAACCGTCCGCTTGATGCGCAATGGGCCATGCGTCTGAACCTCGGCCGCGAGCACGAGGGCAATTTCCGCGATGAGGTGCGCGGCACCCGCCAGTATTTCGCCCCGTCGCTGAAGTGGGAATCCGGCCATGACAGCTGGCTGCTGCAGGCCGAATACCAGGAATTCCTGCGCACCCCCGACCGCGGCGTGCCGGCGCGCGTGACAGCGCTCTCCCCGCGCAATACGGCCACCGCCTATGCCTTGCCGGTGGCCGATGATGGCAAGTTCTTCGGTGCTGCCGGTCGTGACGTCCTGCGCGATACCACGCTGGCCCTGCGCTCCACCCTCACGCGCGCCGTGGCGCCGGACTGGAGCATCCGTCAAGGCATCAGCCTGTTCGAACTCGATAGCGACTTCGACAATAGCTTCGTCTCGCAATCCTTCGTCAGTACCACCCGCAACCTGCAGCAGGTCCAGCGCAGCCGCTTCCAGCAGGACCTGCAGCAGCGCAACCTGCAGACCAACCTGGAGCTGCTGGGCAAGCTCGCCAGCGGGCCGTTGCAGCACGAGTTGCTGGCCGGCGTCGAATATGCCTGGCAGAAGCGCGACCCCCGGCTGTGGATGGGGTCGGCCACTCTGGTCTCCCTCCGCAATCCCGACAATCGCGACAACAAAAGCATCGTTCCCCAGCTGTGGCAGATGAACTATCACAAGGCCAGCAACCTGGGCATCTATGCACAGGACCAGATCGATCTGGGCGGCCGCCTGAAAGGCCTGTTCGGCCTGCGCTGGGACGACTTCGACGTCGATTCCCGCAACCAGTTGAAGAATCTGCGCAGCGAGCGCTCCAGCCATGCCGTGAGCCCGCGCGTGGGGGCAGTCTGGGAGGCCATCCCCGACCAGCACCTCTACCTGTCCTGGAGCAAGAACCACGCCCCGGTCGGAGGCGATGTGATCGGCATCACGCCCGGCGCCGAGGGCAACACCAACGACCTCGGTCCGCAGTACAGCCGCCAGGTCGAAACCGGCCTCAAGAGCGACTGGTTCGATCGCAGGATCAGCACCACCCTGGCCTGGTTCCAGCTGGAGCTCTACAACCGCACCGTGGCCGATCCCCTCAAGCCGGGCACCTTCTACCAGACCGGGCTGGAGCGCAATCGCGGCGTCGAGTTCAGCGTGGCCGGTGAAGTGCTGCGCCACTGGTTCCTGCGCGCCGGCTGGACGCAGCAGAACGCCAAGGTGCTGCAGGCCGAACCGCAATTCACCGGCAAGCGCGCCAGCGGCGTGTCGGCCCGCAATGGCAGCTTGTTCGTCTCCTACGCGCCGCCGCTGGGCTGGTTCGGCGAGACCGGCCTGATCGTCGAGGGCGCCCGTTTCGCCGACCGGGACAACCTGGTCGAGTTGCCAGCCTATACCCGCTGGGATGCCATGGTGGGTTATCGCCTGCAGCGTGCCGATTTCACCCTGGCCGCGACCAATCTGTCCGGCCGCCGCTACTACGCCAGCGCCACCGGCGCCTCCCAGATCGTCCCGGGTGCGCCACGGGCGCTGTCCTTCACGGCGACCTACAGGTTCTGAACGAGGTCAGGAACGACGTCAATACAGCGTCTGTGAAGACTCATGCACCAGCTGCGCATACAGCTGGTGCCGCATGCCCGCGATCTGGCCGGCTTGCACCGCTTCCAGCACGGCGCAACCGGGCTCGTTGAGGTGGTGGCAGTTGTAGAAACGGCATTTGCCCAGATAGGGCGTGAAGTCGCGGAAGGCACGTTCCAGCATGCCTTCGGAGAGCTGGTACAGGCCGAACTCCTGGAAGCCGGGTGAATCGATGATGCTGGCTTCCTGCTCCATCTGGTACAGACGGGTGAAGGTGGTGGTGTGCTTGCCGGTATCGAGCGCGGCCGAGATTTCGCGGGTGGCGATGTCGGCGTCCGGCACGATCAGGTTGATGATGGAGGACTTGCCCATGCCGGACTGGCCGATCAGGATCGTGCTCTTGCCTGCCAGCAGCGGCATGAAGGCAGCGCGGGTTTCTTCCGGGTGGGCCTTGGCCGACACTTCGTGCACCGGGTAACCCAGGCGCGCATAGACCTGCAGGCGTTCCCGTGTCTTCGGCAGGGCCTCGGTGATGTCGGTCTTGTTCAGGATCAGGTGGGCCGATACGCCCGCCGATTCGGCCGCCACCAGCGAACGCGAGACCAGGTCATCGGTAAAGCTGGGTTCGGTGGCCACCACGATGAACAGTTGATCCACATTGGCCGCCAGCAGCTTGGACTTGTACTGGTCGGAGCGGTAGAGCAGGGTTTTGCGCTCGTCGATGGTTTCGATCACCCCCTGGTTGGGCGAGGTGAGCGCCAGGCGGACGCGGTCGCCCACGGAGACGTCGCTCTTCTTGCCCCGGGTGACGCAATGCAGTTTCCGTTCGCCGGCCTGCACCAGATAATGCCGCCCGTGGGCGGCGATCACCAGACCGGATTCCAGGTCGGCCTTGGCGACCGGCCCGGCGCCGCGTACTGCGGCTTGCTTGCGGCCAGCCATCAGGCGTTGGCGCGCTGGGCGAAGATGGCGTCGACCTTGGCCGCGCAGACGAAGTCGTTGGCCGAGAGGCCACCGCGACCTTCATTGACGCTGTGGGTATCGAAACGCACGCTGCAGCGGTTGTAGCTCACGCCCAGCTCGGGGTGATGGTCTTCGGCATGGATCACCCAGGCGATCGCATTGACGAAGGCCAGGGTCTCGTAATAGTTGGCGAAGGTGAAGCTGCGCGCCAGCTTGCCGCCCTCGATCTTCCATGCGGGCAGGGCGGCCAGGTGGCTGGCGATGGCAGCGTCATCCAGGGCCTCGACGGGCTGGACGCAATGGGAAGCGGCGAGGGTGTGTGCGGTAATGCTCATGGGGTTCTCCAACGGTCAGGAAGCTGAACGCTCCTGACCTGTATGCAATGAAAGAAATCAGTGACTGCCGGCCGGCGCGGCCATGGCGCCATGCAGGTGCCGGATGCGCAGCGAAGCCGGTGGGTGCGAATCGTAGAAGGCCGAGTGCAGCGGGTCGGGCGTGAGCGTGGAGGCGTTGTCCTCATACAGCTTGACCAGCGCCGAGACCAGGTCCTGGGCATTGGTATGCTGGGCGGCAAAGGCATCGGCCTCGAACTCGTGCTTGCGCGAGGACAGCGACGACAGCGGCGAGAGCAGGAAGGTGAAGATCGGCAGCACCAGCATGAACAGGATCAGCGCCATCGCATCGTTGCTGCCCAGCAGCAGCGGGTCCACGCCCAGGCCGGTATAGAACCAGGCCTGGCCCTTCAGGTAGCCCAGCAGGGCCAGCAGCGCCAGCGACATGGCAAACATCACCACCACCCGCTTGACGATGTGTTTGAGCTTGAAGTGGCCCAGTTCGTGGGCCAGCACGGCCTCGATCTCATGCGGTGCCAGGCGCGCCAGCAGGGTATCGAAGAAGACGATGCGCTTGCCCGAGCCGAAGCCCGAGAAATACGCATTGCCATGCGCGCTGCGCTTGGAACCATCCATCACGAACAAGCCCTTGGAAGCGAAGCCCACGCGCTGCATCAGGCCCTCGATGCGGCTGCGCAGGCTATCGTCATCCAGCGCGGTGAACTTGTTGAACAGCGGTGCGATGAAACTGGGATAGATCACCAGCATCAGCAGCTGGAAGGCGCACAGCACCACCCAGGTGTAGAACCACCACAGCGCGCCGGCCTTGTCCATCAGCGTCAACACCACCCACAGCAGCGGCAGGCCGATCACCGCGCCGACCAGGCTTTGCTTGATCATGTCGCTGAAGAACAGGGCGCGGCTCATCTTGTTGAAGCCGAAACCGGCTTCCAGACGGAACTGCCGGTAATAGTCGAAGGGCAGGTCAACCAGGCCGGAGATGATGCCGAAGCCGGCCACCAGCGCGATCTGGTAGATCATCCCGGGGCCGCCGGTCCAGCCCAGCAGCAGGCTGGAAAGCCACTGCAGTCCGCCCAGCAGGGTGAAGCCGATCAGTACCGCCGCATTGACCAGCAAGGTCACCAGCCCGAACTTGGTGCGCGCGACCGTGTAGTCGGCCGCCTTCTGGTGGGCCGACAGGGGAATCTTCTCGGCGAACTCGGGCGGCACGGCAGCGCGATGCGCGATCACGTGGCGGATGTGGCGCGACGCCAGCCAGAACCGCACCCCCAGGCTGATCCCCAGGAACACGATGAACAAAACGGAAAACGAAAGTGAAGACATGCGTACCCTGTGCGAAAATATGAAGATTCGTATCGAAATTCGTGAAGAAGTTCGTATCGAAGTTCGTGGCCCGACCCGAATGCCCGCCACCGACCGGCGTCGTCGGCAAGACATCGGGTCATGACGCCCGGCGCGTGCCGGGCGAGCGAACCAGGTAATGGAACCATGCAGCAGATGGGGTCAGATCCCCATCCCGTCAATAAGGAAGAATTATGTCACAAGCCCCCGCCGCGCCCGTCCGGCCCAATGAAATGAACCTGATCTGGGTCGATATGGAAATGACCGGACTGGACCCGGACAAGGATCGCATCATCGAAGTGGCCGTGGTGGTTACCGATGCAGAACTGAACATCCTGGGCGAAGGCCCGGTACTGGCCATCCACCAGTCCGACGAACTGCTGGACGGCATGGACGCCTGGAACAAGGGGACCCACGGCCGCTCGGGCCTGATCGACCGCGTCAAGGCTTCCACCGTCACCGAAGCCGATGCCGAGCAGCAGATCATCGCCTTCCTGAAGCAATACGTCCCTGCCGGCAAGTCGCCCATGTGTGGCAATTCGATCTGCCAGGACCGCCGCTTCATGGTGCGCGGCATGCCCAAGCTGGAAGAATTCTTCCACTATCGCAACCTGGATGTGTCGACCCTGAAGGAACTGTGCAAGCGCTGGAAGCCGGAAATCGCCACCGGTTTCAAGAAGCGCCAGATGCATACGGCCCTGGCCGATATCCTGGAATCGATCGAGGAACTGAAGTATTACCGCGAGCACTTCATCAAGCAATGATGCGCTTGCCGTAACGAAAAGGCGCGCTGGTTGCCCGGCGCGCCTTTTTTTGTTGCAGCCTGGAATTGCTTACTCGCTGCCATCTTCCCCGCAGCATTTCTTGTATTTCTTGCCACTGCCGCAGGGGCAGGGATCGTTGCGGCCGATCTTGGGCGCATCGCGCTGGACCTGTTCCACCGCCGACTTGCGCTTGGGCGCCCAGTAGCGGTGGATATGGGGAATGGCGGCTTCGATTTCGATGGCCAGCTTGTGGGTCTTGACCGGGTCATCGATGAGCTTGGTTTCTTCCTCTTCCAGCTCTTCCGAGCCCAGCAGGTAGATCGGGCGCATCAGCGGGGCCAGATTGGAGTGGAAGATTTCGTCCCATTGCTCGGCGCGCAACTGAATGCCTTCCCAGAAGCCCCAGGCCCAGGCCTCGGCGTCCAGCAGCGGCTTGCCTTCATGTTCACGTTCGCAGAACAGGGGCTCGTACTCCTTGGGCGCCACCTCGAAGGTGATGGCGATTTCGTTCATGCTGCGCGCAATCAGGCTGGTGATGCGCTCGGCCTCCTTGCCGTTCTTGAACTTGGGCGTGTCTTCCGGGCGGCTGCCCCAGACCCGCGGCAGCCATTCGGCCATCAGCACTTCCTGCGGACCGATGGCCAGCGCCGTCAGGTAGCCGTGCAGGGTGTCCATGGTCATCACATCGTCGGCGCAGCGATCGGAAAGAAGAAAATCGTCGAGTTCGTCGAATTCGGCGTCGGAAAGGGGCTGGTCGAGATGCATGATGGGTCCGGTTGCTGAAGATTGCTGTTACCAAAGGCAGGAGTGTAAAGGCATTCAGCCAGGGGCGCGAGCATTGTCGGCTTGGCGGCCGCAATCTGCTGCGACGCGGGCGTCGTGGACAGTACAATAGCCGGATGAATCAAGCCGCCACTGCTGACATCCCTGACGTCCCCGACGCCACCTCCTTCGCCACGCTCTCGCCCGATACCGTGCTCGATGCCCTCGACGCCCTGGGCCTGTACGGCGACGGCCGCCTGCTGGCGCTCAACAGCTATGAAAACCGGGTCTATCAGGTCGGCATGGAAGATGGCCCGCCGCTGGTGGCCAAGTTCTACCGCCCCTTGCGCTGGTCCGATGCGCAAATCCTCGAAGAACATGCCTTTTCGCAGGAATTGACCGACGAAGAGGTGCCGGTGGTGCCGGCCATGCGCCTGGAGAGCGGTGCCACCCTGCATCGTCATGCCGGTTTCCGCTTCGCCGTGTTCCACCGTCATGGCGGTCGCGCGCCCGAGCTGGACGATGCCGACACCCTGGAACGCCTGGGCCGCTTTATCGGCCGCATCCACGCCGTCGGCCTGCGCCGTTGCTTCGTCGAGCGTCCCGCGCTGGACCTCGCCAGCTTCGGCCAGGAGCCGCGTGACTGGCTGCTGGCGCATGACTTCATTCCCATGGATGTGGCCACTGCCTGGCGCACCACGGTCGAACAAGCCCTGCAGGGCGTGCAGCGTTGCTACGACCGCGCGGGCGAGATCCGTAGCCTGCGTCTGCACGGGGATTGCCATGTCGGCAATGTCCTGTGGACCGATGCCGGCCCGCACTTCGTCGATTTCGACGACAGCCGCAGCGGCCCCGCCGTGCAAGACCTGTGGATGCTGCTCTCCGGCGAGCGGCGCGAGATGGTCGGGCAACTGGCCGACCTGTTGGCCGGATATGAAAGTTTCTGCGAATTCGAACCGCGCGAACTGTACCTGATCGAAGCGCTGCGTACGCTGCGGCTGATCCATTATTCCGCCTGGCTGGCGCGCCGTTGGGACGACCCGGCGTTTCCGGCCGCCTTCCCCTGGTTCAACACCCAACGCTATTGGCAGGACCGCATCCTGGAATTGCGCGAGCAGATCGCGCTGATGGATGAGCCGCCGCTGTGGCCGGTGTGAACCGGCACCGATGAACCGCCTGAACTCTTTCCTACCTACATCATGAGCCAATCACTCACCCGCTGCGGCTGGGTCAATCTTGCCAATCCCCGCTATGTCGAGTACCACGATCACGAATGGGGCGTGCCCTGCCACGACGAGACCCGGCTATTCGAAATGCTGAACCTGGAAGGCGCCCAGGCCGGGCTGTCCTGGGAGACCGTGCTCAACAAGCGCGACAGCTACCGCGCCGCCTTCGACCAGTGGGACGCCGAGAAGATCGCCTGCTACGACGAGCGCAAGGTGGCGCAACTGCTGGCCGACCCCGGCATCGTGCGCAATCGCCTGAAGGTGGCCGCCACCATCGGCAATGCCCGTGCCTACCTCAAGCTGCGCGACGACGTGGGCGGCCTCGATCCCTATCTGTGGGGCCATCTCGACGGCCAGCCCATCGTCAACCGCTGGGCTTCCCTGGCGGACTGCCCGGCCAAGACCCCGCTGTCGGACGCCATTTCCAAGGACCTCGCCAAGCGCGGCTTCAAGTTCGTCGGTTCCACCATCATCTATGCCTATCTGCAGGGCGTGGGCGTGATCAACGACCACGTACGCGACTGCCATTGCCACGGCCGCTGAGCCGACCTGTACCAAAGGGTGACATGAAGACGGAATGAGGACAGGCGGCCGTGGTCGGGTTTGGTTTACACTCGCAGCCTGCGGCGGTGCATCAGGACTGCCGGGATAGATTCACGAGGCCGGCTGGCGCCATGCCAGGCCGGTGAAGTATGGGAGTAGCATGATTTTCGTCAAATGGTTTGGCTGGTCGGTCCTCTGGCTGCTGCCGCTGCTGCTGCGCACGGTAGCGCGCGCGCTCGGCCGCAAGTCCATCTTCGGCGGCCGCGGCGCCATCCGCCTGTGGTGTGGCAGCCTGTTGCTGCTGGCCGCCAGCGGCGCGCTGGAAGCACTGGTGCGCGCACAACTGAGCAACAGTGATGACGGCCCCAGCGGCGACCTGGTCGGCGCGGCCCTGATGGAAGCCCTCGGCGGCAAGATCAGCAAGGGCATCGCTGCCGTGGTCTTGCTGGCGTTGCTCGCGTTGGGCCTGAAGTGGTTGCTCGGTGCCATCTTTGGTCGTAACGATGCGCAAAGCCGCGACGATCACCCTGAACTGGACCTGGGACCACCCCGACGCGGCAGCATCGAGAGCGAGCGCGTGCGCCTGAGCAGTCAGCGCAGCAGCTTCCCCGCGGGTGCCGAGCGCCGCATGCCGGCGGTGCGCCAGCCTGGGCCGGCCCGTACATCCGGCGCCGCGTCGAACCGCGCTCCGGTAGGCTCACCCTACGAAGCGCGTCCGCGTCCGGCGCGCCTCACGCCGGCCCCGGCCAATGAGCGTCCGCTGGATGGTTCTGCGCGGGAAGACTGGAAGGTGCCGCTGTCGGCCTTGACCGGCGGCCAGCCGCGCCATGCCCAGGCAGGGCAGGGTGGGCAGGCGGGCAAATGGCCTTCGCTCAATCCCCGCCCGTCCGGCCCCGCCGCCAAGGCGCGCCCGGAATCCGAGTGGGCCGCTTTCGAAACCCTGCGCCCGACCGAAGCCATGCTGGCCCGCGCCGCCGCCAGCCGCGCCATCTCGGCCGCCAGTGCCGCCGCCGACGCCAGCCTCTCGCGGGCGGCGAGCCCGGCGTTACCGATCCGCCCGATTCCGTCCTCGATTGCCCGTTCCGCCAGTGATCAGCAGGCAGCGCCGTCCCCGCTCAATCCGACCCGCAGCATCCGCATCAGCAGCGTAGGCCGCGCCGCGCCGCAGGCAGCAGCGCCGAGCGGGCCGCCGCCGCGTGCCGATGTGATCCCGACCCGCCTGATGCGCTCCCTGCACGAGGCCGATGGTCTGCAGAACCTGACTCCAGCGGCTGCACCCATCGTACCGGTGGTGCCGGTGGTGCCGATGGCGCCACCTTCGCCATTGCCCTCCGCGCTGCAGGATCAACTCATCCCCGACCTGCCGACCGCGCCCGAGCTGCCGCAGTCGGATGCAGGCTGGCCGCCCGCCGAACCCGCACAAGTGCCCGCCGTGCCAGCGTCGGCGCCGGAAGCGTTCTTGCCCGCCGACGACGAACCGATCGACCTCGGCACCTTCAGCGCGCCCTGGTTCGACATGCTGCCCGATCCCGCACCGCCAACATCGCCGCCACTCCAACAGCAGCCGGCCTTCACCGTGCGCATGCCCGAACCGCAGCCCACCGAGATGGCGCCGGTGGCCAGGGTCTATCCCGAGCTCGAGGACGAGCCTCGGGTGGATATCCCGCTGCCCTCGCTGGACCTGCTGGACGAAGTGCCCGAGTCGCGCATCGAGATCGATCCCGAGCAACTGCAGGAAACCGGCCGCCTGATCGAACAGCGTCTCAAGGAATTCAAGGTTCCCGTGACCGTGCTGGGCGCCGAAGCCGGCCCGGTGATCACCCGCTTCGAAGTGGAACCGGCGCAAGGCGTGCGCGGCGCCCAGGTGGTGAACCTGATGAAGGATCTGTCGCGGGCGCTGGGGCTGACCTCCATCCGGGTGGTCGAGACCATCCCCGGCAAGACCTGCATGGGCCTGGAACTGCCCAATGCGCGCCGGCAGATGATCAAGCTCTCCGAGATCATCCATTCCCAGGCCTACCGCAAGTCGTCGTCCCACCTCACCATTGCCATGGGCAAGGACATCACCGGCACGCCCGTGGTGACCGACCTGGCGCGGGCCCCGCACATGCTGGTGGCCGGTACCACCGGCTCGGGCAAGTCGGTGGCCATCAATGCCATGATCCTCTCGTTGCTCTACAAGGCCACGCCCGAGGAAGTGCGCATGATCATGATCGACCCCAAGATGCTGGAGTTGTCCATCTATGAAGGCATCCCGCACCTCCTGGCGCCGGTGGTGACCGACATGCGCGAGGCCGCCCATGCCCTGAACTGGGCGGTGGACGAGATGGAGCGCCGCTACAAGAAGATGTCCAAGCTGGGCGTGCGCAACCTGGCCGGCTACAACCAGAAGCTGGACGAAGCCGCCGCCCGTGGCGAGAAGATCCCCAATCCCTTCAGCCTCACGCCGGACGCTCCGGAACCGCTGGAAAAGCTGCCCACCATCGTGATCGTCATCGACGAACTGGCCGACCTGATGATGGTGGTCGGCAAGAAGGTCGAAGAGCTGATCGCCCGCCTGGCGCAGAAGGCGCGCGCGGCCGGTATCCACCTGATCCTGGCCACCCAGCGTCCTTCGGTGGACGTGATCACCGGCCTGATCAAGGCCAACATCCCGACCCGCGTGGCTTTCCAGGTGTCTTCCAAGATCGACTCGCGCACCGTGCTGGACCAGATGGGCGCGGAATCCCTGCTGGGCCACGGCGACATGCTGTTCCTGCCGCCGGGCTCGGGTTACCCGCAGCGCGTGCATGGCGCCTTCGTCTCCGACGAAGAGGTGCATCGCGTGGTGGAATACCTGAAGTCCTTCGGTGAACCGCGTTATATCGAGGAAATCCTGGCCCCGCCGATGTCCGAGGACACGGCCCAGGCCGACATGTTCGCCGGCGGCGAGGGCGGCGACCCGGAGTCCGATCCGCTCTACGACGAAGCCGTGGCCTTCGTGCTCAAGACACGACGCGCCTCGATTTCGTCGGTACAACGGCAATTGCGCATCGGTTACAACCGCGCGGCGCGGCTGGTGGAACAGATGGAGACAGCCGGCGTGCTCTCGGCCATGTCGCGCAACGGCAGCCGCGACATCCTGGTGCCGCCCTCGGGGGGCGAGGAATAGGCACGCATAGGCAGGCATAAGCACGCTTAAGCACGAATAAGCACGAATAAGCAGGACGGCATCGGTGCCAGCGCCATTACGAATATCCGGCTGCACAAGACAAAACGGCGAACCCTTGCAGGTTCGCCGTTTTGCTTGAACGCCGTCTCAGGCGATCAGACCATCAGAGCGCCAGCCCTTAGATATCCAGCTGGGTCACCAGCTTGGTATTGATGTAGGCCTCGATGGCTTCGGTACCACCTTCGGAACCATAGCCGCTGTCCTTGACGCCGCCGAAGGGCAGTTCCGGGAAGGCCAGGCCCAGGTGGTTGATGGTCAGCATGCCACTTTCCACGCGGGCGGCCAGTGCGTGCTTGGTCTGTGCCGACTTGGCGAAGGCATAGGCCGCCAGGCCGAAGGGCAGGCGATTGGCTTCGGCAATGACTTCATCGAGGGTCTCGAAGGAGTTGATCAACGCCAGCGGACCGAAGGGCTCTTCGTTCATCACGCGTGCGCTCAGCGGCACGTTGGTCAGCACGGTGGGCTGGAAGAAGTAACCCTTGTCACCGACGCGCTTGCCACCGGTACGCAGTTGCGCGCCGTTGGCGACGGCATCGTCGATCAGGGCTTCCAGCGCCGGGATGCGGCGCTGGTTGGCCACCGGACCCATGTTCACGCCAGCTTCCAGACCATTGCCGACCTTCAGTTGTTCGGCATAGGTGACGAACTTGTCGACGAAGGCGTTGAACACGCCTTTCTGCACCAGGAAGCGGGTCGGCGACACGCACACCTGACCGGCATTGCGGAACTTGGACGTCGCCAGGGTCTTGGCGGCCAGGTCCACATCCACGTCATCGAACACCATGGCCGGCGCGTGGCCGCCCAGCTCCATCGTGGCGCGCTTCATGTGCTGGCCCGCCAGCGCCGCCAGTTGCTTGCCCACCGGAGTGGAACCGGTGAAGGAAATCTTGCGGATCACCGGATGCGGGATCAGGTATTCCGAAATCTCCGCCGGCACGCCATAGACCAGGTTGATGACACCGGCCGGCACGCCTGCATCGGCGTAGGCACGGATCAGTTCGGCCGGCGAGGCCGGGGTCTCTTCCGGGGCCTTGACGATGATGGAGCAGCCTGCCGCCAATGCGGCCGACAGCTTGCGCACTACCTGGTTGATCGGGAAGTTCCAGGGCGTGAAAGCGGCTACCGGGCCGACCGGCTCCTTGATCACCATCTGGTAGGCACCCGGGGTGCGGGCCGGCACCAGGCGGCCGTAGGTGCGACGGGCTTCTTCGGCGAACCAGTCGATGGTATCGGCCGCACCCAGAGTTTCCATCTTGGCTTCGGCCAGCGGCTTGCCTTGTTCCTGGGTCATCAGGCTGGCGATCTCGTCGACGCGCTCACGCAGCAGGTCGGCTGCCTTGCGCATGATCTTGGAGCGGTCGAAGGCCGACATGTTGCGCCAGATCTCAAAACCCTTTTTGGCGGCCTCCAGGGCGCGGTCCAGGTCGGCGCGGTCAGCGTGGGCGATCTTGCCGATCACTTCCTCGGTGGCCGGGTTGACGACATCGATGGTGCGACCGGAAGCGCTGGCGGTCCATTCGCCGTTGATGAAAAGCTGTACGTCCTTATACATGGGCAATCCTCGTTCGTCAGGTTGGGGAAGGGCCGGTGCGGTCCGGTTCAGGCGATCAGGCGAGAACACATGGCACGCAGCGGCCGGGGGAGAATTCAGACAGACCGGACGCTGCCGATCTGGTTCATGCGCGACGCAGCCAGCGAGGGCGATGGCTGTCGCGCGAAGACTGTCTTTATACCACGCGCCATGCATTCGCGTCGGCTGCCGGGACGCCGACAGCGGCTTCCTACAAGGCTGGACGAGCGGGCAGCAAAGAGGAACAATCGGCAACGCGCACCGGTCACACCGCCATAACAACATGCCCAGCCGAGGTCCCCATGAGCAGCTCTCCAGACCCGTTTCATCCCGCCCGACCTGCTGCCGACATCCATCGCGGCAAGGGCGATGCTGGTGATGTTACGGCAAGCAGTGACAGCCTCCAGAGGCATGATGCGCAAAGGACGGCGGCGACCGGCAGCATCATCGCCAGCGCCCTCCTGAGTGCTGGCCTTGGCCTCTGGCTGGGCCGCAAGCGGCGCCAGGGGCGCAGCCCGGTGCGACTGAGCCCGCCGGCGCGTGCGCCCCGTCCGGCACCGGCGCAACCATTGCATAGCCGCGTTGCCGGACCACCACCCCACGAGGCCATCCCGCAGGGCTTGGAGCGTGCACTGCGCCTGGTAACGCTGGCCATGCCCCTGATTGCGGCCTGGCGCCGGGGCTCAGCGCGTGCCACGGTAGCCAAGGCCAAGGCCAAAGCCCAAGCCAAGGCGGAGAATGCGTTGCCGCCAGATGCGCCGGCCCGCATGGATATCGTCAAGGCGCGCCTGGAGCCGGCGCCGTCCGACTACCTGGACCCGGCTGCCGAAGTCAAGATGCTCAAGGGGGGCACGCGGCCCCAACAGGCCTGGCAGATGACGGTGGCCGCCATCAATGCCTGGCTGGACGACTTCGCCCCCAGCATGGGCGCGGCCATCGCCTACTACACCATCTTTTCCATCGCCCCCATGCTGGTGATCGCCATCGCGGTGGCCGGCATGCTGTTCGGTCACGACGCGGCGCAAGGCGAGATCGTCAACCAGATCCGCGACATCGTCGGCACCGAAGGGGCCTTTGCCATCCAGGGTTTGCTCAAGTCGGTCAGCCAGCCACGCGAGGGCATGATTGCCGCCGGCATTTCGGTAGTGACCCTGGTCATCGGCGCCACTGCGGTGTTTTCCGAACTGCAGAGCGCGCTTGACCGCATCTGGCGCATCCCCGCTGTCAAGCGCAAGAGCGGGGTATGGCAACTGGCCCGCACCCGCCTGCTGTCGTTCGGGCTGATCCTGGGGCTGGGCTTCCTGCTGATCATCTCGCTGGTGGTCAGCGCGGCGCTGGCGGCACTGGGGCGCTGGTGGGGCGGCTGGTTCGAGGGCTGGCAACTGATGCTGCAATTGCTCAACTTCGTGCTGTCCTTCGTGGTGTTCTCCACGCTCTTTTCGATGATCTACAAATTCATGCCGCGGGTGACCTTGTCCTGGCGCGATGTCTGGATCGGTGCGGTCGCGACCACGGTGCTCTTCATCATCGGCAAGTACCTGATCGGTCTGTATCTGGGCAGCGCCGGCATGACTTCCGGTTTCGGGGCCGCTGGTTCGTTTGCGTTGCTGCTGCTATGGATCTACTACTCGGCGCAGATCTTCCTGCTGGGAGCCGAGTTCACCTGGATCTATGCCAACAATTTCGGTTCACGCGCCAAACGGCAAAAGCTGGTCAGTACCGTGGAAGATCATCACGTGAGCCTTGAGCAGGCTCAACAGGTGGTGCGCGGTAACGACAAGCCGCGCTGAGGCGCCAGTGCCAGTGCCGGGCATTCCTCCACGGCCCACTGCCGCAGGGTGTCGCCAAAACCGCCGCGTGCCTTGCTTTGCGGCCGGGTGCTGGTACTCACCCGGGGACGTGCACTCCATGCGATATGGGCGCCCATGGCCTGCAAGGCTTGTACGAGGGCGACATCTTCATGGCAGGACAAGGGCGGGAAGCCGCCAGCCTGTCGATAGGCCTTTGCGCAGACCCCGAAGTTGGCACCGTGGATGTGGCGATGATCGTCGCGATCAAGATAGACCCGGGCGAAGCGGCGCCGCACTTCCGGCGCATGGCCGCGCCAGTCGTCGGGCACCACGGTGCCGCAGACGGCATCGGCCTGCAGCCTGAGCTGGGCCACCAGCCAGTCGGGCGCGACTTGGGTATCGGCATCGGTAAAGGCCAGCCAGCGCGCTCCCCGGGCCAGTAGTTGATCGGCCCCCAGGGCGCGTGCCACGCCGACGTTGCGCGCCTGTATCGGCAGCACGTTCACCGGGTGGCTGCGGGCAATGCGCTCGGAACCATCGCTGCAGGCGTCCAGCACCACCACGATGCGCACTTCCTCACCGTGCAGATCGCCATGCAGGGCGGCCTCGCGTACCGCCTGCAGGCAGGATTCCAGCTGGGCCTCTTCATCGTGCGCGGGAATGACGATGCCTATCATGACGTGCTCCTCTCCTTGTTGTTTTTACCGGTCCGACGCGTCAGCCGGGATCAGGTCTTGCGCCATAGATCGACCAGGATGTCTTCGTCTTCGTAGCAGGCCTGGCGTTTGAGCCGGGCATGGGTGTCGATGAGCTGATGCATGGGGCGGGTGGCCAGTAGCCGGTCATCGAAATCCTTCTTCCAGTGGCAGGCCAGCAGATGTCCCCCGACGGTCAGGCTGCCTGCGGCCAGCGTGACCAGCTCTACCATCTGCGGTGCATCGAAGTAGTAGCAGAGCTCGGAAAAGAGGATCAATTCGAACTCCGGCGCGCCCAATTCCGGCGCCGGCCATTGCTCCGGCAGTGCCTGGCGGCGTACCTCCACGTGCGCCAGATGGGCGGTCTTGTCGCGGGCGATGCGCACCGCGTCCTCGCAGAAATCGGAAGCCAGCAGACGCTGGCAACGCTCGGCCAGATGCAGGGTCAGCTCACCGCTGCCGCAGCCCGGTTCGAAGATGGAGGTGCAGTGCTGGCGCGGCAGGATGGCTGCGACGATGGCGCGCTTGCGTTGCTCGTACCAGCTGGTCCTGGTGTTCCAGGGATCGGCGCTGGCGGCATACAACTGGTCGAAATGTCCGGTGTCGCCCGTCCTCATAGGAAGAACACCTCGTAGGGCCGCACGAAGTGCGCCAGCACGCCGGCCGGCAGTACCGGATCGCGCTCGCCATCACGACCGATCTGGCTGTGATAGCAACGCAGGGCGCGACGCTTGCGCAGGGCGGTATCGGCATCGAAGCCCAGCTTGTGCGCCCGGCCCCAGGGGAAGTCCCCCGACAGCGGCTGCGCCCAGTGCCAGCCCCAGATCGGGACTTCGACCAGCTTGCAGCCCAGTTCATGTTCCAGCTCGGCGGCGATCTCGCCCACCGTCTCATGGTCGGGATGACCGTCCAGGCGCCACGGGGCAAAGACGATATCCGTGTGGCGCAGCTGCGCGATCAGCCAGGCTTTCAATTCCAGCCGGTGCTGGCGGATCTGGCCATCGGGTATGCGGGCGCGCAGGATCTGGGCCTGCCCCGCGCCGAGACATTCCAGCGCGGCCATGCTCTCGGCCGGCCGCAGCAGCGGCAGCCGCTGCGCCAGGGGGGACGAATCGGGATGGCTGCGCTCACCATCGCTGACGGCCACCACCGCGATTTCCCGCATCATGCCCGCGAGCTGCGCGATCAGGCCGCCGCAGCCCAGGGTTTCATCATCCGGATGCGGCGCCAGGATCACCGCCCGCGAGCGGGGGGGCACCAGCTTGCACAGTTCGATTTCGGGCAGCGCATGCAGGCGCTGGCAGGATTGCCAGACTTCTTCGGCGGTACCGTGGACGACATCGATATGGCGCGCGGCACTGCCGCGCCGCACGGGCGCGGGGGCATTCACAATAAGCATGGGATGGGCTCCTCTTGCAGACAGGATGTGGCCAGTGCGGCCAGGTCGCGTTCGGCATGGCTCTGGCGCAGCCACACGGGCAGATCGGCCAGCAGGCGCGCACTGCGCCGCTGGCCGCAATAGGGATGGGGCCCGAGCGCAGCACCCAGGTCGCCGATGATCTGGGTGCAGGCGCGTTCGACGATGAGGCGGGACCGCAAGGCATGACGCATGGCCTTCTCGGCCGGATAGGCGTCGATGCGCGCCGCGCTTTCGCGCAGACTGGCTGCCGAGGTGGACAGCGCGCATTCGGCACTGCCCAGGCGTGCCAGGGCATGTGGGTCGGCACGTTGCGCCAGCTGCGCGCGCAGCAGCGCCACCAGCGCTGCCGCCGCACCATGCCAGCAGGCGGCGATGCCGATGCCACCCTGCCAGAAGCCGGGGCGGTCCAGATAGAAACCGGGTCCTCCCACCATTTGGGCGCTGGCATTGTGCAGACGCAGGCGAGCGGTGCGCGTGGCGGACATGCCCACGGCCGCCCAGTCGTCCTCGATGATTTCGACCCCGCGCTGCCCCAGTTCCAGCGCCAGCAACCAGGTCTGGCCCGCCTCGTCGCGATGACTGAGCAGCGCGTGCGTGACCGAGGCCGCGCCCGAGCACCACGGCTTCTCTCCTTCCAGCAAGACATGGTCTTCTGCAGCCGGCATGCGCATGGTGAGGCTGCCGGGACGCCCCTGCGCGCACCAGACACCCCAGATCGAACGCGGCGGGCGTGCCTGTCCTGCTTCTGCCAGGATGGCCAGCGCATCGGTATGGGCTTCGTAGAGCTTGGCCAGCGACAGGTCGTGCGCAGCCACTGCGGCCAGGGCCTGCCAACGCGCCAGCGTTTCGCCTTGGCCGGGCAGGGGGAGACGATCCAGTCCGGCCGCCACCAACTGGCGCAGCAGCCGGGCATCCAGTGCGGCCAGCTGCTCGTGCGCGCAGGCCGCCAGGGCGGGTGCGATGAATTGTTCCAGCTGTGCCGGCAGGGAAGGGCAATCGGGTAGATCAGCGTGGGCAGGGCGATTCATGATGACCGGGCCGGGTTCAGGCGACCCGGGACGGGCCGCAACGATACCCAGTATGCGTGGCGCGGTGCCGGGCCGATGTCGGCGCGCTGCGGTGTTTGTCGTAGGACTTCATTAGGCCCGGCCTGGTCCTGGCCGTTTCTGTAGGAATCGTACCCGCTGTAAATCCGTGCATCGCCTACAGCCAAAGCGACCGCCGGATTCCATCATTGCCCTTATCCAGGCAGCCACCCAAGCAGCCATCCAAGCAGCTCGAATGCAAACCAGGGCAGCAGACCCCGCGCCAATGACGCAATGACGCAATGACGCAATGACGACCACCGCACGCAACGCACAAAGAGGCGATATGAACACCAAGGACATTCCCGAAAACGCCAGATTCGATGAATACAACAACGCTGCCGGTGGTTGGGGCTCGGTCAAGGCACTGGGCGCCATCCTGCAGCAGGAACATGTGATCGCCACCGGCACCCGCATCCTGATGAAGCAGAACAAGCCCGACGGCTTCGCCTGCGTCAGCTGTTCCTGGGCCAAGCCGGCCGACCCGCATCTGTTCGAGTTCTGCGAGAACGGCGCCAAGGCCACCGCCTGGGAAATTACCGGCAAGCGCGCCACGCCGGCGTTTTTCGCAGACCACACGGTGACCGAGATGGAAAGCTGGAACGATCTCGAACTCGAATCCACCGGCCGCGTCACGGAGCCCATGAAATACGACCCGGCTAGCGACCGCTATCTGCCCGTGACCTGGTCAGAGGCATTCGACGACATCGCCGCCCGGCTGCGCGCGATGGATCCGAAGAAGGTGGTGTTCTATGCCTCCGGCCGGGCGTCGCTGGAGACCTCCTACCTGTACCAGCTGATGGCCCGCCTGTATGGCAGCAACAACCTGCCCGACAGCTCCAACATGTGTCACGAGTCTACTTCCGTGGCCTTGCCGCAGACCATCGGCGTGCCGGTCGGCACCGTCCGGCTGGAAGACTTCGATCACACCGATTGCATCCTTTTCTTCGGCCACAACACCGGCACCAATGCCCCGCGCATGCTGCATCCGCTGGAAGAGGTGCGCAAGCGCGGGGTCCCCGTGATCACCTTCAACCCCTTGCGCGAGCGCGGTCTGGAGCGCTTCGTCAATCCGCAGTCGCCCAAGGAAATGATCACCCCTGCGCATACCGACATCAGTTCGCAATACGTGCAGATCAAGATCGGTGGTGACACGGCGGCCGCCGTGGGCATGGCCAAGCGCATCCTTGAGCGCGATGACCGGGCCCGGGCCGAAGGCCAGCCACGCTTGCTCGACCAGGCATTCATCGATGAGCACACCAGTGGCTTCGAGGAATTCGCAGCCGCTGCCCGGGCTGCCTCCTGGAACGAGCTCGAGCTGCATGCCGGCGTGTCCCGCGCCGAACTGGAGCTGGCTGCCGACACCTATGCCGGCGCCGGGCGGGCCATGCTCATGTATGGCATGGGCGTGACCCAGCACCGGGAAGCGGTGCGCACCATCCACATGCTGACCAATCTCTTGCTCATGCGCGGCAACATCGGCAAGCCCGGTGCCGGCATCTGCCCGATCCGGGGCCATTCCAACGTGCAGGGCCAGCGCACCGTGGGCATCACGGAAAAACCGGAGATGGTCCCCAACGACAAGTTGCGCGCGCTGTATCACTTCGAGCCGCCGATGGAGAAGGGGCTCAACACGGTCGAAGCTTGCGAGAAGATCCGTGACGGCGAACTGTCGGCCTTCTTCATGCTGGGAGGTAATTTCGTGCGCGCCATCCCCGACCATGGCGTCATGGAGCCGGCCTGGCGCAACCTCCCCCTGACCGTACAAGTGGTGACGCACTTCAACCGCTCCTGCGTGATCCACGGCAAGACCGCCTATCTGCTGCCCTGCCTGGGCCGCATCGAGATCGACCGCCAGCGCGGCGGCGAGCAGGCGGTGTCGGTGGAAGACAGTACCGGCTGCATGCACGGTTCACGCGGGCGCGTCGAACCGGCGTCGCCGCACCTGCTCTCGGAGCCGGCCATCATCGCCGAACTGGCCAAGCGGCTGCTGCCCTTCAATCCCCGGGTGGACTGGGATGGCTGGGTGGGCGACTATGCCCGCATCCGCGACGCCATCGAAGCCACCTATCCCGACATCTTCCGCGACTTCAACGCCCGCATGCGGACCCCTGGTGGCTTCCCGCGTCCGCTGGCGGCCCGTGAACGGCAATGGAAGACGCCCAACGGCCGCGCCAATTTCAAGACCTTCGACGCCCTCGAGCCAGATCCCGACATGCCCGCCGATGCCCCTGGCGTGCTGCGTCTGATGACCACCCGGGGCGACAGCCAGTTCAACACCACCGTCTATTCGCTGGATGATCGCTTCCGTGGTGTTTGGGGGACCCGCCGCGTGCTGCTGCTGAACCTGCGCGACATGCAGGCCCAGGGCCTGGTGCCCGGTGATTTCGTCACGGCCGAGACGGTCTCCGACGACGGCGTAGAGCGTCGCGTGGATCACCTGCGGGTGGAGCCTTTCGATATCCCCGTCGGCTGCGTGATGGGTTACTTCCCCGAACTGAACCGCCTCATTCCGCTGTTCCACCATGCGCGCGGCAGCAAGGTGCCGGCGGCCAAGTCGATTCCGGTGCGCTTGATTGCGGAGGTGAGTGAGCCGGTGTTGTCCTGACAGCGGTCGTCAGCTTGCAGCTGCTGGGCGGTTCTACACCACGCCCAGCAGCACTTCCAGATCGTCATCCTCGCCCAGCGGGGTGGACATATCCAGCACGCTCTCGATATGGTGCAGGTGCGCCAGCATGGTCGCCACCGCCTCTTCGGCGCGGCCTGCGGCGATGGCATCGATGATGTCGCCGTGGTCATCGTGCGTGCAGGCCGGCACGGTCGGGGAGTCGTACAGCACGATGATGAGACAGGTCAGGGAGGCCAGCTCGCGCATCATCTTGCTCATCACCGGATTGTCCACCATGTCGGCGATGCGGATGTGGAATTCTCCCGAGAGCCGGATGATGGCTCGCCGGTCATTGCTCGCGCGCGCCTTGGCTTCCTCGGCCACGTGGGCCCGCAGCAACGCAATGTGCTCGGGTCGCGTGTGCTCGCACAGATGACGCAGCAGGGCCGGTTCCAGCAGGCGGCGCGCAGCGAAGATGTTGCGTGCTTCCTCCGGGGTGGGGCTGGCCACGAAGGCGCCGCGGTTGGGGATGGTCGTGATCAGACCCTCATGCGCCAGGCGCGCCAGCACTTCCCGCACGCGGGTACGGTTCACGCCGAAGATGCCCGCCAATTTCTCCTCGACCAGCTTGGTGCCGGGCGTGAGGCGATGTTCCATGATGGCCCCGACTATCCTTTCATAGATGGCATCCCCAGCCAGTGGCCGCACGCTGAACGCCTGGCCAGGCAGCGGGCTGTTGTCCGGGTGCTCGTGCTTGCTCTGTTTCTTGCGGGGGCTGCTGATGCTGGTCGGGCTCATGGGTTGTCGGATCGAAGACGTAGGTTGCCCGCCATGATAGCGGAAAATTGTGGAAATTGATTGTCACAAAATTATAAAAATAATCGGACAAAGCAGCGCTCAAAATGCTGCACTTTGACGGGGCGTTTTCCCTCTTTTGGCATCCTGAAATTGAATTGCTTTGGTGCGTCGATCCTGGTTTCTGCCAGGCAATGCGGAGGGAGAATGGGCGGTAACCCCAGTTCTATAAAGGATTTGGGACTGTTTCTCGGTAACTGCGACAGGGTATTCTGGTGCTGGCACAGGCTTTGCATAAACGGTGGCAATGTAAAACAGGATTGTCACAAAATAGTTGTCCTCGAATGTCCACCTGGGAGAAAACCATGCAACAGCAAGTCCGCAAGTCCCCCTCCGGCCTGTTCTTCAAGGCTGCCGCCCTGGCCAGCCTGCTGGCCTGTACCGCACTGGGCACCGGCTCGGCCATGGCCCAGGCCAAGCCCAAGATCAAGCTGGCCTATGCCAAGTGCGCACATTGCATGTCCATGGCAATGGTGCCGGCGCTGGCCCAGAACGTGGAGATCGAGGGCATCAACTTCACTGCCGGCAGCGATGCGCTGACAGCACTGGTTTCCAAGAGCGTGGACATTGCCCAGGTGACCTACCTGGCCTACGTCAGTGGTCTGGACAAGGGCTTCGACCTGGTGGCGGTGTCGGGCCAGGTCAATGGGGGTTCCGAGATGCTGGTTGGCAAGGACAGCAAGCTGGCCTCGGATGACTGGGCCGGCCTGAAGAAGCTGATCGCGCAATACAAGGCCGAAGGCAAGCCCTTCCGTATCGCTGCCTCGCGCGGCAATGCCCAGGACCTGCACATGCGTGGTGAACTGGCCGGCCATGGCATCGATCCGTCCAAGGACGTGCAGTTCGTCAATATCCCCAATCCTTCCGATCACGCGGCAGCGCTCTCGCGTGGCGAGGTGGAACTGATCTGCTCGGTGGAACCCTTCGCTTCGCAGATCCGCATGACCGGCGTTGGCAAGCATTTTGCCTATCCCTATGACCAGGCAGCGGGCCGCCTGACCAACCTGATCGTGACCCGCTCGGATGTCATCAAGGAGCATCCGGCCGAGGTCAAGGAAACGGTGGCGGCAGTGGTCAAGCTGGTCGACGGCTTGCAGAAGGACAAGCAGGGCTGGATCAACAGCATCGTCAAGGGCACCGGCCTGGACCCCAAGATTGCAACCGAGGCGCTCAACAACGCCTATCCCGACTACCGCATGTATCGCACCCAGACCAAGGCCATTGCCGGGATGATGAAGGATCTGAAATACGTCTCCAGCGATGTCTCGGGCCTGGCCGAGAAGAACATGGACTACAGCTTCCTGATGAGCGTGACCGGCAAGCCCAAGTCCGAGCTTGGTTATTGATTCACGACACGACACTAGCCCCAAAGGAATCATCATGAGTGGATGGAAGCAATCCCTGTCGGAAGCCAAGTGGCGCTTTGCGGTGCCGCTGTTGCTGGTGCTGTTCTGGGAGGCTTTCTCCCGCTCGGGCGTGATCCCGGCATCGCTCCTGCCGGCCCCATCGCGGGTGTTCGCCACCTGGATGGACTGGATCTTCGGCATCAACGAAGCGGCCCAGGACAGCAGCGGCAAGTGGATCTACGATGCCATGGCCAGTTGCCTGCGGGTGACGGCCGGCTACCTGATCGCGGCGGTGTCCGGCATCGCGCTGGGCGTGGCCATCGGCTGGTGGCGCTGGGTCGAGCGCACCATCGAGCCTACCGTGCAGATGCTGCGGCCGATTCCGCCGGTATCCTGGATTCCGTTGGCCATCATCTGGTTCGGCATTGCCAACAAGCCGGCCATCTTCCTGGTGTTCCTGGGGGCGTTCTTCCCGATCCTGATGAATACCGTGCATGGCGTGAAAACCGCTGACCGCAACCTGTTGCGGGCCGCCGCCATGGCCGGTGCCCGGCAAAGCCAGTTGCTGCGCTTCGTCATCCTGCCGGCGGCCATGCCCAGCATCTTCGCAGGCTTGCGCATCGGCATCGGGAGCGCCTGGATGCTCACGGTGACCGCCGAGATGGTGGCCGTCAAGAGCGGGCTCGGGTATGCGCTGTGGGATTCGTATTACTTCCTGCGCTATGACCTGGTGATCGCGGCCATGATCAGCATCGGCCTGCTGGGTTTCCTGGCGGACTGGATCCTCAAGCAGATCATGCATTCCATGCTGCGCTGGCAGCATGTGGCCACCGTGCAGGGCAAGGCCTGAGTGAACTGAGCGGCCGGCAGCCTCGCGGCCCGCGCGCATCAACGATCAAGGAAAACGCATCATGGCATTCATCGAATTGAACGATATCGTCAAGGTCTTCAAGGACCGCAAGCGCGGCACCGACATGCTGGCCATCGACCGGGTGAGCCTGCCGCTGGAGAAAAAGGAATTCCTCTGCCTGCTCGGCCCATCCGGTTGCGGCAAGTCCACGCTGCTGAACATGATCGCCGGCTTCGAATTCCCGACCAGCGGTACGGTGAAGGTAGCGGGCCAGGCCATCACCGGGCCTGGTGCCGATCGCGGCATGGTGTTCCAGCAGGCCAACCTGATGCCCTGGCTGCCGGTCTGGGACAACGTGGCCTTCTCGCTCAAGCTGCAGGGCAAGAGCGCCGCTGCCCGGCGCGCGGCGGCCCAGCCCTTCATCGAGACGGTCAAGCTCAAGGGCTTCGAGAACCACTATCCCAGCGAACTCTCGGGCGGCATGGCGCAGCGGGTCGGCATTGCCCGCGCCCTGTTGCAGAACCCCTCGGTGATCCTGATGGACGAGCCCTTCGCGGCACTGGATGCGCAGACCAAGATGGAGATGCAGGAAGAGCTGGTGGCCCTCTGGCAGCGTTACGAAGGCACCATTGTCTTCGTTACCCATAGTGTCGATGAGGCACTGATCCTGGCCACCAAGGTGGCGGTGATGACGCATCGGCCGGGACGCATGCGCGAGCTGATCGACATCGACCTGCCGCGTCCACGCGATACCACCACCCCCGAATTCAACCAATACAAACGCCATGTGCTGAGCCTGATCCGCGAAGAATCGGCGCTGGCCCATGCCGATGCCGCCCTGTTGGCGGCCTGAAAGGAAATCTGATGACCCAACGCACCCTGCTCGGCATGCTCACGCCGTCCTCCAACACCACGCTGGAGCCGGTGACCACTGCCATGCTGGCCGACATCCCCGAAGCCAGCGCCCACTTCGGACGTTTTCGCGTGACCGAAATCGCGCTGTCCAACCAGGCATTGGCGCAGTTCGACGATAGCGAAATCCTGCGTGCCGCCGAATTGCTCTCGCATGCCAAGGTCGGCAGCATCGCCTGGAATGGCACATCCTCGGGCTGGCTGGGTTTCGATGCCGACGAGCGCCTGTGCCGCCGCATCACCGAGGCGACCGGCATCCCGGCCTGCACTTCGGTACTGGCGCTCAACGAGATCTTCGACATCACCGGCGTGAAGCGCTTCGGCCTGGTCACGCCTTACCTGGACGAGGTGCAGGCGGCCATCGTCAAGAACTATGCCGCCTCGGGGCTGGAATGCGTTTCCGAACGCCATCTGCGCAAGCAGGACAATTTCTCCTTCTCCGAAGTGGGGGCAGAGGAACTGCGTGCCATGGTGCGCGAGGTCGCCAAGGACAAGCCAGAGGCCATCACCATCTTCTGCACCAACCTGCGCGGTGCACCGCTGGTGGAAGAGCTGGAGCGCGAAGTCGGCATCCCGATCTACGACACCATCTCCACCGTGGTCTGGAAATCGCTGCAACAGGCCGGTGCCGATCCCTCGCGCATCCGTGGCTGGGGCAGCCTGTTCCGCGACGTGCGCTAGGCCCCTCCGCACTTCTCACTCTCTATCCCTGCCAGACGTCCCGGCCACGTGCCGGCGGCGTTGGCGGCGTCACGACCATCGCGGCACAGCCGGCCGCAGGACAGACGCGAGCTTGATCGAAAGGAAAACAGATGGACAGCTTTGACCTGGTGATTCGCAACGGTACCGTTGCGACGGCCTCGGACATCATGCAATGCGACGTCGGCATCAAGGACGGCAAGGTGGCCATGCTGGGACGTGGCCTGGCGCCTGGCCGCGAGGAGATCGATGCCAGCGGCAAACTGGTCCTGCCCGGTGGTGTGGACGCGCATTGCCACCTGGACCAGCCGATGGAAGAGGGCCTGAAAATGGCTGACGATTTCCGGAGCGGGACGATCTCGGCTGCCTGCGGTGGCACCACGACGGTGATCCCGTTCGCTGCGCAGGCCAAGGGTGGCTCGCTGCGCGCAGCGGTGGAGGATTACCACCGCCGGGCCGAGGGCAAGGCGGTGATCGACTACGCCTTCCACATGATCGTGAGTGACCCCAGCGAACAGGTCCTCAAGCACGAGCTGCCGCAGCTGGTGCGCGAAGGCTACACCTCCTTCAAGATCTACATGACCTATGACGATCTCAAGCTCAATGATCGTCAGATCCTCGACCTGTTGGCGCTGGCGCGCAGGGAAGGGGCCCTGGTCATGGTGCACGCCGAAAACGCCGATTGCATCAGCTGGCTGACCGAGCAGCTGGAAGACGCCGGCCTGACGGCGCCCAAGTATCATGCCCACTCGCGGCCGATGATGGTGGAGCGGGAAGCCACGCATCGTGCCATTGCCCTGTCGGAGCTGGTGGACGTGCCCATCCTGATCGTGCATGTGTCGGGCCGGGAGGCCATCGAACAGATCCGCTGGGCCCACGGCCACGGCCTGCGCATCCATGCCGAGACCTGTCCGCAATATCTGGTGCTGACGGCCGATCACCTCGATGACGGCTACCATGGCGCCAAGTGCGTCTGCAGCCCGCCACCGCGTGACAAGGCCAACCAGCAATACGTCTGGGACGGCCTGGCCAGCGGCCTGTTCACCGTGTTTTCATCGGACCATGCTCCCTTCCGCTACGAGGACCCGCAGGGCAAGAAACCGGGTGGCCAGGAAGTGCCGTTCCGCTACATCCCCAATGGCACGCCGGGGTTGGAAACGCGCATGCCCATCCTGTTTTCCGAGGGCGTGGGCAAGGGCCGCATCGATCTCAATCGTTTCGTCGCGCTGACCGCGACCGATCCGGCCAAGATGTATGGTCTCTATCCGCGCAAGGGCACCATTGCCATTGGCAGCGATGCCGACATTGCCATCTGGGATCCGCATCGCGAGGTCCGGGTGAGCAACAGCATGTTGCATCACGATGTCGACTACACCCCCTATGAAGGCATGCAGCTGACGGGTTGGCCGGTGCTGACGCTGTCGCGCGGCGAGATCGTCTGGCGCGATGGCGAAGTCCTGGGAACGCCGGGACGGGGCCAATTCCTGCCGTGCGGCCTGCCTGATCCGGCCCGGCCCAAGAAGCAGATCTTCGAATGAGAAGGTGAGCTTGGCGATAGCTGTAACCGGTCATCGAATACGCGTTTCACTGCGCCAGAAAAAAGCCCCGCCGAAGCGGGGCCGAGAGCAATTTCAACAATAGAAGCAACAGAAGCAACAGAAGATCGTGAATGCGAAAACGATTTATATCGTTTTCTGGAATCAGGTCAGATCAATACTTCCACATGATCTTCTGCAGTTCCTTGGGATCATTGGTCCTGGTCAGCGCCAGTTCGGCCAGGATGCGCGCCTTCTGGGCGTTCTGGTCGTCGGCCACCACCCAGTCGTACTTGTCGTCGGGCTGTTCGCCGTTGCGGATCACCACGCCACTGCCGGTGCGCGAGGCGCGGATGACCTGCACGCCCTTGCTGCGCACTTCCTGCAGTACCGGTACGATCTGCTCGGCCACGCTGCCGTTGCCGGTGCCGTCGTGGATGATGGCCTTGGCGCCGGCGGCGACGAAGGCGTCATAGGCGGTACGGCTGACATTGCCGTAGTTGTAGACGATGTCCACGCGCGGCAGGCTGCTGATCTTGTCGATGTCGAACTCGGTCTGCGTGGTGTGCGGGCGGGCCGGGAGGCGGTAGAAGCTCAGCTTGTTTTCCACCACGTAGCCCAGTGGGCCGTAGGGCGAGCGGAAGGTCTCGACCTTGAAGGTGTTACTCTTGGTGACGTCGCGGCCGGAGTGGATTTCATCGTTCATCACCACCAGCGTGCCCTTGCCGGCGGCTTCCTTGCTGCCGGCTACCAGCACCGCGTCATACAGGTTCAGCGCACCGTCTGCACCCAGCGCGGTGCCCGGACGCATGGAGCCGACCACCACCACCGGCTTTTCGCTCTTGAGGACCAGGTTCAGGAAGTAGGCGGTCTCTTCGATGGTATCGGTGCCGTGGGTGATGACGATGCCATCCACGTCGCCCTGCTTCAGCAGTTCGGAGACGCGCTTGCCCAGCTTGATCAGGCGCTCGTCATTGAAGCTCTCGCTGCCGATCTGGAAGATCTGCTCGCCGCGCACATTGGCGATCTTGGAAATCTCCGGGACGGCTGCAATGATCTTGTCCACCGGTACCACGGCCGATTGATAGGCGGCGGTGTTGACGCTGGAAGCGCCCGCGCCGGCGATGGTGCCGCCGGTGCCGATGACGACCACGTTGGGCTTCTTGTCCTGGGCCTGTGCCGCGAAGGCGCAGGCCAGCGAGAGGATCAGGACGGCGCCGGTTTTCTTGAAGTGTGTCTGCTGCATTTTTATAGGTCTCCTGGTACGCATGGGGTAGCGACGGGCGATCACGCTCCTGTTTCGTTTCTGATGCTTGTCTGCAAGCGGATCGCGGGATGAGTTCGTACGGTGAGCATCGAACGTTGGCGATCATACGAAAGCGCTGCCGTGCTGTCTCATGCTTTTAAAACATGAGCGGATGCGCACTATGCATGAACTTGCCGACTGCCTGTGCCGCCGCTGCCAGGCGAAAAAAAGGCCGCTTGCGCGGCCGGCTGACAAGGGTGTTGTCGAGTGAGGAACTAGGGCCTGTTCCCACTCAATCTGCGAGATGCGTTGCGCCCAGAAGGCGTGGTGCCACCAGCCTTGCCGTGCAACGCCGCCAGCGCGCCTTCTGGGCGCAACCCTCCGGGAGAGGCCGGCAAGCGTCGCCTGCCGTTGTTGCAGCTCCTTGCCGTAGCACCACTACGGCGCGTCGCTGCGCCTAGGCAGTCAACGCTTGACGACCTCTCGCACTCGCAGATTGAGTGGGAACAGGCCCTAGAAGAATTCCACAGTATCGTTGGTGGTGATACCGGAACGCAGCACGCCCGAATTGACCAGTTCCTGGTAATAGCAGATGCGGTTGCGGCCACTTTTCTTGGCGTGATACAGGGCCTGGTCGGCATGACCCAGGATCACCACCGGCGTTTCGCGGGCGATGTTGACGAAGCCCAGGCTGACAGTGACCTTGCCCACCTGCGGAAAATCGTATTCCTGCACGTTCTGGCGGAAGCGGTCGAAGATCTTGCGGGCGTCCGAGAGCGTGGTGGCGCGTAGCAGGATCACGAATTCCTCGCCGCCGAAGCGGAAGATGCGGTCGTGCGCGCGGAACGAGGCGCGCAGGATGTTGGCCACCAGGATCAGCACTTCGTCGCCGTAGAGATGGCCGTAGCGGTCATTGACCTGCTTGAAGTGATCGATGTCCACCACCGCCAGCCAATGGCCCTTGGGCTCGCTGTTGCTATCGTGGCGACGCTCCTCGTCCTTCTCCATCGAATGCGCCTCGTGCGGGGCGATGGCGAAGGCGTAGCGGGTGAATTGCTCGTCGAAGGTCTTGCGGTTGAACAGTCCCGTGAGTGCATCGCGCTCGCTGTAGTCCAGCAGGCTCTGGTAATTGCAGTAGATGTGGAAGACGCCGTGGATCACTTCCATCGTCGCCGGTGCCAGCACGTGTTCGCTGCGCAGTTCCAGGCAGGAGTTCATCTTCCCGTGCAGCCACACCGGTAGCCACAGCACATGCGCGCCGTCGGGCGTGGTCTCCTGGTACTCGTTGAGGTGGTTGCGGATACAGGCCATCATTGCCGGATAGGACGACAGCGCTTCCTTGGGATCGTCGTTGGTCAGCTCGGCGATGGTATGGACCACGCCGTCGCTGATGACCATCTTCTCCTGCACATAGTATTCGTCGCGCATGGTAAAGATGTCGAGCATGCGGATGCTGCGCACGTCGGTGAGCTGGTACAGCGCGGAGATGACCGAGATGGCCAGGCGGGAATGCTCCCGATGGGCCGTGATCTCTACCAGATGCTTGAGCAGCGGTTTTTTCATCTCGTCGTCGATGTCCTGCATGAGCCCATTGTTCTATGTATGGTCGGTACTCGGCTTGCGCTTGGTCCGCGAGGTCGGAAGCGGACGCTTACATGCGATCAATGAGTACGAGGCGAGTGGTTGGCAGCAGCCGGTCGCAGCACCTCTCCCCGAGGAATGCGGCCCAGCCAGGATGCAAGAATCACGCCATGAAGCTAGCACGGAAGCAGAAAGATTTTACACGCTGGTATGCGCTCGAATGAAGCAGTTTCTGCAATTCATCATCGAAAAATGAGGTTTCATTTCCGTATGGAAATTTTGTGCCGCATTTGATTTTTGCTTACGCAGGAACTTGCGCGCCTTTTGATTTTCCCTCTTGGTACGATTCCTCACGCTGCACCGCAGTGCCAGACGGGACGCGGGCTCGCGACAAATCGCACGAAGCTCTGCGGTAGGCGTATCGGCTCTCATTGCGCGACAATTGCCGTCGATATTTTGCGAATCCGCAATAAGAAAATCGCCGGTCAATTGACCGGCGATTTTGTTTATATCATTTGCCCGTTGGCAGGCATGTCCTGCCGTCGTCCGGTGCCTCAGGCATAGATGATCAACAGCGCCACTGCGATGATGAGACCGAACTTGGTGATCTTGTAGACGGTCTTGTTCCAGTTCTTGAAGCGGCGGCGATACTGACCTGCCAGCCAGACGAAACGGAACAGCTTGTTCACGCGCCCGGTCTGGTCGCCGGTTTCGTTGGGCGAGGCGGCAGCGGTCATCATGGTGCGACCGAGGAAGCCATTGATGGCTTCTGCCCAGCGATAGCGCAGCGGACGTTCGACATCGCAGAAGAGGATGATACGGTTCGTCTCGGTGCCGTTCTGCGCCCAGTGGATGAAGGTTTCGTCGAACACCACGCTCTGGCCGTCGCGCCAGCTGTAGCGCTGGCCGTCGACCTCGATGAAGCAGCGGTCGTCGTTGGGCGTGACCAGGCCGAGGTGATAGCGCAGCGAGCCGGCGAAGGGGTCGCGGTGCGGATTGAGCGTGCCGCCCGGGGCCAGTTCGGCAAACATTGCAGCCTTCACGCTGGGAATGCGCTTGAGGATCTCCACCGTCTTGGGGCAAAACTTTTCGGCCGACGGATGGCTGGCGTTGTACCACTTCAGGTAGAAGCGCTTCCAGCCGGCCTTGAAGAAGGAGTTGAAGCCGGCGTCGTCATTCTTTTCGGCGGCCTTGATCTTGGCCATCTCACGCAGGGCCACGGCCTCGTCGCGGATCACTTCCCAGTTCTGGTCGATGAGGGCCAGATCCTGGAACTCCTTCACCGCCGGATACGGCACCGCCGGCACGCGCGAAAAAGCGTACATGAAGAGGTTGATCGGCGACATGATCGACGAGTGGTCGAAGAACTGGCGCAGGAAGGGCAGGCGTACGCGTCCACGGAAGTGGATGAAGAGGATGGAAAAAATGTAGATGAAGACTATTGCCCACTTCATTGCAGTGTCCTTTGATGTTGCCTGCTTTTCCAAGTGAAGGAAAATGCAGTGACGGATGTTCGTCCAGATGGGGTCGATTCGGGAAGGATCAACGGCAAAGGCGGCAGAAAGGCGCTAGATGCGTGATGATGAGTTGAAATTCCCGAGGTTGCGCAAGCCCCGGCAAGGCCGTGGTGACGCAGAGTAAGCGGGGATTCTACACCAAGGGGATGTTCGTATTTGTAAGCACCCTATGTTGCTCTATATGAATGATCTTGCATGGCGGAGCTGCGCTGATGCAGATCAAGCGTCCAAGAAAAAAGGACCGGAAATTCCGGTCCTTTTGCTGGAAGCTGAAGCGTTGTGATCAGGCGGCCTGGGTCACCACCTGGCGTGCGCGGTTCCAGCGCGGCAGGCCGGTGAAGGCAAAATCGATCTCCGGCACGCGGCCGGCGACGATTTCGGCGATGGCGCGGCCGGAGCCGCAACCCATGGTCCAGCCCAGGGTGCCGTGACCGGTGTTCAGGTACAGGTTGGCGACCTTGGTCTTGCCCACGTAAGGCACGTTGGACGGGGTCAGCGGGCGCAGGCCGGTCCAGTAGGTCGGGTTCTCGTAGTCGCAGCCGTCGGGGAACAGTTCGCGGGTGCGGCGGGTGATGGCTTCGCAACGGGTGGTGTTGAGCTCGCGACCATAGCCGTTGAGTTCGCAAGTGCCCGCCACGCGCAGACGGTCGCCCAGGCGCGAGACCACCAGCTTGTAGCCGTCGTCGGTGAGCGAGACGCTGGGGGTGGCGTCCGGGTTGATGACCTTGTAGGTGGCCGAGTAGCCCTTGCCTGGATAGAGCAGCAGGTCGATGCCCAGCGGCTTGACCAGTTGCTGCGAGAAGCTGCCCATGGCGACCACGAAGGTATCGGCTGTGAGGACTTCATGGCGGCCATCCGGATTGATGATTTCCACGCCGGTCACGCGGGCGGCGGCGCCGGTGCCTTCGGTGATGAGGCGGGTGATGGTGGTGGAATAACGGAACTCGACGCCGGCTTCCTCGCTCTTCTTGGCCAGGCCCGTGGTGAGCTTGAAGACGTCGCCCGATTCATCGGTGGCGGTGAAGTCGCCGCCAACGATCTTGTTGCGGATCGAGGCCAGTGCCGGTTCGATGCGCACCACTTCGTCGGCGCCGATGGATTCGCGCGGGCAACCCAGATCACGCATCAGCTTGGCGGCCGGCAGGGAGTCCTGGAATTCCTTTTCTTCAGTGTAGAAGTGAAGGATACCGCGGGTCAGGTGATCGTACTGGATACCGGTCTCGGCGCGCACCGCCTGCAGGGTCTGGCGGCTGTATTCGCACAGGGCGACGATGTTGCGGATGTTCTCGTCGGTACGGGCGGCGGTGCATTCGCGCAGGAAGGCCACGGCCCACTTCCATTGCAGCCATTCGGGGCGGAAGCGATAGAGCAGGGGAGCATCTTCCTTGCCCAGCCACTTGAGCACCTTCATCGGGGCAGCCGGGTTGGCCCAGGGTTCGGCGTGCGACACCGAAATCTGGCAACCGTTGGCAAAGCTGGTTTCCTGCGCTGCGCCGGGCTGGCGTTCGATGACGGTGACGTCGTAGCCCTGCTTCTTCAGGAACCAGGCGGAAGCGGTTCCGATAATGCCTGCGCCCAATACGATCACTTTCATCTCACTCTCCCGGTTTTGCATGAACTTGCTGGTGTTTTTCGGATTTCACACCGTCATTGGACGATGTGAACGATGCAAGCATTGTAAGAAAAGCGCGATTGCCGATGTAATCAATACTGGGCAGATTTTTTGTTAATTAAAAGCCGAAAGCCGACGGTTTATTCAAAAAGAAAAGAAAAATCGGCCAGGATTTTAATTTTTCGAAGACGAGAAGCGCGCCATCTCTTCGGCCACGGCGCGCTCCACCGTTTCTGCCAGGGCGTCGCGCAGGCCTTCCCTGACGCGCTGCATCACGATATCGGAAAGATGGTCCAGCGCCAGCGCCATCTGGTCCTGCAGATGCTGGTGCAGCACGGTATCGACGCGCTCCAGCAGGCTTTGCAGGACGTTTTCGCGGATTTCCTGTTCCCATTGGCGGTACTGCTCGGCGGCCGGCGTGACCTGGGGCGGCGGGGCCATGGCCGACATCACGGGCGTTGCAGCCGCGGGCGCCTGATAGTGGGTGGCCGCAGGTTGGGTGTGAAAGGCGCCCGGTTGCATCGGCGCGGCGTAATCCAGCGCGGCCGGGGCAGCCGGAGCCAGCGGGATGATCTCGGTCAGGAGGGGGATGCTGTTGTCGTCGTGGTTCATGTCTGGAGCGTGGGTCTCAGGCCGCCACGTGGTGCGACAGCGGATAGCCGCGTTCCTTGTAGAAACGGTAGCGATCGCGGCCGGCGGCCTTGTCGGCGTCGTCGGCGGAAATGATTTCCAGCAGGCGTTCGAAGCGGGCGAACTGGGGCGGCGTGTCGGTGCCGAGGTTGATCAGTATCTGGTGATGCGGCAATTCGGCGGCGTCGTCGCCGGTGAGGATGATGGGCGTCTGTGCTGCCAGCGGATCGCCGGCCATGACATGCGGCAGGAAATCCTGCTCGGAAAAGCTCCAGAGCGCCTGGTCCAGTTGCTGCAGTTCGGCGCGATCGGGGCTGCGCAGCACCAGCATGGCACCGGACGCACGCGCCTTGCGCACCAGTCGGCAGACGTAGGCGATCTTTTGCGGGACGTTGCTGTGAAAATCGATTCGGGTCATCCCGCCAGTATAGTGGCTCGCGCTGCAGCATGCCATCCGCGGCGGCGGCCAGGCCAAAGAAAAACGGCCCGCCACCGGGGCGGGCCGTGCTGGCCATCTTGCGAAGTCGCTCGTCAGCGACTCAGGCCGCCATGCCGCTATGCCGCAGCAAGGCGTCGATGCTGGGCTCGCGGCCACGGAAGGCCTTGAAGGACTCGATGGCCGGGCGCGAGCCGCCCACGGCCAGGATTTCCTGCTGGAAGCGGCGTCCGGTTTCCAGCGAGATCACGTTGCCGCCGGTCACTGCAGCTTCTTCAAAGGCGCTGTAGGCATCGGCGGACAGCACCTCGGCCCACTTGTAGCTGTAGTAACCAGCCGCGTAGCCGCCCGCGAAGATGTGCGAGAACGAATGCTGGAAGCGGTTGAACTCGGGCGGGCGGATCACGGCAACGCGGTCGCGCACGCTGTCGAGCAGTTGCTGCACGGTCTGGCTGCCACCGACTTCATATTCATGGTGGATCAGCATGTCGAACAGGGAGAATTCCACCTGGCGCAGCATCTGCAGGCCGGACTGGAAGTTCTTGGCGGCGATCATCTTGTCGTACAGCGCACGCGGCAGCGGTGCGCCGGTCTCGGCGTGGGATGTCAACTGCTGCAGCACGTCCCATTCCCAGCAGAAGTTTTCCATGAACTGCGAGGGCAGTTCCACCGCGTCCCATTCCACGCCGGAGATGCCGGAGACGCCCACTTCATCGACTTGCGTGAGCATGTGATGCAGGCCATGGCCGAATTCGTGGAACAGCGTGATCACTTCGTCATGGGTGAACAGGGCCGGCTTGGCCACGCCATCGACGACCGCCGGTTCGGTGAAGTTGCAGACCAGATAGGCGATCGGGGTCTGCACGCCTTGCGCGGTGAGGCGGCGGGCGCGGGCGTCATCCATCCAGGCGCCGCCACGCTTGCCGGAGCGGGCATACAGGTCGAGGTAGAACTGGCCGACCAGTTGGCCGTCGCGTTCGATGCGGAAGAACTTCACGTCCTTGTGCCAGACCGGGGCCGTATCGGGCTTGATCTGCACACCGAACAGTTGCTGCGCCACCTGGAACAGGCCGCCCACCACCTTGGGCTCGGGGAAGTACTGCTTCACTTCCTGTTCCGAGAAAGCGTAGCGCTGTTCGCGCAGCTTTTCCGCGGCATAGGTGCTGTCCCAGGCCTTCAGCTCCTCCAGGCCCAGCTTTTCGCGGGCGAAGGTCTTCAGTTCTTCGTAATCCTTCTGGCCGAAGGGGCGGGCGCGCTGGCCCAGATCTTCCAGGAAGGCGATCACTTCCGAGGGCGACTTGGCCATCTTGGCCACCAGCGAGACCTCGGCGAAGTTGGCATAACCCAGCAATTGCGCTTCTTCCTTGCGCAGCTGCAGGATCTGGTCGATGTTGCCGCTGTTGTCCCATTCCGGCTTGGCGCCCAGCTCGGAGGCCTTGGTGGCGTTGGCGCGGTAGATCTTCTCGCGCAGGGCGCGGTTGTCGGCGTATTGCAGCACCGGGAAGTAGGAGGGGAAGTGCAGCGTGAACTTGAAGCCGGGCTTGCCATCCTTCTCGGCGGCGGCGCGGGCGGCCTGCTTGACGTCGGCCGGCAGGCCGGAGAGTTCGGCTTCGTCCTCGACGAAGAGGCCGAAGTCATTGGTGGCATCCAGCACGTTTTCCGAGAAGCGGGTGGTCAGCATGGCCTGCTTTTCCTGGATCTCGGCGAAGCGTTCCTTCTTCTCTTCCGGCAGCTCGGCGCCGGACAGGCGGAAATCGCGCACCGCGTTGTCCACCACCTTGCGGCGTGCGGCCGACAGAGAGGCGAAGGCCGGGCTGGTCTGCAGCGCCTTGTACTTCTCGAACAGCGCCAGGTTCTGGCCCAGCGCGGTCCAGAATTCCACCAGGCGCGGCTGGTTCTCGTTGTAGGTGGCACGCAGGGCCGGGGTATCCATGACCGAATTCAGGTGGCCCACCACGCTCCAGGCGCGGCCCAGTTTTTCGGTGGCGGACTCCAGCGGTTCGACGAAGTTGTCCCAGGTCACCTCGGCCATCGGCGCTTCCAGTTCGGTGACCAGACGGCTGGCATCGGCCAGCAGCTTGTCCAGCGCCGGGGTAACGTGCTCGGCGGCGATGGCGTCGAACTGGGCATAGCCCGAGAAGTCCAGCAGGGGATTGGCGGCGATGTCGGTGGTGGTCATGGGCTCTCGTTTCTCTGAAGCCTCCCGCTGGCGTGGCGCCCGCGGAAGGTGATGCGGTTTTAGGTACGTTCTGCGGCTTCGATGGTGTTGACCAGCAACATGGTGATGGTCATCGGACCCACGCCACCCGGCACCGGGGTGATCCAGCCGGCGACTTCCCTGGCATTGGCGAAATCGACGTCGCCACACAGCTTGCCGTTGTCATCGCGGTTCATGCCGACGTCGATGACGACGGCACCCGGCTTGACCATGTCGGCAGTGACGATGTTGCGCTTGCCGGTGGCGACCACCAGGATGTCGGCCTGGCGGGTGTGGTGGCCGAGGTCACGGGTCTTGGAATTACAGATAGTGACGGTGGCGCCGGCTTGCAAGAGCAACATCGCCTGCGGCTTGCCCACGATGTTGGAGGCACCCACCACCACGGCATTGGCGCCGCGCACGGGGTAATCGATGGATTCCAGCATTTTCATGACGCCATAAGGGGTGCAGGGGCGGAACAGCGGCTGGCCCGTCATCAGGAGGCCGGCATTGCTGACGTGGAAACCATCGACGTCCTTTTCCGGGGCGATGGCTTCGATCACCTTGTGCGAGTCGATATGGGCCGGCAGCGGCAGTTGCACCAGGATGCCGTTGATCTTGGGATCCTGGTTGAGGGCGTCGATGCGGGCCAGGAGTTCGGCTTCCGTCATCGTGGCTTCATATTTTTCCAGCACGGAGTGAAGGCCATTGTCCTGGCAGGCCTTGACCTTGTTGCGTACGTAGACCTGGGAAGCCGGGCTGTCGCCCACCAGGATCACGGCCAG
Organism: Herbaspirillum sp. AP02; assembly: GCF_015767275.1. Classification (GTDB taxonomy): domain Bacteria; phylum Pseudomonadota; class Gammaproteobacteria; order Burkholderiales; family Burkholderiaceae_D; genus Herbaspirillum. The sequence continues at coordinate 343,949 of NZ_JADWMY010000003.1, forward strand.
GCCGGCTTGCTTGCCTTGGGCGGTGAGGGCGGCGGCGCGCTTGGCGACATCGGCGCGCAGTTGTTGGGAGAGCAGGTTTCCGTCGATCAGTTGGGCAGACATGGCAGTGAAGGTAATAAAGAGGGCAGGGCGAGGAGGAAAGCTCCCGGGCGGGCCGGGGCGACTGGGGCGCAAAGCGCCGGAACCCGTGATTATAAAGCCAGCCCGGGGCCGGGGGCGACCGGCATGCCAGCGGCCCTATATTGCCGTTTGTTGCCTGTCAGTGTCTTTTTTTGCCATAAAGCATGACAGTTTTGAGTGACATCGGCATTTGGGGTAGCGCACGACGGGAATTTCCAATTTCGGTTATGCTCCCGCAACCAAACGCACCCGCTCCCCAGTTTTCCGCCTAGTTACAAGGATTTGCGCATGACCGATCTCCTCACCCGCCGCCTGCAACAGCTTTCCCAGCCGCAACATCTTGCGTTGCTGAGTCAGGGGCTGCGCGGCGTGGAACGGGAGACGCTGCGCGTGGATGAGCAGGGGCAACTGGCCCGCACGCCGCATCCGCCGGCGCTGGGTTCGGCCCTCACCAATGATCTGATCACCACCGATTACTCGGAGTCGCTGCTGGAGTTCATCACCCCGGCCATGCCCGACATCGCCGATGCGCTGCAGCGCCTGGATGAAATCCACCGCTTCGTCTATACCAAGCTGGAGGGCGAACTGCTGTGGAATGCCTCCATGCCTTGCGTGCTGCCACCGGAAGATGAGATTCCCCTCGGCTGGTACGGCAGTTCCCACATCGGCATGTTGAAGCATGTGTACCGGCGCGGCCTGGCGCTGCGCTATGGCCGCACCATGCAGTGCATCGCCGGCATTCATTACAACTTCTCGCTCAGTGAAGACCTGTGGGAAGTGCTGCGTGACGAGGATGACACCGTTGACTCTTCGCTGTCGCGCCGGGATTACCAGTCCGAGCGCTACATCGCCCTGATCCGCAACTTCCGCCGCTACAGCTGGCTGCTGATGTATCTGTTCGGTGCCTCGCCGGCGGTGGCCACCAATTTCCTGCGCGGCCGCCCGCACCAACTGGAGACGCTGTCCAAGGACACGCTCTTCCTGCCCTATGGCACCAGCCTGCGCATGAGCGACCTGGGTTACCAGAACCATGCCCAGGCCAATATCACGCCGCACTACAACAACCTGCCGGCCTACATCCGTAGCCTCTCGCATGCGGTCAGCGAACCGTATCCGCCCTATGAAGCCATCGGTACCAAGCGCGACGGCGAGTGGGTGCAGATCAATACCAACATCCTGCAGATCGAAAACGAGTTCTACTCTTCGATCCGTCCCAAGCGCGTCATCAACAGCGGCGAACGCCCGGTGCAGGCCTTGTCGGCGCGTGGCGTGCAGTATGTGGAAGTGCGCTGCATGGACATCGATCCCTTCAACCCGCTGGGCATCGGCCTGGAGGCAGCGCGCTTCCTGGACGTGTTCCTGCACTTCCTGGCGCTGGAATCGAGCTGCCTGACCTCGGACGAGGAGGGCGTGGAAAACCGCGCCAACTTCCTGGCCACCGTCAAGGAAGGTCGTCGTCCCGGCCTGCACCTGCAGTGCAAGGGCGAATCCATCCTGCTCAAGGACTGGGGCGAGCGATTGCTGGACCGCATGGCGCCAGTGGCCGAACTGCTGGACCGCCAACTGGGCGGCAGCCAGCATCGCGACAGCCTGGCTGTACAGCGCGGCAAGCTGGCCGATCCCGATGCCACCCCGTCGGCCCAGGTGCTGCGTGAAATCCGCGCCGCCGGCAACTCCTTCCCCGGCTTCACCCTGGCCAACAGCCGCCGCCAGGCCGAGCAGCTGCGCGCCCGGCCGCTGTCGGCCGCCAAGACGGCTGACTTCGTGGCCATCGCCCAGGCCTCGCTGGATGCGCAGCGCGACATCGAGCGCACCCAGATCGGCGACTTCGATACCTTCGTCGCCGCCTATCGTGCCAGTACGCTGGGCAATATTGCGATCTGATCGCGTCACCAGGGAGCGCCATCTGTTAGCCGCATCCGTTGGCGCCATCTGCAGCCGGGTCTGAACATCCCTTCATTTATATAGAGCAAGTTCTGTCGCCAGCGTCAGCGGCTGCAGAAAGATCGCCTGTGCCTGTGGACGGCATCGCGGGCCTTGCATTGTCTTCCAGGCATGAAATTTCCTTCACGACAACACCACCAGGCCTGACTTACAGGCGGTCCAGGGGCGTTTGCGGCATTGCAAACAGGGCAAGAAAACCGCGCTCACAGAGCGATACAGTAAAAATACGCGGTCCGCAAAGCGCCTGTTCATGCCGCTTTGCAGCATATTTTCGTATTATGAAATCGATTATCGTAATTTGAAAATCGAAAATTCCCTGATAAAATTCGTCGTCCACACGGCTGGAAGACCGTACATTTAAGCCTGTTCCGCCTCCAAAGCCTGGCCCCACGGGCCGGGAAGGGTTGTAGCACAGGCAACGGAATGGTCTTCCTGCTTCACTTGCCGGCGGCAGCGTACCGAATGAACCGACCGACCCGCCAGGTCTATCCGACCGGACGGATCTCTCAACAACCAGGAGACATGACATGTCAGCCCAAATCGATCAAGTTCTGGCGCAGGCCGCCAACGATCCCGATGTGATGGAAACCCAGGAGTGGCTCGACGCCCTCGAAGCAGTGATCGAAAAGGAAGGCCCGGATCGCGCCCACTACCTGATGGAACGCATGGTCGATCTGGCCCGCCGTCGTGGTGCCCATATTCCCTTCTCCAGCAATACCGCCTACGTCAACACCATTCCGACCGACCAGGGCGAGCACTGCCCGGGCAACCTGGAATACGAAGAGCGCCTGCGCTCGTGGATGCGCTGGAACGCCATGGCCATGGTGGTCAAGGCCAACCGCGTGGATGGCGACCTGGGGGGGCACCTGTCTTCCTTCGCCTCGCTGGCCAACATGCTGGGCATCGGTTTCAATCACTTCTGGCACGCCCCGACTGAAGATCACGGCGGCGACCTGCTCTACATCCAGGGTCACTCCTCGCCCGGCATCTATGCCCGCGCCTTCCTGGAAGGTCGTCTCTCCGAAGACCAACTGATCCACTTCCGCCGCGAAGCCGATGGTCACGGTCTGTCGTCCTACCCGCACCCCAAGCTGATGCCGGAATTCTGGCAGTTCCCGACCGTCTCGATGGGCCTGGGCCCCTTGATGGCGATCTACCAGGCGCGCTTCCTGAAGTACCTGCACGCCCGTGGCATCGCCAAGACCGACAACCGCAAGGTCTGGGCCTTCTGCGGCGACGGTGAAATGGACGAACCGGAATCGATGGGTGCCATCGGCATGGCCGGTCGTGAAAAACTGAACAACCTGGTCATCGTGGTCAACTGCAACCTGCAGCGCCTGGACGGCCCGGTGCGCGGCAACGGCAAGATCATCCAGGAACTGGAGTCCGACTTCCGTGGCGCCGGCTGGAACGTGGTCAAGGTCATCTGGGGCAGCGGCTGGGACGAGCTGCTGGCCCGTGACAAGGACGGCATCCTGCAGAAGGTGATGATGGAAACCGTCGACGGCGAGTACCAGAACTACAAGGCCAAGGACGGCGCCTTCGTGCGCAAGCACTTCTTCGGCAAGCATCCCAAGCTGCTGGAAATGGTCTCCAAGATGTCGGACGACGATATCTGGCGCCTCACCCGTGGCGGTCACGACCCGCACAAGATCTACGCCGCCTTCAAGGTCGCGCAGGACTCCAAGGACCAGCCCACCGTGATCCTGGCCAAGTCCATCAAGGGCTATGGCTTCGGCAAGGCCGGCGAAGCGCGCAACACCGCGCACAACACCAAGAAACTGGACGACGAAGCCATCCGCGCCATGCGCGACCGCTTCCAGCTGCCGATCTCGGACGCCGAGCTGCCCAGCATCCCGTTCTTCAAGCCGGCCGACGACACCCCGGAAATGCAGTACCTGCACGAGCGCCGCAAGGCCCTGGGCGGCTACCTGCCGCAACGTCGCCCGCACGCTGACGAAAAGCTGCCGGTGCCGGAACTGTCGGCCTTCCAGACCATGCTGGAGCCGACCGCCGAAGGTCGTGAGATCTCCACCACCGCCGCCTATTCGCGCGTGCTGACCGCGCTGCTGCGCGACCCCAACCTGGGTCAGCGCGTGGTGCCCATCATGGTCGACGAGTCCCGTACTTTCGGTATGGAAGGCCTGTTCCGCCAGATCGGCATCTTCAGCCAGGTCGGCCAGCTGTACGAACCGGTCGACAAGGACCAGGTGATGTACTACCGCGAAGACAAGGCCGGCCAGATCCTGCAGGAAGGCATCAACGAAGCCGGTGGCATGAGCTCGTGGATCGCTGCGGCGACCTCGTACTCGACCAACAACCGTGTGATGATCCCGTTCTACACCTACTACTCCATGTTCGGCCTGCAGCGTATCGGCGACCTGGCATGGGCAGCCGGTGACATGCGCGCCCGTGGCTTCCTGATCGGCGGCACCGCCGGTCGTACCACCTTGAACGGTGAAGGTCTGCAGCACGAAGACGGCCACAGCCATGTGTTCGCCTCGGCCATCCCGAACTGCATCCCCTACGACCCGACCTTCGCCCACGAAGTCGCCGTGATCATCCATGACGGCCTGCGCCGCATGGTGGCCAACCAGGAAGACGTGTTCTACTACATCACCGTGATGAACGAGAACTACGCCCACCCGGGGATCAAGGCAGGCCAGGAAGAGGGCATCTTGAAGGGCCTGTACCTGTTGAACGAAGGCGGCAAGGAAAACAAGCTGCGCGTGCAACTGCTGGGTTCGGGCACCATCCTGCGCGAAGTCATCGCCGCCGCCGAACTGCTGCGCGACGACTGGAAGGTCGACGCCGATGTCTGGTCGGCACCGTCCTTCACCCTGCTGGCCCGCGAAGGCCAGGACGTGGAACGCTGGAACATGCTGCACCCGGCCGACACCGCCAAGAAGAGCTACTTCGAGCAATCGCTGGAAGGTACCGAGGGCCCGATCGTGGTCTCCACCGACTACATGCGCACCTACGCCGAGCAGGTCCGCGCCTTCGTGCCGAAGGGCCGCGCCTACAAGGTGCTGGGCACCGACGGCTACGGCCGCTCGGACACCCGCGCCAAGCTGCGCGAGTTCTTCGAGGTGAACCGTCACTTCGTCACCGTGGCCGCCCTGAAGTCGCTGGCCGATGAAGGCAAGATCAAGCCGGAAGTGGTGGCCCAGGCCATCGCCAAGTACGGCATCGATCCCAACAAGCCCAACCCGGTGACCGTGTAAGGACCGCCCGACCGACCATCCCCGCCTCAGCCTGCTGATCGCGGGGATGTGTCGTGTTTGGCACTGCCACAAAAACGGGAAGGGTCGCAGCCGGATCGCTTAAGATGCAATGGCTTTGCGGCAGCACCTTCCCTACTGCGAATATCCCTCCCGGCCCTGGGCCTGGGAACAGAACAACGGAGCGCATCAGATGAGTCAAGTCGAAGTAAAAGTCCCGGACATCGGCGATTTCAAGGAAGTCGAAGTCATTGAGGTGATGGTCAAGGTCGGCGATACGATCAAGGTCGACCAGTCGCTGATCACCGTCGAATCCGACAAGGCCAGCATGGAAATCCCCTCCACCCAGGCGGGCGTGGTCAAGGAAATCAAGGTCAAGGTCGGCGACAAGGTCGCCGAAGGTTCGTTGCTGCTGATCGTCGAAGGCGAGGGCGCTGCGGCAGCACCGCAAGCCGCCGCCCCGCAAGCGGCTGCCGCTGCACCGGCTGCCGCCCAGACCTCTGCCCCGGCACCTGCTCCGGCAGCTGCACCGGCCCCTGCCGCCGGTGGCACCGTCGAGATCGAAGTCCCGGACATCGGCGACTTCAAGGAAGTGGAAGTCATCGAAGTCATGGTCAAGGTCGGCGACACCGTCAAGGCCGAGCAGTCCCTGCTGACCGTGGAATCCGACAAGGCCAGCATGGAGATTCCCTCCAGCCACGCCGGCGTGATCAAGGAACTGAAGGTCAAACTGGGTGACAAGGTCGCCAAGGGCAGCATCATCGCCACCATCGAAGCCGTCGGTGGCGCACCTGCTGCCGCTGCTGCCGCTGCTGCACCTGCCGCGCCTGCAGCGCCCGCAGCGTCGGCCCCGGCAGCTGCCGCACCTGCTGCTGCCGCCGCACCGGTCATCGCCACCGCCTCGGCCACCAGCACCGGCGGCAAGGCCCATGCTTCGCCGTCCGTGCGCAAGTTCGCCCGCGAACTGGGCGTGGACCTGGCGCGCGTGCCGGCCACCGGCCCCAAGGGTCGCATCCTGCAACTGGACGTGCAGAACTTCGTCAAGGGCGTCATCGCCGGTTCCACCTCGGTGGGCGCCTCGGCTCCTGCCACCAATGGCAGCGGTGCTGGCATGAACCTGCTGCCGTGGCCGTCGCTGGACTTCAGCAAGTTTGGCGAGACCGAACTGCTGGCCCTGTCGCGCATCAAGAAGATCAGCGGCCCCAACCTGCATCGCAACTGGGTGATGATCCCGCACGTGACGCAGTTCGACGAAGCCGACGTCACCGAGCTGGAAGAATTCCGCAAGACCTCCAACGACGCCTTCGCCAAGGCCAAGTCGCCGGTCAAGCTGACCATGCTGGCCTTCGTGATCAAGGCCAGCGTCTCGGCGCTGAAGAAATTCCCGGCCTTCAATTCCTCGCTGGACGCCAAGGGCGAGAACCTGATCCTCAAGAAGTTCTACAACATCGGTTTCGCCGCCGATACCCCGAACGGTCTGGTGGTCCCGGTCATCAAGAACGCCGACCAGAAGAGCATCGGCCAGATCGCCATCGAAATGGGTGAACTGTCCGCGCAAGCCCGTGAAGGCAAGCTCAAGCCAGCCGACATGCAGGGTGCGACCTTCACCATTTCCTCGCTGGGTGGCATTGGCGGCACCGCCTTCACGCCCATCATCAATGCGCCGGAAGTGGCGATCCTGGGTCTGTCCAAGTCGAGCATCAAGCCGGTATGGGATGGCAAGCAGTTCGCCCCGCGCCTGATGCTGCCGACTTCGCTGTCCTATGACCACCGCGTCATCGACGGCGCCATGGGCGCGCGCTTCTCGGCCTACCTGGCCGAGGTGCTGGGTGACCTGCGCAAGTCGCTGCTGTAAGCCGCCACTAGCGAACCACAGAACATTACGGAGCCAGGACAATGAGTCTCTCTGAAGTCAAGGTCCCCGATATCGGGGATTTCAAGGAAGTCGAAGTCATCGAGGTGATGGTCAAGGTCGGCGATACCATCAAGGTCGATCAGTCCCTGATCACCGTCGAATCCGACAAGGCCAGCATGGAAATCCCGTCCTCCTCGGCCGGCGTGGTCAAGGAAATCAAGGTCAAGGTCGGTGACAAGGTCGCCGAAGGCTCGCTGCTGCTGCTGGTGGAAGCCAGCGGTGAAGCTGCCGCAGCGCCGTCCCCGGCGGCCGCGCCTGCACCGGCCGCTGCTGCGCCTGCTGCAGCGCCAGCCGCTTCTGCTGCACCCGCTGCACCCGCAGCCGCCCCGGCCGCTGCCAGCTTCGGCGGCAGCGCCGACGTGCAGTGCGACGTCATGGTGATCGGCGGTGGCCCAGGTGGCTACTCGGCCGCCTTCCGCGCCGCCGATCTCGGCCTGAACACCGTCATCGTCGAGCGTGAAGCCACGCTGGGCGGGGTCTGCCTGAACGTCGGTTGCATCCCCTCCAAGGCGCTGCTGCATGTGGCCGCCGTGATCGACGAGACCGCCGCCATGGCCTCGCACGGTGTCACCTTCGGCAAGCCCGAGATCGACATCGACAAGCTGCGCGGCTACAAGGACAAGGTCATCGGCACCATGACCGGCGGCCTGGCCGGCATGGCCAAGGCGCGCAAGGTGGCGGTGGTCAATGGTGATGGCCAGTTCGCCGGCCCCAACCACATCGAAGTCACTGCGGCTGACGGCAGCAAGAAGGTAGTGCAGTTCAAGCACGCCATCATCGCCGCCGGTTCCTCGGTGGTGAACCTGCCCTTCGTACCGCAGGACCCGCGCATCGTCGACTCCACCGGCGCGCTGGAACTGCGCCAGGTGCCCAAGCGCATGCTGGTCATCGGTGGCGGCATCATCGGCCTGGAAATGGCCACCGTCTATTCCACCCTGGGCGCGCGCATCGACGTGGTCGAGATGATGGACGGCCTGATGCAGGGCGCTGACCGCGACATGGTCAAGGTCTGGCAGAAGTTCAACGAAAAGCGCTTCGACAACGTCATGATCAAGACCAAGACGGTGGCCGTGGAAGCCCTGGCCGAAGGCATCAAGGTGACGTTCGAAGCCGCCGAAGCCGGCGCCACCGCCCCCGAGCCACAATTGTACGACCTGGTGCTGGTGGCCGTGGGCCGCAGCCCCAACGGCAAGAAGGTCTCGGCCGACAAGGCGGGCGTGATCGTGGGTGATCGCGGCTTCATCCCGGTGGACAAGCAGATGCGCACCAACGTCCCGCACATCTACGCCATCGGCGATCTGGTGGGCCAGCCCATGCTGGCGCACAAGGCCGTGCATGAAGGCCACGTGGCCGCTGAAGCGATTGCCGGCGAGAAGAGCTTCTTCGACGCCAGCGTCATCCCGTCGGTGGCCTACACCGATCCGGAAGTGGCATGGGTCGGCGTGACCGAAGACGAAGCCAAGGCAAAGGGCATCAAGATCGAGAAGGGCCACTTCCCGTGGGCCGCCTCCGGTCGCGCCGTGGCCAATGGCCGTTCGGAAGGTTTCACCAAGCTGCTCTTCGATGCCGAAACGCATCGCGTGATCGGCGGCGGCATCGTCGGCACCCATGCCGGCGACATGATCGGCGAAGTGGCCCTGGCCATCGAGATGGGCGCGGACGCCGTGGATATCGGCAAGACCATCCACCCGCACCCGACCCTGGGCGAGTCCCTGGGCATGGCGGCGGAAGTGGCCGAAGGCCATTGCACGGACTTGCCGCCGCAGCGCAAGAAGTAAGCGCAGCCAGCAGCAAAGCAGCAACAAGAAAATCGGCGGACCATCTGGTCCGCCGTTTTTTTCTATCTGCCCTCCATGCCGCTCAAGCTGAATGGAACCAGCTAAAGCAACTTCCCCGGATTCATGATCAGGTTGGGATCGAAGGCCTGCTTGATACGCAGCATCAGCTCCATCTCCAGCGGCGACTTATAGTGTTGCAGCTCGTCGCGCCGCAACTGTCCCACGCCATGCTCGGCGCTGATGCTGCCCTGCAGGTCGGTGACCAGGTCGTGCACCAGGCGGTTCAGCAGTAGCGTGGCCTGCTTGACGTCTTCATAGGTGGAGGACAGCGGGATCATCACGTTGAAGTGCAGGTTGCCATCGCCCAGGTGGCCGAAGTTGATGATCTGCGCGGCGAGGCCGCAATCGGCGATGCGCGCCTCGGCCTGCGCCACGAAGCCGGCGATGGCCGAGATCGGCAGGGCGATATCGTGCTTGATGACCTTGCCGGCGCGTACCTGCGCCTGCGAGATGCCTTCGCGGATTTTCCACAAGGCTGCGGCTTGCGTGCCGCTGGTGCAGAACATCGCATCGCTGATCGTTTCATCCTCCAGGGCCTGGCCCAGTACCTCTTCCAGCATCGCCTGCAGGCCCAGGTCTTCGGTATCGGCCAATTCGATCAGGGCGTTGTAGGGCGTCGCCTGGGCCAGCGGGGCGCGGGTGTCCGTGACGTACTGCAGCACCAGTGCCAGTGAAGCAGCAGACATCATTTCAAAGGCTACCAGGCGGTCGCCGCAACGGGCACGGGTGCGTGCCAGCAGATCGGCGAGCTGCGCCGGCGAGTCGGCACCCACCCAGGCGGTGGCACGGGCGTGCGGCTGCGAGAAGAGCTTCAGCACCGCGCCGGTGATCACGCCCAGCGTGCCTTCCGAGCCGATGAAGAGATCCCGCAGGTCGTAGCCGGTATTGTCCTTGCGCAGGCCGCGCAGGCCGTTCCAGATACGTCCGTCGGGCAAGACCACTTCCAGCCCCAGGGCCAGTTCGCGCATGTTGCCAAAGCGCAGCACGGCGATCCCGCCGGCATTGGTGGCGAGATTGCCGCCGACCGTGCAGCTGCCCTCGGCGCCCAGGCTCAGCGGGAAATAGCGTCCCGCGCTGCGTGCCGCCTCCTGCGCATGCGCCAGGATCACGCCGGCATCCACGGTCATGGTGTTGTTGATGGGGTCGACCTCGCGCACACGGTTCATGCGGGTGGTGGACAGGATCACCTGGGCGCCGCTGTCGTCAGGCGTGGCACCACCGCTCATGCCGGTGTTGCCACCCTGGGTCACGATGGGGGTGTGGGTGAGATGGCACAGCCGCACCACCTCGGCGGTCTGCGCCGTGTCGGCCGGGCGCACTACCACCGCCACGCGGCCCTGCCACTTGCCGAGCCAGTCCTTGAGATAGGGCGCCTGGGCCTCGGCCTCGGTGACCAGTCCGGCATCGCCGACGATGGCGTGCAACTGGCGGATCAGTTCCTGGGTGTTCTCGCTCATGTCAGACCTCATGCTCCATGCCAGTTCATCTTGATGCGGCCGATGGCCATTGCCGCAGCGGCCTGGCTGGGCTCGACCACGGGCAGGCCCAGCGCCTGCTGCAGGGGATCGCGATAGGCCGCCATGCCGGCGCAGCCCATGACGAGGACATCGGCACCATGTTCGTCGCGCAGGCGGCGACCGACCTCGATCATGCGCGCCAGGGTGCGTTCGTATTGCGCCAGTTCGGTCACGTTCAGGCCGATGGCCAGCTCGCCGGCCAGCCGTGCCTGCACCCCCATGGCGCCATAGGCGCGCAGGTGGCGCGGGATCGAGCCCGGCAGGATGGCGATCACGCCAAAGCGCTGGCCCAGCGTGAGGGCGGTCAATACACCGCTTTCCATGATGCCCAGCACCGGCACGTCCACCGCCTCGCGCACCGCATGCAGGCCGGGATCGGAGTAGCAGGCAATCACGAAGCCTGCGGCCCGGGGACGCAAGGAGCGCGCCAGCGCCACCAGTTGCGGCGCCACGCTGTCCACGTCCTGCTGGGTCTGGATGCCGGGTGGCCCCGACTGCAGCGACAGGCATGCGATGGCCGGGCCGCCCGCCATGCGCAGCGGCGCCATGGCGGCGTCGATGCCGCGCGTGACAGCGGCCGTACTATTGGGATTGATGATGAACAGTGCAGGGCCGTCGGCCGGGACAATGGACATGATGGTTTCTCGCGGGTTCTCGCAAAACAGGAGTCAGCACAGGCAAGGACTGTACCCCAGGCCGACGGGCATGCTCCTTGCTCATTTGTCGGTTCCCCTTAACATGCTGTTATGCGCGACGAGGATCCATGGCACTGAACCTGCGTCAGATCGAGGTATTCCGGGCGGTCATGACGACCGGTTCCATCAGCGGCGCCTCGCAATTGCTGTTCGTCTCCCAGCCTGCGGTGAGCCGCCTGCTGTCCCACACCGAGCAACGGGTGGGCTTCGCCCTGTTCGAACGCATCAAGGGCCGGCTCTATGCCACGCCGGAGGCCAAGAAACTGTTCCATGAGGTGGAGCACGTCTACCAGGCCGTGCAGCGCGTCAACGAGCTGGCCACCGACCTCTCGGAAAACCGCAGCGGCATCCTCAACATCGTCTCCAGTCCCAGCATCGGCCAGATGCTGATCCCGCAGGCCATCGCCCTGTTCCGCAACCGACATCCGGATGTCAAGCTGACCTTTCATTGCCTCAATTACGGCTATCTGAAGGATCGCCTGCTGGCGCGCCAGGCCGACCTGGGCATCATCATCCTGCCCATGGAACATCCCAGCCTGCAGGTCACGCCCCTGTGCAGCAACCGACTGGTGTGCGTGCTGCCCTACAACCATGAACTGACCCGGCGCGGCACCCTGAGCCTGGCCGATCTGCGGCCCTTCCCGCTGATCTCCTACAACCGCGATTCCCCCTTCGGCGGCATCGTCGGCCGCTTCTACCAGTCCGAGGAAGAGCCCTTGCGACCGATCATGGAAGTGGGCTCGCCGCAGAACGCCTGTTCGCTGGTGCAGATGGGGGCCGGGGTGGCGCTGGTGGATGAATTCTCGGTACGCAGCTGGGCCGGTACCAGCCAGATGGTGGTGCGTCCGGTGGCGCGCGCGCCCATCCTGCGGGCCAACCTGGTGCATGTGCGCACCGAGCCGCTGTCGCAGCTGACCCAGGCCTTCGTCGCCGAGCTGCAGCAGCTGGTGCGGGCCCAGGGCTACGGCCTGCCGCATGAAGAGGTGGTCAATGCTATCGATGGCGAGCATTAACACCACGTTAAGGCGTGCGCACAAAAAGGCATGCGACAAGCACGGATGACTCCACGACAATCGTTTCCATCCTGTCCGGCCTGGCCCAGCGCCCGGTCGCCGCTGCCACCATCTCTTCATGGAATGTCGCGCATGTCTTCTTCGTCCACCTCTGCTTCTTCGCTGGCCACCGCACGCGGTGTCTACACCATCTGCCCCACACCCTTCCACGCCGATGGCGGTCTGGACCTGGGCAGCATTGCCACCCTGGTCGAGTTCCAGATCCAGGCCGGCGTCTCGGGCCTGGCCATCCTCGGTTTCCTGGGCGAGGCGCACAAGCTCTCCAATGCCGAACGGCGCGCCGTGACCGCCACCTTCGTCAAGTGCGCCGCCGGTCGCGTGCCAGTCTGGGTCGGGGTGCGCGCACTGGGCCTGGCCGGTGCCATCGAGCAAGCCACCGAAGCCGCCGAGGCCGGCGCTGCCGCCGTCTTCGCCGCACCGCTGGACATGGCCTCGGACGCCGTGCAGTTCGATTACTACAAGTCGCTGGCGGCGGCCCTGAACATCCCGGTGGTGATCCACGATTTCCCCGACTCCTTCGGCACCGAGATCAAGGCCGAAGTGATCGCCCGCCTGGGCCGCGAAGGCGGAGTCAACTTCATCAAGATGGAAGAGCCGCCGGTAGGCCAGAAGATCAGCCGCATCCGCGACCTGGCCGGCGAATCCATGCGCATCTTCGGTGGCCTGGGCGGGGTGTACTTCCTGGAAGAGCTGCAGCGCGGTGCGGTCGGCACCATGACCGGCTTTGCCTTCCCTGAAATCCTGGTGCGCATCTATGACCAGTTCGCCGCTGGCGACCTGGCCGGCGCGGCGGCCACCTTCGACAAGTATTGCCCGCTCATCCGCTATGAATTCCAGCCCAAGATCGGCCTGTCGCTGCGCAAGTATGTCTACCGCAAGCGCGGCGTCATCGCCAGCGACGCCATCCGCTCGCCGGGCATGCGCATCGATCCCGAGACCGAGCGCGAACTGGAAGCCGTGATCGCCCGCGTGGGCCTGGACCTCAACCAGCGCGGCGCGCTGGTCATCCAGTAAGGAGCCGCGCATGGACCTGGGAATCGCCGGACGTCGCGCACTGGTCTGCGCCTCCAGCAAGGGGCTGGGCCTGGCTTGTGCCATCTCGCTGGCGCGCGAAGGCGTGGCCGTGACCATGACCGCACGCGGTGCCGAGGCGCTGGAGGCAGCCGCGCAGCAGGTGCGTGAGGCTGCCGGTGCCGCCGGTGCCACCGTCATCGCCGTGGCCGGCGACATCACCACGCCCGAAGGCCGCGCCCTGGCGCTGGCGGCCTGTCCCGATCCGGACATCCTCATCACCAACGCCGGTGGTCCCAAGCCCGGCGACTTCCGCGAGTGGTCACGGGAAGACTGGATCGCCGCCGTGGACGCCAACATGCTCACCCCCATCGAGCTCATCAAGGCCACCGTGGACGGCATGATGAAGCGCGGCTTCGGTCGCATCGTCAACATCACCTCCGGTGCAGTGAAGGCGCCCATCGACATCCTCGGCCTGTCCAACGGCGCACGCTCCGGGCTGACCGGTTTCGTCGCCGGCCTGGCGCGCAAGACCGTGGCCCACAACGTGACCATCAACAACCTGCTGCCGGGCCCGTTCGAGACCGATCGCCTGCTGGCCACGGCCGCCGCCGCTGCTCGTGGGACCGACAAGAGCGTGGAGCAGGTCCTGGCGGCCCGCCGCGCCGCCAATCCGGCCGGACGTTTCGGCCAGCCCGGCGAATTCGGCGATGCCTGTGCCTGGCTGTGCAGCGCCCAGGCCGGCTTCGTCACCGGGCAGAACCTGCTGATGGATGGCGGCGCCTATCCCGGCACTTTCTGAACGCAGACTCCGATAAGGAAGGCAATGAGCATGGACTTCGACCTCACCATCCGCAACGGCCGCATCTCCACCGACCGTGACACCTTCGTGGCCGACATCGGCGTCAAGGATGGCGTGATCGTGCGCATCGCACCGGGCCTGTCGCCCGGGCGCGAAGACATCGACGCGGCCGGTCGCTGGGTGCTGCCCGGTGGCATCGACAGTCACTGCCACATCGAACAGCTTTCCGGCATGGGCATGATGTGTGCCGACGATTTCTATTCCGGCACCGTGTCGGCGGCCTTCGGCGGCACCACCACCATCATTCCCTTCGCCGCCCAGCATCGCGGCAAGCGCATTCCCGACGTCATTGCCGACTACGCGCAACGCGCCCGTGAAAAGGCGGTGATCGACTACGGCTTCCACCTGATCCTGGCCGATCCCGACGAGCAGGCACTGCAACACGACCTGCCGCAGGCCATCCGCGACGGCATCACCTCGCTGAAGGTCTACATGACCTACAACGCCTTGAAGCTGGACGACTACCAATTGCTGGACGTGATGGCGCTGGCCGGCAGGGAAGGGGCGCTGGTGATGATCCACGCCGAGAACCACGACATGATCCGCTGGCTCGCCTCGCGCCTGCTGGACCAGGGCCATACCGCACCCAAGTTCCACGCAGTGGCGCACGACCCGCTGGCCGAAGCCGAAGCCAGCAACCGCGCCATTGCACTGTCGCGCCTGATCGGCGTGCCGGTACTGATCGTGCACGTGGCCGGCGCCGAAACCGTGCAGACCATCCGCAACGCCAAGCTGCTGGGCGCGCAGATCTATGCCGAGAGCTGCCCGCAATACCTGTTCCTCACCGCCGAGGATATCGACCTGCCCGGTGTGGAAGGCGCCAAGTATTGCTGCAGCCCGCCGCCGCGCGACGCCAATGCCCAGGAGGCGGTCTGGGCCGGCCTCAAGGATGGCACGCTGGGCATGTATTCCTCCGACCATGCGCCTTACCGCTTCGACGAAAGCGGCAAGCTGCCGCGTGGCGAAGACACCACCTTCAAGGAAATGGCCAATGGTGTGCCCGGTATCGAACTGCGCCTGCCACTGCTGTTTTCCGAAGGCGTGCTGGGCGGGCGCATCGACATCCACGAATTCGTGCGCCTGACCGCCACCAATCACGCCCACATGTATGGCCTGTCGCACTGCAAGGGCAACATCGCCGAGGGCCTGGATGCCGACCTGGTGATCTGGAACCCCGAACGCGAGACCACCATCACCGCCGACCTGTTGCACGACAACGTTGGCTACACCCCCTATGAAGGCCGGCAGATCAAGGGCTGGCCGGAGGTGGTCACCAGCCGAGGCCGGGTGGTGGTCAGCGAGGGCGAACTGAAAGTGCAGCGCGGATCGGGCCGCTATATCGCGCGCCAGTGTCCGGAACCGGCCAGCATCACGCAACGGCCGACGCGCAGCCATCTGCCGGGCTTGCTCGGCCTCAAGGGAAAAGCATGGGAGCAGCAATGAACGCAAGCAAGGACAAACGCTTCGGCCTGGCCGTGGCGCAGATGGGGCCGGTGCAACTGGCCGAGGATCGTGCCACCGTGGTGCGCCGCCTGCTGGAGATGATGCGTGAAGCCGCCTCGCGCGGCGCGAAGATGGTGGTCTTCCCCGAACTGGCACTGACCACCTTCTTCCCGCGTTACTGGATGGAAGACCAGGCCGAGGTCGATGCCCGTTTCTTCGAAGCCGAGATGCCGGGGCCGCAGACCCGCCCGCTGTTCGAACTGGCGGCGCAACTGGGCATCGGCTTCTATCTCGGCTATGCCGAACTGACCGCCGACGGCCATCACTACAACACCGCCATCCTGGTCGATGACAAGGCGCAGATCGTGGCGCGGTATCGCAAGATCCACCTGCCCGGCCATAGCGATCACAAGCCCGAGGCGCCGTTCCAGCACCTGGAAAAGAAGTACTTCGAGGTCGGCAACGATGGCTTCGGCGTCACCGACATGCTGGGCACCCGCATCGGCCAATGCCTGTGCAACGACCGCCGCTGGCCCGAGACCTATCGCGTCATGAGCCTGCAGAGCGCACGCATCGTCACGCTGGGCTACAACACGCCGTCCTGGAACATCCACTGGAACGAGCCGCCGCACCTGCGCATGTTCCACCACCTGCTGTCGCTGCAGGCCAATGCCTACCAGAACGGCCTGTGGGTGGCGGCCGCCGCCAAGTGCGGGTTTGAAGACGGTTTCCACATGATCGGCGGCTCGGCCATCGTCGCGCCTTCCGGCGAGATCGTGGCGCAGGCCCAGGGCGAGGAAGACGAAGTGATCTTCGCCAACTGCGACCTGGGCCTGGGCGAGACCTTCCTGCAGCACGTCTTCAATTTCGCCAAGCACCGTCGTCCCGAACACTACCGTCTCATCGTCGAACGTACCGGTGCCGGCGAGCCGCTGGCGCCCTCCGAACTGTCCACCTGAATCCTGTCCACCTTCCACCCAATCGAGGAGTGTTGCGATGTTGCCCTTCCTGGCCCTGCCGTCCAAGTTATCCCTGAAGTGTTCCCTGCTGGTCGCCCTGTCGGCCAGCGCGCTGCTGTCGGCCGGGGCATTCGCCCAGGGCGCGCCGCTGCGCACCGGCGTGGATGCCACCTTCGCCCCGCATGCCATGGTCAAGCTGGGCGGCGGCCTGCAAGGCTTCAACATCGACCTGGGTGAAGAACTGGCGCGCCGCCTGGGCCGCAAGATCGAGATCGAAGGCACCGAATTCTCCGGTCTGGTGCCGGGCCTGAACGCCAAGAAATACGACTTCGTGCTGGCACCGGTCACCGCCACCCCCGAGCGCGCCAAGGCCATGCTCTTCACCGAGGGCTATCTCGATACCGACTACACCTTCGTCATCAAGAAGGGCGCGCCCGCCATCACCGGCCTGGAAGACCTCAAGGGCAAGACCATCTCGGTCAACAAGGGCTCGGCCTATGAACTGTGGGCGCGTGACA
This sequence comes from Herbaspirillum sp. AP02, assembly GCF_015767275.1. Lineage (GTDB taxonomy): Bacteria > Pseudomonadota > Gammaproteobacteria > Burkholderiales > Burkholderiaceae_D > Herbaspirillum. The sequence continues at coordinate 361,065 of NZ_JADWMY010000003.1, forward strand.
ATGCGCCCAAGTACGGCTTCAAATACGACGTCTACGGCAACAACGCCGATGCCGTGCAGGCGGTGCAATCGGGCCGTGCCGACGCCAACCTGGCTGGCAGCACGGTAGCGGCCTGGGCCGCCAAGCAGAACCCGGCCGTGCAGACCACCTATACCGTCAAGACCGGTCTGGTCTGGGCCCTGGCCTTCCGCCTGGACGACAAGGCCGGCCGCGACGCCGCCGGCATGGCCCTCAAGTGCATGAAGCAGGACGGCACGATGGGCAAGATCGCCCAGAAGTGGTTCGGCTATACGCCCGCACCAGACGCCACCGTGGTCAAGGTCGGCGTGGGGCAGGGCGTGCCGGGCCTGGATGGCTACGACCCGACACCGGTCACGCTCAAGTGCCACTGATCCCGGCCTTTTTCACCGGATGACCCACCCATGAACCTTGCCGCCCCCATCCTCGAAATCGTCGGCCTGCACAAGTCCTATGAAGGCAATACGGTCTTGCGCGGCATCGACCTGCGCGTGCGCACCGGCCAGCTGATCTGCGTGATCGGCCCGTCCGGCTCGGGCAAGAGCACCATGCTGCGCTGCTGTAACCGGCTGGAAGAACCCAGCGCCGGGCAGATCGTGGTGGACGGGGTGGACATCATGCATGCCCGCACCGACCTCAACGCCGTGCGCCAGCAGATCGGCATGGTGTTCCAGCAGTTCAACCTGTACCCGCACCTGAGCGTGCTGGGCAATGTGATGCTGGCCCTGAAGAAGGTGCAGAAGCACTCGCATGCCGAGGCCGAAGCCCGTGCACGGCGGGCGCTGGAGCAGGTGGGCATGCTGGAAAAGGCGGCCGCCTATCCCGGCCAGTTGTCCGGCGGCCAGCAGCAGCGCGTGGGCATTGCCCGCGGCATCGCCCTGCAGCCCAAGGTGATGCTGTTCGACGAACCCACCAGCGCGCTCGACCCCGAGCTGGTGGGCAGCGTGCTACAGGTCATGCGCCAGTTGCGCGAGGCCGGCATGACCATGCTGGTGGTCACCCACGAGATGGCCTTCGCCCGCGCGGCGGCCGACCGCGTGGTGTTCATGGATGGTGGCGTGATCGTCGAGGAAGGTCCGCCCGAACAGATCTTCGGCGATCCGCAACAGGCCCGCACCAAGGCCTTCGTGGCCCGCTACGCCGCACAGCACTGAGCCATGGAGCAATTCCTCTTTACCTTCTTCAATGCCGAGATCGCCGCCCGCTACTGGCCGGACATCCTGCGCGGCATGGGCGTCACCGTCCTGCTGAGCCTGGCCGTGATCGGCGCCGGGCTGCTGCTGGGCCTGTTGCTGGCGGTGCTGCGCGCCACCGGCAAGCGCGGCCTGGTGTTCATGGTGGTGGCCTTCGCCGATGTCATGCGGGCCTTGCCGCCGCTGATCCTGATCATCGTGCTGTTCTTCGCCTTCCCCTATATCGACCTGTCCATGTCGTCCTTCACCGCCACCTGGCTGGCGCTGAGCCTGGTGCTGGCCGCCTACGCCGAGGAAAGCATCTGGGCCGGCATCGCCTCCTTGCCGCGTGGCCAGAGCGAAGCGGCGCGCTCCACCGGCCTGTCCTGGGGCCAGACCATGGCCGCGGTGATCCTGCCGCAGGCCCTGCGCATGGCCGTGCCGGCACTGACCAACCGTGTCATTTCGATCACCAAGAACACCGCGCTGGGCTCGGTGGTGGCCCTGTCGGAAATCCTCAATACCGTCCAGGCCGCCAGCAGCAATGCCGGCAATCCCACGCCGCTGATGCTGGGGGCGGCGGCCTACCTGCTGATCTTCATTCCGGTGGTCTTGTTCGCGCGCTGGCTGGAAACCCGCTGGCGCTGGAAACGATAGGAGAGGGCGCACATGGAAGCCTTGTTGCAGAATTTCTTCAACCTGGAGGTCTATCGCCAGGTACTGCCCTTCCTGCTGGGTGGCCTGTGGACCACGGTCTGGCTGTCGCTGCTGGTGATTCCCATCGGCGTGCTCTCGGGCCTGCTGCTGGCCTTGCTGGCCACCCAGAGCCGTTCACGCGCGGTGCGCATTGCGGTGGCGGTGTATGTGGACTTCTTCCGTTCCTTCCCGCCGCTGGTGCTGCTGATCCTGATCTATTTCGGCACCCCTTTCCTGGGACTGGAACTGCCCAAGCTGGTGGCCGTGGCGCTGGGCTTCATGTTCAACAATTCCAGCTATTTCGCCGAGGTGCTGCGCGCCGGTATTGAAAGCGTGCCCAGCGGCCAGATGGAAGCGGCGCGCTCCACCGGCCTGTCGCGCTGGCAGGCGCTGGCCTATGTGGTGGTGCCGCAGGCGGCGCGCAATGCACTGCCTGATCTGGTGGGCAATTGCATTGAGGTCATCAAGCTGACTACCATCGCCAGCGTGGTGGCTCTGCCGGAATTGCTGCGGGTGGCACGCGACGCCCAGTCGCTGGTCTACAACCCCTCGCCCATCGTGCTGGCAGCGCTGCTCTACCTGATCCTGCTGCTGCCGCTGGTGCGCTGGCTGTCGCGGCTGGAACACCGGGGCCGCAGCCTGCACTGATTCCACTGCCTTTCCCTCCCTCTTTCTTCCCCGCTTAATACGCCGGCCGCTTCAGGCCGGCGTTTTCATTGTGCGCCCAGCATGGGCGTACTCCTGCGGGTGCAAGTCCCGCCATAAGCTGGTCACAGTGAATGAAGTGAAGCGCAACTGCATGAGGGCGACCGAATGTGGTAAGGAAGCGTGGAGCGTAAATCGCGAGCCGATGAACAAGAATCGCATAGAAGGCGCTACCGAGCAGTGCGAGCGTGCAATGAAGCGCGAAGCTCTTGTGACCAAGGCGAGGCGGCGTAAATGCGGCGGTTCTGCGATGAAGGAGTGCGTTCTTACCTGGGGAGGCTGCGCCTCATGCCTGAAAGGGCGTGATCAATCTCCGACCATCCCATTTCATTCGCGTATAAAACGCGATCCAAAAACATTTCAGAAAATGCAAACCGTACCCCTAAGGCAGGTTTGATGTGGGCCGTGAAAAGATGGTTTTCATGAGACGCAACCTCCTGATTACGCGCGCGTTGATTGCCACGCCGAACATAAGTTTTGCTTGCTTGAAAAATTTTGGGCAAGCAAGGCAAATAGGCTTTCGCCTGCCGAAAACCCTGCCACTATGGCGATATTCGAGCACCGTGGTGACCTCCTTTTTGAACTGCAGCGTACGTCGTTTTCTTCCATGCTGAATGCTCAATCCACGGCTACTAGACGAGTCATACGTAGTGTGAAATGAAAAACCGTACAGTCATTTGGTATGGCTTTGCATGCATCACAACAACACCTACTGAAGGACACTTAAAGCATGGGCCTAGTCATCGTTCCCGCTTTTCTGATCGCACTCTTAATTCTTTTCGTGCTCATCATATTGGCTCTGAGAGTGCCCAAGACGCGATGGGGGAAACTGTTTTCGCTTGCTGTCGTACTGTCCCCCGTGGTCTGGCTCACGTGGGACATTCCGTATGGTTATGTCCGGTTCAAGATGGCTTGTTACGCCGATGCCGGCTTGAAGGTCTACGAAAAGGACCTTCCTCCCGCGAAGCGGATCAGGTTGGTGGATGGCTTACGCAGCGGAGTGCACGTGTTTGAAAACTACCCATCGATACAACAGATTGAGGCACGCGACGAGGAATTCGACTATGTCAGGCCAACTGCCTACGCAGTTTACGAAAGGGGCGAGGACGGCAAGTTGATTTCAACCTCCATGGATAAGGTCGAGAGGGTTCGAGGTTCGTTGACGCTTATTGAATCTGCCCCCTCTAAAGCAGATTACGTGGTCAGCCAGACGCGCGAGATTTTGCCTTATCGCTTACACAGAAATCACTACACATTAAGCAGAAAAAATCAGCAGCTTGTCGCTGAGACAGTTGCCTACACCTACAAAACTGGCGATTTCATCTGGGTTGGCGCTGAATGTGGGCCGCTTGGATCAAGCTATTACGAGCTAGATACTTTACTTTCTTTTGTCACCCGCAGCGAGAAACCGGATTTGGCGGACTGAGAATTAACTAACTCAGGGCTTGTATCGGCAGCAGCATACGCTCAGCCACCTCAACTATTCCAACTGCCCGGTGCGGACCCGCATGCCGGGTGGTGTGGGAGGGGATCGGCCACTTACTGGCCGCCCCTATTCCGATTCCGGCGCACCACACTGTGTCGTCGTCGCGACAGGGGCCGCCACGGTGCAAAAGGCGCACCGGGCCGGCGCTACGTGCCTGTCTTTGGTGAGTTCCCAGCCCCGAAAAGCGCAGAAATCAGGCTTTCCAGCCTGGCACGCTGTTTGCATAAAACGAGCAAAACGGTTTTTATATAAACCATCAGTTCATATATGAAACAAAATAAGTCATTTTGTTTTGAGATATCTGCTATATTGACTGCGAATATCTCCCATATATAAATTGCTGTTTCATATATGGAACGTTTCGGTGCCCGGCAGGAGGCACCCGTCCGCAGAGACGGCAGCCGGGAAGAATAGCTGGGCGCAACAGCGCGCTATGGCAATCAGCAGAGGCAACATGATCGAAATCGAATTCCGCAAGGTCGGCAAAAGCTTTGTCGATCGCCAGACGGCGCAAGCGCGCGCCGCTGTCACCAACGTCAACCTGTCCATCAAGAGTGGTGAGGTGGTCTCCATCATCGGCCCCTCGGGCTGCGGCAAGAGCACTCTGCTCAACATGGGGGCGGGGCTCTACCTGCCCACCGAAGGCGAAGTCTTCGTCAGCGGCGAGCGCGTGACCAAGCCGGTCCGCAAGGTGGCCTTCATGCTGCAGAAGGACCTGCTCATGCCCTGGCGCAATATCCGCGCCAACGTCACCCTGGGCCTGGAAATCGACGGCATGCGCGAGGCCGAGCGTCGGCGCATCGCCGACGAGCTGCTGGCCAAGTGCCACCTCAAGGGCTTTGAAGAGCATTACCCGTACCAACTCTCCGGCGGCATGCGCCAGCGCGCCGCGCTGGCCCGCACGCTGGCGGTGGACCCGCAGGTGCTGCTGCTGGACGAACCGTTCTCGGCCCTGGATGCGCAGACCAAGATGGTGCTGCAGCAGGACCTGGCCAAGATGCTCTACGAAAAGAAGAAGACCGCGCTCTTCATCACCCACGATCTGGTGGAAGCCATCGCCCTGTCGGACCGCCTGCTGGTCATGAGCGAGCGTCCCGGCACCATCGTCGAGGAAATCGTGGTGGACCTGCCGTTCCGCGACAACCCGCTGGAGCGTCGCAAGCTGCCCGAGATCGGCCCCTTGCAAGGGCGCCTGATGGAACTGCTCAAGGTGGGCAAAGAGACCGCCGAGCTGCACTGATTTCACGCTGCATCTTCACCCGTCAACAGAGAGACCCCAAGGGAGAGCCAGAAACATGAAGAACCTGTTCGCATCCGCCTGTAGTGCACTTGCCCTGGTCGCCGCCACGGGCGCCGCCGTCCTGCCCATGGCCGCGCATGCCGCGCCGGAAGAAGTGACCTACCTGCTGCCTGCACCACCCAACTCGCCGGCCTTCGCCCCCTGGGTGCTGGCCCAGCACAAGGGCTATTACGCCGATGAAAACCTGAAGGTCAGCTTCATCGTCGCCAAGGGCGGCGTGGACGTGGCCAAGCAGATCGGTGCCGGCAATGCCGTCATCGGTGGCGCCATCGGCGACACCCCCATCGTGGTGCGCGCCAACGGCATCCCGGTCAAGGCCATCGCCGTGCTGGGCGCCGGTTCGGTGACCATGGTGGCGGCCAATCCGGCCGACGGCATCAAGGGCCTGAAAGACCTCAAGGGCAAGACCGTCACCGTGATGTCCTATACCGACACCACCTATTACGCCTTCCTGGGCAGCCTGAAGACGGCCGGCCTGTCCAAGACCGACGTGCAGATCCAGGCCGCCGGCCCCTCGGGCGTCTGGCAGTTGTACACCTCGGGCAAGTCGCAGGCCTTCGCTGGCGTGCCGGACTGGGTGGTCAATGCCACCGATGCCGGTGCCAAGGTGGAGCTGCTGGACAACGGCGGCTTCAAGAGCATGGCCCAGGCCATCCTGGCCTCCGACGACACCATCAAGAAGAACCCGGAGCTGCTGAAGCGCCTGGTGCGCGCCACCCTGCGCGGCATGCAGGACATCATGAAGGACCCCAAGGCCGCCGCCGATGACTACGTCGCCGCACTGCCCACCTACAAGGGCAAGGAAGCCAGCATCCAGGCCACCTTCGAGATGTACAACAAGTATGTCTACGCCAACCAGAAGACCCTGGGCCAGATCGATCAGGCGCGCATGGAAGCGGTGCAGAAGTTCTATGTCAGCGAAGGCATCGTCACCAAGGCCACGCCGGTCAACGAGCTCTTCACCAACCAGTTCGTCGGAGTCGCCAAGTAATCATGAATACCACCACAGCCAAAGACCTGACCATGTCCAGTCCCGAGCCAACGTCCTCGCCCAATCCGGTCAAGCCGACGGCACGCCGTCCGCTGTTGAACGACAAGGCCCGCACGGTATGCGGCAGCCTGGCGCTGCTGGTGGTGTTCATCGCCGCCTGGCAGTGGGGCCCGGGCATGCTGGGCATGCCCGAATACATCCTGCCCAACTTCATGCAGGTGGTGCGTGAAGCGGTGGTGATGTGGAATAACGCGCAACTGTTGCAGCACTTTGGCATCACCGCCATGGAAGTGGTGTTCGGCTTCCTCTTCGGCGCCTTGCTGGGACTGGCCGTCGGTGTCGCGCTGGGCCTCTCGCCGCGTGCCGAGGCCATGCTCTCGCCCTACATCCTGGCGCTGCAGATCGCGCCCAAGGTGGCCTTTGCACCCCTGTTCGTGATGTGGCTGGGCTACACCATCTATCCCAAGATCATCGTGGCGGTGCTGATCGTGTTCTTCCCGATCATGATCAACGTGCTCTCGGCCATCCGTACCGTCGATCCCGACATGGTCAACCTGGTGCGCACGCTCAATGCCGGCCGCTGGCAGATCTTCCACCTGGTCGAGTTCCGTTCGGCGCTGCCGGCGCTGTTCTCGGGCCTGCGCATCGCCTCCACGCTGTCGGTGATCGGCGTGACCGTGGGTGAACTGGTGGGGGGCAACCAGGGCCTGGGTTATCTGCTGGTCGATGGTGAAGGGCAGGGCAATACCGCCGCCGTCTTCGTCTCCATCGTGGCACTGACCCTGATCGGCGTGGTCACCTACGGCGTGGTGGTCTGGGCCGAACGCAAGGTCCTGCACTACCTGCCCAAGGCCAATACCAGCACCGTCTGAATCCAGAGACTCAACCAGCGCAACAGGAGCAAGCACATGTCAGCAGCAAGCACGGCGACACTTTTGGCGGGACGACGCATTCTGGTCACTGGCGCGGCACGCGGCCTCGGCCTGGCGTTCGTGGATGCCATCGCTGCCGCCGGGGCCACGGTGGCCATGGCCGACATCCTGCAGGAAGAACTGGCGGCCTCGGTGGCCGCCCTGAAACAACGTGGCCTGCAGGTCGAGGGCTTTGCACTGGACCTGGCCGATCCGGCCGCGGTGAAGGCCTGCGCGGCGGCCGCCACGCAATGGCTGGGCGGCCTCGATGGCCTGGTCAACAACGCCGCCATCACCAACTCCGGCGGCAAGAGCAGCGAGCAGCTGGAAGTGGACATGTGGGACCGCGTCATGGATGTCAACGTGCGCGGCACCTGGCTGATGACCAATGCCTGCCTGCCGGCGCTGCGTGCCTCGGGGCGCGGCGCGGTGGTGAACCTGTCGTCCGATACCCCGTTGTGGGGCGCCCCCAATCTGCTGGCCTACGTGGCCAGCAAGAGCGCGGTGATCGGCATGACCCGTTCCCTGGCACGCGAGCTGGGCGCCGACAACATCACCGTCAATGCGGTGGCACCGGGCCTGACGCTGGTGGAAGCCACCCAGTACGTACCGCAGGCGCGGCACCAGCACTACCTGGACGGCCGTGCCATCCGGCGCGACCAGTTGCCCGAGGATGTCTGCGGCGCGGTGGTGTTCGCGCTGTCGGAGATGGCGCGCTTCTTCACCGGTCAGGTGATGGCGGTCAACGGTGGCTTCGTGATGCATTGAAAACGTATTTCTTGCCAGATCAACCCGGATCATTCCGGACCCCTTCAAGGAGAAAAGCATGACCGATATGTCCGAACAGGAAAACATGGGCCGCAGCTGGGATCGCCCCGCCGGCGCCAGCTTCGCCGACTGGATGGAGTCGCGCGTGGCGCGTCTGTCCACCCGCAAGTACGACTGGAACGCACTGAAGTTCCAGGCCGACTACGACCCCAAGTACCGTCGCGCCCAGATGCGCTACATCGGCACCGGTGGCACGGGTGTGGCGCATGACGCCAACGTCATCCCCTCCGAGCATTTCACCTTCTCGACCATGATCATCCCGGCCGGCCACGAAGGCCCGTCGCACCTGCACGTGGACGTGGAAGAAGTGTTCTTCGTCCTGCGCGGCAAGCTCAAGCTGGTGCTGGAAAAGGATGGCGAGCGCTTCGAGACCATCCTCACCGACCGTGACGTGGTCTCGGTGCCGCCGGGCGTGTATCGCGAAGAGATCAACATCGGTGACGAAGACGCCCTGATGTGCGTGATGCTGGGCGCCAAGAAGCCCATCACCCCGACCTATCCGCCGGATCATCCGCTGACCGCCATCAAGCGCTGATTGCAGAGATCGACACCATGCATCCCGACACCTCCATCGCCTCCGCCACCGCAGTCAGCTGCGACGACGCCCTGCGCGAACCGCTGGCCCTGCTGGAAGGCCGCTTCGCCGAGGGCAGCGTCGAGGTGCCGGGTGGCCGTGTCAGCTACCGCAGCTGCGGCAGCGGTCCGGTGGTGGTGCTGTTGCATGGCATCAGCTCGGGCGCGGCCTCGTGGTTGCAGTGCGCGCTCAAGCTGGAGTCGCAGGCCCGCGTGATCGCCTGGAACGCGCCCGGTTACGGCCGTTCCACACCGCTGACGATGAGCCAGCCCAAGGCGGTCGATTATGCAAGGCGTCTGCAGGACATGCTGCTGGCGCTGGAGGTCGAGCAGTGCGTGCTGGTCGGCCATTCGCTGGGGGCGTTGATGGCCGCAGCCTACCTGGCCCATGGCGATGGCCGCGCACGCCGCACGCTGCTGGCCGATCCGGCACTGGGCTACGGCGCCGCCGCCAAGCAAGAACGGGCGCACCAGGTGCGGGAAGAGCGCCTGGGCGCCTTGCGCACCCTGGGCATCGCCGGCATGGCGCAGAAGCCGACACGCCTGCTGTCGGCCCACGCCAGCGCCCAGGACCACGCCTGGGTGCGCTGGAACATGCAGTGGCTGGACGCCTCGGGCTACACCCAGGCCGTGCAATTGTTGTGCGGTGACGATATCACGCCCTACCTGCAGGCTGCACCACGACGGGGGTTGTCGGTGGCATGCGGAGCCGAGGACATCGTCACCACCCCGGAGGCCAGTGAAGGGCTGGCCAGGCAATTCGAACTTCCCTTCAAGCTGGTGGATGCGGCCGGTCATGCCTGCTATATCGAGCAGCCGTCGCAATTTGCTGCGCTGGTCAGCGCGCAACTCACCTCAACCAACTAGAACAGAAAATCATCATGAACAAACCAGTGATGCCAGAAGAAGAGTCGCAAGACAAGTATTCCGTCCCCGGCCTGGAACGCGGCCTGCGCCTGCTGTGCGAATTCAGCCGCCAGGACAAGACCCTGTCCGCGCCCGAACTGGCGCGTCGCCTGGACATCCCGCGCTCTACCGTGTTCCGCCTGCTGGCCACGCTGGAACGCATGGGCTTCGTCGAGCGCGCCGATGGCGGGCGTGATTACCGCCTGGGCATGTCGGTGCTGCGCCTGGGCTTCGAATACCTGGCCTCGCTGGAACTGACCGAGATCGGCCGCCCGCTGCTGGACCGCCTGCGCGACGAGATCGGCTACTCCTGCAACCTGGTGGTGCGCGATGGCCGCTCCATCGTCTATGTCGCCAAGTCGGTCACCCAGACCGCCTTCACCAGCCACGTCAACGTCGGTACCCGCCTGCCGGCGCATGCCACCGTGCTGGGCCGGGTGCTGCTGGAAGACCTGAGCCTGCCGCAACTGCGCGCCCTGTATCCGGAAGAACACCTGGAAGTCTTTTCCAGCAACACCCCCAAGACCGTGGTCGAACTGTTCGACATGGTGCAGGCCGACAAGGAGCGTGGCTTCGTGCTGCAGGAAGGTTTCTTCGAAACCAGCATCTCCACCGTCGCCGCACCGGTGCGCGATCATTCCGGCAATGTGGTGGCCGCCATGGGCGCCACGATCCCTTCGCCGCACATCGACGCCAGCCAGCTCGACATCATCGTGGCCCGCGTGCGCGATACCGCGGCCGAACTGTCCCGCCTGCTGGATCACGCCCCGCAGGGTGGTGCCAAGGTAGTCAACATGTGGCGGGGCTGAGATGGCGATGACTTCTCTCCAGGGCAAGGTGGCCGTGGTCACCGGCGGCTCTTCCGGCATCGGCCTGGCGACCGTGGAACTGCTGCTGGAAGCGGGCGCAGCCGTGGCCTTCTGTGGCCGTGATGGCGCCCGGCTGAAGGACGCCGAAGCCGCGCTGCGCGAGCGCCATCCGCAGGCCCGCCTGTATAGCGCCCCCTGCGACGTGCTCTCGCAGGAGCAGGTGCAGGCCTTCGCCGCCTCGGTGGAAAACACCCTGGGCGGGGTGTCCATGCTGGTCAACAACGCCGGCCAGGGCCGCGTCTCGACCTTTGCCGATACCGCCGACGAGGCCTGGAGCGAAGAGCTGCGCCTTAAATTCTTTTCCGTGATCTACCCGACCCGCGCCTTCCTGCCACAACTGCAGGCCATGAGCGCGCAGCACGGGGATGCCGCCATCGTCTGCGTCAATTCGCTGCTGGCCACGCAACCCGAGCCGCACATGGTGGCCACTTCCGCCGCCCGCGCCGGCGTGCACAACCTGGTGCGCTCACTGGCCACCGAACTGGCCAATGGCGACGCCGCCCGCGTGCGGGTGAACGGCATCCTGATCGGCCTGGTGGAGTCGGGCCAATGGCGCCGCCGCTATGCCGCACGCGGCCCCGAACTGCAGGACCAGAGCTGGGCCCAATGGACCGCCGCGCTGGCCGCAAAGAAACAGATTCAACTCGGCCGTCTCGGCCTTCCCCGGGAAGCCGCGCAGGCGATCGTGTTCCTCGCCACGCCGCTTTCCTCGTACACCACAGGCAGCCATATCGATGTTTCAGGAGGACTTTCCCGCCATGCCTAATACCAACCCCCAAGTGACCGTCGGCTGCGCCATCGCAGCTTTCCTCGAACAGTGCGGCGTGAAGGCTGCCTTCGGCGTGATCTCGATCCACAACATGCCCATCCTCGACGCCTTCGGCGAGCGCGGCAAGATCCGCTTCATCCCGGCCCGCGGCGAAGCCGGCGGCGCCAACATGGCCGACGCCTATGCCCGCACCACCGGTGGCCTGGGCGTGTGCCTGACCTCCACCGGGACCGCCGCCGGCAATGCCGCCGGTGCCATGGTGGAAGCCTTGACCGCCGGTACGCCGCTGCTGCACCTGACCGGTCAGATCGAGACGCCTTACCTGGACCAGAGCCTGGCCTACATCCACGAAGCGCCGGACCAGTTGAGCATGCTCAAGGCCATCTCCAAGGCGGCCTTCCGCATCCGCAGCGTGGAGACCGCCATCAGCACCATCAAGCTGGCCGTGCAGACTGCACTGACCCCGCCGATGGGCCCGGTCTCGGTGGAAATCCCCATCGACATCCAGGCTGCCCTGATCCCCATGCCCAGCAACCTGCAACCGCTGGCCATCCCGCAAAGCGTGCCGTCGGCGCGCGCGCTGGATGAACTGGCCGAGCGCCTGATGAAGGCCAAGCGTCCGCTGCTGTGGCTGGGCGGCGGGGCGCGGCATGCCGGTGCGCAGGTAAAGCGCCTGATGGACCTGGGCTTCGGCGTGGTCACCAGCACCCAGGGTCGCGGCATCGTGGCCGAGGATGATCCGCGCTCGCTGGGCGCCTTCAACCTGCACAAGCCGGTCGAGCATTTCTATCAGAGCTGCGACGCCATGCTGGTGGTCGGCTCGCGCCTGCGCGGCAACGAAACCCTGAAGTACGAACTGAAACTGCCGCGCCCGCTGTATCGCGTGGATGCCGATCCGGCTGCCGAAGGCCGCTGCTACACCAGCGACTATTTCGTCTGCGGTGATTCGGCGCTGGTACTGTCCGGCCTGGCCGACCGTCTGGCCGCGCTGAAGGTCGATCCGGGCTTCATGGCCGACCTGCAGAAGGCACGCGATACCGCCGTGCATGGCCTGGTCGATGGCCTCGGCCCCTATAGCGCCCTGGTGGAACAGTTGCAGCAGGCGGCCGGCCGCGAGTTCAACTGGGTGCGCGACGTCACCGTCTCCAACAGCACCTGGGGCAACCGCTACCTGCGCATCTTCGATCCGCGTGCCGGCGTGCATGCGCTGGGCGGCGGCATCGGCCAGGGTCTGGCCATGGGTATCGGCGCGGCCATCGGCGCAGCGGTCACGCAGTCCGGCAAGAAGACCTTCACCCTGGCCGGTGATGGCGGCTTCATCCTCAACCTGGGTGAGCTGGCCACGGCCGTGCAGGAACAGGCCGACATGGTGATCGTGCTGATGAACGACAAGGGCTACGGCGTCATCAAGAACATCCAGGATGCGCAATACGGCGGTCGTCGCCACTACGTGGACCTGCACACCCCCGACTATGCCGAACTGTCCTCGGCGCTGAAGCTGCGTCACCAGCGCGTGGGCAACCTGGCCGAGGTGGCCGGGGCGCTGGACGAGGCGTTGTCGCAGAAGGGCCCCTTCCTGCTGGAGATCGACATGCTGACCATCGGCAGCTTCAAGACCGCCTTCGCCGGCCCGCCGGTCAATCAAGCGGAAAACGCGGAAAGCGCGGAAAAGGCCGCCGCCGCAGCAGCCGCCGTGGTTGCCGCTGCCGCCACTGCGGCCACCGCCTGAGGAGCCGAGCATGCTGCACGTATCGATGATCGGATGCGGCGCCATCGGCGTGGGCGTCATGGAGATATTGAAGAGTGACCCCGAGGTCGCCTTCGACATGGTGGTGGTGCCGGAGGCGCACATGGAGCGTGCCCGCAGCACCGTCTCCACACTGGCGCCCACGGCCCGGGTGGTGTCGCGGCTGGGGGACGAGCGTCCCGACCTGCTGATCGAATGCGCCGGTCACCAGGCCATCGCCGAACACATCATCCCGGCGCTGGAGCGCGGCATCCCCTGCATGGTGGTGTCCATCGGCGCCTTGTCCGAACCCGGCCTGGTGGACCAGCTGGAAGCCGCCGCCCGTGCCGGCAAGACCCAGGTGCAGTTGCTCTCCGGTGCCATAGGCGCCATCGACGCCCTGGCCGCGGCCAAGGTCGGTGGGCTGGAATCGGTGGTCTATACCGGCCGCAAACCACCGCAGGCCTGGAAGGATACGCCGGCCGAGGCTGCCTTCGATCTGGATGCGCTCAAGGAGCCGACCGTCATCTTCGAAGGCAGCGCCCGCGAAGCGGCGCGCCTGTATCCCAAGAATGCCAACGTCGCCGCCACACTGTCGCTGGCCGGCCTGGGCCTGGACCAGACCCGGGTGCGCCTGTATGCCGATCCGGGCGTGAGCGAGAACGTGCACTACGTGGAAGCGCGGGGCGCCTTCGGCGGCTTCGAGCTGACCATGCGCGGCAAGCCGCTGGCGGCCAATCCCAAGACCTCGGCACTGACCGTCTACAGCGTCGTACGCGCCCTGGGCAATCGTGCCCATGCGCTGTCGATCTGAGCAGTTGAATATCTGAGCATCGCAAGGACATGTCGACCATGATGAATCTGAACGAAACGCTGCCGATCTGCATCGCCGGTCAATGGCGACTGGGTGGCGGCGACCGTTATGCCACGCTCTACCCGGCCACGGGTGAGCCGGTGGCCTACCTGAATGCGGCCAGCGTGGCTGATGTGGGAGAGGCCATCGCCGGTGCCGACCACGCCTTCCGCACCAGCGGCTGGGCGCAGAAGAAGCCGCATGAACGTGCCGCCGTGCTGTACCGCGTGGCGCAGCTGATCCGCGAACGTGGCGAAGCGCTGGCGCAGATGCAGCGCCTGGACAATGGCAAGCCCATCAGCGAGACGCGCAATCTGGTGGCCAGCGCTGCCGCTACCTTCCAGTTCTTCGCGGCCGCCTGTGAAACCCTGGAAGAAACCCTCACGCCCATGCGTGGCGACAACCTCACCATGAGCGTGTATGAACCCATGGGTGTGGTGGCCGCCATCACGCCGTGGAATTCGCCGATCGCCAGCGAGGCGCAGAAGATGGCGCCGGCCCTGGCTGCCGGCAATGCAGTGGTGGTCAAGCCGGCCGAGGTGACCCCGCTGGCCGCGCTGGAACTGGCGCGCATCTGCATCGAAGCCGGCGTGCCGGCCGGCATGATCAGCGTGCTGCCGGGCAAGGGCTCGGTGATCGGCGACGCCATCACCCTGCATCCGCTGGTCAAGCGCGTCTCCTTCACCGGTGGCACCACCACCGGCAAGCACATCGCCCACATCGCCGCCGACAAGATGATGCCGGTCTCGCTGGAACTGGGCGGCAAGTCGCCCACCATGGTGTTCGAGGATGCCGATCTCGACCATGCCGTGGCCGGTGTGCTGTATGGCATCTTCAGCAGTTCCGGCGAATCCTGCATCGCCGGCTCGCGCCTGTTCGTGGCGCGCTCGCTGTATGACGGCTTCATGGAACGCCTGGCTGCCGGCGCCGCCGCACTGCGCGTGGGCGATCCGGCCGACGAGCGCACCCAGATGGGGCCGCTGATCACCGCCCGCCATCGCGAAGGCATCGAGCGCTACGTCGACATCGGCGTCACCGATGGCGGCCGCATCCGCACCGGTGGCGTGCGTCCGCAGGGTGCGCAGTTCGAACGTGGTTACTACTACACCCCGACCATCATCGAAGGCGTCAGCAATGAGCAACGCATCTGCCAGGAAGAAATCTTCGGGCCGGTGCTGGTGGCCATGCCCTTCGACAACGAAGACGACCTGATCCGGCAAGCCAACGACAGCGTCTACGCGCTCGCCGCCGGTATCTGGACGCGTGACTACAAGCGCGCCTGGCGCATCGGCCGCGCAGTGCAGGCCGGCAATGTCTGGATCAACACCTACAAGCAATTCTCGATCTCGACCCCCTTCGGCGGCTGGCGCGACAGTGGCCTGGGTCGCGAGAAGGGCAGGCTGGGCATCCTGCAGTACATGGAGCAGAAGGCCATGTACTGGGGCATGAACGAACAGCCCTTGCCCTGGGCCGGCTAAGAGCGCCGCCCCCCTGAACACGTATTGGAGACACACATGGACGTATTGGGTATCGACGAAATCATCTACGGCGCGGACGACTTGCCGACCTGCCGCCAGTTCTTCCTCGACTGGGGCATGCTGCTGGCGCAGGAAAGCGCGGCCGAACTGGTCTTCGAATCGCAGAACGGCTGCCGCGTCATCGTGCGCGACAGCGCCGATCCCGGCCTGCCGCCGGCCATCGAAGCCGGACCGACCCTGCGCGAGGTGGTGTGGGGCGTGTCCTCGGCCGCCGTGCTGGACAAGTTCGCCGACCGCATCGCTGCTCTGCCGGGCTACGTCAATGACGGCAAGCGCGTCGGTTGCACCGATCCGAATGGCCTGGCGGTGCGCTTCCAGGTCTCGGTCAAGCGCGATGTCGAGGTCGAATGCGCACGCATGAACACCTGGAACGAAAAGAACCGCATCAACCAGCGCAGCCCCATCTACGAACATGCCACGCCCATCGAGGTGGGCCACGTGGTGTTCTTCGTCAAGGACGTCAAGGCCTGCGAACGCTTCTATTGCGAGAACTTCGGCTTCGTGCCCTCGGACCGCTATCCGGAACGCGGCGCCTTCCTGCGCTGCGCCGATGTCGGCGGGCATCACGACATCTTCCTGCTGCAACCGCCGGAGGCAAGGTCGGGCTTGAACCACGTTGCCTTCACCGTGCGCGACATCCATGAAGTCTTCGGCGGTGGCATGCACATGTCGCGCAAGGGCTGGGATACCCAACTGGGTCCGGGCCGTCATCCGATTTCCTCGGCCTACTTCTGGTACTTCAAGAATCCGGCCGGCGGCCTGATCGAATACTACGCCGACGAAGACCAGCTCGATGCCCACTGGGAGCCGCGTGACTTCGAACCCGGCCCGACCGTGTTCGCCGAATGGGCCATCGATGGCGGCATCGACGGCAACACCCGCCGCCAGAAGAATGCGCAAGGCCCCAGCGGCAAGTTCCTGACCGACCGCGCGCCGGCCGGCAAGTAAGACGGCAATCCGTCATTTGTAGAAAGGAGATCCAGATGTCCTTCAAGATCGGAATCCTGGGCGCCGGCATCGGCGGCCTGACCGCCGCCATCGCCCTGCAGCGCGCGGGCCATGAGGTGGTGGTGTATGAACAGTCCAAGCAATTCCTGCGCGTGGGCGCGGATATCAACCTCACCCCCAACGCAGTGCGTGCACTCGATGGACTGGGCATCGCCGAGGCCGTGCGCCGCACCGCCGCCCGTCCCACCCACCGCATCAGCCGTACCTGGGACAGCGGCGAGGAAACCTCGCGCCTGGCCATGGGCGACACCGCCGAGCAGAAATACGGCGCACCGCAACTGACCATCCACCGTGCCGACCTGCTGGCGGCGCTGGCCGAGGTATTCCCGCTGGAGCAGGTGCGCTTTGCCAAGCGCGCCGAGCAGATCAGCGAAGAGGGCGATGGCATCCATCTGCACTTCACCGATGGCAGCACGGACCGCGTGGACGTGCTCATCGGTGGCGACGGCATCCACTCTGCCGTACGCACTGCCATGTTCGGTGCCGAGAGCCCGCGCTTCACCGGCGTGGTGGCCTTCCGCGCCGTGGTGCCGGCCTCCCGCGTGGCCGGCGTGCCCAATCTGCAGGCCTTCACCAAGTGGTGGGGACCGAACCCGGAAAGTCAGATCGTGACCTTCCCGCTCAATCGCGGTGAAGACATCTTCATCTTCGCCACCACCGCGCAAGAAAGCTGGCACCTGGAATCCTGGACCACCCCGGGCAACGTGCAGGAACTGCGCGATAGCTACGCCGGTTTCCACCCCGACGCCACGGCCTTGCTGGACGCCTGCGACGAAGTGCTCAAGACCGCGCTGTATGAACGCGATCCGCTGCCGGCCTGGGCGCGCGGCAACATGGCGCTGCTGGGCGATGCCTGCCACCCGATGATGCCGTTCATGGCGCAGGGCGCCGGCATGGCCATCGAGGATGCGGTGGTGCTGGCGCGCTGTCTGGCCAAGGTCACCACGCTGGAGCAGGTGGCAGGATCCTTGCATGCCTATGCGCAGTTGCGCATGGAACGCGCCTCGAAGATTCAGATCGGTTCACGTGGCAACAACTGGCTGCGCGAGGGCGGCAACGCCGACTGGGTCTATGGCTATGACGCCTGGACCACGCCGCTGGATGCGCAGCCTGAATCCACCGCCGTCCCTGCGTGAGCCAGCGATGAGTGCAGAGACCCACTCCGACCGCATGCTCCTGACCATCTTGCTCAGGCATGACCAGTCGAAGAACCTGGAGCAGATCCAGGCGCACATGAAGCAGATGGACTGGTGGGAGCGCTTCCCGGTGGAAGGCTGTCGCGTGGTGTCCTGGACCGTGGCCATGGGCCTGGGCCAGATCGTCACCCTGGCGCTGCCGCCGGCGCTGCTGCCGCAAGTCAATGTCGAGCTGGAGCGCTCGGCCTGGGGCGTGTTCCGTACCGAGTGCTACCCCACTTACGATTTTGTTCCCGTGCGCGAGCGTATCCGCGAGCGCGTCAGAAATGGAGGCCAATGATGGTTGCAACTGTTACCGATGTCTATCTCAATCCGCACCAGGCACGTCGCCGTGCGCCGACCCAGTTCGAAGACCTGCTGGGCGACTCCATCGAGCGCGCCTATGCCGCTGGCATCCACGAACTGGATGCGCTGGTGGCACACCTGAACCGTACCGGCCCGAGCTGCCCCTACAACCAGGGCGTGTGGACCGCCGCCAACTTCCAGGAAGAGATTGCCCGCCTGGCCGCCTGATCCGTCCAGACGCCAAGCCAGCCTACAGGAGAGTATCCAAATGAGAACCACCGCCAATGATCCCGTCGACGCCGTCCTCGCCGTCGGCCTGAAAGACCTGTGGTACCCGATCTGCCCGTCCGAGTTCGTGGCCGAGAAGCCGGTCTCGCTGCGCCGCCTGGGCAAGAAGTTCGTATTCTGGCGCGAGCCCTCGGGCAAGCTGCATGCCCTGGAAGACCACTGCCCGCACCGTGGCGCGCCGCTCTCCATGGGCATCCCCATGGGGGACCGCATCGCCTGTGGCTACCACGGCGTGCAGGTGCGCTTCGACGGCGTGGTCACCAGCGTACCCGGCAGCCCCGGCTGCAAGCTGGAAGGGGCCAAGGCCACGCGTCGCTTCCACGTCACCGAAGCGGCCGGCGCCATCTTCCTCTACAACAGCATGGAAGACGTCGACACCCCGCCGCCGCTGCGCCTGCCGGAAGAACTGACCAGCCCCGAGTATTCCAACTTCCTGTGCTACACCGAATGGAAGGGTGATTACCGCTACGTGCTGGACAACGTGATGGACCCGATGCACGGCACCTTCCTGCACAAGCAGTCGCACTCCATGGCCGAAGGCGACAACACTGCCAGCTTCGGCATCCGCGAGACCGACATCGGCTTCGTCTTCGAAAAGGAAGGCCAGCGCGACGTCAACTTCGACTGGACCGAATGGGGCGATACCGACCTGCACTGGATGCGCCTGGCCATTCCCTATCCCAAGACCGGCGGCCCGGGCGGCAGCTTCGTCATCATCGGCAGCTACACGCCCATCGTGGACAACATCGCCGCGGTGTTCCACTGGCGCTGCCGCAAGCTGTCCGGCTGGCAGCGCGACACCTGGCGCTTCCTCTACCGCAACCGCCTGGAAGCGCGCCACTGGAACGTGCTGGAACAGGACCGCGTGGTGCTGGAACTGATGGAGCCCGACGCCAACCAGCGCGAGATGCTGTACCAGCACGACATGGGCATCGTGCGCCTGCGTCGTCATCTGCGTGGTCTGGCCAAGGCCCAGCTGGCGCGGGAAGAAGAACTGGCCGCGGCCAAGGCGCCGGTGAAGGCAGCATGAACCACGCAGCAAGCCCGGTCGCCGTGCGCCATGTGAAGACCGACAAGGTCCCCGAACTGGCCACGGCCACCTGGTCCAACTGCCTGGTGGTGGGTGACGAGATCGTGATGTCCGGCATGACCGCACATCCGGCCTCGCGCCAGCAGACGCTGGACACCTACCAGCAGACACTGGTGGTGCTGGGCAAGATCCGCGATCTGGTGGAAGCCGCCGGCGGCAACGTCGGCAGCATCACCAAGCTGGTGATCTATGTCACCGACATCGCGCACAAGGACGAGGTAGGACGCGCCCGGCGCGACTTCTTCGGTACGCCTTATCCGTGCTCGACGCTGGTGGCGGTGAGCGCACTGGTGTTTCCGGAACTGACGGTGGAGATCGATGCCTTCGCGCGCCTGGGTGTGGACCTGCGGCAGGCAGTGGGCGGTTGATGCAAGTGGCAGCAAGTGACACGAGGCGGTTTGAACAATCTGATGTGATGGTGGTGCATTCATGAGCAGTCCTCTTATTTCCGTGCGCGTGCAGGCCATGCGCTTTGAAGCGCAAGGCGTGGTCAGCGTCGAACTGCGCCTGCCCGAGGGCGGCGAGCTGCCGGCCTTCGAGGCCGGTGCGCATATCGACCTGCACCTGGGCAATGGCCTGGTGCGCAGCTATTCGCTGTCGAACTCGCCGACCGAGCGGCATCGCTATGTGGTCGGTGTGCTCTACGACCGAGGTAGTCGCGGCGGTTCGCGCTACGTGCATGAACAACTGCGGGTCGGTGCCAGCCTCACCATCTCGGCACCGCGCAACAATTTCCCGCTGGAAGACGCGGCGCCGTTGTCGGTGCTGATCGCCGGTGGCATCGGCATCACGCCGATCTCCTGCATGTATCACCACCTGCGCGCCCAGGGTCGGGAAGCGGTGTTGCACTACTGCGCCCGCTCGCGCAAGGAAGCGGCCTTCACCGCCGAGCTGCTGGGCGAGCCGGGTGTGTCCAGCCACTTCGATGACGAGGCCGGCGCGCCGCCTGACCTGCAGGCTTTCCTCGCCGCGCATCCGAAGGACGCACATTTCTATTGCTGCGGGCCGACGCCCATGCTCAACGCCTTCGAAAACCTGTGCGAAGAACTGGGCCTGCCCAACGTGCACATCGAACGCTTTGCCGCCGAAAAGGTGGAGGCGGTCCAGACCGGCAGCTACGTGGCCGAACTGGCGCGCAGCAAGTCCAGCGTCACCGTCCCGGCCGGCAAGTCGCTGCTGGACGCCTTGCTGGATGCCGGCATTGCGGTCGATCACAGCTGCCGCGAAGGGGTTTGCGGCGCCTGCGAGACCAAGGTGTTGGAGGGTGAACTGGAACATCGCGACGGCGTGCTCAGCAAGGCCGAGCGCGCTTCCGGCAAGACCATGATGGTGTGCGTATCCGGCTGCAAGGGACAACGCCTGGTGCTGGACCTGTAGCTGGATCTGGATCTGTAATGCAGCGTGGCCCGGGCAGCATTTGCCCGGCCCCATGCCCGTGCTCAGGCACCGGGCATTTTTTTGAGCCTGATGAATTTTGTGGAACGTCGATCCATAGGTGAAACAGATAACACCGGATCACGCACCACCTGGCAAGCGGCGCCCGCCGACCATGCGGGACAGGGCGCAGCGCTTGTCGGCAGAAGTCACCTTCCCTGCGCACGGGGCGCCGGGGAGCAGTGAGTGCAAGCGGCCTGGCCGCATGTTTGGACTTTATTCGTTGAAGGGGAGTTTGATGAAGAAGTTAATGATTGCCGCAGCGGCATCCTGTCTATCGACAGCTGCCTTTGCGCAGAGCAGCGTCACCATCTACGGCAGCCTCGATGCTGGCGTGGCCTATATCAACAACCTCAATGGCGGATCGGTGTCGCGCCTGGATCAGGGCACGATGCAGCCGGATCGTATCGGCTTTCGTGGCACCGAGGACCTGGGCGGCAATCTGAAGGCGATCTTCCAGCTGGAAGCCGGCTTCTACACCGACACCGGCGGCACGCCCAATTCCTCCAAGCTGTTCAATCGCTACAGCACCATCGGCCTGTCCGGCGACTTCGGCGCGGTGACCCTGGGCCACATGCCGGACGTGGTGTTCGACTACGTGGGCAAGCTGTCCAACGGCTTCCAGCTGACCAACTGGTACCTGTTCCACCCGGGTAACCTGGACAGCCTCGCCAACACCTACCAGTCCGACAATGCGGTGCGCTATACCTCGCCCACCGCAGGCGGCTTCCAGGGCAGCCTGATGTACGGCTTCGGCGAAGTGGCCGGCGACAGCAGCAACGGTCGCAACGTCAGCGCCGGTGCGACCTACACCAATGGCCCGTTCCGCGCGGCCCTGGCGTATTCCAAGCTGAACAACCGTGCCGCCGGTTACGCCGGTACCTTCCTCAGCAGCGTCGGCCTGGGCAATGCGGCGACGGTCTTCAACAGCCTGACCACCACCGCCGGCGGCCTGGGTTACACCATCGGCAGCGTGCGCCTGAACACCGCCTACACCCAGGTCAAGCTGGCCATGCCCAGCGGCGCCACGCCCAAGCAGAAGAACCTGGACCTGGGCGCGGCCTGGCGCTATGCCACGCTGGACACCATCAACTTCGGTTATGGCCTGTCCAAGCTGGAAGGCGCGCGCTGGAACACCTTCAGCCTGTCGCACGTGCATGAGTTCTCCAAGCGCACCCAGTGGTACGTGCAGGCCGCCTACCAGCGTGCCGGCGGCGATGCGCGCTTTGCCGTCATGAACGGTACCGGTGCCAGCGGTTCCACCGGTGTCTCCGGCGGCCAGGGCCAACTGGTCACCACCATCGGCATGCACCACTCGTTCTAAGGCCATCTTTGGATGGCTGGCATTACCTTCTGTGAATAGTCTTGTCTTGCGTATTCCGACCCTGGAGCGGGTTGGGATTTCGTAGTGCCTTGGGCGGAGGAAGTCCTCTTTCTCCGCCATTTTTTTATCCAAACCGAATTCATTGCCGGTGGGCATCAGCACATCGTCCCCCTGGCATTCTTGCGTTGCGGAGAAAGCCTCATGATTGCAAATCTCAAACTGGGCGCCCGTCTTGGACTGGGCTTCGGACTGGTACTGGCGCTGCTGGCCGGGATCACGGGACTGGCCATCGCCAGCCTGTCCACGCTGCACCAGGGCACGCGCCAGATCGTCGAAGACCGCTACCCGCAGGTCTTGCTGGCCAATGACGTGCTCTTGCGCATCAGCGAGAATGCCAGCGCCATGCGCAACCTGCTGCTGCTGGACGACCACCAGAAACTGATCGAGGAAATCGCCCGCATCGACAAGGGGGAAGCCGCCATCGGCGGAGATCTCGGCAAACTGCAGGCGCGCCTGTCCAGCGAGCAGGGCCGCAAGTCCTTCGCCGAGATATTGTCCCTGCGTGCCAGCTACCGGCAGGGCCAGCAGCGTTTCCTGCAACTGGCCTCCACCGGCGCCACCATGGATGCCACCGAGCTATTGATGACCAGCCTGCGCCAGGACCAGGACAAGTACATCGCCCGCCTCAAAAGCTATATTTCGGTGGGCACCATGATGATGGAGCGCAGCGGCCAGGAAGCCGCCGACCAATACCACGGCAAGACCCTGATCATGCTGGCCATCGCTGCCCTGGCGGTGTTGCTGGGTGGCGGCTTTGCCTGGTGGACCACGCGTTCCATCACGCGCCCGGTGCGCCATGCAGTGGAGGTGGCGCAGCAGGTGGCCGATGGCAACCTGTGCAGCGAGATCCGGGCCGGCGCGCGTGACGAGATCGGCCAGTTGCTGGAGGCCTTGCGCCAGATGAATGGCAGTCTCACCCGCATCGTGGCCGATGTGCGCGGCGGGGCCGAGACCATCGCCACCGCCTCGGCCGAGATCGCCGGTGGCAACCTGGACCTCTCGGCGCGCACCGAACAGCAGGCCGGATCACTGGAAGAAACGGCGGCGGCGATGGAGGAACTGACGTCCACCGTGCGCCAGAATGCCGAGAACGCGCAGCAGGCCAACCAACTGGCCTCGGATGCCTCCGGCGTGGCGGCGCGCAGCGGGGAAGTGGTGCAGCAGGTGGTGAGCACCATGCAGGGCATCAGCGAGGCCTCGCGCCGCATCGTCGACATCATCGGCGTGATCGACGGCATCGCATTCCAAACCAATATCCTGGCGCTCAATGCGGCGGTGGAGGCGGCGCGTGCCGGCGAGCAGGGCAGGGGCTTTGCAGTGGTGGCCTCGGAAGTGCGCTCGCTGGCCCAGCGCTCGGCCACGGCGGCCAAGGAGATCAAGGCGCTGATCGATGATTCGGTGGCGCAGGTGGATGCCGGTGGGCGCCTGGTGGTACAGGCCGGCACCACGATGGGCGAGGTGGTGGACAGCGTGCGACGGGTGTCGCACATCGTCGGCGAGATCAGCATGGCCACGCAGGAACAGCGCGCCGGTATCGAACAGGTCAATCACGCCATCACCCACATGGATGAAACCACCCAGCAGAACGCGGCGCTGGTGGAACAGGCCGCCGCCGCGGCCCAGTCCTTGCAGGACCAGTCGCAGCGGCTACGTGAGCTGGTGGGTGTGTTCCGGCTGCATGACGTGCGACCGGAGCGGACGATGCTTCAGGCCGCCGAGGTGGACGATGAGGAAGCTGTCGCGGCCTTGCCGCGATACAGCACCAGTGTGGCGATCAGCCCGCAGAGGGCGGCAAAGCTCATCCAGTAACCCGGTGCTGCCTTGTCACCTGAGGTCTCGATCAGCCAGGTCGAGACCAGCGGCGTGAAGCCGCCGAAGATGGCAGTAGCCAGGCTGTAGGCCAGCGAGAAACCGACCGTGCGCACATGCGCCGGCATCACCTCGGTGAGCGCCACCACGGCCGCGCCGTTATAGCTGGCATAGAGGAAGGACAACCACAGTTCGGTGATGAGCAGGTTCTTGAAGCTGATGTCCGAGACCAGCCACGACATGATCGGGTAGGCGGTCAGCAGGGTCAGCACCGTGAAGGCCACCAGCACCGGGCGGCGCCCCACGCGGTCCGACAGCGCGCCCATGATGGGCAGCCAGCAGAAGTTGGACAGGCCCACGCAGAAGGTGACGATGAGGCTATCCGAGGACGACAGCTTGAGCACGTTCTTGCCGAAGGTGGGGGTGTAGACCGTGATGAGATAGAAGGACACGGTCGTCATCACCACCATCATCATGCCGGCCACCACGATCTTCCAGTTCTGTGCGATGGAGGCCATGATTTCGCCAAAGCGCGGATGGTGCTTGCGGGCCAGGAATTCCTCGGTCTCCTGCAGCGAACGGCGGATGATGAAGATGGCCGGTACGATCAGGCAGCCGATGAAGAAGGGAATGCGCCAGCCCCAGTCGCTGATCTGCGCCGGTGCCAGCGACTGGCTGACCAGATAGCCGATCAGGGCGGAGGCCATGATGGCCGCCTGCTGGCTGGCGGACTGCCAGCTGACATAAAAGCCCTTGTTGCCAGGCGTGGCCATTTCGGCCAGATAGACCGACACGCCACCCAGTTCCACCCCCGCCGAGAACCCTTGCAGCAGCCGCCCGGTCAGCACCAGGATGGGCGCGGCCACGCCGATGGTGGCGTAGCCCGGCACGAAGGCGATCAGCAGTGTGCCGATGGCCATGATGGCCAGCGTCACGATCAGGCCCTGGCGGCGGCCGACGCGGTCGATGTAGCTACCCAGGATGATGGCGCCCAGGGGACGCATCAGGAAGCCCGCACCGAAGGTGCCGAAGGTCAGGATCAGCGAGACGAACTCGTTGTCCGACGGGAAGAAGGTCTTCGAAATGTAGCTGGCATAGAAGCCATACAGGAAGAAGTCGAACATCTCCAGGAAGTTGCCGCTGGTCACCCGCAGGACGGTGGACAGCTTGGAGTGTTGGATGCTTTTTGTGTTTGTTGTGCTTGTGGTCATGTCGGTCTCTCTCTTCTTTCTTTATTCAGGCGCTGGATCAGCCGTCGATCAGCGCGGCGCCGGGTCCAGGCCGGAGGCCTTGATGGCCGCCTCGGCTTCCGGCGAGGCCAGGTATTGCAGCAGTTCCCTGGCGGCCTGCGGCTCCTTGGTGCCGACCACGACGCCTACGGAGAACGGAGTAAGCTGCTGCGCGCTTTCGGGGATGGGGCCGATGATGTCAATGCCCTTGATCGGCTTGAGCTCGGAGATCTGCTGCAGTCCGATTTCTGCCTCGCCGCGCGCCACCACTTCACCCACCGGCTCGGCGGGGATCATGCGGCCCTTGTAGGCCATCTGCTGGTCGATGCCCAGGCGCTTGAACAGCTTGGTGGAGAGGAATACGCCGCTGGCGCTATCCGAATAGACCACCGAGTGCGCCGTCAGCAGCGTGCGCTTGAAGGCATCCAGCGTGGAGATATCAGGCCGGGGTGCGCCGGCCTTGACCGCCAGACCGATGCGCGAGAGCGCCAGCAGCTTGTGCTCGGAGCGCGACACCTTGCCCTCGGCCACCAGCTTGTCCAGCGCGTCACCGACCATGATCACCACGTCGATAGGTTCACCGCGCTTGAGACGGTTGGGGATGGCCTGCGGGGTTTCGCCCATGGAAGGGCCCCAGCCGGAGATGAGCTTGTGGCCGGTCTTCTTCTCGAAGTCCGGGGCCAGTGCCTTGTAGGCGGCGGCAAAACCGCCTGAGCTGACCACGTGGATATCGGCTGCGGTGGCCAGGCTGCTGGCAGCACCGATGACCAGGGCCAGCACGCTGCGCTGGAGGACGGAATGGGTGAGGATGCTTTTCATGGGATCTCCGATTGGCGTTTTTAATTTGAACTAGCCCGGCAGTGTGCGGAGTATCCTTTGAAAAGTTAATTGCATTTAATCTTGGGATTGATAAAAAATGCGCATCAATATCGAGACCTCCGAATTACAGGCTTTCATCGCCGTGGCGCGCCAATCCAGCTTCCGGGCGGCGGCCGAGGGCCTGTTCATCACCCAGCCGGCGCTGAGCCGGCGCATCGAGAACCTGGAACAGGCGCTGCAGGAACGCCTGTTCGACCGCACCACTCGGCGCGTTTCCCTGACCCCGGCGGGCGAGCTGTTCCTGGTGCATGCCCAGGCGGTGATGGAAGAACTGGAACTGGCCGTCAAGAGTGTGGAGCAGGGCATGGCGCAACGCCGCCAGCATGTGACGGTGGCCTGCGTGCCTTCGGTGGCCAACAACCTGCTGCCGCTGGTATTGAAGCCCTATGCGCGCAGCCATCCCAATGTGCGGGTGCGCATCATCGACGAGAGCGCGGCTGACGTACTGGAGAGCGTGCGCAAGGGCGAGGCGGACTTCGGCGTGAACTTCATCGGCGCACAGGAGGCTGAGATCGATTTCGAGGAGCTGACCCGCGAGCGCTACCTGGCGGTCATGCCGGCCCATCATCCACTGGCAGTGCATGCCACCCTGAACTGGAAATCGCTGGCCGGGGAAAAGCTGGTCTCGGTCTCGTCCAGCAGCGGCAACCGCAGCCTGATCGACAATGCCTTCGCCCGCGTACCGCAGCGCCCGGTGATCCAGTACGAGACCAACCACGTGGCCGGCGCCATCAGCCTGGTCGCCGCCGGCCTGGGCGTAGCCCTGCTGCCGGAGCTGGCGCTGCGTAACGCCCCCTACAAGGGCATCGTGGCGCGCCCGGTAACCAGCCCGGTCCTCAGCCGCGCCATGGGCCTGATCAGTTTGAAGGGACGGGTACTCAACCCGGCCGCAGCGACGCTGGCCCAGGCGTTGCGCGATGCGATCATGACCAAGGGCAAGAGATCGTCAGCGCGGGAAGACTGACCCTGGCCGGACTGCCTATTTTTTGTGCGGTTTATTGGGAGGGCAGGCGGGGACGCCGCTTGCGCATCGGGGAAATGGGTTATCCACAAATTTATGCACATAAATCGTGGATAAGTTTCCTGTAATGACGGGGTTTCTGGCGGTGTTGCGTAAATTGTTTGCAAAAACGCGGCCCATAAAAAAAGGCCCTCGCTGGGGAGGGCCTTTTTGGGGTGTTCTTGTCTGGTTCGGGGGCGGGTTTTCCTGCCTGGCAGGGCTGCCGAATTCCGAAGAGGGGCGATTATATAGGCTCTGCCAAAAAAATGAAACTGCTCTTGGTAGAAAAAAGATCGGTTTGTTGGCGGGCGGTGCGGAGGCATTGATCCGGGGGATTTTTCACGGGTTCCCGGGAGGATTGGTGCGAGGAAACCGGTTTATCTGAACGGGAGCCGGCCTTGTAGAGAATCCATCCCCGACCATGCGCGCAGTTGACCTCCCGGTAACGACTGTCTGTCGTCAGACTGGCTTCATTTCTTTCCCGGTAATAATCCGGCAGAGAGATAACTGCGAATGAGCTGGTCATACACCGAAACATCGCTTCGGCTCCGGGCGATCAATTGGGCGCCTGCGATTGCCGAAAAAATGGCTTCTGCGCGGCTGCCGCATTCCTTGGCAGGTATCGCGGCCTGACTGACAAGCATACGTTTCAACCACGCGACATTGACCTCGGCGAATTTTCGCACCTCACTCTTGATCTCTTCGGGAAGATCGTCCATTTCGGCTGCCAGGAAACTACACAGGCAGATGCGATTGTCCCGGTCAAGGGCAGTACGGAAGGTGTCGGGATATCTGCGCAGGCATTCCAGCGGGGAGCCTGCGGTTTCTTCTATCGTCCGTAGCGTCGCCTCGGAATCTTCCCAGTAGCGCCTGGCTACTGCAGCGCCAAGCGCCGCCTTGCTGGCGAAATGATGATAGACGCTGGCCGCCTTGATACCGACGGCGCTAGCCAGATCGCGAACGTTCAGCCCATTGTAGCCATGCGCCTGCGCAATCCTCGTGGCCTCCACAAGGATCTTTTCCCTTGAGTTGGCTCCTGCTTCGATTTTCACTGTGGCTCCTTGCAAAAAAAGCGTTGACACGCCGGAGTATAACGCAATATCGTTAACCTATCGAACGTTAGGTAGGTTTCGATCAGGTCTTTTTTCTTTTCATTGATTCCAGGAGCAGGCAATGACATCCACCCCGACACACGCTGAGCCCAATAGCTCTCCCTCCATGACGATCTACGACTTCCCCGTAGGTCCTTACCCGACACGCGTTCGCATCGCCATCGCAGAAAAGGGGCTGCAAGATAAGGTCCAGTTCAAGATGGTCGATCTGTACAAGGGCGAGCACAAGACGCCGGAATTCATCGCGCAAAAGAATTACTCGGGCACGCTGCCCGTCCTGGAGCTGGCAGATGGCACGCTCATCGCGGAATGCACTGCCATCACGCAGTATCTCGATACGCTGGACGGTTCGCCCAGCCTGACAGGCAATACGCCACTGGAGCAGGGATTGATCCACATGATGAGCAAGCGGGTGGAGATCGAAGTGCTGGACGCCATCAGCGTCTATTTCCACCACGGCACACCCGGCCTGGGGCCGTTGGTGGAGCTGTATCAAAATCCGGAGTGGGGATTCCGTCAACGTGACAAGGCGATCCGGGGTATGCATTACCTTGACAAGGTGCTGCAGCGACACGCGTACGTTGCGGGAGAGAGTTTTTCGATGGCCGACATCACCCTCATTGGCGGCCTGGTATTTGCCGCCATCGTGAAGCTGGAGATTCCAGCGGAATGCAGAGCGCTTCTTTCCTGGTACGAGAGAATGAAAGGACGCAAGAGCGTAGCGAATCAGCCGGCGTTTGCTGGTTAGGCAGACTGTTCGGGTGTTGGGATGGAGAGAGGGAGGGCGTCCATTCATCTATCTCCTGCCCAGTGCAGCAGCAGTATCGGGCAATGATCGAACAGCAGTGGCGACGTATCGCAAGCAAAACGATCAAGATGGATGTCGGCATCGCGCCACGAAAAGTAGGACTCGGCCGGGGCATCGTGATCACCGATACGCGCATATTCAGGGAGTAAGACCTGATACCGCTTCCAGTAATCATCGGTGCTGTAGCTGGATGGATGCATGCGTGTTGTGGGCGGCCTGCATCATGGGGATGACGGGCCGCCTTTCAAAGGTCCGCCAATATGACACCGGGCGCAAGAACTCCGGTTTGCGGACGTCTCCCGCTGGCCGATAGCAGATGGTCGCGGGCAGGCCACGCGGTCGACTGAGCCTCAGGAGTCAGCTCGTCGTTGTTGCCGGTACCGGCCTGAACATTTATTCATTTTTCGATTAGATATTGTTCATGTTTGCAGGATTCCGCCAAAAATTGGTGAGATCTAATATGCGTTCCAAGCAAGGCATTCAGCCTGGAGACCTGACGAAGAGACGTCATTGCCAGCCGATGCATTGCGATCCAGCGCATCGATATTCATCCAAAGGAACGCATCATGAAACTCAGCAACAAAGTGGCATTTATCACCGGTGGCACCTCAGGCATCGGCCTGGAAACCGCAAAACTGTTCCAGGCGGAAGGGGCCAGCATCGTGTTGGTCGGTTCGAACGCCGAACGTCTGGCCGAAGCGGGCAAGGCGCTCCATGGCAAGGCTGTGTTGATCCAGGCCGATATCCGCAAGGTGTCCGACATCGAACGTGCGGTAGAAGAGACCCGTCGCAAGTTCGGCAAGATCGACGTGGTGTTTGCCAACGCCGGCGCCAGCACGGTCGCCCCTCTCGACGCGGTCACCGAGGACTACATCAACGACAACATCGCGTTGAACTTCACCGGTACCTTCTTCACGATCCAGAAAACCACCGCCCTGATGAGTGCGGGCGGTAGCGTGATCGTCACGACTTCTTTCCTCAACACCATCGGCTATCCTGGTCTGTCCATCCTGGCAGCGACCAAGGCGGCGACGCGCTCCCTGGTGCGCACCCTGGGTGCTGAACTGGCATCGCGCGGTATTCGCGTGAATGCCGTCAGCCCCGGCGCGATCGCCACGCCCTTCTACAGCAAGATCGGCCTGCCTGACGACGTGCTGGCCCAGGTCGCTGCGAGCATCACCGACAAGGTTCCTCTCAAACGGTTCGGCCAAGCGGAGGAACTCGCCAAGACGGCATTGTTCCTGGCCAGCAATGATTCGTCGTATACCACCGGTACCGAACTGGTGGTCGATGGCGGACTGACCCAGTTCTGAGGCGCGGAAACGATTCGCCGCCCTGCGGAGCAGCCCTGGTCCTGGCGGATCGGGGCTGGGATCATTGGGGGCCGTCAAGAGTAGAATTGCTTTTTCATATTTTTCTCAGAGTGCCACTTGGACAGACTAGAAGCCATGGCAATGCTGGTGGCGGCGGTGGAGGAGGGCAGCCTGTCGGCCGCTGCCAGAAAACTGAATATTCCAGTTGCCACGCTCACCCGGAACGTCAATGACCTGGAAAGCGCGCTGGGTACGCGCTTGCTCGTCAGGACGACGCGCAAGCTCGCGTTGACGGATGCGGGGGATGAATACGTGGTGGTGGCCAAACGTATCCTCGAGGAAGTGGATGAACTGGAGAGACGCGCCGCCGGCGAATTCACGACACCGCGAGGGGAGTTGGTGGTGGCTTCCCCGGTACAGGTCGCGCGTCTGAGAGTGCTGCCGGTCATCAATCAGTTTCTGGCGCTGCACCCCGAGATTCGCATTCGCTTGATACAGTCTGACAGGGTCATTGACCTGGTCGATGAGCGAGCCGACGTCGCAATCCGTGTTGGCCGGCTGCGTGACAGCAGTTTGATCGCAACCAGGGTCGGGACATTGCGGGTGGTGACGGTGGCGAGTCCCGCTTTCCTGCAAAAGTATGGTCGCCCGCAGACGCCCGACGACTTGCGCAATTTGCCTTGTGTCGTCTTCGACAGTCCCAGTCTTTCGCCCTGGCGTTATCTCTGTCGTCATACGGGACAGGCCTTTACGGTTGCCGATACGCCGCGACTGCTCGTTTCGTCCCCGGACGCCGCAGTCGATGCCGCGATTGACAGCATTGGTGTGACATTTGTTCTCGAGCACGATGTGCACGACGCAATCATCGCGGGAAAGCTGCAAACCATCTTGCAAGCGTTCGAGATTGAACCGATCCCGATCCATGTGGTTTATCTCTCCAGAGAGGGGATCCCTGCCAAGCTACGGCGATTCATTGATTATGCCGTGCCACAGCTGCGCAAATTGCTTGCGGAATTCGGACGCATTCCTGCTGAGTAAGTCCCTTGGGACCCTGACCATCATCCAATATGGCAGCTGCGCAGATCGCGCCGGCTGTGCTTGTCTATTGCCGCGTTCTGTCATCACGTTTGGTGTTCCTCCCTTCTGCCAGCAGGCGCTCGGCCCGGACAGGCTTTGATTGGCGCAGCGTCAACGCGCCTTATGGTTCGCCTTGCCTAGTCATTTCTTGATCAGATGTTTGTCGGGTTTGCGTCATTCCGCTTCGAATTTGTCAGGCGCATGATTGATCTCAGGTGAAACGATCCGCCTACCCAAATGGCCGAATCGGTTTGCTGATGGAGAAAACCCCGATTCGCATTTTTGCTTGCCGATTTTCTCGGCCGCTCAAACTAATCCATGTGAGATAAATGAAATGAAGCTCGTGAACAAAGTTGTACGTAACCCTGGTCTCCAGCCTGATGCTGGTGCGCCTTATGCGAAAGTTTACCTAGGGAAGTCGGCGCTCGCTGTCATGGTGGCCGTCATCGGACTGATGTCTCAGGAACAGGCTCAGGCGCAGGTATCGATCAGCGGCGCGAGGCTGCCTCTGAACGCGGCCGTTATTGCCGCGCAGACGGCCGTGGAGACCTGCAAAGCCAATGGCTATGACGTCACCGCGACGGTCGTTGACGTATCGGGGACTCCGCAGGTTGTTCTGCGTGGCGACCATGCGGTGATCCACACCAGGGACAGCAGTTTCCGCAAAGCCTATACGGTAGTGACCATGGGGCCGATCTTCCATGTCGATACGACCAGTGGCTATATCGGTGTCCTGTCGAAGTATCCGCCGCTGCTCGCTCAGTCGCTGGCCAGCACTCCGAATGTCACGGCCTTGCCTGGCGGAGTGGCGTTCAAGGTGGGCGACGAGACGATCGCCGGGCTCGGTGTGGGCGGCTCGCCGGGTGGTGACAAGGATGAAGTGTGTGCCCAGGCCGGTGTGGCAAAGGTGGCGGAGCTTCTGAAGAAATAAAGCGGCACCGTAGCGTGGCCAATACCTCCTGTTATTGATTGCCACGCTACCTGGCGACGTGACCTATGACTGACTGTTGAATTGCATCGAAAACTGACCCACTTAAGCCAGAAATTTGCATCCTAAGTTGACCCATGTTTAGACCACAATCCTGCTCAAGACAGCGAGCGGGAGAACGGAGTGATAAACGTGGCCCTACTT
>NZ_JADWMY010000004.1 GCF_015767275.1 Herbaspirillum sp. AP02
CCTGAAACAGATGTTCCTGGACCTGAAAGAGCTGGGATATGAGGGGTCGTATGACCGCGTAGCTGCCTTCGGAAGGCAGTGGAAAGTGGGTCAGATGGCGAGGGTCAATTCTGCGAGCAAATCAACACGAATATAGACAGATTTCAACATATGGACGCCTGAGGCCCGGGAAGCAAAAGATTGACGGGAATAGTATCAACCGCTCCGTTAATACGCCAGAAGCAACAGCGCGGCAGGTTTCATAATGGCAACATTATGACAAGATTGACTCTGAAACCTGCCTTGGAACGCTTTTGTGAGGATATTCAATTCCCCCTCCTCGCACCAGAATCACGCAGCGCCACCATCGGCCCGACAAGACAGGATAACCATCCCGTCAGGCAGGCCGATCGTGTCCCCAACACCCCCGCAAGCAGATAGCGCAGCCCCGCTGCCGCATCACTTCACCGCACTGTTTCCCCCATCCGCAAATAGCGCCGCGCCCGTCACGAAACTGGACATCGGACTGACCAGAAACAGTGCCGCTGCAGCGATCTCTTCCGGTTGCGCGATCCGCTTCATCGCATGCAGGCCGGCAGCCCACTGCTTCTGCTCCGGGCTGCCGCCCATGTCGGTATCGACGCCACCAGGCAGCAAGGCATTGGCCCGTATCCCCTGCACCGCATAGTCCGCCGCAATGCCCTTGACCAGCCCCATCAGCCCGGCCTTTGCCGAGCCATAGGCCGCCATGCCGGCAATGCCTGCGCTGGTCCCCACAAAGCTTGAGGTGAACACGATGGCGCCACCACCACGCGCCAGCATGGCCGGGATCTGGCTGCGCGCGCCGAGATAGGCAGCGGTGAGATTGGCATGCAGGGTATGTTGCCACTCATCCGGGGTGATCTCCGCAAGCGGCTTGAGCGCTCCCAGTGCCCCGGCATTGTTGACGGCGATGTCCAGCCCGCCGAACTCCTTCATGGCAAGCTCCACGCACTGCTGGTGGGTCGTGGGCTGCCCGACGTCTCCTGCCAGCACGCCTGCCTTGCCGCCACTACTGCTGATGGTGGCCGCAAGCTGCTCCAGGCTTTCCCGGTTCCTCGCATTCAGGATCACCGACGCGCCCTGCGCGGCCAATAGCAAGGCAGTCGCCCTGCCGATCCCGGCTGACGCTCCAGTGACGAGCGCGACCTTTCCTGCCAGTAGAGCCATGGTGTTTCTCCTTCTGTTGTCATCGGAGACCGCACTCTATGGGGCTTGCCGCTCGGCGCCACTCGATTTCTTGCTATCGAAATCGACCGCCCGACCGGCCGCCCGGCAACGCCACATCACCCCCATAGCTGCTACAATCCGCGCCTTTGCGGGGCACACGTCCGTTTGAGACCGCCCACCGTCCAGCCCCAACCTCCGAGAACCTCCCATGCCCACCCAGGAAGAATTCGACGCCCTCAAGCAAAGCCACAATGCGCTGCTGAACAAGTTCATCGAAAACAACACCGCCGACCAGATCCTGTTCTCCACCCTCTTCACGGCCGCGGCCGTGTTGTCCAAGGATGGCAAGCAGTTCACCGAAGGCGCCATGGGCATCGCCCGCTCGCTTGCCGCGCAACTCAATGCCGGCGGCACCATGCCCAAGGCCCTGCTGGAGACCGTGGAAACCCGCATCGCCACCATTGAGGCGCTGCTCAAGGACAAGTTCGACTGAGTCCGCCACTCTGAGCGCCCCCCATGGCCGTCGACCATTACGAGAACTTCCCCGTGGCCTCGCTGCTGCTGCCGGCGCGCCTGCGCCCGGCGGTGGGCGCGATCTATGCCTTCGCCCGCAGCGCCGACGATATCGCCGATGAAGGCGACGCCGAACCGGCGCAGCGGCTGGCGGCCCTGCAGGCCTACGAAGCACAACTGGACCTGATCGCCGCCGGCACCCCCTGCACCACGCCGATCTTCCAGCGCCTGCAGCAGACCATCGCCGACCATGCGCTGCCGCTGCAGCCGTTCCGCGATCTGCTCTCGGCCTTCCGCCAGGATGTAGTGACCACCCGCTATGCCCGCTACGAGGACTTGCTGGATTACTGCCGCCGCTCTGCCAATCCGGTCGGCACGCTGATGCTTCACCTCTACGGCGCAGCAACTGACGAGAACCTGCGCGATTCGGATGCCATCTGCAGTGCCCTGCAATTGATCAATTTCTGGCAAGACGTGGCCATCGACTGGGAAAAGGAACGCATCTACCTCCCCCTGGAAGACCTGGCGCGCTTCGGCGTGAGTCCGCAAGACATCGCCGAAGCCTCTGACGCAGCGCGTTGGCAACAGCTCATGCATTTCGAGCTCAAGCGTGCGCGCGAACTGATGCTCTCCGGTGCACCACTGGCGCGCCGACTGCCGGGGCGCATCGGACTAGAGCTGCGTATGGTGGTGCAAGGCGGCCTGCGCATCCTCGAGCGCATCGAACGCGTGCAGGGGGATGTCTTCAGGCAGCGTCCCAAGCTGGGCAAGCGCGACTGGCTGATCGTCGGCTGGCGCGGGCTGATCAGGTAGCTGCGGCCGGACATGAAAAAGTCCCACAGGGCGGGACTTGTGGGGCTCGGCATCCACACCCGCAAAGGGTGTGCAACAACGACAATCGATTCAGACCAGCAGCGCCGCCGTCAAGGTACGGATCTGCTCTTCCGAATCGTCCAGCATCTCACGCAGCGATTGATCACCGATGTAGTCATCCACCAGGTTCTCGCCGCCGATGCCGGCTTCGGCCACAGCCGCGCGCTGCAGGGGTGATGGCACCGGCGAGAGCTCCTTGGCCAGCAACAGCACGTCGCCGATGGTCTGCGGCGGCAGTACCCGTACGCCGTGCCACAGCGATTCGATGGCATCCACCACCGGCTGCGGCACGCCCAGCTTCTTGAGCACGGCGCGGCCGATCATCTTTTCGCCGTATTCCATCCAGTCCTCGGTACCGCCGTCGAGCAGGCCCGGGTAATCATCGGTACGCGACAACAGGTAGAAGCCCCCCACCTCGTGCACGATGCCGGCAAACATCGCCGTCTCCGGGTCAGCCTTGGTCAGCTTGGAGGTCAGCACATAGGCCGTGGCCGCCACATGGGCGCAGTGCTCCCACAGCTGCGCGGACTTGATGCGCATGCCCGGGTTATTGATGGTGCGGCCCAGCTGGCGCACGATCACCGAGGTGGTGATGGTATTGAGGGTACGGAACCCCAGGCGCATCACCGCGGCCCGCACATTGTTGATTTCCCCGCCGGAACGGTTGTAGGCCGCCGAATTGGCGATGGCGACCGTCCGCGCCGACACCAGCGGCTCGGCCATCACCAGCTTGGCCGCCAGCTCCAGGTGGCAATCGGGGTCGGCCAGGGCCTTCTGCAGCTTGATCGACGCGCTGACGTTGGCCGGGAACACCAGCTCCCCACGTCCGGCCTGCGAGGCGATATTACGAAAGATTTCCAGTCTGTCCATGATGTCTCCAGCCTCCTGTACGTCGTCCAGTCCCGCTCGGGGTGACTTTTTGCTGCGCCGCAGCTTTAATGCCGTTGCGGTGGGCGGTGCGTCCTCTCCATTATCGGCAAAATTCATCCGGATTTGATGTTATGTGAATTTATTTTCCGGATGACATCAGCTTGAGCTTAAAGGACAACGTCAGGCGCCGCAATACATGCCCAATGCGGAAAGCCCGATTTGCCCTGCCGGGCGCACTCGGCTAGCATAGCGCCTTTGCCGCAACAGGCCTCAATGGCGCGTTTGCGGCCCGCATCAACCGCAGCCACGCATCCATGTCTCCAGACGAATACTGCCAGCAGAAGGCCGCCGCCAGCGGTTCCAGTTTCTATTACAGCTTCCTGTTCCTGCCACCGCAACGCCGGCTGGCGATCACGGCGCTGTATGCCTTTTGCCGCGAAGTCGACGATACCGTCGATGAAATCGAAGATCCCATGGTGGCGCGCACCAAGCTGATGTGGTGGCGCAAGGAAATCGCCGCCATGCTGGAAGGCCAGCCCACCCACCCGGTGACCAAGGCCCTGCATCCCCATGTGGCCACCTACCAGCTCAAGGGCGAGCACCTGCAGGCCATCATCGATGGCATGGAAATGGACCTCGACCAGAGCCGCTACCTCGATTATCCCGGTCTGCAGCGCTATTGCTGGCACGTGGCCGGCGTGGTCGGTGTGCTCTCGGCCAGCATCTTCGGCCACACCCAGCCCGGCACCCTGCTCTTCGCCGAAAAACTGGGACTGGCCTTCCAGCTCACCAATATCATCCGCGACGTCGGCGAGGATGGTCGCAAGGGCCGCATCTACCTGCCGGTCAACGAACTGCAGCAATTCAACGTCACCGCCGCCGACATCCTCAATGCCCGCCACAGCGAGCGTTTCGAGGCGCTCATGAAATTCCAGGTGGAACGCGCCCAGACGGTCTACGACGAAGCCTTCGCCCTGCTGCCCAAAGAAGACCGGCGCGCCCAACGCCCCGGCCTGATGATGGCCGCCATCTACCGCACCCTGCTCGACGAGATCACCCGCGATGGCTATCACGTGCTCAACCAGCGCATCTCGCTCACGCCCATCCGCAAGCTGTGGCTGGCCTGGAAGACCTATGTCTTCGGCTGATCCGCGATCGACACCGGCATGAGCGACGCCCCGCGTCACTACGCCGTGATCGGTGCCGGCTGGGCCGGCTGCGCCGCTGCCGTGGCGCTGGCCGCCGGCGGACATCGGGTCAGCCTGTTTGAAGCCGCCCGCACCCTGGGCGGCCGGGCGCGCCGCCTCGAACTCGATGGCCGCACGCTGGACAATGGCCAGCACATCCTGCTGGGCGCCTACCGCGCCACCCTGGCCCTCATGAAACAGGTCGGCGTCGATCCCGCCGCAGCCCTGCTGCGACTCCCCCTGCAGATGCGCTACCCGCTGGCCAACCAGGCCGACGGCATGGACTTCGTTGCGCCACGCCTGCCCGCGCCCTGGCATGTGGCCGTGGCCCTGCTGCGCGCCAAGGGACTGGCGCGCGAGGACAAGATGGCCTTGGCCCGCTTTTCCACCACGGCTCGCTGGATGGGCTGGCAATTGCACGAGGATTGCAGCGTGGCCGACCTGCTCCAGCGCTTCGACCAGACTGACCGCGTCACCCGCCTGATGTGGCGCCCGCTGTGCATCGCCGCCCTGAACACGCCACCCGAACGGGCTTCGGCGCGAGTATTCCTGAACGTGCTGCGCGACAGTCTGGGCGCACGCCGGGCCGCTTCCGACATGCTGATCCCGCGCCTGGACCTGGGCGCCCTGCTGCCCGATGCCACCGAAGCCTACCTGGCCCGCCATGGCGGGCTGGTCCGACCGGGCGTGGCGGTCATGCGCCTGCTGACAGGCAGCGAGCCGAGTACCTGGCGCCTGGAAGACCGCCAGGGCGAAAGCCTGGGCGAATTCTCCGGCGTGGTACTGGCCACCGGCCCCGAGGCTGCCGCGCAACTGCTGGACGGCCTGCACGACACCCACCTGCTGCAAGCCCTGGAACATGAGCCCATCACCACCTGCTATCTGCAGTATGGCCAGCAGATGCGCCTGCCGGCCCCCTTCCTGGCCTTGCTGGACGCACCGGAACGCCAGGCCTGGGGCCAGTTCGTCTTCGACCGCGGGCAACTGGGCGGCGAGCAGGGCCTGCTGGCGGTGGTGGTCAGCGCCGCCGGGCAGGCCATCGCCGACGGTCATGCCACCCTGACGGCGGGCATCACCCGCCAGCTCGCACAAGACTTCGGCCAGCCGGCCCTGGCCACACCCCACTGGAGCAAGGTCATCACCGAAAAGCGCGCCACCTTCGCCTGCACACCCGGCCTGCAGCGACCCGATAACACGGCCATGCCAGACGGACTGGCGCTGGCCGGCGACTACGTGGCCGGCGACTATCCCGCCACGCTGGAAGGCGCGGTGCGCAGCGGCACTGCAGCGGCCAGGCTGCTGGCGGGCTAGACCTCCCGCACCGGCTGGCCTGCCCTAAAATTTTCATGGATGGTGGCAAAGGGATTCACCCCATCCATGCCGGCGATGCACTACGATAGCGGTCCATCAGCATTACGCATCAGCAGTCCCGATTCCGGTTCGTGTCTGCACCACCATCGCCCGGCGGCGCCAAGCCGCGTTGAATAATTACGGAGAAAACAATATGCCGGTCATGACCTGTATCGAAGACTTTCGCCTGCTGGCCAAGAAACGTGTCCCCAAGGCCTTCTACGACTACGCCGACAGCGGCTCCTACACCGAGAGCACCTATCGCGCCAACACCAAGGACCTGGCCTCGCTCAAGCTGCGCCAGCGCGTGGCCATCAATGTCGACGAACGCAGCACCCGCACCACCATGATCGGCCACGATGTCAGCATGCCAGTGGCCATCGCCCCCACCGGCCTGACCGGCATGCAGTGGGCCAACGGCGAGATGCTGGGCGCGATCGCGGCCGAGAAGTTCGGCATCCCCTTCACCCTGTCCACCATGAGCATCTGCTCCATCGAGGACGTCGCCAGCGTGACCACCAAGCCGTTCTGGTTCCAGCTCTATGTGATGCGTGACCGTGGCTTCGTGAAGTCGCTGATCGACCGCGCCAAGGCCGCCAAGTGTTCGGCACTGGTGCTCACACTGGACCTGCAGATCCTCGGCCAGCGCCACAAGGACCTCAAGAACGGCATGTCGGTCCCGCCCAAGCTGACCCTGGACACCCTGCTCGACCTGGCCAGCAAGCCCGGCTGGGCGCTGCGTGCCCTGGGCGGCCGCAAGACCTTCGGCAACCTGGCCGGCCACATCAAGGGCGGTGAAGGCGCCGGCGGCGTGCAGACACTGTCGAAGTGGACTGCCAGCCAGTTCGACCCCACCCTGAACTGGGACGACGTGGCCTGGATCAAGCAGCAATGGGGTGGCAAACTGATCCTCAAGGGCATTCTCGACGTGGAAGATGCCAAGCTGGCCGTGCAGACCGGCGCTGACGCCATCGTCGTCTCCAACCACGGCGGCCGCCAGCTGGATGGCGCAATGTCCTCCATCGAAGCCCTGCCGGCCATTGCCGAAGCCGTGGGTGACCAGATCGAAGTCTGGTTCGACGGCGGCATCCGTTCCGGCCAGGACGTGCTCAAGGCGGTGGCCCTGGGCGCGCGCGGCACCATGATCGGCCGTGCCTTCCTCTACAGCCTGGGCGCCATGGGCGGCGACGGCGTCTCGCAGATGCTGGAAATCATGCGCAAGGAGCTCGATGTCAGCATGGCCCTCACCGGCACCAAGGACATCAAGGATGTCGGCCCGCAGATCCTGATCCGCTAAGCCACCCATCCCATAAGGAAAACGTCCCGGTCCACCGCAAGGTGGCCGGGACGTTTTTTTGACTCTGCGGGATCAGCCTACTGCTACTGGCGCGGCTTTTCGTTCAGGGCATCGATCACGCCCTCCTGGCCGTAACGGCGGGCCAGGTCCATGGCGGTGAGACCGTCCTTGTTCTTCAGCGTCAGGTCAGCGCCATTGTCACGCAGCACCTCGACCGCCGCCACCCGCCCGCGCATGGCGGCGAGCATCACCGGCGTCATCTTGTCGTCGGGCGATTCGGCATCCACGTAGGCCGAGGCATCCAGCAAGAGCTTGACGATCTCCGAGCTGCCATTGATGGCCGCATAGTGCAGTGCGGTCCAGCCCGGGCGATTGACTTCTACCTCGCGCGCGAGCAACAGCTTGACCACCGGTATGTTGCCGTAGAAGGAGGCCAGCATCAGCGGCGTGTCGCCATTGGTGGCCTGGGCCTCCAGGTTGACGTCCGGCGCATTGACCAGCACTTCGAAGGCCTTCATCGAGTCTTCGCGGATGGACAGCATCAGGCCGGTGTAGCCGCGCTTGGGCTCGATCAGGTTGGGCCCCATGCCCCGCTGCATCAATTGCTTGAGGAAGTACACGTTATCCATGCGGATGGCCTGGAAATACTCTTCATAGGCGCCAGCGCGGGCGGCACCTGGCAACAGCAGCGAGGTGTAGAGCACGATGCGGCCGATACGGCCCATACCACCGATAGCGCCCAGCCCGCGCCAGCGGGAACGCAGCTTTTCCAGCAGGGTCATGGTGTGATTCCGAACAGCTTGAAGAAATTGTCAGAGGTCTGGCGTGCCACCTCGGCCACCGGGATGCCGCGCAGGTCGGCGATGAATTCACCCACATGGCGTACATAGCCCGGCTCGTTGGTCTTGCCGCGAAATGGCACCGGTGCCAGGTAGGGCGAATCGGTCTCGATGAGCATGCGCTCCAGCGGGATGGTGCGCGCCACCTGCTGCAGGTCCTTGGCAGACTTGAAGGTGACGATGCCCGAAAACGAGATGTAGAAACCCAGTTCGATGGCCGCATCGGCCACTTCCTGCGATTCCGTGAAGCAATGCATGACCCCCGCCGCGCCACCGGCCGCCGGACTGGCCCCCTCTTCGCGCAGGATGCGGATGGTGTCCTCGGAGGCCGAGCGGGTATGGATGATCAGCGGCTTGCCGGTGGCCCGCGACGCGCGGATATGGGTGCGGAAGCGCTCGCGCTGCCATTCCAGGTCACCCTGCAGGCGGTAGTAATCCAGCCCGGTCTCGCCGATGGCGACGATGCGCGGATGGTCGGCCAGCGCCACCAGCTGCTCCACCGAGGGCTCAGGCGTATCTTCGTAGTCAGGATGCACGCCCACCGAGGCATAGACGTTGGGATACTGCTCGGCCAGGGCCAATAC
This sequence comes from Herbaspirillum sp. AP02, assembly GCF_015767275.1. GTDB lineage: Bacteria > Pseudomonadota > Gammaproteobacteria > Burkholderiales > Burkholderiaceae_D > Herbaspirillum. The sequence goes on from NZ_JADWMY010000004.1 coordinate 8,702, forward strand.
CTGCGGAAAATCGGGCAGGTCGACCGACACGCACAGGGCGTGGCTGACCTGGTTTTCGGCCATCTTGCCGAAGATCTCCGGCAAACGCGCCGCCAGGTCGGGAAAATTGATGTGGCAATGGGAATCGATATACATGGCCGCTATTGTAAAGCGATGCCGACAGCCTGTCGCCCCTGAGCGCGGCCCGCTTACCTTTGGTTACAGCCGCGCCGGCATGCCCGGCGCCCGCCCTCAGCGCGCCACCGGCCGCTTGGCCAGCTTGCGCTGCAGGGTGCGGCGATGCATGTTCAGCGCCCGCGCCGTGGAAGAGACATTGCCCTCATGCTCAGCCAGCACGCGCTGGATGTGTTCCCACTCCAGTCTTTCCAGCGACAGCGGCGACGCATCTTCCATCGCCGACACTGGCTCGGCAGTACTCTCGCCGCCACTGGCATGGTTCAGGGCCGAGAGGATGGAATCGACATTGGCCGGCTTGGCCAGGTAGTTGTCGGCCCCCGACTTGATCGCCTGCACCGTGGTGGCAATGCTGGCGTAGCCGGTCAGCACCAGCAGGCGGGCCTCAGGCAAGGCCTGGCGCAGGGGCGACACCCACTGCAGGCCGGAATCCTTTTCCAGCTGCAGGTCGATGGTGGCGTAGTCGAAGCGTTCACGACGCGCCGCCTCCAGCGCTTCCTCGCCACTGTGCGCCACGGTCGGGCGGAAACCCCGGCGCGCCAGCGACCTGGCCAGGGTACTGGCAAAGACATCGTTATCGTCGAGGATCAGGAAAGCTGCACTCATCAAAAAGCCTGCAATAAAAGAAACATCACATCAGTCGATCAAAACAGGAAACAAAAACATTCAGCGCAAGGGGAAGCGCAACTGTGCCACGGTGCCCTCACCCGGCACGGAACGCAAGCGTAGCTTGCCACCCAGATGCCTGGCACTGGCAAACGCCAGCATCAGACCAATCCCCGAACCGCCGGAACTGCTGACGACCGGCCCATGACCCAGGCGCTGGAGCAGCTCCGGCGCGATACCACTGCCATTGTCGGAGACCTCGATGATAGCCGTCTTCTTGCCCGACCTGGATGACGCCCCGCCAAGCGGCGATGGCGCTTCGGTAAGCTTGGTGGCATCGGCCGCATCAGCGGAGAGCAGCCGCAGCCGGATCTCCCCCTGATGACCCCGCCCGCGCACCGCATGGGCGGCATTGTCCAGCAGGGTCAAGAGGATCTGCGACAGGTCCTGCAACTGGCTGGCGACCCACCCCGGCTGATGTACCTCGGCCACTAGCAGCACGGCGGGGTGACGCAGGCGCCAGCCCTCCAGCAGGCTGGTCAGCCAGGGCGTGATGGCCGCGCTGTCCTCGTTGCGCAACTGGGCATCGGCGTCCAGGCGCATGCTGTCCAGCGCTGCCTTGCAGACCGCGATCTGTTCCTCGACGATGCGCAGGTCTTCGTCATAGACACTCAGCGCAGGGTTGTCGGCCATCTCGCGTCGCAACTCCCCGGCGATCACCGCCACCGTTGACAATGGCGTATTGAGTGCGTGGGCGGCACCTGCAGCCTGGGTACCCAGCGCCAGGATGCGATGGCTCTGCAGCTGGCGTTCGCGGGCCTGGCCAAGTTGCCGGTCACGCGAGCGCACCGCAGCGGCGATACGACTGACGAACCAGGTGATCAACAGCGCCGAGATCGTGAAATTGATCCACATCCCCGCCAGGTGATAGGCCATTGCCTGGCCATGGTCGTGGATATGCAGGGGCTGGTAGAAATACACCAGCCCGGAATAGCCACCCAGCGCGCACAGCGCCAGCAGCAAGGCATAGGGCCAGTTGAGGGTGGCCGCGCCGGCCGCCAGCGCCGGCAGGTAGAAGGACACGAAGGGATTGGTCGAGCCGCCCGAGAAATACAGCAAGGCCGTCAATACCGCCACGTCCAGCCACAACTGCATGAACAGTTCGCCCTGCTCCGCCGGCCGCGCCCAGCGCATGCGCAGCCAGGTTCCCGCATTGATGAGCAGCTGCAGCAGGATCAACCCCAGCAAGGGCGACATCGGCAAGGCGATATGCAGCCAGGCGTGGGCACCGGCCAGCACCAGCAGTTCGCCGGCCACCATCGCCCAGCGCAGCCAGAACAGGCGCGACAGCAGCAGATGCTGCGGCGGTTCGACTGGTAGCGACGCCGCCGCCAGGAAGGAGCTCGGGGAATTCATGGCCGGAATTATACGGGCTTGAGTACGGGCTTGAGACGGGCCGGACGCGAATACCTGGCCTCCCGCCTCGGTTCAGCACGTCCCGTCCACCACCCAGCCACCTCCCCGTCTCTCTCATTGAGCCAGCGGTGACCACCGTTTCATCGCACTTTCCCAACACGTCACATCCATTCATTAAAAAATGAATGCAAATGATAACGATTTTTAATTATACTTTGCGCCGTTTTGCTCTACTTCTTCATTCCCACAGGAAATTCTAGAAAGAATCTTCATGTCCATGCCCTTCACTGCGCGTCTTAATCCGCTGGCCGCCGCCCTCGCGCTGGCTTTCCTGGCTCCCCTGCCGGCGCTGGCCCAGACCACCGCCACCACTGCCACCACTGACTCCAAGGACCAGGCTGCCCTGCCCACGGTCACCGTCAATGCCTCCGCCGACGCCTCGGCCGAGGGCTTGCCGGCCGAATTCGCCGGCGGCCAGGTGGCGCGCGGCAGCCGCCTGGGCGTGCTGGGCAATGTCGACAACCTGGACAGCCCGGTGCGTTCGGTGGCCTACACCCGCCAGTTGATCGCCGACCAGCAGGCCCACGGCGTGGGCGACGTGCTCAAGAACGATCCGGTGGTGCGCACCACCCGCGGCTTCGGCAACTTCCAGGAGTCGTACATGATCCGCGGCTTCATCGCCAACTCGGACGACCTGATGTACAACGGCCTGTTCGGCATCCTGCCGCGCCAGTACGTCGCCTCGGAAATGATCGAGCGCGTCGAGGTGCTGTACGGCGCCAGCGCCTTCCTCAATGGCGCCACTCCCGGCGATGCGGGCCTGGGCGGCACCATCAACATCCTGCCCAAGCGCGCCTCCAGCGAAGCCCTGACCGAAGTGACCCTGGGCTACGAGTCGGGCAACAGCAAGTCCGCCGCCATCGACGTCTCGCGCCGCCTGGGCGCCGATGAACGCCTGGGCGTGCGCGTCAATGCCGCCCGTCATGCAGGTGGCACGGGCGTGTCCAACGAAAAGCGCGAGACCAATGTCTTCTCCCTGGGCGTAGACTATCGCGGCAATGACTTCCGTCTCTCGGCCGACCTCGGCGTGCAGGAAAACAACCTCAGCAACATGCGTCCCAGCGTCACCATCGGCAGCGGCGTGACGGCAGTACCGACCGCTCCCAGCGGCTCGTCCAACTACGCGCAGCCCTGGTCGTATTCCAATGCCCGCGACATCTTCGGCACCGTACGCGGCGAGTGGGACCTGTCGGCCAGCACCACTGCCTGGGCCGCCTTCGGCGCACGCCAGGGCACCGAGAACAACTCGCTGTCGGGCGTACGCGTGAACAACGCCAGCACCGGCGCCGCCGCCACCTATCGCTTCGACAATGCCCGCCAGGATGACGTCGCCACCGGCGAAATCGGCGTGCGCACCCAGTTCCACACCGGCACCGTCTCGCACAAGCTGGTGGCCGCCGCCTCGGCGTATTCGCTGGATTCGCGCAATGCCTACGGCACGTCCACCTCCTACGCCCTGGCCACCAACCTGTACAACCCGAGCACCTACGCACGCCCGGCCCTGGTCTCGCTGGGCAACGATCTGTCCGATCCGCAGACCACCATCAAGACCCAGCTGATGAGCGCCGTGGTCTCCGACACCCTGGGCTTCTACGACAACCGCCTGCTGGTGACGCTGGGCGTACGCCAGCAGCAGTTGAAGTCGGATGGCTACGCCTACAACACCCACGTCAACAACAGCCACTATGACCAGAGCGCCACCTCGCCCATGGCTGGCGTGGTGTTCAAGGTGCTCAAGAACCTGTCCCTGTACGGCAACTACATCGAAGGTCTGCAGCAGGGCAAGCAGATCACCGATACCACCGCCGCCAACTACGGCCAGATCCTGGCGCCCTACAAGTCCAAGCAGAAGGAAGTCGGCGTGAAGTACGAACTGGGCGGACTGGGCCTGGGCGCAGCCTTCTTCACCACCGATCGTCCGCTGTCGTACAAGGACGTGTCCACCGGCATCGAATCCACCAACGGCAAGCAACGCAACCGTGGCGTCGAACTGACCGCCTACGGCGAAGTGACCAGGGGCGTGCGCCTGCTGTCGGGCATTACCTTCCTCGATGCCAAGCAGCTGCAGACCAATGGCGGCACCAACAATGGCAAGTACGCCATCGGTGTGCCCAAGATGCAGGCCAATGCCGGCGTCGAATATGACATCCCCGGCGTACGCGGCCTGACCGTCAATGGCCGCGCCACCTACACCGCGACCCAGTACGTGGATGCCGCCAACAAGCTGGAAGTACCGTCCTGGGTGCGCTACGACCTGGGTGCGCGCTACCTGACCGACATCGGCGGTCGCGCCGTCACCTTCCGCGCCGCCATCGAGAACCTGGCCAACCGCAATTACTGGCAGTCGGCGGGTGGTGCCTCCAACTCGGGCTACCTGGTACTGGGCAATCCGCGTACCTTCAGCACCTCGGTATCGGTGGCCTTCTGATCTGAACGCAAGCGTTTGCCGCAATGAGAATCGCCCGGCCCCACAGCGTGGGGACCGGGCGATTTTTCATGCGCCTGGGCGCAAGCGGAGCGCGTCGCAGCAGCTCTGTCTCAGTCGAACAACCGCGCGTAATCGATCAGCATTTCCTCGATGAACAGCTTGGCCGACAAGGGATGATCGGCGATGGCGCGACGGTCACCCATGCCACGCAGCGCCTTGGACAGGGCCAGCGCATCGACCCGTTCGGCCAGCCGCCCCAGTTCCTTGCCGTAGCGCGGGTAATAGCGCACCACCCCGGCCGATTTCAGCGACAGCAGATCATAGAGCCAGCGCTGCACCCAGCCCACCAGCTCGGCGGCGGGCGTCTTCTGCAACTTGTCGGCGGCACGCAGGGCGCCATCCACGCCAGGCTGGGCCAGTTGCCGCAGCAGCTCGTCGAGCGCCTCGCGCCCTTCGCCCTGTGCCGCCTCCAGCGCCGCCAGCGGCGCACCACCCTGCTCGGCCAGCCAGGCATCGGCATCCTTGACGCCCTGCTGTTTGAGCCAGGCCAGCGCCTCGTCGTGGCCCGGCGCGGTCAGGGCAAACTTGCGGCAACGCGAGAGAATGGTCGGCAGCAACCGGTCCAGACGATTGGACAGCAGCAGGAACATGGTCCCCGGCGGCGGCTCTTCCAGCGTCTTGAGCAAGGCATTGGCTGCGGCCGTATTGAGCGCCTCGGCCGGATACAGCATCACCACCCGCAGGCCGGAACGGTGGGTGGAAACGTTCATGAAATCGGCCAGCGCACGGATCTGGTCGATCTTGATGTCCTTGGAGGGCGCCTTGCTGGCCTTGGCGGTCTTCTTTTCCTCGCCACTTTCGTCCTCGCCGGGCTCATCCTCCAACATCTCGGGACGCACCCGGCGATAGTCCGGATGATTGGATTGCGAAAACCAGTTGCAGGACGGGCAGACGCCGCAGGCATGCGCCTCGGGCGTAGGCGACTCGCACAGCAGCGACTTGGCGAAGGCCTCCACGAAGCGGGTCTTGCCGGTGCCGGCCGCGCCATAGAACAGCAGCGCATGCGGCAGGCGCTCGCGCAACTGCTGCAGCTGACGCCAGCTCTCGCCCTGCCAGGGCAGCAAGGGATCGGTCGAAGTCACGGACATGCGGCGCCCCTCACAGTGCGGCCACGATGGCGCGCAATTCGTCCTGGATCACCGGGATCGGACGGGTGGAATCGACAATGCGGAAACGCTGCGGGAATTGCGCGGCGCGGCGCAGGTATTCGGCGCGGGTGTTGGCGAAGAAGTCCGCCTTTTCCTGCTCGAACTTGTCCAGCGTACGTTCCGCATCCAGGCGCGCGCGTGCCACTTCCAGCGGCACGTCGAAGAGCAGCGTCAGGTCCGGTTGCAGATGCGGATGCACCCACTGCTCCAGGCGCTCCAGCTTGTCCAGCGCCAGCTTGCGGCCACCGCCCTGATAGGCGAAGGTGGCATCGGTGAAGCGGTCGGAAATCACCCACTCGCCGCGTTCCAGCGCCGGGGCAATCACCTGCGCCAGGTGTTCGCGCCGCGAGGCAAACATCAGCAGGGCCTCGGTTTCCAGGTGCATGGGATGATGCAGGACCAGTTCGCGCAGGCGCTCACCCAGTTCGGTGCCACCCGGCTCGCGGGTGGCCACCACCGTCAGGCCGCGCGCGCGCAGCAGCTCGGTGACGAAGGGAATATGGGTCGACTTGCCGGCGCCGTCGATGCCTTCGAAGGTAATGAATTTGCCTGATGCCATGAAGGTATCGCTACAGAATGAATCGGTGAAAAGAAAGGCGCATCAACGCTGGTAGCGGTTGACGGCCTGGTTGTGCTCGTTCAGGTTGCTGGAGAAATGGCTGGTGCCATCCCCCCGCGCCACGAAGTATAAGGCCTCGGTCTTGTCCGGGTTCAGCGCGGCCGCCAGCGAGGCTGCGCCCGGCAAGGCAATGGGCGTGGGCGGCAGGCCGGCACGGGTATAGGTGTTATAGGGCGTATCGGTCAGCAGGTCGACCTTGCGGATCTTGCCCTGGTAACGTTCGCCCATGCCATAGATCACGGTCGGATCGGTCTGCAGCAGCATGCCGGTACGCAAGCGGTTGACGAACACCCCGGCCACCATGCCGCGCTCGGATTTCTGCCCGGTCTCCTTTTCCACGATGGACGCCATCACCAGCGCCTCATAGGGCGTGCGATACGGCAGCGACAGATCGCGCCGCGCCCAGGCTTCGTTGAGCTTCTTGCTCATCAGCGCGAAGGCCTGCTTGTAGACCTGCATATCGCTGGCGCCCTTGGCGAAGAGATAGGTATCAGGGAAGAACAGGCCTTCCGGATAGGTGTATTCGTTGGTCAGCTTGGCCAGGATCTGCTGGTCGGTCCAGCCGGCGGTATCGTGCTTCAGCGCGGGCTGGTCGGCGATGGCACGGCGCATCTGCTTGAAAGTCCAGCCCTCGATGACGGTCAGCGCCTCCTGCGCGAACTCGCCGCGCACCAGTTGCAGCAGCAGCCGCTGCGGGGTGTAACCGGGCTTGATCTCGTAGCTGCCGGCCTTGATGCGGCCGCCCTCGCCGGACAGGCGCGCATAGAGCGTGAACAGGTCAGGATTGAGCGGCACCCCGGCCGCCGCAATCTGCTGGGCAGCCCCCGATACGCCCGCCCCCGGCGTGATGGTGAAGGCGATCAACTGACCATTGGCCGCCACGATGGGCTGCTTGGTCCAGTAGAGGCCGGCACCGGCCACCAGCGCGGCCAGCACGAACAATGTTGCCAATAACTTCTTCATACCTGATGCGAAATCCCTGTAGTTCCGACGCGATTTTTCGGAGATCACTATAATCGAGGCATCAATGATAATCGCTGGCACGACAGTTGCCTAATTTGCCGGGGACTTCACCCCGGCAAGACGTAATCCGACGTAATCCGTAAAAGATTTCCTATGACAGACATCACCGCATCGCCTACCGCCTGGCGCGACTTCCTCGCGCAGCAAGGCGCCCAGTTTGACGATCAGGGCCAGGACGTCCTCGGCTTCGGCCCTGCTGCCGCCGCGCCGCAGAGCCTGGAAAGTTTCGTGGCCCCTCTGACCGACCTGGGCCTGATCGCGGCCACCGGCGAAGAAGCCGCCGCCTTCCTGCACGGCCAGCTCACCAATGATGTGCAGCACCTCACCGCCGATGCCGCCCGCCTGGCCGGCTATTGCTCGCCCAAGGGCCGACTGCTGGCCACCCTGCTGATGTGGCGCGATGAAGCCGGCATCTTCCTGCAGCTGCCGCGCACGCTGCAGCCGGCCATCCAGAAGCGCCTGCAGATGTTCATCCTGCGCGCCAAGGCCAAGCTGGCCGACGTCAGCGCCGAGCGCGCCGTGCTGGGCCTGGTCGGACCGGCCAGCGCCAACGCCCTGGCCGAGTGGTTCCCGGTCTTGCCGGCCGCCCCCTATGACAAGCTCGACAACAGCCATGGCACCCTGATCCGCATGGCCGATGCCGGCGGCAGCCCGCGCTATCAATGGATTGCCGCCGTTGACACCCTGAGCACCGCCTGGCCGAAGCTGGTGCAGCACCTTAAGCCCACCGCCACCCTGGCCTGGCGCCTGTCCGACATCCGCGCCGGTGTACCCGGCATCCTCGCCGCCACGCAGGAGCAGTTCGTACCGCAGATGATCAATTTCGAACTGATCGGCGGCGTCAATTTCAAGAAAGGCTGCTACCCCGGTCAGGAAATCGTGGCCCGCAGCCAGTACCTGGGCAAGCTCAAGCGCCGCACCATGCTGGCCACCATCGCCAGCGCCAGCGCCCGAGCCGGCGACGAGGTCTTTGCCGCCGCCGATCCTGGCCAGCCCTGCGGCATGGTGGTCAATGCCGAACCGCTGGACCAGGATCACGCGCTGGCCCTGGTGGAAATGAAACTGACCGCCGCCGCGGATGCCGTCCATCTGGGCGCAGCCGAAGGCCCGGCCCTGCATTTCCACGACCTGCCCTATGTGCTGGCCGATCCGCAATAAGCGGCGCCAAGCGTTCAAGCCATAGGGACTCACCATGGACCTCTACATCTACTACCGGGTCGCCAGCGCCCATGCGCCCGCGCTGCTGGGCAAGATCCAGAGCGTGCAGACCACCCTGCAGACACGCCAGCAAGTGGCCGGCGCACTCAAGCGCCGCCCTGGCGAACAAGACGGCCTGCAGACCTGGATGGAAATCTACCCGGGCATCGCCGACACCGATGCCGAGGGATTCACCCACGCCCTGGAGCAGGCCCTGACCGAGGCTGGTGCGCTGCCCCTCATCAGCGGTGCGCGTCACGTAGAACAGTTCGAGGATATCGCCCCATGTGCCTGATCATCTTCGCCTGGAAAGTCATCCCCGGCATGCCGCTGATCCTGGCCGCCAATCGCGACGAATTCTACGCCCGTCCGGCGGCCGACGCCGCCTGGTGGAACGATCATCCCCAGGTCTATGCCGGCCGTGACCTGCAAGGCGGCGGCACCTGGCTGGGCGTGACCCGCGATGGCCGTTTTGCCGCCCTGACCAACGTGCGCGCCCCCTCCGAGCGACGAACGGATGCCCCCACCCGGGGCCAACTGGTGGCCGACTACCTGGCCGGCGACATGACGCCGCAGGACTACCTGCGCCAGATCGAGCCCCGCGCCCAGCAATACAACGGCTTCAACCTCCTCTTGGGCAACCCCGAGACCATGCTGTGGTATTCCAATCGCGGCAGCGAAGATCCCCGCAATGGCCAGCCGCTGGAATACGGCGTCTATGGTGTCTCCAATGCCCTGCTCGACACCCCCTGGCCCAAGCTCACCCGCGCCAAGGCGCAATTCGCCAGCCTGCTGTGCCAGGGCGCGCCGGAAGAGACCTTCTTCGAGATGCTCACCGACGGCACCCGCGCCAACGACTGCCGCCTGCCCGACACCGGCATCGGCCTGGAAAAGGAGCGCATGCTCTCGCCCATCTTCATCCGTTCGCCCGACTATGGCACCCGCTGCTCCACGGTCCTGCGCGTACCCATCGTCGGCGAACCGGTCCTGACCGAACACGTGGTCGATCCTATGGCGATGCAATATAGCGGCGAGGCCGCTACCGACAAGGCCTGCCGTATCCCCTGCAAGCCCAAGGTGCAAGATGCTTCACCCGGCGGCGACCAGCCTGGCGCAAAGCCGCACAGCGCCTGACCCAGGGCCCTCATTCCTTGCCCACGTGAAATAACCAAAGTGTATATCTGATATTTGGAAGATAAATTGGCCTGATTTGATGCGGAGCAGTAAAGTTACACCTGTCTCCTCCAATTTCCTCCTAAAGAATTGGATTCAAGCCCACACCGCAAGGTCGTGGGCTTTTTTTTCGCCTGTACCCGGCCTGCCCGTAGCAAGAGGTACAAACCTCCCCAAGACGGTGGACTGCATCCACTGTTCCCGCCGATCCCGGACCTAACCCGATTCCGCCATTTCCGCCACCCAAAAACACATCGGCCCCACCACCACGCCAGGCAAGGCGCGGGGATGGGGCCGATCAGGCCAGCCTGGCGGGAGCGACTCCCGCTGTGGTGACTTAGTGATGCATCTTGGCTTCGTTGCGGTCCAGCACCGCTTCCGGTGCCTGCGCCTCTTCCACGGTCTCGTTGTTCAAGACCTTGGTCAGGCGCTCGCTATCGAGCTCGCCACTCCACTTGGCCACCACCAGGGTCGCCACGCCGTTGCCGATGGTGTTGGTCAGGGCACGCGCTTCGGACATGAAGCGGTCGATACCCAGGATCAGCGCCAGGCCGGCCACCGGCACGTGGCCCACCGCCGACAGCGTCGCCGCCAGCACGATGAAGCCGGAACCGGTGATACCCGCCGCGCCCTTGGAGGTCAGCAGCAGCACGCCCAGCAGCGTCAGTTCCTGCACGAAGGTCATGGGCGTGTTGGTGGCCTGGGCGATGAACACGGCCGCCATGGTCAGGTAGATCGCGGTGCCGTCCAGGTTGAAGGAGTAACCGGTCGGGATCACCAGACCCACCACGGTCTTCTTGGCGCCGGCATTTTCCATCTTGGCCAGCATGCGCGGCAGCACCGATTCCGAGGAAGAGGTGCCCAGCACGATCAGCAGTTCTTCCTTGATGTACTTGACGAACTTCCAGATCGAGAAGCCGTGCAGGCGGGTAATGATCCCCAGCACCACGAAGATGAACAGCAGGCAGGTCAGGTAGAAGGTACCCATCAGCTTGGCCAGCGAGAACAGCGAACCCACGCCGTACTTGCCGATGGTGAAGGACATCGCACCGAAGGCACCGATCGGGGCTACCTTCATGATCGCGCCCACCACCGAGAACAGCACGTGCGAGATCTTCTCGATGAAGTCGAACACCAGCGTGCCGCGGCCGCCGAACTTGTGCAGGGCGAAGCCGAACAGCACCGCCACCAGCAACACCTGCAGCACGTCACCCTTGGCAAAGGCATCCACCATGCTGGTGGGGATGATGCCCAGGACGAACTCGGTCACCGAACCCATCTTGCCCGGCGCGGTATAGGCCGCAATGCTCTTGGTATCAAGCGCCGCCGGATCGACGTTCATGCCCACGCCAGGCTGCAGGAAGTTCACCAGCAGCAGGCCGATGATCAGCGCCACCGTGCTGACGACTTCGAAATACAGCAGTGCCAGGCCGCCGGTCTTGCCGACCTTCTTCATGTCTTCCATGCCGGCAATGCCGATGACGACGGTACAGAAGATCACCGGTGCGATGATCATCTTGATCAGTTTGACGAAGCCGTCGCCGAGCGGCTTCATGGCTTCACCCGTGGATGGGTAGAAATGGCCCAGCAGGACGCCAATCACAATGGCGACCAGAACCTGGAAATAAAGCGACTTGTAAAGGGGCGGTTTTTGCGCCGTCATTATGATTTCTCCAAGAAACATCGAATATCAGCCGGTCCATAGGGACCCGCCGCCTGCCGTTGCCGGATCGTCGTCCGTTCGGGCTTTTGCTTGTTTTATCTATCCGGGAGAACTCCCCCTCCCCGGTTCGGCCGCAAGTATCTCGCAGTCGCTCCGGGGCTGGTATTGTGGGAAACCACATAACTTCAGTAAACAGCTGTTCAAACTGCTCTTTTCTTCATTCTGTATTGCAACAGTATTCGCTATAGTCTGCCCTGAACTGAAAGAAAGCTCACGGGCACTCACAAGGAAAATATCGTGCGACGAAAATTGACGGTCACCGCCCGCCTCGGGATTCTGGTAGCGGTACTGTGCGGAAGCGTGGTCCTCCTGGCCTGGCGCGACATGCTGGGGATGGCCTCCAGCAACGACAAGCTGCGTTATGTCTATGAAGACCGGACCATGGCGCTGATCCACATCGCCCGGGTGCGCGATGCCTTGTACATGAATCGCGACGTCATGGGACGCGCCCTGATGATGGCCAACGTGCCGACCGAACCGGGGCCCGACGGCGTCAGCGGCAACGAACAGATCAAGCAGTGGCTGGGCCGCCTGGCCGGCCTGGACGCCAGTTTCGACCAGGGCTGGCAGGCCTACCGCGCCACCCGCCTGACCCCTGAGGAAATCACCGAGGCCGCCCGCTTCGAGCAAAGCTGGAAAATCTATCTGCAGGAACGCAACCAGGTCATCGAACTGATCGCCAGCACCCAGGTATTGCAGGCCAACCGCAGCTGGACCCAGCTCACACCGCGCCTGGCGGCCCTGGCCACGCAACTGGCCACCCTCGGTCGCCTGCAGGAAACCATGACCCGCGGCGCCTATGACAATGCCCTGCGGGAATACAGCGAACTGCGCCGCCACAACCTGGAAATCGCCTGCATGGCCCTGATCGTGGGCATTGCCCTGGCGCTGTGGATCATCATCAGCCTGCGCCGCCAGCTCGGGGGCGAACCGGATTACGCCGCCGACATCGTGCGCCAGATCGCCGACGGCAACCTCGGCGTGGCGGTGCGCCTGCGCCGCAACGACCGTGGCAGCCTGCTCTACGCCATGCACACCATGCGCGAACGGCTCACCGAGATCATGCGCAGCGTCACCCTATCGACCCAGTCGCTGGGCGACTCGTCACGCCAGCTCAACGCCACCGCGCACGCCCTGGCGGGCGCCTCCAGCGAACAGGCGGCAGCGGTGGAAGAAGTCCACAGTGCCATCGCCAGCATGAGCCTGGCCATCCAGCAGACCGGCGAACACGCCCGCCGCACCGACCAGATCGCGCTGGCCGCCGCGGCCGACGCCGACAAGAGCGGCGCAGCGGTACAGACCACGGTGGCTGCCATGCGCGGCATCGCGCGCCAGGTCGGGGTGATCGACGACATCGCCTACCAGACCAACCTGCTGGCCCTGAATGCGGCCATCGAAGCCGCCCGTGCCGGCGAGCACGGGCGCGGCTTCTCGGTGGTGGCCGCAGAAATCCGCAAGCTGGCCGAGCGCAGCCAGGGCAGCGCCCACGAAATCAGCGTGATTGCACAGGAAAGCGTGGACATGGCCGAGGAAACCAGCCAGCGCCTGGCCCAAGGCACCCTGCAGGGAATCCGCGAAGCCTCGCAGCAGATCAACCAGATCACGCTGTCCTCGCGCATGCAGGAAGAAGGGGTACAGGAAATCGGCGCCGCCGTCGCGCAGCTCAACGACACCACGCAGCGCAATGCGGCCGCCTCGGAAGAACTGGCCTCCACCGCCGAAGTGGTGGCCGAACGGGCGCGCGAACTGGGCGCCCAGCTGTGTTATTTCAGACTGGAAGACGGCAAGCCGCCGGCCCGCGTGCGGCCGGCCTGAAACGTCGGCCCTGACGGCTAGGCCTGCTGGCGCAGGCTGGCCCGCATGGTGATGTGGGGGATGCCGGCTTCCATGAACGCATCACCCTCACGGGCAAAGCCGTGGGCATTGTAGAAGCCCTCGGCATGGATCTGCGCATTGAGGATCACCTCGCCGTCACCGCGCTCGCGCGCTGCCTGGATCAACGCCTGCAACACCGCTCCGCCCACGCCCTGGCCGCGCCCGCCCTTGCGCACCGCCATGCGGCCGATGTGGCCGTCCGGCAGCAGGCGACCGGTGGCCAGCGGCTGGCCGGCCTCGTCATAGGCCACCGCATGCACGCACAGCGGGTCCATCTCGTCCAGCTCGATCTCGGCTGGCACCTTCTGTTCATCGACAAAGACTTCGAAGCGGATAGGCTGGGCGTGTGCGCGCAGCGCTTCCCAACTGCCTACGGTGATTTTCATGCGGGAATTCCTGCTGAGGGTTGAAACGGAAACGCCATGAGGCCCTACGGGTGAATGACGGCTCACTCGTGATCCAGCTTCCTGGAAATATCCAGGCGGCGGATCAGCTTGAAGGTGCCCATGGCCTTGGCCACCAGGCGCTCGCCATTCCACAGTTCGGCCTGGCAGAAGCACATGGTGGTGGAGCGATGGTAGGTATGGCCGCGCGCCACGATGGTCTCGCCGGCATGACCGGCCGGCTGCAGGAAGCTGGTGCTCATCTCGACGGTCGCCGAGGACTTGGCGTCCGGTACGCCGGCTCTCGCCGACAGGCCCATGGCCACGTCCAGCAGGGTCATCGAGATGCCGCCCTGCGCCACCTGCCAGCTGTTCATGAATTCCGGCTTGAGAAGCAGCGACATCACGGCGCGGTCGTCGCCATATTCCAGCACCTCCACGCCCAGTGCATGCAGGTAGGGATTACCTTGCGGGAAGACCTCGGTCAACGGCAGACTCATTGCAGCGGCCTCAGATCTCGTAATCCATGCACTGGCGCGCCTCGCGCACGGCACCGATGAAGGGCTTGATGGCGATATGGTCGGGATGGTCCTGGTAGGCATCCAGCGCCGCCTTGGATTCGAACTCCGAATACAGCACCACGTCATAGCTGGCTTCCAGACCCGGTTGCGCCAATACCGCTTCGAACTTCAGGATACCCGGTACGACGTCGGCACAGCTGTCCAGCAATTGCTTCATCTTCAGCAGGTTGGTGGCTTTGTCAGCGCCTTCTGCGTGGTCCTTCAGTTTCCACATCACGATATGCTTGATCACGGTCGGTCTTCCTTGGTCGAAAATGGGATAAATCGCAATGATAAGCGAAAGCGCCGACCACGACCGGCACCCCGTCAGCCACGCGCGGCGATCTTCATGAAGGACCCGACCAGCCGCCCTTCCCGGCGCTCGGCCAGGCAATAGACATAGGTGTGGGTGCTCACCGGGTCGCCCGCGATGCGCACCATGCGGAAACGCTCGTCGGGAATGAACTCCGCCTCCGACACCGCCGCCAACCCCAGGCCGCGTGCCACCGCCTCGCGCAGGGCCTCGCGGCTGCCGATCTCCATCACCACGCGGGGCTTCACGCCGGCCTGCTGCAACACCTTTTCCAGCGCCAGCCGGGTGGTCGAGCCCCGTTCGCGCATGAGCATCGGCTGCTGCTCCAGCTCGGCCAGCGCGACCGTCTCGCGCTGGTAGAAGGGATGATTCTGATGGGCAAACAGCACTACAGCGTGATCGGCATAGGGCAGAGCATGGAATCGCGCATCGTCGGTCACGCTGGCCAGCACCGCGACATCGGTCACGTAGTTCTCCAGATCGGCCAGTGACTGTGCCGAGTTGCCCAGCTTGATCGACAGTTCGACCTGCGGATAACGGGCGCGGTAGGCGTCCACCATCTCGATCACGTGGAACGGCCCGACCGCGCCAATGCGCAGATGCCCCACATGCAGCGCCCCGGAATTGACCAGCAGGTTCAGCGCGTCCAGCTCCAGCTCGGCAATGTTCTGCGCGATCGGCAACAGGCGCTGCGCCGTTTCCGACAGGTCGACCCGCCGGCCTCGCCGGAAGAACAGTTCCACATTGTGTTCGCGCTCCAGCGATTGCACCTGGGTGGTCAGGGTCGGCTGGCTCACGCCCAAGGCCCGGGCCGCCGCCGAAAAACCGCGATGGCGGGCCACGGCGAGGAAGGCGCGCAGTTGTGAAGGAGTCATCTATAGCCTCAATCAATAGCTTCGTCGAATTTTAACGATTATATCGATAATAGGGCCGTCATAAAGCCCCCGTAAGCTCCCTTCCTGTCAGTACCGGCCCGACCAACTCGCCCGACACTGCGCCGCCGATCACCCACTGCGTCCACCGTCGGACGCCCACGACAAGGATCCACCATGCAACGACGTTCCCTGCTCGCCCTGTGCCTGGGCGCCCTGACCTCCCTCCTGCTGAGCCAGCCGGTGCGCGCCGCCCAGCCCCTGACCGTGGGCCTGATCCCGGCCGAAGACGCGCAGGCCATGCTGGAAAACAGCAAGACCGTCATCGACAGCCTGCAGCAGCAGCTGGGCATGCCGGTCAAGCCCTTCATCGCCACCGACTACAACGGCATCATCGAGGCGCTGCGCTCGCGCAAGCTGGACGTGGCCTACCTCGGACCCTTCTCCTACGTGCTGGCCAGCTCGGTGGCCAATGTCGAAGCCTTCGCCGTGGCCGAGACCAAGAAGAGCGGCCGCAGCTTCTACAAGAGCCTGATCATCACCCGCAAGGACAGCGGCCTGCAGAGCGTGGAACAGCTGAAGGGCCGCACCATGGCCTTCGTTGACCCGTCCTCGGCCTCCGGCCACCTGTTTCCCAGCGCCGGCCTGCAAAAACTCAATATCGATCCCAACAAGTATTTTTCCCGGGTGATCTTCTCCGGCTCGCATGACGCCAGCATCCTGGCCGTGGCCAACAAGAAGGTCGATGCCGCCGCCGTGGCCGACCGCATCCTGGCGGCCGCCGTGGCCAAGGGCGTGGTCCAGCAATCGGACCTGAATGTGGTCTGGACCTCGCCCGACATCCCCGAGTCGCCCATGGTCTGGCGCCGCGACCTGGACCCGGCCCTGAAACAGAAGATCGCCGCCGCCTTCGCCAACATCAAGGACGTGAAATGGGGTGACCAGGGCGTCCTGAACGGCTTCGTCCCCACCACCGACGGCGCCTACGACGTGGTGCGCGAGACCGCCAAGATCCTCAACCTGGACCTGAAGGCCATGAAATGATCCAGCTCCGCGCCCTCGCCAAGCACTACGGCAGCCATGCCGTGCTGCGCGGGATCGACCTGGACGTGCCGGCCGGCCAGTTCCTGGTGGTGCTGGGCCCGTCCGGGGCCGGCAAGTCCACCCTGCTGCGCTGCATGAACGGTCTGGTCCAGCCCAGTTCGGGTGAACTCCGGATCGCCGGCTTCGACGCCACCGATCCGCGCGCCCGCCAGGTCCGCCAGTTGCGCCGCCAGGTGGCGATGATCTTCCAGCATCACAATGTGGTGCCGCGCCTGTCGGTACTGAAGAACACCCTGACCGGCCGCCTCGGCCAGGTCCCGAGCTGGTCTTCGATCCTGCAACTGTTCAGCCGCCAGGACGTGGCCCTGGCCATGGACTGCCTGCGCCGCGTGGAACTGGAACACAAGGCCCACCAGCGTACCGATGCCCTCTCCGGCGGCCAGCGCCAGCGGGTCGGCATCGCTCGTGCCCTGGCCCAGCAGCCGCAGGTGATCCTGGCCGATGAACCGGTGGCCAGCCTGGACCCAAAAACCTCGCGCCTGGTGCTGCACTATCTGCGTGCCGCCTCGCGCGAGCTGGGTATCACCGTGGTCTGCAACCTGCACCAGGTGGACTACGCCCGCGAATTCGGCGACCGCATCATCGGCCTGTCCGGTGGCGAGCTGGTCTTCGACGGCCCCGGCACGGCGCTGGACCAGCATCACCTGGACCGCATCTATGCCAGCCCCGGTCACGTGCCGCACCCGGCTTCCCACGCCACCGCCACCGCTGCCACCAGCCTTGCACCGGCGATCCAAGGAACCTGACATGAACAGTCCCTCCTCCTCTCCCTCCGCCTCCCCTTCTTCGGCCGCCCCCGGCTATCTCTGGACCGGCCCCCGTCCGCAGACGCTGCGCGCCTGGCTGGGCTACGCCGCCCTGGTGGCGCTGATCGCCTGGCTGCTCGGCTGGAGCGCCCAGGGCACGCAACTGTCGTGGAGCGAACTGGCCAATGGCCTGCCGCAGATCGGCGACTTCCTGGCCCGCTCCTTCCCGCCCAACTGGTCCTTGCTGCCGGCGCTGCTGGCTCCGGCCATCGAGACCCTGCAGATCGCGCTGTGGGGAACCTTGCTGGGCGTGCTCGGCGCCGTGCCGGTGGCCCTGCTGGCAGCGCGCAACCTCAATCCGAACCGTACCCTGCATGCCCTGGTGCGCCAGGGCCTCAACGTCACCCGCAGCATCAATGAACTGATCCTGGCGCTGGTGTTCGTCTCGGCGGTGGGGCTGGGCCCCTTCCCGGGCGTGCTGGCACTGGCCGTACACGGCGTGGGCATGGTCGGCAAATTCTTCGCCGAAAGCATCGAGGAAATCGACCAGGGTCCGCTGGAAGCACTGCGCGCCACCGGGGCCAGGCCGCTGCAGGTGATCATCTTCGGCGTA
Source organism: Herbaspirillum sp. AP02 (assembly GCF_015767275.1). Lineage (GTDB taxonomy): Bacteria > Pseudomonadota > Gammaproteobacteria > Burkholderiales > Burkholderiaceae_D > Herbaspirillum. The sequence continues at coordinate 26,795 of NZ_JADWMY010000004.1, forward strand.
CTGCCGCAGGTCGCCACGGCCTGGATCGCCACCGTGCTCTACCGCTTCGAGGTCAACCTGCGCCAGGCCACCGTGCTGGGCATGGTCGGAGCCGGCGGCCTCGGCTTCGAACTGGTCAACAGCCTCAAGCTGTTCAAGTACCAGGACACCGCCACCTGCATCGTCGTGGTGACCCTGATGGTGGTGGCCGCCGATGCGCTCTCCAGCCACCTGCGGCGCCTGATCCAGGATGGCAGCACGCATTAAGCCCTGAGCCCTGAGCTCCCCATCGAACACCGAGAACCCCGAGAACAGACTCATGTGGAATTTCCATAACCCGGTCGCCATCCATGCCGGCGCCGGCAGCCTCGCCACCCTGCCGCAATTGCTGGCTGGCCGGCGCGCCGTCCTGATCACCTTCCCCGAAGCCGCCGCGCTGGGACTGGAGCAGGCCATCGCCGGGCTGCTCGGCCCGCAACTGGTGGCCATCGAAAACAACGTCCAACCCAATCCCGACGTCGCCTGGCTGGGCGCCATGCACGAGCGCCTGTGGCAACAGCACCCTGACGTCCCCTGCCTGATCGCGCTGGGCGGTGGCAGCGTCATCGACTGCGCCAAGGCCATGCTGGCGCCCACGCCCTCGGGCCGCTTCGCGGAACTGCTCACCCATCTGCGCCAGGACAGCGCCTTCCGGCCCGACCCCGCCCGCATCAAGACGCTCATCGCCATTCCCACCACCGCCGGTACCGGCAGCGAAGTCACGCCCTGGGCCACCCTCTGGGATGCCGCCGGCGGCCACAAGTATTCGCTGCATCGTCCCTGGACTTGGCCCGAGGCCGCCCTCATCGATGCCGAACTGATGCGCAGCCTGCCCCCGGCCGCCACGCTGGCCAGCGCCCTGGACGCGCTGTCGCACGCCCTGGAGGCGATCTGGAACCGGCACCGCAATCCGGTCTCCTCGACCCTGGCGGCCAGTGCCGCGCGCAGCATCCTCGCCACATTGCCGGCCCTCATGCGCCAGCCCGACGCACTGGCCCTGCGCGAGCAGATGGCGCTGGCGGCGCTGCAGGCCGGCCTGGCCTTTTCCAATACCCGCACCGCCCTGGCGCACTCGCTGTCCTATGACATCACGCTGCGGCAAGGGGTGGTCCACGGCATCGCCTGCTCGTTCTCGCTGCCGCACATCCTGCGCCTGGCGCTGGGCCGCGATCCGGCCGTGGATGCGCTGCTGCTGGAGATCTTCGACGCCGGCGACGCCCACCAGGCCGTGGCCCGGCTCACCGCCTTCCTGGAAGCGCTGGGCGTGTCCACCGACCCGGCCCGCTATGGCCTGGGTGAAGGCGAGCGCTGGGACGCCGCCCTGCAGCAGGCCCTGCAAGGTCCACGCGGGCGCAACTTCATCGCGGCCGCGCCCTGATCAGCACGATAGCCCACCCAACACTGCACACCGCCATCCGACAAGGAGAATATTCATGCACACCACCCCACAGCCCGGCCGCAACCTGCAAGCCGTCATCTTCGACTGGGCCGGCACGCTGGTCGACTTCGGCTCCCTGGCGCCGACCCAGATCTTCGTGGACGCCTTCAAGAGCTTCGACATCGACATCACCCTGCAACAGGCACGCGGCCCGATGGGCTTGTCCAAGTGGCAGCACATCCGGGTGCTGCTGGACGACGCCGACATCGCCGCCCAATGGCAGCGCCACGCCGGCCGGCCCGCCAGCGATGCCGATGTCGACGCCATCTATGCCCATTTCATGCCCATGCAGATCGCCAAGGTCGGCCAGTATTCGCAGCCCATCGAGGGCGCGGCGCAGGTGCTGGCCTGGTTGCGTGGTCAGGGACTCAAGATCGGCTCCTGTTCCGGCTATCCACGTCAGGTGCTGGACGTGCTGCTGCCGCTGGCAGCCGAACAGGGTATCCGCCCGAACCACGTGGTGGCCGGCGACGAACTGCAGGCCGGTGGCCGCCCCGGCCCTTACATGGCGCTGGCCAACATGCTGGCGCTGAAGATCGATGACGTCGCCGGCTGCATCAAGGTAGACGACACCGTACCCGGTATCGAGGAAGGTCTGCGCGCCGGCATGTGGAGCGTGGGAGTCTCGCTGTCAGGCAATGAAGTGGGACTCACCCAGGCAGAACTGCTCGCCCGGCCGGCGGAGGAAGTGACGCGTTTGAAGCAACAGGCCGAAGCGCGCCTGCGCGCAGCCGGCGCCCACTATGTGATCGATTCGGTGGCGACGCTGCCGGAGGTGGTGGCCCACATCCGCGCCCGCCTGGCCAGCGGCGAGCGCCCCTGAAGCCCGCGAAGCCCCTGGTTCAGCTGCGCGGCTTGCGCGACCGGGGGCTGGCGGCGGCAGCCTTCTTCGGCGCTGCGCTGCGCTTGGGAGCAGTGGTCTTGGCCGCTGGCTTGGCGGCCTGGGCAGCGGTCGCCGTCTTGGCCGTCTTTGCCGTCCTGGCTGCCGTAGTCGGCGTGGTTGCCTGAACAGTACGGTTGCTCTTGCGCGGCGCCCTGGCGGCCTTGCGTGGCGGCGCAATGGCCCCGGCATCCGCATCGGCATCCACCGTGATCTCATCACCGGTCTCGCCGAGGGCCGTTGTCAGCTTGCGCGCCAGCGCGATCACCTTGCCGGGATCGACATCAAGGGTGCCGATCAGCAGCTCGATGATTTCCGAACGCGGGTTGGCCAGCGTCGGCTCGATCATCATCACCGCCGCCGACAAGGCCAACGCCCGTTCGCGGCTGGCGCGGTCGGGCAGCATCTGCTGCAGGGCATTCAGGGCTTCCACCGGCGCCACGGCGGTCACGCGTGCCTGCTCCTTCAGCAGCTGCACCCAGTTGGTCTGCGGCGACACGCTGGCATGCATGCCCGGCAATTGTGCCAGCAGGCGCGCCAGGCGCAGACTGCGCCGCTCGAACACGCCCACCGAGATCATTCCCGAGATGACGATGCGGCACACCGCCTCGGCAAAGCCACCGTTGGCGATGTCCTCGATGACGGCAGTACGGTAGCGTCCCAGTTCTTCCTGCGCCCAGCGCTGCGCCACCTCGGCATCGGCCTCGCGTGGCGGCAATACGGCGCCCAGTCCATTGGGACCGAACACCTGGCGCGTCATGCGTACCGTGCGGGCGTCCCGCTGGTCGCGCCAGGCATTGAGTTCATCGGTGATCTTCTGCGCCATGCGCTGCTCGTAGCGCTTCAGCGGATGCTGGGCATCCAGCTGCACCCGCCGGGCCCGCGCCTGCGCCGCCTGCTGGCGGATGAACGACGCCGCCGGATGCGCATCCGAAAACAGTTGGCGCTGCATGCGCAACGGGTTCAGGCGCATCAACGTATTGGCGCTTTCGCGGGTGGCCGTCATGCGCACCCAGGGGCGTACCCAGGTCTTGTAGAACTGCGCATTGATCTGAGACCACTGGCTCACCGTCGAGAAGACGGATTCCTCCTCGCGCCCCTCGGGATTGAGCCGGCGCAGATCGTCCATGGTGCGGTGCTGGTATTGCACGGTATAGTCGCCCGGCTCCAGCGCGTCCCAGCGCTGGGCCTGCTGGCCGTCCTTGCGCTCCAGCTTCATCTCGTAGAGGCCCGGCGGCAGGCTTTCGATCACGTCCAGTGAGCTCACCAGCTGGTCGTGTTCCTTGAGCGCCACCGATCCGCCCACGAAGATGCCCAGGTGCCCCACGCTCTCGTGCAGCACGTAGATGATGGTGCGCCCGGCGGCGGCGATGGCGCGCTCGTCGCCCCAGGTATCGATGATCCAGTTCAGGGCCTGCGGCGGCGGCGTGATGTTGTCGCCCCAGGAGGCGAAGACCACGATGGGCGCCACGATATCGCGCAGGCTGACCGCCTTGCCGCGCACCTCCAGCTCACCCCGCGCCAGCTTGTTGCCGACGAACAGGTTTTCGGTGATGGCCTCGATCTCGGCCCCGGTCATGCGGAAGAAGCCGCCCCACCAGCGTTCGAACTCCAGGAAGCGCGGCGCCTCCTGATCGACCCCGGCCCACAGGTTGTAATACTTGTTCCAGAAGGTATTGGCCGGGTTGAGCTTCTCAAAATTCTCCACCAGGCTGGCGCCATCGAAGCGGTCCGCCCCGAGATCGGCCGCCAGCGAGGCCAGCCAGGTACCGCCCAGCGTGGCGCCGCTGTAGCGCATGGGATTCAAGGTGGAACTGCCGGCCCAGTAGGAAGCGGGCGCGCCCACCATCATCAGCGGGCCGAACAGTTCCGGCCGTACCGCGTCCAGCGTCATCATGGCCCAACCGGCCTGGCAATTGCCGATCACCACCGGCTTGGCGGCACATTGCGGATGACGGCGGATCACCTCCTCCAGGAAGCGCGCCTCGGCCTCCATCACAGTGACCAGGGTCTGGCCATCCTCCGGCTCCGGCCGGAAGGTCACGAAATAGACCGGATGCCCGGCCTTCATCGCCATGCCCACCTCGGAATCGAACTTGAAGCCGCCAATCCCAGGGCCATGCCCGGCCCGGGGATCGACCACCACCACCGGTCGCGCCGCAGGATCGACCGGCAGCTCCGGCGGCGGTTGCAGCAATAGCAAGGCGTAGTTGCAGGGTGCCGGCAGGTCCTTTCCGTCCAGCACCAGGGTATGGTCGAACTTCAGCAGCGGCGGCGTGCCCTGCTCCAGGTGTTCCAGGTAATCGTTGCCCCGGTCCAGCAGGGTATCGAGGAAGAGGAAACTGCGCTGCACGCAATCCTCCACATACGCCTGCACATCGCCCCAGGCCAGGGCTGGCGCGGCGGCAGGGCCGGCTGCAGCACCGGTGGCGGCATCAGGGTGGAGGGATTCAGCGTTCTTGCGACTTGCCATGGACTCGCTCCCAGCGGGGGTCAGGGGAATGAAACGGAGCTAACCAGTCCATGATACGGAGAAAGGTGAAAGCAAATCGTCCGATCTCTGAGACAATAAAACCGCTTTTCCCTGCTTTGGCCCAGCCGGCACAACAAAATCATTGCGTGGAGGAATTCTCATGGAGCTCAAGAGCCTGGTGGACCAGCCCGGCAAGTTGCCGACCATTCCCAAGGTGGTGCAGCAACTGATGGCCAGTTTCAATGCCGAGGATGTCTCGGCTCAGGACATCGCCCAGCAGATCGCCGCCGATCCGGCGCTCACCGCCAAGGTGCTGCGGCTGGCCAATTCGGCCTTCTTCCACGCCTCGCGCACCATCGGCACGGTCGACGACGCGCTGCGTATGCTGGGTTTCATCATGGTGCGCAATCTGGTGCTGGGCAACGGCATGGTGGCCGCCTTCAAGAACACGCGCGGCATGGACCTGCACCAGTTCTGGCTGCATACCCTCTATACCGCCGTCGCCTCCCGCTGGCTGGCCATGCACGCCGGCCATGCCGGTGAAGACAATGGCGACGCCGTCTTCACGGTCGCCATGATGCATGGCATCGGCCAGTTGCAACTGCATGCCGTGGCCGCAGCAGCGGTAGCGCCCCTGGACAAGCAATGCAATGTGCTCGACGACGACCGCGCCGAGCGTGAGAAAGCCGCCTGGGGCTTCCACTACGCCGATGTCTCGGCCGAACTGGCCACCCTCTGGCACTTCCCCGACGCCATGACCAATGCCCTGCGCAGCACTCCCGATCCCCTGGCTGCCGGCCGCCTGGAGCGCGCCGCCGCCTGGGTCCACCTGGGTGCCTGGGCGGCCCGCGTCGAGGTACTTGCGCTGGAGGATGCGGCGGCCCTGGCCAGCTATCCCGCTGCGCTGGCCAAAAAACTGGGCGTGGACGCGGCGTGGCGCCCGGTGCTGGTGAAACATGCTCCCGATCAGGCCGAGCGCGCCATGCCCTCCTTCAGCGAGCTGTCGGCCGGGCTGGATGCCATGCTGGAATAAGGCCGTCACCATGGAGACCTTCATCGGCCTGGTGCTGGGCCTGCTACGCCATCTGGCCTTCAATGCCGTCTTCTACGCCATCGGCTGCGGCCTGCTCAAGCTGGTCACGCTGGGCCGCTACCCGCGCCTGATGCCGCTGCGCGGCGAACACTGGCGCCACCAGGTGCAGGACGTCGACCTGGTCACCCTGCTGGGCTTGCTGGCCACGGTAGCGCTGCTGATCCTGATGGCGCATTGGCTCGGCTGACCCGCTTCGGGCGGCAGCCTGCAGCGACATCAGGTCGCACAGATGCTGCAGCTATGTCCCTTGCAGTTGTGCAGCACGCTGCTGCGCCCCGCCCCGGCATGGGTACCGGGGCCGGTGGCCCCCTGACCGGCCAGTTGTTCGGCCCCGTTGCGCGGTTGCCAGCGCTGTTTGACCTGCAAGCCCACATGGCCGCCGGTGAGCATGGGTGCCGCCGCCGTCGCTTGCTTGCAATAGGGACAGCTGGTGTCGCCATGCAAGGCCTGCAGGGGAATCAGTCGTTCGAAGATGCCGTCGCAATGGCTGCAACGAATGTCGTACAAGGGCATGTCCCCTCCTGAAGAATCCCGACCCGAAAAGACCCGACCGGAAAGACAACCGGCCGGGAACACACTACACACCACGCACAACAAACAAGCTCAGCCTTCAGCCCTTGCGCCCCCAATAGGACTTGTCGTTCAACATGCCCTTGGGCGTGATGTCCTGATCGAAGATCGAGGTCGGCAAGGCCACCGTGCAGGCGCAGTTGGGAATATCGACGATACCGCCGATGCGCCCTTCCACCGGTGCGGCCGTGAGCAGCATGTAGGCCTGGCTGCCGGTGTAGCCGAAGTGGGTCAGGTAGTCGATGGCCTTGAGGCAGGCCTGGCGATAGGCCACGGTGGCGTCGAGGTAGTAGTTCACGCCGTTTTCCACGCTGATGCCCTCGAAGGTCAGCCACTGCTCGTAATGCGGCTTGACGATGCTGGGCATGAAGATGGGCGACGTGATGTTGTACTTCGCCATGCCGCCCTTGATGAGGTCGAAGCCGACGTGGCTCACGCCATCCATCTCGATGGCGCCGCAGAAGCCGATCTCGCCATCGCCCTGCGAGAAGTGCAGGTCACCCATCGAGAAGCCCGCACCCTTCACATACACAGGGAAGAAGATGCGCGTACCGGCCGACAGGTCCTTGATATCGGTATTGCCGCCATGCTCGCGCGGCGGCACGGTGCGCGCGGCGACCTTGGCCATCTCGTCGAACTTGGCGCCGGTCAGGCCGCGCAGCACGGCGGTGCTCGGATCGGGCGGCTTGGCCAGGCCCTTGGCGGCCAGCGGCGCTTCGCGGCGGTTCCATTCGGCCAGCAACTCATGCGACGGCAGGCAACCCATCAGGCCCGGGTGGGTCAGGCCGGCGATGCGCACGCCCGGGATATGGCGCGAGGTGGCATACAGCCCCTTCAGGTCCCAGATGGCCTTGTCGGCCTCGGGGAAGTAATCGGCCAGGAAGCCGCCGCCATTTTCCTTGGAGAACACGCCCGAAAAACCGACCGGGGTCACCGGCTTGATGTCCAGCAGGTCGATCACCAGCAGGTCGCCCGGTTCGGCGCCTTCGACGTGGAAGGGACCGGTCAGCGGGTGGGCGCGGGTCAGGTCGACATTCTTGACGTCGGAGACGTCATCGGTGTCCTTGATCTGGGCATCCAGGAAGTCCAGTGATTCGATCAGGATGGATTCACCGGGCTTGACCGAGGCCAGGAAAGGCAGGTCCGGGTGCCAGCGGTTGTGGCCCAGTTCAGGCTGCTCTGCCAGCGGGACGCCGGGCTTGATCTTGAAGTGTTGCATGCGATCTCCTTGGTGGTAGGTGCGTGATGAGCGTGAAGCATTGGCCAGCGAGGCAGTGCTCAGGGCGCCGGCTCGGTGGGAATCCCCGGCATCGGACATTCAGGCGTGCCGGCGCTGTTGCGGGTGAGCGCCTCGACCTGGGCGCGGGCGGCCTGCGGGTCATTGACCCAGGTGCGATAGAAATCGAAGGGACACTCGGCCACACCGGCCGGAGATTCGCCCGAATTGATCTTGCCGGTATAGCCCCGGTGCAGCAGCTTGTAGAGATGGTTCTGGGATTGCCAGTTGCGCCGTGCATCGCGGATGGCGCCGATGGACAGCTCGGCATACTGGATGCCCATTTCCTCGGTGCCGCATTCGCCCAGCGTGCGGCCGTCGAAACCGACGATGGCCGAGTGGCCGAAGTAGGAATACACGCCGTCGAAGCCGGCCGCATTGGCCACCGCCACATAGAGGTTGTTCATCCAGGCCATGGCCTTGGAGACCATGATCTGCTGTTCCTTGGCCGGGTACATGTAACCCTGGCAACGCACCACCAGTTCCGCGCCCTTCATGGCGCAGTCACGCCAGATTTCGGGATAGTTGCCGTCGTCGCAGATGATCAGGCTCACCTTCAGGCCCTTGGGACCATCGCAGACATAGGTGGTGTCCCCCGGATACCAGCCCTCGATGGGCGTCCAGGGCATGATCTTGCGGTACTTCTGCACGATCTCGCCCTGGTCGTTGATGAGGATCAGGGTGTTGTAGGGGACCTTGCGCGGATGCTCTTCATGGCGTTCGCCGGTCAGCGAAAACACGCCCCACACACCGGCGATGCGGCAGGCCTCCGCGAAGATGGCGGTCTCCTCGCCGGGGATGGTGGCGGCGGTCTCGAACATCTCCTCACGGTCGTACATGATGCCGTGGGTGGAATACTCCGGGAACACCACCAGGTCCAGCCCCGGCAGGCCCTGCTTCATGCCCACCAGCATGGCGGCGATCTTCCTGGCGTTCTCCAGCACCTCGGCCCGCGTATGCAGGCGCGGCATCTTGTAGTTGACTACCGCTACGCCGACGGCGTCCTTGCTGCTTGAAATGTCTCCGTGTCTCATGGACTGGCTCCTTCTGCAAAACGGGTTAATTCAGATTGACGATCAGACCGACAGGTACTTGCTGATGGTGGGTGCATCGACATTGGCCCGCGTGTCTTCGTAGACGAAGCGCCCCTTGTCGATCACCAGGAAACGGTCAGCAATCTCCAGCGTGAAGCTCAACACCTGCTCCGAGACCACGATGGTGAGGGCGCGGATCTTGCGGATTTCCTTCAGGCTCCGGGCGATGTCCTTGATGATGGAAGGCTGGATGCCCTCGGTCGGCTCATCCAGCAACAGCACCCGGGGATTGGTGGCCAGCGCCCGCGCAATGGCCAGTTGCTGCTGCTGGCCGCCGGAGAGGTTGCCGCCCTTGCGGGTGCGCATGTCGTAGAGCACGGGGAAGAGCGAATACAGCTCGTCCGGCACCTTGCCCCGGGCCGAAGCCGGCAAGCCGGTCTGGATGTTTTCCAGCACCGTCATGTGCGAAAAGATCATCCGCCCCTGCGGCACGTAGGCCACGCCGCGCTCCACGCGCTGGTGGCTTTCCAGGGCGCCCAATTCGACGCCATCGATGCTGATGCTGCCGCCGCGCAGCGGCAGGATGCCCATCAGGGTCTTGAACAGCGTGGTCTTGCCCATGCCGTTGCGGCCCATGACGGCGACGATTTCTTCCTTGGCCACCGACAGGTTGACGTCGTGGATGACCTTGCTCTGGCCGTAGCCGGAGGCGAGTTGCGAGACTTTGAACATGGCAGGCTCCGGGTTGGGTAGGCGTTCAGTGGCCGAGATAGACATCGATCACCTTGGGATCGGATTGCACCTTCTCCATGCTGCCCTCGGCCAGGATCTTGCCCTGGTGCAGCACGGTCACCTTGTGGGCGATGCTCTTGACGAAATCCATGTCGTGCTCGATCACCACCACCGAGCGACCCTGGCTGATGCGGCCCAGCAGTTCGGCGGTCTTTTCGCGCTCGGACACGCTCATGCCGGCCACCGGCTCGTCCAGCATCAGCAGTTCGGGCTCCTGCATCAGCAGCATGCCGATCTCCAGCCACTGCTTCTGCCCGTGCGAGAGCAGGTCGGCCTGGGTGTGCAACTGCTGGTCGAGGAAGATATCGGCGGCCACCGCCTCCACCCGTGCCACCACGTCCGGCGAGCGCTGGAAGGTCAGCGCACCGAACACCTTGCGGCCACGCGGGAAGGACATTTCCAGGTTCTCGAAGACGGAAAGGTTTTCGTAGATGGACGGCGTCTGGAACTTGCGCCCCACCCCTGCCCGCACGATGGCGTGCTCGCTCATCCTGGTCAGCTCATGGCTGTTGAACTTGATGCTGCCGGAGGTGGCGCGGGTCTTGCCGCAGATCAGGTCCAGTACGGTGGTCTTGCCGGCACCGTTGGGGCCGATCACCACGCGCACCTCGTTGCGCTGCACGTAGAGATTGAGGCCGTCCACCGCCTTGAAACCGTCGAAGGACACGGTCAGCTCTTCGATGGCCAGGACCGGATGGGCATCCGATTCGAAACCGATGGGGTTCTCGCTCATTTGCTGGCCTCCAGGGTAGCGCCGGGCTCGATGCCGTCGCGCTTGGGTTCAGGGGTGGATGGACGGGCCGCTGCGGCAGCAGCTGGTACAACAGTTGGCGCAACCACGACCGCCGCCGGCTTGACCTCACCACGCAGCCGCGCCATCAGCCGCTTGCCCTGGGTCTGCCAGAGACCGGCCAAGCCATTGGGGAAGTACATCACCACCGCGATGAAGAGGCCGCCCATCAGGAACAGCCACAGCTCGGGGAAGGTCTCGGAAAAATAGGTCTTGCCGAAGTTCACCAGCAACGTGCCGTACACCGCGCCCAGCAGCGACATGCGACCACCGACGGCGGCATAGATCACCATCTCGATGGACGGCACGATGCCCACGAAGGAGGGCGACATGAAGCCCACCTGCAGCGTGAACATGGCCCCGCCGATGGCCGAGAACATGGCCGCCGCGCAGAACACGAAGACCTTGAAGCTGGCCACGTCATAGCCCGAGAAGCGCACGCGCTCCTCCTTGTCGCGCATGGCCACCAGCAGGCGCCCCAGCTTGGAGCCGAGCACATAGCGGCCGAACAGGATGCAAGCGAACAGCAGGCCCGCATTGACGAAGTACAGCACCAGCTTGGCATGGTCGGTGCGGATGTCCCAACCCATCAGGGTCTTCAGGTCGGTGATGCCGTTGACGCCGCCGGTCAGGCCCTGCTGGCCGATGATCAGGATGGACAGGATGGCGGCGATGGCCTGCGTGACGATGGAGAAATACACATCCCCCACCCGGCGCTTGAACATGGCCAGCCCGATCAGCATGGCCAGCAGGGTGGGCACCACCAGCACTGCCAGCACCGTGAAGCCGAAGCTATGGAAGGGCTCCCACATGGCCGGCAAGGCGGTGATCTGGTTCCAGTCCATGAAGTCGGGAATCCCCGGCGTGGACTGGATCTTGGTGCTGATGGGGTCGGAGGCTTCGAGCTTGAGGAACATGGCCATGCAATATCCGCCCAGGCCGAAGAACACCCCCTGTCCCAGGCTGAGGATGCCGCCATAGCCCCAGCACAGCACCAGGCCCACCGCCACGAAGGCGTAGGACAGGTACTTGCCCACCAGGTTGAGACGGAACATGTCCAGCGTCAGCGGAAACACCAGCAGCAACAGCACCGCCATCACCAGCAGGCCCACCGCCCCGGAGCGCCCGCCCAACAGTTTTTCATAGGCTGCATGCATCATCGGACCTCGCACGGGTTGTTGGAGAAAGAGAAGCCGGCCATCACTTGCGCACCTTGGCCGAGAACAGGCCCTGCGGACGCAGCATCAGGATCAGGATCACTGCCGACAGCGTGAGCACCTTGGCCATGGAACCGGTCAGGAAGAACTCCGCCGTGGACTGCGTCTGCGCAATCGAGAAGGCCGAGGCGATGGTGCCGATCAGGCTTTGCGCGCCGCCGAAGACCACCACCAGGAAGGTATCGACGATGTAGAGCGAACCGCTGGTGGGACCGGTGGAACCGATGGTGGTGAAGGCCGCCCCGGCCACCCCGGCCACGCCGCAACCGAGCGCGAAGGTGGTGCGATCGACCTTGCGGGTATTGATGCCCACCGCCCCGCTCATGACCCGGTTCTGCATCGTGGCGCGCACCTGCAGGCCCCAGCGCGAGCGGAACAGCAGCACGAAGATGGAGCCCGTCAGCAGCGCCGTGATGCCCATCATGAACAGGCCATTGATGGGAATGTCGATGGCATCGGTCGGCTTGAAGGACCCCATCAACCAGTCCGGCAAGGTGGCGCTGACTTCCTTGGCACCGAAGATGGAACGGAAGGTCTGCTGCATCGCCAGCGACAGGCCCCAGGTGGCCAGGAGCGTATCGAGCGGGCGCTTGTAGAGGCGGCTGATCAGCAGCAGCTCGGTCAGGTAGCCCACGCCATAGGCCACCGCGAAGGACAGCACGATGGCCACGAAGAAATAGAACGGCTGAAAGGCCGGCGCATAGGTGGTGGTCAGGTGCGAGAGCAGATAGGTGATGTAGGCGCCGATGGTGAGGAATTCACCGTGGGCCATGTTGATCACGCCCATCTGCCCGAAGATGATGGCCAGGCCCAGCGCCATGAGCAGCAGGACGCAGAACACCGAGAGGCCATTGAAGCCCTGCATGGCGAAGATGGCGCCGAATTCGGATAGAGAAACCATGTTGACTCCCGATGGGCAAGGATGAATTGACCGATGAGGGGCGGCAGCGCCCGCATGTCACTACAGACGCCGCCGCTTTGCTACGCAGTGAACAGACGCTTACTGCTTACTGGTAACCCTTGGGGAAGGGATTCGGTTCGATCAGATCGGACTCGTAGACCACCTTGAACTGGCCATCCTTCTGGGCTTCGCCGATGCGGGTCTTGCTCCACAGGTGATGGTTCTCGTGGACCTTGACGTAGCCTTCCGGGGCGGTCTTGAGTTCGATGCCGGGGGAGGCCGCCACCACCTTGTCGACGTCGAAGCTGCCGGCCTTTTCCACCGCCGCCTTCCACAACCAGGGACCGAGATAGGCGGCCTGGGTGACGTCGCCGATGACCGAATTGGCACCGAACTTGGCCTTGAACTCGGCCACGAATTTCTTGTTGTTGGCGTTGTCCAGGCTCTGGAAATACTTCATGGAAGCAAAGAAGCCCTCCACGTTCTCGCCGCCGATGCCCAGCATTTCATCTTCGGTGACCGAGATGGTCAGCAGGTTCTGGGTCTTGGCGGTGACGCCGGCCGCCTTCAGCTGCTTGTAGAAGGCGACGTTGGAGCCGCCCACCACGTCGGCGAAGATGACGTCCGGTTTCTTGAGCTTGATCTTGTTGATCAGCGAGCCGAACTGGGTATTGCCCAGCGGATAGTATTCCTCGCCCACCACCGAGCCCTTGAGCACGTTCTCGATGTGCTTGCGGGCGATCTTGTTGGAAGTGCGCGGCCAGATGTAGTCCGAGCCGACCAGGAAGAAGGTCTTGGCCTTCTTTTCCTTGGCCACCCAGTTCAGGCCTGCCAGCACCTGTTGCGTCGCCTCCTGCCCGGTATAGAAGACGTTCTTGGACTGCTCCAGGCCTTCGTAGAAGGTCGGGTAGTAGAGCAGGCCGTTATCCTTCTCGAACACCGGCAGCACCGCCTTGCGCGAGGCCGAGGTCCAGCAGCCGAAGACGGCCGCCACGCGGTCGTTCTCCAGCAGCTTCTTGGCCTTTTCGGCGAAGGTCGGCCAGTCGCTGGCGCCGTCTTCCTGGATGATCTTGATCTTGCGACCGAGGATGCCGCCCATGGCATTGATCTGGTCGATGGCCAGGCGCTCGGCCTGGATCGACCCGGTCTCGCTGATGGCCATGGTGCCGGTGGCCGAGTGCAGCTGGCCCACGGTGACTTCGGTATCGGTGATGGCCAGCTTGGTGGTATTGACCTTGGCGGTCGGATACTGCTGGGCCGAGGCCATGCCCGGCAGGGCAGCAGCGGCGGCACCAGCGGCCAGGCCCATGAGGACCTTGCGGCGCGGCAGCGAGGGCGGGTTGGAAGACGAGGAATGCGACATGCGGTACTCCTTTCGGTCGTTGTTGTTGGATGCCGGCCGGACAAACGTGGCGTCGTGCAGAAAAAAAGCCGGTCAAAAAACGGAAAAGTGAACAAACGAGGGAAAGGCCCGCCACTGGCATGGCGTTCAGGAAAACCGCTCCTGCCACATATGAATATTCCTTCAAGCCCGCCTCTAGCTGTGCTGGCCCTGCCCTTCGTTCTGGGAGGCAGAATAGGATCGGCGGTGCGGCGCAACAATACGTTGTTTGACGTAAGCCCCCGACCGCTGCAGCCCGGCCGCCTGCACAGCTTTTGCCCGCCCGCCGCCTGCTGTTGGTGCAGGCCCATGACGGGGTGCGCGGCGATGCTCTTGCCGGGCCGGCAAGTCCTGCTGCGTTTTGGTGAATTCCCGTGGGATGCGGCAACGCCTATACGTCATTTGACGTATGCCCGTGCTGCGCGAATGGTTTGAAAATTGCTTGCACATGAACGCGAGCGGTCCTGCCAGCCGGCGTGCTGACAAGGACCTGACGAGATGCCCCGACCTTACCCAGAGCCAACGTGACCCATCCCGCCACACAACGCATCGTCAAGGTCCGCCGCGACTACAACACCTGGGTCGCCAACGAGACCCTGGAAGATTACGCGCTGCGCTACACGCCGCTGTCGTTTCGCCGCTGGTCCGAATTCCGGCTGGCCAACACGGCCCTGGGCGCGACCTCCTTCCTGGCCCTGGAAGCCATCAGCGGCGCCATCACCCTGAGCTACGGCTTTACCAATGCCTTCTGGGCCATCGTCTGCGTGGTGGTGCTGTTCTTCCTGACCGGCCTGCCGATCAGCTACTACGCTGCCCGCTACGGGGTGGACATGGACCTGCTCACGCGCGGCGCCGGCTTCGGCTACATCGGCTCGACCATCACCTCGCTGATCTATGCCAGCTTCACCTTCATCTTCTTCGCGCTGGAAGCGGCCATCATGGCCCAGGCCATCGAGATCTACTTCGGCCTGCCACTGGTGTATGGCTACGTGCTCTGTTCGCTGATCATCATCCCCATGGTGGCCTACGGCATCACCCTCATCAACCGCCTGCAGATGTGGACCCAGCCGCTGTGGCTGGTGCTGCTGGTACTGCCCTACCTGTGCGTGCTGTACAAGGAGCCCGACGCCCTGCGCAACCTGATGAGCTTTGCCGGCCGTGCCGAGGAAGGCAGCTCCTTCAACCTGCTGCTGTTCGGCGCGGCCGCGACGGTGGCCTTTTCGCTGATCGCCCAGATCGGCGAGCAGGTCGACTTCCTGCGCTTCCTGCCGGAGAAGACCGCCGCCAATCGCGGCCGCTGGTGGAGCGCCCTGCTGCTGGCCGGCCCCGGCTGGATTCTGCTGGGCGGCGCCAAGATGCTGGGCGGCGCGCTGCTGGCCTTCCTGGCCATCCAGCACGAGGTGCCGATGGCGCGCGCCGTGGAACCGACCCAGATGTACCTGATCGGTTACCAGTACGTGTTCGGCAATCCGGCCCTGGCGCTGGGGGCGGTGGTGCTGTTCGTGGTGGTGTCGCAGATCAAGATCAATGTCACCAATGCCTATGCCGGTTCGCTGGCCTGGTCCAATTTCTTTGCGCGCCTGACCCACAGTCACCCCGGCCGCGTGGTGTGGCTGGTGTTCAATGTCCTGATCGCAGTGCTGCTGATGGAGCTGGGCGTCTTCAATGCCCTGGAACACGTGCTGGCGCTCTACAGCCTGGTGGCGATCTCCTGGATCGGCGCGGTGGTGGCCGATCTGGTGATCAACAAGCCGCTGCGCCTGAGCCCGGCGCATATCGAGTTCAAGCGCGCCCATCTGTATGACGTCAACCCGGTCGGCGTGGGCTCGATGGTGATCGCCACCCTGCTCTCCACGCTGGCCATGTCCGGCGTGCTGGGCAAGACGGTGGCAGCACTCTCCCCCTTCATCGCCCTGGGGACAGCCCTGGTGAGCGCGCCGTTGATCGCGGTGGCCACCGGCAGCCGCTACTACATCGCCCGCCGCGATACGCTGTCCGAACAGAGCTACCGCCCCTATACGCCCGGCCACAGCCCCTCGGTGCTGGACTGCGTCATCTGCGGCAATGCCTTCGAAACCCCGGACATGGCGCACTGCCCGGCCTACCAGGGCGCCATCTGCTCGCTGTGCTGTTCGCTCGATGCACGTTGCAAGGACCGCTGCAAGACCCCGCGCGCGCGGCTGCCCAACCAGATCCTGCACACCCTGCGCCAGTTGATCCCGGCGCGCTTCGCGCTCAAGCTCAATACCCGTATCGGTCATTACCTGAGCGTCTTCGGTCTCTTGGCCGGTGGCCTGGCCATCGTGCTGTGGATGCTGTACTTCCAGCAGATGGCCGACCTCTCCGGCCTCACCCTGGCCGCGCCCGACTCGCTGCGGGGCGTCTTCATCAAGCTGTTCTGTCTGTTGCTGGTGGTGGTCGGCGTGGGCGCATGGTGGCTGGTGCTGACCAATGAAAGCCGCGCCGTCGCGCAGGAAGAATCGGAACGCCAGACCAACCTGCTGCTGCAGGAAATCGAGGCCCACAAGCAGACCGACGCCGAACTGCAGCGCGCCAAGGAGGCCGCCGAATCGGCCAACCTGGCCAAGAGCCGCTTCGTGGCCGGCATGAGCCATGAACTGCGCACACCCTTGAACAGCATCCTCGGCTATGCGCAGATCCTGCACGTGGACGCCACCATTCCGCCGGCCCGCAAGGAAGCCATCGCCATCATCCGCCGCAGCGGCGAACACCTGCTGAGCCTGATCGACGGCCTGCTCGACATCGCCAAGATCGAAGCCGGCAAGATGCGCCTGGCCTCCGACGAACTGGCGCTGGAAGCCTTCCTGGAACAGATCGTGGGCATGTTCGCGCCGCAGGCAGAACAGAAGGGCCTGCAGTTCCGCTTCGAAAAAACCGGCCGCCTGCCGCACATCGTGCATGCCGACCAGAAGCGGCTGCGGCAGATCCTCATCAACCTGCTGGGCAATGCCGTCAAGTTCACCGACCGTGGCGGGGTCACCCTGAAGGTGCGCTACGCGCGCGAGATTGCCTGGTTCGACGTGGTCGACACCGGCATCGGCATCGCCGACGACGACCTGGAACGCATCTTCCTGCCCTTCGAACGCAGCAACGCGGCCAGCCTGCGCGAGGACATCGGCACCGGGCTGGGGCTGGCCATCAGCCGCATGCTGGTCCACATCATGGGCGGTGAGCTGAGCGTGCAGAGCACGGTCGGCGCCGGCAGCAGCTTCCACCTCAAGCTCTACCTGCCGGAGGTGCATGTGCCGCGCCCCAGACTACAACTGGAAGACCAGATGTCCGGCTACGCCGGCCCCTCGCGCCACATCCTGGTGGTGGACGACCAGGCCTCGCAGCGCCGCCTCCTGAAGGACATGCTGGCCCCGCTGGGCTTTGCGGTCAGCGAGGCCGACAGCGGCCTGGCCTGCATGGAAAGACTGGCGCACGAGGTGCCGGACCTGATCCTGCTCGACATCGCCATGCCGCAGATGGACGGCTGGAGCGTGGCCCGCGCCATCCGCGCGCGGGGTCTGACGCAGTTGCCCATCCTGCTGGTCTCGGCCAATGCCTTCGAGAACCTGCACGAGCGCAACGGCGCGCCGCTGGTCAACGATTTCCTGGTCAAGCCGGTGTCGTACAACGAGCTGCTGGGCAAGATCAGGCAGCACCTGCAACTGGACTGGGTGGCGCCGGGCACAAGCGCCTCGGCGCCCGCTGCCACACCGCCCACCGCCACCACCATCACGGCCAAGCCGCTGATGCTGGTGCCGGGCCAGGACAGGCTGGCCGCCCTGCTGCAACTGGGCAGCATCGGCTATGCCAAGGAAATTCTGCGCCAGCTGGACGCCATGGACCGCCAGAACCCGGCCTACCTGCCCTTCACCACGGAGCTGCGGCAACTGGTCAGGCAATTCCGACTCAATGAATATGTCACCCGCATCAAGGAGCTGATCCGCCATGATCTCAACGACGTTCGATAGGCAAGTCGTGCTGATCGTCGATGACATGCCCGACAACCTGGCCATGTTGTCCGACGCCCTCGACGAGAGCGGCCACATCGTGCTGGTCGCCACAGACGGTCTCTCGGCGCTGCAGCGGCTGGACCACATCACGCCCGACCTGATCCTGCTGGACGCCATGATGCCCGGCATCGATGGCTTCGAGACCTGCCGCCGCATCAAGCAGTTGCGGCAGGTGAGTCACGTGCCGGTAGTCTTCATGACCGGCCTGTCGGAGACCGAGCACGTGGTGCGCGGCTTCGAGGTCGGCGGCATCGACTACGTCACCAAGCCGATCCGTCCGCAGGAAGTGGTGGCCCGCATCGGCGCCCACATCCGCACCGGGCGCATGATGTCGCAGGCACGTGGGGTCCTGGAACAGGCCGCGCACGCGGTGATCGTCCTGGGCGGTAATGGCTTGCCGACCTGGCAGACCAGCAAGGCCTCGCAATGGCTGGAGAAGTATTTCGGCGCCCCCGCACCGGGCAGCCAGCGGCTGCCGGCGGCACTGCAGGTGTGGCTGAACGAACAACTGGTGCGCCAGCGCCAGGGCGAGAACCTGGACCAGTTGCCCCCGCTGGTGGTACGCCTGGACCAGGGCGAACTGCACATCACCCTGTGCGGCCCCGGCCAGGGGCATGGTGCCAGCCTGCTGCTGGAAGAAAAGACCGGCGCCGCCGCGCTGGCACGGCCGGAGGACGGCCCGGCGCTACCGGCCTCGCTGGAAGCCTGCCGGCTCACCCCGCGCGAGAGCGACGTCCTGCTGTGGCTGGGCAAGGGCAAGACCAACCGCGACATTGCCGACATCCTCGGCATGAGCCCGCGCACGGTGAACAAGCATCTGGAACATATCTTCGTGAAACTGGGCGTGGAAACGCGCTCGGCGGCGGCGGTGCTGGCCAGTAGCGTGGCGGCGGGAAGTGGGGGGCAGTTGCTGCAATGACCCCGTCAGCATAAACCCGGGCAGACCGGGCCGCTTTGCCCTATCCTTGCACAGGGCACTTACGCCCATCATCACCGAAGCAAGGAGTCATCATGCCCAAGAAAGAGAAACTGGACCCGGAAACCGAAGCCCTGATCCAATGGTGTACCGAAGTCGAGCAATTCCTGGTCAAGGGCGGCGCCACGCTGGACCAGGCGCAGGAGCACATCGAAGAACAGGTGGAATGGTTCACCGACCTGTACTACGACGGCCTGACCCCGGAAGAAGCCGCCAAGGAAGCCCTGGCCTGAAGCAGGTTCCGCCAACCTCCCCCTACCACCAGCATCCCGGCCCGCAAGGCCGGGATTTTCTTTTCATGGTTCAGTCGCGGCCAAAGCGCGTGGAGAGTCCGCGCAAGGCGTCGTAGAGAGGCCGGGTGGCCTCGGCCAAGCGCTCAAGGCTGGCTTCGCGCAGGGCGTCCAGGTCCAGCGCGGCGGCGTCCTTGAGCCCGGCCCAGGCCAGCAAGGCGGCCAGCGCCTCGGGGGTATCGAACATGCCGTGCAGGTAACTGCCCAGCAGTTGGCCATCGGCCGATTGCGCGCCTTCGTCCCGCCCTTCGATGACGAAGGCCGGGCGTTCCAGCGCGGCGCCGTGCGAGACGCCCATGTGGATCTCGTAGCCACGCACGCTGGCATTGCCCTGACCAAGATTGCCGAAATTACCGAAGTTACCGAAGTTACAGTGGCCGCTGACCTGCAGCAGGCGCTTTTCCTGCGTCAGTTCGGTCTGCATGGCGAGCAGGCCGAGGCCGGTGCTGCTGCCGGGTGCTCCTTCCACGCCGTGGGGGTCGTCGATGCGCTCACCCATCATCTGGAAACCGCCGCAGATGCCGATGAGCTTGCCGCCATAGCGCAGGTGGCGGGTGATGGCTTCCGTCCAGCCATGCTGACGCAACCATTGCAGGTCGCCCCGGGTGTTCTTGCTGCCCGGCAGGATGATGAGGTCGGCCGGGGGAATCGGCTGGCCCGGGCCGACGAAGCGCAGGTCGAGATCGGGATGGGCGCGCAGCGCGTCGAAGTCGGTGTGGTTGCTGATGCGCGGGAAGACCGGGACCACCACGCGGAAATCCCCCTTGTGCTCCTGCGTGGCGGCGACCGCATCTTCGGCATCCAGTTGCAGGCCATGCAGGTAGGGCAGCACCGCCAGGACCGGCTTGCCGGTGCGTTGTTCCAGCCAGTCCAGCCCGCCTTGCAGGAGGCTGATGTCGCCCCGGAAACGGTTGATGACGAAGCCGACCACGCGCTCGCGCTCGCTCTCGGAGAGGCAATCGAGGGTGCCGGTCAGGTGTGCGAAGACGCCGCCACGGTCGATGTCGGCCACGATGATGACCGGGCAATCGACCGCTTCGGCAAAGCCCATGTTGGCGATGTCGCGGGCGCGCAGGTTGATCTCGGCCGGGCTGCCGGCGCCTTCGACGATGACGCAGGCATATTGCGCGTGCAGACGGGCATAGGATTGCAGCACGGCCTGCATGGCCTCGGTCTTGTAGCGGTGGTAGTCGCGGGCGTTCATGTCGGCGCGCACCTTGCCATGCACGATGACCTGCGCGCCGGTATCGCTGGAGGGCTTGAGCAGGACCGGGTTCATGTCGGTATGCGGGGCGATGCCGGCGGCCTGGGCCTGCAGGGCCTGGGCGCGGCCGATCTCGCCGCCGTCGGCGGTGACGGCACTGTTCAGGGCCATGTTCTGCGGCTTGAACGGGGCCACGGCGATGCCATCCTTCTTCAGCAGCCGGCACAGTGCGGCGGCCAGGGTGCTCTTGCCGGCGTCCGAGGTGGTGCCCTGGATCATCAGGGTATGGAAGGGGAAATCAGCCACGTCGGCTCCATGTATCCAGGGCTTGTTGCAGGCGCTCCCAGCCGGCTTCGTCAGGCGGCAGGCCAAGGCGGATGCCACCGGCGCCACGGGTGAAGAGGCGTATCCAGATGCCCTCTTGCGCCATGGCCTGGTGAAACGCCACGGCCTGCGGTTCGGGCCACCACTGGAACAGCGCCGTGCCATGGGCGGCGATGCCGTGGGTGGCCAGCAGGGCCTGCAGGCGTTCGCCCGCGGCCAGCAGTTGCTGCAGAGTGACCTGCTGCCACTTCCGGTCGCCGAGGGCCGCGCAGCCGATCTGCTGGGCCGGGCCGCTGATGGCCCAGGGTCCCAGCCAGTCGGCCAGCGCATCCAATAACGGCGGCGCGGCGGCGACGAAGCCCAGCCGCAGGCCGGCCAGGCCGAAGAACTTGCCCACTGAGCGCAATACGATCAGGCCGGCATCGGCCGTGTGGGCGGCCACGCTCTGCCCGGATAACGTATCGCCGAAGGCTTCGTCCACCACCAGCCAGCCACCGCGTGCGGCCAGTTGCGCGGCCCATTGCATGAGCTGGCCCGGGGCCACCCGCGCACCGGTGGGATTGTTGGGATTGCAGAGCACCAGCACGTCGCAGGCGCCACCTTGCACTGCTTCCTCCAGCGCGGTGTAAGGGACTTCGCGTACCGCATGGCCGGCACGCTGCCAGCAGTGCGCATGTTCGGCGTAGATGGGCGCGGCCACCACCACCTGGGCCGGACGTCCATCCTGCCGCAGGCGCAGTTGCGGCAGGGCCTGGATGGCGGCCTGGGTGCCGGCCACGGCCAGCATGCGGGGCGCACCGTAGTAGGTGCAGGCGGCCTGCTCCAGCGCCGGCGAGGCTTCGGGCAGGCGATGCCAGGCGTCGGCGGCGATGGCGGGCGCCGGATAGGGCCGCGGATTGATGCCGGTGGACAGGTCCAGCCATTGGCTGCGGGGGCGGCCGTAGTGGCGCGCCGCGTCGTTGAGGTTGCCGCCGTGTTCAAGCATGCAGGCCTCCCAGGCAGAGCAGCGCCACGGCGCTGATGACGGCCAGCCACAGGGCGGTGCTCATGGCCACCAGTCGCCAGGCGCGCACGATGTCCGGTCCTTGCGGCAAGGGGCCGCGCCCCAGTGGCGGGCGCTGTTCCAGTTCGCCGTCATAGATCGCTGGTCCGCCCAGGGCCAGGCCCAGGGCGCCGGCACCGGAGGCCATCACCGGCCCGGCATTGGGGCTGCTCCAGGTCGGGGCCTGTTCCTTCCAGCAGGCCATGGCCTGGCGCCGCTGGCCCAGCCAGGCGTAGGACAAGGCGGTCAGGCGCGCCGGCAGCCAGTTCAGCGCATCGTCGATGCGCGCCGCGGCCCAGCCGAAGTGCAGGAAGCGCGCCGTGCGGTAGCCCCACATCGCATCCAGGGTATTGGCCAGACGGAACAGCAAGGCCCCGGGGCCGCCGGCCACCAGGAACCAGAACAGCGTGCCGAAGACGGCGTCGTTGCCATTCTCCAGCAGCGATTCGACGCCGGCCTTGGCCAGGTCCTGCTCGCTGGATTGACGCGTGTCGCGACTGACGATGTAGGAGGTCAGGCGGCGCGCCAGCGGCAGGTCGCCACTCGCCAGTGCCTGGGCGATGGGCAGGGTATGTTCGCGCAGGCTGCGCAGGCCGATGCAGAAGTACAGCAGCGCCGCATGCAGCAAGGCGGCCAGCCACCAGGGCGCGGCCGCCAGCAGACACGCGGCCACCAACACCGGCGGCAGCACCGCCAGGCTCCAGGCCAGCACGCCGCGCAGGCGCAATGCCGGTCGCTGGTTGAGCACGCGCTCGATGGTCTTGGCCAGGTTGCCGAAACCGACCAGCGGATGCCAGCGGCGCGCCTCGCCCAGAGCCAGGTCCAGCGCCACGCCGAGCGCCATCAACACGGCCAGCCAGGGCCAGGACAGGCCGCTCAGCATGCGCTGTCCTTCAGGTTCAGGGGCAGCCCGGCGGCGACCCATTGCACCCGTTCGCAGAGGGCGGCCACGGCCTGGTTCAGACGGCCGGCCTCGTCCACGAACCAGCGCGAGATGGCGCCCTGCGGGATGATGCCCATGCCCACTTCATTGGAGACGATGATCACCGGCCCGGCGGCCTCCTGCAAGGCGCGCAGGAAATCCACCCGCTGCAGCGTGAATGCCGCTGGCGGGTCGATCGGCCCCAGTTCAGGAAATGCGATGCCGTCGGCAAACAGCAGGTTGGCCAGCCACACGGTCAGGCAATCGACCAGCACCACGCGATCGGGGCGGCTGTGATCGCGCAGGGCCTGGCCCAGGGCCAGCGGTTCTTCCACCGTGCGCCATGGGCCACCCAGGGCCAGGCGGCGTTGCTGGTGGTGGTCGATGCGGGCCCGCATCTCGGCATCGTCACTGCTGGCGCGACGGCTGGCGGTGGCGAGATAGACGATCTCGCTGGCGCCGGCCTGCCAGGCGGCCAGTGCCAGTTTCTCGGCATGCGCGCTCTTGCCGGAGCGGGCGCCACCGAATACCAGGGTGCGCTGCGGTGGGCGGGAAGCGGGCTTCATGCTTGCGGTTCTCCCTGGGCGGGCCAACGGTCCTGATAGACCAGATCGGCCAGTGACTGGCGTGTGGCCCAGTGCTCCTGTTCCAGCATGGGCCGTTCGTAGAAGGCGGGGACGTGGCCCAGGCACAGCACCGCCACCGGCTCGGCACCGGCGGGCATCTGCAGCAGCCGGGCCAGGGCCAGCGGATCGAACAACGACACCCAGCCCATGCCCAGGCCTTCGGCACGGGCGGCCAGCCACATGTTCTGCAGCGCGCAGGAAAGCGAGGCCAGGTCCATCTGCGGCAGCGTGCGGCGGCCGAAGACGTGGGCGTCGCGGCGGTCCATCAGGGCGGCGACCAGCACTTCGCCGCAGTCCAGGATGCCTTCCACCTTCAGGCGCATGAACTCGTCCTCGCGCTGGCCCAGCGCCTGCGCGGTGGCCACGCGTTCCTGCTCGACCAGTGCGTGGATGGCCTGGCGCACGCCGCGATCAGCGATGCGGATGAAGCGCCAGGGCTGCATGAAACCCACGCTGGGCGCATGGTGCGCAGCCTGTAGCAGACGTTCCAGCAGAGTTGGCTCGACCGGGTCGGGCAGGAAGTGGCGCATGTCACGCCGCTCGCGGATGACGCGATAGAGGGCGTCGATCTGCTCCTGCGGATAGCGATGGGCCGGCTGGGGCGAGGCCGGCTGAGGCGAGGCCGTCGGGTTCATGCGACCGCGCCTCCCAGCAGGGCCGCCACGGTGCGTGGAGCGGAACGGAAATAGGCGTGCAGGTAGCTGGCGGTGACCTGCTGCTGGCGATAGACCACCTCGCCCTCGGAAGAATCGAACAGGCGCTCGCCCCGTGCCATGAATTGCGCGCCCACCACCGCCCGCGAATAGTGGAAGGTGTGGCAGCGCAGATGCTCGCCCACGGCGCCCGGCAGGTTCAATTTCAGGGTCTGGTAACCCAGTCCCTGCAGGCGTGGCTGTACCGTGGCCTGGCCGGGCAGCACGCCGCACATCTGCCCGCTGCTGCCATCCTGGCCGACGATGCCCTCCAGCAGGAACAGCATGCCGCCGCACTCGGCATAGAGCGGCTTGCCGGCGGCCGCATGCGCGCGCAGGCTGGACTGGGTGACTTGCGCGGCCTGCAGCGTGGCGAGGTAGAGCTCGGGATAGCCACCCGGCAGCCACACCGCATCGCAGGGCGGCAGGGCTTCGTCGGCCAGCGGCGAAAAGAAGGCCAGGCTGGCGCCCATCTGTTGCAGCAATTCCAGGTTGGCGGTGTAGATGAAGGAAAACGCCAGGTCGCGCGCCACGGCGATGGTCTTGCCTGCCAGCAGGCGCGGGAAGTCCCGTTCCGGCGGTGGTGTGCCGAAGTCCACCGGGTCCGGCGGCGTGGCCAGGGAGGTGCTGGACATGCGCTCAGCCACCGCGTCCAGTCGCGCATCGAGGTCGGCGATCTCGGGTGCGGCCACCAGGCCGAGGTGGCGCTCCGGCAGGGCGAACTGCATGTCGCGCTGCAAGCCGGTCAGCAGCGGCACCGATGGCCGGGCGTTGCGCAGGCCCTGGCGCAGCATCTGCGCATGGCGCGGACTGGCCACGCCATTGGCCAGCACGCCGGCAAACTTCAGTTCGGGACGGTAGGCCAGCAGCCCCTGCGCCAGCGCGCCGATGGTCTGGCCCATGCCACGCGCATTGATCACCGCCACCACCGGGATGCCCAGCAACTGGGCCAGGTCGGCACTGCTGGGCTCGCCATCGTAGAGGCCCATGACGCCCTCCACCAGTAGCACGTCAGCCTCGGCCGCAGCCAGCGCCACCTGGCGCCGGCAGTGGTCTTCGCCGCCCAGCCACAGGTCGAGATTGACCACCGGCTGGCCGCTGGCCTGCTCCAGCACCATGGGATCGAGGAAATCGGGGCCGGTCTTGAACACCCGCACGCGCTTGCCCTGGTTGCGATAGAGACGCGCCAGCGCGGCCGTGATGGTGGTCTTGCCGTGGCCGGAGGCCGGGGCCGAGATGAACAGGGCCGGACAGCTGTGATGAAGTTCGGACATCAGAATTCCACGCCTTTCTGCGCCTTCACGCCCTGCTCCTTGTAGGGGTGCTTCACGGGGCGCATCTCGCTGACCAGGTCGGCCTGCTCGATCAGCGCCTCGGGCGCGTGACGGCCGGTGACGACGATGTGCAGCATCTCGCGACGGGTGGCGAAGACGCGCAGCACGTCCTCCAGATCGAGGTATTGGTATTTCAGGACGATGTTGAGTTCGTCCAGGATCACCATGTCGTAGGACGGGTCGTTGATCATGCGCACCGCCTCGGTCCAGCCGCGTGCAGCCGTGCGCATGTCGGCCTCGCGGTCCTGGGTATCCCAGGTATAGCCCGCGCCGACGACGTGGAAGTCGCAATTCGCATGGCTGCCCAGGAAGTCGCGTTCGGCGCTGTAGAGCGCGCCCTTGATGAACTGCACCACGCCCAGTTTCATGCCATGGCCGAGGATGCGCATGCCCATGCCGAAGGCGGCGCTGGACTTGCCCTTGCCAGTGCCGGTGTTGACGATCAGCAGACCCTTTTCCAGTTGGGCGGCGGCCTTCTTCTTTTCAAAGCCTTCCTTGTGGCGCTGGGTCATGCGCTTGTGGGAGTCGGGATCGGTTTTCACGGTCGGGTTCTTTCCAAAGTGTCGTTCAGGTCCAGTCCGCACCGGTGCGCTCGGCAAGAATGCGGGCGACCTTGCTGCGACTGGGATGGTAGCCGATGAAGACCAGTTCGCTGTGATTGCCGCGACCGACGGCACTGCCCTGCCCGCTTGCGGCCGCCACCACGCGGGCACGCACGGCCTGCAGCAGCAGCGGTCCGTCGGCACCGTGCACGAAGCCCTTGGTGCGCAGGATGGGCTCGGCCAGGGCCGCGGCGGCCACGGCCTGGCGCAGACGCTCCGGGTCTTGCGGCACCGTGCTGCGCAGCGTGAAGGATTGCCAGCCGGGGTCTTGCTCGTGGAAATGCTTGTGGGTGGACAGCCCGTGGCTGTGCACGCCCAGGCCGGAGTGGGCATGGCCATTGAAGCGGCGCTGGTTGGCGGCCACCGTGGCGCGCTCGCCCGGCATGCCCACCGGGGTGTAGTGGTGATGCACCGTCGCGCCCGCCTGGTGCAGGCGCAGGCCCAGTGCCAGGCGGATATCCAGCCGGGCGCCATAGGCCAGTTCCAGGAAGCGCACATTGGGCGCCAGTGCGCGCACGACCGCTTCGGCCTGCAGCAGCGGGGCTTCGTCCATGCCGTCGATCTTGTTGAGCACCACCACGTCGGCGCATTCGAGTTGCTGGCGGAACAGGCTGGCGGTGGCATCGCGTACCACGTTGCCACTGGCGAAGGCCTCTTCCAGCAGCAACGGGGTATCGACCACGGCCAGGGTGGCATCCAGCACGAAGTGCGGCGCCAGCTCGGGCGACTGCAGCACCTCCATCACGGCGCTGGGCAGGGCCAGACCGGAGGTTTCGATCAGCACATGGTCGATCTGCGCACGGCGGGCGGCCAGCGCCAGCATGGCCGGCACGAACTGCTCGTCGTCACCATAGGCGATCAGGCCATGGGCAAAGTCCTGGATCTGCACCTGGCCCTGGCCATCGCCCTCGGCGCGCAGCAGGTCGCCATCGATGGCGACCTCACCGAATTCATTGATCAGCAGCGCCAGCCGGCGCGACTGGCGGCGCTGCACCAGGGCACGCAGCAGCGTGGTCTTGCCGGCCCCGAGGAAGCCGGTGACCACGGTCACCGGGATGGGCGGCGTGGCGTTGGCCAGTGCCGGAGCCGATGCGGCGCTCATCGTCAGGCTCCCGCCAGTGCCGCCAATGCCGCCAGGCGGGCATGGACTTCAGCGAAATCATGGGCCACCTGGGGGTAGTCCAGGCGTGGACGGCGCACCGTCAGCAGGGGGATGCCCAGGGCGCGCGCCGCCTCGACCTTGGCCCGATAGCCGCCGGCCTCGCCGGAGTCCTTGGTGACCACGCAGTCGATACCCCAGTCGCGCCACAGCGCTTCGTTGAAGGTTTGCGAGAACGGCCCCTGCATGGCGCACAGCTGCGCGCGCGGCAGGCCCAGTTCCAGGGCGCGACGCAGGAAGTCGGGATCGGCCGTGACACGGGCGAACCATTGGCGCTCCTGCGCGCCGGGCGCCTGCAGGAAAGTCGCCAGGTCCTTGGAGCCGGTGGCCAGGAAGATGCGGCGCCCCATGGCGACCGCCCGGGCGGCGGCCTCCTGCATGTCGGCGCAGGCGTGGGGATCATCGGCGGCGATCTCGCTGGGGCGCTCATAGCGCAGATAGGGAATGCCCAGCTCCTGCGCCAGCGTCATCAGTTGCTGCGACATCTGTACGGCAAAGGGATGGGTGGCATCCACCAGCACCCGGGCCTGGCTATCGCGCAGGGCCTGGCGGCGCGCCTCCACGCCCTGGCGGCCGGACCAGACGAACGCGCCCGGGCAATCGCCGCGCGCCAGCTGGCCGCCATAGTCGGTGGCGGTGGAGACCACGACGCTGCGGCCCTGGCCGGCCAGCTCGCCGGCCAGCGCATTGCCGTCGCTGGTGCCGGCGAACACCCATACCGCCTGCGGCGGCAATTGCGCGGCCGCCTGGGCCTGGGATTCTTCGCTCCAGTCGTTGTAGCCACGCGGGGTGAAAATCCAGTCGCGCTTGCGCTGGGTGAAGCGGTTGCCGATGACGATCGAGGTCAGCATGTCGAACTGCAGGCCCGGCAATTCATCCAGGCGATGGATGGAGACCTGCTGGCCCGGGCGGTAGGCATTGCGCACCACGCCGCACAGGGTATGCGGCGCCTTGTGCTGCAGCATCAGTTGCAGGATGCGATAGACGCCCTCCTGCCGGCCGGCGCTCTGCACGTTGTAGAGCACGCAGGCCAGGTCGGCCTGGGCGATGTGGCTGGCGCGCTGTTCGATCCACGACCACGGGCATAGCAGATTGGACAGCGACAGCGTGGCGAAGTCGTGCGATAGCGGCGAGCCCAGGAGCGATGCACAGGCATTGGCCGAGGTCACGCCGGGGATGACATTGACCTCGTAGGTGTCGTCCTCGCGCATGTCGTCGAAGGCCAGCGCCGCCATGGCGTAGATGCCGATGTCACCGCTGGAGATGAGCGCCACCCGGCGCCCGGCGCGGGCCTGTTCGATGGCCAGCAGGGCGCGCTCGCGCTCTTGCGTCAGCGGCGGGGTATGGATTTCCTTGCCCTCGATGTGCGCGGCGATCCAGCGCAGGTACAACTCGTAGGCGACGATGACCTCGCTCTCGCGCAAGGCCTCGATGGCGCGCGGGATGATCATCTCTTCGAAACCGGGACCGACCGAGACCAGGTTCAATACGCCTTTTTTCTTGACTGCTTCCATCCTGTATTCCTGCAAAAAATTGAGCGACGACTACCAAAACTTCTCATGCCCGTTATTTCTCATGCCCGTTCGGACTGAGTAGCGGCGAAGCCGCGTATCGAAGACGCGCCTTCGATACGGCCCTGCAGGGCCTACTCAGTCCGAACGGTATTGAATTCATCCCTAAGCTGGGTCATGCAAATTTTCAATGAAACTGCGCCAGCCCTCGCCATCATCCACGATGGCCACCGTCACCCCATCCAGCGCCGTCTTGCCCAGCAGCAGGCGGCCACGCGGGCTGGCAATGAGCGCCGCCGGTTCGCACACGCCGTCCACGCCGATGTTCTGCCGCACCCACTCCGAGGGCTGGCCGACCCAGGCGCGCTGGGCGATCTGCTCGCGGGCGATCACCCGCAGCGGCAAGCCATGGGTGGCGCAGAAGGCCAGCAGGCCGGGCTCCTCGGCCTTGAGGTCGATGGTGGCGACTTCGCGCACCTGGGCCAGTGTGGCGCCGGGGCATTGCTGCAGCGCCTGCGCGACGGCCGCACCGATCTGTTCGACCGAGGCCAGCTTGCGGCAGCCTATTCCCAGCACCAGCGGCTTGAGGGCTTCGGTGGCGGTGGTCACGACCGGCTGCGCGCCCGTCAACTGCGCCACCCGATAGGCCAGGCTGTTGGCCCCGCCCTCATGGCCAGCCAGCAGGGAGATGGCGAAACGGGCCGCTTCATCCACCACCACCACGGCCGGGTCGCTGTGCTTGTCCTGCGGCAGGCCGTCGAGGAAACGCACGGCGATGCCGGTGGCGCCGATCATGATCCACTGGCGATGGCGGCGATAGGCCAGCGCGAACTGCTGGCGCTGCGACTGCGATGTGCCTGCCTCGCTGTTGAGCCAGGG
The DNA here is from genome assembly GCF_015767275.1 of Herbaspirillum sp. AP02. GTDB lineage: Bacteria > Pseudomonadota > Gammaproteobacteria > Burkholderiales > Burkholderiaceae_D > Herbaspirillum. The sequence goes on from NZ_JADWMY010000004.1 coordinate 56,241, forward strand.
CTGGTACAACTGGCAGGACTGGGCCAACTGGCCGCCCAGCCTGTCCTGCAGGTACATGGCCAGCGGCGCGGCTTCGGCGCGCACCGGCCACAGGCCGAGTTCAGGCAGGGCGACCGGCGGGTTCATGCGGCGTCCTTGTTCTTCTTCACCACGCGGAACAGATGCGTGAAGTCCTTGGAATAGAGGCTGGACTCGGCCACCTGTGCCTTGTCCAGCGCCGCACCGACCAACATCATGGTGGTCAGGTTCCATTCGCCGCGCTTGTTCTCTTCCAATACCTTGTCCAGCTGTCCCTGGTAGACGCGCTGCTCGGGCCAGGTGGCGCGATAGACCAGGGTCACCGGGGTCTCGGGCGGATAGTGCAGCAGCAGGTCGGTGACGATCTTCTTCAGGTGCGGGCCGGAGAGGAAGATGCACATCGTGGCGCGGTGTGCTGCCAGGGAGGCGATGGATTCCGATTCCGGCACGGCCGAGGCACGGCCGGAGACGCGGGTCAGGATCACGCTCTGCGACACTTCCGGCTTGGTCAGCTCGGCCGAGACCGCAGCGGCAGCGGCCGTGAAGGAGGATACGCCCGGCACCACCTCATAGGCGATGCCCAGCGTGTCGAGGCGGCGCATCTGTTCGGCGGTGGCGCCATAGATGGCGGGGTCGCCGGAGTGCAGGCGCACGACGTCGATGCCCTGCTCCCGGGCGCGCTCATAGCAGGCCTGTTGCTGCTCCAGATCCAGCGCGGCGGTATCGATGATCTCGGCATCGGCGCGGCAATGTTCCAGCAAGGCGGTGGGTACCAGCGAACCGGCATACAGCACCATCTGCACCTGGCCCAGCAAGCGCGCACCGCGCAGGGTGATGAGGTCGGCCGCACCGGGGCCGGCACCGACGAAATAGACTTTCATGCACTTCCTTTCAATGATGCTGGCGGGCGATGGCGCTGCACCTGCGCGGTCTTGCGGATCAGCAGCACGGCCAGATAGCCGCTGGCCTCGGCGGCATCGAGCGAACTCAGGTCGCTCGCCAGTACCTCGCCTTCCAGGCCGATGCGGCGGGCAAAGCAGCAGTGTCGGGCGATGTCCATCTCGCGCAGCAGATCCAGTACCCAGGGCAGGCGCGCCCCAACCTTCATCAGCACGACGATGTCATGGCTCTCGATCTCGGTGCGCAGGGTGGCGGCGTCTTCCGGGCAGGGCAGGATCAGGGTGCGTTCCTTGCCCACGCCCAGCGGCCATTCCAGCGCCGCGGCAGCGGCCGCGTAGCTGGTGATGCCGGGCAAGGTGACGCAATCGCATTGCGGATAGAGGTCGCGCACGGCCGCCAACACGTAGCCATAGGTCGAGTAGGTCAGCGCGTCGCCGATGGTGAGGTACACCAGTTGCTGGCCGGCGCGCAGTTGCGCCGCCAGCTGCTGGCCCAGTTGGGCGTAGTGCTCCTGCAGGACCTGGCGGTCGGGGTCCATGTTGAACTCGATCTCGCGCAGGCGGCTGCGGTCGAACTCCACGCCTTCCAGGCATTGCAGGGCGACCGACAGGTCGGCGCCACGCGCCCGGGGAATGTAGATCAGGTCGGCGCTGCGCAATGCGGCCAGCGCCGCCAGCGGCAGGTAGCCCGCCGGGCCGGGGCCGACGCCGATGCCGGTGAGGCGGCCGCTGATGGGGTCGGTCATGCCAGTGCTCCCAGGTGACGGCCGTCGAGGTCGAACAGGCGCACTTCGATGCGCGAGACTGCCGGTACGCGGACCTGCGCCAGCGCGGCGATGCGGGTTTCGATCCCGCTCCAGAGGCGACGCGAGAGCGCGGCATCCTGCTGGCGGACCAGGTCTATGATTGCTTCCACCGTATTGGCTTCCTTCATCTGCTGCAACAGCGCGGGAGTGAACAGCTCGCCCTCGCCTGTCGCGTTCATGTCTTGCGCCACGCGGGCCACACCCTGCATGGCCATGTTGCTCTTGCTGGAGTGGGTGTCCCACACGCCATCCAGTACCTTGGCCAGCTTGCCCGGATGGCCGGCCAGCCACAGCAGCGGCAGCCTGCGGCCTTCTTCGCTCAGGGCCTGCTGCGTGAAGTCCAGCGCATCGCCGAGGAAATTGGCGATCTGCACGCTGCGCTTGTCCGGCAGGCCCAGGGTCTGCGCCACGAACACGCGACCGATCTTGCCCGGCAGGTAGGCCACGGCATCAGCCTCATCGTCACCTGGCGTGCAGGCCGCCAGCGCCACGCGGATATAGACCTCGATGGAGGCGATCCAGGAGGCCATCGACATCGGCTCGACGATGCCCGAAGTCCCCAGGATCGAGATACCGCCCACGATGCCCAGCTTGGGGTTGAAGGTCTTGGGCGCGATGGCCCTGCCCTCGCGGCAGCCGATGTGCAGGTCGAAGCCGGGTACGTCAGCCTGACCGGGCTGCAGTTCCTCCCATATCTCCGCGACGGCAGCGCGCATCATGGCACGCGGCACCGGGTTGATGGCAGGCTCGCCGACGGCCACGCGCAGGCCGGGCATGGTGGCCGTCCCTACGCCTTCACCGGCGAAGAAGCGGACTTCGCCGAGCGCATTGCGCCGCACCCGGGCGACGATGGTGGCGCCATGGGTGTTGTCGGGATCGTCGCCGCCGTCCTTCAGGACTTCGGCCTCGGCCATGCCCTCTTCCACCATGCGCACCGCCTTGATCGGCACGCACAGGTAATGCCGGCCGTCAGGCAGGCTGACGTCGGTCTGTTGCAGCGTCACGCCGCCCAGCAGGCGATAGAGCGCGGCGCGTGCCGCCGCCGTGGCGCAACTGCCGGTGCTGCGACCACGCCGCAGACCATTGGGCGCGAGCACGGCCAGGTCATATTCGGCGCGTTGCAGTTCGCCCGGGTGCTCCATCACTGCACGCCTTCGGCTTGTGCTTCCTGCTGCACCAGCCAGGCGATGGCGTCGATCATCAGGGCATTGACCACGCTGGCGGCCCAGGGCGAGCCGCCCCGGGTGCCGCTGTTGGTGATGCGCGGCACCTGCAGGCAGCGGCGCAGTTCGTCCTTGCTCTCGCGGGTGCCGACAAAGCCGACCGGCAGGCCGATCACCAGTTGCGGCCGCCAGCCGTGTTCGCGGATCAGGCGCACGGCTTCGGTGATGGCGGTGGGCGCGTCGCCGATGGCCAGCACGATGTCGTTGCCGAACTTCTGCCAGGCGCGCCGGATGCCGGCGGCCGAGCGGGTCATGCCCAGGTTCTGGGCCATCAGGTGCGACTCGGGATCATGCACGCCGCACCAGGTCTCCACGCCCAGCTGTTCCAGCACGGCGCGCTTGAGGCCGGTCTGCACCATGGTCACATCGGTGACCACGCGCTTGCAGCGCAGCAGGGCCTTCATGCCGGCCTGGGCGGCACCGGCGGAGAAATAGATTTCATCGGCCACGGCGAAGTCACCGCTGGTATGCACCAGGCGCTGCAGCACGGTCAGGTGGTCCGGCGGGAAACTGCTCCACTCGCGCCCGGCCTGGATGATCTCCATGCTCTCGGCCTCGATGGGATGCGGTACATAGGGCGCGGTGCGCGCCGGCAAGGCCGCCGACTGGGCACGGGCAGTCAGATCACGCACCTGCAGATGATGGGCGCGCTGCGGCTCGCCGACCTGCTGCTCGAAGCCGACGATCTGCACGCGGTACTTGCACAGAGTGCAGTTCATCGCGGCGCGGCCTTCGACGGCCTCGCGGGCGCGCTCCAGCATGACATCGGCGACATGGGCATGCACGCCCAGGTAGGCGGCCTTGAGCACTTCCACGCCGGGCTCGCGCGCGGCCTGTTCGTCGGCGACGGCATAGATGCGCTTGACCAGCACGCCATCGAAGAGGAAGAACGGCAGCACCACCAGGCGCTGCCAGCCCTGGCCGGCGGCCAGCGACAGGCCTTCGCGCACCAGCGGCGTGGCCGTGCCCGAGAAGCAGACCTTGACGCCGCCGAAGCCCATGCCTTCCTGCACCATGCGGGCCAGCTTGGCGATCTCGCCATTGGCGTCGGGGTCCGTGGTGCCACGGCCGACCAGCACCAGGCAACTGTCGTTGCGGTGGATGATTTCCTCCGAGCTGGCCTCGGCCTCGACCACACGCTGCTGCACCAGTTGCAGCAGCAGCGGATGCAGGTCCATCGGCGCGCCGAAGTGGAAATCCACCTGCGGGTAATCCTGCGCCAGGGCCAGCAGTTCGGCCGGCATGTCGTTCTTGGCATGGCGCGCGCCCAGCAGCACGCCGGGCACCACGGCCACCTCGGTGGCGCCTTCGGCCACGCAGGCGGCGGCGGCCTCGGCAATGGTGGGAGCGGCGAACTCCAGGTAGCCATGACGCACGATGCGCCCCTGGGCGCGCTGGCGCACCAGCTCCACCAGCGCCTCGAACTCGCGCAGGGAATCGGGATCACGGCTGCCATGGCCGGCGATGACGACCGCCGACATGGCCCGCTGCGGGGTGAGCTCCCTCATGCCGCTGCTCCTGTCGCTGCTACTGCCGCCACTCCCGCTACTGCGGCCGCGGCTGCAGGCGGCGGTTCGATCTGGCTGGCCATGGGGGTCAGGGTGCGGATGAGCATGATGCTCATGTCGCTGAATTCGACATCGACGCAATCGGCCAGCTTGCCGTGCCATTCGGCGTCGCCCCGGGTCAGGTTTTCCCAGACCTCGGTGGGGTGATCGGGACTGACGCCCTGCTGCAGCAGATAGCCGGCGATGTGGCGCGGCATGAAGGAGCGCGCCGCATCCCAGGGGCAAGGGATGACGATGGCATTGCGACCGTCATTGAGGACATGCACCAGATGGCGCTTGAAGGGCTCCAGGTCGCCACGGCGGTGGAAGGTGATGAAGGTGGTCTCGTCGAAGCAGACGCGGGCGCGGGAGGCCAGGATCTGGGCCGAGGAAATGCCGGGCAGGGTTTCCACCCGGTGGCTGCAGGCGCGTTCCACGCGTTCCAGGTACTGGAAGCCGCTGAAGTGGATGTCCCCCATGAAGACCACCACGCAGCGCTTGCCGGCGTGATGCAGGGCCGCCACTTCGTCGAGCTTGGCGACCTGGTCGCGGTAGCCCATCAGCACCACCTGGGCGCTGGCGGGGATCAGTTCCTTGACTACGTCCACCACGGCGTTGAAGCCGGCCACCACGTCGGCGTTGCGGATCAGTTCGGCGCCGCGCAGGGTGAGATAGGAGTGGTCGCCGGGGCCGGCACCGATACAGATGATCATGGTCTTTCCTTTCAGCGCTTGCCCAGTTGGGCGCGCACGGTCAACGCCAGGGCGTCGCCGGTCAATTGTTCCAGGGTCAGGCAGGGCGCACCCAGCGCCTCGGCCAGTTGGGCCGCACGGCCCAGGCGCAGGTAGCCCGATTCGGTATCGAGCACCAGCGCTGGTATGGCTTGCGCGGCCAGGTTGGCGGCCGCTTCCAGGGTCTGCGTCCAGGCGTCGCCCTGGCTGCCGGGCAGGCTGACGTTGGCCTTGCCATCGGACAGGATCACCAGCAGCGGCGGCAGCTCATCGCTGGCCTGGCTGGTCTGCTGCAGCAGTTGCGCCGCCAGTTGCAGCGCGTGCGGCAGTGGCGTGCGTCCACCGGTGGGCAGTTCGCGCAGGCCCTGTTCGGCCAGGTCGGCACTGCGGGTCGGCGCCAGCAGCAGTTGCGCCTGTTCGCCACGAAAGCCGATCACGGCCAGCTGGTCGCGACGCTGGTAGGCGTCGGTCAGCAGCGCCAGCACGGCGCCCTTGACCGCTTCCATACGGCGCTGCGCGGCCATGGAGCCGGAGGCATCGACCACGAAGATGATCAGGTTGGCGCCCCGGCCGCTACGCACCTGGCGATGCAGGTCTTCGCGGGTGACCTGCAGGCGCTCGCCGGCCTCGCCTGCGAGGGCGCCCCGCACGGCGGCGCTGCGCAGTGTAGCACCGACGGCCAGGCGGTCCGGATTGGCGTCCGGCACGGCGCGCAGGGCGCTGCCCCGGCTGGCGTCGGCCACCGCGCTGCGGCGACCGCTGGCCGAGGAGGTCGAAAAGCTCGTGGTGGGCGTGACCACGCTGATCTTGCGGGCCGGACCGGCGGTGCCGATGGCGAAGGTCTGCTGGGCGCCCTCGCCTTCGTTGTTCTGTTGCTCTTGCTGGTCTTGCTGCTCCTTCTGCTCCTGCTGATCCTGCGGTTCTAGCCCTTCCTGTTCATCCGGGGAGGCATCGGGTGGTGCGCCTTCGCTGCCCTGTCCGCCCTGCCCCTGGCTTTCTCCCTGCGCTTGCCGCGCCTGATCGACCAGCTCATCGAGCTTGTCCTGATCCATGCCGCTCTGTTCGAAAGGCTTGCGGCGACGGCGATGCGGCAGCACCAGGAGCGCGGCGGCGCGCACATCGTCGGGCGTGACGCGCGCGCGGGCCTGCAAGGCGGCAATGGCGCGGGCGGTCTTGTGCATGACGATGTCGGCGCGCAGGCTGGCCACCTCGAACTCGCAGCAGAGATGGCTGATCAGCTCCAGCATGGTGTCGTCCAGCGCCACGCCGGGCAGCAGGCGCTGGGCCTGGGCCACCTGGGCGCGCAGGGCATCCTGCTGGGCCTGCCACTGGATGGTGAAGGCCTGCGGGTCGGCTTCGTAGGCGATGCGTCGGCGCACCACCTCGGCCCGTACCGATTTGTCGGTGGGTGCGGTCACCTCCACCATCAGGCCGAAGCGGTCCAGCAGTTGCGGGCGCAGGTCGCCCTCTTCCAGGTTCATGGTGCCGATCAGGGTGAAACGGGCCGGATGGCTGACCGAGAGTCCTTCTCTCTGCACCGCATTGACGCCCATGGCAGCCACGTCCAGCAGCACATCGACGAGGTGATCGGCCAGCAGGTTGACTTCATCGATGTAGAGGATGCCGCGATGGGCCGCCGCCAGCAGCCCCGGCTGGAAGGCGCGCTGGCCGCCCTGCAGGGCTAGCTGCAGGTCCAGCGAGCCCAGCACGCGGTCTTCGGTGGCGCCCAGGGGCAAGGTGATGAAGGGAACCTCGGCCAGCGTGGCGGTGGGTGGCTCCTGCGCGCTGCAGACCGCACAGGCCGCAGTGGGCTGGTCGGGCGCGCAGTTGAAGGCGCAACCAGGCTTGCGCAGGATGGCCGGCAGCACCTGGGTCAGGCCGCGTGCGGCGGTGCTCTTGGCGCTGCCCTTGTCGCCGCGCACCAGCACGCCGCCGAGGCCGGGATCCACCGCGCACAGCAGCAGCGCCTCTTTCAGCAGGGGCTGGCCGACGATGGCTGAAAAGGGATAACCGGGGTGGGCGTAAGTCGGGGCCGCGCTCATTGCAGGTCCTTGGTGTGTTCACTGCCGCGCACGGTTTCGCCACGGGCTTCGAGCAGGGTTTCGCTGTGCAGGTAGAGGGCCCGCAATTGTTCCAGCGTCTGCGCGTCGGGCTCATGCCACATGCCGCGGCTGGCCGCTTCCAGCAGGCGCTCGGCGATGGCGTTCTGGGCCCAGGGGTTGGCCTGTTCCAGGAATTCACGCATGGTCGGGTCGAAGCCATAGGTCTCGGCCAGTTGCTGGTACATCCAGTCGTCCAGCACCTGGGCGGTGGCGTCGTAGCCGAACAGGTAATCGACGGTGGCCGTCAGTTCCAGGCCACCCTTGTAGCCATGGCGACGGATGCTGGCCAGCCACTTGGGATTGACCACCCGGGCGCGGAAGACGCGCAGGGTTTCTTCCTTCAGGTCGCGCACGGCGGCGCGTTGCGGGTCGTGGCTGTCGCCGAAGTAATGGCGTGGCTGCTGGCCCGACAGGGCGCGGATGGTGGCGATCATGCCACCGTGGTATTGCAGGTAGTCGTCGCTGTCGAAGATGTCGTGCTCGTGGTTATCCTGGTTGTGCAGGGCCACCTGCACCCCGGCCAGGCGCTGGCGGAAGGCCTCGCGCTGGTCGGCGCCCTGCACCTTGCGGCCATAGGCGAAGCCGCCCCAGTTGATGTAGGCCTCGGCGAAGTCGGCCTGGTCCTGCCAGTTCTTTTCCTGGATCAGGGGCAGGATGCCGGCGCCATAGCTGCCGGGCTTGGCGCCGAAGATGCGATAGGCCGCCTGGGTGGCGGCCTCGGCCTGGCCCAGCCCGGCTTGCAGGCCCTGCTGCAGGTCGCGCAGGTAGTGCTTGCGCACGAAGTTCATGTGCTCCGGTTCGTCGGCGGCGATGGCCAGTTGCACGGCATCGTCGATGAGTTCGATCAACTGCGGGAAGGCGTCGCGGAAGAAGCCGCTGATACGGGTGGTGACGTCGATGCGCGGGCGCTGCAACTGCTCCAGCGGGACCAGCTCGACGCCTGCGACCTGGCGATTGCCGGCGCGCCAGAGGGGGCGCGCACCCATCAGGGAAAGAATCTGGGCGACGTCGTCGCCGTGGGTGCGCATGGCGCTGGTGCCCCAGATGCTGATGGCTACGCTCTCGGGGTAGTCGCCGCTTTCGCGGTGGTGACGCGCCAGCACTTCACGCGCCAGTTGCTGGCCCACGCGCCAGGCCGATTGCGAAGGCAGACTGCGCGGATCGACCGAATAGAAATTACGCCCGGTAGGCAGGATGTGCGCCATGCCCCGCGTGGGCGAACCGCTGGGGCCGGCCGGGATGTAACCGCCGCGCAGGCCGCTGAGCAGGTTGCCGATCTCTTCGCTGGTCCGGTGCAGGCGCGGCACCAGTTGCTCGCAGGCGAAGGCCAGCACGCGGCGCAGCCCGCTGGCCTGGTCGAGCGTGGTGTGCGAGACCGGGGCCGTGGTCCGCTTCGCCGGCGCGGCCGACGGACGGGCCAGGGCACGCATGCCGCCCAGCACGCTACCGGCGCTCTTGCCCATGGCGGGTTGCAGGCGCGGTCGCTGCTCGGGACTGGCCTGCTCCAGCGCCGCGAAGACGGTCTTGAGCGCGCCGTCGATGGACGCGACGGCGAAGTTCTGCTCCTGCAGGGCCTGCATCAGCGCCAGGCACAGGGCGTCGATGGCTTCCAGCGCATCGGCGCGGGTAACGATGGCGCGACCGGCGCAACGGGCCAGGGCATCGTCGATGTTGAGGCGGCGCCCCTTGTGTTCCAGCAGCAGGTCCAGCGACAGGCCGAACAGCCGCGCCACCTCTTCCTGCAGGCCGGGCAGGTCCTGGTTGGGCAGGCGGACCAGGGCCACCAGCATGTCGGGCATCTGCGCCTGATCGGGCATACGGCCGAGGATGTGCAGGCCGTCGCGGATCTGCGCCGCCCCCAGTTCGCACAGGTAGCCGTCCAGGTCCTCGATCAGGTGGGCCACGCCGGCGCCGTCCAGTTCGGTCAGGGCGTGCGGGAGTTCGCCGTCTTCGTGCGGGTGGTCGTGATGATCATGATCGTGGTGGTCGTGATCATGATCGCCATGGGCATGATGGTGATGATGGTGGTGAGCATGTCCATGGCCGTGGTCATGGCCGTGGTCATGGTCATGATCATGGTCGTGATGCAGCAGCTTGTACTGCAGGTCGGTATCCAGGTTGGTCTGTCGCACCAGCTCCCAGATCTGCTGTTGCAGCAGCGGCAGCTTGGCCGGGTCCAGCACCTCCACCTGGTAATACTCGTCCACCAGTTGCGTCAGCTGGGCCAGCGCGCCATAGCTGTCGGCGGTGGTCATCGGCGGCGTCAGGTGGTCTACCACCACGGCGTGGGCGCGGCGCTTGGCCTGCGAACCCTCGCCCGGATCGTTGATGATGAAGGGATAGAACAGCGGCAGGTCGCCCAGCAGCGCATCGGGGAAGCACTCTTCGGACAGGCCCACGCCCTTGCCGGGCAGCCATTCCAGCGTGCCGTGCTTGCCGACGTGGACGATGGCGTCGGCGCCCCACTCTTCGTCCAGCCAGCGGTACAGCGCGTAGTAGTGATGGGTGGGCGGCAGGTCCGGTTGATGGTAGATGGCGTCCGGGTCCATACCGTAGCCACGGGGAGGTTGCAGGGCGACGAAGGCATTGCCCAGATCGAGGCCGGCGATGGCCAAGTGCTGCTCATGCACATAGGCCTGGCCGGGCGCGGCGCCCCACTGGCGCTCCATCCTGGCCTGCAGGGCCGGGGGCAAGGCGGCGAACCACTGCGCGTAACGGGCGGCGGGAATGCGGGCGGCGGCACGGCGCAACTGGTCTTCGGTGAGCAGGATGTCGTCGTAGGAACAGCGGTCCACCAGTTCATGGATCAGGGCGGTGCCGGTGGCTGGCAGGTCGGCGATGGCGTAGCCGTCGGCACCCAATGCGCGCAGCACGGCCATCAACGACTCCGGGGCATCCAGACCGACGGCGTTGCCGATCTGCGCGGCCTTGCTGCTGGAATTGGTGAAGATGAAGGCGATGCGCTTGTGCGCATTGGGCGTGGTGCGCAGGCGCACCAGCCGCTGCGCCAGGCCGGCGATGCGATGCACGCGGTCCGGCAGCGCCCGGTACTGCACGGCGCCGTTGTCGTTGACTTCCTTGAAGGACAGCGGCACGCCGATGATGCGGCCGTCGAACTCCGGCAGCACCACGTTCATGGCGGCATCCAGCGGGTTCATGCCGCGCGTGGAATGCAGCCACTGGTCGTGCGTCATGCCGCTGGTGATGGCTTGCAGCACCGGCAGGTCCAGTTGTTCCAGCACCGAGACCGACCAGCCGGCCGGGGTCACGCCACCGGCGGTGATCTCGCCCATGGCGAAGGAGGTGGTGTTGATGATCAGGTCCACCTGGCCGGCGCCGAAGTATTGCAGCGCGGGCGGCAAGGCGGCGCCGCTGGCAGCCGACACCCGCAGCGAAGAGGTGAATACCGGCAGCACGTCCAGGCCTCGTGCTTCCAGCGCAGCGACCAGCGCGTCGATGAAACCGGTATTGCCCGAGAGCCAGTGCGCCCGGTAGAAGATGATGCCCACCGCCGACTTGCCAGCGGGTGCGCGGGCGCGCAGGGCCAGCCAGTCGGCGATGCCGGCGTCCTGCTCCAGGTCGGGATGATAGAGGCCGTGTTCGGGCAGCGCCTGCGCCGGTGCATAGCCGTAGCCGCTCAGCAGCAGGCGGTCGGACAGGCAGCGCAACATCTGCGCCAGGTTGACGCTGCCGCCGCCGTTGAAATAGGCCAGCGCCTGCTGCTGCGCATCGACCGGCGCGGTGGAGGCGGCAGCCAGTTCGGCATCGGGCTCGCCGGTGCCGGACAGCAGGATCAGTTGCCGCCCTTCGGCACGCGCCACCCGTAGCAGCTCGGGCAAGCCGGCCACCGCGCCCAGGCGGCCCAGTACGCGCAGCACGATCACCTGTGCCGCCGCCAGCTCGGCGCGCAGCATGGTGGCCAGGGTGCGGCGGGGCTGCCCATGTTCATCGGTATCGGCGTGCAAGCCTTGCAGGTCGTAGCCCGCTACCGGGGGAAAGTCCTCCGGCAGCTGGCTGCGGGCGGCCGCCAGCATGGCCAGGTCGGTCGGGGCGTGGGTGAGCAGGACGATCTGCGCAAGCGCCTGTGACTCAGACATCGCTGCGCTCCGGTTCGGGATGGACGTCACCGCTGCCCAGGCGGTGGAAGACCAGGTCGCTGACCTCGCGCCCGCCTTCGAGGTGTTCGACCACCACGCGTTCGATGGCGCTGGCGTCTTCGCAGCGGTACCAGACGCCTTCGGGATAGACCACCACCACCGGCGCCTGGGCCTTGCAGGCCACCATGCAATGGGTGCGGGTGCGCTTGACGCGCAAGTCGGGACGGGCGTCGATCTGCTCGCCCAGGACGCCGAACATGGCTTCGGCCAGGGCACCGTTCTCGGTACAGCGCGGGCCGACGCACATGAGCACGTGGCGGTGATGAGTTCTCATTGCTTCACTTTCAGAGGCGCCGCGACGCGGGGCGTCGACCCGCAGGGCTGACGCCAGGCGGTTCAGCCGAACCGGCGGTAGAAAAATCCGGTCAGGCCGCCCAGGGCCAGCCAGAACACGGCATTGGCCATGGCGGTGGCGCGGATGAAGGCCTGGGCCAGCTCTTCCGGGGCGGCGCTGCCATGCAGCTCGGGTTGTGGCGCGCCGACCAGGTGCGGCAGCACCAGCAGCAGCACGGCGAGAAGCTTCCACCACCAGCCGCGGCCGAAGACGAACAACCCCAGGCTGGCAGCCGTCATGACCGCCGTCATCACCCACCACAACTGGCGTGCATGCAAGGGGGCAGCCAGAGTGCCCGGCACTTCCGGCGGCAGGCCCAGCGAGGGCGCGACGAAGAACACGCCATAGCCGGCCAGGCCCCACAGCAGGCCACTGCGCCAGCTGACGCGGCGACCGCTGATGGCAAAAGCGGCCACCAGCATCAGCGCGAAGCCGACCGCCATGCTGACATTGGCCAGCACGGTGTAGCCGGTGCGCTCGGCGCCGTCGGCCGGTTCCCAGGCGTTGGGGTCGTGTTCATGTTCATCGCCATGACTGTGGGCCGGGGTGCCGGCCGCGTGCTCATGCGCCGGAGTGGCGTCATGGTCATGGGTGGCGGAGGCGGAGGCGGAGGCGGAGGCGGAGGCAGAGGCGGAGGCGGAGGAAGCAGTCTCTTCGGCCGCTTTTTCATACTGCTCGGCCTGGAGGATGATCTTTTCGACCTGGAATTGCTGCACGCCCGACAGCAGTATGCCCGACAAGGCGCCTGCCACTACCACGGCCGACGCCATGCGCCGGAAAACGGTCCAGTTCATTGCAGGCTCCTCAATGGCAGGGGAAGCCGGCCGAATGGCGGCCGTCGTGGGCGGCATTGTGCAACTCGACCTTGGAGGCGAAACCGGCGCCGTAGATCAGTGCCACGCCCAGCACGAGGGCCAGCAACGACGGGGCGATGCGGTCGCGCCAGGCATGGCTGCCGGTATGGGTGGAGTCGACGGTACTGCTGGCATTGAGACCGGAGGTGGAGGACATGCGCTTTCCTTGGTTGGATGGATCAAACGGGGAAAGCGACACGTCGAGCGCCCATGCACGATCCGGTCGCCCATGGACGACGATGGCCAGAGCCTGATCGGAAAATGATGGAAGCTGTCCGCATGATCGCCCTCCGCGATGCATTCAAGAATTTGCCACTGGCCGGTCTCCGGGCTGGCGGGATGAAGTCTCAAGATCTGAGGCTTCGCGGACAGGCGCCTTCCCATGCTCAGGCACAGTGGCGTAGTGCGTGTCCTTCCTCGCTTACCGTTGCGGGGGCAGCGCCGGCATGGGCCGCACGTGGTCGCGTGGGCCGCACCGGCTTCCCGTTTGAATCCCTGGCGCGGCTGCGCGCGGGATACCAGAAGCAATGCTAAGGGGCGAAGTATAAAGGCGGGGGCCCGGTTGGGCAACACGGCGCTCAACGGACCGGTTCGGCCGCCGGGTCCGGCAAGGCGGCCAGTTTGTAGTAGAGATGGAGGTCGCCTCCCATTCCGGAAGGAATGCGCGCCACGTAGACCGACCTGAGCTGCTTGCCGCCTCGTTCGCCGTGCACTTCCATCAGGCAGAGGTAGCGCTGACTGAGATAGGTCAACAGGGCGAAGAAAGCTTCATGCGGCCGTTGCAGGGTGGTCGGGACCTCTGCACCCAGGGCAATGGCGCGGCCGATGTAGCCGCGATGAGAATTGACAAACAGATAATCACCGGCGCCCGGGTTGCCGCTGGCATAGCCGATGCGCCAGCGCTGATTGTCGCCATCGGGAAGATACAGCCGATAGGGCGACAGCGGGCCTTGCTCCAGCACCTGTACCCGCCCGGCCACCGGCTCGATACCGACCTGGCTGTGGCCAACGCGGTCGGCAAGCAGGCAGGCGTCCAGCACCACGGCGGGCAAGGGTTGGGCCGCCGGACAAGCCGCCAGACAGATCAGCAGCAAGGCCAGTGGCACGGAACGCCGCAGCGGTACGCACCAGTAACAGACAGTGGTAAGGCAGCGGGTCAAGAACTGGCTCCAAGATCGTACAACAGGACGGCACTGGCACAACCAGCCCCGGACTCGCCTCCATCGTTGCAGAAGTGAATTTTCTTTCATATCAGAAAATTCTGAATGAACATGAAGAAAGCTTGGCGGCGCCAGAAAAACCGCACCTAACGCCCCGGCCCCGATTCCTGGACGATGGTCTCAAATAGCTTGAGGGCCACGAAATGCCATTGCGCCGACTCGACGTCATAGAGCGCGACCTGATTGACAGGCAGCCCTGGCCGGGCCGTGCCGGGGATGCGCTGGATGGCCTGCAGCGCCTGCCGATGGCGCTCGGCATCACTGGCGGCCAGCATGCGTGCATGAGATTCGGCATGGGCGTACAGCCCGGCCTGCTCCCACAGTCGCTCATGGCTTTCCAGAACCGGGAGCTCGATGCGCAGATGGATGGCGTCGATCAGCCGCGAGATCGGGGCGCTATGGGCCGACGACAGGCGCAGCAGGCCGCCGTCGCGGCGCACCACCAACTGACCGTCGTGGGCGCCCCAGGCAACGTGCAGACAGTAGGGCAAGCGCTCGGGCTGGTAGATGAGAAGCTCGTCAGGCGTGAAGGCAGAGGCCGCCAGGACATCGTAGCGCTCGGGGGCCAGCGCGTGCCAGGCGGCGTCAAGGCAGGCCTCGAAGGGGGAAAGGTAGACCACCATGGCGTTGGTGCCGGGGCCACTTTCACTGTCGCGGGTTCGTTCACACATCACCTGGCACAGGCCGTCGGCACTGACGAGGCCGGTTGCGCGCACCAGCACGTAAAGCGGCGTGAGCGTCTGCAGCATGTGCCGACGCGCAATGCGGCGACGGCCGGGGTGGCCCGGATAACCGGGGGCGGTGGGAATCTGGTAGTCATCGGACACTGGCGTGCACTCCTCTGTGGAAACGCGGGAATGGTCAGCCTGAAACTCCTGATGGAGACAGGTGGCAGGTGCCACCCCGGGACCCTGACCCGCTCTGCCCCATCCGTCCGAACCTGCTGCCAAAACGGCATGTTTTCACAGTTGTAAAGCGCTTGACATGGGAATTGTCTGAATGAAGCAAGGTTTCGATGCAAGTCGGCCGAGCCGGCTGATTCAAAAATGACCATCGCAAACTGCATGAGCATGCAAGTCGTGATATTTCGTTTCAGTTTGAAATGAACATAACTGCACTTCCATGCTGCTTCGGACGAAAAAAAAGCAGGCGCCACCCATCGGTGGCACCTGCATTGCATTGCGGTCAGTGTTGCCGGTCCCGGCTTTACATCCGTATCGGCTGATCGGACGGGCGCGGGTTCAGCGGGGGATCTTCCACCGGAACCGGATCGTCATCCGGCAGCTCCGGCGGCGGCAGGTGCGGGTCATGCGCGGGCGGGGTTTCCTGGGGCGTGTGCAGGGCTATAGTCAAACGGGCCTCCTGGTCGATGTCGATTCCTCGCGGCTCAGGGCTGCGAAGAGGTAGTGGGATTCTGGTGGGGAATCGGGTCTTGCGGCGGGGTCGGGTCCAGTGGCGGTACTTCCACGGGTGGGGTGTCCTGGGGCTTGTGCATGTGACTCTCCTTGGGAAAAGCGGGGGACGGTGCAGCGGTGGGCGCGGGATGTTCCGGCACGACGCCATCATCGGCATTGGCCCACGGATCCTCGGTACCGTCGGGTTCGACCTCCCCCGACCTATCGGGGACAGGCTGCACCTTCGTGGTTTCAGGATCGGCGCTGACCACGCTGCCGGGCTGCCGGCGATAAGACTGTTCCATGTGATCCTCCTTGCCAGGCTGGACTGGAATGCTTCATCTTACGAAGCCCACGACCCGCCCTCAACCAGACATCGGCCGATTTGACTGTAGGAAGGAAGGAAAGCCCCCCGACAAAAAGAAAGGCCACCGCCTCCGGAGAGGACGGTGGCCCTGGCTTGTCGCCACAGCGCTGTCGCTACGCAGCCCGCTCAAGCTCCCTTGAGCGCTCGGCTGACGATTTCCTGGGCTTCGGCAAAGATCTTGTCCAGGTGAGCCTGGTCGCGGAAGCTTTCGCCGTAGATCTTGTAGATGTTCTCGGTGCCGGATGGACGGGCGGCAAACCAGCCATTGTCGGTGACGATCTTCAAGCCACCGAAGGCCTTGCCGTTGGCCGGGGCGGTCGTCATCACTTCTCTGATCGGTTCGCCAGCCAGCTCGGTGGAGCTGACATCGGCGGGCGACAGGCGTGACAGGCGCGCCTTTTGCTCGGGCGTGGCGGCGGCCTCCTTGCGACCGTTCAGTGGCGCGCCCAACCGACGGGTCAGGTCAGCGTAGATCTGGCCCGGATCGTTGCCGGTGCGGGCCGTCATCTCGGCGGCCAGCAAGGCGGCGGTCATGCCGTCCTTGTCGGTGCTCCAGGGCTGGCCGTCGAAGCGCACGAAGGAGGCACCGGCGCTTTCCTCGCAGCCGAAGGCCAGGCTGCCGTCATACAGCCCGTCCACGAACCACTTGAAGCCCACCGGCATTTCCAGCAGCTTGCGTCCCAGGTGAGCGGCCACGCGGTTGATCATCTGGCTGGACACCAGGGTCTTGCCGACGGCAGCATCGGCGCGCCATGCCGGGCGGTGGCGGAACAGGTAGTACACCGCCACCGAGAGGTAGTCGTTGGCCGGTAGCAGGCCCGTACTTTTGGCGACGATGCCATGACGGTCATGGTCGGTATCGCAGGCCATGGCGACGTCGAAGCGATCCTTCAAGGCAATCAGTTCGCTCATGGCGTAGGGCGAGGACGGATCCATGCGGATTTGCGCATCCCAGTCCAGCGGCACGAAGCGGAAACTGGCATCGACATCGGTGTTGACCACTTCCAGGTTGAGCTTGTAGCGGTCGGCGATGGCCGACCAGTAATGCAGGCCGGCGCCGCCCAGCGGATCGACGCCGATCTTGACGTTGGCGCCGGCAATGGCGGCCAGGTCGATGATGTTGGGCAAGTCGCTGACGTAGTGGTCGAGGTAGTCGTAGCGGCGCGTGGTGTCGGCCTTCAGGGCCTTTTCGAAGCTGACGCGCTGCACGCCCTTGAGCTGCTGTTCCAGATAGGCATTGGCACGCTTTTCAATCCAGCCGGTGACATCGGAGTCGGACGGGCCACCGTTGGGCATGTTGTACTTGAAGCCGCCATTGTCGGGTGGATTGTGGGACGGCGTGACCACGATGCCGTCGGCCAGCTTGTCGCGATGCACGCGGTTGTGCGTGAGGATGGCATGCGAGACCGCCGGGGTGGGCGCGTAGGGGCTGCCTTCGGCCAGCATGGTCACCACCTCATTGGCGGCCAGCACCTCCAGGGCGCTGTGCCAGGCCGGTTCGGACAGGGCATGGGTATCGATGCCGAGGAACAGCGGCCCCTTGAAGCCCTGCTCCTTGCGGTAGTCGCAGATGGCCTGGGTGATGGCCAGCACGTGCCACTCGTTGAAGCTGTGGGCATTGGCGTTGCCACGGTGGCCGGAAGTGCCGAAGGCAACCCGGTGGGTCGGCACGGACACGTCCGGGCGCAGGCTGTAATAGTTCGACAGCAGCACCGGCAGGTTGACCAGGGTAGAAGGAGCGGCACGTTTGCCGGCGAGGGGATTGACGCTACTCATGGTGTCTTTTATGGATGGATAGCAGTAGAAACAGGGGAACGCGGGAGGAACGCAAGACCGCAGTGCCAGTCCGCGAAACTTATTCTTTTTTCAACATCACGAGCATTGTAACGCTTCGCTGCCGCATTGCAGCATTTCCGCGCACGTCGCTGCGACGATTTGATCAATGCACCGACTGATACAGGATCATTCCAGAATGATGCCCGGAAACAACGCAAAATGCGCCCGGGCGGAGCCACGGACGCATTCGCTGACGGCGTAAGGCCGGCGAGCTGAAGGCAGACATCACATCCGCCCTGCCCGCCCACCCCGTCAGGCTCGCCGGAAGGCGCGTACGATCACCAGCAATACGATCGCACCCAGGGTCGCGGTGATGATCGAAGCCAGGATGCCACCGCCCACGGCGATGCCCAGCAGACCGGCCAACCAGCCACCGATGACGGCGCCGACGATGCCGATCAGGATGTCAGCCAGCAGACCGAAGCCACCTCCCTTGACCAGCACACCGGCCAGCCAGCCAGCCACAGCACCAATGATCAGCCATGCGATGAGTCCGTGTTCCATGATGTTCCCTTTCCTAGCGTTCTGTCTTTCTTGGGTTGGTTGCGGAGTGCGCCGGCCCGCAGGCCCTTGGCAACGCTCCCTCCTCTTCTCTGCAGGCGCTCGGCGCAACAGATGAGGTCATCTTAGGAACATCGATTGCCGCCAGGTATCGGACAGCGGCCCATTTCCTTGTAGGACAAGTCCGGCCAGGGCAGGCTGTCCGCAGTCCTGCCGACGGATCCTCGGCGTGGCTCCTCCTGTTTTCCTACATGGCAAAAGGCGGCACTCCTATAGAGAGGAAGCGCGAGTTTTTTTAAGCTTGCCTCGCAAGGGAGCAGTGCAACATGCGACCCGCTGCCAGCCCCCGACCTTTTACGTTGAACAACGATGACAAGAGCCGCCATCATGCCGACCCAAGAGCCCAGCGCACCCCAGCCCACCGCCTTCGCCAACCCGTACGCCCTCAGTGCTTTTGGCGCAGCGCCGCGGCGCGATGCCGATTTCGCTGACCACTATGCCAGCTACGCCCGCGAATCGGCCCAGCTGATGCAGCAGATCTCGCTGAAGGCGCCGCAACTGGCGGCCGTGCTGGAGCAACTCAACGAGGGCAGCGTGCAGCGTCGCATCGAACTCGACTCGGCATCGGCATCGACAGCGGAACCGGCGCTGCCATCGCAGGTTCGCTCGCGCCGCCCGCATGGCAGTCTGCTCGATACCACCGCAAGTCTGCTCAGTCATGCCTTTCCCGGCGTGGCGCCGCTGTTTCACGGCTGCCGCGCCTTCCTGCAAATGAAGATGATCAAGAACAATCGACAGGCTTAACGCGTATCCGCGCCAATTGGCCTGCAGCGTGTCGTTGAGGGTGCCACGCCCTCCCACTCAATCAACCTGGACCTATCATGAAAAAAGTCACAAAAGCCGTCTTTCCCGTCGCCGGTCTGGGTAGCCGTTTCCTGCCTGCCACCAAGGCGCAGCCCAAGGAAATGCTGCCCATCGTCGATAAGCCCCTGATCCAGTACGCCGTCGAGGAAGCGGTCGAAGCCGGCATCACCGAGATGATCTTCATCACCGGCCGCAACAAGCGCGCCATCGAAGATCACTTCGACAAGGCCTATGAACTGGAGAGCGAGCTGGAAGCGGCCGGCAAGGTCAAGCTGCTGGAAACCATCCGCAACGTCATTCCCAAGCACATCAACTGCGTCTATGTGCGCCAGGCCGAGCCGCTGGGCTTGGGCCATGCCGTGCTGCTGGCCAAGCCGCTGGTGGGCGACGAGCCCTTCGCGGTGTTGCTGGCCGACGACTTCATGGACGCCGCGCCCGGTCAGAAGAACGTGATGGCACAGATGACCGCCCTCTACGAACGCGAAGGCAAGAGCCTGCTGGCCGTGCAGGACGTGCCGCGCCCGGAAACCCGCCAGTACGGCATCGTCAGCGGCACGACCCATGGCGAACGCACCGAACTGCTGACCGGCATCGTGGAAAAGCCGGCGCCGGAAGAGGCGCCCTCCACGCTGGCCGTGGTCGGCCGCTATGTGCTGACCCCCGCCATCTTCGAACGCCTGGAAAACATCGGCACCGGTGCCGGTGGCGAAATCCAGCTGACCGATGCCATCTCGGCCCTGCTGCAAGAGGAACAGATCCTGGCCTATCGCTACGAGGGCCAGCGCTTCGACTGCGGCTCCAAGCTGGGCTACCTGAAGGCCGCCGTGGCCATGGGCTTCAAGCACAAGGAAGTGGGCAGCGGCTTTGCCCAGTACCTGCAGGAGTTTGCCGCCCAGCACGATCTGGCGCAGGCGGCCCAGCCCAAGGGACCAGCCACCGTCACCCCATTGAAGCCGGCCGCGGGCAGTGCGTCAGCCCTTGCCTCGGCCAGTACCGAAAAGCAGCCAGCCGTAGCCCGTAGTGTCATGTAAGTCCCCGGTAGAGACCGTTGTTGATTGCAGTCCAGCCTCTGGCCGGACTGCTTTTTTTTCGTCCCTACGCTTCCCCTACGCTTCGTATAAATTGTTTTGACCTTTGTCACAGAGTTTTAACCTGGACTTGTTAGCATCGCCGCCATGCATCTGCACAGTCATCTCGCCAGGGGCGACATGAAATGCCGCATCCGGGTCCAGGCAGCGTATGCTGTGGCCTCCGCACACCACTTGTAAACGTTTGCAGACTGATAATGCAGCATGAAATCGTTGCCAGGAGCCTGGAGCGATTGCGGCAAAGGCGCAAAAAATATATATTGTTTATATCAATTTATCACAGGAGCGTTCATGGCCACCCGAGTTCAAGCCGCAGCAGCATCGACCGAAAAGAAGAAACCTGTCGCCAAGGCGGCAGCCCCCAAGCCCCCAGTCAGGAAGCCTGCAGTGCGCCCGGCTGCGCGTCCCGCGCCCAAGGCAGCCGCGGTCGCCAAGCCGGCCCCGGAAGCCGTGAAGACTGAAAAGAAGGCAGAGAAGGTCGTCAAGCCGGTGAAGGTGGAGAAGGTCGCCAAGCCCAAGAAGGTCAAGCAGGTGCGTGACAGCTTCACCATGCCCGAGAACGAATACGCGGTCCTGGCCCAGGTCAAGAAGTCCTGCCTGAAGGCGGGCGTCGAGATCAAGAAGAGCGACCTGCTGCGCATCGGTGTGTCCCTGATCAAGAACCTCAAGATCGCCGAACTGAAGGACATCCTCAGCAGCCTGACCCCGTTGAAGGTTGGCCGCCCCAAGAAGTAAATTCTCCCGGGCAAGCCTGCCCTGCCGGCTTGCCCAGCGGTTCGCGCAAAAATGATGCCGCCCGGTTCCGATCGGGCGGCATTGTTTTTTGCGCCAGGCTGCCGGACTAAGGCCTGTCGCCCATGCTGCGGATCACCCGCCAGCGGCCCTGATGGACCTGATACAGCGTAAATACCGGGTCCCGCAGATTGCCCTCTGCATCGAAGGCGATCTGACCGGTGATGCCCCGGTAGCGAATGCGGTGCAGTTCCGCCGTGACCTTGGCCGGCGCGACCGAATCGGCCTCGCGCATGGCGGCGGCGATCACCCGCACGGCGTCATAGGCAAAGGGCGCGTAAAGGTAGATGTCATCCTTGTAGCGGGCTTTCCACGCGTTGTCGAAATGGCTCCATTGCGGCCCTTTGTAGGAGGGTAGACCGGGCTCCACCACGCTGACCTCCTCCCCCGCCGCCCCGGCCAGACGCAGGAAGGTCGGTCCCACCAGGCCGCCGATGCCCACCAGGCGCGCGCGTATCTGCAGCCGGCGCAGGTCCTGCGCCAGTTGCGCGGCCTGCGCATCCAGGCCGGCGAAGAAGACCACGTCGGGATCGCTGGCGCGGATGCTGCGCAGGATGCTGTTGAAGTCCGAGGTCTTGCTGCTGACCTGATAGCGGCCCGTCACCCGCCCCTGCTGGGCGCTCACGGCGTTGACGAATTCCTGGGCATAGGTCGCACCGAAGAGCGTGCTGTCATCGATGACGGCGATGCTGCGCGCCTTCAGGTCGTGCATGACGTACTGGGCCGTGTGGCGCGCGCCGTCGCCATCATGCGGCACGATGCGAAAGGCCGTGACGTAACCCTGCCGGGTGTAGTCCGGTGCCGTCACGGCGGGCGCTACGTGGGGAATACCGGCGGCGGCATAGATGCGCGAGGCCGGAATGCCCACGCCGCTGTTCCAGTGCCCCACCACCGCCGCCACGCCGGTCTTGACGAAATACTGGGCCACCAGCTCGCCAGTGCGCGGATCGGCGCGGTCGTCCTGCGGCAGCAACTTGAACAGCACCGGCTCGCCGCCGATGACGGGCTTGCCGTTGTTGATGTCTTCCACCGCCAGCTGCGCGGCCCGCTCCAGACTCATCCCGGTACTGCCGGAGGGGCCGGACATGGGCGCCGCCAGGCCGATCAGTACGGTGCGCGGGGTGGCTGCTGCCGCGCCGGATTGCATCGCCCAACCGGCGCCCAGAAGGACGGCGGCGAGCAGAATTGTTCTACGCATTACCTTGTTCATCCCTGTTGCTTGCTTTTGTTCTGCTTGTGACTTGCCTGTGTCTTCCCTGTCTCTTGCCTATATCTTGCCTGCTACCCTGGCTAGCAGGTTTCGCGCCACCTCAGAAATTGAACTCCCAGTGGCAGACCTGCCCGACTTCAATGCGGCCGCCGATCCCGCCGATGACGATGGCGTTCTGGCCGAAGGTGAGGCCGCCATCCACGCGGGGATTGGCGCGGTAGCCGGCCAGGGTGTCCAGCGGCTCATCGGGCCATTGCGCGTCGCGCAGGCCGGTGTGCTGGTCGATACCGGGGATCGGACAACGGGCGCAGGGCTTGACCAGCTTCAGTTGCACCGCCTGCTCGCCCTCGCCAAAGCGCAGCGTATCGATGAAATCTTCCTCGTAAGGCTCCAACCCGCTGATCACCAGGTTCGGCCGGAAGCGGTCCATCGGCAGGCTCGGCGCGCCCTTGGCAGCCAGCCTGGCATTGAGGTCGTCCAGCGAGGCCTGGCCGATCACCAGCAGCGGATAGCCGTCCGAGAACTGCGTCGTGGCCTGGTACGCGCCAGTCCAGCGCTGGCTGCAGGCGCGCGTGACGGCCGGGTCGAAACGCACCAGGCGCACCTCATCCCCGAGATAATGGGAGCACCAGGCGCGGGCCTGCTCGCCCTGATCCAGGGCATCCAGATGGCTGTTCCAGACCTGTACCGCCACGGTGGCCCCGTCCTCGCCGGCAGCGGCCAGCCGCAAGGGCGGCATGCCGGGGGCGCGCAGCACCAGCGCATCGCCCTCGAAGGCCGGCATGATGCAGGCCATGCGCGGATGGCTGCGCTGGCTCAGGAAGCGGCCCTCACGGTCCACCAGCATCCAGTGGCGATCCAGGGCCAGGCCCAGGGCGCCGATATCGGCACACGTGACCGACAGGCCACCGCAGGATTTGACGGGATAGAAGCTGATGGCGCTGAGGGTGCTGATGGCGCTGGATGTCGACATGGTGATACTGGCCCCGGGTGTGGCGTCTTGCAGGCGCCGACAAAGAATGCAGATGAAGTTTCGGCAAGACATTACCACAAGCTCGGCATTGGCTTGTGACGCGGGCAACACTTCACCCCTGCTCATGCGACAATGCACGGATGTTCATGAAGGTTTTCCTGACGGGAGTGCCATGCTGGTTGCCAAATTCTTCCATCTGCTGGGACTGACCATCTGGGTCGGCGGCATGTTCTTCGCCCACATGGCGCTGCGCCCCGCGCTGCCGGTGCTGCACGCGGAGCAGCGCCTGACGCTGATGTCGGCGGTGCTGGGCAGTTTCTTCATCTGGGTATGGGTGGCCATCGCGCTGGTGCTGGGCAGCGGCCTGCACATGATGGCGGTGATGGGTGGCGCTCACTTGCCGCCGTATGTCCATGCCATGAGCGGCATCGGCGTGGTGATGATGCTGATCTTCGGCCATATCTTCTTCGCGCCCTTCCGGCGCCTGAAACTGTCCGCCGCGCAGCAGGACTGGGACCGCGCCTCGCGCGCACTGCGCCAGATACGCATGCTGGTAGGCATCAACCTGTGCCTGGGCCTGCTGACCATCGCCATCGGTTCACTGGGGCCGCTGGCTGCCTGACGCGGCAGGACCATTGCCACCCGAATTCGAGCAAGTTCGGGCAAGATCACAATCCGAGAGGGGGAGACACCCGTGCTGAACGAATCGCAACGCCAGCAAGCCGCCGACCTGCTGTGGGACTGCTGGGCGCACAACCGCCGCATCCCGCACCTGCCGCCCGAGCTGCAACCGGTTGATCGGCAGGAAGCCTACGATATCCAGCGCCGCCTGGAAGCCCGCAGCTTCGCGCCCCTGGCCGGCTGGAAGATCGCCGCCACCGGCCCGGGCGGCCAGCAACTGCTCCAGGTCGACGCACCGCTGGCGGGCCGTCTGCTGGCAGAGCGCCTGCATCGCAGCGGCGCGCGCATCACCCTGGGCGACAACCTGATGAGCGTGCTGGAAGTGGAAGTGGCCTTCCGCATGCGCGCAAGCCTGCCGCCGCGCCCCACGCCCTATACGCAGGACGAAGTGCTGGATGCGGTGGGCTCGATCCACCCCGCCATCGAAATCCCCGATACCCGCTATGAACACTTCCGCCAGGTCGGCGCGGCGCAACTGATCGCTGACAACAGTTGCGGCGATCATTTCGTGCTGGGCGCACCGGCCGATGTGGACTGGCGCACCCTGGACCTGGCCGCCCTGGCCACCGCGGCCACCGTCGAAGGTGGCGGGCAGCAGAGCAGCGGCAGCGGTGCCCAGGTGCTGGGCGATCCACGCATCGCACTCACCTGGCTGGCCAATGAACTGCGCGAGCATGGCCTGACGCTGGGCGCCGGTCACGTGGTGGCCAGCGGCTCCACCATCGTCCCCATGGCGGTGCGGGCCGGGCAGACGGTACGCGCCGAGCTGGGCGTACTGGGCTCGGTAGTGGTGCATCTGGGCTGAATCCGCTGCGTGCCAATGCAAAAGGGATGAGCCCGGGCTCATCCCTTTTTTCATTCCTGCACGGCATCAAGCTGGCTTAGTTGGCTTAGTTGGCCTTCTCGACGCCCGGCTTGACTTCCTCGTAGCGGCGCGCCAGCTCCTGGCGCAGCGACTTGCGGATCACGGCGGCGTCGAAACGACGCTTTTCTTCCTGCGAGAACGGGCGCAGCGGTGGCACCGGGATCGGCTTGCGCTGGTCGTCCACTGCCACCATGGTGAAGAAGCAGCTGTTGACGTGACGCGTTTCCTGGGTGCGAATGTTCTCGGCCACCACCTTGACGCCGATTTCCATGGAGGACTTGCCGGTGTGGTTGACGCTGGCCAGGAAGGTCACCAGTTCGCCCACGTGGATGGGCTGGCGGAACATCACCTGATCCACCGACAGGGTCACCACGTACTGCGCGGCGTAGCGGCTGCCGCAGGCATAGGCGACCTGGTCGAGCAGCTTGAGGATGGTTCCCCCGTGCACGTTGCCGGCGAAATTGGCCATGTCCGGGGTCATCAGGACCGTCATGGTGAGTTGGTGAGATGGCAGATCCATGGTGCGAGGCTCTCTCTGTAGTGGTGGCGATGGGTTGATCATGGGATGGCGCGGCGTCCCGCCACGGGCACTCCCCCGAGTGCACAGGCGACCGGCGCAGTCGGCTTTCGTGGAGGAAAGCCGACTGCGGCCGACATTATCGGCCAGCCAGCCCTGCCATGGCAAAAAAACTCGCGTCCACGGTCAGGGCCGGGCCCGTTCAGGCCCGCACCACCGGCTCGGCCGCGGCGAAATGCTCCTCGCAATTGCGCAGGAACTGGCGGACCGAGGCACTGATGGCCTCCGGCGACCAGCCGGCCACGTGCGGCGTCAACACCACATTGGACAGGCCGATCAGGGCTGCCGGCAGCTTCGGTTCACCTTCGTAGACATCCAACCCGGCACCGGCCACGCGGCCGGCGGCCAGCGCTGCGGCCAGGGCTTCGGTATCGACCACGCTGCCGCGACCGATATTGACCAGGTAACCGTGGGGGCCGAGTTCTTCCAGCACCCTCGCATTGATCAGGTGCCGGGTCTGGGCGCCGCCGGGGGCAGCCACGATCAGGCAGTCGGCCCAGCCTGCCAGTTGGGCGACATCGGGGAAGTAGTGGTAGTCGACATCATCGCGCTTCTTGCGGTTGCAATAGGCGATGTCGGCGTCGAAGGCGGCGGCGCGGCGGGCGATCTTCTTGCCGATATGGCCCATGCCGACGATGCCCACGCGCTTGCCGGCCAGTTGCGGCTGCAGCGGAATGGTTTCGCGCCAGCCGCCGTCGCGGGTGTAGCGATCCAGCACCGGGATGTTGCGCACGATGGCCAGCAGCAGTCCCATGGCGTGATCGGCCACGCAATCCTCGTTGGTACCGGCACCGGAAGCAATCTCGATGCCATGGGCCTGGGCGTGCGTGGCGTCGATGTTCTCCACCCCGGCGCCCAATGCGCAGACCAGTTGCAGATGCGGCAAGGCGCGCATTTCATCGGCGGTCAGGCCGGTGGAGCCATTGGTGAGCACCACGGCGACCTTGCGGGCCGGGCCTGCAATCATCTCGTCACGGCGCTGGCGGTCCGGCGCGTAGAGGATGTCGTAGTGGGCTGCGATGGTGGCGGTGCTTTCTTCGGAAAGATGGATCAGGACGAGTAAGGGCGGTTTCATGAGGGGCCTGGCGATGCGGATGAAGGAAAATGCAGTGCCCGCCATTCTATTGCGAATTGCGCAATCAGTCCGGCAGAGCTCAAACCGCCTTCATGCGAATTCCATGCCACCGGCGCAAACAGGCCCGGCGCGCCATACGGCGCCCGGGCCTGTCGGGGATGCGGCGGCGCAGGGCCGGCGCGTGGTCTTGCTCAGTGCGACGTACTCAATGCCGGGCCTGTTCTTTTTCCAGCATCTCGTGCGCCACCTGGCGCGCACCCTGCTCGGCCGCCTTCTCGTCGGCGAACGTCTGGTCAGGCAGCACGCGCTGGACCGGAAACACCGGATTGCGGTGCATGGGGTTGATGGAATGGCCGAAGATGGCGACCTGCGCCACCCATTCGTCGCCGCCGATCACGCGTACACCTGCGTACTCGACTTCGTAGTCGCCCACTTGTTCGGTTGGCATGATGTGTCTCCTCTTGTCCGCTTGCGTCAGATTGTGTCCGCTTGTGTCCGCTTGTGTCCGGTCCTCAGGCCGCACCGTCGCCGGCACGCTGGTCCAGATGGGTGATGGCATAGCCCTTTTCGCCGATCTGCATGAAAGCGTCTTCCGCCTCCAGGGTGAAATGCCGCTTGCCGTCGCGTTCAAAGTCCACGTTCTGCTCGTGGATCTGCCAATCGGTATTGGTGACTTCTTCCGGTAGGGCTTTTTCGTGCGGCAGGACGAGGTAGGAAAACAGACCTTCGCCGTCCGGGCGCTTGTAGACATCGACTTTCATCGGGGGGCCTCCTGGTCGGGTTGAACAAGGGCGCTGCACGGTGGGTACCGGGTGCGCCTGCTGGGTGCGACTGGACGGCAGCACATTGGTTCGATGGATCGGCCATGCGATGACCACAAAGCGTGTTGCGCTGTCAGCCTGATCCCACAGGCCGGACCGCCCTGCGCAGAGGTGCTGCATCGTGATTCATTCAAGATAGCACCGCCCCTGTGACGATGCCAGGAAGAAATCGCGCCCCTGCCCGCTCAGTCGAGCTGGCGCCGCAACCACGCCAGCGCACCCGCAAGGCTGCGGAAATCGGCCAGGGAGCGACACTGCAGTTGCGGATGACGCTCGCGCAGCATGCGCGACAGCGCTGCGCCCGGCCCCAGTTCCAGGGCTACGGTGACGCCACGTTCGACGCAGGCGTCCATGCAGGCCGCCCACTGGATGGGCTCGGTCAGCTGACGCAGCAGCAGCTCCCGTGCCTGTCGGGCATCGGCGACAGCCTGCCCGGTGACGCCGGCCAGCAAGGTGAATTCAGGGTCGTGCCTGACCATGGAGGCCAGGCTTGCTGCCAGGGGCGCCACCGCTGCCTGCATCAACGGCGTATGCGAGGCCAGCCCGACCGGCAGGGCCGAGCTGCGTGCCCCCATTGCGGCAAGCTCGACAGCCGCTGCCTGCAGCGCCGTGTCGCTCCCCCCGGCAATGAGCGTGTCGTCACCGGTAATGATGGCCACGTGCGCGCCATGCCGTTCCAGCGTGCTCTGCGCCGAGGCCAGCGCGATACCGCCCACCGCCATCAGACCCTGCGCCGGTTGTGCGCTGGCAGCCTGCGTCATGCACGCGGCCCGCTGTGCCGCCAGCGCGACCGTGGCCGAGGCCGGGATCACGCCGGCAATCGCCTGGGCCGATAGCTCGCCCACGCTGTAGCCGGCCACCACCGCCGGAGTCCCGGCCAATGCCGCCAGCGGTTCGCGCAAGGCTTGCCAGGCCGCCAGCTGGGCGGCGACGATCAGGGGCTGGGCATTACGGTTGGCGTAGAGCTGGGCCGGGTCCGCCAGCACCTGTTGCAGCGGCGCCTGCAACAGGCCGGCGAGATCGCATTGGGCCAGGAATTGCGCGGCCTGCGCATCCTCATTCAGCAGATCGAACATGGCGGCATGCTGCGCGCCCTGCCCCGGACAGAGAATCGCCAGCCGCATGCTCATCCGCGCTCGCTGTCCAGCAGACCGACCTGATGCAGCAGACAGGCCGCCGCCAGCAGATCGGCGGCACCGCCCGGTGACAGACGCTGCGCCACGAAGGCGCGGTGGCAATCCAGCGCTTCCTGCTGCCATCCATCACGGGCAGATCCACCGGCGGCCAGGAAAGCGGCGCTGCGCGCACGCACCAGTGCCGCGCCGGCCGCGCCGCCACGGTGATAGACGTTGGTATCGCTGAGCTGGGCCATCAGGGCGAACAGGGCATCGATGCTGGCGCAGGTCCAGTCGCGCCCCTGCGCCAGGGTGGCCTGCAACTGCGGCAGGGCCACTTCGAAGACCGACGGAAAGCCCAGCGCCCCCTCTTCCCGCGCCCCGCCCACCGCATGCTGTGCGGCGACCCGCTGACCATGGCTGGGCGACCGGGTAGGCAGCACGCCCGCACCGGGGACGCTATGGCGCGCCAGCGCATCGCCCCACTGGATCAGCAGGGTGGCACGGATGACTTGCGGCTGCAGCGGCATCCTGCGTGCCCGACAGCAGGCGGTGGCTGCGCACAGCATGCCCAGCGCAAAGATCGCGCCGCGATGGGTATTGATGCCGCCCGTGGCGTGCAGCATGCGTTGCTCGGCGCTGATGGCCAGCGTCTGCAGGCGGTGGAAAGGTGCGGCCTCCAGGCCGGCGACCGCGATCTGGTAGAAGTAATGACGCAGCGAAAACAGGCTGCGCAGGAAGGTCAGCGCACTCATGTCGGTGTGGCTGCCATTGTCCACCCGCGAGACCAGGCCGGGCTTGGGATAGAGCACCAGTTCGTGGTGCAGGCTGCGCACCGCCAGCCGCGCCAGCACGCGGCAGAAGACCAGGTTGTCGCGCTCGGTGCGGCGCTTCTGCAGATGATGGACGGCCACATCCAGGGTGGCCGGATGCTCCATCAGGCGGCGCATGGCTGCTCCTCCAGCGGCAGGCTGGTCGTCAAGGTCCCTACCCGCTCCAGCGCCACGCCGGCAGCGCGCTTGACCAGGACTTGTCCGATTTCTCCGGCGCCCAATACGGCAACCTGGCGCCACTCCTTCCACGACACCGCCGCGCCATCGGGGAAGACGATCTCACCATCCAGCGGCAGGAACATCGCCTGCCAGGCCAGCAGGCGCACACCGCCCTCCAGCTGGCTGCGGCTGCGCGGGCAGAACAGCAGGTCGATATCGGAACTGGCGCGCAGGTAGGGCTCGGCCGTCACCGCCTGCCAGGCCAGCGAACCGAACACGGAAAGGGCGATGCCGGCGCGCTCCATGTGTTGCTGCAATTCGGCCAGCCCCGCCGGCCAGGACGACGGCAGGCCGACCAGGCGTGCGGCCACGATATCGCGCAACAGGAACGGGGCGCGACTGGCCGCCACTTCCTGCGGCACTACGCGCAGCGCGATGCGGGGCTTGTTGCCCTGCGCATCCGGCGGCAGCGCGATGCCGACGCAGAGCTCATCGGCGCGCGCATCGACATCGGTGCGGCGCACCACCAGCGGCCAGCGCATGCGCTGCCAGTGCGCCAGGCTGGCGCGCTGGCGTTCGTCCACGCTGTCTTGCTGCAGGCGCTGCCAGGCGGCGTCGTGCAGCCAGAGCAGATGGTGCCGCCCGGGATGTTGCAGCGGTCTCATCCGTTCAGCGGCACATCGTTGGCCACGGCCTGGATGACGCGCTGCGCCCACTTGCGTCCGCCGCGCTCCAACCCCACGGCGGCACGGTTGTCGGCGCTGTCATCGGTTGCCAGCGCGGTGCTCAGAGCCTGGGCCAGGTCGTCGTGCCAGATCTCGGCCACGCCACCCATGCGCAGGTAGTTTTCCGGTCCCGGGGCAAACACCGGGTTGCTCCTGGCCAGTTCGGTCAGGCGCTCCTCCGGGACCTTGGTGATGCGCGCCATGGCCGGCAAGCCCATGACGCGGATGGTGGCATCCGGCAGGGCATAGCAGGCGTCGGCAATCAGGCCGCTGGTGATGAAGCCGCCCGACAGCGCCTGGTCATAGACCAGGCCGATCACGCGATGGCCCTGGCGGCGCGCCAGTTCCACGCACTTGCCCAGGTGCGCCATGTAGCTGTTGATGCCCAGCATTTCGTCGCGGTGACGCAGGCGCTGGCCCTGGGTATCGACCAGGATCACGATGGGCCGACCGGGATGCTCGCGCACCGTCTGCAGGATGACGCTGGCCTGGGCCAGCGCGATCTCGATGCCGATGGGCGTGTGAGCGGTGGTGCCGACCACGGTGACGGTGCGACCCTCGACCTGGGCGGTGCCGGAGAGGAAGTGGTCCTTCTCGCTGATCTGCTGGCCCTGCGGGAACAGGGTCTGCGCCAGCGCGCGCCAGTCGACCTGGCTCGGAGTGGATGTTTGACTCATGGCTCTCTCTCAGGCTTTGAAGGGAATGCGCAGGCCCTGGGCCATGGCGGTGAAGGCAGCCGCTTCCAGCATCGGCACCGTCTCAGGGCGCTCCACGCCCAGCTCGGCCCAGATATCCATCGGGTCCTCGGCATGGCCGAAGGTAGCGATGCGACGACGCAGCATTTCCTGCTCGGCTTCCAGCGCGGCCAATGTCAGTTCGGGCGCGCCGGACTGGGCCAGCGCAGTCAGGGCATCCATGGCCGCCTGGCGGAAGGCCTCGGTATCGTCACCCACCAGTTGCTGGCAATCGCCGATCAGGTAGCGATGCTTGCCGCCAGTGGTGCGCCAGACCAGGGCGCGATCGCGCGAATCGAATTCCTCCACGCCATTGGCGGTCTCGATCACTTCCGGCCCGGACATGGCCAGCCTTCCCTCTTCGGACATGATGACCGTGTTGGCGCAGCGGGCGACGATGCCCATGCCACCGAAGCAGCCATTGGCGCCGCCCACCAGCACGATCACGGGGACGCCGGCAGCGCGGGCCTCCAGCACGGCGCGCATGACCTCGGAGACGGCGATCAGGCCGGCATTGGCTTCGTGCAGGCGCACACCGCCGGTCTCCAGCAACAGGATCACGCCAGTTGCCTGCTTGCGGATGGCGCGCTTGAGCAGGCCGACCAGCTTGGCACCGTGCACCTCGCCCACCGCCCCGCCCATGAAGCCGCCTTCCTGCGCGGCGGCCATCACCGGGCGACCGCCCAGCAGACCTTCACCGATGATGACGCCGTCATCGAAGGATACCGGTGCGTCCAGTTGCCCCAGATGCGGGCTCACCACGCGCTGCGCGGGCGGCAAGAGTTCATTGAAACTGCCGGCATCGAGCAGCGCCAGGATACGTTCCCGGGCCGTGGCCTCCAGATAGCTCGCGCTCATGCGCCCTCCTCGACCATGGCTTCCACCGCCTGATCCAGGCGCAGGCTGACCACGGCAGGCGTGGCGCCCATGTCGTTGATGGAGATGCGGGCATCGGCCAGTTGCCAGCGCTGCTGGAAGTCGCCCACCACCGCCTCCCAGATGGCGCCGAAACCACGGGCGGCGGTCTTGATCTCGATGGCGCAGGCGCCCTTGAGATCGACATTCTCGATCAGCACTTCCAGGTTGCCGGAGCTGACCACGCCGACCAGTTCGGGCGCGGCCTTCAGGCGGCGGCGCCCTTCTTCAAAGCGAAAATTCAGAGTTTCCATCGTCTTGTTCCGATTGCTTGCCAGTGACTTGTCTTTGCTTACCAGTTCCGGAAGCGCTTGGGCGGGTTGTACAGCCCGCCGGATGCGCGCACCAGGTCTTTCATGTTCTTGGCCGCCAGCAGGTCACGCGTGGCCAGGCGCTTGTCCACGCCCAGGTCTTCGGCGCGCCGGATGATGCCACGGTCGCGCAGGTTTTCCACCATCCGCTTGTCGCGTCCCATGCCCACCGCGGTATAGCCGGCCACGCCACGGATGGCCTGTTCGCGCTCTTCGTCGGTGCGGCATAGCAGCAGGTTGGCGATGCCCTCTTCGGTGAGGATGTGGGTGACGTCATCGCCGTAGATCATCACCGGCGGGATGGGCATCCTGGCCTGTTCACCCAGCTGCCAGGCGTCGAGTTTTTCGACGAAGGCAGGCTGCATGTGTTCGCGGAAGGTTTCCACCGTCTGCACCACCAGCTTCTGGCCACGGGGGATGGTATTGCGCCCGGCGCGGGCCTGCTGGCCGGCCTTGAGCCAGGCCTCGCTGGCGTGGCGACGGCCACGCGCATCGGCCCCCATGTTGGGCGCGCCGCCGAAGCCGGCAATGCGCCCCAGGGTGGCCGTGGAGGAATTGCCCTGCAAGTCGATCTGCAGAGTGGAGCCGATGAACATGTCGCAGCCGTAATGCCCGGCCGTCTGCGAAAAGGCGCGGTTGCTGCGCATGGAGCCATCGGGGCCGACGAAGAACACATCGGGCCGGGCGCGGATGTAGTCTTCCATCCCCAGTTCGGAACCGAAGGAATGGATCGATTCCACAAACCCGGCTTCGATGGCGGGGATCAGCGCCGGGTGTGGGTTCAGCGCCCAGTGCTTGCAGATCTTGCCGCGCAGGCCCAGCGATTCGGCATAGGTCGGCAGGATCAGTTCGATGGCGGCGGTATCGAAGCCGATGCCGTGGTTCAGGCGCTGCACGCCGTATTCGGCATAGATGCCCTTGATGGCCATCATCGCCATCAGGACCTGGATCTCGGAAATCTGCGCCGGATCACGGGTGAACAGTGGTTCGATGTAATGCGGCGTGGGCGCCTGGATGGCGAAACCGACCCAGTCGGCGGGGATGTCCACGCGCGGCAGCACATCGACGATCTCGTTGACCTGGGCGATGACGATGCCGCTGGAAAACGCCGTGGCCTCGGCAATGGCCGGCGTGTCCTCGGTATTGGGGCCGGTATAGAGATTGCCGTGGCGGTCGGCCGCCTGCGCGGCCACCAGCGCCACGCGCGGCGTCAGGTCGGTGAAATAGCGGCCAAACAGTTCCAGGTAGGTATGGATGGCGCCGATGTTGAGCTTGCCGGCCGAGGCCAGCTTGGCCAGGCGGCCGGCCTGCGGGCCGGAGAAGGAAAAGTCCAGGCGGTCGGCGATGCCCCGTTCGAACACGTCCAGATGTTCCGGCAAGGCCAGCACCGAGAACAGCATGTGCAAGCCGTTCACCCGTGCCGGGTCGAGTGCGGCCAGACCCTTGGCGAGGAAGTCCGCCTGCTTCTGGTTGTTGCCCTCGACACAGACACGGTCACCGTTTTCCAGCACCGCATACAGCAGGTCGGCCAGTTTTGCGGCAGGCGCGATCTTGCCCTGCAACTGGCTTCCCAATGCGGCGGTGGCGCGTGCCAGCCGCTGTTCACGGTTCTTCTGGCGCGCATTCCACACGCGTTCGCTACTACTCATTTACTTGGCTCCCATCAACAGATCAGGCAATAAGGTCGCGATGCCCGGGAACATGCACAAGAGCAGGACCGCAAGGAACATCAGCGCCAGGAAAGGAATCGTACCCTTGATCACATCACCCAGCGGGATGTCGGGTGCGATGTTCTTGATCACGAACAGGTTCAGGCCCACCGGCGGGTGGATCAAGCCCATCTCCATGACCACCGTCATGACGATGCCGAACCAGATCAGGTCGAAGCCGGCGGCCTTCAGCGGCGGCAGGATGATGGGGGCGGTCATCAGGATGATCGACACCGGCGGCAGGAAGAAGCCCAGCACGATCACCATCCCCAGGATCACCGCCAGCAGCAGCCACTTGGACAGATGCAGATCGACCACCCACTGCGCCGCCGACTGGCTGATGTGCAGGTAGCTCATCACGTAGGAATACAGCAGCGACATGCCGATGATCAACAACAGCATGCCCGATTCCTTGATGGTGGAACTGAGGAAGGGCGCAATGTCGCGCGGCTTGTAGATGCGATAGACGATGGCGATCAGCACCAGCGCCAGCAGCGCGCCCAGGCCGGCGGTTTCGGAGGGCGTAGCCAGGCCGCCATAGAGCGCCACCATCACACCGATCAGCAGGACCAGGAAGGGCAGCACGCGCGGCAGCATCTCCACCTTCTGTGCCAGCGTGAAATGCTCGTCATCCAGGTAGGCCGACTTGGCCCCGCCGGCCGTGTAGACCGCGTGGGCCAGCTTGTACTCCTTGCGCGCCCGATAGACGGCGTAACCGGCAAACAGGATCACCAGCAGTACGCCCGGGCCGATGCCGGCCAGGAACAGCCGGCCCAGCGACTGCTCGGCCGCCACCGCATACAGGATCATGGTGATCGAGGGCGGCAGCAGGATGCCCAGCGTACCGCCGGCGGCAATGATGCCGGCTGCAAACCCGGGCGAATAACCACGGCGACGCATCTCCGGGATACCGGCCGAACCGATGGCCGAGCAGGTCGCCGGCGAGGAACCGGCCATGGCCGCAAACAGCGCGCAGGCAAAGACGTTGGCGATGCCCAGGCCGCCCGGCACCTTGTTCAACCACGCATGGATGGCCGAATACAGGTCCTTGCCCGCCGGGGATTTGCCGATGGCCGCCCCCTTCAGGATGAACAGCGGAATGGACAGCAACGTGATGGAAGCGATTTCCTCGTAGACGTTCTGCGTGATGGTATCGAGCGAGGATGCCGGCATGAAGAAATACATGAAACCGGTCGCCACCACGCCCAGCGCAAAGGCGATCGGCATGCCCGAGCACATCACCAGAATGGTGACCACGCCATAGAGCACACCCAGGGTCAGCGGACTCATTGCGCACCTCCGGCCTGCGGGGCGGGAACGGTACCGGTAATGCGCACCAGCACCTGCACCAGCAGTTGCAGGGTCAGCATGCTCATGCCCAGTGCCATGAGCGAATACGGAATCCAAAGCGGCGGAGCAAAGGTGGACGAGGTGGTCTGCCCCTCCACCCAGGCTTCATGGAACAGCGCCCACGACTTCCAGGTGAAGAAGGCACAGAAGGCCAGCGACACCACATCCACGATGAACATGCGCACCTTGTTGGCCAAGGGCGAGAGCATGCCGGCCAGCGCCTCGATACCGATATGCCCGCGCAGCGACTGCACATAGGCCGAGCACAGGAAGATCACCCCCACCAGCATGAACACCGATGCCTCGTCCTGCCAGTCGGTGGGCTGGTGGAAGAAATAGCGCACCACCACCGAATAGGTGAGGATGCAGGACGTCACCAGCAGCGCAATCATGCCCAGGAACACGGCCACCCGGTGGTAGCCCCGCAGGAAGGCCGCCAGCCAGGCCACCGGGGCGCTGGCAGGGACGACCGGGCGCGCCGCGGCGGCGCCGGGCATCTCGAAACCATGGCTCATACTGTTTTCTCCGCCAGGGCCAGCAGCTTGGCGCAGCTGGCATTGCGGCCGGCGAAGTCCTTCCAGGCGGTATTGCGGGCGATGTCCTGCCACTTCTTGACCACCTCGGCGTTCAGGTCCACCACCTTGGCGCCGGCCTTCTGGTAGACCTGGGCCACGGCGATATCGTCGGCCTGGGCGGCCTTGGTGGCGAACTGTTCCATCTCGGCGCCCACCGCCATGATGACCGCCTGCTGATCCTTGGGCAGCTTTTCAAAGACGGCCTTGGACATCATCAGCGGTTCGAACATGTACCAATAGGCTTTGTCACGGCCGGTAGTGAGGGCCTTGGCGACCTCTTCCAGACGGAACGACATGAAGGACGTCGACGAGGTCATCGCCGCATCCATGGCCCCGGTCTGCATGGCGGCATAGATTTCGTTGGAGGGCAGCGTGACCACGGCCGCGCCAGCTTCCTTCAGGATCAGGTCCATCTCGCGGGAGCCGCCGCGCACCTTCATGCCCTTGGCATCGGCCGGATCGACGATGGGCTTGCCGCGGGAGGCCACGCCCCCGGCCTGCCAGATCCAGCTGACGATGACCACGCCCTTCTCACCCAGCACCCGGGCCAGCTCCTTGCCGACTTCGGCATTCTTCCAGGAGGCCCCCTGCTGGTAGGAAGTCACCAGGCCGGGCATGAGACCGATATTGGTTTCTGGCACTTCGCCCCCGGCGTAGTTCAGCGGCACCAGCGACATGTCCAGTGCGCCCTTGCGCATGGCCGAGAACTGCGCGTTGGTCTTCATCAGCGACGAACCGGGATAGATCTCGAACTTCAACGCACCCTTGGTGCGCTCGCTGACCTGCTGGGCAAACATACGCACCAGGCGATCGCGGAAATCGCCCTCGGTGAGGGTGCCACCGGGAAACTGGTGTGAAATCTTCAGGCTGGCCGATTGTGCCCAGGCGGACGGGATGGTGCTGGCAAGCGGTGCGGCGGCGAGTGCGCCAAGGAATTGGCGGCGGGTGAATGCGCTCATGCGGGTGTCTCCTCCAGGATTGATGGAACTACGTGTGTTTTTATGCTCTCATCGTGTATACAATTTCGTTTCAAACGCATACATTGTCAAGCATTAATCCTGTGGATCGCATTCCCTTTACAATGCTTGCTTTAAAGGCAACTTGATCATGGACACCCCCAAGACCCGCTCCGAAACCCTGCGCGAATCGATAGAAGAGATGATTGCCGTAGGCAAGCTGGCGCCCGGCCAGCATCTCGATGAAACCTCGCTGGCCGAGGAATTCGGGGTCTCGCGCACGCCCATCCGCGAGGCGCTGATCCAGCTGGCCTCGATGGGCATCGTCGAGATGCGTCCGCGCCGGGGCGCTATCGTCGCCGAGATCGGCCCGCAGCAATTGATCGAGATGTTCGAGGTGATGGCCGAATTCGAGGCCATGTGCGGCCGCCTGGCGGCGCGCCGGATGACGCCGACCGAGCACGTCGAACTGCTGGCGGCACATCAGGCCTGCCAGGCCGCCCGCGACGCCAGCGATCCGGACGCCTACTTCTACCTCAACGAGGCCTTCCACGACCACATCTACGCCGGCAGCCACAACGGCTTCCTGGCCGACCAGGCGCGCGCCCTGCACCGCCGCCTGCGGCCCTATCGGCGCCTGCAGCTGCGGGTGCGGGACCGTTTGAAGATGTCCTTCGACGAACACCAGGCCGCGGTCGATGCCATCATCGCCGGCGATGCCGAGAAGACGGTGGAAGTCCTGCGCCACCACATCATGATCCAGGGCCAGCGCTTTGCCGATCTGGTGGCGTCGCTGCACCAGTTGAAGTCGGCGGCCTGACAGCTTTCCAGCGTTCCTGAGATGACAAAACGGCGCCCGTGGGCGCCGTTTTTGCTGATGTTGCCGCCAGCCTGGCAGGTGCTTTACTTCACTTCTTCACCTTGTCCTGTGCAATATCCATGATGAGTCGGGACGACAGGTACAGGCGCGGCACGATGGTATCGAGCAGCACGTATTCGGCATCATTGGAGTGGGCGCCAAAGCCGCTCAGCCCCATGCCCTCGATCACCGCGCCCTTGGTCTTCAAAGCGGCAAAGGCGGCGTCGGTGCCGCCACCGGTGGCCACCTCCGCCACCTTCAACGGCATGTCGATTTCCTGGTAGATGGTGCGGGCGTAGTGGGCCAACTGACGCGACACCGGCGTGGCTTCCAGCGGCGGACGACGCAGTTCGAACTTCACGCTCACCTTGGCCTCCGGAATCAACTGCTTTTTCACCCCTTCGGCCAGGGCCTGCTGCAACTGCTCGAAGTCGCTCACCTTCAGCGCCCGCGCATCGGCCTGGGCGCTGGCCTGGGCCGGGATCACGTTGCGGTTGCTACCGGCCTGGGCGACGGTCCAGTTCAGTTTCAGGCCACGCTCAGGCTGGGAAAGCTGGTTCAACTGCAGCAACTGGTGCGAAAGTTCATATAAGGCGTTGACACCCTTCTCAGGTGCTGCACCGGCATGCGAGGACTTGCCCTTCACCTCCAGGTAGGCCGCGCCGATACCGCTGGTGGCCAGGCGCAACTGGCCGTCGGCACCGCCGCCCTCGTACGACAACACCACATCCTGCTCCGCGCCCAGCCGGGTATGCAGGGAGCGTCCGCCGGGCGAACTGATTTCCTCGTCACCGTTGATCAGCACGGTCAGGGTATCGTAGTCCTTGAAACCCGCCTTCTGCAGGATGGCCACCGTATGCAGGATGGTGGCGATGCCCTGCTTGTCGTCGGCAATGCCCAGCCCGTAGGCCTTGTTGCCATCGACGCGGAAGGGCTGGTCCTTGAGCATGCCGCGCAGGTAGACCGTATCCATGTGGGCGATCAGCATGATCTTGCGCTTGCCGTTGCCCTTGAATTCGGCATGGACGATCTGGCCCAGCTTCTCGGGCGTATCGTCCATGCGATAGACCTCGGGCGCGTCCAGCAACTGCACCTTGCCGCCCAGCGCCTCCAGCTTCTGCTTGATCAGGCCGGCCAGCTGCGCCAGGCCTTCCAGGTCCTTGCTGCCGGATTCGATGCTCACCAGTTCGCGCAGGGTGTCCAGCAGGCCGGCCTGTTCCTGGCGGGCCATGCCATAGACCGGCTCCACGGGAGCGGCCTGGGCCAGCACGGGCAGGCACAGGGCGGCGACGAGGGCCGTGCAACGCAGTTGGGTGAAAGGTTTCATGCAGGGATTCTCCTTGGGTGGATGGGCGGGATTGTGATCATCCCTGTTGGTGAGCTTGGTTATTGGTAAGGCTGGTTGTGGGTGAGGCTGATTCACAGAGCGCGTTCGCTGGTGAAGTGGCGTTCACTGCCATCGAGCGGATCGATGAAGAAAAGGGAACGGGCCAGCAGCTTCAGGGGACGATCCAGATCATCGGCCACGCCCACCGGCACCGCGTCCGGGTAGAACAGGTCATTGACGATGGGGATGCCCAGCGAGGCCATGTGTACCCGCAACTGATGGCGCCGGCCGGTGACCGGTTCCAGCCGGTACAGGCCCAGATCGCCACGCTGTTCGATCAGGGACATATGGGTTTCCGAATTGGGTGGCCCCTCGGCTTCATGCATCTTGAAGAACTGCTCCGGGATTTCCTCCACCCGGCTGCGATGCACGCGCGGCAGCTCCAGGTCGGGCCGCAAGGGGGCAAGGGCTTCATAGACCTTGAACATGGCGCGTTGCTGGAACATCGACTGGTACTTGCCCCGGCTGGCCGGCTGGTGCGAAAAGACGATCACGCCTGCGGTCTCGCGGTCCAGCCGGTGGATGGGGACCAGGTCCTGCAGACCGGTGGCTTGCTTGAGCCGGACCAGCAGCGTCTCCTGCACGAAGCGCCCGGTCGGGATCACCGGCAGGAAATGCGGCTTGTCGGCCACCAGCAGGTGCTCGTCCAGGTGCAGGATCTTTTCCTCGACCGCGATGCGTGGCTCGCCCTGCGGCAGTTCGCGGTAATAGAAAATGCAGTCGCCGCTACGATAAGCTGAATCAGGACGCAGGTCTTCGCCGTGCTGGTTGCGCACCTCGCCGCGCAACAGGCGCTCGCGCCAAATAGTGGCCGGCACGGCCGGAAAGCGTTCCGCCAGGAAGGACAGCATGTCGCGCCACGGCCCCGGCTGCAGCCACAGGTAGCTGGGCGAGAGGCCGTCGCGCATGGGCAGGGTCGGCGTCGGCCTCATGCGCCCTCCCCGCTGGGCGCGGCCTTCTTGCGGGCGGCGCGACGGCGCCAGGCGACGACGCTGGCATTGGCCTCCAGATGGGCCAGCAACCTGGCACGCTGGGCCTCGGTCAAGGGCAGGCTGGCGATCAGGGCTGGCCAGTGCGTCATGGCGCGGTCCACCGTCTCCACCAGCACCGCCTGCAACCTGGCTTCCGGCAGGCGCCACAGGTTGGCCAGCTGGCGCAGGATGGCGGGGGTGAGCAACTGCTTGCCCGTCTGCCCTGGCAGGAAGGCCAGTGCATGCCCATCGCCGCCGACATAGGCGGCATAGGCCACGATGTCATAGGCCGGCGACAGGGAGGCTGCCTGGGGCGTGTGGTACAGCAGGCTGAAGTTCTTCAGGTGGGCGTCGAAATTGCCCAGCAGTTCGTTGACCTTGATCCGCCGCAGCAATTCGTAGACATCCTCCACCCCGCGCGTGCTGCGCTCGGCCAGCACCACGCCGAGGGCGGCATAGGTCCCGACGTACTTGGCGCCCGGCGCGGTGCCGGTGATCTGGGCGAAATCCTCCATGTGCAGACGCCCGGTGGGAGTGGGCGCATCGCGGTCGAAGCGCTGTACCAGCAGGAAGCGGCTGGCATCGTTGCGCAGCCCGAACGGCAGATGATCGGCGATGGCCGACAAGGGCTCCAGGCTGAAGCTGCACGTATTCACGCCCGCGGCGGCGGCCAGCGTCAGGGACGAGAACTCCACCTGCGGCATGTTGGGATAGTCGGTGGCCGGCAGCTTGGCGATGAAATGGCTGCCGTGGCTGTCGCGCGAACGCATCACGTAGCGCCCGCCCGCCTCCTTCACCAGGGCCAGCTTGGGTTGCACGCCGGAGAGCGATTCCCCGCCC
This sequence comes from Herbaspirillum sp. AP02, assembly GCF_015767275.1. Classification (GTDB taxonomy): domain Bacteria; phylum Pseudomonadota; class Gammaproteobacteria; order Burkholderiales; family Burkholderiaceae_D; genus Herbaspirillum. The sequence goes on from NZ_JADWMY010000004.1 coordinate 96,615, forward strand.
GGCACCGGCAACTGGCCCGAACTCATTTCGTAGCTGTCATGCCCCTGCCCCAGCAGCCGGCCCATTCCCCGCTCGTCCAGTTCTTCGGCCAGGGCCGAGACGTCGCCGGGCAAGTCCCGACCGCAATAGGCCAGCAGGCCGAATTCGTCGTCCGGCGCCAGGCCGGCGCGCTGGATCAGGTGCTTGCGCAACTGGCCTTCGGGCAAGAGGTTCTGAAAGAACGGCGGCAATCCGCCGCGTCCGTCCCCCCGATTCACGGCCAGGGTGGGGTCGAGCAACTGTGCCAGGGTACGTTCCTCGGTGGAGGCCAGGTAGAGCTGGGAGAGCACCGGCCGCTGCGGCCCTTGCAGGGCGTAGGCATCGTCGAAGCGGAAATAGCAGCGACCGTCATCCAGCGCGAACAGCGAGCCCACTTCGGTCTGGCCCAGGCGGATGCGCAGGGAGCGCAACATGCTCATGCCTCGCCTCCCCTGCCCATCAGTGCCTGCAGGCGCTGGCCCAGTTCGGTCTGGCTACCCGCCCCCTGGCTCTCGGCGGCCCGCTGGCTGGCCGCCTGCCGGGGCAAGAGCAACAGGTCCAGGTCCAGTTCGTCGCACAGGGCCAGCAACTTGACCAGCTCGATGTTGCCGCGCCCGGTTTCCAGCGCCAGCAAGGTGTTGCGATGCATGCCGGTGCGCGCCGCCAGTTCGATGGCCGTCAGCCCCTGCTCCTTGCGGGCGGTGCGGATGCGCTGGCCGATGTCTTGCAGGTTGGTCATCGTCTGATCCAATGAAATGGGCTTTTTTCCTGAAGTCCATTATATTGGTCATACCGCGATTTACAAGACCATTTAATTGGACTTTTTATTATTTGCCCAATTTATTATTATTTTTTGATGATATGAAGTTGCCTTCAGGGCTGACCACTCCAAACGGGCTCGGAGCGTGGAAGGCTTTGCGCCGCACATAGGTCAAGTGAAGCGTCGGGCGAGGAGGCCAAAAAAAAATCGCAGTCCGGAGACTGCGATTTTAAAAGTCTGTGCAAGCACTCAGGCGGTCGTGTTGACGTTGCGGCCAATATTGGGATTGGCCGGCAACTGCGGCAATGCCTGAAGCATACCGACAGCCGCAGCGGCCTGGCTATCCAGCGCCTTCTTCAGGACCAGCATGTTGACTGAGTCCGAAGTCTGCGCCGAGGCCAGGCTGGTGGCGACCGATGCGATTTGGTTGATATCCATGGATCTCTCCTTTTGGGGGAAACCGAACCAGAAGATGCCCAGCCCGGTGCTTCAATTACGGCATTGAATCGCGTTTCTTTACGTCAATCAAGAAATTTTTCCCGGTATTGTCCTCTCTGCCACGCAAAAAAATCGCACCCCGAGGGGTGCGATCAAGTGATGCCATTCACTGAGCGCCATCCTGCGCGCCCTGTCTGCCTAGACGATGGTGTTGATGATGCGGCCAATATTGATATTGGCCGGCAGGCGCGCCACGGTCGTGGCCGCGCCGATCACATCATCCACCGCCGTCTTGGCGACCTTGCCCAGATCAATGCCGACGGACTTCGCCGCCTTGTCGGCCAGCCAGGCCGTTGCCGCGCCGCTGGCGAGCGTTGCTAGCTCCATATGAAACTCCTTGTGTGAACTGCAACGGGGCCATGACGCTGCCTGCCCGTCCGTGTTTCCGGATTCCCCCCTACACGGTGGTACTGGCTTTACGTCATGGTTGAATGTGTTAGCGGCAGCCAAGTGGCGCGCCTTGACGGTGATTACCTCTTCCTTACCCGCTTTTGCACTTGTAAACCCTGCCGGGCTCAGTTGGCCGGGGTCACTGCCGGAGGTGGCGTGAGCCCCACAGGGGCCAGTTGTTCGTAGACCGAACTGGCGATGCGCGAGAGTTCCGGGCGGGCAAGGCTGCCGGAGAGGGCGTAACCGAACTGGCCGTCGATCCAGTAGAAGACGTTGACGCGGCCTTCCTGGGCGAAACGAAAGCCGGTTTCGCGGTTCTGCACCTGATCATGCGAGACATACAGGGTGAGCCGCTGGCCGGCTGCATCCTGGTACATGAATTGCGCCACCGGCCCACTCTGGCCGGGTAGCAGGCGACCGCCGATCAGGTCATAACCCAGCGGAGCCAGCTTGGGGGCACGTACATTGGCGCCCAGCCGACGCGACAGCCAGGTCACCAGGGCCTGCTCCTGGTCAGCGCCGACTTCCACCGGGCGCCGCAGGTCGGCGCTGAAGACGGTGTGGGCCACCGCCGCCTGGCGTGCCAGCATCACCGGGGCCGAGGCCACCTGGGTGCGCAGGTTGCTGCCGGCGGCGAAGTCTCGCAGGTACCAGCCACCCAGACCACCTGCCAGGGTCAACAGGAGCATGGCGGCGTAGCGCCACCAGAGCGGGCTATCGGCAGCACTGGCGACGGCACCCTCATCGCGGCGGCGATATTCCTCGCCGCCCCCTGCCAGCACCGCAGCAGCCAGGCGGGGAGGCAGCGCTTCTTCCAGCACCGGATCGTAATGCGCGTGCAATGCGCGATTCTGGGCGCGCCAGGCGCGCACCTGCTGCAACTCTGCAGCGTGCGCCGGGTCCTGCTCCAGCCAGGCGGCGATTTCGCCGGCACGCGATGCCGGCAACTGGCCGTCGGCATAGGCATGCAGCTCTTCTTCGGAAATTGCCGGGGTCTTCATTTCACCACCTTCAAGGTCGAACCGGCGCTACCCAGGCCTCCCGGCCCGTCCATCGCGTTGCGCAGGCGCTCACGGGCGCGTGACAGGCGCGACATGACAGTACCGGTCGGTATGCCCAGGGTCACCGCGACATCCTCGTAACGCATTTCTTCCAGCACCACCAGCAACAGGACTTCACGCTGTTCGGCCGGCAGCGCCTGCAGGGCCACTTCCAGGTCCAGCGCCAGCCCCTGGTCGGTGGCCGGTGCGGGGGGCGCGATGGTCTCCGCTTGCTCCAATTCCAGTTCCACCGTATTGAGCACCGGCTTGCGGCGCTGATCGGCATGCAGGTTGTGCATGATGGCGAACAGCCAGGGGCGCATGTCGGTGCCGCGCTTCCAGCTATCGCGCTTTTGCCAGGCGCGTTCCAGCGTGTCCTGCACCAGATCGTCGGCGCCCTCGCGTTCGCCGGTCAAGGCACGGGCGTAACGACGCAGGCGCGGCAGGCAGGCGAGCATGGCTTGCTCGTCGGCCTGTCGTTCCCGCTGTTGCCGTTCCAGCCTGGCCTTGCGTCCGAACATGGAGGCGCTCCCGATGCCTGATGCCTCAGATCAGGGCTTGACCACGTGCCAGATGTCCTTGAAGTTGTCACCGCTGCGCTCGCCAGGCTTCTTGTCGGCTTCGTACAGGTACAGCGGCTTGCCCTGATAGGCCAGCTGGGCACTGCCATCATCGCGGGTCACGGTGGAATACGGGGCGGCGGGCATGCCCATGGGTGCCACCGGCGGCCACAGCTTGGCGCAAGGGCCATTGCAGACGCTCTTGCCGCTGTTGGCGGTGTCCTTGTCGAAGGTATAGACGGTCATGCCGTGGGCATCGACCAGGATGCCGTCCATGGTCTTGACGCCGGCGCTCTGGGCCGAGGCGGTCAGGGATGCCGAGGCGCAGGCCAGGGCCAGCAGGGAAGTTGCGAGCAGTCTCATGTCATTTCCTTTTCGTGGTCGGGTTGCGCGTTGTGCCATACCCATGCCGACGTATACGAGGCCGGCCCCTGCATTATTCCCGTCCCTGCAAAAATATTTTTACCTGAGCCGTGCCGCGCCGCACCATCAGCGGCTGACGGTCTCGCGTTGCATCGGTGCCAGCAGGGCCAGCAGCCGGTTCTGGGTGTGCGAGGGGATGCCGTTGGCGTCCATGGCCAGTTGCAGGTCCTCCACCAGGGCATTGAAGTCGGCATTGCTGAGCTTGAGGCCCTGGTGCACTTCCCGCATGGGGTCTCCAGTGTAGACGCAAGCACCGCCGCTCAACTGGCAGAACTGTTCCACCAGCTTCTGCTTGACGCGCTCAATATTGGACTCGGCAAACGTATGCTTGATGCGTCGATCGGCCAGCATGTTGGCCATGAAGTCATCCACCACCTTCTGCAGCACCGGCAAGCCACCCAGGGCACGGTAGAGGCTGTCGTCCGGCGGCGTCTGCGCCTGGGCCGCGCCCAGTGTGCCGGCCAGGGCCAGGGCGGCGGCGGCGCGCGCTATCTGCTGTCTCATCATGGCTGCTCCTCGCGCTCAGAATCCGGCCTGCAGCGACAGATAGACGCCGCGCTGCCGCTTGGGGTTGTAGACGGTGATGTCGCCCAGCGCCACGTAGGCCAAGGTCATCGACAGGTTCTTGCTGGGGAACCAGGCCAGGAAGGCGTCGTAGTAATCCTTCTCGTGGTCGGCCGCGAGGTTGCGCGGCTTCATGCGGTACTCCACGCCCAGCGCCAGCTTGCGGTTGATCAGGTAGGCCGCCGAGAACTCGCCCATGGGCTGGTAGCGATCGCGCTGGTCGCCGCCAAACCCAAGCAGGCCCATCTGGTTGGCCTTGGTCAGGCGCAGCGTACCGTTGAGCAGGAGACTCTGTTCCAGCAGGATCTTGGTGGCCGACAAGTAATAGTCGATGCCGGCATCGCTGGCCGCGCCGAGTTGCTTGACGCTGGTGACCGCCCCCAGGCCGCCGATGCCATTGTTATGCTTGAACATGACCCCGGCTGCGATCTGTGGCAGCCAGCGGTCCTGGTCGTAGACGGCGTCGCCTGCCAGCTTGATCTTGATGCCGACGATGTCCTGGCTGATCTTGAGGTCGGCCAGCGGCACCAGGCTGCCATAGAGCTCCTGCTTGTTCAGCGAGAGTTCGACACGGTCCAGGATGCCCACGGCCACGCCGTAGGACTTCAAGGTGTAATCCTGGGTCGACAGGTAGGTATAGTGGGCATTGGCACCATAGCTGTCGCGGGTGCCGTAACCGGTGATCAGGGCCCAGGGCGTCAAGCCACCGCCACCGGCGCCTTCCACCTGAATCACGCCGCCGGTGGCGGTGAGCTTGCCCAGGTCGGGCATCCAGCGGCGATCGTCGGACGCTGTGGGCGCAGTGGCCTCGCTGGTCGCCGCGGGCGTCGCTGCTGCGGCTGCGCTCGCGGCGCGCATGGCACGGGCCGCCTTCTGCTGCTGGGCCAGCGCCCAGGCGTCGCGTTCGGCATCGCTCATCTGCGCCAGCACAGGCGCCGAGAGCGTTGCCAGCAGCGCCAGAGCGCCGCCCTTGATGGTGTTCTTCATCCCACTCCCCCTGCCCCACTTATCTGGTCCGTCATTGATGCGGTCGGCCCCTGGCCGACGCTCATACCGCCATGTTCTCGGACTGGTCCAGTACCTCCGGCGCACGCCAATGCTGCCGCCATTCCAGGAAACGCTCGACCGGCATGGGCTTGCCCATGAAATAGCCTTGTCCCTGATCGCAGCCCATCTGCCGCAGCAGGAACCAGACCTCTTCGCTCTCCACGCCTTCGGCCACCACCCGCAGGCCCAGGTTATGGCCCAGGTCGATGGTGGAACGCACGATCTTGGCGTCGTCCTGATCCTGTGCCATCTTCATGACGAAGGACTTGTCGATCTTCAGCTCCCGCACCGGCAGCCGCTTCAGGTAGGCCAGCGAGGAATAACCAGTACCGAAGTCGTCGATGCTCAAGGCGAACCCCATGGCGGCCAGCCGGTCCAGCGTGTTCTGGGCGCGCGCCGGGTCGTCCATGATGGAACTCTCGGTGATCTCCAGGCAGAGCGCGGCGGGTGTCAGTCCGTGGCGCTGGACGATGGCGGCGAAGGCAGCCGGCAACTCCTGGTCCAGCAGGTCGCGGGTAGACAGGTTGACCGAGAATTTCAGGGCGATGCCATTGCGACGCAGTTCGGCCGACAGACCGGCGACCTTTTCCATCATCCAGATGGTCAGCATACGAATGAAACCGGTGGTCTCCGCGAAGGGGATGAAATTGTCCGGGCCGATGAAACCCTTGTCCGGATGCAGCCAGCGCACCAGCGCCTCGGCCCCGAACACTTCGCCGGAGGCCAGGTCCAGCTTGGGCTGTAGATAGAGCATGAATTCGTCGCGCTCCAGTGCGCGGCGCAGCTCGGAAAGGAGCGACAGGCTTTCCTGGCTGCTGCGGTCGATGGCGGGGTCGTAGACCACCACCCCGCTGCCCTTGCGCTTGGCGGTGTACATCGCCACCTCGACCCGGCTGAGCAGGACATCACTGCTGCGCCCATGGGCCGGATAGCCGGCGATGCCGATGCCGGCGCCCAGATCCACCGTCTGTTCCTGCAGCGACAAGGGTTGCTCCAGCGCCCGCAGGATATGGGACGCCTGCGCCAGCGCGCCTTCCAGGTTCACGCCGGGCAGCAGGATGGCAAATTCGTCGCCGCCCAGTCGCGCCACCTTGGCCCCCGGATACAACAACTGAGCCGTCAAGCGCGACGCCACCTGGCGCAGCAGGTCGTCGCCGAAGCGGTGACCCAGCACATCGTTGACCTGCTGGAAGCGGTCCAGATCCATCATCAGAATGTGGCAGGTACCGCCCACCGAGTCCCCGCTGTCGATGATGGCGTCCCGTAGCAGATCGGCGAACTGCACCCGGTTGGGCAGGCCGGTCAAGTGGTCCTGATAGGCCAGCCGGCTGATCTTCAGTTCACGTTTGGCGATCTCGCCACGCATGGTTTCGAAGGCTGCGCCCAGGCGGCCGATCTCGTCCTGGCGCCGGATGTACAGGCCCTCGCTGTAGTCGCCCGCCCCCAGGCGCTTGGCCACGCTGGCCAGCTCACGCAGAGGGCTGGTGATACGCCGCGCCATCACGGCGCTGGCCACTGCCGCACCCAGCACGCCCAATACCGTAATGCTCAGCAGGATCAGCTGCAACCGCTGATAGGGTGCCACCGCTTCGCTGACCGAACGCTGCAAGACCGCCACCGCCTGCTGGCCGTTGCTGGCCTGCGCCAGCGGCAGGATGCGGGCGCGATACTGGTTACCGTCGATCTGCAGGTCGGCCGGGCCGGCAGCGCGCACGTCGCCGACTTCGCGCAGCAGCATCTGCGCCTCGGGTTTGGCCAGGGTCGATACATCCGACACCCAGTCGGGGCGCCCGCGCTGGCGAACCAGGATGGACACCTGCAGCTGCGACAGGGCGCGCATGTCATTGACCAGATCGCGATCCACCGGGAAACCCATGACCACCCAGGCGATGGTCACCGGCGCCTTGATCGGTACGGCCACGATCTGGAACAGGTTCTCCCCCACCACCACACTCTCGGCGGCACCGTTGGCATTGTCCTTGTCGGCCTTGCGCACCAGTTCCAGGCTGCTGCGCTGGAGGTCGGTGTCGGGGTACTCCAAGGTCGAGGCGCGAATCGTGCCGTCGGTGGCGATCAGCATGCCCATGGAAGCGCCGATGCGCGCCCCATGGTTGGCCAGCACCGAGCCGATGGTGTCACGGTCGTCGGTGCCAATGGCCTGGCGGAAGCCGAAGTCGGACGCCAGCAGCCTTGCGCCCTGGGTCAGTTTCTGGGCGTTCTGGTCCAGCAGGCGCGTGAAGACGCGCTCACCGATCACCAGCTCGTCACTGATGGCGCTGCGCGCGTTGCGGTCGATGGCGGTACGGATCGCCACGAAGCCGGCCAGTTGCACCACCACGATGAGGATGATGAACAGCGCAACGATCTTGCTTTCCAGACGGTAGAGACGCACCCTTGCCCCGTTTCCCTTGCTTGCCCTGGACGGTGCCGCCCTACAGCGGTACTGCCTTGACGTTGAGTTTGATGGCGGCCTTGCCGTCGCCCTGGACCTCCAGGGCCTGCTGCACTGCGGCCTGGTTCGGGCCCATGGTGAAATACCAGGCCTTGAGCGTGTAGCGGCCATTGCCCAGGCCATCCAGCCGGACCGTGCCGCTGCGATCGGTCACGCCGAAATAGGGCGTATTGACCACCTGCACATAGGCCACCATCTCGTCATGGATATTGCAGCCCAGGACCACGGTTCCGGCCTTGTCGAAGACCACCGGGCTGCCGGGTACGCCGGAATAAAGCTTCAGTTCGAAGGTCTTGGCCGGGGAGAACGAATAGACGTGGTGCCGGATATTGTCGTGGTTTGGGAACAGGATGGGCGTGCCGGTCTGTACCACCGTCACCAGCGGGATGAAGGTCTTGTTCTTCTGCTCGATCTCGACCTGTCGCGGCGGCTTGGCGGGTGCGGCGGCACCGCCCGCCGGTTCGGCGTAGACCACGGCATTGGGAACCACCTGACCGGCGCTATCGAGGACCTGCACCGAGACCGCGGCCTGCGCCGCGCAGGCGCCAGCAGCGGCCCAGATACATGCCATGACCTTGACGAGCAGCCCTGCCCTGCGGCGCATGTTCTTGTTGTGCATATCGCTTGATGGAAAATGGGTAACGGCGGGAAGCACCCGGCGCACCACCTCCATGGCGCATCCGGCAAGCTTTTCCCTTCACCCTGCACTATACGGAAGCCCTTCGCGCTGCATATAGGGGAGTTTCTGAATTACCCCGGAGCAACCCCACCCTCCTTTACGGCAGCCCTGCCGGTGAACAGTCCCCTCATGGACCTTCACCAAACTTCTCGATTATGCCTGCGAATCTTCTCTTGGAGCAGTCAGATAGCCGATCACTGCCGGCAGAATTTCCGGACGCACGCTCCCTGCGGAGAGTCCACCCGGCCCCGTCAGGACCACGGCATTGATCAGCGCCTTCAACATGCGCTGCAGGACGAAGGTGGCCACATCCAGGTCGGGTGTGGTGATGCTGCTGCGGTGCTTTTCCAGCACGCGGCGGATGGCCTCGAAGAAGCGCTGGCGGATCTCGCTGGACACCGGCAGGTTGTAGGCCGGGAATTCCTCTTCCAGGATGCGGTTCAGTTCCGGTTCCAGCAGATGGGCCGCCACCAGGGCGCCGATCAGCTTGTCGAAGTCTTCGCGCAAGGAACCGGCGGCATCGATATGGGCCACCACATCCTCGAACAGCCCCAGCATGCGCGAGACGTGGCGCTCACGCAGGGCAAAGATCAGGGCGTCCTTGTTGGGAAAATACTGGTACAGCGAGCCCACGCTGATACCGGCCGATTCGGCCACGAGATTGGTGTTGGTCTTGGCATAGCCGCGCTCGACGAGCACGCGTGACATGGCATCAAGGATGGTATCGACCATCGCCCGCGAACGCGCCTGGCGTGGTTCTTTTCTGGGTTGCAGTTTCATTGGCAGCTTTGGTAAGGAATTCGCCCGCCCCCGACGCGAATTCACAACATGAGTGATTGTTCGTATATCCAAGTATAATACGGAAAATGAGTTTTTACTCGCCCCGCCCCCGGATGGTACTCGTAAATCCAGGTGAGCGCTTGGCGTCGGGTCGAACCGGCGCCGCCAGCTTCCCATGCGTGTGGCCTGCTGCGCAGGCGTCAGCGGGTCGCAAAACTCACAAAAGAACTCGTATCGCCAAATACCTCTTCGTGGAGAATTCTATGAAACGCATCACGTCGCCCGGCCTCCGGCCACGGGCGATCGCCACCCATGTCGTGGCGACCGCCCTGCTCGGCGCACTTGGTTTGTCAGGTTGTGCCAGCTTCGAGGGCATCGGCAGTGACAAGCAGCTCGCCCAGGCCCGCGATTTCGCGACCCAGCGCAGTCTCTCGGACCCCAATCCCGGCGCGGCCGACGGCCAGTGGCCGGGCACTGATTGGGTAAGCCAGTTCGGCGACGCCCAGTTGACCGCCCTGATCGAGGAAGCCCTGGCCGCCAGCCCCAGCCTGCAGCAGGCGCGTGCCCGCATCGGTGCTGCCACCGCCCTGGCCGAATCGCGCGGTGCGCCGCTGCTGCCCAACGTGGATGCGCAGGCATCGTTCACGCGCAACCAGTTCTCCAGCACCTCGATCTACCCGGCGCCGTATGGCGGCAACTGGTACAACGAAAAGAAGGCCGGCCTCAACGTCGGCTATGAGCTCGACCTGTGGAACAAGAACCAGGCCGCCCTGGAACAGGCCATCTCCAGCGAGAAAGCTGCCCAGGCCAGTGAGCAGGAAGCACGCCTGGCCCTGACCGCCTCCATCGTCTCGGTCTACAGCCAGCTGGCGGCGCAGTATGCGCTGCACGATATCCTGCAGCGCACGGTCGATCAGCGTACCTCCCTGGAAAAGATCACCGCCGAGCGCGTGCGCACCGGCCTGGATAGCCAGATCGAGCGCAACCAGTCGCGCAGCAGCAGCGCCGAGGCACGTGCCCAGCTGGAGCAGAGCGAAGGCCAGATCATCCTGCTGCGCCAGCAACTGGGCGCCTTGAGCGGCAAGGGGCCGGATCGCGGCCTGCAACTGGCACCGCCCTCCCTGCAGCACCTGGCCACGCCCGGCCTGCCGGCGGACCTGCCGCTGAACCTCATGGGTCGCCGTCCCGACATCGTGGCCGCACGCTGGCAGGTGGAAGCCGCCAGCCAGGGCATCACCGTGGCCAAGGCGCGCTTCTACCCGGACATCAACCTCTCGGCCATGATCGGCTTTGACAGCCTGATCGACAGCAATCCCTTCACCGCTGCCAGCAAGAGCATCGCCTTCGGACCGGCGATCACCCTGCCGATCTTCGAGGGCGGCGCGCTACGGGCCGGACTCAAGGGCGAGTACGCCAACTACGAGCTGGCCGTGGCGACCTACAACAAGGCGCTCAACGATGCCTATGCCGACGTGGCACGCCAGATCGCGGCGATCCACTCGACCGAGCGCCAGCTACCGATTCGCGACGAAGCCTTGCAAGCGGCCGAACGCGCCTACCAGCTGGCACGCGAGCGTTATCGCCTGGGCCTGGTGTCGCAACTGACGCTGCTGTCGGCCGAGACCGCCGTACTGAGTCAACGCCAGTCCATGGTGGCGCTGCAGGCGCAGCGCCGCGAACAGCAGGTGGCGCTGTACAAGGCGCTGGGTGGCGGTTTCGAGGCCCAGCAAGCCGGGCTGGCCTATGGTCAGCCGCTGCCGCAGCAACAACAGCGGCAACAGCGCTGAAGCTGGCCCGACACAGGTCTGCATGACATCCCGACATTGAATCCAGCCTGGTGGCCGGTCTCTCCACTGATCCGCCGACCACCAGGACGGCGCGCCGTAACAGCGACGCGCCGATTGACCGCCTACAAAAAGATAGAACGGAGTCCTCCATGAGTGACAGCACCACCCCAAACAATGCGCCAGCCAACGGCAATGCAAATGGAAACGGCAATGGCAATGGCAAGCGCAAACGCCAGTTGATCCTGCTGACCCTGCTGCTGCTGGTGATCGCCGCAGCCTGCTTCCTGTACTGGTTCCTGCACGCACGCTTCTTCGAAGAAACCGACGACGCCTATGTTGGCGGCAATGTGGTACAGATTTCCGCCCAGGTGGGCGGCACCGTAGTGGCCGTCAAGGCTGACGATACCCAGATCGTCAAGGCCGGCCAGCCGCTGGTGGCGCTGGACGCCGCCGACACCAGGCTGGCCCTGGACCAGGCGCAGGCCGCACTGGCCCAGGCAGTGCGCCAGACGCGCCAGCTGTTCCTGAACAACGACACCCTGGCCGCCAACGTCGCCGCCGCCGACGCCAACCTGGCCCGGGCACGCGAAGACCTGCAACGCCGCCAGGCCGGCCTGTCCTCGGGCGCGGTCTCGCAGGAAGACGTCTCGCACGCCCGCGATGCGCTCAAGAGTGCCAGTGCCGCCCTGGACCAGGCACGTGCCGCCGCCGCCGCCAACCGCGCCCTGACCGATCACACCAGCGTCACCGAGCACCCCAATGTGCTGCAGGCCGCCACTGCCGTGCGCAATGCCTATCTGAACTACGCCCGCGTCAATATCGTGGCGCCGGTCTCGGGCTTCGTCTCCAAGCGGTCGGTGCAGGTCGGCCAGCGCATCGCCGCCGGCAATCCGCTGATGGCCATCGTGCCGCTGGAGCAGATCTGGATCGATGCCAACTTCAAGGAAGGCCAGCTGCAACACATCCGCATCGGCCAGCCGGTGGAAGTGATTGCCGACGTCTATGGCTCCAGCGTCAAGTACAAGGGCACCGTGATCGGCTTCTCGGCCGGCACCGGCGGCGCCTTCTCGCTGCTGCCGGCGCAGAATGCCACCGGCAACTGGATCAAGGTGGTGCAGCGCGTGCCGGTGCGCATCGCGCTGGACCCGGAACAGGTGCGCGCCCACCCGCTGCGCATCGGCCTGTCCACCACGGCCACCGTCGACATCCACGGCGACGGTCGGGCATTGGAAGCGGTGCCGACCAATTACCAGACCAACGTCTATGACGACCTGGGCAAGCAGGCCGACGCCATCGTCGAACGCATCATCAGCGACAACGCCAGCGGCCTGCCGCAAGCCCGCAAGAGCAAGGCTGCGGCCACGCCGGCTGCCGTCCCGCATACCTGAGACCATGCCGCTGCAATCACTGGACAATGACGGAGCCCCATGGCCAACAGCCCTACTCCCCCCAAGCCTTATACGCCACCGCCGCCGCTGACCGGCGCCAACCTGGTACTGGGCACCCTGTCGGTGTCGCTGGCGGTGTTCATGAACGTGCTGGACTCGTCCATCGCCAACGTCGCCATCCCCACCATCTCGGGCAACCTGGGGGTGTCGATCGATGAAGGTACCTGGGTCATCACCTCGTTCGCGGCCGCCAACGCCATCTCGATCCCCTTGACCGGCTGGCTCACCCAGCGCCTGGGTGCGGTGCGCCTGTTCGTCACCTCGGTGCTGCTGTTCGTCATGGCCTCGTGGCTGTGCGGGCTGGCGCCGACGCTACCCATCCTGCTGGCCGCACGCGTGCTGCAGGGCCTGGTCGCCGGCCCCATGGTGCCGCTGTCGCAATCGCTGCTGCTGGGGGCCTACCCCAAATCGAAATCCTCATTCGCCCTGGCGCTATGGGGCATGACCGCCGTGGTGGCGCCGGTGGCAGGCCCGGCGCTGGGCGGCTGGATCACCGACAGCTACACCTGGCCGTGGATTTTCTACATCAACATCCCGGTGGGCCTGATCGCCGCCGGCATCACGCTGGCCATCTACCGCTCGCGCGAAACGCCCATCCACAGGCTGCCCATCGACAAGATCGGGCTGGCATTGCTGGTGACCTGGGTGGCGGCCTTCCAGATCATGCTCGACAAGGGCAAGGACCTGGACTGGTTCGCCTCGCCCACCATCATCACGCTGGGCATCATCGCGCTGGTGGCCTTTGCCTACTTCGTGGTGTGGGAACTCAACAATGACCACCCGGTGGTGGACCTGCGCCTGTTCGGCCGGCGCAATTTCGCCGGCGGCACCATCGCCATTTCCATCGGCTATGGCGTGTTCTTCGGCAACCTGGTGATCCTGCCGCAGTGGCTGCAGCAATACCTCGGTTACCGCTCCATCGACTCGGGCCTGTCGACTGCGCCGATCGGGATTTTCGCGGTGATCCTGATGCCGCTGATCGGACGCTTCCTGCCGCTGGTGGATGCGCGCAAGGTGGCGACGGTGTCCTTCATCGGCTTTGCCATCGTGTTCTGGCTGCGCTCGCGCTACAACCTGCAGGTGGACCAGATGACGGTGATCCTGCCCACGCTGCTGCAGGGCATCCCGACGGCCATGTTCTTCGTGCCGCTGACGGTGTTGCTGCTGTCGGGCCTGCCGCCCGAACGCATTCCGGCGGCGGCTGGGCTGTCGTCCTTCGTACGGGTGTTCTGTGGCGCGGTCGGCACCTCGATCTCCACCACCGCCTGGAACAACCGCACCATCATGCACCACGCGCAGCTGACCGAGCATGCCACGCCCTATAGTCCCTGGCTGCAGGAAACGCTCAACAACATCAGCAGCACCCTGGGCCTGAATGCCGAGCAGAGCGCCGCCATGCTGGAGCGGACCATCACCTTCCAGGCCGCCATGCTGGGCATCAACGACATCTTCTTTGTGTCGGCAGTGATTTTCCTGGTGATCATCCCGCTGATCTGGATCATCAAGCCCTCCAAGGGCGGTGCCGGCGCGGCCGAAGCCTCGGCGGCGCACTAGGGCCTAGGGCCTGTTCACACTCAATCTGCGAGATTGAGTGTGAACAGGCCCTAATCTGGCCCGGCTAACGCAGCCGGGCCAGCCCATGCTGCAGGCGGATGATGTCGATCAGCTTGCGCAAGGCCGGATGGGCGTGGCGCCGGCTGCTGTAGTACATGTGAAACGGCTCGCTGGGTGCCGCCCATTCGGGCAGTAGCACCTCCAGCGCGCCCTCTTCGATTTCCCTCCTGATCCTGGCCTCCAGCAGGTAGGCAATACCGACACCGGCCCGGGCGGCGGCGATGGTGGCCGCCGTGTTGTTGATCGTCACCAGACCCGGCACGCGGATGCGCTGCTGGTGCTTGCCACGGCCGAACTCCCACTTGTAGCTGGAATTGTCGCCCAGCAGCAGTTGCAGGCAATTATGCTGCGCCAGGTCCTCCAGCGTCAGCGGACGACCGCAGCGCTGCAGATAGTCGGGCGAGGCGGCCGCCACCCAGCGCTGGGCGCGCGTCAGAGGCGCTGTCACCATGCCTTCCGGCACGTAGTGTCCATAGCGGATGCCGGCGTCATAGCCTTCGCTGACGATGTCGATGGGCCGATCATCGACCACCACGGTCAGCTTGACCTGGGGACACTGCCGGACAAACTCGGGAATGGCCGGCTCGATCAGCAGATGCGCGGCATCGGCAAAGACATTGATGCGCAACTCTCCCAGGCTGCCCGCCGCCGCGCTTTCCAGCACCCCCAGCGCGGCACCGATCTTCTCGAAACCCTCCTCCAGGCGCAGCGCCAGTTCGCTGCCGGCCGCCGTCGGCGAGACCGCCCGGCTGGAGCGGTACAGCAGGCGGGTGGACAGCCGCTCCTCCAGCCGCTTCATGGCATGGCTGGTGGCCGAGGGGGTCAGGCCCAGCTGGATGGCAGCCGCCTTGAAGCTACCGGTACGCAATATCGTGACAAACACCCGCAAATCCGAAAAATCCACATGATCCAGCAAGGACATGAATGAACTCCATTCACTTCATGAATTAATGAAGTGCATGTTAAACCATCTGCCCGCTGCCATGACGCAGGGTATAAATACGGTTTGACCGCCCGCAGGCGCCCCCACGGGCCAGCCCGGGCCAGACAGCACCCATGCAAAGGATGAGCAACATGAAATCAAGAACGTTTGGCCGCACCGGCGCGGAAGTATCGGAGATCGGATTCGGCGCCTGGGCCATCGGCGGCTCCTGGGGCGACGTCTCCAGCCAGGACGCCAAGGCGGCCCTGCATGCGGCGCTGGACGGCGGCGTCACGTTCATCGATACCGCCGACGTCTATGGCGATGGCCGCTCCGAGCAACTGATCGCCCAGGTCCTCAAGGAGCGCGGTGGCCAGCGCCCCTTCGTCGCCACCAAGGCCGGCCGCCGGCTGTCGCCGCATGTCGCCAGCGGCTACACGCGCGAGAACCTGACCGCCTTCGTCGAGCGTTCGCTCACCAATCTGGAAGTGGATTGCCTGGACCTGGTGCAACTGCACTGCCCGCCGCCGGAAGTCTATTACCAGCAGGAAGTCTTCGGCTATCTGGATGACCTGGTCAGTGCCGGCAAGATCGCCCACTATGGCGTTTCGGTAGAGAAGGTGGAAGAAGGCCTGAAGGCCATCGAATACCCGAACGTGAAATCGATCCAGATCATCTTCAACATCTTCCGCCAGCGTCCGCTGTCGCTGTTCCTGGATGAGGCGCAACGTCGCGACATCGCCGTCATCGCCCGGGTACCGCTGGCCTCAGGCCTGCTGACCGGCAAGATGTCGGCGCAGACCCGCTTTGCCGCCGATGACCATCGCCACTTCAATCGCCACGGCGAAGCCTTCGATGTCGGCGAGACCTTCTCCGGCGTGCCGTACGAGGTTGCACTGGCGGCCGTCGAGAAGATTCGCGCGCTGGTGCCGGAGGGGGTATCGATGGCGCAGTTTGCGCTGCGCTGGATTCTCATGGAAAGCGGTATCAGCACCGTCATCCCTGGCGCACGCAATGTGCAACAGGCGCAGTCCAACAGCGCCGCCAGCGGACTGCCGCCGATCCCGGCCGACCTGATGCAGGCGCTGTGGCAGCTTTATCTGGATGACATCGCGCCCTACGTGCATCAACGCTGGTAAGCTTTGGCCCCTGCCCGCCCCCCCTACAAGAACATAAGGACAACATGACACCCATCAAACTCGCCATCGCCGGCGTCGGCAAGATCGTCTATGACCAGCACGCCCCGGCCATCGCCGGTAATCCGGATTTCCAGCTGGTGGCCACGGCCAGCCGCAACCACAGCATCGATGGCGTGACCGCCTTCAAGACCATGGCCGAGATGCTGGACTCCGGCACGCAGATCGATGCCATCTCGCTGTGCATGCCACCGCAGTATCGCTATGAAGCGGCACGCCAGGCACTACTCGCCGGCAAGCACGTGTTCCTGGAAAAGCCGCCCGGCGCCACGCTGTCGGAAGTCGAATCGCTCAAGGCGCTGGCGGCCGAACAGGGCGTGACGCTGTTCGCCAGTTGGCACTCGCGCCATGCGCCGGCGGTGCAGGTGGTCAAGCGCCATCTTCAGCAGCACGCGCCGCGCCGGGTCGAAGTGATCTGGCGCGAAGACGTCCGTCACTGGCACCCCGACCAGGAATGGATCTGGCAACCGGGCGGCCTGGGCGTGTTCGATCCGGGCATCAATGCCTTGTCGATCGTCACCGAGATCCTGCCGCAGGCCATGTTCCTCAAGCAGGCCACGCTGGAAGTGCCGTCCAACCGCCAGACCCCGATCGCCGCACGACTGGCCTTCACCGATGCCCTGGGTACCGATGTGCAAGCCGACTTCGACTGGCGCCAGACCGGCGAGCAGACCTGGGATATCGTCATCGACACCGCGAGCACGCATCTGCATCTCAAGAAGGGTGGGCATGAATTGTGGATCGACCAGGCGCCGTGCGAGCTGCAGGTGGAAGGAGAATATCCTTCGCTGTACGCCCACTTCTGCCAACTGATCCGGAGCAAGGCCTCCGATGTGGATGTGGCGCCACTGCGCCATGTGGCGGATGCCTTCATGCTGGGGGAGCATGTGGTGACGGATGCCTTTGTCTAGGGCCTGTTCACCGGACAAGCAGCTTGGCCGGTGAACAGGGCAGACCGACGGCCTAGGCCGTCAGGATGCGATGATGGAAGCGCAGATGATCTTCCACAAAACTCTGGATGAAGTAATACCCATGGTCGTAGCCCTCATGCCGGCGCAGTGTCAGCGGCTGTGAGGCGTCCCGGCAGGCGGCCTCGAAGCGTTCCGGCAGCAGTTGCTCCAGCAGGAATTTGTCGGCCAGGCCCTGGTCGATCAGGATGCCCTGCGGGAAGGGGGCGTGCAACTTGCGCATCAGTTCACTGGCGTCATGCTGCTGCCAGCGCTCCTGATCCGGGCCGAGGTAGTTGCCGAAAGCATTCTGGCCCCATGGGCAGTGCAGCGGCGCCGCAATTGGCGCAAAGGCCGAGACCGAGCGGTACAGCGCGCGGTGACGCAGGGCGAGCGTGAGCGCACCGTGCCCGCCCATGGAATGGCCGAAGATGCCCATGCGCTGCGGGTCGGCCGGGAAATTCCCCAGCACGGTCTGGCGCAGGTCATCCACCACATAGCTCTCCATGCGGTAATGGCGGTCCCACGGCGCCTGGGTGGCGTCGAGGTAGAAACCCGCCCCTACGCCGAAATCCCAGCTATCGCTCTCACCGGCAACGCCTGCTCCACGCGGGCTGGTGTCCGAGGTCACCAGGATCATGCCCAGCTCGGCCGCCACGCGCTGCGCGCCGGCCTTGATCATGAAGGTTTCTTCGGTACAGGTCAGTCCGGCCAGGTAGAACAGCACCGGCAGCTTGCCGCCGGCGCTGGCCTGTGGTGGCACGAAGACCGAGAAGCGCATGTCCAGGCCGATGGCCGGCGAGGCGTGGCGGTAGTAGCCCTGCACGCCGCCGACACAGCCGTGCTCGGAGAGTTTCTCCAGCATCGCGCGCTCCTCAGAACTCGACCACGGAACGGATCGATTCACCGCTCTTCATCAGGTCGAAGCCTTCGTTGATGCGTTCCAGCGGCAGCTTGTGGGTGATCAGGTCGTCGATGTTGAGCTTGCCTTCCATGTACCAGTCCACGATCTTGGGCACGTCGGTACGGCCACGGGCGCCGCCAAAGGCCGAGCCCTTCCAGACACGACCGGTCACCAGCTGGAACGGACGGGTGGAGATTTCCTGGCCGGCGGCTGCCACGCCGATGATGATGGACTGGCCCCAGCCCTTGTGGCAGCACTCCAGCGACTGGCGCATGGTGGTGGTGTTGCCGATGCACTCGAAGCTATAGTCGGCGCCGCCATCGGTCAGGCCAATGATGGCATCGACCACGTTGGGGACGTCCTTGGGATTGATGAAGTCGGTCATGCCGAACTTGCGGGCCATGGCTTCACGCGCCGGGTTGAGGTCGACGCCGATGATCTTGTTGGCACCGACCATCTTGGCCGCCTGGATCACGTTCAAGCCAATGCCGCCCAGGCCGAAGACGACCACGTTGGCACCCGCTTCCACCTTGGCAGTGAACAGTACGGCGCCCACGCCGGTGGTGACGCCGCAGCCGATGTAGCAGACCTTGTCGAAGGGGGCGTCGGAACGGATCTTGGCCAGGGCGATTTCCGGGACGACGATGTAGTTGGAGAAGGTCGAGGTGCCCATGTAGTGGAACAGGGGCTTGCCGTCCAGCGAGAAACGGCTGGTGGCGTCGGGCATCAGGCCGCGACCCTGGGTGGCGCGGATGGCCTGGCACAGGTTGGTCTTCTGCGAGAGGCAGAACTTGCACTCGCGGCATTCCGGGGTGTACAGGGGGATGACGTGATCATCTTTCTTGAGCGACTTCACGCCCGGGCCGACGTCGACCACCACGCCGGCGCCTTCATGGCCGAGGATGGCGGGGAAGATGCCCTCGGGGTCGGCACCCGAGAGTGTGTAGTAGTCGGTATGGCAGATGCCGGTGGCCTTGATCTCGACCAGGACTTCGCCAGCCTTGGGGCCGCCAAGTTCGACTTCCTCGATGGTCAAGGGCTTGCCTGCCTGCCATGCTACCGCTGCTCTTGTCTTCATTGGAATGGTCCTTTACGTGGTAATGGGGAATGTGTGGAAGTAACCTGGGAATCGTGCATCCAGCTCAGCCCCAAACGGGTCGGCGATCACGGATGCACTCAGGTACTGAGGTACTGGAATACTGAGATACTGTCGTCCTGGGCGCCGTATTATCGCATTGCAAACGAAAATGCAGTTGTCGCATTGCGGAAGTGACTTCTTGCGGATCATATTGATGTCAGAACAAGTGAAAATTTCCGTCTGACATGAAAAAGCGGCCGTCACGTTGCCGCACCGCCGCCACGATAATGACAAAGCCTTTGGCTTGGGGTAAGGTTGCTACAAAACAAACGACAGATGTGCACGGCCAACGCGCCGCTGCGCCACAAGCAAGGCCGGGGACAAAGCAAGGGACAAGGCGGGGCAAGGCAGGAACAACAACGACTCCAGGATAGCGAGCGCAGCGCGCCCTGTTCCAACAACGAGCAACTGCCGGCAACGATCTGGTTGCATGCAATACGACAAGGCAAGACAAGATACGACAAGGCGCATTGAGCGCAGCAGTAGACGGGATGGCATACTGTCATCTTTCGTATCAGTAACTGGGGGCATCCACGTAATTCTGGCGTAAGCAACAGTCACTATGGTGACCGCCTGCGACGATGTGTTGTGCCAGCGGCTTGGCGCAAGACCGGCAAGAGCAGGAAGCGCGCGCATTGCGTGAGAGAGCTGTCGAACGGTCGTCCGGCAGACGTCGGACGAATGGATGAGCAGCGCTAAGCTGCCTAACGACAGGTGATGTGATAGTTGGTCACATGGGAAAACAGAACAAATCACCGGGACGCACGGGTTATACCCTGAAGACCTTGCTGCTGTTCGTCGGCTTCGTCGGGTCGTTCATCGTGGTACAGACATGGTGGGAAATCCGCCAGGACCGGCAGTTGACCATCGATTCCGAACGCGCCAGTTCGATGGCCGCCGTGCGCAGCGTGCAGGAACATGCCGAGCGCGTCTTCGGCGACCTGGACCAGATGCTGTGGAGCACCGCCGAGCACATCCACGGCGCCGGCCCCGATCTGCTGGACGACGACCAGGCCCTGTACCACCTGCTCTCGGAGATGCAGCAGCGCCTGCCCACGGTGATGGTGCTGCGTTATGTGGATCGCAACGGCAATACCCGCGCCAGTTCGCTGCGCGCCTTCGATACCACCAGCATTCCCGACGACCGCAAGCTGACCTACGTGGATGGCAATCCGGCACGCCCTACCCTGTTCGTCGGCCAGCTCATGCGCAGCCGCTACAACCGCGAACTGGTGGTGCCGGTGGCCATGAACCTCTTCGATGGCAGCGCGCGACCGATCGGCTTGCTGGTGGCCGAACTGCGGGCCGCCACCTTCTTCGATTTCTACAAACGCATCACCAACTTCGAGGCCATCGTCTCGCTGCGCTCGGAGAGCGGCTCGATGATGCTGCGCTCACCCTATGAGGAACGCTGGCTGAACGTGAGCCTGGCCGACGCCAAGAGCATGGGGCGCATCCGGGCCGGCGCCGAGGAAGGCGCCTTCGAGGAAATCTCCCACCTGACCGGTGAATCGCTGCTGTTCTCCTACAAGCGGCTGGAAAAGTGGTCGCTGGTGGCGGTCTATGCGCGCCGCATGGAAGACGTGCTGGCGCCCTGGCGCAGCCGTACCGAGAACCGCATCCTGCTGACCACCGGCATTCTCGGCTTCATCCTGATCGCGCTGATCTCCTTCCTGGTCTATTACCGCTATCAGCGACGCCTGGACCACGCACTGTCGGCCAGTGAATACCGCTATCGCAAGCTCTACGAGGAAGGCAGCGATCCCATCGTGCTGATTTCGTCGGAGCTGCGCTACCTGGATTGCAATGCGGCGGCGCTGCGCTTTTTCGGCGTGCCGGACAAGGAGCGCATCATCGGCCGCAAGGTCGGCCTGTTCTCGCGCCAGAAGACCAGAACGGCAGATCAGCCGGACATCGATGAACTGGTCGGCCGCGTACTCTCGGGCCAGCCACAGCAGTTCGAGTGGGTGACGGTACGCCGCAACAAGATCATCCACACCGATGTCACGCTGAACCGGGCCGAGTTCGAGCGCGGTTATGCGATCTTTGCCATCCTGCGCGACATCAGTGCCCGCAAGCGCGCCGAACTGCTGCAAAGCGAGCAGAACCGGGTGTTGCACATGGTCATGGCCGATGAAGACCTGGACGGCATCCTCAACGAGATCGTCGGTTTTGCCGATGCCCAGATTCCCTATGGCGCCAGCTGCGTGATGCTGGTCAACGAGCAGGCCTCGCACTTCACCACGGTATTGAGCAGGCGCTATCCGCCACGCCTGCTGCGGGCACTGCAGGGCATGCCGATCCGGCACGGCTGCGGCGTGGGCGCAGAAGCAGCCCTGCGACGCGGCCCCTGCATCGTCACCGATATCGCGCGCGATCCGGTGAGCGAACACCTGCGGGTGCTGATCGACGTGGAAGTCTATCCCTCCTGCGGGGCCTGGCCCATCATCGGCAAGGAAGGGCAATTGCTGGGGGTGTTCGCCGCCTTGCTCAAGGAGAACCAGGCCCCCAGCAATGAATACCTGCAACTGGCCAATATCGCGGCCGACCTGGCCAGCGTGGCCATCGAGAGCCGGCGCGCCGATGAGCGCATACGCCACCTGGCGCACTACGACGAACTGACCGGCCTGCCCAACCGCTTCCTGTGCACCCAGCACGTGTCCAACGCCATCACCCACGCCGAACACCGCAACGGCATGGTGGCGGTGCTGCTGATGGACCTGGACCGCTTCAAGAACATCAACGATACCTTCGGCCACGAGGCCGGCGAAGCGGTGCTGCAGGAAATCGCCCAGCGCTTCCGCAACAGCCTGCGCGAACTGGACATCCTGGCCCGCGTGGGCGGGGACGAGTTCATCGTGCTGGTGGACGACTTCGACGATCCGCTGCAACTGGGAGAGATCGCACAGAAGTTGCTCTCCGAGGCGCGCAAACCCTTCATCATCGATGGTCAGGAAGCGATGCTTTCTGCCAGTATCGGTATCGCCACCTATCCCGGCGATGGCGACAATGCGCAGACCCTGATCAAGAACGCGGATATCGCCATGTACCGCGCCAAGCACCACGGCAAGGATGACTATCGCTTCTTCTCCGACGAGGTCAACACCAACACGGTGGAGCGCATCGCCCTGGAAACCGAGCTGCGCCGCGCCATCGAGCGCGCCGAATTCGTGGTGCACTACCAGCCCAAGATCAACCTGGCCAGCGGCAGCATCGTCGGCGCCGAAGCGCTGGTGCGCTGGCAACATCCGGTACGGGGCCTGCTGCCGCCGTTGGAATTCATTCCGCTGGCCGAAGAAACGCGCCTGATCGACCAGATCGGGCTGGTGGTGCTGGATGTGGCATGCCGCGATATCGGGCTGATGCTGGAGCGTGGTCTGGAATGCGGGCGCATCTCCATCAACCTCACCGGCAGCCAGTTCGGCGACGAACACCTGCTCGACGACATCAAGTCGGTGGTGGCGCGCCATGGCACGCCGCCGGCCTGCCTGGAATTCGAGATCACCGAAAGCATGGTGATGCACAACCGCGACCAGGCCATTGCCATCATGGATGGCATCCGCGCCGAGGGCTTTACCATCTCCATCGACGACTTCGGCACCGGCTACTCGTCACTGGCCTATCTGAAGCGCTTCCCGGTCAATACCCTGAAGATCGACAAGTCCTTCATCAACGACATCCCCGACGACGCCAACAGCAGCGCCATCGTGCAGGCCATCATCGCCATGAGCCATGCCCTGAACCTGAAGGTGGTGACCGAAGGGGTGGAAACCGAAAAACAGTTGCAGGCACTGCGCGAGTTCGGTTCGGATGAATATCAGGGCTATTACTTCAGCAAGCCGGTTCCCTATGTGCAGTTCCTGCAGATGCTGCTGATGCAGCATCAAGCGCTGCGG
Source organism: Herbaspirillum sp. AP02 (assembly GCF_015767275.1). GTDB lineage: Bacteria > Pseudomonadota > Gammaproteobacteria > Burkholderiales > Burkholderiaceae_D > Herbaspirillum. The sequence continues at coordinate 119,678 of NZ_JADWMY010000004.1, forward strand.
CAGGCGGCGCAAGCCCTGGTCGCCGAGGGCAGTCCGCCCTGAACGACGCAGGCGCACCCTGCCCTACCCTCAGCGCGATGGGCGCGAACTGAGCCGGTCGACCTGGTACAGCGAGGGGAACAGGCGAATCCACAGCAGCACGATCACCACCGTGCCGATACCGCCGATCAGCACCGCTGGCACTGCGCCAAACCAGGCGGCGGTGAGCCCCGACTCGAACTCGCCCAACTGGTTGGAGGTGCCGATGAAGACCGAGTTGACCGCCGACACCCGGCCGCGCATGGCATCCGGCGTCTCCAGCTGGACGAAGGACGAGCGCACCACCACGCTGATCATGTCAGCCGCGCCCAGCACCGCCAGCGCGGCCAGCGACAGCGGGAACCAGCGGGACAGGCCAAAGACGATGGTCGCCAGACCAAATACCGCAACGGCAATGAACATGGTGCGGCCCACGCGGCCACCCAGGGGCCGCCGCGCCAGCCACAGGGCCACCACCAGCGCACCGGCCGCAGGCGCCGAGCGCAACAGGCCCAGGCCGACCGCACCGGTATGCAGGATGTCATTGGCATAGACCGGCAGCAAGGCAGTGGCGCCGCCCAGCAGCACGGCGAACATGTCCAGCGAAATGGCACCGAAGATGGCCGGCTTGCTGCGGATGAAGGCGAGCCCGGCGAATACCGACGACAGGCTGGCACCGGTCGGCTTGGCGGTGGCTGCCGCAGAAGCGCTCGCCGATGCGGGTCGCCGGATCAGCGACAACAGCAGGCTGCACAGCGCGAACAAGGCGCAACTGCTGGCATACACCACCGCCGGTCCGGCCACGTAGAGCAGACCACCGAGTGCCGGACCGATGATGATGGCGAACTGGGTAGCCGACGCTGAGCCGGCCACCGCCCCCGGCAAGGCCCTGGGCGACATCAGGCTGGGCAGCAGGGCCGACATGGTCGGCTTGGAGAATGCGCGGCCGGCACCGATGACGGCGACGATGGCAAAGATCATCTCGCGATTGAGCCAGCCACCGATGCTGCCCAATGCCAGCGTGGCCGCGGCCAAGGCCTCCACCAGCGCACTGATGCGGGCCACGTTGCGGCGGTCATGACGATCGGCCACATGGCCGACCACGAACACCAGGAACAGCGAGGGAATGAACTGCACCAGCCCGACGATGCCCAGGTCGAAGGCACTGTGCGTGAGTTGATACACCTGCCAGCCCACTGCCACGATCTGCATCTGCATCTGCAGCGCGATGGTGGAGGCCACGCTGGCGCACCAGAACAATTTGAAGGGAGTGTGGTGGCGCAGGGGACGCTGGTCGTCGTCGGCCTGGTCGGACTGCTCGGTGGTACTGGTGGATGACATGTCTGGATGTGGAGATTGGGCGATGTGGAACCGGTGCAGCAAGCTGCGGCCGGCATAACGCATGCGGTCTTGGCGCCGCTGCGGCCCTGCCCTGCAAGGCAGGTCGGGCGCAGATATACTACCCGATCCCGCGCCCGCCGGCTGGAGCAGGCCCCGACCTGCGATCGACGCTGCAGTCGGCGCCGCAGTCGGCCAATTACAAGGAGAACCAATATGCAGTATCGCCAACTCGGCCGCACCGACATCAAGGTCAGCCAGATCACCCTGGGGACCATGACCTGGGGTGAACAGAACTCCGAAGCCGAGGCCCACTCGCAACTCGATCTGGCCGTCGAACGCGGCATCAACCTGATCGATGCAGCCGAGATGTATCCGGTACCGCCCAAGCCGGAAACGCAAGGCCTGACCGAGCGCTATCTCGGTACCTGGCTCAAGAAGTCCGGCCAGCGCGACCGTCTGCTCATCGCCACCAAATGCACCGGCCCGGCACGCAAGCCGCATAACCCGCGCCATGTCCGCGGCGGCATCAACAACCTCGACCGCAAGGGCTTGACCGAGGCCTTGCATGGCAGCCTGGAGCGCCTGCAACTGGACCACGTCGACCTGTACCAGTTGCACTGGCCGGACCGCAGCGTGAACAGCTTCGGCCAGCTCGGCTACCAGCACGTGGACGATGAGAGCACAGTGCCCGTCGAGGAAACGCTCAAGGTCCTGAGCGAATTCGTCAAGGCTGGCAAGATCCGCACCATCGGCCTGTCCAACGAAACCGCCTGGGGCGTGGCGCAATTCCTGCGCGCGGCCGAACAGCATGGACTGGAGCGCATCGTCACGATCCAGAATCCGTATAACCTGCTCAACCGCAGCTTCGAGATCAACCTGGCCGAGTTCGCCCATCGCGAGCAGGTCGGCCTGCTGGCCTATTCACCGCTGGCCTTCGGTATGTTGAGCGGCAAGTATCTTGACGGCGCGCGCCCGGCCGGGGGCCGCTTGACGCTGTTCGAACGCTTTGTGCGCTATACCAATCCGCAAGCCGAACACGCCACGGCAGAGTATGTCACCCTGGCCCGCAAGCACGGGCTGAACCCGGCGCAGATGGCCCTGGCCTACGTCAACAGCCGCTCCTTCCTGACCTCCAACATCATTGGCGCCACCACGCTGGAACAGCTGCGCAGCAATATCGATAGCGCTCAGGTGCAGTTGAGTGATGAGGTGCTGGCGGGGATCGAGGCAATCCATCGCGCGCAGCCGAATCCGGCACCCTGACGCGTGCCTGGCGCGAGCAACAAAAAACCGGCTTCGCGCCGGTTTTTTGTTGCCATCATCGGGTTCAAATGAGACAGGTCACTTTCAGTCGCCACTGCTTTCGGTAGCCACTGCCGCCTGGACCTGCTCCTCGCGGGCACCGTAGCGTGCCGCCATCACCGCACACACCATCAGCTGGATCTGGTGGAACAGCATCACCGGCAGCAGCACCATGCCGATGGCGCCGCTGGAGAACAGCACCTTGGCCATCGGCACGCCCGAGGCCAGGCTTTTCTTGGAACCGCAGAAGACGATGGTGATCTCGTCTTCCTTGTTGAAGCCAAGGCGGCGGCTGCCGAAGGTGGTGATACCCATGATGATGGCCAGCAAGACGGCATTGATCACCAGCAGCGCCACCAGCATGGAGACCGGCACCTGATGCCACAGCCCCTGCACCACCGCCTCGCTGAAGGCCACGTAGACCACCAGCAGGATCGAGCTCTGGTCAACGAACTTGAGCCAGGACTTGTTGCGCTCGATCCAGCGTCCGATCCAGGGACGGGCGATCTGGCCGGCCACGAAAGGCAGCAATAATTGATAAACGATTTTCAGGATCGAATCGAGCGAGGAATGTCCGCCGCCGTCATGCGCCACCACCAGCACGCCCACCAATAGCGGGGTCAGGAAAATGCCCAGCAGGTTGGAGGCCGAAGCGGCGCAGATGGCGGCTGGCACATTGCCGCGTGCCACCGAGGTGAAAGCGATCGAAGACTGCACGGTGGAAGGCAGCACGCACAGGAACAGCAGGCCCAGGTACAGCTCGGGCGTGATGAACTGCAGCAGCACGGGTTTCAACAACAGGCCGATCAGCGGAAACAGTGCGAAGGTGCAGAGCAATACCGTCACATGCAGCTTCCAGTGGGTGAAGCCGGCTACCACCGCCTCACGCGAGAGCTTGGCGCCATGCATGAAGAACAGCAGGCCGATCATGAAGGTGGTCAGGCCATCGAAGGCCTCGGCCACCTGGCCGGTACAGGGGAGGAAGGATGCTGTGAGCACGACGGCCAGCAGCATCAGGGTCATGTTGTCGGGCAGGAAGCGGGGACGGGCCATGGCGATATCGATTCTGTTGTAATGGTATGGCCCGCGCCGGGGCGCGGGCAAACCGCCATTTTACGTGAGAGGCGCCGTCCCTTGCAGGCCCGCGACCGGCCGGCGCGAGGCAAAGGGAGATGCGACTCAGACCTTGCGCACGAATTCGGTCTTCAGACCCATGGAGCCGAAGCCGTCGATCTTGCAGTCGATATCGTGGTCACCCTCGACCAGGCGGATGTTCTTGACCTTGGTACCCATCTTGACCACGCCACCGCCGCCCTTCAGTTTCAGGTCCTTGATGACGGTGACGGTATCGCCATCCTGTAGCACGTTGCCGGACGCATCGCGCCAGACGCGGGCCTGTTCAGCGGCGGGCGCGGCCTGGGCGCTCCATTCATGGCCGCACTCCGGACAGACCAGCTGGTTGCCGTCCTCGTAGGTGAATTCGGACTGGCATTGGGGACAGGCGGGCAAGGTACTCATGGAAAACTCCGGCAATTAGCGTGAAAAGGCAGCGATTGTACTGCTTCCACCGCGAACTGCGCCATGATCCTGCTCATCTTTCGCCATCGATACGGCAAAAAAACGGCAGGTCCGCGTGAGCAGACCTGCCGTTTTGAATATTCACGCTGTTGCGTCGTTCCGGCTTACCAGCCCCAGAACATCAGCCACCAGGCGGTATTGACCAGCGCCAGGCCACCTATCAAGGGCAGCATCGCCAGCCATTGCCGACCCCAGCCACCGGCGTGGCGCGCGACCACCTTCCAGCACAGCCACAGGCTCCACAGCGTCATGGCAGCCAGCAAGGCAGCCCGCACGTCGTTGGCCCAGTACACCGGCCAGTGCTCGGCCCGCAGCAGGCTGATGGTGGTGGCCGACAGGCCGACGAAGACGCCACAACCGGCCAGCGGGATCAGGGCCTGTACCAGATGATTGAAACGACTCCACTCCCACTTGCCCAGCAGGCGGGTAGCCAGGGCGAACATGAGCGCCACTCCGCTGCCCAGTACCAGCCCGGTGGCGAGGATGTAGCCCACCACCATGGCGCCGTCCAGCCAGGTGAAGACATCGCTTTGCTGCGGATAGTTGGTCAGCAGCCACCACGGCGCCTGGGTACCGAAGGGCCACATGATGTCGCGGTCGATCAGCCAGGTGGCGATGTCCTGCTTGATGGCGATGAACCAGGGGCTGACGGTCCAGTGGAAGGCACCGATGGCAATGCCCAGCAGGCCGTAGAGCACCAGCGCGCTTTCCCACAGATTGTTGTGGGTCTTGCCGAACTGCACCACTTCCACGGCCGGCGGACGGAAGGTCAGCGCAATGGCGTCGCGGTGACCGCTGCAGCGACCGCACATGTGGCAGTCGGAAGCACCCTTCATGTTGCGCAAGGGGACCAGCGGCGCGCAGTTGATGGGGATGATCTTGTGTTCGGGATGGTAGGAGGCGCGCCAGGCCGCTTCATCGACCTTGTAATGCAGCGGCGCCAGCTTGGCCAGCAGGCCGAAGACGCCGTTGACCGGGCACAGGTACTTGCACCAGACGCGCTTGTCGCGGCCGTAGAGGTAGCCGACGATCATGGCCCCCACGGTAGAGCCACCCAGCACCAGCAATACCGCCTTGGGATACTGGTAGACGCTGACCATCTGGCCATAGACCGTGGTCAGGGCGAACGCCACGAAGGGCCAGCCACCCCAGCGTATCCATTTGGGAATGGCCTTGCCGCGTCCATGCTTGCTGGCGAATTCGGTCAGCGCCCCTTCAGGACAGAGCACGCCGCACCACACCCGACCCATCAGCACCATGCTTACCAGCACAAAGGGCCACCAGATGCCCCAGAAAGCGAACTGGGCGATCAGGGTCAGGTTGGACCACAGGTGGGCGGTTTCGTCAGGCAGAGGGAGGAACACCGGGACCAGGATCAGCAGCGCATACACGGCCACCACGATCCATTGCAGGCCTCGGATGAATGCGCCGTTGCGGCGCATCCATTCTCCGGTACGCGTGAGCAGAGTCGGCGATTGCGTACAGGTCGTCATCAGGCTTCAGACTGCTTCTTGCCTCTTGCTCTTGGGCTGAGGCTGGGGTTTTCGATAGAGGGCCGAGCATACCACAGCCCAGTAAACCACATAGACGATCACCGACAGCAGCGCCGGACGGGCGCGGTAGCCGGTCAGGGTGGACACCAGGCTGCCCAGGGTGGTCGAATCGTCCAGCAGCATGGAGGTGTCCCACACCGGCGCGGTCAGGGTCATGGTCCAGTTGGCCGAGGCCAGCATGTCCGAGCTTTCCAGGATCACGTCGAAGAGTTTTTCCACGCCGGTGACCAGCAGCCCGGCTGCCAGCAGCAGCAGGATGACTTCGGTAACCTGGAAGAAACGGCGCCAGGAAAAGATCTTGCCACCCAGTTGCAGCAGATAGAAGGTCAGGAAGGCCAGGCCGAAACCGATCACGCCGGCCAGCACCAGCGAGGCCGTGCTGGCGTCCTGCTGGCCGAGGCCGATGCCGTACAGGAACACCGCGGTCTCGCTACCTTCGCGGGCAATGGCCAGCATCACCAGCACGAACACGCCCCACCAGTTGCCGCTCTGGTAGCTCGATTGCATGGAGTTTTCCATGTCCTTCTTGAGCGTACGGCCGTGCTTGCGCATCCAGAACACCATCTGCACGATCAACACCGCCGCGATGAGCACGATGGCGATCTGGAACCAGGTCTGGGCGTCGCCCGAGAGCAGTTCCGAGAACCCCAGCAGCGCCGCGCCCAGACCGGCGGCCAGCAGCACGCCGGCGGCCACGCCCCCCCACAGATAGGGGATGCCGCGGCGTGCGCCAACGTCACCGTTCTTCAGCCAGGCATACAGAATACCGACCACCAGAAGCGCCTCGACGCTCTCGCGCCAGACGATGAACATGACCTGTCCCATGAACTACCCTTCCCTAAAACCTGGACTTCCCTGCCACACAAATCACTGCTTACTTGGCGACGATCACGCCTTGCGGCATGTTGAGGTGGAAGTCATCAAAAAACTTGTATTCGCCCGGACGCAAGGGCGCGATCACCACGAAGGACTGCGCGCCCGGTGCCAGCACCTTTTCCTTGCGCAGTTCCACGCTCTCGAACTCGGCGGCGGACTTGCCGATGTTGTGCACCTCGATCTTGATGCGCTGGCCGGCCGGCACTTCGATGCGCGGCGGGATCAGCTTGCCGTCCTGCATCTCCAGCTTGAAGGTCAGCAGATCCGATGCGTGAGCCTGCACGGCTGCGCCCAGCAGGGCAAGTGCCATCAGGGATGAACGGACTATTCTTGCAATCATCGAGACTCCGGAAATCCTGAAAACGATAAAACCGGCGCGCCGCCATGGCAGCAGGCCGGAGTCGAATCACGGGAGCCGGGCCAGCGGCCCGCGCTCCACGAGGGCTTAGTAGCCGCCCTTCTTGCCGATGCCGGCGAAGGTGAAGTCATAGGTCAGTTCGAAGGTCTTGAACCACGGGCCGACGCCGGTTTCCTTGTCGACGTGGCGACCAAAGTGCGCATGTTCGTTGGCCTGCGGGGAGGAAATGGTCAGCTTGAGCTTGTACTTGCCCGGACCTTCCAGCTTGACGTTGTCGCCGTAGTGCGGACCGTCGTTGGCGACCATGGGCATCATGTCGCCCTTGATCGATTTGGTGGAACCGGCCTTGGTCAGTTCGTACTTGATGACCATGTAGGGCATCCAGTCACCTTCGGCAAAACCGTTCGGGTTCTTGGCCACGGCGCGGATGTCGGCTTCCAGGTGGATATCGGATTCCTCGGCCTTGCGCATCATGCCGTCCGGTTCCATCTTCACGGGCTGCAGGTAGACCGCGTTGACTTCAAAGCCGTTCTGGATCTGCGGCTTGCCGATGGGGTATTCGGCTGCCGAGGCTGCTCCGGCGAAGGACATGCTCAGCACAGCGGCGACGGCAAGTTTCTTGAAACCGATCATTGCGTATTCTCCTGGTGGTCAAATGATAATGATTAGCATTAAGTATATCATTATTTGAGCCACTCTTGCTTGCCCACCTCTGCAATCTTGTAATGCCATGCTGACCAGGGCCGATGGAAAGACAAATAAAAACGCCGTCCGGGATGAACCGGACGGCGTCTGGCGCAGGCAAGCGGCCCGTTGCTCAGGGCCGGCAGGCTGGATCGGGGCTCAGAATTCTTCCAGCTCCGGTTCCATCTTCCGGCCTGCGACAGGGGATGGCGCCACTGGCAGGCGTGCCGCCTTGGGCGTCACATCCATGGAACGCGTTGGCGCACTCGCCCCCTGGCCGGCGGAAACCCGTTGTTCCAGCTTGAACACCGCCACCACGCTCTCCAGCTTCTCGGCCTGCCCCTGCAGAGCCTGAGCGGCCGCGGCAGCTTCTTCCACCAGGGCGGCATTCTGCTGGGTGCCCTGGTCCATCTGCGAGATGGCCTGGTTGACCTGGGAGATGCCGGTGCTCTGCTCCTCGCTGGCATCGGCAATATTGCCCACGATCTGGGTGACGCGCTGCACGCTGTCGACGATCTCGCTCATGGTCGTGCCGGCCTGTTCGACCAGCTTGCTGCCGCTGCCGACCTTGTCCACGGAGTCATCGATCAGTTCCTTGATCTCCTTGGCGGCGGCGGCCGAGCGCTGGGCCAGCGAGCGCACTTCCGATGCCACCACGGCAAAGCCGCGCCCCTGCTCGCCGGCGCGGGCGGCTTCCACCGCCGCGTTGAGCGCCAGGATGTTGGTCTGGAAGGCAATGCCATCGATGACGGCAATGATGTCCACGATCTTGCGCGAGGAGTCATTGATGGAATTCATCGTGTCGACCACCTGGCGCACGACATTGCCGCCCTGGGAAGCGATGTGCGACGCCGATTGCGCCAGCTCATTGGCCTGGCGCGCGTTCTGGGTGTTCTGCAACACCACCGAAGTCAATTGTTCCAGGCTGGAAGCGCTTTCTTCCAGTGCTGCGGCCTGCTGTTCGGTGCGCGCCGACAGGTCGGCATTGCCGGCGGCGATCTGGCGTGCCGCCACCGTGACCGAGTCGGTCGAGCTACGGGTGGTCGCCACCACGTCGACGATGCGCGCCAGCAGCTTGTTGAAGGCCGCGGCGGTACGGCCGATCTCATCCATGCGTTCCACCGGCACCGGACGCGACAGATCCAGGGTCTGGCTGACATGCTCGAAAGTCTGCTGGATCTTGCCCAGGCTGCGGATCACGCTGCGCAGCATCTGGATGCCCAGCAAGCCCGTGAGCAGTACCGCCACCACGATCACCGCGATCATGCTGCGCAGCGCGAAGGCATAGGCCTCGTCGCTCTCCTGCTTGACGGCATCGATCATCTTGCGACCGATCAGGATGTGATCGTCGAAGCCCTTCTTGGCGGCCGCTGCCGAGATCGCCAGCGGGGTACCAGCCTGCAGGGTGGCGCGTACGCCGTCCATGTCATTGGCATAGGCGGCGGCGAAGAACGGCACCAGCGCCTTGCGATAGGCCTCGATATTGGCCTTGTCGGCCTGGATCAGGGCGCGGTCCTTGTCATCGAAGATGAGGTCGCGCTCGTAGTGGGCGAACTCTTCATCCAGCGCCTTGTTGGAGGCATCCACCGCTTTTTGCAAGGCGCTCTTGTCGGGCAGGTTGGCAAACACCGACAGCCGATAGCCGGCCAGGCGCGAATCGGCCAGGTAGCCCTTGAGCAGGTTCAGGCTGTCCATGCCCGGGATGATGTGGTTCTGGATCAGCTCCAGCCGCTGCTGGGCGCGCTGCAATTGCCACAGGCCGCCGGCACCGACGAACAGCAGCGCCAGCAGGGCCGTCGAGAGAGTGATGATGAGGCGCTTGGTAATGGTCATGATTGAAAATCCATCGATGGAAATGAAAGGTGCGGACGCACGGTGGTACGTCAACTACGGAAGCGGAAGCCGATGATGCCGGGCGGATCAGGCCGCCAGCGATGCTTCCGCTGCATCGAGCAGGTCGTGGTGCTCTTGGCAGAAATCCAGGCCGGCGCGATAGCCGACATCGAACAGCAACTGCATGTTGGAACTGGACCAGTCCAGCACCTGCGGCCAGTGCTGTTGCGGCACGCCGCCCATCAGGTCGACCTTGAGCACCTGACGACGCTGGGCGCCGGTCTGCGGATCACGGTTGTGCTCCAGTTCGAACAGGCGCTGCTCGGCCTTGGAAATCTTGACCAGCGGCGTGATGATGGAGCGCACCCAGGCATCGTAGAGATTGCGCGGCTTGCGGATGAGGCGGTCTTCGCCCAGGATGTCCAGCACCACCAGGGTATCGACCTCGCCAGCCGGCGCCACGCCGGTCTCCGGGTCGGTGATGAAGGGGGTGAAATTGAGCGTATCCAGTGCCGCGCCCTCGATGTAGTTCTCACCATCGATTTCGGTGGGCGCATAGAGGAAGGGGAAGGACAACGAGGCCCGCACGTGCGCCGGCGTGATCTGGTCCTTGTTCCAGATCTGCATATGGTGGCGATCGATGTTGTAGGCGTTGATGAAGAATTCCGGGCGCATGCCCGGCACAGCGCCGAAATCGATGGACTGTTCCAGGAAGGGCAGATGGGCGCACAGGCCCAGGCTGCCCGAATGCAGGTCGGAGGGGGACATGGCCGACATCAGCAGATGCATCCAGTCATTCCATTTGGCCGACGCATCAGCGAAGTGACGGGTCAGGAGCTCCGCAAACGGACTGCCGGCCAGCCCCGGTATCTGCGGCAACTGGCCCAGCATCGATTCACGATAGGTTTCGGCTTGCACACCCGGCTTCTTGAATACCTTGTAGTTGACCGGGAACAGCTTGTAGATGCTGTCGGCCACCCCGACCTCGGCCCACTGCAGCAGCGCTTCGCGCGGCGGGGCATCCCGTGGCGCCGTCGCCAGCAGACCCATCAGTACCCCCGCGCCCGAGGCGGAGATCACGTCGAATTCCACTCCCTGGTCGAGAAACGCCGCCAGCGCGCCGGCAATCAATGTCGAATTGGGCGCCCCGCCCCCGATGACCAGCGCTTTCCTGCTTCGTCCTGGCGAAACTTTCATCGCACCCCCTGTTGGATTGGCGTCTTGACGCTTTTTTGTGCGATGCACCGGAGGCATCGCAATGCCACATTCCCTTACCGTGGCAACGTAACTTTTACGCACGGTGGAAATATAGCCCAGGAGCAACGTCAAAATGCTGCAGTGCGAGATTTTATTACTGCATATCTGGCATTCAGAAATTTAATGAGCCAGACCTGCGCTGGGGAGGCGGGACACGGCACGATCGACGGCGGCAAAAAAACCTGATCTGTCATCCTGGCGTAAGCAAACTAGGCTAATCAGAGAGGAGCTTGCGCCGGACCGCGTCGATGCCGCTCCCGCGCACACGCCTACCCACGGCCCTGGCCGGCCGACCGTGAGCAAACAGCAATGGATTTATGTAACTCCCTATGTCAAACTTGGCAGGCAAAAAAGTGCCATATCTAAAAAAACAGGTCCAGCTCCTTTCATACGCATGTCCCGCCCCAGCATATTGATGGTCGATCCCAGTCCGGAGTCGGTGGAACTGGCACGTTTCAGCCTCTGGCGCAGCAAGCTCGATTGCGCCTTCGGCTGGTTCGAGGATGCCGAGCACACCCTGGAGTCACTGCTGAGCCCGCAGGCGCAAAGCCAGCCGGAAACCCTTCCCGTCATGATCCTGATCGAACCGCGCCTGCCGCGCATGGAAGGACTGGAACTGCTGCACCTGCTGCGTTCCCACCCGCATACACAGGCGCTGCCAGTGATCATGTTCGCCACGTCCTACGATGAAACCGACGCGACCCGCGCGCACGCGGCAGGCGTAAGCGATTACATCGTCAAACCGGTGGACGCCCGTGAATTCATGCAGGTGGTCAGTGAGACCGTCGCGCGCTGGCTACCGGCCGGCAGCCAGAAAACGGAATAGGGGAAAAGAAAGACAGCAGGGACGGCCGGAAGAAAGCCGTGAGGAAGCGCAAGGGCGGGAGCAGAAAGACAAAAGGGCCCATCTTGCGATGGACCCTTCATATCTGGTGCGGCTGGCAGGAATCGAACCCACGACCCCTTGGTTCGTAGCCAAGTACTCTATCCAGCTGAGCTACAGCCGCGAAAAACAAAATTATAGCAGCAAGTTTTTGCGTTTGGGAAGCCCTCATGGCGAAATTTCCTGTATTTACGGAAAATGCTCAGGAATTTGTCCGGCTCTGGCCCAACCCGGCTGCACCGATCCGCCCACGATCACCATGCCGGAGATGACCCCGCCCCGGCCGACGGATATGATGACGACTCAACCCACCCCGCCCTGCCTCATGCCCGACCCAGCCATCTCAGACCTGACACAAGAGCAACGCATTCGCGAGGAAGAACGCGCCCGCATTGCCCGCGACCTGCACGACGAACTGGGGGCCCAACTGGTCGGCATCGGCATGGCGCTGGGACAGTTGCAAGAGCAACTGAAAGCCGAGGGCAATACCGGCCCCGCGCTGGGCCAAGCCAACTATGCGGGACAATTGCTAAAGCAGGCGCACCAGAGCATGGACCAGATCATCGATGACCTGCGCCCGCCCATTGTCGAGTTCGGGCTGGTCGATGCCCTCGCCTGGCAGTGTCGGCAGGTGACCCGGCAGAGCGGACTGCGCTGCACGCTGGAGAGTCCGTCCGCGCTACCCTTGCAGGACGAGTTCGTGGTCGTGAGCCTGCTGCGCATTGCGCGTGAGGCGCTCAACAACGCCGTGCGCCATGCCCAGGCCGGCCAGATCGTGGTGAAGATCGAACTGGCCGATAGCCGGCTGACGATGACGATCGCTGACGATGGAACCGGCTTCGACCCGCAGGCCGCACCCGCGGGTCGCCACGGCCTGCTCAACATGCGCCAGCGCGCGCGGGCACTGGGGGCCACCCTGACTCTGGAGCGCCCGGCCGAGGGCGGCAGCACGATCGCCCTCAGGATGCCTGTCGCTCCCTGAGCGAACGCTATAGAATACGGCCTCGCACAGCCACAGCCGACCGGGCTGGCGTTGCCAGCAGCAAGTCCAGAGAGAATCAAGCGTCCCGCCCATGAGCAAGAAAGTCACCGCCGCCATCAAGGTCCTGATCGCCGACGACCACGCCATCGTGCGTGAGGGTCTGCGCCAGATCTGCGCCGGCACCAAGGATATCCTCGTGACCGGGCATGCCGCCAACGGACTGGAAGCCATCAAGCTGGCCCGTGAAGGAAATGGCGACGTCATGCTGCTGGACATCGTGCTGCCAGACCGCAATGGCATCGACATCCTCAAGCAGATCCGCAAGGAGCAGCCTGAACTGCCGGTGCTGATCCTGTCCGTACACCGCGAGGACCAGTACGCCATCCGCGCCCTCAAGGCCGGTGCGGCGGGCTTTCTCAACAAGCAGGCGGCGCCCGCCGAGCTGCTGGCGGCCATCCGCCAGGCCGCCTCCGGCCGCAAGTACGTCAGCCCCTCCCTGGCCCAGGAACTGGCCACCCAGATCGGCTTCGATCATGACACCCCACTGCACGAGACCCTGTCCGACCGCGAATACCAGACCATGGTCATGATCGCCTCCGGCAAGACTGTCAGCGATATCGCCGTCGAGCTCCTGCTCTCGGTCAAGACCATCAGCATGTACCGCTCACGGGTGCTGGCGAAGATGAAGATGCGTCACAACGCCGAACTGACCCACTACGCGCTCAAGAACAATCTGGTGGAATAAAAGAGACAGCCGCAGCTGCTTTGGCTGATGCGGCCCTTTTCTCCCCCTATTAAATGCATGCAGTGAAAAAACGCTGACGTACAATTAGTTGTCATTTTGTACCTCCGAGTCAGGAGGCTGACAACGGGCTGTCGACAACCGGGGGAGCTGTCGACGTCTGCCAGGTAGTGGTCGGCCGCAGTGCTCAAGCAATGCACGCGTGCGCCGATACCGTAAGGAACTCCCTGTCGCAAACCGACATACACACCAACAATATAGTCAGCCGGCATGACCAAGAAACCGACCACGCTCACGCCTGTCGAGATCGCCCGAGAAGCTTTCCAGAGGCTCGGATCCAGGCGCATCGCGCCCACTCCCGACGCATACCGCGTCGCCTATGAGGAAATCCAGGGGGACGCCCCGGGCCTCACGCCAGAGGCCGTGCTGGGCGCCTTCGCCACCAAACTGTCGCGCCAGCCGGGCGAGAATGGCCTGCTCGGCACCCGCCTGGTACGCGCCCGCGACAGCGGCGAGTGGGCCGAATTCGAACGCCAATTGAACGAATTTGCCGATTCCAACTGGCAGAGCCGCCCCATCGTCCTGGCCACTCCGATGGTGCAGCATGGCGAACTGGTACCGATCGACCTGGAACGGGAGTTCATCCGCGACAGCAAGAAGGAGAAGATGCTGCGCGAAATGCTGGCACGGGTGCTGGTGTTCAACCTGCCCTCGCTGCTGTCGACCGCACCGGAGCTGGCCAATGAAGCACGTGACAGCGGCCAGAATCTGAAGACCGCGTTCTCCGAACAGGCGATGAATGACATCATCGGCCGCGTCAAGCAACTGAGTTTCCAGATCGAACTCAAGACCGACGACATGGCGCAACAGCAGGACCTGTTGATGCGCCTGTTCCAGTTGCTGCTGGAAAACATCAACGGCCTGCTGGAACAGGGCTCCTGGCTGTCCAGCCAGATCGAGACCGTACAAAGCCTGATCGCCGGTCCGCTGAGCAGCACCTCCCTGGCCGACGCCACCAAGAACCTCAAGGAAGTGATCTACAAGCAGGGTCTGCTGAAGAACACCCTGTCCGAGGAAAAGGTGGTGGTCAAGAACATGATGCTGACCTTCGTCGACCGGCTCTCGGCCATGGTCTCCACGACCGACAACTACCAGCGCACCATTCGTGGCTTCTCGCAGCAGATCAGCCAGTCGGGCAACATCGCCGACCTCAACAGCGTGCTCAGCGAGATCATGAGCGAGACCCAGAAGGCGCAGGAAGAAGCGACCCGTTCGCGCGACGCCATGGAAGATGCGCGCCAGGAAGTGGAAAAAGCCGAAGAGCGCATCACCACCCTGGAACAGCAGCTGCAACAGATGGGAGAACTGGTCCGCGAGGACCAGTTGACCGGCAGCCTGAACCGGCGCGGCATGGATGAATCGCTGGACCGCGAGATCGCCAACGCACTGCGGCGCGAGACGCCGCTCTGCGTGGCCCTGCTCGACCTGGACGATTTCAAGCGCATCAACGATACCCACGGCCATGCCACCGGTGACGAGGTATTGGTACATATGGTGCAGGTGATCCGCGAAACGCTGCGCAAGCTGGACGTGATCGCCCGCTTCGGCGGTGAGGAGTTCCTGGTGCTGATGCCCGAGACCAGCCCCCAGGACGCGGTACAGATCATCACGCGGGTGCAGAGGGAACTGACCAAACGTATCTTCATGCATGAGAGCCAGCGTCTGCTGATTACCTTCAGCGCTGGTGTGGCCGTCTATCAGCCGGAAGAAAGCCAGGCCGAGCTGCTCAAGCGCGCCGACGTCGCCCTGTACAAGGCCAAGAACGCAGGCAAGAACCGCATCGTCTTTGCCGACCCGCCTTCGGGTGCCGCTCCGTCGGCCTGAGCGGACTGCAGCCGGCCGCATGGCGCCGTACGGGGCGCAAGCTCAATGCCGAAGGCCGGCCCCAGCGTGCTTCCAGCGGCGCCAGCCGGCGGCGGCCATCACCACGAACAGCGCGTAGAGCATGGCCGTCAAGCTCAGGTGCTTGTACAGGTACAGGCCGACATAGAGCAGGTCCACCGCGATCCACACCAGCCAGTTCTCCAGCTTCTTGCGCGACAGCAGGAATTGGCCGACCAGGCTGCCCGCCGTCAGGAAGCCATCCATATGCGGCACGTCGGTGTCGGTATAGCGCTGCAGGAACCAGGACAGCAGCCACCAGCCGGCCAGCCAGACAGCGGCCATCATGACCCAGCCCGACGGCGCCAGCCTGGACACCTGCAACGGCCGGTGCTGGTCACCGCCACGCAGCCATTGATACCAGCCCCACACCGACACGGCCACGAACACGAACTGCAGGCCGGCATCGCCATACAGGCGGGCGTCCGCGAACACGGCGGCGTACAGCAGCGACGAAAGAATGGAAAACAGCCAGGCCCAGTGGTTCTGGCCGATGTTGAGCCAGACCGTCAGCACGGCCAGGGCGAAGGACACCAGCTCCAGCGGCGTGGTGGTGAGGCCGAACCAGGTCAGCGGCGTATCAGGACTCATGCGGCAGGAAGCGGGCTCAGGGCCGTGTCACGCCATCAGCGCGTGACGACGCGACCGCTGGACGCTGGTGCAGTCACGGGGACGGAAACGCTGTTGGGTTGCCCGGAACCAGGCATGTAGGGATTCGGATTGACGGCGTTGGCAGGCTTGCCGGAACTGCCATCAAGCAGCTGGACGAAGATTTCGTTCTGCTTGATCATGCCCAGCTCGAAACGTGCACGCTCTTCGACGGCGCCCTTGGATTGCTTCAGGTCATCCACTTCGGAGGCAAGTTTGGCGTTGCGCTCCTTGAGTTCATCGTTTTTCTTGTGCGCCAGCTGGACCTGACGATCGAGCTCCCAGACCTTGAACCAGCCACCCTTGCCCAGCCAGAGCGGGTACTGGATCAACACCAGCAGGAAGGACAGGCAGAGGATGATCAGGCGCATAGCCGGGAGCTCTCTTTGCGGCGCCTGCCTTCAGGGTGGGCGCCGCAAATGTGTTACTTCAGGTTGTAGAACGCAGCGCGGCCCGGGTAGCTGGCGATATCGCCCAGGTCTTCCTCGATACGCAGCAGCTGGTTGTACTTGGCCATGCGATCCGAACGCGACATGGAGCCGGTCTTGATCTGCAGTGCATTCATGCCCACGGCGATATCGGCAATGGTCGAGTCTTCGGTTTCGCCCGAACGGTGCGAGATCACGGCGGTGTAGCCGGCGCGCTTGGCCATTTCGATGGCGGCGAAGGTCTCGGTCAGGGTGCCGATCTGGTTGATCTTGATCAGGATCGAGTTGGCGATGTCCTTGTCGATGCCTTCCTTCAGGATCTTGGTGTTGGTGACGAACAGGTCGTCGCCCACCAGTTGCACCTTCTTGCCCAGGGTTTCGGTCAGCAGCTTCCAGCCAGCCCAGTCGTTCTCGGCCATGCCGTCTTCGATGCTGATGATGGGGTACTTGTCGCACCAGGAGGCCAGCAGACCGGTCTTCTGGGCCGGGGTCAGCACCATGTTTTCACCGGCCAGGTGGTAGTTGCCGTCCTTGTAGTACTCGGAAGCGGCGCAGTCCAGGCCCAGGGCGATCTGGGTACCCGGCTCGTAGCCAGCCTTCTCGATGGCTTCGATGATCAGCTTGATGGCTTCTTCGTGGCTGGAGACGTTGGGTGCGAAGCCGCCTTCGTCGCCCACCGAGGTGGCCAGGCCGCGGTCGTGCAGGATCTTCTTCAGGGTGTGGAACACCTCGGCGCCGTAGCGCAGGGCTTCACGGAAGCTCGGTGCGCCCACCGGGATGATCATGAATTCCTGGATGTCCAGGTTGTTGTCGGCATGTGCACCGCCGTTGATGACGTTCATCATCGGCACCGGCATCTGCATGGAACCGCTGCCACCGAAGTAGCGATACAGCGGCAGGCCCGACTCTTCGGCAGCGGCCTTGGCCACGGCCATGGACACGGCCAGCATGGCGTTGGCGCCCAGGCGGCTCTTGTTCTCGGTACCGTCCAGGTCGATCAGGGTGCGATCCAGGAAGGCCTGCTCATTGGCGTCCAGGCCCATGATGGCTTCCGAGATTTCGGTGTTGATGTTTTCGCAGGCTTGCAGCACGCCCTTGCCGAAGTAGCGGCTCTTGTCGCCATCGCGCAGTTCGATCGCTTCGCGCGAACCGGTGGATGCGCCCGAGGGCACGGCAGCGCGGCCCAGTACGCCGGACTCCAGCAGCACATCGCATTCCACGGTGGGATTGCCACGGGAGTCGATCACTTCGCGGCCGATAATATCAACGATTGCACTCATTCAGATCTCCATCAAGGTTTTAAAAATTGTTGGCGGGTGCAGGCCCGGTGGCCGGGGCGCCCATGTTGAAACGGCCGCCCGACGGCAGCCGTTTCACGCACACGATCAGGTCATTACACCTGGCCTTTGATAGCCGCGTGATGCGCCAGCGCCGCACGGATGTACGAGATGAACAGCGGATGCCCGTCACGCGGAGTGGACTTGAACTCCGGGTGGTACTGCACGCCGATATAGAACGGGTGGGCGTTCTCGCCGGTGCGCGGCAATTCCATGATCTCGCACAGATCCTCGGACGGGGTACGGGCCGAGACGACCATGCCAGCCTCTTCCACGCGACCGAGATAGAAGTTGTTGGCTTCATAGCGATGGCGGTGACGCTCGGTCACGCTGTCGCCGTAGATCTCCGCGGCCAGCGTGCCCGGCTTGACCGCGCAGGTCTGCGCGCCCAGGCGCATGGTACCGCCCAGGTCGGAGTTGGCATCGCGGCGCTCGACCTTGCCGTCATGGTTCTGCCATTCGTCGATCAGGGCCACGACCGGCTGCTCGGTGTCCGGATCGAACTCGGTCGAATTGGCCTTGGCCAGGCCGGCCTTGTTGCGGGCGTATTCCAGCAGCGCCACCTGCATGCCCAGGCAGATGCCCAGATAAGGCACCTTGTGTTCGCGGGCATAGCGGGCCGCGGCAATCTTGCCTTCCACGCCGCGCTTGCCGAAGCCACCTGGCACCAGGATGGCATCGTACTTGCCCAGGGTGTCGGTGCCGTTGGCTTCGATCTCTTCCGAATCCAGGTACTCGATGTTGACGCGGCTGCCGGTATGGATACCGGCGTGGCGCAGCGCTTCGGTCAGCGACTTGTAGGACTCGGTCAGGTCGACATACTTGCCGACCATGCCGATGGTGACTTCGTGCGAAGGATTGTTCTGCGCATCGATCAGCTTGTCCCACATCGACAGGTCGGCCGCCTTGGGCGACAGGCCCAGCTTTTCGCAGATGATGGTATCCAGACCCTGGTCGTGCAGCATCTGCGGAATCTTATAGATGGTATCGGCATCCCAGACCGAAATGACGGCATCGGCCGGGACGTTGGAGAACAGCGAGATCTTGTCGCGTTCGTCATCCGGGATGCGGCGGTCGGCCCGGCACAGCAGCGCATCGGGCAGGATACCGATCTCGCGCAGCTTCTGCACGCTGTGCTGGGTGGGCTTGGTCTTGAGTTCGCCGGCCGAGGCCAGGAAGGGTACCAGGGTCAGGTGCACGAAGGCGGTGGCGTTGCGGCCCGAGCGCAGGCTCAGCTGGCGCGCAGCTTCCAGGAAGGGCAGCGACTCGATGTCGCCGACGGTGCCGCCGATTTCCACCAGCGCCACATCAAAGCCTTCGGCGCCACGGTGGATGAATTCCTGGATCTCGTTGGTGATGTGCGGAATCACCTGGACGGTCTTGCCCAGGTACTCGCCACGGCGCTCCTTGCGGATCACCGACTCATACACCTGGCCAGTCGTGAAGTTGTTCACCTTCTTCATCTTCGCCGAGATGAAGCGCTCGTAGTGACCCAGGTCGAGGTCGGTCTCGGCGCCGTCGTCGGTGACGAACACTTCACCGTGCTGCAACGGACTCATGGTGCCGGGGTCGACGTTGATGTAGGGATCGAGCTTGAGGAGGGTGACTTTGAGGCCACGCGATTCGAGGATCGCAGCCAGGGACGCGGCGGCAATCCCTTTACCCAGGGAAGACACGACGCCGCCAGTGACAAATACAAACTTGGTCATTACAGATGAGTGCCGAACGGCACATGCGGGAAATTCAAATTATACCCCAAAATGCGCTCGTTTTTTAAGACAGGCTGCGATAAGTATCGCCGATGTCGCGCCTTCGCCAAACTTGCAGCAGGAAAACATGCTTCCCGGAGCAGGCCGCTTATCGGCTTCAGCAAGGGTGCAGCTTCTTGACTCTAGATGTGCAGTTTGGTTCAGCCCGGCCCGCCCTGCAACAGCTCGCCTATCATCGCGTGCGTCGCCTGGGCCGCCGGTACGGGCGACTCCATCGGAAACAGGTGGCCGCCAGGAATCTGGCGGAAATGCGGCCCCACCAGACGGCGCGTGGCGTCCAGCCCGGCCAGCCGGCATTCCACCGAATCAACGCCGCCGACGAAACCGATCGGCACCGGATAAGGCTGGCGCAGCAACCGACCCAGGTGATGCGGGATGGTGCGGTAGACCGCCGTCTCGGTCTCGCGCGAGAAACGCAGGCGCACTCCCCCGCCGGCCTGTGGCTCCAGGCCATGTTCCACATAGTCGCGCAGCACCTGCTGCGGCCAGGCGGCGAACAGCGACTTGGCGGCATAGTGCTGGTAGGCGGCCTCGATATCCGGCCAGTGCTCGCGTCGCCGCGCCGACGCCACCGAAGGCGAATGGCGGCTCTCATACTTGAACAGCTTGGACAGCCGCAGCACCTGCGCCCGCCAGCCCGCCACGACGGGCGAATCCAGCAGCACCACGCAACGCACCAGTTGCGGGCGCTTGCGTGCCGCCATCAGCGACAAAATGCCACCCATGGAATGACCGACCAGGATCACCGGCTCACGGTAGCTGCGCTCCAGCTCCTCGCGCAACTCTCGCGCCAGCGTGCGCCAGCCGTCATCGACCGGAAAGCGCGGATCATGGGCGTGGATAGCCAGGGCGCGCACATCGTAATGGGCGCGCAACTGGTCGAAGAACATGCCGTAGGTACCCGCCGGGTAGCTGTTGGCATGGGCGAAATGCAGGATGGGAAGACGCATGGAGACCGGGATGCAAGGCAATGGCGGCAGCATAGCAAAACGGCCAGGGCCGCGAGCGTGCTATTTTCCCGCATCGCGAAATGCGCACCCGGGCCCGGCCTAGCGGCCGTACCAGTAGCGCGCGTGCTGCTTGCGATATTGCTCCACTTGCAACTGGTCGCCCAGGGTCATGGTCAACGCGCCGGATTCGTCGGTCCGCAGGCGGCGTATGCCCAGTCGGCCGTAACGTTCGTAGACATCCGCCCTGGGATGGTTGAAGCGGTTGCGATACCCGACCTGGAACACTGCCAGCTCCGGCCGTACGGCCCGCAGGAAGGGCTCGGTGGACGAGGTCCCGCTGCCATGATGCGGCGCCAGCAGCACCGTCGACGGCAGGCGCTCGGCCATGCGACCGTTGAGCAGTTCGTCTTCCTGCGCCGCCTCGATATCCCCTGCCAGCAATACCGACTGCCGGCCGATCTGCACCTTCAGCACGCAACTGCGGGCGTTCGGACGCCATTTGTCGCTCTCATAGCTGGCCGGCGTCGGATGCAGCATGGTGAAGCCGATGCCGTCCCAGTTCCAGGACTGACCGGCCTCGCAACGCGTGGCCAGCGGCGCTACGCGCAGGATGGGGCTGTCCACGGCCAGCGACGAATAGACACTGTCCACGGCCATGTTCTTGAACAGCGAGACGGCACCGCCCGAGTGATCATTGTCGTTATGCGAGATCACCACCCGGTCCAGGTGATCGATGCCACGCGCACGCAGATACGGCAGGATCACCCGGGTGGCACCGTCCGATTCGGCGGTGTAATACGGACCGGTGTCATACAGCAGGCGATGGCCCGGGGTTTCCACCAGCACCGCCATGCCCTGCCCGATATCGAAGGCGGTCACCCGCATGGTGCCTTCGGCCGGTGCCACGGGGGCATTGAGCAGCAGCGGCAGCCAGCCGAACAGACCCAGCCAGCGCACCGGCCAGCCACGCGGCGCCAGCACCAGCAAGGTACCGCCCAGGGCCAGGGCGAACATCCAGCCATTGGGCAAGGGCGTCTGCCAGACCGCCCAGGGCATGGCACTGAGCGCCTGCAGGACATCGGCCAGCCAGGCCAGCAACAGGTGCGGCACCTGCAGTACGAATTGCGCCAGCACGGTCGGCAGCACACTGCCGATCAGCGCCAGCGGCGTGATCACCAGCGACACCAGCGGAATGGCGATGGCATTGGCAATGGGGCTGACCAGCGAATACTGCCCGAACAGCAGCATCGTCAGCGGCACCAGGCCCAGCGTCACCACGTATTGCGCATGGCTGGCTTCCTTGATCCGCTGCAGCAGTGCCGCACCCCAGTGCTTGTTGGCCGCTGCGGCAGCCATGGCCTGCGGCGGCTGCATGCGCCCCACCGTGCCATACAGCAGCAGGGCCACCGCCCCGAACGACAACCAGAACCCCGGCCACATCAGCGACCACGGGTCCAGCAGCACTACCAGCGCCAGCGCCAGGCACAGCACAACCGAGACCCGCACGATGCGCCCGCGCCAGAAGGCGATGCCGACCACCACCAGCATGTAGAGCGTACGCTGGGCCGGCACGCCGAAACCGGCCAGCAGCACATACAGCAAGGCCACCAGCATGCCCACGATCACCGCCGCCTTCTGGGCCGGCAGGCGCAGCGGCAACTGCGCGCCGGTAAAGAAGGAGCGCCGCCACAGCCAGCTCGCCAGCCCGCCGCACAAGGCTGCCAGCATGGTGATGTGCAATCCGGAGATCGCCATCAGGTGGCCGATGCCGGTGCGGTTGAAGACATTCCAGTCAGACTGGCTGATGCCGCGCTGGTCGCCCATGACCAGCGCCGCGATCACGCCCGCATAGGGCGCATCCGGCAAGGCCTGGTAGACGCGGTCGCGCAGCCAGCCGCGTGCCGTATCGATCACATGCGAGGGCGTCCATACGAAGGTATCGAGACGGCGATTCGGCGCCGACGCCGGTGCCGAAGCGGCTGCCGGCCGTCCAACCACATAGCCGGCCGCCCGCACGTCATCCTGCAGCAGCCACAATTCATAGTCGAAGCCATCCGGGTTGGCGTTGCCATGCGGACGCTTGAGGCGCACCTGCAGGCGCCAGCGCTCGCCCGGCTGCAGGTCGGGCAACGCCAGGCGCGCCGGCGCCGCCTGCTCGCCATCCTCGGTGGGCGCCAGGTAGCGCTGGTTGCCGTACCAGCTCAAGGCCAACCGTGGCGGCACGGGTGGCTTGACCCCGCCCTGCAGCACCACCTGCTCGACATCGAAACGGAAGCGCAGGCCCTGCCCGGTCGGCGAAGGCAGATCGGCCACGGTGCCGATGACGGTGATGTCATGCCCTTCCCAGGCCGCCGGCAGCTCCTGGTCCAGGTAATAGAACGCGAACGAAGCCGCCCACAGGAAACCCAGCCAGGCCCCACAGGTCAGCAGCAAAGGCACGCGCAGGAAGGGTTGCCAGAACCGCCGGGCGGTAAAGGCCAGCAAGGCCGCCAGCACCAGCCCGATCGCATACCACTCGATACCGGGCAACTGCGACTGCAATTGCAGCAAACCCGCGCCCAGGGCGAAGCCGATGATCAGTGCGCGCATCAGAGATCCAGCCCTGCGTGCGCCAGCCGTGGCAGTGCGGCCTGGGCATTGGCGGTGGTGGCGGCGGCGATCTCGTGCAGCGGCATCTGCCGCAGCTCGGCCAGGACCTCGCCGATACGCGGTATCTGGTCGGGGGTGTTGATGTCGGGATGGCGCCAGGCCGGCGAGATATCGGGTGCGTCGGTCTCCAGCACGATGGACGACAGCGGCAGTTCGGCCGCCAGCCGGCGGATCTGCAGCGAACGCGGGAAGGTCATGGCGCCGCCAAAGCCCAGGTGCAGCCCCAGTTCGACAAAGGTACGCGCCTGCTGGTCGCTGCCGTTGAAGGCGTGGGCGATACCGCCGGGAACGCGGATGCGGCGCAGATGCTTGAGGATGATGTCCTGCGAGCGGCGCACATGCAGCAGCACCGGCAACGCGAACTCACGCGCCAGCTTCAGCTGTTCGGCGAAGAAGAACTCTTGCTTCTCCCGCAGCGGCGCTTCCTTCAGGACCGGCACGAAGAAATCCAGGCCGATCTCGCCGATGCCCACGAACAGCGGGTCCTCCAGCGCCCCGACAATGGCTGCGCGCAGCACCTGCAGGTCTGATTCCTGGGCCGTGGGCACATACAGCGGATGGATGCCCAGCGCATAGACGGCATTGCCGACTTCCCGCGCCAGACGCCCGACTTCGTCGAAATTGACGCGCGCGATGGCGGGGATGACGATGGCCCGTACCCCCGCCTGCGCGGCCTCGGCGGCCACGGCTGGGGAACGGGCGCCGAATTCTCCGGCGTCGAGATGACAGTGCGTATCAACCCACATGTGCTGGCTGGCCTGGCGAAAAATCGGAAACGACACCCATTGGACATCACTTCCGGATGACGACACACGCCACGGGGATCGCACCCTTGCCTGTCCGGCTTGCTTCCCCCGAAGCGCATTATTATTTTTACGGCAACTCCGGGAAGCCCGGAGCCAGAGACGGCAGTTTACCGTCTAAGCCGCCCTTGCAGACATTAACAATCGTAAAGAATGACCGGCTATTCTCTGGATGCAGGGCGAAAAAAAAGACATAAAAAAGGACGCGACCACGCGCGTCCCCTTGCACCTCGATGGCCTGAGATGCTGGATCAGGGCCGATCAGGCCGGCTGCAGCGACTTGCCCAGCTTGCGCAGGAACTGCTCGCAGCGTTCCATCTGCGCCAGCGTCACAAACTCGTTGGGCTTGTGGGCATTGCCGATGTCGCCAGGACCGCAGACGATGGTGGGGATGCCGATCTGCTGGAACAGCCCGGCTTCGGTGCCATAGGCCACCTTGCGGGTCTCGCGATCCCCTGTGAGGGCGCGCACCAGCTCGGTGATGGCCGCCTGCTCCACCGCTTCCAGCGCCGGGCTGCCGGCGAAATTGTCGATCTCGATGCGGGCCTCCGGGAATTCGCTGCGCATCTTCGGCAGCAGCACCTCGGCGACATACTTGTCGATCTGGGCCTGGATGTCGGCCACGCTCATGCCCGGCAGGTTGCGGAATTCATAGGTGAACTCGCATAGCTCGGGGATGGTGTTGACCGCAATGCCGCCACGGATCTGGTTGGTGGTCATGGTGCTGAAAGGCACGTCGAAAAACTGGTCGTAGGGACCATTGGCCTTGTAGCCATCGGCGAAGTCGCGGATGGCGCAGATCAGGCGCGCTGCGTGCTCGATGGCATTGCAGCCCTGCGGCGTGAGCGAAGAGTGGGCCGACTTGCCGTGCACCTTGCAGGCGAACACGTTGATGCCCTTGTGCGCCACCACCACGTTCATGCTGGTGGGTTCACCCACCACGCAGCCGTCCACCTTGATACCGCGCTTGACGATCTCTTCCAGCATCACCGGCGCGCCGATGCAGCCGATTTCCTCGTCATAGGAAAAGGCCAGGTGGATCGGCTTGGTACGCGGCATGGTCAGGAATTCCGGCACCAGCGCCAGCGAGGTGGCGATGAAACCCTTCATGTCGCAGGTGCCGCGACCGAACAGGCTGCCATCCTTCTCGGTGATCTTGAAGGGGTCGGTATCCCATTTCTGGCCGTCCACCGGCACCACGTCGGTGTGACCGGAGAGCACGATACCGCCTTCGGTGCTGCCGGCATTGGGACCGGCCGTGGCCGGCAGGGTCGCGAACAGGTTGGCCTTGGTCTGCTCCTTGTTGTGGGCCAGCCAGGAGGAAATGCCCTGCTTTTCCAGGCTGTCACGCACGGTCGTGATCAGCTCCAGGTTGGAATTGCGGCTGGTGGTATCGAAGGCGACCAGGGTCTCTAGCCATTGGCGGGTGTTCATGTTCACTGACTCCATGTTCCATCTGTTCAAAAGCACACCGCCGTCTTTCATGGAGACGGCGGCGTAAAACTGCAAGCTTACCCGGATTGCGTCAGGCCTGCTGCGTCGCCGCACGCAGGCCCAGCTCCGACAGGCGCAGTACGCGCCCGCAACGACCGGCCAGTTCTCCATCGTGGGTGACGATGACGAAGGCCGTGCCCAGCGTACGCGAAAGCTCGATCATCAGCTCGAAGGTGCGATCCGCCGTGGCCCGGTCCAGGTTGCCGGTCGGCTCATCGGCCAGCACGCAGGCCGGTCGCGTCACCAGCGCACGCGCCAGCGCCACCCGCTGGCGCTCGCCACCGGAGAGCTCGCCCGGCACGTGGGTCACGCGCTGCGCCAGGCCGACCTTGTCCAGCATCTCGCGCGCCTGCTCCTGCGCCTGGGCGCGCTTGACCCGGCGGATCATCAGCGGCATGGCCACGTTGTCCAGCGCCGAGAATTCCGGCAAGAGGTGGTGGAACTGGTAGACAAAGCCCAGCGACTGGTTGCGCAGCGCGCCGCGCTCGCGCTCGCCCAGGCTGGCAAAGTCCTTGCCCTGCAAGCTCACGGTACCGGCGCTGGGGGTATCCAGCCCGCCCAGCAGGTGCAGCAGGGTCGACTTGCCGGAGCCGGAAGCGCCGACGATGGCGACCTGCTCGCCGTGGTAGACATCGATATCCACATTGCCCAGCACCTTCACCGAATATTTTCCCTGGGTGAAGGTCTTGCCCAGGCCGCGTGCGCTCAGCACGGCCTGGCGGTTCAGGATGGAATCATTCATAGCGCAGCGCCTCCGCCGGTTTGACGCGGGCTGCCGACCAGCTCGGGTACAGCGTGGCCAGGAAAGCCAGTACCACGGCCACGCCGCCGATGATATAGACGTCCGACCAGATGAGGTCGGAGGGCAATTCGGAAATCACATAAATACTCTTGGGCAGGAACTGCACATGGAAGGCGTGCTCGATGGCCGGCACCAGCACATCGATGTTCAGTGCCACCGCCACGCCCAGGGCGATACCGGCGGCAGTACCGATCAGGCCCACCAGCGCCCCCTGGATCACGAAGATCTTCATGATGGAACCGGGCGACGCCCCCAGCGTGCGCAGGATGGCGATGTCGGCCTGCTTGTCGGTGACCGTCATCACCAGCGTGGAGACCAGGTTGAAGGCCGCCACCGCGATGATCAGGGTGAGGATGATGAACATCATGCGTTTCTCGGTCTTGACAGCGGCGAACCAGTTGCTGTTCTGCTGCGACCAGTCGCGCAGGTAGAGGTCGCCGCTGAGGGTGCGCGCCAGCTCCTGGGTCACCTCCGGCGCCTGCAACATGTCGCGGATGCGCAGGCGCACCCCGGTGGGCGCATCCATGCGGAACAGGGTCTCGGCGTCCTGCAGGTGGATGAAGGCCAGCGAGGAATCGAACTCGTAATGCCCGGCCTCGAAGATGCCGGTCACGGTGAACTGCTTCAGGCGTGGCAGCACCCCGGCCGGGGTCACCTGGCCTTGCGGCACGATCACGGTGATCTTGTCACCCAGGCCGACGCGCATGCCACGCGCCAGCTCGCTACCGAGGACGATGTCGAATGCGCCGGGCTTCAGGGAATCGAAACTGCCCTGCTTGATCTGGCGTGCCACATCCGAGACCTTGGGCTCCTCTTCCGGCAGCACGCCGCGCACCAGCACCCCGCGCAGATTGTCGTCGCGGGTCATCATGGCCTGGCCGGAGACATAGGGCGCCGCGCCCAGCACTTCCTTGTTCTGGAAGGTCTGCTTGGCCACGCTCTGCCAGTCCTTCATGGAACCGGAGGCGTCAAACACCTCGATATGCGCCAGCACCGAGAGCATGCGGTCACGGACTTCCTTCTGGAAACCGTTCATCACCGACAGCACCACGATCAGCGCGGCCACGCCCAGGCCGATGCCGGCCATGGAAATGAGGGAAATAAAGGAAATGAAACTGTTGCGACCGCTGCGCTTGCCGGCCCGCGTGTAGCGGATACCGACCAGCCATTCGAACGGCAGGTTTTTAATCAGACTCAAAATTGCTCCGGGAGAGGGCCTGCAAAATGTGCCGGCGAAATCCCGTCGAAACCGGACCCGCCGCACGCCAACACGGGCGAAGACAAAGCGCGAAGTTTGCCACAGAATGGACAGCCGGCCCATCCCTGGCCCCTGCCCTTCACTTGCGCACGTTCCCGCGTGCAGCCTATAGATTCACTTCCATGGCAGAGGTTCGCGGCTTGCTGCGCAAACTGTTTCATCTCCGCCGCACGCCAGCTGTTGCATCATGAACTGGTTATATATACAGTACCCACCTGTGCCCGCCCCTCAAAGGCCGCCCTGCACGGTCTCCACCTGAACTGCCCCTCACCCATGCTGCCAGACCTCACCCGGGAAGCGCCGGCGTCCTCGCCTACCCGCTCCCAGACCGCCCACCCGAGCGCCGCTGCCGACGACGCTGCGCGGGAGCGCGATCCCTTCGCCCGCCTCAATGCCGAACAG
Organism: Herbaspirillum sp. AP02; assembly: GCF_015767275.1. GTDB lineage: Bacteria > Pseudomonadota > Gammaproteobacteria > Burkholderiales > Burkholderiaceae_D > Herbaspirillum. The sequence continues at coordinate 147,566 of NZ_JADWMY010000004.1, forward strand.
CGCGCCGCCGTCGAGCACGGCAGCGGCCTGCCGCCGGCGCAGCAGACGCCGCTGTTGATCGTGGCCGGCGCCGGTTCGGGCAAGACCAATACCCTGGCGCACCGGGTGGCGCGGCTGGTGCTGGAGGGCGCCGAACCGCAACGCATCCTGCTGCTGACCTTTTCGCGCCGCGCCGCCGGCGACATGGGCCGCCGCGTGGGCCAGGTGATCCGCCAGGTACTGGGCCTGGCCGCTGGCGATGCCCCGCCGCAACTGCCCTGGTCCGGCACCTTCCACGCCATCGGCGCGCGCCTGCTGCGCGACTACGCCAGCGTGATCGGGCTGGAAGACGACTTCACCATCCAGGATCGCGGTGATTCGGAAGACCTGATGGGCCTGCTGCGCCACGAGATGGGTCTGTCCTCTACCGACAAGCGCTTTCCGCTCAAGGCCACCTGCCTGGCGATCTATTCGCGGGCCGTCAATACCCGCCAGGACCTGGCGCAGGTGCTGCAGGTCCATTTCCCCTGGTGCCGTGAGTGGGAGCGGCCACTGGGCGAACTCTTCGCCCGCTATGTGGACGCCAAGGAAGCCCAGCACGTACTGGATTACGACGATCTGCTGCTGTTCTGGGCCGATATGCTGTCCGATCCGGAGATCGCGCAGTCCGTCAGCGCCCGCTTCGACCACGTGCTGGTCGATGAGTACCAGGACACCAACCGCCTGCAGGCCGAGATCCTGCAGCGCATGAAGCCCGATGGCGCGGGTGTGACCGCCGTCGGCGACGACGCCCAATCGATCTATTCCTTCCGCGGCGCCACGGTGCGCAACATCCTCGACCTGCCCGCGCTGTTCACCCAGCCGGCGCGGCTGCTGACGCTGGAACAGAACTACCGCTCCACGCAGCCTATCCTGCAGGCGTCCAATGCGGTCATCGCCGATGCCCCGGAACGTCACTTCAAGAACCTGTGGAGTGACAAACCCTCCTCGCAGAAACCGCAGCTGGTGGTCATCCCCGACGAAGCCGAACAGGCGCGCTGGGTCGCCAACCGCATCCTGGCGCATCGCGAAGAAGGGCTGACGCTCAAGTCCCAGGCCGTGCTGTTCCGCACTGCCACCCACAGCGCCGCGCTGGAGCTGGAACTGGTCCGCCGCAACATCCCCTTCGTGAAGTTCGGCGGGCTCAAGTTCCTGGAGAGCACCCACATCAAGGACCTGCTGTCCCTGCTGCGACTGGCCCACAACCCCAGCGGCCGCATGGCCGGCCTGCGTGCCCTGCAACTGATTCCCGGGGTCGGCCCGGCCACCGCCCGCAAGGTGCTGGACCTGATGGCCGGCGCCGCCGACCCGGCCGATGTCCTGCTCCACTTCGGCGCCCCGGCCAACATCGCCCTGCAGTGGCAGGCCTTTGCCGATACCTATGCCCTGATGCGGCGCGCCAGCGCGGCCTGGCCGACCGACATCAACGCCGCCCGCGACTGGTATCTGCCGCAGCTGGAGCAGCGTTACGAGGACGCCGACGCCCGCGCCGCCGACATCGAGCAACTGGCTGCCCTGGCCCGGGGCTATGCCTCGCGCGAGAAATTCCTCACCGAGCTGACGCTGGACCCGCCCGAATCCAGCAGCGACTTTTCGGCCCCGCCCTATCGGGATGAGGATTACCTGACACTCTCCACCATCCACTCCGCCAAGGGCCAGGAATGGCGCTCGGTGCATGTCCTGAACGTGGTGGACGGCTGCATCCCCTCCGACCTGGCCACCGGCAGCGAGGCCGAGATCGCCGAAGAGCGTCGGCTGCTGTATGTGGCCATGACGCGGGCCAAGGAATATCTGCACCTGATCGTGCCGCAGCGCTTCTACATCACCCAGCAGACGGCCCAGGGCGACCGCCATGTGAACGCCATCCGCAGCCGCTTCATCACCCCGCGCATGCTGCCCCATTTCGAGGACAGCCTGTGGCTGTCGGCCGAGACCAACGGCGCCCGCACACCCATGCCCGAGAGCGTGCGCATGCTGGTGCGCCAGCGCGCCAAACAGGCCTGGAACAAGTCTTGAGCGGTTTTTTAAAGGCCTTAAGTCACATAAGTGAAGCTTTGTGCAGGGGGCGCCCAGGCCAAGCGGCCCGCCAGCCGCTAAAATAGCGCCCCATGAATCATCTCGACATCCTCGTTCCCTTCGCCCTGCCCCCGGCCGAGCTGGCGCGCGACCTGCTGCGCCAGAGCAAGGCACCCTCCCTGGCCATGCTGCTGGGTCGTGGCAAGGCGGCACCACTGCAGTCACACGATCCGTTTTCGCGCGCCCTGCCGCATGAACACTGGCTGGCCCGCCGCTTCGGCCTGCCGCCTGCTCCGCAGGATTCCAGTCCCTCAGCCGCCGCCGCGCTGATGCAAGGCCTGGGCCTCGCACCCGCCGCCGGTCACTGGTTCGTGCTGCACCCGGCACATATCCACGTGGCCCGCGACCACCTGGTGCTGACCGATATCGGCCAGTTGCAGCTGGAAGAGGAAGAATCGCAGCGCCTGTTCGCCGCCGCCCTGCCGCTGTTTACCGAGATCGGCCACGAGCTGGTGTATGGCGACGCCCGCACCTGGTTCATCCGCGCCGACGCCTGGGCCGGCCTGCGCACCTCCACGCCGAGCGCCGCCAGCGGCCGCAATGTCGACATCTGGATGCCGGAAGGCCCGGGCGAGCTGGCCTGGCGCAAGCTGCAGAACGAGGTGCAGATGCAGTGGTTTGCCGAAGCGCTCAACGAACAGCGCGAAATGCGGGGCCAGAAGGCGGTCAATTCGATCTGGATCTGGGGCGGGGCCGATGCCGGTGCCGCCGTGAAGGACAACTATGTTGCCCGCTTTGGCCTGCGCGGCTGGATGCGCGCCTTCGGCGCTGGCCAGCAGGGGGACCAGGCTGCTGCCAATGCGAACCAGGTGAACGAAGTCGTGCGCGGTGACGGACATCGCCTGCTGGTACTGGATGCACTGGCCGAGGCCGCGCTGGCCGAGGAATGGGGCCTGTGGCTGCAGCACCTGGAACACCTGGACCGTGAGTGGCTGGCGCCATTGCTGGTCTCGCTGCAGGCCGATACGCTGGCGTCGCTGAATCTGATCCTGACCGGTTCCGACCGCCTGGTCGAAGTCGCCGTTACCCGTGGTGCCTTGCGCCGCTTCTGGCGCAAGCCCTCGCTGGCGCTGCTGGCGGAGCGTTCGGTATGATCCGCGTCGCCACCCGCCCCTATCATCCCGGCCAGGCCGACCAATTGATCGCCGAAGGCGTCCACCCGGTACTGGCACGGGTGTACGCGGCGCGCGGCCTGTCCACCGCGCGCGAGCTGGCCAGCGAGCTCAATGCCCTGTACGCACCCGCCGGCCTGTTGCACATCGACGCTGCCGCCAGCTACCTGGCCGACGCCATTGCCGCCGGCAAGAAGCTGGTCATCGTGGCCGACTATGACTGCGACGGCGCCACCGCCTGCGCAGTCGGCCTGCGCGGGCTGCGCCTGCTGGGCGCGCAGGTCGACTACATCGTACCCAACCGCTTCGAATACGGTTACGGGCTCACCCCCGAGATCGTCGAACTGACGGTGCGCGAAAAGAATCCCGACATCATCGTCACTGTCGACAACGGCATCGCCAGCATTGACGGCGTGGCCGAAGCCAAGCGACGCGGCATCGACGTGGTCGTCACCGATCACCACCTGCCCGGCGATGCCCTGCCGGACGCCCGGGTGATCGTCAATCCGAACCAGCCGCAATGCGGCTTCCCCAGCAAGAACCTGGCTGGCGTGGGCGTGATGTTCTACGTGCTGCTGGCGCTGCGCGCCGAGATGCGCAAGCGTGGGCTCTTCGATGCCCAGACCCAGCCGCGCCTGGACTCCCTGCTGGACCTGGTGGCGCTGGGCACCGTGGCTGACGTGGTCAAGCTGGACGCCAACAACCGCATCCTGGTGGCGCAGGGCTTGAAGCGCATGCGCAGCGGCAAGATGCATCCGGGCATCGCCGCCCTGTTCCGCGCCGCCGGGCGCGAAGCCCGCCGCGCCACGCCCTTCGACCTGGGCTTTGCCGTGGGGCCGCGCCTGAATGCCGCCGGCCGCCTGGCCGACATGGCGCTGGGCATCGAATGCCTGACCACCGACGACGAAGGCCGGGCCTGGGCGATTGCCCAGCAACTGGATGCCATCAACCGCGAGCGGCGCGACATCGAGGCCGGCATGCAGGACACCGCCCTCTTGCTGCTGGACGACTTCAACCCGGCCGACCGCCGCACCATCGCCGTCTTCGATGCGTCCTGGCACCAGGGCGTGATCGGCATCGTGGCCTCGCGCCTGAAGGACAAGTTCTATCGCCCCACCATCACCTTCGCGCCGGGCGACGAAGGTTTCATCAAGGGCTCGGGCCGTTCGATTGCAGGCTTCCACCTGCGCGACGCGCTGGACCTGGTGTCCAAGCACGCCCCTTCGGTGATGACCAAGTTCGGCGGCCACGCCATGGCGGCCGGTCTGACCCTCCATGCGGAGGCCTTCGATGCCTTCGCCGAGGCCTTCGAGGCCGTGGGCCGCGACTGGCTCACGCAGAACCAGCTGGAGCGCGTCATCGAGACCGATGGCGTGCTGGAGGAGGCCTACTATTCGGTGGAATTCATCGGCCTGATGGACCAGCAGGTCTGGGGCCAGGGCTTTGCGCCGCCGGTCTTCTGCGATCACTTCCGGGTGCTCAGCCAGCGCATCCTCAAGGACAAGCATCTCAAGCTGCAACTGGAGAAAAACGGTCGCAAGTACGACGCCATCTGGTTCGGCCATACCGAGGCCCTGCCCGACCACGCCCGGGTGGCGTTCCGCCTGGATGCCAACGAGTACAACGGCAAGACCACCGTGCAACTGATGGTGGAACACGCCGAGCCGGCCTGAGCAACCGGCTGCAACGCCTGCAAAGCCTTGCCAGACAAGGATTGCGACAGGGAAACAGCGCAAAAAAATCCGACATGCAGGCGTTGCAGTGGCACAATGTTGGCTTGGAGCGACTTTCTGTCTGATTTTTCGATCTGATGTTGCGATCTCACGTATCAGCCGGATGAACAGAAGGCGTGGGCAGAAGAGCGCTTCAAAAATAACAACAAGAGCATCCCCGATGAAAATCAAGCGCATCCACTGCAGCCTGGTGACCCGTCTCACCCTGTTCGGCATCATGCTGATCGCGGTGAGCGCAGTCTTGCGCTACCACATCCTGATCGACTTCCTCGAAAAAGAGCAGGCCCAGGTTGCCGCCGATCAGCAGAGCACCATCGCCAGTTACCTGGCGCAGGACATCGGCTACCGGGTGCAGGAGCGTACCAGCTACCTCGAACGCCTGGCCAGCCACCTGCCACCTGCCCTGCTCCAGGACCACGCCTCACTGCGGGCATGGCTGCAGGAGCACCAGCAACTGCAACCGCTGTTCGCGCAGGGACTGTTCGTCGCCGACGGCAATGGCATGATCGTGGTCGATTACCCGACGCTGAATGGCCGTCGTGCACTTTCCCTGACCCGCTACGCCGATTACGAGCGCGTGCTGCAAGGCGCCACCGTACTGTGCCCGCCACTGAGCAGCCCGGCCAGCGGCAAGCCCATCATGGCCATGCTCACGCCGCTGCGCGACGCCAGTGGACGCATCGTGGCGATCCTGGGCGGCAGCAGCGAACTCAATGCCCCAGGCTTCCTGGATCATCTGCAACAGGCGCGGCTGGGGCCAACCGGCAGCTTCCTGCTGGTGTCGCCACAGCAGAAGATGATCATCGCCTCCAGCGACGAAGCCCTGATGTTCACCCAGCTCCCGCCTGCGGGCCGGGATGTGCTGATGGACCAGGCACTGGCGGGTTACCGGGGCAATGGCGTCGGTATCGCCGCCAATGGCGTCAACGAAATCAAGGCCTTTGCCTCGGTACCCGGCACCCCCTGGCTGGTGGCGGTCACCATGCCGCTGGCGGCGGCCCTGCCGACCGTACAGCGTACCCGCGCCCTGATCGCCCGCGGCGGCGTGATCCAGGGCTTCATGGTGGTGCTGCTGCTGGTACTGGCCTATCTGTGGTTCTTCCGACCACTGCGGCGGGCCGCCGCGCTGGCTGACCGCATGACACGCGGGGAACTGCCAATGGCGCCCTTGCCGGTGGAGCGGCGCGACGAAGTAGGCCATCTGACCATGGCCTTCAATGGCCTGCTGACGCGACTCAAGCTGCACCAGGCCGAATTGCAGCATCAAGCCCACCACGATGTGCTCACCGGCCTGCCCAACCGCATGATGCTGGCCGAGCGCATGGAGGCCGCGCTCACCCATGCCTGCCGCGAGCGCAGCGGCGTGGCCCTGCTGTTCCTGGATCTGGATGGCTTCAAACCGATCAACGATACCCTGGGCCACAAGGCCGGCGACCTGGTGCTGCAGGAAGTCACCCGGCGCCTGCGCCAGGTGGCGCGGCATGGCGACACGCTGGCGCGGGTGGGCGGCGATGAATTCGTGCTGCTGGTGACCGACCTGGGGCAGCCGTATGAACATGGCGCCCAGGTGCTGGCCGAGAAATGCATCAAGGCCGTCTCCGAACCGCTACACCTGGCGCAGGGGGAGTATCAGCTGGGTGTCTCGGTGGGGATTGCCGTCTGCGACGGCAGTTGCGATGCCGACAGTCTGTTGCAGGCCGCCGACAAGGCCATGTACGCCGCCAAGGGCAGTGGCCGCGGCTGTTATGTGATCGCACCGGCGCGCGCGGCCGGCGCGGGGGCGGACATTACCGCACCGGAAGGAACTGCAGGAACGACCCGCCCAGCAGGTTCTGCACATAGCTGATGCCGGCCCGGCGGTAGCGCTCGGTACTGAATTCGGCCATCAGGTCCAGGCGCCCGACGATCTTGCCGAACTCGCGCTCGAAACTGAGGTTGCGCACGTCGCCGCCGATTTCGTCCGAGAGCAGCAGCGGCGCACCGGCGGCATTGCGTCGGCTGGCCAGCACCCAGGCGGCGATTTCGACGTTGCGGGCGGCGTTGTAGAGATGCTGGGCGTCCAGCCCGTCGACCAGGAAGAACTCGATCTTGTTGCCGTGGGCGACGATGATCATGTCGGCAGTGGCATCGATGAAGGCTGCTACCCTATCCCCCTTGAAATCCGGCGACAAGGCCAGCGTCATGGCCGCGATGTCGCGCTTGCCCTGCAGTTCCGGCCAGGGCTGGCGCTGTTCGATGGCGTCGCGCACCTTCTTTTCGGCCTCTTCCCGGGTGGTCGCGGTCTTCTTCCATTCGGCCGGATTGCGCCGATACAGCTTGGACATCAGCAGATAAAGACTCTCCAGATTGGCGCGCATGGCCAGGGTCGCCACGCGATTGCTGTCGGACTGACCCATTTCACGCGAACTGGCATCGGCGCCCCTGACCTGGCCGTGCGGCGCGGGGGAACTGGCGCAGGCCGCCAGCAAGGCGACCCACGGTAGCAGGAGAGGAAGCAGCTTTCTGGTTGTCATCGGCGGGCGGGACGAAACGAGCTGATAGGACTGATCCTAGCAGAATGCGTTCCGTACCGGCCCGCCGCGAGGCCGAGGGCAAGCGCCGACGCCGGCTCAGGCCTTGGTCGAGAGCGGCACGCCGGTCAGATAACCGACCGTGGCGCCGAAGCGATCCTTGTAGTTGGCCCGTACCAGCGGATCGAGCTTGTCCTTGACCTTGTCGTGCAAGCCCTTCTCCCAGTCACCGGCGTGCTGGAAGTTGCTCATGACGTAGGTCCAGCCGTGGATTTCATCGACTGCATGCAGACCGGTCGATTCGGCACCGGCCGGGCAGGACAGCACGCGGGTGAGCGCCTTGGTATCGACGTTGTAGGCCCACAGGAAGTTGTTGACGTGCATGCCGCTGTCTTCGCCGATGAAGAGCGTGCGCAGCTTTTCGGAGAACTTGATGTTGTCCGGATTGGCGATGTGTTCCTGGTCGGCCAGGTTGCCCAGGGCATCCGGGGTCTTCAGGTCCACGCCCACCAGTGCGGCCGGCGGGGCCATGTCGATGGCCACCCATTCGCTGTCGATGACATTGCCGCCGGCATCGCGCTGGCCGCCGCGCAGGTTCAGCGCATACACGGCACCGGCCTTGGGGCCTTCGACCTTGATGTGGCCGGAGCCGTTGAGCATCGAGGTCTGGATATACGACATGGCCGAATAGGCGATCTTGTCGCGGGCGTTGACGGTGGTGCCTTCCATCTTGGTGAAGCCCAGGCTGCCACCAGCCAGGGCGGCGTAGCGGTGGGTTTCCAGGAAGGCGGCGGCCTTCTGCATGCCCGGCTTGACGCGCACCCAGTTGAACTTGCCGTTGAAGGGAATCCTGGAGAAGGAACCGTCGGCCGGGTCGGTGGTGCGGATATCCATGATGTCGGAGGCCTTGTAGCGCTCGGCCATGGCCTTGACTTCGGCACTGGTGGCGCTGCCCAGGCGCACCCAGGACAGCTTGCCGGCGCCCGGGCCGACGCCCGAGACCTGCTCCCAGCGGGCCACATAGAGCGTGCCGGAGGACAGGTCGGCAGGGCGATCGGCGACGAACATGAACAGGCCGCCATTGGTGGCGTCGTCGCCCATCAGGACGGTGCGCTGGTCCGGCATGACCTGCACCAGTTCGTGCGAAATACGGCCCAGGCAGTAATGCTTCTTGATGGAGCCGGTGCCGTCCGGATTGACCGTCACTTCCGGCAGATGGCCGTAGTGGTAGGGGTTGGCGCGGTTTTCGTCGCCGTACAGGTTCTTGCTGAAGGCCTTGAACTGCGGGTTGGCGGCGATGGCCGAGGCGTCCGGTTCATATTCTTCCGAGGACAGGTGCGTATTCCAGGGCGACAGGCTGGCCCCGCAGGTGATCCACAGGCCGTTGACCTGGGAGGTATCGACGTTGTGGTATTGCACCAGCGACAGCTTGCCCGAGGACGGGTCCTGGTCCAGGGTGAGCACGGCGATCGGGGAAGGCAACTGGCCGTACATGGCGGCCTGCTTCTGGTCGCGGGTGGTGTATTCGAATTGCACCACGGCAAACACCGCATTGCCCTTCACGCCGGGGACCTTGGCGCCCTGCACGGTCAACAGCGACGAGCCGTCCGGGCAGTCCGAGAAGAACTGGCGCTCACGGCCCGCCACCGAGCGGTCGACGATGGGCTGGTTGTTGATGTCCAGGTAGCCGCCGGCCAGGATGCTGCCACCACGGCCGTCCGGCACCATGTCGCCGGTCATGAAGAAGGGCTGGTAGGCCAGCTTGTAGCTTTGCTTGCTGCCGTCGGCGAAGCTCACTTCCAGGGCCGAACCGACGGTGGTGGAGGCCATTGCGGCCGGATTGTCCAGGGTCGGGGCCGGCATGCCGGTGAAGCGCGCCGAGGCGAAGGGCTTGCCGGCACCGGGCGTGGCGCAAGCGGCCAGCAGCGCACTGGCGGACAGGCCACCGGCCAGCGGCAGCAACGGCGCGGCGGTAAATGCCTTGAGCAGGCTGCGGCGGCCGGCTTGCGGCTGGTCGGCGGCTTGGATGCCGGGTTGGATGGCGGTGGGGGCAGGCTGTCTCATCTTGGGTTTCTCCGTATTAAGCGACACATGGTCGGCACTCAGCAGGCGGCGGCCGGTGAGGCCGTCAGGCGTTTGTCAGTCAAACAAGCGCGCCGATGGTAGCGAGCAAAGATGACAGGCCCGTGACGGGGATGAAACTCCCCTGCTCCTCTTGTATAATGTGCGGTTTGATCGCAAAAGAAACCATCATGGAAGCAGAACGCCTCAATTCCCTCCAATCCTTGCTCGACGATCTGGCCACCCGCGCCATCGAGCTACGGAGGTATCTTTGACTTCGATGTGAAGTCGGAGAAACTCGAGCAAGTCAACGCCGAACTGGAAGACCCCAACGTCTGGAACGACCAGAAGCGGGCCCAGGACCTCGGCAAGGAAAAGAAATCGCTGGAAGCGATCGTCCACACCCTCATCAAGATCGACAGTGAACTCACCGATGCCCGCGACCTCTTCGAGATGGCACGCGAGGAAAAGGACGAGGACACCATCGTCGCCATCGAGGCCGATACCGAGAACCTGAAGAAGCTGGTGGAAGAGATGGAATTCCGCCGCATGTTCAGCGGCCCCATGGACGCCAACAACTGCTTCATCGACATCCAGGCCGGCGCCGGTGGTACCGAAGCCCAGGACTGGGCTTCCATGCTGCTGCGCCAGTATCTGCGCTATTGCGAGCGCAAGGGCTTCAAGGCCGAGATCATGGAACAGTCCGACGGTGAAGTGGCCGGCATCAAGACCGCCACCATCAAGGTCGAGGGCGACTACGCCTATGGCTTCCTGCGCACCGAGACCGGCGTGCACCGCCTGGTGCGCAAGTCGCCGTTCGACTCCTCCAATGGCCGCCACACCTCGTTCTCCAGCCTGTTCGTCTACCCCGAGGTGGATGAATCCTTCGAGATCGAGATCAACCCGGCCGACGTGCGCGTGGATACCTACCGCGCCTCCGGTGCCGGTGGCCAGCACATCAACAAGACCGACTCCGCCGTGCGCCTGACGCACGGTCCCTCGGGCATCGTCGTGCAATGCCAGAACGACCGCAGCCAGCACCGCAACCGGGCCGAAGCCTGGGACATGCTGCGCGCCAAGCTGTTCGAACTGGAACTGCGCAAGCGCATGAGCGAGCAACAGAAGCTGGAAGACTCCAAGACCGACGTCGGCTGGGGCCACCAGATCCGCTCCTACGTGCTGGACCAGTCCCGCATCAAGGACCTGCGCACCAACTTCGAAACCGGCAACACCAAGGCCGTGCTTGATGGCGACATCGACGACTTCATCGCAGCCTCGCTGAAACAGGGCGTCTGATCCACACCGGCCGCGCAGCCCTTGCGCGGCCGGCCGCTGACTGAGCTACCGTTCAAACCTCAAGAATTCCAACCATGACCACGCAAAACACCCCCGCCGCCCAGCCGGCAGCCGACGAGAACAGCATCATCGCCGAGCGCCGCGCCAAGCTGGCCGCCATCCGCGAACAGGGTATCGCCTTCCCCAACGATTTCCGTCCGGCCAACAATGCCGCGGACCTGCACGCGCAATACGACGACTTCGAGAACGAAGCGCTGGAAGCCGAACCGGTGACCGTCACCGTGGCCGGCCGCATGATGTTGAAGCGGGTCATGGGCAAGGCGGCCTTCGCCACCCTGCAGGACGCCTCTGGCGTGCGCGCCGATGGCCGCATCCAGCTCTACGTGACCCGTGACGTCACCGGCGAAGACGCCATGGCCGCCTTCAAGCATTACGACCTGGGCGACATCCTGGGCGCCGAAGGTACCCTCTTCAAGACCAAGACCGGTGAGCTGTCGGTGAAGGTCACCAAGCTCAAGCTGATCACCAAGTCGCTGCGCCCGCTGCCCGACAAGTTCCACGGCCTGGCCGACCAGGAAATGAAGTACCGCCAGCGCTACGTCGACCTGATCATGAGCGAGGAAACCCGCCGCACCTTCAAGGCCCGTACCGCCGCGATGTCGTCGATCCGCCGCTTCATGGAAACCAACGGTTTCATGGAAGTGGAAACCCCGATGCTGCACCCCATCCCGGGCGGCGCCGCGGCCAAGCCCTTCATCACCCACCACAATGCGCTGGACATGCAGATGTTCATGCGTATCGCCCCTGAGCTGTACCTGAAGCGCCTGGTGGTGGGTGGATTCGAGCGCGTCTTCGAGGTCAACCGCAACTTCCGCAATGAAGGCGTCTCGCCGCGTCACAACCCTGAGTTCACGATGATGGAGTTCTACGCCGCCTACGTGGATTACCAGTGGCTGATGGGCTTCACCGAACAGGTGATCCGCCAGGCCGCCATCGATGCCCACGGCACCGCCGTGCTGACCTACCAGGGCCGCGAGCTGGACCTGTCCAAGCCCTTCGACCGCCTGACCATCACCGGCGCCATCCTCAAGTACGCGCCCAACTACACCGCCGAGCAACTGGCCGACATCGACTTCCTGCGCACCGAACTGAAGAAGTTCGGCGTCAAGGCCGATCAGGCCCCGCTGGCCGCCGCCGGCATCGGCGCGCTGCAACTGGCGCTGTTCGAGGAAACCGCCGAGTCGCAGCTGTGGAACCCGACCTACATCATCGACTACCCGGTCGAAGTCTCGCCGCTGGCGCGCGCCTCCGACACGGTGCCGGGCATCACCGAGCGCTTCGAACTGTTCATCACCGGCCGTGAAATCGCGAACGGTTTTTCCGAGTTGAACGACGCCGAAGACCAGGCCGCCCGCTTCCAGGCCCAGGTGGCCGCCAAGGATGCCGGCGACGAGGAAGCCATGTACTACGACGCCGACTACATCCGCGCCCTGGAATACGGCATGCCCCCGGCCGGCGGCTGCGGCATCGGCATCGACCGCCTGATGATGCTCATCACCGATTCGCCCAACATCCGTGACGTGATCCTGTTCCCGCACCTGCGCCGCGAAGACTGATGGCAGGGAGTTGACTGCCAGGCGTTGAAACCCCAGGGGGACGGCAGCATTGCCGTCCCCCTTTCATTTGCCGCACCATTTTCCGCCTCCCGCGCCCTCTCCTCTGCACTGGGGCCCGCACGGCGGGATAGCTGTTGTCATCCCGCAAACCCGTCCCCCGCGCTGCCCTTGCCTCATTACAAGTTTTTACAACTGACACAGAATCGGGATTTTTTTTGGCCGATGACCACTCCATAATCCAGTCATCCAATCTTCAACAACAAGAGAACAACTAGAGAGGTCATCATGGAAACCAACACTACACAAAACCTGAACCCGAGCAACAACGCCGTCGCCAAGACATCTTCTGGTCGCCTGCATCCCCTGATGGCCGGTGCCGCCGTCGCCGTGATCCTGGTCAGCCTGATTGGCGTGGCCGCCATGACCGGCCTGTTGCCCACGTCCAAGAGCGAGAATTCTCCGCAGCAACTGGCAGCGCTGGATCAGAATGCACAAGCGCCGGGCACGCCGGCCAATGCCGTGGCAGCCCAGCAGCAGGCCCAGCGCTCGCCGTCCTACCAGCCGCAGCAATCGGCCTATCCGGCCCAGGCTGCCGCGCCGGCGGTACAACGCGCTGCGGCCGTCTGCAATAGCTGCGGTGAAGTGGTCAGCGTACGCGCCGTACGCCACGCTGCCCCCACCAGCGGTGTGGGCATTGCCGGTGGCGCCGTGGTCGGTGGCCTGCTGGGTAACCAGATCGGCGGCGGCACTGGCCGCACCCTGGCCACCATCGCCGGCGCAGTCGGCGGCGGCTATGCCGGCAACGAAGTCGAAAAGAACGTGCGCGCCACCACCAGCTATGTGGTTGATGTACGCATGGAAAACGGCAAGACCCGCAGCTTCTCGCAGAGTAATGAGAACTGGCGCGTCGGCGACCAGGTGCGCGTGGTCAACGGCCATCTGGAAGGCCGTGGCTGATCCCCTCCACAGGTCCTAGTCCCTCCTGATCACCCTTCGCATCCCGGTGCGAAGGGTTTTTTGCCGTTTGAATCAAACGATACCTTGGTAAATTTGTCTATTATTGTTGTCTAGTGGAAAATAATACTGAACCAAAAGCCAAGTGTTGTGCACCAACTGCAGTGCAGTGACGTTATCGTGTCATGATTCGGTCATATTCCTGCCGGTTGGCAAGACCTGCCTCCCCTCAGCCGGCACCATGGGAATGTTATCGATAAACGCTGGAAACATTTTCCTCTGGCAGTTAGACTTCCGCAAAAAGTCACCGCCAGGACAGCAGCGGAATTAGTAGCCGGGAAACAGAACGCGATCAAGCGTCTGCCCGCTTACTCGTATTGAACGGGGGGCGAACGATTCGCCAAAACGCGCTAATGGCGCGAATGCGTTTGAAGATTTATGGACTCACAGTCATCCACCGACAGCAGCACGCAGGTCGCCGAGGCCCGCAATGACGACCGCCATGGCGGTCCCCACAAGGATCATGCGGTCATCCTGCTGCACGGCCTGTGCGGCTCACAGCTCGAAATGGGCTCGATCCCCAAGCAGCTCAAGAAGGCCGGCTGCACCGTCATTGCTCTGAATATCGACAACTACTCCGCCGCCCTGACCAATCCACGCGTCTCACCCGATTGGGAATCCTGGTGTGCGGTGGTCGAAAGCCGCGTAGCAAGGCTCAAGGAAGAATTCAGGACCGTTTCCCTGTGTGGCCTTTCCATGGGCGCCACCCTGGCCCTGGCGGTGGCCGCCCGCAGCAAGGACCTGCTATCGGTGGTGCTGCTCTCGCCGGTGTTGCAATACGATGGCTGGTCGGTGCCGTGGTACTGGAAGATGTTGACCGTGGTCTATGACATGGGCATCCGCAACTGGTCCTACAAGGAAAGCGAGCCCTACGGCATCAAGAACTACGAGATGCGCCGTCGCGTCGCCGCCGCCCTGGAAAAGGATGGCGTGGCCGCCGTCGGCGCCGCTTCCCTCCCGGCCCGCCACCTGCGCGCCGCGCTGCGCATGATCGCCTTCGTCCGCAAATCGCTGCCCCTGGTGCGCACCGATACCCTGATCATCCACTCCATCGACGACGAAACCGCCTCCCCGCGCAATGCCGAGGTGATCCTCCAGCACATCAATGCCGAGGTGCGCAAGGTGATCTGGCTGGGTGACTGCTACCACATCATCACGGTGGACAACGAACGCGAGATCGTCACCAACGAGACCGTGATGTTCATCAAGCGCAGCATCGAGATCCACGGCAATGAACTGAGCCGCAAGTACCTGGGCCATTCCTCCCCCCTCAAGGATCGCCGTCACTAGGCTGATGCGGCAATACAACGAAGCCGGGCCTTCGCCCCCACAAAAAAATGTGGCCCGGTCAGCCTTTTGAAAGACTTGATTCTTAACATGAGCACATTGCGCGACCGCGTAATGTGAACGAAGATGAATACGACGCGTCACCCTGCCAAAGCCCTCATGAGCCTGATCAAATTGAAGAACGCCAAGAGCTGGCGTCCGCAAGGCTTCCGCCCGCTCTATGTCAGCGCCTTCGGATTCGTTGCCGCCTTCGGCTTGCGCTACGCATTGGCGCCCTTCGTGGACGAGGCCCTGTCGATGGTGTTCTTCGCCGTCAACTGCATCATCATGAGTTACCTGTTCGGCTGCGTGTATTCGCTGGGCCTGCTGGCCATCAGCATCCCCACGGCCATGTTCTTCTTCCGCAAGCCCTTCTATACGATGGACGGACTCAACGACAAGGACGTCTTCATGATCCTGGTCTACACCATCATCGTGATCACCGCCTCGGTGATCATCGAATGGCTGCAGCGCGAACGTTATGCGGCCGTCCTGCAACAGCGCGTCTCGGAAACCCGCTACCGCCTGCTCATCGAGTCCGACCAGGCCCGCCGCGCCGAGTACGGCCGCCAGTTCGAGGGCAGCGCCGGCGACCAGGCCTGAACGCCGCGGCGCAAAACGCCTCCGGACACGGACTGCCCTCGTGTCGCCACAATAGCGCCAGGCAGCCTCGCCATCAGAACGCCATCAGGAAGCCCCTGATATCCTCCCCCGCCGGCCTCTCCTAAGATGCTCACATCACAGCAAGGAGGCCGCCATGTCCCTGACCCATCACCTGCCCCGCATCCTCGTCATCGATGACGACCTCGATGCCATCGAAATGGCCCGCTTTGCGCTCTGGCGCAACCAGCTGCCCTGCCAGTTCGAATGGTTCGATGATGCCGAACTGGCCAATGCCTCCCTGCTCACGCAAGCCCTGTGCCGCGCCAGGGACCTGCCCACGCTGATCCTGCTGGACCCGCGCAGCTTCCCCGGCACCGAAGGCTACGAGCTGCTGCGCACCCTGTGCGTGTACCAGACGCTGGCGCATATCCCCTTGGTCTTGTTTACCGCCGCACCCTTGTCCTGCGATTTTGCCCGTGAACTGGACAGCCGCATCTACTACGCCGCCAAGCCGCAGCGCGCCACCGACTACATGGACCTGGTCACCCAGTGTGTGCAGCAACGCCTGCACCAGCCAGAACCGTTGTGATTGCGCTAGGCCTTGCCGACGCGGCGCAACACCTGTGCCAGGCGCCGGATCAGGGGTGAGAACTGCTCCGAAGACGTATTGCCATAGCCGATCACCAGTCCATTGCTGACGGCCTGGCGCGGCTGCGCTGAAAACGATGAGAGCGCCCCGACATTCATCCCCGCCGCCCGTGCCGCCGCACTGACGGCCGTATCCTGCCAATCCAGCGGCAGCCGTACCGTCAGATGCAGACCGCTATCACCTCCCCATACCTCATACGCCGGCAGATATAGCTGCAAGGCCTCGCGCAGTGCTTGCTGGCGCTCACGATAGAGACGCCGCATGCGCCCCAGATGGCGGGCGAACTGACCACCGGCCATGAATTCGGCCAGCGCCAGCTGCTCCAGCCTATGCCCGCCGCGCAACAGCTCCGCCAGTGCCGGCCAGGCACCCGCTCCCGCCGACTCCGGCAACACCAGGAAACCGATGCGCAAGCCCGGGAACAGGGTCTTGCTGAACGTGCCCACATACAACACCGGGGCGTCCGGCACCAGCCCTTGCATGGCGGGCACCGGGTGGCCGCGATGCCGGAATTCGCTGTCGTAGTCGTCCTCGATGATCCAGCCACCGCACTCGCGCGCCCGGGCGATCAGTTCCAGCCGGCGTGGCAAGGACAGCACCGCACCGGTGGGATACTGGTGCGACGGCGTCACATGCACCAGTCGCGGCGGACTGCGCCAAGCCCGTTCGGGAATGAGGATGCCCTCGGCATCGACCGGCATGGCCCGGATTTTCAGGTCACCCGCATGGAAAGCAGCGCGCACTCCGCCATAACCCGGGTCTTCCAGCCAGGCCCGCTCGCCCGGATTGGCAAACAGGCGTACGCACAAGGACAAAGCCCCCTGCGCACCCTCGGTCAACACCACCTGGGTCGCCTCGCAACGCACGCCCCGCGCCACCCGCAGGTATTGCGCAATGGCCTCACGCAAGGCCGGCTCGCCCAGCGGATCGCCATAGGCCAGCGCCATCGGTCCGGCCCGCTTCAAGGCGCGCTCCTGGGCGCGCAGCCAGGCATTGAGCGGAAAACGGTTCAGCGCCGGCATGCCCGGCGTGAGCGGCAACGCCCTGTCCCCGGCATCGCGGGTGGGTGTCATGGTCGTCACGCGGCGCGACTGGCGCCCACTGTCCTGGCGCGACGGCTGCACGGCGCGGACCGCCGACCCCGCCAGCGCGGCCACTCGGGTACCCTGGCGATCGGCCCGGGCGTAGCCTTCGGCCACCAGTTGTTCGTATACCGCCAGCACGGTATTGCGCGCCACCTGCAGGTCCGCGCACAGGCTGCGCGTGGCAGGCAGACGACTGCCCGGTGGCAGTTGCCCATCCAGGATGGCGCGCTTGAAGCGGGCCAGCAACTGCTGCTGGCGTGAACCGGCAGCAGCATCGGGCACCAGAGGTGAGGCGAGCAGGGAAACAGGTGTCATACTCATGTTGCGTGGCTCCATCAAAAGTGCCTCTGTTGGCACTGATGATGATGCCACGAAAGCGCTATTGTCCAGACTTCCCTCCCTCACTGGACAGCCACCGTGAACCACGCAAGCAGCCCCCGCCGCAACGAATACCAGCAAGACATCGGCCCCGCCCTGCCCGACTGGCAGCCGCGCCCGCGCCCTTCGATCCAGACCCTGCAGGGCCGCTACTGTCGCCTGGAGCGCATCGAACCCGCCCGCCACGCAGCCCAACTGTATGCCGCCTTCGCCGAGGCCGCCGACGGCCGCGACTGGACCTACATGATGAGCGGCCCCTTCCCGGATGAGGCCAGCTACCTGTGCCAGGCCGAACTGATGCAGGCCAGCCAGGACCCGCTGCATTACGTCGTAATCGACCAGGCCAGCGGAATGGCCCTGGGCAGCATGGCACTCATGCGCATCGAACCGGCGCACGGCGTGATCGAGGTCGGTCACATCGCGTTTTCGCCCCGCCTCAAGCGCAGCCGCGTGGCCAGCGAGGCGCACTACCTGCTGATGCGCCATGTCTTCCAGGACCTCGGTTATCGCCGCTACGAATGGAAGTGCGACAGTCTCAATGGTCCTTCGCGCCAGGCGGCGCAACGGCTGGGCTTTTGCTTCGAGGGCATCTTTCGGCAAGCGGTGGTCTATCGCGGC
This sequence comes from Herbaspirillum sp. AP02, assembly GCF_015767275.1. Classification (GTDB taxonomy): domain Bacteria; phylum Pseudomonadota; class Gammaproteobacteria; order Burkholderiales; family Burkholderiaceae_D; genus Herbaspirillum. Next base: position 165,661 of record NZ_JADWMY010000004.1, read on the forward strand.
CGCAGTCGCGATACGGCCTGGTTTTCCATCATCGATGACCAATGGCCGGCACTACGCCAGGGCTTCGAACGCTGGCTGCACGCCGACAATTTCGATGCCGCGGGTCGGCAACGACAGCCATTGTCGGCACTGACAGGGCCGACACTACCCTCAGGGGGCTGACGCCAGCCCTCAAGCGCGCGAACTGAGCTGCTTGAGCTCCCACAGTGCCTCCAGCACATGGCGCGTAGCCGGTTCCGGCTGGCCGGCGCGATGGGCGATGCCCAACGGCCGCCATAGCGCCGGGCGCAGCGGTCGCATCACGATGCGCGGGTCCGGTGGCACGGCGCGTCCCTGGGCACCAGCCTCGTGCGGCAGCAGGGTGGCCCCGTAACCGGCCGCCACCAGACTCTTGATGGCGTCGTTGAAATTGAGCTCGATGCGCGGCAGCGGATGCTCCCCACCGCTGGCGAACCACTCTGTGGTCAGGCGCGAGAGCCGCGTCTCGGGCGCATTCAGGATCAGCGGCTGCGCCGCCAGCCAGGCCGGCGTTACCACCCGCGGCGCCTGCCACGCCGCTGGCAGGAAGGCCATCACCGGGTCGCGCCGCCAGGGCCTGACCGTCAGGCCGCCCACCGGAGCCTGCGGCAAGGCCACCAGGCCGATGTCCAGCGTCCCTTCCACCAGTTGCGCCAGCGTCTCCTGCGAGGTCAGGATGCGCACCTGCACATCGATGCCCGGATGCTGCTGGCCCAGACGTTCCAGCACCTGCGGCAGCAGATAGGCGATGGCACCGGTGGAAGCACCCAGGCGCACCCGTCCGGCCAGGCCCTGCACCTGCCGCTGCACTTCTTCCAGCGCCTGCTCGGCGCCCGCCAGCAACTGCCGCGCCCGCGCCACCAGCGTGGCGCCGATGCCCGATGGCCGCACCTGGCTGCGCTGGCGCAACAAAAGGGGGGCGCCGATGCGTGCCTCCAGTTCGCTGATGTGCAGGCTCACCGTGGGCGGCGCCAGGTTCAGGTGACGCGCGGCGGCGGCGAAGGAACCGAGGTCGGCGATGGCGACCAGGGTACGCAGGCGGTCCAGACTGAGTTCACGCATGGGAAGGCTCCGGCATCAACAATGGCATTGATATTTTTACGTTCAGGAAATCTGAACGATCTCTTTGTAATATTCAACTTTTCCAATTATACGATTTGCCGCACCATGCAAGGCATCGGCATTCCCGCGCCATGCCAGGGCCAAGGCCAGAGCCTTCCGCTTCCACCCCGGCGCGTCCACCGCTTGCAGCTGACTGGAGTACACCGTGAGCAATCTCCCCCTGATCTTCATCGATGGCGACCAAGGCACCACCGGTCTCCTGATCCATGAGCGCCTGCGCGGCCGCGACGACCTGCGCATCCTGACCCTGCCGGCGGCCGAGCGCAAGGATGCGCGGCGGCGCGCCGAGGCCATCAACAGTGCCGACATCGCCCTGCTGTGCCTGCCCGACGCCGCCGCCCGCGAAGCGGTGGCACTGATCGAGAATCCCCGGGTACGCGTCATCGATGCCAGCTCGGCCCATCGCACCAGCCCAGGCTGGGTCTATGGCTTCCCCGAGATGGCACCGGAACAGCCGCAGGCGATCGCCAGCGCCAGCCGCGTCAGCAACCCCGGCTGCTACCCGACTGGCGCCATCGCGCTGCTGCGACCGCTGGTGCAAGCCGGACTGGTGCCGGCCGACTACCCGCTGAGCATCCACGCCGTCTCCGGCTACTCGGGTGGCGGTCGTCCGCAGGTAGAGCAATACGAAGGCCCGGAGGCCGCCAGCGCCGCGCCCTTCGTGCTGTACGGCCTGGGCCTGCAGCACAAGCATCCGCCGGAAATGCAGCTGCATGCCGGATTGACGCAACGGCCGATCTTCGTGCCGGCCTACGGCGCCTTCCGCCAGGGCATCGTCCTGTCCATCGCACTGCAGACACGCCTGCTGCCGGCTGGCGCCAGCCTGGAGTCGCTGCGTGCCGCACTGCAGAGCCACTACGCCGGTGCGCGTCACGTCAAGGTACTGGACGCCGAACAGAGTGCCGCCACGGCCCAGCTTGATCCGACCCGCCACAACGGCAGCAATGACATGACGCTGGGTGTCTTCGGCAACCCGTCCGAAGGCCACATCCTGCTGTGCGCGGTCTTCGACAATCTGGGCAAGGGCGCATCGGGTGCTGCAGTACAGAACCTGGACCTGCTACTGGCAGCCAGCTGACTCGCGTATTGATGCAGCGTGCAGATCGACTGACAAGCCATAAGGCGGGGCGCGATTCCCTACGAGCGCCCCGCCCTTGCCGCATCACTCGTAAAACGGTTTAAAGGCCTGATCTGCTGCAAGGCAGGATTGGTCAGGCTGTGGCATCATTCGTGACTTGATTCGCCACCACAGACTGTAGGCGTCGGCTCTCCTCCAGAAGAACGGCCGCCGTCCCGCTCCCAAGCAAGATGTCCACCACCCTAGGCGCAATAGCCTGCAAGTATCTCGACGCCACCATCAAGCTGACCCCGGTATTACGTACTGACGGCAAGTGGACGGCGTTCGTCCATATCGACTTCCCGGATCGCACGACCCACGAATTCGGCGACTTCCAGCCAGGCAATTCCAAGATGGAAGCCCTGCAGAATGCCGTCACGGCGGCCGAGAGCTACGTCGTCACCCGCAAGAAGAAATAGGACGGCCGCTCCCATGCAAAACGGCCTGCATCGCTGCAGGCCGTGGCGGCATACCCTGACTGCGTCGAATCAGTTCATCTTGACGCCGGCAGCTTCGCTTTCCTTGTAGATCGCATCGATCAGGTCCTGCCCTACCCGCGCGGCCATGGTCTTGTGCACCGGCAGCAGTGCGCGGCGCCACTCGGCCTTCTCCTGCTCGGAAAGGGTGTAAACCTTGGTCTTGCCGCTGGCCCTGATGGCGGCCAGGGCATCGTCATTTTCCTTCTGGGCGATGGTATTGGCGTAGACCGTGGCTTCCTTCATGGCCCCTTCGAGCTGGCTGCGCACATCGACCGGCAGCGCCTCCCAGAACTTCTTGTTGACGATGACCGCATAACCGATATACCCGTGATCGGACACGGTCAGGTTGGACTGCACCTCATGCATCTTCTGGGTATAGACATTGGAGGGCGTGTTCTCGCTACCATCCACCACCCCGGTCTGCATGGCCTGGTACACCTCGGAAAACGCCAGCACCTGCGGATTGGCCTTCAATGCCCGGAACTGCTCGTCCAACACCTTGGACGACTGGATGCGCATCTTCAGCGCCCGGAAGTCCGCCACCTTGTGCAGCGGCCGGTTGGCCGTCATCACCTTCATGCCGTTATCCCAGTAGGCCAGGCCCTTGATGCCCTTGCCTTCCAGCTTCTGGAACAGACCCTGCCCGATCGGCCCCTCGGTCACGCGCTTCAACACTTCCTTGTTGGGAAAGATATAGGGCAGGTCGAAGACCTCGAACTCCTTGGCCCCCAGCGGCCCGAACTTGGCCAGGGAAGGCGCCAGCATCTGCACCGAGCCCAGTTGCAAGGCTTCCAGTTCTTCTTTGTCCTTGTAGAGCGTACTGTTGGGATAGACCTCGACCTTCACGCGCCCATGGGTCGCTTTCTCGGCCAGTTCCTTGAAGCGTTCCGCACCCTTGCCCTTGGGCGTGTCATTGGCCACCACGTGGCTGAACTTGATGACGATGGGCTGTTGCGCCAGTGCTGCCGTGGTCGACAAAGTCAGCGTGGCGAAGGCGCAGGCGGTCAGTGCCGCCCGCATTGTGATGATGGTCATGCGTGTCTCCTCCGGGTGAAGCCGGGGGCCGATGACCTCGGCCCCCGGCGTTAAAAGACGATCAGGTCGCGCAGCCCCTCCCCGCTATGCAGGCGGTCGAAGCCGCGGTTGATGTCGGCCAGCGCCAGGCGCTCGCCCATGAGCTTGTCCACCGGCAGGCGGCCGGCCTGGTACAGGCCGATGTAGCGCGGGATATCGCGCACCGGCACGCAGGAGCCGATATAGCTGCCCTTGACGGTGCGTTCCTCGGCCACCAGGCTGACCTGCTGCAGCGCCCAGTTCTGGTTCGGCGCCGGCAGCCCGGCGGTGACCGTCATGCCGCCACGGCGGGTCATGCGGTAGGCCGCTTCCATGGCCTGCACCGAGCCGGCCATTTCGAAGGCGTAGTCGACGCCTCCCTTGGTGAGTTCCTTGACCTTTGCCACGGCATCCGGATCACGGGCATTCACGGTGGCCGTCGCGCCCAGCGCACGCGCTACTTCCAGCTTGCTGTCGTGCAGGTCCACCGCGATCACTTCGCGCGCGCCGGAGGCCAGCGCCCCCAGCATCGCGCACAGGCCCACGCCGCCCAGGCCCAGCACCGCCGCCGTGGTACCGGCCTTGACCTCGGCGGTATTGACGGCCGCGCCCACGCCGGTCAGCACTGCGCAGCCGAACAGGGCCGCCTGTACCGGATCGATATCGGCCTCGATCTTCACGCAGGAGCGGCGCGAGACCACCGCATGATCGGCAAAGGCCGACACGCCCATGTGGTGGTGGACGTGCTGGGCGCGGTCATGCAGGCGGCGCTGGCCCGACAGCAGCTCACCCAGGGTATTGGTGGCCGCGCCCGGCTCGCACAGCGCCGGCCGCCCTTCCATGCAGGGCAGGCAGTGGCCGCAACTGGGCACGAAGACCAGCACCACCAGATCGCCGGCACGCAGATCGGTCACGCCACTGCCGACCTCCACCACTTCGGCCGAGGCCTCGTGGCCCAGTGCCATGGGCACCGGACGCGGACGCACACCGGTGATCACCGACAGGTCCGAATGGCACAGGCCAGCGGCCTTCATCTTCACCAGCACCTCGCCGGGGCCGGGCGGATCAAGATCGAGTTCCTCGATCTTCAGTGGCTGGCTCATGGCAAACGGATGCGCATCGGTCATCTCGCGCAGGACGGCGGCCTGGATTTTCATGTGTCGGTCTCCCTCGTGGTTGGCAAAACACCTAGATTACACGACCACCGTCGACCGGGACTTCCATCCCGGTCAGGAAATGCGATGCGTCAGTCGCCAGGAACACCGCCACATTGGCCACATCGGTGGCCTCGCACATACGCCCCAGCGGAATGGTGGCGATGAAACGCGCACGGTTCTCGGGAGTGTCGGGTACGCCCATGAATTGCTCCAGCAAGCCGGTAGCACCCATGACCGGGCAGATCGCGTTGACGCGAATGCGATCCGGCGCCAGCTCCACCGCCATCGACTTGGAGAGCATGTTGACCGCACCCTTGGAGCTGTTGTACCAGGTCAGCCCCGGACGCGGACGGATGCCCGCCACCGAGCCGACATTGAGGATCACGCCGCCACGCCCCGGTTCGGCCTGGTTGCGCTCGCGCAGCAGCGGCACCACGGCATGAGTCATGTGGAAGATGGATTTGACGTTGATCGCGAAGACCCGGTCGAAGGTCTTCTCATCCACCTGCAACATGGGCTGGTTGCGGTGAGTGGCACCGGCATTGTTGACCACGATGTCGGGAACGCCGAAAGCCTCGACGCACTGGCGCACGGCGGCCTGCACGGCCTCGGCACTGGTGACATCGCAGACCGCCGCGGCAGCCTTGGGACCGAGTTCACGCGCCAGCGCCTGCGCGCCTTCGCCGTTGATGTCGGCGATCAGGACACTGGCGCCTTCGCGCACATAGGCACGGGCGATTTCCGCGCCGAACCCTCCGGCCGCGCCGGTGACGATGGCGACCTTGCCTGCAAGTTGCGACATGACTGCTCCTTAAAAGTAACGGGGTAACTAGCGGTAATTATTGGTAATGGTGGACGATGGTCTTGGTGGTGCTCATCTCTTCCAGCGCCAGCAAGCCCTTCTCGCGGCCGTGGCCGCTCTTCTTGACGCCGCCGAAGGGCAGCTCCACCCCGCCCCCGGCACCATAGCAATTGATGAAGACCTGCCCCGACAGCACGCGCCGCGCCAGCCGCGCCTGGCGACCGCCGTTCTCGGTCCAGATGCCGGCGGCCAGGCCATACTCGGTGGCGTTGGCCAGGGCGATGGCATCTTCCTCATCCTTGAAGGACATGGCAGAGAGCACCGGTCCGAACACCTCGCGGCAAGCCAGCTTGTGATCGCGTGGCACCTGCCCGAACAGGGTCGGCCTCACGAAGTAACCTTCTCCCGGCACCCCGCTACCCAGCTTGCCCTGCGCCAGCACCGGCACCCCTGACGCCACGGCCTCGTCGATGAAGGCCTGCACCCGCTCGCGCTGCTTGCGGTTGACGATGGGGCCGCAATCCAGGTCCATCTCGGGCGTCCCCACCTGCACCTGCTGGAAGTGCTCGGCCACGCGCGCCATGAAGCGCTCGTAGATGCCTTCCTGCACCAGCAGGCGGCTGCCGGCCGAGCAGGTCTGGCCGGCATTCTGGGTGATGGCCTTGACGATGATGGGCACGGCCCTGTCCACGTCCACATCGTCGAACACGATCTGCGGCGACTTCCCCCCCAGCTCCAGCACGCAGGGGATATGGTTGCGGGCGGTCGCCTCCTGCACCATCACGCCGACCTCGGGCGAGCCGGTGAAGGTGGCGAAGTCGATGCCCGGATGCGCGGTCAGCGCCGCCCCCGCTTCATGGCCATAGCCGGTGACGATATTGAGTGCGCCCGCCGGGAAGCCCGCCTCCAGCGCCAGTTCGCCCAGCTTGATGCCGGACAGGCAGGCATCTTCCGAGGGCTTGAGTACGGTGGCATTGCCCATGGCCAGCGCCGGCGCCAGCGAACGGCCGAACATCTGGGCCGGGTAGTTCCAGGGGATGATGTGGGCCGTCACCCCGTGCGGCACACGCACCAGGCTCACGTTGTAGCCCTCCAGGTAGGGAATGGTCTGGCCATGGATCTTGTCGGCCGCGCTGCCATAGAACTCGAAGTAGCGCGCCACCACCTTGACGTCGTTGCGCGCCACCGTGATGGGCTTGCCGGTATCGCGTGCTTCCAGTTGCGCGATCTCCTCGGCATTGGCCAGGATCAGCTCACCCAGGCACATGAGCAGGCGGCCGCGCTCGGTGGCGGTCAGCCGGCCCCAGTCGCCGGACAGTGCGCGCCGCGCAGCGGCCACGGCCAGGTCGATATCGGCCTGGCCGCCGCGCGAGATCTGCGTGAATACCTCGGCATGGCTGGGATCGATGACATCGATCGCCTGCCCGTCCTGGGCCGCCTGCCAGCGGCCATCGATCAACAGGGTCTTGGGAGAATGCATGGTGTCTTCCTTTGAAGGGTCCGGTCTGGGGAGAAATGAATGCGTCAATGCGTGGCGGCGTGTTCGCCAGTGGCGGTGAGTTCGCCACGTTCCAGCGTCAGGGTGTCGTCCGGCAGGTCGCGCAGGAGGCTGCGATTGGATTCGGTCACCACCACGCAGACCTCGCTGTCGATCTCGCGCAGGCGGCGCAGCGATTCGCCATACTGCGTGGCCAGTACCGGCGCCAGTCCCTGAAAGGGTTCATCGAGCAGCACCAGCCGGGTGCCTGCCATCAGGGCCCGGCCCAGCGCGGCGATCTTGCCCTGCCCGCCCGAGAGCGCCGCGCCCGAGCGCGGCAACATCTCCTTCAACTGCGGTACGACTTCCACCGCCTTCTGCAGGCGGCGGTCGATCTCGCTGCGCGGCAGGCCCAGCACGTCGCAGGGCAGGCGCAGGTTTTCCTCCACCGTGAAGGTCGGGAACATGACCCGGTCCTCCGGTGCATAGCCGATGCCCAGCGCGGCGCGGCCGTGGGCCGGCAGCGTGCCCAGGTCGCGGCCATCGAAGCTGATGCTGCCCTCCTGCAACGGCAGCAGGCCCATGACGGCGCGCAGCAGCGTGGTCTTGCCGGCACCATTGCGGCCTACCACCGCCAGCAGGGCGCCGGCCGGGAATTCGGTCTCGATGTGACGCAGTACCGTGATGCCGGCGATGCGCGCACTGATGCGATTGATCTTCAGCATCTCATTCCCCTATCACGTTGCGGCGGATGTCCGGATTACCCAGCACCTCCTGCGGCTTGCCGTCGGCCGCGATGCGCCCGGAGATCCAGGCCGCCACGCGGGTGGCGTAGCGGGTCACGATATCGACGTCGTGCTCCACGAAGATGGAGGTGATCTTTTGCTCGTCGAGCACACGCATGATGATGGCCATGAGGCCATGCTTCTCTTCGGTGGAGACGCCGCTGGTGGGCTCATCCATGATCAGCAGCTTGGGCTGCAGCACCAGGGCCATGGCGATGTCGAGCAACTTGCGCTGGCCTTCGGGCAGCAGCGAGCAAGGGTCGTCGGCGCGCTGGCGCAGGCCGACCAGTTCCAGGATGCGGTCGATCTCGCTCTCCGGCAGTACCCGCGCCAGCGGCGTCCACAGACGCAGCACGCCGTTGCGCCCAGCGGCGGCCAGGCGGATGCAGTCTCGCACCGAATGCTCCAGGAACAGCTGCGGCAACTGGAACGAACGCCCGATGCCGCGCTGGACGATGGCGCGCGGCGTCATACGGGTGATGTCACCGCCATCGAAATGCACGCTGCCGCCGGTGGGCCGGATGAAACCGGTGCAGATATTGATGAAGGTGGTCTTGCCGGCACCGTTCTGGCCAATCACGGCCAGGCGCTCACCGGCCTGTAATTCGAAGTCGATGCTATCGGCTACCACCACCCCGCCGAAAGCCAGTTGCAGGCCCCGGGTCTGTAACAATGCACTCATGAACGCAACTCCTTGACGACGGCGCTGGCCTGCTCGCCCTTGTCCGCATGCTGACGACGCGGGCGGGCCTTGGGAAACAGCAGGCCAGACAAGCCGCTGGGAATGAAGAACACCAGCCCGATCAGCACGAAGCCCAAGACCATCTGCCAGGCGCCGGTAAAGAGCGCGGCCGAGTAGAGCTTGACGAACTCGAACACCACCGCCCCCAGGAAGGCGCCGACCGGATGGCCCACGCCGCCCAGGATGGCAATGAAGACGATCTCGCCCGAACGCACCCAGTAGCCCATCTCGGGCGTGACCAGGCCCTGCATCAGCGCGAACATGGCACCGGACAGACCGCACAGCGCGGCCGAGAACACGTAGCCGATCCACAGTGCGTGGTTGGACGAGAGCCCGATGTATTCCAGGCGCGTCTCGTTGGTCTTCACTGCCGCCAGCGCCTGGCCGGCGATGGAGCGCTGGTAGCGCTGCACCAGCGCCGCCACCAGGACCGACAACAGCACCGCCACCACCAGCAGCGCGGTCTCGAAACCGTCGCGGTCGAGCTGCATGCCGAAGAAGGTCGAGCGCGCCAGGCGGATGCCGTCGGTGCCGCCGGTCCAGCTATAGAACTTGCCGAGGATGGAGAACAACACCATCGACAGCGCCAGGTTGAGCATGCCGAAGAAGATGGCCCGGTAGCGCACCACGAACAGGCCGATCACCATGCCCATGAGCGCGCCGCACAGCGCCCCCGCCAGCAGCAGCACGGCACTGTCCAGCTGCGGCACGGCGCGCGCCAGGAAGGCCGCCACATAACCGGCGGCACAGGAAAACATCGCATGACCGAACGACAACTGGCCGGCGCGGATCAGGATCGAGACCCCCAGGGCCGCCACGCCGAAGCTGGCGGCGATCACCACCGGCGTCTTCAGCCAGGGGAAGGCCAGCGGGGCCAGCAGTGCCAGCAAGGCCAGCACCAGGCCGGCAAGATTGGCTCGCGTCATCACACCCTCCTCGCTTGTGCCACGGAAAACAGTCCCTGCGGACGCAACAGCAGCACCAGCACCATGATCAGGTAGGGCACCAGCACCTCCAGCTCGGGTTGCAGGTAGATCGCGAAGGAGCGCGCCAGGCCGATCAGCAGCGCCGTCACCAGCGTGCCCTCGATCTGGCCCAGCCCGGCAGTGGCCACCACGGCAAAGGACAGCACGATCATCTCGGCGCCGATGCCTGGCACCAGCGAAGTCGTGGGCGAGGCCAGCGCACCGCCCAGCGCGCCCAGCATGGAACCGGCCACGAAGGTCAGCAGGCAGATGCGCTTGGCGTCGATCCCCATGGCGGTCGCCACTTCGCGGTGGTGCGCCACCGCCACGATCTGGCGACCGGTACGACTGGACCTGAGGAACCAGCGCAGTCCCACGAACACCACCAGCGCCACGCCCGGCAAGACCATCAACTGGTAGCGGGTATAGGTGATGCCCAGTATCTCGGCCACGCCCAGGTAGTTGACGATGTCCGAGACGAAATACGGCTGGGCGCCCCAGATCATGCGCTGCAGGTCCTCGAAGATCATGAAGGCGGCAAAGGTCACCAGCAATTGCAGGATCTGCTCCTTGTCGTAGAGCCGGCGCAGCAGCAGCACTTCCATCACGCTGCCCAGCAGTGCGCCGATGACCAGCGCCGCCAGCACCAGCCACAGGAAGGACCAGGCCGGCGAGAGCCCGCGCGAGACCGCCCACAGCCCCAGCGTGGCGGCGAAATAGCCGCCGAAGGCATACAGGCTGCCATGCGCCATGTTGAGGATGCGCATGACGCCGAACACCAGCGTCATGCCCAGCGCCACCAGGAACAGCAGCGCCGCATAGGAGATGCCGTCGAGCACCGCCAGCAGGAATAATTCCTGATTCATGATCTTCTTTCCCGAAACGTTGGCGTGCTTACTTCAGCGCGGGATAAGTCTTGATGCGTGCATCCTTGAGGATCTCGGGCTTGATCGTCTTCACCCAGTCCACCGACTTCTGGCCCATCGGGGCGATCGCCATCTCGGCCGGGTAGATCTCGATCTTGTCCAGGATCGGGAAGGGATAAGCCGCTACCTTCCTGGTGGTCCCCAGCAACTGGTCTTCCAGGCCCTGGCCATCGTCGCGGATGGTGACCTGGTCGGTCAGGCCGCGGAACTTCAGGCCATGCATGGCCTCGGCCAGTTGCTCGGTGCTCGGCCACTGGCCTTTGTTGGCCTTGATGGCCTTGTCATAGCCGGCGACCAGTCCATCCAGAGCCTGGATCATGTGGTACACCGAATAGATCGGATAGGCGCCGGTCTTGGCCTTGAACTTCTCGACAAAGCCCTTGAGCTTGGGATCGTCCTTCAACTCCGGATGCAGGAAGTAATGGTCGCCACGCGCGCCGATGATCACGCCATCGGGCAAGGTCGTCCCCAGTCGCTCCAGCGAGCTTTCCGCCAGCGGCAGGATGAACTGGGAATTCTTGATCAGACCGCGCTGGGCCGACTGGCGCACGAAGGTGTCGAGGTCGCCGCCCCAGGAGGTGGACAGGATCACGTCCGGCCGCAAGGCCTGCAGACGGCTGATCTCGGTCGAGAAATCGGAAGCGCCGAACTTGGGGAAGAGCTCCGCCACCACCTTGACGTCGGGTTTCAGCACCTTCAAGGTCTGGGAGAACAGTTCCCAGGAGTCACGTCCCCAGGCATAGTCCTGGTTCACCACGGCGATGGTCTTGAAGTTGGGTTTCTGGCGCAGCAGGTAGAGCACGCTGGCCACCATTTCGGTGGTGGCATTGGCCTGGGTACGCACCACGTACTTGTAGCGGCGCTCCTCCAGCACCTTCTCGGTACCGCAATCCCAGAGGATGTTGAGCACCTTCAGGTCTTCGGCCACCGGCGCCAGCGTGTTGCAGCTACCGCTGGAGATCGAGCCCAGCATCACGCGCACGTTCTGCTCCTGCACCACGCGGCGATACTCGGAGAGCAGCTTGTCACCGCCCACCCCCTCATCGATGAAGGTCGGCACTACCTTCACGCCATTGATGCCGCCTTTGGCATTGAGGTCGTCGAGATACAGCTCGGCCGCCTGCTTGGCCGGCACGCCGAATACCGAGGCCGGGCCGGAGATGAAGGTGGTGATGCCGATCTTCAGTTCGGCCGGTTTCGACTGAGCCTGTACTGCCCCCGCCAATGCCAGCGCGGACACTGCTGCCAGCATGGTGCTGATGATTTTCTTCTTGAACATATCTCCTCCTGTTGATGGGACCTCGGCGCCATGGCCTGTCCATGGCGGTCTCTACGATGCGATCTTCTTGTGTGCTCTTGTGTGCTCTTGTTTGCTCTTGCCAGCTAACGCGTGCGCCGCTTCAATCCACCAGCCTGCCGGCCTGGTGCAGGAACTTCTCCGCCTGCAAAATCACCGGCTTGTCGATCATCTTGCCCTTGAGCGAAATGGCACCGCCGTCGCTGTGGCGGACCGCTTCCATGACTTCCTCGGCCCAGGCCAGCTCGGCCTCGCTGGGCATGAATCCCTGCCTGACCGTGGCCACCTGCCGCGGGTGAATGCACAGCTTGGCGCCGAAGCCCAGGCGCCGCGCCCGCTGCACCATGCGCGCCAGGAAGGTATCGTCATCGAAGGCGGTGGTCACGCCATCGATGGGCGGCGCGATCCCACCCAGGCGCGAGGCCAGCACCATCTCCACGCGGAAATGCGCCAGCTCTTCCTCTTCCGGGCCGCATTGCATGCCCAGATCCACCTGCGCATCGATGGAGCCAAAGGCCAGTCGCTGTACCCCTGGCACGGCAGCAATGGCGCGCATGGCGGCCAGCCCGGCAGCACTCTCGATCAGGGCGATCAGGCCACGTCCCGTGCCCAGGCCACGCGCAATGACCGACAGAGCCTTGGGTTCCTCGGCCTTGGGCAACACGATGCCGGCCAGCGGTAGCGTGGAGAAGGTACTCAGGTCCTCGGCATGCCAGACCGTATCGGCGGCGTTGACGCGCACCCACAGGCTCGGCTGCGGCCCGCTCTCACGCAGCCAGCGCGCCAGGGTGGCGCGTGCCTCTTCCTTCTGCGGCAGGGCCACCGCGTCTTCCAGATCGACGATGACCGCATCGGCGCCACTGGCCAGGGCCTTGGCATAGCGATCGGGCCGGTTGGCCGGCACGAACAGGTAGCTGCTGGCCGTGACGATCTGCGGGGCCATCACACGGCCCCCCGTTCGCGCAGCGCGGCGATGCGGCTGGCGTCATAGCCGAGGTGCGCAAGGATGGCATCGGTATGCTGACCCAACGCCGGAATAGCCTCCATGCGATAGTCGTAGCTGTCGTTGACACCTGGCGGCAGCAGCGCGGGCAGCGGCCCCGCGGGCGAGCCGATCTCGGCCCAGCGCGCCCGCGCCGCCAGTTGCGGGTGCTCCCACAGGTCTTGCATGGTATTGACGCGCGAATTGGCGATCTGGGCCTGGTCCAGCCGCGCCACGACCTGCTCGGCCGTCATGTCGGCAAACATCGCCAGGATCAGGCGGCGCAGGGCATCGCGATTTTCGTGACGGCGCGAATTGTTGGAGAAGCGCTCGTCACCGGCCAGCGCCGCATCCTGCAGCACCACCTCGCAAAACACCTTCCACTCGCGCTCGTTCTGCAGGCCCAGCATGACGGTCTTGTCATCGCCCGTGGTAAAGGGGCCATAGGGATAGATGGTGGCGTGCTCGGCGCCCGATCGCACCGGTGCCGACGCCCCCTGGTAGGCGTAGTACAGCGGGAAGCTCATCCACTCGGTCAAGGCCTCCAGCATGGACAGGTCGATGTGGCTGCCACGGCCGTCTCGGCCACGCTTGATCAGGGCCGCCAGGATATTGGAATAGGCATACATGCCGGCGGCGATATCGGCAATCGAGCAACCGGCCTTGACCACCTCCTCGCGCGTACCGGTCACCGCGAGAAACCCGGCCTCGCTCTGGATCAGCAGGTCATAGGCCTTCTTGTCGCGATAGGGCCCATCTTCGCCATAGCCGGAGATGTCGCAGACGATCAGGCGCGGATGCTTCTGCTGCAGCGCCGCCGCCGACAGGCCCAAGCCGGCAGCCGCGCCCGGCGCCAGGTTCTGCACCAGGACGTCGGCCTCCTGCAGCAGCTGGTCGATGATGCGCTTGCCCTCCTCGTCCTTGAGGTTCAGGGTCAGGCTTTCCTTGGAACGGTTGGTCCAGACGAAGTGCGAGGACAGGCCGCTGACGCGGGTGTCGTAGCCGCGTGCGAAGTCACCCACGCCTGGACGTTCGATCTTGATGACACGCGCACCCAGGTCGGCCAGTTGGCGCGTGCAGAACGGCGCGGCAATGGCGTGTTCCAGGCTGATGACGGTGATGCCCTCCAGCGGGCGATTGGCTTGCGACATGGTCAATCCTCGTGACGGTCAGTGCAGTCGATGGGCAATGTGGTCGATAACTCAGAACAGCTGGTCCAGCGTCCGCTGTTCATGCAGATGCCAGGCGCGGGCGATGATGCGGCTCACCTCCTCGTCGCTGGCCGCGCCGGAGAAGGCGATCAGCTTGGCCGCCTTGTGTTCCAGTTCGGGCCGCGACAGGGTGTTGTCGGGGTCGCCCTTGGGGACGTCCACGGCGGCCGAGAAGTGCCGGCCATCGGTGGTCTCGACTTCCACCCGCCCCAGCCAGCGTGCCGGATAGGCGCCATCGACCTCGTCATCGAGGCTCATGCGCACCTTCTGGCGGAACTGCGCCACGCGCGGGTCCTGCAGGGCCTGCTGTTCGAATTCGCCCAGCCCGGCCTGCTGGTGGACGGCGATCAGGCCCAGCACGGTGCCCATGGAAAACTTGGCCTGGTGCACCGTCTGCGGATCGACCACCGGCCCCAGCACATCGATGGCGCCCTGATGCACGCGGGTATTGACGGCGGCAATCTGGTCGTGGCGCAGGCCTTCGCGCTGCATCAGCAACTGCAGGGCATCAGCGGCCGGATGCGTATGCCGGCAAGAGGCGTGGAACTTGAAGGAGGTCTCGGCGGTGGCCCAGCGCGTACCCAGGCCATCGGTCAGCCGGCTGACATCAGCGTCGGACGACATGCCGGCGGCCATGCCCTGCGCGCCCTCCAGGATGCGTTGCGCGCCGGTGAAACCATCGCGCGTCAGGTAGGCGGCCAGCAAGCCATCGGCGGCGGCCTTGCCGGTGTGCAGCTGCTTGGAATCGGCGGCGTCGCGCAGGAACTCCCACAAACCCGCCGCCTGCGTACCCGCCGTCCCCAGCGCATGCAGGAACAGCGATACATCGAAGCCCATCAGCTTGCCCACCGCCACGGCCGCGGCCAGCGTACCGACCGTACCGGTGGTGTGGAAGACACGGTAGTGCGAGCGCCCCATGAATTCGCCGATGCGGATGCCCGCCTCGTAACCGGCGACGGCCGCCACCAGCAGGTCCGCGCCTGACTTGCCCAGGTCCTGGGCCGCCGCCAGCGCCGCCGGGAAGACCACCGCCGCCGGATGGAACACCGAACCGTTATGGACGTCGTCCTGCTCCACCAGGTGTGAAGAGGCGCCATTGACCAGCGCCGCAAAGTAAGGCGAGGTACCGCGCCGGCTGGTGAGGATGGTGGCGGGTCCCTGCTGCGGCCCCATGGTGGCGGCATAGCGTTCGATGATCCCGATCTGGCGCGCGCCCTTGCCGGCCAGCGCCGAGGCAAACCAGTCCAGGAACAGGTCTTCGGTACGGGCGATCACCGCCGGCGGGATGTCCTGGTAGCGCAGGCCCGCCAGGAAGGCGGCCAGGGTGCGCGAAGGATGGTCGGCCGCGTTGACGTTTTCTGCACCACCGGATGAGGTTTTGCTGGCTGCCTGCATGATGGACCTCAGAAGGAACGTGGCAGGCCGAGGATGTGCTCGGCCACGTAGGAGAAGATCAGGTTGGTCGAGATCGGCGCCACCTGGTACAGGCGCGTCTCGCGGAACTTGCGCTCGACGTCGTATTCGCAGGCGAAGCCAAAGCCGCCGTGGGTCTGCAGGCAGACATTGGCCGCCTCCCACGAGGCCTTGGCCGCCAGGTACTTGGCCATGTTGGCCTGGGCACCGCAGGCCTGGCGCGCATCGAACAGCTCACAGGCCTTGTAGCGCATCAGGTTGGCGGCCTCGATCTCGATGTAGGCGTCGGCAATGGGGAACTGCACGCCCTGGTTCTTGCCGATCGGACGGTCGAACACCACGCGCTCATTGGCGTATTGCGTGGCCTTGTCGATGAACCAGTAGCCGTCGCCGATGCATTCTGCCGCGATCAGGGTGCGCTCGGCATTGAGGCCGTCGAGGATGTACTTGAAGCCCATCCCTTCCTCGCCGATCAGGTTCTCGGCCGGGATGTCCAGGTTGTCGAAGAAGAGCTCATTGGTCTCGTGGTTGACCATATTGAGGATGGGCCGTACTTCCATGCCATGGCCGATGGCCTCCTTGAGATCGACGATGAAGATGGACATGCCCTCGGACTTCTTCTTCACCTGGTCCAGCGGCGTGGTACGCGCCAGCAGGATCATCAGGTCCGAATGCTGGATGCGCGAGATCCACACCTTCTGCCCGTTGACCACGTAGCGGTCGCCCTTCTTCACCGCCACCGTCTTGATGCGCGTGGTATCGGTGCCGGTGGTGGGCTCGGTCACGCCCATGGACTGCAGGCGCAATTCGCCGGTGGCGATCCTGGGCAGGTAGAGCTGCTTCTGCGCCTCGGAGCCATGCCGCAAGAGCGTGCCCATGTTGTACATCTGCCCGTGGCAGGCGCCAGAATTACCGCCGGTGCGGTTGATCTCTTCCATGATGACCGAGGCTTCGGTCAGGCCAAGGCCGGAACCGCCATACTCCTGCGGGATCAGCGCGGCCATCCAGCCGGCGCGGGTCAGGGCATCGACAAACTGCTCGGGATAGCCGCGGGCCTCATCGACCTTGCGCCAGTATTCCGGCGGGAAGGTATTGCACAGATCGCGCACGGCATCGCGCAGATCGCCATAAGCGTCATTGGGCGCCTGATAGGACATGGATGGGTCTCCGAAAAAAGTATCTGTCGTCAGGCCAGGATGGCCTCGGCCTGCATGGCCAGTTCACCGCGTTCGTTCTGCGCCCAGAGTTCGGCGCTGCGACCATCGGCGGCCAGCCTGCCGCAGAGCGTGAAGGGCTCAATATCGAACAGGCTGCCGACGGCACGGAAATTGAATTCGCGCAGCACCGCCTGCGGCATCTCGCGTGCAAGCAGGTCGGCCAGCAGCGTGGCGATCAACGGCCCGTGCACGATCAGGCCTGGATAGCCCTCCACACCGGTGACGTAACTGCGGTCGTAGTGGATGCGATGACCGTTGAAGGTCAGCGCCGAATAGCGGAACAGCAGTACCGGATCGGGCAGCACCCGGCGACGCCATTGCGCCCCCTCCGGCGCGCTCTTGGGTACCACGGCCACCGCGCCCGGCTGGGGCAGGTCACGATAGACGATGTCGTGTTCCTCGCTCAGGCAGAGCTGGCCTTCATGGCTGATCTCGTGGCGCACGGTCACGAAGGCCAGCGCGCCGGTGCGCCCCTGCTTGACGTCGATGCTGGCAATGCGCGAGCGCTTCTGCGCTGTCGCGCCGATGGGCAGCGGTGCGACAAACTGCAAGCGCCCGCCGGCCCACATGCGGCGCGGCAAAGGCACCGGCGGCAGGAAGCCACCGCGCTGCGGATGACCATCGGCACCCACTTCGGACTGACGGCAGATGCTCCAGAAATAGATCCAGTGCCATAGCGGCGGCAAGGCATCGCCGGTACGCGGCTGGCGCGGACCATCAAGGGTCGCCGCCAGGGCCGCTGCACTCACCGGATTGATGAGGTCGTGATGGGTTTCGGTCTTGTCCAGCCACTGCCGTAACAGGGTGAGGTCGAGATCAGGGTGGGCCATGTCTCCTCGCTTGTTCTTTGTTTATTGGCCGCAAGTCTGTCGTGCCAGGAAGACAAGAACAATCTCTCATTTTGGAAGGGGGGCTTTCGCAAAACTGAAGTCAGCTTGCGCGCTGGCATGAGACCGGACATGTGGCGGCGCAGCACGCAAAGCCCTCCAGCGTCACAGAAAATCGGCGTAACATGAAGGCCGCTCACGCTCCCACGCGCACATGCAGACAAGGCCGCCGGACATTACGCCGCAGCATGCGCCCTCCCCTCAACGACCGCCGGAATCCGCCATGCTCTTCGATCTGACCGACCTGCGCCTGTTCATCCTCATCGCCGAACTCAATAGCTTGACGCGCAGCGCCGAGCGCATGAACCTCTCGCTGGCCGCCACCAGCAACCGCATCAAGGAACTGGAGGCGCGCTTTGGCACCCGGCTGCTGTATCGCGAGAGCAAGGGCGTGCAACTCACGCCCGCAGGGCATACGCTGCTGCATCATGCGCAACTGTTCATGCAGCAGGTTGAGCACCTCAAGAGCGACATGCAGCAGTACAACAACGGCATCAAGGGTTACATCCGCATCTTCGCCAACACCACCGCCGTGACCGAGTTCATGCCGGAGATCCTGGGCAAGTTCCTGGCCATCCATCCGCAGGTCAACGTAGCGCTGGAAGAACGGCTGAACCACGACATCCTGCGTGGCATCCAGGAAGGCACGGCCGACATCGGCATCGTCGCCGGTCCCGTGCAGGGCGAGGGATTGCAGATACTCAATTTCTCCACCGACCGCCTGGTCCTGGCCACCGCGCTGGAACACCCGCTGGCCGGCGCCGGTAGCATTCCCTTCATCGACACGCTGGAGTACGAACACATCGGTCTGCACGAAGGCAGCACCCTGCACCACTTCCTCAACAAGATCGTCTCCGAACATGGCCAGCGATTGAAGCTGCGCATCCAGGTACGCAGCTTCGAAGCCATGTGCCGCATGATAGAAACCAATGTCGGCATCGGCATCGTCCCGCGCTCGGCGGCACAACGGCATCAGCAGACCATGCAATTGGCGGTGGTGGAATTGAGCGACCCGTGGAGCGTGCGCGAGCGCAGCATGGTGTTCCAGAACATCGACACGCTCTCACCGCATGCGCGCAATCTGGTCGACTTCATCCGCGAGCAGATGAGCCAGGGCGTGGACGACGACAAGGTCGCCCTCCTGAATACCGAAAAGACCGAAAGTACCGAAAAAAAATCCGCCGCGCGCCAGAAGAAGACAGCCTGACAGCAAGCCCGCAGACGCCGCCGCCCGACCCGATCAGCCGGCGATCATCATCCACAATGACAGCAGCAGCAAGGCGCCGCAGAACAGGATGCGCAGGCGCCGCTCCGGCAGATGGTGCGCCAGCGCCACGCCCCAGGAAATACTGAGCACACCGCCCAGCGCCATGGGGATGCCCACCGTCCAGTCCACATGACCGGCATGCGCATAGGTCCACAGCGCCACCAGGGTCCCTGGCGTGACCATGGCCAGCCCCAGCCCCTGCGCGGCAGTCTGGGTGGCCCCGAAGAAGGCCGTCAGCAGCGGCACCGCCACGATTGCCCCACCCACGCTGAAGAAGCCTGCCGACGCCCCCGCCGACAACCCCACCAGCGGAATATAGCGACGCCCCAGCCGCAGCGAAGTCTGCATCTCGCGCTTGCCGCGCAACAACGTCCACAGGTAATACAGCGCCAGCAGCCCCATAAAAAGCGCAAAGCAGAAATGCAGCTTGCGCGCATCCATCACCGTGGCCAGCCGTGCCGAGAAATACGTCGCCACCACCGCCGGCCCGCACATCATCGCCGCCGCACTCCACTCGATCCGGTTGCGCTGCTTGTAGCGCCAGAAGGCGATGACCACATTGGGCACGATCATCACCAACGCCGTCCCCTGCGCCAGCTGCTGGTCCATCCCGTACAGATAACCCAGCACCGGAATGGCGATGAGCCCGCCACCGATCCCGAACAGACCGCCCATGGCACCCAGCACACCGCCGAGCAGAAAGTTGACTACGCACGAGAAAAACAAGGAAGCCGTCATCGGTGTAAAGTGATGCCTCTGCCGCCGGGCTGCAATCAGTAGCGAAAGCAGCGGCAGCATCGAAAGATAAAAAAGGAGACTGACATGAGCGGCGTCATCGTGTTTGCGCTGGAGATGGGCGTAGTCGCCATCATTGCGCTGGCCATCTACATGGTGATGAAGAAATAGCGCCGCTGATCAGGTCCGACAGTGTAGCGCAGCCCACCCCTGCTGTCCCGGCGGGCCTGCGCCCTACCATGCCAACCCCTCAGCAAAGGAAGAAACGATGGATTTGAAACTCAAGGGTAAGACCGCGCTGGTATGCGCATCCAGCAAAGGCCTGGGCCGCGCCTGCGCGCTGTCGCTGGCGCGTGAAGGCGTACACGTGACCATGCTGGCACGTGGAAGCGAAGCGCTGGAAGCCGCCGCCGCCGAGATCCGTGCCGAAGTCGCCGCCACCGGCGCCACCATCACCACCGTGGCCTGCGACATCACCACCCCCGAAGGCCGCGCCCTGGCCCTGGCCGCCTGCCCGGCACCGGACATCCTGGTCACCAACGCCGGCGGCCCCAAGCCCGGCGACTTCCGCGACTGGACCCGGGACGACTGGATCGCCGCCGTGGACGCCAACATGCTCACCCCCATCGAGCTCATCAAGGCTACTGTCGACGGCATGATCGCCCGCCGCTTCGGCCGCATCGTCAACATCACCTCCAGCGCAGTACGCGCACCGATCGACATCCTGGGCCTCTCCAACGGCGCCCGCTCCGGCCTGACCGGCTTTGTCGCCGGCCTGTCCCGCAAGACCGTGGCCCACAACGTCACGATCAACAACCTCCTGCCCGGCCCCTTCGAAACCGACCGGCTGCGCTCCACCGCCACCGGCGCCGCACAAGAGAGCGGCCGCACCGTGGACGAAGTCCTGGCCGAACGCCGCAAGCTCAACCCGTCGGGGCGCTTTGGTGACCCCGCCGAGTTCGGCGACGCCTGCGCCTACCTCTGCAGCGCACAGGCCGGCTTTATCACCGGCCAGAACCTGTTGATGGATGGCGGGGCTTATCCCGGAACGTTCTGATTGAGCTTGCGGCTGCCTGTGGGCTGGCGGGCTGGTAGCCGCAACAGCGCATGATGAGCGCGGCACCTGCTTGCATCGCGGAAAGAGATGGATGCAAAGAAATTGATGTGATGTATAATGCGGCCCTCGTGCGACAGGCAACGCCCTGTCGCATCGCAAGGAGGTTTGGGTGAGTGGTTTAAACCAGCAGTCTTGAAAACTGCCGACGGGGTGACCCGTCCGTGAGTTCGAATCTCACAGCCTCCGCCAGAACATCATATAGAACGGGCCTTTGCGGCCCGTTTCTTTTTCTACGTCCAAAATTTACCCGCAAATTGTTTTGAGTTTAATTTACTCAAAATGACAACAATTCTTTTAGAATTGGTCACGTATCCGACATGTTAAGTCGACAAACGCAAAAATAAAAACGGGGGAAAAATGGTCGTTACGCTGAAACAATTAGCGGTTGCTTACCGTAAAGCAAAGGTAGATCTTTATTACTCATCACATGCTTCGATAGAAGCAATAGCTGCCTACGAGGATGACCTTTCACGCAATTTGAACGCTCTATTAAAAAAAATTAATAGTGGCGATGATGCATGGATAAAAAAAGAGAGCTTCCTAGGCGACTGGACACTCGCAACTAAGGCAATCTCTTGGCCCGAACGAAAAAAAGTCCGCGACGATTTTGGAACCGGGCTGATATTTTCAGATCCTCGAGAGGAGTGGGAATATTCAAAATCATTGCTTGAAAAAAAAGCAAATTCCCCTACCAACCCAAAAGCAGAGTTTCGAGTGATGGCCCAATGCAGCCTTGACTTCCATGTCTTATCTGCTCTGTGGATTATAAAAGTTGGTCAATTTCTCGACGCCAAGTTGACTAAATGTGCCTATGGAAATCGGCTTCGAAGAACTCGCGATAACAAAAAATTAAACACGCGTGCGATGGGGTCGTTTACGCCTTATTTGAAGCCGTTTCGGGACTGGCGAGATAACGGCATCGGTACTATGCATAGAGCGTTAGAGGACAATAAAAAAATTGTGGCCCTTACAGCCGATGTCAGTTCTTTCTATCACGAACTAAACCCTGGGTTTCTTTTAAAAAAATCTTTTCTAAAGGGAGTACTAGGGATTGAACTTTCCCCTGACCAGGAAAAACTGCATGGCCTGTTTATTGGCGCCCTAGAGACTTGGGCAAAAAGAACGCCTCTAAAAAAGGGGCTACCCGTCGGATTACCTGCGTCGGCCGTCGTCGCAAACGTGGCCTTGATTGAGCTAGATCGCCTGATGGAACAGCAAATCGCCCCTCTATATTACGGACGCTATGTTGATGACATTCTATTGGTTATGGAGAACGGCGCATCTTTTCAATCAACAGGAGATGTTTGGGAGTGGATATTTGCCAGATCGAATGGAAACCTCTCGTGGTTTGGCAAAAAAGATGACCGGAAAATCAAGTTTTCCCCCAAATACCTGCTCGGAAGTGGCACGAGAAAATCTAGCAATATTCATTTTTCTAATTCCAAAAACAAGGTATTTATTCTGTCAGGAGAATCTGGAAAAGACTTAATCAATGCAATCGCATGCCAAATCCAGGAAAGAGCCAGCGAATGGCGCGCCATGCCCCGCCTTCCACAGTCGGCGCAACAAGTTGGCACCGATCTGTTGGCAGCTACTCAGAGTAATGGGGAGGCTGCAGATAACTTGCGAAAAACGGACGTATTGACGATGCGTCGAGCGGGATTCGCAATAAAATTACGAGACTTTGAAGCGTACGAGCGAGATCTTGTTCCAAGTGCCTGGCGAGACCACCGCCGTGCATTTTTCCGTGCTTTTACACAGCATGTATTGGTACTGCCCCACTTTTTTGATCTGGCGATTTACTTGCCACGAGTCATTCGTCTCGCAACTGCATGCGAAGATTTCAAAGAGCTTAGGACAATTATTAATTCTGTACAAAAAATCACAAAAGAAGTTGCAGACAATTGTTCTATTGAGATTAAGGCAGCAACTCCGCCTTATAAAATCCAACGAGAAGAACTAATTACGCGTTGGAAGAAACAACTTTTTTCGTCGGTATGCGAAAGTGTCGCCGCGGCGTTCCCACCCATGTTGACACGCGCGGGAGCATCTCGCTGGAAAAAGTATATGTCGGAATACACGCCTGAGTTCGATCTTGACCTGCTTCCGGCTTGGCCTGCTTCTAAGAAGGAATTTCAAACGCGACAAGCTCGCCTCTTCTCCTTCGACTTAGCCCATATGCCGTTCCGATTTATGGGCCTACCAGCGGAGATGGTGTCTCAGCGAGGAGTTCCAAAAAGGGGAACGATAAAGAACTTCACCAACGCATCAAAACTGCTTCCGCCTGATATCTATCGTGGGAACTCAGCGATTGCGCGGACGCTTGGATTCAGCCACTTGCCGCACGGTTTAGCGTTTACTACACGGCCATTCAGCTTAGCGGAGCTGTTCATCTTGGACATTGACGTGTTTAACAGAGATGTTCAGTCTGAACTAGCAGATATCGTGAGAGCTCAAAGAGGGTTCGATCTAAATGAAAAAATGCCGGTTATGAGTAGAAATAAAATTCTTGAGATTCCCGATGGGAAATCTGAAGATAAGTACCGTGTAGCAGTTTCAAGTTGGAAGACCAGAATAGACAGCTGGGTCGCAGCCGTAAGAAAAGTAGAGGATCCAGATATTGAGAGATATGGCCGTTTAAATCATCTTCTCGATCATGTTATATCCAAGCCCCTCGGCTGCCGCTATCTGATACTCCCTGAGTTAGCACTTCCCTCCAGCTGGTTTTTCCGCATCGCCCGAAAACTCCATGGACGCGGTATTTCTCTGATCGCCGGAGTTGAGTATCTGCACGCAGGAAAACATAAAGTTCGCAATCAAGTTTGGGCAGCGCTATCGCATGACGGCCTTGGCTTTCCCTCTACGTTAATTTATAGGCAAGATAAACAACGTCCCGCTTTGCACGAGGAACTAGAACTCCAGAGACTTGCGGGAGTTAAGATGAAACCAGATAAAAAATGGGATAACCCGCCAATAATTCAGCATGGCGACTTCCGTTTTTCTCTTTTGATCTGCAGTGAACTCACAAATATCAGTTATCGGGCGGCGCTTCGAGGAAACGTCGATGCAATATTCGTTCCCGAATGGAATCAGGATACTGAAAGTTTTAATGCGTTAGTTGAATCGGCCGCGCTTGATGTCCACGCTTATGTAATTCAATGCAATGATCGTCAATATGGAGATAGTCGCATTCGTGCGCCCTACAAAAATAGTTGGGAACGGGACATCCTACGGGTGAAAGGTGGGATTGCTGATTATTGTGTAATGGGAGAAATCGACATAAAAACACTTAGGGAATTTCAAAGCGGATATCGGTCTCCACCAACTCCTTTTAAACCTGTTCCCGACGGCTTTAGGATAGCAGATGAGCGAAAAATACTTCCCACCTGAGCTTTCGCGCGCACACTTCGTCACCCTTCTTTTATGCCTCACGGGTGTACGTCGGAGTTAGCCTCTCGCAACCTGCACCAAGGTTGCCGCTCACTCTTCATCGCTACGCCCTAGCGAGCACAGTAACGAAAAGCCACTCGTCGAACATTATGGCGGGTGGCTGAATGCCAGGAGGAATGCAGGCGAGAATCAGCAACAACAACAACAACAACAACAACAACAACAACAACAACAACAACAACAATAACAATAACAACAATCGCTACGGAGCCTTCAGTTAGCAACTGCCTGAAATACGGGAAAGCGCCGGCGGCTAAAGCCATCTCGTCCGATCACCCATGCAACCCCCGCTGATAAGCCGCCAACACCGCCTCATGCATCACCTCCGACTGCGTCGGATGAGGAAACACGGTCCCCATCAGTTCAGCCTCGCTGCTCTCCAGCTCACGCGCAATGGCATAGCCCTGGATCATCTCGGTAACTTCCTCGCCCACCATGTGAGCGCCCAGCAGTTCGCCGCTACCTTCATCAAAAATCACCTTCACAAAACCGCCGGTAGCGCCCAGCGCAATGGCCTTGCCATTGACCGCAAACGGAAACTGTCCCACCCGGATACGGCGTCCAGCCTGGCGCGCAGCGGCTTCCGTCAGACCGACGCTGGCGACCTGCGGGTGGCTGTACGTGCAAGCCGGGATCTTTGACGGGTCCAACGCATGCGGATCGAGGCCGGCGATCTTCTCGACGCAGGCCACGCCTTCGTGACTTGCCTTGTGGGCCAGCCACGGCGGGCCGGCAACATCACCGATGGCGTACACGCCCGGTTCGCCGGTGCAACCAAACGCATCGGTCACGATGTGGCTGCGCTCTACCTTCACCGCCGTGCTCTCGAGGCCCAGGTCCTCGACGTTTCCGACGATGCCGGCTGCTACCAGCACCACGTCGGCCACCAGTGTGTCGGCATGCCGGCCTTCGAGCGTCACCTGCCACTCGACACCGGTGCCGGCAGCGCCATCACGCTTGACCGTCGAGGCGATGCGCGCGCCGGTGTAGAGGCGCATGCCGTCCCTGCGCAGCGCATCGGCGACGTGGGCGCTGATGTCTTCGTCCTCCACTGGCAGGATGCGCTCGGCCATCTCCACCACGCTGACCTCGGCGCCCAGTGCGCGATAGAAACTGGCGAACTCGATGCCGATCGCGCCAGCGCCGATCACCAGCAGGCGGCGTGGAGTCTGGCGCGGCATCAACGCTTCACGATAGGACCAGACGCTCTCGCCATCGGGCTGCAGCCCCGGCAGCACCCTTGCACGCGCCCCCGTGGCCAGGATGATGTAGCTTGCCGTGATGACGGACTTCCCCTGCGTGCCGTCCTTGCCCTCGACCTCCAGGCGTCCGCGCCCGGCCAGGCGGGCCCTGCCCTCGACGACGGTGATCTTGTTCTTCTTCATCAGGTAGGCAACGCCCTTGTTCAGATGCGCGGCCACCGAGCGCGAACGCGCCACCATGGTCTGCAGGTCGGTCTCGGGCTCGCCGACCTGTACGCCGAACCGGGCGGCGTCGCGCACCAGTCGCAAGACATCAGCCGAGCGCAGCAGCGCCTTGGTGGGGATACATCCCCAGTTCAGGCAGACACCCCCCAGCTGGGCCTTCTCCACCAGGACTGTCTTCATGCCCAGCTGGGCGGCGCGGATCGCCGCCACATAACCGCCCGGGCCACCACCAACGATGGCCAGGTCGAAATCAGTTTGCGCTGCCTTCATCACGTATCACCTCAAATCAATGCACTCAGGGGGTTCTCGATGCAGCGCTGGAAGGCCGCCAGCCATTGGGCGGCCAGTGCACCATCCACGGCGCGGTGATCCACCGACAGCGTGACCTTCATGACCTGCGCCACGGCGAGCTGCCCGTCGACCACGACCGGCTGCGACAGCGTGGCACCCACGGCCAGGATCGCCGCCTGTGGGGGGTTGATGATGGCCGAGAATTCGCGCACACCGAACATGCCCAGATTGCTGACCGTAAAGCTGCCGCCCTGGTACTCGTTGGGCACCAGCGCACCGGATCGCGCCCGCGCCGCAAGGTCCACGATCTCGCGGCTGATGGCCGACAGGGTCTTGTTGCCCGCATTGCGTACCACCGGTGTGATCAGGCCGCCCTCGGTGGACACGGCCACCGAGATATCGGCCTGCTGGTATTTGCGCAGTGCGGCCTCGGTCCAGCTGACGTTCATGTCGGGCACGCTCTGCAGCGCAGCTGCCACTGCCTTGACAATGAAATCGTTGACCGAAATCTTGCGTATGCCGGCGGCGTTGATTTCCGCGCGCAGGGCCAGCAGCTTGTCCATGCGGCAATCGGCACTGAGGTAGAAATGGGGAATGCTGGCCTTGCTCTCGCTGAGACGACGCGCGATGGTGCGTCGCATGCCACTGTGGGGGATGTCGGTGAAGGCAGCACTGCCCTCCGGAGTATTGGGGATGGCGATGGGCGGCAGCGGCGCATCGCGACCGGCAGCGGCCGTAGCATTAGCAGCCGTCGCAGGGGCAGCTTGCGCAGCCGCTTCCACGTCGCGCCGGACGATACGACCATGCGGCCCGCTGCCCGTCATTCCTGCCAGTGCAAGCCCACGCTCCTGCGCCAGGCGACGTGCCAGCGGGCTGGCAAAGATGCGACCGGAGGCCGCTGCACCGGGTTCGGGTTCAGGTGCGGATGCGGCCACGGTCGTCGCTGAAGTTGTTGCTGCAGTGGCGGTGACCGACACAGTCGCGCCAGCGCCCGGTGGCGGCTCCACGGCAACGCCGGCCGCCGCCAGCAGGGCGGCGATATCGACCTGGGTTTCGCCCTCTTCGAACAACACGGCGATCGGTGCGCCGACGTCCACCTCCTGGCCCGCCGCCGCCAGGATCTTGCCCAGCACGCCATTGCTGTCGGCGTCGTATTCGATGACGGCCTTGTCGGTTTCGATCTCTGCCAGGCACTCACCGGCCTTGATGGCTTCGCCTTCTTTCCGGGACCACTGGACGATCACCGCCGAGGTCGCATTTGCGGCGATTTCCGGCATCTTGATCAGCTTTGCCATGTCATTGCCCTTCTTTCTTGAGGTCGGGTCGATAGGCAGCGATGTCGCTGTACTGGACCAGTTCCAGCACATTGCCTTCCGGGTCGCGGCAGAACGCCAGATACACCCCGGGACGCGCCTCCACCCGCCGCGCGCCGGTCATGAACTCGATACCGGCGGCGCGCAGGGTGGCGATGGCGGCATCGATGTCGGCCACGATGAAGGTGAGATAGGCGGCGTTGGGCCGGTCCAGGATGTAGGCGGGAGGTGTCTCGGCCCGGGGTGGCGTGCGAGGTGCCAGCAGCTTGATCCGTTCGCCATAGGGGGTCTGCAGACGGACCACGGTATAGCCGTCGGCAGACAGGCCGGAGGCTGCCGATTTGTCGGCAGGGACGGTGATTTCACTCACAAAGCTGAAACCCATGGTGGTTTCATAGAAGCGCCGCAGCGCCGGCAGGTCACGACAGGCGATGCCCACTTCCAGGGGGACGATCATCTCGATGCTCATGGCAAATCCTTTCGGTAATCAGGCGGTATTCAGCGAACGTCGAGGCGGGCGCCCTTGTCGCGCATCACCTGCTGCAGACCGGTGACGGTCTCTTCGGTACGGGCGGCGGCGGCACGTTCCAACACCTTGGAGATGCTGGGCGAAGCTTCGCCACCCACCACCCGCTGCACCGGCTGGTCCAGCCAGTCAAAGAAGCGGCGCTGGATCTCGTCGGCCAGCCAGCCGCCGTAGGAAGTGCCCTGCGCGCCCTGCTCCACGATCAGTACATTGTTGGTCTTGCGGATGCTCTGGCCGATGGTGTCCCAGTCGAGGCTGGCGCGGTCCAGCCAGCGCAGGTCGATCACTTCGGCGTCGATGCCGGTCTGCTGTACGGCTTCCAGGGCATGCGCCACCATGGAAAGATAGGTCAGCACCGTCATCTCCTTGCCGGCCCGTCGCACAGCGGCGCGCCCGAAGGGCGTCTGGTAGTCGAAGTCATCCACGGGCGCAGGACCGCTGCTGTTGTAGAGATCCACGTGTTCGATCACCAGTACCGGGTCCTTCAGCGCCAGCGCCGCGTTCATCAGGCCGACATAGTCGAACGGCGTGGACGGCGCCACGATGCGCCATCCCGGGCTGGTGGCGAAGATGCCAGCCGGGTCCATCGAGTGCTGCGAACCATAGCCGGTCCCCATGGCCACCTTGGTACGCAGGACGAAGGGCACCTCGATATCGCCGCCGAACATGTGGCGTGCCTTGCCGATCTGGTTGAACACCTGATCGGCCGCCACCCACATGAAGTCCGGGTACATGAACTCGACCACAGGGCGGAAGCGGCCATCCATGGCGATGCCGCCGCCCAGTCCGCAGAAGGCGTTTTCGCTGATGGGTGTGCCCAGCGTGCGCTCGGGATATTTGTCTTTCAGGCCACGGGTCGCGCCATTGGTGCCGCCCTTGAGGCGATGCACATCCTCGCCCATGACCACCACCCGCTCGTCCACGGCCATGCGACGGTCCATCACATCGGCCACCACGTCGATGAACTTGCGCTGCGCCAGCTTGCCGCCGAACCCGGCTTCTTCCTCGGTGCGCGCTCCCTCCAGTTCCGACAGATCGCCACGGATACCGACATCACGAAAATCCGGGCTCGGCCACAGTTCCGGGCGGATGCGCTTCTTGCCGGCCCGGGCCGGGTCATCTTCCGTCAGCGCCTGTACCGCCCGCGCCATGGCGGCCTTGATGCGATTGCGCAGTGCCAGGATGCCGGCCTCGTCGATCAGACCGCGTTCGCGCATGCGCTGGCCGACCAGGTCCAGCGGGTCCCGCTGACGCCAGCTCTGTTCTTCTTCCTTGCTGCGATAGCCGAAAGCACTACCGGGGAAGCCGCCGTTCTGGTGGAAGAAACGATAGACATCGGCCTCGATGATGGTCGGCCCCTTGCCGGCCCGCATGTGCTGCAAGGCCTCGTTCATGGCCAGGTGCACCGCCAGCGGGTCCATGCCGTTGACCTTCCAGCTGGGAATGTTGAAGGCAGCGCCGCGTGCCGACAGACGCGGTTCGGCCGTGGCCTCGTCCACCGTGGTGGAGACGGCGTAGCCATTGTTCTCGATGAAGAAGCACAGCGGCAGCTTCCAGGCGGCGGCAATATTCATGGTCTCCAGCACCGAGCCGATGTTGACTGCGCCATCGCCGAAATAGGTCACGGCGACATGCTCGGTACCGGCATGCTTGTGCGCCCAGGCTGCACCCGCTGCCAGCGGCACCCCGCCGCCGACGATGGCGTTGGTCCCCAGTACACCCGCTTCTGCCCAGCGCAGGTGCATGGAGCCGCCGCGTCCCTGGCAGAAGCCTTGCGCCAGGCCGAGGATTTCTGCCAGCGTACGCTGAAGCAGCTGCTCGACCGCCGGGGTCAGTTCGGCCGTTGGCGCGATGCCCTCCGGCATGAGATAGGCCAATGCCTTGGCCAGGAAATGATGGTGCCCCCGGTGCGAGCCATTGACCTGGTCTGCCGCCAGCAGGGGCAGGATGGAACCGGCCGCCCCGCCCTCCTGGCCGACGCTGGAGTGGGCCGGGCCATGGACCAGGCCATCCATGGCCAGTTCCAGCACGGATTCTTCGAAGGCGCGGATGATGTGCATGTGCGCCAGCAGGGAGCCCAGCAAGCCGGGATCGGCGGCATTCCAGTCGGCGTCGGTGGTGCGCAGTTCGACCCAGGGCGCGGCCGGGGCGAGTGCAATATGGTCAGACATGGGCTTACTCTCCAGAGAAGAAACTGATTCGGTGATACCGGCCGCGCCATCGGGGCGGCCGGAGAAAAGATCAGATATAGCTATAGGCCGACCAGCCGCCATCGGCGACGATGGCCTGGCCGTTGATGAAGGCGGCGTGTTCGGAGGCCAGGAACAGGGCCAGGGTGGCGATCTCATGCGGCTCGCCCAGGCGGCCGGCGGGCGTGCGCTTCTTCAAGGCCCCCAGGTCCATGCGGCCGGTACTGACCAGTTCCTGCACCAGGGCCGTGTTGACATAGCCCGGCGCAAGCGCATTCACGCGCAGCCCCTTGGGCGCCCACTCCACCGCCAACACCTTGGTCAGCATCACCACCGCCGCCTTGCTGGCGCAATAGGCCGCCCGCTCGGGCGCGGCCACCGTGCCATACATCGACGCGGTGTTGAGGATCACCCCGCGCCCCTGGGCCACCATGTGCCGGGCCACTGCCTGGGCGCAAAAGAAGACCCCGTTCAGATTGACGTCGATGGCATGGCGCCACTGCTGTGCAGGCAGTTCCAGGGTCGGCCGGTTGGCCGAGATGCCGGCATTGTTGAGCAGGATGTCGATGCGGCCGAAACGCGCATGGACGGCCGCCGTTGCCGCCTCCACCGCCGTTTCGTCGACGATGGAAGCGACCAGGCATTCGACTTCGATCTGCGGGAAGGTCCGGTGCAGTTCCGCCCGGGCGCGCTCCAGCGATTCGATGTTGACATCCAGCAGGGCCAGGTGGGTGCCATTGGCCGCGAAGGCATCGGCCATGGCACGGCCGATGCCGCTGCCGGCCCCGGTGATGAAGGCGACCTGGTTGGCCAGATCGGGAAACTGCTTGTATTTGGCGGTGGCATGCAGTGCATGCGCATCGATGGTGTGGTCGCTCATGGTGTCTCTTGAAGTGAAATCGGTTGCCGGCTCATACCGCCAGCCAATCCTTGAGCAACTGGGGATTCTCCCCAAGCTCGTCGGGCGTGCCGCTGAAGACGATCTGGCCATGACCGAGCAGGCAGACGCCGGTGGAAATCTTCATGGCGATGGTCAGCTTCTGCTCGATCAGGATCACGGATACGCCGCGCCGGTGGATTTCCTGGATGGCCTCGCCCACCACGGTCACGATCTTGGGGGCCAGGCCCTCGGTGGGCTCATCGATCAGGATCAGGCGTGGATTGCCCAGCAGCGAGCGGCAGATGGTCAGCATCTGTTGCTCGCCCCCGGAAAGATTGCCGGCCCGGGTGTTGCGCCGCTCCTTCAGGCGCGGGAAGAAATCGAACATCTGCTCCACCGTCCATTGGGGCGCATCGTTGCGGGCGCGTTGCATGCCCATCTGCAGGTTCTCGTCGACGCTGAGGTTGGCGAAGACTTCGCGCTCCTCCGGGACGAAGGCGATGCCTGCCCGCGATACCGCGAAGGGGCGTTGCCCGGCCAGATCGCGACCGTCCAGCAAAACCTGGCCGCCGGTAGGGGGTACCAGGCCCATGATGGCGCGGGCCGTGGTGGAGCGCCCCGAACCGTTGCGCCCCAACAGACTGATCACGGCGTTGTGACCGACCTCGAAATTGACACCCTGCAGGATATGGCTCTTGCCGTAGTGCGCGTGCAGGTCGCGCACCTGCAACAGCGGCGCCTGTGCCGGTGTGGCTGCTGTGCTCATGCTGCGACCTCCTTGCCCAGATAGGCTTCCTGTACTTGCGCATTGTTGCGGATTTCCTCGGGGGTGCCGGTTGCGACCACCTGGCCATAGACCAGGACACTGATGCGGTCGCACAGCGAAAACACCACATCCATGTCGTGCTCCACGATCATCAGGCTGCGGCCCACCGAAAGCTCGCGCAGGAGTTCGGCGGTGTAGTCGGTTTCTTCCCGCGACATGCCGGCCATGGGTTCATCCAGCAGCAAGACCTTGGGGTCGGAGGCCAGGGTCATGCCGATCTCCAGCGAACGTTGTTCCGAATAGGAGAGCTCCCCGCCCAGCGTGTCACGATGGCGGACCAGGCGGACCTGCTCCAGCAACTGCTCCGCCAGCGCTGTGACCTTGCGATACTGCGAGATCGGGCGCCATAAGGTGTACTGCATGCCGAAGCGCTGCATCACGCCCAGACGCAGGTTCTCGAAGACCGACAGGCGCGGGAAGATATTGGTGATCTGGAAGGAACGCGCCAGTCCCATGCGATTGATGCGTTCCGGACCGAGCCCGCCGATGGGTACCTCTCCCAGCAGGATCTCCCCTGCACTGGGCTTGAAACTCCCTGAGATGAGATGGAACAGCGTCGACTTCCCCGCCCCATTGGGACCAATGAAGGCATGACGCTCGCCGCGCCGCAGTTCCAGATCGACACCCCGGATGATGTGCGCTTCGCCGAAGGACTTGCTGACGTTACGCAGGGTCAGCGCCGCCGGGCTGGGGCTGATGGGGTGGACGGTGTTGCTGGGATTGCTGGAGTTGACGGCGCTCATGCGGCCTCCTCTTCATTGAGTGCGTCCCAGGCACGCGTGACCCGGTTCAAGATCAGGCCACCGGCCACCAGCAGCAGCAGGGGCAGCAGCCACGTACTCACCGCGCCGGGCAACCAGTCACGGCCAAACAGGGTGATCGCCGGCCATGGCTGGGCATCCACCAGTTGCGACTGGTAATCCGAGCCCAGGGCGCGCTGCAACAGCTCCACCGAAAACACCACCGCCGCCGCACACGCCAGGGCGCCCAGCGACCAGCCCGCCGCATAGCGCGCCAGCACCGCGCTGCCACGCTGACTGCGCTGCCACCACAGCACCACGCCCGACAGGCCGTTAGGCATGAACATCATCACCACCACGAAAATGAGACCCTGGTACAGCAGCCAGGAGCGCGTCAGGTCCGAGACCGCATACCCGAAGAAGGTCATCACCGCCGCGCCCAGGGCCGGACCGAAGAACACCCCGGTGCCGCCGATATAGGCATTGAGCACCACCTCGGAAGAGAGACGCACATCGAAGAGCACGTAGTTGCCGGCTTCATTGTTCATCGCCAGCAGACCACCGGCCACGCCCGCAAAGCTGGCAGAGATCATGAACACCATCACCCGGGCGGCATGCACGTCATAGCCCAGGAACTTCAAGCGCATGGCGTTTTC
This sequence comes from Herbaspirillum sp. AP02, assembly GCF_015767275.1. Classification (GTDB taxonomy): domain Bacteria; phylum Pseudomonadota; class Gammaproteobacteria; order Burkholderiales; family Burkholderiaceae_D; genus Herbaspirillum. The sequence continues at coordinate 198,728 of NZ_JADWMY010000004.1, forward strand.
GCGCAGACCCAGCGTGAGCCGCCCCAGGGGCGTACGGGTGAAGAAGAACAAGGCGCCCAGCGAAGCCAGCACCCAGGCCAGGGTCAGGTAATAGACATGCATCGGCTCGCCGAAAGACAAGCCCCAGGCCGGCATGCGCATCGAGGACACCCCCGCCTCGCCACCGAAGACGCTGGTCAGGTGGGGTGCCAGCGCATGCAACAGCTCGGCCAGGGCCAGGGTGATCATCGAGAAATAGACACCACTGCGCTGCGTCGAAAACCAGCCTGCCACCAGGCCCAGCAGGCAGCCGCCCAGCGCACCGAATATCGGCAGCAGCGGCGTGGGCAGGAGCCCCGCGCCGCCCAGCGCATTCATCGCATGCAGGGTGGCAAATGCACCGATACCGAAATAGGCCGCGTGGCCGAAGGAGAGCATGCCGCCCTGCCCCGCCAGCACATTGAAGGCCGTTGCAAACAGCGCCGCGATGAGCATCTGGATGGCCGCATTCACCAGCGCCTGGGGCAATACGAGCGGGGCGATGAGCAGCAACAGCAGCACCGTCACCATCAGCAGACGCGAGGCCAGCGATCCCGCAGCAGGCACCCGCAGTGACGTGGCTGGGGCCGCGGCTGGTGACACGCCTGGTGACATCTTCGCAGCCGATCCGGGCAGGCTTGGCAAGACCTTGTTAGTGGATTCGTTCATGTGACTCATTCCTTCTCACCCATCAGCCCGGAGGGGCGAACCAGCAATACCAGCAACATCAGCGCAAACGGGATGGTGGCGGCCAGCGACGAGACCTTCAGCGTCATCAAGCCCCCCAGGTCACGCGCCCATTGTCCTGCCCCCACATAGTCCAGCGCATCGGCCAGGCTGACATCCACGCCGACGGCAAAGGACGAGATCAGGCCGATCAGGATCGATGACAGCATCGCGCCCTCCAGCGAACCCAGGCCACCGATGACCACCACCACGAAGACCAGCACACCCAGCTCCAGGGCCATGTTCGGATTGGTGGTATAGAACGCGCCGGCGATGGCGCCGGCCAGGCCGGCCAGCGCGGCCCCCACCCCGAAGACCCCCATGAAGACCAGTGGCACGTTGTGGCCCAGGGTCTCCGCCATCGCAGGCCGATAGATCGCCGAGCGCACGACGATGCCGATGCGGGTGCGTGAAAGCAGCAGGTAGATCAGGCCGAACATGAGCAGCGAGACCAGGCCCATCATCAGACGATAGAAGGGATAGTCCGTGCCGAACAGGCGAAACGCGGCAAACGAGAGCGAGGCCGGCACCTGATAATTGACGGGGTAATTGCCGAAGAAGAGCTTGATGATCTCGGCAATGATGAAGGACAGGCCAAAGGTCAGCAGCAGTTCATGCGCATGACCGTAGCGATGCACGCGCCGCAGGAACCAACGTTCCACGACCACGCCCAACAGGCCCACGATCAGGGGGGCAATGATGACGGCAGGCCAGAAGCCGATGAACTTCTGCAAGGTATAGGCCAGGTAGGCACCGACCATGTAGAAGGAGGTATGCGCGAAGTTGAGCACCCCCATCATGCCGAAGATGAGCGTCAACCCGGCCGAGACCATGAACAGCAACAGGCCGTAGATGGTGCCGTTGATCAGCGATACGGTAAAGAATTCCATAGCGTCTTCCAATAAAACGGGACGACCGTCCCCGCACGGGACGGCGGAACCGTCCGTGTCGAATCGGCGCCGTGCACAGCCACGGCGCCCGCTCAGCGAGTCAGATCAGGAGGGACGCTGCATCTTGCAGCTGCTCTGGACCGGGTTCACGGCGTCTTCGCCGCTGAACTTCTTGATGACCTTGAAGCCCATGTCGGTATCGTCGACCTTGTACTTGACGTTTTTTTCCACGCGGGAGACGACGATGGGCAGCACCACCTGGTGGTCGGCGGCGCGAATCGAGGTCTCGCCCATCGGCGTCTCGATCCTGACCTTTTCCAGTGCCTTGGCCAGCTCGGTGACATTGAGCTTGTCGCCGCTGGGCTTGACCTGCTTGAGGGCCTCGCCCAGCATCTGCATGCCGAACACGGTCTGCGGCTCGATGAAGGTCGGGAAGTGACCGGTCTTGGCCTTGTAGTCGGTGGCGAATTCTTCGGTGGCCTTGTTGGTCTCGATATTGAAGGCGTGCGAGATGAAGTGTCCCAGGGCGGTGTCGCCGGCATTGCCGATGTTGCCCGGCTGGTCCAGGAAGACGGTGCCGAAGCGTACCTTCAGGCCGGCAGCGCGCGTGGCCTTCATCAGCAACAGCAGATCGTTGGACCAGTTGCCGGTGAGGACCGTGTCAGCCCCGCTGGCCTTGATCTTAGCGACATAGGGAGAGAAATCCTGGATCTTGTTGACATCGTGGAGGGTGCTCTCGACCACGGTATAGCCACCGGCGGCGGCATCGTCCTTGATGGCCTTGTCCATGTCGATGCCCCAGGAATAGTTCTGGTTCATTGCATAGACCTTGTTCCCCAGTTCCTTGGCTTCCTTCATGGCCGGCACCAACGTCTTGACGCGGATCACGGCGTTGGTGGTGAAGCGGAAATGATAGAAGTGGCACTTGTCGCCGGTCAGTTCCAGTGCCTCGCCGCCCATGTTCATGAACAGGACTTCCTTGCCGGCATTGCGCAGGTTGTGCTTGCGCACGTCTTCGGTGATCTGGCCGGAGACGGCCGAAGAAGAACCCTGGATGATGATCTGCGCACCGGCGGCAATGGCAGCCTTGACCTTGTCGGAAGCGCCGGCAGGTCCGCCCTGGTTGTCGTACTCGGCCAGCTGCACGGCTTGCCCGTTCCATCCACCGGCGGCGTTGATGCGATCCATCTCGTACTTCACTGCAGCGCGATAGAGCAGCCCGGTCGAGGCTTGCGGGCCGGACAGGGTTTCCACCAGCGCGATCTTCAGGGGCGCGGCGGCCTGGGCGGGACATGCGATGGCGGCCAGGACCAGGGCCGACAATGATGTCAGCGAGGACAGTGACGACAGGGACACTCCGATGTATTTCTTGCTCATACCTCATCTCCGTTATATTTGTAGGATTCCAGGTCTTGCACTGCCGGCGCCCGGGCTTCCGTGCGAGAGCCGCGCCGGTGCGGCTCCCTTCTCAAGGGGTGGCGCGCCTCTCAGCGCAACCCAAGGAACTGTTTCATGCTTTCAAGCTGGGCCTGCATCATGTGGCGGCCGAAATGCAGCGCCAAGCCGCGTCTCTGGGCGGCCGCCAGTAGCGGGGTCAACTCCACCTTCATGACCGCCTCCGCCACCAGTGCATCGGTGGGCAGGCCCTCCACGGCGAATGGCAAGGCATCGTCCGGGTTCAGCCCCAGCGAGGTGGAATTGATGGCCAGGGTGTAATGGGCAGGATGCGCCGTCGCCACATGGGCATCCAGTTGCGGGTAGTAGCGACGCAGTTCCGCGACCAGATACGGGGCACGTTCCGGACTGCGGTTGTACACGCCGATGGCACCCGCGCCCTGCCCGGCCAGGGCATGTGCAATCGCCTTTCCGGCACCGCCGGCACCGGCCAGATAGATCCGCCGCCCCACAAGCGGATGCCCCTGGGCCAGCAAGCCACCGACGAATCCCTCGCCATCCAGATTGCTACCGATCAGGCGCCTGCCTGTTTCACCAGAGGCTCCGGCTTGCCCCGCCTCCGCCGCATCAAACCGCACGATGTTGACCGCACCGACCTGGCGCGCTGCATCGGTAAGTTCATGACAAAGGGAAAGGATGCTTTCCTTGTGGGGAATGGTGATGATCAGGCCAGCCATGCTCCTGACCCTGGCCAGCGCCGCCACGACCGATGCGAGATCGGCTGGCGCCACCTGCAGCGGCACCAGCACGGCATTGATCGCATTGCTTGCCATCAGGGCGTTGAAAGCCTGCGGGGTCCGCACATGGCCGATCGGATCGGCCAGGATACCGATGACCCGGGTATGTCCATTGATGATGGGGGACGCCATCTCCTGCGCACTGCGCTCCCCGGCTCCTGCCAGACTCACGGTATCTCCTTCGCAAGTGGCGCCTTGCAGCGCTCTTCTTTTCCGCCATCCCGCATTTTTTGCGGTGACATGATAGGTTTTTATGCACTTGTCTGATAAACTTTTAATCCTGTCTGACAAGTTGTGCAGCGATTCTACAGAGCGGATTTTGTGATGTCAACAACCCCTGCCTCTGCATCGCAGACAGGTGAGCGAATTTTCATTACGCCTGAAAATCCGCTCCCAGCAAGGCTTACAGGAAGAAGCGCCGACACAGAAAAACAGGAGACCCCATGATTGCATTCACCGACAAGACCTTTTTCATTACCGGTGCCGGCGGTGGCATCGCCCGCGCGACCGCCTTGCTGACCGCCCGGCATGGTGCCAACCTGGCCCTGGCCGACATCGACCTCCAGGCCCTGACTTCGCTCAAGGAAGAGATCCTTGGCATCGCCCCGACTGCCCAGATCAGCCTGCACCAGCTGGATGTGGCCGACGCCCAGGCATGCCGACAGGCGGCCGAAGCCTGCGCGCGTACCCATGGCGGAATTGACCACCTGGTCCACTCGGCCGGCATCTATCCCGAAAAGCGCGTGACGGAAATGACAGAAGAAGAATGGCGACGCCTCATGGCGATCAACCTGGACGGCACTTTCCATATCTGCCAGGCCGTCATTGCCTATCTGCGCGAGGACAGCTCGATCGTCAACCTCGCTTCGCTGGCCGCGCAGCGCGGCAGCTACGCGCATGCACACTACGCAGCGGCCAAGGGTGCGGTGATCAGCTTCTCACGCAGCCTGGCGCTCGAGCTGGCCCCAAAAACGCGGGTCAACGCGGTATCTCCGGGTATCATTGCCACTCCGATGACCCGCGAACTGCTGGCCAGCAAGGGGCCGATGCTGCTGCAAAACACCCCCCTCGGCCGCCTGGGTACTGCGGAAGAAGTGGCCGGCTCGATTGCCTTCCTGTGCTCTCCCCTGGCCTCATTCATCACCGGAGAGACACTGCAGGTCAACGGCGGTCTGTACATCAATTAATCCAGCTGCAATCCACCCATGAAAACCGCGACACAGCGCTTGCCCACGCAATCCCTCACCGAAGAGATTGTTGAATGGATTAATGAAGAAATCCGCGAGCAGCGGCTCAAACCGGGCGACAAGCTGCCCAGCGAAAAACAGCTGGGCGAGCAATTCTCGGTGAGCCGCTCGGTCGTGCGCGAAGCCCTGTCCCAGCTCAAATCCGAAGGCATCGTCAATGCCCAGCAGGGACGCGGCGCCTTCGTCAACGAGCGCGGCTCACGCCAGGCCTTCCGCTTCGAGGCGGCGGCCCTCAATGATGCCGAGGGACTGGAACACGTCATCGAACTGCTGGTGACGCTGGAAACCGCAGCTGCCCGCTATGCGGCCATCCGCCGCACACCGGAAGACCTCAAGAAGATCAAGAAGGCCCTGGTCGGCATGGAGTACGCCATCATCAATGACAAGCTGGGGGACGAGGAGGATTTTGCCTTCCATCAGGCCATCGTCGACTCGACCAAGAATCCGCACTTCTGCATGCTCAACGAGTATCTGGAACAGCACGTCAGGAGACTGATCCGCCAGGCCCGCAGCAACACCGCGACGAACTACAACAATCTGATCCAGGCCGTGCAGGACGAGCACAAGGCCATCCTCCAGGCCATCGAAGACAAGGATCCGGTGGCCGCGGCGATCGCTGCCGAAACGCACCTGCGCAATGCGGCAAAGCGGCTGAACAAGTACCTGAGCTGAACCCGGTGGAGAGTCAGTGGTATTGCCGGCGCGCTTCACCGCCGGCATTGCGTCATCGCACCTGATGCGTACGCGGTGCGTGGTCCGTTGCAATACGTTGTTTCGCGGCAGCATCGAACCCGGCACTATTGCGGAAGATATTGGGTTTCCGATAGATCGCCAGAATAGTGCAGCCTTCCGCGCTATGCGTTTCATGCAAGGAACCAGGCTTGCGCCAGACGAATTCGCCTGCGCGGCAAATGCCATCATGGTCCGAGAATGAGCCTTCGATGACGTAACTTTGCTCAATCTCGGGATGCTTGTGAAACGGCAAGGTGGTACCCGGCTGCCATCGCAGCAGGCAAGTCATCTCGCCAATTTCCTTGTTCTCGTAGAGCACTTTGATCTCGATGCCCTCAAATTGCGAGGGCTTCCAGTCCATTTCCTCGGGTTTCATATATACCGAACCACCGGGAGTCGGTTGCAGCTCACCACTCAGGCGATCTTCAAAGCTCTTGTCCATTGCACCCATTTTTTCATCTCCTCTCGACGACATTAAGCAGCTTGATCCAGAACCGAGGTCACCAGGTTCTGGGGCACTTCCAGTTCAAACCCCGGCTCGGCCACGTGGACGCGAATGTGCGGGAAGCGACTTCTTACCGCGTCAGCGAATTCACTCCAGGGCCGGGAGCTCACCTCCATCATTTCGTGGAACTTCTCATGAGGTGGATACAAGACCACCACCTGCGGCTTGAGCGCAGCCACACCGCGGACCACATCCTGAATGAAATCAAGCTGCATGCCGGCCAGCAGGATGTCGGTCTTGAAGCGACGGCCCAGTGCTTCAATTTCAGCATCCGTCATCTTGCTGTTGAAGCCTTCGTTGTAATTCAGGATCGTGGTGCCGTCTGGCAGCTCGACATGAAATCCGGTGTAGGGAGAATAGAACGGGGCATTCGTGGCACTACTCCATGCCCAGGCCAGTTGCGTGGTGTTTCCCTTGAAGACCGCCTTGGTCAGCGCCTTGTACAAATTGATGTCGCGATGTTGCCAAGGCAGCGCCGTAATCTTGAATCCCGGCACGGAGACGCTATCGAAGGAAGCCGGCTCGATGGCACGCAGCTGCGCGGGCGTAAATTTGTGACGCCGCTGCATGAAGCGGGTAAGCGACGGCGCGCCGATCACGCAGGCGCCCGTTGCCTTTGCCACTTCCGGCACGTCCAGAAAATGCTCTTCGTGGCCATGCGTCACGCAGATGTACTTGGCATGCATGAAATCGTCGAGATGGAACCACTCGGCGCCGCAATAGGGACGATAGAAAGGATCAAAGAACAGCGCTCCGTGCGACGTCTCCAGGGCAATACTGGACCAACCGTAATACTTCAGCTTGGCTGCTGCATTCATAATTTTCCTCTTTGATTCAAGCAATAATTTCAATAACCGCTTCGATCTCTACCGCGACATTCATAGGCAGCGAACTGACGCCGACCGCAGCTCTGGCATGGGCGCCAGTGGCGCCGAACAAGCGTACGAACAGGTCAGATGCGCCGTTGACGACCTTGGGTGCATCAGCGAAGTCGGGAGTACAACGCACGAAGCCACCAAGGCGGACCACCTGTGCAACGCGGTCCCAGCGGCCATCGAGCGCGGCCTTGATCTGCGCCAGCACATTGAGTGCGCATTGTTGTGCGGCCTCGTAACCCTGTTCCACGCTCACGTCCTCACCCAGCCGGCCGACCAACGTGGGGCGCCCATCCTTCAGTGGCAGTTGACCAGAGACGAAGAGTAGATTCCCGCTCTTCTTGTAGCCGACAAAGCTTCCTGCCGCCGCACCCAATTCCGGTAGTACCAAATCCATCTCCGCGAGCCTGTTCTCCAACATGTCTGTCCTTTCCTTATTTAAGAAGTACTTCGTTCTTGGTCTCACGCGCAAATATCGCCGCGACCAAGGTAATCAGCGCCAGCACCATGAGCATCACCGACACGCCGGCCGTTCCGCCCATATAGCCGGCCAATGCCGTTGCCAGCACCGGTGCAAAGCCACCACCCAGGGCTGCCGCCACCTGGAATCCAAACGATGCGCCGCTGTAGCGCACATTGGCCCCGAACAGCTCCGGGAAATAGGTCGATTCGGGGGCAAACATCAGGCCATGCCCCAGACTCATCGCAACAACAATGGTGAGCATGACAATCTCGGGCGTCCTCATTTCCAATAGCCAGAACAGAGGAAATGCGAAGGCCAGGGTAAAGATCGCGCCAATGAAATACAGCGGACGGCGGCCAATTCGATCTGACAGAAATCCAAACAGAGGAATGGTGACGAGCTCGACCGCCGCCGCCACGAGGATGGCATCCAGGATCATCGACTTGGGTAGCTTCAGCGTTCCTGTCGCGTAGACCACCACAAAGACCGTCAACATGTAGACCCAGGAGACTTCCGATATCTTCAAGCCGACAGCGACCAGAAAGCTCCTGGGATGCTTGAAGATGGCCTCCTTCACGGGATTGCTCACAATCTCCCGACGCGCTTTCATCTCCTCAAACACAGGCGACTCGCTTACGTTACTGCGGATGAACATGCCCAACAGGATCAACACCGCGCTGATCAGGAAGGGAACCCGCCACCCCCAGGCCAGGATGTCGGCCTCCGGCATTTTGGCGATTGCGCCGAACACCAGTGTTGCCACGACCAGACCGATAGGGAAGCCGACTTGCACCAGGCTGCCATAAAGCCCTCGATGCTCTTTTGGCGCGTGCTCCAACACCATGACCGAGGCGCCTCCCCACTCCCCTCCCAGGCCAATGCCTTGAATGAAGCGCAAAGAAATCAGCAATATGGGCGCCCAAATGCCAATCTGGGCGTAGGTCGGCAACACACCGATCAGAAAGGTGCCCAATCCCATCATGACCAGCGTCAGCATCAGGATGGATTTTCGTCCCAGGCGATCGCCGAAATATCCAAAGATCGCGCCACCTAATGGCCTGGCCAAAAATCCGACTGCATAACTTCCTAATGCAGCCAGGGTCCCCAGCAAAGGATCGATGCTTGGGAAAAACAGTTTGTTGAACACGAGTGCGGCGGCCATACCGTAAATAAGAAAGTCATACCACTCGATGATGGTGCCGATGGTGCTGGCGAAAACCACGGAACGCAGGCTGCGCTGACTGCCTACGTTGTTCGCACGGGCGTGCAGGTCGTAACTGGTTGTCATGCTGATGTCCTTTCGAAAACGATGTTCGTTGAACTTCCGGGAAACCGCCGCCCATCCAAAATGGTCACAACAGGAAACTTGCCTCACCATTTTGGAACGTCCCGCACAAGCATGAAACTCAATAAATCCTCAATATCATGCATAAATATGCGATTCAGGCCGACTAAAGTCAAGCTCTGCATATTTCATGCCATGAAACATTTAATGCAAAAGTTTCATATAATTACCACGTACCGCATCCATCACGAGGAGGAAGTCATGAAATTTGGCGTGTTTATTTATGAAGGAGTCGAGCCAATCGACCTGGCCACCATCGGCGTACTGTCGATGGCGCGTCGCATCGCACCTGAGATCAGCTTCTGGACCGTAGCGGCAACGGCCGGGCCGGTTCGGCTTTCCAATGGATTGACGGTGATCGCCGACTACGGATTTGATGACTTGCCTTCCATCAACATTCTTGTCGTGACGGGCGGCCCTGGATGGGAGAAATGCTGCGCAGACCAGGCTACGCTGACGTTCTTGCGCAAGATGGCCGGACGCGCCACGGTGGCATCCGTTTGCACCGGCGCCATGATCCTGGCCGCTGCCGGCTTGCTGGAAGGTCAGGTCGCAACAACGAAGGTCGAGGTCGCAACCGGTGAACAGGTCCCATTGGAGATCATGAGATCGCAGTATCCCGGGATTGACGTCAAGGCAGCCTTGCTAACGGATAATGGCAGTATCATTACGGGCGGCGGAGTATCACGATGCATCGACGCCACCCTCTACTTGCTGGAAAAATACTTGGGAAGTGACGTAGCGGACCAGACCGCCCGCATCATGGAGTACACCCATGCGCGTGCGGCCAATTTGGCTGCGGCCCCCGTTATCAACAATGCGGCAAATGAATAGCGAAGAATATCCAGTCAAAGAAGAAAGCCCCACGGCCATCGAGCTGCAGCTCGGCAAGCGCATTTCAAAACTGCGCGCGGCCAGGGGGTTCACACAGGATCAGTTGGCAGCGGCCACCGGCTTCACAAAGGGATATCTCTCCAAAATAGAGAACTCCAAGGTCATCCCTCCCATTGGTACGCTGATCAAAATTGCCCAGGTCCTGGAGACGGACGTGGCTGATCTGTTGGAACCAGAAGAGGTTGACGATCAAAGCGACGCACTTTGCGTGGTCCGCTCCTGGCAGCGGGAGTCCGTCATCAAAGGTGGCAGCTCATTTGGCTACGATTACACCGCCCTGGCCCACAAGCGACACCACAAGCAGATGGAACCCTTCATCATGGTGTTTCCATCCAAGGTGGACCGCGATATCCGCTTTGAACACGAAGGTGAAGAATTCATGTTCATTCTGGAAGGAGAAGTCGAATTCGAAGCCACCATCGATAGCCGCAATAAAACCTGGCTCCTCTCCCCTGGCGACAGCATCTACTTCGATTCACGCATTCCTCACCGTGGGCGCAGCCTGAACGGCGAGGCACGTGCACTGGTCGTCATCTATCGCTCACAAAGCAAGATCATCCCGTAGAACAAAAAAATCGCTCCTGCGAAGAGGAGCGATTGTTGGTTGACTCGAAGATCTGCCTCCCTCCATTTGACCCACCTTCCATTGCCTGCTGAAGGCGGTGACCGTACTCCGAATTGAATCCGCCATCGTTACGGAGCTTTCGTTTGAAAGCGACCCTTCGCATGGGAGGCCATGCCGCCGTAGGGCCGTAGGGCCGTAGGGCCGCATGGCAGCTTCGCATCCGCTTATGCAGACAGCTTTTGCATTTCCACGATGAGGTCGGCTTTGCCTTCGAAGCCGATACCAGGCAGGTCTGGCATGGTGATGTAGCCGTTGTCGACCTTCACGCCATCAGGGAAACCACCATATGGCTGGAACAGGTCCGGGTACGACTCGTTACCGCCCAGGCCCAGGCCGGCTGCGATGTTCAGAGACATCTGATGGCCACCGTGCGGAATGCAGCGCTTTGCCGACCAACCGTGTTCCTTGAGCATGTTCAGCGTGCGCAGGTACTCGACCAGGCCGTAGCTCAGCGCACAGTCGAATTGCAGATAGTCGCGGTCCGGACGCATGCCGCCGTAGCGAATGAGGTTGCGCGCATCCTGCATCGAGAACAGGTCTTCGCCCGTCGCCATCGGGTTCTTGTAGTAGTTGCGCAGGGTGGCTTGCAGCTCGAAGTCCAGCGGATCACCCGGTTCTTCGTACCAGAACAGGTCGTACTGGGACAGCGCCTTGGCATACTGCACGGCGGTATCCAGGTCGAAACGGCCGTTGGCATCGACCGCCAGCTTCTGACCATCTTGCAGAACGCTCAGGATGGAGTCGATACGACGCAGGTCTTCATCCAGCGAAGCACCGCCGATCTTCTTCTTGACCACGGTGTAGCCACGGTCGATGTAGCTGCGCATCTCATCCTTGAGCTTGTCGTGGTTCTGATTCGGGTAGTAGTAACCGCCGGCGGCGTAGACGAAGATTTTACGGTCCGGCTTGCCATCACCGTAGCGGTCAGCCAGCAGCTGGAACAGCGGCTTGCCTTCGATTTTTGCGACGGCGTCCCACACGGCCATATCGATGGTGCCGATGGCGACCGAACGCTCGCCGTGACCGCCGGGCTTTTCGTTGGTGAACATGGTCGCCCAGATCTTGTGCGGGTCCAGGTTGTCACCCTTGTCGTTGACCAGCGAGGCTGGGTCCGCTTCCATGATGCGGGGGATGAAACGTTCGCGCATCAGCTTGCCTTGGCCATAGCGGCCGTTGGAGTTGAAGCCGTAGCCGATGACCGGCTTGCCGTCACGGATGACGTCAGTGATGACAGCCACCAGGCTCAAGGTCATCTTGCTGAAGTCAATGTAGGCGTTGCGAATAGGGGAACTGATAGGTTTGGTTACTTCACGGATTTCGACGATTTTCATTGGGCTCTCCTCAACATCGCCCGAATTGGCGACATGGTCTTTTCTTGGGAGCCCCTAGATTATTGCCAGATTGCTGACCTATACTTCACCATAAATGAGTTGATTATTAACTTACGGTGAAAAACGACTTCTCATCAGATTTGCAGTTCATTGTCCTTGTGGCGCGCCATGGAAGCCTTTCCGCGGCGGCCAGGGCGCTCGACATCACGCCCCCGGCGGCCACCAAGCGCCTGACGGTCATCGAAGAGCGCCTTGGAGTCCGGCTACTGAACAGAACCACACGCAGCGCCAGCCTGACCCAGGAGGGCGAGACCTATCTGGCGCACGCAACGCGGATTCTGGACCAGTTGCACGAGATGAAGGAAGCGGTCACCCGTAGCAGTAGCGAATTGCGAGGCCAGCTGGTCATCAACGCGACCCTGGGATTTGGACGGACCACTATCGCGCCGTTGGCCTCCGAATTCGCGCAGCGACATCCTCACGTAGAAGTCGACGTCGAGCTGACTGACCGGCCTGTCGACCTGATTGAAGGCCGAATCGATATGGCGATCCGGTTTGGGGAATTGCCGGACAAGCGCCTGAATGCCCGTCGACTGATGAGTAATCGCCGCTTTCTATGCGCCTCCCCACTCTACCTGGAACGTCATGGTGAACCCAGGACACTCGCGGACCTGGTGCACCACCGATGCATCATCCACAAGCAAAATGACGATGCGTACGGCATCTGGCGGTTCATGCACGACCAGCACAATGAAGTCATGAAGGTGAAAGGTGCCATGGCAAGCAATGACGGCGATATCGTCCTCGGATGGGCTCTAGATGGCCATGGCATCCTCATTCGCTCGGAATGGGACCTTGCCAAGTACCTTGAGAGCGGCCGTCTTCAGGTCGTACTGCCCGAATTCAATCCACCCTCGGCCGACCTCTACGTCTACTATTTGAATAAGAAAAATCAGAGTGCACGTGCGAGAGCATTCATTGACTTTTTGGCAGATAAATTCAAGAAGCGCAAAGCATCGAATCTACCCATATCGGCGGTCTGAGACTGGACATTCCGACCGGCCTGGCCAAGCTGCCTCAAGGAACGCTGGCTGCCGCAGTTCGACAAGGATGGCATGAACGTGCGCAAGATCGTGCTGATCATGTAAAAGCAGACTTGTCCCATGCACATCGCTCGCCTGGCCCCCGTTGAGGCAAGCGAAGCAGGACGGCCTTGACACCTCTGACAGCGATCGCCTGCCGTCCTCCGGCGCAGCCTGCACCCTCAGACCCTCACACCATCACACCCCCTCACTCCCGCGCAAGCCGCTTCTGCCGGCCCCGCCCCACGGTCAGCAGGGCCTGCAAGGCCGGCCAGGGATGATTGCCGGGATACAGACAGCAGGTAGACACCCGACCATCCGCGGTCTCGATGCCGATATACAGCCGTTGACCTTCGCGCAGGTCGGCGCTGCGGTTGAACAATCCCTCGTCGGAAAAGAACAGGATGTGCGAGCAACGCGGCTCGATCACGATGCCGCCGGCGCGACCATCGAAACAGGTGACTTCCTTGACCTCCTGCTGGTGCAGCAATCCCTCGACCACATAGATACGCCAGCCGATGACCGACAGCGGGCGCCGCGTCAGGTTGTGCAGGAAGATCTTGTTCCCCAGGCAGGAGCCGGATGACCGACCGAGCCTGGCAGCGATGCGCCGACGCACGCGCCAGAGGCCGGCCAGCTTGATCATGACCATGATGATGGAAATCGCTGCCACCCATGCTGCTGTGGTATGGAGGTCCATATTGCTCCGTTCGGAAGATGCATGTTGTTCTTCTGTTTCACGCCATGCTCCTCGCGCTGATCTGCAGGATGGCATCGCCGTGAACGCCCCGTCCTCCCCTTTACCCGAAGTTCAGGTTCTGGTCTGATCCGGCTCCATTTCGGAACGCCGAATTGCCGCTGCACATTATGGCGTCCCGTCCTGCGGCGCGATGTAGCACCATGGTATGGGAAACCCCTCCTGGCCCGTCCCTGCGGTCAATGTGCATGCGTGCAAGACAGCGCTGGCGGCCACGGCGTCTTAACACCTTCGTATGATTAACGCCGCCCGGCGCTCTCCGGGATCGGTGCGATTTTTGCTGATCTTGGTGCGGCAGGTCTCGCAAAGCGATACCACGCCTGCCGGCTTTTTTTGATTGCGGAACCGGCAATGGAAAATCGGCGATGCGGGTGCAGGCCATCGGGCAACTGATATTCAGGCCCGCACCTCGCGCCGCATCGATTGCGGCGGCACGCCATAGCCGCGCATGAAGACCTCGCGCATATGGCGACGGTCGCGGAAACCCGTTTCACGGGCGATCACTTCCAGCGGGTGACGGCTCTGCTCGATCATCAGGCGCGCCGCTTCCAGCCGCAGGCCTTCGACCGCCTTGGACGGCGACAACCCGGTCTCGGCGGTGAAGACGCGGCTGAACTGGCGCGGACTGAGATTGGCCTCCTCGGCCAGCTCTTCCACCGTGAGCGGTCGCATCAGGTTCTTGCGGGCGTAGTTGAGCGCATTCTGGATGCGGTCGGTCTTGGGGGCCAGGGCAAGCATTTCCGAGTGCTGGGTCTGGCCGCCGCTGCGATGCTGATGCATCACCAGGTTGTGCGCCACACCGCGTGCCACCTCCTCGCCCAGGTCCTTGCCCACCATGGCCAAGGCCATGTCCAGTCCGGCGGTCATCCCGGCCGAGGTCCAGATGGGGCCGTCGACGATATAGATGCGGTCATCCTCGACCTGGATGTCCGGGAAACGCGCCTGCATGTCGCGCGCGTAGAACCAGTGTGTGGTGGCACGCCGACTGGCCAGCAGGCCCGATTCGGCCAGCACGAAACCGCCCGTGCAGATGGCCGCGATACGTCGGGCGCGCTGGCCGGTGGTCTGCAGGAAACTGCGCTCCTCCTGGCTGGAGGGCGATTCCAGGGGATTGCCCACGCCGCAGACCATCCAGCTGTCGATATGATCGGCCTGCGCCGCCGGGACCGTGTCGATGGCCATGCCCAGCGAGGAGCGCACACCGCCACCGGCCACGGAGAAATTGCGCAACACATAGAAGTCCTCGCCGGCCACCTTGTTGGCGTATTCGAAGACGGACTGCGTGGCCAGTCCCATGATCTGGAAGCCGTCGGTAAGCAAGTAACCGATGTGATGCATGCTGAACCCTTCCCGTTACCATGATGTGCAAGCCAGCACCATAGCCGGCCGCCTCTGTTCGCGCAAGCGCTCAGGCCGGGAGCGGCATGGCCTCCGGCAAAGGAGACGGATGTGGATCGGCTTCGGGCTGCAGCTGCGGCGCGCCGGCCAGCAGCATGCGCAGGCCAGCCAGTTCCGGCGGGCAGGCAGCGTCCTCCAGTTCGCCATTGACCATCTCGCGCATGAGCTGGCGCAGGACCTTGCCCGAGCGCGTGCGCGGCAAGCTCTCCACCAGCACGATGCGACGCGGCCGCGCCCAGGCACCGATGGCCGATACCACGGCTTCACCCAGCCGGTGTTCCAGCAGGCTGGGCAGGTATTGGATACCGGCGCGCGGCACCACCACCGCCATCGGCACCTGCCCGCGTAGGCGATGCGGCATGCCGATCACGGCCACCTCGGCCACGGCATCGTCGGCCAGCAGGACTTCCTCCACCTCGCGCGTGCCCAGGCGTTTGCCGGCCACGTTGATGACGTCATCGGCCCGGCCCAGTACGCGCAGATGACCATCCGGCCCGGCCACCGCCACGTCGAAGGTGGCATAGCGCCACTGGCCCTGCTCGCGCCGCCAATAGGTGCTCAGGAATTGTTCATCACGCTGCCACAGCGTAGTCAGGCAACCGGGCGGCAAGACGCCGCTGGCCACCAGCAGCCCCTTGTCACCGGGGGCGCAGGGCTGGCCGCCCTGCCCCTCCAGCACGGCCAGGCGGTAGCCAGCCGCCGGCAGTCCCGGCGAACCCCGCTGCCGTCTTAACGGGGTGCGGCCGTCGAGGTCGGTCAGCGGCAGGCCGATCATGGGCGAGCCGGTCTCCGTCTGCCAGTAGTGATCGATGACGGGCTTGCCCAGCGCCTCTTCCAGCCAGTCGGCCGTCGGTTCGTCCAGCGGTTCGCCGGCCAGGAACAGGCAGCGCAAGGACGACAGGTCGGCGCTGCGAAAGGCGCGGCGTCCACCCCGCTTGAGCAGCCGCATCGCCGTCGCCGAGGACAGCATCAGATCCACGCCATGCCGCTCCACCAGCCGCCACCAGGCGCTGGCATCGGGCCGCAACGGCGAGCCTTCGTAGAGCACGCTGCGCATGCCCAGCAGCAAGGGGCCATACAGCCCATAGCTATGACCGACCACCCATCCCAGGTCGGAGGTGGTGAACAGGGTCTGCCCGGGCTGCGCCTGGAACAACAGGTCCATCGAGGTCGCCAGCGCCACCGCGTGGCCACCGGTATCGCGCTGCACGCCCTTGGGCTGGCCCGTGGTGCCGGAGGTGTAGAGCAGATAGCTGGGTTCGTTCGATTCCAGCCAGACACAGGGCACTTCGGCCTGCAGATGGCGCTCGCGCAGCACCGCGTAGTCATGGTCGCGCCCGATCACCCGCGTCCAGGGCAGTACACCGCGATCCACCACCAGCACCGGGCAGGCATGACCGGCGATCTCCAGGGCCTGATCGACCCAGGCCTTGTAGCCCACCGCCACGCCATTCTGGAAACCGGCATCGGCGCACACCACCAGTGCCGGCCGCGCATCGACGATGCGGCTCGCCAGACTGGCCGGGGCGAAGCTGCCGAACACTACCGCGTGCACCGCACCGATCCGGGCGCAGGCCAGCATGGCGATGGCGGCCTCGGCCACCATGGGCAGATACACCAGCACCCGGTCGCCGCGCCGCACCCCGCGTTCCAGCAGGATGGCGGCCATCGCATTGACCTCGCGATGCAACTGCCGATAGCTCAATACCCGCTCGTGGCCGCCGTCCTGTTGCGCCTTCGGCTCGCCCTGCATCTCGTTTGAAATGCAGATCAGGGCCGCCTGCTCTGCCCGCGCTTCCAGATGGCGGTCCACGGCGTTATGGCAGAGATTGGTCAGCCCGCCGACGAACCAGCGTGCAAACGGCGCCCGGCTGTCATCGAGAACCTGATCGAAATCGCGCTGCCAGCTGATGCGGCCGGCCTGCTCGCGCCAGAAACCCTCGGGGTCCTGCTGCGAGCGTTGCATCAGGCGGCCATAGGCGGAACTGGCGGCGTCCACGGGCGAAAGTACGGCTTGCTGCGGCATGGGAAACTCCCTCGGGCTCAGGCGGCCTGTGACAGCGCCGATGGTGTCGATTCAGTGGACGACGTCGCCCCGGCACGCAAGGCGCTGATGTGGTCGAACAGGTAGCGCGCATCGCGGTCGATGCCCGAGAAGCGACCTGATCCCCAGGTGTATTGCCACGGCAGGCCGAGGAAGTACAGACCGGGGGCGGCCGTCACGCCACGCTCGTGACCGGGATAGCCACGGCCGTCGAAGATGGGTTCGTTGATCCAGCTGAAATCGGTACGGAAGCCGATGCACCAGACCACCGCCGAAATGCCCGAGGCGCGCAGGTCCAGCGCCCGCGCCGTATCCGAAGGCGGCTGCCAGACCGGCACATAGCGGGCTTCGGTGGGAGCCTCGATGCCGTTGGCGTCGATGAAGCGGTCGATGCTGTCCTTGATGCTTTCGGAGACGGCATCGGCCTCGTCCAGATACCCCTTCACGCCGCCGCCGAAGTGCGCCACCTCGCCCTCCAGGCTCTCGAACTTGCCATAGAGCTGCATGCCTTCCAGGGCGAACTTGCGTAGGTCGATATCGCGCCCGCCATCGCGGCCGGTGACGTAATGGTTGGTTTTTTCGCGTACGCCCGTGCCCAGCGGATGCTTGTCCACCGGCAGGTCGTAATACTTCATCTTGTCCAGCCACTCGACCACATCCTTGCCCCGGTAGGTACGCGCCACGCGGGGCGCGTCACCCACGCCCAGGTGCACGCGACGGCCGGCCAGGTGCAGGTCTTCGGCGATCTGGCAACCGGACTGGCCGGTGCCCACCACCAACACCTCGCCCTCCGGCAGCGATTGCGGATTGAGATACTGGCTGGAGTGGATCTGCACGATATCGGCCGGCAGGCGCTCGGCCGCACGCGGCACCACCGGGATGTGATAGCCGCCCACTGCCACCACCACCTGGTCGGCCGAATAGGCGCCATCGCTGGCGGTGATGCGCCACAGTCCGTCCTCGCGCCACAGTTTGTTCACGCTCACGCCCTCACGCACCGGCGGCTGGAAGCTGGCGACGAAGCCATCCAGGTACTCGACAATCTCATCCTTCTTCATGAAGCCGAAGGGGTCCTTGCCGCGATACGGGTAGCCCGGCAGGTTGCATTGCCAGTTGGGCGTGACCAGGCAGAAGGTATCCCAGCGCTCGTTGCGCCAGGCATGGCCGACCTGGTGCTTTTCCAGGACCAGATGATCGACCCCGGCTTGCTTGAGGTACCAACTGATGGACAGCCCGGCCTGGCCGCCGCCGATGATGATGACACTGTGATGGCGCACTGCGCCTTGGCTTGCAATGGACATGATGTTCCTCGTGGGATGTTGTCGGGTTGGATGAGCAGATCAGGGCAGGAAGGCTTCGACCACCACCTCGGCGTCGGCCTGGCCCTCGAAACGGGCGGCGGTCTCCTCGATGCGGCGCAGCTGGTCCATGGCCGATGAGCAGGCGAAGCCGTATTTCTCGCGCACCCGCTCGCTGCCGATGTTGAGCGCGGTGGCACTTCGTTCGACGAAATCGGCCAGCCGATAATGGCTACCGGCTTGCAGGTGTTCCTTGACCACCAGCGAGGGCGAATAGCAGTCGCTGACGGTGTCGTCCGGCCAGCGGACGCGAAAGTGCATTTCAGGCATGGTGTTCCTCTTGGGGTGTTGCAGATGGGGCGCGCTGGCCCAGGTAATCGTGGTAAAGCTCAACATGGCGCCGCGCCGAGCGCGACCAGGAAAATCGCGCGCAGATCGCCTGGCCGGCCGCCACCATGGAGGCGCGGCCGGCCGGATCAAGCGCATGCGCAATGCCGGCGGCAATCGAGGCCGGGTCATGGGGATCGACCCAGGCGCAGCAACCGCCGTCCAGATATTCGGTAAAGGGGGCGATGCGCGAGACCACTGCCGGCACGCCGCTGGCCATGGCCTCCAGCACCACCAGGCCGAAGCCTTCCTTGAG
Source organism: Herbaspirillum sp. AP02 (assembly GCF_015767275.1). GTDB lineage: Bacteria > Pseudomonadota > Gammaproteobacteria > Burkholderiales > Burkholderiaceae_D > Herbaspirillum. Next base: position 217,793 of record NZ_JADWMY010000004.1, read on the forward strand.
CGAGGGAAACACCAGCGCATCGGCACAGCGAAACAGGGCCGGCATGTCGGCGTCCGGCACCTGGCCGAGTATGCGCAGCGCGCCCGGCGGCAGATCGGCAGCCTGTAGTTCATCCTGGAAACTGCGCTGGTAGTCGGCGTGGTCCAGCACGCTGGCGCCACCGGCAATCACCAGTTGCGCCTGCGGATAGACGCGCCGCAACCGCAGGAAGGCGCGCAGGATGCCCAAGGTGTTCTTGCGTGGCTCCACCCCGCCCACCGCCAGGAGCACCGGTGCGCCATCCAGTCCCAGTTCCTGGCGCAGCAGTTGGTCGCGCTGGACTGCCTGCGCGGCAAGTGTGGCGGTGTAGCGCTGCAGATCGACGCCGTTGGAGACCAGTTCGGCCCGCACCCCATGCTCGCGGGCCAGGATGTCCTGCCAGGTGCGGCTCACGCACAGCAACCGGTCAGCGGCGCGATAGCCGCGCTCCTGCCAGGCGTGCAGCCGCAGGTCGTCGAACTGGTCCAGGTGATGCACGGTGCGCACAAAGCCCGGGATCACGCCACGGGCAACCAGCGTGGCCAGGGCGTTGGCGCTGATCGAATCCTGGGCGTGGTAGAGATCGAAGCGGTCCATGCCGGGCTGTTCAAAGCAACGCAGATAGTCGTCGATGCGCTGGCGCACCATGTCCACCACGTCGGCGCAGTGCACCGTCCCCGGCACGGGATGAAAACCACAGGCAGCTTCGCGGAACAGACCGCGTCCACGGGCATCGGGTGCAAACAGCGTGGTCTCCTGCCCCAGGGCCTGCAGGCTCTCGGCCAGTTGCAGGGCATGCACCACGCCCCCCCGGGGATTGACCGAGTGGGTCAGCATGGCGATCCGCAGGGGCCGCATCAGGGCCGAGACTGGTCGCGTCATCACACACCACCCTGCCCGGCACGCACCGGGCCGCAGCCGATCAGGGCTTCTTCGGCCAGGTCCCAGAAGGTCTCGGTCTGGCCCTGCATGGACAGGCGCAGTGTGCGGCTGTCATCGATGCGGCCGATGGACGCGGCCGCCAGGCCTCGGGCGGCGAAGCGGCCCAGCACCTGTTCCAGGTCCGGCGCCGACACGCTGAGCAAAAATCCATAACTGGGAAAAGCCGTCAGCCAGCGCTGGAAATCCACACCCGGTGGGCAGGGAATGGCCTCCAGGTCGATCAGCGCGCCCTTGCCGGAGCACTCCAGCAGCATCAGCGCGGTACCGATCACGCCGGCCATGCTGATGTCCTTGGCGGCACTGGCCAGTCCGTCCTCGGCAATGGCCGGCAGCAATTCCAGATCGGCGCGCAGCCGTTCGGCGGGCGCGCCGGAGCTGGCGTTCCAGTAGGCATACGGCTCCTGGAAGCGGCCGCGCAGATCGATCACGGCCACCAGATGATCACCGCTGCGGGCGTCGAAGCTGGTCAGCAGGCGCCGGGCGCGACCGATGATGGACACCGACAACTGCTCGCGGTCGTTGCGGCGGTTGCTATGCCCACCCACCAGCGGCACGCCATACACGCGCGCGCCCTCGGCCAGCCCTTCCAGCACCGGCCGCGCGGCATCGCCGTCGCGGCTCCACAGGGCATCGACCACCGCCACCGGGCGCCCGCCCATGGCATAGATGTCGCTGACGTTGACCATCACGCCGCAATAGCCGGCAAACCACGGTTGCTGTTCGACGAATTCGTTGATGAAACCTTCGATGGCAAACAGCAGGTAGCCATCGCCATCAGGAATGGCGGCACAGTCGTCGCCCACCGCCAGGGTATGGCCCTGATGCCGCACCGCTGGCGCCGGGTCCAGCACCTGGACCACTGCATCGATATCGCGCTTGTGTGCGATACCACGGGCCGCGCGCAAGGTCGTCACGATCTGCGCCAGCGTGGGCGCGCTGTCTCGCGCATTCATGCTGCGCGCTCCTCGCGCTGGCCGGTCAGGAAGCCCTGCTCGCCATCGCTGATGGGCGGATAGAAGGCCAGGTCGGCCTGCATCTGGTGATGCGGCAGGCCGTGTACCTCGATCTCGGCCAGGGTCTGCCAGTGCAGGCGTCGGAACAACGGCGCGTTCTGGCTCTGCACCTGGGCCAGGAAGGTATGGCAGCCATGGGCATGGGCGGTGCAGACGGCCAGCCGGATCAGGCCGCTGCCGACCGAGCCGATGCGCCGCGCATGCTGCGCCACCGCCAGGCGCGAGCCGTGCCACACGCCGGGTGCGGATTCATGGATGCGCACGGTACCGACCACGCTGCGGCTGCCATCGGGCGCCTCCATCACGGCCACGATGGGCATGGCGATGGCGTCGATGGCGTCGGTATCGTCGTCCTGGAACACGCCCTGCTCGGCGCAGAACACTTCGCGTCGCAACTGGCGCGCCTGCTCGCGCTCCCACTTGTCCAGCGCCAGCTTGATGCGCACTACCGGGGCCGACGGCGCCGGCGCAGTGACGGGGGCAAGCGCTTTCTCGACCACATCGCTCATGATCACTTCCTTTCGAACGAAGACAGGGAGGAGCAGGCGCCGCACTTGCCGCAGCCGGCCTTGGCGTCACCGGAGCGCATGCCGGCCGCTTCCAGCATGCCGGCCAGCGGGCTCAACAGGCGCCGCATGGCAGCGGCGTCGGGCGAGGGATGGTCTTCCAGTGGGGTGCCGGAGATCGGCACGAAGGGCACCACGAAGGGATAGACACCCAGCGCGATCAGGCGCTCGCTCATGCCGAGGATGGCCTCGTCGCTGTCGCCCAGCCCGGCCAGGATGTAGGTGCTGACCTGGCCGCGACCGAAGACTTCGACCGCAGCCGCGAACGCGTCCATGTAGCGCTCCACCGGCACGCTGGCCTTGCCCGGCATGATGCGCTTGCGTACCTCGGGGGTGACCGCTTCCAGGTGCATGCCCAGGGTATCGATGCCGGCGTCGTGCATGCGGCGGAACCAGGCATCGTCGTCGGGCGGCTCGCACTGCCCCTGGATCGGCAGGTTCACCGCCGACTTCACGCCGAAGGCGCTCTCGCACAGGATCTGCGCGCCACGGTCGGTGGCGTTGGGCGTGCCGGTGGTCATCACCATGTGCTTGACGCCATCCAGCAGCACCGCGGCCCGCGCCACCTCGCCCAGTTGCTCGGGGGTCTTGCGCAGGATGGTGCGGCCGGCCGCCAGCGACTGGCCGATGGCGCAGAACTGGCAGGATTTGCGCCGGCTTTCATAGCGGATGCAGCTCTGCAGGATGGTGGTGGCCAGCACGTCGGCGCCGTGCAGCGTGGCGATCTTGCCGTAGGGGATGCCATCGAAGGTCTGCATCTTGTAGAAGCGCGGCTGGCGTGGGAAGGACACCACCCCCACCTCGACGCCATCGCGCAGGATGCGCGAGGCGCCATCCGCGCCCGGTTGCGTGGCCACATAGGGCGACGACCAGGAACCGGCCGTATGCACCGGGATCATCACGGTATGGCCGTCGACCGTCACCGCCTTGTGGTCCGACGGCCCTGCCCCGCCGCGCCGGCTTTGCGCGCCGGCAGTGGGATCGTCAAGACGCAGCCCTAAGGATTGCAGCTCCGAGATCAGCTCCATGGGCGCCTTGCGGCTCGAACGCTGGGGATGCAACTGGATGACGGCTGTCTGCATGATGGGGCCTCGCGGAAGATGGGATGACAGGAGAAGACTGTTCCGCCGGGAACAGGGAAGACATGGGGGAAGTACGGCGATCGTCGATCACCAGGTGCAGCAGTTCCGGGCGCGCATAGTGACCCACCGAATCCATCATGCGCTTGCGCTTGGTGACCAGTTCCATGTCGAGGTCGGCCACCAGGATGCCTTCGCCGCTGCGCAGGGGCTCGGCCAGCAGCTTGCCCTCCGGCGAGACGATGGCGGTACAGCAGCCGCCGCGCAGCGCCTTCTGCGCCTTGGGATCGGGTTCGATGGCGGCGATCTGTTCATCGGTCAGCCAGCCGGTGGCATTGATGACGAAGCAGCCCGCTTCCAGGGCGTGATGGCGGATGGTGACCTCCATCTGGTCGGCAAAGATCTGGCCGACCATGGAGCCGGGGAATTGCGCGCAGTGGATTTCCTCGTGCTGCGCCATCAGGCTGTAGCGTGCCAGCGGGTTGTAGTGTTCCCAGCAGGCCAGCGCACCCAGGCGCCCGACGGCGGTGGGCACGACCTTCAGGCCGCTGGCGTCGCCCTGGCCCCAGATCATGCGCTCGTGGTAGGTCGGCGTGATCTTGCGGCGCTTCAACACCAGCTCGCCATCGGCATCGAACACCAGTTGCGTGTTGTAGAGCGTGCCGTGGTCGCGTTCATTGACACCCAGCACGACCACCGTGCCATGCTGGCGTGCCGCAGCCGACACGGCCTGGGTGACCGGACCCGGCACCTCGACGGCGCGCTCGTAGAGCAGCAGGTGCTCGGGCCCGGACGCAAAGGGCGGCCGCACGAACGAAAAGTACGGATAGTAGGGAACGAAGGTTTCCGGAAACACCACCAGCTGCGCGCCTTGCGCAGCGGCGTCGGCGATGGCCTGGCAGACCTTGGCCACGGTGCCGTCGGCACTATCGAGGTCGGGCGCGATCTGCACCGCCGCCGCCCGTACCGTTCTCTTGTTGATGCTCATGGGCCGCCCTTCCGCTTACAGGGTCCAGGTGTCGAGGATGAAGGCGTTGTCGCGACGATGCAGCAACACCAGGTCCAGCACATCCAGCGGGTTGATCGGACGGATGCCCGGGATCAGCGAGGGTTCGCCGTGACCGTACAGGGCCTGCAGGGCGAAGCGGCAGGCATAGACCTTGCCGCCCTCTTCCATGAACTTGACGATCTGCTTGTTGAAGTTCTGGTGGCCGGGGAAGGCTTCATCGCCCAGGGTGGGGAAGCCACGCTGCACGCCCAGCGTCACGCCCGGACCGTACAGCAGGATGGAGGTTTCGAAACCCTTGCGCTTCAGACGCGTGGCCTGCAACAGGTTGACGAAACCGATCGAGCCTTCGAAGGCCACGGTATGGAAGGTCACCAGCGCTTTTTCACCCGGCTGGGCTTTGACGTCTTCGAATACCTTCTCTTCATAATCCACCAGGAAATCGCCGGGGGCGTGGGCTGCTTTGGTGACTGCGGGCATGGTGAGACTCCTCTTGATTGCTGTGGGTGGTCACTTGTGGAAGTGGTCCGGCGACGTTGCCGCGACGCTGGCATTGAATGCATCACGCGTGCCAACAATGCCCCGTCAATGCGGCAATTGACTGCATGAAAATCCCGTCAATCGCTGCCCGGCGATCCCGCTTCCAGCACGCTCGCGGCTTCCGGGGGAGACCTTCGCCGCAGGCTTTTCAGCACCCGCGCAGCAATCCATTCAATCGCTCCATACAATCGCGCAAACCCGCATGCACCCTGGAGTAGCAGCATGTTTAACCTTGGTGCAGGCACGCCGTCTTCGATGACACAAGGCGGTGCAGCGAGAGCCGCCTGGGCGCTGCATTGGATGGAATGCAAATTGCATTCAATGACGCCTGCCGATGCAGTCAATATTGAATCCGGGCAAGCTCAAGAAAGATCGGGAAGGATCGGGAGCGCCCAGGAACGCCGACCAAGGAATCGTCATGCCGAAGAACAGCACCATGTGGGTCCCCAAACTGAAAAAGGGCAGCGGCCCGCTCTACCTGGCCATCGCCAATGCCATTGCCGAGGATGTCGCCACCGGTCACCTGCAGGCCGAGCAGCGCCTGCCGCCGCAGCGCAAGCTGGCCGAAGCGCTGGACCTGGACTTCACCACGGTGGCCCGGGCGTATACAGAAGCACACCGGCGCGGGCTGGTCGATTCGGTGGTGGGACGCGGCACCTTCGTCTGTGGCAAGCGGCGCCCGCGCATCCCCCGCGTGACCGAGGGACGGCCCAACGTGGACATGTCCATGAACATGCCGCCCGAGCCGGAGTCGCCGGAACTGGTGGAACTGATGCAGGCGGGATGGAGCAAGGTCAACGGCAGGCTGCGCGACCTGATGCGCTACCAGGACTTCGGCGGTTCGCCCGAAGACCGCGAGGCCGGCGCCCTGTGGCTACGCCGGCGCGGGCTGGTGGTGGAACCGGAACGGGTGCTGGTCACCCCCGGCGCGCAATGCGCGCTGCTGGCGATCCTGACCATGCTGGTCGGGCCCGGTGGCGTGCTGTGCTGTGAAGACGTGACCTACCCCGGGCTACGTGCCCTGGCCGGGCAACTGGGCATCAAGCTGGTGGGCTTGCCGATGGACAACGAAGGCATCGACGCCGTGGCCTTTGCCGGCGCCTGCGCGCAATATGCGCCCAAGGCCCTGTACTGCAACCCGACGCTGTTGAACCCCACCACCTGCACCACCTCGCTGTCACGGCGCCAGGCGCTGGTGGACATCGCCCGTCACTACGAGGTCGCCATCATCGAGGACGACGCCTATGGCTTCCTGCCACGCTCCACCCCGCCGGCCATTGCCAGCCTGGGCAGCGAGCTGACCTTCTACGTCACCGGCCTGGCCAAGAGCGTGGGCGCCGGCCTGCGCATCGCCTACATGGTGGCGCCGGACACCCACTCGGCGGCGCGCCTGACAGCCTCGCTACGGGCCACCACGGTGATGGCCTCGCCCATCACCTCGACCCTGGCCACGCACTGGATACGCGATGGCGTGGCCGACCTGGCGCTGGCCAACATCCGCAAGGAATCCATGGCCCGCCAGAAGATCGCCGCCCGCATCCTGCCCCCGCACAGCTATGCCTCCGAAGCCGAGGCCTTCCATCTCTGGATCAAGCTGCGCGGCGGATGGCAGGCCGCCAGCTTCGCCGCCCAGATGCGCTCCTCCGGCATCGGCGTGGTGGCCAGCGACGCCTTTGCCGTAGGGGCCGCGCCGGAACAGGCAGTACGGGTCTGCATCGGCGGCGTAGCCAACCGCCACGACATCCAGCATGCGCTGGAGGTCATCCGCGATGCGCTCAATGAAGCGCCGCTGGCGCGGCCGGCGGTGGTGTAGTGTCGGCGGCAACCGCCTCGGCGGCGGCGCCAGCGACGTCCACCCATTGCGCCAGGAACACGCTCAGCTTGGCCTCGATATCACTATCGATGGTCTGCAGGCGCAGCAGATCGATCCCACTCTTGCGCAGGATGCTGTTCTTGAGCGCATCGCGTTCTCCTTGTTGCTGTCCCTGATGCAAGCCACCATCCACTTCGATCACCCCCAGCGGCTGCTTGCCCACCTTGAAATAGATCACGAAGTCGCAACTGGCCTGTTGCGCCATGAATTCAAGCTCGCGGGGTGTCATGGCGGGATTGCGGGCGGACGCCAGCTGGTGCAGGCGGACCTGGCAATGGAAGCGCAAGCCGGCAAAGCGCGTGCTTGCCAGCCGTTCTCGCAACAGCTGCGCCACGATCTGCTCCGACCGGAAGTGCGAATCGCTGCTGCGCAGGCTGGCGGCCAGCCTGGCGAGTGAGCGATCGTATTCCTGGTACAGCAGGTCGAAGGCCGACACCACCGGCGCGCGTCGCACTTGCGCCTGGTCTGCGTAGTATTCGATATAGCGGATCAGTGCGGCCACCGGCCCATTGCGCTGGGCGAAGACCTCATCGCCGGTCACCAGGGTGAATCTCCGCTTGGCCCGCGATACGGCGACATTGACCATCTGTGCCGCGTCGACGAAGCCGGACATCGACTGGCTGCTGCGTTTCTTGTCCAGCACGGTCGAGAAGACCATTTCCTCGCATTCCCGGCCCTGGAATTTGTGCACGGTATCGCTGACGAAATCCGGCGGCAGTTGCGCGCCGGCCAGCTTCACCTGGGCCCTGAAGGGCGCGAGGAAGCCGCGTCCCTGGGCATCCACTCCGCTGCGCTCACCGGCCTCATCCAGCACTGCCAGCAGGGATTCGATTTCCCTCAGATTGGTCGTGGTGCGCGTGTGATTACCCTTGGCCGTGACGATCAGGTGCAGGGGCTCGCTGCCATCGTCAGGCGTCATCGGGATCAGGGCATTGTCATAGAACTGCTGGTTGCAGAACTGGATGATGCGCGGATGGCAGCGGTAATGCTCCTTGAGCAGGGTCCGCGGCAGCGCATCGCCAAACACCGCCATCACCGAATCGAGCAGGCTCAGCCGCTCGCAGTCATAGGCCGGCGATGGCGCCGGCTTGCCCAGTACCACCGGAATATGCGGCAACTGCCGACGGTCCCCGACGACGATCAGGTTGCGTGCGCAGCCCAGGCCCAGGATGCCAGGCAGGATGTCCTGCTGGGACGCCTCGTCGATGATGACGTAGTCCAGCATGGCACCCTCGGCCAGCGAATTGATGATGGAATGGGTACTGCTGGCAATGATCGGATAGCGTGCCAGAAAATCGCCGAAGTCTGCCTGATAGGTATCGATCCCGAAGGCTTGCGAATCGGGGGCGCTGCTATGCAGATGTTGCTTGAGGCAGAGCATGGAATCCCGGCGCACCCGCTCCAGCGAGGCATCGAAGTTTCCCTCTTTCAGGGTCGCCATGCAGGTCGCCAGCTCGCTCTCCTTCTCTTGTAGCTGGCGCTGGTAGAAGTGGGCCTGCAGGGCATGGAAGCTGCGTGCGCGCTGGGCGCCGGCAGCGAAGGGAGCGACGCGGACGATGCCGAAGCGCAACAGCAGGCTGAACCGTTCGCGCAGTCCGATCGACCTCTGCCCCAGATGCGACAGGTAGGCCATGAGATCGGCCGCGCTGGCGGGCGTCAATCGGTAACGTTCCAGTGCCGGCCCCGCTGGCACGCCGTTTTCATCATGCCACTGCTGCAGATAGCGCTGCTCGACCTGCAACTCCTGGATCTCGGCCTTGAGCTGGGCTGCGCGGTTGTGGGCGTGCAGGTACTGCTTGAGGCGAATGACGGCGGCGTCGATTTCTTCCAGCGCGGGTGCGGGCAATGGGGGTTCCGACGGCACCGCAGGCGGGGATTCAAAGAATGCGGTGCGCTTTTCCTTGCTGCCGAGTTTGGCCACCAGATAATCCAGACTGGATTGTTGCAGCTTCTCGACCACGTTATCCACGGCCGAATTGTTGTTGGAAAGGATGGCGACCGTTTCGCCACGCAACAGGATGTTGGCAACGATATTGAGGATGGTCTGGGTCTTGCCGGTACCGGGAGGACCTTCGATCACGCTGACCTGCGAACGGAAGGCCTGCTCCACCGCCTCGATCTGGCTGGCATTGACGCCGAAGGGGAAGATCAATGGTCGGGAGAGTTCACGGCTGCGGTTCGCGCCACTGCAATAGGCCTGCAGGGCGCTGTCCGGATGGGCTGGCAGCTTGTTGAGCTGGCGCAGTACGTTATCGGCAATGCGGTCCTGATCCGGCGAGGCCTCGCCGCCCTGCTCGCCCCGGGCCTGCGCAACGGCCAGGAAATAACGGAAGACCGGTGTCTGCTTGAGGTTGGTCTCGGCCACCACGATGACATCATCCAGACGGTGGAGATAGCGCTTGCGGTTACCGGCATAGCTGACGATCACATACTTGTTTCCATAGATCGTGGCTTGCTCCAACCGCTTGGCCGCCCGCCCCCTGTCCTTGTTAAGCCAGGCGCTACCCAGTTCCCGGGTGGGTGAGATGCGGCATTCGGCCAGCGGCAGACTGAAGGATTTGGTGCTGTGGAAGTAGCAGGTCAGGAACCAGGCCTGATGCTTGTCGCTCCAGTAAATCTTCCAGTCATGGATTTGTGCAGTCCGGTCTTCGCCCCGAAGATGGATGGTTACCGCTGACATCGCCGCCCCCTGCGCTTGCCCGCTGCCACCAACGCCATCGGAGGACAATGTCGGGCAGCAGGTCATTGATATGTTTGCCTTGCGGCAAATTAGAGGCGTTATCATGCCACCAGCGTGCCGGCTTGTCAGCCAGGCCTGCGGCTGCAGGATGATCGGCGCTAAGCCCAAGGAGGCGCCGCTGCCGTCACCGCTGGTGTTGCAGCGGGCGGCAGAGGGCTGAAGCGCCCATTCATGAGGACCGCAATCGCCAGCAGCAGGCCTTCGTCAAAGTGAGACGAACGTTTATTAACTTGTTATGCACCCAACCGTATAGGGTTCCACGATGTCACAGGCTCCCGTCGCACTTATCACAGGCTCAACTTCTGGCATCGGTGTGGCAATTGCCCGCCGGCTCGCAAGCGAAGGCTATTCAATCGTATTGCACTCGCGCAATTCGGTAGAGGCCGGGCAACGACTGGCGCTCGAACTCGGATCGGCCATCTATGTGCAAGCTGATCTGGCTAATGATGACGACAGAGTGCGACTGATCCGCGAAGCGATAGCATCTTGGGGGCGGCTGGATGTCCTGGTTAATAACGCAGGAATCAGCCGTGTTATTTCGCACCAGGATTTGGCTGCCGCAACGCCAGATGTGTGGCATGAGCTCTATGAAGTGAACGTGGTTGCTCCTTTTCGTTTGATCGCTGAGGCTGAATCGGCCTTGCGTGATTCGAAACGCTTCGGTCGACCCGGCTGCATAGTCAACATCAGCTCCCATGCTGGCGTCCGCCCGAAGGGCGCATCGATTCCATATTCAGCGACCAAGGCGGCCTTGAATCATATGACCCGGCTACTCGCTGTTTCACTTGCGCCTGACATCCGAGTAAATGCTGTCGCCCCGGGATTGGTCGATACACCACTGACCGCAGACTGGACCCAGGCGCAGCAAATCTGGAAGGAGCGCTCGCCGATGCGCCGATCTGCCAGTCCGGCGGACATCGCCCAAGCCGTTGCGATGTTGGTCGCATCGGACTATCTCACTGGTGAAATCCTGCTATCGGATGGCGGATTGAATCTTACCTAGTGTGCTCATCAAGAGTGGTCTGCGGCGTCAAGTTCAGTTGACAGTCCGCTTATTCAACGATAGCAATCGGCCAGGCTCAGATTTCTGATCCTGCGCATGCGCTCTGCAAAAAACAACCGTCACATGCCAGGTGGAAGAGCGTGCAGCGCTCAGCACGGTAGCTCAAACACGTAACACGATCTTGCTTCGCAAATAGGAGACCTTGCTAAACGACTTGGCCTGGTATATGGTTGTGATACGCAACCATATGCAGAATCTCAAAGGAACGTATCAATGGTTGCCGCTTTGACCAGAGCCATTTCTGGCCATTCAACTCTGAGGGTCGGTGCCGTGAGGCCGGTGGTGGCGGGCCAGAAACCTGAAGGGATGGGAACGTCTAACCGAGATAAGTCATGGGCACAGATAATCGGTTTTCTCGCATCGGGTTCGTAGGGGCTGGCAAAGTCGCCCAGACGCTCGCGGAAGCATTTTCACGGGCCGGACATTCTGTTGTGGTGGTTTGCAGCAGAAGCGATATCAATCTCGCCCAATTTCACGCACGCTGCCCAGATGCCAGAATAGTGAGCTCGCCTCAGGAAGTGGCAGATCAAGCATCCCTCGTCTTTCTGACCGTACCCGACGATGTGATCGGCAAAGTCTGTGAAGCGGCATCGTGGACGCCTGGAACGGCCGTAGTCCATTGCTCGGGCGCCACCGAAGTTGCGGCGCTGTCATCTGCAAAAGAACTGGGCGCTTTCATTGGTGGATTTCATCCTCTGCAAATGTTTGCAGATCCAGATGTAGCCCTTTCAGGCCTCCCAGGTTGCACTGTCGGAATTGAAGCGGAAGAAGCCTTGCTGGAAAAATTGGAAGCATTGGCACGGAGCATCGGATGTGTACCGATGGCTCTGCCGGCTGGTATCCGCCCGCTTTATCATGCATCAGCCTATTACGTGGGTCCCTTCTTGATTGCACTGTTGAAAGAGGGTGCGAAGTTGTGGGCGCACTTTGGTGCGTCGGAGCGTCAAGCCATGGATGCACTGATGCCGCTGCTCCGGGGCAGCGTCGCAGCCGTGCAGCACGCTGGACTCGCACAGGGCATGGGAGGTTGCGTCGCGCGGGGCGATATAGGAACGATCCGCAAGCATGTGGCCTCACTGGACGAAACGGACCCAAGCGCTGCTGGCTTGTATCGAGAGCTTGCTTTGCGCAACATTCCACTAGCGCTGGAACGCGGCACAATAGACGCATTACGGGGACAGCAAATCGAGGAGCTTCTCAAACGAGCAAACCGCTGCTAGAACGTCGTGAATTATTGGGAATGTCCGACTCAGGCCGGAAACAGCCATGTCTGATTTGACCTTCGTTTTCCGGTCTCCCTCGACCAGCAGCGTTCTCGCGCAAGCAAGGCTACCGTTGGCAGAGATCCCTCGGCCAAGCGACCATACGATCATCGACTGGCTGTTGATGACCCATTTGAAAACGCGCCCGCCGAGATAGGGTGATGAGTCGCCATACCAGGCATCAGTGTGAAAGAATCTTGGAAAGAAACTGTCTGCTACGCACTGAATGACCGTTGTCGCCACCAAAGAAATCATCCTTGCTGCGGTCTTCGACGATGCTTCCCTGGTCCATGAAGATCACACGATGCGCCACCTTGCGGGCAAATCCCATTTCATGGGTAACGCAGACCATGGTCATGCCTTCCTGCGCGAGCTCCACCATGACATCCAGGACCTCGTTGACCATTTCGGGATCGAGTGCCGAGGTGGGTTCGTCGAACAGCATGCAAATCGGATCCATCGCCAGTGCGCGCGCGATCGCAACGCGCTGCTGCTGCCCTCCGGACAACTGACCCGGGTATTTCCCCGCATGTGCTTTCAGGCCAACGCGCTCGAGATATCTCATGGCATGCTGATGGGCCTCGTCCTTCTTTCGGCGCAGTACCTTCACCTGCGCCAAGGTCAGGTTATCGGTGATCGTCAGATGGGGAAACAACTCGAAATGCTGAAACACCATGCCTACCCGCGAGCGTAATGCGGGCAGATTCGTGCTGCGGTCGTTGACCTTGATGCCGTCGACCGTAATGCGGCCTTCCTGAATCGGTTCCAGCGCATTGATGGTCTTGATCAGTGTCGACTTGCCAGAACCCGAAGGTCCGCAGACCACCACCACTTCTCCTTTGGCAATCGTGGCGTTGCAGCCGGAGAGCACCTTGAAGTCACCGTAGTACTTCGATACATCTTGCAGCGTGATCATGTTGCGACTTTCTTCCTGTAACGCTTGACCATCAAGGACATGGAAAAGCAGATGATGAAATACACCGCACCTGCGACAAACAGCATTTCGATGATGCGGCCATTGCGCTCGCCGATGCTGTAGGCGCGTCCGAAGAAATCGGCCAGCGCACTCACATACACCAGTGACGTATCCTGGAACAGGACGATACCTTGCGTCAGCAGAAGTGGCACCATGTTGCGGAAGGCCTGGGGCAGGATCACCATGCCCATGGCCTGCGGATAGGTCAGGCCCAGGGCATAGGCGGCCGCCATCTGTCCCCGCGACACGCTATTGATGCCGGCCCGGATGATCTCGGCGTAATACGCCGCTTCGAACAGCGCAAACGCCACCAGGGCCGAGGTCATGCGCAGATCGTTGGCCGGCGACAGACCGAACAGCTTCTGCAGCAACTGCGGCACGATCAGGAAGAACCACAACAACACCATCACCAGCGGGATGGAGCGGAACAGATTCACGTAGCCGGCGGCGAACCATTGCAAGGGACCATGCCTGGACAGCCGCATCATCGCCAGCAGCGTCCCCCAGACCATGCCGAACACAATGGCGACCAGAGTGATCTTGAGCGAGACCAGCATACCATCGCCGAGCACCTTGAGTGCCGCCGGTGTCACCGCGCTGAAATCGAATTCGTATGCCATGCCTGTCTCCTCTACTTTCCGGCCATGCCGGGCAAGCTGGTCTTGCGTTCCAGTATCCGCATCAGCGACATGACAGCAATATTGATCAGCATATAGGCCAGCGTGACCGCGATGAATGCCTCATAAGGCTGGGCGGTGTAGTCCACCAGTTGACGCCCTTGCGCGGCAAGTTCCAGCAGGCCGATGGTGGACGCCACGGCAGAATTCTTGAAGATGTTGAGGAATTCGGACGTCAGCGGTGGCAGCACAATGCGCATGGCCATCGGCAACAGCACGAAACGGTAGGTTTGCCCCAGTGTCAGGCCGAGCGCCAGACCCGCGCCTTTCTGGCCGCGCGGCAAGGATTCGATGCCCGAGCGCACCTGTTCGCAGACACGGGCCGCCGTGAACATGCCCAGGCACAGCATCGCCATCAAGAACTGTTGCGTCATCGGCGGCAGCGCTTTGACTGCATCGCCCCAGGGCAGCAGTTCCGGCATGGCGAAATACCAGATGAAGATCTGCACCAGCAACGGCACATTGCGAAACAGCTCCACATAGCAGGCGGCAAAACCGGATAAGGCACGGTTGGGCAGTGTGCGCAGGATGCCGAGGAAGGTGCCCAGGGCCAGCGCCAAACCCCAGGCAGACAGGCCAAGCGCGATCGTGACCCCGAGGCCCGAAAGAAGCCAGTCCAGATAGGTCTGCCCGGCGCTGGGCGCCTGAAGGAATACTGACCATTGCCATTGATATGCCATCGTTACTTCCTTTTCCAGTGCTCAGGACGCCGCTTCGGCGAAGGGCAAGTCTGCCTCGCCCTGCCCTTCGGCACGCATGCCGAACGTGTTCAAGGTCATCGCCACCAGGGCGTAGTAGCCCAGCAATCCCGCCAGATTGACCACCACCGGCAAGCCGAACATCGCAACGGCGGTTGCATAGGTCGGCTCGGAAACACGCTTGTCGCGGTATAGCTCATTGGCGAAGGACCAGATTGCCCGTTCATCGTCCTGGCGGAAATCCGGCGTCGCACCCTCACGAATCTGTTCTGCAATCTCCGGTGCAAGACCGGCTTCCAGGGCGATTGGCAGGTGGATGTGCCATTCCGCCTGCGATCGCCATGCGGCTGCCGTCACCAGAATGGCCAGTTCCGACAATCGCAGCGGCAGGCCCGTCTGGTAGCGACAGAACGCGCCAAGCCGCTGTGCCAGTTCGCCCAGTGCAGGACTATGGATCCAGGCCACAAAAGGACCGTTGAGGTTCTTGCGCGGTCCGGCAAGAATGGCCTCGAGCATGGCGGTCTGCTCCGGCGTCATCTGTTCATGGGCGATGGGTGGCAGGCGGCTGGGCATGGTCATACGGTTCTCCTGAAGCATGGATGTAGCAACTGCCTGCCTCAATCCATCGGCTTGTCGCTGGGCGTCGCGTACAACTTCGTGACGGTGTCCGACATCGGGAAGTTAAAGCTCACGTTCTTTGGTGGAATCGGGAAGGTGAACCACTTGGCGTACATCTTCTTGATCTCGCCGCTCTTCATCAGGCCGGACAAGGTGTCGTCCACCAGCTGCTTGAATTGCGGATCATCACGGCGAACCATGAAGGCATACGGTTCCGCACCGAAGGGATTGCCGGTCAACACCCAGTCATTGGGCCTTTGCGCAGTGGTACGGGCGCCGGCCAGCAGTACGTCGTCCATCACATAGGCGGCCACGCGCCCCGACTGCAGGATCAGGAAGGCCTCGCCGTAGTCCTTGGCGCTCTGGATCTGCATGCCCATCTTGCGGTGCTCATTGAGGTTGCGCAACAGTTGCTCGGATGTGGTCCCGGCATTGGTCACCACCGCCTTGCCGGCCAGGTCGGGAAAGTCCTTGATGCCGCTGTCGCGCTTGGTCAGGATGCGGCTGCTCGCCACGAAGAAGTTGGTCGCGAAAGAAACCTGTTGCCAGCGGTTCTTCAGATTGCTGGTCACGCCGCATTCGAGATCGATGGTGCCGTTCTGCAGCAGGGGCGTACGATTCTGCGACGTTACCGGCACCATGCGCACATCCAGCTTGGTCGCGCCGATCCTGGCCTTGACCGCATCGATGACCTTGTTGCACAGGTCTTGCGAATAGCCAATCACCTGCTGATTTTCGTCGTAATAGGAAAACGGAATGGAGCTGGTGCGATGGCCGATGGCGATCAGGTTGGCATCCTTGATCTTTTGCAGGGTGGGACCCAATACGGAATCTGCCGCACAGGCTTGCTGCGGCAGTACAACCAACAACATGGACAGCATTGCGGCCGGTGCGGCCAGACTGACTAGGTGTTTCATCGTTACCCCTCCTCGTGGAAAATGTGGATCTGAGCGGACTCAGGCGAGCGACGCAGCGACCGACTCGGAGAGCCGTTGCACGATCTCGCTGATATCGTTTGGCGTCGCAATGAACGGTGGTGCCAGCAGGATGTGGTCGCCGTTGCGGCCATCGATGGTGCCGCCCATCGGGTACACCAGCAGACCGCGCTTCATGGCTTCGGCCTTGACGCGGGCGTGGGTGCGCAAGCTCGGGTCCAGCGGCAGCTTGTTGCGGCGATCGGCCACCAGCTCCACGCCAACGAACAGACCACGGCCACGGACATCGCCCACATGCGGCTGGTCGTCAAACACCTGACGCAATTCGCTACGCAACTGCTCTCCGCGCTGGCGGACGTTTTCCAGCAGGCGCTCTTCCTGAATCGTTTTCTGTACAGCCAGGGCCCCGGCGCATGCCGTTGCATGACCGATGTAGGTATGGCCGTGCTGGAAGAATCCGGAACCGCGCAACACGGCATCGTAGATGCGATCGCTGCAGATCATGGCGCCAATCGGCTGGTAGCCGGCACCCAGGCCTTTGGCAATCACGACGATATCCGGTTCGACACCATCCTCTTCGCAAGCGAAGAGATAGCCGGTGCGCCCCATGCCGGACATGACTTCATCCAGAATCAGCAACACGCCATATCGGTCGCAGACTTCACGCATCTTGCGGAAGTAGTCGCCCACCGGCGGCACCGCACCAGCCGTTGCGCCGACCACCGTTTCGGCCACGAACGCGATCACCTGGTCGGGGCCGAGCGAGAGAATCTTCTGTTCCAGCTCATCGGCCAGGCGTTGCACATACTGCGCATCGCTTTCGCCGTCGGCACGGTCGCGATAGGCGTAGCACGGGGAAATGTGATGTGCATCGATCAGCAAGGGCATGAACATGTCGCGACGCCATGCGTTACCACCGATGGCCAGCGCACCCAGCGTGTTGCCGTGATAGCTCTGCCGGCGCGCGATGATATGCCGGCGTTGGGGCTGCCCGATTTCGACGTAGTACTGGCGCGCCAGCTTCAACGCAGCCTCGACCGCTTCAGACCCGCCCGACACAAAATAGACATGGTTGAGGGAGCCGGGCGCAGCATCGGCCAGCATCGCCGCCAATTCTTCTGCCGGCGCCGTCGTGAAGAATGAGGTGTGCGCATATGCCAATTCAGCCACCTGTCTGCGAATGGCCTCGATCACGCGGGGGTGACCGTGTCCAAGACAGGACACCGCAGCACCACCGGAAGCATCGAGATAGCGCTTGCCATCCTGGTCGATCAGCGCCATCCCTTCGCCGGCAACGGCCACGGGAAGTTTGCTACGGGGATTGCGATGGAAAACATGGGTCATGGTGACAGTCCTTTTATCCTCTTCATGCGCAACAACATTTGGTGACAGGAAAACCAGAAATTCAACATTCGTTGCGCAAACGATCTGAGGCGCAATATAAATGAACAAAAATAGTTATGCAACATATGTTGCACAACTATTTTTATTTGATTATTTTGGTGCGCGCGCAGCATGCTGTTGGTGCGTGAAATCGGCGCGAAGCACACCAATGGCGCACTTGCAGCGATACCGCCGCGCAACATGGTGTCAAAAGCAAGAAGGGGAAATGCAGAGGTGCAGGCGCACGAAGCGCCTGACAAGAAGAGGAAAGAGGTTTAACGGGCTATGTAGGCGCCGGTACTGTGCAAGTCGCTTTCGGCCAGTTCCAGCCGGGTGACGGCGTGCTCATCGTCAATCGAAATCACCAGCTCTATCAGGCTTTCCGCAATGGCCGTAGCAGCAGCCATGGAGGGGAAGAAGGAGGGGCTTTCGTGAGAAAACAAGATGCAATGGTCGGCTTTGAGCGCGATCGGTGCGACCGCGCTGTCAGTCAATGCGATGAGCTTGGCGCCGGCCTGTTTGGCGGCTTCCGCCACGCGCACCGCCTCGGTCGAGTACGGTGCGAAACTGACGACTATTACCGCATCGTGTGCCGCGATGGCGCGCAATTCCAGCTCGATCGAGCCTTCGCTGCCCCGCACCAGCGATACCGACGTCCGGAACAGGCGATACAGGTAATGCAACAGGAAGGAAATGGAAAACGCGGCGCGAAAGCCGGCGATGTGGACGTGATGTGCTTTCAACAGTGCCCGTGCGGCGCCCAGCATGCGGTCGGCGCTCTTGGGCTCCGAGGCATCGAGGTTGGCACGCTGCGCGGTAAACAGTTCTGCCACCAGCTTGTCGCTGTTGCTGCGACGGACTATGTTCTTGGCCTTGAACGCATAGGCCTTGGGTTCACCGGCCAGCCGCTCGACAAACAGCGCACGCAACTCCGCCCAGCCGGCAAAACCCAGATGCTGCGCGAGGCGCACAAACGTGGACGGTTGCACCTGGGCCTTGTGCGACAGGGCACGCATGGTCGAGACCGCCACTTCGCCGGGATTGTCCAGCAGGAAGGCAGCGCCGGCTTGAAATTGCGGCCGCAAATCGTTGAAACGTTCCCGGATCAAGGCTTCCAGTTCACTGAAACTGCGGGGAGGATGTGCGACTTGGCTCATGGATGTGCGTTGGTACATTTGAATCCGGTCGATGGTAGCAAAGATCGCGTGTCCCCGTGCAACATCTGTTGCATCAACACGGGTTCGGACTGTATTGCAGATGGCACCAGGGCGGTCGGCCAGCAGGCGTGACGTGGTCTGCTGCTTTCGCAGCCAACTGCGCGTGGTGGCGGAAGGATGGGACCGCCAGAATGCCGCTGAACCAGCAGACAAGTAAGTGCACGCAGGAAACGGAAGCTTGCCCTGTGAGGCGATGATCGTAATATGCTGGTGATATCCGCCGA
This sequence comes from Herbaspirillum sp. AP02, assembly GCF_015767275.1. Classification (GTDB taxonomy): domain Bacteria; phylum Pseudomonadota; class Gammaproteobacteria; order Burkholderiales; family Burkholderiaceae_D; genus Herbaspirillum. Next base: position 236,623 of record NZ_JADWMY010000004.1, read on the forward strand.
CGGCTGCGCAGGTCTGCTTTGGATCATTCCCAAGGATGTCTGGCGAGAGCGCACTCCAGATCGTGGCGAAACACTTCGACGCCATCCATCGAGCGGATCCCCTTTAACCTATCCATCACCCTGAAAATGTCTCGACATCGCTTCGAAGAATTGATTTCCCGTCTGAACCTTCAACCGCATCCGGAGGGAGGTTTCTATCGGGAGACCCATCGCAGCCAGGAGCGCGTGGAGCGCTCGGCGGGCGGTTCGCCGCGCTCGGCGGCGACCGCAATCTATTACCTTCTCGGTGGCAAGGATAGATCGACGTGGCACCGGATTGATTCGGAAGAGATGTGGCACTTCTATGAAGGTGATCCTCTGCACGTCCATGTCCTGCAGCCGCAAGGGGCGCTTCAGACTTTCCGGCTGGGCAATCCGCTGGAGCATGACGGTGCCGATTTCCAGGCGTTGGTCCCGGCAGGCGCCTGGTTTGCGGCGGAGTGTACGGTTCAAGACGGTCACAGTCTGGTGGGCTGCACGGTGGCACCAGGCTTCGAATTTGATGCGTTTGAAATCGCCCAGGCAGAGTTGCTGCTGGAAGATTGGCCGCTGCACCAGGAACTGATCAAACGTCTAGCACGGAGGTGACGGTCGCTTTGCAATGCGATTGGAATCTTCTTTCCACGATGCGCATATTGACTATGGGGTCTCTCGGCCGCGATCGGTGGAAATGGACATTCTTGCGAGCAAATCTAGCCCTTCCGGCCAGGCACCTAGCTTGCTTTCCGCATTGAGGTGCCCCTTCGCTCCAACCTCGACGAATTCGCTGCCCCAGGCATTGGCGCATTCTCGGCCGTGGTCCACGCTGCCGTAGGGATCGTCCGTGCTACAGACGACGACCGTCGGAAACATTAATGGCACCAGAGGTATAGGCGCGAATCCATGCGCAGCGCCACGCGGAAATGAACGTGCCGCTGGATCGGGAACTGCGACCAGCAAGGCGCCACCAATCTTCTTTTCCGAATGTGCAGCCCAATGTGCCACCGCTAGGCATCCAAGGCTATGTGCTACCAGCAGGGTGTTTGCAGGAGCATTGACAAGTTGTCGCTCCAGGGCAGATACCCAGTCGTCGCGTTCTACTTTGTCCCAATTCTCGACGATGAGGCGCCGCCAATTCGGATACGAAGACTGCCATAGGCTCTGCCAGTGAGAAGGGCCAGAGTTGCCGATGCCGGGAACCACAAGGACGGAATGATGCATTTGTGAAATCTCCATTGATGAAACAGTGCTCATTGTATTGAGACCGGAACTAGGGCAACATCGGCACTCGAATGAATTGACGGCACTGAACCGATGAATTGACGGAAGATGATGGTCTCGACAAATGAAATTAAAGCGGAGGCATTAGACCGCCTGGACTGGCGCATCTTGGAGGCCCTTCAACACAATGCGCGCATGAGCAATACAGAGCTGGGAAAGCAGATTGGTCTATCTCAACCAGCCATCACTGCCCGCATCAGGAAATTGGAAGACCGAGGTGTAATTGAAGGCTACACGGCAAGAATAAATCCCGGCTTGGTGGGCCACAATATCTCCGCAATGGTACGGATCCGTACCACCCACGCGGAAATCAAACGCTGCTTGTTCGCCTTCGAGGCGATGCCAGAGATTATTGAAGCACACCGCATAACTGGGGAAGATTGCTTCATTGTGCGTGTCGTCGTTGAAGAGATGGCGCAGCTGGAAGCTGCTATCGATGCGCTGGCGCGGTTTGGGCCAGTTACCACTTCAGTAATTCTGGCAAGTTACCCGTCGAAAGCCATCGTTCCAAGGGCTTGAATCACCGTTACGATTAAGGTCTGTGGTGACTATGTTCCTGTTCACCAGTAGATCGTCGCCCATGCTCTCGAGATATCTAATCCTTGGATAGAAGCTGTTTTCCACCAAAGCCAGTCGTTCCACGTCGGAGAAAAAATGCTTGAGTTACGCCCCAGCTGTGAATGCTGCGATAAGGGCCTGCCTCCAGAATCAACTGAGGCAAGGATTTATTCCTTCGAGTGCAGCTTCTGTGCCAAATGCGCGCCGGACACACTGAAAAGCAAATGCCCTAATTGTGGCAGGGAACTCGTCGCACGCCCTCGAAGACCCTTGGAAAAGCTCGCGAACAGTCCTGCAACGCCCCAAAGAGTATTCAAACAAAGCGGTTGCAAACCGGCAGCTTAGAGGTATGCGTCAGGCTGCTGTCGGAAGGTTTTGGACGGTCGTGACCGTTCTTGACTTTTCAGCGCGGCACTCTGCTCTGCTGAGCCCAACGGCCGAATTCGGCCAAGAGCGGGCAGAGCGAATCGTCTTCACTACTAACGCCGAGAGCAACTGACGCCAGCTATCGGCCAGAAGCGGACCTGATCAATAGGCCATTCTCCAGGCCCAGATAAGCGCAAGCTAATGCGTTAGCCCCCTGCCCCGACGTTCAAGATTTCATGATTTTCTAACCCCCACAATCCGGCGCGAGCTCGAAAACCTACGACCGGATCAGTGCCAGCTGCCGGTCGAAATCGGCGGGATCGAAATAATCGCGCCATACGGTGATCTCGCCGCTCTCGATGGTCAGAGTCCCCATTACGGGCAGGCTGATGATTCCGCCATTCACATGCCTGAACACATCCACGCGTTCGTTCAGGACGACGTTGCCCTGGGCTGCGATGTGTGTGACCTTCCAGTCCAGCACAAACTCTGTTCCGATTCCAAACTGGCGATGAAACTTGCCGGTTTCTGCCCGTCCGATAATGTCCGGGAATGGCACGTTGTCGTAAAGCACATCGGCAGCCAACATAGCGAGTGCTGCATCGATGCGGTTGTGATTCCAGTGATCAAAGAAGGTTTGGGCGATTTCGATCGGGGTGGCGGCTTGGGATAAAGACATGATTTTTCCTTTCGGTCTAGCTGGAGTCGGGTTGATCTTCCGGTTCCTGCGGGGCGAGCCCGGGATTCTCTGCTTAGTAATCGATATAGCCTTCAGCACCTTGCGTGAACCAGGTCTCACGCACATCCTCTTTCAAGGGCAACCCGTGGGCGACACGGTGCGGGAGATCAGCGTTGGCGATATAGAGGCGACCGAAGCTGACAGCGTCGCCCGCTCCGTTGTCAAGATCAGCCTGTGCCCGGGCGATATCGAAATCCGAGTTGAGAATGACGGGGCCGTTGAAGTGCGGCCGCAATTGCGGTGCCAGAGGCTGCATGTAGCCCACCCCGAAGGAGCCGTGAATAGGAGGCTCGCGCAGTTCCACATGGCCGACGCCCGCTGACGACAGCATTTCCAGTGTCCCCGCAAAGAGTGTCAGCGGATCGCTATCGCGGATGCCCTGGGTTTCACCATTGGGAGAGAGGCGCACACCAATACGATCTGCCCCGATCGCATCGGAAATACTGATGACAATCTCACGCAGCAAGCGCATGCGGTTCCTGATCGAGCCACCGTAGGCATCGTCACGATGATTGTCGCTGTCGCGCAGGAACTGGTCGATCAGATACCCATTTGAGGCATGGATCTGAATGCCGTCGAAACCAGCCTCCATGGCGTTTCGCGCTGCCCGTACATGTTCGTTGACCACATCCTGGATCTCATCGCTGCGCAGTGCGCGTGCCTGTACTTGGGGTTGGGCACCCGCGTAAGTGTAGGCGTGACCCGGTGCGATTGTCGCTGAGGCCGATATCGGAGTCTGGCCACCCATCAGCGGATGTACGACCCGTCCCATATGCCAGAGCTGCGCGATGATGCGCCCTCCTGCCGCGTGCACCGCGTCCGTCACCAGGCGCCAGCCGGCGATCTGCTGCTGGTTCCAGATGCCAGTGGCAAACGGCCAACCCAAGCCGGTCTGAGAGACTCCGATGGCTTCGCTGATGATCAACCCGGCAGAGGCGCGCTGCGCGTAATACGTTGCCATCATTGGCGTCGGCAAATGCTCGCGGGTGCCGCGCGCGCGCGTCATCGGCGCCATCAGCATGCGGTTGGGGGCGGCGATGGCACCGAGTTGGATTGGGTCGAAGAGCGAGTTCATGAGATCACCTGTCTGTTTTCTGTCGTGTATCGGCGGGCTGGATTTACACCAGGCGCTGGCCGCCATCGATGTGCAAGGTTTCGCCATTCATGAAGTCGTTCTGGATAAGGAACATGACGGCTGCGGCGGCCTGTTGCATCGAGACGATTTTGTTGAGCGGCAACTTGGCGCTCAGATCCGCGACATAACCATCGCGCGCACTGCCCAGGGTGCGACCCAGCAGCGGGGTGTCGGTGGTGCCAGGTGACAGGGTATTGAAGCGACGCGGTGCCAATTCCAGTGCCAGACCGCGCGCGAGTGCCTCCATGGCGGCCGACGCGGCGGCCAGCACGGCGGTGCCCCAGGCATTGGGGCGGTCAGCCAGCACACCTGAGATGAAGGTGATCGATGCATGGTCATCGAGTTGCCGATGGAGCGTGCGAATCACGTCAATGGCAGCCCAGATCCGTTCATCGAATGCGCGGCGCAGGTACCCGATATCGGCTTCCAGAATCTTGCCTGCGACGAAGGAGCCCGCCATCAGTACCAGATGATCAACGTGGCCGATGTCCTTGAGCGCGGTTTCCACGGCAGCACGCTGTGTGATGTCTGCCGCGCGCCATGCCAGGCCGTGCTCGCTGGCGATGCGCTCGGAGCGCTCAGGGTCCGAGCCGACGACGACGACATTGGCACCAGCGTTCTTGGCCTGGAGCGCTGTGGCCAGACCGATTCCGGATGTGCCGCCGAAAATCAGGACGGTCTTGCCTGAGAAAGATTTGTCGGCGAGAAACATGGCTGCGTTGCTGACGGTATTCATGGAGTGCTCCTGAGAAGTAGATGGGTTCACGCAAGTGCGTAATCGCATTCTAGGGGGCTACAACCTGTTCCATAAGAGAGTCAATTGGAATAATATAAGTGCCATCATGGAACAAATAAGCCTGGACCGTCTAACCGGTTTAATCGCTTTCGCAAGAGCGGCCACATTGGGAAGCTATTCCGCAGCAGCGCGCGAAATGGGTATCTCGCCGTCGGCAGTCAGCAAAAGCATCGCTCGCCTGGAGCAACAACTGGGCATCCCACTGTTCATCCGAACTACACGCTCATTAAGGCTGACGCACGAGGGCGAGGCACTCTATGCGAGAGCGCTTCGCCTGCTGCACGAGGCCGAAGAAATCCAGCAGGCGGCCATCTCGACGCGCAGCGGGCCGTCCGGGATCGTGCGGGTCGCGGCGCCATATCCGATCGGCGTTCATTTGCTGGGACCTGCACTGGTGCGTTTGCGCGAGCGCTATCCGCGACTGGTGGTCGACCTACGTATCCGGGATCAGATGGCCGACATGATTTCGGAGGGTATCGATGTCGCGATCCGAGTGGGTGACATTCCCGATTCCCGCCTGATTTCAAGACTTCTGGCGCCGCACAGGATCTGCGCCTTCGCTGCACCGGCCTATCTGGCCAGGCGCGGCACCCCCACGCGGCCTGAAGAGCTGGTGCAGCATGAATGCGTGAACTTCCGTTTCCAAAGCAGCGGTCAGGCGCTGCGATGGCCTTTCGCGGTGAGTGGCAAAATCGTGGAAATTGCACCGGAAGCCGGGATCGTGGCTGACGTCAGCGATGTGGTGGCGTCTATCGTCATTGCGGGTGGCGGCATCGCTATCATGCCGACCTATCTGGCAGCCACGCACGTGCGGCGTGGCGAGCTGGTACCTCTGTTGACAGCGTTTGCCGTCACGCGCTCCAACATCACCGCGCTATGGCCAGAGAGCCGGCGCACCAGTCCCAATGTGAAGGCTTTCCTGGGATTGCTGGACGAGGTCTTTGTCTCGCCGCCACAATGGGATATCTTGATCGGTGGACACCCACAACCTGACCGCAGCCAGTAGATCAATGCGGTGCGATTCTGTAAGCGTCGCCAGATGACCAAGCATTGGTGCCAACAAGTCCGCTAACGGCCAGCAACGGTCTTCAATGGGCAAAAGCTTCGCTGCGGTTAAAACTTGAGTGCGTATCACCCGCTTGGCAATCAGACAGGTGACTGGAGTGCTCGACGTGGCATCACTAGAAATCACCTGGCGCGGGCACCTGCGTGACCCGATATCGCCAAGGGAGATCGCCAGCCGGCTTGGCTTCTGCAAGAACACCGTTAGCCGCCAACTACGCTGTGAACTGTAGAACCAGCCTATCGTTTACCTTGCTCCCTCGATCCCGTTTTCTACAACGCCCCGTGGTCATAAAACCGGATCGCATTACGACCGGCCGCCTTGGCCTGGTACATGGCAGCATCAGCCCATTTGAAAATATCTTCCGGTGTGGCCAAGGTCCCCAAGTAGAGCACCACGCCGATGCTGGCAGAGCACCGATGCTTCACCGTCTCAGGTTCCTGGGTGGCGTGCTCCACGCTAAGCACATAGGGAGCTGACAGGCTGGCGCCAATTTTTTCGGCAACCGTACTTGCCTGCGCAGTCGCTTTTGCCAGGTTCGCATCAAGGTCGCTTAGTAACACCACAAACTCATCACCGCCAAAGCGACCTACCGTGTCGGCTTCGCGGACGATACCCCTCAGGCGAAGTGCGGCTTCGATCAACAACAAATCACCCACCAAATGGCCGTGCACATCATTTAGCGGCTTGAAATTATCCAGATCGAGCACCAGCAGGGCGTAGTGGCAATTGTTGCGCTGGCTGGCCGCGATGGATTGATTCAGGCGATCGCTCAGCAGGCGGCGGTTTGGCAGGTGAGTCAGCGGGTCATAAAACGCCAGTTGACGCACCTGCTCTTCGAGTTGCCTACGTTCGGTGGTTTCGCGGGTGATACCGTGGTAACCAATGATGGTACCGTCGGCGTCGCGCACAGGTCTGGAATGCAGCTCGCCCCATAGCAGTCGCCCGTCCTTGCAGCGATGCTGTACCTCGAAGGCGAGGGATTCATCCTCCTTGCCCTCCTGCTCAGCCTGTCGGCGTTTGTTGAGCATCTGCTGAATGATCGCCATACCTTCATCGGTCAACATTTCAAACACGTGTCGACCCAATACCTCGCTGGCGTGGTATCCCCGAATGCGTTCGTCAACCGGGCTGATATAGGTAACGTGCAAATTGCTATCGGCTTTCCAGACGACATCGGCGATGTCTTCGGTCAACAGTTTGAAATGCTCTTCCAGCTCACTTAATTTTTCGGCAACCTGATTGCGCTCAACTGAAAGGCTTTCGAGTTGCGCAAGCAGCGCCTGCAATTGCACATTCGACTGATGGTGGTCGGTTTCACGTCGTTTTTCGTCCGAAATATCGCGAAACGTGCCTGCCAGGCCGAACAAACCCGGTGCCAGCTCGACCTGGTCGCCGCGAAACGCAAGGGAAATGGGCCTGCCCTCTCCGGCGAACACCTCAAGTTCTAGCTGCAAAGCCAAATGATTGGCCATGGCGTGATCGAAAGCTGCATGGAGACGTTCAAGACCGCCATTTGCGAAGGCCTGCATGGACGGGGCCGGAGCATTGCCAGGACTCCCGGTAATACTGGCTAGCAGCCCCTGCGAAGCCTCGGGCAGAAAGAGCGATTTCTTAGCCGGATCGTATTCCCAGTAACCGATACAGCCGATTCGCTGAACAATATCCAGTCGCTTGCCTTCCAGGGTTGCGGAGAAGTTATTCGATTTCACGTGTCTACCTCAGGTCGTTTTTTTTCATACAAGCACTCTTTCTCCGGAGTGTTGATTTGATATCGTTTCGCGGCAATCAGACATACTATTGCCAAAACCAGTGCGACGATCAGGTCCCATCGAACGATAAAACAGGCAGCAGCTGTAGCCTCCTTCTCCACGTCGATAGGTGCGTGATTTCCTTGTAGAGCATGTCGAGTGGGAGATGGTTTTTTTAGTTTTTCGTCTAGACGAACGATTCTACTGAAATCCTTTTATCGACTCCAGCGGCTCGTCGAGATTCGTTGTGCCACCATTATCGGCCGCCATCGACCAGAAGCAAATCCATTCTCAACTACCGAGCATTTTTTAACCGGAGATCCCGTGGAAAAGGAAGAACCGATGAGCAACCCGGATACCACCACCGCCGCCATGCAATACATCATGACGATGCTGCTTCAACGATTGGACGCGACCGGCGCCGTCAAGCTTGACGAGATGATCGCAGGAGTACAGAGCGATCTTCAGGCGTGCATCGATCCGACTCCCGCCGTGCAGGAGACCTTCAAGGAAACACTGACCATCCTTCGGTTTGCCAGGAACTGTGGTACCGGCCAGTGAAATGCCAACCTGGGCATTGTCGATCCAGCAGGAACAGGAAGTTTTCGATCAGGCGAAGACCGCCCGATGGGTATCGAGAAGGCCTCAGACCTGGCGCAATCTCAAGGGCGGATGAGCGCGTCTCGGGCTGCGGCTATTCGGGTCGTTCCAAAGCTGACATTTTTGTCATTCAAATGTCATGCGAATGACTCCTTTGCGTGACTAGCATGGATGTTTTTCCAACCCACTCAACTGGTCAGGATCACATGAGCACATCCCTTCGCACCCTCGTCCATGGCATCGCAGTGTCTGCCATCTTCGCCACCTCCGCCTCCTATGCACAAGCGCCCGCACCTGCGGCCATGGCAGGCATCCGCGGCGCCATCGTTTCCGTTGCCGCCGACAAGCTGGTCGTCAAGAGCAACCGCGGCGGCGAGCAGACCATCGGCCTCGATAAGGACACCCGCGTAGCCGCCATCTCGCTGGCCAACATCAACGACATCAAGCCCGGCAGCTACATCGGCGCGGCCGGCATCCCGCAGCCGGACGGCTCGCAGAAGGCGCTGGAAGTGCACGTCTTCCCGCCGGCCATGGCCGGCACCGGCGACGGCCACCGTCCGTTCGACCTGGCGCCCAACAGCACCATGACCAACGGCACCGTGGGCGACGTGGTGGCCAGCAACGGCCGTACGCTGACCTTGAAATACAAGGACGGCGAGAAGAAGATCGTGGTGCCGGACGACGTGCCCATCGTCAACATCGAAGCCGGTGAACGCTCCATGCTGGTGGCCGGTGCCAAGGTGGTGGTGCGCGCCCGCAAGAACCCTGACGGCAGCCTGACCGCCGCTTCGGTCAGCGTCGGCCGCAACGGCATCACGCCGCCGATGTAAGAGGCGCGCAATGTCCGGCAGGCTTGCTCTTCATCCGACGGCGGTGCGCATCGCCCACTGGCTCAACGCCTTCGCCATCGGCTGCATGCTGACCAGCGGCTGGGGCATCTACAACGCTTCGCCGATCTTCGGCTTCCGGTTTCCGGCCTGGATGACCCTGGGTGGATGGCTGGGCGGTTCGATCGCCTGGCATTTCGCCGCGATGTGGCTGCTGGTGGTCAATGGCCTGTTCTATCTGGGCTATGGTGCGGCCAGCGGTCATTTCCGCCGGCGCCTGCTGCCGCTGCGCGCACGCGACGTGGTGGCCGATGCCACCAGCGCCTTGCGTTTTCGCCTGCCGCATCATCCGGGCGCCTATAACGCTGTACAGAAATTGCTGTACTGGGGAGTCATCCTGTTGGGCGTCGTCGTGGTCTTGTCGGGACTCGCCATCTGGAAGCCGGTGCAGCTGGAACCGCTGTGCAATTTCTTCGGCGGCTTCGACTTCGCGCGCAAGGTCCACTTCATCGCGATGGCGGGTATCGCCGCGTTCGTGGTCGTGCATCTGGCCTTGGTCGCCATCGTACCCAAGACCCTGCTGCCCATGCTGGTCGGGCGCGGGCATACGGAAGGAAACGTGCAATGAGCCGGCCGGACGAAAAACCTTCACGCCCACCCGAGAAGATCCGACTGGCCGACCACCGCACGTCGCTGGTCAAGGTGGAACGTCGTCTGTTACTGCGCTCGGCGCTGTCGCTGGGCGCACTGTCGATGCTGGCCGGTTGCGACCTGCAGGACAACAACAGCGTCGACAAGGCGCTGTGGGCCATGTCGCGCTGGAACGACCGGGTCCAGGCGCTGCTGTTCCGCGGCGACAAGCTGGCGCCGACCTATGCGGCGAACCAGATCACCAACCCCTTCCCTTTCAACGCCTTCTACGACCAGGCCAGCGCGCCCGACATCGATCCCGCCGACTGGCGCCTGGAAGTAAGCGGCATGGTCAGCGACAAACGGCCATGGACGCTGGAGCGCCTGCGCGCCTTGCCGCAAGCCGCGCAGATCACGCGCCATATCTGCATCGAAGGCTGGAGCGCCATCGGCCAGTGGTCGGGCGTGCCACTCAAGCTTTTCTTGCAGGCCATCGGCGCCGACCTGTCGGCCAGATACGTGGGCTTCAAGTGCGCCGACCGTTACTACACCAGCCTTGACATGCCCACCGCCCTGCATCCCCAGACCATCCTCGCGCTGGACTTCGGCAAGGAGCCGCTGCCGACCGAATTCGGCTTCCCGCTCAAGGTGCGGGTGCCGACCAAGCTCGGTTTCAAGAACCCCAAGCACGTCGCCGCGATCTTCGTGACCAACCAGAATCCTGGCGGCTATTGGGAAGACCAGGGCTACAACTGGTTCAGTGGAATCTGATCCTGACCCAAGATACCTGGCATGGCTTTCCAGACCCGCCTGGATGGCGGCTGGCCTCAAGAGCTTTAGGTCCAACTGGCGCATCGTGGTCTGAATGGGGTCACTTCTCTGGTTTTCCTGCTCTGTGGAAGATGCCGTAAATTTAACAGGCTCGGATCGGTGATGAGTTGCAGCAGTCATTGAAGCTGGCAGGTTCAGGGCGGCGCGTGAGCTGCACTTGCCGCCCTGTCCATGCTCTTCTTGTTGACCGGGGTTGGCTCAAGGCCGGGCGTCGGCTGCGACTACGCTGCGCGACATCCGTCCCGCATTGGCCAGCAGGCGCAGGCGCGCCGAGCGCCAGTCCGAGAGCGTGCGGATGCGTTCCTGGCTGGCGTCCGATAGCGCGGCCTGGGCGTTGAGCATTTCCACGATGTCGGCAATACCGCTGTCGTATTTGCGGCTGATCGCGTCCACCGAGGATTGCGCGGCCTCCAGCAGTCGACGCGAGGAGGCCAGGTTGCGCAGGGCCGCGCTGGCTTCGACATAGGCACTGGCAATATCACCCTGCACCTGGGCCTGGACATCGCGCAACTCGGCTTGCCTGAGCTCGACCTGGCCTTGCGCGCCCCTGACCTTGTAGGTGCGCGAGAAGCCGTCGAAGAGCGGGATGTTGACGCTTACGCCCACCGTGGTATCGCGCTCGCCACGGGCGCCGGGGGACTGGTTGGGGCGTCCGTTGATGTATTGCCCGGCGCTCAGATCCACGGTCGGTAAGCCCTCGGCACGGGTGGCCTGGACTTTTTCCCGGGAGACGTCGAGCTGGGCCTGCGCAGCGAGGATGGCCGGATGCTGCTGGCGCGCGGTCTGCAGCCATTCCCGCAGGTCCTGCCCTAGCGCTGCCGGCTCGTCATCGTTGAACGGTGCCAGCGTCAGACCTTGCGCATCGTCGCCACTGACCGGCGTGCCCATGGCCAGATTCAGGGCCACCAGCGCCTTCTGGTACTGGCCGCTGGCACGGGCGCTCTCCAGCTCGGCCTTGGCCACAAACGTGCGGGCCTGCAGGGTCTCGGGGCGCGAGCCGACGCCGCGCTGTTCACGCTTGACGGCCGTGGCCAGGACCAGGCGCGCCAGTGTTTCGCTCTGGGCACGGGCCTGCTCGCTGGCCTTGCCGCTCTGGGCCTCGAAGTAAAGGCTGATGACGTTGGCCATGGCCTTCTGCAGGGTGGCGTCATGGCTGGCGGCGGCGGCTTCCAGCATGGCATCGGCGGCGCGCTGGTTGGCCGCGCGCGTACCCGAGTCCAGCAGGCGCCAGGTCAGCACCGCATAGTAGTTGCGGGTGGCACGCATGCCCTCGCCCGCCGCCGGGCTGGTCCAGCTCTGGCTCTGGCCGGCGCCGGCATTGATGCTGGGCAGGTAGGCCGCCCGCGCCTCGCCCACCTGGGCGGCCTGGATCTTGATGCCAGCCCACGCCGCCTGGACCTGGGGATGCTGGCACAGAGCCAGATCGATGGCATCGGCCAGCGACAGCGGCTCACGCATCAGGATCGGGTCGGCGCTGCAGATCAGGCGCTCCTGGTCCCCCGGCAAGGGCTTGCCATGCTCCAGCACCGGCGGTTGCGCCAGCAGCGGGTCGACCAGTGGCGTGGCCAGCTCGTCCAGCACGGCCGCATGGGTACTGGGTGGCAGCATGCTGCCGGCAATGGCCAGGCTGAAGAGGACGGCGGTGAGTTCCTTGAGCAGCTTCAGGTGCCGCTCTGGTGCCATGGGCTTGGGGCGCTTCATCGGTTTCGACTGTTTCATTTGTTTCATTTGCTTGATTTTCTTCATTCGGCTCATTTGCTTAGTTCGCTTAGTTCGCGCCGTTCAGTGATCTGATACGGCTGTGGTACAGGGTCCCCGCACGGGCGGGCCGACGCCATCAACGCTCAACGTTCATGCAAGGCCTCCTTCTGATGGCGCAGCAGCGGCGAGAGCAGGTATTCGATGACACGTCGGCTGCCGGTCCTGATTTCCACGTTACTGGCCAGGCCCGGCGAGAGCGCCGTGCGCTGGCCGTCGATGACGATGCTCTTGTCTTCCAGCACGATGCGCACCGAATAGACCAGACCCCGCTTCTCGTCCTGGATGGCATCGCGCGAGACATGCCGGACCTTGGCGCGCAGGGTGCCGTACTTGGTGTAGTCGTAGGCGTCCAGCTTGACTTCGGCATCCTGGCCGACCTGGACGAAGCCGACATCCTTGTTCTCCAGGAAGGCTTCGATCTCCAACTCCTTGTCTTCCGGCACGATCTGCATGAGCGGCTGCGCGGCCGGCACCACGCCGCCTACGGTATGGACGGTCAGTTGCTGCACCGTCCCGGTCACCGGCGCGGTGAGCCTGAGCAGGCGGCTGTGTTCTTCGGCACGACGCTGGTCCTGCTGCGCGGCTTCGATGATCTTCTCGGCGTCGACGCGACTGTCGTGGGCTTCCTTCTGGGTCTGCGCGATCAGCGCGGCACGCTGGTTGCGGGCGTCAGACAGTTGGCCCTGCAGATCAATGCGGGCCTGCTCCCGTTCCAGCCAGGCATGCTGGGAGACGGTGCGGTCGGCCATCAGCGCCTGGTAGTCGCGGGCGCGCTGGGTTGCCAGGCGCAGGGCCGAGCCATAGCGCCAGACCTCGTCGTCCAGGCGCGCCAGGCGGGCACGCACCTCCTGGTACTGCCCCATCATCTGGCTGCGTACCGAGGCCCACTGCGCCGGCGACACGCCCTCCACCTTGGCCAGCTCGGGCGGATGCTGGTTCTGCACGGCCTCCATCAGGGCGGCCGCGCGCGCCGCCTGCAGCCGCGCCTGCGCCACCGCATCGGCGGCCTTGTCGCGTTCGGCATCGCTGTTGCTGGAGTCCAGTGCGATCAAGAGATCACCCGCCTCCACGCGCTGCCCCTCGGTGACGAACAGACCCTTGACGCTGGCCAGATCGACCGAGGCGACGGTCTTCACGCGAGCGGTCGGAATGAGCTTGCCGTTGGCGCTGACGATGATGTCGATCTGGCCCACCACCGACCACACCACAGTGAAGACCACGATGCCCACGATCAGACGCGCACTCCAGATCAGGCTGCGTGAGCCGGGGGATTCCTGCAGGGCCAGTGCGGCGGGCAGGAATTCGGCCTCCTGCCGGTTGTAGAAATCGGTGGGCAGCGTATGCCGGGCTGTCCAGTGGTGTCGAAACGCCCGTGCATAACGGCCACCCAGATCGCCCCAGGCTTGACGACGATGACGCATCTTCATGCTGCGCCCTTCTCGACCACGGTCACGTCCTGGACCGGCATCGCCGCCTGGCGGCTCTGCAGTCCGTGGAGATGGGCGTAGATGCCATCGGGCCGCGCCAGCAGTTCGGCATGCGGGCCGCTTTCGGCAATGCGTCCCTGCTCCATCACGACGATGCGGTCGGCGTCGCGCACCGCCGAGAGCCGGTGCGCAATGATCAGCACGGTGCGGCCGGCGCAGATCTGGCGCATGTTGTCCTGGATGATCTTTTCGGACTCATAGTCCAGCGCGCTGGTGGCCTCGTCGAAGATGAGGATGCCGGGGTTGGTGATCAGGGCGCGGGCAATCGCGATGCGCTGCCGCTGACCACCAGACAGTCCACTACCCTGCTCGCCGACCACGGTGTCGTAGCCTTCGGGGAGTTCGCAGATGAAGTCATGGGCACCGGCCAGGCGGGCGGCAGCGATGATGTCCTCGATCGGGAGTGCCGGATCGGCCAGGGCGATGTTGTCGCGGATGGAGCGGGAGAACAGCGTGCTCTCCTGCAGTACCACGCCGATCTGTCGGCGCAGCGAGGCGGTATCGATGACGGCGATGTCCTGGCCGTCCACGCTGATGCGACCGCTGTCGCAGAGGTAGAGCCGCTGTACCAGCCGCGCCAGCGTGCTCTTGCCGGAGCCGGAACGGCCGACCACGCCGATGACTTCGCCCGGCGCGATCTCCAGCGACACCGAGTGGATCACCGGCGGGCTTTCCGGGCGATAACGGAAGGACACCTGGTCGAAGCTGATGGCCCCGCTCACCTGCGGCAGCCGGGTGCGATTGCCGCCGACCTCGGCGCGGGCGTCCAGCACATCGGCCAGCCGGCTCATGGAGATGCCGACCTGCTGGAAATCGTTCCACAGCTGCGCCATGCGCAGGATCGGCGAGGCCACCTGCCCGGCCAGCATGTTGAAGGCCACCAGCTCGCCCACGGTCAACTCGTTCTTGACCACCAGCAACGCCCCCAGCCACATGATGCCCACGGTCACCAGCTTGCTCACCAGGGTGACGCCACCGCTGGCCAGCAGGCCGATATTGGTGCTGCCCAGGCTGGCGGCGACATAGGCGGCCAGTTGCTTGTCCCAGCGCTGCTGCCAGCGCGGTTCCACTGCCATCGACTTGACGGTGTCCATGCCGGTCAGGGTCTCCACCAGGAAGGACTGGTTCTCGGCGTTCTTGTTGAACTTGTCGTTCAGACGCGCCCGCAGCATGGGCGTGAAGACCAGCGACAACGCCAGATACAGCGGGATCGAGGCCAGCACGATCAGGCTCAGGGTCACGCTGTACCACAGCATCACGCCCAGGAAGATGAAGGAAAACACGATATCCAGCACCAGCGTCATGGCATTGCTGGTGAGGAAGGAGCGGATGTTCTCCAACTCGCGGATGCGCGCAATCGAATCGCCGGCGCGGCGCGCCTGGAAGTAGCCGATAGGCAGGCTCAGCAGATGGGCGAACAGGCGCGAACCCAGTTCGACATCGATCTTGCTGCTGGTATGGGCGAACACGGCAGTGCGGATGCCGGTCAGCGCGGCCTCGAACAGGGTCGCGGCCAGCAGCGCCACGGCAATCACGTTGAGCGTCATCATGGCGTGATTGACCAGTACCTTGTCCATCACCACCTGGAAGAACAAGGGCGTCACCAGGCCGAGAATCTGCAGCACCAACGAGATCACCAGCACCTCGACCAGCACCTTGCGATACTTGATCACGGCCGGGATGAACCACGAGAAATCGAAACGTGCCGATTCGCCCGCATAGCTGGCCTTGCTGGTCACCAGAATCACCCGACTTGACCACATCGATTCGAAATCGCGTCGCGCCATCACCTGTGGCGACTGCCCGGGCCGCTGGATGAGGATGCGCAGGCTGCCCCAGTCCCTGGCCTGCCCCTGCTCCAGTTTGGCGACAATGAAATATCGGCCCTGGCGGTCGATGCCGATGGCCGGCAAGGGCGTGCGTTCCAGCCGCTTGCGCTCCTGGGTGATGCAGCGCGCACTCATGCCCAGGGCGCGCGCACCCAGCAAAAGCTTGTCCAGGGTGAAGGGCTCGCGCCCGAACTGGTGCTGCAACTGCGCCGGATCGGTGGCGATGCCGTGCAGGCGCGCCATCATCATCAGGCACTGCAAACCACTGTCGTTGCCTGCCTGACCGGGATCCTTGTCGGACTGATTCATAAATTTCCGGGTTCTTGAATAAATACTTCGCGTGGATTGCCATCGCAATCGGCACGCACTGCCCCGCCCTGCCTGCGCGCAGGAGACGCAGGAGGTCACCGCCGGGCCATCAGGCCCGGCGTCGGGTACTGCTATTGCCGCTGGATCAGACTCAGTGGGTGACGGTCATCAGCACCTTGTCCTGGCTGGACTGCCCGTTGGCCCAGGAGGTCTGGGTAGCGGCGGGCGGTGCGAAGCTGGCCATGGCCTGCACCAGCTTGTCGACATCGCTGTCGTAGAGGGTATTGCCGTCGGCGGTCTTGATGCGCTCGATGCGGTTGTCGGTACCGCTGGTGCCGCCCACGTACCAATCCTTCACCGTCACGCGGTCACTGCTGCCCATGACATCGATGCGCAGGTCGTTGCCGGCCTTGCTGAACCAGAGGTTGTTCTGGTTGATGTCGGTCAGTTTCAGCATGTCCACATTGCCGCTTGTCTTGTCGCTGTCGACGATGATGTCGCGGCCATCGCCCCGGCTGAACACATAGGTGTCGTTGCCGGCTTCGCCGATGAGGGTGTCGTTGCCCTTGCCACCCTTGATGAGATTGTCGCCACGATTGCCGGTGAGGATGTTGTCCAGCTCGTTGCCGATGGCCTCCATGTCCTGGTCGCGCAACTTGATCGGATCAAGGATGTAGATCATGCTGCGGCCGACCACATCGGCGGCATTGCGCAACTCCGCCAGCGTGAGATAGCGACAGCCATCGGTGGACTGCCCACGTCCCGAATCGGCAATGTAGAAGCCGGCCACCTCGCCGGTGCTGGCGTCGCAGGCCACACCGGTGACGGTCACCTTGTGATTGATTTGCCCCCCCTCGATGTACTCCGGTACGCCCCACAGCTTGCCGGCATTGACCGAGAGCATCACGCCGCGCCCATCCTTGACCAACTCGGCCATGCGCTGGATGTCGAAGCCGTTGCGATTCTCCGCGCGCAGACCGAAGCTCTGGAGCATGGCCACCTGGGAGGTCTGGTTGCTGGAGCCGCGCGTGCCTTCGTCCGGGGAAGAGGTGTTGCACCAGCCGTTGGCGATGGCCTTCCTCACCACGTCGCCTTCGGTCACCGATTGATCGGCCATGATGCAGACGTTGGCCACGCTGGTCTCGCTGCAGGTACCCTTGTAACCCGGCACCTCATCGCCCTGGGAATAATCCAGCAGGTAGAAGCGGGGCGAGCCATAGGTCAGCATCTGCGTGCCATTGATGGTTTCGCGTTCCGGCTTGCTGGCATCCATGAGGGTCAGGTTTTCCAGGTTCGCACCCAGGGTGTAGCTGATGCGGGAAACCACGGTGTCGATACCTTCGCCGGCATTTTCGATGATCTTGTCGGCGACGTTGTCGACCATGTAGGTGTCGTTGCCGCGACCGCCGATCATCGTATCCACGCCCTTGCCGCCATCCAGCACGTTGTCGCCACTGTTGCCGGTCAGCAGGTTGTCGCGGGCATTGCCGATGGCATCGAAATTGCCGCCTTCGGTCAGGCGCAGATCTTCCACCTCGGCCATGATCTTGTAGGTGCAGGAGGCAATGACAGTGTCGTGGCCTTCGTTGGCGTTCTCGACGACGCGGTCATTGACGTTGTCGACGACGTAGATGTCGTCGCCCTTGCCGCCTAGCATGAGGTCTTCTCCGGTACCGCCATCGAGCAGGTCATTGCCCACCCCGCCGTAGAGACTGTCCTTGCCGGCACCCCCATAGAGCAGATCGTCGCCGCCGACGTCATTGTTCGGCGAGCCATAGGCCAGCCTGGAGTCGCCATAGAGTTCGTCGTCGCCATCGCCGCCCATGAGCAGGTCGTTCCCCTCTTCGCCGAAGAGTATGTCGTTGCCCTCGCCACCATACAGCTTGTCGTTGCCGCTTCCACCGCGCATGCGGTCATCGCCCGTGCCGCCCCACATCTGGTCGTTGCCGAAGCCGCCGTTCATGGTGTCGTTGCCGGCGCCGCCATCCATCACGTCGTCGTCAGTCTGCCCCGGCAACAGCGTCTGCTGCACGTTGCCGAAAAGCTGGTAGCCATACATGAGGTCATCGCCATCGCCCCCCGAAAGGATGTCGTTGCCCAGGCCACCGGACAGAGTGTCCTTGCCGGCCCCACCCACCAGCAGGTCATTGCCGCTGTCGCCGTCGAGGCGGTCATCGCCGTCTTCTCCGTAGAGTTTGTCGTCGCCTTCCCGCCCGAGCAGGGTGTCGTTGCCGGTACCGCCCCACATGGTGTCGTCGCTGGCGCCGCCGATGATGACATCGTCGCCACCACCACCGGCAAAACGGGTGAAGCGGGGCCGGCTGCGACGAATGCCCTCATCCAGCCCGGAGCCCCAGTCGTCGAGGTGGTCATTGCCGTCGGTGCCGATGAGCAGGCCCGGCTCACTGGCCTTGGTCTTGAGGTCGCCAGGTTTGAAGGCGACGGTGCGACCGGAGTCCAGCTTCAAGGCGTTATCGTTGTCACGCAGGCTGCGGAAGTTGCTCTCGGGGACCTCCGGCAGCTTCGGTGCGGCAGCCACCGACGTAGCCGGCAGCGCAATGGCCGCGCCCAGCGCCACGGCCGGGGTCTGCACCGCGCCCGCTCCGCCTGACTTGACCGCTTTGTGGTCGGCTTCCACCAAGGCGGGCTTGGTCGCGACTACAGTCGGCGTCACAGTCGATGTCACCGCAGGTTTCACCACCGGCGACACCATTGGCGACTCCGGCGGCTTGACCAAGGGCGCAATCACCGGCGCAACCACGGGGGACGCCACCGGTTTGAGCGTCGGTTCAGGCGCTGGCTTGGCTAGCGGCACCAGCTTGGGTGCGGACGATGGGACAAGGCTGGACACCGGGACCGGCACGCAATCGGAAAACTCGATGATGACGCCAGGAGGAAAAGCCTGCGACAGCGGCACCACCTCCTTGGTGATGATCCATGGCTTGGTCGCGCCCTGCTTGGGCGTGGGAACGACACTCTGGACCGCTGGACAGACGCTCGCCGGCATCAACGGACATGGGCTGGCATTCATGGGCGCAGAGGCCTGCGCCGGCTTCGGCAGGGGCAGGTTCACCGGCGTGGGCAGCGGCGCACGAGCGATCACCGACATCGGTGCGCCCCCGGCCAGGGGCGGGGTGGCAGCTGGCTTGGCGCCGGCAGGTCGGACAACCACGATGGGCGAGTTCCGCAGGGGGCCCGGCGTCCAAGCCACCGGCAGGGAATCGGCCAGCGCCGTGCTGGTCACGCCCAGGCGAATGGTGCCGCTGCTCCACGCGGACGGACGGGCGGGCGCGGCACCGGCTGCCGCGAACGCATGCTGCGGCTCGGCCAGCGCAAATTCGCTGGCCGCCCGCGCCGACGGTTCACGCCTGCCTGCGGGAAGCTGGCGGCTGGCCACCCGCGGTCTGCTGTCGCTGCCGGCTGAACGTTGCCCGGCAAAGGCGCTGGTCGGCAGGATGCCGTCCAGCGCCGCACCGCCCGTGCCGTGGAAGGTCGATGTGCTGGTCACGGGCCCGATGGCGCTCTTGCGACTGCGGGCAGACGATGGTGGCGTGGCAGATGCCAACGTACTCTTCCGATTGCTTGTGATGGTGATAGACATAATGTTTTCCCTGAGCTGTGTGACATGGAGGAGATGACACGGACGAGCTTTTCTCGCGGCCCTGGCGCGGGGGACCCACATGATCCGCAAAGACGACGGGACGAGGTGGAAGCTCGTCCGTTTGTCTTGGTTTTTCATGCGTTGATCGTGCAGATCTGTTCATGGCCTGCTCGTATCGATCAAGCTCATTCCGAGTTTTCCAGTTTCAAAATTCTTCCTGTTTTGTCCCGCGCCCATTCAATCGAAGCTTGCTAACGGCGACAATCGCACCATGGTGATGCTTGTTCATTTACGAGAATTTGTTTATGAAGGGCTTATCGGTGCATAAATGAAGAATCCTTCATGCAAGGAAAACACGACCCTTAAAACCACTGGAATGCGGCGGGACAGACTTATTTTTGAAATCTCTTCAGCTGAATGTTTGTGCAATTCCCGGATGAGAAAAAAACTTCATGTCATCGGCAAATTAAAAGACGTTTCCTGCATGTCTGGGGCGATGGGCAGGATGCAGTTCTCGGCACTGCGGACGTTATCGATGACGGGGCGGCGAGGCAAGAAAGGAGGTGCGGCGCGCAATGAGGAGGGGCAGGCAATCGCGCGAAGAATGCTGCTGGCGCAATGGCAAAACAGCCCCTGGATGGCAGGAGCTGTCTTGGGGGAGACGGTCAGGCGGGCGGGAGGAATGCCGCCGATGTCAGAACTTGTGCCGCAGTCCCACGCGGATCACGTTCTGGCTGCTGTCATCGGACGGGGCCGAGGAGTAGGCAGCGCTGATCACACCGGGGTTGATCACGTCGCTGGCCGACTGGCGGCTGGCCATTGCATAGACATCGGTACGCGTGGAGAGGAAGTAATCCACGCCCAGGTTGAGCTGGGTGGTGCGCCCACGGGTGGCACCCGCGCCGGCGCGTGCCAGGTCGGCGCGGTCATGGATGACGCTGGCCAGCAGGTGCAGCTTGGCGTTCAACGCATAGTTCACACCGACGTCGAACACATTGGCCCGCGTGGCGCTGGTGATGGCAACCAGCCCGGTGCTGCCCAGGGCCTGCTGGGTCGGGCGGCGCACCTGCGACCAGGCCGCGAACAGTTTGGCCGGTCCGGCCTGGACACTGGCGCCCAGCGTAAAGGTCTTGAGCTCGGTATCGCCGGCGCTGGCCGGCACGGCGTCGGCCGCCAGGCGGCTCTGGTAATAGGCGGCACCGATGCCGGCATTGCCGTTGCGGTAGTTGGCGCCAACCCCGAAGGCCTGCCCGGCCGTGGTCTTGCCGGCGACTTCGCCAACGCCATAGAAGAGGCTGCCGCTGAAGCCACCGGACTCGGCACTGTCGAAGCGCACTGAATTGTTGGTACGGGCGCCGGTCAGGCGATCCAGGCTATTGAAATGGCCGGCCCGCACGCCGCCACCGCCAAAGATCTGGAAGGAGCTGTATTGCTGGCCGATCTCTTCCAGGTAGTCGGTCTGGCGGCCCACGGTCAGGCTGCCGTAGCGACCGGCGAGGCCGACCACCGACTTGCGGTCGAACAGGCTGCCGGGCGTGGCCATGGCGCCGTCGTCGGCGCTGAAGCCGGTCTCCAGCTGGAAGATGGCCGACAGGCCGCCGCCCAGGTCTTCCTTGCCGCGAAAGCCGATGCGCGAGGCCATGGCGTCGCCTGAGTCGAGGCTGACCCGGCTGCTGTTGTTGGGGCCGACCTTGCTGGCATAGACCATGCTCATGTCGATGACACCGTAGACGGTGACGGTGGGGGTTTCGGCGTGGGCCGCCAGGCTGGTCTGGACCAGGGTGCAGGCGGTGACAGTGAAGGTGAAGGTGCGGAGGCGTTTTTTCATGAGGAGAAGGCGGCACGGGCCGCATGGTGCAGAAAACGTCAACGTGGCCGTGACGCCTTCCGTGGGTGGACAGGCGCGCATTGCATCGCCCTGGCAGGAAGAGCGCATGGTAGAAGCGCCACCGGCACGCGACAATTACCTCTTGGGATAGTCCTGCCGAAAGCGACGGATCAGGCCGTCGGCGTGCTGGCGCAAAGCCCCGGGTGCATGCAATACTTGGCAATCTGTCGTGTTCGATCTGTCACGCGCGCGATAAATGTAGGTAAACTGCCGCATCCCCCTGCGTCCAACCATCCAGCTGTCTAACCATCCACCAGCGCGCGCGCCCCTTGAATACCGCTGATACCGCTGATACCGCTGCCACCTTCCGCCTGGAACCGACCAGCCCGCCCGTGCTGCATGTAGCGGGCGACTGGACGTTGCGTAACTATCCCGCGCTGTCGCGCCGGATCGCACAGGAACGGTCGGCCATGGGGGACGATCTGGTGCTGACGTTTTCGGCACTGACCGCCTTCGATACCGTGGGCGCCAAGATGCTGGTGGATCTGCTGGGCGTGCCCGCGGCACTGCGCCAGACCGGGGAAGACAGCGACCTGGCGCCGGCCTGGCGTGGCCTGCTGGCCGCCGTGGCCGACGCCAAGGCAATCGCCATTCCCAAACCGGCGCCGCCGCCCCAGGCCTGGATCACCGATGTGCTGGAGCGTGCCGGCATCGCCACGCTCAGCCTGCGTGCCTGCGCGCGCGGCCTGCTGGGCTTTGCCGGTTTATCCCTGCAGACGCTGGTGGCGTCCTTCTGGCGTCCCTCGCGCTGGCGCTTCACCGCCGTGGTGGCGCAGGTCGAACAGACCGGGCTGGATGCGGTGCCCATCGTTTCGCTGCTGACCTTCATGGTGGGCGCGGTGGTGGCCTTCCTGGGCGCCACGGTGCTGGCTGATTTCGGCGCCAGCATCTATACCGTGGATCTGGTGGCGTTTTCCTTCCTGCGCGAATTTGCGGTGCTGTTGACGGCCATCCTGATGGCCGGGCGCACCGCCAGCTCCTTTACCGCGCAGATCGGTTCCATGAAGGCCAACGAGGAAATCGACGCCATCCGCGCCCTCGGGATGGACCCGGTCAACCTGCTGGTCCTGCCGCGCATCATCGCGCTGCTGGTGTCCATGCCCATCCTGACCTTCATCGCCATGATGTCGGGCCTCCTGGGCGGCGCCATGGTGTGCGCCCTGTCGCTGGACATCAGCCCCACCATGTTCCTGTCCTTGCTGCAGCAGGACGTGGGCATCCGCCATTTCGTGCTGGGCATGGTCAAGGCGCCGCTGTTTGCCTTCGTCATCGCCATCATCGGCTGCAATGAAGGCTTCAAGGTCAGCGGCAGTGCGCAGTCGGTGGGGCAGCACACCACCTCCAGCGTGGTGCAGTCGATCTTCGTGGTGATCCTGCTGGATGCGCTGGCGGCCCTGTTCTTCATGGAGATGGGATGGTGAACGCACCCCACGACCCCGCTCACACCGGCACGGAAAACATCATCGACGTGCGCGGCCTGCGCAACCAGTTCGGTACCCAGGTGGTGCACGAGCAGCTGGACCTGCAGGTGCGGCGCGGCGAAATCCTCGGCGTGGTGGGCGGCTCGGGCACCGGCAAGTCGGTGCTCCTGCGCAGCATCGTCGGCCTGCAACGTCCGGCCGCCGGGCAGGTGAAGGTGTTCGGACAGGACCTGTCGGCGCTCTCCACCCAGGCGCGCTCGCGCTACGAGCGCCGCTTTGGCGTGCTGTTCCAGCAGGGTGCGCTGTTCTCCTCGCTGACGGTGCTGGAAAACATCGCCCTGCCCCTGACCGAATACGGTGGCCTCGATGCCGACCAGGCGCGGGGCGTCTCGGCCATGAAGCTGGCCCTGGCCGGCCTGCCCATTGCCGCCGGCGACAAGTTCCCGGCCGAGCTCTCGGGCGGCATGATCAAGCGCGCCGCGCTGGCGCGGGCCCTGGCGCTGGACCCGGACATCCTGTTCCTGGACGAACCCACCGCCGGCCTGGACCCGATCAGCGCCGCCGCCTTCGACCGCCTGATCCTGACCCTGCGCGACGCCCTCGGGCTGACCGTATTCCTGGTCACCCACGATCTCGACACCCTCTATGCCATCTGCGACCGCGTGGCCGTGCTGTCGGCGCGACGGGTCCTGGTGGCCGACCGCATCGAAGCGGTGGCAGCCTTCGACGATCCGTGGATACGGCAATATTTCCAGGGCCCGCGTGGACGGGCCGCCAGTGTGGCTGCGCTGCGATCGGCCGCCACCGCAACCCAGCAAGGACATCCCTGATGGAAACCCGCGCACATCACGTCCTCATCGGACTCTTCACCATCCTGGTCGCGCTGGCGGCGCTGCTGTTCTGCCTGTGGCTGACCAAGGTCGGCCAGGACCGCGACGTGGATTACTACACGGTGATCTTCAACGAAGCCGTCAGCGGTCTGTCCCGGGGCAGCCCGGTGCAGTACAGCGGCATCAAGGTGGGCGATGTGGTCGGCCTGAGCCTGGACCCGGCCGATCCGCGCAAGGTGCGCGCGCGCATCCGCGTGACCGGCAAGGCACCGATCAAGGAAGACACCGGTGCCAAGCTGGCCCTGGCCGGCATCACCGGTACCGCCCTGATCCAGCTGACCAACGGCTCGCCGCAAAGCCCGCGCCTGGAGTCCAAGGATGGCAACGATCCGGTCATCATCGCCTCCCCTTCGCCGCTGACCTCGCTGCTGTCCAATGGCGAAGACCTGCTCTCCAACGTCAATGAAGTACTGATCAATGCCAAGCAGTTCCTGGCCCCGGAAAACGCGCAGCGCCTGAACCAGACCCTGGCCCACCTGGAACAGCTGACCGGCAGCCTGGCCGCGCAGCGCGGCAATGTCGGCCAGGCCATGCAGGACCTGGCCGAGGCGGCGCGCCAGGCCAATATCGCCATGCAGTCGGCCAACCAGTTGCTGTCCACCCGGGGCAACGACGCCATGGGCAACCTGCAGAAGGCCATGAGTTCGCTGGCCGCCAGCAGCCAGCAGATCGAAACCCTGATCCAGCAGAACCAGGCGGCGCTCAACAACGGCGCCCAGGGCGTGGCCGAGATCGGCCCGGCCATCACCGAACTGCGCGGCACACTGGCCTCGGTCCGGGCCATCAGCCGCAAGCTGGAAAACAATCCCGGCGCCTACCTGCTGGGCCAAGACAATCTCCAGGAATTCCAACCATGAAGACCCTGCTCCTGCGCACCGCCCTCGTGGCCGGCAGCCTGGCATTGACGGCCTGCTCCATCCTGCCCAAGGCCGACCCGCTGGCGGTGTACCGCCTGCCGGCCCCGACCGTGGCTACGCCTGCCAGCACAGGCAACAGCGCCAGCCCCTACCGGGCGCTGCGCATCGTCACGCCCAGCGCCAATCGCAGCGTCGACAGCGAACGCATCCTGGTGCTGCCCGAGGGCGACATGATCAAGTCCTATGCCGGCGTACGCTGGAGCGATCCGGCCCCGCAATTGCTGCGTGACCGCCTGCTGGAGGCCTTCCAGGCCGATGGCCGCTTCCCGCGATTGTCCGGCGACAATGCCAATATCGCGGCCGAGGTCGAGCTCAATGGCGTGCTGGGCGCCTTCCAGACCGAATATCGCAACGGTGTACCGCAGGTGGTGATCGTCTATGACGCCCGCCTGGTCGATACCACCACCCGCCAGCAACTGGCGGCGCGCCGCTTTGCCGTGGTGCAGCCGGTGGCCGGCAGCAAGGTGCCGGAAGTGGTCACCGCCTTCGGCGCAGCCAGCGAGCGGCTGGCGGCCGAGGTGGTGGGCTGGGCGGCTGGGGTGCGCTAACGCGCCAGCGCCAGGTGCCGAGCATGGTTGGGGCCATGCTGGCCATTATCCAAACGTAGCATGGTCATGCCTGCGCGCCTGTGGCACGCTGGGCGCTATTTTTCTTGCAGATCGGAGACAGCTTGGACAAGTTGCAAGCCATGGAAACCTTCGTCGCCGTGGTCGAGAGCGGCAGCTTCGTCAGCGCGGTGGATGTCACCGGCCTTTCCAAGCCGGCCGTCTCGCGCCAGGTCTCGGAGCTGGAGCAGTTCCTGGGCATCCGCCTGCTCCACCGCACCACGCGGCGGCTGTCGCTGACCGATGAAGGGCGCGTCTATTTCGCCCGCTGCAAGGAATTGCTGGAATCGATCCAGGACGTGGAAAGCGAGGTCGGCCTCAATTCCGACCAGGCCTGCGGCCGCCTGCGCATCGGCGCGCCCCAGGATTTCGGGGTGGAGCAGCTGGCGCCGCTATGGGGCCGATTCGCCGAAGACAATCCGCTGATCACGCTCAACATCACCCTCTCGGACCGCACCATCGACCTGATCGAAGAAGGGTTCGACATGGTCATCCGCATCAGCACCCTGGGCGACAGCCGTATGGTGGCGCGGCCACTGGCGCCGGTGCGCATGATTGCCTGCGCCTCGCCGGAATTCCTGCGCCGCCACGGCAGGCCGGAGACCCCGGCCGAGCTGCGCGAATACCCCTTCATTTCCTACAGCTACCGCGCCAACGGCGACGAATGGAGCTTCAGGCATGTGCATGGCGACACCTGCCATGTGCGCGTGCGCTCGACCGTCTACGTCAACAATGGCGTAACCTGCCGCGAGATGGCCATCGCCGGCCAGGGCATCGCAATCCAGCCGGACTTCATCGTCAATGCCGCCATCGCCTCGGGGCAACTGGTGGAACTGTTCGAAGGCTGGAGCACCGGCGAGCAACTGGTGGTGCATACGCTCTACCCGACCCGCACCCACCTGCCACCCAAGGTCCAGCGCATGCGCGACTTTCTGGTGGAACAGTTCAAGGTACCGCCCTGGTGTCCCAAGCCGGCCACCTGAATCGCTGAAGCCACGGCCTCAGGCGCCGATCCAGCGCAGGAACACCGGCATCGCCAGCGGCACCACGATCGCCGTGAAGACCCCATTGAGCCCCATGCCCAGGCCGGCGAACGCGCCCATCTCGGCGCTTACCTGCAGCGCCCGCGCCGTGCCGATGCCGTGCGAGGCCACGCCCAGCGCAAAGCCGCGTACCGGATGGCTGTCGATGCGCAGGAAGTTCAGCACGTAGCGCGCCAGCACCGCCCCCAGGATGCCGGTGCAGATCACCAGCACGGCGGTCAGCGAAGGCAGGCCGCCGAAGCGTTCCGAAATCGCCATGGCTATCGGCGTGGTAGCCGACTTGGGCGCCAGCGACGCCATGATCTGCGGCGAAGCGCCCATGGCATAGGCAATGCCCACCGCCGACACCACCGCCGTGATCGACCCCGCCGCCAGGCCCAGCAGCAGCGGCACGGCAGCATGACGCAGCTTGCTCCATTGCTTGTAGAGCGGCATAGCCAGCGCCACCGTGGCCGGGCCGAGCATGAAGTGCACGAACTGCGCGCCTTCGAAGTAGGTCTTGTAGGGGGTGCCGGTCACGGTCAGGATGCTCACCACGATGGCAATGGCGATCAGCACCGGATTGGCCAGCGGGTTGAAACCGAGCCGGCGATACACCCACAGCGCCACCAGATAGGCCACCAGCGTGGTGGTCAGCCCCAGCAGCGGCGAGGCGGCGAGATAGACCCAGATGTCGGTCAGACGTGCCAGGCCGTGCATCAGTGCGACTCCTGGCCGGCGTCGGGCGTTGTCGGTTGATCTGACGAGTCAGGCGGACCGGACTTGCCAAGCCAGTTCATGGCCGCCTGCGTCACCAGCGCACCCACGGCGATGGCCAGTACCGTGCTGGCCACCAGCGCCACCACGATGGCCGGCAGGTCGGCCTTGAGCTGGCCGGCGGCGGCGATCACGCCCACCCCGGCCGGGACGAACAGCAATGACAGGTGCTGCAGGATGCCCCAGGAAGTGGGCTCCATCAGCTCAGCCAGGCGCGGTGATGACAGGAAGGCCAGCAGCAACAGCAGCATGCCGATCACCGGGCCGGGGATAGGCAGGCCAAGCAGCTGGGCGACGCCTTCTCCCAGGCACTGGAAGACGAGGAGGAGTGCGAGCGAAGTCAGGTTCATGGCGGGCTCTTTGGCAGGGACGTGGCCTGCGCGATCAGGAAAGGACGACATCAGGGGCAAGCCGTGATTGTGCCATCAGGCGGGCCATTTGATGCAAGCCCGTCTGCTGTACCTGCTGCCTGCTCATCCCGCCAGCGCCACCAGCCCCGCACAGAACAGCAGCGCCGACACGATGCGCTGGAACCATGACGGTGACAGCAGGCCATAGAGCCGTTCCCCCACCAGCACACCGGCCGCGAAGGCCGGCACCAGCCAGGCCGTCAGCGCCAGTTGCGGCAGACCCACCTGTCCGTCCCAGGCCAGGATCATGGCCGCGCCGAAGAACAGCACCATGAAGTAGGCCAGCAGGTTGGCGCGCAGGAGTGCGGCCTGCTCATGTGCCTGCTCATGTGCCTGCCCGTGATCGGCCGCTTGCGGTATCGCTCCTGCCTCAGCGCGCCGGATGCCATTGAAGTAGTACACCGCCGCCACCCCGCCGATCCCGCACAGCGCCGTCATCAGTCCCGATACCGCGCCGGCCGCCAGCGTCGGCGTGGCGCCGCCCCCATGGCGCCAGCGCCAGCCCAGCACGTGCAAGGCGGTCACCGCCAGCACGCACAGGCCGATGAGGCGATGCATGTCGGGCAGGCTGCCGCTGGCGATCAGGCGCACCCCCGCCGCAGTGCAGGCCAGTGCGATGGCCGCCAGTGGCAACACGGTAGGCCAGTGGGCCTGACGGACCCAGCCGCGCCAGCCCTGCAGCGACGCCGCGCAGTTGACCAGCACGATCAGGGCCGCCGCCTCTGAGGACGGCAGCGCCAGGCCGAACAGCGGCGCCATGACCAGCGCCCCGCCAAAGCCGGTCACGCCCTTGGTGAGACCGGCCAGCAGGCTGACCGCCATGAGGCCGGCGACCAGCGACAGGGAGGCGCTCATGCGGCCACCTCGGGATGGCACACGCGGCAAGAAGAAGGGATAAGTCGGGACATGGCGCAATCATTGCATCGGCACCGGCTGGACCATAAGACCAGCGAGACCTTTCCATGGAGCCAGCCACGACAGCACCGCAGGTGGGCAAGGCGCACAAAAATGGCGCGAAAGCGGTGCCGCTTTCTGCCCGCCGCACCACGCCCAAGCCGCGCAGCCTGCGGTGGCGCGGTTGTGCGCCGGGTCGTCACTGCCACAACGCACCCGGACCAGGCATGGTTGCGCTGGTCCAATCGAAAGCCTGCTGTGGCTCCATCGGCTGGCGCACTTTCTGCGTCACAGTAGGCGTGTTGCCAACACCGAAACGGGCAACCGCGTGCCAGCCACGGGCCGCGTTCCTTGCTCACATCGCCACATCACGATAACGAGGGGTTCTCCATGAAAGCATTCGCACTGCGTCCTACCCTGACCGGCCTGCTGGCCGGCGTCTGCCTGCTCTCCGCCGTCAGCGTCAGTTCCCTGGCCCTGGCCGCCGACAAGGAAGTCACCATCGCCTACCAGGACATGATGGTCCCCTGGCGCTACGCCCAGCAGCTCGACGAAGCCGCCAAGGAGACCGGCTACAAGGTCAACTACCGCAAGTTCGGCGGTGGCGGCGACGTCATCCGCGCCATGGCCTCGGGCAACGTGCAGATCGGTGAAGCCGGTTCCAGCCCGGTGGCGGCCGGCCTGTCGCAGGGCCTGCCGATCCAGCTGTTCTGGATCCTGGACAACATCAACGACGCCGAGGCCATGGTGGCCCGCAACGGAGCCGGCATCAGCTCGGTGGCACAGCTCAAGGGCAAGCGCCTGGGCGTGCCCTTCGTCTCCACCAGCCACTTCCATGCGCTCATGGCGATCAAGCAGGCCGGCCTGTCGGCGGCCGACGTGAAGGTGCTCAACATGCGTCCGCCCGAGATCGCAGCGGCCTGGGAGCGCGGCGACATCGATGCTGCCTTCGTCTGGAACCCGGTGCTGGCCAAGATCAGCGCCAGTGGCACGGTGGTGACCAGCTCCGGCAAGATCGCCGCCCAGACCGGCATCGCCACCTTCGACGGCTTCGTGGTCAACCGCGACTGGGCCAAGGAGCATGAGAAGTTCATGATCAGCTTCACCCGCATGCTGGCCAAGTACGACGCCATGTATCGCGCCAACCCGGGTCAATGGACCGGCGACACCGCGCAGGGCAAGGCGGTGGCAGCCATCTCCGGTGGCGAGCCGGGCGAGGTGGCGGCAGCACTGAAGCTCTACCAGTTCCCGACGCCGGCCGAACAGGCTTCCACCAAGTGGCTCTCGGGCGGCAAGGATGCCGGTGCCGTCAAGTCGCTGCAGGCCACGGCCGAGTTCCTGAAGGAACAGAAGACCCTGCAGGCCATCCTGCCGGATTACTCGGTGGGCGTGACCGACCAGTACGTCAAGGCCATCGCGGCCGGCAAGTAAGGTCGTCGTCCCTTCCCTTTTTCACCCATTCATCCTTGGAGCGCGAGCATGCTTGAAATCGACCAGGTCTCGATCGAATACCCGGCCCGCAAGGGGCCGCCCAGCCTGGCGCTGGACCAGGTCTCGCTGTCCATCCCGGCTGGCGAGTTCGTGGTGGCGCTGGGGGCCTCCGGCTGCGGCAAGACCACCCTGCTCAATACCATTGCCGGCTTCATCCCGCCCACGCGGGGCGAAATCCGGCTGGCCGGCGAGGCGGTGGAC
The DNA here is from genome assembly GCF_015767275.1 of Herbaspirillum sp. AP02. Lineage (GTDB taxonomy): Bacteria > Pseudomonadota > Gammaproteobacteria > Burkholderiales > Burkholderiaceae_D > Herbaspirillum. The sequence continues at coordinate 266,721 of NZ_JADWMY010000004.1, forward strand.
GGTCCCGGTTCGGATCGCGGCGTGGTGTTCCAGAAGCATGCGCTGATGCCCTGGATGAATGTGGTGGAAAACGTCGAATTCGGCCTCAAGCTGCGCAAGATGCCGTTGCACGAGCGGCGCCGCATCGCCCTCGAATGTCTCAACAAGGTGGGCCTGCTGTCCTCGGCCCACAAGCAGGTCTATGAACTGTCGGGCGGCATGCAGCAGCGCGTGGGGGTGGCGCGCGCCATCGCCTCCTCGCCCTCGGTGATGTTGCTGGACGAACCGCTGGGCGCGCTCGACGCCTTCACCCGCGAAGCCATCCAGGAACTGCTGCTGGACCTCTGGAACGAATCCCAGGGGGTGTTCTTCTTCATCACCCACGATGTGGAGGAAGCCCTGTTCCTGGCCACCCGCCTGATCGTGATGGCGCCCAGCCCGGGCCGCGTGGTGCATGACCTGAGCATGCCCTTCGCCCGCCGCTACCTGGCCACCCGCGATGCCCGCGGCACCAAGGCCGATCCTGAATTCATCGCCGCCCGCGAACGCGTGCTGGCGCTGGTCCACCAAACCTCGTCGACCGGGATGCACTGATGAACAGCACCACCGCCACCGCCGTCACCAAGCCGGCGCAGGAGACCACCATGCCCCCCTCTACCCGCCCTGCGGCCACCGCATCCGCCCAGGCCACTGCCCCGCGCCGTCGCCGGCGCCCGCGCAACTATGGCGCCCCGGGCCAGGGCAGCACCTGGCTGATCAGCACCCTCACCCTGGTGGCCTTGCTGCTGCTATGGTGGATCGCCACCGGCCTGCACTGGATCAAGCCGCTGTTCCTGCCCACCCCGCAGGCCACCCTGGATGCGCTGATGGGCGCCCTGCACGGCCAGACCCAGGGCGACACGCCGCTGGCGCAACACGTGCTCATCAGCCTGAGCCGGGTGATGGCAGCCTTCCTGCTGGCAGTGGTCACGGCCGTGCCGGTGGGCCTGGCCATGGGCACCTCGCGCCTGGTACGCGGCATCGCCGACCCGATCATCGAGTTCTATCGGCCGCTGCCGCCGCTGGCCTACCTGCCGCTGATCGTGATCTGGCTGGGTATCGATGAAAGCGCCAAGGTCACGCTGATCTACCTGGCCTGCTTCGCCCCGCTGGCGATGGCTTCCAAGGCCGGCGTGCGCTCGGTGGCGATCGAACAGATCAATGCGGCGCGCTCGCTGGGTGCGAGCAACTGGCAGGTGATCCGCATGGTGGTGTTTCCGGCGGCACTGCCGGAAATCCTGACCGGCATGCGCATCGCCGTGGGCTTCGGCTGGACCACCCTGGTGGCGGCCGAGATGGTGGCGGCCACCGCCGGCATCGGGCAGATGGTGCTCAATGCCTCCAACTTCCTGCGTACCGACATCGTGATCATGGGCATCATCGTCATCGGCGTGCTGGCCTACCTGATCGACCTGCTCATGCGCAAGATGGAAGAAAAGCTGATTCCGTGGAAGGGCAAGATGTGAAACCCGCACAGCCGGCTGCTGGCACGCTTCCTGCGACAACGCAGGCTTTGGGACAGCGGAGCAAAGGCGTGCGTGACCACCAGGCCCATCAGGTGATGTGGCGACAGATCTTTCCTGAGCCGGAGCGCCAGGGCAGTACCCTGCAGAGCCAGTTGCGGGTGTGCTTCGTCGATGCCGTGCTGGACGGGCGACTGGCGCCCGGCATGCGCCTGCCCTCCAGCCGCGAACTGGCCGACATGCTGGCCATTTCACGCAATACCGTGGTGCTGGTCTATGAAAAGCTGGCCGAGGACGGTTACCTGGAAAACCGTCCGCGCAACGGCTACTACGTCAGCGAGCGCTACCTGCATCACCACCGGCCGGTGCAGACCGCGCCCGACCATCCCCGCCGTGACGCACCGCAGGGGGTGGACTGGCAGGCGCGCATGCAGGCTGAGCCTGCCGGCATCAAATGGCTGGACAAGCCGGAAGACTGGCAGCGCCATCGCTATCCCTTCCTGTATGGCCAGTTCGATCCCAGCCTGTTCCCCATCGCCGACTGGCGTGAGTGCAGCCGCCAGGCGCTGGACGTGAGCTCGATCCGGGGCTGGGCGCCGGATGCCATCGACCACGACAATGCCTCCCTGGTGGACCAGTTGATCAAGCGCGTGCTGCCCCGGCGCGGCATCGCGGCGCGCCGGGACGAGGTACTGCTGACAGTGGGGGCGCAACAGGCCCTGTACCTGGTGAGCGAACTGCTGACGCCGCCCGGCTCCACCGTGGCGGTGGAAGACCCGGGCTACATGGATGCCCGCAACATCTTCCTGCGCCGGGGTGCGCAACTGGTGGGGCTGGAGGTGGACCGCGATGGCGTGCTGCCCGATCCGGCGGTGCTGGCCCGGGCCAGCATGCTGTATTGCACACCCAGCCACCAGTGCCCGACCGGTATCACGCTCTCCACCGAGCGGCGGCTGGCCTTGCTGGAATGGGCGCGCACCCATGATGGTGTGATCATCGAAGACGACTACGACGCCGAGATGCAATACGTCGGCAAGCCCTCCCCGGCCCTGAAGGCCATCGACCACGAGCGCCGGGTGATCTACATCGGCAGCCTGTCCAAGACGCTCTCGCCGGGCCTGCGCATCGGCTACATCGTGGCACCGGCGGAGGTGGTGGTGCGGCTGCGCGCCTTGCGACGGCTGATGATCCGCCACCCGGCCACCAACAACCAGCTGGCGGCGGCGCTGTTCATCTCGCACGGCCATTACGACCGCTTCCTGCATCTGATGCGCGATGAACTGGCGCGGCGGGCGGGCCTACTCATCGACGCCGTACGCACGCATCTGCCGATGATGGATTTCACGCCACCGGATGGCGGCTCTGCCTTGTGGGGTCGCTTTGCGCCGGAGATCGATACCCGGCTGCTGCGGCAGGCGGCCTTCGAGCAAGGCATCCTGGTGGAATCGGGCGAGGCCTTCTGGCTGGCCGAGCCGGGCATGGTCAATGGACTGCGGCTGGGGTTTTCATCGATCCAGGCCGAACGCATCGCACCCGGGATTGCGGCGCTGGCGGCCCTGGTGCCGCACTGCCGCCTGCGCTGAGGGACGCTCTCCAGCAGCGTCTTGCAGCCGTGCAGGGCGCCACGCGCCCGGCCCTGCCTTTACCTCTCCCCCGGCCTGTGCCTACAGGATTTCGTCACGCAACCAGTACCAGCGATAGAGCATGCTCTGCCCCAGCCGGCGGAAGGGCGCGGCCCACTCGCCCTGGCGCGGGAAGGGCAAGGCGCTGTCGTAGATGGGCAGGTCGATTTCCGGCCCACGCAGGCCGGCCACGCGTTCGGCCATGCGGCGCCCGGCATGGGCCGAGAAGGACACGCCGTTGCCGCCATAGCCCAGGGCGTAGTAGATGCTCTGCGCCGGATCGGGCTGCACCACGCGCGGCATCATGTCGTGGCTGACGTCGACCCAGCCCCACCAGGAGTGATCGATCTGGATCCCCTTGAGGGCGGGAAACTTGCGGGCCAGCCCGTCGACCAGCAGGCGGTAATGGCTCTCCTGATGCGCAGCGGCCCCACTGATGGCGCTGCGGCTGCCGATCTGCACCCGACGGTCCGGCAGCAGGCGGTAGTAGAAGCGCAACGTACGGGTATCGGTGATGGCCTGATGGGTCAGGAAATTGGTGGCCTGCAGCTCCGCATCGGTGAGCGGGCGCGTGACGATGGAATTGGACAGCACCGGGAACACGCGATTCTTCAGCAGCGGCGTCAGGCCCTGCAAGCCATAGGCGCCGGTGGCCACCGCCACCGCGCGCGCTCGCACCACCCCACCGGGGGTGCGCAGGTGATGGACCCCGTTGCGCGTTTCCCACCCCGTCACCGGGCTGGAGGGATGCACCCGGGCGCCCAGTGCGCGGGCCATCTTCATGTAGCCGAAGGCCAGCTTCAGCGGATGCACGCAGATGCCCACCGGCTCATGCATGGCACCGGCCGCCTCCTGGTCGCCGCACCACTCGCGCCGCACTTCGTCACCAGTCAGGATGCGGGTGTCGTAGCCGAAACGGCTGCGCATGACCTCGGCTTCGTTGCGCAGGAAGTCCATCTTCTTGGGCCGATGGGCGGTGTAGAGATGGCCGCCAGGCTGGGGATCGCAATCGATTTCCTCGGTGAGCTGGCGGAAGGTCTCGAAGCCGTTGCGGATTTCCTCGTCCAGCTTCAGCGCGGTCGGCAAACCCCAGCGGGCGATCCATTGCGAGCGGTACAGGCGACCGCTGGCGTTCTGCCCCTGTCCGCCATTGCGGCTGGTGCAACCCCACGCGACCTGGTTGGCTTCCAGCACGGTGGCGCGGATGCCATGCTCGCGTGCCAGGAACAAGGCCGTGGCCAGGCCGGTGAAGCCGGAGCCGATGATGACCACGTCGGCATCGGTGTCGCCCGTGATGGGGCCATCGTCCGGCGGTGGCTCACCGGCGCTGGCGACCCAGTAGGTCGGCGCGTACTGCATGTTGTGGCCGGGCGAGCGCGAGACCAGCGGATCGAAGGCGGGATCGTAGGGCGTGGCGGGGGCGCGGGGATCGGAAGCGGCAGCGCCGACTTCGGCGCGGGACAGGCTGTTCATGGCAGTGGCCTTGGTAGCGGTGGACGGGCGGCGCAGAGTGGGTGGCAGAACGGATGGAAAATCAGGCCGGCCTGACCGTGCGGTTCTTGCGGAAGACGTTCTTCTGCAGGATCTTGCCGTCGCGGAAGATGAACAGATCGACACCGTCGGCCTCGATGGGCGAGCCATCGGCGGCGGTGCCGGTGAAGGTCCATTCGGAGACGCCGCGCTCACCGGACACCCAATGGCGACCATTGCGCCACTGCGCATCGGGCACGGCGATCCAGGCCGAAGCAAAGGCCTTGGCAACCGCCTCATGGCCGGCATGGCGGGTGCCGTGGGCATCGTGCCCGGCGGCAGTGAGGAATTCACAGTCGGGATGCATGTAGCTCATGAGGGCAGCGATGTCGTGGCGGTTCCAGGCATCGGAGAAGGCCTGCAGGGTTTCCACCGTCACGGCCGGTGCGGTGCTGAGCGAATGGGATGGCGAGGACATGCGAACTCCATGGGATACCTGATACAGGCGAATACGGCACAGCCTACTGGAGCCTGGCCTGAGGGCCATAGAGCCAGCGGAGGCTTTTGATCAGGCCAGGCCGGCCGGCGATGGAGCCAGCCGATCCGCTGTGGGCAGGATGACGCCTTCTGCACCGTGCCTGACGTTTTCTGCACCATGGGCGGCAGGCGTGGACTCTACGATGAGCGCTCTTCAACCCCTGTGGAGCATACGCATGACCCATTCCAAACACCTGGCCGCCACCCTGGCCACCAGCGCTGCCCTGACGCTTTCCGCACTGTCGGCCCAGGCCGCCGATTTCACCGTGACCAGCAAGGACATCCAGGAAGGCCAGACCCTGAGCAACGCCCAGGTCTTCCAGGGCTTCGGCTGCAGCGGCCTGAACCGGTCGCCGCAATTGTCCTGGTCGGGCGCGCCGGCCGGCACCAAGAGCTTTGCCGTCACCGTCTATGATCCCGATGCACCGACGGGCAGTGGTTGGTGGCACTGGATGGTATTCAACATCCCCGCCTCGGTGACCAGCCTGCCGGGCGGGATCACGGCCGAGGGCAAGGGCTTGCCGGCAGGTGCCATCCAGGGCCGCACCGACTACGGCAGCAGCAGCTTCGGTGGCGCCTGCCCGCCGGAAGGCGACAAGCCGCACCGTTACCAATTCGTGGTCTGGGCCTTGAAAACCGACAAGTTGCCGCTGGATGCACAAGCCAGCGGTGCTATGCTCGGCTTCATGCTCAATGCCTCGGTGCTCGGCCAGGCCCGACTGACCGCCCACTACGGACGCTGACTCCGACGCTGATTTCAACCCCCATCCCCGCATGCAAAACGATCTCGCCATCCTGCCCTTCGCGCATGGCCCCGCGCCGACCCTGACCCGCATCCGCGCCCGCCAGGAGCAGAAGCTGCGCCAGGTCTTCATCGGACTGGCCAGCATCTGCCACGTGCGGCAGGGGCGCAAGCGGGTGCAATGGGGCAGCCGCCATCTGCAATGCGGTCAGGATGTATTGCTGCTGATCGCCCCCGGCACGCAGATGAATGTCGCCAACCTGCCCCGGGGTGGCGAATACGCGGCCGACATGGTCTCGCTGCCGTCCTCGCTGCTGGAGCGCTTCCGCCTGCACTATCCGGGCCAGGGCGCAAGGGGCTTACGAAGCAGTGAAGCGGCGGCGCTGGTCAGCGTGCAGCAGGACGCCGACATCCTGCGTGCCTGGCGCTATCTGCTTGACTGCATCCGCGATGACGCAGCGGCCGACCTGCAGTGCCAGGCCGCCGAAGGCCTGTTGCTGGCGCTCAGTCTGCGTGGGACGATGGGTGGTCTGTTGCGCGAACGGGGCGACGCGATCAGCCAGCGCATCGAACAGCATCTGCTGATGCTGGCCCCGGAGCAGCGCAGCCTGGAACAGGTGGCCGAGGCCTTCCACTGCAGCGTGTCGACCCTGCGGCGCCGCCTGGCACGCGAGCAGACCGGTTTTCGCGAACTGCTGGACAAGGTGCAGCTGGGCCAGGCGCTGGAACAACTGCAGGCCTCGTCCTTGCCGATTGCCGATATCGCCGCCTCCTGCGGCTACGATTCGGCCTCGCGTTTTGCGATCCGCTTTCGCCAGCATTACGGGCTGAGCCCCAGTGAATTGCGGCAGACCCTGCCGTGACGGTGAGCTGGCGCCACCCAGCTCAACAACATGCACCGTCATCCCGGTACGAAAGCACCGACAAGCGGTTGAAGTGACGTCCGACTGTGGGAAACGGGAGCGAAGCCTAGTATGGCTTCAACGGCTCGCGACAGCGGGACGCCCCCAAAACTCAAGGAGATACGCATGTCATCCAAACCGACTCTGAAATTCCTCGGCACCGCCCTGATCGTTGCCGCCTTCAGCACTGGCGCCATGGCGCAGACTTCGGGCGGCGCTGCCGGCTCCGGTTCGGCCGGCTCCGGCGCCACCGGTGCGCAGACCACCCCGGGTAGCGGCAACAGCGGCGCCTCCGATGCGGGCAGTTCCTCCAGCAAGAGCAAGACCATGCGCAACCACAACAAGTCCGACAAGAGCAGCACCAAGTCCCGTTCGGGTAACAACCCGAATGCCACCGAGATGAAGGATGGTCCCATGGGCACCTCCCCCGGCGGTAATGGCGGCACGGGCGGCGGTTCCGGTGCGGGTGGTGCCGGCGGCTCGGGTGCGGGCGCTGGCGGCTCCGGTTCCTGATCTGTCGCGACAGTCTTTCCTGACATGACCCGACCTGCCAGGTCGCTCAGCGGGATTTGACTAGTTTGCACGTTTGAGCGCGGCATGGCGTAGCCTCCGTTCCTTCCCGCCATGCCTGATTTGCCCCGTCGATCCTGACGGGGCTTTTTTATGCACGTTCGTCCGGCTCTGAGTGCAGGAACCAGCAAGGTGCAAGGGTACAATGGCGGGCTGTAACCACCCGTATTGCAACCTTCTCCCCCCGCCCCAACCGCGCCCATGACTGACCACTACGAAGTCTTCTACCGTCTCTGCTTTGCCATGCTGATCGGCTGCATCATCGGCATCGACCGCAACCTGCGTGGCAAGCCCACCGGCATGAAGACGCTGGGTCTGGTGGCCCTGGGCTCGGCGCTGGTGACGATGGCGGCGATGGATTTCTCCTTCAGTGCCGACGACCATTATCGTGACGCCGTCAGCCGCGCCATCCAGGGCGTGATCACCGGTATCGGCTTCCTTGGGGCCGGCGTCATCATCCATGAGCAACGCAGCGAGAAAGTCCGGGGCCTGACCACGGCGGCCTCGATCTGGGTGACGGCCGCAGTGGGCATCGTCTGCGGCGGTGGCTGGTGGCGCGTGGCCCTGATGGCGACGGCCCTGATCCTGTTGCTGTTCGTGGTGGGCCGGCCGCTGGAGCAGTTCCTGCACCGCCAGTGGCTGCGCAAGAGCGACGATGAACGGGCCGACATCGCCGCCCGCGAAGAAGACTGAACACCGCCGACGATGAAGACCCTGCTGCTCTATCTCTGCACCGCCGTGGCGGAAATCGTCGGCTGCTACCTGCCCTATCTGTGGCTCAAGCAGGACCGCTCGGCCTGGCTGCTGTTGCCAGCCGCGCTGAGCCTGGCCCTGTTCGCCTGGCTGCTGACCCTGCATGACGCCGCCTCCGGGCGGGTCTATGCGGCCTATGGCGGGGTCTACATTGCCGTAGCCGTGGTCTGGCTGTGGGCGGTGGACGGCATCCGGCCCTCGGCCTGGGATTGCGCGGGCGTGGCCGTGGCACTGGCCGGCATGGGCATCATCGCCTTCCAGCCGCGCTGAACACCGGCCATGGCCGGGCGGCAACATGCCGGCACACCGGATGTGACGCCCTGCACCCTCACGATGCACTGCACCACGAACGCGCAGCTTGCACTGCAATACATCACGCAATGATATATATCGGGGCCAGCCGTCAGCTCTGCAGTGGCGCCCTGCTCTTCCTCTTCCCGCCGCAAACCCGCATCGCACGGGCGCCCCGCCCGATTCCCACGGTCTGGCACGACCTTTGCTCATAAGAGCCCAGGATCAAGGACGATCCCCCAATTCGATGCCGATCTAACGATGGATCTGCAAGACACACGGACAATGGCGTCCGCTAGAACCGAGCCCACAGCTTGGTTCCAGCGGGCGCCTTTTTGTTTTTACAGGACCCGAGATGAGCAAATCCAATCGTATCGAGCTGTTTTCCCTGCGCACGCCGCAGATGCGCGCCTTCCACCTGACCTGGATGGCGTTCTTCGTCTGCTTCTTCGCCTGGTTCGCCTGCGCGCCGCTGATGCCGGTGATCAAGGGTGAATTCCATCTCACGCCCGGCCAGATCGCCAACATCAATATCGCCGCCGTGGCCGTGACCATCCTGGTGCGCCTGGTCATCGGCCCCATGTGCGACCGCTTCGGCCCGCGCAAGACCTATACCGGCCTGCTGCTGGCCGGCGCCGTGCCGGTCATCGGCGTGGCCTTTGCACAGAGCTACGAGAGCTTCCTGTTCTTCCGCCTGCTGATCGGTGCGGTCGGTGCCAGCTTCGTGATCACCCAGTACCACACCTCGGTGATGTTCGCCCCCAATGTGGTCGGTACCGCCAACGCGGCCACGGCTGGTTGGGGCAATGCCGGCGGTGGCGTAGCACAAGGCCTCATGCCGCTGCTGATGGCGGCCGTGCTGATGCTGGGCGTTTCGCAAGCCTGGGGCTGGCGCGTGGCGCTGCTGGTGCCGGGCGTGCTGATGCTGATCATGGCGGCGCTCTACTGGCGCTTTACGCAAGACTGCCCGGAAGGCAACTATGACGACCTGCGCGCAGCCGGCGTGACCATCGAAAGCGGCAAGCGCGGCGGTTGGGCCAGCTTCCGCGCTGCCGCCGCCAACTACCGCGTGTGGATGCTCTTCATCACCTACGGCGCCTGCTTCGGCGTGGAAATCTTCATCCACAACATCGCTGCCATCTATTACGTGGAGCACTTCCAGCTGTCGCTGGAATCGGCCGGCATCGCCGCCGCCAGCTTTGGCCTGCTGGCGCTGTTCGCCCGCGCCCTGGGTGGTTTCATCTCGGACAAGGTAGCCCTCGCGGGCGGCCTGAACCGCCGCGCCACTCTGCTGTTCGTGATGATGCTGGGCGAAGGCCTGGGCCTGCTGTGGTTCGCCCACGCCGGCAGCGTCGCAGCGGCCATCTTCGCCATGCTGTGCTTCGGCCTGTTCACCCACATGGCCTGCGGCGCCACCTATGCGCTGGTGCCCTTCATCGACCGCAAGGCCCTGGGCGGGGTGGCCGGCATCATCGGCGCCGGCGGCAACGTGGGCGCGGTGCTGGCGGGCTTCCTGATGAAGGGCCTGGGCAATACCCAGCAGACCCTGTCGGCGCTGGGCGTGCTGGTGACCGTGTCGGCACTGTGCGCCGTGGCCATCCGTTTCACTGCCTCGGACAAGAACGGCGAAGCCGTCCTGGCCGACAGCAAAGTTGCAGCCTGAGGAGATAAGCCATGAAGATCATCGTCATCGGCCACGGCATGGTCGGCCACAAGTTCCTGGAAAGCCTGGCCGAGAGCGGCGCCGGCGAACTGCAGGTCACCATCCTGTGTGAAGAACCGCGCCCGGCCTACGACCGCGTGCACCTCTCCGAATTTTTCGCCGGCAAGAGCGCCGACGACCTGTCGCTGGTGGCGCCGGGCTTCTTCGATGCTGGCCGCAGCGCGGTGCAGTTCGACCTCAAGCTCAACGCCAAGGCACAGCAGATCGACCTGGAGCGCAAGCAGGTGCTGGTCAATGTAGCCGGCGTGGAAGAAATGCTGGCCTATGACAAGCTGGTGCTGGCCACCGGCTCCTATCCCTTCGTGCCGACGGTGGCCGGCAACCAGCGCAAGGACTGCTTCGTCTATCGCACCATCGAAGACCTGGAAGCCATGCTGGAATGCGGCAGCCGCTCCACCTCCGGGGTGGTCATCGGCGGCGGCCTGCTGGGCCTGGAATGCGCCAAGGCCCTGCGCGACCTCAAGCTGGAAACCCACGTGGTCGAATTCGCCCCGCGCCTGATGGCGGTGCAGGTGGACGAAAGCGGCGGCCGCGTGCTGCGCCAGAAGATCGAGGAACTGGGCGTGACCGCCCATACGCAAAAGAACACGGTCGAAATCGTCGATGGCAAGCAGCACACCCATCGCATGAACTTCGAAGATGGCTCGCACCTGGAAACCGACATGATCGTCTTCTCCGCCGGCATCCGCCCGCGTGACGAACTGGCGCGCCAGGCCGGACTGAAGGTGGGCGACCGGGGCGGCATCGTCATCGACAACTGCTGCCTGACCTCCGACCCGGCGGTCTACGCCATCGGCGAATGCGCGCTGTGGAACGGCAAGATCTTCGGCCTGGTCGCGCCGGGCTACGACATGGCCCGCACCGCCGCCAAGCACCTGCTGTCACACCGCGACGACGCCATCGACGTGCCGCAATTCAACGGCGCCGACATGAGCACCAAGCTCAAGCTGATGGGCGTGGACGTGGCCAGCATCGGCGACGCCCATGGCAAGGAAGCCGGCAGCCGCTCCTACCAGTTCACCGACGAACGCCGCCAGATCTACAAGAAGATCGTGGTCTCCGAATCCGGCAAGCACCTGCTGGGTGCGGTGATGGTGGGCGATGCCGCCGAATACGGCACGCTGTTGCAGATGATGCTGAACAAGATCGAACTGCCGGAGGCGCCGGAATTCCTGATCCTGCCGCAGTCCGACGGCAAGGCCAAGCCCGGCCTGGGCGTGGATGCGCTGCCGGAGTCGGCGCAGATCTGCTCCTGCAACAATGTCTCCAAGGGCCAGCTGTGCGCTGCTGTCGCTTCTGGCGTGACCAATATCGGTGATCTGAAGGCTTGCACCAAGGCAGGCACGGCCTGCGGCGGTTGCGTGCCATTGGTGACCCAGGTCATGAAGGCGGAAATGAAGAAACAGGGGATGGCGGTCAATAACCACGTCTGCGAGCACTTCCCCTATTCGCGCCAGGAAATCCACCATCTGGTGCGCGTGGGCCAGATCAGGAGCTTCGACGAACTGCTGGCCAAGCACGGTCGCGGCCTCGGTTGCGACGTCTGCAAGCCCATGGTGGCCAATGTGCTGGCCTCGCTGTGGAACGACTTCGTGCTCAAGAAGGAGCATGCCAGCCTGCAGGATTCCAACGACTACTTCCTGGGCAACATCCAGAAGGATGGCACCTACTCGGTGGTGCCGCGCATGGCCGGTGGCGAAGTCACCCCCGACGGCCTGATCGCGGTCGGCCAGATCGCCAAGAAATACGGCCTCTACACCAAGATCACCGGCGGCCAGCGGGTGGACCTGTTCGGCGCCCGCGTGGACCAGTTGCCCGATATCTGGGAAGAACTGATCGCCGCCGGCTTCGAGACCGGCCATGCCTACGGCAAGTCGCTGCGCACCGTCAAATCCTGCGTGGGCTCGACCTGGTGCCGCTATGGCGTGGGCGACAGCGTGGGCTTCGCGGTGCGCCTGGAAAACCGCTACAAGGGCCTGCGTTCGCCGCACAAGATCAAGTTCGGCGTCTCCGGCTGCACCCGTGAATGTGCCGAGGCGCAGGGCAAGGACGTGGGCATCATCGCCACCGACAAGGGCTGGAACCTCTACGTCTGCGGCAACGGCGGCATGAAGCCGCGCCATGCCGAACTGATCGCCTCCGATCTCGACGAAGCCACCCTGACCCGCTATGTGGACCGCTTCCTCATGTTCTACGTGCGCACCGCCGACCGCCTGCAACGCACCAGCACCTGGCGCGAGAACCTCGAAGGCGGCCTGGACTACCTCAAGAGCGTGGTCCTTGATGACAAGCTGGGCATCGCCGCCGAACTGGAAAGCGAGATGCAGCACGTGGTCGACACCTACGAATGCGAATGGAAGAAGGCCGTCACCGATCCGGAAACCCGCAAGCGCTTCCGCCACTTCGTCAACAGCAAGGCCGCCGATGGCAACATCCGCTTCGTCGAGGAACGCGGCCAGATCCGCCCGGCGACCGTAGCGGAAAAGAAGTTGTTCGACATCCCCGTCGTCGTCGAAACGGTCTGAACCAAGGAGCCAAGCATGCACAGCGACCAGCAAATCCAGCACTGGACCCCGATCTGCGACCTGGGCGAGATCGTCCCCAATACCGGCGTGGCTGCCCTGATCGGCGGCCAGCAGGTGGCGATCTTCCACGTCATCGACCATAGCGCGGGCCAGGCGCAGGCACGCGTCTTCGCCATCGGCAACTACGACCCCAACGCCGACGCCGCCGTGCTCTCGCGCGGCCTGGTGGGCAACCTGGGCGAACGTATCGTGGTGGCCTCGCCGATCTACAAGCATCACTTCGACCTGACCACCGGCGAATGCCTGGAAGAACCCGCCCACTCGGTACCCGCCTGGCCGGCGCGCATCGAGCAGGGCAAGGTCTGGATCGGGGCCTGAGATGGAGACCGGGGCCGACAAGCGTGCCGCCAAACCATCGCTGGTAGTCATCGGCAATGGCATGGCCGGCATGCGCACCGTGGAAGAACTGCTCAAGCTGGCGCCGGACCTGTACGACATCACCGTCTTCGGCGCCGAGCCGCACGGCAACTACAACCGCATCATGCTCTCGCCGGTCCTGGCCGGGGACAAGAGCATCGATGACATCATGCTCAACCCCCGCGCCTGGTACGACGACAACGGCATCACCCTGCACGCGGGCGACCCGGTGATCCACATCGACCGCCGCCAACGTACCGTGCATGCACGCTCCGGCCTGGCAGTGAAATACGACCGCCTGCTGCTGGCCACCGGCTCCACGCCCTTCATCATCCCGGTGCCGGGCCATCAATTGCCGGGCGTGATCGCCTTTCGCGACATCCAGGACGTCGACACCATGCTGGAAGCGGCCCGCACCCACCGGCATGCGGTGGTCATCGGCGGTGGCCTGCTGGGGCTGGAAGCGGCCAATGGCCTGATGCGCCAGGGCATGGAGGTGACCGTGGTCCACGTCACCGACGCCCTGATGAACCAGCAACTGGACAAGCCCGCTGCCGCCCTGCTCAAGAAGGCGCTGGAAGACCGTGGCCTGCGCTTCCTGCTCAATGCCCATACCGAGGAAATCGTCGGCCCGGACCGCGTGACCGCCCTGCGCTTCAAGGATGGCAGCAGCATCCCGGCCGACCTGGTAGTGATGACCGCCGGCGTGCGCCCCAATATCGCCCTGGCCAAGGCCGCCGGCCTGCACTGCGAACGCGCCATCATCGTCGACGATACCCTGCAGACCTACGACCCGCGCGTCTATGCCGTGGGCGAATGCGTGCAGCACCGCAAGGCCACCTTCGGCCTGGTGGCGCCGATCTGGGACCAGGCCCGCGTCTGCGGTGCGCACCTGGCCGGCGCCGGCCATCGTCGCTACGTGCAGCAGGCCACCGCCACCAAGCTCAAGGTGACCGGGGTGGACCTGTATTCGGCCGGTGACTTCATCGGCGGCGAGGATACCGAAGACCTGGTGGTACGCGACCCGCGTCGCGGCATCTACAAGCGGCTGGTGCTGCGCGGTACGCGCCTGGTGGGCGCGGTGCTGTATGGCGACGTCAAGGACGGGCCGTGGTATTTCGACCTGATCCAGAGTGGCCGCGACATCAGCGCCTTCCGCCGCGAACTGCCCTTCGGCCAGGCCATGTGCCAGCAAGCCGCCTAGCTCCAAAGGAAACTTCATGAATCTCTCCCAGACCCCGCTCGCCCTGGCCGTGACGACAACCCGCACCACCTGCCCCTATTGCGGCGTGGGCTGCGGCGTGACGGCATCGCTGAAAGAGGACGGCAGCCTGGGCATCAAGGGCGACGAGCAGCACCCCGCCAACCTCGGCCGCCTGTGCGTGAAGGGCTCGGCCCTGGGCGAGACCGTCGATCTCGATGGCCGCCTGCTGCACCCGCAGCGCCGCAACGCCCAGGGCGAACTGGAGCAGGTGTCCTGGGACGATGCCCTGGACGAAGTCGCCGGCAAGTTCGCCGCCATCATCGCCGAACACGGGCCGGATGCGGTAGCCCTGTATGTCTCCGGGCAGTTGCTGACCGAGGACTACTACATCGCCAACAAGCTCATGAAGGGCTATATCGGCAGCGCCAACATCGACACCAATTCGCGTCTGTGCATGTCCTCGGCCGTGGCCGGCCACAAGCGCGCCTTCGGCGAAGATCTGGTGCCGATCTGCTACGAAGACCTGGAACTGGCCGACCTGGTGGTGCTGGTGGGATCGAACGCTGCCTGGTGCCACCCCATCCTGTTCCAGCGCATCGCCCGCCTGAAGGAAACCCGCCCCGCGATGCGCCTGATCGTCATCGACCCGCGCCGCACCGCCACCTGCGAACTGGCTGACCTGCACCTGCCGATCAAGGCCGGCACCGATGTCTGGCTGTTCAACGGCCTGATGAGTTACCTGGCCCATCGCGGCCTGCGCAACAACACCTTCATCGGCGCCCATACCAACGGCTTCGACGATGCCCTGGCGGTGGCCGACGCCGACTGCGCCGATCCCGCCACCGTCGCACGCATCTGCAAGGTGGACCTGCAGGACCTGCTGGCCTTCTACCAGGCCTTTGCCGACACCGACAAGGTCGTCACCGGTTTCTCGATGGGCGTGAACCAGTCGTCCGCCGGTACCGACAAGGTCAACAGCATCATCAACTGCCACCTCGCCACCGGCCGCATCGGCAAGCCCGGCATGGGACCGTTTTCCATCACCGGCCAGCCCAACGCCATGGGCGGACGCGAAGTCGGCGGCCTGGCCAACATGCTGGCGGCCCACATGGACCTGGAGCAGCCGCTGCACCGCGAGATCGTGCAAGACTTCTGGCAATCCCCGCGCATCGCCGACCAACCCGGTCTGAAGGCGGTGGACATGTTCCGCGCCATCGAGGACGGCCGCATCAAGGCGGTGTGGATCATGGCCACCAACCCCATGGTGAGCCTGCCCGACGCCGACCTGGTGCAACGCGCCCTGCAGAAATGCGAACTGGTGGTGGCCTCGGACGTGGTCACCCAGACCGACACCAATGCCTTCGCCCACCTGCTGCTGCCGGCCCTGGCCTGGGGCGAGAAGGATGGCACGGTCACCAATTCCGAACGCCGCATCTCGCGCCAGCGCGCCTTCCTGAGCGCCCCCGGCGAAGCGCGCGGCGACTGGCACACCCTGTGCGAGGTGGCGCAGCGCATGGGCTTCGAGGGTTTCGACTTCGACGGCCCGCATGCCATCTTCGACGAACACGCCCGCCTGTCGGCCTATCGCAATGGCGAGGCCGACGTTGAGACTGAACCGGGCAAAGTGCGCCGCGTCTTCAACCTGGCCGGCCTGACCGGCCTGGAGCGCAGCGGCTACGACACCCTGGCACCGATCCAGTGGCCGGTGCAGCGCCTGTCCGATGGCAGCGTGGCCGGCACGGCGCGGGTGCTGCAGGACTACCGATTCAGTACCGCCGACGGCCGTGCGCGTTTTGTGCCGACCGCGCCGCGCAGCCCGCTGCATGCCGCCTGCGAAGACTACCCGCTGATCCTCAACACCGGCCGCGTGCGCGACCACTGGCACACCATGACGCGCACCGGCAAATCGGCCACCCTGGGCAGCCACATCGCCGAATCCTTCATCGACATCCATCCCCAGGACGCCCTGCTCTACGGCCTGCGCGAAGGCGGTCTGGCGCGCATCAGCAGCCGCTGGGGCGCCATGGTGGCGCGGGTGCAGCACGGCGGCGGCATCCCGCGTGGCGCGGTCTTCGTGCCCATCCACTGGAACAGCCAGTCGGCCTCGGACGCCCGCGTGGGCGCGGTGGTCAACCCGGTGGTCGACCCGGTCTCGGGCGAGCCCGAGTTCAAGCACACGCCGGTGGCCATCGAAGAATTCCGCGTCGGCTGGCACGGCTTCATCCTCACCCGCCATACGCTGGCACTGGACGACATCACCCACTGGACCCGCGTGCAGGGCCGCGACTTCCTGCGCTATGAGCTGGCCGGCCGCAACCAGATCAACGACCACACCGCCTGGGCGCGCAGCCTGCTGGGCGTGCGCGACGACGACGCCGACTGGCTGGAATATGAAGACCTGAGTGACGGCAGCTATCGTGCCGTGCATGTGGTGGATGACCGCATCGACATGTGCCTGTTCATGTCCGCCCGCCCCGACCTGCCCTCGCGCTCCTGGCTGGCCGGCCTGTTCGCCAAGGACAAGCTGGAAGAAGCTGACCGCGTCGGCCTGCTGGTGGGCCAGCCCATCGAAAAAGGCGCCGACACCGGCCCCACCGTCTGCTCCTGCTTTGGCGTGGGCCGCAACACCATCTGCGACGCCATCAAGAAGCAGGGCCTGGAAGAGGTCAGCCAGGTCACGGCCTGCCTGAAGGCCGGCGGCAACTGCGGCTCCTGCGTGCCAGAGATCAAGAAACTACTGGTGGAAATCAAGCTGCAGAAAGTGGCCGAAGCCCGGGAGGGAGCGGCGGTTTCCTGATTGTTTTTAAGCTTGCTTGCAATCGTTGTTGACCGTTCGCGAAAGATGCTGCTATTATCTCGCTTCTCGGAGTGTAGCGCAGCCCGGTAGCGCACCTGGTTTGGGACCAGGGGGTCCAAGGTTCGAATCCTTGTACTCCGACCACACTTGAAAAACGGGCTGTTTTTACAGCCCGTTTTCCTTTTCTGGCTCGCTGGTGGAATTGCGGTGACGCACTGATGCAGTAGCGCCCGCCCTTCCCGCCGGCCACGCCGAACTGCCCTTAGCTCAACTGGATAGAGCAATGGCCTTCTAAGCCATAGGTCGGGGGTTCGAGTCCCTCAGGGCAGGCCATATCTTTGGCACATTTCCATTGCACATCAAGCACTTAGTGATTCGTCAGGCGAGATACATTCGCCACGATGACGCCTCCGTATTACACATCTGCCACAGCAAAACTGCACAACCAGGAACCGCCCCTCCTCCGGGACACTGGTGCTGAGGCACGTGCATGGGCGGCCACGGCAAAAAAAAGACGACCCGCAGGTCGTCGTTTTCTCGTGGCATTTGCTGCCGGTGCCGCCGGACTATACGGGGCCGTGCCGTCGATCAGGAATCAGTTGCTCAATGCCCACTTGCCTGCATCGTTCTTGCAATAGCGCAATTTCAGTGGCTCGGTCCCGCGCTTGCTGCTGACCACCAGGTCCACCTTGGCGCAGGGCTTGGTGCCTTGCTCGAAGGTCGGCGTGATCTTGGCCGTGGTGGAGGGCTTTGGGCCATCGGTCCACTGCGAGGTCTTGCCGCTCACGCCTGCATCCAGCGACGTCGTGATGGCGGCATAGAGGGAGTTGATCTGTTCCTTCTGCAGATCGGCCACGGCGGTATTGGCGAAGAAGTCCAGGTTCGCCTGCGCGTGCGCCTGATGGCTCAGGGCGGCGCAGATCAGCCCAGCTTGGGCGACCAGCTTCAGGAAGCGGAAGCGGGAGTGAGTAGGCTTGTTCATGGCTTGCTCGTTTCTCGAAATCGGGAGGTGAATGGCGCCGTCCGCCATCAGGGGATGGGGAGCGACGTTCCAGACCGTGTTTATACCAGATGTCATGGCGCCTCCAAACTGGCGCTTGCAAGGTAAAGCTCCCGCTTTTCCCGCTTTGTGCTGTGCCCCGGCTCGTCATAATGCGCCAGACTGGGCATGCGTCGTACGCGTCTCAGACCTGCCGCACAGCGCCGGCACAAATGATTGCAGCGATGCATTTCCAATACAAATACAAGGGGTAGCGATGAAGTCATGCCTGATGCGTACCAGCATGGTGCTGGGAATACTGAGCGCCGTGTTGTCCATCCTGCCTGCGCCGGCGGGGGCACAGAGCCCTGCCACAACGGCCGTACAGGCGGTGGCGTCCGGCGTGCGTGTCCAACTGATTGGCCGCTGGGATGTCGACAAGCTCAATACCATTCTGCAAAAGGACACGCCGGCCTTCTCCGGCGTTCCCGTCACCTACTCGCCCGCGCGCAACGCCGTGCTGCTGTATCGGGTGATCTATCCCTCAGTGATCCCGGAGCGCGGCAACCAGCCCATCCTGGCTTCCGGCCTGCTGGCCCTGCCTGATACCCCGGCCAAGTCCTACCCGCTGGTCTCCTACCAGCATGGCACGGTGTATGGGCGCCAGCAGGTGCCGTCCTTCCCCGAGCAATCGCCTGAAACGCAATTGATGATTGCCCAGTTTGCCGGCCAGGGCTATGCACTCATCGGCGCGGATTATTTCGGCATGGGTATTTCCGGCGAGCCGGAGGGCTACATGGTCAAGGGCAGCCATCAGCAAGCCACCTATGACATGCTGCTGGCCGCGCGCAGCGTGCTGGCCAGCATGGGCGTGCGCGAGGACAAGCTGTTTCTTTCAGGCTGGTCCCAGGGCGGTTTCGTGACCATGGCCTTCCTGGAAAAGCTGGAAGCGGCCGGCATCAAGGTCGATGCAGCCACCACCGCCAGTGCACCGCTGGATGTCTTCGCGCTGCTCGAAGGTTTTCTCACCTATCCCCGTCCCAATGATGCGGACTGGCTCAACAGCATCGTGATCCTGTCGGCCTTCGCCTTCGAAAACTATTACGGCGTACCTGGTCTGGCACGCTCGGTGCTCAACGACGCCTCCTACGAGGTCGCACAGAAAGCCTACAATCGCCAGCCCTTCAACGTGGCCGACATCCCCACCGACCTGCACAAGCTGATGCGGCCGGAATATTTCGATCCGCAATACTTCGCCCGATCCGCCTATGGTCGCCTGATCGCGACCACCCAGGCCTATCGCTGGGTGATCCGCTCCGATGTGCGCAATTACTATGGCGAATCGGATGAAGCCATCACCCCCGGCGTGGGCCGCATGGCGATGGCGTATGCACAGGCCATGGGTGCCGGCAATCCGCATGTGCAGGCAGTGTCCACCGGACCGACCACGCATCGCGGGACCTTTGCCACGGCCGTGCCCTCCTGGAAACGCTGGTTCGATGACAAGGTGGCGGGCAAGTAAGGAGTCGGCCTGGCGGCGCATGCCGGGCCACTCAACGACTGACTTTTGCTGATGCAATTGGGGCAGCCGTGTTGTTCGGCGCCATCGTTGATCCTCGTTGGTTCTGGATCTGCCATGGTGAGGGCGATACGGCGAGCCGGGACGCAGCGCCCCCGTCAGCTAAAGACTACGGCTCCGGCAAGGCATTCAGTCCGGCGACAGCAATGCGCCGTACCCATCAGCGAGTGACCGTCGCATCAGACGGTATCGGTCAACGATGCTTCCCATCAGGGAAACGTCAACTCCAACCCAAACATTTTCGCGACGTCATACGTCACTACCCCCAACCCCACCAGCAGCACCAAAAAGATCGCAATCACCGTCACCGCTCCCCGCAGTACGACGCGCATCTCCTTGCCTTTTTCCTTTTCTTTCTTCCCTTGGTCGTAGTGCCATTTGATGGCGTAGAACATGCCCGTGCAAAGCACGACGAGCTTGAAGACGACGAAGACGATAGGGACCCAATCCATGATGCGTGTTTTCCAGTTGCGGGCAGTGACGAAAAAAGCCGATAGCGCTGCAGTTGCCTGAGCGCTATCGGATACCACCACAGTCAAAACCCTTGTTGATGGGGCGCCCTCCACTGCGGCGCCAGCCTTGAATCCGAAGTCGGGCCTGTTCCCACTCAATCTGCGAGATGCGCAGATTGAGTGGGAACAGGCCCCAGCACAGGTGTGTCACTGTCCCGGTAACACTTGTTTTTAGCCATTCTAACCAGCTAGCGTCCATACATCCAGAAGACAAGATCCATACAAGATCGTGATCCAGCCCCGATGCCCGGATTCAGCGCCCTTCCCCCTGCCCTGTGCAGGCCAGCCAGCAGGATAGCAAAGTGACCGACAGCGTGTCTGCCTGCATGCCGCCATGCAGACAGGACGGCCGCACCCATTCCCGCCATTTGTCGTTAGGAAAATAAAAGGAAATAGTCCTGATCCCCGCCCCTCGCTAGACTCCCGCAGAGGCAGGCCGGCTGCTCCCTCACCCAGGGCTGCCCGCTCAATCCTGCGGCACCCAGGTGTGGGTTCCCGGCAGGTCGGACTGGAACTGCTCCAGCACCCTGATCTCGACCGGCTTGGGGGTATTGTCGCCCTGCCCCTGGATCTTCACGATGTCCTGCGGACAGGCTGAAAAAGCGACGAAGCAATCCATCTCCGCGCGCAGGGTGATGAAGTCGCCCGGCTTGGTCACCGTGGGCAGGGTCTTGAGGGTGATGCCGTCGGGCTGGACGCGGATGTTCATGAAGATGTTGAACGAGGCCAGGTTGGGCCGTGGCGGGGTCACGCCCAGTTCGAACATGCCCTCGAACATGTTGTCGCAGCAATTGCGGTGGTAGTGCTGCACGCCCAGCAATTCGTAGCGGCGGCGGTCGCAGGCGGCCATGAAGGTGTCATGCACGCCCGGCGTGGCATCCTCCACCACGGTGAGGATGGGGTGGCGCTGGTTGGTCACGAAGCTGTCGCCGAGCACCGGGTTGAGCCGCTGGTTCCAGACGCGGGTGGTCTCCATGCACATGTATTCGGCCAGGTCGTAGGCATTCCATGCCCAGCAGTCGACCACCTGGGTGCCGTGCGTGTTGATGACGCGCACGGCCTGCCCGGCCTGCAGTCGCACGGCCTTGCCGTGGCCGGCGGGAACGGTAATGGAAGCGGGAGAAGTCATGATGTCGGGGTTCCTGGGTTGAAGCGTTGAAGAAACTGGCGCAGCCGCGCCGAAGACGGTTGATCGATCACCTGCGCAGGCGGCCCCATCTCGACGATCCTGCCGCCGTCCATGAAGACCACCACGTCGGCCACGTCGCGCGCAAAGGCCACCTCGTGCGTGACCACGATCATGGTGGTCTGGGCGGCCGCCAGGGCGCGCATCACGGCCAGCACCTCGCCGACCAGCTCGGGGTCGAGGGCCGAGGTGGGTTCGTCGAAAAGAATCACCTCCGGCGCCATCGCCAGCATGCGGGCGATGCCTACCCGTTGCTGTTGCCCGCCCGACAGCGCGGCCGGCATCGCTGTGTGCTTGCCGGCCAGGCCGACCTTGCGCAGTGCTTCGGCGGCGATGTCGCTGGCCTTCAGGCGCGGAATGCCCTTGACCGAGATCAGGCCTTCCATGACGTTGTCGATCACGCTCATGTGTGGCCACAGGTTGAAGCTCTGGAACACCATGCCGATGCGGCTGCGCTGGGCACGGATCTCGCGCGCGGGACGGGGCTGCAGTCGCTGGTGCGGCCCTTCCCGCATGCCCACGCGCTCATCGCCGATCCAGACCTCGCCGGCGTCGGGCGGCGCCAGCCAGTTCAGGCAGCGCAGCAGGGTCGACTTCCCCGATCCGGAGGGACCGAGGATGCAGACCACCTTGCCGCGCTCGATATCGAGGCTGACGCCGTCGAGGATGCGTTGCGGGCCGAAGGACTTGACGATGTTGCGAACGCGCAGGGCGATCGCGCCACCGGAGGGGGAATTCGGTTCGGTCGGGTTCATGGCGTGCGAGCGGATGAGGAGGATGAAATGCCATGGGACTGGACGCCATGGGCGATGGCAATGCGCTGCTCCCAGCGTCGCGTCAGCGCATGCAGCAAGCCGGTGGCGGCCCAGTACACCAGGGCCACCATGCAATAGACTTCCAGCGGCGCATAGGTCTCGGCTACCACGCTCTTGGCGGCGAACATGAATTCATGCACCGAGATCACCGACAGCAATGCGGAATCCTTGAACAGGCCGATACCCAGACCGGTCAGGGTCGGCAGCAGCAGGGGCAAGGCCTGGGGCGCCACGATCCGGCGTGCGATGGCCAGCGGCGGCATGCCGATGGCGACCGCCGCTTCCACCGTGCCCCGGGGCAGGCCGTCGATGGCGGCCTGGATCACCTGGGCGATGTAGGGCGCGTAATAGATGGCCAGCGTCAACACCCCCACCAGCGGCGCCGGCAGCAGCAGGCCGAAGTCGGGCAGTACGTAGAAGCTCACATAGAGCAGCACCAGCAAGGGCAAGGCCAGGGTGACGGCGATATAGGCATCGATGAGCACGGCCAGCGGCCGCGGTCCCATGCGTCGCAACACCACCAGCACGATGCCCAGCAGGCAGGCCAGCACGGCACTGCTTGCGCACAGCCAGAAGGTGTCCACCAGACCGCCCAGCAGGGCCGGGACGTGCGGGCGCAGGATACCGGGATCGAAGGCCATGTCAGCTTCTCCCCGGAGTGGCAGGGCTGGTCAGTCGGGTCTGCCCGGACCGCGGCACCCGGCTCAGGTGCTTGCCCAGTGCCAGGACCGGCAGCACGACGGCGAGATAGCCGATGCTCACGATCAGCATGATCTGGGACGAGGTATAGGTGCGGGCAATCACCATCTGCCCGGCGTAGGTCAGCTCGGTCACGGCCACCACCGAGGCCAGCGGCGTGGTCTTGAGCAGGATCGTGAATTCATTGACCAGCGCCGGGATGCTGGCCTTGAGCACCTGCGGCATCACGATGCGCGTGGCGATGCGCCAGGGCGCCATGCCCAGCGCAGTGGCGGCCTCGATCTGGCCGCGAGCGACGACGCGCAGGTTGCCGCGCAGGATTTCAGCGGTGTAGGCGCCGCTGTTGAGGCCCAGCGTCAACGCCGCCGCCAGCAGCGGATGACCGCCCAGCCCGATCAGTGGCAGCGAGAAGAACACCAGGAACAACTGCACCAGCGCGGGCGTGCCGCGCATGAAACTGATGTAGAGCCGCACCAGCCAGCGCAGCGGAGCCAGCGGCGCCAGTTGCAGGGCCAGCGCCAGGTGACCCCAGGCCAGACTGCCGATGGCACCCAGCACGGTGAGTGAGACCGTCATCATCCAGCCGTCGAGCAGCGCGGGAAAACTCTGGATCACCTGGGGACTAAACCACATGCGCGCGCTCCGTTGCCTACAGGGCGTTCAGTTCTTCGGCGGTGGCCACTTCCAGCGCCCCCGGTCGGTCGTTGCCGGGCACGCCGGTACAACAGGCCGAGACCACGAAGACCATGTCGGCCACCACCCGGCAGGCGATGAAGTCGCCGGCCCGGGTGCGACTGGGCAAGGGAATGATACGGCCCTGCTGGTCCAGATCGACATGCATGAAGAGATTGATCGGGTCGGGCAGGCGCGGCGGCGTCAGGCCCTGCTCCTGGATGACGGCCGAGACCGACTCCACGCAGCCGGTCTGGCCGGCATAGCCGTTGGCGGCCAGCCAGGCGGTGGTGGAAGCCGGCATGAGCAGGTCGTGCGTGCCGACGCTGTCCTTGCCCAGCACCATCAGCGCGCGACGTCGGTTGCTGACGATGCGCATGCCCGCCTGCAGGACATAGGAATTGCTGAAGACGCGGGTATGGTGCACCGACATGAAGATGTCAGGCTGGGCGCGATCGAAGGCGAACAGCATGGCGGTGGCGCCGTCCTCGCACGCTTCGATGCGCAGGATCTGGCCGGCCTTGACGTCGATGGCGCGGCTTTCGCCGGCCGGCACCACCAGGCGCGCGGGTGGCAGAGGCTGGCGGGGCGGGGTTTCTTTGAGCAGCAGCATGATGGTCAGTCGGTGGACGCCGCGGCACGGCGGTGCGGATCGGCGTCATGGATGGAAATGCCAATATCGGTGACCCGCAGGCCGTTGCCGGGAATGATGTCCTGCGGGCAGGACGAGACGGCGCAGAGCAGGTCTTCCAGCACCTCGAAGGTGATGTGATCCCCCGGCTTGCTGGTCGGGTCGGTGACCTGCATGCGGCGGTCCGGGGTGACCGGGCCGTTCTGGAAGAGATTGAAGGGCTCCGGCACGTCGAACTTGGACAGGCCGTGCAGCGCCAGGCCTTCGTGCATGTTGTCCAGGCAATTGCGGTGACCGATCACGTTGAAGTCGACCGTGAAACGGGTATCGTCGCAGGCCGGAACATTGGCATCATGCACGCCGACGGTGTCGGCCACCACGCGCAGCAGCGGCCGGTCCAGCGAGGAGTACAGATGGTCGCCGACGTCGAAGAAGATCGACTGCAGCCTGCGGCGGGTATGCGTGGGCGAGAGTTTCTCGCTCTTGTCACCGGCGACGACGGCCACGAAATCGGCCGCCTGCTGACCCTCGACATCGGTGATGGTGAGGAACTGGCCGGCCTTGACTTCAAAGGTCCGGCCATGACCGGCGGGGACGGTCAGGGAGTGGGTGTGGTTACACATGCTGGCAGGTCGTATTGGGCGCTTATTTGGCGGGAATGAAATCGGCATCGGGCGTGGCGAAGGTGACGCCCAGGTATTGCTGCTGCAGGCGGGCCAGTTCGCCACTTTTCTTCATGGCCAGGATCTGGTCGCTGACGGCCTTGTTCAGGCGCGTATCTTCCGGACGGGTGGCCAGGGCGATCCACTGCGAGGGGCCCAGTTCGCCGGTGATCTTCATCTTGCCGGGGTGCTGCTTGATGACGTCGGCCAGCACGGTCAGGTCATCGAAGACGAAGTCGGCGCGGCGGGTCATGAGGGCGGCCACGGTCTGGTCAACGCTATCGACGCTGAGCAGGGTGATCGGCGCCAGCCCCTTGGCCTTGAGCGTGTTGTTGAACTGCTTGAGGATGCCCTCGGGCGCGCTGCCGGTCTTGACCGCCCCGGTCAGGCCGGCCAGCGATTCCGGCGTGGGCTTGGCGGGAATCTTGGTGAAGTCATCGCGCACCAGGGGGCCGTTGACGGTCTTGCCGGTCGGCACCACGTAGGCGATGCGCTTGGCGCGTTCGGCCGTCACGTTCAATGCCGAGCCTTCCATGTCGAAGGAACCTGACAACAGGCCGGGAATGATGCCGCTGAAGGCCATGCGCTGGTATTCGATCTTCACGCCCAGGCTCCTGGCCACCGCCGCCAGCACGGCCGGGTGGTAGCCCACGATGGCGTTGGAGGCATCGGTGTATTCATAGGGCGCGAAGGTCGGATCGATGGCAACGATCATCTTGCCACGGCTCTTGATGTCGTCCAGCGTGTCGGCAT
This sequence comes from Herbaspirillum sp. AP02, assembly GCF_015767275.1. Lineage (GTDB taxonomy): Bacteria > Pseudomonadota > Gammaproteobacteria > Burkholderiales > Burkholderiaceae_D > Herbaspirillum. The sequence continues at coordinate 292,243 of NZ_JADWMY010000004.1, forward strand.
GGGCGGCGACGCTGCAGAACAGCAGTGCGGAAAGCAGATAGCGGGACAGACGTGGTGCGGACATGAGCGGCTCCTGGAGGTTGAGGGACGATGGGATCGCACAGGCGATCCGGGCAAGCACGATCATGCAATGCATGTTTCATGCCAATCAATCTTGAAACTCTAGTTTCCTACGGGGAATGCCATGAAACACCAGATTCAACCAGGAAAAATCTGAAATATCTGTTTCACGACTGCACCGGGGACGTACAATGCCTCTCGTTCCATGGCAGCACCGGTCCGCACAGGACAGGTGCGCCGCACCGCACTGGAATGATTCTTGCACCAACCCGCACCATCCCAGACCAGGCCGTCCAGACAACCATGGCAAGCATTCCCAGCAAGAAAAACAAGGCCTCGGCCTCCATCGAAAGCCGCATCGCGGCGCTGTACGAACAGCTTTCCGGAATCGACCAGCGGCTGGCCGATATCATCCTCAGCGCACCGGGTCAGCTGGCCATGCAGACGGCCACCGAGTTGGCCGAAAGCGCGCAGGTGTCCAAGGCCACCGCCACCCGCTTTTTCCAGAAACTTGGCTATGCGTCCTACGACGATGCCCGGGAAGACGCGCGCGCGGCATTGATGGGAGGGTCGCCCCTGTATCTGCAGAAGCGCGGAGAGAAGGAAGCCCGAAGCGGGCTCGGCGCCACCATCGAGGCGCACCTGAACCATGAAGTCGCCAACCTGGCCAATACCTACCGCTCGCTGGACCCGCAGGTCCTGACCGATGCGGTCAATGGCATTGCCAATGCGCAGCGCGTGGCGATCATCGGTTATCGCCATAGCCATACGATCGCGCAGATGATCCGGCGCGAACTGATCCAGGTGCGCAGCAATGTGCTGGTGCTGCCGGCACCAGGGGATACGCTGGCCGAGTACCTGGGCGACCTGGGCGAGCGCGACATGGCCATTGTGATCGGTCTGCGCCGCCGGGTGCCGGCGATCTCACTGGCGATGGACGCCCTGGCCGAGGCCGGCGTGAAGACCCTGTACGTGTCCGATGTGATTGCCGGCAAGCCGGCCCGGCGTGCCGACTGGGTGATCCGCTGCCATACCGATGGCATGATGCTGTTCGACAGCGTGGTGGCCGTCTCCGCGATGATCAACCTGATCTGTTCGCTGACGGCCGAACGGCTGCGCGAACGCGGCAATGGCCACCTGCAGCGGGTGGAGGTGCTGCACCAGAAGTTGAAGGAACTGGAATGACGCGACCGGCCTGAGCGGCCGTCCGCCATCCACCCTGCCCCTCCCCCGCCTTCCGTCCTGGCGTCAGGGATGCAGCGACAGTCCCTTGGTGGCCTTGTCCACCGCCTTCTTGCCACCGCGCAGGGCCAATCCCACCAGATTCATGGATGCCGGGTCTTCTGCCAGAAAGACCTCGCGATTGGCGTCGTCATGGCCGGTGGAGAACATCGCCTGCACATAGGGGGCGACGATCAGCTCACGCTCCAGGCCGATGCGATGGGCTGCCTGCAGCCCCTGCAGGTCGGCCTCGAAGATCAGGATGGGTTGGCCGCACAGAGCGGTGTAGTGCTTCCCGGCGGCATCGACATAGGGCGTGCCCAGAGCTTGCGGCGCGGCGGCGACGATGCCGGTGGCCAGGAATGCGGTGACGTTCAGGCGTTGCCACACGGGCAGGTCATTGCGCACCAGGATGGCGATTTTGGTATCGAACATGCGGTCTTCCCGATCAGAATTCAGAGCATTCCATCTTAGGAAGCCGCCACGTTTCACTCTAGAACGTTTGTGCATACGCGCCGGTAAGCGGCCGGGGTGATGCGATAGGCGCGCCGGAACCAGCGGCCCAGGTGGCTCTGGTCGGCAAAGCCGGCATCGGCCGCGACCTGGGCCGGGTCATGGCCGGCCGCCAGGAGGCTGCGCGCCTGGCGCAGGCGCAATTGCACCAGATACGCATGCGGGGTGCGACCGAAGGCCTGGCTGAACTGGCGGCTCAGGCGGAACCGGTCCATCCCTGAACAGGCGACCAGATCATCCAGGCCCAGATCGTCGGCGAAACGCGCATGCATCAGATCGCGCACCCGTTGCAGCGCCGGGGAAGGCGGCTCGCTCCTGCGGGCCACGCTGTCATCAAACTGGCCGGAGAGCAAGACCAGCATGCGGTCCAGCGCCAGGTCGCGGGCCAGTTTGCCCTCGCGCTGGTGCAAGGCCAGGAAGGCCCGGTGGATGGCCCCGGCAAGCTGGGCGTCGTCGTGCAGGGTCTGGCGGAAGGCGGCGAAGCGGGTCATCGCGGGCAGGCGCAGGTGGTCGGTCATCCTGTCCAGCCAGCGCGTGGGCAGGTAGAGCATGGCGTAGGTAAAGCCGCTTTCATGGGGCGCGTGACCGTCGTGCAGGGCACCGGGTTCGATCAGGATGGACTTGCCGGGGGTGCTGACGTGCAGGGCCGTGCCACAGCGAAAGCGCTGCACGCCCTGCAGGGTCACGCCGACCAGCATCTCGTCATGGTCGTGCGGATCGTAGGCATGGCCGGAGAAATGGGCGCCGATGCTCTCGATGCCGCTGTCCTCGTCGCGCTGCAGCCTGATCCATTCCTGGGCGGGGGTGGGAGAAAGAATGTCCATGACGGGATTCTAGCCGGAGGCGACATTCCGGTGGTCCTCCCCACAGCCCTCTGGCATATTTCCTGCTAGACGGGAAATGTTGCAAGCACGCAGCACGACCGCATCCAGCAGTCGCTGCGCCGCAACAAATCAATTACCATGCGCCCTTGCGGCGACGGTCGACGACAGAAGACAGAAGACAGTCGCAATGCAATGGTGGTGCCAGCTTACCCGCTGGCCTGTCCATTGCCGTAACGCGTTCGTTATCCACGATTGATGATTGGTATTGCCATGACGACTTCTACTGCCGGCTCTTCGTCTGCCTCCCCTGCCCCCGTGGCACCCGCTTCTTCCTCGTCTTCCTCGTCCCTGCCCCGCCCGCGCGAGCGCGCTGCAGGACTTCCCCAGGTGCGCCATAACTGGATCGACAACCTGCAGGGCCAACTGTTCGGGGTGGTGATGATCGCCTTCGGCATGTCCATGCTGCACAGTCTCGGGCTCATCATCGGCCAGGTGGCCGGTGTGGCCTTCCTGGTCAGCTATGCCACCGGGGTCAGCTTCGGTACGGCCTTTGCGCTGATCAACCTGCCCTTCTACCTGCTGGCGGCCCTGCGCATGGGTGCGGCCTTCACCTGGCGCACGCTGGCGGCGGTGACCGCCGTGTCGGTGCTGACCAATATCGCCGGCAACTACATCAGCTACAGCCACCTCGATCCGCTGGTGGGTGCGGTGCTGGCGGGCCTGTGCGTGGGCATCGGGCTGATCGGCCTGTTCCGCCACCAGGCCAGCTGCGGCGGCATGAGCATCCTGGCCAGCTACCTGCAGGAGCGCACCGGTTTCAAGGCCGGCTGGCTACTGATGGGCTTCGACCTGGTGCTGTTCGCCACGGCGGCCTGCTTCATGCCGGCCGACCGCGTGCTCTATTCCCTGGTGGGAGCCATCGTCATGAACCTGTTCGTGGCCTGGAACCACCGTTACGAGTGGTATATCGCCCGCTGAACCGTAGCCTGCAGGATCAATGCGAGGACACGAACTGCGCATCCGCAAAGCCGGGCGGCAGGGCAAAGCTCTCGCGCAGGCGCCGGCATTCGGCCAGCGGGGTGGCGCCAAAGAGGCGCTTGAACTCGCGGCTGAACTGGCTGGTGCTGACATAACCCACCGCGTGGGCGGCCGCCTCGGCCGTCATCTCTTCACGCACCATCAGCAGACGCGCCTGATGCAGGCGGATCGACTTCAGGTACTGCATCGGCGAGGCCTGGGTGATTTCCTTGAAATGCACGTAGAAACTGGGCGCGCTCATGCCGGCCTCGGCCGCCAGCTGCATCACGCCCAGGTCCTGCGCATAGTCGGTGTGGATGCGCCGCAGCACCCGTCCGATCTTGCCGAAATGGCCGCGCATGGCCAGGGCGTTGCGTAGCGCCTCGCCCTGGGCGCCGGTGAGCACCCGATAGTAGATTTCGCGCAGTAGCGCGGTACCGAGGATGGCGGCCTCCTGCGGTTGCGCCATCGCTTCCAGAAAACGCAGCAGGCTGCCCTGCAAGGCTTGCTCCATGGGCGAGGACATCATGCTGCGCGCCGCCTGCACGGCGGGTGCGCCCTGGCGGTCGATCTGCAGCGCCAGCTCGGCGGCCAGCGTGAAGTCCAGGTGCAGGTACAGGGCCAGCAAGGGCCGTCGCGGCGTGGCATCGGTCTCCATGGTGAAGGGCACCGGCACCGAGACGGCCAGGTAGTGCTGCTCGTCGTAGAGATACAGCTCCCCGCCGAAATAACCGCGCTTGCGCCCCTGGCAGACGATCACGATGCCCGGGTCGTAGAGCACCGGCGTGCGCGCCAGCGGGCCATCGGCGCGCAGCACGCGCACGCTCTCCATGGGCGTGAGGTGATAGCCCTCGGTGGGTGCCATGTCCTGCAGCAGCTGGATGATGCGCTGCTGTACAGGGGCTTGCAGGGTGGGCTTGGCTGTACGCACGGCAGTCTCGTGTTTCATAGTTTCAGGCAAGAAAAACAGGTAATTACGGCTTAATGATTCGGTGATGCCTGACTATTATGCACTCCCCTACTTCACCTGGAGAAGCATGATGTCCTTGCAGAAAACCTTGCTCATCACCGGCATCAGCAGCGGCTTCGGCCGGGCGCTGGCCATTGCCGCCCTGGATGCCGGCCACTGCGTGGTCGGTACCGCACGCCACGCACAGGCGGTGGCCGACTTCGAGGCCCTGGCGCCGGGCCGCGCCTGGTGCCACGTACTGGACGTCACTGATACCGACGCCATCGCGCCCATGGTCAGCGCGGCCGAAGCGCAGAGCGGCGGCATCGACGTGCTGGTCAACAATGCCGGCTATGGGCACGAAGGCGTGATGGAAGAATCGCCGCTGGCGGATATGCGCCGCCAGTTCGAGGTCAATGTCTTCGGCGCAGTGGCGATGATGAAGGCGGTGCTGCCCTTCATGCGCGCGCGCCGCCGCGGCCACCTGATCAACATCACCTCCATGGGCGGGCATATCACCATGCCGGGGATCAGCTACTACTGCGGCAGCAAGTTCGCGCTGGAGGGTATCTCGGCCTCTCTAGGCCAGGAGCTAAAGGCGCTGGGCATCGCCGTCACGGCAGTGGCGCCGGGCTCGTTCCGCACCGATTGGGCGGGTCGGTCGATGGCGCGCTCGCCGCGCACCATCAGCGACTATGATGCCCTCTTCGATCCGGTGCGCAAGGCCCGCGAAGACAAGCACGGCAAGCAATTGGGGGACCCGGCGAAGGCAGCGCAGGCGATGCTGGCCCTGATCGCCATGCCGCAGCCACCGGCCCATCTGCTGCTGGGCAGCGATGCGCTGCAACTGGTGCGCGCCGGCCTGGCCGCACTGGAACAGGAAATCCTGGCCCATGAAGCGCTGAGCCGTTCCACCGATGGTTGAGCCGCCACCGTGCGGCAACTAGAGGGCCCGTGCTCATCGCCGCCGGGAGATCGCATGAGGGCAGTATCGACAACGCAGGGCCGGGCAGCGTCGGGCCACGACGTCCCGGACATGCCGCGGGTGTTCAGGTAGGCAGGCTATCCTTTACAATCGCGGCATCGCCGGTCATTGCACGAATATTGCATGTCCTTGCGGCTGTCCGCTCCCTCCTTTCCTGCGCCCATGAGCAACGTCCTCAACTACCTGATCACTGCCCGCCGCTGCGAAGTGGAAGAACTGCAACGCCTCGCCCGCACCTGCCAGCTGGTGCTGACGGTGGGCAAACTGATCCACTGCCTGCAGCAGGAACGCGGCATTTCCAATATCTACCTGGGCTCGCGCGGTGAGCGTGATGCCCTGGTGTGGCGCGAGCGCGTGGCCGCCAGCGAGGCGGCGCAACAGGAGTTTGCCTCCTGGCTGGAGGCCACCGAACATGACAACGCGCTTTCCAACGGCGCCCGCCTCTATACCCGCATCGCCTTCGCCTTGCACGCCCTGGACGGCCTGCCGCGCCTGCGCGCCGACGTGGCGGCCCTGGCCTGTTCACCGGCAGCGAGCTACGAGCGCTTCAAGACGCTGGTGGGGGCGCTGCTGGCGCTGGTGTTCGAAGCCGCCGACGTCGCCGTGGATCCGCAGATCTCGCGCCTGCTGGTGGCGCTGTTCAACCTGATGCAAGGCAAGGAATTCGCCGGCCGCGAGCGCGCCGGAGGCGCCGCGGCCTTTGCCATGGGCAAGATCACGCGCGAACAGGAACAAAGCATCGAATACCAGATCGAGATGCAGGAGCAGGCGCTGCGCCGTTTCGAGTCCTTCGCCGAGGGTTTCCGCAACGAGTGGACGGCGATGCAGGCCACGCTGCCGCTGGCCGAGCTGGAGCGACTGCGCCGCAAGCTGCTGACCTCGCACGAGCGGCCGCTGGATTCCGATATGGCCGATGCATGGTACCAGTGCTGCTCCACCCGCATCGATGGCCTGCATCAGGTCGAGATTCACCTGGCGCAATACGTGCAGGCGCAATGCCGCGCCAAGATCATCGAACTGCAGAAGGAGCTGGACGATCAGGGCCAGTGGTTCAGCCAGGAAGAGGCGCTCGATCCGCTGGCCCCCCTGGCGACCTTCTCCTCCAGCCTGGATGGCGGGCACCTGAGCGGCGGCCCCATGGATGCCGGGGTCGGGCCGCACCTGACACAATCCATCGTCGATCTGCTGCGGGCGCAGTCCGAACGGCTGCAGAACCTGACCCAGGAGCTGGCTACCGTGCGCGAGAGCCTGGAAGAGCGCAAGCTCATCGAGCGCGCCAAGGGCGTGCTGATGATGAAGCAGGGGCTCAATGAAGAAAACGCCTATCGCCTCCTGCGCAAGCATGCGATGAACCAGAACCGGCGCATCGCCGAAGTGGCCCAGGCCATCCTGTCGCTGACGGAAATCCTGCCGGACGCCTGAGCCCGACGCCGGTCAGAGCGTCAGCAAGCGGCCGCCTGTGCGGTCTCTTCCATGACCAGTACACACTGCCCGGCGCGCACCGGGCTGCCGGGCTGCACGCGCACCTCGGCGACGATGCCGCCAGCGGGCGCGGCAATACTGATTTCCATCTTCATCGATTCGAGGATCATCAACAGTTCACCCTGCTCCACCCGCTGCCCCGGACTGACCTTGACCTGCCACAGGTTGCCGGCAATCGGCGCATCCACCGCCAGTTGTCCGGGCTGCAGGGGCTGTCCCTGGTCAGTACTCGCAGCAGCGTCCTCGATGGCGAAGTCGGCCTGGCCACTGGCGATCCAGCGCTCACGCTCGGCGTCGAAGGCGGCCTGCTGGTGTCGACGGAAGGCCGCGATGCCCTCGGCCTCCTGCTCCAGGAAGTCCGCATAGTCGGCCAGGTTCAGGCTGGTCTCCTCGATCTGCAGATCGAAGCGGCCCAGCGGGAAGTCACGGCGTATCGTCTGCAACTCCTGGGCTGTCACCGGATAGAAGCGGATCTGATCGAAGAAGCGCAGCAGCCAGGGCTTGCCACGGAAGGCGGCGACCTCGCGGTAACGATTCCACATCTGCAGGGTGCGACCGACGAACTGATAGCCACCCGGCCCTTCCATCCCGTAGATGCATAGATAGGCGCCGCCGATGCCGACCGAGTTCTCTGCGGTCCAGGTGCGGGCGGGGTTGTATTTGGTGGTGACCAAGCGATGGCGCGGGTCCAGCGGCGTGGCCACCGGCGCGCCGAGGTAGACATCGCCCAGGCCCATGACCAGGTAGCTGGCGTCGAAGACGGTTTCGCGCACCGCCCCGATGTCCTTGAGGTCATTGATGCGACGGATGAATTCCAGGTTGCTGGGACACCACGGCGCATCCTTGCGCACGGTGGTCATGTATTTCTCGATGGCCAACTGGCAGGCCGGATCGTCCCACGACAAGGGCAGATGCACGATACGCGACGGGACTGCCAGGTTTTGGCGGACGCAGACGGCATCCCATAATCCTGCGATGGTATCGAGCAAGCGCTGCAGCGGCAGCGCTTCGGGCTGGTAGTGCAGCTGCAGGGAACGGATGCCGGGGGTGAGGTCGATCACGCCGGGCAGCGCCTGCTCCTCCAGGGCCGCGATGAGCGCATGGACGCGGAAGCGCAGCACCAGGTCCAGCTGCGGGCTGCCGACCTCCAACAGCAGATTGGTGTCACCCGACAGCCGTGCCACCAGACGCCGGTCATCGCGCCCAAGGTCGAGCACGATGGGGGACGACAACGCAGCCGGTGCCCAGTCAATGGCCGTCGGTGCCAGGCTGTCGACGGCCTGCTGACCGGCCAATGCGATACGACGCGCGGTGCTCACCTCCACCGGGACGAAGCGTAACCTGTCGCCGGCCTTGAGCTGGCCGAGTTGCCACAGGTCGGCCTCGATCACGGTGACCGGGCAAACGAAACCGCCCAGGCTGGGCCCGTCCGGACCAAGGATGACCGGCATGTCGCCGGTGAAATCCACCGCGCCCACGGCATAGGGATTGTCGTGGATGTTGGAAGGATGCAGCCCGGCCTCGCCGCCGCTGTCACGAACCCATTCCGGCGTTGGGCCGATCAGGCGCACGCCGGTGCGGCTGGAATTGAAATGCACTTCCCACTCGGTGGCAAAGAAGGTATCGATGTAGGCTGGCGTGAAATATTCCGGAGCGCCATGGGGACCATAGATCACCCGCAGATGACGTACCTCAGCGAGCGCCGGATACAAGCCCTGCGGGAGTACCTGCCCGGCCTCCGAATCCGTGCATGGCGCCAGGTGCAGGATGTCGCCCGTGGCCAGCGCCCGTCCGCCGTGGCCGCCGAACTGACCCAGCGTGAAGGTACTGCGGCTACCCAGGTAGGCCGGCAGCTGCACCCCGCCCCGCACGGCCAGATAGCTGCGTGCACCGGTACCGCTGATGACTCCCAGCTTGAGCGTGCTGCCGGCGGCGATGGACAGGGTCGTGTCCATCGCCTGCGCCACGCCGTCGATCTGCAGCGCAATACGGGCGCCGGTCACGGCGATCACGGCGGCGGTATTGAAGCGCAGTGTGGGCCCGCTCATCGTCATCTCCAGCGCCGCCGCATCGGAGGCGTTACCCAGCAGGCGATTGGCCAGCCGCAATGCGCGATCATCCATCGGTCCCGAGGGCGGCACGCCGACGGCCCAGTAGCCGATGCGCCCGGGATAGTCCTGTACCGTGGTCTGGGTTCCAGGTGCCAGCACTTCCACCGTGTCGGCCCGATAGACCAGCTGCTCCAGGCAGCGTGTCCACGGCTGGCCGCTGGCGAAGGGGACGTCGGCCAGGATCTGGCGCAGATAATGCTGGTTGGTCTGCACCCCGTAGAGCCCGGTCTGTCCCAGCGCCGCATCCAGGGCTAGGCGCGCGGCATCGCGCGTGGGTTGCCAGCTGATCAGCTTGGCGATCATGGGATCGAAATAAGGCGCGATTTCGCAGCCGGCCTCGACCCAGGTATCGATGCGCAGGGCGCGGCCGTCGGTGGGCGGGAACGCCACTGCCGTCAGCAGGCCCGGGCAAGGCTGGAACTGGCGGCCCGGATCTTCCGCATACAGGCGGGCCTGGATGGCATGACCGCTGGGCTGCAGGGTGGCGGCCAGTTGCGTCAGGGGCGGCAGGTCGCCGGCGGCCAGCTCGATCATCCAGCGCACCAGATCCACGCCCCATACCTGTTCGGTGACGCCATGCTCGACCTGCAGTCGGGTGTTCACTTCGAGGAAGTAGAACTGGCCGGCCTGGCTGTCGTAGACGAATTCCACGGTCCCGGCACTGCGATAGGACACCGCCCGCGCCAGCTTGATGGCGGCCGCGCACAGCGCTTCGGCCATGCCCTGCGGCAGGTTGGGGGCGGGTGTTTCTTCCAGCACCTTCTGGTTGCGTCGTTGCACGGAACAGTCGCGCACCCCCAGGGCGATCACCTCGCCACGACCGTCGCCGAAGACCTGCACTTCCAGATGGCGGGCACGTTCGATGTATTTCTCGATGAAGACGCCAGCGTCGCTGAAATTGTTCTGTCCGAGACGGCGCACCGACTCAAAAGCGTCGCCCAGTTCATCATCGCTGCGGCAGACGCGCATGCCGATGCCCCCACCCCCTGCAGTGCTCTTGAGCATGACCGGATAACCCACGCGGGCGGCCGCCTGGAGGGCGGTGTCCAGATTGTCCAGCAGGTCCGTGCCTTCCAGCATCGGTAGGCCCTGCTCGCGCGCCAGCGCACGGGCGGTGTGTTTCAGGCCGAAGATGCGCAGCTGTTGCGGGGTGGGACCGACGAAGGCAATCCCGGCGGCTTCGCAGGCTTCGGCAAAGGCGGCATTCTCGGACAGGAAGCCATAGCCGGGATGGATGGCCTGGGCACCGCTGTCGCGGGCGGCGGCCAGGATCTTGTCGACAGCCAGATAGGTCTGCGCTGCCGCGCCTTCGCCCAGGGAAATGGCGTGGTCGGCCTGCAATACGTGCAGGCTGCCGATATCGGATTCCGAATAGACGCACACTCCGGTGACGTCAAGCGCGCGCAAGGTACGCAGGATGCGGCAGGCAATGGCGCCGCGATTGGCGATGAGCAGATGATCGAACATTCAGGTGGCCTTGAAATCCGGGTCGTCCCGTGAATCGAAAAACCGGCTCGCGGTCGTCCGCGAGGGGTGCAGGTCGGCCTGCAAAGGACGTGGCGCGAGGATCAGTCCCAGACCAGCACTTCGGCTGCGGTCGGATTCCAGCCATTGCAGGGATTGTTCAACTGCGGGCAGTTGGAAATGAGCACGATCAGGTCTTGCGCGGCCAGCAGTTCCACGTACTTGCCGGGGGCCGAGATGCCGTCCTCGAAGGTCAGCCCACCCTCGGGGGTGACGGGGACGTTCATGAAGAAATTGATGTTGGCGCCAATGTCGCGCTTGTTCAATCGGCCATCATGCAGACAGGCGCACAGGAAGTTATCGCGGCAGCTGTGCATATAGCGCTTTTCCAGTGCATAGCGCACGGTATTGCTCTCCTGGGCACAGGCGCCCCCGAGGGTGTCGTGACAGCCACAGGTATCGGCCACGATGGTGGCCAGCGGACGCCCCAGATTGGAATACAGCACGCTGCCGGCCCCCAGATAGGCACGCTGCTGGCGGCGCAGGGTACGCTGCGGATCGTAGCGTTCGCGTGGATTGGCGGCGCTGTAGAACAAGGTGTCGATGGCCTGGTTGCCTTCCAGGTCGAGCAGGCGCAGGGTCTGGCCGGCCCTGAGGTTGAACAGGTAGGGTTCGCCGGCCGGGATCACGTGGCGGAACACCGCTTGCTCGGGCGCGAGCTGGCTTTCGATGATGTGCATGGAATCCTCCAGGTCTTAGAGATAGAAGCGTTCGGTATTGTGGAAGGCGCGCTCGTTCTCCGGACGAGAGCGGCGGCAGCCGCTGGTGCCGTCGTCGCCCTGCGCCTGCGTCCATTGCAGTTGCACCGGACGCGGTGCGTAGCGGGGATCGGGGTCCATCGGATGTTGCAGGGCGGTCAGGATGATCAGGGTGTCCATCGGCGCGGCCAGTTCGATGGCGTCGCCGGCCCGGGAGTTGCCCGGCACGAAGGCCAGGCCGCCTTCGGCATCCACGCTCACGCGCGAAAACAGGTTCACCACCATCAGCAGGTCTTGCAGGTCGAGGTTCCATTTCCCCATTTCGACCAGCAGGTTATCGACGCCATTGCGATAAAAGCCGTTGCGCAATTCCTGATAACGGCCCTGACCATATTTCTCGCGCACTTCCTCGGCATTGAGTACACCGCCGAAACTGTCATGCCAGCCGCAGGTGTCCTCGGTGATAGCGGCCAGCACGCGGCCCATGTCGGAATACAGGCAGTGGCCGGCACGCAGCCGCGCGGTATGCTGGCCTTTCAGGGTATCGGGCAGGTTCAGACGCTCGCTGGGCTGGTGGGCGTTGAGCATCATCATGCTGACGTTGGCCCCGCCTTCGATGTCGGTGATGCGCAGCGACTGGCCGCGCTTGAGGATGAAGGAAGTATGGCCTCCCCCCGGTAGCCGTTCTTCGTAGAGACTGGCCTGGATGGCCAAGGGATTCGTGCTCATGTCAGATTTCCTTTGCAGAGAGAAGACCGGTCAGCTTGCCGGCCTGTTCACGGGCTCGCGCCTCGTTGAGGGCGATGTCATAGGTGATGTGGGCGCCATAGGCTTGCGGGTATTGCGGGTCAACGCGTACCTTGTCGAATACCAGCAGGCGGGTACCCAGGCTGAACCCTTCGGAAAGGTCATGCGTGACCATGAAGACGGTCAGGCCGCTGTCGCGCCATAGATCGAGCAACAGCGTATGCATTTCCTTGCGGATGCCGGGATCGAGCGCGCCGAAGGGTTCGTCCAGCAATAGCACGCGTGGGCGCGCAATGAGGGCCTGCGCGATGGCCAGACGCTGCTGCATGCCGCCCGAGAGACTGGCGGGATACAACTGCAGTGCATGGCCCAGCCCAACCCGGTGCAGCAGCTGCGCTGCGGCGTCACGCGCCCGGCGCCTGGATCCGCCAAACAGGCGGCCGAACAGCGGTGCGCGGGGCAACTCCAGGCCGATGACCACGTTGTCCAGCACGCTGAGGTGCGGAAACACCGAATAGCGCTGGAACACCACGCCGCGCGTGGCATCGGGTTCGGCCGGGAAGGGCTGGCCCTGCAACAGCAACTGCCCCTTGCTGGGCCGCTCCTGACCCAGCAGCAGGCGCAGGAAGGTGGACTTGCCGCAACCGGAGGCCCCCACCAGGGTACAGAACTGGCCCTCCTCCACCCGCAGATTCAGCCGTTCCAGCACCACGTTGGCGCCATATTGTTGCCAGACGTTGCGAATCTCGATATAGCTCATGCGCGACCTCCTTCGGCCCAGGGGAAGAAGCGGCGGTGCACCGCGCGCAGCAGCCAGTCCATCAACCAGGCCAGCAAGGTGATCCAGACCACATAGGGCAGGATGATGTCCATGGCGAGATAGCGACGCACCAGGAAGATCCGGTAACCCAGACCGGCGGTGGCGGAGATCGCTTCAGCCGAGATCAGGAACAGCCAGGCCGACCCCAGCGACAGCCGCAGCGACACCAGCAGGCGCGCCAGCATCTGCGGCAGTGCCACGCGCAGCACCAGGGTCCAGCTATTGGCGCCCAGCGTCTGGGCCTTGATCAGCAATTCGGGTGGAATGGCGCGCCCGGTGTGCTCCAGGTCCCGTGCCAGCAAGGGCGTGACACCGATCACGATGAGCATGACCTTGGACAATTCATCCAGCCCCAGCACGATGAACAGGATCGGCAGGATGGCCAGGGGCGGCACCATCGAGATCACCGTCAACAGCGGTGACAGGCCGGCCCGCAAGACCGGGAAAACACCGTTGGCGATACCCATCACCAACCCGATCAGCGCAGCGATGCCCAGACCGATGAAGACCCGCTGCAGGCTGGCCAGGGTGTCGACCCAGAACAGGTAGTCACCGGTGCGCGGATCTTCCATGAAAGCCATATGCCGGATGGCGTCGACCATCTGCGCGGCACTGGGCAAGAGCTTGTCGCTGGGATTGTCGGCCAGGCGCGCGGCCGAGCCGAAGGCGTACAGCAGCACCAGGATGAGCAAGGGCAGCAGTGTGAGCAGCCACTGCCCGGCGCGGCCGGGCTGACGGTTCAGGAAACGCATGGCGCGCCTCCCTGAGGCAGAAAGGAATGCAGCGAAGACGCTGAATGGTGAGGCCTGGGGACGCGAACAGCGATCACGGGAAACTCCGGTCGGGGTTGAACAAAAGCAGGAGCAGCGCGGCACCTGAGGTGCAACTCTCTCCCGGGCTTTTGTCCCGCCGTGTAACCTCGACCGAGGTCGCCGGCTCTCGGACCAGTCATCTGCCTGCGGCAGACCGGAACCCTAGCCAGCTATTTGAACTTCCTGGTGCAGCCGCTCAACGTTGCGAGATCAGATTACAGATCCTGGATCATCGATGCGCTGCCCTGCGTTGCAGGGATTTCAGCAAATTCCATACCATCACCTCCTGCGCATGGCGTTCTGGCGGGGCTGCCACAGCAGCCTGACACCCAGCAGCAGGGCCTCGATCAACAGCAGCGAAGTATGCATGCGGCCACACAGCCGGGATGCCTCCAGGGCGTCGGCAGAAAAGGCGAAGGAAGTAATGGATGGTGCGGATGGTGCGGAGGGTGCGGTTCTGGACATGGTGTTCTCCTGCGAGCATGGCCTGGCCGTCCAGGATGGTTGTCGAAGCCCGTGGCCTAACATCGCCTTGCCGTGCTCCAACCCAAGTCGTCTTGGCTCGCCCTATGCGAGAACGACAATCTTGTATGCAAGTTCCAGGCCACCCGGCGCCGGGAATCGTATGCGCCGCAAACCCGCGCCACAGCCGGAGGCAAGCCAGAACGGCCAGCGTCTCGCCCAGGGCAGGTACAAGCGTGGTGCAAGGCGGCACCGATTTGGCGCGTGCGCGAAGCGCCATCCCGGCCCATGCCGGAGGCGTGCATCTGGATTTTTTGCACGCGCTATTAATAGCGAAAAAGTGCAGCAATGGTAGTGCCGATGATTGGCACGAACCTTGCTGAAAAGCGAGCGGGAGCCGGCGAGTCCGGTCTTGAGTAGGCACAATTTGCAATGGACAGCTAGGGTTCCGGTTCGCACTGGCGAATGTCTGGTCCGAGAGCAGTCGACCTCGCAAGGGGTTACACGGCGGGAGAAAAGCCCGGGAGATGACGCGTTCGCAGGACCGCGCCGCTCCCGGGCTTTTTTTCCAATAAACCCTTCGAGGACCCTACGCCGTGTACAACATCTCCCGACTCCTTGGTGGCGCCGCCATCGCCCTGGCCGCCTTCGCAGGCGCGCTCTCGCCGGCCCACGCCGCCCCCCGCACCGACTTCAAGGTCTGTACCTCCATCTACGCCGGCTGGATGCCGTGGGGCGAGGCGCAGGCCCAGGGCATCCTGGCCAAGTGGGGCAAGAAATACGGCATCAACATCAGCGCCGTGCAATTGAACGACTACGTCGAATCGATCAACCAGTACACCGCGGGCAAGTTCGACGGCTGCACCATGACCAACATGGACGCGCTGACCATTCCCGCCGCCGGCGGCGTGGACAGCACCGCATTGATCGTGGGCGACTATTCCAACGGCAACGATGGCATCGTGCTCAAGGGGAAGAACAGGAAGCTGGCCGACATCAAGGGCCAGTCGGTGCAGCTGGTGGAGTTCTCGGTATCGCACTATCTGCTGGCACGGGCGCTGGAAAGCGCCGGTCTGCGCGAGCGTGATGTCAAGGTGGTCAACACCAGCGACGCCGACATCAGCGCCGCCTTCGCGACCCCGGCGGTGACCAGCACGGTGACCTGGAACCCCATGCTCTCGGCCATCGCTGCCTCGCCCGAGGTATCCCTGGTCTACACGTCCAAGCAGTTGCCCGGCGAGATCATGGACCTGATGGTGGTCAACACCAAGACCCTGCAGGACAACCCGGCCTTCGGCAAGGCCTTGACCGGTGCCTGGTACGAGATGATGGCCATCATGACCGCCAAGGATGAGCGCGCCACCCGCGCACTGGGCGCCATGGGCAAGGCTTCCGGCACTGACCTGGCAGGCTTCCAGGCACAGTTGGCCGCCACCGCCATGTTCTACCAACCCAAGGCCGCACTGGAGTTCGCCACCAAGAAGGAACTGCCGACCATCATGGGCCGCATCGCCAAGTTCAGCTTCGACCACGGCATCCTCGGGCCCAACGTCAAGAGCGCCGACGGCATCGGCATCGCCTTCGACGGCAACGTCGTGATCGGCGACAAGAAGAACGTCAAGCTGCGCTTCGACCCGACCTACATGAAGATGGCGGCGGACGGAAAACTGTAGTTCCTGACTGCAGTTTTTCGCGCGCGCCAGCACCACCCTCACCTGCAATCCCCTCTGCGCGGGGCCGGCAACGGCCCCGTCGGACCCTGCTCGTGCTTTGCGTTCAGTACTTTCACTGCTTTCACATTTGCCCTGCCCACACCAACGGAGAGAACCTTGACTAACTACATCCCTTCCCTGTCGCGCCTGTCCTGCCTTGGCGCCAGTGTCGCTACGGTCGCTACGGTCGCTGCCCTGCTGACCGCCCCCCCTGTCCTGGCGGAGGATGCGCCCGCCGCCAATCCCGCCACCCCTGCTGGTCCCTGGACCATCACCAAGCACATCGACCTGGCCTCGCGCTATGTACTGCGCGGTGTCACCACCACCTATGGCAATGGCCAGCCGCTGGGCAATGCAGGTGCCGACGCCCCTGAGTCAGACCAGGCGGCGCTGCAATGGGGCATCGATTTCGTCCACACCAGTGGCTGGAGCTTCGGTTACTGGGCCTCCACCATCAACTATTCGTACAAGCAGCTGGGCAATTCCTACAGCGACCGCAGCATCACCGCGTTCCAGAAACCGCGCTCGGTAGAAAACGACTTCTACTTCGCCTATGCCGGCAACATCATGGGTGATCTCGGCTACATCCTGGGCATGACCGGCTACTACTATGCCAACGGGACGCACGCCAATGCCCTGGAAACCAAGGCGGGCCTGACCTGGGGCGCGCTCTCCTTCAATGCGCAGACCCTGCTCAACGACGTGGTCTGGGGCAACAAGGGCGACACCTACTGGACCCTGGTCTACACCAAGCCGCTACCGTATGACATCACGTTCACCGGCACTCTGGGCGCCTACACCTACAAGCGCGAGGGCAAGTACCTGGGGACCCGTGACACCGCCACCGGCACCGCCTGCGCCGCGGGCGAAGCCTTCGTCGTCAACGGCTGCTTCGCCGGCAACGGCCCCAGCAGCGGCGGCCTGCGCCACCTGACCCTGGGATTGTCGGCACCGTTCCCGGATTCGTCGCTGAGCTGGTCGCTGCAGGCCATCCTGGGAGGCTATAACCGCTTCGACGTCAAGCAGGGCAACCAACTGGTGGGCATGCTGAGCTGGGGCTTCTGATACCAACACGTCCTGGTAGGCGCAAGCCACCGGGACGTCACCACACGCTGTAGGAAGCGTCAGACTTTTCCGACATCAAAAGCGCAGACTCACTGATCCCCATCCTGCGCGCAAGCGCGCATCATGGCTCAGCCGTATGCACGGCGACTGGCCGTCTGTCAGCTCGTCTGTCAGCTCGTCTGTCAGCCCGTATGCCTGTGTCGCCTGTGTTGATACGGCCCCGATTTCCCACACGGAAACGCGCCATGAAAAAAATAAGCATCTCCGCCAATCGCCGCCACTTCCTGCGCGGCGCCTTGACTGCCGCGCCGGCTGCCGCGCTGGCGCTGACCACCGGCAGCCTCACCGTCGCTGCCCAGGGCCAGTCGGCCCAGTCCGGCGACAACACACCCTACAAACCCAGCTTCTTCAATCAGGATGAATTCGCCCTGCTCAGTGCCCTGGCCGAGGTGCTCATCCCGGCCGATGAAAACGGCCCGGGTGCGCTGGAGGCGGGCGTGCCCGAATTCATCGACGCCCAGATGAACACGCCCTACGGCCAGGGACAGCTGTGGTACATGCAAGGGCCGTTCACGCCGGATGCACCGGCCGAGTTCGGTTACCAGCTGCCCTATCCGCCGCGTGAGCTGTACAAGAAGGGCCTGGCCGAGTTCGACGCCGCCATCAAGCAGCAATACGGCCAGGGCTATGTCGGGCTGAGCCAGCAGCAACGTGAAAAGATGATGGGCGAGTTCGAGAAGGGCAATGTGAATATGGCCAGCATTCCCCCTGCGGCCTTGTTCAACCAGTTGCTGCAGAACGTGCACGAAGGCTATTTCTGCGACCCCGTCGATGGCGGCAACAAGGGCATGGCCGCATGGAAGATGATCGGCTTTCCCGGTGCCCGCGCCGACTACTACGACTGGGTGGACCAGTACGGCCGCATCTATCCGCTGCCGCCGGTCTCGCGCGGCTGACGCCGCCTCCTCCCCTCAGCCCCTTCTGCCCCAACCTCCCTGGAAGCACAAGCACATGGCCAACAAGAACATGAAAGCAGTCGACGTCGTCATCGTCGGCTTCGGCTGGACCGGTGCCATCATGGCCAAGGAAATGACCGAGGCCGGCCAGAGCGTGGTGGCGCTGGAACGCGGTGTCTATCGCGATACCTATCCCGATGGCGCCTATCCCAAGACCATCAATGAGCTGGACTACCAGCAGCGCTTCAAGCTGTTCCAGAACCTCAACAAATCCTCCTTCACCTTCCGCCGCAAGACGGCCGACAGCGCCATCCCCTATCGCCAGATCGCCATGTTCAAGCCGGGCGAAGGTGTGGGCGGTGCTGGGCTGCACTGGTCGGGCTGCCACTGGCGCATCCTGCCGGAAGAACTGCGCATGCGCAGCCATTACGAAGAGCGCTACGGCAAGAACTTCATTCCCAAGGACATGAACCTGCAGGACTGGGGCGTGAGCTACGAAGAACTGGAACCGTATTTCGACTTCGCCGAAAAAATGATGGGGACGTCCGGCAGCGCGTATCGGGTCAAGGGCCGGGTGGTGGACAACAACGGCAACCCCTTCGAGGCCGATCGTTCGGATGCCTTCCCGCTACCGGCCCAGAAGGAGCAATACCAGGCGGCCCTGTTTCGCAAGGCGGCGCAGCAGGCGGGTTTCCATCCCTTCACCCTGCCCTCGGCCAATGCCTCGGCGCCCTATGTGAACCAATATGGCTGCCAGATGGGGCCTTGCACCTTCTGCGGCTATTGCTCGGGCTATGCCTGCTACAACTATTCCAAGGCTTCGCCCAACGTCAACATCATGCCGGCGCTGCGTCAGAGCAAGCTGTTCGAACTGCGCAGCCAGTGCAATGTGCTGCGCATCGAACTCGACAGCACCCGCAAGAAGGCCACCGGCGTGACCTACATCGATATCAACGGCGACACCGTGTTCCAGCCCGCCAATATCGTCATTGCCAGTACCTTTGCCTACAACAATGCGCGACTGTTCCTGCTCTCGGGCATCGGCAAGCCGTATGACCCGGTTTCCAATACCGGCGTGGTGGGCCGCAATATCGCCTTCCAGATGATGTCCACCATCAATGCCTTCTTCGCGCCGGGCAAGAACATCAATGGCTTCATCGGGGCCGGTGGCAATGGCGTGGCGGTGGATGACTTCAACGGCGACCACATGGACCACGGCCCGCTGGGATTCGTGGGCGGTTCGCCGATCTGGAGCAATCCGGCCGGAGCCAAGCCGATCTCGGGGATTGCCGTGCCGCCCGGCACGCCCAAGTGGGGCCACGCCTGGAAGCAGGCGGTCAAGGACAGCTATCTGAACACCATGTCCTTCGACGTGCATGGCGCCAACATGGTGTATCGGGACGTCTATGTCGATCTCGATCCGAACTACAAGGACGCCTTTGGCCAGCCGCTGCTGCGCTTTACCTTCGACTGGAAGGACAACGACATCCGCATGAGCCGCTACGTCACTGATCAGGCGGTCAAGATCGCGCATGAGCTGAAGGCGCGCGAGATCAAGGTCACGGTCAAGGATTTCGGCGCGGCACCAGACCTGCGCAGCTACCAGACCACCCACTGGGCCGGTGGCGTGGCCATGGGCAATGACCCGTCCACCAGCGTGGTGAACCGCTACCTGCAGAGCTGGGACGTGCACAACGTGTTTGCGGTCGGCTCGGGCGTG
Organism: Herbaspirillum sp. AP02; assembly: GCF_015767275.1. Taxonomy (GTDB): domain Bacteria; phylum Pseudomonadota; class Gammaproteobacteria; order Burkholderiales; family Burkholderiaceae_D; genus Herbaspirillum. Next base: position 311,921 of record NZ_JADWMY010000004.1, read on the forward strand.
TTCGCCCAGGGCATCGGCTACAACCCGACCGGGGCAGCGGTGGCATTGACCTACTGGTCGGCCCGCGCCATCCGCGAGCAATACCTCAAGGACCCGCGTCCGCTGGTCAGCGCGTGAGCACGGGAGCGACGATGAAACGACTGATCCTGACCTCCTCCCTGGCGCTGGGCGCGGCCATGCTGGCTGCCGCAGCCGCTTACAACCTGGCGTATGCCGATGATTCGCTGACCGTCCCGGCACCGCCCCAGCCGCCGATGGGCGGGCGGCTGTTGAATCGCGAGACGGCACCCTTGCAAGCTTTCACGGTACCGCCGGCCGATGCCGCGCTGTCGCAACGCATCGCCCGCCAGGGCAGCCCCAGTGCCGACGACCAGTTGCTGCTGCGGGGGGCCTACCTGGCACGGGCCGGCGATTGCGTGGCCTGCCATACCAGCAAGGGCGGCGCGCCCTTTGCAGGCGGGCTGGCGCTGGCCTCGCCGCTGGGCGCGATCTATTCGACCAATATCACGCCGGACAAGGAACACGGTATCGGTGACTGGAGCTACGAGGACTTTGCGCGTCTCATGCGCACCGGCGTCACCCGGGCCGGCTATACGGTCTATCCGGCCATGCCCTACCCTTCCTATTCGCGGCTGAGCGAGGAGGACATGCAGGCGCTCTATGCCTATTTCACCAAGGCGGTTACGCCCTCTGCCCAGGCCAATCGCGCCAACGACATCCCGTGGCCGCTGTCGATGCGCTGGCCGCTGGCGATCTGGCGCAAGCTGTTCGCGCCGACGCCCGCTCCTTATGTGGCTCCCCCTGCAGCAACGGCCGGCAGCGACCAGGAACTGGCGCGGGGCGCCTATCTGGTGGAGGGACTGGGACATTGCGGCAGCTGCCATACGCCGCGCTCGACTACGCTGCAGGAGAAATCGCTGCGCGACGATAGCAGTCGCCTGTACCTCTCCGGCGGCCAGGTGGTGGATGGCTGGAACGTGCCGTCGCTGCGCAACGAACACGGTGGCGGCATCGCCGGCTGGAGCCAGGCCGATCTGGTGGAATTCCTGCGCACCGGACGCAACCAGTTCACGGCCTCCTTCGGCGCCATGAATGATGTGGTCGAGCATTCCATGCAATACCTGACCGAGGCCGATCTCAATGCCATCTCGCGCTACCTGTTGCGTCTGTCGCCGCGCAACGATGCGGCCCCCTATCGCTATGACGAAGTGAGCGCCACGGCCGCCTACGAGGGCCGCCCGCAGACGCCGGGGGCGGCGCTCTACCTGGATCGCTGCGCGGCCTGCCACCGCAGCAACGGCACCGGCTATGGCAAGGCCTTCCCGGCGCTGGCCGGTAATCCGGTGCTGCAGACGCAGGACGCCGGTTCGGCCATCCGCATCATCCTGCAGGGCGGTCGCCAGCCGGCCACCGATTCGGTCAAGGGTGGACTGGTGATGGCGCCGTATGCGCAATTGCTCAACGACCAGCAAGTGGCGGAGGTGACCTCGTATATCCAGACCGCCTGGGGTAATCGTGGGGCGACGGTGTCGGCGGCCGATGTGGCAAAGATCAGGAAGACGGCGAAGCCGGTGGAAGAACGCGCACCGTGAAGCCAGGAGAAAATGGCCTGGCACTGCTCCGTCCGAGGCCTTCATCACAACAGCTGCGGATACGGACATTCCTGCCGTGATCAAGAGCGCGATCTCTCCCGTGTGATCTTTCCAGCATGGCGCCGGAATGCAATACGCAAGCGGAACGATCCTGTATCCAGGACCGTTCCGCAAGCGTCGACAACCTGGATCAGGCCGCCATGCTGGCGTTGTCGATCACGAAGCGGTACTTGATGTCACCCTTGAGCATGCGTTCATAGGCGGTGTTGATTTCCCCGGCGCGGATGAGCTCGATGTCGGCGACGATGCCGTGCTCGGCGCAGAAGTCCAGCATTTCCTGGGTCTCAGGGATGCCGCCGATGAGCGAGCCGGCCAACGAGCGACGCTTCATGATGAGGTTGAAGACATTGGGTGAGGGATGCGGCGTGGCTGGCGCACCCACCAGGGTCATGGTGCCTTCGCGCTTCAAGAGACCAAGGAAGGCGTCCAGGTCATGGGGGGCGGCCACGGTATTGAGAATGAAGTCGAAGCTCTGGGCATGCGCCGCCATCTCGTCGGCATTGCGTGAGACCACGACTTCATCCGCACCCAGTGCCTTGGCATCGGCGCGCTTGGACTCGGAGGTGGTGAAGGCCACCACGTGCGCCCCCATGGCGTGGGCAATCTTGATACCCATGTGGCCGAGGCCGCCGATACCGACCACGCCGACCTTCTTGCCGGGGCCTGCGCCCCAGTGGCGCAGCGGCGAATAGGTGGTGATGCCGGCACACAGCAAGGGGGCCACGGCAGCCAGGTCGGCTTCCGGATGGCGGATACTCAGCACATAGCGCTCATGCACCACGATCTCCTGCGAATAGCCGCCCATGGTCCAGCCGGGAGCGTCCTCGGTCTTGCCGTTGTAGGTGCCGACCATGTTGTCGCAATAGTTTTCCAGGCCTTCATCGCAATCGGGGCAGGTCTGGCAGCTGTCGACGATACAGCCCACGCCGACCAGATCACCGACCTTGAACTTGCTGACGTGATCGCCCACCGCGGCGACACGACCGACGATCTCATGACCGGGGACGCAGGGGTATTGGGTGCCGGCCCATTCGGAACGGACCTGATGCAGGTCGGAGTGGCAGATGCCGCAGTAGGCGATGTCGATCTGCACATCATGCGCGCCGGTGGCACGTCGGGTGATCTGCAGGTGCTCCAGTGGCTTGTCGGCTGCGTGGGCGCCGTAGGCATGTACTTGCATGGGAATCTCCTTGGTTGGGACTGGGATTGAAACGCGCGTAAGGACGGTCGTGAAAACGGCCGCGCAGACAGGCAGAGAGCCTGTCCGGGAACAGGGCATTGTGACGTGGCGGGAGGAGTGAAGACAGACCTATTCCGCTACGATTATTGCCTGAAATTCCACCGGTCCGCATGAAGCCGGATGACTGCATGCATGGCAAACGGGCAAACGGGGCCTGACAGCGAGCAGCGACTTTCCGGAGGGCAAGCAAGCAGGCCGGCCGATTCTGCCTCATCATGTGGGCCGGGATTCGCTGGTCCGGGGCTTGCTTGGTCTATTGGCCAACGCAATTAGTTCCGGCCACGATGCCGTGGCAGACTTGGTCCATCACCGTATTTCGAACGCATCATGAACGACACCACTGATCTGAAGGTATTGCGCGCCCTGCATGAGTGGCGCCAGGCCGGCCGCAGCGCACTGCTGGCCACTGTTGTCTCCACCTGGGGCTCGTCGCCTCGCCCGGTGGGCTCCCAACTGGCGATCCGTGACGATGGCCGGCTGATCGGTTCGGTGTCGGGGGGCTGTATCGAGGATGACCTGCTGTTCCAATACATCAAGAACGCCCCCACTGCCTGGGGCCGCCCCGAGGCGCCGCAGCTGGTGCGCTATGGCATCGACGCCGACGAGGCACATCGCTTCGGTCTGCCCTGCGGCGGCACGCTGGAGCTGCTGCTGGAGTTCGATCCGCCGGCCGCGCCCTTGCAGGAACTGGTACTGGCGCTGGAAAGCGGGCAACTGGTCTGCCGCAGCGTCGACTGCCTTACCGGACAGAGCCGCATGGAAATCAGCCAGGCGCCGGCCGATCTGATCTTCGACGGCCAGACCCTGCGCCATACCATGGGGCCGGATTATCGGATGCTGCTGATCGGCGCCGGCATGCTGGCCGAATACCTGGCGACGATGGCGCTCTTCAATGACTTTGCGGTCACCCTGTGCGATCCGCGTTCGGAATACCTGGGCGGCTGGGCGGTGCCGGGGGTGCGCATCGTCACCGACATGCCCGACGACGCCGTGCAGGCCTTCCGCCCCGATCAGCGCAGCTGCGTGATCGCCCTGACGCACGATCCCAAGCTGGACGACCTGGCGCTGATGGAAGCGGTTGCCAGTCCAGCCTTCTACGTGGGCGCCATCGGCTCACGCCGTAACAGCGCCGCCCGCAAGGACCGCATGATGACCCACTTCGGCCAGACCGAAGAAAGCCTGGCGCGCCTGCGTGGCCCTATCGGTCTTTATATCGGCAGCAAGACACCTTCCGAGATCGCGGTCAGCGTCATGGCCGAAGTGCTGGCCGTCAAGAATGGCGTGGCCGTGCCTGCGGCCATGTCGGTAGCGGCCATGAAGCAGGCACGCGTGACGGCTGAATCGTCGCCCTCCCCGACCTGAAAAAAAACCGCCGCCCTGTGCAGGCGGCGGTTCCGGTACGACTTCCTCGCAAAGAGCCTCAGCGCATCTGCAGGACGATGGGATTGCTGCTGGCCGGATTGGTCCGTTCGCGCAGTTTGCTGACATCGTCCACCTTGACGGCACCACCATGGTTTCCCCAGGACGTACGGATGAAACTGAGTACGTCGGCAATTTCGGCGTCCGATAACTGGCTGCGGAACGGTGGCATGCGGTAGGCATCGGGCACGCCGTCGGCGACTACCCGGGCCGAACCGTTCAATGTGACGTTGATGGCCGAGGCGTCTTCCTTGGCCAGCGACGACACGGCACCGGCCAGCGGCGGAATCCAGGGAGCCCTGCCGCGTCCATCCACCGCGTGACAGGCTGCGCATTTGGCCATGAAGGTGCGCGCCCCGCTCCCCTCCAGCCGTTGCGGTGCCAGGGCGGCGGTGGTACTGGCGTCGTACTTCCAGGGGGTGCCATCGCGGCCGGGGTCGCCCGGCAAGGATTTCAGGTAATGCGCGACGGCCTTCAGATCGTCATCACTCATGAACTGGGTGGAGTTGTTGAAGGCGTCGGCCATGGAGCCGAAGACCACGGCGTGCTGGTTGCGGCCGGTCTTGAGGAATTGCACCACTTCCTCTTCGCTCCAGCGGCCGATGCCGATATTGACGTCACCGCGCAGGCTGGGCGCATACCAGCCATCAAGGAGCGCGCCGGAGAGATAGAGCGGCTGGCCATCATCCAGTCCCTTTTCGTTCATGGCGACGCCGCGCGGGGTGTGGCAACTGCCACAGTGGCCGGCGCCCTGGACGATGTAGGCCCCCCGGTTCCAGAGGGCATCCTTGCCTGGCTGCGGCTGATACGGTTGCGGGCGAGTGAAGGCCAGGTTCCAGAACGCCAGTGGCCAGCGCATGTCCAGCGGCCAGGGGATATCGCTCTCGCGATTGGCCTGCACCACCGGTTTGACGCCATGCATGAACCAGGCATAGAGCGCGCTGACATCTTCATCGGCCATCTTGGCGTAGGAAGGATAGGGCATGGCCGGATAGAGCCGGTGGCCATCGCGGGCCACGCCGTGTCGCAGGGCGCGGTCGAATTCGGCCAGGCTGTATTCGCCAATGCCGCTGGTGCGGTCAGGCGTGATGTTGGTGGCGTAGATGGCACCCAGCGGGGTGGCCATTTCCAGGCCACCGGCGAAGGGCTTGCTGTTGGGCGTGCTGTGGCAAGCCACGCAGTCGGCCAGGCGCGCCACGTATTCGCCGCGCTGGAGCAGTTCGGTCGAAGGCGCGGGCGGTGGCGCAGCGCCATCGAAGGGCGAGGCGGACGTGCGCAGGGCGACCCAGGCGGCGCCGACGATGAGCGCGACGAGGATCAGCAGGAAAACGCGCAGCTTCCCGGTTCTTGGAGTGGTCATGGATGCGTCAGTCCGCCGTCAGGCCTTGAAGGTGTAGTGGGACAGCGGCATGCTGCGGATGCGCTGACCGGTCAGATGCGCTACCGCATTGGCCACCGCGGGCGGCACGGCCGGCAGCGGCGGCTCACCGATACCACCCATCTTGGCGCCACTCTCGATGACCTTCACATGCACGCGGGCCATGCGTTGGGGCGGCAGGATGGGATAAAGGTCGTAGTTGCGCGCCACCCTTGCCCCTTCCTTGTAGACCACTTCTTCCAGCAAGACCTGCGACAGGCCCAGCGAAACGGCGCTGTTGACCTGGGCTTCGACGATGGCCGGGTTGACGATGCGACCGGGGTCGATGGCTTCCCAGATGTCGTGCACGCGGACCTGGCCGTTTTCGATGGAAACCTCGGCAATGGCGGCAGTCTCGGTGCCGAAGGCCTTGGCCATGGCCACGCCGCGGGCGCGACGGCTGCCGTCGGGCGCGGTGAAGGGGCCGCGCTTCCAGCCGCCCGAGAGATCGACCGCTGCGCGCAAGAGCGCGGTCAGGCGCTCGTTGCCCAGCAACAGGCGCAGGCGCATTTCATAGGGGTCCTGGCCGCCCTTGTCGGCGAGCTCGTCGAGGAAGGCTTCATAGAAGAAGTCGTTCATCGAATTGCCCACCGAGCGCCAGTAACCCAGTACCGGCGGGTTTTTCACGAAACGCTGACCGATACGCTTGTGGGCGAACTGGTAGGACTTGCCGGCCAGGCCTTCGAGGGCGGTCGGGTCGATCTTGTTGCGCTTGTTGGCAATCGATTCGGTGGGGCCTTCGGTAGCACTGATGGCTTCGATGGCGATGGGGAAGCCTTTTTCATCCAGGCCGGCGCGGAACTGCACGACCGCCATGGGCCGCATGGTGTCGCGGGCGAACTCTTCCTCGCGGCTCCAGATCACCTTGACCGGACGACCCACGGCCTTGGCCAGCTGGATCGCCTGCGGGAATACCATGGCGCTCTCGTAGAGGAAATGGCGGCCGAAGAAGCCACCCAGCAGCGGCGAGTGGATCTGGATCTTCTCCGGTGGCAAGCCGGTCTGCTTGGCGATGGCACCCTGGAACATCTCGGGCGCCTGGTTGGGAATCCACATTTCCAGCGTGCCATCGGGATTGAAACGGGCGGTGGCCGAAGGCGGCTCCAGTTGCGCGTGATTCAGGTACTGGCTGCGGTAGCTGGCCTGCACCACGGTCTTGGCACCGGCGATGGCCTTGTTCACGTCGCCTTCGTTCTCGGCCTCATCCACGGCAGCGGTGGAGCTGGCCAGTTGCGCGGCAAACTGTTCGGTGGAAAAGTCCGCCGGCACATAGCGGCGGTCCGGTGCCGGGCCGGGGTCACTCCAGTCCACCTGCAGGGCTTCGACGGCGCGCTTGGCATTCCACCAGCGCTCGGCTACCACGGCCACCGCACCGGGTAGGCGGTGCACTGAATGCACGCCATTCATCTTGCGCACCTCGGCCTCGTTGCGGATGCCACCCACTTCCAGGCCCAGGCGCGGCGCATGTTGTACGGCGGCCTGGAGCATGTTCTCCACCTGGGTATCGATGCCATAGAGGGCGCGACCGGTGGACTTGTCCAGCACGTCCAGGCGCGCCAGAGGCTTGCCGATCCAGCGGAACTGGCTGTCCTGCTTGAGCTTGATGGTGTCCAGCGGCGGATTGGGCAGGTCCAGCGCCTTGGGAGCAAGTTCGCCATAGCTCAGCGAACGGCCGCTGGCGGCATGCACCACGCGGCCGGGTTCGGTGGACAGGCTCTCCAGCGGCACCTTCCATTGCGTGGCGGCCGCCTGCATCAGCAAATGGCGCGCCAGCGCGCCCACGCGACGCATGGTCGGATAGCTGGTGCGCACCGACATGCTGCCGCCGGTGATGCGAATACCGATGTCCATGACCTTGTACTGGTCGTTGGCGGGGGCGTTATGTACGACGAAACCGGCTGGATCGGCGTCGAGCTCCTCGCCCACGATCTGGGCCATGGCGGTGAAGATGCCCTGCCCGCCTTCGACGAAGGGACTTTGCAGATGGATGCTGTTGTCCGGGCGGATCTCAAGGAAGGCCGGCACCCGCGTGCCGGCGGCGGCAGGTGCCGCACTGCCCTGGGCACGGGCGTTGCCGGCCGGTAGCGCAAAGCCCAGTACCAGAGAGCCGGCAGCGGTGCCGGCGGAGGTCAGGAGAAAGTGGCGGCGCGAGACATTGACCGGCTCGCCATCGGCTGGCAGGTCCTGGGCGGGAAGATCGTGCGAGGGGTTCATGCCTGCTCCTTTCCTGCCTTGGCTTTCTGGGTGCGGCTCCACTGGATGGCGGCCACGGCACCGATACCCGCTACGGCAGCGGCGGCGACGGTGGTCTGGTTGACCCCGGCCGGGCCGCTGGGGGCTGCCGGCAGGGTCGATGCCGCTGCCGCAGGAGCGCCCTTGTTGCCGGAGAGGTCGTGCATGGCGGCCTTGATGGCGTTGTAGGTGCCGCAGCGGCACAGGTTGACCATGGCGGCGGCGATCTGCTCGTCGCTGGGCTGGGCGACCTGCTTCAACAGCGCGGTTGCGGCCATCACCTGGCCGGACTGGCAGTAACCGCATTGCGGAACCTGGTGCTTGACCCAGGCGTCGACCACCTGCTTGCCTACCGGATCGGCGCTTACCGCCTCGATGGTGCTGACCTTGCGGCCGGCCATGGCACCCACCGGCATGACGCAGGAGCGCAGCACCTCGCCATCGACCATGACCGAGCAGGCCCCGCACTGGGCCAGGCCGCAGCCGTATTTGGTACCGGTCATGCCCAGTTCGTCGCGGATCACCCAGAGCAGGGGTGTATCGGCGTCGGAAGTGATCTGGTAAGTCTTGTCGTTTATCTGGAGTTCCATGGTTCCTGCCATCGGGGTTGAGAACGCAAACCAGGGCGGGACGCGGCCCTGGGGGAGCAAACGGACGCAGCAAGGCGAGCCCGTGCATGAGCATTAGCTCCCGCACGATGACGCATCACGCGGGAGGCGATTAGCTGACTTGGGCTTAATGGGGATATTAGACGAACTAAGGAATTCCGTCGCAGAGCGGACGGATATGTGGTGCCGGTGGCGGTGGTGGCGGCAGTGGCAGGCCCCGTTGAACGAGGGGATTGCCAGCAGGTGGCTAGACGTCCTGCGGCAACTTGCGGGGCCGGCCGCCCTTCTTGCCGTTTTCACGCACGGCCAGGACCTTGGCCGCGCTGCTGCGGCTGCCGTTGCGCGTTGCGACCACCGTCGACGCCAGTTTCATCAAGGCCGGGCTGGCGGCCACCAGGCCGGCGATGGAGACATGCAGGTCGCGCTCTTCCAGGCACAAGGCACTGCCGGCGTATCCCAGTTCGATGCGCCCCAGTTCGCTGGCGCTGAGTTCGGCCAGCTCGGGGTAGTTGTCGATGGGCAGCAGGACGGCGGTCTTGTCGGCAAAACCGATGGCGATGGCTGCGAAGGCGGGAAGATAATCCACCTCCGTAGCCTGCAGGGCGGCGCCAGCGCGTTTGCTGCCTCGGGCCAGGGCCTGTGCGAGCAGATCTTCGGTGACGGGTGGATTGTCGCGTTTCTTCGCTTTGATGATGGTCATCACTGTATCTCCAGGGGACTGGCTTGCCCCGCGAGTTGAATCAAGGTGCTGTCACGTTCAGGTGCGTAACGCGCCCACAGAATATCGACTGCATGCCGTCGGAAAACGCTGGGACTGACGACTTCTTCCCGGCGCGGGTCCCATTGCTGGTGATCGAGGCAGACCGAACCCCGGCTCTGCCACCATCGCTGACGGGCTCGCCGCAGATGGTCCGGCTGTTCGATCACCTGCCTCAACTCCTCCAGCAGCGCGATGCCGGGGGCAGACCACATGGGCCTCACATCCCACAAGGCCACGCCGTGATGCCAGAAACTGAACTGGTAACGCGCGTCCCAACGCTCGTTACCTACATGGACATGCGGCGGGCAGTGCTCGTCACGGGTGAAGACGGAAACGACCAGACCCTTGTAGCTGCAGATTTTCATAAACCTAACAGTTAGGTTATAGGATTGAAAGCCCCGACGCAAGCTTTGGACACAAACAGGTTCACCCAGATGAGTTACCTGAAGCACCAAAACAACACATGGATGCGTACGGGGAGCGGACGCGATGCCGCTTTCAGCGGCACCGGGAGCGGAGGAGGCTAAAGAGAGAGGAAGGACAAGTCAGCAGTAACGCGGATGTAGGACTGCTTTATTCAAAAATTTCAATCTTTCAGTCGCGCACGCCCAGGCGATATACCGTGGTCTGCCGATAGACCTGCCCCGGTCGCAGGATCACCGCTTCACTCAAGGGCGTGTTGACCTGGTCCGGGTAGGACTGCGCTTCCAGGCAGAAGCCGTCGTGGATGGCATATGGCTGCTCGCCCCGGCCCTGCACGCCGGAGAGGAAATTGCCGCTGTAGAACTGCAGGCCGATCTCGGTGGTGGCGACACGCAATTCGCGTCCCGAACCCGGTTCGTAGACGGTGGCGACCTCGCGCAGTGTCTGCGCCACGCGGCTCTCGCCGGGCACCGGTTCATGCTCGCTGCGCAGGCAATAACAATGATCGAAGCCGCCGGCCAGTTTCAGCTGCGGATCGGGCCAGTCCAGACGCGGACCGATCGGCGCCGGCTGGCGGAAGTCGAAGGCGCTGCCGGCGACCTCGGCGCGTGCTTCCGGGATCAGGCTGGCATCGACCTGCAGGTAGGCGTCGGCATCGATGGCGATGATGTGGTCGCGGATATCGCTGGCACCGCCATTGAGATTGAAGTAGGCGTGCGAGGTCAGGTTGATGGGCGTGGCGGCATTGCTGGTGGCGGTGTAGTCGATGCGCAACTGACCATCGTCATCCAGCCGATACAACACCGACGCCATCATCGTGCCGGGAAAACCCGCTTGTCCGTCTGGCGACACCAGCATCAGGCGCAGGCCTTCGGGGTCCGGCTGAACCTGCCAGCGCTGGGCATGAAAACCGTCGCGGCCACCATGCAGATGGTTCTCCCCTTCGTTGCAATCGACCTGTCGCGCCACCCCATCCAGAGTGAAACGGCCACCGGCGATGCGATTGCCCCAGCGACCAACAATGGCGCCGAAATAGGCCGGGTTGTGCTGGTATTGCTCCACCCGGTCGAAGCCCAGCAGGATGTCGGCTTCGCGGCCATAGCGGTCGGGGGCCCACCAGTTGACCATGGTGGCACCGAGGTCGCTGATGGTCACGCGCATGCCGGTGTGGTTGCGCAGGGTGTAGAGCTGGATGCCGTCGGCGGCGGTGGTGTGGGAAAGGGTGAAATGGGTCATTTTATGGAGGTGAGGAGGGTGTTCCCTGCGGTTTTCTTTTTCTGCCGTGGCGCAGGAGCAGCGGAATGCTCCAGCCCGGCGACGAATTGTTCCTGGTATTCCTTGGGCGTGCAGCCCAGTTCGCGCTTGAAGACGGCGTGCATGTATTGCACGGTGGTGAAGCCGCAGCTCACGGCGATCTCGGCGGCATGGCTGCCGGCCTGCTCCAGCATGCGCTTGGCGGCTTCCAGCTTGAAACGCAGGATTTCATCATGGACGCTGCGCCCCAGTTCGCGCCGGAAATACCATTCCAGCGAGGACCGTGAGATGCCCACGTAATCGGCCACCTGATCGGTCTTGATGCCCTGGCAGGCGTATTGCCGGATGAAGTGCAGCGCCTGCATCACATGCGGGTGATTGCGTACCTCGTGGCGACTGGAGGCCAGGACATTGATGCCCACCGGCGGCACCATGATGCGGGTGTCCGGGAAGCGCGCCCCATGCAGCATCTGGTGCAGCAGGTGAGCGGCGGTGCGGCCCATTTCCACGCTGCCCTGGATCACCGAACTGAGCGGGATGCGCGTCAGCACGCGGGCCAGGGGATCGTTGTCGATGCCGATCAGCGCCACCTGTTCGGGCACGGCGATACCGGCAAACAGGCAGGCCTGCAGCAGCTGGCGCGCGCGGGCATCGGTGACGGCGATGATGCCCACCGGCTTGGGCAGGCTGCGCACCCAGGCGATCTGCTGTTCCACGGCCGTATCCCAGGACTGCGCGCTGGTGCCCACGCCCCGGTAGATATGGCCTTCGATGCCATCGGCGGCAGTCAGGCTGGTGAAGATGCGCTCTCGCTCCTGGGCCCATCGGTTGCAGTCGGACTCGGGCAGGCTGAACAGGGCGAAATGCTGCAGGCCGGCCTCGATCAGGTGGTCGTAGGCCAGCTTGACCATCTTGACGTTGTCGGTCGCCACATAGGGGCGGTTGGCCGGATATTGGGAGGGATCGGCATAGGAACCGCCGATGGCTACCACCGGCAATTGCACCCCTTCCAGCGCGGCCGTGGTGACCGGGTCGTCAAAGTCGGCAATGATGCCGTGCCCGGCCCAGCGCTCTATGCCTTGCGGGCGACAGCGGAAGTCCTCTTCCAGGTAGAGGTCCCAGGAAGCGCGGGTACTGCTGATGTATTCGCCGATGCCGGAAATGATTTCCCGGTCGAATATCTTGTTGCCATTGAAGAGCAACGCAATCCTGTGCACCGTGGGTACTTTTGCCACGCTGTGTCTCCTTGGGGTGGCGTCGCTGGGCGCGCCATTTTTGTCTGGATGGGCTCTGGTGTCGAATTGTAGCGAGCCGTGGTCGAAATGATCGATATGTGCTCCTGCAACAAAAAGAATCACTAAGCCGTTTGGTCAATTTCGTAATTGTAGAGGGGATTGGCCCGGGGCTAGTATCCCCCTCGCACCATCATGCGGCGCATTCGTCCCCTGCCCTACCCGGCCCCATGCGGCTTTGGAAGCTTTTGCACCAGATCAGGCCTCCACATCCACCGGACAGCGCCGCTTCAAAAATCATAATCAAATTTAATTCAAATCGGAGACTGGACTATGAAGGCAATGCTGAAGAAGACCGTATTGGCGCTGATGACCGTGACCACCCTGTCCATGGTGGCCGGTAGCGCCATGGCCGATGCCAAGAACCCCAAGATCGGCTTTTCCATCGACGACCTGCGCGTGGAGCGCTGGGCACGTGACCGCGATTTCTTCACTGCCGCTGCCGAGAAGCTGGGTGCCAAGGTGTTCGTGCAATCGGCCGATGCCAGCGAACAGCGCCAGATTTCCCAGATCGAGAACCTGATCTCGCGTGGCGTGGACGTGATCGTGATCGTGCCCTTCAATGCCACCGTGCTGACCAACACCATCAAGGAAGCCAAGAAGGCCGGCATCAAGGTGCTGTCCTATGACCGCCTGATCCTCAACGCCGACGTGGATGCCTACATCTCCTTCGACAACGAGAAGGTCGGTGAAATGCAGGCCGAGGGCATCCTGAAGGTCAAGAACAAGGGCAACTTCTTCCTGCTGGGCGGCTCGCCCACCGACAACAACGCCAAGATGTTCCGCGAAGGTCAGATGAAGGCCCTGAAGCCCTACATCGACAAGGGCGACATCAAGATCGTCGGCCAGCAATGGGTCAAGGAATGGAACCCGACCGAAGCCCTCTCCATCGTCGAGAATGCGCTGACCGCCAACAACAACAAGATCGACGCCATCGTCGCTTCCAATGACGGTACCGCCGGTGGTGCGATCCAGGCTCTGGCCGCGCAGAAGCTGGCGGGCAAGGTGCCGGTCTCGGGCCAGGATGCCGACCTGGCCGCCGTCAAGCGTGTCGTGGCCGGTACCCAGACCATGACCGTCTACAAGCCTCTGAAGCAGATCGCCACCGAGGCCGCCAACCTGTCCGTGCAACTGGCGCGCAACGAAAAGCCGACCTACAACGCCCAGTATGACAACGGCTTCAAGAAGGTCGACAGCCTGCTGTTGAAGCCCATCCTGCTGACCAAGGAGAACGTCAAGGTGCTGGTCGACGACGGCTTCTACACCCAGGCCCAGATCGACGGCCGTTGATTCCTGCATGAGGCGTAATGCATGAGGCATGCCGGCTGCCCTCGCGGTAGCCGGCAACGCCGTCCATGTCGACCAGACAGTCGGCCGGCATGGATTCCAGAGGCTTCTTGGAAAGAACAGGCATGTCCGAGTATCTGTTAGAAATGAAAGGCATCGTCAAGAGCTTTGGCGGTGTGCGCGCGCTCGACGGCATCGACATCAAGATCCGTACCGGTGAGTGCGTGGGCCTGTGCGGCGAGAACGGCGCAGGCAAGTCGACGCTGATGAAGATTCTCTCCGGCGTCTACCCCCACGGCACCTGGGACGGCGAAATCCTGTGGGACGGCAAGCCGCTGCAGGCGCACTCAGTGCGCGATACGGAAGCGGCCGGCATCGTCATCATCCACCAGGAACTGATGCTGGTGCCGGAACTGTCGGTGGCCGAGAATATCTTCATGGGCCACGAGATCACCCTGCCTGGTGGTCGCATGAACTACCCCGCCATGTACCGCCGCGCTGAAGAGCTCATGCGCGAGCTGAACATGCCCGACATCAATGTGGCCCTGCCGGTCTCGCAATACGGCGGCGGCCACCAGCAGCTGGTGGAGATCGCAAAGGCACTCAACAAGGATGCGCGGCTGCTGATCCTGGACGAACCCTCGTCCTCGCTGACCGCCTCCGAGATCGCGGTGCTGCTCAAGATCATCAAGGACCTGAAGGCGCGTGGCGTGGCCTGCGTCTACATCTCGCACAAGCTGGACGAGGTGGCCGAGATCTGTGACACCATCTCGGTGATCCGCGATGGCAAACACATCGCCACCACGCCCATGCAGGAAATGGACGTGGACAAGATCATCACCCAGATGGTCGGTCGTGAAATCACGGCCATGTATCCCGAACGCAATCACGCCATCGGCGAAGTGGTGCTGGAGGCGCGCCACATCACCTGCTACGACATCGACAATCCGCGCCGCAAGCGCGTGGATGACGTGTCGTTCTCGGTGCGCCGCGGGGAAATCCTGGGCATCGCCGGTCTGGTGGGCGCCGGCCGCACCGAACTGGTGTCGGCCATCTTCGGCGCCTATCGCGGCCGTCACGAAGGCCAGGTACTGCTGGAAGGCAAGCTGGCCGATACCGGTTCGCCGCTCAAGTCGATCCGGCGCGGCCTGTGCATGGTGCCGGAAGACCGCAAGCACCACGGCATCGTGCCCGACCTCGATGTCGGCCAGAACATCACCCTGACGGTGCTCAAGCGCTTCTCGCGTGGCAGCCGCATCGATGGCAGCGCCGAACTGAAGACCATCCAGGACGAGATCAGCCGCATGCGGGTCAAGACGGCCACGCCCTTCCTGCCCATTACCAGCCTCTCGGGCGGTAATCAGCAGAAGGCGGTGCTTTCCAAGATGCTGCTGGCCCAGCCCAAGGTATTGATCCTGGACGAGCCAACCCGCGGCGTGGATGTGGGCGCCAAGGCCGAGATCTACCGCCTCATTTCGGAACTGGCCAAGCTGGGCCTGGCCATCATCATGGTGTCGTCCGAACTGGCGGAGGTGCTGGGCGTGTCGGACCGCGTACTGGTGATCGGCGAAGGCCGCCTGCGCGGCGACTTCGTCAACGACAAGCTGAGCCAGGAAACCGTGCTGGCCGCGGCGATCAACCAACCCGTACCGCAGGCGCCCACGCGCGCTGCGGCGGCAGGATAAAAATCACAAGGTGAATCCGGTATGACTTCAAGCAATCTGGCCAACATGGCCGACCTCAAGCAGGTATTCCGCCGCTACAAGATCATTGCGCTGCTGATCGCCATCGCCATCATCTGGGGCTTCTTCAGCTTCATGACCGAGGGTGGCTTCCTGACGCCGCGCAACCTGTCCAACCTGCTGCGCCAGATGTCGGTGACCGGCATCCTTGCCTGCGGCATGGTGCTGGTGATCATCGCCGGCGAGATCGACCTCTCGGTGGGTTCGCTGCTGGGCCTGCTGGGCGGCATCGCCGCGCTGCTGGACGTGAGCCACCACCTGCCGCTGGCACTGAACCTGGTGCTGGCACTGGGCTTCGGCCTGGCGCTGGGGCTGCTGAACGGCTACCTGACGGCCTACCTGGGCATCCCCTCCTTCATCGTCGGCCTGGGCGGCATGCTGGCCTTCCGCGGCATCCTGCTGGGCATCACCGGTGGCCTGACCATCGCCCCGGTCTCGGACAACATGGTCTACCTCGGCCAGGGTTACCTGCCACCACAAATGGGCGTGGCGCTGGGCGTGGCGCTGTTCGTGCTGGCGCTGGCGCTGACCTGGATGAGCCGGCTCAACCGCAGCCGCCATGGCCTGCCGCTGGCGGCACTGTGGCGTGATGGCCTGAAGGTGGTGGTCATCGGCGCGGTGCTGCTGGCCTTCGTGCGCACGCTCAACAGCTATGACGGCATCCCGGTGCCGGTGCTGCTGTTGCTGGCGCTGCTGGGCCTGTTCAGCTATGTGAGCACGCAGACCGTGTTCGGCCGCCGCATCTATTCGGTGGGCAGCAACATGGAAGCCACCCGTCTGTCGGGCGTAAACGTGCAGGCCGTCAAGCTGTGGGTGTTCGGCATCATGGGTGTGATGTGCGCGCTGGCCGGTCTGGTCAACACCGCCCGCCTGGCTGCCGGTTCGCCCTCGGCCGGCAACATGGGCGAGCTGGACGCCATCGCCGCCTGCTTCATCGGCGGCACCTCCATGCGCGGGGGCTCCGGCACCATCTATGGCGCCCTGATCGGCGCACTGGTGATGGCCAGCCTGGACAACGGCATGTCCATGCTGGACGTGGGCACCTACTGGCAGATGATCGTCAAGGGCAGCATCCTGGTGCTGGCCGTGTGGGTGGATGTGAGCACCCGTTCGGGCCGCTGAGCCGCACGTCGACAGATCATCGGACACATCATTCAATTCGTTTCCGGGCCGCTCTGGCGGCCCACCTTACCTCGCAGGAGTTACCCAGCATGACCGCAGCTACCGCCCCTATTTTCGAACACGCGCTCTACCGCAGCCTCGCCGGCAAGCGGGTCGTCATCACCGGCGGCGGCAGCGGCATCGGCGCAGCGCTGGTGGAAGCCTTCGCCGCGCAGGGCGCCCAGGTGTACTTCCTGGACATCGCTGCCGAATCTTCCGAGGCGCTGGTGGCCTCCTTGAAGGATGCAGCGGTGCCGCCGCGCTTCTTCCGCTGCAACCTGATGGACCTGGATGCCCTGCGCGCCACCTTCGCCGAGGTCATCGCCGCCGCCGGCACCATCGACATCCTCATCAACAACGCCGCCAACGACGATCGCCACAAGACCGCCGACGTCACCCCGGCCTACTGGGACGAGCGCATCGCCGTCAACCTGCGCCACCAGTTCTTCTGTGCCCAGGCCGTGTTGCCGGGCATGCGGGCGCAGCAATCGGGCGTGATCCTCAATTTCGGCTCCATTTCCTGGCATCTGGGCCTGCCCGACCTGACCCTCTACATGACCGCCAAGGCCGGTATCGAGGGCATGACGCACGGCATGGCGCGTGATTTCGGGCGTGACGGCGTGCGGGTCAACGCCATCATCCCGGGTGCCATCCGCACCCCGCGCCAGACGCTGTTGTGGCACACCCCCGAAGAAGAGGCGAAAATCCTGGCTGCGCAATGCCTGCCCACCCGCGTCGATCCGCATGATGTCGCTGCACTGGCGCTGTTCCTGTCCTCGGACAGCGCAGCCAAGTGCACCGGTCGCGAATACTACGTCGATGCGGGCTGGCTGGGCGCGTAACCTACCCAATCGCCCGCGGGCCAAGAGGAATCCATGAACAAGCCATCTGCCACACCCCGTCGCTTCCGCTCCCAGGACTGGTTCGACAATCCCGATCACATCGACATGACCGCGCTCTACCTGGAGCGCTTCATGAACTACGGCATCACCGCCGAGGAACTGCGCTCGGGCCGTCCCATCATCGGCATCGCCCAGAGCGGCAGCGACATCAGTCCCTGCAACCGCATCCACCTGGAACTGGCCAAGCGGGTGCGCGATGGCATTCGCGATGCCGGCGGCATTCCCATGGAGTTTCCGCTGCACCCCATCTTCGAGAACTGCCGCCGCCCCACCGCTGCCATCGACCGCAACCTGGCCTATCTGGGCCTGGTCGAAATCCTGCACGGCTACCCCATCGATGCCGTGGTACTGACCACCGGCTGCGACAAGACCACACCTTCGCAGATCATGGCCGCCGCCACGGTGGACATCCCGGCCATCGTGCTGTCTGGCGGACCGATGCTGGATGGCTGGCTGGATGGTGAACTGGTGGGCTCGGGCTCGGCCATCTGGAAGGGTCGCAAACAGCTCTCGGCCGGCACCATCGACAACGAGAAATTCCTGGAGATCGCTGCCGCTTCGGCGCCCTCCTCCGGCCACTGCAACACCATGGGCACGGCCTCCACCATGAACGCCATGGCCGAGGCGCTGGGCATGTCGCTGACCGGCTGCTCGGCGATTCCCGCGCCCTATCGCGAACGTGGCCAGATGGCCTATGAGACCGGGCGCCGCATCGTCGGCATGGCCTACGAAGACCTGCGCCCCTCCGCCATCCTGACCCGCGACGCCTTCCTCGACGCCATCGTCGTCAATGCCGCCATCGGCGGCTCCACCAATGCCCAGCCGCACATCATGGCCATGGCGCGCCATGCCGGCGTGGATCTGAAGTCGGAAGACTGGATGAAGTTCGGCTATGACGTACCGCTGCTGCTGAACATGCAGCCGGCCGGCAAGTACCTGGGCGAGCGCTTCCATCGTGCCGGCGGCGTGCCGGCCATCATGTGGGAGCTGCAGCAGGCCGGCAAGCTGCGTGCCGAGCGCATCACCGCCACCGGCAAGAGCATGGCCGAGAACCTGCAGGGCCGTCAGTCAAACGACCGCGAAGTGATCTACCCCTTCGGCGCGCCGCTGCGTGAACGGGCCGGCTTCCTGGTCTTGAAGGGCAACCTGTTCGACTTCGCCATCATGAAGACCAGTGTTATCTCGGAGACCTTCCGCCAGCGCTACCTCAGCACGCCCGGCCAGGAAAACATCTTCGAATGCCGCGCCGTGGTCTTCGATGGTTCAGACGACTACCACGCCCGCATCAACGACCCGGCGCTCAACATCGACGACAACACCCTGCTGGCCATCCGTGGCGCCGGCCCGGTGGGCTGGCCAGGTTCGGCCGAGGTGGTCAACATGCAACCGCCCGATGCACTGATCAAGCGCGGGGTCTCTACCCTGCCGACCCTGGGTGATGGCCGCCAGTCGGGCACCTCCGACAGCCCCTCCATCCTCAATGCCTCGCCCGAGAGCGCGGTGGGCGGCGGCCTGGCCTGGCTGCGCGACGGTGACCGCGTGCGCATCGACCTCAACACCGGGGAGTGCAATATGCTCATCAGCGAGGAAGAACTGGCCCGCCGCAAGAGCGAGGGTATTCCGCCGGTGCCACCCAGCCAGACACCGTGGCAGGAAATCTACCGCAACACGGTGGGGCAGCTGGAAACCGGTGCCTGCATGGAACTGGCCTTGAAGTACCAGGGTGTGGCGCAGACCCTGCCCCGACACAACCATTGACATGCTGACCCTGCATCGTGAACTGCGCATGCCACCGGCCCCGGTGAAAAAACTCAGGGGGCCGTTGCGCATCGACGCGCACCAGCATTTCTGGCGCTACCGCTGCGAGGATTATCCGTGGATCGGTACCGGCATGGACCTGTTGGCGCAAGACCGCCTGCCCTATCAGTTCCAGCCCCTGCTGGATGCGCAGGGCTTGCATGCGTCGATCACGGTGCAGGCACGTCCCGGCCACGACGAGACGGCTTTCCTGCTGGAGATGGCGCGCCGCGACCAGCGCATCGCCGGCATCATCGGCTGGGAGGATATCGGCTCGCCCTTGCTGGCCGAGCGCATGGAACATTGGGGCCGCAGCAAGATGCTGGGGCTGCGCCATCCGATGCAGGAAGACGACGACGCCGAGCTGCTGCTGGCGCTGCCGCAATTCAACCAGGGGGTGCGCTGGCTGCAGGAACGCGACTATGTGCTGGACCTGCTGGCCCACGAACGCCACCTGCCGCAGCTGCGCCAGTTGTGCGCCCACCATGACCAGCACTGGATCGTGCTGAACCATCTCGGCAAGCCGGCCCTCAAGGAATTCCGCAAGGGCCGCGCCGCCTTCGAACGCTGGCGCCAGGAACTGCGCGAGCTGACCGCCATGCCGCATGTGGCCTGCAAGATTTCCGGCCTGCTGACCGAGGCCGACTGGCTGCGCGGCCTGTGCACGCGCGACTTCGAACATATCGTGCAATGTCTGGACACCGCACTGGACCTGTTCGGTCCGCAGCGGCTGATGTTCGGTTCCGACTGGCCGGTGTGCCTGCTCGCCGCTTCCTACGCGCGCGTGGTGGCCATGGTGCGCGAATGGGCCGGCAAGCGCCTCTCGCCCAGTGACCAGGATGCCCTTTGGGGCGAATCTTCGGCAAAAATTTATGGACTGATGTCATAAGTTTTTCCCCGGATTCCTTTTTGTTGCCAACCATCAAGCCTGGTGCGATATTGCGCCAAAGGGGGTTATCCCCGATGACGGCAAACAATCCGGGATACGGGGAGACGAACATCAAACGCCTCAAACGCAACATGACACTGACCATCAGTTCGCTCGCGCTGATGTCTGCTGTCATCACCAGCGTCGTGCTCTATCAGAGCTATGTGCAGATCGAACGCACGTCGATCTCGCATGCCCTCAACGTGGCGCGCATTGCCCAGCGCTCGATTTCACGCAACATGGAATTGCTGTCGCTGACACTGGACAGCATGGCCTGGCGTTATCGCCACACCCGGCAGGATGAGATGCCCGAGCAGCAACGACTGGACTTTCTGCTGGGCGAGAAGGCGGAAGCCACCTACATGACCGCCATGGGCATTGTCGACAGCGAGGGCGAATTGCTGGCCGGCTCATCCAGCCTGGCCGAGATCATGCCCGGCAACTACCTGCAACGCGATTTCTTCGCTACGCATCGCGACGGTGCCACGCCGGGGCTCTATGTCTCGCGACCACTGAGCATCCGCCTGGAGAAGAGGATGCAGGTGATCGTGCTCTCCAAGCGCTTGCTACGTGCCGATGGAGGATTCGACGGCATCGCCTTCATGGTGCTGTACCTGGATTACTTCCGGCATCTGTTCGAAAGCCTGTCGCTGGAGAAGAAGGCCGTCATGTCGCTCTATGCCATGGATGGCGTGGCCTACATGCGTGTGCCTTACGATGAGGCCTTTATCGGCTCGCGCCTGAACAACACGCCCAATTTCACACGTATCCTGGCCCTGCCCCCCTCAGCGCCGGACAGCGCGCAGGGCAGCTATTTCGCCCGATCCCGGCAAGACGACATCAAGCGCCTCTATGCCTACGTGCGCATTCCCGATACGCCATGGCTGGTGTTCGTCGGCCATACCCATGCCGAACTGTTCCACGAATGGGACCGCATGCTCTACGCGGCGCTTTTCCTCGCGGCCGCTTTCAGCACCGCCTGCCTCTATCTGGTCAGCCGGCTACGCGAGGAATTCTTCCGTCGCAGCACACTGGAACAGCAACTGGAAGAGCAGGCCCGCACCGACAAGCTGACCGGCCTGCTGAATCGCCGCGCACTGGACGAGGGCCTGCAGGAAGCCTGGCACAAGAGCCAGCGCAATGCGTCGGCACGTTTTGCGATCCTGTTCGCCGATGTCGATTTCTTCAAGCTGTACAACGATACCTATGGCCACAAGGCCGGTGACTATGCGCTGGTGGCGCTGGCGCGCTGCATCAGCGGCGCGGTGGCACGGCAGTGTGACAAGGCCGGCCGCTTTGGTGGGGAGGAATTCGTGATCCTGCTCGACGAAACCGATGCCGCCGGTGCCCTGCATGTGGCCGGCAACATCATGTCGGCGCTACAGGCGATGAAGATTCCGCACGAGCGTAGCCCCTTCGGCAGGCTCTCGGTGAGCATCGGTGCCGTTTGCCTGGACCACCAGGTCCATCACAGCATCGAAGAAATGGTCAAGGCGGCTGACGATGCGCTCTACCAGGCCAAGCGCATGGGCCGCAACCAGGTCCAGCTGGCCCTGCCTGCATCGTCCCCCGTGGGGAGCGCGACGCCCCTCAGTTCAGCGAACAGTTGAGCCACTTGGCGATGCGCACGCCATCCAGGCGGGAACCATCGGCGCTGCCGCTGCCCAGCATGGTGACGATCACCGGGCGGCGGTCATGCACCAGCAGACGCAACACCATGTTGTGACCGGATTCGTTGATGAAGCCGGTCTTCTGCACCGTGGCATTGACCTGGCCATAGCGGATCAGGCGATTGGAATTGATGTACTGCAGCTGGCCACGTCCGATATTGATGATCTTCTGCTTGTCCAGCGAATCGTTGCGGATCAGTTGGTAGCGATTGGCGGCCTTGACCAGCTCGGCCAGCTCGCGCGGGGTGGAGATATTGTCCGGCGACAGCCCGGTGGCGTTCTCGAAGCGCGTTTGCTTCATGCCCAACTCCTGGGCACGCGCATTCATGGCCGCGATGAAGCTGGGACGACCTCCCGGATAATCGCGACTCATGGCCGCAGCGGCGCGGTTCTCCGAGGACATCAGCGCGATGTGCAGCATGTCCGCGCGCGACAGGCTGGCGCCGACGTTCAGGCGTGAGTGGGTGAACTTGAGCGTATCCAGGTCGTCCTCGGTGACCTCCAGGCGGTTGGCCATGGGGAGCGGCTTCTGGTCCAGCCAGACGATGGCCGTCATCAGCTTGGTCACCGACGCGATCGGCGCTACCGTGTCGGCATTGCGTTCATAGAGAGGCGTATTGGTCTGCTCGTCGAGCACGTAGACACCGCGTGAAAAGAGGTGCTGCTGCGAGGCGGCGGTAAAACCGCAACGGGGCAGCAGTTCGGGCTTGGTATTGACCGGTGGGGTCGTCGCTGCGGCGGTAGTGGTCGCGACGGCGGCCGCGGTGGCCGCAGTGGCCGCAGCGCCGGCAGCCGTCACCCGCCCGCGGCGCCGCGACCGCGTTGCCGCCCGCGCGGTCGCCGGCGCAGCCTTCTTGCGCACCAGCCGCTTGCGGCCCTTGGCGCCACTGGCGGCCGGACGATGCTTGCCGGCGCTGGAACCGGCAGCCTGGGCCTCGCTCACCTTGCCCGAGATGACCGTCATCATCAGCAGCAGGACGCTGCACATCAACAGCCTGGCGAGCACGCCGGCGCGGCGCAGGATCAGTGGGAACAAGGGAAAAGCATCGTCGGAACGGGGCTGCTGCGTGCAAAACATCGTCGAAAACCTCAGTCGGAGCGTTCATACAAGACCGGCCATGATACGGAAACTTGGCCGATGATGCAGCAACGTTCATCTTTGTATCGACAAAGTGAAGCTTAGGAATATGTTCTAGTGACAAGAAGACAAGTCGCCGCATTGCCGCAAATTTGCTTCCCTGCCTGCAACCGGGCGGCGCATAATCTGTCCATTCCAGGCCGGACCCAGGCATTGCCACGCTCCGGTCGATTCCGTCAGCCTGATTCATCGAACTTTCATGTCCAATCTCATCGTACACGGTGGCCGCCCGCTACGCGGCGACATCATTCCCTCCGCCAACAAGAATGCCGTTCTCCCCATCCTCTGCGCCACCCTGCTGACTGACCAGCCACTGCGGCTGATCGGCATTCCCGAGATCACCGACGTCAAGAAGATCCTGGAGATCTTCCGCGTGCTCGGCAGCGAAGTGTCGGTGGACTATGCCAGCGGCATCCTGGAACTGCATCACCGCGACACCTGCTTCGACCCCAGGATCCATCATCTGCCGGAGGAGATGCGCTCTTCCATCATGCTGGTGCCGCCCCTGCTGGCGCGCTTCGGCGTGGCGCGACTGGAAAACGACGTCAAGGGCTGCACCCTGGGCGTGCGGGAAATCGACCCCCACGTCGAGGTGTTCCAGCGCTTCGGTGCCACCGTGGAGAGCAGCCCTGATTCGCTCATCATCCGTACCGGCGGACGCATGCAGGCCAACCATCACTGGCTGGATTACGCCTCGGTGACCACCACGGAGAACTTCGTGCTGTGCGCGGCCTCGGCCGGCGGCGAGTCGGTACTGACCAATGCAGCCTCCGAGCCGCACGTGCAGGAATTCTGCCGGTTCATGGCGATGATGGGCGTACAGATCGATGGTATCGGCACCTCCCGCGTCACGGTGCGCGGCGGCGAGAAACTGGGGGGCGGTGAATTCCGCTTCGATGAGGATTTCCACGAGATCGCCACCTTCCTGGCCATGGGCGCCATCACCGGTGGTCAGGTCCGGGTGCGCAACAGCGCGCCGGAGCAGTTCCCGCTGATCGATCGCACCTTCGCCAAGTTCGGCGTGGAAGTGGTGCATGAAAACGGCTGGTCGCATACCCGCCAGAACGGCCCACTGAAAGTCGTCAAGCCTTTCACCAGCAACATCCTCACCAAGGTGGAGGCCGCGCCCTGGCCCTACCTGCCGGTGGACCTGCTGCCGATCTTCATCGCGCTGGGGGTCAAGGCCGATGGCAATACCATGTTCTGGAACAAGATCTATGACGGCGCCATGGGCTGGAGCAGCGAACTGTCCAAGTTCGGCGCCCACGTCTTCCTGGGCGACCCGCATCGGCTGATCACCTTCGGCGGCCTGCCGCTGTCCCCGGCCTCGGTGGAAAGCCCCTACATCATCCGCGTGGCCATTGCCTTGTTCATGGTGGCCGCCAGCATCGAAGGGCGTTCGGAAATCCGCAATGCCTTGCCGATCAAGCGCGCCCACCCCAAGTTCGTGGAAAACCTGCGCTCGCTGGGCGCGGTGGTGGATTGGGTCGAGGAAGACTGAAGCCGCAATGGCGTGCCCGGTGAATGCGGCGTCATTGGCATCAATGACGAAGGCCCTAGCACGCCAGGCTCATGGGTTATCAGCTGTCGATAAATGCCCCCCGAATGGGCAGCAATAAAGATTAAACAATATAAATAATATATACTTTTAACGAGCAAACACCGCTCAGCAGATCCGCGCAATCTCATCCATGCATTCCAGACTGAGCATTGCGTACCATGTCCTCAGTACCCTCAGAAGGAGAATCCATGCTTCCCGCAACGGACGTCATCCTCCGCCTGGCCGCAGCCGCCGTTCTCGGCAGCCTGATCGGCATCGAACGCGAACGCCTTTCCTGGGCAGCCGGCCTGCGTACCCACATGCTGGTCTGTGTCGGCTCTTCGCTCATCATGCTGGTGTCGGCCTATGGTTTTTCCGGGATCCTGCAGTCCGACAAGGTAGTCCTTGATCCCTCGCGCATGGCGGCGCAGGTGGTATCGGGCATCGGCTTCCTGGGTGCCGGGTCGATCCTGCTGCGCGGGGAAATCATCCGTGGCCTGACCACCGCCGCCAGCCTCTGGACGGTGGCCGCCATCGGCCTGGCCGTCGGTGGCGGGATGTATGTCGCAGCAGTGGCCGGGACCTCCATCGTGCTGCTGATCCTGGCCGGGATGAAACCCCTGGAGCGGCGCTATTTCGCCGACAAGCACAAGCGCGGCATTACCTTCCTGGTCCAGGCCGATACTTTCAATATCGGCCATCTGCACCAACTGATGGGAGCATCAGCTGCGCGGGTGAGCAAGTTCGTGGTCAGACGCGAAGCCGACGGCGGCGTTTTCGACGAAGTGTCCATCGTGCTCTCGCACACTTCGGAGAAGGAATTCCATCGCATCGTGCAAGGCTTTCTCAAGCTCGACGGCATCAAGTCCTTCGATTACACGGACCTCTGAAGCGAAGTCCTGGAAAGTCCCCCTTCCAATGAAGGAGCAAGGGCAGCCATATGGCCGCCCTTGCTGTCTCTACTGCGCCCTCAGAACAACAGGATCAGCAGCAGGATGATGGGGATGGGGATACCCAGTAGCCAGAGCAGAATTGCGCCCATGTCAGTCTCCTCTCAAGATTGGGGTTCAGGTCGATATCGTCAGGTTTCAGTGCAGTTCGGGTTCGCCCAGGCGGCCGTCGCGACGGACCACCGCCTCAGCGTAGAGCTCGTTGCGGTCGCGCAGGCGGCCACCATAGGTCGCCAGCAGGCTGGCCACGAAAGCACCGCACAGCAGGGCCAGGAACATCCACATCGAGGCGTAGGCAGCGGCCTTGCGGGCCGCATCGGCGGCTTCCTTGGCCTTGGTGCCGGCGTCAGCGATTGCGCCCTGGTAGGCCGCGAAGGTATCGGTGACACGCTTTTCACCATCGGCCTGGGATACGCCGGTATGGCGCGCCACCAGTTGGCCCAGGTAACGGCGGTCGTTATCGGCCAGCTTGCCACTCGCCAGCGAATAGCCGAACACACGCACCACTTCCATGCGCTGGGTCTGCGTCAGATCGCGACCATCAGCGGCCGTAGGAGCAGCCAGAGGCGCCACCGGCGCAGCAACGGCACCGTCGGTTGCGGCCGGCACTGCGGGCTGGTTGGCAGACGATGCAGCACCTGCATTACCTGCATTAGCGGCGTTACCACTACGGAACATCGAATCGATGAAGTAACCGGAGAAGCGATCGGCCATATCGCCAGCGCCGCCCGCCGGACGCGCGCCGTCCTGGCCCACTGCCATGGTGGCCGCTGCTGCACCGGTACCGAGCACACCGCCGGCAGCACCCAGTGTCTTGGCGCCACCGGAGATGACGCTGCCCACGGCCGAGCCCAGCAGCGCAGCTGTCGCCAGTGAAGCCACGGCCCAGGCCAGCAGCCCGTGAGCGGTATCGCGGAAATAGACTTCACGGGTATGCAGCCCGGCCCATTTCACACGCAGGCGCCCGGCCAGGAAACCGCCGATGGCCGATGCCGCGATCTGGGTGAACAGCAGCCAGCCGGCCGTGGAATAGCCGATGGTCTTGGCCGACAGGCCCTCGCCGGACCAGGGTGACACCGAGGAAAAGCCCAGGCCGAAGCCCAGCATTACCAGGATGAACGACAGCGCGGCCGCCGCAAAGGCGCCCGCCAGGATGGCGCCCCACGAGACGCCTGAGCCGTTGTTGTTGACGGCCTCGACGCTGGCCGCAGGAAGGGAGTGGATGGTTGAGGTGGTCATGAGTCTCCTCGCGTTTCTTGATGGATTGATCCCTGCGGGAACGCAGGGCCGGGGGCATTGCCACGGAGAGACTGTAGGGCTGCGCTAGCGCAGGCGCCATCGGCGGAGTTCGGCAGCTATCGTAGGAGAGTTGGAAAAACGCATGCAGGCATGCGCGAAGGGTGATGACAGCATCTGCAGCGCATTGCCTGCCACTCTTGGGTAGAATGGCCGCCTCCCTCCTGTAGAGACCATCATGGCCATCACCACTTTCCTGTTCGATCTCGACGGCACGCTCATGGACAGCGACGCCCTGCATCACGCCGCGTTCAACACCATCCTGGCGCGCTGGGACCGGCATATCGATGTCGATTACTACAAGACCCACATCATGGGCGCCTCCAACGCCATGATCTTCGACCACCTGTTCCCCGGCATGCCGGCCGAGCAATACATCCCGCTGGCCGAAGAAAAGGAAAGCCTGTTCCGCTCGCAGCTGGACCAGCACGTCGCGCCGACCGCGGGCATCGAGCGTCTGCTGGAGCACATCGCCCGTATCGGCGGCCGTAGCGCAGTGGTCACCAATGCCCCCCGTGCCAATGCCGAAGTGATGTTGAAGGCCACCGGTCTGGCCGGGCGCTTCGATGCACTGGTCATCGGCGACGAACTGGAACGCGCCAAACCCGATCCCCTGCCCTACCTGACCGGGCTGCAGTTACTCGGTGGCACGGCAAGCCAGGCGGTCGCTTTCGAGGATTCCAGCTCGGGGGTAAAGGCGGCCAGCAGCGCCGGCATCTGGACCTTCGGCATGCTCGGCGGTCTGGACGAGAGCCGGCTGCGCGCGGCCGGGGCCCATGCGGTGATCCGTGACTTCAACGGCGCCAACCTGTGGGACAAGATCGCGCCACAGCCTTGAACCCGGTATCGCCCTATCCGAAGGGATAATGTCGGCCTGTGCGGCGGGGTGCTAAGGTGCGCGGGATCATCCCTAGCCCCCTGCCCCCGTGAACAAATCCCGGCTTGAAGCCTTCAGCGATGGCGTCTTCGCCATCGTCCTCACCATCATGGTCCTGGAACTGCATGCGCCCGCTTCAGCCGAGCCGAGCGCCTTGCTGGCACTGGCACCGGCACTGCTGAGCTACGCGCTCAGCTTTTTGTACGTCGGCATCTACTGGACCAACCACCACCACCTGTTCCAGCTCGCCGATCGCGTCAATCTGCGCGTACTCTGGGCCAACCTGCATCTGCTGTTCTGGCTCTCGCTGCTGCCCTTCGCCACTGCCTGGATCGCCGGCCATCACCGCGACATGGCGCCGGTGGCAGCCTATGGGCTGATCCTGCTGATGTGCTCGATTTCCTTCCTGGTGCTCAAGCTCACCCTGCGCACCTCCGAGCGCGATCATCCGCAAGCCGCACGCATCCTCGGGCAGGGCCGCAAGAACAATACCTCCATCCTGCTCTACGCCCTGGCGATCCTGCTATCGCAGTGGGCGCCACTGATGGCCTCAACGATCTACGCGGTACTGGCCATCGTCTGGCTGCTGCCCACGCGGGTCGCCGCGCCTGCCACCCGAGGCTGAAACCAGCCCGGGCGGGCAAGAACCCGCTCAGTTGGCAGGCTGCTGGGTGAACTCCCAGCCGATCAGCGCCACCAGGATCAGCACCGGCACGATCAGGCCGGCAAAGCCGATGGCATGATAGGCAAACGCCGCGGCAATCGCGCCCGCGCCGAAGGACAGCACCGGCCAGACGAACTTGATGCAGCGCTCGGTAGTGCCGGCGTCGGAGGCGCCGCGCAACATGTCCACCATGTCGATCACGACCTGGGTGACGTTGCCGGTCATCAGGGAGGTCGGCGCCAGGTGCGCCAGCAACAGTCGGCTGATGGCGCTATGCACGCCCATCGAGGCCGTACCCAGCAGGCCCGATGCCATCACCCAGCCTGCCGTGGGCGATTGCACGGGCGCGGCGGCCATGCCACACACCATGAACCCGATCAGCAGCACCAGCTGCAGTACCAGCGACCAGCCCAGTGCGCGGCCGTTGCGGCGCTGGATGGCGGCGATCAGCAGGCGTCCTGCCGCCACCCCGATGATGAAGGCCGGGAAAGCCAGGAACTTCAGCAGGATGGACATCTGCGAGGTGTCCGCCAGGGCCGAACCGATCAGGATGAAGTTGCCCGTGACGTGGGCCGTGAAGAGGCCGAACAAGGCGATGAAGCCCAGGGTGTCGACATAGGCGGCGAGAAAGGCCAGTCCGGAGGACTGCAGGCGGTTACGTTGTGCGGCATTCATGGAGCGTCTCGCTGAGGGTCGGGAAAGTGTTGAAGAGGCTACACACCATAGCATCGCCCGCCGCCGGCGCCCATTATCTCTGGGGATAGCAAAGGCCCCCGAAAGCCTTGCAAAAAAAGATCACATCCATCGGCAAAAAAATGTACCAAAGGCATTTTTTACAAAAAACAGCACATTTGTACAATCCAAATCCGGCCCGAATGCAGATGATAGGCATGACTGCACAGCATGGCCGGCGACGCATCTGATCGCCTATCGATTCGCCCTGCCTGTCGCACGGATTTTCGCAACCAGGCAAGATGGACAGAACCATGGAAAGTACCGTATTTGTCGTCGACGACGACGAGATGGTCAGAACTGCGCTACTACGACTGCTGGCCTCGGCCAGTATCAATGCCCGCGGCTTCGCCTCGGCCGAAGCGTTCCTGCAGGAAACCCTTCCCCGCACCCTCTGCTGCCTGCTGTTGGACATGAAGATGCCGGGCTCCGACGGCTTCGAGGTGATGCGCCGGCTGGAACAACGCGGCGACGCCATTCCCATCATCTTCATTTCCGGCTACGGCACCATCCCCACCACGGTGCTGGCGATGAAGGCCGGCGCCCATGAGTTCCTGACCAAGCCGATCGAGGATGAACGGCTGCTCAGCGCAGTCGAGGACGCGCTGGCCATCGCCGGTCGGCAGCTGCACACGCGCACCGAAAACGCCGCCAGCACCTCGCGCCTGGAAACCCTGACCCCGCGTGAACGCGAGGTACTGGAACTGGCCATCGGCGGCCTGCTCAACAAGCAGATCGCCACCGAACTGGGCATCAGCGAAATCACCGTCAAGGTCCATAAGCGGCGCGTGATGGACAAGATGCAGACCAAGACCCTGGCCGACCTGGTGCGCACTGCCGAACGGCTACACATCCATTCGGCGCGGCATCGCTGACGCGGGCCGGCCGAGCGGACGCGGCGGCTCTCCTCCCGGGCGCTGCATCCTAACGCTGCATGCGCACCCAGGCTGCCGGCGCCATCCCCTTGAGTTGCTTGAATACCCGGCTGAAATGGCTCTGGTCGAAGAACCCGCATTCGAGGGCGATGGCGGTCATGCCACGGTCACTCTCACGCAGCAGACGGCAGGCCAGCGTCACACGCTGGCGCTGCAGCCAGGCGTGCGGCGGCATGCCGAAGCTGTGCTTGAAGGCGCGCGCGAAATGGGCGCGCGACACGCCGCAGTGGGCGGCAATCTCGGCCAGAGTCAGACGCTGGGCCAGATGCGCCAGCATGTATTCACGGGCGCGCACCTGTTGCCAGCCCGCCAGCCGCCCGCTGGTACGCGTCACGGGCTGGCCGCCGTAGCGCTGCGACAGATGGGTGTGCAGGGCCAGCGTGACGGTATCGATGAAGACCGTGTCGCTGTCATTGGCGGCCCCGCCCAGCGCCGGCAGCATGGCGTGAATCAGATGCCAGACCACGGGATCACGGATGGCTTGCACCTGATCCAGACCGCTGATACGACGCCCACCCTCCTCGCTCAATTGCTCGATGGTCGTGCGCGGCAGGTGCAGCCGCACATTGTCATAGTCCGACAGGTGCTGACAGCGCCACTGCTCGCGCAGGTCGGTGATGGCAATATCGCCGCGATGATGGGTGCCGCTATGCACCAGTTGCTGGCCACGCCAAAGCTTGTGATGCGGGAAGTCCCGCAACTGCACGATGACAGAGAAAGCCTCGTCACTGGGAATATCGATGACCGGAGGCGGCGGCGCCGGAGACAACCCGGACGGTTCCTGCACCGCACGCACCAGCGCGATATCGTCCCGTATCCGGAGGTGTTTCATGAAGCGGGACGGGGATGCTTGCATCGTGAAAATCAGCTTGGGGAATAAAAAAGGAGAAGCGGGAAACCCGGACTGGCACCCGATCTTAACAAAAATCCAAAAACAAGAATGGGCAGGCCCCGTCGGTCCTGCCCATTTCCACATCGGCCCGGCTCGCTTCAGACCGAGGTGCGGCCCGATTCGAACAGGAACCAGGCGCGCTGCTCGGCCTCGTCGATCCAGTTCTCCAGCAGGCTGGCACTGGCCACGTCGCCATGCTCATCGCACAGTTCGTGGGTCGCCATCATGAAGCCGACCAGGCGCAGGTTGTCCTCGCGCAGTTCGGCCAGCATGTCGGACGGGGTGACGAAGTCGGCATCATTGTCGGCCAGCCGCTGCAGCTTGCCGATATGCCCGGTCGAACGCAAGGTGGTGCCGCCGATCTTGCGCACCCGCTCGGCCACCGCATCGGTGATGGCGATGATCTGCTGGGACTGGTCGTCCAGCAACAGGTGGTAGTCGCGGAAGTGCGGCCCGGACATGTGCCAGTGGAAATTCTTCGTCTTCAGGTACAAGGCGAAGATATCGGCCAGCAGCATGGTCAATGCGCCGCCGATTTCCTGGCTGGCCTGCCCGGAGAGCAGGCCAGGCGTGGCCAGCGGCGCCAGGCGGCGCTTTTCCAGTTGCTGGCGTTGGGTAGCATCGAGACTCATGATGCTTACGCCTTCAGGAAGGCCAGCAGGTCTTCGTTGATCTGGTCCTTGTGGGTAGCGCACAGGGCGTGCGGGGCGCCACTGTAGACCTTCAGCTGCGCGCCCGGCACCATTTCGGCCACCAGCTTGCCGGTGGTGGCGAAGGGCACGACCTGATCGTCGTCACCGTGGATCACCAGGGTGGGGAAGTTGAACTTCTTGATGTCTTCACGGAAGTCGGTGCCGGAGAAGGCGGTCACGCAATCCAGCGTTCCCTTGAGCGAGGCCAGCATGGCGATGTTGAAGGTCTGCCCCAGCACCCCGGGGCTGACGGCGTCACCCTTGCCGGGACGATTGGTACCGAAGAAGACAGACGCGAAATCGCTGATGAATTGTGCACGGTCCTTCAGCAGACCGGCCTGGATGCCGGCGAACACCTCAGCCGGCACGCCCTGGGGGAAGTCGGGTGCCTGACCAAAGATCGGGGTCACCGCGCCCAGCAGCGCTGCCTTGGCCACGCGCTTGCTGCCGTGGCGACCGACATAGCGGGCAACATCACCGCCGCCCATGGAGAAGCCCACCAGGGTGGCGCCTTGCAGGTCCAGCTTGTCCATCAGCTCGGCCAGGTCGTCGGCAAAGGTGTCGTAGTTGTAACCGTTCCAGGGCTGGCTGGAACGACCGAAGCCACGGCGATCATAGGCGATCACGCGGAAACCGCGCTCGGCCAGGAAATTCATCTGGTATTCCCACATGTCGGCGTCCAGCGGCCAGCCATGGCCGAAGACGACCGGTTGGCCACTGCCCCAGTCCTTGTAATAGATTTCGGTGCCGTCGCGGGTGGTGATGGTGCTCATGGATGTACTCCTTGGTGAAGTGTTGGGTCGAAAAAAACGCTGGGGGTGCGACGGCAAGGCATATGCCGCCGCTGACTGTCCGGCTGTTGTTGAACCAGCTTCTTGTCGTCCGTACGATGAAAAACTGTTGCCTATGACTGTGCGCTACCGCGCCCCAGGCGCCACTGGCCCGGGCCGCACAGCGCGATGGAGGTGAAGATCACCAGCAGCAACCAGCCGAACTGACCCTCGGCAATGCTCCAGCCGGGATGCACCGCCAGCATCGCCACCAGCAGCACGCCGATGATGGGCAGGCAGGCCAGGCGGGTGAAGAGGCCCAGCGCGATCAGGATGGGGCAAAGCGCCTCGGCAAAGATGGCCGCCCATAGCGAGACGGTCGGCCCCATGCCGAAGGGGTCTTCGATCACGGTCAGTTCATGGGCGTAATGCAACAGCTTGGGCAGGCCATGTACGTAGAACAACATGAAGCTGCCCGCCAGGCGCAGGAACAGCAGCCCCAGGTCCAGGGGTGGGACCGGCAGACCCTGCCGGCGGGGGAGTTGGCGCGCCTGCATGATCAGAACGC
Organism: Herbaspirillum sp. AP02; assembly: GCF_015767275.1. GTDB lineage: Bacteria > Pseudomonadota > Gammaproteobacteria > Burkholderiales > Burkholderiaceae_D > Herbaspirillum. The sequence continues at coordinate 344,759 of NZ_JADWMY010000004.1, forward strand.
GAAGCAGCTGCAACCCAACGCGCCCCAGAAGCCGGCGAAGTTGGAGACCGGGACGCTGGACTTGCGCGCCACATCGTGGGAGTGACCATGCACGCCGCAGGAACCGACGCAGGCGTGCGGCAGGGTCGCCTTCTTCTGGCGGGCAGCATCGTTCTTTGCCACGGCACGATAGTGTCCCGGCACCTTGGCCACCGGCGACCATTCGGGCAGCACGGGGATCTCGCCCGGCCCATGCGAGGAAAACGCACCGGTCCCATAGACCACCTTGCCATCGACCACGGTCATCACCGATTCGATGCTCTTGATGTCATCTTCATGAACGCTGAAGAAGTCGGCCGACAGCACCGCCAGGTCGGCCAGTTGACCGGCCTGGATGCGGCCCTTCTTGGCCTGTTCGCTGGAGAACCAGGCACTGCCTGCGGTCCACAGTTCCAGTGCGGTCTCGCGTGGCAGGCGGCCGGCGGCCCCATACAGCTTGGCACCACCGACCGTGCGGCCGGACACCAGCCAGTACAGCGCAGTCCACGGGTTGTAGCTGGCCACGCGGGTGGCATCGGTACCGGCGCCGACCGGCACGCCCATTTCCAGCATCTTGGCGATCGGCGGGGTGTGCTCGGCCGCCTCCACGCCGTAGCGGTCGATGAAGTATTCGCCCTGGAAGGCCATGCGGTGCTGGATGGCAATGCCACCGCCCAGCGCCTTGACGCGCTCGATGTTGCGCTCGGTAATGGTCTCGGCGTGGTCGAACATCCAGTGCAGGCCATCGAAGGGAATGTCGCGGTTGACCTTCTCGAACACGTCCAGCATGCGCGAAATCGACTCGTCATAGGTGGCGTGCAGGCGGAACGGCCAGCGGTTGGACACCAGGTGGCGCACCACCCGTTCCAGTTCTTCTTCCATGCCATCGGCCAGGTCGGGACGCGGCTCCAGGAAGTCCTCGAAGTCGGCGGCCGAGAACACCAGCATTTCACCGGCGCCGTTATGGCGCAGGAAATCATCGCCATCGCCCGGCTTGACCATGCCGGTCCATTTCTGGAAGTCGCTCAGCTCGGCCCCCTTGCTCTGGGTAAAGAGGTTGTAGGCGATGCGGATGGTCAACTGTCCATCGGCGGCCAGCTTGTTGATGATCTGGTAATCATCGGGGTAGTTCTGGAAGCCGCCGCCAGCGTCGATGGCGCTGGTCACGCCCAGACGGTTCAGTTCGCGCATGAACTGGCGGGTGGAATTGACCTGGTATTCCTGCGGCAGGGTCGGTCCCTTGGCCAGGGTGGCGTACAGGATCATGGCATTGGGACGGGCGATGAGCATGCCGGTCGGATTGCCCGAGGCATCGCGCACGATCTCGCCCCCCGGCGGGTTGGGGGTGTCCTTGGTATAGCCGACCGCCTGCAGCGCAGCGCGGTTGAGCAGGGCGCGGTCATACAGGTGCAGCACGAAGACCGGGGTATCGGGTGCAGCGGCATTCAGTTCTTCCAGCGTGGGCATGCGCTTCTCGGCGAACTGGAATTCAGTCCAGCCGCCGACCACACGCACCCATTGCGGGTGCGGGGTGCGGGCCGCCTGGTCCTTGAGCATGCGCAGGGCATCGGCCAGCGAGGGCACGCCTTCCCAGCGCAGTTCCAGGTTGTAGTTCAGGCCACCGCGGATCAGGTGCAGGTGGGAGTCGTTCAGGCCGGGGATAACGGTGCGACCGCCCAGGTCGATCACCTTGGTCTGGGCCTGCTTCAGACGCATGACGTCGGCGGCGCTGCCGACGTCGAGGAATTTGCCGCCACCGATGGCAACGGCCTCGGCAATGGGGTTCTGCTTGTCAACGGTGTGGATCTTGCCGTTCAGCAGGATCAGATCGGGGGTAACGCTGGTTGCGGTCGTCATGGAGGCTCCGGACATAGACAGGGACGATGGAGAATGAGGGTGGCGGATCGCACATGTCGATGCCGGCGCGGAGGTCATCAAAAATTCACGTGCCAGTCATCCCATGTGCTTTTATTGGTGTTGGCAGTGTGCAAAAACGCCGTGCCAGCGTCTAGCTATACGAACAGATAATGGCAGTGCCCTGCCCTCTTGCCTATGATCGCCTCCGGCAGCATCACTCCCGTCTGCCTGGGTGGCCCTCGCCGCATCTCCCCGCCCTGGGGCCGCCCCACTCCTCCATACACTACCCACCTACGGAACCATCATGACCACCAACTCCAAACTTGAAGTGCTGACCCCGCAGAACTGCCAGCTCATCATCATCGACCACCAGCCGCAAATGGCTTTCGGCGTGCAATCGATCGACCGCCAGGTCCTCAAGAACAATGTCGTCGCCCTGGCCAAGTCGGCCAAGGTGTTCAACATCCCCACCATCTTCACCACCGTGGAAACCCAGGGCTTCTCCGGCTACACCTATCCGGAACTGCTGTCGGTGTTCCCGGAGCACGACGTCCTGGAACGCACCTCCATGAACTCCTGGGATGACCAGAAGGTGCGCGACGCCCTCAAGGCCAACGGCAAGAAGAAGGTGGTCGTGGCCGGTCTGTGGACCGAGGTCTGCAACAACAGCTTCGCCCTGTGCGCCATGGCCGAAGGCGACTATGAAATCTACATGGTGGCCGATGCCTCCGGCGGCACCTCCAAGGAAGCCCACGACTACGCCATGCAGCGCATGATCCAGGCCGGCGTGATCCCGGTCACCTGGCAGCAGGTGATGCTGGAATGGCAGCGTGACTGGGCCCGCAAGGAAAGCTACAACGCCGTCATGGACATCGTGCGCGAGCACTCCGGTGCCTACGGCATGGGCGTGGACTACGCCTACACCATGGTGCACAAGGCCGAACAGCGTCCGCACGGCAACCAGAAGACCCTGGCACCGGTTCCCGCCAAGTAATACCGTCTACCCTCGCCGTCTGTGTTCTGGCCCCTCCACGGGCGGGAACATAGGAGGCGTTGCGACATCTTCACGAGGAGCCGGGCCATGTCCGCTTATCTGATTTCACTGGGCGCCGGCATGCTGATCGGCGTCTTCTATGCCTTGTTCAAGGTGCGTTCACCGGCGCCGCCGGGCATCGCCCTGATCGGCCTGCTCGGCATGGTGCTGGGCGAACGTCTGATCACTGGGGTCGGCCACCTGTTTGGCGGCTGATCCGGGAGTCCCCATGAAACCCTATCTGATTTCCCTGTTGATGGGCATCCTGGCTGGCCTGATCTATGCCGCCCTACGGGTGCAGTCACCTGCCCCGCCCATCATCGCCCTGCTGGGCCTGCTGGGTATGTTGATCGGCGAGCAACTGGTGCCGATCGTACGCCGCAAGCTGGCCGGTGAACCGCTGACGGCATCGTGGTTCCACCGTGAGTGCATTCCCAAGATCACGGGTACCCCGCCGCCAGAGCAGAAATGAACGCGACCCCGCCGGCCCATGGGCCGGCAGGGCAGCAAGGCGTTACCGGTTTGAATTTTTACCTTTAGCTGGCCGCAGAGCCAACGCCCGCAAGGGCGGATCACACACCGCCGCATCACCTGCCACGCTGCTTCTGCAGCACTTTCTTCCAGCGCGCCGCCGGCCTGGCCGCGCGCAGCTGCGCCGGCCCGCGCCAACGGCCGGCGCGGGCAACTCCGGCGCCGCGATGATTTCCGCGCGGCGACCGACCATGGCTGAAGACGATGAGCGAAGGGGAGAACACGTCGCCGTCACCGCACCGCCCGGTAGCAGTGATTGATGACGACGTAGGGGTACGCGCTGCCTTGTGCAACCTGCTGGATTCGGCCGGGCACCGCAGCTGTAGCTTCGATGCTGCCGAGGATTTCCTGGACAGCACCTGCCTGGCCCAGGCGTGCTGCGCCATTGTCGACCTCGGGTTGAAACGGATGAGCGGCTTCGAACTGGCCGAGCAGTTGGCCAGCCTGCGGCCAGACCTGCCGGTGCTGTTCATCTCGGCCCAGGTCAGCCCACCGCACCGCATGCGCGCCACTTCACTGGGTATCCCGCTGCTGGCCAAGCCAGTCGACGCCGATACGTTGCTGGTACTGCTGAGCGCCACCCTGCTCTATGGCCGCCGCTGACGGGCTGGCGAACGCCGCGAGCGAGCTGATGCCCCGCGTCACGCTTGGACGCAAGACGACGCAAGACGACGCGATACGGCACAATACGGCACTTCCCCGTCTTGACCATCTTGTCCATTCTCCAGGAGCACACATGCCGTCCGCCCCATCGTCTGCCGAGGACAACGATGCCCTGCTGCAGGCCCTGCGCAACCTCAGCGCAATAGTCGACCCGGATCGGCTCAAGGCCGCGATCACCCACACACTCTGCCTGCTGGCCGGCGCCCGGCGCTGCCTGCTGGTGCGCCAGCAGGGCGGAGTGCCGGTGATCGAAGCCGAGACCCGCCGGGCGGACGACCCCGGCGAAGACGCCCTGCGCGACCGCGTCGCCACGGCCGTGGAACTGGCCGGTGCTGCGCTGTCGCTCTCCTTGCTGCATCAGGGCGTGCAACAGGGTTGGCTGTATCTCTACTACGAGACGACACCGGCGCAACATCAGGCCCACCTCGCCGGCCAGCTCGCCGCCCACGCGGCAGTGGCGCTGGCCAATGCCAACGCGCACGCGCAGCTGCTGCAGGAAAACGAGCAACTGCTTTGCATCGAACAGGAACTGCGTACCAGCCGCGAGCTGCTCAAGCAGGGCGAGCGCTTCAACCATACCGGCAGCATGCGCTACCTGGTGCGGGAAGACCTGATGTTCTGCTCCGACGAACTGTGCCGCATCTACGGCCTGGAACCGGGCCGCAACTGCATCACCTATGACGAGTTTGCCGCCATCATGCATCCCGATGATCGGCAGGAAGTGATCGATACCGTCAATGCCGCCGTCGCCATGGGCGGCACCATCCGCGTGGAGCACCGCATCTGCCGCCAGGACACCGGCGAGGTGCGCTACCTGTCGGGCATCGGCAAACCGGTGTGGCTGGAAGGAACCTTCATCGAATATGTGGGGACTGCCACCGACATCACCGTGCGACGCCAGGCCGAATATGCGATCCGCGCCGCCCAGATCGACATGGAGCGGGTCTCCCGCGCCAATACCGTCGGCCAGCTGACGGCCTCCATCGCCCACGAAATCAACCAGCCGCTGATGTCCATCGTCTCCAATGCCGGCGCCAGCCTGCGCTGGCTGAACCGGGCCGCGCCCGAGCTGGAGCACGCCCGCGCCGGGCTGCGCGACATCATTTCCGAGGGGCAGCGCGCGGCCGGCATCATCAGCGGCCTGCGGGACCTGACGCGCAATGCCGAGCCGTCCTTCACACGGGTCAACTTGCCTGCGCTGATCCGGCATATCCTGATGATTTCGCGCAGTGAATTGGAGCGGCGCGAGGTATCGCTGAGCCTGGCGCTCAATCCGGCGGACGTCTACGTGCTGGGCGACCAGGTGCAACTGCAACAGGTCTTGCTGAACCTGGTGGTCAATGCCCTCGATGCCATGGACGCGTTGCCCGAGAAGATGCCGAAGAAGGTACGCACCCTGAGCATCAGCGCCAGTTGCTGCGACGAGCAGCGAGTCGAGGTCAGGGTGCAGGATAGCGGTGAGGGGATCGCGCCCGAGGCGATGTCGCGCATCTTCGATGCCTTCTACACCACCAAGGAAAACGGCATGGGCATGGGCCTGGCGATCTGCCGCTCCATCATCGAGAGCCATCGGGGACGCCTGCGCGTGGCCGCAGCCCCCTCCGGCGGCAGCATCTTCAGCTTCGACCTGCCGCGCGTGCCTTGAGGGCCTGCGCCCCCTGCTCAGCGCTGGCTACGCCGCCAGGCGCCGGGGGTGGTGCCGGCCACCTGCGCGAACACGCGGCTGAAATGACTCTGGTCATAGAATTCGCAGGCCACCGCAATCTCGGCCAGGGAGAGCGGGGTGTGACGCAGGTAGTGGCGCGCCGTCTCGACGCGCTGGACCATCAGCCACTGGTGCGGCGTATGCCCGGTGCTGGCCTTGAAGGCCCGCAGGAAATAGCTGGCTGACATATTGCACTCGCGCGCAATGTCCGGAATGGAAATCTTGTCCTTGCTCTTCTGCAACAGCATCTGCTTGGCCCGCTCTTCATGCAGGCGCGACAGGCGCGCGGTGCGCGAGGCCGGCGTGGAGGCGCCGCCATAACGCTGCAGCAGATGGGTGCCGATGGCCACGCCAAGCTGGTCGGCGAACAGCAGGCTGTCGGATCCTGGCAGGGCCAGGGCCGGGGCCAGCGCACATGCCAGGTGGGCCAGCACGGCGTCGGACTGGCCGGTCACGGTGGCCAGTCCATTGACCCGCCGGCCGCGCAACTCCTCGCTGGCCGCATGGAACCAGGCCAGCGGCAATTCCACCAACAGGAAATCGAAGGGTCCCAGCAGGTCGGCACGATAGTCTTCGGAAAAATCCCGGGTATAGACTGCGCCGGTCTCGAACGCGAACTGGGCTGCCTGGCGCCCCCGAAAAATGCTGCGACGGTGCTGCGGTGTCATCGAGATGCCCACCAGGAAGCCGCGATCCGAGGCCGGTGTGTACACCTGGGACAACTCCCGGCCCGCGACCCGCTTGCGATAGAAACTGAAGTCGCTGCCCTGCAGTTCCTGGCTCTGCCGCAGGCTACTTTCGGAACAGCCGAGCGAGTCACTACGGGCGGCGGCGGGGGTGGCGGGGACCAAAG
>NZ_JADWMY010000005.1 GCF_015767275.1 Herbaspirillum sp. AP02
AAAGATCATCTGCATCAAACGCGCTTGGCGCTGTTTGCATCGCTGCGAATCGTTGTGTTCGTCAGCAGCAGAGAAACGAGATTATGTAGCAGTTAGTTCATCGCGTCAACTACTTTTTTGCGATTCGTTTTAAATTTTTTCGTCTTCGCTTTTGCTACCGCTCGACGACTTCCATTTAAAACGCCCTTCAACCTGCTTCACTACTCATCTGCCTCGCCCACCTTCGTCGCTCTGTTTTTCAACTTCGCTTCGTGTGTCGCGTCAGCAGGGGGCGAACTATAGCAACCCACCCAACACCGCGCAAGACCTTTTTCTAAAATATTCGAAAATAATTTACAGGGCCCGGAACGATCAACCTTCTTTCTCAATATCCACCCGAGTTCATCCCCCCTCCAAACGACGCGCCAGGCCAGGCTGACCGCCTGTATTCACCGGCTGCTACAGGACGCGATGATAGTATTGGCATCCTTTCCCCGCTGCTCCCTATCTCTCCATGCGTATTCTTATAACAGGCGCTTCCGGTTTCGTTGGCCAAGCTTTGATTCGCAAACTTGCTTGCGAAGGTGGCCATCATTTGCGGGCGGCACTTCGCCGCGCTGCCAACCTGGCCTTGAACTACGACAACCTGGAAAAACTGGCCGTGGAAGGGCTGACGCCAGAGACCGACTGGTCCGCCGCGCTGGATGACATGGATGCGGTGATCCACTGCGCGGCCCGTGTACACGTGATGAACGAGACCGCTGGCGACCCCCTGTCGGAATTCCGCAGGACCAACGTCGAAGGAACACTGGCACTGGCACGTCAAGCGCAGCAGGCGGGGGTCCGACGATTCATCTTCATCAGTTCGATCAAGGTCAATGGCGAGGAAACTCAATCTGGACACCCCTTTACTGCCGACGATATACCCGCTCCGGCCGATCCCTATGGCATTTCCAAGCTGGAAGCCGAACAGGCACTGGGGGAGCTGCTGCGCCATGGCACTATGGAATTGGTGGTGATAAGACCGGTGTTGATCTATGGCCCAGGAGTCAAAGCCAATTTCCTGAGCATGATCCGCTGGCTGGATAAAGGAGTGCCACTACCCCTTGGTGGCATCACGAACAACCGTCGTAGCCTGGTAGCACTGGATAACCTGGTGGACTTGATCAGCGTCTGCCTAGCCCATCCGAATGCCGCGAACCAGGTATTCCTGGCGTCGGATGGAGAAGACCTTTCGACCACGGCCATGCTCAGACGCATTGCCCATGCCCTGGGCAGGTCGCCGCTCCTGCCTCCGCTACCGGCTTCCTGGTTAACGCTGGCAGCACGCCTGGTGGGCAAGCCCGGGATCGCACAGCGCCTTTGCGGCTCACTGCAGGTCGACATCAGCAAGAACCGCGATCTGCTCGGCTGGACTCCCAGGGTAACGGTCGACGACGCTTTTCAGAAAACCGTCGACGCCTATCGCCGGGCCTGACCATCCTTCAAGAACCCCTCCAGCAGAGAAAGAGTTCGACCGGTTGCGCCCTGATGACGTTGCGCAAAGACCTTCGCGGACCGCGACTTATCATCCATGCTCTTGTGGTTGGACACAAGTTCTCTCCACTGGCGTAGCAATGTGTCCGCATTCTCCACACGGGTGGCTGCGCCATCGGCAATGGCATCTTCTGTAATACGCTGGAAATTGAAAGTATGTGGGCCGATCAACACCGGCTTGCCCAGGGCGAGTGCCTCAATCAGGTTTTGCCCGCCGAGCGGCAACAGACTGCCTCCGATGAAGGCGACATCGCAGAGCGCATAGTAGGCGAACATCTCCCCCATGGAATCACCCAGCAGGACATCCACATCCCGCAAGTCGGCGTCCTGCTCCAGTGCAGAGCGTCGCTGTACGCGCAGGCCGCGCGCGCCGATCATGTCGGCGACCTCGTCGAATCGCTGAGGGTGACGCGGCACGATGACCGTCAGCCAGTCAGACCGACCTTCCCTGGCCAATGCATCAAGAATCAGGACCTCCTCCCCTTCCCGCGTACTGGCGCACAGCAGCACCTGGCGCGCCCCAATCCGGCGTTTCCATTCCAGGCCGCGCGCCACCACGGCAACAGGGGGATCAACGTCGAACTTGAGGCTACCGGTAACGACGACCTGGCGCGCGCCGAAGGCACGAAGACGCTGCGCATCGGCATCCGATTGCGCTGCCACAACATGGATGGACGCGGCCGCTGGCCTCAACAGAGCCGCAAAACGCAGCCCACGTCGCAGCGAGCGCTCCGACAAACGGGCGTTGGCCAGCATCACTGGCACCTGGTACCGGCGGCATTGAGCGATCATGTTGGGCCAGACTTCGGTTTCCATCAGCACGCATACTTCTGGACGAAAGTGACGCAGGAAACGGGCGCACATCCATCCGATGTCATACGGCAAGAAGCTTTGCACCACGCGCGCGCCGTGCTTGCCATAGACCTGGGCTCCGGTAGCCCGACCCGTGGCGGTCATGCAGGTCAGAAGGATGGAATGCTGAGGATATTGCTGCAACAGGGCGTCGATGAGGGGCTCGGCGGCGCGGGTCTCTCCGACCGACACCGCGTGCACCCAGATGAAACGCGCCTGCGGATCAGGCAGGCGTGGATAGACGCCCAGCCGTTCGCTCACATGCGCCCGGTAGCCAGGCTCCTTGCTGCCACGCCTCCAGAGACGCAGCAACACCAGCGGCAGCACCAGCCACCAGATCAGGGAATACAGCAGCCGCATCTCAGACCAGGGGATGGCCGACCAGCCGTGTGAGGATGGCCAGCGGACTGGATTGCGGATCGTATTGCTGTTCCGGTGCCAGGTGCAGGGTCTGCTCCATCATGTATTGGCCTGACATGACGGCGTGGGACGCCTGATCGGAGAAGCAGATCCAGACCGAGCCGGCGGCAAAGGGCATGGAGACCTGCTGGGCATTCTGCTGGTATTGCATGTCACCCTTCATGCCGTCGTGCAGCTGGAGCATCAGGTGATCGTACTCGCTGCGCAGGGACTTGGTGACATGCAATGCCTTCAGTACACTCGCCTGCCACGGGACGTAGGGCTTGGCGCGCGGCAGAAAGCGCCGGGCCACGGTTTCAAAAGGCTCGCCTACACGCCAGACACGCGGCACGCCTTCCGGGTTGATATTGGTGAACACGCGCAGGATACGCTCGCCATAGTTCGGCCGTGATGGAAACGCGTCGACGTGCATGCGGCGGTCGTCAGCCCGCCAAGACTGGGCACGGGTTTCCACCTGCATCGGCCGATAACTGGTGGGCGCCACTCGCAGGGCATCGCGATACTTGGGCAGGAGAGTATGTACCAGCGACAGCGCCTGCTCGCGGAAGCGCCCCACCATGGCGGCCAGGGCCAGTTGCTGCTCCGTGCCACCAGCGGCCCCTTTAATATGTCCCCGCGCGTCCAGGCTGATATTGCGGGACTTCGGAGCACGCACCGCCGGATCGAGCAGCATCTGCTCGGACTGCATCAGCTGAAAGGCCAAGTGCGGGAAATACAGCACCTTGCCGGCTTCCAGCGCGGCGATCCATTCCTGATTGGGATTGTTGACCCGCCATTCATTCAGGCCGATCTCGATAATTTGCGATTCCATGGCGCGTATTATGCCCGCAAGCGTCAACGCCGTGTGGTGATGCTGGCGCCACCGGTGGCCGCAAAACCCCGCCACAAGCGGCTGGGAGGCCAGGTTTGACAGTTTGCCACCGGGATTTGATCTGTTTCAATAATCCGGGTCGATGCCTTGACCGGTCGGGAGCCCTCAGTCCAGCAAACCCAGTGCGGCGGACAGCACAGCATCCTCGGCCGGCGGCGCTCCCAGATCCCCCAGGTTGACGATCCGAGGCGACCAGTCACCTTCGGTTTTCCAGCGCGGAGAGTCACAATAGAGCTCGACCGTGGGCTTGCAGTAGGCAGCGGCGATGTGGGTCAGGCCGGTATCCAGCCCGATCACCAGTCTTGCCTGCTGTACCAGCGCCACCGCCTGCATCAGCGGCAATGCCGGCAACACGGTGGCCCCGGGAATGCCCGCTGCCAGTTGCTGCGCGGCCGCCTGTTCCCGTGCGCTGCCCCACGGCAACAACACCGGCAGGCCGCGAGCCGACAGGTCCTGCCCCAACCGAATCCATTGTGCCTGCGGCCACTGCTTGGCGGCACGTGCGGTGCCATGGAAGAAGACCGCATAAGGAATCTCCGGCATCCAGGGCCAGCGTGCCGGTTGCGGTGCCTGCAGAGCGAAATCGGGCTCACCCTCGACCTGGTAGCCCAATGCACCGGCAGCCACCAGGCGCGCGCGCATGACGGCATGGGTGCGCCGAGCGACTGTGATGCTCTGGTCATGGAAGACCCGTGAGAGCGGCTCATAGCCCGATCCCTCGGTGGCATTGGCCAGGCCCACGCGACGCCCCTGATCGGCCAGCCGCGCCATGCGCATGACCACGCTGGTCTTGAGCAGGCCCTGAGTATCGAACACCACGTCGTAGCGTTCGGCGCGCAGTTGCCTTCGGAAAGCCGCGATCTCGGCGCGCGTGGCGGCAGAGAACAAGGTCTTGCGCCAGCGACGCAAGGCAATCGGAATCACATTGTGGACGTGGGGATTGAGGCGGACGAGGCTGGTATAGGCCTCCTCCACCACCCAGTCGATCTGTGCGGCAGGAAAATGGCGATGGATGTCCGCGACCATCGGCATGTTGTGGACGACGTCCCCCAAGGAGGAAACGCGGACGATTAGGATTTTCAAGGCTGGCCCACTCTGGCTGAACTTAACTGTGGGCCAGCATCTTACCTCATCAAGCCGTCAGAACGGCAGTGCGACGTCGGGACGAGCTGCCAGGATGACCTTGCGGAACTCACCCTGAATGCGCGCCAGCGCTTCCGCAGTCTCGGCCTCGAAGCGCAGCACCACTACTGGCGTGGTATTGGAGGACCGCGCCAGACCAAAGCCATCGGCATATTCCACGCGCAGACCGTCGATGGTAATGATGTCCTGGGCGCCCTCGAACTTGGCATCGCTTTGCAGCTTGCCGATCAACGCGACGTTCTCACCTTCCTGCAGCTGCAGTTGCAGTTCCGGGGTGCTGACCGATTGGGGCAGCGCATTGAGGATCGCCGACGGGTCGCTCTGGCGCGCCATCAGTTCCAGCATCCGCACGCCGGCATAGAGACCGTCGTCGAAACCGAACCAGCGGTCCTTGAAGAAGATGTGACCGCTCATCTCGCCGCCCAAGGGCGCACCCGTTTCACGCAGCTTGGCCTTGACCAGCGAGTGGCCGGTCTTCCACATCAGCGGCTGCCCTCCGCGGGCGCTGATCCAGGGTGCCAGGTGGCGGGTGCACTTGACGTCGTAGAGGATTTGCTTGCCCGGATTGCGGGTCAGCACATCTTCGGCGAAGAGCATCAGTTGGCGGTCCGGGTAGATGATCTGGCCGTCCTTGGTCACCAGGCCGAGGCGGTCGCCGTCGCCGTCGAAGGCCAGGCCGAGTTCATTGTCGGTTTCCTGCAGGCACCGAATGAGATCCTGCAGATTTTCCGGGTGTGCCGGATCGGGATGGTGATTGGGGAAGTTGCCGTCGACCTCACAGAACAATTCAGTCACTTCGCAGCCAAGTGCACGGTAGATCTCAGCGGCGAAAGCGCCGGCCACGCCATTACCACAATCGACGGCGATCTTCAGCGGGCGCGCCAGCTTGACGTCCGAGATCATGCGGGCAATGTAGGCGTCCTTGATGTCATGCGTGCTGTAGCTGCCGGTGCCCTGCGGGAATTCACCCTTGACGATGGCGTGGTACAGGGCCTGGATGGTCTCTCCATGGATGGCCTCGCCCGCCAGCACCATCTTGAAGCCGTTGTAGTCGGGCGGGTTGTGGCTGCCGGTGACCATGATGCCCGACTGGGTGTCCAGCACGTGGGTGCCGAAATAGACCATGGGGGTCGCGACCATGCCCAGGTCGATCACGTCCACACCCACTGACTGCAAACCCTTGGCCAGCGCAGCGGCCAGCGCAGGGCCGGACAGGCGACCGTCACGGCCGATCACGACCTTCTTTTGTCCTTTGGCCAGCGCGGCAGCGCCGAAGGCCTGACCGATCTGATAGGCGACCTGGGCGTCCAGGGTTTTGTCGATGATGCCGCGGATGTCGTAGGCTTTGAAGATGGAATGGGAGAGGATGGTCATTGATGGCATCAATACGTCAGGACTACGTGAAGGAAGATTAAACAGCTCAAGCAGGCAGCTTGGAAAGGTCTTCGGTTGAGTGCACCTCGGCAATGTTGATCCAGTCCACGATCTCTCCAGCTGGCTCATAGCCTGTTACCAGGGCGGCCAACAGACCTCGGATCGCGTCCACGTCATTGGCTTCCAGCAACGTCACGAGTTGCACCAATCGGGCCTTCAACTCCGGCCACAGCAAATGTTCCTCATGGGCGCGCAAAATACGGGGATGGGCAGTACGCTTCGCATTTTCTCCGATGAGGAGTTCTTCGTAAAGCTTTTCACCTGGGCGCAAGCCAGTCACCTGAATCTCGATATCCCCTTGGGGACGCTGCTCGTCGCGGACCGTCAGTCCCGAGAGCTGCACCATGCGGTAAGCCAAGTCAATGATCTTGATCGGCTCGCCCATTTCCAGCAGGAATACATCCCCGCCTTCAGCCATGGCGGCGGCCTGTATGACCAGCTGCGCCGCTTCAGGAATCGTCATGAAATAACGAGTGACCTCGCGATCTGTCAGCGTAATCGGGCCACCCAAACTGATCTGCTGGCGGAAGAGCGGAACCACGGAACCAGAAGAGTCAAGTACGTTGCCGAATCGCACCATGGAAAAACGGGTGCGGACCGGGGTTAGCTGCTCGTACCGCTCGTCCAAGCTGAGGCACACTGACGGGCTGCTGGCCAGCGCCTGCAGGATCATCTCTGCCACACGCTTGGTCGCGCCCATGATATTGGTCGGGCGTACCGCCTTATCGGTACTGACCAGCACGAAATCCTGCACGCCCCATGCGATGGCTGCGCGGGCAACGTTGTAGGTACCAAGAACGTTGTTGCGGATACCTTCGGCCGGATTGTGCTCGACCAGCGGAACATGCTTGTAGGCAGCCGCATGATAGATAGTACGAGGACGCCAGGTGCGGCAAATTTGCTCAATGCGATCATAGTCCTTGATACTGCCCAGCAAAGGAATCAGGTGGATATCGCTGCCTTGGCTCTCCACTTCCTTGAGTAGCTCCTTGTGGATGCTATAAAGACTGAATTCGTTGTGATCGAGCAGCAGCAGATGGCTGGGTTGCGCCGCAATGATCTGACGGCACAGTTCGCTTCCGATGCTGCCGCCCGCGCCGGTCACCAGAACGACCTTGTCGCTGATGTTCCGACTGATCAGAGTGAGATTGGGCGCAACCGGTTCACGCCCCAGGAGATCGATGATATCCAACTCGTGGATGTCAGCCACCTTGACGCGGCCCTTGGCGAGATCGGAAAGATCGGGCAAGGAACTGACATGCACATGGAATTTACGCAATTGCTCGATGATCTCGTTACGACGGGCCCGTGAAGCCGAAGGCACTGCGAGCAGCACATCGGTGACGGCAAACATGCCAATGACCCGCTCGACCTCTGATGCCGGGTAGACCTTGAGATTGTTGATCAGCTTGCCGGCCATTTCCGGCTGGTCATCCAGGAAACCGATAACCCGGAACTGGCGACGTCGATGCAGCACGTCGGCGATCTGCGCACCTGCAGATCCGGCACCATAAATGAGCATGCGCGAGGGTCGCTGCGCGCCATGCTCGCCATCAGCTTGGCTGAGCCACAAACGCGCAAAGGCGCGCGTACCGCCTACCATGGAAAACATCAGCAACGGCTGGAGGACACCAACAGAACGCGGCACGCCGGGCAAGCCCATCCACAGCAGGAAGAGGAAGTAGATAGCACCATACACCGCCACTGCCTTGGCTATGGACACCATGGCCGCGATCCCGGTATACCGGAAGACGGCACGATAGAGCCCGAACCGCAAAAAGATCGGCAAAGAAAGCAAAGGTGCGACCTGATAGGCATGCCATTGGTAGCCCTCGGGGAAGTGCAAGGTATCCAGCCGCAGCGAAAACGCTATCCAGGTCGACAGGATACAAATGAAAACGTCGACCGCAATGGCAATACCCTGCTTGGTCGCACGGGGCAGATGAATGATTTGTCGTCGCATGAACCGGCTCTAATGAGATACACCACTACGGCTGAGTACCTTGCGAGCAGTCTCCCAGATGATATAGAGGTCGAAAAAGAAGGAACGGCGCGTCAGATATTCCACGTCGAATTGAACCTTGACATCGAGCGGCAATTCGTCCCGACCATTGATCTGCGCCCACCCTGTCAACCCGGGCGTCAATTCAGAGACACCCTTGAGAGTACGCATCTGGATGAGATCCTCCTGATTGTATAGCGCCGGGCGCGGCCCTACGAAACTCATGTCGCCCTTGAGGATGCACCACAGCTGGGGCAGTTCATCCAGACTGCTCTTACGCAGGAATCCACCGATCGGGGTCAAATGCGTTTTCGGATCGGCCAACAGATGTGTGGCCACTGCTGGCGTATTGACCCGCATCGTCCGGAACTTGGGCATGCGGAAGATTTTATTGTTCCGGCCCACACGATCAGACCAGTAAATAGCCGGGCCGGAAGAAGTCAAAATCACGAAGAGATAAACGACAATGCAGGGAACAAGAAGCAATACTGCAGCAAACAACGCACTGACAACATCAAAACATCGCTTCATGATTCCGTTCTCGAGAAAATCTCAATGTCGTTAATGAGGGAGGGTAAAAACCATCCGCGACAGATATATGAAAAATATATCTTATATTGCACCAATGCAAGCCCGCAGACGCAGAGAAGAGCCGTCATGATACAATATAATGTTTAGTCAACCACTCAACAAATCGAGCATTTTCTCGGTGAATGAGGGGACATCTGGTATTTGCCCTCAGCATTGATCTGCATCGGCGCCCATGCAAAACAACAATGAAAGGAGTGGCACTCCGTCCTCGCCCTTTCACCGTCAGGACGGTAAGTTAATGGGATCCAGCGGGTTGACGACATGACAGAGGCGCTGGGACAGCCCTTGAAGGCTGACCGACAGCATCGAACAACAACAGCGCAAATGAAATTGATCCGGGCCTGGAAGCAGGTCGAGTTGACTGCCTCCTCTTCCATCCAACGCTATGAGCACCGCCGCAATGACAGCCAGCAAAAAGATTTATGTAGCCGGACACCGGGGTATGGTTGGCTCCGCGATCGTCCGCCAACTGCGTAACGCAGGTCACGGCAATATTATTGTCAGGACACACGCGGAACTGGACCTGACCAGTCAGCAGGAAGTCAAGGAGTTCTTTGACCGTGAGCGGCCTGACGAGGTCTACCTCGCTGCCGCCAAAGTGGGCGGCATTCATGCCAACAACACTTACCCGGCTGAGTTCATCCACCAAAATCTGATGATTCAGGCCAATGTCATCGATTCAGCCTTTCGCGCTGGCGTGACGAAACTGCTGTTCCTGGGTTCCAGCTGCATCTATCCCAAGTTTGCCGCACAGCCGATCAAGGAAGATGCATTGCTGACCGGGCAACTTGAGCCGACCAACGAACCCTATGCGATAGCCAAGATTGCGGGGATTAAGCTCTGTGAAAGCTACAACCGCCAGTACGGCTCCTCCCATCAGATCGACTACCGCAGCGTCATGCCGACCAACCTCTACGGTGAGGGCGACAACTACCATCCGGACAATTCGCATGTGATTCCGGCATTGATCAGACGTTTCCACGAGGCCAAACTGAACCAGAAACCCGAGGTGGTCGTATGGGGAAGCGGCACACCCATGCGCGAATTCCTGTACGTGGACGACATGGCGGCGGCCTGCGTACATGTCATGCAGCTTCCGGCAGAGGAATATCAGCGCCACACCACGCCGATGCTCAGCCACATCAACGTGGGCTACGGCAGTGACGTGAGCATTCGAGAATTGGCAGCGCTGGTGGCAGAGACTGTAGGATATACGGGCGAATTGAAGTTCGACGCCAGCAAACCCGATGGCACACCCCGCAAACTGATGGACAGTTCCCGCCTTGCGTCACTGGGATGGAAGGCCAAGGTCGACCTGCGACAAGGGCTCAACATTACCTATCGTGAATTTCTGAAAGTCTATTCGGCATGACAACCTCTTCCCAATCGATGCAAAAAGTGGCCCTGATCACCGGCGTCACCGGCCAAGACGGCTCCTATCTGGCGGAATTCCTGCTGGAAAAGGGTTACATCGTGCACGGCATCAAGCGCCGTGCCAGCCTGTTCAACACCCAGCGGATCGACCACATCTACCAGGATCCGCATATCGAAAACAGCAATTTCAAATTGCACTACGGCGACTTGAGCGACACTAGCAACCTGATTCGCATCATCCAGGAAACCCAGCCGGACGAGATTTACAATCTCGGCGCACAAAGTCACGTAGCAGTCAGCTTCGAAAGTCCGGAATACACCGCCGATGTCGATGCCATCGGTACGCTGCGGATCCTGGAAGCCATCCGTATTCTGGGTCTGGAAAAGAAGACCCGCTTCTACCAGGCCAGCACCAGCGAACTCTATGGTCTAGTACAGGAAACGCCACAGAGTGAGACCACCCCGTTCTATCCGCGCAGCCCCTATGCCGTTGCCAAGATGTACGCCTACTGGATCACCGTCAACTACCGAGAAGCTTACGGAATCTATGCATGCAACGGCATCCTGTTCAACCACGAGAGCCCACGCCGCGGCGAGACCTTCGTGACCCGCAAGATCACGCGTGGTCTGGCCAATATCAGCCAAGGCCTCGAAGAATGCCTGTATATGGGCAACATCGATGCATTGCGCGACTGGGGTCACGCCCGTGACTATGTACGCATGCAATGGCTGATGCTGCAGCAAGAGCAGCCAGAGGACTTCGTCATTGCCACCGGCGTACAGATCAGCGTGCGCTCGTTCATCGAGAAGACAGCTGCGGCCCTGGGTATGCAACTGACCTGGAAGGGCCAGGGTGTGGATGAGGTCGGATACTGGAGTGACCGTGAGATCGTTCGCATCGACCCGCGTTACTTCCGCCCTACCGAAGTGGAGACCCTGCTGGGGGACCCAACCAAGGCAAAGGAAAAACTTGGCTGGGTACCGGAAATCACCGTCGACCAGATGATCGAAGAGATGGTCGCTCACGATCTTTCTCAAGCCAAACAGCACGCATTGCTCAAGCAGCACGGTTTTGAAGTCCCTGTGAGCACCGAATGAGATGAAAGCAGTCATCCTGGCCGGCGGGCTTGGCACGCGCATCTCGGAAGAGACCGACATCAAACCCAAACCGATGGTAGAGGTAGGCGGCATGCCGATTCTCTGGCACATCATGAAGATCTATTCCCACTTCGGCGTGAATGACTTCATCATATGCTGCGGCTATCGCGGTTACGTGATCAAGGAGTATTTCGCCAACTACTTCCTGCACATGTCGGACGTCACGCTGGACCTGAGTCAGAACAGCATGGAAGTCTTGCATCGCTACGCCGAGCCCTGGCGTATCACCTTGCTCAACACTGGCATCGACACCATGACGGGTGGACGGCTAAAGCGTGCGGCTCCCTACCTGCAGGACGAGGAAGCTTTCTTCTTTACCTATGGCGATGGCGTGGGCAACGTCGATATTGCGCAGCTTCTGGACTTCCATCGCTCACAGAAGACCTTGGCAACGCTGACCGCAACCTACCCTCCAGGCCGCTTCGGCGCGCTAGACCTTGCCGGAAACAAGGTCCGCAGTTTCAAGGAAAAACCCAAGGGTGACGGCAACATGATCAACGGCGGCTTTTTCGTGCTCTCGCCCAAGGTGATCGACCTCATCGAGGGTGACCACACCGTGTGGGAAGCCGATCCGCTGGAAGCCTTGGCCACAAAAGGCGAACTGTCTGCGTTCCGCCATGAGGGCTTCTGGCAGCCGATGGATACCCTGCGTGACAAGAATTACCTTGAAAGCCTTTGGTGCGGCGGTAACGCACCTTGGAAGGTGTGGTCATGAATCGCGCGTTTTGGGCTGGCCGCAGGGTTTTCATCACCGGTCATACTGGATTCAAAGGAAGTTGGCTGAGTTTGATGCTGCAAGACGCCCAAGCCGAAGTGACCGGCTTCGCATTGCCTCCACCGACCGAGCCCAGCCTGTTCGAAGAAGCATCCGTCGCCACGGGCATGCGTTCGATCAACGGCGATATACGCGATCAGGCCTGCTTGTTCGACGCCCTGCGACAATCTCGACCAGAAATCGTTCTGCATCTGGCTGCGCAGCCTCTGGTCGGATATTCGTACAGCCATCCGGTTGAGACCTACGCGACCAATGTCATGGGTACGGTGCATTTGCTGGAAGCAGTGCGGCAGACCGGTAGCGTGCGCGCAGTGGTGAATGTCACTACCGACAAATGCTATGAAAACCGCGAGTGGTCCTGGCCCTACCGGGAAAATGAACGCCTGGGTGGCCATGACCCCTACAGCAACAGCAAGGCCTGTTCTGAACTTGTCAGTGCCTGTTTCCGAAGCTCGTTCTTCAGCCCGGAGAGGTTCGACAGTCACGGTGTCGGCTTGGCCACGGCGCGGGCGGGCAATGTCATTGGAGGCGGCGACTGGGCGGACAACCGCCTGATTCCGGATATCCTGGCCGCCTTTGCCCGAGGCGAGCCCGCGGGCATACGGTCGCCGGCATCGGTACGGCCTTGGCAACACGTTCTCGAGCCGCTCGCAGGCTATGCGCGCTTGGCCGAACTGCTGCACGAGCAGGGCCCGCGGTTCGCGCAGGCCTGGAATTTCGGTCCCCATGCAGAAGACACCCGTCCCGTATCGTGGATTGCCGACAAGATGGCAGACCTCTGGGGTGACGGTGCCAGCTGGATCAATAGCGCATCTCTGCAACATCATGAGGCCGGGCAACTGCGCCTGGACAGCACCAGTGCGATGCAGGAATTGAATTGGCAGCCCAGGCTGCGCCTGGAAGAAGCCTTGAAACTCGTCACAGAGTGGGCCAAACGACGTATGCAAGGCGCCGATATCCGTGCGCTTACCTTGGACCAGATCCGCCATTATGGATCGCTTACCCACGCAGATTAAGTCATGCAACAAGCCAAAACCCTACAGATCCGCCAGCAGATCGCTGCTCTGGTCGATGAATACGCAGCCCTGGCGCTGGCTCCCCGGCCTTTCGAACCTGGCGTGACGACGATTCCTCCCTCGGGAAAACTGATCGATGCCGCAGAACTGAAAATGATGGTCGAGGCCTCACTGGATGGATGGCTCACGACTGGCCGCTTTAACGACCAGTTCGAAGCCGCGCTGGCTAGATTCATCGGTGTCGACTACCTCATTACTGTCAATTCGGGCTCGTCGGCGAACTTGGTCGCCTTCTCCACCCTGACATCCCCCAAGCTCGGGGCTCGCGCCATCATTCCGGGCGACGAGGTCATCGGCGTGGCCGCCGGCTTTCCTACGACGGTCAACCCCATCCTCCAATTTGGTGCGGTGCCGGTCTTCGTCGACGTGGAAGTCGGAACGTACAATATCGATGCCTCGAAGATCGAAGCCGCCATCACGCCACGAACCAAGGCCATCATGCTGGCCCATACCCTCGGCAATCCCTACAACCTGTCGATCATCACCTCCCTGTGCAAGAAATATAATCTGTGGCTGATCGAGGATTGCTGCGACGCGCTGGGATCAACCTATGACGGCAAGATGGTGGGGACCTTCGGCGATATCGGCACTCTGAGCTTCTATCCTGCGCACCATATCACCATGGGCGAAGGCGGAGCGGTGTTCACCAACGATCCCCAGCTCAAGCAGATTGCCGAGAGTTTCCGGGATTGGGGGCGTGATTGCTACTGCCCCCCGGGCAAAGACAATACTTGCGGCAAGCGCTTCTGCTGGAAAATGGGACGTCTACCCGAAGGCTACGACCACAAGTACACCTATAGCCACCTGGGCTACAACCTCAAGATCACGGACATGCAGGCGGCCTGCGGTCTTGCGCAACTGGCCAAAGCACCGCTCTTCATCGAACGGCGCAAAGCCAACTTCGCACATCTGAAACAGCGCCTGCAGAGCTGCACAGAATTCCTGATTCTTCCGGAAGCCACCGAAAACAGCCAGCCTTCCTGGTTCGGCTTCCCGATCACCCTGCGCGAGAACGCGCCGGTGAGCCGGGTGGATCTGCTGACCTATCTGGACCAGCAGAAAGTAGGAACTCGCCTGCTGTTTGCAGGGAACCTGACACGACAGCCCTACATGGAAGGCCGCCAGTATCGCGTCAGCGGCGACCTCACCAATACCGACATCGTCATGAACAATACATTCTGGATCGGTGTACAACCAGCGCTGGATCAGGCGATGTTGGACTATGCTGCCGACAAGATCGAACAGTTCCTGGGCGTAAGCTTCTGAAGCATGGAGCAAGCCATGAGCCCAAGTGCCGCCACCTTCAATGCCTCCCGATTGAGGCGTACCGTGCTGGACATGGCCTACGCAGGCGCCACCGTACACATTGCCTGCGCGTTTTCGATCATCGAACTGCTGGCAGTTCTGTACCGCTCATACGTGCGCTATCCCGACGACAATCCCGAGCACCCGGCACGTGACTTCCTGATCCTCAGCAAGGGCCATGGCGTCATGGCGCAATATGCCTGCTTGCTGGAAAAGCAGTGGCTATCGCGCCATGACATCGACCATTATTTTGCCGACGGATCGCTGCTAAAGGGCCTGTCTGATTCCCGCGTCCCCGGCCTGGAGGTGTCGTCCGGATCCCTGGGCCATGGTCTGTCCGTCGGCGTAGGGCTCGCTCTGGCGGCCAAGCTGGATCAGACCGGACAGCGCACCTTTGCATTGCTGGGCGACGGCGAACTCAACGAGGGAACGATCTGGGAAGCAGCGATGTTTGCTGCCCACCATCAGCTCAACGACCTGACCGTGCTTATCGATGCCAATGGTTTCCAGGCAATGGGCAAGACGGATGACATCATTGGTCTCGGCTCCATCGAAAGCAAATTCGCCAGCTTTGGATTCGAAACGATGTCGGTAGACGGCCATGACGAACAACAGATCCATGCAGCGCTCGACACGCTTGGAAAGAGTCCTTCCACCGCGCCCAAGGCTCTGGTGGCACGTACCATCAAGGGTCGCGGCGTGTCGTTCATGGAACATGACAATCGCTGGCATTACGCCCGCCTGGATGCGGACAGCTACGCCCGGGCGATCCACCAGCTATCGGAAGGAAGCGCATGAGAGCCGCGTTCACCGAAGCCCTGCTTGCATTGGCCAAATCCGACCCGCGCGTGCTCCTGCTCACGGGAGATCATGGCTATGCCCTGTTTGATGGCTTCCGTCGCGAATGTCCTCGCCAGTACATCAACGCCGGGATCGCCGAACAGAACATGGTAGGCATGGCGGCGGGTCTTGCCAAGGCGGGATTCCGACCGTTTGTCTACGGCTTGAGCGCCTTCGTGCCGATCCGTGTGCTCGAACAGATCAAGATCGATGTGGCGCACGACAAGCTCCCTGTGGTCTTCCTGGGCGATGGCGCTGGCCTTGTGTACAGCCATCTTGGTACCAGCCACCAGTCCACCGAGGATATCGCCTGCACACGCGCCATCCCCCACCTGGCCATCTATTCGCCAGCCGACCGATTCGAAATGAAGCTCTGCATGCAGATGGCCTACGATGCGCGCGGACCGGTTTACCTGCGCATGGGCAAGAGCGATCGTGGCGATGTCCACAGCGCACCGCTGACGGAGGCAAACGCTGGACAATGGCTTGCCCTCAAACAAGGGACTGCTGGAGCACCCGTGTTTGTGGCCACCGGATCCATGGCCGTCACGGCGCTGAGATTGGCGCGGGAAGCGTTTCCGCAAGCTTCTGTGTGGAGCGCTCCTTGCATCAAACCTGCTCCTGTGGAACAGATTGCAACCCTGTGCAGAGAGAGCGGCTGTGTCGTCACGCTGGAAGAACACTCCGTCATCGGTGGACTAGGCTCCCTGGTCAGCGAAATCGCTTGCACCATGGCGCCTGCGCGCGTGCTACGGATCGGCGTGGAGGATCGGTTTTCGAAGCACTGCGGCACTCACGCCTACCTGCTCAAGGAACACGAAATCGATGACGAATCGATTCGCCACCGCCTTGAAGCATTGCTTCAAGGCGTCTGATCATGCGCATTGCTTTTCTCGGCGCGTCAAGCCAGATTGCGCGCGATCTGGCTCCCTTGTTCGCTGCAGTGCCCGGCCTCGCTCTGGAGCGCTTCCTTCGTGATCCCGATGGCGATGTAGCCTGGCGCACGCAAGCCGGCCTGCATGCGGTTCCAGCCGGCCATCATCTCCACGAATGGACGCAGCGCCCGGCGTTCGACGCCATCGTCAATTTCATCGGTGCCGGCAGTCCGGCCCGTGCCACAGGATTGGGCGCAAATATCCTGGAACTGACCGCGCATTACGATGACATGGTCGTGGCCTATCTGCAGCGACATCGCGGTTGCCGCTACCTGTTCCTCAGCAGCGGCGCAACCTATGGTTCCGACTTCGTGGTACCGGCGCGTCACGACACAGTCGCAAGCTTCCCGGTCAATGCACTAGACCAGCGTCACTGGTATGGCTTGGCCAAGTTCCAGGCGGAGTGCCGGCACCGTGCCAGACCAGAACTGAACATATGCGACATCAGGGTCTTCAGCTACGTCAGCACCAGCCTGGACATGAACAGCCGGTTTCTGCTTGCGGATATCGTGCGGACGTTGGCAGAAGGGGGCACCCTCGATACGTCGAGCCAGGACATTCACCGCGACTACATCAGTCCGCCAGATCTCTTTGCGCTCATGCATAGCATGTTGATGCACGCGCCATGCAATACCGCAGTGGATGTCTACAGCCTGGCACCTGTGGGCAAGATGCAATTGCTGGATCATCTGAGCAAACGCTTCGGATTGCGCTATGAGCTGGTGGAACGGGCCACCGGCCTCAACGCCACAGGCATCAAACCCAATTATTTTTCAGAAAACCGGAAAGCTGCCGAGTTCGGGTATCTGCCCCGGTTCGATTCGCTCTCAGCAGTCATCCATACTGTTGATCAACTTCTTTCCCAGTCCTGATTCAGAAATGAATATTCACCAAACCGAAAAACGCTGGACCACCGTCATCGACGCCAACGCGAATCGCTCCGCCTCGCGCGTGCGCGAGCTCTGGAAGGCCCGCGATCTGATTTTCCTCTTCGTGCGACGGGACTTCGTGACGTTCTACAAGCAGACCATCCTCGGCCCGCTCTGGTTCTTCATCCAGCCGCTCATGACGACACTGGTCTTCACGGTGATCTTCGGACGCATTGCCAATATTCCCACGGATGGAATTCCGCCGTTCCTGTTTTACATGTCGGGCATCATCCTGTGGACCTACCTTTCCT
The DNA here is from genome assembly GCF_015767275.1 of Herbaspirillum sp. AP02. Lineage (GTDB taxonomy): Bacteria > Pseudomonadota > Gammaproteobacteria > Burkholderiales > Burkholderiaceae_D > Herbaspirillum. The sequence continues at coordinate 17,472 of NZ_JADWMY010000005.1, forward strand.
CTTGCATCGAGAAGACTTCGACGATCTTCGTCGAGCAACAGGCCGTTTTTTCAAAGGTCTACTTCCCGCGGCTGTCAGTCCCTGTCTCGATTGTCATCAGCAAGGTATTTTCCTTCGGCATCCAGTTCGTCACGTTTCTCGGTTTCCTCACCTATTACGCTGCGACCGGAGCCACCATTCATTTCCATTGGTGGGCCATTCTGGTCGTACCGTTGCTGCTGGCTTACGTTGCGATCCTGGCCATCTCGATCGGCCTGACGGTATCGGCCCTGACGACCAAGTACCGGGATCTGGCTTTCATGGTCACTTTCGGTGTCCAGCTGTGGATGTACGCGACCCCCATCGTGTATCCAATGTCGCAGGCACCGGACCGGCTCAAGTTGGCGCTAGCCTTCAATCCCATGTCGGCCCCGATCGAGATTTTCCGATTCGCCTTCCTTGGCAATGGCCAGATCTTCGTTCCCGCGATCGTCGCCGGACTGGTCATTACCAGCGCGCTTGCCATCACTGGCGCCAGGCTGTTCAGTAGTGCTGAAAAGACTTTCGTCGACACGATCTAAATCAAGTTAATCCGTATGACCGACAAATCCCAGATCGCCATCGAAATCGACCGCATTTCCAAGGAATACCGTCTTGGTACCATTGGTCACGGTACACTGTATCGCGACTTACAGAGCTGGTGGGCAAAGATCCGTGGCAGACCGGATCCGAATGCCCTGGTCTTCGATGAAGCCACGCCCGAAAAAAAGAATTTAAATCAACGTTTCAAGGCACTCGACGAGATTTCGCTCACCATCAACAAGGGCGACATCATCGGTGTCATTGGCCGTAATGGTGCGGGGAAATCCACGCTACTCAAGCTGCTCTCCCGCATCAGTGCGCCCAGCAGTGGCGAGATCCGCATCAATGGGAGAATTGCCAGCTTGCTCGAAGTCGGTACCGGCTTTCACGCCGAGCTGACAGGCAGAGAAAACGTCTACCTCAATGGCACCATTCTCGGCATGACCAAGGATGAGATCGACGGAAAATTTGACGAAATCGTCGCCTTTTCGGAACTGGAAAAATTCATTGACACACCGGTCAAGCGCTATTCCTCCGGCATGACCGTGCGCCTCGCGTTTTCCATCGCAGCCCATCTTGAACCGGAAATCCTGATCGTCGACGAAGTGCTCGCGGTAGGCGATACATCGTTTCGCAAGAAGTGCATCGGCAAGATGCAGGGCATCTCTCGCGATCATTCCCGCACGATCCTGTTCGTCAGTCATGACATGGGAGCCATCCGCAACCTCTGCACGCGCGGCGTAGTCCTTGAGAAAGGACGCGTCATCTATGACGGTGACGTTGAGACGGCAGTCAAAACCTACAGCGATATCAACAAGGATGACGACCGCAAGGATGGTGTCTTCGAGTTCGACAGCGGCAATAGCAAATATCCGGTGCGCATCACCAAGGCGACGCTGTACAACGGTAAGGGTGAGGTCACATCACGCATCGAATCAATGGACTCCGTCGTGCTTAGCATCGATCTGGAGGGAGAACCGCCCCAGGGAGGATTCAACCTGGAGTGGCGCCTCTTTTCCTACCGTGGCGAGGCCCTTGCCTATGGCTCCAGCTATGCGTTGGATGCAAAGGTCTATGCCATCGGCGATCGCCAGATCCACTGCAAGATCGACAGCTTGCCGCTAGCGGCTGGGGAGTACCACATGACGCTGATGTTGCGCGTCTGGGGGCAGGAGGCATGGGATTACATTGAGCGCGCGGTACTCTTCGAGGTCCTTCCGCAGCCCCACGCCGAGACTGGATTTGAATACGTACTGGAAAGCGCCGGCCCCTTCCGTATTTCCCAGCATTGGTATTGACGCTATCTGAAAGAAGCATTCTTGTGAAAAACTCATCCGATCAGCGCATCCATATCTCCATGATCATGTACGGTGGCCTCTCCTATGGTGGAGCCCACCGGCAGACGATTCGGCTGGCTTGTGCGCTGGATCCCGGACGCTTCGCGATCAATTATTTCTGGTGCAAGCCTAATCCCGACCTGCATTCCGATTTTGTATGGCCGGAACTCGATTACAGCAACATTGAGCTCATGCGCAGCCATGGCATCAACGTGATTGAATTTCAGACCCGAACCCGTGATATCTCGCACCGCTATCAGCGCTGGATCGACACGACGTTCTTCGAGGAATACAACAAGGTCAGAACCGATCTGGTATTCGCAAGTCGAGGCGGATATCCCGAATATCCTTTCATTCTGCTGCGCGAGCCAGTCATCGAGTGGAACATTTTCGGATGCGCAGATCGCTCGGCGAATCTGATCTATTCCGCCGCAATCAGTCACTGGGCGCACGAAACATGGCGCCAGGCCGCGCTGCCCGTCGAAGCAGAGATCGTCTATCCTGCCGTACCCGGCCCGGCTGAGGTCGCTGATCTTCGCGGCCAGCTTGGCATCGATGCCGAGACAATCGTGCTGGGCTTCCATCAGCGTCAGGATGACCATATTTACGGCGAACACGCCCTTCGTGCATATGCACAGGCGCTGCCACTCCTGGAAAAGCCTAGCCGCTTCCTGATCGTAGGCGGTTCGCCAAAGTACCGCAGGCTGGCCGCGGAGCTCGACATTGATGTCGGTTTTCTTCCGATTGCCAAGGACTACGAGGCCGTCTCCAGCTTCCTGCACACCCTCGATATTTTCGCCCACTCGGGTGGCGCCGGCGAAGCGCACGGGACGGTCATCCAGGAAGCGATGATGCACGCACTTCCAAGCATTACCATGCTGATCGAAGGCAAGGCTGACGGCCAGGTCGGCACCATGGCCGGAACAGGCATGGTCACCCGCTCGGTTGCCGAATATGCAGCGGCCATCACGGAGCTGGTCAATGACGAGAACCGGCGCAAGACCTTGGGGGCAATGGCCCACAACATTGCTCACGAACGCTACGCCATCGCTCCGGTAGCACGTCATTTCGAAAAGGTATTCTTGGAAAAAGCCACAGCGTATCGCCGGCGCCGTTTCTCGCGGATCAACAGAGTCGCGGTCGATTACTTCGTCGAGAGCACTCCTTTGCTTCGGCGTATCGTTGCACGTTTCCCCGTCCTGCGGCGCTTCCTGTAATTTCATATCGCCATGTCAGCCAGCCGCCATCCTGCCAATGTCACCGACGCCATGCGTCTGGTAGGGGCCTACTGCGTCGTGTGGTATCACAATCCGTTTTATTGGAACCTGCACGAGCACACCCAATGGGTGGACGCAATGAAGCTGCTTATTCTGGGATGGTCGATGCCGTTTTTCTATACGACTTCGGCTAGGTTCGCCTTCGCTGGAAAAGATGTTTCCCGGCATTTCCAGCGCGTGGTTCGCCTAGTCGCCCTGATCGGCTTCTATACGGTGCTCTACGAGTTGCTGCACTGGAACCTTCCCACTTCGCTCGCCAGCCACTGCTTTGGAAGCAGCACCGCGGACTGCTCCCCCGGGCTGGTCTTCGAGACCTTGCGCAACGTCGGCAATACCCCCGGATATTATTTGTCAGACCTGATCGTGATGCACCTGCTGGCCATGCTGGTGGCAGCGCGTCCCTTCATCGGCAAGGGTCTGGCCATCGTTGGCGGAATTGCCCTATTCGCGGGCTGGATTAGGCTGGGCGGCCTGTTCCTCAATCCGCTGGGCCTGTTTGGCTTGAGTGCAGCGCTGGGCTATATTTATCTCGTGGCGCCCCGCCTCTCAGGGTATCGACGCGTCTCGCTGGCGCCAGTGCCGACCGCCGCAATGGCGCTGGGCTTCGTTCTGTTGTGGGGCGTCGCCAACCTCCTGCAGGCGCAGAACCAGTACTGGAACGACACGAGCAATATACTTCTGTTCCTTCCTCTGCTTTTGCTCTTCATGGCACTGAGCGATCTTATACGGCCCGAGGGGCGCCTGACGTTGCTTGTCTCCGAGTGGGGCAGAAAGTATGCCTTTGGCATCTTCATCTTTCACCAGCTCTGCTTCGATCTTCTGGCACCCCGGGTCGCCCAGGTTACGATGAAGCTGGTTCAGGGCGATAATGCGCTTACCCTCTATGTGCTCTCGTCCATCGTCATTTCAGCGGCCGCCACGATCGTCACCGCCATCATACGAAAGGCAGCGCCTGTGCTCCTGACGCCGTGACGATCAACTTTGGCTCGACTGAAAACCCCGAGTCGCCACGCACCTCCTATCGTGAGTAAAATATTTTCAGCCTAGGGGGATTGTCCAGTGACTTCGTGCGCTGGCAAACGCAGGCGAGAACGGAAGCCAGGACAGTCATTAGTGACTGATGCAGAACAAACCAACTAAACTGCCTATGCGACATTTCATACACTCGACCGCCATCCGCCTGAAGAAAAAACTGAGCGAAAAGTACTATCGCGAAGTTCTGGACATTCATGGACAGTACGGAGAAGACATCATTCTTGACCGGCTCATGGGCAATCCGGCGAGCGGATTCTATGTGGATATTGGCGCAAACGATCCCAACAAGTTCAGCAATACGCTGCGTTTCTACCGTCGAGGATGGTCTGGCATCAACGTAGAACCCAATCCTGTCAAATTCCGCGAGATCTCTGCATGTCGCCCGCGTGATACCAATCTTAATGTTGGCATAGGTCCCGCACCCGCCATCTTGCCGTTTTATGTGATCGATCCGGATACGCTCTCGACCTTCGACCGGAAGGTCGCCGATATAGCCGTCAAGGACGGTTTTCATCTTGCCGAGACCATCGATGTCCAAGTCATCAAGATGGAAGACCTGATCACAGAACATTCCAAGGGTCGCGCGATTGATTTCATGTCCATCGACGTTGAGGGATTCGAAATGCAAGTTCTGTCGAGCAATGACTGGAACCGCTATCGTCCGCGCTTTGTGATGTTGGAGGTCAACCGCGCAGAACAGGAAATCGATGCGTTCATGTCCGGAGTGGGATACATCGATATCTTCAGCAATGGCACGAACAAGATCTATGCCCAGCGCGAATTCTCTCCCCAATGAAGATCGCAGTCTGTAACGATATCGCTGAGTTCGGCGGCAACCGCTTGTTCGACAAGCAATGGGCGGCACGCTTTCCTGGTGCGGGCTGGGTCAGCGCACTGGGTGAACTGGCAGCGCAACGTGGCTGGGAAGTCGCCTCGGGTGATGTCGCGCTATCGCATGTGCAATGCGGCTACTGGAGTTCCAGCGATGTGCTGGTAGTGCAGGAACTGGACTCCACCTGGGGCACGCGACTGCGGGAATCAGGTGCGCGTCCGCTCCTGCTGACCTGCATGGAATCCCCACTCTACGCAAGCCTGTTCTTCGACCGGTGGCGCACGCTGGCCGCTGCTTTCCCGCATCACATGATACCGGGTGCTAGCGCCACGGAAGACCGGAGTGCGGGCTCCAGCACTGGCTGGCCCTTGCGCTTCCCCTGCTACTGGCAGCACCAGCCCGTCCATGCCGCCGACTGGGAGGAACGCAAGGACGAAGTGGTCCTGGTCGCTGCAAACAAATACTGGAGTCACGAGGACAAGGCCGTTATCCCGCCATGGACAAGGCCACGCAGCTTCCTCCAATGGCATCGCCAGAGCCGCGCCGTGCAATCCTCTCCCGCAAGGAAATATGCACAGCGGCAGCAATTGCACGATGCCCGCCTCGATGCCATCGTCGCACTCACTCGCGAGAACAGGCTAGCCTTGTACGGCTCTGGCTGGGAGCGCCGTTCGGTCCTGCCAAAGCGCTGGCAGACCACCCTCGCCGCGCTGAACCTGCCCTATCACGGTAAGGTCGATGACAAGCTCGGTGTGCAGTCCGGCTACCGCTTCGCTCTCTGCATCGAAAACATCGCTTCGCCCGGTTACGTCACCGAGAAGATCATCGAAGCCTTGGTGGCACGCACGCTGCCCATCTACCTGGGAGCGCCCGACATAGGCGATTTTGTCCCGCCCGAGGCGTTCATCGATGCGCGCGCACTGGCGTCGATGGCAGCACTTCCGGATCGACTCAACATGGTCACCAGCAAGGAGGCCTCGGACATGATCGCAGCGGGTCAACGCTTTCTGGCGAGCGAACAAGGCCGCTTGCACAGTTACGAAGGATTCGCAAAATGGGTGGAAAGTCTGGCTCTGGAGCAGGCCCATGCCATTTGAGGCCTGCGACGTTGATATCTTCGTGCTGACCTACAACCGGTCAACCCTGCTGCCGGCCACCTTGCGCAGCCTGCTGGCGCAAAGCGCCCGTGGAGCCAGCATCACGGTATTGGATAACGCCAGCCAGGACGATACGCAGCAAACTGTTGAGGCATTCGCCCCCGAAGGCGTGACCTATGCACGCGCCAGCAGCAATCTCGGCTGGGCCGGTAATCTTGCGCGCGCCCAGCAGCAGGCTCGCCGGCCTTGGACCATGGTATTCCATGACGACGATCTCCTGCATCCGGATTATTTACGTCATGCGCTGGACGCTATCAACACGCTGCCGGGGGTCGGCATGGTGGTAAGCGCGATGAGTTTCGAAACCGCACCCGGCGAGACCGACTGGCCCGCCACCGAGCCGCGCAGCCTGCTCTGCCCCGGTGCGTCCACGCTGGCAATGCTGTGCTACGCCGGCTCTCCTATTCATTTCGGCTCGGCCCTGTACCGTACGGATATCTTCAAGACCCTGCGGTGGGAGAGCGACCGCTTCGGCAAGATTGCCGACCGCCCCTTCCTGTTGGCCGCATGCGGAACTTTGGCGTGCCAGGTGTTCCTCAGTCCCCTGGTCCGTTATCGCATACACGACCAGCAAGACAGCACAAGTTCCGACAGCGGTCCGTTTGCACCCCAACTGGCGGCGCTGCACCACTGCTACCGGTCTTACCTTGGCGAAAACCCGTTGCACTCCACCGGGCGCTGCTTCCTGCGACACAATTACCGCTGCATTGCTGATGAGTTCGGCCGCCTGGGACGGGCTGATCGCGCCCGCTTCCCTACGCTGGCCACGTACCTCACTTTTTTGCAGAAGGCCGGGGCCTGCTCCCGTTTTTCACTGGTCTCAGGCAAGCTGATGTACCGGTGGCAATGCCTGGGCCGTGGGCTGTCGGGCTTGTTCCATGGTCTTGCCCGCTGCTCTCGCCGCTGGAGAAGGCAATCATGAGTGGCGACCACCAAGCTCGCCCTCGTCTGAGCGTTTTGACCGAACCGACGCCGTTCTTCAATCCTCGCGGCTATACCGGGAACCTCAATCGCGCGCTTCCATTACGTTTGCGCACGTGGATTCGCCGCGCAGGAGCACGCACCATCGGCGGCCACGCCGCAGTCACCCGCAGCTTGCTGCAGGGACTGGACGCGCTTGGCTGCCGGCATAACTACAATCCGGTAATGCAGCGCTGCATCGCCGAGCATTGCCTCGTCCTCAGCAACGAAGAAGCGCTCCGGCAAGCGATCCTGCTCAAACGTGCCGGCAAGATCAAGCGCCTGGTCGCCGGGCCCAACGTGTTCGTGTTACCGAGCGACATGGATGCGCTGATCGCCAGCCCCGAGGTCGATCTTTGCCTGGTGCCCTCTGAATGGGTCAAACAGGTCTACCTCACCGAGACGCCTGCGCTGGCAGGCCGTATCGCCATCTGGGCCGCAGGCGTCGATATCGCAGCGTGGACCGCGCCCCCGCCTCGCCCTCCTGCGTCGGCCCCCGTCGTATTGCTTTACGTCAAGAGCGGCATGGACGAGGATGAACTGATGCGAGTGCACAATCTCCTCGTCGACCATGGCGCCAGTGTCATACGCATGGATTACGGCCAGTACAATGCCAGCCAGTTCCGCCAACTTCTGGCCCGAGCCGACCTGTGCGTCTTCGTCAGCGCGTCCGAATCGCAGGGAATCGCCCTGCAGGAAGCCTGGTCCTGTGACCGACCGACCTGGGTATTCAACCCCGGCTACTGGACCGCGCCAGACGGACACCGCCACCCGGCCTCTTCTGCGCCCTACCTGAGTGCTGCTTGCGGCCAAGCGTTCAACGAACTCGGCGCACTGGCAATCCTCCTCAAACGCTGGGAAAATGGCGAATTGCAATATGCTCCTCGCCACTGGGTCTGCCGACACATGACGGACCAGGCCAGCGCCGAGCGGCTGACAAGCCTCCTATTTGACTGAGAAAGTCGACAATGAAATTACATTTGGGCTGCGGCCAGAACTACCTTGATGGCTACGTCAATATCGACTTCCCGCCAACGGAACATACTGTCCAGGAGAAATCCATTGCGGACCGGCTGGCCGATATCACCACACTGCGCTTCGAGGCCGGCTCGATAGAAGAAGTGCGCCTGCATCATGTGTTCGAGCATTTCCGTCGCCCGCAGATCACCGGCATGGTCGCCTGCTGGAACAGCTGGCTGAAGTTAGGTGGCATCGTCCACGTAGAGGTGCCGGACCTCGGACGCATGGCCCGCGTATTTGCCAATCCGTTCGCCAGCCTGCGGACACGTGCCGTGGCCGAGCGCCACTTGTTCGGATCCCACGAGGCTGGATGGGCAGCCCACTATGAAGGCTATGACGAGTCCCTGCTGCGCCACCTGTACAGCGCGCTCGGCCTGGAGGTGATCCAGGTCAAACGCCAGCACTGGCGCGGCACGGATAATCTGCACGTTTTCGGCAAGAAGGTCCGCAAGTTGAAACTGGGCGAAGACGTCACGAATGCGGGACGCAACTTCCTGTCCTCCTTCCTGGTCGACGACTCCCCTGGAGAGCTGCGCATGCTCGATATTTGGCTGGAAGGGTTCCACCAGCAGGTCCAGAACGGATGGGCAACGGCTTGAACCAGATCGAGTCCGGTCTGGTAAGTGTGATCATCCCGACCTGGAACCGCGAAAAGGAGTTGCCCGACGCCATTCGTTCGGCTCTGGCGCAAAGTCATGGTCAGCTGGAAGTGCTGGTCTGCGACGACGGCTCCTCGGATGCCTCGCAGGCGGTAGTCGCTGCAGTGGGTGACCAACGCGTACGATGGATTCCCGGTCCGCGCGCCGGACTCCCCGCGGCCCCGCGCAATCGCGGCCTGCGTCACGCACGAGGCGAATGGATCGCCTTCATGGATAGCGACGACTGCTGGCTGCCCGACAAACTTGCCACGCAACTGGACCGTCTGCAGCGCTCCGGGGGAAGCTTGCTCGCCTCATGCGGCAATGCCTTGCGCCGAACCACGCCTTCCAGCCAGGTCGACGGCGGGCTGCTGCTGGAAAGGCAACTCTCCGATACGGTACTGACCCTGGAACAGTTGCTACAGGGTAATCAGGTGATCACCAGTACCGTTCTGCTGCATCATTCCCTGCTGGCCAACATCGGTACGTTTCCCGTCCAGACCGGACTAAAGGTCGGTGAAGACTATGCCTACTGGCTGAGAGTGGCCAGCCTGACGCCGCTGGCCTTCCACGGCACGGCACTGGCCCGCTATACCGACGCTCCCGCAACCAGTGTGCGCGCCCATGCTCGCAACGAGGTGCTGGTCAAATTGCGCATCTACCGGGATTACTTCGGCTGGCTAGCCGGATATGCGCCCCGGCGACTGCTGCGCGTGTTGCCGGTGTGCGTACTTCTGGCCGTCCGGAATGCCTCCCTGCGCCAGTGGTGGCGCCTGCGTGCAACATTGGGGACACTCAAACGCGCACTGCTGCGCAAACTTTAGCAGGACACATGAAGCAAACGGAAACCAACATCATCGTGAGTCAGCCGCCGCTGGTGAGTGTGCTCATGCCGGTCTACAACGGCGAACGCTACCTGCAGCCGGCCATCCAGAGCATCCTTGAGCAGACCATGGGTGACTTTGAGCTCATCGTCATCGACGACGCCTCACGGGACAGTACGCCGGACCTGCTGGCAAGATGTATGGACCCGCGCCTGCGCGTCATCCGTCATGACAGTAACCGGGGAATCGTCGATGCGCTCAATCATGGCCTTAGTCATGCCCATGGCCAGTACATCGCCCGGATGGATGCGGATGATATCAGCCGTCCTGACCGTCTGGAAAAACAGCTGGCATTCCTGCAACGCCATCCTGAGGTCGGTCTGGTGGGAAGCTGGATTCGCGGTTTTGGAGATGTACGGCGCAAGTACATCCATCGTTATCCAATCACGCACGATGCTATCCGCGCTCTGATGTTGTTCGAGAACGCCTTTGCGCATTCCACCGTGATGTTCCGCCGTGGGCTGCTGCTGGAACACGGACTTGGCTATTCGGAACGATTCAAATACGTGGAAGACTGGGCGTTGTGGTGGCAGATCGCTAGCGTTTCCCGCGTCGCCAATCTGCCCGAAGTGCTGCTGGACTACCGCATCAACAAGGCCGGTACCAGTTACACTGGCACCAGTATTCAGACGCGGTCGCGCCTGGATTTTGTCGAGGCCCGTCTAAAGGAAGCCGGCATGCCTTTTCGTCAGGAACTGGCTGAAATGGCGCCCTCGTCGCTGCAGGAGCTCCACGCACTCTCGGAAGCTTTCACGGCCTTGCTGGCTGCCCATGCGCGGCACCCCTCCATGGATGACCGCGCCCTGCACGAATGTGTGGAACAGCTGTGGTTCCGGTCATGCTGCCGTGCGCGCCGCGCCGGTTTGGATGTGGCCAGGCTGTACGTATCGACACCACACGCCGCTTTGCCCTGGTCTGTACGGTCCCGCCGTTTTGCCGGTATCGTCGTACGTACCTATGGCCGGCAGGCTTGGGACCTGATCAAGAAAATAAAAACCAACAGAATGGGAACCTGACGGTGAAAATCTTATTGTGCTGTGAGTTCTTCTATCCCAGTGTCGGGGGGGCGCAGGAAGTGGTAAGGCAGCTGGCTACTCGGCTGGCGCGGTGGGGCCATGATGTGTCTGTCGCGACATCGTTTCTGGCCAACCGGACTTCCGACGTTCACGAGGGCGTCAAGATCATCTCGTTCAATATCAGTGGCAACTGGGCCAACGGGCTGATGGGAGAAGTTCAGTCTTATCGTCAGTTCATGCTAGAAGGGCGGTTTGACCTAGTCTTCATCTATGCCGCACAGCAATGGACGCTCGATGCGATTCTCGACGAGCTGCCTCGCATCAAAGCACGCAAGGTGCTGGTGCCGTGTGGCTACTCCGGTCTACCCGATCCCGGCTACGCCAGATATTTCGCACGCCTTCCCGCGGTACTGAGCTGCTTCGACGCGCTGGTCTATCACGCCTATGATTACCGTGATCACCACTTTGCGAAGGAACATCAGCTGAACAACTCCTTCTTCATCCCCAATGCGGCGGACGACATCGAGTTCTCCAGCTCATCCGGCGCCGATGCCCGCTCGGCTCTGGAGCTGGCGCCCGACGAAGTGGTCTTGCTGACGGTCGGCTCGCTCAATGGCGCCAAAGGTCACCTGGAAGTGGCCGAAGCGTTCTCCAAGGCAGTCCTGCTGCGCAGTGCGACGCTCATCCTCAATGGGAATGACATGCCCCCCACCGGGGACAATATGATGTCGAACGTCCGCAAACTGGTGACACAGATGAAAAGCCGCGGAATATTGCACACCGCGCGCTTTGTGCTGGGAAGACTATTGCATGCCGTCGGCCTGCGCCCCGACTATTTTGACCGGCTTGAACGCGTGATGAAGGAAGTCAACGGCAGGCCCGCTGCGGGAAAGCGCATCATCCGGACCAACCTTGCGCGCAGAGAACTGATCGAGACCTTCCTCGCGTCGGACCTCTTCGTCTTCGCCTCGATCATTGAATACTCGCCCTTGGTGCTGTTCGAAGCTTGCGCGGCGGGACTACCGTTCCTGACCGTCCCGGTTGGCAACTCACGGGAGATCGTAGAGTGGACCCAGGGCGGAGAGCTGTGCCCGGCCAAGGTCGATGCACACGGTTTTACGCGGGTCGATACGACCGAGCTCGCCCGGCGCATCTCAGACTTGGCAGCAGATCCGGAGCGCCTGGCTGCGCTAGCTGCCAATGGTCGGAAGGCCTGGCGCGAACGCTACAACTGGGAGACCATCTCCAGGGAATATGAAGCCCTGTTTGCCAGACTGACCCGTCCTCATTCCTCCACAGATTCAACTCATGAAAAATAACGTCTCCGTTGCCCTTCACGGCGGCCTGGGCAATCAGCTCTTCCAGTTCGCCACCGGGCTATCAGTGGCACGCAAGCACCATGTTCCGTTGACGCTGGACCTGACCTGGTTCGACATGGCTCCGCATCTGCCCAATACGACTGTGCGCAGTTATGCACTGGCGCCCTTCGGCGTGGACGTGCCGACTTACCGCAAGCCGACGCCAGAAGGCTCACGCGTGCGCTTCTTCATCTATCGCGCCATGCGCAAATTGCAGCGCCATCTTGGTATCAGCGCGCAGGGCCTGACCGCTCTGAACGAAAAGAGCTTCCGCTTCGACCCCCGTGTTTTGGAAACGGCACCACCGCTGCACTTGTTCGGCTATTGGCAGTCTCCCTTGTATTTTGATCGCATCCGCCCGGAACTGACGGCGATGCTGGGCACGCCGCGTCAGATGAATGCAGGCACTTCCCGGTTACATGAACAGATCCGCAACACCGATGCGATCTGCATCCACGTGCGCCGCGGCGACTACGTGACCAACCAGCAGGCCGCTTCCACCCATGGTCTTTGCGACATGAGCTACTACCATACCGGCCTGGCACATGTCCGGCAGGGGCTTTCGGCACCACACGCCTTCCTCTTTTCAGACGATGCGCAATGGGTGCGTGCCAATCTGAAGCTGGATATCCCCATGACGGTGGTGGATGTCAATGGCCCGGATGACGCGCACCAAGACCTGTGGCTGATGGCTGCGTGCAAGCGCTTCGTCATCGCCAACAGCTCTTTGAGCTGGTGGGGCGCGTGGCTGTCCGAGGCGCAGTCAAAGGTCGTCGTGGCGCCCAGCAAATGGTTTGCCGATGACAAATTGGATACCACCGATCTCATACCGCCCGACTGGCTACGCGTATAAGCGGCCCTATCATGCGTACCAAGGAAATGAAGTCAAGCCAGCTGCCACGACCGTCTCACCGTCTCTGCATTGTCTGCGCCACGCCGATGATGATCCATTTCTTTCTCAAGGAGCACGTCCATCTCTTGAGCGAGTTTGCGGAGATCACCATCGTGACGAACATGCAGAACGATCCGCAGACCCCGGCCCTGAATCTGCCAGCCCGGGTAATCTCCCTTGGGCTGCAACGCAATATCGTTCTGCGCAAGGACATCAGCAGCCTGATGGCACTGTTCGCCTTGCTGCGCCGTGAGAAATTCGATCTCATCTGGGGTGTCGGCCCCAAGGCGGGTCTGCTCGCCATGTCGGCAGGATGGGCCGCCAGAATCCCGAAACGACTGTTCATCTTCCAAGGCGAAGTATGGGCCAACAAGAGTGGCATGGGCCGCTTCGTCCTCAAGACGATGGACAGGCTAATCGCACGGCTGGCCACTCACCTACTGACCGTCGGCCACTTTGAACGCGAATTCCTTTGTCAGCAGGGCGTCCTGTCGCGTCAGCAGGGGCCGACGCTGGGACGAGGTTCGATTGCTGGCGTGGATACGGGAAAATTCCACCCTGATCCGGTCACACGGACAGAGATGCGAGACCGCTGGGGTATCCCCGAGGACGCCGTGGCAGTGCTTTTTCTCGGGCGCCTGAATGCCGACAAGGGGATCGAGGATCTTGCACATGCCTTCCATGTCGCAAGGAAGACCTGTCCCCGCCTGTGGCTGTTAATGGTCGGTCCGGACGAAAACGGCATGGCCAAACGCATCAACACCATACTGGACGATGCGCAGGAAAGACGGCATACACTGATCGGCTTCACAGAGCAGCCGGCTGCCTGCTTCAATGCGGCGGATATCTTCTGTCTGCCCAGCTATCGTGAAGGTTTCCCCGTATCATTGCTGGAAGCTGCTGCCTCGGGCCTACCCAGCATCGGCAGTGATATCTACGGTATTCGCGGCGCCCTGATCCATGGAGTAACGGGTCTGCTCTTCAACGCAGGCAATCGCGAAGATCTGGCCGATGCGCTCGTGCGCCTGGGCATGGATGAAGCAGGAAGGGCGGCAATGGGGGCCAGCGCCCGCCAGTACGCCAAGAACCATTTCGAGCAGGATGAGGTGCTGGCCCGCTACAGCAGCTTCTTCAGGCAGATGCTCATCGGCCCTAAATCTGCCGCGATCGGATGATCGCACGTAGCGCATGCCAGGCTGCGACCTGTTGTTCCCCGGGAGGCACAAGACGATTGCGGGCGGCGCGAATTCCACCAAACATGAAAAGCAGGTCGGCAGCGATCTTGGCCGGCTGGCGCAAGCTGACAATGAGGGCATCACGATAGCGCCGCTGCCGACAGGCTTCCATCATGAATACCTTCCAGAAACGCAAGCGTCGCGACAAGAGCTTTCTGAACGACTGCCGATCGTCGCGATAGGCCAGAAGCACCTCAGGAATCCCGTGAAAGCGACTGCGGGCAAATGCGCGATAGAGCAGGTGCTGATCCTCTGCACCATCGGCCTGGCTGACATACCGGAACTGCCTGAACCAAGAAGTCTTGCCCATCCATGAAGGATGCGGAAAATGAAAGCCATTCCAAGGACGGGCACAGATGACAGCGTGGTCCGTTGCCACTTCAATGACGCCTGTGATATCGAGCCCGGAAGTAAAGGTCATCACTGACGAGGCGACCAGGTCGATCGTTGAGTCGGCTTGCAGCGCAGAAACCTGCACCTGCAGACGTTGCGGAAAGCTCATGTCGTCGGCATCCATGCGGCAGAAGTATTCACCGCGGGCCAGATCAAGTGCCTGGTTGAGCCGCCAGGAAATCCCCTTGTTCTGCCCATCGCTGATCCAGCGGATTCGCGCATCATTGAAGCCGCATGCAATACCCCCACTGGCATCAGATGAACCATCATCCATGATCAGCAATTCCCAGTTCTGGTAGGTTTGCCCCAGGACAGAAGCAATTGCCTCTGCGATGGTTCGCTGCGCGTTGTAGAGGGGTAAGCCAATCGTTACCAAGGGAGTTGCGATCATTCCGATTGCCTGTGTAGTTCTGCTGCGCAGAGGGCGAAAGTATAATTCTAAGCCACCAAAGCAATATTGCCAGAGGTTTCCTGATGCATTTCCCATCTCACACGATCGTAGTCGGCGACCTCCAGGGATGCCTTTCCCCCTTTTTGCGGCTTCAATCGCTGGCTGATATACCCAGCCACCGTTTTATATTCGCCGGCGACCTCATCAACCGCGGCCCCCAATCCCTGCAAACCCTGCGCACGGTCATGCAAATGGGCGATCGAGCCAAGGCTGTGCTGGGCAACCACGACCTGCACCTGCTGGCAGTGGCCTGCGGCATCCGTCCGGCCCACCGGGATGACACGCTCGACGAGATCCTGGCAGCACCCGACCGGGACGAACTGATCGACTGGCTACGCCATCGTCCGCTGGCCATCCACGAGCAGGGCCACCTGATCGTACACGCCGGCGTGCTGCCGCAATGGGACCTGAAACAGGCGCTGTCGCTGGCCGCCGAAGTCGAGACCATGCTGCAAAGCGAGCAATGGATCGATTTCCTGCGCCACATGTACGGTAACCAGCCAGCGTGCTGGAGCGACGACCTGGCCGGCTACGACCGGCTGCGCTGCGTCATCAACGCCTTCACCCGGCTGCGCTTCTGCCAGGCGGACGGGACGATGGATTTTGCAGTGAAGGAAGGCGCGGCAGCCGCACCGGAAGGGTTGATGCCCTGGTTCGAGGTGCCGGGCCGTCGTACGGAAGAGGTGACCGTGGTCTTCGGTCACTGGTCCACGCTGGGTCTGGTGATGCGCCCCAACCTGATCGCCCTCGACACCGGCTGCGTCTGGGGCGGCAAGCTCAGTGCGGTGCGACTTGAGGATCGTGCGCTGTTCCAGGTGCAGTGTCCGCAAGCGCGCCAGCCGGGCTGAGCGACTCCAGCGAATACCCCAGGCCGGTCGCGATCACCTCGCGCGCGCTACGTGCCAGGTCGCGCCGGTGGGCGCCTTCGGTGCTGATGATGGGCAACTGCTTCAGCTGCGCGCGCATGCCATCGGCCTTGAGGATGGTCAGGATGCTCTCGGCAATGGACATGTCGCCGATGAAATTGGCTGCCCCGTGCAGCTTGCCGGCCGCATCCACGTAGCGCAACGCATACGGCTGCACCGGCGCCCTGGCGTCGATGGCGGCTTCGAACAGGTTGGCATGGAAGGGTAGCAACGTACCCTGGGCCGCCGTGGTGCCTTCCGGGAAGAAGGCCACATGCTCGTCCTTCTCGATGCTTTCCACCAGTCCCTTGAAGATGCGGCGCACATCGCTGGCCTTGCCGCGCGAGATGAAGATGGTCCCGGTCTTGGCGCACAACCAGCCGATCAGCGGCCAGCCGCGGATTTCGGACTTGGCCACGAAGCGGCAGGGTTGCAGCGAATTGACCACGAAGATATCCAGCCAGCTCACGTGGTTGGACACCAGCAGCGAACGCTGCAGCGGCAAGGGACTATCGATCTCGACGCTGATGCCGCAGATGCGCAGCAACTTGCGCGACCAGCGCCGGATATGCGCCTCCTGGCCATTCTTGCCGGTCAACGGGAACAGGAAGGCGCAGACCGCCATGCCCTTGAACAGATGCGCGATCAGGCGCAGCAAACGGAAAACGAACATGGTTCGGTCGGCTCGTGGTCGGCTAAAGAAACTGTCCGGATCGGATCAACGCTCGAAGGCGAGATGCCCGGATACGATGGTGGCCTTGACCACGCCAGGCAACTCATAGCCCAGGAAAGGCGTGTGCTTGCCCTGGCTGGCCAGGGCACTGCCCTGCACCTTCCACATGGTGTTGGGATCGAACAGGCAGAGGTCGGCCACGTTGCCAACGGCCAGGTTGCCCGCCTTCAGGCCCGCCACCTTGGCGGCGCGATGAGTCACCTTGGAGATCGCCTTGGACAGCACTTCCTTGCCCTCGCCTTCGGTCTCCAGTGCCCACTTCAAGGACAACGACAGCAGCAATTCCAGACCGGTTGCGCCCGGCGAGGCTTCGCCGAAGGGCAGCAGCTTCTCGTCATCATCCACCGGGGTGTGATCGGAGCAGACGGCGTCGATGGTGCCATCGAGCAGCGCAGTGCGGATCGCTTCACGGTCGCGTTGCGAGCGCAGCGGCGGGGTCATGCGGGCGTTGGAATCGAAGAAACCGATATCCAGGTCGCACAGATGGATGTGGTGCACGCCCACGTCGCAGGTCACCGGCAGGCCTTCGCTCTTGGCCTGGCGCACCAGTTCAAGACCGGCGGCCGAGGACATGCGGCACAGGTGGACCCGCGCGCCCGTCGCGCGCATGAGCTCGAACAGGGTGTACAGGGCGATCGTTTCGGACATCACCGGCACGCCCGACAGGCCCAGGCGCGACGCGGCCGGGCCGCTGTGGGCAATACCCGAGCGGCCCAGGTGCGGATCCTGCGGGCGCAGCCAGACGGTGTAGTTGAAGGTCTTGGCATATTGCAGCGCCGACAGCAGCACCGTGGTATCGGTGATCGGTTCCTCGGCCTGCGAGAAGCCGATGCAGCCGGCTTCGGTCAGCTCGGCCATCTCGGTCAGGGCCTTCCCCTTCAGACCGGCGGTCAGCGCGCCCAGCGGATAGACATGCGCCTGATTCAATGAACGGGCGCGGTGCTTCAGCATTTCCACCAGGCCGGGCTCGTCCAGCACGGGATCGGTATCCGGCGGGCAGATCAGGCTGGTCACACCGCCCTGGATGGCGGCCTGCATCTCGGATTCCAGCGTGGCCTTGTATTCGTAGCCGGGCTCGCGCAGGCGCGCCGACAGGTCCACCAGCCCGGGAGTCACCACCAGTCCGGTGGCGTCGATGGTCTTGTTGGCCACGAAGTCGGCCGGAGCCTGGCCGACACCGACGATCTTGCCGGCGGCTACGTACACATCCTGCTGGGCATCAATGCCGTTGGCCGGGTCGATCAGGCGGCCGTTCTTGATATGCAGTTTCATCAGTTCTTGTCTTCTTAACGGATCGTTCAAAACGTCGCTGTGATAGTCGTCGTTACCGCTCAATTCAATTGCCGGCCACGATGCTCATGACCGCCATGCGTACCGCAATGCCGAAGGTCACCTGCGGCAGGATCACGGCCTGGGCGCCATCGGCCACGGCCGAGTCGATTTCCACCCCGCGGTTCATCGGGCCGGGGTGCATCACGATGGCGTCCGGCTTGGCCAGGGCCAGGCGTTCCGGAGTCAGGCCGTAGCTCTTGAAGAACTCCTGCGCCGAGGGCAGCAGCGCGCCGCTCATGCGTTCGTTCTGCAGGCGCAGCATGATGATCACGTCGACGTCCTTCAAGCCCTCTTCCATGTTGTGGAAGACACGCACGCCCATCTGCTCCAGGCCACTGGGCAAGAGTGTGCGCGGGCCGATGGCGCGCACTTCCGGCACGCCCAGGGTGGTCAGCGCATGGATGTCCGAACGCGCCACGCGGCTGTGCAGGATGTCGCCCACGATGGCCACGCGCAGGTTGCTGAAATCCTTCTTGTAGTGACGGATGGTGTACATGTCCAGCAGCCCCTGGGTGGGGTGCGCATGGCGACCGTCACCAGCGTTGACCACGTGCACATGTGACTGCTTCGTATCGACCAGGTGCTTGGCGATCAGGAAGGGGGCACCCGATTGCGCGTGGCGCACCACGAACATGTCGGCATGCATGGCGGCCAGATTGTCGATGGTGTCCAGCAGCGACTCGCCCTTGCTGGTGCTGGACGCCTGGATGTTCAGGTTGATCACGTCCGCCGAGAGCCGCTTGGAGGCGATCTCGAAGGTGGTGCGGGTGCGCGTGGAGTTCTCGAAGAAGAGATTGAACACGCTCTTGCCGCGCATGAGCGGCACCTTCTTGACTTCGCGGTCGCCGATGCTGACGAACGAGGAAGCGGTGTCGAGGATGTGCGTGAGAATCGAGCGCGGCAGGCCCTCGATGGTCAGCAGGTGCTGCAGTTCGCCGTTTTTGTTGAGTTGTGGATTAAGCATGGACCACCGTGAGTGAGAAGCGGCCGTCGTCGGCGCGTTGCAATTGCAGGTTTTCTTGTTTGGTCAGCTCGACCGAGGTCGCCACGAAGTCGGCGGCCACCGGCAGCTCGCGCCCACCGCGATCGGCCAGCGCGGCCAGCAGCACGCGCGCCGGGCGGCCGTAGTCGAACAGTTCGTTGATGGCCGCACGCGTGGTGCGCCCGGTGTAGAGCACATCGTCCACCAGCAGGATGGTGGCACCCTCGACATCGAAGGGAATCTGGCTCGGCTTGACGTCGGCGCGCAGGCCCTTCTCGGAAAAGTCGTCGCGATAGAAGGACACGTCGACAAAGCCCAGGCGTTCGGTCAGGCCCAGTTCGGCCGCCAGCCGCTCGGCCAGCCAGGCACCACCGGAATGGATGCCCACCAGCGCCACGTCGGTCGCGCCCTGCAGGCCGGCCCTGATCTGCTGCACCAGGGTCTGGTACAGCGCTTCTGCATCAAGCTGGGAAGATGTTGTGCTCATGAATGTGCGTCGTCAAAGTATTGCTGCAAAATGATGGCGGCGGCCTGGTCGTCGATCTGCTCGCCGCGCTGGTGCTGGATCACCGCGGAACTGTAGCGTTCATCCACCAGCGTGACCTCGATCCCGTAGCGACCGTGCAGCTGGTTGGCGAAGCGCCGGCAGCGCACGCTCATCTCGTGCTCCGCGCCGTCCGGATGCAACGGCAGGCCGACCACGCAGCGCGCCGGCTGCCACTCTGCGATCAGGCGCGCGATGGCGGCGAACTTGCCGTCGTTGGTGGGCTCGCCGATCACCGCCAGCGGCTGGGCCTGCTTGAGACCGGTATTGCCCACTGCCACGCCGATGCGCTTCAAGCCGAAATCGAAGGCCAGGATGGTTTCCAAGCGATTTTCCTATCGTCCTCAGGCCCGTCCGGCGTCGCCGGAGAGCATCACCGGATCGATGCCCAGCAAGGCCAGGGCCGCCGTGAAGCGTTCTTCCACGGGCAGCTCGAAGATGATGGCCGGATCGGCCTTCACCGTCAGCCAACCGTTGCGTCCGATCTCCCCTTCCAGCTGGCCCGGGCTCCAGCCCGAGCACCCCAGCGTGATCAGCACCCGCTCCGGGCCATTGCCATGCGCCACCGCTTCCAGCACATCCTTGGAGGTGGTCAGCGCGACATCATCGGTCACCTGCAGGGTGGAAGAATATTTTTCCGAGGTCGAATGCAGCACGAAGCCGCGCTCCACCTGTACCGGGCCACCAAACATGACCGGCCGGCGATACAGCTCCGGCATGGCGTCAGGGGTATCGGGGCGGATTTCCAGCTTGAGGTTGATGCGGTCGAACAGCACGTCCATCGTCATGTCGGTGGGCTTGTTGATGACCACGCCCAGCGCGCCGTTATGGTTGTGTTCGCACAGATAGACCACCGTGCCGCCAAAGATCGGGTCCAGCATGGACGGCATGGCGATCAGGAAGTGATTGGTCAGGTCCAGCTCCAGCGGCGGACGGTTTTCCTCTTCGGCGCTGTCCTCGCCCGCGGCGGATGGCCCGGACGGTCCGGCTTGGGCCGAAGCCGCCTCGCGGCGAGAGGAGCCAGGACGGAAAGGATCGAAAGCGCCAAAGGAATCCATGGATTCATCGAAATCCTCGGCTGAGAAACTGAAGGGAGAATTACGTCGCTTGATCATCCCGACATTTTAGCAGTTTTGGCCGCCCTCCCATGCGGCTCATGGGAAAGCGGGGCGAAGGCGGCGCAAGCAACCGGCTTCGCCCTGCCTTAATTGCCCGAAAGCATCTTCCCCACCGCCTGCCGCGCCTGCGCGCCCAGTTCAGCCAGATCAAGCCCCGGGATGACATCGTCCCGCACCACGGCCCGGCCGCCGACCCACATTGCCTTCAGGAAAGGGCGCCCACCCGAAGCCACCGGCCCGATGGCCGGATCATGCAGACCGAAGTAGCGGGGATCATCCAGGCGGTACAGCGCGATGTCGGCCTGCTGCCCCACCTGCAGGCCATCCAGCGCGTCCAGCCCCAGCACCCGCGCGCCACCGGTCGTGCCCCAGCGCACCACATCCTCCACCGTGGCCTCGGCCGCGCCGCCCTCGAAGCTGCCGCCCCGGAACACCGGCGTCGCTTCCTGGCCGCGCCGGGCGCGCTGCATCAGCCAGGCGGCGTGGGTTTCGGAAATCATGTCAGCCGCCTCGTTGGAGGCCGCGCCATCCACGCCGATCGACACCGGCACCCCGGCCGCCTCCAGCGCACGTATCGGCGCAATGCCGCTCCCCAGGCGCCCATTGCTCTGCGGACAGTGGGCAATGCCGGTGCCGGTGGCACCCAGCAGAGCAATTTCCTCGGCATCGAGCTTGACCAGATGCGCAAACCAGACGTCCGGTCCCAACCAGCCAATGCGCTCGCAGAACTGTACCGGGCTGCAGCCATGCATGGCGTGCGCGCTGTCCTGGTAGCCCACCGTCTCGGAGAGGTGACTGTGCAGCCGCAAGCCCATCTCGCGCGCCGCCACCGCCATCTCTCGCAGTTCCTCGGGCGCCGCCGAATAGAGCGGCGTGGTGGGCGCCATCACCACCCTGCGCATGGATGCCGGTGCCGGATCATGGAAGCACTTGTGCAAGCGCGCCATGTCGGCCAGGAAACCCTCCAGCGTTTCCGGTCGCAAGGCACTCGGCAATTCGGCCTCCAACTGCCGGGTGCGGGTCGCGGTGCCACGACACAGCACGAAACGCAGCCCCAGCCGCTCGGCTTCCTCGAACAGGATTTCGGAAGTATCAAAGGGCATGCCCGGGTAGTACAGGTAGTTGTGGTCGGCAATCGTGCCGCAACCCGAACGCAGCAGTTCCACCATGCCGACGCGCGCCGCCAGCCGGAACAGCTCGGCATCGAATCTGGCCCGATAGCGATAGGGTGTGGCCGCCAGCCAGGGTGTCAGCGTCGCGTTGATGCCCAACGGGTCGCCCTTCAACAGCGACTGGAACAGGTGATGATGGGTATTGACCCAGGCCGGATAGGCCACGCAATCGCTGGCATCGATCACGTCTTCGCCGGCCTGTGCCGCAAGCCGGCCGATGGCTGCGATCACGCCGTCCTGCACCCGGATGTCGGGGCCGACGTGGCGCGCCGCAGCGCCGGGCAAGCCGGTCATGATGGCTTGCAGGTTCCTGATCAGGAAGGTGTTCATGCGCAATCGTCTCCTTGATATCGTGGACTCATCCCATTTCACTTTCATGCCAGCCGGCCAGGGCCGCACGCGACAGCGCACTCATCAACCAGAACAGCAGGATGCCGGTCAGCGTGATCAGCAGCAAGGCCGCAAACAGCCGCGGGATGTTGAGCTGGAAGCCGGCCTGCAGGATCTGATAGGCCAACCCCGACCCAGTACCGCCGGTGCCGGCCACGAACTCCGCCACCACCGCGCCAATCAGCGCCAGTCCGCTGGAAATGCGCAAGCCGCCGAAGAAATATGGCAAGGCACTCGGAATGCGCAAGCGCCTGAGCGTCTGCCAGCGGGTCGCCTTGTTCAGCCGGAACAGATTGAGCAAGCCCGGATTGACGCTGCGCAGCCCCAGCGTGGTGTTGGAAATGATCGGGAACAGCGCCATGATGGTGGCGCAGACCGTCAGCGCAGCGGTGGTGTCCTTGACCCAGATGATGATCAACGGCGCAATCGCCACGATGGGCGTGACCTGCAGGATGATCGCATAGGGAAACAGGCTGACCTCGATGAAGCGGCTCTGCACGAAGACGAAGGCGATCGCCACGCCCAGGATCACCGCCAGCACAAAAGCCAGGAAGGTGATCTTCAGCGTCACCAGCAACGAATCAAGCAGCATGCCCCAGTCGGCCACCAGGGTCTTGGCAATCAACGTCGGCGTAGGCACCAGGTAGGGGGGCACCTCCAGCAGCGTGCACACCACCTGCCACATCAACAACAGTGCGATACCAATCGACAAGGGCGCCACCACCCGCCAGAAACCGGGACGGTTGACCAGTGGATCATTGTTGGGCTTCATGACCGCCTCCCTGCTGGTTGGCCAGCGTCAGGTAATCCGACAGTGTCTTGCAATACTGCATGAAGGGCGCAGAAATGCGGAAGGCCTCATCACGCGGCCCTGGCACGTCGATGGCCACATCGGCGATCACCCGTCCGGGGCGCGCCGCCATCACGATCACCCGCGAGGACAGGAACACCGCCTCGTAGATGCTGTGGGTCACGAAGACTACCGTCAGGTCCTGCTGGCTCCAGATATCGCGCAGGTCGGCATCGAGCTTGTTGCGGGTGAACTCGTCCAAAGCACCGAACGGCTCATCCATCAGCAGCAGATTGGGCGATGTCGCCAGCGCCCGCGCAATCGAGGCACGCATCTGCATGCCGCCGGACAATTCGCGCGGCAGCACCTTGTGGAACTTGTCCAGGCCCACCAGCTTCAAGGCGGCCGCCACCCGTGCATCGGCCTGCGCACGTGGCACATGGCGCAGGTCCAGCGGCAGCCGCGCATTCTGCTCCACCGTGGCCCAGGGCATGAGCGTGGCTTCCTGGAACACCATGGCCAGCGTGCGCTCCGGCGTGCCCACCGTGGCCAGGTTACCGCCCCACCAACGCAGATGCCCATGCGACGGCTCCTCCAGCCCGGCGAACATCTTCAGCAGGGTGCTCTTGCCGCAGCCCGAAGGACCCAGCAGCGAGACGAACTCCCCGCGCCCGATATCGAGCCGCACTTCGTCCAGGGCGCGGGTGCCGTTGCGGTAGGTCTTCTCCACCCGTTGCGCCGACAGCACCGGAGCCTCGCCGGATGCCTCACCCTGCTGCTCCCATGCCGCGGCCTGCGACATGGCGTGATCATCTCTGTCCATGGAATCTCCTGGCGGGTTCATGCAGCGGGATGGATGCGGAAGACTTCGGATTCGCCATGCTCTTCCAGCAACTGCAGCAGCATGCGACGCATGATCAGGCCCGGACGGTCCGAGGCCATGTGGAATTCCTGGCGGCGCCGCACGTCGATGCAGGCATCCGGGTCGGTGGCTTCCAGGATGTCGCGGTCTTCCACCAGGATGGGGGCATCCCAGGCGATCAGTTCGGCCTCGGAACAATCTTCCTCGGTATCGTTGCGGTACAGCCACTGCGCCAGCATGATGCTGCCGTCGTCGATGGGCGTAGCGCAGTTGTAGATGATGTGATGCCGGCCGCTCTCCGGATAGGTGCAGCCGAAGCGACGTACGAAAGGCAGGTACCAGCGGTTGAACATGTGGCGCACGGTGGTATCGGCGGTGCTGCCGGTGACGCGGTGGCTGGCCGGCACGTTCTTGATCGGCACCCGGGTCTCGGCCTCGAAGCCGTAGTCGGTTTCCTCGATCTCGTACTTCTCCGGCTTGGGCTGGTCGTACAGACCGAAGGTGGCCCGATGCACGTAGCTGAAGTGGGAATTGTCGAAGGAATTCTCCATCATGCGCAGCGCGCTGGTATCCCAGCGTTCGTAGAACTGGAAGATGCGGCGGTATCCCGGCGCACCGTCCTCGGGAAAATCGGGGATGTCACGCAGCGGATCGTCCAGCGCCACCCAGACATAACCGTAGCGCTCCTTGCAGTGATAGGACTTCACGCAGGCACCCGACGGCACGCTGCCGTCCACGCTCTGCGGCACGCGTACGCAGGCGCCCTCGCCGTTGAAGGTCCAGCCGTGATAGCCGCAGACGATATTGCCGTTCTCCACGAAGCCCTTGGACAGTCGCGCCGTGCGATGGCAGCAGCGGTCCTGCAAGGCGGCCGGCGTACCATCTTCCCTAAGCCATACGACCAGCTTCTCGCCCAGCAGCGTAAAGGGCAGCGGACCGTCCTTGAGCTGCGAGATGGGCATGAGCGCGTACCAGAACCTGCGCAAGACTTTCTGTTGAGTTACCAGCATGATGCTGCTCCTTCTGCTTGGACTGCGGACCTGGGGATCCGCAGCGGTCCGGCCGGCGTGCCAATACGGTCGCCTTCGCCGGAAAATCTGACATTCGAAAATTCGGACTTGCTGGCTGCGGCGACTCAGTCCATCGCCACCGCCCCGAAGGTCTGCCTCACCTTCATGTCCAGGTACTCGCCAATGGTGCAAGGCGCATAACGCGGTGGGCGCTCGGCGCCGCAGCAGGTCGGCAGGCAAGCCACCACCGCCGCCTGGTCGCCATCCTGAAAAAAGGGCAGCGAATAGCGCGGCACCGTGCCGGCATTGAGCACGCGATGTGGATTGCTGTGATAGAGGTCATTGCTCCAGCGCTGCAGCAGGTCACCGATGTTGACCACGAAACTGTCCTCGATGGGCGGTGCGCTCACCCACTGGCCCTCTGCGTTGCAGACCTCCAGTCCACCGATGGCATCCTGCGCGAGGATGGTGACCAGGCCCCAGTCGGTATGCGCACCGGCGCCGATCTGGTTGTTGCGCGCACCGTCCGGTTGCGGCGGGTAGTGCAGCATCCGCTGCGTGGCGATGGGCGTTTCCAGCACGGGCTCGAAGAAATCCTCCGGCATCTCCAGCGATAGCGCAATCACGCTGAGCAGACGATGCGAGAGCGCACGCACGGCCTCGTAATAGCGCCGCGAATGGGCCTCGAATCCGGGCAAGTCCTGCGGCCAGCGGTGGTGACCATAGCGCAGCAGGCCGCGCTGCACGTAGGCATGATCATGGGCAATGTCGAAGCCGAACTGGAAGCCCTCCTTCAGGTCCGCCGGCGAACCCTCGTCAAGGGCCTGCGCCCCCATGCGTTCATAGCCGTAGCCGGAGGGCGAACCGCGCATGTCGATGGCCGCCTTGCTGGCCGCCGGTAGCGCAAAGAAACGGCGCGCCCAGTCGAACTGGCCTTCTACCAGCGCCTGCGGTACGCCGTGGTTGACGATGTAGAAGAAACCCACGTCACGCGAAATCTTGTGGATTTCCCAGGCCAGCGCTTCGCGCCGGCTTCGCTCGGGGGAAAACGCACCGGCAAAATCGATCACCGGGATGCGGCGGGCTGTCATCGGTGCTGTGTAGGGAATCATGGCGTCCTCACGCGCAAGGTGGACCGCGCCGCCGCACCCACGCAGCGGCGCCGAACGGGATCAGGGCATGACCTTCATGTCCTTGACGAACTGGGTGGTGTAGGCCTTGTGATAATCCGTACCCGCCTTGAGCAGGCCGGTGGCGACCATGACGTCATAGGTCTGCTTCCAGCGTTCATCGGTCATCACACCGATGCCCAGCCGCGCGGCATCGCCGCCGGTGACCACCTTGAGCTCCTTTAGCTTGCCCAGGGCATAGGCCAGCTGCTCGTCGCCCATGTTCTTGTTGTCGGCCTTGATGAGGGCATTGGCCGGGGCCGGGTCTTCCAGGTAGCTCTTCCAGCCTTCAGCGGTCGCCTTGACGAAGCGCTGCACCAGGTCGGGCTTGCTGGCCACGGTCTTTTGCAGCGTCACGATGGTGGTGCCATACGGCGGATAGCCCTCGCTGGCGAAGAGGAAGAACTTGCTCTTCACGCCGGCCTTGTCGGCCTGGAACAGTTCGGAGGATGGATAGGCCTGCTGCGCGATGTTGGGATCGGCGAAGAAAGGCTGCAGGTTGAAGGTGTAGGCCTTGGACTGCGCATCGGTATAGCCATACTTGGACTTGAGCCACGGCCACCAGCTCGACTGGCCGGAACCGGCCACCAGGATGGTCTTGTTCTTCAGGCCGGCCAGGCTGGTGACATCATCATGCGTCATCATGCCCTGCAGGTCGGACTGGAAGGACGTACCCACCGTCACCAGCGGCAACCCCTGTTCGATCCCCTTGAGCACCGTGAAGTCGTACCCCATGCTGAAGTCGGCCTGCCCCGCCACCAGGATCTGCATGTTGTTGACCTGCGGGCCACCCATCTTGATGGTGACGTCCATGCCGTACTTCTTGTAGATGCCCTTGGCCACAGCCTGGTAGAAGCCGCCATGCTCGGCCTGCGCATACCAGTTCGACAGCAGCGTGACCTTGTCCTCGGCATGGGCCAGGCCGGCCATCTGCAGGGCTGCCGCGCCCAGCAATACGCCGGCGACACGCCGCATGAAAGTCCGCTTCTGCATCGCTTGCTTCTTCATAGCCTTCCTCTCCAGGTGGGTTGAACTTGCACAGACAAATCGGAACATCACAGATCCAGTACCAATCGCGTTCCTGCACAGCGCGAGACGCAGGGCAGTAGCGTGCGACCACTGGCGCGCTCGGCGGCCGACAGCACGCTGTCGCGATGCAGGGGCAAACCTTCCAGCACGGCGCTTTCGCAACTGCCGCAGAAACCCTCGCCGCAGGAGGTGCCGATCACCACGCCAACCTCGGCGGCGGCCGCCACGATGCTCTGGCCGGACGACACCGGGCAGCTCACGCCGGAGCGGTGCAATACCAGTTCGAAGACGTGGTCGTCCTGGTCAGTGACATGGTGGATGGCATGGCCTGCGCCAGTGGGCGCGGCGAACCATTCGAAGTGGATATCGTCCTCGCGCCAGCCGGCCTGGCGCGCATGGTCACGCGCCGCCTCGATGAAGGGCGCGGGACCGCATACATACAGCGGGGAAGAGCACGGCACGCCGGCCAGCGCAGCGGCAATGGCGCGTCCGGTCTCGGTGCCATCCAGCCCCAGATGCAGGGACAGGCCCTGCGAACAGGCCGCCAGTTCGTGGAAGAAAGCCGCATGCGCCAGGCCGCGCGCAAAATAATGCAGACGGTGGCGTACACCGCGTGCGGCCATGTCGGCGACCATCGCATGGAGCGGTGTGATACCGATACCGGCGGCCAGCAGCAGCGGAGCACGTTCATCCGCCACCAGAGGAAAGGCATTGACGGGTGCCGATGCAGTGAGCAGGTCACCCTCTTCCACCTGGTCGTGCAGGAAGGCCGAGCCGCCGCGTGAGGCGGCTTCCCTCTTGACGGCGATCACATAACAGTCGCGCTGCTGCGGCGTATTGCACAGCGAATAGCAGCGCTCCAGCCCATCCCGCAGTTGCAGGCGCAGGTGCGCGCCCGCGCTCCAGGACGGCAATGGGGCGCCGTCCACGGATGTCAGTTCGAAGAGGCGGATATCGGCGGCAGCCTGGCGTATGGCCATTACCCGCAAGCGCAGCCTGATGGCGGGCTCGGCAAGGGCGACGCGGTTGAAGCGTTCAGTGACGGCATTCATCGCTCACCTCGCAGAGATGCGGGCGATCCTGAGCGTGGCCGGGAACAGAATAGAGAGAATGAGAAAGAGAAAAGCGCGCGGGCATCGTGCATGGTCTCGTGTCCTATCAAAAGATGGGGACCATCGGTGAGTTCCGATGGCATCACGAGCAATGCCCCGCAGGAAGGTAAGTGTCTGTTTTACCGACCGCTAGCCGCTTCTACTCAATCCATGTCATAGCAAACCGCGTGCCAATGCCGCAAGGCCGGGATCGGCGCGGTATACCCATGTGTTTTGTCCCACACCCATGCAAAAGGGACGGAAAATTCCGTCCCTTGTCGTAGCAAGCCGGCACATCTTGGTGCGCACCGCCTTGATCTGCATCAGACGCGCACCAATAAGAAGCCTGACCTTCAGTTCGTCATGCCACGCCGTGACTCTTGAAGAAGGCCACCACCTTGCTCCAGGCATCCTTGGCGTCGGCCTCGACATAGCTGGGGCGGTAATCGGCATTGAAGGCGTGGCCGGAATTGGCATAGACATGGAATTCCGACTTGTTGCCGGCCTTCTGCAGGGCTTCCTTCATCTGTTCCACAGTCGACACCGGGATGCCCTGGTCCTTGCCGCCATACAGGCCGATGACCGGGGTCTTCAGCGTGGGCGCGATATCGATCGGCTGCTGCGGGAACAGCGCGGTCTTGTCACCCACCAGGCGGCCATACCAGGCGGCACCGGCCTTGACCTTGGGATTGTGGGCGCTGTAGAGCCAGACGATGCGGCCACCCCAGCAGAAGCCGTTGATGCCCAGGCGGCTGGTATCACCGCCATTTTCGCCGGCCCATTTCACGTAGGCGTCGATGTCGCCCATCACCTGGGCATCCGGCACCTTGGAAATGATGTCCTTCTGCAGCTCGGCAATGGAGGTATAGGCCATGGGATTGCCTTGGCGCACGAAGAAGTCCGGTGCGATAGCCAGATAGCCCAGCTTGGCGAAGCGGCGGGCGATATCGGCGATGTGCTCGTGCACGCCAAAGATTTCCGACACCACGATGATGACCGGCAGCCCGGTCTTGCCCTCGGGCTGGGCCCGATAGGCCGGCACGCGCTGGCCGTTGACGTCGATGACGACCTCGCCGGCAGTCAGGCCGCTGGTATCGGTCTTGATCATGGTCTGCGCGCAGACCGGCAGCACGGCGGCGGCAAAGCCGGTGCCCAGGGCAGTCTTCAGGAAGCTACGGCGGTCGGCGCTGCCGGACAGGGTGCTCTGTCCCAGCAGGCTGTGGAAATCATTGCGAAGGTCGTTCATCGGGGTTCTCCATCTTGGTGGCACGTGGCCTCGTTGTGGTGGACATGATGCAGGGAAGGATCACGGATTTCCTGGCCTCATCCGGAATATCCAGATCCAGAAAAAAGCGGCCCTTGCAGGCCGCTTGCCGGCATCCTCACAGATGCGCTCCGACTTCACCCAAGCCGGAGTCTAACCGCAAACCGGCGCAGGCGTTGGCCCCATCCCGGGGCCATGCTCTACCCGGTTTTCAGCCCTGCACCGCCAGCACCTGGCCACCGGCCGGCAGTTCCGGCGCGCCCGGCGTGACATCGATGACGCGCTCGGCACTCGGCGCCGCATAGGATGACGCCACCCTCGCCTCTGCAGCATCGACACGGAACACGCTGACCAGCTGCTGCAGGCCGGCCGCCTGTTCCTGCAGCGAACGGGCCGCCGCTGCGGCCTGTTCGACCAGCGCCGCATTCTGCTGTGTCATGTCGTCGATCTGGATG
The DNA here is from genome assembly GCF_015767275.1 of Herbaspirillum sp. AP02. Taxonomy (GTDB): domain Bacteria; phylum Pseudomonadota; class Gammaproteobacteria; order Burkholderiales; family Burkholderiaceae_D; genus Herbaspirillum. The sequence continues at coordinate 47,364 of NZ_JADWMY010000005.1, forward strand.
ATCGCCTCGTTGACCTGTTCGATGCCGCTGCTCTGCTCGCGGTTGGCGTGGGTGATCTCGGTCATCACGTCGGTCACGCGGCGGATGCTGGTGACGATGTCGGTCATGGTGCTGCCGGCCTGTTCCACCAGCTTGCTGCCGTTCTCGACCTTGCCCACGGAGTCGCCGATGAGCACCTTGATTTCCTTGGCCGCCGAGGCCGAGCGCTGGGCCAGCGAGCGCACCTCGGACGCCACCACCGCAAAACCGCGCCCCTGCTCGCCGGCGCGGGCCGCTTCGACCGCTGCATTCAGGGCCAGGATGTTGGTCTGGAAGGCGATGCCATCGATCACGCTGACGATATCGGCCACCTTCTGCGAAGAGGCATTGATGGACTGCATCGTCTCTACCACCTGCGAGACGATGCTGCCACCCTGCACCGCCACATCGGAGGCGGCCAGCGCCAGGTCGTTGGCCTGGTGGGCGTTCTCGGCATTCTGCTTGACGGTGGAATTCAACTGTTCCATCGAGGAAGCAGTCTCTTCCAGGGCGCCGGCCTGCTGCTCGGTACGGCCCGACAGGTCGAGGTTGCCGCGGGCGATTTCGGTGGAGGCGGTGGTGATGGTTTCCGAACCCCGGCGTACTTCGGTGACGATGGCAGCCAGCTTGTCGCGCATGACCCGCATGGCGGCCAGCAGGCTATCGTTGTCGCCGGCACGGGTGTCGATGACCACGGCCAGGTCGCCTTCGGCAATCTGGCCGGCGATCTGCACCGCATAGTCCGGCTCGCCGCCCAGCTTGCGCAGGATCTGGCGGGTCAGCCAGAGTGCCGCGAGAATGGCGGTGACCACGCCGATGGCACTGATCACCAGCATCAGCAGGCGCGCACGCGCATACGCGGTGGCGCTGGCCTCGGCCGCTTCCTTGTTGAGCCGGTCTTCCAGCGCGGCCAGCGCCTTCAGTTCGACCTGCCAGGACTTTTGCACCGGCAGGTATTGTTCCTTCAGGAATTGCGCCAGCTCGTAGGCTTCACGACGTTTGCCGAACTCCACGGCCTCGTTGATCAGCTTTTCGGCATTGGTGGCCTGGGCCTGGATCTTGGGCAGAGCGGCCTTTTCCTCATCGGTGGTGTCAGCCGAATCCATGAAGAGCTGCTGCAGCTTCTGCGCGGCCATCTTGTACTTCAGCGTCTGCGCTTCGATGTACTGCGCCTCGATATCCACGTCCTCGGGCGCGGCCGGCAACATGAGGTTGCGCAGCGAGATGGACCGTTCACCCACGGTCTCCAGCATGTCCTTGACCAGCGTGCTCTCGGGGTTCTTGACCTCCACCACGTGGGTGAAGCGCCCCTGCACCTGGTGCATGTTGAAGATGCCGAAACCGGTCACCAGCACCAGCAACAGCACCACCCACGCAAACCCGAGTCCCAGGCGCGTGCCCACTTTCATTGCTGACTTCATGACGTCTCCTCCAATGTGTTCATCGGAGGCCGGACGGAAGCGTTGGGGGATGGAAAGACCTGCGCCGATGGCGCAGCCCGCATGCGCGGTGCGTGTCGAAAAACCTGGTGCTTGTCCCCTGCCCTTTCCTGCCCAGCCTCTGCTGCACCGGACCTTGGTCCGGCTTCACCCAGTGCGTCGTCCCGTCTTCGAATGCCTGCGGTTGCGACGCCAGTCTTCTATTTTTCTAAGTTCTGATTGCGCCGACTTGTCAGTTCGTCAGCTTGTTGCATTGCCAATTTTTATATCCGGCACCTGCGCCCGATCCGCTTTTCCTGGCGAGGCGGGCGCCGGTTCCACACGACCGGCGGTGATGCGAAACCGCGAACGATGTTGTGCCAGAATCCGGAATTAATGTGAATTAATGTGCTTCGTCCCAATTCTTACCGATTCCTACCTCGGCAAGCAAGGGAACTTTCAGCTCCGCAACATTTTTCATCAATTCGGGCAGCTTTTCACGCACAACGTCCAGCTCCTGTTGCGGAACTTCCAACACCAGTTCATCGTGCACCTGCATGATCATGCGAGTCTGCATGCCGGCGCTCTCCAGCCAGTCCTGCACGGCGATCATGGCCAGCTTGATGAGGTCGGCGGCCGTGCCTTGCATGGGCGCGTTGATCGCCGCCCGTTCCGCACCCTGGCGACGCGGGCCATTGGGCGAATTGATCTCGGGCAGCCACAGGCGACGACCGAACACGGTTTCCACATAGCCGCGCGCCTTGGCCTGCAGGCGGGTTTCGTCCATGTAGCGCTTCACGCCGGAAAAACGCATGAAATACTTGTCGATGTACATCTGCGCCGCCGAGCGCTCGATGCCCAGGTTGCCGGCCAGGCCGAAGGCGCTCATGCCGTAGATCAGGCCGAAGTTGATCACCTTGGCATAACGGCGCTGCTCGGACTCGACCTGCTCGGGCGCGATGCCGAAGATTTCGGCGGCGGTCGCCTTGTGGATGTCTTCGTTGTTGGCGAAGGCCTTCAACATGTTTTCGTCTTCCGAGATATGCGCCATGATGCGCAACTCGATCTGCGAATAGTCGGCCGACACGATCACGCAGCCTTCGGGCGCGACGAAGGCTTCGCGGATGCGGCGGCCTTCGGCGGTGCGGATCGGAATGTTCTGCAGATTGGGATCGTTGGAGGCCAGGCGTCCCGTGACCGCCACGGCCTGCGCATAGTTGGTATGCACGCGCCCGGTGACCGGATTGATCATCTTGGGCAGCTTGTCGGTGTAGGTGGACTTGAGCTTGGACAGGCCGCGATAGTCCAGCAACACCTTGGGCAGCGGATAATCCTCGGCCAGCTTCTGCAGCACTTCTTCGTCGGTGGAAGGCGCGCCGGAAGCGGTCTTCTTCACCACCGGCAACTCCAGCTTGCCGAACAGGATCTCGCCCAGTTGCTTGGGTGAATTCAGGTTGAAGGGCTGGCCGGCCAAGTCATAGGCCTGCTGCTCGATCTCCAGCATGCGGCGCCCGAGGTCGTGCGATTGCTGGCCCAGGCGTTCACTGTCGATGAGCACGCCATTGCGCTCGATCTTCTGCAGCACCACCGAGGTGGGGACTTCGATCTTTTCATAGATGAAGCGCAGCTTGTCGTCATGTTCGATCTGCGGCCACATGTTGCGGTGCAGGGCCAGCGTGACCTCCGCATCCTCGGCCGCATATTCGGTGGCGCGTTCGATGGCCACTTCGTTGAAGCCGATCTGGGAGGCGCCCTTGCCGCACACCTCGGCAAAGGTAATGGTCTTGCGCTCCAGGTGACGTGCCGCCAGGCTGTCCATGTCGTGCGGCCGATGCGATTCGAAGACATAGGATTCCAGCAGCGTGTCGTGCTTCACGCCTGCCAGGCCGATGCCATAGTTGGCGAAGATGTGGCTGTCATATTTCAGGTGCTGGCCCAGCTTGGGCTTGCTGGCGTCTTCCAGCCAGGGCTTGAGTTTTTCCAGCACATGTTCGCGCGACAATTGCGGCGGTGCGTCCTGGTAATTGTGGGCCACCGGGATATACGCGGCGCGGCCCGGCTCCCAGCACAGCGAGATACCGACCAGCTCGGCCTGCATCGCTTCCAGCGAGGTGGTTTCGGTATCGACGGCGGTCAGCTCGGCTGCATTGATGGCGGCGATCCATTGGTCCAGCTGCGCATCGGTGAGTACCGTCTCGTACTCCATCGGCGTGGCCGGGGCGAACAAGCCTCCCTGGGCCGGCGCTTCCAGCGCGGCTGCAGCGACGGCGCCCACCACCGGCGACTTGCCGAGCGCAGCATCGCCGCCTTCGGCCAGTTCACGCAACCAGGTGCGGAAGTTGTAGCGGGTGAAGATGTCCTTGAGGACTTCCTTGTCCTGCGGCTGCATGGTCAGCGATTCGAGAATGGACTTCATGTGCGCCGACAGGTCGCAATCGGTCTTGACCGTCACCAGCACGCGGCCCTGCGGCAGCCAGTCCAGCGCGCGGCGCAGGTTCTCGCCGACCACGCCGCTGATCTTGTCCGCATTGGCCATCACGCCATCCAGCGAATCGTAGGCGGTCAGCCACTTCACGGCAGTCTTGGGGCCGCACTTTTCCACGCCGGGAACGTTGTCGACGGTGTCGCCGATGAGGCTGAGGTAATCGACGATACGGTTGGGCGGCACGCCAAATTTTGCAGTCACGCCGGCAATGTCGAGAACTTCATTACTCATCGTGTTGACCAAGGTAACGTGTTCATCGACCAGCTGGGCCATGTCCTTGTCACCGGTGGAGATGATCGTGTCCAGCCCGGCGGCGGTGGCCTGTACCGACAGGGTACCGATGACGTCGTCGGCCTCGATGCCCTCGACCATCAGGATGGGCCAGCCCAGTGCGCGCACGGCGGCATGGATGGGTTCGATCTGCAATGCCAGGTCTTCCGGCATCGACTTGCGGGTGGCCTTGTAGTCGGGATACAGATCATCACGGAAGGTCTTGCCCTTGGCGTCGAACACACAGGCAACGTAACTTGCGGGATAATCGTTGCGCAGTCGGCGCAGCATATTGATGATGCCGTACAGCGCACCGGTGGGCGCGCCTTCCGCGTTACGCATATCGGGCAGTGCATGGAATGCGCGATAGAGGTAACTGGAACCATCAACTAACAACAAGGTTTTTTGCATATGGAACAGAGAGGAAAGAATGTCCCGCGTCTGCGGGAAGTGGGAGACATCGAACGCGCGACAGCCAAGAAAGCGCGCGAGTCGTGGCATGTACTCACGATTATGGCAGAATTCATTGAATCGACCGAACGTCTCTCCGAGTTGCGTCCTGCCGTTTCCATCTTCGGTTCTGCCCGTATCCGCCCCGACAATCCCCACTATCAACTGTGTGTGGAGATCGCCCGCCTGATCTCGGATGCCGGCTATGCCGTCATTTCCGGCGGTGGTCCCGGCATCATGGAGGCCGCCAACAAGGGCGCCTACGAAGGCGCCTCACCCTCGGTGGGCCTGAACATCGAACTGCCGCACGAACAGCATGGCAATGCCTGGCAGGACATTTCGCTGTCCTTCCGTCATTTCTTCGCGCGCAAGGTCGCCTTCGTCAAGTATGCCGACGCCTATGTGGTCCTGCCCGGCGGCTTCGGCACGCTTGATGAACTCACCGAAGCACTGACCCTGATGCAGACCGGCAAGTCGCGCATGATGCCGGTGATCCTGGTGGGCAGCGAGTTCTGGGCGGGCCTGGTGGACTGGATCAAGACCCGCCTGGTGGACGACGGCATGATCTCGCCCAAGGACGTCAACCTGCTGCAGGTGATCGACGAGCCGGCCGAGGTCCTCGCGGCGATCCAGAAATTCCACGCCGAGAAATCCAAACCGGCCGAGACGCAGCAGGAGGCGGAGCGGCAGAGCGGGATGTATCTCTGATCGGCTGTAGTGCCGGCAGCACTCGCTGCCTCCCCCATTCCACCCAGGCCGGGCCGCAGCAATGCCGCCCGGCCTCTTCATTGCTCCCTCCCGGCCCGCCATCTTTACACCGATAAGTGTAAAAACGTTCACTTTCCAGCACCTTCGTACGATTTAAAAAACATGTCGACAACTTCATGATGCGCGGCACGCAAATGAACTAATTGCACGCCCTCGTCGTCATGCCGGTCACCAAAGCCTACCTTATCCAACTCCTCATCGGCACGCTCTACACGCTCGCGCTGGCAGGAACGCTGATCGCCGCACTGGTCAGCATGCCGGCGATCATTTCACCGGCAATCGGCCAGCAGCTGGGCGTACTGCCCTGGGACCAGAACGCGCCATCCGACACCACGCCACTCTACTGGACCATGGGCATGGTGCTGGTCTGTGCACTGGGCCTGTTCTATCGCACACTGATGCGCGTGGTTGCGCCGGCCAAACCCGCTCTCAAACCCGGTTACCACGCCGTGACCCTGCTCTATCTGCTGGCCATGGCCTACGGGCTGGCCGCCACGGTGACCACCGCGTTCACGCCGCGCTACCGCGACTGTGCCATCTACAGCCAGAAGCTCAACGGTGGCTGGCGCCAGTATCGGGGCCAGCAGTTGCGGGTCGAACTGTGCGGCGCGGGCCCGGCCGAGCAGACCCGACAAGATAAGATCAGGCTGCGCATCTTCGGAGAACGGGGCGAACTGCGCGCCCTGCGGCACTTCACGGTGCAATGGGGACGCGACTTCCCGACCCTGCTGGAATATTCCTCCGACCACCTCAGCTACTTCGATATCAGCGACGAAGACGATTTCACCCGCCTGGTGGCCATGCCACCCACTACGGGCGACTGGATTCATAGCAGGCTCCCGCTGCTGGACTAGCCGCCCGCATGACGCCGCCGGCCGGCAGGAAAGCGGACCCAATGTTGCCTTCCTGATCATTCCCGTGAAGAAACGCAGGGGCCGCACCACGATGGTTTGCTACAATGAAGAAAACAACACCATCTTTTTCCTGCATTTTTCCTGTCGATATCATGAAACCATCCAACGTCTGGTTCCAACAGTCCCTGGCTGCCGCCCTGCTGTGTGCATCGGCCAGCCTGGCTGCACCGCTGGCTCTCGCCCAACCGGCCCCCGCCGGCCTGGCCGCCCAGCCGGCGCCGCCGCCACCCGAACTGGAAAAGCTGGAAGAAGGCGAACCGCCCGCCGTCACCATCCGTAAGCCCGGTGAAGACAGCCGTACCCAGGGCAACAGCATCAAGGAACGCCGCGACCACGGCCAGACCAAGGAAATCGAAGTCAAGTCCGGCCCCAGCACCTATTACGTGCGCCCCAATCCGCAACTGGGCGGCTCCACCCCGGGCGATGCCCAGAGCCCGCCGCCGAGCTCGGCGCAATGGAAGGTCGGCGAGTTCGACTGGGGCGTCAAGAAGCCGCAGGAAGGCGATACCGACAGCAATCCCAAGAAGTAATCGCTTCGCCACGATGGCGGGCCGACCCTGCGGGTTGGCCAGCATCACCCCGGTCGCCCGCCGCGACCGGTCCAGGGACAGCCGGTGCGGCCCATATGCCTCTGCTGTCACGCCAGTCCCGGCGGTGCCGGCAGGCGTAGCTAGGGATCTCGGTATTTCAGCAAGCTTCACATTCTCAATTTCGTCATGGCAGTCTTTACACCGGTCAGTCTGGAACAGCTCTCGGACTGGATCCAACAATTCCCGCTCGGTCGCGCCCGCTCGATCAAGGGCATTTCCTCGGGCATCGAGAACAGCAACTTCTTCATCGGTACCGACAGCGGCCAATACGTGCTGACCCTGTTCGAAAAGCTGCATATCGAACAATTGCCCTTCTACCTGGAACTGATGCGCCACCTGGCGCAGCGCGGCATTCCCGTGCCGGCGCCGGTGGCCAATGACAAGGGGGCCATCGTCACCCTGCTCAACGACAAGCCGGCCGCCATTGTCAGCAAGCTGGAAGGCGAGTCCCAGCTCGACCCGCAACCGGTGCACTGCGCCGCGCTGGGCGACATGCTGGCGCGCATGCACCTGGCGGGCAAGGATTTCAAGATCCTGCAACCCAACCTGCGCGGCCTGGCCTGGTGGCTGGAAACCACGCCCTCGGTGCTGCCCTTCCTGCCGCCCGAACTGGCCCGCCTGCTGGCCGATGAAGTGCAGTACCAGAAGGACTTCGCTGCCACCGCCGATTACCGCGCCCTGCCACGTGGCCCGGTGCATGCCGACCTGTTCCGCAACAATGCGATGTTCGTGGGCGAACGCCTGTCGGGCATCTTCGATTTCTATTTCGCCGGTTGCGACACCTGGCTGTTCGACCTGGCCGTGACCGTCAACGACTGGTGCGTGGACCTCGATACGGGTGCGCTGGACCTGGCCCGTGCCGAAGCCATGCTGACCGCCTACCGCGCCGTGCGTCCGTTCTCGCCAGCCGAAGGCGTGGCCTGGCAACCGATGCTGCGCGCGGCTGCACTGCGCTTCTGGCTGTCGCGCCTGTATGACTTCTACCTGCCGCGTGAAGCAGAGATGCTCACGCCGCATGATCCCACCCACTTCGAACGCATCCTGCGCCTGCGCATCAAGGAAGCGCCGCCGGCGCTGTAACCACTGGAGCTATGGAAAAGATTCCCGCACATACCGGCTGGTCCTGGGTCAAGCAAGGCTTTGCGCTGTTCCGCAAGCAGCCGGCCGAGATCTCCACGCTGTTCCTGGCCTACATGTTTCTGATGCTGGCACTGGGCATCATCCCGGTGCTGGGTCAGATGCTGCCGCTGATCCTGATCCCGCTGTTTTCGATGTCGTTCATGCAAGCCTGTGCGCAGATCGAAAAAGGCGAACGGGTCTACCCCAACCTGCTGCTGGTCGCGTTCCGCAGTCCGGCCCGCAACACCCTGCTCAAGCTGGGTCTGCTCTACCTGCTGGTGGCCACGCTGGTGGTGGCTGCTTCGGCGCTGGCTGACGGCGGTACCTTCTGGAAAGCCATGATGGGGGGCGGACTCTCGACCGAGGAGCTGCAGAATGCCGCCGGCAGCATGCGCATCGCCATGCTGGTGGCGGCCGCCCTGTACGTGCCGGCCGCCATGGCCTTCTGGTACGCGGCGCCGCTGATCATGTGGCAGCAGATGCCGCTCGGCAAGGCGTTGTTCTACAGCTTCTTCGCCGTACGCCGCGCTGGTCGCGCCTTCCTGGTCTACGGCCTGGCCTGGATCGTCATCGCCATCGTCGTCCCGACCGTGATCAGCATGATCATCGCGCTGGTGAGCGGCAGCTTCACGGTGGTGTTCTTCGTCCTGTTGCCGATCTCGATAATGTTGACGGTAGTCATGTACTGTTCGTTCTATCCAACCTACACTAGCGTCTTCGGAAAGCTCCGCAGAGGGTCCGACAGCCCGCATCCCGGAGACAATCCCGCCGCCTGACTCTCATCAGGCAAGACATGCGCCAGGCTGTCGCTGCCTGGCGCCGACGGTTCCACGCGTTCGTCAGGGAGAGACGGACGCTGCCCGCCGCGCCGCTTGCGCCCGCCAGCCGGTCTTTCCACACACAAGGCTAGAACTCATGTCGTCAATAGGCGTGAGATGCGTTCTACTTACACGGGGGTAAAAGATGCGCATGAACATGCCGGTCACCGGCGAGGAGCGCCTGCTCATCGACGGCAAGGCAATCGTTTCCAAGACCGATCTCAAGGGCAACATCACCTACGTCAATCCCTACTTCATCGAAATCAGCGGTTTCGAGGAAGAGGAATTGCTGGGTGCGCCGCAGAACCTGATCCGCCATCCCGACATGCCGGGCGAAGCCTTCGCCGACATGTGGGCCACCATCAAGGGCGGTCTGCCCTGGACCGGGCTGGTCAAGAACCGCAGCAAGAACGGCGACCACTACTGGGTGCGCGCCAACGTCACGCCCATTCGCGAGAGCGGCCAGGTGGTCGGCTACATGTCGGTCCGCACCAAGCCCGAACGCGAGGCCGTGGCCGGCGCCGAAAAGCTGTATGCCAGCATTCGCCGCGGCCAGGCCAAGGGCATCGCCCTGCACCGTGGCGAGGTAGTGCGCACCGGTCTGGCCGGCTGGCTGGGCAAGCTTGCGCGCATGCAGTTGAACACCCGGTTGAACCTGTCCATGGGCCTGATGCTGACCATCCAGATCGCCGTGGTGATCGCCGGCATGGCGGCCCTGCATCAATGGTGGATCAGCGCCCTGGCCGCCGCCTCCGCGCTGATCTCCATCGTGCAGTGGATCGCCTTGCGCAACGCCCTCATCAAGCCCCTGCACCAGGCACTGGAGATCACCCACGCCATCACCGGCGGTGACCTGTCGGTGCGCATCGAAAGCCGCCGCCACGATGAACTGGGCCGCCTGCTGGCCTCGCTGCGGCAGATGAACGTGAACCTGACCGCCATCATCGGCGACGTACGCTCCAACGTGGAAACCATCACCCTGGCCACACGCGAGATCGCCACCGGCAACATGGACCTGTCACGGCGCACCGAAGCGCAGGCCTCCAACCTGGAAGAGACCGCCTCCAGCATGCATCAGCTGGCCGCCACCGTACGCCAGAATGCCGACCATGCCGTACAGGCCAACGACCTGGCCGGTACCGCCTCCTCCATCGCCATGCGCGGCGGCGATGCGGTGGCCAGCACCGGCACCACGATGAACGAGATCAGTGAATCCTCGCGCAAGATCGTGGACATCATCGGCCTGATCGACAGCATCGCCTTCCAGACCAATATCCTGGCGCTCAACGCCGCCGTGGAAGCGGCGCGTGCCGGCGAACAGGGGCGCGGCTTTGCGGTGGTGGCCTCCGAAGTGCGCTCGCTGGCGCAACGCTCGGCAGCGGCGGCCAAGGAAATCAAGCAGCTCATCGATGCCTCGGTGGAAAAGGTCGACGTCGGCAACCGGCAGGTGGAACAGGCCACCAGCACCATGCGCGACATCGTGGCGTCGGTACAGCGCGTCTCCGGCATCATGGGGGAGATCAAGGAAGCCACCCAGCAGCAGAGTGCCGGCATCAACCAGGTGCATGAAGCGATCACCCAGATGGATGCCAGCACCCAACAGAACGCCTCGCTGGTGGAAGAAGCCGCCGCCGCGGCAGGCAGCCTGCAGGAGCAGACGGTGCGGCTGTTGCAGGCGATTTCGGTGTTCAAGTTCAATCGTCGCTGAGTCACTGAATCACTGCATCACCGTATCAAGCAACAGGCCGTTCTTGCCCACCTGGCAGGAACGGCCTGTTGCTTTTCAACGATCGTTTTCTTCAGCCTGCGTCCCCATGCAAGGGCGCAAACGGCGCATAGATGGCGCGATACCGCTGCAAGCGCGCCTGCAAGGCGGCACGCCTGTCCGGGTCCGGCTGGTACTGCGCCTGCCGGGCCGGCTTGCGGCAGACCTCGGCCTCGTCGCCGCCATCGGCCAGCCAGGCCAGGCGCGCCGCACCGAGTGCGCCGCCGGCTTCGCTGCCGACGTGGGTGACAATGCGCACCTCCAGCGCGTCGGCCAGCAACTGTGCCCAATACGGGCTGCGTGCGCCACCCCCTACCAGCGACAATTCGGCCACGTCGGTACCGGCGGCTCGCAGCGCATCCAGGCCATCGACCATGCCGAAGGCCACCCCTTCCAGCACCGCATAACCCAACGCGGCGCGCTGGTGTTCCGGCGTCAGGCCATGGAAGACACCGGTGGCGTAGGGATCGTTGTGGGGCGTGCGCTCGCCGGACAGATAGGGCAGGAACAGCGGCGCATTGTCACGCGCCTCCTGGTCCAGCTGTTCGATCTCGGCCAGCAGGCTCTTCTCGTCCACCGAGCAGAGACGACAGAACCAGCGCAGGCAACTGGCAGCCGAGAGCATCACGCTCATCTGGTGCCAGCGTTGCGGCAGGGTATGGCAGAAGGCATGGATGGCACGTCCCGGATTGGGACGGAAGCGGTCGTTGACCACGAACAGCACGCCCGAGGTCCCTAGCGAAAGAAATCCGTCGCCCGGCTTGACCGCACCGATCCCGACCGCGCTGGCCGCACCGTCACCGGCACCGCCGGCCACGATCACGTCCGTCGCCAGCCCCCAGCGCTGCGCCACGTCCGGCAGCAAGGTGCCGGAGACCGCACTGCCATCGACCAGCGCCGGCATCTGATCGCGTCGCATGCCGGAGGCCGCCAGCAGTTCATCGGACCAGTTGCGACCCTCCACATCCAGCCACAGCGTACCAGCCGCGTCCGAGGGGTCGGAGACCTTGCGTCCGGTCATCTTCAGACGCAGCCAGTCCTTGGGCAGCAGCACGGTGGCAATGCGCGCAAACAGTTGCGGTTCATGACGCGCCACCCACAACAGCTTGGGGGCAGTGAAGCCAGGCATGGCCAGGTTGCCGGCGATGCCGTGCAGGCGCGGTGCGCGGCGCGTGAGTTCGGCGCATTCGGGGGCGCTGCGCGAATCGCTCCAGAGGATGGCCGGGCGCAATACCTGGTCTTCTGCATCCAGCAGCACGGCCCCATGCATCTGTCCTGACAGGCCGATGGCGCGGATGCGGCTGAAACTCTGCTCGCCCAGTTGTGCGCGCAGCTTGGCCACGGTATCGCAGGTGGCCTGCCACCAGTCGGCCGGCGCCTGCTCCGACCAGCGCGGATGCGGGCGCGAGACGTTCAGGGTACTGCCGGCCAGCGCCAGCAGGGCGCCCTGGTCGTCGATGACCACTGCCTTGACCTCCGACGTACCCAGGTCTATCCCAAGATACATGGTGCTCCTCGTTATCGTTATGAATGTGCGGTGTGCTTGCTGCGATGGTGAACGGCAATTCTATGCCGCCTTGGACCGGGTGGTCTGCTTTAGTTTGCCTGCCCCAGCCATTCACGCACGCGTTGTACGGCGGCGCGCACCAGCGCTTCCAGCCGGGCATCGCCGGCCAGTTCACCCCACAGCACCGCATCGGCGCAGAAGGCCCGCACCGGATCGACGGCGGCCAGCATGCTGCGCGCCGCAGCCGGGTCGAAGATGCCGTCCTGGTATTCATACGGCAACTGCCCGGCATTCCAGCGCTGCAGGAACACCAGGAACAGCGCCGGCAACATGGCGGTTGCCTGCGGATCGCGGCCGGCGTTCAGGCTCTCCTGCAACGTCGGCCGGATGAAACCGGGAATCTTGGAATAGCCATCCGCGGCCACACGCTGGTTGGTGTCCTGGATGGCAGGATTGGAGAAGCGCGCCAGGGTGGTATCGCGATAGGCCGCCAGATCGATGGGGCTGGGCGTGAGACAGGGAATCACGTCCTGCGTCACATAGTCGTAGGCCAGCTGGCGGATATCGTCGCGCAGCGTGCCTTCGTGGATGTATTGCAGGCCCACCAGGGTGCCGGCCCAGGCGATGCAGCTATGGCTGGCGTTGAGGATGCGGATCTTGGCCTCTTCATAGGGCAGCACCGATTGCACCATCTCCACGCCCGCCTCTTCCAGGCGCGGGCGGCCGGCCTTGAAGTCATCCTCGATCACCCACTGGATGAAGGACTCGCCCATCAGCGCGCAGGGGTCATCGATACCGGTGGCCTCCTTCACGCGTTGCGCCACGGCCGGCGTGGGACGCGGCGTGATGCGATCGACCATGGCGTTGGGGCAGGTGGTATGCGCCTCCATCCACTGCGCCAGCGCGGTCTCGCCACGCAGCGTCAGGAACTGGCGCAGGCCGTCGCGGAAGCGCTCGCCGTTGTGGCGCAGGTTGTCACAGTTCAGCAGCGTCAGCGCCGCTTGCGGATGGGCCTGGCTGCGCGCCAGCAGGATCGCGGCAATGGCGCCATAGATGGTGCGCGGCGCGCCGCTGCCGTCGAGAGCACAACGCAGGTCGTCGGCCAGGTCGGCATTGGCGGTGTCGAGCCGGTGCTGGTGGTCCAGATAGTAACCGCCTTCGGTGACGGTGAAGGAGATGATGCGGGTGCGTTCTTCGGCACCGGCAGCGATCAGCTGGGTGAGCCTGTCATCCCAGGGCAGGATGCGGCCGATGGAGGCGATGCGCTGGTAGCTGCGCTCGCCCTGGGGCGTGACGGTTTCCAGCGTGTACTGACCTTGCTGGCGTGCCAGCGCCTCCAGCAGCGGGCCCATGTCGGCACGGATATTGGCCAGCGCCAGTTGCCAGCGGCGGTCGGCGCCGCTTTCACGCAGGGCGTTCAGGTAAACCGCCTGGTGGGCGCGATGGAAGGAGCCGGCGCCGATATGCAGCCAGGTCAGGCTGTCGGCGGCGTCCTGCTCGGTGGAGGTGGCGGTGCGGGTCATGCCGTGTCCTTGTCGATGAGGTGAAGAAGGCGAAGGGTTCAATGGGCGCGCTGGGCGCTCACGCTGGAGGCCACACTGGATGCCAGACGCGGCAGGGCCTGGCCGTCGGCGCCGAACAGGTGGCAGCGCGCCGGATCGGCCGCCAGCTGGAGCACGCTGCCGTGCGGTGGATCGAGGCTGTCGGGCACACGCAGGATGAGGGAATCGTCGCTGCCCTCGTAGGCCGCATACAGGTAGGAAAAATCCCCCAGCAGTTCCAGCGCCGTGCAGCGTGCCTGCAGGGCGGCTTGTCCCTGGGCCAGGTTCAGGTGCTCGGGGCGCACGCCCAGCGTGACCTTCTGCCCGACCTGCAGGCTGCTGCCGTCCACCGCGGCCCATTGCAGGCCACCCGCCGCCAGCTGCACCTGCACGCCGTCGCTCTGGATGGCCGCTACCGTGCCATCAATGAAATTCATCTTCGGCGAACCGATGAAGCCGGCCACGAAGCGATTGGCCGGATGGTGATACAGCTGCTGGGGCGAGCCGACCTGCTCGATGCGGCCCTCGGAGAGCACCACGATCTTGTCGGCCAGGGTCATGGCCTCGATCTGGTCGTGGGTCACGTAGATCATGGTGGTCTTGAGGTCGTCATGCAGCTTGGCGAACTCCAGGCGCATCTTCACCCGCAGCGCCGCGTCCAGGTTCGACAGCGGTTCGTCGAACAGGAACACGCTGGGCTGGCGGGTAATGGCGCGGCCGATGGCCACGCGCTGGCGCTGGCCGCCGGAGAGCGCGCGCGGCTTGCGGTCCAGCAGGTGGTCGATATGCAGGATCTTGGCGGCGTGCTGCACGGCGGCATCGATCTCGGCCTTGGACTTGCCGGCGATCTTCAGGCCGAAGGCCATGTTGTCGTACAGGCTCATGTGCGGATACAGCGCATAGGACTGGAACACCATGGCCACCCCGCGCTTGGAGGCCGGCACGTCGTTCATGCGGCGGGTGCCGATGTCGAGGTCGCCATCGCTGATCTCTTCCAGCCCTGCGATCATGCGCAGCAAGGTCGATTTACCGCAGCCGGAAGGACCGACGAAGACGACGAATTCGCCATCCTCGATTTCCAGGTTGATGTCGCGCATGACTTCGTTATCTTCGTACCGCTTGGCCAGGTTCCTGATGCTCACTGCTGCCATGTCTCTCTCCTCGGGGTCTCTTGTAGTGGGTCTATGGATCTGTGTATCTGTGGGCCGCACTTCAGCGCAGCCAGATCAATTCACAGATCAGTTGCGGGAACTGCTTCATGTCCTCGAATACCTGATGCGCGCCGGCCTCGCGCAGGCGCCGGGCCATCGCCTTGCGGTCATGTGCCACGCCGGTGAAGCCCAGCACATGCATGCCGGCCGCCACGGCGGCGCGCACGCCGGTGACGCTGTCGTCGATGGCCACGCAGCGCGCCGGATCAACGCCGAAACCGGCGGCCGCGGCCAGGTACACATCCGGCGCCGGCTTGGGATGGGCCACAGCGTGGCCACTGTAGATACGGCCGGCAAACTGCGGATACAGGCCGCAGCGCTTCAGGCCGGCTTCGATGCGCGGTGCATCGCTGTTGCTGGCCACGGCGCGCGGCAGCCGGATCGCCTGCAGGGCCTCGACGATGCCCGGCACCGGCTGCGCCTGTTCGCTGCAGGCCAGCGCCACGGTGGCGTGGATACGCTCCATCTGCGCCGCCTCCAGGCCCAGTTCGAACTCCAGGTCCACTTCCGAGAGCAGCACATCGGTGTACATGCCCAACCGGTTGGCGATGGCATCGTGCAGCACCTGGCTGCGCTGTTCCTGCAGAGAGGGCGCTTCGTCGACGTCGGGCCAGGCCGGCAGCAGGGGCAGCAGTTCGCGGTGCAATACCCCCAGGGCGATGCTCTCGCTGTCGAGCAGCACGCCGTCGCAGTCGCAGATAAGGTGGGTCACTGCCTGACGCGCCATCATCACTTGACCGCTCCGAAGGTCAGGCCCCGCACCAGTTGCTTCTGCGCCAGCCAGCCCAGCGCCATGATGGGCGCAATCGCCAGCAGCGAGGCGGCCGACAGCTTGGCCCAGAACAAGCCCTCGGGGTTGGAATAGGAGGCGATGAACACCGTCAGCGGCGCTGCGTTGACGCTGGTCAGGTTAAGGCTCCAGAAGGCCTCGTTCCAGGACAGGATGATCAGCAGCAGGGCCGTGGAGGCCAGTCCCGGCATGGCAGTGGGCAGGAGCAGGTAGATCATTTCCTGCCAGGCGTTGGCGCCATCGATGCGGGCCGCTTCCAGGATTTCCTTGGGCACGTCATTGAAGTAGGTGAAGGCCATCCACACCGCGATGGGCAGGTTGATCAGGGTGTAGATGATCGTCAGGCCGCTGACCGTGTCGAGCATGCCGGTGTTCTTGGCCAGCAGGTAGATCGGGATCAGCACGCCCACGGCCGGCATCATCTTGGTCGAAAGCATCCACAGCAGCAGCTTCTGGGTGCGCCCGGTCGGAAAGAAGGCCATCGAGTACGCCGCCGGCACTGCCAGCAGCAGCGACAGCACGGTCGAACCGAGCGAGACGATCAGCGAGTTCTGCACATAGGCCAGGTAGTTGCTGCGGCTGAAGACTTCACGGAAGGTGTCCAGCGTGGGCAGGAACACCAGCGAAGGCGTATAGGCCTGGGCCTCGGTCTTGAAGGCCGTCACCGCCACCCAGAAGATGGGGAAGAACAGCACGATGGCGCAGGCCCAGCCCAGCACGGCCACCCACAGGGGGCTTTTCTTTTGATCGCTCATTTTTCGTTGACTCCCTTGAGGTTCCTGGCCAGCATGCGCACCAGGAAGAACGAGACGATATTGGCCAGCACCACGGCGAAGATGCCGCCAGCCGAAGCGATGCCGATATCGAACTGCTGCAGGCCGATGGCATAGACCAGGAAGGTCAGGTTGGTGGTGGCCGTGCCGGGACCGCCGGCGGTGGTGGTGAAGATCTCGGCAAACACCGAGAGCAGGAAGATGGTCTCGATCATGATCACCACCGTGATGGCGCGCTTCAGGTGCGGCAGCACGATGTAGAAGAAGATGCGCACCGGACCGGCACCATCGAGCTGGGCGGCTTCCTTCTGGTCGCTGTCCAGCGACTGCAGCGCAGTCAGCAGGATCAGGAAGGCGAAGGGAATCCACTGCCAGGCCACGATGATGATGACCGACAGCATCGGATACTCGGCCAGCCAGTCGATCGGTTCGAGCCCCAGGTGCCGCATGACGTAGGCCAGGATGCCGTAGACCGGGTGCATGATCATGTTCTTCCAGATCAGCGCGGCCACGGTGGGCATGACGAAGAAGGGGCCGATCACCAGCAGGCGCGCGATGCCGCGTCCACGGAAAGGCTGGTCGAACAGCACCGCCAGCAGGGTGCCGCCGATGACGCTGATGGCCAGCACCGAACCGATCAGGAGCGCCGTATTGCCGATGGAGGGCCAGAAGGCCGGGTCCTCCAGCAGGAAGACATAGTTTTCCAGTCCGACGAAGCCGGTCTGGTCGGGAGCCATCAGGTTATAGCGATTGACGGAAAAATAGATCGTCATCACCAGCGGCACGATCATCCAGGCCAGCAGGATCAGCACCGAAGGGGCCTGCATCAGACGGATGGGATTGAAGCGTTCCTTGCGCGGAGGACTTTTCTGCCGCGGGCGCGGAAGTGACTTGGATGGACTCTGCATCATGGTGCTCGTGGGCGGCGCGCCGGTGGCGGGCGACGCAGGGGTGGAGTGGATCGTGGGCATGACGGCCTCGGCTTCGGTCCGACCGCCATCCACGCTGGGTGGAGACGGCCGGGAGGACCAGGCGGCAGGCATGTCCCGGTGCTTTACCGGACATGCCGCCGCAACGACAGGAACCACGGCAGGGGCGACGGCGTGCTGCCTGCCCGCTTGCCGGGGGGCTTGCTCTTTACTTGATGTAACGACCCTGGCGCATCATCCGCACCGCCTGTGCCTGGGCGGCATCGAGCGCAGCGTCCGAGCTGGTCTTGCCAGCCAGTGCACCGGCGATGGCCTGCCCGGTCACGGTACCGATGGACTGGAACTCGGGAATGGTCGCGAACTGCACACCGGTATAAGGCACTGGCTTCAAGGTCGGCTTGTTGGCGTCCGCGGTCTGGATGGCGTCCAGCACGAAGTCCGAGAAGGGCGAGACCTTCTTGTACTCGGCCGAGGCATAGGTGGAGGTGCGGGTACCCGGCGGCACCAGCGCCCAGCCGGAATCCTTGGCGACCAGGTTGATGTATTCCTTGGAGGTCGCCCAGGCGGCGAACTTCTTGGCCGCTTCCTGCGACTTGGAGGACTTCGGCACGGCCAGCGACCAGATCCACAACCAGTGCGAACCCTTGTCGGTGGCCTGTACCGGCGAGGGCGCGAAGGCGGTCTTGTCGGCTACCTTGGAATCCTTGCCGTGGTAGAGCATGCCGGCGGCGACCGTGGCATCGACCCACATGCCGCACTTGCCGCTGGAGAACAGCACCAGGTTTTCGTTGAAGCCGTTGGAGCTGGCACCGGGCGGACCGTACTTGCGCAACAGGTCGACGTAGAAGGCGACCGACTTCTTCCATTCCGGCGAGGACAGCTGCGGCTGCCATTGCTCGTCGAACCAGCGACCGCCCCAGGCATTGGCCATGGTAGTGATGATGGCCATGTTCTCGCCCCAGCCGGCGCGACCGCGCAGGCAGATGCCATAGACGCCCTTGGCCGGATCATGCAGTTGCGCGGCCAGCTTGGCGATCTCGTCCCAGGTCGGACGCTCCGGCATGCTCAGCTTCTTCTGCTCGAACAGGTCCTTGCGGTAGTAGGTCATCGAGCTTTCGGCGTAGAACGGCAGGGCATACAGTTTGCCGTCCACCGACAGGCCCTCGCGTACCGGCTTGATCAGGTCGGCTTCATCGTAGTCGGCCGGCAGGCCGCTCATCGGCGCCAGCCAGCCCTTCTTGGCCCAGATCGGCGCTTCATAGGCACCGATGGTCATCAGGTCGAACTGGCCGCTGTTGGTGGCGATGTCGGTGGTCAGGCGCTGGCGCAGCACGCTCTCTTCCATGGTGACCCAGCGCAGCTTGATGTCGGGATTGGCCTTCTCGAACTGCGGCGCCAGCTTCTGCAGTTCGATCATGTCGGGGTTGTTGATCGAGGCGATGTTCAACGTCACCGGCTCGGCCTGGACCAGGCCGGTGGCAAACAGTGTGGAAATCGCCGCAGCGGCTAGGTTGAAGCGAATACGGGTGATGCCGGACGCACGGGTGCGCGCGAGTTTGGACATGCTTGTCTCCGAATGTTATGTGCCGCCGTGCACGTTTCTTCCCGGGTGGCAGCGGCGGTGAGGCCGGTGCTGACGTGCCGGTTGGGCGGTTGTTGTGAACGACGTTGAGCAAATATTATTTTTATGGGCAAATATTCATTCATTCTCGAATGCGTGTCAAGCATTTGCTTTTCGATTGAGCAATTGCCCATACTAGATGTTCGTGACGGGAGCAAAGGCCGTAAAATGGCAGCCCATCGGGAAGACCCCGCACCACCCCACAACCAGATAAGACAGCACAAGCCGGGCGCCGCAGGCGCCGGTGGCTGGCGAGGAGAACATGTCTAGCAGCGCATCCAAACTGGATCTGGCGGCCCGTGCCGCGTGGATGTACTACGTGGCCGGCAACACCCAGAACGAAATCGCCGAACGGCTCGGCATCTCGCGCCAGATGGCGCAGCGCATGGTGGCCTATGCGGCCGATGCCAACCTGGTGAAGGTGCAGATCACGCATCCCGTCTCCTCCTGCCTGGAACTGGCGCAGGGGCTGCAGCAGCGCTACGGGCTGGAGGTCTGTCGCGTGGTGCCGGGCGCCGGGGGTGCCGACAATCCCAACGAATCACAGGAAGTGCAGCAGATGCTGGCCGTGGCCGGCGCCGAGCTGATGGAGCAGATGCTCAGTTCGGAGGCCCCGCTGGTGGTCAACGTGGGCTCCGGGCGGACGCTCAAGGCCGCCATCGAACGCCTGTCCGAACTGGAAAGACCGCAGCACCAGATCGTTTCCATGATCGGTGCGTTTGCCTCGGACGGCTCGGCCAATCGCTACGATGTGGCGCTGCAGGCCGCCGAGAAACTGGGTGCGCGCTTCTACCTGCTGCCCGCCCCCCGCGTGGCCGAGAGCGAGCGTGACCGCCAGCAATGGTGCAACCACCGGGCCTACAAGATCGTGACCGGCCTGGCTGAACGCGCCGACGTGACCTTCCTGGGCATCGGTACGATTGCCCTGCAGGGGGCCATGCACGAG
Organism: Herbaspirillum sp. AP02; assembly: GCF_015767275.1. Lineage (GTDB taxonomy): Bacteria > Pseudomonadota > Gammaproteobacteria > Burkholderiales > Burkholderiaceae_D > Herbaspirillum. The sequence goes on from NZ_JADWMY010000005.1 coordinate 67,297, forward strand.
GACGGTTTCATCGACGATGCAGAAGTCGCCGAGCTGCAGCGCCAGGGTGCGGTGGGCGAGATGATCTGCCACGCTTTCGACGTCGATGGCCGGATGCTGTCGTCTTCGCTGTCCTCGCGGGTGACCACGCCTCCGCTGACGGCCCGACCACAGCGCCCGGTGATTGCCCTCTCCGGCGGCAGCAAGAAGGCCGAGGCGGTGCGCGCCGCCCTGCGCGGCGGCTGGCTCACCGGGCTGGTGACCGATGAGGTCTGTGCACGCCACGCCTTGCAGGACTGAATGGTTTCACCCTGGTGGCTATGGTCTGGCCCTGCAAGGCCATCATTACCATCGATAGCCTCAATAACAACGATCCGAACGGAGACCCAGCATGACCCGACCTGCCGCATTCGTCGTCTTCGGCGAAGCCCTGACCGATTTCATCCGCCAGCCTGATGGCCAATGGCGCGCCATTGCCGGCGGTGCCTGCTGGAATGTGGCCCGCGCCGCCGCGCGGCTGGGCGTAGCCACCGGCTATGCCGGCAGCGTCAGTACCGATGTATTCGGTGCCGAACTGTATGCCCTGACGCAGCAGGCCGGACTGGACATGCGTTTCACCCAGCAGCACGCCAAGGCCCCCCTGCTGGCGATGGTCACCTCCACCACGCCACCCGATTATTTCTTCATCGGCGACGACAGTGCGGATCTGCATTTCGACCCCGCCCAACTGCCGGCCGGATGGCTGGACGAGGCGCAGATATTGCACTTCGGCTGCATCAGCCTGGCCCGCGAACCTCTGGCCTCGCGATTGCTGCAGATCGCCCGGGAAGCGGCCGAACGCGGGAAAAAGATCGCCTTCGACCCGAACTGGCGCAAGCTGATGGACCAGCCCGCCTATCACGCGCTGCTGCGGGAGCTGCTATCGCTGTCGCATTACGTCAAGGTCTCCGATGAAGACCTGGAACGTCTTTTCCCGGGTGACGGCAATGCTCTGGCGACCTTGCAGGCGCTGGCGCCGCAGGCCGAGATCCTGCTGACGCTGGGCGCGCAGGGAATGAGATGGATCAAGGGAGAACAGGTCGTCGACCAGCCCGCCTATCGCGTCGAGGTGGTCGACACCGTCGGTTGCGGCGACGCCTCCATGGGCGGATGGATCGCCAGCCAGCTGCGCCAGCCGGACGCACCGACGCAGATGCACCTGCAATGCGCGGCAGCCGGCGCGGCCATTGCCGCCTCCAGGGCAGGTGCCTATGCCGCGACCTGGGAAGAAGTGCAGGCCATGATCGCCCGCGGCTGAGGGCAGCTGAGGCCGACTTAGCGCTGGCGGGACACGCTCTCACGCAGGTTCTGCGCGAACTCGTCGTCACCCTCCACTTGGGCCATCTGCGCCAGACGCAACCGCCGTCGCCGCTCCCCTGCCTGGAACTCCGAATGGATGCGCCAGAGTTCCAGGTGGCGGAAGTAGGTCACGCCGCTATCGACCCGTCTTACCGGGCCGACAGGGTCCACAGGCAGCACTGCTGTCACGGGATTTCGGGCCATATCCTCTGCTCCAATGTCATGCCGGCACTTTGGCCGGCGCGGGGTCGATTACGATACCATCCCGGCGCGGGGCCGTGCCTGGCGACGCAGCGCGATCAGCTGTGCAGTGACACCCACCAGCAGCGCCAGCAGCAACACGCCCTGCGCACCCAGGAGCAACGGCGACTTCAGGTCGGTGACGAAAGGATGCCCGTCCGGGACCCGGCGCAGGGTTTCCGACACCGCCGGCACCAGCAGCAGGAATACCGTCACGGACAAGGCAATGGTCTCGACATACCGGGCCAGACGCCCCAGCCATGATGCAGCAAAGCTCATCCCGAAACCCAGCAGCAGGAACACCAGGGTCAGCACGGCGATGAAGTTGCTTTCCGGTCGCTTCGCCACCAGGAATACCGTCAGGGCACCCACCAGCATGGAGACGAAATAGATCGCCCCCGGCACCGAACGCGCACGGATGCGCCCGTAGCGGGCGAGCATGTAGATGGCCAGTGGAATGGCCGGCAGGCTGCCGATCGTATGGACCCAGCCCAGGGATGAGATACCGAACATTGCATTTCCTTTTCGTTGGTGTTGATCAAACATTGCCAGTCACCCGGCTCGGCAATCACAAACCCTACCTACTAATTGGTAGGACTGATGATCAAAAAAGGGGACGCGAAATCCCTCGCGTCCCGTGTGCTCAGTGCTTCCTGGCGGGCTCAGGCCATCACCAGGCGCTCCAGCATGGGATGCACGATGATCCCGAACATCTTGGGATCGTCGTAGGCCCTGGCCGACAGCATGGCGCCATGGATGGTCGCCAGGAAGCGTTCGGCCTCCACCCGGGGCGCATCGGTCAAGCGCAGGCTGCCCTGGCGTTGGCCGCGCTCCAGCACCGACTCCAGCCAGAGGGCAAAGAACCTGAAGTGCGCCTTGACCTCCATGGCGATCTCCTGCGGCAGCATGGGCAACTCGGCGGCCAGCATGGCGCACACGCAGAAGGCAGCCTCGGGTTGGGTCATGCAGCTTTCCCAGTAACCGGCATACGCGCGCAACTGGGCAAGCGGGTCGGTGATGTTGCGCTCCATGGCGGCCACGCCATCCTGCGCTGCCTCGCGGTATTGCCGCACCAGCGTCTGCACCAGTACCGCCTTGCTGGCGAAGTGATGATGGATGCTGGCATTGCGGATGCCGATGACCTTGCCGATGTCGGCATAGCTGAAACCGTTGTAGCCCCCGGCCACCAGCAAGGCCTGGGCGCATTGAAGAATCTTTTCGGAGGTGGTGGAAGCGTTATTCATGGACGCAGTCTACCTTCTAGTAGGTAGCCTTGCAAGCAAAGAAGATCATCCTGTCGCTTATGGAATGAAAATTCCCTGTGGACAAGATGAAATGCGGCCGGGTGGCGAAACACCCGGTCGCCTCGTCCTATGTCGCCAGCAGTTCCTGCAGCAGTGCACGATACGTGCGCAGCGGGCGACCCAGCAATGTCTGCAGCACCTGCACCGCCCCTGCGCGTCCGTGCATGCCATGGCGCTGGATGCGCGCCATCATCAGGCGCATGTCATAGGCCATCCAGTCGGGCGCGTAGGTGACCAATTGTTGTTCGAACGCGTCCAGGTCGTCACCGCCATACTGGATGGGACGTTGCAGCAGTTCGCTCCACACGGCCGCCGCGCTCACACCGTTGATGCTGTCCGGCCCCACCAGGTCGAGCGTGCGCGCAGGCAGCGCCTGCGGTGCGCGGTCACGGGCCAGCAGTTCGGCCACGGCGATATCGGCAATATCCCGCACGTCGATCATCTCCACGCCGGCCTCTCCAATCGGCATGGGGTAGACGCCATAGGAAGCGACCACCGACTGGATCTGCACATCGTTCTGCATGAAATAGGCTGGGCGCAGGATCGTGGCCGGCAGCGCCATGGCCTCGATCATCCGCTCCACGGCATGCTTGCCGGTGAAGTGGGGCACGTCGACATAGCGGTCGGCGTGGATCACCGACAGATAGACGATGCGCTCGATGCCCGCCTGCCGCGCCAGGCTGAGCAGACTCAAGGCCTGCGTGAGCTCATCGGGCGTGACGGCATTGAGCAGGAACAGCGTACGCACACCGGCCAGCGCGGCGTGCAGGGAGGCGATCTCGCGCATGTCGCCGACGATTTCCTTGACGCCGTCCGGCAGCGCCTGTTTGCCGGGCGTGCGTACCAGTGCACTGACCTGTGCCCCGGCCGCTGCCAGGCCCTGGACGACCAGTGATCCAACGGCGCCGGTGGCGCCAGTGACGAGAATGCTCATGATGATTTCCTTCAAGAATAGGGAGTGAAATAGGGTCTAACAAAGGTCCTGCGTGTCGTGGCTGATGCCTGAAGCGGCGGCAACGCGGCCTAGCGCAGGAAGTCCACCACGGTCTTGCCCAGTTGCGGCAGGGTTCGGCTGCGTTCGATGGCGGCCGGCAATTCCTCGAAGGGGATCACCGCTGCGATCTGTGACTGCAGGCGACCTGCTGCCACCTGCCGGGCAATTTCGGCCAGGCGGGCGCTGTCGGGCTGGTTCATGAACCACAGGCCGCGACGACCCGCCGGCGTGCTGGCCAGGATGGCCGGCGACGCGGTACTGACGATGGCACCGTCCTTGGCCAGGACACCCCAGGAACGCGCCAGGGTGTCGCCGCCGACGTAGTCGAGTACCAGATCGATATCCTTGACCAGGGCCTCGAACTGGGAAGTCTGGTAATCAATGACGTGATCGGCGCCCAGGCCGTGCACATAGTCGGCATGGCAGCCCAGGGCGGTGGCGCTGACATGGGCGCCGGCCTGATGGGCAAACTGCACCGCAAAGCCACCCACGGCACCGGCAGCGCCGTGGATCAGGATGCGCTGGCCGGCCTTGACCGGACCGGCAAGATACAGGCTCTGCCAGGCCGACACGGTCGCCACCGGCAAGGCCGCGGCCTGCACCAGGCTCAAGCCCTCGGGCAGCACGGCCAGCTTGTCGGCATCGACCGCAACCAGATCGGCATAGGCACCCAGGCCGCCCAGCGGCCCCATGACGCGGTCACCCACCTTGAACAGGCTGACGTCACTCCCGACCTGCTCCACCACACCCGCCAGCTCGATGCCGAGCACCGCAGGCAGTGGCAGCGGGAAGGCATCCTTGACGTAGCCTTCGCGCACCTTCCAGTCCAAGGCATTGACGCCGGCGGCATGCACGCGCACCAGCACTTGTGCGGGACCGGCGACGGGTGCCGGGAGATCGGCGATGCGGACCGTATCCGGGCCACCGTATTGCATCAGTTGCAGGGAACGAATCGTTTTCATGGTGTGACTCCTTGTGGGTAAGTTGCTGCGGTGGGTTGATGGAACACACGATAAGTCGTTTCATGATCGGAACACAGACGATAGAATCGAGACCCACCGGATCATTTTTGAGACACCATGGACATCAATGCCCTCGTCGATCTGCAGCTGGTCGCTGCCCACGGCAGCTTCGGCCGCGCCAGCCGGGAAAGTGGCCGCGCAAAGGCCACCTTGTCACGCCGGGTGGCCGACCTGGAACAGGAACTGGGGGTACGCCTGGTCGAACGCGGCACGCAACGGCTCACGTTGACGACTGCCGGCCAGCTGCTGCTCCAGCGCAGCGAAGGACCTCTGCGCGAAATCGAAGAGGCCATGACCCAGGCCAGCGAAGGCAGCGCTGCGCCACGCGGCCGTCTGCGCATTGCTGCGCCGCTGGTGTTTTCGCAGCTGGCGCTGGGACGGTTGTCGGCCCTGTTCCGGGCGCAGTATCCGCAAGTGGAGCTGGACGTGGTGGCGGAAGACCGGATGGTGGACCTGGTGCAGGAACATTTCGACCTCTGCATCCGCATCAATCCCGGTGAGGACGGCAACCTGGTCGGACGTTGCTTCGCCCGCGACAGCCTGGCGCTGGTGGCCGCGCCCACGCTGCCCATGCCACGTGCACGGGCAGGCCAGACGCATACGGTCCCGGCCGTGGTGATGCCTACCTATCGTGATGGCGATGTGTGGTCGCTGCGCGAAGGCAAGCTGCTGGTCGCGCCGCAGCCGGTACTGCGCCTGTCTTCATTGATGATGGTCAAGGATGCCGTCTGCGCCGGGGCCGGCGCGGCGCTGCTGCCGTGGTCGGTGGCCGGCGCACTGGTGCAGGCCGGACAGCTGAAGCTGTGGGGCGAAATGGGCAGCGAGGTCGAACTATGGGTGCTGCATACCTCACGCCGCCTGCAGAGTCCCAAGGTCCGGGCTTTCGTAGACTTCCTGTGCGCCCAGTATCCTGATGGTCGCTTTGCCGCCTGAATCAGCCGCAGAACAAGGCCCGGGCAGGCTCTAAAAAGCAGGCCCTATAATCCTGCATCGCTCACCATCGCACTCCCATGAAGAAGCCCGCACCACATACCATCAGCATCGTCGACGGCCAAACCGCCACCCGGCTGTCGCCCGCGCAGCAGAGTTTCAACGCGCTCATCGAAGAGATCGGCAAGCGCCGCGCCCGCCTGCAGGAGTGGGAAACTGCGAGCGACGAATTCCACAGGAAATATTCCACCCACTATCTGCCACTGGAGCAGGAACTGCTCGGCCTGAAGCGACAGGCGGTCTACCGCCTGCACGACGCCTGGTCGCACAAGGCGCTGGGCAAGGGTGAGCGCATCACCCTGTCCGCCCTCATCGCCGACATGGCGCAGGCGCTGCTGCAGCGGGGCGACGATGCCGAGCTGGCGCTGATCTACCAGCAGCACGGCATGCAGGATGAGGTGGATGAGGCGAAGGACATCGCGCCGGCCCCGAATGCACCCGGTTCAGCGGCCGAGCCGGAAGAGCGGGAAGACCCGGCTGCGGCCGACGACGACTTCACCAGCGGCACGCCCGAGGAAATCATGCAGCGCATGGAAGCCATGCTGGAGCGCCAGGAGCGGGAGCGCATGGCGGCCGCGCAGCAGCGCGATGCGCAACGTGCTAGCCGCAAAAAGCCGCCCAAACAGCGCGCCGCCGAACAACAGCAGCAAGCACAGCGCATCGAACTGAGCCAGTCCATCCGCGCCGTCTATCGCCGGTTGGCCAGCGCCCTGCACCCCGACCGCGAACCCGACGAGGCCGAGCGCGCCCGCAAGACCACGCTGATGCAGCAGGTCAACCAGGCCTATGAAAAGAATGATTTGCTCAAGCTCCTGGAGCTGCAGCTGGAACTGGAACACATCGGCCAACACACCATCGACACAGTGAGCGAAACGCGGCTGGCCCACTACAACCAGATCCTGCAGGAGCAGCTCACCGAACTGGACCAGGAGATCGCCCATGTCGAGCGCCAATTCAGGCGCGCCTATGGCCTGGCATCCCAGGCAAGTCTGACGCCGGAGAAGATGATGCGCTACCTCAACCGGGGCATCACGGCGCTACGCCAGGAAGGCCAGGACCTGCGCGCCGCGCTGGCGGCATTCGGGGAGATCGAGCAGGTCCGGACCTGGCTGAAACACGCGCGGCGACAGCGTGCGCAGGGCTGGGAAGACGAGTGACCGCCTGAGGCGGTCACTGCGGTGCGCTCAGATCTTGTCCAGCTTGGCCACCGACAGGTCCAGCAGCTTCATGCCGAACTTGCCGAAGTTGATCTGCGCCCGCGCTGCACCGCCGCCACCTTCGATGTTGACGATGACGCCTTCGCCGAACTTGGCATGCGCGACGTTCTGGCCAATGCGCCAGCCGGAGTCGGTCTGGCGCGAGAAGTTCTGGGCGATCTTGTTGTTGCCCGCTTCCGGCACCTCATCCCAGGCCGACTTGGGATTGGCGAACCAGTGGTGCTGGGCGATCTTGGGCGACAGCCACTTGATCGATTGCTCGGGCAACTCGTCGAAGAAGCGTGAGCGCATGTTGTAGCGGGTCTGGCCGTGCAGCATGCGGGTCTGCGAGAAGGTCATGAACAGGCGCTTGCGGGCACGGGTGATGGCCACGTACATCAGGCGGCGCTCTTCTTCCACCCCACCCTCTTCCTTGGCGCTGTTCTCGTGCGGGAACAGCCCCTCTTCCATGCCGGTGATGAAGACCGCATCGAACTCCAGGCCCTTGGCCGAGTGCACCGTCATCAGCTGCAGCGCATCCTGGCCGGCCTGGGCCTGGTTGTCGCCAGCTTCCAGCGAGGCATGCGAGAGGAAGGCCGACAGCGGCGACATGATGGTCACCAGCGGTGCATCGGCATCAATCACTTCCACGCCATCGGCGATGGTGATGGCGGTGCCGGCCGTGGCCTGCGCCTGCGGGCCGAGGAAGGCCGGCGCGTCCAGGCCATAGCCTTCTTCGGAGACGAAGAGCGTGGCCGCACTGACCAGCTGCTCCAGGTTCTCGATGCGGTCGGCGCCTTCCTTCTCGTTGCGGTAATGCGTCATCAGGCCGGACAGGTCCAGTATCACCTTGACCGTCTCCGGCAGCGGCAGATGCTGGGTCTCGAAGCGCGCGCCTTCGATGAGCTTGACGAAGGCGTTCAGCGAAGAACCGGCCTTGCCGGCCACGTAAGGCACGGCGGCATAGAGCGAACAGCCATACTGGCGCGCCGCATCCTGCAGGGACTCCATGGCCTTGGCCCCGATGCCGCGGGTGGGGAAATTGACCACACGCAGGAAGGCCGAGTCGTTGTGCAGGTTGTCCATCAACTGCAGGTAGGCGATGGCGTGCTTGATTTCGGCGCGCTCGAAGAAGCGTTGGCCGCCATAGACGCGGTAGGGGATGGCCGAGCTGAACAGCGCATGCTCCAGCACCCGCGATTGCGCGTTGGAACGGTAGAGGATGGCGATCTCGCTGCGCGACCAACCCTCAGCGATCAGGTCCTTGACCTGCTCGATGATCCACTGCGCCTCCTGCAGGTCGCTGGTGGCCTCGAACACCCGCACCTGCTCACCGTGGCCGGCGTCGGTGCGCAGGTTCTTGCCCAGGCGCTTGCTGTTGTTGGCGATCAGTTCGTTGGCGGCATCCAGGATGTGGCCGTGGGAGCGATAGTTCTGCTCCAGCTTGATCAGGTTCTCGACGTGGAATTCCTGTTCGAAGGCCGACATGTTGCCCACGTTGGCGCCGCGGAAGGCGTAGATGCTCTGGTCGTCGTCGCCCACCGCGAAGACCGCGTTGTGGTTGCCGGCCATGAGCTTGAGCCATTTGTACTGCAGGTCGTTGGTATCCTGGAACTCGTCCACCAGGATGTGGCGGAAGCGGCCCTGGTAGTGCTCGCGCAGCGGCTGGTTGCGCGACAGCAGTTCGTAGGTGCGCAACAGCAGTTCGGCGAAATCGACCACGCCTTCACGCTGGCACTGCTGGTCGTAAAGGTCGTAGAGCTCGACGAACTTGCGGTTGTAGTCGTCGTAGGCATCCACGTCCTTGGCGCGCAAGCCCTGGTCCTTGGCGCTGTTGATGAAGTACATCAGGTTGCGCGGCGGATACTTTTCATCGTCCACGTTCATCTGCTTCAACAGGCGCTTGATGGCCGAGAGCTGGTCTTGCGTGTCGAGGATCTGGAAGGTCTGCGGCAGGCCGGCATCCTTGTGATGCGCGCGCAGCAGGCGGTTGCACAGCCCGTGGAAGGTGCCGATCCACATGCCCCGGGTATTGATGGGCAGCATGGCCGACAGGCGCGAGGTCATTTCCTTGGCGGCCTTGTTGGTGAAGGTCACCGCCAGGATGCCGGCCGGCGAGACCTGTCCGGTCTGGATCAGCCAGGCGATGCGGGTGGTCAGCACGCGGGTCTTGCCGGAGCCGGCACCGGCCAGGATCAGGGCGGACTGCGCCGGCAGGGTCACGGCGGCAAGCTGCTCTTCGTTGAGGTTGTGGAGAAGATTTTGCATCCCGCGATTATAAGGCGCTGGCGAGGGTGCCGGGCAGCCGGCGCTGGCGCTATACTGCCGGGCGGCGCTTGCCATGGTCTTTCCGGCGCCCTCATCCGTCCTTCTTCACGGTCCTGCTGCCCATGCTCCCCATGCCGATATCCCGCCTCCCGATGTCCCGCCTGCTCACCATCCTGGCCGCCCTGCTCCTGACGGCCTGTGCCACCACCCCGCCGCCGGCCTCGCGCGCCGATGTCGAACAGTTGCTGACGCTGCAGAAGACGCGCCTGGACGTGGCTGCACCGGTGGCGCGCAGCAAGTGGAATTCGCACGCGCCCATCGACGACCCGGCACGCGAAGCGGTGATCCTGGAGGAGGTGGCGGCCCGTGCGCAACAGCTCGGCCTGGACGCAGCATGGACCCGAACTTTCTTTCAGGATCAATTCGATGCCGGCAAGATCGTGCAGCGCGACCTGCATCGCCAGTGGCGGCTGGAACAGCATGCGCCCTTCGCCAATCCGCCTGACCTGGCCCGGCAGGTACGGCCGGTGCTGGATCGCCTCACCCCCGACCTGCTGGCCGCGCTGGTCCGCCTGAACGGCCACTGGTGTGAACCGGCCGTGCAGCGCGACCTGGCCGAGCTGGAGCCGGAAATCCTGGGCGCCGACTATGCGCCCGCCGTACGCGAGCGGGCCACGCAAGCGCTGCACTGCAGGCGCTGAACCCGCTGCTGCTGCCACGCAGGCTTACCCCAACGACGCACCCGACGTCGTACAAATGCGACTAAGTTGCTGAATTGACAGGCAAAAATTCTTTGCTGTCCTGCAGCATTTTTGTGGCGGGAGTAAAATTCGGGCTGCTGTCCACGCGCACAGGCGCGCGCAGCCTCCTCATTCCGAATCCCCCCGCCATGTCCGACGATTCCTGTAGTCCCCGCTCTACGCCGCTTTCTGCGCCCGTTTCCGCCGCCGCACCGGCAGCCGTGCGCGCCCTGCCGCCTGCCAAGGTCACGCGCCAGATCATCGCCACCGCCTTCTTCACCTTCCTGGTCTACCTGGCCATCGGCATCCCGATGGCAGTGCTGCCGGGCTATATCCACCTGGACCTGGGCTATAGCTCGGTGATCGCCGGCCTGGGCATCAGCGTGCAGTATTTCGCCACCTTCGTCAGCCGCGCCAATGCCGGCCGCATGATCGATACCGTCGGTGCCAAGCAGACCGTGATGCGCGGCATGCTGTTGTGCTCGGCCAGTGGCGGGCTGCTGTTGCTGTCGGCACTGGCGCAACCGCTGCCGTTCCTGTCGCTGGTGCTGCTGTTCACCAGCCGCGCCTTCCTGGGTCTGGGCGAGAGCCTGGTCGGTACCGGCGCCATCATGTGGGGCGTGGGTCGCGTGGGGTCGGAAAACACCGCCAAGATGATTTCCTGGAACGGCATCGCCACCTATGCGGCGCTGGCCATCGGCGCGCCGCTGGGCGTGGTGCTGGATCGTTCGCTGGGCTTTGCCGTGATCGGCCTGGCCGGCATGCTGCTGACGGTACTGGGTTATGTGCTGGCCCGTGGCGGCCCGGTCACCCCGGTGGTGCAGGGTGAGCAACTGTCCTTCAAGCTGGTGCTGCGCAAGGTGTTCGCCTATGGCATGGGCCTGGCCTTCGGCACCATCGGCTTCGGCTCGATCGCCACCTTCATCACGCTGTATTACGCCGACCAGCACTGGAGCGGCGCGGCCTTTGCGCTGACCGCCTTCTCCAGCGCCTTCGTCGGTGCGCGCCTGCTGTTCGCCAATTCCATCACGCGCTTCGGCGGTTACCGGGTGGCGGTGGTCAGCTTCCTGACCGAAGCGGTGGGCCTGTTGCTGCTGTGGAGCGCCGCCACGCCGGAACTGGCACTGCTGGGCGCAGGCCTGGCCGGCTTCGGTTTCGCGCTGGTGTTCCCGTCGCTGGGGGTAGAGGCGGTGAACCTGGTGTCGCCGTCCAATCGCGGTGCGGCACTGGCGGCTTATTCGGTCTTCCTCGATCTGGCGCTGGGGATCACCGGCCCGGTGGCCGGTGCCATCGCGGGGCAACTGGGGTATCCGCAGGTATTCCTGTTTGCGGCCATTGCCGCCATCGGTGGAGTGGCCTTGTCGCTCTCACTGTATCGCAGCGCGCAGCAACGTCGCACTGCCTGAGTTCGATCCGACACCACTGGTTGCGCCGGGGCCGATAGGAGAATACCTATCGGCCCCATTGATTTATAGACCAGCATTTATCAGAAAAATCGCTTGAAATAGGGAACGTCGGCCTCACTGTCTTATCAATAATGCGTGGCCGCAACTTGTCCCTGTGCGATTTGCAATAGAATCGCGATGTTGTGTTCACCCGCTTACGAAAAACCGAACAGCTAAGGAGCGAAAGATGGCAAAGAAAAACGTGGCAGCCCCCTCGATCAACATCGGCATCAACGACAAGGACCGCAAGAAGATTGCTGACGGCCTGTCCAAGCTGCTGGCCGATACCTACACGCTGTACCTGAAGACCCACAACTTCCACTGGAACGTGACCGGTCCGATGTTCAACACCCTGCACCTGATGTTCGAAGGCCAGTACACCGAACTGGCGCTGGCCGTGGACCTGATCGCCGAACGCATCCGCGCCCTGGGCTATCCGGCGCCGGGTTCGTACAAGGAATTCGCCAAGCTGTCCTCGATCCCCGAAGCCGATGGCGTACCCAATGCCCAGGAAATGATCGCCCAGCTGGTGGCCGGCCAGGAAGCCGTGACCCGCACCGCGCGTTCGCTCTTCCCCGCCGTCGATGCCGCCGCCGACGAGCCGACCGCCGACCTGCTGACCCAGCGCATGCAGCTGCATGAAAAGAATGCGTGGATGCTGCGCAGCCTGCTGGAAGGCTGATCGAGATCACGCAGTCGGCCTGCATGAAAAAACCATCCTCGCGGATGGTTTTTTTTCGTCCGGCAGTGCTGCCTGCAATCAGACGTAGAGATCGGCCAGTCGCCGGGTCTTGCGTTGCTCCACCGGCACCAGGTAGACGCTGCTGATGACGGCGACCATGTCGGCCCCCTGCGCCACCAGCGGCACCGCGTTCTCCAATGTGATGCCGCCGATCACCACCACCGGCAAGGGAATCTCGCGCTTGGATTGCGCGATGATGTCCGGCGCGGTGCGGAAATCGTATTGCTTCACCCGCGACGGATAGAAGCCACCGAAAGCCACGTAGCTGGCGCCATCGCGATAGGCGGCGTGCGCCAGTTCCAGCGTGCCGTAGCAGGAGGCGCCGACGATGCGGTCCGGGCCGACAGCCTGGCGCACCTCGGCGATGGACGCATCGGTGCCGCCGACGTGGATACCGTCGGCGTCAATCTCCAGGCAGAGGTCGACGTGGTCGTTGATGATCAGCGGCACCTCATAGCGCCGGCATAACGCCAGCAATGCAGAGGCCTGCGCAAGACGTTGTTCTGCACCGGCGGTCTTGTGGCGGTATTGCACCAGCGCAGCACCCTGTTGCAGCGCCAGTTCGGTCGCTGCCAGCAATTGTGCGGTGTCATCCCAGTCCGGGGTGACGATGTAGAGGCCGCGCAGATGGTTGGCGTAATCGGGTTTCATGTCAGGCTCCTGCCGCCGGGGCGGCATCAACAACAGGTTCGAATGCGGGGACGCGATTGGGGATGCGCTGCCCGGCGGCGATGGCATAGGACGTGGACAAGGCATGCTGGGTGTATTGCTGGGCCAGGTCGATGGCCTCGCGCATCGGCAGGCCGCGGGCCAGACAAGCCGACAGGGCCGCCGCCAGCGTGCAGCCGCTGCCATGGAATTCATCCGGCAGCCGGGTCCAGCGCCAGCCGGCGCTTTCGATGGCCTCCTGCGCAAATTCGGAACGGAACGACTGCCCATACCAGCGATTGACCACATCCTGCTCTTGCGGGCCGTGCCCGCCCTTGAGCAACACATGGGCGCAACCACGCTCCATCAACAGCGCCGCCTGGCGTGCCGGCGCGATATCACCACACAGACGGCGGGCCTCGTTGAGGTTGGGCGTGATCACGGTAGCCAGTGCGTACAGGGGCTCAATCACGCGCGCCGCATCGTCACGCGAAAGCTGGTCGCCACGGCCATTGGCCAGCACGGGATCAAGCACCACCGGCATCTCCGGATTGCGCTTGCGCAATTGCCGGATCAGCGACGCGATCATCTCGGCATTGGCATGACTGCCGGCGATGCCCAGCTTGACGGCGGCGATGTCGAAACGGTCAATCAGCACCTGGGCCTGGTAGCGTACCAGTTCAGGATCGAGCGCATGCACGGCAAACACGCTGACGTTGTCCTGCACCGTCAGCGCGGTCGGTACCGACAACGGGTGGCACCCCAGCGCCGTGATGGCCGGGATATCGGCCTGCATGCCGGCCCCGCCGCTGGGGTCGGAGCCGGAGAAGACCAGCACGCAGGGCGGCGCAGGACGATAGGCGGCCTGCATCGTCAGGCTACGCGACCGGCCATCGGCGAGGATGGCGAGGCAGCGAACTTGCGCGGGATGCGACCGGCCAGGAAGGCTTCACGACCTGCTTCCACGGCCAGCTTCATGGCGCGCGCCATGCGGATGGGCTCCCGCGCGCCGGCGATGGCGGTATTCATGAGCACGCCATCACAGCCCAGCTCCATGGCAATGGCCGCGTCCGAGGCCGTTCCCACGCCGGCATCGACCAGCACCGGCACGCGCGACTGCTCGATGATCAGCGACAGGTTCCAGGGGTTGAGGATGCCCATGCCGGAACCGATCAGCGAGGCCAGCGGCATGACCGCCGCCACGCCCAGGTCTTCCAGCATGCGCGCCTGGATGGGGTCGTCGCTGCAATAGACCATCACGTCAAAGCCATCCTTGACCAGTGTTTCGGCAGCCTTGAGGGTTTCGGGCATGTTGGGGAAGAGCGTCTTCTCATCGCCCAGCACTTCCAGCTTGACCAGCTTGTGGCCGCCCAGCAGTTCACGCGCCAGTTGCAGGGTGTACACCGCATCGGCGGCGTTATAGCAGCCGGCCGTGTTGGGCAGGATGGTGAATTCGGAGGGCGGCACCGCGTCCAGCAGGCTGGGCGCGTTGGGGTCCTGGCCGATGTTGACACGGCGGATCGCCACCGTGATGATCTCGGCGCCGCTGGCGACGGTGGCCGCGCGGGTTTCGTCGAGGTCCTTGTATTTGCCGCTACCCACCAGCAGGCGCGAGCGATAGGTCTTGCCGGCGATGGTCAGGCCCGGGTCTTCTTTCTGAAGCGGGGCGTCATTCATGTTCATGTCGTTTCCTTGTCTGTGAGGTGTGCAGCATGGCGATAGGCGGTTCAACCGCCGCCGATGGCGCGCACCACGTCTACCTTGTCCGCCTCCGCCAGCGCGTGCGTAGGCCACTGCACGCCTGGCACCACCTGGCGGTTGACCGCCACGGCCACCGCCTTGCCGGCCAGGGAGAGGCCGGCAATGAGCTGTTCCAGCGTGGCGCCGTCGGGTAGCGGGTGAAGCTTGCCGTTCAGTTCGATCTGCATGGCCGCGCTTATTGCTTGGAGTAGATCTCGGCGCCCATCTTGACGAACTCGACCGACTTCACTTCCATGCCCTGCTTCAGGGCGGCGATCTCGGAGATGCCTTCCTTGGCGGCGTAGTCGCGCACTTCCTGGGTAATCTTCATGGAGCAGAAGTGCGGGCCGCACATGGAGCAGAAGTGGGCCACCTTGGCCGAATCCTTGGGCAGGGTCTCGTCGTGGAATTCGCGCGCCTTGTCGGGGTCCAGGCCAATGTTGAACTGGTCTTCCCAGCGGAACTCGAAGCGTGCCTTGGACAGCGCGTTGTCGCGGATCTGCGCACCCGGATGACCCTTGGCCAGGTCGGCGGCGTGGGCGGCGATCTTGTAGGTGATGATGCCGTCCTTCACATCCGTCTTGTTGGGCAGGCCCAGGTGTTCCTTGGGGGTGACGTAGCACAGCATGGCGGTACCGTACCAGCCGATCTGCGCCGCGCCGATGCCGGAGGTGATGTGGTCGTAGCCGGGGGCGATGTCGGTGGTCAAGGGACCGAGGGTGTAGAACGGCGCTTCATGACACTGCTCCAGCTGCAGGTCCATGTTCTCCTTGATGAGGTGCATGGGGACGTGGCCGGGACCTTCGATCATGACCTGCACGTCGTGCTTCCAGGCGATCTGGGTCAGTTCACCCAGGGTGCGCAGCTCGCCCAGCTGGGCTTCGTCGTTGGCATCGTAGATGGAGCCGGGACGCAGGCCGTCGCCCAGGCTGAAGCTGACGTCGTAGGCCTTCATGATCTCGCAGATGTCCTCGAAGTGTTCGTAGAGGAAGGATTCGCGGTGGTGCGCCAGGCACCACTTGGCCATGATGGAGCCGCCGCGCGAGACGATGCCGGTCATGCGCTTGGCCGTCAACGGCACGTATTGCAGGCGCACGCCGGCATGGATGGTGAAGTAGTCCACGCCCTGTTCGGCCTGTTCGATCAGGGTATCGCGGAAGATTTCCCAGGTCAGGTCTTCGGCCTTGCCGTTGACCTTTTCCAGTGCCTGGTAGATCGGCACGGTACCGATGGGGACCGGCGAATTGCGGATGATCCACTCGCGGGTTTCGTGGATGTTCTTGCCGGTGGAGAGATCCATGACGTTGTCGCCGCCCCAGCGGATGGCCCAGGTCATCTTTTCCACTTCCTCGCCGATGGAGGAGGTCACGGCCGAGTTGCCGATGTTGGCATTGATCTTGACCAGGAAATTGCGGCCGATGATCATCGGCTCCACTTCCGGGTGATTGATGTTGGCGGGGATGATGGCGCGGCCACGGGCGACTTCCTCACGCACGAATTCCGGCGTGATCTCGGCCGGGATCGACGCACCGAAGGATTGGCCCGGGTGCTGGCGGCCCATCAGGTCGGCCAGCTTGTTGCCCATGGGGCCGGAGGCCTTCAGTTGCTCCAGGTATTCCTTGCGGCGCAGGTTTTCGCGGATGGCGATGAATTCCATCTCGGGGGTGATGATGCCGCGACGGGCGTAGTGCATCTGCGTGACATTGGCGCCCGACTTGGCGCGACGCGGCTTGCGATGCAGGTTGAAGCGCAACTCTGCCAGAGCCGGGTCATTGAGGCGTTGCTGGCCGTATTCGGAAGTGGGACCGGACAGTTCTTCGGTATCGTTACGTTCCAGGATCCAGGGCAGGCGCGGCGTGGCGAGACCGGCGCGGATATCGATCTTCACATCCGGGTCGGTGTAGGGGCCGGAGGTGTCGTAGACGTAGATCGGCGGATTCTTTTCGGAACCGAACATGGCCGGCGTGTCGGCCTGGCTGATCTCGCGCATGGGTACGCGGATATCCGGGCGCGAGCCGGTCACATAGATCTTGCGGGAATTCGGGAGAGGCTGGACGGCTGCCTCGTCGACGGTGGCCGTCGCGGACAGGAATTTCGGGTTGGCATTCATTTCGGCTCCTTTGCTTGATGACTCTTGGCTCGGAGCCAGCAAAGGAGGTTGCGGAAGAGGACGGACGGCGGGGGGATGGGACGGTGCCGTGGGTACGTCATGCTGCCGGTTGCTTCCCTTCGCTGGCATTATCCAGATCAGGTTCAAGGGTATTTCTCACCCGGCTGCCAGAGCATGTGCTCCAGCGCCAGGACCCCTAGCGGTGCGACGCGGGCCGCTTGCGCGGACCTTGTCGTGGGCCGGATTCTACTCCAAATACGGCGATGAACAAGGCTTCATTTCGGATGAGCTGGAGGTGCAGCACGGCAATTGAAGCCATCAGGCTGCCTGGCAGCAACATGTTGAGGGCCACCCTTGCGCATTTCTGCCCTCCCCCAGGGACGCGTCAATTTCGCGCCCGCGGAGAGATTTGCCCTCCCCGTCCCTTATAATGTTGGGTTTCGCAAAAACACACGTCAAATCATGGAATTAGCCAAGTCGTTCGAGCCTGCCGAGATTGAGAAATTCTGGCGCGAGGAGTGGGAAAAGCGCGGTTACTTCGCCGCCACCACCGACGCGGAGAAGCCCTCGTTTTCCATCCAGCTGCCGCCGCCCAATGTGACCGGCACCCTGCACATGGGTCACGCGTTCAACCAGACCATCATGGATGGCCTGACGCGCTACCACCGCATGCGCGGCCACAACACCGCCTGGATTCCCGGTACCGACCACGCCGGTATCGCCACCCAGATCGTGGTGGAACGCCAGCTGGATGCGCAAAAGGTCTCGCGCCACGACCTGGGCCGTGAAAAATTCGTCGAAAAGGTGTGGGAGTGGAAAGAGAAATCCGGCTCCACCATCACCGGCCAGATGCGCCGCATGGGCGCCTCCACCGACTGGGCGCGTGAATACTTCACGATGGACCCGAAGATGTCCAAGGCCGTCACCGAGGTCTTCGTGCGACTCTATGAGCAAGGCCTGATCTATCGCGGCAAGCGCCTGGTGAACTGGGACCCGGTGCTGGGCACCGCCGTCTCGGACCTGGAAGTGGTGTCGGAGGAAGAAGACGGCTCCATGTGGCACATCAAGTATCCGCTGGCCGATGGCAGCGGTCATATCGTGGTCGCCACCACCCGTCCTGAAACCATGCTGGGCGACGTCGCCGTGGCCGTGGACCCGACCGATGAGCGCTATGCGCCTCTGGTGGGCAAGATGATCAGGCTGCCGCTGGTGGGCCGCGAAATCCCCATCATCCAGGATGAATACGTCGACAAGGAATTCGGCACCGGTTGCGTGAAGATCACCCCGGCGCACGACTTCAACGACTACCAGGTCGGCGCCCGCCACAACCTGGAAAAGATCAGCATCTTCACCCTCAAGGCGACCATCAACGAGAATGCCCCGGAGAAGTACCAGGGCCTGGACCGCTTCGAGGCGCGCAAGCAGATCGTGGCCGACCTGGAGGCGCTGGGCCTCCTGGAGCAGGTCAAGCCGCACAAGCTGATGGTGCCGCGTGGCGACCGTACCGGCGTGGTGATCGAACCGATGCTGACCGACCAGTGGTTCGTGGCCATGAGCAAGCCGGCACCGGAAGGGACCTACTTCCCCGGCAAGTCGATTGCCGAGACCGCGCTGGAGAAAGTCTCCTCGGGCGAGATCAAGTTCGTGCCTGAAAACTGGACCAACACCTACAACCAGTGGCTCAACAACATCCAGGACTGGTGTATCTCGCGCCAGCTGTGGTGGGGCCACCAGATCCCGGCCTGGTACGACGAGGAGGGTGGCATCTATGTCGCCCGCACCGAGGAAGAAGCCCGCGCACAAGCCGGCGGCCGTGCCGTCAAGCGCGATGAAGACGTGCTCGACACCTGGTTCTCTTCGGCGCTGGTGCCCTTCTCCACCCTGGGCTGGCCGGAAGAGACCCCGGACTACAAGCTGTTCCTGCCCTCGTCGGTGCTGGTGACGGGCTTCGACATCATCTTCTTCTGGGTGGCGCGCATGGTCATGATGACCACGCACTTCACCGGCAAGGTGCCGTTTGACACCGTCTACGTCCACGGCCTGGTGCGCGATGCCTCGGGCCAGAAGATGTCCAAGTCCAAGGGCAACACGCTGGATCCGATCGACCTGATCGACGGCATCGGCGTGGATGAACTGGTGGCCAAGCGTACCGTGGGCCTGATGAATCCCAAGCAGGCGACCAGCATCGAGAAGGCCACCCGCAAGGAATTCGCCGATGGCATTCCGGCCTTCGGTACCGATGCGCTGCGCTTCACCTTCGCCTCGCTGGCGACCCTGGGCCGCAACATCAACTTCGACCTGAACCGCTGCGAAGGCTATCGCAACTTCTGCAACAAGCTGTGGAACGCCACCCGCTTCGTGCTGATGAATACCGAAGGCCAGGACTGCGGTTTCGACGGTCACGTCAAGGGCGTGTGCGACAAGGAGCAGTTGCAGTTCTCCAAGGCCGACCGCTGGATCGTGTCGCTGCTGCAGCGTACCGAAGCCGAAGTGGAAAAGGGCTTTGCCGACTACCGCTTCGACAACATCGCCAGCGCCATCTACAAGTTCGTCTGGGACGAGTATTGCGACTGGTATCTGGAAATGGCCAAGGCCCAGATCCAGAGCGGCAATGAAGCGCAACAGCGTGCCACCCGCCGCACCCTGCTGCGCGTGCTGGAAAGCGTGCTGCGCCTGGCCCACCCGGTGCTGCCCTTCATCACCGAACAGCTGTGGCAGAGCGTGGCGCCGCTGACCGATCGCAAACCCGATCCGGCCGGCGACTCCATCATGCGCCAGGCCTATCCGCGTCCGGACCTGGACAAGATCGACACCGAAGCCGAAGCCTGGGTCGCCCAGTTCAAGGCCTACACCGATGCCTGCCGCAACCTGCGTGGCGAGATGCAACTGGCGCCGTCGCTGCGCGTGCCCCTGATCGTGGAAGCGGCCGACACCGCTACGGTGGAGTCCTTCCTGCCCTACCTGCAAGGCCTGGTGCGCCTGTCGGAAGCGCAGATCGTGGCGCAGCTGCCGGAGTCGCCGGCACCGGTGGCCATCGTCGGCGAAGTCAAGCTGATGCTGAAGGTGGAGATTGATGTGGCCGCCGAGCGTGAGCGCCTGGGCAAGGAAGTCACCCGCCTGACCACCGAGATCGCCAAGGCCAACGGCAAGCTGTCCAACGAGAGCTTCGTGGCGCGTGCACCCGAGGCCGTGGTGGCGCAGGAGAAGGAACGTGTCGCCAACTTCAGTGCAACGCTGGAGAAAGTGAAGGAACAACTGGCCAAGCTGAAGTAAGTCCGGCCTTTTCCTGCCAAAGCCGTCGTCCCCGCCCGGGACGGCGGCTTTTGTTTTTTGTGCTTGCCTTGCACGGCGGGCTTGTCTAGACTGGATCGAAAAAATTAGAACAATCGTGCTTTTTTATGGCATTTGACTTGATCAACTGGAGACCCGCATGACCCGTACCCCATTCCCTGCCCGCCTGCTCGGGCGCACCCTTCTCATCGCCGGCCTGCTGGCCAGTGCCGCCGCCTGGGCCGATGGCTCGCCGCTGGGCCTGTGGAAGAGCATCGATGACACCACCGGCAAGCCCAAGGCACTGATCCGCATCACCGAAACCAATGGCGAGCTGAGCGGCCGGATAGAAAAGCTGTTCCGCGCCCCCGAGGAAGAGCAGAACCCGGTCTGCCAGAAGTGCGAGGGCGAGCTCAAGGACAAGCCGGTCATCGGCATGACCATCCTGTCGGGCCTGAAGAAGGACGGGGACGAGTACAACGGCGGGCAGATCATCGATCCGGCCAATGGCAAGGTCTACAAGAGCAAGCTGAGCGTGGTCGACGATGGCCAGAAGCTGAACGTGCGCGGCTATGTCGGCATGCCCATGCTGGGCCGCACCCAGACCTGGCTGCGCGAGCAGTAAGCCGTCCGTTCAGGCGGGCCGCGATGCCTTGAGGACGTAACGGTCCAGCTCGCGCGCGAAGGCGCGTCCGTCACTGGTGCTGAAGGCGGCCGGGCCGCCGGTTTCCACGCCGCTGCTGCGCAGTTCTTCCATGAAGTTGCGGGTGCTGAGGTGATGGCCGATGTTCTGGGCGGTGTAGAGCTCGCCACGCGGATTGAGGGCCAGCGCGCCGCGGCCGATGACGTCGGCCGCCAGCGGGATGTCGGCGGTGACCACCAGGTCACCGGGAGCGACCTGCCGGGCGATCTCGCGGTCGGCCACGTCGAAGCCGGCGGGGACCACCATGGATTTGATGAAGCGTGAAGGCGGGGTGCGCAGCGGCCGGTTGGCCACCAGCGTGACGGCGATGCCGGTGCGATCAGCGACCCGGAACAGCATCTCCTTGATCACGCCCGGACAGGCGTCCGCATCTACCCAGATGGCCACGATGAAGACGCCCTCCCGGGTTCAGACGAAGGAGACCGTCAGGCCGGGCAGGGTCACGCCGGAGAAGGCGGTGGTCCAGGTCTGGCCTGGCTCGATGGGACAGGCGTCGGTCCAGGTGCCGGTGCTGATGATTTCACCGGCCTGCAGCTTGCGAAAACGCGTCTGCTTCTGCAGCAGCTGGTGCAAGTGCCACAGCGCATGCAGGGGACTGTCCATCTCGTCATTGCAGAAACCGGCGGCGCGCAGCACGCTGGACGACTCGGTGCTGCAGGACAAGGAGACACTGGCGCTGGCCAGGATCTGCGGCAGATGGTGTCGGGTGGCCGAGGACAGGACATGCGGCTCACCCACGATCAGGGTGCCATGCAGGCCGAAGGCGGCGATCGAATCGGCCACCGTGAACTCCCACTTGGGGAAGGGGCAGACGACGATCTCGAAACCGTGGGCCATCCATTCCAGGCAATCGGCCAGTTCTTCCAGCGAGGCATCCGGTGCGGGGGTCTTGCCCAGCTTGAGGACGATTTCCGGCTCGATGCGCGGCTGCACCGCACCGGCCAGCGATTGCACGCCGTGGTTGTCCTCGGCAAAGCGCACGGTGGTGTCCCACATCGGTGCCCAGGTGGGGATGCGGGTATCGTCGATGATGCCGTAGCGCTCCCAGTTCTTGCGCACGACGAAGCCGATCTTGCGGCCGATGGGCTGTTCGCCCTGGGCCACGCGGATGTTGCGGATGCTATGGGCGATGTCGTAGGCGTCGTCGACCGACAGGGGCTCGGATTCGGAGAGGCGCGGGATGATCTGGGACTTCGCGCGGGCATCCAGCAGTTGATGCGCGTAGCGCAGGGCCTGGCTCGACATTAGCATGGAGGGGCTCACATCGAAAGATAGTGAATAGCTATCCATTGTCGATGACGATTAATTTTTGCACAAGCAAAAACTCGCTTTTTGACGAGATCTGACAAAAATTTCATCGGATTACGCCGCCCTGCGAGACGCAGTTTTTCAAACGATGCAAAAGTCACTTGTCTTGCGAGAAAAGTGACTTTTCAACCACCCCACAATTCGCCATTGGGCCCAGTGCGCGGGGCTGCCACGCCGAAGTGCTGGTAAGCGGCACCGGTGGCGATACGACCACGCGGGGTGCGTTGCAGGTAGCCTTGCTGGATCAGGTAGGGCTCCAGCACATCCTCGATGGTGTCGCGTTCCTCGCCGATGGCGGCGGCCAGGTTGTCCAGCCCCACCGGTCCGCCGCCGAACTTGAAGAGCACGGCTTCGAGCAGCTTGCGGTCCATCAGGTCGAAGCCGACCGGGTCCACGTCCAGCATCACCAGGGCGGCGTCAGCCATCTCGCGAGTGATGCGCCCTTCGCCCTTGACCTCGGCATAGTCGCGCACGCGGCGCAGCAGGCGGTTGGCAATACGCGGGGTGCCACGGCTGCGGCGGGCGATTTCCAGCGCGCCCTCCTCGACGATGGGGGCGTTGAGCAGTCCGGCACTGCGGGTGACGATGCGCGCCAGCTCGGGCGGGGTGTAGAACTCCAGACGGGCGACGATGCCGAAGCGGTCACGCAGCGGATTGGTCAGCATGCCGGCACGCGTGGTGGCGCCGACCAAAGTGAAGGGTTGCAGGTCCAGCCGCACCGAGCGGGCCGCCGGGCCTTCGCCGATCATGATATCGATCTGATAATCCTCCAGCGCCGGGTAGAGGATTTCCTCCACCACCGGCGACATGCGGTGGATTTCGTCGATGAACAGCACGTCGTTGGCCTCCAGATTGGTCAAGAGCGCGGCCAGGTCGCCGGCGCGCTCCAGCACCGGGCCCGAGGTCTGGCGCAGGTTCACGCCCATCTCGCGGGCGATGATGTGGGCCATGGTGGTCTTGCCCAGGCCGGGCGGGCCGAACAGCAGGGTGTGGTCGAGCGGTTCGCCACGCTTGCGGGCGGCCGAGATGAAGATTTCCAGCTGGCCACGGACCTTTTCCTGGCCAACGTATTCGTCCAGGTGCTTGGGCCGCAGGGCGCGCTCGATGGCCTCCTCGTTGGCCGAGGCCGGGGTGGCGGCGATGATGCGCTGTTCGGAGAAATCGTCGGTCTGGATGCTCATGCTCTAATCCTTGTCGGCCCTGGCCTAGCCCTTGGAGAGGGCCTTGAGGGCATGCTTGATGCCGTCAGAGACGCTGGCGTCCTTGGGAACCTGCTTCATGGCCAGGCTGGCTTCCTTGTCCGAATAGCCCAGGGCCAGCAGGGCATTGAGGATGTCGGCCGTGGCGTCGCTGTGGACCACGCCGGCGGCGGCGCCCAGGTCGGCACCGAGCTTGCCCTTCAGTTCCAGCAGCAGGCGTTCGGCGGTCTTCTTGCCGATGCCCGGCACGCGGGTCAGGCGACCGGCCTCCTGCAGCGTGACGGCCTGGGCCAGGTCGGCCACCGACATGCCCGAGAGGATGGCCAGCGCGGTACGGGCGCCGACGCCGGAAATCTTGATCAGCTCCTTGAACGTATTGCGTTCCTCGGCGGTCCCAAACCCGAACAGGATGTGGGCATCCTCGCGGATGGCCAGGTGGGTCAGCAGCGTCACCTTCTCGCCCAGCCCGGGCAGGTTGTAGAAGGTACTCATCGGCACCACCACCTCGTAGCCGACGCCCTGGCAATCGACCAGCAGATTCGGGGGGATTTTTTCTAGAAGGATTCCGGAGAGGCGACCGATCATGGCGTCTTTGATGTGCGTGAGCTGCAGCTTCTGTGATAATCCCGGGATGATACAGCACTGTTCGGATAAACAGTATCCAACGATAACAAGCTTGAATAAAGGACAACCATGGCCGGCAGCGCCTTCTTCGCATTGATCGACGACATCGCCACGGTGCTCGACGATGTTTCCCTGATGACCAAGATGGCGGCCAAGAAGACCGCCGGCGTGCTGGGCGACGACCTGGCGCTCAATGCCCAGCAGGTCAGCGGGGTGCGCGCCGAGCGCGAACTGCCGGTGGTGTGGGCGGTCGCCAAGGGCTCGCTGAAGAACAAGGCCATCCTGGTGCCGGCGGCGCTGGCCATCAGCGCCTTCATTCCCTGGGCGGTGACGCCGCTGCTGATGCTGGGTGGCGCCTTCCTGTGCTTCGAGGGCTTCGAGAAACTGGCCCACAAGTACCTGCCGCATGACGAGCAACACCACGAGGTCGCCGCCACCGCGCCCGAGGACGTCGACCCGGTCAGCTACGAGCGCGAGAAGATCAAGGATGCCGTGCGCACCGACTTCATCCTCTCGGCCGAAATCATCGCCATCACGCTGGGCACCGTGGCCGGCGCGCCGCTGCAGCAGCAGATCACGGTGCTGGTGGGCATTGCGCTGATCATGACGGCCGGTGTCTATGGCCTGGTGGCGGGCATCGTCAAGCTCGACGATGGTGGCCTCTATCTGGTGCAACATGCCGGCCCCAGCGCCTGGGGCCGTCTGAAGGCCGTGGTGGGCCGCGCCATCCTGGCAGCGGCGCCGAAGATGATGCGCAGCCTGTCGGTGATCGGCACCGTCGCCATGTTCATGGTGGGCGGCGGCATCCTGACCCATGGCCTGCCCTTCGCGCATCACGCCATCGAAGCGGCAGCGGTTGCCGTAGAGGGCGTTGCGGTGATTGGCCCGGTACTGGGCGCGATTGCCCCTGCGGTATTGAATGCGCTCTTTGGCGTGGTCGCCGGTGCGGTGGTGCTGGTGATAGTGAAGCTGGCGCAGCGCGTGCTGTCGCTCTTCAAGACGAAAAACTAACCGACCAGCCGCCCGCCGCGCATGCGGAGGCCCTTGCGCGCCAGCGCCGGGGCCAACGCTCCCAGGTCGGACAAAACCCCTCCCCCGTGGGCATGGCAGATCGCCACGCCCAGCGCATCGGCGGCGTCGGTGCCCGGCAACCCCGGCAGTTTCAGCAGCCGCGCCACCATTTCCTGCACCTGCGCCTTTTGCGCCCGTCCATGGCCGGCCACGGCCTGCTTGACCTGCAGCGCCGTGTATTCGGCCACCGCCAGGTCGGCCGCCACCAGGGCGCAGATCGCCGCACCCCGAGCCTGCCCCAGCAGCAGCGTGGATTGCGGGTTGACGTTGACGAACACCTTCTCGATGGCAGCACAATCCGGCGCGTAGGTACTGACTACCTCACCTACGCTGGAGAGGATCACCTTGAGCCGGGACGGCAGATCGCCATCCGGCGTCTTGATGGTGCCGGAGGCGACATAGGACAGCGTGTTGCCCTGCTTGTGGATGACCCCGAAACCGGTGGTGCGCAAGCCTGGGTCGATACCGAGGATTTTCATGCCCGCCAGTCTAACCGATCGGACCGACCCAGGCCCTAGAACAACACGCCCTGACCGGGGTCGGCGGTCTTTTTGCGGCCGCGTCGTTGCGTGGTCGCGGGCAGGCCGCTCTTGCGCGAGCCGTGCCTGTCCTGGATGGCGTCGGCTTCCTGACGGGCGACCGGGCTGTGACGGTGGCCATAGAGCGCCTCCTTGGCCTGGGCCAGCGCGCTCTTTTCGTCGACGATGGGTGCGGGATAGGCTGGCGTGCCATATTCCGGCACCCAGCGCCGGACGTACTCACCCAGGGGATCATGGTCCCGCGCCTGCTTGGCCGGCGAATAGATGCGCAAGGTATTGATGCCGGTGGTGCCGGATTGCATCTGCATCTGGCTCCAGTGGATGCCGGGTTCGAAATCCAGGAACTGGCGTGCCAGGAACAATCCCGGCGCGCGCCAATGCAGCCACAGGTGGTAGGCGGCGAAGCTGACCAGCATGGCGCGCATGCGGAAGTTGAGCCAGCCGGTGCTGCATAGCTGGCGCATGCAGGCGTCCACCATGGGATAGCCGGTACGCCCTTCGCACCAGGCATCGAAGCGCTGCTGTGCCAGTACGCCCCACGGCCCGCCATCCCCGGGGCGCAGGCCATCGAGCGAGCGGGCGATATTGCGCCATTCGAGATCGGGCTGGTCTTCCAGCTTCTGCATGAAGTGGCAATGCCAGCGCAGGCGGCTGGAAAAACCGCGCAGACCGTAGGCCAGCTCGCGGTCCGGTGTGTGTTCGATGGCCAGCTCGGTGGCCTGGTGCACGCTGCGCATGGACAGCGTGCCGAAGGACAGGTGCGCGCTGAGACGGCTGCAGGCGTCGGGCGCAGTCAGCGGGCTGGACAGGGCACGCCGGTAATCGCGTCCATCACCGCCGAGAAAGGCGCGCAAGCGCTCCCAGGCATCGGCTTCCCCGGCGGGCGGCTGCAGGCGCGGCGTAGGCAGGCCGAGATCGGCCAGCGTGGGCAGCGGATCGGGCTGCATGCCCGGCGGGGCGCGAAAGCCGGCAGGCATCGCCACCTGCGGCGCCTCCATGCGCTGCAGCCAGCGCGCCGCCCAGCCATCGCGACTGCGCAGGCGGCGGATGACGCCGGTCTGCGGCCATTCCTGCCAGTGGACATACTGGATGCGGCTCCAGCGGCCGACCGAGATATCACGGGCATAGCTCCAGGCGGGGCCGGTTTCTTCGTGGCTGAAGAGATGGGTGACGTTCCATTGACGACGCAGCGCTTCCAGCACCTGCACCGCCTCGCCGATGCGCACCAACAGCGGCATGCCACGCTGTCGTAGCTCGATCTGCAGGGGCTGCAGCGAGCGCAGCAGGAAATCCACGTGGCGCGGATCGCATTCGAAACTCTGCAACCAGGCCGGTTCGATGATGAACAGACCAAAGGCGCGTTCGCACTGTGCCGCCTGCGCCAGCGGTTGATGATCGCGCAGGCGCAGGTCGCGCTTGAACCAGACCAGGCCGACCGACATCAGGACCGCCGCGAGCGCCCTTCCAGGCGCAGGACCAGACGCTGGAGCGCCGGCCGCAGGCGCAGGAAGCCGCGATAGGAGCGCTCCATCAGCCACAGCATCCCGGGCAGGCGCGCCAGGCGGGCCAGCCAGCGCCAGCCCGGCAAGCTCGCCCATAGCTGCACGAAGGCCGCTGCCCCACTGAAGAGCACACCGTCGACGCGCTGTACATGGAAGCGCGCCAGGAGCTGCTCGCGCGTCAGGCCGGATGGCACGGCGGAGCCACGATCGGGCTGGCTGATGTCGCAGAAGCGCAGCGGCGCCTGCTCGCCAAGGCGCTGGTACAGACCGATCTCACGGCGGCAGAGCGGGCAGGCGCCGTCGTAGAGCACGGTCAGCGCATCCTTCTGATTCCCGCTGTTGCGTTCCTCGCCGTCAGCCATCGCAGTGGCCCTCCCGCGCCAGCAGCTCGGCCGCGTCGCGCAGGCCGTGGGTGCTGCGTCGCCACCACTGGGTGAACAGATCGCTGGGCTTGTCCACCGCCGGAAACAGTCCCGGCGGCGCGCTGCATTGCGCCCACAGCGGCAGCCACGGTGCCAGGTGCGGATCAGACTGGCAGCGCACGCTGCGTGCCG
Organism: Herbaspirillum sp. AP02; assembly: GCF_015767275.1. Classification (GTDB taxonomy): domain Bacteria; phylum Pseudomonadota; class Gammaproteobacteria; order Burkholderiales; family Burkholderiaceae_D; genus Herbaspirillum. Next base: position 94,823 of record NZ_JADWMY010000005.1, read on the forward strand.
CCTTCAAGGCGCGTCCGACGCTGGCGGCGTCGCCGTGCCAGCACGTGGGCGCAAGTTCACGCATGCGCGTGCCGACGAAATCCCAGCGGCGCCGGTTCCACGGCCACAGCAGATGGAAGTCGGAGAGGTACAGCCCCACCACCAGCGTATCGGGTGCGAGATCGGCCGGCAGGTCGCCCAGGCTCCAGGGATGAACCAGCCAGACGTCGCGCCCGGCCACGGCCTGCGGGTCGGGGGCGACGCTATCCAGGCTGGCCGGGGGTGCCGCCAGCAGGGGTGGCTCGGCAATGCGCGGGCAAGCGCGGGCAGTGGCCGCGGGTTCAGGCGCCACCGGATCGGGCTGCAGGGCGATCTGGCCCAGCGCTTCATAGCTGGTGTCGAGCACCGTCCCCGGGCTATGCCAGGGGGCAGGCGCGTACTTGGCCACATTCTCGGCATTGAAGAGATAGGGCTTGTGGCTGCCGGTTCCGGCCACCCACTGCCAGCTCAGGTGATTGCTGGCCAGGTCGCCATCCAGCAGGTGACCGACCATCCAGTCGGCACCGGCGCGCCAGTGCAGCTTGCGCAGATGCACGATATAACTGGCCAGCCACATGCGGGCGTGGTTGTGCAGGGCCCCGGTGGCATACAGGGTGCGCACGGCCTGGTCGATCACCGGCAGCCCGGTGGCGCCCTCGCGGATATCGGCCGGCAACTCACGCGCATAGGCCGACTCCGGCAGCGGACCGGGATGCAGCGAATCGAAGATGCGGGCGCCACGGCGCGCCCAGACATAGCGGTAGAACGCGCGCCAGCCCAGTTCATAGACGAACTTGTGCTGCACCTCCAGCGCATGGCGCGCGCAGACGCCAGCCAGCACCTCGCGCAACGTGACCATGCCATGGGTGAGGTAAGGCGACAGCCCCGTCACGGCACCCTCCAGGCTGTTGCGGGTGCGGGCATAGGCCCCCGGGCGCACGGCGGCGATGCACTGGCGGGCGGCGGCCAGGGTGGGCAGCGCAGGGGTCGCCAGGACTTGCGGCGCGGCTTGCGCCGCTTCTTCCGGTGACACGGCATCCAGCACCAGGTCGAATTGGTGTTTGCGGTACATGACTCGACTCCTCAGGAAGCAGCGTGGGCAGGCTTGCGGCGACAGGCGTCGGAACAGTATTTGACGTCATCCCAGTTCCTGGCCCACTTGCGCCGCCAGGTCATGGGCAAGCCGCAGACGGCGCAGGGCTTGCTAGGGCCTGTTCACACTAAATCTGTGAGTGCGAGAGGTCGTCAAGCGTTGCCTGCCTAGGCGCAGCGACGCGCCGTAGTGGTGCTACGGCAAGGAGCTGCAACAACGGCAGGCGACGCTTGACGGCCTCTCCCGGAGGGTTGCGCCCAGAAGGCGCGCTGGCGGCGTTGCCCGGCAAGGCTGGTGGCACCACCACCAGCCTTGCCGTGCGCCTTGCCACCACGCCTTCTGGGCGCAACGCATCTCACAGATTTAGTGTGAACAGGCCCTAGGCAAATGCGCCTTGTTGCCGCGATGAGCGATGGCCTGGCGGGTGGATTTCATGACTCAGGATTGTACGCAATAAATGGTTCAACCTTGATTCAAAGCCGCGATTTATCGCCTATACTCTGCGTCATTCCTGATTCAACGAGAGAGATCATGAGCACAGACCAGCCGCAGCAGTCCGCCCCTCCCGCAGACCAACCCGCGACCGAGTCATTGCGCCGCACCGGGGCCGTGGCCCGCATGTTGCGCATGCCGGTGGCGACCCTGCGCGTGTGGGAGCGTCGTTATGCGCTGACCCAGGGCAAGCTCTCGCCCAGCGGGCAGCGCCTCTATTCGGAGGCCGATGTGCGGCGCCTGGCCTTGATCCGACAGTTGACCGAGCTCGGTCATGCCATCGGGAGCCTGGCCGGGCTGGACATGGAGCAGTTGCAACAGGTCGCGGCCACCCATGCCGAACTGCACGCCGTACGCCCCACCCCACCGCAGACGGTGCAGGGCCAGTGGCGGGTGGCGGTGATCGGCGCCACCCTGGCGCAGCGGCTGGACAAGCCAGGCCTGCTCCAGCGCCTGGGCCGTCCGCTGCAGTTGCTGGGACCCTTCGAGAGTGTCCAGCAGGCCGCCCTGAGCCTGAAACGGGAAGAGGTCGACGCCCTGCTGCTGCACGAGCCGCAGTTGCATGCCGGGTGGCTGGGGGCGCTGGAGAGTTCGGCACCGGCCTTGAGTGGCTTGCCGATGGCGGTGCTGTATGGCTTTGCCAGCGAAGCAGTATGCGAGACGCTGGCGGCGGTAGGCATCAGCCTGCTGAGGGCGCCGCAACCCGATGTGGTGATCCTGCAATGGCTGCGCGCACTGATGGCGCTGACGGTGCCGGCACGCAGCGAACCGGCCTGGTCGCAGCAGGCGCCGGTGGCACGCCGCTGGAGCGACAATGAGTTGATCGCCTTCGCCAACCGGTCCACCACGGTGGCCTGCGAGTGCCCGCGCCATGTGGCGGAGTTACTGATGCAGCTATCGCAGTTCGAGCGTTACAGCGCGCAGTGCGCCAATCGCAACGAGGCCGATGCGCAGTTGCACCAGTACCTGCAGCAATTGACCACGGAATCGCGCCAGCGCTTCGAAATGGCGCTGAGCCGGATTGCGATGCATGAGGGCCTGGTTCCGGAGCAATCCTGAGCGCAGGCGACCACGCAGACAACAGCGCAGGCAAACCGAACCCACCAACAAGAACGCCCGGCATAGGGCCGGGCGTTCCTGTTTAAAGCATGCAGATGATCAGTGACGGAAGTGACGGGTTCCGGTCAGCAGCATCACCACGTCGCGCTCGTTGGCGGCGTCGATCACTTCCTGGTCGCGCATGGAGCCACCCGGATGGATGACGCAGGTGGCACCGGCATCGACCACCACGTCCAGGCCGTCACGGAACGGGAAGAAGGCGTCGGAGGCCACGGCAGAACCCGCCAGGGTCAGGCCGGCATTCTGCGCCTTGATCGAGGCGATGCGGGCGGAGTCGATGCGGCTCATCTGGCCGGCGCCGACACCGAGGGTCATGCCATTGCCGCAGAACACGATGGCATTGGACTTGACGAACTTGGCCACGCGCCAGGCGAACATCAGGTCCTGCAACTGCTGCTGGGTCGGCTGCTTCTTGCTGACCACCTTCACATCGGCCAGCAGCACGTTCTTGGCGTCCGGCGACTGCACCAGCAGGCCACCACCGACGCGCTTGAAGTCGTAGCCGTTCAAGTCATTGCCCAGCGGGATTTCCAGCAGGCGCACGTTCTGCTTGGCAGCGAAGATCTGCTTGGCCTGGGCGCTGAAGGACGGGGCGATCAACACTTCCAGGAACTGCTTGGCCACCGCTTCGGCGGCAGCCGCATCCACTTCGCGGTTGAAGGCGATGATGCCGCCGAAGGCCGAGGTCGGGTCGGTCTGCAGGGCCTTGCTGTAGGCTTCCAGCGGGTTGGCGCCGATAGCCACGCCGCAGGGATTGGCGTGCTTGATGATGACGCAGGCGGCTTCCGTGGCCGGGTCGAAGCTCTTGACGCATTCCCACGCCGCATCGGCATCGGCGATGTTGTTGAAGGACAGTTCCTTGCCCTGCAGCTGGGTGTAGTTGGCCAGGGCACCCTCGACCTTCTTGATGTCGCGGTAGAAGGCGGCGCTCTGGTGCGGGTTTTCACCATAGCGCATGTCCTGGACCTTCTCAAAGTGAAGGTTCAGGGTAGCCGGGTAGGCGCTGCGGGTGGTGTGCTGCTGGTCTTCGCCCAGGGAGGTGAAGTAATTGGTAATGGCGCCGTCGTATTGCGCAGTGTGGGCAAAGACCTTCTTGGCCAGCGCGAAGCGCTTTTCATAGGGCAGGTCGCCGCCCGACTTCAGCTCGGCCAGCACGCCTTCGTAGTCGGTCGGGTCGCAGATGACGATCACGTCCTTATGGTTCTTGGCCGAGGAACGCAGCATGGCCGGGCCGCCGATGTCGATGTTCTCGATGGCGTCTTCCAGGGAGCACTCTTGCTTGGCAACGGTCTGCTGGAACGGGTACAGGTTCACCACCACCATGTCGATGGTGGGGATGCCGTGCTGATCCAGGGCCGCCACGTGCTCGGGGAAATCACGACGCGCCAGGATGCCGCCATGCACCTTGGGATGCAGCGTCTTGACGCGGCCATCCAGCATTTCCGGGAAACCGGTGTAGTCGGCCACTTCGGTGACCGGCACGCCATTGTCGGCCAGCAGCTTGGCGGTGCCGCCGGTGGACAGGATGTTGACGCCCATGGCGGACAGCGCGCGCGCGAATTCGAGCACGCCTGCCTTGTCGGATACGGAAATGAGTGCTTGTTTGATCATGGTAGGCAAGACTGGTAAGGGAAAGGAAACCTGAAAACCGTGGAAGGAAGCTGCACCCCTGCATGAACCGGCCCCCTGCACTGCGGCGCCGGCCTCGTGCAGGCTACAGCAGGCCGTGCTGCTGCAGCTTCTTGCGCAGCGTATTGCGGTTGATGCCGAGGATTTCGGCGGCCTGGGACTGATTGCCCTCGGCGCGCGCCATCACGGTCTCGAAGACCGGTTTTTCGACCGTGGCCAGCACCATGTCGTAGACATTGGTGGGAAGTTGCTCACCGAGATCCCGGAAATACTTTTCCAGGCTCTTCTTGACGACATCCTCGATACTTTCTTTGCTCATGGCGTTGCTGCTTCTGTTTTTTTCCGGTGAGGCCACTGCCGGCGACGCTCGCTGTTGTGAACTGCGCGCCTGCCTGCGTGACCTGCCGTGTTGTTGATCAATTGCGCGCAAGGCGCATCCGATACCCGGTACCCCAAGCCCGATCTCCGTCCCTGCCGGGCGGTCGGGCCATTGCTCGTTCGCTCAGGCGGCCAGGGCCACCTCATCCACCAGACCGTATTGCAGACGTTCGCCGTGCGCTGCCTGGTCGGCGAAGAACTGCCGCACCGCCTGCAACTGCTGGTTGCAGTCTTCGATGCGATTCATGCCGCGACGGAACTGCTCGCCGCCGGCCAGTTCGCGCACATACCAGCCGATATGCTTGCGCGCCGTGCGCACGCCCAGGTAGTCGCCATAGAACGCGTAATGGGCCTGCAGGTGTTCATCCATCAGCTGCACGACCTCGCTCACCAGCGGCGCCGGCAGGTGTTCGCCGGTCTGCAGGAAGTGGTCGATCTCGCGGAAGATCCAGGGCCGCCCCTGTGCGGCGCGGCCGACCATGACGGCATCAGCCCCGGTGATGCGCAGGACCTCGCGCGCCTTCTCGGGCGTGGTGATGTCGCCATTGGCCACCACCGGAATGCTGACGGCAGCCTTCACGGCGGCGATGGTCTCGTACTCGGCATGGCCGCTGTAGCCGTCGGCGCGGGTGCGACCGTGCAGCGTCAGCATGGCGATGCCGGCCGCCTGGGCGCGGGCGGCGATCTTCAGCGCGTTCTTGTTGGCGCGGTCCCAGCCGGTGCGGAATTTCAGCGTCACCGGCACGTCCACCGCCGACACCACCGCATCCAGGATGCGCGCCACCAGTTCCTCGTCCTGCAGCAGGGCTGAACCGCACCAGCTGTTGCAGACCTTCTTGACCGGGCAGCCCATGTTGATGTCGATGACCTGGGCGCCGCGCTCGACGTTGTACTTCGCGCAATCGGCCAGCATGGCGGGATCGGCCCCGGCGATCTGCACCGCCTTGGGTTCCATCTCGCCATCGTGGTTGATGCGGCGCGAGGTCTTCTCGCTATGCCACAGCCGCGGATCGGAGGCCGCCATCTCGGACACGGCATACCCTGCCCCCAGTTGCTTGCACAACTGGCGGAATGGACGGTCGGTCACGCCCGCCATGGGAGCGACGAACACGTTGTTTCGCAGGGAGTAAGGCCCAATGTTCACGACGTGGATCAGGGGGAGGTACGGGGAAGGGCGCTATTTTAGCGCGATTGACGGCCTCGCCCAACAAGAATCGGGCGCGGTTACATCTTTGGGGCTGATTATTTATTGGGCAAAATCAATTGTTGGCAGTATGCCAATCCTGATTGCCATCCTGCAAGAATCCGGGCCGCGGGGCCCGGGGTGGTCATCAGCGGTCGACCTCGTCCAGTGTCTCGCGCTGGAGGTGACCGATCTCGCCCCAGGAACGGATATGGGCGCGTTGGCCATCCCAGTGCAGGCGGTTGACGCTGGCGTTGAAGATGTCGAAGTTGCGCGGCTGGGCGAAGGAGCTCTGGCTGGCCCAGTGATGGATGCACTCCAGCACGCCGCCATGGGTGACGATGGCCACCTTGCGGTACGGGCCCGAGGCCAGTACCCGCTGCACCGCCGCGACCGAGCGCTCGTAGAACTCGCGCATGGTCTCGGCGATACGCTCGCCGGCCGGGTAGCGGAAGTCCGGCTCGCGGGCTTTCCACTGCCGATAGGCCTCGGGATAGCGCGCCTCGATCTCCACATGGCGCAGACCTTCGAAGGCGCCATAGCAGCGCTCGCGCAAGCCGGTATCGATGGCCACCTGCCGTCCGCTGGCCTGGGCCACCGCCTGCGCGGTGTCGCGGGCGCGCTGCAGGTCGCTGGCAAAGATGGCGTCGACGCCCTCCTCGGCCAGCAACTCGCCCAGTGCCAGGACCTGGCGCTGGCCGGCCTGGTTCAGGGGAATGTCGATATGCCCTTGCAGGCGTTTGTCCACGTTCCAGTCGGTTTCGCCGTGGCGGATCAGCAGGATGTCGGTCATGCGAGGTTTCAGGTGCGCGGTATGGCGCTGGGGTTGAGGGTGTACAGGCCGGTGAGGGAGGCCTGCGCCAGGACATGGTCACGCAGCGCGGTCACCACCACCGAGCCTTCCAGGTTGCCGGCCACCGGCAGCTGCTCCACATCCAGTGCATACAAGGTGAAGATGTAGCGGTGTACCAGCGCATCGTTCCACGGCGGGCAGGGGCCGTCGTAGCCGAAGTAGTCGCCGCGCATGTCGCCGTCGCCGGCGAACCAGCCGGTGTAGTCGTTGATGCCCTGGCGCGCACCGGGCATGACGTCGCCCAGCACCGCCGGACCCGGCTTGCCGCGTGCGGTCACGCCGCTGCTGAACTGGCCGGCCTTGATCTGGCTGACACTGGCCGGAATGTCCACCAGGGTCCAGTGATAGAAATCCACTCGCGGCAGTTCCAGCGGCACGGTCTTGCCTTCCTGGTTGACCTCGTCGCCACGCGAAGGCACGTCCGGGTCATGCACCACCAGCGCCAGCGACCTGGTGCCGGCCGGCAGATCGCTCCAGGCGAAGTGCGGGTTCCGGTTGGCCGACAGCGCGACATGGGTCTTGGGGTCCATCACCGCGAAGGCGAACTCGCCGGGGATGTTGCTACCGTCCTTGAAAGAATCGCTCCAGAATTTCATATCACCTCCTAAAGTAAGGCCACATTCAACACGCTTTGCAAATTCATTTGGGGACGTCCGGCCCGGCTTCAAGCCGGACCGAGGTTCATGACACCAACGCCGGAGGCTTCACCTGCAGCCAGAAAGTGACCGGCCCGTCGTTGGTCAGCGACACTTTCATGTCGGCGCCAAAACGGCCGGTGCCGACCTTTTCCTGTCCATGCTGCACCCGCGCCTGCGCCACGAAGTGCTCAAACAGCTGCCGTCCCAGTTCGGGCGCGGCCGCTGGCGTGAAGGAGGGGCGTGTGCCAGAATGGGTATCGGCGGCCAACGTGAACTGCGGGATCAACAACAGGCCGCCTTGCACGTCGACAACACTGCGATTCATCTTGCCTGCCTCGTCGCTGAAGACGCGATAGGCCAGCAGCTTCTTGAGCAAGGCATCGGCCTGCACCACGCCGTCATGGCGTTCGGCGCAGACCAATACCATCAGGCCGGGGCCGATGGCGCCCAGCGTCTGGCCGTCCACCACCACCGCGGCCTGGCTGACCCGCTGCAACAGGGCAATCATGCGCGCACCAGCTTACGCCAGGGTGACGCGGGCAAACTTGCGCTTGCCGACCTGCACCACGCACTGGCCGGCCTCGACCTTCAAACCCTTGTCGCTGATGACGGTGCCGTCGATGCGCACGCCGCCCTGCTCCACCATGCGCAGCGCTTCCGAGGTGGAAGCACACAGGTTGGCCTGCTTGAGCAACTGGCCGATGCCCAGCGGCGCGCCCGACAGCGAGACCTCGGGGATGTCATCGGGGATGCCGCCCTTGGAGCGGTTCACGAAGTCGGCCAGCGCGTCCTCGGCGGCCTGCTGCGAATGGAAGCGGGCCACGATTTCCTGGGCCAGGGCGACCTTGATGTCGCGCGGGTTGCGGTCGCCCTCGACCTCGGTCTTGAAGGCAGCGATCTCGGCGATGGAGCGGAACGACAGCAGGTCGTAGTAGCGCCACATCATCACGTCGGAAATGCTCATCACCTTGGCGAACATGGTGTTGGCCGGCTCGGTGATGCCGATGTAGTTGCCCTTGGACTTGGACATCTTTTCCACGCCGTCCAGGCCTTCCAGCAGCGGCATGGTCAGGATGCACTGCGGCTCCTGGCCGAAATCCTTCTGCAGTTCGCGCCCCACCAGCAGGTTGAATTTCTGGTCGGTGCCGCCCAGTTCCAGGTCGGACTTGAGGGCTACCGAGTCGTAGCCCTGCATCAGCGGGTAGAGGAATTCATGCACCGAGATCGGCGTGCCTTCCTTGAAGCGCTTGGTGAAGTCATCGCGCTCCATCATGCGCGCCACGGTGTAGCGCGAGGCCAGCTGGATCATGCCGCGGCTGCCCAGGGCATCGCACCATTCGGAGTTGTAGCGGATCTCGGTCTTGCTGGCGTCCAGCACCAGGCTGGCCTGGGCGAAATAGGTCTTGGCGTTGATCTCGATCTGCTCGCGCGACAGCGGCGGACGGGTCGCGTTGCGGCCAGAAGGGTCGCCGATCATCGAGGTGAAGTCGCCGATCAGGAAGATCACCTGATGCCCCAGGTTCTGCAACTGGCGCATCTTGTTCAGGACCACCGTGTGGCCCAGGTGCAGGTCAGGCGCGGTCGGGTCCAGTCCCAGCTTGATGCGCAGCGGCTGGCCGCTCTGCTCGGCACGCGCCAGCTTCTGCGCGAATTCGCTTTCGATGAGCAGCTCATCGATACCGCGTTTGGTGATGGCCAGCGCCTCCTGGACCTGGTCGGAAAGGGGCAGTTTGGAGGGGGCAGCGGAAGGCGCGGAGGAAGTGGACTGGTCGGCGTTCATCGATATAACTAAAAAATTGACATTTGTAGGACAAGACCGCTAAAGCGTGTTGCTATAATTCCGACTTTCGTTTTTCTGCTGGGCGCCAGGACGCCGCCTCAGAAGCTCATCAGCAGGAAGATTCACACCGTGCGCATGAAGATGTTACGCGGGCGCAACACGGCGGGGGGACAGGAAACGCCGCATTGCAGCCGTACCCGCCATCCGCCACGGAAACGTCAGATTTTAACGTATTCGTATTGCATGTTCCCACAAGATAAACTCAAGCACCTCTCGTCCCTGTGCTTCACCGCGTTGCGATCCTGCCACCACAAAGTCGCCGCCTCCTCGCCCAAGACCCGCATCGTCGGCGCCAGCGCCCTGTTTCTGGCGGCCTTCACCATCGGCGCCGCCGGCTTCGCGCCAGCCGAGCCCGACCTGAAGGATGCCCCGGTCAATCCGATTTCCAAGGAACTGGCCTTGCCTGACCTGCAACAGCAGATCAGTGCACTGGAAGAGCGGTCGCAGTATTACGTCAATGAAGAGAAGGTACGCAGCGGCGACACCCTGGCGACCCTGCTCAACCGCCTGGGCGTGGATGACGACGAGGCCACGGCCTTCATCAAGTCCGATACCCTGGCGCGCACGGTGATGCAGTTGCGCGCCGGCAAGCGCGTCGTGGCCCAGACCGACGACAACGGCGAGCTGGTCAAGCTGTCGGCCACCCTCGACGACGGCAGCGACACCCCGAAGAACCTGGTCATCTCGCGCCAGGATGGCAAGCTGACCGCCCAGGCCCAGCCGGCCGTGCTGGAGCGGCGCGTGGAAATGCGCGCCGGCACCATCTTCTCCTCGCTGTTCGCGGCTACCGATGCAGCCCAGATCCCGGACGCCATCGCCATGCAACTGGTGGACATGTTCGCCACCAACATCAACTTCGCTTCCGACCTGCGCCGCGGCGACCGCTTCAACGTGGTCTACGAGACCTATTACCAGAACGGTGACCTGGTGCGCACCGGTCGCGTGCTGGCCGGTGAATTCGACAATGCCGGCAACCGTTACCAGGCCGTGTGGTTCAGCGACCCGGCCAGCAAGATCGGCGGTGGCGGCTATTACGCCTTCGACGGCAAGTCGCTGAAGAAAGCCTTCCTGAAGTCGCCGCTGGCCTTCACCCGTATCTCTTCCGGCTTCTCGATGCGCCTGCACCCCATCCTGGGCCAGTGGAAGCAGCATACCGGTGTAGACTTCGCGGCACCGACCGGCACCCCCATCCATGCGGCAGCCGATGGCGTGGTCGACTTCGTGGGCCAGCAGAACGGCTATGGCAACATCGTCGTCATCAAGCACTGGAGCGGCTACTCCACCGCCTACGGCCACATGAGCCGCTTCGCGCCCAACATCAAGAAGGGCATGAAGGTCAGCCAGAACGACGTGATCGGTTTCGTCGGCATGACCGGCTGGGCGACCGGCCCGCACCTGCACTACGAGTTCCGCGTCAACAACCAGCCGCGCAATCCGCTGTCGGTGGAAGTGCCCAATGTGCAGGCACTGACCGGTCCGCAGATGCAGCGCTTCCGCACCGTCGCTGCCGAGATGCAGCACCGCATGGCGATGCTGCGCGTACCGGGTGCGCCGGACGTGAAACTGGCATCCATCAAGTAATTCCCGCCGGCATCGTTCCTGCCGGCATGAGCTACGAAGGGCGGTCGCTGTAGAATCAGCGACCGCCCCTTTCTTTTTCTGCGTCCCTGCCATGCGTTCTTCTTCGTCTTCTTCCCGCGCTTCGTCGCTCTATATCGGCCTCATGTCCGGCACCAGTCTCGATGGCGTCGATGGCGTGCTGGCCGACTTCGACGGCCAGGCCGTCTCGGCCACGCTGGCAGCGGCCTACGTCCCTTTCCCCGACCACTTGCGTGCCGATCTGATGGCGCTGCAGGCGACCGGTCCCAACGAAATCGAACGCGAAGCCATGGCCGCCAATGCGCTGGCGGTGCACTACGCCGATTGTGTGGCGCAGCTGCTGCTGCAGTCTGGCAAATCGGCGGCCGACCTGCGCATGGTGGGGGTGCACGGACAGACCATCCGGCATCGCCCGGAACTGGGTTTCACGCGCCAGACCAACAACCCGGCGCTGCTGGCCGAGTTGACCGGCATCGATGTGGTGGCCGACTTCCGTAGCCGCGACGTGGCCGCCGGCGGCCAGGGCGCACCGCTGGTACCGGCCTTCCACCGGGCCATCTTCGGCGATGCGTCGCAATCGCGGGTGGTGGTCAATATCGGTGGCATCGCCAATGTCAGCATCCTGCCGGCCGGTGAAGAAGGGGCCTATGGCTTCGATACCGGCCCCGGCAATGCACTCATGGATGGCTGGATACAGCTGCACCTGCAGCGCAGCTACGACGCCCACGGCGACTGGGGCGCCCGTGGTCAGGTACACGCCGGCCTGCTGGCGCAACTGCGTGACGAAGCCTTCTTCCGCGCCGCGCCGCCCAAGAGCTCGGGACGCGACCTGTTCCACCTGGACTGGCTGCAGGCGGCCCTGCAGCGCACCGGGCAAGCCATCCCGGCGCCCGACGTGCAAGCCACGCTGACCATGCTCACCGCCAGCACGATTGCCGACGCCATCGTGGCGCACGCGCCTGATGCAGGCCAGGTCTACGTCTGCGGTGGGGGAGCTGAAAATGCCCTGTTGATGCGCCTGCTGCGCCAGCAATTGCAGGGGCGCGCCGACGTGCAATCGACGGCCGTGCTGGGGGTGGCGCCGCAACGGGTGGAGGCGCTGGCCTTCGCCTGGCTGGCGCGACGCTTCGACCTGCGTCTGCCGGGCAACCTGCCGGCGGTGACCGGTGCGCGGGGCCTGCGCGTGCTGGGCGCCCTGTATCCTGCCTGACCGCTGCTCGCCTGCCTACAAGAAAAAGGCCGTCCTGCATGACGCCGGACGGCCTGAACTTTTGCGCCGAGAGACCGGAATCACCCGACCACCCGGCGCCCTCAAGAAACTATCCTACTGAAGCTCGTGCTGGTGCTGTGCTTCTCATCACCACATCAAACTCAAACGATTCAACTGATCAGTAGCGCGAGATGCGACCGTTATCCAGGCGCACGCGGTCACCCACGCGGAAGTCGGTATTGTCTTCCTGCGCGAAGGTCTGCAAGGAGCCATCGCTCATGCGCACGCGGATGTTGTAGACCTGATGGCCGGCCGAATTGTTACGCTGGACCTGATTACCCGCATAGGCACCACCGGCTGCACCGGCCACGGTCGCCAGCACACGACCGGTGCCGCCACCGACTGCATTACCGAGCAGGCCACCGGCCACGCCGCCGACCACAGCGCCGGCAACGCCGTTGCTTTCCTTGTGGGTGACCTCGATGGCCTCGACCACGCCGGTACCGGAATAGGAGGCAACGCGATCATAGTTCTGCGACTGCGGGGCCGCGCCATAGGGTTGCTGGGGGCTGGCGCAACCGATAAGCAGGCCGGCGAAGCTGGCGCTGACAATGGCCAGCGAAATGTAATGGTGGCGGGTGGACATGGGGCTCTCCTGATCTGGCGATAGACGATGGATGCAGTGTGCCGCCCCGCCGGCGCGCACGGCATCGGAGAAGCCCGGGAAACGGTGTCAGAGAAATGAGGACGTCGCCGTCAGCAGACAGGCGTCAACGGATAGGACTCAGTTGAGCCAGCCGCGCCGACGGAAGTACCAGAACGGCGCAATGGCCGAGCCGATCATCATCAGGATCGCCAGCGGATAGCCGATGGGCCAGTCCAGTTCCGGCATGAGCTTGAAGTTCATGCCGTAGATGCTGGCGATCAGGGTCGGTGGCAGGAAGGCCACCGACGCCACCGAGAAGATCTTGATGATCTTGTTCTGGTTGATGTTGATGAAGCCGACGGTGGCATCCATCAGGAAGTTGATCTTGTCGAACAGGAAGGCGGTGTGGCCGTCCAGCGATTCGATATCGCGCAGGATCTGGCGGGCGTCCTCGAACTGCTCCGAACTCAGGAGCCGGCCGCGCATCAGGAAGCTGACCGCACGGCGTGTATCCATCATGTTGCGGCGGATGCGCCCGTTCAAGTCTTCCTCGTGGGCGATGGTGTTCAGTACATCGGCGGCGTCCTGGTCGGACAAGCTCTTCTTGAGCACGCTGGTACTCACCGCCTCCAGCTTCTGGTAGATGCCTTCCAGGGCATCGGCAGAATATTCGGCATCAGTCTCGTAGAGGTCCAGCAGGACGTCGCGATAGTCGCCGATGGAGCCGGGTCGCGAACGGGCGCGCATGCGCACCAGGCGAAATACCGGCAGGTCTTCGGCATGCACCGAGAACAGGATGTTGCGGGCCAGGATGAAGGCCACCGTCATGGTCGAAGAGGAATCGTCATCCCCTTCGAACAGGAAGTCGGTGCGCAGGTGCAGGTCGCCATTTTCGGCTTCGAAGTAACGGGCAGAGGCTTCGATGTCGCTGAACTCGTCCTCGTCCGGCAGGGTCACGCCATAGATGCTCTTGACCCAGGCGCGCTCCTCGTCGTTCGGCTCGGTCAGGTCCACCCAGACCGGCGCCGCCTGTTCCAGGTCGGTACGGCTGTCGATGTTGACCTGGCTCAGTCGTCCGTTTTGCAACACGAATACATTGATCATGGGCTCTCGCTGGATGGAACGCGGGTGGGAGTGCGGCGACCCGCTGCCGCCGGTGCAGGCCGGCGCGACTTCAGGCGCGAAACGTGCGCAAGTGTACGTTCAACCCCGGCGCCAGGCAAGCACGACACGGGGCCTGTTGTCAGGCCCGTGCTGGCAGCCTGACGTCACACGCCGGTCATGTGCACACGGCAGGGAGATGACTCACTTGTGGGTAGGCGGCAGCGTGGCAGCGTTCATACGGCGCAGGATCAGCCCGGTGCGGGCCGCGAGATAGCCCGAGCCCCGATTGCGGTCATAGTAGCGCGGGCGCGGCAGCATCACCGCCAGGCGCGCTGCCTGCTCCGGCCCCAGGCCGGCGGCCGTGGTGCGGTAATAGTGCTGGGCGGCGGCCTCGGCGCCGAACACGCCATTGCCCCACTCCACCACGTTGAGATAGATCTCGAAGATGCGCTGCTTGTCGAGCAGGAATTCCAGCATGTAGGTGATGATGAATTCCTGGCCCTTGCGCAGGTAGCTGCGCTCGCCGGAGAGGAACAGGTTCTTGGCCAGTTGCTGGGTGATGGTGGAGCCGCCGGCGACCACCTTGCCCTTCTTCTCGTTCTTTTCGTAGGCCTTTTGCAGGGCGTCCCAGTCGATGCCGTCATGCTCGGAGAAATTGGAATCCTCGGAGGCGATGATGGCGCGCTTGAGATTGTTGGAAATGCGCGCATACGGCGTCCAGCGGAATTGCAGCTGTGCGTTGGGGTCCTTCTCGCGCAGCAATGACAATTGCTGACGCATGAAGCTGGTGGACTCGGGGTTGTGATCCTTCCACCACCAGATCTGGACAAAGAAATACGCCTGCAACAGCAGCACCAGTGCGATGGGCAGGACGATGATCCAGAAGAGCAGCTTGCGTAGCGATTTCATGTGCCGGTTCTTGTTCTGTGGTTCTCGGGTGTCACGATGTGCAGATTGTCACGCGCGCCGGCCGGGCCGACCCTGGGCGCACGCCGTCATTGCGCCAGCTGCGCGCGCAGGCTGGCGAACACCTCGGCGGTGGACGGGCGTACGCCTCGCCACAGGTGGAAGGCTTCCGCGGCCTGCTCCACCAGCATGCCCAGGCCATCGCGCACGCAGGCGCCGTGCTGCTGGGCGCTCTGCAGGAAGACCGTGGGCTGGCGACCATACATCATGTCGTAGGCCAGGGTGTCGCTGCCATAGACCGACACTGGCAGCGGCGGCAGGTCGTCGGTGAGGCTGGCCGAGGTGGCATTGACGATGACATCGAATACCCCGCCCAGTTCGGCGTAGGCGGCGCTCCTGACCGGGCCGCGGGCGGCGAACTGCGCGGCCAGCTCGGCCGCCTTGGACTGGGTGCGGTTGACGATCACCAGTTCGGCCGGCCTTTGCTGCAGCAGCGGCAACAAGGCCCCGCGCGAAGCACCACCCGCCCCCAGCAGGAGCACGCGGCGTCCTTCCAGTGCCTGGCCGGCATTGACCACGATGTCGGTCACCAGGCCGGCGCCATCGGTGTTGTCGCCCAGGATACGGCCGTCTTCAAACTTGAGGGTGTTGACCGCGCCGGCCAGGCGGGCGCGCTCGGTCAACTGCTCGGCCAGGGCGTGCGCTTCCAGCTTGAAGGGAACGGTGACATTGGCACCGCGTCCGCCACGCCGCTGGAATACCTGCACCGCCGCCTTGAACCCATGCAATGGCACCAGCAGGCGATCGTAGTGCAGCTGCTGGCCGGTCTGGGCCGCAAACTGCGCATGGATTTCGGGCGATTTGCTGTGGGCAATCGGATTGCCGATGACGACGTATTCATCCATGGTGGTCCGCCTCTTCCCTTGTTTTCTGTTCTAGTCCAGTGGTCCGCCGCTGTCCCTCAGCCGGCCCCCAGTTCAGCCTGCAAACCCTGGTCCCGCGTGAAGCGGAAGCGGGTGATGATTTCCCACACATCGTCCTTGCCGCTGGTGCGCATGTTGTCGGGGAAGCGGCCGAACGGCGCCGAGCGGCGCACGATGGCCACCGCCGCCTGATCCAGCGCGGCGTTGCCGGAACTGGACCGGACCACCACGCCACCATCGCGTTCGTAGATGGTGCCATCCTGGAAGACGGGGATGACGATCAGCAGTTCGCCATAGAGCTTCTTGCCATCACGGGTCGGGAAGTTCAGGGTGCCGACCTTTTCTATCTTGTCCTGCAGCGTCTTGTAGTACTGGGCGTATCCGACTTCACGGGTACTTGGAGTGATCTGGGTCTTCCTGGGACGCTTGTTGTATTGCTCGATGTTCTTTGCGACTTCGGCTTCCATACGCGCCATGGCCTTGGCCGTCTCGGTCATGTCGTGCGCGCTGGGCTGCGGCGCCTCGACCGGCTTGACCTGGTCGGCACTGGTCACGTGCTGCTGTGCCGCCTGCAGCTGCGCCAGCATCTTGCGCTGCTGCTGTTCCAGCTCGACCACCTTGCGTTGCGCGGCCTTGACGCTGTCGCCGCTCTCGACCCGCTGCATGTCCGGCAGGGGTGACTTGGCGCGGCCGTCCTCGGCATTGCCGCCGCCATCGAGGTTGGCCTGGGCCAGCGCCTGGGCGTTGACCGGTTTCTTGTCGTGCTTGGCGTTGACCAGGATGACTTCCAGTTCCGGGTCGGACGGCTTGAAGCGGAAGGCATCAGGCGCGGCGAAGTGCACGGCCAGCAGCAGGCCATGCACCAGCAGCGAGATGCCGAGCGCCGTGCTGAGCAGGCGATGTTGAGCAAACAGGTTCACGACAGGCAGGCAAAAGCGACGATATCGACAGCGGCAATTCTACGCCAGCACTGCCTCATTGCGCCGCTGCGGCGGGCGGGTTTTCGCCATCGGCCGCTGCTTCCGTTTCAGCGGCAGCGTCGGGTTCCCCCTCCCCGGCCTCGGTCGCTTCCTCGCTGGCGGCATCCTCCTCGCTACCCAGCGCAGCCATGCCCTCCAGCAACTCCTCGTCGTCTTCGCCCAGATCGGTGGCCAGGGCCTGGGCCGCTGCGGCCGGCACTTCCAGCAGGCGCGCTTCGACGCTGAGATCGACCTCGTCCCAGCGCAGCAGGTCGAGCTTGACCTGCAGGCCGCGCGCCAGTTGCGGCAGGCCGGGCATGCGCAACACCAGCGGGATATCGACCAGGCGCAGGATTTCATCCTTCAGCACCACCGCTTCCACGGTGCGGGCGTTTTCCTGCGCCAGCCAGCGCAGGCACCAGTAGCGCTCCATGGTGGACTGGAAGTCAGCATAGCCGGAATAGGCCGCGTCGAAACCGGAGACGATGGCGAACAGGTCGGCATCGCGCGGCTTGAAGGGCGCCACCAGCGGCGCGGTCACGCCATGCTCGACGCAGGCCAGGATCTGCCACTGGTTGACCAGGTCGGTATAGCGACGCAGGGGCGAGGTGCTCCATGCGTACTGGTCCACGCCCAGGCCCTGGTGGGGGGCGGCATGGGTGACCATGCGCACCTGCATCTTGGCGGCCCAGCCACCGGCACCGCCGCCCTGGGCGCGATAGATGCCTGGCACGCCGTGGTCGGCCATGAGCTTGCCCCAGGTGCTGTTGGCGAAGATCATCAGCTCGGCCACGATCTTGTCCAGCGGCGCGCCGCGACGACGGCGGACGATGCTGACCACGTCGTTCTCGACGTAGAAGTTGAAGTCCACGCGGTTGTTCTGTTCCGGACGCAGGCCGAAAGCCTCGCGCTTGGCCATGCGCCCCTGCTCCAGCAGCTGCACCCATTGCCAGAGCAGCGCGATCTCGTCCTTGTGCGGATAGTCGCCGCGGTTCTCGGCCAGGGCTTCCTCGGTGACCAGGTCGTCGAGATCGTTGTGACGCAGGTTGGCGGCGATCGGCACCAGTTCGGCGCGGGTCTCGGTGGCCAGCACTTCCCAGCTCGACGGGTCCAGCGTGGCGTACAGCGACAGCGCCGGCCGGGCAGCACCGGCGTCCAGGGTATAGGTAGCCACCAGATCGTCGGGCAGCATGGTGATCTTTTCGCCCGGCATGTAGACGGTGGACATGCGCGCGCGCGCCATCGCATCGATGGCGTCGCCGCGCTTGATGGCCAGGCCCGGTGCAGCGATGTGGATGCCCACCCGCAGCTTGCCATCGGCCAGGCGGGTCACCGACAGCGCATCGTCGATTTCGGTGGTGGTGACGTCATCGATGGAAAAGGCCTGCACATCGGCGATGGGCAAGTCGGTAGTCGGCGCGGGGATGTCGATGGCCGGAAAGCCGGTGCCACGCGGGAAGAATTCATGAAGGAAGCGTGCATAGTGCAGGTCCTTGGGCGAGGCCACGCCGCCGGCGGCCAGCATGAGGCGCTGCGGGGTGGTCTGCATTTCCTTGGCGGCGGCGTCCAGGGCCTTGTACTCGATGCCGTTCTTGTCCGGCTTGAAGAGCAATTGCAGGGCGATCGGACGGAACGCCTCCGGCAGCCTGTGGGCCTTGAGTTCTTCCACATAGGCGGCCTGTGCCAGCAGTTGCTGCTTCTTCTTTTCCAGGCCGGCCAGGGCGGCCTGCAGCGAGGCTTGCGGAGCCGCCTTGTAGCGTCCGCGGCCCTTCTTGTAGAAATAGATCGGGGCGTGATGCAGGCACAGCAGCAGGCCTGCAGCTTCCGGCGGCAGGGGCGCGTGGCCAAAGTATTCGGCGGCCAGGTCGGTGAAGCCGAACTCTTCCTCGCCGGCCACTTCCCACAGGAAGTCCAGGTCGACCTCGGCGGCGATGGCCTGCGCCTGCTCCAGCAATTCCTGCGGCGCGGGCGAGGCGAACTGCAGCAGCGCGTCGCGCGACTTGACCTTGGTACGCTTGCCGGAGGCCATCTCGACCTGGTAGGACTCGCCCTGCTGGGTCATGATGGAGCCGGCCTTGAAGTCGCCGGATTCTTCGAACAGTAAATTCATCTGCTTCTATCGCTTCTCAATCTGGTACATGGGCCGGCACCGGACGCATCAGCGCCTCCAGTGCCGGCAGGAAAACATCGGTGACCATCAATATCCCGCCGCGCCGCATGAACAAGGAGCGGCGGGCCAGGAGGCTGGTTGGCAATGCGGTATCCGGCAGGGCCTGCGCGATGCGGCACATCAGCGGGTGGCCGGACCTCAGGCGAGCATACTGGATGGGGCTGCGCCCCACCAGCGGATCAAAGAACAGGTTGGCGCCCAGCGGCGTATTGCCCAGCTTGCTGAAGAAAGGCCAGTCGGACTTCACCGAACCGGTGGACAAGACGGTGTGGCCAAACACCACCGGCCGGCCGTCGCCATGCAGGATCACGTCGCGCTCGACCACCCGGCTGCGCGCCGGCACGCCCAGGGCATCATGTTCATCGGCCAGGATCGCGGCGGGACGCTGGCGCAACAGGCGCACGCTGAAGGCATCGGTACGGGCCTTCAGTTTCAGGGTCATGGAACCGGGGTCGGCCAGCCAGGCGCGCACGCAGCGCATGCGCTGGCCCTCGGCGGCCAGCAGCGTTGCCAGTGCCTGCGGGTGCGCCATCCAGCGCGCCTTGCGCGGGACACATCGCATCAACGCAGCACCTTGCCGGCGGGATCGACGCCGCAAAAGGCCAGCACCTCGTCCAGGTAATCCTCGAATTCAGCCATGCCGTGGTCACTGCCTTGGATCACGATCTGGCGCGCGCCCGGATAATGGGCCACCATCTCGCGCCAGTCCAGCACTTCATCTCCGGTGGCCGCCAGCAACAGGTAGCGTTGCGGACGGCTGATGGCCGGGACCACCAGCGAGCGCAGTTCGGCGATGTATTCGTGCTTGAATTCGAAGGGTTCGTCGGAGTGGTACTGGGTGCTCACCCCGACATAGGATTCCAGGTCGCGCGGCGGCTTGACGGCCGGATTGACCAGCACGGCGCGGCAACCGAGGTGTTCGGCCAGCCAGGTGGCATAGAAACCGCCCAGCGAAGACCCGACCACGGTCAGCTGCGCCGGCTCGATACCCGCCACCAGCGAACCCGCCAGGGCGATGGCTGCCGCAGGCGAAGCCGGCAGTTGCGGGCAGAGGTAGTCGCCCTGCAAGCCCAGCTCGGCCATGCGCTGCCCCATCACCCGCGCCTTGAAGGATTGCGGCGAAGAACGGAAACCGTGCAGGTACAGGATCATGCCAGCGCGTCCAGCAGCTTCTGGTGTACGCCGCCGAAACCGCCGTTGCTCATCACCAGCACATGGTCGCCCGGCCGGGCGGCGGCCTTGACGGCCTGCACCAGGGCATCAAGCTCGTCGAAGGCGGCCGCCTTCTGGCCCAGCGGCGCCAGCGCCTCGGCCAGGTCCCAGCCCAGCGCGTCGCGTCCGGCGCGGGCGCCGAAGCCGAAGACCAGGTCGGCCTCGGCCAGGCTGCCGGGCAGGGCTTCCTTCATGGTGCCCAGCTTCATGGTGTTGGAACGGGGCTCCAGCACGGCCAGGATGCGGGCATTGCCGACCTTCTTGCGCAGGCCGGCCACGGTGGTGGCGATGGCGGTCGGATGGTGGGCAAAATCGTCATAGACGGCCACGCCATTGGCGCTGCCGCGCAGTTCCATGCGCCGCTTGACGCTCTGGAAAGCCCCCAGCGCCTCGATGGCCTGGGCTGCAGGCACACCCACGTGGCGGGCGGCGGCGATGGCGGCCAGGGCATTCATGCGGTTATGCTCGCCGGTCAGTTCCCAGACCACGGTGCCTTGCAGCTGGCCCTCGAAGAAGACATCGAAGCGCCCGTCCTCGTGGGTCTGCAGGGACCAGCCCGGCTGGCCCTGGGCCACGCCGAAGTCCTCGCGTTCGCTCCAGCAGCCGCGTGCCACCACGCGCTGCAATGCCGGCTCGCGGCCATTGACGATGAGCCGGCCGATGCCCGGCACGGTGCGCACCAGATGATGGAATTGGGTCTCGATGGCGGCCAGATCGGGGAAGATGTCGGCGTGATCGTATTCCAGGTTGTTCAGGATCGCGGTGCGGGTACGGTAATGGACGAACTTGCTGCGCTTGTCGAAGAAGGCGGTGTCGTATTCATCGGCTTCGATGACGAAGAAGGGCGAAGGTCCACCCTTGTCACCCTGGCCATCGCTCCCCAGGCGCGCCGAGATCCCGAAGTTCATCGGCACCCCGCCGATCAGGAAGCCCGGCTGGTAACCCGCATGCTCCAGCACCCAGGCCAGCATGGCCGAGGTGGTGGTCTTGCCGTGGGTACCGGCCACCGACAGGACCCATTTATCCTGCAGGATGTTCTCACCCATCCATTGCGGGCCGGAGACATAGGGCAGGCCGCGATTGAGGATCTCTTCCATCAGGGGGTTGCCGCGCGAGACCACGTTGCCGATGACGAACAGGTCCGGTTGCAATTCGACCTGGGACGGCTCGAAACCCTGGATCAGGGTGATGCCCTGGGCTTCCAGCTGGGTGCTCATCGGCGGGTAGACATTGGCATCGCAGCCGGTCACGGTATGGCCGGCCTGCTTGGCCAGCACGGCCAGACCGCCCATGAAGGTGCCGCAGATGCCGAGAATATGTATGTGCATAGCGAATCTTGGGGTGTAATCCCGAGATTTTACCTGAGCCGGCCCATCCTCCCTATCCCCGCAGGCCAGCCAGCGCTGCCGTGCTCATGGGCTGCCCCCATTACCGGTGCCGGGTGGCGACGTCGGCAAGCCGGAGGAGGACCGGTTGCCGCGGTCCGTGGAACAGTTGTCCGGCCCGCGAAGGATGACCAGGCGCCTGAGCACCTGCTCGGCATGCCGGGCCGTGCTGTCGAGCCTGTTGATGAGCAACTTGAGATGTTGCCATTCCTCGGGCTGGAGGGGTTGGTCCAGACCATTCCTGACCGTGCTGACCCGCACGACGAGGGCGGCGACCTTCCAGGCAGCATCGTGGTAGACGGTGGCCAGCTCGTGACGGATCTGGTCCAGTTCGGCCTTGCCGGGCTTAGCCATGCCGCACCTCAGAACGTTTCCCACACGTCATCGGCTGCGCCATGGCCGGCTGCCGCACCGGCACTGCCCGCCCCCACCGCACTGCCTGCGCGGGCGGGGCCAGGCCGGGGTCGCCCAAGACGAACGGCACGTGGCAGTAATGGCGCGGACTCATCGATGACTTCGGGGCTTGCCGCCTGTGAGCGAGGGCCAGCCGGCAGACGGAACACGCCGACCAGTTCGGACAGCTGTCTGGTCTGATGGGACAGCGACTGCGAGGCCGAGGCGGCCTCTTCCACCAGTGCGGCATTCTGCTGGGTGACCTCGTCCATCTGGGTGATCGCCTGGTTGACCTGCTCGATGCCCTGGGTCTGTTCATTGCTGGCGGCGGAAATTTCGGCCATCACGTCGGTAACGCGCTGCACGCTGGATACCACCTCGGAAATCGTCACCCCGGCCTGCTGGACCAGTCCGCTGCCCAGGCCGACCTGCTCCACCGAATTGTCGATGAGACTCTTGATCTCCTTGGCTGCGGTGGCCGAACGCTGCGCCAGCGAACGCACCTCGGTGG
Organism: Herbaspirillum sp. AP02; assembly: GCF_015767275.1. GTDB lineage: Bacteria > Pseudomonadota > Gammaproteobacteria > Burkholderiales > Burkholderiaceae_D > Herbaspirillum. Next base: position 117,084 of record NZ_JADWMY010000005.1, read on the forward strand.
CGACTACTGCGAAACCGCGCCCCTGTTCCCCGGCGCGCGCGGCCTCCACGGCCGCGTTGAGCGCCAGGATGTTGGTCTGGAAGGCGATACCGTCGATGACGCTGATGATGTCCACGATCTTCTTGGACGAAGTATCGATGCGTCCCATGGTCTGGATCACTTGGCGCACCACGTTACCACCCTCTTCGGCAATGGTAGAAGCGCTCAGGGCAAGCTGGTTGGCCTGCCGAGCATTCTCGGCATTCTGTCGTACGGTCGAGGTCAGCTCTTCCATGGCCGAGGCCGTCTCCTCCAGGGAACTGGCCTGCTCTTCGGTACGACTCGACAGGTCCAGGTTACCGCTGGAAATCTGGCTGGAGGCCGTGGCAATGGTGTCGGTGCCGCTCCTGACCTGGCTGACGATGCGTCGCAGGCTGGTATTCATGGACACCAGCGCCTCGGTCAGTTGTCCGGTCTCGTCCCGGGATTGCGCTGCTATCTCGGCCGTCAGGTCACCGGCGGCGATACGGTGGGCGAACTCGCCCGCCGTACGCAATGGCGTGGAGATCACCCGGGCGATGAACAAGGCCAGCGCCAAGCCTGCAAGCAAGGCGCCGGCCAGGATGGCCACCACCCATACCCGCGCCTGCTGGTAGGTGGCCTCCGCGATCCGGGTGGACTGCACACTGCCGTCGAGGTTGACCTGGGCCAGCTTGTCGATTTCATCGAGCAGGCTCAGATAGTTCTGGAATGCCTCGCCCAGCAGCACGCGCTTGGCCTGATCTGCCCTGCCCGCCTCGATGTCGGCGACGGTCTGGCCGTGCAAGGCGATGAATTTCTCGATGCGCTCATTGACGCTGGGGAAAAGCGCCTTTTCCCCCGGCTCGGAGATCTGGGCGGCGTAGGTCTTGCGCGCAAGAGCCAGCGTTTCCAGATTCTTGTTCATGATGGAGACGATGGCTTTGCGTTGCGCCGCATCGTCGTCGTAGAGCGCCATCTGGGCCTCGTTGGCGCGTAGCCGGGAAAGTGCCACCTTCAGGTCATTGAGCGAGCGAATACTGGGCAACCAGTTGCTGGCCAGCTCGCCCGTTGCCTGATTGACCTGGTTGATCTGGAGCACGGCAAAGCCCCCTAGCGCGCCCGTCAACACTAGCAGGCAGGCGAATGCCAGCAATAGTTTGGTGGCAATTCTCCGGTTGTAGAACCAATTCATGACTTTCCCTTGTCGTCGGATATGCAAAAAATGGCGCCGGTCCGGCTACCGCAGCCGGACCGGCACGCATGCTGCACCCCGAACTTAACCGCATCCTCGCGGCGGTTCCCATTCCCGAAAAAATTCCTGCGCATTTTTTCGGAGCGCTTCGTTTCCGTGGAGAGGACGCCCGGACCTTGAGGGAAAATTACAAGAAAGACTTGAAGTTTCGTTAAACATTTTCTGACCCGAATCGACATGCTGCCCCCTTGGAAACGCCATGGAAGCAACAGAAAATGCCACTGAGCGCTTTTCTGATCGAAAGCCGTATCAAAAAGCAAGCCCCCATTCCCCTCCCGGGTTCAAGAACCGAGGTCACACTCTCCAGCCCGGAAACCAACGAAGCATGGCTGCAGGAGACAAGCGCGAAGGTGGAGCTGCCGGAGGGGCATCACGGCCCCCTGCACTATGAAAGTGAATATTTCCTGCTACCCAAGGGAGGGGCATATCGCTCCTCAAGTCCTTCCGGATGGGTCCTGCACAACCCGCCCGAAGTTGACGGTTACAGCCTGTACATCCCGCGCAGCGGCACACTGTCCTGGCAAAACGGCGCCGACGTCATCGACTGTCACGGTGGCAGTGGCATCCTCCTCGACCTGGCGCAGGCCCAGATGCAGCAGATCGCCTGTTCCAGCCAGTCGTCGGGGCAGGGCTTCTTCTTTTCGCGGCATGGTCTGACGCTGAAACTGTCCATGCTGCTCGATGCCCCGGTACACCGGCAACTGCACTTCCACTCCCCGCTGGTGCAGGCGCCGCACCTGCTGGCGCCACTGACATCGCTCATCGACATCGTCGCCCAGGGGCTGGTGGGAGCGGCGCCGCTCAAGCATGCGCCGCTGGCCATGGCCAACCTGCTGCAGGCGGCAAGCTACCTGATCCTGCACAACCTGCCGCACAATCACTCGGACGCCCTGGCACGCCACCCTGCCGCACCCGCGCCGCGCCAGATCAAGCGGGCGGTTGAGTTCATCATGGCCAGGCTGTCGGCGCCCATCACGCTCGTTGACATTGCCCAGCATGCCGCCATCAGCGTGCGCTCACTGCAGTCGGGCTTTCGCAAATACCGGCAAATGACTCCGATGGAATACCTGCGGACCCAACGCCTGGCACGGGTGCGGGAAGACCTGCTGGATCCGGCCATTCCGCCTGAAATCCCGCACATCGCGCTGAGCTGGGGCTTTACCCATCTCTATCTGTTCATGCGCTATTACAAGAAACAGTTCGGCGAAAGTCCGCAGGCGACGCTGGGCAGGCGCAAGGTGAAATGACGGGATGCATGATGGCAGGCGGGCACGGCCTCGCCCGGCTGCGGGTATCATGTGGCCATGTCTGAATTCGAATTCACCTCCCCCACCGAGCAACTGCGCGCCGAGATTGCCGCTGCCGCTGCCCGCATGATTGCCGAGGATGGCGCCGACTATGGCAGCGCCAAGCGCAAGGCCGCCCGTCAGATCCTGGGCAACCAGAAAGTTAGGGGCGAAATTATGCCCGATAACCAGCAGATCGAAGAAGAAGTGCGCATCTACAATGAACTCTTCTTTGCCGACACGCAGCCAGCGCGGCTCTTGCACCTGCGCCGGGTGGCACTGCAGTTGATGCAGGACCTGCAACACTTCAACCCTTATATTACGGGCGCTGTCTGGAATGGCACGGCAGGGGAACATTCCGACATCCATCTGCAGCTGTTTTCGCCCAGCGCCAAGGATGTGGAAATCTTTCTGCTCAACAAGAATGTGAACTTCGAGGTCGGCGAGACGACGCACTTCCGCAGCGGGCAGACGGTGGAAACCCTGAGTTTCCTGCTCCCCCAGCGCGGTGCCGATCCGGAATTGGCGCATCTGGCGCTCTATGAAGAAGACGATCTGCGCGGCAGCCTGCGCACCGCCCCCGGAAAACGCGCCGAACGGGGCGACGCCGCCGCCCTGGCACAACTGATCGAGACCACTTCCAAAGAAGACGCGTGATGAAGAAACTGAAAAATGTGATCCTGTTGGCGCTCGTTGCCGTGATTTGCGTGGGTGTCGGCGTCTACGCCAGCCATCGTGCCCACCCTGCCGACTCACCCGAGACCCTGGCGCTGAACCAGCTGCTGTCGCAATCGATGCCGGATGCGGCCGGCCAGGTCCAGTCGCTGGCGCAGTACAAGGGCCGGCCGCTGGTAGTCAACTTCTGGGCGACCTGGTGCGGCCCTTGCGTGGAGGAAATGCCGGAGCTGACGGCCTTGCAGCAGGAAATCGCACCGGTACAAATTCTGGGAATTGGCGTCGATAGTCAGGAAAATATCGCCAAGTTTGCGCAAAAGTACCAAATCCGCTATCCTCTCTTCGTTGCCGGAACCGGCGCCACCGATTTGCTGCGGCAATTCGGCAATCAGGCAGGCGGTCTCCCGTTCACCGCTCTGGTGGGCAAGGACGGCAAAGTCAAGAAGGTCTATCTGGGTCGCATCAAGTTCGATGAATTGCGTGCCGATCTGTCCAAGCTCTGATTGAGCGCCCTGCCGCGACCGTACCCCGCAACTGCAAATCCGTGAAAAGAAAGTTTTTCTTGCCAAATGATGTCATTTGACGGCAAAATGCGCGCATCGTCGTCAAACGGAGCCTAATCTCCATGGCAAAACAGCTTCTCCTGCTCAATGGCCCGAACCTGAATCTGCTCGGAACCCGGGAGCCGGAAGTCTATGGGTCCACTACGCTGGCCGATATCGAACAGCGCGCGCAAGACCAGGCTCAGGCCGCTGGCGCCACCCTGGTCGCGTTCCAGAGCAACCACGAAGGTGCGCTGATCGACCGCATCCATCAGGCCCGTCACGAAGGGGTGGACGGCATCATCATCAACCCGGGCGGACTGACCCATACCAGCGTGGCGCTGCGCGATGCGCTGGCCGGAGTGGCGATTCCCTTCATCGAGGTGCATATCTCCAATATTCACCAGCGTGAGCAGTTCCGGCATTTTTCCTACCTGTCCGGCATTGCCCGGGCAGTCCTGTGCGGCTTTGGCGTCGACGGCTATCGCATGGCCGTCGACCATTGGCTGCGTCAATCCTGACGGCGGGCATGCCCCGTCCCGAACGGATCGTTTTACGTACTGCAAGACCCAGACTGAACCTGCCGGCCGCGACAGAGCGCTGGCGCTTCTCTAATACTACTTATCTACATTCCGAGGGATTCAAATGGATTTACGAAAACTCAAGACGCTGATCGACCTGGTTGCTGAATCAGCCATCGAAGAGCTGGAAGTCACCGAAGGTGAAAGCAAGGTCAGGATCGTCAAGTCGTCCCCGAATGCCCAGAATCAGGTGATGATGGTGCCGCAGCAGCAGGCCTATGCCCCGGCCGCGCCCATGGCAGCCGCTCCCGTGGCCGCGGCTCCCGCCGCACCGGCTGCTGCCGCCGTGCCGGAAGGCCATATCGTCAAGTCGCCCATGGTCGGTACCTTCTACCGCTCCTCGGCACCGGGCGCTCCGGCCTTCGTGGAAGTGGGCAAGGAAGTCAAGGAAGGCGACACCCTGTGCATCATCGAAGCCATGAAGCTGCTCAACGAGATCGACGCCGACAAGGGTGGCGTGGTCAAGCAGATCCTGGTGGAAAACGGCCAGGCGGTCGAGTTCGGCCAGCCGCTGTTCGTGCTGGGCTGATCGCATTCAGTCCCTGGCCTGGTCGGCAGGGTCGGTGGTCCATATGGATACGACCCTCCCCCGGAACCTATAACGCTTGAACTGGCGACGTCCCATTCCTGTTATGTTTGAAAAAATCCTCATCGCCAACCGTGGCGAAATTGCCCTGCGCATCCAGCGCGCCTGCCGCGAATTGGGCATCAAGACCGTGGTCGTGCACTCTGAGGCCGACCGCGAAGCCAAGTACGTAAAGCTGGCCGATGAGTCGGTCTGCATCGGCCCGGCCCCGTCCGCGCTGTCCTACCTGAACATGCCGGCCATCATCAGCGCCGCCGAAGTGACCGACGCCCAGGCGATCCACCCGGGTTACGGCTTCCTGTCGGAAAACGCCGATTTCGCCGAGCGGGTGGAACAGTCCGGCTTCGTCTTCATCGGTCCGCGCGCGGAAAACATCCGCATGATGGGTGACAAGGTCTCGGCCAAGCAGGCCATGATCCGCGCCGGCGTGCCCTGCGTGCCCGGTTCGGAAGGCGCGCTGCCGGACAACCCCAAGGAAATCGTCCAGATCGCCCGCAAGATCGGCTATCCGGTCATCATCAAGGCGGCCGGCGGCGGCGGCGGTCGCGGCATGCGCGTGGTGCATACCGAAGCGGCGCTGATCAATGCCGTGACCATGACCAAGACCGAAGCCGGTGCCGCCTTCGGCAATCCGGAAGTCTATATGGAGAAGTATCTGGAAAATCCGCGTCACGTGGAAATCCAGATCCTGGCCGACGAGCACAAGCAAGCCATCTGGCTGGGCGAGCGCGACTGCTCCATGCAGCGCCGCCACCAGAAGGTGATCGAGGAAGCGCCGGCACCGGGCATCTCGCGCAAGATCATCGAGAAGATCGGCGAACGCTGCGCCGAAGCCTGCCGCAAGATGAACTACCGTGGTGCCGGCACCTTCGAATTCCTGTACGAAAACGAAGAGTTCTACTTCATCGAGATGAACACCCGCGTGCAGGTTGAACACCCGGTCACCGAGATGATCACCGGCGTGGACATCGTGCAGGAACAGATCCGCATCGCCGCCGGCGAAAAGCTGCGTTACCGCCAGCGCGACATCGAGTTGAAGGGTCACGCCATCGAGTGCCGCATCAACGCCGAGGACCCGTTCAAGTTCATCCCTTCGCCGGGCCGCATCACTTCCTGGCACGTACCGGGTGGTCCTGGCATCCGCGTCGATTCGCATGCCTACTCCGGCTATTTCGTGCCGCCCAACTATGATTCCATGGTCGGCAAGGTGATCGCCTATGGCGCTACCCGTGAACAGGCCATCCGCCGCATGCAGATCGCGCTGTCGGAAATGGTGGTGGAAGGCATTTCGACCAATATCCCGCTGCACCGCGAGCTGATGGTCGATGCCCGTTTCTTCGAAGGCGGAACCAATATCCATTATCTGGAACATAAGTTGTCGGAACGTCCGACGGCGCCGGAAGCGGACAAGTCGCTGAAGAAGTAAGCGTTTTCCAATCGTAGCAATCCGCAATAACACGCAATAAAGCGCAACAGCAAAGGCAGACAAGCATGGCTTGGGTAGAAATCGTCATCGAAGTGGCGCGGGAAGAGGCGGAGGCACTGTCCGACGCCCTGATGGACTCTGGCGCCCTGTCGGTGTCGGTGGAAGATGCGGACGAAGGGACGGACGCCGAGCGTCCGCTCTTCGGCGAGCCCGGCATGGAGCCGGAGGAAGCCGCCTGGGACCGCAGCCGTGTGGTGGCACTGGCCGGCAAGGATGCCGACCACGCCGCCATCGTGACCGATGCCGCCAAGGCCATCGGCCTGGACTATGCCCTGCCCTTTGCTACGCGTAACGTGGAAGAGCAGGACTGGGTGCGCCTGACGCAATCCCAGTTCGAACCCATCCACATCGGCCAGCGCATCTGGGTGGTGCCGAGCTGGCATGAAGCGCCGACCGATCCCGATGCCCTGGTGCTGGAGCTGGACCCCGGGCTGGCCTTCGGCACCGGCAGCCACCCGACCACCCGGCTGTGCATGGAATGGCTGGAAGGCCATGCTACCGATGCCCGCACCCTGCTGGACTATGGTTGCGGCTCGGGCATCTTGGCACTGGTCGCGGCCAAGATCGGTGTCCCCCAGGTGATCGGGGTGGACATCGACCCGCAGGCGCTGGAAGCAGCCCACCACAATACCGAACGCAATCGCTGCAGCGCCACCTACTATCTGCCAGAACCCTTCGCCCAGGCCTACCCGGAAGGTGAAAAGTTTGACATCGTGGTCGCCAATATCCTGGCCGGCCCGCTGCAACTGATGGCCCCCATGCTGGCCGGCCGCGTCCGCGCCGGTGGTGCCCTGGTACTGTCGGGTGTGCTGGACCGCCAGGCCACGGAAGTCATCGCTGCCTATGCGCCCTACATCACGCTCTCGGTGTGGGCCGAGCATGAAGGCTGGGTGGCGCTGGCAGGCCGTCTGCCGGAGTAATCCATGGCGTTGGCGACCCAGTGTCCGCACTGCCTGACCATCTTCAGGGTCGCCAGCGATCAGCTCAAGCTGCGCAACGGACTGGTGCGCTGTGGCAGTTGCCGCGAGGTCTTCAACGGCAATGAGTTTCTGGTCGAACCCAGTATCGCCGACGGTCATTACCAGCCGGCGCCGGGTAGCAAAGCCCAGGCTGGCACGCTTGACATGGCCATCGCGCCACAGCGCAGTAACGCTGGCGCCCGCCGCGATCCCCTGCCCGATGTGCACTCGCCGCTCATCGCCGTACCCGCAACTCCACCTGCCCCAGAAGCGCCCCTACCGGGTCCTGCCATTGCCGCCGACACTGCCCCTGCGGCAGTCCCGCCTGCAGCGACCATTCCACTGATCGCCGAACCGAAGGTATTTCGTTCGCCCGCCAGCCCCGGCTATATCCCTGATCTCGGCGCGCCACTGAAGCCGGCGCAGTCTGTGGATAACGACAAGTCGCATCAGACCGAAACCGTTGACGATGATGACCGCGACAGTGGCGCCCTGCTGCGCCGTTCGTCGGACGAGCCGGAAGACCTGGCGGCGCCTCCGGAGGTCGCAGCCGTCTTCCGGATCGAGAGCGCAGCGTCACCCGGCTCGACGGACGTCCCACCCGAGCTTGAGCCGACCCTCGAGGAGGGTGACGACCGCCCCTCGCACGATGAACAGGAAGCGGCCGAGGAGCCCGGTTTCGTCAAGCGCGCCGAGCGCAAGGCACGCGTAGGCCATGCGACGAAGATGCTGATGATGGTGCTGGCCGGCGTAATGGTACCGGTGCTGCTGCTGCAATCGCTTTATTACTGGCGCAATCCGCTGGCCGCCTCGGTACCGGTGCTGCGCCCGATGCTCAATGGCATGTGCGTTGCCTTCCATTGCACGGTCGGGTTGCCGACCGAGATCGACCGGCTGTCACTGGAATCCAATGAACTGCAGGTGGTGCCGCCCAACCAGAACGTCTACGGCCTGACGGTCGTGATGCGCAATCGCGGCACCAGCGCGCAGGCCTGGCCGCATATCGAACTTACCCTCAACAACGACGACGAGAAGGCCGTGGTGCGGAAGGTCTTCCGTCCACGCGACTATCTCTCCGATGCCAGCCTGATCGACAACGGCCTGGCGGCCGACACCGAGCGCCAGATCAAGCTCAACTTCGAGCTCAAGGACGCGCTGGTCTCGGGTTATCGCATCTACCTGTTCTATCCCTGAACCACTCCCGTCTTCAGGGCGCCCTTGCGCCGTGAGGGCTGCCTGCGTGCCACTTTTCTTCTACAATGCGGCATCATTCACTTTTTCCGGCGGCCATCTCCATGAGCTCACTGATCTGCGGTTCCCTCGCTTACGACAACATCATGCAATACGAGGGCCGCTTCGCCGAAGCGCTGCTGGCCGACCAGTTGCACAAGGTCAACGTATCCTTTCTGGTCCCGACCATGCGCCGCGAGTTCGGCGGTTGCGCCGGCAACATCGCCTACAACCTGAAGCTGCTGGGCGGTGAGCCGATCGTGATGGCCACCGTCGGCCTGGACAGCGCGCCCTACATGGAACGCTTGGCCGCGCTGGACATCTCCACCGGCTGCGTGCGCCAGATCGATGATTCCTTCACCGCGCAATGCTTCATCACCACCGATGCCGACAGCAACCAGATCACTGCCTTCCACCCAGGCGCGATGACCTGGTCGCACGAGAACAAGGTGGCCGATGCCGGCCCGGTCAAGTTCGCCATCGTGGCGCCGGACGGCCGCGACGGCATGCTGCAGCATGCACAACAGGCGGCAGAACTCAGCATCCCGCTGATCTTCGATCCGGGCCAGGGCATGCCCATGTTCGATGGCAACGACCTGAAGAACTTCATCGACCTGGCCACCTATGTCGCCGTGAACGACTACGAAGCCGAACTGCTGACGGCCCGCACCGGACTGTCGCTGACGCAGATCGCCGAACGGACCAAGGCCCTGGTGGTCACCCGTGGCGAACTGGGCGCGGAAATCTTCGTGGGCGGCCAGAAGTTCGACATCCCCTGCGTACCGGCCGACCGCATCGCCGACCCCACCGGCTGTGGTGACGCCTTCCGCGCTGGCATGCTGTATGGCCTGACCGAAGGCTACGACTGGGAGACCACCGGTCGCCTGGCCAGCCTGATGGGCTCGATCAAGATCGCGTCACAGGGTCCGCAGAACCACGCGCCGTCGCGTGCGGAGATCGAAGAGCGCTTCCACAAGGCTTTCGGTTACCGTTTCGCTTGATACCGGAACCGGTGTTCCCTCTGCGCGGGCCATCCGCAAGACATACCAGGAGATCGATCATGCCAGACCATTCATCCACGCTGCGCCCGGCAGGTCTTTCCCTGCGCGGCCTGATCGCCGGCGGTGTGCTGCTGGGAGCGGCGCTGGCGTCCCCACTGGCGCTGGCGGCACTCAAAGCCGGCGACAAGGCGCCCGAATTTTCGGCACCGGCCTCACTGGGTGGACAGGTCTCGACCTTCTCGCTGTCGGCGGCGCTCAAGAAGGGACCGGTGGTGCTGTACTTCTACCCGGCCGCCTTCACCTCCGGCTGCACCATCGAAGCCCACCTGTTCGCTGAAGCGGTCGACCGCTACAAGGCGCTGGGGGCGACTGTGATCGGCGTGTCCGGTGACGATATCGAGACACTCAACAAGTTCTCCGTCAGCGAATGCCGCAGCAAGTTTGCCGTGGCGGCCGACGTCGACAAGAAGATCATGAAGGCCTACGATGCGCAGTTCATGAAGGTGACCGGTTATGCCAGCCGCACTTCCTACGTGATCACGCCCGACCATGCCATCCTCTACGAATACACCGACATGAATCCGGAAAAGCATGTGGAAAACACGATGCAGGCACTGGAACAATGGACGGCCCGACAGAAACGTTGAACAGGGCGATGAGGAGAGCTGCCCGCTCTTCGCTACCTCAGTGCAGCGATACCACGCAAAAGAGCCGGACTAGTCCGGCTCTTTTTTTCGTCGGTGCAATACCAAAGAGGGAGGTTCAGACCGCTCCGAACAACAGGCCACTCACCACCCGCACGGCGATCTGCAGCAGGATCAGCAGCACCAGCGGCGACAGGTCCACGCCACCCAGCGGCGGGATGATACGGCGCAGCGGACGCAGCAGCGGCTCATTGAGGGCACGTACGAAAGGCGCCAGTGGCGCATAGGGATTGACCCAGCTGAAGATGGCTTCGATGATCAGGGTGGCCATGAAGCCATAGCAGATCCATTCGAAGAAACGCTCCAGCGCGATGAGCAGGATGAGCTTGAAATCGAAATTGGTCTGCAGTCCCAGGATGGCGATGATGGACAGCAGCACGATGATGAAGGCACCCAGCAGCGACGCCCAGTCATAGGTACCGCCTGGCAGCACCCGGCGCAGGGGACGCACCAGCCAGTCCGAGAGCTGGTAGACGAACTGGCCGACCGATTGCGGCGGACGCACGCGCACCACCTGCATCCAGAAACGCAGCAGCATGACACCGGCCAGGATGCTGGCGACGGCATTGACGATCATCGTGAAAATACTATGCAGCACAGGGTTCTCCATCAGTGAGAGGCAGGGCACATACTAGAGTGCATGGGACGTCGGTGCAATCATCACGCCATGCGCGAGCCAGAGGCAGGCATGCACGATTCTTCATATATTGTGCCATCCCCGGAGATTGCCAGAGCCTTGCGGCCTGCAATGCGGGTATAAAAAAACCGCTGCATGGCGACGTGCCATACAGCGGCTTTTCGTCTGAGGGACTCAGACGGGACGCGCGCCGATCTTACGGACGGCCAGCGCCGGTCGGGAACGGCCATGCTGCGGCCGGATTCAGCACGGTCTTGGCGGCCGGTGCTGCAGCGGCCGGCTTGGCGGCTGCCTTCTTCGGAGCGGCTGCCTTCTTGGCAGCTGCCTTCGGTGCTGCTGCCTTCGGTGCTGCTGCCTTCGGAGCTGCAACCTTCTTGGCAGCTGCCTTCGGAGCGGCGACCTTCTTGACTGCTGCCTTCGGAGCGGCAACCTTCTTGGCGGCTACCTTCGGAGCTGCAACCTTCTTGGCGGCTGCCTTCGGAGCTGCGACCTTCTTGGCGGCTGCCTTCGGAGCTGCAACCTTCTTGGCGGCTGCCTTCGGAGCTGCGACCTTCTTGGCGGCTGCCTTCGGAGCTGCGACCTTCTTGGCGGCTGCCTTCGGAGCTGCAACCTTCTTGGCGGCTGCCTTCGGAGCTGCAACCTTCTTGGCGGCTGCCTTCGGAGCGGCGACCTTCTTGACGGCTGCCTTCGGAGCTGCGACCTTCTTGGCGGCTGCCTTCGGAGCTGCAACCTTCTTGGCCGCTGCCTTCGGAGCTGCAACCTTCTTGGCGGCTGCCTTCGGAGCTGCAACCTTCTTGGCGGCTGCCTTCGGAGCGGCTGCCTTCTTGGCTGCTGCCGGCTTGGCGGCGGCCTTCGCTACGGTCTTCTTGGCAGTAGCCGCGACGACCTTCTTGGTGGTTTCCTTAGCGGCTGCTGCCTTCTTTGCCGCCGGCTTCTTGGCCGCGGGCTTCTTTGCTGCTGTTGCCATTTTGTTTCTCCTTCTTCACGTGAATGGAAAAAATCAAGCTTGATATAAGCAACCCGCAAGCGACATCGCGATGACGCGGGCGGGCTATTCATCGGCACAAGCAGCCTGTCGCTTGCGCTAATGAATTCGGCACCAGCTGAACTGCTGCATCCCCTCACCTATGCAGCGCTTCAGCTATCTTGGCGACGCCCCTCCGGTAGTGCCCGCGCAATGGCGCAGGATGAAATCGACTACGGGAGCAGGCGCGACACCAAAAAAAACGCCAGCGTGTTCAAACGCTAGCGTCGGAATCGCGTTCCTGAAAAACTTCGGCGTTTTTCAAAGGAAAAGCCGCCTGACCCGACAAGATGGGGTTAAGCGGCGATAACAGAGAAGAATGGTTCGGTCTCTGACGGTTCATTAATTTGGCGTATGCCTTTCAGTTTCAGTGACCGGGCATCTTGCAAGCTACCCGATCACCGTTGTGCATCCTGTCTCGCGGAAGAGTACTTCGAGACTGCACGTCATTCCCAACTCAGCGCGCCCCCGGTTTGGTATTCGATGACTCGGGTCTCGAAGAAGTTGCGCTCCTTCTTCAGGTCGATCATCTCGCTCATCCAGGGGAACGGATTTTCTTCTTGTGCGAACAGCGGGTCCAATCCGATTTGCTGTGCGCGGCGGTTTGCGATGAATCGCAGGTAGCCCTTGAACATCGGCGCGTTCAACCCTAGCACGCCTCGCGGCATTGTATCCTCTGCGTAACGATATTCCAACTCCACCGCGCGTAAAAACAACGATTTGATCTCGTCGCGGAACTCCGGAGTCCACAGGTGCGGGTTCTCCATCTTCACGGTGTTGATCAGATCGATGCCGAAGTTGCAGTGCATCGATTCATCACGCAGGATGTACTGGTACTGCTCGGCTGCGCCCATCATCTTGTTCTGGCGACCCAGCGCCAGGATCTGCGTGAAGCCGACGTAGAAGAACAGACCTTCCATGATGCAGGCGAAGACGATCAGCGAGCGCAGCAGCTTCTGGTCATTCTCCATCGTGCCGGTCTTGAACTCGGGATCAGTCAGCGTATCGATGAAAGGGATCAGGAATTCGTCCTTGTCACGGATCGACGCGACCTCGTGATAGGCGTTGAAGATCTCGGCTTCATCCAGGCCCAGCGACTCCACGATGTACTGGTAGGCGTGGGTGTGGATGGCTTCCTCGAAGGCCTGGCGCAGCAGGTACTGGCGGCATTCGGGGGCGGTGATGTGGCGATAGGTGCCCAGCACGATGTTGTTGGCGGCCAGCGAGTCGGCGGTGACGAAGAAGCCCAGGTTGCGCTTGACCAGGCGACGCTCGTCCTCGGTCAGGCCATTCGGATTCTTCCACAGCTCGATGTCGCGCTGCATGTTGATCTCTTGCGGCATCCAGTGGTTGGCGCAGCCGGCCAGGTACTTGTCCCAGGCCCACTTGTACTTGAAGGGCACCAGCTGGTTGACGTCGGTGTGACCGTTGATGATGCGCTTGTCGGCGGCGTTGACGCGGCGGGTGGTATCGACCGCATCGCCACTGCCAGCCACCAGCGCCGGGTTCAGCGCGGCGTTGGACTGCTGCACATTGCCGAAGGCAGGTTGCAACTGCGGCTGCGCCATGTTCGGAGTGCGCGGTGCCTGTGTCGGCTTGGCTTCTTCATCCCAAGAAAGCATCGGTGGTTCCTCTTTTACTTTGTCGGTAGCCGCCACCAGGTCGGTGACCTGGGCATGGCGGAGTTCCGGGTATCTATCAGGTGACAACGGCGCATCCGGTGAAGTTCACCGCGATGCGCCGACTAGGTTGGGTGGGGCTGGGGACAGTGTAGCTGCCGGCATCTCGGATGACCTTGATCATCCTCATCGGCAGGCCATCCCGCCCCCACCCGGATTGCTGCTTACTGGCAGGCCTCGCACTCTTCGAAGCCGGCATCGCCCGGACGCATGGTGCAGACCGGACCGTCGGCTTCGATGGAAGCACCAGGGTTCGGCATCACATAGGCTGCGGAAGCAGACGCAGCCGAGGCGATGGGTGCGGCCGGAACCGCATTGCCCGAGGCCGACGCCATGTTGCCGACACCGCCATCGACTCCCACCGCATTGAGAGCACCCGCACGGGAAGTCGACTTCTCGGTGTGGGTGGCGCCGATGGTGCGCAGGTAGTAGGTGGTCTTCAGGCCGCGCAGCCAGGCCAGCTTGTAGGTCTCGTCCAGACGCTTGCCGGAGGCACCGGCCATGTAGATGTTCAGCGACTGGGCCTGGTCGATCCACTTCTGGCGACGCGAGGCGGCTTCCACCAGCCAGGACGGATCCACTTCGAAGGCGGTGGCGTAGATGTCGCGCAGGTCTTGCGGGATGCGGTCGATCTTGGCCAGGCTACCGTCGAAATACTTGAGGTCGGCGACCATCACTTCGTCCCACAGGCCGCGGGCCTTCAGGTCGCGCACCAGGTACTCGTTGATCTCGGTGAATTCGCCCGACAGGTTCGACTTCACGTACAGGTTCTGGTAGGTCGGCTCGATGCAGGCCGACACGCCGATGATGTTGGAGATGGTCGCCGTCGGCGCAATGGCCACGCAGTTCGAGTTGCGCATGCCGTGTTCGGCGATGCGTGCACGCAGGGCGGCCCAGTCCAGGGTCTCGCTGGTGTCGGTTTCCAGATAGCCGCCGCGTTCTTGCGCCAGCAGCTTCAGGGAATCCTGGGGCAGGATGCCGCGATCCCACAGCGAACCGCGGTAGGAGGCGTAACGGCCGCGCTCTTCGGCCAGTTCGGTCGACGCCATGTAGGCGTAGTAGCAGACGGCTTCCATGGAGCGGTCGGCGAATTCGACGGCGTCCATCGAGGCGTACGGCACGCGCTTGACGTGCAGGCAGTCCTGGAAGCCCATGATGCCCATGCCGACCGGACGGTGACGCAGGTTGGAGTCACGGGCCTTCTTGACGGCGTAGTAGTTGATGTCGATGACGTTGTCCAGCATGCGCATGGCGGTGCGGACGGTCTTTTGCAGCTTGGCATGGTCCAGCTCGCCATTGACCAGGTGCGCCGGCAGGTTCACCGAGCCCAGGTTGCACACTGCGATTTCGCTTTCGTTGGTGTTCAGGGTGATCTCGGTGCACAGGTTGGAGCTGTGGACCACGCCCACGTGTTGCTGGGGCGAACGGATGTTGCAGGGATCCTTGAAGGTGATCCACGGGTGGCCGGTCTCGAAGAGCATCGACAGCATCTTGCGCCACAGGTCGTTGGCTTGCACCTTCTTGAACAGCTTCAGCTCGCCGCGGGCCGCCTTGGCTTCGTAGCCGGTGTAGGCCTCTTCGAAGGCACGGCCGAACTTGTCGTGCAGGTCCGGGGTGTCGGAGGGCGAGAACAGGGTCCACTCACCCTTTTCCATCACGCGCTTCATGAACAGGTCGGGAATCCAGTTCGCGGTGTTCATGTCATGGGTACGGCGGCGATCATCGCCGGTGTTCTTGCGCAGTTCGAGGAATTCCTCGATGTCCATGTGCCAGGTTTCCAGGTAGGCGCAGACCGCGCCCTTGCGCTTGCCGCCCTGGTTGACTGCCACGGCGGTGTCGTTGACCACTTTCAGGAACGGGACCACGCCTTGCGACTTGCCGTTGGTGCCCTTGATGTGGGCGCCCAGGGCGCGCACCGGGGTCCAGTCATTGCCCAGGCCGCCGGCGAACTTGGCCAGCAGGGCGTTTTCCTTGATGGCTTCGTAGATGCCGTCGAGGTCGTCGGCCACGGTCGTCAGGTAGCACGAGGACAGCTGCGAGCGCAGGGTCCCCGAGTTGAACAGGGTCGGGGTCGAGCTCATGAAGTCGAAGGACGACAGCAGGTCGTAGAACTCGATGGCGCGGGCTTCGCGGTCGATCTCGTTCAAGGCCAGGCCCATCGCCACGCGCATGTAGAAAGCCTGCGGCATTTCGATGCGGGTGCCGCTGATGTGCAGGAAGTAGCGGTCGTACAGGGTCTGCAGGCCGATGTAGCCGAACTGCAGGTCGCGCTCGGGCTTGATGGCGGCCGCCAGCTTGGCCAGGTCGAACTGGGCCAGCTTGGTGTCGAGCAGCTCGGCGTCGATACCCTTTTTGACGTATTGCGGGAAGTATTCCAGATACTCGGCCGGCGCATCAGCCTGGGCCACTTCCTTGCCGAAGACTTCCTTGCGGATGGTGTGCATCAGCAGACGCGAAGTCACCTGGCTGTAGGCAGGGTCCTTTTCCATCAGCGCGCGGGCAGCCAGGATGGCGGACTTGTACAGCTCTTCGACGGGCACACCGTCGTACAGGTTCTTGACGGTCTCGGCCAGGATGGCATCAGCATCGACATGACCGTCCAGGCCGACGCAGGCGGCGTCGATCAGGGCGCGCACTTCGGCGATGTCCAGCGGGCGGCTCTGGCCGTCTTCGGTCACGTGCAGTTGCGGTGCGGCCACTTCGGTCTTGGTGGCGGCACCCTGCTGGGCGCGCTCTTCCATGCGCTTGGCACGGTACAGCACGTAGGCGCGGGCCACATCATGCTCGCCCGAGCGCATCAGGGCCAGCTCGACCTGGTCCTGGATGTCTTCGATATGGAAAGTGCCGCCGGTGGGCTGGCGACGCACCAGCGCCGACACCACGTTGGCAGTCAGTTGCTCGACCATCTCGCGCACGCGCGCCGAGGCCGCGCCCTGGCCACCGTTGACGGCCAGGAAGGCCTTGGTCACGGCGATGGAAATCTTGGAGGGCTCGAAACCGACCACGGCGCCGTTGCGGCGGATGATGCGGTATTCGCTCAGGCCAGCGGTCTGGGACACGATGGTCTGGCTTTCAGCGGAACCTTCCAGCTCGGCGGAGACGCCAAACGGAGCAGGCGATTTGACGGAAATTTCTTGGGTTGAGCGCACTTAGCCTCCTGGATACATGGAGCAGACGAACGGGGTGATCGCCTGCGTTGCTCATAACTAAACTAATCTAATCAATCCCGACCTGCGGGGGATTGGAGAACGACAGAAGCGCCGCACAATGACTATCCCTTGCGGAGATATTCATGCTGAGGCAAGAACTGCTTGAACCTGATGAGTGGAACGTCGGAATAAAAGAAGGATGAACCGCGGGCGTTGTCGTACTTGGTTACTGCCTCACGGGTCTTTCACCTTCTGAAGCACTGCCGAAACGGGTCGTCTGTGGATGAAGACCCTTGTACAAAAATAAGTTCACCAGAACACTACATCTAGTATCAAAACATCGATTGAGACTAATTCTAGTGGCGCCACTTTGATGATGCAACCGCTATTTCTAGAATTTTTCGTCCGTGAAAGCTTGACTTTTGTGTAGCCCAAGAGGGAAGCGCAATTGCGCCCCGTTAATGATTTTCACCATTTCCTCCCGATAGCGGTCCCAGTCGAAACAGGGACCGGGATCGGTCTTGCGCACCGGCGCGATGTGTTCGTGACCGACTACGGCGGTGAGGCCATAGCGTGCCACCAGGGCCTGGGACAGGCGAACCAGCGCCGAATACTGGGCTTCAGCGAAGGGCTCGACGTCGGTCCCTTCCAGTTCGATGCCGATGGAAAAATCGTTGCAGCGCTCGCGGCCGTCGAATACCGACACCCCGGCGTGCCAGGCCCGCCGGTGCGCCGGGACGAACTGCACGACCTCGCCATCGCGGCGGATCAGGAAATGGGCCGAGACCCGTAGCGGTCGCAACTGCTCGAAATAGGGATGGGCATCGAAGTCGAGGCGGTTGCAGAACAGGTCTGCTATATAGGGACCGCCGAACTGGCCGGGCGGCAGGCTGATGTTATGAATTACCAGCAGGTCCGTCACCGCTCCCGCCGGGCGCTCATCGCAGTTGGGCGAGGGCTCGCGGCGGGCCGGCTGGTACCAGCCCTCGTCGTCGATGTCCCCGGCACCAGCCTCGATGATGGGCGCGCTCATGATTCAGAAGGAGGCCAGGCGGCGGTGCTCTTCCGAGCAGTAATAGGCACCGGAGGCATGCACCACCGCTTCGGAGGCGGGGAAGTGGATGCCGCAATGGGCGCACTGGACCATGGTCTCGACATTGCTGTCGGTACGACGCCGGAAACGCGAGGGCTTGGGACGGGGCATACCGGGTTCTGCAGCCGCCTCCCCCTCAGCGGCCGCGTCATTGCCGGCCAGCATGGATTTCTTGGCGCGCTGGAACCACACCACCACGGCCAGCAACACGACCAGCCAGATCAGATATTTCATGTCAGTACCCGATGCAGCACGACTTCAAGCACGAACCGGCTGCCCACATAAGCCAATAAAAGAATGGCGAACCCGGCCAGCGTGAAGCTGAGCGCGGTCCGCCCCCGCCATCCCTGCCAGCGTCGGCCGGCCAGGAGCAGGCCGAACAGCAGCCAGGACAGCATCGTGAAGACCGTCTTGTGGTCCCAGCGGAAGGGTGTCCCGAACAACTGCTCGGAAAAGACGACGCCCGACAGTACAGTCAGCGTCAGTAACGCAAAACCGAAGGCAATCAGGCGGAACAGCAATTTTTCCATCGTCAACAGCGCCGGCAGCCGGTCCAGTGCCAGGCCGAACCAGCTGGCCTGGGCCGTCGGACCGGGGCGGGTATGCAGACGCGACTCCTGCAACACCATCAGCACCGCATGGAAGGCAGCAATGGTCAGGGTACTGTAGGCCAGGATGGAGATGGCGATATGCGCCAGGAACCAGTCCGACTTGCCCGTCAACGCCACCAGGTTGCCGGGAAAGACGCTGGGCAGGATCACCGACAGTGCCGCCACGGGCAGCACCAGGACCCGCATGCTGTCGAGCGAGAAATTGCGATTTTCCAGCCAGTAGGCGGCCACCGAAATCCACAGCGTGGACGAGAGCATGACCGCAAAACCCACCCGCACGGCGTCGGGCGCGAACATATCCGACAGCAGGGCTCCCCCATGCAGCATCCAGCCGACCACGATGCCCAGCGAAATCGGCATGCGCCGTTGCGAGGGCATGAAGGCGCATGCCAGATAGAGCAGCGCAGCCAGGATGAAAAAATAAGTTTGCATCGCCCAAGTTTACACTATCTCGGCCAACGGCCCGGTTGCGCACGGTCAGACCAACTGCACAGACGCACCTGCAAATGCGACACGGCAGGACTGGCCTGCCGTGTCCGGACCACCTACCGCGACCATCGATCAGTCGACCGCAGCAGCCTTCATCTCTGCATTGTGATGACGTTGCTGCTCTTCCATCACCAACTGACCCAGCTCCCGCTTCAAGGCATTGAATTCGGGGTCGGCCGGATCGCGCAGGCGCGGCAGATTCACCAGCATGTCACGCTTGACGGTACCGGGGCGGTAGGTCATGACGACGATACGGTCAGCCAGGTAGATCGCTTCCTCGATGCTGTGGGTCACGAAGACGATGGTCTTCCTGAACTCGTCCCAGATGCGCAGCAATTCGTCCTGCAGGTTGCGACGGGTCAGGGCATCCAGGGCGCCAAAGGGCTCATCCATGAGCATGATGGGCGAATCCAGCGCCAGCACCCGGGCGATCGCCACCCGCTGGCGCATCCCGCCCGACAGGTCCTTGGGAAAACGGGTGCGGAAGTCGATCAGGCCCAGCTTGTCCAGCAACTGGGTCACGCGCTGGACGATCTCGGCCTTGGGCGTTCCCTTGATTTCCAGGCCGAAGGCGACGTTCTGCTCCACCGTCATCCAGGGGAAGAGCGCATATTCCTGAAATACCATGCCGCGATCCGGTCCCGGTTCGCTCACCACCTTGCCATCGGTGAGGATTTCCCCGGTGGAAGGCAGTGCGAAGCCGGCGATGGCATTCAGCAACGTGGACTTGCCGCAGCCGGACGGCCCCAGCAGGCAGACGAACTGGCCGTCGGGGATGTCCAGGTTGATGTCCTTCAAGGCGACCACCTCGCGGTCATCGGCCTTGAAGACCTTGTGTACGCCCTGCACGCGGATGCGGGGCGAAGAATTGGCTTGGTTCATGTCAGTTCTCCAGCCCGCGATGCCAGCGCAGCATGTAATTGTTGAGGCGGCTCATGCCCAGGTCGATGGCCAGGCCCAGAAGGCCGATGGTGATCATGCCGGCGATGATCTTGTCGGACCAGAAATACTCGCGCGCCTCCATGATGCGGAAACCCAGGCCATTGCTGACCGCGATCATCTCGGCCACGATCACCACGATGAAAGCCGTGCCGATGCCGATGCGCACGCCCGAGAGGATGTAAGGCACCGACGCCGGCAGCATTACCCGCAAGAACAACGTGGACTGGCTGGCGCCCAGGTTGCGCGCCGCACGCAGGTAGATGCTGTCGACCTGGCGCACCCCGGCGATGGTGTTCATCAGCACCGGGAAGAAAGCGCCCAGCGAGATCAGGAACAGTGCCGGGGGATTGCCCAGCCCGAACCACAGGATGGCCAGCGGGATATAGGCAATCGGCGGAATCGGGCGGATCACCTGGACGGTCAGGTTCATCAGGCCATAGATACGCTGGCTCGATCCCATCAGCAGGCCCAGCGGCAAGGCCAGGCCGGCACCGATCAGGAAACCCGCCACCACGCGGTAGAGACTGCCGATGGCGTCCATCACCAGTTCCCCCGAGAACACCCAGGCCAGCCAGCTGCCGGCCTCGGGGTCATAGGGCTTCAACGGCGAGGCGTATTCGCCCCACTTCTTGAGCACCGCCCAGGGCGAGGGCAGGATCTGCGGATTGATCCAGCCAGCGCGGGAGGCGCCTTCCCACAGCGCGATCACCACCAGCGGCACCAGCAGCCCCTGGAGGAAGCTGCCATTCTTGTTCTTTGCCATGCAGGATTCCCCTTCTTACTTGAGGTTCATGCTCTTCTTGGCCTGCTCCAGCAGATCGGTCTTCACCCAATCCTTGGCCACGGGCGGCTTGGCCATCTTGCCGGTGCCGTACTTGGCCATGGTGTCGGTGGTGACCTGCACGTGCTCGACGGTAATGTCGTAGGCGTAGGGCGAATTGCCGATGGCGTCGTAGAAGTCTTCCTTGCTGATCTGGTTCTTGAAGATCACTTCACGCACGTACTTCTCGGCCACTTCCGGCTTGTCGATGAAGGTCTTGGTCGCTTCCAGGAAGCAGCGCATGAACTTCTCGGCCAGCGGGCGCTTCTCGGTGTAGAACTTCTCGGTCATCACCATGGTGCGGTAGGGTTCGCCGATCGGGGTGTCATAGGGCTTCATCACTTCCACGCCAAACCCCTTGTTGATGGCCTGCGAGGATTGCGGCTCGCTCTGCATCATGGCGTCGATGTTCTTGCCCAGAAGCGCCTGGTTGAGGTCGGCGAAGGCCAGGTAGACGATGGTCACGTCCTTGGGAGTCAGGCCGTTCTGGCCCAGTTCGGCGTCCAGCAGTACTTCGTGGATGCCGCCCCGGGTCACGCCGACCTTCTTGCCCTTCAGGTCCTTGACCGACTTGATGTTCGAATCCTTGCCGGCCACCAGGCGTGCGCCCCCCTTGGCGAAGCCGGCCACCACGTAGATCGGTGCGCCGTTGGCGCGACCCGAGATGGCAGCCTCCGAGGCAGTGGTACCCACGTCCAGCTCGCCGGCCAGGATACCCTGCATCACGTCGGGGCCCTTGGCGAAGACCTTTTCATCGACCTTGATGCCGCATTTGGGCGCAATCTCCTTGATGTAGGACACCGCACCATAATGGGCGAACTTCAGGTTGCCCAGGCGGATCACGTCGTCTGCGGCATGGCTGGCGGTCGCGAAGCCGGCGCTTGCCAGCAGGGCCAGGGCGATCAATTTCTTGTGCATTTCCACTCTCCTCTTGTGTGTATCGTTATTGATACGGCAGGCCGGCGGCGGCAGTGCAGGGCCGGCTGTCTCGATGGCGTTGGCCGCCGCTGCGTGGCGGCTGGCCTTGATTATTATTTGTGCTCGGAAATTCAGCGCCCATGTATACACAAAGAGCGCGGGCTGTACAAGCTGTTAATTTTACGTAGCGGCCCCATCTGGCCCTGCAGGCGGGCTTGCAGACGCGGGCGCGGTAGGGCTCTTCGGTTAAAATGCAGGATTGCCCGTCGCCTGCGGCGCCACCTTGCCGCTCAAGTCCTGGCCCGCGGCCATCCACTCATTTGCAGATATCACCATGCTAGACAACCTGACCCAACGCCTCGCCAAAGTCGTCAAAACCATGCGCGGCGAGGCGCGACTGACCGAATCCAATACCGCCGAGATGCTGCGCGAAGTGCGCCTGGCCCTGCTGGAGGCCGACGTGGCCCTGCCGGCCGTGCGCGAGTTCATCGCCAAGGTGAAGGAAAAAGCCCTGGGCGAGGAAGTCATCGGCTCGCTGACCCCCGGCCAGGCCCTGGTGGGCGTGGTACAGCGCGAACTGGCCAGCCTGATGGGTGCCGATCTGGGCCCGGAAGCCTCGCAACTGAACTTCGCCACCCAGCCGCCGGCTATCATCCTGATGGCCGGCCTGCAGGGTGCCGGTAAAACCACCACCGTCGGCAAGCTGGCCAAGTACCTGCGCGAGACCACCAAGAAAAAGGTGTTGACGGTATCGGCCGACGTCTATCGTCCGGCCGCCATCGGCCAGCTGCAGACCGTGACCGGCCAGGCCGGCGCCGACTTCTTCCCCAGCCAGCCGACCGACAAGCCGGTCGATATCGCCCTGGCCGCGCTGGACTATGCCAAGAAGCACCACCACGAAGTGCTGATCGTGGACACCGCCGGCCGCCTGGGTATCGACCAGGCCATGATGGACGAAATCCGCGCCGTGCACGCCGCCATCAAGCCCATCGAAACCCTGTTCGTGGTCGACGCCATGCTGGGCCAGGATGCCATCAACACCGCCAAGGCCTTCAGTGACGCCCTGCCCCTGACCGGCATCGTGCTGACCAAGCTGGATGGTGATTCCCGCGGTGGTGCGGCGCTGTCGGTGCGCCACATCACCGGCAAGCCCATCAAGTTCGCCGGCGTGGCCGAAAAGCTGGACGGCCTGGAGGCCTTCGACCCCTCGCGCATGGCCAACCGCATCCTGGGCATGGGCGACATCCTGGCCCTGGTCGAGGAAGCCCGCAAGGGCGTGGACATGGCGGCCGCCGAAGGCCTGGCCAACAAGATCAAGGGCGGCGGCAAGTTCGACCTCAATGACTTCAAGGCCCAGCTGTCGCAGATGAAGAAGATGGGTGGGCTCACCAGCCTGCTGGACAAGCTGCCGGCGCAGATGCAGGCCGCCGCCGGCAACGCCAACATGGACCAGGCCGAGAAGCAGGTGCGTCGCATGGAAGGCATCATCAACGCCATGACCCCCCAGGAACGCGCCAAGCCGGAACTGATCAAGGCCACCCGCAAGCGCCGCATCGCCGCCGGCGCGGGTGTGCAGGTGCAGGAAGTCAATCGCATGCTGTCGCAGTTCGAGCAGATGCAATCGATGATGAAGAAGCTCAAGGGTGGCGGCATGATGAAGATGATGCGCGGCATGAAGGGCATGCTGCCCGGCGGCATGCGCTGACCGGATCGCCGGAAAACCCTTCTGGTGCTGGCTTTGCGGCCGGCACCACGCAACCGCTGCACGATCTTTCCCGCTGTTCTCCGCTATTCCCCGCTGTTCCCCTCGCCTTCCTGCTCGCCTCCCCGCCGCATTCCTCCCCTTCCGGATCACTGCCTGAGGCCATCGCCGGAGGCTGCGATCATGTCCTTTTTTCATCTTCCGGGCGGCCTTGCAAACCTGATGCAACGGGTCCTTTGGCGGCCTCTCTGGATTCGCCGCGATCCCTTTACCGGCGCGGCTTGACGTCGGATCGGGGCGGCTCGTTGTTTCCTGGTTATTTCATCTGGAAATCTGCCAAAAAATACTTGCATGGCCGTGCAAAGAGCACCACTATTAGCGGTGCGTAAATTGACGCATTCATCTCATTCTTGTGAGGAGTCTTTCAGATGGCCACAGCAAAAAAAGCAGCAGCCGCAGTAAAGAAGCCAGCAGCAAAACCCGCCGCCAAGGCGGCTGCAAAGCCTGCAGCGAAAACCGCAGCTCCGAAGGCAGCAGCCAAGGCGGCTCCGAAGGCAGCGGCCAAACCCGCCGCCAAGCCTGCAGCAAAGGCCGCTCCGAAAGCTGCACCCAAGAAAGCCGCAGCAAAGCCGACAGCCAAGCCCGCCGCCAAGAAGCCCGTTGCAAAACGTACTCCCAACGCCGCTTTCATGAAGCCGCTGACGCCGTCGGCAGCACTGGGCGAAGTGGTCGGCGCCAAGCCGTTGCCACGCACGGAAGTCACCAAGAAGGTGTGGGAATACATCAAGAAGAACAAGCTGCAGAACGCCGAGAACAAGCGCAACATCGATGCTGATGACAAGCTCAAGGCGATCTTCGGTGGCAAGAAGCAAGTCACGATGTTCGAAATGACCAAGCTGATCTCGGCTCACCTGAGCTGATCGACGCCCGCGGTTTGCAAGCGACTTGCAAACAAAAACGCCCGCAGAAAACATGCGGGCGTTTTTGTTTCTGGATGTTTCAGGACGCCGCAGCCGCGCTCCAAAGCTGGTTTCCATTGAAGCCCTTTCCGCTTTTCCGACGCCCGTTGGCGACCTTTTCTGATGGTGGCCCTGGCCTGGTTTTCGTAGGATGCTTGTTCTACAAGGGTGCGCCTGGCAAGCAAGCTTGTGTACCGTCGCCTTCGATCCTGCAGAACTGAACAGCTAACGCCGGGTCTATCAACATGCCATCCACTGATGAGCCTGGAAGCTCAATACCAAGAGAAAGGAAATGACCATGCCAAACCAATCTCCCAGCCTGCGTCACCAGGTCGTGCGCTCGGCCAGCGCACTCGTGATCGGCCTGGCCGCCCTCGGTAGTGCCGCGCATGTATTGGCTGCCGGCAAGGCGGGCAATTCGGAGTACCAGCAACAGATCGCTGCCTGCAAGAGCGGCAGCGCCACCGAAGACCGCGCTACCTGCCTGCGTGAAGCGGGAGCCGCGCAACAGGCCGCTGCGCGCGGCACTCTGACTGATCCGGGCGCCACCCAGTTGAAGGAAAACGCGCTGCGCCGCTGCGAAGGCCTGCCGCAATCGGATCGCATCGATTGCGAAAAGCGCGTCAATGGCCAGGGTCGTATCGATGGTAGCGTTGCCGACGGCGGCATCCTGCGCGAGACCGTGACCATCGTTCCGGCAAAGTAAGACCACACTGCGGGTGGTCATCAACCAAAATAAAGGCGGACGCCATGGCGTCCGCCTTTTTCATTACTGCCTCACCGCTGCGCCAGGGTGGCTCAGGCTGCCAGCTTGCCCTGGATGAAGGCCAGCGCATCGGCCAGCGGCACCTGGGTAGCTTCGCTGTCGCGACGGCCCTGGTATTCGATGTTGCCATCCTTGAGGCCACGGTCACCGACGACGATACGATGTGGCACACCGATCAGCTCCCAGTCGGCGAACATCGCGCCCGGGCGTTCGCCGCGGTCATCCAGCACCACATCCACGCCCGCGTCGGTCAATTGCGTATACAGCTTGTCGATCTCGGTCTTGACCGCTTCGCTGCGGTCATAACCCATCGGACAGAGCACGACCTCGAAGGGCGCAATCGAAGTCGGCCAGATGATGCCGCGGTCGTCGAAGTTCTGCTCGATCGCAGCGCCCAGGATACGCGTTACGCCGATGCCGTAGCAGCCCATCACCAGCGGTTGCGGCTTGCCGGCCTCATCCAGATAGGTCGCCTTCATCGCCTCGGAATAGGTAGTGCCCAGCTGGAACACGTGACCCACTTCGATGCCGCGCTGGATTGCCAGTACACCCTGACCATCCGGTGAAGCGTCGCCTTCGACCACGTTGCGGATATCGGCCACCACCGGCTCGGGCAGGTCACGGCCCCAGTTGGCGCCGGCGTAGTGGAAGTCGGCTTCATTGGCGCCACAGACGAAGTCGGCCATGTTGGCGACGGTGCGGTCGGCCACGACCTTGACCGGCTTCTTGGTACCGATCGGGCCCAGGTAGCCCGGGGGCGTGCCGAACCATTCGACGATCTCGGCTTCGTTGGCGAAACGATAGGTGGCCAGACCGGGGATCTTGCTGGCCTTCACTTCGTTGAGCTCGTGGTCGCCACGCAGCAGCAGCAGCCAGATTTCCTTCTTGGCCGGATCATCGTTGTCTACGGCCAGGACGATGGACTTGACGGTGCGCGCCAGCGGCAGGCCCAGCAACTCGGCAACCGCCTCGCACTTGGACCTGCCTGGCGTGGCGGTCTTTTCCAGCGCCTGGGTAGCGGCACCACGGGCGCTGTCCACCGGCAGGGCTTCGGCCGCTTCCATATTGGCGGCGTAGTCGGAGGTGGGGCAGTAGACCAGCGCGTCTTCGCCGGTGGCGGCGATCACATGGAACTCATGCGAACCGGAACCACCGATGGCACCGTTGTCGGCCGCCACCGCGCGGAACTGCAGTCCGAAACGGGTGAAGATGCGTACGTAGGCGTCATACATGGCCTGGTAGGACTTCTTCAGGCCGTCGATGTCGCGGTCGAAGGAGTAGGCATCCTTCATGGTGAATTCGCGACCGCGCATCAGGCCGAAGCGCGGACGACGCTCGTCGCGGAACTTGGTCTGGATGTGATAGAAGTTCACCGGCAACTGCTTGTAGCTGCGCAGTTCGGAGCGCGCCACATCGGTGACCACTTCCTCGGAGGTCGGCTGGATGGCGAAGTCGCGCCCATGGCGATCCTTCACGCGCATGAGCTCGGCGCCCATCTTGTTCCAGCGCCCGGTCTCCTGCCACAGCTCGGCCGGCTGCACCACCGGCATCAACAGCTCGACGGCGCCGGCACGGTTCATTTCCTCGCGCACGATGGCCTCGACCTTGCGGATCACGCGCAACCCCATCGGCATGTAGGTGTAGATGCCGGCGCCCAGACGCTTGATCATCCCGGCCCGCATCATCAGCTTGTGGCTGACGATTTCAGCGTCGGAAGGGGCTTCTTTCAGGGTGGAAATAAAAAAACGTGAGGCGCGCATGACGGTCGGTTCTTTTTAAAAAGAGGAGGGTTATAATCGTTCTAATTTTAAAGGATTAGCTGGCTGATGCGCCCTTTCTTTGCAGATTTGCTCCTAGTTTCAATGACATCCGTGCATCGATGTGATTGCTCCTGACACGCCTGGCGCGCCGATTTCCATCCGCGCGCCCGCAGTCGCATGAGCCTGCCCGAAAGGCACATCCAGCCGCAGAAAGTTTGAGGATCACCATGCTGGATCGAGAAGGCTTCCGCCCGAACGTCGGCATCATCCTGCTCAACGCCAATAACGAGGTGTGGTGGGGCAAGCGCGTACGCGAGCACTCCTGGCAATTCCCGCAAGGCGGCATCAAGCACGGCGAGACCCCCGAACAGGCGATGTTTAGGGAACTGGAAGAGGAAATCGGCCTGCGGGCCGAGCACGTCAAGATCATCGGACGCACCCGTGACTGGCTGCGCTATGAAGTCCCCGACCATTTCATCAAGCGCGAAGTACGCGGCCATTACCGTGGCCAGAAGCAGATCTGGTTCCTGCTGCGCATGGTGGGCCGTGACTGCGACGTCAACCTGCGCGGCACCTCGCATCCTGAATTCGATGCCTGGCGCTGGCATGACTACTGGGTTCCGCTGGACGTGGTCATCGAGTTCAAGCGTGAGGTCTATCAGCAGGCCTTGCAGGAATTGTCGCGCTTCCTGAATCGCGCCGGCCATGCCGTGCGACGCGGTGAGCCCCCCGGCCGTCCGCTGCCACCCCACAAGAAAACCGGTCCGGCCACACAGGCCCAGCCCCTCAACGGCGCCTCCACGCCCGAATCCAAGTGAGCCCCATGCCCTCTTCCCCGCAGAACGCACCACAACGCCCTCCGATCACCCTGCGTGGCCTGCGCCGCGCGGTTTTGGCATGCTCGCTGCTAGCCGCCTGCGCCGGTGCGCTGGCACAGAGCTTCGATGAGGAATTCGACGACGAGGAAAAGCCCTGGCAGGAAATCGCCGTACAGTTGCCGCCCACGCCGCAGCAGCAGAACCTGGCCGAGTTCTACCTCAGCCCGAACGCCACCATGAAGGCCTATGTGGACCTGAACTCGGTCTCCATCGGGACTGACAAGGTGGTGCGCTATACCGTGCTCACCAAGACCGAAGGTGGCGCCGTGAACGTGATGTACGAAGGAATGCGCTGCGAAACCTGGGAGAAGAAGACCTACGCCTTCGGCCACCCCGATGGAAAATGGTCGCGTTCGCGGCGCGACAAGTGGCAGCCGATCCGCGATATCGGCGTCAATCGCATCGATGGTGCGCTGTTCAAGGATTATTTCTGCGAAGGCAAGATGATTGCCGACAACGAGAACCTGAAGAGCATCGTCAATCGCCTCAAGACCCAGACCCGCATCGATCCGGTGCGTCGCTGACCGCGACCAGCAGCGGCAAGAAAAAACGCGGCCAGGCCGCGTTTTTTCATATCTTTTACAGGATTTATATCATTTATATCCTGCCCGGAGATTGCTCCATCGCTCAGAGCAGCACCAGATTATCCCGATGCACCAGCTCAGGCTCCTCGACGAAGCCCAGGATGGCCTGGATTTCTGAAGACGGATGACGAATGATGCGGCGCGCATCCGAGCTGTTGTAGTTGCTCATGCCACGGGCAATGGCGCGTCCGGCCTCATCGACGCAGGTGATCACATCACCGCGGCCGAATTCCCCGGCCACTTCCACCACACCGATGGGCAGCAGCGACTTGCCTTCCAGGCTCAGCTTCTGCACCGCGCCGGCATCCAGCACCACGCGTCCGGCCGTTTTCAGGTGATCTGCCATCCACTGCTTGCGCGCTGTCAGCTGCGCGGTTTCGGCATTGAGCTGGGTACCGATCGTTTCGCCGGCCGCCAGGCGGGTCAGCACTTGATCTTCGCGCCCCCAGGCGATCACCGTGTGCGCCCCCGATGTCGCAGCGCGCTTGGCCGCCAGGATCTTGGTCAGCATGCCACCACGGCCGATGCCGGTGCCGGTGCCGCCGGCGATCAGCTCCAGCGAAGGGTCGCCAGCGCGTGCCTCGGCAATGAGCGTGGCCTTGGGGGCCTTGCGAGGATCGGCGGTAAACAGGCCAGGCTGGTCGGTCAGGATCACCAGCGCATCGGCTTCGATCAGGTTGGCGACCAGGGCACCCAGGGTATCGTTGTCACCGAACTTGATTTCATCGGTGACGACTGTGTCGTTTTCGTTGATGACCGGTACCACACCCAGTTGCAGCAGGGCAAACAAGGTGGAACGGGCATTGAGATAGCGCTCGCGATCAGCCAGGTCAGCATGGGTCAGCAACACCTGTGCGGTGTGCAGGTCGTGCTTGCGGAAGCTGGTTTCGTAGATTTGCGCCAGGCCCATCTGGCCTACTGCAGCGCAGGCCTGCAGGTGATGGATGCCGGTGGGACGCTTGTCGAAGCCCAGGCGCTGCATACCCTCGGCGACGGCGCCGGAGCTGACCAGCACCACTTCCTTGCCGAGTGCGCGCAATTGCGCGATCTGCTCGGCCCAGCGGGCGATGGCGTTGGCGTCTAGGCCCTTGCCATCATTGGTGACCAGCGAAGAACCGACCTTGATGATGAGCCGCTTGGCGCTTTGAATGACCGATTGCATAGTGTTCCGGATTCTGATTCTTCTGGGGGAGTCGGAAAATCCGACAGGCAGAGATGATAGCCCGAACCGCCCCCGATGCGCAGCCCCGGGAGGGACCACGCAGCGACGGAATCAGTCCAGGACCTTGAAGCGCGGATCGTCCGGATCGATGCTGGAGATGGCACGTGCCTCCTCGGTCATCTGCGTCTCTTCGGAGCGGTGCTCCTCGGCGCGCTTGGTGGCGAGGTAGCTGTAGATCTCGTTGATCAGGTCTTCGCAACCGTCACGGTTCAGCGCCGAGATCTCGAACACGGGGCCCTTCCAGCCGAAGCGCTTGACGAAATCCTTCACGCGCTTGGCGCGCTCGGCCTCGGGCACGACGTCCAGCTTGTTCAGGACCAGCCAGCGCGGCTTGTCGAACAGGGACTGGTCATACTTCTTCAGTTCCTTGACGATGGCCTTGGCTTCCTTGACCGGATCCACTTCATCGTTGAAGGGCGCCAGATCGACGATATGCAGCAGCAGACCGGTACGCTGCAGGTGGCGCAGGAACTGCACCCCCAGGCCAGCGCCATCGGCCGCACCTTCGATCAGGCCGGGGATGTCGGCGATGACGAAGCTCTTTTCGTGGCTCACGCGCACCACGCCCAGATTGGGATGCAGCGTCGTGAAGGGGTAGTCGGCGATCTTGGGACGCGCGTTGGAGACGGCGGTGATAAAGGTCGACTTGCCGGCATTGGGCATGCCCAGCAGGCCGACGTCGGCCAGCACCTTAAGTTCCAGGCGCAATTCGCGGCGCTCGCCTTCCTTGCCCTCGGTCTTCTGACGCGGGGCGCGGTTGGTGGAGGTCTTGAAGTGGATGTTGCCCCAGCCGCCCTCGCCCCCCTTGGCCAGCATCACGGTCTGGCCGTGGAAGGTCATATCGGCGATGTGCTCGCCGGTATTGAGGTCCACAATCAGGGTGCCTACCGGCATGCGCAGGTAGACGTCGTCGGCGCCCTTGCCGTAGCAATCGGAACCGCGACCGTTTTCGCCGCGGCCAGCGCGGTGCAGCTTGGCATAGCGGTAGTCGATCAGGGTGTTGACGTTACGGTCGGCCACGGCCCAGATGGTGCCGCCCTTGCCGCCGTCGCCGCCGTCGGGACCGCCGAAGGGGCGGAATTTCTCGCGGCAGAAGCTGGCGACACCGTTGCCGCCATCTCCTGCCACGACTTCAATGCGTGCTTCGTCGATGAATTTCATGATATTGACGCCTCGTGGGAGCCGCTAACAAAACGTCGATGCGTCGATGCGCCGATGCGCCGATGCACCCTTGCCGCAGCAGCGAATGGATCATCAGCCTGACCAACCCCTGCACCCCGGATAGAAGGCAAGGCTCGGCGCTTTGTTGACGGCTCTTCAAAAAACCAAAAAGGCTCCACCATCGGCAGAGCCTTTTTTATGCCTGGTTTCCGGGCGAACCCGGATGACCGGAACGCTTACGCCGTAACGACGGTTGCGTATTGACGCTGTTGCAGGCCCTTGACAACAAACTTGACCTTGCCGTCCTTCAGGGCGAACAGGGTGTGGTCCTTGCCGACGCCGACGTTTTCGCCAGCGTGGACGCGGGTGCCGCGTTGACGGATGATGATGCCGCCAGCGTTGATCACTTGGCCGCCATAAACCTTGACGCCCAGGCGTTTCGATTCTGAGTCACGGCCGTTGCGCGTAGTGCCGCCGCCTTTTTTGTGTGCCATTTAAAACTCCTTGATGACTTTGGATGAGCAGTTCGACCAGTTCAACGCTTAGGCGTTGATCGAGACGATTTGCAGTTCGGTGTAGTTCTGACGATGGCCTTGACGCTTTTGGTAGTGCTTGCGACGACGCATCTTGAAGATGCGGACCTTGTCATGGCGACCTTGGGCTACCACAGTAGCCAGCACCGTAGCACCTGCGACCAGCGGCGCACCGAACTTCACGGTTTCGCCTGCGCCCACTGCGAGCACTTGATCCAAAGTGATTTCGGAGCCAATGTCAGCCGGTATCTGTTCTACTTTGAGTTTTTCGCCAGCAGCAACTTTGTATTGTTTGCCGCCGGTTTTTATGACCGCGTACATGTGAAACCTCACGAATGAATGAATAAGAACGATTTTTTCCTGACGCGCCTGGGATGCAAAAACCCTTGGCGAAACAGGAAAACCCCAAATTATACATGCACTTAGCTGCAGGGTCAAAAGACTTGACACTTTGGCGGGCTGATGAACAACAGAGTTTCCGGCAGGACAATGGAGGGAGGTGATCGCCGGATCGCCAGCGCATAAGCCCGACCGTTTCCCTTTCGACCACACCCAGCCTGCACATTGGAGAGCATGGTCTTTGGCGTGGCCCCGCCTTGTCATCGTATAATCCGGGGAATAACCATTTCCCACAGGTTCCGCCTTGTCTGCCGCCGTACAAAACGCTTCGCAACAAACCATCATGCATCCGATCCTCTCCGACATGGAGGCGGTCAACGCAGTCATCCGCCGGCAACTGTATTCGGAGGTGCCGCTGGTCAACCAGGTCGCTGAATACATCATCAGTGCGGGCGGCAAGCGTCTGCGCCCGGTGCTGGTCGTGCTCATCGCCAACGCCTTCGGCTACAAGGGCGAGCATCATCACTCGCTGGCCGCAGTGATCGAATTCATCCACACCGCGACCCTGCTGCATGACGACGTCGTCGACGAATCCTCGTTGCGTCGCGGCAAGCAGACCGCCAATGCCATGTTCGGCAATGCCGCCTCGGTGCTGGTGGGCGACTTCCTCTATTCACGTGCCTTCCAGATGATGGTGACGGTAGGCAACCCGCGCGTGATGGAGATCGTGGCCGACGCCACCAACGTCATCGCCGAGGGCGAGGTCCTGCAGTTGCTGAACATGCACAACCCCGACGTGGACGAAAACGGTTACCTGCAGGTGATCCGCTCCAAGACCGCCAAGCTATTCGAGGCCGCCAGCCAGATCGGTGCGCTGATTGCAGGCGCCGACGAAGCCGGTATCGAAGCCGCGGGCGAGTATGGCCGCTCCATCGGCACTGCCTTCCAGCTGATCGACGACGTGCTGGATTATTCGGGCAACAGCGCCGAGATCGGCAAGAACGTCGGCGATGACCTGCGCGAAGGCAAACCTACCCTGCCGCTGATCTGGCTCATGCAGCACGGCACGCCGCAGCAGCGCGAACTGGTTCGCACCTGCATCGAGAACGGTGACGAACAGCACTTCGACGAGGTGCTCTCGGCCATCACCCACTCCGGCGCTCTGGCTTACACGCGCGAACAGGCCGAGATTGCCGCGCGACGCGCCGCGGACGCGATTATTTCACTTCCTGATAGCCAATTCAAAAAATCCCTGTTAGAATTATCGGCTTTCGCAGTAGATCGAAATCACTGACATTAGATCTCACTCGACGGGGTGTAGCTTAGCCTGGTAGAGCGCTACGTTCGGGACGTAGAGGCCGGAGGTTCGAATCCTCTCACCCCGACCAGGAATTTCCATGCAAAAACAGCGAGTCAAATGACTCGCTGTTTTTGTTTGTGCGTCTTGCGTAGCGCCGTATTAACTACCCACCACCCCGCACTACCCCTCTTCCACCCAATCGCTTCATCACGACGCCATTGCGCGATCCAGTGCCGGATCAAGATTATCAATGACTGCCCGAGCCCAACCCATGCCACGCTCGATGGCGAGAGCGGCGCTGTTGAAACGTCCAGGCAGGTGACGGCGGGGGAACAAGGCAGGCGCCAGGCCACTGGTGTCGACGATGTGCACCGCACTCACTTCCCACTGGTCGCGCTGACCACTACATCGCAGCGAAACCCGGAAGCCCTTGTACTGCTCCTGATGATCGACTGGCGAATGCATATTCTTTTTCTTTCGCAAAACCGATCCATGAGCGCGTGCCCGCCCGACTTGCCGCAGGTCGCGGCGAGCTCAAGGCGGCGTCACGCCTCGCCCCAGCGATCAGCGGCGACGGAAGCCCGGGCGGGGGCCGCTGGGGCCGCGCTGCTCCAGGTGACGGAAGATGATGCGACCCTTGTTCAGGTCATAGGGCGACAGCTCCAGAGTGACCTTGTCACCGGCCAGAATCTTGATGAAGTTCTTTTTCATGCGACCAGCCGTATAGGCGATCAGCGAGTGGCCGTTGTCCAGCGCGACGCGGAAACGCGAATCCGGGAGGACTTCGGAAACTTGTCCTTGCATTTCAATCAGTTCTTCTTTTGCCATTTTCTCTTTCTTGTGCGTGAGCACGCGACCTACAGCTAGGAAGGGCTCGGGGATTTGCAATCTCTGGCTTTGACGACCGGCCAGCCAAGCAGGCGGCCGGGAACGTTAAGGTCGGAGGACAGACGAACGCGCTTGCGGTGAAACCGACAGCGTTGGTTCTTTACTCTGGGAAGCGGATGAAGATGCGGATCACACGGATTGCAGGGATCGGACTACAGCAAGGCGCGTGGAGATCAGGATGTCCGCTCTTTTCTTGAGCGTTTTCCACATTATACGCGATTTTTGCCTCGAAGGCCAACGAGGACCCGTGCCGCGCTCATCCGCGCCACAGCCGAATTGTGAGCGATTGATTCCTCCGGCCGCTAAGCCCCGGCGCTAGCGAGAAAAAAAGCGCCACCGCAAAGGGTGGCGCCAAAAACTGCCAGAGGTACGGTCCATTACTGCAATTGCCCAGGTAATCCGGATCATCCGAAGAACCCGCCGACGCCGCGACTCATCGTTCGATGGTGCGGCTCCAGCGGGTATTCCAGACGGCCCGGTTCTTGTTGATCTCGTCCCAATCCACCGCCCGTGCCGCCTTCACGAATCCGTTCATGCGTGCCTGCTCGGTCGCGGCCGCGCCGCTGACCTGGACCTTGGTATTGGTCGGGTTGTAATTGCCGTTTTCCAGCGCCAGTGCCTGCGCCTGCGGAGAAAGAAGATAAGCCGCCAGTTCCTGGGCCAGTTGTGGCTCGCTATTGTTGGCAATCACGCATTGCGCCACCATCAGCACCACCGCCCCCTCTTTGGGTTGCACATATTCCACCGGTACACCCTTGCTCTTGAGAATGGTGGACTGGGTCGGGGTGTAAGGGAACAAGGCGGCTTCCCCGGTCTGCGCCATCTCGGAAATCTTGGCCGAGTTGGAGATGTACTCCAGCACATTGGGGCCGATGGTCGATGGCCAGGCCTTGAAGCCCGGATCGACGTTGGCATCGGTACCGCCCTTGAGCTGGTTGAAGGCAAGGAAGGCATGCAGCCCGAAGGTCGAGGAGGGCAGCGACTGGAATACCACTCGTCCCTTCAGCTTGGGATCGGCCAGGTCCAGCCAGGAGGTCGGCGGCGCCCAGCCCTTCTCGGCATAGACCTTGGTGTTGTAGGCCAGGCCGGTGACGCTGATGGTCACGCCGGTGGCCATGTCGTCCTTGATATGCGCGACCGGCAGCAGGTTGGCCAGGTTGGGATTGGGCTTCTGTTTCTCGCACAGGCCCATGCCCACCGCGCGGTACATCACACCGTCATCAAGGAACATCAGGTGCATCTGCGGCTTGTCCTTGGCAGCCTGGGCCTTGGCCAGGATATCGGCCGAGCCGCCCGGTACCACGGCGATCTTGACATTGTGCTTCTGTTCAAAGGGGCCGAAGACCGATTGTGTGAACGTCTTTTCCATGTTGCCACCGTTCATGCCGATGTACAGCGTCCGGGTCTGCGCCTGGGCGCTGCCACAGGCCAGCAGGGTCATGCCAAGGGCGGCGGCCAGCGCGCCGGGACGGGAAAGCGACATCATGAGATCTTCCTTTCAGGGTGGGAGGACAGCAGGTCGGAGGTATTTGCGCCATCGATGCCGACCGAGGAAACGGCAGGCGTCGAGGCAAAACGGGCAATCGAGAATGCATCGAGGTCGATATTGCTGCGGCCATGCAGCACCAGCTCGGCCAGCGCTTCACCGGCGGCCGGGCCGATCTGGAAACCGGCGCCGCAGAAGCCGAAGCCATGCAGCAGGCCCGGCTGCGTGCTGCTGGGGCCGATCACCGGGTGGTGGTCCGGCAGGTAGCCTTCCACCCCGCTCCAGGTGCGGATGATGTGGACGTGCCGCAGCGCCGGCAGCAAAGCCGCCGCCTGCGGCAGCAGGCCGAGGATGGAGTCGTGCGAGGCGCGGGCGCGCTGTTCATCCAGCACATAGCCGCGACCGCCGCCCAGCACCACGTTGCCACGGGCCACCTGACGGCAATAGATCGATCCCCCTTCCACGCCCAGGCTCCAGGGCAGGAAATGCGGGATGGGCTCGGTCACCACCATGCTGGGATGGCCGCTGGTCAACGGCGCGGCCTCGCCGAAGGCTTGCGCCACCCGGTTGGCCCAGGCCCCGGCGCAGTTGATCAACACCTCGGCGCGCAACTGCAAAGGCGCTTCGCCGTGCCGTGCTTCGGCCACGAAACTCTGGCCGTCATGGCCCACCTGCAATACTTCGCAGCCCTCGATGATGCGCGCCCCGGCCGCCTGCGCAGCGCGGGCGAAGGCCGGTGACACCAGACGCGGATTGGCCTGGCCGTCTTCCGGGCACAAGGAGCCGCCGACCGCCGCGCCACCCAGCCAGGGGCATTGCTCACGCAGGCGCTCGCCGCTGATCAATTCGATGCCCAGCCCGTAGGGCCGGCTCAGCTCGGCATAGGCTTCCAGGGCCTGCATATCGGCGGCGCTGCGGGCCAGCTTGAAGTGGCCACTGCGTTCATATTCGCCGGTGGTGCCGATGAGCGACTCCAGCTCGCCCCAGATCTGGTGCGCCCGTTGCGACAAGGGCAACTGCACCTCGGGCCGGCCCTGGCGGCGCACACCACCGTAGTTCACGCCACTGGAACGCGAACCACAGAGATCGCGCTCCAGCACCGTCACGCGGCGGCCGGCCTTGGCCAGCACCAGCGCCGCCGATGCACCGACGATGCCACCGCCGATGATGAGCACTTCAGTGGAAACGGTGTTCACGATTCATCCTCCCCGGCATGCAGGGCAATGACCTGCGCCGACGGCAACACAGTCGCAGGCACGTGCATGCCCATGGGAATGGGCTTGATCGGCGCCTGACCGCGCAGACGTCCGACCTCGGCCACCGGCACTGCCGCCGCATGGGCCAGGATCTCTGCTGCCGCGGCACCGCACATGCGTCCCTGGCAGCGCCCCATGCCCACGCGGGTCAGGGCCTTCAGGCGATTCATTTCCGCTGCGCCCTTCTCGCGCACGGCTGCGCGCAACTCTCCGGCACGGATGTTTTCGCAGCGGCAGACCACCAGTTCATCGGGAGCATTGGCTGCCCAGTGTTCGGGGAAGGGAAAGGCCCGCTCCAGCCCCACGCGGAAGGCGCTGATCTGCGCGAGCGTGGCTTCGATCTGCGCCACCCGGGCGCCATCGACCGTGATGCCGCGATCCTGCAACAGCGCCAGCGCGGCACGCTCGCCAGCCAGTTCGGCGGCGTCCGCCCCCATGATGCCGGCGCCGTCACCGGCCAGGTAAACGCCCGGCACGCTGCTACGGGTCGCGCGATCGCGCAGCGGCAGATGCGCCCGTTGCAGCGGGTCGAAACGGAAGCGGCAACCCAGCAGGTCGGCCAGTTGCGTTTCCGAGCGCAGAGCATAGCCGAAGCCTACGGCGTCGCAATCGATGCGTCGCTCCACGCCTGCCTTGGCACCGGCCCGGGCAGCTTGACGACGCCACACCACGCCCTGCACGCGGGACTCCCCCTCCACCCGTAGCACCTCGGCATGGGTGTGGACCGGCACGCCATGCAGTCGGAGCCAGGCCAGGTAGTAGATGCCCTTGACCAGCAATGCCGGCTGCCCCAGCATGGCCGGCAGCGCCGCGATGCGGTCGCCCAGGCGGCTGCTGTCAAGCACGGCCGCTACGTGGGCGCCGGCCTTGGCGTATTGATAGGCCACCAGATACAGCAGCGGACCATTGCCGGCCAACACCACCGTGCGGCCGATGGCGCATCCCTGGAACTTGAGCGCAACCTGCGCGCCACCGAGCGTATAGACGCCCGGCGTGGTCCAGCCCGGGAAGGGCAGGATGCGGTCGGTGGCGCCGGTGGCGACGATGATGTCGTCCCAGGCCAGGGTGGCCGCGGCCTGGGCCTGGCCATCCATCAGGTCGAGCAGGCCGGGCTGGGCATTCCATACCAGGGTCTGCGGACGATAATCGATGGCCTCGCGCAAGGCATGGAAGGTGGCATGCACCGACTGCGCGCGTCCCGCTTCGAAACCATAGAGCGTCTTGCGGCTGCGCCGGAATCCGTTGGGCGGCTGGCGATAGATCTGGCCGCCCGCCTGGGCCGCCTCGTCAATCAGCACCGGTCGCAGGCCGTGGGCCAGGAGCGTCTGCGCCGCACGCACGCCGGCCGGTCCGGCACCGACGATCACGGGAGGGAGTCGACTCATGCGCCCTCCCCCTGGCCGCTGCGCAATTGCATGCCGGCACGGATAAAGGTCGAACAGGCACGCAGGCGTTCACCGCTGTCGGTGGCGATCCAGCAATCCTGGCAAGCGCCCATCATGCAGAAGCCGGCGCGCGGCTGGCCGCTGAATTCATTGCGGCGCAGGCTGCCGGCGCAGGTCAGCACGGCGGTCAGCACGGTATCGCCTTCCAGCGCGGTGACGGCGCGGCCATCGAGGGTGAAGCTGACGGTGGCCCGATCCTGCTCGGCCAGCCGCACCAGCTGCGCACCCTGAAGAGAAGCGAGATCGCTCATGTGCGCCCCACCAGTACGCGGTCCAGGCCGTAGACCCGGTCCAGGATGATCATCGCCACCGCCGTGATGGCCACCATCAGGGCCGACACGGCCGCCATCATCGGATCAATGGATTCGGTGGCGTACATGTACATGCGCACCGGCAGCGTCACCGTCGAAGGCGAGGTCACGAAGATGGACATGGTGACTTCATCGAAGCTGTTGATGAAGGCCAGCAGCCAGCCACCGGTAATCCCCGGCAGGATCATCGGCAGCGTGATGCGCAGGAACACCGTGGAGCGCGAGGCCCCCAGCGACAGCGCAGCCTGCTCGGCACTGCGGTCGAAACCGATCAGCGCGGCCATGATCAGGCGCATGGTATAGGGCGTCACCACCAGCGAGTGCGCCAGCACCAGCCAGGCGAAACTGCCGGCGCCGCCTACCACCGAGAACAGGCGCAGCAAGGCCACGCCCAGCACCAGGTGCGGGATGATCAGCGGTGACAGGAACAGGCCCTGCAAGACGCCCGACCAACGATGCGGATAACGCACCAGCGCCATGGCCGCCGGAATGGCCAGCACGGTGGAGATGGTGGCTGCCGCCAGTGCCAGCCACAGGCTGTTCCAGAAGGAGCTGACGAAATCAGGGAATTCGAACACCGCCTTGAACCAACGCAGCGAGAATTCCGGCCCGTTCATGGTGAGGGTGTTTTCCGGGGTGAAGGCGATCACGCACACCACCAGGATCGGCGCCAGCGTGAAGAGGATCACCAGCGCATTGAACAGCAATGCAATCGGTCCGTTCTTGTTCATGGTTCAGCCCAGCGCTTTCTTGTAGCGACGTTCGATCATGCGGTTCCAGCCCAGCATGATGACCAGGTTGGCCACCAGCAGCAGCAGCGCGATGGCTGCG
Organism: Herbaspirillum sp. AP02; assembly: GCF_015767275.1. Classification (GTDB taxonomy): domain Bacteria; phylum Pseudomonadota; class Gammaproteobacteria; order Burkholderiales; family Burkholderiaceae_D; genus Herbaspirillum. Next base: position 156,169 of record NZ_JADWMY010000005.1, read on the forward strand.
CCCAGGGGCCAGTTCAGTTCGTGCAGGTATTCGTCATAGATGATGGTGGCCATCATCTTCAGGCGACGTCCGCCCAGGAGGCCAGGAATGGCAAAGGAGCTGGCCGACAGGCCGAAGACGATCAGGCTGCCCGAGAGGATGCCCGGCATGATCTGCGGCAGCACGATACGGCGCAGCACGGTCATGGGCGAGGCGCCCAGCGACAGCGCGGCATTGGCGACGCCGCCATCGAGCTTTTGCAGCGAGGTCCACACCGGGATCACCATGAAGGGGAGCATCACGTGTACCAGGGCGATGACGATGGCCGTCTCGGTATAGAGCAGCTTGACGCGGCTGAAACCCAGCGCCATCAGCAGGCTGTTGATCAGCCCTTCCGGCCCCAGCAGCATGCTCCAGCCAAAGGCCCGCACCACCACTGAAATCATCAACGGCGCCAGCACCACCAGCAGCATGACGGAACGCCAGGGCTTGCGCATGCGATTGAGGATGTAGGCTTCCGGCGCGCCCAGGACGATGCAGATCAGCGTGACCAGGCCCGAGATCCACAGCGTGCGCCAGAAGATGGCGTAGTAGTAGGGATCGGTGAGCACCGCCTGGTAATGCTCCAGCGTGAAGGTGCCGGCCTTGGGACCGGTCTCGGCATCATAGGCATTGAAGGACAGCACGAAGGTCAGCAGCAGCGGAACCAGCAGCATCACCGTGCACAGCAGGATGGCCGGGGCCGACATCAGCCAGGGCAGGCCGCGCTGGCCGGGCGGCTTGCCACCTTGCGGCGCCGTCACGCTGGGCGCCACCGCCGGCGAGGTACCGGCCGCACTCATGCCGGCACCCGTTCATCGCCACGGGCGGTGGAGACCAGGCGCAGGTTGAAGTCGCTCCAGACCAGGCCCAGCGGCGCGCCCTGCTCCAGCGCCTCGGCCCCGTCGTTGGGCGCCAGCACCGACAGCAGTCCCAGCGGCGTCTGCACCTCGTACATCCACTGGCTGCCCAGGAAGAAGCGACGTACCACTTCGCCATTGCAGCGGCCCTCGCCGGGCGCGGTACAGCGGATCTTTTCCGGGCGCAGACCCAGCACCACGCGACCACCGCCGCGCAAGCCACTGTCGCTGCTCTCCAGGCTGAGCATCATGCCGCCCACGGCGATATCGGCGCGCTCACCGGCGGCACCCACCACCTGGCCTTCCAGCAGGTTGGCCTTGCCCACGAAGGTGGAAATGAAACGATTGGCCGGATGTTCATACACATTGATGGGACGGCCCACCTGGGTGATATGCCCGGCTTCCATCACCACCACGCGATCGCTGATGGACATGGCCTCGCTCTGGTCGTGGGTGACCATGATCGTGGTGGTACCGACCTTGCGCTGGATGTCGCGCAGTTCGAATTGCATTTCCTCGCGCAGCTTGGCGTCCAGGTTGGACAGGGGTTCGTCCAGCAGCAGCACGGGCGGCGCGATCACCAGCGCACGCGCCAGCGCCACACGCTGACGCTGGCCGCCGGAAAGTTCGCGCGGATAACGGCTGCCATGCTTTTCCAGGTGCACCAGGGCCAGCGCCTGCGCCACGCGGTCGCGCTTCTCCCCAGGCGAGCACTTGCGCATCTCCAGGCCGAAGGCCACGTTCTGCTCCACCGTCATATGCGGGAACAGTGCGTAGGTCTGGAACACGATGCCCAGGCCACGGGTATTGGGCTTGGCGTGGGTGATGTCGCGGCCATCGAGTTCGATGCGGCCGCCGCTGACGTTCTCGAAGCCTGCAATCATCTGCAGGGTCGTGGTCTTGCCGCAACCGGAGGGACCCAGCAGGGAAATGAATTCCCCCTTCTCCACCGTCAGATTGAAGCCCGATACCGCCTGGGTATCGCCGTAGAACTTACTGACATTGGTCAGCGTGAGAAATGACATTGCAAGCTCCCTGTCGCAAAGTTCGGGCGCTGCACGGCTGGCGGGCTTGTCGGCCGGCGGGCGCTCCGATGCATTCATCTGTAAAGTCGCATCCACCTCAAGGAATGGGGTGATATGCGCGTCTCCTGTTTCGTTATCGATGCAATTTCGGTGCCAATTCTGCTATCGTATTTCGACAGACAGGAATTTTTTAATAATTATTTCGATCAATGGAATATCTGGACAGGCCTGACGCCACCGATTCCACCCAGCAGACAACAGCCCCCTTCATGAGCGACGACAACGACGAGGCTTCCTCGACCACCGCCCCGGCCACTCTTCCGGTCAACGGCATCCAGCGCACCTTCGCGGTGTTGCGCGCACTGGCCGATGCACCACCGCAAGGCATGCGGGTGACCCAGGTGGCCAAGGCCATCGGCCTCACGCAAGGCACCACGCACCGCCTGCTGCAGGCCCTGGTGAGCGAAGGCGTGGTGGAGCAGGATGAACGCAGCAAGCTGTACCGCCTGGGGATGGACCTGTTCGCGCTGGCCGCGCGCGCCGGCAATGCCTCCGACCTGCGCAGCCTGTGCCGGCCGGCGCTGCTGCGCCTGTGCGGCAGCCTGGGCGATACCGTGTTCCTGCTGGTGCGCTCGCGCTTCGACGCGGTCTGCGTGGACCGGGTCGACGGTCCCTTCCCGATCCGTGCCTTCACCGGCGACATCGGTGGCCGCGTGGCACTGGGCGTGGGCCAGGGCGCGCTGTCCATCCTCGCCTTCCTGCCGGAACAGGAGCGCGAGGAAGTGATCCGCTACAACGTGCCGCGCCTGCGCGAGTTCGGGGTCTATGACGAGGTCTACCTGCGCACCGAAATCGAGCGCGTGCGTGAAACCGGCTACGCGGCACGCCAGGCGGGCCTGCTCGACGGCATGGCCGGCCTGGCGGTGCCGCTGTTCGATTGCAGCGGCGCCATCGTGGGCGCCCTCAGCGTGGGTACGCTGACCTCGCGCCTGACCGAGGAACGTCTGCCGACCGTGGTACAGATGTTGCAACGGGAGGCCGCGGCACTGTCGCGCCAGATCAATCCCTTCGACCCGGCATTGCGCCGTCCCATGCACCAGGCCAATCCTGTGGAGCCCCGCCCATGAGTTCTTCTTCTCCCGTCCTGCTGGTCAAGTCCGGCGGTGCCGCCGCGCTACCGGAGTGGCGCGCCAGCTTCCATGAGTTCGCCCCCGGGCTGGGCCTGGAGGTGTGCGCCTGGGATGACCCCGAGGTCGATCCGGCGCGGGTGGAATATGTCCTGGTCTGGCAGCCCGAACCGGGCCGCCTGGCCGGCTTCCCCAACCTGAAGGCCGTCATCAGCAGCGCGGCCGGGGTGGATCACATCCTGGCCGATCCGCACTTGCCGGACCTGCCCATCGTGCGCATGGTCACGCCCGAGACCCAGCAGCGCATGGCCGAATTCACCGTCATGAGCAGTCTCATGCTGTTGAAGGACATGCCGCGCATCGTGGCCCAGCAGGCAAGGGCGCAATGGCTGGAGTTCTCCACCCCGCGCACCGCCCTGGAAACCCGGGTGGGTGTGCTCGGTCTGGGGGCGCTGGGGCTGGCCACGGCGCGCATGCATGCCACCATCGGCTTCGACACTGCCGGCTGGGCGCGCTCGCCGCGCACCGAAAAGGGACTGAGCTGCTACGCCGGCATGGACGAGTTGCCGGCCTTCCTGGCCCGCACCGATATCCTGATCTGCCTCTTGCCGGAAACCGAGGACACTCGCCACCTGCTCGACGCCGACCTGCTGCACCAGTTGCCACGTGGCGCGGCCGTCATCAACGTCGGGCGCGGCAGCCACCTGTGCCTGCCCGACCTGCTGGCGGCGCTGGACGAGGGCCAGCTGTCGGGCGCCGTGTTGGACGTGTTCGATGAAGAGCCCTTGCCTGCCGACGCGGCGGTCTGGCGCCACCCCCGCGTGCTGGTGACGCCGCATGCGGCGGCGACGCCATCGCGGCGGGAGCGCGCCCGCCAGGCAGCAGTAGCCATTTCGGCCATGCTGGGCGGGCTGCCGCCACCGCATCTGTATGACCGCGTGCGGGGTTACTGAGGGGCAAGCGCCCCCTTCCGCGCCGGTCCGGCTTGCGGGATAGCCCCCCATCGTCTAGACTTTGGCGCTCGCTGGCCGCCCTGCCCGCCCTGGCCACAGGCAAGCAGGTCCGCCGAATCCCTCCCGTGCGCGAGGGCAATCAACCTGACGGCAACGTTTGGATACCGTACCCATATGGGTGCAAGCTCTTGCACTCCTGATCCTGATCCTGCTCTCGGCCTTCTTTTCGATGACCGAGACGGCGCTGATGGCCGCCAACCGCCATCGTCTGCGGCACCTGGCCAAACAGGGCAATCGTGCCGCCATCACCATCCTGTGGCTGCTGGATCGCACTGAGCGACTGCTGTCGCTGATCCTGATCGCCAACACCCTCATCAATGCACTGGCCACCGCACTGGTAACGGCACTGGCCATTACCGCCTTCGGCAACCACCAGCGCGTGATTACCGCGGCCACCGCCTTCGTGGCGGCGCTGCTGATCATCTTTGCCGAAATCGTGCCCAAGGTGATCGGCGCCACCTACCCCGAACGCATCGCGCTGTTCACCAGCTTCGTGCTCAAGCCGCTCATGCGGATTGCCAAGCCGCTGATCTGGTTCGTCAACCTGTTCGTCTCGGCGATCCTGAAGCTGTTGCGCATCAAGACCGGCGCGCGGGCGGCCGAACAGCGCATCTCGCCGGAAGAACTGCGCTCCATCGTGCTCGAAGGCGGCAGCTTCATCCCGCAGAAGCACAAGAGCATCCTGCTGAACCTGTTCGACCTGGAAAAGATCTCGGTGGAAGACGTGATGACGCCGCGTGCCCAGGTCGAGGCCCTGAACCTGGCTGCACCGGTGGAAGATATCCTGCACCAGCTGGCCACCTGCTACCACAACAAGCTGCCGGTCTACGAGGGCGAGATCAACCATATCGTCGGCATCCTGCATGTGCGCAAGACGGTGTCGCTGTTCCGCCAGGAAGAGGACATCAGCCACGACGATATCCGTGCCCTGCTGTCGGTACCGTATTACGTGCCGGTGGAAACCGACGTCTTCACGCAGCTTCAGTATTTCCAGGAAAATCACGAACGTCTGGGCATCGTCGTCGATGAATACGGCGAGGTACAAGGCCTGGTGACCCTGGAAGACATCATCGAAGAGATGATCGGCGAATTCACCACCTCCTCGCCCGGCTCGTCCGGCGAAGGCTTCGGCTGGGACAAGGACGGCGCCTGCCTGCTCGAAGGTAGCACCACCCTGCGCGACATCAACAAGCGCCTGGGCCTGACGCTGCCGCTGGATGGCCCCAAGACCGTCAATGGCCTGCTGCTGGAAACCCTGCAGGACATCCCCGAGGCCAGCGTGGCCGTGAAGTTCGAGGGCTGCGTGATCGAAATCGTGCAGGTCCAGAACCAGGCGATCCGCATGGTCAAGCTGATTGCCATGCCGGCGTCGCCGAGACGGGACCACTAGCACCGGTTCCCGCATCGAACTCTGCGGACATTGCCGCTGGCAATCGGCCGTCCCGCTTTGCCGCAGGCAAAGTGGCGTGGGAGACTTGCCCTCCTTTGCGCGGAGGAATCCCATGCAAGCTCAAACCCCGGCCGTGGCCGATGACGATGTCCCGGTAGTGCGCCTGCTCCACAAGCTGCTGGCCGACGCCATCGGCATGGGTGCCTCCGACCTGCACTTCGAACCCTTCGAGCACTTCTTCCGCGTCCGCTTGCGCATCGACGGCATCCTGCACGAACTGGCCCAGCCGCCCCTGACAATGCGTGACAAGCTGGCCACCCGCCTGAAAATCCTGGCGCGCCTGGACATCGCCGAAAAGCGCCTGCCCCAGGACGGCAAGATGCGCCTGGCGCTGGCCCAGCGCAGCATCGACCTGCGCGTCTCCACCCTGCCCACCCAGTTCGGGGAAAAGATCGTCCTGCGCATCCTCGACACCGCCCAGGCCGCCTTTTCCATCGCCGAACTGGGCTATGAGCCGGCCCAGCAGGAAGCCCTGCTGCAAGCCATCGCCAAGCCACATGGTCTGGTACTCATGACCGGCCCTACCGGTTCGGGCAAGACGGTCTCTCTGTACGCCTGCCTGCAGCGGCTCAACCGCCCCGGGGTCAACATCGCCACCGCCGAGGACCCGGTGGAAATCAACCTGCCCGGCATCAACCAGGTCGGCATCAACGAGCGTGCCGGGCTGGACTTCGCCACGGCGTTGCGCGCCTTCCTGCGACAGGACCCGGATGTGCTGATGGTGGGCGAAATCCGTGATCTGGAAACCGCCGACATCGCGGTCAAGGCCTCGCAGACCGGGCATCTGGTGCTCTCCACCCTGCATACCAACGATGCCCCTGCGACCCTGACCCGGCTGCTCAACATGGGCGTGCCGGCCTACAACATCGCCGCTTCGGTGAGCCTGATCGTGGCGCAGCGGCTGGTCCGCAAGCTGTGCCGCTGCCGTCGCCCGGCCGCGGGCACGCCAGTCACCTACCTGCCGCAGGGCTGCCCGGCCTGCAACCAGAGCGGCTATCGCGGCCGCACCGGCATCTACCAGGTGCTGCCGGTCAGCGCCGCCATGCAGGCGCTGATCCTGGCCCAGGCCGGCACACTGGAGCTGGCGCAGCAGGCCCAGGCCGAAGGCATCATCGACCTGCGTCGCGCCGGTCTGCTCAAGGTACTGCGAGGCGAAACCAGCATGGGAGAAATCCTTGCCAGCACGTGAACCACCGCGCTTTCAATGGGAGGGCCTGGACCGGCATGGCCGGCCACAGCGCGGCGTGCTGCAGGCAGTCGATGAAGCCCAGGCGCGCGCGAACCTGCGACGCCAGGGCCTGCGCGTGGCACGGCTGCGGCGCGAGGCCGAGGCCGGGGCCGGGGCTGGCACGAGCACCGGCACCGGCAACAAGCAAGCGGCCGTCTCGCGCAAGCCGTCCCGAGGGCGCATCAGCGACAAGCAGATCGCCCTCTTCACCCGCCAGCTGGCGACCATGCTGCAGGCCGGGCTGCCGCTGCTGCAGTCCCTGGACATCGCCATCCGCGGCGCCGGGCAGGGACCACTGGCCGGGCTACTGGCCGAGGTACGACAACAGGTATCACGCGGAGATAGCCTGCACGCTGCCCTGCAGGGCCATCCGCGTCATTTCGATGCGCTCTTCTGCAACCTGGTGCGCGCCGCCGAGGAAGCGGGCATGCTCGACAGCATGCTGGAACGCATCGCCCTCTATCGCGAGAAGTCGCTGGCGCTGCGGGGCAAGGTCAGGGCGGCGCTGGCCTATCCCGGCGCGGTGGTGCTGGTGGCGATCATCGTGACGGCGGTCATCATGCTGTGGGTGGTCCCGGCCTTCGAGCAGATGTTCCAGCAGTTCGGCGCCGAACTGCCACTGCCCACCCGCATCGTGATGGCCCTGGCACGCATGCTGGGCCGTTACTGGCCGCTGCTGCTACTCGGCCTGGCCGCAAGCGGCTTGCTGGCCATGCACGCCTGGCGCCGCTATCCGGTGCTGCGGGCGCGGGCGCAGCGCCTGAGCCTGTCATTGCCGATCTTCGGCAGACTGTTGCGACAGGCCGCGCTGGCGCGCTGGAGTCGTACCTTCGGCACGCTCTTCGGTGCCGGCATCGCCCTGGTGGAAGCGCTGGAGACCGTCGCCGGAGCAGCCGGCAATGTGGTCTTCGCCGAGGCCTCGCTGGCGGTGCGCGATGCGGTGCGCAATGGCGCATCCCTGCATGGGGCGATGCAGGCCACCGGGGTCTTCCCCGACCTGGCGGTGCAGATGACCGCCGTGGGCGAGGAAGCCGGTGCGCTGGACACCATGCTGGGCAAGATCGCCGAACTCAACGAGCGCGAGGTCGACGAGGCCGTCAGCGCCCTCACCAGCCTGATGGAACCCGTTATCATGGCGGTTCTGGGCGTGGTCATCGGCGCTCTGGTGGTTGCGATGTATCTGCCGGTATTCCGCATGGGTGCAGTGGTGTAACGGTATGACGGTACGACATAACTGCGGCGGCGCCGCCCTCCTGCAACCTGAATTCACGACTCGATACGATTGAACCCGACGATGCATTTCCTGGAAGCCTATGCCCTCCCCGGCAATCCCGCGCTGGCCGGCCTGGCGGCCCTGCTGGGCCTGCTGGCGGGCAGCTTCCTGAACGTGGTGATCCACCGCCTGCCCATCATGATGCTGCGCGAAACGGCCAATTTCGTGGCCCTGGAGCGTGGTGAAGCGCTGCCCCATCAGGATCGCTACGACCTCTGGCTGCCCCATTCGTCCTGCCCCCACTGCGCCCGACCGCTGGCGCTGTGGCACAAGGTCCCGGTGCTGAGCTGGCTGCTGCTGCGCGGTCATTGCCGCTTTTGCCAGGCCAGGATCAGCCCGCGCTATCCCCTGGTGGAGCTGCTGACGGCGTCACTGTTCGCCCTGGTGGCCTGGCGCTTCGGACTGGGTGCCACCGGGCTGGCCGTCATGCTCTGCAGCGCCTTCCTGATTGCGCTCGCCTTCATCGATGCCGACACCATGCTGCTGCCCGATGACCTGACCCTGCCGCTGCTGTGGCTGGGGCTGCTGGTGAACCTGAACCATCGCCTGGTGGCGCTGCCCGATGCAGTGCTGGGCGCGGCGGCCGGCTATGGCGTGCTGTGGCTGATCTTCTGGATCTTCAAACTGGCCACCGGCAAGGATGGCCTGGGCTATGGCGACTTCAAGCTCATGGCCGCCCTGGGCGCCTGGCTGGGCTGGCAGGCGCTGCCGCTGGTGCTGCTGCTGGCCTCCGTGATGGGCGCCCTGCTGGGCCTGGCGCTGATGGTCGGCGGGCGCCACCAGCGCGGCCAGGCCATTCCCTTCGGCCCCTGCCTGGCCGGCGCCGGCCTGCTGGCCCTGCTGCTGGATGGCGCCTGGCTGAACCTGACTCACTTCGCTTACTGAACCTATTCCATGACTTCCTTGACTGAACGCTTCACCATCGGCCTGACTGGCGGCATCGGCAGCGGCAAGACCACGGTGGCCAATCTCTTCGGTGAACTGGGCGCCTCGCTGGTGGATACCGATGCCATCGCCCATGCCCTGACCGCGCCCGAGGGCCTGGCCATCGCCCCCATCCGCGCCCATTTCGGCGACGAATTCATCGATGCCCGGGGCGCCATGGATCGTGCGCGGATGCGCCATCACGTGTTTGCGCACCCCAACGCCCGCCATGCGCTGGAAGCGATCCTGCACCCGCTCATCCGCAGCGAAACGGTGCGCCAGGCCGAGGCCGCCACCGGCAGCTACGTCATCTTCGTGGTGCCGCTGCTGGTGGAGTCCGGCACCTGGGTCGGGCGCGCCAGCCGCATCCTGGTGGTCGATTGCCCGGAACAGGTACAGGTGGCCCGCGTCATGCAGCGCAACGGCCTGCAGCGCGACGAGGTGGAAGCCATCATGGCCGCCCAGGCCAGCCGCCAGGCGCGGCTGGCGGTGGCTGACGACGTCATCGACAACGGCGGCGACAATGCCACGCTACCCGATCAGGTGCGTGCGCTGCATGCGCGCTACCTGATCCTGGCAGGCGCGGCATGAATGGCGGCGGCGGCGCCACGCTGCCTAAGGCTTCATTTGATGTGGCCTGCATTTGTAATTTTCTGCTGCATGGGTCAGAATCACAGACATTGCAATGTTGACGAGGTTTTTTGCACCAGCGCGCCTGTCAGCCGCCTTCAACAAGTCCGGTTCACCGATAAAGGGATCATGCTTTGATCGTCTACGAATACCCTTTCAATGAGCGTATTCGCACGCTGCTGCGACTGGAAGACCTCTACGAGAAATTCGTCTTCTTCCTGCACCAGGAAAGCCCGCATCAGCATCACATCGCCCTGGCCACCATTTTCGAAATGCTGGAGGTCGCCGGACGTGCCGACCTCAAGTCCGACCTGCTGCAAGAACTGGAACGGCAGAAACAGATCCTGCTGGCCTACCAGTCCAACCCCAATGTCGAGCCCGAGATGCTCAACGCCATCCTGGCCGAGGTAGACCAGGCCAGCAGCGCCCTCGCGGCGGCGCAAGGCAAGACCGGCCAGAATATCCGCGACAACGAATGGCTGATGAGCATCCGCGGCCGCACCATCATTCCGGGCGGCGCCTGCGAATTCGACCTGCCGGCCTATTACGCCTGGCAACAGCATTCCTTCGAGCGTCGCTTCCAGGACATCTCCAACTGGTTCGCCCCGCTGATCCCCTTGTTCGACGCGATCGGCATCGTCATGCGCCTGCTGCGCGAATCGGGCCATGCCGTGAAGATCAACGCCGAAGGCGGCAGTTACCAGCAGATGCTGCAAGGCAAGGTCTACCAGATGCTGCGCCTGTCGCTGGATATCGATCTGGGGGCGATCCCCGAGATTTCCGCCAACAAGTACATGCTGTGGGTGCGTTTCACCCAGCAGGATGGCGACGAGAAGCCGCGCTCCTTCGAGGGTGAAGTCCCCTTCGAACTGGCCCTGTGCGGCTTTTGACCTGTAACGAACGAATTGACGTAACGCGTATGGCGACGATAGTGGATTGCCCGACCTGTGGCACCAAGGTGGAATGGAGTGAAAAGAACAAGTATCGGCCGTTCTGCTCCGAACGCTGCAAGCAAATCGACCTGGGCGCCTGGGCGGAAGAAAAGTACACCATCCCCGCAGTGAACCTGCCGCTGGAAGACGAAGGGGACAAGCCCGTACAGTGATGACGGGCTTTTTCCTTCACATTTGCTCAAATCCCCGCTTTTGAATCCTGCATGGCGGCCAAGGCCAGGGCCTGAGCACGGTCACGCCTGCTCGCCGTAGCGCAACTGGTCCAGCCACTGGATCAGGGGAATCGTCGCCGGCAGCAGCGGTTGCACCCCCACGCTCCCCTGCCAGGCAAAGGCCTGGCCTTCCAGGCTTTGCGGTTCGCCGCGCCACTGGCGGCTGATGTAGAAATGCAGGCGCACATGGGCATGCGGATAGACGTGTTCGACGCCGCACCAGGGCTCGCCGTCCAGCACCTCGATGCCCAGCTCTTCCTTGAACTCCCGCTGCAGGGCCGCGAAGATGCTTTCTCCCGGCTCCACCTTGCCGCCCGGGAACTCCCAGTAACCGGCATAGGGCTTGCCTTCCGGGCGCTGGCCCAGCAGCACGTCGCCGTTGGGCTGCATCAGGATGCCCACGGCGACGTCGATCGGCTTGGCGGCCTGGCTCATCAGGCTTGCGCCTTGCCGGCGTAATCGCGGGCGAATTGCCAAGCCACGCGACCCGAGCGGGAACTGCGTTGCAACGCCCAGCGCAGCGCATCGGCACGGGCCTCGGCGATCTGGGCATCGGTGCAGCCGAAGTGGCGCAGCCAGTGGGCGACGATGTCCAGGAAGTCATCCTGCTTGAAGGGATAGAAGGTCACCCACAGGCCGAAGCGCTCGGAGAGCGAAATCTTTTCTTCCACCGTCTCGCCGGGATGCAGGTCGCCGTCCTCGGTGTGGGTATAGGTGCTGTTGTCGGAGAGGCGCTCCGGCATCAGGTGGCGGCGGTTGGAGGTGGCGTAGATCAGCACATTGTCGGACTGGGCCGCGATGCTGCCGTCCAGCGCCACCTTCAGCGCCTTGTAGCCACCCTCGCCTTCCTCGAAGGAAAGATCGTCGCAGAAGACGATGAAGCGCTCCGGGCGTGCGGTCACCAGCTCGACGATGTCCTGCAGGTCGTGCAGGTCGTCCTTGTCGACCTCGATCAGGCGTAGGCCGCGGTCGGCGTACTGGTTCAGGCAGGCCTTGATCAGCGAAGACTTGCCGGTGCCACGCGCACCGGTCAGCAGCACGTTGTTGGCGGGACGGCCTTCAACGAACTGGCGGGTGTTCTGGTCAATCTGTTCCTTTTGCGGGCCGATATTGTGCAGGTCGGACAGGCCGATCCGCGAAATCTGGCCCACGGCCTGCAGGTAGCCGGCGCGCTGGGCAGTGGCACCGCGCCAGCGGAAGGCGACGGCGCTGCTCCAGTCTGGCTCGCGGGCGGCGGCATTGGGCAGGATGGCTTCGACGCGCGCCAGCAAGGCTTCGGCACGCTGCAGGAATTGGTCTAACTGGGTCATGGTGATCGGTGCCTGGGATGGGCTTGAGAGTAGATGCGACGCCACATTGTGGCGCAACACGGCAGCGGCCGGCGTGAATTAAATTGTTCCGAGGGCGCGGGCATTCATGTTGCCGCCACCATCCCGGGCGCGCCGCCAGCCCGGGGATGGTGGGCTGGCGGGTGCGCGGTGACAGCTCCTGTCAGGGGATCAGGAACGGTAGTCGGCGTTGATCGATACGTAGTCGTGCGACAGGTCGCAGGTCCAGATGGAAGCCTTGGCCGTGCCGCGCGCCAGCTTCACGCGGACCACGATCTCGGCCTTCTTCATGACGCGCTGACCGTCTTCCTCGCGGTAGTCGGGGTTGCGGCCGCCGTCCTTGGCGACCCAGACATCGTCCAGCCAGAGGTTGATCCTGGACACATCCAGGTCGTCGATGCCGGCATAGCCGATGGCGGCCAGGATGCGGCCCAGGTTCGGATCGGAGGCGAAGAAGGCGGTCTTGACCAGCGGCGAGTGGCCGATGGAATAGGCGATCTGGCGGCATTCCTCGACACTCTTGCCGTCTTCCACGGCCACTTCGATGAACTTGGTGGCGCCTTCGCCATCGCGCACGATCTGGTGCGCCAGGTGTTGCGAGAGGTCGGTGACGGCCGCAGCCAGCTGCTGGTACTCATCGCTGTCGGCGCTGGTGATCTCCAGTTCGCCGGCACCGGTGGCCATCAGGATGAAGGAATCGTTGGTCGAGGTGTCGCCATCGATGGTGATGCAGTTGAAGGAGTGATCAGCGGCATCCTTGACCAGCTGGTTCAGCAGCGCCTGTGGCAGCTTGGCGTCGAAGGCCAGGAAGCCCAGCATGGTGGCCATGTTGGGCTTGATCATGCCGGCGCCCTTGCTGATGCCGGTCATCACCACCTGCTTGCCGCCGATGCTCAGGGTGCGCGAAGCCGCCTTGGGCTGGGTGTCGGTGGTCATGATGGACTCGGCCGCGTTGAACCAGTTATCGGCCTTGAGGTTGCCGATGGCCTGTGGCAGGCCGGCGATGATGCGCTCTGCCGGCAACGGCTCCAGGATCACGCCGGTGGAAAACGGCAGGATCTGCTGCGGCTCCATGCCCATCTGCTGGGCCAGGGCGGCGCAGACCGACCTGGCGCGCTGCAGGCCTTCTTCACCGGTGCCGGCGTTGGCATTGCCGGTATTGATGACCAGCGCACGGATGGGCTTGGCGGCGCTCAACTGGGCCAGGTTGGCCTGGCAGATCTGCACCGGTGCAGCGCAGAAGCGGTTCTTGGTGAATACGCCGGCCACGGTGGCGGTCTCGGCCAGCTTCATGACCAGCACGTCCTTGCGATTGGCCTTGCGCACGCCCGCTTCGGCATGGCCGAGTTCGATGCCGGCAACGGCTTTGAGGTCGGAAGAGACGGGGATCGGGGAATTGACGGCCATGGCGAGCTTTCAGCGTAAAAATCGGAACGCGTATTTTAAACACTTTCCGTCACCGGCTGATGACGCAGGACGCCGGTTTCGACGATCTCGGCGCATATCAAGGCACACATCTCGGCCCACCGGGCATACTGGCCGGGGCCGGGATGGAAGCCGTCCTGCGCCATCTCCTGCGGCAACGTCCATTGCAGCAAGCAATAGCGCAACGCCGGGTCACGCCCTATCCAGGCGCGCAATGCGCGGTCCAGCTTATGGGCGCAGCGGCCCAGATACCAGCGCAGCGGCTGCGGCGCCAGTGGCAGCAGATGCATGGGTGGCAAGCCCGAAAAGACGATGTGCTCCACGCCGGCCTGCGCCCTCAGGCGCTCGCTCAGCTGGCGCAGGTTGGCGAGGTAACGGCGGGCCGACATCTGCGAGGTCACGTCGTTGACGCCCAGCGCCACCACCAGCACGGTGGCCGGGCCGATCTCGTGACGCGCCAGCAGGTCCAGGGCTTCCAGCGAATTGACGCCGCTCTGCGCCACCAGTTGCCAGGCCACCGGCCGGCCGCTGCGGGCCGCGAGGTGGCGCGCCAGCGGTTGCGCCAGTGCCTGCTCCTGATGCTCCACGCCGACGCCGGCGGCCGAGGAATCCCCGACCACCAGCACCTGCAGCGGCGCGGTGGCGGCGCTGGCGCTGACATCGCTGGCCGGTATCTCCACGCCGCTGCGCGGGCCGGTCGCCTCGGGCAGGCGCAATGCGGTCTTGCGCAGGCGCCTGCCCTGCAGCAACAGCAGCGGTCCGAGCAGGATCTTGGCCAGGATCAACATGCGGTCCGCCGCTCAGGGCAGCAGGTTCTTGACCACCACCAGCCAGGGCCGCTGTGCGATCGGCTGTGCCCGACCCTGCTCATCGACCGGGATCAGCGATTCGGACACCGAGTTGAAGACATTGCCGCCGATCACGCCGGCCCAGCCATCATCGGCATGGACTTCCACTACCATGTCGCAATGCCCGGCCAGGCCGGGGCGAATCTCGTCGATGGAAGTCACATTGTTGTTGCCACGCGGGGCACAGATCAGATCGCCGGGCGTGAGCGGCTCACTCTCAGGTGGACGTAGCACGAATTGCGGCGAGGGACGCGACTGGCGATCCTTGAGGAAGCTCAGATAGTTGAAATGGGTTTCGTTGGGCGCAAAGTCCTGTGGCGCCACATTGCTGCTGACCATCAGCCAGGAAATGAAAGCGGCCGACCAGGCCTGCTGGCAGTCGGCGCCGGTCAGGTTCTTGCCGACTGCATGCCAGTATTCGGCCACGCGCTGCACCGCCTCGCCTTCATCTTCCAGCAGGCCCAGGCGCGGGGCGCTGAAGGGCTCGTGCCGCATGTCGATCTGCTGGTTGCCGAAGAAATCCCACTCGGCCTTGGCTGCCGCCACCAGGGCGGCGCGGGTGGGCGCGGCGGTGCTGATGGCCACCGCCGGTACGCCGGTATTGGTGACCGGCACGGAGGGCGTGACCGGCGCATAACCGGCGTTGTCGCTGTCGCGCCATTGCGGCAGGGGTGAGGAGGCGCAGCCGGCCAGCAACAGAGTGGCTGCCAGTGCGCTGCATAGGACGGGGCGGGAAAACGTGGCGGATGTCATCTTCTTGTTCTCCTGGAGGGCGGACCATCTGGCAGACCATGGCTGCCGGTGCGCTCATCATAAGGCCTAAGGCCGGCCGGGTTGCAAAGGGCACACGGGCAGCACACCCAGCAAAAAGGCCGTTCACCCGGGCGGGGGAACGGCCTTCTCTGGGACGAGCGGGCGATCAGGCGAAAGTGATCAGGCCAGCTTGCCGTGGCACTGCTTGTACTTCTTGCCGCTGCCGCACGGGCAGGGGTCGTTGCGACCGACCTTGGGGTATTCCGAATCATCGTCGGCGTCCGCCTGGGCGGTCGGCGCGAGCAATTCCTCGGGGGCCGCCTCGGGGTCGAAATCGGCGTGCTGGTAGTTGACGTGGATGGGCGAGCCGCCGGCCATGCTTTCCTCGGCCGCTTCGATTTCCTCGCGGCTCTGGATGCGGACCGTCATGACCACCTTGATCACTTCGTTCTTGATCAGGTCCAGCATCTGGGCGAACAGTTCGAAGGCTTCGCGCTTGTATTCCTGCTTGGGGTTCTTCTGCGCATAACCGCGCAGGTGGATGCCCTGGCGCAGGTGATCCAGCGCGGCCAGGTGTTCGCGCCAGTGGTTGTCGATGCTCTGCAGCATGACGCTGCGCTCGAAACCGGCGAAGGCGTCCACGCCGACCACGGCGACCTTGGCGTCGTAGCTCTCCTGGGCTACCTTCAGCAGGCGCTCCAGCAGGTCTTCGTCGGACAGGTCCGGCTCGGCCTGCAACATCGCTTCCAGCGAGACGTCCAGCTGCCATTCGCCGGTCAGCGCGGCTTGCAGGCCGGGGATGTCCCACTGCTCTTCCATCGACTCGGCCGGCACGTACTGGCGGAACAGGTCCGTGAAGACGCCATCGCGCAGGGAAGAGATCATCTCGGCCATCTCGGCCGACTCCAGCAGTTCATTGCGCTGCTGGTAGATCACCTTGCGCTGGTCGTTGGCGACGTCATCGTATTCCAGCAATTGCTTGCGGATGTCGAAGTTGCGGGCCTCCACCTTGCGCTGGGCCGATTCGATGGAGCGGCTGACGATGCCGGCTTCGATCGGTTCGCCCTCGGGCATCTTGAGGCGGTCCATGATGGCGCGTACACGGTCACCGGCGAAGATGCGCAGCAGCGCGTCGTCCAGCGACAGGTAGAAGCGCGAGGAACCCGGATCGCCCTGGCGGCCGGAGCGGCCACGCAACTGGTTGTCCACGCGACGCGATTCGTGACGTTCGGTACCGATGATGTGCAGGCCGCCGGCATTGACCACGTGGTCGTGCAGGGACTGCCATTCATCGCGCAGCTGCTGCGATTTGGCGGCCTTGTCGGCGTCCGACAGGGACTCGTCGGCCTCGATCAGCTGGATCTGCTTGCCCATATTGCCGCCCAGCACGATGTCGGTACCGCGACCGGCCATGTTGGTGGCGATGGTGATCATCTTGGGACGGCCGGCCTGGGCCACGATCTCGGCTTCGCGGGCGTGCTGCTTGGCGTTCAGGACGTTGTGCGGCAGCTTGGACTTGGTCAGGATGCCCGACAGCAGTTCCGAGTTCTCGATCGAGGTGGTGCCCACCAGCACGGGCTGGCCGCGCTCGTAGCAGTCCTGGATGTCCTTGACCATCGCCATGTACTTCTCTTGCGCGGTCTTGTAGACCTGATCCTGGCGGTCCTTGCGGGCATTGGGACGGTTGGGCGGGATCACCACGGTTTCGAGGTGATAGATTTCCTGGAATTCGTAGGCTTCGGTATCGGCCGTGCCGGTCATGCCGGACAACTTGCCGTACATGCGGAAGTAGTTCTGGAAGGTGATCGAGGCCAGGGTCTGGTTCTCGTTCTGGATCTTCACGCCTTCCTTGGCTTCCACCGCCTGGTGCAGGCCATCGGACCAGCGGCGGCCGGTCATGAGACGACCGGTGAATTCGTCCACGATCACCACTTCGCCGTTCTGCACCACATAGTGCTGGTCCCGGTGGTACAGGGTGTGGGCGCGCAGGGCGGCATACAGGTGGTGGATCAGGGTGATGTTGGCGGCGTCGTAGAGCGAGGCGCCTTCGGCCAGCAGGCCCATCTGGGTGAGGATTTCCTCGGCCTTGTCGTGACCGGCTTCGGTCAGCAGCACCTGGTGGCTCTTCTCATCCTTGGTGTAGTCGCCCGGGACTTCGATCTTGCCCTTGCCG
Organism: Herbaspirillum sp. AP02; assembly: GCF_015767275.1. GTDB lineage: Bacteria > Pseudomonadota > Gammaproteobacteria > Burkholderiales > Burkholderiaceae_D > Herbaspirillum. The sequence goes on from NZ_JADWMY010000005.1 coordinate 173,409, forward strand.
TCCGGGGTTTCCTCGCCGATCTGCAGCGTCAGCAGCGGCGGTACGGCGTTCATCTTGTGGTACAGCTCGGTGTGGTTCTCGGCCTGGCCGGAGATGATCAGCGGGGTACGCGCTTCGTCAATCAGGATCGAGTCCACTTCGTCGACGATGGCGAAATTGAGGGCGCGCTGCACGCGGTCGTCGGCATCGAAGACCATGTTGTCGCGCAGGTAGTCGAAACCGAATTCGTTGTTGGTGCCGTAGGTGATGTCGGCGGCGTAGGCTTCCTGCTTGACGTCGTGCTCCATCTGCGACAGGTTCACGCCGGTGGTCAGGCCCAGCCAGCTGTAGAGTTGTCCCATGTCGTCGGCATCGCGCTGGGCCAGGTAATCGTTGACGGTCACCACGTGCACGCCCTTGCCGGCCAGGGCATTGAGGTAGGCCGGCAGGGTCGCCATCAGGGTCTTGCCTTCGCCGGTGCGCATTTCGGCGATCTTGCCGAAGTGCAGGGCCATGCCACCGATCAGCTGGACATCGAAGTGACGCATCTTGAGCACGCGACGGCTGGCTTCGCGGCAGACGGCAAAGGCTTCCGGCAGGATCGCATCGAGCGCCTCGCCGCCGGCGATGCGTTGCTTGAATTCGGGCGTCTTGGCTTGCAGTTCAGCATCGGTCAGTTTCTCGACCGAGGGCTCCAGCGCGTTAATCTGGCGGACGATTTTTTGATATTGTTTGAGCAGACGCTGGTTACGGCTGCCGAAAATCTTGGTCAGGAATGACATGCTTGGATTCTATAAAAGCGCCGATGGACGATCCGGCAGATAGACGTTTGGCACCCGGCCGTGGGGTTCCGGCCGACAACGCCCGAAAATAAACCATGGATTTTAGCACGCAGGCCCGCGCCAATGGCTTTACGGCCCGGCCTGAGGCGGTAAAGCCTTAGATCGGGCAGGTTTGCAAGGTTTCAAGGTGGAAGGGGCGCGTGAAGAAATATTCAGGCCGGCGCGCCCGCCCGGTGGATGCCGCCCGTGGGTGCAGGGCTCAGCGGCCAGCCACGAATACCGGCATCTGCTTGGGCTGGTTGCCGCCATTGGCGCCCAGCGCCAGGAACTTGCGCGGATCCTGGGCAATACCACGGATGCGCACCTCGAAATGCAGGTGGGCGCCGGTGGAACGGCCGGTGGAGCCGACATCGGCCACATGCTGACCGCGCTTGACGATATCGCCCACCTTCACGAACAGGCGCGATGCGTGGGCGTAGCGGGTGATGATGTTGTTGCCATGGTCGATTTCCAGCATGTTGCCAAACTGGTAATGATATTCCGAGGCGATCACCACCCCGGCGGCGGCGGCCACGATGCGGGTGCCGACCGGTGCCGGGAAGTCCAGGCCTTCGTGAAAGGCGTTGTGACCGGTGAAGGGGTCCAGGCGCCAGCCGAAGCTGGACGAATTGTAGGCAACGTTGACCGGCTGGTTGGTCGGCAACAGGCGTGACTTGATCTTGTCGCCCATCAGGGTGGACTCGACGGCATTGAGGTAATCGGTGCGATGCCCGGCGTCCAGGGCCAGGTTGTCCAGCATGCGGCGCAACTCGTCCAGGCCGACATCACGGCCCGGGCCAGCCAGGCTGGAGACTTCGGCGCCGCCGCGACCGGGCGACTCCTTGAAATTGAATTCCTCGGGACGAATGCCGGCCAGGCCCTGCACCCGCTCGCCCAGCGCATCCAGGCGCATCATCTGGGCCTGCATCTCGCCGACCTTGACGGCCATCATGGCCAGGTTTTCCTTGAGGAATTTTTCGTTGCGGCCGTCCTCTTCCTGGCTCATCGATACTGCCAGCTTGTGCAACAAGGGGGATGCATCGGGGTCACCGGCCTGGCGCAGCAGGAAGTAGGTGATCAGCGTCGACGAGCCGGCGATCAGGCCGACCAGCAGGAACATCATGATGAACAGATGCTTGCTGCCCAAGGTGACCGAACGGGCTTTGGTGAAACGGGGGTGCAGCAGGATAATTTGCATCTTTGCTCCTTGGTCTCCGGCCGGTCAGACACCGGATGTGATAAGGTTTAAAGATGAAGTACCCATCTACGTTCACCCCTTATCGCCCTGCCCCCACGAGCGCCCAACGCATGGCGAAGAGCACGAAGGGAGCCGCGGATTTCTTGCGGTCGAATTCGACGATGGCGGCGCTCTTGCCCGCCCTGGCTCGCATGGGCACGCTGCAGCAGTCGGTCGCCGCGTCGTTGCCGGCGATGTTTGCCGCGTGTCAGATCTTGCAGTTCGAAGCTGGCGTGCTGGTCATGAGCGCACCCAATGCAGCGCTGGCGGCCCGGTTGAAGCAGCAAACCCCGAGGCTGCAGGACCGCCTGCTGAAGGACGGATGGCAGGTTAATTCAATCCGAATCAAAGTGCAAGTTGGCAAAACTGCCCCTCCACCTCCGCCCAAACGGGTGCTGGAGCTGACCGACGGCGCCCTCTCCTCCTTCGCCGAGCTCAGCAGTACGCTGGCCAGCGACCCGCGCAGTCAGGGTCTGAAGGAGGCGATCGATGCCATGATACGGCGTCGCGACGGGCGCAGATCGACCAAGCAGGCAGGGGAATCGTCGCCATTTCCCGAGGGAAGCTAGAGCCGCCCGCCCCTGTCCTGATAAAAGATTTACAAGATTTTTTACCAGCCCACTCTGCAGCGCCAAAAAGAAACGCCCCGGTCCAGGCCGGGGCGTCTGCATTTGAGGACTGCTGCTGTGCGGTTAAGCGATCAGTTCAGCGCCCACTCCTGCTTGGCCTGCATGACGTAGGTCTGCGGCGCCTGTTCCAGCTTGTCGAAGCTGACGATTTCATAAGCATCGGGTTGCGACAGCAGCTCGCGCAGCAGCAGGTTGTTCAGTCCGTGACCGGACTTGTGGGCGTCGTAGCTGGCCAGCAGGGGATGGCCGATGATGTAGAGGTCGCCGATGGCGTCCAGGATCTTGTGGCGCACGAACTCGTTGTCGTAGCGCAAGCCGTCGGCATTGAGGATGCGGTACTCATCCATGACGATGGCGTTCTCGAACGAACCGCCCCGCGCCAGGCCCATGCCGCGCAGGGTTTCGACGTCCTGCATGAAACCGAAGGTACGCGCGCGCGCGATTTCCTTGACGTAGGAGTCGATGCCAAAATCGACCTCGGCCACCTGACCGGTACCATCCACGGCGGGATGGTTGAATTCGATGAAGAACTTCAGGCGGAAACCGTCATAGGGTTCCAGGCGCGCCCATTTTTCCTTGTCGCCGCTGCCTTCACGCACTTCCACCGGTTTCTTGACGCGGATGAATTTCTTGGCCGCATTCTGCTCCTGCAGGCCGGCCTGCTGCAGCAGGAAGACGAAGGACGAGGCCGAGCCATCCATGATGGGGATTTCTTCGGCGGTCAGGTCGATATACAGGTTGTCGATGCCCAGGCCGGCGCAGGCCGAGAGCAGGTGTTCGACGGTGGAAACCTTGGCGCCATCCTTGGTCAGGGTCGAGGCCATGCGGGTGTCGCCCACGCCGGTGGCCATCATCGGCAGCTCGACCACCGGGTCCAGATCGACGCGACGGAAGATGATGCCGGTGTCGGGCGCGGCCGGACGCAGGGTCAGCTCGACCTTGGTGCCGGAGTGCAGACCGACGCCCGTGGTCTTGACCAGATTCTTGATTGTGCGCTGTTTCAACATCCAGTCATTATAGCCAAGATGCCTTCTCGCCGCCCCGCCACGGCGCGGCTTTGTTGCAAATCGTTCCCATCTGCAAAGACCCGCCAGTGCGATCTCGGGACGACTTCTTGCAAGGCTTGCCATTTCCACAAAGCAAAACGGCATGCCGCAGCATGCCGTTGCAGGATTCCCGGAGGAAATCAGCCCAGTTGGCCCAGCAGGGTCTCGGCGTTGGAGACCTCGAACTTGCCCGGGGCTTCCAGGTTCAGCTGCTTGACCACGCCATCTTCGAGCAGCATCGAATAGCGTTGCGAGCGCACGCCCATGTTGCGTTCGGTCAGGTCGAACTCCATGCCCAGTGCCTTGGTGAGGGTGGCGCTGCCGTCGCCGAACATGCGCACGATGCCGGTGGCCTTCTGGTCGCGCCCCCAGGCGCCCATGACGAAGGCGTCGTTGACCGAAAGGCACCAGATCTCGTCCACACCCTTGGCCTTGAACTGTTCCGCCAGGGCGATGTAGCCCGGCACGTGCTTGGCCGAACAGGTCGGGGTGAAGGCGCCGGGCAGGGCAAACAAGGCAATCTTCTTGCCCTTGACCAGGTCGGACACCTTGAAGGCGTTGGGGCCCAGGCTGCAGCCTTCGGTCTCGGTCTCGATGAATTCGGTCAGGGTGCCTTCGGGCAGGCGGTCGCCGATCTTGATGGTCATGGTGTTTCCTCGTCTGGTTGTATAAATGATCTAGGTGATGAATCTGGCCCGATTGATCAATCGGACAGATGAGTTGCCCGCAGGCGACGCACGAAAAAACGCCGCGCACCAGGCGCGGCGTTAGTATGCCTTGGAACCGGCCGGCCTGCTGCGACTGTGCAGGCCAGCGGTGAAGACCCGACTCAGTCCGCCTGCTTGCGCAGGAAGGCCGGGATGTCGTAGGTTTCCATGCCGTTCTTTTCCAGTGCGCGCACGGTGTCGGAGGCCGACTCGCGACGCCACACGGCCGGCGCCTTCAAACCACCGAAAGTAGCACCGCCCGCTTGCGCGGCGCCTTGCGGCATCACGCCACCAACGGCCATCATCGGTTCGTTGTGGGTACCGGTACGCATGACCGGGGTCTGCACCAGCTGCACGGCCTTGCGGGCACGGCCCAGGCCGGTGGCCACCACGGTGACGCGGATCTCGTCGCCCATGCTGTCGTCGTAGGCAATACCCTGGGCGATGGAAGCGTCAGGGGCAGCGAAGGCACGCACGGTCGCCATCACTTCCTTGATTTCCTTACCCTTCAGGCCACGGCTGGCGGTCACGTTGACCAGCACGCCGCGGGCGCCCGACAGGTCGATGCCGTCCAGCAGCGGCGAGGCCACGGCCTGCTCGGCGGCCACGCGGGCGCGGTCCACGCCGGCAGCGGTGGCGGTCCCCATCATGGCCTTGCCCTGCTCGCCCATGATGGTCTTGACGTCGTTGAAGTCGACGTTGATATGGCCCGGGACATTGATGATCTCGGCAATACCAGCCACGGCGTTGTTGAGCACGTCATCGGCGTGGGACAGCCATTCGATCATGCTGTCGTCTTCGTAGATCTCTTCCAGCTTTTCATTGAGGATGATGATCAGCGAATCGACGTGCTGGGTCAGCTCTTCCAGACCGGCATCGGCGATGTCCATGCACTTCTGGCCTTCGTAGGAGAACGGCTTGGAGACCACGGCCACGGTCAGCGCGCCCAGCGACTTGGCCACCTGCGCCACCACCGGTGCAGCACCCGTGCCGGTGCCGCCACCCATGCCGGCGGCGATGAAGACCATGTGCGCACCGCGCAGGGAATCTTCGATGCGGGCACGGGTTTCCTCGGCCAGACGGCGACCGACGTCAGGCTGCATGCCGGCGCCCAGACCGGTATCACCGATCTGGATGACGTTATGCGCCTTGGATTGCTTGAGCGCCTGGGCATCCGTGTTGGCGGCGATGAATTCGACGCCAGACACACCCTTGTTAATCATGTGCTGCACGGCATTGCCGCCAGCACCGCCAACGCCAACGACCTTGATGATCGTCCCCAGCGTCGCATTGTCGACCATATCGATTTCCATGATGACTCCTTAAAATATGTGTGTCCTGCAGCTGGCAGTTGATAGGCATCACGCGGTGTGACGACTAGCAACTGATCACTGCTGTCTATATGTTCAATTCCCTGTTGCTGCTGCTTTTACTTTTGAAACCAATGCTGCCGATGCTACCAATGCTACGAATGAATGTTGCGAGTCATGCGTGATACCGCTATTCCAACCAAACCGTCCTGCCCATCTGCTGGCGTACTGTCCATGTCGACTGCCTGAACCCTACAACCGTTACGCCAGCGTCCACCAATGCTTTTACATCCTGATGCATTCCGCAGCCCGCCGGTAATGCCCGCCGGACGCGGCCCTCAGAAGTTGCCGAGGAACCATTCCTTCATGCGCTGCCAGACCGCCTTCACCGAGCCTTCCTGGCGGGTCACGATGTAGCCGCGCAGGTATTGCTTCTTGGCTTCCTGCAACAGGCCCAGGACGGTCGAGTAGCGCGGGCTGCGCACCACGTCGGCCAGCTGGCCGCTGTATTCCGGCGTGCCCAGTCGGGCCGGCTTGAGGAAGATGTCTTCGGCCAGCTCGGTCATGCCCGGCATCATCGCCGAGCCGCCGGTGAGGACGATGCCCGAGGACAGCACTTCTTCGTAGCCCGACTCGCGCACCACCTGGTGCACCAGCGCAAACAGTTCTTCCACGCGCGGCTCGATGACCGCCGCCAGCGCCTGGCGCGACAGGGTGCGCGGATTGCGGTCGCCCAGGCCCGGCACTTCCAGCGTCTCGGTCGGATCGGCCAGGATCTGCTTGGCCACGCCATAGCGCAGCTTGATTTCCTCGGCCTCCAGCGTGGGCGTGCGCAGCGCCATGGCAATGTCGTTGGTGATCTGGTCACCGGCGATGGGGATCACGGCCGTATGGCGGATCGCACCTTCGGTGAACACCGCCACGTCGGTGGTACCGCCACCGATATCGACCAGCACCACGCCCAGTTCGCGCTCGTCAGTGGTCAGCACCGAATCGGCCGAGGCCATCGGTTGCAGGATCAGGTCCGAGACTTCCAGGCCACAGCGGCGCACGCACTTGACGATGTTCTGTACGGCCGAGACGGCGCCGGTGACGATGTGCACCTTCACTTCAAGGCGGATGCCGCTCATGCCGATGGGCTCGCGCACGTCTTCCTGGTTGTCGACGATGAATTCCTGCGGGACCGTATGCAGCAATTGCTGATCGGTCGGGATGTTGACCGCCTTGGCCGTCTCGATCACGCGGGAGACATCGGCCGCCGTGACTTCCTTGTCCTTGATGGCCACCATGCCGCTGGAGTTGAAGCTGCGGATGTGGCTGCCGGCAATGCCGGTATAGACATTGCGGATCTTGCAGTCGGCCATCAGCTCGGCCTCTTCCAGGGCGCGCTGGATGGATTCGACGGTGGCTTCGATATTGACCACCACCCCCTTCTTGAGCCCCTTGGATTCGGACTGGCCCAGCCCGATCACTTCATGGCGGCCGTCGGGCAGCACCTCGGCCACCACCGCCACCACTTTCGAGGTGCCGATGTCCAGGCCGACGATCAGATTTTTTGCGTCTTTTGTCATAGCGTTCCGCTTATTTCTTTTTCCCGTTCATTGCCGCCAGCACCATGCCATCCGCCTTCAACGCCATCCCGTTGGGATAGCGCAAGTCGACACTTTCAATCTTGCCCTGCAATCTTTCCAGCAGTTGCGGATACACCGCCACCAGCCTTGCCACACGTTCCTTCAAGACCGCATCGCCCTGGTCGCGCCCCAGTTCGACCGTCATGCCGTTGTCCAGGCGCACCGTCCAGGCATAACGATTGGACAGCACCAGCGATTCCGGCTCCAGCTTGATCGGTGCGAACCACTGGCGGAACAGCGCCAGCCGGGCCACCACCTGCTGCTCGCTACCGGGCGGGCCATCGAATTCCAGCAGGTCACCGTCGTCCTCGGCCTCGGCCAGGTTGGCGGTAAACACATCGCCCTTCTGCGACAACAACTTGCCATCTTCACCCCAGGTACCCAGGGCCTTGTGTTCCTCGATCTTCACCACCAGCCGGTCCGGCCATTCGCGCCGCACCATGGCCTTGCGCACCCAGGGCACGGCCTCGAAGGCCGCCCGCACCGCCGTCAGGTCGGCAGTGAAGAAATTGCCGTGGATGCGCGGCACCGCCGTCGCCCGCACCGTCAACGCATTGACCTTTTCCAGCGGCAACTCGCCGGCGGATTCGATGCGTATCGTGTGCAGCGTAAACATCGGCCGCTGCGCCACCCACCACAAACCGGATGCCACCAGGGCCAGCAGCACCAGCGCAATGAGCGCACTGCTGATGGCGTTGAGCATCTTGACGTCCTGCCACATCGACGCGCGCGCTCCCTTAGACCCGAACCATCACGACTGGCCCGCCTGCGGCGTCCAGTCCTTGGAAGGCGTCATGTCCAGCGCCGCCATCTGCAGGATTTCGCAACACAGGTCCTCATAGCTCATGCCCACCGCCTTGGCCGCCATCGGCACCAGCGAGTGACCGGTCATGCCGGGCGAGGTGTTGATTTCCAGCAGATAGGGTTCGGCCTTGCCATCGGTTTCGCGCAGCATGAAATCGACGCGGCTCCAGCCACGGCAACCCAGCGCATTGAAAGCCTGTACCGCCAGATCACGCAGATGGCGCGTCAGTTCCTCGTCAAGCGGGGCCGGACACAAATATTTCGTATCGTCGGTGAAATACTTGTTCTGGTAATCATAGTTACCCTCCGGTGCGCGGATCTCGATGACCGGCAAGGCACGCGCCTCGCGGCCCGTTCCCAGCACCGGCACGGTCAGCTCGCGACCACGGATGAATTCCTCGGCCAGCACCACGCTGTCGTAGCGGGCGCACAGGTCGAAGCCTTCCTGCATGTCCGAATAGCCGTTGACCTTGGCGATGCCGATGGTCGAGCCTTCGTGCGGCGCCTTGAGCATCAACGGCAGGCCCAGTTCGTCCGGTACCAGGCGCAGCTGCTCGCGGCCGGTGGCCTTGGCGTCCAGCGTCAGGAAGCGCGGCGTGGGCAGGCCGTGCGAGAGCCAGATGCGCTTGGTCATGACCTTGTCCATGGCAATGCTGGAAGCCATCACGCCGGGGCCGGTATAGGGCAGGCCCATCTGTTCCAGCGCACCCTGCAGCGTGCCGTCTTCGCCATAGCGGCCATGCAGGGCGATGAAGACGCGGTCGAACTTCTCGGCCTGCAGTTCGCCCAGCGAGCGCACGGCAGGGTCGAAGGGATGCGCATCCACGCCCTTGCTGCGCAAGGCTTGCAGCACGCCATTGCCCGACATCATCGACACTTCACGTTCGGCCGAACGACCGCCGAAGAGCACGCCGACGCGGCCGAAGGCCTTGATCTGGTCCTGGCTGATCATGCGGCCCCCTGTTCATTGTTGCCACCGGCCTGCGCCACCAGGCGGCCCGGCACGGCGGAAATCGATCCCGCGCCCATGGTCATGACCACGTCGCCGTCGCGCACCACGTTGCGGATGGTCTCGGGCATGTCGCCGATGTCGGCGACGAACACCGGCTCGACCTTGCCGGCAGCACGCAGCGCATGCGCCAGCGAACGGCCGTCGGCGGCCACGATGGGTGCTTCACCGGCCGAATACACCTCACCCAGCACCAGCACATCCGGCGAGGACAGCACCTTGACGAAGTCCTCGAACAGGTCGCGCGTGCGGGTATAGCGATGCGGCTGGAAGGCCAGCACCAGGCGGCGGCCCGGATAGGCGCCACGGGCGGCGGCGATGGTGGCAGCGGTCTCGACCGGATGGTGACCGTAGTCGTCTACCAGCGTGAAGTGGCCGGCCGGCTTGCCCTGGGCATCGGTGATCGGCACTTCGCCGTAGCGGGTGAAGCGGCGACCGACACCATTGAATTCGGTCAGCGCCTTCTGGGTGGCGGCGTCGTCCACGTCCAGCTCGCGCGCAATGGCGATGGCGGCGCAGGCGTTCTGCACGTTGTGCATGCCGGGCTGGTTCAGGCTCACCTGCATGGGGGCGTAGCCGTCCTGGATCACGGTGAACTCCATCTTGCCGTCCACCGCCTTGGCGTCGATGGCGCGCACGTCGGCATCGTCATGGAAACCGTAGGTGAGGATGGGCTTGGACACCATCGGCATGATCTCGCGCACATGCGGATCATCCAGGCACAGCACGGCCACGCCGTAGAACGGCAGGCGCTGGGTGAATTCGACGAAGGCCTGCTTCAGACGCGCGAAGTCATGGTTGTAGGTCTCCATGTGATCGGCGTCGATGTTGGTGATCACCTCGATGACCGGCATCAGGTTCAGGAACGAGGCATCGGACTCGTCGGCTTCGGCCACGATGAATTCGCCGGTCCCCAGTTTGGCGTTGGCGCCGGCGCTGGTGAGGCGGCCACCGATGACGAAGGTCGGGTCCAGCCCACCCTGCGCCAGCACGCTGGCCACCAGGCTGGTGGTGGTGGTCTTGCCGTGGGTGCCGGCGATGGCGATGCCCTTCTTCAGGCGCATCAGCTCGCCCAGCATCACCGCACGCGGCACGATGGGGATGTGTTTCTTGCGCGCTGCCAGCACTTCCGGATTGTCGCCCTTGACGGCGGTGGAGGTGACGATGGCGTCGGCGCCCTCGATGTTCTCGGCCGCATGGCCGTAGCGGATGCAGGCACCCAGTTGCGCCAGGCGCTGGGTGGCGGCGTTGCTGCCCAGATCGGAGCCGGAGACGCCATAGCCCAGGTTCAGCAGAACCTCGGCGATGCCGCTCATCCCGGAGCCGCCGATACCGACGAAGTGGATGTTCTTGACGCGATGCTTCATGGTGTTACCAGTCCTTCCAGCACGCGCGCGATTGCCTCATTGGCATCGCGCCGGCCTTGTTCGTATGCCGCCTGCGCCATTTCATGGCATGCAGCGCGGTCCAGTTTCTGCAGCAAACCGGCCAGGTGTTCCGGCGTCAGTTCGCGTTGTGGCAGGTGGATCGCCGCCTTGTTGGCGGCCATCCACCTGGCGTTGTCGATCTGGTGCGAGGTCGTCGAGACCGCCAGCGGTACCAGCACGCTGGCCACGCCAGCAGCGGTCAGCTCGGAGACCGTGATCGCGCCGGCGCGGCAGATCACCAGATCGGCCTCGGCGTAGCGACGCGGCATGTCGTCGATGAAATCGAGCACCTCGGCCTGTACGCCGGCGGCTTCATAGGCCGCGCGCAGCGCGACGATATGCTGCTTGCCTGACTGGTGCGTGACTTGCGGGCGCAATTCGACAGGCAGCCGGGCCAGCGCGGCAGGCACGTTGTCGTTCAGCACCTTGGCGCCCAGGCTGCCGCCCACCACCAGGATCTTCAGCGGGCCGGTGCGCGCGGCGTAACGCTGGCCCGGTTGCGGCAGGGCGATGATTTCCTTGCGCACCGGATTGCCGGTGACCTCGGCCTTGCCGGCCGCCCGGCCGAAATCGGCGGGGAAGCCGAACAGGACCTTGTCGGCCAGCGGCGTCAAGGTCTTGTTGGACAGCAGCAGCGCCGCGTCGGCATTGACCAGCACCAGCGGCTTGCCGCGCAGGCGCGCCATGGCGCCACCAGGTACGGTGACATAGCCGCCCATGCCCAGCACCACGTCCGGGCGACGCTGGCCGAGGATGCTGAAGCAACGCAAGAAGCTGGCCGCCAGGCACCACACGCCCTTGACCGTATGCATCAGGCCCTTGCCGCGCAGACCGGCGAAGACGATGCTGTCCATCTCCACGCCATGGCGCGGCACCAGCTCGCGCTCCATGCCGTGGGTGGTACCCAGCCAGGACACCTGCCAGCCACGCGCACGCATGGTCTCGGCAATGGCCAGGCCGGGGAAGATATGACCACCGGTCCCGGCCGCCATGATCAGCAGCTTGCGCGGCGCGTTCATAGGCGACCTCCGCGCATCAGGACCCGGTTTTCGTAATCGATGCGCAACAGGATGGCCAGGCCCACGCAGTTCAACAGCACGCCCGATCCACCGTAGCTCATCAGCGGCAGCGTCAGGCCCTTGGTGGGCAAGAGACCCAGGTTCACACCCATGTTGATGAAGGCCTGCACACCCAGCCAGATGCCGATGCCCTTGGCCACCAGGCCGGCAAAGGTCAGGTCCAGCGCGATGGCCTGGCGGCCGATCTCGAAGGCGTGCTTGACCAGCCAGTAGAACAGCAGCACCACCACCAGCACACCGACGAAACCGAGTTCCTCGCCGATCACGGCCAGCAGGAAGTCGGTATGCGCCTCCGGCAGGTAATGCAATTTTTCCACGCTGCTGCCCAGGCCCACGCCGAACAGCTCGCCCCGCCCGAAGGCGATCAGCGAGTGCGACAGCTGGTAGGCCTTGCCCAGCGCATTTTCTTCTTCCCACGGGTTCAGGTAGGCGAAGATACGCTCGCGCCGCCAGGGCGAAGTCACGATCACCAGCGAGAACACGCCCACCAGCGTGGCACCGATGCCGCCGAACCAGACGCCATTGATACCGCCCAGGAACAGGATGCCCATGGCGATGCAGACGATCACGCCGAACGCCCCCAGGTCCGGCTCCAGCAGCAGCAACAGGCCCACCAGGCCGACGGCCGCGGCCATCGGGAAGAAGCCCTTGACCAGCTTGTGCATCACCGCCTGCTTGCGCACCGTGTAGTCGGCCGCATACAGGACGATGAACAACTTCATCAGCTCGGAAGGCTGCAGGTTGATGATCTTCAGCGAGAGCCAGCGCTTGGCGCCGTTGACACCCTTGCCCACACCGGGCACCAGCACCATCAGCAGCAGGATCAGGGTGATGCCGAACAGATAAGGCGCCCACTTCTGCCAGGTCTCGATGCGCACGCGGAAGGCCAGCGCGCCAGCAATGATGGAGACCACGATGAAGATCGCCTGGCGCATCAGGAAATGGTAATTCGAGTACGAGGCGTACTTGGGCGAATCGGGCAAGGCCACCGAGGCCGAGTACACCATCACCATGCCGAACAGCATCAGCAGCAAGACCACCCAGATCAGCGGCTGGTCGTATTCCATCATGCGCGAGCGTTGCTCCAGACCGATGCTGCCCGATGCACTGCCGCGACCGGCCCGGACCCGGCCGGCGGCCGCCGGTGCAGCCTCCTTGAGGCCACCCAGCAAACTGCGCATCGATGACAGGTTCAGTTTCATGCCAGTACCTCGCCGCGCGAGAGCGCCAACTCACGCACCGCGTCCACGAAGACCTCGGCGCGATGGGCGTAATTGCGGAACATGTCCAGGCTGGCGCAGGCCGGCGACAGCAGTACGATGTCACCGGCGCGCGCGATCTCGCCGGCTTTTTCGACGGCGGCTTCCAGGCTGGCGCAGTCGATCAGTTCGACACCGCTGTCGGCCAGCGCAGCGCGGATGGCGGGAGCGTCACGACCGATCAGCAGCACGGCGCGGGCATATTTCTGTACCGGCAGGTCCAGCGGCGAGAAGTCCTGGCCCTTGCCGTCGCCACCGGCAATCAACACGATGCGGTTCGGACGACCGCCCAGGCCCAGGCCGTTCAGGGCCGCCACGGTGGCGCCGACATTGGTGCCCTTGCTGTCGTCGTAATAATCCACTTCCTGGATCACGCCGACCAGCTCCACCCGGTGCGGCTCGCCGGTGTAGTCGCGCAGGCCGTGCAGCAGCGGCGCCATCGGCAGGTCGATGGCGCGGCACAGGGCCAGCGCGGCCAGGGCATTCATGGCGTTGTGGGCACCGCGGATCTTGAGGGCATCGGCGGGCATCAGGCGCTTCAGGGTGACCGGGGGCGGCAGCATGTCCTTCTGCTTGCGACGACGCTTGCCTTCCGGCACCTCGTCGTCCTCATGCACGAAGGCATTGGCCAGCCACAGCATGCCGTTGTCGTTGACCAGGCCGAAGCTATTGGGCGCGGTCGGCTCGTCCAGACCGAAGGTCGACAGCGGCGCGGCGCCGGAGGCCATCTCCATCACCAGCGCATCGTCGCGATTGAGTACGCGCACAGTATCTTGGCCAAAGATACGGGCCTTGTCGGCGGCATAGTTTTCCATGCTGCCGTGCCAGTCCAGATGGTCCTGGGTCAGGTTCAGCACGGTGGCCGCATGCGGCTGCAGGCTGTGCGTGGTATGCAACTGGAAGCTGGACAGCTCCAGCACCCAGGCCTGCGGCAGGCTGCCACGGTAGGTCGGTTCCGGGGGCGGCGGCGGCGGGACTTCCACCAGCGCATCTTCCTCGGCCTTGCGGGAGACTTCCATGAAGTCGCCCAGGTTCATGGCTTCGCCGGTCGTGGCGGGCATATCGGGATCGGCCTGCGGCACGACGTCGGAGGCCACTTCCAGGGTGGCGGCGACGGCGGGGTCAACTGCTTCTGCAGCGACCGGCGTTTCGTCCAGCTCAGCGTTTTCTGGGGCTGCGGTCGCCTCAATGGTCTCAGTGGCCTCAGTCATCTCAGCAGCAGGCAGGTCTGTTTCGACAGCCTCGTGCGGCTGTTGCATCGGCCCGGTCGCTTCGCCGTCGTCAGCCGTTGCCAGCAGATCCAGCTGCGGGGCAGCGGGTGCATCAGTCGACAGCTCAGCAGACGAATCAGTGGACGAATCAACCGGCAGATCGGCCCGCAGCACCGGCACGGCAATCGCTGCCGCCTCTTCGATGCGGGCGGCGGCGCGGCGATGCTTTTCGGCATCGGCCGCCTGCTGGGCATCCAGCACGGCCTGCTGCGCGGCTTGCGCCTCGGCTTCGGCCTGCGCCTGGGCTGCGGCGATCGCATCCTGCTCGGCCAGTTCGGCCAGGAAGACCTTGTCCCGGATCACCGCTTCGCGCAACACATCCAGCGCGGCCGGGCTGATGTTGCCGGCCACTTGCACCGACAGGCCGGCACGCTGGCACAGCAGGCCGGTCAGGCGCGTCACCGTGGTCTTGCCGTTGGTGCCGGTGATGGCCAGGACCTTGGGCTGGTACAGCGTTTCTTCACGCAAGGCGGCCAGCGCCTGCGCGAACAGTTCGATCTCGCCCCACAACGGCAGGCCACGCTCGGCGATGGCTGGCATCAAGGGCGCCAGTTCGCCATCGGGGGCCAGGCCCGGGCTGACGGCGACGAAGTCCACGCCCTCCAGCAGGGACGGCGACAAGGGCTGGCCCAGTTCGGCCTGGGCCTCGGGCGCATCACCGCGCAGGGCGGCCAGGCGTTCGGCCAGGGCCGCTTCGCCACGGGTATCGGCCACGCGCACGCTGGCGCCGCAGTAGACCAGCCACCGCGCCATTGCCAGGCCGGACTCACCGAGTCCGAGCACCAGAACGTGTTTGCCCGAGTAATTCATCGTTGTTTCCAAACTCACTTCTCTAGAACCTGCTTGCTACAAAGGCGCCCCTGACATGGTCGGCAAGGGGCGCCGTGTTTTCTTTCCTGCTGCGAAGTCAAAACAAGCTCAACGCAGCTTCAGCGTCGACAACCCCACCAGGACCAGCATCATGGTGATGATCCAGAAACGGACCACCACCTGGGTTTCCTTCCAGCCCTTCTGCTCGTAGTGATGGTGCAGCGGCGCCATCAGGAGTACGCGGCGACCGGTACCGAAACGCTTCTTCGTATATTTGAAATAGGCCACCTGGATCATCACCGACAGGGTCTCCACCACGAAGATGCCGCCCATGATGAAGAGCACGATTTCCTGGCGCACGATCACGGCGATGGTGCCCAGCGCGCCGCCCAGCGCCAGCGCGCCGACGTCACCCATGAACACCTGCGCCGGGTAGGCGTTGTACCAGAGGAAGGCCAGGCCCGCGCCGCCCATGGCGCCGCAGAAGATCAGCAGTTCGCCGGCGCCCGGGATGTGCGGGATGAACAGGTATTTGGCGTAGCTGGCATTGCCGGTCAGGTAGGCAAACAGGCCCAGCGCGGCGCCCACCAGTACGGTGGGCATGATGGCCAGGCCATCCAGGCCGTCGGTCAGGTTGACGGCATTGCTGGTACCGACGATGACGAAATAGGTCAGCGCGATGAAGCCCCACACACCCAGCGGATAGGTGACCGTCTTGAAGAACGGCACGATCAGGTCGGCCTTGGGCGGCAGATCCAGGCTGAAGCCGGAACGCACCCACGCCACGAACAGGTCGAAGACCTTCATGTTGCTCACTTCCGAGACCGAGAAGGCCAGGTAGAACGCTGCCACCAGGCCGATCAGCGACTGCCAGAAATACTTTTCGCGCGAGCGCATGCCCTGCGGGTCGCGATAGACCACCTTGCGATAGTCATCAACCCAGCCGACGGCGCCGAAACCGAGCGTGACGATCAGCACGATCCAGACGAAACGGTTGGACAGGTCGGCCCACAGCAGGGTGGAAACGCCGATGCCGATCAGGATCAGCACGCCGCCCATGGTGGGGGTGCCGGACTTGATCAGGTGGGTCTGGGGACCATCGGTGCGCACCGCCTGGCCGACCTTCATGCGGGTCAGCATGCGGATCACGGCCGGGCCTGCGATCATGCCGATCAACAACGCCGTCAGCGTGGCGAACACCGCGCGGAAGGTGATGAAGTTGAACAGGCGCAGAAAGCCGAAATCCTGTTGAAAATTCTGTGCGAGCCAGACCAGCATGCTAATGGGTCTCCTGTTGATGTTGCGTGTTGGATTCAACGTTGACCAGATGCTGTACAACTCGCTCCATCTTCATGAAGCGTGAACCTTTTACCAAAACGGTCGCACCATGCGGTGCGGCCTGCTCCACCGCCGCATTGAGGGCAGCGATATCGTCGAAATGCCTTGCCTGTGCGCCGAAGGCCGCGACGGCGTGCCTGCTCAGTTCGCCCAACGCGAAGAACAGCGGGATGCCGCGGCTGCGTGCATAGGCGCCGATCTCGGCGTGGAATTGCGGCCCCTGGTCGCCGACCTCGCCCATGTCGCCCAGCACCAGCACGCGGGGGCCGCTGATGGCGGCCAGCACGTCGATGGCGGCGCGCACCGAATCGGGGTTGGCGTTGTAGGTGTCGTCGATCACCAGGGCGCCGCTGACGGCCTGCTTGCGTTGCAGGCGGCCATTGACCGGGGCAAAGCTTTCCAACCCGCGCACCACGGCCTCGACCGCGATGCCGGCGCCCAGCGCGCAGGCGGCGGCGGCCAGCGCATTGCGCACGTTGTGTTCGCCCACGGCGGCCAGTTCGACCTTGAACTGCGCCGGCGGCACTGCCAGCCCCTTGACGTTGACCTGCAAGGTGCTGCCGAACACGCCAGCCTGATAGGTGGCGCTGACATCGGCTTGCGGCGTCAGGCCGAAGCTCAGCACGCGCCGCGTGCCGGTCTCTTCGCGCCAGAGGGCGGTGAAGTCGTCGTCGGCCGGGAACACCGCCACGCCATCGGCCGGCAGGTGGCGGATCACGGCGCCATTTTCACGCGCCACCGCTTCCACGCTGGCCATGAATTCCTGGTGCTCGCGCTGGGCATTGTTGACCAGGCCCAGCGTGGGCGCAGCGATGCGTGACAGCACCGCGATCTCGCCCGGATGGTTCATGCCCATCTCGATGACGGCCGCCTGATGCTGCTCGCGCAGGCGGAACAGGGTCAGCGGCACGCCGATCTCGTTATTGAAGTTGCCACGCGTGCCGAGGTAGCCGTCTTCGCCAAAGGCGGCGGCGAGGATGGCCGCGATCATTTCCTTGACGGTCGTCTTGCCATTACTGCCGGTCACGCCGATCACCGGGATCGGGTGCCGTACCCGCCAGCCATGGGCGATCTGACCCAGGGCGGCGCGACTGTCGGGGACCACGATGGCGGGCAGTGCAAAACCGGGCGGCACACGTTCGGCCACCACGGCGGCGGCGCCCTGGGCAGCCACGGCATCGAGGAAATCATGCGCATCGAAACGCTCGCCGCGCAGTGCGACGAAGACATTGCCGGGCTTGACCGCCCGGCTGTCGGTGACGACGTCGTTGAGAATCAGCTCACCGGCCGGCGCATTGACCACGCCAGGTACGGTGTGGTCCGAGGCCGCCGCCTCGGCGGTGCGAATCCATTCCAGCATCTGCTTGAAGTCGAACCGCATCATGCGCCCCCCATCATGGTGGAGCGCGCAGCCAGCGCCAGGGCGACGTGGTCGGCATCGAGGAAGGGCAACTTCTTGCCGGCGATTTCCTGGTAGGCCTCATGGCCCTTGCCGGCCAGCAGCACCACATCGGCGCGGGTGGCGTGGCGGATGGCCCACAGGATGGCACCGGCGCGATCGGCCAGGACCACCGGTTCCACGCGACTCATGCCGGCGCGGATCTGTTCGATGATGGCTTGCGGGTCTTCGCTGCGCGGATTGTCGCTGGTCAGCACCACGTGGTCGGCCTGCTCGGCGATCTGGCCCATCTGCGGGCGCTTGCCCGGATCGCGGTCGCCCCCGCAGCCGAACACGCACCACAGCTGGCCGCCGCGCTGGGTCGCGACCTGGCGCAGCGCGGACAGGGTCTTGTCCAGCGCATCGGGGGTATGCGCGTAATCGATCACGATCAGCGGCACGTCCGGTCCACCGAACTGCTGCATGCGGCCGGGCGCGGGCGTCAGGGCGGCAGCGGCCGCCACGACGGCGTCCCAGGCGAGTCCCTGGCTCAACAGCACGCCCATGATGCCCAGCACATTGCTGACATTGAAGCGGCCCACCAGCTGGGTCTTGACCTGGCCGCTGCCGAAGGGCGAATCGACATGGAACACGGTACCGGCATGGCTGCTGCGCAACTGGCTGGCGCGCAGCGTGGGGATGCCGGCCGCCTGGACGTCAGCCTCTTCGGCCAGCGCGTAGCCGATCACCGGCACCTGGCGACCCGCCAGCAAGGGCAGCAGGCGCAGGCCCATGGGATCGTCCAGATTGAGCACGGCGTGCTTCAGGCCGGGCCACTGGAACAACTTGCGCTTGGCGTCTTCGTAGGTCTGCATGTCACCGTGGAAATCCAGGTGATCACGCGTGAAATTGGTAAACAGGGCGACATCCACATGCATGCCGTTCATGCGCCCTTGTGCCAACCCGATCGAGGAAGCCTCGATGGCCAGCGCGGTGACGCGCCCCTGGGCCAGCCGGGACAGGCTGCGCTGCAGCAGCACGGCGTCCGGGGTGGTGTAGCCGGTCACATCAAACCCCTGCTGCTTGCCACCGACGAAGCTGCCCACGCCCAGGGTGCCGATCACGCCGGCATTGCTGATGCCCGGCAGGCGCGACAGGGCAGTACCCAGCCACCAGGAGCAGGAGGTCTTGCCATTGGTCCCGGTGACGGCCACGGTCAGCATGCCCTGGTCGGGCTGCCCATACCAGGCGGCAGCGATCTCGCCGGCACGCGCCTTGAGGTCGGGCACGGCTAGGTGCGGTTCGTCGATCTCTTGCGGCCAGGTGTAGCCCTCGGCTTCATAGACGACCGCAGCGGCACCGCGTTCGACGGCGTCGGCAATGTAGGAGCGACCGTCGGCATCACCCACGTAGGCGAAGAAGATATCGCCCGGCGCCACGCGGCGCGAGTCCGAAGTCAGTTGCGCAGCAGGCGCTACCTGGCGCAGCCAGGCGAGTATGTCTTGCAGGCTCAGAACGCGCTTGGACATTACATACTCTCCTCAAGCGGTTCTTTGGGAATGATGATGTTGGTCACGCTGGAGTCCGGCGGCACGTTCAATGCACGCAAGGCATTGGCGGCCACGTTGGCGAACACCGGGCCGGCCACCGGGCCGCCGAAGTGCTGACCTTGCGGCTCGTCGATCATGACCGAGATGATCAGGCGCGGGTCCGACATGGGGGCAATGCCCGAGAAGGACGCCACATACTTGCGCACGTACTTGCCGCCTTCGATCTTGTAGGCGGTACCGGTCTTGCCACCCACGCGATAGCCCGGCACCTGGGCCTGGGGCGCGGTGCCACCGGGAGCGACCACGGTTTCCAGCATGCGGCGCATCTGCAGGGCGGTATCGGCCGAGATCACGCGCTGGCCGATGGGCGAGTCGGTGACCTTGGTGAAGGACAGCGGGATGATGTCGCCATTGCGGGCGAAGATCAGGTAGGCATGCGCCAGCTGGATCAGCGATACCGAGATACCGTGGCCATAGCTCATGGTGGCCTGTTCGATCGGACGCCAGGACTTGTACGGGCGCACACGGCCCGCCACGGCGCCCGGGAAGCCGAACTTGGGCTGCTGGCCGAAACCGACCGTGGTGAACATTTCCCACATCTCTTCGGGCGGCATGCCCAGGGCGATCTTGGCGGTACCGATGTTGGACGATTTCTCGATGATCTGGGCCACCGTCAGCGGGCCGTGGGCATGCGAGTCGCCGATGGTGGCCGTGCCGATGGTCATCTTGCCGGGCGCGGTCTGGAACACGGTGGAGGGCGTGACACGATGGGTGTCCAGCGCCAGTGCCACCGTGAACGGCTTGAGCGTCGAGCCCGGTTCGAAGGTGTCGGTCACCACGCGGTTGCGCAGCTGCGCGCCGGTCAGTACCGAGCGGTCGTTGGGGTTGTAGGTGGGCAGGTTGGCCAGCGCCAGCACCTCGCCGGTCTTGGCATCGACCACGATGATGCCACCGGCCTTGGCCTTGAACTTCTCCACCGCTTCCTTCAGCTGGGTGAAGGCGATGTACTGGATCTTGCTGTCGATGGACAGGGTCAGGTCGCGACCATCATGCGGTTCGCGGATGGATTCGATGTCTTCCACCACGCGGCCCAGGCGATCCTTGATGACGCGGCGACTGCCGGTCATACCGGCCAGCGTCTTCTGGGCGGCCAGTTCCATGCCGTCCTGCCCGGCATCCTCGATGTTGGTGAAGCCGACCACGTGCGCCATCACCTCGCCCTCGGGATAGAAGCGCTTGTATTCCTTGCGGGTCTCCACGCCCGGGATGCCCAGCTTGACGATCTTGTCGGCGGTATCCTGCTCGACCTGGCGCTTCAGATAGACGAAGCTGCGATCCGAATCCAGCTTCTTGCGCAGCTCGGCGTCGCTCATCTCCAGCAGCTTGGCCAGTTGCACCAGCTTGTCCTTGGGCGCGGCCTGCACATCATCAGGAATGGCCCAGATCGCCTTGACCGGTACCGACGAGGCCAGCACCTGGCCATTGCGGTCGGTGATCTTGCCGCGCGTGGCCGGCAGCTCCAGAGTACGGGCATAGCGCGAAGCGCCCTGCTTCTGCAGGAAGTCGGTAGACACGCCCTGCAGCCACAAGGCCCGCACGATCAGGGCGACAAAGGCCACGAACAGCACGAACAGCACGAAGCGCGAGCGCCAGGCCGGCAACTTGACCTGCAGGATGGGGTTGGACGAGAAGGCCACGCCCTTGGAAGCCGCCACGCGGCTGCCTGCCAGGTTGGGACGCGGAGGCATCTTGGTCATTGCGCCCCCACGGTGAGGTATTGGGTGCGGGCGGCGGTGACCGGCATCATGTTCAGGTCACGCCGGGCCAGTTCCTCGATGCGGGCGTTCTTGCCCAGGGTGGACTGGTCCAGTTGCAATTGCGCCCAGTCGACATCCAGCTGGCGGGCCGCGCTCTGGGCGCGCTCCAGCTCGATGAACAGGCTGCGTGCCTTGTACTGGGCGCTCACCACCGACAGCGCGCACGCCACCAGCAGGGCGGTCAGCGGCACGCACAGGCGGCCGGTCACGCAGCCACTCCAGCGGCAGGCGCCACGATCAGCTCCAGGCCGCGCATCACAGCCGAGCGGGCACGTGGGTTGGACGCCACTTCCGCCGTACTGGGCATGACCCGCGGCAACAGTCGCGCCGGTGCCTGCGGCAGGTCAATCGCACGAATCGGCAGGCGGCGGTCGGGCTGCGGTGCATGGGCCTTGGATGCCATGAACTGCTTGACGATGCGATCTTCCAGCGAGTGAAAGCTGATCACGACCAATCTCCCGTGCTGCGCCATCTGACGGAACGCCTTCTCCAGTCCTACCTCGAGTTCTTCAAGCTCTTGATTGACGAAAATCCGTACAGCCTGAAATGTACGAGTGGCCGGGTCTTTGCCTTTCTCGCGGGTTTTGACGGCTTGTGCCACGAGCGCGGCAAGCTGTCGTGTGCTTGAAATTGGCTGGACTGCCCGGCCAGCAACAATCTTCTTTGCAATCTGAAGAGCAAACCGTTCTTCCCCATAATCACGTATCACCTTTGCAATCTGCTGTTCGTCTGCCGTTGCCAGCCATTCCGCTGCCGACACGCCACGGGTGGTGTCCATGCGCATGTCCAGCGGGCCATCCAAGCGAAAACTGAAGCCGCGCGCGGCGTCATCCACCTGCGGCGACGAAATACCCAAGTCCATCAACACCCCGTCGACCTGCGCAATGCCGCGTGCGGCAAGCGCCTCGTCCATGGTCGCGAAGCTGTCGTGCACGATCTCGAACCGTGCATCGTCGATCTTCTGCGCCGTGGCGATGGCCAACGGGTCCTTATCAAATGCGATCAAACGGCCCTGCGGACCCAACCTGGACAGGATGGCGCGGCTGTGACCGCCACGACCGAAGGTACCGTCCAGATAAACGCCATTGGCGCGCTCGCCCTCGATGGCCAGCGCGTCCACGGCTTCTTCCAACAGCACGGTGCGGTGCTGCAGCTCGGGCACCGGTTGCAGATTCATCTTGTCCGGCCGTCAGAAGGAAAAATTACTCAACACATCCGGCATGCCACCCGCTACAGCTTCGGCTTCACTTTCAGCCAGCTTGACGGCATCCCAGATTTCGAAATGGCTACCCATGCCCAGCAACATCACGTCGCGCTGCAAGCCAACGGCGGCGCGCAACTCCGGCGCGATCAGGATGCGGCCGGCACTGTCGAGCTCCACATCCTGGGCATTGCCCAGGAAGATGCGCTGCCAGGCACGGGCCGACATCGGCCAGTTGGCGATCTGCTCGCGATGCGTCTCCCAGGTCGGACGCGGGAAGAACAGCAGGCAACCATGCGGATGGCGCGTCACGGTGGCACGGCCCTCGCACTGCACAATCAGGGCGTCACGATGCTTGGCCGGAATGGTCATCCGGCCTTTGGCATCGAGATTGAGTGCTGACGCGCCCTGAAACACTGTTTTTTCCTTCGACTCTGGCGAGTGAGATTGCTGATCGGGTGTCGTGCCATGTCAGGCAAATGCAAATGAAACTGCGAAATGCCCCACAAAAAAACACTTTTTGACACTGCCGCCCACTTTAGAGGATGCACTATTGCAGGTCAAGCGGTATACACAGGGAAAAACTGGAATTTTGCTAATAAAGTCAAAGACTTAGCGCACTTCCTTAAAACAGCGTTTTTAGAAGTTTTTCGAAGAAAATGAAGGACTTAGCATTTACATTGAAGGTGCAACCTGAGCTTTACACATGTGTTTATCGTCAGAATTGCGTAACGGCGCGGATTTGCGCGGCATGGAAGAGCCGGCGTGCGCGATTTCGGGGCGCGCATAGGAAGGCCTCGGGGAGACCTCCTGCATCCCTCCGATTTGCGAGTGCGAAGCAAAGGCGACATGGATTTTGCAGCGCAACTTTAGTTCAAAAAAATCAGGAAAGTTCGCAAAAAGAGAGGCGAGGTGCGATGACAGCACCGGTCAAAGATCGTCCGGCGACAGCAAAAGAAGAAAACCGGACTGTCCAAATGCCCGAAGACCTGGCAGGTTCGAGGCCCGGGGGAGGCAATCTTCATCAAATTCTTCATCAAATGAATGCCCTGACGCGTTTTTGTTTTGACTTCCGCGCCGACCACCTTTTACTATCCGTGTCTTTGGGGAGATCGATGTACCAAAACGGGGCCTCCATGGTCCGTTCCAAGGTGCTGAAAAGCACATCGGTTTTTTTCAATCAAGGTCGGTCAAGACCAGGTCAAATCGGCTGAAAACGCAGATAGGGCTTGCGAATCCGCCTCATTCCAGTGCTAAAATCTGGGCACCTTAACAGTGAAAGGAATTTAAAAGTGAACAAATCTGAATTGGTTGACGTTATCGCCGCCGACACCGAAATCTCCAAGGCAGCAGCTCAGCGTGCGCTGGACTCCGTCATCGAGAACATCATCAAGGCCGTGACCAAGGGCGATACCGTGCAATTGGTTGGCTTCGGTTCCTTCTCCACCGGCAAGCGCGCTGCTCGCACCGGCCGCAACCCGCAAACCGGCGAAGAAATCAAGATCGCCGCTGCTACCACCGTGAAGTTCTCGGCTGGCAAGGCTTTCAAGGAAGCCGTGAACAAGAAGAAGAAATAATTTCACGCATTTGAATGCCATGAAACAGATTCATGGCATTCAAATCGAGGCCGATCCGTTCGGGTCGGCCGTCCTCCCCCTCCCGCAGTAGGTTTTCCGCAGTCCTTCCGCAGTCGCTCCCTCCGCCACTCCGGCCCCACGGCCAGTACAGTTGTCTGCACACGCAGCACATACAGCAACACGACCTCGATCCGCCTGCCGTCTCCGTTTGCGAAGGCACCGTGCTGGGCCTAGGATTTTTTCGGCGTCGTATCTGATCTGAATACCGTACCTCTCATGCAGTTGCTTCACTCGTCCCGCTACCCCATGTCCCGCCGGCGCGGCCGGCCCACCCGAGGAGACCGTCGATAAATAGCTCGGCCCCGCGCCCGGCCGACCACCCCGGCCTGAGCGCACTGGGCCTCTGATCAACGTCAGGGCTGCCAGTGGATTCAGGCAGCCAGGTCGGCCAGCGGGTGCTGGCCTGGCGACCAGGGATCGGCGAAGAAGCCCTCCACCCATTCCGGCGTGGCAGCGTCCAGGGAGGCTGGTTTCCATTGCGGCTTCTGGTCCTTCTCGATGATCAGCGCACGGATACCCTCGACGAAATCCGGCCGCGCCGCACAATGCAGCGACACCACGAATTCCAGCCGGAACACCTCGGCCAGCGACAAGGGGCGCACCCGCTTCTGCAAGGCATATCCGAGCCAGGCCGAGCCAGGGGACCCGGCGCGCAAGGTCGCCATGGCCTTGGTCAGCCAGGGGTCATCGGTCTGCAGCGCAAGGATACCGTCCACGATCTCCGGCAGGCTGGGTTGGCGGCACAGCGCCTCGATCTGGTCGAAATGCGTGCGCAGATTGGACGGCACGAACGCCACCGCCCCCTCCTGCGCCGATGTCCTCTGAGCGTCGACCAGCACGCGATCAAGCAACTCGGCATCGCTTCCCGCGCCCCACGGCTGCTGTAGCAGTGCATCGAGCACCGACTGCTTGGCCGCATGCGCTACCCGGTAATCGCCCAGGCCGGCGAAGAGCGCATCATTGGCGTTCAGGTTGGCCCCGGTCAGTGCCAGGAACACCCCGGTCTTGCCCGGCATGCGTGCCAGGAACCAGCTGCCACCCACGTCCGGGTACAGGCCGATGGTGATCTCCGGCATCGCCAGGCGCGACTTTTCGGTGACCACCCGATGGCTGCAACCTGCCATCAGACCGATGCCGCCGCCCATGACGATGCCATGCCCCCAGCACAGGATGGGCTTGGCGAAGCTGTGGATAAGATAATCCAGGCGGTATTCCTGCTCGAAGAATTCGGCGGCATAGCGATTGGCGCGGATATCCTCGCGCTCGGGCGAGGCGTGATGCGCGCGCATGGACCGGTAGAGTTGCTGCAGGTCGCCACCGGCACAGAAAGCCTTTTCCCCCTGCGCCTGCAACAACACCATCGCCACGCCGGGATCGGCCTGCCACTGCTGCAGTTGCGGCGTCAGCAGGTTGACCATCTCCAGCGAGATGGCATGCAGGGTCTTTTCGGAAGCGAGGGTGGCGATGCCAATGCGGCGGCCGTTGGCGGCTGTCAGTTCTTCGAACAGCACGGGTGCGGCAACTTGGTTCATGGGTCTCCTGGGGTCTCTTGCGCGAACCCGCAGTGCCCGCGGGCCGCAGTTTTTTAATGAAAGAAATTCAGTGAAGCAGGCCGGTAGGCCGGATTCTGTTACGGCGGGAAACCCGCTATGACAGCCATTCCTCTAGGCGACGGATCACTCCGCCGCTCAAGCTTTCTACCCGCACGCTCCGCGAGCCACATCAACGCGTGCCTATTTGAAATTGCTCCGGGTGGAGGTTACCGCGTTTCACCGTAACTTAATACGCTCGTCTCTGTGGCCCTGTTCCTCGCCTTATACCGGCTTGCACCGGCTTTCAGCGGACGGCCGTTAACCGTCACCCTGCTCTGTGGAGTCCGGACCTTCCTCCCGCCACCTCCTTGCGAAGGCAGCCAGCGGCTGTCTGGCCTGCATCGGGCGCTATTGTAGCGCAGCATCGCCCGGCGCCGGAGATTGCCGGTGCAAAACCCTTGTGCGCGAGCGCACAGGTTCATGCCGATTCGGCATGTGACACCCGGGCGCCTCTTCGGTAGTCTCCTGCTGATCCGCTGCAGCTACGGCTGCGCGGTTCTTGACTGACTTCCACGAAACACCATGCATATCTGCGTATTGGGCGCCGGCGTGATCGGCGTGACCACTGCCTACCGCCTGCTCCAGGATGGCCACCAGGTCAGCCTGATCGATGCACACGACCAGCCCGGCGCCGGCACCAGCCAGGGCAATGGCGCCCAGCTCAGCTACTCCTACGTGGCGCCGCTGGCCGACCCCTCGGTCTGGACCAAATGGGCTTACTACCTGTTCAGCAAGGAATCGCCGCTGACCATCAAACCCACCCTGGACGGCGCGCAATATCGCTGGCTGGCCCAGTTCCTGCGCTGCTGCAACGCCGAGCGCGTGCGCCACACCACCCTCGACCTGCTGCAACTGGCCTTCTATAGCCGCGACCAGCTGACCCAGTGGAATGCCGGCCTGAACCTGTCCTTCGACTACCAGCGCTCCGGCAAGCTGGTGATGTTCACCGATGGCCAGGGACTGGAGGCGGCTGCCGCACAGGTGCGCTTCCAGGCGCAATACGGTTGCCAGCAGGAAGTGCTGGGCGCGGCCGAATGCATCCGCATCGAACCCGCATTGGGCCACTCGCAACGCGACTGGGTCGGTGGCGTCTACACCCCCAGCGAGGAAGCCGGCGACTGCCCGCAGTTCTGCCGCGCGCTGGTCGCCGCCATGCAGGCCGATCCGAATTTCCGCTTCATCGGCGGCGCACGCGTCGATGCCGTGCGTCGTGACGATGGTGAAGGCCGCTCCCTGCGCGCCATCCAGGCCGGCGGTCAATGGATCGCGGCCGACCACTTCGTCCTGGCGCTGGGGGCCGACAGCGCCGACTTCGCCGACCTGCTCGGCCTGCGCCTGCCGCTCTACCCCCTCAAGGGCTACAGCATCACCGTGCCGCTGGAGGACGACACCAGCCGCACAGCGGCGCCGCAGGTCTCCATCACCGACATCGCCCGCAAGATCGTCTACGCCCGTCTCGGGCAGCGTCTGAGAGTGGCCGGCCGCATCGAACTGGTCGGTCAGGACCGCAGCATCCCGCGCCGTGCCATCGAAGAACTCAAGAACGGCATGCGCGAACTCTTCCCCGCATGCCGACTCGGCGACGACGCCACGCTCTCACCGTGGATGGGCTTCCGCCCTGCCACCCCGAGCGGGGTCCCCATCGTCGGCCGTTCGCCGGTGAACAACCTCTATCTCAACATCGGCCAGGGTGCGCTGGGCTGGACCCTGGCCTGCGGCAGCGCGGCGCTACTGGCCGACCAGATCGCCGGCCGCACCCGCGCCATCGACGACACGCCATTCCAGTACCGGGCCTGAAGAAGTTTCATGCGACGCCCCCGCAATCGGAATTAACATGGAGCCTCGCCAGCGCCCTGCTGGCCTGATCCATGGGAGACGAACGATGCGGGAAAACCGGCTGCGCACCCTCTTCGCGCAACAGCAACTGGCCCTCTCGGGCTGGATTTCGATGGGCAATTCGCTGCTGGCCGAAGTGGTCGCGCACAGCGGCTACGATGCGGTCACGGTGGACCTGCAGCACGGCCCCTTCTCCATCGAATCGGCCCTGCCGATGCTGCAGGCCATCTCCAGCACGCAGGCCGTGCCGCTGGTGCGCTGCTCCGAGAACAGCCTGGGCGAAATCAACAAGCTCCTCGATGCCGGCGCCTATGGCGTCATCTGCCCGCTGATCAACACCGCCGATGACGCCGAGCGCTTCGTGCGCGCCTGCCACTACTCACCCCGCGGCGGCCGCAGCTACGGCCCGGCACGCGGCTTCCTGTATGGCGGCGCCGACTATTTCGCCCACGCCAACCAGACCATCCTCACGCTGGCCATGATCGAAACCCGCGAAGGCTACGCCAATGCCGAAGCGATCCTGCAGGTACCCGACCTGGACGGCATCTTCATCGGCCCCAGCGACCTGGCCATCGAACTGGGCCTGCCCCCGGACGCCTACGGCGACCAGCGTCTCAACGACGCCATCGATCATCTGCTGGCGCTGGCGCGCAAGCTGGGCAAGTACGTGGGCATCTTCGCCGGCACCATGGACATGGCGCAGCGCATGAAGACGATCGGCATGAACCTGGTAGTGCCAGGCACCGACATCCAGCAGATCAAGGCCGAAGGGGCGAGACGTATCAGCGCCTTGCGCTGATACGATGCGTATTACCCGGCCCGACGAAATGGCAGATATGATGAAAAGCAAGTTGCATAGCGATGAGAGCGCCAGCGAAAGTGAAGTAATACGCGATGGGCTGCGCACCTTGCTGGCCCGTGATCGGGTGATGGAGAGCTGGCTGAACAATCAGGTAGCGCCAGCCTATGACGCATTGAAAAGCAATCCCGCCCGTGCCATCACTGCGGACCAGGTACGGGACCGACTAGCGGCCGAATACGCAAAAACGCGGTAAGTCAAAAAAGCGGATCAGGACATTTGCCCTGATCCGCTTTTTGTATCTCGCGCGTCCGTGACCTCAGCCCCGCACCACCCGACCGAAGAACGGATAGTTGGGATCGTTGTAGCCATGCGTGGACGCATGCCCCGGCGTGACCAGGCTGTCCACCAGCGCCTCTTCCTCGGCCGTGATCTTCAGTTCGGCCGCATCGTAGTAATCCTCCATCTGCACCAGTGTGCGCGGGCCGGCGATGACGCTGCTGATGGCCGAATTGCCCAGCACCCAGGCGGTGGCGAACTGGCCCAGCTTGATGCCGCGCTGCTCGCAGTGCTGCTGCAGGCGCTGCGCGATCAGCAGCGACTCTTCCCGGAATTCGGTTTCCATCATGCGCTTGTCGCCACGTCCGGCACGGGTATCCTCGGCCGGCTTCTGGCCCGGCTGGTACTTGCCGGTCAGCACGCCACGCGCAATCGGACTGTACGGCACCACGCCCAGGCCATAGTGTGCGCAGGCGGGCAGGATTTCCACTTCCGGCTGGCGGTTCAGCAGGTTGTAGTAAGGCTGGCAGACCAGCGGCAGCGGCACGTTGTTCTTCTCACACAGGCGTGCAATCTCGGCAATGCGCCAGCCACGGAAATTGGACACGCCAAAGCCGCGGATCTTGCCGGCGCGGATCAGGTCGCCCAGGGCCTGCACCGCCTCTTCCAGGTTCTCGTCCCGGTAGTCGCGGTGCATGTAGAGGATGTCCAGGTAATCGGTATCGAGACGCTTGAGGATGTTCTCGGTCTCGCGCACGATCCAGTTGCGCGAATAATTCGACTCGTTGGGGCGGTTGCTCATCGGATTGCCCAGCTTGCTGGCCAGCACCCACTCGTGGCGCTGCCCGGCCAGCAGCTTGCCGACGATCTCCTCCGACTTGCCCTTGGTATAGACATCGGCCGTGTCGATGAAATTGACGCCGTGTTCGCGGGCCGAGGCCACAATGCGGCCGGATTCCTGCAGGTCGGTCTGGTCACCGAACATCATGGAACCCAGGCACAGGGCCGATACCTTGAGGTTGCTCTTGCCGAGGCGACGATAGTGCATGCTGTCTCCGAATCGAAAAATGGGTGTGGATAAGTTAAGTACAGCCGATCATTCTAGCGCCGTGCCGCCGCCCCTGCAGGGGCCTCACAACACCGGTGCTTCCTCTTCCTGCCAACGCCGCTTGTCGCGCAGGGGCGGGGCGCCGAACAGGCGGCTGTATTCACGGCTGAACTGCGACGAGCTCTCGTAACCGACCCGATGCGCCGCCGTGGCCACGCTGGCGTCGGCTGTCAGGATCAGCTTGCGCGCTTCCTGCAGGCGCAGGTTCTTCTGGTATTGCAGCGGGCTCATGGCCGTCACCAGCTTGAAGTGATGATGCAGCGACGACACGCTCATGTGCACCTCACGCGCCACGTCCTCGATGCGCAAGGCCTGGTCGTAACCGTCCTTGATCAGGCGGATGGCCTTGGCCACGCGGTTCATCTGGCTGTCCTGCAGCACGGTCTGGCGCAGCAGCGCGCCCTGCCCGTTCATCAGCAGCCGGTACAGGATTTCACGCCGTATCATCGGCGCCAGGATGGCCACGTCGCGCGGTGATTCATGCAGGCGCAAGAGTCGCAAGACGGCATCCAGCAGTTCGACGTCGAGCCGGTTCACATACAGCCCGCGGGCCGCGCCTTCATTGAGATGGGCCGCCGCCGGCAGGTTCTCGTCGCCGATCAGTTCACCGATCTCCTGGGTATCCAGTTCCAGCCGCAGACCGAGATAGGGCTCATCGGGACTGGTCACCATCACCTTGCCCACCACCGGCAGATCCACCGAAGCAACCAGGTAGTGCATGGGATCGTATTCGTAGATTTCATCCCCCACGAAGATGCGCTTGGAACCCTGCGCGATCACCGCGAAGACCGGCTTCTGCACGGCATGCTTGGGGCCGGTAGGACAGGTGATGCGATAGATTTCCAGGTCGGGGATGGCGGTCGCCAGCATGCCCTCGCTGTCAGCGGTATAGCGCTCCAGCAGTTGCAGCAACTCCTGCTGCATGGCATGGAAACGGGCATCGGCGGCCAGGTCTGCCTCGGAGGGGGCAGAGGGGCCAAAGGGAGCGGTTGCAGGGGATGCGTCGGCGTGCTCCGGCAACAGCAAGGGAGCGCAATCCTCGACGGCGTGCAGATCGAGATCCATGGTGTTCTCTCAACAAGGGACAAGCGGGAGCTTAACGCTTGCGAAGCATTGCCTGATTCTCCGGCAGTCACATGCAGAGAATCAGGCAAGAAGTTTGCAGAATCAGGTATGCCAGGCAGCGATTGAGCGCGATCATCATACCGCCAACACCCGGACATCGGCCTACATGTCGCGCCGACAGCCGGCCTGGTTTGGCGATGCCGGAAACAGGAGCAGAGAATCAGGCAGGAAATCAGCAGCTTTCGGCACGCGAAAACCTGCCACCAGCCTGCATAATCCTCGCCGAACCGATCACAAGGAAAGCCTCAGAACACACTCTCGGCGATGTTGTACTGCTCGACCACGGTCCGCACGGTGCTGACGTCGGGCTTGTTGACGAAGCTGCACTCGCTCTCTTCCATACCCATGGTGCAGGCCTTGTGCAGCGGGCAGGTGGCAAACAGCTCGGCCACCCAATCGACGAAGGCGCGCACCTTGGGCGACAGGTGGCGGTTGTGCAGATACACCACCGAAATCGGCATGGGTGCCGGCTTCCACTGCGACAGCACCTCCACCAGCCGACCTTCGTCGATGTGGCGCGTGACCATGTACAGCGGCGCCTGCACCATGCCGAAGCCCTGCAGGGCGCATTCGACGTAGGCATCGGCCTCGTTGACCGACAGCTTGCCGTCCATCTTCACCTCGCGCGTAACGCCGTCGACCACGAAGTCCCAGTCGATGGTGCGCCCGGTACGGCTGGAGAAGTAATGCACCGCCTTGTGCTGCTGCAGATCCTCGATGGAGTGGGGCACGCCGTGGCGCTCCAGGTAGGAAGGCGAGGCGCAGGTGACGGTCTGGAAGGTGCCGATGCGGCGCGCCACCATCGACGAATCCTGCAGCTCGCCGATACGGATCACGCAATCGACTGCTTCCTGCACCATGTCCACCGGGCGGTCGCCCATGCCCATGGCCAGTTCGATGTCGGGGTACTTGGTATAGAAGTCGCACAGGTTGGGCAGCAGCATCAGCCGACCCACCGAGGCCGGCACGTCGATACGCAAGCGCCCCTGCGGTCCCCGGGTGACATTGCGGAAGGATTGTTCGGTCTCGTCGACATCGGCCAGGATGCGCACGCAGCGCTCGTAATAGGCCGCGCCATCTGGCGTGAGACTGATGCGGCGCGTGGTGCGGTTCAACAGGCGCACCCGCAGCATGCTCTCCAGCCCCTGGATCAGGGTGGTGACGGTGGTGCGCGGCAGGTTCAGGTTGTCAGCGGCGCGTGTGAAGCTGTTGGCATCAACCACTGCGGTAAAGACTTGCATGGCCTGGAAACGGTCCATCGCTCTCTCCTAAGTGCCGGCATCCGGAAGAAACCGGCGCGGCAAGCGGGGGCAGGACAAACGCGGGCAAGACCAGGCGCCGCCCCCGGCGCGCCGCAATGCCCTGGTCCGGGCGGGCTGGCCCGACACGGCCAGTCACGCTCGAATTTTAATCAAATTACAGCAAATAGCCGCAATTTTCACTCTTCGGCACGCTATTGCACCGGAAAAACATCGGGTGCCAGCGACCAGGAAGTGCTGCCCGGCAGTCTCTCTCATCCCCGAAAGGAGCCCGCCATGACCGAACTCGTCATCGCGATTGTTCAGACATACCGAACAGTGTTGTTGGATTATATGTGTTTATTCGCGACCCTGCTGTGGCGCACAATCCGCCTCATTCTTGGACAAGTGGCTTCGGCCCGGGCGCACATCATGCAAGCCTCGCATTCGCTGGACATCCGCAATTTCTTCGTTCCCGGTCCGCTGGGGCGCATCCCCGTGCGCCTCTACCAGCCGGCGCAAGCCGCCGCCAAAGGCGAGCAGCGGGCGCTGGTGATGTACTTCCACGGTGGCGGTTTCAACAGCGGCTCGCTGGATGACGCCGATGCCCCGGCCAGCTTCATCGCCCACCACGGCCAGGCCGTGGTGCTGTCGGTCGGCTATGCCCTGGCGCCGGCCAAACCCTTCCCGGCCGCCCCGGAAGATGCCTTCGCCGCCGCCACCTGGGCCTGCAAGCACGCTGCCGAACTCAACGTCGACCTCGACCGCATGGTGGTGGCCGGTGACGACGCCGGTGGCAGCCTGGCCGCCAGCCTCACCCTCATGACCCGTGACCGCTGCGGCAAGCCGCTGGCCGCGCAGGTCCTGATCAGCCCGATGCTGGACCCGAGCATGCGCCTGCTGGGCGATGCCAGCCGCCTGCAATCGGACCTCACCGCCGAGACCTGCGCCGCCAGCTATCGCCAGTACCTGCCCCAGACCATGCAGCGCCTGCACCCCTATGCCGCGCCGCTGGAAGTGAGCCGCCTGGCGGGCTTGCCGGCCGCCTTCATCGCCACCGCCGAACGCGACGTGCTCTGCCCGGAGGCCGAGAAATACGCCTCCAGCCTGATCCGCGCCGGTGTGCCCACACAGGTCTCGCGCTTTGCCGGCATCACGCACGGCGCCCTGCGCACGCACCTGCCGCTGCTCACGGAAATCGTCAATTTCCTGCGCTGCCGCTTCGCCAGCCTGCAACGCAACGAACCCAGTCACGACTTCATGCCCTTCAAGCTCCACCCCTCCACTCCATTCTGAGGATAAGAACATGCAAACTCCTGCTCCCCTGCGCAAGCGCTTCGCCCTTACTGCCACCGTCCTGGCTGTCATCGCCCTGTCGGTCGGCGGCGCCATCTCGGTGGTCGGCCTGTCGGCCAATGCCTCCACCGCCCCCACGGCAGCCGCCGCCGGCGCACCGGTTGACGTGGCCGAGGTGGTCCAGCGCCAGATCATCGACTGGCAGTCCTACTCCGGCCGCATCGAAGCGGTCGACCGCGTCGAAGTGCGCCCCCTGGTCGGCGGCACGCTGACCGCCGTGCATTTCAAGGATGGCGCGCTGGTCAAGAAGGGCGATGTGCTCTTCACCATCGACCCGCGTCCCTATGAGGCCGAAGTGGCCCGCGCCGAAGCGCAACTGGCCGGCGCCGATGCCCGTGCCGGCTACACCGCCACCGACCTGGCCCGTGGCCAGCGCCTGCTGGGCGACAACGCCATCGCCAAGCGCGACTTCGAGGAAAAGCAGAATGCCGCCCGCGAAGCCGCGGCCAATGTCGCCGCTGCCCGCGCCGCCCTGCGGGTGGCGCGCCTGAACCTGGAATACACCCGCATCACCGCCCCGGTGGCAGGCCGCATCTCGCGGGCCGAAGTCACGGTCGGCAACGTCGTCAACCCGGGTGCGGCCAACGCCCCCCTGACCACGCTGGTGTCGGTGGCCAAGGTGTATGCCTCCTTCGATGTCGATGAACAGAGCTTCCTGAAATACGTCAACCCGGCCCGCGCCGCCGGCGCCACCGTACCGGTGGAACTGGGCCTGGCCAATGAAGATGCCTACTCCCGCAAGGGCCGCGTGGGGTCGGTGGACAACCGGCTCGACACCGCCTCCGGCACCATCCGCGTACGCGCCGTATTCGACAATGCCGACGGCCAGCTGGTCCCGGGTCTGTATGCCCGCGTGCGCCTGGGTGGCGGTGAGCCGCATGCCGCCGTGCTGATCGACGAAAAAGCACTCGGCACCGACCAGGACAAGCGCTTCGTGATGGTGGCCGACAAGGACAATCACGCCAACTACCGCCAGGTGGTGGTGGGCGCCGGCCATGACGGCCTGGTGGTCATCGAGAAGGGTCTGCAGCCGGGCGAACGCATCGTGGTCAACGGCCTGCAACGCATCCGTCCGGGTGACGCCATCACCCCGACCGTGGTGCCGATGCAGGCCCAGGCCGCCAAGGCTGGTGACGCCGGCAAGGCCTGATCCGCACGGACCTCTCTCGCATTCAAGGAAGAACAAGCTGTGGGGACGCATCGCCCTCCCGCAAGGGCGGCTGCACCCCGACGGCTGACAAGGAACCTACATGAATATCTCTAAATTCTTCATCGACCGCCCGATCTTTGCGGGTGTGCTGTCGGTACTGCTCTTGCTGGGCGGCGTGCTGGCCATGCTACAGCTGCCCATCTCGGAATATCCCGAAGTGGTGCCGCCCTCGGTGGTGGTACGCGCACAGTATCCCGGCGCCAACCCCAAGGTGATTGCCGAAACCGTGGCCTCGCCGCTGGAAGAGCAGATCAACGGCGTGGAAAACATGCTCTACATGCAGTCGCAGGCCAACAGCGACGGCAACCTCACCATCACCGTCAACTTCCGCCTGGGCGTGGACCCCGACAAGGCCCAGCAACTGGTACAGAACCGCGTCTCGCAAGCCCTGCCGCGCCTGCCGGAAGACGTGCAGCGGCTGGGCGTGACCACGCTCAAGTCCTCGCCCACGCTGACCATGGTGGTGCACCTGATCTCGCCCGACAACCGCTACGACACCACCTACCTGCGCAACTACGCGGTCCTGAACGTCAAGGACCGCCTGGCACGCATCCAGGGTGTGGGTGAAGTGGGCCTGTTCGGCTCGGGCAACTACGCCATGCGCGTCTGGCTCGACCCCAACAAGGTCGCCCAGCGCGGCCTGACCGCCAGCGACGTGGTGCGCGCCATCCGCGAACAGAACGTGCAGGTGGCCGCCGGCGTGATCGGCGCCTCCCCCAGTTCACCGGATACGCCGCTGCAGCTGTCGGTCAACGCCCAGGGTCGCCTGAAGACCGAAGGCGAATTCCGCGACATCATCCTGAAGGCCTCGCCGGACGGCGCCACCACCCGCCTGGGCGACGTCGCCCGGGTGGAACTGGCGGCCTCCGAATATGGCCTGCGCTCGCTGCTGGACAACAAGCCGGCCGTGGCCATCCCCATCTTCCAGGCTCCCGGCGCCAACGCGCTGGATGTCTCGACCCAGGTGCGCGCGGCGATGAAGGAACTGTCGGCCGACTTCCCCAGCTCGGTCAGCTACAGCATCGTCTATGACCCGACCCAGTTCGTGCGTGCTTCCATCGAAGCGGTGGTCCACACCCTGCTGGAAGCCATTGCCCTGGTGGTGATCGTGGTGATCATCTTCCTGCAGACCTGGCGTGCTTCCATCATTCCACTGTTGGCGGTGCCGGTCTCCATCATCGGTACCTTCTCGCTGATGCTGGGCTTTGGCTACACCATCAATGCGCTGTCGCTGTTCGGCATGGTGCTGGCCATCGGTATCGTGGTCGATGACGCCATCGTGGTGGTGGAAAACGTCGAACGCAACATCGGCGCCGGTCTCTCGCCGCGCGACGCCACCTATCGCGCCATGCAGGAAGTGTCCGGCCCCATCATCGCGATTGCCCTGACACTGGTCGCGGTGTTCGTGCCGCTGGCCTTCATGACCGGTCTGACCGGCCAGTTCTACAAGCAGTTCGCGATGACCATTGCGATCTCCACCGTCATCTCGGCCTTCAACTCGCTGACCCTGTCCCCGGCCCTGGCCGCCCTGCTGCTCAAGGGTCATGGTGACAAGCCGGACTGGCTGACGCGCCAGATGGACCGCTTCCTCGGTGGCTTCTTCATCCGCTTCAACCGCTTCTTCAACCGCGCCTCCGACAAGTACGGCAGCGGCGTGACCGGCGTGATCAAGCGCAAGGGTGCCACCATGGGTGTCTACGTGGTGCTGCTGGCCGCGACCCTGGGGGTTTCCTACATCGTCCCCGGCGGCTTCGTACCGGGCCAGGACAAGCAATACCTGGTGGCCTTCGCGCAACTGCCCAACGGTGCTTCGATCGACCGCAGCGAAGACGTGATGCGCAAGATGAGCGAGATCATGCTGAAGGAACCGGGTGTGGCCAGTGCCATCGCCTTCCCCGGCCTGTCCATCAACGGCTTCACCAACAGCTCCTCGGCCGGTATCGTCTTCGTGGGCCTGAAACCCTTCGAGGAACGCAAGAGCAAGGAACTGTCGGGCAATGCCATCGCCGCCTCGCTGAACAAGAAGTTCGGCGGCATCAAGGAAGCCTTCACCGCCGTCTTCCCGCCGCCGCCGGTGATGGGCCTGGGAACGCTTGGTGGCTTCAAGATGCAGATCGAAGACCGCGATGCACTGGGTTATGCCGAGCTCGACAAGGCCGCGCAAGCCTTCATGAAGGCCGCCGCCAAGGAACCGGCACTGGGCCCGATGTTCTCCAGCTACCAGATCAACGTCCCGCAACTGGATGTGGAACTGGATCGCGTCAAGGCCAAGCAACTGGGCATCCCGGTGACCGATGTCTTCACCACCATGCAGATCTACCTCGGTTCGCTGTACGTGAACGACTTCAACCGCTTCGGCCGCGTCTACCAGGTGCGTGCCCAGGCTGACGCGCCCTTCCGCGCCAAGGCCGAGGACATCGCGCAACTGAAGACCCGCAACAACGCCGGCGAGATGGTGCCGCTGTCCTCCGTGGTGAAGGTCAAGCAGACCTTCGGCCCGGAAATGGTGGTGCGCTACAACGGCTACACCGCCGCCGACATCAACGGTGGCCCGGCCCCGGGTTACTCCTCGGACCAGGCCCAGGCAGCGGCCGAGCGCGTGGCGGCAGCCACCCTGCCGCGTGGCGTCAAGTTCGAATGGACCGACCTGACCTACCAGAAGATCCTCGCAGGCAATGCCGGTGTGTGGGTATTCCCGATCAGCGTACTGCTGGTGTTCCTGGTGCTGGCCGCCCTGTATGAAAGCCTGACCCTGCCACTGGCCGTGATCCTGATCGTCCCCATGAGCATCCTGGCCGCCCTGACCGGCGTCTGGCTGACCCGTGGCGACAACAACATCTTCACCCAGATCGGCCTGATGGTCTTGGTGGGCCTGTCGGCCAAGAACGCCATCCTGATCGTGGAATTCGCCCGCGAACTGGAGATGCAGGGCCGTACCGCCGTACAAGCCGCCATCGAAGCCAGCCGCCTGCGTCTGCGCCCGATCCTGATGACCTCGATCGCCTTCATCATGGGTGTGGTGCCGCTGGTGGCCTCCTCCGGCGCCGGTTCGGAAATGCGCCATGCGATGGGCATCGCGGTGTTCTTCGGCATGCTGGGTGTGACCCTGTTCGGTCTGTTCCTGACCCCGGTGTTCTACGTCCTGCTGCGCACCATCGACCGCCGCCAGCTGCACTCGGCCTCGCATCATGAAGCCCCGATGACCGCCGGTTCGCACGTGCAGCAAGTGAGCCACGCTGCCCCCGGCCCGCAGGATGATCGCTGATCCCCGGATCAGCCCATGAATGGAGCAAGAAAAATGATGACTCAATCGATGACCCGCCTGCTGCGCCCCGTGCGCATCGGCTCGGCCCTGCTGGCCACCTTGCTGGTGCTGGCCGGCTGCTCGGTGGCGCCCACCTACGAGCGCCCCTCGGTGGATACCCCGGCCGCCTTCAAGGAAGCCGCACCCACCACCCAGAGCGGTGAAAACGGCAGCCAGTGGAAGGCCGCCCAGCCCGCCGAAGACATCGCCCGCGGCGAATGGTGGAAGATCTTTGGCGACGACCAGTTGAACGCCCTGGAAGACCGCGCCCAGCAAGCCAACCAGGACCTCAAGGCGGCCGCCGCGCGGCTGGGCCAGGCACGCGCACTGACCCGCGATGCGCGCTCCGGCTACTTCCCGCAGATCGACGCCGGCCTGGGCGCCACGCGTCAACGCCCTTCGCCTGCCTCGCAAGGCTTGCCGGCCGATGCCAATACCCAGCCCAACACCCTGTACCGGGCACAACTGGGCGTGTCCTATGAGGTCGACCTGTTCGGTCGCGTCGCCTCCACCGTGGATGCCGCCACGGCCGATGCCCAGCGCAGCGAAGCGCTGTTCCACTCGGTACTGCTGGCCTTGCAGGCTGACGTCGCGCAACAGTATTTCCAGGTGCGCGAACTGGATGCCGCCGCCGAGCTCTATCGCGGCACCGTCGACCTGCGCCAGGAATCGCTGCGTCTGGTGCAGCGCCGTTTCGATGAAGGCGACATCAGCGAAGTCGACGTGGCCCGCGCCCGCACCGAACTGGCCTCGGCCCAATCGGAAGCGCTGGGCATCGCCCGCCAGCGCGCCACCGCCGAACATGCCCTGGCCATCCTGCTGGGTCGCACCCCGGCCGAGTTCGCGCTGCCGCCGCAACCGCTGAAGCGACTGGCGCTCTCGGTCCCGGCCGGCCTGCCCTCGGCCTTGCTGGAGCGTCGTCCCGACATCGCTGCCGCCGAACGTGCCATGGCCGCCGCCAATGCCCGCGTGGGCGTGGCCAAGTCGGCCTTCTTCCCCGCCCTGAACCTGACCGGTGGCCTGGGCTACGAGTCGGCGCAACTGGGTGATCTCTTCAACTGGTCCAGCCGTACCTTCCTGCTGGGCCCGCTGGTGGGCACCGCCCTGACCATGCCGATCTTCGACGGTGGCCGGCGCCAGGCCGGCGTCGATCGCGCCCGCGCCAGCTATGAAGAACAGGTCGCCACCTATCGTGGCACGGTCCTGAACGCCTTCCGCGAAGTGGAAGACAACCTGGCCAACCTGCGCATCCTGGACGACCAGAACCGCGCCCAGGACGAAGCGGTGGCCTCGTCCTCGCGGGCGGCCCGGCTGTCGCACACCCAGTATCGCGAAGGCGCGGTCAGCTACTTCAACGTCATCGATGCCGACCGCACCGTGCTGCAACTGCAGCGCGCTTCGGTCACCCTCGATGGTGAGCGCGCCCGCTCCACGGTCAATCTGATCCGCGCCCTCGGCGGCGGCTGGAGTACGCCGCAGCCGGCTGCGACGCAGGTATCTTCACGTCAGTAATGTTCCAGTCCCCGGATGCGCTAGCGCGACACCGGGGACAGTCATCCACCTTCATCCCAGGAAAAAAAATGTCCATCACCCTGCACGAAGTCGGCATCACCCCGCTGATCCGCGCCTTACACAATCTGTCCTCCCTGCTCGACAAGGCCGAGCAACATGTCGACCAGCACAAGCTGGAACCGCAACAGCTGCTCTCGGCGCGCCTGTACGAAGACATGTATCCGCTGACCGCCCAGGTACAACGCGCCAGCGACACCGCCAAGGCCACCGCCAGCCGCCTCTCGGGCGTGGCCGCGCCGGCCTTCAGCGATGACGAGACCAGCTTCGACGAACTGCAGGCCCGCATCAACAAGACCATCGTCTTTCTCGAATCCATTCCCGCCGACGCGGTCGATGGCCAGGAAGACCGGGTCATCAGCATGAAGCTGCGCGGCGAGGAGCGCAGCATGAGCGCGCGCGAATACCTGCTGGTCTTCGGCCTGCCCAATTTCTTCTTCCACATCACCACTGCCTACGACATCCTGCGTCACCAGGGCGTCAAGCTGGGCAAGATGGATTTCCTGGGTCTGTAATACACAGCACGCCCAGACAAAAACGGCCCGCATCCTGCGATGCGGGCCGGTCACCAGACAAGTTTCCCGTGGTACTTTGGCCCGCCTCTTGATTGAGGGCGGGCATTTTTTATGGCTCAGTCCACATGCGGCACGCCCGCCCGCTGCAGCAACTGGCGGCATCGCCGCGACAGGGCCACCACGCGCAAGTCCTTGCCCAGCCGCACATAGCGCTCGGCCAGCGTCTGCACGGCGGCAATGGCGGAGTGGTCGGCCAGGCGCAGATGGCGGCAATCCAGCGTGACCTGTTGCGGATCGTTCTGGGGATCGAACAGTTCCAGGAAGCGCGTGGTCGAGGCAAAGAACAAGGTACCGTGCGGCAGGTAGGTACGGCTGCCATCGCCTTCATCGGCGACCTCCGCACGCACTTCGCGTGCATGCTGCCACGCGAAGTTGAGCGCGGCGATCACGATGCCGCACAGCACCGCCACTGCGAGGTCGGTGAACACGGTGATGATGGTGACGGCGACGATGACCAGCGCATCGTTCCTGGGCACCTTGCCCAACACCCGCAGCGAACCCCAGGCAAAGGTCTCCTGCGCCACCACGAACATGACGCCGGCCAGTGCCGCCAGCGGAATGCGTTCGATGGCTGGTGACAGGAACAGGATGAACAGCAGGATCATCACCCCCGCCACTACCCCCGACAGGCGCGAGCGACCACCCGAGCCGAGGTTGATCATGGTCTGCCCGATCATGGCGCAACCGCCCATGCCGCCGAACAACCCCGAGACGACGTTGGCCGCCCCCAGCGCCAGGCATTCCCGATTGGGCTGGCCGCGGCTGGCCGTGATTTCGTCAGTCAGGTTGAAGGTCAGCAGCGTTTCCAGCAGGCCGACGATGGCCATGAGCACCGCATACGGTCCAATGATGCGCAGCGTCTCCAGTGTCAGCGGCACGCTGGGCAGATGCAGCGGCGGCAAGCCACCGGCAATCTGCGCCATGTCGCCCAGCGTGCGCGTGTGCAGGCCACTGGCATAGGTCAGCAGGCCCACGCCGAGGATGGCTGCCAGTGCCGGCGGAATGGCCTTGGTCAGGCGCGGCAGCAGCCAGACGATCAGCATGGTCGCCAGCGTCAGGGCGATCATGATCCACAGCGACGTCCCCTGCAGCCACTGCGGCCCGGATGGCGTATTGGTACGAAAATGTTCCAGCTGCGACAGCGCGATCACGATGGCCAGTCCGTTGACGAAGCCCAGCATCACCGGATGCGGCACCATGCGCACCAGCTTGCCCAGCCGCAACGCGCCGAAGGCCAGCATG
Organism: Herbaspirillum sp. AP02; assembly: GCF_015767275.1. Lineage (GTDB taxonomy): Bacteria > Pseudomonadota > Gammaproteobacteria > Burkholderiales > Burkholderiaceae_D > Herbaspirillum. The sequence goes on from NZ_JADWMY010000005.1 coordinate 214,582, forward strand.
ATCAGGCCCGACAACACCACCGTGGCCAGGAAATACTGCGCCCCGTGCTGCACCACCAGCGCCACGATCACCACCGCCATCGAACCGGCGGCACCCGAGATCATCCCCGGCCGGCCGCCGAACAGCGCGGTGATGGTGCAGATGAAGAAGGCACCATACAAACCCATCAATGGATTCAACTGCGCCACCAGAGCGAAGGCAATGCATTCGGGTACCAGGGCGAAGGAAGTGGTGAGGCCGGCCAGCACGTTCTGGCGGAGCTCTTGCAGGCGCGATGTCGGAGGAGCTAGGGTGGTCATGGGCAGAGCAGTGGATAAAGGCGGAACAAAAACAGGATCACGGTCGGGACCAAAAACCGGACAGGCGCGCTACCACGCCGCCGGATCAACGAGGCTTGAGAAGGGGGCGAGGAGCCGGGCCTTGCCCGTTAGCCCCACAGGGTCTCGATCTCGGCATCCAGGAAATAACCCGCGCCGCGTTCGGTGCGCAGCAGGGTCGGGTTCTTGGGATCGGCTTCCAGCTTGCGACGCAGGCGCAGGATCTGGACATCGATGGCACGGTCGTAGACCTCATCAAAGGCGCGCGTGCTTTCCAGCAGGTGCTCGCGCGAGACGATGCGCCCCGGCGCGCCCAGGAAGGCCACCAGCAGGCTGAATTCGGCATTGGTCAGGCTCACCTGGCGCTGGTCCGGCGCGGTCAGGCGACGCGTGTTCAGGTTCAGGTCCCAGCCGGCGAAGCGGTAGGCACGCGGGTGCTTGCTGCGGGTCACCGGCGCGGCGGGGGCGGCTGACGTGGCGGTGCGGCGCAGTACGGCCCGCATGCGGGCCAACACCTCGCGCGGTGAAAACGGCTTGGTGATGTAGTCGTCAGCCCCCAGCTCCAGGCCCATCACCATATCGGCCTCTTCATTGCGCCCGGTCACGCAGATGATGGACATGCTGCTCTCGGCCCGCCAGCGGCGCGCCAGTTCGGCGCCATCGATGTCGGGCAGACCGAGGTCCAGCAGCACCATGTCATAGACCGATTCCTGCACGGCGCTTTGCGCCTGGGCGCCGGTGGCGGCGCTGTCCACCGAGAGGCCATGGCCGCTCAGGTAGTCGACCAGCAATTGGCGCATGGCCTGGTCGTCATCGACGACCAGCACCCGGATGGGAGGGGTAGTGCTCATGGAGTTCCTTGTTCGGTATCGGGCAGCGCGGTCATGATAGCGCGTCGCAATGCAGATCGCTCAAGCGGCTTGCCCAGGCCGGCGACACCCAGCGTGGCCGCCAGTTCCAACACGTGCGGCTGGCCGGAGCACAGCACCACCGGCAGATCGGCGCGCATTTCGCGCAAGGCCACGATGAGGGCGTCACCCTGCATCTGTGGCATGTCCAGGTCGGTGATCACCAGATCCACCGCCAGCGGCTCCAGGGCGAATTCCTCCAGCGCCAGCAACGGGTCGTCGAAGACGATGGGCGCATAGCCCAGCGCATCCAGCCATTGCGCGCACAGTGTGCGCTGGCCCGCATCGTCGTCGACCACGAAGATGCATTGGCCCTGGCCGCAGGCGACTTCATCGTCATTAGGCCGGCTGGTGCTGGTCGTCGATTCCGGCGCCGGTGCAGGGGGCGCCCTATTTGTTGCGGCTGCGGTTGCGGTTGCAGCCGGCAGCAACAGCCGGAAGCGCGTGCCCCTGGTATCACTGGCAACGGCCACGCCGCCTTCATGTTCGATGGCGATGCCGGCGACGATGGCCAATCCCAATCCGGTCCCCTTGCCGCCCGGACCGTCGCGCGTGGTGAAGAAGGGTTCGAACAGGCGCGACAGGTGCTGCGGGGCGATGCCGCTGCCGTCATCCACCACCTCCAGCCACACCGCCTGCTGCTGTGGCAGGTCGCCAGCCAGGGGCGCTTCCGCTGGCGCCTCCCCGGCATGCAGGCTGACCACCACCCGGCTGCGCGCGGCCTGGCTGGCATTGCGGATCAGGTTCAGGGCCACGCGTGAGAGTTGTCCGGCATGGCCTTGCACCGCCAGCGGCTGGGCCGGTGGCAGGAACTCGATCACCACGCCGGCCCGGCACAACGGTCGCGCCAGTTGCACCGCCTCGGCCACCGGCTCGCGCAGGTCCAGCAGGCTGCGTTGACGATCGCCGCGACGTCCCGCCAGCAGGATCTGCTCCGTCAGTTCGCGCCCGCGACGCACCGCCGACACCACCTCGGACAGCGGGCGCTGGGCCGGCGCGTCCGGGTCCAGCTGTTCCTGGGCCAGCTCGGCATAGCCGCCGGCAGCACCCAATACATTGTTGAAGTCGTGGGCAATGCCGCCCGCCATCAGCCCCAGCGATTCGAAGCGGCGCATCTGTTCCATCCGTGCCGCCAGCGCCTGCCGCTCGCGCATGGCCACCGCGATGAAGAAGGTCAGGATCGCCAGGCCGGCCAGGTCGACCTGCAGGCTCCAGGTACTGTCCAGCCCTTCCTGGCGATAAGGGCCGATATCGTAGAGCGTGAGCAGGACCGCCATCACCGCGGCCAGGCTGGTCACCAGGGTGGCACTGCGCATGCCGCCGTACAGGGCGGCTCCGGCCAGTACCAGCGACAGCAGCACGCGCTGCACCTCGCCCGACCAGTCGCAGGCGGCGCACGCCAGCAATACCGCCACCACGGCCACGGCACCGAGCACCGAAGGCCGGTCGCCACGCAGGCTGCGCCAGTGCAGCTGCGACCACACCAGCCAGGTCGGCGTGAGCACCAGGATCGCCAGACCATTGCCCACCAGCAGCGTGCGCCATTCTGCCCACCATCCGGCCGGCATCACATCGGCCGCCAGGGTCGCCCCCAGAGCGGCCACCAGCGCCACCACCAGCAAGGGCAGCAGGGCCAGGAAACGCCCCAGTTTGTAGAGGCCGTCGAATTGCCCGTCGCGACTGACGAAGCGCCGCCCCAGCCATAGGCAGGCGACGATCTGCACCACGTTCAACAGTGCGAAGCCGGCATCGACCTGCACCGGCAGGCTATCGCGGTCGCCCACCACCAGCATGGCCACGAACACCGCCAGCAGATACGGGAACCAGTCTCGCGCCGGCTTGCGCCACAGCAGCGCGATCATCAATGCGGGGGCCGGCGCGGCAATCGGCGCCAGGGTGGCGCTGTCCTGCAGATTGGCGGCAGGACTGGCCAGGAGCGTGTAGACCACGCCGCACAGCAGCGCCGACAGCAGGCTGCGAAACATGCCGGCCAGCGGGCGTTGAGAAAGAGGGGGGGTCATGGCAAGCCTCAGTTGCGCGAATACAGGACCCGCAGCGCCACCCTGCGCTCTTCCGTTGGCAGCTGGTTGACCGCGCGCAGGTAGGCGATGGAGGCATCGCAGGTGGCATCCGGATCGGCCTGGCGACGCAGCGCCGACGACAGCAGCTTCAACTGTTCCTGCGTCAGGGGCGCCAGCGCCTTGCGGAAGACGCGGGTACGCTCGGCCAGGGTGTAGCGACCGGCATTGGCCGGATCGGCGTCGCGCATCAGGCGCTGGGTCATCTGCTGCTCGCGGCTGGCGAACTCCTGCGGCAGCACTGCCTGTGGGGCCTCGCGACCGGCGGCAGCGTCCGCGCGCGAGCGTGGATAGATCAGTTCGGTACACGCCGCCGTACTGATGCCACGCAGGGCGACCGCTTCATCCAGCAACAGTTGCTGGAACTCGGCCAGGGATTCATCGGAGGCGATCGGCAGCAGGCGACGGCTCAGCAGGCCGACCTGCTCACGACCGACCGCCAGGATATCGGCATCGGAAGCATGCGCCTGTACCTTGGCCCAGGCCAGATCGATGGTGCGGGCGAAATCGGCAGGATGGTAGCGCGCCATGATGTCGAACAGGGCGCCTTTCTTGAACTCGGCTTCCAGGATATCGCGTGAACTGGCGATGGTGGCGATCTGCGCAGTCTCGCCACCTGGCGCCAGGCGCGTCAGGACACCGGCCTGCAGCAACTGGCCCAGCTCCGGATACCAGCTGCGGGCGGCCGGGGTATCGGCGATGCGTTCGATGAAATCGTGCGGCAGACCCAGCTTGCCGTAGGTGTCGAAGGTCAGCTTGCGGTCGAAGCTCCTGTTGATGCGATCATCTCCACCCACCGTGTAGAGCGTATGAAAACCGATATGCGCGCGCGGGTCCATGGCGCGGTCACGGCCGGCCAGAAAGGCCAGCGTGCAGGAAGAGGAACACTCCTGCTCCACATAGGTATCGAGCCGATGGCGCCGGATCACCTCGCCCACCAGCTTGCCCTCGCGCACCCAGCCCCCGGCGGAATACAGCACCACGGTCTGCACCGAAGGATGCTGCAGCAACAGGTGCTCCAGGCCATCGGCGGCGCCATCGTTCATGCCACCCTGCAGCAGCAGCGACTTGCCATCCACCCGGAGCTGGTAGACCACGGGCGGCCCCAGCTGTTTGCCCAGGGCGATCTCGAACTGCTCGCGCAAGGACGGCGCGGCGCGCCAGGTGCTGCTGGCCATGCTGATGGCGCCGCAGACGATGAGGAACTTGACCACCACCTCGGCCCAGCGCCGCCCGCCCCGCGCCACGTGCTTGCCGGCCGAACGCCAGCAGCCGCAGACGCCCCAGGTCCAGGCCAGGTAGCTGAAGGCGGCGATCCCCAGCACGCCGGCCATGCCATAGCGTGCCGGCATGTCATTGGTCAGGCGCGCCAGCACCGAGATGGCCAGTGCCGGCACCAGCGAGGTCAGCAGGACGGTATGCAGCCAGTAGGAACGGCCCAGCGAATAATCCCCGCGCCAATGACGGCGCAGGAAACTGGCGGGCGGGCTGACGGAAACGGAAGATCGGTTTACTGCCTGGGACACGTGGTGCTTTTCCTCGATGCGAGCGCGCGTGCAGCGGGCTCGTCTTCAATGACGGGTGACTTTATGCAGCCGTGAGCATAACCCAGCTTGGCCCGGGTGTCGGTTTTCAGCCACCGTGACCGGGAATGCGCGACAGGTCGACTTCGTCGATCTGGCTGGCATGCATGAACTGTTCGGCATACTTTTCATAGATGCGTTCCCGCACGAAGAGGTCGAACAGGTCCGGGTCGATATGGTCGCGCGCCTTGAAACCGGCCAGGATTTCCACCGCCTCGTTGAGCGTATTGCCGCGCTTGTAGGGACGGTCGGCGGCCGTGACGGCCTCGAAGATATCGGCCACCGCCATGATGCGCGCCTGCACCGACATCTGGTCCCGCGTCAATCCCTTGGGATAGCCCTTGCCATCCATGCGCTCGTGGTGGCCACCGGCAAATTCGGTGACCCGTGAGAGTTGCTTGGGCCAGGGCAGCGACTCCAGCATGCGGATGGTGATGACGATGTGGTTGTTGATGATGGCGCGCTCGGCGTCGTTGAGCGTCCCGGCGCGGATGCGCAGGTTGCCGGCCTCTTCGTCGTCGAGCAGCTTGCGCAGTTGGCCATCCGGGCCGCGCCAGGTCCGCTCGGCAATATCCAGCACGCGCTGCTGGTCTTCGGCGCGCATGCCTTCGTTGCCATAGTTGATCTTGCGCAGGAAGGCGCGCTCCTCATCCATCTGCAGCACGTCGGCCTGCAGGGCGGCATCCAGCGCAGCCGACTGGTCCGCGCTCAGGGCCGTGCCCAGCGCCAGTTTTTCCTGCAGCATGCGGATTTCGGCGTCACGCTTCAAGACTTCGAAACGGGTATCGATCAGGTGGATGCGGTCGAAGATGGTTTCCAGCTTGGTCGCCTTTTCGACGATATGGCTGGGCGAACCGATCTTGCCGCAATCGTGCAGCAGCGCCGCCAGCCACAGCTCGCGACGGTCGGCGTCGGTCATGCGGAAATCGGCCAGCGGGCCTTCGGTGGCATTGTGGGCCGCCTCGGCCAGCATCATCGCCAGCTGTGGCACCTGCTCGCAATGGCGGCCGGTATGCGGGGATTTTTCGCCGATGCCGATGTTGATCAGCTTGATCAGGCTTTCGAACAGGTTTTCCAGGCGACCGATCAATTGCTGGTTGGTCATCGCCATGGCCGCCTGCGACGCCAGCGCCTCGATGAAGCGTTGGTCGGTCTCGGAGAAGGGGATCGGCTCGCCGCTATCGGCATCGATGGCATTGATGAGCTGCAACACGCCCACCAGTTCGCCTTCGTGATCCTCCATCGGCACCGTCAGGATGGACTTGGACCGGTATCCATACTTCTCGTCGAACAGGCGCATGCCGTTGAAGTTGAAGCCGCTGGCCTGGTACACGTCGGGGATGTTGACCGAATTGCGGGTATTGGCGGAATAGGCCGCCACCGCCGCCAGGTTGGGCTGGCCGTCGGGCAAGGTCAGTGCGATGTCGGGAATCGAGATCGGCTGGCCGCTGCTGCCGCCCTGGTGCATCTTGAGGGTCTGGTTGACCGAGATGTAGAAGCGCAGCGCGTCGCCACTTTCGGTGATGCGATAGAGGGTCCCGCCATCGGCGCGGGTGATGTCGCGCGCGGTCAGCAGGATACGTTCGAGCAAGAGCGGAATATCGCGATTGCTACCCAGTTCGCGGCACAGTTCGGTGAGCCGTTCCAGCCGGTGCGCGATGTCGCGGTGCTGGCCGGCACTGGGACTGAGGTCGTGGATATTCATGCTGCCATCTCCCCAGCACGGCAGTGGTGGCACGGGCCGTAGTGGCAGGCTCGGGCTGCTGGATGGACTGCTGGCGACATGCTGCTCCCTGATGCGTTGGCGTATGGACATGGCACGATGATTGCCGGCCGGCAAACCCGCGTTTTCTTCAGATGCTTTTTGGGCATCGTGGCGATTCTAGAACGACGGCGCACGCCGTCTTGCAGCGAACTTGTGGGGATTTGGGCGCCAATTCTACGCTTGCCACGGCCGTTGCAGCCCGATGCTGCGTATTTCCGGCAGTCGCCACGCCACTGCCGAGCTCAGGGATATCCTGATTGCACTCCGGCCCCGAATCCCTTACCATCACGATCTGTTGCATAATTTGCCACATCTTCCGCAAAACCAGTCCCGGCGGGGGTTTCCGGGCTGCAACGCGTTCCTGTGAAGCATCCATGCTCTTGCAGGGACCCATCCTCCTAAAAGCGGCAATGACGATGCGTGTAGAAATTCTCGGCTGCAGTGGCGGCATCGGTGGCAATGGCATGCGCACCACTTCCCTGCTCATAGATGACGATATCCTGATCGATGCCGGTACCGGCGTGGGCGACCTGTCGCTGCAGCGACTGGCGGCCATCGATCACGTCTTCATCACGCACGCCCACCTGGATCATATAGCCTGCCTGCCCCTGATGATCGACAGCGTCGGCGACCTGCGCAGTACCCCGCTGACCATGCATGCCACGGCGCAGACCCTAGAGATCATCCGCAAGCACATCTTCAACTGGCACATCTGGCCCGACTTCAGCGTCATCCCGAATGCCGAGCGACCCTTCCTGCGTTTCGCCACGGTTGAGCAAGGCCAGGCGGTCCGTATCGGCCAGCGCAGCATCACGCCTCTGCCGGCCACGCACACCGTACCGGCAGTGGGTTATCACCTGCACAACGAACATAGCGGCGCCTCGCTTGCCTTCAGCGGCGATACGTCCATCTGCCCGGCGCTGTGGGAAGCCCTCAACCGCATCGACGCCCTGCGCTACCTGATCATCGAAGCCGCCTTCGCCAATCGCGACCGCGAGCTGGCGCTGCTCTCCAAGCACCTGTGTCCCAGCCTGCTGCTGCAGGAACTGCAACACCTGCAGAGCACGCCGGAAGTGCTGATCACCCACGCCAAACCCGGTCAGATCCAGGAGATCGCCAGCGAGATCGCCGCCGGCACTGGCGTACATCATCCCCGCATGCTGGCCACCGGCACCGTGCTTGAGTTCTGAAGCCGACCGGCTTCGTCAAAAAGGGCGCCGCACGCAAGTGTCGGCGCCCTTTTTTCAGGCTTGCTGCAGCGTATGGATCACTGCGCTACGCAGGCATCCAGCTTGGCCGCACCGATCTTCTGCGTGCCGTTGTTGCCATTGCTGCTGATGGCCGGCGGCATGGTCACCTGCACGCCCTGCGACTGCGGCACGATCACCGGCGGCACGATCCTCGACTGCACGAAACCGAACTGGCCGGCACTGAAGACCTGCGAACCGGCCGGGTTGGTCACCACGATGGCGCCGGTCACCACATCCACGTGCAGACCATTGTCCGGCGGCTGGCCGCTGGGAGTCGGCACGCCGCCGCAATCGTTCTGGCAGTACAGCGCGCCGAAGTGAGTGCCACGAATACCGATGGTGGCCGTGGGCGTATCGAAATTGACGGCTTCATGATTGCGCTTGCCGACCAGTCCGGTCACTGCCCGCAGGCCGCCCTTGACCAGGCCGATGGCCACCGAGTCGTTCTTCGGTTCCTTCTCGTCGTAGATGTACTTGTTGACCGCCACCTCGGTCCCCGGACGCAGGACGATCTCGGCATTGTCCAGGAACTTGACGCGGGTATAGGTCTCGCGCTCAGTGATCAGGGTATCGCCCTGCAGGATGGCCGATTTCACGGCCAGCACCACGCGCGCACCATCGGCATGGCGCGCCGTAAGCACACCCGACAGATGGGTCACCTGGCCGACCACCGGCTGCGCCTGCGCCTGGGCCGGGGCAGCGACGACCAGCAGCCACAGCACCAGGCTCAACGCCAGCAGTTGCCCGGCCACTTGTTGCCGGACCAGTCCCGGCAGGTTTTGCTTGAAGGAGTTCATAGGCGTGATTTGATCCGGTTCATCAGGTGCACATCGGCAACGGTTTCTTGACCTGCTTGCGATCGCCACCCTCATCGCCGAAATTATCGGCGGTGCCGCCCACGGTCTGGCCGTTGGCATTGTTCTGCTGCAGGACATCGCCGGTATGGTAGACCGCCGAATCCGACAGCTGCGCATTGTTCAGCGTGGTCTGCAGGCTCTGGCTCTGCTGGTTCTGCTGCTGCTGCACCGCCTGCGCGGTCTGGCTGGTGGCCGAGCTGCCGCTGCCGGAGACCGGCGTGCGGGTGCCGTTGACGTCGGTAATGGTCACCCCTTGCGCGTAACCGATCACCGCGCCCGAATCCACCGAGAGCAGCGCCACGCCCGGCGGCGAGGTGGAGATGTTGGCATTGATGGTCATCGAGTCACCGGCCGAAAGCGTGATGTTGCCGCCGGTCGAGACCAGCACGCCATTGACGATCAGCGTGTCGTTGCTGCCCGAGGAGGCGCCAGCGGTCAGGGTGATGCTGCCGGTGGCGCTCACGCCGCCCGACCCGATGGTCAGCGGGCTATGCGTGACCAGGCTCACGGAGCCGTTGGAACTCTTGACCTGGCCGGTCGTATTGATGCCCAGCAGCGACAGCTTGCTGGCCGCGCTGGTGACCGTGCCATTGGCGCTGGTGGGCAGACTGCCGAGGAAATCGGCGCTGCTGCCGATGGCCGTGGTCTGTGCGCCACCGGTGTTGTCGATGCTGATATTGCCGCGTGTGGTGCTCACGCCATTGATGCTGACCACGCTGGCGTCGCTGGTATTGAGCGAATTGGTGAGGCTGATGTCACCCGTGCCATTGTTGTTGGCCGCGAAGCCGGCCACCTGGTTACCCGAGTTGCTGAGCTTGATGCCGGTGGTAGCCGCCGCGATCAACTGCTGCTTCACCCGCAGCGAGGTACCGCTGTTCTGGCTGACGTTGCCGCTCTGCGCTTCCAGTACCAGGTTGTTGGCGGTGATATTGCCCACGGCCAGAGCACCGCTGGCCTGCGACAGCGCCGCGTCGGCCAGGGTCAGATTGCCACCGGTCTGGGTAAAGCCTTCTGCCACCACCAGGCGCGAGCCGGTATTGCCGGTCACGGTGCCGTCGGAGACGGTCAGGTTGGACAGGCGGACATCGCCGCCCAGCGTCAGGTTGCCGGCGGTCAGATTGACCGTCATGCCGGACTGCGAGGCATTGGCGATGGTCACGCTACCCTTCAACAACTCGGTCACGCCGTCCTGCACGTCGGTATCACCGATATTGAGGGTGCCGTTGCCACTGGTGCTGCCATTGAGGATCAGGGCCGTAGTGGCGTTGGCAGCCGCCGAACTGCCGACACTGATGTTGGCCGTGCCCTGGATGCTGGAACTGTTGCGTACCGTCAGGTTGCCGCTCTGCTGATACAGCTGGCCGCCCTGGGCAATCTGCAGGCTGCCGATCACGTCATCACCGCTGTCATGACTTGCGCTCTTGTTGGCAGCGATGACCACAGTGTCGATCTGGGTTGGAAGATAGGTGTCGCTGGTGCGCTCACCCTGGCTGTCGACCCAGCTGTAGCGGCTGCCCCAGCCACCCTCGCTGTTGGCTGCGTAGAAGGTCTCGGCACCCCTGAACTGCAGGCTGAGCGAGCCGCCGTCACCGTAGACCGCCTTGATCATCTTCTCGTCGCTGCCCACTTTCACCACATCGCCGGTCACGTTGCGGAAATAGCTGCTACCGACGCCCGATTCGTTTTCACCGAAACTGAAGACATCGAAGCTGGCGCTGCTCGCTGGAACGTAGTTGCCGATCAGTCGTGTCTTCAGGGTACCACCCAGGCTGACCGAGTTGGTGCCGAAGGTGATGCGGTCGTAGCTGGTGGCGCTGACGATGTCGACCAGCATCTTGCCGGCCGCATTCTGCGTGAAGCTGGCTCCATTGATGGTCAGGTTGCCGACGGTCCCGTCGCCACCCGGCGCCAGGGTGCCGTTGTTGGTGACCGAACCGGTGGCGGTGAGCGTCCCGGTGCCCGAGATGGTGCCATTGGCCTCATTGGTGATCTGCTTGGCGCTGATCGTGGCGCCGGCCATGGTCAGCGTGCCGTTGTTGGTCACGCTATTGCTGCCGCTGACGATGGAGGTCTGGTTGCCCAGGTTCATCTGGCCATTGTTGACCAGGCCGTTCGAACCATCCAGGCTCAGGTTCTGGCCCACGCCGCTGATGTTGAGCGTGCCATTGTTGGTCCAGGTGGCATTGCCCGATGCAGTCAGGGTCGTGCTGGCCGCATTGAGCAATATCTTGCCATTGGCATTGTTGACCACATCGCCACTGGAGGTGATCGAAGCGCTGGAATTGACGTTGATGGTACCGTTGTTGCTGATCCCGCCGCTGCCCACGGACAGGCTGTTGCTGCCACCGGTCAGCAGGTTGACGGTGCCGTTGTTGTTCACCGAATCGACGTTGAGCTGGCTGCCTCGCATCGTCAGCACGCCGGCACTGCCCAACTGCAGGGCAGCGGCAGTCAGCAGCCCCCCCGTGCCGAGATCGACCGTGCCATTGCTGATGAGCAGATTCCCTTTGCTGGAGCCATCCTTGACGTCCATCGTGCCACCGTTGAGCACGACGCGCGCGTTATTGCCGATGGTCGTCTGGTGGCTGGAACTGACCACCGCCATACTGAAACTTTCCGTCTCAGTCTGCCGGTAGCCACTTTCGAGGTTCAGGTCCAACTTGCCCACCGTACTGGTGATGTTGGCGTTGATGGTGATGTTGTTGGCCGCCTGCAGCGTCAACGTGGCATCGGAGCCACTGGTCTTCTCGATGGCGGCGCTGACGGTGATATTGCCATCGGCGCTACCACCCGTGCCCGTCGTGAGCTGGACGCTGGTGCCGCTGTTGAGCTGGTCGCTGATGGTGCTGGCGCTGATCTGCGAGCCGCCCTCACCGGAATACACGGCATAGGAGGTACCGCAGCCGTCACCATTGCCGGTCAGGGTGCCATTGGCCACCACCTCCAGGTCATACGGATCGATCAGCCAGGTACCGCCCGAACCGACCTTGGGCACTTTCACCACGTCCAGTTGCTTCAGGCCCGAGGTTTCGACGAAACCGCCCTGCCCCGGCGCGCCGGTGGCCGAGACATCGCCATCGATGAAGGCCTTGTTGCTGGCGAACAGCGTAACGTTGCCGCCCTTGGTGCCATCGGCGGTGATGCTGGAACTGGCCGTGGTGGTCAGGTCCTGCGAGGCCCGCAGGAAGATGCGGCCACCTTCGCGCACCACGCTGGAGGCGTTGATGACGCCACTGTTGGTGATCAGGCCCGCAGCCACGCCGATGCGCCCGGCTTCGGCGGTGATGCTGCCCAGGTTGGTCACGTTGCCGGCGCTACCGGTGACGTTGACCGTCACGCCCGGCGTGGCGGTATCGGCCAGGGTCACGGTCTGGCCGGCGGCCAGGATCACTTCGCCCTGCGGGCTCTTGATGATGCCGCTGTTGGAGACACTGCTGCCGATCAGGTAGACGCTGCCGCCGGTGGCCGATTCGATCTTGCCCTGGTTGTCCACCAGGCCGGCCGTGCCCTGCCTGGCGAAGTTGAGCTTGCCGGCCAGGAAATCACTGTCGCTGATGGCCAGCGAGGTGGCGATGAAACGCGCCGCATCGATGGTACCGCTGGGGCCGATCACCACGCCGTTGGGGTTGTACAGCACCACCGTGCCGGTGGCGGACAGCTTGCCGTAGATCTGCGAGATATCCGCGCCCGTCACCTTGGCCAGCAGCGCTGCCGCCGCATTGGGCTGGTTGACGTTGACGGCGGCATCGGCACCGATGCTGAAAGAAGCAAACTGGGCGATGGCCTGCGGCGAGAGCTGGTTGATATTGAGCGTGTTGCCGTTCTGGGTGAAGGTGACATTGCCATTGACCACGCTCCAGCCGTTGGGCAAGGTCCCCGGCGCGGGCGCGGCCGCCAGTACCGGTGCCTGCCAGGCGCCGCAGACGGCGGCCGCCGCCAGCGAGATGCGCAGACCCGGCGCCAGCACGCGCTGCCAGGAACGACGCAGCAGGCGCGACAGCAATTGCGGCAGCGGCTTGCGGGGACGCCAGGACAGCGTCAGCTTGCGCTTGCCCACCCGCACCGTGATGGACGGCGGCAGCAATTCGATGACCGGCGGTACCGGTGGTTGCGTGGAAGCAGAGGCGGATGTGGATGTCGAAGTCATGTCAGAACCCCAGGATTGCGCTCAGGTGGGCGTTGAGATCGCCGCGTTGTTCGGTCACCGAATTGCCATTGAGGAGCACGCGCGCCACGTCCAGGCGCAGGCTGAAATCACGGCCCAGGGTGTAGCGGACGCCGGCGCCGAAACTGGCCAGCGTCACCGTGGAAGGCAGCGTGGAAGCGGAAGTCACGTTGTTGTTGGCGCCCCGGCCGGCATCCAGGAAGGCCAGCAGGCGCATGTTGCCGCGCGCCTCCTGCTTGGCCAGCAGGTCGGGCGTATAGACTTCGCTGTTGAGTACCACGCCACTGTCGGCAGCCACCGCGCGTTCGGTAAACCCGCGCACGGTATTGGCCCCCGCCATGCCGAACTGCTCCACCGGCGGCAGGGCGTGCGGAGAAATCTGCAGCGCGCTGGCCAGACGCACCTGCCAGTCGCTCTCGAAGCCCTTGAACCAGGACGCACCGCCACGGATGACGATGAAATTGTCCATCGAACGGCGCGCGCCGGTGAAGAGCGAATAACGGTCCGTCACATTCAGGCTATCGTTGCGCCGCGCCTCACCGGTGGCCATGTTGCGGGCAATGCCGAGGTTGTAGTCGATGATCTGGCCCACGCTCTGGCGCTGCGCGCTATAGCTGATCGACAGCGGCAGCGTGGAATACGGCACGCAGGTATTGATGGTGGCGCCATTGAGCAGGCCGCCGGCGATGGCGCAGGATGACTCGACCTTCTTGTAGTCCGCCCCGAACACCAGCTTGCTGCCCCACTCCCCGCTGCGGGCAAAGAAGTGGTTCCAGCGCAGTGCATAGACTTCGCCGCGACCGGTGATGTTGAGGGTGGAATTGAGCGCCAGCGTCTGGCCCGAGCTGACGTTGGATTTACCGTAGATGAAATCCAGACTGTCACCCAGTGCATACAGCGGCACCCGATAACCCAGCGAATACAGGTCCACCTTGGCGCCCGAGGGCGAGTCCGGCGAGGTGGTGTAGGCCACCGTGGCCACATGATCGCGATTGAACAGGTTGGAGTGCTGCAGGGCCACGCCGGTACGCCAGCGGCCGGTATCGCCGCTGCCGGTGTTGTCGACGTTGAGCAGCAGGCGCAACGGGTTTTCGTCCTTGACGGCGACGGCGGCATCGATCTGATTGCTGGTCTCGGATGCCGTCAGGGTCACGTTGACCTGCTTGCCCGGATTGTCGTTGGCCAGTTGCACCGATTCCGAAATGCGACGCAGATTGGGCGCGTTCCCCTCGCGCAGGTCGGGAATGCTGGCGCGGATGTTCTGTTCGCTGAAGTAACGGTTGTCGCTCACCACCACCTTGCCGATGAGGGCTTCGACCACCTGCAGGCGCACCACGCCGCCGGTCAGTTCCTGCTCCGGCACACTGACCTGGACGGCACTGAAGCCGGCGCTGCGATAGGCATTCTCCAGCGCCTCCAGCGCCTGTTGGATATCGCCGTAGACCCGCCCCGGCCCGGTGAACGGCGCCACGACGGCTTCGATGTGGGACTGCGACAGCAGGCTGTTGCCTTGCACGTCATAGCGGCGGATATCGAAGCGCTCATCCCTGGGCGCCGACATGGCAGCACCCGACGCGGGTGTGGCCGTTTGCGCCAAGGCACCCGCGGCTGCGCCCAGCAGCGCCATCCCCATCACATACTGCGGCAAGCATCGTTTCATCGTCTCAGCAGCCTCGCATGCGGCGAGGCTCTCCCTGTTTTCTTGTTTGCGATGTGCATCGCCCTCGCGATGCACCCCTGCTCCCTCCCGCAAAGCCCTTGCACCACTGACCACCCCGATCAATGGCGCAGGCACGCAAGTACGCGCCCGTGGAGGACACAACCCATGCCCGGTCCACGGCGATGACGCCCTACAGCGAAATACGAATACGAAAAGGAACCCCTGAAGCAGACTTATCCGGACGCCGATGCGCCACTTCTTGAGGGAGTGGATGGATCGCTACCGGATACGCTGCCGCCTTTCCAGGCGGCACCGCTTATTGATACTTGTAAAGTATACTGACTAGTCCTGACGGCGTCGACAATAATCGTCGTTTAACCGCCTCCAGTGGGCGTTTGCGCCACTTTAAGAGGACTCAAATTTCCCTCCGGAAATTGTTCTCATCAGACAGATGTAAAGAATTTCACCTCACCCCCATGCAATAAGAACAAGTGTCCATTGCGTGCCGGGCAAGCGCCTGAAGATTGCATGGAGGAACGGGATGTTGGCGCCGCTCATTTGGTCTCGAATGTGGTGACGCCATCCCAGTCTGCAGCCGGCGGCGTGAGGCGATAATGCGCGATGCGCTCCAGGTAGAGCGTGTAGAGACCCCGCGGCTGCTCCTGCTGCAGGGCCTGCAAGGCCGCCTCGGCATCGTCCCAGCGCTGGGCGCGCACCAGCGCCAGTGCCGCATGCCAGCGCTCGAGCTCGGCGCGCAAGGCGGCATCGAGGTCGCTTTCCAGTGCCAGCGGTTCATAGATGGGGACCGGCTCGTTCTTGCCCTTGACCCGCACGCGGTCCAGCTCGCGATAGGCGAACTGCGGCGCCGCCTGGCGCGTGGCCTGGCCCACCAGCAACCCTACCCCATAGACCTTGGTGATCGATTCCAGCCGCGACGACAGGTTCACCGCGTCGCCCATGACCGTATACGCCTTGCGGATCTTCGAACCCATGTCACCCACGCGCATCTGCCCGCTATTGAGGCCGATGCCGATCTTCAGCGGTGGCCAGTTGCGGCGGATGAATTCCTCGTTCAGCAGCAGCGTGGTCTGCTGCATCTTCAGCGCCGTGGCGACAGCGCGGGCGGCGTGGTCAGGCACTTCCAGCGGCGCGCCCCAGAAGGCCATCACGGCGTCGCCGATGTACTTGTCCAGGGTGCCGCGATTGCCGCGGATGTCTTCCGACATCGCCGTGAGATAGACATTGATGTACTCGCGCAACTCGTTGGGCTGCAGGCTCTCCGAGATGGTCGTGAAGCCGCGCACATCGGAGAACATCACGGTCAGCTCGCGGATCTCGCCCTCCATGTTGTAGCTGGCGGGATTGGCTGCCATTTCCGCCACCAGTTCCGGCGCCACGTATTCGCCGAACAAATTGACGATGGCCTTGCGGTTGCGATACTCGAACAGGTAGCCCCAGGCCAGGTTGCTGATGAACAGCAGCGCCACCAGCAGCAGTGCGGTGGCCAGCGGCAGCACCATGCCGGCGCCGTCATAGAGCCAGAAGTTGAGTCCGCTCAGCGCACCGGCCGCCCCCACGGTGAGCAACATCGACGCCAGCGGCCCCAGCATCGGCAACAGCAGGCCCAGCAACAGGCCCACCAGCAGTACCTGCAGAGCATCATAGCCCTGCGCGAAATCGGGCCGAGCCTTGAAATCGTCATCGATGATGGAGGCAATCAGGTTGGCGTGGATTTCCACCCCCGGGTAGACCGGGTTGACCGGCGTGGCCCGCAGGTCGTTCAGGCCCGGCACGGTGGTGCCGACCAGCATGATCCGGCCATCCAGCTGATCATGCGGATAGGTGCCGCGGATCACGTCCACCGCCGGCACATAGCGGAAGGCGCCGCCCTTGGGACCGCCCGCGCCGCGATAGGTGACCAGCGTGGTCAGGTGCCGCTCCACGGGGATGAACAGGGGCTGCGGCCTGGCTTCCACGACAATGCCGGCCAGCGCGCCATAGTCACGCAGCTGACCCTCGAACAGCACATCCTGGCGTTGCAGGAAGACCGGCTTGATGCGCCTGCCACCCAGCGCCACGCGCGAGGTCGCCAGTGCCAGTGATTCGTAGAAATGATCGCCCACCTGCGCAATCAGCGGCACGGCGCGGATCAGGCCGTCGTCATCCGGGATGGGATTGAAGAAACCGCCGGCCCGCGCCGCTGCCTGCAATTGCGGCAGGTTGGCGCCATAGGCCTGCCAGTGGGTCACATCCAGTGCACGACCGCCCAGGTCGGCCACGCTGAAGGCCGGCGCCGGCAACTGCCCCTTGGCGATGGCGCCGGATTCATTGGAGAGGTTGTAGCCCATCACCACCGGCTGCCCCTGCAGGGCCTCGGCCAGGCGGGCATCGTAGTCCATCTGCGGCTTGAGCATCTGCAACTGTCGCGCCAGTTGCGGCACATCCTTCAGCGGCCCTTGCGCCAGCTGTTCCAGGCGACCATAGCCGGAACTGGTATCGGGCTCGGCGAAGACCACGTCGAAGCCTACCGATTGCGCCTGGTAGGTCTGCGTCATCTGCTTCACCAGTTGCGCCACCACGTCGCGGCTCCAGGGCCAGCGACCGAGTTCGCCGATGCTCTTCTCGTCGATGTCGATGATGACGATGCGCGGGTCCAGATCGGGCTTGGCCACCCGCATGCGCAGGTCGTAGAAGAACAGGTCCAGTCGTTCCACCATCCGGTTGGGCAGCATGCCCATGACCTGCGCCCCCGCCGCGCCGGTCAGTACCAGCGCCAGCAACCAGCGCGCCCAGTATTTGCCAAAGGCGGTACGCAAACGACGCAGCATGGACTTTCCCCCGATTCCCTTTTTGATTGGCTGCGATCATGCCAGTAGTTGGACGCTGCCACAATCGGCGCACTGCGGCCATATTGCCTGGCAGCATCACCGGCGATCGGCCGGGCATGAATGAGCACCATTGGCGCAGCGCGATGAACCGATGGCGAAAATGGGTTCTAATATTTTCCCATCCACTCTTTCCACCCTTCTTCCTGGAGCCACAGATGAAGCCCATCCCGCTGATCACACTGCGCAATGGCGCGCAGGTCCCCGTTCTCGGACAAGGTACCTGGAACATGGGCGAATCCCGCGCCGCTGCCGCCACCGAGGTGCGTGCCCTGCAGGCGGGTATCGACCTGGGCATGACGTTGATCGATACCGCCGAGATGTACGCCGACGGCAATGCCGAGCGCATCGTCGCCCAGGCCATCGCCGGCCGGCGCGAACAGGTCTATCTGGTCAGCAAGGTCTTGCCGCACAACGCCAGCAAGCGCGGCACCATCGCCGCCTGCGAAGCTAGCCTCAAGCGCCTCGGGACCGAGCATCTCGATCTCTACCTGCTGCACTGGCGTGGCGCCCATCCGCTGGCCGCCACCATCGAGGGCATGCAGACCCTGGTGGCGCAAGGCAAGATCGGTGGCTGGGGAGTGAGCAACCTGGATACCGACGACATCGCGGAATTGCTGGAGGAGCCGGAGGGCGAGCACACCCTGTGCAACCAGGTGCTCTACAACCTGTCCCGCCGCGGCATCGAATACGACCTGCTGCTGCAGGCGCAGGCAAGCGAGGTGGCCGTCATGGCCTATTCGCCCATCGAACAGGGGCGCATCCTGAAGAACCCGGCCTTGCACGTCGTGGCGCAACGTCACGGCGCGACACCGGCGCAGGTGGCGCTGGCCTGGGTAGTGCGACAACCGGGCGTGATCGCCATTCCCAAGGCGGCCGACGTCGCCCATGTCGAAGCCAACCGCGCCTGCCTGGCGCTGGCTCTGGACGAGACCGACCTCAAGGAACTGGATGCCGCCTTTCCGCCGCCCCGCCGCAAGGTGCCGCTGGCGATGCTGTGAGCGCTGCGGCGTTCAGGGGATTTCAGCCAATATTCAGGCAATATTCAGGCAATACTCAGGCTGCCGCCTCCAGCGCCTGCAAGGACTTCAGCAGATGACGCACCGCCGCCGGGATCGGTGCAATCACCGGCACCGTGAATCGCCGTGCCAGGGCAATGGCGGCCTGGCCCAGCGGGCCGCCGCCGATCACCACCGCCTGCGCACCGTCGGTCTCCACGCATTCGCGCACCGCCTGGGCCAATGCCTCTTCCAGTGCCTGGGGATCAGCCGCCAGGGCACGCGGATCGCCCGCCGTCAGGCGGATGCCGGTATAGAGCCCGCCTACCCCGGCCTGCACTGCCTTCTCGCCGATCACCCTGGCCAGTTCCGGTGTGACGGTGGCGATGCCGAAACGGCGACCGCCCTGGGCAGCCTCCAGCATCGAGGCTTCGCATAGGCCTGCCACCGGGCGTCCATCCAGCGCGCGCAGACGTTCGATACCCGGATCGCCGAAGGCACTGATGATCGCGCCCACGCTATGCCGCCCGGCCTCGCGCCAGTTGCGTTCCACCTCGGGCGCAGCCGCCGCCAGTTCGTCGGCATTGACGATCATCCCCGGCCCCTGCCCGGCACTGACGCCACTGATGCCATAAGCCGGCGGCAGCTCGGCGCGGGCGATGGCCACCATCATGTCGGTGGTGGCACGGGAAGCATTGGGATTGATCAGCAGGATATGCGGCATGCCAGTCTCGACAGAAAATGCATCAGCTACGCGCCGCCACCGCCTGCACCGGCGCTTCGGGAGCGTCGTCCTGCAGCGGCGCATCGGGCGACTTGCCATAGGTTTCGGGAACGGTGCGCACGGCCAGTGTGAAGATGCCATACATGGCCGCGATCATGCCGAACACCCCGGCCAGGCCGAAGGCGTCGAACAGGCGTCCGGCCACCAGCGGCATGAAGGCGCCGGCAGCGGTGCCGGTGGCCAGGATGAAGGCGGTGCCGAAGGCGCGCACCCGGGTGGGATAGAGTTCCGGCGCATAGATCCAGATGGTGGTGTTGAGCAGCAGCACGAAGAACTGGAACACCGCACCAGCCGCCAGGATCAGCACGATGCTCTTGGCCAGGAAACCGATGGTCAACGCCGCCAGGCAGGCGCCGATGGCCCCTGCCGTCAGCACACGCTTGCGTGGCAGGTGGAAACCGAAGGCCGAGGCCGCAATCGCGCCCAGCAGGCTGCCGCTCTGCATCACCATGGTAAACAGCAGGCTCTTGGAGACCGTGTAGCCCAGGCTGACCAGGATAGTCGGCATGAGCGTCAACACCGAGATCTGCGCGCCATAGGTCATCCAGATGGCGACACACAGCGGCAGCGTGCGGCGGGCCAGCGCACCCTGGAAGATTTCCATGGAACGCACCTTGACCGGCGCCGCCTGCTCGCGCTTGCCATCATCGCTGATCCAGGCCTGGCTCTGGGGCGCGGGGCCGGACAGCTTGCCGCTGGCCAGCCGCGCCAGCACCTGATTGGCCTCGGCGATCTTGTGACGCGACAGCAGGAAGCGCGGGGTCTCCGGAATGTAGCGACGGTAGAAGGCGCCCAGCAGGGCCGGCAGCATCAGGCAGAAGAACAGCCAGCGCCAGCTGTTCTCGCCCGGGAACAGGGTAAAGACCAGCAGGCCGAAGGCCGGCGCCAGGAAGTTGCCCATGCCGCCGGCACCGACGTTGACCAGACCCACGGCCGTGCCTCGGAACTTGCTGGAGCAGAACTCGGCCAGCATGGTGACCGCAATGGCGATCTCGCCCCCCAGGCCGAAGCCGACGATGGCGCGACCGATGGCCATGACCGTCAGGTCCGGTGCCAGCGCACAGATGCCCGCACCCAGGGTGAACAACAGCAGGTCCAGGCTCAGCATGACGCGGCGGCCATAGCGGTCGGCCACCAGCCCGGAGACGATACGGCCGATGGCCGCGCTGGCGAAGGTAACGGTATTGAGCAGGCCGATATCGGTGGCGGACAGCCCCCACTGCTGCTTGAGCAGAGGACCGACCAGGCCGATGGCGTTCTGTTCGAAACTGTCGAACAGGCAGCCGATCAGGATCAGGAAGATGATGGTGTGGTGCGAACGGGTCACGCCGATCTTGTCCAGCGCGCCGTCCAGCTCGGCCACGCGCGGCGAATTCGGGATGTCCGGCGACGAAAGTGTGGGTCCAGCCATGGTCTGCTCCTCGTGCGTAGGGATGGCAAATGAATGCTGCTCGGTCTGCGGTCGAATCAAGGCTGTGGAACCACGGCGGCTGCATGTCACCGTTCGGATACTGTAGTCCAGCATGCCCGTGATTGGAAGATTGATTTCAACAAATGTTGTTTTATGAAATTTAAATTTCAATCACGACAGGCTATTAGCAATCTGCATGCCAGCACTTCCGGATGCCTGAAATTCAGCTTTCAGAAGCATCGGGATAACGGACAAAGCCGCCAGGGACATGGATTGGAGACGAAACAGGAATGTAGATCGCCAGTGGCTGGCGGCGTCCCAGGCGTGATGCCGGGTGCGCCCCAACGGGGCGTCGACAGGCGCTGCGCACCGCCGAAGTGCAGCCCCGAGTGCACCAGGCGCATGAAAACAGGGAGTCAAGCCAAATGATTTTCTGAAATCAACATTTCAGTCCGGCAAACCGGGAAATCATCCGAAATCGCCCAGTTCCTCATGTTCCTGCTCCACTGCCGCCAGCCGCTTGCGTCCGGCGGCGCCACTGGCGTCGATCACCAGGGTGGCCAACAGGTCGCACAAGGCCATCACGCCGACATGGTTGTCCAGCGGGCCGGGACCGCGACACTGGGCCTGCAGCGACCAGTGGGCCTGGGCGCAATCCGGCGAGGCGTGGTCGCTGATGTAGAGGATATGGGCAGCGGCGCGCACGGCGGCCTGCAGCAGGCGGTCCATCTGGCTGGTCTGGCGGCGGGTACCGAAGACGATGACGCAATCCCGCTCGGACAGGCCGGCGGTGTATTCGGCCAGGGTCTCACCGGGACCGGGGAGGGCCGTCACACGCGGCAGCACCTGGATGATCTGCCAACGCAGGTACAGCGCAAAGGCCTGGCTGCTGCGACTGCCGAAGATCAACACCTGCGGGGCGCCGACGATGGCGCGGGCAATCTCGGCCATGGTGGCATCGGACAGGCGCTCGAAGGTGGCCGCCAGATTGGCCTGCGATTGCTGGAAGTGCGCCGCCACCGAACGTACCTGGCGCGCCGCACTGCTGCTGCCGCTGCTGCCGTGGAACAGGGGCGAGCCGACTTCCTGCTCCTCGCGCACGTGACGGCGTGCTTCCTCGTAGCTTTCATAGCCGATGCGGCGGATGAAACGGCTCACCGTGGAGGGCGACACGCCGGCCAGTTGCGCCAGCTCGTTGCCGGCGTAGCTGGCCAGTTCGCCCGGGAATTCCAGCAGGAAGTCCGCCAGCAGGCGCTCGGTGCTCGACAACTCGTCCAGCTTGCTGCGCACCCGGCGCACGAAGGATTCGGAAGAAGGTCTCATGGTGACGCGGGCCTGGCCCGCTGCGGTTCGATCAGGATCGCCGCATTGTATAGCAGCTATCGTCGCGGGAAAGGCGCCAGCTCAACCGAACTTGCGCGCCGCATCGATCGCCAGGCCGCTGCCGATGCTGCCGAACAGGTCCCCCTCCACATGCCGTGCCTTGGGCGCAAGCGCGGCGATGCGATTGCGCAGCAGGCGCACGCCGCTGGAGCCTCCGGTGAAGAACACACTGTCGATATCGTCGGCACGCAGGCCGGCCTGCTTCAATAGTGCCAGCACGGTCTGCTCCACCGTCTGCACCAGGTGGTCGACGGCGGCATCGAAATCGCTGCGCTGCAATTGCAGCTGTTCGGGATTACGCAGACGCTCCAGATCCAGCAGGGTCTGATCCGCCGAGGACAGGGCAATCTTGCCAGCCTCCACCTGCAGGGCCAGCCAGTGGCCGCAGCGCTGCTCCACCACATCGAGCAGGCGGGCGAAGCGCTCGCGGTCGGCCACTTCGCGAGCCACGTCCTGCAATTGCTGCCAGGCCTTGCGGGTGTAGAGCTGGTTGATGGTGTGCCAGGTGGCAAGGTTGAAGTAATAGCTGGAGGGAATCTCGGCATTGCCCTGCAGGCGGCCGCCCAGGCCCAGCAGCGGCATGACGCAGGCCAGGCTGAAATACTTGTCGAAGTCGGTACCGCCGATGTGTACGCCGCCGTTGGCCAGGATGTCGTCACGACGTTCGCTGCGCTGTGCGCGCTGTGGCGACAGGCGTACCAGCGAGAAGTCGGAGGTACCGCCACCGATGTCGACGATGAGCACCAGCTCTTCCCGGTCGATACGCGACTCGTAGTCGAAGGCGGCGGCAATCGGTTCGAACTGGAAGGCGATGTCCTTGAAACCGACATCGCGTGCGATCTGCTCCAGCGTATCCTGCGCCAGCTGGTCAGCGGCCGCGTCGTCGTCCACGAAGTGCACCGGACGACCCAGCACCACGCTGGAGAACGAGGTACCGGCGGCACGCTGGGCGCGCTGCTTCAGCTCACCGATGAACTGCGACAGCAGGCCGCGATAAGGCAGCGCCCGCCCGCCGACCTCGGTCTGGCCATCGATGGCGCCGGAGCCCAGCAGACTCTTGAGCGAGCGCATCAGGCGACCTTCATAGCCGGCCAGATATTCGCCCAGACCGGCGCGGCCATAGCTGAAACTGTTCTCGTCGGCGTTGAAGAACACGACCGATGGCAGCGTCGCGCGGCCTTCTTCCAGCGGCAGCAGCAGGGAATCCCCGGCGTCCGGGCGCAGCCAGCCCACGGTGGAATTGGAGGTGCCGAAGTCCACACCGCACGCGTTCGCCATCGCCATCGATCACTCCTTGTTTTTTCGGCCGGCAATCATATAGAAAAGCACCGTGCTTGTCTGCACGCATGTCCGGCAGCGTTTGAAGCAAGCAACATGCCTTGGGCAATCTATTGCCGGCACGACAATATCAGGACGACAAAAAACGCCGGGCGGCATGTCTGCCGTCCCGGCGCCTTCTGCACCTGGGGTGCGCCTGTAGAGCGCCTGTGGAGCGCAATCCTGCCTGTGGAAAACTTAGAATTCCTGGGCCACCGGACGCAGCACCACTTCACTGATGTCCACATTCTCCGGCTGCTCGATGGCATAGGCGATGGCGCGCGCCACCGAATCGGCGGGGATCTGGTTGGCCTCGTACCAGGCCTGGACGGCAGCCGAGGTTTCCTGGTCGCTGCTGTGCGTCTTCAGTTCGGAATCCACTGCCCCCGGCGAGATGATGGTGGTACGCACGCCCTCCGGGGCTTCGGTACGCAGGCCTTCCGAAAGGGCACGCACGGCGAATTTGGTGGCGCTATAGACAGTCCCCATGCCGGCGAAGACCTTGATGCCGGCCACCGACGCCACATTGATGACGTGACCCGAGCCCTGGGCGGTAAAACGCGGCAGTGCGGCGGCCACGCCGTAGAGCACGCCCTTGATGTTGACGTCGATCATGCGGTCCCATTCCTCGACCTTGAGCTTGGCCATCGGTGCCAGCGGCATGATGCCGGCATTGTTGACCAGCACGTCGATGCGACCGAAGTGCTGCACGCCCTGCGCCACCAGCGCTTCCACATCGGCGTGACGGGAGACGTCGGTGGTCACCGCAATGGCCTCGCCACCGGCGGCGGTGATGTCAGCCACCAATTTCTGCAGACGCTCGGTGCGACGCGCGCCCAGCACCAGCCGTGCGCCCAGGGAGGCCAGATGACGCGCCGTGGTTTCGCCCAATCCACTGCTGGCGCCGGTGATGACGATGACCTTGTTCTTGATGTTGTTGCTCATGATGTATCCCTTTCCATGGATGTTGTGAGTGTTTGCCAATCAATGTGCATATCCCGCTCGTGCTGCTTGTGTTGCATGTGTTGCTTGTCGATGGAAGGATTATGGTCACGGCGACTATGCCAAACAATGGAAATGATAAGATTACAGAATTCCAATTCAAGGAATCATCATGCTCAACCGACTGGAGATGCTGCGCATCTTCTGTGCTGCCGCCGACGCCGGCAGCTTCAAGGAGGCCGCCATCCATCTCGGCATTTCGCCGCAGGCGGTCACCCGGGCGATCCAGGAGCTGGAACGGCTGCAAGGCGAGATGCTGTTCCACCGCAATACCCGCCAGGTGCGCATCACCAGCTTCGGTGAACAACTGGCCGAACGCGCCCGCACCAGCCTGCAGCAGCTCGATGGCCTGTTTGCGCCGGACCCCGCCGGCCCGCAGGACGACATGAGTGGCGTGGTACGACTGGCCGCGCCCTCGGCACTGGGGCGCAGTCGACTGTTGCCCATCGTGGAAAGACTGGCCAATACCCATCCCGGTCTGCGCTTTGACCTGCGGCTGACCGATCAGCGTGCCGACGTGGTCGGCGAAAAGATCGACATCGGCATCCGTGTGGGCGCACTGCGCGACAACCGCTTCGTGGTACGCCGGCTGGGCAAGACCCGCTTCCATGTCGTGGCCACGCGGCGCTTCCTGCGCCGCCACGGCACACCCGCCAGGCTGGAAGACCTGCCCGCCCTGCCCTGTACCGGCATGCTCGACCGCGACACCGGCCGGCTATGGCCGTGGATGTTTGCCGGGGATCGCCAGATGAACGCCGACCATGCGCGCTTCGTCTGTGACGACTCGCAGGCGGAATACCTGCTGGTCAGGGATGGCATGGCCATCGGCCAGATTGCCGGCTTCCTGTGCGATGACGACATCGCCGCCGGACGCCTGGTGCCGGTGCTGGGGGAACATGAACCGGAACCCTGGGATACCTATCTGTACCGCCCGCAGCGCGGCCCGGTGCCGCCACGGCTGCGCCTGGTGTTCGATACGCTGGTACAGGAACTGTCCGGCTGAGGGGCTGATCTGGTCAGCTACCAGCGGCAGTCGTGGTCCATCAGGACTTCGGCGCTACCCTGCTCTTGCAGGTCGAAATTGACCGGCATGTTGACCAGGAAGAAGCCGGTACTGCCGTCGGCCAGGCGCGCCCCGGTCAGCAGCAAGGACTGCGAGGCCATGTTGGCGGCTGCATAGGCGCTGCGGGCGGCGGCCAGCCGGAAGGGATCATCCTGCTGCAGGGCATCGGCAGGCAGGCGCATGACCCAATAACGGTGCCCCTCGAAATGCCAGGGCAGCCATTGCCGCAGCGGATCATCGCGATGCTCGGCCAGGCTGGCGGCCACGTCGCGTCGCATGCAGTCCATGTGCAGATGCAGGTGTAATTGCGAACGTGCGGCGGCGGAGTTGACTTCCACGCCCAGCTGTTCATCCTCCCGCGAGCGCCCCAGCGTCTGCGCCACGCGCCAGCGCTGTTCCCAGGCGTAGGCCCAGTAGCGGGGCGCATCCTCCCTGAGCAGTTCCGGGCTTTCGATGCCGCTCAGGCGCCGGGTCGGCATCAGCAGGTACTGGGCCGGGCCCACCAGGTCTTTCAGGATCACGAAGCCCCGTTGCAGGTCCACCGTGGCGCAGGGCTGCGGCTCGCCGTGAGCCTGCATCGCGGGGACGCATTGCTGGCTGGTGATTTCCCATAGCTTGTGGGGATCGGCGGCTGCGGTGGCGGACTGGCTGCACAGCAGCAGCCAGATCGGTATCAAGAAAGGGAAAGAGGGCAGTCGCATCAAACCATCCTCGGCAGGGACGCCGCGCGTGCAGGAGCGCCAGGCGGCAAGTTGCGCAGGGTAGCGATACGGTGTTTCCGCATGATGACAGTGGCTGCGCCGCCGCTCGATGAGCGGACTTGGCACGAGTTGCCATCGCCGGCATGGACGGCCTAGGCCATCAACTGTCTGGCCAGCCCCACCAGATCGAACACCGGCCGGCCGGTGCGCTGCGCAATGGCCGGCGCAACCGGCGGCATGTTGGTGCACTCCAGCAGGATGGCGCGTACCTGCGGCTGCGTGGCCACCAGCTCATCGGCCAGCGCCAGCATCTCGGCATGGATACGCTGCATGTCGCCCTGCGGCTGGTTGCCCACGATGACGCGCGCGAATTCGGAATCAACCGGCATGCCGGCAATCGGAGAATCCATGCTGCCGCCGAGCGCGGCCAGATGCGCCGGCCCCAGGCTCGCACTGGAGGCAGTAAGGATGCCGACATGGCGCGCGCCCCCGAACGCCAGGTACAGCGTGGGCAGCCAGCACAGGCTGGAGCTGGCGAAGGGAACCTGCACCGCGGCGGCGATGGTCTGCTGGTGCAGCGCCAGGAAGCCGCAACTGGTGACGATGGCCTTGCAGCCTTCTGACTCCAGGGCGCGGGCGGCCTGGACGAAATCGTCCACCATGCCACTGGCACGCTCGAAGATCACTTTCTGCGGCGAGGCCCGGCTGACCTTGTGCAGCCGCGTGGGAAAGGGAAAGGTGGCCGGGTTGCCGATATCGCCGGGGGGACGCGGAAATACAGTGTCGAGCATGACGATGCCGAGCATGCGGAGCCTCAGGAAAAGTAAGTAGATCGCCAGCATTCTAACCAATCCCGCACCGACTCAGTCGACGGCCAGCGGGTCCTTGCCCATGGCCTTGATCCAGGAATAGACCGGCGGGCATTCATCGACGATCGATTCTGAAACGATGTCGATGAGGACCGGCCCTTCGCTGCCGAAGGCCTCGTCCAGCGCACTCACCAGTTCGGCGCCCGAGCCGGCACGCAATCCCTTCAGACCGAAGCCCTCGGCGATGCGCGCCACGTCCAGCCGGGTGAAATCGACCGACAGATACTGCGCATCGTTGTGCAGCTTCTGCAGCGCCTTGATCCAGCCGAAGCAGCCATTGTTGAAATGCAGCAGCACGGCGGGCACCTTCAGGCGGGCCAGGGTTTCCAGTTCGCCGCAGGACATCGAGAAGGAGCCATCGCCAAACAGACCGATGGGCCGTACATCGGGGCGCGCCAGCCAGGCACCGACCACCGCGGGAATCGCATAGCCCAGACCGCCGAAGGCCCGCGGGATCACCAGCCGCGAACCGTCGCCCGGCAGGCGCAGATAGCGGGTCATGTGCGGCGTCGGGGTGCCGGCGTCCGATACCATCACGGCGCGCGGCGGCAGGCGTCGGTTCAGCTCCTGCACCACGCGCTGTGGCTTCAGGGGCAGGGCGTCGCTGCAGAGGTCGGCCTGGGCCTGTTCCCAGAAGCGGCTGCGCACGCGGTTGAGTTCGCCGTTCCAGGCACGTGGTTCATGATCCAGCACCAGCGGTGCCAGGTCCTCCAGTACCGAACGGACATCACCGGCGATATTGAGATCGTTACGGCCGGTATTGCCCAGCACGGCTGGATCGATGTCGACCTGTACGCGCTGGCGCGGCTGCTTGCTGCTGGGGAAGGTCCAGCCGATGGTGACCACCGATCCCATCTTGCAGCCCAGGTAGACCAGCAGGTCGCTTTCCTCGACCGCACGCGCCGCATGTGGATGGAAACCGTTGTCGCCGATCACGCCCAGTGCCAGCGGGTGCTCGTCAGGGACGGCGCCCTGGCCGGTGATGGTGGTCACCACGATGGCATTGGCCTTCTCGGCCAGCGCCAGCAACTGCGCGCCGGCATTGGAGTGCATCACACCGCCGCCGGCCACCAGCACCGGTCGCCGGGAGGCGTTGAGCAGCCCGGCCAGCTGCTGCACCAGCGTGGCATCAGGGCGCACCGGGAAGGCCGGGAAATGGCGGCACTCCGGTTCGGCGTAGATCTCTTCCGGGGTACTGTCGGAATCCTGCGCCAGGATATCTTCCGGGAAGGTCATGTGCACCGTCCCCGGGCGACCCGAGGTGGCGGTGCGGAAGGCGCGTCGCACCGCCTCCGGGATCTTGGCCGTGGTCTTGACCTGGAAGGAGAGCTTGGAAACCGGCTCGAACAGCTTGGCGTTGTCCAGTTCGGTAATCATGCCGCGCCCCTCGCCCTTGAGCGGGATGTCGTTGGTCAGCAGGATCAGGGGGATGGAAGAACTGTTGGCCTCGGCCATGCCTGGCAACGAATACATCGCGCCAGCGCCGCTGGGACATTCGGCCACGCCCGGCCTGCCGCTGTAGCGCGCATAGGCGTCGGCCATGTAGAGGGCGGAGCGTTCGTCGCGCGCCATCACGTGGCGTAGCTTGCCGGAGCGGCTCAGCGCCTTGTAGAACGCCACATTGGTATCTCCGGGAACGCCGAAGATCACCTCCACGCCATAGTCCTCCAGCAGCTTCACGAGTACGTCTGCACCAGTCATTTGCTTCTCCGTTTGAGTTGGGTTGGGTTGAATCGGGTTGAGCTCGGTTGGGACATATGCGGCCCTGTTCAGCGATAGCGGGCCAGGGTCAGCCCATCGATGTCGATGGCCGGCGTACCGCCGGTCACCAGATCGGCCACCACCCGGCCGGAACCGAGCGACATCGCCCAGCCGGTCGAACCATGGCCCAGATTCAGGAACAGTCGGCCTATCGGCGTAGGCCCCAGCAACGGTGGGCCATCCGGGGTCATGGGGCGGCGTCCGACCCAGAAGCGTGCCGCGCCAAGCTCACCGGCGCGTGGAAACCAGTCCTGCATGACCTGGCGCAGCGTATGCAGGCAGGCCTGGCGCAGCTGCAGACCATCGTCGCCCAGTTCGGCGGTACCCGCCACGCGCACCACACCGTCCATGCGGGTCATGGCGGTCTTGAACGATTCGTCCATGACCGCCGCGCGCGGCGCGGCCTCGGTGTCGAGGATGGGGATGGTGGCGGAGTAGCCCTTGACCGGATACAGCGGCACCCGGATACCCAGCGGTGCCAGCAACGCATGACTGTCCACTCCGGCGGCCATGACCAGCGCATCGCAGTCGAGCTGTTCGCGCAGGCCACGGGCCTGCAGATGCAGCCTGCGTACCTGACCTGCTTCGACCGCTATGTCGCTGACCACGGTATCGAAGCGGAACTGCACACCCATCTCTTCGCACAGGTGGCGCAACTGGCGCGCGAAGGCAGCGCAATCGCCGGCCTCGTCATCGGGCAGGTAAAGCCCGGAACGGGCCTGCACGCGCGCATGGCGCAGACCGGGCTCGACGGCCAGGCATTGGGCTGCGGTCAGCTGCCGATGGGCGACACCGGCCTCCTGCAACAAGGCCAGCGCGGGCGCGGCCATTTGCTCGTCGAAGCGACTGCGGAACAATTGCAGATAGCCCTGGCTGCGACCGTAGTCGAAGGGATGTCGCTCCAGGAATTCATGCAGGCAATCGCGGCTGTAATAGGCGATGCGCTGCATGCGCAGCTTGTTGCGGCGATAGCGCTCCAGCTCGCAGTTGCCCAGCCACTGGCCGATCCAGCGCCATTGCCGCAAGCTCATGCGGGGCCGGAACACCACTGGCGAGGCGGCCTTGAAGAGATACTTCAGGATCTTGGTCGGCATGCCCGGAGCGGCCCACGGCGTCACATAGCCCGGCGCGATCACGCCAGCATTACCGGCACTGGTCTGACAGGCCACATCGGGCTCGCGCTCGATGAGCACCACCTCCACCTGCTGCAGGGCCAGCCAGTAAGCGGTGGCGGTGCCGATGATGCCACCTCCGATGACGACGACTTTCATGTACGGTTCACCTGCAAAAAGGTTGGAGAGAGGGATGGACCGACCAGGTCATCGACATGCAGAGCGCAGTCTAGGATTTCGCGCTGACACAAAAAAGGGCAAGAACGTCGAAATACTGGTCTAAACTGACGCAATGACGCGCCGCCTCGCCTTTTTGTAGTGTCGGCGCCTTTTTCCTCTCTTTTCGCATGGCATCGGGGAGCACTATCCATGATCAGACTGGACCAGCTGGACGACATCGACCGCCAGATCATTTCCGAACTGCAGATGAATGCACGCGCGCCGGTGGCTGACCTGGCGCGCCGGCTGGACCTGGCACGCACCACCATCATCGCGCGCATGGAGCGCCTGGAAAAAGCCGGCATCATCTCCGGCTATACCCTCAAGCTGGGACGCGACGTGCTCGATCCCAGCCTGCAAGCCTATGTCGGTATCACGCTGCAGCCCAAGGCCGGGAAGGATGTGGTGCGGCGCTTCAACCGCATGCCGGAAGTCCACCAGCTATGCGCGGTCAGCGGCGAGTTCGACTACGTGGCCTGGCTGCGCGTGAGCACCCCGGAACAGCTGGATCGCATCCTCGACGAGATCGGCGAGATGGACGGCGTCATCAAGACCACCACCTCGGTGGTACTGGCACGCAAGATCGATCGCGGCGACGCGCCCAGGACTTCCTGAAGGCCGCCATAGGGCAGCCGCAGGACAAGTGGTCGAAACATATCGACGAAACTTCGATACATAATGCCGCGATTGACACTACTTTCTGACTATTTGGTAATTTAATCCGTCTGCAAAGCTCCCTAGAATGAAGACTAACTTTTCGTGTCTTCATCCAGGAGTTTCATCATGCGCACGGTCCTATTGGGTTCCGGCCACATCGGCCAAACGATTGCACGTCTGCTCTCCGAGAGCGGCGACTACAACGTCACCATCGCTGACCGCGATGCCCAGGCGCTGAAGGCAGTGTCGGCACTCAACATCGAGAAGGCCGTCGTCGATTCCTCCGATGCCCAGGCGCTGGAGCAGTTGCTGCGTCCGGCCGATATCGTCATCAATGCCCTGCCCTATCACATGGCCGTGAAAGTAGCCGGTGCTGCCCGCAATACCGGTACGCATTACTTCGACCTGACCGAAGACGTGCAGGCCACCCGCGCCATCGCTGCACTGGCCGCCGACGCACCAGTGGCATTCATGCCGCAATGCGGGCTGGCACCGGGTTTCATCGGTATTGCCGCGCATCACCTGGCGGGCTCCTTCGACGAAGTGCACGACGTCAAGATGCGCGTGGGCGCGCTGCCGCAATATCCCACCAACGAACTCAAATACAACCTGACCTGGAGTGTCGATGGCCTGGTCAACGAGTATTGCCATCCCTGCGAAGCCCTGCGTGACGGTACCAAGGTCGCCGTCGATCCGCTGGCCGACATCGAGCATTTCTCGCTGGACGGCGTCGAGTACGAGGCCTTCAACACCTCCGGCGGACTGGGCACCTTGTGCGAGACCCTGGCCGGGCGCATCCGCAATCTCGACTACAAGTCGGTGCGCTATCCCGGTCACCAGCAACGCATGAAATTCCTGCTCAGCGACCTCGGTCTCAAGCATGACCAGGAACTGCTCAAGAACATCCTGCGCAAGGCCGTGCCCACCACCATGCAGGACGTGGTACTGGTATTCGTCACCGTCAGCGGCATGCGTGGCGACAAGTTCGTACAGGAAGTATTCACCCGCAAGATCTTCGCCATCCACGAAGAAGGCCGCTACGAAAGCGCCATCCAGAGCACCACCGCCGCCGGCGTCTGCACCGCAGTGGACCTGTTCCGCAACGGCAAGCTGCCGCAGCGCGGCTTCATCAGCCAGGAGGCGATCGGACTGCCGGACTTCCTCGCCAATCGCTTCGGCCAGGTCTACGCCTGAGTCCGGAGACCGGGGACCGGGCGGCGGCCATGCCTGATACCGATGCCATCCTGCCGGATGGTGCCCCGCCCGGTCTGCGCATGCATCACGCCAGTTGTCACTGCGGCGCGGTGCGTTTCCGTTTCCTCTCGCATATCGAGGAGGTGGTCCAATGCAATTGTTCCTACTGCCTGCGCAAGGCCGCCCTGCACCACCGCGTCGATGCGCAGCGCTTCACCCTGGTGGATGGGACGGCAATGCTGACCCGATACCGCTTCGGCACGCTGCGCGCCACCCATTTCTTCTGCCGCCTGTGCGGCACGCCTACCCATTGTCATCCGCGCTCGGCGCCGGCCCAGATCAACGTCAACGTGCGCTGCGTGGACGACGCCCACCTCTGGCTGGCCGCTCTGCCGGTACGCCACCATGATGGCCGCGCGTGGTCGCTCGATGTGCGCTGAATGCATCTGCCGCGGCGATGTGCCGGGGCGCATGTCTGCCATGCAGCTTGCGGCGCCGCCCGTGACGCGAGATAATTTTCTAAAAAATATTCGAGACACGCTCCGGCGACGAAGACCACAACGATAACGACGAAGGCATGGAGCATCCCCTTCCACTGCGATTCCATCACTTTGGTGCAGGCGCGACCGATCGCGGTGCAGCGTCGCTGGTGCGGGTGCGACAAAGCGGCATGCGCAAGGCATTCACAAGGTGTGCGGCATGCTTCCGGCAGCGCGCTCGATGGCATGAAAATCGCTAGCTGTACCGGTGTTGTGCAGCGAATTTTTTCCTGATTTTTTTCATCGCAATGAAAGGCGGCAAGCATGCAACAGCGGCGTGAAAATTCACCGTGCAGCAGGCGACACGGGCCGCATGGTTCATGCATGGCTTGACGTCGCCCCCTTATACGCATCGACCACCACCCGTCCCACCAGGAGACCCGCATGAGCATTTCCCGCAGACACTTCATCCAATCGGCACTGGCCGGCAGCGCCGTATTGACTCTGCCCGACGTCTTCGCGCAAGACATCGAATCGACCATGGCACGCATCAAGCGCACCGGCAAGCTGCGGCTGGGTGCGATCAACGGCGCCACCCCCTATTTCAACAAGGATCTGGCGACGCAGGAATGGAAGGGCTTCTGTGCCGACTTCGGACGCGACCTGGCCAAGCATCTCAAGGCCGAAGTGGAATGGGTCGAGACCACCTGGGGCAATGCCGTTCTGGATGTGCAGACCAACAAGATCGATGCGCAACTGGCGATGGCTCCCACCCCGCAGCGTCGCGAGGTGGTCGATTTCAGCAACCCGCTGTACAACAACATCAACACCGTGGTCGCCCGCAAGGGATTGGACTTCAAGACCTGGGAAGAACTCAACCGGCCGGAGATCAAGGTGGCGGTCGATGTCGGTTCCTCGCACGACCAGTTGGTCACGCGCATCCTGCCCAAGGCCACCATCCTGCGCTTCGAGACCTCGGCGGCGGCCACCATGGCGCTGCAATCGGGTCGCGCCGACTGCCAGGTGCTGGTGGTGCTGCTGTCGACCTCGCTGCTGGTGAAGCTGCCCACCATCGGCCACATCGTCTTTCCCACGCCGGACGAAACCGCGCCCACCAACGTCGGCATCCGCAAGCAGGCCGACCAGAGCTTCGTGACCGCCGTCAATGGCTGGCTGGAAGAGGCGCGCAAGGCCGGCCGCATTCGCGAGATCATCGTCTCCAACATGGAAAACCTGGCCAAGGTGCCGGCCAACGCCTTCCCTCCGCAGCTCAAGTTCTGAGGGGCTGCCCATGTACAGCTGGGATTTCGGGACGCTCTGGCAGTACCGCGGCATCATCGTCTCCGGGGTGATCACCACGGTGCTGTTTACCATCGTGGTCGTCATCACGGGCATGGCGGTCGGCATCATCGTGGGACTGGGCCGGGTCTCGTCCAACCGCATCCTGTGCGGCGTGCTGCGCGGCTACGTGGAGCTGTTCCGCTGTACGCCGGTGCTGGTGCAGTTGATCTGGTTCTACTACGCCTTGCCGGTACTCATGGGCATAGAACTCTCGCCCTGGATGGCGGCGGCGCTGGCATTGACGCTGTACGGCGGCGCGTTCTATTCGGAAATCGTACGGGGCGGGATCGTCTCCATCGATACCGGACAGACCGAGGCCGGCCAGGCCATCGGCATGACCCGCTGGCAGGTGATGCACCGCCTGGTGCTGCCGCAGGCATTCCGGCGCATGACGCCACCACTGGTCAGCCAGTCCATCATGCAGTTGAAGAATACCTCGCTGCTGTCGGTACTGGCGGTGCCGGATCTGGTCTATCAGGGGCAACTGATCGCGCATGATACCTACCGGCCGCTGGAGATCTACACGCTGGTGGCGCTGCTCTATTTCATCATCCTGTTCCCCGCGACGGTACTGGCCAAGCGCCTGGAACTGCATCAGATCAAGACCTGAGAAAGCGTCCATGAGCAAACCCATCATGATTTCGGTACGCGGCCTGAAGAAGTCCTTTGGTCAGCAGGAAGTCCTCAAGGAGATCAATCTGGAAATCGCCAGGGGTGAAGTGGTCGCCCTGATCGGGCCTTCCGGTTCGGGCAAGTCGACGCTGCTGCGTTGCCTGAACCTGCTGGCCGCGCCCGACCATGGCGTCATCAAGATCGGCAGCGAATGCTTCGACTTCGACCAGACCGTGCCAGCAAAGCTGAGCGACCGCACCATGGCACAGTTTCGAGCGCAGACCGGCATGGTGTTCCAGCACTTCAACCTGTTCCCGCACATGACGGTGGCACAGAACGTCATGGAAGGTCCGGTGACCGTGTTGCGCCGGCCCAAGGCGCATGCACGCGCGCAGGCCATGAAACTGTTGGCGCAAGTCGGCCTGGCGGAGAAGGCAGAGATGTATCCGGAGAAGCTCTCCGGCGGCCAGAAGCAGCGTGTGGCCATCGCCCGTGCGCTGGCGATGGACCCGGAGGTGATGTTGTTCGACGAGGCGACTTCGGCGCTGGATCCGGAACTGGTCGGGGAAGTCCTCAACGTGATCAAGCAACTGGCCGAGCGTGGCATGACCATGATCCTGGTCACGCACGAGATCGCCTTCGCCCGGGAGGTCGCCGACAAGGTTATCTTCATGCGCGATGGCGTGGTGGTCGAGGCCGGCCCACCGGCCCAGGTCATCGATGCGCCGACCCAGGCGGCGACCCGCGCCTTCCTGTCGCGGGTGCACAAGATCGCGGCCTGAGACGGGCGAGCTTCAGCCCCTGCTCCTGACCACAATCCCGGTGGGGCAGCGGCTCACTTGCCGCCGGTGACGTCGAGAAAGGTCCCGGTGATGAACGAGGCTTCTTCGCTGGCCAGCCACAGCACCGCGCGCGCCACCTCTTCGGGCTGGCCACCCCGGCCCATCGGGATACTTTCCTTGACCCGGTTGACCCGATCCGGTTCGCCGCCACTGGCATGCATCTCGGTGTAGATGTGCCCCGGCCGGACGCAATTCACGCGGATGCCCTCACGGGCCACCTCCTTGGCGAAGCCGGTGGTGAAGGTCTCCAGCGCGCCCTTGGAAGCAGCGTAGTCGACATATTCGTTGGGGCTGCCCAGCCGGGCCGAGGCCGAGGAGATATTGACCACCGCGCCGCCGCGCCCCTGATAGCGATAGGCCATGCGCCGCACTGCCTGCTGGGCGCACAACATGGGGCCGATGGCGTTGACCGCGAAGACGCGCTGCATGCGTGCATAACCCAGGTCTTCCAGCCGGGATTGCCGCTCCAGCATCGCGGCATTGTTGACCAGCACATCGATGCGCCCGAAGTGTTCGTCGATGGCGGCGAAGAGCCTGGCCACCTGCTCCGGATCGGCGCTGTCGGCCTGCACCGCCAGGGCGCGCCGCCCCAGCCTGCGCACGTCGTCGGCGACGGCCTGGGCCGCCCGCTCGTTGGCCAGGTAGCTCAGCGCGACATCGTAGCCGCGTGCAGCGGCCAACCGGGCCGTGGCGGCGCCCATGCCACGGCTGGCGCCGGTGATGAGGATCAGAGGGGATGGGGTGGGGACGGACATTGTCATTCTCCGAAAAGTAAAACGGGAAACCTGTCTGGCAGCGCCTGGCCCATGTCCGGTTCAGCCGATCAGGACCGTGCCGGCAGCAATGGCAGCGCACGCCAGCAGGCGCGCCGGGCCCAGGGATTCGCCCAGGAACAGGTAGCCGATCAGTGCTGCAAACAGCACGCTGGTCTCGCGCAGCGCCGAGACTGCACCCATCGGTGCCAGGTCCATGGCGTAGATGACGATGCCGTAGGCCAGCAGCGAGACCAGTCCGCCGGCAAAGGCGCGAACGAATCCCGGCTGCAACATGAAGAGCACACGCGGGTTGCGTGGACGACGCAGCACGAGGTAGACCAGCGGCATGAGCAGACCCCAGCCCGCCGACATCCAAGCGGTATAGGCCAGCGGCGCCCCCGAAAGACGCACGCCGATGCCATCGACCACGCTGTAGGCCGCAATGAAACAACCGGTCGCCAGCGCATAAGGCAGGCCAGGCAGCGCCAGCCCGCCTCGGCGAAACGCCAGGGCCACGATGCCACCCGACACCAGTACGATGCCCAGCAGGACGACCGCGCTCATCTGTTCGCCTGCGAAGACGGCCGCGCCCAGGGTCACCAGGACCGGCGAACATCCGCGTGCAATCGGGTAGGTCTGGCCCAGCTCACCGGCCCGGTAGCTGCGCACCAGGAACAGGTTGTACCCCACGTGCAGCAACGCCGAGCCGGCCGCATAAGGCCAGCTGGCCGGTAGCGGCGAAGCCAGGAAAGGTATGGCGGCGAGGCTGGCCAGGGCCACTGCCATGCACATCACGGTCATCGACCAGAGGCGGTCGCCACCGGCGCGCAGCAGGGCGTTCCAGGCGGCATGCAGGAAGGCGGCGAAGAGGATGAGCAGGACGATGGGCAAGGACATGCGCCATGGTAAGCATGTGCGGGCGCGGACCCAAGCGAAGTCTCCTCATCCCGGCATGAGCGATTACTCATGCCATCCTTGCTGCCAGTGTCAATAAGCCTGCGCAGCCTGCAAAGACTGCGCCATCATCCACGCCCGGAAGCTGGCCACATGCGGCTGCGACTCCACTCCCTGGGGACAGACGAAGTAGTAGGCCAAGGGCGAAGGCAGGGCCAACGTGAACAGCCTGACCAGGCTGCCGCCGGCCAGCTCCTGTTCCACATGGCCACTGCGGGCCAGCGCCACGCCCTGGCCCAGCAACGCAGCTTCGATGGTCATGTTGGTATCGGCCAGGCGTACGTTCTCGCGCAGGGCCGGCGCGGCCACACCTGCCTGCTGGAACCACAGGTCCCACTTCGGCACCATGTCGGCCCCGGCACGGGTGAGCAGGGGATAGCGCAGCAGGTCAGCCGGCTTGCGCGGCTTGCCCAGGCGTTGCAGCAAGCTCGGGCTGACCACCGGGAAGATCTGTTCGCGAAACAGGAACTCGGAGAACAGGCCCGGGTAGGGTCCGGTGCCAAAGCGGATGGCGACATCCGGCTCGCCGGGCATGAAGCGGATGGCAGCGTCGGTGGTCTCCAGCGTGACCAGGATGTCGGGATGGGCCTGCGCCAGATCGGGAAGTCGCGGCAACAACCACTTGAGGGCGAAGGAATAGGTGGTGCTGACCTTGAGCCTGACGCGTCCATTCTGCTCGCGCAGTTCGCCCAGGGTGGTTTCCAGCTTCATGAAGAACTCCCGCACTACCGGTGCCAATGCGGCGCCAGCCGGGGTCAGCGTCAGCGACTTGCCACGCTGGAACAACTGCACGCCCCAGAGTTCTTCCAGATGCCGCAGCTGGTGGCTGACCGCGCTCTGGGTGACGTGCAACTCCTCGGAGGCGGCAGTGAAGGTAGCGTGCCGGGTAGCGACTTCGAAGGCGCGCAAGGTGGCGGTGGGGGGCAGATCTCGCATGGGCCGGGCTCTCGCAACGGGAGGTCGTCAGCATCGCCAACCTCGTATGAACGGAAGCTCATGGTAGCAGGCCCTCGCCCAGACAGGGTGGAGCCGAGTATACGCAAAGTCTAAATTTAGATAATATGTATCGCATGACTTCACGCTCCCGTAAAAAGAAACCCGACCGCCCCGACCACGCCCTGCTGCTGTCGCAATTGCAGCAGGTTGCGCGTGGCCTGGGCGAGACCTTCGCGCCTTTCTGCGAAGTGGTCTTGCACGACCTGCGTGATGCGGACCATTCCATCGTGGCCCTGCACAACAACCTGTCCGGACGCGAAGTAGGCGACGCCACCACCGAACTGGGCCTGGCGCGCATCGCCGACGAAAGCTATCCGCAAGTGCTGACCAACTACGCCAACACCCTGCCCGACGGGCGTCAAGCCAAGAGCACCTCGATCGGCATCAAGGATGCCGATGGCAAGTACGTGGCGGCACTGTGCATGAACATCGACCTGACCCTGTTCGGCGCCCTGCAAGGCATGCTGCGTCAGTTCGGCGGCATCGACGGCGCAGTACGCGTGGCCGAGACGCTGGAACCGGCTGGCGCAGACGCCTTGCGCGGTCGTATCGACGATTTTGCGACGCGCCTGTCGACCACGCCACGCAGCCTCAAGGCCGAGGATCGCCGGCAGTTGATGCGCGAGCTGCGCCAGAGCGGCTGCATGGATGTGCGCCGGGCTGCCGAGATCGTGGCGGCGCATCTGGGCATCTCCCGTGCGACGGTCTACAACGACGAAAAGGACTGATCCGCCCCGCATCGACGGCGGCTCAGCGCTCCCATTGCGCCACCGAATCCCTCCGACTCCCTTCGACTCCACCCCTGCCTTCCAAAGGAAACCCATGATCCCCGTCTCCAGCGCTACCGAATTGCCCAGCTTCGCCGATGTCCTGCTGGCCGCCGAACGTATCAAGCCCTGGGCGCACAGGACGCCGGTGCTACGTTCGCGCACTGCGGACGCCGAGCTTGGCGCGCAACTGTTCTTCAAGTGCGAGAATTTCCAGCGCATGGGCGCCTTCAAGTTCCGCGGGGCGATGAATGCGCTCTCGCAATTCGATGCGGACCAGCGTCGTCACGGGGTGATCACCTTCTCGTCAGGCAATCACGCGCAGGGTACGGCGCTGGCCGCGCAGTTGCTGGGCATCCCCGCAGTGATCGTGATGCCGCAGGATGCGCCGGCGGCCAAGGTCGCCGCCACCCGTGGCTATGGTGCCGAAGTGGTCACCTATGACCGCTACACCGAAGACCGCGAAGCCATCGGCGCACGCCTGGCGGCCGAGCGCAAGATGACGCTGATCCCGCCCTACGATCATCCGCACGTGATGGCCGGCCAGGGCACGGCCACGCTGGAACTGCTGCAGGAGAGCGGGCCGCTGGATGCGCTGTTCGTCTGTGTGGGCGGCGGCGGCCTGCTGTCGGGTGCAGCGCTGGCGGCCCGCGCGCTGGCACCGGACTGCAAGATCTACGGCGTGGAACCGGAGGCCGGCAACGACGGCCAGCAATCGCTGCGCGCCGGTCATGTGGTCCATATCGATACCCCCAAGACCATCGCCGATGGCGCGCAGACCCAGCACCTGGGCAAGTACACCTTCGAGGTGATCCGCCAGTTGGTGGACGACATCCACACCGTCAGCGATGCGGAACTGATCGCTGGCATGCGCTTCTTCGCGGAACGCATGAAGATGGTGGTGGAGCCGACCGGCTGCCTGGGCTTTGCCGCCGCGCGCAAGCTCAAGGATCAGTTGCAGGGCAAGCGGGTAGGCGTGATCATCAGCGGCGGCAATGTGGACCTGGGCAAGCTTTCCGCTTACCTGGCCGGCTAATCGTTTACACCAATATCATCGTCGGCGGTTTTGACTTACAGTCGCAGGCAGCCTTAGCCCGCACATCCCTCATCTACCTAACAAGGATTGGAACCACCATGCCCCATCTCGTTGTGGAATACACCGGCAATCTCACCCTCGACGTACAGCCCACCCTGCTCAAGCTCAACCAGGCACTGGTGGCCAGCGGACACTTTGATGAAAACGCCATCAAGGCGCGTGCAGTGCGTCTGGATGATTACCTGGTCGGCACCGCCGCCGACGCCAAGCGCGCCTTCGTGGCGCTGCGCCTGTCCATCCTGACCGGCCGCACGCTGGAAGAAAAAAAGCAGGTCGCCGACCTGCTGGGCGCGGCCATCCAGAAGGACCGGATCTGGCCGGCACAGACCCAGGTGCAGATCACGGTGGACGTGGTGGACATGCAGCGTGAAACCTACTTCAAGCTCGCCGTGCAGTAAGCGCGACAGCACATCACGGCACGCGAGGGCGGTAGCGCCGCGTCGAGTTGCCCGAGTGTAGGAATGCATGAGCGAAAAAGCCGTCCGGTGTTTGCCGGACGGCTTCTTTTTTTGGTGCTGTTGATAGCGCTGCGCTGACCAGTCTTGTTCTTCTGCAAGGTCAGCGGCAATGCGCTCAGGAAGCTAGCGCCGGCTCGCGTGCGACTTCGCGGAATTGCACCACATTGCCTTCCGGATCGAAGCCATCGCAGGCACGGAAATCCGGACCGCTCCATTCGGCCTCGGGCGGCTTCAAGCCACCGCCGAGCTGTTGCGTGCTCAACCTGGCCTGGGCCAGCGAGCGCACCGGCAGGAACAGCTTGACCGGCACGTTCTCGCGCAACACCGGTGGCGCGCTGATGTCCACCGTGGCTGCGGCGGCAGGCGGAATGGCATGGATCACCAGCAGGAAATCTTCGGCCTCGATCACTACCTTTTCAGCGTGGGCATGCTTGGGAACCACCGCCAGCACCTGCGCATAGAACGCGGCGAGACGGGCTACATCTTTGGCGAACAGGACTGCGCCTGCTTTGGGCTGGGTCGACATCTCTGCTTTCAAAAACGTTGATCGGATCTAACAAGGAACGGCAGAGTTTATTTACGACCGCGCAGCTTTGCAAGCATTAATCGTCGCCTTGTAGCGACGCAGTTTTGTCGCTTGTCGGCGACGCCTGAATGTCGCCTTTTTTCGCCGTATTGCAGAGCAATATAAGAATCCGCTGACACGCGAAAGTGGTGCTGTCCGATGTGCATTCCTGAACGCGCAAATTATTGTTATGCATCTCTATGAAGACACTAACAAAACGTCAATTGTCGGCATGATCAGCGAAGCTGTTCTTATGTGATCGGAATGGCATCGTTTGCGCTACCAGCAGGTATAAATTGTAAGCGGATGTTCCAAAGCGGTTTACTTCGGGACGTGATCTGCTACCTTGATGTCGCAGGGCAACATGATTGTGCGATTCATGAAGAAGAAAAATATTTCCGTTCGCGCACCAGAACCTGCCACGCCGTCCTTCCACCGCATCACACGACGCACTGACGGCGACCAAATTAAAACGAAATCCAACCCTCAAGAGTAACGCGCCATGAACATTCGAGATTTGCACGCCCAGTACACTCCCGAACGCTCCCTCTTCCAGCGTACCCAAGGCCGCCAACGCGGACTGGTCAACACCCGCGTCGAACTCGCGCACACCGACAGCGACGCCGATGCCTGGCTGGAACCGGCATTGTCCGATTTCATCTCCCTGGCATCGAGTGTGTGTGGCACTCCCATGGGCATGTTCAGCCAGCTGCACGCCGACATCGGGCTGCAGCAGCCCTACCTGTCGGTGATCAATGGCCGTGGCGACAGCCGCAATCAGTGGTGGCACTTCCCCGGTCAGACTGGCGTGTTGCGCAACGCCGTGGACTTTTCGCTGTGCGATATGACCGCTCGCACGCCTGGCGTGGTCACCGAGATTACCGATCTGCATACCGTCGAACGCTTTGCTGTCAGCGCCCTGGCCAACGGCACCCCACCGGTGCGCTTCTATGCCGCCGTACCGCTGGTGTCGGGCAATGGCGACATCATGGGCACGCTGTGCGTAATGGATCGCGCACCACGTACGCTGGCCGCGGCGCAGCGCGACGCCTTTTTGAAACTGGGCCGCCAGCTCGAAGCCCTGCTCGACACTCATCGTGCCATGCAGAAGCTGGAACAGCAGACCATGACCGACTCGCTGACCGGCATCGGCAATCGTCGCAGCTTCGACTCCCGCCTGCGCGAGGAATGGACACGGCACCTGCGCAATGCGCGGCCGTTGTCGATGCTCATGGTCGATGTGGATTACTTCAAACAATACAACGACACCTACGGCCACCCGGCCGGCGATGCCTTGCTCGAACAATTGGCGCGGGTCTTGCGTTCGCCGTTACGCGCCAGTGATTTCCTGGCACGCTACGGCGGCGACGAGT
Organism: Herbaspirillum sp. AP02; assembly: GCF_015767275.1. Classification (GTDB taxonomy): domain Bacteria; phylum Pseudomonadota; class Gammaproteobacteria; order Burkholderiales; family Burkholderiaceae_D; genus Herbaspirillum. Next base: position 256,759 of record NZ_JADWMY010000005.1, read on the forward strand.
TTTCGCTGATCCTGCCCGATACCGACGAGACCGGTGCACAGCAGGTTGCCGATCGCATCAAGCAGGCGGTGGCGCGGGTGAAGTGGCCGCATACCGACATCGAGATCAGCCTGGGCGCGGCCACTGTCACACCATCGGAAATGTGCGACTTCAGCGCACTGCTGCATGCGGCGGACCAGGCCATGTATCAGCGCAAGCACGGGCGCAATCCACGCAACGCCTGAGATACGCAAGACCCGCTGCAAACGAATGACGCCGCTGCACAGACAGCGGCGTTTTCATGTCGGCGCCCTAGGGCCTGACGCGCTACCCGCCGGTGCTCATGTCCCCTCGCCGGGTGAGCGCATCAGATGCAGCGCCACCAGCGTCGACAATCCCACCAGGACCGCTCCCGCCAGATACACACCCTGCACACCCACCTGACTGGCCAATGCGCCGGCCAGGGGGCTGGTCACGCCCAGCGACAGATCAAGGAAAGCCACGTAGGCGCCCATCGCCAATCCACGGGTCTGCGGTGGAGCGCGGCGCATCGCCTCCACGCCGAAGCCGGGAAAGGCCAGCGAATAGCCGAAGCCGGTCAGGGCTGCACCGGCATAGGCCAGCGCGCTGGCATTGGCCCGCCAGATCAGCAACTGACCCAGGGCTTCGATTAGCACGCAGACCAGGGCCACCCTGGCACCACCGATGCGATCCGGCAGATGCGCAAACAGCAGGCGGGCGATGATGAAGGCCAAGCCGAAGCTGGTAAAGGCCAGCGAAGAATCGCCCCAGCCACGCGCGGCGAACAGCAGCGCGATGAACGCCGTGATGACACCGAATCCGACACTGGACAAGGCCAGCCCCAGCCCAGGTTGCCATACCGCGCCCAACACCTTGTAGAAGGGCGTGCGACGACTGGCGCTGGGCGCCACCGGGCGCAGGCCGGCGATGACCGCCAGTGCCAGCAGGGCAATGGCCAGGCTCACCAGGCAGATGCCGGCAAATCCATACATATGGCTGACCGCCACCCCCAGCGGCGCCCCGCAGGCCATGGCGGCATAGATGGCGATGCCCAGCCAGGCCATGACCTTGCCGCCATGCTGCGGGCCGACCAGCGCAATGCCCCAGCTCATGGTGCCGGTGACCACCAGGCTCTCGCCCAGGGCCAGCATCACGCGCCCGGCCAGCAGGACCAGCACCGACAGCGTGGGCCACTCCAGCAAGACCAGGGAAGCCAGATAGATCAGCCCCGAGATCGCAGCGGCAATGAAGCCCTTGACCACGGCACGTTTGGCCCCATGCAGGTCGGCCTGGTTGCCCGCCCAGGAGCGGGACAACAGGGCCGCCGCGAACTGCGCACCAACCACCACGCCGACCATGGTGGCATGCATGCCCAAAGCATCCTGCAGATGCAGGGGCAATACCGGCAACTGCAGGCCGATGGTGAGAAAGGCGATGAAGACCGCCAACGTCAGCGGTGCAAGTTTGAGAAAGACCGCCGCGCCGGGGCTGGCCAGCGGTGTCACGGAAGCAGGCTTGTCAGCCGGATTGCTGTTCATGGTGAGTCCTTGGAAAGAAGCGAAGGAAAGATGCCTGCGCGGCCGGTGCCAGTGCGAAAGCTAGCGCGAATGCCAGCGCGATTGAACCTGGCGGCCGCTCAGGCTAGAATGCGACGAATCCGTCACATCCTGTCGATTTGCAGTATGCGATCATTTCGTCAGGTTTTCCATTCGCATTCCCTACGACCACTTCCCGCACCATGTCCAAGCCCCGCCGGCCCCAGATTTCCCTGCGCAAGACGCCGCAGCAGGCCCGCTCGACCGAACTGGTCGCCGCCATTCTCGAAGCCGCTGTTCAGGTTTTGCTGCGCGAGGGGGCGCAGCGTTTCACGACAGCGCGGGTGGCCGAGCGGGCTGGCGTGAGCGTGGGGTCGGTGTACCAGTATTTCCCCAACAAGGCGGCCATCCTGTTCCGCCTGCAGGCCGACGAATGGCAGCAGACCACCGGGATGGTGCGCCAGTTGCTGCAGGACCAGCGCAAGCCACCCGCCAGGCGGCTACGGGAACTGGTGCATGCCTTCATCCGCAGTGAATTCGAGGAAGCCCAGGTCAGGCTGGCGCTGGCCGATGCAGCGCCGCTCTATCGCGATGCGGTGGAGTCCGAGGCGCTGATCCAGGAGTGGGATGCCATCATCGCCGCCTTCATGCGCGAAGCCTTGCCGGGCGTGCCGGCACAGCGCCGCAAGCGCGCCGGCGAACTGGTGATGACCACGCTCTCCTCGGTGGGTGAACATCTCTCGCGCAGCGCGCAGCAGCCCAAGACCATCCGCGCCTACGGCGAAGCCATGGCCGACATGTTCTGTGCGTATCTGGAGAGCCTGCAGGTGCGCTGATCAGCCCTTATGCTTGCGTGGCGCCGCGGTCGAGGCGCGCTGGACCAGCTGTGGCGTGGCCGTCACCCGCATCACCGGTGACGGGCTGCGGCGCTCGATCAATGCCAGCAGCAGATCGATGGACATGCGGGCCGCTTCCTCGGTAGGCACCGCGACCGTGGTCAGCGCCGGACGCGAGACCCGCGCCCACTGGATATCGGTGATGCCGGTGACTGAAATGTCACGCGGTACGTTCAGCCCGAGATCGGCAATGGCGTTCATCGCCCCCAATGCCGGCAGGTCATTGCTGGCAAAGATGGCGGTCACCTCAGGATGCTCCTTGAGCAGTTCCATCGTAGCGCGATAACCGGCCTCGACAGTGTCGTTGATGTAGCGGGTGCGCTGCAGCGGATGCTTGTGCCCGGCCTGCGCGCAGGCGCGGGAAAATCCGCGATAGCGTTCGGCATGGATACCACTCTTCTTGCTGCCCACCAGCGCGGCAAAACACTGGTGGCCCAGCCCCAGCAGATGACGCGCTGCAACGGCGCCGGCCTCATGGAAATCCACCGCAATGCAGGGCAGCTCCGGCGGTGCATCGGGCTTCTCCCACATGCACAGCACGACCGGCGCACCGCGCTGCTCGGTCTTGCGCAGCTCATCCATGGGCAGGTTGGCATTCATGATCAGCACGCCGTCGGACAGTGTGCCGGCGATCTGGTCGAGGTAGGCCCGCCCGGTATCGGGATCGTCATTGGTATTGCAGACGATCAGGAAACGGCCACGCTCGCGCGCGGCACGTTCGGCCGCCAGGGCGAATTCGGGATAGAAGGGGTTGGCGATGCTGGAGACCACCAGCGCCAGCGTCGGTGCCCGCCCCTCGGCCAGTGCACGCGCCGTCAGGTGGGGCCGGTAGCCGAGCTGGGCGACGGCGTCCAGCACGCGCTGGCGCGTCTGCTCGCCGACCTTGCCGCGCTGGCGCAGGACATTGGAGACGGTGGCCGAGGTGACACCGGCCAGACGGGCGACTTCGGATAAGGTGGTCATGGCTGCATGGAGTTGGAAGCCCTCGCATTCAATCCGCTTATGCCGGGCTTGTCAACGCGGCACACCGCACCGGTGTGCTCCGCAGCACGTCCGGCTGACAAAATCCTGTCGGCCAGCGGTTACAGGATTGTTGTTGCAGGGCCGATTCAAGATGGGTATGATCGACCCAAACTATTTGCCGTCTCAAGGCGGCAACACGATCAGAACAACGACGTGGAGACAACCCCGATTGCATACAGGAAACTCAGGCGATCTTTTTTTTGGATCGTTTGATTAAGCGCTTAACCTTCCGCTTAACCTGACCTCCGCCCGGTCCTTGCGGCGGCCTGACCTGCAATCCATTTCTGTAAGGAAGACGTGATGGCCAGCATCAGCTTGCGTGCAGCACAAAAAGCCTACGGCGATGCCCCGCCGGTGATCCGCAACGTGGACCTCGACATCGGCGAGCATGAATTCTGTGTCTTCCTCGGCCCTTCGGGTTGTGGCAAGTCGACCTTGCTACGGGTGATCGCGGGACTGGAAGACCTCTCCTCCGGCGACCTCTTCATCGGTGGTCGCCGCGTCAACGATGTGCCGTCGGCGCAGCGCGCGGTGGCCATGGTGTTCCAGAGCTATGCGCTGTTCCCGCACATGACGGTGTTCGAGAACATGAGCTTCGGCCTGACCCTGGCCAAGCTGCCCAAGGCCGAGATCGAACAAAAGGTGCGCGAGGCCGCACGCATCCTGCAGCTGGAAGAACTGCTGCAGCGCAAGCCCAAGGAATTGTCGGGTGGCCAGCGTCAGCGGGTGGCGATCGGACGTGCCATCGTGCGACGTCCCGGCGTGTTCCTGTTCGACGAGCCGCTGTCCAACCTGGATGCCACCCTGCGCAGCCAGACCCGCATCGAGATCGCGCGCCTGCATCGTCAGTTCGAACAGGCCAGCGTGGTCTATGTCACGCACGACCAGGTCGAGGCCATGACCCTGGCAGACCGCATCGTGCTGCTGCACGCCGGGGCAGACACGCAACGCTTCGGCAGCATCGCCCAGATCGGCACGCCCATGGAGCTGTACCACCATCCGCGCAACCGCTTCGTGGCTGGCTTCATCGGTTCGCCGCGCATGAACTTCATGCCGGTACAGGTGGTGGGCGCGCAGGACAACGGCATCCTGGTGCGCCTGACCAACAGCGACGAGACCGTGCTGGTGGCCGCGCAAGGCACCGTGCAGCCCGGCCAGCTACTGACGCTGGGCGTGCGGCCTGAACATATGGAAATCGGCCATAACAGCCATAGCGGCCACCAGAGCCAGTACGGCATCACCCGTGAAGTCGTGCTGGTGGAACGGCTGGGTGAGCAGACCTACGTGCATCTGGATGAGCCGGCCGGCCAACCGCTGGTGGCCAAGGCCGCTGGCGACGCCCACATCGCCCGTGGCGAACGGCTGCGCGTCTCGGTGTCTCCCGACTGCACCTATCTCTTCGACCAGGACGGCGTGGCGCTGGCGCGCAGGCAAGTCGCTCCCGGTCTGGCTGCGGCGGCCTGAACCTACGGTGGCGGCCGCGACCGCCGCCGCACCTCTCCTTCCACGCTTCACTACCGCTAAGGAATCACGACCATGTCGTTACGATTGGGAGTCTGTTACTACCCGGAACATTGGCCCGAGGCCATGTGGGAAAGCGATGCACAACGCATGCAGGCGCTGGGCATCAAGCAGGTGCGCATCGGCGAATTCGCCTGGAGCCGCATCGAACCGTCGCCGGGCGACCTGCGCTGGGACTGGCTGGATCGCGCCATCGAGGTGCTGGCCCGGCAGGGTCTGGAGGTGGTAATGTGCACCCCGACCGCGACGCCCCCCAAGTGGCTCATCGACCGTCATGACGATGTGCTGGCAGTCGATGCCCAGGGTCGCGAGCGCGCCTTCGGTTCGCGTCGCCACTACGATTTCTCGTCCGACTCCTACTACGAGGAATCGCAACGCATCGTGCGCCTGCTGGGCGAGCGCTATGGCCAGCACCCGGCCGTGACCGCCTGGCAACTGGACAACGAATACGGCTGCCACCAGACCGTGGTCAGCTATTCGCCGTCAGCGCAGCGTCGCTTCCGCCAGTGGCTGCGCCAGCGCTACGGCAGCATCGACGCGCTCAACAGCGCCTGGGGTACGGTGTTCTGGAGCATGGAATATCGCAGCTTCGATGAAATCGATGCGCCCATCGGCACCGTCACCGAAGCCCATCCTTCGCATCGCCTGGACTACCGCCGCTTCGCCTCCGACGAGGTGGTGCGCTACAACCGCATGCAGGTCGAGATTCTGCGTCCACTCTCGCCAGGTCGACTGATGGTGCACAACTTCATGCAGATGTTCCTGGAGTTCGATCACTATCCGGTCGCGGCCGACCTGGACGTGGCCACCTGGGATAGCTATCCGCTGGGTGCGCTGGAAGTGATGTGGTTCGACCAGGACACCAAGGCCCGTTGGCTGCGCACCGGTCATCCGGATTTCGCCAGCTTCAACCATGACCTCTATCGCGGCATGTCGGCCCAGCCCTTCTGGGTCATGGAACAACAACCGGGACCGGTGAACTGGGCGCAGTGGAACCCGCACCCGCTGCCGGGCATGGTGCGCCTGTGGAGCTGGGAAGCCTTCGCCCACGGCGCCGGCTGCGTCTCCTACTTCCGCTGGCGCCAGTGCCCGTTCGCACAGGAACAGATGCACGCCGGCCTGAACCGTCCCGACAATCGCCTTGACGTCGGCGGATCGGAAGCCGAGCGCGTGGCCCAGGAAATCCTCGCAGTCGAAGCCACCCATGGCACGCTGGCACAGCCACGCGGCAAGGTGGCGCTGTTGTTCGACTACGATGCCAAGTGGCTCTTCGAGATCCATTTCCAGGGCATCGACTTCGAATACGCCCACTTCGCCTTCGACTATTACTCCACCCTGCGCGCACTGGGCCTGGATGTGGACATCGTGCCACTGCACGCGGACCTGCAAGGCTATGCCATGATCGTGGTGCCGCCGCTGCCCATCGTGCCGGACGACCTGCCGGGGCGCATTGCAAAAAGCGGCGCACAGGTGGTGTTCGGCCCCCGCAGCGGTTCCAAGACGGGCTCGCTGCAGATCCCCCACACGCTGCCGCCGGGGCCGCTGCAAGAGTTGCTGCCGATGCGCGTCTGGCGTGTGGAATCGATGCGTCCCAACGTCAGCGAACCGGTGCAATGGGGGAGCGAACAAGGACAGGGCCGCTACTGGCGCGACCTGATCGAAGCCGATGGCGATGGTCTGCAGACCGTCGCCCGCTTCGGGGATGGCCATCCCGCCATCGTGCGCAAGGAACGCGCCCATTATCTGGCCGGCATCTTCGATGCCGACCTGAGCACGCGCTACTTCCAAGAGGTGGCGCACGCCGCCGGACTGGCGCCGCAGCGACTGCCGGAAGGCCTGCGCCTGCAGCAGCGCGGTGGCCTGCAGTTCGCCTTCAACTATGGCGATGCGCCGGTGCAGCTGCCGCAAGCCGATGCCGCGCAGTTCCTGGTGGGACAGGCGAAGCTGGAGCCGCAGGGTGTGGCGATCTATCGCAGCAGCAAACCCGATTAGGCAAGACGCCGGCCTCACTCTGGAAGAGCGCACGGCAGCCACGGCTGCCGCTGCACAAGCAGGCAAGAGACCTGCGCACGATGGGCAAAGAACTTGGCAGAAACTGTACAAGAAGCTGCGCAAGATCGATCACAGGATTGATCACCCAGCTGTTTTGAAACCAACATTCGGAGACGACAATGAACAAGATGATTCGCATGACCGTGATCGCCGGCTGCCTGGCCGCATCCGCCTGGAGCAGCGCCGCCCTGGCTGGTACCCTGGCCGTCAACATCGCCTACAAGGGGGCGGTCCAGCGCGCAGTATGGCAATCGACGATGGATGAGTTCAAGAAGGCCAACCCGGACGTGGAGATCAAGGCCTCCTTCATCGAGGAAGAAGCCTACAAGGTGCAATTGCCGGGCTGGCTGTCGACCCAGGCGCCGGACGTCATCAACTGGCACAACGGCGAGCGCATGGCCTTCTACGCCAGCCGCGGCCTGCTGGAAGACCTGAGCGAAGACTGGAAGAAGAACGGCTGGGACACCACCTACGCTTCCACCAAGGAAGCGTCCTCCTGGCAGGGCAAGCAATATTCGGCACCGACCGTCTACTACTCCTGGGGCATGTTCTACCGCAAGGACCTGTTCAAGAAGGTCGGCATCGCCGGCGAACCCAAGACCTGGGATGAATTCCTGGAAGCCTGCAAGAAGCTCAAGGCCGCCGGCATCGCCCCGGTCGCCGTCGGTGGTCGCGACGCCTGGACCCTGGCCGGCTGGTTCGATTACCTGGACCTGCGCATCAACGGCAATGCCTTCCACCAGCAGTTGATGGCCGGCGACGTGGCCTACACCGACCCGCGCGTGAAGAAGGTCTATACCGCCTGGAAGAGCCTGATCGACAACAAGGTCTTCATCGACAACGCCCTGTCCTACGACCTGGACGGCGCCCAGCCCTTCCTGTTCCAGGGCAAGGCCGCCATGATGCTGATGGGCACCTTCATCGCCAAGGGCTTCCCGGCCAAGCTGGCACCGGAGATGGGTTACTTCCAGTTCCCCATCATCGATGCCGCCGTGCCGACCGCCGAGGAAGGTCCGACCGAATCGATCCACATCCCGGCCAAGGCACGCAACAAGGCCGATGCGCACCGCTTCATCGCCTTCGTGGGAACACCCGCCATCAGCGCCAAGCTGGCCGAGGGCCTGGGATCGCTGCCGGCCAACAGCAAGTCGCCGGCACCGAGCGACCCGATCTCGCGCATCGGCTTCGAGATCCTGTCCAATGCCAAGGGCGGCATCTCGCAGTTCTATGATCGCGACATGACCAAGGAAATGGCCGATGAAGGCATGAAGGGCATGCAAAAGTTCATCAGCGATCCAAACAAGCTCGATGATGTCCTCAACGATCTGGAACAGGCTCGCAAGCGCATCTACAAGAAGTCTTGAGCGCTGGCAGATAGTGACCCACCCGGGCCATTCCGGTCGCTGACAGCGGCGGCAATGGCCCGCAGAAATTGAAGGAGACCCCGCCATGCTCGCGCCCACTTCCGCCGCGCAGCCGCCTGCGACCGATGCAACGGCCACTGCCGTATCAGCCACCCCGGCCAGCAGCCCGCAGCGCAGCGCCGCCCGCCGCAACCGCGCCGCCTTCTGGTTCCTGGCGCCGGCCTGCGTGATGACGCTGGTCTATGTGCTCTATCCGATCCTGTACACCATCTATCTCAGCTTCTTCAGCTGGGATGGCATGACCGATCCCAAGTTCGTCGGCCTGGCCAACTACGTCGAACTGTTCCACGCACCGACCTTCTACACGGCCCTGAAGAACAATGTGCTGTGGCTGCTGATGTTCCTGCTGGCGCCGCCCATGGGCCTGGCCATCGCGCTCTACCTGAACCAGAAGGTGCGCGGCATGCGCGTGGTGAAGTCGCTGTTCTTCGCGCCCTTCGTGCTCTCGGGAGTGGTGGTGGGACTGATCTACAGCTGGTTCTACGATCCCAGCTTCGGCCTGCTGTCGCTGATCCTGGGACAGGGGATACCGGTGTTGGGCGACGCCCGCTATGCCACCTTCGGCATCATCTGCGCGGCGCTGTGGCCGCAGACCGCCTACTGCATGATCCTCTACCTCACCGGGCTGACTGCGCTGAACCACGACCAGGTGGAGGCGGCGCGCATGGAAGGCGCCAAGGGCTGGAGCATGCTGCGCTACGTGATCCTGCCGCAGCTACGCTCGACCACTTTCATGGCCTTCGTGGTCAGCATCATCGGTGCGTTGCGCAGCTTCGACCTGATCTCGGTGATGACCAGCGGCGGACCTTACGAGAGTTCGACCGTGCTGGCCTACTACGCCTACGACCAGGCCATCAAGTATTACCGCCAGGGTTACTCGGCGGCGGTGGCGGTGACCCTGTTCGCCATCATGCTGGTCTACATCATCTATCAACTGCGCCGCATGCTGCGCGCCGAACGCTAACGAAGAAAAGAGGGATCGCCATGTTTCCCATGCCGATAGAAAAATGGAAGCCGCTCAACCGGGCGCTGTACCGTATCTCGGTGCCGGTGGCTCTGCTGATCTGGCTGTTGCCGATGCTGACCGCGCTGGTGACCTCGGTGCGCTCCAACGACGAACTGATGGCCGGCAACTACTGGGGTTGGCCGCAGGACTTCGCCATGCTGGAGAACTACCGCGAAGCGCTGACCGCGTCACCCATGCTGCATTACTTCTGGAACAGCTGCCTGATCACCATCCCTTCGGTGATCGGGGCGATCTCGCTGGCGGCGATGGCTGGCTTTGCGCTGTCGACCTACCCGTTCCGCGGCAATACGGTGCTCTTCGCCACCTTCGTGGCCTGCAACTTCGTGCCGCAGCAGATCCTGATGATCCCGGTGCGGGACCTGTCGCTGTCGCTGGGCCTGTTCAACACCATCACCGGGATGATGCTGTTCCATATCGCCATGCAGACCGGCTTCTGCACGCTGTTCCTGCGCAATTTCATCAAGCAGCTGCCCTTCGAGATGATCGAGGCAGCGCGCATCGAAGGCGCCAGCGAGTGGACCGTGTTCTACCGCATCGTGCTGCCGCTGATCCGGCCCGCGCTGGCGGCACTGGCGGTGCTGGTCTTCACCTTCGTCTGGAATGACTACTTCTGGGCACTGGTATTGACCCAGGGCGATGACGTGGCGCCCATCACGGTGGGCGTGGCGGCCTTGCGCGGGCAGTGGACCACCGCCTGGAACCTGGTCTCGGCCGGCTCCATCCTGGCAGCCCTGCCCTCGGTGATCCTGTTCTTCGTGATGCAGAAGCAGTTCGTGGCCGGTCTCACCTTCGGGGCCAGCAAGGGCTGAATCCGTTCCCCTTATTGCGCACCAGCAGGTGCCGCCGCCACCTCGGGCGCCTCGCTCTTGGGTGCCGGCGGCGGTACATCCGTGTGGATCATCACCACCGTGCATTCGCGTGCGACCACGCCGGCCTTGGTCAGCATGGCGCCTTTCCCGTTATAGATCTTGGCATTGCCCATGAAGACGCCATCGATCCGGAACACCCACGAGACGCCCGGCTTTTCGAAACGGTAGCCCAGACCATTGAGGGTCAGCGACTCACCGGTGATGGTACCCGACATCACTTCCTCGGCGATCTTGGTGCGCCGTCGCAGCATCACGCGGTTGCCATCGACCTCGGCGATGAAGTTGGCGTTATAGGGCTTGCTGTCTGGGATGGTGCGGTTGGCGTCGCAGGACATCACAGCCCGCCAGCGACCGGTGGCCACGGCCGGCGCCGCCCCGGTCTTGCCAGGTGCCAACGGTGTCCCTGGCAAGGCGCCCAACTGGCCGCCGAGCGCCACGGTGACGGCGTCCGGATAATCGAAGCCGGCGCCGCTATTGCGATCGATGGCGTAACCGATGACGCCGCCGACCAGGATATTGCCCCAGACATTCGTATTGGCCTTGGACACCACATTCTGCTGGCCGACCACGCCGTCCTTGGCACATTCCACGAGCAGGTCGGCGGTACTCTTCTTGATGGCGACGCTGCCGGGCGTCCTGACATACCACTTGCCAGCATCGTTGCTCAGCGTGCAGGTGGCGCCGGAAACGATCTGGCTGCCTTGCGTGGCCTGGACCGAAATGGGTTGCGTCTGCGTGCCCGTGATGGAGGCACAACCACCCAGCAGCAGTGCTGCCAGGCATACCAGCATTCTCAACATGGATTCCCCGATTCTCGTTTTTCCCCGCGTGCGCGGATTTTCGTTGTTGTCGTGCGTGATAACAATGGCGATGGCGATGACCTGGGCGATACAGGCCTGCCATCTCGCGAGAATATAGCCGAGCTGTTTGCGGGAAGACTGACGAAGCCCTGACAGGGAGAAAAATTTATTTCAACTGAAATGCTGGCGTCGCTTTTTGACATCCGGGCATGACCGGACCGGCGCAAGATGACTCCATCGACACCGCAATCCACCACCAAAAGGAGCCCATCATGCACACCACCACCCTGCGCCTGGCCGTCTTCATCGGTACGATGAGCATCGCGTTCGAAGCCCACGCCGGTCGCGGCGGGGCGATGCTGATGAAAGACCTGACCCGGCTGTTCAGCCACCTGTTCCACCAATACATGGGCGGTTGAGACGGTGATCCGGATGGGAGCGCACACCGGCGCCCCCGTCCTGTCTCTTCAGGGCTTGGCCGCTGCCTGCTGGGCCGGCACTTCGATACCCACGCCCATGGCCTGGAACAGGGTGGCGGTATCGCTCATGCGGCTGGCCGTGGCACGCACTTCGCCCAGCCTGGCATTGAGATACTGGCGTTCGCCGGCGCGGGTGGCACTGGCCGGGTAGGCCCCCAGCTGGGCGCGTCGCTGGGCATTGCGCCAGCCCTGCTCACTGGCCGCGCGCGCCGCCGTGGAGGCTTGCAGGGCATCAGCATCCTGGGTCAGCGCCACCAGGCTATCGGCCACGTTCTGGAAGGCATTCAACACGGTCTGGCGATAATTGGCCTCGGCCGCGAGATAGGCTTCCTTAGAAGCATCGCGCCGGGCGCTGAGGGCGCCGCCGTGGAACAGCGGCTGCGTCAGCGAAGCCCCCAGACCCCACACCGCACCCGCGCCGCTGGTGGCCTTGGCCCAGGAAAAACCGGACTGACCGAAGGAAGCACTGATGGACAGGCTGGGGAACATCTCGGCCGTGGCCAGCGCCTGCTCGGCCGCGGCCACCTTCAATGCGGCGTCAGCCGCCAGGATATCGGGCCGCTGGCGCAGCAGTTCCGAGGGCAAGGCCAGCGGCACTTCGCCGGGCAGCTGCAGGCGGGTGATATCCAGGTCGGCAGGCGCAGCGTCCGGGGTACGTCCCATCAGCACCGCCAGCGCATGGCGCGAGGCCTGCCACTGCGCTTTCATGCCGGGCAGGCTGGCGCGCAGCGACTGCGCGCTGGCCTGCGCCGACAGCAATTCATCCTGTGACACCGCACCCAGTGCCAGCCGGCGCTGCATCTCCTCGACATCGGCATCGGCCAGCGCCACCAGGCGTTCGGTATGCATCACCTGCGCGTGCAGGGACGCGGCGTTGATGGCCGTGATCACCACATTGGCTGCCACCGAACGACGCGCCGCATCGAACTGATAGGACTGCGCATCCACCTGGGCCGCCGCAGCCGAGTTGGCGAAGCGCTCCACCCCGAACAGGTCGAAGGTGTAGCTGGCGCGGATCTGGCCGGCAAAGACGTTGTACAGGTTGGTGGTCGGCCCCAGATTGGGCAGGCCCAGGGCACGCTGGCGCTGGGCCTGGCCGACCGCATCGATGGTAGGCCACAGTGATTCATCGATCTGGGCACGCAACTGCAGGCGGGCGGCGGCCAGGTTGCGATCGGCCTGGGCCAGGGAATGGTTGCTGCGCAGCGCCTCATCTACCCATGCCGAGAGTTCCGGCGAACCATAGGCACGCCACCAATGCGGCACGGCACGCTGGCCGAGCACGAACTTCTGGCGCGCCTCCTGTGGCCCCAGGGTGGTGGGTGTGGCATCGACGGCATAGTGGGCCGGCTGGGGCGAGGCCGGTGCCTCGCCGGTCGGACCCAGTGCGCAACCGGAGACCAGCAGCGCAGCGGCCAGCGCCAGGGGACGTGGGACGTTGGAAAAACGGACGGCGCTCATCAGTGGCTCCCTTGCGCGGCGTTATCGCGGTGATGGGTTTCATCCGGCTTGACCCGGTAGCACAGCGCATACAGGGCAGGCAGGTAGAACAGGGTCAGGATGGTGGCGATGGTGATGCCGCCCATCAGGGCGGTGGCCATCGGGCCGAAGAAGTTGCTGCGCAACAGCGGGATCAGCGCCAGCACGGCAGCAGCCGCAGTCAGCGTGATCGGGCGGAAGCGACGCACGGTGGCGCCGACGATGGCGTCGAAGCGGCCACGGCCGGCGGCGATGTCCTGCTCGATCTGGTCCACCAGGATCACCGAGTTGCGCATGATGATGCCCAGCATGGCGATGGTCCCCAGCATGGCGACGAAGCCGAAAGGCTGGCCGAACAGCAGCAGCGCGCCGACCACGCCGATCAGACCCAGCGGGGCGGTCATCACCACCATCAGGGTGCGGCCGAAGCTTTGCAGCTGCACCATCAGCAACAGCAGTACGGCGATGAACATCAGCGGCATCTGCGCCGAGATCGAGGACTGCGCCTTGGCGTTTTCTTCCACCGGGCCGCCGACGTCGATACGGTAGCCGACCGGCAGCTCGGCGCGCAGCGCGTCGAGCTTCTGGTTGACATCGTTGGTCACGTCGATCCCCTGCACGCCCGCTCGCACATCGGCCAGCACGGTGATGGTGGGCTGGCGGTTGCGTTCCCAGATGACGCCGTATTCCAGCGTGTTGTGGAACTTGCCCAGGGTCGCCAGCGGGACCGGCCCGTTGGGAGTGGGCATGGACAGCGTGGCCAGGCGCGATGGGTCGACACGTTCGCTGCGCGGGGCGCGCAGATCGACGCTGATGAGCTTGTCGCGCTCGCGGTACTGGGTGATGGTGTAGCCCGACAGTTGCATGGCCAGGAAGTTGGAAATCTGCTGGCTGCTCAGGCCCAGCTCACCGGCGCGCTTCTGGTCGATCTCGAAGGAGACCGAACGCTGCGCCGGTTCATCCCAGTCGAACTGGATGTTGGTGGCGCGGGTCTCCTTGCGCATTTCGGCGGCGACCTGTTCGGCGATGGCGCGGACCTTGGGAATCTGCTCGCCACTGATGCGGAACTGCACCGGGAAGCCCACCGGCGGGCCGTTCTCCAGGCGCGTCATGCGGGTACGTACGCCGCTGAACTGCTTGCGCAGCGGCTCTTCCAGGGCGTGGGCCAGGGCTTCGCGCTCTTCCACCGACTTGGCCGTGACCACGAACTGGGCGAAGTTGGGGCTGGCCAGTTGCTGGTCCAGCGGCAGGTAGAAGCGCGGCGCGCCGACACCGACGAAGCTGATGTAGTGATCGATCTGCGGCCGGTCCTTGAGCAGGGCTTCCATGCGGATCGCCTCGCGCTGGGTGGCCTCGAAGGAGGCCCGCTCGGGCAGATGCATGTCGATCAGCAGTTCGGGGCGGTCGGAGCTGGGGAAGAACTGTTGCGGCACCAGCGCGAAGGCGGCCAGCGAACCGATGAAGAGCAAGGTGGTGGCGATCACCACGCGGCCACGGAAGGCCACGCACCAGGACACCGAGCGCCGCAGCAGGGTGTAGATGCGGGTCTGGTAGATGGGGTGGTCGTGGTCTTCCTCGTCATGGCCGGCATGCGGATTGGCGGCGATCTGTTCATCGGTGAGCGCGCCCGGCTTTTCCTTGAGCATGTGGTAACCCAGCAGCGGGATCAGCACCACCGCCGCCAGCCACGACAGCAGCAGCGCGATGGCCGAGACCTCGAAGATGGAACGGGTGTATTCGCCGGTCCCGGACTTGGCCAGGGCGATCGGCAGGAAGCCGGCCACCGTCACCAGGGTACCGGTGAGCATCGGGAAGGCGGTGCTGGTGTAGGCGAACGCGGCGGCGCGCCGGCGGTTCCAGCCCTGCTCCAGCTTCACCGCCATCATCTCGACGGCGATGATGGCGTCATCCACCAACAGGCCCAGGGCCAGCACCAGGGTACCCAGCGAGACCTTGTGCAGGCCGATGTCGAACATGTACATGAACAGCGAGGTCACCGCCAACACGATGGGAATCGAGATCACCACCACCATGCCGGTACGGATGCCCAGCGAGACCAGGCTCACCACCAGCACGATGGCCACGGCCTCGGCCACGGCTTCGAGGAAATCGTCGACCGACTTTTCCACCGCGTGCGGCATGCTGGAGACCGCCGTCAGGGTCAGGCCGGCAGGCAGGCGCTTGCGCAATTCTTCGGTACGCGCATCCAGTGCCTTGCCCAGGCGGATGACGTCGCCACCGGGCTGCATGGTCACGCCGATGCCCAGCACCGGCTGGCCGTTGGCGCGCATTTCCTGTTCCTGGGGTTCGTCGTAGCCGCGATGGATGGTGGCGATGTCGCCCAGCCGGAAGTTGCGGTTGTTGAGGTGGATGACCTTGTCTTCCAGTGCCCGCAGGTTGTCGAACTGGCCGGTGGGACGGACGTAGACACGGTCGTTGCCGGTGGTGATCAGGCCGCCCGGCACCACCGCGTTCTGGCCACCGATGGCATCGGCCAGTTGCTGCGGGCTGATGCCCAGGCGCGTCATGCGGGCGTTGCCGATGTCGATGTAGATGTGTTCCTGGCGCTCGCCGAAGTAATCGATCTTGGCCACGCCCGGCACATGCAGCAGTTCGCCGCGCAACTGGTCGGCATAGTCGCGCAGTTGTGCGGGCGTGAAGCCGTCGCCGGCCAGTGCATAGATGTTGGTGTAGACGTCGCCGAATTCGTCATTGAAGTAAGGTCCCTTGACGCCTTGCGGCAGGGTGGCGGCGACGTCGCCGACCTTCTTGCGCACCTGGTACCAGGTCTGCGGCACCTGCGAAGCGGGCGCGGTGTCCTTGATGGTGAAGAACAGCTGCGACTGGCCGGCGCGGGAATAGCTGCGCAGGAAGTCCACATCCGGCGTTTCCTGCAGCTTGCGGGCGATGCGGTCGGTGATCTGCTCCTGCACCTGGCGCGCAGTGGCACCGGGCCAGTCGGTCTGGATCACCATCACCTTGAAGGTGAAGGGCGGGTCTTCGGACTGCGAGAGCCGGTTGTAGGAGCCCATGCCCAGCAGCGTCACCAGCGCCAGGATGAAGGTCACCAGCGCCTGGTGCTGCAGGGTCCAGGCGGAGAGATTGAAACGGCCGGGCGCGCTCATAGGGCGAAGTCCTCGGCGTGCAGCGGAGCGACCGGCTTGACCTTCTCGCCTGCGGTCAGGGTATGCACACCCTGCACCACCACCTTGTCAGCCGCAGCCACGCCCTGCGACAGCGAAATGCTGCGCTCGCCATAGGCCGATACCGTCACCGGCCGCAGTTCCAGCTTGCCTTCGGCACCGACGATCCAGACTGCCGGCTTGCCAGCCTGATGGAACAGCGCCGTCGCCGGCAGCAGCAATACCTTGGCCTGGCCGGAGGGGACGTCGGGCGTGATCACGACATCCCCGGTCATGCCCAGGCGCACGCTGGCGTCGGGTTGTTCCAGGGTGACCTTGACGCGATAGGTGCGGCTCTGCAGGTCGGCGGCAGGGCTGACTTCGCGCACCTTGCCCTTGAAGGTCTTGCCCGGCAACGCGGCCAGGGTGACGGTGGCCGGCTGGCCGGGCTGCAGACCGGCCAGTTGGCGGTCGGCGACATCGGTCACCACATCCACGGCGCCCGACCAGGCCAGCGAATAGACCGGCGAACCTGGGTTGAGGACGTCGCCGGTATTGGCTTGCTCGGCACTGATGACGCCGTCATGCTGGGCCACCAGGGTGGTGTAGTCGCGCTGGTTGCCGGCCACCGAGGCACGTGCCTGGGCCGCCTGGAACTGCGCCAGTGCAGCGGCGCGCGCATCCTGGCTCTGCTCCAGTTGCTGGGCGCTGATCAATTGTTCGCGGGCCTGGGCGGTATCACGCTGCAACTGCTTCTCGGCCGCGTCCAGGTGCTGGCGTGCCGAGGCCAGTTCGGCGCGGGCGGAGGCGGCATTCTGGTCGGCATCCGAAGGGTCCAGGCGGGCCAGCACCTGGCCCTTGCGCACCACGTCGCCGAGGTGCACGCGGCGCTCCACCAGTTGGCCGGCGACACGGAAGGACATCGAGGTCACATAGCGCGACTGCACTTCGGCGGGCAGATGCAGGGGCTGCCCGCCTTCGCGCTCCTGGGGTTGCAGGATCACCACTTCACGCGGGGCATCGGCCACCGGCGCCGGCTTGCTGCAGGCTGACAGGGTCAGCACCAGCGCGGCCGCGGCCAGGCCGAGCGGCACGCGCACGGGTAGATGCAGAGGAAGGACACGGGGACGTGGGTCGGGCTTCACAGCTTTCCTTTCAGGAAGGTAGGGTCGGATCGCCGGGCGCTCCGCATCCTCGATGGTCATCTTTACAAAAGTTCAGGGATTCTAATGCAGATCTGAATTCAGATGCAATCCTGTATTTGAATACAACAGTGTTAGAATCCTGCCCCATGACACGCGAACCAAGCCCACCACGCCCACGACTGAGCCGCGAGCAGAGTCGCGAGCAGACCCGCGCAAGGCTGCTGGAGGCGGCACACGCGGTCTTCATGCAAAAGGGATATGCGCTCACCAGCGTGGAGGATATCAGCACGGCGGCGGGCTATTCGCGGGGCGCGTTCTATTCCAACTTCGACGACAAGACCCAGCTCTTCTTCGAATTGCTCAGGCGCGAGGGCGAGAGCATCGACCGTGGCTTCGAGCGCCTGCTCGATGGCGGACTGACCGATCCCGAGGCCCTGCGCGATGCGCTGGCCGAGCAATATTCGGCGCTGTATCGCGACGACAAGTGCAGCCTGCTGTGGATGGAGGCGCGCATCGTGGCCCTGCGCGACGAGAAATTCCGCCTGCAGCTCGATGTCTATCTGGAAGAGCGGTATCACCAGATCACCCGCTTCGTGCAGGCCTATTGCGACCTGACCGGCGTCGTCCCGGCCGCCCCGGCGCGCGAGATCGCCATCGGCCTGATGGCGCTGTGCGAAGGCGTCAGCTTCTCCTACCGCTGCGTGCCGCACATCGTGGACGGCAAGACCGCCGAGTCCGTGCTGGCGTGGTTCATGAAGGCGTCCGTGGCGGTGACCGCCACCACGGCCGCTCCATCCGCTGTAGCTGCAAAGAAGCCGCCCCGTCCCCGCAAGAAAGCAGCAGCGGCCGGCGACTAGCGCGCCGTCGCTGTCGACACCACCACTGTCGACGCCATTGGCTCCACGCCTTGCGCGAACACCCTCATCGCCCCCTCCCCATCAGCAATCTGGCCGCGTCGTCGGCAATGACCTGTTCTTCATTGGTCGGGATCACCAACACCCGCAGGCGACTGGTCTCGCCGCTGATGCATTCCAGATGCTGCTCGTTGGCGCTCGGGTCCAGCCTGATACCGAGCCAGTCGAGACGGCGACAGATGGCCGCGCGCATACGGGCATCATGCTCGCCGATGCCCGCGGTAAAGACCAGCGCATCCATGCCGCCCAGGGTGGTGGCCAGGCGGGCGGCCTCTCCCGCGCATCGTAGCGCGAACAGTTCCAGCGCCTCGCGCGCGGGGGGAGCATCGCTCTGCTGCAGCGTACGCACATCGGCGCTCATGCCGGACACGCCCAGCAGCCCGCTCTGGTGATACAGCAGGTCTTCCAGTGCGGCCGGCGTCATCCCTTGCTGCAACAGGTAGAGCAATACACCTGCGTCCAGCGAGCCGCAACGCGTGCCCATGGGGACACCTTCCAGCGTCGAAAAACCGGTACTGGCATCGACACTGCGACCGTTCTGGAGCGCGCACAGGCTGGCGCCATTGCCCAGGTGCGCCACCACGACGTTGCCCCGCGCTTCCGGCAGGCCGCGCCGACGCAGTTCATCGGCGATGTAGCTATAGGAGATGCCGTGGAAGCCGTAACGCAGCACGCCCTCGTCATGCAGCTTGCGCGGCAGGGCAAAGCGGCGCGCCAGCGCATCCTGGGTGGCGTGGAAGGCGGTGTCGAAGGTGGCGGTCTGCGGCAGCCCGGGGCGCAGGCGCTCGATGGCGCGGATCAGCCGCAGGTTCTGCGGCTGGTGCAAGGGAGCCAGTGGCGCCAGGGCTTCCAGCGTGGCTTCGATGGCAGGGTCCAGCAGCACCGGACGCGACAGGTGCAGGCCGCCATGCACCACGCGATGCCCGACCGCGCACAGGGCGCCCTGCTCATGCCCGACTTCCAACTGGTGCAGCACTTCTTCCAGCACCTTGTCCATGGACGCTACGGGGTCGGCCTTGATCTCGATGCTCGAACGCATGCCTTCTATCTCAAGACGCAATTGCAGCGGCGTCAGATGCAGGTCCAGTTGTCCCTGCCCGATCCTGGTGGCACGGTTGTCGTCGAGGCAGAACACGCCCAGCTTGATCGAAGACGACCCGGCATTGAAGGTCAATAGCCAGCGGTTCATGCGCCCTCCTTGGGGGATGCCTGCATGGCGGTCCGCGCCGCCACCAGTCGGGCCAGTGCGGAAGAAGCCAGGCGCACCCGCAGGCTGTCGGCGCGACTGGTGAGGATGACAGGGACGCGTGCGCCCAGCACCAGGCCGGCAGCATCGGCCTGCGCCAGGTAGATCAGTTGCTTGGCCAGCATGTTGCCGGCCTCCAGGTCAGGCACCAGCAGGATGTCCACACTGCCGGCCACCGGTGAGGCTATCCCCTTGATGGTGGCGGCCTCCAGGCTGATGGCATTGTCAAAGGCCAGCGGGCCGTCCACCAGCGCGCCGGTGATCTGGTGGCGCGTCGCCATCACGGTCAGCGCGGCGGCATCGAGCGTGGAGGGCATGGCGGGATTGACCGTCTCCACCGCCGCCAGCACCGCCACATGGGGACGCGGCACGCCCATCACGTGCAGCAGGTCGATGGCGTTCTGGCAGATGTCGCGCTTGTGCGCCAGGGTGGGAGCGATGTTGATGGCGGCGTCGGTGATGACGAGCGGCTTGGGATAGGTGGGGATGGCCATCGCATACACATGGCTGATGCGGCGCTCGGTACGCAGGCCCGAGCCGGCACCGACTACCGCCCCCAGTAATTCATCGCTGTGCAGGCTGCCCTTCATCAAGGCGCCCACCTTGCCCTGCACGGCCAGTTCAACCGCCCGTGCGGCCGCCGCATGGCTATGCTCGACCGTTTCGATCGGCAAACCCTGCAGCGACAGGCCAGCCTGCTCGGCGATGCCACGTATCCTGGTTTCGGGGCCGACCAGCACGGGTTCGAACAAACCTTCGTCGCGGGCTTCCAGCGCACCCTGCAAGGCCTCGACGGAACAGGGGTGGACCACGGCGACCCGCATGGGCCGGGCGCCGAGAGCGTCGCGGATGAGTTGGTCGTAGCGCTGCGCAGGTGAGGCCTGGGCGGGTGGAAACATGGCATTCTCCGGGATGGAATGACGGGACACGGGGCATGCGCAGGCATGCTTGTTGTGTCGCAGCATATCTGCCTCGGCAGTGGAGCGGCGCCCAGATGGGACAAAGCTTGATCTGCTTCAAGTTTGTCAGCCCCGCGTCATCACGGTGCATTGCGCTACAGGTGGATGGGCGCTTACACCTGCGCCAGGGCACTGACCATGCGGCGCGCCTGGTCCGCCGGCATCGGGCGGGAGAAATAGTAGCCCTGCATCGCATGGCACTGCAGGGCTTGCAGGGTGCGCAGGTCGTCCTCGCTCTCGACGCCCTCGGCCACCACCTGGAAGCCGAAAGACCCCGACAACTGCAGCACCGCGGCCACCAGCGCCTGGTTTTCGGTTTGATCGGTCAGGCCGGTGACAAAGCTGCGGTCGATCTTCACGCGCGATACGCGCATCTGGCGCAGGAAGCCCAGCGAGGAATAACCCACGCCAAAGTCATCGATGGCGATGCTCACGCCCTGCATCGCCAGCGCCACCAGACTCTGGCTGGCGGCCTGCAGGTCCAGGGCGGTTTCTTCGGTAATCTCGATTTCCAGCATCCGTGCCGGCAGCTGGCGCGACTTCAGCATCTCCGTCACCAGTTCATCGACGCTGATACGCTCCATCTCCCGTGGCGAAATGTTCATCGATACCCGCAGGTCCGGGCGACCGCTGGCCTGCAGGAAGGCGATCATGGCCCCGGTCTCGCCGATGATGAAGCGCAGCAACTCCTCCGACAGGCCAGCCAGCGCGGCGATCTCGATCAGGTCGGGCGGTGCGATGGCGCCGTGGCGCGGATGGCGCCAGCGCAACAGGGCTTCGAAGCCATCCAGGGTGCGGCCATCATGCTGGATGATGGGCTGGAACCAGACCTCCAGCTGACGCCGCGCCAGGGCATCGGCCAGGTCGCGCTCGACATCGCGCTTCATCTGCAGGTGCGCGTTGAGGGCGTCGTTGAACACATGGAACTGATTGCGGCCACGGCGCTTGGCCTCGTACATGGCGGCATCGGAGCAGACCAGCATCTCGTTGATGTCATGGCTGCGGGTGATGGTGATGCCCAGGCTCAGGCCGATGTGCCGGTGCGCCAGGCGGGCGAAGGGCTGGCGGATGCTAGCGATGAGCCGCTGGGCCAGTTGCTCCGGTGGCTCCGCCTGCGGCGCCAGGGCGTACAGGATCACGAACTCGTCGCCGCCCAGGCGCGCCAGCGTGGCGGCCGCCGGCACGCTGGCCTGCAACCGCCGCGCCACCTCGACCAGCACCTGGTCGCCGGCTTCGTGGCCGTAGGCATCGTTGATCACCTTGAAGCCATCCAGGTCGAGGAACATCATGCACAGCGCATGCTCCTGCCGGGCCACCATGCGCGGCGCCGCTTCCATGAAACCGGCCCGGCCCAGCAGCCCGGTCAGCAGGTCATGCTCGGCCTGATATTGCATTTTCTGGGCAAACCGGTGCAGGTCCTGGTGCGCCACTTCCAGCGCCTGCTTGGCAGTGGTGGCTTCATTCTTCAGGGCGCTGGCGTGCGAGACCAGGCCCTCGCTGACCTTGGAACCGCGGATCAGTGCGGCCAGGTAGAGCAGCACTGCCGCCGCCAGTGACATGCGGGTGGTGCTGGGCTCGATGGTAGCCAGGCAAAAGATGATGGACAGCAGCGGCGGCGTAATGAAACAGATCGGAATGCGAGCAAATGCGAAGCCGTGGGTCACGGCACCCGCAGTGATGCCGCATACGCAGGTGAGATAGAAGAGGGTCTCGGGTGTGGTATAGCCAGCACACAGCAGCGGCACGCCGGCCCACACGATGCCCGACATCAGGGCCAGGATGCAGTGCAGTCGGAGGTTGAGTTCGGTGACGCGATCGCCATCGCCAACAGTGCGAGCACCCAGCAATGGCAGCGCCGCTGCCAGACGCTCCACCGGGATGCGGCAGGCCAGGATGCGCAACACATTGACCAGCCCCGAGCAGGCCAGCCAGATCAGCGCGATGGAGAGTTTGCCCGAGCGCCAGGCCACGAAGGTCGAGATCACGCCCAGCAGCATGTTGACCGGCATGGACAGCAGCACCGTCTGGCGCAGCGCCATGAGCTGATCGTAACGGATCAGTTGCCGCAGGGACACGGCATGGACCGGGTCGGGGTGAGAGGCTAGCGAGTTCTGCTGGTGTGACATGGTGTTCCTGTTGCGTCGTGGAAATGCCGCCTGACAAGGCTGGTCCGGCATGACCACCGGATGGGAAGCATAGTACGCGAGCCGGACCGTATTATCCAAGCGACAAGAAGAATTCTCATCAAAACCTGTCCCGGTTGCGTTGCATCAACGAGGCATTTGCCCAAAACCGACAAGCTGGCCCTTCCGCAACCCCGAGGAAAACAAAATGAGCGACATGAGCGCAGACAATGGAAACTGGTTATCGGCCGAGCAAGCCGTGTTGCCGGACGGCACCGAACGCGGGAATCTGCCGTTGGTGAAGAAGAAGCTGCCGCTGTTCTCGCCCCAGCAGATCTCGGGCGGTGACGAACTACCGGCCCCCTCCCCGACGGCAACCGGGCCATCGACCGAGCCGGCCTGACCATCGCGCGCCCGGGGAACGGGAACCGCAGCGGGTGACGCGACCAGGATGCGGGGCGAAGGCTACAATAGCGGCTGTTCTTCGTCCCCCGTCCGTTCGCACCGCTCGCATCGTTCGTACTGCGCTTGCCAGCGCCGTATCACCCCATGGCTCTCGATCCCTCCACCCTGCTTATCCTCACCATCGCCCTGGCGGCGGCCGCTGCACTCTACCTGGCGGTGGAATGGGGTGTGGTGCGCGAACGCTCGCTCCTGCTCTGGAGCAGCGGCTTCGCCATCATCGCCCTCGGCTCCTTACTGGCATTGCTGCGCTCACGCGGCTATCTGCTTATCGGCATCTGGTTCGCCAATGGCATGCTGATCGCCGCGCACGCCTGCTTCCTGGCCGGCGTGGCCTGCTTCACCCGCACCCGGCTCTCGCGCCAATGGTGGCTATTGGCCCTGCTGTGGCTGGTGATGTTGTACCTGCCCGCGCAGCCCTGGTGGTCACGGGCGATGCTGGGCGTGCAGTCGCTGATGATCGCTGCCGTCACGCTGCGCGCCAGCCGCCTGTTGCGTCCGCACGGCGCATCGCTGAGCGTGGGCGCGGTGCAATTGCGTTACGTGCTGCTGGCGCACGGCCTGTTCTATCTCGCCAAGGCGATCGCCGCTATCGTACCGGCTGCCCTGGTGGACCTGGCGGCCTTCGGCGGGACGGTGATCCGGATATCGCTGATCGAGGGCGCGATGGCCATCATGCTGATCGCGCTGTCGATGACCGGCACCGAGCGGCACCGTCGCGAACAGCGCATCGGCCAACTGGCGGCCCGCGACCCCCTGACTGGCCTGCTCAACCGCCGCGCCCTCAAGACCAGCGCCCCCGCGCTGCTGGCGCAGGCCAGCGCGCAGCATCCCGGCGCACTGTTGCTGATCGACATCGACAACTTCAAACAGGTCAACGACCTGCATGGCCACGCCGCTGGCGACCAGCTTCTCGAAGCGTTGAGCATGCTGCTGCACGAGGTTTTGCCGGAAGATGCCCTGGCGGCACGTCTGGGCGGGGATGAATTTGTGATCCTGCTACAGGATGCCCGCGCCGATCAGGTCACCCATCTGGGGGAAAGCCTGCGACAGGGCTTCGCCCACGTGGCCGGCAAGAGCTTTCCCACACCCCACGCCGTCAGCCTGAGCGTGGGTGGCAGCGTCTTCGAAACCCCGCCGGCCGACCTGGAAAGCCTGATGGCGCATACCGATGTGGCACTGTACGACGCCAAGCGGGCCGGCCGCGACCGGGTCGTGGTGGGACTGGTCGGAACGCCAGAGGTCTAGGCCTGCATTGGCCCGGCTGCAAGCGCTGGTGCAGGCGCTTGACCACCGCAGCACATCCTGTCCGGCGGCCGCCCCGCTCGCGCTCATCGCAGCCGGTCTTTGAGCCGATACCACGCCCCCACGAAGGGCAGGAACCAAGGCTTACCGAAGTGGCCGGGAATGGCTGGCCAGGAAAAATCCTTCCAGGGATTGAGATCGACATGCCCCTCCATGATCTCCGCCATCATCGTTCCCATCAGCGTCGCCATGTGAGTGCCATGACCGCTGTAGCCCATGGAATAGAACACGCCTTCGCGCTGGCCGGCACGCGGTAGCCTGTCGGCGGTCATGTCGACCATCCCGCCCCAGCAATAGTCGATACGCGTCCCGGCGAGTCCGGGAAAGACAGTGAGCATCTGCTGGCGCAGGATATCGCCACTGCGCGCATCCGAACGCGGATTGGAGGCGGCAAAGCGCGCACGGCCACCAAATAGCAGGCGCTTGTCCGGCGTGACGCGGAAATAATTCACGAAATTCTTGGTGTCGGTATACATGCGGCGCGTCGGCACCAGTCCATCCAGCAACGACAACGGGAGTGGTTCGGTGACGATCAAGAACGCGCCGACAGGTACGATGCGACGGCGGACCCAGCCGAACGGGCCGATTTGCGAGATACCGCTGGCCAGCAACACCTGCCGGGCACGTAAAGGACCACGCGCGGTGCGCACGAGATAGCTGCCAGACTTCCGTTGAAGACCAAGCACCGGCGTGTGTTCGAGATACACGGCACCATGGCGCTGTGCCGCATGCGCCAGGCCGCGTACATAGCGCCCCACATGCATGCCAGCGCTTTTTTCGAGAAGCAGCCCGCCGTGGTAGCAATCGCTACCCAACTCGTCACGCAGTTGTGCAGGGGTCAACAGCCGGGTCTGCGGATCGACGCTGGCGGCCAGCAATTCCTGGCTGCGCGCCAGCTTGTCGTAATGCTCTGGCTTGGCGGCCAGCTTGAGCTTGCCGTGACGGGCGAAGTCGCAATCGATGGACTCCTGCCTGACAAGTCTTTCGACCGTATCGACGCCGGCATCGAAGGCTCGATAAATCCGGTTGGTCAGTTCGCTGCCCAGGCGCTGCGATAGTGCCGCGTAGTCCTGGGCGAAGCCGTTGTTGCACATGCCGCCATTGCGCCCGGAGGCAGCGCCGCCGACGATGTCGGCGTCGCACACCACCACCTGAGCTCCCTTGCGTGCAAGTGCCAGCGCTGCGGCCGATCCGGTGATACCGCCACCAACCACCAGCACGTCGCAGCCGCCCTCGGGCAGTGCATCGGTCTGGCTCATGAAGGGCGGCGATGTGTCCAGCCAGTACGACTTCAGTTGCATCATGGGCTCCCACCAATATCGATCAGGACGAGGGAATAGGACCGCGACCCTCCCTCGGAAAAGATTATGGAACCGCAGTTTGCCACTGGGATTAATGCAAACTTAATTCTTCATTAAATCTGCATTAAGGCCTGTACAAGCAAGAAAGCAGGTTGCCAAGCCAAGAGGTGCAGCGCGTCTGGCATCCGGCCCGAACGCATGGCCCCCGATCCAAGGAAAATGCCGGAAAGCCCAGGATTAAAAGTAGAAGCTGCTCCGATCGCCCGGCAATAAGAGATTTTTCTCTTGGCCGGGCGGCCATACTTTCTCCATCGACCACGAAGGAGATTGATCCAATGATTTTCAAGCCGAAGTTCATCAGTTTCGATTGCTACGGAACACTCATCAATTTTGAAATGGGCCCCACGGCCAGATCGCTGTTCTCCGATCGTGTCAGCGAGCAACGCATGCCGGGCTTTCTGGAAAGCTTCCGTTTCTATCGCCTGGACGAAGTGCTAGGTGCCTGGAAGCCCTTCTTCGATGTCGTGGGAAACGCCATCCAGCGCGCCTGCCACGCGCACGACGTGGAATATCGCACCAGCGATGCGCAGTCGCTCTACGCGGCCGTTCCCACTTGGCAGCCGCATCCGCACGTGGTCGAAACACTGGAGAAGATCGCACCGCATATCCCGCTGGTGATCTTGTCCAATTCGATGACCGACCTGATCCCGCACAGCGTGGCACATCTGAAAGCCCCCTTCCATGCGGTCTACACCGCAGAGGAAGCACAGGCCTACAAGCCACGCGGCCAGGCGTTTGAATACATGTTCGATCAACTCGGCTGCGGACCGGAAGAGATGGTGCATTGCTCCTCCAGCTTCCGCTACGACCTGATGACGGCCGCCGACCTGGGCTTCATGGCCAAGGCCTTCATCGACCGCAACCATGAACCCGGCTTCGATGGCTATGGCGTCAATCGCCTGACCGACTTTCGTCAGCTTGCTAGGCTGGTCGGTCTTTGATCGCTACCGCTACCCACCCTGGCGCAACTCCAAGCGAGACCCATGATGCATCAGCAAGCTCTTGATCAAACTGCAGCATTGAGCACGGCCGCGCCGGCGATTCCCCTCTCCACGCTGCACAAGCTCGCCTCCGGCCTCTACGGCATCGACGGGGAGGTCACGGTGCTGGCTGGCGAACGTGACCAGAACTGCCGCATCGACGGCCAAGATGGACTGCGCCATGTGCTCAAGATCAGCAATCCTTCCGAAGAGCCCACGGTGGTGGATTTCCAGATTGCCGCGCTTGAGCACATTGCGGTCGTCGCCCCCGAACTTCCGATCCCGCGGGTAGTGCGCACGCTGGGTGGGCGAACCTCCGAACGCGTTCGCCTTGATGATGGCAACGTCTGTACGGTACGCATGCTGACCTACCTGGACGGCGTGCAGATCAAGGAGACCATTCGCACAGCTGGTCAGCGGCGCGCCATGGGCAGCGGTTTGGCGAAACTGAACCTGGCCTTGCGCGACTTCTCGCATCCGGGCGCGCATCATGACCTGCTATGGAACGTATCGACCGCGCACCGCCTGGCGGCCAGGATGGAAGGCCTGATCGATCCAGGCCGCCGTCTGTTGGCACAGCGCTTCATGACTCGCTTTGAACAGGACGTGCTGCCTCTCCTGCCACAAGTGCGCACGCAGGTCATCCACAATGACTACCATCTCTACAACGTCCTGGTGGCGCCCCAGGAACAGGAGCGCATCACCGGCATCATCGATTTCGGCGACATGCTGCATGCGCCGTTGGTAGGCGAGGTGGGTACGGCAGCGGCGTTCCACATGACGGGCAACACCGATCCTTTCGAAGGTCCGGCACAGTTCGTGGGCGCCTATCACGCTCTGCTGCCGCTCACCGATCCCGAGCAGGAGATCGTCACCGACCTGATGGCCACGCGCCACCTGATCACGGCGCTGATCTCGGAGTGGCGTGCAGTACGCTACCCCCATAACCGGGCCTACATCATGCGCCACAACCCGGCAGCCTGGGAGGCACTGGGGCAACTGGCCGACCTCTCGCGCCAGGACGCACGCGACCGCCTGCTTTCAGAAATCCGCAACAGGAGAATTCCATGAAGAGCACCACCGACCTGAACATGGTCAACGCCTATATCCCCGGCCGGACCGACGTCGGTCCCGTGACCGAGGCCCTGATCAAACGCCGTGACGCGCTGCTGGGTCCGGCCTATCGCCTGATGTACGAGCATCCGCTGCAGATCGTGCGTGGCGAGGGTGTCTGGCTGATTGATCCGCAGGGACGCCGTTACCTCGACGTCTACAACAACGTGACCTCCCTTGGGCATTGCCACCCTGCAGTCACCGAGGCGATCTGCCAACAGGTGCAAACCCTGGCGACCAATACCCGCTATCTGCACGAAACCATTCTGGAACTGGCCGAAAGGCTTCTCGCCACCGTACCGGAAACGGCACTGGCACACCTGATGCTGACCTGCACCGGTAGCGAAGCCAATGATCTGGCCTATCGCATCGCCAAAGTGCGCACCGGGGGCACCGGGGTGATCGTGACCGATACCGCCTATCACGGTATCACCGACGCGGTCTCGCAGTTCTCCCCCTCGCTGGGCGCCACGGTCAACCTTGGTCCGCATGTACGGTTGGTGCCGGCGCCGCGTAGTTATCACGCTCAAGGGCAGGATCTGGGCGAACGCTTTGCACGCGATGTGGAGGCAGCCATTGCCGACCTGCAACGCCACGGCATCCAGCCAGCAGCACTGATCGTCGACTCACTCTTTACCAGCGATGGCATCCTGCCCGGCCCGGCAGGCTTCCTCAAGGGAGCGGTACAGGCCATTCAGCGCGCCGGCGGCCTCTTCATCGCCGACGAGGTGCAACCTGGCTTTGGTCGCACCGGTGAGCACATGTGGGGCTTCCAGCGCCACGGCGTGGTGCCAGACATCGTGACCATGGGCAAGCCGATGGGCAACGGGCAACCGGTTGCAGGTCTGCTGGCCACGGCCGACGCCTTGCAGGAATTCGGCCAGCGCTCGCGTTACTTCAATACCTTCGGTGGCAATACCGTGTCCTGCGCAGCGGCACTTGCAGTACTCAAGACCATAGAACGCGAGGGCCTGATCGCCCATGCGCACGAGGCAGGATCGATCTTGCTTGACGGCATCGCCGCCTTGGCAGAACGTCATGAGGCGATTGGCGACGTGCGCGGCGCGGGCATGTTCGTCGGCGTGGAACTGGTCTCCGATCGCCGCTCGCGTGCACCAGACCGCAGCCTTACCAGCGAGGTGGTCAACCGGATGCGCGACAAGGGCGTGCTGCTCAGCGCCTGCGCGATGGGACATAACGTATTGAAGATACGACCGCCGCTGGTATTGACGAAGGATCAGGCCGGCATGGTGATTGATGCGCTGGACGAATCGCTGACGCAAGCCAGGACCGGCTCGGCCAGCCGTTGACAGCGAAGCTGCGGTGATAAGATCTCCCCATGCGTCCCACAGAACCAATCGACCGCACTGACATCAAGATTCTCGAACACCTGCTGCGCGAGGGACGTTGTTCGAACGTGGAACTGGCCGAAGCGGTCAACCTGAGCCCCAGCCCTTGTCTGACCCGCACCAAACGCATGGAAGATAGTGGTGTCATCGCGGGTTACGGCGCACAGATCGCGCTGGAGAAACTGGGCAGCCATGTCGTGGTGTTTTCCGAGATTACACTCGGCAGCCATCGCCCGGCCGACTTCCGCAAGTTCGAGCAAGGTGCGGCCAGATATGCGGAGATCGTCGAGTGCTACAACGTCAGCGGGGGCTACGATTATCTCCTCAAGATCATCTCCCCCACGGTGTCCTTGTTCCAGGAGTTGATGGAGAGACTCCTGGAGGACGAGATCGGCATTGAAAAGTTCGCCAGTCGCATCGTGCTGCGCCATCCTTATGGGCAGCGCAGCGATCCGGTGGCTGTGATTGCGACGGGAAAGAGCAGCTGGAAGTAGCGACGCGCAATCCGAGGACAGCCCGCCGCCAGCTGGCTCAGGAAAACCGGCTGAAGTCCGGCTTGCGCTTCTCGAAGAAGGCGGTGAAGGCCTCCTTGGCTTCCGGCTCGGTGAGCATGCGTGCGAAGTGTTCGATCTCGGTCACCATCTGCTGCTCGGTGGCGGTGACACGGTTCTTCTTCATCAATTGCTTGGTCACGCGGATCGAAGCGGCCGGCAAGGCGGCCAGCTTGGCAGCCTGCTTTTGCGCATAGGGCAGCAGTTCTTCCAGCGGCAGGACGCGATTGACGAAGCCCATCTGCGCGGCCTCGTCGGCGCCGAAGGCTTCGCCCAGCAGGAGCTTCTCGGCAGCACGCTGATATCCCGCGATATGCGGCAGCAACAGTGAAGAGGCCGCTTCCGGGCAGAGCCCCAGCTGGGTGAAGGGCATCGAGAATTTCGCATTGTCCGCCGCATACACCAGGTCGCAATGCATGAGCAGTGTTGTGCCGATACCGACCGCCACACCCGAGACCGCCGCCACGATGGGCTTGCTGGCATGGCTGATCTGCCAGAGGAACTGGAACACCGGCGCGTCCTGGGTCTTGGGCGGGTTCTTCAGGAAGTCTTCCAGATCATTGCCGGCCGAGAAAGCCTGTGACTTGCCGGTGAAGAGGATGGCGCGCACGGCGCTGTCGGTCTCGGCTTCCTTCAGGGCATCGGCCAGTTGCTGGTACATGGCGGCGG
The DNA here is from genome assembly GCF_015767275.1 of Herbaspirillum sp. AP02. Lineage (GTDB taxonomy): Bacteria > Pseudomonadota > Gammaproteobacteria > Burkholderiales > Burkholderiaceae_D > Herbaspirillum. Next base: position 287,163 of record NZ_JADWMY010000005.1, read on the forward strand.
TGATGGCGTTCTTCTTGTCTTCACGGTCGAAATGGATGCTCAGGATGCCATCGGCCTTGCTCAGTTGGATATCCATCTGCGCGGTCTCCTTGAATTTTATAAATGATTTAGCTTGTTTGAAGCTCAAGCAGGAACCAATGAAAAAGCCGCACGGCGTGAGCAGTGCGGCTTTTCATCAGCGCTTGCGCATGTGGATCAGACGCGTTCGAAGATGCCCGCCGCACCCATGCCGGTACCCACGCACATGGTCACCATGCCGTACTTCAGGTTCTTGCGGCGCAGTGCATGGATGGTGGTCGCCGCACGGATGGCGCCGGTGGCGCCCAGCGGGTGGCCCAGGGCGATGGCGCCGCCCATGGGGTTGACCTTGCTCGGGTCCAGGCCGAGATCGCCGATGACAGCCAGCGCCTGGGCGGCGAAGGCTTCGTTCAGTTCGATCCAGTCGATCTGGTCCTGGGTCAGGCCGCCGGCCTTCAGCGCTGCCGGAATCGCTTCCTTGGGACCGATGCCCATGATCTCCGGTGGCACGCCACGCACGGCGAAGGAGACGAAGCGCGCCAGCGGGGTCAGGTTGAACTGCTTGAGGATCTTTTCGGAGACGATGATCAGCGCGCCGGCACCGTCGGAAGTCTGCGAGCTGTTGCCGGCGGTGACGCTGCCCTTGGCGGCGAAGACCGGCTTGAGCTTGGCCAGCGCGGCCAGGTTGGAATCGGCACGCGGACCTTCGTCCAGACTGACGGTGCGGGTCTTGATGTCGATCTCGCCACTGCCCAGATTGGGGAAGCGTTCGACGATCTCGAACGCGGTCATCTCGTCGTTGAATTCGCCAGCCTGCTGGGCCGCGATGGCCTTCTGGTGCGAGGCCAGCGCGAACTCATCCTGCGCTTCGCGCGAGACCTTCCATTGCTGTGCCACCTTCTCGGCGGTCAGGCCCATGCCATAGGCCATGCCGACGTTCTCATCCTTGAAGGCATTGATGTTGATGGAGGGATGGAAACCCATCATCGGTACCATCGACATCGACTCCGCACCGGCGGCGATCATGACATCGGCTTCGCCCACGCGGATGCGGTCGGCAGCCATGGCGATGGCGGTGATACCGGAGGCGCAGTAGCGGTTGATGGTGACGCCGCCGATGGTGTTGGGCAGGCCGGCCAGCAGCACGGCGTTACGCGCCATGTTCAGGCCTTGCGCTCCTTCGGGGAAGGAGCAGCCGACGATGGCGTCCTCGATCAGCTTGGGGTCCAGGCCCGGCACTTGCGCCACGGCCGACTGGATGGCGCGCACCAACAGGTCATCCGGACGAGTGTTCTTGAACATGCCACGCGGTGCCTTGCCGATGGGGGTGCGGGTGGCGGCGACGATGTAGGCGTCTTGCAGTTGTTTGCTCATTCAAAATCTCCTTGGACTCTCCCTCCCCTTCAAGGGGAGGGCTGGGGTGGGGATGGGTTCAATGCATTCCAGATTGCCTGAACGACCACATCCGTCTCATTCAATACTTCGTTATTCCAAAAGCGTAGAACCGTGAAGCCTGCCTGATTCAATTTCGCGGTCCGGTTTGCGTCATCCTGATTGCCGACATGCTGCGAGCCGTCTACTTCAATCACCAGGCGCCGTTCCAGACAGACAAAATCGAGTACGTAATTTTCAAAGGGGTGCTGATGGCGAAATTTCACGTCCAGTTGCTGACCGCGCAGACGGTGCCATAGCCTTTGCTCGGCTTCTGTCATGGTCTTGCGTAACTGCTTGGCCGCAAGTTTGGCGAAAGTGTTGGTTTGGCCTTTCATTTCAACCCATCCCCACCCCAACCCTCCCCTTGAAGGGGAGGGAGCGTTCTTTAATTGCGTACAGGCTTGCCGGTTTGCATCATGCCCATGATGCGTTCCTGGGTCTTGGGGTGATTGAGCAACTCCATGAAGAACTTGCGCTCGATGTCGAGCAACCATTGTTCATTGACGATGCTGCCCTCTTCCACTTCGCCACCGGCCACGGTCTCGGCGATCATCTTGCCCAGCTTGAAGTCGTGGGCCGAGATGAAGCCGCCGTCGCGCATGTTGACCAGCTGCGCCATGATGGTGGCCAGGCCGTTGCGGCCGATCACCGGCACCTGCGGCGGCAGTTGCGGACGATAACCGGCGTCGAACAGCGCGCGCGCTTCCACCTTGGCCACGTGCAGCAATTCATACGGGTTGAAGACGATCACGTCGTCCTCGCGCAGGTAGCCCAGCTTGCGGGCTTCCAGCGCCGACTTGGAGACATTGGCGGTGGCCGCTGCCAGCATGTATTCCTTCAGGAACTGCAGGATGTCGTTGCCCTTGGCTTCCTTGGCGGCGCGCACGGCCGCTTCCTTCAGGCCGCCACCGGCCGGGATCAGGCCCACGCCCACTTCCACCAGGCCGATGTAGGACTCGATGGAGACCACGCGCTTGGCGGTATGCAGCAACAGTTCGCAACCACCGCCCAGGGCCAGGCCGGCCACGGCGGCGATCACCGGCACGCTGGCGTACTTCAGGCGCTGGTGCGCCTGCTGCAGTTGGTGTACCACCGGCTCGATGGCCTTGACGCCACCGGACATGAACAGCGGCAGCATCGATTGCAGGTCGGCACCGGCCGAGAAAGCACCGCCTTCGGCGGCGTCCGGATGCCAGATCACCAGGCCCTTGAAGTTCTGCTCGGCTTCGGTGACGGCCTTGTTCATGCCGTCGATGACACCCTGGCCGATCACGTGCATCTTGGTCTTGAAGGACAGGATCAGGACATCGTCGTTCTGATGCCAGATGCGGACCGATTCGTCTTCGAAGAAGGTGGTGCCGGCGCTCTTGCCGTCGGCGGCGCCTTCGCCCACCAGCGGGGCGCGGAAGGCCTGGCGCTGGTAGACCGGCAGTTCGGAACGGGCCACATCGGCCTTCTTCGAGGGCGACCAGGAACCCTTCTCCGAGTGCACGCCGTCACGGCCATCGAAGACCCAGTCCGGCAGCGGTGCATTGGACAGCGCTTTGCCGGCGTCGATATCTTCCTTCACCCATTGCGCAATCTGCTTCCAGCCGGCGGCCTGCCAGGTCTCGAAGGGACCGACGCTCCAGCCGAAGCCCCAGCGCATGGCGAAGTCCAGGTCACGGGCGTTGTCGGCCACCGATTCCAGGTGCACGGCGATGTAGTGGAAGGCATCGCGGAAGATGGCCCACAGGAACTGGCCCTGCGGATTGGTCGAATCATGCAGCGCCTTCATGCGCTTGACCGGATCCTTTTCCTTGAGGATGCGGGCGATGATGTCATCGGCCTTGGCGCCACCGGCAACGTAATCGCCCTTGGCCGGGTCGATGCGCAGGATGTCCTTGCCCACCTTCTTGTAGAAACCGGCACCGCTCTTCTGGCCCAGCGCACCCTGCTCGACCAGCTTGGCCAGCAGCGGCGGGGTGGCATAGGAAGAGAAGAAGGGATCGTCCTTCAGGTTGTCCTGCATGGTGCGGATGACGTGACCCATGGTATCCAGGCCCACCACGTCGGCGGTGCGGAAGGTGCCGGACTTGGCGCGGCCCAGCTTGGCGCCGGTCAGGTCATCGACCACGTCCACCGAGAGACCGTATTTGTCGGCTTCGATGATGGTGGCCAGGATGCCGAACACGCCCACGCGGTTGGCCACGAAATTGGGCGTGTCGAAAGCGCGCACCACGCCCTTGCCCAGGGTGGTGGTGAGGAAGGCTTCCAGCTGGTCCAGGATGTGCGGCTCGGTGGACTGGGTCGGGATCAGCTCGACCAGGTGCATGTAGCGCGGCGGGTTGAAGAAGTGTACGCCGCAGAAGCGCGCCTTCAGAGCGGCATCGAAGCCGTCGGATAGCCCATTGATCGACAGGCCCGAGGTGTTGGAGGCGAAGATGGCCTTGGGGCCGATGTGCGGAGCGACCTTCTTGTAGAGGTCGTGCTTCCAGTCCATGCGCTCGGCGATGGCTTCGATGATGAGGTCGCAGCCTTCCAGCACGGCCAGGTCATCCTCGTAGTTGGCGACCTGGATCAGGGCCGCGTCGTCCTTGTTGCCCAGCGGCGCCGGGCTGAGTTTCTTCAGGTTTTCGATGGCGCGTTGCACGATGCCGTTCTTCGGGCCTTCCTTGGCCGGCAGGTCGAACAGCACGACCGGCACGCGGGCGTTGATGCAATGGGCGGCAATCTGGGCCCCCATGACGCCGGCGCCGAGCACGGCCACTTTTTTGACGATGAAATTGGACACGCAAATCTCCTTTGCTGGTGCTGCAAACATGAAACATGAATTCGGGGCCTGGCAGGCTGCGCTGCGATAGGCGAACGACTACTGTACGCCTTCCGGCAGAAGGTCACAGCATGCCTTGCAGGGGTGACACCGACATGACGCCACGCCGGGCCACATTGCGGTAGATCAACGCCGCCGGAAGACAACCGGCCCATCGGCGGCGTGGTGTTGCGGTCAGAACAACTCGGCGTCCAGGGCCATCAGGTTGGCTGCGCCGGAACGGGCCTGGCGGATCAGCATGGCGGTCTCCGGCAGCAGGCGCGCGAAGTAGAAGCGGGCCGTGGCCAGCTTGGCGGTGTAGAAGGCGTCGCCGCTGCCCTGCTTTTCCAGCGCGATCTTGGCCATGCGCGCAAACAGGTAGGAAAACACCAGGTGGCCCACCACGCGCAGGTAGGGCACGGCGGCGGCGCCGGCCTCGTCCTGATTGGCAAAGGACTTCATGCCGATTTCCATGGTCAGCTTGGTCACCTTGTCGCCGATGTCGGCCAGCGGGGTGATGAATTCGGACATGGACTCATCGGTGCCATGCTCTTCCACGAAGGCCTGGATCTGGGCACCGAACTTCTTCAGCTTGGCGCCGTTGTCCATCAGGATCTTGCGCCCCAGCAGGTCCAGCGACTGGATGGTGTTGGTGCCTTCGTAGATCATGTTGATGCGGGCATCGCGCACGTATTGCTCCATGCCCCATTCGGCGATGTAGCCATGGCCGCCATAGACCTGCAGACACTCGGAGGTGGCCGTCCAAGCGTTGTCGGTGAGGAAGGCCTTCACCACCGGGGTCAGCAGGGCCACGATGTCGCCGGCGTCCTTGCGGACTTGCTCATCCGGGTGGGTCAGTTCCTTGTCCAGCTCCAGGGCGACATAGGAGGTGAAGGCGCGGCCGCCCTCGGCGAAGGCCTTGGCGGTCAGCAGCATCCGGCGCACGTCGGGGTGCACGATGATCGGGTCGGCCGGCTTGTCGGCGGCCTTGATGCCGGACAGGCTGCGCATCTGCAGGCGGTCCTTGGCATAGACCAGGGCGTTCTGGTAGGCCACTTCGGTCAGACCCAGGCCCTGCATGCCCACGCCCAGGCGGGCCGCGTTCATGAACACGAACATGGCTTGCAGACCCTTGTGCGGCTGACCGATCAACCAGCCGGTAGCGCCGTCCAGGTTCATCTGGCAGGTGGCGTTGCCGTGGATGCCCATCTTTTCTTCAATGGCACCGCAGAAGATGGGATTGCGCGCGCCCAGCGAACCATCGGCGTTGGGCAGGAACTTCGGCACCAGGAACAAGGAAATGCCCTTGGAGCCTTCCGGTGCATCCGGCAGGCGGGCCAGCACCAGATGGATGATGTTGGCGGAGACGTCGTTTTCGCCGGCCGAGATGAAGATCTTGTTGCCGGTGATCTTGTAGGCGCCATCGGCCTGCGGTTCTGCCTTGCTGCGCAGCAGGCCCAGGTCGGTGCCGCAATGCGCTTCGGTCAGGCACATGGTGCCGGTCCACTCGCCCGAAACCAGCTTGGGCAGATAGAGCTGCTTCTGCTCTTCCGAGCCGTGCGCGTGCAGGCACTCGTAGGCACCGTGCGACAGGCCGGGGTACATGGTCCAGGCCTGGTTGGAGGAGTTCAGCATCTCGTAGAAGGAATTGTTGATCGTCAGCGGCAGGCCCTGGCCACCGAATTCGGGATCACAGGACAGCGCCGCCCAGCCGGCTTCCACGTACTGCTGGTAGGCCTGCTTGAAACCCTTGGGGGTGGTGACGGCCTTGGTTTCGCGATCGAAATGGCAACCCTCGCGGTCGCCCGAATGGTTCAGCGGGAACAATACTTGCGAAGCGAACTTGCCGCCCTCCTCCAGCACCTGGTCCACCAGCTCGCGGTTGGTATCAGCATGCGGTGGCAGTTCTTTGAACACTTCCTCGACATTGAGCAACTCGTGCAGCACGAATTGCATGTCGCGCAAGGGGGCGTTGTATTGGGGCATGAATGTCTCCGGACGGGTTTAGGCTGCCTTCCTGGCAGCCGATTTTGAATTCTTGGCGGGGGTAGCACCGGCACTGGTGCTGGCACTGTCGCTGCCTTGCGGGCGGTAGCTGTCGATCAGGCGACGGAAGCTGGCCTCGGCGCGCTCCACGCTGCCGGGGATGTGCAGGAAGCGCGCATCGTGGTGCAGGGCCAGGATCAGGCCATACATTTCATAGACCATCTGGCTGACCTCGATGTCGGACCGCAGGTGGCCGGCTTCCATGGCCTGCTTGATGCAGCGCTCCAGCGCATCGCGCCAGGCCTGGACCATGGCCACCAGGTGATCGCGGATGGCGCCGGGCCGGTCGTCGTATTCGACCGCGCCGCTGATGTAGATACAACCCAGCGCGATTTCCACCGTGACCTGCTTGATCCAGCGCGCGAACATCCCTTCCAGGCGCGGCAGGCCGCGTGGCTCCTTGATGGAGGGATAGAACACATCCTGCTCAAAGCGGTTGTGGTACAGCCGCACGACCTCGATCTGCAAGTCCTCGCGGGAACCGAAATGGGCGAAGACGCCGGACTTGCTCATCTTCATCTTTTCGGCCAGCAAGCCGATGGTCAGCCCTTCCAGGCCGTCACGGCTGGCCAGTTCCAGCGCCACATCCAGAATGGCGGCACGGGTCTGCTCACCCTTGCGCAGATACTTGGGCCGGGTGGGCGCGGTGGTCACCTTGCTTGTCTCAGTCATCGTTATCTCTTTGATATCCGTCGTCAGGTCGCGACGGGAGGGAAGCGGTTCGGCGGGCGCGGCTCGGCGGCCGCTGTCTTGTACCCTGTCTGCGCGATGTGAATAAATCTTCACGCAGAATTTATTCGAACGATCGTACTATTATTCATCGCGCTGCAAAAGTCAAACAAAAAATCAGCGCGGCTTGCGGGGCGATTTTGCTGCCCGGCAAGCTCTCAGGCAGGCCCTGGCGACGGGCTGGTGGCACCCAGCAGGTCGTGGGCGTCCAACAGGGCGTAGACGATGGAGGGGTTGTTTTCCAGGCACTTGCGGATGGCGGCCGGAATGGTATCGCGGGTCTTGCGGCACAGACCGGGCTGTTCGGCCAGGTGGATCTGCAGGCCGCGCACGGTGCGCACTTCGTTGGGGCCGGGGCTGATATGCAGATGGATGCCGAGGTTCTTGCGCAGCAGGCTGCCCACATGCAGCAGCTCTTCATAGCTGCTCACGCGGGTGATGCGCTCGATCAGGCGTTTTTCTTCCTCACGGGTCAGCCACAGCACGCGCGCCTCGGGCGCATGCAGGCATTCCAGCAGCGCTTCGCGCTGGCAATCACAGGCGCCGGGCGGGCATTCCTTGCGGAGCGGCCGCGCCAACGGCATCGCCTGGGTGGATTCGGAGGGGACTACCTGGGACATCTGCACCTTCACACCTACGTTGGAGAAAAGACAGGCCATGGACAGCGGCCCTTATCTTACAACGAGCTTCCGGCGCGGTGGCGACCGCTCTGCCGGGTCAGGACGAGGAGCGATCCAGCAGTCGACGGTCGCGCTTGGTGGGACGTCCCTTGATTTCGGCCGAGGGTTCGCGGAACAGGCGATGGCGTTCGGCCTGCGTGGTCCGACGCTGGAGGCTCTCGTCGGTCTCCTGATAGAGCGTGGCTGCGATCGCCGCCGAGCCACGCTTGTCGGCAATGCCGATGACCAGCACCTCCCATTCCGTGGCGCCGTTGTCGATGTCCAGGCGATCACCCGGCTTGACGTTATGGGCCGGCTTGGTGCGCTCGCCATTGAGCCTGATGCGGCCGCGGTCCACGGCTTCGGTAGCCAGCGATCGCGTCTTGAAGAAGCGCGCGGCCCAGCACCATTTGTCGATGCGGGTGGTGTCCATCCTGTCCTCTTGCTGTCCTTGTGCGTAACGGTCCGGTGTCGCCCGATTCAGTTCAATTGCTTGCGCGTCATGGTGCGCTTGAGCGACATCTTCAGATGCCGCTGCATTGCCGCTTGCGCCTGAATAGCATCGCGCGCCTCGATGGCCTCCAGGATTTCCCGGTGCTCATGCAAGGCCGAGAACCAGCTGTCGGCCGGTTCGTAATGGTCCAGCAACTTGGCCGAAATCGGATCCTGGCGCTCGTCGTAGAGCCGCGCCACGGTCTGCACCAGTACCTCGTTGCCAGCCATCTGGGCGATGCGGATGTGGAAGTCGCGGTCGGCCGCAGCAGGACTCTGGCCGGCCTGACATTCGCGCTCCATGGTGTCGTAGATGGCGCGCAGCGCCTTGATATCCCTGGGCTTGGCCAACGGCGCGACCAGCGCCGTGATTGCTCCCTCGAAGAGCGCGCGCGCCCCCATGATGTCGCTCAGGCTGTTACCCATCTCCTTGTCCGCGGCCGACTCTTCCAGCAGATCTGGCGGTGGCACCTGGGTCAGATAGACGCCGGAACCCATGCGGATCTCCACCCGCCCCTCCAGTTCCAGCGCGACCAACGCCTCCCGTATCGATGGGCGTGACACACCCAGTTGTTCTGCCAGTGCGCGCTCAGGCGGCAGGCGGCCCTGGCTGGTGAAGCCAGGCTGGTACATCACGGTGCGCAGGCGGTCCGCGATCTGCAGGTACAAGCGGCGGGAATCGGTCGATTTCTGGCTGGCCATCGTTTGAACAAGGATCTGGTAAGGCTCGTCAACAACCTGACCTTAGGGCCTGTTCACATTCAATCTGCGAGTGCGAGAGGTCGCCAAGCGTTGTCTGCCTAGGCGCAGCGACGCGCCGTAGTGGTGCTACGGCAAGGAGCTGCAACAACGGCAGGCGACGCTTGGCGGCCTCTCCCGGAGGGTTGGCCCCAGAAGGCGCGCTGGCGGCGTTGCACGTCAGGGCTGGTGGCACCACCACCAGCCCTGACGCGCGCCTTGCCACCACGCCTTCTGGGGCCAACGCATCTCACAGATTGAATGTGAACAGGCCCTAGGTACAGGTTATTGGAATGAAGGGCGATTGTCTCACAAGCTGCACATCTCAATTGGCTTTACCAATTTTAAAATTATAAAAACTATTTGCTTTTGGCCTTACCAATTAATACACTGCCGAGCAGGCCACGCCGCCAGACAACAGGATGTCCAAGCAGTCCCATCGGGAGAGTCGAATTGAAACGTCGTCTATACACTGGGCCGGAGGTGCAGCGCGCCCAGAGCATCGAAGAACTGCGTGCGATGGCGCGCAAGCGCGTCCCCAATTTCTGCTTCGAATATGTCGAGGGCGGAGCCGAAGAAGAGATCAGCCTGCGTCACAATCGCGAGGTCTTTTCGCGGATCGCCTTCGTGCCGCGCACGCTGGTCGATGTCTCGGTGCGCAGCCAGCAACGCCGACTGTTCGGGGCCGATATCGCCTCTCCCTTCATGATCGGCCCTACCGGTTTCAGTGGCCTGCTGGCCCGCGAGGGGGATGTGGCGATGGCGCGGGCTGCCGCGCAGGCAGGCGTGCCTTTCGTGTTGACCAACGTTTCCACCACCTCGCTGGAAGACGTGGTGCGCCGCTCCGGCGCGCAAGTGTGGCAACAGGTCTACCTGTATCGCGACCGCGACTTCGTGGCCGGGGTCGCCCGTCGCGCGCAGGCGGCCGGCATCGCTACGCTGGTACTGACCACCGACAGCGCCGTCTATGGCAAGCGCGAATGGGATTTGCGCAACTTCAGCAGCCCGCGCCAACTGGACTGGCGCAACAAGATCGATGTGCTTTGCCATCCACGCTGGCTGATCGACATCCTCTATCCGCACGGCTTTCCACGCTTTGCCAATCTGGGCGACCTGCTGCCGGCCGGCCAGACCAGCGTGCGCGGGGCCGCCGCCGCCATCCTTGGCCAGTCACTGTCGCCGGCCCTGGACTGGCGCGACGTTGAATGGCTGCGGGGTATCTGGCCCGGCAAGCTCGTCCTGAAGGGCGTGATGCAGGTGCAGGATGCGCAACGTGCCGTGGCCTTGGGCGTGGACGGCATCGTGCTGTCCAACCATGGCGGGCGCCAGCTGGACGGCGCGCTATCGACGATGGATGTGTTGCCCGAGGTGGTGGCGGCAGTCAAAGGCCGGTTGACGGTGATGCTGGACGGCGGTTTCAGGCGTGGCGCCGACATCGTCAAGGCCATCGCTTTGGGCGCCGATGCAGTGCTGCTGGGGCGCGCCACTACCTACGGCCTGGCTGCTGGCGGAGAAGCAGGCGCCACGCGTGCCCTGGAGATCCTGCGCAGCGAAGTCGATCGGGTACTGGCCCTGCTGGCCTGCCCGGATATCGCGCAGCTCGACGCCAGCTACCTGCGTCGCATCTGAGCCATCCCACCGAGAGCAAGGAGCAGACATGCACTACCAGTTCGATTTCTCCAGCGTCGCCGCCCACTGGCCGCTGCTATTGCAGGGCGCCTGGACCACGGTGCAACTGTCCTTCGTTGCCACCTTGCTGGGCTTCATGCTGGGCGCATCCTGCGCCGTGGCCAGCAGCAGTCGCCATCGCTGGCTGCGCACCCTGGTGGGTGGCTATATCGAGGTGATCCGCAATACGCCGCTGCTGATCCAGTGCTACTTCCTCATCTTCGGCCTGTCTTCGGTGGGAGCGACGCTACCCATCATGACCGGGGCGATCCTGGCACTGGTGATCAACATCGGTGCGTACACCTGTGAAATCGTGCGTGCCGGCATCGAGTCCATCCACCGCGGCCAGATCGAGGCGGCGCAATGCCTGGGTCTGTCGCCGCTCCAGGTGTTATGGCATGTGGTGCTGCAACCGGCGGTGGAACGCGTCTGGCCGGCGCTGACCAGCCAGTTCGTGCTGATGATGCTGGCCTCCAGCATCCTGTCCTCGGTGGGTGCGGAGGAATTGCTGGGCGTGGCCAATCGGGTGCAATCCGATACCTTCCGCAACTTCGAGGTATTCCTGGTGCTGTGGGTCATGTATCTGCTGCTGTCCTGGCTGATGCGCGCCGGCTTCTGGCTGCTAGGCCAACGGGTCTTCACGCGCCGGCGCAAGCTGGGCACGCCGCTCTGAAGGGGGACAACGATGTCGCATGAGCAGTTTCTCTCCTTGCTGCAGGGTGCCTGGGGCACGTTGCTGTTGTCGACGCTGACACTGACATTGGGGGCGGTGCTGGGCCTGTCCCTGGCGCTGGCACGCATCTCGCCACGGCGGGCGGTACGCCGTCTGGCGTCAGGATGGATGCAGCTGATCCAGGGTACGCCCTTGCTGGTGTTGATGGGAGTGTGTTTCTATGGACCGGCGCTGCTCGGCGTGGGGACGGTGGAAGCCCTGCCGGCCGCGACCAGCGCCATGGTGATCTATGCCTCTGCCTTCCTGGGGGACATCTGGCGCGGCTGTATCCAGTCGGTGCACAAGAGCCAATGGGAAGCCGCCGAATGCATCGGCCTGACCCGCTGGCAGCGCATGCGCATGATCGTGTTGCCGCAGGCGCTGCGCATGGCCACGCCACCGACGGTGGGCTTTGCGGTGCAGGTGATCAAGAACACGTCCGTGGCGTCATTGGTGATCGGCTTCGCCGAACTGTCCTACAACGCCAAGGTGCTCAACAACTCCACCTTCCAGCCCTTCCTCTACTTCGGCGGTGCCGCTTTGCTGTACTTCGCCATGTGCTATCCGCTCTCACGCTGGAGCCGCGTGCTCGAAAGGAAACTCCATGTCCACCGTGGTTGAACTGCAATCGGTCCACAAGCGTTTCGGCAGCAATCACGTCCTGCGCGGCGTCTCCTTTGCGGTCGACCGTGGCGAGGTCGTGGCCATCATCGGCAAGAGCGGTTCCGGCAAGAGCACGGCCCTGCGCTGCATCAACCGGCTGGAGCAGATCGATGATGGACAGATCAGCGTGTGCGGTCATGCGGTACATGCCAATGGCCTCGATCTGCGCGCCCTGCGTCGCGATGTGGGCATCGTCTTCCAGAGCTACAACCTGTTCCCGCACCTGACGGTGCTGCAGAACATCGCCCTGGGCCCTACCGCGGTCAAGCGCATGCCAGCCGCGCAGGCCAATGCACTGGCGTGCGATGTGCTGGCCCGCGTGGGGCTCTCGGACAAGGCGCAGGCCTATCCCGAGCAGTTGTCGGGTGGCCAGCAGCAGCGCGTGGCCATCGCGCGTTCGCTGGCGATGCAACCGCAGCTGATGCTGTTCGACGAGGTGACCTCGGCACTTGATCCGGAGCTGACCGGCGAAGTACTCAAGGTGATGGAACAGATGGCCGCCGAAGGCATGACCATGATCCTGGTGACCCACGAGATGGGCTTTGCCCGACGCGTGGCCGACCAGGTGATCTTCATGCACCAGGGCCAGGTCTGGGAGCAAGGCCCCCCCGATATCCTGGACCAGCCCGCCACCGCCGAACTGCGCCAGTTCGTCGGTACCGGACTGTAACGTATCCCTTCCCCGAGCACGTCAATCCCAGATTCCCATTCACACAAGGAGCGAGACATGCATTCCCCTTCATTCCCTATCCGCCAGCTGGGCCATGCGCTACTCGGCCTGTTGCTGCTCACCGGCAGTGCCGCACACGCAGACCAGCTCGATACCATCCTGGCCGCGAAGAAACTGCGCGTGGCCATCGACTTGGCCGTGCCGCCCTACAGCATGAAGGACGACAAGCTCAAGCTGATCGGCTCGGACGTCGAAACCGCACAGCTGATGGCCCGGGACTTCGGCCTGGAACTGGAAGTGATCCCGACCACGCTGACCAACCGCGTGCCTTACCTGCAGACCAACAAGGCCGACGTGGTCGTCTCGGCTTTCTCGATCACGCCGGAACGCGCCAAGGTGATCGATTTCTCGGTGCCGTATGCGCCCATCCTGGTGGTGGTCGGCGCGCCCAAGGGCATGAAGATCGACAGCCCGGCCGACCTCGCCGGCAAGAAGGTCATCGCCACGCGCGGCACCACCAATGACCAGGAGCTGACCAAGGTGGCACCGCCCTCGGCGACCATCACCCGCTTCGATGATGACGCCACCTCGATGACCGCCATGGTCAGCGGCCAGGCCGAGGTTTGGGTAACGTCGCCCATGCTGTTGCAGGTGGTCAACGAAAAGAATCCGGCACGCAATATCGAGAGCAAGTTCACCCTCAAGGCCAACCTGCTGGCGGTGGGATTGCGCAAGGGCGAGACCCGGCTCAAGGACAAGATCGATCACTGGGTCCGCGAGAATCTGCGCAATGGCCAGCTCAATGCGATCTACCGGAAATACCACCATGCCGAACTGCCGCCGGACATCCTGGCGGCGGGTCGCTGAATCTCTGATCTGCTGATCCGTAGCGGAGAAAAAAAGCGCCGACTCGCAAGCCGGCGCTTCTTCATATTTCCTCGAGACAACAGTCATCGAGTCAAGACTATCCTCGGATTCAACGCTCCACCGCCAGCGCCACACCCATGCCACCACCGATACAGAGGCTGGCCAGACCCTTCTTGGCATCCCGGCGCACCATCTCGTGCAGCAGCGTCACCAGCACGCGGCAGCCGGAGGCGCCGATGGGGTGGCCCAGGGCGATCGCGCCGCCGTTGACGTTGATCTTGCTGGTGTCCCAGCCCATCTGCTTGTTCACGGCAATGGCCTGGGCGGCAAAGGCTTCGTTGATTTCCATCAGGTCCAGGTCCTGCGGGGTCCAACCGGCCTTCTTCAGGGTCAGCTGCGACGCGGGGACCGGGCCCATGCCCATGATGCTGGGGTCCAGGCCGGCCGAGGAGTAGGCCTTGATCCTGGCCAGCACCGGCAGACCCAGTTCGGCCGCCAGCTTGGCGGAGGTGACCACCACCGCGGCGGCGCCGTCATTGATGCCGGAGGCGTTGCCGGCGGTCACGGTACCAGCCTTGTCGAAGGCCGGACGCAGGCTGGCCAGGGCTTCGGCGGTGACGCCGTGCTTGACGAATTCGTCCGTGTCGAAGACCACGGTTTCCTTCTTGCCCTTGATTTCGATAGGGACGATCTCATCCTTGAACTTGCCCGCCTTTTGCGCGGCTTCGGCCCTGTTTTGCGAGGCGGCAGCGAAGGCGTCCTGCTCCTCGCGGCTGATCTCGAACTTCTTGGCCACGTTCTCGGCAGTGATGCCCATGTGGTACTGGTTGTAGACGTCCCACAGGCCGTCGACGATCATGGTGTCGGTCAGCTTGGCATCACCCATGCGGAAGCCGTCACGCGAGTTATTGAGTACGTGGGGCGAGGCGCTCATGTTTTCCTGGCCGCCGGCGATGACGATCTGGGCGTCGCCGCAACGGATGGCCTGGGCCGCCAGCTGGACAGCCTTCAGGCCGCTGCCGCAGACCTTGCCCACCACGAAGGCCGGGACCATGTCGGGCAGGCCGGACTTGATGACTGCCTGGCGCGCCGGGTTCTGCCCCAGACCCGCCGTCAGCACCTGACCGAGGATGACTTCGCTGATCGCTTCCGGCTTGATGCCGGTCTTGGCCAGCAGGGCCTTGATGACTTGCGCACCCAGATCGGCTGCCGCGATCTTCGACAAGCCTCCGCCGAATTTGCCGATCGCCGTTCTCTGTGCTGCGACAATGACCACATCATCCATAACTCGCTCCTTTTATTGAAATAGCAGGAAGCCGCGTGCGACTGCCTGTCGAAAACCGGGATGGTCATCCTATCCCATTTCAGCTGCGAATGCGATATGGTGAATCTTCGGTAAATCAAGCCGGAGCAAGATAGGGGCAAGGCCTCCGTCAGGCATCTTTCCCGAGGGTGATGATGTGAATGACCGTCCGATAGAGGAGGAAGGCCGCACCATAGGCGGCGCGCTTGTACCAGGGCACATGCAGGAAGTCCGACAGGTGCACCACCCGGCCCAGGGCGGTACCGGCTTCGATCTCCTGGCGCAGGTAGCCGGCAAAGGCCGGGTCCTGGACCACCACGTTGGCTTCCTGGTTCACGAACAGGGACAGGCCGTCATAGTTGCTGGAGCCGACCGTGGCCCATTTGTCGTCCACCACGGCCACCTTGGCATGCAGCTCGGTATGGGTGTATTCGATGATGCGCACGCCCGCACGCAAGAGCTTGGGATAGAAGGAATGCGCCACCGCGTCCTGCATCACGAACTGCCCCACGCCCAGCAACAAGGTCACCTTGACGCCGCGCATGGCCGCCTCTTCCAGGGCGCGCCGCATCTTGCGGCCGGGCGCGAAATAGGGATTGGCAAGGAACGCGCTCTCGCGGGCGCGTCCCAGGGCCTGCAGGTAGGCGCGCTGGATGGTGCGGCGGTTGCGGAAGTTGTCGCGCACCACCAGCGCGGCCTGGGTCTGGTCGTGTACCGGGCCGCTATGGCCGTGGCGCAGGTGCCTGAAATTGCGCCAGCGTGCCTTCAGTTTCATTCGGCCCACGCGCAACCATTGGGCCTGCACTTCACGATAGATATCCTGGACCAGCGGACCGACAATGCTGACGGCAAAATCCCAGCGCGGTGCCGGCAGGGGCGTGACGTGGTCGCGGTCGGAGACCATGTCGTCATTGATGTTGAGCCCACCGACGAAGGCCACCTGGCGATCCACCACGCACAGCTTGCGGTGACTGCGTGCCACGCCGCGCCGGAACCAGGGATTGAAGGAGCGATGCTGTACGCCGGCCGCGCTCAGGGCAAGACGCAATTTGTTAGTATTTTCACGACCGGTACCGAGCCAGTCATTGATGACATACACCACCACGCCGCGTCCGGCGGCGCGTTGCAGGGCTTCGCACACCAGCACGCCGGTATCATCCAGCGAAAAAATATAAGTTTCGAGGTAGATCTCGACCCGCGCCGCATCGATGGCGGTGATCAAGGCCGGATAGAAACCCGCGCCACTGTGCAGCAGGGCAATCTGGTTGCCGTCGGAAAAGGCGAGGTGGCGCAAGATCAGGCCAGGTGCAGTTCGGTGACGATAGGCGCATGGTCGGACAAGCGCGCCCATGGGCCATCCTTGAGCACCTGCGCCGTTTCCACCCGGAAACCACGGACATAGATGCGGTCCAGTCGCAGCCACGGCATCATGGCCGGGAAGGTACGCGCCGGGCGGATCGGCGCCGACAGGCCACCGAGTCGGCGCAAGCCCTGCATCACGCCGCGGGCAGTCGGTTGCGGCTGATCGAATACCTCGACCACGCCCAGGTTCTGGTAGAGCGTGCGACTCAGCTGGTTGGTCCAGTCATTGAAGTCGCCGGCGATCACCAGCGGCGCATCCGGCGGCGACGAGGTACTGACCGCCTGCACCAGCGCATCGATCTGGCGGCGGCGGCCACCCGCGAACAGACCCAGGTGGATCACGTAGCAATGCACCTCCACGCCTTCCACCGGCACCACGCAGTGCAGGATGCCGCGCGATTCATAGGCATGGTCGGAGACGTCCTGGTTGCGGACGGAGGCGATCTCGAAACGGGAAATCAGGGCGTTGCCATGGTGCCCATGGTCGTACACGGCATTCATCCCATAGGCGGCGTGGTGGGTATCGCCAGCCAGATATTCATGCTGACCCTGCTGCGGCCAGTTGGCGGCGTGGCGCAGGGCGTTGAGGTCATGCCGGCCCTGCACTTCCTGCAGGAACAGGATGTCCGGGTCCAGTTGCGCCAGCGCCTGTTTGAGCGCCAGGATGCGCGGCCGTCCGGCAAAGGAGGTCACGCCCTTGTGGATGTTGTATGTGGCAATGCGCAGCTTCATCGATGCAACCTTTCTCTTGTTCTTGTCCGGTTCCGTCCTGGCGCGATGCTGTCGGGCTAGCCCGCCAGGTAGCTGGGCAATTGCAGGATCGCCTCCGCATTGGACGGCGAGAAACAGCGGTCGGCCGCTTCGCGGTAGGGCAGCCAGGCGTAATGCGTATGCTCGCGCGGAGCGAGCGTCACCGGGATGTCG
Source organism: Herbaspirillum sp. AP02 (assembly GCF_015767275.1). GTDB lineage: Bacteria > Pseudomonadota > Gammaproteobacteria > Burkholderiales > Burkholderiaceae_D > Herbaspirillum. The sequence continues at coordinate 304,239 of NZ_JADWMY010000005.1, forward strand.
CGCGGCACCAGCAGGCCGAAGACGTGCTCGGTGTTTCTGGTCACGCCCGGCGCGTAGCGATGCCGCCAGACCGGATAGATGTCATAGATGTTGGAAAGTTGCCAGTCGCGCAGATGCGCCTGCGGCACCCGGTTTCCGCCATCAACGCCCGATTCTACGCCGCCGTCGGCGACGATGATGCCGGTTTCTTCCTGCACTTCGCGTCGGGCAGTCTCCGACAATGCCTCATCGGGATAGTCCTTGGAACCGGTCACCGATTGCCAGAAACCAGGCTGGTCGGCGCGTTCGATCAGCAGTACATGGTGGTCGGCGCTGTGGATCACCACCAGCACCGATTCGGGAATCTTGTAGGGCTTGGCTTGCGTCATGAGGCTGTCCGGGCTGCAGCAAAGCCTCCATTGTATCGGGACGGCGCCGACTCAGAGCAGCGACGCCTCGCTCTCGGCCACCAGCCAGCTCCTGAAGGCGCGTGCGGCGGCGTGCTCGATGCGGTCACGCGGCCAGACGGCATAGTAGCCGCCGCCCAGGCTGGCGCTGGCCTCGCAGGCGCGCACCAGCAGCCCCTGTTCCATGCAGGCATCGATCATGTGGCGCCAGGCCAGCACGATGCCCTGCCCTTCCATGGCCAGCTGCAGCAGCACGGGGTATTGGTTGGACAGGATCTGCTGTTCGATGCGGACATCGGGTAGACCGTTTTGCGCCATCCAGTTCTGCCAGGACATCCATTGCCGCTGGCCATCTTCCAGCATCAACAGGGTCTCGTGGCGCAGCTCGGCCGGGCTCAGGCTGCGGCCATCCAGATAGGCGGGCGAACAGACCGGAAACACTTCCTCGTCATACAGCCGGCGCACAGCCAGGCCCGAGGGCGGGCCGTCGCGCAGGAAGTAGATGCCCATGTCGAAGTCGGTCTCGGAGAGTTGCGCCAGGCTGTCGTTGACGATCAGGCGCAGATGGCAATCCGGATGCGAGGCACGAAAGCGCGCCAGCCGGGGCGTCAGCCACAGCACGGCCACCCCCTGCGAACAAGCCACCGTCAATTCCTGGTGGCCCTTGCGCTTCATGATGTCTTCGGTGGCTTCGGCGCAATCGACCAGCAGGCGCTGCACCAAGGCGGCGTAGCGCTGGCCGCTCACGGTCAGCCGCAATGCACGGGGTTCGCGCAGGAACAGCTTCTTGCCCAGGAAGCGCTCCAGCTGGGCGATCTGGCGGCTGATGGCACTTTGCGTCAGGTGCAGTTCAGCGGCGGCACGCGTAAAGCTGCCATGCCGCATGGCGGCCTCGAAGGCGATCAGCGACGGCAGGGGAGGAAGGGGTGATATACGCATGGTCGGCGCTCCGGCTCGGTTCTCTCAACAGACCATGATGGTAGAGCGAAAAGCATGCCCGCCGCTGCTTTCCTGATACCGGTCGGGAAAGCAGCGGGGGAGGTGATGCAGCAGCAGCGGCAGCCGCCGTGAGCGCGCTGGCGGTGGGACGATCAGCGGCTGCGGTGGATGTGGCCGGACTGCATGACCAGCGACAGATGCTCGCCCTGCCCGGTCAGCAGCGTGATGTCCTGCAACGGGTTGCCGTCGACCACGATCAGGTCGGCCAGTGCGCCGGCGCGCACGGTACCCAGTTCACCTTCGCGCTGCAGGATGGCAGCGGCAATCGACGTCGCCGAGCGGATCGTTTCCAGATTGCCCAGGATCTCGGCGCGGATCAGGAATTCGGTCGACTGGTCCTGGTGCATCTCACCCAGGAGGTCGGAGCCGAAGCCCATCTGCACGCCATGCTCGGCATAGATGCGCAGCGAATCACGCCCGGCCTGGCGCACCGATTCGATCTTGGCCACCGAATCCGGCGGCAGGCCCAGGCGGGCACCGTCGCGGGCCAGCGAATCATAGGTCACCAGTGTCGGTACGACGAAGGCCCCATGCTCGCGCATCACGCGCGCAGCATCGGCGTCGACCAGGTTGCCGTGCTCGATGGTACGCACGCCGCAACGCACGGCCCGCGAGATGGCACGGCCGGTGTAGGCGTGGGCCATCACGTAGGTCTGGGCGGCTTCGGCTTCGGCCACGATGGCGCGGATTTCGTCTTCGCTATATTGCGTGTTGCCGATCGGATCGGTGGGCGAGGCCACGCCACCGGAAGCCATGATCTTGATCTGGGTCGCGCCCTTCTGCAGTTCTTCGCGAGCAGCCAGGCGCACCGCATCCACGCCATCGGCCACGCGGGCGATGGCGCCGGCGCGGAAGGCGCAGGAACAAGGCTCCAGCACATCGGAACGCGGGCGGAAGTCGCCGTGGCCACCGGTCTGCGACAAGGCCTTGCCCGAGGGGAAGATACGCGGCCCCGGCACCAGGCCGATGGCGATGGCTTGCGCCAGGCCCCAGTCGGCACCGCCGGCATCGCGCACGCTGGTGAAGCCGCGATTCAACATCGCCTCGACGATGGGCAGCGCACGGATGGAGGTCAGCGATCCCGGTTGCAGGGCATTCAAGCCCAGGTTGGCCAGCGAGGCCAGCACGTGCACGTGGCAATCGATCAGGCCCGGCATCACGGTCTTGCCGGCCACATCGACCACCCGCGCGCCCGGCACCTCCAGGGGCGTGGCGGAGACATCGATGATGCGGTCTTTTTCGATCAGGACATCATGGCGCGGGAACAGGCTGCCCAGCGCGGGATCGAGGACGTTGCCGCCCTTCAGGAGAATCTTGGTCATGGCAAAAATCAGTGTTGTTGCAGATACTGCGGCTCACGCACGAAGCGGGTGCCGATGAAGCTGATGGCAGCAGCGATCATCACGTAGAAGGCCGGCGCCATGGTGCTGCCGGTGGCGGCGATCAGCCAGGTGATGAAGAAGGAGGCAAAGCCGCCGAAGATGGTCACGGCCAGGTTGTAGGCCACCGACAGGCCGGTGGAGAGCACCTTGGCCGGGAACAGTTCCGAGAACGCCGCCAGGATGGGGCCGGTGTAGGCTGCGATCAGGGTGCCGAAGACCAGTTGGAAGATCAGCAGCGTCGACAGGCTGGGCGCGCTGTTGATGTAGGCGAACATGGGATAGGCCAGCACCAGGATCAGCGCGGCCGAACCGGAGAGCAGCGGACGACGGCCGATGCGATCAGCCAGGCGACCGACGAAGGGCGCCAATACCATGATGCAGAGTCCACCCACCATGCCGGCGATGAAGCCGGTGGTCTGCGGCAGCTTCAGGACCTTGACCGAATAGGTCGGCATGTAGAACAGCAAGACATAGGTACAGACCGTCCACAGGATCACCATCGAAAAACTGGCCGAGGTCTCGCGCGGGAAGTTGCGGATCACTTCCTTCAGGGGCGAGTCGGTCTTGTCCTTTTCTTCGAGGAAGGTGGGGGTCTCTTCGAGGTGGTGACGGATGTAGTAACCGACCGGGCCGATGATGATGCCCAGCAGGAAGGGCAGGCGCCAGCCCCAGCTGGCCAGCGCTTCGGGGCTCAGGCTGGTGGTGACGAAGGTACCGACGGCGGCACCCAGCAGCACGGCCACGCCGATGCTGGCCTGGATCCAGCTGGAGTAGAAGGCGCGTTCGCGCTCGGGTGCATATTCGGTCAGGAAGGCGGTGGCGCTGCCCATCTCGCCGCCGGCCGAGAAGCCTTGCAGCAGGCGCGCCACGACGATGATCAGCGGCGCGAACAGGCCGATGCTTTCATAGGTCGGTGCCAGGCCGATCATGGTGGTGCCCACGGCCATGAGCAGGATGGTCACCGACAGCGCTGCCTTGCGGCCCACGCGGTCGGCGTAGATGCCCAGCAGGACACCGCCCACCGGACGCATGAAGAATCCGACGCCGAAGGTGGCCACGGCCAGCAGCAAGGAAGTGAGGTCATTGCCGGTCGGGAAGAACAGTTTGGCGATGATCACCGCGAAGAAGCTGTAGACGGTGAAGTCGAACCATTCGAGGCCGTTGCCGATGACGGTGGCGATGATGGCGCGGCGGCGCTGGTGGTTGCTGACCAGCGGCATCCCGCCGGCTGGTAATGTCGTTCCTTGCATGCTTTCCCCTCATGTCGGACGTTGAATATCCGGCCGATGATAGGGGTGTGGGGGGCGTGGCGGAAATGATATCTGTGCATGCAGCCATGCTTGCAGCGCATGCATGCGGAAAGGATTTATATCCTTTTCACTAATTATTTTTTATTTTGTTTAAATCATTAACCCATCGGGCGAAAAAAAACGCGTGCATTCCTGCACGCGTTTTTCATTCGACTTATCCGTAACACCGATAGATCGATCAGGCCTTCACTGCCGGCTCGGTATTGCGCAGACGGATGTGCAGCTCGCGCAGCTGCTTCTCGTCCACCGCCGAAGGCGCATTGGTCAGCAGGCACTGGGCGCGCTGGGTCTTGGGGAAGGCGATCACGTCGCGGATCGACTCGGCGCCGGCCATCATGGTGACCAGGCGGTCCAGGCCGAAGGCGATGCCGCCGTGCGGGGGCGCGCCGTATTGCAGCGCGTCCAGCAGGAAGCCGAACTTCAAGCGGGCTTCCTCGTCATCGATCTTCAGGGCGCGGAACACCTTGCTCTGTACGTCGGCGCGGTGGATACGGACCGAACCGCCGCCCAGTTCCCAACCGTTCAGGACCATGTCGTAGGCCTTGGCGATGGCCGCTGCGGGATTGGTCGAGATGAAGTCTTCGTGGCCATCCTTGGGCGAAGTGAACGGGTGGTGCAGCGCGACCCAGCGCTGGCCATCTTCGTCATATTCGAACATGGGGAAGTCGACCACCCACAGCGGACGCCAGGCGTCGTCGAACAGGCCGTTCTTCTTGCCGAAATCGCTGTGGCCGATCTTCACGCGCAGCGCGCCGATGGCATCGTTGACCACCTTGGCCTTGTCGGCGCCGAAGAAGATCAGGTCGCCGTCTTGCGCGCCGGTCTTTTCGATGATGGCAGTGAGGGCAGCATCGTGGATGTTCTTGACGATGGGCGACTGCAGGCCGTCACGACCCTTGGCCTTTTCATTGACCTTGATGTAGGCCAGGCCCTTGGCGCCGTAGATGGCGACGAACTGGGTGTAGGCGTCGATTTCCGAACGCGGCATGTCGGCACCACCCGGCACGCGCAGGCCGACCACGCGGCCGCCTTCGCTGTTGGCGGCGCCCGAGAAGACCTTGAAGTCGACATCCTTCATCACATCGGTCAGCTCGGTGAATTCGAGCTTGACGCGCATATCCGGTTTGTCCGAACCATACATGCCCATGGCGGTGGCAAAGTCCATCACCGGGAACGGGTTGGGCAGGTCGATATCCAGCGCGTTCTTGAAGACCAGGCGGATCATGCCTTCGAACAGGTCACGGATTTCCTGTTCGTTCAGGAAGGAGGTTTCGCAGTCGATCTGGGTGAATTCCGGCTGGCGGTCAGCACGCAGGTCTTCGTCGCGGAAGCACTTGGTGATCTGGTAGTAGCGGTCGAAGTTGGCCACCATCAGCAGCTGCTTGAACAGCTGGGGCGACTGCGGCAGGGCGAAGAATTCACCGGCGTTCACGCGCGAGGGCACCAGGTAGTCGCGCGCGCCTTCCGGGGTGGACTTGGTCAGCATCGGGGTTTCGATGTCGATGAAGCCCTGGGCATCCAGGAACTTGCGCACTTCCATGGCGACCTTGTAGCGCAGGCGCAGGTTGTTCTGCATCTGCGGACGGCGCAGGTCCAGCACGCGGTGGGTCAGGCGGGTGGTTTCGGACAGGTTGTCGTCGTCCAGCTGGAACGGCGGCGTCACCGACGGGTTCAGCACTTCCAGCTCGTGGCACAGCACTTCGATCTTGCCCGACTTCAGGTTGGCGTTGGTGGTGCCTTCAGGACGGTTGCGTACCAGGCCGGTGATGCGCAGGCAGAACTCGTTGCGCACCGACTCGGCGTTCTTGAAGACATCGGCGCGATCCGGGTCGCACACTACCTGGACCAGGCCTTCGCGGTCGCGCAGGTCGATGAAGATCACGCCGCCGTGATCGCGGCGACGGTGTACCCAGCCGCACAGGCTGACGGTTTGGCCGAGCAGTGCCTCGGTAGTGAGGCCACAGTATTGGGTTCGCATGGACATGGTTGTGATTCCGTTGACAGTGTTCTTGTTGGATTCGTGAGAGGAGACGCTAAGGGCGAAGGCGGGGCTGGCCGGGCCGCGTGGCACCGGCCGCCCCGTCAATTCTTCGGCGCCGCGACGTCGGTGATGATCTTCTTGTCGGCCGCCATCTCGGGGGCGACCACGCCCATCGAGACGACATACTTCAGGGCTGCATCGACCGACATGTCGAGCTCGATCGCATCGGCACGCGGCAGCATCAGGAAGAAACCGGAGGTCGGGTTGGGCGTGGTGGGAACGTAGACGCTGATGAAGTCACCGGCCAGGTGGTTCTTCACCTCGCCGCCGGGGGCGCCGGTCAGGAAGGCGATGGTCCACGCGCCCTGGCGCGGATACTGGATCAGCACGGCCTTGCGGAAGGCATTGCCGGAGGGCGAGAAGAGCGTATCGGAGACCTGCTTGACGCTGGAATAGATCGACTTCACCACCGGAATGCGGGTGAGGAAGCCTTCCCACACCAGCACCAGGCGCCGTCCGATGAAGTTGCGCGCCGCCAGGCCGGTGAGGAACACGATCAGCAAGGTCAGGATCGCGCCCAGGCCGGGGATGTTGTGGCCCAGCCAGTGCTGCGGGCGCCAGGCCTCGGGCAGCAGCAGCAGCGACTGGTCCATGGTGCTGATGATCAGGTTCAGTACCCATAGCGTGATGGCCAGGGGAACCAGGATCAGCAGACCCGTGATGAAGTATTTGCGCATGGGGGAAGGAAAACCTCGTTAGCTTGCGCTGGGGGTGGACGGCGCGGCGGGCGTTGGGGCCGGAGTCGCCGCTGTCGTCGGGCTTGCGCCTGCGGCAGCGGGGGCAGCAGCGGGGGCGGCGGCGGGCGCCTCACTACCCGAGGCAGGGGCTTCGGCCGAGCCGGCGATACCGGTGCCGGTGGCACCCTTGCTATTGGCGGCGCCACTGCCGTTGCCACGGAAATCGGTGACATACCAGCCAGAACCCTTCAACTGGAAGCCGGCTGCAGTGAGCTGCTTCCGGAAGCTGTCCTGGTGGCAGGAGGGGCAAACGGTCAACGCATCGTCGGAGATCTTCTGCAAGACATCCTTGGCAAAACCACACGCTTCGCAGCGATACGCGTAAATGGGCATGACTAACTCCGCAAAAAACTTCCAAAACCCTGAATTATAAAGGCTTTTGGCGGAGTTTTAGTGAACCGGTCGGCAGCGGCGATGCTGGCACGCGACGGCATGCCCCGCCGCGCCGGCAAAAATATTTGCTTCCCGGAAAGTTTCGCGACCTGCCCTCACCCGCCCTCCCCACCGGACAGTCAGCCCTCGACGGGAGCGGCGCGGCTACTGCGCAGGGTATCGAGGAACTCGCGGCACCACCAGTGGACGTCGAACTGGCGGATGTTTTCCATCAAGGCAGCATGGCGCTCGCGCCGTTCGGACTGCGACATCTGCAAGGCCTGCTGGATCACCTGGGCCGCGCCGTGGGTGTCGTAGGGATTGATGATGAGGGCCTGCTTCATCTGCTCGGCCGCACCGGCAAAGCGCGACAGCACCAGCACGCCGGGGTCGTCCTCGTCCTGGGAGGCGACGAATTCCTTGGCCACCAGGTTCATGCCATCGCGCAATGGCGTGACCAACGCGACTGCGCAGGCGCGGTACAGTCCCGGCAGGCGGCGGCGGGCCACGGTACGGTGGATGTAGCGGATCGGCATCCAGTCGAAGTCGCCGAAATCGCCGTTGATGGAGCCGCACAGGCTTTCCAGCTCGCGCTGGATGTCGCCATAGGCTTCCACGTCTTCGCGGCTGGGCGAGGCGATCTGCAGCAGGGTGGCGCTATGGCGGTTTTCCGGATACAGGCGCAGCAGCTCGCGGAAGGCGCGGATGCGCTGCGGCAGCCCCTTGGAGTAGTCCAGCCGATCCACCCCGATCAACAGGCGGCGGCGCGAATATTCGGCCTTGGTGCTGTCATAGGTATCGCGCGCTTCCTTGGCCTGGCCCAGACGCTGGAATTCGGCCACGTCGATGCCGATCGGGAAGGCATTGGCATGCACCGTGCGGTTGAAGGCGCGGAACTGGTTGGGGCCGACCGGCTCGGCCGTGGCTTCGGCCTGGACGTACTGGGCGAAGTGCTGCAGGTCGGCGTGGTTCTGGAAGCCCACCAGGTCGTAGGCGAACAGCGCCCGCATCAGCCATTCATGGGAGGGGATGGCGGTAAGAATAGGTGGCGGCGGCAACGGGATGTGCAGGAAGAAACCGATGCGCGCCTCGCAGCCCATGGCGCGCAGCTCGGCCGCCAGCGGGATGAGGTGGTAGTCGTGGATCCAGACGATGTCATCGCGTTTCAACAGCGGGAACAGCTTGCGCGCAAACAGCTGGTTCACGCGCCGATAGCCGCCCAGGTGGCCGGCCTCGAAGTGCGCCAGGTCGAGCCGGTAATGGAACACCGGCCACAGCACCCCGTTGGCATAGCCGCGGTAATAGGCATCATGGTCTTCCTGCGACAGGTCCAGCTCGGCCAGGGTCACGCTGCCGGCCTGGTTCACGCGCAGCTCGCCCTCGCCGGGCGTGCCATCCTCGACCACCTTGCCGCTCCAGCCGAACCACAGGCCGCCGGTCTTCTTCAGGGTTTCGCCCAGCGCCACCGCCAGGCCGCCGGCGGCGGGCTTGCGGGGATCGGCCAGGCGATTGGAGACAACAACAAGTCGCGACATCAGATCACCGCCTCCCATGACGCCGACAGGCGCATCGCACAGTTGATGATGCCTACCATCGAATAGGTCTGCGGGAAGTTGCCCCACATCTGGCGCGTGACCGGATGGGTGTCCTCGGACAGCAGACCCAGGTGGTTGCGGGCATCCAGCATGGCCTGGAAGATTTCACGGGCCTGCTCCTTGCGGCCGATGCGGGCCAGCGCATCGATGCGCCAGAAGGTACAGATATTGAAGGCGGTCTCGGGCCGGCCGAAGTCGTCCGGGGCTTCGTAGCGGCGCATGTAGGGGCCATCACACAGGTGTTTTTCCAGCGCCTCGACGGTAGAAATGAAGCGCTTGTCGGTGGGCGCGATCAAGCCGACCTCGACCATCAGCAGCACGCTGGCGTCGAGGTCGCGGCCGCCGAAGCTTTCGGCATAGGCCTGGCGTTGCTCGTTCCAGGCTTCGGTGAGGATGCGCTCGCCGATTTCCTTGGCGCGGTCGCCCCAGTAGCGGGCGCGCTCCGGCAGGTCGACCCGGGCGGCGATCTTGGCCAGGCGGTCGCAGGCGGCCCAGCTCATCAACGCCGAGGAGGTATGGATGCGCGAGCGCGTGCGCAGCTCCCACATGCCGGCGTCGGGCTGGTTGTAGACCTCGTAGGCGCGCTCGCCGACGGCTTCCAGATGCTGGAAATGCTCGGCCCCGGCGCGATGATGCAGGCGCATGTCGTGGAAGGCCTGGGCCGCGCCCAGCACGATATTGCCGTAGACGTCATGCTGGAAATGTTCGTAGGCCTGGTTGCCCACGCGCACCGGCTGGTGGTGCTGGTAGCCCGGCAGGTGGTCCAGGATCTGCTCGGGCAGCGCTTCTTCCAGGCCGATGCCATACAGCGGCTGCACATGACCACCGCCGGAGCGCACCACCACGTTGGTCAGCCAGCGCAGGTAGTCTTCCATGGTCCCCAGTTCGGACAGACTGTTCAGGGCACGCACCACGAAGAAGGCGTCGCGCAGCCAACAATAGCGATAGTCCCAGTTGCGCTGGCTGCCCGGCGCTTCGGGCACGCTGGTGGTCATGGCAGCGATGATGGCGCCGGTGTCTTCGAAGACGGAGAGCTTGAGCGTGATGGCCGCGCGGATCACCGCATCCTGCCACTCCAGCGGAGTGGCCAGGGCGCGGCTCCAGTTGCGCCAGTAGGCGGTGGTTTCCTGTTCGAAGTCGCGGGCGGTGTCGTTGATGCCGCCATGCAGCGTTTCATCAGGGCCCAGGATGAAGTTGTAGGGGCGGCTGACCACGAAGGCGGTCTCGTCGACGATGTAGCTGATCGGCGCATCCGTGTTCAGGCGCAGGGTCTGGTCCGGGCCGACATAGCGGATATGGTTGCTGCCACGGGTCTGCGCCGGAATATCGCGACCCCAGTCGAAACGGGGACGCAACACCACCCGCATGCGTGGCGCGCCCGACAGCGGATGGACGCGACGCACCAGCTGCAGCGGGCGGAAAAAGCGACCACGGCTCTGGAAGCGCGGCGCCAGGTCGGTGATTTCGATGCCCTGGCCCAGGGTGTCGTAGAGACGGGTGCGCAGCACGGCGGTATTGGGTTCGTACCACTGCTCGCTGTGGGAAAAATTCTCCAGCTGGAAAGACCACAGCGCGCCATTGTCGGTGGGGTCCAGCAAGGCATTGAAGACCGGGTCGCCATCGAAGCGCGGCAAGCAGCACCAGACGATGCGGCCCATCTTGTCCACCAGCGCCGAGAAGGCGCAATTGCCGATCACGCCCAGGTCCAGCGACGAGGTGGAGGGCATGTCGTGCGCCTGGGCGGCCAGATGCGGCTGTTCGGAATGCTGGGTCTGGGAATGCGGCTGCGGCTGCGCTTCCTGTTGCGGGTCGGGGCTGGGCTGGCTCATGGTTCCTCGTGCTCTGTTCTGTGGGTCAGATTTCTTGATGGAAGGCGATGATGGGCGCGTGCTGCGCCCGGGCGGTCATCCGCTGAGGCTGCGCGCGGGGATGGTCTCTCGTAGCAAGGCCAGCACCGCCGCCGGGTCGGCCAGACGCTGCTGCGCCTGGCTGGGGCCGGTACCGACCTTGATGCCCAGGCCGCCGTAGGTCTCGGCCTGCGCGATGGCAAACCCGGCTTCATCTGTCACATCATCACCGATGAAGACCGGACGGCGGCCCCGGAATGGTGCTTCGTGCAGGAAGGCCGCCACCGCATCACCCTTGTTGATGTGGGGCTTGGCCTCCACCACCATCTTGCCGTGCAGCAGGGAAAAACCGGGTTCGTGGCGCAGGGCGTCCATCATGGTTTCCACGCAGCGTTGCTCCAGGTGGGCGGCATGCCGGTAGTGCAGCGCCAGGGCGCCGCGCTTGAGTTCAAGCTGCAGGCCGGGATTGCCCTGCACCAGCGGCAGCAGCCGGTCGCGCAGGTGATGCACGTCCGGCACCGGCTGCTGGAGGATGCGGCCATCGGCGGTACGTCGTTCGGCGCCATGCACACCGGCGGCCGGCAGGCGCAGCGGCGCCAGGAAGAAATCGAGTTGATCCAGGGGGCGGCCGCTGACGATGGCCAGCGCGCCGTCCGATTCTTGTTGTAGTCGCTGCAACAGCGTGATCAGTTCCGGCGGCACCACGATCTCTTCGGGTTGTGGCGCCAGTTCGACCAGAGTGCCGTCGAAATCCAGAAACAACGCATCGGCAGCAAAATCGTAGGGGCGAGTTTGCTCAGTCATGTCATTTGAGGTTGATGGAAAGCAAATAAGTTCCGGTTTCGGCTCAATCTATTTCTAGATTGACATCAAATTACGTCGAAAACCGGTCCATTAGGATGCTTTGACAGCAGCTAGCCCAGCAGTTCTGGCTAACATAGCCAGTTTTTAGATCAAGGGGCTAGTGAACAAGCCCTAACCGATCCGCCCCACGCCCCCCCATCGACTCCTCGATCTTGGGAATCCAGCCGCAGCAAGCAGCCTGACCATGGTCTTACGCAATGCCACTTCCTTCGACCTTGTTTTTTCTACTGATTTTAGGTAATTTATGAAAATTACATAAATTGCCTAAAGCGTATATATATGGACCCTATCCTGAATCCTTACGCGCCGGGTGCCGGCAGTCCTCCGCCAGAGCTTGCAGGACGTGATGAAGTGCGGGCGAAGATGCGCCTGTGCATTGAAAGGCTACGCCGCGGCAAACCCGCAAAGAGCATGATGCTCGTCGGTCTGCGCGGCGTCGGCAAGACGGTCTTGCTGGATCAGATGATGAAGGATGCCGAGGGTTCCGGAGTGGTGACGATCCGAATTGAAGCGCCTGAAGGGAGATCGCTCCCGGCAGTACTGGCACCCCAGCTGCGTATCGGCCTGCTCAAGTTGAGCCGTATGGAACAGGCAAAGGACGTCGCCATTCGCGGCTTGCGTGCCCTTGCGGGATTCGTCGGCAAGATGAAGCTCACGTTCAACGATGTTGAAGTCGGACTCGACTACGAGCCAGAGCCGGGCCTTGCCGATAACGGCGACCTGGAGGGTGATTTGACGATGCTGCTGGAGCAGGTCGGGGCCGCAGCACGCGCTGCCGGTACGCTTGTTGCCATTTTCATCGATGAACTGCAGTATGTCCCCGAAAAACAGCTGGCAGCACTGACATCGGCCCTGCACCGCTGTGCTCAACTGCAACTTCCGCTGGTGGTCGTCGGTGCCGGCTTGCCTCAGCTCCGAGGCAGGATGGGGGAGGCCAAGTCCTATTCTGAACGCCTGTTTGACTTCCCGATAATAGGTCCGCTGGACGCGGCTGACGCTGCCGACGCGATCGTCAAACCGGCACATGATGAAGGCGTGGACGTCGACAACGAAGCAGTGAACCTGATCATCGGTTTCACCAAGGGGTATCCCTATTTCCTGCAGGAATGGGGCAAGCACGCATGGGATGTTGCAACCACCAGCCCCATCACGCGACAGGACGTAGAAACCGCCTCGGTCGAAGCAGTCGCGGCACTGGATGAGAGCTTCTTCCGGGTACGTTTTGATCGGCTGACGCCGGCAGAGAAGAAGTATCTGAGGGCAATGGCAGAGCTGGGGGCCGGCCCGCACCGCTCGGGGGACATCGCCGCCAAGCTGGGCCGCGAGAGCACTTCCTTGGGCCCCCTGCGCAGCAGTCTCATCGCAAAAGGGATGATATGGAGCCCGACGCACGGGGACACGGCCTTTACCGTCCCCCTCTTTGATGAGTTCATGAAACGCATCATTCCCGCCGCAGACTGGGACCCAACGGAAGCATGAAAACAGAAAACGGCCGCGCGGCTGGGCCGGGCGACCGTTTCAGGCAGGCAAGAAGAACTCAGGACTGGGCCGTTCCCTCGGCCGGTGCCACAGCGATAGGGGCCACCGGTGCCAGCACCTGTGGCATGAGCGATCCGACCACCATGCCGCCGATGGAGAACAGCAGGCCGGCCAGTTGCGGCGGCCACAGGCCTTCCGGCGCGGTGTATTCCAGGGTGATCCACGACACCAGGCCGAGCACCATGGCCATCAGCGCCCCCTGGCGGGTGGCGCGCTGCCAGTAGACGCCGAAGGCCAGCGGTACGAAGGCCGCCACCAGGGTCACCTTGTAGGCATTCTCGACCATTTCATAGATGCTGGACTGGCTGTTCAGCGCCAGCGCAGTGACACCGATGGTGAAGACCAGCACCACGGCGCGCATGGTGAAGAGGAATTCACGGTCGTTCTTCCAGGGGCGAATTTCCTTGAGCACGTTTTCGGTAAAGGTCACCGAGGGGGCCAGCAGGGTCGCGCTGGCGCAGCTCTTGATGGCCGACAATAGCGCGCCGAAGAACATCACCTGGGCGAAGACCGGCATCTTTTCCATGATCAGGGTCGGCAGGACCAGCTGGGAATCGGTTTCCAGCAGGCGCGAGACCATGGCGGGGTCGATCAGCGTAGCCGAGTAGGCCAGGAAGATGGGGATGAAGACGAAGAAGAAATAGATCACGCCGCCCAGGATGGAGGCATTGCGGGCCACGTTCTCGTTCTTGGACGACATCACCCGCTGGAACACGTCCTGCTGCGGGATCGAGCCCAGCATCATGGTGATCCAGGCGGCGAAGAACCACAGCACGTCCTTGAGTTCGGCGGCCGGCCAGAAGTTGAACTTGCCGGCCTCGGCCGCATGCGCGATCACCACGCCGGGACCGCCGACCATGCCCGAAACTTCGTAGCCGATATAGAGCATGCCGACCACCACGATGATCATCTGCAGGAAGTCGGTGATGGCCACGGCCCACATGCCGCCCATGAGGGTATAGATCAGCACGCTACCGGCACCGATGATCATGCCCCAGTGCATCGGGATGTAGCCGCCCGAGACGACGTTGAAGACCAGGCCCAGGGCCTTGATCTGCGCGGCCACCCATCCCAGGTAGGAAATCACGATACAGATCGTCACCAGCATCTCGGCGGCGCGGCCGAAGCGCTTCTTGTAATAGTCGCCGATGGTCAGAAGATTCATCCGGTACAGGCGCTTGGCGAAGAAGACGCCGACCAGGATCAGGCACAGCGAAGAGCCGAAGGGATCGGCCACGATGCCGCCCATGCCTTCCTTGAGGAAGGTGGAGGACACCCCCAGCACCGCCTCCGAACCGAACCAGGTCGCAAACACGGTCGCGGTCACCACCGACATCGGCAGCGAGCGGCCGGCGACGGCGTAGTCCTTCGAACTCTTGACGTATCGGGTGGCATACAGACCGATGGCCACCGAGATAACCCAGTAGAGGACGACGAACCAGAGCAGTGCATTCATGCCTTTTTCCTTGCAGGGGAGGGAAGAAAAACGCGCATTATAGCGGCAAGTCAACGGCAAATACCGTTCGCAAAGCCGCTTGCGGCAAGACTTTTCATCTGTCGCGGAGGGGCCACAGGCGGGCTTGCGGTCCTACGCCGATGGTCTTCAGGCAAGCAAGAATTGCTCCCGGCCGGGAGCACCCCGGGCGGGCGGTGCCGGCCGGGCCGTATCCAGACAATCCAAAAATGGGGGGAGGGAGGAAGAGGTGCTGCAGCGGCGCCGGCTCAGGCGCCTTCGTTAGTGCGCTCGTAGGAGGGGCAGCCATTCTTGCCCCACTTGCCATCACATAGCTTCCACAAGCAGCTTTCGCGTGCGAACAGCGACAGCGCGCTGCATTGCTTGACCTGCTCGGCCAGGGACGGCGCGGCCGGAGCGGCCGCCGCTTCCGGTACGGTGATGGCCGCCTGGGCGCGCTCGGCCTGGGCGCGGGCATTGGCCAGTTGCGCCTCGGCTTCGCGCCGACGCTGCTCGCGCAGGGTCAGGGCGGCATCCTCGCGGCGATGGCGGGCCTCGGCCGCAGCACGCTTTTGTGCCAGCAGGCGCGCCTTTTCGTCGGCTTCCTGCTGCAACTGGGCGATGGCATCGGGTCCGGGCGCCTCCAGGCTGGCCGCAGCGCTACTCTCTTCGGCAGCCGACTGCGGTGCCGGTGCTACCGGGGCAGGACGGGAAAAGCTCGGTAATTGCGTCAGCATCGGCTTGAGCGAGCGTTGCGGCCATTGCGCGCCCAGCCACAAGGCCAGGCCGATGATGGCCAGTGTCAGCAGCGACACCAGCATGGCGCCACGGGTGGAGGCTGCCACCTGCGGTTCGGTGCGCGGGCCGCTGGGCGCCGGGCGGCTCCCGGCCTCGGGCTGCTCCTGCGCCACGTGCTCGGCGCGCAACGTTGATTCGTCCGCGGCGGCGGTCACCACGGCAGCCGTGACGGCGGCAGCGGCCACGGCAGCGGCGGTGATATGCGAGGCACGGACTTCGAGTTCCTCGGTGCTGGATGCGCTGGATGCGGTGGCGATAGGACGCGCATGCGCCTGGCCGCCTTCGGCGTCGGCTCCGTGCACCCGCTTGTCGCGATCTCCCTCTGTGCGTTCCAGGACTTGCATGGAATTCCCCTGTGTTGCGCTACCGACCACCGTCCCGGTGGCATGGTCTTCTCCCTGTCGTCCTGTGGCCTGCGTGGCTTGCCTGGTCTCCGGTGGCGCATTGCTGCTCGCGCGCCAGGCTTGTTGGGGTGCTTCAGTTGTTCTTTGGACGGACGGCTATTTTGCGCCCAAATTTCTGAAAGGCAAAACAAAAATGCGGCTCTGCAAAAAATATCTGTGACCCAGCACCGGCGCGTATTGCCGCCCGATTAATAAACGCTGTTGAAAAGGAAACGGCAGCCCCGTTTCCGGGGCTGCCGCTTATCGGAGCGACAACAAAACTCAGTCGACGATCTTTTCCAGCGCAAACAGATCGGCCGGCTGCTCGCGCTGGCGGACCAGATGCACCTGCGTGCCATCGACCAGCACTTCGGCGGCGCGGCCGCGGGTGTTGTAGTTGGAGGCCATGGTCATGCCGTAGGCACCGGCCGACATCAGGGCCAGCAGGTCGCCTTCGCCAATGGCCAGCTCACGCGAGCGTGCCAGCCAGTCACCGGATTCGCAGACCGGACCGACCACATCATAGATACGCGCCTGGCCGGCATTTTCCTTGACGGTCTTCACGCCGTGCCAGGCTTCATACATGGCCGGGCGCATCAGGTCGTTCATGGCGGCGTCGACCACGGCGAAATTCTTGCCTTCGCCATGCTTGAGGTATTGCACTTCGGTCAGCAGCAGACCGGCATTGCCCACCACCGAGCGGCCGGGTTCGAACATGACCTGGATCGGACGGCCATCGTACTTGCCGGCGCGCCAGGCGTCGACCCGGGCGAACACGCGGGCCAGGTAGTCGCCGATGGCCACCGGGTGTTCGTCGTCGTAGCGGATGCCGATGCCGCCACCGATGTCGAGATGATGGATGTGAATGCCCTCCGCTTCCAGCGTGTCGACCATGTCGATGACCTTGTCCAGCGCTTCCAGCAGCGGCGAGTCGTCCAGCAATTGCGAACCGATGTGGCAATCGATGCCGACCACCTCGATATTGGGCAGGGCGGCTGCGGCACGGTAGCAGTTCAGCGCATCTTCATAGGCCACGCCGAACTTGTTTTCCTTCAGGCCGGTGGAAATGTAGGGGTGGGTCTTGGCATCCACGTTGGGGTTGACCCGCAGCGAGATGCGGGCGCGCTTGCCCATGGCACCGGCCACTTCGTTCAGGCGCGCCACCTCGGGGATGGATTCGACGTTGAAGCAGAGGATGTCATGTTCCAGGGCCAGCTTCATCTCGTCGCGGCCCTTGCCGACGCCAGAGAAGATCACCTTGCGCGCATCGCCGCCGGCGGCCACCACGCGCAGCAGTTCACCACCGGAGACGATGTCGAAGCCCGAACCCAGCCGGCCCAGCAGGTTCAGCACCGCCAGGTTGGAATTGGACTTGACCGAATAGCACACCAGCGCCCCACCCCCTGCCCCTTCGGCACGGCCGGCCTGGCGGCAGGCATCGGCATAGGCCGAGAAATTCTCGACCAGGGCGGCCTTGGAATAGACGTAAAGCGGCGTACCGAACTGTTCGGCCAGCGCCTGCAGCGAAACCTGTTCGGCGTGCAGGGCGCCATTGCGATAGGAAAAGTGGGACATGGATATCCGGGGAATCTGAACTGTTGGGGAATCCGGCACCAACCACGCTGGGCGGGTTCGGCGCCGCTTTGCAGCTGCTTTGCAACCTGGCTTGCGCGGCCCCTCCGGGTCACGCAGCGCGGGGGCTTATTTGGCGGGGGCGTCGGCCGCCGCCGGGCTTACATCGCCACCCTGCTGCGCGCCGGCCTTGGCGTCCGGCTGCGGGGCCGCCGGTTTGGGCTGGGTATGCGCAAACGGGTCGGGCGGCACCTTGGGCATGTACAGCGGACCTTTCTGGCCGCAGCCGGCCAACATCAGGACGGCGGCACAAAGGGCCAGGGAAGCTGCACGACGGACGGGAGAATAGTGTGACTTCACGATAAAATGTCGGATTACATCGAAATCTTAGAATGCCTTGGAGTGTAGCATGACCGAATCGGAATTCCTGGACCTGGCTGACGCCACCCTCAACGCCATCGAAACGGCGCTGGAAGACGCCTGCGACGCCAGCGAGCTGGACGTGGAATGCAGCCGCAGCGGCAACGTACTGGAGATCGAGTGCATCGACAATGGCTCCAAGATCATCATCAACAGCCAGGCACCGATGCAGGAAATGTGGCTGGCAGCCCGTTCTGGCGGCTTCCACTACAAATTCGACGGCCGTCACTGGCTCAACACCCGCGATGGCAGCGAGCTTTATGCCACGTTGTCAGAAGTGGTCAGCAGCCAGGCCGGCGTGCCGGTGACCCTGCAGCCCTGATGGCCGGCCAGTGCAGGGCCGCCGCCGCGGGTGGGGGCCCTGCGCTTGTCGCTGCGTACCGTTGATTTGCGCACCGTTGATTCCCTACCGCCCCTTGACCAAGCCAGCAGCTTCCATGCGTCGTTCTCCCCTGCCCTCGCGGCAACACCCTGCATTCCTCTTCCTGCAGCGCGGCCTGGCGCGCCTGCGCTGGATCCTGGCCTTGACCGTGCTGGCCGTCGCTGCCGCCCTGGCGCTGCCGCCGCTGGTGGCACGCTTCAACCACGACCATAGCCCGCAAGCCATGGCGGCCGAAAAGGACATGCAGGCCATCGCCAGCGGCCTGGACCGCTATCGCCAGGACAATGGCCGCTACCCCTCCACCCAGCAGGGCATGCTGGCCCTGGTGATCAAGCCGACGCGGGCACCGGTGCCCGCCAACTGGTCCATCGGCGGCTATGTCGACCGCCTGCCACGCGATCCCTGGGGTAACTCCTACCAGTACGAGGCCGATGACGACGGCACCAGCTATTCCCTCTATTCCTTCGGCCAGGCCGGCCCGGATGGCGGCGCCGATGGCGAACAGGCCATCCACCTCCACTGACGCGGGCCGCCCCCGCCCTCAGTCCTTTCCCTGATCCCCTGATCTGCACGATGTGATCCTGCCTTCGCGGGCGGGATCGCTGGCCTTGCCCTGCCTTTTCATTCCCATTTCACGGGAGCAGATGGCGGATAGGCAGCTTTCTATTTACATCTTCTTACAATCGTCATTTAATACGAATAATAATTATTCCTATTAATCGACCTCATTGTGAAGAATCGAATGAATTTCCGCCTACATCCGCTGCACCTGGCTGTCCTGGCCACCTGCTCCCTGTCGTCCCTGGCCTGGGCCCAGGAATCCACTTCATCCCTGCCGGCCGTCGAGGTCAGCGGGGTCCGCGCCAATGACGGCTATGTGGCACCAACTGCAGTCAGTGGCACCAAGAGCGAGGCGCCACTGCGCGACGTGCCGCAGACCATCAATGTGGTGCCGGCCCAGGTGATCCGCGACCAGAATGCGGCCTCGCTGCAGGATGTCCTGAAGAACGTGCCCGGGCTGGGCCTGTCCACCGGCGACGGCCAGCGCGACCAGGTGTTCATCCGCGGCTTTACCGCCATCGGGGACCAGTTCGTGGACGGTTTCCGCGACGACGCACTGTATTTCCGCGACCTGTCCAATGTGGAGAATGTGGAAGTGATCAAGGGCCCGGCCGCCGTGCTGTACGGACGTGGCTCCTCCGGCGGCCTGATCAACCGCGTGAGCAAGAAGCCGGGTGTGGATATCAGCGACGTCGGCATCACCGCCAACAGCACTGCCGGTCGTCGTGCCGAACTGGACCTGGGACGCGGCGCCGGCGAGGGTGCGCTGTCCTGGCGCCTGACGGGTGCCCTGGAACGCGGCGACGGCTACCGCGCCCAGCAATTCATCGACCGCAAGGCCATCGCCCCCTCGCTGGCCTTGCGCTTCTCGGCCGATACCAAACTGCTGCTGCAGGCCGATTACCTGGAAGACCGGCGCGTGATGGACTTCGGCATCCCGTCCTATCGCGGACGTCCGGTGGCGGTGGACCCAGGCACCTATTTCGGAGCGCGCAATGCCCGCGACGCCGACTTCGTGCAATCACGCGTGGCGTCCACCACGGCAACCTTCACGCACCGTTTCAACGACGAGTTTTCCTTCCGCAACGGCCTGCGCTATTACGATTACCACCTCAACCGCAACAACACCAACATCAACGGCAACGTCAACGAGACCAACGGCACCATGGCCCTGAACCATGCCAAGCTGGTGCGCGATGAAAACGGCTGGTTCAACCAGAGCGAACTGACGCAGAAGCTGGCGCTGGGCCAGACGCGGCATGAAATCCTGTATGGGGTGGAAGTGGGCAGCCAGAGCAAGGACGCCGCTACCTATGGCGGCGTGGCGGTAGCCGGTGGCAGCTCGGGTGTGGCGCCGGTCTCGATCTTCAATCCGGTGCTGCCGCTGGTCAATCCCGATCGCGTGACCGCGCCATCGCTGACCTACGGCACCTACGACACCTTTGCGGCCTATCTGCAGGACAGCATCACCTTCAATGCGCAGTGGAAGGCATTGCTGGGTCTGCGTCACGACAGCTTCCGCCAGCAGGCCAGGCTGGTGTCGGCCGCCGGTGTGCCCAGCAACCTGTCCCGCACCGACACCGCCTACAGTCCGCGCGCCGGCCTGGTGTGGCAACCCAGCGAGACGCAATCCTATTACCTCTCGTGGAGCCGCTCATTCCAGCCCTCCGGCGAGAACTTCGCGCTGGCCACCAACAACGCCGACCTGTCGCCGGAAAACACGCGCAACACCGAAGTCGGTGCCAAATATGATTTCTGGGAAGGACGGGCCAGTGCCACCGTATCGGTGTTCCGCCTGGAGCGCGACAACATCAAGTCGACCCTGCCCAACAATACGATCGTACCAGTCGGCAAGCAGCGCACCGATGGCGCCGAATTCACCTTCAGTGCCGACCTCAAGCAGGGCTGGAAACTGCTGGCCGGATACGCCTACCTGGATGCGGTGATCACCGAGTCATCCTCCTTCGACACCAGCGTCACGGCGGCCGGCAATGTGCCCTTCAAGGGCAAGAATGCCACCCTCACCCCGCGCCACAGCGCCAACCTGTGGCTGACCAAGGAGTTGGGGGAGGGCTTCATCGTCGGCGGGGGCGCCAATGCCGTCGGAGCACGCTTTGCCAACCCCGGCAATACCGTCACCCTGCCCGGCTATGTGACCGCCGACGCGATGGCGGCTTACCGCACCGCCCGCTATGAGCTGCAACTCAATATCGGCAATATCTTCAACACCGGCTACATCATCTCCGGCCACGGCAGCAGCCCCAACCTGAGCCTGCCGGGCGCGCCGCGCAACGTCGCGCTGAGCCTGCGCTACCACATGTAGGCGTGGCGCCGGCCCACCGCGTCAGGCGACCTCGGGGAAGGCGGTGCGCAGGCGGTACTGGCGCTGACGGTAGTTACCTTCCGGGCCGCTGAAGCCGCAGTCGACGTCGCCGAACAGGCGACTGACGCGGTTGATCGCAGCCCGCTGCGCCTCGTTTTGCACCGCGATCAGGCGCCGCTTGCTGCGGGCATGATGGGCGCAGATGTCGACCACCAGGCAATGGCCGTAATCGGCCTGCTTGACGTCGATGAGCAACGCCTCCGGCTTGGTCAGGCCGAAGATGGCCGCCAGTTCGATCCGGGCACTCAGGAAGGGGCTGCTGTTGCGCAGCCGGTCGCTCAACTGCGCACGCGCCTGCACCGCCCAGTCCTGCGCGTCTTCCTGCGCCTGGAACGGCAGCAGCGCCGCCGCCGATTCCGCATCGCCCCGGGCAGCGGCCTGCTGCCACCAGTACAGGGCCTTGACGTCGTGCATGGGGTCGTCGCGGCGATTGCGCCAGAAGATGTGCGCCAATTCCGCCTGTGCCTCGGTAAGGCCGGCCTCGGCTGCCTTCTCCAGATATTGCTGCGCCACCTGCAGATTGCGCTGCGAATAGATGGAACGCGAATAGATACGTGCCAGCGCATGCCAGGCCGGTGCACTGCCCCCTTCTCCGGCCAGCTCCAGCCAGTGCAGGGCCTTCTTGAAGTTGGCCAGGCCGTGTTCCATGAACACCCGCTGCCCCTGGCGGTCGATCTTGGCGCACAGCAGGCCCAGTTCCAGACGGGCCTCGTTCTCTCCCGCCACGGCGGCCAGCTCGAACAGACGCATCAGCTCCTCCAGCTCGGGTTGCACCGTGCGCGCCTGCCATTGGCCATAGCGCAACAGCAACGTGGCCTCCTCGGGAATCAGCCTTACCAGGCCAGCGGCATCGGCCTCCTTGTCCAGCTGCCCAACGGCGGCGCTGTTGCGCTCCAGCAGTCGCTCCACCAGCGGCCGCGCGCCACGTGCAAAGGCCTCGCCCTCCCCTTGCTGCCAGGCCTTGTCGAGCAGGGCGTACTGGGCTTGCTCGATGCCGGCGCGGGCGGCTTCCTGCATCAGCCTTTCTTCCACCGCCGATGAAGCCGCACCCGGCACCACCGGCTGGCCGTGACGTTGCATCTGCTGCGCCAGCAGCCACTGCGCTTGATGATCATCGCGACTGGCCAGCAAGGACAGCGCGGCAATGGCGCGAGCGTGGGCATTGCTGTCGAACTGGTCGGTATGCTCCAGCACCAGTCGGGCGAAAATCAGGCCGGCTTGCGGAACACCCGCCTCAAAAGCCTTTTCGTACCAGACCGCGGCCTCCTGTGGGGACGACAGATCCTTGACCTGCTCGTAGGTAATGTTGCGGCCGATGATCATCCAGGCATCGTCCACGCCTTGCTGGGCGGCGCGGCGCAGCCAATAGAACGCGGTACCCTTGCTGCGCGGCAGACCACTGCCGCCATTGAGATAACGTCGACCCAGAGCCAGTTGCGCGCACGATTCGCCGGCACGGGCCGCCTTGATGACTGCTAGCTCTTCTCTTGTGGCCATGTTGCTTCCTTTCTGTTGCGCCTGCTGTTGCGCTTGCAACTGCAAACAAAATCTTGGGAAAAGAAATCCCCTCCGGCGCAGCAAGCTGCGTCGGTTCCGTATGCATCAAAAAACTTAGAAATTGATGCCGCTATCCGAGCGTGAGGGGCGACGCCGTGCAAGAGTCCTCATGAAGGAAGATTCCTGCAGGCATCGAAATGTATGGTGGATATTAGAGCAGTGCAGCGCAGAAAAGTGCGTAAACAGGGAGGTCTATTACGCTTTCTTTACAGTCATCAAGATCGGCCACCAGTCAGGGTTTCGTCAGGTTTTTGCGATTCAAAAGCGAGCATTTTGCGGCACACCAAACTGCGTATCCCGGCTCCCTGCAAGCAGGGTGTCGAAAGTGAAACCGAGTCGAATGCGAAGGAGGCATCACGTTTTTACAGGCTTATTTTTATTGTTGCAAAATCTAAGAAACACAAACGGAAAACCAACAAAAACGAAACAGTGTAAAAGCACGAAAAAAAGCGCCGCATGAAACTCATGCGGCGCTTTGTTACTGCTAGTCCGATTGTGGATCGGCAGGCGTCGTCAAAGTCGACGACGCTGCTCATTCACATTAGAACTTGTGACGGATACCCACGGCGACGGCGCCTTGGTTGCCATCGTTGCCGGTGCTGTCGGAGACGCCCGGATTGACCAGATCGCTAGCCTTGGTGTAGGCCAGGAAGGCGTACAGGTCGGTGCGCTTGGACAGCCAGTAGTCGCTACCCAGGCTGACCTGGGTCAGCTTGGCCTTGGTGCCCACGCCGTCGAAGGTAGCACGGGTGTGGTCCACTGCAGCCAGCAGCTTCAGCGACGGGGTCAGCGAGTAAGCGGTACCGATTTCGTAGATGTCAGCCTTGTTGGAACGGGCCAGCGTACGGTTGGTCAGGGTGGTCAGCGAGCCCACGCCGATGGCGGTGAGGTTGGCCTGGGTGTTCAGGTCTTGCTTCACGCGCGAGTAGTTACCGTACACACGAGCCGGACCGAACTGGTAGGACGCCGCCACGTTCAGGACCTTCTGAGCGGAGCTACCAGCGTTGGCCGACAGGGTGTTGACGCTGGCGGTGGTCGAGGTTGCCGGGATCAGCGAGACGTCAGACGGAGTCGAGCCAGCCTTGGACTGGTAGTAGTTGATGCCCAGACCCAGAGGACCGTTGTCGTACTTGCCGCCGACGCCGAAGGATTGACCGGCGGAGGTCTGGCCAGCGGTTTCGCCGAAGCCGTACATCAGGTTACCGGTGAAGCCACTCAGGTTGGTCGTGGTGTAGCTGATGGAGTTGTTGGTGCGGGTGCCTTGCAGGCGATCCAGACCGGAACCGGAGTTGTTGACCCAACCACCGAAGTCGTTCACAGCGGTGTAAGCCGAGATGGTGTCGGCGAAGTCGGTTTGACGACCCAGCAGGACGGTACCGAAGCCACCAGCCAGACCGACCACGGACTTGCGACGGAACAGGTTGGAACCGGTGGTAGCGTCGGAGCCTTGCAGGCCACCGGTGTCGTTGCTGAAGCCAGCTTCCAGGTTGAAGACTGCGGACAGGCCGCCACCCAGATCCTCAGCACCCTTGAAGCCGATGCGCGAACCTTGGATGATGCCCGAGTTCAGGCCGAACTTGGAGCCGGTGCCGCCGTTGGTGGTAGCAACCTTGCTTTGGTAGACAACACCGGTATCGACGATACCGTAGATCGTGACGGAGCTTTGCGCTTGTGCTGCGCCTGCGAACGCGCCCAGAACGGCGAGTGCCAGCAGAGATTTTTTCATGTGACGTCCTTCTCTAAAAATAGTCTTGAGGATCCGCACTTGCAGTCGGATGGACAGACATTAATGCTTCTCGCCGCGCATGACTGCACCTTGGTCGATACAAGTCATTTTTTAGACGGGAGCGAAAGATTGAAATGGCAATTGTTGTATTTTTTTATCGCCTCGTCCCCCATCACCTGCCTTGTCCTCATCGGCAAGCAGCCTGCTTCAAAGGAAAAACGCCGGTATCTCTACCGGCGTTTTCACCAAAATCTAACATTTTGAAACATCTTGCCTGCAGGCTTGCAGATGCTGATCAGTCCTTGTCGTCACCGACCAGTTTGCCCTGCAGATCGGCTTTCAGCTGCTGCCGTTGAGCCGAGGCATTCTTGCGATGCGGACCTGCGCCACCGGCGCGCTGCTGGGCCGCCACGGCGACCGGATTGCGTGGCCGGGATTGCGATGGCTCGACGCGAAAACTTAGTTTCTGACGTGTCCCCAATGTCTTGTTGGCCATCGCAAGCTCCCGCCAGCGGCAATCAGATTACAGAACGTAGCGCGACATGTCTTCGTCCACGGCCAGTTCGCCCAGACGTTCATTGACATAATCGGCATCGATCATGAGCCCGTCCACGCCCGCCTCGCCGGCAGTGAAGGAAATCTCTTCCAGCAGTTTTTCCATCACCGTGTAGAGACGACGTGCACCGATGTTCTCGGTCTTTTCATTGACGCTGTGCGAGATCTCGGCCAGGCGCTTGATGCCGCTGTCCACAAATTCGATCTTGACGCCTTCGGTCGCCAGCAGGGCTTGGTACTGCTTGGTGAGGCAGGCATCGGTACCGGTCAGGATGCGCTCGAAATCGGCGATCGACAGCGAATCCAGTTCGACCCGGATCGGGAAGCGACCCTGCAGTTCCGGGATCAGGTCCGAGGGCTTGGACAGGTGGAACGCGCCGGAGGCGATGAAGAGGATGTGATCCGTCTTGACCATGCCGTACTTGGTATTGACGGTGGTACCTTCCACCAGCGGCAGCAGGTCACGCTGCACGCCGGCACGGGAGACATCGGCGTTGCCGTTCTGCGAGCGGGTCGCGATCTTGTCGATCTCGTCGAGGAACACGATGCCGTTCTGTTCCACGTTGGAGATAGCCTTCAGCTTGAGCTCTTCATCGTTGACCAGCTTGGCGGCTTCTTCCTCGATGAGCAGCTTCATGGCTTCCTTGATCTTGATCTTGCGTGCCTTCTTGCGCTGGTTGCCCATGCCCGAGAACATCGACTTGATCTGCTCGGTCATTTCTTCCATGCCCGGTGGCGCCATGATTTCCATGGTGGGCGCAGCATCGCTCAATTCCAGTTCGATCTCACGATCATCCAGCGCACCTTCGCGCAGACGCTTGCGGAAGGTCTGGCGGGTGGTGTTCTTGTCGTCCTTCTCGCCACTGCTGCCATTCTCGGAGGTGAATCCGAAATCGCGCGCCGGCGGCAGCAGCACGTCGAGGATGCGGTCTTCAGCGGCGTCCTCGGCGCGGGTGCGTACCTTGCGGGTTTCGACTTCGCGGGTCTGCTTGATGCCGATGTCGACCAGGTCGCGGATGATGGTATCGACATCACGACCGACGTAACCGACCTCGGTAAATTTGGTCGCCTCGATCTTGATGAAGGGCGCATCGGCCAACTTGGCCAGGCGGCGCGCGATCTCGGTCTTGCCCACGCCGGTGGGGCCGATCATGAGGATGTTCTTGGGCGTGATCTCGTGCCGCAACGGCTCCTCGATCTGCTGGCGACGCCAGCGATTGCGCAGGGCAATGGCCACCGCGCGCTTGGCGCGGGCCTGGCCGACGACATGCTTGTCGAGTTCGGAGACGATTTCCTTGGGGGTCATGTTCATGGTGGTGATCTTTTCGCTGTGACGGTTCATCAGGAGAGCAGGCGCACTGCGCTGCCGTGCAACCCAAGGCTGGGCTTAATCCAGCGTCTCGATGATGTGGTTCAGGTTGGTGTAGATGCACAGCTCGCCGGCGATGGTGAGCGATTTCTTGACGATCTCGGCCGGGGTCAGCTCGGTGTTCTCATACAGGGCCTTGGCAGCCGATTGCGCGTAGCTGCCGCCGGAACCGATGGCGCCGATGCCGTCATTGGGCTCCAGCACATCGCCATTGCCGGTGATGACCAGCGTAGTTTCCTTGTCGGCACACAGCAGCATTGCTTCCAGGCGGCGCAGCATGCGGTCGGTACGCCAGTCCTTGGCCAGCTCGACCGAGGCGCGCATGAGGTTGCCCTGATGTTTTTCCAGCTTGGCTTCGAACAGGTCCAGCAGGGTGAAGGCGTCAGCCGTGCCGCCGGCGAAACCGACCAGGACCTTGCCGTGATAGAGCTTGCGCACCTTGCGCGCACTGCCCTTCATGACGATGTTGCCAAGCGTCACCTGGCCGTCGCCGCCCAACGCGACCTGGTTGCCGCGACGGACGGAAAGGATGGTGGTGCCGTGAAATTGTTCCATGCTTGCCTCTGTTCAAATATATGCGTAGGTGCTGCGGGGCAGGCCTGGCCGCCCCACGTCCTGTCGAGATGGGGCTGGCCGTGCCGATTGCAAGACATTCCGGCCGCACGCCGCACGCAGGGGAGCCATATTGTACGCCGGCAAGAAAAACGGGCGCCGGGACACAAGGTCCGGGCGCCCGTCTCAGCGGATGGGACGACTCCGCTACGCGGCGGGTAGGCTTACACCGAGATCGTCATCAGGCTGGCATTGCCGCCGGCGGCCGTGGTGTTGACGCACAGCGCACGCTCGGCCAGCAGGCGCCACAGCGGGATGGCCGTATCTTCGCTGCACAGGATCAGCGGCACCAGCGCCCCTTCCCGCTGCGCCAGGCTGGCACGCCAGGCGGTGGCCTGGTGGCTGTCCACCAGCGCCGCCTGCAGCGCTTCGCCATCGAGGCGGGCGGCGCGACGGATAGCGCCGCGCACCGGGGCCGGCAAGCCGGCCGGCAGCAGCGCTGCGGTGGCCTCGTCGACCAGCACGGTATTGCCGGTGGCGAAGGCGGCGGCCAGCTGGTTGAGCAAGGTACCCACGCTGGCGGCCACGCACAGCACCAGGCCACGCGGGGCGAAGGCCAGGGTATTGCGCTCGCCGGTGGGGCCGGGCAGCACCAGGCTGCGCTGCAGCAGGCTGTCGCGGTGATAGCGCTCGCCGCTGGCGGCCAGGCGTTCATGGCCGTGCGTGCGGGCCCAATCCAGCAGGCTGTCCAGCAAGGCGTTGGGGACCGCCGAGGGCTGGGCACGGGTCAGTTCTTCATGCAGCTGCGCATTGCGTTGCAGGCGCTTCAGGTAGAGCGGGCCACCGGCCTTGGGACCGGTGCCGGACTTGCCTTCACCACCGAAGGGCTGGACCCCGACCACAGCGCCCACGATGTTGCGGTTGACGTAGATGTTGCCGACATGGGCGCGCTGGGCGACGAACTCGATGGTCTCGTCGATGCGGGAATGCACGCCCAGGGTCAGGCCGTAGCCGGTGGCATTGATGGCGTCGATCAACTGCGGCAGGGCATCGCGGCGATAGCGCAGCACGTGCAGCACGGGGCCGAAGACTTCGCGCTGCAATTGTGCCAGGTCGTCGATCTCGATCACGGTCGGCGGCACGAAGGTACCGTGCTGGCAGGCCGGGTCCAGCGGCAGCTGGTGCACCGAACGGGCGCTGCCGCGCATGCGTTCGATGTGGGCCAGCAGGTTCTGCTGGGCTTCGACGTCGATGACCGGGCCGATGTCGGTGGACAGGCGATCCGGACGACCCACGCGCAACTCGGCCATGGCGCCCTTCAACATCTCCAGGGTACGGTCAGCGATGTCTTCCTGCAGGCACAGCACGCGCAGCGCCGAGCAACGCTGACCGGCACTGTCGAAGGCCGAGGACAGCACGTCCTGCACCACCTGTTCGGCCAGGGCCGACGAATCGACGATGAGCGCGTTCTGACCGCCGGTCTCGGCGATCAGCGGTACTTCGCCGTGTTCGCCGCTGCCATCGCCATCGTCATGCGAGCGCTTGGCCAGGGTGCGGTTGATCAGTTGCGCCACCTCGGTGGAGCCGGTGAAGATCACGCCCTTGACGCGCACGTCCGAGGTCAGGGCTGCGCCCACGGTCTCGCCACGGCCCGGCAGCAGTTGCAGCGCAGCGCGGGGAATCCCGGCCTCGTGCAGCAATTGCACGGCGCGATGGGCGATCAGGGCAGTCTGCTCGGCCGGCTTGGCCAGTACCACGTTGCCGGCGGCCAGCGCAGCGCTGACCTCGCCGATGAAGATGGCCAGCGGGAAATTCCACGGGCTGATGCACACCACCGGTCCCCAGGCCAGGACATTGCCGTCGTGGCGCGAGGCGATGGCGTAGTAGCGCAGGAAGTCCACCGCTTCGCGGACTTCGGCAATCGCGTTGGGCAGGGACTTGCCGGCTTCGCGCACGGCCAGGGCCATCAGTTCGGCGATGTTGGCTTCCAGCAGGTCGGCGCCGCGTTCCAGCATGGCGGCACGCTCAATGGCGGGGGTGGATTGCCATTGCGGCGCATAGGCAGTGGCGGCGGTCAGCGCGGTATCGACATCGGCGACCGTGGCTTCGATCACCTGCCCCACCACTTCGCGATGGTCGGCCGGATTGCGCACCGGCTGCGCGCCCTGCGCGACAATCTCGCCGGCCACCAGCGGCGCGGCCTGCCACTGGCGGCCAGCCATGTCCGCAAAGGCCTGGTCCAGCTGTTGCAGGCGGGTTTCGTTGGAGAGGTCGATACCGGCTGAGTTCGTGCGTTCCTCGCCATACAGGCGCTGCGGCACGGCGATGGCCGGATGCGGCAGGCCGCCCTGGGCGCGCACGGTCTCGATGGGATCGGCCACCAGACTGTCCAGCGAGACCGCCTCATCGACGATCTGGTTGACGAAGGAAGAGTTGGCGCCGTTCTCCAGCAGGCGGCGTACCAGATAGGCCAGCAGGGTCTGGTGCGAACCGACCGGGGCGTAGATGCGGCAGGCCTTGCCCAGATTGTCGGCACCGACCACCTGGTCATACAGGGTCTCGCCCATCCCGTGCAGGCACTGGAATTCGTAGTTGTCGATCTGGTGCTGCTTGGCCCAGTGGTAGATGGCCGACAGGGTCAGCGCGTTGTGCGTGGCGAATTGCGGGTAGATCACGTCAGTCGCGGCCAGCAGCTTCTGTGCGCAGGTCAGGTAGGAGAGATCGGTGTGTACCTTGCGGGTATAGACCGGATAGCCTTCCAGGCCATCGACCTGGGCGCGCTTGATCTCGCTATCCCAGTAGGCGCCCTTGACCAGGCGGATCATCAGGCGGCGGCCATGGCGGCGTGCCAGGTCCACCAGGTAGTCGATAACGAAGGGGCAGCGCTTCTGGTAACCCTGCACCACGAAGCCCAGGCCCTCGAAGCCGGCCAGGTCGGGATCGGCGACCAGCACTTCCATCATGTCCAGCGACAGTTCCAGGCGGTCGGCCTCCTCGGCGTCGATGTTCAGGCCGATGTCGTATTGCTTGGCCAGCAGCAGCAACTGCTTCAGGCGCGGCAGCAGTTCACTCATCACGCGCGCGTGCTGGGCGCGCGAATAGCGCGGGTGCAGGGCCGACAGCTTGACCGAGATGCCCGGGCCGTCCTTGATGCCACGGCCGTTGGAGGCGCGACCAATCGCGTGGATGGCCTGCTCGTAGGACTGGTAGTAGGCATCGGCATCGTGCATGGTCAGGGCCGCTTCGCCCAGCATGTCGTAGGAGTAGCGATAGCCGCGCTTTTCGTTGTCGCGGCTGTTCTCCAGCGCTTCTTCGATGGTCTGGCCGGTCACGAACTGGTTGCCCAGCATGCGCATGGCCAGGTCCACGCCCTTGCGGATCAGGGGCTCGCCACCCTTGCCGATCAGGCGGGTGATGGCCTGGGTCAGGCCGCTTTCGCTGCTGGTGGACACCAGCTTGCCGGTGATCAGCAGGCCCCAGGTGGCGGCATTGACGAACAGCGAAGGCGATTCGCCCAGGTGCTTGCGCCAATCGCCCTTGCTGATCTTGTCGGCGATCAGGCGGTCGGCGGTCTGGCGGTCGGGGATGCGCAGCAGCGCCTCGGCCAGGCACATCAGCGCCACGCCTTCTTCCGAGGACAGCGAGAATTCGTGCATCAGCGCGTCCACGCCGGACGAGCGGGTGCGCTTCTCGCGCACCTGCTGCACCAGTTTCCGGGCCAGTTGCTGGGTCGACTCCTTCCAGGACGGGTCGCCCTGGACCTGCTGCAACAGCCATTGCACGGCCTCGCGCTCATCGCGACGGTAGGCGGCGGTGATGGCGGCGCGCAGAGGGCTGGGAGCGGGCAGCAACTCGGCGTGGAAGGCGCCGAAAGGCAGGCTGGAAGCAGTGGCCGCAGGCGCGGCAGAGGCAACGGTAGTCATGGTCTGGAGTTCAGGATGGGAAGGATTTTGGCAACCGGATTCTATGTGCTAAACACCAATATTAATTCTGTATTTCATGCATATAACCAATATTAAATTCGGTATAAATAAATTTATCCATCTTTAATTTTCCACAGAATCCGAACTCGAGCGGCACAGCCAGGCCGGCCGCGCCTGTGCAGGCGGCAGGACCGACAGCACGAAAAAACGCCGCAGGCCTTGCGGCTGCGGCGTTTTGCTGACATCGGTGTCACCGGCGCGACAGACTCGTCCGGATCACCCCTCACCCAGGTAAGCCGCCTTGACCCGCGGATCATCCAGCATCTGCCTGGCCTCGCCTTCCATGGTGATCAGGCCCGACTCCATCACGTAACCGCGATGCGCCGCCTCCAGCGCCAGCTTGGCGTTCTGCTCCACCAGCAGGATGGTGATGCCTTGGGCCGACACATTGCGGATCACTTCAAAGATCTTCTCCACCATGATCGGCGACAGGCCCATCGAGGGCTCGTCCAGCAGCAGCAGCTTGGGGTGGCTCATCAGCGCGCGCGCCATGGCCAGCATCTGCTGTTCACCACCCGAGAGCGTACCGGCCATCTGCGCCGCGCGCTCCTTCAATCGCGGGAAGACCTCGAACCAGCGGTCGATGTCGGCCTGGATCTGGCCCTTGTCATTGCTGGTGTAGGCACCCATCAACAGGTTTTCCTGGATGCTCATGCGGGTGAAGACGCCCCGCCCTTCCGGCACCATCGCCAGCTTGTCCTTGACCAGCTCGAAGGACTTCTTGCCCTTCAGCGGATTGCCCAGGTAGGAGATATGGCCATCTACCTTGCTGCTGGGCAGCGTGCCGGTGATGGCTTTCAGGGTGGTGGTCTTGCCGGCGCCGTTGGCACCGATCAGGGTTACCAGTTCGCCTTCGTTGACTTCCAGCGCAATGCCCTTGACGGCCTGGATGCCGCCGTAGGCCACGCTCAGTTGTTCGACTTTGAGGATGTTCGTTGTCATGTTCTGTGGTCTCGCTTAATGGCCCGCGCCCAGATAGGCTTCGATCACCGCCGGGTTCTTCTGTACATCGGCCGGTACGCCCTCTGCAATCGGCTTGCCGTAATCCAGCACCGTGATGCGGTTGCACAGGCCCATCATCAGCTTCACATCGTGTTCGATCAGCAGGATGGTCCTGCCGTCGGCCTGGATCTTCACCAGCAGCTCGCGCAGGCCCAGTTTCTCGGTGGCGTTCATGCCGGCCGCCGGTTCGTCCAGCGCCAGCAGCTGCGGGTCGGTCGCCAGGGCACGGGCGATTTCCAGGCGACGCTGGTCGCCGTAGGACAGGTGGCGTGCGGTGCGCTTGGCGAACTGGCCGATGCCCACGAAGTCCAGCAGTTGCTGCGACTTGGCGCGGATCGCCGCTTCTTCGTCACGGGCCGCCTTGTGGCGGAACACCGCACCAAACACGTTCTGCTTGGTGCGCACGTGGCAACCGACCATCACGTTTTCCAGCACGGTCATCTCGCCGAACAGACGGATGTTCTGGAAGGTCCGGGCGATGCCGGCCTTGGCCACTTCGTGCGGGGCGCTGGGCGAATACGGCTTGCCGTCCAGCTCGAAGCTGCCGGTATCCGGTTGATACAGGCCCGTGATGACGTTGAAGAAGGTGGTCTTGCCGGCGCCGTTGGGGCCGATCAGGCCATAGATCTGGCCGCGCTCGATGGTGATGCCCACGCCGTTCAGGGCTTGCAGGCCGCCGAAACGCTTGCTGACGTCGCGGATCTTGAGCAGTGTCTGTGTCATGTTCTGTGCTCCAGCTTAGGCGTTGACTTCGCCGGTCGTGCCGACTTTGGTATGGTCCACTTCGGGACGGTCTTCATGGCGCGGCGAGGGCCACAGGCCCGCCGGGCGGGTCAGCATGATGATCACCATGGCCAGGCCGTAGAGCAGCTGGCGCAACACTTCGGCATCGATCCAGACACGGCCGAAGATGGCCATCTGCAGCGGTTCCACCACGTGGCGCAGCACTTCCGGCAGGGCCGCCAGGATCACGCCACCCAGCACCACGCCGGGGATGTGGCCGATACCGCCCAGCACCACCATGGCCAGCACGGCGATGGATTCGGTCAGGGAGAAGGATTCCGGCGAGACGAAGCCCTGGAAGGCGCCGAACATGGCACCGGCCACGCCACCGAAGGAGGCGCCCATGGCAAAGGCCAGCAGCTTGACGTTGCGGGTGTTGATGCCCATCGCCTTGGCCGCGATCTCGTCTTCGCGGATGGCCACCCAGGCACGGCCCAGGCGCGAGTCCTGCAGGCGCACCGAGAAGAAGATCACGAAGATGCACAGCACCAGGAACAGGTAGTAGTAGGCATTGACCGAGGGCAGGCTCATGCCCAGCACCTTGACCATGGAACCGGAGCCGGGTTCGCCGGCCAGCGACACGCCAAAGACGCGGATCGGGTCGATCAGGTTGATCCCCTGCGGGCCGTTGGTGATGTTGACCGGGGCGTTCAGGTTGTTCATGAAGATGCGGATGATCTCGCCGAAGCCCAGGGTCACGATGGCCAGGTAGTCACCGCGCAACTTCAGGGTGGGCGCACCCAGCAGCGCACCGAAGAGGGCCGCCAGCACGCCCGAGATCGGCACGATCAGCCACAGCGACAGGTGGATGCCGTTCTGCACGATCTGCGGACCATACAGCCAGACCAGGAAGTTGCCGACGTCGGGATAGGTATTGACGAAGGACTCGATCACGGCCGCGAACTGCGGCGAGGCCAACAGGCCCGTGGTATAGGCGCCGATGGCGTAGAAGGCGATGTAGCCCAGGTCCAGCAGGCCGGCGAAGCCCACCACCACGTTCAGGCCCAGGGCCAGCATGATGTAGAGCAACGCCATATCCATGATACGCACCCAGGAATTGCCGAAATGCTGGGCAATCATGGGGAAGATGATCATCAGCGCCAACAGCACCAGCAGGCTGATACGCGCCTGCTGCGGGTTGCGCTTCATGTCGAAGGTCATGAGAGCCATAGTGTTCTCTTCCGATTCTCTAAGTTCTGTTTTTTAAACTTTTAGGTCTTTACGTTTCAAGGTGTGCAAGGTGCGCACACCTTGCACACTCAAGCCCGATCCGCCACGCGCTCGCCCATGATCCCGGAGGGGCGCAGGGTCAGCACGATGATCAGCACGATGAAGGCGAAGATGTCCTGGTAGTTGCTGCCCAGGAAGTTGCCGGTCAGGTCGCCGATGTAGCCGGCACCCAGGCTTTCGATCAGTCCCAGCAGGATGCCGCCCAGCATGGCGCCGTAGATGTTGCCGATGCCACCCAGCACCGCCGCCGAGAAGGCCTTCAGGCCGGGCACGAAGCCCATGGCGAACTGCGCGGTGGAATAGTTGGCCGCCCACATCACGCCGGCGATGGCCGCCAGGGCCGCGCCGATGGCGAAGGTGACGATGATGACGCGGTTGGCGTCCACCCCCATCAACCCGGCGATGCGCGGGTTCTCGGCGGTGGCGCGCATGGCACGGCCCATCTTGGTCTTTTCCACGATCAGCACCAGGCCGATCATGGCGGCCAGGGCCAGCAGCAGCAGCATGATCTGGGTCGGCGAGATCAGTGCACCAGCGATATGCACCGGGTCGGACGGCATGACCTGCGGGAACGGCAGCGGGCTACGGCCCCAGATCATCATGGCGAAGGTCTGCAGCAGGATCGACACGCCGATGGCGGTGATCAGCGGCGCCAGGCGCGGTGCATTGCGCAGCGGGCGGTAGGCGATGCGTTCGATCAGGAGACTGACCACGATACACACCGGTATCGCACCGACGATGGCGATGATCAGCTTGACGATGCCCGGCAGGTCCGGTGCCACATGCTGCACCAGTTTGAGCAGCGACAGGCCCACCATGGCCCCCACCATCAGGATGTCGCCGTGGGCAAAGTTGATCAGGTTCAGCACCCCGTACACCATGGTGTAGCCCAGGGCGATCAGTGCGTACATGCTGCCTAGCACCAATCCGTTGATGATCTGCTGGATGAAAATGTCCATGAAACGCTGTCTCCTTGTGGAGGATGATTTATATGAAAAACTGCAAAAGGGAATGCGAAAAAACGCGGAAAAAGAAGAACAACAACCGCAAGGAAACCGCAATCGCAAAAAAATCGTAAATTATTTATCAAATTTCCTGCGATTGCACGTTCAATTTCAGAGTCCCAGCGTTGCGCGCATCACGCGCGCGGCGGCCAGGTCCCATGAGGCCTGGCCCACGGTCTTGAACACCGGCAATGCCCCGTCCTTGTGCAGCGTGGCGGCCGGCGCCTTGCCGGCCAGCACGTCGGCGATGCCCACCACCTGCTGCCAGTCGACCTTGGCCTGGATCAGGTCGCCGGCCTCGTGGTGCGCTCCGGGCAGGTCATCGACCACGATGCGACGGGCATGCAACAGCGTGGCCGGGAACTCCACCATCTCCGGCTTGAAGGCGCCCACGCCGATGGCCAGGGTATCCGGTGCAATGCCTTCGGGGATCACCGCCACGCGCGAGGTGGTCATGGCGATCACCACGTCGGTGCGTGGCAATTCCTCTTGCAACATCCGTGCCGGGAGCGGACTGGCCACGGCCTGCGGGTGACGTTCACTGATAGCGCGACAGAAAGCCTGGGTGCGTTCGAGGTCGCGTGCGGCGACCCAGAATTGCGATACGCCGAAATACTCGACCAGGGCATCGGCGTGGGCGGCGGCCTGGGCGCCGGTGCCGATCAGCAGCGCCGATTGCGGCTTGCGCGGCAACAGGGTGCGTATGCCCAGCATGCTCATGGCGGCGGTGCGGCGGCCGGTGACGGTGGGGCCATCCATGAGTGCCAGACGTCGACCGGTGTGGGTGT
This sequence comes from Herbaspirillum sp. AP02, assembly GCF_015767275.1. GTDB lineage: Bacteria > Pseudomonadota > Gammaproteobacteria > Burkholderiales > Burkholderiaceae_D > Herbaspirillum. The sequence continues at coordinate 339,812 of NZ_JADWMY010000005.1, forward strand.
CGAAGGCGATGACCTCGCCCTGGATGGCGGGCAGGTGATGGCGGGCGTTGTCGGCGTGGACGGTGATCAGCTTGGTCACCGAGAGGTCGTCAGCGATGGCCGGCATGCCCAGTAGGACGCTGGCGGCATCGATGGGAACGACCTGGCGTTCCGGGGCGCGGATGGCACCGCTGGCCAGTTCCTGCGCAGCGCGTGCCAGGGCATCGACCAGTGCGGCATAGGGCAGCGCCTGGGCGCTCTGGTGGGGATCGAGGATGTGCATGGAGGTCCTGTCTCGAAGGGAGTGCGCTCAGCGCAGGAAGAAGCCGGTCGGGAAGGGATCGGACTCTTCCAGCACCCACTGGTTGGTGCTCATGATGTGGGCGTGGCCGCTGACCTCGGTGAGCGCACCATCGAAGTCACCGACCTGGGTGGCGGCAGTCACCCGCACGCCGAAATTGCTGCCGACGATGCTGCCGTTGACGTAACGCTGGTTCAGCGCCAGCTGCCCGCGCAGGAACAGCTGGGCAGCGCGGCCGGAGGTACCGGTGCCGGTGGGCGAGCGGTCCACCTCGCGGTCGGCGAAGATGCAGACATTGGATTGATCGGCACCGGGGAAATTGGGCTCGCTGTCGATGATGGTGCCGTACAGCGTATTCAGGCCAGGCTCCAGCGGATGCTGGATGGCGACCTTGGCGATGACGGCGGCCTTGGTCTCGGCGCCCAGCTGGATCAGCTGGCGCACCAGTTCGGGCTTGACGGTCAGGCCGGCCTGGGCGGCGTTGATGTAGTAGTAGAAGGCGCCGCCGAAGACGATGTCGCCGCTGATCTTGCCAAAGCTGGGGGTCTGCACCTCGACATCGCGACGATAGATGAAGGCCGGTACGTTGTTGAAGCTGACCTTGCCGGCACGCACACCGTCCCACTCGACGAAGGCTTCGATGAAGCCGGCCGGGGCGTCGAAGCAGATGCGGGTCTGTGGCTGCGTGCGTTCGACGTAACCCATTTCGACCAGCACCTTGCCCAGGGCGATGATGCCGTGGCCGCACATGTCGCTATAGCCTTCGTTGTGGATGAAGATGACGCCGAAGTCGGCACCGGCGCTGACCGGCGGCAGCAGGTAGGCGCCATACATGTCGGCGTGGCCACGCGGCTCGTTCATGAGGAAACAGCGCAGGTCGTCGCGGTGTTCGCGCAGCCAGGCGCGCTGCTGCAGGATGGTGCCGGCGGGGATCTTGGGCAGGCCGGAGACGACGATGCGCAGCGGTTCGCCGCCGGTGTGGGCATCGATGGTCTGGACGGTACGGGTGTAGCTGAGCATGTGGCTTCCTTCCTGGTAGGCTGCGGGCCGCCAAGGGCACAGCCTGACACTGTGCCGCGCCTGTCAGCGGGAGATGTCGCCGTGCAGGCTCAAGCGGGTACGACAAACCGCTCCCGGTCGGCCTGGGCCGGCGGGAAGCGGGGATGTACATCTCTGGAGCGGGGGTCGGGAGGCCTGGCGCGCCGCCCGCTAGCGCGGGCGGCAGGATCAGGCCGCATCACAGCCCGTGGAGGACCGATCAGTAGCTGGTCAGGGGGACCGGCAGGCCGTCCTTGAAGCGATAGACGGTCACGGGCGATTGCTTCAGGTCGTGGTTGGCGTCGAAGTCGTACTGACCGGCCACGCCCTTGTAGCTGATCTTGGCCAGGGCCGGGCCGAAGGCCTTGGGCTCGATGGAGTTGGCCTGCTTCATGGCCTGGGCGATCAGCATCATGCCGTCATAGAACGAGACCGCATAGGTTTCGGCAGGACGGCTGTACTTCTTCTGGTAGTCGTCGGAGAAGATCTTGCCGTCCTTGGCCTTGTCCAGCATGGTGCCGCCTTGGGTACAGTAGACGGTCTCGCCGATGGCGTCGCCACCCAGACGACCCATTTCCGGCGAGCAGATGCCGTCGCCGCCCATCAGGGGGACGTCGATGCCCAGTTGCTTCATCTGGCGCTTGATCGGGCCGCCTTGGGGAGCGTAGCCACCCAGGAACACGGCGTCGGGCTTCTTGCCCTTGATCGAGGTCAGGATGGCGGTGAAGTCGGTGGCCTTGTCGTTGGTGAAGTCCTTGCTGACCACTTCGATGCCGTTGGCCTTGGCGACCTTGGCGAATTCCTCGGCCAGGCCCTGGCCGTAGGCGGTGCGGTCATCGATCACGGCCACGCGCTTGAGCTTGAGTTCCTTGGCAGCGTACAGGGCCATCTTGCCGCCCAACTGGCTGTCGCTGGCCGCCACGCGGAACAGGGTGGCGAAACCTTGCTGGGTGATCTTGGGGTTGGAGGCGACGGTGGCGACCACGATGCCGGCATCGTTGTAGACGCGCGAGGCGGGGATGGTCACGCCCGAGTTGTAGGGACCGACGATGGCCTTGACGCCCTGGTCAGCCAGCTTCTGTGCCACGGCCACGCCCTGCTTGGGATCGGCCTGGTCGTCTTCGGCGATGACTTCGAACTTGATCTTCTTGCCGCCCACGGTGATGGGTTGCGCATTCAGACGCTCGACTGCCATCATCAGACCGCCCTGGTTATCCTTGCCGGCCGATGCCTGGGGACCGGTCAGGGGGCTGGAGAAACCGATCTTGACGACCTGCGCTTCTTGCGCCATGGCGAAGGCGGGGATCAGCGCCAGCGAGGCTGCGATGATGTTGAGTCCGGAGACGCGCTTGAACATGGGGTGTTTCCTCTCTTCTAGAAAGTCAGACTGCGGTTGGTGATTGCATTGAAAACGCTGGAAAAGCAGGATTTGCGCCATCCCGCACCTTGTGGGCGCGGGCGATGCAATTCCGTTGATGCTGTACTTTCTGCGAATACAGGGGTAAGCGCAGGCAAGCCCTGGCAAAACAAAACTCGTCAACACTCTTGCCGAGATACTGCTGTCATCCGCGCAGAAGAGCCGTTTCCGGCACTTCATGCCCGCATTACGTTGTGTTTTTTATGAGGGAGGATTCTATTGACTCTTCCTTGATATTAGGCGCGTTTATTCCCTTTATAATCAGAATAAAATTCACTCTAAATTTTTTTAACTGAATAAAGTTCAGAAACCATGGCCGGACTCGACAAGATCAGCAAGAAAATTCTGGCAGAGCTGCAAAACGATGGTCGTATCAGCAACGTCGACCTCGCCGCGCGCGTGGCCCTGTCACCAGCGGCCTGCCTGGAACGGGTACGCAAGCTGCAGGAGGCCGGCTATATCCTGGGTTATGCGGCGCAGTTGAATCCGGAGCTGCTGGATGTGTCGCTGCTGGTATTCATCGAAGTGGTGCTGGACCGCACTACGCCGGATGTCTTCGCCGAGTTCAAGAAGAGCGTGCAGAGCATTCCCGAGATCATGGAGTGCCACATGGTGGCGGGCGGCTTCGACTATCTGGTCAAGTCGCGGGTCAAGGACATGAACGCCTATCGCGAATTCCTGGGCAAGTCGCTGCTGCAGCTCAAAGGCGTGCGCGAGACGCATACCTATGCGGTGATGGAGGAGGTGAAGAACACCATCCGCCTGCCGATCCGCTAAGTCACGCCCCACTCACTCTCTCCCTCCTCCACCCCCGCCGCTCTCACC
>NZ_JADWMY010000006.1 GCF_015767275.1 Herbaspirillum sp. AP02
ACCCCAACACCAACACCAACACCAACACCAACACCAACACCAACACCAACACCAACACCAACACCAACACCAACACCAACACCAACACCAACACCAACACCAACACCAACACCAACACCTGCACCTGCACCTGCACCTGCACCTGCACCTGCACCTGCACCAACACCGGCACCAACACCTGCACCTGCACCAACACCTGCACCTGCACCAACACCTGCCCCAGCCCCGACTCCGACTCCGACTCCGACTCCGGCACCGAGACCTGCAGCACCGGCACCGAGACCAGCAGCACCAGTAGCACCAGTAGCACCAGCAGCACCAGCAGCACCAGCAGCACCAGCAGCACCAGCAGCACCAGCAGCACCAGCAGCACCAGCAGCTCTAGTCGTCCGTCCATCACCCTTCACGATCGCCGCCGCTGCAGCAGCACCAGTTGCGCCGGTGCTGGGCCAGCAGATCCAGCAGCCGTCCAGCAAGGATATGGCTGAGGTCGCCGCTACGCTGGCCCGGTTGCCGGATGCTGTCAGCGTGCAACGTGCTGCCAGCCAGACCTTGCCCAGCAACGTCGGTGCCGGTGCCATTCGTGGCACCATGGCGTCGGTGAATCGCGTCATCGCCGCCCGCGTCGAGACTGGCAGGGCCGGTGGCGTCGGTGTGGGCAGCGGGCTGTCCTCAGGTGAAGCGGGCGGTGATCGTCAGGTCTGGCTCATGCCCTTCGAATCGCGCACCAACCAGGGTGACCGCAACGGCGAATCCGGCTTCAGCGCCAGTACCTGGGGCATGGCGACCGGCGCCGAGATGGACCTGGGACGCGGACGCGTCGGCCTCTCTTACGCCTATGCCAGCACCAAGGCCAACGGGAATACGGCCCTCACCGGTACCGGCAGCCGCAGCCGCCTCGAGTCCAACATGGTGGCCCTCTACGGTAGTGTCCCGCTGGGCGAGCTGTCGCTGGCCTGGCAGGCGGATGTGGGCCGTAACGGCAACCGACTGTCGCGCGAGATGCGGTTCGGTGGCCTGAATCGTACTGCCAGCAGCCGCTACCACACCTGGGATGCGCATCTGGGTACCAGCGCTTCATTCACTCTGCCCTTGAGTGAAGTGATGAGCCTGGTGCCTTCCCTGCAGATCGACTACACCCGTCTGCAGAGCCCGTCCTACACCGAGAGCGGGGCAGGGGACCTGAACCTGTCGGTGCAGGGCAAGAGCAGCGAAGCGCTGTTGCTCGGCACCGGTGCACGGCTGAACTATGTGTTGACGCCGTCGTCGCAGATCAGCGGCCACCTCGGTGTCAGTTACGATGTCATCAACGGCCGTGACGAGCTGGTGGCCACCTATGCAGGTGCACCGGGTCAGGCCTTCACCACGCCAGGACCGTCGCATTCGCCCTGGCTGTTGAAGGCCGGTGTGAGCTATGGCTTCAAGCTGCCGAAGATGACGGACATCTCTTTGCGTTTCGATGCCGAAGGCCGCAGCGGCTTCATCAACCAGTCGGCGGCGGTCAAGGCGCGCTGGCGCTTCTGATCCATCCGTTGATGCGCTGACACGCTGAAACCCTGAAGTCCCTATGCGGCCGCTCTTGTAGCGGCCGCATAGCGTTTACGGGTTTTTGTGTCGCGTCTGGGAGAGGATCGTCGTTTGGCGAGAGGCAGGTGGCATGCGCTCACAAATCCTTGCTCAGCTCGGCCACCAGGTAGTCCAGGAAGATTTCCACGCTGCGTGGCAAGGTCCGGCCGGCCAGTGTCTGCACTTCGACGAAGCGCCCATCGGCAGGGCAGTCGCGGATGGGGCGCATGGTCAGCTCACCACGTGCGATGCGGTAACGCACGGTGACGTCGCCCGTGATGGAGAGGGCATCGTTGTCCAGCACATAGTTGTGCAGGGCCTGGATGTAGTTGCTGGTCATCACCGGTTCGATGACCACCTGTTGCCGGCTGCAGGCGATGTCGAAGAGCTGGCGCAGCGTCGTGGTGGGGTCGGGCAGGGCCATCGGGTAGGGCTTCAGCTGCCCCAGCGACAGATGACGGAAGCGCGCCAGTGGATGGTCGTTGCGCATCACCAGGCCGATCGGCCCCGGCTGCCGGTGTACCACCTTGATTTCCGGTTCGGGCAGGCGCGCAAAGGTCAGCCCGATATCGGCATTGCCTTCGCGCACCTGGCGCGAGACCACGGCCGGCGCCCCGACGAACAGCTGGAACACGAAACCCGGATACTTTTCCTGGAAGGCATTGATCAGGCGCGGCAGGAAGTCGATGGCAAAGCCCTCCGAGGCCGACAGTCGGACCCGGCCACTGCGCAATCCCTTCAGCGCCTGCAGGTCGGCCACCACGCGGTCGGCCTCCAGCGCCATCTTGCGCGCATGGGCGGCCAGCATCTCGCCACCGGCCGAGAGCACCATGCCGCGTGGACGCCGTTCGAACAGCACCGTGTCCAGCATTTCCTCCAGGCTGCTGATCTGGCGGCTGATGGCCGAGCTGGCCACATTGAGCCGCTGCGAGGCCTCGCTGATGGAGCCACAGCGGACCACTTCCAGGAAGTAACGCAGGGCGGTGTCCTGCAGATGCTGCGATTTCATCATTGACCTCGTTCCATGCGGCTAAGCCTTGGTTGAATCCATTCCTGACCGGTACTACCCCCTATTACGCTCCCGCGCAGATAAAAGAGCAGTGCTTTATTTGGTGCGAACCTCACGCCTTTGGTGCAGTGCCTTCCGCCTTTGACTGCACTGCCATGCTGCACCTGCGCCAAGGGCCGCGACCCAGTAGCGATGCGGCTTCGGCTGGGTATGTACATTGTGGTGCACAAATTTTGCGTTGCTGTTCTGCGAACGCAGGCTTAGAAATTTGATGATTGTGGCATCGATAAATCGTAGCCTAGTATGGCCCTCGACGTCGCTGTTTTTTCACAATTCTCTTATTCGAATGAAGGGGCTGGAATGAACGCACTACAGAAATCCATCATGGGCTGGTCACGATGTGCAGTGTTGGTGGCAGGGGCAATGAGCGCCGCGGCGGCCCATGCCAACAAGGCCAACGACACCCTGGTCTATGCTTCGGACAGCGAAGTCGAGAACATCAGCCAGTATCACAACAACCTGCGGGAAGGCGTGATCCTGGCCCACCTCATCTGGGACACGCTGGTCTATCGCGATCCCAAGACCAACGAGTACAAGCCGCAACTGGCCACCGCCTGGAAGTGGGAGTCACCCACCGCGCTGGTGCTGGATCTGCGCCAGGGCGTGCAATTCCAGAACGGCGACAAGTTCACCGCGGACGATGTGGTGTTCACCTTCAACTATGTGGTCTCGCCGGAATCGAAGGCGGTCACGCGCCAGAACACCGACTGGATCAAGAGCGTCGACAAGCTCTCCGACTACAAGGTGCGCATCAACCTGAAAGGACCGTTCCCGGCGGCGCTGGAATATCTGGCCGGCCCGCTGCCGATCTATCCCGCCGCCTACTTCAAGAAGGTGGGTCTGGAGGGCTTTTCCAAGGCGCCCATCGGCACCGGTCCCTACAAGGTCGCCAGTGTCACCCCCGGGCAGGGCGTGACCCTGGTCAAGAACACCTCGTATTTCAAGGACAGCCCACAGGGCCAGCCTTCGATCGGCAATATCAAGTTCGTGGTGATCCCCGATCCGGAAACCCGCGCCGCGCAACTGATGACCGGGGCCATCGACTGGATCTGGCGCGTTCCGCCGGACCAGGCCGATGCGCTCAAGACCAATCCCAAACTGGCGGTGCAGAGCGGCGAGACCATGCGGGTAGGCTTCATCACCCTCGATACCACCGGCACCTCCGCCCCCAATTCGCCGTTCAAGGATGTGCGCGTGCGCCAGGCGGTCAACCATGCGATCAATCGCAAGGGCTATGCCGAGAACCTGATGCGTGGCGGTAGCCAGCCTGTGTACACGGCCTGCTTCCGCACCCAGTTCGGTTGCGACAGCAATGCCGCCATCAAGTTTGACTACAACCCGACCAAGGCCAAGGAACTGCTGGCGGCGGCCGGCTATCCGAACGGCTTCGACACCGACATCTATGCCTATCGCGAACGCGAAGTGGCCGAGGCCATCATCGGTGACCTGCGCAAGGTCGGCATCCGTGCCCGTCTGCACTACATGAAGTTCGCTGCATTGCAGACCGAGTACCGCAGCGGCAAGACACCGATGAGTTTCTACTCCTGGGGCTCGTTCTCGATGAACGATACCTCGGCCTTCGCCGGGGTCTACTTCAAGGGCGGCGCCGATGACATCACCAAGGACCCGCAACTGCAGCAGTACCTGCAGACGGCCGATACCTCGATCGATCCGGCGGTGCGCAAGGCCAACTATACGAAGGCGCAGGAGCTGATTTCCAAGCAGGCCTACGTGGCGCCGATGTTCTCCTATTCGACCTTCTACGCCTACAACGCCCAGCTCAATTTCCAGGGGTATCCCGACGAGCTGCCGCGTTTCTACGAGGCTTCCTGGAAGTAAGCGCGGACGGACGGGGTAGCCCGTCCACCGCGCTGCCCAGCCTGCTGCTTCACGCCTCTCCCAAGGAAGGGTCGCCATGTTGATCTACATCCTGCGCCGCCTGGCCATCGCCCTGTGCGTGGCGCTGACGGTGTCCATCGTCAGTTTCACCCTGCTGCACATGTCGGGCGACCTGGCCGTTTCCATCGCCGGGCCGGAAGCCACTGCAGCTCAGGTCGAATCGGTACGCACCCAGTTCGGTCTGGACCGTCCGCTCACCACGCAATACGTGGACTGGCTGGGGCGCGCCGTGCAGCTGGATTTCGGCAATTCGTTCTACTTCCAGGGTCCGGTCATGGAGATGGTCGCCGAACGCCTGCCGATCACCTTCAAGCTGGGCGGCAGCGCCTTGCTGCTGGCCATCCTGACGGCCATTCCGCTGGGCGTGCTGGCGGCCATCTATCGCGATACCTGGCTGGATCGCGTGGCGCTGATGATTGCCGTGATCGGGCAGGCCATGCCCAGCTTCTGGTTCGGGCTGACACTGATCCTGATCTTCGCCGTCACGCTGCACTGGCTGCCGGTGGCCGGCAACGAGAGCTGGCAGCACTTCGTCCTGCCGGCGGTGGCGCTGGGTTACTACGCCATGCCGGCGATGATGCGCCTGACGCGCTCGGGCATGCTGGAGGTGCTGGGTTCGGACTACATCCGCACCGCCCGCGCCAAGGGCCTGTCCAAGTCGCGGGTGGTGTTCAAGCATGCGCTGCGCAATGCGGTCATCCCGGTGGTGGCGCTGGCGGCGGTGGAGTTGGGTTTCATGCTGGGCGGCTCGGTGGTGATCGAGTCGGTCTATTCCATGCAGGGCCTGGGCCAGCTGGCCTGGGACGCCATCTCCCGCAATGACTATCCGGTCGTGCAGGCGGTGGTGCTGATCATCGCCATGTTCTACATCGGCCTGACCTTCCTGGCCGATGTCATCAATGCGCTGCTCGATCCGCGCATCCGTACCCGTTGAGCCCATGGGAGCCGACATGACCGCCACTTCCAGCACGACCGCCACCATGCCTTCCACCGCATCCACCCCCTTGTTGCAGGCTGCATTGCCGCCGCTGCCGGCCTGGCGTCGCAAGCTGCGCCGCCTGCTCGGTCATCGCGGCCTGATGCTGGGTACCGCCATCCTGGCCGTGATCGTGCTGGCGGCGATCTTCGCGTCCCTGCTGGCACCGCATGATCCCTTCGACCAGGATGTGACGGCGCGCCTGATCCCGCCGGTGTGGCAGGCCCAGGGCAGCTGGGAGCATATCCTCGGCACCGACAAGCTGGGTCGCGACTATCTCTCGCGCCTGATCTACGGTGCCCGCGTATCGCTGACCATCGGCATCGCCGCCGCGCTGATCTCGGGCCTGATCGGCACCACCCTGGGGGTGCTGGCCGGTTACTTCGGTGGCCGTACCGATGCCGTCATCAGCTACCTCATCACCACCCGCCTGGCCATGCCGGTGGTGCTGGTGGCCCTGGCGATGGCCTCGCTGGTGGGGGGCTCGCTGAAGGTGGTGATCATCCTGCTGGGCCTGCTGCTGTGGGACCGTTTCGCAGTGGTCACGCGCTCGGCCACGCAGCAACTGCGGGACGCCGAATTCATCGCCGCCGCCAAGGCCATTGGCGCCTCCACGCCCTACATCCTGCTGCGCGAAATCCTGCCCAACATCATGGGCGCGCTGATCGTGGTAGCCACGCTGGAAATGGCCCACGCGATCCTGCTGGAGGCCACGCTGTCCTTCCTCGGTCTGGGCGTGCAACCGCCAACGCCGTCCTGGGGGCTGATGGTGGCCGAGGGCAAGTCCTACATGTTCTTCAAGCCGTGGGTGATCGTCATCCCGGGCGTGGCGCTGGCCCTGCTGGTGCTGGCCATCAATCTGGTCGGCGACGGCATGCGCGATGTCAACGCGCCTGACGGCCGCAACTGAACCCCCACCGGGAGCACACCATGAGCGTATTGCTGGACGTGAAGAATCTGAAGGTGGACCTGCCCACCGAGCGCGGCACGCTGCACGCCGTACGCGGCATCGATTTCCAGGTGCGCCGGGGCGAGATGCTGTGCCTGGTCGGCGAATCCGGCTGCGGCAAGTCCATGACCTCGCTGGCCCTGATGGGGCTGCTGCCGCGCAAGGCGCAGTGCAGCGCCGACCATATCCGCTTCGACGGTATGGAACTCAACGGCATGAGCGAGAAGCAGTTGCGGCAGTTGCGCGGCAAGCGCATGTCCATGATCTTCCAGGAGCCGATGACCTCGCTCAACCCGGCCTACACGCTGGGCAACCAGCTGTGCGAGGCGATGTTGCAGCAGCCCGGCGTGACGCGCGCCGAGGCCCGTGAGCGCGCCCTGTACCTGTTGCACCGCACCGGTATCACCAATGCCGAGGACCGCCTGCGCCAGTATCCGCACCAGCTCTCCGGCGGGCTGCGGCAGCGGGTGATGATCGCCATGTCGCTGATGTGCAATCCCGATCTGATCATCGCCGATGAACCGACCACGGCGCTGGACGTGACCATCCAGGCCCAGATCCTGCGCATGATCCGCGAGCTGCAGCAGGAGTTCGGCACGGCCGTCATCTTCATCACCCACGACCTGGGCGTGGTCTCGCGCATCGCCGACCGGGTGGCGGTGATGTACGCCGGGCAGGTGGTGGAGACCACCGACGTCGGCTCGCTGTTTGCCCAGCCGCGTCATCCCTATACACGGGGCCTGCTCAATTGCATCCCGGTGCGCGGCAAGACGCCACCGGGCAGCCGCCTGCAGGCCATTCCTGGCGTGGTGCCCAGCCTGGTCGGACAGGTCAGCGGCTGCGCCTTCCGCAATCGCTGCGCGCTGGCCGACAGTGTCTGCGAAAGTGATCCGCCGATGGTGCAGCAGGGCAGTGCGGCCGCACCGCATGCGGCACGCTGCCACAAGCTCGATGTACCGGTATTTCCCGCATCCGCCATGGAGGTGGCAGCATGAACCAGACCACACGCCAGTCCATCCCGCTGGACGACATCGCCCTGGAGCTGTGCGCGCTGTCCAAGGTCTATCCCTTGAAGCGCGGCCTGTTCCAGCCGCCGGGGCAACTCAAGGCGGTCAACGATGTGTCGCTGCGCCTGTATCGCGGCGAGACGCTGGGCCTGGTCGGTGAGTCCGGCTGCGGCAAGAGCACCCTGGCCAAGATGCTGCTGGGCCTGCTGGCACCGACCTCGGGCAACGTGCTCATCAACGGCCAGGAAGTCGATCCGACCCAGCGCAAGGAACATGCGCGGCATATCCAGCCCATCTTCCAGGACCCGTATTCCTCGCTCAACCCGCGCAAGACCGTGGGCGAGATCGTCGGCCTGCCGCTCAAGCTGCACGGCATCGGCACCGCTGCCGAACGCGCCCGCAAGGTCAAGGACATCCTCGACCTGGTCGGTATGCCCGAGCGCACCCATGCGCAGTATCCGAACCAGCTCTCCGGCGGCCAGCGCCAGCGCGTGGCGATCGCCCGCGCGTTGATCCTGCGGCCCGACATCCTCATCTGCGACGAGCCCACTTCGGCGCTGGATGTATCGGTGCAGGCACAGATCCTGAACCTGTTGCTGGACCTGAAGGCCGAGTTCGGTCTCACCTATCTTTTCATCAGCCATGACCTGGGCGTGGTGGAACACCTGGTGGACCGGGTAGCCGTGATGAACCAGGGCAGCATCGTCGAATTGCAGAGCCGCGAGCAGATCTTCAGCGATCCGCAGCACCCCTACACCCGCACGCTGCTGGCCTCCGCGCTCACGCCCGAGCCTGGTCGCGGCATCCCGGTACTGGCCGCAGCGGCGTGAGCACGCATCCCATGAACCACAACGACCCCTACAGAGGAGCAGCAGCATGAGCAGAGCACAAGCCATCGCCGGCGTGGAAGCCTACTTCGACGACGGCCGTTTCATGGACACGCTCAGGCGTCGCGTGGCCATCCGCACCGAGAGCCAGGAACCGGCCAGCCGTCCCATCCTGTACGACTACCTGCAGCAGGAGATCACGCCCTATCTGCAGACTCTCGGTTTTGGCTGCGAGATTATCGACAATCCGCTGCCCGGCGGCAGTCCCTTCCTGATCGCCGAACGTAGGGAAGAGGACGCTGCCTTCACCCTGCTGACCTATGGTCATGGCGACGTGGTGCGCGGCTATGACAAGCAGTGGCGCAGCGGCCTCTCGCCGTGGGACATCGTGGTCGAGGGCGAGCGCTGGTATGGGCGCGGCATCGCCGACAACAAGGCCCAGCACACCATCAACTTCGCCGCGCTGGAAGAAGTCATGAAGGTGCGTGGCGGCAAGCTGGGCTACAACGTCAAGCTGATCCTGGAGATGGGCGAGGAGACCGGCTCCCCCGGACTGAACGCGGTCTGCCAGCAATATGCCGGGCGTTTGAAAGCCGATCTCTTCATCGCCTCTGACGGCCCCCGCGTGAATGCGCCCACGCCGACCATGTTCCTGGGCTCGCGTGGCGGCTGCAACTTTGACCTGAAGTGCCATCTGCGCGATGGCGGCCATCACTCCGGCAACTGGGGCGGGCTGCTGCGCAACCCCGGCGTGCGGCTGGCCAATGCCATCGCCTGCCTGGTCGACGAGCACGGCTGCATCCGCGTGCCGGCGTTGTTGCCGGACTCGCTACCACCCAGCGTGCGCAAGGCCCTGGCCGATGTCAAACTGGGCGGTGGCCCGACCGACCCGGAGATCGACGAAGACTGGGGCGAGCCGGACCTGACACCGGCCGAGCGGGTGTTTGGCTGGAATACGCTGGAGGTGCTGGCCTTCAAGACCGGCAATCCGGAGGCGCCGGTCAATGCCATCCCGGGCCAGGCCAGCGCGCATTGCCAGATCCGCTTCGTGGTCGGCAGCGACGATGCGCACTTCATCGAGCACATCCGTGCCCATCTGGACGAACATGGTTACGACGACATCGAGGTCACGCTCTCGGGCGTGCAGTTCGCCGCCACCCGGCTCGACCCGGACGACGAATGGGTGCGCTGGGGCCTGGCCTCGATGCAGGAAACCAGCGGCAAGCAGCCCACGCTCCTGCCCAACCTGGGTGGCTCGCTGCCCAACGATGTGTTTTCCGAAACCCTGGGCCTGCCGACCTTGTGGGTGCCGCACTCCTATCCGGCCTGCTCACAGCACGCGCCCAACGAGCATATACTGGCCAGCGTGTCGCGCGAGTCGCTGCAGCTGATGGCTGGCCTGTTCTGGGATCTGGCCGAGCAGGGCCGGCAGGTGCTAGCGCGACGCGCCTCATCACCGGAGAAGACATGAGCCACCCCCACCCGCACAAGCTGTGCGAGGTCGCCGATCTGCACGACCTCCACGACGAAATCACCGGCCTGCGCCGCCATATCCACCAGCATCCCGAGCTCTCCTTCGAGGAAGTCGACACCGCCGCACTGGTAGCGGGGCGGCTGGAGGAATGGGGCTATGCCGTGACCCGCCATATCGGCGGCAACGGTCTGGTGGCGACCCTGCGCGCAGGCAGCAGCGCGCGCAGCATCGGCCTGCGGGCCGACATGGACGCCTTGCCGATCCAGGAAGAGACCGGCCTTGACTGGGCCAGCATCAAGCCGGGCGCCATGCATGCCTGCGGGCATGACGGCCACACCGCCATGCTGCTGGGCGCGGCCAAGCACCTGGCGCGTACCCGCCATTTCGATGGCACCCTGAACCTGATCTTCCAGCCGGCCGAAGAAGCCGGCTTCGACAGCGGCGCGCAGAAGATGCTGGCCGATGGGCTGTTCGAGCGCTTTCCCTGCGACGCCGTGTTCGGCATCCACAATCATCCGGGCGTGGAGACCGGCACCTTCATGTTCCGCAGCGGCCCCTTCATGGCGGCCTGCGATACGGTCAAGATCCGCATCACCGGTCGCGGCAGCCATGCGGCCCGCCCGCATCTCTCGGTCGATCCGGTGGTGGTGGCCGCCAGCCTGGTGATGGCCTTGCAGACGGTGGTCTCGCGCAATGTCGATCCGATGGAAACCGCGGTGGTCACGGTCGGCAGCCTGCATGCCGGCAAGGCATCCAACGTGATCCCGGAATTCGCCACCATGGAATTGAGCGTGCGCTCCTTCAAGCCGGAAGTGCGCGAGCTGTTGGAGCAACGCATCCGCGCCCTGGTGAGCACGCATGCCGAAAGCTATGGCGCCCAGGCCGGCATCGAGTATCTGCGCGGCTATCCGGTGCTGGTCAACAGCGATGCCGAGACCACCTTTGCCCGCAGCGTGGCCGAGGAACTGGTGGGGCCGGAAAAGGTGATTGCGCCCTTCGGACCGATTGCCGGTAGCGAAGACTTCGCCTACTTCCTGCAACAGCGGCCGGGTTGCTTCCTGCGCGTGGGCAATGGCCAGGGCAAGCCCATGTTGCACAATGCCGGCTACGATTTCAACGACGACAACATCCCGGTCGGCGCTGCCTTCTGGACCCGGCTGGTGGAGCGTTGGATGCCGGTCAAGCCAGGCTGAGGCCGGGCCGGTGTGGCTCTGCCGGCATGCATATGCCGTCAGTGCATAAGCGCATGACGAATGCTTCGTTGGCGGTGCCGCCATGCGCGGTTACAGTGAGCCGGTCTCCTCAGACGTCCTGGACTTGGACAATTCGAGCCTGAACCCGCCACGCGCAAGCCTGGCGGGTTTCTTTTTTGGTCTTGCCGGACGGTATCTTTCTCGATGCGCCTGTGTCGCGTGACGTGACCCGGGCGTAACTTGCCTGGGATTGCAGCGTGATTGCAGCGTGATTGCAGCGTGATTGCAGCGTGACTCCCCGCCCCCGTGGCCGCGCCGGGCGCCGTCGCAGGCCCAGCGTCCACCTACTGTCGAGCTGGCCCCGGAGTTGTGGTCGTGTCAGGAATTCCCCGATGTTCGCAGTCACGTCGGATGACTACCATGGGAACCAATGAAACGCGGTCTGTGCTCTGGACTCCCGGCATCACAGTGGAGTCATGATTGGCACGCAAGACCTCACCAACGTATCTTGCCAGGAGCCAGTCATGCATTTCGTCACCGAATCCGTACCGGGTGAAATCACCCTGATGTTCATCAGTTATCTGGTGTTCTGCACCGTGTTGATGTACCTGTTCGTCAGGACCGACCGCGAGTGGGGCAGCCTGGAGGTGTCGCTGGACGAACTCATCCAGGACCGCCCGCCGATGGCCAGCACCATGCGCTACGCCGTCGTGGATGGCGATGATCGCTCGATGTTCAACAATGGCCTGACCCGGCCGTCGTTGCAGCATTGCGCCCAGTATCACGACGTGGATTGCACCTGCTTCATGCCGGAGCAGAAGAAACAGGATTGAATGCCTGAGGGCATTTGGAGGGAAGCAGGAAAGTAGGCAAGTGGGGAAGTGGGGAAGTGGGGATGTGGGGATGTAGCAGGTGGGGGAGCAGTGAAGCAGTAGCGTAGTAGCGCCGCAGGGACTAGGGGTAGTTCTTGTGGCAAGGCAATACGGCAGTTTTCCGCAGTAGCAGTGAGCAGCAGGCAGCAGCGAGCATGAGCCAAGGTAGTAGCGCGGTTGCAGTTGTCGTAGCAGTTGCAGTGGTCGGTGTCGTAGCAGTCGACGTGGTTGTAGAAGTGCAAGCCTGATGTTGTACCAGCAGTAGCAGGACAGCAGTAGCAGTACGGCTGTAGCAGTAAGGCTGTAGCAGCAAGGCAGTGGCAGTAAAAATCTCTTGAGGGTGGAACGGCAAGTCGTGCAGCCGCTTTTGTTCCAAAGCGCGCGTCACGCGGCGCAAACGTGCAGGCAGGCGTTTGCGTGAAGCGGCCTAGCGGCTTGCCCGTTCTTTTCCATGAGAAAATAGCGCCCATGCAAAGCTCATCCTCCTCCGCGCAGTCCCTGCGCCCATTGATTCCCCTGGCAGACTACCAACGCATCTTCCGCGTCATCCATTCCGTGCTGCACAGCGTGGAAGCCGATATCCCGGCCGCCAGTTTCTTTTTCAGCGTCACCGCGGCGCAAATCCTCAAGAAGTTCTACAAACGCAATGCCTTCCCGGTCGCCGGCGCGGCCTTCTATCTGATCAGCCAGGACGGTGGTGGCGCCTTGTCCTTCGGCACGCTCGCCGACGACGGCCACACCGTGGCCAGCAACCACGATGCATTCCACGCCTGGGTACAGTGCGACGGCTACGCGATCGACTTCATGGCACCCTTGTTCCAGGAATTGCTGGTCTCAGCCGGCCACCCCTTGCCGGTGCCGCGCCAGATGTTCCAGAAGGACCTCCAGCGCATGAGCGAGAGCGTACAGACGCTGGCGCAGCCGGGCGATTTCCATCTGCTGCCGAACCTGGAACTCACGCGCGAACTGCTGCAGCAGTTCATGGCCAAGAAGGCCCTGACCAATCTCTCGCAACTCTGTCTGGAATGGTTCCGCAAGCCGCCCAAGGCGATGCCGGCGGACCTGGCATTGCAGGGTGCTGATGGCGAAATCTCGCGCATCCAGCTGCAAGCCACGCGCATCGACGGCGTCTGGTAAGACGGTTGGTTTTCTGTTGCAGGGAATGGGGAGGAGGCGCAGGCCTCCGAGGGGAGGGTGTGCTGGACAAGCGTCCAACACACCGTACGATCATGCATATCGGTTGCATGTACCGCACTAGGGTTCCTATCTTAGGTTGCTGATGTGACGTCCTGATGACAGTGCGTGATGTCGGCGGACGCCTCTTTTTTCCTTTTCCTTCACTTTTCCCAAGTGTCATGCCACGGTAATACGTCGCCGATAGACTTCGGCCTGTCTCCTCTGTACCTGTGCAGATGTTTTGCCTGCGATGCGAGCGCATCGCAGGCTTTTTTCCGCCGTGCAGCCGGATTCCCTTGCTTGATGCTTCACGCCCAGGCCGGACAGTGGCGTGGTAACCCGGCAGTACGCACACGTGTTGGAAGCCGCGGTCCTCCCTTCCCGTCGGGCGCTAGCCCGTCGGTGCGCGGCGCGGGGTGCGTCGACTCCTTTGCGCGGCAGCCCTCCACGGGCTGCCCATCTATTGTCCTTGTTCCGATTCTCCTTTGCTTTCAATCACTTGCATCGCTTGCTAAGCGCTTGTCCACAGGCTTGCCACCAAAAGATGTGGATATCCGCCGGGCGCAACGCTGAGAGGGCATATTGATTCGGTTGTGATCGAATCGATAAAATCCTTTGAAATCAATGGATTGGCCTCCTTGTCCAGTCCTTGTCCACAGGCTTGCCACCAAAATACGGGGATATCTCGCCCAAAGGCAGGCGCCATCTGGCCTGGCGGCCGATGGGTCGACCCTGCCACAGGATGTATCTACAGTGAAAAATCCTTGTAAATCAACGACTTGATCGGGTTGCCAAGGTATTGTCCACAGGCTTGCTCCCAAAAAATGTGGATATCCGTCAAATACAGGCGATAAAGTGTTTCCGGGCAGGAGGCCAGCGTCTGCGAGAGGGGATTTAGAGTGCTTTTCCGGACTTTGCCGCTGTTTGTTGCACCATTGAAAAGTTGTTTGAAATCAATCGCTTGAGCGGCTTGTCAAGACCTTCTCCACAGGCTTGCCACCAGAAAATGGGGATAGCGGCGCGCGGTCGGCAGGGCAAGGGGGGGCGATGCCTGCTTGCCCATTTCTTGCCACTGCTTGCACCGTTGGAGGAAAGCTCTTTGGAATCAATGGCTTGGGTGGCTTGCCCAAGGTTTCTCCACAGGCTTGCACCCAAAAATTGTGGATATCCCTCCGACCGGGCAGACAGAAAACACTTGGGTGAAGTCGGCGGCCTGCCAGCCTGCGCCTTGCGCGAGACGGCAGCGATTTGGAAAAATACTGTGAAATCAAGGGGTTGGATGGCTTGTCAAAGCCTTGTCCACAAGCTTGCCCCCGGAAACTGTGGATAAGGGCCTGCCGGGCGCAGGCCCCGTTTGGGAAGCGGGCGGATTGGGGATAACCTGCCCTCGGGCGGGGGCGGCGTTCAGCCCTTGTCGGGGGCCGTATAGGGTTCGACGCTGATCGCCTTCATGCTATAGCTGGAGGCGCCCATGGAGGAGTCCGAGCGTTCCACCTTGATCACCCCGCTGATCCAGACGGCATCCATGGTGCGCACGTTCTTGACGGCCTTGGCGCTGCGCACGTGGATGATCTGGTTGGCCGGCGGTGGGGGAACGTGGATGCAGGCACCGAAGTAAGGGACCAGCAGGAATTCCTTGAGCGCCTCGCCCTCGCGGTCCAGCGAGACCACGAAGCCGGGCAGGCGTACCGGCTTGCCTTCCATCGAGGCGTCGACCGGCGCTTCCTTCCAGTATTTTTTGGCCTTCCACAGGGCCGCGTCGGCGCGCGGATCGTCATCGGTCAACTGGTCCAGCTTCAGGCCCTTGAACGGCGCCATGGGGTCCCAGTCCTTGGGGATCAGGGCTTCCCAGGCGATTTCCTGGTAACCGTCGACCAGCTTGCCCGAGGCCTTGTAGGGCTGGTCGGTGACAGCCGGCGTCTGCTTGAGCTGTTCGCCGATCTCGTATTGGCCGCTGCTGGCATCGGCCACGCCGCTGACCGTGCTGCCGGCGTTGGCGCGGGCGGTGACCGCCGGGACCGCGCCGGCCAGCGGGCCGCCCGGTAATGTACTGGCCGTTGCTGCCGCCGGCGTGGCCACGGCTGCCTGGTCGGCATGGCCCAGCAGGCGCACGCCAGTACCGATCAGGAGGCCGGCGGCGACGATGCCGCCCATCCAGTAAAGAGTCTTCATGTCGCTACATCCAGATCAGATTTTTGGGGTCAGGCCGTCCGACAGGCTCAGGCGATAGGCCCGCAAGCCTGGCAGCAGGCTGGCCAGCAGGCCGGCCAGCACGGTCCAGAGCAACAATTGTAATTCTCCCGGCCCCGGCCATGACGGCTGCAGCAGGATGCCGAAGTGGTCCGCCAGCAGCGGCCCCAGCGCCCACACCAGCACACTCAGCAGGAGCAGACCGGCCAGCACGCCGGCCAGCATCACGCCCAGGCCTTCCACACACAGCAGCAGGAACACATCCAGCGGGCGCGCGCCCACCGAGCGCAGGATCGCCAGTTCGCGCCGCCGTTCGCCCAGGCTGGCCAGGATCGCCGCCACCAGGCCGGCCAGTCCGACCACCATCACCATGCCCGAGACCACCAGCAAGGCGTTTTCGCCAATGCCCACGACATCCCACAACTGGTCCAGCGCCACGCCCGGCAGGACCGCCATCAGGGGCTCCCTGAAGCCATCGCCGTCGGCAATGTCACGCTGCAGGGCGAACACCCGGGCGCGGCTCTTCAGGCCCACCAGCACGGCGGTGATGCTGGTGGGGGTGAGGTCGAATTTCTTGACGAATTCGGCCGGGATGTGCAGCCCCGGCATGGGCGCGCCGCCTTCCCAGTCGAGGTGGATGGCCTGCATGCCGTCCAGCCCGATATGCACCGTGCGGTCCACCGGCGTGCCGGTGCGCGCCAGGATGCCGACCACCTTGAACGGCTTGTCCGCATGCTGGGTCAGGCTGCGGCCGCCGACACTGCCCATGCCATGCGACAGGATGATCACATCGCCCAGCTGGTAGTGAAGCTTCTCGGCGACCTCGGCGCCCAGCACGGCATCGAAGACGCCGCTGAAAGGCTGGCCCTGGGCCAGCTTCAGGGGCAAGCCGCTGCCGTAGCGGAAATGTCTGAAGTAGTCGCCATTGGTGGCCAGCACCGGGAAGCCACGGTGCGAGTCTCCCAGCGAGATCGGAATGGTCCAGGCCACGGCCGGATTGCGCGCCAGCGTGAGCGCGCTGTCCCAACCCATGTTGTTGGTGGCTCCGCCGATGCGGAAGATGGCATACAGCATCAACTGGATCGGGCTGGTACGGGCACCCACCACCAGGTCGGTGCCGGACACCGATTGCGAGAATCCGGCCCGCACCTCATGGCGCACCCGTTCGATGCCCAGCAGCATGGTGGTGGACAGGGCAATGGCCAGCAGCATCAGACCCAGTGTGAAACGGCGGTTCCAGGCGCTGTGCGCGGCCAGGCGCAGTAGCAGCTTCATGCGGCCTCCTCGGGACGGGCGGCGTGATTGATCTGTTCCAGCGCGATGCGGCGGTCGAAGCGCTCGGCCAGGCGCTGGTCGTGGCTGACGAACACCAGTGCCGCGCCGCTCTGCGCGCATTCTCGCTGCAGCAGGTCGAGGAAGGCTTGCTGGCGGTCGCTGTCCAGGGCCGAGGTGGGTTCGTCGGCGACGATGATCTCGGGGCGGCCGATCAGCGAGCGTGCCGCCGCCACCCGTTGTTGCTGGCCGATGGAGAGCTGGGTCACGGGACGGTTCCACAGCGTCGGCGCCAGGTCCAGTGCCGTCAGCAGCGCCTGCGCCACTGCCGTCAGGTCGGCCCCCTGCTGGCGCGCACGTTCCTTGCGGTAGGCCGAGAACTGGCAGGGCAGCAGGACATTGTCGATGATGGAAAGATAGGGCAGCAGGTTGAACTGCTGGAAGATGAACCCGATGTGGTCCACCCGGAAGCGGTCGCGGCGCGCCGCCGAGAGCGTGTGCAGGGGCTGTCCCAGCACATCGATCTGCCCGGCCTGGGGCACGATGATGCCGCCGATGGTCGCCAGCAGGGTGCTCTTGCCGCTGCCACTGGGCCCGCTGACGAAGACATGCTCGCCCGGCGCCACCTGCAGGGATTCCAGCGCCAGGGCCGGCTGATCCTGGCCGGGCCAGGTGAAGCGGAGCGCCCGCATGGCGATGGCGGCGGCCGGGGAAGGAGGAGCAGAAAAATTCATGACCAACCGGAAGGACAGGAAAGGCGACCAGCACGGGACGGATCGCCAAGGATAGCCGCTGCGGCTGTCAGGGGCCTGACGGCGCCGGGCGGCCCGGGATCAGTGCAGCGGAATCAATGCAGTGCCGGGTACCAGTTGTGCGGCACCTTGCTTCTTGGGCGTGGCCAGTTGCACGTCGATGCGCTGGAAGCCGGGGAAGGCGGCAAACAGGCCACTGGCGTCCACCGTGGTGAGCGCGCCGGGCGTGGCGCAGACCAGGGTGAAGTCGGCATCCAGGTCGGCGTGACCGTCAGTGGGGGCGGTCGGCGCGCTGGCGGGGGTCTTTTCACCGAGCAGGGCCGGCGGCAGCACGGCCGATTCCAGCTGGATTTCGGCCGGCTTGCACTGGGCGGCGGCATCGGTGACGAACAGGCGGTCGACCTCGCGCAGGGTCTTGGCGGCGGCGCGCACGGTGTCCTTGTCGCGCGCGCTGCTGGCGGCGTGTTCGAAGCCGACCACGTTGATCAGCGGGGTATCCAGGTGCAGGGTCAGGGTATTGCCTTCCAGCGCCAGGTCCAGCTTGCCCACGCCATGCACGTGCGCCGGATGGTTGCCATGATGGTCGTGCGCATCGTCGGCTGCCAGCGCAGGCAGGCTGGCCAGGGACAGGAGGAGCAAGGGCAGCAGGGGACGGGAACGGGACATGGGTGGCTTTCGTGTACGTATCTTGGGTGGATGGGATGACGGTAGACCGACTACCGGAGCGCGACAGCTAGCCCGCATTGTGACCCGGCCGGGTCCGAAATTTCAGGCTTGTTACATTCTGCAACAGGGTTGCATTATAATGCGTCCTTTCCCTGTTTCTGCAACTCGGTTGCGCAAGGGGCATCCGCAGGCGCGGCCGCTGGCCGCTGATGCGATCTGCCCGGCTACCTTCCATTCTTCTCAGGTCTCTGCCGTGTCGTTTTTCTCTCGTTTTCTATTGAAGCAAGGCGTGCTCGCCAGCCCATGGTGGCAGCGCGTGCTCGCGGTCCTGCCGGTGCTGCTGTTGTTGTGGCTGGGCGTGCACTGGGCGCTGGGGGAGGGCTGACATGGATGCCGCCATCTCGCTGGACAACCTGACCGTCAGCTACCGCCGCCATCCGGCCTTGCATCACGTCAACGGCAGCTTTGCACGCGGTTCGCTGACCGCCATCGTCGGCCCCAATGGCGCCGGCAAGAGCACCTTGCTCAAGAGCATGCTGGGCCTGGTGCCGTGCAACGACGGCCGGGTCCATACCCATGTCGATGCGCGCCGCATCGCCTACCTGCCGCAGCAGGCCGAGATCGACCGCAGCTTCCCCATCACCGTGCTGGATTGCGTGCTGCTGGGTTACTGGCAGGCCAAGGGCAACTGGGGCGGCATCGACGCCGCCATGCGCGCCCGCGCCATCCAGGCGCTGGCCGCGGTCGGGCTGGACGGCTTTGCCGGGCGGGCGGTGTCGAGCCTGTCGGTGGGACAGTTCCAGCGCGTGCTGTTCGCCCGCATCCTGCTGCAGGATGCCGAGGTGATCCTGCTGGACGAACCCTTCAACGCCATCGATGCCCGCACCACCGGCGACTTGTTGCGCATCATCTCGGCCTGGCATGCGGAACGTCGTACCGTGATCGCGGTGCTGCATGACCATGACCAGGTCCGTCGTTCCTTCCCGCAGACCCTGCTGCTGGCGCGCAATGTGGTGGCCTGGGGCGAGACCGCAGAAGTGATGTGCGAAGACAACCTGCAACGCGCCCGCGCCATGGCCGAGGCGGTCGACGAGCATGCCGGCGTGTGTGCGGTCAGCGAGTCTGAGGTGCTGGCGCTGTCCGGCGCATTGCGGCCGGCGCATGAGCATGCGCATGGGCAGCATTCGCATTCCGCCGCCGCCGCCAAGGGAGGCCTGCCATGAGCGTGCTGACGAGCTTGCAGCAACTGGCGATTGCGCCGTTCCAGGAATTTTCCTTCATGCGCCGCGCACTGGTGGCCGCCTTTGCGCTGGCCCTGGGCAGCGCACCCTTGGGCGTGCTGCTGACCCTGCGCCGCATGAGCCTGTTCGGCGAGGCCTTGAGCCATGCCGTGCTGCCCGGGGTGGCGGTGGGTTTCATCTTCTTCGGCCTGTCGCTGCCGGCTCTGTCGATCGGCGGGTTTGCCGCCGGCGTGCTGGTGGTGGCGGTGGCCGGCTGGATCAGCCGGCACACCGAGCTCAAGGAAGATGCCAGCCTGGCCGCCATCTACGTGGTGGCGCTGGCGCTGGGCGTGATCCTGATCTCGCGCCACGGCACCCAGCTCGATCTGCTGCATATCCTCTTCGGCAATGTGCTGGGGGTGGACAGCGAAGGTCTGGTCCTCATTGCCGGCGTGGCCAGTGCCAGCGTGCTGGGCATTGCAGCCCTGTATCGCGGTCTGCTGCTGGAGAGTTTCGATCCGTCCTACATGGCCGTGGGCAGCCGCAGCGGCGGGGCGATCTACCAGCAGGTGTTCCTGATGCTGGTGGTGATGAACCTGGTGGCTTCGTTCCAGACCCTGGGGACCCTGATGGCGGTGGGGCTGATGATGCTGCCGGCGGTGTCGGCCCGGCTGTGGCACGACACGCTGCCGGCACAGCTGTGCAACAGCGTGCTGCAGGCGGCGCTGGCGGGCTATGCCGGACTGCTCATTTCCTACTATGCCTCGGTGCCGTCCGGGCCGGTCATCATCGTCTGCGCCGGCGTGCTGTATGCCGCCTCGCTGCTGTTTGCGCCCCGTGGCTGGCTGCCGCGCCTGCTGCGCCGGCCGCACCTGCAGGCTTGAACATCTTCGTTTTTCCTTCCCCGGAGCTACCATGAAACTGTTTCGCCCCCTCTCTACGCTGCTGGCCGTGCTGGCCCTGGCACTGACCCTGCCGGCCGTCGCCGCCGAGCGCATCCCGGTGCTGGCCAGCTTCAGCATCCTGGGCGACATCGTCGCCAACGTCGGTGGGGAGCGCATCAGCGTCTCCACCCTGGTGGGCCCGGATGAAGATGCCCACGTCTTCCAGCCGGCGCCGGACGACATCAAGGCGGTCGCGCGCGCCCGACTGATCGTGGTCAACGGTCTGGGTTTTGAAGGCTGGATGGAGCGCCTGGCGCAAGCGGCCAACTATCGCGGCCCCATCGTGGTGGCCTCGGCCGGGATCAAGGCCCGCGAACGCGTCGGGGATGACGAGGACCAGCACGATCACGGCAGCGCTCATGCGCACCATGGCAAGGATGATCCGCACGCCTGGCAGGACCCGCAGAATGTGATCGTCTATACCCGCAACATCGTCGCGGCCCTGGCCAAGCTGGACCCGGCCGGTGCCGAGGTGTATCGCAAGAATGGCGAGGCCTACGTCGCCAAGCTGCAGGACCTGGACGCCTGGGCAGCCCGTCAGTTTGCCCAGGTTCCCGATGCCAAGCGCAAGGTGATCACCTCGCACGATGCCTTCGAATACTTTGGCGCCCGCTACAAGGTGCGCTTCCTGGCGGCCCAGGGCGTATCCACTGACAGCGAGCCCAGTGCCCGTGATGTCGCCGCCTTGATCCGCCAGATCCGCAGCGAAAAGATCAAGGCCCTGTTCTTCGAGAACATGAGCAATCCCAAGCTGCTGCAGCAGATCGCCCGTGAAGCCGGCACCGCCCCGGGCGGCAAGCTCTATGCCGACGCGCTGTCGCCGGCCGCTGGTCCGGCGCCCGACTATCTGGCCCTCATGCGCTACAACATCACGCAGTTGCTGGAAAAGATCCGACTGAACTGAGGCCGCAACCGAGGCCTGAACCGGACATCGGGCGCGGCTCCCCCTGAAGGGGCAGGCGGCGCACAAATCGCGTATGCTGATGGCCCGCGCCGCCAGGCTGGCGGCATGTCCATCACCAAGATCAGGAGAATCCCCGCATGAGCACCGTTACCGTCGTCGCCATCATCACCGCCAAGCCCGGCAAGCGTGAAGACCTGCTGGCCCTGGCCCGCGCCAACCTGGCCGCCGTGCGTGCCGAGGCCGGTTGCATCGAATACGGTCTGGTCGTGGATGTGGACGGGTTTGGCCCGAACCAGGCGCCGATGGGGCCGGATACCTTCGCCTTCGTCGAGAAATGGAAGGATGAGGACGCCCTGCGCCTGCACTTCACCCTGCCGCACATGCTGGATTACCGCGACAAGTCCAAGGACCTGATCGCCGACCGCAAGGTGCACGTGCTCAAGTCGGCCGACTGAATCGGCTCTGCCCCGGTGCCGCCTCAGTGCTCGCCGGGGAAGTCCGCCGGCCAGGTGCGTTGGGCATCGAAGGCGGATCCCTGGCCCATCTGCTTCAACCACATGATGAAGGTCTTGAGCGCCGGGTTGGTCTCGGCGCTGCTGCGATACATCATGTGGAAGCCCTCTCCATGCAGCACCACCTCCGGGAACAGCTGGATCAGCCGGCCGTGGGCGAGGTCGTCGTCCACCAGCGCCAAGGTCCCCATGGCCACGCCCAGGTCGGTGGCTGCCGCCTGCAGGCTCAGGAAGAAGTGTTCATAGACGGTGCCCGGCATCTTGCGCCGCACCGCCACCCCGGCCTTGCCCAGCCACTGCGACCAGGCCGCCGAACGGCTGGACAGGTGGATCAGCGGCACCTCCACCAGATCGCGCGGCACCCTGATCTTGTGGGTCTCCAGGAAGTGCGGCGAGGCCAGCGGCACCGAGACGTCGTCCAGGAAGCGCACACATTCATAGCCGCTGCGTTCCAGCGGGCTGCGCCAGAGGATCACGTCGAACGGGTCCTTCACATCCTCGAAATACTCCGACATGGTCGTGGTCACCCGCACCTCGATGCGCGGGTTGTCGATCTGGAACTGCGACAGGCGTGGAATCAGCCAGCGCATGGCCACCGAGGGCGCAGCGATCAGCCGCACCACGCGGCTCTTGCCGGCCAGTGACAGTTGCTCTGCCGCAAGTGCGATGCGATCCAGGCTGGCCTTGACCTCGGCATAGAAGGCCAGGGCCGCTTCTGTGGGCTCCACGCCACGCGACTGGCGTAAAAACAACGCTTGTTCGAAATACTCTTCCAGTGACTTGATCTGCTGGCTGACCGCGCTATGGGTGATGAAAAGTTCATGTGCCGCCAGCGTCAGACTCCGCGTCCGGACTGCCGCTTCGAACACTTTAAGGGCTTTCAACGGGGGCAGGGAAGACGACATGGTGTAAGAAAAACTTATAGAGGTGTCGGAAAATGTTGCTTTGCAAATGACAGGGGCAACCTTATTCTTCAATCACCCAAACGTTAAACAGAAGGAAGTTGCAATGAACACCGTGAGTATATTGGCAAAAGATGCCGGTTTTTCTAACAATTTGCGCTCGCTGGTCGAGCTGGTGAAGTTTGTTGTCCAGCAAGTCATCGCCGCCCACGCCCTCAAGCCCGTGCGCAACGATGCTGCCGAACTGCAGGATGCTGCCTATTTCGACGGCGTGGCCGATCACTTCGAGATGGAAGTCCGTCTGCGTCAACTGGATCACAGCCACCTGCACGCCGTGTGGAAGCTGCAATCGCAGATCTGAAGCCGGATGTCGATCGTGGCTTGGACAGGACCGCAAAGCTGACCAGACCAGAAAGACCAGCAAGACCAGCAAGACCAGCAAGACCAGGCCGACATGCCTGATGAAAAAGAGAAGAGACCGGTTTCGTAAGGTCGGAACCGTTGGGCGCAGCAAGCCGCCGCCCGGTAGCAAGGCTACCAGGAGCAGGCCAGGCCTGCGCCAGCAGAGATCCCCATCCCCGCCCTCGCGGGGATTTGTCGTTAACGACAACCGGCCCTGTCACCGGTCTTCGAAGACCGCTTCCTAGCAGATCCTCTTCTGCTCCAGTTCCAGGCCCCAGGCCCCAGGCCCCAGGCCGCACCTTCCGCCTTGGCAGAATTGCCATCACACCGTCATGCACCGCTGATATATTCACTTAGCGGGAGAAATTTGCGATGTTGTTCGCGCATTGTCGCGTCATCAAGGGGGGATCCATCATGTTGTCTTCATTACGTGCCCGTCTGATTGTCATCTGCGTGCTGATCGTGGCCATTGCCATGATCGTGCTCAGTGCCGCCAATATCTACACGGTGCGCGGCGATACGCTGGAGGCCATCTCCAGCCAGACCCGGCAGCTGACCGAGAGTCACGCAGCCAATATCGGCGAGTGGGTCAATAGCAAGCGCATCATCACCGGCGCCATGAAGCAGGCGCTCAAGCAGAGCGACGTCCTGCCCATCGTCGCCGCCGCGCAGGAGGCCGGGGCCTTTGACGACGCCTACATCGGTTATCCCGACAAACGTATGCTGGCCCTGCACCCCATGCCGGACGGTTACGATCCGACCGGACGCCCCTGGTACAAGCAGGCGCTGGCGGCAGGCAAGCCGGTGCTGACGGCGCCCTATGTCGATGCCAGCACCGGCAAGCTGGTGGTCACCTTTGCCGAGCCGGTGGGTGTCGGTGACAAGCTGCAAGCGGTGCTGGGCTCGGACGTCCAGCTGGATAACGTGGTGCGCAATGTGGCTGGCATCAAGCCAACGCCTTCCAGCTTTGCCTTCATCGTCGGCAAGGATGGGGTGATCATTACCCACCCCAACAAGGAGCTTGCCCTGAAGCCGGTCTCGGCGCTTGATCAGAACCTGTCCGCGCAATCGCTGGCCGGCATGCAGCAGGGCGGTAGCGCCACCATCGGCGGTGTGCGCTATCTGCTGTTTGCGCAACCGATTGCCAATACCGACTGGTCGCTCGTGGTGGCGCTGGACTACCGCGAAGCCACCCGTGCCATTACCGCGTTGATGTGGCTCTCGGTGGTGCTGGCAGTGCTGGCCATCGTGGTGGCTGCGGTCCTGCTGAGCTACACGATCACGCGGCTGTTGCGTCGCTTGGCGATGGTGCGCAATGCGATGGAGGAAATCGCTTCTGGGGATGGGGACCTGACGCGAAGACTCGATACCGGCGGCAAGGATGAACTGGGCCAGATCTCGCGGGCGTTCAATCACTTCACCGACAAGATCTCCCGTACCCTGCTCGATATCCGTCATGCCAGTGAATCGGTCAGGGTCTCCTCCAGCGAGATCGCCAGTGGCAACATGGACCTGTCGGCGCGTACCGAACAGCAGGCAGGCTCCCTGGAGGAAACCGCCTCGGCCATGGAGCAACTGACCTCCACCGTGAAACAGAATGCCGACAACGCCCGCCAGGCCAATCAGCTGGCGGTGTCCGCGTCGGACGTGGCGATACAGGGCGGCGAGGTGGTGGGGCAGGTGGTGAAGACCATGAGCTCCATCAATGCGTCCTCGCACAAGATCGTGGACATCATCAGTGTGATCGACGGAATTGCCTTCCAGACCAATATCCTTGCGCTCAATGCTGCGGTGGAGGCAGCCCGCGCCGGCGAGCAGGGCCGTGGGTTTGCGGTGGTGGCCTCGGAAGTGCGTTCCCTGGCGCAGCGTTCGGCCACGGCCGCCAAGGAAATCAAACAGCTGATCGACGATTCGGTGCAACAGGTGGAAACCGGCAGCCAGCTGGTGGCGCAAGCGGGTTCAACCATGCAGGAAGTGGTGTCGAGCGTGAAGCGGGTCACCGACATCGTCGGGGAGATCAGTTCGGCCAGCCAGGAGCAGAGTGCCGGTATCAGCGAAGTGGGCAACGCGGTGACACTGATGGATGAAGCGACCCAGCAGAATGCGGCACTGGTGGAGCAAGCCGCCGCTGCCGCCAAGTCGTTGCAGGAGCAGGCGGCGCATCTGGCGGCGGTGGTGGCCGGTTTCAGGCTCGATGAAAGCGCCGGCAAGCAGCCGTCGGCACCGCCACCGGTACCGCCGGCCGCGCGCGGTGCGGTGGGTAAGGTGGCGAAGTCCAGCAGCGGCAAGCCCCGGCCGGTCGGCAAGCCCGTGCCGCCGGTCAAGACGGTGGCCGCGCCGGAAACGGCTCAGCCTACGCCGTCCCGGGCAGCGCCGAAGAGCAGCGGCGGCGAGGACTGGGAAGAGTTCTAGGCGCTGTTCAGATGTGTTTGGCCAGCAGTCGCATGGCCCCGAACAGTTTCTGCATGCCGCTGTGCTCGATGAAGCTGAGATTGTAGGGATGTTCGGCTACGGCACGCGGGAAGGACTGCACCAGCGGCAGGCTGTCCAGCTGTTCGGCGATCTTGCCCCACAGGACGAGGGTGGGCAGGGTGGCAGCGTGTATTTCACCGTGCGCGGCCAGGGCGCGCAGCACGGTGTCGAAGAAGGGTTTCCAGGCCCGGGCATCCTTCACCGGCGCCACGTGGGCGCGGAAGACCAGGCTGGCGTTGAGCAGCAGGAAGCCATGCGCCGTCAGGTTGTCCTGCAGATCGGCCAGGGTCTGGATGGTGGCGGCAGTATCGGCCTGGGCCTGGGCGGCAATGCCGGCGAGGGCGTCGCCACTGGTCTGGCCGGCCGGCACGCGGCCATCGGCCACCAGCAACATCTTCATGAAATTGCGCAGCGACGTGGCGCGATTGACCTGTTTGGACAAGCCCTTGTCCGACCACAGTGAACCCACTGCCCCATCCATGAAGCACACCCCGGTGGCGCTGGCCGCGCGCGGGTAGGGGCCTTCGCCCACCAGCACGTAACGCACCTGGTCCATGGGCTGGCGGAAGGCGGCGAAGAGCCGCCCTTCGGTGGGTAGATAGTCGTCCTGGGCGAGTACGCTCAGGTACGCGGGATCGGCCTGCTGGATCGCTTCCAGACCGGCGCGCAGGGCTTCGTGCCAGGAAGGGTGGGCGCTCTGGATCAGATCCAGCAGTGCAGCGGGCAGGGCGGGGAAGGGCGTGGCGGCGGGGATGACGGTGGACATGGGCGGGAAAGGCAGACGGCCGTAGCGATAAAGTGGCGGCATTGTATACCGCCTGGCCGCCAGGCCGGCCTTCCCGTGGCGCCTCCCTTCAGGCGACCGCCGTATCGCTGCCGGGCGCGCCAAAGAGTTGCTGCTTCAATACGTGCAACTGGTCGCGGGCGGCTGCGGCCTTTTCGAACTCCAGGTTCTTGGCGTGTTCCTGCATCTGCTTTTCCAGGCGCTTGATCTCCTTGCTGATCTGCTTCTCGCTCATGGACTCGTAGTTCTTCTTCTCTTCGGCCACCATCAGCTCGCTGCGCGCCTGGGCCGGGTTGAAGACGCCGTCGATCAGTTCGCGGATTTCCTTCTTGATGCCGGTGGGAACGATGCCATTGGCTTCGTTGAAAGCCATCTGCTTGGCGCGGCGGCGCTCGGTCTCGCCGATGGCCTTGTGCATGGAGTCGGTCACCACGTCGCCATAGAGGATGGCCATGCCGTTCAGGTTACGGGCAGCGCGCCCGATGGTCTGGATCAGGCTGCGTTCGGAACGCAGGAAGCCTTCCTTGTCGGCATCCAGGATCGCCACCAGCGAGACTTCCGGAATATCCAGGCCTTCGCGCAGCAGGTTGATGCCGACCACCACGTCGAAGGTGCCCAGGCGCAGGTCGCGGATGATTTCGACGCGCTCTACAGTATCGATGTCGCTGTGCAGGTAGCGCACCTTGATGCCATTGTCGGAGAGGAATTCGGTCAGCTGCTCGGCCATGCGCTTGGTCAGGGTGGTGACCAGCACCCGCTCGTCCTTGGCGACGCGATCGTTGATTTCCTGCATCAGGTCGTCCACCTGGGTGGTCGCCGGGCGCACGGAAATGATGGGGTCGACCAGGCCGGTCGGACGCACCACCTGTTCCACCACCTGGTCGGCGCGCTTGTTTTCGTAGTCGGCCGGCGTGGCGGAGACGAAGATGGTCTGGCGCATCTTCTTCTCGAACTCGTCGAACTTCAGCGGCCGGTTGTCCAGCGCCGAGGGCAGGCGGAAACCGTAGTCCACCAGGTTCACCTTGCGCGCGCGGTCGCCGTTGTACATGCCGTTCAACTGGCCGATCAGGACGTGCGATTCATCCAGGAACATCACCGCATCCGGCGGCAGGTAGTCCACCAGCGTGGGAGGTGGGTCGCCGGGCTTGGCGCCGGAGAGGTGGCGCGAGTAGTTCTCGATGCCCTTGGTGAAACCGATCTCGGTCATCATCTCGATGTCGAAGCGGGTGCGTTGCTCCAGTCGCTGTTCCTCGATGAGCTTGTTTTCCTTGCGGAAGAATTCCAGGCGCTCGGCCAGTTCCTGCTTGATGGTCTCGATGGCGCGCAGGACCGTGGAACGCGGTGTGACGTAGTGCGAGCCGGGGTAGATGGTGAAGCGCGGAATCTTCTGGCGCACCCGGCCGGTCAGCGGATCGAACAGTTGCAGGCTGTCGATCTCGTCGTCGAAGGTCTCGATGCGCACCGCCAGTTCGGCATGCTCGGCAGGGAACACGTCGATGGTGTCGCCGCGCACGCGGAAGGTGCCACGACCAAAGTCCACTTCGTTGCGGGTGTACTGCATCTGGATCAGGCGGGCGATGACGTCGCGCTGCGAAACCTTGTCCTTGGCCCGCAGGGTCAGGATCATCTGGTGGTATTCGTTGGGGTTACCGATACCGTAGATGGCCGAGACGGTGGCCACGATCACCACGTCGCGCCGTTCCATCAGCGACTTGGTGCAGGACAGGCGCATCTGCTCGATGTGTTCGTTGATCGAGGAATCCTTCTCGATGAACAGGTCGCGCTGGGGGACGTAGGCTTCGGGCTGGTAGTAGTCGTAGTAGCTGACGAAGTATTCCACCGCATTGTGCGGGAAGAATTCGCGGAACTCGCTGTAGAGCTGTGCCGCCAGCGTCTTGTTGGGCGCGAACACGATGGCCGGGCGGCCCAGGCGGGCGATGGTGTTGGCCATGGTGTAGGTCTTGCCCGAACCGGTCACGCCCAGCAGGGTCTGGTAGAACAGGCCGTCGTGGACGCCTTCGACCAGCTTGTCGATGGCCGCCGGCTGGTCGCCCGCCGGCGGGAAGACCTGGTAGAGCTTGAAGGGCGAGTCCGGGAAGCTGATGAACTTGCTCTCGTCCAGCTCGGTGCTAATGGGGGTCAGTTCTGCCATGGTGTCGCTCGCTTCTGTCGCTGGATTGCCGGGGGTGGGCCGCCACAGTGCACAGGGCAGCAGCAATGCCCGGAATCAGGGCATTGCGCGCAGGCAAGGTGGTGGCGTGAATATTCATCAAATGCTGCCGGGATGTGGAAGTTCAAGACGCTAACGGCATGCTGCAATGGCCGCAACCGGACGCAAAGCGGCGTCAGGCGTCAGCTCATCCGGGTCAGACCCCGACACCATGGGGTCGGGATATGTCGTTTATGCATGGCCTCATGCAGATTCGGCTGGCAATTCTGGCCGGCTGTATCTGTGATTGGGCATCCACATTTGTTAGAATGCAGTGTTGCAAAAAGGTGCATGTCCGGCCGCTTGGACCTGCATCCATTTCCTTCTGCTGCGCTTTGTTGCAGCTAACTTTTCATGTTATCACGATGAACGCACCTGTCTCCGCCTCCCTGTTTTCCGCCATCGAAATGGCGCCGC
The DNA here is from genome assembly GCF_015767275.1 of Herbaspirillum sp. AP02. Classification (GTDB taxonomy): domain Bacteria; phylum Pseudomonadota; class Gammaproteobacteria; order Burkholderiales; family Burkholderiaceae_D; genus Herbaspirillum. The sequence continues at coordinate 28,655 of NZ_JADWMY010000006.1, forward strand.
GCGACCCTATCCTGGGCGTGACCGAAGCCTACAACGCCGACCAGAATCCGGCCAAGACCAACCTGGGCGTGGGCGTGTACTACGACGACAACGGCAAGGTCCCCCTGCTGGAATGCGTCAAGAAAGCCGAGGCGGAACTGGCGGCCAAGCTGGCCCCGCGTACCTACCTGCCCATCGATGGCCTGGCCACCTATGACCGCGCCGTGCAGGAACTGGTGTTCGGCGCCGGCAGCGCCGTGGTGACCGAGAAGCGTGCGATCACCGTGCAAGCCCTGGGCGGCACTGGTGCGCTGAAGCTGGGCGCCGACTTCCTGAAGCACTTCTCGCCGGCCGGCACCGAAATCTGGATCAGCGACCCGAGCTGGGAAAACCACCGCGCCCTGTTCGAAATGGCCGGCTTCAAGGTCAACGCCTATCCCTACTATGACCCGTCCACCCGCGGCGTGAATTTCGCCGGCATGCTGGATGCCCTGAAGACCATGAAGACTGGCTCGGTCGTGCTGCTGCACGCCTGCTGCCACAACCCCACCGGCGCCGACCTGACCGACGACCAGTGGACCCAGGTCATCGACGTGGTGACCTCGCGCGGCCTGGTGCCCTTCCTGGACATGGCCTACCAGGGCTTTGGCGACGGTATCGCCGAAGACGGCCAGGTGGTGCGTCGCTTCGCCGAAGCCGGCGGCCCGCTGTTCGTGTCGAACTCCTTCTCCAAGTCGTTCTCGCTGTATGGCGAACGCGTGGGCGCATTGTCCATCGCTGCTGCCAGTGCCGAGGAAGCCGCCCGCGTCCTGTCGCAACTGAAGCGTGTGGTCCGCACCAACTACTCCAACCCGCCGATCCACGGTGGCCAGGTGGTCGCTACCGCCCTGGCATCGCCCGAACTGCGCAAGGTGTGGGAAGACGAACTGGCCGAGATGCGCGTGCGTATCCGCGAAATGCGTCAGCTGCTGGTCGCCAAGCTGAAGGAAAAGGCGCCTGGCCATGATTTCGATTTCGTCATCAAGCAACGCGGCATGTTCTCCTATTCCGGCCTGACCAAGGCCCAGGTGGATCGCCTGCGCAACGAGTTCTCGATCTATGCCGTCGATACCGGCCGCATCTGCGTGGCCGCGTTGAACAGCAAGAACATCGACGCCGTCGTGAACGCCATCGCCAAGGTGCTGTAATGCTGTTTCCCGCCTCGTCGCAGGACGGGGCGGGGAGGCGTTTTCTCCTATGAGGAAATGGCCGTTTCCCTGAAAAAAGTTTTGACATGAAGTAAAAATCGGGTCATAATCTTTTTCTCAGCTGTTCCCTGATAGCTCAGTTGGTAGAGCGACGGACTGTTAATCCGCAGGTCCCTGGTTCGAGTCCAGGTCGGGGAGCCAAAGAATGCGAAGGCCTCGCAAGCAATTGCGGGGCCTTTTCAATGTGTGTGAGGCCTGTGATGCAGGTCTTGCGCAAGGGCGGCAGGGCTCTGCCGCCACGATGCAGAACGGTGTAAAAAATTTTCGTTTTCCTCTCTGGTCATTCGGAAAAAAATCGTTCATAATCGCGCCCTCAATTGATCCCTGATAGCTCAGTCGGTAGAGCGACGGACTGTTAATCCGCAGGTCCCTGGTTCGAGTCCAGGTCGGGGAGCCAGAATACGAAAGCCTCGCAAGTTTCTTGCGGGGCTTTTTTGTTTTTGTCCTGCGGTCATGGCAGCCGTCTTGGGTGGTGAGCCAGATTTTGGCTCAATTGAGCTAGAATATGGCGCATGACTGCGCTCGCCGATGCCCTCTTCTCCAAATCCACGCAAGCCATTCTGGGGCAGCTTTTCCTGCATCCGGAAGGGATGCACCTGCGTGCCTTGATGAGCAGCACCGGCCTCGGGTCGGCCTCGGCCCAGCGTGAACTGGGCAAGCTGACCGGCGCCGGATTGTTGCTCAAGGAAGAGATGGGGCGGGTGCAGTTGTACAAGCCCAATCCGGCCTCTCCGATTTTTTCGGAATTGAGCGCCATCGTGCGCAAGACCTTTGGCGTGGCCGATGCCATCAGAGCGATGCTCCTGCCTTTCGCAGCGCGCATCGACCGGGCTTTCATCTATGGGTCGGTCGCCAAGGGGCAGGACACCGCCGCCAGCGATATCGACCTGTTGATGGTGGCGGACGACCTGGGTAGTGCTGATCTCTACCCGGAACTGGTCGCGCTGGAATCCCGCCTGGGCAGGAAGATTTCGTTGAAGGTCTATCGTCCTGCCGAATTCCAGAAGAAGCTGGCTTCCCGGCATCACTTTCTCATGGCGGTGATGGCGGGGCCGGTCATCGACCTGATCGGAGTGCAGGATGGGCATCAATGAGTTGGAAAACCTTCTACGGCTTGGCTAACTGAAGGCGGAGCCTCCTGCGAATGCAGAAATCGAGATCCATCTGCAAAGCGGTCGTGATCGCCTGCGCGATGCTCTGGTGCCCGGCTTATCGCTGTCAAGCCGGTTTCTGCTGGGCTACAGCGCGGCCTACGCCTTTTCACTGGCAGCGCTACGTCGCCAGGGATTTCGTCCGGCGAACCGCTACGTCGTATTCCAGTGCCTGCCGCATACGCTGGGCGTGGGACCGGAGATCTGGCGGCTCCTGGCCCAGGCCCACGACGTGCGCAACGGCTTCGAATATGAGAGCAGCGACGAGGTGACAGAGGACCTCGGGCTCCAGGTCATCCGTTGCGCCCAAGTGCTGGACAGATTGCTGTAGCCCTGGCCACTCGCAGGGTGCTGCCGCGCTTCAATCCAGACTCTCAAACGCTGCTAGAATCGGCATCCCCTCCGAACAGCCAGGACATTCCCATGAGCGAACCCATTCGTCTGACCCAGTACAGCCATGGTGCCGGTTGTGGCTGCAAGATTTCACCGCAGGTGCTGGAAGTGATCCTCGCCGGTAGCGGTGCCCAGCATCTGGACCCCAAGCTGTGGGTGGGCAATGCCTCCCGCGATGACGCTGCCGTCTATGCCATCGACGACGAGCGGGGTGTGGTCTCGACTACCGATTTCTTCATGCCCATCGTTGACGATCCCTTCGACTTCGGACGCATCGCCGCGACCAATGCCATCAGCGACATCTACGCCATGGGCGGCGACCCGCTGATGGCCATCGCCATTCTCGGCTGGCCGGTCAATGTGCTGCCGCCGGAGGTGGCGCGTGACGTGGTGCGCGGCGGCCGCGCGGCCTGCGATGCGGCCGGCATCCCGCTGGCCGGTGGCCATTCCATCGATGCGCCGGAGCCCATCTTCGGCCTGGCCGTGACTGGCGTGGTGGACAAGCGCCACATGAAGCGCAATGACACCGCCACCGCCGGCTGCCTGCTCTATCTCACCAAACCGCTGGGCATCGGCATCCTCACCACCGCCGAGAAAAAGGGCAAGCTGCGCGCCGAAGACGTGGGCAGCGCGCGTGACTGGATGTGCAAGCTCAACCAGCCCGGCAGTCGCTTTGGCAAGCTGGCCGGGGTGACGGCGATGACCGATGTGACCGGCTTCGGGCTGCTGGGCCACCTGGTCGAGATGTGCGACGGCAGCAGCCTCACTGCCCGCATCGAATCGGCGCGCGTACCCAGCCTGCCGGGTGTGCCGTATTACCTGGCCGAGGGCTGCGTGCCGGGCGGCACCCTGCGCAATTTCGAGAGCTATGGCGCCAGGATCAGCCCGCTCAGCGACAGCCAGAAGCACTTGCTGTGCGACCCGCAGACCAGCGGTGGCTTGCTGGTGGCAGTGCGGCCGGAGGCCAATCCCGAGTTTCTCGCCACGGCCGCCGCACTGGGCCTGGAACTGGCCCCCATCGGCGAACTGGTGGAACGACAGCGATACGCCGTCGAGGTCCTCTGATGGTCGATATCCAGCCCAGCAGCGCCTTGTTTCTGGCCGATACGCCGATGCTGGATGCGCGGGCGCCGGTGGAGTTCGTCAAGGGTGCCTTCCCGACGGCGGTGAACCTGCCGCTGATGAACGATAGCGAGCGCCATCAGGTCGGCCTGCGCTACAAGGAGCAGGGACAGCAATCGGCCATCGAACTGGGCCACCAGTTGGTCAGCGGTGCGGTCAAGGAAGCACGCATCGCGGCCTGGACGCGATTTGCGCAAGAACATCCCGAGGGCTGCCTGTACTGCTTCCGCGGCGGTTTGCGCTCGCAGATCACGCAGCAATGGTTGAAAAGTGAAGCCGGTATCGCCTATCCGCGCGTGGCTGGCGGCTACAAGGCGCTGCGCCATTTCCTGATGCAGTCCATCGAGCAGGCGCTGGCGCAATGCGATTTCGTGGTGGTGGGCGGCATGACCGGTAGCGGCAAGACCGATGTCCTGCTGCAGCTGGACAATGCACTGGACCTGGAAGCCTATGCCAACCATCGCGGTTCCAGCTTCGGCCGGCGCGCCACGGCGCAGCCGGCGCCGATCGATTTCGAGCATCGGCTGGCGATCGCCATGATCAAGCGGCAGGCGCAGGGGCATCGCTGGTTCGCACTGGAAGACGAGAGCCGCCTGATCGGCGCCTGCGCCTTGCCACTGGCCCTGCACGAGCGCATGCAAAACCTGCCGATGGTGTGGCTGGAAGATAGCCGGGCAGGGCGCGTGGAGCGTATCCTGCGCGACTACGTCAGCGGCTTGAGCGATGAGTATCTGGCGCTGGATCCGCGCCATGGTTTCGAGCGCTACCGGGCCCATCTGCTGGGCGCACTGGGCAAGCTGGTCAAGCGCCTGGGCGACCAGCGCTACCGGCGCCTGTTGCAGTGGATGGAAACGGCGCTGGCGCGTCAGGAGAAAGACGGCGTGGTCGACCTGCACCGTGCCTGGATCGAGTCCCTGCTGACGGAGTACTACGATCCCGTCTATGCCTTCCAGCGCGAATCCAAACGCTCGCGCCTGCTGTTCGCGGGCAATCAGGCCGAGGTGGTCGACTTCCTGCGCCGGCATCGCCCATCGGGCACGCCCGGGCCCTAGAACAGTGCCACGGCGACCAGGCCGCTGGCGGCGCCGATGAGCATCGTCAGCACGGTCACCGTGACCAGTACGCGCGGTGTGAAGGATTTGCGCAGCATCAGCAGCGAAGGCAGGCTGATGCTGGGCAGCGTCATCAGCAGCGCCACGGCCGGGCCGACGCCCATGCCCAGGGACAGCATGGACTGCACGATGGGGATTTCGGCGGCGGTCGGAATCACGAACAGCGTGCCCACCACGGCCAGCGCCACGATCCACAGCAGGCTGTTGCCCATGGCCGCATCCACCTGCGGGAACAGCCACACGCGTGCCGCGCCCAATGCCAGTACCACCACGATATAGATCGGCATGGTGCTCCAGAACAATTGCCAGAGCTGACGGCCCCAGCGCAGCAGGAAGGGGCGCTCGTCGTTTTCCTGCTCAGCCTGGGCCACGGCGTCGAAGGCGGCCTGCGGCAAGGTGTGCAAGCCTGGCTCCGATACGCGCTGGGCAACCAGCGCCACCCCCAGCACCAGCAACACCCCGGCCACCAGGCGCAGTGCGGCCATCTGCCAGCCCAGCACAAAGCCCATGAAGACCAGCGTGGCCGGGTTGAGGACCGGGTTGGCCATCCAGAAGGCCAGTGCCGCACCGACCGAGACCTGTTGGCGCCGCATCCCGGCCACCACCGGCGCGGCGCAACAGCTGCACATCATGCCCGGCAGTGCAAACAGGCCTCCGCGGAGGGTGGAGCCCAGTCCGGCACGGCCGAACACGCGCAGCAGCCAGTCGCGGGGGACCAGTACCTGTACCAGTGAACCCAACAGCACCCCCAGCACGGCCGCCTTCCAGATGGCGGCGAAGTAGACGCCAGCGTATTCCAGTGCCGCCGACCAGGGCGCCGTCGGGGCGTTGGCCAGGATGGACGCGCCGATGCTGTGTTTGTCGGCGGCGACAAAAGACTTCATGTAATAGGGCGACCACTTGACGTAATACAAACCGATGGCGGCAATCACCACGAACAGCAGGGGTTTGAGCCAGGTGGAGGCAGCGCGCGATGGTGGCAGGGAAGGCGAGGTATTCATGGTAGGGCATGGGGAATGGGAGAATGCGCGCATCATACGCGTGCCGGCGCGCTTCGTCAGGCCCGCCGAGCATGTCGTACAACTTCTCCGGCCCCCGTGTCTTGCCAGGCGTGCCGTCCTCACCGAGCTGCACTGCCGGCCGGGGTGGCCAGAGCCCTCCAAACCGGTAGCCAGCCCACGCCGATGGCCGCTGGTGCCGGGACCGGGCCGGTTGCCGCCAGCGCCGACCAGGCACGCATTCATCGCTTGCGGTTGGCTTTCTTCCTGTTATACTGCGCCTGCTGTTGTATGACGTCTTATAACAATTCAACCAATACCAATAAGAATACGTCGCGAGATGTCTGCCCATGTCGGGCTGCTGGTTCTGTCGGTCTGCCCGTTGCGGCTGGCACGGTAGGGTAGCGGGCGCGGGGGCGGGTGCTGGAAGGCGAGTCGAGACCTGGAGAAATCAATTGGCGCAAAGCAATGACACCGGCCTGGCCGGCGGGGCCGTCAAGCCCACTCACATCCGTTACCTGATCCTGTTCCTGTTGTTCGTCGTGACCACGGTCAATTATGCCGACCGCGCCACCCTTTCCATTGCCGGCTCGGCGATGAAGACCGAGCTGTCGCTGGACCCGGTGATGATGGGCTACATCTTCTCCGCGTTCAGCTGGGCCTACGTCCTGGCGCAATTGCCGGGCGGCTGGCTGCTGGATCGCTTCGGCTCCAAGAAGATCTACATGTGGAGTATCGCGCTGTGGTCTTTCTTCACTTTCCTGCAGGCTGGCGTGACCTGGATGAGCACCGGGGCGGCGGTGATGTCGCTGTTCCTGCTGCGCTTCATGGTGGGCCTGGCCGAGGCGCCGTCCTTCCCGGCCAACGGCCGCATCGTGGCGGCCTGGTTCCCGACCAAGGAACGTGGCACGGCATCGGCCATCTTCAATTCGGCGCAGTATTTCGCGGCGGTGCTCTTTACGCCGCTGATGGCCTGGATCGTTCACACCTACAGCTGGCACCATGTGTTCACGGTGATGGGTGTGGTCGGCATCATGCTGGCCATGATCTGGGGCAAGATCATCTATAGCCCCAAGGACCATCCGCGCATCAACCAGGCCGAGCTGCAGCACATCGAATCCGGTGGTGGCCTGGTGGACATGGACAACCGCAAGGTGGCCGCGCCGTCCACCAAGGGCAAGGGCTACATCCGCCAGTTGCTGTCCAATCGCATGCTGCTGGGCGTGTATATCGGTCAGTACTGCATCAACGTGATCACCTATTTCTTCCTGACCTGGTTCCCGGTGTATCTGGTGCAGGAGCGCGGCATGTCCATCCTCAAGGCCGGTTTCGTGGCCTCGATCCCGGCGGTGTGCGGCTTCATCGGCGGGGTGGTCGGCGGGCTGATCTCGGACCGCCTGATCAAGAGCGGCATGTCGGTGACCTGGTCGCGCAAGATCCCCATCGTGGGCGGCATGCTGCTGTCGATGACCATGATCCTCTGCAATTACGTCGAGGCACAGTGGATGGTGGTGGGCATCATGGCGCTGGCCTTCTTCGGCAAGGGCGTGGGCGCACTGGGCTGGGCCGTGGTGGCCGATACCGCCCCCAAGCAAATCGTGGGCCTGTCGGGTGGATTGTTCAACATGTTCGGTAACGTGGCCGGCATTACCACTCCGATCGTCATCGGCTACATCGTCAAGGAAACCGGTTCCTTCGCGGGCGCGCTGGTGTTCGTGGGGATCAATGCACTGATCACCGTGATCAGCTATCTTGTCATCGTCAAGGAAATCAAGCGCGTCGAATTGAAGGACGCCTGAGAACCTTGCCGGCGGCCGTCCCTGACGCGCCGCCGTTTCATTTGATCCGCAGCATTCTGTCGTATGGGACTTAGCATGAGCAACGATATCGCCGCCAGCCAGGCAACCACCCCGCGCTACATCATGATGAACGACACCGACAATGTCGCCATTGTCGTCAACGACGGCGGCCTGCCGGCGGGCACCGTCTTTCCGGATGGGCTGACCTTGGTGGACCGTGTCCCCCAGGGCCACAAGATCGCCTTGCGCGACCTCAAGCAGGGCGAGGCCATCACGCGCTACGACGTGGCCATCGGCTATGCAGTGCGTGATATCCCCAAGGGCAGCTGGATCGAGGAGTCGCTGGTGCAGATGCCGCCGGCCCGCGAACTGGACAACCTGCCCATCGCCACCAAGAAGCCGGCGCCGCAGCCGCCGCTGGAAGGCTATACCTTCGAGGGATATCGCAATGCCGATGGTTCGGTCGGCACCCGCAACCTGTTGGCCATCACCACTACCGTGCAATGCGTGGCGGGGGTGGTGGAGCACGCGGTCAAGCGCATCCGCGCCGAACTGCTGCCCAAGTATCCCAATGTGGAAGACGTGGTGGCGCTGGAGCACACCTATGGCTGTGGCGTGGCCATCGATGCGCCCAATGCCGGCATTCCCATCCGCACGCTGCGCAATATCAGCCTGAATCCCAACTTCGGTGGCCAGGCCATGGTGGTCAGCCTGGGGTGCGAAAAGCTGCAGCCCAATCGCCTGCTGCCGGAAAACATGATCCCCATCCACAAGGCCGGCGAGCCCTATGTGGTTTGCCTGCAGGATGCGGAACATGTGGGTTTCAACTCCATGATCGATTCCATCCTGCAGATGGCCGAGGCGCGCCTCATCGAACTGGACAAGCGTCGCCGCGAGACCTGCCCGGCTTCCGATCTGGTGGTGGGCGTGCAGTGCGGCGGCAGCGATGCCTTCTCGGGTGTGACCGCCAACCCCGCCGTGGGCTATGCCACCGACCTGCTGGTGCGGGCCGGAGCGGCGGTGATGTTCTCGGAAGTGACCGAGGTCCGCGACGGCATCGACCAGTTGACCTCGCGTGCGGTCAACGAAGAGGTGGCGCAGGCCATGATCCGCGAGATGGACTGGTACGACAATTACCTCAAGCAGGGCGGCGTGGACCGCAGTGCCAACACCACCCCCGGCAACAAGAAGGGCGGCCTGGCCAATATCGTCGAGAAGGCCATGGGCTCCATCGTCAAGTCCGGCTCCAGCCCGATCTCGGGCGTGCTGGCGCCCGGCGACAAGCTGCAGCAGAAGGGCTTGATCTACGCCGCCACGCCAGCCTCCGACTTCATCTGCGGCACGCTGCAACTGGCCGCCGGCATGAACCTGCACATCTTCACCACCGGGCGTGGCACGCCCTACGGGCTGGCGGCGGTGCCGGTGATCAAGGTCGCCACGCGCAATGACCTGGCGCGGCGCTGGCACGACCTGATGGACGTCAATGCGGGCCGCATCGCCAGTGGCGAGGCCAGCATCGAGGAGGTGGGCTGGGAACTGTTCCAGCTGATGCTCGACGTGGCCAGCGGCAAGAAGCGCACCTGGGCCGAGCAGTGGAAGCTGCATAACGCCCTGACCCTGTTCAATCCGGCGCCAGTGACCTGATCCTCCCTTGGGGCCCGCTTGCGGGTCCTTTTTTTTGTTTTCGTTTTTCGTCCAACAACAATATGATCTGCCAGGAGACAGCATGACCCACAGCCCTTCATCCACCGCTTCGCGCCTTGCCACCTTGATCGCCACGTCTACCCTCAGCCTGGCCGCCGCCCAGGCCGGCGCCGCCACCGTCGCCTACGTCGCCAATGCCGACAGCCAGGATATCTACGTGCTGCAGCTCAACCAGGACGGCAGCGTCAACCTGATCGACAAGGTCGATACCGGCAGCACCGTGATGCCGTTGGCCATCAGCCCGGATCACAAATACCTGTATGCCTCGCTGCGCGGCCAGCCCTATTCGGTGCTCAGCTATGCCATCGACCCTCGCAGCGGCAAGCTCAGCAGCCTGGGCAAGGTGCCGCTGGCCGACAACATGGCCAATATCGCCACCGATCACACTGGGCGCTACCTGCTGGCGGCGTCCTACTCCGGCAACAAGATCTCGGTCAATGCCATCGGCGCCGATGGCGTGGTGCAGGCGCCGCCGCTGGCGGTGATCCCTACCGGCAAGAACGCGCACTCGGTGCAGGTCGATCCGGATAACGCCTTCGTCTTTGCCAGCAACCTGGGCAGCGACGTGATCCTGCAATACCGCTTCGATCCGGCCAGCGGCAAGCTCACGCCCAATACGCCGCCGGCGGTCGCCACCAAGGCCGGCGCGGGGCCGCGCCATTTCGTGTTCTCGCCGGACCAGCGTTTCGTGTATTCGACCAACGAACTCGATGCCACCGTCAATACCTACGCCTATGACCGGCAGAACGGCACGCTCAGCCTGCAGGCCAGCGATTCGGTTCTGCCTGAGGGCTTCAAGACCAGCGAGCAGCTGGCTGCGGCCGATCTGCACCTGACCCCGGATGGTCGTTTCCTTTATGCCACGGAGCGCACTTCCAATACGCTGACCGGCTTTCGGGTCGATCCCGCCAGCGGCAGGCTGACCCGCATCCTCAACATCCCCACCGAGACCCAACCGCGGGGTTTCAACATCGATCCGCGCGGCCGTTACCTGCTCGCCGTCGGGCAGAAGGCTGGCCTGACCAGCTACGCCATCGACCGCGACAGTGGCGCGCTGACGCCGGTATTGCGCTATACGCTGGGCCGCAACCCCAACTGGGTCGAGATCATCGACCTGCCCTGATCTTCGCGGCACCTACCCCGTCCGCCACAGGCCTTGTCATTGATGTTCATATGGCAAGGCCTAATTGTGTCTCTTCTGCACACAGCTTGATCCAGGACAGGCGACCTACCACGTTGCCATTGCACAATGTCGCCTTGAAAGCTTGCTGACCGCCCTAACCGGGAAATAGGGCCGTTTTGGTCGGTTTGCCGTGCGATTGGAGTCTGTGCGGCTGCTGTATCGTCGGCGCAATGTTTTCATTTCTTGTGTTATCAAAAAACTAAGCGGAGAGAGGGAATGCGGAATCTAACGGTTCGCTTCAGCCTGATGAGCGCGCTTGCGCTGTTTTCTTGCATGATCGTGGTCGGCGCCGCGGTCGGCATCTTTGCCCTGGGCCGGGCCAATCACGCGACTGAGTACGTGCACGAGATCACCGAGCGTGCCTTGCTGATCAATGACGCCTACAAGGACACCACGCGCACCCGTGCCGCGCATTCACGCATCTATTCGACGTTGATGGAGAAGGGCGACCAGGCGGTGATCGACACCGCCTTCAAGAGCGCCCAGAGTACCTATGACCGTAGCCTCAAGTATCTGGATGACTACGCCAAGCTGCCCGACCTGGAGGGGCAGGACGCAGCGACCAAGACCGAACTGATCGAATCGGCCAAGGCCTTGAATGAAATCCTCAAGAAGGCCACCGAGGTACTCAAGGCCGGCGATGCCGCCGCCTATTCGCAGCTCAACAACAACTTCATCAGCAAGGCCGGTGCCCGTTTCTCGACCGCGCTGGATGCTTACCAGAAGCGTGCCATGGAGCTCAATGACAAGGTCACCACCGAGCGCCAGCGTGAATACAGTCTGGTGGTCTGGCTGGTCGTGGCCGGCCTGATCGGCGCCATGTTCCTGGTCATCGGCGTGCATTTCATGTTGCGCAATATCGTGCTCACGCCGCTCAACCGCGCCGTGCATCTGCTGGACCTGGTGGCCAATGGCGACCTGAGCGCCAAGGTCGACGTCGAGAGCCGCAACGAGATCGGCCGCCTGTTCTCGGCCATCCGCAGCATGCAGCAAGCCTTGCTGACGACGGTGGGAGGCGTGCGCAGCAGTTCAGACAGCATCAATACCAGCGCCAAGGAAATCGCCGCCGGCAACATGGATCTGTCCTCGCGCACCGAGCAGCAGGCCAGTTCGCTGGAAGAGACGGCAGCCTCGATGGAGGAGCTGACCGGCACTGTCAAGCAGAACGCCGAGAATGCCCTGCAGGCCAACCAGCTGGCGCACTCGGCCTCATCCACCGCCAGCAAGGGGGGAGAAGTGGTGGCGCAGGTGGTTGATACGATGCAGGCCATCAATGATTCGTCGCGCAAGATCGTCGACATCATCAGTGTGATCGACGGCATTGCCTTCCAGACCAACATCCTGGCGCTCAACGCGGCGGTGGAAGCTGCGCGTGCCGGCGAGCAGGGGCGCGGCTTTGCCGTGGTGGCCTCGGAAGTGCGTTCCCTGGCCCAGCGTTCGGCTGCGGCCGCCAAGGAAATCAAGTCCCTCATCGATGACTCGGTGGAAAAGGTCGAAGCCGGCAGCCAGCTGGTCGAGCAGGCCGGGACCACCATGAGCGAGGTGGTCACCAGTGTGCAGCGCGTCACCGACATCGTGGGCGAGATCGCCGAAGCCAGCCGCGAGCAGAGCACCGGTATCGAGCAGGTCAATCGGGCCATCACCCAGATGGACGAGGTGACCCAGCAGAATGCGGCACTGGTGGAGGAAGCCGCCGCGGCGGCCCAGTCCTTGCAGGCGCAGGCCACCAATCTGGTGAACGCGGTCAGTATCTTCAAGATCGACGCCCATCAGATGGCCAGCCCGGCCGTCAAGGCGCGCCCCATGCCCAAGGCAGCGCCTGCGGTGCCGGCAGCCAGCATACCGGTCGCACCCAAGGCCGCTCCGGCTGCCGCGCCCAAGCTGCCCCCGGCCAAACCAGCCAAGCCGGCCAGCGCATCGGCCAGCTCGTCGGCCAGCGCCCGCGGCAAGGATGACGCCCAGGACTGGGAAGAGTTCTAAACCCATCACCAGGATGCCGGCGTCGCCGGACCTGGGCAGACAAGAAACCTCCGTTGCCTTGGCACCGGAGGTTTTTTTTCGTGCTGCTCCCCATGAACCGGGCAGATAAAGCAAAAGGGCCGCAGATGTCTGCGGCCCTCAGTCTTTCTCATGCGAGCCCAGGCGGGCTCATCGCGTCCTTACTGCGGACCCAGCTTCTTGATCAGCGCGGCCAGCTCTTCATGCTCCTGCGGGGTGCAATCGGTCAGCGGGGTACGCACCGGACCGGCATCGTGACCGACGATCTTGGCACCGGCCTTGACGATGGAGACGGCGTAGCCGGTCTTGCGATTGCGGATTTCCAGGTAGGGCAGGAAGAAATCGTCGATCAGCTTGCCCACGGTAGCGTGGTCGTCCTTGGCGATGGCTTCGTAGAACGCCACGGCCGTCTTGGGGATGAAGTTGAACACGGCCGAGGAATAGACCGGCACGCCCAGCGCCTTGTAGGCGGCGGCATACACTTCAGCGGTCGGCAGGCCACCCAGATAGGTGAAGCGATCGCCCAGCTTGCGGCGGATATGGACCATCGGCTCGATCTCGCCGACGCCGTCCTTGAAGCCGATCAGGTTGGGGCAACGGTCTGCCAGCTTTTGCAGGGTTTCGGCGTTGAGCTTGCAGACGGCGCGGTTATAGATGATGACGCCGAAGTTGACCGATTTGCAGACCGCTTCGACGTGGGCGGCGATGCCGTCCTGGCTGGCTTCGGTCAGGTAGTGCGGCATCAGCAGGATGCCGTGGGCGCCCAGGCGCTCGGCTTCCTGGGCATAGGCGATGGCCGCACGGGTGGCGCCACCGGCACCGGCGATGATGGGCACCTTGCCGCGACAGGTCTCGACGGCGGTGCGGATGATGTCCGAATACTCGCCCGGAACCAGGGAGAAGAATTCACCGGTGCCACCAGCGGCGAACAGGGCGCTGGCGCCGTAGGGGGCCAGCCACTCCAGACGCTCGATGTAGGTCTTGGGGCGGAAATCGCCTTGCTCGTCGAAGTCGGTCAGCGGGAAGGACAGCAGGCCGGAAGAGAGGATCTGTTTGAGGTCTTGGGGTGTGTACTGGGACATGGTTTCGCTCGACGCCGTTGGAAATCGGTTGGAAATGGAGGGCAGGGCGCAAGCCATGGTGCCGGCGCTGGCCTCCGATCAAAACTGCATATGACATCAGTCATCGTACAACATAAGAATTCATAAATCCAGCAATTTCTTGTGACGTGTTGGGTGCGGGGGCTCGTCGCACCGTTCTTTAATGGGGCCGGGCGGAGGCGGTGGCAGGGCACCAGCGAACGGACGAACGGTTGAACGTCCGCAAGGTGGCTTGGACGGGGAGATGGTAGGGGAGGGGGCGGCGCTCAGCTGCAAGCGCCGGGGCCACGCAGCGCGCCGCCGCCAACCGGCGGGCGCATATGCGGGGCGGGGAGGTGCTGCGTGGGCCTAGTTGCTGCCGGAGGCCGCCGCCCCCGATTCCGCTTCCTGCTGTGCGCGGCGCAGGCGTTCGCGGCTATTGGTCAGGTGATTGCGCATGGCGGCACGGGCCGCTTCGGCATCGCCGCGGGCGATGGCTTCGTAGATGTCTTCGTGCTCGCGCTGCACCCGGTCCAGGTAGCTGGCCTGCTGGTCGTGCGCCAGCTCAGCCGTATTGAGACGCTTGCGCGGGATCACGCCCATGCCCAGATGGCTGATGATCTCGATGAAATAGCGGTTGCCGGTGGCATTGGCGATGGCGAAGTGGAAGCGGAAGTCCGGTCCCACCGTATCGGCGCCGGCTTGCTGGTTCTCGCGGAACAGGTCCAGTGCTTCGCGGATTTCCTGCAACTGTGCGTCGCTGCGGCGGGCCGCTGCCAGCCCGGCGGTCTCGGTTTCCAGGCTGATGCGCAGCTCCAGCAGCGCCAGCAGGTCACGCATGGTGGTGATGGTGGCCGGGTCGATATTGATGTTGGAGCCTTTGCGGGCTTCCAGTACGAAGGTACCGATGCCGTGCCGGGTCTCCACCTGGCCGGCCGCCTGCAGGCGCGAGATGGCTTCGCGCACCACGGTGCGCGAAACGCCCTGGGTCTGCATGATCTCGGATTCCGTGGGCAGCTTGTCGCCCGGCTTGAGGCTGCCGCTGTCGATCATTGCCGACAACGCCGCCACCACCTCCTGCGACAGGCTCTGGGGCTTGCGGCGCGGGCGCAGCAGCGGATTGGGGGTATCGCTCACATCCATATCGTTCTGTTTCTTGGGAGGGCGGCGCTGGCGGACCCGGCTTGTGTTCTAGTGGTCGGTCCGCATCTGGCCAGATGAAAATTGTCGCGCCATCTTACCAGATCGATCAAGAGGGTCGACGCCAATGCCAGCCGTAGCCGAGAGAGTAGCCGAATTTCGGCGAGAGGTCAGACAAGTTTCCATTCGATTTGCAGGGAATTTGATCTGGCCGCTTTGCCGGTCCGGAATTCCGCGCGCACGGTACCTGACAGAATTACTCGGGTTTGATATACTTGACTCAAATATTCGGGAATTCAGGGCAACCGGCACCGTCGGTTCATTTGTTTCTGGAGCGAACTCCATGCGTCTTACCACCAAAGGTCGTTTTGCCGTGACGGCGATGATTGACCTGGCCTTGCGCCAGGGCAAGGGCCCCGTCACGCTGTCGGCCATCAGCGAGCGCCAGGAAATTTCCTTATCCTATCTGGAGCAGTTGTTCGGCAAGTTGCGCCGACACCAGATCGTCGAGTCCGTGAGGGGCCCCGGTGGTGGTTACAACCTGGCCCGCAAGGCTGCCGATGTCTCGGTGGCCGACATCATCATCGCGGTGGACGAACCGCTGGATGCGACCCAGTGCGGTGGCAAGGAAAACTGCCACAGCGCTGCGCACCCGGGTGGCGCGCGCTGCATGACGCATGACCTCTGGTCTACCCTGAACGAAAAGATGGTCGAGTATCTGGATTCGGTATCGCTCCAGGACCTGGTCGACCAGCAAAAAGAACCCAAGCCGGCGGACCTGCGCCCCGCCGATTCGCAGAGCGTGGTGGTGATGCACCGCCCGCAAGCCGCAGCCTGATTTGGAGCAAGGACCTATGAACGCACCCCTGGAAAAAAGCCTGCTGGAGACCATCAAGGCTCCGCACTTCCCGATCTACATGGACTACTCGGCGACCACCCCGGTCGATCCGCGTGTGGCCGACAAGATGATCCCCTACCTGCGCGAGCAGTTCGGTAATCCCGCTTCGCGCAGCCACATGTATGGCTGGACCGCCGAAAAGGCCGTGGAAGAAGCGCGTGAAGAAGTGGCCAAGCTGGTCAACGCCGACTCCCGCGAGATCATCTGGACCTCCGGCGCCACCGAGAGCAACAACCTGGCCATCAAGGGCGCGGCACAGTTCTACAAGTCCAAGGGCAAGCACATCATCACCGTCAAGACCGAGCACAAGGCGGTGCTGGATACCTTCCGCGAGCTGGAACGCGTGGGCTTCGAAGCCACCTACCTGCAGCCGCAGGACAACGGCCTGGTGACGGTCGAGCAGATCGCTGCGGCCGTGCGTCCGGATACCATCCTGGTCTCGGTCATGCTGGTCAACAACGAGATCGGCGTGATCCAGCCGGTGCCGGAAATCGGCGAGTTCTGCCGCTCCAAGGGCATCATCTTCCACAGCGATGCTGCGCAGGCCACCGGCAAGGTCAAGATCGACCTGGAAAACTGGAAGGTCGACCTGATGAGCTTCTCCGCCCACAAGAGCTACGGCCCCAAGGGCATCGGTGCGCTGTACGTGCGCCGCAAGCCGCGTGTGCGCATCGAAGCGCAGATGCATGGCGGCGGTCATGAGCGCGGCCTGCGTTCGGGCACCCTGGCCACGCACCAGATCGTCGGCATGGGTGAGGCCTTCCGCATCGCCCGTGAAGAAATGGACAGCGAACTGAGCCACATCCGCGCCATGCGCGATCGCCTGGCCAAGGGCCTGCAAGAGATCGAAGAGACCTACATCAACGGCGACATGGAACACCGGGTGCCGCACAACCTGAACGTGAGCTTCAACTACGTGGAAGGTGAATCGCTGATCATGGCCATCAAGGATATCGCCGTGTCCTCCGGTTCGGCCTGCACCTCGGCCAGTCTGGAGCCGTCCTACGTGTTGCGCGCACTGGGCCGCAGCGACGAACTGGCGCACAGCTCGATCCGCTTCACCATCGGTCGCTTCACCACCGAGGAAGATATCGATTTCACCATCGAGCTGATCAAGAGCAAGGTCGGCAAGCTGCGCGAACTGTCCCCGCTGTGGGACATGTACAAGGACGGCGTGGACCTGTCCACCATCCAGTGGGCGGCCCACTAATCACGGACTCTGCCAGCCATCGCCAGCAGCTACGGTAGAAAGTACGGTGCAGGGCGATGGTCGATACCATCATCTAGGGAGCAAGAACATGTCTTATTCGGAAAAAGTACTCGATCACTATGAAAATCCCCGCAACGTCGGCGCCTTTGAAAAGGGCGACGACACGGTCGGCACCGGTATGGTCGGCGCCCCGGCCTGCGGCGACGTGATGAAGCTGCAGATCAAGGTCGGCGCCGACGGCGTGATCCAGGATGCCAAGTTCAAGACCTACGGCTGCGGTTCGGCCATCGCCTCGTCTTCGCTGGTGACCGAGTGGGTCAAGGGCAAGACGCTGGACGAAGCGCTGTCCATCAAGAACACCCAGATCGCCGAAGAGCTGGCACTGCCGCCGGTGAAGATCCACTGCTCGATCCTGGCCGAAGACGCCATCAAGGCAGCGGTGCAGGACTACAAGGCCAAGCACGGCGCGGAGCAGAAGGCAGCCTGATCGGCTTTTTGCGACGGCAGGTATCCGCGGTTTTCGATTTCGTAAGGCAAGCATCATGGCAATCACGTTGACAGAGAAGGCAGCAAAACACATCAGCCGGTACATGGAACGTCGTGGCAAGGGCATCGGCCTGCGCCTGGGCGTGCGTACCACCGGCTGCTCCGGCCTGGCGTACAAGCTGGAGTACGTGGACGAGCAATCGGCCGAGGACACCGTCTTCGAGTCGCGCGGCGTGCGTGTCTTCGTCGATCCCAAGAGCCTGCCCTACATCGACGGAACCGAGCTGGACTTCGCCCGCGAAGGCCTGAACGAAGGTTTCAAGTTCCAGAACCCCAACGTCAAGGATGAGTGTGGCTGCGGCGAAAGCTTCCGTATCTGATCGCTGCTTCTGATCCTGAACCTGCTTCTGATCCAATCCGTCGCGTCGGTCCTGCCGCGAGGCGGACAGTGCTTAGCCGATACCGTGACAGCCTCGTGATCGCTCCCTGCGGAGCTGACCCGGTCACCGTTTGCCGTCCCTGATGTGCCAAGCCTGTTGCAGTCCGACAGGCTTTTTATTTTTCAGCCATGCAAAACCACTACGACCTGTTCCAGTTGCCGCAGCGCTTCGCCATCGACCAGAAGGCGCTGGAGCAGGCTTACCACCAGGTGCAGAGCCAGGCTCACCCGGACAAGTTCGCCCACGCCAGCGATGCCGAAAAGCGCGTGGCCATGCAGTGGGCCACTCGCGCCAACGAGGCCTACCAGACCCTGAAGAATCCACTCAAGCGTGCGCGTTACCTGTGTGAGCTGCACGGCGTGGACCTGCAGACCGAATCCAACACTGCCATGGCACCAGCCTTCCTGATGCAGCAGATGGAGTGGCGCGAAACCCTGGACGACGCCAAGTCCGGCAAGGACCTCGATGCGCTGGAACAACTCAACACCGCCCTGCTGAGCGAGAGGAAGGCCGAGATCGGCCGCATCGAAGCGCTGCTGGATGCGGGCGACTACGCCGGCGCCGGCCAGCTGGTGCGCCAGCTGATGTTCCTGGACAAGTTCGGCACCGAGATCGGCGACGCCTTCGCCCTGATCGAAGGCTGATCCCGGAGCCGCCATCATGCCCAACCTGCTGCTCTTCCTGCTGGCTGCGATGACGCTGACCCTGGCGCCCGGCCCGGACAACATCTACGTGCTCACGCGTGGCATCGCCCAGGGCCGCAAGGCCGGTCTGGTGGCCGCCGCCGGCTTCAGCTCGGGATTGATCTTTCATACCCTGCTGGCGGTGCTGGGTTTTGCCGCCGTGATCAAGGCCTATCCTCCCGCCTATCACGCCCTGCAATACGCGGGCGCGGCCTACCTGGGCTACCTCGGTTATCGCACCTTGCGCTCGGCCTCGGCCGGCATCGCGCTGGCCGGTGAAGGGCAGGGCGCAGTCGCCGTGCCGCTGCGCCGCATCTACTGGCAGAGCGTCCTGGCCAACATGCTCAATCCCAAGGTGACCCTGTTCTTCATCGCCTTCCTGCCGCAGTTCGTGCAACGCGAAGCCGGTCACGAAGCGCTGCAGATGCTGCTGCTGGCCCTGGTGTTCATTGCCCAGGCCTTCGCCATCTTCAGCACCATCGCATTGTTTTCCGGCACGGTCGGCGCCTATTTCCGCCGCCGCGCCAACGCCTCCGTCCATCTGAACCGCCTTGCAGGTTGTGCCTTCATCGGCCTCGGCATCCGGATGGCCTTACCTGAATAACGCATCACGACGAGTCACATCACCTATGGCTTTATTGCAGATTTCCGAACCGGGCATGTCCACCGCGCCGCACCAGCGTCGCCTGGCCATCGGCATCGACCTGGGCACCACCAATTCGCTGGTGGCCACCGTGCGCAACAGCATTCCCGAAGTGCTGGCCGACGACGACGGCCGCGTGCTGCTGCCCTCGGTGGTGCGCTACCTGCCCAATGGCCACGCCAACATCGGCTACAAGGCGCAGGCCGCGCAGACCACCGATCCGCGCAATACCATTATCTCGGTCAAGCGTTTCATGGGGCGTGGCTTGAAGGACATCGCCCACGCCGAAAACATGCCCTATGATTTCCAGGACCAGCCCGGCATGGTGCAGATCAAGACCGTGGCCGGCGTGAAGAGCCCGGTGGAAATCTCGGCCCAGATTCTCGCCACGCTGCGCCAGACCGCTGAAGACGCCCTGGGCGACGACCTGGTGGGCGCCGTCATCACCGTGCCGGCCTACTTCGACGATGCCCAGCGCCAGGCCACCAAGGATGCCGCGCAACTGGCCGGCATCAACGTGCTTCGCCTGCTGAACGAACCGACGGCGGCAGCCATCGCCTACGGCCTGGACAATTCCTCCGAAGGCATCTTCGCGGTCTATGACCTCGGTGGCGGCACTTTCGATATTTCCATCCTCAAGCTCACCCGTGGCGTCTTCGAAGTGCTGGCCACCGGTGGCGATTCGGCCCTGGGGGGCGACGACTTCGACCACCGCCTGTTCTGCTGGATCAGCCATGAAGCCCAGCTGCAGCCGCTGTCGGACGAAGACACGCGCCTCTTGATGGTCAAGGCACGCGAGGTCAAGGAACTGCTCTCCACCAAGGACGAAGTGCAGATCGATGCCGTGCTCCGCTCCGGCGAGGAAGTGCATCTCTCCATCACCGCCGCGCAATTCAACGAGATCACCCAGCACCTGGTGGCCAAGACCATGGCACCGGTGCGCAAAGCCCTGCGCGACGCCAGCCTGACCGTGGAAGACGTGGACGGCGTGGTGCTGGTCGGCGGCGCCACCCGCATGCCGCACATCCGCCGCGCCGTGGGCGAGTTCTTCAAGACCAATCCGCTGTCCAACATCGACCCCGACAAGGTGGTGGCGCTGGGCGCGGCCGTGCAGGCCAACCTGCTGGCCGGCAACCGCGCTCCTGGCGACGATTGGCTGCTGCTGGACGTGATCCCGCTGTCGCTGGGCATCGAGACCATGGGCGGCCTGGCCGAGAAGGTCATTCCGCGCAACTCCACCATTCCCTGCGCCCGTGCCCAGGAATTCACTACCTTCAAGGACGGCCAGACCGCCATGGCCATCCATGTGGTGCAGGGCGAGCGCGAACTGGTGGCCGACTGCCGTTCGCTGGCGCGTTTCGAACTGCGTGGCATTCCTCCCATGGCCGCCGGCGCGGCGCGCATCCGCGTGACCTACCAGGTCGATGCCGATGGTTTGCTGGCCGTGTCGGCCCGCGAGATGACCTCCGGCGTGGAAGCGTCCATCACCGTCAAGCCGTCCTATGGGCTGGCGGACGACGAGATCGCCCGCATGCTGCAAGAATCCTTCAGTTCTGCCGATGAAGACATGCAACTTCGCGCATTGCGGGAAGAGCAGGTCGAGGCCGAGCGCATCGTCCTGGCCACCCGCTCGGCGCTGCAGGCCGATGCGGCGTTGCTGTCCGAGCAAGAGCGCGCGGAGATTGAAGTGCAGATGGCAGCCGTCACCGCCGCTGCCCAGGGTGAGGATCACCTCGCCATCAAGGCCGCGATCGATGCGTTGGCGCACGGCACCGAGGAATTCGCCGCCCGCCGCATGGACCGCAGCGTCCACGCCGCGCTGGCTGGCAAGAAACTGGATGAAATCGCCTGAGCGATCTCCTGACCCGAACACTGTAGAAAAGACCCGAGAGCTATCATGCCCCAGATCGTTATCCTCCCCCATCCTATCCTTTGCCCCGAAGGCTCGGTGATCGATGCCCCGGCCGGCAAGACCCTGTGCGACGCGCTGCTGGACAGCGACATCGACATCGAGCACGCCTGCGAAAAGTCCTGCGCCTGTACCACTTGCCATGTGGTCATCCGTGAAGGTTTCAATTCCCTGGACGACCCCACCGACAAGGAAGAAGACCTGCTGGACATGGCTTGGGGCCTGGAGGCCACCTCCCGCCTGTCCTGCCAGGTGGTGCTGGGCGAAGAAGACCTGACCGTCGAAATCCCCAAGTACACCATCAACCACGCCTCCGAAAACCATTGAGCAGGCACGGCATCGGCCGTGCCGGGAGATCGACATGAAATGGACCGACACCCAGCAGATCGCCGAGGAACTCTACGACAAGTTCCCGGATACTGATCCCAAGACCATCCGCTTCACCGACCTGCATCGCTGGGTGATGGAGCTCGATGGATTCGAGGACGATCCCAACCGCTCGGGAGAGCGCATCCTCGAAGCGATCCAGGCGGCCTGGATTGCCGAGGCGGAGTGAGCCACTGTGCTGCTCCCATCACGAAAAGACGCATCGATATCGATGCGTTTTTTTTTCGTTCCACGATTAGCGCACTTCAGATGAACAGGTTCGGTACACCTCTGGCGCCACTGGCATATTGCGGAAAGACCTTGTCCAGCGCCTGATCCGGGATGCGCATATGCCGCTCCGCCAGCGCGCACAGCACCGCCCGATAATCCGTCGTGATGGCCAGGTCGCGCCCTTCGTTCAAGGCCGCCTGGTTCAAGCCCGGCCATTGTCCGTAGATCTTGCCGCCGCGCAGGTTGCCACCCATCAGCCACATCGCATTGCCGTGACCGTGATCGGTGCCACCGTTGCCGTTCTCGCGGAAGGTGCGGCCGAATTCTGACATCACCACAATCACCGTGTCATTGAACGCCGGTCCCAGTTCTCGCGCCAACGTCGCCAAGCCGCCGGCCAGTGGCGAAAGCCGGCCGGCCAGCTGGCCCGTGCCATTGCCCTGGTTGATGTGGGTATCCCAGCCGCCTACGGCCAGGAAGGCCAGGCGGATGCGCGGATCGTGGCGCATCAGGCGACCCAGGCGCGCGGTGTCCAGCGACAGGCCGTTGGGGAGCGGGGCGCCATTGTTGGCCATCTGCTGTTCCTGGCTGTTGATCTCGGCCATCAGTTCGCGACGGGCAGCGATGCCCTCGTGATAGGCCTTGGCGATGGCATCCTCGCCCTCGTACAAGCTGCCGTAGGCCTGCATCATCCGTGGCTGGTCGATCAGGCCGGGACGGGTGGCGGCGCGGCCGCTCTGCAGGTTGGCCACCGGGTTGCGACCGCTCAGGATGCGCGGCGTGACGTCGCCCACATTCAGTGCCTGAAGGGGCGACTCCGACGGCGGTAGATAAGCCATGGCGCGATTGAGCCAGCCGTCGCGGACGTTGTGCTGGCCCGGCGTGCCGGTCTCCATGGTGTCCTGCGCCTCGAAGTGCGAGCGCGAACCGTCGGGCGAGCCAGAGGCATGGACGAAGGCCAGCTGCCCGCTCTCCCAGTACGGCATCAGCGGTTGCAGGGCAGGGTGCAGCCCGAAGTAGCCGGTCAGGTCGATTACCCCATTGGCCTGGCCGGGACGCGCTACGGCGATGCCGGGGCGGGCGTGGTAATACTCCGGGTCGCCGTGCGGCACCACCACGTTGAGGCCATCCACCGCGCCGCGCAGGAACACCACGATCATGCGCGGCGCGCCATCGCCGCTGGCGTGCGCCCGAGGCGCAGGCGAGCCATAGGCCAACCGCGCCGGGGTGGCGCGGCTGATGCTCTGGTCGCCGGTGGGCGCCACGGCACAACCGGACAAGCCGATCGGCACCAGGATGGCGCCGCCGGTGGCAGCGCCCAGGGAGCGGATGAAATCGCGACGGTTCATGGAAGTCCTCGGCGGTGGATCAGCGTTTCATGAAATCGGGACTGCCCAGGATCAGGCCGGCCTGCATGTTGCCGGGGGCACTGGTGATCCGGGTGGCGGTCTGTGGCGACAGCGCCGGTCCCAGCGTGCGCAGCAGTTGTTGCGGATCGACCGGGCGCGCCTCGGCGTTCGAAGGAACGGGGTCCCCTTCGGCGCGGGCGATCGGCGACTTGCCGTTGACCAGGTTGCCGGCGAAGTTGATCCGGCGCAGCAGGGCGTCCGGGTTGAGCCAGGCAGCCTCGGAATATTTGTAGCCTTCAGGCGTGAGCCAGCCATACAGGGGCATGCCGAACTGGCCCAGCGCGCCATTGACCGGTTTGCTGTTGCGTACCGGGATGTCACCCGCGCGCAGGGCGGAGATGACGAACTGGTAGGGGGTCTTGAACTGCGTCTGGTAATTGCTGCGCGCCCAGAACTGCGGGCTGTCGAACAAGCTCTTGAGCACAGCGCGGATGTCGCCACGGGTGGCCAGGAAGGTCTGAGCGAGCTTTTGCACCAACGCCGGATCGGGCTGGTCGGAGACGAAATACTGCACCAGCTGGGTGGAGATGAAGCGTGCCGTCGACGGGTGGCTGGCCAGGATATCCAGCGCCGCCTCACCCTCCTGGTAACCGCTGGCCGCCAATGGCTTGCCGAGGAAGACCTTGGGTGCCTCATCATGACGCTGGGCGGCGAAGGTAAAGGGCGCCGCGCCGGCCTTCATGGCATTGACGTCGATGGTCCAGCCCGAAAGGATGCGTGCCAGCGTGATGACGTCCGCCTGCTGGTAGCCGCCATCCACGCCCAGGGTGTGCAGTTCCATCAGTTCGCGTGCGTAGTTCTCGTTGAGCCCCTTGAAGCGGCCCCGCGCACCGGGCGTGCCGGCACCGCTGGAAAGCCAGTTGTCAAGGTAGTACAGCATCGCCGGGTGATGCGCCACGGCGCCCAGCAGGTCGCGGAAGTGGCCCAGGGCATAGGGACGGATCGCATTCTTTTCATAGTCGCCGACCCAGTAGCGCACCCATTCCTTGCCTTCGAAGATGTTGAAGTGATTGGCCCAGAACTCGGTCATCACTTCTTCCAGCTGACGTGGGCTTTCGGTGGCCTGTAGCAGGCGTGCCATGTGGAACTGCGGGGTCAGATCGCGCGGGGCTCGCTGGCGAGCGGCCTGCTGTTCCTCCTTGCTGGCCTTTGGATCGAAGGAAGGCGGACCATAATCGACGAACACTTGCGCAGCTGTCATCTGCAGCCCGGGCAGGGCCGCCAGCCGCGCCTGCAGGTCGGCCGGCAGGGGAATGCGCTCGGGATGCAGTTGCTGGTCGATATAGCGCTTCACGCCCATCTGCTCCACCTCTTCCAGCGCGCCGGGGCGTGGGCCGTAGGCCAGGCGATTGAGTACGTGCAGGGCGCGCTCGGACTGCGACAATGGGACCTCGGCGGCCGACGTGGCGGCATCTGCCAGGCTGCAGGTCAGCAAGGCCAACAACAAGAATGGCGTCTGGCGTAGCGGGCGCATGGATGAGCCTCGTGGTCTCGAAATTTGTTGAGAAATCTTGAGTGAGTATGCGCAAAGCCTCAGTTGACGGCTGTAAAAAAGTGTAATGCGGGGCGAGGCTGACGATAGGCATAGAGACTGGCTCCAGAGACTAGACCATCGACCTGACACGTCGCTGAAGGCACACCTCTTGTGGGACTTGTCGGGATACTTGTCGTTCCAACACGCTTCTTGTGATTGTTGATCAGTCTCTTGCCGTGCGAGAGACCACATTCTCGAAAAACGAGGAAGTTTTGCGAGCTCGCGACATTTTTCAGACGATTCTTATGCGCCTCGCGCCTGGGCTACACCACAATAGCGCCTTCGAAAACCGGAGTCGGATTTAGCTTGCCGGCGCGAGGCCACCGCATCACAATGGCGCGCCGCTGACGGGCTGAATTCACGAGCCGCAGCGCGAGCGCAGATGCCTCGGGGCACACCAGCGGGCTATGAGCGAGCAATGACAGAGAGCAAAGGGCAAGGATGACATGGACACTGGCATCGGCGATGCGCATCGCCTTGCTTGACGACCACGCCGTGGTTCGATACGGGCTGGCCAAGCGACTGGCCGAGGAGCCGGACTTCGATGTCGTCGGTGCCTTCGCCACCAGCAAGGAATTGATGACCGCGCTGCGTGCTTCGCCGGCGGACCTGCTGCTGATCGATTATTCGCTGGGCAGCAATGACATCGATGGCCTGAACCTGATCCGGGCGTTGCGCGTGCGTTTCCCCCGCAGCAAGATCCTGGTCACCTCGGCGCATCACAATGCGGCCACCGTGGCCATGGCCATGAAGGCCGGTGCGCGGGGCTTCGTGGGCAAGTCGCAGGAGCTGGGCGAATTGATCCAGGCCATCCGCACCATCGGGCTGGGGCGTGAGTACCACAATGCAGCCCTGACCCGTGAACTGGCTGCCATGCAGGTGGCCGAACCGGTACCCGGCGGCAGGTCGGAAGCGCGTCCGGCGCGCCGTGCGCGCACCGCACCGCCTTCCTCGGATTCGCTGTCGGACATGCCCAATCTGTCGCCACGCGAGCGCGAAGTCTTGCGCTGCTGCCTGGATGGCTTGTCGGTGACTGATATCGCTGACAAGTTTGCCCGCAGCGTCAAGACCATCAGCGGGCAGAAGCAATCGGCCTTCCGCAAGCTGGGCGTGCGCAGCGACAACGAACTGTTCAAGATCGAATACCAGATCAAGGACCTCTAAAGCGCACCACATAGGGAGTTGCAATGATGAAGGACAGTGGGCCGCGGGTGCTGCTCGTTGATGACTCGGCGACCATCCGGTATGCGATGCAAAGCCGCCTGCAACTGCTCGGTTGCGAGGTCGACAGCGTCGCCGACGGCGCCGCTGCGCTGGCGGCGATCCAGGCCCGGTCCTATGGGCTGGTGCTGCTGGATTGCTTCCTGCCGGATATCCTGGGACAGGATGTGGCGCGCCAGGTCCGCCAGCTGGAGCTGGCGCAGCCTGAGCGACTCTACACCCCGCTGATCGGCATCTCGGCCGAAGCTGATCCCGCACACGTACAGCGCTGCCTGGACAGCGGCATGGACGGCATGCTCGACAAGCCGTTGCAGACGCTGGCCATCCGCCGCCTGCTGGCGCTGTGGTGCGATCACGAACTGGGGGAGGACAGCGAGGCCGCCAGTCCCGAGGAAGAACACGACCAGGACCTGGACCGGCTGTTCCTGACGACCTCCCTGCACGATCTGCAAGCCTTGCAGGAGGCGCGGGAGGAAGGCGACGCCGCCCGCATGAGCCGGCTTACCCACCGCATGCGGGGCGCGGCGCTGACCATGGGCCGGGCCGAGATCGTGGCCTTGCTGGAATGCGTGGACGAAGCTCTGCTCGGTGGCCCCGGCGCCGCCGACGCGATCAGCCTGCTGCTGCAGTCATTGGGCAATGCGCTGCAGGCGCGCAGCCTGCAGTCCTGATTGGCGGTTCCGGTACGGCTTCAGGCGCCCACCCAGGGCAGCCCGCCGAAGCACCAGCCTTCCACTGTCTTGCGATGACCGGCAGCGTCCTTGTTGCCTTCGAAGCCTTCCAGGATGTCGAAACAACGGGTATAGCCATGTTCCGTGGCGAGCTTGGCCGCATGCTTGGAGCGCACGCCGGAGCGGCACAGGAACAGCAGCACGTCATCGGGCAGGGTGACTTCCTTCAATTGCGTCAGGAATTCCGAATTGGGCTTGCCCTCGGGATAGAGATTCCATTGCACGGCCAGGTGCTGGGCGGCCGGAATCTGCACGGTCCCGATCCAGTCGCGCTCGGCGCGGGTGCGGACATCCACCAGCTTCACCGACGGATCGGCCTGGATCAGGGCCAGTGCTTCCTGCGGGGTGATCGCGCCTGCATAGGGTAACTGGCCATCGGCACCACGTTGCTGGGCTTTGGAGAGAAGGTCTTGGGGGCTCATGGAAATCGATCTCGGGAAGAAATGGTCGTGAAAGTCGCGGAACGGGTCAACACGGGGTAGAGGCCGTCGACATGGTCAGCCGCGCGACACCTGGAAACACTTGATTTTAAACAATATAAACATTTCGGCAATTTCCAAGTCGGTGCATCGGACAGCGGGCGGCTGCGGCTGCCCAGTACGGCGAATGCACCAATAATGTGCAAATTGATCGGTGTGACCTGATAATGATGTTATTTGGTGCAAAATGATGAAAGCGCACCGAAATAAGGCGTCATTCGCCGATTCCTGCACCGCGGGGAACGGCCGTCTGGCCGCGTCCTCCCTAAAATATTCCATTATCGGGCTACCCGAAAGGTCGATGGCATGGAATCTGCTATCATCCGCGACTGAGTTCGGCGCAAGACCGTTGTATCAAATGCAAAGATCCAGTCGCAGAAAACGGCTCACACCCCAATTTATACTACTTCCTCGTTTTAGGAGATTCGCATGGCAAGGACGGCCGCAGAGGTTTTGAAGATGGTGAAGGACAACGAAGTCAAGTTTGTCGACTTCCGTTTCGCTGACACCCGTGGCAAGGAACAGCACGTTTCCGTGCCTGTTTCGCATTTCGACATCGACAAGTTCGAATCCGGTCACGCCTTCGACGGTTCGTCGATCGCCGGCTGGAAGGGTATCGAAGCCTCCGACATGCTGCTGATCCCGGACCCGAACACCGCCAACATCGACCCGTTCATGGAAGAGACCACCCTCTTCATGCAATGTGACGTGATCGAGCCGTCCGACGGCAAGGGCTACGACCGCGATCCGCGCTCCATCGCCAAGCGCGCTGAAGCCTACCTGAAGTCCTCCGGCCTGGGCGACACCGCCTACTTCGGTCCGGAACCCGAATTCTTCATCTTCGACGGCGTGCGTTGGGGTGCCGACATGTCCGGTTCCTTCGTCAAGATCGACTCCGAAGAAGCTTCCTGGAGCACCGGCGCCAAGATCGAAGGCGGCAACTCCGGCCACCGTCCGACCGTCAAGGGCGGCTACTTCCCGGTTCCCCCGGTCGACAGCTTCCAGGACATGCGTTCGGAAATGTCCCTGATCCTGGAATCCCTGGGCATCCCCGTCGAAGTGCACCACCACGAAGTGGCCGGCGCTGGCCAGAACGAACTGGGCACCAAGTTCTCGACCCTGGTCGAGCGCGCTGACTGGACCCAGACCCTGAAGTACGTGATCTGGAACGTCGCCCACACCTACGGCAAGACCGCTACCTTCATGCCCAAGCCCCTGGTCGGCGACAACGGCTCCGGCATGCACGTGCACCAATCCGTCTGGAAGGATGGCAAGAACCTGTTCGCAGGCGACGGCTACGCCGGCCTGTCGGAATTCGCGCTGTACTACATCGGCGGCATCATCAAGCACGCCAAGGCACTCAACGCGATCACCAACCCCGGCACCAACTCCTACAAGCGTCTGGTCCCCGGCTTCGAAGCCCCGGTCAAGCTGGCCTACTCGGCCCGTAACCGTTCGGCCTCGATCCGTATCCCCCACGTCGCCAACCCGAAGGGCCGTCGTATCGAAACCCGCTTCCCGGATCCCCTGGCCAACCCGTACCTGTGCTTCTCGGCTCTGCTGATGGCCGGTCTGGATGGCGTGCAGAACAAGATCCACCCGGGCGAAGCTGCGACCAAGGACCTGTACCACCTGCCGCCGGAAGAAGACAAGCTGATCCCGACCGTCTGCGCCTCGCTGGACGAAGCCCTGGATCACCTGAACAAGGACCGCGAGTTCCTGACCCGTGGTGGCGTGTTCACCGACAGCATGATCGATGCCTACATCGAGCTGAAGATGCAGGAAGTCCAACGCTTCCGCATGACCACGCACCCGATCGAATTCGATATGTACTACTCGCTGTAATCGAATCCGCATCCGGAGAAAAAGGGGAAGCTTGCTTCCCCTTTTTTTATGCGCAGCGGCGCGGCCCATGGACGGGAAGTGCGCCCGGAAATTGCTAGTCAGGATTGCTCGACGACTAATCAATGACTCCGCAATGACTGCGCAAGTCCGTGCAATTCCAAGCAAGACGACATGACCCCAGGCATCACGAATCCTCCCATGAAGACACCTCTTCCTTCCCTCGATGGTCTTGACCTGCTGGCCTCGGCCGTCATCATCCTGGACGCCGCCGGCGGTATCGTCTACGCCAATGCCGCCGCCGAGAACCTGCTGGAGAGCTCCTTCAAGGTGCTCTCGCAGCAGAAGCTCTCGGAGCTCTTCCTCAATGGCAAGGAGCTGACAGCGCTGTTCTACCAGGCCATCGAACACCAGTTCGCCGACAAGCGCCTGGACCTGGTACTGGAACGCGCCAACCGCGAACCGCTGCAGGTGCATACCATCGTCACGCCGCTGGACAGCACCGACATGCCGGTCCTGCTGGAGCTGCGCGAAAACGTGCAGCAACTCAAGCTGGACCGTGAAGAGCGGATGTTCGACCAGAGCCAGGCCAACAAGGAGCTGATCCGCAACCTGGCCCACGAGATCAAGAATCCGCTGGGCGGTATCCGTGGCGCGGCCCAATTGCTGGAGCTGGAACTGCCCGAGCGCCACCTCAAGGAATTGCGCGAATACACCCAGGTCATCATCAAGGAAGCCGACCGCCTGCAGACCCTGGTCGATCGCCTGTTGGCGCCGCACCGCCATCCGCACATCGTGGGCGACGTCAACATCCACGAAGTGTGCGAGCGCGTGCGCAGCCTGGTGATGGCCGAGTTCCCGCAGGGCCTGACCATCAAGCGCGACTATGACCTCTCCATCCCCGACTTTCGGGGCGACAAGGAGCAGTTGATCCAGGCGGTACTGAACATCGTCCACAACGCGGCCCAGGCCCTGGCCGACCGCATCCGTGCGGGTGACGCCGAGCTGATCCTGCGCACCCGTGTTTCCCGCCAGGTGACGCTATCCAAGGTCAGATACCGGCTGGCACTAGACTTGCATATCATCGATAACGGTCCGGGTATTCCGCCAGACATCCAGGAAAGAATCTTCTATCCCCTGGTGTCGGGTCGGGAAGGTGGTAGCGGACTGGGGCTGACCCTGGCGCAGACCTTCGTGCATCAGCATATGGGCGTGATCGAATGCGACAGCCGGCCGGGTTGTACCGATTTCAGAATACTTATACCGCTGCCGTGAGCCCATGGCCGCAGGCGGCGCGCCAAAGCCGGAATGACGGAAGGCATCCCGTCATCATGGGGGCTGTGGCACGGCGCCAGAAGCGGCGTGGCCACGGGAGCATTAACAGCATGACCAACGCAGGAAAAAGCTATTTATGAAACCGATCTGGATTGTTGACGACGACGAATCGATACGCTGGGTGCTGGAAAAGGCACTGGCCCGAGAAAATCTCGCCACGCAGAGTTTTTCCAGCGCACGCGATGCCATGGCGGCCCTGCAGAACGGCACGCCGCAAGTGCTGGTTTCCGACATCCGCATGCCAGGCGCCTCCGGGCTGGAACTGCTGCAGACCGTCAAGGCCAAGCATCCCGGGATTCCGGTGATCATCATCACCGCCTTCTCGGATCTGGACTCGGCGGTCTCGGCCTTCCAGGGCGGCGCCTTCGAATACCTGGCCAAGCCCTTCGACGTCGACAAGGCGGTCGAATTGATTCGCCGCGCACTCGATGAAAGCCTGCGCGAAACCGATATCGAGCAAGGCGCTGCCCAGACCCCCGAAATCCTCGGCCAGGCGCCGGCCATGCAGGACGTGTTCCGCGCCATCGGTCGCCTGTCGCAGTCGAACGTGACGGTGCTCATCACCGGCGAGTCCGGCTCCGGCAAGGAGCTGGTGGCACGTGCCCTGCACAAGCACAGCCCGCGCGCCAGCCAGCCCTTCGTGGCATTGAACACGGCGGCCATCCCGAAGGACCTGCTGGAATCCGAACTGTTCGGCCATGAACGCGGCGCCTTCACCGGTGCGCAAGCCATGCGCCGTGGCCGCTTCGAGCAGGCCGAGGGCGGCACTCTGTTCCTCGACGAAATCGGCGACATGCCGCTGGACCTGCAGACGCGTCTGTTGCGTGTGCTCTCCGACGGCCACTTCTATCGTGTCGGCGGCCACCAATCGCTCAAGGCCAATGTGCGCGTGATCGCCGCCACCCACCAGAACCTGGAGCACCGGGTGCGCGAGGGCCTGTTCCGCGAGGACTTGTACCACCGCCTCAACGTCATCCGCCTGCGCCTGCCCAGCCTGCGCGAGCGCAGCGAAGACATTCCCATCCTGGCGCGCTACTTCCTCACCCAGAGTGCCCGCCAGTTGGGCGTGGAAGCCAAGCGCCTGTCACCGCAGGCGATGCAGTTCCTGACGCAACTGGAATTCGCCGGCAACGTGCGCCAGCTGGAAAACCTGTGCAACTGGATCACCGTGATGGCGCCGGGCCAGACCGTGGAAATCAAGGACCTGCCACAGGACCTGGTGGAAGAACGCGTGCATGCACCGCAGCCGGCGCAGACCGTGTCGGCACCGGCCTCGTCTGCCGGTGCGGCCGCACCGCTGGCCCAGCCCGAGCTGTCGGCAGGCGCGGTACCGGTGGAAGCCGCCGCCGGCAACTGGATCTCGCTACTGGAAACCGAAGCCGCGCAGATGCTGGCCTCGGAGCAGCCGGAGGTGATGGACATCCTCGGTCGCCAGTTCGAAGCCGCGCTGATCAAGATCGCCCTCAAGCACACCCACGGTCGCAAGAACGACGCCGCCGTGCGCCTGGGCATCGGCCGCAACACCATCACCCGCAAGATCCAGGAGCTGGGCATCGGCGGCGCCGAGGACGATTGATCGTCGATACGTGAGGTCAAGCAGGGAGGCTTGCCCGCGTGCCGCCGCGTGGGCAGGACAGACAAGGGGAAGGGGCGGCGGCAAACAAAAAAGGAAATGGCCTGGATCTCGCGATCCAGGCCATTTTTATTTTCTCCCGTCGCAGTGACGGGGAAATGATTTATATCATTTACGCGATCGCCGCTTAGCGCAGCTTCAGCACATAACGCGCCGCCACCGAAGCGATCAGGCTCAGCACTGCGCCGAAGATGACGAAGTAGCTCACCGAGAGCTTGTTGCCGGTGAAGTCGATCAGCCAGGTAATGATCAGGCCGGCGAAACCACCGAAGATGGTCACGGCGATGTTATACGCCAGCGACATGCCGGTGCCACGCGTGGCCACCGGGAAGATGTCGGCCAGCAGGGCCGGCATGGCCGCGAAGTACATGGTCATGAGCACGCCGATCACGGTCTGCAGCAACAGCAGTTGCAGGAAGCCCGGCGAGTTGGTCAGGAACACGAACATCGGATAGGTCAGCACGATGTACAGGGCGCTGCTGACGATCATGAAGGGGGTGCGACCGATCTTGTCGGAGGCCGCGCCCACCAGGGGCGAACCGATGAACATGATCAGGCCGGCCACCGACATCGCGGCGAACGACGACCAGGCCGGCAGGCCCAGCTGCTTGACCGCGTAGGTCGGGATGTACAGCGACAGGTAGACCGAGACGGTGGCCATGATGACGCTGCCCGAGCCGATCAGCAGGCGCAGCTTCTGGCTGGTGAAGGTGTCGCGCAGGGGGGCATTGGTCTTTTCGCTGGATTCCTTGAATTCCGGTGCTTCATCCAGGTGACGACGGATGTAGATGCCGGCCGGTGCGATCAGCAGGCCGAAGAAGAACGGCACGCGCCAGCCCCAGGAGGCCAGTTGTTCAGGCGTGAGCATGTTGTTGAGCACGGCACCGAAGATGGCCGCCAGCAACAGGCTGATGCCCTGGCTGGCCACCTGCCAGCTGGAGAAGTAACCACGGCGATGCGGTGCGTGTTCCACCAGGAAGGCGGTGGAGCTGCCGAACTCGCCACCGGCCGAGAAACCCTGGATCATCTTGCCCAGCGCAATGCCGGCCGGTGCCAGCAGGCCGATGCTGGCGTAGCTGGGCATGAAGGCGATCATGGCCGTGCCGACGGTCATGAGCATGATCGACAGCATCAGTGCGGCCTTGCGGCCAGCGCGGTCGGAATAGGCGCCCAGCACCACCGCGCCCAGCGGACGCATGAAGAAGGACACGCCGAAGGTGGCGAAGGTCAGCAGCAGCGAAACGCTGTCGTCGCCGGTGGGGAAGAACTGCTTGGCGATGACCACGGCGAAGGCGCCGTAGATCAGGATGTCGAACCATTCGAGCGCATTGCCGATGGAAGACGAGATGATCGCGCGCCGCGCCTGCGGATGCGTGGTGGCGGCGCCAGGCGCCGTGGTGTTGCTGGTCATGGAGACTCCCTGATGGATAGCTGTGGATGGAGGAGCAGCGCGTCGGTCTCGCCCGGGCGGGGCGGACGACTGCCTGGCTGGTTGAATGATGGTTATGGGCTCCCTGTCACGCTCACGGGGCAAATGCGGTCGGCCGTGGGCGTTACAGCGGGCGAGGATAGGCGCCGCAGTGCGGGGCTGTCAAGGCGCGCTGCGGTGGATTATCAGGACGCAGGAAGCCTGTCGCATCGGGTAAATGATTGACGCCAGATGGCTCATTGCTGAGCTTCGTCGACCTCATCCGATAACTGCTTCAAGCGGCGCCACAGGGTGGTCCGGCTCATCCCCAGATGGCGTGCGGCGGCAGCGCGATTGCCGCGATAGCGGCGCAGCACGGCCTGGATCTGCGCATCGTCAGGCGCGGCCGTGATGACATCTGCCTCCTGCGCGGTCGCGCTTGCCATGCTGGCGTGCTGCCCCAGTTCCGGTGCGACCCGCAGGATCAAAGCCGGGGTCAGCGCCTGCAGCGGTTCGGCCGCCAGGAACAGGGCCAGCCGTTCCATCAGGTTGCGCAGTTCGCGCACATTGCCCGGCCAGGCGTAGGCGCACAGCAGCGGCGAGCAACGCAGGATTTCCGCACCCAGGTTGGCATGCGGGCGGGCATCCAGCGCCGCCAGCGCATGCTTGAGATGCCATTCGGCCAGTGCCGGCACATCCTCGCTGCGTGCGCGCAGCGGCGGCAGGGGCAGGCGCAGCACGCTGAGCCGGTAATACAGGTCGGCCCGGAAACGTCCTTCGCGCACCTTGGCCTCCAGGTCGCAATGGGTGGCGCTGATGATGCGCACCTGCACCGGGATCGGCCGCGTGCCGCCGACGCGTACCACCTCGCGCTCTTCCAGCACGCGCAGCAGGCGGGTCTGCAGAGGCAGCGGCATCTCGCCGATCTCATCCAGCAGCAGCGTGCCGCGATGGGCCGCCTCGAACACGCCGGCGCGTCCGCCCCGACGCGAACCGGTAAACGCACCTTCTTCATAGCCGAACAGTTCGGACTCCAGCAGCGACTCGGCCAGTGCGCCGCAATTGATGGCCACGAAGGGATGGCTTGCCTGGGTCTTGCCCTGCATCAGCGGATGGGCGCGATGGATGGCCTGCGCCGCCAGCTCCTTGCCGGTGCCGGTCTCGCCCTGGATCAGCACGCTGGCCGGTGAACGGGCAAACAGTGTGATCGATTGCCGTACCGTTTCCATGGCGGCCGAGTCGCCCCGCAGGTCTTTGAGGTGATGGCGCGCGCGCAGGCTGTCGGCCACCGGCAGGAGCGGGCCACGGCTGCTCTCAAGCTGCGTCAGGCGCGCCAGTTCCAGTGCATCCTCGAAGGCCTGGCGCACCGTGGCCGAGGAGTACAGGAAGATGCCGTGCATGCCCGCCTCTTCGGCCAGGTCGGTGATGAGGCCGGCCCCCACCACGGCCTCGATGCCACCGGCCTTCAGTTCATTGACCACGGCCCGCGCATCTTCTTCGGTGGCATAGGTGCGCTGGGCGATGTCCAGTCCGAACATCTGCTGGAACTCGGCCAGTGCCGGCATCTCTTCCTGATAGCTGACCAGGCCGATGCGGGTGGTGATCTGGCGCGCCCGCGCCAGCGCCTGCATCACGTCGAAGCCGCTGGCGCGCGCCACCACCACCGGCACCGGCAGCCGGCTCTTGAGGTAGGCGCCGTTGGAGCCGGCCGAGATGACCACGTCGCAGCGCTGCGTGGCCAGGCGCTCGCGGATCTCGCGCACGGCCTCGTCGAACCCCAGGTGGATGGGCTCGATGTCGGCCAGGGCGTCGAACTCCAGCGTGATGTCACGGAACAGCTCCGACAGGCGCGACACCGAAGCGGTCCAGATCACAGGTTTGTCGGCGTGGCGGTCGGTGGGGGCAGGGCGTTTCATGGGCGTGGCGCTGGGTGGCTGAGGGTGATTGACGACGACTCAGGGTGGCTGGAAAGGCCTGAAGCCAGCCAGGAAGAAACGTTCACCATGTTTCAGTGAAACGTTAGTGTAACACTGATGAAACAGGGGGGCATGCCTCTGGACTGCCCGTCCGGCCTGCCTGCTGGCGTGGCAGGAATGCCATGTTCGTTCGCAAGTCATTGATCTGGAAGGAAGTTTCATATAAGCCCAAAAGAGGCCTGCCAGGTTTCGCAGGATGTTGCAGTGCGATGGCACGGCCGTTGCAATAAGGCCCTCCATAGTCCGCTACCTCCAGCAACCCTTACAGAAGGTGTCCATCATGGCTCTCCACTCCGCAGGCGCAGCGTTCCGCCAGGCCGTCCAGGAAGAATCCCCCTTGCAAGTGATCGGCGCGATCAACGCCAATCACGCCCTGCTGGCCAAGCGTGCCGGCTTCCGCGCGATCTACCTGTCCGGTGGTGGGGTCGCGGCTGGTTCCCTGGGCTTGCCTGACCTCGGCATTTCCAATCTGGACGACGTGCTCACCGACGTGCGCCGCATCACCGACGTGTGCGACCTGCCGCTGCTGGTGGATGTCGATACCGGCTTCGGCGCCTCGGCCTTCAACGTGGCCCGCACCGTGAAGTCGATGATCAAGTTCGGCGCCGCCGCCATGCACATCGAAGACCAGGTCGGCGCCAAGCGCTGCGGTCACCGCCCGGGCAAGGAAATCGTCAGCAAGCAGGAAATGGTGGACCGCATCAAGGCCGCCGTGGATGCCCGTACCGATGAGAACTTCGTGATCATGGCGCGTACCGATGCGCTGGCCGTGGAAGGGCTGGAGGCCGCCATCGAGCGTGCCGTGGCCTGCGTCGAAGCCGGCGCCGACATGATCTTCCCGGAAGCCATCACCGACCTGGGCATGTACAAGCAGTTCGCCAATGCGGTGAAGGTGCCGATCCTGGCCAACATCACCGAGTTCGGCTCGACTCCACTGTTCACCGTGGACGAACTGAAGGGCGCCGACGTCGGCCTGGTGCTCTATCCGTTGTCGGCCTTCCGCGCCATGAACAAGGCGGCCGAGAACGTCTATCAGGCGATCCGCCGTGACGGTACCCAGAAGAACGTGGTCGATACCATGCAGACCCGCATGGAACTGTACGACCGCATCGACTACCACAGCTACGAGCAGCGCCTGGATGCGCTGTTTGCCCAGCAGAAGAACAAGTAATTCCTTCCGATAATTCAGTTTTCACCGAACACGCTACGAGGAGAACACGATGAGCGAACAACAAGCCGCAGGTTTCAAGCCCAAGAAGTCCGTTGCCCTCTCCGGCGTCACCGCCGGCAACACCGCCCTGTGTACCGTCGGCAAGACCGGCAATGACCTGCACTATCGCGGCTACGACATCCTGGACGTGGCCGACAGCTGCGAGTTCGAAGAGATCGCCCACCTGCTGGTGCATGGCAAGCTGCCCACCAGCGCCGAACTGCGCGCCTACAAGGCCAAGCTCAAGGCCCTGCGCGGCCTGCCGGCCAACGTCAAGGCGGCGCTGGAGTGGCTGCCCGCGGCCTCGCACCCGATGGACGTGATGCGCACCGGCGTCTCGGCGCTGGGTTGCGTGCTGCCGGAGAAGGATGACCACAACACCCCCGGCGCCCGTGACATCGCCGACCGCCTGATGGCCTCGCTCGGTTCCATGCTGCTGTACTGGTACCACTATAGCCACAACGGCAACCGCATCGAAGTGGAAACCGATGATGATTCCATCGGCGCCCACTTCCTGCACCTGCTGCACGGCGAGAAGCCCTCCGAGTCCTGGGAAAAGGCTATGCACACCTCGCTGATCCTGTATGCGGAGCACGAGTTCAACGCCTCCACCTTCACCGGTCGCGTCATCGCCGGCACCGGCTCGGACATGCACTCGGCCATCACCGGCGCCATCGGCGCGCTGCGCGGCCCCAAGCACGGTGGCGCCAACGAGGTGGCCTTCGAGATCCAGAAGCGCTACGACAACCCGGACGAAGCCGAAGCCGACATCCGCCGTCGTGTCGAAAACAAGGAAGTGGTGATCGGTTTCGGTCACCCGGTCTACACCATCTCCGACCCGCGCAACAAGGTCATCAAGGAAGTGGCGCGCAAGCTCTCCAAGGAAGCCGGCTCGACCAAGATGTTCGACATCGCCGAACGCCTGGAAACGGTCATGTGGGACATCAAGAAGATGTTCCCCAACCTGGACTGGTTCTCGGCCGTGTCGTACCACATGATGGGCGTGCCCACCGCGATGTTCACGCCGCTGTTCGTCATTGCCCGCACCTCGGGCTGGGCGGCGCACATCATCGAGCAGCGCATCGACAACAAGATCATCCGCCCGTCGGCCAACTATGTCGGCCCGGAAGATCTGAAGTTCGTGCCCATCGCCAAGCGCAAGTAAGGGGAGCGGGCAGCAGGGTAGGGGAAGGGAGCAAGGGGAGCAGTAGCGCCGCAGTGCAATAGTGCAGCAGTGCAGCAGTGCAGCAGTGCAGCAGTGCAGCGATGGAAGCGACGGCCCGCGTGAGCGGCCGTCGCCTTCCGGATTTGTAACAAGCGTTACATGTGGTCGAGTCCGGTGTAATTACTTGCTAAGATGCGGTCGGGCCGTTTTCGGCCCGTCCTCATCCCCGACTCTCCATGGATCATCCGATGATTGCTGCCATCGCTTCCCGTCGTCTTTTCAAGCAGGTCTGCCTGTGCGCGGCCGCCAGTGCCGTGCTGGCCGCCTGTTCTTCCAACACCCCGGTACCGGTCAGCGACACCAAGCCGGTCTTGCCGCAGTTGCTGCAGGCGCCAGCGGCCACCCAGCCCAGCTGGGCGACCCAGCTCAAGACCGGCGCCTTCAGCTGCGAGATGGGCAACAAGGTCGACATCCGCATGGATGGCCGGGTGACCGATGGCGTCACGCTGGTGTGGAAGGGCAACAGCTACATGATGAACCCGGTCAGCACCTCGACCGGTGCAGTGCGACTGGAGAACAAGGGCGAAGGCCTGGTGTGGATCCAGATTCCGTCGAAGTCCATGCTGCTCAATTCCAAGATCGGGCAGCAGCTCGCCAACGATTGCCGCACGCGCTGATTGCATCCTCTGTGCAGCGTGCCGTGGCGATGAGCTGACCGCGGCGCGTTTCTCCCACCTCCTTCGTTTCCTCTTCTTCTGGCATGTCGCCGGTCTCGTACCGGTGATATCGCATCCGCTTTTTTCGTCGCCGCGCTTGATCTGCATCAGCCGCAAAGCGGCGCCGGCTGGGCGAATTCAGCCACCCGTAAGCTTCAGGTGCAAGACTGGATCAAACGTCGCATGAAGGCCGGACAGGGGGTGCTGCAGGACGGCACCCGGTATCAAGCCAGCGACGATCGACCCGCAGACCACGCATGTCCAGGGCGAAAACAGTTTTCCAATACGAAAGACATGAGGAGACGTCATGCAATACGAGGATTTCTATCGCCGCTCCATCGAGCATCCCGACACTTACTGGGCCGAGGAAGCGCAGCGCATCCACTGGGATGAACCCTTCACCCGCACCCTCGATTATTCGCGTGCGCCCTTTGCGCGCTGGTTCATCGGCGGCAAGACCAATCTCTGCTACAACGCGGTCGATCGTCACCTGGCCGAACGCGCCTCGCAGGCAGCGCTGATCGCCATCTCCACCGAGACCAACAGCGAGCGCGTCTACGACTTCGCCGAACTGCATCGCGAAGTCCAGGCCATGGCCGCCACCATGCTGGCCCTGGGCGTGCAGCGCGGCGACCGGGTGCTGATCTACATGCCCATGATCGCCGAGGCGGTGTTCGCCATGCTGGCCTGCGCCCGCATCGGGGCGGTGCATTCGGTGGTGTTCGGCGGCTTTGCGTCCAACAGCCTGGCTTCGCGTATTGACGACGCGCAGCCGCGCCTGATCGTCTCGGCCGATGCCGGCTCGCGAGGTGGCAAGGTGATTCCCTACAAGGGCCTGCTGGACGATGCTATCCAGTTGGCCCAGCACAAGCCGCAGCGTGTGCTGCTGGTCGATCGCGGCCTGGCGCCGATGGCGCGCACGCCGGAACGCGACGTCGACTACGCCGTCCTGCGCGCACAGCACCTGGACCGGCCGGTGCCGGTGACCTGGCTGGAGTCCAATGAAACCAGCTACGTGCTCTACACCTCCGGCACCACGGGCAAGCCCAAGGGCGTGCAGCGTGACGTGGGCGGCTATGCGGTGGCGCTGGCGTCGTCCATGCAGCACATCTTCTGCGGCAAGCCGGGTGAGACCTATTTCTGCACCTCCGACATCGGCTGGGTGGTGGGTCACTCCTACATCGTCTATGGCCCGCTGATCGCCGGCATGGCCACCGTGCTCTACGAAGGCCTGCCGATCCGGCCTGACGCCGGCATCTGGTGGAGCATCGTCGAGAAGTACCAGGTGACCCGCATGTTCTCCGCACCGACGGCCATCCGCGTGCTCAAGAAACAGCCGGCCGAATGCATGGAGCGCTACGACACCTCTTCGCTCAAGGCGCTCTACCTGGCCGGTGAACCGCTGGACGAGACCACCTCCAACTGGATCTCGGCGGCGCTGAAGGTGCCGGTGATCGATAACTACTGGCAGACCGAATCGGGCTGGCCCATCATCTCGATTGCCAAGGGCATCAGCGACAAGCCCACCCGCCTTGGCAGTCCCGGCGTGCCCATGCCGGGCTACCGCCTGGCCATCCTCGACGAAGCCAGCGGCGAGCCCTGCGCGGCCGGCCAGAAGGGCGTGGTCGCCATCGAAGGCCCGCTGCCGCCGGGCTGCATGCAGACCGTGTACGGCGACGATGCGCGCTTCGTCAACACCTACTGGCGCAGCCTGCCGCGGGAGGTCTACTCCACCTTCGACTGGGGCATCCAGGACCAGGATGGCTACTACTTCATCCTCGGTCGCACCGACGACGTCATCAACGTCGCCGGCCACCGCCTGGGGACCCGCGAGATCGAGGAGAGCATCTCCAGCCATCCCAACGTCTCCGAAGTGGCCGTGGTCGGCGTGGAAGACAAGTTGAAGGGGCAGGTGGCGATTGCCTTCGCCATCGCCAAACAGGCTGACGCGATTGCCACCCCGGAGCAGAGGAAGGCGCTGGAAGCCGAGATCATGGGTGTGGTCGACAAGCAGATCGGCGCAGTCGGCCGCCCGGCACGGGTGTTCTTCGTCACCGGCCTGCCCAAGACGCGCTCAGGCAAGCTGCTGCGGCGAGCCATCCAGTCGATCTGCGAAGGTCGTGATCCGGGCGACCTGCCCACCATCGAGGACCCGGCAGCGCTGGAGCAGGTGAGACTGGCGCTGCGCGACTGATCCCTGCCAGCAAGCGGCGGCCGATACCGGACCTGGCCGCCGCTGATGCCGTAATTTGGTTACACTGGCAACTTCATCCCATCGTCCCTCTTCAAAGCTTCCGGTCATGCATCCCTCAATCCGCCCGGCCACTGCCGCCGACGCCGCTGCCATCTGTGGCATCTACAACCACTACGTCGACACCACCGTCATCAGTTTCGAGACCGAAGCTGTGACTGTCGAGGGCATGGCCGCCCGTATTGCGGATGTGCAGGCGCAGTTCCCCTGGCTGGTGTTCGAACAGGAGGGCGAGGTGCTGGGCTATGCCTACGCCAGCAAATGGAAGCCGCGCGCGGCCTACCAGCGCTCGGTGGAAAGCTCGGTCTACCTGCGTCACGACGCCGGCGGACGCGGCATCGGCAAGCTGCTGTACGGTGAGCTGTTCGCGCAGTTGAAACCCCTGGGCGTGCATCTGGTCATCGGTGGCATCGCCCAGCCCAATGCGGCCAGCGTGGCCCTGCACGAGAGCCTGGGCTTCGTGAAATGCGGCGTCTTCAGCGAGGTCGGCTACAAGATGGGACGCTGGATCGACGTCGGTTACTGGCAGCTCAAATTGCAAGAGGCCCAATGATGAGATCGACCCGCGCCGCCAGCGCCATCGAGCGCCTGAACACCCGCACCGAATCGCGCGAGTATTCCATGCTGCGCACCTCCGATGAGCGTTTCATCCTGACCCGCCGCGTGGCCGGCCAGCCGCTGGAAAAGCTCAATGAAGCCATGGAACTGGACGACTTCGTCAGCTTCGTCAACGCCCAAGGACCGCAGAAGGCCAAGCGTGTCAGCAAGCTCGATGTGCAGTTCGAAAAGAACATGCGCAACAAGAAAGAACAAACGCCACCCTGAGGTGGCGTCCGTCGATACCGGCTTGCACCTGGGCGGCGTCAGTCGGCCAGCGTCGCAATCACCGGCGCGTGGTCGGAAGGCTGCTCCCACTTGCGCGGCACCTTGTCGATGACGCAGGCGGTACAACGCGGCACCAGCTCTTCGGACAGCAGGATGTGGTCGATCCGCAGGCCACGATTGAGGCGGAAACCCATCTGCCGGTAATCCCACCAGCTATACATCTTCTCCGGCTGTTCGAACAACCGGTAGGAGTCGGTCAGGCCCAGCGCCTGCAGCTTGCGGAAGGCCTCGCGTTCCGGCTCCGACACCAGCACCTGACCTTGCCAGGCCACCGGATCGTGCACATCGCGGTCTTCGGGCGCGATATTGTAGTCGCCCAGCAGCGCCAGTCGCGGGTTCTTGGCCTTCTCCTGCGCCAGCCATTCGTGTAGCGCCGCCAGCCAGTTCAGCTTGTAGGGATACTTTTCGGACTCCAGCGACTGCCCGTTGGGAATATAGGCGCAGACATAGCGCACGCCCTCGATGGTGGCGGCGATGATGCGCTGCTGCTCGTCCGGGAACAAGGGGTTGTTCTTGACCACGCCACTCATCGGATGGCGCGACAGGATGGCCACGCCGTTATAGGTCTTCTGGCCCGAGAATTCGACCAGATAACCGGCGGCGGCGATCTCGGCGGCGGGAAACTTGTCGTCGGTGAGCTTGGTTTCCTGCAGGCAGAGCACGTCGACCGGATTTTCTTCCAGCCATTTCAGGACCTGAGACAGGCGGACCTTGAGGGAGTTGACGTTCCAGGTGGCGATTTTCATGGTGGTTGCAAATTCCTTTTGTGGCGCGGCTTTGCGCGGTATGGGTAGCTGGAAGATCTGCCTGGCTACCCACCTGGCTACTCACCCTGGAAGGCGTGGACGTGCGCGCAAAGTATTGCTGGGGCGCCACTATAGCATCAGCAGCTGGCCCTGTTCTGCGGGTGGAGCGATATCGGGGCGTCCC
Organism: Herbaspirillum sp. AP02; assembly: GCF_015767275.1. Lineage (GTDB taxonomy): Bacteria > Pseudomonadota > Gammaproteobacteria > Burkholderiales > Burkholderiaceae_D > Herbaspirillum. The sequence continues at coordinate 71,151 of NZ_JADWMY010000006.1, forward strand.
TCACGCGGCGCGAGCCAATGGCTGCACCTCTTCGGCGATACGTCCCGCAAGCTCAATTTCAGCCATCTTGAGATCGTAAGCCAATTGCAGATTGAGCCAGGACTGGGCATCGCCGCCAAAAAAACGGGCCAGGCGCAATGCCGTATCAATAGTCACAGCGCGCTCTTCCCGCAGGATCGCAGAAATGCGAGGCGCGTCGACGCGCAGTGCCTTGGCCAGCGCGTTGCCGCTCATGTTCAGTTCAGCTAAATATTCTTCCCGCAGTATTTCGCCCGGATGGATGGGGCGCATTCCGTTGACTGGTGCATTCATGATGTTTCCCTCTCAGTGGTAGTCAACAATCTCCACGTTTGCAGCGCCGACAGCACCTTGGTCGTGCCAGACGAAGCAAATGCGGTATTGGCTGTTGATTCGGATACTGTGCTGGCCGGCGCGGCTGCCGGAGAGCGCTTCCAGGCGGTTTCCCGGGGGCGAGCGCAGGTAGTCCAGCGTCGACGCCGAATCAAGCATCTGAAGCTTGCGTTCTGCGACTTTGCGGAAGTTTGAAAATCTTGCGACGGCGCGCCCTTGAAACAGCGCTTCGGTGTCTTGGCATCGGAAGCTAAGTATCATGGAGATACCGTATAACGTTGAGCGTTATGCGTCAAGCGTTATGAATGTTAGGTGGGGCCGTACGATAAAAGTTTCACATGCACTTGGTATTGATGCTATCGATTTATGTAATTTCTATAGATTTATTTAATTGAGCGTGCTGAGCATGCGTACCAGCTGACAAGTGGCATAGCGTCCCACCGACGATAGCTACGACAAGGGGAACGGCCTTGCGGCCGTTCCCCTCGCGCTTGTCAACGATCAGAGTGCGGCGACGATCAAGCCGGCATCATCTGCGCGCTGGTCATCTGCGCGCCGTCATCACCGGCTTTGCGGCGGCGACGGTAGGCGGCGAAGCCGACCAGGCCCAGGCCGCCGATCATCATGGCGGTGGTGGAGGCTTCCGGTACCGGTGCCACGCTGATGTTGCCAGCGAAGCTGCCGCCCGCCGAACCCAGGACAGTACCCGCTACCGACAGGGTGTACAGACCGCCGGTCAGGCCGTTGGTGCGCAGGCTGAAGGTCTGCAGGTCACCGCTGGAGAGCTGGGTGCCGGTGTAGGTCTGACCATTGCCGCTGAGCGTAAAGCTGCTGATGCCCACGCGGGAGAGACCATCCAGTGCGATCGAGACCAGGGCCGACGACACCGCAGTGCCAGCACCGCCGACGTTGAAGGTGAAGTTTTCCAGGAAGGTCTGGCCGGTGGTGTTGTCGCCATAGCGGGCGCTGAAGGTCGACGTGGCGTCGGTCCAGACCAGTGCACGCGTGCGTTCCAGATCGGCTGCGCTGGCCGAGGATGCCATGGCGACGAACGCGGACGCGATCAGGAAACTGCTCAACAGTTTTTTCATTGGGATACCTCTTTCGGGTTCGATTGATTGGTTGATTTTGAAAGCACTGCAAGGGGGATTTTTTACGTCGACGGGTTTTGTTATTGATGTTGGCGAGGTCGACGCGGGGTGTCCCTGTTTTTGATTTTTGTTCGACGGGACGTGCAGAGAATAATAGAAAAATACTAACTTTTACAACTGATTATTACGTTTTACAGGTAACAGGTGTTGCGCTGTAGGATTCCTGGAAGTCGCTCTGGTAAAGGGTTTCCGACGATGAGCTTAAATTTCTGTGTGGATTTGTTTGGGTGCAGAAACTAAGTTTTTGAAGCGCTCAGGCGTTCCCGCCAGTTGGAAAAGCGCAGCGAAAGAGGCGTCGGAAAATCTGCACTTGTGGATGAGGTCGAGCTTGATCAAGCTCGGCCTTAAGAGGCAAGCTCTGCAGTGGCCGTAATGACCCTGCAGAGCCAGGTGGGGAGGGATTACTTGAAGCGGTAGCTTACTGCCACGATGGCGGTGTCGTCGGTATGGCGGCGTACCAGCGGACTGTCGCTGACGCTGTTGTCGAGCCACTTGCGACGCCAGTGCAGGTTCAGGTGCCAGTCGCCGGTGAGCGGCACATCGGCAGCCAATCCCAGGGTGGGACTGGTGGACGCGCCGGCGCGGTACTGACGCACGCCGCTGGCGGCGGATTCGCTGGCCGAGACGCCGAAGAAATAATCGTTGTAGCTGGCGCTGCGATATTCGACGCCGACCTGTGGGTAGAAGCTCACCGGTCCGACATCGAACTGGGCGGCATAGATGGCTTCGGCCAGGGTGCCATGGGACTTGTTGAAGTCACGGAAGACGTTGAGGAAGAAGGCGCCGAACGGGGTTTCCTGGTAGGTGCCCAGGCCCAGCGGGATGGGATCGGAACGACGTTGCAGGCCGCGGTCGGCATCGAAGCCTTGCAGGTCGACGCGTCCGGCCAGCTCCAGGTAGCCGTAGCCCATGCGCGCGGTCTTGATGCCGAAGGTGTCGAGGCGGGCGAAGAAACGCCCGTAGTCGAAGTAGGTGTAGGGCAGGACCGTGTTGCGGGCACTGCGGTCGAGGCCGTTGCGTTCGAGCCGGTAGGCGCCGGCACCGAGGTCACCGGTGATGCGGTCGTGCAGTTGCAGCGGATCGGCACTCGCGGTATTGCTTGCGCTGGTGTCGGCTTGCTGGGCCAGTGCAGGCAGGGCGCAGCAGGCCAGGGTCAGGGTGGCGAGTATTGTTTTCATGATAGGCAGTGGTGGTGGAGCCAGATGGCATTGTAGCGGTCGTCAGGCTGCCCCGGCGGCTTGCGTGCCGGGGTGCTGGCCAGATGCGGCCGGTCAGCAACAGCCGGGGCAACGTGGCAATGAACAACGATGAACAATGGCCTGCCATTGCGGCAGGCCATTGTCGGCGCGTGTTGAGCCTTCTTCAGCCTTCGTCAGCGACGAAGCCTCAGGACGCTTGCATCGGCGGGTAGTCGGTATAGCCTTCGGCGCCGCCACCATACAGCGTGGCCTGGTTGAAGTCGGCCAGGTCGGCGCCGGCCTTGAAGCGCTCCACCAGGTCGGGATTGGCGATGAAGGGGCGGCCGAAGGCCACCAGGTCGGCCAGGTTGCCTTGGCGCGCCTTCACGGCCATCTCCAGGTCATAGCCGTTGTTGGCGATGTAGATGCCCTGGAACAGGTCGCGCAGCACCTGCAGGTCGAAGCCCCCGGCCACCTCGCGCGGGCCGCCGGTCGCGCCCTCCACCACGTGCAGGTAGACCAGCTTGTAGCGGTTCAACTGCTGCACCACGTAGCTGAAGAGGGCCTTGGGATCGCTGTCGGCAATGTCGTTGGCCGGGCTGATCGGGGACAGGCGGATGCCCACGCGTTCGCTGGGCACGACCGAGGTGACGGCGGCCACCACTTCCAGCAGCAGGCGGGCGCGGTTTTCGATGCTGCCGCCGTAGGCGTCGGTGCGCTGGTTGGTCTTGTCGCGCAGGAACTGGTCCAGCAGATAACCATTGGCGGCGTGGATTTCGACACCGTCGAAGCCGGCCTGCATGGAGAGCTGGGCGGCGGTCTTGTATTGCTCGACGAGGGCGGGCAGTTCGGAGAGTTCCAGCGCACGCGGTTCGACGAAGGGCTTGAAGCCGCTTTCGGTGAAGGCGTTGCCTTCGGGCTTGACGGCCGAGGGCGCTACCGGCAGGGCATTGCCGGGTTGCAGGTCAGGGTGGGAGATGCGGCCCACGTGCCAGAGCTGCAGGAAGATGCGGCCGCCCTTGGCGTGCACGGCATCGGTGATCTTCTTCCAGCCGGCCACCTGGGCCTGGTCATAGATGCCGGGAGTCCAGGCGTAGCCCTTGCCCTGCGGCGAAATCTGCGTGGCCTCGGCGATGATCAGGCCGGCACCAGCGCGCTGGGCGTAGTACTCGGCCGCCAGTGGCGTGGGGACATCGCCGGCCTGGGCGCGGCTGCGCGTGAGCGGGGCCATGACGATGCGGTTCTGCAGTTGCACCGCACCCAGTTGCATGGGCTTGAACAGGTCACTGCTGGCGTGGACGTTGGCACTGGTATTGGCGTTGGTCATGCTGTTCCTTTCTTGTTGGCATTGAAGGGGGCGACAGTGGTCGACCCTGTTACCGACCACGGCGGATCGGCAGCGTTCCGAAAATGGATCAACAGTCTAGACGGGAAGCGCTTTGCTTGCTGGCGGCCGGTCGTATGACCTGTTCTTGCCGAAGGGTAATGCATGGCGCCGGGACGAAAAAAAGCCACCGCTTGCGCGGTGGCCGTTACGGCATCTGGCGGGCTACCTTGGTGGGCCCGCCTGAGCTCGTTTGGAATCGCCTCAGCCGCGTGCCGAGCGGGCCCGCGCCTGGCCGAGCAGCCAGGTGGTCAGCAGCGGCACCGGGCGGCCGGTGGCGCCCTTGGCGGCGCCGCTCTTCCAGGCGGTGCCGGCGATGTCCAGGTGGGCCCAGGTGTACTTGCGGGTGAAGCGCTCCAGGAAGCAGGCGGCGGTGACGCTGCCGCCCGGCTGGCCGCCGATGTTGGCGATGTCGGCGAAGTTGGACTTCAACTGCTCCTGGTAGACCTCCTGGATCGGCATGCGCCAGGCGGTGTCGCCACTGTCGCGGCCAGCGGCCAGCAGGCCATTGGCCAACTGGTCGTGGGCCTCGTCTTCACGGGTGAACAGGCCCGTGTTGTGATGGCCCAGGGCCACCACGCAGGCGCCGGTCAGGGTGGCGATGTCGATCACGGCGGCTGGCTTGAAGCGCTCCACGTAGGTCAGGGCGTCGCACAGGATCAGGCGGCCTTCGGCGTCGGTGTTGAGCACTTCGATGGTCTGGCCGGACATCGAGGTGACGATGTCGCCCGGCTTGGTAGCGCGGCCGGAGGGCATGTTTTCGCAGGTCGGGATGACGCCGATGACATTGAGCTTCAGGCCCAGTTCGGCGATGGTACGGAAGGTGCCCAGCACCGAGGCGGCGCCGCACATGTCGTATTTCATCTCGTCCATGTTCAGGCCCGGCTTGAGCGAGATGCCGCCGGTGTCGAAGGTGATGCCCTTGCCCACCAGCACCACCGGGGCGTCCTTGGACTTGCCGCCCAGGTGCTTCAATACGATGAACTTGGGCGGCTGGTCGCTGCCGTTGGTGACCGACAGGAAGCTGCCCATCTTGAGGGCTTCCAGTTGCTTGCGGTCCAGCACTTCCACACCCAGCTTGAATTCCTTGGCCAGCTTCTTGGCGGTATTGGCCAGGTAGGTCGGGGTGCAGACGTTGCCGGGCAGGTTGCCCAGTTCCTTGGTCAGCGCCATGCCGTTGGCCAGGGCCACGGCCTCGCCCAGAGCTGCCTTGGCGGCCACGCCGTCGGCGGCGTTCACCAGCAGGGTGATCTTCCTGACGCCGGTGGGAGCGGGGTCCTTCTTGCTCTTCAGGGTATCGGAACGATAGATTGCGTCGCGGCCGGCCAGTACCACGTTGCGGATGGCCCAGGCCAGGTCGCGGCCCTTGATGCCATCGAAGGGCAGGGCCAGGGCGGCGTCGTCGCAGCCCAGGGTGGCCAGGCAGCGCACCAGGCCGGCGCTGGCGGCGGCGAAGCTCTTGTCGGCGATCTCTTCGTCGGCGCCCAGGCCCAGCAGCACGATGCGTTCAGCGGCGATGCCGGTGACGCCGCGCAGCAGCAGGGTCGAGCCCGGCTTGCCGGAAATGTCGCCCGACTTCAGCGCGGCGCTGATCGCGCCCAGCTTGTCCAGTGCCCCGGCTGCCTTGGACAGCTTGCGGTTTTCATAGATGCCAACGACCAGCGCGCCGGTCTTGACGGCGGTCACGGCGGTTTTTGCGTCCAATGTTTTTGTGCTAAAGTCCATCGTTCGTCCTTTGTATGAATTACCTGGCGATTATAGAGCCCATTTCGACGCCACGCGCGCGTGAGTTCGGCCAGCTCGGCCAGTTCCGGATGCGTCGCAGGGCCAGGCCACCGATTCATTGACCCCGATACCAGAGACAATTCCAGCATTCCCATGATTTTCCAGCGCGCTCTGCGTCGCGAACTGACCAGCACCGCAGGTGGGGTCTTCACGACGCTGTTTACCATCACGCTGACCGTGATGCTGATCAAGATCCTCGGCCAGGCCGCCGGTGGGCAGGTGGCGTCGCAAGACGTACTGGCCCTGATCGGCTTCCAGTCGCTGAACTACATGCCCATCATCCTGATCCTGACCGGCTTCATCTCGGTGTTGCTGGTGATGACGCGCAGCTACCAGGATTCCGAGATCGTGGTCTGGTTCGCCTGCGGTCTGTCGCTCACGCGCTGGATCGTGCCGATACTGAAATTCGGCTGGCCCATCGTGGCCCTGGTGGCGACGCTGTCCTTCGTGGTCACGCCCTGGGCCAACGAACAGAGCAGCGAGTACCGCAGCCGCTTCGAGCAGCGCGAGGACATCGCCCGCGTCTCCCCCGGCAAGTTCCAGGAATCGGCCGCGGCCAACCGCATCTTCTTCGTCGAGGGCATTTCCGGCGACGCTTCCAAGGTGCGCAACATCTTTGTCAATACCATCAATGCCGACGGCAAGAACAGCGTGGTGGTGGCCAAGGAAGGCGAGACCGTCATCGATCCCGATGGCGAGAAGTTCGTGGTCATGAACAAGGGTCGCCGCTATGACGGCTCGCCCAGCCTGCCGGATTTCCAGATCGTCGATTTCGAACGTTATGGCCTGCTGATCGGCAACCAGTCGCAGGCGGCTGCCGGCGAGCGCTCGGCACGGGCGCTGCAGATGGGTGAGCTGCTACAGAAGAGCGACGGCTATGCGCGCGGCGAACTGCTGTGGCGTATCGCCTTGCCGCTGATGGCATTGGCCCTGATGCTGCTGGCCATCCCGCTGTCCTTCGTGAACCCGCGTGCCGGCCGTTCGCTGGGCCTGCTGGTGGCGCTGCTGCTGTTCGTGGTCTACAGCAATACGGTCAGCGTGTTCCAGGCCTCGGTGGCGCAGCAGCGCACCAGCTTCATGATGGCCTGGTGGCCGGTGCACGTGATCGTGGCAGCACTGATCGTGGGCATGTTCGTGCTGCGGCTCAATATCAACCATCCCTATCACCCATCCCGGTTGTGGAGCCGTGTGCGCCGCGCCATGACGTTCCAGCGCGAGGCCTGAGATGAGAGTCATCCAACGTTACTTCACCTCCGAGATCACGCGCTCGGTGCTGTTCGCGCTGGCGGCCTTCCTGGCGCTGTTCGCCTTCTTTGAAATGATGGGCCAGCTGGAGCAGGTCGGCCGCAATGGCTACAAGCTGCAGGAGGCGGTGTTCTACGTGCTCATGGGTTTGCCCGGCAACGTCTATGAACTGATGCCCACGGCGGTGCTGATCGGCACCATCTACACCCTCTCGCAACTGGCGGCGCGCTCCGAATTCACCATCATGCGGGTCTCCAGCATGTCTACCGGCATGGCGGCCAAGGTGCTGCTGCGCATCGGTGTCGGTTTTGCGGTGCTGACCATCGTCTTCGGCGAGCTGATTGCGCCCAAGGCCAGCGAGTGGGCCGAGAAGCTCAAGCTGCAGGCGCAGGGGGCGTCGATGTCGTCGCAGTTCCGCTCGGGCATGTGGGCCAAGGACGTGATCAAGGACAAGGGTCTGGAAGGCAACGTCACCGGCAGCCGCTTCATCAACATCCAGACCGTGCAACCGGATGGCCGTATCGAGGGCGTCAAGCTCTATGAACTCGATACCGATTTCCACATGGCCCGCATGATCACTGCCAAGTCCGGCCTGTACGAGGGCAATCACCAGTGGGTGCTCAATGAGGTGGTGCAGTCCGATTTCACCGGCGGCCGTGACCGCAAGATCACCGAGCCGGTCAAGACCGTCAAGACGGCCCAGATGAAGCTGGTCTCGGAGGTGACGCCGGAAATCCTGTCGGTCCTGTTTGCCGATCCGGACCGCATGTCGGCCTATGACCTGCTGGCCTATACCAAGCACCTGGAAGCCAACAACCAGCGCACCGACCGCTATGAAATCGCGTTCTGGAAGAAGATCGTCTACCCGCTGTCCATCTTCGTGATGATGGCGCTGGCGCTGCCCTTCGCCTACCTGCACTTCCGCGCCGGTGGCGTGAGCCTGAAGATCTTCACCGGCATCATGATCGGCGTGTGCTTCCAGTTGATCAACAGCCTCTTTTCCCACCTGGGTTTGCTCAATACCTGGCCGGCTTTCGTCACGGCGGCGCTCCCCAGCCTGCTGTTCATGGCGCTGGCGATCGGCGCCCTGTGGTGGGTGGAACGCACCTGACCCCAGTTGATCTCAGCTGATCCCGTCTCAACCCGATACGACATCCGCATGCAACAAAGCCTGATCCTCTTCGCCCATGGCGCCCGCGACCCGGCCTGGGCCGCACCGTTCGAACGTCTGCGCACGCTGACCCGCGCAGCCATGCCGGCTGTCGGCGTGGAGCTGGCTTTCCTGGAACTGATGCAACCGGACCTGCCCACCGTGGTGGCGCAGCAGGTGGCGGCCGGTAGCCGGCGTGTGACGGTGATCCCGGTATTCCTGGGGCAGGGGGGGCATGTGCGGCGCGACCTGCCGCAATTGCTGGAGCAGTTGCGCCAGGCACATCCGGAGGTGGAGATTCGCACCGTGCCGGCGGTGGGCGAGGATGAGGCCGTGCTGCAGGCGATTGCCGCCTATTGCATCGGGACCTTGCAGACCTGACGGGTCCGCTCCGCTGGCGCTGCAAACAAGGATGGCCCGTCGTGACGGGCCATCTTCTTTTGGGGCAGCTGACTGGGTTGTGGCCGGATCAGAACAGGCGCGCGCCGTTCGGCACTGCCTGGTCGGGCTGGAATAGCACCACCTCGCCCTGGGCATCGGGGAAGCCCAGCGTCAATACTTCCGACATGAACTTGCCAATCTGGCGCGGCGGGAAATTGACCACCGCCGCCACCTGCCGGCCCACCAACTGCTCCAGCATGTAATGCGTGGTGATCTGGGCGCTGCTCTGGCGTACGCCGATGCCGGGGCCGAAGTCGATCTTCAGCTTGAAGGCTGGCTTGCGGGCTTCGGGGAAGGCGTCGGCGGCAACAATGGTGCCGATGCGGATATCGACCTTCAGGAAGGCGTCGAAATCGATGGCGTCGGCGGCGGGGGCATTGGTGTCGTGCAGGAGGTGCATGGCGTTTTCAGTCGCGGTCGGCCAGGGCCGGACCGATCATCACCAGCACCGGTCCACTGCAGGCCTGCAGCCCGGCTTCCAGGCCGGCCAGTTGCAGGTGGTAGATGTGCTGGTCGGGGCGGCTGCAGTTTTCCACCACTACCACCGGGGTATCGGGCGCATGGCCCAGCGCCAAGAGGCGCTGCGCGGTGGCCGTGGCTTCGCGGCCACCCATGTACTGCACCAGCGTATCGCCATTGGGCATGCGCACTTCGTCCGGCTCGTCCACGCCCGTGCTGGAGGTGAACAGCGACACGCTGCGCGCGATGCCGCGCCGGGTCAGCGGGCGCTTGGCCGCCGAGGCGGCGGCCAGGGCGGCGGTGATGCCGGGGACGATCTCGTAGGGGATATGGTGTTCTTCCAGGGCCCGCATTTCCTCGTCGGCACGGCCGAAGAGCATGGGGTCACCGCCTTTGAGGCGCACCACGCGGCGGTATTGCTGGGCGGCTTCCACCAGTTTTTGGTTGATGACCGGCTGGGCGGTGGAGCGCTGGCCACTGCGCTTGCCTACCGATACCTGTACGGCTTGCGGGCAGAGGGCCAGGATTTCTTCAGTGACCAGGGCGTCATGCAGCACGATGTCGGCCTGCGCCAGCAGGCGCGCAGCGCGTACCGTCAGCAGGTCAGCCGCGCCGGGGCCGGAGCCGATCAGCCACACCCAGCCCGGATGTTCCGGGCTGGGTGTGGGTGAGTCGGAAGAGGATGGGTTTGCTGCCTGTTCGGTGGCCATGGCCTTGGTACAAGGTACGATTGCGGATCGAAGGAAAATCAGTCGATCCGAATCATACCAGCGGCCACGGTCTGGTGGCTCACTTCGTCGATCAGGATGAAGGCGCCGGTGGCGCGGATATCCTGGTAGCCGTCGGCAGCGATGGGGGCTTGCACGTTCACGCTGATGCGGGCGATGTCGTTGAGCTTCAAGGTATCGGCCGGGCGGCGTTCCTGGGTATTGATGTCCAAGAGCGTATCGACCTTGGACACACGCGCTGCCACCTGCTTGGTGGTGTGCTTGAGCCAGTACTTGCGGCGCAGATCCAGCGGTTCCTCCGAGAGCCAGCAGACATCGGCATTGACGGTCTTGAGGATGGTCGAGGGCTGGGCGGCAGCGGCCAGCAGGTCGCCGCGGGAGATGTCCAGGTATTCGTCCAGCAGGATGGTCACCGACTGGCCGGCCGTGGCCGACTCCAGGGAACCGTCCAGGGTCTGGATGTCCTTGACGGTCGCGCTCTGGCCGCTGGGCAGCACCACCAGCTTGTCACCCTTGGCGACCTTGCCGGCTTCGATGCGGCCCATGTAGCCACGGAAATCGTTGGCTTCATGACCGTTGTGGCGCGCCACCAGCTGCACCGGGAAGCGGAAGGCTTCTTCGTGCGCATCTTCGTAGACCGAGAGCGACTCCAGCAGGGTGATCAGGGTCGGACCCTGGTACCAGGACAGGCGCTCGCTGGCGGTGACCACGTTGTCCCCGGCCAGGGCCGACAGCGGAATGGCATGCACATCCTTCAGGCCCAGCTGCTGGGCGAACTGCTGGTAGGCGCCGACGATGCGGTCGTAGACGGTCTGGTCGTAATCCACCAGGTCCATCTTGTTGACGGCCACGATCACGTGCTGGATCTGCAGCAGGTGGGCGATGGTGGAGTGACGCTTGGTCTGGGTCAGCAGTTCGACGCTACCGTCATCTCCGAGCTTTACCTTGGACACATCCACCAGGATGATCACCGCGTCCGCCGTGGAGGCGCCGGTGACCATGTTGCGGGTGTACTGCTCGTGGCCGGGGGTGTCGGCAATGATGAACTTGCGCTTGGGCGTGGCGAAGTAGCGGTAGGCCACGTCGATGGTGATGCCTTGCTCGCGCTCGGCTTCCAGGCCGTCGGTCAGCAGCGACAGGTCCACCGTGTCACCCACGGTGCGCTTGTGCTTGGCGCGCGAGATGGCGTCGAGCTGGTCGGCGAAGATGCCCTTGCTGTCGAACAGCAGGCGGCCGATCAGGGTGCTCTTGCCATCGTCCACGGAACCGGCGGTGATGAAGCGCAGCAGGCCGCGTTCGTGCGCGGGCGCGGCGGCGTTGGCCAGTTGTTCTTGGGTTGCGGCGGCGTTCATCAGAAATATCCTTCCTTCTTGCGTTTTTCCATCGAGGCTTCGGACGTCTGGTCGTCCATGCGGGTGGCGCCGCGCTCGGTAATCTGGGTCACTGCGGTCTCGGCGATGATGGCGTCCACCGACGTGGCGTCCGAGGACACCGGGCAGGTGCAGGAGATGTCGCCTACGGTGCGGAAGCGCACCACCTGCTTTTCCACGGTCTCGCCGTCGCGGGCCGGGGTCAGGTCGGTCAGCGGTACCAGCAGGCCATTGCGCGGGATCACTTCGCGCTCGTGGGCGAAGTAGATCGAGGGCAGGGCCAGGTTTTCGCGGGCGATGTATTGCCACACATCCAGCTCGGTCCAGTTGGAGATGGGGAAGACGCGCATGTTCTCGCCCGGATGCACGCGGGTGTTATACAGGTCCCACAGCTCGGGGCGCTGGGCCTTGGGGTTCCACTGGCCGAACTCGTCGCGGAAGGAGAAGATGCGTTCCTTGGCGCGGGCCTTTTCTTCATCCCGGCGCGCGCCGCCGATACAGGCGTCGAACTTGAATTCCTCGATGGTTTCCAGCAGGGTCACGGCCTGGGCGGCATTGCGTGAATCGGTCAGCGGGTTGCGCAGGCGCACGGTGCCGCGCTTGATCGAGTCTTCCACCGAACGCACCACCAGGCGCTCGCCCAGTTCATTGGCGCGGCGGTCACGGAACTCGATGACTTCCGGGAAGTTGTGGCCGGTGTCGATGTGGACCAGCGGGAAGGGGAACTTGCCCGGGCGGAAGGCCTTCTCGGCGATGCGCAGCAGCACCACCGAGTCCTTGCCGCCGGAGAACAGCAGCGCCGGGTTGCTGCACTCGGCCGCGACCTCGCGCATGATGTGGATGGCTTCCGATTCCAGCCAGTCGAGGTGACGGTTGCTGGCGTTGTCCAAAAAGAGTTTGTCTACCGCAGTGTTCATGCCGGGCCTTCCGATGCTTTGCTTGTTGTGGCTTTGATTGTTGCTCTGGTTGAATTCTTGATCAGCCCGCCGCGTGCGCCTTGATACGCACCAGCTTGCCATCGACCACGTGCAGGCCGCATTCCTTGGAGTCCGGGTTCTCCCACCACCAGCGGCCGGCGCGGATATCCTCGCCGGGCTGGATGGCGCGGGTACAGGGCTCGCAGCCGATGGACGGGTAACCCTGATCGTGCAGTGGATTGTAGGGCACTTCGTTGGCGCGGAGGTAGTCCCAGACGTCCTGTTCCGACCAGTCCGCCAGCGGATTGAATTTCTCCATGCCGTGGGCTTCATCGCGTTCCTGCACGTGCAGTTCGGCACGCGTGACCGACTGTGCGCGACGCTGTCCGGTGACCCAGGAGGCCTTGCCGGTGAGGGCGCGGTTCAGCGGCTCCATCTTGCGGATGTGGCAGCATTCCTTGCGCAGTTCCACGCTGTCATAGAAGGCATTGGCGCCGTTCTTCTGCACGTAGGCTTCTATGGCCTCGGGTTGCGGACGGTAGGGCGCGACCTCGTAATCGTAGGTTTCGCGGATGCGGTCCAGCATGCCCACGGTTTCCTTGTGCAGGCGGCCGGTTTCCAGGGTGAAGATGCTGATGCGATCCTGCAGCTTGCCGCGCAGGATCAGGTCGGTCAGCACCATGTCTTCGGCCGCCAGGCTGGAGGCCAGCGCCGCCGGGGCGTATTCGGCGGCGATGTGTTCCAGCGTGGCCTGGGTCTTGGCGATCAGTTCTTGCAAGCCTGGGTTAGCCATGGGCTGTCCTTCCTCGTTCAACATGGCCGTTCAGTCGGCGGCCTGCGCGGTTTCGCGCTTGACGCGGCGGAACAGCGGGTTCTTCTCATCCCAAGAGGTCTGGTACTTCTCGGAGAAGTCGGTCAGGCCCTTGACGGCGTCATGGATGTTCTTGTCGGCACGCACGGCGAAGGCATCGAAGCCCACACGCTGCATGTAGAACAGCTGGTCGCGCAGCACGTCGCCGATGGCGCGCAGCTCGCCGGCATAGCCCAGGCGGGCACGCAGGTTGTAGGCGATGGAGTAGCCACGGCCGTCGGCGAACTTGGGGAAGTCCACGGCAATCACCTGGAAGCTGTCCAGCTGGCCCTTCAGCTCTTCGGCGCGCTCGTCGCTGGCCAGCCAGACGCCGATCTCGGCGCGCGACTTGAGCGCCTCGCCCTGTGCCTGCCAGACCTTCAGCGGCACGATCACGCGACCGGCCGGCACGGTGATGGTCTCTGCGGACTCGCCTTCAGCCAGGCGCAGCACGCTCCAGTCGTCACTGACGACGGTCTTGTTCTTGATGATGTCAGGCATTGGCGTCTTCTCCTGCGACATAGTCGGCCGAACGGATCGGCGTTGCGTATACGAATTCCTTGAACGGGGTCACACCGATGCGGCGCACGGTATCGATGAAGCGTTCTTCCTCATTGCGCTGTTGCACATAGACCTGCAGCAGGCGGTCGATGACGGTAGGCATCTGGGTGGCCGAGAACGAGGGGCCGATGATCTTGCCGATCGAGGACTCGTTGCCCTGGGCGCCGCCCAGCGAGACCTGGTACCACTCGGAACCGTCCTTGTCCACGCCCAGGATGCCGATGTTGCCCACATGGTGGTGACCGCAGGCGTTGATGCAGCCGGAGATGTTGAGTTCGATATCGCCGATGTCATGCTGGAAATCGATGTTCTCGAACTTCTCGGCGATGGCCTGGGCGATCGGGATCGACTTGGCATTGGCCAGCGAGCAGAAGTCGCCGCCGGGGCAGCAGATGATGTCGGTCAACAGGCCAATGTTGGGCGTAGCCAGGCTGTGCGACTTGGCAGCCTTCCACAGCGCGTACAGTCCGGACTGCTTGACGTCGGCCAGCACCAGGTTCTGTTCGTGGGTCACGCGCAGCTCGCCGAAGCTGTACTGGTCGGCCAGGTCGGCGGCGAAGTTCATCTGGTCGGCGGTGATGTCGCCCGGGGGCACGCCCGGCTTTTTCAGCGACAGCAGCACGGCGGCGTAGCCGGGCTTCTTGTGTGCCTTGACGTTGCGCTTGATCCAGTTGGCGAAGCCGCGGTCTTCAGCCTTCAGACGTTCATATTCCGCGTCGACGGCAGGAAGGTTTTCGTAGGCCGGGTCGGTGAAGAACTTGGCCACGCGCTGCAGTTCTTCCTCGGTCAGGGTGGAGGGGCCGTCCTTGATGTCGGCCCATTCCGCCTCGACCTGGCGCGCGAATTCCTCGGGGCCGATGGCCTTGACCAGGATCTTGATGCGGGCCTTGTACATGTTGTCGCGGCGACCATGCTGGTTGTAGACGCGCAGGATGGCTTCCAGATAGGACATGGCGTGCTTCCAGGGCAGGAAGTCACGGATGACGCTGCCCAGGATCGGGGTACGACCCATGCCGCCGCCCACCAGCACGCGGAAACCCACTTCGCCGGCTTCGTTCCGGAGCACGTGCAGGCCGATGTCATGCACGGCGGTGGCGGCACGGTCTTCGGCGGCGCCGCTGATGGCGATCTTGAACTTGCGCGGCAGGTAGGCGAACTCGGGGTGGAAAGTGCTCCACTCGCGGATCAGTTCGGCGTACGGGCGCGGATCGACGATCTCGTCGGCGGCCACGCCGGCCAGCTCGTCCGAGGTGGTGTTGCGGATGCAGTTGCCGGAGGTCTGGATGGCGTGCATTTCCACGCTGGCCAGCTGTTCCAGGATTTCCGGGGATTCTTCCAGCTTGATCCAGTTGAACTGGATGTTCTGGCGGGTGGTGAAGTGACCGTAGCCGCGGTCGTACTTGACGGCGATCTCGGCGAACTTGCGCAGTTGGTTGGAGGCCAGCATGCCGTAGGGAATGGCGATGCGCAGCATGTAGGCATGGCGTTGCAGGTACAGGCCATTTTGCAGGCGCAGGATGCGGAATTCATCTTCGGCCAGCTCATCCGACAGGCGCCGACGCACCTGGTCCCGGTATTGTGCGACTCGCTCTTTGACGATCAGGTGATCGTATTGGTCATAGCGGTACATCTTGTTTTCCCTGTTAACGTCTTGATGGGCGACCCTGGAGGCAGGTGCGCCCGATTGAAAATCAGCCTACCAAATCAGCTTGACTGCCACGCTCGTCAGCGTGATGGCCAGCAGGCCACGCAAGAATTTCTCCGGCACCGCCCGCGCCGCGAGAGAACCGATGGTGAT
Source organism: Herbaspirillum sp. AP02 (assembly GCF_015767275.1). Classification (GTDB taxonomy): domain Bacteria; phylum Pseudomonadota; class Gammaproteobacteria; order Burkholderiales; family Burkholderiaceae_D; genus Herbaspirillum. The sequence continues at coordinate 86,519 of NZ_JADWMY010000006.1, forward strand.
GCCCGGCACCGACCCCAGCAGCAGGGTGGCCAGCAACTCCCAGTTGATCGACCCCAGCCACCAGTGACCCAGTGCGGCAATGGCGGTCAGCGGGACGGCATAGGCGATGTCGGTGCCGGCGATCTCGGCCGGCGTCAGGCGAGGATACAGCAAGACCAGCAAGGTCGCGCCCACGGCACCGGCGCCGATGGAGGAGATGGTCACCAGCGTGCCCAGCAGGGCGCCGGCGGCGATGGTGGCGTTGGACAGTGCGGCGCCTTGCAGCTGGCGCTGCGGGTTGGCATTGAGCCAGGCCTGCATGCGCGAGCGGAACAGCAGCGCGATCACGGTCAGGAACACCGAGATGGCGATCGAATAACGGATGGTCAGGGCGATACCGTCACTGACGGCGCCGAAATGCTTCAGCAGCAGCGTGGTCACCAGCGCGGCGGGCAGGGCGCCATAGGACAGGCGGCGTACCACGTCCCAGCGCACTGTCCCCTTGAAGCGGTGGGCCAGGGTGCCGGCGGTCTTGGTGGCCGAGGCAAAGGCCAGGTCGGTACCGACCGCCACCGAAGGATGGATGCCGAACAGCAAGGTCAGCAGGGGCGTCATGAGCGAGCCGCCGCCGACCCCGGTCAGGCCGACCAGCAGTCCTACGGCAAATCCGCTTACTACATAAGAAACAGTCATAACACCTCGCCCATTAGTCTGCGAATCGTAATAAACTTATGCTTCAAACCAAACTACATAGTATTTATTTGCTTATATACGCCTTTGGCATATGGAAATGCGGCAAATGAAGCAGGCGAACGTCGCAAACACAAACACACATGCAGACGCCGCGCTAGGTAGAAGCGAAGGAATTCCCACATGAATCTTCATCAGTTCCGTTTCGTACGTGAAGCGGTAAGGCAGAACTTCAACCTCACCGAGGCTGCCAAGGCCCTCTATACCTCCCAGCCGGGCGTCTCCAAGGCCATCATCGAGCTGGAGGAAGAGCTGGGTGTGGATATCTTTACCCGCCATGGCAAGCGTATCCGCGGCCTGACCGAGCCAGGCCGGGCAGTGCTGCGCTCGGTGGAGCTGATCATGCAGGAGGTCGATGGCCTCAAACGCATCGGCAAGGAGTTTGCCGCCCACGACAGTGGTAGCTTCACCATCGCCACCACCCACACCCAGGCCCGCTATGCCTTGCCCAAGGTGGTACAGGCCTTCATGCAGAAGTATCCCAAGGTGCATCTTTCATTGCTGCAGGGCAATCCCAAGCAGATCACGGAAATGGTGCGCAACGACCAGGCCGACATCGCCATCGCCACCGAAGCCCTGGCCTCCGGCGAAGGGCTGGTGTCGCTGCCCTGCTATCAGTGGGAACACGTGGTGGTGGTGCCGCCCGAGCATCCACTGCTGCAATCCAGGAGCCTGACGCTGGAAGAGATCGCGTCCAACCCGCTGATCACCTATGACTCGGCCTTCAGTGGCCGCAGCAAGATCGATCATGCGTTCTCGCTGCGCCAGCTGAAACCGGACGTGGTGCTGGAAGCCATCGACGCCGACGTCATCAAGACCTATGTGGAACTGGGCATGGGCGTGGGCATCATCGCCGGCATCGCCTTTGATGCCGAGCGCGATCGCGGCCTGCGGGCGATTCCGGCGGGTCATCTGTTCGGCACCAATGTTTCGCGCGTGGCCTTGAAGCAGGGCGCCTACCTGCGCGGCTATGTCTATACCTTCATCGAATTGCTGGCGCCGACCTTGAACCGCAAGCTGATCACCCAGGTGATGGAGGGTGAGAAGGACATGTACGAACTCTAAGCCAGTCCCTTGACGGACAAGCACGCAAACCGAAGAAAGCAAGACGGCCGGATCGATGAAGATCCGGCCGTCTTGCCTTGTGCGTACGGCAGTGCGGCTTTAGGCTACGGCGGTACGCTCCATGTCACGGCAACCATCCAGCAGGAAGGACAGGCCCACCACCAGCACCAGCTCGCCCTCGGCCGAACGGGCCGTACCGGTGATGCCGGCGGTGTGGATCGCGGTCAGCGGCTTGATCACCAGGTCGGCCGTGCCTTCCACGGATTCCACGCCCAGGATGTAGGGGTGTGGCACCGCCATGACGATACCCACGCGCTCATTGCCCGGCTCGTAGCCCAGCACGCCGGCCAGCGGCTTGACGGGCAGCGGACGGCCCTGGTCGCGCAGCACCGGGGCGCCGCCGACTTCGTCGAAGGTCTCCGGCAGTTCCACCACGCGTTCGACTACCGCCATCGGCAGGGCCAGCGGCGCGCCGGCGCAGCGCACCAGCATGGTCGGGATGATCGACAGTTCGATCGGCAGGCGGATCGAGAACTTGGTGCCGCGGCCGACGGTGGAGTCGATGCGGATGGTGCCGCGATGCTTTTCCACCGCCGTCTTGACCACGTCCATGCCCACCCCGCGCCCGGAGACGCTGGAGGCCACTTCCTTGGTCGAGAAGCCGGGCAGGAACACCAGTTGCAGCGCCTCGTCCGAGGTCAGCGCCTGGTGTTCGGTGATCAGGCCCTTGGCCAGCGCCTTGTTGCGCAGCATGTCCGGGTCCATGCCCTTGCCGTCGTCGAACACTTCGATCATGACGCTGCTACCGGCTTGCCAGGCGTGCAGCGAGATGGTCGCCTTGTTGGACTTGCCGGCGGCAGCGCGGTCCACTTCGATGCCGTGGTCCAGCGAGTTGCGCAGCATGTGCACCAGCGGGTCGTAGAGGCTATCCACCACCACGCGGTCGACTTCGGTATCGGCACCGGTGATGACCAGGTCCACGTCCTTGCCCAGGTCCTTGGCCAGTTCACGCACCAGTCGGGGGAATTTCTGGAACAGGCGGCCTACCGGCTGCATGCGGGTCGACAAGGTGGCGCGTTGCAGTTCGCTGGAATAACGCGAGGCGCGGCCCAGGGTTTCCGCCAGGGTCGACATCAGTGCGGCAGCATTGCCTTCGAACTTGAACTGCTGCAGCTTTTCCAGCAGTACGGAGGCCTGGTTGGCGGCCTGCACCGATTCGCCGGCCACTTCCAGCAGGGCATCGAGCTTGCCGGCATCGATACGGATGCTTTCTTCCTTGGCGCTGGTGCCCGTGTCGCTCGCACGGCGATTGTGCTGGGCCGGCGCCGCGGCCTTCTGTTCGCCATCGGCGGCCGGCGCTGTTGCGGCCGGGGCTGCAGCTGCGGCAGATGCCACAGGTGCTGCCGCCGGAGCAGCGTCGACTGCGGCCGGCGCGCCAGCAGTTGCCACCGCGGCGCCCGGCACCAGCGCCTGGTACAGCGTAGCCCAGTCCAGTTCGCCGTTCTTCATCACGCTGGCACTGTCATCGATCACAGCGACAGGTGCGCTGACGGCGACCTCGACCACCGGTGCTGCTGCCACCGGGGCGGCAGCAACGGCCGGCGCAGCGACGGCAGCGGCAGCGGCAGCGCTCTTGCCTTCGATGGCCTGGGTCAGGATGTCCTCCAGTTCGGCCGGCATCGAGGCCAGGCTGTCGGGCGCAGCGCCGTTGGACAGTTCGGTCAGCTGGTCGGCCACGAAGCCGCTGGCCTGCAGTGCCGCTTCGATGGCCAGTGGCGTGACCGGTGCCTTGCCGGTACGCAGGGCATCGAACAGGTTTTCGGTCAGGTGGCAGGCCGACACCATGGCCGGCAGGTTGACGAACCCGGCTCCGCCCTTGATGGTGTGGAATGCGCGGAAGACCGCATTGAGGATTTCAAGGTCATCAGGATGTCGTTCGAGCGTCAGCAGATGCTCTTCCACGTTGGTCGCAAGCTCCAACGCTTCAACGACAAAATCCTTGAGCATTTCGTCATCCATTAGAACCCCAGGCTATCGAGTAAGTCGTCCACATCGGTCTGGCCCATGGCGGTGCCCGGTGTGGCAGGGCCGTTCATCAGGGTCACCGGCTTTTCCGCTTCGATCTGGGCGCGCACCTCGGCCGGCGCATTGTCGCGCAGCAATTGCGCCAGTTCGCGCTCGGCGGTGGCGGTGATGCCCACGATCTTCTTGATCAGCTGGCCGGTGATGTCCTGGAAGTCCTGGGCCATCATGATTTCCAGCATGCGGGCCTTTTCCGCTTCGGTCGATTCGATCACCGAGGAAGAGAATTTCTGCGAGTCACCGGCCAGCTTCTTGAAGTCTTCGATGGACATCTGGCCGGCATACAGCTTGGTCCAGCGGTCGTTGATGTCCTTGGCCTGCTCCTGCAGACGGTCCTGGGCCGGCATGCCGGAGTCCAGCGCGTTGAGCACCTTGTTGGCGGCCTGTTCGGTCAGGGTGGCGATGTGTTCCAGGCGGCTCTGGGCGTCGCCGATCTGTTCGGCCACGTCGGTCAGGGAGCGGTCGTAGCCCAGTTCGCGCATCGAATCGTGCAGCAGACGAACGATGCCGCCCAGGCGTTCATACATGGGCTTGTCGCTCTGATCCTCTTGCCCCTGCTGGGCGTCGTCGCCAGCACTGGCTGCGCCGCCGGGCGCCTCGGCGGCCTCACCGGCACTCATGGCCGGTAATGTCTGTGAGGAAATTTCGTCAAACAATGCTTCCAGATCAACGTCGTCGCTCATGATTACTGATTCTCCCAACAAATTTGGTGCGCTCGGCAGCGCACTGCTATGCAAAGTTGCCCGTAGGCGGATCAAATGCGTCGTTCCAGGAGGCACAGCAACCATCCCATCCGCGATATCAAACAGATATCGGCAGACAAGGGCGGAGTCTGAAGGCTCGCAGACCACGACAACGATTCAGGGATGACAGGTGAGGCCAGCGGACCAGACGGTCAGCGGGTCGACGATGCCATGGCGCCGAGTATAGGGCCGGGTACGGCCATCTCATCGGCCAAACAGCGAGTGAAATCCCCCCATTTGTTTCGTTTTTTCGCCCCTTGCCACCACTCTGGCCGGCGCGACTGTCCGAAATAAATTCGCATGAATCTCGAATTTTTTCGATATAACCTCGGATTCTATCCGTCTTTTTCTTGAAAGCAATACACATGCCGGGCTTGTGCTGATTTACATCATGATCAGCGCCGGGCTTGCTTTTTGGCGAGCATCTGACATTTATTTGGCCCCGGTGGACTGCATTTGACCGCCGCCGGCTTGTGGTGCGGGCGGGGCGCACCTACAATGGCGCCGTTTTGGTGCCCGTCGGTGTGTTCTTGCCGGCAGTTAAACGGGAAACACGCACCAGTCTGGTTCGCTGCACGCGGCCGGGCTGGTCAAGGTGTGCTGCCCCCGCAACGGTAACCAGGCGCCGGCCAGACAGTGACGAGACGTCGCGTTTTGCCGGCAACACCATCCCCCATGCCACTGTGCAGATTCCGTGTCCGGTTCAGTCGGCCAGCGTTGGCTGGCTGACGAACATGGCGCTGCATGGGAAGGCCGATGGTCATGCCTGCAGCCCGGAGACCGGCCAGAACGGGAGGAAGCTGCGCGTGGCGATGCCGGGCGTGGCTTCCGTTGATTCCGGCCCGCGGGGAGGCAGGCCGGACCACTTCACCGAGTCTCTTTTCCATGCATATCGTTTATCCCCAGGCCAGCCTCGGCGGCCAGCGTCCCCGTTTTGCCCTGCGTGTCGGTACCACCCTGATGCTGTCCACCCTGGCGCAGGCCGCCATGGCGGTCACCGCCGTCAGCACCAGCGACCCGGCGGCGCCCCTGGCACCGGTGGTGGTGTCGGCCTCGCGCTTCCCCAATGATCCGACCTTCCCGCCGGTGGCCGCCACCGTCATCACCGCCGAGCAGATCCGCGAAGCCGGCATCGACAACGCCAACGAAGCCATCCGCAAGCTGGGCGGGGTCTATGGCCGCCAGAGCCTGGCCGGGCCCAAGGACTTCCCGCTGGACCTGCGCGGTTTCGGCACCAATGGCGACCAGAACATGGTGGTGCTGCTGGATGGCGTGCGCATTTCCGAAAACGAGTTGAGCACGCCGTTGCTGTCCTCCATCCCCATCGAGAACATCGAGCGCATCGAGATCGTGCGGGGCGGCAGCAGCGTGCTGTACGGCAGCGGCGCCACCGGCGGCACCATCCAGATCATCACGCGCCGGCCGCAGGCCAACAGCGGCCACGGCACCGTGGTGGGCGAGGTCGGCAGCCAGGGGCTGCGCGGCGGGCGGGCACTGGTCTCGCGCGGCTGGGACAACTTCTCCATCGATGCCAGCTATGCCAAGTCGCGCAGCGACAACTGGCGCGACAATGCCCAGTCCAGCCAGGAAAACCTGAGCTCCACCGTGCAGTGGTTCGCCAGCGACTGGCGCTTTGGCCTGCGCGCCACTCTGTCGCGTGCCGACTTCGGCCTGCCCGGCAGCCTGACCCAGGCGCAATACGAGGCCAACCCGCGCCAGAGCAGCAAGCCGCAGGACCGCGGTTCCTACGACAACGACAGCGTGACGGCCTTCCTGGAGCGCCGTTTCGGCGCCTTCGATGTCGCCGCCGAACTGGCGCACCGGGAAAAGATTTCCCGCTCCAGCTATATCAGCAGCGCCTCGAGCGCCCAGGTCAACATCCGTGGCACGCAATTCTCGCCGCGCCTGCGTCATGTGATTGACCAGGGGACGTGGAAGAACGAAGCCATCGCCGGCATCGACCTGGCCGAATGGACGGCCTATAACAACGCCAGCTACGGCAACAGCGATGCCGCCCAGCGCTCCAAGGCGCTCTACCTGCGCGACGAAATCGAATTCGCCCGCAACGCCCGCGTGGCCGCCGGCGTACGGCGCGAAGTGTTCAACCAGCAGAGCGACTCCGGCCTGTACGACCGCAACAGCGCCGTCAATGCCTGGGACCTGCAGGCCAGCTATGCGCCGCTGCCACTGCTGCGCGCCTTTGCCAAGACCGGCCAGAGCTATCGCCTGGCCACGCCTGACGAAAACGGCTACACCGCGCTGCCCACCGGTGCCGTGCTCAAGCCTCAGGTGTCGCACGACCTGGAGCTGGGGGCCACCCTGGGCAAGACCGGGCAGCAGCTGACGCTGCGCTGGTTCCGCCACCGTCTGCGTGACGAGCTCTATTACGATCCCACCGCCAATGGCGGCTTCGGCGCCAACAGCAACCTGGCGCCTACCCGCCACCAGGGCGTGGAAGTGGAGGGCCGGCTGCAGCTGACCGAGACCCTGGGCGTGAACGCCACTTACCAGCACATCGACGCCCGCTTCGAGGAGGGGGCCAACAGCGGCAAGCAACTGGCGCTGGTGCCGGCCAATACCTTCACCACCCGGCTCAACTGGAAGTCCGGCCAGCACAGCGCCGATGTCGGTGCGCGCTGGGTGGACCGCCAGCGCATGGGCAACGATTTCGCCAACACCTGCGCCAGGATGCCTTCCTTCACCACCTTCGACGCCCGCTACGCCCTGCGCGTGAGTGCCTGGGAATTTGCCCTGACCGGGACCAACCTGGCCGACCGCAAGTATTACTCCCAGGCCTATGACTGCAGTGGCGGTTCGGTCTCGGGCATCTACCCGGAAGATGGGCGGGCGGTAAAATTCACGGCCCGCTATGACTTCTGATGCGGAGCCACTGATTTTTCCTTCCTGACCCGAGCCTGCCGCCGATGCGACGCTTCCTCCCCGTGCTGTGCACCTTGCTGCTGTTGTCCCTGCTGTCGCTGACGGCAGCGGCCTTGTGCGGCAGCACCGGTTGCCTGCGTCCTTCGGCCTCGGTCGACACGGTTTCGCTGCTGCTGTCCCTGCGCGTGCCGCGTGCGCTGACGGCCTTTGCCGTGGGGGCGGCACTGGCCCTTTCGGGCGCCCTGATGCAGGTGCTGCTGCGCAATCCGCTGGCGGATCCCTATGTACTGGGCCTCTCTGGCGGCTCGGCGGCGGGCGCCTTGCTGGCCATGCTGGCGGCCTTGCATCTGGGCTGGCCGGTGCAGTTGGCGACCGCGCCGGGCGCCCTGCTGGGCGCGGCCGTGGCGATGCTGCTGTTGTTCGGGCTGGTGCGCCAGTCCCTGCGGCATCTGGCGATTTCGCCCCTGCTGTCCAGCCAGCGCCTGTTGCTGACCGGGGTGATGCTGGCGGCCGGCTTCGGTGCGCTGATCTCCCTGGCCTTGTCGGTGGCCCCTGATGCGCAATTGCGCGGCATGGTGTTCTGGCTGATCGGCGATCTTGACGATGCCCGGCTGCTGCCGGCGACCGCGGCGGTACTGCTACTGGCCCTGCTATGGGCCTTGCGCTTTGCACCGGCCCTGAACCTGCTGACGCGGGGCGATGCCTTCGCCCAGTTGCTGGGCGTGCCGGTGCTGCGGCTGCGCGTGATGGTGTTGTGTACGGCTGCGGCCTGCACCGCGATGGCGGTGGCCATGGCCGGCACCATCGGGTTTGTCGGGCTGGTGGTGCCGCATGGTCTGCGCCTGCTGATCGGCAACGACCAGCGGCTGCTGTTGCCGGGCGCCATGCTGGGCGGCGGCGCGGCACTGACCCTGGCTGACCTGCTGGCGCGTACCGTGGTCGCCCCGGTGCAGTTGCCGGTGGGCGTGATCACGGCGCTGATCGGGGTGCCTTGCTTTTTGTGGTTGCTGGCGCGGGGGCGTTCATGAGCGCCCCTGCTTTCTTCCTATTGCAGGCGCAGCAGGTGTCGTTGCAGGTGGGCTCCCGCATCCTGCTGGAAGGCCTGGACTGGCAGGTGCGACCCGGGGAATTCTGGTGCGTGCTGGGGCGCAACGGTATCGGCAAGAGCACGCTGCTGCACGCCGCCGCCGGCCTGCAGGCAACCCACGCCGGGCAGTGGCTATTGCAGGGACAGGTACTGCAAGTTCTCTCGCCGGCGGAGATGGCCCGTCATCGCGGCCTGCTGCTGCAACAGCAGCATGATGCCTTTTCCATGCCCGTGATCGAGGCGGTGCTGGCCGGACGTTTCGTACATCGAGGCGGATGGCAGCCGGCCGCGCAGGATCGGATACTGGCGCTGGACGCGCTGGAGCGGGTGGGCCTGTCGTCGCTGGTTGCCGCGGACCTGCTCCGGCTCTCCGGTGGCGAGCGCCAGCGTGTCGGCCTGGCGACCTTGCTGGCACAGGACCCTGGTCTGTATCTGCTGGATGAACCGACCTCGCACCAGGACGTCGCCGCGCAACTGCAGCTCATGACCTTGCTGCGCGCCCTCGCGGCAGAAGGCAAGGCCGTGGTGGCAAGCTGCCACGATATCAACCTGGCCAGCCGTTTCGCCACCCATGTGCTCTTGCTCGGTGAGGGGCAGCGCTGGGCTGGGCCTGCGCAGGAGATATGCCGGCCAGCGGCGCTGGAGGCCGCCTTCGGCTGTCGCTTTGTGCCGGTCGCCGCAGACGGGGTGGTGCAGTTCCTGCCCTTGCCGCTCGACTAAATGCGACGTCGCTTGCGCGCCACATCGACGTCGCAAAATTCGCTTCAATCTCCACATTTATTAATTTGGCTGTCGTGAGTCTTCGAGATTTCCGTTGCCATTTTTCGCTACGCTTCCTCTGCATTTGCACCACTTCTATCATCGCCGCCGGCTATCCGGGCCACGTACCTCGTGTTTCCGGTAGCCGCTCCCGTCCAGTCGGTTCAGTCTGCCGGGAAGTTTCTTTCACATCATGACAAGAGGAACAGATGAAGAAAATGCAATTATTGGCCGCCGGCGTGCTGTCGGTCGTCAGTGTCACCGCGTCGGCACAGGCCGTGAAGTCCGGGCAGGGCTTCTATGTCGGTCTCGAAGGCGGCGCAGCGCACTACGATCTTGATGTCGAGCGTTCGCCAGGCACCATCGAGAAAAACGATGCTGGCATGTTTCGCTTTGGGGGCGGGTATCAGTTCACTCCCAATTTCTCTGTCGAGATGGGCTACTTCCGCATCGGCGCAACCAGTGTGGAAAAGACGGACCACTTCTCGCGAGACAGTGCCAAGGCACGCGTGAGCGGTTTCGATCTGACCGCCTCCTACAAATTCTCCAACGTCCTGCCGGGACTCTATTTCAAAGGGGGGATCACCCAGGCCAAGCTCACCGAAGACGCTCACTATGAGTATCGTGATCTCGGATTCTCCGGCAGCGTCAGCGAACGGGCGTCCAAGTCGGGGACCGGTTACCTGCTGGGTCTGGGCTATGAATACGATCTGAGCGAGATCGTCAGCATCAATGGCGGCTACACCCGTTATGAAGATCTGGCCGGCCACTCCAATGCCGACGTGAACTTTTTCGCAGCCGGCCTGAAATACCGCTTCTGAAGATCACTCCCTGATCCTCGACATCCCTCCTGGCGAGGGATGTTTTTTATTGTGCAGGCGCCATCCGGCGCGCCTGCTCCAGCTTTCCGCAGACCTCTTCGGCGGCCTCCAGCACTCTCGGCCCGGCCCGGTTCATCCAGTCCGCATTGATCGTATAAAGCTGCCCGTCGCGCACCGCCCGCAGGCGGGGGAATTGCTTCCAGCGTTCCAGCGGCTGGTCGCGTGCGTCACCGGGGGTGAGGATGACCTGGGGATCGGCCGCCAGCACGGCTTCTGCGCTGATGGTGGGCACCAGTTGCGGCAGGTCGGCGAAGAGATTGCGGCCGCCGCACAGACGTAGCACGGCTGAGGCCATGTGCTGGCCGTTGAGCGTCATCAGCGGTTGGCTCCAGATCTGGTAGAACACGCTCACCGGCGGGCGACCCTGGTATTGCGTGGCCAGTTGTCGCCAGCGGGCGCGGAAGCTCGCAGCAGCAGCTTGCGCGGCGGCATCGCTGCCCGCCAGGTGGCCCAGCTTTTCCAGAGAGCCGGCCACCATGCCGAAGTCGGCCGGCTGGCTCTCATAGATGGGGATGCCGAAGCTGCGCAGACGTGCCAGCTGCAGCGGCTTGTTGCCGCTGTGCCAGGCCACGATCAGGTCCGGCTTCAGGCTGAGGATGCGCTCCATGTCGAGCGCGTTGTAGCCGCCCAGGGTGGGCAGGCTGGCTGCTGGCGGAGGATAGTCGCTATGGTTGCTGACGCCGACCACTCGTGCACCGGCGCCGGCCGCGTAAAGCAGTTCGGTCACATGTGGTGCCAGGCTGACGATGCGCTGTGCAGGTTGCGCCAGAGTCACGTTCTGGCCCAGGTCGTCCTGCACGGTGATGGCCGCATGGGCGGCAACGCTGGTGGCCACGGCCAGGACGGCCAGTCCGAATGGCGCGGCCGCCCGCATGCGTCAGACTTCGAGGTTGTCGATCAGACGGGTCGCACCCAGCTTGGCGGCCGACAGCACCACCAGTGGCGTCCCCTGTTCCATATCGGCGGCCGAGGGCGGCTGCAGGTCGATGCGCTTGCGCACGGCCACGTAGTCGGGCTGCCAGCCGCGCCCGGCCAGGCGTTCCATGGCCAGTTGCTCCACCAGCGCCACATTGTGCTGACCGCCGCGCACTTCATTGGCGACATCGTTCAACACCTTGTAGAGCAAGGGCGCCTCGGCACGTTGCTCGGCCGAGAGATAACCATTGCGCGAGGACAGCGCCAGGCCGTCTTCAGCGCGGTAGGTCTCGGCGCCGACGATTTCGGTAGGCAGGGCGAACTGGCGCGCCATGTTGCGCACGATCATCAGCTGCTGGTAGTCCTTCTTGCCGAACACCGCCACGCGTGGCTGCACACAGGAGAACAGCTTCATCACCACGGTCGATACGCCGGTGAAGAAACCGGGGCGGAACTCGCCCTCCAGGATGTTGCCCAGATCGTTGGGCGGCTGCACGCGGTATTCCTGCGGTTCCGGATACATGTCCTTTTCGGTCGGCGCGAAGAGCACGTAGACGCCTTCCTTCTCCAGCTTCTCGACGTCGTCCTGGAAGGTGCGCGGATACTTGTCGAAGTCCTCGTTGGGGCCGAACTGCAGGCGATTGACGAAGATTGATGCCACCACCGGGTCGCCGTGAGTGCGCGCCAGGCGCATCAGCGAGAGGTGACCTTCGTGCAGGTTGCCCATGGTCGCCACGAAGGCGGTGCGCAACTGGCCGCGCAGGTGGTCGCGGAGTTCTTCGATGGAGGAAATGATTTTCATGCGGAGTCTCTGGTTGCGGGTCGGACGGCGCGGCTGCCATGTGCGCGCTGCCCGGGGATGTCAGTGATCCTCGCCAGCCTAGCTGGGCGAGTACGACAGTCTGACATAGATGGGGGCGAAGGCTTCGGCCTGGGTGATCTCAATCAGCGTCTCCTTGGCCAGCTCGAGCAGGGCGATGAAGTTGACCACCACCACCGGCACGCCACGCGAGGGATCGAACAGGTCCGAGAACTCCACGAAACGCGCCGACTGCAGGCGCCGCAGGATGCCGGTCATGTGCTCGCGCACCGACAGTTCCTCGCGGCTGATGTGGTGGTGCTGGGTCAGCTTGGCGCGCTTGAGGATATCGGCCCAGACCGCCTTGAGGTCGTTCATGTCAACGTCGGGCCAGCGGGTGACCACGGTCTGCTCGATATGCACCTGGGTGCGCACGTAGTCGCGGCCGACCTGCGGCAACTGGTCCAGCTCCTGGGCGGCCAGCTTGATCTGCTCGTACTCCAGCAGGCGTCGCACCAGCTCGGCACGGGGGTCTTCGGGGTCCTCGCCGGGCTCGGCCTTCTTGGCCGGCAGCAGCATGCGCGACTTGATTTCGATCAGCATGGCCGCCATCAGCAGGTATTCCGCGGCCAGCTCCAGGTTCTGCTTGCGGATCTGTTCGACGTATTCCAGGTACTGGGCGGTGACCTGCGCCAGCGGGATGTCGAGGATGTTGAAGTTCTGCTTGCGGATCAGGTACAGCAGCAGGTCCAGCGGTCCCTGGAAGGCTTCCAGGAAGACCTCCAGCGCATCCGGCGGGATGTAGAGGTCATTGGGCAGCTGGAACAGCGGTTCGCCATACAGACGTGCCAATGCCACGCCGTCGATCACATCGGGCGTGCTGTCCTGCTGTCCTGCGGGGGTGATGTCGATGGCGTCGGCGCTGGGTTCCGCGCCGGCCTGACCGGCGGATTCGGCGCCACCTGCTTGAGCCGTCATGCGAAAAGCTTAGTGGCTCTGGTAGACGTAGGGCTGCTGCGCTACGCGCGAGGCCTTGTCACGGGCGGACTTGTCCAGGTCCAGCGGTTCCTTGTCCCACAGCAGGGCGCGGCCGTCGCGTTGCGATTCTTCCAGCTTCGGGTTCTTCGTCTTCAGTTCGTCGATGAACTGGGTGATCTCAGATACGTAGGTGGTCTTTTTTCCGAAGAGCATGATATTTTCAGGCCAAATGTTACACAGAGGCCGTATTTTACCTTGTCTTCATCAGGGATAATCAAATACCTATGCGTGAACCCTTATTCATACGCCTGCGTCGCCATGCCGGAAAATTCGGCGCTTTTCTTGCTGCTTTGGCAATGTTCGGCTGCGACCGCAACGGCAATCCCATCCAGGAGTTCGGTTTGGACAAGTTGCAGAAGGGCATTTCCAGCGAGGCCGACGTACGCGGCGTCATGGGCCAGCCCGACACCATCTGGGACGACGGCAACGGCGCCCGCACACTGGAATATCCGAAAGGCCCGGAAGGCATCCGCACCTGGATGTTCGCCATCGGCGCCTCCGGCACGCTGGTCGATTACACCCAGGTCTTGACCCAGGAACATTTCGACACCATCCGCCCGGGCATGAGCGCCGAGCAGATCCGCCGCCAGTTCGGCCGCCCGCGCAGCGTGGTGCAGTTTGCCCGCAAGAATGAGGAAGTGTGGGACTGGAAATACCACTACGTCCACGAGGATCGCCTCTTCAACGTCCATTTCGACATGACCACCCGGAAGGTGGTGCGGATGTCGATTTCGGAGATATCGGGCCACTAGTTTGTACCGACGTGGCAACCCCTGGTCAAATCGCGTCGTCCTTCTGCAATTTCATCTTCTCCATCCCATCAGAGTTACGGGCCGTTGTCGACTTATTTGACTGGCCTTTACTCATCTCCACTTGACCGTCCGACGCGTCGGTACTCCCTCATTGCCCCTTCGCTACGAGCGTACGCAAACATTATTCCGTCGGCAGTTGTGACTTTCTAATGATGGCAACGAAGCAGTCATAAATAGAAATCCAGCAAAAAAAATCTCGTAGTCTTTAAAGAAAATGGAACTACATCCGGCCACGAACTGGTATTTGCGTTTTTCGCCGATATATTCCGCCAACGATCAGGTTTATTGAGCGCACCAATCGGCCTGGAGGCCGGTGAATTTTTCCGGAGAGGCGCTAACACGAATTTCGTGATTCTACTCAAGGGTCATCGCATAGCTGGCTGCACGTAATTTCAAGGAGGAGACCACCATGACATCGGGAAAAATGAACAGGCGAGTCGTCGTTACTGGCATGGGATGTGTGACCCCTTTCGGTTATGGCATTGAGAAGAGCTGGGGAGCATTGCGGCAAGCGTGCTCGGCGCCGGCTCCGATATCGCGGTTTGATACCTCTGGATATCGGACTACGATTGCAGCAGAGGTTGATGACAATCACGCTCTCGACTCAGCTTCTGGATTTGACTTAAAACTTGTTTCACGCAACACCCGCTTCTCGCTCGCTACTGTAGCTGACCTTGTGCATGAGCAGGATTTGAGCGCGATGACGCAACGGAGCATGGGAGTGTGTCTTGGCAGTGGACTGGGTGGTATGTATTTCACGGAGGAGGCAATCGCGGCGCTCCACCGGAACGGGTCGCGTGGTATCAGCCCGTTGACTGTGCCCTTCGTGGACCCCAATGCCATTGTGAGTCGGGTTGCCATCCAGTGGAAGTTGACAGGCCCACAGCTGACCATCTCTACCGCCTGTTCCTCCAGCGCCCATGCTATTGGCGTTGCAGCGGACATGATTCGCAGTGGTCGCTGCGATGCGGTGTTGACCGGCGGCGTGGAAGCTACGATGTCGCCACTGGTCTTCTCGGGTTTTGACCGATTGCGAGCGATGACAACTAGGAACCATACGCCCGCTGTCGCTTGCCGCCCATTTTCCGATGACCGCGACGGCTTCGTCATGGGCGAAGGTGCTGCCATGTTGCTGCTGGAGGCTGAGTCCAGCGCCATCAAGCGTGGTGCCAGAATCCATGCCGAGCTTTTAGGCTACGGTGCCTCGGGTGGCGCCTACCACCCGGTTGCACCACTGCCCGACGGCGCCGACCTGGTGGCGGCGATGAAGGCCGCGCTCGTCGATGCTGGAGTAGCCCCGGATGAAATCGACCTGATCAATCCACATGGCACAGGAACCAGGCTCAACGACGATGCCGAACTACTTGCACTGCGAACCGTGTTCGGTCAATCGCTTGACAGGATTCACGTAACACCGACCAAGCAACTGAGCGGGCATCTTCTTGGCGCGTCGGCGGCATTGGAATCGCTGCACGTCATCAAGTCCATCGAGGAATCATTCGTGACGCCGATACGGTATGCCGACCGCAGTTCTGGCCTGAACATTTTGGTTGGATCGGGCCTTCGCAAGGAAATACGGATTGCAATGAAGAACTCGTTCGGGTTCGGAAATAACAACGTTTCTCTCATTTTTGGGGCGTATCGATGAAACTAACTTACGACGATTTTTCCTCCATCCTCTTTGCCAACACTGTTCAGGTCAAGGAGGTGAGAACGTTGCGGCCGGCGGATCTGCTCTCCGATATCGGGATTGATTCTCTGGGCTTTGCCACGGTGCTCTGGACACTGGAGGAGCGTTTCAATATCCAGGTGGATGATCGTTACCTTCAGCGGCTCAATGACCTATCCACCGTTTCCGATCTCATCGCTGTTTTTGCTGAGTTGGGCCACGAAATAGAGATCGAACCGACGAAGTAAGGTAGAAGGCGTAGTTACGCCTCCGCTTCCGGAGGCACGGCCGCAACAGCCGATTTGTTGCATTCATATGTGAAAGGAAGATCATGGAACTCAATGTCAAAAAGCTGGAACAAGGCCCCGTTATGGCGGCTAAAGGAGATACCGAATTTGGCGGAGTTGCAAAAGCCGGGCCGGTCGTAGTGGATAGGGGATGTGTTGTTTCGCCTGAGTCCGTTGCAAGGGCGCGAAATCGAAGCACGTCTGGATGCCGGTGATAGCGCTGCTGTCACTCTGGGCAAGACCGTGCTGATCACCAGCGAGGGTTTTCCGGGCCAGGTGTGGACGGGGACGATCACCTGGGTTGCTCCCGCGACCAGCCGTGATGGTTCGCTTAATCAACTGGCTTTCCGAGTCGGGATGGCCAATATCACGGCGCCATTGCTGCTAGGACAGCAGGTGGACGTTCGGCTGGAAGTGACTGCGCGTGAAAATGTTCTGAAGCTGCCCTCTAAGGTGATCCTGTCGCGAGATGGGAAGCGTTATGTCGTCACCGCAGTGCAAAATCGCGTTCGCTTCAGGGAAGTGAAGACGGGCATTGAGGATTTCGGTGGTAGCGAAATTCTGTCGGGACTGAATGAGGGTGAAATGGTTCTGCTGGACCAGGGAAAGGCGCTGCATGATGGGGACGCCGTCAAGGTATCCTCTGCCGGAGCTGCGCGATGATCCAGATCCGAGACCTGGAGAAGTCCTATCTACTGGGCGACAAGACGGTAGGCGTCTTGCACGGAATATCGCTTGCGGTCAGGCGTGGCGAATTCATCGCCATCATGGGACCGTCAGGCTCGGGCAAGTCGACCTTGCTCAATATCATCGGATGCCTGGATGAGCCCGATGGTGGAAGTTACCGAATGGATGGCGTCGAGCTGGCAGGCGCATCGGAGTCGGCGCTAGCCGGAATACGAAACCGGCGCTTGGGCTTCGTGTTTCAATTGTTCAACCTTGTGCCGCGCATCAGCGCTATCAGAAACGTGGAGTTGCCGCTGCTATACGCCGGCCTGAGCGCGGAGCGGCGTCGCGAGAAAGCCGGGAAAATGCTGGAAATGGTGGGCTTGGTGGATCGAGCTGAACATTCGCCGGCGCGACTCTCAGGCGGACAGCAACAGCGCGTAGCCATCGCGCGTGCCTTGGTCAACGACCCTGACATCATCATTGCCGATGAACCCACCGGTAGCCTGGACTCGTTATCCAGCGCCGACATCATGCAATTATTTTCGCAACTGAATCGCAGGGGCATCACCGTTGTGATGGTGACGCACGATGAAGAAATAGCCGCCTTCGCCGGCCGGATCATCCGTTTGCGGGACGGTCGGCTGGATGGAGGGCTCGTATGAACCAGCTTCACCATTACTGGCGCTTCTGCAAGGACGGGCTAGTTCAGGCCGGTATCTCGCTACAGGATAATCGCCTGCGCAGCGTGCTGAGCATCCTCGGCGTAGCTGTCGGTGTGGCGGCCGTCATGGCTGTCGGCACGATCAGTGAAGGCGGGCGGCGTCTGATTTTCGACGAACTGGAGACCTTCGGGCTGCGGTCGGTATGGGTATTCCGGTTGAATCAGGAGAAGAAACCAGATACGACCCAACGTCAGGGGACTGGCTTTGATAATAGCGATCTGGATCTGATGGAGAAACATTGCTGTAACGACGTCAGGCGTCTCTCGCCAGTGATTCAAGTGCGCGAGCGGCAATGGCTGGTGCGAGCGGCCAGCGCCTACAGCAATGCACAGGTCATCGGAGTCAACAGCCATTACCTGGCCATCAACAACGACAGGCTGTCTAGCGGGCGCTTCTTCCTTCCGGACGATATCGTCAAAAGGCATGGCGTGGCCGTGATCGGCCCGACCGTCGCCGCCGACCTGTTTGGTTCCTCCAGTAATCCGGTGGGCAAGGCTTTGCGCATTGGCGAACGAAGATACACCGTCATCGGCCTGACGGAGCGGAAAAGTCGTGACTTTCTCGCCAGCATAGGGTCAGCCGGTGGGCAGGATAGCAATAACCAAATTCTCCTCCCATACACCACCTTGCAGCAGCAACTGGGGAGCAAGATCATCCACTTCGTTCAAGCCGAAGCGATTGCGCTGGAGCGCGCCGACGCGGCTGCGGCGGAGCTAGTGTCCTTCTTCGAGCGTGCGCATCAGCATCGATATGCCTACCAGTCCGACACCATGGCTAAGTACATCGGTACGGCCGAGCGAATCTTGCGTGGCGTCTCTCTCATTGGCGTGGTGGCTGCTTCAATCTCTTTGCTGGTGGGGGGGATGGGAATCATGAATGTCATCAGTACGTCGGTCATGGAACGTACCCGCGAAATTGGCCTGCGCAAGGCCGTCGGTGCGACTGGCCAACATATTCTGTTCCAGTTTCTAATGGAGTCGGTACTCATCAGCACATTGGGAGGCCTGCTGGGCTTGCTCGCAGGCGTCTTGATTGGCATTGCACTGGCATGGTTGACTGGATTTCCGCTGATTCCTTCCTGGTCGATGGCCTTGCTTGGATTGTTGGTGTCGATTGTGGTCGGGTTATTGTCGGGCTTGATCCCGGCGCAACGGGCAGCGCGTTTGCGCCCGGTGACGGCATTACGTTATGAATAGAAGACTGCTTACCTCCCTGGCCGCTGGCGGCTTGCTGGTCGCGGCAGCCGTGGCCTCGGGGGCCGTGATTGAACAGCCCGCTCCGGCTTCCTTCGAAGACGCGCTGCGTCTGGCCTTGTCCATTCGTGATGAGGTGGCCATGGAAAGCCTCAACCTGGTACGGCTGCAGGCACGCGTCGAAGAGGCGCGCGGCGCATTTTTCCCCTCCCTCGACTTGTCCTCGCAGCTGCAACGTGTACGTTCCTACGATGACTTCTCCGGCCTGGACATTAATGGAAAATTCAACAATGTCAGTATCCCTATCCAGGTCAAAAGTACGACGCCAGGCTATCAGGCGGGCGGCGCGCTGGAGTTGAGTTATCGAGTTTATTCAGGCGGTGCACGTACTGCGCGGGTCGACGAAGCCAGGGCGGAGAAGACGCAGGCGCAGGCACGTCACGATTCGACGCGGAAAAAGATCGCGCAGGAGTTGTCCGCTGCCTATTGGGGCCTGCAAAAGGCCCAACTGACGATGCAGCGCGCCGACCATCGGCTGCTACAGGCGCGAGCGGAATCAGAGGAGTCGGCCGTTCGATTACAGAAACGCTTGCTGGCCCTTGTTGAGCGGGAGGCCAAGTTGCTGGAGCTGCAGAAGGCCGACATCGAGCAACGGGGAGCCGCGCGTGCCTTGCGCGATGCCCAGCTTCGTTACGTTCTTTCGTTAGGGATGACGCCGGGTAGGCAGGGGACGGCCGGACTGCCACACTTGTCCGAGCCTCCCGCATCGATTGGTATAGAGCGTATTTTTGGAGAACTCAACCTGATCCAAGATAGTGAGAGCATGACGGCACAGGGGGAAATGGATGCCGCCAAGGCGCGCATAGGCCAGGCGCAAGCGGATTACCGCCCCTTGGTCGATCTGGTTGCACGTTATTCGGGAACGGGTAGGGCTGATAGCGGATATGGCCGCGTCTATGACGAGTTCGGCCGGGAGCGCGCCAGCGTCGGCATTCAATTGCGCTGGAACATCTTCGACGGTGGCCAGAAAGACCAGCGCGTGGTGCAGGCGGTGGCGGTCTACGAACAGGCCCGCATCCGGCTCGACAAGATCCAGCGAGACCAAGAAATCGAACGACAGAATGCATTGTCCAAAGTTTCCGAGGCACAGGAGGCCATCACTGTCGCTCATGCCCAGTTGGCGTTGGCGAAGACGCAATTGCGTATCGCCGAAGTGCGCCACGCAAGCCAGGCCATTTCGTCGACCCAGCTTGGTGCAGCGCGCCTTGCGGTAAGCGATGCCGACATCGGACTGGCGATGGCCGAGATTGACCATCTGCTGGCACAGGTGGTACTACAGCTCGCACGCCGAAACCCCTGACTTGACTGCATTTCTTCAGCGTATCCCCGCCCGCATGAACGACTGCACGAACTGCCGCTGGAACAGCAGGAAGGCCAGCAGCAGCGGTGCCGAGGTCATCAGCGTGGCGGCGGTGATGATGGACCAGTCCACCCCCTGGTCCGTCGACGAAAACACCTGCAGGCCCACCGTCAGCGGCCGCGACTGCACCGAGTTGGTCACGATCAGCGGCCACAGGAAGTTGTTCCAGTGCGTGCTCACCGATACCAGCCCGAAGGCGATGTAGATCGGCCGCGCCAGCGGTACGTAGACCTGCATCAGGATCTGCCAGGCCGAGGCCCCTTCCACGGTGGCGGCTTCATCCAGTTCGCGGGGCACCGTCTTGAAGGTCTGGCGCAGCAGGAAGATGCCGAAGGCCGAGGAGAAGTAGGGCAGGCCGATGGAGAGGATGGTGTCGCGCAGGCCCAGCAGGTTCATGGTCTGGTAGTTCTCCACGATGAGGATGTCGGGCATCACCATCAATTGCAGCAATACCAGCATGAACATCACATTACTGCCACGGAAAGTGAAGCGCGCGAAGGCATAGGCGGCCAGCGTGGCCAGTACCACCTGGGCTGCCAGGATCATCGTCACCAGCAGGAAGGTATTGAGGAAATAACGCAGGAACGGCGCTGATTGCCAGGCATTGACGAAGTTCTGCAAGGTCAGCGGCGCATCCGGCACGAAGCGGGTGGCGTAGGCAGCCGGGTGGAAGGCGGTCCACAGCGCATACAGCAGCGGCAACAGCCACAGCAGCGCCAGCACCCAGGCGGACAGGGTTTCCAGCACGCGGCGGTGCTGGCCGAAGGGGGAGCCAGGGGCGTTCATTGGTAGTGGGTCCTGCGGTCGAGAATGCGGAATTTCACCAGCGCGATGACGCCCAGCAAGGCCAGCAACACCACCGTCAGGGCCGCCGCATACGACGAATCCCAGAAGGCGAAGCCGACTTCATAGATGTAGTACAGCAGCAGCGAACTGGCGTTGTCGGGACCGCCCCGGGTCATGACCACGATATGGTCCACCAGGCGGAAGGCATTGATCAGCGCGTTGATCAGCACGAACAGGGTGGTCGGCATCAGCAAGGAAAACTGCACCCGCCAGAAGTATTGCCAGCGCGATGCCCCCTCCAGCGCCGCCGCCTCGGCCAGCACTGGCGAAATCTGTTGCAGCGCGGCCAGGTAGAAGATCATGAAGAAGCCGGCTTCCTTCCAGATCGCCACCACCATCAGCGCAGCCAGCACGCTATGCGGATTGCCCAGCCAGTTGTGCGAGGGCAGGCCGAGCGCGCCGGTGATCTGCTCCAGCAGGCCGTACTGCGGCGTGTAGAAGAACAGCCAGATATTGGCCACGGCGATCATCGGCAACACCGTGGGCGTGAAATAGGCCAGGCGCAGCACGCCGCGCCCGGCCAGTTTCTCGTTGACCCACAGCGCCATCAGGATGGCCAGGGCGATCGCCACCGGGATGGTGCCCAGGGCGAACCAGAGGTTGTTGCACAGGGCCTGCCAGAACACCGGGTCCTCGACCATGAGCCGGTAGTTGTCCAGGCCGACGAAGACCGACGGCCTTGCCCCCTTGGGCGTGGAAAAGAAGCTGTGCCAGAGGGTCGCCAGCGCCGGATAGTGCGTGAAGGCGATCAGCAGCACCATCGCCGGCGACAGCAGCAGCCAGGGCAGCACGGAGGAGGGCAGGCGTTTCATCGGCAGGCCTTGTGCAGGCGGCGCTTAGCGACCGTAGGCGCGCAGGATGCGCTCGGCTTCGCGCTGGGCGTCCTTCAAGGCGGCGTCCGGGGTCTTGGTGCCGGACAGCGCGGCCTGCAGGTTGTCGTTCAAGGCCTTGGTCACGCGCTGGTTGTCGTGGGTGGAGAGTTCGGCCACGCCATATTTCATCTGTTCGCGGGCGACGTCGGCGGCCGGGACGTCCTGCAGGTATTTCTTCATTTCCGGCGTATCCCAGGCGTCCTGGCGCGGTGCCACGTAGCCGGTGGCGATCGACCACTGGGCTGCGCGCGCCGGTTCGGTGGCGAAGCGGATGAACTTCATCGCCGCCTGCTGCTCGGCCGGGGAGGTCTTGTTGAAGACATAGAAGTTGCCGCCACCGGTGGGGCTGCCCGGATGCTTGATGCCCGGCAGCATCGCCACGCCGAAGGGGAAGCTGGCGTTGGTGCGGATATTGGTCAGGTTGCCGGTGGTGGTCCAGACCATGGCGGCCTTCTGTTCCAGGAAGTCCTTGGGCGTGGTGCCCCATTCGATGGCGCCGGCCGGCATCACCTTGTCGCGCGCGGCCAGGTCAACCCAGTGCTGCAGGGCCTGCACCGCGCCGGGCTTGTCGAAATAGGTCTTGGTGCCGGCACTGTTCATGAGAAGGGTGTCGTTGGAGGCCGTCATGGCCTGGAACATCCAGTAGCCGAAACCGGTGGAAGGAATCTTCACACCCCACTGGCTGACGTTGCCGGCGGCGTCGCGCTTGGTCAGCTTCTTGGCGGCCTCCACCATCTCATTCCAGGTGGCGGGCGCCTTGTCGGGGTTCAGGCCGGCGTCCTTGAACAGGGTCTTGTTGTAGTACATCACGATGGTCGAGCGCTGGAAGGGGATGCCCCAGGTCTTGCCTTCGGTCTGGCTGTTTTCCATGAAGCCCTTGTAGAAGCCGTCGATCCACTTCTTGTCTTCGGCGCTGTTGGCCAGGCTGTCGATGGGAACGATGGCGTTTTCGTCGATCAGGGTGAACAGGTCGGTGGAGAGCAGCACGGCCAGGGTCGGCGGGGTGCCGCCCTTGAAGGCGGTCAGCGCCTTGACGATGCTTTCCTGGTAGGTGCCGGCATAGATGGCCTTGACCTTGATGTCGGGGTTGGCCTTTTCGAAGTCGGCCACCATGCTGTCGATGGTCTTGGTCACTGCGCCGCCGACGGCGACCGGGTAATAGAAGCTGATCTCGACCGGGTTGGCGGCCAGGACCGGGGCGCTGAAAGCGGCGCTGACGGCCAGTGCGGCCAGGGACTTGAGGAAGGTTCTACGCATGATGCATCTCCATGAGGTGGAAGGTTGGCTTGCTGCGGAAATCGGTCGTTGGTTCAGGGGCGGCGTCGGCCGCTGTCGCCTTCGAAGAAGGTCTGGTCACGTTCATCCCAGGCCAGGTGCACGGTCTCGCCAATGGCGAGTCGGTGCTGGCCGGGGGCGCGCACCAGCAGGGAGGCCGCGCCGATGCGCGCACCCACGATGGTGTCGGCACCGAAGTACTCGACCGTCTCCACCTGCGCCGGCACGCCCTGGTCGGCCAGGCGGATGTGCTCGGGACGCAGACCCAGCTGCAGCGGCAGCTGGCTGGCGGTGGGGATGAGCACCGTGCTGCCGCTGATGGCCATGCCCTGGGGATGCGGCGCCAGCGCCAGCAGATTCATCGGCGGCGTGCCGATGAAGCGGGCGGCGAAGGCGGTCGCGGGTCGGGCATACAGTTCGGCCGGGGGCGCATCCTGTTCGATGTGGCCTTCGCGCAGCAGGATCACCTGGTCGGCCATGCTCATGGCTTCGGTCTGGTCGTGGGTGACGTAGATCATGGTCATCTGCAGTTGCTGCTGCAGGGTGCGGATTTCGCGCCGCATTTCCTGGCGCAACTGGGCGTCGAGGTTGGACAGCGGCTCGTCCATGAGGCAGACCGGGGCATCGGCGATGATTGCCCGCCCCAGTGCCACACGCTGTTGCTGGCCGCCTGACAGTTGCGCCGGGCGGCGTTCCAGCAGGTGACTTAGGCCGAGCAGGTCGGCCACGCGCTGCAGGCGCGCCGCATGGCCGCTGCGCGGCTCCTTGCGCACGCGCACGCCGAACAGGATGTTGTCGCGCACCGTCAGGTGCGGGAACAGCGCATAGGACTGAAACACCATGGAAATCTGGCGCTGCGCCGGTGCCAGTTGCGTCACATCCTGGCCGTCGATATGAATGCTGCCGCTACTGGGTTTGTCCAGCCCGGCAATCAGGCGCAGGGTGGTGGACTTGCCGCAACCCGATGGTCCCAGCAGGACCGTGAAGTCGCCTGACTTGACCTCGAAATCGATGTCCTTGACTGCCTGGGCCTGGCCCCAGTGTTTGCCGACGCCGCGCAGGGAAATCGCTGCCATGTGCTGTTCCTGGTGATGGACTAAGGATGCGGGCCGGGCGATCAGGCCGCCGCCGCGCCGCTGCGGATCTGCTCCACCAGCAGGCGCGCGCTGGTTTCGTCGATGATCAGCTCGTTGATGAAGCCGCCCCGCAGCGCTGCCTTCAGGCCGGGCAGCTTGCCGATGCCGGAGACCACGCACAGCGCATGGGTGGCGCGGGCGAAGCAGTCCATGTCCGGGCCGCTGTTGCGGGCATTGAAGGCGACGTCGCGCCAGCTGCCGTCGGCGCGGAAGAAGACCGTGGCGATGTCGCCCACCAGACCGTCTTCGCGCAGGATGCGGCGCTCGTCCGCGCCCAGGTAGCCGGCGGTGTGGATGTAGCTGCCGGTGGCCTCGGCACCGATGGAGAAGAGCAGGATGGAGGCGCGTTCCTGCAGGTCGCGGATGGCCTTGATGCTCTTTTCGCGCCACAGCGCGCTGCGCGTCTCGGGATAGTCGAAGAAGGCCGGTACCGGCAGGTGATGGGCGCGCGCGCCGTAGTTCTGGGCAAAGCGGGAGACGATGGATTCGCTGAAGCTGTTGATGAAGCTGGCCCCGCTGCCGGAGCCATTGAGCGCCACCACGTCCACGTCATGCATATGGCGCGGCAGCAACTGGTCGGCGATCTGCGCCACTGTGGTACCCCAGGCCAGGCCGATGACGGTGCCCGGCGTCACCAGCGAATTGACATAGGCGGCAGCATGGCAGGTCACGCGCTGCAGGGTCTCCTTCTCGGTGGCGGCGGCGGCCACCGGCACCACCTGGATGGAGCGCAGGCGGAAGTGGTGGGCGATGGCGGCTTCCAGGCTGCCGGAGACCTGCTGCGGATCGTGTACGCGGATTTCCACCAGGCCCCGGTCCAGCGCGTAGGACAACAACCGGGAGACGGTCGCGCGCGAGGTGCCGATCTCGTCGGCAATGGCCGCCGTGGTCATGTTCTGGAAATAGTAGAGGCGCGCCACGCGCACCGCCATGTAGGCGGTTTCCTGTCGATCCGCTTGGGCCATTGTTCTTTTCTGGAGAGCGAAATTGCGAAAAAGTGAAGAAACGGACCATGCGCCCGACCCGCCCCCCGGCAGGCCAGGCGGGACGGCCGCCTGACAACGTTTTCACGATGGTAGCGAGCGATTGTTACGGCTTGATGAACATCTGTTCCGGGCTGGGTTTGGCGGCGCGGAACCAGGGGAAGGGGCGGGCAAAAGAAAAGCGACGCACCAGGGCGTCGCTTGTTCGGGAGGAGGGGACGGGAGTGCTTCGGTGAGGCCCTGGTGAGGCGTTAGTGCCGCATCACCCGGCGCATCACGATCGGCGCTGCCTCGTGCGGATTGGCGCGGGTGTACTCCAGTTCCGGCGCAATCTCGAAGCCGAAGGCGGCATACAGGTCCACCAGTTGCGCCTGGTCGGTGCGCACCGCCAGGCGCAGCTCGCGCACGTCGGCCGACTGGGCGCGGTGGATCAGGGCTTCCATCAGGTGCTGTGACAGGCGCTCGCCACGGAAGGCCGGGGCGATGCCCATGCGGCGGATTTCCCAGACGTCGCTCTCGGTATCGAGCGGCAGCCAGCGCACAGAGCCGGCCGGCGTCTCGCCGCGCAGCAGGATGAAGGCCCCGCCGTGCTGCAGGTCTTCCACCACATGGTCGGCCGCCTCGCGGTGGCCGGAGGAGGTGGGCGCCACCTTGTTGGCCCAGCTATGCCGGGTCAGGTCGGCAATCAGGGTGGCGTCTTCCGATGTGGCTTCGCGTATCAGGAAATCCATAGGGTGTCTCCTCCAGTGCAGGCGATCCGGTGCCGGTCGTGCTCAGCGTACCCGCATGCCCGGTTCGGCACCCGGCCACGGGTTGAGCACATAGATGCCCGGCTTGGCCTTTTCGTCCTTGGCCGAGGCCGCCAGGACCATGCCTTCGGAGATGCCGAACTTCATCTTGCGCGGCGCCAGGTTGGCCACCATCACGGTCAGCTTGCCGACCAGTTCTTCCGGCTTGTAGGCCGAGGCGATGCCGGAGAAGACATTGCGGGTGCGGCCTTCGCCGGCATCCAGGGTCAGGCGCAGCAACTTGGTGGAGCCTTCCACGGCTTCGCAGTTGACGATCTTGGCGATGCGCAGATCGATCTTGGCGAAGTCGTCGATGGAGATTTCCGGGGCCAGTTCTTCGATGGTGCTTTCTTCCGCAGCAGGCGCTGCTGCAGTGGCTTCCGGCGCCTCGAACAGGGCATCCAGCATCTTGGGATCGACGCGCTGCATCAGGTGCGAGTAGGCATTGATGACGTGACCATCAGCCAGCGGCGTGGTCACGTCGCTCCACTGGAAGGGTTGCACCTTGAAGAAGGCTTCCACCTGGGTGGCCAGTTGCGGCAGTACCGGCTTCAGGTAGATGGTCAGGATGCGGAAGGCTTCCAGCAGGCGGCTGCAGACTTCGTGCAGTTGCGCGTCCTTGCTGCTGTCCTTGGCCAGCTCCCAGGGCTTGTTGGCGTCCACGTAGGCGTTGATGGTGTCGGCCTGTTCCATCACCAGGCGCAAGGCCTTGCCGTATTCGCGCTGTTCATAGAGGCCAAGGATTTCGTCAGCCACGCCGCGCAGCTTGCCCAGGAAGGCATCGTCGGCGGTCGCCCACTGGGTGGAGACGCGACCTTCGAAGCGCTTGGCGATGAAGCCTGCGGCACGGCTGGCGATGTTGACGTATTTGCCGATCAGGTCGGCATTGACGCGGGCCACGAAGTCGTCCGGGTTGAAATCCACGTCCTCGACCTTGGCGTTCAGCTTGGCGGCGATGTAGTAGCGCAGCCATTCCGGGTTCATGCCGATGTCCAGGTAGCGCAGCGGCGAGATGCCGGTGCCGCGCGACTTCGACATCTTTTCGCCGCTGACGGTGATGAAACCGTGCGCAAAGACGTTATTGGGCGTCTTGCGGCCGGCGAACTTCAGCATGGCGGGCCAGAACAGGGTGTGGAAGTAGGTGATGTCCTTGCCGATGAAGTGGTATTGCTCGGTCTTGTCATCGGCCATGAAGGCGTCGAAATCACGGCCGGTCTTGACGAAGTAGTTCTTCAGCGAGGCCAGGTAGCCGATGGGCGCATCCAGCCAGACGTAGAAATACTTGCCCGGTGCATCGGGAATCTCGATGCCGAAGTAGGGCGCGTCGCGGCTGATGTCCCAGTCGCCCAGGCCGCCTTCGCCATCCAGCCATTCGCGGGCCTTGTTGGCCACTTCCGGTTGCAGGCGGTTGCTGTCCAGCGCCCATTCACGCAGGAATTCCACGCATTTTGGGTCGGACAGCTTGAAGAAGAAGTGTTCCGAGGACTTCATCACCGGGGTCGCGCCGGAGAGGGTCGAGTAGGGGTTCTTCAGGTCGGTCGGTGCATAGACGGCGCTGCAGTTCTCGCAGGAGTCGCCGTACTGGTCCTTGGTGCCGCACTTGGGGCATTCGCCCTTGATGTAGCGGTCCGGCAGGAACATGTTCTTGACCGGGTCATAGAACTGGTCGATGGTCTTGGTGGAGATCAGCTTGGCTTCATCGCGCAGGGCGCGGTAGATCTCCTGCGACAGTTCGTGGTTTTCCGGGCTGTCGGTGGAGCTCCAGTTGTCGAAGGCGATGTGGAAGCCATCCAGGTACTGCTTGCGACCGGCGGCGATGTTGGCCACGAACTGCTGCGGCGTGATGCCGGCCTTCTCGGCAGCGATCATGATGGGCGCGCCGTGGGCATCGTCGGCGCCCACGAAGTGCACCTCATTGCCCTGCATTCGCTGGAACCGGACCCAGATGTCGGCCTGGATGTACTCCATGATGTGGCCGATGTGGAACGCGCCGTTGGCGTAGGGGAGTGCGGTCGTGACGAAGAGTTGGCGAGGTGCAGAAGTGCTCATTGGCGATACGGACGATGCAAGAGGGTTGATTGAGGCAGCAAGAAACTGCCATGAAAGAGGGGCATTCTATCAGCCAGCGGCCCTTGGGCGCAGTAGTTGCTCCATTGCAATGAGGTCGGACGTGGTTGGGGCGGTGGCTCGGCCTCCGGTTTGATCCTGCCCCGGGGCGGCATGGGCCCGATTGGTTTAGACTTGCGGGTTCTGAGCAAGGAGAAACAATGAGCATTACCGTGGAAGAGGTCAAGGCGGCCCTGTTGCAGGTGATCGACCCCAATACCGGCAAGGATCTGATCCGGGGCAAGGAAGCCCGCAACCTCCGCGTCGAGGGCGGCCGCGTGCTGCTGGACGTGGAACTGGGTTACCCGGCGGCCAGCCAGGTCGTACCGATGCGCCAGAGGGTCGAAGAGGCGCTGGGCAAGCTGCCTGGCGTGACCGCCGTGGAAGCCAACGTCTACTTCAAGATCGTGGCCCATGCGGTGCAGCGCGGTATCAAGCTCAAGAGCAACGTCAAGAACATCATTGCGGTCGCCTCCGGCAAGGGTGGCGTGGGCAAGTCCACCACGGCGGTCAACCTGGCCCTGGCGCTGTCGGCCGAGGGCGCGCGCGTGGGCATCCTGGATGCCGATATCTACGGGCCCTCCCAGCCCATGATGATGGGCATCTCCGGCCAGCCCGAAACCAAGGATGGCAAGACCATGGAGCCGCTGGAAAACCATGGCCTGCAGGTCTCCTCCATCGGCTTCATGATCGACCCCGACGAACCCATGGTCTGGCGCGGCCCCATCGTCACCCAGGCCCTGCAGCAACTGCTGGACCAGACCAACTGGCGCGACCTGGATTATCTGATCGTGGACATGCCCCCCGGCACCGGCGACGTGCAGTTGACGCTGTCGCAGAAGGTGCCGGTCACCGGCGCCGTGATCGTGACCACACCCCAGGACATCGCCCTGCTGGATGCGCGCAAGGGCTTGCGCATGTTCGAGAAGGTCGGCATCCCCATCCTGGGTATCGTGGAAAACATGAGCATGCACGTCTGCTCCAACTGCGGCCATGCCGAGCCGATCTTCGGCGTCGGTGGCGGCGAGAAGATGTGCGCCGACTTCGGCGTGGACTTCCTGGGCGCCTTGCCGCTGACCATGGAAATCCGCCAGCAGACCGACTCCGGCACCCCCACCGTGGTAGCTGATCCGCAGGGCAAGGTGGCCGAGATCTACAAGGCCATCGCCCGCAAGGTGGCCGTGAAGGTGGCCGAGAAGGCACGCGACATGTCCAGCAAGTTCCCCAGCATCGTGGTGCAGAACGACTGAGCGTTGCCGGTTGAGTCTCCCGGGCGGGCCGCCGGCATGGCGTGCCCGCCTGCAAAGGCGTTAAAATGACGCCTTTCCGATTCCATCCCTGACCGTTGTACGGCTTTGGCGTGCCAAGGCCGTTTTGGTTTTTCATTCCCGATCATGACTGCCACTCAAGTACGTACCCGTTTCGCTCCCAGTCCCACCGGCTATCTGCACCTGGGCGGCGCCCGCACGGCGCTGTTCTCCTGGGCCTATGCCCGTCGCTTCGGCGGCACCTTCGTGTTGCGCATCGAGGATACCGACGTCGAGCGTTCCACCCCGGAAGCGGTGCAGGCCATCATCGAGGGCATGCAATGGCTGGGTCTGGAGCATGACGAAGGTCCGTTCTACCAGATGAAGCGCATGGATCGCTATCGCGAAGTGATCGGCCAGATGCTGGCGCAGGGCACGGCCTACCACTGCTATTGCACCCCCGAGGAAGTCGAAGCCATGCGCGAGCGCCAGCGCGCCGCCGGCGAAAAGCCGCGCTACGACGGCACCTGGCGCCCGGAGCCGGGCAAGACCCTGCCGGCCATCCCCGCCGAGCGCAAGCCGGTGGTGCGCTTCAGGAACCCGCAGGAGGGCGAGGTCAGCTGGAATGACGTGGTCAAGGGCCCCATCACCATCTCCAACCGCGAGCTGGACGACCTGGTGATCGCCCGCCCGGACGGCACCCCGACCTACAACTTCTGCGTGGTGGTGGACGACTGGGACATGAAGATCACCCACGTCATCCGCGGCGACGACCATGTGAACAACACGCCGCGCCAGATCAACATCCTCAAGGCCCTGGGCGGCACGCTGCCGGAATATGGCCACGTCCCCATGATCCTGGGCGCCGATGGCGAAAAACTGTCCAAGCGCCACGGCGCGGTCAGCGTGATGGACTATCCGGCCCAGGGCTACCTGCCCGAAGCCATGCTGAACTATCTGGCCCGCCTGGGCTGGAGCCATGGCGACGACGAGATCTTCTCGATGCAGCAGTTCTGCGAATGGTTCGACCTGGATCACCTGACCAAGGCTCCGGCGCAATTCAACCCGGAAAAGCTGAACTGGCTCAACAACCACTACATCAAGCTGGCCGACAACACCCGCCTGGCCGGCCTGGTGCGCCCGTTGCTGGAAGCGCAGGGCGCCGTCTTCGAAGGCGCCCCGGACCTGGCGGCCGTGATCGGCTTGCTGAAGGACCGCGCCAATACGGTGAACGAGATCGCCGCCGCGGCCCTGATGTTCTACCGTCAGCCGGCCCCCGACGCGGCGCTGGTGGCCCAGCACATCACCGACGCCATCAAGCCGGCCCTGGCCGACTTCGCCCAGCGCGTAGCCACGGTGGAGTGGACCAAGGAAGCCATCGCCCCGATGATCAAGGAAGTCCTGGCCGCCCACAGCATCAAGATGCCGCAGCTGGCCATGCCCTTGCGCCTGATCGTGGCGGGTCAATTGCAGACCCCGGCCATTGACGCCGTGCTGCAATTGTTCGGCCGTGAGGCTGTTCAGGCACGTTTAGCGGCATATGTTTGAGAAAAGGAAATAATTCTTCAAAAAGATATTGTCTTTTGAAAATAGGTATTGCATAATCTCGCTTCTTCGCAACGGGGGTATAGCTCAGCTGGGAGAGCGCTTGCATGGCATGCAAGAGGTCAGCGGTTCGATCCCGCTTACCTCCACCAGCGACCCGCCGATGTTTGGCGGTGATATTTCAGGCGAAGCTTGAGATGTAGAAGTGAATTGAAGTACCTGCTTGTCCCCTTCGTCTAGAGGCCTAGGACATCACCCTTTCACGGTGAGTACGGGGGTTCGAATCCCCCAGGGGACGCCAGATTTCGAGATCTGCGCTGTCACCCAGCAGGCAGCGCAGGTATCAAAAAGTACATTGTCCCCTTCGTCTAGAGGCCTAGGACATCACCCTTTCACGGTGAGTACGGGGGTTCGAATCCCCCAGGGGACGCCAGGTAGAGAAATAGTCCGATTACCGTTGGGCTATAGCAGTCCAGCAATGTGCTGAGCACATCGCGTGGGGATTCGAAGGGAATCGCTTGCAAGCGATTCCGCGGCCCGCAGAATGTGGGCGAATCCCCCAGGGGACGCCAGGTAGAGAAATAGTCCGATTGCCGTTGGGCTATTGATAGTTTTAAGTAGTCTGATTGTTCAGGCTACCTTGAGGTTGGATAGTCCGGAGTTTGGGACTTTTCCTTTCGCAGGGGGTATAGCTCAGCTGGGAGAGCGCTTGCATGGCATGCAAGAGGTCAGCGGTTCGATCCCGCTTACCTCCACCAGCGACCCACATGGATATGTGGGGTGAATTAGTGGAAGAGCTGATTCGAGGAAGTTTGTCGTTGTAACCGTTTTGTCCCCTTCGTCTAGAGGCCTAGGACATCACCCTTTCACGGTGAGTACGGGGGTTCGAATCCCCCAGGGGACGCCAAATAAAAAAAGCCCGCGCAAGCGGGCTTTTTTGTTTGGCGGCACCTAGCGATGTGCTTGAGCACATCGCGGGGGGATTCGAAGGGTTTCGCTTGCAAGCGAAACCGGGCCCGCGGTACGTGGGCGAATCCTTCGCTCGCGCAGCGAGCGTTAGCTGACGGTTGAACGCGCACCGAAAGCAATCCAGGTCAACCCAGTCAACTAAAGCCCGCGCAAGCGGGCTTACCTCTATCCCCATCCCCCCTCAAAGAAAACAAGTAGAAATCCACGGCACAAACGTAATGGCCACCAGCCCCACCAGCAGCACCCCCAGATACAACCAGATCCTGCGCAAGGCGACCTCCGGTGCCACCTGGCCGATGATGCAAGCCGCGTAATAGCACAGACCGAAGGGGGGAGCGAACACGCCCAGTCCCATCGCCAGGATCACCACCATCGCATAGTGGATCTCATGGATGCCCAGCTGATGCGCCACCGGGAACAACAGCGGCGCAAACAGCACGATGGCGGGAATGCCCTCCAGCACGCTGCCCAGCACGATGAAGGCGGCGATCGACACCAGCAGGAAGCCTGTGGCACCGCCCGGCACGTGCGTCATCATCTGGGCCAGGTCATGCGAGAACCCTGATTGCGTCAAGGCCCAGCCCATGGCGCTGGCAGCGCCGACGATGAACAGGATCGCGCCCGACAAGGCCGCTGTCTGGATCAGGATGGGCATGGCCATGCTCCACTTCAGGCTGCCACGATAGATCAGCAGGCCGACGATCAATGAATAGCCGATGCCGATGGTCGAGACTTCGGTTGCCGTGGCAACGCCCTCGACCACCGCAGTGCGGATCACGAAGGGCAGCAGCAGCGCCGGGAAGGCGATGGCCAGCGTACGCAGTACCTGGCGTGCCGGGGCACGCGGCTTGTCTTCATGATCGCGTCCGGCGCGCCACCAGGCCACCACGGCCAGCACCAGCGCCAGCACGATGGCCGGCAGGATGCCTGCCGTGAACAGCGCGGCAATCGAGATACCGGTGACCGAGGCAATGGCGATCAATACGAGCGAGGGCGGAATGGTCTCGCTCATTGCCCCGGAGGCCGCCAGCAGGGAGATCAGCTCGCTGTCCTGCACCCCGCGCTTGCGCATCTCGGGAAACAGCACCGGTGCCACCGCCGCCATGTCGGCCGTCTTGGAGCCGGAGATACCCGACACCAGCAACATCGCCCCAAGCAGTACGTAGGACATGCCACCTCGCACATGTCCCACCAGCGAGGCCAGGAATTCCACCATCACCCGCGCCAGCCCGGTGGCATGGACCAGCTGTCCCAGCAGGACGAACATCGGCACGGCCAGCAGGATCAGGCTGCTCATGCCTTCATCCATGCGTCCCACCACGATCACCAGCGGTGTCGAGGTCGTACACAGCAGGTAGGCGCTGGTGGCCATGGCGAAGGCAAAGGCAATCGGCGCCCCGGCCATGACCGCCATTCCCAGCATGCCGAGGAAGAACACCGGCAGGGCGCGTTGCCCCATGGACGTGAGCATCGGCGCACCCAGATAACAGGCGCCGGCGAGCAATGTCAGCAGCAGCGCGACGGTGAACAGATCGCGCTTGCCATGCTGCAGCAGTCGCAGCGCGCAACTGGCCAGGGCGACCGCAAAGCCCACCGGCAGGGCCAGCGCCCGCACCATGCCGCTCCAGCCCAGGGCCGGCGTTTCCACGAAGCCCTGGTCTTCCACATAGTCGATACTGGGATGCAGCAGCAGCGCCAGCATCACCAGCGTCACGCCCACGGCGAGGGTTTCGGCCCATACCTGCATGCGCGGCGAGAGCTTGGAGACGAAGAAGCTCAGGCGCATATGGCAGTTCTTTTGCACCGCCAGCGCCGAGCCCAGCATGGCCAGCCAGAGGAAGAGAATGGAGGCCAGCTCGTCACTCCAGATCAGCGAACTGTGCAGCACCGAACGGGCGATGATGCCCGCCATCAGGATCACTACCTCGGCCACCAGCACCACCGCCGCCAGCGACTCCACCCCTTTCTGCAGCCAGTGCTGGCAACTGTCGATCACCCTGCGCGGCGCACCCTGGCGGCCCAGCGCAGCCCCGGAGGGCAGGCTGTGCACGGCGCTCATGCCATCTTCCCCACGACGGCTTCCAGCGCTGCCCAGGGCGCAGCACCGAACTTGTCCTTCCACTCCTTGTAGAAACCGGCCTCGGTGAGGGCCTTGCGGAAGGCGTCGCGATTGGCGGTATCGAAGGTGATGCCTTTCTTGATCAACTGGTCCTTCAGGGACGCGTTCAGTTGCTCGACATCGCCGCGCTGCTCCATGCTGGCACGGTCGAATTCGCGTCGCACGATGTCCTTGAGATCGTCCGGCAGTGCCTGGAAGGCACGCCGGTTGCCCAGCAGCCAGAACGGATCCCAGATGTGGTTGGTCTGGCTGATGTATTTCTGCACTTCATAGAGCTTGCCGGCATCGATGGCGACCAGGCCGTTTTCCTGGCCATCGACCAGCTTGGTCTGCAAGGCGGTATAGAGCTCGTTGAAATTGATCGAGGTCGGATTGGCGCCCAGCGACTTGAACAGCGAGGTGAACATTGGCGACACCGGCACCCGGATACGATAGCCGGCCAGATCGGCGGGGCTCTTGATCGGTTTGGAGGAAGAGGAAATCTGTCGGAAGCTGTTGTCGGCCGCCTTGGAGACCGAGATCATGCCGGTCTTTTCGATCTGCGCGCGGATCAGCTTGCCCAGTTCGCCATCCACGCTGGACCAGACCTGCTGGTAGTCGGAGTAGGTGAAGCCGACATTGGTGATGGCCGCCAGCGGGACCACGGTGGAAATGACCGAGCCGGCCAGGTTGAGGAACTCAACGCCCCCGGTGCGCACCTGGGTCAGCAGGTCGGTATCCGATCCCAGCTGGCTGGCCGGGAAGAAGCGGATGTCCAGACGACCCGAACTGGCTTCGCGGATGCGGTCGGTGGCCTGCTTCAGACGTGCGTTGATGGGTTGGTCCAGCGACTGGCCGGTGGCCAGCTTGTAGTTGAATTCGGCAGCGCGTGCCGGCTTGCTCCAGATGCTCACCAGTGGCAGGGCGGCGGCGGCAGCCAGGACGGAACGGCGCGACATGCCGCGCGGGGAAATCTTGCTCATGCTGGGTCTCCTGTTTTCTTGTATCGGAGGAGCGCCGCCGCCGGTCCGGCCGGGCCGGTCGGTCTTGCGACGCATCCAGGTAAGACAGCTCTGCGGCTGTGCCTGCACCGGCCTGCAATGCCATTCCAGCGACATCGATCCGAGTGCGTGACTGAATTTAAAAGCTTTATTGGTGAAGTACAATTAATTTATTTTTCATCAATCTGTAGAAAAATTAAACGGTGAACCTATGTATCTCCCCCTGCGTGCCATCAGCGTGTTCCATGCCGCCGCTCGCTCCGGCAGCATCTCGGCGGCTGCCGAGGAGCTCAACGTCACGCCCTCGGCGGTGAGCCAGCAGATCCAGTCGCTGGAAACCCACCTGGGGACCTCGTTGATGGTCAAGGTCGGGCGCGGGGTGGCCCTGACCGAGGCCGGGGAGCGCTACTTTTCCATGATTGCCGAGGAGATCGACCGTATTTCCGAAGCCACCCAGAGTATTCGCGGCCTGCGTCCGGTGACCCTCCTGACCGTGCGCGCCACGCCCACGCTGTCGAGCAAGTGGCTGCTGCCGCGTCTGAAGGGCTTTCTGGATGCCAATCCGGACCTCGAAGTGCGCCTCAACGGGACCAATGAAGTCACCGATTTCACCCGCGAGACGGTAGACGTCGAAATCCGTCATGGCCGGGGCCAGTGGCCGGGTCTCTACACGGAAGGGCTGGCTGAGGAACTGTTCTTCCCGGTCTGCCGCCCGGACTATGCCGCCGCCGATAGCCTGAGCGCGGAGGAGCTGGTCCATCACCGCCTGATCCAGTCGGTGAAGTCCCAGGTGCAGTGGCCGACCTGGTTTTCGCTCAATCGCATCACCCCGCCCAACCAGATGCGCCGCGTGCTGTTCGACCGCAGCCACATGGCCATCGATGCGGCGGCCGACGGCATTGGCCTGGCGCTGGAAAGTTCACTGATGATGTGGCGCGAACTGCAGGAAGGACGCCTGGTCTGTCCGGTCGCCGATCCGCCCCGGGTGGCCCAGACCACGCAATGGGTGGTCTGCCCGGTGGATAGCCTGCGCAAGAAGAAAGTCAGTCTGTTCCTGGACTGGCTGCGCGAGGAAGTCCGGCAATGGCAGGCGGAACAGTGGCTCCCATCGGGTTTGAGAGAGCGTTGATAGATTAGAAAATCTACACTTTCTTCTCGTAAATGTTAATTGTTTTAACAAAACTGGCTGATTACACTTTTTCGCACGGGTTGGGTATGCAGTCGCTACTGAAACTCCCCCGCAAAAAAGCGGACATGGTCAGGCATTGTGCCTGCCGGATCTGACCTCCAGTCGCAGCGATGGCCACCGATGGGACGGCCGTCGTCCATTACGAGAAGGAAGAGACATGAATCTGTACAGCTTGCTGCGCGAGCGCGCGGCGGCCGGCCGCCCGGTGCGCGTCGGCCTGATCGGCGCCGGTAAGTTCGGCTCCATGGTGTTGGCCCAGGCGCAGCATATCGAAGGCATGCACATCGTCGGCGTGGCCGACCTCAACGTGAGCAAGGCGCATGCCGCGCTGGAGCGCGTGGGCTGGTCCAAGGAGCGGTATCTGGCCAAGAGCCTGGGCGAGGCCGTCAAGAACGGTACCACCTGCGTGCTGGAAAATGCCGCCGCGCTAGCCGATTGCGAAGAGATCGAATGCATCATCGAAGCGACGGGACACCCCATCGCCGGGGTGCGTCATGCGCTGGATGCCATCGAAGGCGGCAAGCACGTGGTGATGGTCAACGTCGAGGCGGACTGCATGTGCGGCCCCCTGCTGGCCGCGCGCGCCAAGGCCAAGGGACTGGTCTACAGCATGGCCTATGGCGACCAGCCGGCCATCATCTGTGAACTGGTGGACTGGGTGCGCTCCTGCGGTTTCGAGCTGGTCTCGGCGGGCAAGGGCATGAACTTCGAGCCGCGCTATCGCTATTCGACGCCCGATACCGTGTGGAGCTACTTCGGCTGGACCGATGAAGAAGTGGCCAAGGGCGATTTCAATCCCAAGATGTACAACTCCTTCACCGACGGCACCAAGGCTGCCATCGAAATGGCGGCAGTGGCCAACGGCACCGGCCTGGATTGCCCGGACGATGGGCTGGCCTTCCCGCCCACCGGTCTGCATGATCTGGCCGGGGTGTTCAAGCCGGCTGCCGAAGGCGGGCGCCTGGCCCGTGCCGGGCTGGTCGATATCGCCGCCAGCCAGGAGCCGGATGGCCGCGAAGTCTTCAACAACATCCGCTATGGCGTCTTCGTCACCTTCAAGGCACCGACCGAATACGCCCGCGCCTGCTTCAAGCAATATGGCCTGCTGGTGGACAAGTCCGGCTGGTATGGCTCGATGTGGCGGCCATTCCACATGATCGGCCTGGAGACCAGCATCAGCGTGCTGTCGGCCGTGCTGCGCGGTGAGTCCACCGGCTGCTCCAAGGAGTTCCGGGGTGATGCCGTGGCGACAGCCAAGCGCGATCTGAAGCCCGGCGAATTCCTTGACGGCGAAGGCGGGTATGCGGTCTGGGCCAACGCCATCCCGGCCAGCAAGAGCCTGGCCATCGGTGCCTTGCCGATCGGCCTGGCCCACAACGTCAAGCTCAAGCGCGCCGTGGCCAAGGACAGCATCGTGCGCTTCGAGGATGTGGAACTGGTCAACGACCTGGATGTGGTGGCCCTGCGCCGCGACATGGAACACCAGGCTCGCGGCAACCTGCGGTGACGGGAACGAGCATGAGGGATGCCAGCGCATTCGTCGTGATCGCCGAGTTCGAGGTCAAGCCGGCCTGCATGGCGGCTTTTCTCGCACTGGCCGATGACGACGCCCACCATTCCATCCATGACGAACCCGGTTGTCGACGCTTCGACGTGGTCGCGCTGCCGGGTTCGGACCACGTGCTGTTCTATGAACTCTACGACGACCGGCAGGCCTTCGACCGGCATCTGGAGACGCCACACCTGAAGCGCTTCCAGGCGGGTTTCCCGGCACTCGTGGTGCGTGAGCTGCCGGTGCGGCTGGGTCAGCTGCAGCGTCCGGCGACGGGAGCACGGGCATGAGTACGTCCACTAACGCTCCCCGCAACATGCAAGATATCGGTTTCGTCGGTACCGGCATCATGGGCTTGCCGATGGCCGGCCACCTGGCGCGCGCCGGTCTGCGGGTGCGCGCCTGGAACCGCACGCCGTCCAAGGCGGCCCCGCTGGCGGCGCTGGATGTGCAACTGGTGGCCCAGGCGCGTGAAGTGGCCGCCGGCAGCGACGCCGTGATCTGCATGCTCAGTTCCGGTCCCGCTTGCGATGAGGTCTTGCTGGGGCCCTCCGGCCTGATTGCGGCCATGCGCCCGGGCGCCTTGCTGGTGGTGATGAGTTCGATCCCGGTGGCGACCGCGCAGGAACAGGCGCGGGTGGCTCTCGCGCATGGCGTTCACTACATGGATGCCCCCGTCTCCGGTGGCGAGAAGGGCGCACGCGAAGCCGCGCTGGCCATCATGGCTGGCGGCGATGCTGCGGCCTGGGCGCTGGCGGCGCCGCTCTTGCGTCTCATGGGACGACCGACCCATGTGGGGCCGGCCGGTTGCGGCCAACTGGCCAAGCTGGTCAACCAGATGATGGTGGCTGCCAATATCGCCAGCGTGGCCGAGGCCATGTTGATGGCCGAGCGTGGCGGCGCCGATCCGGCGCGCGTGAGGGAGGCGCTGCTGGGTGGCTTTGCCGATTCCACGGCCCTGCGCCAGCATGCCCTGCGCATGATCCAGGCTGACTTCAAGCCCGGCGGGCCGGCCAAGTACCAGCTCAAGGACACCCGCACCGCCGTGGCCATGGCAGGGACCCTGGGTCTGTCGCTGCCGATGCTGGAGACGGCCGACAGGCTCTTCGAGGACATGGTGGCCAGTGGCGATGGTGAACTGGATCACAGTGCCATCATCGCCCACCTGCGGCGCATCAATGCCCTAGCACCTGCCGATGGACGATGACAGGGGGCCAAGGGGCTCCCGATTGTCGGCGTCGCAACATTGTCGCCTTGTGTTTTGCGCTATCCTGCGCTCTCCTGCGCTGCCTTGACCGGTGCGCAGCAAGACCAACACAGGAGCCCCCATGAGCAGCGCAGCCCATCTCGACATCGATTCCCGTGGCCTGGCCACGCTCACGCTGAACCGGCCGGACGTGCACAACGCCTTCGACGACCAGTTGATCGCGCTGCTGATCGACCTGATCACCCAGGCCCGCGATGATCCACGCACCCGACTGCTATTGCTGGGCTCGACCGGCAAATCCTTCTCGGCCGGTGCCGATCTCGCCTGGATGCGGCGCATGGCCGATGCCTCCCGCGAGGACAACCTGCGCGACGCCCGCAAACTGGCGCTGTTGATGGAAACCCTCAACGGCTTCCCGGCGCCGACCCTGGCCAAGGTGCAGGGCGCGGTCATGGGCGGGGGCGTGGGGCTGGTGTCGTGCTGCGATATCGTGGTGGCGTCGGAAGCGGCCTTCTTCGCGCTCTCGGAGGTCAAGCTGGGCCTGGCACCAGCGGCCATCAGCCCCTATGTGATCGCCAAGATGGGGGTGTCGCAGGCCAGGCGCTTCTTCGTCTCGGGCGAGCGTTTTTCCGCCGTGCGCGCGGCCGCCATCGGCCT
This sequence comes from Herbaspirillum sp. AP02, assembly GCF_015767275.1. Lineage (GTDB taxonomy): Bacteria > Pseudomonadota > Gammaproteobacteria > Burkholderiales > Burkholderiaceae_D > Herbaspirillum. The sequence goes on from NZ_JADWMY010000006.1 coordinate 125,740, forward strand.
GGTCCACGAAGTGGTGCTGGCCTCCGAGCTTGACGGCAAGGTGCTGCAATTGATCGATACCTTGCTGGCCAACGGGCCGCAGGCCATGCGCGCGGCCAAGCAACTGGTGCAGGTGGCCAATCCCTTGCAGGTCACGCCGGCGCTGTCGGAATACACCGCCGGGGTCATCGCCGACCTGCGCGCATCGGACGAGGGACGGGAGGGTTTGCGGGCCTTCCTGGAAAAGGGAACGCCTTCGTGGGTCGTTGGTAATCGCTAGCGTTACCTGACTGCTCGTTGACGGCCGGAGTCAGCGTTCGTCGCGACCACGGCAGAACATGCGGCCGCGACGTCCGCAGCGTTCACGTTCTTCGGGTGTCATGGCTTCCCAGCGTGCGCGCATGAAGCGGCGCTTCTCTTGCCAGCCTCCGTGCCAGCCGCCATGGCGGCCCCGGAAACCACCGAACAGTATCCGGCACAAGGCCAGCAGGCCCAGCGCGCGCCAGAAGCCGATCGGGTTGACCCCGGGGAAAACCGGCGGCATCACCCAGTTCCAGAGCAGCATCACCACCCCGCCCAGCAGTGGCAGGATCAGCACGCAGAGCGCCAGCTTGCCCAGCCACCAGCCACGACCGCCACGGTGACGCAGGGGTTGGTGATCCGGTCCTTGATCGGTTTGCTTGTCTTCCATGTGTTCCATTACATCTCCAATTCGTCATAGACCGCCTGCAGGCGTTGGCGCAGATGCAGGACGGCGTAGCGCTTGCGCGCCAGCAGGGTATTGAGGCTGGTGCCACTGTCGGCAGCCATTTCCTTGAAGCTCTTGCCATCGAGTTCGTGCGCGATGAAGACCTCGCGCTGCGCCTCGGGCAATTCTTCCAGCGCTTCCTGCAGGGCGGTGATCAGGGCGGCGCGGGCATAGGCCGCCTCCGGTCCGTCCTCGCTGGCCGGCAGCAGCAGGTCCAGTCGCCAGGCCTGGTCGCCGTCGAGATCGTCGGCGTCACGGGACTCGGGCAGCGGTTCTTCCTTCTTCTTGCGGAAGCGGTCGATGATGCGGTTGCGCGCCACCCGGAACAGCCAGGCGCTGACCTGTTCGATGGGCTCCGGCAGGCGGTAGGCCTGGACGAACTCGTAGAACACTTCCTGCAGGATGTCTTCGGCTTCGCCCGCGTCGGCCACCCGGCGGCGGATGAAGCCGCCCAGCCGGCTGCGCTCGCGCATGACGGTGGCGGTGATCTCGCGGTCCTGGTCGCTCATCGGGGAGAGTAGGGAAATGGGCTGCATGCCCTGAAGACGGGTCAGCGCCGCCGATATTGTGCTCTCGGCGAAAAACGCAGCGGAACCGCGATTCTAGCGGTTCCGCCGCCAGCCCGGGGAGGGCTGTAGAGGGGGGGAGGGGCGTCAGTCGTGCTCGAACACCTTGATCGCCTGCCGCAGGGTGGCCATGCGTTCCTGCATGGCGGCCACGGCGGCGGCGGAGTGCTCGACCATGTCGGCGTTCTGCTGGGTCATGCGGTCCAGCATCAGGGCCGATTCGCTGACCTGGGCCACGCCCTGGCTTTGTTCGATCGCGCTGCTGGAGATGTCGCCGATCAGGCTGCGCATGCCGTCCACCTCGCTGACGATGCCGTCGATGGCCGCGCCTGCCTGTTCGGCGCGGGTGGCACCGGCCTGGCTCTTGGCCACGCTCTGGCCGATCAGGGCCTTGATCTCGCGCGCGGCGTTGGCGCTACGCTGGGCCAGGGTGCGCACTTCGGCCGCCACCACGGCAAAGCCGCGTCCGGCCTCACCGGCGCGGGCGGCTTCGACGGCCGCGTTCAGGGCCAGGATGTTGGTCTGGAAGGCAATGCTGTCGATGAGGCCGTTGATCTCGCCGATCTGGCTCGAGGACTGGGCGATCTCGTGCATGGTCTGCACCACCTGCATCACGATCTCGCGCCCCTGTGCGGCCGCTGCGCTGGTCTGTTGCGCCTGGGCATGGGCGGCCTGAGCCGTATCGGCGCTATGCCGTACCGCCACCGACATCTGCTCGGCCGCCGCGGCGGTCTGCTGCAGATGGGCATGGGTGGCGGCGGTGCGCTGGCGCAGGTCGGCGTTGTCGTCGGCGATCTGGTGATTGGCTTGATCGAGTCCGGCGAGCTGGGCGGAAACATCGTCGATCAGGGCGCGCAGGTTCAGTCCGGCCTGGTTGACCGCGCGCAGCAGCTGTCCGATTTCGTCGATACGACCCAGACCCTGGGTCTGGGCCGGCTGGCCGCAGGCGACCGACTTGGCCTGCTGCAGCACCAGCGCCAGCGGCGCGGCCAGGCGTCGCTCCAGCCACCAGCCGGCCAAGCACAGTGCCGGCAGCAGGCTCGCCGCCAAGGGGAGCAGAGGCGCGCTCAGCAGCGCCTGAGTCCCGATTGCCGTCACGGCAACGGCACCCAATGCCAGCCGAATGCGCCAACGTACCGGCATGACCTGGCCCAGCCGCGTCCACGACCAGAGTCCCCGGCGGACTACCATGCCCTGACAGAAGTGCAGCCCCTGGGCGCGGCCCTCGCGGAAGCGACGATAGAGTGCCGCCGCCGCGCTGATTTCGGCAGTCGAGGGGCGGGTGCGCACCGACAGGAAGCCGCGGATCTGGCCACCCCGGCGGATCGGCGCCACGTTGGCGCGGACCCAGTAATGATGGCCGTCGGCGCGGCGGTTCTTGACCACGGCGGTCCAGGCCTGTCCCTGCCGCAGGGTGGCCCACATGTCGGCGAAAGCTTCACGCGGCATGTCGGGATGGCGAACGATATTGTGTGGCTGGCCGATCAGCTGGTCGCGGGAAAAGCCGCTGATGTCGACGAAACTGGAGTTGGCATAGGTCAGCACGCTGCTGGTGTCGGTGCTGGACATGAGCGTGGCCTGGGCCGGGAAGGGGTAACCGGTCTCGTCGTCGGCGGCCGTGCCGATGGGCCCGGCCTGTGGCCGGAGCAGGGCGGGCGGATTGGCCTGGCTGGTGAGGTCATGGGATGGTGTGGCGTACGGGTCGACACGAGGGACCAGGTCCTGGGGCAAGTCGTTGATCTTCATGGGCGTAAGACGATGGCAATGGCAATGGCAAGGCGATGCCCGGTCCGCGGGCCGGATGGGCCTGCGGAGGGCATGGGGTGTCAATGGGAATGAGTGCTCCGGTGATCCGTCGGGGCGGATCAGGCCGGGACGCGCCTGGCGGGTGGCCGGTTCAGCCGTCCAGGATGTGCACGACGATCATCTGATTTGTTCTCCAGCTGCGTGAGTGTCGTCCGCCGAGCTTGCAGACGGGTTTCTGGTTGCAAACCGTGCAACGAGAATGGCTAGCTTTATAACGCGAACACGCCACCCGCCGCCTGGGACTGATTGCGATATGTCAAAACGTGAGTAAAATTCATTTCGGCAATCTTTCCTTGTGGAACATCGCCATATTCATCAATGCTCTACTTCCTCGTAATTGCTCATCTTTAAATGCGAATGATCTTCCTTGGGGAATGAAAAAAGCGCACCCCGAGGGATGCGCTTTGATTGCTACAGCGGCCGTCTTCAGAGTTCGATGCGCGTCCCCAGCACCTGCAGGAATTGTGCGAGCCAGGCCGGATGGGCCGGCCACGCCGGGGCGGTGACCAGCTTGCCGTCGGTGATGGCGGCATCCACGGCGATGTCGGCGAACTGGCCACCGGCCAGCTTCACCTCCGGGGCGCAGGCCGGGTAGGCCGAGACCTTCTTGCCTTCCAGCACGCCGGCGGCAGCTAGCACCTGCGGGCCGTGGCAGACGGCCGCGATGGGTTTGTCAGCCTTGGCGAAGGCCTGCACCAGTTCGATCACCTTGGGGTTCAGGCGCAGGTATTCCGGGGCGCGGCCACCGGCCACCACCAGGGCGTCGTAGCCGGCGGCGCTGACCTCGTCGAAGCTGGCGTTGAGGGCGAACTGGTGGCCGGGCTTTTCGGTATAGGTCTGGTCGCCTTCGAAGTCGTGGATGGCGGTCTTGATCTTGTCGCCGGCCTTCTTGCCGGGGCAGACCGCGTGTACGGTGTGGCCCACCATCTGCAGCGCCTGGAAGGGCACCATGGTTTCATAGTCCTCGGCGAAATCGCCGGTCAACAGCAGGATCTTCTTTGCAGCCATCATCATCTCCTTAGGGGAAGGACCGCCGGGCGCGGGGAGGGCGCGCAGCGGCCGGGTTGGAACGGATGTCTTTTCAATTCATGGCGAGTCCAGCCAGCGCATCTGCCGCGACTGACCCATCAGGAAGTCGCGGTTCAGCTCCACGCATTCGCGCAGATAACTCCACAGCGCCGAGACCCGCGCCACATGCCGCTGCTCGCTGGAGGCTACCAGCCAGAAGGTACGCGTGATGGCGATCTCATCGGGCAGCACCGGCACCAGTTGCTCGGACTGCTGGGCCAGGAAGCAGGGCAGGATCGCCAGCGCGCGCCCGGCGCAGGCCGCGGTGTACTGCGCCACCACGCTGGTGCTGCGGAAGGCGCGGAAGGCGTCCGGCGCCACCGTATCCTTGTAGCGCAATTCTTCACTGAAGACCAGATCGTCGATGTAGCCGATGAAGTTATGTTGCGCCAGATCAGACACGGTGTGAATGGTCGGGTGCTGGGCCAGGTACTCACGTGAAGCATAAAGCTTCAGGACATAGTCGGACAGTTTTGTGACCACGTAATTACCCGACAAGGGACGCTCAATGGAGACGCTGATGTCGGCCTCGTGCTTGGACAGGTTGACAAAGCGCGGCATGGGCAGCATGTCCACCGTGATATGCGGATTGCGGGCGCAGAAGTGGGCAATATGCGGCGCCAGGACGAAGGTGCCGAAACCCTCGGTGGCGCCCAGGCGCACCTGGCCCGAGAGCTTGCTGTTATGGCCGCCCAGTTCCTCGGTGGCGGCGTAGAGGGTGCTTTCCACCTGCTCTGCGTATTGCACCAGCCGATAGCCCTCGGCGGTCAGCTTGTAGCCGTGGTTGTTACGGTCGAACAGTTGGCTGCCGACCTGTTCCTCAAAGCGCTTCATCCGGCGCGAGACGGTGGAATGGTCGATGCCCAGCTTCTTGGCCGCATCCACCAGCCCCTGGCTGCGTGTGAGTTCGAGGAAGACCCTCAGGTTGTCCCAGTCCAGCATGTCGTCTCCATGGCTTTGCCTGATCTTGGATTTGCATTGATGCAAAAGCGTTTTGTCTTTGTGGTTATTGTATCGATAAATACGCACATGCAGAATAGCGGGGCCGCAATGGCACCCAAGTGGTGCAGAGGTCGCCAGGCGGCAGGAGGATCACGGCAAGGTCCGGCATCGGGATATCGAGCGCATCGATACCCACCGGGCAGGCCGACAACAATCACAAGATCAAGGAGACAAGATGCGCAAGAACGCTTTCGGCCGTTCCCTCTCGGCCGCTGCGGTGGCCTGTACCGTTTCGCTGGTGGCCGGCGTGGCGCCCGTCACCACTGCCATGGCGCAGGATGCCAACACGGTCAAGATCGGTGTGCTGACCGACATGTCCGGCCCGTATTCGGCCATGGGCGGCCAAGGCTCGGTGGTGGCGGCCAAGATGGCGGTGGAGGACTGCCTCAAGAATGAATGCAAGGGGATGAAGATCGAGATCCTCTCGGCCGACAACCAGAACAAGCCCGACGTGGGCGTGACCCGCGCCCGTGAATGGCTGGATCGCGACAAGGTCGAGGCCATTGCCGACCTGACCAATTCCTCGGTGGCGCTGGCGGTGCAGAAACTGATCAAGGACAAGGGCGGCATCGCCATGTACAGCGGCCCGGCCACCGGCGCGCTGACCACCGCCGAATGCGCGCCCAACGGCTTCCACTGGATGTTCGACACCTATTCCCAGGCCGCCGGTGCAGCGGCTGCCCTGACCAAGCTGGGCAACAAGTCCTGGTACTTCGTGACGGTGGACTATGCCTTCGGTCATTCGCTGGAGAAGGATGCTTCTGACGTGGTCAAGGCCAATGGCGGCACGGTGGTGGGTTCGGTGCGCCACCCGCTGAACGCCTCGGACTTCTCGTCCTTCCTGCTGCAGGCGCAGGCGTCCAAGGCCCAGGTGATCGGCCTGGCCGATGGTGGCACCGACGTGGTCAACGCCATCAAGCAGGCGCGCTCGTTCGCCATCGGCGGCAAGGACCAGCGTCTGGTGGCGCTGCTGGTGTTCCTGTCGGATGTGCATGCGCTGGGTCTGGAGGCGGCACAGGGGCTGGTCTATACCGATGGGTTCTACTGGGATTACGACGAGCAGACCCGCGCCTTCTCCAAGCGCTTCGAATCGCAGTTCAAGAACATCAAGCCGACCATGGTGCAGGCCGGTGTCTATTCCAGCGTCTACCAGTTCCTGAAGGCGCGCTCTGCCGCCAAGACCGCCGACTGGAAGGTGGTCGCACAGAAGATGCGCGAGATTCCCATCTCCGACGCCGTCATGCGCAACGCCTCCATCCGTCCCGACGGCCGCGTGATCCACGACATGTATCTGTACCAGGTCAAGACCCCGGCCGAGTCCAAGGGCGCCTGGGATTACCTGAAGCTGCTGTCGGTGATCCCGGCGCAGCAGGCCTTCCGTCCGATGGATGCGGCCTGCCCGCTGGTCAAGCCGTAATCGTTCAAGCCGGGAGCGCTGCTCCCGGCCGTGCTCTCCTCACCTCTCCCCACCTCTTCACACTGGAAACTGCAATGAGCCAAGCCAATATCCCCAATGTTCCCCTCTACCTCAACGGTGAAAAGGTGCAGTCCACCTCCAAGGAGTGGCGCGACGTGCTGAACCCGGCCACCCAGGAAGTGGTGGCCCGCGTTCCCTTCGCCACCAAGGAAGAAGTCGATCGCGCCGTCGCCAACGCCAAGCAAACCTTCAAGACCTGGCGCAATACCTCGCTGGCGCAGCGCATGCGCATCATGCTCAAGTTCCAGCAACTGCTGCGCGAGAACATCGCCCCGCTGGCCGAACTGATCACCCGCGAACACGGCAAGACCCTGCCGGACGCCGAAGGCGAAGTCATGCGCGGCCTGGAGGTGGTGGAGCACGCCTGCTCGATCACCTCGCTGCAACTGGGCGAGCTGGCCGAGAACGTGGCCGGCGGCGTGGACGTCTACACCCTGTACCAGCCGCTGGGCGTGGGGGCGGGCATCACCGCCTTCAACTTCCCGGTGATGCTGCCTTGCTTCATGTTCCCCATCGCCGTGGCTTGCGGCAATACCTTCGTGTTGAAGCCCTCCGAACAGGACCCCACCTCGTCGCTGTTCCTGGTCGAACTGGCCAACCAGGCCGGCCTGCCGCCGGGCGTGCTCAACGTGGTGCATGGCGGCCCGGAGGTGGCCAACATGATCTGCGACCATCCGGATATCAAGGCGGTCTCCTTCATCGGTTCCACCCATGTCGGCACCCATATCTACCGTCGCGCCAGCGAAGCCGGCAAGCGCGCCCAGTGCATGATGGGCGCCAAGAACCACTGCATCGTGCTGCCCGATGCGCCCAAGGACCAGGCCATCAACAACCTGCTGGGTGCAGCCTTCGGTGCGGCCGGCCAGCGCTGCATGGCCAACTCGGTGGTGGTGCTGGTGGGTCAGACCCGCGAGTGGATTCCCGAGATCGTCGAACGCTCCAAGGCCATGAAGGTCGGTCCGGGTACCGACCGCAAGGCTGATGTCGGCCCGCTGGTCTCCAAGGCCGCCAAGGAGCGCGTGGAACGCCTGATCGCCCGTGGCGTGGAGCAGGGTGCCAATCTGTTGCTGGATGGCCGCAACTGCAGCGTGGCCGGCAACGAGAAGGGCAACTTCGTCGGCCCTACCGTCTTCACCGGCGTCAAGCCCGAGATGGACATCTACACCCAGGAAATCTTCGGCCCGGCCATGTGCATCGTGGAACTGGAGACGCTGGACGAGGCGATTGCCTTCATCAACGCCAATCCGAACGGCAACGGCACCTCCATCTTCACCAGCTCCGGTTATGCGGCGCGCAAGTTCCAGAACGAGATCGACGTCGGCCAGGTTGGTATCAACGTGCCCATCCCGGTGCCGGTGGCCTACTTCAGCTTCACTGGTTCGCGTGCGTCCAAGCTGGGCGACCTCGGTCCCAACGGCAAGCAGGCAGTCACCTTCTGGACCCAGACCAAGACCGTCACCGCGCGCTGGTATGCGCCCGATGAAGAGGCTGGCCAGGTCAACACCACCATCACCCTGAAGTGAGGAGAGCAGCATGAGCGCCAACATCGTCTTCATCGGCCTGGGCAACATGGGGTTGCCGATGGCGCAGAACCTGGTCAAGGCCGGCTTCTCGGTCAGCGGTCATGACCTGGTCAAGGCCAGCGTGGACAAGCTGCTCGAGACCGGCGGCAAGACCGAAGCCGATTCCATGGCGGCGGTGGCCAAGGCCGACGTGGTCATCACCATGCTGCCGGCCAGCCGGCACGTGGAATCGCTCTACCTGGGCGAGGCTGGCGTGCTGGAAGCAGCCCGGCCGGGCACGCTCTTGATCGACTGCTCCACCATCGCGCCGGAAGCGGCACGCAAGGTGGCGGCAGCGGCCCGGGAGCGTGGTTTCGAGATGCTGGATGCGCCGGTCTCCGGTGGCACCAATGGCGCCACCGCGGGCACCCTGACCTTCATGGTGGGCGGCAGCCAGCAAGCCTTCGAGGCGGCCCAGCCCTATCTGCAGAAGATGGGAAAGGCCATCTACCATGCCGGCGAAAGTGGCAGCGGCCAGACCGTCAAGGTCTGCAACAACATGCTCCTGGGCATCCTGATGATCGGGACCTCGGAAGCCATCCGCCTGGGCATTGCCAATGGCATGGACCCCAAGGTGTTGTCGGAGATCATGTCCAAGAGCTCCGGGCGCAACTGGACGCTGGAAGTCTATAACCCTTGCCCCGGCGTGATGGAGACGGCGCCGGCTTCCAAGGGCTATGCCGGCGGCTTCGGTGTGGACCTGATGCTGAAGGACCTGGGCCTGGCCGTGGAAAACGCGCTGGCGACCAACTGCGCCATCCCGCTGGGGGCGGCGGCGCGCAACCTGTATGACATCCACAGCATGAATGGCGCCGGCAAGCTGGACTTCTCCAGCATCTTCAACATGCTGGGCAAGGCGCAGTAAGCCACCCGGAGAGGCTGCAAACGAAAAGGGACGACCTGTTGCGGGTCGTCCCTTGTTTCATCTTTCATGTTGCTGCATGGAGAGCTGCAGCTAGTCTCTTCACTTGCCGGTCACTTCCTCACTTCTTTACTTCATCCTCGATATGGGCGCGGATGATGTCGGCGAAGCTGGCATCTGCGGTGAAGCCCAGCGCCTTGGCGCGCTTGGCTTCGAACTGGCCGGGCCAGGAGTTGACGATGCGCTTGATGGCTTCGTCTTCCTTCCATTCGATCAGCTTGACCACGTCCGCGCCGGCCACCTGTTCCAGGGCATCGACCATGTCCTTGACGGTGACGCACAGGCCGTCGATGGACAGGAAGCGTGCCAGGCCCAGGTCGGCGCCATTGATTTCATGACCGTGGATCAGGTTGGCGATGGCCTGGCGCGGCGACATCAGCCACATGCGGGTTTCCGGCGTGACCGGGCAGACCGAGGGCTGGCCATTGAGCGGTTCGCGGATGATGCCGGAGGCGAAGCTGGAGGCCGCCTTGTTGGGCGCGCCCGGGCGCACCGAGATGGTGGGCATGCGCAGGGCGCGACCGTCGATGTAGCCCTTGCGTGAATAATCCTGCACCAGCAGTTCGCCCATCACCTTTTGCGCGCCGTAGGAGCTTTGCGGCATCAGCAGGGTGTTGTCCGGCACCACGGCCGGCAGTTCGCCGCCAAAGACTGCCACCGAGCTGGTGAACAGCACGCGCGGCTTGCTGCCGACGGCGCGGGCGCGTTCCAGGATGACGCGGGTGGCGTCGAAGTTGATCTTCATGCCCAGGTCGAAGTCGGCCTCGCCGTGGCCGCTGACGATGGCGGCCAGGTGGAAGATGGATTGCGTCTCGGCGGTGATGACGCGCTCGATCACGGCGGCATCGGCGATGTCGCCGGTGACCGCTTCGATGCGCGGATCATCGAAGCCCTGGGCTGGCACCACGTCCAGCAGGGTGATGCGCTTGATCTCCTGCTGCTGGCCGTCGCGGCCGGTGAGGGTGCCGCGCTGCAGCAGCTGGCGTGCCAGTCGGCTGCCCAGGAAGCCGGCGCCGCCGGTGATGACGATATGCATGTGTTCTCCTCGTGGTCTGTGGTCGCTGGTCTGGGTCGGGGGACCTGGCACCAGGCGCATGGTTGCAGTATCTGGGCTATCTGCCCGTTGTTCGACAGCGATTATAGCAAAGTTGTAATACAACTTTGTGCGCGTTTGAAAGAAGTCGCAAAAGCCAAAGACGGCGCGGTATCATGCGCGCCATGAAGACATCCTCCTCCTCCAGGCCGCAGGGATCGGCCCTCGCATCGATGGCGGCGAACGCGCGCGGCAAGACCACGCTGGCTGACCATGTCACCAGCGTCCTGGCGCAGCAGATCCGGGGCGGCGAGTTTGCACCCGATGCACGCCTGCCTTCGGAGATGGAGCTGACCGAACGCTTTGCGGTGAGCCGCACGGTGATCCGCGAGGCGATTTCGCGGCTGAAGTCGGAAGGCCTGGTCGGTTCGCGGCGGGGCAGCGGGACGGTCGTGTTGCCGGTGACCCAGGTCACGCCGTTCCGGCTCGATCTGGGGTTGGACGATGCTCGGGACTCCATCCAGGCCGTGCTGCGGGTGATCGAGTTGCGGCGTGGGGTCGAGGGCGAGATGGCGGCGCTGGCCGCACAGCGCCGCAGCAAGGCGCAGAACCAGTCCATCCAGCTGGCCTTGCAGGCCATCGATGCCGCTGCGGCTGCCGGCCGCGATGGCGTGCAGGAAGACTTTGCCTTCCATGCAGCCATTTCCAATGCCTCGCATAACCCGCTCTATACCTCGCTGGTGCAGTTCCTGAGCCAGTTCCTGCATGCCGCGATCCGGGTGGCGCGGATGAACGAGGCGCGCAGCAGCGAGTTCGTGCAACAGGTGCGCGCCGAGCATGCGGCGCTGGCTGCGGCCATCAGCGCGGGCGATGCCGATGCGGCGCGCACGGCGGCCTTGCTGCATATGGAAAATTCGGCCAAGCGCATTCAGGCCGCGGACAAGGCGTTCTGGGCCAGCGCCGAAGGACAGGCGGCGGCACGGGACCTGGCGCGGGTAAAGAGCGGGAATTGAATGCGGAAGGCCGCCGGGATGGCGGCTGAAAGGGCATAAAAAAACGCTGCACAAGGCAGCGTTTTTTATGGGCATCGGCAAGGATCAGCCGCGCACGACCTTCTTGTACTCGTTGGTGCGGGTATCGATTTCGATGTCGTCATCCTGGCTCACGAACAGCGGCACCATCACGATGATCTGGTTGGCTTCGATGGCGTTTTCGATCTTGGCTTCCTTCAGGACGTTGCCCGAGGTGTTGCCCTTGACGGCCGGTTCCGAGTAGGCAACCTTGCGCACGATGGTGGTGGGCATTTCGACCGAGATGGCCTTGCCGTCGTAGAACACGGCTTCGCACTGCATGCCGTCCTTCAGGTAACCGATGGCATCGCCCATGTTCTCGCCTTCGATTTCGTACTGGTTGTACTCTTCGTCCATGAAGACGTACAGCGGGTCAGCGAAGTACGAGTAGGTCACCGGCTTCTTGTCCAGCACCACGACGTCGAACTTGTCGTCGCCACGGAAGACGCTTTCCTGCGGGCTGTTGGTCAGCAGGTTCTTCATCTTCCACTTGTAGGTGAAGCCGGTACGGGAAGAACCGTTGACGTCCGAGCGCAGGACGATCATGGGCTTGCTGTCGACCATAATGATGTTGCCGACGCGGATTTCTTTTGCAAATTTCATAGCGATGTGTCGTGAAAAGTAGGTTTTTTCAAACTGTCAGTAGCCCACTGGTAAAACTTCACCGCAAGCCCACGTACGATTGAATGCCAAACTGCGTTAAAACTGTAGCCCGCTATTTTAACCCATTTTCAGCGCTGTTCCACTCCTGCTCGACCAGCTGACGGGCGAAGCGGAGCAAATTGTCCATCCAGTCGCCATTTGCCAACATCTCCTGCAGCCACTGTCCTGCGGCCCCGGTCAGGGCCGGCAGCTCAGCCTGTAGCGCCCGCCAATTGGCATGCCAGTCCAGTTCGCCGGGATAGGCGCCATTCCAGGCCCGGTTCAGGTCGGCAATGGCGGCCGTGGCGGGGTGGTAGATCTTCAGGAAGGCGTTGAGCTTGGTGTGGTGAAGGTTCTTGTCCTGGTGATAGATGTTCCAGATGAAGGGCTTGCCGGCCCATTGGGCGCGTACGAAGGAATCTTCACCCCGGACAAAATTGAGGTCACAGCTCCAGAGCAGGCGATCGTAGTCGGTCTGGGCCACGAAGGGCAGCACCCGCACGCTCAGGGCGCCGCGCGTGGCACCTGCGCCAGGAACCATGGGGGCAGCCAGGAAATCCTCGACCACGGCGCGACCCACGCCCTCGGGGACGAGGCAGGTCACCGGTACCGGTGAATCTTGCCAGCTTGTAAATAGTTCGCGGATGGGCGCGTAGTCATAGCAGAACAGTGAGACCTTGCAGCCTTGCGCCTCCTGCGGTGTCACGCCCAGGCGTGCCAGCAGGACGGGACCTGCATTGCTGGCCAGGAAAGCCTGCCGTTGCGCTTCCAGTCCGGCCTCGACCGTGAGGCCGCCGGTACGCTGGTTGAAGCCGGGGAAGAAGAAATACTTGGTCAGCTTCAGCGAGCGATGCGGGGAGGGCAAGGTGTGGCATCCCTCGACCCAGGTCTCGGCCGACAAGCCTTCCAGATTGAACCAGACCGGCTTGACCGGACGCTGTGCCATGGCTTCTACGTATCCAGGCGGGATCTCGCAGCCGAAGAACTCGATGACGATATCGGCCACGTCGGCCGGCCCATAATGGCCGTCCTGCCCGCGCCAGTGCTGCACGGTCACGCCGGCCAGCTCTTGGGTGGCGGCATCGGTCTGCACTTCCGGCCAGATGCGGCGGAAGCTGAGCAGATCATCGACCCACAGACGGACCGCCAGGCCATGTTCATGCGCCAGTTGCCGCGCCAGCCGCCAGCAGATACCGATATCCCCATAGTTGTCGACGACCTTGCAGAACAGGTCCAGGGAGTGCAGGGGATTGCGGGCGGCAGGCATAGGGCGGGTCAGGGAATGGAGATAGACGGGACGCAGAGAAACAGCAGCAGGGCTGCATGATACCCATTTGTGAAGACGGCAGTTGCACAGCCTTGAACAACAGATTCAAGATTTTTCAAATTAAATAGCTTGCAATTTAATTTTGAGCGGTTTAATATTCGATCCATGGACAAGACGCACACAACGACGCTACCGGATGCCTTGATCGACGAAGCCCTGCTGCTCGACAACCAGCTCTGTTTCGCGATGTACTCCGCGTCGTTGGCGATGACCAAGGCCTACAAGAAAATCCTGGCACCGCTGGACATCACCTACCCGCAATACTTGGTGATGATGGTCTTGTGGGAAAGGGACCAGGTGACCGTATCGGAACTGGGCAGTCGCCTGTTCCTGGATTCTGGTACGCTCACCCCGCTGCTCAAGCGCATGGAAACGATGGGTTTGTTGCATCGTAACCGCGACGCCGGTGACGAGCGCCGGGTGGTGGTGAGCCTCAGTGATGCCGGCCGCGCCCTGCGCGACAAGGCCAAGGCCGTGCCGCTGCAGATGAGCTGCATGTTGCCCTCGCTGGACCAGGTCAGGCAGCTGGTGGTGGAGCTGAAGGAAGTCCGCAAGGGTTTGTACGGCGCCGAAGGGCAGTGATCGGGCTCGTTGTGCTGGCATTTATATTGCGCACAATAATATAGTGAATTATTTATAGAATTATCGTCAAAGGCAGCAAAGCGAAAGCTTCAGGCATTAAATATTAAGCATCACACGTCATACACGTATCACGCAGTAGCAGAAGTCGCTGAAGTAGCAAGATGATTTAGCAAGTCGATGGTGATCGAAAGCGAATCTTTCGACGCCATGCCCCTCAAACGGAACCCGCCAGGGTTTTAACCTGAACATTGAAAGGAAAGACCATGCCCTCGAACAAGATCGAAAAAGCCCTCTACACCGCCACCGCTACCGCTACCGGCGGCCGTGAAGGTTCTGCCAAGTCCTCCGACGGCGTCCTCGACGTCAAGCTGTCGACCCCCAAGGAACTGGGTGGCGCCGGCGGTAACGGCACCAACCCGGAACAACTGTTTGCCGCCGGTTATTCGGCCTGCTTCCTGGGCGCACTGAAGTTCGTCGCCGGCCAGGAAAAGGTGGCCCTGCCGGCTGATGCCAGCATCACCGGCAAGGTCGGCATCGGCCAGATCCCGGGCGGTTTCGGCATCGAAGCCGAGCTCAACATCTCGCTGCCGGGCGTGGACAAGGCCGTGGCGCAAGACCTGGTGAACAAGGCTCACCAAGTCTGCCCATACTCCAACGCTACCCGCGACAACATCAACGTGACCCTGAACCTGGTCTGATCCGTTGATGCAAGCGCTTCCCTTTGCGGGAAGCGCGCATGAAGAAATCGCCGCTGCGACTTCGGTCACCCAGCGGCGATTTTTCATTCGGGGCGGGCGAAATCAGACGGCGCCGCGGGTTTCCACATACAAGGCATACAGCGAGTGGCTGCTGGCCATGAAGAGCCGGTTCTTCTTGGCGCCACCAAAGACCAGATTGGGGCAGCGTTCTGGCAGGTGGATGTGGGCCAGGGGCTTGCCCTGTGGGTTGAAGACGCGTACCCCGTCCAGTTCCTCTGCCTTGGCGTCCAGCGAGCCGTTGCTGCCCCAGCCGCACCAGAGGTTGCCATCGACGTCGATCTTGAAGCCATCAATCCCGCCCGGACCGTTGGCATCCACGGCCAACCGGCGATTGCCGATACGGGTGCCGTCGCTGCTCATGTCGTAGGCCCAGATCACGCGATTGGGGGTGGCGCGCGATTCGTTGATGTAGAGGATCTTTTCGTCCGGCGAAAAGGCCAGTCCGTTGGGGCCAGCCAACTGATCGGTCACCAGCGAGAGCTTGCCGGTGCGACCATCGATGCGGTACACCGAGTGCGGCAGTTCGGAGGCCTGCTTGTCGCCCTCCCATTCACCGGCGATGCCGAAGGGCGGATCGGTAAACCAGATCGAGCCGTCGGACTTGCAGATGATGTCGTTGGGGGAGTTGAAGCGTTTGCCGTTGTAATTATCGGCCAGCACGGTGATGCTGCCGTCGTATTCGGTGCGGGTGACGCGGCGGGTCAGGTGTTCGCAGGCCAGCAGGCGACCCTGGCGATCCCGCGCCAGGCCATTGCTGTTGTTGGAGGGCTGGCGGAAGACCGAGGTGGCGCCGGTGGTTTCGTCCCAACGCATGATGCGGTTGTTGGGGATATCCGAGAACAGCAGGTAACGGCCGTCACCAAACCAGACCGGACCTTCGACCCAGCGGAAGCCGGTGGCCAGTTGTTCCACGTTAGCGCTGAACAGGCGGTATTTGAGGAAGCTCTTGTCCAGCACTTCCACGCTGGGGTCGGGGTAGCGCTGGCTGGGTTTGAAATCCGTCCCTTGGGCGCGGGCGCTCAAGGCGGTGGCCGCCATGCCAAGGCCTGCCAGCAATGTTGTACGACGAGTTGGGTTGAAATCGGCTGAGGTGTTCTTGTTGTGCTGCGACATCGAAGTCTCCATGGTCAGGGTTGGACCTCTCCCGAAATGACGGGGAGAACAGTCCGAAAGGCCAAACGGCGGGGGCTCGAGGAAGACAGTACAGCCCGCAACAGGCGGCTGGCGCTGGTGGACATCTCCCTGAATGCAGGCTTGACGCTAGGGTCGCCCGTTCTTGTGGTAAGACATCGTACGTCATTGATTGTTGTTTGGCAATCCAGACGATCTGCGTCGCCCAGAACGGTATTGAAGCGGTCGGGGACGCTGAGGCGGCAGCGCCTCAGTCGGTGCGGCCAGGTGCCCGCAGCAGTCCCTGCAGCAGGGTACGGGCCACGCAACGGTGGAAGGGCATGATTGCAGCCAGATAGAACTCGCCCAGCCAGCGCTTGGTGCGCACGACGGTGGTGACGGTCAGCCATTGGTCGCCGACATCGTCGATATCGCCGACATTGCCGACCTCATTGGCATCACTGGTCGCCTCCGCAGCATGGCCGGATGACTTTTCCACACAGAGACGGAAGTCGAGGTGGCTGTCATCGAGCCCCATCACCACCCGGCGTGGCTCGGCCATCAACAGCGGGAAACCGGCCGGTGCGCCGTTGTCCGACGCGCGCTTCAAGCCCAGCGGTGCCACCAGTCGGTCGCGCAGTGCCAGCAGGGCGCTGATCCAGGCCGGCTGTGCGGCCATCATCCTGGCGGTGATCTCGGTGGTGTTCAACTGCGCCAGTTGCGGCGTGAGCCGGATGCGGAAGCTGTCAGCGAAACCGGCACCGGGCAGCAGGGCCCAGTGGCGCGGTGCCGGTGCGATTTCTTCGGTGTGCTGGAAGCGCGATGCAGGCATGAGGACCTCGATGCGGGTTGAAAAAAAGCCGGTAGCAGGGCTACCGGCTTGCTCATCCGAGCCTACTTGCCGTTGCGCCGCTGCTTTTCCGCCGCGCGGGCGCTGGCGAAGCGCTCGTGGGTTTCCTCAGCCTTGCGGCGCCCGAAGGCGTAGTTGGCTTCCAGCCACATGACATTGATGATGCCGAAGGCCAGCGCCAGGCCGATGCCGAGTATCCAGGCGAAATACCACATGATGTTCTCCTTGTTCCAGATTGCGATTGCGCGTAATCAATACGCCGTATGTTCGTTGTCGTGAATGTCCTTGGCCGTGACCTTGCCCTTGACCACGCGATACACCCAGCCGGTGTAGAGGATGATCAGCGGCAGGAAGATCAGCACCATCCAGAACATCAGGCCCAGGGTCTTGTGGCTGGAGACCGAATCCCACAGGGTCAGGCTGCTCTTCGCATCCAGCGAGGACGGCATGATGAAGGGGAACAGCGACATGCCGGCCGTGAGGATGATGCCGGTCACCGACAGGCCGCTGGCGATGAAGGCCAGGCGGGCACTGCGCACCATGGCCAGCAGCGCTGCCAGCACGGCGCCAGCCACGCCCAGCGCCGGGAACAGCTTGGTCAAGGGCCACTTGGCATAGTTGTCGAACCAGGCGCCGGCGACCACTTCCACGGTCTTGGCCAGGGGTGTGAAGGCGCTGTTGGCGTCGGGCATGGAAGTGATGCGATAACCCGGCATCTGGGCTACCCAGAAGCCGCCGGCCACGAACAGCAGTACGGTGACCAGGGCAGCGCCCATGATGGTCTTGCGCGAACGTTCGGCCACCATGGCGTCGGTCTTGACGAAGGCGAAGGCCGCGCCATGCATCAGCAGCATGGCCACCGACAACAGACCAGCCAGCAGGCCGAAGGGGTTCAACAGGGCAAAGAAGCTGCCGGTGTATTCGACCCGCATGGTGTCGTCGTAGTGGAAGGGCACGCCCAGCAACAGGTTGCCGAACGCCACGCCGCAGATCAGGGGCGGCACGAAGCCACCGATGAACAGGCCCCAGTCCCAGGCATTGCGCCAGCGCGGATCGGCCACCTTGCTGCGGTAGTCGAAACCGACCGGGCGGAAGAACAGCGAGAACAGCAACACCATCAGGGCGATGTAGAAGCCCGAGAAGGCAGTGGCATACACCAGCGGCCAGGCCGCGAAGGTGGCGCCGCCAGCGGTGATGAACCAGGTCTGGTTGCCTTCCCAGGTGGGGCCGATGGAGTTGATCAGGATGCGCCGCTCGGTATCGGTGCGGCCGGCGAAGGGCAGCATCATGCCCACGCCGAAGTCGAAGCCGTCGGTGAGCGCGAAGCCGACGATGAGTACGCCGACGAAGGCCCACCAGATCAGCTTGAGTGTTTCGTAATCGAAGATCATTCTGCTTTCCTCATTTCTTCTGATGGCTTAGTGGCTGCCGGCATTGGCCGACGGATTCAGGGGCGGCGGCAGGACATCGTCGGGGCCGTTTTCGCGGCCCTTGGTTTCCCAGTGGTATTGGCCGGTATGCAGGCTGCTGGGGCCAAGGCGGGCGTACTTCACCATCAGGATCATCTCCACCACCAGCAGGAAGGTGTAGAACAGGATGAAGCCGGCCAGGCTGAAGTAGAGGCTGCCCGGCTGTAGCGAGGAGGCCGACAGGTGGGTCGGCAGGATGCCGGCAATGGTCCAGGGCTGGCGGCCGTATTCGGCCACGATCCAGCCCAGTTCGGCAGCGATCCAGGGCAGCGGGATCGAGATTACGGCCAGGCGCAGCAGCCAGCGTTGCGGGGCCAGCTGCTTCTTGGCCAGGAACCAGAACGAGGCGGCGAAGATGAACAGGAACAGGAAGCCCAGCGCCACCATGCCGCGGAAGGCCCAGAACAGCGGCGCAACCTTGGGGATGGTGTCGTTGACGGCCATGCTGATCTGCTCCGGCGTGGCATCGACCACGTTGTTGGTGTACTTCTTCAGCAGCAGGCCGTAGCCCAGATCCTTCTTGAGCTTGTCGAACGCGGCGCGGGCTTCGGGCGACTTGTCGCCGGACTTCAGCCGGGTCAGCGCGGCATAGGCCAGCATGCCGTTGCGGATGCGGGCTTCGTGTTCCTTCTTGAGGTCCTTGATGCCCAGCACCTGCGTGTCGGCCGAACGGGTGGCGATCAGGCCCAGCACGTAGGGGATCTTGATGGCGTAGTCGGTGCGTTCTTCCTTGTCATTGGGCAGGCCGAACAGGGTCAGGCCGGCCGGGGCGGGGTGGGTGTCCCACTCGGCTTCGATGGCGGCCAGCTTGACCTTGTTGACTTCACCGGCGGTATAGCCCGATTCGTCACCCAGTACGATCACCGAGAGTGTGGCGGCCAGGCCGAAACCGGCGGCCACGGCAAAGGAGCGCAGCGCGAAGGCGGTGTCGCGGGCCTTCAACAGGTACCAGGCCGAGACGCCCAGCACGAACATCGATGCCGTGACATAGCCGGCGGCCACGGTGTGCACGAACTTGACCTGCGCCACCGGGTTGAAGATCACCTCGGTCATGCTGACCAGTTCCATGCGCATGGTCTCGAAGTTGAATTCGGCGCCCACCGGATTGTTCATCCAGCCATTGGCAATCAGGATCCACAGCGCCGACAGGTTCGAGCCCAGCGCCACCAGCACCGTGACCACCAGATGCTGCTTGCGCGAGAGCTTGTCCCAGCCGAAGAAGAACAGGCCGACGAAGGTCGATTCGAGGAAGAAGGCCATCAGCCCTTCGATGGCCAGCGGGGTGCCGAAGATGTCGCCCACGTAGTGCGAATAGTAGGACCAGTTGGTACCGAACTGGAACTCCAGCGTGATGCCGGTGGCCACGCCCATGGCGAAATTGATGCCGAACAGCTTGCCCCAGAAGCGGGTCATGTCCTTGTAGATCTGGTTGCCGGTCATGACGTAGACCGATTCCATGATGACCAGGATCCAGGACAGGCCTAGCGTGAGGGGGACGAACAAGAAGTGATAGAGCGCCGTGACGGCAAACTGCAGCCGTGACAGCGAGACGACTTCATCGATGGGGACCATGTTGTGTTACTCCGGTTGTTTTGTGGCTTCAGATAATGCGGAATTGGCTGAGCTTGAGGAACTGGCGGGAAGGGGGAGAGCGCCCGGCGTGGCGGCCGGCGACGGCGCCAGCATGCGCTGCTCCACGCTTTGCAGCGGCATGCGCATGTGCTTGGCTTCGGGATGGGCAAAGAAGGTCTTGGCCAGTACCGTGATCAGGCCGATCTTGATGATCAGCAACAGGGTGATCTCGACGCCCAGCGGAAGCTGGGTCAGGCGTGGCCATTGCCATTTGCGGGGCGATTGTGTGACTTGCATGACGCTTAGTCCTTCTCGTTGGCGCCGCCGACGCGGAACTTGTCGCGTACATCGAGCAGCTTCTTGACCTTGGAGCCCATCTTCATGAGCGATACCAGTGTTTCGGGCGACAGGCGCTGGACGTCGTCGAACCAGGAACTGGACAGTTCGATCAGCTCATACATCTCGCGCATGCGCTTCTGGACTTCCTTGTCGTCGCGTCCGCCGGGCGACTCCAGCAGGGCGTCGCGCAGCATGGACAGGGTGGGTTCGATCTCGCGGCGGCGGCGTTCTTCCAGCAGCACCTTGAAGATGTCCCAGATATCGCCGGGCGGTTCAAAGTATTCACGCCGGTCGCCCGGCTTGTGCAGCAACTTCACCAGGCGCCAGGACTGCAGTTCCTTGAGGCCCATGCTGACGTTGGAGCGCGAAAAACTGAGGTACTCGGCAATCTCGTCGGCGTTGAGCGCGCGCCCGCAGATGTAGAGCAGGGCATAGATCTGGCCGACTGTGCGATTGATGCCCCAGCGGCTGCCCATTTCGCCGAAATGGCTGATGAAGCGCTGCATGAGCGGGCTGAGTACGTTGTTTTCCATGTTTGTAACTTTTGAAATTTCAGTAATTACTGAAATTTAAATCAGTTGCTTGTCCTATCGCAATGTCACGCACCTGCGTATTTCCTGATAACAGTCATCACGGATGAGAATGACCCGCTCCCGGCGCGGCTGCGCGGGGCGTGGTGGTCTGCAGTCGCCCACCAGGGGTGTGAACGAAACGTCACGAAAGAATCGCGTCTTGTGGACTTCCCGGTTCCTCAAGGACGCAGCCCTGTGTTGCGCTGCATGAAGTTATTTTCACGCTTTCCTACAACTACTGAAGAATTTGGCTGATACGAAACATGATGCGGATCAAATAAGGTGCAATTGCAGCTCATCCGTAGCAATGGATGAGCAATGCCGTGGCTGGCACCATCATTGCGGCCAGGGGCGCGCCATGCCGGCTGGGAGGGGCTCCACGCTGCACGGTTGCGGGGCCTTTCCATTTCCAAGGATGAATTTTATGTTGGGTTTCGATTTCCGCGTGGCCAGAATTGTCTGGACCGTCTTCCTGGTGGCGTTGCTGCTCTACGTCACCTACACCATTTCGGCCACCGTGCTGGTGCTGGTGTTTGCCGTCTTCTTCAGTTACCTGGTCTATCCGCTGGTGGAGCAGATCGAGCGGGTGCGTCCGCCCAGGGTGCCGCGCACGGTGTCCATTGCCGTGGTGTTCGTGCTGGCCATCGGCATCGTGGCGGCGGTGGCGACCGTTTTCGGCGCGCGTATCCAGGAGGAGGCGCTGCGCCTGTCCGAGCAGTTGCCGGCGCTGCTGCGCTCCAATGACGCGGTGTCCAAGCTGCCCTTGCCGGGTTTTGCCGAGCCATTGCGCGCGCGCATCCTGGGCTTCGTGCGCGACCAGTTGGCCAATGGCACCGACCAGGCCATGCCGCTGGCCAAGCAGTTCGGTGTGGGCGTGATGCACGCGGCCAGCAACCTGATCTACCTGGTGCTGGTGCCGGTGATCAGCTTCCTGCTGATCAAGGAGGCGCCGGCCATGCGCGACGAGATGCTGTCCTGGATGAACCGTTCCAACCGCAAGCTGTGGGGCGGCATCATCAAGGACCTCGACGTGCTGCTCTCGCGCTATGTGCGGGCCCTGCTGTTCCTCTCCATTGCCACCTTCGTGGCCTATAGCATCGCCTTTTCGCTGATGGGCGTGCCGTACGCGATGCTGCTGGCGGGATTGGCGGCGGTGCTGGAATTCATTCCCTTCGCCGGGCCGCTGGCGGCCAGCGCGGCGGCGCTGGTGGTGGCCGGTTTCAGCGGTTATGACCACCTGCTGTGGCTGGTTGGCTTCATCGTCGCCTATCGGGTGTTCCAGGATTACGTGCTCAATCCCTACCTGATGAGCGAGGGCGTCGAGGTCAGCCCTCTGATGGTGATCCTGGGTCTGCTGGCCGGTGACCAGCTGGGTGGGGTGGCCGGTATCTTCCTGTCGGTGCCGGTGATGGCAGCGTTGAAGATCATCTTCACCCGTGCCTCGGCGGCGCAGAAGCTGCGACGTGCTGCCGAGGCCCGTGAGGCCGAACTGGCGGCGCAGGCCGCGCAGGAGGCGCTCAGGTCGCCGCCGGCGGCAGAGGCTGCTGAGGTGGTTGCGGTGGCGCCTCTGCCGCCGGCGCGAAGCTGAGGTTGAGGCGTATCCAGCCCGGTTGCGGGCTGGTCACGGTGGCCGCCCCCCTATGCAGGGCCATGATGGCCTTGACGATGGCCAGGCCCAGGCCGTTGGATTCGGTGAAGGCGCTGCGCGAGCGGTCGCCGCGGTAGAAGCGGTCGAACATGCGGGCCATCACCTGCGGGGTGATCGTATCGCTGCGGTTGTCCACCAGGATGCGGCTGCCGCTGGCATCACTGTCGGCCAGGATGCGGATGACGCTGTCGGCCTCGCCATAGCGCACCGCATTGATGACCAGATTGCTCACGGCGCGGCGCCACATGACCAGGTTGGCATGGCATGTGCCCTGCGCCTGCAGTTCAAAGCGCATGCCGCGTTCATCGGCAATCCCTTCGAAGTAGTCCGTGATCTTGCGCAGTTCTTCCTGCAGCTCAAAGCGGGTGCAGTCCACCGCCAGGGTGGCATGGTCGGCCTGGGCCAGGAACAGGATGTTCTCGACGATGCGCGCCAGGCGCTGCAATTCTTCCACATTCGATTCCAGCAGCTGCTCATACTCTTCCGGCGTGCGGCGCTGGCCCAGGGCAACCTGGCTCTGGCCCATCAGCACGTTGATGGGGGTGCGGATTTCATGGGCCAGATCGCCGGAGAACTGGGCCAGGTGGTCGTAGCCGGCTTCCAGTCGATCCAGCATGGCGTTGAAGGACAGGGCCACGCGACGCAGTTCGGCTGGCATGCCGTCTTGCTCGAGCCGGGCCGACAGGTGGTCCGGGGTGATCTGGGCGGCACGCTGGCTCATGGCTTCCAGTGGTTGCAGGCCGCGCCGCAGCAGCAGGAAGCCCAGCAGCGCGGTCAGCACGGTCGCCCCGGTGGCGGCACCGGCGATGCGCCAGCGGTAGCTGCGCATCATCTGGTCTTCCTGCACCATCACGTAGGCGGCGACGATCTCGACCACTTCTCCCTCCTTGCCATCCTTGCCGCCCTTGCCGACATCGGCCAGCGCCGAGACCCAGCGCACGCGCACGCCATCGGCGCGTTCACTGGTCAGCAGGCTGGCCGAGGTGACGGGCATGCGCACCGGTAGCGGCGTCATGGCGGGCGGCATGAGATGGTCGGGATTGCTCTGGATGAAGGGCGCTTCACCCAGGCGGCGGAAGATGCGCACATCCTGCTCATTGCCCATCATGCTCTCGAAGAGGGCCGGACGTTGTTCCATCTGCTCGACGTTGTAGAGGTCGTGCATCAGGTTGCGGAAGTGTTCGACGCGGCCGATCAGCGCCTGGTCGGCCCGCAGTGACAAGGCATCGCTGGCGGCGCGGTCGAGGTAGAAACCCAGGCCGGTGACCACCAGGCTGCTCATCAGTGCGAACAGGGCGGTGACGCGGGCGGTCAGGGTCCAGCCACCGACTGGCGGCGACACCGGAGCGGCGGCGTTCATGGGTCCTCGGAGAACATGTAGCCGACGCTGCGCACGGTGTGGATCAGTTTCTTCTCGAAGGGGGCATCGATCTTGGCGCGCAGGCGCTTGATGGCGACGTCCACCACATTGGTATCGCTGTCGAAGTTCATGTCCCAGATCTGCGACGCGATCACACTGCGCGACAAGGCTTCGCCCTGGCGCTTGATGAGCAGGTGCAGCAGCATGAATTCCTTGTTGGTGAGGGCGATGTGGATGCCCTGGCGCGTGACCTTGTGGCGGATGTGGTCGAGTTGCAGGTCGGCGATCTCGTAGACTTCGGCTTCGCGGGTGACGCCCCGGCGCAGCAGGGTGCGGATGCGCAGCACCAGTTCGGTGAAGGAGAAGGGTTTGACCAGGTAATCGTCGGCGCCCAGTTGCAGGCCACGGATGCGGTCGTCGACATGATCCTTGGCGGTCAGGAAGAGGACCGGCAGGTCGCGCTTGCTACGCAGTGCGCTCATGACCTGCCAGCCGTCCAGGCCGGGCAGCATCACGTCCAGCACCACCAGGTCGTAATCCTGTTCCAGCGCCAGGTGCAGGCCGTCGGTGCCGGTGCGGGCCAGGTCGACGACATAGCCGGATTCGCGCAGGCCCTTGCGCAGGTAGTCCCCGGTCTTGGGGTCGTCTTCGATTACCAGGATGGCCATAGAGAGAATAGGGCGCCGCTGCAAAGGCGGGCAGGATGCAGGAAAATGCTGTTGATTCTAGCAATGGCGGACTTTTTCTTCATGACAAAATTGTCATGAAATTGCCACTTGACTGTCACCGCCTGGCTTTTACCATGGCTTCACATCGGCAAGGCCCAGGCCTTGCCTCCCCCTTTTTTGCCGGAGCGCACCATGCTGATCAAGATTCGTCCCGACCAGATCGAGATTCCAACCGCATCCGAGATCACGCCGCAGGAGGTCTACCTGGCGCGCCGCCGCTTCATGGCCCGCGTGGCGGCTGGTGCGGCGCTGGCCGGCGGCATGGGCGCGCTGCCGCAGGCCTTCGCCCAGCAGGGGCGCAAGTTGCCGGCCAAGCTCAATAACGCCTACGCGGTGATGGACAAGCAGACCGCCTACAAGGACGCCACCAGCTACAACAACTACTACGAGTTTGGGACCGACAAGGCCGACCCAGCCAAGAATGCCGGTACCCTGAAGACCGCGCCCTGGACCATCGACATCGAAGGCGAGGTGAAGAAACCTTTCACCCTGGACCTTGATGCACTGACCAAACTGGCAGCGCTGGAAGAGCGTGTCTATCGCCTGCGCTGCGTCGAAGGCTGGTCGATGGTGATCCCCTGGATCGGCTATTCGCTCTCTGCCCTGATCAAGAAGGCCGAGCCGACCGGCAATGCCAAGTACGTCGAATTCGTCACCCTGGCCGACAAGAAGCAGATGCCCGGCATCAGCGATCCCATCTTGAACTGGCCCTACCGCGAAGGCCTGCGCATGGATGAAGCCAATCACCCGCTGACCCTGCTGACGCTGGGCATGTATGGCGAAGTGCTGCCCAACCAGAACGGTGCGCCGGTGCGCATCATCGTGCCGTGGAAGTACGGCTTCAAGTCGGCCAAGTCCATCGTCAAGATCCGTTTCGTCAAGGAAGAGCCCAAGACCGCCTGGAATAGGTATGCCCCGCAGGAATATGGCTTCTATTCCAACGTCAATCCTGGTGTCGATCACCCGCGCTGGTCGCAGGCCACCGAGCGCCGCATCGGCGAGGATGGCTTCTTCGCGCCCAAGCGCAAGACCCTGATGTTCAACGGCTATAACGACGTGGCCAGCCTCTACAGCGGCATGGACTTGCGCAAGTTCTTCTGATCCTGGACCGCCCATGCCGCTCGCTCCCGCCGTTCTCCGCAATCTGAAACCACGCAGCGTCACGCTGCTGTGGTGGGTATTCCTGGCGCTGACCCTGGTGCCGCTGGCGCGGCTGGTGGTATTTGGCTTTACCGGCGGACTGGGGGCCAATCCGTTGGAATTCATCACCCATAGCACCGGCGACTGGACGCTATATCTGTTCTGCACCACCCTGGCCGTGACACCCCTGCGCAAGATCTCCGGCCTGAACTGGCTGGTGCGCATGCGGCGCATGCTGGGGCTGATGGCTTTTTTCTACCTGTGCCTGCACTTCACGACCTTCGTCTGGTTCGATCACTTCTTCGACCTGGGCGAAATCTGGAAGGACATCGTCAAGCGGCCTTTCATTACCGTCGGCGTGCTGGCACTGGTGCTGACGATTCCACTGGCCATCACCAGCACCAATGGCATGGTGCGCCGCCTGGGCGGCAAGCGCTGGCAGGCGCTGCACCGGCTGGTGTATGTGATCGTGCCGCTGGGCGTGCTGCATTACTGGTGGGACAAGGCCGGCAAGAACCTGATCGCCCAGCCGCTGCTGTTTGCCGTGCTGGTCGCGCTGATGCTGGCCTTGCGTCTGTTCTGGCGCAAGGGCAGGGCGCCGGTGGGGCCGGCTTCTGCACGTTCGCGTCCCTGAGCCGGCCTGGCTCGGGCGCGGCTGCCCACACTCCTTTTTCTTGTCTCATCGACCGTAGCGGAGAATCACCATGACCATCCTGAAACCTGCCGTCCTGGCATCGGCGGCTGCCTTGTGCCTGACGCTGGCATCGCTTGCTTCCCTCTCCACAGCCTATGCGGCGGAGGCTGCCGTGGCCGTGCCGGCGCCGGCTGGCAAGGCCATGCTGGCCTCGAATGCAGCCAGCGAGACCGTGGTGCTGGCCGGAGGCTGCTTCTGGGGCGTGCAGGGGGTGTTCCAGCATACCCAGGGGGTATTGAAGGCCGTTTCCGGCTATGCCGGTGGCAAGGCCGATACCGCCAGCTATTCCATCGTCAGCTCTGGCACCACCGGCCATGCGGAGGCAGTGCAGGTGACCTATGATCCGCGCAAGATTTCCTTTGGTCAGCTGCTGCAGATCTATTTTTCGGTAGCGCACGATCCTACCCAGCTCAATCGCCAGGGCCCGGACCAGGGTACGCAATATCGCTCGGCCATCTTCACCGCCAGCGACGAGCAGAAGCAGGCGGCCCAGGCCTACATTGCGCAGATCAACGCGGCCAAGGTGTTTTCCGCACCGATCGTGACCCAGGTGGCGCCGCTGCAGGGCTTCTACCGTGCCGAGGATTACCATCAGGATTACGCCACCCTGCATCCCAACCAGCCCTACATCGCCTACAACGACCTGCCCAAGATCGGCAACCTGCAGAAGATGTATCCGGCCATCTACCGCGCCGATCCGGTGCTGGTGTTCAAACGCTGACATTGCCCCGCCAGCTAGCGTTCGCCCCCGTGGCGGGCAGGGATGAGACAATACGCCCGTTTGTCTCCCTTGCCCCGTCATGAATCCACACGCCTCTCTTCAGCTCGCCCTCGACCAATTCGACCTGCAGGACTACGCTGCTGCCGAGCAATCGCTGTTTGCCTTGCTTGAACAGCATCCGCAGCACAAGGATGCGCTGCACCTGTTGGGTAGCGTGGCGGCCGCGCAAGGACGTTTCGAGGAGGCTGCACTAGCCTGGCAGCAGGCGCTGCGGCTGGTCGAGCCGGACAGCGAGGAAGCGCTGGCCCTGCGTTATCGCCTGGGCCGCGCCTTCTATGAACAGGGTCGCTTTGAAGATGCCTTCCTGCTCTATCGCGATCTGATCGAGGCGGGCCATCAGCAGGCCGAATTCTTCGTCGCCGCAGCGGCCGCCCTGCAGGCAATGTCACCTTCCGGCAAGAATGACCGGCAGGTGCTGGCCCTGCTGGAGGAGGCCCTCCAGCGCAATCCCGAACAAGCCGACACCTGGCACCGCAAGGCATTGCTGCATGAGCGCGCCGGTCAATGGGAGGCGGCGCGCGACTGCATCCACCAGGCGCTGCGCCTGAACGATCAGTCTGCGCAGCTCTGGCTGGCCGCTGGATTGATTGAGCACGCCCTGGGCGCCTATGAGGAGGCGCTGCGCTACTACGATCAGGCCCTGATTCTCTCGCCGGAGCTGGTGGATGCCCACGTCAGCCGCGGCACCACGCTGGCCCGCCTGCGTGACCATGAGGAGGCCATCGACAGCTATCGCCGCGCCCTGCGCATCGATGCGGGAGATGCCGACGCCCACGTCAACCTGGCGCTCTCCCTGCTTGCCCTGGGCCGGCTGGAAGAGGCGCTGCCCTTGTACGAATGGCGCTGGGAGGGACGCGGCGCCGATCCTTACCGTCATGCGGCGATTCCGGCCTGGAACGGCGGCAGCAGCTTGCACGGCAAACGCATATTGCTGTGGGCTGAGCAAGGGCAGGGCGATACCATCCAGTTCAGCCGTTATGTACTGCAGATGCTCGAGGCGGGTGCCGAGGTGGTGCTGGAGGTGCCGTCCAGCCTGCTGCGGCTGATGCAGGGCCTGTCCTGCGCCACCCGCATCAGGCTGGTAGCGATGGGCGAGGCGTTGCCCGAGGTCGATTTCCAGCTGCCATTGATGAGCCTGCCACTGGTGTGCAATACCTCCCTGGCCACCATTGCCGACAGCCTGTCCGGCCCGTCCTACCTGAGGCCCGATCCGGCCTTGTGCGGACAATGGGAAGCCCGCATCGCAGCGTGCGCTCCCCGTGCCGTGGGGCGGGTGCGCGTCGGCCTGGTCTGTTCCGGGAATCCCGGCAACGTCAATGATGCGCGGCGCTCGATCGCCCTGGAACGCTTCGCCACCCTGGCGCAGGCTCGTGGGGGGCTGGATTTCTTTGTGCTCCAGCCCGACCTGCGCGAGGCCGACGCCCGATGGCTGGAGCAAGCCGGTCCGCATTGGCATGCCCTGGGAGGCGATATCCGTGATTTTGCCGATACGGCGGCCGCCTTGTCCTGCATGGACCTGTTGATCAGCGTCGATACCGCCGCTGCCCACCTGGCCGGGGCGCTCGGTCGGCCGGTGTGGATCGCCTTGCCCCACGCGCCCGACTGGCGCTGGTTCCTGCAACGACACGACTCCCCCTGGTATCCGAGTGCCCGCCTGTTCCGCCAGCAGCAACCCGGCGCGTGGAATGACGTCATCGGCACGCTGCGCGCGGCGTTGGCGGTCGACACCTTCGGTACCTGACGACCCGCCTGGATCCGGGCATGGCATCCCTGCTTGCCTGGACATTCTTCACGCAATCTGAAATTTCTTGGCATTTCTAGAAAAAATTCTAGATTGCGCGAGCACTTCTGCACCAATAGACAATTCGTCACTCCTCGCATTTCCGCGATCATCCAAAGCCCATTCTTGTCCTTGTCGTTGCCTGCTGCCGATCGGCGACAGTGATATTCCGAGCGCGTTGTCGGACGTCACTGACCGGTTGGCCAGTTTCGCTTTGCTCACCGCCTGTGGTGCGTGAAGGAAGCGAATTGCGCGACAACCTGTGGGGACGAGACCAACAGGAAATGATCGCCAATGAACGAGCACACCAGACAACGCGCTTCCCGCCCTTCACAGAGTACCCCGTTCACCCAGCGCCGCCGCGCCGCCAGCCTGGCCGGCATGTTCGCGTTAGCCCTGGCGGGCTGGAGCACCCAGGCCGATGCCACCACCCTGGGTGAGCTGGTGCGGCAGGCGGCCTTCAACAACCCCTCGGCACTGGCGCGGCAGCGCGCCGCCGAAGCCGCAGCCGATGCCGTTTCGGCGGCACGCTGGCAATTCTTCCCCACGCCTTCGCTCTCGGTCGAGCGTGCCGGCATGACCAGTTCCCGCGATATCTCCTACAACGGTGATGACACCGTCGTCACCATGCGCCTGCAGCAGACCTTGTGGTCCGGTGGGCGCCTGTCGGGTCAGCTGGAGCAGGCGGGACATAACCAGCAGTCGGCCGAGGAAGGGCTGCGCGAGCAGCGTTTCCGCCTGGCCGAACAAGTCATTTCGCAATACGGCCTGTGGGTGCGCTCCGACCTGGCCGCCGCCGCCAACCAGAAGAACCTGAAAGCGCTGGAAGATTTCCTCGCACAAAGCCAGCGCAGAGAGAAGGAAGGTGCTGCCGCCCAGGTCGATGTCACGCTGGTGCGCGGTCGTCGCGACCAGGCGCTCACCGATCTGCTGGGAGTCAAGGCGAACCGCCTCTCCGCGCGCCTGCAACTGGAACAACTGGTCGGCCTGCCGCTGAACGATGATGAGCTGCGCGCTGATGTCGACAGGCAGATGATCGGCGAGGATCTGCCCCTGCTGACCGCAGCCATGCTCGACAGCAGCCCCGTGCTCAAGCGCCTGCGCGCAGATGCCAAGGTGCAGGAGGCGGCGATCACGATCCGCAGCGCCTCCTACTGGCCGGAGGTCTATGCCCGCGTGGAGCATCAACGGGGCAACTTCAGTGTCCGCAACCAGCCCAGCAATAATCGTGCGTTTGTCGGCATGCAGATGCAGCTGGGGGCCGGCTTGTCCCTGGGCTCGGAGGTCGCTGCCGCTCAAGGACGCTACCAATCGGCCATGCTGGCCGTGGACGCCGCCCGCCTCGAACTGGTCGCGCAATTGGCCGCGACCTTCACCGAATATCAGCAGGCCGTGGCGCGCGCCAACAATCTGGACGATGTCGGCTTGTCGGCCGAGGACGTGCTGGCCTCCTACACCCGGCAATATCTCTCGGGAAGGCGCTCCTGGCTGGACGTGATGAATGCGGTGCGGGAAGTGGTCCAGGCAGATCTGCAAAAAGCGGATGTGACCGCGCTGATCATTGCCGACGGTCGCAAGCTGCAACTCTGGGCGCACGGATTGGAAGAGGTACGCTGATCCTGGTTGATGCGCCCCGCCGGGAGCGCGTCGCAGGTCGTCGTTCGCCGGGGGAGACATGATCAATAAGACACAGCTGAAGAACGCGATCCGGCGCAAGGAGTTCATCGTCGTCTATCAGCCCATCGTGGCCTTGGCGAGTGGGCACTGTGCGGGCGCCGAAGTGCTGGTGCGGTGGCGACGAGAGGATGGCGCGCTGCTTGCGCCAGACCGCTTCCTGCTCGCCGCCCAGCGGCATGGCTGCCTGGACGCGATCACCGACCTGGTCATCGACCAGGCCATCACCCAGACCGGCGCCATGTTGCGCGATCATCCTGATCTGCATCTGGCCGTCAACGTACCGGCCAATGACATCAACAGCGGCAGGATATTGAACGTCATCGCTAGAAAGCTGGCCGGCAGCGGCATTGCCTGCAAGCAGTTGTGGTTGGAGGTCACCGAGGGGTGCAGCATGGAATTGCCGGCCTGCCTGGAGACCCTTTCTCGTGCCCGCAGCAACGGTCACGTCATTGCTCTGGATGATTTCGGTACCGGTTATTCCTGCCTGCGCTACCTGCATGAGCTGCCTTGTGACGTGTTGAAACTGGATCGTTCCTTCGTTGCCAGCATCGGAGCGGATGCCATGCCGCACCCGGTGACGGCATGCATCATCGAGATGGCCCGGCAACTCAGGCTCAGGATAGTCGCCGAGGGCGTTGAGACACCCGAGCAAGCTTGCTACCTGAAACGGGCCGGCGTTGATTTTGCACAGGGATGGTTCTTCGCCAGGCCGATGCCGGCTTCGGATTTTCTGGGTCATTGCGGATTCGAGGCACCGATGTCGACCGTGTCGCCGGCTGAATCCCGTCTGCCGCTGGCCACGCCGGCGTCGGCGCCGGTGAAGATTCTGGCCGGAGCGTCACCGGCCGGTGACATGGCACCGAGGTTGATCATCGGTAAAGAGCTATTGGAGGTGATGAAGCATTGACGGATTGTCGCCGAAATTTTGAATTTATCCCTCCCTAAGGAACAATTTCGCAAAGAGGTATCCCTCTATAAAGTTAGTTTTGCGCTGCTGTTCATGGTCTTGCAGCAATGCTGTCACCGGCACCGACTCATTGTCAGGTTCTTAGGTGGCGAAGAGTGTCAGGCTCCCCGCGATTTCGGCAGAACTCACGGGGAGTTTTTTTATGCAGTACTGAGGGAACGAGGTGCAGCTCTTGTCGGAGATTGGGAATGATCTCAACAGTATATTTTTTTCGCAATTTGTCTCGCCTAACGACGTCGCACCGCGCGCTTATTGGATAGTGAAAATTCGAACAAATATAAGTGTAATTTTCTAAGTAAATAATGATGAATAAAAATATTTAATGCACTAAAAGACAATTAAATATTTATATATTTTCAAACATCATAGCCCTCACTTGACGATCTGCCGCAGCGCAATGATGGATGCGTTTCCTTTTGGTAGTTGCCTGCATCCGCCGGCATGGCGATGCGCTATCGATAACCGGGAATGCTGACGTTTCAGTCATCGCGGAATGCATCGTCGGAGGGCTTTCTTCCTGCTTCTGCTTTCTCTTCGATCAAGTCGAGCTTGTCCTGATGACGCGTTGCCTTTCGCTTCTCCAAATCGGTAAGCGGATTGTTGCGCTCGATACCACACCTAACGAATCGCCATGAGAAAGAACGTTCTTCGTCATCCTCGCCACCGACCGCATGCGTCGCCCAGGCTGGCTACACCATCGCACGACATGGGTCGCCTCAGTGTCCGTAACCTTCGCCTCCCGGGAGTCACGCCATGAGCGAGCTTGCATCCTCCCTGTCGTGGGCGCTCATGACCGTCGCACGACGCCAGGGCGTCGTCATCGACAGCGTCCGACTCAATGCCGCGATTGCCGCGGCGATGAAGAAATCCGGTGGTACTTCCATCGACATCAATTCCCTGTGCGCTGCCCTGAGCCTGCCCAAGGCCCAGCTTCTCAAGGTCCCTGAGCGTAGCCAGCTGCCGGTGCTCGGCATCATGCAGGAACGAGGCTGGGGCCTCGTCGTCGATCAGCGTCCTGACGGCCGCTGGATCTTCATCAGCGAGGAAGGGCATGCGTTGATCGGTGATAGCGATCTGGTGGACGGTGTCTTCAAGATCGATTTTTCCGTTCTCGCAGCCAAGGATGGTCAGAATGGATTCGAGCGCGTCTTCAAGGAGGCCCTTGCCGAATTCCGGCCGGTCTTCCTTGAGGTCGTCCTGGCGTCGGTCGTGATGAGCATCATCGCCCTGGGCGCCTCGATCTTTTCCATGCAGGTCTATGACCGCGTCATCCCCACGCATGGCGTCGCCACGCTGATCGTGCTGGCCATCGGCGTCGGACTTGCCATCCTGTTCGAGCTGGGGATGAAGTTCGCCCGCTCGCACATCATGGATACCGTCGTCTCGGGTCTGGATGCCAAGCTTTCACAGGCACTCTTCGAACGCCTGCTGTCCGTCCGCGTGGACCAACTGCCCGGCTCGGTAGGTAGTCTCGCTGGCCAGTTGCGCGGCTATGAACAGATCCGCTCCTTCTACACTTCCCAGACCCTGTTCACCCTGGTCGACCTGCCGTTGGGCCTGCTGTTCGTGCTGGTGATCGCCTTCATTGCCAGCCCATGGATGGCCGCAGTGCCGACCCTGTTCGGCTTGGCCGCCATCGCCATCGGTTACCTCTCCAACCGCAAGGTGGTGCGTCTGGCGGACAAGAGTGCCGCCGCCTCCAACCTCAAGACCGGGCTGCTGGTGGAAACCGTCGAAGGCGTCGAGACCATCAAATCGGGCTCGGGCGGCTGGAAGTTCCTCTCGCGCTGGATTGACGTCAGTGCCGAATCGATCCGCAGCGACATGGCCATGCGCGCCATCGGTGACCATGCCGGTTACATCGCCGCCACGTTGCAGCAACTGAGTTACTCGACCACGGTGATCGTCGGCTCCTTCCTTGTCATCAATGGTCAGATCACCATGGGTGCGCTGATCGCCTGCTCCATCCTCGGTGGCCGCATCCTGGCGCCGGTGGCGATGATCCCGGGCCTGATGGTGCAGCGCGCCCACACCAAGGCGACCCTGGCCGGTCTCGAAAAGATCTATGCCCTGCAGACTGATCAGGGTGACGAGCGGCAATTGACCCCCGACAGTCTGCGTGGTGAGTTCCGCGTGGAAGATGCCAAGTTCACCTACGCCGGCAGCCTGCTCAACGCCATGACGATCGACCAGCTTTCCATCGAGGCCGGCGAGCGGGTCGCCATCCTGGGCCCGATCGGTGCCGGCAAGTCGACCATCCTGCGCCTGCTGTCGGGCTTGTATCGTCCGCAGCAGGGCCGCATCCTGATCGACGGTCTGGACATTGCCAATATCAATCGCCTGACCTTGAACCAGCATATCGGTTACCTGCAACAGGACCATCGACTGTTCGTCGGTACCCTGCGCGAGAACCTGCTGATCGGCCTGCCCGATCCGGGGGATGAGGTATTGCGCCGCGTGATGGAGCGCACTGGATTGCTGCGCCTGGTCGCGGCACATCCGAAAGGGCTGGACCTGCCTATCCAGGAGGGCGGTCGCGGACTGTCCGGTGGTCAGCGTCAGTTGGTGGCATTTACCCGCCTGCTTTTGTGCCGGCCGGACATCTTCCTGCTTGATGAGCCTACCGCCTCCATGGACGAAGACCTGGAGCGTCACTGCCTGAGTGTTCTCAATGAAGAAATCAACGGTGGCCGCACGCTCGTCGTAGTCACTCACAAACCTGCATTCCTGCCGATGGTCGAGCGCGTGATCGTGGTCGTCGGCAACCGCATCGTATTGGATGGTGCGCGCGATGCCGTACTGGCCCGCCTGCGCGGTGAAGCACCGGCTGCATCCCCCGATGTCATTGGGGGAGGTGCGCAATGAATTTGCCCATGAAAAACGCCAACACACATCATCCGCTGGTTTCGGCGCGCTGGATGCTGCGCCTGTCCATGGCCAGCGTTGTCCTGTTACTCGTCTGGGCAGCGTTGAGTCATATCGATCAGGTTAACCTCAGTGTCAACAGCGAGACGCTCAGTTTCAAGCTCGATACCGCCTCAGCGGCCAAACCGAGCTTGTCGCTCCTGAACGATGCAGGCTCATCGGCCACCGACAAGACCACCAATGACGGCACCGTGAAGGTGGATGGACTGGAAGTCGGCGCGACCTGGCAATACAGCCTCAACAATGGTCTGACCTGGCTGGATGGTAGCGGCAACACCGTCAAGCTCACCGGCGACGGCAGCAAGGTGGTA
The DNA here is from genome assembly GCF_015767275.1 of Herbaspirillum sp. AP02. Lineage (GTDB taxonomy): Bacteria > Pseudomonadota > Gammaproteobacteria > Burkholderiales > Burkholderiaceae_D > Herbaspirillum. The sequence continues at coordinate 160,205 of NZ_JADWMY010000006.1, forward strand.
CAGGTCCAGCAGTTCGACGTCGCAGGTAACAGGAGTGCGATCAGCGACAGTCTGAGTTTCACCCTTGATTCAGTCGCGCCGGTCGCACCGGCAGCAGCGCTGGCAGTGGTCACGTCCACGACCAACAGCCGGCTCACCAATAACGGCACCATCAACGTCACCGGGGTGGAAGGTGGCGCAACCTGGCAATACAGCGTCGATGGGACGAACTGGTTGGACGGCAGTGGTAGCAGCTTCAGGTTCAAGGGGGCCGTTGACGGGGGTGGCAACACCGACGGCGCCAAGAAGATCCAGGTTCGTCAAACCGATCTGGCCGGCAACACCGGTCCGGCCAGCGTGGCGTTCAACTTTACCCTCGATACCACGCCACCAGCCAAGATCGGCGCGACCCTGGCCACCAGCAAGACCCTTGTCGATGGCAACAAGCTCACCAATGACGGCACCATCAACATCGCTGCCCTGGAAGCCCTTGCCACCTGGCAGTACAGCACTGATAACGGCACCAGCTGGACCACCGCCAGCGGCAGCAATGTCAAGATAAAGGGAGCGGTCGACGGCAGCGGGGCTACCGATGGCGACAAGAAGGTGCTGGTACGCCAGGTAGATGCGGCCGGTAATCCCGGCCCCAACAGCGATGCGCTGAACTTCAAGCTCGATACGATGGTTCCGGCCACATTGACCCTGGGGTTGGCCACCAATAGCGGAGATATTCGTTCGGACGCGGTATCAATGCCGGCGATATCTTCTCGATGGCGCATCAGGGCGGCAGTTTCGTCAAGGGCGGCAATTTCAAGTTCACCACGCCGGATAGCAGCAAGCTGACGATGACCGGGACAGGTGGGTTCTACACCGGCAACACCGATGTCTATGCGCTCAAGAACCAGGACGCGTCGCAGAGCTATGACATCGGCAATATCCACCTCCTGTACGAGTTGCCGACCACCAACGCCAACTCGCTGCCGATGGTCAATATCAGGTACAACGGCATGCAAGCCGTTGCAGGTGACGTGCTGGCGCTGTACGAGGGTGACAAGCTGCTGGGCCAGCGCGTGCTGACCGACGCCGATGTCGGCCGCGCCAGCGTGATGTTAGGGGTCACCGTGACCAGCAGCCTGGGCAGTGGCGATCACGTCATCACGCCCAAGTTCATCGACCTGGCTGGCAACGTCGCCAACGCCACCGATATCACCCTCTCGCTCGCTGCCGGCACCACCGTGCCGACGCTGACCAATCTGCGGGTCAGCGGTGAATCGCCCACGAGCCAGCCCATCAACGGCTCGGCGACCAAGTACGCGGTGATCTCGGAAACGCCGATAGTGGCCGGCGGGGCGGCCGACCAGAATCTCACCTTTGCCGGCACCGTGGGCAAGGCGGGCAGCGGCGAAAGCTATCTGATCTCGGTCTCCATGGGCGGCAAGATCGTGGCATTCGACCAGTTCGCAGCGGGAGACTTTTCGTTGACCACCCCGGCCAACGTTCTGGCGCCTGGCATGTACAAGGATCTCAGCATCTCGGCCACCAACCTCACCTCCGGGGTCAACAATGGTCAGACGACGGTGGTGAAGGATCAATCGCTGGGCTGGTACTGGGTGCCGCAGAACCTGGATGGCATTCTTGCCGGCGGCGGCGATGACGTGATTCCGTTGGGTGTCACCAGCAAGGGGATCGACACCCTCATCCAGACCGGGGTCGGCAAGGATACCGTGATGGTGGGCGCCTACGGCAATACCAATGTCGCCAAGATGGTGGCGACGGTCACTGATTTCACGTTGGGGCAGGACAAGGTCGCCGTCTTCGGGCAAACCGTGACCAAGGCCAACCTCGACACCTTCGTCAAGGCCTCTTCTTACAACAACGTGTCCACCAAGCTGCTGATCGATCTGGATGGTCCCGGCTCCGGCACCACGTCCTACACCCTGTATCTCCAGAACGTGGCGTACCACCCCAACAGTGTCGCGACCATCTTCGGAGTGTGAATGTAGCAAGGTATCGATAACAGGCAATCTCACCAGCGCATCGGATGGACCGGTGTGCTGAGCACCCCACAGGACGGCGGCGACAGGGCCGCCATCCACGGATTTCAATCAAGAACCTCAATCAAGACTTAGGAGAAAAAATGGCAGGCCATTACACCGATGCAGATGATCAAAATTTCTGGCCCGGGTTCGTCGACTCGATGGTCAATATGGTGATGTATCTGCTTTTGCTGATCGCCATCCTCGCCATGGCGGTGATTCCTGCGCACCCTGCATCGCGAGTTCGACGTCAACATCAACTGGCTGCTCAGTGGCATGGAGGCTGAATTGCCGCCGCGCCACGGCTTTCATGTCAAGGCCCTCATCAAGGACTATGTCAGCGCCACAGAACGCGGCAAGTCGCTGGTGATGATGGTGGCGAGTTTTTTGGTCGTCAAGCGCGGCTGAAGTTAATGCCTGTGGTCTTGCCGGCGCCGTTGCCAGGCAGGCCAGGCAAGGGATACGGGTGGCGCGCATGACCTGCCCGTATTGAGGAGAGGACATGTTCAGTGAAGAAATCGGCGGCCGGATCAAGGAGATCCGGCTCGCCAACGGCCTGAGCCAGCGCGAGCTGGGTCAGCGCCTCAATACATCCACCGGACACATCAGCTGGCTGGAAGCCGGCAAGGCGATGCCCGGTGGCGAGTTGCTGTTGCAGTTGCATCGTGAACTGGCGGTGGACCTCAACTGGCTGCTGACCGGCAGCGAGCCCGAGGTGCTGCCGCAGGAGGGAGACAAGGACGTACGGCTGCTGATCGATCACTACTGCCGTTCCGACCTGCAGGGCCGGGAAATCATCCGCATCCTGGCCGGTTATGCGGGACGGGACTGCCCCTGAAGCAGGCTGCCAGCCCCGCCAGGCGCGGGCAGGAAGCTTATCTGCCTGCACCCGGTGCAGCGGTCGCCGCGGTGTTTGCCGCTTCCGCGGCCGTCGCTGCGGCCCGCAACTGCACATCCCGATTCAGGCGCCAGACCAGCAAGGAGGCCAGCAGGGTCGTGCCGACGATCACAAAACCGACCACATCGAAGTGCCGTAATTGCCCATCAGGCCCGAGCGTAACGATATGGCCGGCCACCACCGAGGCCAGGCCACCGGAAAGTTGCTGGATCGAGGCGCTCACGGCATTGAACGAGCCGCGCTGGGTCGGCGACGGGATCGACGAGACCAGCGCCTGGAATGGGATCATCCGCGAGAAAATACCCAGGAACAACACCGCATTGACCAGCACGATCATCGGCACCGTCACCGGCCCCAGGTGGGTATAGATCAACACCATGATGATCGACAGCACCGCCCCGAAGAGGAACACGCGGAACTTGCCGACCTTGTCGGCCGCACGCCCGATCAGCGGGCCGAAGGCAATGGTGCACAGCCCCGTGACCAGGTAGACCGTCGGCAGGTGGTGCAAGTCGATGCCCAGGTTGCCGACCAGATAGGCACTGCTGAAGGGCATGAGCATGAAGCCACCGGTCATCAGCAGCGCCGTCGTGGCGAAGGCGGTCAGATGGCGCGGTTCGGTCATGGTGTGATACAGGTGCATCCACGCACTGTGTTCCTGCTTGAGCTTCAGGTGGCCGTCCACCGGCTGCATCTTCATCGACACCACCACCCCCCCGACTGCCCCCAGCGCCGCCATGGCCAGGAAGGGGATATGCCAGTTCCAGGTATTGGACAGGTACAGGCCGATCGGGATGCCCAGCACCTGGCTGGCCGCAAACGAGGTCTGGATGATCCCCATGACACGCCCGCGCAGATGGGGCGCGAACAGGTCGGTGGCGATGGCCAGCGTGATGGAACCGATCACCCCGCCGAAGAGACCCGTCACGATGCGCGCCAGCAGCAGGCTCTCGAAACTTTGCGCCAGGCCGCACCAGATGGTGCCGATCACGAAGCCGCCGTAGAAGAACAGCAGCAGGCGCTTGCGGTCGAAGCGGTCCGCAAAGCCCGCGGTGAGCAGGCCGGAGGCACCAGCGCTGAAGGCATAGGCCGATACCACCAGGCCGAACTGCTGCGGTGTGATCTGCATGGCCGGCATGATCACCGCGCCCAGCGGCGACATCAGCATGAAGTCCAGGATGACGGCAAATTGCAGGAAGGCCAGCAGGCCGGTCACGGTCTTCTGGTAGCGGGTAAAGCCCGCCTGGCTGGACGGTGAGGGCGGCGTGGATGGCGTGGGCGGGCGAGTAGGGCGGTTGGCTTGAGGCTGACTCAAAAGGGGCTCCTTGGCGTATCGGTAGGGCAGTTCTGCCGTGTCTTCGCGTCCTGGTCCGCATGAACGTGACCGGGCGCTGTGTCGTCGCTGACGGGTGAGCGCGCGCGATATTGTGCCGCCACGTTACGACCGCTGCGGCTGCAGCAGGGGGAGCGGTCGGGAGGGGGCGGGCTTGCAAGAGTAGGCGCAAGCGGCGGCTTAGGCAAGCCTGGGCCCACCTTCCCGACAAAGTCCGCACGATTGGTCAGTCTTTCGTCACATTTCGTATTGCAAATGTGAAGATAAAAAAACGGTGAGGCCCGTCCCGCGGGCCTCACCGTCTTCTCTTGCCTAAAACACCCGTTAACCCCGGCTCAGGGGGCCCATGAGCCCCATGAGCCCCATGAACCTCAGTCAACCCCTGCCGGTCTCCTGGAAACGACAGGTCAGCCGCGCCGACCCGTCGCGGCCGGGGAAGATGTCTGCTGCCTCATTGCTTGAGCAGGCTGCACTTGGACTCCGCCACGGTGGTGAAGGCCTGCTCGCCCGGGATGGTCTCCAGCAGCTTCAGGTAATCCCAGGGCTTCTTCGATTCGGCTGGCGACTTCACCTGGTACAGATACATGTCATGGATGTTGCGGCCGTCGGCGCGGATATAGCCCTTGTTGTAGAAGTCGTCGATGCGGGTCTTCTTCAACTGCGCCATCACCTTGGTCGAATCATCGGTGCCGGTCGCCTCCACTGCCTTCAGATAGGTCATGGTGGCCGAATAGGCGGCTGCCTGGTGGGTGCTGGGCATCTTCTTCATCTTCTGGAAGAAGCGTTCGGCGAACTTGCGCGAAGGCTCGTCCTTGTCCCAGTACCAGCTGTCGGTCATCATCAGGCCCTCGGCATTGGCCAGGCCCAGGGCGTGGATATCGTTGATCACCATCAGCAGGCCCACCAGCTTCATGGTCTTGGTGACGCCGAATTCCTTGGCGGCCTTGATCGAATTGACGGTGTCTTCGCCGGCATTGGCCAGGCCCAGGATCTGCGCCTTGGAGGCCTGGGCCTGCAGCAGGAAGGACGACAGGTCCGAGGATTGCGGCGGGTGCTTGATCGATCCCACCACCGTGCCGCCGCTGGCCTTGACCACGGCGCTGGTGTCGTTGGCCAGCGAATGGCCGAAGGCATAGTCGGCGACCAGGAAGAACCAGGACTTGCCGCCCTGCTTGATCACCGCGCTGGCCGTGCCCTTGGCCAGGGCCACGGTGTCGTATTCGTAGTGCACGGTGTAGGGCGTGCATTCCTCATTGGTCAGGCGCGCGGTGCCGGCGCCGATGTTGATGTAGACCCGCTTCTTCTCGGCCATCACCTTGTTCATGGACAAGGCCGTGGCCGAGTTCACGCCGCCGATCAGCATGTCCAGGCCGCGCTCGTCGGCCCATTCGCGGGCACGGGTGGCGGCGATGTCGGCCTTGTTCTGGTGGTCTGCCGAGATCACCTCGATGGGTTTGCCCAGCACCTTGCCGCCGTAGTCGGCCACCGCCATGCGGATCGCCTCCAGGCCGCCCAGGCCATCGGTATCGGCATAGGGGCCGGACATGTCGGTGATGAAGCCGATGCGCACGGCGTCGTTGGATACCTGGGCCGCCGCCGGGCCGGCCAGGCCAAAGGCGCCGGCAACGGCGCAGGTCGCGGCCAGCAGGCGTAGCTTGGTCGATGTAGTCATGCTTTGTCTCCTCGTTTTTATCGGCCGCCTGGTGGCGGCTCGTGGTTCGTGATCACTGCACTGCGATTGAGCCCAGGCGGCGTTGCACCAGCAACTGGCGGGCATAGTCCACCCGCACGTCATGGCTGGCGACCATCTGTTGCACCAGCCAGTCCATTTCCGCCGGTTCGGCGCCGGCCGCCAGCGCGATATTGCGGGCATGCAGCGCCATGTGGCCGCGCTGTATGCCTTCGGTGGCCAGGGCGCGCAGGGCCGCCATGTTCTGTGCCAGGCCCACGGCCACGGCGACTTCGGCCAGTTCCTGGGCGCTTTGCACGCGCAGGATCTTCAGCGCCGCGCGGGCGGCCGGATGGGTCTTGGTGGCACCGCCCACCAGGCCCACCGGCATGGGGATTTCCAGCGTGCCCACCAGGTCGCCGTCGGCGGCGATTTCCCAATGGGTCAGCGAAGTGTAGCGTCCCTGGCGGCAGGCGTAGGCATGGGCGCCGGCTTCCACCGCCCGCCAGTCGTTGCCGGTGGCCACGATCACCGGGTCGATGCCGTTCATGATGCCCTTGTTGTGGGTGGCTGCCCGGTAAGGATCGACGGCGGCGAATTCATAGGCATCGACGATGCCGTTGATGACTTCCTCGCCACTGTATTGCTCGGTGGCCAGCACCTTGGCCGAGACCTTCACCCGCGCCCGCGCCAGGCGCAGGTCGGCCAGGTTGGAGAGGATGCGCAGCCGCACGCGGCCGCCGGTGATCTGCTCGATATGGCCAGCCACTGCCTCGGCCATGGTATTGACGGTATTGGCGCCCATCGCATCGCGCACATCTACGATCAGGTGGGTCACCACCATGGCGCCGCGGCGGGTATCGGGGAAGACATGCACCTCGATGTCGCGGCAACCGCCTCCGAGCTGGTTGAGCAACTGGTCGCGGCTGTTGGCGATGTCGATGATGGCCTGGCGTTCCTTGAGGATGGCCAAGCGCGCTCCATGCGGATCGCCCACGCCGATCAGCTGGATCTGCGCCCGCATCAGTGGCGTGCTGCTGGAGGTCTGGAAGCCGCCGCAGGCGCGCACCAGCTTGGCCATGAAGGAGGCCGCGGCCACCACCGACGGTTCTTCCACGGCCATGGGGACCAGCACGTCACGGCCGTTCAGCTGGAAGTAGCCGGCCACGCCCAGCGGCAGCTGGAAGGTGCCGACCACGTTTTCGATCATGCCGTTGGCGGTCGTCAGCGGCAGGCCGCCGGGTTGTCCCAGCAGAGCCTGTTCGGCCTCATCCAGCTGGGCCAGCCGGCCGACTTCGGCCAGGCGCTCGGCGGGAGCAAGGGAACGGAAGCCGGGCAGGCGGGAATCCGGGGCCGCACCCGGGAGGGCGTCATTGCGCATGCGTTTGTCTCACTGGTTGTCGTTGGTGTCGTCGGCCCTGGCAAGGAAGTCTTCCCCGGACCGCGCAGGCAGGATAGCAAGCGTGTACCATTGCGCGTGGGTACAGTTGTGACCAACAGCAGGTGAACTGTACCCAAGACAATCCCTTTGCATTGCAGCAAGAATCTTCATTTTTTGCCCACCCCAGGCCCGCCAGAGGCCTCGCCGGAGACCCGTCGCCATGGCTGACGCACCCACCCTCACCAGCACCCTGGTTCAACTGATCCGCCGCCAGATCGCCGAAGGCCTGCACCCGCCCGGCAGCAGGCTGCCGTCGATCCGCGAAATGGCGGCGCGACATGGCTGCGCCAAGAACACCATCGTCAACGTCTTCGATGAACTGACGGCCCAGGGCGTGGTGGAGCCGCGTCGCGGCTCCGGCTTCTTCGTCTGCGTGACACCGCCGCGCCCCAAGGAAGAAGAGGAGGGCAGCCTGAGCCGGGCTATGGACGTGGTCTGGCTCATGCGCGAACAGTTGAAGCACGACCCCGGTCATCTGCGCCTGGGTGATGGTTTTCCGCCGGTGGAGTGGTTGCACGACGTGCGGCTGGACAAGTTCCATCAGAAGGTGGTGCGCACCGGCATGGGCGCGCTATTCGGCTATGGCAGCCGTTTCGGTTACCTGCCACTGCGCCAGCATCTGGTGCAGAAACTGGCCCAGCACGGCATCGAGGCCGGCACCGGCCAGATCGTCCTGACCCACGGCGCCAACCAGGCGCTGGATATCGTGATCCGCAACTTCGTGCGCCCCGGTGACCGGGTGCTGGTCGATGAGCCGGGCTACTACATGCTCTATGGCAAGCTCAAGCTCTCGGGGGCGCGCATCGTCGGCATTCCGCGCCTGCCGGACGGGCCGGACGTGGACGCACTGGAACGCGAACTGAAGCTGCCGGGCAAGCCGCCGCTGTTCTTCACGCAGTCGCTGGCACACAATCCGACCGCCTCCGATACCTCGCCCCACAAGGCCCACAAGATCCTGCAACTGGCCGACCGCTACGATGCCCTCATCGTCGAGAACGATGCCTTCGCCGACTTCAAGCCGGCCACCGCGCCCCGCATCGCCACCCTCGACCAGTTGCGCCGCACGCTCTACATCGGCAGTTTTTCCAAGTCGGTCTCGGCCGCCTTGCGGGTGGGCTTCATTGCCTGCCATCGCGACCTGGCCAGCGACCTGGCCGACATCAAGATGCTGGTCCATATGAGCAGCTCCGAATACTGCGAACGGACCCTGGACGTGATCCTCTCCGATGGCCATTTCAGCCGTCATACCGCACGCCTGCGGGACCGCCTGACCCAGGCCACCGAAGCCGCCTGCCAGCAGTTGCAGCAACTGGGTGCGCAATTGTTCTGTGCACCACAGCAATCCATGTACCTCTGGGCGAGATTCCCGGCCTTCCCGGATGCCAAACGGCTCGCCCAAGGCCTGATGGCGCGCCATATCGTCCTGGCGCCGGGCAGCATTTTCCATGTCGATCCCGAGCAGGACGTACCCTGGTCGCGCTTCAATGTCGGTTTGTTGTCCGATCCCCGTTTCGCGTCGGCGATGGCAGAAATGATGATCACTTCCGGTGGCATTCCCGGCGGCTGAGGCGTATCCGACCCTCCTGGGTCGCACGTGGGAAGTGAGGCCGCATTGCCCATGTGTTCTGCCTTTTGCTTTCTTGTCCAGCCTGATCCCGCGTGCCATAGTGCAAGGCAGCGGCAATCGGGGTTGTCGTGGTCAAAAGAATAATGAAAGCATGCTAACTATTGGGGGAGTGCCTGTCAGGTGCTTCACTCGGGACGGATCTCAAATGAACATCTTAGGCAATATGAATATCGGCAAGCGCCTCACGCTCGGCTTTGCCGTCATCCTGGCTTTTTCCGCCGTGGTGGCGGGGATGAGCCTGTGGCGACTGGAGCAGGTCTCCTCCGCGACCCGTGAAATGATGAGCGATCCTCTCAAGACCGAGCGGATCATGGGGGATTGGTACACCAACCTCTCATCCGGCATTCGCCGCACGCTGGCCATCGCCAAGAGCAGCGACCCGTCGCTGGGCCCCTATTTCGCCGCCGAGGCGGCCGAATCGACCCGCAGTTCCACCGAATACCAGAAGGCGGTAGAGAAGCTGCTGGTGACCCCTCGCGAAAAGGAGCTGTTCCAGAAGATCGGCGAGCAACGCAAGATCTACCTGTCCTCGCGCGACCAGATCGTCAAGCTCAAGGCCGAAGGCAAGGTGGATGAGGCCATGCAGTTGCTGGACAAGACCTTCGTGCCGACTGCTGCCGCGTACCAGCAATTGATGCGCGACATGGTCGATCTGCAGCGCAAGGACATCGATGAAACCGCCAAGGAAATCGACGACATCGCCGCCCAGAGCCGGGTGCTGATCCTGGTGCTGGAAGGCTTGATCCTGCTGCTGGGCATCGTGCTGGCGCGCTACCTGACGCTGGGCATCACCAAGCCGCTGCAGACGGCCGTGACCGTCTCGCGCAAGGTGGCCGAAGGCGACCTCTCGGCCCAGGTGCAGGTCAGTACGCGTGACGAAACCGGCCAGTTGCTGCAATCCCTGCGGGACATGAACGACAGCCTGCGTGGCATCGTCTCCAACGTGCGCACCGGCACCGACACCATCAGCACCGCCTCCTCCGAGATTGCGGCCGGTAACCTGGACCTGTCCTCGCGCACCGAGCAGCAGGCCAGCTCGCTGGAGGAAACCGCCTCGGCCATGGAAGAACTCATCTCCACCGTGCGCCAGAACGCCGACAACGCCCGCCAGGCCAGCCAGCTGGCGCATTCCGCCTCGGCCGTGGCCGAGCAGGGCGGGGGTGTGGTCAACCAGGTGGTCGACACCATGGGCGCCATCAATGCCTCTTCACGCAAGATCGTGGAAATCATCAGCGTGATCGATGGCATCGCCTTCCAGACCAATATCTTGGCCCTGAACGCCGCCGTGGAAGCGGCCCGTGCAGGGGAGCAGGGACGTGGTTTCGCGGTGGTGGCCTCGGAAGTGCGTTCGCTGGCCCAGCGCTCGGCTTCGGCCGCCAAGGAAATCAAGGAACTGATCAACGATTCGGTGGAAAAGGTCGACGACGGCAGCCGCCTGGTCGAACAGGCGGGCAACACCATGCAGGAAGTGGTCAGCAGCGTGCGCCGCGTGACCGATATCGTGGCCGAGATCAGCGCTGCCAGCGCCGAGCAGACCAACGGCATCGAACAGATCAACCTGGCCATCACCCAGATGGATCAGGTCACCCAGCAGAACGCCGCGCTGGTGGAAGAAGCGGCCGCAGCAGCGGCCTCGATGCAGAACCAGGCTGGTCAGTTGATGCAGATGGTCAGCGTGTTCCGGCTCAGCGAGGGCGAACCGGTGGTACGACGCGAGATCGACGTCACGCCGAGCGGGCCTACGCTGCCCGGCTGAACCGAACCTCGAAGACGGCCCCACGCGGGCCGTTGCCTGCCGTGATTTCCCAGCCATGCGCCTGGGCGATCTCGGCGCAGATGGATAAACCCAGCCCCGCGCCCTGGTCGCGTCGATGCGGCCCGCGCCAGAAGCGCTCGAACAGGTGGGGCAGGGCGTCCTCCGCGATGCCCGCTCCCTCGTCGCGTACCGACAGCCGTCGGGCATTGGCCTGCAGCGTCACGGTTCCGCCCGGCGGGCTGTGATGCAGGGCATTTTCCAGCAGGTTCTTGCACAGCACCCCCAGCGCACCCGGATCGGCCAGGATCATGGGCGGTGGCGCACTGTCGGCCGGTTCGATCACCACCTTTACCGCCATCTGCTGCGCCAGCCGTTCCAGCTGGCTGGCGGCCTGCCCCCAGGCGGCCTGCGGGGCGGTCTGCTGCATGCTGTAGTTGTGGCGCTCGCTGGCTTCGGCCAGGGTCAGCAGTTGCTGCACCTGGCGCGCCATGCGATCGATATCCTGCAGCAGTATCTCGCCGTCGGCGACGTCGCCCAGTTCGACCTGACCGCGCATGAGGGTCAGTGGCGTCTTCAGTTCATGGGCCGCGGTGGCCAGGAAATCGCGCTGCTGGCGGTAGCCCTGCTCCAGTCGATCCAGTGCCAGGTTCACCGAGTGGAACAGCGGCGTGATCTCGCGGGGTACGTCTTGTACCGACAGGCGCGCCGACAGATTGTCGATGTCAATGGTGGCCGCCGCATTGGCGGCCCGGCGCAAGGGCTGGAGCAGATGATGCAGGGTCACCGCCACGACGATGGAAAACAGCAGCGCGCAGACAATGGCGCCGATGATGATCATCCAGGTCAGGCGCTGCCCCTTGTCATCCTGGATGATGCGCAGCAGGCGCTCGCTGCGCATGACCTGGACGTAGTAGTTGCGGCCGCCATGTTCGAACTGCCGGGTGAGTACATGCAGGGTGCGACCATCGACACGCAGTTTCAGTCGCGCTGGCGCGGGTGTGAAGGGATTGCCCGGCTCGGCATAGGGCTGGGTGATGCCATCCGAGGCCAGCAGGACACGGCCCCGCTCATCCAGGATGCGATAGACGCTATCGGCCTTGAGGATTTCGTAGGCAGCGTCGTCCTTGTCGTTGATGGCGGTGCGGTAGGGGCGGTCGTTCTGGTCGAACTGCAGGCCCTTGATGACCTGGCCGGCATTGTTCTTCAACGACAGGTCGGTCAGCAGGTCCGGTCCCCAGCGCAGCATCAGCGTGATGGCGCCGATGATCACGGCACCGGTGACTGTCAGCACCAGTGCGGTCACCACCTGCAGGTGCCGGGCCAGGCTACGGTTGCAGCCAGCCCGGGCGGGGGTGTCCGTCATGTTGGTGGCGTTGGTAGCGGTGCTGGCCTCAGGCGTCTTCATGCTGCAGTTTCAGGGCATAGCCCAATCCACGTTGGTTGATGATCTGTAAGCCGGAATCGATGCCGGCCAGCTTGCGTCGCAGGCGATGCAAGGCCACGTCCAGTGCGTTGGGCGTGACCGGCTCGGCAATGCCCCAGGCGGCGGCCTCCAGCGCGGTACGACGTGCCGTGGCCCCGGCTGCCCGCACCAGGACCAGCATCAGCTGCAGCTCGGCCGAGGACAGGGAAATCGACTCCGCCCCGCACACCATCCGGCTTTCCGTCGGATCGATGCGCAGGTCGCCATGTTCCGGTGCCAGGCTTTGCTGCTGCGGTGCGCGTCGCATCAGCGCACGCACGCGGGCCACCAGTTCTTCCATCGAAAAGGGTTTGGGCAGGTAATCGTCCGCGCCCGCTTCCAGTCCGTCGATACGGTCATGCAGGGCATCGCGGGCGGTCAGCATGAGACAGGGCGTATCGATGCGGCGGGCGCGCAACTGGCGCACCAGTTGCAGGCCGTCGCCATCGGGCAGGTTGCGATCCAGCACCAGGGCCGGATAGCGGATCTGTGCCAGGCCGGTGGTGGCCTGGGACAGCGTGCCGTAGACATCGGTCTCGATGCCTGCCGTCGCCAGCGCCCGGCTGATCAGCGCGGCCATGCGTTCATGGTCTTCCAGCAGGGCGATGCGATTCATCATGAAGGAATGGGTTCCGTCAGAAGTGGTAGAGGTAACCGGCCCGGACTGCGGCGGCGCTGCTGCGATCGACCAGCGGGCTGTCGGTGATGCCGCTGCCGAAGCGGGTCACGCGCAGATCCAGGAACAGCGACTGCGAGGATGTCATCTGCCAGTCGGTACGCAGGCCACCGACCAGATTGGCGGTCGAGCTGCCCTGGTAGAAGGCGCGACCGGCGCGGACCTCGTTGCTGCGTACGCCGAAGTAGTAGTCCACATAGTCGCTGCTCATCCAGTTCACTCCCAGATAGGGGGCCAGTGTGAAGCGACCGCTCTTGAAACGGTGCTCCCCGCGCAGCTTGACGGTCTGTCCATGGCTGTTGCCGGAGGCATCGGCCAGCCATTCCAGGGACAGGTCGGCATACGGGTTGCGCCACAGGGCGGCGCCGCCCAGCCAGAAGCTGCCCTTGCGCTTTTCCATGCCGTTCAGGATAGGCGCATCGCTGCTTTCATAGCCCTCATCGGTGTACTGTGCCCGCAGCGAGAACCCCACCGGGCCGACGGCACCCAGCTTCAGGTCGGCCGTGGTGCCGAACAGCCGGAACCGGGGGCCATTGTACATAAGCAGCGGCAGCGCCCGGGTGCGATTGCCGTAGCCGGCATAGGGACTGCGCTCCACGCCCACGCCGGCACCCAGCGCCCATTGGCTGGCGTTGTCGGAGGTGGGCTCGGCGGCGGCGGATTGCTGGCCGTGGGCCAGGAGGGGCAGCATCAGTAACGTAGCGCAGGCCAGGGGCAGGCGCGCAGAGAGGCGGTTCGACATGTGTACTCCAGGGGGAAGACGTAAAGGGGGATGTGACGCCGGCATCATCCCGTGACCTGTCTTACCGCATCCTTACCTGCGGCACATGCCGACATCGATCATCTGGCCTGCTTCCAGTAATCCGGCTGGGCATACGCGTGCCGCAGGAAATCCACAAATGCGCGGATACGCAAGGGCAGGTGACGCCGCTGCGCGAACACGGCGTAGATGGAGGGCGCCGGGGCGGCGAACCTGTCCAGCACGGTCACCAGCTCGCCGGCCTCGATGGCGGCGCCGACTTCCCACATCGAACGCCAGGCCAATCCACGGCCGGCCAGCGCCCAGTTGTGCAGCACCTCGCCGTCATTGCAGACCATGTTGCCGCCGACCTTGTAGATGCTGACCTTGCCCGATTGCTTCAGGGTCCAGCCGCGCTGGCTGCCTTCGCTGCTCATGGCCAGGCAATTGTGGCGTACCAGCTCATCCGGCGCCTGCGGCGTGCCGTGGCGGCGCAGGTAGGAGGGAGCCGCGACGATGACGCGATGGTTGTCCGCCAGCTTCACGCTCACCAGGTTGGAGTCGGTCAGGGTGGCGATGCGGATGGCGACGTCTATCCCTTCACCGATGACGTCGGCAATGCGATCGTTCAGGTTCAGCGTCAGCGTCACGTCGCGATGCTCGGCCAGGAAGGAGGGGACCAGAGGCGCCACGTGCTGGCGTCCGAACCCGGCCGGGGCCGAGATCAGCAGTTGCCCGCTGGCGCGGGCGCTGCGTTCGGAGACGGCCGATTCGGCATCTTCCAGGTCGGCCAGGATGCGCTGGCAATCTTCTAGGAAGGCCGCGCCCTCATTGGTGAGCATGATCTTGCGGGTGGTCCTCTGCAACAGTTTCACGCCCAGGCGCTCTTCCAGTGCGTCCAGCCGCCGGCCTATCATGGCCGGGGCGATGCCTTCGGCGCGGGCCGCGGCTGACAGGCTGCCACGGGCGGCGACCTCGGCAAAGGTCGAAATCTGCTTGAACTGGTCCATGCGGGTCCCTGTGGAGAGGCTGGAATCAGGGGTAAAGCCGCGCCGGGAGTGGCGTGGGCGGAATCCCCATCAGCTGCTGATTATCTGCTCACTTATGACTAAAACGCAAAGATAAAGTGATAAAAGCTTCCACTCATATGGATTTTGTTTAAATATACTGCGTACATAAAGTGCGTGATGCGACGCAAAAAGCGACAGCGCATCAGGCACAATCATGAAAACAAGATAAACAAGATCACCTAGTCCATTTTTCTTTTTGAGGAGTCCAGCATGACGCAACTGAAGCTGCCTACCGGCATGGAAATCTCCGGCGAGATCAAGCCGGGTTACGAGAACGTTCTGACCTTTGACGCCCTGTCGCTGGTCGCCAAGCTCTCGCGCGCCTTCGAAGGCCGTCGCCAGGAACTGCTGGCCGCCCGCGCCGAGCGCGTCAAGCGCCTGGATGCCGGCGAGCGCCCCGACTTCCTGAAGGAAACCGAGTCGATCCGCACCGGCGACTGGAAGATCGCGCCCATCCCCGAGGCCCTGAAGTGCCGTCGCGTGGAAATTACCGGTCCGGTCGAGCGCAAGATGGTCATCAACGCCTTCAACTCGGGCGCCGACAGCTACATGACCGACTTCGAGGATTCCAACTCGCCGGTCTGGGATAACCAGATCAGCGGCCAGATCAACCTGTCCGACGCCATCCGTCGCACCATCTCGTTGGAATCCAACGGCAAGAGCTACAAGCTCAACGACAAGATCGCCACCCTGGTGGTGCGTCCGCGCGGCTGGCACCTGGATGAAAAGCACGTCACCCTGGACGGCAAGCGCATCTCCGGCGGCATCTTCGATTTCGCCCTGTTCCTGTTCCACAATGCCAAGGAACAGCTGGCCCGTGGCGCCGGTCCGTACTTCTACCTGCCCAAGATGGAGTCGCACCTGGAAGCGCGCCTATGGAACGACATCTTCGTGATGGCGCAGAACGAGATCGGCCTGCCGCAAGGCACCATCAAGGCCACCGTCCTGATCGAGACCATCACCGCGGCCTTCGAGATGGAAGAAATCCTGTACGAACTGCGCGAGCACAGCGCTGGCCTGAATGCCGGTCGTTGGGACTACATCTTCTCCTGCATCAAGAAGTTCAAGAACGACAAGGACTTCTGCCTGGCCGATCGCGCCAAGGTCACCATGACCGCACCCTTCATGCGTGCCTATGCGCTACTGCTGCTGAAGACCTGCCACAAGCGCGGCGCCCCGGCCATCGGCGGCATGAGCGCGCTGATCCCGATCAAGAACGATCCGGAAAAGAACGCCATCGCCATGCAGGGCATCATCAACGACAAGCGTCGTGACGCCACCGATGGCTATGACGGCGGCTGGGTCGCGCATCCGGGCCTGGTCGAGGCTTCGATGAAGGAATTCGTGGCCGTGCTGGGCGACAAGCCCAACCAGTTCGAGAAGCAGCGTCCGGACGTGGACGTGAAGGCGGCCGACCTGCTGAACTTCCAGCCGGAGACGCCGATCACCGAAGCAGGCCTGCGCTACAACATCAACGTCGGTATCCACTACCTGGGCGCCTGGCTGGCTGGCAACGGTTGCGTGCCCATCCATAACCTGATGGAAGATGCGGCGACCGCCGAGATCAGCCGTGCCCAGGTGTGGCAGTGGATTCGCAGCGCCAAGGGCAATTTGGAAGATGGCCGCAAGGTCACGGCCGACATGGTGCGCGCCATGATCCCGGAAGAGCTGGCCAAGGTGAAGCAGGTGGCCGGCGACGGTCCTACCTATGACCGTGCGGCCAAGATCTTCGAAGAGATGTCCACCTCCGAGACCTTTGCCGAATTCCTGACGCTGCCTCTGTACGAAGAAATCTGATTCAGTTCCTCTTCAGCCGGAATGAACATCCCCGCCACTCGCAAGAGGGCGGGGATTTTTCATGGGCCGGGGTGTTGTCGAGGTGATGTGCCGCTCGTCCGTACGGCATATCCGGACAACTGCAAAAGTGACAGACGAAAAAAATCCCCGACGAGTCGGGGATTTTTTCTAGCTTGAAAAGCTTAAGCAGCCGGAACGATGTTCGAAGCTTGCTTGCCCTTCGGGCCGGTGGTCACTTCGAAGGAAACGCGTTGGTTTTCCTTCAGCGACTTGAAGCCATTCGATTGAATAGCCGAGAAGTGAGCGAACAGATCTTCGCCGCCTTCGTCCGGGGTGATGAAGCCAAAACCTTTTGCATCGTTGAACCACTTGACGGTACCAGTTGCCATTACGGACTCCTAAATTTAATTGATTGGGGCTTGCGCCCGGCTCTTTATCGTTACTCGGGAGGAATGACAGCGAAGAACCGCACTACCAGCTCGAATCCTAACGACGCGACGATTATACTCATTAAATTGAGAATGCAAGCCAATTTCGACTCGAAAGTTCAATTAAAAATTTTAATGGTTTTTTTCGGTGCTTTAGATTTCCGTGCATGTCGGCAAATGGTGCAAGAAACAGCCCTCAATCCCTTGTCTGGTGCGGCTTTCCGGTTGTCGGTCAGTGTCCTACGCTATCCTGTCGGGCAGTTTCCTACAGCGCTTTTTCGGCATTCTGGCGGTAGATCAGCACAACCGCTTCGGTCGCAATCCCCTCTTCACGGCCCAAAAAACCCATTTTTTCATTGGTTTTTGCCTTGATGTTCACTTGCTGCCCAGAAATCCCCAGGTCAGCCGCAACATGCGCCGCCATGGCCGGAATATGCGGGGCCATCTTGGGTGCCTGGGCGATGATGGTGGCATCCACGTTGCCCACGACATAGCCGGCCGCGGCCAGGCGTTTGGCAGCTTCGCGCAGCAGCACGCGTGAATCGGCGCCCTTGAATTGCGGGTCGGTATCGGGGAAATGGCGTCCGATGTCGCCCAGCGCGGCCGCGCCGAAGAGGGCATCGGTGATGGCGTGCAGCAGGGCATCGGCGTCCGAGTGACCCAGCAGGCCCTTCTTGTGCGGGATGGTGACGCCGCCCAGGATCAGGGGACGGCCTTCGACCAGGGCGTGACAGTCATAACCCTGGCCGATGCGGAAGGGGAAGGCAGTGCTCATGCGTGCGGACCTTTCAGGAAGAATTCGGCCAGCGCGGCGTCCTGCGCCAGCGTGACCTTGAGATTGCGGAGGCTGCCTTCGACCAGGCGCGGGCGCAGGCCCAGCATTTCGATGGCGCTGGCGTCATCGGTGATGGCGGCCAGGCGATCCTGCTGGCGCGCCTGTTCCAGGGCGCGCAGCAGCAGGGCGTAGCGGAACATCTGCGGCGTCTGCGCCGCCCACAGGCCGGCACGCGGTACGGTGTCCTGCGAACGGGACTGGTCATCGCCGCGTTTGAGGGTATCCACCACCGGCAGTGCCAGCAGGCCCCCGACCTCATCAGCCGCCAGCGCATCGAGCAGGCGGTCGATCAGTACCGCATCCAGACCGGGGCGGGCAGCGTCGTGGACCAGCACCCAGTCGCCATCGGCGGCCTGGTCGCGGAGGGCCTGCAGTCCGTTGAAGACACTGTCCTGCCGCGTCGCTCCGCCCACCCGCAGTACCGTGGCGTGGGCCGCCAGGGCAGGGGGCAGCAGGGCATCGATCCAGCCATCCTCGGGGCTGACCACCACGAAACTGTGGTCGATGCGCGGATGCGCGGCAAAGGTCTCCAATGCATGCAGCAGCATGGGTTTGCCGGCCAGCGTCATGTATTGCTTGGGAATTTGCGCGCCCATGCGGGCGCCCACGCCGGCGGCCGGGATCAGCGCGTAATGTCGGGGGGGGATGCTTGAGGACAACGGAAGCTTCATGCGGGCCAGACCGGCCCCGCTCGCGACCCGCCTGGCGGCGGCCCGGGATGGGGCCATCGTTTATAATGAGAGGCTGAATTCTAATGCCAATCCCTTGCAAGTGGCCGGCATTTTGCGGCGGTCGCATGTTGATGCGCCGATCCAATAAACCGAATCAAGCCAAATCAACCCGAATTAGCCTGAATCAGGCCGAATCAAGTCGAGTTAAGCCGATCCTCCTCCGATCCTGAATGTCCTTCGATCCGAAAAAATCCCTGCCCAAGACGGGTGTCCGTTTCCAGCCGCCGGCCGTGCACGGTTCGGCCGATGCCTACCTGCTGGCCCAGGCGGCCCTGGCGCTCAAGGCCGAAGGCCGCATGCTGGCCGTGGTGGTGGCCGGCGCCACCGATGCCCAGCGCCTGCTCTCCGAAATCCCCTGGTTCCAGCCCAAGGAGGGCGAGCGCCTGCGCTGCCACCTGCTGCCGGACTGGGAAACCCTGCCCTACGACGCCTTCTCGCCGCACCAGGACCTGGTCTCCGAACGCCTGGCCACGCTCTATGAAGTGCAGTCCGGCCAGTGCGACCTGCTGATCGTGCCGGCCACCACGGCCTTGCTGCGCATGGCGCCGCCGCAGTTCCTGGCGGCCTATACCTTCTTTTTCAAGCAGGGCGAGAAGCTCGACGAGGCCAAGCTCAAGTCGCAGCTCACCCTGGCTGGTTATACCCACGTGGGGCAGGTGATGTCGCCTGGCGAATATTCGGTGCGCGGCGGCCTGATCGATATCTTCCCCATGGGTTCGGTGTTGCCGTACCGCCTGGACCTGTTCGGCGAAACCATCGAGACCATCCGCACCTTCGATGCCGACACCCAGCGCTCGCTCTATCCGGTGCCGGAAGTGCGCCTGCTGCCGGGCCGCGAATTCCCCATGGACGAGGCGTCGCGCCTGGCCTTCCGCAACCGCTGGCGCGAAGTGTTCGAGGGCGATCCTTCGCGCTCGGCCATCTACAAGGACATCGGCAACGGCATCGCCTCGGCGGGCATCGAGTATTACCTGCCGCTGTTCTTCGAAGAGACGGCCACGCTGTTCCAGTACCTGCCGGCCAATGCCATGTTCGCCACCGTGGGCGACATCGAGCAGTCCATCAAGCGCTTCTGGAGCGATACCCGCTCGCGCTGGACCTTCCTCAACGCCGACCGTGAACGTCCGGTACTGGAGCCCAGGGCTATCTATCTGGATGACGAAGATTTCTTCACCCTGCTGAAGCCCCATGCGCGCTGGGTGCTCAAGACCGACGACGCCCCCTCGGCCATCTCGGCCCCGCTGCCCAACATCGCCGTCAACCGCCGCGCCGACGACCCGCTGGTGAACCTGCGCAGCTTCCTGTTGAAGGGCGCCGAACGCGTGCTGATCTGCGCCGAGACCAATGGCCGGCGCGAAACCCTGCAGCAATACTTCGCCGAATACGACCTGCATCCGGTGCTGTGTGAGGACTGGGATGCGTTCCTGGCCAGCGACGAGCCGCTGATGCTGGGCGTGGCGCCGCTGCAGGCCGGTTTCATCACCGCCGCTGGCCTGGCGCTGCTGACCGAGACCGAGCTGTACGCCGGCAGCGGCCGCCGCGTGGGCAGCCGCAAGCAGCAGGCGGCCACCGATGTGGAACACATGGTGCGCGATCTGTCCGAACTGAAGATCGGCGACCCGGTGGTCCACAGCAGTCATGGGATCGGCCGCTACATGGGCCTGGTCAGCATGGACCTGGGCGAGGGCGAGACCGAGTTCCTGCACCTGGAATACGCCAAGGAAACCAAGCTCTACGTGCCGGTCTCGCAGTTGCACGTGATTTCGCGCTATTCCGGCGCCTCGCCGGAAGATGCGCCGCTGCATGCGCTGGGCTCCGGCCAGTGGGAAAAGGCCAAGCGCAAGGCGGCCCAGCAGGTGCGCGATACCGCCGCCGAACTGCTGAACCTGTACGCCCGCCGGGCGCTGCGGCAGGGTCATGCGTTCCAGTATTCGGCGCATGACTATGAGGCCTTTGCAGACAGTTTCGGTTTCGAGGAAACGGCCGACCAGGCCGCCGCCATCAACGCCGTCATCCAGGACATGACCGGCGGCAAGCCCATGGATCGCCTGATCTGCGGCGATGTCGGCTTCGGCAAGACCGAGGTCGCCCTGCGCGCGGCCTTCGTGGCAGTGATGGGCGGCAAGCAGGTGGCCATCCTGGCACCGACCACGCTGCTGGCCGAACAGCATGCGACCACCTTCGCCGACCGCTTTGCCAACTGGCCGGTGAAGATCGCCGAACTGTCGCGCTTCCGTACCGGCAAGGAAGTCACGCAAGCCATCAAGGGCCTGGGCGATGGCACCATCGACATCGTCATCGGCACCCACAAGCTGCTCTCGGATGAAGTGAAGTTCTCGCGCCTGGGCCTGGTCATCATCGACGAGGAACACCGCTTCGGCGTGCGCCAGAAGGAGGCGCTCAAGTCCCTGCGTGCCGAGGTCGATGTTTTGACGCTCACCGCCACCCCCATCCCGCGCACGCTGGGCATGGCACTGGAAGGGCTGCGCGATTTTTCGGTCATCGCCACCGCGCCGCAAAAGCGCCTGGCCATCAAGACCTTCGTACGGGCCGAGAACGAGTCCACCATCCGCGAAGCCTGCCTGCGCGAGTTGAAGCGGGGCGGCCAGGTCTATTTCCTGCACAACGAAGTGGAGACCATCGCCAACCGCAAGGCGGCGCTGGAAGCATTGCTGCCCGAGGCCCGCGTCGCCGTGGCCCATGGCCAGATGCACGAGCGCGACCTGGAAAAGGTGATGCGCGACTTCGTGGCGCAGCGCTTCAACATCCTCTTGTGCACCACCATCATCGAGACCGGCATCGACGTCCCCACCGCCAACACCATCATCATGCATCGCGCCGACAAGTTCGGCCTGGCGCAGCTGCACCAGTTGCGTGGCCGGGTCGGCCGTTCGCACCACCAGGCCTATGCCTATCTGCTGGTGCAGGATGTGCAGGGCCTGACCAAGCAGGCGCAGCGGCGCCTGGAAGCGATCCAGCAGATGGAGGAGCTGGGCAGTGGCTTCTACCTGGCCATGCACGACCTGGAAATCCGCGGTGCCGGCGAAGTGCTGGGCGACCACCAGTCGGGCGAGATCCACGAGATCGGCTTCCAGATGTATTCCGACATGTTGAACGAAGCCGTGCGCGCCCTGAAGGATGGCCGCGAGCCCGACCTGGCCGCGCCGCTCTCGACCACCACCGAGATCAACCTGCATGCCCCGGCCTTGCTGCCCAACGATTATTGCGGCGACGTGCATGAGCGGCTGTCGCTCTACAAGCGCTTCGCCAACTGCGAGAAGTCCGACGCCATCGACGCCCTGCAGGAAGAACTGATCGACCGCTTCGGCAAGCTGCCCGACCCGGCCAAGGCACTCATCGAGACGCATCGCCTGCGTATCGCCGCCAAGCCGCTGGGCATCATCAAGATCGATGCCCATTCGGAAGCGGCATTGCTGCAGTTCGTCCCCAATCCGCCGATCGACGCCATGCGCATCATCGAACTGGTGCAGAAGAACCGCCAGGTCAAGCTCAACGGCCAGGACAAGCTGCGTATCACCGCCAGCATGCCCGACCTCTCGGCGCGGGTGCAGCAGGTCAAGGCCACCATGAAGGCGCTGACCGGCTGATCGGCTGAGCCCGGCCCACCAGCGTTTTTCCAACGCATCACGCATCAACGACATCACCCCAAGACATGAATCTGATCCTGCAAGCCCCCAAGCAACACGCCGTCTCTCCTGCCGCCATCGACGCTATCGCCGCCCTGGCCGGTGCTCGCGCCGAGCGCATCGACCCCAGCCGCGTGGCCGGCGCCGATGCCTGGCGGGTGACCGGCGTGAGCCTGAGCGATACGCTCAAGTCCAGCATCGATGCCGCCTGCCTGAAAGCCCGCCTGGACTATGCCTTCATCGAGGAAGGTCGCCAGCTGGCCGATTTCCGCCTGGTCGCCATGGACATGGATTCGACCCTCATCACCATCGAATGCATCGACGAGATCGCCGACATGCAGGGCCTCAAGCCCCAGGTGGCCGAGATCACCGAGGCCGCCATGCGCGGCGAGATCGAATTCAACGAAAGCCTGACCCGCCGGGTGGCGTTGTTGAAGGGCCTGGATGCCGGCGCCCTGCAACGGGTCTATGACGAACGCCTGCAACTCTCGCCGGGGGCGGAAAACATGTTGAAGGCCGTGCAGGCGGCCGGTCTGAAGACCTTGCTGGTCTCAGGGGGCTTCACTTTCTTTACTGACCGCATGAAGCAACGCCTGGGCCTGGATTACACCCACGCCAATACCCTGGAAGTGGCCGACGGCAAGTTGACCGGCAAGGTGGTCGGCGGCATCGTCAATGCGGACGAGAAGCGTGCCACGGTCGAACGCATCTGCCGCGAGATCGGCGCCGAGCCGTCCCAGGCCATCGTCATGGGCGATGGCGCCAATGACCTGCGCATGATGGGCATCTCGGGCCTGTCGGTCGCTTTCCGCGCCAAGCCGGTGGTGCGCGCCCAGGCCAGCGTGGGCTTGAATTTCGTCGGGCTGGACGGCATCTTGAATTTGCTGGCCTGAATCCCGGACCAGCCAACCGACCCACTTCAGGAGACACGATGAACCAGGAACTGGTATTGGATTCGCAAACGCAATCGGGCCGCGACCTGGTATGGTGGCTCTATCTGGCCCATGCCGCCTGCCTGGTGTTTTCGCTGGGCATGCTGTCTTGCCTGCCACTGATCGTCAATTACCTCAAGCGCGGCGATGTCCGCGATACCTTCCTTTATACCCATCATCGCTGGCAGATCCGCTCGTTCTGGTGGTACCTGTTCTGGCTCATCGCCGGTGGCGTGCTGTGGGCGACCGTGATCGGCATCCCGCTGGCGGTGCTGGTCTTCGCGCTGGCCTGGATATGGAAGGCTTACCGGCTCATCAAGGGTTTCCTTGATCTGCAGGACAACAAGCCCATGCCGGTGTGATCCTGGTCGGACTGGATCCGGCCGAGCTGAAAGCTTCCACGGCGCCCTCCCTGGGCGCCGTTTTTATTGCAGTGAAGCAAAACTGTCGGTAGCAAGGGATAATAGTGATATTGAAACGTTTCAATGATAATCTCGAATTATTACTAGACAGCATGATGCGGTTTACCCCCCTTTCGCCCGGCATTCGCCCGTGCGTGCCGGACGGGAGGCCGTTTCCACGGAAGGGAAAACCTGCGCATGAAGAACTGGACGATCAAGCAACGCATACTGGGTAGCTTTGGGCTCATCCTGCTGCTGATGGCCTTGATGGCGGGCATCTCCGCGGTCAACCTGGGCCGTATCGAGAAGAGTGCCACGGCGCTGCGCCAGGATTCGACTCCCGGGCTGTACTACAGCACCATGATCAATGCCGCCTGGTATGAAAACCTGCTGATGACCCAGCAGATCGCCCAGATCGATTCCAACGAGGCGGAGCGCCAGGCCAATCTGGCGCTCTTGCGTCGTAACGGCGAGCGGCTGGACCGGCTGCAGGAAGACTACGAAAAGACCGTCTTTGCTGACGATGATCGCAAGCTCTTCGAGCAATTCAAGGAAACCCGCCAGAAGTATCGCGCCCTGGTCACCGAGGTGCTGAAGATGGACTTCAGCCAGCGCGCGCCCGTCGACAAGCTGTTCAACGAGCAGATTCGCCCGCAGTGGCGTCTCGGCTACCAGCTGACCCAGCGCATGGTGGAAGTCAACAAAGGCGTGGCCGACGATGCCGCCAGCCGCATCAACGATGCCGTCACGTCGGCCCAGTTTGCGATGCTGATGTCACTGATGGCCGCCTTGCTGGCGGCACTGATCTGCGGCTTCTTCCTGATGCGCGCCATCAATGAACCTCTGCAGAAGCTCATGCGCATCCTCGATGTGATGCGCTCCGGTGACTTTTCGCGTCGCGTGGCGCTGGACCGCAATGATGAATTCGGTGTGCTGGGCAGCGGCTTCGACCGCATGACCGACGAGCTGACCGCACTGGTCTCGCAAGCCCAGAAGTCCTCGGCGCGGGTGGCTACCTCGGTCACCGAGATCGCCGCCACTGCCCGCCAGCAACAGGCCACCGCCGCCGAGACGGCGGCCACCACCACCGAAATCGGTGCCACCTCGCGTGAAATCCACGCCACGTCGCGTGACCTGGTACGCACCATGAATGAAGTCTCGGTGGTGTCGGACCAGACCTCGTCGCTGGCCGGCAATGGTCAGGCCGGTCTGAACCGCATGGAAGACACCATGCAGAACGTCATGGACGCGGCCGGCTCGGTCAGTGCCAAGCTGGCCATCCTCAATGAGAAAGCCGGCAACATCAACCAGGTCGTCACCACCATCACCAAGGTCGCAGACCAGACCAACCTGCTCTCGTTGAACGCCGCCATCGAAGCCGAGAAGGCCGGCGAACATGGGCGCGGCTTCTCGGTGGTGGCCACCGAAATCCGTCGCCTGGCCGACCAGACGGCTGTGGCCACCTATGACATCGAAGTCATGGTCAAGGAAATCCAGTCGGCCGTGGCGGCCGGCGTGATGGGCATGGACAAGTTCTCCGACCAGGTGCGGCGCGGCATGCAGGATGTGCAGACTGCCGGTGGCCAGCTGTCGCAGATCATCGCCCAGGTGCAGGCGCTGGCGCCGCGCTTCCAGATCGTCAATGAAGGCATGCAGGCCCAGGCCAACAGCGCCGAGCAGATCAATCAGGCGCTGGTGCAGTTGTCCGAAGCCGCCCAGCAGACCGTGGAGTCGCTGCAGCAATCGAGCCAGGCCATCGAGGAATTGAACGTGGTCTCCAATGAATTGCGCAACGGTGTGTCGCGCTTCAAGGTAATGGACTGAGCCGCGAGCCGGATCGCCTGACCATGAGCGAGTCTTTGTTCCTGTTGTTTTCGCTGGGCGCCGAGCGCTATGCCCTGCCGACCGCCGAGGTGGCGCTGGTGTTGCCGCTCTCGCCCTGCAAGGCCTTGCCCGGGGCACCGCCGTGGGTGGCCGGCCTGTTGGCCCATGGCGATGGTCACGTGCCGGTGATCGACCTGTCGCGCCTGGCGCTGGGTCGTGCTGCCGCCGCCCGCGTGAGTACCCGCCTGGTGCTGCTGCATTATCGTGCCGGCCTGGCCGCACCGCAGTTGCTGGGCCTGATCCTGGAGCAGGCTACCGAGACCTTGCGCTGCGACCCGGCAGGATTCGTCCCGGCCGCCGTCAGCAATGACGGTGCGCCTTATCTGGGGCCGGTGTTGCCCTACCAGGGTGGGCTGCTGCAGCGGGTGCAGGTCGATGATCTGCTCGACCCGGCCACCCGCGCCTTGCTCTATCCGCAGGGGCCGGCATGAAGACCTTGCCGCATATCGCCAACAAGCTCAAGTCCGCCATGGGCCTGGACATGGCGACCGTGGGTGCGAGCCTGATCGAGCGCGTGGTGCGCGAACGCATGACGGTGCTGGAGATCAGCGACGACAGTCTCTACCTGGCGTTGCTGCAGACCTCCGGTGAGGAACTGCAGACCCTGATCGAACTGGCGGTAGTGCCGGAAACCTGGTTCTTCCGTGATCGCGAAGCCATCCTGGCGGCCGCCCGCATGGCCCGCGAGCGCCTGGCTGCGCAGCCGGCGCTGCCGGTGCGCATCCTCAGCCTGCCGTGTTCCACCGGCGAAGAACCGTATTCACTGGCCATGGCCCTGCTTGATGCCGGCGTGATGCCCGGTCAGTTCGTCATCGACGCCTACGATATCCGCACCCGTTCGCTGGACATCGCCGCCGCCGGCATCTACGGTCGCAACTCCTTCCGGGGGCGCGACCTGGGCTTTCGCGACCGGTATTTCCAGTCCCACGAACACGGATGGCAACTGCAGCAGAACATCCGCGCGCAGGTACGCTTCGGCTCCGGCAACCTGCTGGCGCCGGATTTCCTGCGGCATGCCGCCCCTTACGATTTCATCTTCTGCCGCAACGTGCTGATCTATTTCGAGCGCGGCGTGCAACATGAGGTGGTGGGCTTGCTGGAAGGCCTGATGAAGCCGGATGCCGTCATCTTCGTCGGTCCCGCCGAGGGGGGGATTCTCTTGAGTCCGCGTCTGGAGTCAGCCGGTATCGCACTGGCTTTCGGGTTTCGCAAGCGTCCCGTGGCGCAGTGTGCCGGCCATGCCTCGGCCTGGGCCGTTGCCGCCCTGGGCAAGCCCACCGCGGCGCAAGCGGTGGTGCCGGCGATCCCGGCAACCCCGACCGTGCACGCGAAGCGCCGTGCCGCCGTGCCGTCGCCGACATCGCCGGAGGTCGCGCCTGCGTCCGACCTGCTGGAGCGCGCCCGCCTGCTGGCCGACCGTGGTCAGTTCGAGCAGGCCGAAGCCCTGTGTGATCAGGCGCTCCAGGCGCAGGGGCCGAGCGCGGCCGCCTTCTATCTGCAGGGCCTGATCCACGATGCCAGCGGTGACCATGACCATGCACAACGCTGCTATCGCAAGGCGCTCTATCTGGAGCCCGAGCATCAATCGGCCTTGCTGCACCTGGCCGCACTGTTGCAGGCGCAGGGCGACGCCGTCGGTGCCGAACGGATGCGTCAGCGTGCCGCTCGCTTGAGTCCGTCACGGGAGGACGCACATGGCTGAAGCGATGCATACCGATGTGATGATCGATGACTGCTGGAACCGCATCGGCACCAAGGGCGATGGTAGTTGTCCCGAGCTGCAGCAGCACCTGCGTTGCCTGAATTGCCCGACCTTCGCCAGCGCCGCCCTGCAGCAGCTCGACCGCATTCCCGCCTCGGCCGAGGTCGCGCAGCAGTGGTTGCATTCCGCTGTTGGCAGCGAGCCGCAGCAGCAGGGGGCAGGTGCGTCCGCGCTGGTGGTGCGCATCGGTGGCGAGTGGCTGGCCATCGCCACCGCCGTGGTGCAGGAAGTGGCCGAGCCCCGTCCTGTGCACAGCCTGCCGCACCAGCGTAATCCGGCCATCAGCGGCGTGCTCAATATCCGGGGCGCATTGCGCATTTGCGTCTCGCTGGCGCAATTGCTGCAATTGCAGACGGAGGCCAAGCAGGGGCAGGGGGCATCCCATCTGCTGGTGACGGCCTATGAAGGCCAGACGCTGGTGTTCCCGGTGGAGCAGGTGGTGGGCGTCCACCGCTATGCCCCCGACGCCCTGGCGCCGGTGCCGACCACGCTGGCCCATGCAGCGATCCAGTGCACGCGGGGCATGGTGGAG
Source organism: Herbaspirillum sp. AP02 (assembly GCF_015767275.1). GTDB lineage: Bacteria > Pseudomonadota > Gammaproteobacteria > Burkholderiales > Burkholderiaceae_D > Herbaspirillum. The sequence goes on from NZ_JADWMY010000006.1 coordinate 187,840, forward strand.
TGGCGTGGCCGACAGATCGGTCTGCTGGACCATGAACTGCTGTTCTACGTACTCAACCGGAGCATGACATGAGTACGCCTGACCTGAGCCAGATGTCGATGCTGGACCTGTTCCGTTTCGAGGCGGAAAGCCAGATCGCCCAGCTCAACGCCAGCCTCCTGGCGCTGGAGTTGCAGCCGACGGCGGCCGAGCACCTGGAAGCCTGCATGCGTGCCGGCCATTCGCTCAAGGGCGCGGCCCGCATCGTCGGCCTGGAAACGGCGGTCAAGGTCGCTCATGTACTGGAGGACTGCTTCGTGCTGGCCCAGCAGGGCAAGTTGATCCTGGAGAAAAAGCACATCGACGTGCTGCTGCGCGGGGCCGACCTGCTGGGGCGCATCGCCTCTCCGCCCGATGGCGACGAGGCCTGGGCCGATCACGCCGGCAACGGGGAGGTACAAGCTTTCCTGCTGGCCTTGCCGGCGGTGATGAATGGTGGCGAGGCGCTGCCCTGGCCGGCAGCGGCGCCACCCCCGGCTCCGGCTCCGCTGGTGGTGCCGGCGGCCGAACCGGTGACGCCCATGGTGGCCCCGGTCCTCGCTCCCGAGGCTGCGCCGGTGGCGCCTGCCACGGCGGCGCCACCGCCAGCGAGTGCGCGCGCCGTGCGGGTCAGTGCTGAAAGCCTGGACCATCTGCTGAGCCTGACCGGAGAATCCCTGGTCGAATCGCGTCGCCTCAAGTCCTTCTCGGCCAGCACACTGCGCATGAAACGGGTGCAGCGCGAAGCCATGCAGACGCTGGACCTGTTGCAGCAAAAATTGTCCACCGCGCAGCTGGACGAATTCAGCCAGGCCACGCTGTCCGAATTGCGCACGCTGATGCAGCAGAACCAGCAGCTTCTGGGGGACCAGTTCAACGAGCTGGAAGTCTTCGACCGCCGCTCGGTGAACCTGTCGCAGCGTCTCTATGACGAAGCGCTGGCCTGTCGCATGCGGCCCTTTGCCGATGGCACTGGCGGTTTTGCCCGCATGGTGCGTGACGTCGGCAATACCCTGGGCAAGTCGGTGCGGCTGGACATCAGCGGCAGCATCACCCAGATCGATCGCGACATCCTGGAAAAGCTGGAGGCGCCGATCGGTCACCTGTTGCGCAACGCCGTGGATCACGGCATCGAAGACGCTGCCACCCGCCTGGCGGCCGGCAAGCTGGAGCAGGGTGTGGTGCGGCTGGAGGCCCGGCATAGCGCCGGCATGCTGCTCATCGAGGTGAGCGACGATGGCGCCGGCATCGATATCGAACAACTGCGCCGTGCCGTGGTGGCACGTGGGTTGTCCAACCAGGAGACGGCGGCCCGTCTGTCCGAGGCCGAGTTGCTGGAATTCCTGCTGCTGCCCAGCTTCACCCTGCGCGAGACCGTGACCGAGATTTCCGGGCGTGGCGTAGGGCTGGACGTGGTGGCCGACATGCTCAAGCAGGTGCGCGGCACGATCCGCATCACCACCCGGCCGGGGCAGGGCAGCCGTTTCCTGATGCAATTGCCGCTGACCCTGTCGGTGATCCGCAGCCTGCTGGTGGAGATCGCCGGTGAACCTTATGCATTCCCGCTGGCCTACGTCAATCGGACCCTGCGCTTGTCGGCCGAAGCCTTGCAGACATTGGAGGGCTATCAGCACTTCAGCCATGACGGCCGCCAGATCGGCCTGGTCAGCGCACATCAGGTCTTGCAGAAGGGCCAGTGGCGTGCCCGTGATGGCAGCGTCTGCGTGGTGGTCATCGGCGAGCAGGAGCACAGCTATGGCGTGGCGGTGGATGCCTTCCTCGGTGAGCGCATGCTGGTGGTGCAGCCGCTGGATGCGCGCCTGGGCAAGATCCCCGATGTGCAGGCCGGCGCGCTGATGGAAGATGGCGCGCCGCTGCTGATCCTGGATGTGGCCGACATGCTGCGCACGGTGCAGAAGCTGACCTCGTCCGGGCGCCTGCAGACGATGGATCAGGACGGTGCCGCGCAGGTCGCCGTGGCCGCCCGCAAGAAGGTGCTGGTGGTCGACGACTCCCTGACAGTGCGCGAGCTGGAACGCAAGATGCTTGCCAATCGAGGCTATCAGGTCACGGTAGCGGTGGACGGCATGGATGGCTGGAATGCGGTGCGCGCCGAGCGCTTCGACCTGGTCATTACCGATATCGACATGCCACGCATGGATGGCATCGAACTGGTCAGCCTGATCCGCGGCGCACCGCAGCTGCAGTCGCTGCCGGTGATGATCGTGTCCTACAAGGATCGTGAGGAAGACCGGCAGCGCGGCCTGGAGGCCGGTGCCGATCATTATTTCACCAAGAGCAGTTTCCATGACGAAAGCCTGTTGCAGGCCGTCACGGATTTGATTGGAGAGGCGACATCGTGAAGATCGGGATCGTCAACGACACGCCCATGATGGTGGAAGTATTGCGCCGGGTGATTGCCGAGAGCGGCCGTCACGAGTTGATCTGGATCGCCCGTGACGGCGAGCAGGCGGTCCAGATGTGCGCCTGGCAATTGCCGGACGTGGTGCTGATGGACCTGCTCATGCCCAAGGTGGACGGCGTGGAAGCCACCCGCCGCATCATGCACGACACCCCTTGCCCGATCCTGGTGGTGACCTCCGACATGGATACCAGCGCCGCCAAGATCTACGAGGCGCTGGGCTATGGCGCGCTGGATGCCACCCAGACCCCGGCACTGATCGGGGCGGCCGGCAAGCGCGACGCCGCTGCACTGATCGAAAAGATCGACAACCTCGGTCGGCTCAGCCCGGAAGTGGTGGCCACGCCGGTGCGCCCCAGCTTGCGACCCTTGCCGTCAGTGTCCTCGGAAGACCTGGCGCCGCTGGTGGCGGTGGGAGCGTCGGCCGGTGGCCCGGCGGCATTGGCCACCTTGCTCAAGCAGTTGCCGCGCGAGTTTGGCGGCAGCATCGTGATCGTGCAGCATATCGATGCCGGCTTCGCCCCAGGCATGGCGCAGTGGTTGCAACAGCAGTCGCTGTTGCGGGTGCGTCTGGCCGGGGAGGGGGACCTGCCGCGCCGCGGTGAAGTCCTGCTGGCCGGCAGCAACCACCATCTGGTATTCAAGGAAGGCAGCCGGCTGGCCTATGTGGAAGGTGCCGCCGCCGACGTCTACCGGCCATCGGTGGATACGTTTTTCCACAGCATCGTCCGGCACTGGCAAGGCAAGGCCACCGGCGTATTGCTCACCGGCATGGGGCGCGATGGCGCGGCCGGTCTGAAGGCCTTGCGCGAGAACGGCTATCACACCATCGCCCAGGACCAGAAAAGCTGCGCAGTCTATGGCATGCCCAAGGCGGCCGTGGCCCTGAACGCCGCCGTCGAGGTGCTCTCCGTGACGGCCATCGCCGCGCGGCTGCAAGCCATCGTGGCGTCAACATGAAGAATAGAAGGAAGAAACAATGAGCTCGGTGCACCCTACCGACATCCAGACCGGCGGCCCCGTGCCACCGAGCGACGAATACAAGATCATGGTGTTGCTGGTGGATGACCAGGCCATGGTGGGCGAGGCGATCCGCCGCGCCCTGCTCAACGAAGCGCACATCGATTTCCATTTCTGCACCCGTGCCGAGGAGGCGCTGGCGGTCGCTGAAAAGACCCGGCCCACCGTGATCCTGCAGGACCTGGTGATGCCCGGCGTGGATGGCATGACGCTGGTGCGGCAGTATCGCGCCAGTACGATACTGGCCAACGTGCCGATCATCGTGCTGTCCTCGCGCGAGGATCCGGAGATCAAGCGCGATGCCTTTGCCGGTGGCGCCAATGACTACATGGTCAAGCTGCCGGATGTGATCGAACTGGTGGCGCGCCTGCGGTACCACTCGCGCTCCTACATCAACCTGCTGCAGCGCGACGCCGCCTATCGCGCACTGCGCGAGAGCCAGCAGCAGTTGCAGAAGACCAATTTCGAACTGCAGCGCCTGACCAATACCGATGGCCTGACCGGCATCGCCAACCGCCGCTATTTCGATGATTATCTGGGCGCCGAATGGCGGCGGGCGCGGCGTGATGGTCTGGACCTGTCCTTGCTGCTGATCGACGTGGATTTCTTCAAGCTCTTCAACGATACCTACGGTCATGTGGCCGGGGATGCCGTTCTACGCCGGGTGGCGCAGACGCTGGACAACAGCATTCAGCGGCCGGCCGATCTGTCGGCCCGTTTCGGTGGCGAGGAATTCGCCATGATCCTGCCGCGCACGCCGCTGGCAGGCGCGCAGACCATCGCCCATAAGGTATGCCAGCTGGTCGAGGCCAACCAGATCGCGCATGAACGCTCCAATGTCAGTGCCTGGCTCACCGTCAGTGTGGGCGCGGCCTGCGTGATCCCGGGCCAGGAGCAGGACATCAGCGAACTGATCGAGATGGCCGATCGCCGCCTATACCTGGCCAAGCAGCAGGGCCGCAACCGGGTGGTCTGGCAGGAGGCCTGAGTCGCTGCCGGCGCTGTGACACCCGACGACCACCCCCAGAAGACGAGGAGAAGACCAGCATGCGTACCATCGCCAGCCTGGAAGAACTGAAATCGCTGGCCGGCCAGGAACTGGCCACCAGCGCATGGATCACCATCACGCAGGAACAGGTCGACCGTTTCGCCGATGCCACCGGCGACCATCAATGGATTCACGTCGATGCGGCGCGTGCGGCACGGGAGTTGCCCTATGGCGGCACGGTGGCGCATGGCTTCCTGACGCTGGCCTTGCTGCCGCGGATGCTGTCGGAATCCATCCGCCTGGGGCAGGACCTGCGCATGCTGCTCAACTACGGTCTGAACCGGGTGCGTTTCCCGGCACCCTTGCCGGTGGGGCGCCAGGTGCGTGGCATCATCGCGTTGCAGGCGGTCGAGGATGTGCCGGGTGGCCTGCAGCTCACCTGGAATATCACGGTAGAGTGCGAGGGGCTGGAAAAGCCGGTGTGCGTGGCTGAATTTCTCGTGCGCTGCTACTGAGCCGAAGGTCGATGATCCCCCTCTGGCTCGCTTTCCATGGGGCGGTCCGTCTGCTTTCTCGCAGAAGCTCACCTACTTTGTCGCCTGGACGCATCGCATGGCCTGGTCAGGATTGATTTTCGTGCAACTTGCTCGCGTATGGTGCTAAGGTGAAGGCTCGATACGGCGGCCTTCCACGGTGGCCGGCGCGGCCGGTGGTCGAACCGCCAAGTCATAGCCGAACATGCATTCATGATGTCAGAACAAGCGCCAAAAATGGACGCGGCCGCCGTTGCCGCCGAGCACAACCGCGATTGCGACTTTGCGCGCAAGGCGCTCGCCTTCAATAACCTCACGCTTTCCTATATCGCCCGCGGCGCACCGCTGGAACAGTTGCTTGATCGCATCGCCAGCGGCTTTTCCTGCGCCTATTCACAGCGCGTGCTGGCGATCTTCCTGTTCGACGCCCAGGCGCGCCGCATGCGGGTAGGCGCAGCGCCGCGCATGGCGCCGGCCATCCTGGCCGAGGTGACGGCGCTGGACGTGGATGATCCCGATACACCCCGCTTCTGGCGTGGATTGACCGAGTCGGCGGCACCGTACGGCCTGCGCCTGCGGGAGATGCTGCCGTTGCGCTCCTTCGCCGGCGAGGTGGCCGGTGTGCTGGTGGTGTGCGCGGAAGGGGAGGCGCCGTTCGATGACGCCGTCGAGCGCGATCAGGGCTATCGCGACAGCGTCGGGGCAGCGGTATCGATGGCCATGCTGGCCATCGAACGTTCGCTGGTGCCGGTTCATGTGCGGCTCAAGAGCGAGCCGCCCGGGGTCGCCGACGAACGCATGGCGCTGGCCATCGAAGGGAGCGGCACCGGCATCTGGGACCGCAATGCCGTCACCGGCGAGATGTATTATTCGCGCGGCTGGAAAGCCATCCTCGGCTATGAGGACTGGGAGCTCTCCAGTCACCTGGAAGACGCCTACCAGCGCATCCACCCGGATGACCTGGCCTATGTCCAGGAGACCGTGCGCCAGCACTTCGAATCGCGCTCCGACAGCTACCAGGTCGAGCATCGCATCCGCTGCCGCGACGGCAGCTACAAATGGATCAGCAGTCGCGGCAAGGTGGTGGCGCGCGACGCCCAGGGCCATGCGCTGCGCATGATCGGTACCACCACCGATATCACCGAGATCAAGCGGCTCACCGAGAAGCTGGGCAAGAGCAGCCGCATGCTGGACTACCTGACCAGCGAAATACCGGGCATGGTGTTCCAGTTCAAGGTGCCGCCGGGCGGACGCGGTAACTTCACCTATGTCAGCGAAGGCGCACGCGAGACCTATGGCCTCACGCCGCAGCAGTTGCTGGACACGCCCGAGGTGATCGATAGCGTCATCCATCCCGAAGACATGCCGCTCTACGAAGCGGCACGCCAGGCGGTGCTGGCCGGCGCTTCCCATTGGGTGCTGGAGTTCCGGGTCATGCCGCCGGGCCAGTGCGTGCGCTGGCTGCGCGGGCAGGCCCGGCCGCGCCGGCTGGAGGATGGCACCATCCTGTGGCATGGCTTCATCAGCGATATCAGCCAGAGCAAGGCCATCGAGCTCGAACTGCAGGAATTCGCCCTGACCGACTACCTGACGCAGCTGCCCAACCGGCGTCATTTCATGCAGCGGCTGCAGGAAGAGTACAACCGCATCCAGCGCGGTATCGCCGGTACGGCGGCGGTGCTGATGTGCGATCTGGATCATTTCAAACGCATCAATGACAGCCTCGGACATGCCGTGGGGGATCAGGTGCTCAGGCACTTCGCCGACGTGCTCATGAGCCAGTTGCGCAAGACCGATGCCGCCGGGCGGCTGGGTGGGGAAGAGTTCGCGGTGATCCTGTCCAGCGTGGACCTGCAGGCCGCGGGAGAGTTTGCGACGCGCCTGCAAAACAGCTTTGCCTGCCAGCCGCTATGGCATGAGGGACACAAGGTGGAGGTGACGCTGTCGATCGGCATCGCGCTGATGCGGGCCGAGAGCCTCGGGCAGGAGCAGGTCTTGCGCGCCAGCGATGATGCCCTGTATCGCGCCAAGGAGCGGGGCCGCAACCGCTTCGAGCTGGCGCCCATCGCCTGAGGGCAGGGCGGCCGGCGCCGCCTCCCTCGGGGTGTTCAGCGCTCAGCGTTTCTGGTACTGGCTGGAGCCGAACAGCAGTTCCTTGGCCTTGTCATCCTGCAGCGGCTTGCGCTTGTCGGCCAGCACGCTCACGCCGCGCTGCACGGCGGGGCGGGCGCTGATGGCATCGAACCAGCGCTTGACGTTGGGGAAGTCCGCCAGGTCGATGCCCTGGTTCTTGTGCGAGCGGGTCCAGGGGAAGCAGGCGATATCGGCAATCGTGTATTGCTCGCCGGCCAGGTAGGCATGCTGGCCGAGCTGCTTGTCCATCACCTGGTACAGGCGACGCGCTTCGTTGGTGTAGCGATTGACGGCGTACTCGATCTGTTCAGGGGCATATAGCCGGAAGTGATGCGCCTGCCCCAGCATCGGCCCCAGGCCACCCATCTGGAACATCACCCATTGCAGCACTTCATACTTTTCGCGGTCGGTTTCGCCGAGGAAGCGACCGGTCTTGCCGGCCAGGTAGATCAGGATGGCGCCCGACTCGAACAGTGAGATCGGCTGGCCATCCGGGCCATCAGGATCGACGATGGCGGGGATCTTGTTGTTGGGCGAAATCTTCAGAAATTGCGGGGTGAACTGGTCACCGGCGCCGATATCGATGGCGTGCGCGGTGTAGGGCAGGCCGCATTCTTCCAGCATGATGTGGACCTTGTGGCCGTTGGGCGTGGCCCAGCTGTATACGTCGATCATGGATGTCCTCCGTAGGGTATCGGGGTTGAGCCCGGGCGATGCCGGGAATGACGCTATAAACGAAACAAAACGATATAAAGGATTTACAGCCTGGCCAGGCGATCCAGCGCCAGTTGCAGCGTCTCGTCCTTCTTGGCGAAGCAGAAGCGCACGATGCCGGATTCACGCGGGGTGTTGTAGAAGGCCGAGACCGGGATGGCAGCGACACCAATCTCGGTGGTAAGCCACTTGCAGAACTCGGCTTCGGGCAGGTCCGAGATGGCGCCGTACTTCACGCACTGGAAGTAGGTGCCTTGCGAAGGCAGCAGTTCGAAGCGGGTATCGGCCAGGCCGGCGCGGAACAGGTCGCGCTTGCGCTGATAGAAGGCCGGCAGGTCCAGGTAGGGGGCGGGGTCCTTCATGTAGGCGGCCAGGCCGTATTGCACCGGGGTGTTGACGGTGAACACGTTGAACTGGTGCACCTTGCGGAATTCAGCGGTGAGCGCAGCCGGCGCGGCCACGTAGCCGACTTTCCAGCCGGTGACGTGGTAGGTCTTGCCGAAGCTGGAGTTGATGAAGCTGCGTTCGGCCAGTTCCGGGTGACGCGCCAGGGACTCGTGCGGCTGGCCGTCGTAGACCATGTGCTCGTAGACCTCGTCGGAGAGGATCAGGATGTCGGTGCCGCGCACGATGTCGGCCAGGGCCGCCACGTCGGCTGCGCGCATGACGCTGCCGGTCGGGTTGTGGGGCGTGTTGACCATGATCATGCGGGTCTTGGGGGTGACTGCGGCCTTGACCTTGTCCCAGGGGATGCTGTAGCCGGCCGCGCCCACTTCCATCTGTACGAACACCGGCACGCCGCCGGCCAGCTCGATGGCCGGCACGTAGCAGTCGTAGACCGGTTCGATGACGATGACTTCATCGCCGGCATGTACCGCGCACAATACCGAGGTCAGGATGCCCTGGGTGGCACCGGCGGTGACGGTGATCTCGGAGACCGGATCGTAGCGCTGGCCGTAGAGCTGCTCGACCTTGTCGGCAATGGCTTCGCGCAGCGGCAGCACGCCGGCCATGGGCGGGTACTGGTTCAGGCCTTCCTGCATGGCCTGGGTGACCGCATTGACCAGCGTCGGGTCGCAATGGAAGTCGGGGAAGCCTTGTCCCAGGTTGACTGCGCCCTTTTCAGAGGCCAGTGCGGACATGACGGTAAAGATGGTGGTGCCCACCTTGGGCAGCTTGGTGACGATAGTGGGGGTGCTCATTGCAGCGGGCTCGTTCTTATGATGATCGCAAGCCCGTTATTCTAGCCGGATTCGCCGGGCGGTTCAGGCTGGTGCGGCAAGGAAGGCATCCGGCCGCCAGTGCTGGGGCTGCACGATGGCGAACATGCCGCGCTTGAGGGTGCGCTTGCCCAGCTTGAGGACTGCCTTGTCCTTGCTCACCAGCACGTGCGCGCGGCATTGCAGGGACAGTTCCAGGAATTTCTGGTCGTCGCGGTCGGTGCAGATGGGCAGGCCGAAGGTATTGACCTCGGCCAGCGGCAGGCACTGCAGCAGGCGGTCGAACTGGGCGCAGATGGCCGGCTTGTTCTCGGGCGTCACCGGCAGGTGAGGATAGTCCAGCACCGCCAGCCATTCGTTGCGGCAGTCCTCGCGGGTGTAGGCCTCCACGCTGCCGTCTTCGAGCGCCTGCAGCAAGGCTGCCCAGCGCGGGTCGCGGAACACGAACAGGTCCAGGCAGACATTGGTGTCCAGCACCAGCCGCTGGCGCCCGCCGGGGAGGGCGGAGCCCAGGGCGGCGGCGGGTTCGGATGAAAGCGGGGAGGGGAAAGGGAGTGTTGCCGGATTGCTCATTGAATGGAAAAACTAGTTGTCGATGCCACGCTGGCCGGGGAGGGGCACGTCCTGCTTGCCGAAGAGTTCGCCGCCAGCTTCGAGCGCATCATACCCCTGATCGGTGACGCGCCAGAAATTATGCATGTCCACCGCCGCCAGGCCACGGTCATACAGCAGGCGCAGGTGATGCAGGATGACCTCCGGCGCCATCTGGCCGGGCAGGGCGCTCTGGATCTTCTCGACGTCGCCGTAGACGGTGCCGAAGGATGCCAGTTGTTTCAGGATTTCACCCATCAGGGCCTTGTCTCGTTTCATGTCGTCCTCCTTGCCGGTGATCAATGAGAGGCGGGTTGCCGTGCAGATGTCCACCTCGTGCGCGCTGCGCCGCCAGTGTCAACATGGACAGTGATTCGCTGCCAAAGTGCCGGCCTGGCCCTTGCGCTGCCACCGCCTGCGGCCGGTACTTCATTGATCTACGGCAAGAGTGTTGCAGAACTTGAATGGCGGCCCCGCCCGCCATCGCCCTGCCGGTCAGAACTGTTCCCAATCCGCATCGTTGCCGGTCTCCGCCTTGCTGCTGCGCGAGGCGGCGGGTTCACTCTTGCGCGCCGGCAATGCGGGAGCGGCCGCAGGGGGGCGCGCGAGTACCGAGGTCGGGCGGGCTGCCGCCGGTGGCGATTTGGCGGCGGCCGGTGCGACCGGCCGGCTGGCCGCACCGGCTGCTCCGGTCGATCGCGGCGCATGAGCGGACAGGTCGGGCTTGAGCTTGAACACGCTGACCAGTTCGGTCAGGCGGCCGGCCTGTTCCTGCAACGAACCGGCCGCAGCGGCGGCTTGTTCGACCAGTGCGGCGTTCTGCTGGGTGACCTCGTCCATCTGGGTGATGGCGATGTTGACCTGTTCGATGCCATCGCTCTGTTCAGAGCTGGCAGCGGTGATCTCGCCCACGATGTCGGTCACGCGGCGCACGCTGGCCACCACTTCGGTCATGGTGCTGCCGGCGGTTTCGACCAGCTTGCTGCCGGTATCGACCTTGGCCACGGAGTCGTCGATGAGCATCTTGATTTCCTTGGCGGCGGCGGCCGAGCGCTGCGCCAGGGAGCGCACTTCTGACGCCACCACGGCGAAGCCGCGCCCCTGCTCGCCGGCGCGGGCCGCTTCCACCGCGGCATTGAGGGCCAGGATGTTGGTCTGGAAGGCAATGCCGTCGATCACGCTGATGATTTCGACGATCTTGCGCGAGGAATCATTGATGGCCCCCATGGTATCGACCACCTGCGACACCACGCTGCCGCCCTGGCTGGCCACATCCGACGCCGAGTGCGCCAGCTGGTTGGCCTGGCGCGCGTTGTCGGCATTCTGCTTGACGGTGGAGGTCAGCTCTTCCATGGCCGAGGCGGTTTCTTCCAGCGAACTGGCTTGCTGCTCGGTGCGGGTGGAGAGGTCGAGGTTGCCGGTGGCGATCTCGCGGGAGGCGGTGTTGATGGTGTCGGTGCCTTCGCGGACCTGGGTGACGATGCGCAGCAGGCTATCGTTCATGGCCTTGAGCGAGCGCATCAGGTGACCGGTCTCGTCAGCCCCGGCGGGTTTGATCTCGACCGTCAGGTCGCCCTCGGCCACCCGTTTGGCCACGTGCATGGCGTCTTGCAGCGGACGCGAAACGATGCGTGCCACCCAGGTCGCCAGCAGCATCCCCAGGCCGATGCAGGCGGCCAGCAGGGAGCCGATCATGATGCGCGAGCTTTCATAGCGGTCCTGGGCCTCCTGGTCGGTCTCCTCGCTGCCTTTGACATTGATGTTGACGGCATTGTCGAGGGAGGCGAACAGGCGCAGGTAGACCGGCGTGACCTGCTTGACCAGGAGTTCGCGGGCATCGTCGATCTTCTGCGCCCGTACCTGGGTGGCGATGTCCTGATGCATCTTGGTGAACATGGCCAGGTCGGCCTTGATGGCGTCGAAGTTGGTCTTCTCGTCGGGGGAATTGACCAGCGGCGCGTACTTGTCCAGGACCTTGTTGAGTTCAGTGAACAGGTTACCGATGGTTTTTTCGTTGTTGTCCACGTTGCTTTCGTTGCCGGGCAGCATGTGCTGCAACTGCACCGTGCGGATGCGTGCCAGGGCGACCTTGGCCTCCAGCGGGTAGCGCACGCTGGGCAGGGAGTTGGTGGCGATTTCCGTGGAGGCGTCGTTGACCCGGGAGAGCTGCACGATGGAAAACACGCCCAGTGCGGCGGTGAGGAGCAGGATGGCGGCAAAGGTCAGCATCAGCTTGCGGGCGATGCGCAGATCGTAGAACCATTTCATGGCTTGTCCTTGGTCGAGGAGTGACGGTGGTGGGGCACGGAAATGCGGACGCCAGATCGCCCTTGCCTGCAGGGTTGGCTCATCCAGTTTAGGAGAGCACCTGGTCGGCTCAAAGCGGCAATAACAAGTCTTTTGCGGTCTAAATTGCTGCTTCGACGGGACCGTCAGGAAGGGGGCGGGCGCAAGCGGCGCGCTTTCGGTATCATGGCGACCACCCTGACCCAACCTGATCATTGGATAACCGCCTCATGCTGATTGTTTTGTCTCCCGCCAAGTCGCTGGACTATGACACGCCCCCGACCACCGATGTGTACACCACGCCGGCTTTCGTGCCGCGCTCGGCCGAGCTGATCGGCTTGCTCAAGAAACTCTCGCCCGCCGAGATCGGCAGCCTGATGGGAATTTCCGATCAGTTGTCCGTGCTCAATGTGAACCGCTATGCAAGCTGGTCGCGCAAGTTCACCACGAAGAATGCCAAGCAGGCCGTGCTGGCCTTCAACGGTGACGTCTACGAGGGCCTGGATGCGGCCTCGCTCAATGGCAAGCAACTGGATTACCTGCAGAACCATGTGCGCATCCTCTCTGGCCTGTACGGGATGTTGCGTCCGCTGGATCTGATGCAGCCGTATCGCCTGGAAATGGGGACCAAGCTGGCCAATCCCGGCGGCAAGGACCTCTACGCCTTCTGGGGCAGCGAGATCACCGAAGCCCTCAATGAGGAACTGGCCGCGCAGAAGACGCCGGTGCTGGTGAACCTGGCCTCGGACGAATACTTCAAGTCGGTCAAGCCCAAGCTGCTCAAGGCACAGGTGATCGCGCCGGTGTTCGAGGACTGGAAAGGCGGCAAGTACAAGATCATTTCCTTCTACGCCAAGCGCGCACGCGGCCTCATGGCGCGCTATGCCGCGCAGAAGAATATCAATCAGCCGGAGAAGCTCAAGGCCTTCGATCTGGAGGGCTATGCCTTCGCGCCGGAGGCATCCAATGAGAAGAACTGGGTATTCCGCCGTCGCCTGGAAGGCTGACCGACGATCAGGCATCCAGCGTCCGGCAGGGTGCATTGCCTTGCCGGGCGGAAACGCCAAATAAAAAACCCTCGCCATCTGCATGGCGAGGGTTTTTTTTCAGGGGAGTGGCTGGCTTACCAGACCTTCCACCAGGGCTTGGATTTCTGCTTGGGGCCACCGTTGTACCAGGGGCTGTTGGGGTAGGTGGCCTGGATGATGCGTTCGGTATCTTCCTTCAGCTTGGTCTGTCCCAGGGCTTCGTAGGAGCGCATCAGGATGAACAGCGCCTCTTCGTTGGCAGGCGAATCCGGATACTGCTTGATGGCACCCTGCGCGCGGTTGGCGGCCGATACGTAGGCGCCACGGCGGTAGTAGTAGTTCGCCACGTGGACGTCGTATTGCGACATGGCGTTGACCAGGTATTTCATGCGGGCAATGGCGTCCGGGGTGTACTTGCTGTCCGGGAAGCGTTCTGCGAGCAGCTTGAACGAGTCGAAGGCGTCACGCATGGCCTTGGGATCGCGCTCGGTGTTGTCCTGGTCGGTGAAGGTGTCGAAGATGCTGGTGCGATCATTGAAGTTGATCAGGCCACGCAGGTAGTACATGTAGTCGACGTTGGGATGGTTGGGGTGCAGCTTGATGAAGCGGTCCACCGCTGCCAGGCCCTGTGCCTGCTCGTTCTGGCGATAGTAGGCGTAGGCGATGTCCATCTGCGCCTGCTGCGCATAGGTACCGAAGGGATAGCGCGATTCCAGCTTCTCGAAGTACTTGATGGCCTTCTCGTAACCACCGGCATTCAGTTCGTCCTTGGCTTCCGAGTATAATTTCGAGGCAGACCAGCCGACCGTCTCGTCCTTTTGCTCCGGCAAGAGGCCGCAGGCGGTGAGCGAGAGGGCAAAACCGATGATGAAGAACTTCAATAAGATTTTGTGCATGACTCTTGTGTGCTTGTCTGGGACTTATCAGTTGTGCATGGCGCTGTGCGCCTACCCGAGCCGGCTGCATCGATACCCGAAATACAATCAACCCGATCCGGCGATTATAGCTGATGTCACGTAAGAAACCCCTTCCGATTACAAATGGCGATATGCCAATGACCCCCGACCTCCCCGCCGAGGCCGTTTTCGACGACGACGGTGAACCCGCCGTGGACGACGGCAGCACCGGCCTGGAGCCGCTTACCCTGTGCCTGGGCGATGAAGTCATCGGCCAGCGGCTGGACAAGGTCCTGTCCGGCCTGATGCCCGAATTCTCCCGCAACCGCATCCAGCAATGGATAGAGGAGGGGCACGTGACCGTCGACGGTGCCCCGGCCAAGGCCAAGATGACCATGCTGGGCGACGAGCTGGTCGAGGTCGCACCGCAGTCGGCCCCGGCCGACCAGCCCTACGGCCCCGAAGCCATGGCACTGGAGATCCTGCATGAAGACAAGTTCATCATCGTGCTCAACAAACCGGCGGGACTGGTGGTGCACCCGGCCGCCGGCAACTGGAGCGGCACGCTCTTGAATGGCCTGTTACACCATTGCCCGGCGCTGGCCAAGGTGCCGCGTGCCGGCATCGTGCACCGGCTGGACAAGGAGACCAGCGGCCTGATGGTGGTGGCCAAGACCCTGGCGGCGCAGACCGACCTGGTGCGTCAGTTGCAGGCGCGCAGCATGAAGCGCCAATACCTGGCGCTGGTGTGGGGCCTGCCGCAATTGTCCGGCACCATCAATGCGCCGATGGCGCGCCATCCGCGTGACCGCATCAAGATGGCGGTGTCGCAGAGCATGCGCGCCAAGGCAGCGGTGACCCATTACCGCCGCCTGGCCACCGGCGAGATCGATCGCAAGCCGGTAAGCCTGGTGCATTGCCGCCTGGAAACCGGGCGCACCCACCAGATCCGCGTGCATCTGCAGTCGCTGGGCTTTGCCCTGGTTGGCGATGCACTGTATGGCAAGCATCACCTGATTCCGGTGTTCCCGCGCCAGGCGTTGCTGGCGGGCCGCCTGGGTCTGGTGCACCCCGGTAGCGGCAAGTTCCGCCAGTGGGCGGCACCGGTGCCGGAGGACATCGTGGCGCTGCTGCAGCGCGCCGGCATCGATCCGGCCCTGGCAGTGATTCCCGAAATGGATGAACAGCCTGACCCGGTGGCCGGCGACTATGACGACGAAGATGATGACTATTGATCGGCCCGGTCGGGGCGGGGAGGGCGGCCCATGGAGCTGCTGATCCCCGACTGGCCGGCGCCCGCTGGCGTGGGCGCAATGACCACCTTGCGTGCCGGCGGCTACAGCCCGTCCCCCTACGACGATGGTCATGGCGGGCCTGGCCTGAACCTGGGCCTGCATGTGGCCGATGATCCCTTGCTGGTGGCACGCAACCGCGCCCTGCTGCGCCGCCTGCTGCCGCAGGAACCGGCCTGGCTGAGCCAGGTGCATGGGGTGCAGGTGTTGGACGCGGCCGCCTTGCCGGCGCAGCCGGAGGCCGATGGCTGCATCAGCAGCATGCGCGGTGCGGTGTGCGTCATGATGACCGCCGACTGTCTGCCGGTGCTGTTCTGCGACCGGGCCGGCACCGTGGTCGGCGCGGCCCATGCAGGCTGGCGCGGACTGGCAGCCGGCGTGCTGGAGCGCACCGTGGCCGCCATGCGCGAGCGCGGTGCGGCCGATGTGATGGCCTGGCTGGGGCCGGCCATCGGGCCGGAAAACTTTGAAGTCGGTGCCGAGGTGCGTGAGGCGTTCCTGGCCCATCAGGCGGAGGCTGAAGCTGCCTTTCGTGACTATCCCGGCCGTCCCGGCAAGTACCTGGCCGACATCTACCAACTGGCGCGCCAGCGGCTGGCCGCAGTCGGCGTGCACGATGTCGGCGGCGGTGGCCTGTGCACGGTCGCCGATCAGCGCTTCTATTCCTACCGGCGCGACAAGACCACGGGCCGCATGGCCTCGCTGATCTGGCTGAAATAATTCCTGGCCGATGCCGGCGGTATCAGGGGTGTGGTGCTGGTCGCCATATCAGGGGTGGCGCTGCAAGGCCAGGATCAGCTCCCGCGTATGCCCCGGCATGCCCTCCAGCCCGCGTACGCAGATCAGCAACTGGCGGCGGCTCCAGCCGTCGCTGAGCGGGATGGCGCGGATATCCATATGGCCGGTGCTGGCCAGGGCCGCCGTTTCCGGTATCACCGCCACGCCCACCTGATGCTCGACCATGCGGCAGATGCCGTCGAAGCTGCGCAGCCGCACCCGGTATTGCAGCCGCCGGCCGGCGCGCGTGGCGTGGCCCGATAGGTGCTGTTGCAAGGCGCTGTCGCCGGACAGGCCGACGAAATCCTCCCCCAGCAGTTCACTGAAGGCCAGCGACTTGCGGCGGGCCAGCGGATGCTTTTTCGACAGCACGGCCACCAGGTGATCCTGGCGGAACGGATAGGTCTGCAGCGGGCCACTGTCGATGGAATCGGCGATGATGCCGACATCGGCCACCCCATCCACCACGGCCTGCACCACCTCGTAGCTCAATTTTTCTTCCAGTTCGATATCGGTATGCGGATGCTGCGCCAGGAAGCGCGCCAGCACTTCCGGCAGGAATTCGGTCATGGCCGAGGTATTGCACAGCAGTCGGATGTGTCCCTTCAGGCCCTGCGCATACTGGCCCAGTTCATCGCGCAACTGTTCCATCTGCTGCGCCATCATGCGTGCGTGATGCGCCAGGGCGCGCCCGGCGTCGGTGGTCTGCACGCCGCGCCGGCCGCGCTCCAGCAGGGGCGTGCCCAGGGCGTCCTCCATATTGCGGATGCGGGCGCTGGCCGATGCCAGCGCCATGTGGGCACGGGCGGCACCGGCGGTGATGCTGCCGCTCTCGATGACGTAGAGGAACAGGCGCAGGTCGGATAGTTCGAATCGGTTGCTCATGGTATTGGATCGAAGGTCGGCAATCGGCAAGGGCGGGGCAGGGGCAGCCGGATTGTGCCTTCGGTCAGGCCGAAGGCTGCCTAAGTGTATTCCACATTTCCAGAGCCGGCCGAGGCTGGCAGACTGAACGCCTTGCAGTGAGAACTTCTTCGACTTTCCCTTCCGCCATGGCCAGCCTGTTTTCCTTCTTCGACATGAATGCCACCGTGCTGGCCGTGAGCCTGGCGGTGTTCCTGCTGGCCGGCTTCGTCAAGGGCGTGATCGGCCTGGGCTTGCCGACGGTGGCAGTGGGTCTGCTGAGCCTGGTGATGTCGCCGGTGCAAGCGGCGGCCTTGCTGATCGTGCCATCGATGGTCACCAACGGCTGGCAGTTGGCCACCGGTGGCGCCTTCCTGGTGCTGGCGCGGCGCCTGTGGGGCATGCTGGCCGGCATCGTGGTGGGTACCCTGGCCGGCAGCGGTCTGATGGGGGGCGACGGTGGCCGCCGTGCCGTCGTCGTTCTGGGCCTGGCGCTGATGGTGTATGCCATCGCCGGCCTGGCGGCATGGACGCCGAGCGTACGGGCCGGGCAGGAGCGCTGGTGGTCGCCGGCCATCGGGCTATTGACCGGACTGGTGACGGCCGCCACCGGTGTGTTCGTGATCCCCGCTGTCCCCTATCTACAGGCGCTGGGCTTGCAGCGCGACCAGTTGATCCAGGCGCTGGGCTTGTCCTTCACGGTCTCCACCCTGGTGCTGGCGGTCAACCTGGGGCAGGGCGGAGCCTTCAGCGGTGGCGTAGGCTGGGCCTCGCTGCTGGTGCTGGTGCCGGCATTGCTGGGCATGGCGATCGGCACCCGGGTGCGCGGCATGGTGCGTGCAGCCAGCTTCCGCCGCGCCTTCTTCATCGGCTTGCTGCTGCTGGGCCTGCATCTGGCCTGGCCCATCACCGATCTCGCGGCATGGTGGCGATGAGGCCGCCGACCAGAGCCGGCTCGGTCTGGCGGATCGAAGGGCCGAAGCAGCAGTTGCCCGGCGAAGTGCATGTCTATGCCTGGCTGGATGGCTGCATGATTGCCATGCTTGATTGTGAGTTACGTGACAGTCAAGGTTTGAAATTACGTATGGCCTATGTTTCGCCACCCTGGCGTGGCTCGGCCGTGCTGCGCGAGATGCTTGCGGTCCTCAAGCCGTGTTACCGACCGATCGCCCTGCGTCGTTCACGCAGGCGCTGAGTGCAAGGACTGAGATTTCCGATGCAGTCCACTTCCATGATGCACTGCGCAAACCAGCGCACTGCAGGGCGCGCGGGTTCACGATGATGGTGCGTATGGCCCGCTGTTTCCAAGTTTTCGTGATCGCTGGATGGGCGCCCGCTTAAGACCCTTCAGGAAGAGGAGCGGTCCTTCGCAGTGGACGGCGACTCGCATTTCACGGAACGGTCATGTTCCCCGTCTTCCTTGCGGGTGGCTGTCAATTTCTTCATATTTTGACGATTCCGCTTGCGTTGCGGCGTACCCATCAGGTATAAAACAACGGTCAGAGGAATTATCCCGTACAGCAGGAAAGTGGCGACGCCAGCGATCGCTGACTGTTCGGTGATCGACATCATGAAGACGACGTAGAGCCATGCGATAGCGACGATATACATGGTGAGATGGCGCTTCGAGACAAACCGTAAAGATACGCGAAAATTGCAGATCCGAGCATGAACAAGCAGAATCCGCAGCAACTCTCTCCCGATGTATCCGCGTGGCTGGCACAGATGTCCGATCCGAAGTTCTGGACCTCGCTGCAGTCCCAATTCCAATCCCAGTTCGAACAGTTCAGGTCGCATCTGCCGCCCATGCCGCAGATGCCGCACATGGCTGGCATGCCGCCCGGTGCCGGTCAGATCGATCCGACGCTGCTGGCCAGGCAATTGGGCGAGATGGGCGCCACGCTCGATCCCGCCGATGTGGCCCGCCTGCAGCAGGACTATACCCGCGAGTTCGGTGAGCTGTGGCAATCGATGCTGGCGGCCAAGGTGCCGGCCATCACTGACCGCCGCTTGTCGGCGCCGGCCTGGCAGG
The DNA here is from genome assembly GCF_015767275.1 of Herbaspirillum sp. AP02. Taxonomy (GTDB): domain Bacteria; phylum Pseudomonadota; class Gammaproteobacteria; order Burkholderiales; family Burkholderiaceae_D; genus Herbaspirillum. The sequence continues at coordinate 206,693 of NZ_JADWMY010000006.1, forward strand.
AACATCCTTACTTCGCATTCCAGGCCGCTGCCTACCAGCTCAATTCGCGCTTCCTGCTGGCCATGACCGATGCGGTCAAGGGCACCGAGAAGGTGAGGCACAAATTGCGTTTTGCGGTGCAGCAGATGATCGATGCGATGTCGCCGGCCAACTTCCTGGCCACCAACCCGGTGGCTCAGCAGAAGATCATCGAGACCCGCGGCGAGAGCCTCACCAAGGGCATCGCGCAATTGCTGGCCGACCTGCAGAAGGGCCATGTGTCGCAGACGGACGAGACCGCCTTCGAAGTCGGGCGCGACGTCGGCGCCAGCGAAGGCTCGGTGGTCTTCGAGAGCGAGCTGTTCCAGCTGATCCAGTACAAGCCGCTGACCAAGACCGTGCATGCGGTGCCGTTGTTGATCGTGCCGCCCTGCATCAACAAGTTCTACATCCTCGACCTGCAGCCGCAGAATTCGCTGGTGCGCTATACGGTGGAGCAGGGACACACCGTGTTCCTGATTTCCTGGCGCAATGCCGATGAGGCGGTCGAGGCAGCGACCTGGGACAACTACGTCGACGACGCCGTGGCGCGTTCCATCCACATCGTCCAGGAAATCAGCAAGCAGCCGCAGATCAATGCCCTCGGTTTCTGCGTGGGCGGTACCATCCTCTCCTGCGCGCTGGCGCTGCTGGCGGCCCGTGGCGAAGATCCGGTGGCCAGCCTGACGCTGTTGACCACCTTCCTCGATTTCTCCGACACCGGCGCCATCGACGTCTATATCGACGAGATGCAACTGGCCCTGCGCGAGCAGATGATCGGCCAGCGCGGCCTGATGGCCGGACGCGATTTCGCCAGCGCCTTCTCCAGCCTGCGTCCCAACGACCTGCTGTGGAACTACGTCGAATCCAATTACCTCAAGGGCGAGAAGCCCAGCGCCTTCGATCTGCTGTACTGGAATGCCGACAGCACCAACCTGCCCGGTCCCATGTTCTGCTACTACCTGCGGCACATGTATCTGGAGAATGCGCTCAAGGAACCGGGCCGCCTGACCGTGGGCGGTGAGCAGATCGACCTGCGCAAGATCAGTGCTCCGGCCTTCATCTATGCTTCGCGCGATGATCACATCGTGCCCTGGAAGTCAGCCTATGCCTCGTTGGACCTGATCAACGCCGGCAAGCGCAGCAACAACCGTTTCGTGCTGGGCGCGTCGGGCCATATTGCCGGGGTGATCAATCCGGCCTCCAAGAACAAGCGCAATTACTGGACCAACGACAAGGCCCGCGCCGGCGCCGATGCTGATGCATGGATGGCCGGTGCCAGCGAGCATCCCGGCAGTTGGTGGGGCGAGTGGGCGGCCTTCCTGGCCAAGCATGGCGGGCGCAAGGTAGCCGCGCCCAAGGCACCGGGTTCGACCCGCTACAAGCACATCGAGCCGGCACCGGGACGCTATGTCAAGGTCAAGGCCGACCAGTTGGTGGCCTGAAGAATCAGCCAGCCGGCCAGGGGAGGTCCCAGAAGCCGGCGGCGATGATGAAAAGAGGGCGGTGATCCGGCAGGCCGGAGCCGCCGACAGAGAGAGACGGTCGGTGTCGCATCCGCGGCGGTGCCGGCCAGACCAATACAGGGAAGCCGGTCAATACATGGCCTCCCGACCAATGCGGCGCAAAGCAGACTCGAAACAGGGGTAACAGGCAGCAGTTGGAACCCCAATAATCATCATCCAATAGGAGGCAGCAAATGAGCAAGCGTATCGCATATGTGACCGGTGGCATGGGCGGCATCGGGACCGCCATCTGCACCCGTCTGTGCAAGGACGGCTACACCGTGGTGGCCGGTTGCGGCCCCAATTCCACCCGCAAGGATACCTGGCTGGCTACCATGCGCGGCCATGGCTTCGACATCCATGCCTCCGAAGGCAATGTCTCCGACTGGGAATCCACCAAGGCCGCCTTCGAGAAGGTGCGCGCCGAGATCGGCGAAGTGGACGTGCTGGTCAACAACGCCGGCATCACCCGCGACGGCCAGTTCCGCAAGATGAGCAAGGCCGACTGGGATGCGGTCATCGACACCAACCTGAATTCGCTCTTCAACGTCACCAAGCAGGTCATCGAAGGCATGTGCGAGCGCGGTTTCGGCCGTATCGTCAACATCTCCTCGGTGAACGGCCAGAAGGGCCAGTTCGGTCAGACCAACTACTCCACCGCCAAGGCCGGCATCCACGGCTTCACCATGGCGCTGGCGCAGGAAGTGGCGACCAAGGGCGTGACCGTCAACACCGTCTCGCCGGGCTATGTCGGTACCGACATGGTGCGCGCCATCCGTCCGGAGGTACTGGAAAAGATCGTCTCCGGCATCCCTGTCAAGCGTCTGGGCGAGCCGGAGGAAATTGCCTCCATCGTGGCCTGGATCTCCTCTTCCGAAGGCGGCTACGCCACCGGTTCGGACTTCTCCCTCAACGGCGGCCTGTACATGGGCTGATTCCCATTGCTGCAGCTGGCGGGCCGCACGGCCGCCCGCTGCGGCCATCGGCGGAGAATTTCTCCGCACTGCACGATCAGGCTCCCCATTGTCTGTCTTCCCCCCTATAATGGCTTGCGTTGCTGCCCTGCAAAAGGACCGCAACCGCGTCGCGAGGACGACGCAAGCTGCACCACAGTAGAAGAAGCAAGGAGAGGACAGCATCAATGTCCCGGACGCCCGCGGGTCGGGAACGCATCGAAGCGGCCCGCACCGCTGCAAACCAAGGCCGGCCAACGGCTGCAATGAGAGAGACTGGACTTCAGATGACTACTGCAAAAAATTCGGCAGATCGCTTGATCAAGAAATACCCCAATCGCCGTCTTTACGACACCCAGACCAGTTCCTACATCACCTTGACCGACGTCAAGCAACTGGTGCTGGACAATGAGGAATTCACCGTGGTCGATGCCAAGAGCGGCGACGACCTGACCCGCAGCATCCTGCTGCAGATCATCCTGGAAGAAGAGTCGCATGGTGCGCCGATGTTCTCCAGTGCCGCACTGTCGCAGATCATCCGCTACTACGGCCATGCCATGCAGGGCATGATGGGCAACTATCTGGAAAAGAATATCCAGACCTTCATCGACATCCAGAACAAGCTGGCCGAAAATTCCAAGGGCTTCTACGAAGGCAAGCCCTTCAGCCCGGAGATGTGGACCCAGTTCATGAATGTGCAGGGGCCGATGATGCAGGGCATGATGAGCAACTACATCGAGCAGAGCAAGAACCTGTTCATCCAGATGCAGGAGCAGATGCAGAGCCAGACCAAGAACATGTTCGGCACCTTCCCCTTCGGCGCCACCCCGCCGGACCAGAAGAAGTAAAGCGGCCGGACAAAAGCTGCCCGACCCGACGGCCCCGCGTGGGCCGTTTCGTTTTTCTGGCGCGCCAGACCGGGCATGACCCGAAAACAGGCGCAAGTGGGCGGACGATGTACAATAGCGCCCTGATTTTTAAAGCATTTTTCGCTTTTTCCCGTATTTTCGGTCGCTTGCGGCCCGTCTCACTGAGCCATCTGCCATGTCCAATCCATCCTCTCCCGCCAGCCCGGCCCTGCCCAAGGTCGGTTTCGTCTCCCTCGGCTGCCCCAAGGCACTGGTCGATTCCGAACAGATCCTGACCCAGTTGCGGGCCGAAGGCTATGACACCGCCAAGTCCTATGACGGCGCCGATCTGGTGATCGTCAATACCTGCGGTTTCATCGATGCGGCTGTGCAGGAGTCGCTGGACGCCATCGGCGAGGCGTTGAGCGAAAACGGCAAGGTGATCGTCACCGGTTGCCTGGGTGCCAAGAAGGACGCCGAGGGTGACGACATCATCCAGAAGATTCACCCCAAGGTCTTGGAAGTGACCGGTCCGCACGCGGTGGGCGAGGTGATGCAGGCGGTGCACAAGCACCTGCCCAAGCCGCATGCCCCCTTCATCGATCTGGTGCCGCCGCAGGGCGTCAAGCTCACGCCCAAGCACTTCGCCTACCTGAAGATTTCCGAAGGCTGCAACCACCGCTGCAGCTTCTGCATCATTCCCTCCATGCGCGGCGACCTGGTTTCGCGTCCCATCGCCGATGTGATGCTGGAGGCCGAGAACCTGTTCAAGGCCGGGGTCAAGGAACTGCTGGTGATCTCGCAGGACACCAGCGCCTATGGCGTGGATGTGAAGTTCCGTACCGGCTTCTGGAATGGCAAGCCGGTCAAGACCCACATGACCCAACTGGTGGGGGCGCTGGGTGAACTGGCCCAGCAGTATGGCGCCTGGGTGCGTCTGCACTACGTCTATCCGTATCCGCACGTGGACCACATCATCCCGCTGATGGCGGAAGGCAAGATCCTGCCTTACCTGGACGTGCCATTGCAGCACGCCCACCCGGATGTGCTCAAGCGCATGAAGCGCCCGGCCAACGGCGAGAAGAACATCGAACGCATCCAGGCCTGGCGCGCCATGTGCCCGGACCTCACGATCCGCTCGACCTTCATCGCCGGTTTCCCCGGCGAGACCGAAGCGGAATTCGAATACCTGCTGGACTTCCTCAAGGAAGCCGAGATCGATCGCCTGGGCTGCTTCGCCTATTCGCCGGTGGAAGGCGCCACCGCCAACGAGATCGCCAATCCGGTACCGGAAGAAGTGCGCGAAGAACGTCGTGGCCGCGTCATGCAACTGCAGGAAGAGATTTCCAAGAAGCGCCTGCAGGCCAAGGTCGGCAAGACCTTGCGCGTGCTCATCGACGAAGTGGACCGCAACGGCGGGACCGGCCGCACCTATTCGGATGCGCCTGAAATCGACGGCGTGGTCTACGTGAAGCCGCCTTTCGAACCGCATCGCAAGCTGGAAGTCGGACAATTCGTGGATGTGCGCATCACGGCCGCCGATGCCCATGACCTGTGGGGCGCCGCCGAGTGAAGGCGCAGCGCTTGCTGATGCGCAGCCTGCTGGCGGCGGTGCTGTCCTGCGCGGTCATCGTGCCGGCACCGACCTGGGCAGCCAGGCCTGGGCCTGCCGCCAACGCACCGGAGGGGTCGTTGCAACAGCTGCTGATGACGCATGCGCTGGTGCTGCGCGGCCAGATCGATGGCCGCGACATCCAGCTTTCGCTGCAACCCAAGAAGAACGAGGACGGTGTGGAAGGGCGTTATTTCTTCTTCGGTGGCTCACCTGACATCCTGGTCGCCGGTGAGGTCGAGGGCGATGATTTCATCATGGAAGAATCGGTCAATGGCAAGGACGTCTCGGGCCAGTGGGAAGGGCATCGGCAGGGCCAGTCCATCACCGGTACCTGGTCCAGCGCCGACGGTGCCGTCACCAAGCCCTTCGCGCTGCAGCTTCCCTGATTTCCAGCAGATCCTTCCTGGCGCGTTCTGATTCCCTGACGCCCGCTTTCGGTGTCGGCAGGCTGCGCGTATAGTGATGCCTTTGCGCGCAGCTCCCCGCTGCGCGTCTCGTTTTCAGAGGCAGAACCGTGTCCGATCCCAAAGAGACTTCTCTCACGCCGCAAACTTCCCTGGTCCACAGCAGCTATCGCGCCCCGGATGGTTTTGATGCCTTCCCGGTGGCTATCCACCATGCCTCCACGGTGGTGTTCCCCAATGTCGAGGCGATGCGCTCGCGCGACTGGCGCGAAAAGCTGGGCTATACCTATGGCCTGCACGGTACGCCGACCAGTTTCGTGCTCGAAGCGCGTCTGGCCGAGATCGAGGGCGGCCATTACTGCCGCGTCACGCCCAGCGGCCTGGCGGCCATCGCCATGGTCAACTTCGCCTTCCTCAAGAGCGGCGATGACGTGCTCCTGCCGGACAATGTCTACGGCCCCAGCAAGGATCTGGGGCAGTGGCTGGAGCGCGATTACCAGATCACGGCGCGCTTCTACGACCCGATGATAGGCGAGGGCCTGGCCGACCTGATCACTCCCAACACCCGCCTGGTCTGGACCGAGACACCGGGCTCGGTCTCGATGGAAGTGCCGGACATTCCTGCCCTGTGCCGGGCGGCCCATGCCAAGGGCGTGCTGGTGGCGATCGACAATACCTGGTCCGCCGGCCTGGCCTTCAAGGCCTTCGAGCACGGCGTGGACATCGTCATGCAAGCCGTCACCAAGTACCAGTCCGGTGGTTCGGATGTGCTGATGGGTGCGGTGGTGGTGCGCGACCAGGCCCTCAACGAAAAGCTGGAGCTGGCCCATATGCGCCTGGGCTTCGGCGTGGGCATGGATGACGTCTATCTGGTGTTGCGCAGCCTGTCGTCGATGCGCCTGCGCTTCGAGGCGCACGATGCGGCCGCGCGCAAGGTGGCGGCGTGGTTGAAGCAGCGTCCCGAGATCGTGTCGGTGTTGCACCCGGCCTTCGAGGATTGCCCTGGCCATGCCCACTGGAAGCGCGACTTCACCGGGGCTGGCGGCCTGTTCTCGGTGATCTTCGATCCGCGCTACGTGGAAGAGCAGACCGATCGCTTTGTCGACAGCCTGCGCCTGTTCAAGATCGGCTACAGCTGGGGTGGTGCGCATAGTCTCTGCGTGCCTTACCGGATGCAGGGCATGCGTCGGGGATGGATGCGGGAAGGGCAGTTGGTGCGCTTCAATATTGGCCTGGAAACGCCCGAGGATCTGATCGCCGATATCGCGCAGGCCCTGGCACGCCTGTAGGCCGCGAGCGACCCTGCGGAGGCGGTATGGCACCGGGTTTGCCTTCAAGAAATTGAATAAAGGTAAATGTCGCCTCTGTTTTTCGTTTTGGCGTCGATGGGCAGGTCATAAAATCGTAGTAATTCTTGATACCGCATCCCGGCGAGCCTGGCGCCGTTGCGCAAAAAACGTCAGCTTGCGTAAATCAATGCAATTTTTCGGCAAACCTGTCGAGAAGGAAACTACAGTTTAGCTCGGCCGTCGAAGAAGAAATGCGGCTGAGCTAGTCGTTATGCAGCAACAAGCACAAGAAAATCGCCAAAATTTACAACTTATTTTGTTGCCTAGGTGTCAATTTTGTTGAGCCATTTCGGTCAAGAAACCTTTTGATCAGGAAATTCCTGATTGTCGCCGGAAGTCGCAAGGACTCTGGCTGTTCCTTTCTCCAGCACAAAAAGTGCAGGGGAAATAGGTCTTCTTGTAAGACAAAGTCTGACAAAACGCTTGCGTATGTTTCGGACGAAAAATACCGATCAAGTCTAATTTCCCGCCTGTCCGGCCCCCCTCAGAATTGGCTTGCAGTCAAGTAAATGTAAGCGATTGTAAGCAGCTCAATGCAGCCGAGAGCAGCACAGAGCAGTACGGAGTTCTTACCGAGGTGGGGTGCAAATGAATACCAACGACATGATGACGGAGATCCGCGATGCCAACCTGAGCTATCTGATGCTGGCGCAGCAGATGGTCCGTCAGGACAAGCCGACCGCAATCTTCCGGCTGGGTATCAGTGCAGAGATCGCCGACCTGATCGAAGGTTTGTCCAATGCCCAGATCATGAAACTGGCGGCGACCAACATGATGTTGACGCGCTTCCGGTTCGACGATGGCGCCATCCTCGGCATGCTTACCAATTACAACAAGGACAAAAGTCTGGCCCAGTCGCATGCGGCCATCCTGATGGCCTGTCAGCCCAGCGAGCAAATTTCGTAAAACAACAAGACAAAAGCAGTGCCGGTGCGAGCAGGGGTCTATGCGCCGGAGGGGAAGACGTACCGTAGCAGTTAATCAGTTTGTGTCTTGGATTTGCAGCCTGATGTCCATCTGCCTTGTGCACATGGAAAGGGGGCAGGCAGTGTCACTACGAAATCACCGGGGGGTAGCACCATGGCTAAAAAGAGCGTTGTCACAGAGGCGCAGGAAATTCAGCTGGCCATTGAATTGATCAACCTGGGGGCACGCCTCCAGTTGCTCGAGTCCGAAACTTCACTGTCGCGTGAGCGCCTGCTGAAGCTGTACAAGGAATTGAAGGGTGTCTCTCCGCCCAAGGGCATGCTGCCGTTCTCGACGGACTGGTTCATCACCTGGCAGCCCAACATCCATTCATCGCTGTTCATCAACGTTCATCGGTATCTGGTGGAGCATGCGCGCATCAGTGGCATCGAAGCCGTGATGAAGGCCTATAAGCTCTATCTGGAGCAGGTCGGCCAGAACGACGGCGGCGAACCGGTGCTCTCCCTCACGCGTGCCTGGACCCTGGTGCGCTTCTTCGAAAGCAAGATGCTCATGACCACGCCCTGCTGCAAGTGCGGCGGCCACTTCGTGGTGCATCGTCTGGACCTGCATCAGGACTACCTGTGCGGCCTGTGCCATATGCCTTCGCGCGCTGGCAAGACCAAGAAGGCCAAGGACGCCGTGGTCATGGGGCTGGTGGAAGCCCTGCCGGTGGCCGCCTCGGCGCCGATGGTCGCCGTGCCTGTACTGGCGGCGGTGGCCTGATCCGCGGTAGCAGTCAGTCGCTGCTGATGTGGTCACGGTTCGCCAGGTCGACCCTGACAGTGAGGCCGATTGTCCCGCCAGGAAGAATGAGGCCGATTGTCTAGATGTCTGACCTTGAGAACCACCCCGGCGCCGGTCGCAGGCCACTGCTGCAGGCGCCGGCGATCCAGGCCTTGCTGCTGTTCGCGTTGGGCCTGGTGGGTGCCAACGTGATCGACGTGCTGTGGCAGCGCGCCGGCTTTTCCTCTCTTTCCCCCCTGCAAACCTCGTTGCTGCATGGCGTGATTGCGGCGCTGCTGGCGCGTCTGCGCCGCATGGCGGTGTGGTGGTGGCTGATCCTGCTGGTTTTCCCGCTGGCGGCCTTGCTGGTGGCGCGCCTGCACTTGCCTTCATGGATGTTCCTGGCGGTGTTTCTGTTCATGCTGGTGCTGTTCTGGTCCACGTTCCGCAGCCAGGTGCCGTTCTATCCCTCGGGGCGCAGCGCCTGGGATGCCGTGGCCGGTCTGTTGCCCGAAGGGCGGGTGATCCGGTTCATGGATATCGGCAGCGGCCTGGGGGGCGCCGTGCTGGATCTTTCACGTCGCCGGCCCGAAAGTGAATTCATCGGCATCGAGATCGCGCCCTTGCCCTGGCTGGTCAGCCGCCTGCGTGCGGCGCTGGCGGGCAATCGCTGCCGGTTCGTGCGTGGTGACTATCTGCTGCTCGATTTCGCGGATTACGACGTGGTCTTCGCCTACCTCTCGCCCGCGGCCATGCTGGCGCTGTGGCACAAGGCCAGGGCCGAGATGCGGCCGGGAACGCTGTTATTGAGTTACGAGTTCCACATTCCGGGCAGCACGCCGGACCTGGTGATCCAGCCGGAGGGGGAGGGGCCGGTGCTGCATGGCTGGCGCATGTGACGCACAAAGTGGTGCATTGCGAGACGAGACGTATCAAGTTTGTCCGGATTGAGCCGTAAATCGAAAAGGAAGGGCGTTTTTCGGATATGTATTCCCTCATTTGCTTGATTGGAATACCTGTAATCTGACGAACGTGAAAATACATGCAACGCCACTGGGACGGGAGCAGGCACTTTGTTAGTCATAATCGGATATGTCATTGTCATGGGCTCCGTCTTCGGCGGCTTTGCCCTGTCCGGCGGCCATCTGGGGGCGCTGTTTCAGCCACTTGAACTGCTGATGATCGGCGGCGCCGCGGGTGGCGCGTTCCTGGTGGGTAACAACGGCAAGGCGATCAAGGCAACGATGAAGGCCTTGCCCACTGTGCTCAAGGGATCGACCTATACCAAGGCGCTCTACATGGAGCTGATGGCGCTGCTGTTCGAGATCCTGACCAAGTCCCGCAAGGAAGGCTTGATGTCCATCGAAGGCGACATCGAAGAGCCTGAGAGCAGCCCCATCTTCAGCAAGTACCCCGGCGTGCTGGCCGACCATCATCTGATCGAGTTCATGACCGACTACCTGCGTCTGATGGTGTCGGGCAACATGGATGCCTTCCAGATCGAAAACCTGATGGACAACGAAATCGAGACCCACCACCACGAGGGTGAGATTCCGGTGCACTGCATTGCCAAGCTGGGTGACGGCATGCCGGCTTTCGGTATCGTGGCCGCGGTGATGGGCGTGGTGCACACCATGGAATCGGTGGGTATCCCGCCGTCCGAACTGGGTATGCTCATTGCGCACGCGCTGGTGGGTACCTTCCTCGGTATTCTGCTGGCCTACGGTTTCGTGGGTCCGCTGTCGAGCCTGCTGGAACAGAAGCTGCACGAATCGACCAAGATCTATCAGTGCGTGAAGGTGACGCTGCTGGCCAGCCTGAATGGTTATGCGCCGGCCCTGTCGATCGAATTCGGCCGCAAGGTCCTGTTCTCGACCGAACGTCCGACCTTCCTGGAACTGGAAGAACACGTCAAGCAGGCCAAGAGCAAGTAATCCTGCCTCTGGCGGGCGGTAGGCACATCGATTCACCCAGACATCAGCATTGAGCAGGAGTAAGGCATGGCCGACGAAGGGCTACGTCCCATAATCGTTAAGCGGATCAAGAAGGGCGGCGGTGGTCACCACGGCGGCGCCTGGAAGATCGCGTACGCCGACTTCGTGACTGCGATGATGGCGTTCTTCCTGCTGATGTGGCTGCTGGGTTCGACCGCCAAAGGGGACCTGAACGGTATTGCCGAATATTTCAAGACACCTCTGAAGGTGGCCATGGCCGGTGGCTCCGGGAGTGGCGACGCCAATACCGTGCTGCCGGGCGGCGGCAAGGACCTGACCCGCCAGGACGGCCAGTTGCGCAAGGGCGAGAACGACGTGGTCACGCGCAAGCAGACTCTCAAGCAGGCCCAGCAGGAACTGGAACGTGCCGAGCGCTCGCGCCTGGAGCAGCTCAAGTCGCGCCTGGAAAAGGCTATCGATTCCAATCCGACGCTGAAGCAGTTCAAGAACCAGCTATTGATCGACATCACCTCGGAAGGCTTGCGTATCCAGATCGTGGACGAGAAGAACCGTCCCATGTTTGCCCTGGCCAGCGCCCAGTTGCAGCCCTATACCAAGGAAATCCTGCACGAGATCGGGCGCACCCTGAACGATGTCCCCAACAAGATCAGTTTGTCCGGGCATACCGATGCCACGCCATATTCCCGGGGCGAGAAGGGCTACAGCAACTGGGAACTGTCGGCTGACCGCGCCAATGCATCGCGCCGCGAGCTGATCACCGGTGGCATGGACGAATCCAAGGTACTGCGGGTGGTGGGCCTGTCCTCGGCGGTGCTGCTGGACAAGGAAGATCCGTTCAACCCCATCAACCGCCGCATCAGCATCATCGTCATGAACAAGAAGGCCGAGGAACTGGTCGAGAAGGATAGTGGCTCGCTGAACGTGCCTACCGACGCCAGCGACGACGACATTCAGCAGGGTTTGACTGCGCCGCCCAAGAACTGAGGCAGGCGTTGGGGGTAGGGATTTGCAATTGAAGCAGAAGTGTTCCAACTGAACAGGGGAAGAGAGCTGGATATGCCGACCAAGACCATGCTGCAGGAGCTCAAGCGCTTGTTGCTCGATACTGCCAGCGGCGGCAGCCGCCAATTGACGGAAGTGGAGTCGGACCTGGTCCAGACCAACATCCTCCTGGGCGAAGCCATCGGCAAGCTGGGGACCAGCTTCATGGAGCTGCACCGTTCGGTGCAGGCCCAGCAGACCATCCTCGAGGGCCTGATGAATGGCACGGGTGAATTCGACAGCGAGAGCATCGAACAACTCAAGGCCACCCAGGCGCAGGTCAGCCACCATGTCAACGCGGCCGTGACCGGCCTGCAGTTCCAGGACATGACCAGCCAACTGCTGGAGCGCATCGTGCGACGCGTGATCGGGCTGCGGGAAGCCCTGGGCGTGTTGAGCGCCAACAGTTTCGAGATCGTGCCGGAACAGGGGCAGACCGATGAGGAACTCAGGGAACTGCTGGCCAGTACCGTGCAGGCCATGGAGGAGCGGCTGACCGTGCTCGATACCGGGTTATGGAAAGCGGTGCGCCAGACGCGCATGGAAAGCGGCGATATCGAGTTGTTCTAAGCCCTTGCGGGCTGAGTGGGTCAAGATTGAACTAGGTCATTCCGGCGGTGGCGGGGCGATAGGTCGGAGACCAGAGCTGCGGCATAATGCACACGCGCATGAGCCTTATTGAAGAAACAGGGAGTAACGATGTCCAAAACGATTCTCGCAGTAGATGATTCCGGGTCACTGCGCCAGATGGTGGTATTCAGTCTGAAGGCTGCGGGTTACAACGTCACCGAAGCGGTCGACGGCGTGGACGCGCTGGAAAAGGCCAAGACGCATACCTTCGACCTGGTCCTGACCGACCAGAACATGCCGCGCATGGATGGCCTGACCCTGATCCGTTCACTGCGCGAGCTGACCAGCTATGCGCGGGTGCCGATCCTGATGCTGACCACCGAGTTCAGCGACGAGATGAAGGCCAAGGGCAAGGCGGCCGGCGCCAACGGTTGGCTGGTCAAGCCGTTCGATCCGCAGCGCCTGACTGAGGTGGTGCGCAAGGTCATCGGCTGAATTTGCCGGGATAACAAGAACGATACGAACCGCATCCAGCATGGAGCCCAGGCATGAGCATTGATATGAGCCAGTTTTTCCAGGTCTTTTTCGACGAGGCCGAGGAAGGGCTCGCGGAAATGGAAAAGCTGTTGTTGGCCGTCAATGTGGCCTCGCCCGATCCGGAGGACCTCAACGCCGTATTTCGCGCCGCGCATTCCATCAAGGGGGGCTCGTCGACCTTCGGCCTGACCGATATCGCCGAAGTCACGCACGTGCTGGAGTCCCTGCTGGATCGTATCCGCCAGGGGCAGATGGCGCTGACCTCTGAACATGTGGACGCCTTCCTGGCGGCCAAGGACGTGTTGAAATCCATGCTCGACGGCCACAAGCACGGCGCCGAGGTGGATCTGGACGCAGTGGGTGACGTGCGCATGCTGCTGGAGGCCCTGTCGCAGGGCAAGAGCTCCAGTGTGGCCGCACCCAGGACTGCTGCTGCAGCGCCAGCCGGCGCCGTGGTCGGTCCCGACGGCGCGCGTCGCTATCGCCTGGAAATGCCGGTCATCGCCGACAAGGATGCCGAGGCGCTGGCCGACGAGCTGTCCATGCTGGGCAAGATCGAAAAGGCCAAGTCTCCGGAAGGAAACTGGGTCTTCATTCTCGATACGGCTGAACCGATCGATGACGTGGTCGCCATCTGCGCCTTCATCGTCAACGTGGCCGATCTGAAGATTTCGCAGGCGGTCGATCCTGGCCAGGCCGCTGATGCCGAGCGTGGCTATGGTTTCTTCGATAATTTCGTCACCCAGGAAGATCGCGAACGCGCCCAGGGTTACGGTTTCTTCGACAATCAGACCACGCTGGAAGACAAGGAACGCGAGCAGGGGTACGGCTTCTTTGCCCCCTTCGTGCCGCTGGACATCAGCGCCAGGAAGCCGGAAGCAGACAGCGCGGCACATGGTGCCGCCAGTGGCGGCAACGGTGCTAACGGTGCCAACGGTCATCATGACGATGCCCACCTGCATGGCGAGCACGCCTCCTCGGAAAAGAAATCCGCCAAGGGTGGCGCAGGGCAGGGGCAGGAATCCTCGTCGATTCGCGTAAGCATCGAGAAGGTCGACCAGCTGATCAACCTGGTCGGCGAACTGGTGATTACCCAGGCCATGATCGAGCAGCGCGTCGGCAAGCTGGATCCGATGCAGCATGAACACCTGCTCAACAGCGTCAGCCAGTTGAGCCGCAATACCCGGGATCTGCAGGAATCGGTGATGTCGATCCGCATGATGCCGATGGACTATGTGTTTTCGCGCTTCCCGCGCATGGTGCGCGATCTGGCGCACAAGTTGGGCAAGCAGGTCGAATTCGTCACCCATGGCGCCGCCACCGAACTGGACAAGGGCCTGATCGAACGCATCGTCGATCCCCTCACGCACCTGGTGCGCAACAGCATTGACCATGGCATCGAACTGCCGGATGCGCGCCGCAGCGCAGGCAAGGGCGAAGCCGGGGTGCTGGCGCTGTCGGCCGAGCACCAGGGCGGCAACATCATCATCGAGGTCACCGATGACGGTGGCGGTCTGAACCGCGACAAGATCCTGGCCAAGGCCAAGCAGCAGGGCATGCCGGTGACCGACAACCTGTCGGACGCCGAGGTCTGGCAACTGATCTTCGAGCCGGGCTTCTCCACCGCCGAACAGGTGACCGACGTGTCGGGCCGTGGCGTGGGTATGGATGTGGTCAAGCGCAACATCCTGGCCATGGGCGGCGCGGTCGATATCCGCTCCAGCAAGGGCTTTGGTACCACCATCTCGATCTCTCTGCCGCTGACACTGGCCATCCTGGACGGCATGTCGATCCGGATTGGTGAAGAAGTGTACATATTGCCGCTGGGATATGTGGTTGAATCTTTGCAGCCATTGGAGCAAGATATCAAGGAGATTTCTGGCCAGGGCAAGGTGCTGCGCGTACGCGGCGAATATCTGCCACTGATCCCGCTTTATCAGATTTTCAACATCGAACCTTCCTTCACCAATCCTTCGCAAGGATTGGTGGTCATTCTGGAGTCAGATGGGAAAAAGGCGGCACTTTTCGTGGACGACCTGATCGGACAGCAGCAGATTGTTGTCAAGAATCTGGAATCGAACTATCGGAAGGTCGCCGGCATTTCCGGAGCAACCATTCTGGGCGACGGCGGCGTCGCCCTGATTGTCGATGTGGCAGCCTTGCTGCGATCCAGCCGCCAACTGAACGACGAATCTGTATTTTCCTGATATTTAAAGGGCCACAACATGTCTGACACTGCAACCAAGAATCTTTCCGGCTTCGGCGAAAAAGCTGACAGCAATGGAAACGAATTTCTTGCCTTCACCCTGGGTAAGGAAGAATACGGCATCGATATTCTGAAGGTTCAGGAAATCCGCGGCTATGAGGCCGTGACCCGCATCGCCAACTCGCCTGACTTCATCAAGGGCGTGGTCAACCTGCGCGGCATCATCGTCCCCATCGTCGATATGCGCATCAAGTTCCAGCTGGGCGAACCGACCTATGACCAATTCACCGTGGTGATCATCCTCAACATCGGTGGTCGCGTGGTGGGCATGGTGGTCGACAGCGTCTCCGACGTGATCACCCTGACCCAGGAACAGATCAAGCCGGCCCCGGAAATGGGCACCACCTTCGACTCCGACTACCTGATCGGTCTGGGTACCCTGGAGCAGCGCATGCTGATCCTGGTGGATATCGACAAGCTGATGTCCAGCGCCGAAATGGGTCTGATCGAGAAGCTGGCTGCCTGATCGCCCTCAGGCCTGCCAGGACTGGCAACAGGGATCCGGAGGAGACGCAGTCCGGATCTGACGTTTTTCGTCGTTCGGTACCGCAGGAAAAGCGGGCAGACTAGCCCGATACAGAAGAGAAAAAGGCATCCGCCGTGTGGTGGATGCCTTTTTTATTGGCCGCTGCCTGGCGCAGCCGAAAGCCACGCAGGCTACGCGGCAGCCCGCGCAGGCTGCTGATGGCGTCAATGGAAGTGTTCGACCGGCGGAGGGGTGTCTTCGGGCATCTCGGCGTGCACCAGTTCGCCCTCGCGATCGGGGAACAGGGGCGCGCCGCAGTCATCGCAGAACTCCATCGTGAAGCGCTCGACGTGATGCTTGATCTGGACGACACCGCATTCGCGCAGTACGGTGAGGATCTGTTGCAGCGGGCTGGCCGGGAACCCTTCCAGCAGAGCGGCACCGCCCGGGATCATCATGGGCAGCTCCTCACCGCTTTCCTGTTCGTATAGCGGCCATACGGTGCCGTAGACCACGGTCGGGTCGCTGCCGATGGAAAAGCCGATGCGGTATTCGTCGATCTGACCGTTGATGTCTTCGGAGAAGCCGCCGATGCTGGCGTGCAGCTCGGAGGAGGCGATGTCCAGGGTCTGCGTCAGGAAATAATCGGCGGCGCGGATGGATGCCGGCCGGATGTGCTTGTCAGCCTCGCGGCAGCCGAAGAAATAGGCCTGTGGCAGCAGCAGTTCGACATTGCAGCCGGGGAGCAGGCGCGTGAAGATCGGCGTGACCTGCTGCTTCCAGGCGTCGAAGGCAGCGGTCTTGCTGGCCGAGAAGTGGCTTTGCTGTTCGCTTTCCTGCCAGTGAAACAGGGCAGCGCCTGCGGGCACCAGCACGGCGGCGATAGCGTAGCGGGTATCGGCCAGGAAGGCGGCGGTCGGAGCCTGTTCACCGCGCAATTGCACCGGGCTGTTCTTCAGCGCGCTCTGGCCCATCTGGCGGGTCAGGGCGAACACGTCGGCATGCACGCGAGGCAGCTGTTCGATCGAGAACAGGCTGGGCGCCAGCGCCAGGCGTGCGTCCTTGGCCAGCACATGGGCATGCAGATGGGCCGCGATGGCGTTCTGCATGTCTGCAGCGATGGCCCCCGAAGCGATGGAAAAGCGGGTCCAGGCCAACACTGGCAGGACCAGCAGCTGGACATCGTAATCCTGGCCCTCATGCTCGAGGATGGTCGATTCGCTGCCAGCCTCGACCGCCTCGATGAGTACGTCGTAGGCATCCAGGTCGGTCTTGAAGAGGTGGTCCAGGGCGCTATCGATCAGGCCCTGGTTGCCGGCGCGCAGCAGCTTGTTGAGCAGGGCGTCCAGGGGTTTCAGCCAGGCGCGTTCTTCGAGCCGGCTGGATGCCTGCGCAATGGCTTGCGCAAAGGTGACCAGGTGCTGGCTGTCGGCAGAAAGCTTGGAGGAGGAACGTTTGGCGGGACGACGCATGTAGGCTATCTGTAATCTGTGGAAACGAAGCTGTCTATTGTAGATGATTTGGCAGCACTATCTGTCTTCAGGCCGCCGACCCTACTCCAAGGGGCAGGGAATGGACCAATGAAAAACGCCGGACGAATCCGGCGTTTTTCATTTTTGCAGACTTCCCGGCAGCCGTGGCAGCTTGGCTGCCACGGCTGCCCGTCCTGCTTAGGCTGCCAGCAGTTGACGCAGCACGAACGGCAGGATGCCGCCATGCTTGTAGTAGTCCACTTCGATCGGGGTGTCGATGCGCAGCAGCAGCTTGACTTCCTTGGTCTCGCCGTTCTTGCGGTGGATCACCAGGGTGGCTTCCTGTTGCGGCTTGATCTCGCCGTCCAGGCCCTTCAGGTCGAAGGTTTCGTCACCGGTGATGCCCAGCGTCTGCACGCTGTCGTTACCCAGGAACTGCAGCGGCAGCACGCCCATGCCGACCAGGTTGGAACGGTGGATGCGCTCGAAGGAACGTGCGATCACGGCCTTCACGCCCAACAGCTGGGTGCCCTTGGCGGCCCAGTCGCGGGACGAGCCGGTGCCGTACTCTTCGCCGCCGAACACCATGGTCGGGGTGCCTTCGGCCACGTACTTCATGGCGGCGTCATAGATCGACATCTCTTCACCGGTCGGCTGGTGCAGGGTGATGCCACCTTCGACGCGGGAGCCGTCGTCCTTGGCCGGGATCATCAGGTTCTTGATGCGAACGTTGGCGAAGGTGCCGCGCATCATGATCTCGTGGTTGCCGCGGCGCGAGCCGTAGGAGTTGAAGTCAGCCTTGAGCACGCCATTGGCTTGCAGCCACTTGCCGGCCGGGCTGGATTCTTTGATCGAACCGGCCGGGGAGATGTGGTCGGTGGTGATCGAGTCGCCAAACACGCCCAGGGCGCGTGCGCCGGAGATGCCGGCAGCAGCGATCTTGGGCTCTTCGCTGAAGTTCTCGAAGAACGGCGGTTCGGCGATGTAGGTCGAGGTCGGCCAGTTGTAGACTTCGCCCTTGGCGACGCCCTTGATGGCTTCCCACAGCTTGCCCGGAGCACCCTTCACGTCGGCGTAGTTCTCCTTGAAGGTCTTGGCGTTCATGGCGAACTTGAGCAGCTTTTCGATCTCTTGCGAGGTCGGCCAGATGTCACCCAGATAGATGTCCTTGCCACCCTTGCCCTTGCCGACGGGCTCGGTCATCAGGTCGCGGGAGACATTGCCGGCGATCGCGTAGGCCACCACCAGCGGCGGCGAAGCCAGGAAGTTGGCGCGGATGTTCGGGTGGATACGGGCTTCGAAGTTGCGGTTGCCCGACAGCACGGCGGCAGCCACGACGTCGTTCTTGACGATGGCTTCGTTCATGGCTGCAGTCAGGTCACCGGCGTTGCCGATGCAAGTGGTGCAACCGTAGGCGGTCACGCCAAAGCCCAGCTTTTCCAGGTAGGGCAACAGGCCAGCCGCTTCCAGGTACTTGGTCACCACGCGCGAGCCAGGCGCCAGCGAGGTCTTGATGTGCGGTGCGACCTTCAGGCCGGCTTCGACCGCCTTCTTGGCCAACAGGCCGGCAGCCAGCAGCACGCTCGGGTTGGAGGTATTGGTGCAGGAGGTGATGGCGGCGATCAGCACGTCACCGTTGTGCACATCCACGCCATCGGCGTTCTTGTAGGCGGCGGTGAGGTCTTCTGCCTTCTTGTTGAAGCCGTTCTCGGAAGTCGGCTTGGTGAACAGGTCGGCGAAGGTGGTCTTGACGTTACCGATCTCGATGCGGTCTTGCGGGCGCTTCGGACCTGCCAGCGAGGGAGCGACGGTACCCAGGTCCAGCGAGACTTCCTGGGTGTAGTCGATCTGACCAGCCTTGGGCACGCCATACAGGCCCTGGGCCTTGAAGTAGGCTTCGAAGGCGTCGATCTCGGCCTTGGTACGGCCGGTGCCCTTGAAGTAGTCGATGGTGGCGTCGTCAACCGGGAAGAAGCCCATGGTGGCGCCGTATTCCGGAGCCATGTTGGCGATGGTGGCGCGGTCGGTCAGCGACAGCGATTCGGTGCCTTCACCGAAGAATTCGACGAACTTGCCCACGACCTTGGTCTGGCGCAGCAGTTCGGTGATGGTCAGCACCAGGTCGGTGGCGGTGACGCCTTCGCGCAGGGCGCCGGTCAGGTTCACACCGACCACGTCCGGGGTCAGGAAGTAGACCGGCTGGCCCAGCATGCCGGCTTCGGCTTCGATGCCGCCCACGCCCCAGCCGACCACGCCGATGCCGTTGATCATGGTGGTGTGGGAGTCGGTGCCGACCAGGGTGTCAGGGTAGTAGACGCCGGTCTTGTTGTGCACGCCGCGTGCCAGGTATTCCAGGTTGACCTGGTGGACGATGCCGAAGCCCGGGGGCACCACGCCGAAGGTGTCGAAGGCTTGCATGCCCCACTTCATGAACTGGTAGCGCTCGTTGTTGCGCGAGAATTCCAGCTTCATGTTCAGGTCCAGCGCCTTCTTCTCGCGGAAGTGGTCGATCTGCACCGAGTGGTCCACCACCAGGTCCACGGGGACCAGCGGTTCGATGTTCTTGGGGTTCTTGCCCAGCTTGCTGGCGACGTTGCGCATGGCGGCCAGGTCGGCCAGCAGTGGCACGCCGGTGAAGTCCTGCAGCACCACGCGGGCGACCACGAAGGGGATCTCATCCACGCGGGCGGCCTTGGCACTCCAGCCGGCCAATTGCTTGACGTGTTCTTCGGTGACCTTCTGGCCATCGCAGTTACGCAGCACCGATTCCAGCACGATACGGATGGACACCGGCAGGCGCGAGATATTCACGCCCAGCGACTTTTGCAGGGCGGGCAGGGAGTAGAACTTGCCCTTCTTGGAACCGGAAATCTTGAATTCCTTCAGGGTGTTCAATGTGTTGCGAGACATGGCCTCTTCTCCTTAATTTGGCAATTTAGTGATGCTAGCTAGTCGAATCCGGTTTGCGCTGCAATGGTGAACTGCGGGGTGCTGCCTGATTCTGTGATTCTTTGTTTCTCTGGTACGACTAAGTCCTGGTCCGGGAAGCGCGGCTTCCCGTGTCAGTTCTGCTGGGGCGCCGCGGCCACGGTGGGGGTCGCTGCCGGTGCGGCGGCGGCCTTCATCTGCTCGGCGTTCTTGCATTCGTTGGCCAGCTGCTGACCCTTCTTGGAGTCCAGCAACAGGCCCTTGGCGGGGATGCCGATCCAGACCAGGCCCATCTTGCGGTTTTCGAATCGGTTGGCGCCGGTGGTGGTCTCCACGCGGGTCAGGCGGTGGATGCGCTTGTCCCAGCGGATGGCGATGTGCTTGTCATCGGCCTCGTTTTTCCAGATGGTCAGCTTGTGGCCCATTTCGCACTGGAAGTCGGCCGACAGGGTGCCGCCCAGTTCGGGTTCGCTATCGTCATCCTCGGCATCCGAGGAGAAGGGCATCTTGGAAGCCGGAGCGGCGGCTGCCGCAGCGGCAGCGGCCTTCTTGGCCGGAGCCTTCTTGACCACCTTCTTCTTGGCAGCGGGCTTGGCGGCGGTGGCGGTCTCGGCCTGTGCCGGAGTGATGCCGGCGGTGGCGAACAGGGCGCCCAGCAGGGCGATCAGGGTCAGGTGCTTTTTCATATGCGGTGATCGAACGGTCTTTACTGCGTGGTTGAAGGTGAGTCGCCGACGGCGAACCAGATTAGGGTTTCCGGCGGTAGCGCCGCGCCAGTGGCGTGGGCGCGTTGCAGGATACTCCAGTAATAGCGATAGCTGGCCCGATCATGCAGGTTGCCCTGGTGCTGGATCGGGCCCCATTGCACCGACTGCGCCTTGAGCAAGATCTGTGCCGCCAGTTCGGCCTCCTCGGTGGAGGGGGACATGGCCTGCACGATAGGACGGATCTGATCCGGGTGGATGCTCCACATCCGGGTATAGCCAAATTCCTGTGCCGCCCGGCGCGCATCATCGGCCACGGCGGCGGGATTCCTGATGTCGGTGGTCACGTTGTGCGACGGCACCTTGCCGTGCGCATGGCAGGCGGCGGAAATCTCCAGCTTGGCGCGGCGCACCAGCGGGTGGTCGAACTGTCCGGGCGAACGCATGGCGCTGCCGGGAATGGCACCGTAGTGCGCCGACACGAAATCCATGACCCCGAACGACAGCGACTGCACCTGGGGCAGGGCGGCGATGCGTGCGGCATCGGCCAGCGCGCCGTGGGTCTCGATGAGCACCTGCACCGGCAGCTGGGGACGACCGGCGTTGCCCGCCACGCGGTTGATGCTCTCCAGTGCGCGCAGCACGTCGGCAATGCCTTCCGGTTTGGGCAACATCACGTAGGCCAGCTCGCGCGCAGCGGCGCCGCAGATGATGGCCACGTCCTGCTCGAAGTGCGCATGGCCCACGTCATGCAGGCGCGCGCCGATGCGGCGGTGGACATTCTCGGGGCCGGCGATGAGCGAGGCGACCAGCTTGGCGTGCGCGGCGTCATTGCCGGCGGCGGCGCCGTCTTCGCAGTCGAAGGTGATGTCGAACAGGGGGCCGAGTTCCTGCTGCAGGGCCATCGACTTGCGCATCAGCTTTTCGGAGCCGGCGTAGTGATCGCACACCGGGAGCGAAACCGGCTGCTGGGCACCTGGGAACAAGACCTGGGAAGGATGCATTGCTGCGAATGGGACTGGGGTAAGGTTATCGGATCGATCGATATTGCGATATTGCGGGTATTGCCGATATTGCAGGAAGACGACGGGCGCGGCGGCTGAAGACCGCCGCGCCCTGGTCAATTAACCGACCAGATGCTTGACGCCTTCACGCTCTTCCATCAGCTCCTTGAGAGTGATGTTGATACGCTCTTGCGAGAACTCGTCGATTTCCAGACCCTGGACGATCTTGTACTCGCCATTTTCGGTGGTCACCGGGAAGCCGAACATGGTGCCTTCGGGGATGCCGTAGGAACCATCCGAGGGGATGCCCATGGTGGTCCACTTGCCGTTGGTGCCCAGCACCCAGTCACGCACATGGTCGATGGCTGCGTTGGCTGCCGACGCTGCCGAGGACAGGCCGCGGGCTTCGATGATGGCTGCGCCGCGCTTGCCGACGGTGGGCAGGAACACGTTCTTGTTCCATTCCTGGTCGTTGATGGCTTCCTTGACGGAGGCGCCATCGGCGGTGGCGAAGCGGTAGTCGGCGTACATGGTGGGCGAGTGGTTGCCCCACACGCACAGCTTTTCGATGGCCGAGACCGGCTTGCCGATCTTGGCAGCCACTTGCGACAGGGCGCGGTTGTGGTCCAGACGCAGCATGGCGGTGAAGTTCTTGGCCGGCAGGTTGGGAGCCGACTTCATGGCGATGTAGGCGTTGGTGTTGGCCGGGTTGCCGACCACCAGCACCTTGACGTTGCGCGAGGCCACGGCGTCCAGTGCCTTGCCCTGCACGGTGAAGATCTGGGCGTTGGCTTCCAGCAGGTCCTTGCGCTCCATGCCGGGGCCACGGGGACGGGCACCCACCAGCAGGGCCACGTCGGCATCCTTGAAGGCGGTCATCGGATCGCTGTGGGCGGTCACGCCAGCCAGCAGCGGGAAGGCGCAGTCATCGATTTCCATGATGACGCCCTTGAGCGCCTTCTGTGCCTTCTCATCGGGGATTTCCAGCAGTTGCAGGATGACCGGCTGGTCTTTGCCCAGCAGGTCGCCGTTGGCGATGCGGAACAGCAGGGAGTAACCGATCTGACCGGCGGCGCCGGTAACGGCAACACGCATGGGGGCTTTAGCCATGTTGAATCTCCAAAAGAGGTGATGAAAAAAAGCGTTCAGACTGCAAGAAGCGCACGTTGCGGTCGCGTCGCGGAGAGCGCGGCAGGGCCGTCTGCGGTTGCTTCTGGTTTGCGCAGAAAATTGCGCGACTTCCTCGAATTCTTGTTAGGCCGCCATGATACCGTCGAAAACGCAGCGAGTCAGTTGCTTTCGGATCGGGTCCTGCCGACTAATCAAAAACCTGTCAAACTTGTGTTCTGCCTGCATGAAAACGCCACCGTCGATGTGGCTGGATGAGAGCGATTCTCGTTAGCGGCCTTCGGCCTGTAAATCGCACCCTGTCTGCCTTGCGGGTCTTCAGGTTGCTCGCGAGTGTAGGCCTGCGAAAGAGCGCTGTCAATCAATATCTTATGTCTTATATAAGACATATTATTGCCTAGTTTTTGCTGGACGCCGGAAGGGATTTTGTGTTGAAATTCGAGGTTATGAGCTCGATCCTGCCCAATTCGAACAACGCCGACGCGCACACCGCGGGGTCGGGTGCTGCCAGTCCTGCGCCCACCTTCAGTCCGTTGTACCAGCAGATCAAGGCGCTCATCATGCAGCGCCTGGAAGCCGGCGAGTGGAAGCCCGGCGAGCTCATTCCCAGTGAAGTGGAGCTGGGCAATCGATTCAAGGTCAGCCAGGGGACGGTGCGCAAGGCCATCGACGAACTGGCGGCCGAAAACCTGGTGGTGCGCCGCCAGGGCAAGGGTACCTTTGTTGCCACCCATCATGAGACCCAGGCGCAGTTCCGCTTCCTGCGGCTGATGGCCGATAGCGACGAGCCGCAGCGTCCCGAGAACAAGATCGTCGAAGTCAAGCGCGTGCGCGCATCGGCCGAAGTGGCCCGTCAGCTCGACATGAAGTCGGGCGACTCCGTCATTTTCATTCGCCGGGTAAAATCGTTCAATGGCGTTCCCATCATCCTCGAAGACATCTGGCTGCCTGGCGCCATCTTCAAGGGGCTGACGGCCGAGCGCCTGGTGGAATACCGCGGGCCCCTGTATGGCCTGTTCGAGTCGGAATTCGGCACGCGCATGATCCGCGCCGAAGAGCGCATCCGGGCCGTCGGGGCGGATACGGATGCGGCAGAGTTTCTGGGCGTGGCGCCCCAAACGCCGTTGCTGAGTGTGGAACGGGCTTCATTCACCTATGGCGACAAGCCGGTGGAAATGCGGCGCGGGCTGTACCTGACGACGAATCATCATTACCAAAGCGAGTTGAGCTGAGCGGACGACGCGGTGTTGTCCCGGGTCGGCGGCAACCGCCCGTGCAGCGCTAGGGACCGGGCGCGACGCCCTGTCGGCATGCTGCGAAGCGCAATAAAAGTTGATGGTGATTTAGAAAATCGGCGAAAATTGCACATTGTTTTAAACTGAGGAGAACCTTGTATGTCTGAAGCCGCTAAACCACAACGGCCGCAATTTCGTAACATACACCTAACCCAAATTGCCGGTTACCGCATGCCTCTGGCTGCCATCGTCTCGATCATGCACCGCATCAGCGGTCTGTTCCTGTTCCTGATGCTGCCTTTCATCCTGTACCTCCTGGACAGCAGCCTGCTCTCCGAAGGTACCTTCGACTACCTCAAGGGCTTCACCTCGGGCTGGTTCGTCAAGCTGGTCATCCTGGCCCTGTCCTGGGCCTACCTCCATCACTTCTGCGCCGGCATCCGCCACCTGATCATGGATAACCACATCGGTCTGGACAAGGACAGCGCACGCAAGTCCTCGGCAACTGTTCTGGTGATCAGCATCGCGCTGATGATCCTGGTCGCATTGAAACTGTTCGGAGCATTCTAAAAATGGCTGATAACAATATCGGACCCAAGCGCCTGGTCGTCGGCGCCCACTATGGCCTGCGCGACTGGCTGGCGCAGCGCGCCACCGCCGTCGTGATGGCGGTCTACACCGTGATCCTGCTGGTGTGCTTCTTCACCTCGACCAACTTCAGCTACCAGGGCTGGGCAGCGCTGTTCTCGCATCAATGGTTCAAGGTCGCCACCTTTGCCGTGTTCATGGCGCTGTTCTTCCACGCCTGGATCGGCGTGCGTGATGCGCTGATGGACTACGTCAAGCCCGTGGGCATTCGTCTGGTCCTGCAAGTTGCCACCATCCTGTGGCTGATCGGTTGCGCTGGCTATGCTGCGCAGATTCTCTGGAGAAACTAATCGTGGCTGCAATCAAATCCGCCATCACTACCCGCCGCTTTGACGCGGTCATCGTCGGCGCCGGTGGTTCCGGCATGCGCGCCTCGCTGCAACTGGCCGAAGCTGGCCTGAACGTCGCTGTCCTGTCCAAGGTCTTCCCGACCCGCTCGCACACCGTAGCTGCCCAAGGCGGCATCGGCGCTTCGCTGGGCAACATGTCGGAAGACAACTGGTACTGGCACATGTTCGACACCGTCAAGGGTTCGGACTACCTGGGTGACCAGGACGCCATCGAATTCATGTGCCGCGAAGCACCGAAGGCCGTCTACGAGCTGGAACACTTCGGCATGCCCTTCGACCGCAACCCCGATGGCACCATCTACCAGCGTCCGTTCGGCGGCCACACCGCCAACCTTGGTGAAAAGCCGGTGCAGCGCGCCTGTGCTGCGGCCGACCGTACCGGTCACGCACTGCTGCACACCCTGTACCAGCGCAACGTGCGCGCCAAGACCCATTTCTTCGTCGAGTGGATGGCGCTGGACGTGATCCGCAACGAAGAGGGCGATGTCCTCGGTGTGGTGGCGCTGGAAATGGAAACCGGCGAAATCATGATGTTGCACGCCAAGACCACCCTGTTCGCCACCGGCGGTGCAGGTCGTATCTGGGCCGCATCGACCAACGCCTTCATCAACACCGGCGACGGCATGGGCATGGCGGCACGCGCCGGCCTGCCGCTGCAGGACATGGAATTCTGGCAGTTCCACCCCACCGGCGTGGCCGGCGCGGGCGTGCTGATCACCGAAGGTGTGCGTGGTGAAGGCGGCATCCTGATCAACAGCAACGGCGAACGCTTCATGGAGCGTTATGCGCCGACCCTGAAGGACCTGGCGCCGCGCGACTTCGTCTCGCGTTCGATGGACCAGGAAATCAAGGAAGGCCGTGGCGTTGGCCAGCA
Organism: Herbaspirillum sp. AP02; assembly: GCF_015767275.1. GTDB lineage: Bacteria > Pseudomonadota > Gammaproteobacteria > Burkholderiales > Burkholderiaceae_D > Herbaspirillum. The sequence goes on from NZ_JADWMY010000006.1 coordinate 232,255, forward strand.
CAAGGACCACGTCCTGCTGGATCTGCGTCACATCGGTGCCGACACCATCAAGAAGCGTCTGCCCTCGATCCTGGAAATCGCCCACAAGTTTGCCAACGTGGACGCCACCAAGGAGCCGATCCCGGTGGTGCCGACCATCCACTACCAGATGGGTGGCATCCCCACCAACATCCATGGCCAGGTGGTCGTGCCCAAGGGTGGTTCCATGAAGGAGGTGGTGCAGGGCATGTACGCCATCGGCGAATGTGCCTGCGTGTCGGTGCACGGTGCCAACCGCCTGGGTACCAACTCGCTGCTGGACCTGGTGGTCTTCGGTCGTGCTGCCGGCAACCACATCGTGGGCAGCCGCCTGCAGGACCAGAGCCACAAGCCCATCCCGGCCGGAGCCCTGGACCGTTCGCTGGAACGCATCGCCCACCTGGAAAGCAGCACCGGTTCCGAGCGCGTACAGGACGTCGCCAACGACATCCGTGCCACCATGCAGAAGTACTGCGGCGTGTTCCGTACCGATGCCCTGTTGAAGGAAGGCTACCAAAAGATCATGGAACTGGACGAGCGTCGCAAGCACGTCTCCTTCAAGGACAAGTCCAAGGTCTTCAACACCGCCCGCGTGGAAGCGCTGGAGCTGGACAACCTGATCGAAACCGCCAAGGCCACCATCACTTCGGCCGAAGCCCGCAAGGAGTCGCGCGGCGCCCACGCGCAAAGCGACCACGAGCAGCGCGACGACGTGAACTGGCTCAAGCACACGCTGTGGTTCTCCGAGGGGAATCGTCTCGACTACAAGCCGGTCAACCTGCAGCCGCTGACCGTCGAGACTTTCAAACCTAAAGCACGTACTTTCTAAGAGGTCGCAACATGACTCGCACCCTGAAATTCAAGATCTATCGTTACGATCCGGACAAGGACGACAAGCCGTACATGCAAGACCTGACGGTGGAGCTCAAGCCCACCGACAAGATGCTGCTGGACGCCCTGCAACGCATCAAGTCGGATGTGGACGATTCGCTGGCGCTGCGTCGCTCCTGCCGCGAAGGCGTGTGCGGCTCCGACGCCATGAACATCAATGGCAAGAACGGTCTGGCCTGCATCACCAACCTGAACGAACTGAGCGAACCCATCGTTCTGAAGCCGCTGCCAGGCCTGCCGGTGATCCGCGACCTGATCGTGGACATGACCAACTTCTTCAAGCAGTACGATTCGATCAAGCCCTACCTGATCAACGACAGCATCCCGCCCGAGAAGGAGCGCCTGCAGTCGCCCGAGCAGCGTGAAGAGCTGGACGGCGTCTACGAGTGCATCCTGTGCGCTTGCTGCTCGACCTCCTGCCCGTCGTTCTGGTGGAATCCGGACAAGTTCGTCGGCCCGGCCGGCCTGCTGCAAGCCTACCGCTTCATCGCCGACAGCCGCGACGAAGCCACCGGCGCGCGCCTGGACAACCTGGAAGATCCGTATCGTCTGTTCCGTTGCCGTTCGATCATGAACTGCGTCGATGTCTGCCCCAAGGGTCTGAACCCCAACAAGGCCATCGGCAAGATCAAGGAACTGATGGTGCGCCGTTCGGTGTAAGCCGAATGGGTGTGATGCCTGCCAGAGCCGCCGCGCATGGCGGGCTGCAGCAAGGGGAAGCAGGGCTGGAAGCGGCTTCCCCGACCGGTTCCTTCAGGTTTGGTCCGGTTGAAGTGAATAGAAAGACAAGAAATGAGCGAGTTCATGACTGAACAGCGTCACCAGGATGATCCGGCCAAGCGAGCAAGACTGCGCTGGCGCGCGCGCCGCGGGTTGCTGGAGAACGATCTGATCCTGACGCGCTATCTGGATGCCAACGAGGCACAGATGAGCGACGACGAGGTCGATGCTTTCTCGCGCCTGATGGACCTGACCGACAACGACCTGATGGACCTGCTGTTGGCCCGCAAGGAGCCGGAAGCGGCGGTTGATCTGCCCCAGGTGCATGCGTTGCTGAAGAAACTGCGTACTGCCTGACTGTTGCACGAATATTGCGCCTGGCCACAAGCCAGACCGATTTTGCTCGATCGCGGCCTGTTCCAACTCGCCACCCGGCGCATCCGAACCATGATGCCGCCCGGCTTGCGGTCGCGGCTTTTGATTAACGGTTTCACCATCCCAGCAAAAGGAAAAGCTATGTCCAATACCGATATCAAAGCTACCCTGTCGTTCTCCGACGGGTCTCCGTCCGTAGATTTTCCTATCTACAAGGGCAGCATCGGTCCTGATGTGATCGATATCCGCAAGCTGTACGGCGCCACCGGCAAGTTCACCTACGACCCCGGCTTCATGTCGACCGCTTCCTGCAACTCCTCCATCACCTATATCGATGGCGACAAGGGCGAGCTGCTGTACCGTGGCTATCCGATCGAACAGCTGGCGGTGAACTGTGATTTCCTGGAATCCTGCTACCTGCTGCTGCACGGCGAGCTGCCCACTGCCGACCAGAAGGCCGAGTTCGTCACCACCGTGACCCAGCACACCATGGTCCACGAGCAGATGAACTTCTTCTTCCGTGGCTTCCGTCGCGATGCCCATCCGATGGCCGTGCTGACCGGCTCGGTAGGCGCGCTGTCGGCCTTCTACCACGACTCGCTGGACATCTCCAATCCGAATCACCGCGAAGTGTCGGCCATCCGCATGATCGCCAAGCTGCCGACCCTGGTGGCCATGGCCTACAAGTACAGCATCGGCCAGCCGTTCGTCTATCCGCGCAACGACCTGTCGTACACCGCCAACTTCATGCGCATGATGTTCGCCAACCCGTGCGAAGAGTACAAGGTCAATGAAGTGCTGGTGCGCGCGCTGGACCGCATCCTGATCCTGCACGCCGACCACGAACAGAACGCCTCGACCTCGACCGTGCGCCTGGCCGGCTCCTCCGGCGCCAACCCGTTCGCATGTATCGCCGCCGGTATCGCCTGCCTGTGGGGTCCTGCCCACGGTGGTGCCAACGAAGCCGCACTGAACATGCTGGAGCAGATCGGCTCGGTCGAAAACATCCCCGAGTTCATCAAGCAGGTGAAGGACAAGAACTCCGGCGTGAAGCTGATGGGCTTCGGTCACCGCGTCTACAAGAACTACGACCCGCGTGCCAAGCTGATGCGCGAAACCTGCTACGAAGTGCTGAACGAACTGGGCCTGCACGACGACCCGCTGTTCAAGCTGGCCATGGAGCTGGAAAAGATCGCGCTGGAAGACGACTACTTCGTCTCCCGCAAGCTCTATCCGAACGTCGACTTCTACTCGGGCATCGTGCAGCGCGCCCTGGGCATCCCGACCTCGATGTTCACCTGCATCTTCGCCATGGCCCGTACCATCGGCTGGATCGCCCAGTGGAACGAAATGATCTCGGATCCGGAACAGAAGATCGGCCGTCCGCGTCAGCTGTTCGTCGGTTCGCCGCGTCGCGACGTGCCGCCGATGGACAAGCGCTGATCGGTCTGCACCTTGCCTGCCGTTGTCGACCCGTTGCCGGGTCGACAACAGGCCTTGCGCAAGGGTGATCAATCCCGTCCCCCGGGAGTTGTTGAGGGGAGGGGGAAAGCCCGCGCGACAAGGCTTTGCAGGCAGGCGTTGGTTGCTGGAAACGCCCGTTGCTTCTGGTTTTAAATAAAAAAGCGAATCCCTAAGGATTCGCTTTTTTATTTGATATTAGGAGATATAATTCCGATGCGCTGACTGGATGACGTACAGAAGTTCAGGTAGACAAAGTCCTTCCCCACAACTTGATGCAATCCGCTAACCGGTCAGGCCGTGTCGCGGAAGGTGTAGAAACCCGCTAATCTCGCGAAGCGCGAAGAAAGGTGAGCAAATGACAAAGCTCTACGAGCAATACAACATCAACTCCTACCTGTTCGGTGGGAATGCTCCGTACATCGAAGAACTGTACGAAGCCTACCTGAACAATCCCGGCTCGGTCCCCGATAACTGGCGTGCTTACTTCGACGCCGTGCAACACGTCCCGGCTACCGACGGCTCCACCCGTCCCGATGTGGCCCACGCTCCGGTGATCGCTTCCTTCGCCGAACGTGCCAAGCAAGGCCCGATCCGCACCGTCATCGCTTCCGCCGACTCCGACATGGGCCGCAAGCGCGTCGCTGTTACCCAGCTCATCGCGGGCTACCGTGACCTCGGCTCCCGTTTCGCCAACTTGGACCCGCTGCAGCGCCAGGAACGCCCCAATATCCCTGAACTCGATCCCGCCTTCTACGGCTTCACCGATGCCGACATGGACATCGTGTTCAACATCAACAACACCTATTTCGGCCCGGAAACCACGTCCCTGCGTGACCTGCTGCAGATGCTGCGCGACACCTACACGCGCTCCATCGGTGCCGAGTTCACCTACATCTCGGACATGGCCGAAGTGCGCTGGCTGGAAGAGCGCCTTGAGCCGACCCGTGCCGTGCCCAGCTTCTCTTCCGACAAGAAGAAGCACATCCTGGAACGCCTGACCGCCGCCGAAGGCCTGGAGCGTTACCTTCACACCAAGTACGTCGGCCAGAAGCGCTTCTCGCTGGAAGGCGGCGAATCCTTCATCGCCTCCCTGGATGAAACCATCCAGCGCGCCGGCGAAAAGGGTGTGCAGGAAATCGTGATCGGCATGGCCCACCGCGGCCGTCTGAACGTGTTGGTCAACATCCTGGGCAAGACCCCGCAGGAACTGTTCTCCGAATTCGAAGGCCGTCACGCCGACGACCTGCCGGCCGGTGACGTCAAGTACCACCAGGGCTTCTCCTCGGACGTGTCCACCCCGGGCGGCCCGGTCCACCTGTCGCTGGCCTTCAACCCGTCCCACCTGGAAATCGTCAACCCGGTGGTCGAAGGTTCGGTCAAGGCCCGTATGGATCGCCGCGGCGACAAGGATGGTTCGCAAGTGCTGCCGATCCTGGTGCACGGCGACGCCGCCTTCGCCGGCCAAGGCGTGGTGATGGAAACCCTGAACCTGGCCCAGACCCGTGGCTACGGCACCGGTGGTACCGTCCACATCGTCATCAACAACCAGATCGGCTTCACCACCTCCGACCCGCGCGACTCCCGTTCGACGCTGTATTGCTCGGACGTGGTCAAGATGATCGAAGCCCCGGTGCTGCACGTCAACGGCGATGATCCGGAAGCCGTCGTGTTCGCCACCCAGATCGCTGTCGACTACCGCATGAAGTTCAAGAAGGACATCGTGGTCGACATCATCTGCTTCCGCAAGCTGGGCCACAACGAGCAGGACACGCCTGCTCTGACCCAGCCGCTGATGTACAAGAAGATCGCCCAGCACCCCGGTACCCGCAAGCTGTACGCCGACAAGCTGGTGACCCAGCAGACCATCCCCGCCGATGGCGGCGAAGAGCTGGTCAAGGCCTATCGCGCCGCGATGGATGCCGGCAAGCACGCCATCGACCCGGTGCTGACCAACTTCAAGAGCAAGTACGCCGTCGACTGGCTGCCGTTCCTGAACCGCAAGTGGACCGACGCTGCCGAGACCGCCGTGCCGATGGCCGAGTTGAAGCGCCTGGCTGCCAAGATCACCACCGTGCCGGAAGGCTTCAAGGTCCACTCGCTGGTCGAGAAGGTCCTGAACGACCGCGCCACCATGGGCCGTGGCGAGATGAACCTGGACTGGGGCATGGGTGAACACCTGGCCTACGCCAGCCTGGTCTCCTCCGGCTATGCCGTGCGTCTGACCGGTCAGGATGCCGGCCGTGGCACCTTCACCCACCGCCACTCGGTGCTGCACGACCAGAACCGCGAGCGTTGGGATGCCGGTACCTATATCCCGCTGCAGAACGTGGCCGAGAACCAGTCCACCTTCACCGTGATCGACTCGGTGCTGTCCGAAGAGGCGGTGCTGGCCTTCGAATACGGCTACTCGACTGCTGAACCGAACACCCTGACCATCTGGGAAGCCCAGTTCGGCGACTTCGCCAACGGTGCCCAGGTCGTCATGGACCAGTTCATCAGCTCCGGCGAAGTGAAGTGGGGCCGCGCCTCGGGTCTGGTGCAGATGCTGCCCCACGGCTACGAAGGCCAGGGTCCGGAACACTCCTCGGCACGTATCGAGCGTTACCTCCAGCTGTGCGCCGACAACAACATGCAGGTCGTGCAGCCCACCACCGCTGCGCAGATCTTCCACCTGCTGCGTCGCCAGATGATCCGCCTGTTCCGCAAGCCGCTGATCATCATGACCCCGAAGTCGCTGCTGCGTAACAAGGATGCCGGTTCGCCCCTGTCTGACCTGGCCAAGGGTTCGTTCCAGACCGTGATCCCGGAAGTCGATGAAACCATCGACGCCAAGAAGGTCAAGCGCATCGTCGCCTGCTCGGGCAAGGTGTACTACGACCTGGTCAACGCCCGCAAGGAACGCGGCCAGACCGATACCGCCATCATCCGCGTCGAACAGCTGTATCCGTTCCCGCACAAGGCGTTCGCGGCTGCCCTCAAGCAGTTCCCGAACTTCAACGAACTGGTATGGGCGCAGGACGAGCCGCAGAACCAGGGCTCGTGGCTGCAGATCCAGCACAACATCTTCGAGAATCTCTCCGAAGGTCAGAAGCTGGCCTATGCAGGCCGCCCGGCCAGCGCTTCGCCGGCCGTCGGTTACTACGACAAGCACTACGCACAGCAAAAGGCGCTGATCGAGACCGCCTTCGCCAAGCTCAAGGGCTTTGTCCTGACCAAGTAAGCATTGTTGCGAACGGGGCGTACTGCGAGGGCAGTACGTCCCTGTTTCCATCACAACGAATCACCCGAAAATCGGAGAACCCTAATGGCTCAAATCGAAGTAAAAGTCCCGCAATTGTCTGAATCCGTCGCAGAAGCGACCCTGCTGCAATGGCACAAGAAGGTCGGCGAACCCGTCGCCCGTGACGAAAACCTGATCGACATCGAGACCGACAAGGTCGTCCTGGAACTGCCCTCGCCGGATGCCGGCGTCATCACCCAGATCATCAAGGCTGACGGCGCCACCGTCGTGGCCGGCGAAGTGATCGCCATCCTCGATACCGACGCCTCCGCCCAAGTGGCCCCGACCGAAGTCAAGGCCGCTCCCGCTCCGCAATCGACCAACGAACCGACTCCGGTGGCTGCTCCCGAGCTGGCTTCCAAGGGCGATGTCGCCATGCCCGCCGCCGCCAAGCTGTTGGCCGACAACAACCTGTCGACCGCGCAAGTCACCGGCACCGGCAAGGATGGCCGCGTGACCAAGGGCGACGTCCTGGGCGCGCTGTCGGCACCTGCCGCGGCTCCCGCTGCTGCCGCCAAGCCGGCCCTGGCGGCTGTTTCCGCACCGGTCAAGGCCGGTCTGGAAAGCCGTCCGGAACAACGCGTGCCGATGAGCCGCCTGCGTGCCCGCGTGGCAGAGCGTCTGGTGCAGTCGCAATCGACCAACGCCATCCTGACCACCTTCAACGAAATCAACATGCAGCCGGTCATCGACCTGCGCAACAAGTACAAGGACAAGTTCGAGAAGGAACACGGCGTCAAGCTGGGCTTCATGTCCTTCTTCGTCAAGGCGGTCGTGCACGCCCTGAAGAAGTACCCGATCGTCAACGCCTCGGTCGACGGTAACGACATCGTCTACCACGGCTACTTCGACATCGGCGTGGCCGTCGGTTCGCCGCGCGGCCTGGTGGTGCCCATCCTGCGTGATGCGGACCAGATGTCCATCGCCGACATCGAAAAGAAGATCGGTGAATTCGGCCAGAAGGCCAAGGACGGCAAGCTGTCCATCGAAGAACTGTCGGGCGGTACCTTCACCGTCTCCAACGGCGGTACCTTCGGTTCCATGCTGTCGACCCCGATCATCAACCCGCCGCAATCGGCGATCCTGGGCATCCACGCCACCAAGGAACGCGCAGTGGTCGAAAACGGCCAGGTCGTGGTGCGTCCGATCAACTTCTTCGCGCTGTCCTATGACCACCGCATCATCGATGGCCGCGAAGCCGTCCTGTCGCTGGTGGCCATCAAGGAAGCGCTGGAAGATCCCGCCCGCCTGCTGCTGGACCTGTAATGACCGCTGGAGGGGCTATTGCGCAACCCGATCTCGCTGCTGCGATGCTCGCCGTACGACAGTACGGCTGCGCTTCTCGCAGCGATCGCGGGCTGCTCGCCACGCCCCTCCGACGGCCCACAGAGTCAACTAGGCGCTGAAAAGCTCAAAGCGTTCAGCGCTTTTTTGTATCCGCGGATAGCTTGTCCGCGACAAACAGAATTGGAAATGACATGAGCAAGAATTTTGACGTCGTCGTCATCGGTGGCGGCCCCGGCGGCTACATCGCCGCCATCCGCGCAGCCCAGCTGGGCTTCAATACCGCCTGCATCGACGAATGGAAGAACGAGAAGGGCGGCCCCGCACCGGGCGGTACCTGCACCAACGTTGGTTGCATCCCCTCCAAGGCGCTGCTGCAATCCTCCGAGCACTACGAGCATGCCAACCACGGCTTCGCCGAGCATGGCATCGAAGTCAAGGGCCTGGGCCTGAACCTGGACAAGATGCTGGGTCGCAAGAACACCGTAGTCAAGCAGAACAACGACGGCATCCTGTACCTGTTCAAGAAGAACAAGGTGTCCTTCTTCCACGGCCGCGGCTCCTTCGTCAAGGGTGACGCCAACGGCTACGAGATCAAGGTGGCCGGCGCTGCCGAAGAAACCATCATCGCCAAGCATGTCATCGTCGCGACCGGCTCCAACGCCCGCGCACTGCCGGGCGCCGAGTTCGACGAAAAGCTGATCCTCTCCAACACCGGCGCACTGGCCATCTCCGAAGTGCCCAAGAAGCTGGGCGTGATCGGTGCCGGCGTGATCGGCCTGGAAATGGGTTCGGTCTGGCGTCGCCTGGGCGCGGAAGTGACCGTGCTGGAAGCCCTGCCGACCTTCCTGGGTGCGGTGGACGAACAGATCGCCAAGGAAGCCCAGAAGCTGCTGACCAAGCAGGGCCTGGCGGTGAACCTGGGTGTGAAGATCGGTACCATCAAGACCAGCAAGAACAGCGTCTCGGTGGAATACACCGATGCCAAGGGTGAAGCGCACAAGGGCGAGTTCGACAAGCTGATCGTCTCCATCGGCCGTACCCCCAACACCATCGGCCTGAACGCCGAAGGCGTGGGCCTGAAGCTGGATGAGCGCGGCTTCATCGCCGTGGACGGCGACTGCAAGACCAACCTGCCCAACGTGTGGGCGGTGGGTGACGTGGTGCGCGGCCCGATGCTGGCCCACAAGGCCGAGGAAGAGGGCGTTGCCGTGGCCGAGCGTATCGCCGGCCAGCATGGTCACGTCAACTTCAACACCATTCCCTGGGTCATCTACACCTCGCCGGAAATCGCTTGGGTCGGCAAGACCGAGCAGCAACTGAAGGCCGACGGCGTGCAGTACAAGGCCGGTACCTTCCCGTTCCTGGCCAACGGTCGCGCCCGCGCGCTGGGCGATACCTCGGGTATGGTCAAGTTCCTGGCCGATGCCAAGACCGACGAAATCCTGGGCGTGCACATCGTTGGTCCGATGGCGTCCGAGCTGATTTCCGAAGCCGTGGTGGCCATGGAGTTCCGTGCTTCCTCCGAAGACATCGCCCGTATCTGCCACGCTCACCCGTCGCTGTCCGAAGCGACCAAGGAAGCGGCCCTGGCCGTCGACAAGCGCGCATTGAACTTCTGATGCGCGATCAATGCGACAATACGCGTCGCCTGCACCTGCCACGCTTGTGTTGCCCGCGTATCGAGCATTGAGATGCCAACCCAATGGGCGAGCCTGGCTCGCCCATTGTCGTTTTACAAGACTACACCATGGATGTCCGTCAATTCTACGAACAGTCGCTGTCCCAGCGCGGTTATCAACCCGACGAGGCGCAGTTGCGCGCCATTGAGCGCCTGCAGCGCGCCTACGAGGAGTGGATCGCCTACAAGGCCCAGCGTGCCTCGGCCTTCAAGCGCCTGATCAGCCGCCCGGCGGTGCCGCGTGGCGTCTACATGTGGGGCGGGGTGGGGCGCGGCAAATCCTTCCTGATGGACAGCTTCTATTCGGTGGTGCCGGTGGTGCGCAAGACGCGCCTGCACTTCCACGAATTCATGCGCGATGTGCATCGCCAGCTGGACGAATTGAAGGGCATCGCCGATCCGCTGGACGAGGTCGCCAAGCGCATCGCCAAGAAATACCGCCTGATCTGCTTCGACGAATTCCATGTCTCCGACATCGCCGATGCGATGATCCTCTACAACCTGTTGAAGGGCTTGTTCGATCATGGCGTCTCCTTCGTCATGACCTCCAACTACGAGCCTGGTACGCTCTATCCGGATGGGCTGCACCGCGACCGCATGCTGCCCACCATCGCGCTGCTGAAGGAAAAGCTGGATGTCATGAACATCGATGCCGGTATCGACTATCGCAAGCGCGTGCTGGAGCAGGTCAAGGTTTATCACACGCCCTTGAACGCCAAGACCGATGAAGAGTTGCGTAGCGCCTTCGCGGCAGTGGCGGAGGCGGCCGATGAAGATCCGCGCGTGCATATCGAGGCGCGCGAGATCCGCGCCCTGCGTCGCGCCGGCACTGCCATCTGGTTCGATTTCGCCACCCTGTGTGGTGGCCCGCGTTCGCAGAACGATTACCTGGAGCTGGCCGGCCGCTTCCAGACCGTGATCCTGTCGGGTATCCCGCAGATGTCGGCGGCCATGTCCTCCGAGGCACGCCGCTTCACCTGGCTTATCGACGTCTTCTATGACCACAAGGTCAAGCTGATCATGTCGGCCGCCGTGGAGCCGGACGAGCTTTACACGGTGGGGACCTTGTCCAACGAGTTCCACCGTACCGTTTCACGTATCATTGAGATGCAATCGAAGGAATACTTGGACTCGGACCGGCGCTCAATTGCCGACAGCCTCTCCTGAACAACTACCTGATGGACAAGAACCACATGCAAGGTCTTTTCGCCGATGCCAAGCGCGTCACCTCTTCCCTGTGCGGCCTGATGCTGGCCCTGGCCAGTGCTGCCTGCGTGGCGCAGGCACAGGGGACGACTGCCGCCCGCCCGGCAACGGCTCCCTCGTCGGTGCCGTCAGCAGCGCCTGTCACGCCCGTAGTACCTGCAGCCGCAGTACCCATGGATCGCGAGCGTTTCGATGCGCTGGAAGCCCGTGCGCCGATCACCACGCGTTTCCCGGCCGGTAGCATCAAGTCCGACGAACAGGCGCAAAAAGCGCTGGACGAAGCCGCCGAAGACCGGCAGGCGGCGGAGTTGCGCTACATCCTGGACCAACGCGCCTGCTACCCCAAGTTCCTGGTGGCCGATTGCCTGGAAGCGGCCCGCGACCGCAAGCGCCTGGCGGACAAGCGCACCAAGCAGGTGGAATACGAAGCCAAGGTCTTCCAGCGCCAGGCCACGGTGGATGGCCGTGACCGTTCGCTGGCCGATCAACGTGCCAAGGACGAGCAGGATGTCGCCCGCCGTCAGCAGGAGCAGAAGGACAAGGAAGCCAGTTCGGCGCGCAAGGTGCAGGAAAGCAACACCAAGAATCGCGAAGTCCAGCAGCGTATCGACCAGAACAAGGATGTGCCGGCCGATTTCCGCGTGCGCCAGCATGAAGCCGAGGTGCGTCGTCAGCAAGCCGACGAGGCAGCCCGCGCACCGGAGCGCGCAGCCAATGCCGCGCAGCGCCAGCGGCGCATCCAGGAAGCAGAAGAGCATCGTCTGGAAGTGGAGCGCAAGAAGGCCGAGAACGAGCGCGAACGTGCCGAGCGCAAGAAGAACCAGCAGCAGGATTCGTCGACCACTGCCCCGGCTGCTCAGTAACTGGCCATGAAGGTCGGCCGACCTGCCACTTGCGCGCGTCGATTGGCGTGCGCGAGCTGGTGCATTACACTAGCAAGCACATCCGCAACCAGCCAGCCATCATGACCAGTACGCATCGCGAAGACATCCAGCGCCGCATCATCGAACTTGAAGTCGAGCACCGTGATCTCGACAGCGTGATCGATATGCTCATCCGCGATGCCCGTTCCGAGGATCTGCAATTGCGCCGCCTCAAGAAGCGCAAGTTGCAATTGAAGGATCACATCGCCCTGCTGAAGATGCAGCTGGTTCCCGACATTCCCGCCTGAGCGCCTGTTGCCGGTGCCACCACCGTGGTGCGCGCCGGCCGCGGGGCTCTGCCTCGAATTGCCGCTAGTGCGGCGCTAGCGCTTTCTCACCAGTTCGAAGTGGCCAGCCGAGTCCGCGTAGAATAGCGGCTTCTTCCATTGACGTGCTGAAGCCGCAGGTAGCTGATCAAGCCCGCCTTCCTCGTTTTTTCTACAGGTTTGCCGCAGTGACTGCCCCAGAAACTCCCACCGATATCGTCGATAGCAGCGCCACCATGGTTCCCGCCGGTGACCGGGATGCGTCGCCTGGCGTGCATGATGCCGAAATCGATCGCCTTTTCGGTGCTGGCGGGCCGCTGGGCGGTGCCGTGGGCAGCTACCGGCCACGCCATGCCCAGACCGAGATGGCCAAGGCCATTGCCACGGCCATTTCCGAGCAGGGAACGCTGATCGCCGAGGCCGGCACCGGGACCGGCAAGACCTTCGCTTACCTGGTCCCCGCCTTGTTGTGGGGCGGCAAGACCATCGTCTCCACCGGTACCAAGACCTTGCAGGACCAGCTTTTCAACCGCGACATTCCTACCGTGCGCAAGGCGCTGCATGCGCCGGTGTCGGTAGCGCTGTTGAAGGGGCGCAGCAATTACGTGTGCCATTTCCACCTGGAGCGCACGCTGCAGAACGGCCGCCTGACCGCGCGCGAGGATGTCGGTTATCTGCGCGAGATATCACGCTTCGTCAAATCCACCTCGTCCGGTGACAAGGCCGAACTGACCAAGGTCCCTGAAACCGCTTCGGTGTGGAATCTGGTGACCTCGACCCGCGATACCTGCTTTGGCGCCGAATGCCAGTATTACCAGGATTGCTTTGTGATGAAGGCGCGCAAGGAAGCGCAGCAGGCCGACGTGGTGGTGGTGAACCATCACCTGTTCTTCGCCGATGTGGCGCTGAAGGACACCGGTATCGCCGAGTTGCTGCCCTCGGCCAATACCGTCATCTTCGACGAGGCGCACCAGTTGCCGGATACGGCCACCTTGTTCTTCGGCGAGACCATTTCCACCTCGCAGATGCTGGAGCTGTGCCGCGACGTGCTGGCCGAAGGCCTGAGCCATGCCCGCGATGGCGCCGATTGGGCGCGCCTGGTCGCACCGGTGGAGCGCGCCGCGCGCGACCTGCGCCTGGCTTTCCCGGAAGATTCGATCCGCCTGGCCCTGAACCAGATTGCCCCGTCCAGCGCCTTCTTCCCGGCCCTCGACACGCTCAAGGATTGCATGGACGACATGATCGCCGTGCTCGACAAGCAGGCCGAGCGTGCCGAGACCATTGAACAATGCCGTGATCGCGCCAATGAACTGCTGCGCCAGCTGGAAAACTGGGGCACACCCGACGAAATTGCCAAGGCGCAGGCCGAAGCGGCTGCCAAGGCATCGGCTGCCGCCAAGTCCGACGGCGAGCCTGGCGAGGCCGGCACCGAGCCGGTCCAGAAGCCCTTCTATGTACTGTGGATCGAGGCCTTCCAGTCGTCGCTGCAGTTGCATCGCACGCCGCTGTCGATTGCACCCATCTTCAACAAGCAGCGCGAAGGAACCCCGCGCTCATGGATCTTCACTTCTGCCACATTGGCGGTGAAGAAGGATTTCAATCACTACGCGGCCCAGATGGGCCTGTGGAATGCGCCTGCCCAATCCTGGCCCAGTCCCTTCAACTATGGCGAGCAGGGTCTTCTGTATGTGCCGCAGAACCTGCCGCAGCCCAATTCCTACGAATACACCGACGCCGTCATCGATGCCGCGCTGCCGACCATCGAAGCTGCGGGTGGGCGCTGTTTCTTCCTGTGTACCACGTTGCGTGCCGTCAACCGTGCCGCCGAGCGCCTGCGGGCGGAGTTCGAGGCACGCGGGCATGCGTTTCCCCTGTTTGTGCAGGGCGAGGCCGGTCGTACCGAACTGCTGGACCGCTTCCGTGCCGCCGGCAATGGCGTGCTGATCGGCAGCCAGAGTTTCTGGGAAGGCGTGGACGTGCGTGGCGACGCGCTATCGCTGGTGATCATCGACAAATTGCCGTTCTCGCCGCCGGACGATCCGGTCCTGGCAGCACGAATCAGCGAGATGGAAAAGCAGGGCTTGAACGGCTTCGTGCATCATCAGTTGCCGGCGGCGATCATCAATCTCAAGCAAGGTGCCGGGCGCCTGATCCGCGACGAGGGTGATCGCGGGGTGCTGATGATCTGCGATCCGCGCCTGATCACCAAGAACTACGGCCGTCGCATCTGGCAGAGCCTGCCGCCGTTCAAGCGCACCCGCGAGCTGGACATGGTGCAGGCCTTCTTCCGCGAGCAGGATGCCCGCCGGGCGGCCGCTGCAGCGGGCGAGGGCGGTACCTCGGAAGCCGGCTGAGATGGCCGACCTGACCTCCCTGGTGCCGGTGCGGGCCTCCGCGCTGATGGTGGGCAAGCCGGCTCCCTGGCCGATCTACAACGAAGCCGGCAAGTTGTTGCTGGCGCGCGGTACTCTGATCGACACGGTCGACCAATTGACCGGCCTGATCGAAAATGGCCTCTATCGCAATGCTCGCTGGATTGCCGAGCCCGATACCGAATCGGTGCCGCTGCCGCAGGCGCGTGACGTACTGCGTCGCAAGCAGGGCGGCAAGAAATCCCTGAGGCCGGCGGCCACAGTGCGTGGACAGGAAAGCGTGATCACGGTCGACGAGGTACGCTGGAATATCGGCGATACCCTGTGGTTGCAGTTTGCCGACGACGCCACCCAGCGCTATGCGGTGTCGCTGGTGGGCTGCCTACCCAATCGCAGTATCCTGGTCACCGCGCCGCAGAAGGAAGGCAAGCAGCTCTTCGTGCGCGATGGTCAGCCCTTTGTGGTACGCGCCTTGTCCGGTCGTCGCGCCTATGCCTTTGCAGCCCAGTTGCTGAAGTACCAGCAGACGCCGTTCGTCTACCTCCACCTTTCACTGCCCAAGGAAGTGCGCTCCACCGTGATCCGCCAGGCTACCCGGGTAGCGGTGGGCGCCGAAGGCTACCTGGCGCTGGATGGCGCCAATCCGCTGCCGGCCAGCGTGATCGATCTCAGTCTGGGCGGTGCCTCGCTGGTGGCGACCTCGCTGTCGGGCAAAGTGGCGGCGCAGAAGGGAGTGGTGGGGCAATTGCGTTTCGTGGCCGCCGTAGCCGACCAGCAACTGAGTCTGGACCTGCGGGTGGTGCTGCGCGCTGTCGAGGCGCTGGGCGAGGCCGATTTCCACCAGTACGGCGTGGAATTTTCCGGCCTGAGCGTGCGCGACAAACTGGTGCTGGCGGCCTATGTCTACCAAGAACTGAGCCAGCAAGAGTAGGGCGGCATCACGGTGCCAAGAATGTCGCTGGCGGGGACTGCCCAAAGCCCGGCTTCGGTTAAAATTCAGGCCATGAAAATCCTCATCAGCAACGACGACGGCTACCTCGCCCCGGGCATCATTGCCCTGGCCGAGGCGCTCGCCCCCATCGCCGACATTACCGTCGTCGCGCCGGACAGCAACCGTTCCGGCAGCTCCAATTCCCTGACCCTGGATCGTCCACTATGGGTAGAGCAGGCCGCCAACGGCTTCCACTACCTCAATGGCACGCCGTCGGACTGCGTCCACGTGGCGCTGACCGGTTTGCTCAAGGAACGTCCGGACCTGATTGTCTCCGGGATCAACCAAGGTCAGAACATGGGCGACGATACGCTGTATTCGGGCACCGTCGCAGCGGCCACCGAGGGTTTCCTGTTCGGGATTCCATCGATTGCGTTTTCGCAACTCCACAAGGGCTGGGCCGAGCTGGATGCAGCAGCGCGCATTGCCCGCGAGATCGTGGAACGCCGTTTCGATGCCTTGCCGCAGCCGTATCTGCTCAATGTCAACATCCCCAATCTGCCGTATGCGCAGATCAAGGGCAGCCTGGCGACCCGGCTGGGCAAGCGTCACATGTCCGAGCCGGTCCATAAGCTGACCGATCCGCATGGTCGCGATCTGTACTGGATCGGTCCGGCCGGTGCTGCTCGGGATGGCGGTGACGGTACCGATTTCCATGCCACTGCCAATGGTTATGTCTCGATCACGCCGTTGCAGATCGACCTGACCCACACGACCCAGCTGGACAATCTCAAGAAAGCGCTTGCATGAGCGACAAGTCCAGCCGCTTTCCTCTGAGCCTGTCCTCGGTGGTCGACAAGAAGAAGACCGCCGGCGCCGGCCGGGACACGGCTGGCAGGCCCCAGGCAACCACCCAGACTGCGGCCAAGAACGCGGCCCAGTCATCCCAGCGGGCCGCGCTCAAGCCGGTGCAGCAGGGTCTGGCGCAAGCCCTGCGCGCGCCGCCGGTGCCGCCACGGGCCCCGGTGGTACCGGCCCAGCGCCTGCTCAGTGCCGCACCGGCGCCGCGTACGGCGATCAAGAATGTGATGACGGTGACCCAGACCAATGGCTCCCATCATGCTTCGCCGCTGGCCTCCGAAGCGGTGCGCAAAGCCATGGTGGCGCGCGTGGCCAAGCAGGGCGTGGCCGATGCCAAGGTGCTGGCCGCGATGGAGGCGGTACCACGGCACATGTTCGTCGAGCCGGGACTGGCCAGCCAGGCCTATATCGACGCTTCGCTGCCGATCGGCCATCACCAGACCATTTCCCAGCCCTACATCGTGGCGCGGATGATCGAGATCATGCGCCAGAACCGCCATGGCGGCCGTCTGGACCGGGTGCTGGAAATCGGTACCGGCTGCGGTTACCAGGCCGCGGTACTGTCGCGGGTGGCGGGCGAAGTCTATTCAATCGAGCGCATCAAGCCCCTGCATGAACTGGCCAAGACCAATCTGCGTCCATTGCGGATAGCAAACATCCGCTTGCATTACGGAGATGGTATGCTTGGCCTGCCGCAAGTGGCGCCTTTCGACGGCATCATCCTCGCCGCGGCCGGACTTGAAGTGCCGCAGGCCCTGCTGGAGCAACTCGCCATCGGTGGCAGGCTGGTAGCCCCGGTAGGCGAACGCCAGCAGGTGCTGGAATTGATAGAACGCGTCGGCCAGCGTGACTGGCGCCGTAGTACCCTGGAACAGTGCCATTTCGTGCCATTGCGGCCGGGTACGGTGTGACGCGGTAACCCGCTTACGCAGGTTACGGCCTGATGTGGCAAGGCAGCACCGGCGGATGTCAGGATCCGCCAAGCATCATCGAAACAGGGAACGGGCGGCAACAAGCACAAGCATCCAAGCCGCGGATCGATGAAGAGAGCGGATGGGCAGGCAAGGGGGCCGCATTTCCCTGATGAACTTCTGGCGCTGGCTGCGTGTCAACTAGCGTCGTACAAAATCTTACGTAAGAGCATGAAGAAAATTCGTTTGGCTGTAATGGGCAGTGTCGTCAGTCTGCTGGCCGCCTGCGGCTCGACACCGAATCAGCAGCCGGCGCCCGTCGTGGAGCGCACCACCAGCACCGTCAAGCCGGTCGACAATGCCGTCGCGGCGGTTGCTCCGGTCCCCTCTGGGCGTGGCTACTATACGGTCAAGAAGGGCGATACCCTGTATCGCATCGCCCTGGATGTCGGGCAGAACTGGCGTGACATCGTGGCCTGGAACAACCTGACCAACCCGAACGACATCAAGGTCGACCAGGTGTTGCGGGTAGCCCCCCCTGATCGCGCCGGCGGTGCACCGCAGACCGCTGCCGTGGTCGCGGCACCGGGCGCCGGGCTGGATGTGAGGCCGCTGGGTGCACCAGGAGCAGCGGCACCTGCAGCATCTGCGCCATTGGCTTCGGGCGGCAACAAGACCGGGCCGCGTGGTGACAAGCGTGCCTATTCGGACAGCGCGCTGGCCGAACTGGAAAAGCCGGATGCAACCCCGGCTGCAGCAGCTCCGGCGGCAGCCGGGGCCAAGCCTGAGGCAGCGCATGCAGCCGACAAGCCGGCAGCAGCCAGCCAGTCGGCCGCCGGTGATGATGAAGGGGTGTCCTGGATGTGGCCGGCCGACGGCAAGGTGGTCGGGACCTTCGACGGCGGCAAGAAGGGTGTCGATATCGCCGGCAAGGATGGCCAGTCGGTGCTGGCGGCGGCTGGTGGCAAGGTCATGTATGCCGGCAGCGGCATCCGTGGTTATGGCAACCTGGTGATCATCAAGCATACCAACAACCTGTTGTCGGCCTATGCCCACAACAAGACCATCCTGGTGAAGGAAGGTCAGAGTGTGACCAAGGGGCAAAAGATCGCTGAGATGGGTAAATCCGACAGCGACAGCGTCAAGCTGCACTTCGAGATCCGCCAACAGGGCAAACCTGTTGATCCCTCCAAATACTTACCGCCACGCTAGCGTATGACAAGCAATCGCCGCGATCACTTGCCAGACCAGGACCCTCGTGAAGAGGACATCGACGATCCCATTGATGAGATCGACGAACCGGAAGTGATCGACGGCGATGCTGCCGAGCAGCCCCAGGAGGCGGCTCCGGCCGAGGGGGTGGACGAGCTCAAGAAGGTGCTGGCCGCCGAACTCTCCACCGATACCACCCAGCACTACCTCAACAAGATCGGCGCCAAGCCCTTGTTGACGGCGGCCGAGGAGCTGCATTTCGCCACCCTGGCCAAGCAGGGCGAGTTCGTGGCGCGCCAGAAGATGATCGAGCACAACCTGCGACTGGTGGTGTCGATCGCCAAGCACTACATCAATCGTGGCGTGGCCCTGCTGGACCTGATCGAGGAGGGCAACCTCGGCCTCATGCGCGCCATCGACAAGTTCGAGCCCGAACGCGGTTTCCGATTTTCCACTTACGCCACCTGGTGGATACGCCAGAGCATCGAACGCGCCATCATGAACCAGGCACGCACGGTGCGCCTGCCGGTCCACATGGTGCGCGAGCTGAACCAGATCCTGCGTGCCAAGTACCACCTGGAGGCGCAGCATCGGGACGGCCGCGACGCCGGGGCGGAAGATATTGCCCATCTGGTGGGGCGACCGGTGGAAGAGGTGCAGGACGTGCTGGCCTTGTCCGAACATGCGGCCTCGCTCGATACCCCGCTGGACAACGATCCCCAGGCCAGCCTGATGGACCTCTTGCCCAGCGCAGTGGAGGAGCATCCCGATACCCGCGCCGAAAGCCAGGAAGCCGCCTTGTTGATCAGGGAGTGGTTGAAGAGCCTGTCCGAAAAGCAGCGTGTGGTCGTAGCCCGTCGCTTTGGCCTGGACAACGACGATCCATCCACCCTGGAGCAGCTTGCCGGCGAGATGGGCATCACCCGTGAGCGCGTGCGCCAGGTGCAGCAGGAGGCGCTGGTCAAGCTCAAGCGCCTGCTGACCTCGCGCGGAGTGGGGCGGGACGCCTTGTTCTGAGTTTCTGAATGGTGTCGCGCTGTAGGTCGGCCTTTCTAGCTGCGCATTCCCGCTGATTTCTTTCGATTTCCTTCATCCAGCTGTGTCCGGATGTGCGGCGCGCTTCCCTCCCGGTCCCGGATCGCGGACAATACCGCTTTTGTTTTTGGCCGCGGACTTCGGTCCCATCCCTGTGGTTTCCCTCATGCAACAAGACATCATCATTGAAATCAAGTCGCTCGATATGGACGGGCGCGGCGTTGGTCACCTCGAAAACGAGGATGGCACGCCAGGCAAGGTCATCTTCGTCGAAGGCGCGCTGCCCGGGGAGCGGGTCAGTTTCCAGTCCTATCGCAAGAAACCGAAATGGGAAGCCGGCGAGATGACTGCGCTGCACCGCGAATCCTCGCTGCGGGTGAAGCCGCGCTGTGACTATTTCGGTACGTGCGGCGGCTGCGCCATGCAGCATCTGGAGCCCTCGGCCCAGGTCGCCATGAAGCAGCGTGTGCTGGAGGACAACCTCTGGCATCTGGGCAAGACCAAGGCCGAGGTGATGCTGCGGCCCATCTATGGTCCGACCTGGGGTTATCGTTACCGCGCCCGCATCTCGGTGCGCCATGTGGCCAAGAAGGGCGGGGTGCTGGTGGGTTTCCACGAAAAGCGCTCTTCCTTCATCGCCGATATGAAGACCTGCGAGATCCTGCCCCCCAACGTTTCTGCCATGCTGGTGCCGCTGCGCGAACTGGTGGCTGCGCTGACCATCCGCGATCGCATGCCACAGATCGAACTGGCCGTGGGCGAAGGCGATGATGGCAACAAGGTCACCGTGCTGGTGTTGCGCATCATGGAGGCGTTGGCTCCGGCCGATGAGGTCTTGCTGAAGGCCTTCGCCGACCAGTACCGGATCGAATGGTGGCTGCAGACCAAGGGCCCGGACACGGCCGCTCCGTATTATCCGGCGCAATCGAAGTTGCAGTACACGCTGCCGGAATTCGGCATCCGCATGCCCTTCAAGCCTACCGATTTCACCCAGGTCAACCACCAGATCAACCGCGTACTGGTGGCGCGGGCACTGCGTTTGCTGGATGTGCAGCCGCAAGACCGCGTGGCCGACCTGTTCTGCGGCCTGGGCAACTTCACGCTTCCTATCGCCACGCTGGCGCGTGAAGTGGTGGGCATCGAGGGCAGTACTGCGTTGACCGAGCGTGCCCTGGATAACGCCAAGGTCAATGGTGTGGATGCCAAGACCAGCTTCTACTGCCGCAATCTCTTCGAGGCCAAGCCTGAGGATTTCGTGGCCCTGGGCAAGTTCGACCGTATGCTGATCGATCCGCCGCGCGAAGGTGCCATGGAAGTCTGCAAGGCCCTGGTGGAGTTGCCGCCGGAGCAACAGCACCTCAAGCCCAGGCGTATCGTCTATGTCTCCTGCAATCCCGCCACACTGGCGCGTGATGCCGGAATGCTGGTGCATCTGGGCGGTTATTCACTCAAGTATGCAGGCGTGGTGAACATGTTCCCGCACACCGCCCACGTCGAGTCGATCGCGGTGTTCGACCTGCCGGAGTAAATCCGGGGCCGGGCGATCCGGCGTACCAACAAAAAAGCCGGCTTGCGCCGGCTTTTTTGTTGCTCAGGATGCAAGAAGCATCGTTTGTCAGTCGCGGTTACCGCCCACCATACCCAGGATCGACAGCAGGTTGGCGAAGACGTTGTACACGTCCAGGTAGATCGCCAGCGTGGCGGAGATGTAGTTGGTTTCGCCGCCGTTGACCACCTGTTGCACGTCAAACAGGATATAGGCCGAGAAGATGGCGATGGCCACCACCGAAATGGTCAGTTGCAGCGCCGGCAGGTGCAGGAACATGTTGGCCAGCGAAGCCACCAGGATCACCAGCACGCCCGCGAACAAGAATTTCCCCAGGCCCGAGAAATCACGCTTGGAGACGGTGGCGATGGTGGCCATGCCGCAGAAGATGATCGCGGTGCCGCCAAAGGCCGTCATGATCAGCCCGGCGCCGTTGGAAAAGCCCAGCGTGAACTCGATCAGGCGCGACAGCATCAGGCCCATGAAGAAGGTGAAACCCAGCAGGAAGGCCACACCCCAGCCGGAATTCTTGGTCTTCTCGATGGCGTAGAAGAAACCGAAGGCGATCGCCAGGAACAGCACTAAGCCGATCATCGGGCTGGCGGCGAAGAGGTTCAAGTGCATCTGCACGCCCAGCCAGGCGCCCAGCACGGTCGGGATCATCGACAGCGCCAGCAGCCAGTAGGTGTTGCGCAGTACGCGGTTGCGGGTGGCCAGGCTCGTGGTCGAGTGGCCGAAGGTCGTGTCCAGTTGGTTCATGTGTCCTCCGAAGCGTTGAATGCGAGCCAGAGAATAGCACGGCGGCTCGATGTTAAGACAAGTCTTCCCTCTCTCTGGTTCGCACGCACTTTGCCGACTTGTTCTGACACTTGTCCTGCCAAGTCATGCCCCACTGCAGTGCATGCTGCGAAAGATGTGTGCTTGACATCTCAAAGGAGGTGAATTGACGTGATATCTGATGGTTTCATGCTAAAATACAAGGTTCATTGAATTATCAATTCTTGGCTTTAAGCCATTATTTTTATTGGAGTTTTTCTCATGGCAATTGAACGCACCCTGTCGATTATCAAGCCCGACGCCGTCGCCAAGAACGTGATCGGCCAGATCTACACCCGTTTCGAAAACGCTGGCCTGAAGGTCATCGCTGCCCGCATGGCACAACTGTCGCGCGCTGAGGCAGAAGGCTTCTACGCCGTGCACCGCGAGCGTCCTTTCTTCAAGGATCTGGTGGACTTCATGATTTCCGGCCCGGTGATGATCCAGGTGCTGGAAGGCGAAGGCGCGATCCTGAAGAACCGCGATCTGATGGGCGCTACCGACCCGAAGAAGGCTGACAAGGGCACCATCCGCGCCGACTTCGCCGACTCCATCGATGCCAACGCCGTGCACGGCTCGGACGCTGAAGAAACCGCCAAGGGCGAAATCGCCTATTTCTTCCCGGCGCTGAACGTCTATTCGCGTTAATCTGTTCCTGTTTTCCATCGGTCTTCCGGATCGGAGCGGAAACCGGCGCTGCAATCCCTGTCGCGTCTTTCCACCCTGGTCCCGGCCGCAAGCATCATGACTACAGCTCTCACCAATCTGCTGGATATGGATCCCGCGCAACTCGTCGCCTACTGCGGCGAGTTGGGTGAGAAGCCGTTTCGTGCCAAGCAGTTGCAGCGTTGGATACACCAGTTCGGGGTGTCTGATTTCGATCAGATGACCGATCTGGCCAAATCGCTGCGCGACAAGTTGAGGACCCGCGCCGAAGTTCGCGCGCCGGCCATCATCAGTGACCATACCTCCACCGACGGTACACGCAAGTGGCTGGTCGACGTGGGCCAGGGCAATGCGGTGGAAACCGTGTTCATCCCTGAAGAAAACCGCGGCACGCTGTGCGTTTCAACGCAGGCGGGCTGTGCCGTGAATTGCCGTTTCTGCTCGACCGGCAAGCAGGGCTTCAACCGCAATCTGACGGTTGCCGAGATCATCGGCCAGCTGTGGATGGCGGAATTCGAGCTGCGCAAGACCAAGGGTATCGAAGGTGGTCCCAAGGGCGAGCGCCAGATTACCAATGTGGTGATGATGGGCATGGGCGAGCCGCTGCTCAATTTCGAGCCGACCGTGACCGCCTTGCGCCTGATGCTGGACGACAATGCCTATGGCCTGTCGCGCCGCCGCGTGACCTTGTCTACCAGCGGCGTGGTGCCGATGATCGACAAGCTGTCCCAGGAATGCCCGGTGGCGCTGGCGGTCTCGCTGCATGCCTCCAACGACGCGCTGCGCGATTCGCTGATCCCGTTGAACCGCAAGCATCCTCTGCGCGAGCTCATGCTGGCATGCAAGCGCTACCTGGAATTCGCCCCGCGTGACTTCATTACCTTCGAGTATTGCATGCTCGATGGCGTCAACGACACCGACACCCATGCACGCGAGCTGGTCGCGCTGGTGAAGCAAGGCGAGACTGCCATCCCGTGCAAGTTCAACCTGATCCCTTTCAATCCCTTCCCCGAGTCGGGCTTGAAGCGTTCCCACAATCCGCGCATCAAGGCGTTCGCGCAAATCCTGATGGACGCCGGTATCGTGACCACCATCCGCAAGACGCGTGGCGACGATATCGACGCCGCCTGCGGGCAACTGGCCGGCGAAGTCAAGGATCGTACCCGGGTGCAGGAGCGCATGCAGAAGATGGCCGAATATCAGGACAAGTACGGTCGGGATTTCGGCCGCATCGTGGAGATCTCCGGGTGACGGCAGGGGGCCTGAATACCCTTGCTGGTTGCGTTTCACCAGCCCTTGCCAACGTGGCGAGGGGAGATGCACCTCTTTTTTTCGAATCTGTTGCAGGGGCGTCGATGTTGCGCTGGGGCGCATTCATCGCACGTCCTTTTTGTGTTTTTGTCGAAATGATTGCCCGCGCTGCCGTTCGTCGGCAGGGCAGGTTGAAGTGGTCGAAATTCCCGGGAGGGGCGCGACGCCGGTCGCGCAGGGACGCTCCAGAAGAATCCGGCCAGGGCCGGTTAAAAAAAGCTTTTCCATGTGGAGCATTTGATGAGTGATCAACAAATGAACGAAATGTCGTCGCAACAACCGCAAGATGCAGGTCAATCGTCCCAGACCACGCTCTTGCCGGGTGCCATGCTGGCCGCCGCCCGTCAGCAGAAAGGCTGGTCGGTGGAGCAGGTGGCCAGTCTGGTCAAGCTGGCGCCGCGCCAGATCCAGGCCATCGAAGCCGATAACTACGCGGCCCTGCCGGGCCTGGCCGTGGCGCGTGGTTTTGTGCGCAGTTATGCCAAGGTGCTGGGCCTGGACGTCAACGCCATGGCCGCAGCCATGCCGCAGGAGTCGGCCGTGGCACAGCGCGATCACATCGTGCCGCAGTATTCACTGTCCACGCCTTTCTCGGAAGGGCCGCTGCCGGCCATGATGATGAGCACGCGGGGCAATAGCTCGGCCTTGCCCATCGTGGCGGGGGTGATTGTGGTCGCCTTGCTGGCCGGTGCGGCTGCAGTGCGTTGGACCGACCTGGGTGCAGCGGTGCCACAACTTGCGTGGCTGAAGTCGCACCGTAGCGAAGTGTCGGCGCCGGAAGCCGTGCAGAATACGGAAGTCGCATCCTCCGATACCCCGGTCAACGCACGCGTCGATACGATTGCCGCGTCGACTGGCGAAGAGGCGGACAAGGGCGCCGCCAAGGAAGTCTCGCCTGTCGCGGCTACTGCGGTCGCTCCGGCTGCCCCGGTGGCGACTGCCGTCGCCCCTGTGGAGGCAGCCACCCCGGCCGCGGCACAACCAGCGTCGACTGCCAGCCCATCGGCGACCGCGCCAGTGGCCTCGTCGTCTTCGTCCACTTCGTCCGCCCAGATGGCTTCGTCCAGCGTCCCCAGTGGCCTCAATATCGTCAACAGCAAGGACCTGCTGCGACTGACCTTCCGTGAGGACTCCTGGGTAGAGATCCGGCGTGCCGACAAGACCACGGTGATTTCGCGGCTGCTCAAGGCGGGTACGACGGAAACCTTCGACGTCTCCGACGCCACGACCCTGATCATCGGCAATGCCTCCGGCGTCGACGCCACCTTGCGCGGCCAGCCGCTGGACCTGAAATCCCCGGGCGGCAGCAACGTCGCACGGCTGAACCTGAACTGAACCGTCTGCCTATCATGTCTTCCTCCCCGATCGCTTCCGGGCCGCTGGCCCGCCGCAACAGCCGCCGCGTGATCATCAGCCACGGTGCGCGGGAGATCGTTGTCGGTGGTGGTGCGCCGGTGATGGTGCAATCGATGACCAACACCGATACCGCCGACGCCATCGGGACGGCGATCCAGATCAAGGACCTGGCGCGTGCCGGCTCCGAAATAGTTCGTCTGACCGTCAATACACCCGAAGCGGCAGCAGCGGTGCCGGCCATTCGCGAGCAACTCGACCGCATGGGCGTGGATGTGCCGCTGGTGGGCGATTTCCACTACAACGGCCACACCCTGCTGACCGACTATCCCGAGTGTGCCCAGGCCCTCTCCAAGTACCGCATCAATCCCGGCAACGTCGGCAAGGGCGCCAAGCGCGACACCCAGTTCGCCCAGATGATCGAGGTAGCCTGCAAGTACGACAAGCCGGTGCGCATCGGCGTCAACTGGGGCAGCCTGGATCAGGCGCTGCTGGCGCGCATCATGGATGAGAACGCGGGTCGTGCCGAGCCCTGGTCGGCGCAGGCCGTGATGTACGAGGCACTGGTTACCTCCGCGATCGAAAACGCCCAGCGCGCCGAAGAGCTGGGCATGGCGGGAGACAAGATCATCCTGTCCTGCAAGGTCTCCGGTGTGCAGGACCTGATCGCGGTCTACCGCGAACTGGCGCGCCGTTGCGACTATCCGTTGCACCTGGGCCTGACCGAGGCCGGCATGGGCAGCAAGGGCATCGTGGCGTCCACTGCAGCACTGTCGATACTGCTGCAGGAAGGCATCGGCGACACCATCCGCATTTCGCTCACCCCCGAACCGGGTGGCGACCGTACCAAGGAAGTGGTGGTCGGTCAGGAAATCCTGCAGACCATGGGCCTGCGCAAGTTCACTCCGATGGTAATTGCCTGCCCCGGTTGCGGCCGCACCACCTCCACCGTGTTCCAGGACCTGGCAGACAAGATCCAGACCTTCCTGCGCGAGCAAATGCCGGTGTGGAAGGGCAAGTATCCTGGCGTGGAAGCCATGAACGTGGCCGTGATGGGCTGCATCGTCAATGGCCCGGGTGAGTCCAAGCATGCCAATATCGGCATCAGCCTGCCTGGCACGGGTGAATCCCCGGCGGCGCCGGTGTTCATCGATGGTGAAAAGAGGATGACCCTGCGGGGTGAACGCATCGCTGAGGAATTCCAGAACGTGGTGCTGCAATACGTCGAATCACACTATGGCCAGGGCGGTCATGCCTGATTGAGCTGCAGCTTGGGCCGCCCAGCGCGGCTGGAGGCGGCAAGCCATGCGTTACACTTGCGCTGGACTGCTCGCATGAATGATGCGACAGGTGACAGCATTCAGAATTGAAGTTTCAAGAAAACACTCTCCGGTATTCGGTATGTCAGAACAAAAGAAAGTCGAAAAAATCGTTGGCGTCAAAGGGATGAACGACATCCTGCCCGCCGATGCGCCGTTGTGGGAACTGTTCGAGAACACCGTGCAATCGGTGCTCAAGAGCTATGGTTTCCAGCAGATCCGCACCCCCATCGTCGAACCGACCGCACTGTTCGCACGCGGCCTGGGCGAGGTGACCGATATCGTCGAGAAGGAGATGTACTCCTTCACCGATTCCATGAACGGCGACAACCTGACCCTGCGTCCGGAAAACACCGCCGGCGTGGTGCGTGCCGCCCTCGAGCACAACCTGACCTACGACGGCCCCAAGCGCCTGTGGTACGTCGGCCCCATGTTCCGTCACGAGCGTCCGCAGCGTGGTCGTTATCGCCAGTTCCACCAGGTGGGGGCGGAGGCGGTCGGCTTCAGCGGCCCGGACATCGACGCCGAACTGATCATGATGTGCCAGCGCCTGTGGGATGACCTTGGCCTGTCCGACATCCGCCTGGAACTGAACTCGATCGGCAACGCCGAAGAGCGCAACAAGCACCGCGCCGACCTGATCGCCTACTTCGAGCAGCACAAGGAGCTGCTGGACACCGACGCCCAGCGCCGCCTGCACGCCAACCCGCTGCGTATCCTCGATACCAAGAATCCGACCATGCAGGACATGGTCAACGCCGCCCCCAAGCTGCTGGACTACCTGGGTGAGGAGTCGCGTGCGCACTTCGAAGGCGTGCAGAAGATCCTGCGCCACAACAACATTCCTTTCACCATCAACCCGCGCCTGGTGCGTGGCATGGACTACTACAACCGTACCGTGTTCGAGTGGGTCACCGACCAGCTGGGTTCGCAAGGCACGGTCTGCGGCGGTGGTCGCTACGACCCGCTGATCGAAATGTTCGGCGGCAAACCTACGCCGGCCTGCGGTTTCGCCATGGGCGTGGAGCGTCTGCTGGAGCTGATGAAGGCCAACGGCGAGCAATACGCGCCCAACCAGTGCGACGTCTACCTGGTCCATCAGGGCGATGATGCCCAATTGCAATCTTTCGTCCTGGCGGAACGTTTGCGGACTGCCGGGCTCGATGTTGTGCTACATTGCGCATCGTCCAATGGTGGTGGTTCCTTCAAGGCGCAGATGAAGCGCGCCGACGCCAGTGGCGCCGCCTTCGCCATCATCATCGGCGAGGATGAGCTCAAGGCAGGCACCGCCACCGTCAAGCACATGCGCGAAGGCAACGCCGAGGAAGGGCGCGCCAACCAGAGCAACATGGCATTCGATGCCGTGGTCGACTACATCGTGGAGCAGATCGTCGGCGATCATGACCACGATCATGATCATGACCACGTGCACTACCACCCCTGAGCAAGCGTCATCCGTCAACACAGTTTTCTAATCGCAGAGTTACATGGCATACGATCTCGAAGAACAAGAACAGCTTGATTCCATCAAGGCCTGGTGGGCGAAATACGGCAATCTGGTGACCTGGGCGCTGATCATCGCGCTGGCCGCCTATGCCGCCTGGACGGGCTGGAATACCTACCAGGGTCGCCAATCGGCGCAGGCCTCGGTGTTGTATGAAGAGCAGCAGAAGTCGTTTGCTGCCAAGGACAATGCCAAGGTGCAGCGCGCCGCCAGCGACATCCAGGACAAGTTCAGCGGCACGGCCTACGCAGAGATGAGCGCGCTGGTGGCGGCCAAGTCGGCTTTCGATGCCAACGACACCGACACCGCCAAGAAGCAGCTGCAATGGGTGATCGACCACGGTCGTGGCAAGGAATACAAGGCCATCGCCGCGGTGCGTCTGGCCGGCGTGCTGCTGGATGCCAAGTCCTATGATGAAGCATTGAAGCTGCTCTCCGGTGACTATCCGGCCCAGTTTGCCGGCGCCATTGCCGACCGCAAGGGCGATGTACTGCTAGCGCAGGGCAAGCGCGACGAAGCGCGCACCGCCTACAAGCTGGCCCTGGAAAAGAGTGACGCCAAGGACCCCGGTCGCCAGCTCATCCAGATCAAGCTGGACGCCATCGGCGGCGAAGCGCCCAAGGCCTGAACGGCTGACTGAGATCGTGCCGGCATGAGGTCCGCTACGGCGGCAGTCATGCCTGCCGCCAGGGCCGCAAAGGGCAGCCCTGGAATTGAACCGCAATCCCACCGCGAATCCATTCATCGCTTAGAGGAAACAGAATATGCGTAGTGTGACAGCCACCGCTGCCCAGGCAACATCCATTGCTCGTTCCCGTCGTACCGGTAAGCTGGTGCTGAAGCTGGCTGCGGTTGCAGCCGTGGTTACCTTGTCCGGCTGCTCGCTGTTTTCCAGCAAGAAGGATCCGAATCCGCCGGCACCGCTGGTCGAATTCACGCAGAAACTGCGCGTACAGACCGCCTGGTCGGTCTCGGTGGGCAAATCCGGCAGCTTCCAGTTCAGCCCGGCCTACGCCGCCGGCAGCATCTTTGCCGCCGCCAATGACGGTAGCGTGGTCCGTATCAATGCCCAGAACGGCCAGACCCTGTGGCGCAGCCGCACCGACATGGACCTGACGGCCGGTGTCGGCACTGATGGCAGCACCGTTGTGGTAGTGGGCCAGAAGGGCCGCATCCAGGCTTTCGACGCCGCTTCCGGCAAGCCCACCTGGAGCGCCCAGGCGCCCAGCGAAGTGCTATCCTCGCCGGCAGTGGGCGAAGGCCTGGTGGTCATTCGCAGCATCGACAACCGCGTGACGGCGTATGATGCCGACAATGGCAGCCAGCGCTGGATGGTCCAGCGTAACGTACCCTCGCTGACGCTGCGCAATGCGCCCGGCATCGCGATCGGTTCGCAGACCGCCTTCGTGGCGCTGCCGGGTGGCCGTCTATCGGCCCTGGCTCTGAATAACGGCGGTCCGCGCTGGGAAGTGCCGGTTGGTGACCCGCGCGGTACTACCGAGCTGGAACGAATTTCCGATGTGTCCGGTGTGCCGGCACTGGGTTCGCGTGATATCTGCGCCGCGTCCTACCAGGGCCGCATCGGTTGCTTCGACTTGTTGAATGGCAATGTGCGCTGGATCAAGGAGTTCTCCAGTGACGTCGGCGTCAATCTGGACGATGCCTATGTCTATGCCGCCGATATCGGTGGTGCCGTCACCGAATTCGCCCGCGATACCGGTGCCGTCATCTGGCGCAACGATCGTCTGAAGAATCGCATGCTGTCGGCCCCGATCGCCGTGGGCAAGGCAGTGGCAGTGGCTGACTACCAGGGCTATATTCACTTCCTGTCGCGTGAAGATGGTGCCTTCGTGGCGCGTCTTTCCACCGACGGTAGCGCAATCCAGGCGCCTCCGGTCTCGACCGGGTCGTCTGTCGTTTTCCAAACCAAATCAGGAACAGTGGTCTCCGTCGTCGCTGAATAAGTGACGAACGACCCTTAAAGAAAAGAAATGAAACCGGTAATTGCACTTGTAGGCCGTCCCAACGTCGGCAAATCGACGTTGTTCAACAGGCTCACCCGCAGCCGCGATGCGCTGGTGGCGGACCTGCCCGGCCTGACGCGCGATCGTCACTACGGCGAAGGCCGGGTCGGCGAACGTCCGTTCCTGGTGATCGATACCGGTGGCTTCGAACCCGTCGCCAAGGACGGGATCATGTATGAAATGGCCAAGCAGACCAAGCAAGCCGTGGTCGAGGCCGATGTCGTGGTGTTTATCGTCGATGGTCGGCAGGGCTTGACGCCGCACGACAAGACCATCACCGACTTCCTGCGCAAATGCGGACGTTCGGTGATGCTGGTGGTCAACAAGTCCGAAGGCATGAAGTACACCTCGGTCACCGCCGATTTCTACGAACTGGGCATGGGCGATCCTTATGTGATCTCCGCTGCCCATGGTGATGGCGTGGCCGATCTGGTGGAGGAAGCACTGGACCAGATCGAGGCCCAGCGCGCCCAGGAGCCGGAGCCGGAAGCGGCTGCCGTACGCGGCACCAAGATCGCCATCGTCGGCCGTCCCAACGTCGGCAAGTCGACCCTGGTCAACACCTTGCTGGGCGAAGAGCGCGTGATCGCCTTCGACATGCCCGGCACCACCCGCGACTCGATCGAGATTCCGTTCGAGCGGGAAGGCCGTCATTACACCCTGATCGACACCGCAGGCATCCGCCGCCGTGGCAAGGTGTTCGAAGCCATCGAGAAGTTTTCGGTGGTCAAGACCCTGAAATCGATTTCAGATGCCAATGTCGTGCTGCTGTTGCTGGACGCCCAGCAGGATATCTCCGAGCAGGACGCCCACATTGCCGGCTTCGTGCTGGAGTCGGGCAGGGCGCTGGTGGTCGGGGTGAACAAATGGGATGGCATGCAGAGCGACCAGCGCGACCAGATCAAGATGGATCTGGAGCGCAAGCTCAATTTCCTGTCCTTCGCCAAGTTCCACTTCATCTCCGCGCTGAAATCCACCGGCATCGGCCCGCTGATGAAATCCATCGATTCGGCCTACGCCGCCGCCATGGCCAAGCTGAGCACGCCGCGCCTGACCCGTGCGCTGGAAGAGGCGCTGGAGCACCAGCAGCCACGTCGCAAGGGCTCGATCCGTCCCAAGCTGCGCTACGCGCACCAGGGTGGCCAGAACCCGCCGGTGGTGGTGATCCACGGCAATGCCCTGGAAGCCATCGACGACAACTATAAGAGATATCTGGAAAAGCACTTCCGGGAAACTTTCTCTCTGGTGGGCACTCCACTGCGTATCGAGTTCAGGTCGGGCAAGAATCCTTTCATCCGGCAGGAAAAATAAATCGTAAACCTGCTATTCGATCAATGTTTTTGGCGTTGGAGCGAAAATCGTTTAAATTGAATAGCATAAAGTTGGTAAAGCACTTGATATTCCTTGAAGTGCCTCCAAGTCCTAATCACAACAACACCGTGGAGCTGCCATGAGCAACAAAGGGCAATTGTTACAAGACCCATTCCTGAACGCATTGAGAAAAGAGCACGTTCCCGTCTCTATCTACCTGGTCAACGGCATCAAGCTGCAAGGCCATGTGGAGTCTTTCGATCAATACGTGGTCCTGCTGCGTAACACTGTTACGCAAATGGTTTACAAACACGCCATCTCCACCGTCGTGCCTGCACGTGCGGTCAACCTCAGTCTCGAATCCTCGTCCGACGAATAATGGTCTACCTGGCCGGCTTGACGCCGTGGGCATTCTGACATGCGTGCCGCGTTAGTCGGCCTGGACTTCGGCAAGAACGACTTCGCCGCAAGTCTGGATGAGCTCTTCCTTTTGGCAAAATCGGCTGGTGCAGAACCGGTGATCACCATCACCGGTCGTCGCGCCAGTCCGGATGCCGCTCTCTTCGTTGGTACCGGCAAGGCACAGGAAATCGCCGACGCCGTCGCCGACCTCCAGCTCGAACTGGTCATCTTCAACCATGCCCTGTCGCCGGCCCAGCAACGTAACCTGGAGCGGTTGCTCAAGGTGCGTGTGCTCGACCGTACCAGCCTGATCCTCGATATCTTCGCGCAGCGCGCCAAGAGCCACGAGGGCAAGGTGCAGGTCGAACTGGCCCAGCTGCAGCATCTCTCGACCCGCCTCATTCGCGGCTGGACCCACCTGGAACGGCAAAAGGGCGGTATCGGCCTGCGCGGTCCCGGTGAAACCCAGCTGGAAACCGACCGCCGCCTCCTGGGTGAGCGCGTCAAGGCGCTGCGCGCCGTACTGGCCAAGCTGCGTCGCCAGCATGCCACCCAGCGCCGCGCGCGCGGGCGCAGCGAAACCTTCTCGGTCTCGCTCGTGGGCTATACCAACGCCGGCAAGTCGACCATCTTCAACGCCATGGCCAAGGCCGGCGTGTATGCGGCCAACCAGCTCTTCGCCACGCTGGACACGACCTCCCGTCGCGTCTACCTGGGCGAGGTGGGGCACGTGGTGATTTCCGACACCGTCGGCTTCATCCGCGAACTGCCGCACCAACTGGTGGAAGCCTTCCGTGCCACACTGGAAGAAACCATCCATGCCGACCTGCTGTTGCACGTGGTGGATGCCGCCAGCCCGGTGCGGATGGAGCAGATCGACGAGGTCAACCTGGTCTTGAGGGAAATCGGCGCCGACCACGTGCCGCAGATCCTGGTCTGGAACAAGATCGACGCCGCCGGCCTGGAACCGGCGGTCGAGTATGACGAGTATGGTAAAATCCAGCGGGTTTTCGTCAGTGCCAAGTCTGGCGCTGGCCTGGATCTGCTGCGCGAAGCGATCGCCGCTTCGCTCAAGGCCGCCTTGGAGGCCAGGGGTCGCAGCCGTTCCACGCCAGTCGATTCCGTAGACATG
The DNA here is from genome assembly GCF_015767275.1 of Herbaspirillum sp. AP02. GTDB lineage: Bacteria > Pseudomonadota > Gammaproteobacteria > Burkholderiales > Burkholderiaceae_D > Herbaspirillum. The sequence continues at coordinate 265,069 of NZ_JADWMY010000006.1, forward strand.
CACGCCTGAGCCGTTCGAGGGGACGGCCTTTCGCACGTTCCCGGCGCGCATTCCTCCTTGATTCTCTTAATCCATCACTTCAGACGGATCGCAAACGCATGCTTGTGTCTTTATTCAGGAAAATCGGTGTCAAGTTTTCGTTGAACGACCCCCAATGGGGACGTGGTTCGCAAAACGACAACCGCGAGAATCAGAATAACGGAAGTAACGGCGACAAACGGCCCGAAAAACCGTCCGGCAACAACGACGGCCCGCCCGACCTCGACCAGCTCTGGCGCGACTTCAACCAGCGCATCGCCGGCCTGCTCGGCCGCAAGGGTGGTGGTGGCTCCGACGGTGGCAACGGTGGCGGCGGCTTCAATCGCGGCGACGTCAAGGGCGCCGGCATCGGTGTGGGCGTCATCGCCGTCATCGTCGCCTTCCTCTGGCTGGCCAGCGGCTTCTTCATCGTGCAGGAAGGCCAGACCGCCGTGATCACCACCTTCGGCCGCTACAGCCACACCACGCTGCCGGGCTTCAACTGGCGCTGGCCGTACCCCATCCAGGGCCATGAGATCGTCAACATGTCCCAGGTGCGTACCGCCGAGATCGGCTATCGCGGCAGCGTGCGCAACAAGCAGCTGAAGGAATCCCTGATGCTCACCGATGATGAAAACATCATCGACATCCAGTTCGCTGTCCAGTACAAGCTCAAGAACGCCGCCGAATGGCTGTTCAACAACCGCGATCCGGACGATTCCGTGCGCCAGGTGGCAGAAACCGCCATCCGCGAGATCGTCGGTCGCAGCAAGATGGACTTCGTCCTTTACGAAGGCCGTGAAAAGGTCGCGCTGGACGTGAGCCAGCGCATGCAGCAGATCCTGGACCGCTACAAGTCCGGCGTGCAGATCACCAACGTCACCATGCAAGGCGTGCAACCGCCCGAGCAGGTGCAGGCTGCCTTCGACGATGCCGTCAAGGCCGGCCAGGACCGTGAACGTCTCAAGAACGAAGGCCAGGCCTATGCCAACGACGTGATCCCGCGCGCCTCCGGCGCCGCCTCGCGCCTGCTGGAAGAGGCCGAAGCCTACCGCTCCCGCGTGGTGGCCAACGCCGAAGGTGATGCCTCGCGCTTCACCCAGGTGCAGGAAGCCTATGCCAAGGCCCCGGCCGTGACCCGCGACCGCATGTACATCGAGACCATGCAGCAGATCTTCGCCAATACCACCAAGGTCATGGTCGATGCCAAGTCAGGCAGCAACCTTCTGTACCTGCCGCTGGACAAGTTGATCCAGCAAAGTGGCAGCGATGCGGCTCCGGCCGCCGGCAAGCAGCAGGCGCCCGCGGCCAGCCAGTCTTCTTCGGGCGCTGCATCCACCAATTCGACTGCAGGAAACGACACTGTGTATTCTTCCGAGCTGATGCGTGATACCAGAAACCGCGATCCCCGTGAGTCGCGTGAAAGGGAGGTGCGCTGATGGGCCGCCTCGTCACTTCCGTCATCATCGCCGTCGTCGCGATCTGGCTGGCCTCGTCCACCATCTTCGTGGTCGACCAGCGCTCCTCGGCCATCGTCTTCGCCCTGGGTGAGGTCAAGCAGGTCATCAACGAGCCCGGTCTGCACTTCAAGCTGCCGCCGCCGTTCCAGAACGTGATGTACCTGGACAAGCGCATCCAGACCCTGGATACCCCCGATGCCGACCGTTTCATCACGGCTGAAAAGATGAACGTGCTGGTCGATGCCTACGTCAAGTGGCGCATCGTCGATCCGCGCCTGTACTTCGTCAGCTTCGGCGCCGACGAACGTCGCACCCAGGATCGCCTGTCGCAGATCGTCAAGGCTGCGCTGAACGACGAAATCACCAAGCGCACCGTGCGCGAGGTCATCTCCAGCCAGCGCAACAACGTCATGGACGCTATCCAGGCCCGCGTGGCCAACGAGGCCAAGCAGATCGGCGTGGAAGTCATCGACGTCCGTCTGCGCCGTGTGGACTATGTGGACCAGATCAACGCCTCGGTGTTCGAGCGCATGAAGTCCGAACGCGTGCGCGTGGCCAACGAGCTGCGTTCCACCGGTGCCGCCGAATCGGAAAAGATCCGTGCCGATGCCGACCGCCAGCGCGTGGTCATCCTGGCCGAAGCCTATCGTGAATCCGAAAAGATTCGCGGTGCCGGCGACGCCAAGGCCTCCCAGATCTATGCCCAGGCCTTCAGCCAGAATGCTGATTTCTACAAGTTCTATCGCAGCCTGGAGGCTTACCGCGCCAGCTTCAAGAACCGCCACGATCTGATGGTGGTGGACCCGAGCTCGGAATTCTTCAAATACTTCAAGGGTGTGGGCGGCAGCGCCGCCAGCGCGGCAAAGAAGTAAAAATCCGCCGAACAGGCGATAATGTGAAGCTTCCTGCACCGCCTCCGAGTGAAGCGGGCAGGGCGAACAGGATGGATGCCGCTGGTAAAGGGCATCTTTCCTTTTTTGGTCGGACACAATGTTCCAGGATGCAATTTTCCCGGAATGCAAGAAAAGGGGCGGCAGTTTTCCTGTACCGCCCCGGTTTTTCGTCTGGCCGCTTGCTATTGCCGCGTTTGCCATCGCCATGATTGTCATGGCAATGCACATCGCCGTTCCACGTATCCGTTTTTTTTAGCTTTGACTTTTGTTTATGCCTAACTGGCTTCTTCCCGAAAACATCGCCGATGTCTTGCCCTCCGAAGCGCGCAAGATCGAGGAACTGCGTCGCCGTCTGCTCGACAATTTCCGCCTCTATGGCTACGAAATGGTCATGCCGCCGCTGCTGGAGTACCTTGAATCCCTGCTCACCGGCGCCGGCCAGGACACCGACCTGCGCACCTTCAAGCTGGTCGACCAGCTCTCCGGTCGCACCCTGGGCGTGCGCGCCGACATGACCACCCAGGTGGCCCGCATCGACGCCCACCTGCTCAATCGCGCCTCCGTGACCCGCCTGTGCTATGCCGGCAGCGTCCTGCATACCCGCCCGACCGGCCTGCACGCCACCCGTGAACCGATCCAGATCGGCGCCGAGATCTACGGTCATGCCGGCATCGAAGCCGATGCCGAAATCCAGGAGCTGGCCTTGAATTCGCTGGCCCTGGCCGGCATGCGCACCATCCGCCTGGACCTGTGCCACGTGGGCGTACTGCGCGCCATCATCGCCAACGACCCCGCCGCCAAGCGCCAGGAAGCCAACCTGTTCGGCCTGTTGCAGGCCAAGGACCTGCCTGGCCTGCAGGAAATCACCGCCGGCTTCCAGGAAGGCACCCGTGCCGCGCTGCTGGCCCTGCCCAACCTGTACGGCGACATCTCCGTCATCGCCCGCGCCCGCATCACCCTGCCGGCGCTGCCTGGCATCGGCCAGGCGCTGGACGAGTTGCAGGCCCTGGTGGAACTGGCCGCCGGCCATGAGGGCGCGGCCATCACCATCGATCTGGCCGACCTGCGCGGCTATCATTACCACAGCGGCGTGATGTTCTCCGCCTATGTGCCGGGCCTGCCCAATGCGGTGGTGCGCGGCGGCCGCTACGACCATGTGGGTGAAGCCTTCGGCCGCGCGCGGCCGGCCACCGGCTTCTCCCTGGACCTGCGTGAGCTGGCGCGACTGATGCCAGGCGCAGAACGAAAACGCGCCATCCTTGCCCCTTGGGGCAGGGACGCCGGTCTGCGTGAGAAAATAGCGCAATTGCGGCAAGCGGGAGAGATCGTGATCCAAAGCCTTCCCGGCCACGAACACGATCAGGACGAATTCGATTGCGACCGTGCACTCGAATTCAGCAATGGAAACTGGATTATCAAAAACTTGGGTTGAGTCATGTTACAGAACAGCAATGCAAAGAATGTCGTCGTCATCGGTACGCAATGGGGCGACGAAGGTAAGGGCAAGATCGTCGATTGGCTGACCGATCACGCGCAAGGCGTGGTGCGTTTCCAGGGCGGCCACAATGCCGGCCACACGCTGGTCATCGGCGGCAAGAAGACTGCGCTGCAACTGATTCCCTCGGGCATCATGCGCGAAGGCGTGGCCTGCTACATCGGCAATGGCGTGGTGCTGTCGGTGCCCGACCTGCTGCGCGAGATCGACAAGCTCGAAGCCGCCGGCGTGGAAGTGTGTTCGCGCCTGAAGGTGTCGGACGCCTGTCCCCTGATCCTGCCCTATCACGTGGCCCTGGACGTGGCCCGCGAAGCCGCCCGTGGCGACGCCAAGATCGGCACCACCGGCAAGGGTATCGGCCCGGCCTATGAAGACAAGGTCGCCCGTCGCGCCATCCGCGTGGCCGACCTGTTGAACGAAAAGCGCTTTGCCGAAAAGCTGCTGGCCAACCTGGACTACCACAACTTCGTCCTGACCCACTACCTGAAGACCCAGCCTGTGGACTACCAGAAGACCCTGGACGAAGCCCTGGCCAACGTGCCGCGCATCAAGCCCATGGTCACCGACGTCTCCAGCGACCTGTACGCCGTCCACAAGTCTGGCGGCAAGATCCTGTTCGAAGGCGCGCAAGGCAGCCTGCTGGACGTGGACCACGGCACCTACCCGTTCGTCACCTCCAGCAACTGCGTGGCCGGCAATGCCGCCGCCGGTGCGGGCGTGGGCCCGGGCATGCTGCACTACATCATGGGTATCACCAAGGCTTACACCACGCGCGTCGGTTCCGGCCCGTTCCCGGCCGAACTGCCCACCGATGCCGGCACCGGCAAGCACCTGGCGTCGGTCGGCCATGAATTCGGTACCGTCACCGGCCGTGCGCGCCGTTGCGGCTGGTTCGATGCCGCCTTGCTGAAGCGCTCGGTGCAGATCAACGGTGTCTCCGGCATGTGCCTGACCAAGCTGGACGTGCTGGACGGCCTGGAATCGCTGAAGCTGTGCACCGGCTACAAGCTGAACGGCAAGACCGTCGACATCTTCCCGGTCGGCGCCGAAGAAGCCGCTGCCTGCGAACCGATCTACGAAGAAATGCCGGGCTGGTCCGAGACCACCGTCGGCGCCAAGTCGCTGGATGCACTGCCGGCCAACGCCCGCGCCTACATCCAGCGCATCGAGGAACTGGTGGGCGTGCCCATCGACATGATCTCCACCGGTCCCGACCGCGAAGAGACCATCGTCCTGCGTCACCCGTTCAAGTAATCAGGCCATCGCCGTAACACGTAACAAAGCAACACGAAGCAATCAATAATATGAAGATCTCTGACGATAAAGACCTCTGGGTCTCCTGGGATGACTACAACCGCCAGATCGAACGACTGGCGCTGAAGGTCTATGAATCCGGCTACCAGTTCGACCAGGTGCTGTGCCTGGCGCGCGGCGGCCTGCGCCCGGGTGACGTGATGTCCCGCATTTTCGATGTCCCGCTGGCCATTCTTTCGACCAGCTCCTATCGCGAAGCCGCCGGCACCATCCGCAGCTCGCTGGACATCGCCAAGTACATCACCATCACCAAGGGAACCCTGGGTGGCCGCATCCTGCTGGTGGACGACCTGGTCGATTCCGGCGTCACCCTGCAAAAGGTGATGCTGCACCTGAAGGAACACTATCCGGCCGTCACCGAGATCAAGAGTGCCGTGTTGTGGTGGAAGGCCTGCTCGGTCGTGGAACCCGATTTCCACATCGACTACCTGCCCACCAATCCCTGGATCCACCAGCCCTTCGAAGAGTACGACGGTCTGGGCCCGCACCAGCTGGCGGCCTGGATCAAGAAGGGCGCCTGAGTATCGTCTTCACCAACGATGCTTCAGATGTGAAAAGAGCTTGCCGCGGCAAGCTCTTTTTTTCGCCTTTGATTTGTCGGGAGCCCGCTATTCGTACCGTCCTGCGCTCAGCAGGTCTCTACGCGCTTGGAGGTGGAGGTGCGCACCGGCTTGCCATCCATCTTCCAGCTCAGCAAGGCCACCGCGATGCCCGCCAGCGGCAGCAGGGCGGCCACATAGGGAACGGCATGCAGGCCCGGGCCGTGGTCAATGGTCACGCCACCCAGCCAGGCGCCGGCGGCGTTGCCCAGGTTGAAGGCCGCGATATTGGCCGAGGACGCCAGGTTGGGCGCGCCGGTGGCCTTTTCCAGCACCCGCATCTGCAGCGGCGGCACGGTGGCGAAGGCCGCCATGCCCATCAGGCCGACGCCGACGATGGCCGCGATCTTGTTGCCGTTGGTCAGGCCGAACAGCACCAGTACCACTGCCAGCAGCACCAGGCTGCCCAGTAGCGTGGCCATCAGGCGCTTGTCGGCCAGCTTGCCGCCGGCCAGGTTGCCGATCACCAGCCCCAGGCCGAACAGCAACAGGATGGGCGACACCGCCGACGCCGGGAAGCCGCTGATGTCGGTCAGGATCGGGGCGATATAGGTGAAGGCCGCGAATACGCCACCGAAGCCCAGCACCGTCATCAGCAGGCCCAGCATCACCTGCGGGCGCATCAGCACGCGCACTTCCTTGCCGAAGTCGGCCTCCTCGCCGCCTTGCGAGCGCGGCACCAGCACGGCGGTGGCGGCCAGGGCGATCACCCCGATCACGGTCACTGCCCAGAAGGTGGAGCGCCAGCCATAGTGTTGACCCAGCCAGGTGCCGAAGGGCACGCCCAGCACATTGGCCACCGTCAGGCCGGTGAACATCAGCGCGATGGCGGAGGCCTGCTTTTCCTTTGGCACCAGGCTGGTGGCCACCACCGAGCCGACCCCGAAGAACGCGCCGTGGGCAAAGGAGGCCACCACCCGGCCCAGCATCAGCGTGGCGTAGCCCGGGGCAATGGCACAGGCCAGGTTGCCGATCACGAACACCACCATCAGCGCGATCAGCAGCGTCTTGCGCGGCAGGCGGCCGGTGGTGGCGGTCACCAGCGGCGCACCCACGAACACGCCCAGCGCATAGCCGGTCACCAGCAGACCGGCCGAGGACAGGCTCACGCCCAGGTTGGAGGCCACTTCCGGCAGCAGCCCCATGATGACGAACTCGGTAGTCCCGATGGCGAATGCGCTGATGGTCAGCGCCCAAAGTGCAATTGGCATGGCAATCCTCTTGTTGTGGTGTGGAGTAGGCCGGCTTCTCCAGTTGGATTGCCAGCGATGTGAAGGATTGTGCGCGCAGTCTTTGTTGAGAAAAATGCCGTTACAATCAAAGAATATTTGATCCGGAGTCAACAATGAATATCCAGTCCGAGGAATTGCGTACCTTCGTCGCCGTGGTCGAGGCCGGCACCCTGTCGGCGGCGGCCGAAGTGCTGGAGCAGACCACCTCGGGCGTGAGCCGCGCGCTGTCGCGGCTGGAAGAAAAACTGGGCGCCAGCCTGCTGACCCGCACCACCCGCCGCATGGAGCTGACCGAAGAGGGCGAGGCCTTCCTGGAACAGGCCCGGGCCATCCTCGCGGCCATGGAGCAGGCTGAAGAAACGGTGCGCATGCGCACCCGCAAGCCGGTCGGCAAGCTGCGCGTGGACGCCGCCGTGCCCTTCATGCTGCACTGTATCGTGCCGCATGTCGGCGCGTTTCGCGAGGCCTATCCCGACATCGAACTGGAGCTCACCACCAACGACCGCTTCATCGACCTGGTGGAGCAGCGTGCCGACATCGCCATCCGCATCGGCGAGCTGCAGGATTCGACCCTGCATGCCCGCGCCCTCAGTTCGGCGCGGCTCAACATCGTCGCCAGTCCCGCCTATCTGGCGCGGCACCCCGCGCCGGCATCGGTGGAGGCATTGGAACAGCACCAGCTGATCGGCTTTTCGCAGCCGGAAATCCTCAATCACTGGCCCCTGCGCCACCACGCCGGCGATCGCTACCAGACCCGGCCGGCGCTGCGCGCTTCCAGCGGCGAGACCATCCGCCATCTGGCGCTGCAGGGGCAGGGCATTGCCTGCCTCTCCAGTTTCATGACCGACGACGATATCGCCGCCGGTCGCCTGGTGCGCCTGCTGGACCAGCACGATAGCGGCTTTCGCCAGAAGATTTCAGCGGTCTATTACCACAACACCCAGCTCTCCCGCCGCATCAGCTGCTTCCTCGATTTTTTGCAGTGCAAGCTTTAAATCGGAAACGTTTTGCCGTAAACCAAGTCTGAGCGCGAACATCGCCGCAAGGGGGACGCGACCTGTGGCTGCCATCACACAAGATTGATCCGGAGAGAACAAGATGAAGCACAAGCCAATCGGCGGGGCCGCAGGGCGCCCATGGATGACGAACTGGCAGCGGCAGGCCCGCTCCCTGCTGCCGGCCGCGCTTACCCTCGCAGCTGCGCTGCTGCTGCCGGCGCCGTCCGCCAGTGCCGCCGCTGCCAGCGTGCAGACCTTTTCGCCCCAGGGCGAGGTCCAGCGCATCAGCCAGGTAAGGGCGCGCTTCTCCGAAGCCATGGTCAGGTTCGGCGACCCGAAGGCCGCCTCGCCCTTCGACGCCGATTGCGCCGTGACCGGCACTGCCCGCTGGGCCGATGAGAAGAACTGGGTCTATGACTTCGAACGCGACCTGCCGCCCGGTACCCGCTGCAGCTTCACTCTGCGCAGCGATGCCCACTCGGCAGCGGGCAATGCGGTGGCCGGCAAGACCCGCTTCCAGTTCAGCACCGGCGGACCGGCCGTGAGCCGTGTACAGCCTTATGACGATGCGCGCATCACCGAAGACCAGGCCTTCATCCTCTACCAGAATGGCCCGGCCACCGAAGCCTCGGTACGTCAACACCTGTACTGCGAAGCCGAGGGTATCAACGAGCGCATCCCCACCAAGGCAGTCGGTGAGTCCGACCGCAAGGCCTTGCTGCAGCAGTTCGCCAAGGGCGTCGATCCGGCCTCGGTGACCATCGTCCAGTGCCAGCAGCGCCTGCCCAATGAAGCGCACGTCAAGCTGGTCTGGGATCGCGGTATCGCCGCCGCGGCCGCACCGGCCATCGTTACCAGCAAGCCGCAGGTCTTCAGCTTCCAGGTGCGCAGCGAATTCACGGCCAGCCTGTCCTGCCAGCGCGAAAACGCCAATGCCGCCTGCTCGCCCATCCTGCCGGTGACCCTGTCGTTCTCGGCCCCGGTGCCGCGCAATCTGGCCGAGCAGATCGTGATGAACGCCAGCACCGGCAAGATCAAGCCCGCCCTGGACGGCGACAAGGACGCCGCCGTGCGCGAACTGCGCTTCAAGCCGCCGTTCCCGGAGAAATCCGACTTCAGCATCAGCCTGCCTTCCGGTTTCAAGGACGAGGATGGCCGCACGCTCTCCAATGCCGCCGCCTTCCCGCTGAAATCAGCCCTGGCCGATTTCCCGCCGCTGGCCAAATTCCCGGCCGCGCCCTTCGGCATCATCGAACTCAACGCCGATCCCACGCTGCCGGTGACCCTGCGCCGGGTCGAAGCCGGTTTGCAGGTGCGCGGCAAGGATGGCCGCGCCATGCCCGGCAAGGTGGCCGATCTCAAGGTCGATGGCGACCAGGCGGTGATCGCCTGGCTCACGCGCCTGAACAAATATCACGAGAAATGGGGCGACCCCAAGAAGGTCGATTCGCGCAGCGTCAGCCTGCTGGCCAAGGAACCGGGCGCGAAGAAGCTCGACCTGCCCGAGCAGAAGGAGGCCAAGGATGGCGAGTGGCCCTTCGAAGTCATCGGCATCCCTTTGAGGGACCCCGGCTTCTACGTGGTCGAACTGGAATCGCAGAAACTGGGCGCCTCCCTGCTGGGCAAGCCACAGCCCATGTACGTGCGCACCAGCGCGTTGGTGACCAACCTGGCCGTCCATGTCAAGCTGGGCCGCGCCAATGGCGCCGTTTGGGTGACCCGGCTGGATGACGCCAGGCCGGTGGCCGACGCCGAGATCCGCGTCTCCAATTGCGAAGGCACGCCGCTCTGGCAGGGCAAGACCAATGCCAACGGCGTGGCGATGATGCCGGCGCTGGAAGACGCATGCGTCAATCGGCCCTACAGCGCCGACAATGCCGACAGCATCAATGGCCTCTTCGTCAGCGCCCGCAAGACCGACGACAAGGGCCGCCAGGACATGGCCTTCGCCCTCACATCGTGGAACGAGGGCATCGAATCCTGGCGCTTCAACCTGCCCACCGACATGGACCGCACCGCCACCGTGCGTGCCACCACCATCTTCGACCGCAGCCTGTTCCGTGCCGGCGAAACGGTCTCGATGAAGCACGTCATTCGCACCGAGACCCAGCAGGGCTTCGGCCTGCTGCGCAAGGAGGACCTGCCCACGCGCGTGCGCATCAGCCATCTGGGCAGCGGCCAGCAATACCAGTTCCCTTTGACCTGGCGCGGCAACAAAAGCGCCGAGACCAGCTTAGTGCTGCCCAAGGAAGCCAAGCTGGGGACCTATGACGTGGTGCTGGATCAGGGCAAGGTCGATACCGGCGCCAGGTCGGGCGAGGGTGAGACCGAAGAGGGCTACGGACGCGGCACCTACGTCACCGGCAGCTTCCGCGTGGAAGAATTCCGCCTGCCGCTGATGCAGGGCCGCATCACGCCGCCCAAGGGCGCCCAGGTCGCCATCAAGGAATTGCCGCTGGACCTGCAACTGAATTACATCAACGGCGGTGGCGCGGCCAACCAGGCTGTGCGCGTGTCGTCGCTGCTGCGTTCGCGCGGGGTGAGCATCACCGGCTACGATGGTTTCTCCTTCGACGCCCCACGTAGCGACGATGACAGCAATGCCGACGACCAGAAGATCGTCGCCGACAAGCTCGCCGTCACCCTCGACAAGAACGGCAGCGGTCGCGCCGTCATCGGCAAGCTGCCGGTGCTGCAACGTCCGCAGGAACTGCTCACCGAGATGACCTACAGCGACCCCAATGGCGAGGTGCAGACCATCTCCAGCGTCACGCCGCTGTGGCCATCGGCGGTGGTGGTGGGCCTGCGCACGGGCAACTGGGTGTCGGTCAAGAAAAAGCTGACGCTGACCGCCGTCACCCTCAACACCGCCGGTCAGCCGCAGGCCGGTGTGCCGGTGGAAATCCGTGGCCTGGCGCGCAAGACCAATTCGCACCGCAAGCGCATGGTGGGCGGCTTCTACGCCTACGAAAACGACGAGAGCAAGCAAGACCTCGGCAAGCTTTGCGCCGGCAAGAGCGACCAGCACGGCATGTTCACCTGCGACACCGAACTTTCCGAGGCCGGCAATGTGGAACTGATCGCCAGCGCCAGGGATGGCAATGGCAATGCGGCTGCCGCCCGTTCCTCGGTGTGGGTCACCGGGCGTGGCGAAGTCTGGTTCGATGGCGAGAACCAGGACCGCATCGACATCCTGCCCGAGAAAAAGAACTACCAGCCCGGCGAGACCGCCACCTTCCAGGTGCGCATGCCTTTCCGTCACGCCACCGCGCTGATTGCCGTGGAGCGCGAAGGTGTCATCGACACCCGCGTGGTGCAATTGTCCGGCCAGGACCCCACCATCAGCGTGCCGATGAAGGCCGAGTACGGTCCCAACGTCTATGTCTCGGTGCTGGCCGTGCGCGGTCGCATGCGCGAGGTGCCGTGGTATTCCTTCTTCGTCTGGGGCTGGAAGGAGCCGGTCAACTGGTGGCATGAATTCCGTACCTATCAGGGACCCGGTCCCATCGTCGATCTCTCCAAGCCGGCATGGAAGTTCGGCATCGCCGAAGTCAACGTTGGCGACGCCGGCCATCGCCTGCAGGTGGCGGTGACGACCGACAAGCCCACCTATCCCATCCGCGCCATCGCCAAGGTGCAAGTGCAGGTGAAACTGCCCAACGGCAAACCGGCCGCCGGTGGCGAATTCGCCCTGGCCGCAGTCGATGAAGCCTTGCTGGAACTGCAGCCCAATGGCAGCTGGGATGTCTTGCGCGCCATGCTCCAACGACGCAGCTATGGCGTGGAAACCTCCACCGCCCAGATGCAGGTGGTCGGCAAGCGCCACTACGGCAAGAAGGCCACCCCGGCCGGTGGCGGCGGTGGTCGCGCGCCCACGCGTGAACTGTTCGACACCCTGCTGGCATGGAACCCCAATGTCACCCTGGATGCAGAGGGCAGGGCGCAACTGGAGGTGCCGTTGAACGATGCGCTGACTTCCTTCCGCATCGTGGCCATTGCCGAGAATGGCATCAGCGATTTCGGGACCGGCAGCGTCAGCATCCGCTCCACCCAGGATGTGCAGGTCATCTCCGGCCTGCCGCCACTGGTGCGTGAAGGCGACAGCTTCAACGGGTCAGTCACGGTGCGCAACACCACCAGCCGTGATATGAAGATCAAGGTCGCCGCGCGCGCGCAGGGCGGCACAGCGGCCACTGCGCTGATCCTGCCCGAGCGGGAAGTGAACATAGCTGCAGGGCAGGCTACCGAAGTGATGTGGCCGGTGCAGACGCCGGAAGGCATCAGCCAGCTGGCCTGGGAAATCAGCGCCCAGGAGCAGGGCGGCCAGAAGGCGAAGGACGCCATGAAGTTCAGCCAGCGCGTGGTACCGGCGGTCCCGGTGACGGTGCAGCAGGCCACCCTGTTCCAGCTGGACAAGAGCGCCGCCCTCAGCGTCTCCCGCCCGGCCGACAGCCTCCCCGGACGCGGTGGCCTGGCCATCTCGCTCAAGCCCAGCCTGGCCGGTGGCAGTGATGCGCTGACCCGCTACTTCGTCAACTACCCCTTTGCCTGCCTGGAGCAGAAGACCTCCAAGGCCATCGGCCTGCGCGATGAAGCGGCGTGGCAGAAGATCGTGGCCGACCTGCCGACCTATCTCGACGGCGACGGCCTGGCCTACTACTTCCCGCCCAGCGACAGCGGCGCGCGGCGTGGCAGCGACACGCTCACCGCCTACCTGCTGGCGGCCACCAACGAGGCTGGCTATGCCATCCCGCCAGCCAGCCGCGACAAGATGCTCGACGGCCTGGCCGGCTTCGTGGAGGGCAAGGTGATGCGCGAATTCTGGTCGCCGCAGAAGGACCTGGACGTGCGCAAGCTGGCCGCACTGGAAGCCCTGTCGCGCTACAACCGCGTGCAGCCTGCCATGCTCGGATCGATCCAGCTCAACCCCAACCAGTGGCCCACCTCCGGCCTGCTGGACTGGATCGCCATCCTGCAGCGGGTCACCGCCATCCCCGAGCGCCAGAAGAAGCTCGACGAGGCGGACCAGATCCTGCGCGCCCGCCTGAACTTCCAGGGCACGCGCATGGGCTTCTCCAATGAAGAGGGCGACTACTGGTGGTGGCTCATGAGCAGCGGCGACGCCAACGCCAACCGCCTGATCCTGCTGGAACTGAACAACCCGGCCTGGCGCGACGACCTGCCGCGCCTGGTGGCCGGCGCCATCGGCCGCCAGCAGCGCGGCCACTGGAGCACCACCACCGCCAACGTCTGGGGCAGCCTGGCCCTGGAGAAATTCGCCCGCAAGTTCGAATCCGAACCGGTCACTGGCAGCACCCGCGCCACGCTGGAGCAGGGGGGCGGCAGCAGTGCGACCAGTGCTGCTCAAAGTCTGGCCTGGAGCAGTGCAGCCAACGGCGGCAAGCTGCAACTGCCGTGGCCGGACGGTAATGCGCAAGGCGGTAGCGTGCGCTTTACGCAAGAGGGCAATGGCAAGCCCTGGGTCACACTGCAAAGCCTGGCCGCCGTCCCCCTGAAACAGCCATTTGCGGCCGGCTATCGCATCAGCCGCAAGGTCGAGGCCATCGAGCAGAAACAGGCTGGCGTCTATACCCGTGGCGATGTGCTGCGGGTGACGCTGGACATCGATGCCCAGAGCGAGATGACCTGGGTCGTCGTCAGCGATCCGGTACCGGGCGGCGCGACCTTGCTGGGTTCCGGCCTGGGGCGTGATTCCACCATCGCCCAGGGCAAACAGGACAGCCCGCGTGATCGCGGCATGGGCTGGCTGGCCTACGAGGAACGCAGCTTCGAAGCCTATCGCGCCTACTACGAGTCCATGCCCAAGGGCCGCACCAGCATCAGCTACACCGTGCGCCTGAACAATGCCGGCGAATTCAACCTGCCGCCCACGCGGGTGGAGGCCATGTATGCGCCGGAAATGTTTGGCGAAGTGCCGAACGCCAAACTGGTCGTCAAGGCGGCACCGTGATCGCCAGCGGCATGCCCTGGTCCCGCTCCGGCGTAGGCTGTGCGCTGGTGCTGGTGCTGGCCTTGCTGCTGCCGGTCAGCGCGAGCGCGGTATCTTCGTTTGCCGAGGTGCAGCGCGACTTCCTCCCCTCCGAGGCCAGTCTGCTGGACCGCAGCGGCGAGCTGCTGCAGCGTCTGCGTGTGAACATGGACGAACGCAAGCTCCCCTGGGTGAAGCTGGAAGATGTCTCCCCCGCGCTGCGCCAGGCCCTGATCGCCTCTGAAGACCGGCGTTTCTATCAGCACAGCGGCATCGACTGGAATGCCGTCGCGGCCTCGGCCTGGGGCAATCTCTGGAATACCCGGACCCGCGGTGCCTCCACCATCACCATGCAACTGGCGGGTCTGCTCCATGACGACCTGCGCCGCAAATCCGGCGCACGCACGCTGACGCAGAAGGTCTCGCAGGCGTGGATCGCGCAATCGCTGGAACGCAGCTGGCGCAAGGACCAGATCCTGGAGGCCTACCTCAACCTGGTCTCCTTCCGGGGCGAACTGGTGGGCGTGCATGCCTTGTCGCGCGTCATGTTCGGCAAGCATCCCAGTGGACTGGACCAGGGTGAAGCCGCCATCGCGGTCGCCCTGATCCGCGCCCCCAACGCCACCCCGCGCCGCGTGGCCGAGCGCGCCTGCGCCATCCTCAAGGAACAGGGCGCCGCCGAACAATGCAATGGCATGGATGGCCGCACCGAACTGGTCCTGGCCCGTGCCGCCGCCAAACGCGACCTGCCGGGCGCCAGCGATGCACCGCAGCTGGCCCCCCACCTGGCGCGCAAGCTCTTGAACACGGCCGGCCAGCAAGTGCGCTCCACGCTGGACGCGCCCTTGCAGCGCTTCGCCTCGCAAGCCCTGCGCCATCAACTGGCCGGCCTGGCCGAACGCAACATCGAGGATGGCGCCATCATCGTCATCGACAACGCCACCGGTGAGGTGCTGGCCTGGGTCGGCTCCAGTGGCAGCCTGTCGGCGGCCGCCAATGTCGATGGCGTGGTCGCGCAGCGCCAGGCCGGCTCGACGCTCAAGCCTTTCCTCTACGAACTGGCGATCGAAAGAAAGTGGCTCACGGCGGCCTCGCTGCTGGACGATTCTCCCGTCAATCTCGCCACCAGCGCCGGACTCTACATCCCGCAGAACTACGACAAGCAATACAAGGGGCTGGTCAGCCTGCGTACCTCGCTGGGTTCTTCCCTGAACATCCCGGCCGTGCGCACGCTGGTGATGGTCACGCCGGAACGCTTCTTCCGCCGCCTGCAGGCACTCGGCTTCAACCTGCGCGAGAGTGGCGACTACTACGGCTACAGCCTGGCCCTGGGCAGTGCCGACGTGACTCTGGCCAACCTTGCCAATGCCTATCGCGCATTGGCCAACCAGGGCCGCTACTCCCCCTTGCGCATGCGACTGGATGACGCCCGCACCGCGCCGCGCCCGGTACCGGTGATGGACGCCGATGCCGCCTACATCATCGGCGACATCCTCTCCGACCGCAGCGCCCGCGCCCGCACCTTCGGCCTGGAGAACGCGCTGTCCACCCGTATCTGGACCGCGGTCAAGACCGGCACTTCCAAGGACATGCGCGACAACTGGTGCGTCGGCTATTCCTCGCGTTACACCGTCGGCGTGTGGGTCGGCAATGCCTCCGGTGCCCCGATGTGGGATGTCTCCGGTGTGACCGGCGCCGCACCGGTGTGGCAGGAGGTGATGCAGTACCTGCATGAACGCGGCCGCGGCGGCAGTCGGGATGACCGCAACAGCCCGCCGCAGAAACCGGCCGGCGTACAGGCCCAGACGATACGTTATGAACAGGATGTGGAGGCCGCCCGCACCGAATACTTCCTGCCCGGCACGGCGCAGTCCGAGATCCGCATCGCACACGCGCGCGAAATCCGTCCGGCCATCACCTATCCGACCGCCGGCATGCTGGTAGCGCTGGACCCGGACATCCCACCTGCACGCCAACGCATCCGCTTCCGCGCCCAGGGTGCGCCGGCAGGAAGCCGCTGGGTGCTGGACGGCAAACGCATGCCGGAGTCGGTCATGCAGGCAGGGCGGGTCAAGGCGCAGAAGGTGGCTGCTTCATCGCAGCAGAGCGATGTGGAAGAACTCGGTTTCGACTGGATGCCCTGGCCGGGCCGGCATGTGCTGGCCTTGCAGGATGCGTCGGGCAAGGAGCTCGATAGTCTGCGATTTGAGGTGAGGGGGGCGGTGGAGCGGACGAAGAGCGATCCATTGTCTAAATAAAAAATTTCTTAAATATAGCTATGCGGCCTCGCCGCTGCGGTTTGAACAAGGGAAGATCACAACCATCTCATCTTAGCTTTCGTGATAAGTTGCTAACTTTGCGATAGCCTGAGGCTTAACTGAATAATCAGTTTGTGCGCGGGCGCCTTGAATGCCAAGGTCCCACTGATCGTCGGCGCTTCTGACGGGATTGGGCGGACGAGAGCCCACTTCGGGGGAGTTGCTACTTAATGGAACAACGCCGCAGATAAGTTCGGCCTGTTCTTGTCGAAGTCTGCCAATCAAATGATGTTGACAGGTTCTGCAATTGACAAAGTATTTGGCTTTGGCTTGGAAATCAACAAAACAGCGGGGAGTGGTCAGTGAACAAGATGGATTGGTTAGGAACCCTTCGATGCTACGTCTCGGTTGTTTCTTCAGCTATAGCTCTCGGCATCGCATGGGGTATGTTGGGCGCATTCGGCGGTCGCTTCTTGTTCGGCCTCCAAGAGGTGCAGGCGCTGTTATTTGTTGGATTGCCTGTCGGATTGCTTGTTGTGGTGCTGATGTGGAAGCGGCTACCTCGGATCCTGGGTTTTGACGAGTAGTACGCAGCTTCAGTGTCATCGGCTAAGGTCTTCAGTTTTAAGGCCTTCCCCGTGACATGCTGGTAGCGCTGGACCCGGACATCCCACCGGCACGCCAGCGCATCCGCTTCCGCGCCCAGGGTGCGCCGGCAGGAAGCCGCTGGGTGCTGGACGGCAAACGCATGCCCGAGTCGGTCATGCAGGCAGGGCGGGTCAAGGCGGAGAAGGTCGCTGCTTCATCGCAGCAGAACGATGTGGAAGAACTCGGTTTCGACTGGATGCCCTGGCCGGGGCGGCATGTGCTGGCCTTGCAGGATGCGTCGGGCAAGGAGCTCGATAGTCTGCGATTTGAGGTGAGGGGGGCGGTGGAACGGACGAAGAACGATCTGTTGTCTAAATAAAAAATTTCTTAAATGCAATTATGCGGCCTGGTCGGTGCAGTTTGAGCAGGGAAGACCACTACCTCTCATCTTGGCTATCGTGATAAGTTGCGAACTCTGCGATCGCCTGGTGGGCTTGGAGGGCATAACCCTGTGAATGTGGAAGGGACGACGGTCTGGTATTCGGCCTTCAAGTTTTCCGACAAGACGATAAATGTTGGTTCAATTCGAACGCGACCGGGGCCGTGAATGATGAATAGAAGGTGGAGTCCATTGTCGAATTGGAAGCGAGCCTTGATTAGGGCTCTGCTGCAGGGCCCAGGCCCGAATGACTGCCCATCGTTGATCGATCAGCTACTTGAAATGCCGAGTAGCGAGGTGGGCTGCTGGCAACTCGTCTTACGCGGGCGGGAAATGGATCGGCGCCTTGGTGCTGTGGCATCTCCATTTGTTGGCGATGCGGTTGATGTCGATGGTGTGCCGATTCAGGCTGTTTTAACGCTTGACCGCGATGCAACGCCGATGGAGTTGGAGATCATGCGACTCGACGGGCAACCCCTGCAAGCACCAGTTGAGACACTCACATTTGCCTTCGTGAAAGAACGCTGAGTTGGCCGACCTTGATACCACATGCCCAGTCGGGCGGTGTCAGGTCTTTAGATTGAAGTCTAGACGGGATGCATGACGACGCCCGTGGTCAATCCGTCGAGTAAAGCTGTTCCAAAATGCGTTGCGACCTCGCCTGATCACTTGAGTGGTTGAGCGGGCTTGGGGCAAACTCCGCTGCACAATGAAAACGCCATATAGCTAGCACCGGCGCGCCGTCTCCTTGGTCGTGACCTGTCAGGATGGCGCGTTGCGCGCCAACCACCGCTCCTGACGGGGCAGGTGTAAAGACTCGCAAAAATCCAATGCGACCTCTCGGGTCATCCAGCACAAAGTCCAGTCGCGTCATGTGTGGACCGCTTTCAACGACCGCGGCCCGGACTCCATGCCAGAACTCTCTCATGCACTGTACGAGCCCTTGGCGCGTTGTCAGCGAACCTCTTGGGGGGACGTGCGTTCTCGCCCGTCCTGCAAAGTGTGCAGGTGCCTTACGCGTAGACCCTAAAACGCAAAAGGCCGATTGATTTTCATCAATCGACCTTTTATGTCTGGTGCCCACGGAGGGACTCGAACCCCCACACCTCGCGGCACATGGACCTGAACCATGCGCGTCTACCAATTCCGCCACGTGGGCCTTCTGGCATCAGCGGTAAGCTGCTGTGCTTGAAAGAGGCTGCATATTAAGGCCTATCTGGAAGGTGGTCAACACTTAATTGAAAAATCTTTTATTATTTTTCGCCTGCCTGCCTCCACCTGCAACAGGTCCCGAAAAACTAACAAAAACGGCGACCCTCGGGCCGCCGTTTTGAAGTGCCGCATCAGAGGCCGATGAAGCTCATCCGCCCAGATAGGCTTCCACCACCTTGGGATTGCCCAGCAGGTTGGCGCCGCTGTCCTGCAGGACGATCTTGCCGGTCTCCAGCACATAACCACGCTGCGCGATGCGCAGTGCCTGGCGCACGTTCTGCTCCACCAGCAAGACCGTCATGCCGGTCTTGTTGATCTCCTGCACGATGCGGAAGATTTCCTGGATGATCAGCGGTGCCAGGCCCATCGAAGGTTCGTCCAGCAACAGCACCTTGGGTTTGGCCATCAAGGCGCGGCCGATCGCCAGCATCTGCTGCTCGCCGCCGGAGAGATTGCCGGCCAGCCCGGCGGCACGGTTCTTCAGCACCGGGAAGAGCGAGTACACCCACTCCAGGTCACGCGCCACGCCCTCCTTGTCGCGACGGGTGTAGGCGCCCAGGGAAAGGTTTTCTTCCACGGTCAGCGTGGTCAGGGTGGCACGGCCCTCGGCCACCTGTACCACGCCGGATTCGACGATGCGGTGCGGCGACATCTGCAGCAGGTCCTGGCCATCCTGTCCATTGAGCAGCACGCGGCCGCGCTGCGCCTTCACCAGACCCGAGATGGCCAGCAGCGAGGTGCTCTTGCCGGCACCATTGGCACCGACCAGGGCGGTGATCTCGCCCTCGTTCAGCGACAGGCTGATGCCCTTGACGGCTTCGATGTGGCCATACGCCACGGCCAGGTCTTCCACCTGGAGGATGGGTTGCTTGTTACCGCTGGCGCTCATGCTTCTTCCTTGCCGAGATAGGCCTCGATCACTTCCTGGTTGTTCTTGATCTGGTCCGGGGTGCCTTCGGCGATGATCTTGCCGAAG
Source organism: Herbaspirillum sp. AP02 (assembly GCF_015767275.1). GTDB lineage: Bacteria > Pseudomonadota > Gammaproteobacteria > Burkholderiales > Burkholderiaceae_D > Herbaspirillum. Next base: position 284,540 of record NZ_JADWMY010000006.1, read on the forward strand.
TTGAGCACGGCGATCCGTTCGCACAGGCCCATGACGAAGCGCATGTCGTGCTCGATCATGAAGATGGTGAAACCGCGTTGCTTGATGTTGACGATCTCGCTCATCAACTCGGTCTTCTCGGCCGGATTCATGCCAGCCACCGGTTCGTCCAGCAGCAACAGCTTGGGCTTGGTGGCCAGCGCCCGCGCGAACTCCAGCTTGCGCTGCTCGCCGTAGGACAGGCTGTCGGCCAGCATGTGTGCCTTGTGGTCCAGGCGCACCCAGGACAGCAGTTCCAGCGCACGCTCGCGGGCTTCCTTCTCTGCCTTGCGGAAGCCACCCAGGTTGAACAGCATGCTGGCTACGCCATAATTCAGGTGCTCGTGCATGCCGACCACGACGTTTTCCAGCAGCGTCATTTCCTTGAACACGCGGATGTTCTGGAAGGTGCGGGCGATGCCGCGCTCGGTGATCTTGTGCGGGGCGACGGCGCCGATGTCGTCGTCGTTGAAGCGGATGCTGCCCGATGATGCGCGCAACAGGCCCGTGATGAGGTTGAAGACGGTGGTCTTGCCGGCGCCGTTGGGGCCGATCAGGCCGAAGATCTCGCCTTCCTTGACGTTGAAGTTCACGCCTTGCAGCACCTGCAGGCCACCGAAGTTCTTGCTGATGTCGTTCAGTTGTAAAAGCATTACTTAACCTTCTTCTCAGCGTTGCGGCCCAGGAAGGCGCGGATGCGGCGCGGGTCCCAGATACCCTTGGGCAGGTACAGCACCACCAGGATCAGGATCAGGCCGTTGATGGCCAGGCGGAAGTCCTTGAAATGGCGCAGCACTTCGGGCAGCAACGACAGGATGGTCGAGCCGATCATCGGTCCGATCAGGTTGCTGGTGCCACCGAAGACGGCCATGGTCAGGATGTCCACCGCATTCTCGAAGCCGTAGTTGTTGGGGCCGATGGTGAAGGTGTAGTGGGCGTTCAGGCCACCGGCTACGCCGGCGATGGCGGCGCCGATGACGAAGGCCAGCAGCTTGTAGCCGGCCACGTTCACACCCATCAGGCGGGCAGCCACTTCATCTTCCTTGATGGCCTCGAAGGCACGGCCGGTCTTGGAGCGGCGCAGGCGCGCCAGCGCGTAGATGGTCACGCCCAGGATCAGCACGATGTGCCACCACTCGGTGACGGGCGGCACGCCGTTCAGGCCCATGGGGCCGCCGGTGATGTCCAGGTTCAGCACGATCACGCGCACCACCTCGCCAAATCCCAACGTGGCCATGGCCAGGTAGACGCCCGACAGGCGCAGCGTGGGGATGCCGATCACCAGTGCCACCAGCGAGGGCAGCACGCCGCCTGCCGCGAGGGCGAGGGGGAAGGGCAGGTCGAACTGCATCGTCAACAGCGAGGCCGTGTAGGCGCCGATGCCCATGAAGGCAGCATTGGCCAGCGACAGCAGGCCGCAGGACAGGGTGACGTAGATCGAGAGTGCCAGCATGGCATTGACGCCGATGCTGAAAATGACGGTGTTGTAGGTGGCCCAGAAGCCATCCCACCATTCCATGAAGCCCATCTTATGCCTTCCTTTCCAGCACTTTGCCAAACATGCCGGAGGGTTTTACCAGCAGGATCAGGAACAGGAGGCCGAAGGCCACCGCGTCGCGGAAGTCGCTCGAAATGTAGGCGACCGTCAGCACCTCGGCAAAGCCCAGGAACAGGCCGCCGATCATGGCGCCGCGGATATCGCCCATGCCGCCCAGGATGATGACGGCGATGCCCTTGTGCAGCATCGGCTGGCCCATGAAGGGCGAGATCGCGTTGAAGGACACCCCCACCAGCACGCCGGCAGCACCGCCCAGGGCGGCGGCGGCAAACGAGGTCAGCAGGAACAGACCTTCGACGTTGATGCCCAGCAGATAGGCCGCCTTGGGCGACTCGGCGATGGCGCGCAGCGCCCGGCCCAGTTGCGTCTTGCGCATCACGCCCAGCAGCACCACCATCAGCACGAAGGCGATGACGATGATGGCCACTTGCACGGCGGTGATGTGCAGGTTGCCCAGGCTGACGCTCTCCTCGGGGATGGTGCCCTGGGGGAAGCGCTTGTTCTCCGCGCCGAACAGGCCCTGCGAGATGTTGGTGATCATGATGGCCACGCCGATGGTGGCGATCATGGGGATCAGGTGAGGCGCATTGCGCTTACGCAAGGGCTTGAGCACCAGCACGTCGATGATCAGGCCCAGCAGGCCCGTGGCCACCATGGCCAGCAGCAGGGCCACCCACAGGGGCAGTGCCATCTGTTCGACCAGCAGCAGGGCGGCATAGCTGCCCAGCATGAAGATCGCGCCGTGCGAAAGATTGATCACGCCCAGGACGCCGAAGACCAGCGTGAAGCCGAGCGCGAAGAGCGCATACACGCTGCCCAGCGAAAGGGCATTGATGAGCTGTTGTTCTAACATTGGAACCTGCGATAGGTGATGGGGCGCGGCGCCAGCTGCCTGCACTGCATGCATGGCGCGGACGAAGTCCCTCGTTACGTCGTATTGCCGGAATCAGCGGCCTGTCATCCCGACTGGCTGCCTGTGGTTCCCCGTTCCGGCCTGGCAGTGTCTTGCGCATCCCGCGCCAGGATCGCCGCAGGGGCAAGGCAATGCCCCTGCGGCGGAACTGCGGGAGAGTATCGTTGCGGCTGCCGGCGTACCGGCAGCCTTGCTTCAAGGTGTCGCGTGCTTACTTCAGCAGCACGAACTTGCCGCCCTTGGCGATGTTGACGATGGCTTCCTGGTCAGCATCGAAGCCGACCTGCTTGCCGGCCACGGCCGGGGCTGCACGGAAGGCAAACTTGCCGGTGGCGCCATCGATCTTCACGGCCGGCAGCGCGGCGCGCAGGGCGTCACGATCCTTGGCCAGGTTGCCCGACAGCTTCACGTTCTTCAGGGCATCGGCCACGATGTACATGGCGTCATAGGCTTGCGCGGCGAACTGGTCAGGATCGGAACCGAACTTGGCCTTGTAGGCTGCGATGAAGGCCTTGTTGGCGGGAGTCTGGTTCTCTGCCGACCACGGGCTGCCCATCAGGGTGTTGTCGCCGGCGTCCTTGGCGATCTCGAACAGCTTCGGCGAGTTCAGGCCATTGCCGCCGATGAAGGGTTGCTTCATGCCCAGCGCGCGGGTCTGCAGGATGATGTTGGCTGCTTCTTCGGCCAGGCAGGAGCACACGATGGCGTCCGGGTTGCCGGCCTTGATCTTGGTCAGTTGGGCCTTGAAGTCGACGTCACCCTTGGCATAGGCCTCGGTGGTGGTGACGGGGACCTTCTGCTGTTCCAGGGTGGCCTTGAAGACGTCGTAGCCGGACTTGGTGAAGGCGTCGTCGTTACCGTAGATCACGGCGACCTTCTTGATGCCGAAGTGCTTCACGGCGGCCTTGACGGTCACGGGCAGCACGTCGGCTTCCATGACGGAGTTGCGGAAGGTGAAGGGGCCCATGGCCGTGATGCCGTCAGCGGTGTTGCTGGTGCCGAAGACCACCACCTTGGAGGCGTTGGCGATCGGGTCGGCCGCGAAGGCCGAGTTGGACAGGGTGGGGCCGAACACCGCCAGCACCTTGTCCTGGAAGATCAGTTTCTTGAAGACGTTGATGGCTTCTTCCTTCTTGCCTTGTTCGTCTTCGATCACCAGGGCCAGCTTGTCGCCGTTGACGCCGCCCTTGGCGTTGATTTCTTCGGAAGCCAGGGTGAAGCCGTTCTTGATGGCTACGCCGTACTTGGCGGCCGGGCCGGTCAGGGCTTCAGCGACGCCCAGCTTGATGTCGGCGGCCAGTGCGGCCGAGGACAGGGTGGCACCGATCAGCAGGGCCGGAATGGTCTTGAGCATGGTATTGAATTGCATCGAGTTCTCTCCTCAGTTAGATATTGTAGAAACCGTCCCCGTCAGGCAGCGCAGACCGGCGCCACGTCACAAGGCGATTCCTTCATCGAGGATGATGCAAAGACGCCCGGGATGGCCGGGACTTGTGCTCCATCCTCTGAAGACCGTTTTGCGGCCTCTTTCGATACAGCCGGCACAGCATACCCGAAAAAGCAGGCTGCGCCAGCAATTACAACCCGTCGCCACGCACCCGGGTAGGGTGCGCCGCAGCGGCATGCGAATGTCGTCCGGCCAGCGGACGAGGGTGGTGCGATTGCTTAGTTCAGTTCCTTGCGGACATGGGCGATGGCCGCGCGCACCTGGTTGGGTGCAGTGCCGCCGATGTGGTCGCGTGCGGCCACCGAGCCCTCCAGCGTGAGGACCGCGAAGACGTCTTCGCCGATCAGGTCCGAGAAGGCGCGCAGTTCGTCCAGCGACAGGTCGGCCAGGTCATAACCCTTGTCCACGCAGGTACGCACGGCGTGGGCGACGGCCTCGTGGGCGTCGCGGAAGGGCAGGCCCTTCTTGACCAGGTAGTCGGCCAGGTCGGTGGCGGTGGCATAACCCTGCAGGGCGGCGGCACGCATGGCATCGGGCTTGACGCTGATGCCGCGGGCCATGTCGGCGAAGATGCGCAGGGTGTCGGTGAGCGTGTCGACGGTGTCGAACAGCGGTTCCTTGTCTTCCTGGTTGTCCTTGTTGTAGGCCAGGGGCTGGCCTTTCATCAGGGTCAGCAGGGCGATCAGGTGGCCGTTGACGCGACCGGTCTTGCCACGTGCCAGTTCGGGAACGTCCGGGTTCTTCTTCTGCGGCATGATCGAGGAGCCGGTGCAGAAGCGGTCGGCGATGTCGATGAAGCCCACGCGCGGGCTCATCCAGATCACCAGCTCTTCGGACATGCGCGAGATATGCGTCATCACCAGCGCGGCGGCGGCACAGAATTCGATGGCGAAGTCACGGTCCGAGACGGCGTCCAGCGAGTTGCGGCAGACGTCGTCGAAGCCCAGGGTCTTGGCCACGTGCAGGCGGTCGATCGGGAAGGTGGTGCCGGCCAGGGCGGCGGCGCCCAGCGGCAGGCGGTTGATACGCTTGCGGGCATCCAGCATGCGCTCGGCATCACGGCCGAACATCTCGACATAGGCCAGCACGTGGTGGCCGAAGGTGATCGGTTGCGCGACCTGCATGTGGGTGAAGCCCGGCAGGATGACGTCGGCGTGCTGCTCGGCCAGGTCCACCAGGGCCAGGCGCAGTTCGCGCAAGAGGCCCACGATGTCGTCCACGGCGCCACGCATGTAGAGGCGGATGTCGGTGGCGACCTGGTCATTGCGCGAGCGGCCGGTGTGCAGGCGCTTGCCGGCGTCGCCGACCAGTTCGGTCAGGCGCTTTTCGATGTTCAGGTGGACGTCTTCCAGGTCCAGCAGCCATTCGAACTTGCCGGCGTCGATCTCGCCCTTGATCTGGGCCATGCCACGCTGGATTTCAGCGTGATCGGCTGCGCTGATGATGCCCTGGTGGGCCAGCATCTCGGCGTGCGCCAGCGAGCCCTGGATATCGACCTGGGCCAGGCGGTTGTCGAAGAACACCGATGCGGTATAGCGCTTGACGAGATCGGAGACGGGTTCAGAAAAGCGAGCCGACCAGGCTTCGCCCTTTTTAGCAAATTGGTCTGTCATATTGGGAATTCCGGAGAATGGGCGATTATAGCAAGCACAACTGCGCCAGGCCACGCCAATGCAGCCGGAAATGCTGCGGGGCGCGGATTTTTCGCATTTGCCAGCGGTCAGCCTGCACGCTTTTTTCGTCCCTTCCCGCGCGTTGGAGTTGGAACCCTTCCGTTTGCCGGGATGAAATGTGATTATTTCCACATGGCATCATTTTTGCTTGTTGTTTTTGCGCAAGTCTTCTTGCAGCGCAAAAAACCCTTGTACTGATGACAAAAGCTAAGGCTATACTCGATTGGCGATGACTGATCCGGGGAGCGGGAACCCCGGTGAGGAAAGGGCTACCTCTTCCGGCCGGGCCGGCATGAACCGATGCAAAAATCGGGACGACGGCAGGCCGCAGTTGCCACGGGGGTGGTCCTGTTAGCGCTCATGAGCAAGATGTTTGGGGGTCGTCTTACAGGAGAGAAGCATGAATCTGGAAGCACTGTTTCAGCAGCAAACCGCATTGCCGAGCATTCCCAAGGTAGTGCAGGAAGTCATCGAAAGTTTCAACAACGAGTCAGTCTCGATCGAAGAGATCGCCAAGAAACTGGCCGCCGACCAAGTCCTCAGCGCCAAGATCCTGCGCCTGGCCAATTCATCCTATTACCACGTCTCGCGCACCATCGGCACGGTGGAGGACGCGGTCCTGATGCTGGGCTTCATGACCGTGCGTACGCTGGTGGTCAGCACCGGCATGGCGGGCAGCTTCAAGAAGCTGCCGGGCGTGGACCTGAAGCTGTTCTGGCGTTACAGCCTGGATACGGCCGTGGTGTCCAAGTGGCTGGCCAAGCAGTCCAAGCTCAATTCCGATTTTGCCTTCACGGTGGGCCTGATGCATGCCATCGGCCAGCTGGTGATGCATGCGGCCATGCCGGAGCAGGCGCTGCAGGTGGACAAGGTGGCCGGCCCCCTGGATGCCCGTCGCCTGGACGTGGAACGCAAATCCTTTGGCTACGACTTTGCCGACGTGGGTGCCGAACTGGCCCGTCGCTGGCGCTTCCCGGACGAGTTCAGTCAGGTCATCAAGGCCTTCCCGCAGCCGCTGGAAGGGAAGTTCGATCCCTTCGCCGCCATCGTGCACCTGGCCACCTGGCGCGCCCGGGCCGAAGAAAACAAATATTCCGCCGATGAAATGGAATCGACCTTCCCGGTCGAGGTGGCCGCCAAGCTGGGCCTGACGCTGGCGACCTTCACCGAAGAGATGCCGCCGCTGCCGGAACTGAGCGAAGGCATGCAGGAACTGGTGGCCTGATCGCCTTCTGCCTGCTTCTGGCAGGCAGCCAATGACAAATGCCGGCACCCGCAAGGGGCCGGCATTTGTTTTGGTACTTGAGCCGTGTCGCCAGTGTGCCGGTATGACCGGTGTGGTCAGTAGTTCAGCTTGGCATCCAGGAAGTTGAGCATGGAGCGGTAGGCCTGGCTGCGCGCATCCGGGTTGCCGCCACTGGTGACGCCTTCGCCACGCTTGCCCACGCCAGCCACGTCCATGCGCACGTGTACCGGCAGGCCGGGCGCGTCGAAGTCGTGGTAGGTGTCGGGGTAGAGGCGCAGGGCGATTTCGGTATCGCTACCCTGCATCTTCTGTTCGATCGCCTCGCAGGCCTGGGGCGGGGTCCAGTCGTCGTTCTCGCCCATCAGGATCAACAGCGGCGCGGCCGGCTTGAAGGCTTCGCCGGACTTGGCATAGGGGCGGCAGTCGGGATAGAAGGCCACGGCCGCGCGCGGCTGGATCTTGCGCACGGCGACATCGGTTTCCGCCAGGTTGATCGAGGCCAGCAGGGTCGAGGCGCCGTGCGACCAGCCCAGCAGGGCGACGCGTTTGACATCCACATCCGGCTGGGAGGTGACCCAGTGCATGGCGGCCTGCACATCGTAGCGCCGGTTCATGGCGCTGATTTCGCGCTGGGCCACGGTGTCCTGGCAGGTGGAACGGCGGCCACGCGGGGTAAAGCTGTCCGGGAACAGGACGTTGTAGCCGGCGTCGGTCAGCACCCGCGCCATGGCCAGGTGGCGTGGCGTGAATTCGCCCTTGCCATCACGCACCATGCTGTAGAGGCCGCCGCAACCATGCAGGGCGATCACGGTGGGATAAGGTCCCTTGCTGTTGAGCGACCTGCGCGCCTTGATCCACACGCCATAGAGCGCGGTGGCCTTGCCGCCCTTGGCATCCACGCTGGTCAGCGAGACCCGGCGCGCTTCCAGTGGCGGCGGTGCTGCCGCATTGGGCGCAGCCTGCACGCGTGCGCCGATCAAGGCCAGCGTTGCTGCAATGCAGAACGCAGCTACCGGTTTTCCCCAGTGTTGCATAGTGTGTGATTCCCCGTATCGATGCCGTACCGTCTATTTCCAGGCCCGCCCCATGGCTCGGGAAAATGGTCTCTGAAGCAACCTCCTTCAGGGATTGCGACGGTAACGTGTTCTAAATTCGTTCAGCTCTTATTTTACAAAAGTGAAGAGGTCAACGGCGTGGCAAATCGGTTTTTTGCGCTGCAAAAACCTGATCCTGCACAAACCTCGGGCGTGGCTGTCCATCCTTCGCAACAGCTTGTCGTCTTGCCAAATGACACTTCATCCATCTGTTATCGGCATGTAAAGCCTGAACTTGAGACGGGGCGTCTCCCGGCGATGATCGCCCTCCTCATGGCAGGGCGAAAAAAAGCTGCCCGGTCATCCCGGGCAGCTTGGGGTGAAGCACTTGATGCAGCCACGCTCAACCGGTATTGCGCAAGCCGGCGGCCACCCCGTTGATGGTGAGGTGGATGCCACGCTGCACGCGTTCTTCCGGCGTGCGCTTGGCAGCGGCGGTGGCGCGGTGGCGCTTGATCAGTTCGACCTGCAGGTGGTTCAGCGGGTCGAGATAGGCGAAGCGGTTCTTGATCGAGCGTGCCAGCAGCGGGTTGGCGGCCAGCCGTTCCTTGCTGCCGGTGATGGTGGAGAGCACGCCACTGGTGCGTTCATGTTCGTCGGTGATGCGGCCGAAGATGGTGTTGCGCAGCTTGCGGTCGGCCACCAGCCCGGCGTAGCGCGAGGCCACGGCAAGATCGGTCTTGGACAGCACCATATCCATGTTCGACAGCAGGGCGGCGAAGAACGGCCATTCCTTGCACATGGCGCGCAGGGTGGCCAGGCGCCTGGTGGTTTCCTTGGCGTTGCCGGCCTCGCCCAGCCAGCCCGACACCGCGCTGCCAAAGCCATACCAGCCCGGCAGCAGCAGGCGGCACTGACCCCACGAGAAGCCCCAGGGAATGGCCCGCAGGTCTTCGATGCGCTGGCTGGCCTTGCGTGACGCCGGGCGCGAGCCGATGTTCAATTGCGCGATCTCGGCGATCGGCGTGGCGGCAAAGAAGTAGTCGGTGAAGCCCGGGGTTTCATAGACCAGGTTGCGGTAGGCCTGATAGGCGCGCTCCGACAATTCCTCCATCACCCGCTCGAACTCGGCCAGCTTCCTGGCTTCCTTGCTGTCGGTGTTGGTCGGCATCAGGCTGGCCTCCAGGGTGGCGGCAACCAGCAGTTCCAGGTTGCGGCGACCGATCTCCGGGTTGGAGAACTTGGAGGCAATGATCTCGCCCTGTTCGGTCAGGCGGATCTGGCCGTTCACGGTACCCGGCGGCTGTGCCAGGATGGCCTGGTAGCTGGGGCCGCCGCCACGGCCGACGGTGCCGCCGCGGCCATGGAACAGGCGCAGCTTGACGCCGGCGTCGTTGAACAGCTCCACCAGCTGGTTCTCGGCCTTGTAGAGCTCCCAGTTGGAGGTCAGGAAACCACCGTCCTTGTTGGAGTCCGAGTAGCCCAGCATCACTTCCTGCAGCTTGCCGTGCTTGGCGATGAGGCCCTTGACCTGCGGCTGGGTCAGCCAGCCGCGCATGATCTCGGCGGCGCAGCGCAGGTCGGGGATGGTCTCGAACAGCGGGATCACCATCAGCTCCAGCGCCTGCAACTGGTTGCCTTCGATATGCAGCAGGCCGGTTTCCTTCTGCAGCAGCAGCACTTCCAGCAGGTCCGACAGGGTCTCGGTATGCGAAATGATGTAGTTGCGGATGGCGCGCTCGCCATAGCGGCGGCGGATTTCGCGGGCCGCGCGCAGGATGGTCAGCTCGGAGTCGGTCTCGTCGGCGTACTGCACGTAGGGCGAGTACAGCAGCTGTGGCCGTGACAGTTCACCCAGCAGCAGCGCAATCTTGCGCTCTTCGCTCAGGGCCGCGTAATCGGCCTCGACCTGGGCCTTGGCGAACAGGTCGGCCAGCACGCGCTCGTGCACGTCCGAACTCTGGCGCATGTCCAGCGTGGCCAGGTGGAAACCGAAGATTTCCACGGCGCGCTTGAGGCCGGCCAGACGCGGCTTGACCAGTGCGGCACCATGATGGGCCTGCAGCGAGGCCACCAGCACATCGAGTTCGGCCACGCAGTCGGCCGGGTTGGCATAAGGGGCGGCACTGCCGATTTCCTGGCGCAGGATGTTGACCACGCCCAGCGCGCGGGCGGTGGCCGCCAGGCGCGCATAGATGCCGATCAGGGCGCGTCGGTAGGGTTCGTCGGCGCGATGTTCGGAGTGATCCGGCGAGGTATCGGCCAGGGCCAGCAGTTCCGGGCTGGCGTCGACCATCAGGGTCGAGATGGACAGCTCGGCACCCAGCGTATGCACCTCATCGAGGTAGTAATCGAAGATGGTGGTGGACTGGCGCTTCAGGGCATGCTGCATGGTGGCAGCATTGACGTTGGGGTTGCCGTCGCGGTCGCCGCCGATCCAGCTGCCCATCTGCAGGTAGGGTGGCAGTTCAGCCATGCGCGCCTTGGCGCGCGAGGGGAACTGGCTGTCGATCTCGGCTTCGATGTCGTCGTACAGCGCCGGCAGCTCGCGCAGGAAGGTGATGCGGTAGTAGGAGAGGGCGTTCTCGATCTCGTCGGCCACTGTCAACTTGGTATAGCGCAGCATGCGGGTCTGCCACAGGGTGGCGATGCGCGCACGCAGCAGTTCGGTGTTGTGGCGCAGTTCGCGGGGCGTCAGCGGCAGGTCGCGCTCGGCCACCAGGCGGGCGATTTCGCGCTCGGCATCGAGGATGGACTTGCGTTGCACTTCGGTCGGGTGGGCGGTCAGCACCGGCGACACCAGCGCTTCCTTGAGGAAGCTGCGCACCTGGGCGCCCGAGACACCGGCGTCATCCAGGCGCGACAGGGCATAGGCCACGCTGCCGGGTTGTGCTTCGGAACCGGCCAGCAGGTGGGCCCGACGGCGCCGGTTGTGGTGCTGGTCCTCGGCGATGTTGGCCAGGTGCGAGAAGTAGGAGAAGGCGCGCACCACCGAATTGGTCTGGTCGCGGGTCAGCTTCTTCAGGAGCTTGTCGAGCTCGGAGCCGGCTTTGGCGTCGGACTCGCGGCGAAAGCGCACGGCGGTCTGGCGGATGGTTTCCACCACTTCGAAGACATCGTCGCCTTCCTGTTCGCGGACCACCTCGCCCAGCAGGCGGCCCAGCAGGCGGATATCTTCCTTGAGCGGCGCATCCTTGTCGGTGCCGCGAGCGGGTTTGCTGGATGGATGGGCTGTGGAGGCAGTCCTGGCGGGCTTGCTGCCAGCCGGACGAGAGGTGGAAGGAGCGGAGCGGGCACTGCGTGTAGTTGGATTTGTAGTCGCCATGATCAACGGTTGCTGCGGTTTTCGGGGAGGAAAGTCGTGCGTGTGGATCGGATTGCCAGTGGTGTGCGTGCTAGAATTTGCCTCGTTTTTTATGGTTGCGTTTCATTTCTGAACTGCGTTTTTGATCGTTTTACAGTCTGGATTCGCCGGTCTCCTGCTTTCCTTGTCTCCTCTGCCGCGGGTGCCACGACTGAATCGGAAAGCCCGTCTTGAAAGAATTTCCTCCTTCCAACATCGTCATCGTTTCGCGTGAAAGCCGCCTTGCCATGTGGCAGGCCGAATACGTGCGGGACCGTCTGGCGGCATTATATCCGCACTGCAGCATCAATATCCTCGGTACCACTACGCGCGGCGACCAGATCCTGGATCGCACGCTTTCCAAGGTCGGCGGCAAGGGTCTCTTCGTCAAGGAACTGGAAGTGGCGATGGCCGAGGGCCGCGCCGACCTGGCCGTGCACTGCCTGAAGGACATGCCGATGGACCTGCCCGAAGGCTTCGAGCTGGCCGCCGTGCTGGAGCGCGAAGACCCGCGCGATGCCTTCGTCTCCAACGACTACGCCTCGCTGGACGACCTGCCCGACGGCGCCGTGGTCGGCACCAGCAGCCTGCGTCGCCAGGCCATGATCGCCGCCCGTTATCCGGAACTGGTGGTCAAGCCGCTGCGCGGCAACCTCGACACCCGCCTGGGCAAGCTCGATCGCGGCGACTATGCCGCCATTATCCTGGCCGTGGCCGGCCTGAACCGGCTGGGCCTGAAGGCACGCATCCGCGCCTTCCTGGAACCCGAGCAGAGCCTGCCTTCGCCGGGCCAGGGGACGCTGGCCATCGAAATCCCCGAGGGGCGCGACGACATCAAGCGTCTGCTGGCACCGCTGCATGACGAAGCCGCCGCCGTGGTCTCGGCGGCCGAACGTTCGGTCTCGCGCATCTTCGGTGCCAGTTGCCAGATCCCGCTAGCGGCCTACGCCACACTGGAGGGCGATCGCCTGCACCTGCGCGCCATGATCGCCACCCCCGACGGCGAACAGGCTGCTGCCGCCGAAGCCGAAGGCAGCGCCGCCGCGCCGGAAGCGCTGGGCGCCCAGGTCGCCGATCTGCTCAAGGCCCGTGGCGCCGACGCCATCCTGGCCGCCTGCAAGGCCCAGGCCGATGCCGCTGCCAGCTAAGCCGGTCACAGGCTTGCCGGTGGTGGTCACGCGACCCCAGCAGCAGGCACTGGCCTTCGCCGATGACGTGCGGCAGATGGGGCGGGTCGCGGTGGTGTTCCCGCTACTGCAGATTGCGCCGGTCGAAGATGCCGCCACCCTGCGGGCCACGCTGTCGCGCCTGCAGGAGTTTGCGCTGGTGGTCTTCGTCAGTCCCAATGCCATCGATGCCGCATTCGCGCACCTGGATGGCTGGCCGGGTGAACTGCCCATCGGCATTGTCGGCGAGGGCAGCCGGCTGGCCTTGTGCGCCCATGGCGTGCAGGCGGACAATGCCACCCTCTACGGCCCGCAGCGGGCCGACAAGATGGATTCGGAAGAATTGCTGAAATCCCTCCCTTTGGAACAATTGCGCGGTCGTCGAGCTCTGATCGTGCGCGGCCAGAGCGGTCGGGACTTCCTGAGTGAAGCATTGCAACAACACGGCGTGCAGGTCGAGCACCTGACCGCCTACCGCCGTCTGGCCCCGGTGCTGGATGCGCAAACGCGCCCGCAGCTGCTGGATTTGCTGGATGGTGGGGCCGACTGGGTGATCACCAGTTCGGAGGCCTTGCGCAATTTGCTGGACTTGGCAAGACTAGCCGGGGGCGAGGAACGTGTGGTAAAACTGCAACGACAGCGTATCTTTGTCTCGCACCACAGGATCGCCGAGAACGCACGGGAGCAGGGCTTCCTGCGGGTGATCCAGACCGGTTCAGGCGATGAGCGCCTGCTTGCTGCCCTTGCTGCCCCTGCTACTTGAGTGGCCGCGTAATTTGCCGCGTTACAATCCAGCCCATGAACGAACAGCAATCCACTCCCCAATTGCCGGAGCCCCAGCCGCAAGCCAGCCAGAGCGCTGGCACGGCCGCCTCGCAGGCCTCCTACACCTTTACCGCGCCGGACGGTACCGCCGTGATCCGCCGCCGCCAGCGGGCGCAGACCGTCGTGCTGCTGCTGGTCATCGCCGGCCTGGGCGCGCAATGGTGGGTCTCGCATTCCGAGCTGCGCGACCTGCGCAGCGAAGTGGCGCAGCGCCTGCAGAGCGGCGACAACAGCAGCAATGAGCTCAAGGGCGTATTGAAGAGCGTGCAGGAAAGTACCAAGGAACTGCAATCCAAGGTCAGCGTGCTCGACAGCAAGCAGGCCGAATCCCAGAGCCAGCAACTGGCCCTGGAGCAGATGTACCAGGACCTCAACAAGAACCGCGACGACTGGGCGCTCTCCGAGATCGAGGAAGTGCTCTCCACCGCCGATCAGCAGCTGGAACTGGCCGGCAACGTCCAGGGCGCCCTGATCGCCCTGCAGAATGCCGACAAGAGCCTGTCGCGCTCGGACAAGGCGCAGTTCATCGCCATCCGCCGCGCCATCGCGCGCGACATCGAACGTCTGAAGGCACTGCCGACGGTGGATATCGCCGGCATCGCCGTGCGTCTGGACAGCGCCATCGGCCAGATCGACAACATGCCGCTGCTGGTGGACGAGCGTCCGGTGGAATCGGCCACCGAACCCCGGCCGCAGCGCGTGAGCCCGGCACCGGCCCCGGTCGCCAAGGGCAATGCTGCGCATTCCAAGACCAACACCAAGGCCGAAGCCGCACCGGCCGAAGCCTCCGCCTGGTCGCAATGGCTGGCAGGCGCCCGCGAAACCTGGCAGAGCATGAGCACCGAGATGTGGGCCGAGCTGCGCCAGCTGGTGCGCATCCGCGAAGTGCAGACGCCCGAGGCGATCCTGCTCTCGCCCGGTCAGGCCTATTTCGTTCGCGAAAACCTCAAGCTGCGCCTCTTGAATGCCCGCCTGGCGCTGCTCTCGCGCAACGAGTTCGCCTTCCGCAACGATCTGGCCTCGGCCCAGGACACCATTGCCAAGTACTACGACACCCGCGCCAAGCAGGTCCAGACCACCCAGGCATTGTTGAAGCAGGTGCAGGGCAGCAACCTGTCCATCCAGTTGCCCACGCTGGCGGAAAGCCTCAATGCGGTGCGCAACTACAAGGCCCGTCCCTGAGCCGCTGACGGAAACCTGATATGAAAATACTGCTCTGGCTCCTGACCCTCTTCGCGTCCGCCATCGGCCTGGCCGTGCTGGCACGCTTCAACCCCGGCAATGTGGTGCTGTTCTATCCGCCGTACCGCATCGACCTGTCCCTGAACTTCTTCATCTTTGCGGTGCTGGCGCTGTTCCTGGCGATCTACGTGGTCATTCGCGCCGTACGCCTGACGCAGAAGCTGCCCGGCCGCGTGATCGCCTATCGCCGTGCCAAGCGCGAGAACGAAAGCAACAAGGCTCTGCGCGATGCGCTCAAGGCCTATTTCGAAGGTCGCTTCGGTCAGGCTGAAAAGTCGGCCACCCGTGCCTCCGACCTGGCCGACAACGCCGGCATCGCGGCCCTGATCGCCGCCCGCGCCGCGCATCGCATGCGCCAGGGCGAACGCCGCGACATCTGGCTGGCCAGCACCGAGGTCGATCCCACCCTGAAGGCGGCGCGTCTGATGACCGCGCTCGAACTGCAGGTGGATGAACACCACTTCAAGCAGGCACTGGAGACGGTGGAAGAATTGAACGCCAACGGCACGCGCCACATCCAGGCGCTGCAGTGGGCGCTCAAGGCCAACCAGCAGGCCAAGAACTGGCCCGAGGTGTTGCGCCTGCTGCAGACCCTGGACAAGCGCAATGCCCTGCATCCGGCCCTCTCCAATCGCCTGCGCGAGATGTCCTACGACGCCTTGCTGTCGGACAGGGTGCATGATGCCGAGTCGATCCGCCTGCTCTGGAACGGTGTTCCCGGGACCGACAAGCTCAAGCCCTACATCGCCGTGCGCGCCGCCCAGGCCTTCTCCAGCCGTGGCCTGCACGACGAAGCACGCAGTCTGCTGGAGCGCGCCCTGGCGGCCGACTGGGATATCCGCCTGTTGCGTGCCTACCGCGATTCGACGGCCGAGGCCGGGTCCCCGGCGCTGCTGTCGCAGATCGAGCATTGCGAATCCTGGCTGTCCCGCAATCCCACCGACGCCGAACTGGCCCTGACCCTGGGCATGTTCTGCCTGCGCCAGAAGCTGTGGGGCAAGGCCCAGCGCCATCTGGAGCAAGCCCTGTCGGATGCCATCGAGCCGCGTACCGTGCGCGAATCCCATCTGGCGCTGGCGCAGCTGCATGAAGCACTGGACCAGCCGGATCAGGCCGCCGCCCACTACAAGCAATGCGCCCTGGCCACGGCCATCCGTTGAACTTGTTGCAGGCAGGAATGACCAAGGCGGAAGCGGCGCAAGCCCTTCCGCCTTTTTTGCGGGCGGCTGTCATGTTGGCGTAAGTTGCAGCCGCCAAGATGCAGACCCAAGTCCGATTGCCGCTATAATTGCGGCTTTCCGCGATCAGGCCCGCCGTACCGCCTGCGCGAAAAAGCTTTCTGTTTTCTTTCCCTAGTGAGAATCCCATGAGCCTGAACAACGTCCCCGCCGGCCGCGACCTGCCCAATGACTTCAACGTGATCATCGAGATCCCGATGAACGCCGATCCGATCAAGTACGAAGTGGACAAGGACACCGGCGCCATCTTCGTCGACCGCTTCATGGGCACCGCCATGCACTACCCGTGCAACTACGGCTACATCCCCCAGACCCTGTCGCAGGATGGTGACCCGGTGGACGTGCTGGTGATCACCCCGTTCCCGCTGTTCCCGGGCGTGGTGGTGCGTTGCCGCCCGATCGGCGTGCTCAAGATGGCCGACGAGTCCGGCATCGATGCCAAGCTGCTGGCCGTGCCGGTCGACAAGATCCTGCCGATCTACACCCACTGGCAAAAGCCGGAAGACCTGAATGAACTGCGCCTGAACCAGATCAAGCACTTCTTCGAACACTACAAGGACCTGGAAAAGGGCAAGTGGGTCAAGGTCGAAGGCTGGGAAGGCCCGGATGCCGCCCGCGCCGAAATCCTGGCTGGCGTGGAAGCTTACAAGAACGCCAAGTAATCCTGACGTCGCACCAAGAAAAATCGCCCGACAGGTTTGCGCCTGTCGGGCGATTTTTCTTGGATGACGCCTGGGCCGACATCTTGGCCGGCCACGCAGTGCGGGCGGATCAGTCCAGCTTGGCGGCGTGCTCGCGGGTAGCGTGGAAGGTGACTTCCGGCCAGCGTTCCTGGGTCAGGCGCAGATTCACGCCCGAGCTGGCCAGATAGGCCAGGTTGCCAGCGGCGTCGATGGCCAGGTTGGCGCCGGCCGAGGAGCGTTCGAAATCGGCCAGCTTCTTCTTGTCCTCACAGGTGACCCAGCGTGCGCTGCTGATGCTGGTCCCTTCGAAGACGGCATCCACGCCGTATTCGTTGAGCAGGCGGCTGGCCACCACTTCGAACTGCAGCACGCCCACCGCGCCCAGGATCAGGTCGCTGCCGGTGACGGGCTTAAAGACCTGCACCGCGCCTTCTTCACCCAGCTGCTGCAGGCCCTTGTGCAATTGCTTGATCTTGAGCGGATTGCGGATGCGCGCCACGCGGAAGAAGTCCGGGGCGAAGTAGGGGATGCCGGTGAACTGCAGCATCTCGCCTTCGGAGAAGCTGTCGCCGATCTGCATGTTGCCGTGGTTGGGCAGGCCGATGATGTCGCCGGCGTAGGCTTCTTCCACCTGCTCGCGGCTGGAGGCCATGAAGGTCACCACCGAAGACACCTTGATGTCGCGGTTCAGCCGCAGGTGCTTCAACTTCATGCCGCGCTCGAAGCGGCCCGAGCACACGCGCAGGAAGGCGATGCGATCGCGGTGCGCCGGGTCCATGTTGGCCTGGATCTTGAAGACGAAACCGGAGAAGGGCTCCTCGGTCGGCGTGACCGCGCGCACCGTGGCGTCGCGGCTGCCCGGACCGGGCGCCCAGTCCAGCAGCGCGTCGAGGATTTCGCGCACGCCAAAGTTGTTGATGGCCGAGCCGAAGAACACCGGGGTCTGCACGCCGGCCAGGAAGTCGTCCAGGTTGAAGGGATGCGAGGCGCCATGCACCAGCTCCACTTCCATCTTCAGTTGTTCGATCTCCAAGGGGAACATCTCTGCCAGCTTGGGGTTGTCGATACCCTTGATGATTTCCACATTGCCGTTGGCGCGTTCCTCGCCGGCCTTGAAGAGCATGATCTCGTCGCGCAGCAGGTGATACACGCCACGGAAGTTCTTGCCCATGCCGATCGGCCAGGTCACCGGCGCGCACTGGATCTTGAGCACCGACTCCAGCTCATCGAGCAGCTCCAGCGAATCGCGGGTTTCGCGGTCCAGCTTGTTCATGAAGGTGATGATGGGCGTATTGCGCATGCGGCAGACGTTCAACAGCTTGATGGTCTGTTCTTCCACGCCCTTGGCGGCGTCGATCACCATCAGCGCCGAGTCCACAGCGGTGAGCACGCGGTAGGTATCTTCGGAGAAGTCCTGGTGGCCCGGGGTGTCAAGCAGGTTGACCACGTGGTCGCGGTACTCGAACTGCATCACCGAGCTGGCCACCGAGATGCCGCGCTGCTTTTCGATTTCCATCCAGTCCGAGGTCGCATGACGGCCGCTCTTGCGGGCCTTCACGGTACCGGCCAGCTGGATCGCACCCGAGAACAGCAGCAGCTTTTCGGTCAGCGTGGTCTTGCCGGCGTCAGGGTGGGAAATGATGCCGAAGGTACGGCGGCGCTTCACTTCGCGCGCGATCAGGTCGGACGAGACCTTGCGTTGGCCGCTGGCGGTGTCGGAGGCGTCGTCGGCAGCGCTGCTGGCGACATCGGGGAGTGCGTTGCTGGGTTCTTGCATGGCGGTTCGCCTGTTTGGAAAGCTCTGGAGAACCCGAGATTATAACTGAAGCGGCCCGCGCTCCCGCATGTTTGCCGGATGGCAAGCTCTGCCGGGGCGGGGCCGGGCGAGGAGGGCGCTGGAACCGTCCTCAGGTGCGCTCGTCACGGCGCTCTTCGCGCCGTGGATGCTGCTCGCGTTGCTGCTCCCTTTGTTGTTGCTGCCGCGCCTGCTGCTGAGCCTGCTGGCGTTGTGCCTGTTCCTGATGCTGGCGGGCCTGCTCCCGACCTTGTTCCGCCTGGCGCTGCTGCTCATGCTGCTGGTTCTGCATCTGCTGCTGGCGCATCTGCTGTTCACGCTGTTGCTGCTGCAATTGCCGTTGCTGCATCTGTTGCTGATGCTGCAGTTGCTGCTGCGTCCCTTGCTGGCGTTGCTGCCATTGCCGCTCCTGCGCCTGCTGCTGCTGACGTTGCTCCCGGGCTTGTTGCTCGCGCTGATCCTGTTGCTGGCGGATCATCTGTTCGCGCTGGCGTTGCTGCTCATTGGCCTGCTGCTCACGCTGGTGCTGCTGCTCCACTGCCTGGCGCTGACGCAACTGGTCTTGCTGGGCCAGGCGCTGCTGGACATTATCGGCCACCGGTTGCGGGCGCGGCTGGGCGCCCGCAACCGGGCGATCGCGCCACGATGGCGCGGCCTGTGCCTGTGCCGGTCCAGGCGGCGGGGTCAGGGTGGGCGCCGGTTGTCGGGCGTAACGGCCGCCGCCGCCATAGCGCGCATCGTGATGCCAGACCACCGGCCGCTGGTTGACCGTCACGTTATTGACCACCCTGGTGTTGTTGATGTTGGTGACATTGTTCACGTTGGTGACATTGTTGATGCGGGTCTGGCTCACCATCACCTGCCGCTGCCGCCAGTCCGGACGGGCATCGCCGAACACCGCACTCATCACGCCGATACCGGCGCCAAAGCTGATGCTGGCCGAGAAACCCGATGCATAGCTGGGCGGGCGATAGCGCGGCGGCGGCGCCCACACCACCGGTGGTGCGGACGGCCACCACCAGTCGCCATACACCACCACCGGGTTGTAATAGGGCACATAGACCACCTGCGGATTGACCGGCACGATCTCGATCATTTCATCCTGCACGACCACGCGCTGCTGCGGACTGGATTCCAGCGTACCGGCGATGCGCGCCCGCTCGCGCAGGTTCTGCACGGTGTCCATTACCGACGCCTGCTGGCCAAGGAAGGCCTGGCCCATCTGCTGGGTCCAGTCCAATCGGTCGTTGAGCATGGCCAGTACCGAGGGAAATTGCACCAGCGCCTTCACGCTCGGGTCCCAGGGCATGGGCGCCACCGCGCGGGCCAGGCCGTCGCCCTGAAGGCCCGGGCGGGCTTCCACGAAACGCTGTGCCTGGACCACTTCGAGCGGATAGGTCGCAGCCATCAGCACCTGTGCCAGCAGCGAATCGGGATAGAGCGCTACCGGTGCCAGCATCTGGTCCAGCTGTTGCTGGGTATAGACCGGCGGGGCAGGTGGGACAGCGGGGTAGGCACTTTGCGCCTGGGCCGGCAGGCCGGAGACCAGCGAAAACAGCAGGCAGGCGGCCCAGGACAGGGATTTCTTGTTCACGTCATTCTCCTTGCCGAGTTGCGAGGGAAGGAAGGGTCTTGAAGAAGTGTTCGCCTTCCAACGCATTGAAGTGAATCTATAGTCCGTCAACCGGCAAGAGGGAGGTGTAACGGAAGTGCAAGCGATGTTTCAGTGGCCGGATGGGGGCGCAACCTGGTCGCAACTCGGTCGTGCGGGCCGCTTGCCCGGTGGAAAGCCTTGCGCAAGGCGGGGGCGGGTGTGGCATCATGAACGGCCACGGAACAAATCTCATCAATGGAATCGATCAATCGGGCAATTAATCGGGCAATTAATCGGGCGGCCTATAGCCCTTGCGCAGATGAATCACTGACACGACCGGAAGAGGGGAAACGTTCCAAACTGTTTTCGCAGCACCGCATCAGGCAATCTTTTTACGACAACAAGCCATCAAGCAAGGAACGACCATGAGCCATCACCTGATCTGGCGGCGCGATGATTTTCTCATCGACACCGATCCCGACCGGCTGGACATCCCCCTCATCCACGACGTATTGACCCAATCGAGCTGGTCCCCCGGCATCGACCTGAACACCGTGCGCACCGCCATTGCCAACAGTCTGTGCTTCGGCCTCTATCGCGGCAAGGAGCAGATCGGTTTCGCCCGCGTGGTGACCGACCATGCCACCTTCGGTTACCTGTGCGACGTCTTCGTCATCAGCGACCTGCGCCGCCAGGGCCTGGGCCGCTGGATGATCGAGTCGGTGAACCAGCATCCCACCCTGCAGAAGCTGCGCCGGGTCATGCTGACCACCTCGACGGCCCCCTGGCTGTATGCCAGCTGTGGATTCGAAGCCATCAATCGCGGCGATTTCGTCTGGCATATCTCCCGGCCGGACATCTACCGTCAGGCCAGTCCGCAGTAAATGCAGCGACGGCGGAGCGCAGCGCGTCGCTCCGTCGTGGTCTGCAGCTTCGCTGACTTTTCTTCTCCGCCTTCTTTTCCTTCCCTGCACTGCGCTGCCGCTGGTGGTATGGCCGTCGCCACGCCCTTCGTACTTTCTCCGTACCTTCTCCGTACTTTTTCCTGTATTTCCCTCTGTCGCGTTTGTCTGCGTACCAGTCCGCGTGCGCGTCGCTCGGCAAGCTGTTTCGCGGTCCAGGGCAAATGTAAAGACGCGTCGAGATGAACGAAATTTCCTGACGAAACCTGCAAGACAGCATAAAATTTATAGCAAATACGAACCATTATCATTCGTATTTATATAAATGAAACTGACAAATTTTTCTTCGATCAGGATAACCTTGATGTCACCCTCCCTCTCTGCATCTGCCGTTCCCGCATCAAACTCCCATCCCTCCCTGCGTCCGCTGTGCCGTGCCATGCTGATGGCCGGCATGGCCGGGTTCACCCTGTGTGCACAGGCACAGCAAGCAGTCGCCGACCAGAGCGGGGCCTTGCCTGAGGTCACCGTCTCGGCCCCGCAGGTCGAGCAGCCGCCCACCGAAGGCAGCGACAGCTATACCGTCAAGCGCAGCCGCTCGGCGACCAAGTTCTCGCTCTCGCCGCGCCAGACGCCGCAGTCGGTCTCGGTGGTCACGCGTGCCAGGATGGAAGACTTCCATCTCACCAGCATCAACGATGTCTTCGCCACCACGCCCGGGGTGACGGTGGACCGCGTGGAAACCGACCGCACCTACTACACCTCACGCGGTTTCGACATCACCAACTTCATGTTCGATGGCATCGGCATCCCCATGACCTACGGCCTGATGTACGGCGATACCGAAATGGCCATGTTCGACCGCGTGGAGATCGTGCGCGGCGCCAACGGGCTCACCACCTCAACGGGCGACCCCTCGGCCACGATCAACTTCATCCGCAAGCGGCCGACCACGGATTTCCAGGCTTCGGCGGCGCTCAGCTATGGCTCGTGGAATACCCGCCGGCTGGAAGCCGACATCTCCGGTGCCGTCAACGAGGCCGGCACCGTGGCGGCGCGGGTGGTGGCAAGTCATCAGGAAGGCAATTCCTACCTCGACCGCTATCGCCCCACGCGCGACCTGTTCTACGGCGTGGTGGAGGCCAACCTCAGCAGCAGCACCCTGCTGACCCTGGGCTACAGCTATCAGAAAGTGCACGGCAAGGGCGCCATGTGGGGAGCCTTGCCGCTGAGCTATACCGACGGCACGGCCACGCATTACGGCAGCAATACCAGCACATCTGCGGACTGGTCGCGCATGGATACCGAACAGCAGCGGGTCTTTGCCGAACTGAATCAGGACCTCAGCGCAGGCTGGCAATGGAAGAGCACGGTGGGCTATAACGAGATGCGCACCGATTCCGCCCTGTTCTATGTCTATGGCACACCCGACAAGAGCACCGGAGGCGGCCTGTATGCCTATCCCAGTCTCTATGCCGGCGTGAACCGCCAGGCCTACCTGGACAGCAACCTCAGCGGCAAATACAACTTGCTGGGGCGCGAGCATGAATTCAACCTGGGCGTGAATGTCTCCAACTCCCGCGTGGTCGATGTCAGCAACTACGGCCGTGGCATCGGCACCGAGCTGTTCGGGCAGCAGGCCTTCGATGGCAGCTTTGCGCTGCCGGTCTTCGATGACGGGACCGATGGCAGTCGCTATACCGACCGTCGCAAGAGCGTCTATGGGGCCACCCGCCTGAACCTGTCGGACCGGGCGAAACTGATGCTGGGGGCCAACTACACCCAGGCCGACGCCTCCGGCTACGCCTATGGCGAACCGCATGCGCTGGCGCAGTCGGCGCTGTCGCCCTATGTCGGCCTGACGGTGGACCTGGATGAGCATTTCTCGGTGTACGGCAACTACACCAAGATCTTCAATCCCCAGACCCGAACCGACGCTGCCGGCGCCGTGCTGGCCGCCGCCCGCGGTCGTTCGTATGAACTGGGCGTGAAGGGGGAGTTTGCCGACGGCAAGCTCAATACCTCGCTGGCCGTGTTCCAGGTCGACCAGAGCAATGTGGCCGAGCAGGCCGGTACCATCGGCGCCCGCGCCTATTACCGTGGCATCAATGCGCGCTCCGAAGGGATCGAATATGAGGTGTCGGGTGAGCTCACCCGCGACTGGCAGGTCGGTGCCGGCGTGGTCTGGCAACGCATCACCGGTGACGAGGGCAAGCAGGTGCGCCAGTACGTCCCGCGCCGCCAGCTGCGCCTGTCGACCACCTATCGCCTGCCGCAACTGGAAAAGGCCAAGATCGGCGCCAGCCTGAACTACCAGAGCAAGAGCAGCTACGACAGCAGCAATACCGCCTACCAGGGCGGTTACTCGGTGTTGAACCTGATGGCTAGCTATGACATCAGCAAGAACCTGACCCTGTCGGCCAGCCTGAACAACGTGCTCAACAAGCAGTACCTGACCACCGTCTACTGGAGCCAGTCCTACTATGCGGCACCGGTCAACGGCACGGTGAGCCTGCGCTGGAAGTATTGAGCGGCGCGTCGCATTGCCGTTGCCATTGCCATAGCAAGCGCCGGCCCGGATGCCGGCGCAGGCCGCTCATTTGCGCTTGCGCCGGCTCGGTGCCATCTCCCGCATGAGGGCCACGAAGCGCTGCGCGCCCAGGCCCAGCGGGCGGTCCTTGCTCCAGACCACGTCCACCCACATGCGCTGCTGGTTGCTGATGTTGTCGAAGTCGATCACCACCAGCGCGCCAGCCTCGATCTGGGTCTGCACCAGGCTGTGTGGCAGGTAGGCCCAGCCCAGGCCCTCGCGCACCAGCGACAGCGTGGCCAGGTGATTGTCGGTGCGCCAGATCTGCCGCGCCAGGAAGAAGCGCGGGTCGGAGATGCGGGCATCGCGGCTGGCCACGGCGATCTGGCGAATGTCGTACAGGTCCTCGTAGCGCAGCTTGCGCTTCTTGCGCAGCCGTGCCGGATGATCCGGCGCGATCACGGCCACCATCATCTCGCTGCTGAATTCCTGGAAGGCCTCGCGGTCGTTGCCGGCATGGCGCTCGAAGACCAGCGCCAGTTGCGCCGTATTGTCATAAAGCATGCGCATGGCGTCGGCCTGCGGCGAGGACAGCACCTCCACCTCCAGCGAGGGGAATTCCGTGGCCAGGACCGCCAGCGGCCGGGCCCAGGGAATGGACAGCAGTTCGGGCGCCACGGCCAGCGTCAACTTGCGCTCCAGCCCGCGATGCATGGCCAGGGCGTGGGTGTCGAGCTGGCGCAGGGTGCTGGCCAGCAGGCGCGCATCCGGTTCCAGCGCCCGCGCCAGTTCGGTGGGACGGGCATCGCGGGCGGTGCGGTCGAACAGCACCAGGTCCAGTTCCGCTTCGAGCTGGCTGATGGTCATGCTCACCGAGGAGGGCACGCGCCCCAGTGCGCGCGCCGCCGCAGAGAAGGAGCCGCTGTCGAGGACGGCCAGGAAGACCTTGACGTTGTCGCTGGAGAAAGCCATGGCAGGGAAGGGTGGCGAAGCGGCCAGCGATCTATCAGAAAAACTGAAAGAAGCCGACTTCTTCTATCAAAAACATCATCATAGAATGCTTTCCATTGCAAGACCAGCCGTGTTGTCTCATCCACAGCCTGTGGCCGGCCAGGGCTTGCAACAGGAGAACTCATGCAAGGTTTCAAACGCAAGCTGGTCTACGCCAGCCTCTTCGAGGCACTGGCCATCGTCTTCACCACGGTGGGCCTGACGGTCTTCGCCGGCCACGACAGCACCCATTCCTGGGCCGCAGCGGTGGCATCCTCGACCATCGCCTTCCTGTGGAATTTCGTGTTCAATGGCCTCTTCGAGCGCTGGGAGGCACGCCAGCCACGCCGTGGCCGCAGCGTCGGTCGCCGCGTCGCCCATGCCATCGGTTTCGAAGGCGGGCTGGTGGTGATGCTGGTGCCGCTGTTTGCGTGGTGGCTGGACATCAGCCTGTGGGACGCACTGGTGCTGGACTTCGGGCTGATCGTGTTCTTCATGATCTATACCTACCTGTTCAACCTGCTGTTCGACCGCATCTTCGGCCTGCCCAGTTCGGCGCTGCCGCTCGACGCGCTGCCTGCACAGTCGGCACAGGCAGCACAGGCGCGTTGATCTCGGGAGCGGTAGCGCCATTGTCTTGCGCATTGTCATAGAATAGTGCGCTACCCACCCTGCCAGGAACCGCCATGTACGTCCCCGCCCATTTCGCCCAGAACGATACTGCCGAGCTGCATCAGCTGATCACCGCACATCCCTTTGGCGTGCTGGTCTCGCACACCGCCAATGGGCTTGATGCCAATCACCTGCCGTGTCACCTCGATCCTGCCCAGGGCACACTGGGGACCTTGCATCTGCACGTGGCCCGCGCCAATCCGCTGTGGCGCGAACTGGCCGACGGCGATGCGGTGCTGGTGGTGTTCTCGGCCGGCGACGCCTATATCTCGCCCAGTTGGTACCCCAGCAAGCATGAAGCACATCGCCAGGTGCCGAGCTGGAACTATATGGTGGCGCACGCCCATGGCCGCGTCACCATCCGCGACGACGAGCGCTACGTGCGCGGCGTGGTGGCGCGCCTGACGCGCACCCACGAAGCCGCCGAAGAAAAGCCGTGGAAGATGTCGGACGCGCCCGCCGAATTCACCGATACCCTGTTGCAGGCCATCGTCGGCATCGAGATCGAGATCACGCGCCTGGAGGGCAAGCGCAAGCTGAGCCAGAACAAGGAAGTCCGCGACATCATCGGCGCCGGCCAGGCGCTGCTGGAGCGGGGCCACGACGCGGTGGGTCAGGCCATGCTGGATGAGGCATCCCGCAAGTCCCAGTGAAGCAGGGCAATCTGTCTGGTAACGACCACACGTGCCGCCCGGGTCTGTGTAGAATCCTTGGCAGCGCTGCCTGTCAGCTGTTCCGTTTCCCCAGACTGCAACGAGGTCGCCCATGTCTGCCCTGAGCCCTTTGGTCCCCGCCACCCC
>NZ_JADWMY010000007.1 GCF_015767275.1 Herbaspirillum sp. AP02
AAACAGATGTTCCTGGACCTGAAAGAGCTGGGATATGAGGGGTCGTATGACCGCGTAGCTGCCTTCGGAAGGCAGTGGAAAGTGGGTCAGATGGCGAGGGTCAATTCTGCGAGCAAATCAACAGCCTTCGTTCCCACCCCCACTTGATTTCCCAATAACAGAGGACGAGGATGGAAATACCCTTTCTTGCTGGGGCGACCTCTGCTGGGATTGGACAACAATACACGGCTGCAAATTTCGAACACACTTCAACCGGGCGATCTACGGCTCAAGCGGAGGGGTACGTACTCATCCGATCGGAAAGGAAAATGAGTGGGATCTTCGGTTACTCGTAACGGTATTGATTTACGGCCCTAACGGCTACACCAGTATGAGCACGCTGAAAAATGACTTCGGTATATTACGTCGCCTGGTCGTGTTATGTGAAAAGAACACAATTCGCGTTCGAGATTTATCTCGGTTTCCTTTGATCATAAACACCATTCCCACAATTGCCGCCACAGAACTTCAAAGAGAACGCCTCATACTTATTCTAGACAGATTGCTCCAATCCAAAGACCAGCTCGGATTTCACATCCTCGACGGCAGAGGAATCGCCAAACTTGCAGAACTCTTCGCAACTAGCAATTCCAAATCGGAAGATGAAGACAGTGAGCAAGTTGCATACATTCCTCCTCGCATTTATCTGTACACCTTAAATCGTCAACGAGAGTGCATTGACGACTTTCTCGCTAATAAAGGCAAGATCGCAAAGTGCTTCCAATTCTGCCTAGATTCATACATACATAACTACGGCACACTCAAGGATGCAATAGAAAAGCCCAAACGAATTCCCCTGCCATTCTCTTATCCGGGGCAAAGATATTACGAAAGAGCATTACGCACTGGAACATATCAAGGCTCTTTCCGAGAAACTGCACGGAAGTTCGAGATTGAAGAGTTGCTCGAAAAATGGATTTCATCTGATTCTGAGCAAGAGACTCTTACAGTCAATATGTTCAGTAGCTATCTGAGTTTGATAAATTCAGTCTGCTTACCGTACCTTGGAGCCTTCACATTTCAGCGAAAAGAAGAAATAGGCTCCTTGAGAGCTGATTGCCTCATTTGGGAGCAAGACCCTATTGTTGGACCGATCCCACTTATCTGCGGAGAAACCACAAAAACCGATCCAGATAGCGATGCACGCTGGCCGACAAGCCCGCATGTCGTAGTAGCTGTAGAGGCCGCTAAAGCCGTAGCGCACATGCGATTGACATGCGTTTTAGATAAAGCATCAAAATCAGCAAAATCCTACCTAAGCAATCCACATCTGTTCTTCCATCCCACCGAGCCTTGGTCTGCATCCAGGAATAAAGGGAAAATATCTGAAGCCCGGAACACAGTCGAGCCCTATGCTGATGTTGTGAATCAGTATAAAAAATTGTTCGATAGAGAAGTTCTGAGGATCACTGAAGCCGATCTCACTCTCGCAAAAATGTTCACCCCAAACTTACACAAAAAAGGGGCTTTTGCGATCGGCAAGATCTGGCCCCTTAGTTACCATCAGCTTCGACGCACAGGCGGCATCAACATGTTTGCAAGTGGCCTTGTTTCCGATACGTCTGTTCAAGTGATCCTCAAGCATCTCACCATCTTTCAGACCAGATACTACGGCAAGCATTTTTCAAGTGCGCGTATCAATCAATCACGTCAGCAAATGGTGGTCTCAGCTGCGTACCTAGTACTTGCGAAACAAATTCAGGCCTCGGTTGAGGCGCGTTATATTTCCGCATCTGGGGCGGAGACTGAGCAAGACAAGGACGTTCATCTCATTTACAAGAATGACTATAAAAAGCTCGAGGCAGCTGCTCGAAAAGGCGAAGTCGCATTCCGATCTACGACGCTTGGCGGTTGCACCAAGAGATCAGAGTGCGACTATGGTGGGATTGAGTCAATAGCTCGCTGTGTCGGCGGCGATGGAAAAAAGCCATGCGAGTCCGCAAAGTTAGATCAAGCAAAAAGGGCATTTGTAATACCGCTACTTGCTAGCTTTGAAGACCAGGTAAAAGAAGTGGCGCCCGACACCAAGCGTCATAAGGCGCTCCAAATGGAAATCAACGGACTGAGGACATATCTTGAACTCACCGCAATTTGATCACCTGTTTCAGCCTGATCCGGAAGATGGTCCGGCAGCACAGATGTACCTCGAAGCCTTTAGGAGACTTGTGCTTAAAACCCCACTAAATGTGGAGGTTGGAACGCTTGTTTCTCAGAACAACGTTGCAAAAGAGGCCGGGAAAGATCCATCTGCATTGAAATTGTCCAGGTTTCCTAGCGTTATCAAGAAGATCCAAACTTACCTGGAGCTCACAAACGAACTCGATTCAAAGAAGCGAATTCGTAACGCTAAAGTGAAGAAAGGGAAGTTGACGGCAATTGCAAAAATTGCAACTTTGGAGGCGCAGGCAATTGAAACTCAGTCAAAATTATTGAGTGTCGAACGGCGTTTAATCGAAGTCCTACAAGAGAACGCCGAACTACAAGCAAAACTTGACGAGCTATTGCCACCGCCAGCACCATTCCGTTCGCTTTAAAAAACTCCCCATGGACATCCCTCTATTTTTCGAGAGGATTTTGGGAGCAGGACTATGGACATTAGCTAAATGCGCCTTTATCCACTAAAATCAAGCGTTTTAACCGATGTCCATGGCCGGTTACTCGCGGGTGTCTTCTTAACGTCTAACTAATATCTGGCGGGCGGACAGGCTTTCCAGAAAACCGGAAAAGACGACGAAATCCAGGAAGCACAACAAAGCCGCGAATCACGCGGCTTTGTTATTTCTGGATGGTGAGAGAAGTCACACGAACGGGCAGCGCAGCACCTTCCATAAATGAGGTAATTGCCGCCTTATTGGGGTAATGACTACAAAAAATACCCCCATATGCGGTAGCATTACCCCATTATTTCGTACACGGATGCTGCTCAATGCAATCACTCTCGCCAGACTACCTCGCCGGGCTGCGCTTCTCCGATCGCAGAGCGGTTGCGGCGACCCACTGGCGGATGTAGCAAGCGGCTTGTTGCTACATCCCGCTGCGGAGCAAATGGTCGATGAAACTGTCGTTATCCAAGGCCATCCGATCCGGTTTGCTACTGTGGACCTTGCCGCAAAACCTGCCGAGATTCGAGCACAGCTGTTGAAGTACATTGACTTTCCTCTGTGACTCTCTTGACGTCGAATTCTCCAATATATCAACCGTGCTGGTCGCAGTAACAACCTAGCGATAGGTTCTCTGTTCGGTCTTGTGGTTGTGGCTGAGGTCGACGTAGCGTGCCACGCGCAGTTATCGCCTACAGTCACGGCGTCCTTAGCGAGTTCTCGCCGCGGACATCAACCGCAGTAGCCTTGGTGCCCGGTTCTACAACGTGCTGTCAGGTTTCGTGTCAAGTGAGATGGCAGGCTTCCGGCCTTCGACGTAGATGCCATCGCGAAATTTTCGCATCGACAAGCGTGTATGCTTTCTTGCTACAGCGAGGAAGAGCCAAAGTGAGATTGCATATGATGAAAGGACTTCCTTTGGTAGTTTAGAAAGGGCCATCTCTCTTTTTATGGTTACCCCCTCCCCACCCCCAGATAACTCTCCACAATCCGCCCATCCGCCCCCAGCACCGCCGCTGCCCCTTCGCAGGCAATCTCCCCCATCTCCAGCACATAGCCATAATCAGCCACCTGCAAGGCCGCCCGCGCATTCTGTTCCACCAGCAAGGTCGCCACGCCGGTACTGCGCAGTTGGCTGATGATGGCAAGAATCTCGCGCGTCACCAATGGTGCCAGGCCCAGGCTGGGCTCATCCAGCATCAACACCTGCGGCTTGGCCATCAATGCACGGCCTACCGCGAGCATCTGGCGTTCTCCGCCGGAGAGCGTGCCGGCGGCCTGCCTGCGACGTTCCTTCAGGCGCGGGAACAGGGCGTACACGAAATCCTGCTGATCCAGATAGCCCGCTTCACCATGGCGACGACGCTTGTAGGCTCCCAGCAGCAGGTTGTCTTCCACCGTCATGCTGGCAAACAGTTCGCGCTTTTCCGGCACCAGCGAGAGGCCGCGTGCGACGCGCTCTTCGATCTCCATCCGTCCCACATCCTCGCCCTGGAAGACGATCCTGCCACTGGCCGTGGCGCCCGTGGGCAGCGCGCCCATCATGGCGTTGAGCAGAGTGGACTTGCCGGCGCCGTTGGGGCCGATGACGGTGACGATCTGGCCGGCCCGCAGGGACAGCGTGGCATTGGTCAGCGCGGCGACCTTGCCGTAGCGGGCCGAGAGGCCACTGACCTCCAGCAGGACCGGGGCAACGGCAGTGCGTACTTCGGCCTGCTCCTGCAGCGGCAGACTCATGGTGGCGGCGGTCATCATTGGGCTCCTCCGAGATAGGCTTCCAGCACGGCCGGGTGGACCTGTATCTGTACCGGCGTACCCTCGGCGATCTTGGTGCCGAATTCCATGACCACGATGTGGTCGGTCAATTGCATGACGAAGTCCATGTCATGCTCCACCAGCAACACCGCCATGCCTTCACCACGCAGCTTGTCCAGCAGGGCCGCCAGGGCTTGCTTCTCCTTCAGGCGCAGACCGGCGGCGGGTTCGTCCAGCAAGAGCAGCGCGGGGTCGCAGCAGAGTGCACGGGCGATTTCGAGGATGCGCTGCTGGCCCAGCGCCAAGCTGCCGGCAGGCCGGTCCAGCAGGTCGCCCAGGCCGACACGTTGCAGCTGGTGGCGGGCTTCCTGCAGGATGCGTGCTTCCTCGGACGCATTGGCGCGCACCAGGCTGGCAAGGATGCCGCGCTGGGGGGCATGTTCACCACGACGGAAGGCCCCCATGGCAGCGTTCTCCAGCACGCTCATGCCCGGCACCAGGCGCACATGCTGGAAGGTGCGGGCGATGCCGCGGCTGCAGATTTCCCGTGACGACAATCCGGCCAATGATTGGCCACGGTATTCAAGCTTGCCGCTGGTGATCGACAACACGCCGGTCACGAGGTTGAAGGTGGTCGACTTGCCGGCGCCGTTCGGTCCGATCAGGCCGACGATCTCGCCGGCCTTGACCGCGAAGCTGACATCGTTGACCGCCACCAGTCCACCGAACTGCTTGCGGGCGGATTCGACCTGCAGGATGATCTCGCCCCGCTGTGGCTTGGGCAACTGCGCCAGCGGTGCGCCACCGGTCGGCAATCTGCGCGCCCGGCGCTGGCCGAAGCGCGCCTGCAGGCGCGGCCACAGGCCTTCGTTGGCGAACTGCAGGAAGATCACCAGGGCAATGCCGAAGACGATGGCTTCGAAGTTGCCGCCGCTCCCCAAGATGCCAGGCAGCCACTCCTGCAGGAAGTTGCTCAACACCGCCAGCAATCCCGCGCCCAGCAAAGCGCCCCAGACATGGCCGGCACCGCCTACCACCACCATCAAGAGGTAGTCGATGCCGTATTTCAGTCCGAAGGGCGTGGGATTGACCGCCTGTTGCAGATGCGCGTAGAGCCAGCCAGAGATGCCGGCCAGCACGGCGGCATAGACGAAGATGACGATCTTCAGCCGGGCGGTATCCACGCCCATGGCCTCGGGCATGACGTAGCCATATTTGAGCGCCCGCACCGCGCGACCGGCGCGCGAGTCGAGGAAGTTGACGACCGAACCCAGCGCCAGGATCACCACGCCCCAGATCAACAGGTACATCGAGCCACCGTTGCCGAATTCGAAGCTGCCGATGCTGATCGCAGGAATGCCATTGATGCCGTCATGCTTGCCCAGCATCTCCAGATTGCCGAACAGGTAGTACAGCGACAGCCCCCAGGCAATCGTGGACAAGGGAAGATAGTGACCGGAAATGCGCATGGTCAGCGCGCCGATCACCAGTGCCGAGCAGGCAGTCAGGCCGATGCCGGCCAGGAGGCCGACCCAGGGCGAGAGGCCGAATTGCGTGGTGAGATAGGCGGTGGTGTAGGCGCCGATCCCGACGAAGGCGGCCTGCCCGAACGAGATCAGGCCGGCCACGCCGGTCAGCAAGACCAGCCCCAGGGCGACGATGGCGTACAGGCCGACATAGGACAGCAGGGTAACCCAGAACGGCGGCAGGCCCAGCTGCGGCAGGGCCAGCACGATGGCGAAGAACAGCACCGGCCAGGCGGCGCGATGGGTCATGAAGGATGGCATGGATGGCATGGATGGCATGGTGGAGACCTCAGGCTTCTTCGTCGATGTGGTGACTGGTCAGCGACCGCCATAGCAGGATGGGCAGGATGACCGTGAAGACGATCAATTCCTTGAACGAGCTGGCCCAGAACGAGGAAAAGCTCTCCACCAGGCCCACCGAGACCGCACCCAGTGCCGCCAGCGGATAGCTGGCCAGTCCGCCGAAGATGGCGCCGACGAAGCCTTTCAGGGCGATGATGAAACCCGATTCGTAATTGACGATGGTGAAGGGCGCAATCAGGATGCCGCACAGCGCACCGATGCCGGCCGCCATCGCAAAGGACAGCTTGCCGGCCTGGTTGATACCCACGCCCACCAGCCTGGCGCCGAGCCGGTTGACGGCGGTGGCACGCAAGGCCTTGCCGGTGAGCGTACGTTCGAAGAAGAGATAGATCACCGCGATCAGCGCCGCCACCGTCACCAGCACGATCACGCTCTGCCCCGACACGGGACTCTCGCCCAGGTTGAACTGCAGATCGGTGAAGGGCCGGGTGTTGCTGCCTTCCGGCCCGAACATCAACAGCCCCAGCCCGACCATGGCCAGGTGTACACCCAGCGACACGATCAGCAGCACCAGCACGCTGGAATGCGCCAGCGGCTGGTAGGCCACGCGATAGATCATCGGCCCCATCGGCACGACGATGAGCAATGCCAGTACGATCTGCAGCGGCATGGCCAGTGTCTGTAGGGCGACGTAACGGGTGATCCCGACCACCAGCAGCGGCACCAGTACGTGCGTGGCCAGCATCCACGGCCAGCGTCGCCGCAGGCGGGCGCGCGACTGCGGCAGACGCAACGCGCTGCCGGCCTCCACCACCAGCGTCACGCAGCCCAGCGCCAGCAATAGCACGGCGCTGCCGGGAGCCTGGCCGTTCTGGATCGCCGCCAGTGTCAAGGCGCCGAAGGCGACGAATTCGCCCTGCGGCAGGAAGATCACCCGCGTCACCGAAAACACCAGCACCAGCGCCAGCGACAACAGCGCATAGATGGCGCCGGTGGTGATGCCGTCCTGCACCAGCACGGTCAATATGCTTGCATCCATTTGTCTCCTCCTGTTCTACCCGGCCGTCGCAGTTCACGCTGCGGCTGGCCGGGCAGGTCTCCGGCCCCGTCGAGCCGTTTATATTTTTTATATCTTTTATGCAATCACCGATTGCGACGGTGATCGGGGCTGACCGACTATGCGGCCACCCGTCGCTTGGCCACCAGGGTCAGGATGTCATAGGACGCGACCAGCTCGTCATCCTGATTGCTGACCTCCACATCCCAGGCCACCACACCCTGGCCCTGGCCATTGACGTCCTTCTTGTTACGGTCGATCTTGCGCTTGCAGGTCAGGCGGGCGCGCAGGGTACCATGTATGCACAGATGGTAGACACCGGCCTGACCCAGGTTCGCAAAGCCGAGGAGATGTCGCCGGAAGAACTGGCGTTCCAGGCGCGCATCGATGCGGGCATCAAGATCGAGCCCAAGGATTGGATGCCGGAGGCGTATCGCAAGACCCTGGTACGCCAGATCTCGCAGCACGCGCATTCGGAAATCGTCGGCCAGCTGCCCGAGGGCAACTGGGTCACGCGTGCGCCCACGCTGCAACGCAAGGCCATCCTGCTGGCCAAGATCCAGGATGAGGCCGGCCACGGCCTGTACCTGTACAGCGCCGCCGAGACCCTGGGCGTGTCCCGCGAAGACCTGCTGGCCGAGTTGCACGCCGGCCGTGCCAAGTATTCCAGCATCTTCAACTACCCCGCCCTGAACTGGGCCGACATGGGCGCCATCGGCTGGCTGGTGGATGGCTCGGCCATCATCAACCAGATTCCGCTGTGTCGCTGTTCCTTCGGTCCCTATTCGCGGGCCATGGTGCGGGTGTGCAAGGAAGAATCCTTCCACGCCCGCCAGGGCTACGACATCATGTTGGCGCTGTGCCGTGGCACCCCCGAGCAGAAGCAGATGGCGCAGGACGCGCTGAACCGCTGGTGGTGGCCGGCACTGATGATGTTCGGCCCGTCGGACGCGACATCGGTACACAGCGCGCAATCGATGCAGTGGCGCATCAAGCTGTTCTCCAATGATGAACTGCGCCAGCGCATGGTCGACCAGACCATTCCGCAGATCGAGTACCTGGGCCTGACCGTGCCTGATCCTGACCTGAAGTGGAACGAAGAACGTGGTCGCTATGACTTCGGCCAGGTCGACTGGAACGAATTCCACAACGTCGTGCGCGGCAACGGCCCCTGCAACCGCGAGCGCCTGTCCACCCGCAAGCAGGCCTACGAGGACGGCGCATGGTTCCGCGATGCCCTGGTGGCGCACGCCGACAAGCAGGCCACCCGCAAGGCGGCCTGAAGCGACCGTCTCTTCCAGCAATTAGCTGCAATCGCCAACGTTTCATTTCACAACAATGCCAGTGGCCGCCACCTGTGCGGCCCGCCAACAAGGAAATCGATCATGAGCAAGGAATGGCCTCTCTGGGAAGTCTTCATCCGCAGCCAGCACGGTCTGGCGCATAAACACGTCGGCAGCCTGCATGCCCCCGATGGCGAGATGGCCATCAACAATGCCCGCGACGTCTACACCCGCCGCAACGAGGGCGTGGGCATCTGGGTGGTGCGGGCCGCCGATATCGTCTCGTCCAGCCCGGGCGACAAGGCGCCGCTGTTCGAGCCGTCCAACAGCAAGGTCTATCGTCACCCGACCTTCTTCCCCATGCCGGCCGAACTGAAGAACCTGTGAAGCGGAGCCCGACATGACAAGCAAAACCGATTACGTGCGACGCCTGGGGGACAACGTCCTGGTGCTCTCGCAACGCCTGTCCGAATGGTGCGGCAAGGGGCCGGCGCTGGAAGAGGACATGGCCCTGATCAACGTCTCGCTGGACCTGATCGGCCAGGCCCGCCTGTGGCTGGGCTATGCCGGCGAGCTGGAAGGCCAGGGGCGTAGCGAGGACCAGTTGGCCTTCCTGCGCGACGCCCACCAGTTCCACAACCTGCTGCTGGTGGAACTGCCCAATGGCAGCTATGCCGATACGCTGGCGCGCCAGTTCCTGTTCGATGTCTGGCACTACTTCCTGCTGCAGGGCCTGTGCCAGTCCGACGATGCCCGCATCGTCGAGATTGCCCAGAAGTGCTTGAAGGAAGTGACCTATCACGTGCGCCGCAGTACCGACCTGGTGATCCGCCTGGGCGACGGTACCGAAGAAAGTCACCGCCGCATGCAGGCCGCCATCGATGCCCTGTGGATGTACACCGGCGAACTGTTCACGCCCGATGCGCTGGACACGGCCATGCACCAACAGGGCCTGGCGCCTGCGCTGACCGAACTGCAGCAGAAATGGCAACAGCATGTCACCGAGGTGTTGCTGGCGGCCACCCTGACCATCCCGGCGGCCGGGCTGTGGATGCAGAGCGGCGGCAAACAGGGCCGGCATACCGAACACCTGGGCTACCTGCTGGCGGAGATGCAGTTCCTGCAGCGCAGCTATCCCGGGGCGGCGTGGTGAGCGTGAGCCCGGCAACCCCGACCAAGCTGTTGTCCGCCCAGGCGGACAGCGAACTGGCGGCGCTGCAGGCGCGCATCTGGAACTGGCTGGACGAGATCGCCGACCCCGAGATTCCGGCGATCTCGGTGGTTGACCTGGGCATCGTGCGCGCTGTGGAGTTGCAGCACGACCCGGCGCAGCAGATGCACTGCACGGTGGTGATCACGCCGACCTACTCCGGCTGCCCGGCCAGCTTCGTCGAAGTGTTCTGCAAGCTGGGGCTCATTCCCGATACCGGCGGCACCTATTTCCTGCCGCGCCTGGTCGGCACCGCCCGCGCCATGGGCATGGCGCTGCTGGGCCAGAGGATCAGCGCCGAGCAGGCCGAACAATGGGGCCTGATCTGGCAATGCGTGGACGATGCGGAGCTGATGGTGCAGGCCCGCGCCATGGCCCGGCAATTTGCCAGCGCGGCGACCCTGGGCCTGGCCGCGACCAAGGCCACCCTGTACCGTAGCCCGGCGCATACGCTGGAGCAGCAACTGGACCTGGAGCGCGACACCATGCGCACACTCGGCCACACCCGCATCGCCGCGTCGCTGCGTCAACCGGAACGCCTGGTCGGCATGCATTTCTTCAACCCGGTGCAGCAGATGGAGCTGGTGGAGATCATCCGCGGCCTGTCCAGCGACGCCGCCGTGGCGCAGTGCGTGTATGACACTGCCATCGCCTGGGGCAAGGTACCGGTCTTTGCCAGTTCCACCCCGGGGTTCATCGTCAATCGTCTGGCGCGCCCGTATTACGCGGAAGCCTTGCGGGTCCTCAACGAGCGGGGTCCGCAACCGGCCACGATCGACGCCGTGATGCGCGAAGCTGGCGGATTTCGCATGGGGCCGTTCGAGTTGATGGATCTGATCGGCCACGACGTCAACTTCTCGGTCAC
Source organism: Herbaspirillum sp. AP02 (assembly GCF_015767275.1). Classification (GTDB taxonomy): domain Bacteria; phylum Pseudomonadota; class Gammaproteobacteria; order Burkholderiales; family Burkholderiaceae_D; genus Herbaspirillum. The sequence continues at coordinate 10,639 of NZ_JADWMY010000007.1, forward strand.
CCAATCGGTGTTCCAGGCCTACTTCAACGATCCACGTTTCACACCCTCGCTGATCCAGCAGGAACTGGTGCATGCCGGTCACCTGGGTCGCAAGAGCGGGCGTGGCTTCTATCAATACAGCGCGGAGGAAGTGCCGCTACCGATCGAGGACGAACAGCCCTGCGACACGCCGACGGTGGCACTGCAGATCTTCGGTACCCATCCGCTGGTGGAAGTGATCCGGGCGCGCTACAAGAAGGGTCGCGTCGAATACCATCCGCCGCGTGCCGACCACCTGCTCATGAAAGCCGGTCCCGGGCGCCTCTATGTCACCGAAGGGCGGACCGCCACCCAGCAATCCTACGACTACGACATGCCCGACGTGGTGCTGGTGGACCTGGCGCTGAACTATGCCACCACCAGCCGGCTGATGGTGACCAAGGCCGACCAGTGCCACCCACGCGCCTATGAGGCCGTAGCCGGGGTGTTGCAGGCCTGCGGCTTCACGCTCTCGCCGATGGCCGATATTCCCGCAATGATCGTCATGCGCACCGTGTGCATGCTGATCAATGAAGCCGCCGATGCCGTCAACCAGGGCGTGTGCAGCGCCGCCGACGCCGACATGGCCATGAAGAAGGGCGTGAACTATCCGCGTGGCCCGCTGGCCTGGGCCAATGCGATCGGCGTGGATACCGTGGCCAAGGTATTGCGCCAACTCAGTGCCACCTATGGCGAGGACCGTTATCGCGTGTCGCCGCTGCTGCAACGCCTGCAAGCCTCGAAAAGGAAATTCCATGAGTGAGACCGCCTTCTCCACGTCGGCCCCGGCAACCGGACCGGACCCGCAAACCCTGGCCGAGGCTACGGTCCAGGCCATGTACCCACGCGACAACGCCTCCCAGGCGCTGGGCATGAAGATCCTGGACATCGCTCCGGGGCGGGCGCGCATGAGCATGCTGGTGCGCAGTGACATGCTCAACGGCCACGCCACCTGCCATGGCGGCTTCATCTTTGCGCTGGCCGACAGCTGCTTTGCGTTCGCCTGCAACAGCCGTAATCTCAATACGGTAGCGTCGGGGTGCAGCATCGACTACCTGGCACCGGCCCTGCGCAACGACGTGCTGACCGCTGACGCGCAGGAACGCTCGCTGGCGGGGCGCACCGGTGTCTACGACATCACCGTGAGCAACCAGGACGGCAAGTTGATCGCGCTGTTCCGGGGCAAGTCCTATCGCATCAAGGGGGAGGTGATCTCGGGCCTGTATCCCGCGCCCTGACCCCGTACGACCGCACACCACCAGAACCAGAACACCCCGAACAACGACAACCAGACTGGAGACGAGCATGACCACCCGCATTCCCCAACCCGGCGAGCTGGACGCCATCGAGACGGCCAGCCGCGACGAGCTGCAGGCACTGCAACTGCAACGCCTGAAATGGTCGCTCCGACATGCCTACGACAACGTGCCGCATTATCGCCACGCCTTCGACCAGGCCGGCGTGCATCCGGATGAGCTGAAGAACCTGTCCGATCTGGCCCGTTTCCCCTTCACCAGCAAGCAGGACTTGCGCGACCACTATCCCTTCGGCCTGTTCGCCGTGCCGCGCGAGCAGGTGGTGCGGGTGCATGCTTCCAGCGGCACCACTGGCAAGCCCACGGTGGTCGGCTATACGCGCAACGACATCGAGACCTGGGCCACGGTGGTGGCGCGCTCGATCCGGGCGGCCGGCGGGCGGCGCGGCGACATCGTGCAGATTTCCTATGGCTATGGCCTGTTCACGGGCGGCCTGGGCGCTCACTACGGCGCGGAAAAGCTGGGCTGTACCGTCATTCCCATGTCGGGCGGACAGACCGAGAAACAGGTGCAACTGATCCGCGACTTCCAGCCCAGCATCATCATGGTCACGCCCTCCTACATGCTCAATGTGATCGAGGAATTCCAGCGCCAGGGCCTGGACCCGACGACCAGCTCGCTGCGGGTCGGCATCTTCGGCGCCGAACCCTGGACCGATGCCATGCGCGCGGAAATCCAGCAGCGCGCCGGCATCGATGCGGTGGATATCTATGGCCTGTCGGAAGTGATGGGGCCGGGCGTGGCCAGTGAATGCATCGAGAGCAAGGATGGTCCGGTGATCTGGGAAGACCACTTCTATCCGGAAATCATCGATCCCGATACCGGCGAAGTGCTGCCCGATGGCGAGGAGGGCGAACTGGTCTTCTCCTCCCTGTCGAAGGAGGCGCTGCCCATGATCCGCTATCGCACCCGCGACCTGACGCGCCTGCTGCCGCCGACCTCGCGCTCAATGCGCCGCATCGACAAGATCACCGGACGCTCGGATGACATGCTCATCATCCGCGGGGTGAACGTGTTCCCGACCCAGATCGAGGAACTGATCCTGAAGCTGCCACAACTGGCGCCGCAATACCAGTTGCAGATCGAGCGCCACGGCCACATGGACAGCATGTGCGTCTTCGCCGAACTGCGCGAGGATGCCTCCATCGAACATGTAGAGGCACTGGAGAAGGAACTGCAGCACAGCATCAAGACCTATGTGGGCATTTCCACCAAGGTCACCGTGGTGCCGGCGGGGATGATCGAACGCTCCTCGGTGGGCAAGGCCAGGCGCGTGATCGATAACCGCAGGAAGAGCGAGGGCACGCCCGCTTTGGGGGCGGCCGCTTCTTTCCCGGCCGTCCCGGCCTGAGGGCCGCTGCATCACCACACAATAAACAATAACCGAGGAGATACATGGACGCATTCATCTGTGACGCCATCCGCACGCCCTTCGGCCGCTACGGTGGCGCGCTGGGCGCGGTGCGCGCCGACGACCTGGCAGCCGCACCGATACGCAGCCTGATGGCGCGCAATCCCGGCGTGGACTGGAGCCGGGTCGACGACATCCTCTACGGCTGCGCCAACCAGGCCGGCGAGGACAACCGCAACGTGGCGCGCATGGCCGGCTTGCTGGCGGGCCTGCCGCTGGAGGTGCCAGGCACTACCATCAACCGCCTGTGCGGTTCCAGCCTGGATGCGGTGGGCATGGCGGCGCGCGCCATCCGCTGCGGCGAGGTGCAGTTGATGATCGCCGGTGGCGTGGAGAGCATGACGCGTGCGCCCTTCGTGATGGGCAAGGCCGACAGCGCCTTTTCGCGTAGCACGACGGTCTTCGACACCACCATCGGCTGGCGCTTCGTCAATCCGCTGATGCAGGCGCTGCACGGCATCGACTCCATGCCGGAGACCGCCGAGAACGTGGCCGTGGAATTCGGTATCGCCCGCGCCGATCAGGATGCCTTCGCCCTGCGCAGCCAGCAACGCTGGGCAGCGGCGCAGGCGACCGGCTTCTTCGCGGACGAGATCGCGCCGCTGGCGATCCCGCAGAAGAAAGGCGATCCGATCTTGGTGGCCACCGACGAACATCCGCGCCCCGATACCACGCTGGCGACGCTGTCCCGGCTCAAGGGCGTGGTGCGGCCCGATGGCACGGTCACGGCCGGCAATGCATCGGGCGTCAATGACGGTGCCTGCGCGCTGTTGCTGGCCTCGGCCAAGGCAGCCGACCAGTACCGTCTCAGGCCACGCGCCCGCGTGCTGGGCATGGCCAGCGCCGGGGTGGCGCCACGGATCATGGGCTTCGGCCCGGCACCGGCCGTACGCAAGGTACTGGCGCAGGTGGGCCTGACGCTGGCGCAGATGGACGTGATCGAACTCAACGAAGCCTTTGCCGCGCAGGGGCTGGCGGTGATGCGCGCGCTCGGCCTGCCGGACGACGCCGCCCACGTCAATCCGAATGGCGGCGCCATCGCCATCGGCCATCCGCTGGGTGCTTCCGGGGCGCGTCTGGTGACCACGGCCATCAACCAGCTGGAACGCAGCGGCGGCCGCTATGCGCTGTGCACCATGTGCATCGGCGTGGGGCAAGGGATCGCGCTGGTGATCGAGCGGGTGACGTGATGGCGCCGCAGCCGGAGCACGAAGACCTCCTGGTGGCGCGACATGGGCCGCACGTGCTGCATCTGCGCCTGAACCGGCCGGCGCTGCGCAACGCCCTGCGCAACCAGAGCCTGGGGGAAATTGCCGGCGAGCTGACGCGGGCCGAGAGCGACGACAGCGTGCGGGCGGTGGTCATCAGCGGCAACGAACAGGCCTTCGCTGCCGGCGCCGATCTCAACGAGATGATCCAGAAGGACGCCATCGCCACCCAGCTCGATGTACGCGCCCAGTACTGGCGCACCATCGCCCGCTTCCCCAAGCCGCTGCTGGCGGCCGTAAACGGCTATGCGCTGGGGGCCGGCTGCGAACTGCTGATGCATGCCGATATCGCCATCGCCGGTCGCGGCGCCCGCATCGGCCAGCCGGAAATCAATGTCGGTACCCTGCCCGGCGCCGGCGGCACGCAGCGTCTGATCCGCACGGTGGGCAAACCGCTGGCGATGAAGATGGTGCTGTCGGGGGAATTCATCACTGCCGATCAAGCCCTGCGTGCCGGGCTGGTGGCCGAGGTGGTGGATGATACCGATACCCTGGGGCGTACCCTGGCGCTGGCCACCACCATTGCGCAGAAATCGCCGCTGGCGGTGCGCCTGGCCAAGGAGGCCATGCTGCAGTCCTTCGAACTGGGGCTGGAGGCTGGCCTGCTGTTCGAGCGCAAGTCCTTTTCCCTGATGGCCGCCAGTGCCGATCGCCAGGAAGGCATCGCCGCCTTCCAGCAGAAACGCGCAGCGGTGTTCAGCGGCCGCTGATTGCTTGCGCCTGGCAGGTCGCCAGCCCTGCTGCCTGGATGTTTGCAGGCTGGCAACAGGGCTGGCGTGGCGGCAACACTTCACGAGATTGCCATCCGGATCAGGTAAAATGCCCGGCCACGGCAGGCCCTGGCTGCGCACTTGTTGTACTTGTACTTGTACCCGCACGCGCGCCACCCGTCCCGCCCCCGATACCAACCCGCCGGCTCCGCGCCGGCTCTTCGCCAGTGCAGCACCATGAGCAAGCAAGCCCCCAGCGCCCCCGGCCGCAACAAGCGTCGTGGCAAACCCGTCACCGCTGCCACTGCAGCCGGCGCAGCCAATGCCACCGGCCATGCCGACACTGCGCCGCAGGCGCATGAGATCCGTCCCGGCCAATCCATCGAACTGCTCAAGGAACTGCACATCCTGACCCGCGACGGCAAGCTGAACCAGGATAGCCGCCGCAAGCTCAAGCAGGTCTATCACCTCTACCAGTTCATCGAACCGCTGCTGCAGGAAGTGCTGGCCGACCATCCGGACGTGAGTCTGGTGGACCATGGCGCGGGCAAGTCCTACCTCGGCTTCATTCTCTACGACCTGTTCTTCAAGGCGCTGGCGGGTGCGCCGCGCATCTATGGCATCGAGACCCGCGAGGAACTGGTGCGCAAGTCCGAGGAACTGGCAGTGCGCCTGGGTTTTGGCGGCATGTCCTTCCTCAACCTGTCGGTGGCCGATTCGATCAGCTCGCCCGACCTGCCGGAACGCATCGATGTGGTGACCGCCCTGCATGCCTGCGACACCGCCACCGATGACGCCATCCATTTCGCGCTGGCCAAAGAGGCCAGCTTCATCGTCCTGGTGCCGTGCTGCCAGGCCGAGGTGGCCTCGGTCCTGAACCGCAACAAGGGCAAGTCGCTGGCCAATTCGCTGACGGAAATCTGGCGCCATCCGCTGCATACCCGCGAATTCGGCAGCCAGGTCACCAATGTGCTGCGCTGCCTGCAACTGGAAGCGCATGGCTACAAGGTCAGCGTGACCGAACTGGTGGGCTGGGAACATTCGATGAAGAATGAATTGATCGTCGCCCAATACCGCGACCTGCCGCGCCGCCGTCCGGCCGATCGCCTGCAGGAGGTGTTGCGCACGCTGGGCCTGGAAGAGATGGGGACGCGCTTCTTCGCACCGCAGGCGGCCTGAGCGGGCGGCCAGGACAGGAACGGTTCTTGCTGGTAAAAAAATCAGGCGCGGCGGCATCAAGCCGACGCCGATGCTGTCGATATATTGCATGGTAGCAAGGCCGGTCGCCACCAGCGAAACCGGCCGCTGGGAGGCCGGGCGACCGGTCAGGGCAAGGGGCCGGCCGGTGCCGGAAAATGCAGATGAGCACATGAGATCGACCATCGCTATGGAATCGCTGATTGCCGACAACGAACAACTGCGGGCCGAACTGCAGGACCTGCTGCAGCAGGCACACATCAACCAGTCCATCATCGAGCGCCATCAGGCGTTCGACCTCAAGCTGATCGGCGCCAGCGAATTCCGCGAACTGATCGAGGTCATGCTGACGGTCATGCCGGGGGTGTTCAGCCTGGAGACGGTGACCCTGTCGCTGATCGATGGCGACTATGCGATCCAGCGCATCCTGCGCGACCTGCAGATCGGCGTGAACGAATTCCCCAAGCTGCTGTTCCTGACGCGTCCGCTGGCCTTCATCGACGACCAGCATGCCCTGCCCGAGGACAAGCCGCGCCTGGGCGAATACGTGGCGGCGCTGCATGGACCGCTGTTCCCGCACTACCAGCCGGTCAGCGTGGCGGTGCTGCCGCTGGTGCGCCAGCACCGGCTGCTGGGCTATCTGTCGCTGGGCAGTGCCTATGGCGAGCGCTTCACGCGCTCGCTGGCCACCGATTTCATCGAACGGCTGGCCACCATCGCGGCGGTCTGTCTGGAAAACGTCATCAACAATGAACGCCTCAAGCATATCGGCCTGACCGATCCGCTGACCGGGGTGAACAATCGCCGCTACATCGAACAGCGCATGCAGGAAGAAGTGGCGCGCAGCCAGCGCGACCGCTCGGCCCTGTCCTGCCTGTTCATCGACATCGACCACTTCAAGCGGGTCAACGACCAGTTCGGTCACCAGAGCGGCGACGATGTGCTGCGCGAGGTCGCGGCACGGATCAAGAAGGAACTGCGCCTGTCGGACGCGCTGGGGCGTTTCGGCGGTGAGGAATTCGTGGTCTTGCTCACGCATGCCACGCGAGATGACGCGACCCGCATCGCCGAGCGCATCCGTGCCGGTATCTGCAGCCGGGGAATCATGATCGAGGGCTCGCGGGACCCGCTGAGGATCAGCGCCTCCATCGGCGCGGCATCGCTGTCGCCGCCGGACCGCAGCCGGCCGGCGGGCGAGGTCAAGCAGGCCATGCTCAAGGCGGCCGACCAGGCGCTGTACCAGGCCAAGGAAGCCGGCCGCAACCGCGTAATGCTGGCGCCGTCGGACTGATCAGGCCGGCTGCACGGCGGGCCGCCGGTCACGCACGATCCAGGGCGCGGCCAGAATAAGGATGCCGCCCACCACGTCCTGCGCACGCAGGCCGGCCGCGCCCAGCAACCAGGCCGAAGCGCTGGCCACCAGGATCTCGGCCAGCATGATCACGGCCGTGATGTTGGCCGGCAGGCGTGCCACCCCATATTGCAGACACAGGTTCGAGACCAGGAACAGCGCTGCCCACAGCCCCACCACCGGCCATGCCGCCACCGGCACGTGCAGCGGCCAGGCGATCGTGCCGGCCAGGGACAACCCCACACCCAGCAGACCAGCCAATACACCGCTGCCGGCCAGCATGGCGACGGCGCGGGCAGCATCGGAAAATCCCTGCAGGCGGCGCAACAAGACGTTGGTGATGGCAAACAGCAGGCCGGAGAGCACGGCCATCCAGTCCGGCAGGCTCTGCGGCAGCGGCAGCCCCAGGCGCGGCTGATAGAGCACGATGAAGGCGCCGCCCAGGCCCAGCGCGACCCGGGCCAGGGAGCGCGGGGTGATGGCTTCGTGCAGGAACAGGCGCGCCAGGATCACGGTCCAGATCGGCATCAGGTAGAACAGCAGGATCACCCGCACCACGTCGCCATAGGCCACCGCGACGTTGAAGGAACAGTTGGTCAGGCCCGTGGCCAGGCCGACGCACCATAGCGTCGGGTGACGCCACAGCTGCGGCAGCGCGCGCCAGCGCAGCAGCACCAGCAGCAGTGCGCAGGCGCTGAAGATGGCGGCCGTGGTCCACACCGGATGCAGGCCCATGCCCTCCAGCGCGCGCGTGCCGGTCCAGGACAGACCCCAGATGGTGGAATTGAGCAGCAGCGCGGCGACGGCGGATTTTTGCAGTGAGTGCATGTTGTACGGGGAGCAAGCCGGATGGATGAATCTGAGGCTGGCGCGAGTCTGGCATTTTCTGCGCCGTAGCCAATCTACGTATGCCGATAGCCAGTATTAAGCCTGGCTTATGGGTGCTTTGCATGCGCATTCACAAAACCAAAATGCCGTTCAGCGCGACACTGAACGGCATCTCGGCAAGGATGGCGGAGAAAGACTCAGGAAGCCTTGGCCCCGGCCTGCAGGCGCTCGTACTTTTCCATCAACTGCTCGCGGCTTTCGCGCCAGGCCGGGTTGAAGGGGATGCAGGCCACCGGGCAGACCTGCTGGCACTGCGGCTCCTCGAAGTGACCGACGCACTCGGTACACTTGTCCGGATCGATCTCGTAGATCTGCGGCCCCATGTAGATGGCCTCGTTGGGGCATTCCGGTTCGCAGACGTCGCAGTTGATGCAATCGTCGGTAATCATCAGTGCCATTGCCGCACCTCGCTTGCTTGAAACATCATTGCCCTACCTTTACCTCTTGTGGATCGCCTGGCCTTATTGCTTGGCGATCTTTTCCTTGAGCCATTTCTCGACCGAGGGAAAGACGAACTTGGAGACGTCGCCGCCCAGCTGCGCAATCTCGCGCACGATGGTGCCGGAGATGAACTGGTACTGGTCGGAGGGCGTCAGGAACAGCGTCTCGACGTCCGGCAGCAGATAGCGGTTCATGCCCGCCATCTGGAATTCATACTCGAAGTCAGACACCGCGCGCAGGCCGCGCACGATGACGCGGGCATTGTTCTGGCGCACGAAATCCTTGAGCAGGCCGGAGAAACTCTCCACCTGGACATTGGGATAGTGGCCCAGCACTTCATTGGCGATCGACAGGCGCTCTTCGAGCGAAAAGAAGGGTTTCTTGTTTTTGCTGTCGGCTACGCCCACGACCAGCTTGTCGAACAATCCGGAAGCGCGGCGGACCAGGTCCTCATGCCCACGCGTCAACGGATCGAATGTCCCTGGATATACAGCTGTGACCATGGTGTCTCCTCACCGGCTATTCAATCAGAAGGCGCATTATGCCTCAATTCGGGCACTGCTTTTGCGTTGCAATAAATGATAGAACACCATGCCGGCCTTGTCGGCGCGGACCACTTCCCAGTCTTGCATCCACGCCGGGGCGTCATCACCGTCGAGCGGGAATTCGGCCTCGGCATAGACCAGGCCGGAGGGGGTGAGCAAAGTCATGCAGGCGGGCAATACTTTTTCCAGCCAGCCCTGGTGATACGGGGGATCGATGAACACCAGGCTGTAGCCACCGGGCTCGCGCTGGGCCGCATTCTGGGCCGCCGCCAGGGCGTCGCCGCGCACGATGGCGATGGCATCGGCATTGAGCTTGTCGCGATTGGCTTCCAGCTGGCGTACCGCCGGGCTGCTGTTTTCCACCATCACCACGCGACGCGCGCCACGGCTGGCGGCCTCGAAGCCGAGGGCGCCGGAACCGGCGAACAGGTCCAGGCAGGCCACCTGGGCCCAGTCACCATCGATCAGGTGGGCGATCCAGTTGAAGACGGTTTCGCGCACACGATCCGGCGTGGGGCGCAGCCCTTCGGCGTCCAGCACCGGGAGCGGGGTGCGCTTCCACTGGCCGCCGATGATGCGCACCTGATGCGGACCACGATTGACGGGCTTGCGCGGCTTGCCCGGCGCGGCGGACTTGGGGGTACTGCTCTTGCTCATGACTTTCCTTGCAGCTTATTGAGCCTCTATCAGGACTCTATTGGGCGTCGTCACCGACGATGACCGTGGACAACTGCGCCGGCAGCACATGGCGGCCGAAGGCGGCGCGCACGTCCTGCACGCTGACGGCACGGATGCGTTCGATCCAGTGATCCAGGTAATCCAGCGGCAGGCCATAGAAGCCGATCACGGAGAGGTTTTCCAGCAGCTTGGCATTGCTGTCGATGCGCAGCGCGAAACCGCCGGCCAGGTTGTCCTTGGCGGCCTTGATCTCGGCGGCGGTCGGGCCGTCCCGGAGGAATTTGTCGAGCGTGGCGCGGGTCACGCGCAGTGCTTCGGCAGTCTGCTCCTTCTTGGTCTGCAGGCCGATCTGGAACGGGCCGGGCTGGGCCAGTGGCGAGAAGCCGCTGTAGACGCTGTAGCTCAGGCCGCGCTTTTCACGCACCTCGTCGGTCAGGCGCGAGACGAAACCGCCACCACCCAGCACATAGTTGCCCACCGTCAGCGCGAAGAAATCATTGTCGCCACGCTGCAGGGCCGGGGCACCAATGAGGATGTGGGACTGCGAGGCCGGGTGGGCGATACGCGTTTCGCCCCCCTTGGGGGTGGGCACCGGCGGCAGGCCCGGCAGGGGCGCCCCCTGCGGCAACTGGCGGGTGAGCGCGCTGGCAATGGTCCGGGCCTGGGCTTCGGTGATATCGCCGATCAGGGCAATGACGGCGCGGTTGGCCACGTAATGGGTGCGGTGGAAGGCCACCAGGTCGTCACGGGTGATGGCCTGCAGGCTGGCTTCGCCGGCATCGATGGCGTAGGGATGCGTGCCATAGGCCGCTTGCATGAAGGCTTTTTCGGCGATGGCCTCAGGCTTGGTCAGTTCTTCCTTGATATTGGCAATGGCCAGGGCCCTGTCGCGATCCAGGCCGGCCTGCGGGAAGCTGGGGTGGGCCAGCATGCGCGCCAGCAAACCCAGTGCGACGTCGCGCTGCGCCGGGGCCGACAGGGTGCGCAGGCTCACGCCGGCGCGGTCCTGGCCGGCACCGCCCTGCTGCTGGGCGGCGACATCGGCAAAGCCGTCGAGGATTTGCGCTTCGGACAGCGCGGCATTGGCTCCCTCAGCACCCTGCCCGGCGTCCACGCCGCGCGTCAGGCTGGCCACGGTCAGTTCGGCCAGGCCGGCCTTGGTGGCGGGATCACGGCGCTGGCCGGCGTCGAATTGCACGCTCACGTCCAGCATGGGGATGGAATGATTGGCCACGAACAGCACACGGGCACCGTCGGGCTGGGTCCAGGACTGGATGGCCAGGGCCGCCGAGGCGGGTGCGCTGGTCAGCAGGCTCAGCGGAAGGAAGAGAAAAGCTAAGTATTTTTTCATGGAAACCTGGAATCGAAACCTGCGGATCATCCGCGTTGTTCATCGTGCTCATCGGGTTGATGGCCCCTGGCGCCGGCCAGCCATTGCAGGATCGGCTGCCATTGCTCCAGATCGCGCTGCACGCGGGAGGGTGCGATATCCCACAGCGTCAGACCGTGGGCGGCCAGCTGGACGTAGTTCTGGGTGTCGCGCAGATAGCCCAGCACCGGCAGTTTCAGGCCCTCGATGAAGCGCTGCAGCTGCTCGGCCGAGCGGGTGCGGGCATCGACCCGCATGCCGACGATGCCGACCTCGATCTCGCCCTCGCGCACCGCCTTTTCACTGGCCAGCCGGCGCAGGAAGTCCTGGGTGGCGAGGATATCGAAGATCGAGGGCTGCAGCGGCACCAGCACCTTGTCGGCCAGCTTGAGGGCGTCGTTGAGGCGCCAGCCATGCAGCCCGGCCGGGGTATCGAGCACCACGTGGCTGGTTCCCTTGGGGGGCTTGGCGACGTAGTCTTCATTGACTTCCCAGGTGGCGATCGGGCGGGCCTGCTCCGGGCGGATGGCGAGCCAGGCGCGCGAGGACTGCTGGCGGTCGATATCCCCCAGCAGGACACCATGGCCCTGGCTGGCGAAATAACCGGCCAGGTTGGTGGCCAGGGTGGTCTTGCCTACGCCCCCTTTGGGGTTGGCGACGACGATGACGGGCATGTTTTCCTCCGGAAAGGACAGGGAAGACTCTCGGCAACCGCGAACGGTACGCGCTTCAGTGCAACAGACCCGCCGGTGGCGGCGCGGGCTTCTTGCCATCCAGCGGCAGCGGCACCAGCGTGGCCACGGTCAGGGTGTCATCCGTGAAGTATTTGCGGGCCACTTCCTGCACCTGGGCGGCGGTGACGCTGTTGAGGCGATCGATGATGCGGTCGATGTTCTTCTGGCCCAGTCCGACGGTTTCCATCATGCCGATCTCCATTGCCTGGCCGAAGACGGAGTCGCGCTTGTAGACCTGGGAGGCGATCAGCTGGGTCTTCACGCGCTGCAGTTCCTGTTCGGAGACGCCCTCGCTGGCGATGCGGGTGACTTCGGCACGCAGCAGGGTTTCCAGTTGTTCGGTGGTGACACCATTGGCCGGGCTGCCTTCCAGCGTGAACAGCACCGGGCCGCGCGCCACACCGCTGTAGCTGGCGCCGACGGCGGTGGCCTGGTTGCTGGTGCGCACCAGTTGCGCGGTGAGGCGGGCGTTGTCATAACCATCCAGCACTGCCGAGAGTACGTCCAGGGCGTAGGCTTCCTGGTCCTGCTCCACCTGGCGCAGGGCCGGCACCTTCCAGGCCATTACCACATAGGGATTCTCGGCCGGCGCCTTGACGGTGACGCGGCGCATGCCGATCTGCTGGGGTTCGTTCTGCGGCCTGCCGCATGGCAGGGCGTGGGAAGGAATCTTGCCGAAATACTTCTTGGCCAGGGCCAGCACGCGCTGGGCATCGACGTCGCCAGCCACCACCAGGGTGGCATTGTTGGGCGCATACCATTGGCGATACCAGCCGGCGATGTCCTGTACCGTCATGTGCTGCAGGTCGTCCATCCAGCCGACCACCGGGTGGTGGTAGGGGTGGGCGGTCCAGGCGGCCGCGTTGAGGGCTTCATTCAAGAGGCCCATGGGCTGATCATCGGTGCGCCAGCGGCGCTCTTCCATGATGACGCGGATCTCCTTGGCGAATTCGTTGGCATCGAATTGCAGGTTGGCCATGCGGTCGGCTTCCAGAGCCATGACCTTTTCCAGGTGGCTCTTCTCGATCTGCTGGAAGTAGGCCGTATAGTCATTGGCGGTGAAGGCATTCTCCTGCCCGCCCAGTTCGGCCACCAGGCGGCTGAACTCCCCCACCTTGTGGTTGCGGGTGCCCTTGAACATCATGTGTTCCAGCGCGTGGGAGACACCGGTGGTGCCATTGAACTCGTCGACCGCACCGACCTTGTACCAGACCATCTGCACCGCCGTGGGCGCGCGCCGGTCTTCCTTGACCACCACCTTCATGCCATTGCCGAGCACGAACTCGCGCGCCGGTTCGGCCTGTGCCGGGGTCACGCCGCCGGCCACCAGGCTGAAGAGGGCAGTGGCGAGTCGGGCTCTGATCTTCAAATTCATGGGCTGTGCTCTGATAAAATGCAGGATTCATTGACCCTGGCGGCCATGCGCGGGTCTTGTGGAAGGGCAATTGTAACCTGTCCACTGCGGTTGTCAGGACAGCCATGCGCGCCTCCCCTCCCGCCTTCCCGCCCCGGCCGCAGCCCGAATCCAGCCTATCGCCATCCGATGTTCAGTTTCTTCAAGAGAAAACCCAAACCGGAAGCGCAGCCCGCGCTGCCGCCCCAGCCCGAAGCGGCGCCACAGCCTGCTCCCGCACCTGCAGCCCCCGCCTCGACCGCTCCCGCCTCACCTGCAGCACCCATTGCACCCGCGCCGGCCGTGTCCCTGCCCGCAGATGCGCCTGTAGATGCGCCTGCCGCTGTACCTACGCCGCAACCTCTTCCCGAAGCGGTCGCGCCCATCGAGGATGCGGTCGAAGAAGAAGCCGAGATCGTCGCCGCACCCGAGCCGGAGCCGGAGGCCAAGCGTTCCTGGCTGTCGCGCCTGAAGGCGGGACTGTCCAAGACATCCAGCAACCTCACCACCCTGTTCGTGGGGGCGCGCATCGATGACGATCTTTATGAAGAACTGGAGTCGGCACTGCTGGTGTCGGACGCCGGCGTCGAAGCGACCCAGTGGCTGCTGGACGAACTGAAGAAAAAGGTCAAGGCCGAGCGCCTGACCGAAGCCGCCCAGGTGCGCACCGCCCTGCGTACGCTGCTGATCGACCTGCTGCAGCCGCTGCAGCGGCCGCTGGTGCTGGGTCGCGACAAGCCACTGGTGATGATGATCGCCGGCGTCAACGGTGCCGGCAAGACCACCACCATCGGCAAGCTGGCCTTACACCTGCAGGCGCACGGACAGTCGGTGCTGCTGGCCGCCGGCGACACCTTCCGTGCGGCTGCCCGCGAACAGCTGGCGGTCTGGGGCGAGCGCAACAATGTGCAGGTGATCGCGCAGGAATCCGGTGACCCGGCCGCGGTGGCCTATGACTCGGTGCATTCGGCGCAGGCGCGCGGCACGCATGTGGTGATGGTCGATACCGCCGGCCGCCTGCCTACGCAATTGCACCTGATGGATGAACTCAAGAAGATCAAGCGGGTCATTGCCAAGGCGATGAGCTCGGCGCCGCACGAAGTGCTGCTGGTCATCGACGGCAACACCGGCCAGAATGCCCTGGCCCAGGTCAAGGCCTTCGATGATGCGCTGGGGCTGACCGGCCTGGTGGTGACCAAGCTGGACGGCACCGCCAAGGGCGGCATCCTGGCCGCCATCGCCAAGACCCGCCCGGTGCCGCTGTATTTCATCGGCGTGGGCGAAAAGATCGAAGACCTGCAGCCGTTCAACGCCACCGAATTCGTCGATGCCCTCCTGAGCTGAACTGATGATTGAATTTACCCGGGTTTCCAAGCAATACGCGCGCGAGGTCTACGCCCTGCGCGACATCACGCTGTCGGTAAAGAAGGGCGAATTGATCTTCCTGGCCGGCCCGTCGGGCGCCGGCAAATCGACGCTGCTGAAGATGATCGCCGCCATCGAGCGGCCCACGGCGGGCAAGCTGAGCGTCAACGGTACCGACATCGGTGGCATCAAGGCTTCCGGCCTGCCCTACCTGCGCCGCAACCTGGGGCTGATCTTCCAGCAACAGAAACTTCTGCTGGACCGCAACCTGCTGGCCAACGTGATGCTGCCGCTGATTGTCACCGGTTCCTCCCGCCCGGACGCCGAAAAGCGTGCCCGCGCCGCGCTGGACAAGGTGGACCTGCTGGCCAAGGCCATGTGCGAGCCACTGGAACTGTCCGGTGGCGAGCAGCAGCGGGTGGCCATTGCACGGGCCATCGTCAACCGTCCGCAGATCATCCTGGCCGACGAACCGACGGCCAACCTGGACCGCGCCAATGCCAACAAGGTGCTGGCGGCCCTGAAATCCTTCCATGGCGTGGGCGTGACCTGCCTGATTTCCACCCACGACGAACAATTCCTGACCGGGGCGGACCGCATCGTCTACCTGGACCGCGGCCGCATCGTCGATGGCTGGCACAACGGCGTGGCCAATCCGGTGGAGGTATCGCCATGAACTGGTTGAGACAGCATCTCGCCGCCATCGCTGACGCCTTGCGCCACCTGCTGCGCTCGCCGGGCAACTTCCTGCTCAACGTGCTGGTGGTCTCGATTGCGCTGGCGCTGCCCTTTGCCGGGCTGTCGGCGCTGGAAAACGTGCGCCCGATCTCGGACCAGATGTCGGTGGAGCCGGAAATCAGCATCTTCATGAAGCCCGATGCCAGTCGCGACGCCGCACTGGCGGTGGGCAAGACCATCAACCAGGTATTAAAGGACAGCAACACCAACGGCAAAGTCGAGTTCATCCCGCGCGAAAAGGCCTTCGATGCCCTGAAAAGCAAGACCGGCCTGGCCGAGGTGCTCAATACCCTGGGCAGCAATCCGCTGCCGGACAGCTTCGTGGTGCGCCTGCCCGGATTCGAGAACGCCATGAATGCAGGCCGGGTCGATGACATCGCACAGCAGTTGAAGAAGCAGGCGGGCGTGGATACGGTGCAGATCGACTCGGAATGGGTCAAGCGGCTGGCGGCACTGCTGCGCATTCTGCGGCTGGTGTTGTTGTTCCTGGGCATCACGCTGGGTGCGGTGGTGGTGGCGGTGGTATTCAACACGATCCGTCTGCAGGTGATGACGCAGCGCGACGAGATCGAGGTGTCGCGCCTGTTCGGGGCAACCAATTCCTTCATCTACCGGCCCTTCTATTACACTGGCGCACTGCTGGGCGGATGCGCCGGACTGGTGGCGCTGGGGCTGGTGGTGGCGGCACAGCAACCGCTCAATGCGGCCATCCTCGATTTTGCGCACCTGTATGCGTCGGAATTCCAGCTGGCGCTGCCCAGCCCCATGGCCATCGCCCTGCTGCTGGCGGTGAGCGCCTTGCTGGGCTTGTTCGGGGCGATGCTGTCGGTGCACCGGCAACTGGCCCGCAAGACTTGAGCCTGTTCCTGGCGCATCCAGATCGAAGCCCGCAGCAGCGGGCTTCGGCTTTTCTGGCGGCGGAAACGTCGGTGGAACTCCTCGCCCTGCAATAATTCCAATCCCTGTACGTCTTCCTGAGGGTGGTCGCCGCGTTGCCGGCAAGGCGGTGCTGTTGTCTGTGCTCCCTTTTCTGCCCTGGCTTCTGCCTCTTTCCCGCCCCATTGCGCGCTGCAAGAATTGTTACAAGTTTCTGGCCTGCTTTTGACCCGCATCGCAACTTTTGTCGCCCAAAGGCGACTAAGATGAAGGGGAAATAATGCAATGAGGTACTGACCAGCAATAGTTGCCAGCTATTACCGCTTCCCAATCATGCTATTAGCACTCTAGGGTGACGAGTGCTAGAATACCTTATCGAATTGCTCCAGTTTTATGTGGGCATCGCAACAAATCGACAAGATACGCATCCGCTGCGTGTCTGCCACGCCGGCTAACCGGCGTCGGCTTCCAAGCTTACCGCTTCATACTGTTTCCGCTAGGAACAAGGAGAATCCATGAAAACTGCGTCTGCACAAACTGCACTCATGCCTGCCGAGTCCAATGCACTCGCGCTGGGTTTTTCCGGCAGCCTGGGCAATATCGACGCGTATATCTCGGCAGTGAACCGCCTGCCCATGCTGACCCACGAGGAAGAGATCAAGCTGGCCCGCGACCTGCGCGAGAAGAATGACCTGGGTGCGGCCCAGAAGATGGTGTTGTCGCACCTGCGCCTGGTCGTCTCGATCGCCCGTGGTTACCTGGGCTATGGCCTGCCGCACGCGGACTTGATCCAGGAAGGCAACATCGGCCTGATGAAAGCCGTCAAGCGTTTCGACCCGGCGCAGAACGTGCGCCTGGTGTCCTACGCCATGCACTGGATCAAGGCCGAGATCCACGAGTACATCCTGAAGAACTGGCGCCTGGTCAAGGTCGCTACCACCAAGGCCCAGCGCAAGCTGTTCTTCAACCTGCGCAGCCACAAGGAAGGCCTGGACGCGATGACGCCGGCCCAGGTCGAGGCCCTGGCCAAGACCCTGGACGTCAAGCGCGAGGAAGTGATCGAGATGGAAACCCGTCTGTCCGGTCGCGACATCGCCCTGGAATCGCCCACCGATGATGATGATGACAAGTTCGCGCCGATCGCCTACCTGTCCTCGGACAATTCGGAGCCGACCCGCGTGATCGAGGCCAAGCAATACGACCGCCTGCAATCGGAAGGCCTGGAAGCCGCACTGTCCAAGCTGGATGACCGCTCGCGCCGCATCGTCGAGGCCCGCTGGCTGGCCAATGACGATGGTTCGGGTGCCACTCTGCATGAACTGGCGGATGAATTCGGCGTGTCGGCCGAGCGTATTCGCCAGATCGAAGCCGTCGCATTGAAGAAGATGAAGACGGCCCTGCAGGCCTTTTCCTGAGCATCGGGTCCATCCGGTTCACCCAGCAGCAATAAGAAAGGCGCCCTCGGGCGCCTTTCTCTTTTTCCAGACCTTGTTCTCCGCTCTGGCTCAGCTCAGCAGCAGCTTGATGTCGTGCGTCAAGGTTTGCGGGCCCTGGCCGTGCTTGACGAACAGGCGGATATGGCCCTCGGTGTCGAACACATAGCTACCGGCCGTATGGTCCATGGTATAGCTGCCCGGCTGCTTGCCCGGCACCTTCTGATAGAACACCTTGAATTCCTTGGCGACCTTCTCGGTCTGCGGCAGGTCGCCATACAGGCCCAGGAAACGCTTATCGAAGGCCGGTACGTACTGCGACAGCACCTCTTGCGTATCGCGCTCCGGATCGACGGTGACGAAGAGGACCTGCACCTTGTCCGCATCCGGCCCCAGTTCCTTCATGACATCGGCCATCTCGATCATGGTGGTCGGGCAGACGTCCGGGCATTGGGTATAGCCGAAGAACATGACCACCACCTTGCCCTTGAAATCGGCCAGGGTGCGCTGCTTGCCGGTGTGGTCGGTCAGTGCGAAGTCCTTGGCGTAGTCCAGGCCGGTGACATCGGTGTTGTTGAACTTCAGCTCAGGCTTGGACTGGCCGCAGGCTGCCAGCAGCGTCGCGCAACCGGCCAGCAGCAGCGCCGAGAAAAATCTTTTCATGGATTCAGAAACCGCGGAACAGGAAATAGTGATCTACCAGCAGCACCGCGAACAGGATGGACAGGTAGACGATGGAATAGGCAAAGGCCTTGCGTGCGATCAGATCGGTGTAGTGGCGGTAGATCTGCCAGGAATGCCAGAAGAAAATTGCGCCCAGCACGATGGCCGTGCCCAGGTAGATCAGCCCGCTCATGCCGATGGCAAAGGGCAGCATGCTCACCGCCAGCAGGGCGATGGTGTACATCAGGATATGGAACTTGGTCACGTCCATGCCATGCGTGATGGGCAGCATCGGCAAGCCGGACTTGGCGTAGTCGTCACGGCGGTACATGGCCAGCGCCCAGAAGTGCGGAGGGGTCCAGATGAAGATGATCATCACCAGCACCCAGGCCTGCATCGGGACGTCGTTGGCGATTGCAGCCCAGCCCAGCGCCGGTGGCATGGCACCGGCCAGGCCGCCGATCACGATGTTCTGCGGCGTGGCGGGCTTCAAGATGATGGTGTAGATGATGGCGTAGCCGACGAAGGTAGCAAAGGTCAGCCACATGGTCAGCGGATTGACCAGGTTGTACAGCACCCACATGCCCATGCCGCCGATGACACCGGAGAACATGAGGGTCTGCACCACCGTGATCTCGCCGCGCGCCATCGGACGACGCGCGGTGCGGGCCATGCGCGAATCGATCTCGCGCTCGACCAGGCAATTGATGGCGAAGGCGGCGCCAGCCAGCAGCCAGATGCCTACCGTACCGAAGATGACCTTGTGCCAATCCGGCAGGTCGGGGGTGGACAGGAACATGCCGATCACGGCACAGAACACGGCCAGCTGCGTCACGCGCGGCTTGGTCAGTGCCCAGTACTGGGCGATGCGGTTGGGTTGGGCGGTCAGTGTGGTCATGGCGTGACGGGTCGGGCGGATGCTGGTGGAGCAGCGGCGGCCAGGCCGGAGGGTGCGTAACGGACCTTGTAGTTTAACATGACCATGAGGATGACCAGCAGCGCCGCACCGCCGTTATGGACCACGGCAATGGCCAGCGGCCAGTTCAGATAGATGGTTGCCAGACCGGTACAGAGCTGCAAACCCAGTACGATCAGCATCCAGCGGGCGGTCTTGCGCAAGCCCTCGTCACGCAGGGCGCGGTGTGCCAGCCATACAACATACAAGATCACGACAAAGGCAAAACTGCGGTGTACCCAGTGGATCGCGGTCAGCGCTTCAACCGGCAGGTAGTCGCCGGCCGAGGTCATGCCCAGGTGGCGCCACAGGGTGAAGCCGTGCTCGAAGTCCATCTGCGGCACCAGCTGGCCATTGCAAAGCGGGAAATCGGAACAGGCCAGCGCGGCATAGTTGGTGCTGACCCAGCCACCCAGCGCGATCTGCAGGATCAGCAAGGCAGCGCCGACGGTAGCCGGCCCGATCAGCGCCCGCCCCGCCACCGATACCGGCACATGGTTCTCCTGCCGTGCCCCCAGCCAGGCCAGCATGGCCAGCAACGTCAGCCCCAGCAAAAGATGGATGGTGACGATGATGGGTTGCAGCTTCATCGTCACGGTCCAGGCACCGAAGGCCCCCTGCAGGCAGACGAAGCCCAGCAGGGCCGTGGGGAACCAGGGGCGGAATTGCAGCTCGGTCCGGCCCGACCTGATCCAGCGCCACCACGCCGCCACCATCAGCACGATGATCAGGAAGCCCACCGCCATGGCGAAATAGCGGTGTGTCATCTCGATCCAGGCCTTGGCCCAGGTCACCGGGCCAAAGGGCATGGCTTCCTGGGCGGCGTTGATATGTTCATGCGCCAGCAGCGGATTGGCATGGCTGTAGCAGCCCGGCCAGTCGGGGCAACCGAGGCCGGAATCGGTCAGCCGCGTGAAGGCGCCGAACATGATCAGATCGAAGGTGAAGAACAGCGTCACCCACACCAGCTTGCGGTATTTGTTGGCCACGCCCTGTGCGCGCGAGACCAGCGCGAGGGGGATCAGGGCGACCACGAGCCCGGTCAGGCCCAGTTGTATCAGCGTCGTTGCATTCATCTTGATTCAAACTTGCGTCAGCATGCGTGCCAGCCTGGGCATCACCCGATGGCGGAAGCGCGCAGCAGCTTGGAAATGTCCTTCTTCATCTTGCCGGGATCGGGGTCCTTGGGGAAGCGCATCATCAGATTGCCCAGCGGGTCGATCAGGTAGATGTGGTCTTCGACAGAGGTACCGGCATCGACCGGCAACCAGGACTGCAATTTGCCGGCGTCAACCCGAAGGATATCGGTTCCGTCGTATTCGCGCAGAAGCAGGGTCTGGATCGCTGCGCGATCGGTCACCAGCCAGACGCGTTCGACGCGCTCCATCTCCTTGCCCTGCATCAGCCGCAGCTGGCGCATGGTCAGCAGTTTCTGCTGGCAGGGCGCGCCGCATTCGCCGCGATCCACCTGCAGCATCACCCACTTGCCCTTGTAATCCTCCAGCCTGGCGGGGCTGCCATCGATGGCGCTGCTGCCCAGGTCGGGAATCGGATACTGGCGCGGGTCGATCAAGGCGCCATAGTTGTTGCGGCTCTGCGGCTTGATCACGTAGTAGGTGAAATAGGAGGCGATCAACGGCGCAGCGCATACCGCCACGATGGCCAGCATCTTCCAGCGGCCGACGCGACGACGGCGCGCATCATCGGAGGCCACCGGCTTGGCAGGGACTTCAGGCTTTGTCATGACGACCACGTTTGTATCCTGTCACGATGAAAAAAAGAATGGCCATGGCGGCCAGTGCATACCACTGGACCGCATAGCCGCGATGACGGTCAATGCCCAGCGAAGGCGCGGGCCAGTCGCGCACCAGCGTGTCGCCACCCTGCCCGCCCTGCTCTATCACCAGCGACGAAAGCGCCATGCCGCTGGCCTGCGCCAGTGCGGGGATGTCGAGATTCTGCAGGATGGCCTGCGGCCGGGGCGCATCGGCCTGGCCCAGCTGCAGCACGTGGCCGGCGTCATGGCGCAGCACGCCCTCCACTTCCGTCACACCCACTGGTGGTGCCACCTGCGGTACCCGCGTGCGATCGGCGGCATCACGCGGCGCCCAGCCGCGCGCCACGACCACGGCCTGCGGGCTGCCTTCCGGCTTGAATAGCGTGAGCACGTGAAAGCCAACGGCGCCATTGTAGGGACGATTTTCCAGATAGAGCGTCCACTGCCGGATGAACTCGCCACGCAGCTTGATATGGCGGAATTCCATGTCGTTGGCGACCGGGTCCGCGGGCAGGGCCAGCAATGGCGTTTCGCTCGCACGCGCCTGCATGCGCTGCTGCAGGGCGGCTTTCTCCGCCGCCCGCTGACTCTGCCACTGGCCCAGCGCGATACCGGCGGCGGCCACCACCAGCGTGGCGCAGAAGGGGATGAGGCGGAAGCGGAATCTGGTCGGCATCGATGAAGTTTGGCCTTACAATGGCCTCAGAAACGGGATGCAAAACTAGAACTCATTTCATAAATAGGCGCGAGTGCGAGCGAGTCCCGTTTGGGATGAAGTGCAAGGCGCGAATTTGGGTCAAGACTGGGCGTCTTGACCCAAATTCGTAACGCAGCAATTCGCCCAAACGGGCCGCTCCCTCCGGGTTCTGCCCAGAAAGGGCGCTGGCCGCGTTGCGCTCCTTGCGTGTGGCACCACCACACGACGCGTCGCGCGCCTTGCCAGCGCCCTTTCTGGGCAGAACGCATCTCGCGACTATTTGTGAAATGAGTTCTAAGTAAACCAACGCAGCATACCGCAAGCCAGCGGACCGAGACAGGAATTCTACCGCCATGAAAATCATCGTCGCCATCGCCTTCATCCTGATCCTGGCCAGCCTGGCCTCGGCGCTGATCTTCCTCATGCGCGACAAGGGCAAGAGCAATCGCACGGTACGGGCGCTGACCTTGCGTGTGGGTTTTTCGGTGGCGCTGTTCCTGTTCATCCTGCTGAGCTACAAGCTGGGCTGGATACAGCCGACCGGCATCCGCTGAAACTTTCCCTCACATGAAAAGGCCGCACCGAAGTGCGGCCCATGTCTACCTGGACGGCCTGTGCTGCCTGCACTACCTGGAATACGCCAGGCCTACAGCCAGTACACCACCACGTACAGACCCAGCCATACCACGTCCACGAAGTGCCAGTACCAGGCCGCACCCTCGAAGGCGAAATGATGCGTCGGTGTGAAGTGACCGCGCAGCAGGCGATACAGCACCACCGAGAGCATGATCGCGCCCATGGTTACGTGGAAGCCGTGGAAACCGGTCAGCATGAAGAAGGTGGAACCGTAGATGCCGGAGGTCAGCTTCAGGTTCAGTTCGTGATAGGCGTGGATGTATTCATAGGCCTGGAAGCCCATGAATACCGCGCCCAGCAGGATGGTGAGGAACAGCCACACCGCCGTCTGCGTACGATGACCGGCGCGCAGCGCATGGTGCGAAATGGTCAGCGTCACGCCGGAGGTCAGCAGCAGCAAGGTATTGATGGTGGGAATGGGGAACGGTCCCATGGCGGTGAAATTCTCCACCGTGCCCGCAGGGCCAACATTACCCCACTGGCCGGCGAAGTCAGGCCAGATCAGCTTGTGGTCGAGGTCGGCCAGCCAGGGCATGGTGATGCTGCGGGCATAGAACAGTGCCCCGAAGAAGGCGGCGAAGAACATCACCTCCGAGAAGATGAACCAGCTCATGCTCCAGCGATAGGAGAGATCGATGCGCTCGCTGTAGAGACCGGATTCGGATTCGCCGATGGCCTCGCCGAACCAGTAGTACAGCACCACCAACACCATCAGGATGCCGAGGATGTTGACATAGGGCGCCCACGACACCCCGTTGACCCAGGCCGAGGCCCCGATCATGGTGATGAGCATGGAAATGCCGGCCATCAGCGGCCAGCGCGACGGGCCTGGAACGAAATAATGGGGCGCCTTGGCTTGCTGAGAACTCATGTTCTTCTCCCGGTACGAAATCCGATTGCGGTTGTCTGGTCCCGTTGTGCATTCATCCACGGTGAATGCCCTTGCGATCCAGGTTCACTTTTTCCTAATGCTCAAATCCTTCACTGCGCCGGCCGACCCGTCCACTGCTTCAATCTCACCCACCGGCCGCACTGGCCACCACCAGCTTGACGATGGTCACCAGGATAGCGATGAAGATGGCCGCGCCGAGGATGCCGGCGATGATCACGTGCACCGGATTGAGCCTGGCGGCATCCGATTCGTAATCCTTGCGCTTGCGCACGCCGAAGAAGGACCAGAACACCGCCTTCATCGTCGCACCGAACGAAGCCTTGCGTTGTGCAGCCTGTTTCAGCTCGTCGTTCAAACCATCTCCTCGCAGGACCGTCCCTGCTTCAGCCTGCTGTCTTGTCCTTGCCGTTGATCTCGAAGAAGGTATAGGACAGCGTGATCGTGGTCACCTCCTTGGGCAGCTTCGGATCGATGTAAAACACGACCGGCATCTGCTTGGCCTGGTTGGGGCCCAGCGTCTGCTGGGTGAAGCAGAAGCACTCCACCTTCTTGAAGAACGCCGCCGACTGCTGCGGCGCATAGCTGGGGATGGCCTGGGCGTCGACATTGCGCGCCTGGGTATTGACCACCTCGTAGGTGACCTGGGTCATCTCGCCCGGATGCACCTGCATGCTGCTCACCGTCGGACGAAAACGCCACGGCCCCTGGGCATTGCCATCGAACTCCACCGTGATCGTGCGCGTCTTGTCGATCTGCGTATTGGCCGGCGCCTCTACCGTCACGTCTTTTGGGGTGAGGAAATTCACACCGGTCACTTCGCAGATCTTGCGATAGACCGGGATCAGCGCGTAGCCGAAACCGAACATCAGTACCGCCACCACAAGCAGCTTCCTGAACATCGTGCGGTTCAGGCCACGCTCTTCGGCTTGTTGCTCCTGATCCGATGAGCGGGTCATTTGGCGAACCAGATGCGGTTGATGAAAATCCCCACGAAGAAGGCCAGCGCCACCAGCCCCAGCAGCAGGCCGGTGCGCAGGTTGTTGGGCTTCTTGCGTTCGCTCATGGCGGCTCCGTTAGCGTAGGTTGTCTTGTCCACAGGCGCTTACTTCACCACCGGCGGTTCTTCAAAGGTGTGGAAGGGCGCCGGGCTGGGCACGGTCCACTCCAGACCTTCAGCACCATCCCAGGGCTTGGCTTCGGCCTTCTGGCCACCCTTGATGGACGGGATCACCACGCAGAACAGGAAGTACACCTGCGACAGGCCGAAACCGAAGGCGCCGATGGAGGCGACCATGTTGAAGTCGGTAAACTGCGCCGGGTAGTCGGCATAGCGACGCGGCATGCCGGCCAGGCCCAGGAAGTGCATCGGGAAGAAGGTGACGTTGAAGGTGATCAGCGAGGCCCAGAAGTGGAACTTGCCGCGCCATTCGTTGTACATGTAGCCGGTCCACTTCGGCCCCCAGTAGTAGTAGCCGGCGAAGAGCGCAAACAGGGAACCGGCCACCAGCACGTAATGGAAGTGGGCCACCACGTAGTAGGTATCCTGCATCTGGATGTCGATGGGCGTAACCGCCAGGATCAGGCCGGTGAAGCCCCCCATGGTGAAGACGAAGATGAAGCCCACCGAGAACAGCATCGGCGTCTCGAAGGTCATGGAGCCGCGCCACATGGTGGCGATCCAGTTGAAGATCTTCACGCCGGTGGGCACGGCGATCAACATGGTGGCGTACATGAAGAACAGCTGCGCCGTCACCGGCATGCCGGTGGTGAACATGTGGTGCGCCCAGACGATGAAGGACAGGATCGCAATCGAGGCGGTGGCGTACACCATCGAGGCGTAACCGAACAGCGGCTTGCGGGCGAAGGCCGGGATGATCTGCGAGACGATGCCGAAAGCCGGCAGGATCATGATGTAGACCTCCGGGTGGCCGAAGAACCAGAAGATGTGCTGGTACATCACCGGGTCACCGCCGCCGGCGGCATTGAAGAAGGAGGTGCCGAAGTGACGGTCGGTCAGCGTCATGGTGATGGCACCGGCCAGCACCGGCATGACGGCGATGAGCAGGTAGGCGGTGATCAGCCAGGTCCAGCAGAACATGGGCATCTTCATCAGCGTCATGCCGGGCGCGCGCATGTTGAGGATGGTGACGATGATGTTGATGGAGCCCATGATGGAAGAGGCGCCCATGATGTGCATGGCGAAGATGCCCATGTCCATGCCCGGTCCCATCTGGGTCGACAGCGGCGCATAGAGCGTCCAGCCGGCGGCGGTGGCGCCGCCCGGCGCCAGGAAGGAGCCGGCCAGCAGCAGCGCGGCCGGTGGCAGCAGCCAGAAGGAGAAGTTGTTCATCCGCGCAAAGGCCATGTCGGAGGCGCCGATCTGCAGCGGAATCATCCAGTTGGCGAAGCCCACGAAGGCCGGCATGATCGCGCCGAACACCATCACCAGGCCGTGCATGGTGGTCAACTGGTTGAAGAATTCCGGACGGAAGAATTGCAGGCCGGGATGGAACAGCTCGGCCCGGATCAACAGCGCCAGCACCCCGCCCGAGAGCAGCATGGTGAACGAGAACCACAGGTAGAGCGTGCCGATATCCTTGTGGTTGGTGGCAAAGAGCCAGCGACGCCAGCCGTGGGGGTGATCGTGCGAATGATCGTGGTGATCGTCGTGAGCATGCCCATGCCCGTGATCGTGGGAATGGTCGGGGGCGTGGTCGACAGTGGTAGTCATGTCCGGTTCTCCAAACGATTACTTGCGGGCGGCCAGCACTTCGGCCGGCTGCACGATGTTTTCCGCGGCCTTGTTGGACCAGGCGTTGCGCGTGTAGGTGATGACGGCAGCAATCTCGGTGTCATTGAGCGAGCCCTTCCAGGGCGGCATGGCGTTCTTGCCGTTGAGCACCAGGTGAATCTGGTCAGCCCTGGGGCCATTGACCACCGGGCTGCCATCGAGCGCCGGAAAAGCCCCCGGCAAGCCCTTGCCGTTGGCCTGGTGGCAGGTCACGCAGTTGGCGGCATAGACCTTTTCGCCACGCTGCTTCAATTCGTCCACGGTCCAGGTCTTGGTGGGGTCATCGGCCTTGGCAGCCATTTCCTTCTTCTTTTCGTCGACCCATTTCTTGTAGTCGTCATCGCTGACCACGTTGACCACGATGGGCATGAAGGCGTGGTCCTTGCCGCACAGTTCCACGCATTGGCCGCGATAGGTGCCGATCTTCTCGGCGCGGAACCAGGTATCGCGCACGAAGCCGGGGATGGCATCCTGCTTCACGCCGAAGGCGGGGATGGTCCAGGAGTGGATCACGTCGTTGGCAGTGGTGACGATGCGTACCTTCTTGTTGACCGGCACCACCACGGGGTTGTCGACCTCGATGAGGTAGTTGTCGTTCTTCTTCAGCGAGGGATCGGTGATCTGCTCGCGCGGCGTGGCCAGGTTGGAGAGGAAGGAAATGCCTTCCCCTTCGCCCTTGAGGTAGTCGTAGCCCCACTTCCATTGCATGCCGGTGACCTTGATGGTGAGGTCGGCGTTGGAGGTGTCCTTCATGGCGACCACCGTCTTGGTGGCCGGCAGGGCCATGCCGATCACGATCAGGAATGGCACCACGGTCCAGGCGATTTCCACGGTCGTGCTTTCGTGGAAGGTGGAGGCCTTGTGGCCGACCGACTTGCGGTGCTTGATGATGGAATAGAACATCACCCCGAACACTGCCACGAAGATCACCAGGCAGATGATCAGCATCAGGATGTGCAGGTCGTAGATCTGCTCGGCGATCTTGGTCACCGGCGGCTGGAAGTTCATCTGCAGCACGGCCGGTCCCCCCGGACTGTCCACCACTGCCCAGGCCGGCAAGCCGGCCGCCAGCAGCGAGGCACCGAGGGTCAGGGATTGAAGGCGCTTCGCAAGTTTCATGGATTTCCTCAAAAGCCCAAAATTATAAGAATGAGAGTGCAGCCGTCCCGCCGGCCCTGGCGGAGAGTGCGCACTCCAGTTCCTGCGCGAATTCGTATCGCTTCCACTCGCTCATGAACCGTCCCACTTCCACGCGCTGCCCCCGGCTCTCCAGGGCCACCAGTGCCTGGCGTCCTGCTGGAAAAGCGATGCGCATGCCATGCAACTGCAATTTGCTGCGATGCCGGCAACTGCCCTGGATCAGTTCGACCACCAGGTCCTCATCGGCCAGCATCACCACTTCGCGATCCGTGGCATGGCGGGCGTAGACCAGCATGGCCGCGCCCACCGCCAATAATTCAATGACTGAAAAAACCAGGATGGTCCAGGCGCCGTGGAGCGTGAAGCCCAGCGCGACCGTGAGTGAAACCGTACAAAGGATTGCGAAGACCCACGCCAGCTGACGTGGCGCAATCGAACAATTGCGCTTCAATATCCATTCCCGCGTCTCCATAGCACCTCGCCAGCATGATTGGCGGTCGAGCGTGTCTCTGTTTCGATCCGCAGCAGGAAGTCTCACTGGATGGCGAGGCCGG
This sequence comes from Herbaspirillum sp. AP02, assembly GCF_015767275.1. Lineage (GTDB taxonomy): Bacteria > Pseudomonadota > Gammaproteobacteria > Burkholderiales > Burkholderiaceae_D > Herbaspirillum. The sequence goes on from NZ_JADWMY010000007.1 coordinate 38,475, forward strand.
CAGTCAGCAGCTGACCCGACCTGACCGATATAGGCGCTATCCGTGGCTATCCGTTTTGCGGTCTTTATTTATTCTTGCTATTCGTTCGTGCTGGAATTTCTTTGTGTGAATTTTTTTACCCATTTGAGTATAAGGGCTAACCTCGCCATGGATCAAGCACGCACCGCCGCATTGACAACAGCAGCCTTCGCCGCCGCGCCGGCGCGCCAGGACGCCGCGCTCTGAGCGGCCACGGGCCTGGCTTTGCGCGAAACGGGAAGATCTACTGGCGTCAGACCGGGCATCACGATACAGCGATCAGGTGGCTGGCCGGATAGTGCGTAATGACTAAGCGCTATATGAAGCGGCGACTATCTGAAGCGGCGACTATCCGCCGGGGCAACTATCGTGACGGGCGTTCGAAACGAATGATGCTCTCGCCAGCCGCAGTGGTCTTGGGCACCGGGCGGAAGGCGTGGCCATAGACGATCTCGAAGGTCAGCGGGATCTTGCCGTCGGGCTTGCGCATGGCCTCGAAGGTAGCCAGCAGGCGCTGGTACTGGTGGCGGCTCACCATGCTGCGACGCCGCGATTCCAGCGGATTGCCCCCCCAGGCGCGCACGTCTTCCAGCAGGCGCTGGGGTGTTTCATAGGTCACGGTGATGGTCTCCATGTCCATGACGGGCGTGGAGAAGCCGGCATTGACCAGCATGTCGCCGAAGTCGTGCATGTCGACGAAGGGCAAGGTGTGCGGTGCAAGATCGATGCTCTCGAAGGCACTGCGAACCTCGCGCAAGGTGTCGGGACCGAAGCAGGAAAACATCAGCAGCCCCTCCACCCGCAGTACACGGCGCCACTCGGCGAACACCCGGTCGGGCTGGGGGTGCCAGTGCAGGGCCAGGTTGGACCAGACCAGGTCCAGCGCATTGGCGGCCAGCGGCAGGCGGGCGAAATCGGCGCAGGCCAGTACCGGACCGTTGGCACCGGCGCCCGGGCCGGCCCCCAGCCATTTGTTGATGGAACCGAACAGCCGGTCCATGGCCGTCTGCGCGCCACGCTGGTGCTCGGCGGCCCTGGCCAGCATGCCATAGGCACCATCCAGGCCGATCACGCTGGCCTCCGGATAACGCTTTTGCAACACCGGCAGGTCGGCACCTTCGCCACAACCGGCGTCGAGCACTTCGCGGGGTTCTATCTTCACCAGGGCCAGGCGCTCCTGCATGCGCGCCGACACTTCGCGACGCAGGAAATCGGATTCGGCCACCCGTTGCGGCTGGCCGAAACGGCGACGCACCAGAGGCAGATCGATGGGAGCGCTCAGCTTGGCGCTGGCAGTAGGCGGCGGCAGGGACATCGGGAATGAGCGTAGGGAAACAGGTGGGCAGCAGATCCGGGAGGGCTGATGCGATAATGCGCGTAGTTTAGTCGAAATCCATTTTTCCCGGGCGCCGCACGCATGGATCTCAAACCCCCAACTTCCCCTGCCAAACCGGCTCAGGCCAAGCCCGCCGGCGCGTATCGCGCCGTCGGCGGCAAGCCGTCCAAACCGGCCCAGCCAGCCGGCCCCGGCTGGCTGCAGCGCCTGCTGGCGCACATGCCGCAGTTGCTGCCCTCGTCCTGCGCGCTGTGTGGTGCGGCCGGGCGCGAGACGCTGTGCGCGCCCTGTCACAAACGCTTCTATACCCGCCAGCACCGGCGCTGCATCCAGTGCGCCATGCCCATGCCGGTGACTGGCAAGGAACTGCGTTGCGGCGCCTGTCTCAAGGATCGCCCGGCCTTCGATGCCACCATCGTCGCTACCGATTACTTTGCGCCGTCCGACCAACTGGCGCTGGCCCTGAAATTCGGCGGCGACCTGCGCCTGGCGCCCTTGCTGGCCCGCCTGATCTTCGACGCCTCGCGCCGCAACCCGGTGCCCGGCAGCGATGTGCAGCTGGCCATGCCCGCCCTGCTGGCACCGGTGCCGCTGGGACTGGCACGGCTGCAGGAGCGCGGCTTCAACCAGGCGCTGGAGATCGCCAAACCGCTTTCCCGGATGCTGGACATTCCCCTCAATGGCCGCCTGCTGGAGCGCAAGAAGGAGACCCAGGCGCAATCGGCCTTGCCGGTGGGCGCGCGCGCCCGCAACGTGCGCTCGGCCTTCGCCCTGCCCTTCGCGGCGATGGACCAGGTACGCGGCCTGCATGTGGGCATCGTCGACGATGTCATGACCACCGGCGCCACCTTGAATGAAGTGGCGATCGTGCTCAAGCGGCACGGCGCCCGCCGCGTGACCAACCTGGTCTTTGCGCGCACCCTGCCGACCTGAGCAGGGGTCGGCAGTTCTTGTTTCTTATTCCTTATTCCTTATTCCATTTTTCCCGCAGGAGAGTTTTTTGTTCCACGTCGTCCTGGTCGAGCCGGAGATCCCTCCCAATACCGGCAACATCATCCGCCTGTGCGCCAATACCGGCGCACAACTGCATCTGGTCGAGCCGCTCGGCTTTCCGCTGGATGACGCCAAGATGCGGCGCGCCGGGCTGGACTATCACGAATACGCCAACATGCAGGTGCACCCCGACTGGGAGAGCTTCCTGGCGCACCGGCGTGCAGACCCGCAGTTCGACGAGGCCCGCATGTTCGCCATGACCACCCATGGATCGACGCCTTTCGCCGGGCTGGCCTTCCGTCCTGGCGATACCTTCGTCTTCGGCTCCGAAACGCGTGGACTGGCACCCGAGCGGCGCGAATCCTTCCCCACGGCGCAACGCATCCGCCTGCCGATGCGGCCGGGCAATCGCAGCATCAACCTGTCCAATACCGTGGCGGTGGTGGTGTACGAGGCCTGGCGGCAGAACGGCTATGACGGCGGTAGCTGATTGCCGCTCGCGCTCATGAAAAACGGCTCCCAGGGGAGCCGTTCTCGTTTGCAGCGTCAACGACCGGGGATCACCCCAGCAGCAGGGCATCGTCGGACAGTTTCTCCCCGCGCGTCTGCTCGAACATCTTCAGCAGGTCCGGCACGTCCAGCCCGGCGCGTTCCGGCCCGGAGACGTCCAGCACCACGCGGCCCTGGTGCAGCATCACGGTGCGGTCGCCGTAGTCCAGCGCCTGGCGCATGCTGTGGGTCACCATCATGGTGGTCAGCTTGCTCTCGGCGACGATCTTGGCGGTCAGCTCCAGCACGAAGGCGGCGGTCTTGGGGTCCAGCGCGGCGGTATGCTCGTCCAGCAACAGGATGCGCGACGGTTGCAGCGAGGCCATCAGCAGGCTCACCGCCTGGCGCTGGCCACCGGAAAGCAGGCCGATGCGGTCGCTCAGGCGATTCTCCAGACCCAGGTTGAGGATGGCGAGCTTTTCGCGGAACAGCTCGCGCATCTTGCCGCGAATGGCGAAGTTGAAGCCGCGACGACGGCCACGGGCCATGGCCAGGGCCATGTTTTCCTCGATGGTCAGCGCTTCACAGGTACCGGCCATCGGGTCCTGGAAGACGCGCGCCACCAGGCCGGCACGGTCCCATGCCTGCTTGCGGGTGACATCGGTGCTGTCGATCTCGATCTTGCCGGTATCGACCAGCAGGTCACCGGAGATGGCATTGAGGAAAGTCGACTTGCCGGCACCGTTGGAGCCGATCACGGCCACGAACTGGCCGGTCGGGATTTCCAGCGAGAGGCCACGCAGGGCCGGGTTCTCGATGGGGGTACCGGGATTGAAGGTGATCTTGAGATCGGTGGCTTTCAACATCTCAGGCTCCCTTTCTCAGCAGTTTGAGCTTGCGCTTGCCCATGGGCAGCACCAGCGCCAGCATCACCAGCACGGCCGTCACCAGGTTCAGGTCCTGCGCCTGCAGGCCGATGAAGTCGCTGTTGAGTGCCAGGGCGATGAAGAAGCGATACAGGATGGCACCCAGGATCACCGCCAGGGTGGTCCACACCAGGCGACGTGCCGGCAGGATGTTCTCGCCGATGATCACGGCTGCCAGGCCGATGACGATGGTGCCGATGCCCATGGAGATGTCGGAGCCGCCCTGGGTCTGGGCGAACAGTGCGCCGGCCAGGGCCACCAGGGCGTTGGCCAGCGCCATGCCGGCCAGCGTGGCGCGGCCGGTGGCGATACCCTGGGCGCGTGCCATGCGGGCGTTGGCGCCGGTGGCACGCATGGCCAGGCCGATCTCGGAGGAGAAGAACCAGTCCAGCATCAGTTTGGCGATGGCCACCACCACCAGCAGGATCAGGGGACGGGCGACGTAGTCGGGGATCGCCTCCGGCTGCAGGATGGTGAAGATGGTCGGCTCGGAAATGAGCGGAACGTTGGGCTTGCCCATCACGCGCAGGTTGATCGAGTACAGCGCGATCATCATCAGGATGCTGGCCAGCAGGTCCATGATCTTCAGGCGCACGTTCAGCCAGGCGGTGGTGAAGCCAGCCAGGGCGCCGGCCAGCAGCGCCACGAAGGTGGCCAGGAAGGGGTTGAAGCCGGCCGCGATCATGGTGGCCGCCACGGCACCGCCCAGCGGGAAGGAGCCATCGACGGTAAGGTCAGGGAAAACCAGAATGCGGAAGGAAATCAGCACTCCGAGGGCCACCAGGCTGAAGATCAGGCCGATCTCCAGGGCGCCCAAGAGGGTATACAGCGACATAAAAGGACTTTCTTAAAAAACACATTCGGCACGGCGCGATACGCCATGCCGAATGTCTTCTGCGTTACGCCGGCCGCGGCAAGGGTGATGCAGCCGCCGGCGGTGCATGTCCGGACCGTCAGGACAGGCTTAGTTGAGTACCTTGGTGGCCGACTTCAGGAACTCCGGCGACAGGGTCACGCCCTGCTTTTGCGCCGCCGAGGTATTGACGTACAGCTCCAGGTTCTTGACGGGCGAAGAGGCGATATCGCCGGCCTTCTCGCCCTTCAGGATACGTGCCACCACCTTGCCGGTCTGGCGGCCCATATCGTAGAAGTTCACACCCAGCGCCGCCACGGCGCCGCGCTTGACGCTGCCGGTATCGGAGGCGATCAGCGGGATCTTGGCATCGTTGCAGACCTTGGCCAGCGACTCGAAGACCGAGACCACGTTGTTGTCGGTGGTGGTGTACATCACGTCGATCTTGCCGATCAGGCTCTTGGCGGCCGGGGCCACGTCCACCGAGCGCGGTGCAGCGGCTTCCACCAGGGTGAAGCCGGCTTTCTGCAGCTCGCCCTTGAGGTTGTTCAGGGCCGACACGGAATTGGCTTCGCCCGGATTGTAAACCACTCCGACGCGCTTGGCCTCGGGCACCACGCGCTTGATCACCTCGACCTGCTTGACCGGGTCCAGCATGTGCGACAGGCCGGTCACGTTGGTACCGGAGGGCTTCCAGTCCTTGACCAGCTGGGCGGCCATGGGGTCCGCAATGGCCGAATAGACGATGGGGATGTTCTTGGTGGCGGCCACCATCGGTTGTGCCGACGGGGTGCCGATGGCGACGATCACGTCGGGGTTGTCACCGACGAACTTCTTGGCGATCTGGCCAGCGGTGCCGGCATTGGCCTGGGCACTCTGGAAATCCCACTTCAGGTTCTTGCCGGGCTCGAAGCCTTCGGCGATCAGTTCGTCCTTGGTGCCGTCGCGCACGGCGTCCAGCGCCGGGTGTTCGACGAAGGAAGTGATGGCCACCACCTTCTCGGCAGCCAGGGCCGACGCACATACGGCGCTCAGCGCCAGCGCACCGGCGATGGCGCGCAGGGATTGGGACAGGGCAAACATGTTCATCTCCTCATGATGGTGGTCGGTGCCTCGGCATGATTGTGGCCGGGCATCCTGTTCGTTTTGGTCGCAGGCAGCAGGGCGCCTGATGTGCCGATCCCGCCTTGCAGCGGGATCGACAGGTTCACTTTTATTGCTTGATGACGGTCTTGGCCGAATTCACCAGTTCCGGCGCCAGGGTCACACCCTGCTTCTGCGCGGCGGCGGTGTTGACGAACAGCTCCAGCTTGCTGCTGGTGGCCGAGGCGATGTCGCCCGGCTTTTCACCCTTGAGAATGCGGCCGACCACCTTGCCGGTCTGACGACCCAGGTCATAGTAGTTCACGCCCAGGGCAGCGATGGCGCCGCGCTTGACGCTGTCGGTGTCGGAAGCCACCAGCGGGATCTTGGCGTCGTTGCCGACCTTGACCAGCGCTTCATAGGCCGAGACCACGTTGTTGTCGGTGTTGGTATAGATCACGTCGACCTTGCCGATCAGGCTCTTGGCGGCCGAACCGACGTCCACCGAACGCGGTGCAGCGGCTTCCACCAGGGTCATGTTGGACTTGGCCAGCAGCTCCTTGAGGGCCTTGACCACCACGGCGGAGTTGGCTTCGCCCGGGTTGTAGACCATGCCCACGCGCTTGGCATTGGGCACTACGCGCTTGATCAGGTCGATCTGCTTGTCCAGTTCCAGCAGGTCGGACACGCCCGTGACGTTGGTGCCGGAAGCCTTCCAGTCCTTGACCAGCTGAGCCGCGACCGGATCGGTCACGCCGGAATAGACCACCGGGATGCTCTTGGTGGCGGCCACCAGGGCCTGGGCCGACGGGGTGGCGATGGCGACGATGACGTCCGGCTTGTCGCCGACGAACTTGCGGGCGATCTGGGCGGCGGTGCCGGTGTTGCCCTGGGCGCTCTGGTATTCCCATTTCAGGTTCTTGCCGGCTTCGAAGCCTTCTTCCTTCAACTCGTCCTTCACGCCGTCACGCACGGCATCCAGGGCCGGGTGTTCGACGATGGCGGTCACCGCGACCGACTTGTCGGCAGCCATGGCCGGAGCTGCACAGACGGCAGCCAGGGACAGGGCAGCGACCATTGCGCGCAGTGTCAGCTTGTTGTTGTAGGACATGCAGTCTCCCTAAAAAATGTGGATGGATTACCCGAAAACCCGAAAAGACGGTAAGTCTAGCCTAGCGGATGTGAACAATCAATTTGCAACGGGGCATATCACGCCTGCCCGGAGACCGCCGATGGCCCCGCCCGGCGCAGGGTCCGGCCGGCCCGCGCCGCCCACTCGCATTAGATACCGCATAGCCAGAGCACGGCCCGCAACGCGCCGGGACGACCGGCCAACGGTTGCTATAATCCCTGCCCATGTCTTCGCGCCCTTCCCCATTGCCTGCACCCGCTGTGTCGCGCCGCCCCTGGCTAGGCGCATGGGCCTGCCTGTCGCTGGTGCTGGCCATGGTTGCCGCTCCCTGGTGGCAGCAGGTGATGGCGCGCACCGCCCGCGCAGCGCCGGCCATGGCCATCTGCAGCGTGGGCGGCAACACCGGCAACGGGCCGGCCCACCTGGCTGCCAACCATTGCCCGCTGTGCTGCGGCAGCCAGCATGCGGCGACCACGCCGAGCACCGCTTTCCGCGCTGGCGCCCTGCCGGGCATCAGTTACCCGCTGACACGATTCACGTCCACCGGACGTTCGGCCAGCCCGACAGCGATCAGGCCGCAAGCGCGTGCGCCTCCTGCGGCCTGACCGGTTCCCGCTCTGTCACGCTTACCCGGGCGGACCATGCCATCCACCGACGAGGCAGGCCCGTCCGATCAGGATTCAAAAATACTTAAAGGACTCAACAATATGAAGCATTTCTTCCAACGCTGCGCCGGCCTGGCCCTCACCGCTGCCCTGCTGGCCGCCGCTCCGCTGTCGCAGGCCCACAGCTTCAAGCTGGGCCAGCTGGAAATCGGCCATCCCTATGCACGCGCCACGGTACCCGGCCAGCCGGCCGCCGGCGCCTACCTCAGCATCGAGAACAAGGGCAGCGCTGCAGACCGCCTGGTGGGCGTTTCCTCGCCGGCCTCCAAGAGTGGTGAAATCCATACCATGGCCATGGAAGGCAATCTGATGAAGATGCGCGAAGTCGATGGCGGACTGGAAATCAAACCCGGCCAGAAGATCGCCATGCAGCCGGGCAATGGCTACCACATCATGCTGATGGGCCTGTCCAAGCCGCTCCAGGCGGGCGAGAAAATCCCGCTCACCCTGAGCTTCGAGAAGGCGGGCAAGATCGAGGTCATCGTCAATGTCGAGGATCCTGCGGCGGCCGGCGCCAAGGATGACATGAAGGACATGAAGGGTCACATGCACCATTGAGGCAGCCCGGCCCAGCGGGCCATCGTCTGAAACGACAAGGCCGGCAGCGAGCGATGCTCCTGCCGGCCTTGTCGTTTGCGGTCTTCAGTGGCGTATTCAGCCGGCCAGCTTGCGCACCTTGGCCAGCAGCTTGCTGGTGGAACGGTCATGTTCGAAGGCGATCGCCAGCACCTGACCGCCATAGGCTGCCACCGCCTGGCCCTCGGGGATGGCATGCATGTCGTAGTCGCCGCCCTTGACGTAGATATCCGGACGGGCTTCCTGCACCGCTTCGAGCGCCGTGTCTTCATCGAAAGGCACCACCAGGGCCACCGATTCCAGCGCCGCCAGCACCGCCATGCGGTCTTCGCAGCTATTGATGGGACGGTCATCCCCCTTGCCCAGGCGCTTGACCGAGGCATCGGTATTGGCCGCCACCACCAGCGAAGCGCCCTGGGCACGGGCCTGGGCCAGGTAGGTCACATGGCCGCGATGCAGGATGTCGAACACGCCATTGGTCATCACGACCGGCTTGGGCAGTCGGGCCACACGTGCTTTGAGTTCGTCGCGGGTGCAGAGTTTGGATTCGAAGTCGGCCATCGTGGGGGGCTAGGTTGGGCTGTGGAGTTAATCGGAGCGCGAGGCTCGCGTCCCATGAAAAAAGCCGCAACCTCGGTTGCGGCTTGCAATTGTACCGCCTGTGCGTACTGCCTGTGCTACCGCCGCACTCAGGCTGCGGCGGCGCCCGCCGGCAGGATGCGCTGGGTCACTTCCTTGCGGTAGCGGTTCAGCTCCTGGACATTGCTGAAGGTACGTTCGAACAGCAGCGACATGTTGTGCAGGATGCGGTCCACGACCTTCTTTTCCCATTCGCCGTCGAACTTGATCTGGTTGTCCAGCCAGCGTTCCAGCCATTCCGGATCGGGCAGGCGGCTCTGCACGGTATCGTTGGGGAACAGCGCCTGGTTCACGTGCAGGTTGGTCGGGTGCAGCGGCTTCTCGGTGCGACGGGCCGATGCCATCAAGACACCGATCTTGGCGAAGGCCGCACGGGCCTTGTCGCCCACTTCGTTCAGGGCCTTCTTCATGTAGCGCAGATAGGCGCCACCGTGGCGGGCTTCATCCTGGCTGATGATCTTGTAGATCTGCTTGATGACCGGCTCGGTGTGCCAGTCGGCGGCGCAACGGTACCAGTGGTTCAGGCGGATCTCGCCGCAGAAGTGCAGCATCAGGGTTTCCAGCGGCGGGGCCGGATCGAACTCGAAGCGCACGTTGTGCAGTTCCTCTTCGGTTGGACACATATCCGGACGGAAGCGGCGCAGGTATTCCATCAACACCAGCGAGTGCTTCTGTTCCTCGAAGAACCATACCGACATGAATGCCGAAAAATCGCTGTCACCGCGGTTGTCGCGCAGGAACATCTCGGTCGCCGGCAGTGCCGACCATTCCGTGATGGCATTCATGCGGATGGTCTGCGCCTGTTCGTCGGTGAGCAAGGAAGCGTCGAACTTGTCCCAGGGAATATCCTTATCCATATTCCAACGGACCTGCTCTAGCGATTTGAACAATTCTGGGTACAGCATCTGAGTATGGGCCTATATGCGTTAAGTGTTTGATTTTAACAAGATTTTCCCTAACCATACTAAAACGCTCAGGTTTCAGCAATATGACAGCTGGTCGGACGCGTCTGCGCCCGGGACCAGGCTTTGCCATGGTGAGGATCAGGGGGAGGTTGGCTTGCGGGAGGCTGGCTTCTTGTTTTGCCGGGATTGTACAACAGCCGTCCGGGCCGGGGCGCTCGTATTTGCCGCGGTCTTCGGGGCTTTCTTGACCGCTGGCTTCTTCGGCGCCGGCTTGACCGCCTTGCCGGCCTTGGGAGCGCCGGCCGGCTTGGCTTTGGAGGCGGTCTTGGACTTTGGTGACACTGTCTTATTTTCGCTACGCTTGGCCGGCCTGGGCGCCTTGGCGGGCTTCAACAACGGCGCCTGGTCGGCCTGGGCGCCGGCCATCACATTGCCGACGGCATGCTTGAATTGCTCCTGCAACACATTCCACCAGGCGTTGGGATTGGCGATGGCGGACTGGAAATCGGGTGCGGGCGGGATGGAGGGGGCTCCCTCCTGCTCAGGCGCTGCCGCTTCGGGCTGGCTGTCTTGCCCGGCTGCAAGCTCGGGCTCCACTTCTTCCGGGGCCTCCTCGGGCTCCGGCTCGGCGTCAGCAGCAGCGGCACCAGGCCACAGGGGGAAGCCGAAGGGGAACGGCGGTGGCGTGGCCGCCTGCTCATCGGCATCGCTGCCTTCGGCGGCTTCCGGCGTCCCGCGCGAAGCCATGATGGCACTCATGGCCTGCAGCGTCGACAAGGTGGCGCTCTGCACTTCCAGAGTCTGGATGGTGGCCTTGAGCATGTTCAGGTTCAGCTCCAGCCAGGAGGCGACGGTCTTGAGGTCCGAGATCTTCTTGTTGATGTCTTCGACCGACAGCGAGGGCGTGGCCATGGACGGTGCGCCCATGCTGCCCCACATCTTCTTCATGAATTCGATGGTATCGCCTACCGAGCCGGCGCCCGGCATCTTGTCGTGGTTCAGCATTGGTCGCTCCTGTTGTCGTGTTCTAGTCGTCAGCGTGGCGGGCGCTGCATCCGGCATGTGCTCGGCAGTGCAGTCTGCTCGGCCGGGATGAAGCGCTCGGTGCGGAATCCATAGCCGCTACCCTCATTGTCGAAGCGGATGCCGCCGCTGTCGGCGCGCTGCATCTGCATCAGGTACAGCGGCTGGATCAGCTGGTGATCCTCGGCCCGCATCGTGGCCTGATGGAAAGCGTTCTGATAATGCGCGCCTTCCAGGGCATATGCAACCGCCTTGGGATCGGTGCTCCTGGCCTTTTCGATGGCCTTGACCAGCATCTCGATCATGACCTGCATGCGCAGGTAGAGGTAGTCATCCTTGGGCTGGGGATAGCGTTTGCGGAATTCCTGATAGTAGGCATCGCTGGGCGAGCCGGGGTTCCCGCCCGCATTGGGGTGCCACTCCGCCACCGCCCGCACCACGCCCACGCCGGCCTCGCCAATGGCGGCCGGCGCGCCCAGGCTGTTGGCATAGAAGGTATAGAACTTGGCCTTGAAGCCGGCATCGCGGGCGGCCTTCACCAGCAGGGTGAGGTCATTGCCCCAGTTGCCGGTGATGACGGCATCCGCTCCGGCGCTGCGCATCTTGGCGATGTAGGGGGCGAAATCCTTGATCTTGCCGATGGGGTGCAGTTCATCGCCGACGATGGCGATGTCGGGCCGCTTGGCGGCCAATTGCTCACGGGCAGCCTTGGCGACCTGGCGGCCGAAACTGTAGTCCTGGCCGATCAGGTAGACCTTGCGGGTCGCGGGGTCGGCTTTGATGGCCTCGGTCAGGGCCTGCATGCGCATGTCGGCGCTGGCATCGAAGCGGAAGTGCCAGAAGCTGCACTTCTCATTGGTCAGCGTCGGGTCCACCGCCGAATAGTTCAGGAACAGCACACGGCGATCCGGTTCGCGCTGGTTGTGCTTGTTGACCGCGTCGATCAGGGCCGCTGCCACCGCCGAGCTGTTGCCCTCGATCAGGAAGGGGATGCGCTCGTCGGTCAACTGGCGCAGCTGCACCAGCGAGTCTTCCACGCCGAGCTTGTTGTCGAAGGTGGAAAGCTGCAGCAGGTGCTTGCCATCGGGCAGGCTGACGCCACCGCGTGCATTCACGCGCTCGATGGCATAGCTGATGTTGCGCACCACGGCCTCGCCGGCATTGGCGAAGGGGCCGGAAAGACCATCGACCATGCCGATCCGTACCGGTGGCAAGGCCGGCGCAGCCTGTACTGCAGGTGTTGCCAATGACAGTGATAGCGAGGCTGCGGCCAGCGCCGCGAGGGAGAACAGACGGAAGGACAAGGACAGGTTCATCATTCGAAAGAGACGGCGTCAACGGAGCAAAGGCGCAAACGCGCATTGTACGATGTTTGAATAGCCGCTCCCTTGATCTCCGCCCGCACGACGCTGCCGGCATGATCCGATAAACTGGCGCACATGAGCGAAGTTCCCCCCCCACCCCGGCGCTGGCCGCGCCTGCTGCTGTTGATCGCACTGAGCCTGGCACTGCACGCCCTGCTGGTAGACTGGGGGCGGCGCCAGATCATCCTGCCGGGCGCCGCGCAGGAGCAGGCCATGACCGTGGAACTGCGCCCCCTGCCGCCCCCCGAACAAGCGGTGGCGCTGCCGGTTCCCAAACCGGCGCAACCGCGGGTCGCCAAGCCGGCCAGCCATCAAGCCGCCCCGGTGCGCCGCAGCGAACCTTCCATCGAACCGCCTGATGAACCGATACGGGAGACCGTCGAGCCCATCTATACACCCGCCCCGGAGGCGCCGCATTCGACGCCTGCCACCGCGACGGCCACGGCATCGGCCGATGGCACTGGCAAGACCTCGGATGGCAACGGCCAGGGAACGGCGGGCGCCAGCGTCGCGGGCGGGCAAGCCCAAAGCGATGCGGCCGGCAAGTCCTACCAGACCAGTGCACCACCGAGCGTACTGCTGCGCTACGACGCCACCGGCACCAAGGATGGACGGGCCAGCTACGGGCGCGGCAGCATCGCCTGGCGCAATGACAGCCCGCACTACAGCGTGGAGGGCAAGGCCAAGGTCCTAGTGTTCACCGTACTCAACTTCACCAGCCAGGGCGACCTGGATGGAAATGGCCTGTCGCCGGAGCTCTACACCGAACAGACCGGCTTCAAGTCGGCCACCAACACCCACTTCAACCGCGAGCGCAATGTGGTCAGCTTTTCCGCCTCGACCACCACCTATCCACGGCGCGGCGGCGAACAGGATCGCGCCAGCGTAATCTGGCAACTGGCCGCCATCGGTCGTGGCGCCCCCGACCAGTTCCGGGCGGGTGCGGTGATCGACCTGTTCGTGGCGGGCGTACGCGATGGCGAGGTCTGGCGCATGCAGATCCAGGGTGAGGAAGACATCGCGCTACCCATCGGACAACTGCACGCCTGGCACGTGGTCCGCATGCCCAGACCCGGCTCCTATGACGACCGCGTCGATATCTGGCTGGCGCCCCAGCACGAATGGTATCCGGTGCGGGTGCGCTATACCGAGCCGCCTTCCCGGGGAGGGGATTTCATCGACCTGTCGCTCTCGGGCATGGAACCGCTGCCGCAATAAGGCCTGCCGCATTCGCGAAGTCCTGTCAAAATCCGAAACAATTGCGCACAATTGCGTTCCCGGGATGGCCGAACCGTCGGCAACGAGCGCAGTCGTATGAATTCCTGCCGGTCCGAAAGCCATCCGCCGTCTGCCATCCCGATGGCCCGAACCCATCCATAGAGATCCCTACCAAGAGCTCGCCATGAACCGTTTTCCCTTCCGTCTATTATCACTGCCATCACTGTCATCACGATTTTCCGCCCTGACCCTGGCCGGCCTGCTGGCCAGCGCCCCGCTGCTGGCCGCCGACGGCCCGCACCCGGTCGAAAAGCGCCCGTTCAATCTGCCGCCTTCGGCCGAGCTGCACTACGCCATCCAGGCCAAGCAGAGCGGACTCGACCTCAAGGGCGAGGGCCTGGTGAAGTGGACCCAGAGCAAGACCGCCTACAGCGTCACGACCGAGACCCGGGCGATGCTGCTGGGCAAGATCCTGGAAACCAGCAGCGAGGGCGCCATCGATGCCTACGGCCTGGCGCCGGCCCGTTTCGTGGAAAAGCGCCTGCGCCGCGACCCCACCACCACCACCTTCAACCGTGAGCAGAACAAGATCACCTTCACCGAATCCGGCGAGAGTTTCCCGCTGCAGGGCGGCGAACAGGATCGCACCGGCATCACCTGGCAGTTCGTCGCCATCGCGCGCGCCAATGCCGCGAAGATGAAGCCGGGTTCGGAATGGAAGTTCTTCGTGGCCGGTCCGCGTGACGCCGAACAGTGGACCTTCAAGGTGGTCGGCCGCGAAAAGATCAAGACGGCCCAGGGTGAAACCGAAGCATTGCACCTGTTCCGCAACCCGCCGCCGGACGACCAGGCCCAGAAGCTCGATATCTGGCTGGCACCCAAGATGGAGTGGTATCCGGTGCGCCTGAAGTTCACCGATCCCAATGGCGACTATATCGAGCAGGTGCTGGATTCGGTCAGCAAAACCAACTAAGCTGGCTCATCACGCAAGACGCGGGGCCTGGCCGGCAGGGATGCCGCCAGGCCCCGTGCCCATCGCTCCATCCGTTCATCCTCCCATCCAGCAGTGAGCCAGAAAACCATGTCCGACACCTCCTCCATCGCCCCGACCCTGAACACCCAGAGCGCCCTGGTGCTCTTCTCCGGCGGTCAGGATTCCACCACCTGCCTGGCCTGGGCGCTGTCGCGCTACCAGCGTGTGGAAACCATCGGCTTCGACTATGGCCAGCGCCACGCCATCGAACTGGAAGTGCGACCGACCCTGCTGGAGAAGATGAAGGGATTTTCCCCCGACTGGCAGGCGCGGCTGGGCGAGGATCACATGATCGACCTGTCGCTGATCGGCAAGATTTCCGACACCGCCCTCACCCGCGACGTCGAAATCACCATGCAGGACAATGGCCTGCCCAATACCTTCGTGCCCGGCCGCAACCTGCTGTTCATGACGGTGGCCGCCACCCTGGCCTATCGGCGCGGACTCAACGTGCTGGTGGGCGGCATGTGCGAAACCGATTTCTCCGGCTATCCCGATTGCCGCGACGACACCATGAAGGCCCTGCAGGTTGCGCTCAACCTGGGTATGGCCACCCAACTGAAGGTCGAGACGCCGCTGATGTGGATCGACAAGGCCGAGACCTGGGCGCTGGCCGAATCGCTCGGTGGCACCGCGCTGGTCGACCTGATCCGCACCGACACCCACACCTGTTACCTGGGTGAACGCGGCCAGTTGCATGCGTGGGGCCATGGCTGCGGCACCTGCCCGGCGTGCCAGTTGCGGGCACGCGGCTACCAGCAATATGCCCAGCACGCGGCAAGCAAAAAGATCAGCTGATCAGGCACAATAGGCTCACTCCAAAAAGAACGAGCCCCATGCCCAGCCCACGTACCTCCCAGCGCCTGGCCCGCGGCGCTGCTGCCCTGCTGATCCTGCTGGCCGGCGCCGAAATCGGACGTCGCGTCGCCGACCTGCCCAGCCTGCCGGCGCTGGTCGACCTGCAGTTCGACCTGACCCCGCGCAGCCAGAGCTACAAGGTCTTCGACGCCAACCCCATCGCCCGCTCCAGCCATCCGCGAGCGCTGCCCGTGGCGCTGCGTCCGCTGGAGACCAACGTGCCATGGAAAAAGAATGGCCAGCTCAGCATTGCCGACTTCCTCAAGACCACCGCCACCCACGCCTTCGTGGTAGTGCAGGACGGCAGCGTGGTCTATGAACGCTACATCGACGGTTTCGACGCCAATTCCCGCTTCACGTCCTTCTCGGTGGCCAAGTCCTTTGTCTCGGCGCTGACTGGCGTGGCCTTGATGCAAGGCAAGATCAAGTCGCTGGACGAGCCCATCGACCACTACCTCAAGAGCGATGAACTGGCACCCGCCTACGCCGGCATTACCATCGGCCAGTTGCTGGACATGCGTTCCGGCATCGACGTCGACGAGCGCTATGCCGGTTCCCTGACCTCACCGGTGGTGCGCATGTTCGTCAGCACTGACCTGCACAGCTTCCTGGCCCGGCGCCATGGCTTGCGCTTTGCACCCGGCGAGCGGTTCGAATATCGCAGCGTCGATACCCTGGTGCTGTCGCGGGTGCTGGCGCACGCGACCGGGATGCGCCTGTCCGACTTCGCGCAGCAAGCCTTGTGGGAACCGCTGGGCATGGAGCAGGATGCCAGCTGGAGCGTGGACAGCCGCAAGCACGGCGTGGAAAAGGCCTTCTGCTGCCTCAACACCACTGCACGCGAGTTCGCCCGGCTGGGTCTGCTCTATCTGGACCAGGGACGTATCGGCGAGCACCAGGTGATCAGCCCCGCATGGGCGGCCGAACCGCGCCGTCCCGACAATCGCAGCGACATCCTCGAATACCGGGATGGCTGGTGGATTCCGCCCGGCAACGCACAGGACCAGGACTTCTCGGCCATCGGCGTATTCGGACAGTACATCTACGTCAATCCGGCGACGCGCACCGTCATCGTCAAGCTGAGCGACTACGGTGCCGAACAGGACGAAGTATTGACCACGCTGGCCATGCGCAGAATCAGCCATTACCTGGTGGGCCGGGACTGAGCCATCCGCTGCGGGCACCAACAAAAAACCGCCGGTCACGCTCTCGCGACCGGCGGTTTGCATTGAATCAGCAGAAAATCTAAACGATATACATCATTATCCGACCAATTCTTCCACGCAGGCTCAGAACAACTCGTTCTTCATCTGCGTCTTGGCCTTTTCTTCTTCAGGCGTCAGGCCACTGCGGTCACCCATGCCCAGGTCGCGCACCATGGCGCTGGGCGGAAACTCGGCGTAGTAATACTCGCCGCCCGATTCGATCACGCCGTCCGGGACCTTGCGATCCACGTTGGGCACATCCTTGAGCGCCTTGGACATGTAGCTGATCCACACCGGCAGGGCCAGGCCGCCGCCGGTTTCGCGGTCGCCCAGGCTCTTGGGCTGGTCGTAGCCGATCCAGGCAATCGCGGTCAAGCCGGGCTGGTAACCGGCGAACCAGGCATCCATGGAGTCGTTGGTGGTACCGGTCTTGCCGGCCAGGTCGGTACGCTTCAACGACAGCGCCTTGACCGCAGTGCCATGGCGCACCACGTCGCGCAGCATGCTGTCCATGATGAACGCATTGCGGGCATCGATGACACGGTTGGATTCATCCTCGGCCGTAGCCGGCTTGCCCTGCGAGAGCACCTCGCCATTGCTGTCGGTGACCTTGGTGATCAGATAGGGATTGATCTTGTAGCCGCCGTTGGCGAACACCGAATACGCCCCCACCATCTGCAGCGGGGTGACGTTGCCCGCACCCAGCGCCAGCGTCAGGTAGGGCGGATTCTTGTCGGCGTCGAAGCCGAAGCGGGTGATGTATTCCTGCGCATACTTCACACCCACGCGTTCCAGGATGCGGATCGAGACCAGGTTGATCGACTTCTGCAGCGCGCGGCGCATCGAGATCGGGCCCTCGAACTTGCCCCCGTAGTTCTTCGGCTGCCACACCTGGCCACCGGTCTGGGTGAAGGTCAGCGGCGCATCATTGATGATGGTGGCCGGCGACAGCCCCTTTTCCAGCGAGGACGAATAGATGAAGGGCTTGAACGACGAACCCGGCTGGCGCCAGGCCTGCGTAACGTGGTTGAACTTGTTGCGGTTGAAGTCGAAGCCGCCCACCAAAGAGCGGATCGCACCATCCTGCGAGTTCACCGAGACGAAGGCCGATTCCACTTCCGGCATCTGGGTGATGATCCAGGCCTTGCCATCCTGGAAGACGCGGATGATGGCGCCGCGCCGGATCTTCTTCTGCGGCGGCGCCTTGTCCGACAGCAGATTGGCGCCGAAGCCCAGGCCGGCGCCGGAAATGCTGATCTCTTCACCGGTGGAGAGCATGGCCGTGATTTCCTTGGGCTTGGCCTCCAGCACCACGGCGGCGACCATGTCATCGCTGTCGGGGTGATCGGCCAGCTCCACTTCCACGGCATCTTCCACGGCTTCCTTGGTGGCGTTGTCCGGCAGGTCCATATAGCCTTCCGGGCCGCGATAGCCATGCCGGCGCTCGTAGTCGATGATGCCGCGACGCAGGGCGATGTAGGCTGCATCCTGGTCGGTCTTGGTGATGGTGGTGAAGACGTTCAGGCCGCGGATGTAGGTCTCGTCCTTGTATTGCGCGTAGACCAGCTGACGCGCCATTTCGGCCACGTATTCGGCGTGCATGCCGAAGGCCGAGCTGTCGCCCTTGACCCGCAGTTCCTCGTCCTTGGCTTCCTGGTATTGCGCATCGGTGATGTAACCCAGCTGGCGCATGCGCAGCAGGATGTACTGCTGGCGCGCATGGGCGCGCTTGGGATTGACCACCGGGTTGTAGGCCGAGGGCGCCTTGGGCAGGCCGGCCAGCATCGCGGCTTCGGCGATGCTGATGTCCTTCAGTTGCTTGCCGAAATAGATCTGGGCGGCCGAGGCGAAGCCATAGGCGCGCTGGCCCAGATAGATCTGGTTCATGTACACCTCGAGGATCTGGTCCTTGGTGAGGTTGTTCTCGATCTTCCAGGCCAGCGGGATTTCATAGAAGAACTTGCGCGTGGCCTTCTGCAGGAAGGTCGGCTCGTTGCTGGTCAGGAAGAAATTGCGCGCCACCTGCTGGGTGATGGTGGAAGCACCGCCGCCACCGCCGGAGAGGTTGGAGAAGGTGGCCCGGGCAATGCCCTGGTAATCGACGCCGCCGTGCTCGTAGAAGCGGTCATCCTCGATGGCCAGCACGGCCTTCTTCATGATGTCCGGGATGTCCTTGAAGTGCACCAGGTTGCGGCGTTCCTCGCCAAATTCGCCGATCAGCACGCCATCGGCCGAGAAGATGCGCAGCGGGATCTTGGGACGGTAATCGGTCAGCGTATCGAGGTCGGGCAGCTTGGGATAGGTCAGCGCGACGATGAAGGTCACGCCCAGCGCCACCATCACGACCAGACCCAGTACCGTGCCAAACAGGCCCAGGAGGATGCGCAGCGACCAGTGCATGCGCTTGCGCGGGGCCTTTTCTGCGGGTTTATCCGCCGCCGATGCCGGTTGGTGTTGATCGCCGCCGTTGGAAGATGAAGACATTCGAGATAAACGTTAAAGCAGGCCGGAGCCGGATTGGAAGAAACAAGCCCGCATTATAGCGGCTCGCCCGGAAGGGCCGCGCGGCCAGGTGTTGCAAATAGACCAAAGCGCAGGAGCACGGTTCCGGTCAGGATGGACGGAAGTGAAGTAATTGACATCATTTGCTGCAAATTGAGGGGCATTCCTCAATTTTTCGCTATTCCCCCGCCTCTCGGCCGGCCAGACAATTCCCCCTTTCCCCTTGCGAGAGAACCGCGGCATGGCCAGCTCCATCTTTCCTTCCCGCCGGGTGTCGGCACGCCTGTGCGCCGGCCTGGACATCGGTCCCGACCGGGTCCAGCTGGCCCTGCTGCGCCGCTGCGGCCAACGCCCGCAATTGCTGCGACTGGATCAGCGCCGGTCGGCCCGGCCCTTGTGCCGCGACGGACAGGTGGTCGACTTCGATGCACTGGTGCTGATCTGCCGCTCGCTGCTGGACAATCCGGCCTGCCAGGGCGCCATGCTGGCGCTGGCCCTGCCGGCGGCCACCCTGACCGGCCGTCGCCTGGTCCTGCCGGCCGCGTCCAGCGAGGTCCAGCGCCTGGCACAGGTGCGCGCCGAAATGGCCGCCCATGGCGCGTCGGACGAGGCGCAGGTACTGGACTACCGGGTACTCGGTCCGCAACCGGCTTCACCGGCCGACGTCCAGGTGCTGGCACTGGCCGCCTCCACGCTGGCCATCGAAGACCGGCTGGCACTGGCCGAGGCACTGAGCCGGCCCCTGGCGACGCTGGCACCGGAGGACCTGTGCCTGGCGGCCTGGTTGCGCGATGAGCGCCGCGCCGACCAGACTGCGATCCTGCGGCTGGATCGCGGTGGCAACTGGCTGCTGCATGGCACCGCGCCCACCCACTGTCTGTCGCCGCAGGCTGCCGCGCGCGGACCGCTGCCCCTGCTGGCCAGCGTGGCGCCGCTCCTCACCCCCCTGCCGCGCAGATTGCTGCTCAGCGGCGACGCCCCCAACCTCAACGTCACCGCACGCGCCTTCATCAAATATGCCGGCATCGATGCGCAGCTCGCGCCGATCCCCTCGCCGCTGATGCTGTCCTCGGCGATCGCCGCGCAAATCCCGGTCGACTACCAGTTGGCTCTGGCCCTGGCGTGGGAGGGCATGGCATGAAGCCGAGCTTCGATTTCTCGCGCACTCCGCAGCAGCGCCGACGCCAGCGCGAACGGGACTTCTATCGCTGGCTGGGAGCGGCGGCGCTGCTGGGCTGTCTGATCGCCGCGGTACCCGGCCTGCGGGTGTGGTGGCACACCTCATCGCTACACCAGGCCAATGCCCTGCTGACCCAGGAGTTGCAAACGCTGGCAGCCCAGGTGCAACAGACCAGTGCCCTGCGCGCCCGCATCGATGCGCTGAACAAACAGATCAGCGCGCAAGAGCAACTGGCCCGACGGCGCCAGCAGGCCATCCTGCTGCTGCGGGGCGCGGCCCAGGCTGGCAACCCGCAGACCCGTCTGCAGCGCGTCGTGCTGCAGGCCGAACGGGCCGAACTACGCGGCCATGCGACCACTGCGCAGGCGGTGCAGGACTACGCCACCGCCCTCTCCGGCGCCGGCCTGGACGGCGCCACCCTCAATGATCTGCACGCCGAAGAGGGTGGCTACGCCTTCAGCGTGGTCATCCCCTTGGCGCCGTCCGCCGCGAGCGCCATCAAGGAGCCAAAATGAAACCCGCAAGCCTGCGTACCCATCCGGCCCACTGGCCCCTGCCGGCGCGGCTGGCCCTCTACCTGCTGACTACGCTGCTGTGCGCGGCCAGCGGACTGCTGCTGGCGGTCGGGGAACTGGACGAATCGCGCCAGTCCGCCCAGCGGCAACAGCAGGACCTGCGCGTGCAGTTCCAATCCGCCCTGAACCAGGCGGTACAGCGGGATGGCCTGCGGTCGCGCCAGAGCGCACTGGAAATGCAACTGGTCGCGCAACAGGTTCAGCTGTGGCGCCCCGACCAGCAGCAACCCGAACTGTTGCACGCCAAGCTGGCGCGTCGCGCCGACGAGCATGGGCTGGTGCTGACCTCCTTCCAGCCCCAGCCCGGCAAGCTGAGCGCCGCCATCAGCCTGCGCGGCAAGCATGCCGGCCTGTTGCGCTTCGTCGAACAGGTCAGCCGGCCACCGATGCCGGTGCTGTTCGAGAACCTGGAAATCACCAGCGAGCGCAGCCCCCAGGCGGCCCTGCTGATGAAGGCCACGGTCTCCGCGCCCGCTGGCAATGCCACTTCGGCTGCCCTGGAGTCCCCGCCATGAGCGCGCTATCCCTTGCCACGCTGATGCTTGCGCCAGCGTTGCTGGCCGCTGCCGCCTATGCCGCGCTGGTGGCGCTGGAACATCCCGACGAGGCCACGGCGACCCGCCAGTGGATCACCCTCACCCGGGCGCAGGCACTGCACGTGCCGTTCACCCCGCCGTTGGCGTCGCGCCCGCTCTCGGGAGAAACGGAGCGCCCGTCATCCGATTTCCCCGATCCTTTCCAACTCGAAAGCGACGCCCCCACGCCAGCGGCGACGTCACGGCAGGCGCGCAGCAAAGCCGGCCCTGCCCAGGAAAGCGAGGAAGACGAAGACCTTGTTGCCGCTGCCACCCCAACACTCCCATCACCGTCATCCGCTGCAGCCACCCCGGCGCGCCCGGCGCTGCGACTGCTGGGCACGCTACGTCGCAACGAGCACTGGATCGCACTGGTGGAACTGGATGGCGCCACTCGTCGCCTGCAGGTTGGTGACCTACTTCCCGGCACGCTGGGCGAAGTACTGGCGGTGCACGAAGACCAGATCGCCATCCGCCACGCCGGGTCGACCCAGACCATCTCGATGGAAAATTATGCCGCCGGCTCACGTCCAACAGTAAGGCCCTACGCCCGCAGCATGGGCCTGGCACCGCGCAGCAGCGGGCGCCGCCTGATCCGCCCCGGGGGCCGGCGATGAGAGCCCTGCTGCTGTTGTTCGCCAGTCTCCTGTCCCTGTCACCCCGGCCGTGCCTGGCCGAGAACCGCCTGCATGGCATCAGCATCCAGTACCGCCCGCAGGGTGCCACGTTGACCCTGCAACTGGCCCATCCCATGCACCCGGCGCAGGTCGGCACATTCCAGCTACTCGATCCGGCGCAACTGGTACTGGACCTGCCGCAGACCACGCCGGCCGACAAGCTACCCCGCACGCTGGCCGCCAGCGGTGTGCTCAAGCGCGTGCTGGTGGCGGCCGACGACGAGCGGCTGCGGCTGCAGTTACAGCTCAAGCACGCCGTCAGCCATCGACTGCGGATCGAGGATGAACGCCTGCTGGTCGAGCTCGACCAGCGCGCCGGCCCCGAGCCGGGCGCGCTGCAGGCCATCGACTTTCGCCGCGGCGCCGCCGGTGAGGGACAACTGAGGCTGGAACTGGGCGCGGCCGATCAACCGCTTCAGGTCCGTCAACTGGGCCGGCGCCTGGTGGTGGACATCGGCGGCGCCAGCCTGTCACCGGCCCTGCAGCGACCGGTCGAGGTCGGGCGTTTCGCCACACCCGTGACGCATTACCATGCCTATCCTTACGAGGGCGGCACCCGCGTGGCGCTGGAAACGCAGGGCCAATGGCGCTACCAGGCCTACCAGAGCGGCCGCCGGCTGGTGATCGATGTGTTGCCCGTCAGCGGCAGCAGCACCACCCACGCCACCCACGCTGCGTCCGGAACGCAATCCGACAAGCGCCAAGGCGGCGACAGGCTATCGCTCAATTTCCAGAACATCGATATCCGCACCGCCCTGCAGGTCCTGGCCGATTACAGCGACGTCAATCTCGTGGCCAGCGATGCCGTCGCCGGGCAGTTGAGCCTGCGCCTGAGGGATGTCCCATGGGATCAGGCGCTGGAGCTGATCCTGCAGGCCGGCCGGCTGGAGATGCGGCGCACCGGAGAGGTGCTGTGGATCGCCCCGCGCGAGGAAATGCAGGCGCGCGAACGCCAAGAACTGGAGCAGAAAGCCCTGATCGCCGACCTGGAACCGGTCCATGCCGAAAGCTTCCAGCTCAACTACCAGCGCGCCGATACCCTGCGCCGCGCATTGGGCATCGGCGAAGACGGCAACACCCAGGCCGGGCGCCGCAACACCCTGCTGTCCCGTCGCGGCAGCGCCATGATCGACCATCACACCAACCAGTTGCTGGTGACCGATACCCTGGCCGTGCTGGCCAACGTGCGCAAGCTGATCGAGCGCATCGACGTGGCGGCGCGCCAGGTGCTCATCGAGGCCCGCATCGTCGAGGCCGACGACAGCTTCGCCCGCAATCTCGGCGTCAAGCTGGGGCTGGCGGCGACCACCCGGGGCGCGGCGGTGGGCAACGGCTATGCGGCCATCGGCGAGAAAACCGGCCAGACAGCGCCCGCGCCGGGCCTCTACCTGAGCGAACCGGCCCTGAACCTGCGTGCCGAGCCGCTCAGCGGCGCCGCGCCGGGCAGCTTCGGCTTTACCCTCTTCAACGCCGCCGCCCAGCGCTTCCTCAACGTCGAACTCTCGGCGCTGGAAGCCGACGGGCGCGGCAAGATCGTCTCCAGCCCGCGCCTGATCACCGCCGACCAGCAGGCGGCCCTGATCGAACAGGGAGAGGAAATCCCCTACCAGCAGGCCGCCGGCAACGGCACCACCGCCACTGCCTTCAAGAAAGCCAACCTGAAGCTGGAGGTGACGCCCCAGATCACCCCCGACGGCAACGTGATCCTCGATGTCGACCTCAACAAGGACAGCCGGGGCAACGTCACCCCGGGCGGCCTGGCGATCAACACCAAGCACGTCAAGACCAAGGTCCAGGTCGAAGACGGTGGTACGGTGGTCATCGGCGGCATCTATACCCAGACCGACAACGACCATGAAACCCGGGTGCCGTTGCTGGGCGACATTCCCATCCTGGGCGCCCTGTTCCGCAGCAGCAGCCGCGTGCGCGACAAGACCGAACTGCTGATCTTCCTCACGCCCCGTATCGTTGCGCCGCCGCGCCCGTATTGAGCCCGGCAGCCCTCCGGGCGCGCTCCGCAGCCCGATTTTTCCCGGCGGCGGCGCAAAGAACGGTAAAATCGCGTTTCCAGGCCCGTACCGCCGGGCGCAAGCCGGCCAGCGGCCGGCCCGGACACCGCCCACCGGGCGGCGGGTGACCGTGCCGACAGATGCGCGGCGCCATCGACATTGGCCAGTAGCGCAGAGCAGAATTCTTAGATATGACTGGAAGCATCTTCCTTGTCGGCCTGATGGGAGCCGGCAAGACCACCATAGGCCGGGCCCTGGCCAAGAAGCTGAACAAGCGCTTCGTCGATTCGGACCACGAGATCGAGGCGCGCACAGGCGCCACCATCCCGGTGATCTTCGAGATCGAGGGCGAGGAAAGCTTCCGCCGCCGCGAAGCGGAGGTGATCCGCGAACTCTCGGCCCAGCCCGACATCGTGCTGGCAACCGGCGGCGGCGCCGTCCTGCGCGCCGAGAATCGTGAAAACCTCAAGAAGGGCGGCACCGTCATCTACCTGCGGGCCAGCATCAACCAGATTCTCCAGCGTACCGGGCGCGACAAGAACCGCCCGCTGCTGCAGACCGCCGACCCACGCCGCAAGCTGGAAGAGCTTTCGCGCCAGCGTGACCCGCTCTACCGCGAGGTGGCCGACTTCGTGATCGAGACCAACCGGCCCAATGTCCAGTTCCTGGTACAGACCATCATCAGCCATCTGGAACTGTCGCCCAAGGAAGGCACCTGGCTGCCCTCATCGGAGGCGGATGGAGCACAGGCCGATGACACCGTGGTCATCGAACGCAGCAGCGCACTTGTCACCCGTACCGCCGATGGCACCACAGTGTTCGCCACCAGCCATTCCACCCGGATTTTCCATGGCGCCGCCAGCGCCGAACCCAGCCATCGCCGCATGAACCAGAACACTGCCACCGTCACCCCGATCACCCTCAACGTCGACCTGGGCGAACGCAGCTACCCCATCCACATCGGTCGCGGCCTGCTGGACGATGCGTCCCTGCTGCCGCAATACGTCAAGGGCA
The DNA here is from genome assembly GCF_015767275.1 of Herbaspirillum sp. AP02. GTDB lineage: Bacteria > Pseudomonadota > Gammaproteobacteria > Burkholderiales > Burkholderiaceae_D > Herbaspirillum. Next base: position 63,323 of record NZ_JADWMY010000007.1, read on the forward strand.
AGCGCGTAGCCATCGTCACCAACGATACGGTCGCCCCCCTGTACCTGGACAAGGTCGCCAACGCCCTGCGCGCCGCCGGCAAACAGGTCAGCGAAATCGTGCTGCCTGATGGCGAGGAAGAAAAGAACTGGGCCAGCCTGATGAAGATCTTCGATCGCCTGCTGGCCGACAAGTGTGATCGCAAGACCACCCTGGTCGCCCTGGGCGGCGGCGTGATCGGCGACCTGACCGGCTTTGCCGCTGCGTCCTACATGCGCGGCGTGCCCTTCGTGCAGGTGCCGACTACCCTGCTGTCGCAGGTCGATTCCTCGGTGGGCGGCAAGACCGGCATCAACCATCCGCTGGGCAAGAACATGATCGGCGCCTTCTACCAGCCGCAGGCCGTCATCGCCGACACCGCCACCCTGCACACCCTGCCCGCGCGCGAACTGGCCGCCGGCATCGCCGAAGTCATCAAGCATGGCGCCATCATCGACGCGCCCTTCTTCGACTGGATCGAAACCAATATCGCGCAACTGGTCTCCAAGGACGATGCCGCCCTGGCCTATGCCGTCCAGCGCTCCTGCGAAATCAAGGCCGAGGTGGTGCGCCAGGACGAACGCGAAGGTGGCCTGCGCGCCATCCTCAACTTCGGCCACACCTTCGGCCACGCCATCGAAAACGGCCTCGGCTATGGCCAATGGCTGCACGGCGAAGCCGTCGGTTGCGGCATGGTCATGGCGGCCGATCTGTCGCAGCGCCTGGGCTATATCGATGCCGGCACGCGGGACCGCATCCAGGCGGTCACCGCCGCAGCCGGCCTGCCGACGGTGGCCCCCAGCCTCGGTACCGAACGCTGGCTGGAACTGATGGAAGTGGACAAGAAAAACGAAGGCGGCCAGATCAAGTTCATCCTGATCAAACCGCTGGGCAGCCCCCTGATCACCAACGTGCCGCAGGAATTGCTCTTGCAAACCCTGGCGGCCTGCACCGGAGAGTAAGCATGCACGCTGAAGCGCCCCCCCGTCTGGCCCCCTATGCCGCCCACTCGGCAAGCTCGCGGGGCCGGCGCTTCAGTGAAACCCCGCCCGGCTCGCGCAGCGAATTCCAGCGCGACCGTGATCGCATCGTCCACTCCACCGCCTTCCGCCGTCTCGAATACAAGACCCAGGTCTTCGTCAATCACGAAGGCGACCTGTTCCGCACCCGCCTGACCCACAGTATCGAGGTCGCGCAGATCGCCCGCTCCTGCGCCCGCAACCTGCAGCTCAACGAAGACCTGGTCGAAGCCATCTCCCTGGCCCACGACCTGGGCCACACCCCGTTCGGCCACGCCGGCCAGGATGAGCTGAACCACTGCATGAAGCACCATGGCGGCTTCGAACATAACCTGCAGAGCCTGCGCGTGGTCGATGAGCTGGAACAGCACTATGGCGCCTTCGATGGCCTGAACCTCAGCTTCGAAACCCGCGAAGGCATCCTCAAGCACTGTTCCCTGCACAATGCACGACAACTGGGCGACATCGGCGTACGCTTCCTGGAAAAGAAACAGCCCTCGCTGGAAGCGCAGCTGGCCAACCTGGCCGACGAGATCGCCTACAACAACCACGACATCGACGACGGCCTGCGTTCGGGCCTGCTGACGATGGAACTGATGAGCGAAGTGGATTTCTTCGCCCGCCATCTGCGCGAGGTCGAACAGACCTATCCCGGCATCACCGGTCGCCGCATGATCCATGAAACGGTCCGCCGCATGATCAACGCGCTCATCGTCGACCTCATCCAGACCGCCAGCACGCGCATCGCCGAAATCGCACCACGCGATATCGAGGATGTCCGCAACGCCCCGCCTCTGATCGCCTTCTCCGATGCCATGGCCGGCGAAGCGGCCGTGCTGAAGAAATTCCTGCGCGAAAAGCTCTACCGTCACTATCAGGTCAACCGCATGACCGCCAAGGCGCGTCGCATCATTGCCGAGATGTTTGCCGCCTTCATGGGCCAGCCCAGCCTGCTGCCGCCGGACTACCAGGTCAAGGGAGTTCATGATGAAGCCCAGCAACTGGACAAGCAGGCAAGAAAAGTCGCCGACTACATCGCCGGCATGACCGACCGTTACGCCATCCGCGAACATCGTCGCCTGTTCGTGATGGAATGAGCAGGTCAGGCTTTCCAACTCATCCACACCGTCATCCTCACTGAACGCAGCGTTTCGATACGTTGCGTTTTCCCTCAGCTCTTCCGTGGTGGGCAGGTCATTGTGATTTCATTGCATCACTGCAAATGAAATCCGGCTGCCGCCGCCGGCCCGACATTTCGTTACATTTTTCCTGAAAAATTTTTTACCAGGAGTGGCACCGTATCGACCCGCATCGGCTCGCTGCAAAACCTTTCCAGCAAAGGCTTTCCGTCATATCCGACAACTTCACCGGAGTAAGTCGTGCTGCCAGGGCAAGGAAACTGACACCTGTTAATTTTTGTCAATATCAAGTCCGTCACGACCGGGCCGTTATGCAGGAATGGAGTGGTGCGTCATCCGGCGCGCCGTCATTTCCAGTGGATCCGTCTTCCCCCTTGATGCCCGGATCCCCCTTTTTACAGGAGACCGTCATGGCCATCGGCAACACCACCGGCCTGGACAGCAAATCGCTGCTGCCCAGCACCACTTCCCCCACCGCCACCAACGGCGACAGCACCGCCTTGTCTGCCAATGCATCCGGTACCTCCGGCACCAGCAACGACAAGATCGCCGAAGCCAGAAAGGCAAACCTGCTGACCGAAGCGGGCGCCAAGGCACAGTTCAATCTGTCCATCGTCCAGTCCTCGCTGGAGGTTTCCTTGCAGAGCGGCAACGATCCGCTGTCGCTGGTCTACAAGACCGCCATCGAGAACATCAACGACATCCTGCGTCCGCAGCTGGGCGACCAGGCCGTGCAGAATGCGGCATCCCAGGACAATTCGCCTGAAGGTACCGCCGGGCGTATCGTCTCCTTCATCACCAACATGTTCGAGCTCTACAAGCAGAACAATCCCAACAAGGATGATGCGACCAACATCGACGACTACATGAACCTGATCTTCAAGGGCGTCGACCAGGGCTTCAAGGAGGCCCGCGGCATCCTGGAGAGCCTGAGCGTCCTGCAGGGCGACATCGCCAGCAACATCGACAAGACCTATGACCTCGTGCAGAAGTCGCTGAATGACTTCATCAACAAGGTCAAGGGTGGCAAGCAGGATGGTGGGGATAGTGAAGGTAGCACTGACAACGGTGATGGCCAGGGCGGCACCGTGGTTGCCAGCGAGACCACGGTCAGTATCTCGGTGTCGGTGAGCCAGACACGGATCAGCACGACTGCGTAGGACTTGCGCCTGTTGATGCAGGCCGCTACGCGAACGAAAAAAGAGGCTGTCCCCGCAAGGGAACAGCCTCTTTTCATTGCATCACCGTCACGTCGCCGCGCTGCTACTGCGGCGATGTACCGCAGGGTCAGCCGCGCAGCTTGGCAAACGCCGCCGCCATGGCATTGTTGCTCGGTGCCTGCTCGCGACCACGCTGGTTCTGGTTCTGGTGCTGCGACAGGCGGCGTGAATCGGTGCGGTCACCGCGCTGCTCGTTGCGCGCACCCGGGGCCGGGGCAGTGTCGTTCAGGCGCATGGTCAGGGCGATGCGCTTGCGCTTCTCGTCCACTTCCAGCACCTTGACCTTGACCACCTGGCCGGCCTTGACCACGGTGTGCGGGTCCTTGACGTAGGTGTTGGACAGTGCCGAGATGTGGACCAGACCATCCTGATGCACGCCGATATCGACGAAGGCACCGAAGGCCGCCACGTTGGTGACCACGCCTTCCAGGATCATGTCCGGACGCAGGTCCTTGATCTCTTCCACGCCTTCCTTGAAGGTGGCGGTGGTGAATTCCGGACGCGGGTCGCGGCCGGGCTTGTCCAGTTCCTTGAGGATGTCGGTGACGGTGGGCACGCCGAACTTCTCGTCGGCATACTTGGCCGGCGTCAGGCCCTTCAGCAGCGAGCTCTGGCCCAGCACGCTCTTCACATCCTTCTTGATGTCGGCCAGGATCTTTTCCACCAGCGGATAGGATTCCGGGTGGACCGCGGACGCATCCAGCGGGTTCACGCCATTCATCACGCGCAGGAAGCCGGCCGCCTGCTCAAAGGTCTTGTCGCCCAGGCGCGGCACTTCGCGCAAGGCAGCACGCGAGCTGAACATACCCTTCATATCGCGATACGACACGATGCTCTGTGCCACGCTGGCGTTCAGGCCCGACACGCGAGCCAGCAGCGGTGCGGAAGCGGTGTTCACATCCACCCCCACGGCGTTCACGCAATCCTCCACCACGGCATCCAGCGAACGCGCCAGTTGCGACTGGCTCACGTCGTGCTGGTACTGGCCCACGCCGATGGACTTGGGATCGATCTTGACCAGCTCGGCCAGCGGGTCCTGCAGACGACGCGCAATCGAGACCGCACCACGCAGCGACACATCCAGCTCCGGCAATTCCTTGGAGGCGAATTCCGAGGCGGAATACACCGAGGCGCCCGCTTCGGACACCACGATCTTGGTCAGCTTCAGTTCGGGACGCAGCTTGATCAGGTCCTGCGCCAGCTTGTCGGTTTCACGCGAAGCGGTACCGTTGCCGATCGAGATCAGCGAGACATTGTGCTTCTCGGCCAGCTGCGAGAGCGAATGCAGCGAGCCATTCCAGTCATTGCGCGGCTGGTGTGGGTAGATGGTATCGGTGGCGACCACCTTGCCGGTGGCATCCACGATGGCGACCTTGACACCGGTGCGCAGTCCCGGGTCCAGACCCATGGTGGCACGCGGACCGGCGGGCGCGGCCAGCAGCAGGTCCTTCAGGTTGCGGGCGAAGACGTTGATGGCCTCGGCCTCGGCCTTCTCGCGCAGGTTGGTCATGAGCTCCGTTTCCAGATGCATGAAGACCTTCACGCGCCACGCCCAGCGCACGGTGTCGGACAACCACTTGTCGGCGGCGCGACCCTTGTTGGACACACCGAAGCGCGAGGCGATACGACCTTCGCAGGGATTATGGGGCGCATCCCACTTCGGCTTTTCTTCTTCGCTATCCAGACGCAGCACCACGTTGAGCATCTCTTCGCGGCGGCCGCGGAACAGCGCCAGCGCACGGTGCGAAGGGATGGTGGAATAGGTCTCGGAGTAATCGAAGTAGTCGGCGAATTTTTCGCCGGCATCCTGCTTGCCATCGATCACCTTGGATTCGACCACGCCGTGCTCGGTGATGTACTCACGCAGGCTCTGCAGCAGCTCGGCGTCTTCCGAGAAACGTTCCATCAGAATCTGGCGCGCGCCATCGAGCGCGGCCTTGGTATCCGGTACGCCCGGATTGTCACCGTTGTCGGTGGTGAAGGCGGCCTTGAGAAACTTGCCGGCTTCTTCTTCCGGATTCAGGCTCGGGTCGTTCAGCAGCGCATCGGCCAGTTCGGTCAGGCCAGCTTCGGCGGCGATCTGGGCCTTGGTGCGGCGCTTGGGCTTGTAGGGCAGGTAGAGGTCTTCCAGGCGGGTCTTGTCTTCCGCGTGGGTGATGGCGTCCAGCAGCACGGGCGTCATCTTGCCCTGCTCTTCGATGGACGCGATGATCGCGGCGCGGCGGCTTTCCAGCTCGCGCAGGTAACGCAGGCGTTCTTCCAGCAGGCGCAGCTGGATGTCATCCAGGCCGCCGGTGACTTCCTTGCGGTAGCGGGCGATGAAGGGGACGGTGGCACCTTCGTCCAGCAAGGCGATGGCGGCAGCGACCTGAACCGGCTTGGCGGCGAGTTCAAGGGCGAGTCGTTGTTCGATAGAAGGCAGCATGGTGAAACCCAGTCAACGGTTAAGCAGTTAAGCAATTAAGCAGTTATGCGGTGAAGAAAAAACCAGCGTTGGATGATACGCAATTCAGCCACCCGCGCCAATCTTGACATTGCCTGATTGCACGGGAAAGCAGGCGGCGCGAGCGCATCCGGGGCGCAGGGGATTGGACGGCGGCGGCCAAAGCCGGGATAATCGGCGCTTCCGCCTTGTGCAGCCCCTCATTTCTTGCAACATGTCCATCCGTCTCATCGTCGGTCTCGGCAACCCCGGCCCGGAATACGAACAAACCCGCCACAACGCCGGCTTCTGGCTGGTCGACAATCTCGCCGGCCCGGTGCGCCTGAGCCGCGAGCAGCGCTTCAACGCCCTGGCCGGCAAGACCAGCATCGCCGGCAATGAGGTGTGGTTGCTGGAACCGCAGACCTACATGAACCGCTCCGGCCAATCGGTCGGCGCACTGGCGCGTTTCTACAAGATCAATCCGGACGAGGTGCTGGTGGTGCATGACGAACTGGACTTGCCACCGGGCGCGGCCAAGATCAAGAAAGGCGGTTCCTCAGGCGGCCACAATGGCCTGAAGGACATCACCGCTGCACTCGGTACCCAGGACTACTGGCGCCTGCGCCTGGGCATCGGACATCCGCGCACGCTGGGCCTGCAACAGCCGGTCGCCGACTTCGTGCTGCACCGGCCGCGCAAGGAAGAACAGGCGCTCATCAACGACGCCCTGGACAAGAGCCTCAACGTCATCCCCCTGCTGGTGCAGGGCAAGTTCGAAGCCGCCATGATGGAACTGCATACGGGGAAATGAGCCTGTTGCGCTGAACCGCCACGCAACAGGAGCGCCCCGACCCACGAGGCGCTCCCTGTGCGTCATGGACTTATTTCAGGGAAGACAGTTTCTGTTCCAGACCCTTGGCATCAACGGCGCCAGGAATGCGCGAACCGTCGGTGAAGAAGATGGTGGGCGTGCCGGTGACCTTGAGCTTCTTGCCCAGTGCCAGCACCTCCTCATGCGGGGCATTGCAGGAGGCCGCCGCTGCAGGTGCTTCCTTGCCGCTGACCATCCACTCGTTCCAGGCCTTGCTCGGATTGGGCGCGCACCAGATGTTGCGCGACTTCACGATGGAATCCGGCGAGAGGATGTTGTACTGGAAGGTGTAGTAGGTGATGTTGTCCACTTCCTGCAGGGACTTGTGCAGGCGCTTGCAGTAGATGCAGTTCGGATCTTCAAAGATGGCGATGACGCGCTTGCCATTGCCCTTGACGGTCTTGATCGCCTTGTCCAGCGGCAGACCCGAGAACGGCACCTGGTTCAGCGAATCGATCTTTTCCTTGGTGTAGTCGCGGTAACTCTGTGCATCCACCACGCGGCCGATGAACAGATACTGGGCCTTGGCATCGGTGTAGATCACGTCGCCATCGATCTGGATTTCATAGAGACCAGAATACGGCGTCTTGGTCACCGCATCGACCTTGGCATCCTTGCCCAGGCGTGGCTCAATGAGCTTCTTGATGGTCGCCTCGGTGCTGTCGGCCGCCTCGGCCTGCGCATGGGCGCTCACGCCGACGACGGTGGAAACCAGCAGCAATGCCGCCATGCTCAGATGGCGCAATTGGCTCGCGCTGGCGGTCAGAAATTTTTTCATACTTGTCCTGATTCAAATCAAACGCACACCCAATCTTTGACGCATCGGCCGCAAAGCCTTGCGGGGATTGGGGTTGCAGATGTCTCTCAAAAAAATCGCGGGGAAGTTTTTCCGGCAAAGGCAGGCGCAAAGGGCCCTGCTGTTTCGCCAAAGGCCACTACCTTACCTGAAATCGCCGCGCTTCACTGTCCCAACGCATGGGCGATCAGCCGGCGCTTGAGCAGCGGCAGGCGGTTCACCAGGCTCATGCCGATATTGCGCACCAGGCGCACCGGCTCGGCCTCGGTGGAGAAGAGCCGATGCAGACCATCGGTGGCGATCTGCATCAGCAATACTTCTTCCTTGCGGGCGCGGGCATAGCGACGCAGCACGCGGTCATCGCCGCAATCGTACTGGGGCTCGCGCTTGAGCAGGATATCGATCAGCGCGGCGACATCGCCGAAGCCCAGGTTCATGCCATGCCCGGCCATCGGATGGACCACGTGGGCGGCATCGCCGATCAGCGCCACACGCGGCGCGATCATCGCATGCGGCTTGATCAGGCGCAGCGGGAAGGCCTTCGCCACTTCGGGCTGCAGCGGCGTGAGCGCGCCCAGCACCGGTGCGGCCCACTGCGCCAGACGTCCGGCCAGCGTCGACAGCGGCAGGCGCAGCAGTTGCTCGGCCAGCGCTTGCGGCGCAGACCACACCAGCGAGACGCGATTGCCCGGCAGCGGCAGCAGCGCGATCACGCCCTCGGTCGGACTGAACCATTGATAGGCCACGCCGCGATGCGGCAGCTCGCAGGTGAAATTGGTGACGATGGCGTTCTGGCCATAGGAGCGGTAATCCAGCCCGATATCGCACTGCCCGCGCACCCAGGAGTTGGCGCCATCGGCCCCTACCACCAGCGAAGCGGACAGCGACTGGCCGGACTCCAGCGTCAGCGTGGCAGTCTCGCCGCTGACCGCCAGTGCCGTGGCGCGGCCCTTCAGCACGCGCACATTGGGCGCAAAGCGCAGTGCGGCGTCCAGCGCCTGGTCGAGATTACGGTCTTCGATGATCCAGGCCAGCGCATCGGTACGGGCGGCGTAGGCATCGAAACTGAGCAGGCCGGGCTGCGCCTTTTCCGGCAGGCCATCGCCGTGGACGGTCATGTTATCGACCGGTGCGATGCGTGCGGCATCCATGGCATCCCAGACGCGGACCGAGGACAGCAGCCGATGCGCGGTATGGTTCAGCGCATAGACCCGCACGTCCCAGCTGGCCGGGTCGGGCGCAGCGGGCTTGGGGGGCGGCGCCAGCAGGGTCACCTTGAAGCCGGCCTGCGCCAGCCCCAGCGCCGCCGTCTTGCCGACCGCGCCGTCGCCGACGATGCAGATATCAGTGCCAGCCGCGGCCGGCGAGGAAGATTGGGGATGTGAATTGGTATTCATGCCGGCGATTATAAACGGGGTGGCGGAAACTATTTTTCAAAAAGGACTTGCATATTTCCCCAGAGCCGCTATACTTCTCCGTCTTGGCCTGGTAGCTCAGTTGGTAGAGCAGAGGATTGAAAATCCTTGTGTCGGTGGTTCGATTCCGCCCCGGGCCACCAAGAATGTTCCAAGAAAAAACGCCAGCCCTTACCGGTTGGCGTTTTTCATTTCCGGGACTGAAAATCTTTGGCTCCGGTCTATTCCCTGCCTCAAAAGTTCTCCCCCCTATTTGAGTGAATCAATGCCACCAATAACGTGGCAATTTGAAACGTTACGTTTTGTATCGCACAATCCTAACGCCCTGACCTTTAGGAGGCTCGCAATGCATCCTCGCTTTGAACAATTTCGTCATACCGAATTGGGCAAACGTCTTGAATATCTACTCAGTGGCCAGGAGAAATACATTGAATACCGCTTGTGTACTAGGCTTGGCATCCCACCTGTTGCCGCCATTGTCCATGATCTCTTGAAACTGCTGCCCGAAATTTCAAGCAATGACACTGCCAAACAATTCTGCGGAGCAGTGGTGGCAGAGATCATGCGCGAGCATGGGCACACGGATCTAGGCAAACGCGGAAGAGTGTCGGGCGGACTTTTCCAGACCGGCACCCTATGGAGTATCTAAGTCCCGAAGGGCCGTATGTTCAAACCTCACCCTCCTCGGCGGGCCGCCAATGCGGCCCCCTCGCGACCAAAGGCGGCCACCTTATGCGATTTTTTTTAAATGACCGCTTCAATCTCTTTTTTCAGGCGCAAATTGAGAGAAATTCCACCATTTGATAGGACAAACTCTTTTTCGATCAAAGCATTTAGCGAGGATTCAAACGTAAGAACCTGCTGGCAAAAATGATTTTTCAACGTGTCTCGTGAAACAACTTTGCCGCCCCAGAATCTTCGACGCGTTAGCGTAAGCAAGATTTGGCGAGCACCAATATCTAAATCAATTTTTCTTCGGAAGCCTTCAATTGAGGCATCTAGCGTCTCCAGGATTTTGTCATAGGACTCAATTCCGAAATAGTGGCTGTGTGTTTGCCTTACTGTTGCCACCTCTGAAGATCCAATTAGCACCACCTCAAAGCCGGATTCAGCTGGAAAATTCTTCTCATTTGCTACATACGCCGCGATTGCTTCATTTGGACTTCTTCCCACGATTTCCCAACTTACGAACGATCCGCTATTCCAATCAAAAACAATAATCCAGTTATTAAGACCAGATCCACCGCGAGCCTCCTTCTCTGTCAGAGTTTTGATAATTCCCTCATTAACAAAGCTGTGCAAAACACCTGCATTCTGGGCTGAGGACTTGATAATTTCCTCGCAATCAATCCGGAGTTGATCGATAGTCAGTCGATGTTCTGCCGAAGGTTGGCGTCCAGCTTCAAGCTCGTAAAATGCGTCTGAAAGCTCGCTAAAGTAACGAAGAATCTTAGGATCTCCATCGCCCTCTTTCAAATGGTGGCCATAAATCACCGAAGTTCGCTCAATGCTTTCCGACCAATAGTGTTGAACTCGACTACGAACCTGAATTTCAAGTGCCATTTGTTCGCGCGTGACAAGCAAATGCAACGCCCGATAGCCGGTGGTGTCTCGCCCCTTCTCACGGTAGTCGGTGATTCTCTTTAGCTCAAGATTGGGGTCTTGCTCAACGCGCTCTTCAAGATACTTCAGCAGCTTATCTACATCCGAATTTTGAGGAACAATAATACGTGCCCCCCCGATGTCTTGAAGCTGACTAAGACGCACACTTAATCGCTTTAATTTCCGAACTATTTGAGGCTTCCGCTTAAGACGCTGGGCTATGTAATACGATCCGCCATATTCGGTAAGCCATCTTTGCAATTCCAATGTCGTTTCAGACAATGGTTGCAAGTGACTCTTGCGATACTCGTCAAAGACATCTTCGAGCTCAATATATTCTTCGTCAGTACGATATTGAGCACGTGCTAGAGCGCTCCCAGCTCGATCTATAGTCGACTTTGAAACCATCTCCCTCTCCCCTTTTTATCAATCCCTAAGTTCGTTCCTAAAAAAGAGCTCACAAAAATATTATTAATAAGATTTACAACTAACTCTGTATCAGGCGGTGCTTGATGGCCGATGGGATTGCGTTCGCCTCCAATCACCTGGAACGTCATGAGCCTCAGTTCTTCCCAACTCCACCAATAAACCTCACCTCCACCCGCCGATTCCGCTCATCACTGGCAGCCAGCCCCGGCAAAGGCTGCGAATCCCCATACCCCGCCACAATCACCCTGCGTGCGGCTTCCGGTGCGCTACGCCCGATCAGCAGCAGTCGCGCTTCGCGCGCACGGGCGGCGGAGAGGGTGATGTTGTCGTCATAGACGGTGCAGTAGGCGCGGACATCCGTCACCGGTGCCTTGACCGGCTTGTCGTCGGTGTGGCCTTCCACATAGATGCGGCCTGCCGGGTTCTGCTTCAGGTAATCGGCGATGCGTTGCTCCACCTGTGCAAAGGCGGCCCGGGCCTCTGGTTCCACGCAGGCGCTGCCGCGGCGGAAGGCGCCTTCCTTCAGGGTGATCGTGCCTGCCTCGGTATCGATGGCAACCAATCGGGAAGCGCCCTGCTGCGCAAATACGTTCTGCACCTGTCGCAATACGCCGGTCACGCCTTGCTCCCGCTGATCCTGTTCCCGCTGTTCCTGCGCCGCCGTGGGCGTGTCGGCACGCGAGGCAGCCGGCGTCGTTGTCGGCTGCGCCGGCGCTGGTGCCGTCGAGGGTGTGGGCTGGAGTGGGGTCGGCGCTGGCGTAGTTGCTGGCGGCGACGCCGGCGTCGGCGTCGGCACCATGGCCAAGGCAGGCGGCACGCTCTGCACTGTACGTTGCTGCGCGAGGGCGGCCTGTGCGGCCTCGGTCCCGCCTGCGCGATGCACGGCCAGCAGCAGCACCAGCACCGCCGCCAGGGCCGCCATCAGGCCGGTGGCGACCACCCATTCGTTGTCTGCCTGTTTCATCGCTGCCTCAGGTCAGGAAGATCGTGCAGTCTGCCGCTGCAGGGCGTCCATCAACTCGGCATGGCGCAGGTGGGCGCGCTGCGCTTCGGCCTGTTGTGCCGCCAGCAGCGCGTTGCCGCTGTGGGTGATGGCGTCGATCAGGCGCTGCCGGTCTTGCGCCTCCAGTTGTACGCGGGCGTGTGCCTGTTCGGTATCGAGCCGCCTGAGGGTGCTTACGCTCCAGGCCAGGCGCGCCTGTTCGCGCGCGCTGAGGGTGATGCAGATCTTCAGGATCAGGTAGGCCAGGATGCCCCAGGTGGCCATCCTGAACTTGGCACCCAGCGCATCGATGACGGCCGCCAGTGCGCCCGGCGCCTGTTGCGGGCCGAGTACTGCAGCCGTCTCGCCCAAGGCCAGGCCCAGGCCGATGAAGCTGCCAAGCAGGCCCAGCATCAACACCATGCCAGGCGCGACCTGCGCCCAGCGTTCCGAAGCGGTCGCTACGGCCTGGCTCAATTCTTCCGGGGTGGTAGGTGCAGGCAGGGCGTGGCGCTCGCCGGTGAGCGTGCCCAGGCGAGCCTCCCATTGCGCCGGACGGGCGCTGCGCGCCAGCAGCAGCGGCAGACCGATCACCAGCGCCAGCAATAGCAGCGCCACCACGACCTGCAGGCCGCCATCGACCGCGCCATTCCATTGCGGCATCAGAAAATCCAGCACGGACTTATTCATCGCCGGCCCCCGTCTGCATCGTCAATCCCCTCATCCCTTCCCCCTGTCGCTTTCGTCTCATTACCACCTGTAAAGATTGAAGATTAGCAGAAAGACCACACCCAGTGACCAAATGCCTCCTTCAGCAGACTGCTGTAATGAGCCGGTCACAAGTCGTCAGCAGAATTTCAGGTCTTTACAATCTGCTATCAACTCTTTGCACATGGCGCGCTCCTCCTTCCCTCTTCGTCTGCTTCCATTGGTGCTTGCCCTGCAGGCGATCTACGCTCCCGCCCACGCGGCCAACTACACGGTCGGCAACGGCACTACCGACACCACGGCCAAGACGCTGACCAAGAACGGCAGCGACACCATCACCGTCGATGCCGGCGGTACACTGGCATCGGGCAGCGCGGCTAGCATCAAGACCTCGCAGGACAACGACAACCTCTCCACCGTCACCATCAACAACGCTGGCACGATCAGCCAGACCAGCGGCCTGTCGGCCATCAGCATCAACAACAAGAAGGTCAACCTGATCCTCAACAATGCGCTGGGCGGGGTGATCACGAGTTCGTCGAGCGCGTCCAAGACGCCGACCATCCTGATCGGCAAGGGCAGCGATAGCTTCTCCATCGTCAACCTCGGCACCATCTCGCAGACCGGGCCGACGCCGACCAATGCGGACAATGGCAAGAACTACGCCATCAATGCCAACGGTGACTACTCCACGACCGGCAACACCATCGTCAACGGCTCGGCCACCAACAGCAGTGCCACCATCAGTTCGTCGAGCTCGACCGCGATCAAGATGGGCTCCAACATCCTGCTGACCAACTATGGGCGCATCTTCACCACCAGCCCGGTCAACACGTCCTGCCCGGATTACCTCAGCGCCTGCGCCAGCGGTTCGCCGCCGAAGGCGGCCGATGGTATCTCCATCGATGACGGCATCAAGAATGCCGTCGTGGTCAACTACGGCAGCATCACCGGCGCGCGCCATGGCATCGATGGTGGCGATCCGGTCGCCGCCACGCCGGACAGCAACCTGGCCAATGCCATCCTGCTCACCCCGCACCTGACCACCACCGGCATCAGCTTCGATGCCACCTATGCCGACGGAAGCACGCGCAGCAATGTCACCATCAGCAACAACGTGGTGATCAACCAGGCCGGCGGCGTCATCACCGGCAACAACGGCTCGGGCGTCGGTTTCGACAGTCACGGCGTGGTCTTCAACTACGGCACCATCGTCGGCAACTATGCCGGCAGCGGGCGCGTGTATGACGTGCTGGGCAACGGTGCCACCACCAGCAATGGCGATGGGGACGGTGTGGACATCGACGGCACCGCCTATATCGAGAACTGGGGCAGCATTCGCGGCACTGGCGCCGGTGGTCTGGATTCCACCGGCCAGCCCAATGGCGCCGATGGCGTGGCCGCTGGCGGCGGCACGGTGATCAACCATGCGGGCGCGGTAATCTATGGCGATGCACACGGCATCCTGATCGACGACGGCAATGACTGGTCCAAGGACGCCAGCAATCCGCTCATCACCTACAACAACGGCAACACCACCGGACGCGGCACCAGCAGCGTCAATGGCAGCAAGGCCTACATCGTCAACGACGGCAGCATCATCGGCAACAAGGGTGTGGCCGTCGGCCTGGTGGGCAACTACGACGACACCCTGATCAACAATGCCAGCGGCGTCATCACCGGTGGCGCCCAGGCCACGCTGACCGGCCAGGGTGGCAGCACCACACCGGGCGCGGCGGTGCAGATGGGCGATGGCAACGACACCCTGATCAACTACGGCCGCATCGAAGGCAAGAACGGCATGGCCATCGACATGGGCGATGGCGACGACTCGCTGCAATTGCTGGGCGGCACCGTGATCGGCACCATCAACGGCGGCGCCGGTACCGACACCCTCACCACCGGCGGCACCCAGACCTTCGCAGCGGGGGTGCTGTCGGGCTTCGAGAACTTCGTCGTGCGCGATGGCGTCACGCGTTTCAACTACGACCTGGGCACGGTCAGTAACATGACCGTCAACCAGGGTGCCGTGCTGCAGGTCAATGGCGCCTTCGGCACCAGCGGCAACCTGGCCGTCAATGGCGTGTTCCAGGCGGCCGATGGGACGGCGGTGCGCAAGATCAATGTCGGCGGCAATTTCTCGCTGGGCAGCGGCGCGACCCTGCAGGTCGGCGTGGCCGGTCCGCAGGCCGACCAGATCGTCACCGCCGGTCGCGCCACGCTGGCCAATGGCGCCACCGTGCAGCCGGTGGTCAAGATCTATGTCCCCAACAGCGCACGCTGGACCATCCTGTCGGCGGCCGGTGGTGTGTCGGCCGATGTGTCGCAACTCCAGGTGGCCAACACCGCGACGCTGAACTACAGCCTGCAGCTCAGTGGCAATGAGCTGATCCTCAGCGCACAGCGCACCAGCAGCGTCAGCGATGTCACCGGCAGTCCGCTGGGCCGGGCCCTGGATGCACTGGGCAACAACAGCAACAACGCACAGGTGCAATCGCTGCTGGCCTCGCTGGATGCGCTGCCCACTGCAAGCGCCTATCGCAGCGCCGTGCGGCAACTGCAGCCCGAGACCAACCGCGCCAGCCAGCAGGCGGCGCAGGTGGCCATGGGCAGCGTGTTCTCGGCGGTGTCCGGGCGCATCGATAGCGCCCGCAATGACAGCCAGGTTGCCAGCACCTCCGGCATGGATGGCAAGCGCGGCAGCGGCATCTCCACCGGTGAGGCGGCCGCCCGCAGCCGCGTCTGGCTGCAAGGCCTGGGCGCCTGGGGCAGGCAGGATGCGCGTGCCGGCGCCGATGGCTACAACATCAATGCCTATGGCATGGCGGCCGGTCTTGAAACCGATCTGTCCGCACGCGAAGTGGCCGGCCTCACGCTGGGCTACACCCGCGCCGGTACCCGTGGCAACGACAACGCCAGCGGCAATGATGTCGATGTCGATGCGGTGAACCTGGGCGGCTACCTCGGCCTGGACATGGGCGGCTGGACCCTGGACGGCTCGCTCATGGTGGGCGGCAATCACTACAGCAGCAAGCGCGCCATCAGCTTCCTCGGACAGAATGTCACGGGCAGCTACAACGGCTGGCAGCTCGGCGCACGGGTCGAAGCCGGCCTGCCCTTCGCGATCAGCCAGGCCTGGTCAGGCCGCTGGCTGGCCGGCCTGCGCCTGTCGCACCTGGGCAACCAGGGCTATACCGAAAACGGCAATGCCGCCGTGGCCCAGAACGTGGGCGCGACCAATGCCAACTCCGTACAGCCGACCTTGGGGGTGGAGTTGAATCGTCTCAGCGACAACGGCGACCGTCTGCAACTGCGCGCACGCTATCTGCGCGAGCTGGCCGGCAATCCGGATGTCACTGCCAGCTTCGTGGCCGGCGGCCCCAGCTTCACCACCGCCAGCGCTGCGCCCAATCGCGATGCGGTGCAACTGGGGGTGAGCTACCGCTTCAATGCCGCCCAGGGCAGCTACGGCACGCTGGGCTATGACGCCGAAATCCGCGATCGTGCACTGGTGCATCAATTGACGGCACGGGTGGGCTGGCTGTTCTGATCCGGCGTATTTCAGCACCGGCCCGCAGCGTCAGCTTGCGGGCCGTTTTTACTCGGGGGACAATGCGCGCCATGCGCTTACCCTTCCTACCTCATCTGCCCTATCGAAATCTCCTCGCCGGCCTGGCCATCCTGCTGGCCGGCTGTGCCGGCGATCCCCTGCAACATGCTGATGGGCTGGCCTCCGGCGCCGCCTTTCAGCGCGAAGAGATCGACACCGGCCGCTTCGTGCTCACCACCTACGTGAAGGCGCGGCCCGCGCCGACCGTGCTGCGCGTCTATATCGAGGGGGATGGCCGCGCCTGGCTTAGCCGCACCCAGGTCTCGCCCGACCCGACCCCGCATGAGGCGATGGGCCTGCGACTGGCCGCCAGCGACGCCCACGCCGATGCCACTGCCGCCCTGCTCTACCTGGCACGCCCCTGCCAGTTCACGCCGATGGCCCGCAACCCGGCCTGCCGGCCCGCCTACTGGAGCGATCTGCGCTATGCCCCCGAAGTGATCGACGCCATGGACAATGCCCTGAGCCAGTATGTGGCGCGTCTGAAACCGGCGCGGCTGGAACTGGTCGGCTATTCCGGTGGCGGCGCGGTTGCGGTGCTGCTGGCAGCGCGGCGCCAGGATGTCAGTTCCATCCGCACCATCGCCGGCAATCTGGATCACGTGGCCGTGAACCGC
The DNA here is from genome assembly GCF_015767275.1 of Herbaspirillum sp. AP02. Lineage (GTDB taxonomy): Bacteria > Pseudomonadota > Gammaproteobacteria > Burkholderiales > Burkholderiaceae_D > Herbaspirillum. The sequence continues at coordinate 80,174 of NZ_JADWMY010000007.1, forward strand.
TGGCATCAGGTCTCGCAGATGCCGGGCTCGCTCAATCCCATCGACGTGGCGCACCAGGTGGCGCCTATCCCGCAACGGCACTTCAGCGGCGCCGATGATCGCGTCGTCCCGACCGCCATTGCCCGTGACTTCGTGACACAGGCCGGTTCTTGCGCTGCCCTGCAGGTGGTGCCGGGCATGGCCCACGAGGGCGACTGGCCAGCCATCTGGCCGGCACTGCTACGCACGCCCTTGCCCTGCACTTCGCCCCCTGCCGGTGGCAAAGTCCAATAAAAAAGGGTAGCCAGATGGCTACCCTTTTCCGATTTCCTGGTGCAGGAATCCGGTCGCCGGATTACGGCTTCCCGATTCCGTCACGGCACGGTTGACACATCACAACGCCATGTCAGCGGCGGCATTGGCCTTGGGCTTTTCCATGCTGCCCTTGGCGCCATCCTTGCCACCGGCCTTGGGGGCGATCACCGGCGGCGGTGCCAGTTGCAGCACGTCGCTGGTATAGGCCCATTCCTTGGCGACCTGGTCGGGATGGTCATTGAGCCTGGTCCCATAGCTGGGCACGATCTGGCGTACCTTCTGCTGCCACTCGGGTGTGGCCAGCTTGTCCTTGAAGACCTTCTGCAACACGGTCAGCATGATCGGCGCGGCGGTCGAGGCGCCGGGCGATGCGCCCAGCAGGCCGGCCATGCTACCGTCGGCCGAGGCCACGATCTCGGTACCCAGTCTCAACACGCCGCCCTTGCTGTCGTCGCGCTTGATGATCTGCACCCGCTGGCCGGCTTGCCACAGGCGCCAGTCTTCCTTCTTTGCATTGGGGAAGTATTCCTTCAGGGCCGCGAAACGCTGGTCGTCGGACTGCATCAACTGGCCGGCCAGGTATTCCACCAGGGGATACTCATCGATACCGACGCGGGCCATCGGCCACACATTGTGGGTGGTGGTGGTAGAGAACAGATCCCACAGCGAACCCTGCTTGAGGAACTTGGTCGAGAACGTGGCAAAGGGCCCGAACAGGATCACGCGCTTGCCATCCAGCACGCGGGTATCCAGGTGCGGCACCGACATCGGCGGCGCACCCACGGAAGCCTTGCCATAGGCCTTGGCCAGGTGACGCTCGGCGATGGCGGGATTGTCGGTGATCAGGAACGAACCACCGACCGGGAAGCCGGCGTAGTCACGCGCTTCCGGGATGCCGGACTTTTGCAGCAGCTTCAGCGCACCGCCGCCGGCGCCGATGAAGACGAACTTGGCATCGGTCTCGGTGGTGCTGCCATCCTTGAGGTTCTTGTAGCCGATGCGCCAGGTCCCGTCGGCGTTGCGGGTGATCTCGCGCACTTCGCTGGAGAGCTTCAGGGCGAAGTTGGGACGGCTCTGCAGATAGGCGGCGAACTGGCGGGTGATCTCGCCGAAGTTGACGTCGGTGCCCAATGGCGTCCAGGTCGCGGCCATCTTCTGCGCAGGATCGCGACCTTCCATCATCAGCGGCACCCACTTGGCGATCTGCGCGTGGTCTTCCGAATATTGCATGCCGGCAAACAGCGGGCTGGCCTGCAGCGCCTCATAGCGCTTCTTGAGAAAGGTCACGTTCTCATCGCCCCAGATGAAACTCATGTGCGGGGTCGAATTGATGAAGGAGCGCGGGTTCTTCAACACGCCGTTCTTGACCTGCCAGGACCAGAACTGGCGCGAGATCTGGAAGGCTTCGTTGATCTCGATGGCCTTGGCGATCTGGATCTTGCCGTCCTTGTCTTCAGGCGTGTAGTTCAGTTCGGCCAGGGCCGAGTGGCCGGTGCCGGCGTTGTTCCAGCCGTTGGAGCTTTCCTCGGCCACGCCATCCAGGCGCTCGACCATTTCCATGGACCAGCCCGGTTCCAGCTCATTGAGCCAGACCGCCAGGGTGGTGCTCATGATGCCGCCGCCGATCAGCAGCACGTCGACCTTCTTGACGTCGGCCGCCTGCGAGGCTGGTACGGTGACCAGCGCAACTACGAATCCCAGCAGGGCCAGGAAGGATTTTTTCAACATTGTCTAATCCGTTTGTGATGGAGAGAGGGCTGCCTCCCTGCGCCAGGCGCGGGAGTCGGACAACCGGTGCGGGACGCTTCCTGCACACCTGCCGTGGAGGGCAGGTGCGACACGCGACGCCACGTGCGATGCGCGCCATTGCAAGGCGGCGCACCGACGACCGGGCGTGGCCGCGCGGGGCCACGGCGCACGTCACGGGTCGCTGCCCGGGGCGTGCCTGCCGGATTCAACTGCCTGTCCGATACCTGTCTCCGGCATTTGGGGAATGCCTGTACAAATCGTCTCCGTCAGAGCGGACCGGGATCGGGTCATGTCGAGGGAGCGCAGGGTAGCACGGCGACGGTACCGACGGCGATTGCGGATATCCCTCATTACCGCGCCGGCACAAGCCTGTTCTCGCTCAGGAAATCCCCGATACCGGCGGCACGATGGCTGGCTGACAATGGGAACTGCAAAAACAGTCACCATCCCTCACAGGGATCACCAGAACAGCCAGGGGCCCGTATGCAGACCGTCATCAACAAACCGGAAAATTTCGCGTCCTACGTCTATCACGACCGGGCCTTCGACTGCGAAACCGCCAAGATCCTGCCGGGCGAGTACTACTACACCGGCGCCGACATGATGATCGTCACCGTACTGGGCTCGTGCGTATCAGCCTGCCTGCGCGATCGCGTCAGCGGCGTGGGCGGGATGAACCACTTCATGCTGCCTGATGGCGGTGGCGAGGCCGACAGCCCGATCTCGGCCTCGATGCGCTACGGCACCTATGCCATGGAAGTATTGATCAACGACGTCCTCAAGGCCGGCGCCCGGCGCGAGAACCTGGAATGCAAGGTCTTTGGTGGCGGTGCGGTGCTGCGCGGGATGAACGCGATGAATGTCGGCGAACGCAATGCCGCCTTCGTCAGGAGCTTCCTCTCGGCTGAAAAGATCCGCGTGGTGGCCGAAGACCTCAACGACATCTGGCCGCGCAAGGTCCACTTCTTCCCCCGCAGCGGCAAAGTGCTGGTCAAGAAGATCAAGGAAGCCGGTGCCGACCTGGCCAACCGCGAACGCGAATATGCCTCCAAGCTGCAAGCCAAGCCGGTGGGTGGGGAAATCGATCTGTTCTAAGCGCTGGTGCTGAACCTGCCTTCATGGCTAATTTCGAATATCAGTCCCAGGCCGATCCGGAGCGTGGTCACCGTATGCCCCACTTCGCTCTCACCTGAATCTGCGCCCTCAACAAAAAATGCCGCCCGGCACAACACCGGGCGGCATTCTGTTGCATCGACGCCCAACTTGCGGGCGCCTGGGCACTTACTTCTTCAGCGTCGTCAGTCCCTGTTCGGCCAGGGCCTTGAGCCAGCCCAGGCCGGCCGAGGTGGCGCCGGCCGGGTTGTATTCGCAACCGATCCAGCCCTGGTAACCCAGCGAATCGATCAGCTTGAGCAGGTAGGGATAGTTCAGCTCGCCCACGTCCGGCTCGTGACGTTCCGGCACACCGGCGATCTGGATGTGGCCGATGCCGGGCATGTCGCGCTTGAGCTTCACGGCGACGTCGCCCTCGACGATCTGGCAGTGGTAGCAGTCGAACTGCACCTTCAGATTGGGCGCGCCCACTTCGGCGCAGATGGCTTGCGCATCATCCTGGCGGTTCAGGAAGAAGCCGGGAATGTTGCGGGTGTTGATTGGCTCGATGACCACGGTCAGGCCGGCGGACTCGGCCTGGTGTGCGGCATAGGACAGGTTGTCCAGATACACGGCGCGATGCTGTGCGCGATCCTGATCAGGCTTGATCAGGCCGGCCATTACGTGCAGGGTCTGGTTGCCGATCACGGCGGCGTATTCCAGCGCGGTCTCAATGCTGCGCTTGAATTCGTCCTGGCGTCCCGGCAACGAGGCAATGCCACGCTCGCCGGCAGCCCAGTCGCCCGGGGGCGCATTGAACAGCGCCTGGGCCAGGCCATTGGCCTCCAGGCGCGACTTGATCTCTTGCGGCTGATAGTCGTACGGGAACAGGAACTCGACGCCGGAGAAGCCATCCTTGGCGGCGGCGGCGAAGCGGTCCAGGAAATCGTGTTCCACGTACATCATGCTCAGGTTGGCGGCAAAACGCAGCATCGGGTTCTCCTTGATAACGATGGGGGCCAGTGTAGCGCGAACGCGGATCGCCGCGCAGACACCGACGGTGCAGAAAACGTCAAAGCCCGCAGGCACAGGCATGCGGGCTTTGAGCGGGACATCACATTACTTGTTGACCATGCTGGGCTTGGTGACCAGGGTGGCAATCGACCCCACCACCAGCATGATGGCCAGCATGTACATGCCGGTTGCATTGCTGTGGGTCAGGTCCTTGAAGTAACCGATCAGGTAGGGGCTGACGAAACCGGCCAGGTTGCCCACCGAGTTGATGGCGGCGATACCGACGGCCGCAGCAGCGCCCGACAGGAAGGACGTCGGCAGCGACCAGAACAGCGGTGCGCAGGTCAGCACGCCAGCGGCAGCCAGCGACAGTGCGGCGATCGACACGGCGGTGTTGTCGGCGAACAGGGCGGCGCCCACGAAGCCCACGCCACCCATCAGGGCCGGGATCACCAGGTGCCAGCGACGCTCGCGCATGCGGTCGGCGCTTCGGCCGATCAGGTTCATGGCGATGATGGCGCAGCCGAAGGGAATCGCCGACAGCAGGCCGATTTCCAGGTTGCCCTTCACGCCGGTGGCCTTGACCAGGGTCGGCATCCACAGCGTCAGGCCGTACTGGCCCATCACGAAGGAGAAGTAGATCAGGCACATCAGCCAGACACGTGCATCCTTGACGATGGCGCCAAAGCCGTGCTTGCTCTCCTTGCCCTTGGCGTCGCCGTCGATGTCGGCCTGCAGGCTGGCTTTTTCTTCATCGGAGAGCCACTTGGCGCTCTTGACGTCGTTGTCCAGATACAGAACCGTGGCCACGCCGATCAGCACGGCGGGAATGGCTTCGATCAGGAACATCCACTGCCAGCCTTCCAGACCGCCGTTGTTGTGGAAGGCATCCATGATCCAGCCCGACAGCGGGTTGCCCAGGATACCGGCCACGGGAATACCGGACATGAACACTGCGATCACCTTGGCACGACGGTGCGAGGGGAACCAGTAGGTCAGGTACAGGATGATGCCGGGATAGAAACCGGCCTCGGCCAGACCCAGCAGGAAGCGCAGGACGTAGAACTGGGTGGCGTTCTCCACGAACATGAAGGCCGCCGAGAGGATGCCCCAGGTGATCATGATGCGGGCGATCCAGATGCGCGCGCCGACCTTGTGCATCAGGATGTTGCTGGGCACTTCGAAGAGGAAGTAGCCGATGAAGAACAGACCTGCGCCCAGACCGAAGACGGTCTCGGAAAAGCCCAGGTCCTGCGACATCTGCAACTTGGCGAAGCCGACGTTGACGCGATCCAGGTAGGCGATCACGTAGCACAGCATCAGGAAGGGCATGATGCGCCAGAAGACTTTCTTGTACAGACCGTCCTTGGTCTTGTCGTTGACGTCGAGGCCGACGCCGGAGGTGCTTGCGGTGGTCATGGTGTTACATCTCCCTAAGAGTGTCGCGGCTGCAGCTGCGGCCGCTGGTTGCTTGGTGCCCGTGGTCTGACGGGCAATTTATGGATTCAATCGGAGCACTAGCCTCCCCTTCCGAAAGAGGCTGGCACCCGGCATTGATGGACCGGTCTTGCGCCGGCTTCTTGTCCCATGCCTGCACCTATCTCCTGACGATGGGCGCAGGCAGGGCATGGCGGCCATCCGATGGCTGCCATGATTGCGTTGTTGCTGTTGGGTGGCGCGAGCTTCCTTGGGCTGGCCCGAACTTGCACAAACTTGTCCGGACTTGCCTGAAATCGCCTGGCCTACCAGCGCGCCTTGAAGGTAGCGCGCAGATCCTGCAGCGCGGGCTCTTCCAGCGGCGTGGCGCGGCCACCGGCGAGGTGCCACAGCTTGGCGGTTTCTTCCAGTTCCTCCAGGGCGAAGGCGGCCTTGGACACCGAACTCTCCCAGACCACCGGGCCGAGGCGTTCCAGCAGTACGCCGCGCACGCTGGTGGCGATCCTGGCGACCTGCTCGGCCACTTCCGGTGCACCCGGGCGGGCGTAGCGGATCAGCGGGATGTGGCCCACCTTCATCACGTAGTACGGCGTGATCGGCGGCAGCACGTCCTGTTCGCTGTACACGCCGTTGATGGTCAGCGCGACCAGATGCGTGGAGTGCGTGTGCACCACGGCATGCATCTCGGGATTGTTGTCGTAGACGGCACGATGCAGCACCAGCGTCTTGGAGGGCTTGTCGCCCGAGACCCATTCGCCGGCCGCATTCACCTTGGCAATGGCGGCCGGATCGAGATAGCCCAGGCAGGCGTCGGTGGGCGTGATCAGCCAGCCGTCATCGAGGCGGGCACTGATGTTGCCGGCCGAGCCCACGGTGTAGCCGCGCTGGTACAGCGAAGCACCGATGCGGCAGATCTCTTCGCGCAGTTGGCTTTCCTGGCTCATGCGGTTTTCCCGTCGAGGTAACGCAGTGCTTTTTCGAAGAAATCGACGCTGCCGAAATTACCCGACTTCAAGGCCAGCGCCACCGGTTGCTCATCCAGCGTGGCCGTGGCCGGCACGCCCGGATCGATCTGCGGGCCGATGCGCAGCGCCCGCACGTCCAGCGCCTGCACCACCGCACCCGAGGTCTCGCCACCGGCCACCACGAACTGGCGCACGCCGCGCTGCTTCAGGCTGGCGGCGATGCTGGCCAGCGCCTGCTCGACCAGATGGCCGGCCTTGGCCACGCCGAGTTCCTTCTGCACTGCCTTGACTTCGTCCGGAGTGGCGGTGGCATAGATCAGCACCGGTTCGTTCTTGATGCGCTCGTCGGCAAACGCCAGGGCCTGGGCGACCACGTCTTCGCCACGGGCCAGTGCCAGCGGGTCGATGCGGAAGGCGGGACGCTTGGCCTTCCATTCGGCCACCTGGGCATTGGTCGCCTTGGAGGCGGAGCCGGCCAGCACCACCGCCAGGCCATCGACCTTGGGCAGCTGCGCGGCTTCACCGGCAGCAGTGAGCAGACCGGCGCGACGGAAGTTCTCGGGCAGGCCCAGGGCCACGCCGGAGCCGCCGGTGATCAGTTTCAGTTCGGCACAGGCTTCGCCCAGGGTGAACAGGTCCTTGTCGGAGACGGCATCGGCGATGGCCATCTTCACGCCCTCGGTGCGCAGCGCGGTGAAGCGCTCCTGGATGGCCGCCGCGCCACGAGCCACAGTGTCGTAACGCACCAGGCCGACCTTGGACTCGGTCTGGCGCTGCAGCACGCGCACCAGATTGGCATCGGTCATGGGCGTGAGCGGATGGTTTTCCATGCCCGATTCATTCAACAGCGCATCGGCCACGAACAGGTAGCCGCGATAGAGGGTGCGGCCGTTTTCGGGGAAGGCCGGGCAGGCGATGGTGAAGTCCACGCCCAGTTCCTTCATCAGCGCGTCGGTGACCGGACCGATGTTGCCTTCGTCGGTGGAGTCGAAGGTAGAGCAGTACTTGAAGAAGAACTGCGTGCAGCCCTGTTGCTGCAACCAGCGCAGCGCGGCCAGCGATTGCTCGATGGCCTCGGCGGCCGGCACGGTGCGCGACTTCAGCGCGATCACCAGCGCGTCGGCAGCCACGCCGGGCATTTCGCTGGGCACGCCGATGGTCTGCACGGTGCGCATGCCGCCGCGTACCAGCATATTGGCCAGGTCGGTGGCGCCGGTGAAATCATCGGCGATGCAGCCCAGCAAGGGTCGGGATTGGGACATGGAAGCTCCTCGATTCTGTGACAGTGACGACGACTTACTGATGATTACTTGGCCTTGGCCGGCGGCAGGTCGATGCCCGGGAAGATCTTGATGACGGCCGAGTCATCCTCGCCGCCATGACCGGCGGTGGAGGCCATCATGAACATCTGGTGGGCAGCGGCCGACAGCGGCAGCGGGAATTTGCTACGGCGGGCGGTATCGAGCACCAAGCCCAGGTCCTTGACGAAGATGTCCACGGCCGACAGCGGGGTGTAGTCGCCATTGAGGATGTGCGGCACGCGGTTCTCGAACATCCAGGAATTGCCGGCGCTATGGGTGATGACGTCGTAGAGCGCATCCGGATTGACGCCTTCGCGCAGGCCCAGGGCCATGGCTTCGGCAGAAGCGGCGATGTGCACGCCGGCCAGCAGCTGGTTGATGATCTTGACCTTGGAGCCGATGCCGTGGGTATCGCCCAGGCGGTAGACCTTGCCCGCCATGCCGGCCAGCACGTCTTCGATCTTGGCATAGACCTCGGCGGGGCCGGAGGTCATCATGGTCATTTCGCCCGAGGCGGCACGCGCGGCGCCACCGGAGACCGGCGCATCCAGCAGCAGCAGGTCCTTGGTGGCCAGGCGCTGGCCCAGTTCGATGGCGAAGTCCGGTGCCACGGTGGCACTGGAGATGACCACGCTGCCCGGCTTCATCTGCGCCACGGCACCGTTCTCGCCGAAGAGCACGGTCTCGGTCTGGGCGGCATTGACCACCAGGGTGATGACCACATCCACCGACTTGGCCAGCTCGGCCGGATTGGCGCAGGCCACGCCACCGGCGGCGGCGAACTTGTCCAGGACTTCCTTGCGCACGTCACAGGCATGCACGTTGAAGCCGGCACGCAACAGCGAACTGGCCACGCCATAACCCATGGCACCCAAACCGATCACACCTACATTCCTGGACATAATTGTCTCCACGTTGATGGCGCCGCTGCCGATGGAATAGGGCAGGACTGTTGCGCCGGGTTGATGATGCGACGCCGGCTCATGCCGGCGTCCGTATTTTCAAATCACTCTCTATCGATCCGTCTGGCTGCCTGAAGGCATCCTGCTCGTTCATTGCCTCGCCCCTTGAGCGGGGGATCAGGCCTGCCCCTGGCTCAGGCGGCGTGCCGCATTGAACATGTGGGTCTGTGCAGCATTGCGGGCGGCCATTTCATCACCAGCACGGATGGCCTCGACGATGGCCTCATGTTCTTCGCGCACCTGGCGCGAGAAATCCTCATAGCGTGCTTCGTTGCCACGGGTGATGGCGGTGGCGGCTTCCAGGTACTGCGACAGGAATTCCAGCGTCTTGATGAAGTAGGGATTGCGCGTGGCCTGGGCCAGTGCACGATGGAAGGCCACATCGGCTGCCACGCCGTCACCGCCGCCGGCGACGTCAACGCCAATCTGCGCCAGTGCATCGTCGATGGCGCGCAGGTCCTCGGCGCTGCGGCGCTTGGCCGCCTGCGCCGCCACTTCGGCCTCGATGGCGCGGCGCAGCTCGACGATCTGCAACACCGCGTCGGGCGAACTGACCTCGGTGTAATCGATGCGCAAGGGCTTGATGCCAGCCTGCTCGGTGACGAACACCCCACTTCCCTGACGCGGTTCGACCACGCCTTCATGCTTGAGCCGCGCAATGGCCTCGCGCACCACCGTGCGACTGACCCCGAACTGCTGGGCCAGCACCGCTTCGGTGGGAAGCTTGCTGCCACGCTGGAAGGCGCCGGCATCGATGTTCTCCAGCAATTGCCGGGCTACCGTGTCGCTCAAGGCCTGAGCAGGGATTTTCTGAAACATGCTGTCTCGCGGTCGTTTTATCGTCAGGTTATCCGGTCATCATACAAATTTATTTTGAGGCCGGCAATCCGATTTTTTCTCTTTACGCGGAGTAACACCCCCTTTTTGCAGAAATTTGACGAAGATAGGAGAAATTACCCTGTTATATCCGGCAGTTCGCTCCAGACATCAAGAATGTGAATATCTCAGCCCATGCTGCGTCGCCGGGCGGCTGGCTCTACAATCGACGCTTTCCTGCTACGGATTCGCCGCATGCCCTACGATCTTTCGGACAAGCTCGTCATCGGAATTTCCTCCCGCGCCCTGTTCGACCTGGAGGTGGAAAACGCCATCTATGACGAACAAGGGGTAGACACCTACGCCGACTACCAGCGTGCCCACGAGAATGATCCTTTGCAACCGGGCACGGCCTTCCCGCTGGTCAAGGCGCTGCTGCGACTCAATGAACTGATTCCGGAACGACGCCTGGTAGAGGTGGTGGTGATCTCGCGCAACACGCCCGATACCGGCCTGCGCGCATTCAATGCGATTGCCGCCCACAAGCTCGACATCAGCCGCGCCGCCTTCACCGGCGGCGGCCCGACCGCGCCTTATCTGCAGGCGTTCAAGATCGACCTGTTCCTGTCCCGCGATACCGGAGATGTGCAGGAAGCCATCGATGCCGGCGTGGCGGCCGCGCAGCTGTATGCGGCGCCACTGGACTACAGCGCACCGGACAACCAGATCCGCATCGCCTTCGATGGCGACGCCGTGCTGTTTTCAGCGGAGTCCGAACGCATCTTTGCCGAGAAGGGACTGGAGGCCTTTGCCCGCCACGAGCAGCGGCATCGCAAGAAGGCCATGAAGGAAGGCCCCTTCGCCAAGCTGCTGCTGGCCCTGTCGGCGATCCAGAAGCAGTTTCCGCCCAAGCAGTGTCCGGTGCGCATCGCCATCGTCACCGCCCGCAACAGCCCGGCGCACCAGCGCGTGATCCACACCCTGCGTACATGGAACGTGACGGTGGATGAGGCTTTCTTCCTCGGCGGACTGGGCAAGGCCGAGGTGTTGCAGGCCTTTGGCGCGCACATGTTCTTCGACGATCAGGAAGGGCATGTGCAGAAGGCGGCGGTGGTGGTGCCGTCGGGTCGCGTGCCGTACAAGGGCGGGACGCTGGAAGGGGCGCGAGTGGCGCGCCCTCGGGCGCCCAAGCCCTGAGCCGGACGCACGGTGGTATCAGCTTGATCGGCCTAGCGCCATCTGCGACAGCAGTGCAGATGGCGGTTGTGTCCTACAGGAAGAGTTTTCAACCCTGGTGCAGTGCCAGAGGATGCTCAAGCAGCGGCCGCTGATCGGGAGCATCCTCGATGGTCGTTACTAGCACTGCGTCGGGAGCCACCTTGAAGATCGATACCGAGCGTTTCAATCCGGTGGCCTGCTCGGCCAGCGATTGTGCCGCCGCCGTCACTTCCTCGACCAGTGCCGCGTTTTGTTGCGTCACTTCGTCCAACTGGCTAATCGCCTGGTTGATCTGTTCGATGCCACGGCTCTGCTCCACCGAAGCGGAGCTGATCTCGGTCACCAGGTCCGAGGTGCGCTGAATGGCCGTATTGACTTCTTGCATGGCCTTCCCGACGGCACTGGCCTGGGTCGACCCCGCATTAACGATGGAGAGAGAATCCTCGATCAGTTTCTTGATTTCCTTGGCCGCCGATGCCGTGCGCTGGGCCAAGTTGCGGACTTCGACCGCCACCACCGCGAAGCCACGACCTTGCTCGCCGGCGCGGGCTGCTTCCACTGCAGCATTCAAGGCAAGGATGTTGGTCTGGAAGGCGACTCCTTCGATCATATTGGTGATCTCGGATATCTGTGCGGAGCTATGCGTGATCTTGCTCATGGTCTGGATCATTGCATCCACTGTCTCGCCCCCCTGGGCGACCGCCGTGCGTGCACCGGTCGCCAACACACTGGCCTGCCGCGCTGCATTGGCATTCTGCTGAACCGTTGAGGTCAGCTGGTTCATGCTGGCCGCGGTCTCTTCGATGGAGGCGGCCTGCTCTTCCGTACGGGATGAAAGATCAAGATTGCCCGAAGCGATTTGATCCGATGCGCTGGCAATGGCATCGGTACGCAGGCGGACATCGGAGACGACTGTAATCAGACCACTGTTCATTTTCTTCAGAGCCTGCATCAGTTGGCCCGTTTCATCACGTGTCGTGACTTCAATCACTGCCGTCAGGTCACACTCCGCCACGGTAGTGGCAGTACCAATAGCCCTGGCCAGCGGACGCACAATGATGCGGGCGAGGATCACTGCCAGTGCCAGGCTCAGCGAGACGCCGGCCGTCAACAAGGCCAGCACGCGAACCCTTGCGCCCTCGGAAATCCGGTCGCCGTTAGCGCTGGCAGTTTGCGCACCCTTGGCATTCAGATCAACCAGTTTCTGCAAGATATCGCCCGCAAGGTCATAGACTCGCTGGGACGACCCGAGGAGCAGCGCCTGTGCTTCCGCATTATGGTTTTCGCGCGACAAGGCGATGGCCTTTTTGCTTTCGATTTGATACTGATCCCAGCTCAGTTTGAATTGGTCGTAGAGCGCCTGCTCCTCCGGGGAGGAGATCAGCTTGACGTATTCGCTCCGGTTCTTTTCAAACTTCGACATCACTTCGCTCATGATCTTCTCCTGCTTGTCCATTTCCGGTTCTGTGACCGACAAGACGTGCAGCAGCTCGGCAATACGCAAATCGGAGGCATTGGTATTCATGTCCGAAGTGAGGCGCACACTCGGCAGCCAATTGCTATCTATCTCCGTCGATATCTGATTGACGGCGTCGAGTTGAATCAACGCATACCCACCCACCATGACCGTCAACAGGATGCTCATCGAAAACGAAATGACGAGCTTGAACGAGATATTCAGATTACGAAACCATTGCATGATAGGAGCGCCACGATTGAGATTGCTGGGTTAATGGGTGAAGGCCAATAGAAGGCGCAACATGACCTGGCAGGAAACCTTGAGGTGCGGCAAATTCTCAGCGCCGACTACTAAGGACTGTCTTCAAAGCGAAGAAAGGGACAGTAAAGTTGTTATTTGACTCAACCACGGGCATGACTCAGAACGAGTATTTCCACTTATTGATGGAATTATGAACGACATTTCATTAAAAATATGAAAAATATACAAAAAATGCAAATAATAAAATTCTCATGCATCAGGTGGTGGTGATCTCGCGCAACACGCCCGATACCGGCCTGCGCGCATTCAATGCGATTGCCGCCCACAAGCTCGACATCAGCCGCGCCGCCTTCACCGGCGGCGGCCCGACCGCGCCTTATCTGCAGGCGTTCAAGATCGACCTGTTCCTGTCCCGCGATACCGGAGATGTGCAGGAAGCCATCGATGCCGGCGTGGCGGCCGCGCAGCTGTATGCGGCGCCACTGGACTACAGCGCACCGGACAACCAGATCCGCATCGCCTTCGATGGCGACGCCGTGCTGTTTTCAGCGGAGTCCGAACGCATCTTTGCCGAGAAGGGACTGGAGGCCTTTGCCCGCCACGAGCAGCGGCATCGCAAGAAGGCCATGAAGGAAGGCCCCTTTGCCAAGCTGCTGCTGGCCCTGTCGGCGATCCAGAAACAGTTTCCGCCCAAGCAGTGTCCGGTGCGCATCGCCATCGTCACCGCCCGCAACAGCCCGGCGCACCAGCGCGTGATCCACACCCTGCGTACCTGGAACGTGACGGTGGATGAGGCTTTCTTCCTCGACGGACTGGGCAAGGCCGAGGTATTGCAGGCCTTTGGCGCGCACATGTTCTTCGATGACCAGGAAGGGCATGTGCAAAAGGCGGCGGTGGTGGTGCCGTCAGGACGCGTGCCTTACAAGGGCGGGACGCTGGAGGGGGTGCGAGTGGCGCGAGGACGGGGCACCAAGGGCTGAGGTGAGACTTGATGCGGGCGGAGACAAACCCTTCTGCCGCATTCACCCGGTCACACATCGCCGGGCCATGGCAACCTGTGCGACACGGCATGGCTTTTTCAACGTCCCTAGGGCCTCATCTCGCGCACTATCCTTTCGGCATCACGGCCGGGAGGACTGCCGAACTCACGTGCGTATTCCCGGCTGAACTGGGTCGCACTCTCGTAGCCGACTTCATGGGCGGCGGCGCTGACGTTATAGCGTGCGGCCACCAGCAGGGTACGGGCCTGCAACAGACGGATCTGCTTCTGGTATTGCAGCGGGCTCATCGCGGTAACCGCCTTGAAATGGCGATGGAAGGCAGACAGGCTCATGGCCACGCCACCGGCCAGCTCGTCGATGCGCAGGGGTTGCGCATAGTCGCGGCGTATTCTCTGGATTGCTGCATTGACCCGTGCCAGCGCGCTGTCGGGCAGGGCGATGTCGCGCAGCATCCCGCCCATCGGGCCTTGCAGGACACGATAGAGAATTTCGCGTTCATACACGGGGGCCAGCGCGGCAATGTCGGCAGGATGTCCCATGAGGTGCAACATCCTGATCCAGGCGTCGAGCAGTTCCGGCGTCACCGATGCCACCGAAAAACCGGCTGAGTTTTTTGGTCGCCCGATATGGTCCGGCAGGTCGCCCAGCAACTTGACGATGATGCCGGGGTCCAGCGTCAGGCTCACCGCAAGATAGGGATTCCCCTGTGCATCCGGATGGACAGACCCGGCCGCTGGCAGGTCTACCGACATCACGAAATAGGTCGCGGGATCGTAATGCAGGGTGCTGCCACCGACGGTCATGGATTTGCTGCCGCGCAGGATCAGGTTGACCATGGGATCGTAGACGGCGGCCAGCTGGTGCTGGGGAATCTCCCCCTGCACCATGGCCACACGCGCAATGCCGGTCTCGGTGCGCCGGTTCTCGGCCCCTGCGGCGAGCTGGCGTAGTTCGTTCAATTGATCTTCCATCTGCACATTAGAACCGGGATGACGGCACGCCGGCAATGGAAAAGCAGAAATAGGCAGGCTTGAGGCAGGAACCGGCAAGGCGAGTCTCCGCCTGAGTGGCTAAGCTGGAGGCTCCCGACAAACCTTGGTTCACGAAAGAAACCACGCCATGCTGGATCACCTATTTCTGTCGGTCAGCGACCTTGAACGCTCGATCTCCTTCTACACGGCGACCCTGGCGCCACTGGGCATCACTGCACGCCATGACTATGACGGCAAGGATGGTCCGCCAGGACACCCTGACCTGAAAGGCTTCGGCGCCCATGGGCGCATGTTCTTCTGGTTACGCGAGGGCAAGGTAGAAGGACAGGCCGCCCACGTCGGCTTTGTCGCCAATAGCTGTGATGAAGTACAGGCAGCCTATGCGGCGGCAATGGCCGCCGGTGCTACCGACAATGGCGCGCCGGCAACACGCACCTATTACGATCCACGCTACTACGCTGCCAATGTGCTGGACCCGGATGGCTACAGCCTGGAGTTCGTCTACAAGAGCTGGCAACACCCGGAGGCATGATGGCGCAGGCAATCGAGATCACGCGCTTTCACCTCGCAGCTGGCGTGACGATGAAGCAATTCATCGCGGCCAATGCCGATGTCGACGAATGGCTCAGGCAACAGCCGGGATTCATCCTGCGGCGCATCTGTGTGCAGGACGACGGGATGGTCGTCGACATGCTCCTGTGGACCTCTGTCGCTAACGGCCAGCGGGCGGCCCGGGGCATCGTCACCGAGCTGGCCGGTTCACCCGTGCATGCCGCCATCGACCATGCCACTGTAGACTGGTCAGTCAGGTCTTGTCAGCATGCCGTCGATGCCGTGGACTAGCGTCAAGGAGAGGCGATCACCCGGCCCGGCTTGCCGGCCAGCCATCCCAGCATCCCCATGAGTACCGCACCGGCCGCGCACAAGGCCAGCACCACGGTCCACTGACCGCTGGCATCGTGCAGACGACCCATGAGAATAGGGCCGGCGGCGGCCAGCAGGTAACCCACGCTTTGCGCCATCGCCGACAGGGCGGCGGCCTGGGATGGCGTCGAGACGCGCGTGCCGACGAAGGCCAGGCCCAGGATCAGCACCGCACCGGTGCCGAAGCCAAACAGCGGCACCCAGACAATCGAGGCCTGCGGCCAGGCAATCAGGCCGACCAGGCTCAGCGCGGTGGCGGCCGACATGCCCACCGCGACCGGACGATGGTCGCGGATGCGTCCACCCAGCGGTATCAGCAGCAAACCCGGCAAGGCCGAGGCCAGTTGCATCAGACCATGCAGGTTGCCGGCCTCGACCGCGCTATGACCATTGGCCGCGAGTATCGAAGGCAGCCAGGCGGTGACCACGTAATACACCAGCGAATTGGTACCGAGGAAAAAGGTCACCTGCCAGGCCAGCGGCTGGCGCCACATGGACGCAGCGCGGGCCGGCATCGCAGCGGGGCGGGTGGCGCGGCGCAACTGGGGCAGCCAGACCAGGATCGCCACCAGCGGCAGCACGATGAAGGTCGCCAGCGCCCATGACCAGCCCAGGGTGCCGGCCAGCGGCACCGCACACACCGAGCCCAGCGCCGAGGCGCCGCCCATGGTCAGGGCATAGATCGCGGTCATGCGCGTGAGCTGGTCGGGGAAGTCACGCTTGAGCAGGCTGGGCAGGAGGACATTGCCGCCGGCGATGCCACAGCCGATGATGCAGGTCCCCACCAACAGCGCGGCCATCGACCCGGTCGAGCGCAACACGATGCCGGCAGCGATCAGCAGCAAGGCCAGCAACAGGGCGCGTTCCAGCCCCAGGCTTCGGGCCAGCCGCGCGGCCGGTGGCGAAATGAGCGCAAAGCACAGCAGGGGCAAGGTCAGCATCAGTCCGGCCGCCCCTGCCGAGAGCGCAAAGGTCTGCTGCAACAGTTCCATGACCGGCCCGACGGCCGTGACCGGGGCGCGCAGGTTGGCGGCGATCAGCAGGATGCCGGCCACCAGCCACAGGCGAGCAGCGCGGCGGACAGCCGGCGGCGCGGCGGCTGGGGAGGAAGAATCGGTGTCGGTAGCGTGCATGGCGGCGAGCGGGAAGGTGACGCGGAAAGATGAAGCGCCAAGCTTAGCCAATCGCGGTGTGGATGTATTTGGCTACAATGCCAGGATATTGCTAAAAACGGTCAACCCACCTGCCCTGCCGCCGTATGACCTCTCGTATGCCCACGCTCTACGCCAGCCTCGTCGAACACGATCCGGACCGCCTGGCCGCTGCCGTGACGGCGTTGCGCGTGCATACCAACGAGAGTGAGCGGGAAACGCCCTTCCACAGCCATCGCAAGGGCCAGTTGGTGGTGGCGCTGCACGGCGCGGTCACCTGCGAGACGGCGCAGGGGATGTGGATCGTGCCACCGCAATCGGCGGTCTGGATTCCGGCCGGGGTGCCGCACAGCAACCGGGTCACGCTGGATGGTCAATTGTGCTTCCTGTTCATCGACCCCGAGGCGGCGCGCATGCCCGCCGCCTGCTGCACACTGGCACTGACGCCCCTGCTGGTGCAGATGATCTGCCACCTGGCCGAGCAGGCGCAGGATTATGCCCCCCATGAACGCACCGCGCGCCTGGCGGCGGTGCTGGTGGAAGAACTGGAGCACAGCCAGCGCCAGGCCCTGCCCGCGTACCTGCCGCCGCATCTGCCCATGCCCCAGCATTCGCGCCTGCGCGAGATCGCCCGACGCCTGGCCGAACAGCCGGCCGACCGCAGTACCGTGGCCGAGTGGGGCCAGCGCCACGCCATGAGCGAACGCAGCTTTGCGCGCTTCGTCCAGGCCGAGACCGGTATGAGCTTTGGCCGCTGGCGGCGCCAGATCCACCTGATGGTGGCGCTGCAGCGCCTGGCTTCGGGCAGTTCGGTGCAACGCGTCTCGCAGGATCTGGGCTATGACTCGGTGAGCGCCTTCATCACCATGTTCAAGAAGACCCTGGGCAAGCCGCCGGCGCGCTACATGGCGCAGCGCCAGGCGCATGTGCCGCCGCCGTCGCCCCCGCTGCCGACGGCCCCCTACTTCCAACCGAAACGGACCCCCTCATGGAAACCGAACTGAAACTGCTGCTCGCCCCGGAACATACCAAGGCCTTCATCCGCCATCCGCTGATCAAGCGCCATGCCCTGGCCGCACCGCGCATCAAGGACCAGACCGGTACCTACTTCGATACCCCCGACCTGCTGCTGCGTGGTCACGATGCCGGCTTGCGGGTGCGCCGCACCGGCAGTGAATTCATCCAGACCCTCAAGGCCGGTGGCGGTGTGTCCGGCGGGCTGCATCAGCGCAACGAGTGGGAGTCGCAGGTGGCAGCGGAGATGCCCGACCTGTCCGTACTGCGTGCACTGGTCGCCCACGATGACGAGCGGGTCGCCAAGGTCCTGTCCAAGCAGGTCGCAACGCGTATCACGCCCATCTTCAGCACCCGCATCCAGCGCATGGTGTGGGACCTGCGACTGAAAGACGGCACCGAAGTGGAATGCGTACTGGACCAGGGGACGGTGGAACACGGCACGCTGCAGTCGCCGGTGTGCGAGATCGAACTGGAGCTCAAGAGCGGTGACGTCAACGCCCTGTTCGACTTCGCGCTGCAATTGCTGCGGGACCTGCCCTTGCGCATCGGCATCCAGAGCAAGGCGCAGCGCGGCTATACGCTGTTCCATCAGGCGCGGCGCGGCGATGCGGCGCCAGTCTCTTCCGCCAGTCGCGCGACGGCGCTGCAACTGGCGCGCAAGATGCCGGTGGAACAGGCCTTCCTCGCAGTGGTGGGCAATTGCGTGGCGCAGATCCAGGCCAACGACATTGCCGACCAGGACAGCGGCGACATCGAACGACTGCACCAGATGCGCGTAGGCCTGCGGCGCCTGCGTTCAGCCTTCAGCCTGTTCAGCGAAGTGATCGCCCTGCCCGCCGCACTGGAGCAGGAATTCGCCTGGATCGCCGAAGCCATCGGCCATGCCCGCGACTGGGACGTGCTGGCCACGCAGACCCTGTCCACCCTGCCGGGCCTGGCCGCAGACAGCAACGCGGGGATTGATCTTGAGGCGGTACGCCACGCCGCCCTGATGCAGGCGCGCAAGCAACATGCGCAGGCGGTCGAGACCGTGGCCTCGCCGCGCTACACCGCACTGGTGCTGCAATTCAGTCGCTGGCTGCTGCAGGCCGGCTGGCGCACGACCGCCACGGGAGATACCCGGCAAGCCCTGGAGCAGCCCGTGGCACGCTTTTCCCGACAGCATCTGCGCCAGGATGAAAAGCGCCTGAACAAGCGCGGCGCGCACCTGGAAGAAAGTGACCGCGCCCGCCACCGCACCCGCATCGCCGCCAAGAAGATGCGCTATGACATCGAATTCTTCCTGGCCCTGTATGGCGAGAAGGAGAGTCGCCCCTATCTCAAGGCGCTGGCACGCCTGCAGGATCAGCTCGGCCTGCAGAACGACCTGGTCATGGCCGACACCCTCTTGCAGCAACTGCAGCGCAAACAGGCCCGGCTGGCGCCCAGCGTTGCCTGGGTCCGCGGCTTCCTGAGCGGACATGCTGGGGATGGTCATGCGCGGACACGGCGCCTTTGGAAGAAATGGCAGGCGCAGGACTTGCCGAAGTGAAACGCGCGCCGTCTTTGATCGCGTAGCCATAGCCGACATGCATCGTCGCCATCCACCAACGATGGCATGGCGACAATGCAATGCACAAAACCGGGGCAGCATCGACTACCCCGGCACACCTTTTCCTGCACCAAAAAGCAGCGGCGCATGCATAAACACGCTTCACTCCCCGTGATACCGCACTGCAACACCCTTCACCCTCGCTGTCCCCCTCCTGCACCACGCTCCGCGAAAACCCTTGCCACACAAGGATCTCACCGCCAATAATCGTCGCCGGGTGTTGTATGCCAATCTTGTATATCAGCGTGGCACACAACTTGCTGATGAGGGGACATGGGCACCAATCCTTCCGTCAAGTCGTCGTCGCAGATTGCGATCCGCATCACCGAGGCCATCCTCGCCAAGCAATTGGCGCCGGGTACGCGGCTGGGCGAGCAGCAACTGGCCGACCTGTTCGGCGTTTCGCGTACCCAGGTACGCGAGGCACTGACGCGGCTCATGGCACGCGGCATCGTCACGGTCAGTGCGCGGCGCGGCTGGTTCGTCATCGAACCCACGCCGGAGCAGGCGCGCGAGGCCTTCGAGGCGCGCCGCGTGATCGAGCTGGGTCTGCTGCGACAGGCGCGGGTACGTCCGGTCAGCGGCGCGGCAATCCGGCAACTGCGCGAGCACATCGCTCGCGAAGAAGCCGCCATTGCCGGCGCCGACGTCGGGGCGCGCAGCTATCTGCTGGGCGACTTCCACGTCTGCCTGTGCGAATGCCTGGGCAACTCGCTGCTGTCGGAAACGCTGCGCGACCTGACCGCCCGCACCACGCTGACGGCCATGCTGCACCAGTCGTCGGAGCAGGCGGAGGATTCGTGTTCGGAACATGTCCTGATCGTCGAGGCGCTGGAACGCGGCGAAATGGAACAGGCTGAGCACCTGATGCACGTCCACTTGCAACACGTGGAATCAGGTCTCAACCAGGTGCGCAGCAGCGATCCGCTGGAACCGCTGCGGCAGGCTCTGGCATCGGTCTCGCGGCAGGGGACCGCCCCGGAGACCGGCGCCTCCAGCCCGCCAGGCAAACGGCCGCAGTAAGCGCCAGCACCGTGCGCAGGGCCACTCATCAACGTCGTCAACCCTAGGGAAACTGCTATGAAACTGACCAAACTCCTGCTCGGCCTGATGGCCGGCGCCATGATGTTCTCCGCTTCGGCTGCCCGTGCCGACGCCCTGGACGATATCCAGAAAAACGGCACGCTGCGCGTGGCCGTGCCGGCTGACTTCCCGCCGTTCGGCTCGGTCGACTCCGACCTCAAGCCGCTGGGACTGGACATCGACGTGGCCACTCTGATCGCCAAGAAGCTGGGCGTGAAGGTGGAGCTGATCCCGGTCTCCAGCGCCAACCGTATCCCCTACCTGACCACCAAGAAGGTCGACCTGGTCATCTCCAGCATGGGCAAGAACGCAGAGCGTGAGAAAGTGATCGATTTCTCGACCGCCTATGCCCCCTTCTTCAACGGCGTGTTCGGCCCGTCCGACCTGTCGGTGAAGGGCGCCGCCGACCTGGCCGGCAAGACCATTGCGGTCACCCGTGGTTCGGTGGAAGACCTGGAACTGACCAAGATCGTCCCGCCCACTGCGACAGTGAAGCGCTACGAAGACAATAACAGCACCATCAGTTCCTTCCTCTCCGGTCAGGTGCAACTGGTGGCCACCGGCAACGTGGTGGCTGCGGCCATCATCGCCAAGAACCCGCCCAAGAAGCCCGAAACCAAGTTCCTGATCAAGGATTCGCCTTGCTTCATCGGTCTGAACAAGGGTGAAAAGAAGCTGCAGGACAAGGTCGATGCGATCCTGGCCGAATCCAAGAAGGATGGCAGCCTCAACGCCATCTCGCAGAAGTGGCTGGGCCTGCCGCTGCCGGCTGGCCTGTAAATTGCAATAGCCCCCGCAGTACCCTGCATCGCCGGTCCGATTCCGCCCGGAACCGGCGATGCAGGCAGCACAAGACATACGCATCCAGAGCAAGAGCACCATCGCAGGGCAGGCGGACAACCCGGCAGCACGCAGCACCATAAAGGCAGGGCAGACACGACATCATGGCTTATCAATTCGATTTCCTTTCCACCCTCGACTACACCGACATCATCGTCAAGGGTGTGGTGACCACCATCGAGCTCATTGCCATCGGCGGCGTGCTCGGCGTGGCCGTGGGCATCTTCGGCGCCTGGGCGCGCACGCAGGGACCGGGCTGGCTCAAGCCCATCGTCAGCGCCTATGTGGAGATGATCCGCAACACGCCCTTCCTGGTGCAATTGTTCTTCATCTTCTTCGGCCTGCCTTCGCTGAACGTGCACATCAGTGAAATCAGCGCTGCCATCCTGGCCATGGTGATCAACCTGGGCGCGTACAGCACCGAAATCATCCGCGCCGGCGTGCAGGCAATCCCGCGCGGCCAGATCGAGGCGGCGCAATCGCTGTCGATGTCGCGCATGCAGATCTTCCGCCACATCATCCTGCGCCCGGCGCTGCAGAAGATCTGGCCGGCGCTGTCCTCGCAGGTGGTGATCGTGATGCTGGGCTCGGCCGTGTGCTCGCAGATCGCGGTGGAAGAACTGTCCTTCGCCGCCAACTATATCCAGGGCCGCAACTTCCGCGCCTTCGAGGCCTACATCGTGGCCACCGCCATCTACCTGGTCCTGTCGGTCCTGTTGCGTCAGCTGCTGCGCCTGATCGGTCAAACCTTCATCACCGCCCGGAGGACCGCATGATCTCGTTCACCACCTGGGACATCGTCCGCAACCTGATGCTGGCATGGCGCTGGACCATCCTGCTGTCGCTGGTCACCTTCATGCTCGGCGGCACGCTGGGCCTGATCATCCTGTTCATGCGCACCTCCCGCCAGAACTGGCTGCGCCAGGTCGCACGGCTGTACATCGAACTGTTCCAGGGCACGCCGCTGCTGATGCAGTTGTTCCTGGTCTTCTTCGGCATCGCGCTGTTCGGCATCGAAGTGCCGGCCTGGTTGGCGGCAGGACTGGCGTTGATGTGCTGGAGCGCGTCGTATCTCGCCGAAATCTGGCGCGGCTGCGTGGAAGCCGTACCCAAGGGGCAGTGGGAAGCCTCCTCGGTGCTGGCCATGGGCTACTTCCAGCAGATGCGCCACATCGTGCTGCCGCAGGCCTTCCGCATCGCCATCGCCCCCACCGTCGGCTTCGGCGTACAGATCATCAAGTCCACCGCGGTGACGTCCATCATCGGCTTCATCGAACTGTCCAAGGCCGGCACCGTCATCACCAACGCCACCTTCCGCCCCTTCACGGTGTTTGCCATCGTGGGCGCCTTCTACTTCGTGCTTTGCTGGCCGCTGTCCAAGTACAGCCAGTCTTTAGAAAGGAAATACAATGCCGCTCATCGCCATTGACAACGTCAAGAAACGCTTCGGCGACAACGAGGTCCTCAAGGGCATCAGCCTGGACGTCGAGCCCGGCGAAGTGATCGCCATCATCGGCAAGAGCGGCTCGGGCAAGTCCACCCTCCTGCGCTGCATCAACGGCCTGGAGAGCATCGACGAAGGCAACATCAGCGTGGCCGGCGCCAAGCTGGGTGCCAGCGAACTGGAACTGCGCAACCTGCGTCTGAAGGTCGGCATGATCTTCCAGCAGTTCAACCTGTTCCCGCACCTGTCGGTGGGCCGCAACGTGATGATCGCGCCGATGATCGTCAAGGGTACGTCCGAAGCCGAGGCCATGGTCACGGCCAAGGCCAACCTGGAAAAGGTCGGCCTGGGTCACAAGTTCGACGCCTTTCCCGACCAGCTCTCGGGCGGCCAGCAGCAGCGCGTGGCGATTGCGCGCGCGCTGTCGATGAGCCCGCAGGCCCTGCTATGCGACGAAATCACCTCGGCACTGGACCCGGAACTGGTCAATGAAGTGCTGGCCGTCATGCGCGGTCTGGCCAAGGAAGGCATGACCCTGCTGATGGTGACCCACGAAATGCGCTTCGCCCGCGAGGTCTGCAATCGCCTGGTCTTCATGCACCAGGGCAAGGTCCATGAGATCGGACCGCCGGAAGAACTGTTCGGCAATCCGAAGACCCCGGAACTGCAGCAGTTCATCGGCATGACGCAGGGCGCCTGAGCGACTGCACTGCATCGATTGCCGGATAGAAGACACCCCAGGTACGGAAGATTTTCCGGACCTGGGGTGTTTTTATTTGATGCCAATGAAAGCGCTCAAGCCGAGCCGAGACGCGTGATCAGCGTTCGATCTCACACACCTTGCGATCATTCTCATAGAACACCACCGGTCCGGTGGTGAAGCGTTCCTTGGGAATGGCCACCATCAGGTAATCCTTGATGCGGTAGGAAGCGCCCGAGGCCGGGGCGCGATAGAGGTAGTTCAGGCGCAGCCGGCCATCGCGCAGGCGCACCGACAGCGGCGTGAAGACATGCGGACGTTCGGCCGCATCCGGGGCGCTCATGGTGCGGGCCACCAGCAGGTATTGCTTGCGTTCGAAGTGATCGGCCGAGGGGCCGGTGGGGCGCTTGTCACCGTTGGTCGGGGCCGGCTGCATCCAGCGGTCCCATTCGCTGCGGCTGCGGATCAGGGCGCAGAAGACCGGCTGGCGCTGGTCGTCCCAGTTCTGCAAGAAGCCCTGGTAGGAACCGCTGAGGATGGTCTTGTAGGGGACCACGGTGGGGTCCTCCTCTTCGGTCCACGGCATCATGGAACAGCCGGCCATGGTGGCCAGCATGGTTCCGGTCAACATCCACTGCACGGTACCCCTGATCGTGTTGCGCATTCGTTTCCCCCAAGAAGCTTAGCATTTAATCATGTCTTGCCCGTCGCTGGCGATATTTCCTTGCATCCCCGTCACAGTCCCGCCGGGCGGGATGGCTGGTACGCTGCCATTAAGAGCCCGGCCCACGAGGATGGTTCAGCGTCGCCTACGCAGATGAAGCCCGGATGGAGCTGGAATGGAGCCCGGTATGGGATTTGCGCGATAATGCGGGGTCCGGAAGGCGGCCACACTGGCGCGAACCCCGCTGGCTTGAACTGGCCCGGGGCCAGCCTGTGCCCGCCTCCGCTGTTTCCGCCATTTATGAAGGGTCGTTTCCATGAGCTCAGCAGTCATTTCCTCCACCGCCACCGGCGCCGCCCTCGATGGCTTCATCGCCGGCATGCCGAAAACCGAATTGCACCTGCACATCGAAGGCACGCTGGAACCCGAGCTGATGTTCGCCCTGGCCCAGCGCAACCAGGTCGATCTGCCCTACGCCTCAGTGGAAGCGCTGCGCGCCGCCTACAACTTCAGTGACCTGCAGTCCTTCCTCGATCTCTACTATGCCGGCGCCAACGTGCTGCGCACCGAGCAGGACTTCTACGACATGACGGCCGCCTACATCGCCCGCGCACAGGCCGACCAGGTGCGTCACGCCGAGATCTTCTTCGATCCGCAGACCCACACCGAACGCGGGATTCCGATCACCACCGTGTTTGCCGGCATTGCCGGTGCACTGCGCGATGCGCGTCGCCGCGATGGTTTCGGCAGCGTGATGATCATGTCCTTCCTGCGCCACCTGTCGGAGGAAGATGCCTTTGCCACCCTGGAAGCCGCCCTGCCGCTGCGCGAACAATATGCCGACCTGTGGCTGGGCATCGGCCTGGACTCCTCCGAGCGCGGCAACCCGCCGGAGAAATTCGAACGTGTCTATGGGCGTTGCCGCGAACTGGGCTTCCGCCTGGTGGCCCATGCCGGCGAAGAAGGCCCGGCCGCCTACGTCATCGGCGCGCTGGACGTGCTGCACGTGGAGCGCATCGACCACGGCGTACGTAGCGAGGAAGACCCGGCCCTGATGCAGCGCCTGGCGCAGCAGCGCACGCCGCTGACCGTGTGCCCGCTGTCCAACCTGAAGCTGTGCGTGGTCAAGGACATGGCCGAGCACAACCTGGCGCGCCTGCTCGACGCCGGACTGGCGGTGACGGTCAACTCCGACGACCCGGCCTACTTCGGCGGCTACATGAACGCCAACTACCACGCCGTGGCGCGTTCGCTCGAGCTGTCGCGCCAACAGGTGCTGCAACTGGCACGCAATGGCATCGATGCCTGCTTCCTGTCCGACGAGGACAAGGGCATCCTGCACCAGGAACTGGAACAGTACGCCGCCGCCCACTGATCGCAGCCCGCTTTCTGCCTCCCACGCCCGGCCCTGGCCGGGCGTTTTCTTTGGGCGCTGCGCTGGCAAGCACGCTTCTTGCATACGTGTGGCATTGAATTGGCAACCGTCCCGTCCGTGAATGGCGGCAACTGGACTACGCCATCGAGCAGGATTTTTGCCGGAAATTCCGAGATGAATTGCCGACAATCCGGGGAACGAAGATCATGCCCTGCAACATGCCGGCAACCACTGGCCCTCATGGCAGCAAAGGCCGACCGGCGCTGCATTGCAGCATCGAAACACCGAGGATGACTGAACCAAAGGGGGACACATCCCTTTCTTTTTGGTGCAGAATAAGCCCCATTTTGTTGCATATCTGTTCCGAGATTGTTGACGATCCTTGCACTTTCTCGTCATCCGGCAAAGACCTTCCAGACCAGAATGACCAGCCAGAGCACGATCATCATGAACAAAGCCAACAAGACCGCCCGCCCCCCTGCCCCTGCCACACGTGCCAGTGCCAGTTCCGGTACCAGCGCCCGCGAGCGCGAACACACCGGGGCGGTCGAGGAAAGGATGTACCAGGACATCTACGACGCCATCATGGAACACCGCCTGCCGCCGCGGACCAAGCTGACCGAGCAGACGCTGTGCCAGATCTACGACACGGCGCGCCACACGGTGCGCAAGGTGCTCTCGCGACTGGCCTCGGAGGGCATGGTGGACCTGGAGGCCAATCGCGGCGCCTTCATCGCCAGTCCCTCGCACGCCGAGGTACGCGACATGTTCGAGCTGCGCAACATCCTCGAACATGCGGTGCTGGAGAAGGTCGGACAGGCTGCCGGAACGCGCCAGATCGCCGGCCTGCGGCGCATGGTGGAAGAAGAGCGGGATTGCTATCTCAACGGCGACCGGCCGCGCTGGATCAGGCTGTCGGCCCAGTTCCACCTGGCGCTGGCCGAACTGACGGGCAACGCGCTGCTGGTGGAGACGCTGCGCAAGCTGGTCTCGCGCACTACGCTGATGATTGCCAAGACGGAGGCACCGGGCCACAACGCCTGTTCCTTCGATGAACACGAGACCGTGCTGGAAGCGCTGGAACAGGGCGACGTTGCCGCAGCCCAGTCGCATATGGCACATCACTTGCATTTGTGCGAGGACCGGGTACGGCCGGATGCGGATGACCAGTTCGATCTGCGTGCCGTGCTCGGCAAGGGACTGTGACCGCAGGCCGGCGCGCACACTGACTTCGACATCCTCCACAGTGAGGAAGAAGTCAGGAATTAGGAAAAGGAAGTGAGCAACACAAGGGCCACGTCGCGCGGCTCGTCGCAGTACCGACCGTGTGACCACCACCATGCCGCCAAGAGCATGCAGGAAGTCCGTCGAACTGCCCGGCCCGTGCCGGGCCAGGTTCGCCACACCCAACCTTTCTCTCTGATGGAGACCGGCCCATGACTACCGACTCATCCCCCGCCCAGCGCCACAACCTCGCCCACGCCGACGATGCCAGGCTGACCAATGAAGACCTTGCCCCGCTGAAAAAGCAGACCTGGGGTTCCTACAATATCTTTGCCTTCTGGATGTCCGACGTACACAGCGTGGGCGGCTACGTCTTCGCCGGCAGCCTGTTCGCACTGGGCCTGACCAGCTGGCAGGTGCTGATCTCGCTGCTGATCGGCATCAGCATCGTCTACCTGCTGTGCAACCTGGTGGCACGTCCCAGCCAGGCGCATGGCGTGCCCTATCCGGTCATGAGCCGACTGTCCTTCGGGGTGCTGGGGGCCAACGTGCCGGCCATGATCCGCGGTCTCATCGCGGTGGCCTGGTATGGCATCCAGACCTACCTGGCTTCGGCCGCCTTCGTGGTGGTGGTGCTGAAGTTCTTCCCGGAATTGAAACCCTATGCCGATGTCCACGTGCATTCCTTCGCCGGGCTCTCCGTACTGGGGTGGGGCGGCTTCCTGCTGCTGTGGGTATTGCAGGCGCTGGTGTTCTGGAACGGCATGGAGACCATCAAGAAATTCATCGACTTCGCCGGTCCGGCCGTCTACGTGGTCATGTTCATCCTGGCTGGCTGGATGATCTACAAGGCCGGCTGGCAGAACATCGGCCTGAACCTGGGCGAGATCAAGTACAGCGGCTGGGCGGCGGTATCGGTGATGATCACCGCCATTTCGCTGGTGGTGTCCTACTTCTCCGGGCCGATGCTCAATTTCGGCGACTTCTCGCGCTACTGCCACACCTTCGCCGATGTGAAGCGCGGCAATTTCTGGGGGCTGCCGGTCAACTTCCTGGCCTTCTCGATCGTCACGGTGGTGACCACTTCGGCCACCATCGCGGTGTTCGGCGAACTGATCACCGATCCGGTGGAAACCGTTTCCCGCATCGACAGCACCACCGCTGCCGTGATCGGCGCGCTGACCTTCCTCATCGCCACCATCGGCATCAACATCGTGGCCAACTTCGTCTCGGCCGCGTTCGACTTCTCCAACCTTTCCCCCAGCCGCATCAGCTGGCGCGCCGGCGGCATGATGGCGGCGACGGCCTCGATCTTCATCACGCCCTGGAACCTGTTCGGCAACCCGGAGGTGATCCACTACACGCTGGACGTGCTGGGCGGATTCATCGGCCCCTTGTACGGCATCCTGCTCAGCGACTACTACCTGGTCAAGCGGCGGGAGGTCAAGGTCGAGGATCTCTACACCATGCGCCCCGAGGGCCGTTACTGGTACACCAACGGCGTCAACCGCGATGCAGTCAAGGCGCTGGTGCTGGCCGCGGCCATCTGCGTGGCCTGCGTGATGCTGCCGCAACTGCGTGCGGCGGCCGACTTCTCGTGGTTCATCGGCGCCGGCCTGGGCGCGATCTTCTACCTGAAACTGGCACGCAGGCGCTGAGTACCACCGCCACGTCATCAAGGAACTGCCATGCGCATCAAGCTGATCAATCCCAACACCACCCTCTCGATGACCGAGGCCATGACCCTCTGCGCCCGCGCCGTGGCGGCGCCCGGCACCGAGGTCACGGGCGTGAGTCCTGAGATGGGGCCGGCCTCCATCGAGAGCCACTACGATGAAGCGCTGGCCGTCCCCGGCCTGCTGCAGGAGATCGAGCGTGGCGAGCGTGCCGGTTACGACGCCTACGTGATCGCCTGCTTTGGCGACCCTGGCCTGTCGGCAGCACGCGAGCTGGCGCGGGGACCGGTGATCGGGATTGCCGAAGCAGCCATGCACATGGCCAGCCTGATCGCCCCCTCCTTTTCGGTGGTGACCACGCTGGCGCGCACCAGCGGCATGGCCTGGCACCTGGCCGAACGCTACGGGATGCAGCGTTTCTGTCGCAACGTGCGGGCCTGCGAGATTGCCGTGCTCGAACTGGAAAACCCCGCCTCCGACGCCCGCGCGCGCATTACCGACGAATGCCGGCGCGCGCTGGACGAGGATGGTGCGGAGGCCATCGTACTGGGCTGCGCAGGCATGGCGGAGCTGTGCGCGGCGATTGGACGCGACATTGGCGCGCCGGTGATCGACGGCGTGACCGCGGCGGTCAAGCTGGCCGAATCGCTGGTGGCGCTGGGCCTGGGCACGGCCAAGCGCGGCGAGCTGGCAGCGCCTTTGCCAAAGGCTTACCATGGCTTGCTGCGGGAGTTTGCGCGCACCTGATTCCGGAGGCGGCGCCCAGTCGGACGCTGCGTTTTTCTTTTTTTGACAGCCTATTGAAGACCTTATGTCACAGCAACAGACTTATCCACGCGACCTCGCCGGCTACGGTCGCAACCCGCCGCACGCACGCTGGCCCGGCCAGGCGCGGGTGGCGCTGCAGTTCGTGCTCAATTACGAAGAAGGCGGCGAGAACTGCGTGCTGCATGGCGATCCGGCATCGGAGCAGTTTCTTTCCGAAATCATCGGTGCGGCCGCCTATCCGGCGCGCCACATGTCGATGGAGTCGATCTACGAATACGGCTCACGGGCGGGCGTCTGGCGCATCCTGCGCGAGTTCGAGAAGCGTGGCCTGCCGATGACCATCTTCGGCGTGGCCATGGCCCTGCAGCGCGCTCCCGAGGTGACCCAGGCCTTCCTCGACCTGGGCCATGAAATCGCCTGCCATGGTCTGCGCTGGATTCATTACCAGAACATGGACATCGAGACCGAACGCGCCCACATGCGCGAGGCGGTACAGATTTTCCGCGAACTCACCGGCACCGCGCCACAAGGCTGGTACACCGGGCGCGACTCGCCCAATACGCGGCAACTGGTGGTGGAGCATGGCGGTTTCGCCTATGACTCGGATTACTACGGCGATGACCTGCCGTTCTGGACCGAGGTACAGACCGCCAGCGGCGAACAGCGTCCGCACCTGGTCGTCCCCTATACGCTGGACTCCAACGACATGCGCTTTGCCACGCCGCAGGGCTTCAATACCAGCGAGCAGTTCTACCAGTATCTGAAGGATAGTTTCGACGTGTTGTATGAAGAGGGAGAAGACGCGCCGAAGATGCTCTCCATCGGCATGCACTGCCGCCTGCTGGGGCGGCCCGGGCGCTTCCGCGCCCTGCAGCGATTCCTGGATTACGTGCAGTCACATGACAAGGTCTGGATCTGCCGGCGCATCGATATCGCCGAGCACTGGCAGAAGACACATCCGTTCGCGCAGCGCTGAAGACCGGGGCGCCGGGTTGCCGGGTTGCCGGAAGCCCTGCATGGAATCGGGATCAGGACCGATGCCGCCAGCTTCTGCTGGCGGCATTTTTTCAGCCGGCCGACAAGGTCAGGAAAGACCGCGCCAGGCCAGGCCGGGCCAGGCCATTCACCTGACGGCAGCCCCGCTCTCGAACCACTTGCCGATCACCGCCCGTTCGTCATCGGTGATGTGGGTCATGTTCCCCAGTGGCATGGATTTCTGTACCACGGCCTGTTGATAGATCTGCTGCGCATGCTGGGCGATGTTGTCGGGCGAATCCAGCAACACGCCCTTGCCCGGCACCGGCATCAGGGTCGGCTTGGCTGCGTGGCACTGGATGCAGCGCGCCTGTATCACCTGCTGCACCTGGGCGAACCCGACAGCCGATGGCGCGGCCGCTGCACTACCGGACTCAGCAGGAGTGGCCGCGGCGGGAGCCGGGGCAGCCGGCGTGGCCTGCATCGCCGGGCTCATCCAGAGGATCACCGCCAGCAGCAGCACCACCGCAACCCCGGGGTACCACCAGTTGGTGACACCCTTGTGGCGCAACACGAAGAACTGCCGGATCAGCGCGCCGGCGGCCATGATGAACAGCAGCACCAGCCAGTTATGCGGCGCGCTGTAGGTCATGCTGTAGTGATTGGACAGCATCGCGAACAGCACCGGCAGGGTGAAGTAGGTGTTGTGCACGCTACGCTGCTTGCCACGCTTGCCGTGGATGGGGTCGGGAGCCTGCCCGGCCCGCATCGATGCCACCATCTTGCGCTGCCCGGGAATGATCCACATCAGCACGTTGGCGCTCATGATGGTGGCCAGCGAGGCGCCGCTGATGAGAAAGGCCGCGCGACCCGAGAACAGATGGCAGGCCGCCCACACCGAGACGATCACCTGCAGTCCCACCAGCAGGTTGACCAGCCGGTCCGCACCGGGGCGGTCACCGATGGTGCTGCAGATGGCGTCGTAGATCAACCAGTTGAAGAGCAGGAAGGCGATGGCGGTACCACCAGCCATCGAGGCCGACATGTCGAACACATTGCGGTCCACCAGGAACACGTTGGCATTGAACAGGTACAGCAGTGAGAACAGGGCAAAGCCCGACAACCAAGTACTGTAGGACTCCCAATAGAACCAGTGCAGGTGCTCGGGCAAGGCCTTGGGCGCCAGCAGGTATTTCTGCGGATTGTAGAAGCCGCCGCCGTGGACCGCCCACAGCTCGCCACCGACGCCTTTTTCCTTCAGCTCGGGATCGCTGGGCGCCACCAGGCTGTTATCCAGCCAGACGAAATAGAAGGACGAACCGATCCAGGCAATGGCCGTGATCACGTGCAGCCAGCGCAGCAGCAGGTTCAGCCAGTCGAGTAGATATGCTTCCATGATGTTCCGCTCTCAAGTACCGCCGATCATTCCCCATCACGACCAGGGGTGATCCATTTCCGGGATTGCCGTCCCGCCGTTCCGGGCGCGCCATCCATGCACCCGGGGACCGACAGTGTAGCCAATTCCGGCCCGCGCCACGCAGGGCGGCGCGCCAACAAAAAATGCCGGATCGAATGATCCGGCATCGCCATGATGCTGCCAACCGCGGCAGCGACCGGACCGCTTAGAAGTGGTACTCGGCGCGCACCATCGGGGTCTTGGCCAGCGAGCCCGGGACATTGCTCGGGTTGCCGAACTTGTTACGCCAGTACTGGTATTCCAGGCCGACGCGCAACTTGTTTTTACCCATGCCCATCGAGGTACCCAGGTCGTACATGACCTGGCCATCGAAGTTGACTTCGGGACCGGTGGAGCCACCGAATTCGTTCTTGCCCTTGGCCGCGATGTAGTTCATGTAGCCTTCGAAGGCCCAGCCGGAAGCGCCCAGAGGGATACCCCAGGCCAGGTTCAGCATCGGGTGCGTGTCATACTCATAGCGACTCGCCACGCCAACGGGCTTGTTGCTTTCGAAGAGCGCCAGCACACTCACATTCAGGAAGCCAGGCACATCCATCATCAGGGTCGGACCAATCACCCACATGCGCTTCTTGGACCCGTAGCCCTTGTCGTTCTTGGTGTTCCAGTCAAAACCCAAGGTCAGGCCAACCCCACGCGCCGGGCCAAAGGACAGGTCCTTGCCGCTGATCTTGCCGATATCCAGCGTGTTGCGATAGACGACGTAGAATTCCCGGGCATTGTCATCCTTGTTATCCGACAGCAGCATGTCAATGTTGAGGAAATTGGTGCCGTACTTGTAGCCGCTTGCATGCTGGAAGTTGACGATGTTCTTGCTGATATCCTGCGAATTGTAGGGCTCGGCAAAACGGGTACCGTAACGGTAGCCGATTGAGTTGTCCGCCCAGTCCAGTGCATGAGCTGACATGCTGCATGCCGCCGAGGCGACTACCGCCGCCATCATCCAGTACTTCCCCTTGATACCCGTCTTCATAGTTTCTCCCTGTGTTGCTTGTCTAAAAAATGACTGTTGACCCGGAGCCCGGTTCGATCCTGCGGCGTACTGCACTCTCCCCGCCACAGCATCGAGATCCGCCCCCTTAAGTGCTTGCACTCGTCAAATAAGGCCTGGCAAATTGCTGACAGCACTGCCGACACCCGCACCGACGGCAGCGATTACGCAAAGCTCGTGCCAGCCCTTCCGAAGGCTCCGCTTGACTTGCCTGCCACGGCAAAAACACGAGTCGCTTTCCCCCGAAAGGACAGGCATCGGCCCGCGCAGGGGCGCAATCCTAGCCGAGTCCGAGCCGAATCCCAAGGGCCTGCGAGCGATACCGCATGGCTGCCAAATCGATTGTCAACAATCATCCGGGCCTTCCCGCAGCCGACAAGAAACAGGCAAAGGCGCTACTGATAGGCCTTCCAGCGCCGTCGTCGCATTTTTTTTAGTGCATTTTTATCTATGAAGGTGCAAGCAAGCACCAAATTGTTGCAAATGGATTTTTTGATTGTCGACAAAAAATCTGGCTGCTGTTGATCATCCCGGACCAGGTTGCGAACCGGCATCCGCTTGACAGCGCGAGCCGCACGGAGCGCGAGCGTGATCGCCGGGGTCGGCCGGCGCTTGGCACATTAAATGCTTTTAGCCGGTGGGAATCTGCCATTCAAACGAACCAGGAAGGGAAGTCCACCGTGCATTCCAGCAAGTTCTTCAAATTCGGCATCAGCCTGCTGCTCGGTGCCAGCTGCACCCTCGCGGCGGCCCAGGAAACCAGGATCAAGTTCCAGCTCGACTGGCGTTTCGAGGGTCCGTCGGCCCTGTTCCTGGTGGCCAAGTCCAAGGGTTACTTCGCCCAGGAAAAACTGGATGTCACCATCGATGCCGGCAATGGATCGGGCAATGCGGTCAACCGTGTGGCCTCGGGGACCTATGACATGGGCTTCGCCGACATGGCCGCGCTGATGGAATTCACTGCCAACAATCCGGATGCACCGGGCAAGCCAGTAGGCGTGATGATGGTCTACAACGACACGCCGGCGGCGATCTTCTCGCTGAAGAAAACGGGCATCAAGAAACCAGCCGACCTGGTCGGCAAGAAGCTGGGGTCACCGGTATTCGACGCCGGCCGCCGCGCCTATCCCATCTTCGCCAAGGCCAATGGCCTGGACGCCTCCAAGGCGCAGTGGACCAGCATGGACCCGCCGCTGCGCGAAACCATGCTGGCGCGGGGCGACGTGGATGCCATCACCGGTTTCTACTTCACCTCGCTGCTGAACCTCAATGCCCGCGGCATCAAGGATGAAGACGTCAACGTGATGATGTATCCGGACTATGGCGTGCGCCTGTACGGCAATGCCATCATCGCCTCCGATACCATGGTCAAGCAGAAGCCGGAAGCCATCAAGGGCTTCCTGCGCGCCTTCGCCAAGGCCAGCCGGGACGTGATGGCCAATCCGGACGCCGCCATCAAGGTACTCAAGGAGCGCGACGGCCTGATCGACGAGAAACTCGAACTGCGTCGCCTCAAGCTGGCCATCGCCAGCGCCATCGCCACGCCGCACGCCAAGTCGGAAGGCTATGGCCAGGTCTACGGTCCGCGCCTGACGCTGATGGCCTCGCAGGTCTCGGATGCCTACGGCACCAAGACCCGGGTCAACGCGGACAAGATCTGGAATGCCAGCTTCCTGCCTTCCAAGGCCGAACTGGACGTGTTCCCCAAGTAAATCATTTATATTTTTTCCGGTCCCGCCCCTGACTGCCCGCAATGGGCCGGTCAGGATCAAGGCCCCCTTAGCAGACCGTTTCCATGAGCGAACCCTTCGTCGATTTCCGCCACGTCTACCTGGCCTATGATGGCGCCACCGAATTCGCGGTGGAAGACATCGACCTGCAGACCCGCGCGGGCGAATTCATCGCCATCGTCGGCCCCTCCGGCTGCGGCAAGTCGACCTTCATGAAGCTGGCCACGGGCCTCAAGCAGCCCAATCGCGGCAGCGTCGTCATCGATGGCCAGCCGGTGACCGGGCCGCTGAAGTTCGTGGGCATGGCCTTCCAGGCGCCGACCTTGTTGCCGTGGCGCACTACCCTGGATAACGTGCTGTTGCCGCTGGAGATCGTTGAACCCTACCGGCGTGCCTTCAAACAGAAGAAGGCCGAATACACCGAGCGCGCCCTGAAACTGCTCAAGACCGTGGGCCTGGAGGGCTATGCCGACAAGTTTCCCTGGCAACTGTCGGGGGGCATGCAGCAGCGCGCCTCGATCTGTCGGGCATTGATCCACGAACCCAAGATGCTGTTGCTGGACGAGCCCTTCGGCGCGCTTGATGCCTTCACCCGCGAGGAACTGTGGTGCGTGCTGCGCGACCTGTGGGCCGAGCGCCGTTTCAATGTCATCCTGGTCACGCATGACCTGCGCGAGGCAGCCTTCCTGGCCGACACCATCTACGTGATGAGCAAGCGCCCGGGACGCATCGTGGTCCGCCGCGAAAACCCGCTGCCGCGCCCTTGCGAGCTGGAAACCACCTATACCGACGGCTTCAACGCGCTGGTGCATGAACTGCGCGAGCACATCGGCCATGTGCGCAACACCTGACCCTGATCGACCGGCCAAGGACCGACCATGAAAACACCGTTCAACGGCAAGCTCAACAAGGCCGCCACCACCCTCGCGCCGTGGTTCCTGCTGATCGTCATCCTCGGCATCTGGCAGTTCATCTGCAGTGTCTGGCAGGTCTCGGACTTCATCTTCCCCAGTCCGGCATCGATCCTGCAGGCCATGGTGGACTATGCCGGGCCGATCACCGAGCATGCGCTCTCGACCTTCTGGGTCACCATGGTGGGCTTTGCCATTGCGGTGTTCGTAGGAGTGACGCTGGGTCTCCTGATCGGCTCCTCGCCCATGCTGTATGCCGCCGCCTATCCCCTGATGACGGCCTTCAATGCCTTGCCCAAGGCCGCTTTCGTGCCGGTGCTGGTGGTCTGGTTCGGGATCGGGGCGGGGCCGGCGATCCTGACGGCCTTCCTGATTTCCTTCTTCCCCATCATGGTCAACATCGCCACCGGACTGGCCACGCTGGAGCCTGAACTGGAGGACGTGTTGCGCGTGCTGGGCGCGCGCCGCATGGATATCCTGCTGAAGGTGGGCCTGCCGCGCTCGATGCCCTACTTCTTTGCCTCGCTGAAGGTGGCCATCACGCTGGCCTTCGTGGGCTCCACGGTGTCCGAGATGAATGCCTCCAACCAGGGCATCGGCTATCTGCTGGTATCGGCCGGATCGTCGATGAAGATGCCGCTGGCCTTTGCCGGGCTGGTGGTGATCGGTGCCATGGCCATGGCGATGTACGAACTGTTTGCGATCATCGAACGGCGCACCACCGGCTGGGCGCATCGCGGAAAATGAGGCAAATCGGGCTTTGCGCCACGGCGCCGGGGCCAACGCGGCGAAAGCGGTATGCGGCGCGGCCCAATTTGTCTATGATGTCGCGCGTGCGCGCCGGCAGACCGCCGCAGCAGGCAGCTGAAGAAACCGGGGCAGAGGGGCTGCCCGCGACCATCGATGCAACAACGATACGAAACCACAGGGAAATCACGTGAGCGCAGTTCCACTCCGTCTTGAAATCAGCCATGTGCGCAAGTCCTATCCGGGCGTGCTGGCCAACGACGATGTCAGCCTGGCGGTCGCGCCCGGCGAGATCCACGCCGTGCTCGGCGAGAACGGCGCGGGCAAGTCCACCTTGATGAAGATCATCTTCGGCGCGGTCAAGCCCGATGCCGGCGAACTCCGCTGGAACGGCGAGACCGTGCAGATCGCCAATCCGCAGGTGGCGCGCAAGCTGGGCATCGCCATGGTATTCCAGCACTTCTCGCTGTTCGATACGCTCACCGTGACCGAGAACATCGCCCTGGGCCTGGATGCCAAGACCGATCTGAAGGAACTGGCCGAGCGCATCACCCGTACCGGCGACAAATATGGCCTGGAACTGGAACCACAACGCCATGTGCACACCCTGTCGGTGGGCGAGCGCCAGCGCGTGGAAATCGTGCGCGCCCTGCTGACGGAGCCGCAACTGCTGATCCTGGACGAACCGACCTCGGTGCTGACGCCACAGGCGGTGGAAAAACTCTTCGTCACCCTGCGTCGCCTGGCCGACGAGGGTTGCAGCATCCTCTACATCAGCCACAAGCTCGACGAAATCCGCGCCCTGTGCCATAGCGCCACGGTGATGCGCGGCGGTCGCGTGACCGGCAACTGCGATCCGCGCAATGAAAGCAGCGCCAGTCTCTCGCGCATGATGATCGGCGACGAACTGGTACGCCTGCAGCGCGAACGCAATCCCGATTCGCAGCGCAATGAGCGCAAGCTGCACGTCAATCGCCTGTCGCTGCCCAAGGCCCACCTGTTCGCCACCGAACTGAAGGACATCGAATGCGAAGTGCGGGCTGGCGAGATCGTCGGCATCGCCGGGGTGTCCGGCAACGGCCAGCAGGAATTGCTGGCGGCGCTCTCGGGCGAGGACCAGCGCGCCGCACCCAACATGATCATGCTGGGCGGCAAGGCGGTCGGTGATCTGTCGCCCAACCCGCGCCGCGCCGCCGGGCTCGGCCTGGTGCCAGAAGAACGCCTGGGACGCGGTGCCGTCCCCACGCTCTCGCTGACGGCCAACATGCTGCTGTCACACCAGAAGGCGCCTTACGTGAAGCGCGGCATGATCGATTTCGCCTTCACGCGCCGCGCTGCGGCCTCCATCATCGAACGCTTCAAGGTCAAGGCGGCCGGTCCTGATGCGCCGGCCAAGAGCCTCTCGGGCGGCAACCTGCAGAAATTCATCGTCGGCCGCGAGATGGAGCGCAAGCCCGCCGTCTTCGTAGTGGCACAGCCGACCTGGGGCGTGGACGTGGGCGCGGCGGCACAGATCCACGGCGAAATCTTGAAACTGAAACAGGAAGGGTGTGCGGTGCTGGTGATCTCGGAAGAACTGGACGAATTGTTCGCATTATGTGACCGCCTGCACGTCATCGCCAAGGGTCGGCTGTCGCCCTCCATTCCCATCGAGCAGGCCACCCGCGAGCAGGTCGGCGTGTGGATGAGCGGCCTGTGGGATGCCCCCGCCGCCACGGAGGTGGGCCATGGCTGAGCGCATGCGTTTCCCGCTGCGCCTGGAATTGCGCGGCACACCGTCGAAGACGATGACCTACCTCTCGCCGGTGATCGCCATCGTCGCCACGCTGCTGCTGGGCGCGCTGCTGTTCCTGGCGCTGGGCAAGGACCCGTTGGCCGGGTTGAAGGTGTTCCTGATCGATCCCTTCAGTGGCAAGCGCGCCATCAGCGAACTGTTGCTCAAATCGATACCGCTGATCCTGTGCGCACTGGGACTGGCGGTGTGCTTCCGCGCCAGCATCTGGAACATCGGCGCGGAAGGCCAGTTCACCGTCGGCGCGCTGTGCTCGGGCGCCATGCTGGTCTGGCTGGATGTGCCGGGACATGGTATCTCCGGCGGCATGGGTCTGGTCCTCATGATCCTGGCCGGCGTGGTCGGCGGGGCGCTGTGGGCGGCGGTGACGGCCTACCTGCGCGACCAGTTCAATGCCAATGAAATCCTGGTCTCGCTGATGCTGACCTATGTGGCGCAGCTGTTGCTGATGTGGGCCGTCAATGGTCCGCTGAAGGACCCCAATGGCATGAACTTCCCGCAATCGAAGGTGTTTTCCAGCGAGTTCATGCTGCCCATGCTGCTCTCCGGCACACGCCTGCATGTGGGCTTTGCGGTGACCATCGTGCTGGCAGTGCTGATGGCCATCTTCATGATGCGCAGCCTGCGCGGCTTTTCGCTGATGGTGGGCGGGGTGGCGCCGCATGCGGCGCGTTACGCGGGTTTCTCGGCACGCTCGGCGCTGTGGGTGTCGCTCTTGATCTCGGGGGCCTTCGCCGGCCTGGCCGGGGCGTTCGAGATCGCCGGGCCGATCGGCCAGTTGCTGCCGTCGGTATCGCCGGGCTATGGCTTCGCGGCCATCATCGTGGCCTTCATCGGGCGCCTGCATCCGATCGGCGCGATCCTGGGCGGGCTGATCATGTCGCTGCTGTATCTGGGCGGCGAGCTGGCGCAGTCGCGTCTGGGCCTGCCATCGGCCATCACCGGGGTCTTCCAGGGCATGCTGCTGTTCCTGCTGCTGGCCTGCGATACCCTGATCGATTACCGCCTGGCGTGGAACAAGAAAGTCTAAGGAATCAGGACAGGACATGGAACAACTCGCTCCTCTCATCGCAGCCTCCATCAATGCCGGCACACCCTTGCTGCTGGCGGCCATCGGGCTGTTGATCAATGAACGCTCCGGCGTGCTCAACCTGGGCGCCGAGGGCATGATGCTGGTGGCGGCCATCGCCGGCTTCGCTGTCGGCTATGCCACCAAGAGCCCGCTGCTGGGCTTCATGGCCGGGGCCGTGTGCGGCATGCTGATGGCCACGCTGTTCGCCTGGCTGGCGCTGCGCCTGGCCACCAACCAGGTGGCCACCGGCCTGGCACTGTCGATCTTCGGCGCGGGCCTGTCGGCGTTCGTCGGTCAGCGCTTCGTGGGACTGGCGCTGCCGGCCCAACCCAATTCGATTCCCCTGCTGGCAGACATTCCCTTCCTGGGCAAGGCGCTGTTCCACCAGCACTGGATGAGTTACGTGGCACTGGCCCTGTGCCTGGCCAGCATCTGGTTCCTGTATCGCACGCGTGCCGGGCTGGTGCTGCGCGCGGTGGGCGAGTCGCCGGAGTCGGCCCATGCGCTGGGCTATTCGGTACGCGGCATCCGCTATCTGGCGCTGCTGTTCGGCGGTGCGTGCTGCGGACTGGCCGGGGCCTATATGTCGCTGGTCTACACCCCGATGTGGGTGGAGGGCCTGGTGGCCGGACGCGGCTGGATCGCGCTGGCCCTGACCGCATTCGCCACCTGGCGCCCGGCGCGGGTGTTGCTGGGTTCGCTGCTGTTCGGTGGCGTCACCATCGCCCAGTTCTACCTGCAGGGCATGGGTGTGACGGTGCCGTCGCAGATCCTGTCGATGGCGCCCTACCTGGCCACCATCGTGGTGCTGGCGCTGATCTCGCGCAACCCCGACTGGATCCGCCTGAACATGCCGGCCTCCCTGGGCAAGCCCTTCCGTCCGGGGGCGTCCTGATCCACGCCTGTCGTCTTTCCGTCTTTCGCTTTTTCGTTCCGTTTCTGTAGCAGCACCTGTATTTATCCACTGACCTTGAGGGAGAACACAATGAAGATTTCGCGCAGGGCATCCTTGACGATGCTCGCCACCCTGGCGGCAGCAACCCTGATCGGTTGCGGCAAGAAGGAAGAACCCGCTGCCGCCGCGCCCGCTGCTGCGCCGGCCGCCGCCGCTCCCGCCGCCGATCCGCTGAAGGTAGCCTTCGTCTACATCGGCCCGGTGGGCGATGCCGGCTGGACCTTCGCCCACGACAAGGGTCGCAAGGCCGTCGAGGAAAAGTTCGGCGACAAGGTCAAGACCACCTTCGTGGAAAACATTCCCGAATCCGCAGCCGACGCCGAGCGCGTGTTCCGCCAGCTGGCCACCGATGGCAACAAGCTGATCTTCGGCACCACCTTCGGCTACATGGAAGCCATGCTGAAGGTCGCCAAGGAATTCCCGGACGTCAAGTTCGAACACGCCACCGGCTTCAAGACCGCCGACAACCTGGCGCAATACGACGTGCGTACCTATGAAGGTGCTTACCTGGCCGGCGTGGTCGCGGGCAAGATGAGCAAGTCCGGCAAGCTGGGCGTGGTGGCTTCGGTGCCGATCCCGGAAGTGATCCGCAATATCGATTCCTTCACCCTGGGTGCGCGCTCGGTGAACCCCAAGGCGACCACCGCCGTGGTCTGGGTGAACAAGTGGTTCGATCCGGGCAAGGAACGTGAAGCTGCGACCACCCTGATCGGCCAGGGCGTGGACGTGCTGATGCAGAACACCGACTCCGCCGCCGTGGTCCAGACCGCGCAGGAAAAAGGCGTCTATGCCTTCGGTTGGGACAGCGACATGACCAGCTTCGGCCCCAAGGCCCACCTGGCCGCCTCGATGATCAACTGGGGCGTGTACTACACCGCCCGCGTGCAGGCAGTGCT
This sequence comes from Herbaspirillum sp. AP02, assembly GCF_015767275.1. Classification (GTDB taxonomy): domain Bacteria; phylum Pseudomonadota; class Gammaproteobacteria; order Burkholderiales; family Burkholderiaceae_D; genus Herbaspirillum. Next base: position 120,735 of record NZ_JADWMY010000007.1, read on the forward strand.
GGATGGTTCGTGGAAGAGCAGCACCAGCTGGATCGGTCTGAAGGAAAACGGCATCGACCTGGCCGCCTTCAATCCGGAACTGCCAGCCGACGTGAAGACCCTGGTGGAAGAGCGCAAGAAGGGCATCGTCGATGGCTCCGCGCCGATCTGGAAGGGTCCGATCAAGGACAACGCCGGCAAGGAAGTGCTGGGCAAGGACGCCGTAGCTGACGACGGCTTCCTGCATGGCATCAAGTTCTACGTCGAAGGCGTGGACGGCAAGGTTCCGGGCTGATCGTCACGGGCGCCACCACTGCGCCCTCTCTGGAATGACCGCAAAAGACCGCTGGCACCGCGAGGTGTCGGCGGCTTTTTTTTGGCAAAGCGGGATTCCACGGGGGCGCTTTCCCGCATATACATTGCTTTCATGCAATTTTTTGATGCGTGATTTCGGCTTCCGGGCGGTCCGGCGGATATCCGCTGAAAGCCGCGATCCACCGCTATCGCAGCCGCATCCTGCCTGTATAATGCACAGCCAGCCCGGGCGGAAAGCTGGCTTTTTCCTTCACTTTCTGCCGCATTGAACTACAGGATTTATGCAAAAAGCCCGCAAACCGATCGAAATCAAAATTTCCACTGTGGTTGCCATTTCGGCAATCCTGCATGAAACTGATCCGACTTCGCTGGAATCCGCTTTGAAGGAAATGACCGGTGGCGTGGCCGACTTCTTCGAGGACGAGTTCGCGGTCCTCGATATCGGCTCCCTGGACGCCGATGCGGCTGCCGGCATCGACTGGAGCGCCGTGGTGGCGCTGTTCAAGCGCTTCCGCCTGAACACGGTGGCGGTGCGCAATGCGCCCGAGCAATTGCACGCCGGCATCGTCGGCCACGGACTGGCCATCGATACCTCGGCGGTGTCTGGCGCCGGCGCGGCCAATGCCCGCGCCCAGGAAGCCGTGGCTGCCCCCGCACCCGCACCTGTCGCTGCTGCACCGGCACCCGCCTCCCCCGCACCGGCCGCCGCGCCTGAAGCGCCCGCCGCTCCCCAGGCCCGTACCGTCGTCATCGATACCCCGGTGCGTGCCGGCCAGCGCATCTATGCGCGTGGCGCCGACCTGGTGGTGCTGGCCGCGGTCAACAACGGCGCCGAACTGATCGCCGACGGCTGCATCCACGTCTACGCGCCGTTGCGCGGACGGGCGCTGGCCGGTGCGTCGGGCAATACCGAAGCGCGCATCTTCGCCGCGTCACTGGAAGCGGAACTGGTTTCCATTGCCGGAGTCTATCGAACCTTCGAGAACGGTCACGCACCGGAGCTCGCGGGCAAGCAGGTGCAGGTGCGCCTGCAGGGCGAACGCATCGACGTGCTGCAGATGTCAGCGTCCTGAGCCGGACTCCGGTGCCCCCCATTTAAACGAATAATCGGGCCGGACCCCACCGGCGTACTGTTCTTCTTAAGGAGTTTTTCGTGGCAAAAATCATCGTTGTGACTTCGGGTAAGGGCGGCGTCGGCAAAACGACGTCCAGCGCCAGTTTCGCATCGGGCCTGGCCATGCGTGGCCACAAGACGGCCGTGATCGACTTCGACGTCGGTCTGCGCAACCTGGACCTGATCATGGGCTGCGAACGCCGCGTGGTCTACGACCTGATCAACGTGATCAACAAGGAAGCCACGCTGAACCAGGCCCTGATCAAGGACAAGCACTGCGACAACCTGTTCATCCTGCCGGCCTCGCAGACCCGCGACAAGGACGCCCTCTCCGAAGAAGGCGTGGAACGCGTCTTGAACGATCTGTCGAAGATGGACTTCGACTACATCATCTGCGATTCGCCGGCCGGCATCGAGCATGGCGCAGTGATGGCGCTGACCTTCGCCGACGAGGCGATCGTGGTGTCCAACCCGGAAGTGTCGTCGGTGCGCGATTCGGACCGCATCCTGGGCATCATCCAGGCCAAGTCGCGTCGTGCTTCCAGCGGCGGCGAGCCGGTCAAGGAACACCTGCTGATCACCCGCTATTCGCCCAAGCGCGTGGAAGATGGCGAGATGCTGTCCTATACCGATGTGCAGGAAATCCTGCGCATCCCCCTGATCGGCATCATCCCCGAGTCGGAATCCGTGCTGCAGGCCTCCAACCAGGGCTCCCCGGCGATTCACCTGAAGGACTCCGACGTGGCGCAGGCCTACCAGGACGTGGTGTCGCGCTTCCTCGGCGAGACCGTCGAGCTGCGTTTCACCACCTACGAAAAGCCGGGTCTGCTGCAGCGCATCTTCGGAGGTAAGTGACATGTCCCTGCTTTCTTTCCTGTTCCCCAACAAGCCCAAGAGCGCGGTGGCGGCGAAGGAGCGGCTGCAGATCATCATCGCCCGCGAGCGCTCCAACGGTCGCCAGGGGCCGGATTTCCTGCCGGCACTGCACAAGGAACTGATCGAGGTCATCTCCAAGTACACCAAGGTCAATGCCGACGACATCAAGATCTCGCTGGACCGCCAGGGCAACCTGGAAGTGCTGGACGTGAACGTGGTGCTGCCCGATAGCGACGTTCCTGCGGCCTGACCTGGTGGTCGCCGCAAGTGCAAGGGCAGCTCCGGCTGCCCTTTCGTCCATCTGATTACCCTTGTCGATATGCTGCCCAACGCCAGCCTGATGCCATGAAGATCGGGATCATTTCCTCCGACGCCGATACCGTCACCCTGGTGACGCAACTGGCCGAACGCCACGACGCCACCGTCTATAGTGGCGCCGACGGCTTTGCCGCGGCCTGCGACGATGGCGCGCAACTGGTCGTGCTGGACATGGACGACGTGCAACGGCAATTCCAGGCCATCACGGTCCTGGTGCAACGCCATCGGCCGCCAGCCGCCGCCAAGGCCCGACCGGTACTGCTGCTGCTGTGCACGCCGGCCCACCAGGCCTGGCTGCGCACCCTGCTGCTGGCCGGCGCCGACGATTTCCTGGTCAAGCCGGTGCGACGCCAGGAGCTGGCCTTGCGGCTGGATCTGCTGTTGCTGGCGGCGCACCCTTACGAAGTGCCGCCCAGCATCATCGAGGCCGGCGGCTTCATGGTCGACCTGGCACGTCTGCGCGTGACCCATCCGGGGCTGCCGCATCTGGATGCCACGCTGACCCGCAAGGAAGCCGAGCTGGCCCTGCTGTTCATGCAGCACCTGGGACGGCCGCTGTCGCGCGCCTTCCTGCAGGAACGCATCTGGGGCAATGAGCCGGAAACCCCGACCCGCACCATCGATACCCACGTCTCGCGCATCCGGACCAAGCTGGGACTGCAACCGGCCAATGGCTACCAGTTGGCGACCGTGTATGGCTACGGCTACCAGCTGGAGCGGCTGGAGTAGCGCAAGCAGCGCGAACCGCAAGCGCGTCTGGCTGCTCGCCCTGTTGTTTTGTCGTTTGCAGTGAACGCCAAACCTGATCCATGTCACAGACATATACCGATTATCCGGGACCGTCCCAACCCGATATTGGCCGAAGAGTATAATTATTCCCAAAACCGGGGCCGAAACTGTTCGAAATTGTCCGTTTCGGGACTCATAGATCGCACCATCCCAGCTCATCGGCACTGCTGCCGCGCTCTCCATGCATTTGCTCGCTGTCGGACTCAACCACACTACCGCGCCTGTCTCGCTGCGCGAGAAAGTGGCCTTCCCCGCTGACCAGATCGGTCAGGCGGTGTCGTCCGCGCGTGCCTGGTTTGGCGGCAATGACAGGATCATCGCGTCTGGCGAAGCGGCCATCCTCTCCACCTGCAACCGCACCGAGCTGTATGCCGCGGCGGCGGCCGGGCGCGACGGGGTGGAGTTCGCCATCGACCGCACCGCGCAGTTCCTGGCCGATTACCATCACATCCCATACGCCGACCTGCGTCCCTATCTGTATTCGCTGCCGCAGGACAATGCCGTACGCCACGCCTTCCGCGTCGCTTCCGGCCTGGATTCCATGGTCCTGGGCGAGCCGCAGATCCTGGGCCAGATGAAGGATGCGGTGCGCCAGGCTGATGCCGCCGGCGGCCTGGGCACCTACCTGCACCAGCTGTTCCAGCGCACCTTTGCAGTGGCCAAGGAAGTGCGCACCACCACCGAGATCGGCGCCCATAGCGTATCGATGGCGGCAGCGGCGGTGCGACTGTCGCAGCGCATCTTCGATTCGATCTCCGGCCAGAACGTGCTCTTCATCGGCGCCGGCGAGATGATCGAACTGTGCGCCACCCACTTCGCCGCACAGAATCCCAAGACCCTGACGGTGGCCAACCGCACCATGGAGCGCGGCGAAACCCTGGCCCATCGCTTCAGCGGCCGCGCCATCCGCCTGGCCGACCTGCCAGCGCAGCTGGCCAGCTTCGACATCGTGGTGTCCTGTACCGCCTCGCAACTGCCCATCATCGGCCTGGGGCTGGTGGAACGGGCCGTCAAGGCGCGCCGCCACAAACCCATCTTCATGGTCGACCTGGCCGTGCCACGCGACATCGAAGCCGAAGTCGGCCGCCTGGATGACGTCTTCCTCTACACCGTGGACGACCTGGCTTCGGTGGTCCAGAGCGGCGTCGAGAACCGCCAGGCGGCGGTGGCGCAGGCCGAGGCCATCATCGAGACCCGCGTGCAGTCCTTCATGCACTGGATCGACAGCCGCGCCATGGTGCCGCTGATCCAGGACCTGCAGGAAACCGGCGAGGCCCTGCGCCTGGCCGAACTGGATCGCGCCCGCCGCATGCTGGCCAAGGGCGACGATGTGGAAGCCGTGCTGGAAGCCCTCTCCAAGGGCCTGACCGCCAAGTTCCTGCACGGCCCGCAACAGGCCCTGCACCACGCCCAGGGCGAACAGCGCAGCCAGCTGGCTTCGCTGCTGCCGCAACTGTTCCGCGCCAAGCGTTAGCGTTCCCCTCTCCCGCCGTCTGCGTCCTTGTCTGATGCAGTCGGCTGATCGTGCTGCCTTTCCCCGGCCGCCGATATCTCCTTCTTCCCCTGTTTTACGTTACCGGATTCGACACCCATGAAACCATCGATGCTCGCCAAACTCGACCAGCTTGCCGAACGGCTGGAAGAGCTCAACAGCCTGCTGGCCCAGGAAGATGCCACCGCCAACATGGACAACTTCCGCAAGATGACCCGCGAACACGCCGAACTGGGGCCGCTGGTGGCGCTGTATCACGACTACGTGCAAGCCGGTGACGACATCCGCACCGCCCAGGAACTGCTGTCGGACCCTGACATGAAGGCCTTCGCCCAGGAAGAGATCGATGGCGCCAAGGCGCGCATGGAAGCACTGGAGCTGGACCTGCAAAAGATGCTGCTGCCGCGTGACCCCAACGACGAGCGCAACATCTTCCTGGAAATCCGCGCCGGCACCGGCGGCGATGAATCAGCCCTGTTTGCCGGCGATCTGCTGCGCATGTACACCCGCTATGCCGAACGCCAGCGCTGGCAGGTGGAGATCGTCTCGTCGTCCGAATCGGAACTGGGCGGCTACAAGGAAGTGATTGCCCGCATCGTCGGCTTCGGCGCCTATTCGCGCCTGAAGTTCGAATCGGGCGGCCACCGCGTGCAGCGTGTGCCAGCCACCGAAACCCAGGGCCGCATCCACACCTCGGCCTGCACGGTGGCGGTGATGCCCGAGGCCGACGAGGTCGAGGATGTGGACATCAACCCGGCCGATATCCGCATCGACACCTACCGGGCCTCCGGTGCCGGCGGCCAGCACATCAACAAGACCGATTCGGCCGTGCGCATCACCCACCTGCCCACCGGCATCGTGGTGGAGTGCCAGGACGACCGCAGCCAGCACAAGAACAAGGCCCAGGCCATGAAGGTGTTGGCCGCGCGCATCAAGGACGTGCAATTGCGGGAACAGCAGTCCAAGGAAGCCGCCACCCGCAAGTCCCTGATCGGCTCGGGCGACCGCAGCGAGCGCATCCGCACCTACAATTTCCCGCAGGGGCGCATGACCGACCATCGCATCAATCTCACGCTCTACAAGCTGGACTTCATCATGGATGGCGACCTGGACGAACTGACCAATGCGCTCATCACCGAACACCAGGCCGAGCTGCTGGCACAGTTGGGGGACGATTGAGCGGAGCGGGAACCAGGTTGCCCCGTACCGGTCCCAGGCTGACCTTGCGTACTGTTCGGGGGAACAGAGTGCAGGGTCCCCGGGATGTCTCTACAATCGCGTCATGGCCGGATCGCCGCAGCCATGAAAATCCCACCAACCAAGACATTTTCGAACAATAACCATGAAATCATCCAAACCGGTTTTCCTGTTGGTGGCGCTGGTGTGCGCCGGCCTGCTGGCCTTTGCCATGTATCTGCAGATCGTCGAGGAAATGCAGCCCTGCCCGCTGTGCGTGATCCAGCGCTACATGTTCGTGCTGGTAGGGGTCTTCGCGCTGATCGGCGCCAGCCTGCCGGCCGGAGCGCGCCGCGGTAGCGCGGCACTGGGCCTGCTGGCCGCACTGGGCGGTGCCGGCACGGCGATCTGGCATCTGTATGTGAAGGCGCATCCGGGCGTCTCCTGCACCACCGACCCGCTGGAAACGGCCCTGAACCAACTGCCCACCGCCAAGCTGCTGCCGCAGATGTTCACCGCCGACGGCTTCTGTTCGGCTCCGTGGCCGCCGGTATTCGGGCTGCAGATCCCGACCTGGTCACTGATCTGGTTCGCCGTGCTGGCCGTGATGCTGGCCGTGCAGGCCTTCAAACGCGCACCACGCACCACGATCTGGAAATGATGGAACCGCTGTCCAGCTACGCCGGCTGCACGCTGGCCACCGTATTGAAGACGGCGCCGCTGGACCCGCTGGAAAACCGTATCCTGCTCTGCCATGCCCTGCGCCTGACGCGGGTGCAACTGATCACGCAATCGGAACGGCGCCTGGACGAGGCCGAGTCCGATGCGCTCAAGACCCTCTACGCACGGCGTCTCCGGGGCGAGCCGATCGCCTACATCGTGGGCCTGCGCGAGTTCTATGGACTGGATTTCCGGGTGACGCCGGATGTACTGATCCCGCGCCCGGATACCGAACTGCTGGTGGAACTGGCCATGGAAAGATTGCCCTCGGGCGGTGCCTTGCTGGACATGGGCACTGGATCGGGTGCGATTGCCGTCTCCATCGCCCATAGCCGGCCCGATGCCCTGGTCACGGCGCTCGACGCCAGCGCGGCGGCGCTCGCCATCGCAGGCGAGAACGCCGCAGCCCACCAGACCCGCGTGACCCTGCTGGAGAGCGACTGGTACAGTGCCCTGGCGAGGGACCAGCGTTTTGCCGTGATCGCCTCCAACCCGCCCTACATCGTCGAAGGTGACCTCCACCTTTCGCAAGGCGACCTGCGCTTCGAGCCGGTCGATGCCCTCACCGACCACGGCGATGGCCTGTCCGACCTGCGCACCATCATCGATGGCGCCCCGGCGCACCTGGTATCGGGAGGCTGGCTGTTGATGGAACACGGCTACGACCAGGCCGCCGCAGTGCGCGCCCTGCTGACCGGCACCGGTTTTGCGGACGTGCAAAGCTGGCGCGACCTGGCCGGCATCGAACGCGTAAGCGGCGGCCGCCTGGCCTGACGCGCTCCCTCCACACGCTCAGTTCACTCCACAGGGGCCGCTCAGGCCGCCTGTTTTCCTCCACTTTGCGGTGATTGCGGTGCTTGCGACGGCCCCTGGCCCAGTTGAGCCAGCAATGAAGCTTCCTTCAGTTGTGCAGCCTGCAAGTGACGCTCCTTGACATGCCCATAGCCCCGAATCCCTTCTGGGACGCGGGCTACGGCAATCACCTGCTCCAGATTGGCCGGTGTCAGTTGTGCAAAAAGGCGCGTGAGGGTGTCACGATAGGCGCCGATCAAGGCGCGCTCCTGCCTGCGTTCCTCGGTATAGCCGAAAGGATCGAAGGCCGTGCCACGCAGGAAGCGCAACCGGGCCAGCACGCCAAAGGCCGGCATCATCCAGCTGCCGAAGGCCTGCTTGCGCAGGTGGCCCTTTTCATCGCGGCGCGCCAGCAGCGGTGGTGCCAGGTGGAAGCGCAGCTTGTAGTCGCCCTCGAACATACCGGCGATCTTGGCCCGGAAGGCCGGTTCGCTATACAGGCGCGCCACCTCGTATTCATCCTTGTAGGCCATCAGCTTGAAGAGGTAGTTCGCCACTGCCCGGCTCAGCTTGAGGCCGCGACCAGCCTCGCCCAGCGCGCTTTCACGCTGGCGCACCTGCTCGACGAAATCGCGGTAGCTGCGGGCATAGGCGGCGTTCTGGTAATCGGTGAGGAAGGCCACGCGACGCTCCACCAACTCATCCAGCGACGGCGTGCGTTTGAACTCAATCACCTGCGCGCTCATGCCGTTGCGGCCGGCCGCATTGAGGACGAACTCGACATCATGCGCCGCCACCCGGCCCCAGGCAAAGGCTTGCTTGTTGAACTCCACCTGCAGCGCGTTGAGCTCGATGGCGCGCAGCAGGGCTCCCTCCGACAAGGGGACCCAGCCCTTTTGCCAGGCATAGCCCAGCATGAACATATTGGTCGCGATGGCGTCGCCCATCAGAGCGGTGGCAATGCGACCAGCGTCGACCAGCGACAGGTTGTCGCGGCCGCAGGCCTGGGCGATCTCGCCCTCGCTGGAAGCGGTGGGGAATTGCCAGTCGGGATTGCGCACGAAGGCCGCCGTCGGCATCTGCGTGGAATTGACGGCGGCATGGGTACGCCCCTCTCCCATACGCGAGAGGGCGTCGCGGCCCGCCGTGACGATCACGTCGCAACCGATGACCAGATCCGCCATGCCGGTACCGACACGGGTGGAATGGATGTGCGCCGCGTCCTCGGCCACGCGCACGTGCGACATCACCGGCCCGCCCTTCTGTGCCAGGCCGCTCATGTCCAGCACCGAGCAGGCGCGTCCTTCCACGTGCGCAGCCATGGCGATGATCTGGCCGATGGTGATCACGCCGGTGCCACCGACGCCAGTGACCAGGATACCGTAGGGCTGAGCCAGCCCCGGCAGCACGGGCTGCGGCAGCGCCGGCAAGCTCGGACCGGCGGAGGCCTTGGCGCGGGCAGGCTTCTTCAACTGCCCGCCTTCCACGGTCACGAAGCTGGGGCAGAAGCCGTTGACGCAGGAATAATCCTTGTTGCAGGACGACTGGTTGATCTGGCGCTTGCGGCCGAACTCGGTTTCCAGCGGCTCCACCGAGAGACAGTTCGATTGCACGCTGCAATCGCCGCAGCCTTCGCACACGGCTTCGTTGATGACGGCGCGCTTGGCCGGGTCCGGGTAGGCATTGCGTTTGCGACGACGACGCTTTTCCGAGGCGCAGGTCTGGTCGTAGATCATGGCCGAAACACCCGGCATCTCGCGCAGCTCGCGCTGGACCGCATCGAGTTCGCTGCGATGGCGGATGGTCACGCCCTCGGCCCAGCGGGTGCCGGCCGGATACTTGTCCGGTTCGTCGGTGACGACGATGATCGGCCCCACGTTCTCGGCGGCCAGCTGGCGCGAGATCATGGCCGGATCGAGCGGGCCGTCGAACTCCTGGCCGCCGGTCATGGCGACCGCATCGTTGTAGAGAATCTTGTAGGTGATATTGACCTTGGCGGCGACCGAGGCGCGTACTGCCAGCAGACCGGAGTGGAAGTAGGTGCCATCGCCCAGATTGGCGAACACGTGCTTCTCGCTGGTGAAGGGTGCCTGCCCGACCCAGGTCACGCCCTCCCCGCCCATGTGGGTGAAGAGATTGGTTTCACGGTCCATCCAGGTCACCATGTAGTGGCAACCGATACCGGCCAGGCCACGGCTGCCATCGGGCAGTTTGGTGGAGGTATTGTGCGGACAACCTGAACAGAAATGCGGGATGCGGTCCTTATCGGGATCGGGCTTGCTGCTGATGTTGAGTGCGGCTTCCTTGGCTTCCAGATAGGCCACGCGGGTACGCACGCGCTGCTCCACGGGATGGCCGGCAAAGTAGCGCGAGATGCGGGTGGCAATGGCGCGCGCGATCTGCGCCGGGTTCAGTTCATAGGTGGCCGGCAGCAGCCAGTTGCCATGGCCTTCACGCTGCGATCCGCTCCATTCGCCGGTGTCGTCGAACTTGCCGACCACGCGCGGGCGCACATCGTCGCGCCAGTTGTAGAGTTCTTCCTTCAACTGGTATTCGAGGATCTGGCGCTTCTCTTCCACCACCAGGATCTCCTCCAGCCCCTGGGCGAATTCGCGCACGCCTTCGGCTTCCAGCGGCCAGGTCATGCCGACCTTGTAGAGGCGGATGCCGATGTCGGCGGCGACCTGTTCATCGATGCCCAGGTCTTCCAGCGCCTGGCGTGTATCGAGATAGGACTTGCCGGCGGTGATGATGCCGATGCGCGCACGCGGGCTGTCCCAGATGATGCGGTTGAGCTTATTCACGCGGGCGTAGGCCAGCGCGGCGTACCACTTATAGTTGATCATCCGCGCTTCCTGACCCAGCACGGTGTCGGGCTGGCGGATGTTGAGGCCATCAGGTGGCAGTGCGAAGTCTTCCGGCAGCTGGATCTTGATGCGATCGGGATCGATCATCACCGACATCCCGGACTCCACCAGGTCGGTCACGCACTTCATGGCCACCCACAGGCCGGTATAGCGGCTCATGGCCCAGCCATGCAGGCCGTAGTCGAGATACTCCTGCACCGAAGACGGATAGAGCACCGGGATGCCGCAGGCCTTGAGGATGTGTTCGCTCTGGTGCGCAGCCGTGGAGGACTTGGCGGCATGGTCGTCGCCGGCGATCACCAGCACGCCGCCATGCCTGGACGTGCCGGCCATGTTGGCATGCTTGAACACGTCGCCACAGCGGTCCACGCCAGGCCCCTTGCCGTACCACAGCGAGAAGACGCCATCGTATTGCGCGTCCTTGAAGAGATTGACCTGCTGCGTGCCCCACACGCTGGTGGCCGCCAGGTCCTCGTTCATGCCGGGATGGAAGCGGACCTGTTTCGCTTCCAGGTATTTGCGGGCCTTCTCGGCGGTCTGATCGACCGCGCCCAGGGGCGAGCCGCGATAGCCGGTGATGAAGCCGGCGGTGTTGAGCCCGGCGCGTTCATCGTATTGCCGCTGCAGCATCGGCAGGCGCACCAGCGCCTGGATACCGGTCATGAAGACGCGGCCGCGCTCCAGCGCATATTTGTCGTCCAGGGATACATCGTCCAGCAGCAGGCGTTGCCCGGCGGGTAGGGGTGCGTTCATGTGGTCTCCGTGCCAAAAATCTTGTTTTTGCCTGCACATGCTCCCGTCAGCAGAATCAGAATCTCGGAATTCGTCGCGCTGTCGGGAAAAGGGAACACCTCGGCCTTGTGGGCCGGGTTTTCTTAATGTTGTGGTATCAAGTTAGCACAAGGATGATCACCCCGCTACGCACGCTGCAGCAGGGTTTCCGGGCTTTTTTGGCATACCGGAAACACTTTCCGCAGGTCCTGCGGCAATCACGGTTTTGTGGAGGAGAAAATGCCGGAAAGGGGGAAACAACAATATTTCCGGCTGAAAAAAAGGAGGGAGAGAAGTTCAGTTGTTACAAGCAAGACGTGAATGTAACAACCAGTAAAAGCCATTGGACCGGGTCCGGCGCTGACGTTTAATAGACCTCACTTGAACAGCGATTGATTGGTTATCCGTTACTGCGCAAGGTTCCTCCCCTCTAGTGTTGAAAGCACCACTAGCTCGCGGATCCGGCTCCCCCTGCCGGATCCGCTTTTTTTTTGCCGGTGCGCCGAAAGGGCTGCTCCCGGCGCCCCGCAATGGTAGGGCTCAGCGATTCGGTGGCAGGTTGGCCTCGCCCGGCAGCAGGGTGTGCGCGGACAGCGCTTCCTGTTGCTTCAGGCTCTCGTAGATAGGCGTGAAGTCCGGTGCGGTGTCATTGAACAGTTGTTCGAAATCGCGGATGACGAAATAGGTTTCCTGATAGGTATCGATCTTGTAGAGCGTGCGCATGATGCGCTCCACCTGGAACGGCACACGGCGTGGCTGCTCGCTGGAGAGGCAATATTCCACCTCGCCGCCGGAAGACAGGATGCCGGCGCCGTAGATGCGCAAGCCCTGTTCGCTCTGGATCAGGCCAAACTCGATGGTGTACCAGTACAGGCGGGCCAGATAGGCCAGGCCGTCGAGCTTGAGCGCCTTCAGGCCGCCCTTGCCGTATTCCTGCAAATGGTTGGCGAAGACCGGATTGAACAGCAGCGGCACGTGACCGAAGAAGTCGTGGAACACGTCGGGCTCGACGATGTAGTCGAATTCGTGTTCTTCGCGCAGCCAGACGGTGACCGGGAAGCGACGGTTGGCCAGATGCTCGAAGAAGGTGTGATCCGGTACCAGGCCCGGCACGGCCACCAGCTGCCAGCCAGTGGCCTTGAAGAGCGCTTCGGTGGTCTGGTCGAAGCGTGGAATGCCTTGCGAAACATCGAGGGCCTTCAGGCTGTCGATGAAGACGTCGCAGGCACGACCGGGGATCAGGCGGGCCTGGCGTTCGTACAGGCGCCGCCACAGCGCGTGCTGGGCTGGCGTATAGGCTTCCCAGTTCTGGGCCACGACGTAGTTGGCGTCGGCCTGGCTATAGTCGCCGCGCAAGGCGCCGCTGTCGGACTTGGTGGCGACGGTGGCAAAGAAATCGTCGGTGTTGGGATTGGTGCTCATGGCATACCCGTTGTCAAAGTGAGGCGCATATTATGCGCCCCCTTGCCGGGATGGTCATGCGCGGCGGCACAGGAGTGAATCTATGCGCCTGGCGGCGGTGTCTGATCCTTCTTGCCGTTGCCAATACCGGTGACGCGGGCGCCCCATTTCAGCAGGGCTTTGAAGTTGGCTTTGATGATGTAGTCGAGCATGGCGACCTGCTCTTCCACCGCCTCCTGGAACACCGTGGCGGAGTTGGCCGGCTTGATCTTGAGGTAGGCATCGGCTTCGCCGTAGTCACGGTGGATTTCCATGCCGGCCTTCTTGGCGATGTGCATCATGACCTTGTTGGAGGAGAGGCAGTGCATGTACAGCGTATCAACGTCGGCATTGCGGCAGCGCATGGAGGCCCGCATGAACAGACGCGTTCCCACGCCCAGGCCGCGGGCTGCGGCCGTGACGGAGACCCCGAACTCGGCTACCACTGGCTTGATGGTGGCGCCGCTGATGCGCGTGCTTTCCTTGGGCGCGAAGGCCAGGTGCCCCACGCCCAGCAGGCGCAGACGGCGGTCGTAGACGCCGAAGACGGTGTCGCGTTCGAAGTTGATGCCCTCGACATAGCGCGTCACCATCTCGTCGGAGAGCTTGGAGCCGAAGCGCAGCAGGCGGTCCTTTTCTTCCAGCGCCAGGAAATGGCGCAACAGGTGGCGTCGCGAGCGGGGCGACAATTCCTTGACGAAGACATGCGGCTTCTCATGCCGGTCGCCAGCGGCTGCGGAGGCGCCGCGCAGTCGTTGCATCCAGCGGGAGAACGGGTTGCTCATGGTCCGCTCCGGGTTCAGGACGGCATTGGCCGGTACTGCGCGACGAACGCCTCGACCTGTGCGGTACGGGCCGCCAGTATCGCTTCGGGAATGCGTTGCGGCTGCGTCTGTTGGCCGGCGATGGCACCGGCATCGATCTGCTGCGCGGCCTGCAGCGCACCTTCCAGATACGCTGCCTGCGGGAAGGGCTGCAGCTCCAGGCCGGTGCGGCCGCGATGATCACACTCGGCGGCGCGCAGCATGTCGATGAAGCGCTGCGGCTTGCGGAAGGCATCGCAACGAGCGAAGAACTTGACCAGGGTATCGGGGCGCATCTCAAAGGCGCGGCCGACGTTGCCGTGCTCGCGGGCCGTCATCAGCGCCAGGTCACGGCAGTCGCCCGGCACTTTCAGGCGGGCGCAGACCTGCTCGGCCAGGCGCTCGCTGCGCGCTTCGTGACCGTGATGGCGCGGCCACATCTCGGGCGGCGTGCTGCCCTTGCCGAGGTCGTGCAATAGCGCGGCGAAGCGGATAGGCAAGGAGAAGCCCTGTGACGCTGCCCAGTCCACCACCAGCATGACATGCACGCCGGTATCGATCTCGGGATGCCATTTTTCGGGTTGCGGCACGCCCCACAGCGCAGCCAGCTCGGGCAGGATGCGCTGCAATGCGCCGCAGCTGCGCAACACCTCGAACATGCGTGAGGGCTTGCGCTCCATCAGGCCACGTGCAAGCTCCTGCCATACGCGTTCGGGCACCAGGGCATCGACTTCGCCCTCTTCGACCATGCGCTGCATGAGCGCCTGGGTCTCGGGGGCCACGCTGAAATCGGCGAAGCGCGCCGCAAAGCGCGCCAGCCGCAGGATGCGTACCGGGTCCTCGATGAAGGCATCGGAGACATGGCGGAACACGCGGCGCTCGATATCGGCGCGGCCGTGATAGGGATCGACCAGGGTGCCATCCTCGTCCTGGGCGATGGCATTGATGGTCAGGTCGCGGCGCGCCAGGTCCTCTTCCAGCGTGACGTCAGGCGCGGCGTGGAAGGCGAAACCCTTGTAGCCGGGCGCAGTCTTGCGCTCGGTGCGGGCCAGGGCGTATTCCTCGTGGGTATCAGGATGCAGGAACACGGGGAAATCCTTGCCCACCGGGCGAAAGCCGCGCTCCAGCAACTGCTGCGGGGTGGCGCCGACCACCACATGGTCGCGGTCCTTCACCGGCAGGCCCAGCAAGCCGTCGCGCACTGCGCCGCCGACGGTGTAGGTCTTCATCTTTGCTGCCTCACTTGTGACCGGGAAGGATTTCCTTCTCGGCCAGCGCCTCGGCAATCCAGCGCGCCACGGCCGGATGCGCGCGCACGCGGTCAGCATAGGCTTGCAGGGCCGGTGCCAGCGGCACCTGGTAGCTGATGAAGCGCATCACCACCGGCGCGTAGAAGGCGTCGGCGATGGAAAAGTCGCCGAACAGGAAATCGTGGTGGCCGAACTGCGACAGGCATTCTTCCCAGATTTCACAGACGCGGCCGATATCGGCCTGTGCCTCGGGCGTGCGGCCCTGGCCGGGATAACGACCACGGATGTCCATGCTCATGGCGCTGCGCAGGCCGGTGAAGCCGGAATGCATCTCGGCGCAGATGCTGCGGGCGATGGCACGGGCGTCGGTGCGCGCCGGCCACAGGCCACGGTCGGGGAATTGCTCGGCCAGGTATTCGCAGATGGACAGCGAATCCCAGATCGCGATGTCGCCATCCAGCAGCACCGGCACCCGGCCGGAGCCGGTATAGCGGGCAATCTCACCGGCAGTCTCGGGCTGGTCGAGCAGCACGCGCACTTCCTTGAAAGGAATGTCGAAGGCGACCATGGCCACCCACGGTCGCATCGACCAGGACGAATAATTCTTGTTGGCGATCACCAGCGTGGGCATGTGGCGGCCAGCCTTTTTCAGGGCTTCGGACAGTACCGGATCAAGTTCAGTGTCTTGCATGTGGGCTCGTTTCTTGGAAATCGAAAAGCGCGGTGAGCGACAGGCTCAGCGCCGTGCGGTGCTGCGGAAAAAATCGAATCGCTGCTGCGGACTGCGCGGCGACAGATAGCCGGGGACGACTTCCTCGACCGACTTCGGGACCAGCTGCAGTTCGGCGGCAAGCGGGCCATGCAGCACGTTGTCCACCTGCATGGAGGCAACGTTGTCGCGGCTCATCAGCTTGCCGGGCAGATGTTCCAGGGCGAAGGCCTGCAACCAGCCCAGGGCATCCGGCAGGGCCACCACCGGACGCGGATGGCCACTGTACCAGCCGGACAGGCGCACCAGTTCGCGCAAGGCGTATTGCTTCGGTCCGCCCAGCTCAAACACCCTGCCACCCAGGCGCGGCAGCGCCAGCGCGTTGGCGAAGGCCTGTGCCACATCCCCCACATACACCGGCTGGAAGCGCGCCTCGGCGCTGCCCAGCGGGATCAGCGGGAACATCCGGTTCAGGCCGGCAAACATGTTGAGGAAGTGGTCGTCCTCGCCAAACACCACCGAGGGCCGGAAGATGGCCACGTCCAGCGCCGGTGAGGCCAGTGCCTCCTGTTCGCCGGCCGCCTTGGAGCGCAGGTACATCGATGGCCCCTGGGCATCGGCGCACAGGGCGCTCATGTGCAGATAGCGTGGCACACCCTGCCGCACACAGGCGGCGACGATGCGACGCGGCAGCAGGACATGCTGGCGTTCGAAATCCGGGCCATAGGCTGCGCCGCCACGTGCCGGGCGCGACTGCAGGATGCCGACCAGATTGATGACCACATCGGCCTCGTCCACCAGCCGCGCCAGCACGGCGTCGTCATGGATATCGGCCTGCACCACGCTGACCACCGGCGACACCAGCAGATGCTTGGCGCGCTCGTAGCGGCGCGTGGGGACCATGATGCGATAACCGGTGCTGCTGCCCAGCAGCTCCACCAGCCGCGTGCCGATGAAGCCGGATCCGCCGATGACAAGGATCTTCTTGACTGCCATTTGTCACTCTCCGATTTCCTGTTGGCCACCGGCAGTTGCCGGCGGCGCGGGCGATGGGATCAGGGCAGGTCGGTGGCGACGTTGGAATTGGGCGCCACCGTGCCCATGCGCTGCTTCAGCGATTGCGGGCGATTCTCGAACATGGCCGCATAGTAGGTCGCATTGGACATCACGTTCTTGACATAGCCCCGGGTTTCATTGAAAGGGATGATCTCGGCGAAGATCGCCCCTTCCACCGGACGCGGCAAGCTCGCACGCCAGGTACGGGGACGACCGGGGCCGGCGTTGTAGCCGGCGGTGGCCAGGGTTTCCGAACCTTCCATGTTGTTGAGCACCATGTCGAGATAGCTGGTGCCCAGCAGCAGGTTGGTGTTGATGTCGTTGACCTGGTCAGCGGTGAATTCACTCATGCCGATCTTCTTGGCGACGAACTTGGCGGTGGCCGGCATCAGCTGCATCAGGCCGGAGGCCCCCACATGGGAACGGGCCGACTTGATGAAGCGCGATTCCTGGCGGATCAGGCCGTAGACCCAGGCATTCTCCATGCCCAGCGGCTTGGTGGCGGCGTTCATCTCGGGCAGGTGCGGGGCCGGGAAGCGTTGGGTGAAATCGAATTCACCGCGGGTGCGATCAGAGGTATTGACCATGCGGTCCAGCACGTCGCTCTGGCGCGCGTACTCGGCGGCGGCCAGCAGCTGGCGGTCGCTCATGTTGCGCAATTCCCAGTTCCATTCGCGGATGGCTTCGAAGCGCAGGTTGAGCTGATAGAACTTGAGCGAACGCTTGAAGCCGGCATTCTGCGAATACAGCGCCACTTCGCCGGCGCCGGGCGGGGTCGGGCCGGGCGGGATGCTGATCTTCTGACCCAGCTCTTCCAGTGCCAGTTGGCCGTAGAAGCTGAAGTTGGGAGCGATCGATTCGAACAGGCGGCGCGCGGCGTCGGTCTGCCCTTCTTCCTTCAGGGCACGGCCCAGCCAGTAGACCCAGGCGGTGTCACTGCGCAGGGGAGCCGGCATGGCTTCGATGGTCTTGCGCACGGTCTTCCAGTCGCCATCGCGCAGGGCCATGCGGACCTTCCACTGCATGGCATCCTGGCTCAAGCTGGCATCCTTGGCGCGGCGCCAGTAATCGGAGGCTTCCGGGGCCAGCTTGTAGGACGCCGCCAGCGCGATCTGCGCCCAGCCCTGGGTCACTTCCTGCGCACTCATGTTGCGCCCGGCATCGTTGAGATAGGTGGCGGCCTGGGTCGGGTTGCTCTTGGCGATACGGCCCAGCGCGATGATGTAGAGCTGGTGGTTGGCGGCACCCTTGCCCGGGCCCTTGGCCAGCATGAGCGCCGGGCGGTCCATCACCTGGGTGACGGCGACGTCGCCGCTATCGACCAGCACGGCGGCACGGCGGGCGACGGTGGCATTGCCGTTCTCGGCCGCCTGGCGGATCTGGAACCAGACATCAGCCTGGCTGAACTGGCCGTTCTGGGCCAGCGTGGAGATCAGGTCGCTGCAGCCCTGGCCAAAGTCCTTGGGGTTGCTCAGCAGGGTACGCGCTTCCTCGGCCACGTTCTCGCCCTTCAGGGCGCGCGAGTTCAGGGCGAAACACTTGACCTGGACATCGTCGTTGAGCACGAACTTGGGGTATTGCTCATCGAAGACGGTCCAGTTGCCAGTCTTGCCCAGTGCCAGCAGCCAGTCGTTGCGCAGGCGGTCGACGATGGCCTGGCCCTCCCAACGTGCCAGGAAATCGCGGATTTCCTGTTCGCTGGCGCTATAGTCGCGCACACGCGGCTTGAGGCGGTAGTAGTCAACGTAGGAGGCCAGTTCGTAACCGGACAGGCGCGCGGCCAGGTCCTGTGCCAGCGCAGCGTTGTCGCTGGCGGCGGCCTGGCGCAGGGCGAGGAAGAGATCGTCGGGCGCGGCGTCTGGGGCCAGGCGTTTCTGGGCGTGGGCCGCTGGCGCCACGATCAGGACGGTGCCGGTCGCCACGACCAGGGGCAGCGCCAACGAGGTAGCCAATGAGGCGGCCAGCGCGCGCAGGCGCTGGTTGAACGGATGTTTCTTCGGACGCATACTCATGCAAGCTTCTTCATGCAGATTGATGGAACAAATAATGAACCCAAGCATAGCACGCGATCCGCTCGCGCCGGAGACCGAACAAGCCCGCGCCGTGCTGCGCAAGACCGAGTTGCGCACTGAACTGCTGGCACGCCGCAAGGCCATGGCGGACGTGGACAGGCGACACGCCGATGCGCACATTGGCCAGCAGGTGCTGGATTGGTGTGTTGACTCAGGTATCGCCAGTCTGGCGGTATATCAGCCGATACGGCGCGAACCCGACCTGGCTGACGCCTATGACGCGCTGGCAGCGCGTGGCGTGGACCTGTGCCTGCCGGTGGTAGTGGGGCGGGAGATGCCGCTGGAGTTTCGCCGCTGGCACCCGGGAGATGTCCTGGAAAAGGATGCCATGGGGACCAGGGTGCCGCCGGCGGGGACCGCAGTGGTCCAGCCCCAGGCCCTGTTGATTCCCTGCGTCGGTTTCAACGAAGCCGGGTTCCGGCTGGGTTATGGGGGCGGCTTCTATGACCGTACGCTGGCCGGCACAGCCCGGCCGCTGGCGGTGGGCGTGTGCTATGGCTTTGGCCTGGTGGCATTCGAGGCGCAACCGCATGACGTGCCACTGGATGCCATCCTCACCGATGCCCACTGATATTCACCCACCATTCGCCATTGTCGATTGAGCAATGGCTGATTGAGCAATGAAAAAGCCGGGCCACGACCCGGCTTTACGGCTGGCATCCGCTTGCCGGGTGCTGCGCTATTTCACCAGTTGTCGCCAGATCGCTTCGGTGGGTACGGCCTGGTTCAGTGAATAGAAATGCAGGCCCGGTGCGCCACCGGCCAGCAGACGCTCGCACAGTTGCGTCACCACGTCCTGGCCGAAGGCGCGGATCGACTCCGTATCGTCGCCATAGCTGGCCAGCTTGAGGCGGATCCAGCGCGGGATTTCGGTGCCGCACATGTCCGAGAAACGCATCAGCTGCGAGTAGTTGGTGATGGGCATGATGCCGGCGATCACCGGTACGGTCGCGCCCAGGCGCGCTGCCTCATCCACGAAGCGGAAATAGGCATCGGCGTTGTAGAAATACTGGGTGATGGCCGCATTGGCACCGGCCTTGACCTTGCGCGCGAAATTCTGGACATCGTCCTGCGGAGAGCGGGCCTGGGGATGCATTTCCGGGTAGGCGGCCACTTCGATGTGGAACCAGTCGCCGGTCTCGGCGCGGACGAACTCGACCAGTTCGTTGGCGTGGCGGAATTCGCTGGATGCCTGGTCCATGGCGCCATAACCGCTGGGCAGGTCGCCCCGCAGCGCCACCAGGCGCTTGATGCCATGGGCGCGATAGTCGTCCAGGATGGCGCGCAGGCTGGTGCGTGAGCTGCCGATGCAGGACAGGTGCGGCGCGGCCTGGTGGCCTTCACCGATGATTTCCAGCACCGTGTCGCGGGTACCCTGCTGGGTGGAGCCACCGGCGCCGAAGGTCACCGAGAAATACTTGGGTTCGAGCGCGGCCAGCCTGGCACGGGTGGCGCGCAGTTTTTCCGCGCCTTCGGCGGTCTTGGGCGGGAAGAATTCGATACTGAAATTATGTGTGCTCATTGATTCGATCCGGATTTCAGCAACAGCGTCGAGAGTGCCCAGGAGACGATGCTATACAGCAGCGCACCACCCACGGCCGACCAGAATCCGGCCACGTGGAAGCCCCCTACCAGTTGCGCCACCACCCAGAACATCAGGCCGTTGATGACCAGGATGAACAGGCCCAGGGTCAGCATGGTCACCGGCAGGGTCAGCACGACCAGTACCGGGCGCACGATGGTATTGACGAAACCCAGGATGAGCGCGGCCAGCAGGGCCGAGCCGAAGCTGTCGACCTGCACCGAGTGCATCAGATAGGGAACGGCCAGCAAGGCCAGGGCATTGATGAGCCAGGTCAGCAGCAGGCGCACGGTGATTCCTTTCGACCCCGTCAGGGGAGTGATGAAGACAACAGCGGCCCCTGTGAGTGCGGCGCCCCTCGGGACGCCGCACAGGCCGCTGGATCAGACGTTGCCGACCATGCCGGGCCGGCGCGAGGCCGGCCACTGGCATGGATCAGTAGCGATAGTGTTCCGGCTTGTACGGACCTTCCAGCTTCACGCCGATGTAGGCGGCCTGCTCTGGCGTGAGTTCGCTCAACTGGGCGTTGAGCTTCTTCAGTTGCAGGCGGGCGACCTTCTCGTCGAGGTGCTTGGGCAGGGTGTACACGCCGACCGGGTAGGCCTTGGTGTTGACGAACAGTTCGATCTGGGCAATGGTCTGGTTGGCGAACGACGAGCTCATCACGTAGGACGGGTGGCCGGTGGCGCAACCCAGGTTGACCAGACGACCTTCGGCCAGCAGGATGATGCGCTTGCCGTCCGGGAAGATCACGTGATCGACCTGCGGCTTGATGTTTTCCCAGGTGTACTGCTTCAGGGCGGCGACTTCGATTTCGTTGTCGAAGTGGCCGATGTTGCAGACGATGGCCTGGTCCTTCATCTTCTTCATGTGCTCATGGGTGATCACATGGTAGTTGCCGGTGCAGGTGACGAAGATGTCGCCGTGTTCGGCGGCGTAGTCCATGGTCACCACGCGGTAGCCTTCCATGGCGGCCTGCAGGGCGCAGATCGGGTCGATCTCGGTGACCCAGACCTGCGCCGACAGCGCGCGCAGGGCCTGGGCCGAGCCCTTGCCGACGTCACCGTAACCGGCCACGATGGCGACCTTGCCGGCGATCATCACGTCGGTGGCGCGCTTGATGCCGTCCACCAGCGATTCGCGGCAGCCGTACAGGTTGTCGAACTTGGACTTGGTGACCGAGTCGTTGACGTTGATGGCCGGGAAGGCCAGCTTGCCCTCTTTGTGCATCTGGTACAGGCGATGCACGCCGGTGGTGGTCTCTTCGGTGACGCCCTTGATTTCCTTGAGGCGCTTGGAGTACCAGTTGGCATCCTTGGCCAGGTAACGCTTGATGGCGTTGAAGAGGCAGACCGCTTCTTCGGAATCCGGCTTGGCCAGGACCGAGATGTCGGTCTCGGCACGGGCACCCAGGTGCAGCAACAGGGTGGCGTCGCCGCCATCGTCCAGGATCATGTTGGAATAGCCACCATCGGTCCATTCGAAGATGCGGTGGGTGTATTCCCAGTATTCGTCCAGGTTCTCGCCCTTGACGGCGAACACCGGGGTGCCGTTGGCAGCAATCGCGGCCGCAGCGTGGTCCTGGGTCGAGTAGATGTTGCAGGAAGCCCAACGCACCTGCGCGCCCAGCGCTTCCAGGGTCTGGATCAGCACGGCGGTCTGGATGGTCATGTGCAGCGAACCGGTGATGCGGGCGCCCTTGAGCGGCTGGGCGGCGGCGAATTCATCGCGGATCGCCATCAGGCCCGGCATTTCGGTCTCGGCGATCCTGATTTCCTTGTGGCCCCAGTCGGCCAGGTTGATGTCGGCGACGATGTAGTCTTGTTGCGTGGATTGAGTAGTCATGGCAATGGCGCTGTTCACGCCCTCCTTTCATGAAAAAGCCAGAAAAAAAGTAACGTGAGCGCGGTTGCCAGGCGCATGGCGCCTGTTCATCGCTGCAAGCCTGGCAGGGGATGTCCCTGTCGCAACGCTCCTTGCGGCGGTGAGGCATTGTGAGGATTGACGTACCGGACGCAATGCCGACATCGGTACGGGGAGCGGATGAAGCTGTTCATCCGCGGGAACAGCATTGTAGCGCGGGCCGGGCGTTAGTCAATGCCCGGTCCGCGCCGTCAGGCTGCGTATTACAGGCCGGCCGAAGCGCGCAGGGCTGCGACCTTGTCGGTGCGCTCCCAGGTGAATTCCGGCTCTTCGCGGCCGAAGTGACCATAGGCGGCGGTCTTGGCGTAGATCGGGCGCAGCAGGTCCAGCATCTGCACGATGCCCTTGGGGCGCAGGTCGAAGTGTTCCATCACCAGTTGCGCCAGCTTTTCGTCGCTGATCTTGCCGGTGCCGAAGGTGGTCACCATCACCGAGGTCGGCTTGGCGATACCGATGGCGTAGGACACCTGGATCTGGCAACGCTCGGCCAGGCCGGCAGCGACGATGTTCTTGGCCACATAGCGACCGGCGTAGGCAGCCGAGCGGTCGACCTTGGACGGGTCCTTGCCGGAGAAGGCGCCACCGCCGTGGGGTGCTGCACCGCCGTAGGTATCGACGATGATCTTGCGGCCGGTCAGGCCGCAGTCACCCTGCGGGCCACCGATGACGAAGCGGCCGGTGGGGTTGATCAGGTAACGGGTGTTCTTGAGCCATTCGGCCGGCAGCACCGGCTTGATGATTTCCTCGATGGCGGCTTCGTGGATGTCCTTCTGGTCCATCTCGGGCGAATGCTGGGTCGACAGCACCACGGTATCGATGGCGACCGGCTTGCCGTCCACGTACTTCAGGGTGACCTGGGACTTGGCATCCGGACGCAGCCAGGGCAGGCGGCCGTCCTTGCGCAGTTGCGACTGGCGTTCCACGATGCGATGCGCATAGTAGATGGCGGCCGGCATCAGTTCGGGAGTTTCGTTGCAGGCGTAGCCGAACATCAGGCCCTGGTCGCCGGCACCCTGCTCCAGGTCGACGCCACGGCCTTCGTCGACGCCCTGGGCGATGTCGGGGGATTGCTTGTCGTAAGCGACCAGCACGGCGCAGCTCTTGTAGTCGATGCCGAAGTCGGCATTGTCGTAGCCGATGCGCTTGATGGTGTCGCGGGCCACATCGATGTAGTCGACGTTGGCGCGGGTGGTGATTTCACCGGCCAGCACCACCAGACCGGTGTTGCACAGCGTTTCGGCGGCGACGCGCGATTGCGGGTCCTGCGTGAGGATGGCATCCAGAATGGCATCCGAGATCTGGTCAGCGACCTTGTCGGGATGGCCTTCGGAGACGGATTCGGAAGTGAAGAGATATTCGTTGGACATGCAAGCCTCTGACTGGAAACGATTTAGCAATGTCGCGGCCCATCGTTAGTCGTGCCTGCGACGCTTTAGCGAAATTTATACCCCGTCTCGCAAGTTGTCATTAACTCGACGGCTTGTGCTATTTTACGCCTCTTGCAATTTTATGCAATTTGGCGGCGGAAGCACCCCGCCCAACCGTTATCGGCACGTATGCTCGTTTCTTTATTCCGCCTGCTGTCCTTCCTGCCCTTGCCTGTCTTGCATGCCATCGGCGTGATGGTGGGCTGGCTGGTGTTCCTGCTCTCGCCATCCTATCGCCGTCGTCTGCGCGACAACATTGCCCTGGCCGGACATCGCGCCAGCCTGTTCAAAGCGGTCGGCGAGGCGGGCAAAGGCATGTTCGAACTGCCGTTCATCTGGTGTGGCGCGCCCAGCCGGGTATTACGTTCGGCGCGCCTGCTCAACTGGGATTTGGCGGAACGGGCCCTGGCAGCCAAGTCCGGTGTGATCTTTCTGACGCCTCACCTGGGCTGCTTCGAAATCTGCGCCCAGGTGATAGCGCACCGGACCAGTCTCAGCGTGCTGTATCGACCGCCGCGCAAGGCGGCCTTGAAACCCTTGATCGAAGGCGCGCGCGCCCGCGCCAACCTGCATCTGGCCCCAGCCAACCTGGCAGGCGTGCGAATCCTGCTGAAGGCGCTGAAGAACGGCCAGGCCATCGGCCTGCTGCCGGACCAGGTGCCGCAAAACGGCGAAGGCATCTGGGCCGACTTCTTCGGCAAACCGGCCTACACCATGACCCTGCCCGCCAAGCTGCAGCGGATGAGTGGCGCCCCCTTGCTGCTGGTCTACGCCGAGCGGCTGTCCTGGGGACGGGGCTTTGCCGTGCGCTTCGTTCCCTTTGACGGCGAACTGCCTGATTCACCGGTACAACAGGCCCGCGCCATCAACGCCGCCATGGAAAAACTGATCGCGCACTGCCCCGCCCAATATATCTGGAGCTACAACCGCTACAAGACACCGCCCGGTGTGACCAGACCCGGGGAGGCATCGATATGAGGCTGCTCCTGGCCATCATGTGGCTGCTGCACTGGTTGCCCCTGCCCATCCTCGGGCGCCTGGGGGAAGGCATCGGCGCGCTGCTCTATATCTATATGCGCCCCCGGCGCCATATCACGCTGACCAATCTGCGCCTGTGCTTCCCCGAGAAGACCGAAGAAGAACGCGTGCGCATTGCCCGCGAGCATTTCCGCCTGTTCGCCCGCAGTGCGCTGGAACGCGGCATCCTCTGGTGGGCTCCGGTATCACGCCTGCGCCGGCTGATCCAGGTCGAACCGGGCATGCCGTTGGAGACGTTCGCCAAGGGTCCGACCATCCTGTTGGCACCGCACTTCGTCTGCCTGGAGATTCCCGGTGCGACCCTGGGCGTGTTCTCCGAATATTCGGCTTGTACCATCTATACAAAGCAACGCAATGACGTCATCGACCGCGCCCTGCTGAAGGGTCGGCTGCGTTTCCGACCAGCAACCCTGCTGGCGCGCGAGCAGGGCGTCAAACCCATCATCCGTGCCATGCGCAAGGGCCTGCCCTTCCTGATGCTGCCGGATATGGACTTCGGCATCCGCGACGCCGAATTCGTGCCTTTCTTCGGCGTGCCGGCCGCAACCCTCACGGCCACCGCCCGCATTGCCGCCGCCACCGGTGCCGCCGTGGTACCGGTGGTCTGCACCTTCCTGCCTAACTACAAGGGCTGGAAAGCCACCTACTATCCTGCCTGGACCGACTATCCGGGTGACGACATCGTAGCGGCCACGCGTCGCATGAATGCCTTCATCGAAGAGCGCGTGCGCGAGCACCCGGCTGAATATTTCTGGGCTCACAAGCGCTTCAAGACGCGTCCGCCGGGCGAGCCCGACGTCTACGGCCGCAACCAGGACTGAAGGCTGAGCGCGACCGGCCGGGGCCATCCTATAATGTGTCCATGAAAATCAAATTTACCAAGATGCATGGCGCCGGCAACGATTTCGTCGTCCTCGACGCCGTCAACCAGGCCATTTCGCTCACCCCCGCCCAATGGCAATTCCTCGCCGATCGTCGTTTCGGCATCGGTGCCGACCAGATGCTGGTGGTGGAAAAGGCAAGCAGCGCCGGCATCGATTTCCGTTATCGCATCTATAACGCCGATGGCGGCGAGGTCGAGCAATGCGGCAACGGCGCCCGTGCCTTCGTGCGCTTCGTCACCGAAAAGGGCCTCACCGACAAGCGCGCCATCCGTGTGGAAACCATGTCCGGCGTGATCGAACCGCGCCTGGAAGAGGACGGCCAGATCACCGTGGACATGGGCGCCCCCATCCTGACCCCGGCCGATGTCCCCTTCGACAGCCATGGCCTGCAGCATCGCAGCGAGGCCGAAGACAATCTGTGGCCGCTGGACGTGGCCGGCAAGACCACCTGGATCTCGGTGGTGTCGATGGGTAATCCGCACGCGGTGCAACGGGTCGATGACAGCGAAGCAGCGCCGGTATTGGTTGACGGTCCGCTGATCGAACATCACCCGCGCTTCCCCAAGCGCGTCAATGCGGGTTTCATGCAGGTAGTCGATCGTCACCGCATCAATCTGCGCGTCTACGAACGCGGTGCCGGTGAGACGCTGGCTTGCGGCACTGGCGCCTGTGCGGCGGTGGTAGCGGGCATCCGGCGCGGCTTGCTGGATTCACCGGTGGCGGTGCAGACCCATGGCGGCGTGCTCAACATTGCCTGGGCTGGCCCGGGCGAGCCGGTAATGATGACCGGGCCGGCCGTGACGGTATTCGAGGGCGAGATCGATTTGCCAGATCCGCTCTGACGCAATCGCAGCCCGCAGCCGAGCTACCAAGGCTGGTACGGCTGCAAGACAGGTGATGCGCCTATGAAAACGGCTTGCTGACGAAATCAGCAAGCCGCTTTTTTTGGAGTTTGCCCGCAGGCAGAAGGCCGGGCGAGTGGGTCAGGCAGCCAGATCCTGCTCTTCCACCTCGTCGTCCTCCTGCACCTGCGGCAACATGCTCTTGAGACGGTACAGCCGCTGACGGTAATTGCCCTCCGGACCGGCGGGACCACAATCCATGTCTTCGAACAGACGTCCGATGCGATTGAGCGTACCGCGCTGCTCACCGGTCTCGACCAGGATCAGGCGCCGCTTGCTGCGCGCATACTGGCTGCGGATGTCCACCATCAGGCAGTGGCCGCAATCAGCCTGCTTCAGGTCGATCAGCAGCGCTTCCGGCCGGGTCAATCCGAACAGCGCCGCCAGCTCGATGCGTGCAGCCAGGAAAGGATGCGCATTGATCTGCTCGCGACTGAGCTGCAGGCGCGCCTGCACCGCCCATTCCGCAGCCATGGGGCGGTCGGCAGCCTTGTCCAGCAGGGCGCGCGCCTGCTGCGCCCCCTGCGCGGCAGCCTTCTGCAACCAGTACAGGGCGCGCACGTCATTGCCGGGATCATCGCGGCGATTGCGCCAGGCGCCCACGCCGCATTCGAGCTGGGCTTCCACATGGCCCATCTCGGCCGCACGCTCCAGGTAATGCTGTACATCGGCCAGATTGCGCTGCGAAAACTCGGGCTTCAGATAGATACGCGACAAAACATACCAGGCCGCTGCCATGCCCTGCTCCCCGGCCAGGGTGAGCCAGCGGATGGCCTTCTTGTAGTTGGCCGAACCCTGTCCGGCGAAGCGCCGCACGCCGGCCTGGTCCAGGCGTCCATACAAGAGACCCAGAGCCAGTTGCGCATCGCGGTCGCAGGCCAGCGCGGCCAGTTCCAGCAACTGCTGGGCGTGCAACAGGTCGGGGCGCTTGTCTGCCATATGCACTTGGGCCAGACGGTGCAGCAACTGGATGTTCTGCGCGCCCAGCGCCGCTGCCAATGCCTCGGAAGGTGCATTGAATTGCGTCACCGTGGCCTCGTGCTGACGCAACAGGGTGTCGACCAGAGGCTGTGCCCGCTGACGGAAGGTCGCAAAGTCGGATTGGTGCCAGGCGGCATCGGCCAGTGCGTGCTGTGCCTGTTCGACGCCGGCGTCAGCGGCCTTTCTGGTCCATTGATGCAGATCCTCGGGCTTGACCACCGGCTCGGCCGCCTGCACTTCGGCGGTAACCGAGGTCGGTGCGGCTACCGCTGCGGACGCCAGCATGCGTTCGCCCTGCCGGGCCAGCAACCACTGCGCGTCCGCATCCCCTTCGTGAGCGACGACCTCAAGGGCGCGGATGGCTTTGCGCCTGATGTCGGCGCCAAGCACGGCGGTGACCGCAGGGTTATCCAGCACCAGGCGCGCAAACACCAGGCCGGCCTGGGTCAGGCCGGCGTCGAATGCGCGTTCGTACCACTGTGCAGCCTCCTGCGGCTTGGCCAGCGGTACCACGACTTCATAAGGAATATGCTGGGCGATCAGCATCCAGGCGTCAGCCAGTCCCTGGCGCGCGGCCCGCTCCAGCCAATGAAAGGCAGTGCCCGCACTTTGCGGCAAACCATTGCCACCAAACAGGTAACGCTTGCCTAGCGTCAATTGCGCCTGTGCCTCTCCAGCACGCGCGGCGCGGATGATTGCAAGATCCTCGCGATTGGCCATCAGACCTCCACGTCCGGTCAGAAAGCCAAAATTATGACCCACAATCGACATTTTTTTAAAAATGACTCGAAAAACTATCAGAATGCATCTTTTTGACAACAAGCATATTGACGAGACGATGCGGATCAAGTTTACGCAATACTTGCCGTTAATCAGTGACAGGCTGAGTACCAAAATTTGCTTGTCATGCATTGACGAGCAGGAAAGCGTTTGAAAAAAACAACACTCATCCAGCACTTTGGGGCTTTCAACCAAAATTCCTCCCTCCACGTGACCAATCTGCGGCCACGCCAAATGAGAACCCTTAATGTCTCACCATCCGACCAGAAGTACGGATCCTCAAGACTATTTTTATAGAAGGATGTCAAATGAAAAAATCTCTGCTGGCACTGGCCGTCCTCGGCGCGTTCGCAGGTGCTGCTCAAGCACAAAGCTCCGTTACTATCTACGGTATCGTTGATACCGGTATCGCATACTCCAGCAAGGTTGCCACCGGCACCGGCACCAACACCGGCTCCAAGTTCGGCCTGAACTCCGGCGTGATCCAAGGTTCCCGTATCGGTTTCAAGGGCGTTGAAGATCTGGGCGGCGGTCTGTCCGCAGTCTTCAACCTGGAAGCCGGCTTCACCAACGACGACGGCGGCCTGCAAGGCTCCGACGCCGTGACCTCCTCCAACCTGTTCCGCCGCAAGTCGGTGGTCGGTCTGGCTGGTGGCTTCGGTACCGTGCTGCTGGGTCGTCAAACCGACTTCTCGGACACCATCTCCGCTTACACCGCTGTTAACGACTTCGGCGGCGTGGTCTCCAACTCGGGTTCGGGCCTGAACCGCCTGCAAGGTGTTCGTACCAACAACTCGATCAGCTACACCACCACCAACCTGAGCGGCTTCACCGGCAACCTGATCTACGGCTTCGGCGAAACCGCTGGCAAGACCTCCGCTGGTCAAGCCTACGGCATCGGTGGTAAGTACGACAACGGTCCTCTGGGTCTGGGTATCAACTACTACCAGTCCAAGGCTGGCACCACCCCGTCGGATACTTCGCTGATCCAAGGCGTGGCTCCTAGCGCCACCGCAACGGCTGCTGCCGTCGCCGCCTACAATGCCGCAGCAGCCGCCAACGCCGCTAACGCAGGCAGCACCGCTCTGAAGGCACTGAACGTCGTGGCTTCCTACCAGTTCGGCCCGGCACGCGTGTACGGTAACTACTCGCGCGTCAAGCAAGATCTGAAGAGCGCCCCGACTTCGGTCGCTGGCCTGACCCTGGCAGGTGCACAGAAGGTTGATACCTATGAACTGGGTACCGCCTACACCCTGTCGCCTTCCCTGAAGCTGCTGGCAGCTGTTGACCATTCCCGTGCGACCTTCAACGGCGTCACCGGCAAGGGCAAGCTGACCCAGATCAGCCTGGGTGCTGACTACTGGCTGTCCAAGCGTACCGACCTGTACGCCTTCGTGTCGAACATGCGCGCAAGCGACATGCAAAACCCGGGCGTGACCGGCGGCGCAACCGGTTCCGATGCCAGCCAAACCGCTGTCATCACCGGTATCCGTCACAAGTTCTAATTCATGGATCTGAAACCGGTATGAACTTACCGGTTTCAACCTGAATTGAGCCTGAGCTGGAACGAAAAAGGCCTGCATGAGCAATCATGCAGGCCTTTTTCTTTTCTTTTTTTTCCTTTTTTTTCCTTTTTCTTATTGCGCTGACATGCTTTGCACACCATTGCAGGCAAGGCCGCCCGGCCGCGCCGGCGATGATTGTCAGCATGTCCGATAGCGAGGATAATCTCGCGATATTTCCGGCACGCCATCTTTTGCCTGCCTCTGGTACCTTACTCACAGACCCTCGACGATGACCTCCGAACTGGACTCCAACCTGATTGCCGACTACCTGCTGGAACATCCTCATTTCTTCGAGGAGCATGCAGAGCTGCTTGCGACCATCAAGTTGACCAGCCCGGTGATGGGCCGTGCTGTCTCGCTGCAGGAGCGACAGATGGAGATCCTGCGCGAGAAGATCCGTGTCCAGGAATTGCGCATGGCCGACCTCATGCGCATCGCCCAGGAAAACGACGAGATCACCAACAAGTTCCAGGCCTGGAGCCGCGCCCTGCTGTTGACGCGCGATGCCGCCGACCTGCCGCGCGCGCTGGTGACCCAATTGCAGGAGATATTCCACGTCCCGCAAGTGACCGTGCGCCTGTGGAACCTGGGCCTGGACCATGCAGACAACTGGGCCACCCAGGAAGTCTCGGACGATGCCCGGATTTTCGCCAACGGTCTGTCGGCCCCCTTCTGCGGTCCCAACAAGGAGTTCGAGGCCGCCACCTGGCTCGATGATGCCGATGCGGTGAAGTCGGTCGCCATCCTGCCGCTGCGCGTGGGCGCCGCGCCGGAAGCCTTCGGCCTGCTGGTGCTGGGCTCGCCAGACCCAAGCCGCTTCAGCTCGGACATGGGTACCGATTTCCTGACCCGTATCGGCGAAACCGGCAGCGCCGCGCTGGCTTGCCTGTTGCGCTGATGCATTGATGCATCGCGTGGCGGAACCACCCCGTTCCGCTCTGCTTGCGCCGCCAATGTGAAGGATGACGCCATGGATGGCACCGCCTCCTCCCTGATCGGCCACTATCTCTCTTTCCTGCGTGCCCAGCGCAAGCTGTCGCCGCATACGCTGGACCACTACGGCCGCGACTTGCAGGAATTGCGCACGCTGCTGGCCCCGGCCGGCGAGGCAGCCTCCACTGCCGACATCGACCTGCGCGGCGTGACCCAGGTGCAGATCCGCAAATGCGCCGCCCGACTGCATGCCCGTGGCCTGAATGCACGCTCGATCTCGCGCAAGCTGTCGGCCTGGCGTGGCTTCTTCGGCTGGTTGTCGATGGACATCGAACTCCCGACCAACCCGGTCGATGGCGTCAAGCCCCCCAAGAAAAGCAAACCCCTGCCCAAGGCGCTGGCCGCCGATGATGCGGTCCGCCTGGTCGCCCAGAGCGATCCGGGGCGTGATCCCGACTCCACCCTGGCAGCCTGCAATCGCGCCATGTTCGAGTTGCTCTATTCGAGTGGATTGCGGGTCTCCGAACTGGTAGGCATCGATGTGGCCGATATCCGTGAAGGCAACCATGAGTCGGCTGGCTGGATCGACCTGACCGAGGCAGAGGTCACCGTTACCGGCAAGGGCGGCAAGAAGCGCAAGGTGCCGGTGGGACGGGCCGCCGTACAGGCCATTGGCGACTGGTTGCCGATGCGGGCCGCCCTGGTGCGGGCCGATGGCGGCGCCGACCGCCACGCGCTGTTTCTCAACGAACGCGGCGCCCGCATGTCACCCCGGGTCACGCAATTGCGCCTGAAGGCGCATGGCAAGGGCCTGGAAATGGCTTCCGACGTGCATCCCCACATGTTGCGTCACTCCTTTGCTTCGCATGTCCTGCAAAGTTCGGGCGACCTGCGTGCGGTACAGGAAATGCTGGGCCATGCCTCCATCACCGCCACCCAGGTCTATACCGCGCTGGACTTCCAGCGCCTGGCCCAGGTCTACGACCAGGCCCACCCGCGCGCGCGCAAGAGCGGCAACAAAGAGTCGAAATAGCCGCCGGCACTTTCCACGCCGGAGTGCTGCGGCCGCATGGGCTAAAATAGGCGACCGGCGCTAGCTGCGCCGCCGTGTTTCTTTGCCAGTACCCTGGCTCCCTGAACGTTCCAGCAGATGCCGACCATGAAAGCCAAAGCCGCCGACCACTCCTCCGCCAGCACCAGCGCCCAAGCCGCGACCGTGACGGCGCTGGCCGAGGCGCAACTGCGCGAGGCCGGTGTACGGGTGACGCAAGCACGCGTCAATGTGCTGGGCGCATTGCTGGAGACCCGCAGTGCTGCCTCGCACCAGGATATCCAGGATCGTTTCGCCGACATGGACCGGGTCACGCTCTACCGCGCCCTCGATTGCCTGACCGAGGCCGGCCTGGCACACAAGATTTCCAGCGACGATCGCATCTTCCGCTACAGCGCCGGCGCCGATCATGCCGAGCACGGCCTGCACGATCACTCCCATGGCAAGCAGCATCAGCATGGTCATTTCAAATGCACCCGGTGCCACCGCGTGTTCTGTCTGGATGCCAGCGATGGCACCGATTTTCTGGCCACCGTCCTGCCCGATGCCGATCGTCATCGCTCCACCGCCGCGCAATTGCAGTCTGCCCTGCGCAAGACACTGGGCAAGGGTTTCCAGAGTCACGAAGTGGAGCTGACCATCAAGGGCTGGTGCGCCGATTGCGCCGACTAAGGCCACCCCGGCAACCCCATCCTCGCCTAGCGCAAGGCTCCCAGCGCCGCCAGCCGGCGCGGCAATTGCCGCACTGAACGAACCTTCACATCAACAAAACCCGGTAAACGGCTCAAGGCGCGCTGTCCCCCCATATGTCCCAGGAGCGCCTGGCTGCCGCGCAGGTACTGGGTCACCCAGGCAGTACGCACGCCAAGTTCACGGGCACTTTTCAGGTTATCCACGGTGTCCTCGACCAGGATGCAGCGCCGCGGCGCGATCTTGTGACGCGCCAGCAGCTTGCGCAACATCAGCCGCGAAGGTTTGGGCCGCAACTGGCGATGCACGTGCATGCTCTCGATGGAAATGTGGTGCGAGAAATGCCGGTGCAGCCCGAGATGCCGCACCAGTTCCCGCGAATAACGGCGGGGAGCATTGGTGAGCAGGATCTTGCGACCCGGCAATTGCTGCAACCAGCGACCGATGCCACGTTCGGCGCGCACCATGCCGGGCAAGTCATCGAAGAGGTGTGCCTCGTGCAGGAACTCGTCGATATCCATGCCGTGATGTCGCACCAGGCCCAGCAGGGTGGCACCGTACAGTTTCCAGTAATGCCGGCGCAGATAGTTCACCGCCGCCTCGTCGCTGGGCTGACCATCAGTCTCCAGCACGCGCTGGATGATGCGGTTCATGTTGGTATTGATCGCCGGGAAGATCGCGTGCGAGGCGTTGTGCAGCGTATTGTCGAGGTCGAACAGCCAGAGCGGTGTAGTATTGGACGCCATAAATCGGACGGGCGCGCCTCACGGCAAGCGGGGACGCACCTTCAGCAAAGAAAGGCCAGCAGTGAACGGATTGATGCAACGGGTGATTATAGTGAGTTTGACCTGGCTGTCCTGCTTTAACTTTACCCTTCCAGCCCACGCGGCCGCCACAGCCAATGCCGCCGGCGCGGTCCCACCCCGCGGGGCGCTATACCAGGTCTCCGATGGTCACCATACCTTGCTGCTGTTCGGCACCATCCACGTCGGCGCCCCCGATTTCTACCCGCTGGAACAGCGCCTGACCCAGGCCCTGGCCGCCGCACCCGTGCTGGCGCTGGAACTGGACCCGGACAATGGCGCCGCGATGCAGAGCGCCGTGCAACGCTATGCCCTTTACCCTGACGGTCAGCGCATCCAGGACCACCTCGATCCCGCACTGGCGCAGCGCACGCTTGCCACGCTGGCGCGTGCTGGCCTGCCGCTCCAGGCCGTGCAGCACATGCGCCCATGGATGCTGGCCATGGCCCTGACGGTGCAAGAATACGGGCACCACGGTTACCGCACCGACCTGGCCGTGGATAGCCATCTGGCGAGCACCGTACGCGCCCACGGTGGCCAGGTGGTCGAACTGGAAAGCGCAGACCGCCAGATGAGCCTCTTCAGCCAGCTCACCGAAGCGGAACAGGCCGAGTTCCTCGCCGATACGCTGCGCGAACTGGATGACGCTGCCTTGAGCCGCAAGCTCGACCTGCTGGTGAACGCCTGGCGCCATGCCGACAGCACCGGCTTCGCCACCGCCCTCGCGGACATGCGACAGGATGACAGCTTCGCCACCCGCTTCACGCTCAAGACCCTGCTGCAGCAACGCAACCCCGGCCTGGCCAATGGCGTGGCCGACCTGCTGCGCCAGCATGACCGGGCCGTGGCGGCGATCGGCATCCTGCACCTGGTGGGACCGGACAGCGTGCCGCACTTGCTGAAGAAAAAGGGATTGCAGGTCAAACAACTCTATTGACCTGCGCCAGACCCTGGCCGCCGGGCATAAAAAATGGATGAGCATGCTCATCCATTTCTTGTCTTGCCACTGCTCGAAAGCGGTATCAGTGCGAGCGGATCATGGTCCCGAAGGCCTGCTCGGTCAGCACTTCCAGCAGCAGCGAGTGTTCGATGCGACCGTCGATGATGTGCACCGTGTTCACACCCGACTTGGCCGCATCCAGGGCCGAGGAAATCTTCGGGAGCATGCCACCCGAAATGGTGCCGTCGGCAAACATCTCGTCGATCTCGCGGGCCGAGAGGTCGGTCAGCAGATTGCCGGCCTTGTCCTGGACGCCGGCAATGTTGGTCATCATGATCAGCTTTTCGGCGTGCAGGATTTCGGCGATCTTGCCGGCTACCACGTCGGCGTTGATGTTATAGGCCTGGCCGTCGTCACCGAAACCGATGGGCGAAATAATGGGGATGAAGGCATCATCCTGCAGCGCCTTGACCACCGCCGGATTGATCGCCTCGATCTCGCCGACGTAGCCGATATCGACGAACTGGCCCGGATGCTCCTTGTCCGGCATCTGCATCTTGCGCGCGCGGATCAGGCCGCCGTCCTTGCCGGTCAGGCCCACTGCCTGGCCGCCATAGTGATTGATCAACATCACGATGTCCTGCTGTACTTCGCCGCCCAGCACCCATTCCACCACTTCCATGGTCTCTTCGTCGGTAATGCGCATGCCCTGCACGAAGGTCCCCTGCTTGCCGATCTTCTTGAGCGCCGCATCGATCTGCGGACCGCCACCGTGAACCACCACCGGGTTCATGCCGACCAGCTTCAACAGGATCACGTCACGGGCGAAGCCGTGCTTGAGGCTTTCCTCGGTCATTGCATTGCCACCGTACTTGACCACGATGGTCTTGCCGTGGAACTTACGGATATACGGCAGCGCCTCGGCCAGGATTTCGGCTTTGATCTGGGGAGCTACGTTGGTCAGGTCGGTGGTCATGGCAATGTCCTGTCGATGCGATGAGGGATGGGTGACGGTAAAGCTTAGGGACGGGATTTTACATGGAAAGCCGCCCGGCTTCGCAGCGCAACATGCGGCGTGTCCGATCCTGACAACGCCGCCGTGTTCAGGCGCTGCAGCCGCGGATTTCCTGGTCCGGGAAAGCGCTCTTGATGTTCTCCAGGGCAGTGCGCGCTTCCGGGCTCAGGTCACGCAACTGGAACACCTGCTTGCCAGCCCCGGAGCGGCGGGCAATGATGCGGGCGCTGCGCACCCCGCGCGAGATCAACTGGCCGACATAGGCCTTGGCCGCGTCCTCGGTGCGGAAGATGCCCAGCGAAACGCCATAGCGCAATGCCGGATTGGGGAAACTGTCAGGAATGACGTAGAAGTCCCCGATACCCAGGCGACGCAGCTCGGCAATGCGCCGGTCGGCGCCGTCGCGGCCATCCTGCGGCGGAATATAGACCATGTGGCTGGTGACGTCCTGGGTCAGTTTCTGGACCACCTTGTCACCCAGGTTGAGGCTGGCCAGCTGGGCCGAGAAGCGACGGGCGTCGTTGGCCGTGAAATTGCCGACCTCGGTACAGGAGGGGGGGACGGCAGCGACCTGGGTGGCCGCCGTGGCTGGCGCCGCCGGCGTCGGCTGTGCGGCGGAGGCCGCAGCATCAGCTGCACTGGCGCCCGCGGGCGCAGTAGCGGCGGGCGGGGATTCCGCACCGGCGGGTGCGCTAGCGGCCGGCTGCGCACGCAGCTGGGACGCCAGCTTTTCGCTATTGGCCGGCAGCACGCTCAACAGCTCGGGATGCAATTGCTCGGCCAGGCGCTGTGGCTCGTGCCGTTCGGTGGCGCTGGCACCGAAATAGCCACGCGTCAAACCGAACAGGACCACGTTACCGACCAGCAATAGCCAAAAAAGCAGTTTCAGCTTCATCCGTGCCTTGTCTTTCCTTGCCTTTGTTGATTTGCCTGACGCGATGGACTGGCTTCAGCGCCCATGGTTCATGGCCGTCTGCAGGCCAAGCAGGACCAGATTATCCACTTTTTCCAGGGGCGTAGCGCCCAGGTTCAGATAAGGCGCCAGCAGCCTTCCGGC
Organism: Herbaspirillum sp. AP02; assembly: GCF_015767275.1. GTDB lineage: Bacteria > Pseudomonadota > Gammaproteobacteria > Burkholderiales > Burkholderiaceae_D > Herbaspirillum. Next base: position 156,845 of record NZ_JADWMY010000007.1, read on the forward strand.
TCCTCCGGCCAGCAGACAGCGCAACTTCGCCTGCGGCCGCGCCAGTCGCCGTTGCATCAGCGCATGTTCAATGGCCCCGACCTGGGCAGCGATGCAACCGGAAACAATGGCATCCACCGTATTGTCCGCAAACACCTGCTCCGGCGGCGCCGCGCCATCGATGCGCGGCAGTTGCGCGGTGTTCAGCGCCAGCGAAGTGGCCATGGTGCCGAAACCGGGCAGGATCATGCCGCCCTCGAAGACGCCGGCAGCGCTGAGTACGTCAATGGTGGTGGCCGTGCCACAGGTGGCGACCAGCAATTCCTCGTCCGGGAACAAGGCACGCGCACCGATGGCAGCAGCGAAGCGGTCGCAGCCGAGTTGGCCAGGATGACGATAGCCGTTACGCACACCGGCGCGCTCTGCAGTGGAGGCAAACCATTCGACAATGACACGTGGTCCGAACGCCTCCTGCAGGACAGCCTGAAGGCTTGCCCGCAATGCCGGACCCGCCACGTTGGACACGCACACCTGCATTCCCGCCGCCGGTGCCACCACTGCGGACCAGGCCTGCAACAGCGTGGCCACCTCGGCGCGCTCGACTGCGCCCTGTTGCAGCCAGCCGCCTGGCAAGGCGCTATCCGGACCAGACAAGGCCCATTTGATGCGGGTATTGCCGGCATCGACCAGCAGCATCATCCGTCCTGCAGCCGCAACGACAGGTCACCGGCCAGCACCGCGACCTGGCCCTGCTCGGTATCCATCAGGAAGCGGCCCATCATGTCCACGCCGACGGCGGTCCCTTCATGGACCACGCGGCCATGATCGACAATCTTGACGGCCTGTCCGGCGTAGGCGTGGAAGGCTTCCCACCGTTTGACGAAGGCCCCGAAGCCGCGTTGTTCGAATTCCTCCAGCACACTGGCCAGGGCGCTGGCGATGATGGCCAGCACCGTCTCCCGGGGCGCCTTCTGCAACTCGGAAGCCGCACCAATCGGGCGCTGCAGTTCATCGGCCAGGCCGGCCGGCACGACCAGATTGATGCCGATGCCGATCACCGCCCAGGTGGCGTCGCCACGACCACCATCGGAGGCGGTCTCGATGAGGATGCCGGCCAGCTTGGCGCCATCGCGCAGCACGTCATTGGGCCATTTCAGTTGCGGTCGCACACCGAAGACTTCCAGCGCCTCGGCCAGTGCCACGCCGATGGCCAGTGGCAGGCCCAGCAAAGCGTGCATCGGGCGCTGCAGCCGCCAGGCCAGAGAGAAGGTCAGCGAATCCTCGGGCACGGCGCGCCACGGCCGGCCGGCCCGACCACGACCGGCGCTCTGGCGGTCTGCCACCAGCAGCAGCGGGCGCTGCAGGCTGCTCAGGCGCTGCATCAGGTCGACGTTGGTGGAACCGGTCAGGGCCACCGCCTCGACATCGATGCGTTGCTGGCCTTCGCTGTCGGAGCCGGCCAACAGCATGCCGATGCGCTCGGGGCGCACCAGCGGTGCCGATTCGAATTCGGCAGGCATGGGAAAAGTCAAAGTCATAGCGCACATTGTACCGGCAGACAGTGCCGGCGCGGCGGGCCGGCCCGGTGGACGCCGAAATCGGTTACCCTCTGCCGCATGCCAGCCCCGTCCGATCCTGCCGCCAACCGCGCCTGCGCTCCTGCTGCCTCCGCTGCTGCGCCGGCCGCGTCTTCCTTTGCGCGGGTCAGCCTGCTGGTCTATACGTTGCTGATCATCTATGCCAGCTGGTATCCGTTTACCGGCTGGCGCGACATGGGCATCAAACCCTTCGATTACCTGGGCGCGCGGCTGCCCTATTACTGGACCGCCTTCGACGTCTGGACCAATGTCGCCGGCTATGCGCCACTGGGCGCCCTGCTGGTGCTGGCGATGTATCCGCGTCTGCGCCCCTGGTGGGCCATATGGCCCGCCATGCTGGGCGGGGTCCTGCTGTCGGCCTGCATGGAGGCGGTGCAGACCTACCTGCCGACCCGCGTGCCGTCCAACCTTGACCTCTTGACCAACTCCGCCGGTGCCGCCCTGGGCGCCGTGCTGGGTGCGCTCTGCAGTCGCTATTTCCTGCACGAGAGCCGCTTCCTGCTGGTGCGGCGGCGCTGGTTCTCGGGTGAAGCCAGCCGGGGACTGGCGGTGGCGGGCCTGTGGCCGCTGGCGCTGATCTATCCGCAGAACCACCTGTTCGGCCTGGGCCATCTGGTGCCACCGTTGTCGGCCTTCTTTTCAGACCTGCTGGACACCCCCATCGACCTGGCCACCAGCTGGCTCAACAGCGCCCAGCTCAGCGCCGAGCAATACTGGCTGGCCGACGTCATCGTCACCGCCTGCGGCCTGACCGGCGCGGCCTTGCTGTTCCTGCTGCTGCTGCGCCGGCAGGCACCACGGCGACGACTGGTGGCGCTGTACCTGCTGGCCTGCATCGCTGCCAAGTCGCTGGCCTGCGCGCTGTTCTTCGCGCCGCAGAATGCCTTCATCTGGATTTCGCCCAGCGCCGTGGGCGGGATCATGCTGGGTACCCTGATGATTGCCGGCCTGACCTGGGCGCCACCCACGGCACAGCGACGCATCGCCGCACTGGCGCTGATCCTGAGCCTGGTGGTGACCAATGCCGTACCGGCCAACCCCTACTACCTCTCCACGCTGGAGACCTGGGTACAGGGCAAGTTCCTCAACTTCGACGGCGCCGCCCAGTTCCTGTCGGTGCTGTGGCCGTTCCTGGCGATCTGGTTCCTGTTCCACCCGGTGCACCGCAGGCAAGTCTGAGCGGGGTGTATCATTGACGCTTTGCCGGCCCAGGCCGGCAGCGTCGCCACTGTCCACAGGTCTTTATCCCATGAGCGATCAACCCTATTACGAACACCACGTCTTCTTCTGCCTGAACCAGCGCAAGCCCGGCGAGCGCACCTGCTGTGCCGACAAGGGCGCCCAGGCAGCCCAGGAACATGCCAAGAAACGCATCAAGCAACTGGGCCTGTCGGCCCCCGGCAAAGTACGCATCAACAAGGCCGGCTGCCTGGAGCGCTGCGAAGAAGGCCCGGTGGTGGTGATCTACCCGCAGGGCACCTGGTACACCTACGTCGACAACGAAGACATCGACGAGATCATCGACAGCCACATCGTCGGTGGCAAGGTGGTCGACCGCCTCAAGATCTAGCAGCACGCTCCATCACAGTTTTCAGCAAGCCATGAACGCACATACCCAGAATTTCATGATCGCAGGCGCCGTCGGCCAGCTCGAATGCGCACTCGACCTGCCCGATCCCGAACTCTTCGCCGCCCCGGTCGGCCTGGCCCTGGTGGCCCACCCCCACCCGCTCTATGGCGGGACCATGGACAACAAGGTCGCGCAAACCCTGGCCCGCACCTTCCTGGCCCTGGGCTATGTGGCGGTGCGCATGAATTTCCGTGGCGTGGGCAAGTCCGAAGGCGTGCATGACCATGGTGCCGGCGAGACCGACGACATGGCCCTGCTGCTGCAACACATGCGCAGCCAGTATCCGGACCTGCCGCTGGCGCTGGGTGGATTCTCCTTTGGTACCTTCGTCCAGGCACAACTGCAGCAACGCCTGCTGCAACAGGATGCTGCCTCGGCCGCTGAGCGCCTGGTGCTGGTCGGCACCGCCGCCGGCAAGTGGCCCATGCCGCCCGCTCCGGCCAACACCATCCTGATCCACGGCGAGCAGGACGACACCATTCCCCTCTCCGCCGTGCTGGACTGGGCGCGCCCGCAGGAACTGCCGGTGGTGGTGATTCCGGGATCGGATCACTTTTTTCACCGCAAGCTGCAACATATCAAGAACGTCGTGGTCGAAAGCTGGCATCGCCGCCCGGCGCAGCTTCAGGCCTGAGCGTTTTCACCGACGGCCCGAAGGCATGGCGGCGCTGTGAAGCACAGGGCGCCATGCCGGTTTCGCGAGGGGATTTTCGGGGTGAAGATCCATTCAATTGGGAACGAAGCCACATGACGTTTATAATTCAGTGGGTGCAGCCGGCCCGGTCTCTTCGACGCCTACGCCACGCTGCCACCTCACACTGAGCCTGCTCTGCCTTACTCTCTTTTCAAACCAACAGCTACGATGTTCCCCCGTGCTGGCAATTTTTCTTAGGCACCGATGAAAAAGCTTCTCGCGGCGCTCGCCGCAACCGTCCTTTCCGTTTCCGCCCTTACCGCTTCCGCCCAGAGTCTGCCGCCGCCTACCGTGGCTGCCAAGAGCTGGCTGCTGCTGGATGCCTCGGCCAACCAGGTGATCGCCTCTGCCGATCCGGACACCCGCGTGGAGCCGGCTTCGCTGACCAAGCTGATGACCGCCTACCTGGCCTTTGCCGCCCTGCGCGACAAGCGCCTGAGCCTGGAACAGGAAGTCAACGTCTCCGTCAACGCCTGGAAGGTCGATCCGAGCAGCTCCAAGATGTTCATCGAGCCCAACAAGCCGGTTTCCATCGACAACCTGCTGTATGGCCTGATCTCGGTCTCCGGCAATGACGCCGCCGTGGCCGTGGCCGAAGCGGTCTCCGGCACCGAAGACGCCTTCGTGCAGCTGATGAACCGCGAAGCCCAGCGCCAGGGCCTGACCAATACCCACTTCAGCAACCCGCACGGCCTGCCCAGCGCGGACACCTATACCACCGCGCGTGACCTGGCGATCCTGTGCCGCAACCTGATCAACGACTTCCCCGACTATTACAAGCGCTACTACTCGGTCAAGAAGTTCACCTACAACAACATCACCCAGCCCAACCGCAACCGCCTGCTGTGGCTGGACCCGACGGTGGACGGCATGAAGACCGGTCACACCTCCAGCGCCGGCTATTCGCTGATCACCTCGGCCCATCGCCCGGTGCCCAACGGCGAGCGCCGCCTGATCTCGGTGGTGATCGGTACCGTCTCCGACCAGGTCCGTACGCAGGAAAGCCAGAAGCTGCTGAACTGGGGCTTCCAGAACTTCGACGCCGTCAAGCTGTACGCCAAGGGCCAGCCGGTCGATACGCCTGACGTATGGAAGGGTTCGCAGGGCAAGATCAAGGTCGGCTTCAAGAACGATGTCTACATCACCATCCCCAAGGGCAGCGCCGACAAGGTCAAGACCAAGCTGGATCGCAACGATCCGCTGATTGCCCCGATCTCGGAAAACGCCAAGGTCGGTACCCTGAAGGTGACCATCGATGACAAGACCGTGGCCGAACTGCCGGTGGTGGCACTGGAATCGGTGGGTCCGGCCGGCTTCATCGGCCGCGCCTGGGATTCGCTGCGCCTGATGTTCAAGTAAGCAGGTCTTCCGGCCGCTTCGGCATCCAGCAAAACGCCATCGAGCAATCGATGGCGTTTTTTTATGCCACCTGGGTAGGCATGCGATGCGTGAAATGCGTGAGATGCCGATTCCGATGCAGGCATCCCACAAACAAAAACGCCACCGGCGTCAAACCGGTGGCGTTTTGTTCAGGACTGCGATGAGGCTCAGGCAGCCACGGCTTCCTTGGCCACCGCCGGTGCGACGTCGTCGGCCGAAGAGCGGATCAAGTGATCGAAGGCCGACAGGGCTGCGGTAGCGCCAGCACCCACGGCGATGACGATCTGCTTGAACGGCACGGTGGTCACGTCACCCGCTGCAAACACCCCGGGAATCGAAGTCTGGCCACGGGCATCAATCTCGATCTCGCCGTGCTTGGACAGCGCCAGCGTTCCCTTCAGCCATTCGGTATTGGGCACCAGACCGATCTGGACGAACACGCCTTCCAGTTCCACGTGCTTGACCTCGCCGGTGTCACGCTCCTTGTAGCTGATGCCGTTGACGCGCTGGCCGTCGCCGGTGATCTCGGTAGTCTGCGCCGAGGTCACGATGGTGACATTGGGCAGGCTCTTCAACTTGCGCACCAGCACCGCATCGGCCTTCAGTTCAGCAGCGAACTCGATCAGGGTCACATGGGCGACGATACCGGCCAGGTCGATGGCCGCTTCCACGCCGGAATTGCCACCGCCGATCACCGACACGCGCTTGCCCTTGAACAGCGGACCATCGCAGTGCGGGCAATAGGCGACGCCCTTGTTCTTGTATTCCTGCTCGCCTGGCACGTTCACATTGCGCCAGCGGGCGCCGGTGGACAGGATCACGGTCTTGCCCCTCAACACGCCGCCATTGGCCAGCTTCACTTCGATCAGCTTGTCGCCCGGCACCAGGGCCTCGGCGCGCTGCACGTTCATGATGTCGACGTCATAGGCCTTGACGTGCTGTTCCAGCGCGGTGGCGAATTGCGGACCTTCGGTTTCCTTCACCGAGATGAAGTTTTCGATCGCCAGCGTATCGAGCACCTGGCCGCCGAAACGCTCGGCCACCACGCCGGTGCGGATACCCTTGCGGGCGGCGTAGATTGCAGCAGCTGCACCAGCAGGACCACCGCCGACGATGAGCACGTCGTAGGCTTCCTTGGCACTCAATTCCTCACCCTTGCGGGCGGCGGCGCCGGTGTCCAGACGGGCGAGGATTTCTTCCACTCCGGTACGGCCCTGGCCGAACACTTCACCGTTCATGTACACGGTCGGCACGGCCATGATCTGGCGTTGCTCGACTTCACCCTGGAACAGCGCGCCATCGATGGTCACCGAGCGGATGCGCGGGTTGATGATGGACATCACGTTCAGGGCCTGCACGACTTCCGGGCAGTTCTGGCAAGTCAGCGAGACATAGGTCTCGAAGCTGTAGTCGCCATCCAGGTTCTTGATCTGCTCGATGACCTTGTCGTCGAGCTTGATCGGGTGCCCGCCCACTTGCAGCAGGGCCAGTACCAGGGAGGTAAATTCGTGGCCCATCGGGATCGCGGCGAATTCGACGCTGATATTGGTCCCGGGGCGGTTCAGTGTGAACGACGGGGTACGTGCGTCCTTGCTGGTGCCGCGATGTTCGACCAGGTTGATACGGTCGGACAGCAGCACGATTTCTTGCAGGAGTTCCTGCATCTCACGGGACTTGGCGCCATCATCGAGCGACGCGACGATCTCGATCGGGTGGCTGACCTTTTCCAGATAGGCCTTCAATTGGGTCTTGAGATTGGCATCAAGCATGATGATTACTTCCTAGTTGGGAGATTCGAGTCTTCTGGAGCACGGCTTAGCCCTTGTGGGGATCCGCCGCTGGCCCAAACGGGCCGCTCCAGACAGGTACTACAGGATAATTTCTAGCTGAATTTAATTGCCGAGTGGGCGTAGCGAGCGGCCCGAGGTCTGCGAGAGAAGCGCAACCGTACTTCAGTACGGTGAGCATCGCAGCGCAGAGATCGGGCCGCGCAGTAGCCCAATCGGTAATTAAATCTTGCCGACCAGATCCAGGGACGGCTTCAGGGTAGCAGCGCCTTCTTCCCACTTGGCGGGGCAGACTTCACCCGGGTGCGAGGCGACGTATTGAGCAGCCTTGACCTTGCGCAGCAGTTCCGAAGCGTCACGGCCGATGCCGTTGTCATGCACTTCCATGACCTTGATTTCGCCTTCCGGATTGATCACGAAGGTGCCGCGCAGTGCCAGGCCTTCTTCTTCGATCAACACTTCGAAGTTGCGTGCCAGGGTCGCGGTCGGGTCACCCACCAGCGGGTACTGGACCTTCTTGATGGCGTCGGAGGTGTCGTGCCATGCCTTGTGGGCGAAGTGGGTGTCGGTGGACACGCCATAGACTTCAACGCCCAGCTTCTTGAATTCAGCGTAGTTGTCGGCCAGATCTTCCAGTTCGGTCGGGCACACGAAGGTGAAGTCCGCCGGGTAGAACACGAACACGGACCACTTGCCCTTCAGGGTGGCTTCGGTGATGTCGACGAACTTGCCATCGTGGTAAGCAGTTGCCTTGAACGGTTTGATAGTGGTGTTGATCAGGGACATGTCGATTTCCTTTTAAGGGGGGGTTGAGTGAAGCGATGGGATGAATAGTAGAACGCCAAGCAAAATAGATCAATTTTATTTAATCAATACTTTTGATTGGATTTAACTATCAATCTTGAAGGTGAAGCTATCGGCGCAGTCAGCAACCGGCAAACTGCCCGGCCACCGGCATTACATGGCGGCATGGCCTGCGGATGCAAGCGCGGCGCTGACCAACATCCGCCAACATCCGATATCAATCGCTTAAGATGGAGCACTTTCGACGCCCCGCGCATGCGTGAATCGGGGACAGCGAAAGTGGGAGCAATGTTACTGCAAGCATGCCGTTCTTGTGCAGCCGCACAAGCCGACCAATCCTGACACCCTGCCCGAGATGAGTGATTCCCGACCGCAAGCCGGCCACCGCGCCGATTTCCCGCATCTTCACCCGATCCAGACGCGCTGGATGGATAACGACGTCTATGGTCACGTCAACAATGTCGTCTACTACAGCTGGTTCGATACCGCCGTAAACCACTACCTGGTGCAACAGGGGGTACTGGATATCGAACGCGGGGAAGTCATCGGACTGGTCATCGAGACCCATTGCAACTATTTCGCGTCGGTCGCCTTCCCGGATGCAATCGAGGTCGGCGTGCGGGTGGCGCACATGGGACGCAGCAGCGTGCGCTACGAACTGGGCATCTTCAAGGCCGGGGAAGAGCTGACCGCCGCACGAGGCCATTTCGTACACGTCTATGTAGACCGCGCTACCCGTCGGCCGGTGGAATTGCCGGCCACGCTGCGCCATGCGCTGGCCGGGCTGATCCGCGGCTGATCTGCGGCTGATCCGCAAAAGAAAACGCCTGCCGCATCACTGCGGCAGGCGCTTCCCGTCTTCTCCGTGCCGGTCAGCTTAGGCTGCCAGCTTCTTCTCCAGCTTGTCCTTTACGCCTTGCAGTTCGCTGGGCAGCTTGTGCTTGAGCTTGTCGAACAGTTCCGCATGCAGCTCCAGTTCCTTGACCCAGGCGGCCTTGTCGATGGAGGTGATGGTCGTGAACTGCTCGGCGCTGAAGTCCAGGCCATCCCATTGCAGATCGGCGAAGCGCGGGGTGACACCGAACAGGTGCTCGACACCACCGGTCTTGACACCTTGCGGGTCCTCGATGCGCTCCAGCATCCACTTCAGCACGCGCATGTTGTCACCAAAGCCCGGCCAGACGAACTTGCCATCGGCATCGGTGCGGAACCAGTTGACGCAGTAGATCTTGGGCAACTCGGCCGGGGAGGCGGCGATCTTCTTGCCGATGTCCAGCCAGTGCTGGAAGTATTCGCTCATGTTGTAGCCGGCGAAAGGCAGCATGGCGAACGGGTCGCGACGCACCACACCTTGCTGGCCAACAGCGGCGGCGGTGGTTTCCGAACCCATGGTGGCGGCCATGTAGACGCCTTCCACCCAGTTGCGGGCTTCGGTCACCAGCGGCACGGTGGTGGAGCGACGACCACCGAAGATGAAGGCCGAGATCGGCACGCCGGCCGGATCATCCCAGGCCGGGTCGATCACCGGGTTCTGGGTGGCGGCGACCGTGAAGCGGGCGTTCGGGTGGGCCGCCTTGCGGCCGGTTTCCTTGCCGATTTCCGGTGTCCAGTCCTTGCCCTGCCAGTCGATCAGGTGGGCCGGGGCTTCCTTGCTCATGCCTTCCCACCAGACATCGCCGTCATCGGTCAGCGCGACGTTGGTGAAGATGGTGTTGGACGCCACCGAGGCCATGCAGTTGTAGTTGCTCTTCTCGTTGGTGCCAGGGGCCACGCCGAAGTAACCGGCTTCGGGGTTGATCGCATACAGGCGACCATCGGCACCGGGCTTGATCCAGGCGATGTCGTCACCGATGGTGCTGACCTTCCAGCCACCGAAGGCCTTGGGCGGGATCAGCATGGCGAAGTTGGTCTTGCCGCAGGCCGAGGGGAAGGCCGCTGCGACGTAATGCTTCTTGCCCTCCGGCGACTCCACGCCCAGGATCAGCATGTGCTCGGCCAGCCAGCCCTGGGCACGACCCATGGTGGAGGCGATGCGCAGCGCGAAGCACTTCTTGCCCAGCAGGGCGTTGCCACCGTAGCCGGAGCCGAAGGACCAGATTTCGCGGGTTTCCGGGTAGTGCACGATGTACTTGGTGGCGTTGCAGGGCCAGGCCACGTCCTTCTGGCCGGCGGCCAGCGGTGCACCCACGCTGTGCACGCAAGGCACGAACTCGCCATCGCTGCCCAGCACGTCGTACACAGCCTTGCCCATGCGGGTCATGATGCGCATGTTCACCGCCACATAGGGCGAATCCGACAGTTCCACGCCGATATGCGCGATGGGCGAACCCAGCGGGCCCATCGAGAACGGCACCACGTACAGGGTGCGACCGGCCATGCAGCCGTCGAACAGGCCGTTCAGGGTCTGGCGCATCTCGGCCGGGTCGGTCCAGTTGTTGGTCGGGCCGGCGTCTTCCTTGTTCTTGGAGCAGATGAAGGTGCGATCTTCCACGCGCGCCACGTCCGACGGGTCGGAGCAGGCCAGGTAGCTGTTGGGACGCTTTTCGGCGTTCAACTTCTTCATGGTGCCGGCGGCGACCATTTCGCCGCACAGGCGGTCGTATTCTTCCTGGGAGCCATCGCACCAGTAAATGCGAGCTGGCTTGGTCAGCGCGGCGATTTCGGCGACCCAGTTGATCAGTTTCTGATGTTTGACGTAGGCGGGGGCGTTCACTGCGGGAATGCCTGCCATGAGGGGTTGGTTCATATGCTACCTCCAATGCCACTAAGTTGATGAATTCGGTTGGCACGGCAGGATCGACGTTTCCAGGCCGATGGGATATTCACATCAGGCCGCGATACGGCGGTCTTGTCGATGGCGACCGCCTCGCCGAGGCCGGCCACCTTGCCCGTCGCCGTGGATGGCGGCGGGTTTTGCTCACTCTTCGACAGTCAAGAGTGCAGGAAAGTGGCAGCGATTGTACCCCGATCAAAAAGAATTTACGCAAATTTGTAGCGGAAAATACCCGACTTATGTAGTAGGTAATTACAAATCAAAAAATTTCTGTTTTTTCATTACTGTGACGCATAACATCGATTTCGTTAAAAACCGCGTGAAGACTGGATTTGCGAGGGATTGCGGGCGATTTGTCATTCATGATGTGAATATCTCTCGGAGAAATTCGACGAAAACTTTCACCTTGGCGGTTTCGCGACGCGTGGGCTGGTAGAGCGCAACGATATCGGGACCAGGCGCCTGCCACGCCGGCAGGACCGGCAGCAGACTGCCCTCCTGCAAGGCCGGTGCAAGGGTCACCGACATCTGCTGGATGATGCCGCAACCAGCCTGGGCGGCCGCCACCATCGATTCCACGTGGTCCATCGTTACCAGGCCCCGGGGAATATGCGAGCTTTCCTTACCCTCATGACTGAAGCGCCAGGGCCGGACCATACGCGTACGCGGATTGAGAAAGCCCAGGCAGGCAAACTGGTCCAGCGCCTCGGGTGTCTCCGGCCAGCCATATTGCTGCAGGAAGGCCGGCGCGGCGCAACACAGGTAGCAGGTGCCGGCCAGCTTGCGCGCCACCAGCCCCGAGTCCCCAAGGGCGCCGATGCGCACCAGCACGTCCACGCCCTCTTCCACCATGTCGACCATGCGATCGCTCACGGTGATGCGCAGTTCCAGCTCCGGATACTGGCGCAGGAAGCGCGGCAGCGCGGGGGCGACATAGCGGCGGCTGATGACGCTGGGCAGGTCGACCCGCAGCACACCGGCCGGGCGGGTGTCGGAGGCGCGCAGGCCGGCCTCCAGCTCGCCCATGTCCGCCAGCAGTCGCAGCGCCTGCTGGTGGCAGTGCCGGCCTTCTTCTGTCAGCGACATGCTGCGCGTGGTGCGATTGAGCAGCCGCACCTTGAAATGCGCTTCCAGGGCGGCGACGTGGGTGGTCACCGAGGAGGTCGACATCGACAGTTTCTCGGCCGCCCGACTGAACGCGCCGACCTCGACCACGGTACAGAACACCTTGAGCATGTCCAGCCTGTCCATCTTTTTCTCCCCGATTTGGTTGTCGTCATCCGTTGGCGAGATTCTAGGCTATGGCAGCGCGGCAATTATCCGCAAACCCGCAATTCTGACTTCGGTCGCGCCCGGTTTTTCCGCTGGTCCGGGCTGCCTAGACTGCGTGCATCGACCTCACCGCCACCTGGCGCATGGCGATATCCCCCCGTCCACCCAGTCTCAAGGAAGCCATCATGACCCACGCCATCCCTGCCACCATGCAAGCCGCCGTCCTCACCCGCTTCGGCGCACCACTCGACATCACCGACATCGAAACGCCCAGCCTGCGCCCCGGCCAGGTGCTGGTGCGCATCGCTGCCAGCGGCGTCAATCCCCTCGATACCAAGATCCAGGCCGGCAATGCCGCCCACGCCCAGACCCGCCTGCCGGCCATCCTCGGCATGGACATGGCCGGCGTGGTCGAAGCGGTGGCGTCCGGTGAAACGCGCTTTTCTCCCGGCGACGAAGTCTTCGGCATGAGCGGCGGCATCGGTGGCGTCCCCGGTTCGCTGGCGCAGTTCGCCGCCTTCGATGCCGATCTGCTGGCCCACAAGCCCCGCACGGCATCCATGCGCGAAGCCGCCGCCCTGCCACTGATCTTCATCACCGCCTGGGAAGGCCTGGTCGACCGCGCCCACGTGCAGCCGGGGCAGAAGGTATTGATCCACGGCGGTGCCGGTGGCGTGGGCCACATGGCCGTGCAGATCGCCGTCGCCCTGGGTGCCGAGGTCTATGCCACCGGCAGCGCCGACCAGAAGACCGTGATCGAGAGCCTGGGCGCCACTGCCATCGACTACCGCGCCCAGGAGGTGGAGCAGTATGTGCAGCAGTACACCGACGGCGAGGGCTTCGATGTCATCTACGACACCGTCGGCGGCGCCACCTTGGATGCCTCGTTCGCCGCCGCCCGGCGTTATCTCGGCCATGTCGTCAGCTGCCTGGGCTGGGGCGTGCACAAGCTGGCGCCGCTGTCGTTCCGGGCGGCCAGCTATTCGGGCGTCTTCACCCTGCTGCCGCTGCTGACCGGCCAGGAGCGGGCCCGCCACGGCCGGATCATGGCCGAGGCCGCGCGCATGGTCGATGCCGGGCAGCTACGTGTGCTCACCGATACCCATCGCTTTACGCTGGAGCAGGTCAACCAGGCCCACGCGCGGGTCAGCGAAGGTCAGGCTCGGGGCAAGGTGGTCATCGATATCCCCCGCTAGGGTCAGGTCGTGCCGAATCCTGGCAATCGCTTTATGATGGACGCCCACGCCGGCCACCCACCTGGCCGGCGCAGCCCCGCAAGACTGCCACGGAGACCCCCATGAAGATCGCCATCCTCGACGACTACCAGGATGTAGTGCGCCACCTTGATTGCTTCAGCCTGCTCGACGGCCACGACGTCAAGGTGTTCACCAATACCATACGCGGCACCGGCCAGTTGGTGGCGCGCCTGTCGTCCTTCGACGCCGTGGTGCTGATCCGTGAACGCACCGCCCTGACCCGACCGGTGCTGGAAAAGCTGCCCCTGCTCAAGCTGATTTCCCAGACCGGCAAGGTCAGCGGCCATGTCGATGTGACCGCCGCCACCGAACGCGGCATCGCCATCGTCGAAGGCGTTGGTGATCCGACCGCGCCGGCCGAACTGACCTGGGCGTTGATCATGGCGGCCATGCGCCGCGTACCGCAGTACTGCAGCGCGCTGCGCGCCGGCGCCTGGCAACAGGTCTCGCCCACCCCCCACCTGAACCTGCTGGGCAGCGCCCTCAAGGGCCGCACGCTGGGTATCTGGGGCTACGGCAAGATCGGTCGCATGGTGGCCGGCTATGGTCGCGCCTTCGGCATGCAGGTACTGGTCTGGGGACGTGAGGCCAGCCGCGAACAGGCGCTCAAGGATGGCTACCAGGCCGCGGCCAGCAAGGAAGCCTTCTTCGCCCAGGCCGATGTGTTGAGCCTGCACCTGCGCCTGAACGATGCCACCCGCGGCATCGTCACGGCGGCCGACCTGGCGCTGATGAAGCCGACGGCCTGCTTCGTCAACACCAGCCGCGCCGAGCTGGTCGAGCCCCACGCGCTGGAAGCCGCACTGGCGACAGGGCGCCCCGGCCTGGCCGGACTCGATGTCTTCGAGCGCGAACCCTTGCCGGTGGACTCCCCCCTGCTGAAAATGGATAACGTGGTGGCGACCCCGCACCTGGGGTATGTGGAAAAGGACGGCTATGAGCTCTACTTCCGCGCCGCCTTCCAGAACATCGTGAACTACGCCGCCGGTACGCCCGCGAACGTACTCAATCCTGAGGCTCTGGGGTGATGCGATGGATGGTGCGCACCGGCGGCTGATACGCCGACTGCGGCATCGGGCCGCCTGACTTCCACAGATGCTGCCATCCCGGCGGCCATGGCAGCGGTGGCCCGGCATACTCGGGGACATTGCGCCGCACCGGGATTACCGGCAGGTGCTCCGGCATGCTGCCGTTGTCGTGCCACCCCAGGCTAAATGCATAATCCGGCAACAAGGTGGCGCATACCCGCTCGAACCAGTTGGCATGTTCTTCATCCTCGCCCAGCGCACGTGCCAGCCCGTGCGGATCGAATTGCGCCAACAGCCGCGCCAGCTCCTGCGACGAAGCCGAGGGGCCATCGCCCCAACCCAGCACCGGATTGAAGTTGTAATCGGCGCCTGAGCCATACCAGCCCTCGCGCCATGGCCGCTCGATCCAGTTGCGCGGGCCGCTGAACAGGTGCCAGCGCCAATGCAGCCCGGACGGCTTGGGCCAACTGTAAAGGTAAAGCCGCTGATAGCCGGCGCGATGCAGTTCGCGCACCATCTCCATGAGCCGGACATGCGGCATGCGGTCCGGCGGAGTGCGACGGAACAGGATGGGCGTGCCATCGGCATGCTGCACTTCGTCGGAGGACAGGTTCAGATCCAGCGTACGCACTTCACTGCCGAAGCGCGCAGAAATCCAGCCCGTCAACAGGTTGACGAGCACGATCACGCCATAGCCGCGATGGCGGTGGAAGATGACGGTGCCGGGTGCCAAAGGTTTCATATCCAGTCCATTATAGATGTCATTACAAAATCGCATTGGCAGCCAGGCCGCGGCGCATCCGCCACGGTCGTGCCAGACAGGGAAACCGCCGCGGCTGCGTGTAAGATAGCGGCTGGCCCGCGCCGGAACTGCCGTTCCCCGCGCCACTGGAGCGTTCCTTGCTTGATTCCCGGACGCCCTTTTCTCGATTTTTTTGACCAGTTGGAAGATAGGAAGACCATGAGCCTGCGCATCATCGCCACCGGCGGCACCTTCGACAAGCACTATGACGAAATCGCAGGCCAGCTCGGCTTCGGTGAGAGCCACCTGCCCGACGTCATCGCCCGTGCCCGCATCACCACCGAAGTGTCCCTGGAAACGCTGCGCCTGCTCGACTCGCTGGAGATGCAGGATGGCGATCGCCAACGCGTGCTGGCGGCCTGCCAGGCCTCGCCGCAACAGGCCATCGTCATCGTGCACGGCACCGACACCATGCAGCAGACCGCCCAGGTGCTGGGCCCGGCGCTGGCCGACAAGACTGTGGTGCTGACCGGTGCCATGATCCCCTACGAGATCGCCAACTCGGATGCGCTGTTCAATTTCGGCTTCGCCTGTGGTGTGGCGCAAGTGCTGCCACCGGGGGTGTATGTGGCGATGAACGGGCGCATCTTCGCCTGGAACAAGGTCGCCAAGAATCGCAGTGCCGGCGTCTTCGAGCCGATCTGACATAGCAATGGCATCGTCCGCCCTGCCCTAGCGAGGTTGCTGCCGGGCCCACTCCCGACAGAACGACAGCAGCGCGGCCAGGCTGGGCGAAGGCGCCCGGTGCCGGCTGACCACCATGTAGAAATGGCGACGCAAGGTCGGCAACGGCGTCTCCAGTTCGACCAGCTTGCCGGAGTCGATCAAGTCCTCCACCACCGAGCGCGACAGGCAACTGATGCCCAGACCTTCGGCGGTAGCGCGCTTGATCGCCTCCGAATTACCAAATTCGAACGACGACGGCAGGTGGTGCAGATAGGGAATCAAGGCATGCTCCACCGCCTCGCGCGTACCCGAGCCCGCCTCGCGCAACAGCCAGTCGGCCTCGCGCAACATCTTCAGCGTGATCTTGCGCCCGCCTGTGACGATGGGATGCGCGGGCGCGGCCACCACGATCAGCTCGTCCATCATCCACGGTTCGACCTGCACGTCGTCGGCGTGGCAGGGCCCTTCGATCAGGCCGGCATCGACCTCGAAATTGACCACCGCATCGACGATATCGGCCGTATTGGCCACCAGTGCCCGTACCCGTGCACCGGCATGGCCCCGGCGATAGGCCGCGATCATGGCCGGCAACAGATAGCTGCCGATGGTGGTGGAGGCCCCCAGATGCAGCTCGCTGCCGGAGGCCGGGTCGCTGAACTGGCGTTCGATGGTCTGCGCGGCGTCCAGCATGTGGCGCGCCTGCGGCAGCAACTGGCGGCCGCTGTCGTTCAGGACCAGGCGCTTGCCCACACGGTCGAACAATTGCACCCCCAGCAGGCTCTCCAGCTCATTGAGCGAAGCACTGGCAGCCGACTGCGACAGCGCCACCAGGCCGGCTGCGGCCGTGGTCGAGCCCGACTGGGCCACGGCCAGGAAGATCTGCAACTGCCTGAGTGTGATCCGCATATCTCTCCCAAAAGCATTCCCGGCGTCCGGGAGTCATCGTCAATCTACCTGCTTAACAGGTAGATATTATCAAAATAACGCGTTTTTCTTTTATATGTAGCCCACGTACAGTGCACTCCATCAACCGAACTGATCCATCGAACACGTCCTGTGTGGAGAGCATCATGCGTACCGCAACACCAACCTTCCCGCTGCATCCCGCGCTGGCCGGCATCGTCCTCTCCGGCGCGGTAGCGTGGGCCGCCATGCGCCTGGGCGATATCGCCTGGCTGCAGAACCACGGCTTTTCGGCACTGACGGTGGCCATCGTGCTGGGCATCATCCTGGGCAATACCGTCTATGCGCGCATGGGCGCCTATTGTGGCGAGGGTGTGCGCTTTTCCAAGCAGACACTGCTGCGCGCCGGCATCATCCTGTACGGTTTCCGCCTGACCTTCCAGGACATCGCCCATGTCGGCATCGCCGGCGTGGTGATCGATGCGGCCATGCTGCTGTCCACCTTCGGCCTGGCCTGGCTGGTCGGCACCCGGCTGCTGAAGCTGGATCGAGATGCCGCGCTGCTGATCGGTGCCGGCAGCTCGATCTGTGGCGCGGCCGCGGTGATGGCGACCGAACCGGTGCTGCGCGCGCGCAGCGAAGAAGTCACCGTGGCGGTATCGACGGTGGTGATCTTCGGCTCCCTGGCGATCTTCCTCTATCCACTGCTCTACACCTTGCAGGCCGAACCGGTCTGGGGCCTGCGTCTGCCGGATTTCGGCGTCTACATCGGCTCCACCGTCCATGAAGTGGCGCAGGTGCTGGCCGCGGCGCGCTCCATCGACCAGCACACGGCCGACGTGGCGGTGATCACCAAGATGGTCCGCGTGATGATGCTGGCGCCCTTCCTGCTGATGCTGTCGATGCGGGTCGCTCCGCACAGCCCGGGTCAACAACACCAGCCGCACCAGCAGCGCAAGCTGTCCATTCCCTGGTTTGCCTTTGCCTTCATCGGCGTGGTCATCTTCAACTCCTTCTTCCCGCTGCCGGCCCAGGTCAACCAGGTGCTGCTGCAGATCGATACCCTGATGCTGGCCATGGCCATGGCCGCCCTGGGTCTGTCCACCCACCTCTCGGCCCTGCGCAGCGCCGGCATCAAGCCGATGATCCTCGGTGCAGTGCTGTTCGCCTGGCTGGTCATCGGGGGCGCACTGGTCAACGGCGCACTGGGACGGCTGCTGGCCTGAGTATCAGAAGGCAGCAACACGTTTCGACGCCAGCCTGAAAAAAAGCGCGGTCTCCTTCGGGAGCCGCGCTTTTTGCTTGCGGAGTTGAGCGGTGGACAGGGACGCAACTTAATGCAAGCCGCCGCGCTGGGACAATTCACGGATGATGCGTATCGTATCGATATCGGCCTCCTGATAGGCCTGGCGCCGGAAATTGTCGTAGAAGGCTTCGGAACCATCGATATCGGCCGGCTTGCCATCGTCGTACTCGAAGCGCACGAACAGCACCTCGTCCTGCGGCTCCTCGATGGTCATGCTCATGCGCGAGGCCGGAATGTCGCCCTGCGCCGGTACCTCGTAGAGCACCTGGATCTGCGGCAGGTAGGTCACCTTGTCGATGATCACCAGTTCGCCATAGCGCAACTCGCGACGCACGCTGTCCAGGCTCTTGTCGGACAGGCGGCACTCGTCCAGGTGCGGCATGAACAGACGTGGCGACTCCGCCCGCAGGACCAGGCCGTGCCACAGCTCGTCGCGGCTCAAGGTATCGATCAGCGGGTTGAGCGGATCGTTGATCTGGATGAGGTGATTGAATTTCATGTTTGCACTCGTTTAGTCTGGCCACGCTGGGTAGGCCCATGCGCGCATTGTCCCACAGGGCCGGCCCGCCGGTAGCGACCTGAAGCGGCCGGGCTGCAGGCGGACTGCTACAATGGCGCCTCTTTTCCACCCCCTGCCGCCGCCGATACCCTCCGTATGTCCGCCCCTTCTTTCGGCCTGAACAAGCCACAAAGCGAAGCCGTCCACTACATGGCCGGACCTTGCCTGGTGCTGGCCGGGGCCGGCTCGGGCAAGACCCGGGTGATCACGCAGAAGATCGCACACCTGATCGAGAACTGCGGTTACGAATCGCGCAACATCGCCGCGCTGACCTTCACCAACAAGGCCGCGCTGGAAATGCAGGAACGTATCGCCAAGCTGTTGAAGGACCCGAAACAGGCCAAGCACCTCACGGTGTCGACCTTCCATTCGCTGGGGGTGAAGATATTGCGGCAGGAGTCCAAGCATCTGGGGCTGAAGGACCGCTTTTCAATCATGGACAGCGACGATTGTTTTTCCCTGGTGCAAGAACTGGCGGTGACCACCGACAAGGCCATCATCCGCGGCATCCAGAATGCCATCTCGCTGTGGAAGAACGGCCTGGTCGATCCGGCACTGGCCGAGAAGAACGCCCGCACCGAGGACGAGGCCCAGGCGGCCCGCATCTATCGCAGCTATGTCGCCACGCTCAAGGCCTACCAGGCGGTCGACTTCGACGACCTGATCCGCCTGCCGGTGGAACTGTTCCGCAGCAACGAGGAAGTGCGCGACCGCTGGCAGCGCAAGCTGCGCTACCTGCTCATCGATGAATACCAGGACACCAACACCTGCCAGTACGAACTGGTCAAGCTGCTGGTCACCGGCGTGGGCAAGAAGCCCATGTTCACCGCCGTGGGCGACGACGACCAGGCCATCTATGCCTGGCGCGGCGCCACCATCGAAAACCTCAAGCTGCTGGGCGTGGACTTCCCCAACCTGCACCTGATCAAGCTGGAACAGAACTACCGCTCCAGCACGCGCATCCTGCAGGCGGCCAATGCGGTCATTTCCAACAACCCCAAGCTGTTCGACAAGACGCTCTGGTCGGAACACGGCCTGGGCGATCCGATCAGCGTGATGGCCATGGATGACGAGGAAGCCGAGGCCGACCAGATCGCCATCACGCTCTCGGCGCACCGCTTTGAACGGCGCGCCAAGTTCGCCGACTATGCGATCCTGTATCGCGGCAACCACCAGGCCCGCATCCTGGAAAAATCGTTGCGGCGCGAACGCATTCCCTACGTCATGTCCGGTGGCCAGAGCTACTTCGACCGCGCCGAGATCAAGGACATCATTGCCTACCTGCGCCTGATCGCCAATCAGGACGACGACCCGGCCTTCATCCGCGCCGTCACCACCCCGCGTCGCGGCGTCGGCCAGGCCACGCTGGAAGTGCTGGGCACACTGGCCGGGCAGTGGCAGTGCTCGCTGTTCGAAGCCGTCTACAAGGGTGGCCTGGAAGACAAGCTGACCGACCGCCAGCTGCTGCCGCTGCGCAAGTTCTGCGACTTCATCAACGCGCTGGAATCGCGTGCCACCCGCCCCGGCCCCTCCGGCAGCGGCGCCGAGGCCGGCCGCGTGCTGGACGACATGATGGAGGCCATCAACTACGAGTTCTACCTCTACGACAGCTTCGAGGAACGTGCCGCCCAGGCACGCTGGCAGAACGTGGTGGACTTCATCAACTGGTTGAAGGAACGCGCCTGCGGCGGCCGCGATGGCGATGGCGAGGAAAAGAACTTGCTGGAAATCACCCAGATGGTGGCCCTGATGAGCATGCTCGAAGGCCGCGACGAAGAGCAGGATGCGGTGCGCATGTCGACCCTGCACGCCTCCAAGGGACTGGAATTCCCGCACGTCTTCCTGGTGGGCGTGGAAGAAGGCATCCTGCCCCACAAGGGCGACCCCGATACCCCGCCGGAAGCCGCCGCTGCACGCGTGGAAGAAGAACGCCGGCTGATGTACGTCGGTATCACCCGCGCCCAGCGCTCGCTGCACCTGTCCTGGTGCAAACGCCGCAAGCGCGCCCGGGAAGTGATCGAGTGCCAGATCTCGCGCTTCGTCAAGGAGATGCGCCTGGACGAAGGCGAGGCAGTACCGCAGGAAAGCGAAAAGATCACCCCCCAGGCGCGGCTGGCCAATCTGAAGGCCCTGTTGCAGAAACCTCGTCCGACGCCGGAAGGAAGTTGAGCCTGGCAGCACCAGTGCGTTCAAAACGTGGCAAAAATGTCGTCCACGCGCACATAAATTGTGCGATTTGATGCGATTTGATGTGTTAGCGCCCGTCCCGGCCATCTCGCGGTTTAAAATGCCGCCTGCTAAAAAATCCCCGAGTTTCACCGGAGCAACACCACCGGCTGTGCCATCCGCGCTTGCCTGGCTGCTCCGCCCAACCATTCCAGACAAGGAAATCCACAAGATGATCAAGATGTTCTCCCGTCACGCCCGCTCGCTGGCGCTGACCGCCGGCTTCGTCGGCATGCTGGGCCTGGCTGCCTGCGGCAAGCAGGAAGACAAGAGTGCCGCTGGCGCCGCGCCGCAAGCCGCCCCGGCACGCGTGTACGTGGTCGGCGTGGAATCGGCCTATGCGCCCTTCTCCTCGGAAAACGAACAGAAGGAAGTGGTCGGCTTCGACATCGACATCATGAAGGCGCTGGCCAAGAAGATCGGCATCGAAGTCAAGTTCGTGCCGACCCCGTTCGAAGGCTTCTTCAACTTCCTGGCGCAGGGCGACCGCGACCTGCTGATCTCGGCCATCACCATCACCGACGAGCGCAAGAAGTCGGTGGCCTTCTCGGACCCCTACTTCGTGGCCACCCAGACCATCGCCCTGCCGGCCGCTGATACCAAGGTCAGCAAGATGACGGACCTGAAGCCCCTGACCGTGGGTACCCAGAGCGCCACCTCCGGTGACGAACTGGTGCAGCAGGTGCTGGGCAAGAACAGCGCCAAGATCAAGCGTTTCGACTCGACCCCGCTGGCCCTGAAGGAACTGGAAAGCGGCGGCGTGGATGCGGTCGTGGCCGATGAGCCGGTGGTCAAGAACTACATCGCCAACAACCCCGACAGCAAGCTGCGCACCGTCACCGATCCGGATTTCCCCAAGGAAGACTACGGCATCGCCGTGCGCAAGGATGATCCGGAACTGCTGGCCAAGATCAACAAGGGCCTGGCCGAGATGAAGGCTGATGGCAGCTTCGCGGCCATCAGCGCACAATACTTCGGCAAGTAAGCGCCGGCACCGGCACTACCGCAGGACGGCGGCGCGATGCCGCCGTCCTGTCTTTTCGACACCCGATTTCTTCAACCACCGATCGAGTCCGACATGGATTTCCGCTGGAGCATCATCCAAGGCTATGCGCCGCTGTTCGCCAAGGGCATTCTCATGACCTTGCAGGTGTCGCTGATCAGTATCCTGATCGGCACCGTGATCGGCTTGCTGGTGGGCATGCTGCGCCTGGCCGAGGTGCAGCACGGCGCCTGGAAGTGGCCGCTCAAATGCCTGCGCTGGCTGGCCGGCTTCTACGTCGCCTTCTTCCGCGGCACACCGCTGTTCGTGCAGATCATGCTGATCCACTTTGCAGTGATGCCCTTGCTGGTGCAGCAGGAGCATGGCCTGCTGATCAGCGGCGAACTGGCCCGGACCATCAAGCAGGACTACGGCGCCTTCCTGTCGGGTACGGTGGCCTTGTCGCTCAATGCCGGGGCCTACATCTCGGAAATCTTCCGCGCCGGCATCCAGTCCATCGAGCGCGGCCAGTCCTATGCCGCCGCTAGCCTGGGTATGAACTACGGCCTGACGATGCGCTACGTGGTGCTGCCACAGGCCTTTCGCCGCATGTTGCCGCCGCTGGGCAACGAAGCCATCACGCTGTTGAAGGATTCGTCCCTGGTCTCGGCCATCGGCCTGGCCGAACTGGCGTATGCGGCCCGTACCGTGGCCGGCACCTATGCCCGCTACTGGGAACCTTACATCACCATCTCGGTACTGTATTTCTCCATGACCATCTGCCTGGCGCTGGTCGTGTCGCGCCTGGAAAACAAGTACAGCGCACCGCATCGTCGTTGATCGCGACTGACCACTACTGACCACCACCGCAGCAATGTGCGGCAATCGCGTGCGCTCAGCGCAGGCGGGCGGTATCATCCCGCGCATGACACAGATGCAGACTCCCCCAAGCAACACCCCAGGCAACGGCCGCGCAGTCGTGATCGGTGCCGGCCCGGCCGGGCTGATGGCGGCCGAAGTGCTGGCCGCCCATGGCCTGGCCGTGGACGTCTATGACGCCATGCCCTCGGCCGGCCGCAAGTTCCTGCTGGCCGGACGCGGCGGCATGAACATCACGCATTCAGAACCCCAGCCCGACTTCCTGCCGCGCTATGGCAATCGCCGCGAGCAGATCGCGCCCTTCGTGCGCCGCTTTGATGCGGATCGCCTGCGCCAGTGGATCCATGATCTCGGCATCGAGACCTTCGTCGGCAGTTCCGGCCGGGTCTTCCCGCGCGAGATGAAGGCTGCACCGCTGCTGCGCGCCTGGCTGCATCACCTGCGCGAGTCCGGCGTGCGCCTGCACATGCGCCATCGTTGGCTGGGCTGGCAGGACGATGGCCGCCTGCGCCTGGCCGGCCCCGAGGGCGACATCAGCGTGCGCGCCGACGCCGTGGTCCTGGCCCTGGGCGGAGCGAGCTGGCCGCGCCTGGGCTCGGATGGCAGCTGGGTGCCCCTGCTGCGGGAACGCCAGGTCGAGGTCGCGGCACTGCAGCCCTCCAACTGCGGCTTCGAGCTGGACTGGAGCGAACACTTCCGCGAGCGCTTCGCCGGCGAGCCGGTCAAGCCGGTGGTTGCCAGTACCGCGCTGCCCAGTGGCGGCGTACAGAATCGTCGCGGTGAATTCATCGTCACCGCACAAGGCATCGAAGGCAGCCTGGTCTATGCCATGTCAGCCGCCCTGCGCGAGACCATCGCCAGCACCGGATCGGCCCGCCTCTATCTGGACCTGCTGCCGGACTGGTCGCTGGAGAAGGTGGAGGCCGAACTGGCCCATCCACGTGGCGCCCGTTCGCTGTCCAGCCACCTGCAGAGCCGCCTGCATCTCAAGGGCGTCAAGGCCGGCCTGCTGCGCGAGCTGATGAGCAAGGAAGATTTCGCCGACATGGGCAAGCTGGCGCGTGCCATCAAGGCATTGCCATTGCCGGTGTTGCGACCGCGCCCGATCGGGGAAGCCATCAGCAGTGCCGGTGGCGTCAGCTTCGAGGCGCTGGACGACGCGCTGATGCTGCGTGCCCTGCCGGGTGTGTTCTGCGCCGGCGAAATGCTGGACTGGGAAGCGCCCACGGGCGGCTACCTGCTCACCGCCTGCTTCGCCACCGGCCATGCCGCCGGCCTTGGCGTGGTCCAATGGCTCAAGGACGAAGGCCGCCATGCCGGCCTGGCCACCCCCTATACGGAAGGACAGAAGTGATCAACGAAGACCGCATCATCGACATCGAGATGAAGATCGCCCATCAGGAAGACCTGGTGGATGAGCTGAACCAGACCGTCTATCGCCAGCAGAAGAAGATCGAAGAACTGGAAATGCTGTTGCATGCCCTGGCCAAGCGCTTCAAGGAAATGTCCGACAGCAGCCAGGATCGTGCGGCGGCCAATGAAAGGCCGCCGCATTACTGAACCATCGGCGGCAGCACTACCGCCGGATGGAGAATTCAGGGACGGACGTGGACAATCCGACATCGCTTGTGTCGGGATGGACGTGTAAAATCTTCCTTTTGCCCCTGTCCCCGGAAGCCTATGTGGTTTAAGAATCTACAGATCTATCGTCTGCCCGCACCGTGGGCGATCAACGCCGACGAACTCGAATCCCATCTGGCGCCGCAGGCCTTCGCCGCCTGCTCCAGCCTGGACATGCAAAGCCAGGGTTGGGTCGCACCGCGCAACAATGAAAAGCTGGTGCACGTGGTGAACCGCCAGCTGTTGCTCAAGCTCGATACCGAAAAGAAACTGCTGCCCTCGACCGTCATCAACCAGGTCACCAAGGCCCGTGCGGCCGAGCTTGAAGAACAGCAGGGCTTCCCGCCCGGCCGTAAGCAGACCAAGGAATTGAAGGAACAGATCACCGATGAGCTGCTGCCACGCGCCTTTTCCGTGGTGCGCAGCACCTGGGTCTGGATCGATCCGGTCAATGGCTGGCTGCTGGTCGATGCCGGCTCGCCCTCCAAGGCCGAGGAAGTCCTGAAGCTGCTGTTCAAGGCCATTCCGAAGTTCCCGCTGGAAACGCTGCGCACGGTCATGTCGCCAGGCGCGGCGATGACCGACTGGCTGGTCAGCGATGAAGCCCCCAACGGCTTCACCGTCGACCAGGATACCGAACTGCGCTCCACCGCCGAGAGCAAGGCCACCGTGCGCTATGTCCGCCACGCGCTGGAGGCGGAAGACATCCGCCGCCACATCGAGGCCGGCAAGCAGTGCACCCGTCTGGCCCTGACCTGGGCGGACAAGGTGTCCTTCGTGCTGACCGAGAACCTGTCGGTCAAGCGCATCGCGCCGCTGGACGTGCTCAAGGAAGACAGCGAGATCGCCGGCAAGAACGACGATGAACGCTTCGATGGCGATTTCATGCTGATGACCGGAGAACTGGCCAAGCTGTTAGCCGCATTGGTCGATGCTCTCGGTGGCCAGTTGAAGGAAAACGACGGCGCTTTGGCACAAGCGGCCTGATTTCCAGCGTGCCAGTCAATGGATGACGGGAGCCTCGGCTCCCGTTTTTTTACGTCTGCGGCCGCCGCAGTCTCAGTCGTTCGCGCTCACCAGCACGTTCTCCAGTGGCAGCATGGCATGCCTGAGCGTGGCGGCCAGCCGCGCATTGGACACCCCGTCCCGGGCACCCAGCGCCAATCCATTGAGGAAGCTGGTATAGAAATCGCCCAGCGCGGTCACGTCGGCGTCGGCGCGAATCTCCCCTTCACGTTGTGCCTGCAGCAGGCGGGCGCGAATCTCGTTGCGGCGCTTGTGACGACGTTGCGATAGCGCATCACTGTGTTCGCTGTTCTCGGGGGCACAGTTGATGGCGGAAATCACCACCATGCAGCCCTTGCCGACCGGCAATCCAGGTGCCCCGGATTTGCCAGAATACATGCGCACGCTGGCACGCAGCATGGCATGCAGGTCTTCGCGTATGCCCTTTCCGGCCTGCAACAGGCGCAACGGTTCGGCGCTGACGGTACGCGAATAGACTTCCACGACCTCCCTGAACAAGGCATCCTTGTCGCCGAAGGCGGCGTACAGGCTCGGGGCCTTCACGCCGATGGCATCGGTCAGATCGGCCATGGTGGTGCCCTCGTAACCCTTGTTCCAGAAGACTTGCATGGCCTGGCGCAATGCCTGATCGCGATCGAAACTGCGCGGACGGCCGCGGGTTCTTATCATCGGTTTCCTTTGCGGGGTGTTACCCCAAACGGTAATGGACTCGTCAGGCAGTGTAGTTTATTTTAATTCAGGTTACAAAAATAAATGCAAACCCCTTGAATAATCCCGCAGTCGTTTCTATTATCTAATGCTCGTTACATAAATAAGCGTGTACCGAACAGGAATTGGTGGTCGGCAACGGCCGGTTCCCCACCACATCAGTCATATCGGCACCCATCGAAAGGACATGCCATGAGCCGCAAGACCCGAATAGAAAACTACCGCAACATCGGTATCAGCGCCCACATCGACGCGGGCAAGACCACGACCACCGAGCGCATTCTTTTTTATACGGGTGTGAACCACAAGATCGGCGAAGTGCATAACGGTGCGGCCACCATGGACTGGATGGAGCAGGAGCAGGAACGCGGCATCACCATTACCTCGGCCGCCACCACGGCCTTCTGGAAGGGCATGGCCGGCAATTATCCCGAGCATCGCATCAACATCATCGACACCCCGGGCCACGTGGACTTCACCATCGAGGTGGAGCGCTCCATGCGTGTGCTGGATGGCGCGGTGATGGTGTACGACTCGGTGGGTGGCGTGCAGCCGCAGTCCGAGACCGTCTGGCGCCAGGCCAACAAGTACAAGGTGCCGCGCATCGCCTTCGTCAACAAGATGGACCGCATCGGTGCGGACTTCTTCCGCGTGCAGCGCCAGATCGAGGAACGCCTGAAAGGCAAAGCCGTCCCCATCCAGATTCCGGTGGGCGCGGAAGACCACTTCTCGGGCGTGATCGACCTGGTCAAGATGAAGGCCATCATCTGGGACGAGGCCAGCCAGGGCGTGCTGTTCAAGTACGAAGACATCCCGCTGGAGCTGGAAGAAACGGCACGCGAATGGCGTGACCGCATGGTCGAGCAGGCCGCCGAGGCCAATGAGGAATTGCTGGAGAAATACCTCTCCGGCACGCCCCTGACCGAGGACGACATCAAGCGCGGCCTGCGCCTGCGCACAGTGGCCAACGAGATCGTGCCGATGCTGGCCGGCAGCGCCTTCAAGAACAAGGGTGTGCAGGCCATGCTGGATGCGGTGATCGACTACCTGCCCTCGCCCATCGATGTGCCGGCCATCGCCGGCCATGCCGAGGACGACAGCGAGATCGAGCGCCATCCGTCGGACGAAGAGCCGTTCTCGGCCCTGGCTTTCAAGATCATGACCGACCCGTTCGTGGGACAGCTGACCTTCTTCCGCGTGTATTCCGGCATCATCAATTCCGGCGACACGGTCTACAACCCGCTGAAGGGCAGGAAGGAACGCCTGGGCCGCATCCTGCAGATGCACGCCAACGAGCGCAAGGAGATCAAGGAAGTGTTCGCCGGCGATATCGCGGCGGCCGTGGGCCTGAAGGACGTGACCACCGGTGACACGCTGTCGGATCCGGAGCATCCCATCATTCTGGAACGCATGATCTTCCCGGAACCGGTGATCTCGCAGGCGGTGGAACCGAAGACCAAGGCCGACCAGGAAAAGATGGGCATTGCCCTGAACCGACTGGCCCAGGAAGACCCGTCCTTCCGCGTGCATACCGACGAGGAATCAGGCCAGACCATCATGTCGGGCATGGGCGAGCTGCACCTGGAAATCCTGGTGGACCGGATGAAGCGCGAGTTCAACGTCGAAGCCACCGTGGGCAAGCCGCAGGTGGCTTACCGCGAAGCGATCCGCAAGGGCGTGGAAGACGTGGAAGGCAAGTTCGTCAAGCAATCCGGCGGACGCGGTCAGTACGGCCATGTGGTGATCAAGCTGGAGCCGCAACCGGCCGGCAAGGGCTATGAATTCGTCGATGCCATCAAGGGTGGCGTGGTCCCGCGTGAATTCATCCCGGCGGTCGACAAGGGTATCCAGGAATCACTCAAGGCAGGCGTGCTGGCCGGGTATCCGGTGGTGGACGTGAAGGCCACGCTGACCTTCGGGTCGTATCACGACGTGGACTCCAACGAAAACGCCTTCCGCATGGCCGGCTCGATGGCCTTCAAGGAAGCGATGAAGCGCGCCGGTCCCATGCTGCTGGAGCCGATGATGCAGGTCGAGGTGGAAACGCCCGAGGAATTCATGGGCAACGTGATGGGCGACCTGTCCTCGCGGCGCGGGATGGTGCAGGGCATGGAGGACATGGTGGGCGGCGGCAAGCTGGTGCGCGCCGAGGTCCCCCTGTCGGAGATGTTCGGCTACTCGACCACGCTGCGCTCGCTGTCGCAGGGTCGCGCCACCTACTCGATGGAGTTCAAGCACTATGCCGAGGCGCCACGGCAGGTGGTGGAGCAGTTGACCGGTAACAAGGGCCGCGGCTGATTGCCTGGCCTGCGCAGGCAATCGGGGTTCTACGCCGGGTAGTCACAAAGCCGGGGCATCTTGCGATGTCCCGGCTTTATTTTTAAGAGACGGTCAGTCAACGTGGCTGGTTGACCTTCTCCTTGGCCATCGACAGGGCAATCGCCGCCGCCACGACCAGGCTGGCCGAAATCACGTACAGGCCATTGTTGGTGCTGTGCGTGACATCCTTGATCCAGCCGACGATGAAGGGGCTGACGAAGCCCGCCAGGTTGCCCACCGAATTGATGACTGCGATCCCTGCGGCGGCAGCGGCACCCCGCAGGAAGGCCGGCGGCAGACACCAGAACTGTGCCAGGCCGGTAATGATGCCCATGGTCGCCACCGTCAGCGTGGCCACGGCCACCAGCGGCGTCTGCGGCAGCAGGGTACTGGCGATCAGGCCGACCATCCCCACCAGGGCCGGCAGAGCCACGTGCCAGCGGCGTTCACCGGTGCGATCGGAATGCGTGCTGGTCCAGATCATTGCCAGGGTGGCGGCAGCGTAGGGGATGGCGACCAGCCAGCCGATGGTCTCAGGGCTGCTCACACCGGAGGCCTTGATCAACGTCGGCAACCAGAAGCCGATGCCATACAGGCCCATGATGAAACCGAAGTAGGCCGCCGACAGCACCCACACCATCGGATGGCGGAAGCCACCCAGCATCGAATGCTCGCTGACCGTGGCGTCGTCAGCGTCGATATTGGCCTGCAACAGGCGCTTCTCGTCATCGTTGAGCCAGGAAGCCTTGTTGATGCCGTCGTCGAGGTATTTGAGCACCATCACGCCCAGCATCAGCGAGGGCAAGGCTTCGATCAGGAACAGCCACTTCCATCCCGCCATGCCATGCGCACCATCGAAGGTCGCCAGGATCCAGCCCGACAGCGGACCGCCCAGTACACCGGCCATGGGGATGCCGGTCATGAACAGCGACGTCACCTTGGAGCGCCGGGCCGAGGGATACCAGTAGGTCAGGTAGAGGATGATGCCGGGGAAGAAGCCGGCCTCGGCCACGCCCAGGAAGAAGCGCATGATGTAAAACACCGTCGGTGTCTGCACGAACATCATGGCGCCGGAGATGATGCCCCAGCTGAACATGATGCGGGCAATCCAGCGACGCGCGCCGAAGCGATGCAGCATCAGGTTGCTGGGCACTTCGAAGATGAAATACCCGAGGAAGAAGATGCCGGCGCCCAGACCGTACACGGCCTCGGAAAACTGCAGTTCGTTCAACATCTGCAGCTTGGCGAAACCGACGTTGACGCGGTCGAGATAGGCGACCACGTAGCAGATGAAGAGGAAGGGAATCAGGCGCCAGGTGACTTTGGCATAGAGCCGCTCTTCGGCGGCCGGCGCAAACCCGGCGTGGCCGGTGGCGATGGTGGTGGTCATGGGGTCTCCGTTGTGATGGGGTACTGCTGGCCGGCCGCCTCTGCGGGCGCTCGGCCGCTGTTGCCGGCTCAGGTGAACATGTCGGGCTGGGTCGCCACCAGGTCGTCGTAGATGGGCTGGAAGTGTAACCAGCCGATGTAGTCACTCCCGACGTGCTCGCGGCTGTAGCGGGCCTTGTCTTCGGGCACCAGGCGCGGCGTCTGGCCGCTGGCGGCGATGAGCAACTGCTGTTTGCAGCATCGTTCCAGGGCGATGAACCAGAAGGCGGCCGATTCGATGCTGTGGCGGCTGGCGGTCAACAGCCCGTGGTTCTGATGGATGGCCGCCTTCACGCCGGCAAAGGCATTGGCCACGCGATGCCCGGCCTTGACCTCGACGGCGACCTGGCCGGCCTCGTCGCCGATGACCACGTGGTCTTCGAAGAAGGCGGCGGCATCCTGACTGATCGGCAACAGCGGCTGGCCCAGCGTGGAGAAGGCGGTGCCGTATTCGGTATGGGCATGGCACATGGCGACGATCTCGGGATGCGCTTCGTGCACGGCCGCATGCAACACGAAACCGGCGCGGTTGACAGCATAGTCGCCCTCGATCACGCGACCTTCGTGATCCACCAGGATCAGGTTGGACATACGCACCTGATTGAAATGCACGGCCATCGGATTGGTCCAGTACAAGTGGGGACGTTCCGGGTCACGCACCGTCAGGTGGCCGGCGAAACCATAGTCGAAGCCTTGCTGGGCGAAGGCGCGGCAGGCCGCGACCAGACGCTTCTTGAGGTAGAGACGCTGCTCGTCGAAGCTCTTGAAATCGGGAATCTCGGGGAACCTCAGGCCCAGTTGCTCGGGCTGATAGACGGATGTGCGTTTGACGGTGTCGAGCATGATGCGGTCTCCTGTTATCGGGAATGAAGGGGCGCAGGTAGTCTTCCTGACGGCTGGCTGCCATGGTGGCAGTACGCCCGCGCGTTGACAAAAGACCTGTTTTCACCGATTGTTGAATCCGGCTCAACCATAGGCCGATCCGCTGCACACTCCACCCTGCCAGCCATCCGCCATGCGCAAACTGCCCTCCTTCTTCTCGCTACGTGCCTTCGAGGCGGCTGCCCGGCTGGGCAGTTTCACACTGGCCGCACAAGAGCTGCACCTGACCACCTCGGCCATCAGTCACCAGGTACGTTCGCTCGAGGAGTGGTGCGGCAAGGAGTTGTTCATCCGCCAGACCCGGCGGGTGACGCTGACCCTCCAGGGGCAGCTGTTTCTGGGCAAGCTCTCCCCGGCCTTCGATGCGATCGAAGACGCCTGCGCGGTGTTCCGCCAGGCCGATGAGCGGGCCGTGCTGGCGGTGCATTGCGCGCCCAGCTTTGCCAGCAAGTGGTTGAGTCCGCGCCTGGGGCAGTTCATGCAGGCGCATCCGGCGATCACCCTGCAGATGTCCACCAGTGCCGAACCCATCGACCTGCAGCGCGACGCCGCCATCGATATCGACATTGCCTACGGCGCCCCACCGCACCGCGATGGCGTCCTCGTCGAAGCCCTGGGCGTGGAGCCGACCGTACCGCTGTGCTCTCCGACGCTGCTGCAGCGTCATGCCATCCGGGGGCCGCTGGATCTGCTGGAACTCACCCTGATCGAATCCAAGCTCAATCCGGTGCGCTGGAAGGACTGGTTCGACCTGCACGGCGTACGCCTGCCGCCGCGCGCCCACCCCTCCTTCGACCGTGGTTCGCTGGCGGTAGCCGCCGCCGTCGATGGCCTGGGCGTGGCGCTGGAGACGGCGCGCTTCGCCGAGACCGAACTGGCACGCGGGGACCTGGTGCGGCTGGACGAGAATGTCTTCAAGTCCATCCACAAGGAAATGCACTTCCTGTGCTATCGCCGGGGAGACGCCGGCATGCGGGCGGTGAAGGCATTCAGGGAATGGGTACGTGCGGCAGCGGGTGAACCCGGCGAGGACCACGTGCAACGCGACTAGTCCGCTTGTTTCTGCTGCACGAAAAGCAAAAACGCCCCGTTCTTGCGAACGAGGCGTTTTATTTGGCGGAGCGGACGGGGCTCTCCTACACATGCGCAGGCCGCGGAATCGCTTGCAGGCGATTCCCTTCTCGCCCCGCCGGGAGCCGCGCAGGCGGCTCCCTCCACTCCGCAGGTTTTCGCTGCGCAAAAACAAAAACGCCCCGTTCTTGCGAACGAGGCGTTTTATTTGGCGGAGCGGACGGGGCTCGAACCCGCGACCCCCGGCGTGACAGGCCGGTATTCTAACCAACTGAACTACCACTCCTAAAACCGTTTCAGCTGTCGTTGCTTGCTGAAAGAACGCTATTATAGGAGAGCTTTTTCTAAAAAGCTAGGCCCTATTCCTAAAATTGCGAAATATTTTACGGCGAGGCCTCAGGCCTTGAACTTGCCTTCAAACGCCAGCTTCGACAGCGGTTCACGCGGGCTCGGGACTTCGCGGGCCTGCAGGCCTTCGGGCAGGACGGACTTGTCGCCCAGCTTGCCGATGACGACCATGGCTTCCACCGAGAATTCCGCCGGTACGTTCAGTTCAGTGCGGGCCTTGTCCTTGTCAAAACCGGCCATGCCGTGGGCGTGCCAGCCGGACAGCGAGGCTTGCAGGGCCAGGTAGCCCCAGGCCGAGCCGGTGTCGAAGGAGTGGGTCGGGGCCGGGACGACTTCGGTCGCGCCCGGGGGCAGCATGACGGTACGCGAGAGCACCACGATCAGGACCGAGGCGTTGGCGCACCAGGCGCGGTTGAATTCGTTCAACAGGCCCAGCAGGCTGTCCCATGCAGGGGTGCCGCGACGGGCGTAGACGAAGCGCCAGGGCTGGGCATTGTAGGCGGAAGGCGCCCAGCGGGCGGCTTCCAGGAAGGTCAGTACGGTCTCTTCGGAAATCTCGGCACCGTTGTAGGCGCGGGGCGACCAGCGGTTCAGGAATTGCGGATCGATGGGGTAGTCGGCGTTACGCGGATTGGCGGACATGCTCTTTTCCTGTGAAGTTGTTTTTGAGGGATGAATTCAGGCAGCAGGCATATTAGCAGCGCCACCTTTTTCGTGCAGAGCAGCAAAGGAAACCAGCGATGCGCGACTGCTTGAGCCATAAAAAAACCCGCGCACCTTGCGGCGGCGGGTTAAATCCAATTCTCAGGGGTGATGAATTGGAGGGGGAGGAACTTCAGAATAACGATGCTCTCTCCCCACCTCCAAGCTTTTTACACGCTGTAACATCCGTTGCAATTCTGCAGTGGACTGTCGGGAAACTGTCAGGAATGTATGTGTCGTTCGACCTTCAACTTCCCCGTACCCTCACCTACTTGCCGATACAGAAACGCGAGAAGATCACCCCCAGCAGGTCATCCGGCGTGAACTTGCCGGTGATGCTGGACAGGCGCTCCTGCGCCAGCCGCAGTTCTTCGGCGAACAGGTCCAGCGCATGCTCGCCGGCCTCGTTGTCCAGCGCCGCATGGGCCGCTGCCTGGGCCAGGTGCTCATCTGCCGCCTTCAAGGCCAGCAGATGGCGCTCACGTGCCAGGTAGCGCGATTCCACGGTCTGCTGCCAACCGGCAATGCGCAACAGTTCGCCGCGCAACAGTTCCACGCCCTGCCCTTCGGCTGCCGACAGGTAGACATGGGTGGCGTCGGGCATCTGGTCCACTGCCGGCTTGTGCCCGGAGCGATCGATCTTGTTCCAGATGCGGATGATCGGCACGCCCTCGGGAAAACGGGCGGTGATCTTTTCATCTTCCAGCGTCGGTCCCCGATCAGCATCCAGCATGTGCAGGATGACGTCGGCCTTGGCCACCTCGGCCCAGGTGCGTTCGATGCCGATGCGTTCGACCTCGTCGGGGCCGCTGCCATCGGCGCCAGCCTCGCGGATGCCGGCGGTGTCGATGATGTTCAGCGGCATGCCTTCGATCTGGATGGTCTGGGTGACCTTGTCGCGGGTAGTGCCGGCGATGGGGGTAACGATGGCCACGTCCGAGCCGGCCAGGACGTTAAGCAGCGAGGATTTCCCGACGTTGGGCTTGCCCGCCAGCACGGCGTTGAGGCCGTCGCGCAGCAGGGCGCCCTGCGCGGCATGGCGGAAGACATCTTCCAGCGTGCTGCGGATGGTGGCCAGTTGACCACGCGCATCGCTCTGCTTGAGGAAGTCGATTTCTTCCTCGGGGAAGTCCAGTGTCGCCTCCACCAGCATGCGCAAGCGCGTGACCTGGTCGACCAGCTCGTGGATCACCTTGGAAAAAGCGCCGGAGAGCGACTCCGAGGCCGACTTGGCGGCCGCCTCGGTGGTGGCTTCGATCAGGTCGGCCACGGCCTCGGCCTGGGCCAGGTCGATCTTGTCGTTGAGGAAGGCGCGCTGGGTGAATTCACCCGGCTCGGCCAGGCGCAGGCCGATCTCGGCGCCAGCCTGGACGCAGCGTGCCAGCAGCATCTGCATCACCACCGGGCCGCCATGGCCCTGCAGTTCGAGCACGTCTTCGCCGGTGTAGGAATGCGGGCCCGGGAAATGGATCGCCAGGCCCTGGTCGATGGCGCTGCCATCCTCGTTGAGGAAAGGCAGATAGGTGGCGTGGCGCGGAGCCAGGCTGTCGCGTCCGCATACGGCGCGGATCACCGGTGCCAGGTTCTTGCCGGAAATGCGGACCACGCCGATGCCGCCGCGTCCGGGAGCGGTGGCGATGGCGGCAATGGGAGAAGAATCGAAAGTCATCTGCGTCTACTTGTTGTTGTGTGATCAAAACACGCTGTATCCCCCCCTTCGGGCCAGCGGTAAAGACAATGTTAAACCCGACGGGCGCGTGAGACCGAAAAAAAACCCGTGGAATCCACGGGTTTTTCCTTTGATGGGCTGCAGGAACCAGCTTTACTTGGTCTTGCCGCTCTCGATATTGCGGGTGATCACCCATTGCTGCGCGATCGACAGGACGTTGTTGGTCACCCAGTACAGCACCAGGCCGGACGGGAAGAAGAAGAACATGAACGAGAACACCAGCGGCATGAACATCATCACCTTGGCCTGGACCGGATCCGGCGGGGTCGGGTTCAGCTTGGTCTGCAGGAACATCGAAGCAGCCATGATGATGGGCAGCAGGCCGATCGGCATGTTGAAGTAGGGGATGGTGCCGAACAGGCGGTCCGGGGCGGTCAGGTCATGCACCCAGCCCAGCCACGGCGCGCCGCGCATTTCCACCGACGCCAGCAACACCGAGTACAGCGAGATGAACACCGGAATCTGGATCACGATGGGCAGGCAGCCGCCCAAGGGGTTGATCTTCTCGGTCTTGTAGAGCGCCATCATCTCGCGGTTCGTGGCCTGCGGATCACCCTTGTGGCGTTCGCGGATGGCCTGCATCTTCGGCGAGACCGCCTTCATCTTGGCCATGCTGCGATAGCTGGCGGCCGACAGCGGGAAGAACACCAGCTTGATCAGCACGGTCAGCAGGATGATGGTCCAGCCCCAGTTGCCGACCAGGTTGTGGATATGCGTCATCAGCCAGAAGATGGGCTCGGCGATCACGGTCAGGTGGCCATAGTCACGCACCAGATCCAGGCCCGGTGCAATCGCCTGCAGGGTCTTGGAGATGGTGGGGCCGGAGTACAGCTGGCTGTCCATGGTCACGCTGGCGTTGGGCGCCACGGTACCCAGCGGCAGGATGGAACCGACCGCGTACAGGTTGTCGCCGACCTTCTTGCTGAAGACGTCGCGCTGGGCCTTCTCGGGCGGGATGAAGGCCGAGACGAAGTAGTGCTGCACCATCGCGATCCAGCCGTTGTCGGCCTTGTTGACGTGCTGCTGCTTGCCGTTGGCGATCTTTTCGAAGTCCAGCTTCTCGAAATGTTCGGTATCGCTATAGACCGCCGGACCGGTAAAGGTGCTGTAGAAGTGCGATTCGCCGCCAGGCTTGTTGCCGTCACGCACCAGTTGCAGGTACAGCGAGGGATTGATGGCCGCGGCGGTGGTGTTGGTCACCGTGTGCTTGACATCGATCAGGTAGCTGTCGCGCTTGAAGGTATAGGTCTTGGTCAGCTTCACGCCACCCTGGTCGGCCACCAGCACCAATTGCACTTCGTTGCCGTTGTCCAGCGTACGCGGACCCGGCTGGGCGGTGAAGATGGTCTTGTGGTTGGGGAAGGGACCGCCGATGAGGCCCGACTCGGCCAGGTACATATGACCCGGCTCGGAATCGAAGAGCACCACGTTCTTGGTCGGATCGACCACGTCCGGCTGCTTGAGCAATTCCAGGCGCTTCAACTCGCCGCCGACGGTATCGATGCTGGCCTTCACCAGATCGGTCGTGATGGTGATGGTTTCGCCCTTGGTCGCGACGGCGCTGCCGTCAGCGCCCGGCACCGCGCCAGGCGTACCGGCAGCGGTCGGAGCCGGTGTGCCGGTCTGCGGGACGGGCGAACCGGTCGGGCTGGCGGTGGGTGCGGCCGGATTGGCGGCGGCTTGCTCCTGAGTCGGGTTGGCCGACGGGAAGAACATCGACTGATGTCCGTTATGGCGCATCCAGCCATCCCAGAGCAACAGCAGGGAGAAGGAGAATACAACCCACAGGACGGTACGTTTGATATCCATATGCGTATTGATGAGTTCAGGAGTGGCTGCAACCGTCAGCGGCCACAGGGGGAGAAACCCGCGCAGCCTGGGGCTGCGACGAAGTATTCGGAAAATCGGGAGAAGACGTGGAAGACTGGCTCATCGCATGCGCCCGCGCCTCGGCCGAGCCCGGCACGAAATCCAGTCCACCGGGATGCCAGGGATGGCACTTGCACAGGCGCTTGCCGGCCAGCAGGCTGCCCTTGAGCGCGCCATGCACGCGCACCGCCTCGGCAGCATAGTCGGAACAGCTGGGATAGAAACGGCAATTCTGCCCCAGGAACGGGCTCACTCCCAGCTTGTAGGCACGTAACAGCAGGAGCAAAGGCGTTTTCATGACTTCCTATTTCCTGGCAAATGCCGGCGCGTTCGGCAAGAAAGCAAACAACTGCAGCAACTCGGCCCGCAGCATCGCCTTGACGCCGGCGCTGCGGGCTGGATCCTTGCGCGCATTGACCGGGCGCGACAGGCGCACGATGCAATCCACGGCGGGCAGTTCAGCTTGGCGGAACAGCTCGCGTGTGGCGCGCTTGATCGTATTGCGGGTCACCGCGCGCGGCGCGAGCCGCTTGGCCGCAACCACGCCCAGGCGAGCCTGCGGCAGGCTGTTACGGCGCGCATACAACACGAAGTGCTCGGTGCGATACACGGGGCGCAAACGAAAAACGGATGAAAACTCATCCGTTTTAACGATTCGCCGATCGCGTGGGAAGTCGCCTGCTTGACGTGCTGGAAGCGGTGAGCGGACGTCCGTCACTCGAAACGGCAGCGCAATGCTCTGGCTTAAACTGCAGCCAGACGCTTGCGGCCCTTGGCGCGACGGGCGTTGATCACGGCACGGCCGCCACGGGTTGCCATACGGGCACGGAAACCATGGGTACGCTTGCGACGCACGACGGAAGGTTGGTAAGTACGTTTCATGTTGGACTCGCTAAGTTGGGCTGCCTTGGAGCAAACAGCAAAAATAAATCGGAATTCTGGAACCGCTTTCGGTGTGCCTGTTCCGCATCACCGATGCCCTGCCGCCATGTAAGCCGGCAGCCCCTGCATCGCTGACACCATTTGTTGGCCTCTGCCACCACCCGGTTGGCTTACCTGGGTAATCGACCGGCGGGCAACTGAAACAGCACTGCGTCGGCACCGCGCGCAATTCTTCAGATGGTGAACCCTGAATTAGACTGCATTTTCCACTTAGCTGTCAATGACTTATGCGATTTCCAGGCCCCGGACAGCCACCAACGGCCGAGTTTGCGACAGGATCGTGGCAGATTTGCCTCGCCTGGACGAAGAGTCGGAAATAAGTTGCCTGATCAACATGAATCCCTACCCGCCCATTGCACTCGCCACAGTGCCATCACCGGATCAGGCCGGTGCCGCGTCCGGCAGTTGAACCGGACGAAAATCATCTAAAGCATTTCATTGCGACGTCGATTGACGCCATGGGATGAGGCAGATCAGCAACAACCGCCGCAACCGGGCGCCATCGTTACAAA
Source organism: Herbaspirillum sp. AP02 (assembly GCF_015767275.1). Taxonomy (GTDB): domain Bacteria; phylum Pseudomonadota; class Gammaproteobacteria; order Burkholderiales; family Burkholderiaceae_D; genus Herbaspirillum. The sequence goes on from NZ_JADWMY010000007.1 coordinate 194,525, forward strand.
AAAGAGAGCGCCTCCACGCGGCGGGTAGAAATAAGTCATACCGGGCTGGCACGATTCCAGCTATAAGGGACATGGGGTAGTCATCAGTGTGCGATCCGCACCGGAGCCAGGAGACGACAAACACAGGCGAAGCGCCTGCCAACCTGACCAGGCGGACATTGTCTGCCGGTTTTGTCCCGTCGGCCATCAGGGTTTTTATGATGGCGCGCTGCGCGAAAATAGCGCACCGTGAGGTCAACCGCTGCAGCAATCCGCACATTGAAAGAGCACGGGCAGAAGATTTCTTCGCAAGCGGCGCGATGGGATTGGTGCGATCAAGAGGGATGGTTCATGGCGACGGCTAGCGACACTTCAGAAAATCTGCGCATCAGATGAACCATGCCGGACACAATGGATCACTACCTGGAAGCAAAGAGGAAGCAAAAAAAGGACTAGAATAAAAACCAGAAGTGAAAAGATCTTCGCATCACGCTGTGGATGCTACGGCTTTCAAAGAACACACCGGCAATGACGCTTTCCCGAGTCACCGACGCGTTCTTCGATAACCGCAGATGGCAAGTCCAGACATATGAATCTGTTTCGTACTTTTTTGAGAGCGACGGAGGTGGTATGGATATCTACAGCAGCTTTGCAAGCCGGTTCGACAAGACCAGAGAAGAAGAATTATCGCTTGAAGAGTATCTGAATCTTTGCAAGAACGACCCGGCAGTCTATGCATCGGCTGCCGAACGGATGCTGATGGCCATCGGCGAACCGGAGAAGGTCGATACCCGGGAAGATCCGCGCCTCTCGCGCATCTTCGCCAACAAGGTCATCAAGGTCTACCCCGCCTTCAAGGAGTTCTACGGCGCGGAAGAAGTGATCGAGCAAGTGGTTTCCTATTTCCGCCATGCCGCCCAGGGGCTGGAAGAGAAGAAGCAGATTCTCTACCTGCTGGGTCCGGTGGGCGGCGGCAAGTCCTCCATCGCCGAACGTCTCAAGCAGCTGATGGAACAGGTGCCTTTCTATTCCATCAAGGGTTCGCCGGTCAATGAATCGCCGCTGGGCCTGTTCGACTACGACGAGGACGGCGCCATCCTCGAGGAGCAATACGGCATCCCGCGCCGCTACCTCAAACCCATCCTGAGTCCCTGGGCCGTCAAGCGCCTGCACGAGTACAACGGCGATATCCGCCAGTTCCGCGTGGTCAAGCGCTACCCGTCGATCCTGCGCCAGATCGGTATTTCCAAGACCGAGCCGGGTGATGAAAACAACCAGGACATCTCGACGCTGGTGGGCAAGGTCGACATCCGCAAGCTGGAGCAGTATTCGCAGGACGACGCCGACGCCTACAGCTACTCGGGCGGGCTGTGCCTGTCCAACCAGGGTCTGCTGGAATTCGTGGAAATGTTCAAGGCGCCCATCAAGGTGCTGCACCCGCTGCTGACGGCAACCCAGGAAGGCAACTTCAAGGGCACTGAAGGCTTCGGCGCGATTCCCTTCGATGGCGTCATCCTGGCCCACTCCAACGAATCGGAATGGAAGGCCTTCCGCAACAACAAGAACAACGAAGCGCTGCTGGACCGCATCTTCATCGTCAAGGTGCCGTATTGCCTGCGTGTGTCCGAAGAAATCAAGATCTACGAAAAACTGATCCGCAGCTCCTCGCTGGGCAAGGCCACCTGCGCCCCCGGCACGCTGAAGATGATGGCGCAGTTCTCGGTGCTCACGCGGCTCAAGGAGCCGGAAAACTCCAGCCTCTTCTCCAAGATGCAGGTCTATGACGGCGAGAACCTGAAGGACACCGACCCCAAGGCCAAGTCCTATCAGGAGTACCGCGACTATGCCGGCGTCGACGAGGGCATGAACGGCATTTCCACCCGCTTCGCCTTCAAGATTCTGTCGCGGGTGTTCAACTTCGATACCACCGAGGTCGCGGCCAATCCGGTGCACCTGATGTATGTGCTGGAACAGCAGATCGAGCGTGAACAGTTCCCGCAGGAAGCCGAGCAGAAATACCTCTCCTTCGTGAAGGACACGCTGGCCTCGCGCTATGCCGAATTCATCGGCAAGGAAATCCAGACCGCCTACCTGGAGTCGTACTCGGAATATGGTCAGAACGTCTTCGATCGATACGTGACCTACGCCGACTTCTGGATCCAGGACCAGGAATACCGCGATCACGACACCGGCGAGAGCTTCGACCGCGCCGCCCTGAATGCGGAACTGGAAAAGATCGAGAAGCCGGCCGGCATCAGCAATCCCAAGGACTTCCGCAACGAGATCGTCAACTTCGTACTGCGCGCGCGGGTCAACAACGGTGGCAAGAATCCGCTGTGGACCAGCTACGAAAAGCTGCGTGTGGTGATCGAGAAGAAGATGTTCTCCAACACCGAAGACCTGCTGCCGGTGATCTCCTTCAATGCCAAGGGCTCCACCGAGGAAATGCAGAAACACGAAGACTTCGTCAATCGCATGGTCAGCAAGGGCTATACGCCCAAGCAGGTGCGCCTGCTGTGCGAATGGTACCTGCGCGTGCGCAAGTCCTCGTAAGCGCCGCAGTCGCGCATCGTCCTGCCCGACCGTCAGGGCGATGCCCGCTGCGACCCTTCGGCGCGTGCCACCCTGTGCGGCCCGCCGACCACTAGCAGGAGAACCGAGTGCTGCATCAGATCATCGACCGCAGGCTGGCTGGCAAGAACAAGAGCATCGCCAACCGGGAGCGCTTCCTGCGGCGCTTCAAGGGGCATATCCAACGTTCGGTCGCGGACGCCGTGCGCGACCGCAGCATCACCGACCTCGAAAAATCCAAGAGCATCAGCATCCCGCGCAAGGATGTCACCGAACCCTTCTTCCATCACGGCAAGGGGGGCAAGCGCGAGGCCGTACATCCGGGCAACCAGGATTACCTGCAAGGTGACCGCATCCCGCGCCAGAACGGTGGCAGTGGCGGCGGTGGCGGCAGCAGCGCCAGCAACGATGGTGAAGGCCAGGACGATTTCACCTTCGAACTGACCCGCGAAGAATTCATGCATTACTTCTTCGAGGACCTGGAACTGCCGCGCCTGGTGGAAACCAACCTGCTGCAGGTGCCCAACTGGAAGAACCAGCGCGCCGGTTATTCGGTCGATGGATCGCCCAACAACATCGACGTGGTGCGCTCGCTGCGCTCTTCGCTGGGCCGCCGCATCGCCCTGGGTGGGCCCTTGCAGCGCCAGCTCGAGGTGGCCGAGGAAACGCTGGCCGAGATGAAGCGCAAACCCGAGGAGCACAGCGCCGACATCCAGTTGCTGGAAGAGGAAGTGAAGCATTTGCGCGCCCGCATCCTGCGCATCCCCTTCATCGACCCCTTCGACCTGCGCTATGTGAACCGGGTGCGTCAACCGCAACCTTCCAGCCGCGCCGTGATGTTCTGCGTGATGGACGTATCGGGCTCGATGGATGAACAGCGCAAGGACCTGTCCAAGCGCTTCTTCATCCTGCTCTACCTGTTCCTGACGCGTAACTACGAGCACATCGAAGTGGTCTTCATCCGCCACCATACACGCGCCGACGAGGTCGATGAAAACACCTTCTTCCACTCGCAGGAAAGCGGCGGCACGGTGGTCTCCAGCGCCCTGGAACTGATGCACGAGATCATCACCAAGCGCTACTCGCCCAGCGAATGGAACATCTACGGCGCGCAAGCCTCGGATGGCGACAACTGGAACGACGATTCGCCAAAATGCCGTGAACTGCTGGAGTCCGCCATCCTGCCGCTGACCCGCTACTTCGCCTACATCCAGGTGGCCGAGCCGGAACAGAACCTGTGGACCGAATATCTGCAACTGATCGAGTCGCACCCGCACTTCGCCATGAAGAAGGTGCAGTCGGCTGCCGAGATCTATCCGGTCTTCCGCGAACTCTTTGAAAAACAGGTGCACGCATGAACAGCCGCTTCAAGCATGATCCGCTGCCCTGCCCCTCGGACTGGGACTTCCAGCTCATCGAACGCTACAACGAGGAAATCGCGCGGGTGGCCAAGGACTACCAGCTCGACATCTATCCGATCCAGCTGGAGATCATCACGGCCGAGCAGATGATGGATGCCTATGCCTCGCATGGCATGCCGGTCAACTATCGCCACTGGTCCTACGGCAAGCACTTCATGCTGACCGAGCGCGATTACAAGCGCGGCCAGATGGGGCTGGCCTACGAGATCGTGATCAACTCCGATCCCTGCATCGCCTATCTGATGGAAGAGAACACGATGACCATGCAGGCCCTGGTCATCGCCCACGCGGCCTATGGTCACAACTCCTTCTTCAAGGGCAACTACCTGTTCCAGTTGTGGACCGATGCCAGCGCCATCATCGATTATCTGGTGTATGCACGCAATTACATCGCCGAGTGCGAAGAACGGCATGGTTTCGAGCGGGTCGAGGAACTGCTGGACTCCTGCCATGCCCTGATGAACTACGGCGTGGACCGCTACAAGCGTCCGCAACGACTGTCGCTGGCGCAGGAAAAGGCCCGCCAGCGCGAGCGCGAGGCCTACATGCAGTCGCAGGTCAACGAGCTCTGGCGCACCCTGCCGGCGAAGAAGGAAACCGCCGCCGCCGCCGTCGAGGGGCGCTTCCCCTCCGAGCCCCAGGAAAACCTGCTCTACTTCGCCGAAAAGAATGCGCCGCTGCTGGAGCCCTGGGAACGCGAGGTGATCCGCATCGTGCGCAAGGTCGGCCAGTATTTCTATCCGCAGCGCCAGACCCAGGTGATGAACGAAGGCTGGGCCACCTTCTGGCATTACACGCTGTTGAATACGCTCTACGACCAGGGCCGCCTCACCGATGGCTTCATGATGGAATTCCTGCATTCGCACAGCAATGTGGTGTTCCAGCCGCCCATCACCAAACCCTATTACAACGGCATCAATCCCTATGCCCTGGGCTTCTCGATGATGAGCGACATCCGCCGCATCTGCGAGCATCCGAGCGACGAAGACCGCGAGTGGTTCCCCGAAATCGCCGGCAGCAACTGGCTCGATACCCTGCAATACGTGATGCGCAACTACAAGGATGAGAGCTTCATTGCCCAGTACCTCTCGCCCAAGCTCATGCGCGACATGCGCATGTTCGCCGTCCTGGACGATGAGGCGCGCAGCGAGATCGAGGTCTCGGCCATCCACAACGAGCGCGGCTTCCAGTACGTGCGTCAGGCACTCTCGCGGCAGTACGACATCAACCACCGCGAGCCCAACATCCAGGTCTGGTCGGTCAACACGCGCGGCAATCGCAGTCTGACGCTGCGCCACTTCCGCAGCGACGGCCGGTCACTGGGCGACAGCACCAACGAGGTGCTGCGGCACATGGCGCGGCTGTGGCAGTTCGACGTCTACCTGGAAAGCGTGGATGACAATGGCTACATCGTGCAGCGCTATGAATGCGTGGCCGAGAACAGGTATGCTCTGCGCTCATGACTGATCGCCATCCGGAGTGATGATGCCCGCTGCCCCCGCGACCCCGCGCCCGCCGATCTCGGCCCGGACCATTCCACTGTTTCCGCTGGCCAGCACGCTCTTTCCGGAAGGACGCCTGCCGCTGCAGATCTTCGAGGTGCGCTATCTGGACATGATCGGCAAGTGCATCGCCGAAGGCAGTGGCTTTGGCGTGGTGGCCCTGACGGCAGGCTCCGAGGTGCGTCGTCCGGGACAGAGCGAGCGTTTCGTTGGCGTGGGCACGATGGCGCACATCAAGGAATGGAGCACACCTTCCCCCGGCCTGATGCGCGTTGCCTGCCTGGGTGACGAGCGCTTCCGCATCCTGCAGGCCGAGCAGCAGAAGCATGGCCTGTGGACGGCGCAGGTGGAAATGATGGAAGCCGATCGCGCCGTGAAGATCCCCGACGAACTGGGCAATACCGTGCAGGCGCTGGACAATCTGTTGCAGTCGGTGCTGCGCCAGGGCCTGCCGGAAAGTGAGGTGCCGATCGCCGCGCCTTACCGGCTGGACGACTGCGGCTGGGTCGCCAACCGCTGGGCCGAGATGATGCCCATCACCGTGGAACTCAAGCAGAGCCTGCTGGCGCTGGACAACCCCGTACTCCGCCTGGAGCTGGTACAGGATGCGCTGGATGAACTGGGCTGGCTGAAATAGGCCGCACCGTCGTCAAGACTGGAGGGCCTGAACATTTCACGGCGCCACGCCGCTGATACCCGCCTCGGCCAGCAGCGCCGACATCCCCGACCAGAAGATCTGGATGCCGATACACAACAGGATGAAGGCCGACAGGCGCAGCACCACCATGGTGCCCAGGCGCCCCATCAGCACCACCAGCTTGTGCGCATAGTTGTAGCAGAGGAAGATCACCAGCGCGGTCAAGGCCGCACCGAGGGCGGCGCTGCCCACCGAAATCACCCAATCCAGCAAGCGCGTGGGCGTATTGGCACCCAGCGTGATGGAGGCGGCGATGGTGCCCGGACCGACGGTGAGCGGGAAGCTCATCGGGTAGAAACTGCGGGCCTTGATCTCGTCATCGGGCAGGTCTTCGTCATAGGTCTTGGCGACCTGGTTCGGAATCGAACTGTCCTGGCTGTTGTCGTTCAACAGCCTCCAGCCTGATACAGCCACCAGCAGACCACCTCCCACGCGCACGATGGGTAGCGAGATGCCGAAGAAGGTCAGCACATGCGAGCCGATGAAGATCGCCGCCACGAGCATGAACCAGCAATTGATGGCAACCTGGCGTGCGATACGCTTTTCGGTGCTGCGGCTGACGTTGCCCAGCAGGTTGGCGAACACCGGAGCAATGCCCAGCGGGTTGAGGATGGGCAGCAGCGTGATCGGGATCAGGACCACGGCCTTGAGGAAGAGGATGAACATGGCGGAATGGGTGCTCGGAGATGCATTGATCGGTTGACCCGGCAGCGTAGCTGAAAGCCGCTACGCTGCCAACTACGACCGCGCTGTGTGCCCGCTGTTCGTCCTCAGGCCGCCCGCAAGCGCATGCCGCGCGCACGGGTCAGCAGCAGGATTGCGATACCCAGGTTGAGCAGGTTCCAGCCGATGCCATTGGCGAAGGCAGCGTGATAGGAGCCGGTCAGGTCGAAGATCGTCCCCGACATCCAGCCACCCAGGGCCATGCCGAACATGGTCGCCATGATGACCGCCCCCACCCGCTGGCCGGCTTCGGCCGCCGGGAAGTATTCGCGCACGATGATGGCGTAGGAAGGCACGATGCCGCCCTGGAACAGGCCGAACAGGGCCGAGATGATGTACAGCGAGGCCAGGCTGTCGAAGGGGATGAACAGCAGCAGCGACAGGCCCTGCAGCATGGAACCCAGCAACAGGGTGCGCAGGCCGCCGATGCGGTCACAGATGGCCCCCGAGACCAGACGGCTGATCACGCCGCAGGCCAGCATCAACGACAGCATCTGGGCGCCACGTGCCGGGCCGTAACCGAGATCGCCGCAGTAGGCCACGATGTGCACCTGGGGCATGGCCATGGCCACGCAACAGGCCACGCCGGCCACGCACAGCAGCAACTGCGCCGCACCGGGCGAGAGGCCGAAGGGACGCGGTCCGCCGCCCAGGCGAGCGCTGGTCGCGCCACTTTCCTGCGCGGGAGGACGGGCGCGCATGAGCAGGGCCAGCGAGCACATGGTCAGCGTACAGGTGATGCCCAGGCCGATATAGGTCTGCTGCCAACCGACGCTGTCGACGAAATGCTGGACGATGGGCGGCCAGATCGCGCCGCCCAGGTAGTTGCCGCTGGCGCAGACCGCCACGGCGATGCCGCGCCGCTTGCGGAACCACAACGACGTGTCGGCCACCAGCGGGGAAAAGGTACAGGCCGTGCCCAGCAGGCCGATCAGCACACAGTGCGCCGCCATGAAGAACCAGATATTGGGCGCCAATGCCGCGGCGATGAAGCCCCCGCCCAGGCAGACGCCGCCCAGCAGCAAGGGGCGCATGATGCCGGAGCGGTCGGCCATGCGACCCATCAGCAGGCCACCTACGCCCACGCCGAGCATGGTCAGCGTGTAGGGCATGGAGGCCAGGCCGCGATCCACCTGGAAATGGGTCTGCACTGCCGGCAGCACCACCGCCATCACGTACATGCCGCTGGCGCCCACGACCATCAAGACCATGGTGATGCACAGACGTATCACGGCATAGGAGGAATCGACCTGATGACGGTCGGCAGCTGCGGACTCTGGGGGCAATGAGGGTGGCACAGTCGGTCTCCGGACTAATTTTTATATCTTTATATCGATCGGGTCTTGTTTTCTTCAGCGGCGTTTCTGATGTCTTATCTGCCGCTGACGGATTGCACCTGGCTGGTGCAGGCCGACTAGCCTAACATGGGTCGCGCCGGCTTGCAGATGAGCGCCTGCCGCCGGCGAGGCGAGACGACTTGATCAGCCGACGTAATCAGCCGACGTAATCAGCCGACGTGATACAGATGGACCTGGCGAAAGCCCAGGCGCTCCTTGTGGCGGGCGATTTTCTGCAGCATCTGCAGGCCCTGCTCGTGGCCGTCGACCACCACGCGGCGCACCGCGCTGCGGCCCTCGGCACCGTCCCACGCCTGCGTGAGCACCCAGTCGCCCAGGAGGTCCTGCACCAGGTCCACCGTGAAGATGGCGCGCGACTTGCCGTCCGAGAAGTGCAGGCGCGTGGCCACGGTCACGGGCAGTGCATGGGTGACGTGGTCAGCGGAATCGATCATGGCTAAAGCAAGGGCTACGGAACGGCGGGCGTGGATGATAGCAGGACGGCGGCCGAATACAAGCCACAGGAAAAACTGCCCGGCGCGCAGGCCGGGCATGGGGGACTTACAGGTTGGGCGCGAGCCAGCGTTCCAGCTCGTCCCTGGACACCTGGCGACGGCGGGCCATGTCCTCGACCTGGTCGGCGCCGATCTTGCCGACCACGAAGTACTTCGACTGCGGGTGAGCGAAGTAGAAACCCGAGACCGAGGCACCGGGGAACATGGCATAGGACTCGGTCAACTGCATGCCGATCTCGTCACACTGCATGGTGCGGAAAGCGTCAGCCTTGACGGTGTGCTCCGGGCAGGCCGGATAGCCCGGTGCGGGGCGGATGCCGAGGTATTTTTCCTTGATCAGGTCGGTGCTGCTCAACTGCTCGTCGGCGGCATAGCCCCACAGGTCCTTGCGCACGCGTTCGTGCAGGTATTCGGCGAAGGCCTCGGCCAGGCGGTCGGCCAGGGCCTTGAGCATGATGGAGGAGTAATCGTCATGCGCATCCTCGAAGCGCTTCTCGTACTTTTCGATACCCAGGCCGGCGGTGACGGCGAACAAGCCGATGTAATCCTGCACGCCCGAATCCTTGGGCGCGATGAAGTCCGACAGGCACTGGTTGGGACGCGCCACGCCATCGACCACCGGCTTCTCGGTCTGCTGACGCAGGCCGTAGTAGGTGAAGGCGACCTGGCTGCGGCTGTCGTCGGTGTAGATCTCGATGTCGTCGTCGTTGACGGTATTGGCCGGCAACAGCGAAATGACGCCATTGGCGGTGAGCCAGCGGCCATCGATGATCTTCTTCAGCATGGCCTGGGCTTCTTCGAAGACCTTGGTGGCAGCTTCGCCCACGACCTCATCGGTGAGGATGGCGGGGTAAGGTCCGGCCAGGTCCCAGGTCTGGAAGAAAGGGCCCCAGTCGATGTAGTTGGCCAGCAGAGCCAGGTCGACATTCTTGAACAGGCGACGACCGATGAACTTGGGCTTGACCGGGGCAAATTCCAGCCGCGTCTTGTTGGTGCGGGCGGCCGCCAGCGACAGCATGGGCGCGGCCTTCTTGCTGGCGTGCTGCTCGCGGATGCGCTCGTAGTCGGCGTTGAGCTCGGTGACGTACTGGCTCTTCTGCTCGTCGGCCAGCAGCGACTGCGCCACCGACACGGCACGCGAGGCGTCCGGCACATAGACCACCGGACCTTGATAGTTCGGTGCGATCTTGACGGCGGTATGGGCGCGCGAGGTGGTGGCGCCGCCGATCATGAGCGGCATCTTGATGCCGGCGAAATACGGGTCGCGCTGCATTTCCTTGGCGACGTAGGCCATCTCTTCCAGCGAGGGCGTGATCAGGCCGGACAGGCCGATGATGTCGGCCTTCTCTTCCTTGGCCTTGGCCAGGATCTCGGCGCAGGGCACCATCACGCCCATGTTGACCACCTCGAAGTTGTTGCACTGGAGGACCACGGTGACGATGTTCTTGCCGATGTCGTGGACGTCGCCCTTGACGGTGGCAATCACGATCTTGCCCTTGGCCTTGGCGACCTCGCCGGTGGTGATCTCGAGCTGGCGCTTTTCCTCTTCGATGAAGGGGATCAGGTGCGCCACGGCCTGCTTCATCACGCGGGCCGACTTGACCACCTGCGGCAGGAACATCTTGCCCTGGCCGAACAGGTCACCGACCACGTTCATGCCATTCATCAGCGGACCTTCGATGACGTGGATGGGGCGACCACCGTCGGCGGCGATCTGCTGGCGCGCCTCTTCGGTATCTTCCACGATCCATTGCGTGATGCCGTGTACCAGCGCATGCGAGAGGCGCTTGGCAACCGGTTCGCTGCGCCATTCCAGGGTGGCTTCTTCCTTCTTGTCGCCGGCCTTCAGGTTGGCGGCGTATTCGATCATGCGCTCGGTGGCGTCGTCGCGGCGGTTCAGCACCACGTCCTCGACACGCTCGCGCAGCTCGGCCGGCAGGTCGTCATAGACGCCGATCATGCCGGCGTTGACGATGCCCATGGTCATGCCGGCCTTGATGGCGTGATACAGGAACACGGTGTGGATCGCCTCACGCGCCGGGTCATTGCCACGGAAGCTGAAGGAGACGTTGGAGACGCCGCCACTGATCTTGGCGTAGGGCAGGTTCTCGTGGATCCAGCGGGTGGCTTCGATGAAGTCGACCGCGTAGTTGTTGTGCTCTTCGATACCTGTTGCGACCGCGAAGATGTTGGGGTCAAAGATGATGTCTTCGGGCGGGAAATCCAGCTTGTCCACCAGCAGGCGATAGGCGCGCTCGCAGATCTCGGTCTTGCGCGCGAAGGTATCGGCCTGGCCCACTTCGTCGAAGGCCATGACGATCACGGCCGCGCCGTAACGACGGCACAGCTTGGCTTCGCGCAGGAATTTCTCTTCGCCCTCCTTCATCGAGATGGAGTTGACGATGGACTTGCCCTGCACGCACTTCAGGCCGGCCTCGATGACTTCCCACTTGGAGGAGTCGATCATGATGGGCACGCGGGCGATGTCCGGTTCCGACGCGATCAGGTTCAGGAAGCGCGTCATGGCGGCGACCGAGTCCAGCATCGCCTCGTCCATGTTGATGTCGATGATCTGTGCGCCGTTCTCGACCTGCTGGCGCGCCACGGCCAGGGCTTCGTCGTATTGTTCGTTGAGGATCAGGCGGGCGAAGGCCTTGGAGCCGGTCACGTTGGTGCGCTCACCGACGTTCACATAGAGCGATTCGTCATTGATGGTGAAGGGCTCCAGGCCCGACAGGCGCATCTCGTGGGTGACTTCAGGCAGCTTGCGCGGGGCGATGGTGGCGACCGTCTCGGCAATGGCCTTGATGTGCGGCGGCGTGGTACCGCAGCAGCCGCCGGCGACGTTGACGAAGCCGCTCTCGGCGAATTCCTTCAACAGCGCCGAGGTGACATCGGGCGTCTCGTCGAAGCCGGTATCGCTCATCGGATTGGGCAGGCCGGCATTGGGGTAGATGCAGACGAAGGTATCGGCGATGCGCGACAGTTCTTCCGCATAGGGACGCATGAGCGCTGCGCCCAGCGCGCAGTTCAGGCCCACGGTCAGCGGGCGCGCATGACGGATGGAATTCCAGAAGGCGGTCACGGTCTGGCCCGACAGGATGCGGCCGGACGCGTCGGTAACGGTACCGGAGATCATGATGGGCAGGCGCTTGCCGCTTTCCTCGAAGAAGGTATCGATGGCGAACAGCGCAGCCTTGCAGTTCAGGGTGTCGAAGATGGTCTCGACCAGCAGCACGTCGGCGCCGCCTTCGACCAGCGCGCGCGTCTGTTCCAGGTACGCGGTCACCAGTTGATTGAAAGTCACGTTACGCGCGGCGGGGTCATTGACGTCCGGCGAGATCGAGGCGGTCTTGGGCGTGGGGCCAAGGGCGCCGGCCACGAAGCGCGGCTTGTCCGGGGTGGAATACTTGTCGCAGGCGGCGCGGGCCAGGCGGGCCGATTCCACGTTCATCTCGTAGACCAGATGGGCCATGTGGTAATCGTCCTGGGCCACACTGGTGGCGCCGAAGGTATTGGTCTCGATCAGGTCGGCGCCGGCAGCCAGGTATTGCTCGTGGATTTCCTGGATGATGTGCGGCTGGGTCAGCGAGAGCAGCTCATTATTGCCCTTGACGAACATCTCCTTGCCGGGAACGCTGAAGTCGGCAAAACGCTGGCCACGATAATCCTCTTCGGTCAGCTTGTAGCGCTGGATCATGGTGCCCATGGCACCATCGAGGATGAGGATGCGCTGCGACATCAGGTCGCGCAGCAGCAATTCGGTCTGGCACAGTTCGTTCGGCTTCATCTGGCGTTTTTCTCTGGTTGCGGCAACAATGCGGGCCTGTCTGCGGGACTGTCCACGCTTTGGCGGGACAAAAAAACCGGTCTGGACCGACCGTGGACCGACCGGTTTTACAGGCAAAAATGAGAGCCAGATTATACGCGAAAGCGCCCTACCACCCCGCGCCGGCCGGCCTTTGCGGCTGGATTTGCTTGCAATCCATTAACTGTTGACAAAGATGACAGCGCATCGCCCCATTCTTATCCTGACCGCCCTGGAAAGCGAACTCCAGGCCGCCGACGCGCCTGCTGGCGTGGAGCTGCTCTATTGCGGCGTCGGCAAGGTCAATGCCGCGCTGCACGCCACCCGGGCCATCCTGGAACGACAACCGCGCCTGGTGATCAACTTCGGCACGGCTGGCAAGATCGATCCCTTGCATGACGGTCTGCTGGAGGTGGCGGCGGTGATCCAGCGCGACATGGCGGCCATGCCGCTGGCGCCACGTGGCGTGACGCCGCTGATGAACCAGGAGCAACAGCCGCCGCGCCTGGAATCCGGCCACCCCGGCGTGCTGTGCGGCACCGGGGACAGCTTCGTCACTGCAGCCGATGACTGGCTGGTGGCGCAGGGCGTCGATCTGGTAGACATGGAGTTGTTTGCCATTGCCCGCGTCTGCCACCATTTCGGGCTGCCCTGGCGGGCCTTCAAGTTCGTCACCGACGGCGCCGACGACGATGCCGCCGATGACTGGCAAGCCCGCGTCCATCTGGGTGCGGAGCTGTTCTGGCGGCATCTGCCGCACGTGCTCAAGCAATACGCCTGAGCGCACCCGCTCAGGCGAAGCGGCCGCCTTCCAGCGGGAAACCCTTCAGGAATTCCGCCGCCGGCAGGCGCTTGCCGCCGGGCTTCTGCAATTCGGTCAGCAGCAGCGCGCCTTCGCCGCAGGCCACCACGATCCCGCCCTGGGCATCAGCCGACAACACCTGGCCGGGTTCGCCCTGCTGCACCACGGTCACCGGACGCGCCTGCCACAGCTTGACCACGGTGTCGCCAAAGCGGCCGGTGGCGCCGGGGAAAGGATTGAAGGCGCGGATGCGGCGCGCCAGTTGCTCTGCGCTCTGGCTGAAGTCCAGAGCAGCCTCTTCCTTGGCGATCTTGGCGGCGTAGTTGGCGCCCTCTTCCGGTTGCGGCGTGGCCGGCAATGCGCCGCGCTCCAGCTTCTCCATGGCTTCCACGATCATCCGGCCGCCCAGCGCGGCGAGCTTGTCATGCAGGCTGCCGGTGGTGTCATCGTCAGTGATGGGCAGGCTTTCGATCAACATCATCGGGCCGGTATCCAGTCCTTCTTCCATCTGCATGATGGTGATGCCGGTCTCGGTGTCGCCGGCCTCGATGGCGCGGTGGATGGGGGCGGCGCCGCGCCAGCGCGGCAGGAGCGAGCCGTGGATGTTGATGCAGCCGTAACGCGGGATGTCGAGCACGCTGCGCGGCAGGATCAGGCCGTAGGCGGCCACCACCATCACGTCATGCGGAGTCGATTGCAGCAGCACATGCGCTTCCTGCGCGACCTCGGGGTACTTGCCGTTCAGGCGCAGCGAGACGGGCTGCGCCACCGGCGTGCCGTGCTTCAACGCGCATTGCTTGACCGGCGAGGCCTGCAGCTGCATGCCGCGTCCGGCGGGGCGGTCAGGCTGGGTCAGGACCAGGGTGATCTCGTGACCGGCGGCGTAGAGGGCTTCGAGGGCGACGGCGGCAAATTCCGGCGTGCCGGCGAAAATGATCTTCATGAAAAACTCCAGACGCGGCGCTGGGCGCCGCTGGGTCGGGTTGTTAGAGATTGCGGGGCTTGTGCGGGGCGCGGGCGAAGGCCATATCGTACAACCAGTTCGGCAACAGTCTGAGCAACTTGGCCACCACCCCCATCTGCCAGGGAATGACACGGTAGCTGACACCTTCGGCGATGCTCTGTACGGCGCGTTCGGCGAAGCGTTCCACCGGCATCAGGAAGGGCATGCGATAGGTGTTCACGCGGGTCATGGGGGTGTCGATGTAGCCGGGCGCAATGGTCACGACCTTGATGCCGGAAGCGCGCAATTCCACCCGCAGCGATTCGCAGTAGCTGATCACGGCAGCCTTGGAGGCGCTGTAGGCCTCGGCACCGGGCAGGCCACGGATACCGGCCACGCTGCCGATGCCGACCAGGCGGCAGCGGCGACGCTGTGCCTCGGGTTGTGCTTTCATGCGCGCCACGAAGGGCGTGAAGGTGGCAAAGGTGGCGGTGACATTGACGGCCAGGATGCGCTCGAAGGCGCGCAGGTCTTCCTGGTATTCGGTGAGCGTTCCTTGGGAGATGCCGGCGTTGGCGATGACCACATCGGCGCCACCGAACTCGGTCATGAAAGACTCTGCGGCAGTGGCCAGGGCGGCATGATCGGTGACATCAAGCGCATACACGCGATGCCGTTCAGGATGCGGCAGGCTGGCGCGCAAGGCGTCCAGCTCGGCGCCACGCCGTGCCACCAGCCCCAGGACCGCGCCACGCTGTGCATAGGCGCGCGCCAGGGCCATGCCGATGCCGCTGGAAGCTCCGGTCAGGAAGACGCGTTCCTGGGCTGCGACGACGGGAAGGGTGGCCATGCCGGCTCCTGGGGGAATGTGAAGGGTTGCGACGAGGCGGACATGCCCGGGCTCAAATGACAACGGTCCGCGGCCTTGCGGACGCGGACCGTGCAGGACAGGTGAAGCTTACTTCTTTTTGGCTGCAGCGCCGCCAGCAGCCTTCTCGGCCGCCACCTTGGCCACCAGGTGATCCATCACCTGCAGGGCAGCGGCCTGCTGCATCGACTCGGGCTGGTTGGCCAGGGCCACGCCGACCACGGCCGGCGAGGTCACGTAACGACCGTCGATGGCGATCATGGGCACGCCGTCGACCTTGTAGGCTTCCTGCAGCTGGGCGGCACGGCGGGCCTTGGTCTGCACGCCGAAGGAGTTGTACAGGTCGAGGAATTTCTGTTTGTCGATACCCGCCTTCTCG
This sequence comes from Herbaspirillum sp. AP02, assembly GCF_015767275.1. Classification (GTDB taxonomy): domain Bacteria; phylum Pseudomonadota; class Gammaproteobacteria; order Burkholderiales; family Burkholderiaceae_D; genus Herbaspirillum. The sequence goes on from NZ_JADWMY010000007.1 coordinate 210,070, forward strand.
ATGTAGGCCAGGATGGTCTTGTCGGTGTTGATGCGCTGGTTCTCGACGTGGATGGCGTGGAAGATCTTGGGGGTCAGCTCATCCGCCTTGCCCATCGCTTCCAGCGTGTAGTACAGCTTCTGCTGCGGCACGAAGCTGTCGCGGAAGGCCACCGGCACCTTCTTGAAGTTGATCTTGTCGCCCTGCTTCTTGACCCAGGCGGTCAGCGAGGGGTCCCATGCGGCGCAGTGCGGGCAGTCGAACCAGAAGAATTCGGTGACCTCGACCTTGTTGCCGGAGTCGGTCGGCTGGGCCTGTTCCAGCACGCGGTAGTCGCTGCCCACTTGCGGATTGGCCGGCGAGGCCGAGGCGCCGACGCTGGCGGTGAAGGCCAGTACGCCAAAGCTGACGGCTGCCAGCAGCTTTTGATGGAAACGCATGGTATTACCCTCTCTGATGGATAGTCGTTTGGAACCGGCCTGTGCGCCGGTCTGCACCCGATGCCGGGCGGTCATCCCTTGCCGCCGGCAGCGTCGGTGCGCTGTGGATTACTTGGGAATGCGCACGATGGCGGCATCGACCCCGTTATCGGACAGCTTGCTGCGCGTGCGGTTCATCGCCTCGGCATGGTCGAAGGGACCGATGCGTACGCGATAGAGCACGCCGCTGTCAGCGGTACGTTCGGTAACGCGGGCTTCGAAACCGAGCAGGGCCAGCTTGGCGCGGGCGCTTTCGGCATCGGCCTGGTCACGGAAGGCGCCAGTCTGCAGGAAGTAGGTCCACTTGTCGTCGTTGCTGTCGTTCTTGGAGGCGGACGGCGCGGCGGCAGACGGCTTGGCGTCCGCAGTCCTGGTGTCAGGCTGCTTGGCCGGCGGGGTCGCGGCCTGCGGTACCGGAGCCACTGGCGGCACCGGCTGGGCAGCGGCGGTATTGGGCGGCACCGGGGTCTGCGACTGCTGCTGGTCGCGCGCAGCCTCGCGGGCGATGTCGCGGTTACCGTAGAGCGGACGGTTGGGATCGGCCGCCTGGGCCGGGGTCGGATCGGCCCGTTCGGGGCGAACCACCTTGTTGACGAAGGGGATGGGCGACTTGGTGATCATCAGGGCTACGCCCACGGCGATGCCCAGGCCGACGATCAAACCCAGGATCAGGCCGAGCAGCGTACCGCCGGCCTGCTTGTGATGTTTCGCGTTCAACGGTTTCACGTTTCTCTTTAGCTGCTTGTTTACATTCTGGCCGGAGCCGATACGCCCAACAGGGCCAGGCCGTTGCGCAGTACCTGACGGGTGGCGGACAACAGCGCCAGGCGTGCGGTCCTGGTTGGGACATCGTCGACCAGCACGCGTTCCGCATTGTAGTAGCTATGCAGTTCGCCTGCCAGATCGCGCAGGTAGAAGGCGACCTGGTGCGGTCCCAGCTCCTGCAGGGCATGCGCCAGCATCTCCGGGTATTCGGCCAGCTTGGCCAGCAGGGTCGCTTCACGCGGCGCGGTCAGCAGCGACAGGTCGGTCACGTCCTTGAGCTCATCCTCGTTGCCACCCCACTTGCCCAGCACGGTGCAGATGCGGGCATGGGCGTATTGCACGTAGTAGACCGGGTTTTCGTCGGACTGGGCCAGGGCCAGGTCGACGTCGAAGACGAACTCGGTATCGGCCTTGCGCGAGATGAGGAAGAAGCGCACCGCATCGCGGCCGCGGGTGAGGTCACGTTCCTGGCCTTCGACGGCCTCGCCGGCCGACCATTCGATCAGGTCACGCAGGGTGACGTAGGAACCGGCGCGCTTGGAGATCTTGACCTCTTCGCCGTTGCGCATGACGGTGACCATCTTGTGCAGCACGTAGTCGGGGTAGCCCTGCGGGATACCCACGCCGGCTGCCTGCAGGCCGGCGCGCACGCGGGCAATGGTGCCGTGGTGGTCGCTGCCCTGGATATTGATGACCTTGCCGTAGCCACGTTGCCACTTGTTGATATGGTAGGCGACGTCGGGCACGAAGTAGGTATAGGTGCCATCGGTCTTCTTCATGACGCGATCCTTGTCGTCGCCATAATCGGTGGTGCGCAGCCACAGCGCGCCATCCTGCTCGTAGGTCTTGCCAGCCTTGACCAGCGCGTCCACGGCGGCGGCCACCTTGCCGTCGGCATAGAGCGAGGACTCCAGGTAGTAGTTGTCGAACTTCACGCCGAAGGCCTGCAGGTCCAGGTCCTGCTCATGACGCAGGTAGGCGACGGCGAAGCGGCGGATCGATTCGATGTCGTCGACATCGCCGCTGCCGGTGACGGGTTCGCCATCGCTGGCGGCGACAGTCTTCTTGCCCAGGAAGTCACGCGCGATGTCGGCGATGTAGTCGCCGTTGTAGGCCGATTCCGGCCATTGGGCATCGCCCGGCTTGAAGCCGCGGGCGCGCGCCTGCACCGAGGTGGCCAGGGTGGCGATCTGCACGCCGGCATCGTTGTAGTAGAACTCGCGCAGCACATCGTAGCCCTGCACGTCCAGCAGCGACGACAACGCGTCGCCCAGCGCGCCCTGACGACCGTGTCCCACGTGCAGCGGACCGGTGGGGTTGGCGGAGACGAACTCGACCAGCACCTTCTGGCCCGCGCCTGCGGACCCACGGCCGAACGCCTCGCCCTGTTCGTGGATCGCCTTCACCACCGCCTGCTTGGCGGCAGCCGCCACGCGCAGGTTGATGAAGCCGGGGCCGGCGATCTCAACCGATTCCACCAGGCCTTCGCGGGCCGGGTCGGCCATCACGGCAGCCACGATGGCTTGCGCCAGTTCACGCGGGTTCTTCTTGAGCGGCTTGGCCAGTTGCATGGCGACGTTGCAGGCGATGTCGCCGTGCGAGGCGTCGCGCGGGCGCTCCAGGGTGATGGTCGGCGTCAGGCCGCTGTCGGCCAGCAGCGGCTGCAGGGCGGACGAGAACAGGTCGGAGATGCGTTGTTTCTGTTGTGCGAGCATGGGAATGAGGGGTAAAGCGGAAGCGGCCGTGGCGCTGGAGCGGCTGTGAGGCGCCGCGCGGAGGGATCGCTTGCAATTGGTTGAGCAGCCGAGATTATACCGGCTAGGCGTACCGTGTTGGCTGCATGAACAAGCGGCTTGCGTGCAGTCCGGCGCCCTGCCGAGGCAAAGATGCCGTAATCACAACAAAAATCGGCCCGGGCCGTCTCAGATATCGACCGGATCGACTTCCAGCGACCAGCGCGCGCGGGTCTTCATCTGCCGCAACAAGGCCAGCCATTCCTTGAGGAAAGCCTGCAGTGTCGGACGCGAGGGACATTCGATCAGCAATTGGGCGCGCTCGACATTGGCCACCCGCATCATGGTCATCGGGATCGGTTCATTGATGGTGATGGCCGGGGCGTCCAGCAAGCTGGCCGCTTCCTTCAGAAAACCCATGGCGATCTCCAGTTCGCGACCTTCGGCGCGCAACAGCGCCTGGTACATGAAGGGCGGGAAATAGGCCTGGCGCCGCTCGTCCAGCAATTCACCGGCAAAACCATCGTAGTCGTGGCGGATCACGGCCTGGTACAGCGGGTGATGCGGATAGCGGGTCTGGATCAGCACCTCGCCCGAACTGCCATCGGCCGACAGCCCGGCGCGGCCGGCGCGGCCGGCCACCTGCATCAGTTGCGCGAACAGGCGCTCGCTGGCGCGATAGTCGTGCGAGAACAGGGCGGTATCGGGATTGAGCACGCCCACCAGGGTGAGCTTTTTGAAATCATGCCCCTTGGCCACCATCTGGGTGCCGATCAGGATATCGACCTCGCCCCGGTGCACGCTGTCGAAGGCGCTCTGGGCCGAGCCCTTGAGGCGGGTGGAATCGGCATCGATGCGCAGGATGCGGGCCTCGGGGAAGATGCCATGCAGGCCCTCTTCGACCCGCTGGGTGCCGCGTCCCAACGGTTGCAGATCGACGTTGCCACAGGTCGGGCAGGCGCGTGGAATATGCAGTTCCAGGCTGCAATGGTGGCAGCGCAGGCGCCGCTCGGGGCGATGCACCACCATGAAGGCATCGCAGCGCATGCAGTTGCTGATCCAGCCGCAGGCGTCACAGGCCAGCACCGGCGCATAGCCACGCCGGTTGAGGAACAGCAGCGATTGCTCGCCCTGCTCCAGGCGCTTGCGCACGGCCGCGATCAGGGTCGAGGTGAGGCCGTCGACGGGCTTGTCGCGCTCCATGTCGATCACCTTGACGCTGGGCAGCACTGCCTGCAGGGCGGCGCGCTGGCGCAGTTCCAGACGGCGATAGCGGCCGGCCTGGGCGTGCTGCCAGGTTTCCAGCGAGGGCGTGGCCGAACCCAGCACCACCGGGATGCCAAGCTGGTGGGCGCGCCAGACAGCCAGGTCGCGCGCGGAGTAGCGCAGGCCTTCCTGTTGCTTGTAGGAGGGATCGTGTTCCTCGTCGATGACGATGAGCTTCAGCGACGGCAGCGACGACAGGATCGCCAGCCGCGTCCCCAGCACGATGTGCGCCTGCCCCAGATGGGCCGCCAGCCAGTTGCGGGCGCGCTCACCCTCGGCCAGGCCGCTGTGCAGGGCGACCACGTTCAGATGCGGGAAACGTGCGCGGATATTGCCTTCCAGCTGCGGGGTCAGGTTGATTTCCGGCACCAGTACCAGGATCTGGGCCGGCGCCGGCTGGCCAGGTTCGGACGGTCCGGCCTGGTCAGCAGCGCGGCGCAGGATGGCGGCGGCCGCCTGCAGGTAGACCTCGGTCTTGCCGCTGCCGGTGACGCCATACAGCAGCAGCGGCGCGAAACCCTCAGCGCCGGCAATCGCCTCGACCGCCTCCTGCTGGGACGGATTCAGTGGGGGGGCGGCACCCAGTTGCAAGGGGTCCGGCGGCGCATCGGTAGTCACGGGATCGATGACGGTTTCATCCGCCGTGGCGGCCACCGCCGCCTTTTTCCTCGACCTCGGCTTGGCCTTGGCGGCGGGAGCAAGCCGGCCCAGAGCCTTGAGTGCCTTGTCCAGCGCCACCGTGGTCAGGGCACGCAGATTCTTGGGCAGGCCTGGCAGCATCACCTCACCCAGCGGACGCTGATAGTAGTCGGCGGCAAAGCCGCACAGTGCCAGCCAGTGCGCCGACATCGGCGGCAACTGGTGTCGCACGGCGATCACGTCCTTGATCTTGTCGGCCTGCAGCTCGGTCTGCGCATCCTGCCCGACCACCACGCCGACCGCTTCGCGGCGGCCAAACGGCACCACGACCAATTGGCCGATAGCCGGCAGCGGCTCGTCCGGCGAGGTCGCCTTCCAGCGGTAATCAAAGACGGTATGCAGGGGCGTGTCGAGCGCAACCTGGAGCAGACGTTGTTCCACGAACTTAATGTAAATCCTGAAAAACCAGGCTAAGCCCCGGTTTAATCGAAATTTTTCAACCTATCCACAAACCCTGTGGATAACTTTGGGGACAAATGCCTCTTGACATCTGCGCGTGCAGACTGGGTATGGCTTGTGGCGCACTGCCCAAATGCAGGGCAAAAAAATAAATCAATAAAATCAATGACTTGCAAATGCCATTCTTCAGGCGGAAAAAAAATTTGCTTAGCCGCTTTCCGCAGATGCAGCATGCTTTCAATGTGCATAAGTCCCTTGACGGGGATCAGACGGATAGGTTTTGTCAAGTGCTGGCTGACAAAAAATCACTGACATTTTTGCGCATCGCCCTGTCCGACTTGTCCTACAAACTTAAAGTAATTCTTCAAATACTTCGATAAGCGGCGGTTTTGTAAACGCTTTTGCCCATTATGCACAGCGCCTGTGGATAACTTTGTTGACAACTGCCTCTTGACAAGCCTGAGAGCTAATACCAGGGCCGTTTACGGACGAACAGCGTTTCCGAAGGGTAAAAATAAACCCATTAAAATCAATGACTTACAAACGGCGCATTGCGCTCGCCGTGCATATTTCAATAAGTTTGATTCTCAATCAGAAAATGCCGGCGAATGTGCATAAGTCAGGTCGGACTGGCAAGGATGTGCATATTAACTTATCCAGCCGCACAGATATGAACAGATAGCGACAGATACGCGCACGATCAGCCGCGCATGGCACGGCTCATCTCATGCACCGCCTGTGCCAGGGTCGCCACGGCTTGCGGCGGAGTGTGCTGGGAGATGCCATGGCCCAGGTTGAAGACGTGCCCACTGCCGGCGCCGGGGCGTCCGAAGGACTCCAGCAGCTTGCGCACTTCGGCACGGATGGCGTCGTCCCCGGCGAAGAGCACGTTCGGGTCCAGGTTGCCCTGCAGGGCAACCTTGTCGCCGACACGACGGCGTGCGTCGCCCAGATTGACGGTCCAGTCCAGGCCCACGGCGTCGGCGCCAATGGCGGCGATCTGCTCCAGCCACAGGCCACCGCCCTTGGTGAAGACGATCACCGGAATCTGCTGCCCGTCCTGCTTACGCTGGAGCCGGCTGACCACCTGCTGCATGTAGGCCAGCGAGAACTGCTGGTAGATGCCATCGGCCAGCGCACCACCCCAGGTATCGAAGATCATCACGGCCTGGGCACCCGCGGCGATCTGTGCGTTCAGGTAGGCCGCCACGGCGTCGGCGTTGGTCTTGAGGATATGGTGCATCAGGTCAGGACGGCTGTAGAGCATGCTCTTGACCAGGCGGAAGTCGTCCGAGCCGCCACCTTCCACCATGTAGCAGGCCAGCGTCCAGGGGCTGCCGGAGAAGCCGATCAGCGGCACCCGGCCATCGAGTTCCCGGCGGATCTGGGTGACGGCCTTGAAGACGTAATCCAGCCGACCCAGGTCGGGGGCCTGCAGCGCGCGGATTGCAGCTTCGTCGCGCAGGGGGCGTTCGAACTTGGGGCCTTCGCCCTCGGCGAAATAGAGTCCCAGACCCATGGCATCGGGGACAGTAAGAATGTCCGAGAACAGGATGGCGGCGTCCAGCGGATAGCGTTCCAGCGGCTGCAGCGTGACTTCCGTCGCATAGTCGGGATTGGTCGCCAGGCCCATGAATGAACCGGCGCGGCTGCGAGTGGCGCGATATTCGGGCAGGTAGCGGCCAGCCTGGCGCATCAGCCACAGCGGGGTGTAGTCGGTAGGCTGGCGCAACAGCGCGCGCAGGAAGGTATCGTTCTTGAGCGGAGCGAAGGTGGACTGCGCTGTGGACGGAGAGGCGGACTGAGACGAGGAAGAAGACATGGTAGGCCTGCAATGCGATCTGAGGACAATCCGGCATTATCGCATCCTACGGGCGGGGCTTCCGGGCTAATTGTCGCTATCGCCGTGCGCTGAAATTGATGCAGGTCGTGGCAGCGGGTTTTGCTATGATTGCCCGGCTGGCGAAGTGCTCGCCCAGCCGGCCCTCCAAATGAACAAGAATCGGGCCGATCCGCCAACCGTCCACTTATCGGGAGTTTTCATGAAGACCATCATCCGTGCCGCCTTGCTGGCAGGCCTGGCCGTACTGTCGCTGGCCTTGTCGCCGGCTCGTGCCGAAGACGGCGTCCCGGCGTCGCGCCTGGATCAGGTGCTCAAGGCCGGCAAGCTGCGCATCTGCATGACAGGCGACTACAAGCCCTTCACCTATTATCGGCCTGACCAGACTTTCGAAGGCATGGATGTGGATCTGGGGCAGGCGCTAGCCAAGTCGCTGGGTGTAGAGGCGCAGTTCATCAAGACCACCTGGAGCACGTTGATGAATGACTTCATCGCCCAGTGCGATGTCGGCATGGGAGGTGTCTCGATCACGCTGGACCGCGCGCGCAAGGCTGCCTTCTCGGAACCCACCATGGTGGATGGCAAGGCCCCCATCATCCGCTGTGCCGACAAGGACAAGTTCCGTAACTTCGACATGATCGACCAGCCGGGTACCCGCGCCATCGTCAATCCGGGCGGCACCAATGAGCGCTTCGCCCGCGCCCGTTACAAGCGCGCCACACTGCTGCAGCATCCGGACAACGTGACGATCTTCCAGCAGATCGTCGACGGCAAGGCGGATGTCATGGTGACCGATGCCAGCGAGACGCTGTGGCAATCCAAGCTGCATCCGGAACTGTGTTCGGTCAGTCCGGACCAACCCCTGCAGTTCGCCGAAAAGGCCTACCTGCTGCCACGCGGCGATGTCGCCTTCAAGGCGTATGTGGACACCTGGCTGCACCTGGCCAAGGCCACTGGCGAATACCAGCAGATCTTCGACAAGTGGTTGAAGTAGTCTGCCGGCATCCCGATGGCCAGGCGCTCAGTCGAACTTGAGGTTCTTCAGTTCCGGCTTGGCATCGGGGAATTTCAGCTTCAGCTTCTGCAGTGTTTCCAGGACCACATTGGCCACCAGCAGGTTGCGATGGGTCTTGGAATCCGCCGGCACCACATACCAGGGCGCATGTAAGGTACTGGTGGCACGCAGCACCTCCTGATAGCGCTGCTGGTAGGCATCCCAGAACTTGCGCTCTGCCAGATCCTGGGGATCGAATTTCCAGTGCTTGTTGGGGTCGTCGATGCGGGATTGCAGGCGTGATTTCTGCTCCGCCTTTGAAATGTGCAGGAAGAACTTCAGCACCACAGTCCCCGTTTCCCACAACATGCGCTCGAAATCGTTGATCTGGCGATAGCGGCGCTGGCATTCCTTGTCATCGATCCAGTCATGGACGCGGGTGATGAGCACGTCCTCGTAATGGCTGCGGTTGAACACCGCAATCTCTCCTGCTACCGGCACCTGCGCATGTACGCGCCACAGGTAATCGTGCGCCAGCTCGATGGCCGTCGGCCCCTTGAAGTTGGCGATGCGGATGCCCTGGGGATTGACGGCAGCGAACACGTCATTGACCGTGCCGTCCTTGCCGCTGGTATCCATGCCTTGCAGGATCACCAGCACCTTGTGCTTGTGACCGGCGTAGAGCATCTGCTGCTGCAGGCCGATCTTGGCGGCCAGGGCCTGGACAGTGGCCTTGTCCTTTTCCTTGTCACCGCTGGAGAGCGGCTTGTTGGTGGCTTCGCTCTCTTTCAGGACGAACTTGGGGTGTACGGTAAATTGCGGGCCTATTTTCTTTGCCATGCTGTCTCGCTTTATCGTTATCGGGAAATGTCCGTATCCGGGGTGGTGCCGCTCACAGCACGCCGTGCAATTCACCCATGGCGTGCTCGATCTTGATGCACTTGTCCATGATGACCTTAAGGCCTGCGGCACGGGCGCGGGCCGCCGCGGCTTCATTGACGATGTCCAGCTGCATCCAGACGCAGTCGGCGCCGATGGCGATGGCTTCTTCCACCACCGGTGGGATGTCGGCCGACTTGCGGAAACAATCCACGATGCTCACCCGCAGGCCCTGCCCCGCCAAGGCCGTGCTGGCCTCCTGCAAACTGGCGTGACACTGTTCGCCCAGCATGGTCTGCCCGGCGTACATGGGATTGACTGCAACGATGCGATAGCCCGCCGACTGCAGGTAGGCGGCAACGTCAAAGCTGGCCCGCTCGGGGCGGTTGGACAGTCCGACCACGGCGATGATGGGCTTGCCATTGACGCGTGAGGACAGGGTGGCGGAGGAAGAAGGCGAGACGGCTGAAGACATGTGTGCTCCTGCTGAGGATGAATGGGCGCTGGGGACCCATATCATCTAAATGATTTACGCACGCCGATTTGGTTCGCCACGGCGCTTCGAAGGGCTCACTTTACCCGAACATGGGCATGACGGCAGGCGTGCCGACAGGCAGCTTGATACAGGTTAAGTAGGCGGCGCGAAAGAGGAACGGCTGGGACGGGAAAGGTCGGCTTGCGCCGCAAGATGCAGTACAGAGTACGGCGACCGATTCGCGACGAGCATGGATGAGCATGAAAAAAGGCAGCCGAGGCTGCCTTTCGATTTACTGCCTTTGCCTCGCACAACGAGGACACGCCGAGCGATCAGCGCTTCTGACGCAACTTCTGGATCGCAGCCAGCTGAGCCACTGCAGCAGCCAGTTCGGCCTGGGCGGCGGCGTGGTCGATCTTGGAGTCGCGATTGACCAGCGCTTCCTCGGCCAGACGCTTGGCTTCGGCGGCCTTGGCTTCGTCCAGGTCGGCACCACGGATCGCGGTGTCGGCCAGCACGGTCACGGTATCGGGCTGCACTTCCAGCAGGCCACCGGCCACGAACACGAATTCCTCGTGCGCCTGACCCGGCACCTTGATACGGACAGCACCTGGCTTGATGCGCGTGATCAGCGGGGTGTGACGGGGGTAGATACCCAGTTCACCCGCTTCGCCCGGCAACGCGACGAATTCCGCCTCGCCGGAGAAGATTGCCTCTTCCGCCGAGACCACGTCCACGTGAATAGTATGTGCCATGTCGTTTCCTAGTCGATGGACCGCCACCGTGAACGATGGCGGCGCCGAAAATCAAAGAATGCCCTGCTGCGTTTGCCGGCTCACCACAGTCGCACCGCATTGCTGCGTTCCGCCTGCCAGCGAAACCGGCTTTCGCCAGTCGGTCTTAGTTGATCTTCTTGGCTTTTTCGATTGCTTCTTCGATGGTACCGACCATGTAGAACGCTTGTTCCGGCAGGTGGTCCAGTTCGCCGCTGGCGATCATCTTGAAGCCCTTGATCGTGTCCTTCAGCGAAACGTACTTGCCCGGGGAACCGGTGAACACTTCGGCGACGTGGAAGGGCTGCGACAGGAAACGTTGCATCTTACGAGCACGTGCCACCAGCAGCTTGTCTTCCGGAGCCAGTTCGTCCATGCCCAGAATCGCGATGATGTCACGCAGTTCCTTGTAGCGCTGCAGGGTACCCTGGACCGCGCGGGCGGTCTCGTAGTGTTCCTGGCCGACCACTTGCGGGTCCAGCTGGCGCGAGGTCGAATCCAGCGGATCGACGGCGGGGTAGATACCCAGCGAGGCGATGTCACGGGACAGAACGACGGTCGAGTCCAAGTGGGCGAAGGTGGTTGCCGGCGACGGGTCGGTCAAGTCATCCGCAGGGACGTAGACGGCCTGGATCGAGGTGATCGAACCGGTCTTGGTCGAGGTGATGCGCTCTTGCAGACGGCCCATTTCTTCGGCCAGCGTCGGCTGGTAGCCCACGGCGGACGGCATACGACCCAGCAGCGCGGACACTTCGGTACCGGCCAGGGTGTAACGGTAGATGTTGTCGACGAAGAACAGCACGTCCTTGCCTTCATCGCGGAAGCCTTCGGCGATGGTCAGGCCGGTCAGCGCCACGCGCAGACGGTTGCCCGGCGGTTCGTTCATCTGACCGTAGACCATGGCCACCTTGGAGTTGGCCGGGTTTTCCAGGTCCACCACCTTGGCTTCTGCCATTTCGTGGTAGAAGTCGTTACCTTCACGGGTACGCTCACCAACACCGGCGAACACGGACAGACCGCTGTGCGCCTTGGCGATGTTGTTGATCAGTTCCATCATGTTCACGGTCTTGCCCACACCGGCGCCACCGAACAGACCGACCTTACCACCCTTGGCGAACGGGCAGACCAGGTCAATGACCTTGATGCCGGTTTCCAGCAGCTCTTGCGACGGCGACAGTTCGTCGTACGCGGGAGCCTTGCGGTGGATCGAAGCGGTTTGCTCGTGCGAGACCGGACCGCATTCGTCGATCGGGTTGCCCAGCACGTCCATGATGCGGCCCAGGGTCGCAGTGCCAACCGGCACCGTGATTGCCTTGCCGGTGTTCGAGATGGTCAGGCCGCGGCGCAGACCGTCCGACGAACCGAGCGCAATGGTACGAACCACGCCGTCACCCAGCTGCTGCTGGACTTCCAGGGTCAGATCCGAACCTTCCAATTTCAAGGCATCGTAAACCTTGGGCATCGCATCGCGGGGAAACTCCACGTCCACCACAGCGCCGATACACTGAACGATTTTGCCATCAGCCATTTTCGTTCCTTCAATAGATAAAATTTAAATTCTGTTTCGCTGCGCTACGTTAGCTGATCAGCCAACCGCGGCCGCACCGGCGACGATTTCCGACAGTTCCTTGGTAATCGCGGCCTGACGAGTCTTGTTGTAGACCAACTTCAACTCGCCGATCACGCTACCTGCGTTGTCGCTGGCGGCCTTCATCGCGACCATGCGCGCCGATTGCTCGGACGCCATGTTCTCGGCGACGGCTTGATAAATCAGCGCTTCGACGTAACGCACCAGCAGCTCGTCCACCACGGATTGCACATCGGGCTCATAGATGTAGTCCCAGGAGTGCGCACCCTCGTCAGCCTTGAGCTTGTCGCTGGTCAGCGGCAGCAGTTGCTGCAGGGTGGCTTCCTGCTTCATCGTGTTGATGAACTTGGTGTACACCAGGTACACCGCGTCCAGCTTGCCTTCCTGGTAAGCGTCGAGCAGCACCTTGACGGGGCCGATCAGCTTTTCCAGGTGAGGCGTATCACCCAGTTGCGTCACGTTGGCGGCCACGCGGGCGCCGATACGATTCAGAAAACCCAGACCCTTGTTGCCAATGGCGACGGTCTCGATAGCCTTGCCCTGGCCTTCCAGTTCACGGAACTTGGTGGTCAACAGACGCAGCGAGTTGGTGTTCATGCCGCCACACAGACCCTTGTCGGTCGTGACGACGATGAAACCAACGCGCTTGGCCGTATCCTGCTGGACCATGAACGGGTGCACGTACTCCGGGTTGGCCTGCGACAGGTTGGCCGCAATGTTGCGGATCTTGTCGCTGTACGGGCGGGCTGCGTGCATCCGGTCCTGCGCCTTGCGCATTTTGGATGCCGCGACCATTTCCATCGCCTTGGTGATCTTCTTCGTATTTTCTACGCTCTTGATCTTGCCACGTATCTCTTTACCTGTAGCCATGAGTAAGACTCCTTATAGCTTCAGTAAAAATTAGTACGCGCCGGATTTCTTGAAGTCAGCGATGGCGGCCGCCAGGGCTGCTTCAGCATCCTTATCCAGTTGCTTGGTGTCTTCGATCTTCTTCAACAGGTCAGCGTGGCTGGTCTTCATGAAGTTGTGCAGACCGGCTTCGAAGGCCAGGATCTTCTTCACTTCGACGTCGTCCATGTAGCCCTTGTTGACGGCGAACAGGGTCACGGCCATGATCGAGATCGACTGCGGAGCGTACTGAGCCTGCTTCAGCAGTTCGGTCACGCGTGCACCGCGGTCCAGCTGCTTGCGGGTGGCTTCGTCCAGGTCGGAAGCGAACTGCGCGAACGCAGCCAGTTCACGGTACTGTGCCAGGTCGGTACGGATACCGCCGGACAGATTCTTGATGACCTTGGTCTGGGCAGCACCACCGACGCGCGACACCGAGATACCGGCGTTGATCGCAGGACGGATACCGGCGTTGAACAGCGAGGTTTCCAGGAAGATCTGGCCGTCGGTGATCGAGATCACGTTGGTCGGAACGAAGGCGGACACGTCACCGGCCTGGGTTTCAATGATCGGCAGTGCGGTCAGGGAACCGGTCTGGCCCTTGACTTCGCCGTTGGTGAACTTCTCGACGTAGTCGGCGTTCACGCGGGCAGCACGTTCCAGCAGGCGGCTGTGCAGGTAGAACACGTCGCCAGGATAGGCTTCGCGGCCCGGCGGACGGCGCAGCAGCAGCGAGACCTGACGGTAGGCCACGGCTTGCTTGGACAGATCGTCATACACGATCAGGGCATCTTGACCGCGGTCGCGGAAGTATTCGCCCATGGCGCAACCCGAGTAGGCCGACACGTATTGCATCGCAGCCGATTCGGAGGCGGTCGCGGCCACGACGATGGTGTATTCCATCGCGCCGTGTGCTTCCAGTGCGCGCACCACGTTCTTGACCGACGAAGCCTTCTGGCCGATCGCGACGTAGATGCAGGTCATGTTCTGACCCTTTTGATTGATGATGGCATCGATCGCCACAGCGGTCTTGCCGGTCTGGCGGTCACCGATGATCAGCTCGCGCTGGCCACGGCCGACGGGGACCATCGAGTCGATCGACTTCAGGCCGGTCTGCATCGGTTGCGACACGGACTGACGTGCGATCACGCCCGGAGCGATCTTTTCGATCGGGGCGGTCAGCTTGGCATTGATCGGACCCTTGCCGTCGATCGGCTGGCCCAGTGCGTTGACCACACGGCCCTTCAGTTCAGGACCGATAGGCACTTCCAGGATGCGGCCGGTGCACTTGACAACGTCGCCTTCGGAAATGTGTTCGTATTCGCCCAGGATAACGGCGCCCACCGAGTCACGCTCCAGGTTCAGCGCCAGGCCGAAGGTGTTGCCCGGGAATTCCAGCATCTCACCTTGCATCACGTCGGACAGACCATGGATACGGCAGATACCGTCGGACACGGAAATGACCGTGCCCTGATTGCGAATCTCAGCGGTATCGCCAAGGCCTTGGATCCGGCTCTTGATCAGCTCGCTGATTTCAGATGCGTTGAGTTGCATACTAACTCCTAAAAATTGTTCTTTCGCTTAGCCAGCCAGAGGCACTTACGCGGCCAGAGCAGCTTGCAGCTGCTGCAGCTTCGCGCGCACGGAGGTATCGAACACTTCATCGCCGATCACGACCCGCACACCACCGATCAGGCTGCTGTCTACCGTCACCGAAGGATTCAGCTTGCGGCCGAACTTCTTCTCCAGTGCCGAGACGACATCCTTGACCTGGGCATCGCTGAGCTCGAAGGCGCTGACGATGTCGGCATCGGCCGAACCTTCCGATGTGTTCTTGAGCACATGGAATTGTTGGGCGATTTCCGGCAGCAGCACCAGACGGCCATTGTCAGCCAGCGTCCGGACGAAATTCTGCGCCTCGATGGACAGCGGGGTCTTCAAGGCGGCGGCAAAGACTTCTGCCAGCTTGTCGTGGGATACGGAAGGGTTCTGCGCCAGGGCCTGCACCTCAGGATGCGCTGCCACCTGGGCCATCTCGTCGACGAGATCGGACCAGGCTGCCGGGCTGCCTGCCTTGGCCACACGGAACAAGGCTTCAGCGTAAGGACGAGCGATCGTTGCGAGTTCGGCCATATTACAGCTCTGTCTTCAGTTGATTCAGCAAGTCGGCGTGGGCCGCAGCATTCACTTCGCGCTTGAGGATGTGTTCCGCGCCCTTGACGGCGAGCGTAGCGACCTGGCCGCGCAGTTCTTCACGTGCCTGGTTCACTTGCTGTTGGGCGTCGGCACGGCCAGCGGCGATGATGCGGGCAGCTTCTTCAGCGGCCGTCTTCTTCGCTTCTTCGATGATCAGCTGAGCGCGCTTCTCGGCTTCGCCGATACGCTTCTGGCCTTCATCGCGTGCCGATGCCAGTTCGCCCTGGATGCGCTTTTCGGCGGCGGCCAGATCGGCCTTACCGCGGTCAGCGGCTGCCAGCCCGTCCGCAATCTTCTTGGCGCGTTCGTCGAGCGCCTTGATCAACGGCGGCCACACGAATTTCATCGTGAAGCCGGCGAGGATGAAGAAGACCACGAACTGCGCAATCAATGTTGCATTTAAGTTCACGGTAATTTCCTTCTCAGAATAACGAGTGCCGGAACCAATCGTCCGGCAAGATGAGAATCGGCTATGAAGCGCGAATTACTTGGCGATGAACGGATTTGCAAATGCGAACAGCATGGCGATACCAACGCCGATCAGGAAGGCGGCGTCGATCAGGCCGGCCAGCAGGAACATCTTGGTTTGCAGGGTGTTCATCAGTTCAGGCTGACGTGCGGATGCTTCGAGGTACTTACCGCCCATGATCGCGATACCGATACAAGCGCCGATAGCACCCAGGCCAATGATCAAACCGCAAGCCAGAGCAACGAAAGAGACATCAGTCATGACAATTCCTTAAGAAAAGTTAATTAAATACAAAACCAAAAAACAAACTGAAAAACAGGTACTGCAAGCCTTGTGTTAGTGCGCTTCGTGCGCCTGGCCCAGGTAAACCAGTGTCAACATCATGAAGATGAATGCTTGGAGCAACACGATCAGGATGTGGAAAATTGCCCAGATAGAACCGGCGATCACATGGCCGATGAAGCCGAATGCGGTCGCGGTCGATCCCAGCAATGCGATCAGCAGGAACAACAGTTCGCCTGCGTACATGTTGCCGAACAGTCGCATGCCCAGGGACACGGTCTTGGCGGCGAATTCGATGATGTTCAGCAGCAGGTTGAACGGCGCCAGGTAGATGCCGAACGGTGCTGCGAACAATTCGTGGATGAAACCGCCAGCACCCTTGATCTTGACGCTGTAGTACAGCATCAGGGCCAGCACGCCCAGGGCGATGCCCAGGGTGCCGTTGAGGTCGGCGGTCGGAACGATGCGGTGGTGCATTTCACCCAGGCCGAACAGGCCCATGATGCTGGAAGCCAGATCCACCGGCAGGAAGTCCAGCGAGTTCATCAGGGCGACCCAGACGAACACGGTCAGGGCGACCGGGGCGATGAAGGTGCGGTCACCATGAACGATGGCCTTGGACTGGTCTTCGACCATTTCCACGACCATCTCGACGAAGGCCTGGAAGCGGCCCGGCACGCCCGAGGTCGCCTTGCGGGCAGCCAGGAACATGAAGAAGCAGGCGATCACGCCGCAGAACACGGACCAGAAAATGGTATCCACGTTCAGGATCGTGAAATCGACGATCTTGGTCTGGTGCTGGGTGGAGAGGTGTCCGAGGTGGTGGACGATATATTCTGAGGCTGTCGGCGCGTGCTCAGCGGCTTCTACGGTCATGGTCGGTGTCTAAACAGTAAAATGAAATAACTCTTAAGCACCACGATGAAGCTCAGCAGGAATGCGAGCCAATTGACACCGTGGTACAACCAAACGGTCGCGCCCATGAGCGCAAACGTCGTAGCAATCTTGATAAATTCCCCGAAGAAAAAGGCCATCGGGTTGGTACCACCGGGTTTCTGTGCACTGATATACAGTCGCAGGGCAAACAGGGCGTTGGGGATGACACAGCAAACCCCGCCCAGCAATGCGGACCAAAACGCCGAAAGTCCGCCCAACATGCCTGCGACCAAAGCAGCGACGACCGTGGTTACGAGCTGCAAGAGAATGATGCGCAGCATATCTATCCAATTTCGTGCATGCGCCGCACCCCTTAAGGGCAGACGGCAGCTTAAAAGCCCGGCGATTATAAAGGTTCGTTTTCTGGTAAGTCAAACCTTTTGCGGCCAGATCGGGGGCTTATCTGGGGCACTTCGCGGTGAGTTGTGGCAAAAAGGCAGCCACTTCGATTTTTTGCAGCGCAACAAGAAGGATCGCTGACCCATGCGGGGAGGCGATCCCGTTTTCGCGCCAAGCGGATTCTTCCCTCCTGACTGTTCGTTCAGGTTTGCACAAGCTGCACTGAAATTGCTAGCAAGAATGCACAAAAGACCACCAACGGCGCCGGTTTTGCGAACAGCGCTCAATTTAATCAAAAAAGTCGCACAGGGCCAGAAAAATATCCCGCAAATTCAATGATTTACGGAAATTAGGTGAGCGCTCGCAATCTAGCGGTGGCTGTACTGACATTTTGTCAGGAAGTTGGAAGTTGTCAGACGACCAAGCTCGCGTTCTTGGCCATATGCTGCAGCACAGCGAAGGGCCACGGCAAACGTGAGCCTGGACGCCGACGGCCAGGATTCCGCCACCTGGCATGCAGTAGAAATACGGTCTTCAGATCAGTCCCAGGTTCAGGCCCTTGAGGGTGGCGGCAGCCCGCGTGGAACACTGCAATTTGCGGAAAATGCTCTCCACGTGGGTACGCACCGTGGAGGGACTGATGCGCATGACCCTGGCGGCTTCCTTGTTGCTCTCGCCCAGGCTGATGCGTCGCAGCACCTCGACCTCGCGCTCCGACAGCAGTCCCTTGCGCGCCGGCATCGGCAACGCAGCCGTGGTATCCCCGGCTGCGGCAGCGGCTACCCACCGTACGGCATCGGCATCAAACTGGCCCGCCACAGCCTGCCGGCCGAGTACATCGTTGGCCTCATCAATGCTCAGTGCCCCCCGCCATGGGCGCCGGGCACATAGTGCGGCGTGGGCGGCGGCGACTGCCAGCAGCCGCGCCGGGTGGCCGAGGGCCTCCCCATCCAGCCCACGAAAATAGCCACTGCCATCCATGCGTTCATAGAGTTGGGAGGCCAGCGCCGCGTCCTCGCGCAGGGCCGGAATCAGGGCACCGGCACGCGCCGTCCAGTAGGGTGCCAGGCGGATGCGTTCCCAGTCGTCCACGCCAGGACGCCCCGGGCGCTCCCAGATGGTGTTGGAGACGGAGACCCGGCCGATGCCGTGGAGCAAGGCGGCACGCACCAGCCCCTGCTGTTGCAAGGGTGGCAGACCCGCCAGCGCGGCGGCCCGCGCCGCCAGTTCACTGACACGCCGCGAATAACCGGTCAACCAGGGCAGCTTCAGTTCGATCAGGTCGGCCACGATGCTCAGCGGCACCTCGTGGGCGGGCAGTTCACCGGAGGATGCCAGGGCATCCTGCCCGTCCAGCGCAGCCAGCCATGCGCCGGCCTGCACTGCCACGCGTTCTGCCAGCGGCGCCGGGTACTTGATGCCGCCAGCGGCAAGCACCATGCGGATGGCGCTGTCGGCACCGTGCGTACGGGCCAGGATGTCGAGGTCGCCCGCCAGGCTGGTGTAATACACCAGCGCCGGCACCTCGGCGCCGCTCAGTTGTTGCGGCGCCCCGCTGCCATCGAAGTGTTCCCAGACATGGCGCAGTCCGGCCTCCACCGCGGGCGGCAGGCCCAGCATGCCGGCCACATCGCCGGCCACCTCGCAATGGATGCGTGCCAGCGGTTCGATATTGGAAAAGGTCAGCGGATGGTCCGGCGGCAAGCCATGGCGCAGCATGGCCTCCCGACCACCGACATCGTCGCCCAGCAGGTTGGCGAAACCTGCGGCATTGGCGGTGCAGCCCGACCAGCGCAGCAAGGCCACCAGGCGCGCATTCAGGATGTCTTGCGCACCGGCGCCGTCCAGCTGCGCCACCTGGGCCGCCAACCGTGCGGCGCGCTGCGACTGGGCGGGGGGCTGTCCCATGCTGAGATCACCCACCAGCGCCAGGACATGCACTGCCACCTCGGCGGAAATCATCGGAATACCGCAGACAAGCGGATCGGAGGCAGCCAGATCGCTGGCTGGGGCAGGCGCGGCACTGCCGGATGGAATGACGTCGGGAAGCATCCCGACACTGTAGCGGCAACTCCGAGCGTGAGGCAATCAACTCTTCGGTTAATGGCTCCGGCCTGTATGACAGGCCGGAATCGCTGCGCCTTGCCCATCGCGCCCCTGGGGTCGGTCGATTGACCGATACCGATGGGGCCAGCGCATTCCTATACTGGCCTCACTGAAACGAACAACCCCACCACCTTCCCAAGGAGAACACCATGAAAGCAACGTCCCCCCTCTTCGCCGTCAAGACCAGCCTCGGCATGCTCGCCGTTGCCGCCGCCTTCACCGGCGGCAACGCCATGGCGGCCGCTCCTGCCGAGCAGCCCTCGGTGGTGATCGTCCACGGCGCCTTCGCCGACGGCTCCGACTGGGCCAAGGTGATTCCGCTGCTGCAAGCCAAGGGCATCAAGGTCACCGCCGTGCAGAATCCGCTGACCTCACTGGCCGACGACGTCGCTGCAGCCAAGCGCGCCATCGACAACCAACCGGGCAAGGTCGTGCTGGTCGGTCACTCCTGGGGTGGCACCGTGATCACTGAAGCCGGCAACAATGACAAGGTCGCCAGCCTGGTCTATGTGGCCGCCTTCGCACCGGACGCCGGCCAGGCCACGGGCGATCTGGGCAAGGACCTGCCGGTTCCCCCGGGCATTGCCAAGCTGTCCGTGGACAAGGCCGGCTTCGCCAGCCTGCCGCCGGCCGCCCTGGCCGCCGATTTTGCCCAGGATGTGCCGGCCAAGCAGGCTGCCGTGATGGCCGCGACCCAAGGTCCGATCGCGCTGAAGGCCTTCGGCGACAAGGTCGAGACCGCCGCCTGGAAGACCCGTCCCAGCTGGTACATCGTCAGCAAGAACGACCGCATGATCCAGCCGGATCTGGAACGCGCCTTCGCCAAGCAGATCAACGCCAAGACCACCGAATTGGCAACCAGCCATGTGCCGCAGCAATCACGTCCGGCCGAGGTGGCCAAGGTGATTCTGGATGCCGTAGCCGCCACCAAGTAAGAAGGTCAATGCCCTGCCCCGGCCGCCCAGGCCGGGCCAGGGCAGGGAGGCGCACTGCGGGCGTGCCGGATTTCAACGGATTCACACTGGCCGCGCCGAGGATTGCGTCCAAATGCTGCGAGGGGGCCTGCGACTCTGAGATAATCGCGCTATCCCCTACGAATCAACAGGACCAGCATGATTACCCTCGTCAATCGGCAGGTGGCAGACCGCCATCAACCCTGCTGACCCGGGCCGCACCATGATTTTCATCACCGGCGGCACCGGCTTCATTGGCAGCAACTTCATCCTCGACTGGCTGATGCAAGCCGCGGCTGAACCTGTGCTTAACATCGATAAACTGACCTACGCCGGCAACCCCTACAACTTGGGTGCGGTCGAGGAAGATGCGCGCTATGCCTTCGTGCAGGCCGATATCTGCGACGAGACTGCAATTGCCACCTTGTTGTCACGCTACCGCCCACGCGCGATCGTTCACTTCGCCGCCGAAAGCCATGTCGATCGCTCCATCCACAATCCCGATGAATTCATTCGTACCAACGTCAATGGCACCTTCAATCTGCTCAACAGGGCGTTGCACTATTGGCTGACACTGCCAGCCCCTGAAAAGGCGGATTTTCGCTTTCTGCATATTTCTACCGACGAGGTCTATGGCAGCCTGGCACCGGAAAGCGCGCCTTTTTCGGAAGCGTCCCCGTATGCCCCAAACAGTCTTTACTCGGCCTCCAAGGCGGCGTCAGACCATCTGGTACGGGCCTACTACCAGACCTACGGATTACCTACACTGACCACCAACTGCTCTAACAACTACGGTCCCTATCACTTTCCCGAGAAACTGATTCCGCTGGTGATTTCCAATGCCCTCGCGGGAAATCCGCTTCCTGTGTACGGTGACGGCATGCAGATTCGGGACTGGCTGTTCGTGACCGACCACTGTGCCGCCCTGCGAACGGTCCTGGCAAACGGTACGGTCGGGGAGACCTACAACATCGGCGGCGGCAACGAGCATACCAACCTGCATGTGGTGCACACCCTCTGCGATATCCTGGACGAACTGGCTGCGCGACCACAAGGCAGCTATCGCGACCTGATCACCTTCGTCAAGGACCGGCCTGGGCATGATCGTCGCTACGCCATCAACGCCAGCAAGATAGAACGCGAACTCGGCTGGAGACCGGCCGAATCCTTCGAAACCGGCATCCGCAAAACGGTGCAGTGGTATCTGACCCATGCTGAATGGATGCGCCAGGTACGCTCAGGGGATTACCTGAACTGGCTGAGACAGCAATACGGCGATCATCCGCCAGGAGCACTCCTATGAGCGATGCCACCACACCACTGCACCGCAAGGGCATCATCCTAGCGGGAGGCTCGGGCACGCGACTCTATCCGGCCACCCAGGTTGCCTCCAAACAGCTCATGCCGATCTACGACAAGCCGATGGTGTACTACCCGCTATCGAGTCTGATGCTGGCCGGCATCCGCGATATCCTGATCATTTCCACACCGCGCGATACTCCGCGTTTTGCCGAGCTGCTGGGTGACGGCCAGCAATGGGGCTTGCACATCCGCTATGCGGTACAACCCTCGCCCGATGGACTGGCGCAGGCTTTCCTGATCGGCCGGGATTTCATCGGCAATCATCCGTGTGCACTCATTCTGGGAGACAACATATTCTACGGACGCGACCTCGAACCGCCGATGCGCCAGGCCAATGCCCGAACCGACGGCGCGACCATCTTTGCCTATCATGTGCAGGATCCGGAACGCTACGGCGTGGTCGAGTTCGATCCGGCACGCCGGGTCATTGGCATCGAGGAAAAGCCAGCCCAACCGAAATCCAATTTCGCCGTGACAGGTCTGTACTTCTACGACAATCAGGTAATCGATATTGCCCGTACCATCAGGCCCTCGGCACGTGGGGAACTGGAGATCACCGATATCAACCGCAGCTATCTGGCACAGGGGCAATTGCATGTGGAATTGATGGGGCGCGGCATCGCCTGGTTAGATACCGGCACCCATGAATCGCTGCTGGACGCCGGCCAGTTCATTGCAACCATCGAGAAGCGCCAGGGCTTGAAGGTCGCCTGCCCGGAAGAGATCGCCTATCGACGAGGCTATATCGATGCCCTCCAACTGGAAAGGCTTGCCGCGCCGTTGAAGAACAATGCCTATGGCAAGTACCTGCTTCAACTGCTGACCGAAATGAGTTATTAACGGCCCTTGCTGGCCCCACACCATGCTGGTCATCCCAACTCCCCTATCTGGCCTCTTGCTGATCAAACCCCGGGTCTTCAATGACAGTCGTGGCTTCTTTTACGAGAGCTTTAATGAGCGCGACTTCCGCGCACAGACCGGGGTCGACATCCGCTTTGTGCAGGATAACCACTCCCTTTCTGCGCGCAACGTCGTGCGCGGCCTGCACTACCAGATCCCCAATGCACAGGGCAAGCTGGTACGAATCACCCGGGGCGCTGTGCTGGATGTGGTGCTCGACATCCGCCGCAGTTCGCCCACCTTCGGTCAGTGGTTCAGCCAGGTATTGAGTGCCAGCAACCGGCTGCAGCTATGGCTGCCGCCGGGATTCGCTCATGGCTTCTCGGTCCTCGAAGAGGCGACCGAATGCCTCTACAAGACCACCGATTACTGGATGCCGGAACAGGAGCGCACCATTCTCTGGAATGATCCGGCGCTGGGTATCGACTGGCAACTGCAAGGAGAACCCATCCTCTCCGACAAGGATAGGGCCGGAATTCCGCTGGCGCTCGCTGAGGTCTTTGCATGAAAGGCTTACGCATCCTGCTCACCGGTTCATCGGGGCAGGTCGGTCGGGCCTTGGCGCGGCAACTGGGTGGCGCAGAACTATTCACTCCTGCGCGCTCTGAATTGAATCTAGAAGACCCGGCGGCCATCGTCCGCTACGTGGACCAGATCGCGCCAGACCTGATCATCAATCCCGCCGCCTACACCGCTGTCGACAAGGCTGAAAATGAACAGCAGGCAGCCATCGCGATCAACACCGTCGCACCGCGGGTCCTTGCACGTACGGCCCAGCGCCACGGCATCGGACTGATCCACTTCTCGACCGACTATGTATTCGACGGTACGAAGTCCGAGCCTTACGCGGAAAACGATGTCACCGCACCATTGAACGTCTACGGTCGCAGCAAACGGGATGGAGAGATCGCCGTGCTGGAAGAGTGCGATGCCGCTTGGGTATTCAGAACGAGCTGGGTCTACTCCGCTCATGGCCGCAATTTCCTGAACACCATCCTGCAACTTGCGCAGCAACGCCAGCAGTTGAGCATCGTCGCTGACCAGTGGGGAGCGCCGACATGGGCTCGCACGATCGCCGACGCCGTGACCCGCATGCTGGGGGATGAAGGGGACAGCATCGCGCTGACTTCCAGCATGCGCGCTACGTGTGGCGTGTATCACCTCACCGCCGGCGGGGCGACCAACTGGCAGCAATACGCCTGTCGTATAGTCGAGACCATGCCAGCGCTGGGCCTGCAGGCGCAGCTATCACCCGCCGACGTCGTGCCCATCGCCAGTGCGGCTTATCCGACTCCGGCGCTACGTCCTCGCAATTCGCGTTTGTGCACGGACAAGTTCACGCGTACTTTCGGTATCCCGCTTCCACCATGGGATCAGGCACTGCAGGACTGTCTGCAGGAGATGAAGACGCTTAAGCCGTAAGGCGTGCGTGGCATCCGCCGGGCGAGCAGGTACGAAATATCAAACAACCCACAATATCGGCCTGTGCCGGTCGGATATTGATATCGCGCAAAGTATTTGACGTACGGGCAAAGGATAATATTTCCCAGCAGAATACGTTGCAGTTTTGATAATTTTGTATTGCACGAATACTTGCTTTGGCCTAGGGCAGAACCCGCTCTTTCAAGCGGTCTGGCAAGTATTCTGGACGAAGTCGGCGGGTATCTGGCTGTTGGCTCAAGTTTGCAGAGCAACTCAGCAACAGCCGATGTGGTGCGGGGGGAGAAAGTGGCGCGGCTGGCGGGGATCGAACCCACGACCCTTGGCTTCGGAGGCCAATACTCTATCCACTGAGCTACAGCCGCGCTGACGGGGCGAACCCCGGAAAGGCCTGAAGGATACCCCCTTTCCCTCCGGACGTCCATGGCGCTGGCGGTTTTTCCGTGTCAAACGGAAAGCATTGTGACTATAATCAAGAGTTCGGCGAGAGAGCGCAATGAAAGCCCTGCCTGATCCTAGTTCCACGCAATGCCAGGCGATACAAAGGGAACCGACGTTTTCCGCCCCAATTTCGAGGAAACATTACGGAGGGACGCCAATGAGCTCAGCTCAGCATGAACACGAGTCGGCAATCAAGACTCCCAAGCAATTGATCGCAGCTGTGGTCGCCGGTTTTATGGTCCCCATCGTGTGCATCGTGCTGCTAGTGCAGTATGTGACCAATGGCCAGAAGACCGGTGCCGGCTCCGACAGCCAGACGTCCGAGATGATCGCGGCGCGCATCAAGCCCGTCTCCGATGACGGCTTTACCTTCCGTGATGCCAACGGCCCCAAGCAACTGCTCTCGGGCGAAGAAGTCTACAAGACCACCTGTGCCGCTTGCCATGGTGCCGGTGTGGCAGGCGCACCGAAGGTGGGCGATAACGCTTCCTGGCAAGCCCGCATCGCGCAAGGCTATGACACCCTGGTCTCGCATGCCATCAACGGTCTGCGCGCCATGCCCGCCAAGGGCGGCAACCCGGACCTGGACGATGTGGAAATCCAGCGTACCGTGGCCTACATGGCCAACCAGTCCGGTGGCAAGTTCAAGGAGCCGGAAGCGAAGGCACCGGCCGCTGCTGAAGGTGCCGCACCCGCTGCAGACGCGCCTGCCAAGTAAGACCTGCGTTACGCAGGCAATCACGCGGCTGCAAAAAAAATCCCCGAATCGGATTCGGGGATTTTTCTTTTCTGGTCGCTCTGTCATCTTTCCGTTATCGCGTCGCTCGCCGGACGGTGCATGGCACCGTCGGGCCGGTCCAGCTCACACTCAATAACGTGGCGGCGGAGGAGGAGGATAGCCACCCGGCGCATAACCGGCGGGGGCTTGCTGGGCCGGTGCTGCAGCCTGTTGCTCAGCCACGAAGATTTCCACGCGGCGGTTCTTGGCACGGTTGGCATCCGAATTGTTCGGCACCAGCGGCTCATGTGAGCCACGACCCATGATCACGAAACGATTGGCTGCAACACCCCGCGAGCTCAGATAGTCGCGGGTACGGGCCGCGCGTTGTTGCGACAGGGGATCGTTGATCGCATCACTGCCGGTGTTATCCGTATGACCAACGATGGTGACCGTGGTAGCCGGATTCTCCACCAGGGTGGCGGCAAAACGGTCCAGCACCGGGCGCATCTCCGGCTTGATGTCGGCGCGCCCGGTATCAAAGGAGATATCGCTGGGGATTTCGAGCTTCAGACGGTTATCTGCAGTCTGCGTCACTTGCACGCCGGTGCCCTGGGTTGCCTGCTCCATGGCGCGCTTCTGGTTTTCCATGCGGTTGGACCAGATGTTGCCGGCCACGGCGCCAATGGCGCCACCGATGGCCGCGCCACCCAGTGCGCGTCCGCCACCGCCGCCGCCGGTCGCCGCGCCGATGATGCCACCCAGGCCGGCGCCGATGCCGGCACCGGTCGCCGTGCCGCGTTGTGTCGGATTCATGTCTGCACAGCCGGAGAGCGCCAGCACGCCGGCGATCGCCGCAATCGAGAGTTTCTTCATGTCATGTCCTTTCTTGTCTTTTAGTCTTGTTGTCCAAGCCATTGGCCGGTGTTCTTCAGAGCCTCGGACGCCCGATATGTTCCTGCGCGGGCAGCCGGACCCGTCAAATGAGAAAGGCATCCGGATGAGCGGATGCCTTTGAATGAAGCGGCAATGCACGTGGACTCAGTCGGGCTGGGATGGCCCTTCCAATTCCACCGTATCGGCGCCGCCTGCCGTACCGCGCTGGCTGAAATAATAAGCCAGCCCGCCAACAGCGGCGATCACGCCGCCCATCATCAGCGGCTTGCGCAGCCAACGACGCGACAACAGCGACGCACCCGTCATCAGCAACGGCGTCACCGTCTGCAGATTCAGGTTGCCCAGCCCGCCACTGCTGATCGACTTGATCGATTGCACCGCCTTGCCGCCACCGAACAGGGAGGCGGCAAAATGGCCCACACGGCTGAGGGCACCCTTGGCCAGCGACTCGGCGCTGAGATTTTCGCGCACCACTTCACGCGACTCCATCACGCCGAGCCGATACAGCGCACCCTGCGCCAGTACCTTGCGTTTGCGCTCCTCATGGGTCATACCGTGGTCCTGGTCTGTCATTCTGTCCTCACTCAGATGGAAAAGTCGCACTCACAACAGTGCATCGCGATCCTTGCGCAACTCGGCCATGGTCTGCGGCAGTGAAAGCTTGCCTTGCTGCAGAATCGAGCGGGCGTACCACACCAGGCCGACGGTCGCCACACTGAAGACCAGGCCCAGCAGGGCCAGGATTTTCCAGCCCCAGGCGTCCCACGCCAGCATGACGATCAGCACCGACCAGAATGCGATGGCAAACCACAGGCCCACTGCCGCCAGCACGAAGATGACGGCAAACCGGAGCAGGTTGGCGCCGATCTCCGACATCTCCAGCGATGCCAGCTCGATGCGACTGATGATCAGGCCGAGCAGATTTTTCGCCAGACCCAGCAGGCCCGCCGTCAACCCCGGGTTGGCGGCATGGGCCGCGGAGGCGGGCGGAGTTTCTTTGTGAGGCGTCGCCATCAGAACGGCGCTTACTTGCTGCGACCGATGACCAGGCCGACCAGCAGGCCCAGACCGGCCGAAATGGCCACGGCGCGCCACGGATTTTCGTGGACATAGTCGTCAGTCTTGGCAGCCACTTCCTTGCCCTTCTCGAGGGCGGCGGCCTGCGCGCCCTGAGCAGCTTCGGCAGCGGCTTCCAGCAAGGTCAGTCCCTTGGCGCGCAGTTCGTCGGCCTTTTCACCGGTGGCAGCTGCGGCCTCGGCGAACAAGATCTGGGCGTCCTTGACCAGGGTTTTCATATCGTTGCGGACGGTCTTCAGTGCGGGGGATTGAGGCATTTAAATTCTCCTTTTTTGCCGGTGATGGAAAAGACGAGCAAGCCGTCGCGCCCTTTTTGCCATGTGCCAGCGGGTCACGCTGGCTTGCTGCGTTGCGACGGCATTTTGATTCTACAGAGTCCGCACCCAGGCGGATAGCGCAATGCAGTCATGCTGCGCATGCATCGCAGCAGCCTTGCGCCAGCGCAAACTGATTCGATGACGCTCTGAACGTTAGGTTCCGGCGGATTTTCCCGACACATGACGTATCGGGAGACCTTCAAGCATCCAGCAGACCGTCAGAAGCGGGTTTCGCGCGCTGCCCGCAGGAAACTGTCGAGGATCGGGGTGCAATCAAGCAGCTCCGCCCCTCCCGCCCGGTGAAATTCGGGGTGCCATTGAAGACCCATCACGAAGGGCGCCTTGCGATAGCGAATAGCCTCCACGATCTGGTCCGGCCCCGACACCGCTTCCACCGACAGGTCGCGTCCGAGGTCGCGCACCGCCTGGTGGTGAATAGAATTGACCATGGCATTCTCGGTCTTGACCATGCCCGCCAGCGAAGAACCCTGCGGGAAGTGCAGCGCGTGGTAATTGCTGTCGTACTGGTCGTTGACGTGCAGGATGGCGGTCGGCACATCGGTGGCAATGTCCTGATAGAGCGTGCCGCCGAAGGCCACGTTGATCAACTGGCAGCCGCGGCAAATTCCCAGTACCGGCTTGCCGGCCTCGACAAACTCGTGCAGCAGCTCCAGTTCATACATGTCGCGTACACGGTCACCGCTCCATTCCGGGCGCGTCGCAGCCTGGGCATAGCTCTGCGGCGAGACGTCGGCCCCCCCTTGCAATACCAGCCCGTCCAGGTGCTTGGCATAGTCGCGCAGGCGGATATTGCTGGGGTGGACCAGGCCATTGGTATTGACAGTCGGGATCATGAACACCAGCACATCGCGCGACATGACCCACTGCGCGATGGATTCCTCAAGGTACTGCAGGGTCTTGCTGCGCAGGCCCTTGGCGCCACTCTCGGGGTGGAAGATACGGGCCGATACGCCGATCTTCAGGGTCCGTTGCATGACGCGGCGTCCGGCCTTGTCGGAGAGCTGGCGCAGGCGTGCCGTCAGGAAGCGCCAGGTCTGCGCCCAGGGAGCGTCGCCGGCATGATGGGGCGGCGGTGGCAGCGACGAATAAGCGGATTGCTGCGCCTGTGCGTGGGTCGCCTCGGCCGCCGGCCGGGCACCGGGCCCCGGCTGTACCGGAGCGGCGGTGACAGCCGGGTCTGCCGATGTCGGGCTACCCGCCTGCACAACAGGGCTGGCCGCAGAAATCGGGGCAGGCGACGCAGGGGCAGGATTCTGGGAGGTAGCCGGCGTCCCGGAGGTGTCGGCAGGAACTGGCTTGGCCGGGACCGGACCCGGGGTGCGGTCTGGCGGCAGGTTGGCTTCGGAATCTTGGATGTCGGACATGGCTGCAATAAGTGATCAGGATGAATGAACTGCCGCAAGCGTCATGACCCGCGCTTGGCGACAATCGTGCGACAGAGGACCCGGGGAGTGGCTGAGTATAAGCGCATTACCCGGCTTTGGACACCTGTCGGCGGCAAGGCAGCCGTACCAGCGGCGGCGGGTACCGGCGAGCAGTTTCATACAAGCCGCCGGTCCCGCTTTCATGGCACACTCCTTTCCCTCGTACTGGCAGACAACACAAATGCCTTGCATGTTCCGGTCAATTTCGCCCGGCCTGCCCGGGCAGCCAGATCAACCGTCCAGCTCCGCCATCATGTCCAAGGTCCTGATCCTCTACGCCCATCCCGCCGCCGAGCTTTCGCGCACCAATCGCCTCATGCTGGAAGCCGCCGCCCGGCTGCCGGAAGTCCTGGTCCACGATCTCTATGAGCACTACCCGGATTTCCACATCGACGTCGAGCGCGAACAGCAACTGCTGAGCGCGGCCGAGCTGGTCGTGATGCAGCATCCCATCCACTGGTACAGCATGCCGGCGCTGCAGAAAGAATGGCTGGACCGCGTGCTCTCGCGCGGCTGGGCCTTCGGTCATGATGGCCACGCGTTGCAGGACAAGCGTTTCTGGCTGGTCGCCTCCACCGGCGGCGAGACCGCCTCCTACAGCAGCGACGGCCGTCACGGCCACCGCTTCGAGGACTTCCTCCCGCCCTATCAGCAGACCGCGCGCCTGTGCGGCATGCAATGGGTGGAACCGCTGATCCTGCACGGCGCCCACCATATTCCGCCGGTGGAGTTCCAGCACCACGTGGAGCGCTATCTGGAAGGCCTGCAGGCATGATCCGCATCACCCACCTTGCCCTACCGACCCGACTTTTCACGACTGGACGTTCCCATGGATGAACAACTGCTCATCGCCCTGGTTTATCTGCTCGCGGCGGTGGCTGCCGTGCCCATCGCCAAGCGCCTGGGCCTGGGCGCCGTACTGGGCTACCTGCTGGCCGGCATCGTCATCGGTCCTTGGGGACTGGGACTGATCACCGAGGTCAAGCACATCCTCGAATTCTCCGAGTTCGGCGTGGTGCTGCTGCTGTTCCTGATCGGTCTGGAACTCGACCCCAAGCGCCTGTGGGCCTTGCGCCGCTCCATCTTCGGCTGGGGCAGCGTGCAGGTCGCCAGCGTCTCGCTGACCCTGTTCGCAGCGGCCCTGGCGGCCGGCATACCGTGGCGCATCGGCCTGATCGCGGCGCTGGGAATGTCGCTCTCCTCCACGGCCATCGCCCTGGCCACGCTAGGCGAGCGCAAGCTCACCGCCACCCCGGCCGGCGCAGCCGGCTTTTCCATCCTGCTGTTCCAGGATATCGCCGCCATCCCGATGATGGCCGCCGTTCCCCTGCTCGGCGTGGCCGTCAGCCAGGGCAGTGGCCAGGGCTGGCTGCACGCAGGCCAGGTGGCACTGGTGATCGCCCTGCTGATCTTCGGCGGACGCGTACTGATCCGCCCCATCCTGCGCATCATCGCCAAGACCGACATGCGCGAAATCTTCACCGCCTTCTCCCTGCTGCTGGTGATCGCCACCTGCCTGCTGATGCAGTCGGTGGGCATGTCGATGGCGCTGGGCACTTTCCTGGCCGGCGTGCTGCTGGCCGACTCCGAATATCGGCACGCGCTGGAGAGCGACCTGGAACCCTTCAAGGGCCTGCTGCTGGGTCTGTTCTTCATCGCCGTGGGCATGTCGGTGGACTTCGGCGTATTCCTTGCGCAGCCCTGGCGCATCATCGGCCTGGTGCTGGGCTTTCTGGCCATCAAGACCAGTGTGATGTGGGTCCTCGGCCGCTGCTTCGGCATTCCCCGTGGGCAGCAATTGTTCTTCGCCTTCCTGCTCTCCCAGGGTGGGGAATTCGCCTTCATCGTCTTCGGCGCGGCGGTCACCGCCAAGGTGCTCACGCCCGAGATCTCTTCCATGCTGGTGGTGGTGGTGGCCTTGTCGATGCTGGTCACGCCGCTGCTGTTGCTGGTGCATGACCGTCTGCTGGTGCGCTGGCTGGCAGGCGGCAAGCGCCGTCCGGAAGACAAGATCGATCCGCAGGACCATCAGGTCATCATCGCCGGCTTCGGGCGCTTCGGCCAGATCGTCGGCCGCCTGCTGGCCGCCAACGGTATCGGCGCCACGGTGCTGGACCATGACCCGGACCAGATCGATTTCCTGCGCAAGTTCGGCTTCAAGGTGTTCTATGGCGACGCCACCCGCATCGACCTGTTGCGCACCGCCGGCGCCGACAAGGCCCGCGTGCTGGTGATCGCCATCGACGACGCACAAGCTGCCCTGGAGATGGTGGACAAGGTACGCGAAGAATTCCCGCACCTGCAGATCGCCGCCCGCGCCCGCAACGTCACCCATCTCTATGACCTCATGGATCGCGGCGTGACCGTACTCGAACGCGAGACCTTCGAGAGTGCCCTGCACATGGGCCGACAAGTGTTGCAGCAGCTGGACTTCGGTGCCTACCGCGCGCGCGAGGCCGCCATGAAATTCCGCGCCCACAATGTGAAGACACTGGAAGCGCTCTACCCGCACTACAAGAACCAGGCACAGATGGTATCGATGGCCGCGCAGGCACGCGAGGAACTGCAGGCCATGTTCGCCGGCGACCGCGAGGCACTGGAGCGTGATCATTCGCACGACCAGTGGCGCCAGGAACCGCCCGCACCGCCCACGCCATAAAAAAGGGCCGGATACGCTTGCGCACATCCGGCCAAATCCCTCACTGCTTACTGCTTACCACTTACTACAAGACTACCTACAGCTCACTACTCACTACGTACTACGTACTACTGACTGCTCACCGGTACTACCCACTGCAAAACGTCAAATCGTTTATATCAATTCAGCGCCAGCGGCACGAAGATCTTCTCGTCGCCGCGTTCCACCAGCAGCGCCACATTCTTGCCGGCCTCGGTGGCCAGCTTGCGTAACTGGGCCACGCTCGACACCGGCGTGCCGTTGAGCGCCAGAATCACGTCGCCGCTCTGGATGCCAGCCACCGCGGCGGGTCCGCTGGCATCCTGCACCAGCAAACCCTTCTGGCCGCCCAACTGGGCTTGCTCATCCTTGTCCAGCGGACGCACCGCCAGCCCCAGCCGCCCCTGGTCATCGCTCTTGCCAGGCTTGGCATCGCTCTTGGCCTGCTTCATCTCACCCACCGTCACATTGAGGGTGCGCACCTTGCCGCCCCGCATCACTTCCATCGGCTTGCTGCTGCCTGGAGTGGCATCGGCCACCAGCGTGGGCAGGTCCACCGAGTGATCGATGGAATGACCATCGAAGCTCAGGATCACGTCGCCCGGTTGCAGACCCGCCTTGTCGGCAGGACTACCCTTCTCCACCGAACTGATCAGCGCACCCTCGGACTTCTTCAAACCGAAGGAATCCGACAGCGCCTGGTTCAGGTCCTGCACGGAGACCCCAAGGCGACCACGTGTCACCTTGCCATGCGTCACCAGCTGCTGCTCCACCTTCATCGCCACATCGATCGGGATCGAGAACGACAAGCCCTGGAAGCCACCGGTCTGGCTGTAGATCTGCGAATTGATGCCGATCACCTGACCATTCAGGTCGAACAGCGGGCCACCCGAGTTACCCGGGTTGACTGCCACGTCGGTCTGGATGAAGGGAACATAATTGTCGTCCGGCAGACTGCGCGACTTGGCGCTGATGATGCCGGCCGTGGCGGTATTGTCAAAGCCGTAGGGCGAGCCGATGGCCAGCACCGGCTGCCCGACCTTGACCCGCGACGGGTCACCGATCTGCACCGTCGGCAGGCTCTTCGCATCGATGCGGATCACGGCGATATCACTCTGCTTGTCGATGCCCAGCACCTTGGCCTTGAACTCGCGACGGTCGGTCAGCTTGACCACCACCTCCTGGGCACCATCGACCACGTGGGCGTTGGTGAGGATCAGGCCATCAGGCGAAATGATGAAACCCGAACCCAGGCCATGCATCACCCGCGGCTGTTGCGGCATCTGCAGCTGCGGCCCGAAGCGCTTGAAGAATTCAGAGAAGGGATCGTTGGGGTCCACGCCGTTGTCGTCGTCGTCGGCCACCTTGCGTGCCTTGCCGGTCACGCTGATGTTGACCACCGCCGGGCCATAGCGCTGCACGATGCCCGAGAAATCGGTCGCCGCCGCGACCACCGGTCCGGCCGGGGTAGCGGGCGCGGAGTTGGCCGCCACCAGCGGGGCGTTGACCGCGGCCGCCTGCGCCGACGGCAGGTCGGCGCCACGAAAATAGACATAGCTGCCGCCGACCACTGCGGCAATCATGACGGCCAAAGTGTTACGTACAAAAACAATGCGACGGCTCATCTTCTTCTCCTTGATCGAACGCGATATCGATGGTCGGGCCGGTTCGCCGCACTTGAGCGACCCACTGGCCTCAACCGTTGGAGTGAAGATTAAGCAGTGAAAATTAAGGCAGACTTAAGGCAGAAAAAAGAAGCCTGCTGCCCTGCATGTGGCCTGCCTGGCGCCGCCTAGGCAGGCAGCAGGATGAAGTCGACCCTTGCCTGCAAGCCCTTGCCGGTATTGACCAGGGTCACCGGAACGCGGTGCAGGTCGGCGATCTGGCGCACGATGGCCAGCCCCAGGCCGCTACCGAAGGCGGCACGGCTGCCGCTGGCATCCTGCGCACCGTGTGGACGCTGGGCACGATAGAAACGATCGAAGACTCGCGGCAGTTCGCTCTCGGCAATCCCGGGCCCACTGTCCTGGATGATCACCGTGCAGCGACAGGCAGCGGACAGATCGAAGCCGACATCGACCACGCCACCTGCGGGCGTGTAACGCAATGCGTTGTCCACCAGATTGTTAAAAAGAATGCGCAAGGCATCGGCATTGCCTTGCACCTGCAGCGGCCGGCCATCGTCACCTGCATCAGAGAGCCCCAGATCGATGCCGCCATGCTCGGCCACCGACGACAGGTCGCCCACCACACTGCCCAGCAGCGTGCGCAGATCCACCACCGCAAAGCCCATGGCATCGGGCTCCTGGCGCGCCAGGGTAAGCAACTGGTGCACCAGGTGGGAGGTCCGCTCCAGCCCGCTCTTGAGGTCCCCGAAAGCGGCCCGGCGCTCCTCTTCATCGCTGGCACGCTCGGCCAGTTGCGCCTGCAGACGCAGGGCGGTCAGCGGCGTGCGCAATTCATGGGCGGCGTCGGCGACGAAGGCGCGCTGGGTTTCGGTGGAATGCTTCAGCCGCGCCAGCAGGTCATTCAAGGCATGCGTGAGCGGCTGGATTTCCTGCGGCATGCCCACGTCCGACAAGGGTTGCAGCGAATTCATGTCACGCGCCGCCACTTCGGCGGCCGCCTTGCGCACCGGCGCCAGCCCACGACTCACTGCCACCCATGACAACACCCCGATGAGCGGGAACAGCAACAGCAAGGGCACCACCGTCTTGACCGCCATCTGCGCGGCGATCTCGTCGCGTGCGCTCTGCGGCTGCGCCACCTGCACCACGGTACTGCCGATCTGCGCGCTGTAGACGCGCCACATGCCATTGGGCCCGCGTACATTGGCAAAGCCCAGTTCGGCCTGGCGCGGCATGGCACCACGGGCATGCGAGTGATAGATGACGGAGCCACGACTGTCCCAGATCTGCATCATGATCTCGTCCTCCAGCTCGGGGAACTGCTGCCCCGGCGAGATCGGCGAGAAGGCCTGGCGCGGCAGCGAGGCCGCGATCTGGCGCATCTGGTAATCGAAGATCTGGTTGGCCTCGCCACGCGCCTGGAAGTACAGCGCCACCCCGGCCAGCACGATGATGGAGAACAGGCCCAGTCCCAGCCACAGCAGCAGCTTGTTGCGGATCGATTTCATGCCGGCACCAGGTAACCCACGCCGCGCACGTTCTTGATGAAGTCGCTGCCGACCTTCTTGCGCAGCGCGTGGATATGCACTTCGACCGCATTGCTCTCGATGCTGTCGTCCCAGCCGTAGAGTTTTTCTTCCAGTTGGGCCCGCGAGAGCACCACGCCCGGGCGGTCCATGAAGGCCTGCAGCAGCGTGAATTCACGCGCCGACAGGTTGACCGGCTTGCCGCCCACGGTGACCTCGTGGGTAGCTGGATTCAACACCACCTCGCGTACCTGCACCAGGCTCTCCGCCCGCCCTGCCTGACGGCGCGAAAGGGCGCGCATGCGGGCCGACAGCTCTTCCAGGTCGAACGGCTTGATCAGGTAATCGTCGGCCCCCGCGTCAAGCCCGGCCACGCGGTCGGCCACCGCGTCACGCGCCGTGGTGATGAGCACCGGGATGCCATTGCCACGCTCGCGCAGCGTGCGCAGCACCGCCAGACCATCCTTTTGCGGCAGGCCCAGGTCCAGCAGCAGCATGGCGTAATCCTCGGTCCGCAGGGCGACATCGGCCGACTTGCCGTCCTGCACCCAGTCGATGGCAAAGCCGTCCTGGCGCAAACCCTTGCGCACGGCCTCGCCCACCATGGGATCGTCTTCCACCAGCAATACGCGCATGTCGCGGGCTCCTTGTCCGATTCAGAGTAGCTTCGCCAGCAGGAACACCACCACCGAGATCAGGATGGTCGAGGCGAAGGGCAGCGAAAAGATGCGGCCGAACAGGCGGAAGCGCAAGTCCCCCGGCAAGCGGCCGATGCCCAGCTTTTCCAGCCAGGGCAGCAGGGTCGAGAACACGATGACCGAGAGAAAGATGACGACGATCCAGCGTATCAAGCGCTTCTCCTCAGAGTCGGTGGGTACGGTCGTGACGCAGCATGCGGGCCGGCCATTCGACATTCTTGCCGATGGCCAGTACCTTGAACAGCTCGCCCATCTCGGCCGGGGAAATCAGTTTCTGCATGCCATTGGCCAGCGGCAGGTAACGCAGGCTGTCCTCGGGCGAAGTACGCAGCAGCAGCTCGCCGATGCCGGCATTGAGCAGGAAGGCGCCCTGGCTGGTATAGGCCAGCACTTCGACGCCCTCTTCCACCGCCGCCACCGCCATCGCGGTGAAATCGACGTGGGCCGTGATGTCCTGCAGGCCCGGCCAGTAGAAGGGATCGGGGTGGGCGTGATGGCGGTAGTGACACATCAGCGTTCCCTGGTCACGGTCTTGCAGATAGTATTCCGCGGCCGAGAATCCGTAATCCGGCAGGATCGCCAGGCCACCCGGCCCCCGGGCCAGCATGCGACCCAGCGTATGCATGAAACCGATGGCCACCGGTGCCAGTTCGGTGAGGTAACCCTGCGGCAGTTCGTCCGCATCGGGAATCTGGGCCACCGGCAGGCCGGCCACGGCACGATCCTCGAAGCGCAGGCGCCCCTGGGCATCACATGCCACGCCGCGCTCCAGCCAGCCCTCGGCCGCCTTCACGGCCAACCGCACCGGCATGGCGTCCAGCACCTCATTGCCCACGACCACGCCGGAAAAGCTTTCCGGCAAGGCATCGAGCCACTCCACCACCGAGGCGAAAGCGGCCAGCGTTTCCTGTTGCTGCGCGCGCAACTGCGCAGAAATTTCCAGAATGAAATATTTTCGCGGCAGGGCCTCGCGCAATTGCAATTCGGCCAGGATGTCACGTGCCAGCTTGCCGGTACCGGCACCGAATTCCAGCAGCACGTTGTCCACGTCCGCACTGGTGGCGATCACCTCAGCCGCCAGGTGGGCCAGCGTGGCGCCATACAGGGGCGAGATTTCCGGCGCGGTTGTAAAATCCCCCTCTTTGCCCAGCTTGGCCGAACCACCGCTGTAATAGCCCACCTGGGGCGCATACAGGGCCAGATCCATGTAGCGTTCGAAGGAAATCCAGCCACCGGCGGCGGCGATCTCGCCGGCGACCAGTTGCTGGAGGGTGTGCGAGGCCAACTGTGCGTCGGCGCCTGGTTCGGGTAGTTGCAGTTGCATGGGCCGTATTGTATTGGAGTATCGGACTATTGGAGACCTGGAGCATGAGCTCATCCACTTCGGCCGGCGTCGCGCTGGTCACCGGCGCGGCGCGGCGCATCGGCAGGCACATCGCCCTGGCACTGGCGCGGGCCGGCTGGGACGTGGCCGTCCACTACAACCGCTCGCGCGAAGAGGCCGACACCCTGGTGCGCGAGATCGAAGCCCTGGGGCGCCGGGCGCTGGCCGTGCATGCCGAGCTGGGCGACCAGGCCCAGGTGAGCAGCCTGCTGGCCCAGGCCGCCCCGCTGGGACGCGTGCGCTGTGTGGTCAACAACGCCTCGTTGTTCGATTTCGATGACGCCGCCAGCTTCGGCAACGAACGCCTGCTGCGCCACATGAGTGCCAATGTCGGCGCCCCGGTGTTGCTGGCGCAGGCCTTGTATGCGGCCACGCCGGAGGGCGAACAGGCCGTCGTGGTCAACC
This sequence comes from Herbaspirillum sp. AP02, assembly GCF_015767275.1. Taxonomy (GTDB): domain Bacteria; phylum Pseudomonadota; class Gammaproteobacteria; order Burkholderiales; family Burkholderiaceae_D; genus Herbaspirillum. The sequence goes on from NZ_JADWMY010000007.1 coordinate 247,023, forward strand.
TGCTGGACCAGAAACTGTACAATCCCAATCCCGACTTCCTGTCCTACACCCTGTCCAAGGCCGCCCTGCACAGCGCCACCACCCTGCTGGCGCAGGCACTGGCGCCCAAGGTCCGGGTGGTGGGCGTGGCCCCCGGCCTGACCATGGTCTCGGGCGACCAGACCGAGCAACAGTTCGACCGGGCGCACACCGTCACGCCCCTGGGCCGTGGCAGCACGCCCGAGGACATCGCCGCTGCCGTCTGCTACGTAGCATCGGCGCGGGCCGTGACGGGTACCACCCTGCTGGTCGATGGCGGCCAGCATTTGCTTCCCCTTTCGCGCGACGTCATGTTCGTGGCGAAATAACCTTTACATTTCTGATCATGCTCTTCCTGTCCCATCCTTCCCTGCAAGATTGCCGCCGCGTGTTCCTGCGCAACTACGAGGTGTTCATCAACATCGGCGTGCACGAGTTCGAAAAGAAGGGTGAGCAACGCATCCTGATCAACGTCGACCTCTACGTCCCGCTGGCCGATACCACGCCCACCGCCGACCATCTCGACGAAGTGGTCGACTATGACTTCATCCGCTCCACCATCGCCCAGCGCATGGCACGCGGCCACATCCACCTGCAGGAAACCCTGTGCGACGACGTGATGACGGCCATGCTGGCCCACCCCAAGGTGCGTGCAGTCCGCGTCTCCACCGAAAAGCCCGACGTCTATCCGGATTGCGATTCGGTGGGCGTGGAGACATTCCGTATCAAGACCGCGGGCTGATCTGATCCGCAGCATTCCAGCCTTCCTCCGCCGGCAGCACGACCAGAACCCCGCCTGATGCGGCGTTCTGTGTTTTTCGAGAATTACGTACGGTTTTACACTTCCGTCCCGCTACCAAGGTGGTAGCATGTTACGGTGTGTCGATGCGCATCATTGCCCTCTCCACCTTACGGACTTTCTGGACCGCACACCCTGCCGCGGAGACTTCGCTGCGAGCATGGCACGCCTTGGCCAGCCGGGTGAACTGGAAGACCCCGGCCGACATCAAGGTGGCCTATCGCAATGCCAGCTTCACCAGAAACAACCGTGTGGTGTTCAATATCAAGGGCAACGACTACCGGTTGGTGGTCGCTGTGCGCTACGACAAGGAATTGATCTACATCCGCTTCGTCGGCACGCATCGCCAGTACGACGCCATTGATGTGGAAACGATTTGAAGGAATGCCACATGCAACTCAAACTGATACGTACCCGCAAGGACTACCGCGCTGCACTGGCCGAGGCGGAGCGTTTGTGGGATGCTCCGGCACGTTCGCAACAAGCCGATCAACTGGATGTACTTACCCTGCTGATCGCCCATTACGAGCGCTCGCACTTTGCCATTGGTGATCCGGACCCCATCGACTTCCTGCTGCATGTCATGGAAGCGCGTGGCCTGACGCGTAAGGATCTGGAGCCCTACCTGGGACCACGTGGTCGCGTCTCCGACATCCTCAACCGGAGGCGTCCGATGACCCTGGACATGATCCGCAAGCTGAGCGCCGGCTTGAACCTCCCGGCCGATCTGCTGATCCAGCCCTATCCCGTCAGGTCGGCGACCGGTGAACCGATCAGCTCCTGATCCCACCAAGAAAAATGCCGTCCAGCTTGCGTTGGACGGCAATAATCCTGAACGACAGGCTTGGCAGGAATAAGCTCAACTACATCCCCATATACCTGCCCGCCCGGTGATTCAAGGCAATCACCAGATTGGCGGTGACCGCGCCCAGGATGGACGCGAGCAAGACCCGGGGCGTCACCACGAACAGCGAGCACAGCACGATCACCACGTCCACGCCCATCTGCAGTTTACCGGCACGCAGGCCGTAACGGTCCTGCAGGAACAGCGTGACCACGTTGACCCCGCCAAGGCTGGCGCCATGGCGAAACAACATCACGAACCCCACCCCCATCAACAAGCCACCCAGCACCGCGCTGTAGAACAGGTCCAGCTTGCCGTAGCTGATGAAGTGCGGATGCATCAGCGAAAAGCCGGAGACCAGTGCCACCGCGCAGAAGGTCTTGCCGGTAAAGCGCAGGCCCATGCGACGAAACGCGAAGTAGTAGAACGGGATGTTGATGGTGAAGAACACCACGCCAAACGGCAGGCCCGTCAGGTAATGCGCCAGGAAGGCCAGGCCGGCAGTGCTGCCGGTCAACAGGCCCACCTGGCTGTACATGTTCACCGCCAGCGAGACGAAGAGCGTACCGGCCACCAGCGCCAGTACGTCTTCATAGCTCTTGTGGCGGATATCGGCCGCAACCACTGCGGCCTTGCCTGCCACTTCAGCCACGCAGCACCTCGGCCATGGTCTCGGCCACGCGTGCAACGTTGCTGTCATTGAGGCCGGCCACGCAGATGCGACCGGTACCCACGGCGTAGACGCCGAACTCTTCGCGCAGGCGGTCCACCTGGGCGGACGTCAGGCCGGTGTAACCGAACATGCCGTTCTGGCGCAGCAGGAAGGAAAAGTCCTGGTCCGGCACCGCGCCCTTGAGTTGCGCGGCCAGCTTGACGCGCATGTCGCGCACCCGTACCCGCATCTCCTCGACTTCGGCACGCCATTGCGTGGCCAGCTTGTCGTCGCTCAGCACATGCGCCACCAGCAGTGCACCATTGCGCGCCGGGCTGGAATAGTTACGACGCACGGTCAGCTTCAGTTGGCCCAGCACATTGGCGGCCTGGCCTGCTTGCGGGCAGAACACCGACAACGCGCCGATGCGCTCGCTGTAGAGCGAGAAGATCTTGGAGAAGGAGTTGGAGAGGAAGAACGGAATCTGGCGACGCACTGCCTCGCGCACCGGCCAGATGTCCGCGTCCAGGCTCTCGGCGAAGCCTTGGTAGGCCAGGTCGAAGAAGGGCAGCAGACCGCGCTTTTCAAGCACATCGACGATCTGCTCCCACTGCGCGCGGGTCGGATCGACGCCGGTCGGATTGTGGCAGCAGGGGTGCAGCAACACTACCGCGCCCTTGGGCAGGGAATCCAGCTTGGCCAGCATGCCCTCGAAGTTCAGGCCCTTGGTCTGCGCATCGTAGTAGGGGTAACGCTCAGTCTTGAAGCCGGCGCCTTCGAAGATGCCGACGTGATTGTCCCAGGTCGGGTCCGGCAGCCAGATGGTGGGCTGCGGGAAGAAACGCGCGATCAGGTCGGCACCCACCTTCAGTGCCCCCGAGCCGCCCAGGGTCTGCACGATGGCCAGATGTTCCGCCGAGGGCAGATCCGCGCCGAAGAGCAGCTTGGCCACCGCCTGGCGATAGGCCGCATGACCTTCCATGGGCAGATAGACGTAGGGCGTGCCGGCTTCGGCCACCGCGGCGGCAGCGGTGCGCACCGAGGGTAGCACCGGCACCACGCCACGGCCATCGGTGTAGATGCCGATGGAAAGGTTGACCTTGTTGCTGCGCTCGTCGCGCTGGAACTGTTCCATCAGGCTCAGGATGGGATCGCCGGCATACGGCGGGAGATGCGAAAACATGAGGACCTCGTCAGATTGAGAAACGCCGATGCCGGTGCAGCCGAGCTTCACCGGCAAAACCGCCATGGTAGCGCGACGCGGGGAAAATTTCCTGCCCGACGTCGCCCTGGTGGCTTTTTTACAGGTATTTCTTCAGGCGCAGGTGGTAGATCGAGACGCACACCAGGCTGATGGTCGCGCACACCATCAGGTAATAGCTGGGCGACACCGGATTGCCGGTCTTGCCCACCAGCCAGGTCACCATGAAGGGCGTGAAGCCGCCGAAGACCGTCGCGCCCAGGCTATAGCTGATGCCCATGCCACGCACGCGGGTGGACGGCGGGAAGATCGAGGACAGCACCACCCCCAGCGAACCGAAGTACACCGCCTTCAGGATGCCGGCCCAGATCATGATGGCCATCATCACCCACACGCTGGGCTGGGAGATGACCCAGACGAAGGAGCCATAGATGGTGGCCAGCGTGAGCACGGTGGACACCACCATGATGCGGGTGCGGCCATAGCGGTCGGCCAGCAGACCCATGAAAGGCGCGCCCACCATCAGGATGGCCCCGGTCACCGCTGCGGCGGCGAAGGCGGTCGATTGCGGCAGGTGCAGTTGCTTGATGGCAAAGGTGGGCATATACAGCAGCATCAGGTAGGTGGCGGCGGTGGAGACCGACAGGATGCCCATGGCCACCAGCACACGGGTCACCTGCAGGCCCCAGGAAGCGTCATCCGCCTGACTGGCCTGGGCCTTCTTCGCCATCGGCACTTCATCGATGTGACGACGGATGTACAGGCCCACCGGCGCGATCAAGAGGCCGAAGGCGAATGGCAGGCGCCAGCCCCAGGCGGAAATCTGCTCGGGCGTGAGCCACAGGTTCAGCAGGAAGCCGGCCAGCGCCGCCATCAGCGCGGCCGCGCCCTGGCTGGAGAATTGCCAGCTGGCCATGAAGGCGCGGCGCTTGGAGCCGGTCTCGGTCAGCAAGGCAGTCGCCGAACCGAACTCGCCACCGGCCGACAGCGCCAGCAGGATGCGCGCCACCAGGATGCCGATGGGGGCCGCCACGCCGATCGATTCATAGGTCGGGATCACGGTACAGATCAGGGTGCCCACCACGGTCATCGACAGCGAGACCAGCAGCGCCGGCTTGCGCCCCACCTTGTCGCCGTACCAGCCCAGCAGGATGGCACCCAGCGGACGGAACAGATAGGACAGGCCGAAGGTAGCGAAGGTCACCAGCAGCGAGACCGTGTCGTCGCCGGTGGGGAAGAACAGCTTGGAAATGGTGACGGCGAAGAAGCCGTAGGCCACGAAATCGAACCATTCCAGGGCATTGCCGATGGAGGAGGCAATGATCAGCCGCCGCGTGCGGGCGGCCGACATCGGGGCCGGCTCGCTGTGCGCGCTGGGTGAGACTTCCTGTGCTGCCGATGGAGACGCTGCGTTCATGTTCTTGTTCCCGGTGGAAAGAGGGACTGCGTTGGATGGCGTGAGGTTGCGTACGGTGGATGCTGCGGACCCGGAGCCTCGGGGATCACGCCGGCATTGGGCTCGCGGCCTGCCCGGTGCGCCGTGCATCGGCTACCTGCCGTCCCTGGCGTCCGATATCCCACAGCAGGCCCGCCATCAGTTGCAAGCCCTCGCGGGCCACCGAGCCCAGCAAATGTTCATCCGGCGCATGCTGCGAGCAGGAGGGGTAGGAATGCGGTACCCACAGCGTGGGCAGGTTCAGCGCTTCCGAAAAGCAGTGGTTGGGGATGGTGCCGCCCAGGTTGGGCAGGATGGTCACCGGCTTGCCGGCAGTCTCCTGCATGGAGGCGGTGGCCAGCGCGACCCAGGGGTCGTCCGGATCAAGACGGGTGGCCGGAGCCGCCGCCTGGATCTCGATCTGCACGTCGTGGCAACCCTGCTCGTCGAGATGCTTGCGCAAGCTCGTCTGCACGTCCTCCCACACGGTGCCGACCACGAAACGCAACTGGAACACGACCTGCGCCCGTGCCGGGATGGCCCCCACCGGACGCTGTGCATTGCCGGCCTCGAAGGCGATCAGTTCCAGCGTATTCCAGGCAAACAGGCGCTCGCCGGCAGACAAGCCGGGCTCGCCCCATTGCGCATCGAGCTTGGGATCGCCGGCATCGCTGCCCACGGCAAAGTCACGCACCAGCGTGCGCACGCGCTGGCTGACCTGGCGCGGACGCAGACCGGGCACCAGGATCACGCCCCGCGCATCCACCAGCGAGGCCGCCACATTGGCCAGCACGGTGGCCGGATTGCGCAGCACGCCGCCCCAGTTGCCGGCGTGATGGGCGCCATTGCCGGTATCGAGACTGAGTTTGAACTGCAACGCGCCACGCGAACCGAGGAACAGCGTCGGGCTGGACGCCGCCAGCCGCGGGCCGTCCGAGGCCAGGAACAGGTCTGCCTCCAGGTAATCGGCGTGCTCGCGACATGCCTCGTAGAGGCCGGGCGATCCGACTTCTTCCCCCATCTCGAAAATCATCTTCACATTGCAACCGAGCTTGCCGTCGGCCGCCCGGATCGCCGCTGCCAGTGCGCCCAGATTGATGCTGTGCTGCCCCTTGTTGTCGGCGGCGCCGCGTCCGTACCAACGGTCTCCATGCGGCTCCAGCTGCCAGGGTGAACGGTCCTGCTGCCAGCGACCTTCCTGGCCGTTGACCACGTCGCCATGCCCATACATGAGCACGGTCACGGCATGTTCAGACTCGATGCGGCGTGCCAGCAGCAGCGGCGGCGCACCGGCAATCGGGTTGTCCACCTGGCGTGATTCGAAGCCCAGTGCCGCCAGGGCCGGGGCGATCTCGTCCTGCAGATACTGCGCCAGCTCGGAGGCGCGAGCGGCGTTCTGGCTTTCGGTGGGTAGCGCGATACGACGCTGCAGGTCGTCCTGGAAACGACCGGAGTCGAAATACTCGGCGGCCAGGCGGAGGGCGGTACTGCGGGACATGGAACAGGCTCCTTGATACTTGATCTGGAAGTGATTCTAGGAGCCACCGATATTTCTAACAATGTCAATTTTTAAAACGCTTCATTCTAATTTTAGCAAATTAATAATTCATGCTGCAGTACGATATTTAGCCCAAAAACCGTGCATCAATTGCGAAATTCCTGCAATTTTTTGTCCAATTATGCCGCCGCGCACCATAACAAACTTCCACTGCGTTGCAATGATTAAGTCCATAACTTGTTTAAAATAGAAATCTCTCTCACCAGCCTCCTTTCCGCCATGCAAAGTACCACGCTGCGCTATTTCTACCAGGTCGGCCGCACCGGCTCACTCACCGCCGCGGCCGAACGGCTGCATGTGGCCGTCTCGGCCGTAAGCCGCCAGGTCGCCAAGATGGAGGAAGAGACCGGCGTCCCGCTCTTCGAACGGCGCGCACGCGGCATGGTGCTGACACCGGCCGGCGAGGTATTGATGGCCTTCGCCCGACGCAATTTGCTGGAGGTGGAACAGGTGCTGGCCGAGGTCAAGGGTCTCAATGCGGTGGGCCAGAGCGTGGTCACCCTGGCCTGCTCGGAAGGCTTCGCCTGGGACCTGCTGCCCAATGTGATGGCGCAGTTCCGCGAGCAGTATCCGGGCATGCAGTTCAAGCTCAACGTGGTGGGCGCGGCCAAAGCCTCGCAGATGGTCGTCGATGGCGAAGCCGATATCTCGGTCACCTACAGCCTGGGACCGGCCGAAGGCCTGGCCATTGCCTATCGAGAGTCGGGGCCGATCTTTGCGCTGATGAAGCGGGAGCATCCGCTGGCCACGCGCAAGCTGCTGGCCCTGAATGATCTGCAACCCTTTCCTCTGGCGCTGCCCGAGCAAGGCTCCACGGTCCGACAGCTGTTCGATATCGCCTGCGGCATGCGTGGCCTGCTGTTCGCCCCGGTCTTCACCAGCCATTCGCTGGGCGCGGTGTACCGTTTCACGGCGCGCTCGCCCGATACGGTCGCGCTGGGTGGCTTCCTGACCGTGCAAGAGCGTGCCGAGGAAGACGGCATGGCCCTGGTCGCCATGGCCGAGTCCGAACTGCATCAGCGCACCCTGCAGGTGCAGACCATGGCCGGACGCAAGCTACCACCGGCAGTCTCGGCCTTCGCCGACTTCCTGATCACGGCGATCCGCCAGATTCGCAACCGCCACGCATTGGGGGCAGGCTGATCCGCGAGCTGGGCGGCGGGCCATGCACTGATGCGGCCTGGACGCCACGTTTTACGCAGGGCGCAGAGCCTGAACGCGCCCCGCCCATGGCACGAACCGGCGCTGCATGAGAAAATGCCGGTCCTCCGCCCGTGCCCAGCCATCTTGCCCGTTGACCAACCGGCAAGCTTGTCGTTGGTGCGGCAGCAACAGCCTACCGATGAAGGAATTCCCCCCATGAACGACATTGCAGCCGCAGCGCAACTGTCCGACCTGACCGACCTGCCCCAGCTTCCCGGACTGGATGAAACGGCCACGCCGGCGGCCGGCGCGCATGCGGAAGTGACCGCGCGCGGTTCGCGCCGCTTCGAGATCCTGGAAAAGGGCATCCGCCGCATGACCGGCCGTGCCATCGCCGACTTCGACATGATCCGCGACGGCGACGTCATCATGGCCTGCATGTCCGGCGGCGCCGACAGCTACACCATGCTGGAAACGCTGCGCTACCTGCAGACGGTGGCACCGGTGAAGTTCGAGATCATCGCCGTGAACCTGGACCAGAAGCAGCCGGGTTTCCCCGAGCACATCCTGCCCGCGTATTTCGAGCGCATCGGCGTGCGCTACCGCATTGTCGAGGAAGACACCTACAGCATCGTCAAGGACAAGATCGCCCCCGGCAAGACCACCTGTTCCCTGTGCTCGCGCCTGCGCCGCGGCATCCTCTACCGCGTGGCCAAGGAACTGGGCGCCACCAAGATCGCCCTGGGCCACCACCGCGACGATATCCTGCATACCTTCATGCTCAACATGTTCTACGGTGGCAAGATCAAGACCATGCCGCCCAAGCTGATTGCCGATGATGGCGAGAACGTGGTGATCCGCCCGCTGGCCTATGTGCGCGAACCGGACATCAAGAAATACGCGGCTGCCATGGAATTCCCGATCATCCCCTGCAATCTGTGCGGATCGCAGCCCAACCTGCAACGCCAGGCCATGCGCGAAATGCTCAATGATTGGGAAAAGACCAATCCGTTGTGGATCAAGAGCATGTTCACCGCCATGGCCAACATCACCCCTTCGCACATGCTGGACCGTAGCCTGTTCGACTTCGGCAGCTTCCAGCCCGTGGCCGGCAAGGAGGCCTCGGGCGACACCCTGTTCGATCGCGACGATCAGCTCGACCAGGGTCAATCGGTCGTCAACCTGCTCTGATTCCCACCTCGGCCGACACCATTCTCATCCTTGCCAAGGCCGGGTCGAGACTTAGGGTGACGAGACACCACGTCTCACCTTGTTCCCCGGAAGCCCGCCTGCAGCGTGGCTTGCGCGGCCGGGGCGGCGGCCAGCCCCGGCCAAAAAAGTAAATTTTTGTTGTCACCCGGCTATAGTCGGGGATTGGACGACAAATACCCTCCTCTTCGACGCTTGAAGGCGAAAAACCCCATGTTCTAATCTGACCCATCGTAGTGAGCTGCCGCGAGGGCTCGCTGCCAGGTAAGAATAAAGATAACCATGCAGTCGTGGTTTCGCAGGGAAACGTGATCCCGACACGGAAAATACCGGGAGGCCGAGCCGCCACCGACGTGCCGGCCGCCGCGTGAAACATCGCACCCACGCCTCTGCACCCGAACGACTCTCCGCCCTACGTGTAAGAGGCTGCCTGATGGCTCATTTTTGGCGCGACAAGCGCGTTTTCATCACCGGTCACACCGGCTTCAAGGGAAGCTGGCTGACTCTTTGGCTGCACCTGATGGGCGCCAAAGTCAGCGGCTATTCGCTGCCGGCACCGACCAATCCCAGCCTGTTCCACCTGGCGCGGCTGCACAATTGCGTGCAGACCACCACCGGTGACGTGCGCGATCCCAAGCACCTGGCCGAAACATTGGCGGCGGTGCAGCCGGACATCGTCTTCCACCTGGCAGCCCAGCCGCTGGTGCGCGACTCCTACAGCACACCCCTAGATACCTATGCCACCAACGTGATGGGCACCGCCCATCTGCTGGAGGCAGTGCGCCACACGCCGTGCGTGCGCTCGGTGGTGGTGGTCACCAGCGACAAGTGCTATGAAAACCGTGAATGGCTATGGGGCTATCGCGAGGACGACCCGATGGGCGGCCACGATCCCTACAGCAGCAGCAAGGGCGCAGCCGAACTGGTGACCTCGGCTTACCGCCGCTCCTTCTTCGCCAAGGACCCGGAAAACCCGGTCGGCATCGCCAGCGTACGCGCCGGCAATGTCATCGGCGGCGGCGATTTCGCGCCCGACCGGCTGGTACCCGATTTCATCCGCGCGCTGGAACGAAACGACGCCGTCAGCATCCGCAACCCGCACGCCGTGCGGCCCTGGCAGTTCGTACTGGAGCCGCTGTCGGGCTATCTGCAGATCGCCCAGTTACTCTATGAGCACGGCGGCAAATATGGCGAGGCCTGGAACTTCGGCCCGGCCGATACCGATATGCAGACCGTCAGCCAGCTCTGCGCCACCTTCAATCATTCCTTGCAGAAGAACGACGTGATGCCGGTGGAAGTCAGACTGGAGCCGCAACCGCAAGGCCCGCATGAGGCCGGCACCCTGCGCCTGGACATCTCCAAGGCACGGCAGCGCCTGGACTGGATTCCCAAGATGGAGCTCTACACCGCGCTGGAACTGACTGCGCAATGGTATGCCGGCTACCTCAACAACGAGGATCTGCGCGGCCTGAGCGAGAATCAGATCGCCTTCTACCAGAGTCTGACATAATCTCCGGGTTACGCACCCGGAGAACAGTCAGCTCATGAACATCCTCGTCACCGGCGGCGCCGGTTATATCGGCTCGCATACCTGCGTGGAACTGCTTAAGGCAGGCCACGAAGTCATCGTCTTCGACAACTTCTGCAACAGCAGTCCCGAATCGGTCAAGCGGGTACAGCAGATCAGCGGCAAGCAGCTCTCGCTGGTCAAAGGCGATATCCGCAACCGCGACCAGCTCGAGAGCGTGCTGCGCGAATTCAAGTGTGATGCGGTCATCCACTTCGCTGGCCTGAAGGCTGTGGGCGAATCGGTGGAAAAGCCGCTGATGTACTACGACAACAACGTGGTCGGTACGGTGCGCCTGCTGGAAGCGATGGAAGCCACTGGCGTGAAGACCATCGTCTTTTCCTCCTCGGCCACGGTATACGGCGATCCGCAATACCTGCCCCTGGATGAAGCCCATCCGCTATCGGCCAGCAATCCCTACGGCCGTAGCAAGATCGTCATCGAAGACATGCTGCGTGACTATCATCGCGCCCATCCCGACTGGAAGATCGCGCTGCTGCGCTACTTCAATCCGGTAGGCGCGCACGAGAGCGGCCTGATCGGCGAGGACCCCAACGGCATTCCCAACAACCTGATGCCCTTCGTGGCGCAGGTGGCCATCGGCCGCCGCGAGAAGCTCAACATCTGGGGCGGCGACTATGCCACGCCCGACGGCACGGGCGTGCGCGACTTCATCCATGTGGTGGACCTGGCCCATGGCCATGTGGCCGCACTGCAGGCTCTTACGACGCCACAATGCTTCGCGGTCAACCTGGGCACCGGCATCGGCTACAGCGTACTGGACGTGGTCAAGGCCTACGAAAAGGCTTGCGGCAAGACCTTGCCCTATACCATCGCCGATCGCCGTCCCGGCGACATCGCGTCCTGCTACGCCGATCCGGCGCAGGCCAGCGAAAAGCTCGGCTGGGAAGCCAGACTCGGACTGGATGCCATGTGTGCGGATTCCTGGCGGTGGCAGCAGAAGAATCCCAACGGATTCAAAGACAGCGCCGCCTGACTCCGGCCAAAGGCCATTCAGCCGCGTTGCCGCAGGGACCGGACCGTATCCGCGATGGCCTGGCGCAAGCCGCGCACTGGCGGCGCGCCTAGCGCCTGGGCCTTGGTGATATCGGGAATGTAGCGGTTGCGGCCCGGATTGTCGGCAGCCGCCTTGGCCATGATCCGTACCGGCTTGTCCGGAGCAACCAGCTCACGCACTAGCCCGGCCAGTTCGGCCACCGTCACCGCCTCCGCCGAACCTACGTTGTAGGCTTCGCCAGCCTTGCCATCGCGCAGCAAGAACGTCAGCCACTGCGCAAGGTCGGCCTGGTGCATGTAGGAACGCACCGGAGTGCCATCTCCGCCCACCACGATTTCCTGCCCGTACAAGGCATCGCGAATAAAATTGCCGATGGCGAAGTGCGCGTTGAGCGGCAGGTCCTCGCCGACAAAGGCAAAGCAGCGTGCCACTACCGCATCGAACCCGTATTGCGCCGCATACAGCGCGCACAGGTGCTCCGCCTGGCGCTTGGCCAGGCTATAGACATTGCCGGGGTTGAGCGGGTCGGGCATGCTGTGAAGATGTTCCGGCATCGCCACCAAGCCGGCAGGCTGCGGCCCGTAGGCGCCACCTGAACTGGTGAACAGGAAGCGCGCGGCACCGGTGGCCACTGCCAGCTCCAGCATATGGCGCGTGCCCGCCGCGATCTGGTCGTACCGCTCCAGCGGCGTCAGCCTCGCTGCATCGGTGGAGTCGGCCGCAGCATGCAGAATGTGGGTGAACCTGTCGGTGCGCGGCAAGGTCTGCGGCGACAGGATGTCGCCCTCGTGAAAGCGCAGCCAGGGCAGCCCATCGAACTCGGGATACTGGTCCAGGAAGCGGCGTGGCGCCCGACTGAGCACGACGATCTGAGCGCAGTCCGGCGCGCCGCCCTCTCCTGCCCGATCAAGGAAATGGCGCAGCAGCGCCTTGCCGAAGAAACCTGTCCCACCGGATATCAGAAGTTTCATTGCGTCTCTTTTCATGTTGGCCCGCTCACGAGAACGTAGCGGATTTCAGAACACCAGCACCTTCTGCGCCCCTGCCTCGGCCAGCATTCTTCCTATCGTCTCGCCACCCCACGATACGGTGACCACAATGGGCAATCCGGCGTGCTCGCGCAGCGCGGCATCACGATCCATGAAACGGTATTGCCCGGCATAGGCCGATTGCGACAGCGCTTCCCAGCGCGCATCAATCACGGCGCGCACCCGGCAGGCGGACAGCGGCCCTCCGGCCGCGCGCGAGCGGAAGAAGTTGTCGCCAAAGCCATAGACCACGATCTCCTGGCCGGGAACGAACTGTGCCGCCATCCTGCCAGCGCGGTCGCGCTCTTGCGCAAGATAGGACGCCAGCGCCTGCGGCAGGCCATGCGGCGCCTCCAGCCCGGCCACGTTGTCGGCCCCCGCAGCGCCGATGACATAGCAGGCGGGGAAGGGATTGCCATCCTTGTAGGTGAAATCCTGCCGACCGGCCTGGCGGATTCCGAGGCCCCAGCCACGCACCACATCTGACAAGGATGCGATGGAAAAATGATTGACGTGCAGGCGGTCGAAGTAATAGCAGAACTCCCGCCGCGGCGCGGATGCATAATGCGCCGCATCCGGTACCTCGATGTAGATCTTGCCACCGGGTGCCAGCTTGCCGACGATGCGGGAAAAGTCCTTGAGATCGACGATATGTTCCAGCACATGCGAGAGGATGATCACGTCGAACTTCTGATCGAGTTCCTGCCACGAACGATTGAAGCGGATGCGCGGATGCGCGCCACGCCCACCCGGTGCATCTTCCTTGACGTTGGGATCGCTGCCGGTATAACGATGCTGCGGGAAGCGCGCTACCAGCGTGCGCAACAGGCCCGCCTCGCCGCATCCCACGTCGAGCACGTCCAGCGCCTCCGGCCCGCCAAGGATGGCGGCCAGGGTATCGGCTTGCGTGACATAGCGCCTGGCGTCCAGTTCGGAAATCTCCGCGTGGACCGACATCTGATCATTGGTATTGGCGGCGTAATAGCGGTCATAGGCTTGCGCATCGACCGGTGCCACATAGGCGAAATCGCAGGCCGCACAGACCGACACTGTGATATCGGATGGCAGCCCCACGCGCTGCGAGAGTGCGAGCGACAACAAGGGCTGCCCGGGCGGCGTACCACAAAGGGGACAGGCGCACAGGGGGGGGCGTGTCCAATGGCGCGTATCGGAATGGGGGTGGTCCATGAGGCGTCAAGTCCTGGTCGGGGATCAAGGCAGGAGCGCAGCGTCCCGCACTACCTTGCACATCATCAATAGAAATAGAACGACGAGTCGTCCATGATATCGGAGTAGTGACGCAGCCCCACCTTGTAGTCCGGATGGATGTGCTTGACCTCGTCAAGCAGCTTCCAGAGATCCGATGCCCGGTGATAGGCGCACACGCAGAGCTTGGGCCGCTGCACCCGGATGGTGCCGGCCGCGCCCTTGAGCGCTTCTTCCTCGGCACCTTCGATATCGAGCTTGAACAGCGTCACCGGGCCGGTGATGATGTCATCCAGGCGTATGGTCTGGATATAGGAGACGATGTCATTGGGGATGGGACTGTCGATCTCCTGCAGCAGGTCGAACGACATCGCGGGACGATAGGTGAATTTCTGGTACGACGACGACAGACCGAGATTGTAGAAGAACACCTCGGGCCGGTCGGCATGTCGTTTCAGGCCATCGTAATACGCCGGCAACTCCGGTTCGAACAGGTAGGCATGGGTCGCCTTGCCGAGGCGCTGTTCCATGCGCTCCAGGCTGTCACCGTTGAAGGCGCCAGCATCGACGTAATAGGCCATGTCGGCAGGCCGGATAAAATCCGCATCCAGGTATTCATCCGCGAAGGGGGACTTGATGCTGTCGGCCACCTGGGTGTCCAACGTACGACGCATCCGGATCAGGCCGTCGAAGATCTGACGTGAACGTTCATCGTCCAGTGCCAGGAAAGCCGAGATGAAGCGCATGGCATCGGTGTCGAGTGCGTCGACGAAGGAGCGGAAATCGCTCTCGGCATTATGTGAAGTACGCAGTGCAAACATCAGTTCGTGCATGTTCTTCACATGCTTCCAGCCCAGCCCGTGCAATTGCGCCATGATGACATTGCTGTAGCGACCGCTGGCCACGACCACGGTTTCGTTCTCGCCATCGATCTGATCGGGACCGCCGATAAGGATACCGTCGATGCGCTTGCCGTGCTTGTCCCGACTGTTGTCGATGAAGCCCTTGACCACGATACCGCGCTCGGCGCAGAAGCGCGCAACCTTCGCGCCCAGTTTGTGCGCACCGAAGATGTACAAACCCCGATCCGCGCTGAACACCCCTGCCAGCGCGGCCTCCAGCGTGGCGCAGGCGGCCGGGCGATTGGCATCGGCCAGGGCCAGCACTTCGGGATAGCGATGCAACTGCCGGAGCAGCTCGAACTTCTCCCGCTGGGCCAGCACCACATGCTCACCGCACTCCGACAGGCGTTGCTCGCCGAGGCGGAACGGCAGCACCACCGCGCCGCCATCGGGCCGGGCAATGCTCAGGAAGTAATCCGTATCGGCCTGCAGATCGGCGGCATGCATGCCGGCCGCGTCAATTCCCTTGAACATTCTTTCCTCGCGATGAAATGGAGGGCGCCCGGTGACGACGCCGCAATGCCTGATGCCTAGGCCGACGGCACGTTGAAATAGCGCTCGGCCAGGCTCTCGCGCCCACGTGGACGGATCACCAGCCCCGTCGGCCCGTTGTAGACCACGCTGTCCGCCGGGATCGCACGATCAAACACCAGCGTATTGGCCCCGATGGAAGAACGCGCTCCAATGGGCTTGTTGCCGATGATCTGCGCACCGGCGGTCAACGCCACGCATTCGCCGATCTTCAACTCCGGATCAGTGTTGACGGTGACGTTCTGCAGTATCACCAGGAAATTGGAATATTGCGCATGGCCGAGCACGCTGCCCACCGGATGGTTGAGGAAGAAGATCTCGGGCAGCGCCAGCTTGTAGGAGCAGAACACGCCGTTGAGCGCCTGGTTCAGCAGCATCAGCTTGTCGCACAATGGCTGGTTCTGCGAGCGCTTCCAGAGGCTGTTGCCCATGAAGTACAGCAGATGGCAATACTGCCCTGAATGCAGATGCGACAACTGCACCTTGCCATCGACCACGAAGCCCCGGATCGAGACGAACTTCAGGCAATACTCCAGTCGCTGCAGGGCCTCATCGAAGGCAGCGTCGACATCCGCACCGGCAAACGCGTAACGGTCAGGGAAAAAACGGTCGAGCTGCTGGCCCATGTAGGCCTTGAACTCCTCTACCGGCATGGACAGGTCCATCATCGCGCAAGCCCGTCAGCGTCAACACCGGGCCGCTGCAGCGGCAGTTCGTATTGGGCGCGCGCGAGATCTTCCGGCACCCCCATGTCGATGAAATAGGCGTTGGTCTGCATGCCGTAGATGGCTGCCGTATTCAACTTGCCAGTCAGCACATCAAGCTCGAAACTGAAGGCGGCATTGCTGCTAGCGGTGAATACCCGCGCATGGACGTAATAGACGCCGGAGTTGATCAGGCCCGCCTGACCCACGCCCTTTTCGCGAAAACCCAGCACACGTGCAGACTGGTCAATCTCGACGCGCCCGAAGCGGGAGGTGTCGGCCATGTACTTGAGCGCCATGGCAACGTCGGCCTCCTTGTCACGGGCAAAAGCGACCAATGCACTGGCATCCAGGTCGAGCAGGGTGTCGCCGTTGACGACGATGGTTTCGTCAATGTCGTGCGAGCGCATGGCGTGACAGATCGCGCCACCGGTTCCCAGTGGCTGCGGCTCCACCGAATAGGCCACGGGAACACCGCGCCATTGGCTGCCGTACAGCGCCCTGATCTTTTCCCACTGGAAGCTGACAGCCAGCACCAGTTCGCTGGCACCACCCTCCACCAGCCGGTCCAGCACATAGGACAGGAAGGGACGACCGGCCACCGGGATCATGGGCTTGGGCGTCTCCCGGGTCAGCTCGCCCAGGCGGGTTCCCAGTCCACCGCACAGGACGATGGCCTTCATGCCGGCTCCGGCCGGAAGATCCGTTGTTCGATGTGGGCGCACAGGGCGTGTTCGATAACCAGATGACATTCCTGGATGCGCGGCGTGGAAGCCGACGGCACGCACAGGCAGTGATCAGACAGGGCCTTGAGCTTGCCGCCCGCTTGCCCGGTGAGGCCGACGACCGTGATGTCCTTCTGGCGGCAGGCTTCGATGGCGTGCAGGATGTTTTCCGAATTGCCACTGGTGGAAATGGCGATGAACAGGTCTCCGGCGCAGCCATTGGCCAGCACCTGACGGGCGAACACCTCCTTGTAGCCATAGTCGTTGCCGATGGCCGTGAGGATGGAGGAATCGGTGGTCAGCGCAATGGCCGACAGGGGCGGCCGATCGAAATAGAAGCGACTGACCAGCTCACCGGCAAAATGCTGGGCATCGGCGGCGCTGCCGCCATTGCCGGCGATCAGTATCTTGTTGCCGCGTTGATAGGTCTGCACGCACAGCTCGCCGATGGCCTGCAGCTCGGCATTGAGGGCGGCGTCTCCCAGGAAAGCCTGGAACACCTGCAGCGATTCCTGCATGTGCAGGGACAGTCCATGGAATGAGTTACCAGACACTTCTACCTCCATCGACGACCAGATTGGTTCCATTGAGATAGCTCGAGGCATCCGAGCAGAGGAAGGCAATCGCGCCGCGATATTCATCCGGACGCGCCATGCGGCCCATGGGAATGAGCTTGACCAGCTTGCTGACGAACACGTCGTTCTGCCCGGCATACACGCCGCCCGGCGAAAGCGAATTGCAGCGTACGCCCTGCTCGCACCAGTAGGTGGCCAGGTACTTGGTCAGCCCGATCAGGCCGTGCTTGACCACCGAGTAGGTCACCGGCTTGACCGGCTGCAGATGGGGCTCGCGCCCCTCGACCTGGTACAGCCGCTGATCCGGTGCGATGACCCCGAGGTCGGAGGCGATATTGACGATCACGCCACCACCGGCCTGCGCCATGTGCGCACCGAATACCTTGGAACAATTGAACGCACCGCCCAGACCGACATCGATATCGAGCTGCCATTGATCGGAAGGGAAATTTTCCAGGCGCGAGAAATTCATCCCGTCCGCATCTTCCACCTTGGGATTGCGGGCGGCATTATTGATCAGGATGGCAATTGCGCCGTGCTGCTTGAGAATGGTGTCACGCGCCGCCTGCACCTGTTCCAGCCGGGTGATGTCGGTCTGCAGGACCAGCACGTCGATGGCGAACTCGTCACGCAGCGCGCTTGCGTTTCTTTGCAGGCCGGCAGGGTCGATGTCGAGCAAGACCGGCTGCCCGCCCAGGCTGGCAATGGTGGCTGCGTGCTGATAGCCCAACATGCCACCGCCACCGGTGATGATGGCGACTTTGCCTTGCAGGTCGAACAGGTCTTTGCTGGAAACGGAATTGGACATAGCCTTGATCTTTGCCACAGAGAAAATGAAAGGACGCTCGCCATCAGGCATGCCCGCTGGCCGGCGCCGGAACGGCTGCTCAACTGCGCAGCTGCCCTCCA
Organism: Herbaspirillum sp. AP02; assembly: GCF_015767275.1. Taxonomy (GTDB): domain Bacteria; phylum Pseudomonadota; class Gammaproteobacteria; order Burkholderiales; family Burkholderiaceae_D; genus Herbaspirillum. The sequence goes on from NZ_JADWMY010000007.1 coordinate 265,047, forward strand.
TCGAGGACGAACACGGCACCGGTCGCGAAGCTGGTGCGCGCCGAGCACAGGAAGAGCACCATGTCGGCCACTTCCTCGGGGGTGCCGAAACGGGCCAGTGCGACGTCGCGCTCCAGCATCTCGGTCACCTTCTCGGGCGCGGCCTTGACCTTGCGCTCCCAACTGCCGCCCTCGAAGAGGATATTACCCGGTGCCACTGCATTGATGCGCACACCCTCCTTGGCCAGGTAACGCGCCGCGCTGCGCACGAAACTGTTGAGCGCAGCCTTGGAGGCCGAATAGGCGGTCGGCGCACCCAGCTCCGCACTGCCGCAGATCGACGAGACGCACACGATGGCCGCACCTTTCTTCAGGAAGCGACGCGCGGCGTGGACCGTGTTGGTCGTGGCCAGCAGATTGAGCTGCAAGACCCGCAACCACTCTTCTTCCGATTCGGTACCGGGTGGCACCGAGGTGCCGCTGCCGACGTTGCACACCAGCAGATCCAGCTGACCATGAACGGCAACGGCGCGCTCCACCACCGAGGCGGCGCCGGCTGCAGTGGTGACGTCACCGGCCACGCCGATGCCACCGATCGCATGCGCGGCGGCCTCCAGCCTGGAGGGGTCGCGGCCGTTGAGCAGCACCTGGCAAGCTTCACCGGCCAGGGCGGCGGCGATCTGCCGGCCGATGCCCTGCGAAGAGCCGGTGACCAGGGCCACCTTGCCGCGCAGCTCAAGTTCCATAGTGGCGGCTCAACAGCCCGGTCACCATCTTTACATACCGCGCCAGGGCACCGGCATGGTCGCCGTCGTCGGCGCGGGCGGTCTGCAGGATGAAGCTTCCGGCGTAGTGTCGGCGCGCCAGGCCGGCCATCACCTTCTCGAAGTCGGCGTCGCCGGTCCCCAAGGGGACGGTGGTGCCGCCCAGTTTGCGATCCTTGACGTGGACATTGACGATGCGCTCGCCATAGGCGGCAAATTCTTCATCGGGATCGAAGCCCAGGCTGGCGCTGTTGCCGATATCGTAGTTGACGTTGAAGACGTCAGCCGGCAACAGGGCCATGAAGGCCCGATAGTCATCCGGACCGTAGTCAGTCTCGAAGATCACCTGCACCCCGGTGGCACGCAGCACCTCCGCCCGTTCCAGCAGATGGCGTACCAGCACATCACGTTGTTCCGCTGTCTCCAGGCGGCCGTTGTCCACCAGCGGCACCACCACGAAGCGCACCTCCAGGCGCGCAGCCGCAGCCAGCACCAGATCAAACTTGCGCAGCAGTTCACTGCGTTGCTGGCCCTCGTATTTCCAGAACGGCATCTGCATGAAGCAGTCGCCAGTCAACGAGTGGACGGCCACGCCATGGCTTGCCCTCAATGCCCGTATTTCGGCCTGACCTTGTTCAGTGATGAAGGGGTTCTGCTCCAGACGCTCGTCGTCCAGGGTCCATTCCATTGCCGTCAGGCCCAGCGCCTGGGCACGCGGAAACTCGAGTTGCCAGGTATCCCAGGGAAAGGCCTGGATCTTGCCGTCGATGCGATCGACCAGGCGTCCCTGCATGAATCCTATGTTGTTCATCACAATCCTTTTGCGGTCCATCCGCCATCGACGATCAGGTCGGTGCCGGTGACATATTTGCTGGCTGGCGAGGCCAGGAAGATGGCGGCGCCCACCAGGTCCTCGGGCTGTCCCCACCGTCCCAGCATGGTATGGCCGGCGCGCTGTTCATGCAGCACCGGGTCGGCATGGCTGGCGGCGGTCATGGCGGTCTGGACATAGCCTGGCACCAGGCAGTTGACGCGCACCTGGCTCGGTCCCAGATCCAGCGCCAGCGCCTTGCTCATCATGCGCAGACCACCCTTGGCGGCGACGTAGGCGGGATTATTGGGAAAGGCCATGAGCGAGCCGATGCTGGTGACCGTGATGATCGAACCCTGCCCGCGTGCGGCCATGCGGCGTCCGGCGTTGGCGCAGCAGTCATAGGCGCTGCTGAGGTTGCTGGCAAGGGTGGCGTTGAAGGTCTCGCTCGATTGCATGCCGCCCTGGGAAGGCAGGGTAATCCCGGCCACGTGCAGGTAGACGTCGATGGCACCAAACTCGGCCTCGACATCATCGAACAGTCCAGCCACGGCGGCCGGAGCGCATACGTCGCAGCGACGGTAGTCGAAGCGCGCATCGGCAGCGGCATCCGAACGCCCGAAGCCCACCACCCTGGCGCCGGCATCGGCCAGGCCATTGGCGATTGCATGACCGATACCGCGCGAGGCACCGGCCACCACGGCGACCTTGCCCTGCAGGGAAAAGAGAGAAAGGATGTCGCTCATCGCGAACTCATTCGCCGATCAGCGGGATGAGCATGTTGCTGCGCAGCTCTTCACGGTCGAGGAAGGGGAACAGGTCTTCCAGCGGCGACGATTCCATCTTGCCGTTGGCGCCCTGGCGGGTGGCAATACGCGGGATACGCGGCTCTTCCGGCAGCACCATGACCTCGCACAGCAGCGGACCGTCGCCGGCCAATGCCTGCTTGAGCTGCTCGGACAAGCGCGCGCCCGATTCGATGCGGATGAATGGCACGCCATAGGCGCGGGCCAGGGTTTCCAGGTCGGGCAGCGCCATTCCGCTGCTGGCATCGGCTCCGACCAGGCGCTTGAAGTAGTTGGTCTGCGAGGTGCGGATCGAAGCGTAACCGGCGTTGTTGATGACGAAGCATTTCACCGGCAATTGCAGGCTGGCCATGGTTGCCAGTTCCTGCACGTTCAGTTGCAGACCGCCGTCACCCTCCACGCAGATGGTGCGCTGGCGACCCGCCGCCAGGCAGGCGCCGACGGCCGCCGGCACGCCGAAGCCCATGGCGCCGGTGCCACGATTGTGGAAGCAGCGCTGGCCTGGTTTCAGGCGCAATGCCAACAGGAACAGTTCCACCGAGAAGCCGGCACTGCCGGTGGCGATGACGTCACCCTCGGCCATCTCGGAGGAGAGTGCATCGGTGAAGTGATACAGGCTGAGCGGTCCTTCGGTGGTGATCTGCTCGGGCTGCAGCAGGGGATACTTCTGCTTCCAGCCGGCAATGCGCTCCAGCCATGGTGCGTAGGACGGCAGGGTCGGCTGGCGATCGAGCGCCGCGTGCAAGGCCACCAGATAATCCTTGGCATCGGCCACCACAGGCAGGGCGATTTCCATCTTCATCTTGCGAATCTCGGCGACGTCGATATCGACCATGATCTTCACGGCACCGCGGGCAAAGCGGTCATGCGCGTAGGCCGTCATCGCCATGTCCAGACGGGCGCCCACTACCAGGATCAGGTCGGCGTTCTGCAACGCGAAGTTGGCCCAGCGCGGCGCGATCGAACCGGGACGACCGGCGTACAGGGGATGGTCTTCCTCGATGATGTCCATGCCCAACCAGGTGGTCAGCACCGGCACGCCGGCGCGGTCGAGAAAATCGCGCAGTTCCGGTACGGCGCCAGCAATGCGCACGCCGCTGCCGGAGATGACCACCGGACGTTGTGCCTTGCGCAACAATGCGAGGGTTGCCTCGGCCTCGCTGCGCAGGTCTGCGCGCGGCGCCTCCACCGCTGCCGGCGCCCGGCGCAGGGTCGCCGGATCGACTTCCATGGCCTGCACATCCAGCGGCACATCCAGCCAGACCGGGCCACGACGGCCACTCATGGCGGCCTGTACCAGTTCATCGAAGACCACGCCCACGTCTTCCGGACGCAACAGGGTCACGGCCTTCTTGGTGATGGAGGACACCATGGTGACGATATCGGCTTCCTGCACGCCCAGCATGCGCAGTTCGGTACCGGCCTTGAGGTCGGCGGTCTTGACCTGACCGGAGACGAAGAATACTGGCGTCGAATCCAGCCAGGCGCCGAGGGTGGCGGTGATGACATTGGTCGCACCCGGGCCGCTGGTCACCAGGCAGGCACTGGGGCCGGCCAGCAGCTTGCCGGCGGCTTCTGCGGCGATGCCGGCAGCCTGCTCGTGCAGGCAGAGCACCGGTTCCAGCTGCGGGTGAAGGCCCAGGGCGTCGTTGAGGTGCATGGCCCCGCCACCCGGCAGGAAGAACACCTGGCGGATACCCAGTTCGGCCAGGCGGGACATGATGTAATCGGCGACGCGCATTTCAATTCCTTCAATGGCTGGGAGCCGTTGGCAGGCTCATCCTTGCCACCGGTTCAAGAGTTGACTTCAGCGTCTTTTAACGGCACGAAGTCCATTTTGTTTAGTTCAGCGAGGCCAGATATTCCAGCGCCGACCAGAATCCGGCGCCGTGGTCCTTGTGCCCTTGCCATACCTCAGGGATGAATCCCATACCCGGGCAGGCGGCGATCTTCTTCCAGCTGGCAGGCCAGTCGACGTCGCCGGTGCCCATCACCACGCCTTCGCCGTTGGTCCCCTTGGCGTCGGCGACGTGCAGATGCGCCGAATAGGGCAACAGCAGGGCCAGGGATTGCTGGAAGTCCAGGCCGAAATGGTTGCAGGTCATCTGCAGGTGCGACAGGTCCAGGCACAGGCGCATGTTCATGGCGCGCGCCTGCGCTGCCAGCTCATCGGGCATCATGAAGATGTTCTGGTGACGCTGGCCGCCGAAGTGCCAGGGGAAAGGCGCCATGTTCTGCGGGATCAGTTCGGTGCGGCCGAAATCGATCTGTGCGCAGGAAGCAAGGAAACGCTCATACAAGACCTTGCGATGCGCCAGCGGGAACGGCGCATCGGCCGAGAAGCCGCCGACATTGGCCACGATCAGCAAGGAATCGGCCTGCGGGAAGAACTCGGCGATGCGCAGCGTGGCATCGACCACGCGCTGCAGGTTGTCGATGGAACGCTGGCGGTAGGCCTCGTCGTCTGCGGCCAGGTCCAGCAGTTCGCTGTTCTCGAACAGCTCCGGCGCATGCACCACCAGTCGGGTGCAGGCGACCTGCGTCAGATAGGGAGCAGGATCGACCCCAAGGTCGCGATACGACAGGTGGAACTCGAACAGGTCCGGCTTGACCCAGGTCTCGTACTGGCGGAAATCGTGATAACGCACCGGCACGCCCCATTTCACAGGGAAGTGGTAGCGGCGGTCGATGCTGAGTTTTTCGCGCAGATCGCTTTCGAACAGGAATTCGCCCTGGGCAATGGCGCGATTGGCCGGCTTGCCCAACAATTCGACCAGTTTGTAGGGCGCCAGGCCCTGGCCCGGACTGGCCACGCGCAAGGCGTTTTCGCTGAATACCTCGCCTTCGGCGATGTCGCGCGCAGCAACCACGCTCTTGGCCAGGTTTTCACGGTTGAGCAATTCACCCTGGCTGGCATGACGGCCGGGGCCGCTCCACGGCAGCGCTTTCTCGATCTGGCGGATGCCGTCCACCAATTGTCGGAACTCGGCCGGCTCCAGGCTGGCCAGGTGGTCCGGCCCTTCCATGTTGCGGTCCAGGGTGATGTGGCGTTCCACCAGCGAGGCACCCAGCGCCACTGCGGCCAGGGTCACGGCGGTGCCACGCTCATGGCCCGAATAGCCGATGGCGCCATGCAATTGCTTCAGGCGGGCGATATAGCCCAGCTGGATATCGGATTCCGGCGCCGGATAGGTACTATTGCAATGCAGGAGCGCGAACGGCACCTGCAAGGTCTTGAGCTGATCGATGGCCCGCACGATTTCATGTTCAAAGGACATGCCAGTGGACAACACCAGCGGCTTGCCCAGGCTGGCCGCCTTGCGAATCAGGTAGGGATTGCACAGGTCGGCCGAGGCGATCTTCAGGGCCGGGACATCGAAGCCTGCCAGCACGTCGACACTGGGCTCATCCCAGGGCGTGCACATGTAGGTGATGCCACGCTGGGCGCAATAGTCGCGCACGGCGCGATGGTCGGCGATGCTCAGCTCGACCTTGTTGAGCAGGTCCTGAATGTATTCGACACCAAGGTCTTCCGCCACCGAGCCATCGGCCTTGGTCCGGTACAGCGCGCTACGATCACGCAGCTGGAATTTGGCGCAGTCGGCACCGGCCTCGATGGCCGCGTCCACCAGCTGCTTGGCCAGTTCCAGCGAACCGTTGTGGTTGTTGCCGATTTCAGCGATGACGAAGACGCGTGCCCCGCCGATTTCATGTCCATCGATGGAAAAAACCGTATTGCTCATAAGATTTTGGTGCGCCAAGAAACGACACCCTCATTTTCAAATTTGAAGATCGACAGCTTGCAGTTCAGGTCCTTGAGGCGCTTGGCCAGTTGCTGGCGATACTGCGGCTGTACGAAGAACAGGAAAAACCCACCCGCGCCGGCACCCAGCAGTTTGCCACCCAGCGCGCCGGCCTGCATCGCCGATTCATAGATATGCGCCAGCTCGGGATTGCTGATGTCGGCGGAAAGGCCGCGCTTGAGCTGCCAGGCCTTGTCCAGGCAACGACCGAAGTCCATCAGTTCGCCGCGGAGGAGATGGCGGTGCATCTCCCGGCATAAGGCCACCATCTCGGTCAGTTGCTCGGCCTTGTTCTCGTTGGAGTAGGTCTCGCGCTGCTTCTTGTGCAGCGAGCCGGAATCATGCTTGATGCGCGAATCGCAAAGGATCAGGCATTCTTCCAGTTCGTTGACGGTCGCGGCTTCCAGGCGGATCGCATGGACCAGGTTCTTCTTGTCGCCCAGTTCGATCAGGTTGAAACCGCCGAAGGCAGACGCATACTGGTCCTGCCAGCCACCGGCCACGCCGAAGCAGACACGCTCGGCCTGGAAGGCCAGTTCAGCCACTTCATAAGTGGTCCAGCGGTCCAGCCGCATTTCATTGAAGGCGGCGACCACGGCGGTAGCGACCGCGGACGAGCCGCCCAACCCTGAGCCCACCGGGAAGTCGGAGCGCACATACAGGTCAAACCCATAGATCGGCTTGATCACCGACACCACCGCCGACAGCAGGTCCTGGCGGGGCGAAGCCAGCAGGTCCAGCAGCGAGGGGTAGTGGGTATGGGTATCGAGGTCTTCGGAGTAGATGTGGATGTTGCGGTCGGCGCGCGGGATCAGGGTGGCGTGGGCATACAGCGCCACGGTGGTACTCAGGACCGCACCGGGATGATCCACGAAGTAATAGGTCAGGTCCGATCCACCGCCGCCGAAGCTGATCCGCACCGGGGCGCGGGCGCGCGTGAGGACCGGAGCCTCGGGCGAAGCCAGCTCGTACTCCGGGGTGATCAGGTCCATCAAGCGACCGTCCGGGGCGACCTTGGGAATGACAGTGAATCCCAGGTCCAGCAACTTCAGCATTTCCTCGCGGCTGGCGTTCATCCCGACGCTGCGGAAACTCTTGTTCATGCAGGCAGTGACGCCTTCATCGGTCTGGCCACCGTTGAGCAGGAAGCGCCGCACGTCACCATTGGTGATCAGGCCCTTCAACTGGAGCTCACGATCGGTTACGAAGACGGTCTGGAAACGGCTCGCTTCAATCTTGTCGATGGCAGACAGCAAATCCTCGTCGTCGTAGACGATCATTTTTTCCAGTAGCTGGTTCAAAATGCGACCCCCAGGAAGCGTTCAAGATGATCAACCACGTGATCCAGATGACTTTCGGTCAGCCCAGGGAAGACACCCACCCAGAAGGTATCGTTCATGATGACATCGCTATTGCCCAGCTCACCGCTGACGCGATAGTTGCGCCCGATCATGTAGGGCTGGCGGGTCAGGTTGCCGGCGAACAACAGACGGGTTCCGATGCGCTGCTGGTCGAGGTAGGTCAGCAGGTCTACCCGTGACACCGGCGCGTTGGGGCGCAAGGTGATCGGGAAACCGAACCAGGAGGGATCGGATTCCGGCGTGGCCTCCGGCAGGATCAGGAACTCCTCACAGCTCTTCAGGCGTTGCTTGAGATAGGCGAAATTGCGCTTGCGGGCAGCCACGAAGTCATCCACCCGCTCCATCTGGGCCAGGCCGCAGGCGGCTTGCATGTCGGTGATCTTGAGGTTGTAGCCCAGGTGCGAATAGGTGTACTTGTGGTCGTAGCCTTCGGGCAGGTTGCCCAGTTTCCAGCAGAAGCGTTTCTGGCAGGTATTGTCCTTGCCCGGAGGGCAATAGCAGTCGCGCCCCCAGTCACGGAAAGATTCGGCAATACGCTTGAGTTCAGGGTTGTTGGTAAACACCGCGCCGCCCTCGCCCATGGTGATATGGTGGGCTGGGTAGAAGCTCAGGGTACCGATGTCACCGAACGTGCCCACCAACTGGCCACGATAGGTCGAACCCAGAGCATCGCAGCAATCCTCAATGAGCCACAGCCCATACTTCTTGCACAGGCCGACCACGACGTCCAGGTTGTAGGGATTGCCCAGCGTGTGGGCCAGCATGATGGCCTTGGTCTTGTCCGAAATGGCAGCCTCGATCCTGGCCGGGTCGATGTTGTAGGTCGGGATATCCACGTCCACGAACACCGGCACGGCGCCAAACTGCAGGATGGGGTTGACGGTGGTCGGGAAGCCGGCTGCCACGCCGATCACTTCATCTCCCGGCCGGATGGCGCGCGCGCCCAGGCTGGGCGAGGTCAGTGTCGAAAACGCGATGAGGTTGGCCGACGAACCCGAATTGACCGTAATCAGGTGCTGCACGCCCAGATACCGGGCCAGCTTGGCCTCGAAGGCATCGTTGAAGCGACCGGTGGTGAGCCAACCGTCCAGCACCGATTCGGTCATCAGTTCCAGTTCCCTGCTGCCGATCACCTTGCCCGCCGGGGCCACGGTGGTCACGCCGGGGACGAATGCCACCGGCTGGTGCGCCAGTTCGCCATACTGTTTCACCAGTACAGCGATCTGCTTTCTCAACTGATCTTTATCCATGATGTTCTGTTTTGCAGTCTTGCGACCTGGTTACCCTGCTTACGACCAGCGCTTCCACGGAGCGCGTCCGGACCACCACAGGTCTTCGAGATAGTTCTTGTCGCGCAGGGTGTCCATCGGCTGCCAGAAACCATTGTGATAATGCACCCTGAGCTGGTCTTCCTTGGCCAGGCGCTCGATGGGGGCGCCTTCCCAGACGGTGGCGTCCTGCTCGATGTAGTCCAGCACGCGTGGCGAAAGGACGAAGAAGCCGGCATTGATCCAGCCGCCCTCCTCGGGCGGCTTTTCCTTGAAACTCATGACCCTGTCGCCATCCACGCTGAGCGTACCGAAACGCCCTAGCGGCCGCGCCCCGGTCACGGTAGCCATGCGGCCATGCTCGCGGTGATAGGCAATCGAGGCGGTGATGTCGATGTCGCCCACGCCGTCACCATAGGTGAAACAAAAGTCATCGTCGCCGATATACTGGCCCACACGCTTGAGGCGGCCGCCGGTCTGGGTGTCGGCGCCGGTATCGATCAGGGTCACTCGCCATGGCTCGGCATGCTTGTGATGCACTTCCACCGAGTTCTTGGCCAGGTCGAACGTGACGTCCGAGGTATGCAGGAAATAGTTGGCAAAGTATTCCTTGATCACGTAGCCCCGGTAGCCGCAGCAGACCACGAAGTCGGTCAGGCCATGGCTGGCATAGATCTTCATGATGTGCCAGAGAATGGGATTACCGCCGACTTCCACCATCGGTTTGGGTCTGAGAGCCGTTTCTTCGCTGAGTCGAGTACCCAGTCCGCCGGCCAGGATGACAACCTTCATAAGCGCCTTTATTGAACTTTGATGCGATAATTCCAATAATTCGGCCCATTAAATCACACTTGAAAAAAGGCCTATTTGGCGATTAGAAAGGTTTTTTTCAGCCTCACCCACGCCTTCGCAGCTCATCCGGCGGCACGCCACAGCCTCCCGGAAGGAACGCGGATCAGCTGTGACGGGCGGTCGCCGAACCGTATCAAGACCGGGTCAATTCGACCCAACACGCTTCAATTCCACGCTTCTTCCTCAAAAATCCTGTATTTTCCTGATCAGGTCCTTGTTTAATCTTCTCACTCCGGAATCGCAATGAGCCAGAATGCAAACAACAACGCCCCGTCCTCCAAGGCACTGGAAGAAAAGCTGGCGCAGATCGACGGCCGTCTTGATGGGCTCGAAAACAGTCTGAGGCAGTTGATGACAACCACCCGCGTCATGGCCGAGACCCAGGCGAAAGGCCTGGCGCAGATCGAACGGTCGATGCAGCAACTGCTCATCCCGCTGCATATTTCCTTGTCAAAACTGAAATCGACCACGCATCTGGTGTCGCGCAACGTCTACCGCGGCCCGCGCGAGGTGATCCGCGTGATCTTCCTTGTTCACAATGTGGAAACCTGGAACGCCCTGGATGAAATCTATCGCCTCATGCTGGAACACGAGCGTTTCGAACCGGTGGTGGTGACCCTGAAGCGGGATTTCCTCAATGCCCAGCGCTTCGGACAGGAAGAGATCAACTACAACGGCCTGATGCAGTTGGGCATCAAGCCGATCCGCTTCAACAGCAACGATCCAGTGGAAGAGCTGGAACTGCTCAAGCTGATGAACCCGGACATCATCTTCCGGCAAGCGCCCTGGGATATCAGCATCCAGCCTGAATTCCGCTACAACGAAATCAACTTCGCCAAGGTCTGCATGGTGCCTTACGGTTTCGGTTCGGTCGCCATGCAGGATGAACACTACAACCACCAGTTCATGCGCAACTGCTGGCGCATCTATGCCGAATCGCCGCTGGCACTGGATCGCGCACGCGACTTCATCTTCGACTCCAACATGGTGGTGGCTGGAACACCCAAGTTCGACCAGATCATCCGCGCCAAGGGCGAGGCCGCCTGGCCCTTGCCAATCGGCCCCGACAAGATACGCATCATCTGGGCACCGCATCACAGCATGACCGCGGACTGGCTCAATTTCTCGACATTCCGGAGCAACTACAAGCTCTTCCTGCAACTGGCCCGCGAATGCCCGCACCTGGATATCGTCTTCAAGCCACACCCCGCCCTGCTGGAAAAGGTCGTCGCCTATGGCTTCATGACCCAGCCCGAGCTGCGCAGCTACCTGGAAGAGTTCCTGTCCCTGCCCAATACCGCCATGGTCACCGACGGAGACTACGCGCCGCTGTTCTGGGGTTCGGACATCCTCATTACCGATGGCATCGGTTTCTTCGGCGAATACATGGTCACCGGCAAGCCCATCATCTGGACCGAGAACCCAGGCCATTTCCCCTTCAATCCGATCGGCGAGATGCTGCAGGAAGGCATGTATCGCGCCGCCGATTTCGAAGCGGTCGTGGCTTACCTGGAACAACTCTGCGTGGACAAGCAGGACCCGCTCAAAGAAAAGCGCGAGGAAATCATCCAGCGCCTGTTGCCGCGCCCTGAGGGCAGCGCGCAATTCATCGTCAACGACCTCCTCAATGAAATAGACAAGCAGTAAGCCCGCATCCTGCTTCGCCTGGCACTTCACTTACAAGAAAATCGAATGAACATCGTCATCCTCGCCGCCGGCATGGGCAAACGCATGCAATCAGCCCTGCCCAAGGTCTTGCATCCACTGGCAGGCAAACCCCTGCTGGGCCATGTGATCGACACTGCCCGCACACTCGCTCCCACGCAACTGTGCGTGATCTACGGCCACGGTGGTGACGCCGTACCCAAAGCCTTCGCCGACCAGGGCCTGGCATTCGCCCTGCAGGAACCGCAACTCGGCACCGGTCACGCTGTCATGCAGGCGCTGCCCCACCTGGAGGATGAGGCCCCGACCCTGGTGCTCTACGGCGACGTCCCCCTGACCAGCACTGCGACACTGCAACGCCTGCTCCAGGCCGCCGGCCAGGACAAGCTGGGCGTGCTGACGGTCGAACTGGACAACCCCAGCGGCTACGGACGCATCGTGCGCGAAGGCGGCAAGATCACCCGCATCGTCGAACAGAAGGATGCCGGCGCGGCCGAACTCGCCATCAAGGAAGTCAATACCGGCATCATCGTCGCCCCTACTGCGCGACTGCGTGACTGGCTGGCCAAGCTGTCCAACAAGAATGCGCAGGGCGAGTATTACCTCACCGACGTGATCGCCGCAGCCGTGGCCGATGGTGTCGAGGTGGTCTCGGCCCAACCCGACGCGGTGGCCGAAACCCTGGGGGTCAACAGCAAGGTGCAGTTGGCTGAACTGGAACGGGTACACCAACTGCGCATCGCCCGTGCCCTGCTGGAGTCCGGCGTGACACTGGCCGACCCGGCACGCATCGACGTACGCGGTGTGCTCAACTGCGCGCGCGACGTCAGCATCGACGTCAACTGCGTCTTCGAAGGCGAGGTCAGCATCGGCGAAGGTGCCACCATCGGCGCCCACTGCGTCATCCGCAATGCCCGTATCGCTGCCGGTGCGAACATCAAGCCCTTCACCCACATCGAGGACGCGATCATTGGCGCCCGCGCGCAGATCGGCCCTTATGCGCGCCTGCGCCCGGGCACTGAACTGGCAGACGACGTGCACATCGGCAACTTCGTCGAGGTCAAGAACAGCATCGTCGGTCTTGGCAGCAAGGCCAATCACCTGGCCTATGTGGGCGATGCCGACGTCGGCAGCGGCGTCAACGTCGGTGCCGGCGTGATCACCTGCAATTACGACGGTGCCAACAAATTCCGCACCATCATCGAGGATGACGCCTTCATCGGCAGCGATAGCCAGCTGGTCGCACCGGTGCGCGTAGGCAAGGGTGCCACCATCGGTGCCGGCACGACGCTGACCAAGGACGCACCGGCCGGACAACTGACCCTCTCGCGCGCCAAGCAACTGTCGCTGGCGGGATGGCAGCGCCCGGTAAAGATAAAGAAGTGAGTGCCCAAGCGCGAATCTGACTTATCCACAGCAAAAAAATCGGCCGGCCACATTGTGCGCCGGCCGATTCTTTTTAGCGCCGCTCACAAGGCATCAGGTCTCGATGGGCACCGCCGTTTCGAACTTGCTGCGATGGATGGAGAAATAGCTGCGCACATTGCGCACGTTACGCTGCGAAGCGAACAGGCGATGCGCCAGCGCGTGATAGGCCGGCATGTCCCGCACCAGCACCACCAGCACGAAATCCGGCCCCGGCGAGACGCGATAGCACTGCTGCACCGCCGGCTCGCCGGCCACCTGCGCCTCGAAGGCCTGCTGCTCTTCCTCGCCCTGCCGGTCCAGCGTGATCTCGACCACCGCCGTCAGCGTCGACGACAGGCGCACCGGATCCAGCAAGGCCACCTGACGCGCAATCACGCCGGCCTCGACCAGCCGCTTGACCCGTCGCAGACAGGTCGGCGGCGAGGCATGCACCTGGGCGGCCAACTCCTGGTTGGTCTGGCTGGCGTCGGTCTGCAAGGCTTGCAGGATGCGGCGGTCGAGGTCGTCCAGGTCTAGTTTCATAGGGCGGGATGAATGGGCTTAAACGGCGCGGAACGTGTGGCTCTAAAAAAAGAATAGCTTTACAACGTAGCTAATATGAAATAAATATTCATATTAGATAATATTTTGAAGCAATATTTCTACCACCTAGTTTTAAGCAATATTAATTCAAATCCTATTTATTTTAGAAATCTTATTTCAATCTGTCTGCCCTACCATGCATGCACATCTTCTCCAGTGAGGCATTTCATGTGCGGCATCGTCGGCGCAGTAGCGCAACAAAACGTCACCCCCATCCTGCTCGAAGGCCTGAAGCGCCTTGAATACCGTGGTTACGACTCCTGCGGAGTGGCACTGCACGTGGATGGCAAGCTGCAGCGCTCGCGCAGCACCTCCCGCGTGGCCGACCTGCAGCAGCAGATTGCCCAGACCGGCCTGGCCGGCTTCACCGGCATCGCCCACACCCGCTGGGCCACCCACGGCGCCCCTGCCACGCACAATGCCCACCCGCACTTCTCGCGTGACCGCATTGCGCTGGTTCACAACGGCATCATCGAGAACCACGACGAACTGCGTGCTGAACTGCAGGCGGCCGGTTATATCTTCGAGAGCCAGACCGACACCGAAGTGATCGCCCACCTGGTCGACCACATGTATGACGGCGACCTCTTCCACACCGTACAGCAAGCCGTGCGCCGTCTGACTGGCGCCTATGCGATTGCCGTCTTCTGCGCCGACGAACCGCACCGCGTGGTCGCGGCACGCCAGGGTTCGCCCCTGATCGTGGGCGTGGGCGAGGGGCAGAACTTCGTCGCCTCCGACGCCATGGCCCTGGCCGGCACGACCGACCAGATCATCTACCTGGAAGAAGGCGACGTCGTCGACCTGCAACTGCAAAAGGTCTGGATCGTCGACAGCAACGGCCGACCAGCCGAGCGCGAAGTACGCACGGTGCAGGCCTACACCAGCGCGGTGGAACTGGGCCCTTACCAGCATTACATGCAGAAGGAAATCTTCGAGCAGCCGCGTGCCATCGCCGACACCCTGGAAGGCGTGGTGCGCATCATGCCCGAGCTCTTCGGCGACAAGGCCTACAAGGTCTTCAAGGAGATCGACTCGATCCTGATCCTGGCCTGCGGCACCAGCTACTATGCCGGCCTGACCGCCAAATACTGGCTGGAATCGATAGCCCGCATCCCCGTCAACGTAGAGATCGCCAGCGAATACCGCTACCGCGACAGCGTGCCCAACCCGAAGTCACTGGTGGTCACCATCTCGCAGAGCGGCGAGACCGCCGACACCCTGGCCGCACTGAAGCATGCCCGCAGCCTGGGCATGCCGCATACGCTGACCATCTGCAATGTGGCCACCAGCGCCATGGTGCGCGAATGCGAACTGGCCTACATCACCCGCGCCGGCGTGGAGGTGGGTGTAGCTTCGACCAAGGCCTTTACCACTCAGTTGGCGGCATTGTTCCTGCTCACGCTGGCACTGGCACAGACCCGTGGCCTGCTGACTGACGAGGAAGAAGAAGCCCACCTCAAGGCCATGCGTCACCTGCCGGCAGCCCTGCAAAGCGTACTGGCACTGGAGCCCAGCATCGCGGCCTGGTCCGAAGCCTTTGCGCGACGCGAGAACGCCCTTTTCCTGGGCCGCGGCCTGCATTACCCGATCGCACTGGAAGGCGCGCTCAAGCTCAAGGAAATCACTTATATCCACGCCGAGGCCTACGCCGCTGGCGAACTCAAGCATGGCCCACTGGCACTGGTCACCGACCAGATGCCGGTGGTGACGATTGCACCCAACGACGCGTTGGTGGAAAAGCTCAAGTCCAACATGCAGGAAGTGCGCGCACGCGGTGGACAGTTGTATGTCTTCGCCGACGGCGATTCACGCATCACCTCGGCCGAAGGCGTACACGTGATCCGTATGCCGGAACATTAC
Organism: Herbaspirillum sp. AP02; assembly: GCF_015767275.1. Lineage (GTDB taxonomy): Bacteria > Pseudomonadota > Gammaproteobacteria > Burkholderiales > Burkholderiaceae_D > Herbaspirillum. The sequence goes on from NZ_JADWMY010000007.1 coordinate 280,229, forward strand.
GGCGTGCTCTCGCCTATCCTGCATGTGGTGCCGCTGCAGTTGCTGTCGTATCACACGGCATTGGCAAGGGGGACGGATGTGGACAAGCCGCGGAATCTGGCGAAGTCGGTGACGGTGGAGTGAGGGGGATGGGATTTCTGACAGTTTTGTTCCATACAATTATAGTCAGAGACATGCAATTAAAGTCTGAGACATGTAATTAAAGTCTGAGACAAGTTTTTCGTGCAGCTCTAGGATTGAAAATCTTTATGTCGGTGGTTCGATTCCGCCCCGGGCCACCAAGAATGTTCCAAGTAAAAGCGCCAGCCCTCACCGGTTGGCGTTTTTCATTTCTGGGACTGGAAATTTTCGGCTTCGGCCTATTTTCGGTTTCCTCCTGCCGATTTGCCCTCCTCGCATACCTGCTTTCCCAAGTCCAGCAACATACGCTTCAGGCTCCTTCTTGGCCTCGAGATTTGACCGCCTCTGCACTTAGTCCAGTGAAAAGTTTGACAGTGAAGTCGTCGAACATCCTGGGGAGCGCCTTGCTGACTAAGAATATACGCTGACATCGAATCATTCGGCACCCTGTGCCCGCGTGGCCTCGACGGCCAATACCGGCCGTTGACCGCGTCCGGTCTGAACGACCGCTTCTCGGGTGAAAGCCGCCAGTCGATTGCTGGATTCTCCGCGCGCTGGCTCGAGCCGCCCCTGCGCCGCCATCCAGCTAGAAATTTGAAAGCCGTCACTCAGCCGCAAGTGCAGGGCCAAGGCACAGCACAACTGTTTTTGCAGCATGACGTCACTGATAAGCGGCCGGATAACGGTGGGCTCAACCGTAGAGTCAATGAAAAAATACTCGGTGACGGCTTGAGGAAAGCGTGGAGGCACCTTGTACTGTGATCTTTCAGCCCCCCGCTCCCTGCAACCGCGTGCGATGCAAAGCCAAGTACACGCGATGCGCGTCGCTGAGCCAGCGCAGCGCCATACCGGGATGTAGCCCCAGGTGACTCCGGATCTCATCCGTCAATGTTGGCGAGATCAAAAGTCCGCCGTCATCGTCAAAGCTGATCAGAAACCGATCAAACAGCGCATCCAAATTGGCCACCAGCAAAAAGCCGTTAAACACGTCCAGTCGCTCCGCATCGCTGGCGCACTCTACCCATGGTTTTGCATGGCTGGCGCGAAGCACCTCGGGCAGCGCCACGGCTGTCACAGCGCAGGCGCCGCCCCAGTAGTCAAGCATGGCCTCCCGGAATTTCTGCTGTCCTACTCTCTGACGGACCAGTCGTTCCACCTCTGTTCCGCCAAGGTTTGGTGGCAGTTGAGCCAACTGGCCGGCCACTGTCGCCTCATAGTCGTTGGCAGCTTGGCTGGGCAGGGCACGCGCCAAACCAGCGGCACGACGAAGCAAAGTCGCCAAGCTCGCTACCGTGTCGGCAGAAAAGCCATCGGTTTGACGATGCTGGGGAAATGAGCGGCGCATCTCGGGTAGCAGGGCTGGCGTTTCGGCGCGCAAGCGCAGCAGGTAACCGCCTGCGGGCTGGACAACTACCTGCGCGGTTGCGACGTGCCGTGCTGAAGCCAGCAGTACACCATCTGGCTCGCTGGCGACTACATGCTCGAAGCCATGATCGTGGCCCGCCTTTTCGACCAAGGCTCTCTGGAGCGGGTTCATCAACGTTGTCACGGCAGTATTGAAAATGGAATCCGACATGGGCGCCTACCGCAATGCTTCCTGCCGCTCTGCAATGAACCTACGACGGAATAACAATCCTTCATCTGAGCTGGGGTCAAGAGTCAAGCGGACAACGTCGCCCTGCAGGTCTAAGGGAGGGGGCGTAGTCGTCGTGACGATGTATTGAAACGGCAGTTGACCGTCTGGATACTGCTCCTTTTGGAGGGTATCGATCAGTGACAGGAAGTTCTCATAGAGCCCTGTGCTCATGTCCGCCTCTCGAGGGCAATCATGAATGAAGAGCCCTGGCAAAGCGCCCTCCGTGCGTGGACTGTCCAGCATGCAAGCTATATCGCCGAGCAGGACCTCCAAGACTCGGAAGGCTTCTCCCCCGCGCATGGAGAGCCGAAATGGCCGCTGCTCGTCACGCGGATCAAAGGTGCCAAACGCACCGTCGGGGAACAATTGTTGGGTCAGGCCGTCGGTGATTGATGCAAGTGATTTTTCTCGGTCGGACTTATTCTGCTGCAGCACAACCAGTTGGGTCTGAACACGTCCAAGGTCCTGCTCAACCTGAATGCTCTGAGCACGAGAAGCTTCGATATCAGCCTGTGCCTGCGCCGACCCAGAGGAGCTTTCCCAGCGAGCAAGTTCTTCCAGCAGGGCAGGCCATTTATTGGCTTCAAGCTCGGCAGTCCGCTTGGCCAGTCGAGTCCGGCTCTGCGTGGTGATGAGCGTCTTTTCGTTCAGCTGCATCGCCTCAATTCGCTGCGCCAGTCCGTTCTTGCGCAATAACACCCTGCCTGCACGGGAAACTGACTCATCCATTGCAAGTTGGAGGTTCTTCTTGTCTCGGGCATCGCGGATGCTGGCCTGCTCCAGTAGGTGTATCTCCGCCTTCACATGCTGGCATTCGGAGAACCGCACATTACCTTCTTCGCAATGCCCAGTCAGCTGCCTAAGTTTGAGCAACTGCGTTCCCAGGGAACGAAATGCTGCCTCATCACCTCGCCTGGCGGCATCTGCAAGGTCAAACTCAGTTTTGGCTTTTTCGTGTTCAACCTGCACCAGCTTCAACTCGGCTCGCAGGTCGGCTACGGCTTGGTCGTCCGCTTCCTGCTTGGCGTTCCACTGTGCCAACCGCTTTTCGGCCTCCTCGCTTGCTGCCCTGATGCGACGTTCCACCGAGTCCCCGAAAAGGTCGTCGACGCGGATAGGCAAATCATCAGGCAGCTGGCCGCGAGCTCTCAGGCTCGACTCGATTCGGCGGCGGATTAGCGCAGGCTCCTTCATCAGAGCTTCGGTTTTCTCCTTCGCCTTCTTGACGCTATCCTCCAACTCAGCCGCCTTGGTCAAAAGCGCGGACTCTCCCTTGTCCAAGAGACCAAGCACTGCTCGCATGACGATGGGTGGATCCTGACGGCGACGTTGCAGCAAATTTCCTTCACCGTCGCGCCAGGCAAAGAACGACTTGAACCGTGACCCTTGATCCCGGCTGATCCAGGCCAGCAAATGCCGCCATTCGATGGCCTGGCCAGTCTCGGGAATGCTCTTGGGCGCGACCCGGCTCATCATGTCGTCCGCGAGCTTCTTGAGAAAAGCACGGTCACTGCCCTCGGTCTGGCGAGTCCAGATGCCAGTGATCTCCGTACCCGGGCAGGCCACGCCCTCCTTGTGCGCATTGAAGTACCGACACAAAGTGAAGGGCTGTCCGTCCACATGCATCACGGCAATGACGCCGCCTTGCGGAAATTCTCCGACCAGCTCGTCACGCAATTCCGCCACGGCTTCAGAAGTATCGCCCATGCACAACCTCAGCAAGAGGCACAGCGAGGACTTGCCCACACCATGCCCGGCCGCGCGTGTGCCTTTGGCACGGCCGGCGGTTGGCTCTTTGGCCCACACGATGTTCAGCCCGCGTTGAAAGGAGATCGTGCGCAGCACGTGATCTTCGCCCGGTTCGTCGAACAGGGCCAAGCACTCAAACCACAGGCGCGGCGCGCTTCTGTCTGTCGATAAATGCTTGGTCAGTTGCTTCACAGCGCCGTCCTCCCATTCAGGCTTGTTTAATTGACGGGGCCGTAGCTGCCGTACCTTCATCGGCCGCAGTCATCCCCGCGAAGGCTCGAGTAGCTGCTTGAACCAGCACCGTCGCCACCGGTGCGGTTTCTGCAGTCACCAGCGCATAGGCAGGAAGTGCCACTGTTTGAATGCGCTCGATTAGGTCAGTGGCTGCGTGCAGCCGGATCACGCCCGTCGCCTCAAAGTGACGAGTCCACTGGTGCATGCGGTCGCCCGGCAACCTCGCGCTGTCGAACACACCGGGATGCGTTTGCTCGAACGCACGAAGCCGGGCGACACCCTGAGTGTCCACAAAGCGCCCCTGCAAGTCAGCGCGGCCTGCAAGCGTTAGCGCCTGGGTCAACTCGCGGCGAGGCATTCGACCTGCCTGCTGAATGATCGTGAGCAGCAGGCCGGCAAGGTGGGCATCGGCTTCATCTCGAATTACGCCATGGGCGGAGTAACTGCGAGTCGCCTGTGCCCCTGGGAGGTGGCTGAGCAGAGCACCGTAGGGCTCCCCATTGGCTTCAGCAAGATCCATACGGTCAAACTCACGAAGGACCAAGCGCTTGGTCCGGTACTCTCCATGTTCTCGTTCCTCGGCCCTTCGCAATGCAGCAAAGGTCTCTGCAGTGCAGTCTGGTCCAAGTACATCGCGCGGTTCCAAAAGGTATTGCACTTCCTCTCGCGTCAGTCCGAATAAGTTGCGAGCAACGATAATGTCCAGCTCGGCGGATAACTGCGCTCGCTCCGCCGGATCGTGCGCCGGAGTGATGTCTTGGCCTGCCAACTCCGGAGTTTTTGCAAGTTCTTCGACGAGTCCTTCCATCTCTGCGCCAGCGCATGAAAGCCGGGCCGCCAACGCACACGCCCTGGCGGCGGCGCTCCCAGTTGCTACAGTTCTTGGAAACGGCAACGATGCAAGGATCGACAACGACATTGTTAACGCGACCTTCATGCGCACGATGAAATCCATCGCCAACGTGTTCCCCACTGCCAGCCAGAGGAGCATGATCGCTGGACTACTAGGTTCAAATTCGATAGTCGGAACTTTGTGGCCACATACGGTGTTTGGAGGAATCATCGCAGCCATGAGTGCGCGCTGATTCGTGGAGTTGCCGACATCACAAAATCCAATCCGATACCGACGTACCCGATCATGAATCTTGTTCGGAATTTTCTCGGGCAGGATGCGCCACTGTGGCCGGATGCATTTTTCCTCCGTCCCAAAAGTCAACGGTTCCCAAGTCACATTACGACCATGACCCGACACGTACCCTTTCGCCCGATAGTCGTGGTGCGTGACCATGCTGCCCTGATACAGCGGCCAGCCGCGCGTATCCGTAGTGAAGAGCTCATTGTCATTGCCCATGTGTATTTCAGTCGCAGGCACCCAAGTCGGTAGACCTTCGATTTCGTCCCCGAGCCGTGGAAATCGTGCGTACATCTTGCGCGCGATGTCAATCTCGAGCTGATTGGAGAACTCCATCACGGCAATTGCTTCTGGCGAGAACTCGCGCAGCAGGGCGACCGGCAAGTGAAGTGGCCGTTCGCGGGCGACTTGTAAACGGTCTTCTGAATTGATGGAAAAGGCCGCTGGAAATTCGGAAGTTACGCCACCTCGTTGCGCACAGTAAAGCGCAAATTTCATCCGCGTATCGATATCTTGAAACCACACGCCGCGAGTGTTCTCGAAGCCAAAGAGCGTTGTGAGACGGAACTCTCCAAACAACGCAGCACGAATAGCTGATGCATTTGCGCCGTTGTAAAAGTTCTCAGGTACGATCTGCGCAGCGAACCCGTCAGATGCGGCAAACGTCAGCGCTAGCTCAACGAACTGGCGATAAACATTGAAATCGCCTTTGCCCAGGTTGCCTGCGGCAAACATCCGGTACCGGCCACTGTCTTTGATGAAACGCACGGCCGCATATAGTTCGCGCGCATGCCTCTCCCACTCGTGAAGAATGACGGGCGTGGTCAGCAACTCAGCGATACGTGCTTGCTGCTGCGAGGGCGCCATGCTGGCAATCACGGGTTCGTGCTTGGCGAAAAACTCTTTGGCGTCGGGACTCATGGTCTCCCATGGAGGGTTACCCAGTACCAGAGAAAAGCCGCCACGTTTGAATACCTCCGGGAACTCCAGTGGCCAATGGAAGAATCGATACTGCTGGCGTAAGGCCTCAGTTTCCTCGGCGACGTGTGACGCGAGGCTGGTTGGATCACCCAAAAACCGCCAAACCGTATCCGACGTGGGCGTGTGCTCTCGCCCCTGCCGCTCTACCGGTTGCTTAACGCTAAAGAAGGCGGCCGTCCAGAGATCGCAGGCTCGCAGCAGGCGCCAAGTCAAGGTCCCATCGGCGCGGGCATGTTCGTAGAGTTGACGTTTCGCTTCAACATCAGATAGGCCATCGTCGTCGCGGCTCAGCCGGGCAAGCACTGCATCCAACTCGTCTGGAATGCCAAGGTTCAGGCCTGCCAGGGGCAATGTAGGTTGCGCTCGCTCGCCGATATTTCGGCGTCGTAGTGCTGAGCCTGCCTCACGGTTGTCCACCGATTGCCCCGAAATGCCCGTGTCGGCCAACACATCCTTCAGGGGGGCAAACGCTTCGTTGGGAATGCCGGCTCGCAATACGGACAGATCATGTACTCCCAGCAGTGCGTCGCCACAGCGAACGTGAGCATCAAGAAAGCCCAGCGGACGTCCTGGTTCAACGCTCTCCAGCCATAGTGCAACTTTGCACAGTTCAATGGCCATAGGATTTCGGTCCACGCCGTAGACGCAGTTGGCGACAACCTCACGCAAGGCGTGTCGGTAGCCTTGCGGTGTGATCGCACCGTCGGGAGACTCAAGAACGGCCAGCTTTTCAGCAATTCGTCGTGCAGCTGCCAATAAGAAGTGACCGCTGCCGCAGGAAGGGTCAACAACGCTAAGAGATAGCAGGGCCTCAATCGGACCGTCTGGGTGTTTTGCCAGTTGTTGATCAATCAGCGGATCGAGCGCCGTGCGAATCAATTCCTGAACCAAATTGTCCGGGGTGTAGTAGCTACCGCTGGTCTTCCGTTGGTTGCCGGCAGCGCTGCCCTCGCCGGTTACGCCGAGGAAGCCAAAACTACGGGCTGGCAGGTTAATCGTAGGCGTCAGCTCCAGCAGGCTTTCATACACGCTGCCCAGTTCTTCTGGCCCCATGTTGCGGTAGTCCACCGGGGTGAGGCTGCTGGTCTTGCCTTGGGCGATGACGGCCCAGCGTAGGTGCTGCAGAGCCGCCAGCATGTGGGTGTTGTGCAGGCTGGCGGTGTCCAGGTGCGGACATTGGTCTTCCGCGAACAGGCCACCGAGAGCGGGCAATGCCAGCCGGGACTGGCCGTGGGCCAAGCCACGCCATACGATGCGGATGACCTGCCAGTGGTCGTCATGCCGATTGCGGGCACGGCGCTTTAGGCACAACTCACGCAGACGGCTCAGTGCATAGCCTGCGGAATAGGCCTTGCGGGCAGCCACTGCCTCGGCGCTGTCATCAACCGGATGCAACACACCGCGCTCTTCCACGGTGAAGACAAAGATCAGCCGGTAGATGAGGCGCAGCAGTTGCTGGAAGTAGGCGTCCTTGCTCAGGCTGCCGTCGTGCAGCGCGGCGCGCAGTGCATCGTTGATGGGGTGCTGCAGGAAGCCTTCGCCAAAGGTGAGCAGGGCTTTCTCGACTCCGTTGCGCAGACCGTCGCGTACACGCGTGCCCTCGGCTTTGCCTGCTTCGCGCCACTGCTCCCAGACGCACGCGGCGCCACCAGATTGCGGTGCACGGCTGCCGTGCAGCAGACGCCACACGCTGGCGAACTCGGCATAACGCTGGCCGCCCAGCAGATCGGCCAGGTCGAATTCCAAATAGGTTGGCCGGGTGAGCGAGGCCGCATCGCGCAACAGGCGGAGTTGCTTGCCGTTGCTGACGATGCCCCAGGTGTGCTCAGGGCTGGCGTTGAGCAGCTCTTGCATGGCCTGGAAGGCAGACTTCTTGCGGTTGCCACTGCCCGCCACTGCGAAACGTGGGTCGGCATCGTCCAGAGCCAGGTTGTGCGGGGCTACCAACACTGCCATGCGGCCTGCCATCACGTTGACGGGGTAGGCCATGGCGGCCACTTGCACCGAAGTGGTGGGCTGTACTGGGGTGTAGCCCAAGGCGTCGCGGAGCAGTTCGCTCACAAAACCAATGGTGAGCCGGTGGGCATCTACGTCGGCACGGTCCAACTGGGCGGCGAAGTGTTGCCACTGCGCGCAGGCAATCTGGAAGGCGCGGCTGTATTCGTCTTTGAGCTTGACGCCCTTGGGCACACCGTAGTCGACCTCGGTCTGGCCTTGAGCGCGGCTTTGCGCGGCTTTTTCCAACTGATCGGGCAGGAACAGGCTGCCTTCCAGTTGAATGGTGGGCAGGTTAAGCGTGGCTTGGTGCTTGCTGTTGCGTATGCGTTTCATGTTTTTCTTGGCTCAGGCTTACAGCGAATCGGGCAGGAGCACGTAAACGCCCATCACATCCACCGGCAGGCAGGGTTTGACGTTGTACTGGCCCACGTCGCGAGCGGCTTCACGCACACGCTTGTGGTCGTCCAGAAGGGCATCAGCGCGTTGCTGCGCCAGGGCTTGCAACTGCTGAGGATGGGCGGCCAGGAATTCGAGGGCGTGGCGCACCTCGCGCTGCACAGCCTCAGGCGGCAGGTTGCCACTGGGGGTGCATTCGATGAGGCGGGACGCCTGGTCATCGGCCAGCCACTCTGGGTTTGCTCGGCCGCGTACGGCCAGGGCCACGGTCTCTTCGGCCATCATCTGGAAGGGTTCGCGGCGGCGCACGTAGCTGAGCTGATGCCGCACGCGCAGCAGGTACAGCGTGGTTGCCACTTCCACGTCGTTGGTCAGCGTGGCTGCGCAGCGGGCTGCTACGGGCTGGGTGTTGCCCAGCGCGTCTTCCAGCAGGTGTTGGGCCAGCAGGCCCACGAGGGGGTGGCTGCGGTGCAGTTCGTCGAAGTCGATCAGCTGAGCTGCGTCCAGCCCTTCATCGGCCAAGCGCATGCGCAAGGCCTCGGGCAGGTGTTGAGGGGTGAAGCGCACCTGGTTGGCGCGGCGCGTACTATCCAGCGGCGAGCCCAGGCGTACGCAGGCGCTTTGCAGAAAGCGCTTCACATCGGCTTGACCACCCAGGGCTTGCTGCTGTTTGTGCCACTCGGGCAGTACCTCGTCAGGGCGAATGCGACGCTGCGCAAACACTGTGCGGTTGGCCTTGGCCTTCTCCAGTGCGTCTTGCCACTGGGCCTGCAAGGGCGCGAGCAGGTGTTCCGGCTCGCCAAAGTCGAAGGACTCTTGCAGCATGATGGCCGGTGCCCTGTGCTCGCGGCGCATCAGCGCGGCCTTGACCAAGGCCTGATTGATGCGGGCATCGTCTTCGGGCAGAGGGACCATCACGCCCAGCTCCTTCTGGATCGCCTCGCCCTTGCGCAAGATGACCTTCAGCACAAAGCCGTCGATCGGGTTGTCTTGCCCGTAGAGCATGGTGCAGCGCACTTCAGGGGCTTGCTGGCCAAAGCGGTCTACTCGGCCTTCGCGTTGTTCGTGGCGCGTGGGGTTCCAGGCCAGGTCGTAGTGGACGACTGCGGTGAACAGGTGCTGCAGGTTGATGCCTTCCGACAGGCAATCGGTTGCCACCAGGATGCGGCTATCGGCTTCGCCCATGTCCTCCACGCGCTCACGCCGCTCTTCGGGTGTGAATTCGCCTGTGATGGCCTCGATGGTTGCCTGCGGAAACTTAGCTTTGAGGTGGTCCGCTACGTAGTGCGCGGTGGCGATGTAGCGGCAGAACACCACTGGGTGGTAGCCGTCTTTGAGCAGTTGGTCGACATGCTGAATCAATGCGGCCAGCTTGGGGTCGCCGGACTGGCCGGAGAGACGCTTGGCAGTGGTGATGAGTTCTTGCAGGCGGGACGCGTCTTGCACCTGAGCTGGGGGTTCCAGATCGCTGGCCGATAGGTCATCGGCCGCGCCATCGTGCAGGCGCTCGTCGGTCAGCAGGCCTTCTTCGGACTGAGTGCCTTCAAGACGCGTGGTCAAGGCTTTGACCGCAGCGGCGGGGGAGGATGCCACGCAACGCAGCAAGGCGAGCGTGGCGTACCACATGAGGCCCGAGCCTCCGGCCACCCCCTCGCGTTCGGCGGTCTCTGCCAGTTCGCGGCAGTAGTCCTGCACGGCGTCGAAGAAGTTGCCCCAGTCGCCACTGAGCTGGTAAGTCAGCTCGGTTTTCATGCGCCGGGCAAAGCCGCGGCCGTCTTCTGTTTCGGCCTGCCATTCGGCGATGTCCTTGCGACGGCGTTGCACGAAATGGCGAGCCAGTTCCTGGCGCAGTGGATCACTGGCCGACATGCGACCTTGCAGCGCCAGGAAGCGCTGATCCAGCAACGACAGCAGGTTGTAGAAGGCGACTTCGTCGCCGGAGTGTGGTGTGGCCGTGAGCAGGATCAGATGCCTGTGCTCGTTCCTGCCCAGTCGCTGCAACAGTTCAAAGCGAAGTTGCTTGCCGGCGCCGCTGCTGGCGCAGGTGTGGGCCTCGTCCACGATGATGCATTCGGGAGCGGTGGCGATGAATTGCTCGCGGTTGCGTTCGCTCTTGATGTAGTCCAGGCTCACCACCACCACGGGGTGGTGATCGAACAGAGCCACACCGTGAGGCAGTTCGCGCTCGACACGGGCGGCGGACGATGCCGTGAGCGCGACGGCATGAAGGTTGAACCGGGTTTCGAGCTCGGATTGCCATTGCTCGACCAAGTGGGGTGGGCACAGCACGGCGATACGGGCAATTTCTCCTCGGTCCATCAACTCGCGGGCAATCAGCCCGGCTTCAATGGTTTTGCCGATGCCCACGTCGTCGGCAATCAACAGGCGAACTGTGGACAGGCGCAGGGCCATCAGCAGGGGCACCAGTTGGTAGCCACGTGGCTCCACCGCGATGTTGCCGAACGACCGGAACGGGCCGGCCCCGGCGCGCAGAGTGAGGCGCAAAGCGTCGCGTAGTAGGACGGCTGCCGCATGGTTGCCAGCGAGGGCTGGATCCGGCAGGTCAAAAGTGGCGTGTTCAACTGGCGCCAGTTCCAGCTCGGGGATCAGGGCGATCGTTTCGTCTTCTGCGCCGCCCAGAGGGCGCAAGCGCAGCCAGTCGCGGTGTGAGTCGGTCTGCACCACCCATTCGCGGCCACGGGCGCGAACCAGGTTGCCAGGCTGAAAGTCGTGTTCAAGGGTTGTCATGGGATGCGTTCGGGGATATCAGCTGGCCGGGCCGAACACGGCGGGGTGTTCAGCGAAGCGCTGGGACCAATGTTCGGGTTCAGAGAAGTCCAGCACTTGCCAGCCCTTGTCTTGCAGCGAGGCGGCTGTGGCGGCATCGACCGGGCTGAGGAACACCAAGGCGCGCGCGGCCTTGTACTGCGCCGCGGCGGTGGCTGCGCCCTGATTGACGGGGATGTTCAAGGCTTCTGGCGTAGCGAGGCCTGCCTGATGCAGGGCAGCCAGCCAGCGCGCCTGGGGCGTGTCATCTGTTGGTTCAGCACCGGCGGTGCCGGCTTGGCCCACCGGTGAACTGTCATCTGAGGGGCGCAACCTGACCTGAGCGTTGGCCATGGCAACCAGCAGCTTGAGCGCCTCGGGGTTGCGGCGGTTGATGTGCTCGTGGTCAGGCTGGTTGAAGTACGAGAGCAGGCACTGGTAGCAGCCAGCCTCGCAGATGTGGTTGCCGAGGTTATTGGTTTCTTCCAGCGCAGACAGGTCTTCAATCCGCCAGATGCCATCGGCGGGATCTATGTGATGCAGGAGCCGCAGCGCATTTTGTGCAACCAGGGCCAAGCTGGCGGAGTCATTGGCCAGCCGGGTGAGCACGCCTGCCCCGCCTTCCGCGGCCTCATAGAACAGGAGCGCGCGGCGTTCGTCGAGCTTTGGCAATGGCTCGGCCACGAGCTCGGACTCTTCGATCTGAAAAGTCATCTCGATACCACGCTTGAGCGCAGCCTGCAACGTGGCCATGGCCTCCAGCGAAAGCGCATGCACCGGCGCAAGAATCAGCAGGTTGCGATGATCTTCAACGAAAGGGACGATGCGCTGGTTGGGCACCTTGTCCATAAGCGCGTCATCATTGCCGTTATCGTCGCCCGCATCCGGGGCATCCTGCTTGCTCCAGGTGCCCGTGATGGGGTTGATGTAGAAGCCCAACTGCTCTTTGTCTTTGCGACGGCGCCATCCCCGATTTATGCGCCAGATACGTGCAGCCGGCGCGTAGCTGAGCTCGGCCAGGGCCTCCTCGCTCTGCAGAACATCGGCTTTCTGTTTCTGAATCTTGCCATCGGGCCCGGGCAGAAAACGGTATGTGGTCTGCAGCTCGAAGCCTTGTCGCTGACGGTCTTCGTCGTTGATGGAGATGCGTTCGACGGGCAGGGTTTCAACCGTCTCGATGCGGTAGAGCTCGCGCACCCAATCGGTTTCCGTCAGCAGCGCATCGCAGTTTTCGCAGCGGTTGACCAGCGGCTGCCCGCCGCCCGGCTCACCCAGGTGGCCATAGCCGCATTGGCTGCACACCAAGGAGGTGATCGTCGAAAGCTGACTGTTGCCTGAGATGTGGTCGGTATTGCCCACGTTGAGCTTGGCACGCACCACGCGGTACATGCGCCCCTGGTGGTAGATGAGGCTGCGCGGTCCGAACTCAGACAGGGCCAGGAACCGGGGGCGGCTGACCATGCTGCCCTCGTCGTCTTTGCCGTTGGTGGTCTGCCCGCCGCGCGCTGGAATCCAGGCCATGAGGGGCAGGCGAGGGAAGTTATAGCCCGGCAGGAAACCCTGGCTGGCCAGGTAGCGGTAGGTGTAGAAATCGGTGTTCTGGCTGTTACCCGACTTTAGGAGCACGGCGTACTGTCGTGCGGCGTCACCGTAGCGGCGTTGGGCGTTTTGACGCTCGGCGTGCGACGCTGTATGGCTCTTGACGATTTGGTCGGCCATGTTCATCTGCTGTCGAGTGGCGTCGAACAGGACACGCCAGCGTTCCAAGGCGCCCGAAAACTGTTGGGGAGCGCGCTCGATGACCTGCTGCACGTACTCAGTTGTGAACCAGTGGCTGCCGTTCAAATCGGTCAGAAGCTGGTCCACGACGCGCTGCGCGCTGCCCATGGCGCGTTCACGCACTCCGGGTGCGTTGAAGGCGTCTTGGTAGCTCTGTTTGAGCGGCTTGCCTGGCTGGTCCAGATCCAGCATTGGGGCGATGCTGGCATCCAGCGGGGCTTGCGTGCTGGCCAGCCACACGGCCTGCAAGTGGCTGTCCACGAGGTCTCGGTTGGCCAGATCCAGTGTGGGCGCGCGAACCACGCCGTGCACCATGTCGTTGGCATGGTGGAAGAACCATTGATCGTGCGGACTGAGCGCAGCGCAATAAGTGACGACCAAAGCCTGTTGGCCGGAGCGGCCCGCCCGGCCACTGCGCTGCGCGTAATTGGCTGGGGTTGGCGGCATGTTCCGCAGATACACAGTATTGAGCGCGGAGATGTCCACGCCCAGCTCCATGGTGGGTGAGCAGAACATGACGGGCAAGCGCTCCAACGGAGCCTCGTGCGCGGGGTTCTGCGACCAGTCGTTGCGGTCTTTGTCGGTGTAGCGGAAGCGCTGCTCCAGCAGCTGGCGGCGCGGGGCGTCAACCTGTGCGGTGTGTTCTTGGGCCTCGAACTCGAACAGGGGGTGAGACGGCAGGCGCAGCAGATCGGCCACGCTGAGGTAGAGCTCTCGGAAGAAGGTGTTGACCCTGCTGTCATCACCAAGCGCCTGATCACTCGTCAGGCACCAGTCCAAGGCGGCGGCGTTCAGGCGCCAGCCTGCCAATTGCGCGTCGATGGCGTGCTTCTGAACATAGCCGTAGTCGCCTGCCGCACGCAGCAGCGCTTCGATGAGTTCAACCCATTCAGGGTCCTTCCAGCGTTTGACCTCACCAGCAAAGACGGTGTCTTGCCAGAAGCTGGATGTCTTGACCAGCCGCAGCAATCGCGAGCGCGCGCCGCCGGTGACAAGGTCGGTTCGTGGCTTGCCTTTGTATTCAGGGCGTTTGCCCAAAATCAGATAGCGGCCCGTCTCGAGCTTTTCATCGGGAGCAAAAGCCCAGCGCTCCGTGAGGTAGGTATGTCCGCTCGTGCGCGCTTTGTCGTGCTCGACAGGGTCAAGATACCGGGTTTCAAGACACAGATGGCGACGCAGATTGTCAAACAGCAGCTCGCTCAATTGAGTGCGGTGTGCCGGGCTGAGACCGGACAACACCTTGTTTTTCGCAAATGCACCAGCATCAGCGGAAAACTCGACCAGGCCGCGATAGCGGATGGTAACCAGACCGAGCTGATCGAGATTGGGGTTGTTGTATCGCCAGCCTCTGCGCAGGTCACGCAGCAGTCGATAGGCGATGATGAAGCGCAGGGTACGCTGTGCCTCTTGACGTGCCAGGCCCATCAGCTTGGGAGAGCGCAAGTATTCCACCAAGATGCTTTGCTCCACCTGTTGGAAGCCAAGCGCTTTGAAAACGGCATCAGCGAGCTGCTCTTCGTTGAGCACGCCAGCGTTGTCCTGCAGGGCCCCAATCAGGCCCGAACGCAGGGTTAGCAAGAAGATGAAGTCGTTGAAATGCCCTGCCTGCAAGGCGGCATCCTGCCGGTTGTCGGTGAACCCCAAAAGCTTACGTGGGTCGGGTTGCGCAAGCGAGGGGTCTGGCAAAGCGAAGAGCTGTTGCAGGGCGCTCAGCGCAATCATCGTGGTGGCCGAGGATCGGCCCTCACCGGACAGGCTGGACAGGCGATTAGCATCCTTGCCATGTGCCTCATGCACCACGCCACAACTCAGGCAGAAGCGGAATTTGCCTGGAATGAACCAGAAATCCTCACCCGATCCATCGTGCCCTTTAGGATCGGCGGCGACACGATAGGGGATGGCCTTTCTGTAGGCTGGCTTGACTTTCGGCTCTTCGCGGCTCAGGTCCAGCCACGCCTCAGGCAGATCGTCGATCTGACCGCCATACTGCTGTCCGCCTTTCGTTGGACAGAGAAACCCGTAGCTGGTGTCTTCATTGTCGTCTGCGGTGACGTCGTCGATCTCTCTGGGCAGATAAGTGAGTGGGCGTTGCCCAGACTGCCACACGGGCAGGTACTCTTGGCCGCAATCCCGGCAAAAGTGAGCGGCATACAGATGTACGCCTTCGTCCTGTCGACCTGGCGCGAAGCGTTGCGCATCCAGGGTGATGTGCCGCTGACCTGAGGTCTCCAGTGTGGTGAGTACCTTGCCGGGGCCGCTGATGAATTGGTGGAGCTTGAAGGCAAAGGGCGGGCGCCCTTGGGGTGTTCGCACCTCATGGGCAGCCACCAGAAACTTTTGCAACGCCGCTCGAGCCAGCGCCACATCGCACTTGGCGTCCAGCGCTAAATTCTCGCTGGCGACCTGAAGTGTCTTGGGCTTGGCTCGTCTTGGGGGTTCGTGATCGGGTAGCTCAATGCCAAGGTTGAGCTCGACCCAGATGGACAATGGATCGCGCTGAAACGCTTCAAAGTCTGGCCATCCGAACTGCTCGCGCACGACGGCGGCTGGCAATTCGGCGGCAATCGCTGCGACGTCTTTGAGCGGGTTCGTGACGCGTTCTAGCGTTTCGCCGATCACATCGTGCTCACTGATGTGAGCGCCAAAAAGTTTGGTGGCCACCTCGGCCACAGTGCGGTTTCGATCTGCTTGGGTACCCGCGCTCGACATGGTGGCGGACGTGCCGATACACACAAGCTTGTCGGCCTTGAGCCGTTCGCGTAGGCGACGAACGAGCAGGGCCACATCGGCTCCCTGCCGGCCCCTGTAGGTGTGGAGTTCATCCAGCACTAAGAACTCAAGGTCCTCGCAATGGTCAACCACCCGGCGATCCACATCATCGAAGCGGGTGAGGATGTACTCCAGCATCATGAAGTTGGTGAGCAGGATGTCTGGTGGGTTGTCCGCTATGGCATCGCGCTCAGACTTTTTTTCCTGGCCGGTGTAGCGTGCGACGGTGAATGGGCGTTCATCTGCCCCGTAGCCATGGAGGAACTTGTCGAGTTCTTCCAGTTGACTGTTTGCCAAAGCGTTCATCGGGTAAATGACGATGGCTCGTGTGCGCGCCTTATCCCCCTCTGTCTTGGCTTTGATGATGCGGTCAATGATGGGGATGAAGAAGGACAGTGACTTGCCGGATCCTGTTCCTGTTGTCACGACATAACTTTGGCCCGACTGCCCCTTGGCGAGAGCTTGCAACTGATGGGCGTAGAGGTGGAGCGGTTGCGGATGGCCCTCGGGTTTCCCAACCTGAAAGACGTCCGCGCACGCAGGGTGCAACACACCTTCCGCTGCCAACGACTGAACGGTGCCTTTGCGCTGGTAGTTGGGATTGATCTGAACCAGTGGCTCGGGCCAGTAGCGACCATCCTGGTACTGGCGCTCGACTTCCTTTCGGATGTCATCCGCAGCAATGCGAACAAAGCTGCGAGAGAAGTTACTGTAACGGTCAACCAACTGGTTGCGAAACTGAAAAACGTCATCCACGATTCTGCTCTTCCTTGTTTTCTTTGTGGACGCGTGACGCGTCAAAGGGCATGGCAGCCCTGCCGAGGGTCATGGCTGTTTATGCTGCCATTTGGCGCCTCTGCCTTTGCCATTTGGTTCAATCAATCCTTCAGCCTTCACCGCACGCAGAACCACCCGCACCATGTCGCGGCTGACGCCAGGACAGGCCTCCTCAATTTCCGAGATGGAGAAGGGAAGCTGGCGCCTGAGAATCTCAACGCGCACACGGCCCCCCTTGGCTCCGCGCCCGCGCTCGATAGCGCCCACTCGTTCTTCAAACTCTTTATAGGCGCGCAATAGAGCACCCCAGAAGTAATTCAGCCACGGGGCGATGTTGTGCGCAGCGTCATGCCAGTGCTGCGAGCTGGCCTCCAGTGTCTCGTAATAGCTTTCTTTCGATTCCTCGAAAATCCGCTCCAGGCTGATGAAGCGGCCTACGGCGTAGTCGAAGTGGTAGAGCAACTGCAGTGTCAACAGTCTCGCCATGCGTCCATTGCCACCCGGGAACGGATGGCCGCAGAGGAAGTCAAGGACGACCAGCGGCACCAGCACCAGCGGGTCGGCCAGATGTTGATCCAGCGCCGTGCGGTAGCGCGCGATGATGTCGTTATTGGTTGCCTTCCAGTGCCCGCCTGGTTGAGGCAGGTAGCGATACAAAATGCCGTGAAGCTGCAACACGGTGCCTTCCGAGAACGGCATCTGGCTCCCGCTCTCGTGGATCAGGCTCAGCGCGTCGCGGTAGCCTGCCACCTCTTGCTCGGATCGGCTCTGCGGCGCGGCGTTCTTGAGCACCAGTGACTTGAGCCGGTGCGCCACCACCACCACGCCCTCCAAACGGTTTGAGGACTCGGTAGACTCCACTGCAGCCACCTGGCGCAGATCGTTCAAGACGTCGGGCGACTGGGCGACATAGAGCTGCTGCTTGCCGCGGTACTCACCCAGGGCGCGCAGCGTCGCCAACTGCTGCGTATCGAAACGTAGCCTGGCGAGATAGTCTGGCGAAAGTGAGCGCATGCAGAAGCATCTAATCAGAAAAAACGGTGTAATGTTACTGTGAATTGAGGTAAATGTCGTGCTGGTTACCCCAATAAATCTGTCAGCACCTCATTCTGTGGACCTGCGCCAGCAAAATGTCGGACCATTAGGTGGGGTTCTCTGTCCCCAAGGCGTGGCCGCAGCGCGTCTCAACCGAAGGCGGAAGATTTGAGAGGCTGGGCGATAAATCAGGGCCATGCCCGCTGATGCCGCTCATTTCAGGCTCGAGCCCAACAGACGCGCCAAAATTCTGTGACCGATATCCTTACTTCACTTGCTAAGTCCCTCGGTACGAGGCTGGTCGAACCATCTTGAGACTGAAGCCTGAGGCCTAGACCATGGTGCCCATCTAAGTTAGCCGGGCAGCAAATAGACGTCAATCCAAAGCAACGGCGCCATTACAGCGGGCCGCTGCTGGATTCGATGGCACCTCTAAGCGAACGCTTTGACTCGAAAGCACCTGTTCGGCCGCCTGAGCAGTGGGCGCTCACCGCAGCTAACGACAGAAACAAAAAACCCAGCAGAAGCTGGGTTTTTTTCGGTACCTCGTGGAACTGAGGTACAGCTAAGGCCTCGGGGGGCATGCGAATTAATTTACTGGAAAATTCATGCCTAGTCAATTTCAACTCAATGTCGTAGTTTCCCGCCGGATATAGCAACGAACAGCGTCATGGGAAGGTTACACCTGCCGCAGCTCTCTCTTATCGCGCCTTTGATTACATCGCACCGTTCATCCCCCGTAATCGTTTGGGACATCACTGCTTACTAACACGCAAAATTCCGACTATTGTCGGTAGCACATCGCCCTTCCCCGAGCAATCATTCTAGTGCTGGCAAATGTATTTCAGCGGCTAGGCGCGCGACGCACAGCTCAAGAAGGAATAAGTGCTCGAGAAAGCTGAATTCCTGGAAATTTCAGGTCTGCAAATCACATTCAATTTCATTAGAAATGAGTTCTCTGGTTACTCATCTCCGGGCTCACGTCCTAAGCCGCTCTTCACCAATAACATTCATGCGTAAATCGACAAAGCCATTTATATGCGAAAAGGAAATCGATTCAGTCCGACGAAGATCGCAAATTGGCATAAAGGCGGCCGAGGAACTGGCACATTGTCGGATTACAAACCTTGGCATCAGGTCACTAGAGGTGACCCGGCCAGCAGCGGACGATCTCAGCTTTTACAGTGGGTGCATACACAAAGAAGTCATCACACTCTATCCGACATAGAGTCGGACGTATTCACCTTCATCACAATGCTCGCCGACATCGTCGACGTCCGAGAACAGATGAGCCTGAATCTATACGAAAGCGTTCCTCATCTCACAGCATACAGCTCATACGAGCTGAACAAATTAGCCCCTGGAACGTTATCTTGCGCTGAGCGACTGGGAATTAAGCATCCAACGATCGCTGATGGCAAAAGCAGATCCCCCTGGATAATGAGTACAGACTTCGCAGTTACGTTGAAATCGACCGATGGCAACTATCAATTGCTTGCCGTTAGCGTTAAATCCGATACGGATTCACTCTCTCCAAGAAAACGAAGTCTTCTTTCCATCGAAAAGCATTATTGGGAAAGCCAAGACGTCGCTTGGCTCCTGATCACACCACAAAGCTTTGACAAGCAGATTGGAAGGACTGTTCGCGCGGCGCTGCCGTGGGGGCTACCCAAAGAAGAGAAAGACATAGTGCCTCACAGCACCATCAGTTTTTGCGCCGAGCATTCTGCCGTTTTGGAAGGAATGTCCTTGACGGCGGCTATTAACTGGATTCGGGACAATTTGGGCGGTTCGATAGATCTAGCTCAACGAACGTTTTGGCAGGCTGTTTGGGCGGGACAACTCTTATTAGATCTACGCCGGTCCGCATGGCCATCCGAACCGCTTCATCTTCTAGATGAGCGCCGATTTCTTGAGCAAAATCCAATAGCCGTGAGACGATCGGAATGCATCTAAAAATTGGCATGATCCTGCGTATCTCGGGTGCCTTTCATAACTGCATCTATCGGATTATTGCAATTCCCATTGATGCGGATGTTGCATTTCTATATCGGCTATCAGAACCTGACCAGAACATCCAGATAGAAGAATCGCACCAGACGAAAGAGAACCATGCGCAGAGAGTGGGAAATCTAATTTCTGTTCCTACTAAGCTGATATCAGCCATGGCAGACTCATTGGAACTAGAGAACGTAGAGTTTAAAACCAATCCAAAGTACCTACTAAGCACTGATGGATTAACCGAAAAGGAGCGCGCCGTATTCGACATACGCTGTAAGGTCGCACGTCCTTTTCTAGATCATGAACTTGTTTGCGAAGCACTGCTATCGCCTCGGGGTATAGGGAAGCTAGTTGCAGAAACAAGGAGGGAAAACACAGTCTCACGTGCGACGTGCTATCGGCTATGGGAATTGCTATGTCGCTACGGCTTCCACTTGAGTTCACTAAATCCAAGATTTGATCGTTGCGGCGGACCTGGTCAGCTTCGCCCATGGGAAAAGGGTAAGCCAAAATCTGGACGCAAGACGCTGAATGAGCGACTAGGAACACCAGAGACAGACCCTCAAGTAGGTATCACCGTAGAAGCGCGCCAAAAAATACTTGCGACATACAAGGTAATCAGCCGCAATCCCAGACTAAAGTTCGATGCAATCTACGACAGCATTATTGCCAACTGTTTCATAGAGAGGTTCACGGACGATTTGGGGGTCATTACGCCAGTGACGCCCCCAAAGGGAACATATCCAAATAAAGAGCAAGTTCGGCGGATCGTTAATCAAGAGACCAACCGCCTTTCACGAAAACTAGCAAGAACCACACTTCTCCATTTCAACCGGAATCATCGCGGGTTGATAGGAAAGTCCTGGCAAGGCATTGCCGGACCCGGGCACGTTTATGCAATCGACTCAACCGTAGGGGACATCTTTCTTCGCAGCAGTGTTAATCGAGCTTGGGCTATCGGACGGCCTATTGTCTACATAATCGTTGATGTATGGTCGACGGCAATAGTGGGATTCTATGTTTGCTTGTCCGGCCCATCATGGGCAACAGCAAAGGTTGCTCTATTCTCGACCGTTGCTACCACCAATTCCTCTTCAGATCTATGGGGCATTGATGCTGTCGCCCAACTTTACCCACCCCCATCGCTACCACATGCATTCCTGTGCGATCGCGGTGAATACTTATCCAAAGGAGCGAAGGAGACTGGTGAACTATTGGGCGTGAATATGCAATACAACCCATCGTATAGGCCAGACCTCAAAGGTATCGTCGAGGTGCTACACCGGATTACAAAAGATCAGCAATTTCAATTTGTCCCTGGCGCTATCGATGCACGGCGGAAGGAAATCGAACTTCGAGCTAATTCCCGAGACGGAATTTTCAATTTGAAAGAATACGTCAGCTATCTGAGCGAGGTTTTTGCGCAATACAATTTCTTTTCGAATCGCACAGAGCGTATGAACACTGACATGATTGCCTGCGGCGTGGACCCATCTCCTGCTGGCCTATGGCGCTATGGTCACGAGGTTGGCATCGGGTATCAAAAGGAAGAACACTCGACACGCTTGATGGCGGCCCTACTTCCAACTCAAGAGGCGGCGATCCGTAAGGACGGCGTTTACCTAGGAGGTCTGAAATATGAGGCCCCCTTCGTACAAGAAAAAATGTGGCCCGCAACAGCAAGGAATTTTGGCGTCATGACAACGCACATGCACTACTTCCCCGGAAACAACGACAGAATCTGGTGGCCTGATCCCGATACCGGCGCAATGGCTTCGCTATCTCTGTCTCCTGATGCACTTGCCAAACCTGGAATTTCATTCGATGAATGGTTTGATGCACGAGCGTACGACCGTGCAAAGCGCGGCGAGAGAGAACATGAGCGCAATGTCAGTAGGTTTGCAAAGCGCGAACGAACGAGTGCGATGATTTCGAAGGCAACGGAAGCGACAAGAATTGCTGATCTGAACCATGATGGTTCCTTACCCACCTTACGTGATGCAAAAGAAATTGAAGCAAATATTCATTCAATCTCGCCGGATCCTTCTCCTATAGAGCAGCCAGTACTCGTCGACGCCGAAGAAAGCAGTGACGAGGTGTATGGCGATCTTATGGCTCAACTATTTTCTTCTGAGAATGCAGAGGAGGATGACCATAATGCAATTTAAGGATCAGGTAAATGAGTACGCCGATAACCTCTTGATTAACGCATGCGGACCTGTTCCAGATAGTCTTACCTTAGCAAAGCGTCTGCGAAGACTACCACCGCTACCCGCCATATCGAGTGGTACTCCGAACCATATTCGTTTGCATCAAGCTGGCGCTCTGCACGAGCTTCATATTCCGACGAACGAAGGAATTAGAGTCGCGGTCACCTTGGATTTACTTTTACGCCAAAGCTACGTTCATCGGCGGCCAGATAGTCCGGACACCTGGCGGCACCTTTACTCGGGAGGAATTGATGAGAACAACACCTTTTCTCGTCCTTTAGTAGCAGCAATTTTTGGCATATCGGGCTCCGGAAAGTCTAGAGCTATTGAGCGTGCATTGGAGCGCTATCCTCAAGTTACGTTGCATGAAAAATTCCCTGGCATGGCAGGTCCTTTCAAACAAGTTCTATGGCAAAAGATTGATGTTCCAGGAAGTGGACGTGCCACGGATCTCGCAGAGCAACTGATGATTAGCTTAGATAACGCTTTAGGAACTTCGCATTTCGAACCTACATTACGCAGTTCACGTAAGAACGGACAGCAGATGCTTAGAGCTTGGTTACAAAAAGCATCTTCTCATTTTCTCGGCGTGCTCGTGCTCGATGAGGTCCAGAATTTCTTCAAATTGCCCACTAAAAAATCAAGAGCCTCAGCATCCAATAAAGGGGAACGGCTTCCTCTTCGAATTGTGGAAGACGAGGCACTGAAGTTCATCCTAACCTTAGCCAATACCTCGCGTATCGCGATTATCACAGCAGGAACTCCAGACGGGATGGCCGCGTTTTCTAGCCGCATTAGTACTTCACAACGGATGACGACTGGCGGATTTCACCAGATCTCCCTGATTAAATCGGCGGAAGATCCGTACTACGCGAAGTATCTTTTTCCGACGCTTTGTCAATATCAATGGCTCGACGAGAAATTACCGCCTACCCCAGAACTACGCATCGCCCTCTTTGAAAAAAGTGCTGGCGTTCCACGCATTCTTTCAAATCTCTGGTTCTTTAGTCAGAGATGCGCTCTCGAACGGAATGCAAGATCTTTATCAATGCCCGATATTGATTTAGCGCTGCAGACATTTATGGCACCTCTGTTGCCGGCAATTGCGGCTCTTCGTTCAGATGATCCACGCCGACTACTTATCTATGAGGATATGCTGAATTCAGAAACGCTTTAAAGATAGATCCATTTTTACGATAGCGCGTATCACTGAAAGATATAAAAATTGAATATCCCCGAACCGCAAAAGGATGAACTAGACCGAGGTCTCTTGGGGAGGATTCGTATCGTGAATCATATTGACTCCGAGAAGCAGACGCTAGATTCTTTGCAAAGGTCATTCTTTTCCGCAAATTGCAATGGTCCAAGACATCCGCCATTACTAGCCCAAGCCACACGGATGCCACTTGATAGATTCGTTATTAAGCACACCCTCGCACCTTTTCATTTTGCGTTTTCAGATGCTTCGAGCATGGAACATTCGGCAAGCATTAATTTCTACCTCCAGAACTGGTACGGCATCAAGCGCCCTATAACGACAGCGAATTTCTGCTCGCTGTGCGCAAGAGGAGATTTACATTCACTGGGCTATTCTTATTGGAGGCGGTCCCACCATCTTCCCGGCGTCAACTACTGCCCAACACATAGTATTCAATTAAAGATTGCGTCACGCTTAGCCCCATTTTCAAATATGCCTCACAGCTATATTGAACAATCCGAAACGCAAACTTCCATCTCGCAAGAAAATTTAGTGATCCGCAGATACGGGAATTTTTGTCAGCAGCTTCTTTCCAGAAGCGCACCCGTAAACTCAAATCATCTGAAGAGATCGGTCGGCCGATGGATCTCCAGAATGGGCCTCTACTCGGGAAACAGGGGATCGTCTCGATCTACCCTTGCGGACGTCGCTTCGCAAGTACTTCCTACAAAGTGGCTGATACAGAACTTTTCCGGTGATTATCCTAGAAGCGGGCGACATCATCTGGGCCTAATCAATCGGATTGCAAAAAAATCTGAAAGGGTACCGGCGCAGCACTATGCTCTTGCAATGGCATTGATTGCGTCGCCAGAAGCCCAAAAGGCTGCGCGGATTTTGGTTACTGAAATGAGTATGTGATATTGCGCCGAATCCTGACCCGCACTTTGCATCGAATCGTGACCCTCGCGAATTTCTCTCATTCCGTATCTTTTTTGCTATTTGACCTCCCTTTCTTGGCGTCTCGAGTAGAACTGTTTTTAAAACGGTAGCTGTCATTACCCGTCTCGACAATATGGCAGTGATGGGTGAGCCGATCGAGTAGCGCCGTAGTCATCTTCACATCTCCAAATACGGAGCCCCATTCACCGAAGCCCAAGTTTGTAGTAATAACAAGACTGGTACGCTCGTACAATTTGCTAATCAGATGGAAGAGCAACGCTCCTCCAGACTGGCTAAATGGAAGATATCCAAGCTCATCAAGAATAACGAGGTCTGTGTGCAGTAGGCGAGTGGCCAAGTGCCCTGGTCGGCCTTGCTGCTTTTCTTGCTCTAATAAATTCACGAGCTCAATGGTCGAAAAATAGCGAACGCGAGCATCTCGATGCTCGATTGCTTGAATACCAATCGCGCTTGCAAGGTGAGTCTTGCCAGTTCCCGGCCCCCCAACGAAAACAATGTTCTGGCCCGACTCTAGAAAATCACAAGTATGCAATTTTCGAATGAGCGCCTCGTTCACTTCACTCACACTGAAGTCAAAACCACTCAAATCTCGATAAGCTGGGAATTTCGCTACTTTCATTTGATAGGCAAGCGATCGAACCTCACGTTCCGCGATCTCAGCTTTGACCAGATCTGAAAGAATAGGAACAGCCGCTTGAAATGCAGGGGAATTTTGCACGGCCAAGTCAGACACCGCGTGCGCCATACCCCGCAGTTTAAGAATACGGAACATCTCAAGCAAAGCTTCAGGCTGCGTCGACATGATCATCATCCTTTTTTCTAAGAGCGTCATATCGACCGACGTCTGCGGCCGGCTCGATGTCTAGTCGCAATGCCTGAGGCGTTTTTACCTTCGGCGGAGGCGTGCCGTCTAATAGTCTACTAAGGACATTCAGAACAACCTGTTTTGACGGTGCGCCGCTTGCAAGAGATGCTTCAACTGCGGACAAAACAGCTTTCTCGTCGTGAAACATAACGAGCGCCAGAATCTCGGCCATTTCGCGGTCCCCGCCGGGTCGCTTGAGTAAGATGGATTGCAGGTCTTTAAATGCGGCCGGAAGCTCAGAAAACGGCGCGCCGTTGCGTAAAGCACCTGGTTTTCGCTGCAAAACAGCTAAGTAATGGCGCCAGTCATAGATCGTTTGGCCCGGCCCATGGTCCCGATTGATAATCCTGGCATGCTCAGCAATTGCCCTTCCTTCTGCCACGAAGACCAAGTGCTCTGCATAGACCCTTAGGCTTATTGGTCGATTGGCAAATGACGACGGGACACTGTATCGATTGCGCTCATACGTTACTAGGCAAGTGGGCGATACGCGCTTTGATTGCTCCACAAATCCATCAAACCTCTTGCCCATAGCCATGAGATGAGGCCGCTCACTCTCCCATGCGTTCCAGACGCTGATATCCAGCTCTGGATGCTTGATCTCTTTCCAAAGACGCCTGCACTCTTCACTAAGCCATTGATTGAGCGCACTCACCGAAGGAAACGCCGGGACTTTTTGCCAAATCCGGCTTCGACTATCTCGCACATTCTTTTCTATCTGCCCCTTTTCCCAGCCAGATGCAGGATTACAAAATTCTGTGTCGAAAAGGTAATGGCTGGCCATTGCGGAAAAGCGTGCGTTCACATCTCGCTGTTTGCCAGTTTTCACTTTATCAACTGCAGTTTTCATATTGTCGTAAATGCCACGCCTCGGTATTCCTCCCAAGGCCTCAAACGCATACGCATGGGCATCGAAAAGCATCTCATGTGTTTGAAGCAAGTAAGCACGTAAGTAAAATGCACGACTATGGCTGAGCTTGAACTGAGCAATTTGTAGCTTTGTTCGTTCGCCGGCAAGAACAGCCCAATCTTCGCTCCAGTCGAACTGGAACGCTTCTCCGGGTGCGAAAGAAAGTGGGATATATGTTGATTTGCTCGCAGAATTGACCCTCGCCATCTGACCCACTTTCCACTGCCTTCCGAAGGCAGCTACGCGGTCATACGACCCCTCATATCCCAGCTCTTTCAGGTCCAGGAACATCTGTTTCAGG
>NZ_JADWMY010000008.1 GCF_015767275.1 Herbaspirillum sp. AP02
CTGAAACAGATGTTCCTGGACCTGAAAGAGCTGGGATATGAGGGGTCGTATGACCGCGTAGCTGCCTTCGGAAGGCAGTGGAAAGTGGGTCAGATGGCGAGGGTCAATTCTGCGAGCAAATCAACAGTTTGAGATCAACAGGGAAATTGTTGAAGCCGCCATAACTGTGCTTAGGAAATTTGCATATCAAATTGATCTATGTTTCACGGTGCTTCATTCGCACATGGAAAAAACGGAATCAGGGGAAATGCCCAATCGGGGATAGTGTTGGGCGTTGCTTCTGAGCTTGCCAGGCGGCTACTAAGCGAGCCGGAATTTGGCGATCAAATGCACGATAGTTCGAGGGATTGCTTGATCATGACGTTGTGGCACAACGTCATGATCAAGCCGATATGACAGCCGCGTGGCGATCAACTTTACTTTGTTTCTGGTAGCTTTTTAGCAGTTCTTTTCTGCTGTGGAATCATTCCAGCATCAACCATCCACTCGGGCGCCAGTGGATATTTGCCGATAGTCACGGTGCAGCGCTTGCCGCCAAACGCGTAATCAAAGCGCCAAGACTTGGTGCCAGCCGTGGATACGTATAGATACAAGCCATCGCCATCTACGAGCTTTTGCGGCCGCTCTTGTGGCTTAGTGGCTGGTATTTTGAGATCGGTCAATGCCATCGCGGCATTTTCAATAGTCTTTTGAATAATACCGTCAAGTATACCGTTAATTTAACGGAACTTTTTGCACGCTGATGAGCTGGCTTGAGTAGAGGTCTTAATTTAAGTATATGATTTTTATGAGTAAATCATATTATTTTGACGATGTGAGCATCCGCTCCACATACCGCGCAATCAGGTCAATCTCCAGATTGACCTTGCTCCCCGCCTTCAGATGCTTGAGGGTGGTCACTTCCACCGTATGCGGGATCAGGTTGATCGAGAAACGGCAGGCATCGGTCAGGTCCTCGACCCGGTTCACCGTCAGCGACACGCCGTTGACCACGATCGATCCCTTGTAGGCCAGGTACTTGCCCAGTGCCTTGGGGGCATCGACGATCAGTTCGCGGGATTCGCCCACCGGTTCGAAGGAGTGCACCTGGCCCAGGCCGTCAACGTGGCCGGAAACCAGGTGGCCGCCCAGGCGCTCGGCCAGGGTCAGGGCCTTTTCCAGATTGACTTCGCCAGGGGCGTCCAGGCCGGCGGTCAGGCGCAGGCTTTCGCGGGAGACATCGACGGTGAAACCGGTGGCGGTCTTTTCGACCACGGTCATGCAGGCGCCGTTGAGGGCGATGGAATCGCCCAGGCCGACGTCGCCCATGGGCAGCGCGCCAGCATCGATGGTGAGACGCACACCGGCATCGGGGCCGGCGGCCAGGGGGGTGACGGAAGTGATGGTGCCGACGGCGGCGACGATACCTGTGAACATGGTGCGATCCTGATGCAAAAAAGTGGGAAGTCGATTATTCGAAACGAGCAAGGATACGCAAATCCGGCCCGACCTGCTTGACCTCATGGAAGCGGATGCCGATCTTGCCTGACAGGTCTTCCAGCGGTGGCAGCTCGAACATGTTGCGGCCTTCGCCGATCAGCGCCGGGGCCAGGTAGACCAGCAATTCATCCACGCAGCCTGCGCGGATCAGGGCGCCGTTGAGCTTGGCGCCGGCTTCCACGTGCAGTTCGTTGATCTGGCGCTGGCCCAGTTCGCGCAGCAGGCCGTCAAGGTCGACCTTGCCTTCGGCATTGGCCAGCAGGATCACTTCGGCGCCTTCGGCTTCCAGCGCGGCGCGCTTCTCGCGGTCGTCGGTGGCGGTGAAGACCCAGGTGTTGCCGCCCCGGATCACGCGTGCCTCGGGCGAGACGATCAGCTTGCTGTCGACCACGATGCGGCGCGGCTGGCGCGGGGTGTCGATGGCGCGCACGTTCAGTTGCGCATCGTCCTTCTGGATGGTGCCGATGCCGGCCATGATGGCGCAGGCGCGGGCGCGCCAGATGTGGCCGTCGTCGCGCGCGGCCTGGCTGGTGATCCACTGGCTCACGCCATTGTGCAGGGCGGTCTTGCCGTCCAGGCTGGCGGCGCTCTTCATGCGGACCCAGGGGCGGCCGGTGCGCATGCGGTGCAGGAAGCCGATGTTGATGTCGCGGGCATCCTCTTCCAGCATGCCGCAGGCCACCTCGATGCCGGCCGCCTGCAGGCGTGCCAGGCCCTGGCCGGCTACCAGCGGATTGGGATCGGCAATGGCGGCCACCACGCGGCCCACGCCGGCACGGATCAGGGCGTCGGCGCAGGGCGGGGTGCGGCCGAAGTGGCTGCAGGGTTCCAGGGTGACGTAGACGGTCGCACCGCGTATATCGGCCCCGCGTGTGGCGGCGTCGGCCATGGCCTGGATTTCCGCGTGATTGCCACCGGGTGGCTGGGTGAAGCCGGCGCCGATGACGCGGCGGTCCTTGACGATGACGCAACCCACACGGGGGTTGGGGGTGGTGTCGAGCATGCCGAAGCCGGCCTGGATCAGGGCCAGGGCCATGGCTTGCTGGTCATTCTCGATGTCGAACTGGTAGAGCGGGTCTTCTGTAGGCGTCATGGCGTGGGCAAACGGAGGAGGCCGCCGTACGGCGGGCCGGATGCCCGTCAATATACACGGCTTTATGCGCTCGCCTTTGCGCTGGCGCAGGCCTCATTCGATGCCGGCCTTGCTGCATTGGCTATCGCGCAGGGGGTTGCAGACCCGCACCCGCCCGAGGAAATTGATCACCACCACCCGCGCCTGCCGTTCATTGCTGAAGTACCAGCTGCCCCGGGTGACCGGCTGGCCACCAGGCTGGTAGGCCACCAGTTCACCGCCCGTGGTGTAGGCCACCGCAATCTGGCTGGCCAGGGCCGGGCGGCGTGAGACGACCTGTTCGCCGATCATGATTTCCCAGCCGCTGTGCCAGTCGTCGCCGGCGACCGGTCGCATTTCGGCGCGGCGACCGTGGCGCAAGGCTTCGGAACGGGTCAGCTGGACGCTGTGGAAGAACTCGTTGGCGGCCGTCACCAGTTGCTGTTCGCTGGACAGATCGTGCAGCGCCGGCACGCCCGCCGCCAGCACCAGCGCGGCGATCAGCACTACCACCATCAGTTCGATGAGCGTGAACCCGCGCCCATGCCGATGGCACCACCGATCGTCACATGCCGGCCTCATCAGCAATCCTTGCCATCGGCACGGAGACTGCCCCGGCTGTCGAGATAGAGGGCGCCACACTCGGCATCGCTATAGCTGCGATTGACGCCTTCCGCGCCTGGCGTAGCCTTCACCAGCACGCAGGTGGACAGCGTCTCGCCGTCGCACGCACGGGCCGACAAGGCATAGGCGCTGGTCTCGGGCGTGGTGCCGGAATACCACTTGAAACTGCCCGTAGCGCTGCCCGCCGTAAAGCCCTGATAGCGGTGATGGTAGGCGTAGTGTCGTTCTTCTTGCAGCAGCACCTGCAGCAAGGCGGCGCGTCCTTCGGCTCGGCCAGTCTTTTGGACGATGTGGCGATAGCCGTTCCAGCCCATGCTGCCCATGATCACCACGATGCCCACTACGATCATGACCTCCAGCAGGGTGAAGCCGTATGACGGCGATTTGAGATGGCGAGGTGGAGGATTCATGTCATTCATGTGAAGGTAAGTAAAGGGGGCGCCAGGCCAGCCAGCGGCAGCCCGAGGCAGTGGGTGCGACAGGTGCGGTTGCTTCCGGCAAGCGCACCACGGCCTGCAGTGCGGATACGGCACCGTTGCGGCCGTATCCGACAGCATTGAGGCGATAGGTGGGTGTCGTCGTATTCGCCTCCCGGGAACGGCTGGAGGTGATGCCGGGCAGGCGTTCGATCAGGTAGCGCGGGGATGCGTTGCCCTGTTTGTCTGGAAAGCGGCGTCCGGTGAACTGGCCATAGGTTGCAGCGGTGGCGCGGGCACCCACCAGTTGTGCGGGCTGCCAGCCGCTGCGTCCTGGTTGTCCCAGGCACAGGCCCAGTCCATCGGCATCGCTCCGACATGTCAGTGGGGATGCAAACGTAGTGGGATCGATGCGCCTGACCCGGGCGATGTCGTCGCAGGCGTCTTCCAGCGCGGCCTGCGCTGCCAGCCGGGCTTGCAGGTGATCGCGGTGATTGCGGGCGGCGCGTTCGTCCAGCAGCAAGAGCGAGGTGGTGGCCGCTCCCAGCAGCAGGAGCAGACTCAGCAGCATGAGCGCGATCATCAGGGTGGCACCGCTCTGGTGGCGAGGGGGATGCCGAAGCCACCAGCGCATCAGGGGCGGGTTGGCGTTCATCGCGCCTGTCCCGTCGCCAGGTTGCGCAGCATCACGGTGGTACGGAAGACGGCACGCCGTCGCTGCTCGCCATCTTCCTCGGTGACGCGCCAGCCCGGGTCGGCATGGCGGCCGGGCGGGAACAGGTCATAGCCGCGCGCGCCCGTATCGTCGACCGCCGGACGGCGCTGGCTGCCTCGTACCAGCAGGGCGATGCGCACCAGTATGACCCGGTCCCAGGCACTGGCAGGCATGGCCGAGGCGTCCAGCCAGCGGTCCGGTGCGCCATCGTCATCACTGTCGATGGCGTAGCGCAGTTGCATTGCCTCGACGCCACGTGCGATGGCGTCCGAGGTCCAGCTGCCATTCCTGCCCTGGTAGCGGCAGCGTAATTCCGCCTCGCCGCCGGTGCCGGGCGCGATGTAGTAGATGACCCAGCTGCGCGCGGCTTCCTGCAATGGTCCGGCAGGGGCATCGGCACCGCTGCAGTTGACCATTTCGCTGCGACTGCCGCGTGGTGCGCCGAAGAATCCCAGCATGAGCAGGTCGCTATGGTTGACGCCATCGCTGCCGCTGCTGCCGAACATGCCGGCGGCCGGGTCCAGCAGCTCGGCCTGGCGGCTATCGTCCAGCCCGCGCAGTCCTTGGCGGGTCTGCATGGCGTCGTCAGGGAGGGTTTCCGAGGGCAGGTGGCCGGCCTGTTGCAGGGCTTGCTGCAGGTGTTCCAGCGCCAGGCGACCGGTTTCCTGCACGCGGCCGTGGTCGTCGATGTCCTGATAGACGCTGCGCGCCTGCTGCAGCATCATGCCGGCCGCGAGCACTACCAGCAGGCCCACGGCCAGGGCGATCATCAGTTCGATCAGCGTCAGACCGTATTGCGGATGACGCTGCCGGCGCGCATGCCTGGTCACCATGTTCAGCGCCCCAGTACCAGGGTCAGCAGGGGGGCGCGAGCGGATGCGGCAGTGGCCGTCACCGCGCCACGGCGCCAGCCCAGCTTGAGCACCACCGGAGCCGTGGCGGCCTCGTCGCAGGACCA
Source organism: Herbaspirillum sp. AP02 (assembly GCF_015767275.1). Taxonomy (GTDB): domain Bacteria; phylum Pseudomonadota; class Gammaproteobacteria; order Burkholderiales; family Burkholderiaceae_D; genus Herbaspirillum. The sequence goes on from NZ_JADWMY010000008.1 coordinate 5,304, forward strand.
GTGATCCTGCGGGGTGCTGTGGGCATCGCGGCACACCGTGGCCCGCGCCTCCGGAAAATCGCGCGCCAGCCGTGCGGCCCAGTCGGCGATGGCGGCGTTGGCGAAGGCGCCGGGGGAACAGGGATTGAGGTCGCAATCAGCACGGGCCTGCGGGGTCTTGCCGGCGGTGAAGGAAAACAGGTAGGGATCGCTCGTACCCGGAGTGGGCGAGGTGGGGGAGGTGGGCAGGGAGGCAGCGCGCAGTTCGGCCAGTTCCAGCGCCAGCAGCGTGGCGCTGGCGTGCCGGGCGCTTTCGGCGCTGCTGCGCAGGGCGTGCAGCTGCAGCATCACCAGGGCCAGCGCGCCCGTGCCGATGACCAGCATGGCCACCAGCACTTCCATCATCGAGAAACCAGCGCAGCGGGTTTGCATGCGGCCATCCGGAAAGAAAGCCGCGAGTGTAGGGAAAACGGATCGGCACTTCCAGCAGGAAGCGGTTTCAGTGCCTGGCTATCGAAAACTTCAGAAGGATGAGTCAGCTTGCGTCAGAAATTGCGCTTCCTCAGGGGGAGGCGCGGCCCAGGATGCGGTTGCGATGCGGGAAGCGGCCGAAGCGTTCGATCACCGCAAGATGGCACCGTGCATAGTCGGCATAACCGTCGAAGGTCACCTTGTCCTCGCTGCTGGCGGATTTGGCCAGGGCCGCCATCAGTTGCACCACGTATTGCTGGTCATCCAGGTCTTCGGCATGTTCCAGCGGCAGGTAGAGGAATACCCGCGCCAGCGGCGGCAGTTCCTGGTCCAGCCCCATGGCCAGCGCCAGGTCAAGCGTATCACTTCATCGACTGGCCTTGGGCCAGCGCGCCTTCTGGGGGCAACCCTCCGGGAGAGGCCGCCAAGCGTCGCCTGCCGTTGTTGCAGCTCCTTGCCGTAGCACCACTACGGCAAGGAGCTGCGCCTAGGCAGACAACGCTTGGCGACCTCTCGCACTCGCAGATTGAATGTGAACAGGCCCTAGCAACGTAACTTACACTCTTGTTCAGATGTTGACTTTGTACCGGACTAACGTTGTTCGTTGGGATCGCCATTGGCTGGATTGGCGCGAGAAATTCTCGTCAGGCAACATTCGGTATGTTTGGGGGAACCCGGATCAGCGTATCTGATATTTGACAGCAATTATCTATAACGGCAGCACAGGCAGCATCACGTCGATGACCAATAGTGGCACCGTTTCTGGTACCACCTATGGTATCTGGACGGATAACAACAGCAACATCACTTCGCTGCACAATACCAGCACCGGTCTCATCACTGGTGGGGCAGGCTTTCTGGCTGGTAACAATACGCCTTCCGGCACGATCACCGTTGGTACGCTGACCAATGAGGGCGTCATTCTGGGAACGACCGGTGTCGCTGTCGGCACCAGCACCAACGGCACCATCGGCAGCCTGGTCAACAGTGGCGTCATCAGCGGCGCAGCGGGTGGTATTGGCAATGCCGGCAGGATCGGCTCGGTGATCAACACCGGTACCATTACCAGCGGCAGCGGTTACGCCATCTATAACGCCGGTACGGGCAGCATTGGCCCGATTGCCAATAGTGGCCTTGTCTCCGGTACGATCTACAACGGCGCTACCGCCAGCCTGACCATCAACGGTGGCAGCGGTTCGACTTTCGGTACCATCACTGGCGCCAACGGCGGTATTAGCAGCGCCGACGTTGGCGATATCTACAGCACGTCAGCCAACCTGTACCTTGCTTCTGGCAACCTGCTGCTCAACAGTAATGTGCATACCAACAACTACACCATCACGAATAGTGGTGCAACGTTGCAGGTCAATAACCACATCTCCATCGACGGCCGGTACAGTCAGGGTGCCTCGGCCACGCTGTTGATTGGTGTCGGCGACACGGCCGTTAGCAACGGGGTTACTGCAGATACTGGCTACGGCCGTCTGACCGTTTCGGGCTCGGCGATCATTGCCAGTGGATCCAGCGTCACCCTCAAGGCGCTCAATTCCTATGGTTTCGCGATCGGTCAGCGTTATGTCGTGGTGCAGGCCGCGACCAATAACACCAACTACAACGCATCGACTCTGAACTACTCTGCAATAGGCTACAGCGGTACCGTTTCGGGCTCGGTCGTGGTCGATGGCAGCACTAGCAATCTGTTACTGACACTGGGCTCATCCAGCAGCGGTGGTGGTAGTGGCAGCGGTAGCAGCAGTGGCAGTAGTAGCGGCAACACCGGCCCGAACATTTCGGCGACCACTTCCAATGCTGTCTCGGCGATCTCCGGGCTGTTCAATTACAGCGGCGTCAATACCAGCTTGCTCAACGTGTTCAATGCCTCGGCGGCGCTGGGTTCGACAGCGGAATCCAATCGTGCGGGCGCACAATTGAGCCCGGCCTCGAATGCGCTGGCGACTGTCCAGGCATCGGCAGCGCCGACGCAATCGGTGCTCAATGTGGCCGGCGCGCACGTGGACGGATTGCGTATCGCCCAGGTCAATGGAGGCAGCGGCGTGGCCACCGGCGAAGCGGCCAACAATGTGGCACTGTGGGGTCAGGCCTTCGGTGGCAAGGCGACACAGGGGCAACGCGATAATGTGTCTGGCTACAGCGCCAACTACAACGTCCTGTTGATCGGTGGCGGTTATCGGTCGCAGACGGCGGACGTGCGCCTGCGTTATCAGTTCTGAGCGTAATGCGCGGTGTCACTCCCTTCTGAGCTCGTCAGCAGGGAGCGCCGGTGATGCAGGCCATCCCTGCGATGCCTGCAGATCTGGCGGTCTGTAGTGTCAAAGAAAGCGTCTTGACTGACGCTTTCTTTTTTCTGTCGATCCATTCTCGATGGGTGACTACGCGATGGACCGATCGGGGGCTGCGCATGAAATTTTCAATATGAAACAATGCGTTGCCACTTCAGGCAGCGGGCGCCCCGGGCGCACCTGGCCATGGGTGAAGGGGCTAGCCGAAGGCTTTGTCTTGCCCCCAGGGAGGGAGCAGGGAATAATGCCAGCCTGGCATCACCATGAGAAACTGGCCTGAACTGGATTTGCGGAGCATCTTTGGACTCGAATAATTTCCCCTACGCTGAACAACTGACCATCCAGCAGGCGCTGCAACGCGCCTATGCACACTGGAACGCCGGGCAGGCGCCACAGGCAGAGCAGTTGTGCCTGCGCGTGTTGCAGGTGATTCCGCAACAGCCCGATGCGCTGAACCTGCTGGCGGTGATGGCGCACGCCTACGGCAAGCTGGATATGGCGGTGGATTTCCTGCGGCGCGCTTGCCAGCATCCGGAGACACCGGCCTCCTACCTGAGCAACCTGGCCGAGATGTGCCGCCAGAAAGGCCTGCTGGCCGAAGCCGAACAAGCGGCGCAGCGGGCCGTCAAGATCGATCCAGGGCTGGTTGCCGGCTGGAGCAATCTGGGCATCATCCTGCAGGAGAGCGGCAAGCTTGATGAAAGCCTGGTCTGTCTGGAAAAAGTCGCTGCGCTGCAGCCTGAGAATGCACAGTCGCACAACAACCTGGCCAATACCTGCAAGCGCCTGGGCCTGCTGGAACGGGCGCAAGCGGCCTACCAGAAAGCACTGGCACTGAATCCAGGCTACGCCGAGGCGCACAGCAACCTGGCATTCCTGCTGACCGAGCAAGGCCGCTTCGATGAAGCCGTTGCCGCCGGGCGTGCGGCCATCGAGCTCAATCCGCAACTGGCCGACGCCTATCTCAACCTGGCCGAGGTGGAGATCTCGCGTTCGCGCAATGACGCCGCGCTGCAATGGCTCAATGCCTTGCTGTCCTTCGCGCCGAAACATCCTGGCGGCCTGTCTGCGCTCGCGCAAGTCCTCGACAAGGCGGGCCGTGGTGAAGAAGCGTTGGCTGCAGCGCGTGATGCCGTCGCCGTCAGTCCCGACAACGCCAATGCGCATCATGTGCTGGGGCTGCGCCTGCAAAGCATGGGACAGCACGAGGCAGCGCTGGCGGAATTCCGTCAGGCCGCTGCACTGCCGGGGACAGTGGCCGAGGATGCGCTCATCTCGATTGCCAACGCGCATCTGGAGAATGGCGACAAGGAGGCCGCCATTGCCGCCTTCGCCCACGCCCTGCAAACCTATCCCGGTTCCACCAAGGCCATGGCAGCACGCATCGATACCCGCAAGTTCCGTGCTGACGATCCCGATATCGCCGCCATGGAAGCGGCGCTGGCGGTGACGCCGCCGCCCGGCATCAGCATCCGGATGAATCTGCATTTCGCGCTGGGCAAGGCGTATCTGGACACCGGCGAATCGGCCTTGGCATTCGAACACTTGAATCGTGGCAACGCCATCAAGCGCGCCACCTTCAGTTATGACGGTGCTGCCGTGTCGGCGTGGATGCAACGCATCACCGACACCTTCACGCCCGAACTGATGCAGCGCCTGTCCGCCGGCGGCGCATCCTCTGACTTGCCGGTGTTCATCATCGGCATGCCACGTTCCGGCACCACGCTGGTGGAGCAGATCCTGGCTTCGCATCCGGACATCCACGGCGCCGGCGAACTGTCGGCCCTGCGTCATGCAGTGGATCGTGCGGTGGTCTTCCCCGACAAGGTGGCCCATCTGGATGCGGCCGCCCTGCAACGTATCGGTGAAGACTACCTGGCCCAGGTACGGCCGCTGGCGCCCCACGCTGCGCGGGTGGTTGACAAGATGCCGGCCAACTTCCTGCATGCCGGACTGATCCCGCTGATCCTGTCGGGGGCGCGCATCATCCATTGCCGGCGTGATCCGGTTGACACCTGCCTGTCGTGCTACAGCAAGCATTTCGCCGGTGAGCAGCTCTTCAGCTACCAGATGGACGAGCTGGGCCAGTTCTACCGCGCCTATCAGGATCTGATGGCGCATCTGCGGCAGGTGCTGCCGCCGGAACGATTCATCGAAGTCGATTATGAAGCGGTGGTTGACGATCTCGAAGGTCAGGCGCGCCGCTTGATCGACTTCACCGGCCTGCCCTGGAATGATGCCTGCCTGGCCTTCCACGAAACCCGGCGCATCGTGCGCACGGCCAGCGTAGCCCAGGTGCGCCAGCCGATCTACACCTCCTCCAAGGGCCGCTGGCGCCAGCACGAGGCACACCTTGGCCCCTTGCTGGCCGCGTTGGCCATGGAGCAGCAATGAGCCAGGTGCCCATCGACCTCAACGCCATCCACCAGCGAGCCAACGCGCTGCTGCAGGCCGAGCGCTGGGCCGAGGCCGAGACGCTGCTGCGTCAGGCGTTGGCTTCGGGCACCGGGCCGATTCTCTTGTGGCGCCAGCTGTATGCGGCGTTTCGCCAGCAGGGCAAGTATACCGAGGCGACCCAGGTCATGGAGATGGTGGTGCAGACCACGCCCGGCGACATGGGTGCGCGTTTCGACCTGGCCGAGCTATTGCTGGTCCAGGGCGAATTCACGCGAGGGTGGCGCGAATACCGCTTCCGCTACAAGCTCGACCACACGCGCGGCATCGAGCGCCATGTCCAGCAGCCACGCTGGGAGGGCCAGCCGATTGCCGGCAAGACGCTGCTGATCCACGACGAACAGGGGTACGGCGACACCTTCCAGTTCCTGCGACTGGTGGCCCAGGCGCGTGCGCGCAGCGGTGCGCATGTGGTGCTGGAAGTGAATCAGGAGACCTATAATTTGGCGCGTGGCATCGTCGGACATGACCAGTTGATTACGCGTGGCACGCTGCCACCGCATTTCGATTTCCATTGCGAACTGATGAGCCTGCCGGCGGCGCTTGGCCTGCAATTGTCGGATCTGCCGGGGGCCACGCCCTACCTGTTCGCCGATATCTCACGGGTGGAGAAATGGCGGGCGCGCCTGGCCGGCCTGCCGCGTCCGCTGGTGGGCCTGGTATGGGCCGGTCGCCCCACCCATACCAACGACAAGCGCCGTTCGCTGGCACTGGCGGACCTGGCGCCACTGGCCCAGGAAGGCATCACCTTCCTGGCGCTGCAAAAGGGGCCTGCGTCAGTGCAGGCCGCCACGCCGCCGGCGGGCATGTCATTGCTGTCGCTGGGCGACGAGATCCTGGACTTTGACGACACCGCCGCCATCCTCAGCCTGATCGATGTCATGGTATCGGTGGATTCGTCGCCGGTACACCTGGCCGGTGCGCTCGGCTGTCCGGCCTGGGTACTGCTCCCATTCTTGCCCGACTGGCGCTGGCTGCTCAATCGCGAAGACACGCCGTGGTATCCCTCGCTGAGGCTATTCCGCCAACGGGAGTCGAATCAGTGGGCGGGGGTATTGCAGCAGGTTGCCACTGAACTCGCCAAACTCAAGGAGGCTGGGCGATGACCGGTCCTGCAGACCAGCTTACCCCCGTCAGTCATACGCTGGGGCAGGACGAGCGCCAGGCCCACTATGGTCACGCCGGCGCCGTGCTGTGGCTGACCGGCCTGTCGGCGTCGGGCAAGTCCAGCCTGGCCATGGCGCTGGAGCAGGCGCTGATGGCGCGGGGCTACTCCTGCTATGTGCTGGATGGCGACAACGTGCGGCGAGGTCTGAATGCCAATCTCGGCTTTAGTCCGGAAGACCGCAGCGAAAACATCCGCCGCGTGGGCGAAGTGGCGGCGCTGTTCGCCGATGCGGGACTGGTGTGCATCACCGCCTTCATCTCGCCCTACCGCGAAGACCGCCTACGCGCACGTCAAGCCTGCCGTCACGCCTTCCATGAAATTCACGTGTCCACGGACCTGGCAACCTGCGAGGCGCGCGATCCCAAGGGCTTGTACAAGCTGGCGCATGCCGGCCAGCTCAAGGAATTCACCGGCGTCAGCGCACCCTATGAGGCGCCCGAGCATCCGGACTATGTGGTTGACAGTGGTCAAGAGACGTTGCTGGAAAGCACCTCCAAGCTAGTTGACTATGTGATCGGTTGCCTGCCTCTTCGTTGAAACTGAAAAGGCCTAAAAGTATGAGAAGCATAGAAATGCCTGCAGATTCGCCAGTCATCCTGAAGCAGTGTCGGCACGGTCCGCTGTTGTTCTTGCGCGGTGATCAGATCACTTGAACTATACGGAGAGTTCAGTGAGCTTGAATCTGCACTGTTCGGTCAGATCGTGCGGCCAGGTTCTCATGTAGTCGAAATCGGCGCGAACGGGATGTCTGCTACCTGTCGCCACCGCCTGCTTCCAGCCAGTAGCGAGCAGTCAGGGTCATGTCGTTGCTGCGGGTATACAGCAGGCAAGGATCATTGCTTGCATCCCCGACTTGCGCAGGGCTCTTCATTCGGCGATCACGGTGATCTGCACATCACCCAGCGTGACTTTCTGGCCGACCGTGATCTTGCAGGTCTTGCGGCTTTCGGGCTTGCCGTTGACCCGCACATGGCCCTCGGCCACCAGTTGCTTGCCGGCGCCGCCGCTGTCGCACAGGCCGCAGAGCTTGAGCAGCTGGTTCAGTTCGACATGGGGACGACCCTGCAGCGGGAAGGTGATCTTTTGCATATGCTTTCTTTCGGGAGCGCAGCCCCGGGCGGAGCGGACGTGCGGCCAGGGGGCGTGGAACAGGGAGCGGTAAGGTACGCCGCTCAGGGCGTTTTGTCCAGACCGTGTTCCACAGCATACACCGCAATCTGCACCCGACTGGAGAGCTTCAGTTTCTTGAGGATGTTCTGGACATGGATCTTCACCGTGCTCTCGGCCACGTCCAGGGTGCGGGCGATCTCCTTGTTGCTCTCGCCACGGGCCACGCAGGCCATGGTCTCGCGCTCGCGGGTAGTCAGCCTGTCGCGGGCAGCCGCCACCTGGGCCGGCGCCTGGTGCGCGGCGCGGAACTGCATCACCAGCTTGGCCGTCATCGCCTCCGAGATCACCGGCTCGCCGGCGGCGGCGCGCTTGATGGCCTGCACCAGGTAGTCGGCCTCGATGTTCTTGAGCAGGTAACCGGCGGCGCCATTGTGCAGGGCGGTGCTGAGGTCGTCGGCCTCTTCCGAGACCGACAGCATCAGCACGGCGGTGTCGGGCAGGTCTTCCACGATCAGTTGCATCGCTTCCAGTCCCGACAGGCCGGGCATGTTCAAGTCCATCAGTACCACGTCGGGCTGCAGCTGGCGGGCGCGCTTGACGCCGTCCAGGCCATCGACGGCTTCGCCGACGATCTCGAATTCGGGATGGCGTTGCAGCAGCAGGCGCACGCCGCTGCGAAACAGGGTGTGATCATCGACGAGCAGGATACGGATGGGCATGGTGCGATGGTTCCTTGCAAAGAATGAGGGGCGGCGCTCAGGCCACGAGGCGTTCCTGGCGCATCAGGCGGACGGTGACGCAGGTACCTTCACCGGGCTGGCTGTCGATCAGCAGTTGCGCGCCCAGGCGGTCGGCGCGTTCCTGCATGATGCGCAGGCCCACGTGGTCGCTGCCCTTGGCGCTGGCCTTGTCGAGCTGGAAGCCGTGACCGTCGTCGCGCACCGTCAGGCAGAAGTCGCGGCCATTGGCGACGGCGATATCCACCCGATTGGCGTGGGCATGCTTGCGGATATTCGACAGTGCCTCCTGCAGGATGAACAGCACCTGCAACTGCTGTTCCGGGGCCAGCGGTGGACCATCGCCGCTGATGGCGATGGCACCCTGCAGGCCGGTCTGGCGCTGCAGCTTGTCGAGCGACTTGTGCATTTCGGAGTCGAGGCTGCTGTCCTGCAGGCGGCTACGGAAGTTGAGCAGCAGTTCGCGCACGTCTTCATAGTTTTCCTGCACGCCGGTGCGCAGCATGGGGGTGATCTCGCGGATCTCGGCCAGGTTCTCGCGCGCCAGCGAATCCTCCAGCATCTGCACCTGCAGGTTGAGGAAGTTCAGTCCCTGGGCAATGCTGTCATGCAGGCCCTGGGCCATCAGGTTGCGTTCGTGGGCGATGGCGTATTCCCTCTCGCGGGCGATCAGGCGCTGATTCTCGATGGCCGCGCCAAGATGGCGGCCCAGGGTCTCCAGCAGGCGGCGCTCGTCGCTGTCGATGCTGCGCTCCTGCAGGAAATGCAGGGAGAAACTGCCGATGGCCTGTTCCCGCACCAGGATCTGGAACACGCCCAGCGCCAGCGCACCTTCTTCCTGGCAGCGGTAGCGGCGCTGCCCGTCGAGTTCGCGGAAATCGCTTACCAGGATCACCCCCTGCCGGGTGGCCGCGCCGCACAGGCAGTCGTCGACCTTGATGCAACGTTCTTCATCGATGATCTTGTCGGAAATCCCCTCGTGCACCGTGAGATAGAGATTGCCGCGTTCATCCAGGATGCGCACCGTCCCGCCATCGGCCTGCATGCGCTGCATGATGCGCTTCAGGAAACCGTCGCACAGGGCTTCGATGGTATGCGCGCCCGAGAGGAAATCGGTGATTTCGTAGAGCGTGCCGACTTCTTCGTTCTGCTCGCGCAGGCGGGCGGTCTTTTCGGCTACGCGCTCTGCCAGGGTGCGGTGCACGCCTTGCACATGGTCGGCCATCTGGTTGAAGGCCTGGGCCAGCTGGCCGAATTCGTCTTCACTCTCCACCGCCAGCCGCACGTCCAGGTCGTTTTGCGACATGCGCGCAATGCCCGCCTGCATGCGCCGCACCGGACCGACGATCCACAGGTAGAGCAGGTATAGCACGGCGATGCTGGCCGCCAGCGCCAGGAAGATCAGCGCCGTCTGGCACAGCCGCAGCCAGGTGGTCTTGCCGGTCAGGTCGGCTTCCACATAGGCCACCAGCAGGTTGATGTCACCCACGAAGTCGGGCAGTTCCTGCAGGTAGCGATCCAGCGCCTGCTGGCGCAGTGCCGGGTCGTCCGCCTCCTGCACGGCGCGGGCGTGGACCTGCATGCGCTGCCGCCACTGGTCTTGTACGCGCAGCAATTGTTCGTGAATGGGGCCGGTGGCGGCAACGAAACTGGGCTCGCCCGGCTGCCCGGTCTGGACCAGTGCCAGAATCTGGCTGAAGCGTTCGATGTGGTGCTGGATGTCGGAACGTTCCTGCCCGTTTTCCATTGCCAGGCCCAACTCGTAGGAGCGCATGCGCAGGCTGCCGGCTTCATTGATGACGGTACCGCCGCCCTCCAGTTGCCAGGACAGCAGCAGGGTATAGCCGATGGCTGTCATGGTCAGTCCCAGGCCGACCAGCGTCATCAACAGGATGCGGAAGGTCAGTCGCTGGTAGGGTGGCAGCGGCTGCGGGGGGAGCGGCAGGGCAGGAGCAGGCATGGTGATTCACGGAGCAAGCCAGGGAAGCGGCAGTCTAGGCCGTTGTCCCGGCGAAAACACGGGGTCCAGGTCAATGTTTGTGCACTTCGTGGCGGTTTCACCGGTCCGAGATGCCTAGCCGCCGGTCTGCGACATGAACCGGATGATCTTGTGCGGTGCCTGACTGAATTCATGGCGCTCCGGCTTGCGTTCGATGGCCAGCCGGAGCGCCTCTTCCAGCCCGGCATCGTCGATGCCGGCGCGCAGCAGCGGGCGCAATTCCAGGCGCGCTTCCTGCCCCAGGCAGAGGTAGAGCGTGCCATCCACCGAGAGCCGCACGCGGTTGCAGGTGGCGCAGAAGTGCTGGCTCATGGGTGTGATGAAACCCAGCGTGCAGCGACCATCGGCGCTGCCCCAGTAGCGGGCCGGGCCACCGCCCAGTTCGGCCGCCAGCGGCTGCAGGCCGAAGCGGGCCACCAGTGCATCGCGTAGCGGGCCCAGCGCGACGATGCCGCTGTTGCGACCGGTCTCGCCCATGGGCATGGCCTCGATCAGACGCAGGATGAAGCCCTGCGCGAAGCAGAACTCCGCCATGCGCGGCACCTCGTGTTCATTGACGCCGCGCAGTACCACCATGTTGACCTTGATGGGCGCAAATCCGGCATCCCTGGCGGCGGCCAGCCCCGCCATGACGCTCTGCAGGCTGTCGCGCCCGGTGATCTGCGCCACGCAGGCGCGTTCCAGGCTGTCCAGGCTGACGTTGATGCGCTGCACGCCGGCTGCCCGCAACGCGCTTGCATGCTTGTGCATCTGCGTGGCATTGGTGGACAGCGACAGCTCCTCCACTCCCGGCAACGCCGACAATTGCGCGGCCAGCGTGGGCAGCTTGCGCCGCATCAGCGGCTCGCCGCCGGTGAGTCGTATGCGCCCCACGCCCAGCCGGGCGAAGGCGGCGATCACCCGCGTGATCTCGTCGAAGTCGAGCCAGTTGGCCGGCGCCTCGAAACCGGAAAATCCCTTGGGCATGCAATAGCTGCAACGCAGATCGCAGCGGTCGGTGACCGACAGCCGCACGTAGTCGATGCGCCGCCCGAAGCGGTCCAGCAAGGCCGGGCGGGAGAGCGGGGAAGCAGGCGAGCGCATACAGGCTCCTTATTGCAGCAGTGGCGATGCCATGCCGGGAAGTTGCACGCCAGTGATGCGGGCAGCGCCCACCAGTTGCTGCAGGTAGTGACGCAGGGCCTGGTCATGGGCGGCGTGTTGCAGGGCCTGGGCGATGTTCTCGCGCACCGCCTCGAAGGGCAGGCGTTTGCCGTCCAGCTTGCGCCCCATCTGGACGATGTGCAGGCCGAAGCGGGTTTCCACCAGTCGCGGGATGATGGTCCCCGGCGCGGCGGCGAAGACGGCCCGTTCGAATTCCGGCACGCAGGCGCCCCGGGTAATCTGCCCCAGGCTGCCGCCCTGTGCGCCGGAGGGGCAGTTGGAAAGGGCAGCGGCCTGCGCGCTGAAGTCCTCCGGCTGCGCCAGCAAGTGCTCCAGTACCGATTCGGCACGCCGGCGCAAGGCCGCCAGATCGACCTCGGGGGTGACCTGGAACAGGAGATGGCTGACCTCCGCCAGCGCGCCCACGGTGAAGCGTTCCGGCGTGGCCTGGTACTGGCGCCGGCATTCTTCTTCACCGGCCTGCGGGACGCTGACCTGGCGCTGCAGCAGGAGGTCGATACGCGCATCCTCGTCCTCGCCCGGCAGTTGCAGGCGCTGCGCTTCCTCCAGCAGTAGCCGGCGCAGCACCAGGGTGGTCATGGCCGCTTGCAGGTCCTGCTCATCCGCATCGCGGGCAGCCAGTTCCCGCGCCATCTCGGCGTCGCTCAGTTCGTGTTCATTGACGATGACAGGCATCTTCGTTCTCCTTGCTCAACGCGGACGGACCAGTTGCCAGGCCCGGCTCAGGTAGGTGATGGACGCAAAGCCGCTCCACACATGCACCAGCCGCGTGAAGGGGAAGATCACGAACAGCGTCAGGCCCATGAACAGGTGCAGCTTGAACAGCAAGGGTGCGCCTTCGATGAAGCCGGCGGCGTCGCCGCGGAAGGTGACGATGTGCTGCGCCCAGGTCATGAGCAATACCATCATGTGGCCGTCGCGGTGCTGTGCCGACTCGGCAATGGTGGACAGGCCCAGGCACAGCGTGACCAGCAGCCACAGCAGCAGGAGCTTGTCGGCGGGGCGGGTGATGGCGGCGATGCGCGCATCGGTCAGGCGACGATGGATCAGGATCGTCAGCCCCAGCAGGCAGAGCGTGCCGAACACGCCACCGGCGCCCATGGCGACCAGTTGCTTGAAACCGTGGCTCACGCCCAGGGCATCCCATACCGCCACCGGCGTGAGCAAGCCCACCAGATGGCCGAAGAACAGCCCCAGCACGCCGACGTGGAACAGGATATTGCCCAGTCGCAGGCGGCCGGCGTGCAGCAGTTGCGAGGAGTCGCTCTTCCAGGTGTACTGCTCGCGCTCGAAGCGCAGCAGGCTGCCCAGCAGGAACACCGCCAGGGCGATGTAGGGGTAGATGCCGTAGAGGAATTGATGCAGGTAGCTCATGATGGTCTCCCATGGGCGGACTGGGTGGCAGGCTGGGCTGTGTGCCGGGCATGCTGCCGGGGATGGAAATGCAGCGGCTGCACGCCGGCCAGCGCGGGTTTGAGCAGAGGTTCCACACCATCGGCACCGGGACCGAAGACTTCCATGGCCTCGTCCATGTCGCGCACCGGCGGATCGTCCTGTTCGCGTGGCACGACGTCGGTGAGCCGGGTCAGCAACAGCAAGGGCAGGGCATAGGGGCTCTCACGACCTTGCAGGCGCTGGCCGATGGCGGCCACCACATGGATCGCCTCGCCCAGCAACGGGGCGGCCTTTTCCTGCGATAGCAGGCTCAGGAATTCCAGGAACAGCGGCACGTAGTCCGGCAACTCGCTGGTGGCCGGCTCCAGGCCTTGACTGCGGTATTCCTCCAGCAGATCGACCATGGCCTGGCCGCGGTCGCGGCTTTCGCCGTGGATGTGTTCGAACAGGTGCAGCGAGAGCGCGGCACTGCGGTCGAAGGTATCGACATAGTGTTCCTGCAGGGCGATCAGCGGCGTGGACTTCAGGTAATGCAGCAGCGGTTGCAGCGCCTGCAAGGCGTCCGGTACAGCGGGACCGGCCTGCAGTACCTGTTCGATCTCGGGCAGCGCCGCGATCAGTTCCGGCTGGGGATAACTCATCAGGGCCGAGACGATGCGATAGATCGCGCCGCTGCCGGCCTGATGATTGACGTGGGAAGTCATGACAGGAGCTCCATTCATTCGGTGACAGGGGACTTCTTGCGCGACTTGGGCATGTCCACGAAGATCACGCTGCCTTGCGGCTTCTTGCCGAACAGGCTGCCCTCGGAGACGCCGCCCGAGCAACCGTTGCCGAAGCTGAAGCCACAACTGCCCTTGTCGTTGAAGCTGTCCTCCACCATTTCCTTGTGCGAGGACGGCACCACGAAGCGGTCTTCGTAGTTGGCGATGGCCAGGGTCTGGTACATGTCCTCGACCTCGTCTTCGCGCAGGCCGACCTGCAGCAGCAGCGCTTCTTCCTGCCGGCCGTGCACCGTCTGGGCGCGCTTGTAGGCGCGCATGGCCAGCAGGCGTTGCAGGGCGTTGAGGATGGGTGCTTCCTGGCCGGCGGTCAGCAGGTTGGCGAGATAGCGCAGCGGGATGCGCAGCGATTTCACGTCGGGGATGATGCCGTCCATCCCCATGTGGCCGGCTTCGGCCGCCTTCTGGATTGGCGACAGCGGCGGGATGTACCAGACCATGGGCAGGGTGCGGTATTCCGGATGCAGGGGGAAGGCGATCTTCCATTGCATGGCCAACTTGTACACCGGCGAGCGGCGTGCCGATTCCAGCCAGCTCTCGGCAATGCCCTGGCGGCGCGCCTCGGCGATCACGGCCGGGTCGTGCGGGTCGAGGAAGCAGTCCAGCTGGGCCTGGTAGAGCGCCTGCTCGTCGGCCACCGAGGCCGCCGCTTCGATGCGGTCGGCGTCATACAGCAGCACGCCCAGGTAGCGGATGCGCCCGACACAGGTTTCCGAGCACACGGTGGGCTGGCCGGCCTCGATGCGGGGATAGCAGAAGGTGCATTTCTCGGCCTTGCCGGAGCTCCAGTTGTAGTAGATCTTCTTGTACGGACAACCGGAGATGCACATGCGCCAGCCACGGCACTTGTCCTGGTCCACCAGCACGATGCCGTCATCCTCGCGCTTGTAGATCGAGCCCGACGGGCAGGACGCCACACAGGCCGGGTTCAGGCAGTGCTCGCACAGGCGCGGCAGGTACATCATGAAGGTCGATTCGAACGTGCTGTACATGTCCTTCTGCACGCCCTCGAACAGCGCATCCTGGCTGCGGGCGCTGAACTCGCCGCCGAGGTCGTCTTCCCAGTTCGGGCCCCAGGTGATCTTGTCCATCTTCTTGCCGGTCAGCACCGAGATCGGCCGCGCCGTCGGCGGGGTCTGCATCAGCGGCGCCTTCTGCAGATGTTCGTAATCGTAGGTGAAGGGCTCGTAGTAGTCGTCGATGGCCGGCAGGTTGGGATTGGCGAACAGATTGGCCAGGATGCGCAAGCGGCCGCCCTGGCGCGGCTCCAGTTTGCCGGCGACCGTGCGGGTCCAGCCGCCTTGCCATTTCTGCTGGTTTTCCCATTGCTTCGGATAGCCGATGCCCGGCTTGGTCTCGACATTGTTGAACCAGGCGTACTCCACGCCGTCGCGACTGGTCCAGACATTCTTGCAGGTCACCGAGCAGGTGTGGCAGCCGATGCACTTGTCCAGGTTGAGCACCATGCCCACTTGTGCGCGAATTCTCATGATGCCGTCCTTTCTTGCAGGCTGCCGTCGAGCCAGTCGACCTTGTTCATCTTGCGCAGGATGATGAACTCGTCGCGATTGCTGCCGACGGTACCGTAGTAGTTGAAGCCATAGGCCAGTTGTGCATAGCCGCCGATCATGTGGGTCGGCTTGAGCACTGCCCGCGTGACCGAGTTGTGGATGCCGCCGCGCTTGCCGCTCAGTTGCGCGCCGGGCGTGTTCACGATCTTTTCCTGGGCGTGGTACATCAGGCACATGCCACCCGGAATGCGCTGGCTCACCACCACGCGCGCGGTCAGGGTGCCGTTGCTGTTGAAGACTTCCACCCAGTCGTTGTCCACCAGTCCTGCGGTCCTGGCATCGTCCTCCGAGATCCAGACGTGTGGTCCGCCGCGACTGAGCGTGAGCATGCGCAGGTTGTCCGAATAGGTGGAGTGGATGCCCCACTTCTGGTGCGGCGTGAGGAAGTTGAGGACGATCTCCTTCTCGCCATTGGGATGGCGGTTGAGCATGGGCGCGACCGTCTTGGTGTCGACCGCCGGCTTGTAGACGCACAGGCCTTCACCGAAATCCAGCATCCAGCGGTGGTCCTGGTAGAACTGCTGGCGACCGCTCAGGGTGCGCCAGGGAATCAGTTCATGCACGTTGGTATAGCCGGCGTTATAGCTGACCTCTTCTGACTCCAGACCCGACCAGGTCGGGGCCGAGATGATCTTGCGCGGCTGCGCCTGGACGTCGCGGAAACGGATCTTGTCGTGCTCGCGGCCCTGCGCCAGGTGGGTATGGTCGCGCCCGGTGATCTTGCCCAGTGCTTCCCAGGCCTTGACCGAGACATGGCCGTTGGTCTCGGGGGCGAAGCTGAGGATCATCTCGCAGGCATCGATGGCGCTGTCCAGGCGTGGGCGGCCCTGGCTGATGCCGGGCTCGGTGACGCGCTTGTTCAGTGCGCCCAGTTCGCCCACTTCGTGTTCGGTGTTCCAGTTGATGCCCTTGCCGCCGTTGCCCAGTTTCTCCAGCAGCGGGCCGACGGAAGTGAACTTCTTGTAGATGTCGCGGTAGTTGCGTTCCACCACCATGAAATTGGGGGCGGTCTTGCCGGGGATGAGGTCGCATTCGCCCGTCTTCCAGTCCTTCGGTTCGAAGGGCTGGCCCAGTTCGGCCGGGGTGTCGTGCATCAGCGGCTGCAGCACGATGTCGCTGCGGGTGCCGAGGTATTCGCCACCGATCTGGCTGAACTTGCTGGCGATGCCCTTGTAGATTTCCCAGTCGGTCTTGCTCTCCCACAGCGGTTGCACCGCTTCCGAAAGCGGATGGATGAAGGGATGCATGTCTGAGGTGTTGAGGTCATCCTTTTCGTACCAGGTGGCGGTGGGCAGCACGATGTCGGCATACAGGCAGGTGGTGCTCATGCGGAAGTCCAGCGTCACCAGCAGGTCCAGCTTGCCCTCGGCGGCCTCTTCGCGGTACTTGACCTCGGTCGGGCGGATGGCCTGCCCGGCGTCATCGAACAGCGCATGCTGGGTCCCCAGCAGGTATTTCAGGAAATACTCGTGGCCCTTGCCGGAACTGCCCAGGATGTTGGAGCGCCAGACGAACATGTTGCGCGGGAAGTTCTTCGGGTTGTCGGGGTCGTCGCAGCTCATGTTGACGGCGCCCGACTTCAGGGCCGCCTTGAGGTAGTCCTGCGGGGTCTGGCCCAGCGCCTGGGCGGCGTCGCACACATCGAGCGGATTGGTCTCCAGCTGCGGGGCCGAGGGCAGCCAGCCCATGCGTTCGGACCGGGCGTTCATGTCGATCATGCTCATGCCGGCCAGCTTGTCCTTGTCGGCGGTGGGCGCGACGATCTCGTCCAGGCCCAGTTTTTCGTGACGCCACTGGCTGGTGTGGGCATAGAAGAAGCTGGTGCCGTTCATCTGCCGGGGCGGGCGGACCCAGTCGGTGGCAAAGGCCAGCGGTGCCCAGCCGAACTGCGGACGCAGCTTTTCCTGTCCCACGTAGTGCGCCCAGCCGCCACCGGACTTGCCCACGCAGCCGCACATCATCAGCAGGTTGATGATGCCGCGATAGATCATGTCGTTGTGGTACCAGTGATTGAGCGCGGCGCCGACGATGATCATGCTCTTGCCCTCGGTGTCATGGGCATTCTGCGCGAACTCGCGCGCGACCTGGATCACCAGCTCGCGCTTGACGCCGGTGTGCTTCTCCTGCCAGGCCGGGGTGTAGGGAACGTCGTCGTCATAGGATTGGGCGATCTGTCCGCCCAGGCCCTGGTCCACGCCATAGTTGGCCATCATCAGGTCGTGGACGGTAGCCACCAGTGCGGTGCTGCCGTTGGCCAGGCGCACGTGGCGTACCGGCACGCGGCGCGTCTGCAATTGCTCGGCATCGTCCCCGCCGAAGTAGTTGAAGGCGACCGGGACCACCTCGTCGTGCTGCTCCACCAGCGAGAGCAGCGGCTCGATCTCGCGACCGGAATGACCGTCCCGGCTTTCCAGGTTCCAGCGGCCCAGCTTGGCGCCGTCGTTGACCTGGCCTTCGCCCCAGCGGTAGCCGATGGAGCCGTTGGGCGCGACGATCTGGCCGCTGGCCGCATCGATGGCCAGGGTCTTCCAGTCGGCGTTGTTGGCTTCTTCCAGCTGGCCCGGCATCTGCGAGGCACGCAGCATGTGTTCGGGCAGGTAGCGGCCATCGCGTTCCACCAGCCGCACCAGCATGGGCAGATCGGTGTATTGCCTGACGTAGCGGCGGAAGTAGGGCGAGGGACGCTGCAGGTGGAATTCCTTGAGGATCACGTGGCCCATGGCCATCGCCAGCGCGGCATCGGTGCCTTGGCGCGGGGCCAGCCAGATGTCGCCGAACTTGACCATCTCGCCGAAGTCCGAGGACACCGCCACCGTCTTGGTCCCCTTGTAGCGGACCTCGGTGTAGAAGTGGGCGTCGGGGGTGCGCGTCTGCGGCACGTTGGAGCCCCATACCATCAGATAGGTGGAGTTGTACCAGTCGGCCGATTCCGGCACGTCGGTCTGCTCGCCCCAGACCTGAGGGCTGGCCGGCGGCAGGTCGCAGTACCA
This sequence comes from Herbaspirillum sp. AP02, assembly GCF_015767275.1. Taxonomy (GTDB): domain Bacteria; phylum Pseudomonadota; class Gammaproteobacteria; order Burkholderiales; family Burkholderiaceae_D; genus Herbaspirillum. The sequence goes on from NZ_JADWMY010000008.1 coordinate 23,424, forward strand.
GTCATAGAAGGACAGGGCTACGCCGCCGATGAGGCTCAGGTAACGGGCGCCGGCCGCGTACGACACCATCGACATGGCCGGGATGGGCGAGAAGCCGATCACCCGGTCCGGGCCGTACTGCTTGATGGTGTAGGCATTGGCGGCGGCGATGATTTCGTTGGCGGTATCCCAGTCGGCCCGCACGAAGCCGCCTTGGCCGCGCACCGACTTGTAGCTTTTCGCACGGGCGGGGTCGCTGGTGATGGCGGCCCAGGCCTCGACCGGACTCAGGGTGCGGCGTGCCTCCTGCCACAGTTGCATGAGACGGCCACGGATCATGGGGTACTTCACCCGTTGGGCGGAATAGACGTACCAGCTGTAGGAGGCGCCACGCGGGCAGCCGCGCGGCTCGTGGTTGGGCAGGTCCGGGCGGGTGCGGGGGTAATCGGTCTGCTGGGTTTCCCAGGTGATCAGGCCGTTCTTGACGTAGACCTTCCAGGAGCAGGAACCGGTGCAGTTGACCCCGTGTGTGGAGCGCACCACCTTGTCGTGCTGCCAGCGGCTGCGGTAGGCGTTTTCCCATTGGCGGTCTTCGTCGACCACGGCGCCATGTCCATCGGCGAAGGTGGACTTCACCCGCGACATGAACTTCAATCGGTCCAGAAAATGACTCATCGTGAATCCTCGGTTGCGTGGGTGAGTACCCCACCTGCGTTATCGATATGGGCAGTCTTGATGGTTGGAAAGTGTAGGCAGGCGCCCCGTGCGCGCCTATTCGCCGGCTTGGTCAGGGCGGCCATCCAGGTGGTGGAGGCGGGCTAGTTCGAAAGAACTAGGGCCATTTCAACAGGGCATGGGCGCGCCCTTGCGGGCGTAGTACCACCAGGTGATGAGCATGCAGCTGGCATAGAAGCCGACGAAGACGACCATCGCCATGTCGGGCGCGCCGGTCATCCTGATCGAGGTACCGAAGCTCTGCGGGATGAAGAAGCCGCCATAGGCACCGATGGCACCGGAGAAACCCAGCACGGCCGCCGATTCCTTGCCGGCATCCAGGCGGGCCTGCTGCTGCGCGGCTTCGCCTTGTCCCGCGGCAGCGCGCTCGCGCTCGGTCTGGAAGATGATGGGAATCATGCAGAAGGTCGAGCCATTGCCCAGTCCGGTCAGGATGAACATGCCGATGAACGAGGCCAGGAACAGCGTGAACTGGTGTGTATGCAGGGCTGGCAGGATGCCCAGCAGGATGGTCAGCCCCATGGCCAGGAACACCCACAGCGTGACGCGCGCGCCGCCGATGCGGTCCGAGATCATGCCGCCCAGCGGCCGCGCCAGGGCGCCGGCCAGCGGGCCGAGGAAGGCGAAGCGGGCCACCTCCACCTCCGGGAACTGGGCCTTGATCAGCATGGCAAACGCCGCCGAAAAACCGATAAAGGAGCCGAAGGTGCCGACATACAGCCAGCACATCAGCCAGTTGTGCTTGCGCTTGAAGATCACCGCCTGGTCGGCCAGTGACGCCTGGGCAGAGGCGATGTCGTTCATGCCGAACCAGGCCGCCAGGGTGGCGGCGACGATGAAGGGCACCCAGATGAAGCCGGCATTGGCCAGCCAGTAGCTGCTTTCCAGGCCGCTCTTGGGATCATGGAAGAGCACCCCCTGGCCGGCGATGGAGGTGGCGAACACGGCCGAGGAAATCACCAGCGGCGTGACCAGTTGCACCACCGAGACGCCCAGGTTGCCGATGCCGGCATTCATGCCGGTGGCGTAGCCCTTGCGCGCCTTGGGGAAGAAGAAGCTGATGTTGGCCATGCTGGAACTGAAGTTGCCACCGCCCAGCCCGCACAGCAGGGCCAGGCCCAGCAGGGTGGAATAGCTGGTGCCGGGGTCGCGCAGCGCCAGGCCCATGCCGATGGCGGGGATCAGCAGGCTGGCGGTGGAAATGGCGGTCCAGCGGCGCCCGCCGAATACCGGTACCAGGAAGGAATAGAAGATGCGCAGCGTGGCGCCCGAGAGCGCCGGCAAGGCCGTCAGGAAGAACAACTGGTCCTTGCTGAAGTGAAAGCCCGCCTTGTCCAGGTTGGCCGCCACCACGCTCCACAGCATCCAGACCGCAAAGGCCAGCATCAGACAGGGAATGGAAATCCAGAGATTGCGGTTGGCGACCTGCTCGCCTTGCTTGCGCCAGAAGTCCGGGTTTTCCGGCTCCCAGCGATCGAGTACATGATTCATGATGCGTCCTTGAAATGGGAAGGGATCAGTCGGCCGCCAGGGCCTTGCGTGGCGCTTGCAGACCTTCGCGGCGGAACTGGAAGTGCATCCACACCAGCGAAATGCAGACCGTGCCGTAGAGCAGCATGAAGCAGGAGCTGCGCACGCCTGTGACGTCCAGCACCACGCCGAACAGGATGGGCAGGATGAAACCGCCCAGCCCGCCGGCCAGGCCGACGATGCCGGAGACCGCGCCGATGTTGCTGCTGTAGTCGTCGGAGATGAACTTGAAGACCGAGGCCTTGCCCACTGCCATGGCCACCCCGACCACCATCAGCAGTACCGTGAAAAGCACCGGGCTCAGTCCGATGTGGAAGCGCTGCGCGCCACCCACGGTCTGGATGGTGAAATCGGTCTGTGGATAAGACAGCAGGAAGAAGGCGACCCAGCAGACCCACATCACCCACCAGGTGACCTGGTAGGCGCCGTACTTGTCGGAGAGCCAGCCGCCCAGGGCGCGCAGTACGCCACCGGGCAGCGAGAAGCAGGCTGCCAGCAGGGCGGCGGTCTTGATGTCGAACCCGTATTCGGTGACGTAGTACTTGACCATCCACAGGCTCAGGCCCACATAGCCGCCGAAGACCACCGAGTAATACTGGCAATAGCGCCAGACCCTGGGGTCCTTGAGCATGCGCACCTGATCCATGAAGCCGGTGTCGGACTTGACCTGGTGCGCCGGGTCGGTGGACGAGCCGAGCCAGAACAGCAGGGCCGCCGCCAGCATCAGGCCGGCATAGACCTTGGGCACCAGCACCCAGCCGCCGGCGGCGATGAGTACGGGTGCCACGAACTTGTTGACCGCCGCGCCCGAGTTGCCGGCGCCGAACACACCCATGGCCAGGCCCTGGCGTTCCTTCTTGAACCAGCGCGCCACATAGGGGGTGCCGACCGAGAAGGAGCCACCGGCCAGGCCCACGAACAGGCCCAGTACCAGGAAGTGCCAGAAGGCGGTGGCGTAGGAAATCAGCCAGATCGGGACCACCGTGCACAGCATCAGGATGAAGAACACGATGCGTCCGCCGTAGCGGTCGGTCCAGATACCCAGCGGCACCCGGATCAGGGAGCCGGTCAGTACCGGCATGGCGGTGAGCAGGCCGAATTCGGTTTCGTTCAGGTGCAGGGCATTCTTGATGGGGATGCCGATGACCCCGAACATCATCCAGATGGTGAAGCAGACAGTGAATGCGAGCGTGCTGGAACCCAGCACGCCATAGGCCTTGCGCTGGTCGGACATGGAGCCTCCTGCGGATGTTGATCGATGGGTCCAGCTTAGCGATCGGTGCAGGCCGGCAACATCGGTCCGACGGAGAGGCGGGGGAAGGGAGAAGAGGGAGGCAGTAAGGGCAGGCTGCCCGCCGGAAGAACTAGTTCTTCCGGCGGAGCAGGTCAGGCCAGGTCAGCTTGCTGACAGGGTCTGCTCGGCTTTGTCCAGCCAGGTGGCGAGGCTGTCGGTAAGGTCCTTCTGGCTGAAGGAACAGCTTTCCTCGGTGAAGAGGCTGCCGGCTTCGAGGCGGCCCAGCAGGTCTTCGGCGACCTGCTGGTAGCGGGGTGGCAGGGCTTGCATCACGTCGTCGCGGGCGCGCCAGGTGGTGCACAGGGTGGCGATGCTGGCGCGTTGTTCGCACAGCGCGGTGAGGGCCTCGCGCATGGGGGCCAGTTGCAGGGCGGCGGGGTGGCTCATGGTGGGCTCCCGGTCAGGCGCGGGCGGCGATGACGAACAGCGCGATCACGCTCAGGTAGCCGACCGACCATACCGCGGAGCGGGCCGAGGGTTTGTCGTTCAGGTAGAACAGGGTATAGAGCAGGCGGGCGGCGATGAAGACCACGCTGGCGATATCGATCTGGCCCTGGGCTGCGCCGGCCTGCTGCGCCACCAGCACGGCGGCGGCGAAGAAGGGGAAGGCTTCGAAGTGGTTGCGGTGGGCGTAGTCGGCGCGGCGGCGCACACCGGTCTGCTGGTCCAGCCAGGCACGCGGTTCGGCGTTGTCGAAGTCCTTGCGACCGCGCTTGGCCACCACGATGGTGAACACCGGCATCAGGCCGGCGATCAGGATGCACCAATTGGACAGGGTCATGGGTTCAGTCTCCTCGTTGTGTTGTCGTGTTCGATGGTAGATACGGTGCGCTCAAGCTGCGTTCAGGATCGGCTCACAGCTCCTTGGCCGCGAAGGTATTGCAGGCGCTGACCTTGCCTTCATTGATGCCGCGCTTGAACCAGGTCACGCGCTGGGCGGAGGTGCCGTGGGTGAAGGAGTCCGGCACCACCACGCCGCGCGCCTGGCGCTGCAGGGCGTCGTCGCCGATGGCGGAGGCGGCGTGCAGGGCGTCTTCGATGTCCCCTTCTTCCAGGATGTGACGCGCCTGGTTGGCGTGGAAGGCCCAGACCCCGGCGAAGCAGTCGGCCTGCAGTTCCAGTCGTACCGACATGGCATTGGCCTGCTTTTCGGTGGCATTGCGGCGGGCCGCATCGACCTTGTCGGAGATGCCCATCAGGTGTTGCACGTGGTGGCCGACTTCATGGGCGATCACATAGGCCTGGGCGAAGTTGCCGGAGACCTTGAAACGCTGCTTCATCAGTTCATAGAAGGACAGGTCGATATAGACCTTCTGGTCGCCCGGGCAATAGAAGGGACCGGTGGCGGTCTGGCCGGTGCCGCAGGCGGTCGGCGTGCTGCCGGAAAACAGTACCAGCTTGGGCCGCGCATACTGCTTGCCATTGGCGGCGAAGATCTGGCCCCAGGTGTCTTCGGTATCGGCCAGGACGGTGGAGACGAAGCGCGCCATCTGGTCGTTGGGCGAGGGTTTGTGGGCCGGCGCCTGTTGCTGTACCGGCACCGGGCCGCCCCCGCCGGAGAGCAGGTTGAGCATGGTCAGCGGGTTGATGCCCAGGAAATACGATGCCACCAGCGCCACCGCCACCGTGCCCAGGCCAATGGATCGGCCGCCGAAGCCGAAGCCACCGCCGCCTCCACCACCGCCACCCTCACCACGGCGGTCTTCCACGTTGTCGCTTTCGCGATTGCCTTCCCATTTCATGATTCGATCCTTTGCGGCAGCCTGTCTGCAATGCCCGGATTGTAATGGATGACATGGGGCGCCGGCTTGTCGGGCGTTGTCTGACGGGGCCGGGCAGGTTCCGTCCGATTCCGCCGGATGAGCTGACAGGGTATCGTGCAAGGCGGCGCAGGCCACCGTTGCCCGATACCGGGATGCGCGCTTGGCGCTATTGGCATTCGGTGCCACACTGGCGGCACCAATCGCTGTACTCATCGCTGCACCGCCAGCGGCACCACTGGCTGCATCCGTGCACAACAAGCACGACAAGCACGACAACACAGGAGGCGACACATGATCATCTGGCTCATCCTTCTCATTGCAAGCGCACTGGCACTGATGATGGCGCGCGCCAGCGCCTGGGTCTGGCTGGTCGCCGAAGCGGTGCTGGTCTGGCTGGGGGGTGCCCTGGCCGATATCGACTGGCCGGTGCGGGTGCTGCTGGCGATCCTGTTCTTTACGCCGACCTTGCTGGTGGCGATCCGTTCGGTGCGGCAGTCGCTGATGACACGCCCGGCGCTGGACACCTTCGCCAGGGTCGCGCCGCGCATGTCGGACACCGAACGCGACGCCATCGAAGCCGGCACCGTCTGGTGGGATGCCGAGCTGTTCTCCGGCAAGCCGGACTGGGCGCGCCTGTTCATGCTGCCGCCGCCACGCCTCACGCCCGAGGAGCAGGCTTTCCTTGATCAGGAGGTCGAGCAGTTGTGCGCCATGGTCAGCGACTGGGATACCAGCGTGAAGACCCAGGACTTGCCGCCCGAGGCCTGGCAGTTCATCAAGGAACGTGGTTTCCTGGGCATGATCATTCCGCGCCAGTATGGCGGCAAGCAGTTCTCGGCCTATATGCATTCGCAGGTGGTGATGAAGCTGGCCTCACGCAGTTCGGCTGCGGCCATCGCGGTGATGGTGCCCAATTCGCTGGGGCCGGCCGAACTGCTGCTGCACTACGGTACCGAGGCGCAGAAGAACCACTACCTGCCACGCCTGGCACAGGGGCTGGAGATCCCCTGCTTCGCGCTCACCAGTCCGTATGCGGGTTCTGATGCGGCGGCCATTCCCGATATCGGCGTCGTCTGCAAGGGCATGCATGAGGGGCGCGAGACGCTGGGTTTCCGCGTCACCTGGAGCAAGCGCTACATCACCCTGGCGCCGATTGCCACCGTGCTGGGCCTGGCGTTCCGGGCACGCGATCCGCACGGTCTGCTGGGTAGCGCCCTGGAGCCCGGTATCACCTGCGCGCTGATCCCCACCGACCATCCTGGGGTGATCACCGGTCGTCGTCACTGGCCGCTCAATGCGGTGTTCCAGAATGGTCCGACCGAGGGGCGCGATGTCTTCATCCCGATCGAATGGGTGATTGGCGGCGTGGCCCAGGTCGGGCGCGGCTGGCGCATGCTGATGGAATGCCTGGCGGCGGGACGGGCGATCTCGCTGCCGTCTTCCAGCGTCGGTTTTTCCAAGATGGCGGTGCGCGGTACCAGCGCCTATGCCGCCATGCGGCGCCAGTTCAAGATCGAGATCGGCAAGTTCGAGGGCGTGCAGGAAGCGCTGGCGCGCATGGGCGGGCACCTCTACATGATGGATGCCACGCGCCGGTTGTCGGCGCTGGCGGTGGATGCGGGCGAAAAGCCGTCGGTGATCTCGGCCATCTCCAAGTACCACGTCACCGAGCGCGGGCGCATGGTGGTCAACGACGGCATGGATGTGATCGGTGGCAAGGGCATCTGCATGGGGCCAGGCAATTTCCTGGCGCGGGTGTACCAGCAGATTCCGATCGCCATCACGGTGGAGGGCGCCAACATCCTGACGCGCTGCCTGATCATTTTCGGCCAGGGGGCGATCCGTTGCCATCCCTATGTACTGCAGGAGCTGGCCGCCGCCTCGGAAGAGGATCGCGAACGCGCGGTGCAGGCCTTCGACCGGCTGCTGTTCGCGCACCTGTCCTTCGCGGCGGCCAATGCGGCGCGCAGCCTGGTGGGTGGCATCAGTGGTGGCTGGCTGTTGCCGGCGCCGTCACAGGCGGCGCATGCCACGCGCCGCTACTACCGCGCGGTGGTCCACCTGTCCTCGGCTTTTGCCTTGCTGACCGATGTCAGCATGGGGGTGCTGGGTGGCTCGCTCAAGTTCCGCGAGCGCATCTCGGCGCGGCTGGGTGACGTGCTTTCGCAGTTGTACCTGGTGTCGGCGGTGTTGAAGCGTTTCGAGGATGAAGGCCGTCAGGAAGCTGACCAGCCCTACGTCGACTGGTCGGTGCAGGATGCCCTGAACCGGGCGCAGGAAGCCATCATCGAGGTCTTGCACAACTTTCCCAATCGTCCGGTGGCGTTGCTGCTGCGGGTGCTGATCTTCCCGTTGGGGCTGCCCTATCGCAAGCCGTCGGATGTACTCGGCACGCTGGTGGCGCGTGCCATGCAGACCCCGGGCGAGAGCCGCGACCGGCTGGTGTCCGATGCCTACCTGCCGCGCGAGGGTGATCCACTGGCGTGCGGTGAGCAGGCTTTTGCACTGGTGCCGGTGGTGCAGCAGCTGGAGCAGCGGCTCAAGCCCGATATCAAGGACGGCAGGCTGCCGCCGATGCCTCAGAGCCTGCGCGAGCTGCCGGCCTGGAGTGCGTTGGCCCAGGAGCGCGGCCTGATCTCGCTGCAGGAGAAGGAAGCGCTGGATGCTTTCGCCCACTATGGGGACCTCTGCGTGCAGGTGGACGACTTTGCGGCCGACTTCGATCGGGCCCAGAACATGGCAGACGCTTCCTAGTTGGCGTAAGCTGCCGGGTCTGGATGACTCCCACAGGATGAAGCATGACCCGACAGCCCCGCATCTACCTCGCCGGTCCCGATGTCTTCGCGCGCGACTATGCCGCGCACAAGGCGCGCATCAAGCAATGGTGCGGTGAGCTGGGCTTGCTGGCCCTGTGTCCGGGCGATGATGAGGTACAGGGGGAGAGCAAGTCCGAGATCGCCCGGCGCATCTACGAAATCAATGTGGCCCTGATCGATTCGGCCGATGGCGTGGTGGCCAATGTGCGCGATTTTCGCGGCCACGAGCCGGATTCGGGTACGGTCTTCGAGATCGGCTATGCGGTCGGGCGCGGCAAGAAGGTGTGGTGCTACAACACGCCGGCGCTGGATCTGCTGGCCCAGGTGCCGCAGGGCGAACCCGGTTACTGTCGCGACGGCATGCAGATCGAGGACTTCGGCCTACCGCGCAACCTGATGCTGGCGCATGCCGCCGAACTGGTGCAGGGCGATCTGCGCGCCTGCCTGGAGCAGGTGGCGCGCTGGCACGCCGGGCGGCGCTGAGCGCGCCCCGCCGTCATCATTGCAAGGGTAGGCGCCCCATCAGGTAGAACTCTTCATTGGGACGCATGCTGGTCACATTAGCCAGTCGGTTCGACATGCCGAAGAAGGCCGCGATGGCCGCAATATCCCAGGCTTCCTCCTCCCCCCAGCCCTGCTCCCTGAGCCGGGCGAAATCTTCCTCGTTGACGGCCCAGGCGCTGGCCGACACCTTCATGGCGAAATCCAGCATGGCCTTCTGCTGCAGGCTGATGTCGGCCTTGCGGTAGTTGATCGCGACCTGGTCGGCCAGCAAGGGGTCTTTGGCGCGAATGCGCAGGATCGCGCCATGCGCCACCACGCAGTACTGGCACTGGTTGGCGTTGCTGGTGGCGACCACGATCATTTCGCGCTCGGCCTTGGTGAGCTTGCCGGGCTTGTCCATCAGGGCATCGTGATAGGCGAAGAAGGCGCGGAATTCGTCGGGCCGGTGCGCCAGTACCAGGAAGACGTTGGGGATGAAGCCTGACTTTTCCTGCACCGCGAGGATGCGATGGCGGATGTCCTCGGGAAGCTCGTCCAGTTCGGGAATGGGGAAGCGGCCGATGGGGGCGGTCGGGGTCATGTGGGTCTCCTGTTGTGGTGGTAGGCAGGGCGGTGGATGCCCCGGACACAACATAGCACTTCTTCCGTGCGCTCAATGTCGCCAGGCTGACGGTGAAGCCTTTTGCTTCAGAGCTTGATCATAAGAAATGAAAATATGTTTAAGATATATCTTGAAATATTCAGATTAAAGATATATCTTGGCTATATCGATCGACATGCAGCGTGCGTCAGTCGCTGCCCTCAGGGCCTGTGAACAGGCCCTGGCAAACCGACAAGAAGGAAACACCATGTTCAAGCATTTATTCGGCCACCACGGCCAACCCGGCCACGGCCCCATGCACCAGCGCCACGACCGTCCACACCATGGCGGCGGCATGTTCGATGAAGAAGGCCATCGCGGCTACCACGGGCCGCGTGGCCGCGAGGGGGGCGGTGGTGGCGGTCGCGGTGCGCGCATGTTCGAACAGGGCGCACTGCGTATTGTGATGTTGCACCTGTTGCAGGAAAAACCGCGCCACGGCTACGACATGATCAAGGCCATCGAGCAGTTGGTCGGCGGTGGCTACAGCCCCAGCCCGGGCGTGATCTATCCGACCCTGACCCTGCTGGAAGAAATGGGCCATGCCTCGGTACAGGGTGAGGAGGGCGGCAAGAAGCTCTACACCATCAGCGCCGAGGGCCGCACGCATCTGGAAGAGAAGGAAAACGCCGAGGTGTTGCAGCAGGTGCTGCACAAGTTCGAACTGCGTCGCCAGGAACGTCCGGATGCCGATTCGCCGGAACTGCGCCGGGCGGTCCAGAACTTCCGCATGGCGCTGCATACGCGCCTGGCCAAGGGCAAGCTGGAGCAGCAAGAACTGCATGCCATCATCGACATCATCGATCGCGCCGCCGTCGCGGTGGAGCGGGCCTGAGCCCCAAAGAAGCAAGCAAGGAGAGCAACATGAAGGAACATCGCTACCGTATCACCCTGGAACACCTGGCCACGGCGTCGGAGGGGCAGACGCTGCATGAGCCCATCAGTTTTGAGGCCGGTAACCATGACGATATCTTCAGTATCGTCGAGCGCCTGCGCGGCAATGGCCAGTTCGACAGCGATACCAGCGCGCAGCTGGCGCTGGGGCTGAAACTGTTTTCCGAGGTGATGCTGAAGAACCGCAAGCATCCCCTGTTCGAAGACATCCAGCCGGCCCTGCGCGACTTCATCATGAAGTTGAAGGCGCAGGGCAAGGCCACCGCAGAATAAAGCGCGTCGGCCAGCGCTGGCCTTACCGATTGGCCGGCGCAATCATCTCCGCATAGTCGTAGAGCGCACCCAGGATGTCCTGGGTGCGTTCGTCGTCTGCCTGCTCCTGCAATTGGTCGATCTGTTCGAACAACTGGGCGATGGTGCGGGCGCCGCCGGCACCGTCGAACAGGCGGGCAGCACGATGCTCTTCCCAGTGCTGGGCTTCGTCGGGACGCAGGGTCTCGGGGAAGTTGCGGGCGCGATAGCGGAACAGGATTTCGTTGAGGCGCATATCGTCGAAGGACATGCTGGCCTCGGCCAGGGCGGCTGGTGCCAGGGCGCGCAGCTGCGTCAGCTGGCGCCGGTCGCCGTTGCCGATGAAGCCGCCGTAGAGGTCTTCGTCCACGTCGGGCCGTTCTTCGCCCTCGCGCTGGTAGACCTGGCGCCACAGCGAAGACAGGTCGGGCAGGGCGGCGGCGTGTTCGGCATGGCGCAGGGCGGTATCGACGTCGATGCCCAGGGCCGCGGCGCGTTCGGCGCTGAGGGTCTTGAGGCTGCCCACCAGCATGGGCGACTTGTTCAGGTGGATGCTCTTGACCGGCAGGCGTTCGACGCCCTCAGGCAGGTCATCGCGCCGGGTGAACATGCGCATGCGCACGGTGGCGGCGTCCAGGCCGGCCAGTTCGGCGGGGTCGTAGCCGAGGTCCCAGGCGATCACTTCATTCTTGTTGGTGGGATGCATGCCCAGCGGCCACATCAGCGCCAGGCAACCCTGCGCCACCGGGAACATGCCGGAGACATGCAGGAAGGGCTTGGCCGCCGGCAGGCCGATCTCGGCAGCCGCCTTATCCTTCTTGTGCAGGGCCAGGGCGAAGTCGAACAGGCGTGGGTTGTGCTGGCGGATCAGGCGTGCCAGCGCGATGGTGGCGCGCACGTCGGAGAGGGCATCGTGGGCGGCTTCGTGCAGCAGGCCATTGGCCTTGGAGAGGTGTTCCAGCTTGAAGCTGATGCTGCCGTCTTCCTTGGTCGGCCACTGTATGCCTTCCGGGCGCAGGGCATAGGTCAGGCGCACCACGTCCAGCAGGTCCCAGCGGCCGCAGCCGTTGGCCCATTCGCGGGCATAGGGATCGATCAGGTTGCGCCAGAACATGAAGCGGGTGACTTCATCGTCGAAGCGGATGGTGTTGTAGCCCACGCCGATGGTGCCGGGCTCGCCCAGGGCCTGCTCGATCTGCGCGGCGAATGCGTGTTCGGGGAGGCCGTGCTCCAGGCAGTGCTGCGGGGTGATGCCGGTGATCAGGCAGGACACCGGGTCAGGCAGGTAGTCCGGGGCCGGCTTGCAATAGATCATGATGGGTTCGCCGATCTCGTTGAGTTCGGCGTCGGTGCGTACGGCGGCGAACTGCGCGGGACGGTCACGGCGCGGCACGGCGCCAAAGGTTTCGTAGTCGTGCCAGAGGAAGGTGTGATTGGACATCGCGGCGGGCTTCTATGGGAATCGCGCGATTATAGGCCCTAAAGCCTGGTGCCTTGTGGCATGCGCGCCGTGATCAGTGCGCATGCCCATGCCATTGCTGACGTTTTCTCGAACGATGCCGAGGACCGGCCGCGAGGAGGGCAGCAAGGACGGCAGTGTTACTGCAAGGCTGGCGTATCGCGCTTGAGCACCTTGCGCATCGCATCCTGCAAGGTGCCGCTGCGCATGGGCGGGTTGTCGCCGGCATACTGGATGTTGTCGATCACCCAGCCGCGGGCGTCGCGGGTCAGGGTCAGGCGGTCGGTCCATTTGGCGGGAGATTGCAGTTTGGCATCGCTGAAGATCAGTTCTACCGTGCAGGTAGCGTCACGTTCCTGGGCTTCGCACTGAACCACGCGGAAGGTTGAGGCTCCGTTCGGATTGCCGGTGAACAGGTCGCCCTGCACCAGGGGCGGCAGCGGCTCGGCATCGGGATCGGCCGCCAGATCGGCGGCAGCCTGGGCGGCGCGGGCTTCCTGGGCCACCGAGACATCCTTGAGCAGGTCGAATAGCGATACCGACAGGTAGCTGCGGAAGGTGATCAGTTCCGACAGCGTCAGCGCCCCGGTGGGGCGGGCTGCAGCATGCGCCTGGTAGAACTCCGTGACCATTTCCTTGGCTTTGCCTTCTTCATTGGCCGTGCACGCTGCCAGCAACAGGCTGGCGGCGGCGAAGAGTGTCATACCGATCCGCTTCAATCTGATTCTCCCTGTGCCGTGGTCGCATGCGTGGTAGGGGTCACATGCGGCCGACGGCCTGTTGATCTGTTATCTCGTTGCCATGCTGTCATCACTGGGTACCGCCGTTCGCGTGGGCAGACCGACAAGCATTCCCGGTGGCAAGCTTACGCCTCCCGGCTCGGCAGGAAGGCCCGAAACACATCGCCAAAAGGCTGCCAATTCGCTGCAAATCCCGCCGTGAAGGATGCCGGCGAGGCGTACCGGCTCGCGCTGGATTACAGCTGCAGGGACGCCTTATTCGGTCTGCTGGATGGCGTCGCTGAGGTTGTCGGTGAGGTATTCGCGCTGGGAGGACTGGTCGTTGCCGATGAATTCGATGTCATCGATGCGCCATTGGCGGTTTTCGCGTACCAGCAGGATCTTGTCGTTCCAGGATTCGTCGCTGCCGGATTGCTGGTAGCGGAAGGCGACCTGGCAGGCGGCGCGGTCCTGTTCGCTGTCGCAGGACTGGACGGCGAAGGAGGTGGCGCCTTCGTAGAGCGAGGTGAAGAGGTCGCCCTCGACGATGGGGGCCGCCTGCGCGCCGGCGGCGGCCTGGTAGCGGGCATCGGCGGCTTCGGCCCGGGTCAGCAGGCTGTAGAGGGCGCGGCTGACCAGCGGTTCGAACTGCTTGAGTTCATCGGCCGAGGGCAGGCCGGGGGCATTGTGCTTGAGGTGGATGCGGTAGAAGTCGCCGACCACTTCGGCCTGCTGCTGTTCGTCGCCGCTGAAGTTGTTGCAGCCGGACAGGGTCAGCAGCACACCCAGCGCGACGGCGCCGGCACCGTTGCGCAGTGCGTGGGTGGAAGAGGATGCGGCGGCGGGTGAGGGCGGGGCGAGATGGTGCAAGGTGGTCATCCTGGTGTTCCTGGCGCCGGGTCTTGCCCGGTGCTCGTGTCATGGCGGCACATGCCGCGAAGAGGGCGCTGTGCCCGGGTACGGCCTGATGCAGGGTTGATGCTCTTGGGTCTGCCCGGTTAGTCCGGGACGAGTCGCAAACGTTCCGCAGCGCCCCGGTTGGAGGCGCTGCGGGGTGGCGCTGCCGGGAGTCGATGCCGGCAGGTGCTGCCGGTCATCGAGGGTGGGCTCAGACCGATTCGGTCAGCAGGGAGAAGTGTTCGACCTGCGGGGCGCCGGCAAAGAAGGGGCCGACGATGCCGCGCCATTCGGTAAAGGCGGGCGATTCGCGGAAGTCCACGGTATGGTTTTCCAGGGTGGCCCAGTACACCATGAGCAGGTAGCGTTCTGGCGATTCGATGCCCTTTTGCACCTTGTGGCCGAGATAGCCGGTGGCCTTGCTGATGGTCTGCGCCAGGCCGCGCTGGATGGCTTCGTCGAATTCGGCTTGCTTGCCGGGTTGGATGCGGATGTCCGCCAGTTCCAGGATCATGTGGTTCTCCATTGTGCACTGCATAGTCGAGGGTGGCCGCCGGCGCCGTGGTGCGTCGGCGGGCCGCACGATTATCACATTTTCCCCGGAGGCCGGCGTTCAATGGAATTTGTGGTCGGCTGAAAAGCTTTCACGCGCTGCCTGCGGTGGCCTGTTTTGGGGCGTCGTCATGGTGCGCTCGGGTTTTTTGCACCGTCTGGCGGCAAGCGGTTCGGCAGCCGAAATCCTTTACGGATTTATTTTGCGTCCACGCGCTGCAGCAATTGTTATTTGTGGCGCCGCTCAATACACTAGCTCCCGTTTCATCCACCCAAAAATCAAAACAAATCCACAACGAAAGGGATCTCCATGTCGGGTTCGTATTTCCCCCAATGGCGACTGCGCCAAAGCACCAGTGACGGCCAGGGCGCCGTGATCGCCGCCGACGAGCGGCTGCCTGCGCCACAGACCCTGGCCATGGGCGTGCAGCACGTGGTGGCCATGTTTGGTTCGACCGTGCTGGCGCCGCTGCTCATGGGGTTCGATCCCAACCTGGCGATCCTGATGTCCGGCGTCGGTACCCTGCTGTTCTTCCTGCTGGTGGGCGGCCGCGTGCCGAGCTACCTGGGGTCCAGCTTTTCCTTCATCGGCCTGGTCATTGCCGTGACCGGTTATGCCGGTTCCGGTGCCAATGCCAACCTGGGCGTGGCGCTGGGCGGCATCATCGCCTGCGGTGCGGTGTATGCGGTGATCGGCCTGATCGTGGCCGGCGTCGGTACCCGCTGGATCGAGTCGCTGATGCCGCCGGTGGTGACCGGCGCCGTGGTGGCGGTGATCGGTCTGAACCTGGCGCCGATCGCCGTCAAGGGCGTCTCGGGCAGCAACTTCGACAGCTGGATGGCGCTGGCCACCGTGCTGTGCGTGGGGGGTGTCGCGGTGTTTGCGCGTGGCATGCTGCAGCGCCTGCTGATCCTGGTCGGGCTGTTGCTGGCCTATGTGCTGTACGCGGTGCTGGCCAATGGCATGGGCCTGGGCAAGCCGATCGACTTTGCCAGCGTGGCGAATGCCGCCTGGTTCGGCGTGCCGCACTTTGCCACGCCGGTGTTCCAGGGCGGCGCGATGGCCTTGCTGGCGCCGGTGGCGATCATCCTCGTGGCCGAGAACCTGGGTCACATCAAGGCCGTCTCGGCCATGACCGGCCAGAACCTGGACCGCTACATCGGTCGCGCCTTCATCGGCGACGGCCTGGCGACCATGCTCTCGGGCAGCGTCGGCGGCACCGGCGTGACCACCTATGCCGAGAATATTGGCGTGATGGCCGTGACCAAGATCTATTCCACCCTGGTATTTGTGGTGGCGGCGGTGATCGCCATCCTGCTGGGCTTCTCGCCCAAGTTCGGCGCGGTGATCCTGACCATCCCCGGGGCCGTGCTGGGCGGTGTATCGATCGTGGTGTTCGGCCTGATTACCGTGTCCGGCGCCCGCATCTGGGTCGAGAACAAGGTCGATTTCTCCAACAATACCAACCTGATCGTGGCGGCCGTGACGCTGGTGCTGGGCGCGGGCGATTTCACCCTCAAGCTGGGTGGCTTCGCGCTGGGCGGCATCGGTACCGCCACCTTCGGGGCGATCATCCTGCATGCGCTGCTCAAGCGTCGGGGGTGATGGCATCCTGACAAGTCGCGTTGGCAGGCGCGGGCCGGCCGGTCCTGGTGACCGGCCTTGATGTTCTGATATGGCGGAGATTTTGTGAAAATTTCCGTTGAGCAATCTCTGTTTGCTGTCTATACTTTGGCGCGTTGCAGCGTAGTGTCGCCGCCATGGCCCCGGGGGGCCGGGCAGGAGGCCGGGACAGCCTGCTGCACATCGTCGGGCCAGGTCTCTTGCCGGGCTCGCTTATCAGGGGAATCACCGCATGAACTCCGCCATCCGCCTGCCAGCCTTGCTGTGCATCGCCCTTCCTTTGCTGTCGGCCTGCGACGCCCTGGCCGGCAAGAAGGACTACGCTTACTTCCGCCAGCATATGGACGAGGCCAAGTCGGCCGCCGACCAGTGCCAGCTCAATGGCACCTCGGGCATGAACCCGGCCCAGATCAAGGTCTGCGAAGCCGCCCGCGAAGCCTGGGCCAATCGCAACTTCAACTATTGATCGGCTGAGGCGGCCCGGGACGCGCCATGGGCACCGTCACGGCGCTGTCACAAATATGTCAAAGACGGTCGTTAGAATGCGGGGTTTTCGATTGCCCTCTTCCCTGACTGGCCGCTCATGCACAATCCGCCGGATACGCCGCAAGCCTTGCACCTGCTCTACGAGCCGGCCGGATTCATCTGTTCCTTCCGTTTCGAGGAGGGCCGTGCCCGCCAGATGAACTGGAACGAGGTGGTCGACTATCATCCGGTCGCCCCCGCGTTCACCTGGCTGCATGTGAAGACGGCCGACGTCAAGATCCAGCAATGGCTGGCGCATCATAGCGATATCCCCGAATACATCACCGAATTCCTGCTCAGCAGCGATACCCATCCGGGCCTGCATGCCACGCCCGACGGCGTCTACGGCACGCTGACCGACATGAAGATGGAGATCGGCGACACCGGCACCGAGAAGGGGGGACTGCATTTCTACCTGGACCGCACCCGCCTCTTGACGCTGCGCACCCAGCCGCTGATTTCCACCAACATGCTGCGCCAGAAGGTGCTGGACGGTGGCGATTTCGACAATCCCATGGACCTCTTCGCCGAGCTGCTGCGGTGCCTGGCCGATGGTTTCAATGCGCGTCTGGACAAGCTCAACGACAAGGTGGACGACATCGAGTTTTCGGTGCTGTCGGACCGCCGGGCCGAAGACCGCGCCGAGCTCTCCGGCATCCGTCGCCAATTGGCCGAACTGCGTCGCTTCATCGCGCCGGAACGCCGCATCCTGGCGCAATTCCAGCGACTGCGCCCGTCCTGGGTGCCGCGCGAGGCGCTGGAAGACCTGACCCATGCCCTGGACGAGCTCAATGAGCTGCATTCCACCGTGGAAGCGGTCTACGAGCGCGCCAAGCTGCTGCAGGAAGAGATCGCCTCGCAGATGTCGGAGCAGATGAACCGCAACCTGATGGCGCTATCGATCCTGACCGCGCTGTTGATGCCGGCCACGCTGGTGTCGGGGATTTTCGGGATGAACGTGGCAGGTCTGCCGGGCCTGCATGACGAGACCTCGTTCTGGATCGTGATGGGATTGATGGGCGGCCTCGGCGTGGCGACCGTGGCCTTCCTGAGGTGGATGAAGATCTTCTGAGGGAAGATCTTCCCGGTCACGCTCCAGGTACTTCAGTCGCGTCCGGCCATGGCTTCTTCGCTTTCGCGGATCAGCTTGTCGATGTCCAGGTTGTCCACCGCTTCCACCCGCAGCGACAGCGGGCGCCACAGCGAGTACAGCCACAGGCCGATGGTGCAGAGCGTGCCCAGGAACAGGGTGATGAAGCCTGATAGGAACAGGCCGATGAAGGGCGAGGCGATCAGGCCGTCATAGCCGATCAGGTGCTTGCCATCCCAGGTGATGGTCTGGGCGCCGAATAACGACAATACCCCCATCAGGGTGGAAAACGGCACCAGCGAAAACGTGGTGCCGATGGCCAGCAACTTGTAGATGGACGCCATCGACATGCGCTGGATCTTGATCTGCTCGAACATGAGCCTTCCCCTTGCTCGTCCGCGTGGACATGTCCACACCGCTGCGCCCTCCCGTGCACGGACGGCGTAGCGCAGTGCGCCGCCCGCGTGGCCTTGCGGCCGGTTCCCCGGATATCCGGATTATTTGCCCCAGCTGTCCTTGAGCGTGACCGCGCGATTGAAGATCGGCTGGCCTTCGGTCGAGTCGACACGATCGGCCACGAAATAGCCGTGGCGTTCGAACTGGTAGATCTCGCCCGGCTTGGCGTTCTTCAGGGTCGGTTCCAGGTAGGCGGTGATGATTTCCTTGGAGCTCGGATTCAGGGCCGCCAGGAAGTCCTTGCCGCCGGCATCCGGATGCGGGTCCGAGAAGAGGCGGTCATACAGGCGCACTTCGGTGGCCAGGGCGTGGTCCGCGCTGACCCAGTGCAGGTTGCCCTTGACCTTGTAGTTGGAGCTGCCTTCGGTGCCGCTCTTGCTGTCTTCGAAATAGTTGCAGTGGACCGCGACGACGTTGCCGTGCTCGTCCTTGTCGCAGCCGGTGCACTCGACCACGTAGCCGTAGCGCAGGCGCACCTTGTTGCCCGGGAAGAGACGGAAGTAACCCTTGGTCGGCTCCTCCATGAAGTCTTCGCGTTCGATCCACAGTTCCCGGGTGATGGGGAAGTGGCGGTGCGCGGTGTCGTGTTCCGGGTGCGCCGGCGGATAGACCGGGGCGCTGCAATCGATGGACACGCCTTCGGGGAAGTTGTCGATGATCAGCTTCAGCGGGCGCAGCACGGCCACCGCGCGCGGGGCCTTGGGGTCGAGGTCTTCGCGCAGCGCGCCTTCGAGCACGCTGAAGTCGATCCAGCTGTTGTTCTTGGAGGCACCGGTGCGGTCGCACATCAGACGGATCGCTTCCGGGGTATAGCCGCGACGGCGCAGGCCGACGATGGTGGGCATGCGCGGGTCGTCCCAGCCGGAGACGATCTTTTCATCGACCAGCTGGCGCAGCTTGCGCTTGCTGGTGATGATGTAGGTCAGGTTCAGGCGGGCGAATTCATACTGGTGCGGCAGCGGCTTCTTGAAGAAACCTTCCTCGGCCAGTTGCTCCAGCAGCCAGTCGTAGAAGGGGCGCTGGTCTTCGAACTCCAGGGTGCAGATGGAGTGGGAGATGTTTTCCAGCGCGTCCTCGATCGGATGCGCGAAGGTGTACATCGGGTAGACACGCCACTTGTCGCCGGTGTTGTGGTGGGTGGCATGGCGGATGCGGTAGATGGCCGGATCGCGCAGGTTCATGTTGGGGCTGGCCATGTCGATCTTGGCGCGCAGGATCAGGGAGCCGTCGGGGTGCTTGCCGTCGCGCATTTCGTCGAACAGGCGCAGCGATTCGTCCGCCGGGCGGTCGCGCCAGGGGGAATTCTTGCCGGGTTCGGTGAGGGTGCCGCGGTTCTCGCGCATCTGCTCGGCGTTCTGCTCGTCCACATAGGCCAGGCCCTTGCGGATCAGGGCCTGGGCGCAGGCGTACATGACGTCGAAATAGTTGCTGGCGTAGTACAGGTGCGACTTGCCTTCGTGCTCCCAGGAGAAGCCCAGCCACTTGACCGAGTCGAGGATGGTGTCGACGTATTCCTGTTCTTCCTTTTCGGGATTGGTGTCGTCGAAACGCATGTGGCAGCGGCCGGCGTAGTCGGCGGCCAGGCCGAAGTTCAGGCAGATCGACTTGGCGTGGCCGATGTGCAGGTAGCCGTTGGGCTCGGGCGGAAAACGGGTCACCACCTGCGGCAGGGTCTCGCCCTGACCGTTGCTGCGCTCGGCGTAGGTGCCGGAAACCAGATCGGATTCGATGATGCCGCGCAGGAAATTGGTGGAGGGGGCAGGGGTGTGACCGTTTTTCAGTTCGTTGCTCATGGGTTGAATCGGGAGGAATGCCTGTTTATTCAGATGGCAAGCATTTTACCGCAGGTGCCCGGTTTCAACGGGCTTTGCGGCTGCCAGGCTGAGAATTTTTGCCAGGAGACAACGCATTGTCTAGCTTGACGAGCGGCGTGATTGCCTTGGGGGACATTTTTCTTGTTACACAAGATACGGGTGGGAATTACCTGTCAGGGAGGGCGGCTGGCAATCTGCTCCCATGACTTGGCAGCCTGCCTGGTCAAGTGAACATTCGGTACCCATTTTGAATATGGGCGGACAAAAAAAAGGAGCGCAATCATGAAGCGATTGATCAAGCTGGTCGTGGCCGCCAGCGTGGCGGCGGCCACCCTCTCGGCCTGCGTGGTGGTGCCGGTGGGCCCGCCGCAACCGCACTATTACCGTCCTTATTACGGCCCGGGGTATTACTACGGCCGCTGATGTTCTTGATGTTCTGTGACCACCCTCGGTCTACATCTGCCTGAACAGATGCGCGAACAGGCGGCTCACCGGCAGCTGCTGGCCATCAGGGCGGTCCTGCAGGGTGAGCCACAGCTTGCCCGCTTCGTCGCGCTGCGCGGTCTGTATCTGACGGGCCTGGACCACGATGCCGCGATGGACCTGCCAGAACTGCTGCGGGTCCAGTTGCGGGATCAGCTCCCGCAGGCTGGTACGGATCAGGGCCTCGCCCTCGGCGGTGACCACATTGACGTATTTGTCGGTGGCTTCGAAGTACAGCACCTCCTGCACCGGGATCATTCTCACCCGACTGCCCACGGCGGCGCGGATGAAGTCCAGTCGTGGCGGCTTGTCGCCGGGGGCAGGCAGGGCCAGCTCACGCAACTGCGCCAGGGCGTGCTCCAGATGGGCTTCCTGGCTGGTGGCGGCGCGCTGGGTCAGCAAGCTTTGCAGGCGGCTGATCGTCACCGCCAGGCGCTCCCGGGAGACCGGTTTGAGCAGGTAATCGACGGCGGCGCGTTCAAATGCCTGCACGGCATAGTCGTCATAGGCCGTCACGAACACCAGCAGCGGGAAGGGCCGCTGCGCCGGCCATTCCTCCCCCAGTTGCGCCGCCACTTCCAGCCCGCTGAGTCCGGGCATCCTGATATCCAGAAACAGTACATCGGGCAGGGTCGCCAGCGTCAGCTCCAGCGCCTCGATGCCATTGGCTGCCAGTTGCGGCGGCGCCAGCGCCGGCCAGGTCTGGGCCAGCGCCTGTCGCAGCGCCTGGGCCAGCAGGGGTTCGTCTTCGGCGATCAGTGCTGTGGGGGCGGCCATGATGGCTCCTGAGTGAAGGTTTCTTCAGGCGTCGAGGGCGCGGTTGCCGCGCCTGGTGCGATGGGCGCTCTTGAGCGCCTTCAGCGGGATGGTGACCTGCGCCATGGCGCCGGCCGGCACATTGTGCGTGATGATCAGTTCGGCCAGCGGACCGTAGAGCGTGACCAGGCGTTCGCGGATATTGTCCAGGCCGAAATGCATGCCGATCACCGGTTCTTTCTGTGGTGGCGGCTGGTTCAGGCTGATGCTGGTGGGCAGGCCGACGCCGGTATCGAGCACGCTCAGCACCAGCATGTCGTTGTGCACGGCGGCGCGCACGGTGCAGTTGCCACCGTCGACCTTGGGTTCCAGGCCGTGCTTGATGGCGTTTTCGACCAGGGGCTGCAGCAGCATCGGGGCCAGCCTGAGGCGGCCCAGGTGTTCCGGCAATTGCAGGGTGTAGGACAGGCGCATGCCCATGCGCAGCGACATCAATCCCAGATAGGCCTTGATCAGGTCGAATTCCTTTTGCAACGAGGTGCTGTCGGCGCGCGAGGCCGACAGGGTGGTGCGCAGGTATTGCACCAGCTGGTTGAGCATCAGCTCGGCCTGCAGCGGATCGGTGCTGATCAGCGACTGCAGCGTGGCCAGGGTATTGAACAGCATGTGCGGTTCGATCTGGGCCTGCAGCATCTGCAGCTGGGCCTGCACGGCCTGCTTCTCGACCTGGGTGGCGTGGGCTTCCAGGGCGGCCATCTTCTGCCGGTTCCAGAAGAACAGGGTGGCGCCGAAGCAGACCAGGAAGGTCAGCACGATGACTGCAATGATGTTGTCGCTGTGCTCGGGCACCAGGCTCAGGATGGGCTGGTCCATCAGCAGGCTGGCCAGCACGCGGCCCAGCAATACCGCCAGCGGCGCCATCACCACGATCACCAGCAGCATGCCCAGCTTGTTCGGCGCGTCATTGCCCCACAGCAGTAGCCGGCTGCCGTTGATGAACAGCATGGCGAGCAGGCCGATGCACATCGAGACCTGCAGGTTTTCATAGAAGCTGCCGCCGATGCGCAGCAGGTAGGTGACGGCCAGCGCGCACAGCAGGTTGATTACCAGCGTGGGCAGCAAAGCCAGCGCCAGTTCGCGCAGCAGCAGGAGCAGGCGGGGTGGGACGGAAGTATCGTGTTGGGTCATGCGTTCCTGGGAGAGTGCAAACAAGCGGCCGAGCGGCGCGGCGCCCGCTCAGCGGCGGCGCAGTTCGCGCGCGATCATCGCCCTTTTCCAGTCGGCGGGAAAGCGCCCGAATACGCTCAAGGCGTGGAATAGTACCCCGATTCCCCAGCCAAGGAGAGGCCCGATGCTCCACCAGTGATGAGGCGAGGTGAGCAGGCTGACCAGCATCAGCCCGGCATTGACCACCAGGTAGATCGCCAGATGCCTGAAAAAGCCCAACTGGCGCGCCACGCGCCGCTCGGCGCGCAGGTAGTCGGGGTGGGTGGGGTCGTTGTGAAGGTCGGTATCGCGCATGGCACTCTCCTTGTCGGGCTGGTTGGATGGATCAGGCCCGCAGCATGCGCGTCGGCACGGTGCGGGGCCAGCGCCGTGCGACCAGCGGTAGCAGCTTGGGTGCCGGATGCTTGAAGCGCGGCGTGATCTGCACTACCTTATGCGGCCCACCCTTCGGAGAACTTCATGTGGCCCTATCCCAGGATTCTTGCTCATCGCGGCGGCGGCACGCTGGCGCCGGAAAACACGCTGGCCGGCTTTCGTGCCGGACTGCGGTACGGTTATCGCGCCGTCGAGTTCGACGTCATGCTGACCCGGGATGAGGTCCCGATCCTGATGCACGACCCCCAGCGCGGGCGCACCTTGCCCGGCAGCGGCCGCATCGCCGAGACCGACTGGGCCGAGTTGCGCGAGTTGGAAGCCGGCGCCTGGCGTGACCCCGCCTTTGCCGGCGAGCGCATCTGTACGCTGGAACAGTGCCTGGATTTCTGCCTGGAACAGGGCATCTGGATGAACGTCGAGATCAAGCCGGCCGCGCCGGAACATGCGCAGCGCACCGCCGAGCTGACCGCACTGGCGGTGGCGCGACGCTTTTCCGGTATCACCGGGGCCGCCTTGCCGGTGCTGTCCTCGTTCTCTTACGAGGCCTTGCTGGTAGCGCAGGCAACCGCGCCGCAGCTGCCACGCGGTTTCCTGGTGGACGTGATACCGGAAGACTGGTCGCAGCGCCTGGCGCAATTGCAGGCGGTGGCCCTGCATACCAACCACAAGCACCTGACGCCGGCCCTGGCCGCCAGTGTCAAGGCAGCCGGTGTCGGCCTGTTCTGCTACACCGTCAACGATACGGCACGTGCCGCCGAACTCCGGGCCTGGGGTGTGGATGCCTTCTGTACCGACCGCATCGACCTGATCGCCGCCGATGCCTGGGCGGCGTGAACCGGTGCGGGCACTGCGAGCGGGCATCGCGCAGCGTGGAAATGAACGGCAAATCGCGCTCTTACCGACGGACTGAATCATGGCCCGCCCGCTATGATTCCCCTGCGGCCGACCGTGTCAGCGCAAGTTGTCAGGATGCTGTCAACGTGCCGCAAAAGCCCTGCGTTAAGGAAACACAAGGCCGGCGCCCGTGAGCACGCCGGTGGACTTGTGGAGCACACAACACTGAGAGATAGAGGAAAACGATGAAGATCAACAAACTGCTGGCCGCCGTACTCGTCGCCGCCTTCGCCATGCCGGTCATGGCCCAGCCCGCACCGGCAGCGGCTCCCGCAGCCGAAGCGCCGGCCGCCAAGCCTGCTCACAAGAAGCACAAGAAGCACGCCAAGAAAAAGCAGAAGAAGCACAAGAAGCACGCCAAGAAGTCCGCGCCGGCCATGCCCATCAACAAGGGTGCCTGATTGCGGCTGCCGCCGGCCGGGGAACCGGGCCGGCGACCTGCTTTACCGGAAGGTCAGGCTGACATTGTTAAGGACCGGGGAGCGCAGGGTAGCGCGCAGTACCGGGTCAGCCGAACCTGTAACCCGCCCGGGGTCATCCCGGCGGGTTTTTTTTCGTCCGCCGTCCGGGGCCGCCACAGCGATCTGGCGCAGCCCGCATGGGCTTGCACGAGCCTGCCGGAGGGGACCCTTGAAGCCCGCCCATCGACGCCGGATCACGTATAATCATCGGTTCGCAATCGTTTTTTGCACCGACTATCATCCGGGCCGAACCTGCCTCTTTCTGGCAGCATCAGGTCCATTTATCCGTCTTCGAACATGAACTCAGCCGAAATTCGCGACAAGTTTCTGAAATTCTTTGAATCCAAAGAACACACCATCGTCCGTTCCTCCAGCCTGGTGCCGGGCAATGACCCGACCCTGCTGTTCACCAATTCGGGCATGGTTCAGTTCAAGGACGTGTTCCTGGGCACCGACAAGCGCAACTACGTGCGCGCCACCTCCGTGCAGCGCTGCCTGCGCGCCGGCGGCAAGCACAACGACCTGGAAAACGTCGGCTACACCGCC
The DNA here is from genome assembly GCF_015767275.1 of Herbaspirillum sp. AP02. Taxonomy (GTDB): domain Bacteria; phylum Pseudomonadota; class Gammaproteobacteria; order Burkholderiales; family Burkholderiaceae_D; genus Herbaspirillum. The sequence goes on from NZ_JADWMY010000008.1 coordinate 47,748, forward strand.
CGTCACCATACCTTCTTCGAAATGCTGGGCAACTGGTCCTTCGGCGACTACTTCAAGCGCGAATCGCTGAAGTGGGCCTGGGAACTGCTGACCCAGGTCTATGGCCTGCCGGCCGACAAGCTCTGGGCCACGGTCTACCAGACCGATGACGAGGCCTACGACATCTGGACCAAGGAAATCGGCCTGCCGCCGGAGCGTGTGGTGCGCATCGGCGACAACAAGGGTGCCCCCTATGCCTCCGACAACTTCTGGCAGATGGCCGAGACCGGCCCCTGCGGCCCTTGCTCGGAAATCTTCTACGATCACGGCCCGGACGTCTGGGGCGGCCCCCCGGGTAGCCCGGACGCCGACGGCGACCGCTACATCGAAATCTGGAACAACGTGTTCATGCAGTTCGACCGCCAGCTCGATGCGGCCACCGGCGAATACACCCTGACCCCGCTGCCGGCGCCCTGCGTCGATACCGGCATGGGCCTGGAGCGCCTGGCGGCCATCCTGCAACACGTTCACAGCAACTACGAGATCGACCTGTTCCAGGCACTGATCAAGGCCGCGGCCCGCGAAACCGGCATCAGCGACCTGTCCAACGCCTCGCTGCGCGTGATCGCTGACCACATTCGCGCGACTTCCTTCCTGATCGTCGACGGCGTCATCCCCGGCAATGAAGGTCGCGGCTACGTGCTGCGCCGTATCATCCGCCGCGCCCTGCGTCATGGCCACAAGCTGGGCCAGACCAAGCCCTTCTTCCACAAGCTGGTCAAGGACCTGGTGGTGCAGATGGGCGCCGCCTATCCGGAACTGCCGGAAGCCGCCGAGCGCGTCGAGATGGTCCTGAAGCAGGAAGAAGAACGTTTCGGCGAAACCCTGGAACACGGCATGAAGATCCTGGAAGCCGCACTGGCTGCCAATACCGGCAAGCTGGACGGCGAGACCGCCTTCACCCTGTACGACACCTACGGTTTCCCGCTGGACCTGACCGCCGACATCTGCCGCGAGCGCAATGTCGAACTGGATGAAGCCGGCTTCACCGCCGCCATGGAACGCCAGAAGAGCGCCGCCCGTGCCGCCGGCAAGTTCAAGATGGCCGCGGCCATCGAGTACACCGGCGACAAGACCCGCTTCGTCGGCTACGAATCCCTGGCGCAGGACGCCAAGGTCGTGGCCCTGTACGTGGCCGGCAGCCCGGTGCAGAAGATCGAGGCCGGCCAGGATGCCATCGTGGTGCTCGATACCACCCCGTTCTACGCCGAATCCGGCGGCCAGTCGGGCGATGCCGGTGCGCTGGAAGCGGCCGATGCCCTGTTTGCCGTTGCTGATACCCAGAAGATCCAGGCCGAGGTGTTCGGCCATCACGGACAACTGATCAAGGGCAGCCTGGCCATCGGCGATGCCGTCCAGGCCAAGGTCGATGCCGAGCAGCGCGCCCGTACCGTGCGCAACCACTCGGCCACCCACCTGATGCACAAGGCCCTGCGCGAGGTGCTGGGCGCGCACGTGTCGCAGAAGGGTTCGCTGGTGGATGCCGACAAGACCCGTTTCGACTTCAGCCACAACGCGCCGATGACCGCCGACGAAATCCGTCGCGTGGAAGACATCGTCAACCGCGAAGTGCTGGCCAATGTCGCCACCGGCGCCCAATTGATGGGTTACGACGACGCGATTGCCGCCGGCGCCATGGCGCTGTTCGGCGAAAAGTATGGCGACCAGGTGCGCGTGCTCTCCATCGGTACCTCCACCGAGCTGTGCGGCGGTACCCACGTGACGCGTACCGGTGATATCGGCCTGTTCAAGATCGTCTCCGAAGGTGGCGTCGCGGCCGGCATCCGCCGGGTTGAAGCGGTCACCGGCGAAGGCGCGCTGGCGCTGGTGCAGTCGCTGTCGGCCCGGGTGGCCGAGGCCGCTGCCGCCCTGAAGACCCAGCCGGAAGAACTGCTGCCGCGCATCGGTCAGGTGCAGGACCAGGTCAAGGCGCTGGAAAAGGAGCTGGCATCGCTGAAGTCCAAGCTGGCCTCCAGCCAGGGCGACGAACTGGTGAGCCAGGCGGTCGACATCAACGGCATCAAGGTGTTGGCGGCGACGCTGGAAGGCGCCGACGTGGCGACCCTGCGCGAGACCATGGACAAGTTGAAGGACAAGCTCAAGACCGCCGCCATCGTTCTGGGCAGCGTCAAGGATGGCAAGGTCAGCCTGATCGCGGGCGTGACGGCCGATGCTACTTCCAAGGTCAAGGCCGGCGAACTGGTCAACTTCGTCGCCCAGCAGGTGGGTGGCAAGGGTGGCGGTCGTCCGGACATGGCCCAGGCTGGTGGCACCGAGCCGGCGGCCCTTCCGGGCGCGCTGCAGGGCGTGGCCGGCTGGGTCCAGACCAAGCTGTAACCTGAACCCGGCGCGGAGCACCCATGAGCGATTTCAAGTTCTGCCCGGTTTGCGCAGCTTCGCTGGTGCTGCGCGCCGATGAAGGCGAGGCGGGCAAGGTCCGCCTGGCCTGTCCCGATGGTCACTGGACGCATTGGGACAACCCACTGCCGGTACTCGCCGCGCTGGTGGAGATCGACGGCAAGATGTTGACGGCACGCAATGCCGCCTGGGCTGAAGGGCGCTTTGCGCTCATCACCGGTTTCATGGAACGCGACGAGACGCCCGAGCAGGGCATCGCCCGCGAACTGAAGGAAGAGACCGACCTGGACGCCCAGCATATCGAGCTCATCGGCGTCTATGAATTCATGCGCAAGAACGAGCTGATCATCGCCTACTACGTCAAGGCGACCGGTGTCATCAAGCTCTCGCCTGAGCTGTTGGAGTATCGCCTGTCGGCCCCGGCCGACCTGCGACCCTGGCCGGCCGGTACCGGCCATGCCGTGGCGGACTGGATGCGCCAGCGAGAGCAGCCGGTGCAATATGTGGAATTTGCCGGTTCCAGTACGCCCATCGAGGCGCCGGTGGTACTGAAGTAGTCAAGGCGACAACAGGTGGGCGCCGACGTCCACTGCGGCAAAAAGCTTTCTTTTGCACAAGCTTAGTGCGGCGAAAACAACAGAACTTGTGCAATGCATCAAGTCGGCGCATTTTGCAGTAAAATCGTTTTCGTCGTGATCCATTTTGAGTCGAAGTAATGACTATTCAATTCCACCGGGAACTTGATGCGCGCGGGCTGAACTGTCCGTTGCCCATCCTCAAGACCAAAAAAGCGCTGGCCGATATGGCCAGTGGCCAGGTACTCAGGGTGACCGCCACCGATACCGGTTCCGTGCGCGATTTCCAGGCCTTTGCCAAGCAGACCGGTAACGATCTGCTGGAGCAGTCGCAGAATGATGAACATGAGTTCATCTTCTTCATGAAGCGCAAGTAGGTTTCTGCCATGCCAGCGATGGCTGGCAGCATGAAAAAACCCGCAACTCTCTGAGCTGCGGGTTTTTTGTTGTCTGCTGCCGGGCGGCTGCTTCAGAATTCCGGGTGAAAGCTCTCGGCGCGGGCGATCGGCCAGAACTTTTCATAGACCCGATAGCGGTAGTTGCCCTCGATGAGATCATTGGGCTGCAGGTACTTCAACACGTTGGACATCAACTGGATCTCGTGATCATTGATGCGCCGCACGATGTGATGCGGGCGCAGCGCCGAAGTGTGCGGCAGGCCGGCCGCCTGTACCAGTTCCTGCAAGGCATGCAGGGTGCTCTGGTGGAAGCGATGAACCCGTTCGGCCTTGTCCGGCACCACCAGGGCGCGGGCACGATTGGCGTTCTGGGTCGCCACGCCGGTAGGGCAGCGGTCGGTATGGCAGCTCTGCGACTGGATGCAGCCCAGGGCAAACATGAAGCCGCGCGCCGAATTGCACCAGTCCGCCCCCAGTGCCAGCGTGCGCGCCACGTCGAAGGCGGTGACGATCTTGCCACTGGCGCCGATCTTGACCTTGTCACGCAGGCCGATGCCCACCAACGTGTTGTGGACCATGACCAGGCCTTCCTGCAGTGGCATGCCGACGTGGTCGACGAACTCCAGGGGCGCTGCGCCGGTGCCGCCCTCGGAGCCGTCGACGGTGATGAAGTCGGGGACGATGCCGGTCTTGAGCATGGCCTTGGCGATGCCGAAGAATTCCCAGGGATGGCCCACGCACAGCTTGATGCCGACCGGCTTGCCGCCGGACAGGCCGCGCAGTTTCTCGATGAATTCCAGCAGCCCGACGGGATTGGAGAAGGAAGAGTGCACCGCCGGCGAAATACAGTCCACGCCCATGGGGATGCCGCGGGTAGCGGCGATTTCGGGGGTGATCTTGGCCGCCGGCAAGACCCCGCCATGGCCGGGTTTGGCGCCTTGCGACAGCTTCACTTCGATCATCTTGATCTGCGGTGACTGCGCCTGGGCGGTGAATTTTTCTTCATTGAAGCTGCCATCGGCATTGCGACAGCCAAAATAGCCGGAGGCGATCTGCCAGACCAGGTCGCCGCCGAATTCTCGGTGGTATTCGGAGACCGAGCCTTCGCCGGTGTCGTGGGCGAAATTACCTTTTTGGGCGCCCTGGTTCAGGGCCCGGATGGCATTGGCCGAGAGCGAGCCGAAACTCATCGCCGAGACGTTGAAGACCGACATCGAATACGGCTGGGCACGATCGGCGCCGACCGTCACGCGGAAGTCGTGGCTGGCGATCTTGGTCGGGGAGAGCGAATGGCCGATCCATTCGTGGCCGGCCTGTTGCATGTCCAGCTCGGTGCCGAAGGGGCGGCTGTCGACCTCGGCCTTGGCGCGCTGGTAGACGATGCTGCGCTTCTTGCGCGAGAAGGGGCGGCCATCCATTTCGTCTTCGAAGAAATACTGGCGCAGTTCCGGACGGATCGATTCGAACATGAAACGGAAATGACCGATCAGGGGATAGTTGCGCAGGACGGCGTGGCGCCGTTGTACCAGGTCATGGATGCCGACTGCGCTCAAGGCTAGCGGAATCACGACCCAGGCCCAGTTCAGGGCATGGGTGGCCGCCAGTGCCAGCAGGGCGGCAGTCAATGCGATCACCGCCCAGAAAACCAGATACCGATTTGCCCACATGGAAAAGTCCGTTTGTTGTCATTGTTGAACCGGTACCGACCAGTTGGTCAGTAGGCGGGGTTAGCAGGATTCTAACGCCCAGTGGCCAATGCCGTGCGGGACGAACTGAGGGGTGTTTCCCGCCGATTTAGCGGGCTTGCCTGCCAGCGTTGGCGGGCAGGCCCATGGCGGGGCGACAGTGGCATCCTTATTGCTTTGTTGAATCATCACGCGGGCAGCCTTGGGGATTTGGCCGCCCAGGCGTCCTCAATCTCCACAACCACACCAGCTCCTGCACAGCAGAGGCGAGAGACACGATGTCGTTATGAAAACAGTTGCTTCACGCGCCCTGTGCCGCCATGAGCCCGGCCAGGACCAGGCGGTCGTTGCCATGGCGCGTCCGCCGCGCCTGCTGGAAACCTTGCTGGCCAACCTGGACGGCATGGTCTACCGTTGCCGCGACGATGCCTACTGGACGCTGGAATTCGTCAGCGACGGTTGTCAGGCGCTGACCGGTTACGTGCCGGAAGACCTGCTGCTCAACGGCCGGCTGTCCTTCCTCGAACTGACCCATCCGGATGACCGCGACATGGTCCGCGCCCATATCGAGGCATGCCTGCGCGAGCGGCGCCGTATCGACATCGAGTACCGTATCCTGCACGCCGATGGCAGCTTGCGCTGGGTGTGGGAGCGGGGCGTGGGACTTTACAACGGCGCCGGGAAGGTGGAGGCCATGGAGGGCTTCCTGCAGGATGTGACCGAACGCAAGGAAGCCGCGCAGGCCCTGCAGGAGGCCGAACGGCGCTATCGCAGCATCTTCGAGAACGCCATCGAGGGCGTATTCCAGACCTCGCCCGACGGCACCTATATCGCCGTGAACCCGGCGCTGGCCCGCATCTATGGGTACCACTCACCGGAAGACCTGATCGTGGGCCTGCGCGACATCAGCCACCAACTCTATGTGGAGCCGGAGCGACGTACCGAATTCATGCGGCTGATGGAGCAGCATGGCTCGGTCTCCAATTTCGAGTCGCGGGTGTACCGGCGCGATGGCGACATCATCTGGATTTCCGAGAATGCGCGCGCGGTCTATGACGACGGTGACAAGCTGATCTGTTACGAGGGCACGGTGGAAGCCATCACCGAGCGCAAGCTGTACGAAGCCGAGATGCGCCACCAGGCCACCCACGATGCCTTGACCGGCTTGCCCAACCGCAACATGCTGCACGAACATCTGCAGCGCGCCATCCAGGTGGCGCGCCAGAAGGGTGGCCTGACGGCGGTGGTGTTCGTGGACCTGGACCAGTTCAAGTTCATCAATGACAGCCTGGGCCACCAGGTCGGCGACGAATTGCTCAAGACCGTGGCCCAGCGCCTGCAGGCCTGCCTGCGCGATACCGACATGGTGGCGCGCCAGGGCGGCGACGAATTCGTGCTGGTGCTGCAGAACCAGACCGGCGGTGAGCTGGGCATTGCCGAGGTCATGCAGCGCATCCTGGCGGCGGTGGCGCGTCCCTGGCAGGCCGGGGATAGAGAATTCCAGGTCACCGCCAGCATCGGCGTGAGCCGTTATCCGGCCGATGGCAAGGATGTGGAAACTCTCCTGAAGCAGGCTGACTCGGCCATGTACCGTGCCAAGGAGCAGGGGCGCAATAACTTCCAGTTCTTTGCGCCGTGGATGGATACCCAGGTCAGCAACCGCCTGGAAATGCTGATCAACCTGCGCCGGGCGCTGGATCAGGATGAGTTCAAGTTGTACTACCAGCCCAAGCTGAGCCTGAAGGATGGCAGCGTCATCGGCGCCGAGGCACTGATCCGCTGGCAGTCGCCCGAGCAGGGCATGGTGCCGCCGGATCGCTTCATTCCCTTCGCCGAGGATGCCGGCCTGATCGTGCCCATCGGCGAATGGGTCCTGCGCACCGCCTGCCACCAGAACAAATGCTGGCAGCAGGCGGGTCTGCCGACCATTCCGGTGGCGGTCAACCTGTCGCCGCGCCAGCTGAACCAGAGTCTGCCCGACTTCGTCAGCGACGTGCTGGCCCAGAGCGGGCTGGCGGCGTCCTGCCTGGAGCTGGAGATCACCGAAAACGTGGTCATGAAGGATGCCGAGAAGAGCGTGGCGACCTTGCATGCCCTGAAGCGCCTGGGTTTGCAGATCTCGGTGGATGACTTCGGCACGGGGTATTCGAGCCTGTCCTATCTGCGGCGCTTCCCGGTGGATGCCCTGAAGATCGACAAATCCTTCGTACGTGATATCGCCCGGGATGCCGACAGCGCGGCCATCGTCAAGGCTGTCATCTCTCTGGCGCATATCCTGAACTTGCGCGTCATTGCCGAAGGTGTGGAAAATGAGGAGCAGCATGCTTTCCTGAAGGAAAATGCTTGCGATGAAGTGCAGGGTTATTACTTTGGCAAGCCCATGGCCGTGGCCGATTTCACGGAATGGCTCACCCGCCGGGCGGGAAGTGACCGGCTGGTATCAGGTAAATAATCGTGCGCAGAGTGCAACAGGCTCCATCCACGGAAATCTTTGTGCTACACTCCGCGCAGTACTTTTGATGCCTTGCGCCCGACCGCCGCAGCCTGTGCGGACAACAAAGTCTCCATGACGCAAGGCCGGTAGTTGAAAAGGTGCAAGTCGGCCGTCCGCAACCCCGCGACATGACGGCTTTGCGAAAGCGCGATATCTCCGCGATGCCGATTTGCCCGGGTCTTAGATTCCAGCTCATTCAATCTCCAAACACCGGAAGGTAGCGCCGCCGCATCCAGCACTGCGCACGACTTGCCGCACCTGGCCTGATCACAGGCCCGGTTTGTTGCAGTCTTGCGGGATGGAGAGCAGCTGCAAGCCGAACTTTTGTTAACAACAAGACGCACAAGAGTGGTACATGAATATTGCTGAGGCCAAGAAAGTCCTCGAAACCGCATTGCTTTGCACGCATGAGCCGCTGTCGATCAATGACCTGAAGAAGCTGTACGTCGATCCCGAGAGCGGGGAGAGTAGTGACGTCAATGCCGAGATGATCCGGCAGATGCTCGACGAGCTGCGCACCGAGTGGGCCGACAAGGGCGTGGAGGTGGTCAGCCTGTCCACTGGATGGCGCTTCCAGAGCCGCAAGGAAATGAAGGTCTACCTGGAGCGCCTGAATCCGGAGAAGCCGCCCAGGTATACCCGTGCCACGCTGGAAACGCTGGCCATCATCGCCTATCGCCAGCCGGTCACGCGCGGTGACATCGAAGAGATTCGTGGCGTGGCGGTCAATACACAGACCATCCGCATGCTGGAAGACCGCGGCTGGATCGAGTCGATCGGCCATCGCGATGTGCCGGGCCGGCCAGCCTTGTTCGCCACGACACGCAAGTTCCTGGATGACCTGGGCCTGAGCTCGCTGGAAGAATTGCCGCCGCTGCAGCAGGTCAGCGGCGAAGCGGTCGCCCAGGGCGCACTGCTGGAATTGCAGGCACTCGAAGGCGGCGTGGCCGCTCTGGCGGAAGAAGAGCCGGACGAGGCTGTCGCTGAAGCGATGCCGGAAATGTCGGAGGCTGCGGAGCATTTGGAAACCGCAGAATCTGCAGAGATCGCCGAAGCCGTCGATGGCGCCGCAGTGTTGGACGAGCACGCCGAGGCAGATGCTTCCGCAGATCACATGGATATCGCAGCCGCCGCCGGGGAAGAGCGCGCTGCGGGCAATCAGGACGACGCTTCCCCGGAAGCACCAGAACCTTTTGAGCAAGATGCTGCCGTAACTGGCACAGACGCCATCGAGGCCGCCGGCGAAGCGGCAGGCGAGCATAACGACACCACCGAGCGGGCCGATCAGCGGGAAGATGACGCGCGTCCGCCACATCCAGATTCGAAGAATGAAGCCAACTAGTTCCAAAGACGAGACCCAGGTCGAACTCGCAGCGGCCGATGCCGCCACCTCCGACAAGCCGGTGAAGAAGCGCACGCGCAAACCTGCGGCCAGCGCAGCACCCGATGCAGGCGAGGCGCCGGCAGCGCAGGCTGCGGCTGCCGACGCTGCTGCACCGAAGAAGCGCGCTCCACGTGCCAAGAAGGCGGTTGTCGAGGAATCGGCACCTGTGGCGCAAGCGCCTGCACAGGTCGCTGCTGCACCCGCGCAAGAATCTGCCGAGCCCGTCAAGAAGCCACGTGCCACCAAGCCGCGCGCCAAGAAGGCCGACGAGGCCGTCGGAAGTGCTGCCCCGGCTGCTCCGGCCCAGTTGGATCTGCAGATCGAATCTGCGCCCGCGCCGTCCAAGCCCAAGCGTGCCGCCAAGCCCAAGGCTGGTACCACGCCTGAAGTGGCGGCAGCGGCTCCGGCTCTTGCTCCGGTCGAGCTGCCCAAGGTCATCGTCACCGTCGGCGAGGAAGTGGTCGCGCCCCCGGTGCTGCTGGATGCTCCGGTGGATCCGAATCGTGCCAAGCCGGCCCGTCGCGGTGTGCGCGGTCCTCGCGCCCTGCGCAACAACCGCGCTGCCCAGCGTGCTGCTGCCGGCGCCGAAGCGGGCGCTCCGGCCAAGGGTGAGAACCCGACCGCGCCGGAACAGCCACGCGGCCAGTTCGGCAAGAACAATGGACAGCACAATGGACCATCCGGTCAGCCCGGCCAGCAGGGCAAGAAGAATTTCGACAAGAACGGCAAGAAGCCCAAGGCCCCGCAACTGGGGTTGCGTGCAGCCGAGCCGGTCGATGACATCTTCTCCTACGTCACCTCCGAGGCCTATGATCGCGACGAAGGCGCCAAGGCCGGTGCTCGCCAGGCGCACCAGATGCGCGGCAAGAACGGCCGCCGCGACCTGACCGCCGAGGACGATGCTCCCAAGCTGCACAAGGTGCTGGCTGACGCCGGTCTGGGTTCGCGTCGCGACATGGAAGAGCTCATCGTCGCCGGCCGTGTCTCGGTCAACGGCGAGCCGGCCCACATCGGCCAGCGCATCCTGCCCACCGATGCCGTGCGTATCAACGGCAAGCTGATCCAGCGCAAGGTGAGCAAGCGCCCGCCGCGCGTGCTGGTATATCACAAGCCCTCCGGTGAAATCGTCAGTCATGCCGATCCGGAAGGACGCAGTTCCGTATTTGACCGCCTGCCGACCATGAAGGCCGGCAAGTGGCTGGCAGTGGGGCGGCTGGACTTCAACACCGAAGGCCTGCTGCTGTTCACCACCTCCGGTGACCTGGCCAACCGCCTGATGCACCCGCGCTACAACATCGAGCGTGAATACGCCGTGCGTACCCTGGGTGAGCTGGAAGAGGGCATGCGCCAGAAGCTGCTGAGCGGCGTCGAGCTTGATGACGGCCCGGCCCAGTTCGCCCGGATCGCCGATGGTGGTGGCGAAGGTGTGAACAAGTGGTATCGCGTGACCATCGGCGAAGGCCGCAATCGTGAAGTGCGCCGTATGTTCGAAGCGGTCGGCCTGACCGTGTCGCGCCTGATCCGTACCCGCTACGGCGCCATGACGCTGCCGCAGACCTTGAAGCGCGGTCGCTGGGAAGAGCTGGAAGAAAATGCCGTGCGCAACCTGATGGCAGCCTGTGGTCTGGAAAAGCAGGCGGGCGAAGCCAAGTCGGCCAACGGCGGCAAGTCGCAGGGCAATGCGCCGCGTGGCAACGCAATGCAGAACAAGGGGCCGCAAAAAGGTCGCGGCAGCGGCAACTTCGGCAACCAGGGTGGTAATTACGCTGGTGGTCAGGGTGGCAACTTCGGTGGCGGCAATTACGGCGGTAACAAGGGTGGCAACAAGGGCGGTCAGCCCAAGAGTCGCCAACCCGACCCGCTGCAGACGGCGCTGGGTTTCCCGGATGCAGGTAACGGACAGCGTCGCGGTAATCGTCCGCAACGCGGCGGCGGCGCCAACAGCGCAGCCAACTTCATGCTGGGTGGCCTGCCGGGCGTGAATCGCCGTCGCGGCGGTCGCTGAACCGGTGAATTGCCTGATCGCAATCTGTCAGGCAGTCGTACGCGAATCGTCGTGATAAACCACGCAGGAGTGCGCCAATGACGTTTTTTATGGACGTTTTTGGCGCCTTCTTCACATTTCCACCAATTCTGGATTTGCTGTCAATACCTGGATCGGTTATAATGTGTTAGTTAAACGCAACCTGCCGCGAATCGCATATGTGATAAATCATTGATAGATCCGCCTGCGCCCCGATGTGTTGGAAGTCCGGCGGTTCGCGTGATGTGTGATCTCGATTTGTGTAGAGATAACAAAAGATGGGCAGATGCCCATTTTTTTTTTGCTGTTCAATTTTGGATGTCTGCCTGCCGCTCCGGCAAAGCAGCGTCGTCATGGAGAAAAAGTCTTGCAATTGCTGGAACTGATCGAATCCACCCTTTCGGGCCTGGGCTACGAACTGGTCGAGTTCGAGAAGGCGCCGCGCGGTCTGATGCGCGTCTTTATCGATTTCCCGTTCGATCCTGATACGGAAGAAGCGCGTTCGATCACTGTCGAGGATTGCGAGAAGGCGACGCACCAGCTGTTGCACGTCTTCACCGTGGAAGACGTGGTCTACGAGCGCCTGGAAGTGTCCTCGCCCGGACTGGATCGCCCCCTGAAGAAATTTACCGACTTCGTACGTTTCGTCGATTGCGAAGCGGTCGTCAAGTTGCGCGTGCCGCTGCCTGATACCGCCAATCGCAAGACCTACGAAGGTGTGTTGCGTGCGCCCGAAGGCGAGGAACTGGTATTGGAATTTGAAGCAAACGATGGGTCGGCTGCCGTGTTGAATTTCACGCTGGCCGATGTGGATAAGGCACACCTGGTGCCGCAGGTCGATTTTAGGAGTCGCAAAGGATGAGTCGCGAAATTTTGTTGTTGGTCGATGCGCTGGCGCGCGAAAAGAACGTCGATAAGGAAGTCGTCTTCGGCGCATTGGAGCATGCCCTGGCGCAGGCTACCAAGAAGCGCTATGAAGGCGAGGTCGACATTCGCGTCTCCATCGATCGCGAGAGCGGCGAGTTCGAATCCTTCCGCCGCTGGCACGTGGTGCCCGACGAGGCCGGCCTGCAACTGCCTGACCAGGAAGTGCTGCTGTTCGAAGCCAAGGAGCAGTTCCCCGACATCGAAGTGGACGAATACATCGAAGACCCGATCGAGTCCGTGGAATTCGGTCGTCGCTTTGCACAGGACACCAAACAGGTGGTCCTGCAGCGCATCCGCGACGCCGAGCGCGAGCAGATCCTGGCCGACTTCCTGGCCCGTGGCGATGCCCTGGTGACCGGTACCATCAAGCGCATGGAGCGCGGTGATGCCATCATCGAATCCGGCAAGATCGAAGCCCGCCTGCCGCGCGACCAGATGATCCCCAAGGAAAACCTGCGCATCGGCGACCGCGTCCGTGCCTATATCCTGCGCGTGGATCGTGGCGCCCGTGGCCCGCAGGTGATCCTGTCGCGCACCGCGCCGGAATTCATCATGAAGCTGTTCGAACTGGAAGTGCCGGAAATCGAACAAGGCTCGCTGGAAATCAAATCTGCCGCCCGTGACCCGGGTGTGCGCGCCAAGATCGCGGTCTATACGGCCGACAAGCGCATCGATCCCATCGGCACTTGCGTGGGCATGCGCGGTTCGCGGGTGCAGGCCGTGACCGGTGAGCTGGGTGGCGAGCGCGTGGACATCGTGCTGTGGTCGGAAGACCCGGCGCAGTTCGTCATCGGCGCGCTGGCGCCGGCCAACGTCAGCTCCATCGTGGTCGATGAAGAAAAGCATGCCATGGACGTGGTGGTGGACGAAGAGAACCTGGCCATCGCCATCGGCCGCGGCGGTCAGAACGTGCGTCTGGCAGCCGAACTGACCCGCTGGCAGATCAACATCATGACGGCCGAGGAATCGGCCGACAAGTCGGCGGCCGAGACCGCGCTGATCCGTACGCTGTTCATGGAAAAGCTCGATGTCGACCAGGAAGTGGCCGACATCCTGGTCGAGGAAGGTTTCTCGACCCTGGAAGAAATCGCCTACGTGCCGATCACCGAGATGCTCGAGATCGAATCGTTCGACGAAGAGACCGTCAATGAGCTGCGCAACCGCGCCCGCGACGCCCTGGTGACCGAAGCGATCGCCTCCGAAGAAGGCCTGGAAGGCATGGAAGAGGAGCTGATCAACTTCGAGGGCCTGGACCGTGTGCTGGCCGGCAAGCTGGGCCTGGCTGGCGTGAAGACGCTGTCGGCCTTCGCTGGCCTGGCTTATGACGAATTCGGCGCGATCCTGGCCCTGCCTTCCGAGCGCGCGCGCCAACTGATTGAAAATGCATTTGAAGATGTGACCGACGATGAAATGAAGCTCATCGATTCCAAATACGATGAGCGCGCCAAGGCCCTGCAGGCCAAGGCATGGAGCGCAGTCGAAGGCCGCTGAGAAGCGGTGCGTCTCCACATCATCTGCCGAGCACATAGAAAAGAGGACTGAATGGCGAGTAACAACGTTGCCCAATTTGCCACCGAGCTAAAAATGCCCGCTGACCTGCTGCTGACCCAGCTGCGTTCGGCCGGCGTCGAGAAGAGCTCTGCATCCGACTCCCTGTCGAAAGAAGACAAGGACCGCCTGCTTGAACACCTGCGTCGAGCGCGCGGGGCCGCGCCGGAAAGCGAGAAGAAAAAGATCACGCTGACCCGCAAGGAAACCACCGAGATCAAGCAGGCCGATGCAACCGGCAAATCGCGCACGATCCAGGTGGAAGTGCGCAAGAAGCGTACCTTCATCAAGCGTGACGAGCCCACCGTGGAAGAAACCGCAGCGCGTGCTGCGGCGGTCCCACGCGATCCGGCTATCGAAGCGCAGGAACGTGAGCAGGAGGAGGCTCGTCGTCAGGCCGAACTGAAGGCCCAGCAAGAGCGCCTGGAGCAACTGGAGGCCGAACGCGCCGCCCAGGCCAAGGCTGCCGAGCTGGAGCAGCAGCGCGCCCGTGAAGAAGCCGAGGCCGAAGCCAAGCGCCAGGCCGCTGAAGCTGCTGCCGCCGCTGCCGAAGCCGAGAAAACCAAGGCCACTGTCCCGGCAGCAACTGCTGCCGCTGCTGCACCGGCGCCGGCGGTTGATCCGGCTGTCGAAGAGAAGAAGCGCGCTGCCGCCGAGGAAGCCAAGAAGAAGGCCGATGCTGCCGCCAAGGAAGCCGCCGACCGTGCCGCCGCCAACGAGCGTGCACGCAAGGCCGTGGAAGACGAAGTGGCCCAGATCAAGGCCATGATGAATGCGCCGCGTCGCGTCATCAAGGCGCCCGAGCCTGCTGCACCTGCTGCCAAGACGTCCGAAGGCACGCTGCACAAGCCGGCTGCCGGCGCCAAGCCTGGCGAAAAGAAGGATGACAAGAAGCCGGTCGTGGCTGCAGACAAGAAGTCGATCAAGTCGGCCAACGTCTCCTCCACCTGGCAGGACGATGCCAAGAAGCGTGGCACCGGCGGCATGAAGTCGCGCGGCGCCACCGGTGGCGGTGGTCGTGACGGCTGGCGTGCCGGCCCCAAGGGCCGCCGTCATTCGCATGGCGACGACCAGCGTGAAAGCAACTTCCAGGTGCCCACCGAGGCCGTGGTGCATGATGTCTACGTGCCGGAAACCATCACCGTGGCCGAAGTGGCCCACAAGATGGCAGTCAAGGCTTCGGAAGTCATCAAGCATCTGATGAAGCTGGGCCAGATGGTCACCATCAACCAGGTGCTGGATCAGGAAACCGCGATGATCGTGGTGGAAGAAATGGGCCACCGCGCCCACGCCGCCAAGGCGGAGGATCCGGAAGCACTGCTGGTCGAAGGTGAGGAGCATTCCGACGCCGAGGCAATGCCGCGCGCACCGGTGGTCACCGTCATGGGCCACGTCGACCACGGCAAGACCTCGCTGCTGGACTACATCCGTCGCACCAAGGTGGCCTCGGGCGAAGCCGGTGGCATTACCCAGCACATCGGTGCGTACCACGTGGAAACTCCGCGCGGCATGATCACCTTCCTGGATACCCCGGGCCACGAGGCGTTCACCGCCATGCGTGCCCGTGGTGCCAAGGCGACCGACATCGTGATCCTGGTGGTGGCGGCCGACGACGGCGTGATGCCGCAGACCAAGGAAGCCATCGCCCACGCCAAGGCCGGCGGCGTGCCGCTGGTGGTGGCGATCAACAAGATCGACAAGCCGGGCGCCAACCTCGACCGCGTCAAGCAGGAACTGATTGCCGAAGAAGTGGTGCCGGAAGAATACGGTGGCGATGCCCCGTTCATCTCGGTATCGGCCAAGACCGGCGAAGGCATCGACTCGCTGCTGGAAAACGTGCTGCTGCAGGCCGAAGTGCTGGAACTGACCGCGCCGGTCGATGTACCGGCCCGTGGCCTGGTGATCGAAGCCAAGCTGGACAAGGGCCGTGGCCCGGTGGCAACGATCCTGGTGCAATCCGGTACCCTGAAGCGCGGCGACGTCGTGTTGGCCGGTTCGGCTTATGGCCGCGTGCGCGCCATGCTGGACGAAAATGGCAAGAACATCGCCGAGGCGGGCCCGTCCCTGCCGGTGGAAATCCAGGGCCTGACCGAAGTGCCCTCCGCCGGTGAAGAAGTGGTGGTCATGACCGACGAGCGCAAGGCGCGCGAAATCGGCCTGTTCCGTCAGGGCAAGTTCCGCGACGTGAAGCTGGCCAAGCAGCAGGCCGCCAAGCTGGAAAACATGTTCGACCAGATGACCGAAGGCGAGGTCAAGAACCTGCCGATGATCATCAAGACCGACGTGCAAGGTTCGCAGGAAGCGTTGGTGCAGTCGCTGCAGAAGCTGTCCACCAGCGAAGTGCGCGTCCAGGTGGTGCATGCCGCCGTGGGTGGCATCAGCGAAAACGACGTCAACCTGGCTGTGGCCTCCAAGGCCGTCATCATCGGCTTCAACACCCGTGCCGATGCGTCGGCGCGCAAGCTGGCCGAAGCTTCGGGCGTGGACATCCGTTACTACAACATCATTTACGATGCGGTGGACGAGGTGAAGGCCGCGATGTCCGGCATGCTGTCGCCGGAGAAGCGCGAACAGGCGCTGGGTCTGGTGGAAATCCGCCAGGTGTTCGTGGTCAGCAAGGTGGGTTCGATTGCCGGCTGCTACGTGCTGGAAGGCCTGGTCAAGCGTGGCTCGCAAGTACGTCTGCTGCGCAACAACGTGGTGGTATGGACCGGCGAACTGGACTCGCTCAAGCGCTTCAAGGACGACGTCAAGGAAGTCAAGTCGGGCTTCGAGTGCGGTCTCTCGCTCAAGGGCTACAACGACATCGAAGTGGGCGATCAGCTCGAAATCTTCGAAGTGCAAGAAGTCGCCCGTACCCTGTAATGCAATACGCCGGCGCATCGTTCGCGATGTGCCGGCATCACTGGCAAGATCCGTCGCAGCAACGCGGGAATCCTCCCGCCACGCCATCGACGGATTGTTTTTTTAAAGCATGGCAAAACATAGCAAATCCATTCCCGGGCGCGGCTTGCGCGTGGCCGACCAGATCCAGCGCGATCTGTCGGAGTTGATCGCCTTCGAGCTGAAGGACCCGCGGGTGGGCATGATCACCATTACCGAAGTGCAGGTCACCCCGGACTACGCGCACGCCAAGGTCTTCTTCACCACGCTGGTGGACAACCCCGAGGCGATCAAGAACACCCTGGCCGGACTGCGCAAGGCGGGCGGTTACCTGCGTACCCAACTGGGTCGGCGCCTGACCATCCATACCTTGCCGGAACTGCATTTCGTGCACGACAACTCGACTGCACGCGGCATTGAAATGTCGCGCCTGATCGACGAGGCCAACGCCACCCGCGCCAAGGATTCGGACGACGAGGCCTGAGCTAGGCGTCGGCTGCGAGGTAGCATTGCAGCTTTCTTCATCATCTTCGAACCGGTCTGCGATCCCGTCATCGGGGCGCGAGGCCGGTCTTGCATTTCATGGCTGAAAACATGACGGCGGACCCCGCGTCCGCTTCCCCCGATAGCGCGCCGGAGCAGGGCAAGCGCAGCAAGCGCGGCCAGCCGCAACGGCCGCCGCGTCCGCCACGCGTGCCGGTGCACGGCGTGCTGCTGCTGGACAAGCCGGTCGGCCTGTCCTCCAACGACGCCCTGATCCGCGCCAAGCGCATGCTCAACGCGCCCAAGGCGGGCCATACCGGTACCCTGGATCCGTTTGCCACCGGCCTGCTGCCGTTGTGCTTCGGCGAAGCCACCAAGTTCTCCCAGGACCTGCTGGAAGCCGACAAGACCTACGAGGCCCTCGTACATCTGGGCGTGCGTACAGATACCGGCGACACCGAGGGCCAGGTCATCGGCGAGCGACCGGTGGAGGTCAGCGTGGCGCAGATCGAAGCTGCCATGGCGCAGTTCCGTGGCCCGATCAGCCAGGTTCCGCCCATGCACTCGGCGCTGAAGCGGGACGGCAAGCCCTTGTACGAATACGCCCGCGCCGGTATCACGCTGGAGCGTGAAGCGCGTGACGTGACCATCCATGCGCTGGAGTTGCTGGATTACCAGGCGCCGATGTTGCGTATCCGCGTCACCTGCAGCAAAGGGACGTATATCCGCGTGCTGGGTGAAGATATCGGCGAGGTCCTGGGCTGTGGCGCGCACCTGAACGCCCTGCGCCGCATCGGTGTCGGCCCGCTGACGCTGGAGGGCGCGGTCACGCTGGAACAGTTCGATGCCCCTGGTGACGTTGAATCCCGCAAGGCCATGCTGTTGCCCGTCGATGGTCTGCTGCGCAGCTTCCCGGCGGTGCAACTGACTGACGCGCTGGCGCGCCGTTTCCTGCACGGGCAGCGCCTGCCGCTGGGTAAGGAAGGCATCGCCGTGCCGGAGCAGACCGGGCGGGTGCGCGTCTATCGCAGTTCGGATGGCGCCTTGCTGGGCACCGGACTGTTGCAGGAATACGCCATCCTGGCGCCGGAACGGCTGGTGTCTACGGCCTCCTAGCACCGAGTAGTAGAGCGGCTTGCAGCAGACCTTCCCAGGGAGTGTCCCGGGTGCCGGCAAGCCGTTGAAAACACAGGTTTTTTCAAAGTTCATGCGTCGCAACATGCTATAATGCGCGCCTCCCAAGAATCGGCATTCCAACCACAGTCACCATGTCAAACAATATCCGCGCAATTCGCAACATCGCCATCATCGCCCACGTTGACCACGGCAAGACCACCCTGGTGGACCAGCTGCTGCGCCAGTCCGGTACCTTCCGCGACAACCAGCAAGTGGACAACCGCGTGATGGACTCCAACGACATCGAAAAGGAACGCGGCATCACCATCCTGTCGAAGAACTGCGCGGTGGAGTACAAGGGCACCCACATCAACATCGTCGATACCCCGGGCCACGCCGACTTCGGCGGAGAGGTCGAGCGCGTGCTGTCGATGGTCGATTCCGTGCTGCTGCTGGTGGATGCACAGGAAGGCCCGATGCCGCAGACCCGCTTCGTGACCCGCAAGGCGCTGGCCCTGGGCCTGAAGCCCATCGTGGTCCTGAACAAGATCGATCGCCCGGGCGCACGCGCCGAGTGGGCCATCAACGCCACCTTCGAACTGTTCGACAAACTGGGTGCTACCGAAGAACAGCTGGACTTCCCCGTGATCTACGCCTCGGGCCTGAACGGCTACGCCAGCATGGATCCGGACGCGCGTGACGGCAGCATGGAGCCGCTGTTCGACGCCATCCTGAAGTACGTCCCGGCCCGCAAGGATGATCCGGACGCACCGCTGCAACTGCAGATCACCTCGCTGGAATACTCCTCCTACGTCGGCAAGATCGGCGTCGGCCGCATCCTGGCTGGTCGCGTCAAGGGTGGCCAGGACGTGGTGTGGATGAACGGTCCCGAAGACAAGCCGACCAAGGCCCGCATCAACCAGGTGCTGACCTTCAAGGGCCTGGAGCGCGTGCTGGTGGACGAAGCCCTGGCCGGCGACATCGTGCTGATCAACGGTATCGAGGAAATCGGCATCGGCTCCACCCTCTGTGCGCCGGATGCGCCCAACGGCCTGCCGATGCTGAAGGTGGACGAACCGACCCTGACCATGAACTTCATGGTCAACACCTCGCCGCTGGCTGGTCGCGAAGGCAAGTTCGTCACCACCCGCCAGATCCGCGACCGCCTGGAAAAGGAACTGAAGTCCAACATGGCCCTGCGCGTGGTGCAGGCCGAGAACGACGACTCGACCTACGAAGTGTCGGGTCGTGGTGAATTGCACCTGACCATCCTGATCGAAAACATGCGCCGCGAAGGTTTCGAACTGGCCGTCTCGCGTCCGCGCGTGGTGTTCAAGATGGTCGACGGCGTGCGTCAAGAGCCGTATGAAAACCTGACCGTGGATGTCGAGGAAACCCACCAGGGTGGCGTCATGGAAGAGCTGGGCCGTCGTCGTGGCGACCTGCAGAACATGGAACCGGACGGCAAGGGCCGTGTGCGCCTGGAATACCACATCCCGGCACGTGGCCTGATCGGCTTCCAGGGCGAATTCATGACCCTGACCCGCGGTACCGGCCTGATGAGCCACGTCTTCGATGACTACGCCGTGGTTGACGCCACCAAGGGCGAAATGGCCGGCCGTCGCAATGGCGTGCTGATCTCCCAGGACGACGGCGCCGCCGTGGCCTACGCACTGTGGAAGCTGCAGGATCGCGGCCGCATGTTCGTCAGTCACAACGACCCGGTCTACGAAGGCATGATCATCGGCATCCACTCGCGCGACAACGACCTGGTGGTCAACCCGATCAAGGGCAAGCAACTGACCAACGTGCGCGCTTCCGGTACCGACGAAGCCGTGCGCCTGGTGCCGCCGATCGAGCTGTCGCTGGAATACGCGGTGGAATTCATCGAGGACGACGAGCTGGTCGAAGTCACCCCGAAGAGCATCCGTCTGCGCAAGCGTCACCTGAAGGAACATGAGCGCAAGAAGGCATCGCGCGAAGAATCGGTCTAAGGGAGCGGGGCGGCTGGCAACGGTCGCCGGAGTGAGGTGGGTTGTGCTGATATGTGATTCGTGAATAACTGATATCAGCACAATAAAGCAGACAGCCATGATGCACTGCCATATAGTTACACCTGTCTCCTCCAATTTCCTCCTAAAGAATTGGATTCAAGCCCGCAACTTCGGTTGTGGGCTTTTTTTTTGCCGATTTCGCCGTGACGACGTATCGCGCGGGTTTCCGGGCTTTCCGGTCGCATTTCGGCGCCGGATTTCCCTTTATCTCGCTGCTAGTAGAGATGAACATTTGTCCAAAATGGATTTTGTTGCGCTGTTTTTGTGCATTGCGAAATGACGACTGCCGGTTTGTGGTGCAGAATCGAGTCCGCTGTACGAAAAATCCTATCTCGAAGAGGATAGAGGGGACACCAGCCCGCAACGCGCAAGCCTTGCGGGCTTTCTATTTGTCGCTGCTATCCGCCATTGCTGGCGTAAGCTGGAAAGACCGTCGGGACGGCGCCGAAGTACGATTGCGATGATTGCGACGAGTGTGCCTATCCCATCGTCGCCCCCCGCGCCCGAAGGCGCAAACGAACCTTGATTGATGCATTTCGTCAGCCCATGAAGAAAGACCTGCCTCCGCGCACCCTGAGCGTCGCCCCGATGATGGATTGGACCGACCGTCACTGCCGCGTCTTCCATCGCCAGATCACCCGTCACACCTGGCTCTACACTGAGATGGTGACCACCGGTGCGTTGCTGCATGGGGACGTGCCGCGTCATCTCGATTTCGATGAGCAGGAGCATCCTGTCGCCCTGCAACTGGGGGGTAGCGAGCCGGCCGACCTGGCGCACAGTGCGAAACTGGGCGAGCAGTGGGGTTATGACGAGATCAACCTGAATTGCGGCTGCCCCTCAGAGCGCGTGCAGAAAGGTGCTTTCGGCGCCTGTCTGATGGGTGAGCCGGCGCTGGTCGCCGATTGCGTCAAGGCCATGCGTGATGCAGTCTCCATCGACGTGACCGTGAAGCATCGCATCGGCATCGACCAGGTCGAGTCCTACGACTTCGTGCGTGACTTCGTTGGACAGATTGCCGATGCCGGTTGCAAGACCTTCATCGTGCATGCCCGCAACGCCATCCTCAAGGGCCTGAGCCCCAAGGAAAACCGCGAGATCCCGCCACTGAAGTATCACTACGCCTACCAGCTGAAGAAGGATTTCCCGGAGCTGGAAATCCTCATCAACGGCGGCATCAAGACCTTGCCCGAGATCGATGAGCACCTCAGGCATGTGGACGGCGTCATGCTGGGCCGCGAGGCGTATCACAATCCTTACCTGATGGCGGCTTTCGATGCCCGCTACTACGGCGATCTGGAGGGGGGGCGCCAGCCCAGCCGGGCTGAGGTGATCGAAGCGATGTTGCCGTATATCAAGCGTCAGCTGGAACTGCACGGCGACAATGGCCGCGGCCTGCGGCTCAACAGCATCACCCGCCACATGCTGGGCCTGCTGACCGGCATGCCCGGGGCGCGTGCCTTCCGCCAGACCCTGTCGGACTCCAAACGCCTGGCGCTGGGGGACCCGGCACTGTTGCTGGAAGCCCTGCAGCGTACCCAGGCCGCACAGGCCGCGTAATTGCGCAACGGAGGAGGCCCGCAATCCTTTAAAATAGCGGGTTCCAATTGGGAAAAGAGCTCGAATATGCCACTTGCTACAACCGAAGAAATCGTCGCCGAACTCCGTGCCAGTCGCATGGTGATCCTGGTCGATGAAGAAGACCGCGAAAACGAGGGTGACCTGGTGCTGGCCACCGACTTCGTCACGCCCGAAGCCATCAATTTCATGGTCACGCATGCGCGTGGCCTGGTCTGCCTGACGCTGACCGAAGAGCACGTGGACCAGCTCGACCTGCCGCTCATGGCGACCCGCAATGGCACGGCCTACGGCACCAATTTCACCGTTTCCATCGAAGCCGCCGAAGGCGTCACCACCGGTATCTCCGCCGCCGACCGCGCGCGCACCATCCAGGTGGCCGCGTCCAAGGGCGCCAAGCCGTCCGATCTGGTGCAGCCGGGCCACATCTTCCCCTTGCGCGCCCAGAAGGGCGGCGTACTGATGCGCGCCGGCCATACCGAAGCCGGTTGCGACCTGACGGCCATGGCTGGACTCACGCCGGCGTCGGTGATCTGCGAAATTCTGAAGGAAGACGGCACCATGGCCCGTCTGCCGGACCTGCTGGAATTCGCCGAGAAGCACAATCTGAAGATCGGTACCATCGCCGATCTGATCCATTACCGTAGCCGCAACGAGAGCATCATCGAACGTGTGGCCGAGCGCGAGATGCAGACCGCCCATGGTACGTTCAAGGCTGTCGCCTATCGTGACACGCCCTCTGGTGGCGCTCACCTGGCCCTGGTGCATGGCGACGTCCAGCCGGGCCGCGAGACCCTGGTGCGCGTGCATCAGCCGGTATCCATCCTGGACCTGCTGGAATCCGGCGTGACCACCCACTCGTGGAACCTTGCCTCGGCCATGAAGGCGGTGCAGGAAGCCCCGTGCGGCGTGATCGTGCTGCTCAACTGCGAAGAATCGGCGCAGCAGATGTTCGACCAGTTCGGCGCCCTGAACAAGGTCGGCACGCCCGAGGCGGCCAAGCCGACCCGTGCCGACCGTATGGACCTGCGCACCTACGGCATCGGCGCCCAGATCCTCAAGGATCTCGGCGTATGCAAGATGAAGCTGCTGGCCAGCCCGCGCAAGATGCCGTCGATGGCCGGCTTCCAGCTGGAAGTCACCGGCTATCAGACCCGCGACGGGGCCTGATTGCAGGACGACACGATTACGCAATTACGCAAGTCAACCAATCGAGAAGGAACAGCCATGACCATCGGAACCTATGAACCAGACTTCAATGGCGAAAGCTTGCGCATCGGCATCGTGCAGGCGCGCTTCAATGAAGACGTCTGCCACGGCCTGCTGGCCGCTTGCCTGGCCGAGCTGAAGCACCTGGGCGTGGCCGACGAGGACATCCTGCACGTGACCGTGCCGGGTGCGCTGGAAATCCCGCTGGCACTGCAGAAGATGGCCGAGACCGAACAGTTCGACGCCCTGATCGCGCTGGGCGCGGTCATCCGCGGCGAGACCTATCACTTCGAACTGGTCTCCAATGAATCCGGCGCCGGCATTACCCGCATCGGCCTGGACTTCGGTCTGCCCATCGCCAATGCCGTGCTCACCACCGAGAACGACGAGCAGGCCGAGGTCCGCATGGCCGAGAAGGGCGCCGATGCCGCGCGCGTCGCGGTGGAAATGGCCAACCTGTCCATCGTTCTGGAAGAACTCGGCCAGGCCACCGAAGAAGAATAAGTCCCTCCTTCCGTGCCGCTTGCAGCGCAGGCAGCACGGCAGTGCCGACGTCCGCCATCGGGCCGGCACTCGCATTCATCAGTTTCAGTCATTCAAGGCCCCGGCCGCATTCATCATGTCGAACAAATCTCAACACGCCAATTCGAACAAGAACCGCACTCCGCGTCACCGCGCCCGCGAGTTCGCGTTGCAGGGCTTGTACCAGTGGTTGCTCAACCACGAGCATGCGGGCGCCATCGAAGCCCACATCCGCGAAGCCCACGGTTTCGACAAGGCCGACGCCGAGCATTTCGATGCGCTCCTCACCGGTGCCATCCGCGACGCCGAGAAGCTGCGCGCTGGCCTGTCGCCGCTGATCGACCGTCCCATCAAGGAACTGTCGCCGGTGGAACACGCGGCCCTGCTGATCGGTGCCTACGAGCTGCAGAACCACATCGAGATTCCCTACAAGGTGGTCATCAACGAAGCGGTCGAACTGACCAAGTCCTTCGGCGGCATCGATGGTCACAAGTACGTCAACGGCGTGCTGGACCGATTTGCGGCCCAGACGCGTGCCACCGAAGTGGAAGCTGCCGGCCGTCGTTGAACCGGACGGGCTCGCTTTGGCGGCGAGCCTGGTGGCCTGCCGTTCTGGCCCGTTTTTGCTCGTGTTTTCTTTCTGTTGTGTCCCTGTTGTGTGTTCGTTGTCGGGAATTAGCGCATGAACCTGAATCAACTGGCTGCACGTCTGCAGCACATTGCCCCCTTCCATGTGATGGAATTGTCCAAGAAGGCTGCCATTCTGGAGCAGCAGGGACGCCATCTGATCCACATGGGCATCGGCGAGCCGGACTTCACGGCCCCGCCCGCCGTCGTGGAGGCAGCGACCCGTGCCATGGCCGAGGGCAAGATGCAGTACACCTCGGCGACCGGCCTGCCGGCGCTGCGAACGGCGATCTCGCAGCACTATCACCAGGTCTATGGCCTGGACATCGCGCCGGAGCGCATCGTCATCACCGCCGGTGCTTCTGCTGCGCTGTTGCTGGCCTGTGCGGCGCTGGTGGACCGTGGCAGCGAAGTGCTGATGCCGGACCCCAGCTATCCTTGCAATCGCCATTTCGTGGCCGCCTTCGAAGGCCAGGCCAGGCTTATCGCCAGCGGCCCGGAACACCGTTTCCAGTTGTCGGCGCAGATGGTGCGCGAGCACTGGAGCGAGGCCACCCGGGGCGTGCTGCTGGCGTCGCCATCGAACCCCACCGGGACCTCGATTCTTCCGGATGAATTGCGCGCCATCGTCGGCGAAGT
The DNA here is from genome assembly GCF_015767275.1 of Herbaspirillum sp. AP02. Classification (GTDB taxonomy): domain Bacteria; phylum Pseudomonadota; class Gammaproteobacteria; order Burkholderiales; family Burkholderiaceae_D; genus Herbaspirillum. Next base: position 72,290 of record NZ_JADWMY010000008.1, read on the forward strand.
CCGCCAGCGTGGTGGCTTCACCATCGTCGATGAGATCTATCAGGGCCTGTCCTATGAGGGCGAACCGTTCTCGGCGCTGTCGCTGGGCGATGACGTGGTGGTCATCAACAGTTTCTCCAAGTATTTCAACATGACCGGCTGGCGCCTGGGGTGGCTGGTATTGCCGCCGGCGCTGGTGCCGCAGATCGAGAAGCTGGCGCAGAACCTGTTGATCTGTGCTTCCTCGATCGCGCAGCATGCGGGCGTGGCCTGCTTCACGCCAGAGACCATCGCGATCTACGAAGAGCGCAAAGCCGAATTCAAGCGACGTCGCGACTACATCGTGCCGGCACTGGAAAGTCTGGGATTCACCGTGCCGGTGGTGCCGGACGGCGCCTTCTATGTCTATGCCGACTGCAGCGCACTATCCGACGATGCCGACCGGTTGAGCCTGGAGATGCTCAATGAGGCTGGCGTGGTGCTGGTGCCGGGCCTGGATTTCGGTCCGTTCACAGCGCGTCGTTATATCCGCCTGTCCTATGCCACGTCGATGGAAAACCTGCAGGAGGCGGTAGCGCGTCTGCGCGTATTCTTCGCGCAGCGTCAGAAGGAAAAGGCCGCCTGAGCCCGGGAGCCTCGGGCAGCAGCCATAAAAAAAGGAGCCCGAGGGCTCCTTTTTTACGTTCTGAATACCGGTAATATCCAAATCGCAACGCACCGGCCCTTACAGGGCAGCGAGTTGTTCTTCCGCCTTCGGCTTGGCAGCCGAGGCCACGTTGTTGTTGGCCGGCTTGGACTGCTCGGCGCTGGCGGCAACACCCGAAGCCGGCGGCAGCTTGACCGTGGCCGTGGTGTAGATCGAGATATTCTTGCCCATCGCAACCTGCTTCAGGTTCTGGTACTCGGACAATACCTTGATGCCGTAACCACCATCGTTGGACATGTCGGCCGCGCCGACATAGCTCTTCAGACCGGCTTCGACGGAGCCGCCACGGGTGACGTATTCCTTCAGGATCTGCGACCCGACGCGAATGTTGGCGACCGGATTGAGGGCGGCCTTGATGCCACCCAGTTCCTGGAACTTGTCATGATGCACCTTGGACATCACCTGCATCAGCCCCTGCGCGCCCATCGGGCTCTCGGCGAAGGGATTGAAGCGCGATTCGATGGCCATCACCGACAGGATCAGCAGCGGATCGAGCTTGATGTCGCGCGCCGTCAGGTAAGCGGCCGAGACCAGCATGTCGGCGGCGTCGCTGGCCACGCGATAACGCTTGGCCAGCCAGTTGGTGACCAGCTTTTGCTGACGCGGGTTGCCCAGCAACTGGCGATCTTCGGCCGACAGGTTCTGCGCTGCCAGCGGGGTGATCGGTGCAGCCTGCACCGTGTCCGCTGTCATCACGCCTGCCAGGGCAGCGGTGGTCGCCACTGGCGCCGTCGGCGACATCAGTTCGGCCAGCCCCGGGGTTGCCGGGACATCGGCTTGCTGGACTTCTTCCGTGGCATCGGAGAAGGGGGACATGCTGATCAGCTTGTCGGCCAGGTCCGGATTGAAGAACATCAGGCCCAGCACGAACAGCGCTGCAATGCCGAGTATCGTCAGAACACGATGGGCGATGCCGAAAAATTGAGCAATGCGCGAGTTACCGGAGAGACTCCGGAAATTCACACGGCGAAGCACCTGCGGGACGCCTGATAAAGGCGCCTCGGAAGCTTGGTTGGACATTGAACCTCCTGCATTATTGCGGCAAAAACAGGGCTCGCCTGGCCAAGAAGTGGAGACCAGACGGCTGAACTGTCGTCGCTGCAATCTATTACGTTACCGTCGCAAGGCGGTACGGCAAGGCCATCCGCGAGGCCTGCTGGCCCTGCCGTCGGATGGCATGTTTCGGGGGGTAGGGCTGACGCCCTGGACACACTTCTTGAGTTGCTGGGACCCCGGATCCCTGGATACCTTGCTTGGCTTGACTGTTTTCTTTCAAGCCTCTACGAGCCCACGGCTCACCTCTTCGGTTTAGAGTGGGCGAATTGTAGAAGCCACTTTATATCGAGTCAATACTATGAAAATAGTTCTTTATAACTTTTGTGTATCATATTCAACGTGGCCTTCCTTCAAAAATCAATAGAATCAAGCGTTTGCCGGGGATAGTTGAGCCGGCTGTGATGCAAAAAGAAATTTGTTAAAAAGTATGAAATACACTGATTTGCGTGATTTTATTTCCAAATTGCAACAAAAAGGAGAGCTTAAGCGGGTCGCGCACCCGGTTTCTTCGCACTTGGAGATGACCGAAATCGCCGATCGCACCCTGCGAGCCGAAGGTCCGGCGCTCCTTTTTGAGCAGGTAGATCAGAAAAATATCCCTGTTTTAGCGAATCTTTTCGGTACGCCTCATCGCGTCGCGCTGGGCATGGGGGCCGAAAGCATCAGCGAACTGCGTCGCATCGGTCATCTGCTGGCGCGCCTGAAGGAGCCGGAGCCGCCCAAGGGCATCAAGGATGTGCTGGACCTTGGCACACTGGTGAAGTCGCTATGGGACATGGCGCCCAAGGAGCGCGGGTCGGCGCCGTGCCAGGATGTGGTGTGGGAAGGCAAGGACGTCGATCTGTCGCGCCTGCCCATCCAGCACTGCTGGCCAGGCGATATCGCGCCGCTCATCACCTGGGGTCTGGTCATTACCAAGGGGCCGCACAAGAAGCGCCAGAACCTGGGCATCTATCGCCAGCAGGTCCTGGGTCCGAACAAGGTCATCATGCGCTGGCTGGCCCATCGCGGTGGTGCGCTGGACTTCCGCGAGCACTGTATTGCCCACCCCGGCAAGCCCTATCCGGTGGCCGTCGCCCTGGGTGCCGATCCGGCTACTATATTAGGCGCCGTGACGCCGGTGCCGGACAACCTCTCCGAGTACCAGTTCGCCGGCCTCCTGCGCGGCAGTCGCACCGAGCTGGTCAAGGCCATGGGTAGCGAGTTGCGCGTGCCGGCCTCGGCCGAAATCGTGCTGGAAGGGCATATCTATCCGGATGAAAAACATGCCTCCGGATTCGAGCATGCGCTTGAAGGTCCCTATGGGGATCACACCGGTTACTACAATGAGAAGGACTGGTTCCCGGTCTTCACCATCGACCGCATCACCATGCGACGCGATGCCATCTATCACTCCACCTACACCGGCAAACCGCCTGACGAGCCGGCCGTGCTGGGCGTAGCCCTGAATGAAGTGTTCGTGCCGCTGCTGCAGAAGCAGTTCGCCGAGATCACCGATTTCTATCTGCCGCCGGAAGGTTGCAGCTACCGCATGGCGGTGGTGCAGATGAAGAAGTCCTATGCCGGCCATGCCAAGCGGGTGATGTTCGGGGTGTGGAGTTTCCTGCGCCAGTTCATGTACACCAAGTTCATCGTGGTGGTGGATGAGGATGTGGACATCCGCGACTGGAAGGAAGTGATCTGGGCCATCACCACGCGCGTGGATCCGGTGCGCGATACCGTCCTCGTCGATAACACTCCCATCGATTATCTGGACTTTGCCTCACCCATCAGCGGGCTGGGTAGCAAGATGGGCATCGATGCGACCAACAAGTGGCCGGGCGAAACCAATCGTGAATGGGGGACGCCGATCGTGATGAGCGATGAGGTGAAGAAGCGCGTCGATACCATCTGGAAGGATCTCGGCATCTGATGCAGCGCTGCCGCTGAAGCAGTGCATTCCTGTCTGGAGGGCGCGCAAATCGTTGACGCGTCTGCGCTGCCTTGCAGTTTCCGATGCGGCGCCATGAATTAGCTGGCCGGGGTGAGCTGAATTGGGATACAATGCACCCCGGCGGGCCCCTGCGCATTGTGGCATGGTCAACCTGGTCAGGTCGGGAACGAAGCAGCCACAGCTATTTCCCACAAGTGCCGCAGACAAGGCTCGCCTCTCTTGATTTCTTCTCAGCCGTTTTTCGCTCGTCCTGACGGCTTTCTGTAGGTCCCCTCCTCGAATAGCTACAGCAATTCCACTGGCTCCGGCATCGTCATGGCAAACCGCCGCCCATGTGCAGCAGTCTGCATGAACCGTGCAAGCTAGCGCGGGTCCAGGCGGTCGGCCAGGATCGCGGATACGCCCGTGAAGGCCGGATACTCTGCCGTGATCACGTAGGTCGGGATGGCCTGGGTCAGCACCGACATGCGTCCCTTGTTCTCGAAGCGCGCCCGGAACGGAGAGCGGGCGAAATAATCCCCGAGGTGCGGCACCACGCCGCCACCGATATAGATGCCGCCGAGCGCGCCCAGCGTCAGTGCCAGGTCGGCCGCCACCGTACCCAGCATGCTGCAGAAGAGCTCCACCGTTTCGCGGCACATGGCGTCACCCTGCTTGAGCGCGCCCTCGACGATGTCGGCGGCCTTCAGTTCGGCAGCGGGATGGCCGTCGATGGCCAACAGGGCGCGATGGATGAACTCCAGGCCGGGGCCGGATACCAGGCGCTCCGCCGATACATGCTCATGGAATTGCCAGGCATAGGCCAGGACCGCCGCTTCCCGTGGGTTGGCCGGGGCGAATGCCACGTGCCCGCCTTCGCTGGCCAGCGGCAGCCAGTGGCCGTCGCCACGGATCAGACCGCCCACCCCCAGTCCGGTGCCCGCGCCGACCAAGCCGATCGGCTGGCCGCTCTTGGGCGCGCCACCGCCGATCTGCTGGCGCTCGTCGGCGCGCAATTGCGGAACGGCCATTGAAAGTGCGGTGAAGTCATTGACCACCAGCAACAGATCCAGCCCCAGCAACTGCCGCGCAGCCTCGATGGAAAAGGCCCAGTCATGGTTGGTCATCTTGATCTGGTCGCCTTGCACCGGGTTGGCGATGGCCACCACCGCGTGCCGGACCGATGGCTGGCCTACCAGCTTGAGATAGGCCTGCACGGCGTCAGTGAATTCCCGATAGTCGGCACCGCGCAGCACCTGCACCTGTTCAATGCGGCCCGGTGCCGTTTCCAGCGCGAAGCGGGCATTGGTGCCACCGATGTCGGCCAGCAGCCGCGGACCATCCGCATGCGTGGTCGAGGTGGCGGGGGAAGGAGAAGGGGCTCCGGTTTGCATAGCGTTGTCCTTGTTGTCTTTGTTCCGTACGGGCGGCAGCGCGCTGGGCGTCGCCGCCGGTCGGAGTGCATTGGGTCATTGAGGCCTGCCTGAAGGGTATGAGGCAGGCCGGCGCGCCAGGTTCCGACGGATGTTCGTCCATCCGCGACGGCGCGCATGGTATCAGTGTCGGGTCAGGCGCTGTTGCAGGGCCGAGCGGACCTGGACAATGACCTCGCTCCAGTCGTCCGTCTGGGACTGGCGGAAGATCGTGAAGTCGGGATACCAGGGGGTGTCGCTGCGGTCCAGCTGCCAGCGCCAGCAGGTATTGACGCGATTGAGCAACCAGACCGGCGTGCCCAGCGCACCGGCCAGATGGCATACCGAGGTATCGACACTGATCAGCAGGTCCAGATGGGCGATCAGGCCCGAGGTGTCGGCGAAGTCGCGCAGTGCCTGCGAGCAATCCTTGACGTGGCTGGCCAGCGGGTGGGTCTGCAACTGGGCCAGTGCGGTGTCGCCCACTTGTACCGAATAGAATTCAAGATGCGCATGCTCGCGTGCCAGTTCCACCACCGGTGCCAGCGCGTCAAAGGGCAAGGAACGCTGGCCGTCAATGCGCACTGCATCAGGATGGGTTTGCGCCGAGCTGCCGGCCCAGACCAGGCCCACGCGCAGTGCACGGTTATGCGGCAGGCGTTGCGCCCAGTCGCTCCAGGCGCTGGCGTCAGGCAACAGATAGGGCGCTCGCGGAATGTCTTCTTCGCTCAATGTCTGGCAGGCCAGCGGCAAGCTCATCAACGGGCAGTGCACGTCGAAGGCCGGGCGCATGAAGCGCTGGCTGCTGATCACCTCGGCTGCTCCCGGGACATTGCCCAGCAGTTTGACCAGGGCGGGTTGCACTTCCAGGATCACGCGCGCGCCCATGGCCGCCACCAGCGGCACGTAGCGCACGAATTGCAGCGTGTCGCCAAAGCCCTGTTCGGCGTGCAGCAGGATGGTCTTGCCCTCCAGCGAGAAATCACCCAGCCAGAGTGGTTCGGCGAAGTGGCGCAACTGGCCCTGCATCTGTTCTGTGTACCAGCGCGCCTCATAGGCACGCCAGCCATTCTGGTAGTCGCCTTGCAGCAATTGCATGAGGGCGTCGTTCCAGGGGGCTGAGGAGGCGTCGGGGTTCAGTTCGCGGGCGCGATCATAGGAGATGGCAGCCTCGTCGAAGCGGCGCAGAGTTTCCAGGGTCGATCCCCGGTTGAACCACAGGTCGGCCGAGCTATCGTCCAGTGCCAGGGCCTGGTCATAGGCTTGCAGTGCCTCCAGCGGGCGTTGCAGTTGCACCAGGACATAGCCGCGATTGGACAGCGCCTGGTAGAAATCCGGCTTTACCGCCAGCGCGCGGTCGTAGGCCGCCAGCGCTTCTTCCAGCAGGTAGCTGTCCTTGCAGGTATTGCCGAGGTTGAACCAGGCTTCGATGAAGTCCGGCCGCAGGGTCAGTGCCGAGCTATACGACTGGCGTGCGTCGGCGTAGGCAAACAGGTCGTGCTGCGCATTGCCTTGCTGGAACCAGGCATCGTGATTGTCCGGATTCATCTTCAGCACCCGCGCGAAGTCTTCCAGGGCTTCGGCGGATCGGCCCAGGCGACGCAAGGCGGCCCCCCGGCGCAGCAGGGCGTCGGGAAAGTCGGGTTTGGCTGCGATCAGGTGATCATAGCGGGCGATCGCTTCTTCGTCGCGGCCCAGCTGTTCGAGCACGCCGGCGTGGTCGAAATAGGTATCCAGATGGCCAGGATTGAGGTCAATGGCCTTGGCCAGTTGCGCTTCGGCTGCAGCCCAGTCTTCCTGGTGCAGCTTGAGCATGCCGTACAGGTAATTGGCTTCGAAATGCCGGGGCAGCTTGACCAGGACCTTCTTGTAGAGCTCCTCGGCGGGCGCCAGATCGCCTTTTTGATGCAGTGCGAGGGCTTTTTGCAGCAGGATGAGGGAAGGATTGGCTTGCTGACGCATGGTGTGATTCGGCAGAGATTCGGGGGAGAAAAGGGGGCAGGCGGCGAGACCGGCCTGAGCGTGCAGCCAGTGTCCCAAATTCATCCGGATTTATCCAGCGGATTACAGGTGGAATTGCCGCCTATATCTGCCGCCCGTATCGGCCTTGCGGCCGCCAAGCGGCGCTGCGGCTTTTCTTTTACACTACGACGACGTCAGACAACTGATGGTCAACGCAAGCCGGCATTGACCGGCTATCTTCATTCGTGCTTGTGCATTACGCCACTACGGAGTCTTCCCGATGAGTTTCGCCATTCCCGCACCCGCCCAGACCACCATTCCCGTGGTGGGTGGTGCACCGTTCCCGGTCCGTCGCATCTATTGCGTCGGTCGCAACTACGCCGCCCACGCCCGCGAAATGGGCCATGACCCGGATCGCGAGCCGCCATTCTTCTTCATGAAGCCGGCCGACGCCATCGTGCCGACCGACTCCGTGGTGCCGTATCCCGCCGCCACCGCCGACTACCACCACGAGATCGAGATGGTCGTGGCACTGGCCAAGGGGGGGCGCGATATTCCCGTGGAGCAGGCGCTGGATCTGGTCTATGGCTATGGCGTCGGTCTGGACATGACCCGCCGCGACATCCAGGCACAGGCCAAGAAACTGGGCCGCCCCTGGGACATGGCCAAGGGCTTCGACCAGTCCGCCCCCTGCGCAGCGATCGTGCCGGTGGCCCAATCCGGCCATCCCGAGCGTGGCGCGGTGTGGCTCAAGGTCAACGGCGAAGTGCGCCAGCAGGGCGACCTGTCGGACCTGATCTGGAGCGTGGCGGAGACCATTTCCTACCTGTCGGGCCTGGTTGAGCTGTTCCCGGGCGACCTCATCTTCACCGGTACTCCGGAAGGCGTGGGGGCGGTCGTCAAGGGTGATCGCCTGCAAGGGCATGTCGATGGCTTGCCCGATATCAACATCACGATCGGCTGAAGTCGCTCCAGATCGGCCTGATGCCGGGATTGTCAGCCGGCATCAGCGCTGTTTTTCGGCCTGCCGGCGGCGCCCGGCGGGAGGCCGAAACCAAACTGTCATGAAGCGAGTGACGATGCGGCGTATAATAGGGAGTTCCGGGCGTGGCAGGTCGTCGTCCCGGTCAGCGTCTTTTGCATCATCCGAAGCGCCCGTCCGTTCAGGTTTGGCCGGTTCGCCCGTAACACATCAACACAGAAAGCAATCAGAACCCGTGCGCATGCACCCCATGCACCGGAGCCGCCTGGCGGCTGCCGCGGCGCTGTCGCACCGTTCGCAATAAACCATGTCCGACACCACGTCCGCGTCCGCAGCACCGGCTGCACCCGCCGTCCGCTTCGAAGATTTCGGCCTCTCGCCCGATATCCTGAAAGCCCTGGCCGAACAAGGCTATGTCCATCCCACCCCGATCCAGGCCCAGGCCATTCCTGTGGTACTGCAGGGTCGGGACGTGATGGGGGCCGCCCAGACCGGCACCGGCAAGACCGCCGGTTTCTCGTTGCCCATCATCCAGCGTCTGCTGCAGCACGCCAGCCACAGCGCTTCGCCTGCCCGCCACCCGGTGCGCGCCCTGATCCTGACGCCCACCCGCGAGCTGGCCGACCAGGTGGCCGATAACGTCGCTGCCTATTGCCGCTTCACCCCGTTGCGCTCTACCGTAGTCTTCGGCGGTGTGGACATGTCGCCACAGACCGCGATCCTGCGCGCCGGCGTGGAAATCGTCATCGCCACTCCGGGTCGCCTGCTGGACCACGTGCAGCAGAAGACGGTGAACCTGTCGCAGACCCAGATCCTGGTGATGGACGAGGCTGACCGCATGCTGGACATGGGCTTCCTGCCCGACCTGCAGCGCATCATCAACCTGTTGCCCAAGCAGCGCCAGAACCTGCTGTTCTCGGCCACCTTCTCGCCGGAGATCAAGAAGCTGGCCGCCAGCTTCCAGAACGACCCGGTCACCATCGAAGTGGCACGCAGCAACGCCACTGCCGAAAACGTCAGCCAGACCATCTACAGGGTGGAGGAGGCGGCCAAGGCCGATGCAGTAAGCTTCATCATTCGTCAGCGGCAGCTGAAGCAGGTAATCGTCTTCTCGAACACCAAGATCGGCGCGTCGCGCCTGGCACGCACCCTGGAGGCCGAAGGCGTCAAGGCCTCCGCGATCCACGGTGACAAGACCCAGTCCGAGCGCATGGCTGCGCTGGAAGCCTTCAAGCAGGGCCAGATCGAAGTGCTGGTCGCCACCGACGTGGCCGCACGCGGCCTGGATATCGCCGAGCTGCCCTGTGTGATCAACTACGACCTGCCCTACAACGCCGAAGACTACGTGCACCGCATCGGTCGTACCGGTCGTGCCGGCGCCTCGGGCGACGCCATCTCGTTGTTCTGCGACAAGGATGACCGTCTGCTGACCGACATCGAGAAGCTGATCAAGAAGAAGTTCGAGCGTGCCGAGCTAGTCGGTTTTGCTCCGCGTGCGCGTCATGAGCGCGGCGAACGCAGTGATCGTGGCGATCGCAGCGAGCGCGGTGAACGGACCGAGCGCGCGGATCGTGGCGAGCGCAGTGAACGTAGCGACCGTGGCGATCGCAGCCGCAGCAGCCGCGACGGCTACTCCGCCGCGCCGCGCCGCGAGAAGGTCGACCCCTGGTTCCTCAAGCCCTACGAGCCCAGCGCCGTCGAGACCGTGTCCACCAAGCCGGAACTGGCCAAGAACAACCGTCCCAAGCCCAAGGTGGCGGCTTTGCTGGGCGGCATGCCCAAGCGCTGAGCGTTTCTTTCAGCGCGAGCCGAAACGCGCTTGCCAGCCGGTGAGCGCGCCGTTCCAGAACGCCTCCCGGTCGCGGGACTGGCTCGTCTCCTCTGCAAGTCCCAGGAAAGCGGCGGCCCGCTGCAGCTGTTGCAGCGGCTGCGCCAGGTCCAGTGCCTGCGCGCCGTTCTGCTTGGAAAACTTTTCCCCCGTCTCATTCATCAGCAGCGGTACGTGCAGGTAGCGCGGGGTCGGATAGCCCAGCAAACCTTGCAGGTAGATCTGCCGTGCCGTGGAGTCCAGCAGGTCGGCCCCGCGTACGACGTCAGTCACGTCCTGTTCCGCATCGTCCACTACCACTGCCAATTGATAGGCCCAGTAGCCATCGGCCCGCTGCAGCACGAAATCGCCCACCTCCGAGGCCAGATGCTGTGCCTGTGGCCCCAGCCAGCGATCATCGAACTGCACCCGCTCCCCCGGCTGCCCGGCATCCGGCACGCGTAGCCGAAGCGTGCGGGCCTGCTTGCCCGGTACCAGGCCGCGGCGGCATGTGCCGGGATAGATGGCGGCGCCGTCGCTGGCCGTTCCCACCTGTGAGTCGGCGATTTCCTTGCGGCTGCAACCACAGGGATAAACCATCGTGCCGAGCTTCTCCCGGGCCAGCTGGTAGCGTCCCTTGCGCTGGCTTTGTACCAGTATCGGGCCGTCCGCGTGCATGTCCAGCGCCGCCAAAGTCGCCACGATGTCATCGGCTGCCCCCGGCACGGTGCGTGTCTCGTCGATATCCTCGATGCGCAGCCGCCAGCGTCCGTCATGGACGCGGGCATCCAGGTAACTGGCCAGCGCCGCCACCAGCGAGCCAGCATGCAGTGGCCCGGACGGGGAGGGCGCGAAGCGACCGACGTAGGCGCTGGCGCTCACAATGGCTCCGGCGCGGTGACCGGCCCGATCAGCGATGCGCGTACCTCTGGTTGGGCCAGGTGCTGGATGAACCATTTCAGCGACTTGCCCTGTTCAGCCTTGGGCCAGGCCACCATGAAGTTATCGTTGGGTTTGGCCGCCAGGGTCTCCTTTTCCACCAATGCGCCTGAGGCCAGGTAGGGCGCCGCCCAGATGCGCGGCAGGTGACCGCAGCCCAGGCCTGCCAGCTGCGCCTGCAGCTTGTCGGCCACGGTGGCGACCGTCAGCGTTTCCTGACCCGACAGCAAGCCCATGGTCAAGGTCGGCAGCGACTGGCTGTTGTCGCCCACGGCAATGGCGCGATGGCTGCGCACCAGCTCGGCCGACAAGGGCTCGTCGGCGGTGGCCAGCGGGTGCTGCGGCGCTACGGCGAATACCCAGTCCACGGCGCCCAGTTCCTGCATCTGGAAGCGGCCACTGGTGCGCACGACCTCCGGCCCATCCAGGGTCACCCCGATGACCAGGTTGGCGCGGCCTTCGATCAGCTTTTCCCAGGCGCCGGTCAATACTCCCGGCGTGAAGCGCAGGCGGGTGCCGGATTGTTCGCGGTCGAAGGCGTCGATGATGGGCAGCATCTTGTCGAAGGGAATCAGACTGTTGAGCACGATGTGCAGCTCGGTCTCGCGGCCGGTGGCGGTGCGCTTGACACGCTGTTCCAGGTCGCTGGCAGCCAGCAGCAGGTGCCGGCCCTCCTGCAACAATTGCAGCCCGGCCGGTGTCAACTGGGCCCGGTGGCCACGGCGGTCGAACAGCAGGACGTCGAGATCGTCTTCCAGCTTGCGCACGCTGTAGGTCAGCGCCGAGGGCACGCGGTCCAGCGCCACGGCGGCCGCCGCGAAGCTGCCCTTGCGGTCGATCATGTCCAGGATCAGCAGGGATTCCAGGGTCAGGTTCACGTCGCTTTCCCTTGTTTAAAATTTTTGAATGAACACTACGGATTTTAGACCTTATCTCGGGAAAAGTTAGCCACTATAGTGACGCCATCGACAAACATTTTGTACAAACCATTTCCGGTCTGTACGTCACTTGAGAAAGAGGTGTTGACATGATGGAACTTCGCAAAGCGAACGATCGTGGCCACGCCAACCACGGTTGGCTGGATTCGCATCACAGCTTTTCCTTCGCGGATTACTATGATCCCAAGCACATGGGTTTCGGCCCGCTGCGTGTGATCAACGAGGACCGTGTGGCCGCTGGTCAGGGTTTTGGTACGCACGGCCACCGCGACATGGAGATCATTTCCTACGTGCTCGAAGGTGAGCTGGCCCACAAGGACAGCATGGGCAACGGCAGCGTGATCCGTCCGGGTGACGTGCAACGCATGAGCGCAGGCACCGGGGTGCGCCACTCGGAGTACAACCACTCCCAGGACGGCACCACCCACTTCCTGCAGATCTGGATCATGCCGGACCGCGCCGGTGCCGAACCGGGTTACCAGGAGGCCCATTTCTCGGCCGCCGACAAGGATGGCAAGCTGCGCCTGGTGGCTTCCGGCGACGGTCGCGACGGCTCGGTCAGCCTGAACCAGGACGCCCAGCTGTACGCCGGCCTGTTCGACGGCACCCAGCGCGCAGACTATGTCTTGCCGCAAGGCCGCCTGGGCTATATTCACGTGGCCCGTGGCAAGGTCAGCGTCAATGGTCAGGCCCTGGAAGCCGGCGATGCCGTCAAGCTCAGTGCAGTGGACCGCATCGAGATCAGCGACGGCGACAAGGCGGAAGTCCTGTTGTTCGACCTGCCGCGCTGATGGATTCGGGAGTCTGCTCCGGCAGCCCCATGATTCTGTAGTCCCGTAGTCGCATTGCCCGCCGGTACCGATCACACCGGCGGATTTTCCACCGTGTCACTTCACTCTCTAGAGAAGGAATACCCGTCATGACCAAAGTTGCCATCGTCTACCATTCCGGCTACGGCCACACCAAGAAGCAGGCTGAAGCCGTGCAGGCCGGCGCTGCTGGCGTTGCCGGCGCCGATGTCGAACTCATCGCCATCAGCGCCGAAGGCAGCATCACCGATGCGCAGTGGGCCAGCCTGGATGCGGCCGACGCCATCGTCTTCGGTTCGCCGACCTACATGGGGACCGTGTCCTGGCAGTTCAAGAAGTTTGCGGACGCGTCCTCCAAGCCCTGGTTCAGCCAGAAGTGGAAAGACAAGGTCGGTGCCGCCTTCACCAACTCGGCGACCATGAACGGCGACAAGCTCTCGACCCTGCACTACCTGTTCACCCTGGGCATGCAGCACAGCATGATCTGGGTCGGCACCGGTCTGATGCCGTCCAACAGCAAGGCTGCTCAACGTAACGACATCAACTTCGTCGGTTCCTTCTCGGGCCTGATGGCGCAAAGCCCGTCGGATTCCTCGCCGGAAGAAGGCCCGCTGCCGGGCGACCTGGAAACCGCCAAGCTCTTCGGTGCACGCGTGGTGGAAACCGCAGCCAAGTTCAAGAAGTAAGCAGCAGGAAGAAATCCAGCAACCGCCAAGGCGGACGCAAAAAAGCCGGCCTCAGTTCACTGGGGCCGGCTTTTTCATTGCTGCAGGAGGGGGCGATCAGGCCTGGGCGGACGCGGTTTCTTGCGTTTCCTGCCCCTTGCGCTGCACCGAAGCGCAATGCGGGCAGGACTTGCCCGGCACGTAATCCGGCGACAACTGCTCGCGGGGCGTGACTACGGCGCGGCAGGCGAAGCACTGGGCGGTCTGGGTTTCCTTCAGCTCCGGGCTCAGGGCGGTGCGGTAGTCGAAGACGAAGCAGTCGCCGTTGTAATGGGCGCCGCCGACATCCTCAAAATACTTCAGGATGCCGCCTTCGAGCTGGTAGACATGGTCGTAGCCGATGTTTTGCATGTGGATGGCCGCTTTTTCGCAGCGGATGCCGCCAGTGCAGAAAGTGACTACGGTCTTGCCGGCGAAATCGGCCCTGTGGTCTTCGATGACCTGGGGGAATTCGGTGAACTTGTTGATGCGGTAATCGACGGTATTCTCGAAGGTGCCGACATCGACCTCGAAGCCATTGCGGGTATCGACCATCACCACCGGACGGCCCTCGTCGTCATGGCCCTGGTCCAGCCAGCGCTTGAGTTGCGTGGGCTCCACGAAAGGCGCCCGCCCCAGCTCGGGCTTGATCAGCGGATGCTTCATGGTGATGATTTCAGCCTTCAGTTTCACCAGCATGCGCGTGAACGGTTGCTTCTCGGAATAGCTTTCCTTGACGATCAGGTCGGTGAAACGCGGGTCGGCACGCAGCCAGGCGAGGAAGGCGTCGATGTCCGGTCGCAGGCCAGCCAGGAACAGGTTGATGCCTTCCGGGCTCAGGATCACCGTGCCGCGCAAGTTGTGTTGTTGGCAAAATGCGAGGAATTCGGGACGCTTTTCAGCGGTATCGTCGAAGCTGACGAATTTGTAGGCGGCGATGTTGACGTAGGGTGTATCGGGGGACTGCATGGTTCGTTACTCAGCTCTAAGTCTTTGAATTGTCAGCATTATATACGTGCGGGCAGGGCGTTCGCAGCAATTTGCCGGAGGCTACCCGGCTGGATGTCGCTTCTCTGATGCAGATCAAGGCGGCTTCTAGCAATATTTCGAGCAGATTTGTGTAAATTGTTCACAGACAGTTGAATTCCTGTGAAAAGCTGACACCGCAAAGCCGAAGTGCATCCCAAGCTCCGGTAAAATGTCGTCCTATGACTACCCCGCAATTTGTACATCTCCGAATGCACTCGGAGTACTCCATCGTCGATGGCCTGGTGCGCATCGACGACATCGTGAAGGCCGCTGCCAAGGATGGCCAGGCCGCCCTGGCGGTGACCGATCTCTCCAACCTGTTCTGCATGGTGCGGTTCTACAAGGAAGCGCGTGGCAAAGGCGTCAAGCCCATTGCCGGCTGCGACCTGTGGATCACCAACGATGCCGACCGTGACAAGCCTTTCCGGCTGCTGGTGTTGATCAAGAGCCGTCACGGCTACCTGCAATTATGTGAAGTCCTGTCCCAGGCCTGGCTGAGCAACCAATATAAGGGCCGCGCCGAAGTGCGCATGGAATGGCTGGAGGCGTTGCGCCACCAGGAGGGTGGCAATGGCTTGATCGCCCTGTCCGGCGCCAGCCTGGGCGACATCGGTCAGGCCATCGACAACGGCAATCTGGCCCAGGCCGAAGCCTGCGCCCGCCGCTGGGCCGACATCTTCCCCGGCGCCTTCTACCTGGAGCTGCAGCGCGCTGGCCAGCCCAACATGGATGTACAGGTGCGCCAGAGCGTGGCGCTGGGTGCCAAGTTGGGCCTGCCCTGCGTGGCCACCCATCCGGTCCAGTTCCAGAATCCCGAAGAATTCATCGCCCACGAAGCCCGCACCTGCATCGCCGAGGGCGAGATCATGGCCAATGCGCGCCGGGTGAAGCGCTTCAACGAGCAACAGTATTTCAAGTCGCAGGCCGAGATGGCCGAGCTCTTCGCCGACCTGCCGGGCGCCATTGCCAATACCGTCGAAATCGCCAAGCGCTGCAACCTGGTGCTGCAACTGGGCAAGCCGCAATTGCCGGACTTCCCCACGCCGGACGGCATGACCATCGACGACTTCCTGGTAGCGCAGACCAAGGCTGGTCTGGAGGTACGCCTGAAGGAACTGTTCCCCAACGAGGCCGAGCGCGAAAAAGAGCGTGCGCGCTATGAGGCCCGGCTGGAGTTCGAGAACAACACCATCATCAAGATGAAGTTCCCGGGCTACTTCCTCATCGTGGCCGACTTCATCCAGTGGGCCAAGAACAATGGCGTGCCGGTCGGCCCCGGCCGGGGTTCCGGCGCCGGCTCGCTGGTGGCCTACTGTCTGCTGATCACCGACCTTGATCCGCTGCGCTACAACCTGCTGTTCGAACGCTTCCTGAACCCGGAACGCGTCTCCATGCCCGACTTCGACATCGACTTCTGCCAGGAAGGCCGCGACCGGGTGATCCAGTATGTGAAGGATCGTTACGGCAAGGAGGCGGTCTCGCAGATCGCCACTTTCGGTACCATGGCGGCCAAGGGCGCGGTGCGCGACGTCGGTCGCGTGCTGGACCTGGGCTACAACTTCTGCGACGGCATTTCCAAGCTGATCCCCTTCAAGCCGGGCAAGCTGGTGACCCTGGCTGACGCCATCGAGGAAGAACCGCTGTTGAAGGAGCGGCTGGAGAACGAAGAAGAGGTCAAGCAGCTGATGGGCCTGGCCCAGCAGGTCGAGGGGATCGCCCGCAACATCGGCATGCACGCCGGTGGCGTGCTGATTGCCCCTGGCAAGCTCACCGATTTCTGCCCGCTCTATACGCAGGGCGGCGATTCCGGCGTGGTGTCGCAATATGACAAGGACGATGTCGAAGCCGTCGGCCTGGTCAAGTTCGACTTCCTGGGCCTGACCACGCTCACCATCCTGGATCGGGCGGTACGCTACATCCGCATGCTGGACCCGGCCATGGCCGAGTTCGACCTGGCCAAGCTGCCGCTGGATGATCGGCCCTCGTATGAACTGCTGACCAAGGCCAAGACGGTCGCCGTATTCCAGCTGGAAAGCCGCGGCATGCAAGGCATGTTGAAGGACGCCCGTCCCGACCGCTTCGAGGACATTATTGCCCTGGTGGCGCTGTATCGTCCCGGCCCGATGGACCTGATCCCCGACTTCTGCAAGCGCAAGCACGGTGAAGCCTTCGACTACCCTGACCCGCGTACCAAGGACATTCTCTCCGAGACCTACGGCATCATGGTCTACCAGGAGCAGGTGATGCAGATGGCGCAGGTGATCGGCGGCTACTCGCTGGGCGGCGCCGACCTGCTGCGCCGGGCCATGGGCAAGAAGAAGGCCGAGGAAATGGCCAAGCACCGCGAGCTGTTCCGCGAAGGTGCGGCCAAGAACGGGCTGGACCAGACCAAGGCCGACGAGATCTTCGACTTGATGGAAAAGTTCGCCGGCTACGGCTTCAACAAGTCGCACGCGGCGGCCTATGCGCTGCTGTCCTACTACACGGCCTACCTCAAGGCCCATCACCCTGCCGCGTTCATGGCCGCCAACTTGTCGCTGGCCATGGAAGACACGGACAAGGTCAAGATCCTGATCGAAGATTCGATCGACATCTGCAAGTTGGCCATCCTGCCGCCGGACATCAACAGGTCCGACTACCGCTTCATGCCCGTGGGCGAGCCCGGCAAGAAGGCCACCCAGATCCGCTATGGCCTGGGGGCAGTCAAGGGGGCCGGCCAGAATGCCATCGAAGCCATCCTGGAAGCACGCAAGAGCGGTCCCTTCAAGGACCTGTTCGATTTCGCCAAACGGGTGGACAAGAAGCAGATCAACCGCCGCACCATCGACTCGCTGATCCGTGCCGGAGCCTTCGACTGCTTCAAGGTCGATCGCGCCATCCTCCAGGCCTCGGTCAACCTGGCCTGGGAGAGTGCGGAACAGGCCGAGAAATCGGCCAACCAGGTCAGCCTCTTCGGCGGTGACGACAGCGACCTGGAAGCGCCGCTGGAATACGTCCAGGTACCGCCCTGGAGCGACAAGCAGCGCCTGACCGAGGAAAAGGGCGCACTGGGCTTCTACCTCTCCGGCCACCTCTTCTCCGCCTATGAAAAGGAAGTGCGGCGTTTCGTGCGCACCAAGATTTCCAGCCTGGAACCCTCCTGGGAGCCGCGCAGCCTGGCCGGCATCATCACAGGTGTGCGGGTGCAGATGACCCAGCGCGGCAAGCTGGTGATCTGCACGCTCGACGATGGCACTGGCGTGATCGAGGCCACCATCTACAACGAGCTGTTCGAACCCTTCAAGCATCTCATCAAGGAAGATGAGCTGCTGGTGGTCTCGGGCAAGGTCTCGGAAGACCGCTTCAATGGCGGCCTGCGGGTGGCGGCCGACAAGGTCATGGACCTGGGCGCGGCGCGCATCCAGTATGGCGTGCGCATGGTGGTGTCGATCAACAAGGCGATCGACCCCAATCATCTGCGCGATACGCTGGCCGCGCATCGCCAGGAGCAGGGCCTGCCTTTCGTGATGCGCTACCAGCAATCCGATGCGGCCTGCGAGGTGGTGCTGGGCGATGCCTGGCGCGTCAATCCCAGTGACAGCCTGCAATCGACGCTGGTGGCGTCGTTTGGCAAGGAAGCGGTCGTGGTCGAGTACTAGTCTGATGGCCCCTGATCCCATAAGAACATAACAAATACTATGCAGATTTCCTCGTGTCGGCTGCCGTCGCTCGCCGTCCTTCTGGCCTTTTCTTCCCTAGGCCTGGTGTTGCCCAACTTGTCCAATGCCAGCCTGTTTTTGCTGGTCTTCCTGGGCATCGTGACCCTGTTCGTCTATCGCCACCGGACGCCCGGGTGGCAAGCCCAACTGCCGTCGATGAAAGTGCTCTTCGTCGTCATGGCCTTGCCGGCCCTGGCGGTGCTGATCCATCAGGTAGGTGTGGGGCACTTCACTTTCCGTGACTATGACCGCCCATTGCGGCTGGCCTTCTTCGTGATGGTGTTCCTGGCGGTCTGGCGCGTGACCGATACGGCGTTGGACTGGTTGCCATGGGCCTGGATGCTGGCCTGCGTCCTGTGTTTCGCCAAGGCCTGGATGATCACCGATGGCGGCAGCCTGCCCAATTCCGGCAGCCTGGGTTTCATGGCAGGGATTGCGTTTTCGAATGCGGCGATGCTCATCGGAACCTGGCTGTTGCTGTCACTGCAACTGCCGATGTCGACCTTGCAGCGCTGCCTGCGCATCGTGGCCATCGTCCTGGCCCTGGGCGTGACCTTCATGGTCAAGACCCGCGGCACCTGGCTGGTGCTGCCGTTCTACGCCGTCTTCCTCATTTTGTATCTGAAGCAACTGAGCATGATGCGCAAGATGCTGATCCTGCTGCTGCCGCTGGTGCTGGTGGGTGTCGCCATGCTCTCCAGCGACATGGTGAAGCAACGCATCTACGATATCGGTGATGACATCCAGGCGTATTCTGATCGCAGCGACCGCGAAACTTCCGTGGGCCAGCGCCTGCAGATCTGGCTGGGCTCCTGGCAGCTCTATCGGGAGCATCCTGGATTCGGCGTGGGGCGGGAAGGATTCAAGCCGGAACTGCATCGCCTGGCCGACAGGGGGGAGATTTCCAACGCAGTGGCCGAGCTTCCGCACTCGCACAATGGCATGTTGTTCCAGATGGCGTTGTGGGGGACTGGTGGCCTGGTGGCCTGGGTGCTGACCTACCTCGTGCCGCTGGTGATGTTCTGGCGCGAACTGGGGCACGCCGACGTGAAGGTAAGGACCTACGCGGCCATGGGCGTGGCCCTGTGCCTGGGCTATTGGGTGTTCGACTTCACCGATGTGATGTTCTTCTGGGTGATCCTCAATGGCTTTTACACAATCAACCTGGCCATCTTCTTCTGCGCGATAGGGCGGTACAAACAGGCTTCGGCCGGCCTGCCCGCGAACGCCTAGCCGCGCTGGCCGGCCTGCCCGGCCGCTATTGCCTGTCTGTCGCCTGTCTGTCGGCGATCCAGCCCTGGACTACCTCCAGCACGCTCTGCACGCCGATGGCGCGCATGCAATCACAAGTCATGATGCGCAGCTTTTCGCAGCCCTGGCAGGACGGTTGATCGGTACACAAATTGCTGGCGCGCTTGCCCAGTGCCGCCCAGCGACCGGGGTGCATGGGACGGGTCGGCGGGAACAGGCCAAGGGTACGCTGACCGATCGCCGCCGACAGGTGCAGCGGACCGGTGCCGCTGGCGATCAGGCCATCGGCCTGGGAGATGAACTGCGTCAAGCGTGCCAGGCTCATACTGCCGCAGGTATTGACCACGTGCGGCAGGGTCAGCAAGGCGCCGGCATGCTGCTCTAGCCACTTTCCTTCGTCGGTGCTGCCGGTGAGCCAGATGCGCAGTCCGGGTTGCTGCTGCAGTGTCCGTGCCAGCTCCGTGTAGCGCTCCACTGGCCATTCGCGGCCGTGCCCGTTGGACTTGGTGTGCAGGATCAGGTTGAACGCGTGGGGCGCAAGCTCTGCCGCGATCCCGGCGTCGACCGGAATCGAAAAATGATAGCTGTTGGCAATCTCTTCGCGAGCCGGAATATGGCTGTCGCCATAGGGGCGCAGGAACTCGAAGTTGATCTGCGACTCGTGGTTCCCGGATAAGCCTTTGCTGAAGCGTACGCGATCATTGCAGTAGATTAGCTGGTATACCTTCTGGCGTGCATTACCGACCCGGTGCTTCACCCGCGCGAAGAAGGCAGCCTTGGCCAGATCGCGGTTGGGCTGGGCCAGGATCACGGTGTCGATATCGCTGGCACGCAGGAAACCATAGAGATTTTCGCCCACGCTTTCCTCTTCCACTACTTCATCGATATCGTCGCAATAACGCACCACATCGGCCGCATAGCGACGGCACAGCATGCTGATCTTGACCCCCGGATTGAGTTCCTTGAGACGCGCCGCCATCGGCAGGGTCAAGACGATGTCACCGATGTTGTCGGTGCGACTGATGAGGATGTGCTTGCTGGTGATCGGCATGGCAGGTACGAAAGTGAGTCTGTTCTTCTTGTGGGAGACGAGCTTGGTTAGCGGGCGCGGCGCTTGCGCAGATAGCGCACATACCACTTCAGGCTTTCCAGCGGGCGTCCCTGGCGATACATGAAGCGCGAATGCATGCGCATTTCCTTGGTATTGCGCGGTTCCTGGTCCAGCGACATGTCGGCCCAGGGTGAGATATCCAGGTAGCGCCGGAACAGGTCGCAGGCCTCGTGCCGGGTCCATGCCGCCCACGGTTTCACTGCGCCGGCAAAATGAACGAAGATGGCTTTGCCGACCGGCTTGAGCGCGAAGCGGTTGACGTTGAGGTCGTGAATCAGGTCGTACAAGTAATTCCATTTCGGCGACAGATTGCGCACCCTGCCATTCAACACGATATTGAAAGCATCCTGATCGGGGAAACGCATGTCGGTCTTGCTGTTGATCAAGGCGTCGAGGATCTTGGCGGTAATATCCTCCGCCTGCCATCGAAGAGTGTTGATGAATATCACGCCGCCATTGAAATATTCATTGTGTGCCAGCCCCAATGCTGCGACACGCCGCTTGAGTGTCACGGGGGCATCCGGTATCACCGCTGCGATGTCGCCGGAAATATCCATATCCACCAGTTCATCCAGGCGGTTGAAGCACAGGATGTCCGCATCCAGGTACAGCACGCGGTCGGTCACCTGGGCCAGCACGGTGGGGATCACCAGGCGCGTGAAGATCGACAGCGAGTAATGCGAATGTCCCAGGAAATGCGAGAACTGCGTGAACGCCTTAAGGTCCACCAAATGCAGTTCGGTCTTCACGCGGTACATCGATTCCAGTTGTTTCAGGCGCCGCTGATGGTCATCCGACACCTCGAAAGCCAGCACGTGGAAGGTGAAATGCTGTCCCGGATTGTTGGCGACGATGGAGGCGATGGTGCCACCCATGGCGCGGAAATAATTGTTGTCCACGCAGAAGGCGATGTGGAACGAGGGCTTGCCATTGTCGGGCTGCGCCTGGATGTCTGCTTGGCTGGGGACGTTCATCAGATGGCTTTCATGACTTGTTCGACGCTGACCGCCTTGACCCAGTCGCGGCGGCCCGGTGCGGTGATGACGATACTGTGGGCGCGGTCGACCGGTACCCATTCCGGATTCTTCTGTCGCATCAGTGCAATCACCGGCACGCGCACTGCATTGGCCAGGTGCATCACGGCCGTCTCCACCGAGATGATCAGGTCGCATTCGGCCAGCATGGCCGGCAACTGGAAGAAGTTCTCTTCCGCGCTGAAAATCTCGGTGCGCTGCAACTGGTAGCGGCCGATCACCTCGCGTGCATGAGCCAGTTCCTGCGGTACTGCGTTGACGATGAAGCAGGCATCCTGCCAGCCCTCGCGCCCCTGCATGGCCTGGATCAGCGCAGCCACCTGCTCCAGCGGCCAGCAGCGTTTCTTGGTCTTGGCGTAGGGATTGATGAACACCAGCTTGCCGCTACGTGCGGCGAATTGCCAGCGCACCAGTTGCTCCTGCGCATACTGGTGCCATTGCAGCGGAATGTCCACGAACGGGAACCGTGCCTCGTCCTTGACCTCCAGGCCGCTCAATTGACGGAACCAGAAGGCATACACATCGCTGATGTGGTGTTCCGGATCGGTGCTGCGGTAAGCCGGCACCTCGGCATCCAGCTGGCGGTAGGCCAGCAGGTGATGCGGCTGGAAGAGCGAGACCTTCTTGCGCATGCCGACCACCCATCCTTGCGGGCTGATCTCGCGTGCCAGAGCGGCATACAGGTGCGGGCGCAGCGTCGCCAGAGACACCACGATGGGATAGTTCTCGCCACGTGCCTCCGCGATAGAGGCGCGGTACAGATCTGGACTGTAGGTGCGGGTGTAGACCTTGTCGAAGAAGGGGCAGGCGGCAGTCCAGTCGTAGAGCGAATACTTCTTCAGATGCGGCCACTGGTCGGCATCGGCGGTGCGGCGCACTTCGTCGACCCACAGGTGGACCTTCAGATGCGGATTTTGCGCGGCGAAGGCCTTGAAGAAATTCTGCAGGTAAGTGAAGTCGCCCAGCGCCAGGTGGGCGATGAAGAGGATCTTGTCCGATTTCTTCAGCAGTTCGGGGGGGATCAGGCAGTTTTGCATGGGCATGCTCAGACGGAGGCTTCCTGTTGCTGGGAGAACTGCAGACGGTACAGGTTGGCGTAGACCCCCTCCTTCTGCAGCAAGGCCTGGTGATTGCCGACTTCGACGATCTGTCCGTGCGACAGCACCACGATGCGGTCAGCGCGTTCGATGGTCGAGAGGCGGTGGGCGATGACGAAGGTGGTGCGGCCCTGCATCAGCCGATCCAGCGCAGCCTGCACGGCGCGTTCGGATTCGGTATCCAGCGCGGAAGTGGCTTCGTCCAGGATCAGGATGGGGGCATCCTTGTAGATGGCGCGAGCGATGGCCACACGCTGACGCTGTCCGCCGGACAGGCGCGAGCCGTTATCGCCGATGCGCGTCTGCAGGCCTTCCGGCAGCCCTGCAACGACGTCGTTGAGGTGTGCCGCCTCGACGGCTGCGGCCACGCGCGCTGCATCTGGTCTTGCATCGCCGTACGCGATATTGGCGGCCAGGGTGTCATCGAAGAGCACCGTGTTCTGGTTCACCATCGCGATCTGCTGGCGCAGGCTGGGCAGGGAGATGGTCTCGATGGGACGGCCATCGAGCAGGATTTCGCCCGAGGTGCTGGAATAGAACCCGGGGATGAGGCTGACCAGGGTTGATTTGCCACCGCCGGACATGCCCACGAAGGCGATGGTCTCGCCAGCGTCGACCTGCAGGTTGAGGTTCTTCAGCGCCAGTTGCTCGTGGCCGGGGTAGGCGAAGCTGACATCGACAAAGTCCAGCTTGCCGGTGGCGCGCGCGGTCAATGGCTGGCCGGTCGTGCGTTCGGTGGTCTTGTCGATCAGGTTATAGACTTCTTCGGCCGCGGCCATGCCGCGTTGCAGCGGGCCGTTGATTTCGGCCAGTTGCTTCAACGGTGCCAGCAGCATCAGCATGGCGGTGATGAAGGAGACGAAACCGCCCACGGTGATCTGGCCGTTGCCGGACTGGATCAGGGCCATCACGATGACGATGGCCACCGCGGTGGCGGTCATGAGCTGGGTGATAGGAACGGTGGAGGCAAAGGCAGCCGTCATGCGCATGGTATAGCTGCGCAGGTTCTCGGCGCGACGATGGAAGCGCTCCTTCTCGTAGTCCTGGCCACCAAATATCTTGATGACCTGCTGGGCGCGGGTGGTTTCCTCGATGACCTGGGTCATCTCGGCGTTGACGTTGAGCGAATCGCGGTTGAGTTTCTTGAGACGCTTGCCGGTGGTGCGCACCACGATGGTTACCAGCGGCAGCAGGACCAGGGTGACGATGGTCAGCACCCAGTTCAGGTACAGCAGCCAGGCCAGCAGGCCGAGCACGGTCAGTGCCGAACGCAGGATGGAGGTGAAGACCTTGGTGACCATGTCGATGATCTGCTGCACTTCAAACATCATCGAATTGATCACTTTGCCTACCGTGTTGGTGGCATAGAACTGCACCGGCAGGTCCAGCATGCGGGCGAACATCTGGCGGCGCAGTTCGTTGAGGATGCGGGTGGACACCCAGGTCATCATGTAAGAACTGGTAAAGGTGGCGATGCCGCGGATGAAGAAGATGCCGATCACCGCCGCCGGCACCAGCCAGAGCGAGAAGGTCGGCTTGCCCACGAAGCCCTTGTCCAGCAGCACCTGGAAGATATAGGGCACCACCGGCTCGGTGGCGGCGGTGACGATCATGGCGATGAACGCCACGGCCAGCCGCCTCTTGTAGGGCAAGTGCAGGGCAGCCAGGCGTTTCATGTTATAGGACAGCATCGGGAGAATCCTTGCTTGCAGGTCGTGCAGTAACGAAAAAGTGAGATTATGCCGTGTTCGCCGGGCCAGCAGGCTGTTGCCGTGCCAAGGACCACAAGATGACGGCCAGGAAGGCGAACATCATCACGCCATTATTGTGTGTCAGGAAAGCCTGGGTCAGCCCGAAGGCCAGGTAACTCAGCATGAGCATCATGCCGGCGCCGGCGGCCATGCGGGCATCGATGGTCATGCCACGGGCCGCCCGCTCGGCAAACAGGCGCAATGGCAGCAGGTACAGCACCAACACGGCCAGCAAGCCGGGAATGCCATGCTTGACCAGGGCATCCAGGTATTCATTGTGGAGGTGGGTATGCTCTGCCACCGAGGCCGACGCCAGGCCTTCTTCGACCATGCGCTGCTTGCTCTGCATCATGCCTCCCTTGCCAGATCCCAGCAGCAGGTGCTGTGGCGCCAGGTATAGGCCCACGCGCAGCATCTCCAGGCGCGCGCCCACCGAGGACTGGGCCTCGGCGTGTCGCAGGTAATCGCCGGCCTCGCTCACGGCCTGCCGGTAGCGGTCGGTCAGCGGCGAATGCGGTAGCAGCGCCAGTGCCGCCAGTACGATCAGAGCAAGCGCGGCTGGCTTGAGCAGGCGCCGGGCCTGGCCGGCGCGTATCAGCAAGTAGGCCGCCAGTACCACGCAGAAGGGCAGGGCCAGCCAGCTGCCCCGGCTGCCGCTGAGCAGCGTGGCGACCAGGGCCATCAGCACGCCGGTGG
This sequence comes from Herbaspirillum sp. AP02, assembly GCF_015767275.1. GTDB lineage: Bacteria > Pseudomonadota > Gammaproteobacteria > Burkholderiales > Burkholderiaceae_D > Herbaspirillum. The sequence continues at coordinate 97,163 of NZ_JADWMY010000008.1, forward strand.
CATGCAAGAGTTTCCAGCGCAGTCCGTGGCCCAGCGCCAGCGCACGCGCCAGGCCATAGGCCGAGAGTACCGCCAGCAGCACGCTGATGTTGCCGTACTGAATCGGATTGGTACTGCCACCGGGCCGGTCCAGATCCAGGGCCGCCCATTGCCAGAGACTCAACAGCCCGGCACCGATGGCGCCTATTGCCGCACCTGACCAAAGCGCCAGCGGCCTGGGCGGGAAAGCGCACAGCAACAGCAACGCCGGGATCGCCAGCAGGAAGCGCAGGGGAGCATCGTATTCCCGCCCCGGCGCGTGATGCACCAGGTTCAGGATCACATGCAACAGGAAATAGAAGCCCAGGGCGGCGATGAACAGATAATCCGGTGCCGCCAAGCGCGGGCGCCGCGAGGTGGGGCGCAACAGTACCGACGCACCCAGCACCAGCATCCCCGCACCCAGGGAAAAGCCACTTGCGATGACCAGCGAAATTGCCGACAGCAGGAAGACAGCCAGTGAGGTATAGGTGGGCATGGAAAGCGAAAGAACGCGCAGGCGGGCCGCGAAGTGCGCATTGTAATCCATGCGCCGCAGGCACCGCCTTGCGCCGGGGCCGGTTCCCATCAAATCTGCGCGATGCGGTGCGCCCGGCTTTGCCGGGCAATACGGGGGAGGGATCACATCAAAATGATGTCGTACTGTTCCTGCTGATAATCACTCTGGACCTGCAGCGAAACCGGCTTGCCGATGAAGTCGCCCAGCATGGCCAGGTGCTGCGACTCTTCTTCCAGGAACATGTCCACCACCACCTGCGAGGCCAGGATGCGGAATTCGCGGGGGTTGAACTGCTTGGCCTCGCGCATGACTTCGCGCAGGATTTCATAGCACACCGTGCGCGGCGTCTTGACCTGGCCACGGCCCTTGCAGGCCGGGCAGGTTTCGCACAGGATATGGGCCAGCGATTCGCGGGTGCGCTTGCGCGTCATTTCCACCAGGCCCAGCGTGGAGAATCCCGACACCGAGATCTTGGTGCGGTCGCGCTGCAGGGCCTTGCCCAGTTCGGCCAGCACCGCCTGGCGGTGCTCCGTACTCTCCATGTCGATGAAGTCCAGGATGATGATGCCGCCCAGATTGCGCAGCCGCAGCTGGCGCGCGATGGCGTGCGCCGCCTCCAGGTTGGTCTTGAAGATGGTGTCGTCAAAGTTGCGACCATTGACGAAGCTGCCAGTGTTGACGTCGATGGTGGTCATCGCCTCGGTCTGGTCGACGATCAGGTAGCCACCCGACTTCAGGTCCACCCGACGTCCCAGGGCGCGTTCGATTTCCTCTTCCACACCATACAGGTCGAACAGCGGGCGCTCGCCGCGATAGTGCATCAGCTTGGGCAGTACCGAAGGGGTATAGATGGCACCGAACTCCTGCAGCATGTGGAAGTTCTCGCGCGAATCGACCTGGATGGTGGCGGTCTGGTCGGACACGAAGTCGCGCAGCACGCGCTGGGCCAGCGACAGGTCCTGGTGCAGCAGCGTGGGCGCCGGCTTGGTCTTGGCCTGCTTGATGATGGTGGCCCAGGTGGTGCGCAGGTATTCGACGTCCATCTGCAGGTCGGCGTCGGAGGCATCTTCGGCCATGGTGCGGATGATGAAGCCGCCTTTTTCCTCGGCCGGCAGCAGGGCTTGCACCTTGCTGCGCAAGAGCTCGCGCTCGGCTTCGTTCTCGATGCGTTGCGAAATGCCGATGTGCTTGTCCTGCGGCAGGTAGACCAGCATGCGCCCGGCAATGGAGATCTGCGTGGACAGCCGTGCACCCTTGGTGCCGATCGGGTCCTTGATCACCTGCACCGTGATGCTCTGACCGTCGTGCAGCAGTTTCTCGATGGGAATGGCAGGCGCGTTCTGGCCGTCATGCGGACGGGCTTCCCAGATGTCGGCCACGTGCAGGAAGGCGGCGCGCTCCAGGCCGATGTCGATGAAGGCCGATTGCATGCCCGGCAGCACCCGCACCACCTTGCCCAGGTAGATGTTGCCGGCCAGGCCGCGCGAGAGGGTGCGCTCAATGTGCAACTCCTGCACGGCGCCTTGCAGGATCAGCGCAACCCGCGTCTCCTGCGGCGTGATGTTGATGAGGATGTCTTCGCTCATAGGATTCGAACGCCCGCTTGTTGTAGTAGTTGAGCCGTCTCGAATAGCGGCAGCCCCATGATACCGGAATGGCTACCCACGATATTGCTGATGAACACCGATGCCAGGCCCTGGATGCCGTAAGCACCTGCCTTGTCATAGGGTTCGACGGTATTGCAGTAGGCGGCAATGGCCTCGTTGGTCAGCGGCGCAAAACTGACGTCGGATTGCTGCACGATCTGCCAGACCTCGGTTTCCACGCCCAGCGTCACGCCCACGGCCACGCTGGTCAAGACCTGGTGCGTGCGACCGGAGAGCAGGGTGATTATGCGCACCGCGTCGTCATGGTCGGCCGGCTTGCCCAGGATCAGGTCGTCCACCACCACGGTGGTGTCGGCCGAGAGCAGGGGACGGTGTGGTAACTGGCGCAGGATCATGGTCTGCTGCGCGCTGTCGAGCTTGGCGCGGGTGACGCGGGCGACGTAGTCCAGCGGAGCTTCCCCGGGCAATACGCTTTCGTCGACTTCCTTGTCCGAGAGCATCAGTTCGAAATCGATGCCGATCTGGCGCAGCAGCTCGCGGCGGCGCGGGCTTTTCGAGGCGAGGTAGATTTTGTGGTCCGCTTGTTTCATTGAGCCATGCATGTCAAGAGCCGGTACCGGAGAGGCGAGGCCGGCGGTGGACGGGTTCAGGCGCGGTGGTACGGGTGGTTCTGCGTAATCGACCACGCGCGGTACAGTTGCTCGGCCAGCAGCACGCGCACCATGCCATGTGGCAAGGTCATGCTGGAGATGCGGATGAGCGTGTCCGCGCCGGCCTTGAAGCCGGGATCGAGACCATCGGCACCGCCGATGACGAAGGCCACGTCACGGCCATCCTGCTGCCACTGGACCAGTTGCTGCGACAACTGCATCGAAGTCCAGTCGCGCCCGCGCTCGTCCAGCGCGATCACGCGCGCACCCTTGGGCAGCGCGGCTTCGATCTTTTCGCGTTCCTGTGCCATGACAGTCTCGGCGGTGCGGCTGCCGGAGCGTTCGACGGGTTTGATTTCCTTCAGGATGATCCGGCATTCCGGTGGCATGCGCTTGGCATACTCCTGGAAGCCGGTCTCGATCCACGCCGGCATCTTGTGGCCGACGGCTGCGATCACCAGCTGCATCAAGCCTTGCTGGTGCGCTTGGCGGCCGGCTTCTTGGTGGTCTCGCTCTTGGCGGGCGCCACACGCACGGTCTTGCCGGTCGGGGTCTTGGGGGCAGCAGTCCTGCTGCGGGTGGTCGCGGCCTTGGGCGCGGCGGTCTTGCTGCCGGCGGCGGTGCGGGTGCCGGTAGTCTTGGCCGCGGTGGTCTTGGTGCCGGTGGTACGCGTGGTCTTGGTCGCGGTGGTCTTGGCGGCCGTCGTCTTGGCGCCGGTGGTTTTGGCACCCGTGGTACGTGTGGTGCGGGTGGTGCCAGCGGCAGCGCGGGTACCGGTGGTGGTGGTGGTCGACGTGGCGCGTGGCTTGCGGGCCGGCTTCTTCGCTGCGTCGTCGTCGTCCAGCGCCTGGCTGGCCTCGACCGCTTCGGCCTGGGCGCGGGTACGGCGGATCTTGGGGGCTGGTTCGTCGTCGGCAGCAGCACGCTTGGCCGAGGCCGAGGTGCCGGTGCGCTTGGCTGCGCCCAGCTTCACTTCCTTGTCGCCCCAGATTTCTTCCAGACGGTAGTAGGTACGGATGGCCGGCTGCATGATGTGCACGATCATGTCACCCAGGTCGACCAGCACCCATTCGCCGGTATCTTCGCCTTCGACGCTGATGACGTGGCCGCCCTTGGCCTTGACCTTGTCGCGCACCGAGGCGGCCAGCGCCTTGGTCTGACGGTTCGAGGTGCCGGAGGCGATCGCCACGCGGTCGAACAAGCTGGTCAGGTGGGTGGTGTCATAGATGCGGATTTCTTGCGCCTTGACGTCTTCCAGAGCGTCCACGACCAGGGTTTGCAGTTTTTTGATGTCCATTATTGAGTTCGGTACAGATGTTGTTGTTCGATATAGTCTAGCACCCTGCCCGGAATCAGCGAATCGGGTCGGATGCCGCGTTGCAGCTGGGCACGGATTTCAGTCGACGAGATATCGACCGCCAGCCCGAGGGCCAGGTAGCCGTATCCGTGCGTGGTGCTGCGGATCTCTTGCGGCGCAGCGTTGCGCCGCTTGAATTCTTCCCTCACGGCCGGCGGCACGTGGGCGTCGGCCAGCTCGAAGCCGGGCCGGGAGGCGGCGCACAGGTGCGCCAGCTCAAACAGTTCCTGCCAGTGCTGCCAGGTGTCCAGGTGCTGCAGCTGGTCGGCGCCCATCAGGAACACGATGGACACCTCCGGCCCCAGTTCGGCACGCAGGGCGCGCAGGGTGTCGATGGTATAGGTCGCGCTGGCGCGGCGGATTTCCTGCTCATCGATGACCACCGGCACCTGCTGGCGGTCGAAGGCCAGGCGCACCATCTCCATCCGGTCGGCCGGCGCGGCTTGCAGACCGTGCTTCTGCCACGGGTTGCCGGTGGGAATGACGCGCAATTCGTCCGGATGCAGCAGGTCCACGAAGTGCTCGGCCAGCTTGACATGCCCATTGTGGACAGGATCGAAGCTGCCGCCAAGCACGGCAATGCAGCGCTGCGCCGCGGGCGGCGCCATTACAGCCATTCCTTGTGGACCAGGAAGTCCGAATAGAGTGCGGCCTCCGGGCTGCCGGCTTCCGGATGCCAGTCATAGCGCCATTTCACCAGCGGTGGCATGGACATCAGGATGGATTCGGTGCGGCCTCCCGACTGCAGCCCGAACAGGGTGCCACGGTCGAAGACCAGGTTGAACTCCACGTAGCGTCCGCGACGATAGGCCTGGAAGTCACGCTCGCGCTCGCCATAGGGCGTCTCGCGGCGAGCCGCCACGATGGGCAGGTAGGCATCCAGGAAGGCATCCCCCACGCTGCGCTGCATGGCAAAGGCCTGCTCGAAGGGCAGGGCGTTGAAATCGTCGAAGAAGATGCCGCCCACGCCGCGGGGCTCCTTGCGGTGCTTCAGGTAGAAATAGTCATCGCACCAGGTCTTGAAGCGCGGGTACAGATCTTCGCCATACGGCTGCAGCGCATCGCGACAGGTGCGGTGGAAATGGCGGGCGTCGTCCTCGACACCGTAGTAGGGCGTCAGGTCCATGCCACCGCCGAACCACCAGACCGCTTCCTCCCCCTCCACATGGGTGGTGAAGAAACGTACGTTCATATGCACCGTCGGAATATAGGGATTGCGCGGATGCAGTACCAGCGACACCCCCATGGCTTCCCAGGCACGACCTGCCAGCTGCGGGCGGTTGGCGGCCGCCGATGGAGGCAGGTTCTTGCCCATCACGTGCGAGAAGCCCACGCCGCCGCGCTCCAGCAGGTTTCCTTCCTCCAGCAGGCGCGAAGTGCCACCGCCGCCCTCAGGGCGTTCCCACGAATCCGACAGGAAGGCCTTGCCATCGGCCGCTTCCAGGGCCGCGACGATGCGCTGTTGCAGGTCTTGCAGGTAGGCCTTGACGGCGGCGGTGTGGGTGGAGGCGTTGGAATGGGTGGTCACGGCGGGTCGCTCTGGTGCACGGTTACTGGGCGGAAATGCGTTCCAACCCGCGATTGTACCTTGCCCGCCCCTTCGTGGGGCGGCAAAAGCCGGTCCGTCAGGCGCTACGGACCAGCGGTGTGGGGCGTTAGCCTCAGGTTTGCGGCGGTTGCGCCAGCGGCACGGCCACCTGGTAGGTGGCAGGTGCCGGCCAGCCTTCCTTCAGGCAGACTTCGGCGATGGCATTCTGCACATCGGTATAGACCTGGCCGAAATTGGGTGTCGGGGCATGTACGCGCAGGGCGATCAGGGTGCCGGTGGCGTTGAATTCCTGGATCACGATGCCCGGCGCCGGCGTCTGCAGCACATTGGGAATGGCCTTGATGCGTTCGGTCAGCTTGGCGATGGCCACCTGCGGATCGACGCTGTAGGCAATCTGGCAACGCAGGTCGGTGCGGCGCGTGGCATTGACGTTGTAGTTGATGATGTTTTCCGAGAACAGCTTGTTGTTGCCGATGATCACGCGCAGGTTGTTGTCGGTGGTGATGATGGTGGTCACCAGGCCGATGTCGGAAACCGTGCCGGTCTGGCCGGCAGCGGTGATGTAGTCGCCCACCTTGAACGGGCGCAGCACCACCAGGAAGATGCCGGCGGCGAAGTTCGACAGCAGGCCCGACCAGGCCACGCCCAGTGCCACGCCGACCGCGCCGATCATGGCGGCAAAGGAGGTGGTGGGAATGCCGCACACTTCCAGGATGCCCATCACCAGCAGCACGCGCAGGATCACGTGCATGGCCGAGCTGGCATAGTTGATCAGGGTGGTTTCGAACTGGCGCGCGGTCAGCACCCGGCGCACCACCTTGGACAGGGTGTTGATGAACATGCCGCCGATGATCCAGATGGCAATGGCGGCAATCACCTTCAGGCCGAACGGCACCAGGTAGAGGTTGATGAGAGTGTCGAAGTTGAGCAGGTGTTCAGGCATCGGGGCTTCCTTTTCTTCGGTTGTGGCGTGTCGTGCTTAGTTCGCCGGCATGGTTTTTTGTTGCAGTGGGCAGGCAGGTCGCATGAAGCATAAAGCGACTGTCCCCCGCAACACGCCGGGCGTTGCGGGGGACAGTGGGGCGTACTGCGGTTGGCTTAGCGCTTCAGGGCGCGCCAGCCGATATCACGGCGCATCTGCGAGCCGGCGAAGTGGATCAGGTCGGCGGCATCGTAGGCGTGCTTCTGCGCCACCTTCACGCTGTCACCCAGGCCCACCACGCACAGCACGCGGCCGCCCGAGGTGGTCAGCTTGTCGCCGGTCAAGGTGGTGCCGGCGTGGAAGGTCACGCAATCGACGGTTTCGGCCGGGATGTCGGTGATCAGGTCACCACGGCGCGGTTCGTCCGGATAGCCATGGGCGGCCATGACCACGCCCAGTGCGGTGCGGCGGTCCCACTCCAGCTCGACCTTGTCCAGGGTGCCGGTCACAGCGTGTTCGAACACGGTCAGCAGATCGGTCTTCAGGCGCGCCATGATGGGCTGGGTTTCCGGGTCGCCCATGCGGCAGTTGAATTCCAGCGTCTTGGGGTTGCCTTCGGCGTCGATCATCAGGCCGGCATACAGGAAGCCGGAGAAGGGGATGCCATCCCTGGCCATGCCCTGCACGGTCGGCACGATGATTTCGCGCATCACGCGGGCATGCAGCGCCGGAGTGACGATGGGGGCCGGGGAGTAGGCACCCATGCCGCCGGTGTTGGGGCCCTGGTCGTGGTCCTGCAGGCGCTTGTGGTCCTGGCTGGTGGCCAGCGGCAGGATGTTCTTGCCGTCCACCATGACGATGAAGGAAGCCTCCTCGCCGGCCAGGAATTCCTCGATCACCACGCGTGCACCGGCGTCGCCCAGCTTGTTGTCGGAGAGCATCATGTCCACCGCCGAATGCGCTTCTTCCAGTGTCATGGCGACCACCACGCCCTTGCCGGCGGCCAGGCCGTCGGCCTTGATGACGATGGGGGCGCCCTTGGCGGCGATGTATTCATGCGCGGCCGCCACTTCCGAGAAGGTCTGGTACTCGGCGGTGGGAATGGCATGGCGCTGCATGAAGGCCTTGGCGAAGTCCTTGGAGCTTTCCAGTTGCGCTGCTTCCTTGGTAGGGCCGAAGATCTTCAGGCCGCGGGCGCGGAAGACGTTGACGATGCCAGCCGCCAGCGGGCCTTCCGGGCCGACCACGGTCAGCGCCACGTGTTCCTGCTCGACGAAGTCGGCCAGGGCCACCGGATCGGTGATGGCGATGTTCTGCAGGCGCTCGTCGAGCGCGGTGCCGCCGTTGCCGGGAGCGACATAGACCGTCTGGATGCGCGGCGACTTGGCAATGGCCCAGGCCAGTGCATGTTCACGGCCACCGGAGCCAACAACTAGGATTTTCATGGGATAGGGAGGTAAAAGTGGCGAATGGGCAAAATGGACGAATTATTCTTCGATCACGGCGTTGGTATAGAGCTCCTGGGTATCGTCCAGGTTCTCCAGCGCATCCAGCAATTTCTGCATCCTGAGGCCGTCGTCGCCCGCGAACACGGTTTCGGTGGCGGGCTTCATGGTGATCTCGGCGACTTCGGCCTTGAAGCCGGCTGCTTCCATGGCGGCCTTGACGGCACCGAAGTCATTGGGCGCGGTCAGCACCTCGATGCCGCCTTCCTCGTCGGTGATCACGTCTTCGGCGCCGGCTTCCAGCGCGGCTTCCATGATGGCGTTCTCGTCGGTGCCGGGGGCGTACATCAACTGGCCGCAGTGCTTGAACAGGAAGGCCACCGAGCCTTCAGTTCCCATGTTGCCGCCGAACTTGGAGAAGGCGTGGCGCACTTCGGCCACGGTGCGCACGCGGTTATCGGTCATGCAATCGACGATGATGGCCGCGCCGTTGATGCCGTAGCCCTCGTAGCGCACTTCCTCGTAGTTCACGCCGTCCAGGGCGCCGGTGCCGCGCTGGATGGCGCGCGTCACGTTGTCCTTGGGCATGTTGGCGTCGGAGGCGCGGTCCACCGCCAGGCGCAGGCGCGGGTTGACGTCCGGGTCGCCGCCGCCCATGCGGGCCGCCACGGTGATTTCCTTGATCAGGCGGGTCCAGACGCGACCGCGCTTTTCGTCCTGACGGCCTTTACGATGCTGAATATTGGCCCATTTGCTGTGTCCAGCCATGTTGAATCTTCCTGCGAGATGGTGAGGGCAGAACCGTCCCTGTGCGGCAATCCGGGGTGATCCGGGCGCGCTGCGGCTAGGCCGGCAGGCGCGGGCGACGAATCGGCGCAGAGGGGAACCAGGTTCGGACAGGACCGATAATGCTTTCCTGCCGCCATGTTCTGACTATAATCGGGCGGGCATTTTACCATACCGCCTCCCCGTGATTTTTGCCTTCGAAGCCGAGTTGACATGATTAATCCCCTTCCCATCGCCACCCATTCCGGCGGGCAACTGTGCCTGTTGCCGCAACTGGCCAACCGCCATGGCTGCATCACCGGCGCCACCGGCACCGGCAAGACGGTGACCCTGCAAGTACTGGCGCAGGCGCTGTCCGATATCGGCGTGCCGGTCTTCATGGCCGACGTCAAGGGCGACCTGTCCGGTCTGGGCAAGGCCGGCAGCCCCTCGGCCAAGACTGCCGCGCGCCTGGCCCAACTGGGTCTGCCTGAACCTGCCTGGGCCGCAGCTCCCGTCGCCTTCTGGGATGTCTACGGAGAAAAGGGGCACCCGGTGCGTGCCACCATCTCCGACATGGGGCCGCTGATGCTGGCCCGCATGCTCAACCTGAACGACACCCAGCAGGGCGTGCTGCAACTGGTGTTCAAGATCGCCGATGACCATGGCCTGCTGCTGCTCGACACCAAGGACCTGCGCGCCATGCTGCAGCACGTGGGCGAGAACGCGGCGCAGTTCAAGACCGAATACGGCAACATCTCGGCCGCCAGCGTGGGCGCCATCCAGCGCGGCCTGATCGCCATCGACGAGCAGGGCGGCGACCAGTTCTTCGGCGAACCGATGCTCAACATCGAGGACTGGATGCAGACCGATGCCCAGGGGCGCGGCATCATCAACATCCTGGCCGCCGATCGCCTGATGAACGCGCCGCGCCTGTATTCCACCTTCCTGCTGTGGATGCTCTCGGAGCTGTTCGAACACCTGCCCGAAGTGGGCGACCTGGATCAGCCCAAGATGGCCTTCTTCTTCGACGAAGCCCACCTGCTCTTCGACGAAGCCCCCAAGCCGCTGCTGCAGAAGATCGAACAGGTGGTGCGCCTGATCCGTTCCAAGGGCGTGGGTGTCTACTTCGTCACGCAGAACCCGCTGGACATCCCCGACACCGTGCTGGGCCAGCTCGGCAACCGCGTGCAGCACGCCCTGCGCGCCTATACCCCGCGTGACCAGAAGGCCGTCACGGCGGCAGCCGAGACCTTCCGTCCCAATCCCATGCTCAATACCGCCAAGGCCATCACCGAGCTGGGCGTGGGTGAGGCGCTGGTGTCCTTCCTCGATGAAAAGGGCCGGCCCAACGTGGTCGAGCGCGGCTATGTGCTGACCCCGGCTTCGCAGATCGGCCCGGTCACCGATGACGAGCGCCGGGCGCTGATCGCGTCGTCGCTGGTGGCCGGCGTCTATGAACAGGTGATCGACCGCGAATCGGCCTATGAGCGCCTTAAGGGCCGCGCCGTGCAGCAACCGCAAGCCGCGCCGCAAGCCTCGCCCCAAACAGCCCCTGCTCCAGCCGCGCCGGTGGACGACAACGCCTGGGGTGCATCAGCCGGCCGCAGCGCGCCATCGCCGACGACGGCGTCGCGTCCCGCCGGGGGAGCCCGCATGTCGCCCCGCCAGCCACAGCCGCAGCCACAGCAGCAACCGGCCCCGCAACAGAACGACGGCGGCGGCCTGGGCGATCTGTTGAAGGATGCCGCCGGCGGCATCTTCGGTAATGGCGGCGGTGGCGGTAATCGCCGCAGCGATTCCCCCCTGCAGGCCATGGTCAAGTCGGCCGCCCGCAGCATCGGTTCGCAGGTCGGTCGCGAGCTCATTCGCGGCGTACTGGGTTCGCTGATGAAGAAGCGCTGATCCGCCCGCGCCCGATCGTCCCCGGCGGAGGGCGGGCGCAGGCATTACAATCGCGGCCATGACTGCCGCCACTTCCCATTCCACGCCGCGCCAGGTTTTCCTGGGCGGTCTCTTGCTCGCCATCGTCGGCGCCATCTTCTTTTCCGCCAAGGCCATCGTGGCCAAGCTGATGTACCGCTACCACGTCGATGCGGTCATGGTGATCACGCTGCGCATGCTCTTTTCCTTCCCCATGTTCGCCGCCGTGGCAGTCTGGAAGGCGCGCACCCAGCCGCCGCTGGCACGGGCCGATTACCTGCGCATCGTGGTGCTGGGGCTGATGGGCTATTACCTGTCGAGCTTCCTCGACTTCCTCGGTCTGCAATACATTTCCGCCGGGCTGGAACGGCTGATTCTCTTCCTCACGCCGTCCTTCGTGATGCTGATCGCCTTTTTCTTCTTCAAGCGCAAGGTCGGCTGGATCGAATGGGCCGCCTTGCTGGTGTCCTATTTCGGCACCGTGCTGGTATTGCAGCATGATCTGCACACTGGCGGCAGCGACGTCATCCTCGGCAGCGCCCTGGTGCTGGGTTCGGCCTTCAGCTATTCGATCTACCTGATTTCCTCCGGCGAACTGGTGCGCCGGGTTGGCGCCATGCGGCTGGTGGCCTATGCCATGTGCGTCTCCAGCGTGGCCTGCGTGATCCAGTTCTTCATCTTGCGGGCGCCAGCAGACTTGGTCACGCAGGTGGCGCCGGTGTACCAGCTTTCACTTTTCAATGCCGTGTTCTGCACCGTACTGCCGGTGTTCCTGACGATGGTGGCGGTGGCCCGCATCGGTGCGCCCACGGCCGCGCAGGCCGGGCTGGTCGGGCCGGTGTCCACGCTCTTCATGGGCGCGGCCCTGCTGGACGAGCCCATCACCGGTATCCAGCTGGTCGGCACCGCGCTGGTGCTGGCCGGCATGTGGCTGCTGTCGCGCAAGAAGCGCTGAGGCGTTCTATACTGGCCGGCCAGAACTGAATTTTCAGTCATACCGCTTACCGAAAAACAAGGAGACCCAGATGGCAAAAGCAATCCGTATCAGCAAGACCGGCGGCCCCGAGGTGATGGAATACGTCGACGTCGACGTCGGTCAGCCCGGGCCGGGCGAGGTCCGCATCCGCCACGCCGCCGTCGGCCTGAACTTCATCGATTGCTATTTCCGCTCCGGTCTCTATCCGCAACCGCTGCCTGCCGGCCTGGGCCAGGAGGGCGCCGGTACCATTGAAGAACTGGGCGCCGGCGTCACCGGGTTCCAGGTCGGTGACCGCGTGGCCTATGCCGGTCGCCCCAACGGCGCCTACGCGGAAGAGCGCGTGATGCCGGCCGATATCCTGGTCAAGCTGCCCGATGCGATCAGCTTTGACACCGCCGCCGCCATGATGCTGCAAGGCATGACCGTGCAATACCTGATGCGCCAGACCTATGCGCTGCAGCCCGGCGACACCATCCTGTTCCACGCCGCCGCCGGCGGCATCGGCCTGATCGCCTGCCAGTGGGCGCGCGCCCTGGGCGTGAACCTGATCGGCACCGTCAGCAGCGACGAGAAGGCGGCCCTGGCCAAGCAGCACGGGGCGGCCCATGTGATCAACTACAAGACCGAGAACTTCGTCGAACGCGTCAAGGACATCACTGGCGGGCGTGGCGTGCAGGTGGTCTATGACTCCATCGGCAAGGACACCTTCACCGGCTCGCTGGATTGCCTGCGTCCGCGCGGCATGATGGTCAGTTTCGGCAACGCCTCCGGGCCGGTGGCGCCGTTCGGGGTGTCCGAACTGGCCTCGCGCGGCTCGCTGTTCCTGACCCGACCTTCGCTGGGCAACTACACCTCCACCCGCGCCGAACTGGACGCCACCGCCGGCGACCTGTTCGACATGGTCCAGGGCAACAAGATCAGCATCGAGATCAACCAGCGCTATGCCCTGAAGGACGTGGCCCAGGCGCATGCTGACCTGGAGGGGCGCAAGACCACCGGCTCCACCATTCTGATCCCCTGATCATCTGCCCCGCCATTTCACCGACCAGGAGCCGCCATGGACCAGCCCCGCCACGATCCCGGCAGCCGCAATCCCATGGATCATCCGCCCGAGCAGGATAGCGGTGCCGACGGCTCGCCGAAGTTCGGGCGGCTGTTGGCGGTGCTGATCTGTGCGGTACTGCTGATCGTCATCATCACGTTTGCCAGCGAAGCCTACTTTTCTTAGCGAACTCGAAATTCTTCGGTGTGAATCTCGCAAGATATCCATAAATCACATCAACTATGCGCTGATAGCGCATTTCCTCCCTTCTTGATCGTCAAATGCAGCCTCTGCGCCTGCGCGAATATTCGCGCAGGCGCCGTCAGGGGCGAACTTTTGGACGGGAGTGGGAGATGGGATGGAAATGGCTCCGGGGCCGATACAGCGGCGTACCCGGCTATCCGTGGCGAATCTGGGGCCTGGCCCTGTTCCTGTGCGCAGCTGCGGAGGCGGCTGCGCCGGCCGATATCGGCGGCAGCGCAATCGCCCGGGCCAGCGCACTCACCAGCGCGCATGGCGTTCCCGGGGTCAGCCCGACCGAGATCATCCTCGGCCAGTCGGCGCCGTTTTCCGGTCCGGCCGGTGAGCTCGGACGCGACTTCCAGGAAGGGGCGCAAAGCTATTTCGCCCGGGTCAATGCGCGTGGCGGCGTCTACGGCCGTCGCGTCAGGCTGCTGAGCCTGGACGATCGCTACGAACCCGAGCGGGCGCTGGCCAATACCCAGCAACTGATCTGGCGCGACAAGGTGTTCGCCCTGTTCGGCTACTCCGGTACGCCCACGGTCCTGGCGGCGCTGCCGGTCATCCGTGAGGCCGGCATACCGCTGTTTGCGCCATTGTCTGGCTCGCCGGTGCTACGCCAGCCCTTCAATCGCCTGCTTTTCCACATACGGGCCAGCTACGTCCAGGAGACCGAATTCCTGCTGCGCCAGCTGAAGAGTACCGGTCGCCGCCGTGTGGCGGTGTTCTACCAGAACGACGAACTCGGCAAGGGCCTGCTGGAGATCCTGCGCCAGCGCGTACCGCTCTACGGGCTCACTCTGGTGGGCAGCGCCGGCATCGAACGCAACAGCGATGCCGTGGCTGAGGCTGCCGCCGAACTGGCCCGGACGCGTCCCGATGTGGTGATCCAGGTGGTGTCCTACCAGCCGGCGGCGGCGATGGTCAACCGCATGCGCGCAGGCGGCTACCTGGGCGGGTTCTCCCACTACTCCTTCGTCGGCAGCACCTCATTGTCGGCGCGCCTGAAACATGCCGGCGTCGGTGCCGAGGTTACCCAGGTGGTCCCCTTTCCCAACAAGGCCCGCCTGCGCATCGTCTACGAATACCAGCGGGCCATGGCCCATACGCCTGGAATTGACTGCAACTTCACTGGCCTGGAAGGCTACATCGCCGCCCGCGCCCTGGTGGAAGGCCTGCGCCGCGCCGGCCCCGGGCTCACCCGCGAAGGCCTGATCCGGGCGCTGGAGAGCATCACCCCGGCCAACTACGATGGCGGCGGCTTCAGCCTGCATTTCACCCCGACCGACCACAGTGGTTCGGATTTCGTCGACCTCACCGCCATTGGCGCCGGCGGACGCTTCATCAACTAGCCCGCGCCCGGCCCGGGGCGCGTTTGCGCTACACTGCAGCCTTCGGCCGAACCGGCCTTGCCCCATCCGCCTCAAGGATCTGCCGTGACTGCTAGCCGCTACGCCACGCTTGCCGCTGCTCCGTATTCGGGTGTGGCCCTGATCGCCGCCTGCTCGGCCGGCTTCCTGTGGGGGACCGGCGCCCTGGTGGTCAATATCCTGATTGCCCGCTACGGCTTTGCTCCGGGCGATATCTCGTTCTGGCGCTTCGCGGTCGGCGCGATCTTCCTGTGCCTGATCTTCGGCCCCCGCATCCACCTGCCCACCTTGCGTACCTTGCTCCTGCCGGTGGTGCTGGCCGGCGCCACCATGGCCGGTTACGTGCTGTGCTGGTTCCTCGGTATCGAACGCATCGGCGCGGCGATTCCGACCCTGATTGCGCTCTGCCTGCCACCGGTCTTTTCTACCCTGATCGCGCTGGTACGCGGCCAGGAGCGCCTGGATCTGTCACTGGCGGTGATCCTGAGCGCCGCCCTGGGCGGCACCGTACTGATCGTCGCCCGCCATGGCGGGGTGGGGGAGGCCGGCCAGGCTGACCTCATCATCGGCCTGCTGTGCTCGGTGGCCTCGGCGCTGCTCTACACCGGCTTCACGCTGGTCAGCGGGCGTCTGTCGTCGGCCCTGGGAGCGGGTCAGGCGGCCACCTGCCTGACCGTGGTGGCCGCGCTCGTGATGGGCCTGACGACCTTGGCGCACCCCCTGCAGTGGCCGGCCGGCATTCCGCCACAGGCCTGGTTCCTGTATCTTGGCGTGGTCACGGCGGCGCTGGCCTTGCTGGTCTTCAGCTGGGGCGCGGCGCGGCTCACGCCCACTGCCTTGACGGTGGCCACCCTGATCGAACCGCTGACCGCGGTCGTGCTCTCCGCGCTGCTGCTGGGCGAGCGACTGGGCGCCAGCCAGTGGGCCGGCGGCGTGCTGCTGCTGCTGAGCATCTGGGGACTGGGGCGGCGGCTGTCGCGTCCCACCCCTTCAGAGCAAACTTAGTCGACCGGCTGCCCGTCCTTGTCCACCTTGATGCGGATGCGGCGCGTCACGCCGCTGGGACCGGGGAAGTCTTCGAAGGCCGAGCGCACCATGTAGGGCATGGCTGCCGCCAGGCCGGCGCGACTACCTTCGCTGTCCACCACCACGTCGAACAGTTTCTTGCCATCGGCCACGTTGCTGATGCCGATCTGCAGCCGCCGCAGGAAGACCGGATAGCTAGTGGTCTGGATGGGGCCGCCATACCAGAACGGATCATAGAATGGACCATAGGGACCATAGAAGCCGAACGGCCGTGGCCCGAATCGCCCCCAGCCCGGTGCCGGGCCGTAGAAGAAGGGATCGTAGGCCGGCCGGCTGACCACCACCTGCTCGGTATTCATGCCGTAGCTGAAGCTGACGTTGAGCTGGGCCTGTTTCGGTTGGG
The DNA here is from genome assembly GCF_015767275.1 of Herbaspirillum sp. AP02. Lineage (GTDB taxonomy): Bacteria > Pseudomonadota > Gammaproteobacteria > Burkholderiales > Burkholderiaceae_D > Herbaspirillum. Next base: position 112,979 of record NZ_JADWMY010000008.1, read on the forward strand.
CCGCTTCGGTAAAGCCCAGGAACTGCAGTTCCTGGCGGATCAGGCCGGCGTAGTTCTGGTATTCCAGGTCGTTTTCCTGCGCCGGGGTGGGCGCGAAGGCATAGGCCTTGTCATTGTCGGCCGGGGACCAGGCGTGGAAAGTGGTGACATTGCTCTCGATCACCGAGGCGCAGCCGGACAGCAGCAGGCTGGTCGCTGCGAAGATGGTATAAAGCCAGCGTTTCATGAAGATACTCCAGTCGAAAAGGCCAGGCGCCGGGCGGATGGCTGGGCTTTTTGCGGACCAAGGATCAAGGGCCGCGGGGAAGCAGTAGGACAAGGGGCCAGGGCTTTCTATCCCGGCCGTTTCCCGTGCAGCGCTGCCCCATCCTGGGGCGTGCGCTACGGCCGCTATTGTAGTGCCGCCGCGCTGCCGTGGCGAACCATGACCGCCACCGGCGGTCTTTCACCGGACGCCCCCCGATTTTCAAGCCGTTTTCAGCCCGATACCATCCGCGTGGTGCGGGATGATTGGTAAAATCGGGTTTTTGCTGCACCTGATTTAGATTGCGACTGTCGTCGCCTTCATCTCACCTCATCTCCATTATCTCCATTTCCACTCTGGACAGGCCTCCATGCGCACCGATACGCCTCAGACGATCTACCGTAAAGACTACGCCGCTCCCAACTATCTGGCCGACACCGTCGAGATGGGCTTCGACCTCGATCCCGCCGATACCCGGGTGGCCACCCGCATCACGATGACCCGCAACCCGGCCGCCAAGGGCCGCGAACTCGTGCTCTTCGGCGAGGAGCTGGAACTGGTGGCCCTGCGCCTGAACGGCAAGGCACTCTCGCAAGCCAAGGGCGATTTCCATATCGCCGCCGGCGTGCTGACCATCCCCGCCGCGCCGGCCAGCGTGGAACTGGAAATCGAGACCCTGATCCACCCGGACCGCAATACCTCGCTCATGGGCCTGTATGTGTCCAATGGCAATTTCTTCACCCAATGTGAAGCCGAAGGTTTCCGCAAGATCACCTATTTCCCCGACCGCCCGGATGTGATGGCCAGGTTCACCGTCATGCTGCGCGGCGACAAGGCACGTTATCCGGTGCTGCTGTCCAATGGCAACCTGATCGAAGAGGGCGAGCTGCCCGATGGCCGTCACTATGCCAAGTGGGAAGACCCGTTCAAGAAACCGTCCTACCTGTTCGCCCTGGTCGCCGGCCAGTTGGTCTGCCAGGAGGAAACCGTCCGCCTGCATTCCGGCCGCGATGCGCTGCTGCAGGTGTGGGTGGAGGAGGGCAACCTGGACAAGACCCAGCACGCCATGGAATCGCTCAAGAACAGCATCGACTGGGACGTCGAACGCTTCGGCCTGGACCTCGATCTGGACCGCTTCATGATCGTGGCGGTGGGCGACTTCAACATGGGCGCCATGGAAAACAAGGGCTTGAACATCTTCAACACCAAGTTCGTTCTGGCCAACCCGCGCATCGCCACCGATGTGGATTTCGCCAATATCGAAGCGGTGGTCGGCCATGAGTACTTCCACAACTGGACCGGCAATCGCGTGACCTGCCGCGACTGGTTCCAGCTCTCGCTGAAGGAAGGCCTGACCGTCTTCCGTGACCAGGAATTCTCGGCCGACATGATCGGCAGCGACAGCGGCCGCGCCGTCAAGCGCATCGATGACGTGCGCGTGCTGCGCCAGGCCCAGTTCCCGGAAGACGCCGGCCCCATGGCGCATCCGGTGCGTCCCGACTCCTACGTGGAAATCAACAATTTCTACACCGTCACCGTCTATGAAAAGGGCGCTGAGGTGGTACGCATGTACCAGACCCTGCTGGGCCGCGAGGGCTTCCGCAAGGGCATGGACCTGTACTTCGCGCGGCACGACGGCCAGGCTGTCACCTGCGATGATTTTCGCGCCGCCATGGCCGACGCCAATGGCCGCGACCTCTCCCAGTTCGAGCGCTGGTACAGCCAGGCCGGCACGCCCCTGCTGCAAGCCAGCGCGGACTACGATGCCAAGCGCAAGACTCTGACCCTGACGCTGGAACAAAGCTGCCCGGCCAGCCCCGGCCAGAAGAAGAAACAGCCCTTCCACATCCCCGTGGCCGTCGGCCTGCTGGATGCCCAGGGCCGCGACCTGCCGCTGACCCTGGAGGGCGAAAAGAAGGCTGGCGCCACCACTCGCGTGCTGGAGCTGACCAAGGCCAAGCAAAGCTTCCGGTTCACCAATGTCGACCAGAAACCGGTGCCCTCGCTATTGCGCGGCTTCTCTGCGCCGGTGGTGTTGCAGTACGACTATAGCGATGCCGAACTGGCCTTCCTCATGGCCCATGACAGCGACGCCTTCAACCGCTGGGAAGCCGGCCAGCGCCTGGCGACCCGGCGCCTGCTGAACCTCACCGTGGCGGTCCAGGCGGCGCGCCAGTCGGGCCATGTGGTGGCGGTCGATACCGTGCTCAACAATATCGAACATGACGGTGCCCTGGCCGATGCGCTGCGCGCCACCCTGCAGGATGAATCGCTGGACCCGGCCTTCCGCGAACTGGTGCTGACCCTGCCTTCGGAGACCATGATCGCCGAGCAGATGGAAGTCATCGACCCGCATGCCATCCACGTGGCGCGCCAGTTCCTGCGCCGTTCGCTGGCGCGCGACCTGCGCGATGCGCTGCTGGCCGTCTATCGCACCCACCAGACGCCCGGTGCCTACAGCCCGGACGCTGCCTCCGCCGGTCGTCGCGCCCTGAAGAACGTAGCCCTGTCCTACCTGGCCGAACTGGATGACGACGAGGCCATGACCCTGGCCCAGCAACAGGAGCAGGAGGCCAACAACATGACCGACCGCCTGGCCTCGCTGTCGGCCATCCTCAACAGCGCCGCGCCCGGCAAGAGCGAGGCACTGCAGCGCTTCTATGCCGAGTTCGAGCAGGAAGCCCTGGTCATCGACAAGTGGTTCACCCTGCAGGCCACGGCCCGCAATGCCGACGTCAACACCGTGCGCACCCTGACCGAACACCCGGCGTTCACGCTCAAGAACCCCAATCGTGCCCGCAGCCTGATCTTCAGCTTCTGCAACGGCAATCCCTCCGCCTTCCATGCCCTGGACGGCAATGGTTATGCCTTCTGGGTCGAGCAGGTCGTCGCCCTCAATGCCAGCAATCCGCAGGTCGCGGCGCGCCTGGCGCGTAGCCTGGACCGCTGGCGCAAGTACACCCCGGCGCTGCAGGAAAAGATGCGCCTGGCGCTGCAACAGGTGGCAGGCACGCCGAAGCTGTCGCGCGACGTGGCCGAAGTCATCACCAAGGCGCTGGCCGATTGATCACCGGAAAAGATAATTCGACGATCTTTTATATCCCTCATTCATAAATCATAAAACCACCCACAAGGAAGACCATCATGAAACGCATCAGCCTCACGCAACACCTGATCGAGCAGCAGCGCCTGCACAACAAGATTCCGTCCGAACTGCGCCTGTTGATCGAAGTCGTCGGTCGCGCCTGCAAGTCGATCTCGCATGCGGTAGGCAAGGGTGCGCTGGGTGAAGTGCTGGGCAGCGCCGGTAGCGAGAACGTGCAGGGCGAAGTGCAGAAGAAGCTGGACGTGATTTCCAACGAAATCCTGCTGGAAGCCAATGAATGGGGCGGTCACCTGGCGGCCATGGCCTCCGAGGAAATGGAGACCATCCACCGTATTCCCAACCGCTATCCCAAGGGGGAATACCTGCTGATGTTCGACCCGCTGGACGGCTCCTCCAACATCGACGTCAACGTCTCCATCGGCACCATCTTCTCGGTGCTGAAGGCGCCCGAAGGCATGACTGAACCGAGCGAACAGGACTTCATGCAGCCGGGTACCAAGCAGGTCGCCGCCGGCTATGCCGTGTATGGCCCGCAGACCGTGCTGGTGCTGACCACCGGCGACGGCGTGCACTGCTTCACGCTGGACCGTGAAATGGGCGCCTGGGTGCTGACCCAGAAGGACATCCGCATTCCTGAAGACACCAAGGAATTCGCCATCAACGCCTCCAACGAGCGTCACTGGTTCCCACCGGTGAAGCGCTACGTGGATGAAATGCTGGCCGGCGTCACCGGTCCGCGCGGCAAGGATTTCAACATGCGCTGGATCGCCTCCATGGTGGCCGACGTGCATCGCATCCTCAATCGCGGCGGCATCTTCATGTACCCGGCCGACGCCCGCGAACCGGGCAAGCCCGGCAAGCTGCGTTTGATGTATGAAGCCAATCCGATGGCCTTCATCGTCGAGCAGGCCGGTGGTGCCGCCACCGATGGTCAACAGCGCATCATGGATATCCAGCCGGAAAAGCTGCACCAGCGCGTGGCGGTATTCCTGGGCTCCAAGAACGAAGTCGACCGCGTGACCTCCTACCACCAGCAGTAAGCGCCCAAGCCGGCCTCAACTGGATGACACGGGGGCCGGCGCAGGTATTCCCGCCTGCGCTACGCGCACCTGATTGCGGCCGCCGCGCTTGGCTTCGTAGAGCGCGGCGTCGGCCCGCCCCAGCAGTTCTTCCACCGAGCGCGATGCGCCCTCCAGCAGATCCAGCGCACACACGCCGGCGCTGACTGTCACCACGCCCAGCGGATTGCCGCGATGCCCCAGGTCCAGCGCCTGGATGCCGCCACGTATCTTTTCGGCTACCACCATGGCGCCCTCGGCATCGGTATCGGGCAAGAGCATCACCATTTCCTCACCGCCATAGCGCGCCGCCAGATCGCCCGGCCGGCGCTGCCGCTCCTTCAAGACCAGGGCGATGCGGCGCAGGCATTCGTCGCCGGCCTGATGGCCATACAGGTCGTTGTATTGTTTGAAGAAATCGACATCGATCATCACCAGCGACAGTGCCGCGCCACTGCGCGTGGCACGCCGGAATTCGGCTTCCAGCACCATGTCCAGATGGCGCCGGTTGGCCAGGGTGGTCAGGCCATCCTGATGGGCCAGCAGTTCCAGTTGCTTGTTGGCCAGCCTCAGTTCGCCCATGACCTGCAGGGCGCGGTCTTCGGCGACCAGGCGCAGTTCGATCTGGCCGATCAGGCGCCAACCGAACATGGCGATGATGATCAGCAGCAGCGATACGGCGGCGCCGTAGACGATGGTCTGCTGGCGCCAGTCGGCCAGGGCTTCATCGCGCGCGATGGTGACTGTCACGACCAGTGGGAAGGCCTGCACCGACTGGTAGGACAGGTAGCGATAGGTATCGTCCAGTGGCGAGAGGATTTCCGCGTGGCCGCTGGCCCGGCCGTCCAGCAACTGGCGGATGCCGGCATCTGCGGTGATGTCGCGACCGATGTAGTCGGACTCGAAGGGCTGGCGCGTGAGGACTGTGCCCGGGCGCAGCACCAGCAGGATGGAACTGCTTTTGCCGATGTCCACCGTCTGGTACAGCGCGTTGAAGTGATCCACCCGCAAGGTCGCCAGCAGAACGCCGGCAAAGCTGCCGTCGGGATGGTTGAGGCGGCGCGACATGGGAATGACCCAATTGCCGGTGCTGCGGCTGACCAGCGTCGGACTGATGCGGGGCTCGGTGTCCTCGTGGTCGCGATGATAGATGAAGTACTCGCGGTCGGCATTGTTGGCATCGGCCGCTCTTGGCGTAGAGGAGCTGGCCATGCGATTGCCGGCCGCATCGTAGATGTACAGCCCGTCCAGTTGCGGCATTTCCTTGGATAGCTGGTGCAGCAGGGGCGACATGCCCCGGGTGCGGGCGGGGTCCACGCCGGCTTCATAGATGCGATCGCTGATGTTGATCAGGGAGCCATGGGTGGCCTGGAACACGTCATAGGCATGACGCGCCAGTGCCTTGGCGATATTGCCGGAATAGATGCGGGTGTTGTCCACCTGCGCCAGACGGGCGCTCAGGCTTTGCCAGGTATGGCCGGCGGCGATGGCAATGCAGGTCAGGATCACGAAAAGTCGCGCCCGGCGCGCCACCGAATGGCGCGCAACCCGTCCCGCCTTTGCCAATATGGGCCGCATGTAAAGTCTCTCCCCTCCCGGCGGCACTTTCCCCGTGCAGGGGAGGCCGTTTTGAGCAGTATAAGGAGAAGGCGCGGCGCACCGGGCCGCGATCAGTCCACGAAAACGCCCTCAATTCAACGGCTGGAGGGCAGGGCGGCGGGACGGCGCATCAGCCGGATGCTATGCAAGGCCGTCAGCAGTACCGAGAGCCAGATCGGCCCATAGGTCCCAAGCTGTGAGAGGTGCAGTGACTCGCCCAGCACCGCCATGGCCACCAGCACCAGCAACACCGGTTCCACGTAGCCCAGGATGCCGAACAGGCCCATCGGCAGCAGTTTGCCGGCGCGCAGATAGCTGGTCAGGGCGATCATGCTGATCACGCCCAGCCCCGGGATCAGCAGCCACATGGACGGGGTCCGCACGGTGGCAGCCAGGGAGGCGCTCATGAGCACGGCGACCAGGGACGGCAGTGCCAGCACCATCAGCTCCACCGCAAAGATCAACAGCGAATCCAGCTTGATGCGCCGGCGCAGGATGAAGTAGGGCGGATAGCCGAGCGCCACGGCCAGCGTCGGCCAGGAAAAGGCACGCGTCATCCACAGTTCGTGCGCAACGCCGATGCACGCGCACAGTACCGCCAGGCGCTGCAGCAGGTTCATCTTCTCGCCGTAGTAGAAGCGTCCCACCAGCACCATCGATAGCGGCAGCATGAAGTAGCCTAGCGAGACCTCCAGCGCGCGACCGTTCACCGACCCCCACAGGAACAGCCATTGCTGCAGGGCCAGCAAGGCCGCCATCGCCAGTGTCACCAGACAGGCGGCGGGACGGCCCAGCAACTGCACCACGGCCGCCCGCAGCCGCGGCAGCTCGCCGCGCCAGGCCAGCAGGCCGATCACGGTCAGCAGGGTGCCGAGGATACGCCAGGCAAAGATCTCGGTGCCGTCCAGCGGTGCCAGCAGACGGGTATAACCGGAGAGGAAGGCGAACAGGGCGGACGCCAGCACGGACAAGCCGATGCCGCGGCCGATTTCTTGAGGATGCATGAGCGGACCAGGGTGCGCCCGGCGCGCGGGAGCGGCGCCGGCAGATGCGCGATTCTACGGCATGACGGCCCGGCCCGCTGCGCGGGTGAGGGTATGGCGATCAGGTGCGCTTGCCGATCTCGACGGTTTCGCGCGTCCAGGCTCGCGCCTGCTCGGTCAAGGTCAGTCCGAGACCTGGACGGGTAGGAACCAGCATCCGGCCCTCCTTCAGTTCCAGTCTTTCGTTGAAGAGGGGTTCCAGCCATTCGAAATGTTCCACCCAGGGCTCGGTCGGATAGGCCGCGGCCAGATGCACATGAAGTTCCATCGCAAAGTGCGGTGCCAACATCAGTCCGGCGTGGCTGGCCAGGCCGGCCACCTTGAGGAAGGGCGTAATGCCGCCAACGCGCGGGCCGTCCGGCATGAGGTAGTCTGCAGCGCGATGCCGGATCAGCTCGCCATGTTCGGCAGCGCTGGTGAGCATTTCTCCGGTGGCGATGGGTGTGTCGAACTGAGCTGCCAGTGCGGCGTGACCCTCGTAGTCATAACAATCGAGCGGTTCTTCGATCCAGATCAGGTTGAATTTCTCGAAGATACGGCACATGCGCTGCGCCGTTGGACGATCCCATTGCTGGTTGGCATCCACCATCAACGGGAAATCCCCCAAGTGCTCGCGGACGGTTTCGACACGCTTGATATCGATCGCGCAGTCGGGCTGGCCGACCTTGAGCTTGATGCCGCCGATGCCCTTTTCGCGCGACGCCGTGGTATTGACCAGCAACTGCTCCAGGGGCGTATGCAGGAAGCCGCCGCTGGTGTTGTAGCAGCGCACCGAGTCGCGATGCGAACCCAGCAGCTTTGCCAGCGAGAGGCCGGCGCGCTTGGCCTTCATGTCCCACAGCGCCACGTCAAAGGCACCGATGGCCTGTGTCGACAGACCGCTACGGCCCACTGAAGCGCCTGCCCAGCACAGCTTGTCCCAGATCTTGCCGATGTCATTCGGGTCTTCACCCAGGATGGTCGGTGCGATCTCCTTTGCATGCGCGAATTGGCCCGGCCCGCCGGCTCGTTTGGAGTAACTGAAGCCGAGGCCCTGGTGACCGTCCGCGGTTTCGATCTCGACGAACAACATGGCGATTTCGGTCATCGGCTTCTGTCGTCCGGTCAGCACCTTGGCGTCGCTGATGGGATTGGCCAAGGGCAGGTAGGTTGACGAGATTCGGACCCACGAGATCTTGTCGCCGGTGGCCGAAGCTTGATGTGCGCTGGTATTCATTTGCTGCTCCATACGGGAAGTGACTAAAAAAGGGGGGAGGGATATCAGGCGCGTTGATTCACGCCGTTCGCCGATGCCTGGGCGGATGGCGTGCCCTGGTCATCGGCATCCAGACGTTCCAGCTTGCCCACGATGAAGAGATACGAGCAGGCGCCGATTGCCGCCACCACGCCAACGTAGGTCAGCGCTGCGTCGAACGATCCGGTGGTCTTGACGAAATAACCGATCGCGATGGGCGTCACGATGCTGGCGAGGTTGCCAAACAGGTTGAACATCCCGCCGGCGATTCCCATGGATTCCTTCGGCGACACATCGCCGACGATGCACCAGCCGAGGTTGCCGACACCTTTGGCAAAAAATGCCAGTGACATGACGGCGATCACGATCGGGACCGAAGAGACGTAGTTGGCCACGATGATCGAGCACGAGGCGAACAGGCCAATGATGATCGGTGTCTTGCGTGCTGCGGTCAGGCTATAGCCACGACGGATCATCCAGTCCGACCAGATACCGCCCACCATGCCCCCGATGAAGCCCGCCAAGGGCGGAATCGCCGCCACCAGCCCGACCTTCAGGATCGACATGCCTTTGGCTTCCATCAAGTAGGTCGGGAACCAGGTCAGGAAAAACCAGGTGATGGAGGTCAGGCAGAACTGGCCCAGATAGATACCGACCATCATGCGGTTGGCGGAGATCGACTTGATATTGGCCCAGGAGAACGGCGTCTTCACATCACCGATCGTTGGCATGCCGCCACCTTGTTCGATGTACGCGATCTCGGCCTGGTTGGTGAGTTTGTGTTTCTTCGGTTCCTGGACCACGGCGAACCAGATGACGCCCAGACCGATACCAGCGGCACCGGTGACAAAGAAGATGTGATGCCAGCCCCAGGTGCTGAGGGTCCAGGTCATGATGGGTGTGAATGCCGCCAGGGCAAAGTACTGCGCGGACTGGAACACCGCAGTTGCCAGTCCCCTCTCGTGCTTGGGAAACCACATCACCGTGAGCCGGTTGTTGGCCGGGAACGCAGGCGCCTCTGCGATCCCCATCAGGAAACGTAGCGTGAACAGCACCAGGAAGGCTGACGAGAACAGGTCCACGTATCCCTGCAGGAAGGTGAATATGGACCAGATGATCAGGCTGAGGCCATACAGAACGCGTGAGCCGATCCGGTCCAACAGGATGCCGCCCGGGATCTGCATGATCGTATAGGCCCAGCCGAACGCAGAGAAGGCGATCCCCATCGTAACGGCATCGAAGCCAAGATCCTTGCGCATCGCCGGGGCCGCGATCGACAGCGTGGCACGGTCGACGTAGTTGAACACCGTCACGATAAAAATCATGGCAAGGATGAGATAACGGACCTTCGTCCGTTTGTCGGTGGATGGCACTCCAGATTGCATGTTGTCTCCTTTGAATAGTTTTTGAGGTTGGACCGGGATTACGTCATAAATGATTGCGCAATCATTTTTAGGCGTGAAAACGGTATTTGCATGAAAAGAAGCATTCTGAATGGGGCGTTATCATCTACCGCGGGGCAAAGCTGCCGACTCAGGTTGCCGCTGCCGGGGTGGGCAGAGCGGCGCATTGTAAAGTTTCCTTTACTCAGCCTGGGTTCCCTCGTGCCGCCGGGTTTGCTGCAGGGTAATTCCGGCATGAAGCCGAATGGCACTTGGCGCCTCGTCGGAGATGAGGTGAAGAGAAAGCAATGTAATGATTGCGCAATCATTTTAGGCGTCACGCTTCGCCGTGGTCAACTCATTTTTGATTGCGCTATCATAGGCAGCCGCGTCCACCGGCGCTGAGCCTACTTCCTCCTGCACGATGAAACACACCGAGTCCCCATCACCGCCCTCCACTGAAGAACTGCCTGTGCAGGGCGGTTCGCTTTCCATGTTGTCAAACAACGTGACGCTCAAGGACGTCGCACGGGTGGCTGGCGTCTCTCCGATTACCGTCTCCCGCGCTATTCACAGGCCGGAACTGGTGAAGCCGCACACAGTTGAGGTGGTGCAGCGGGCCGTCAGAGTGACGGGCTACATCCCCAATCAGCTTGCGGGCGCCTTGACGGGGAGAAAGACCCGCCTGATCGCTGCCGTCGTGCCCCAGATTTCCAATTCGATATTCGTCGAGACCATCCAGGCCTTGTCCTCCCGTTTGTGGCGGGCGAACTACCAGCTGTTGCTGGGCCTCTCCGGCTACCACAACACCCGTGAAGAAGAACTGATGTCGGCCATTCTCAGCCGGCGTCCGGATGGCATCGTCCTGACCGGGATCCGGCATGCTCCCGAGATCCGGCAGAAGCTCCTTTCTACCGGAACCCCGGTTGTCGAGATCTGGGATCAATCGCTCTCTCCCATCGACATGGTGGTTGGCTTCTCACATGAAAAAGTGGGTGAAGCGATGGCGACGCATCTGTTGGAACGTGGCTACCGGCATATTGCAATGCTGTGGTTGGATGATGATCGCTCGACCCGCAGACGCATTGCTTTCAACGAGAAATTGCAGAGCCATGGCATGACGGCGGTGGCGACCATCCTCAGCCCCTCGCCCGCGACCTTGCAGCATGGACGGGAGGGGCTGGCCGAACTGCTGGCCCAGGGGCAGCAGTTCGACGCCATCGCTTGCGGCAGTGATCCGCTCGCACATGGTGTCCTTACCGAATCATTTGCGCGTGGCATGCGCGTCCCGGATCAACTCGGGGTCATCGGATTCGGTGATTTTGATTTTGCTGCGCACACCCATCCCGCCCTCACCACCGTCAAGGTAGACCGCCAGGCTATCGGTGAGCTGGCGGCCGATGCCTTGCTTCAGAAAATTGCGGGGAAGGAACCCAAGCAGCGCATCATCGACGTCGGATTCGAGGTGGTGGTGCGAGGAACCACCTGACACCAGCCTTGTAGGGGCTTGTGATGGCTGAAGGCCCGTTTAGGAAGATCGCTGGCTGCAATCCCTTGATTTGCCTTGCAGATGAAAAAAGCCCCGGCGCGTGACCGGAGCTTCTCCTGCGGTTTGATGCATTTTCACCCGAACACCCCGCAAGGTATCGCTGCTCTGCACTGACGATAGAGGATCAGGCGCCGGGGGAAGTGCCCATCGGGCCATCCTTCAATTCGCGTGCATAGTTGTTGGGACGACCATTGGGGACTTCATAGCCCTTGGGGTCCACATACTGTCCGTTCTGACCACTTTCCTGCAGGCCAGCGGGGGAGCTGGTTTGTTGGCCCTGGTAGTTGTAGTACTGCGGCGAAGAAGACGACGACGACGACGAGGCATCGTACTGCTGTTGTGGCCTGCCCTGCATGCCGCTGCCACCCTGGTCATAGGATTGGGCATAGGCACCGGTGGCGAAGGTAGCGGCGGCCAGCACGGCGGCGGTGAGGAAGGTCTTGGTCATGGCTGTTCTCCTTTATCCTTGGTTGATCATTGCTTGCTGCCCGTGGGCAAGTGATGCGCCAGGCGATGCCAGGTTGCGCGGGCAGTCAGTCCGGAAGAATCGTTTTCCCGAGGCCGTTGGCGTTTGCGGAAAACTTGGCTTCATCATAGGAAGCCGCGGCCGCGCCAACAGTCGGAAAGCCCAGCATGTTGTTGTCAGACGTTTCCCGCGTGTCCGACAGTCGGGCCGGGGCATGATGCGCATGCTTGTTGCCGGGCGCAGCAGGCAGGAAATCTCGACGGTCAAAGCTCATCGAGCGCAATCCTCGCAGGGCAGCGGGGTTCGGTGCCATGCCGCCGCACCGGCATGGATCGGAGGCAGCCCGAATGATTGTCAGCGAAGAGGCTGACACGATGGAGTCGATTCGTTACAAAACGTATCCGTGCCCAGATCTGGTGCGGTGCAGGATCTGATCTGCAACAAGACGACGGCAGTCGACCGCGAGGGCTGTCGCAAAATAATCGCCGCACACACTTCCGTGATGAAAATCATGTCGGCGCGCCCCGCAATCGGGTTATGCTGACCCGATCACACCAGCCAATGACGCCGCTACGGAGGACGTCATGATGATGCAAGGAAGGGGGACAACATGGATAATTTCCTGCCAGCGGTGCTACTGGCGACTGTGGCCATGACCGTGGCATCCGTGCCGTCGGCGGTCCAGTCCGCCGAATGTACGAAGGTCGTCATCTCGGCCGATTCGGATTACGCACCTTTGCATTGGTACGACGGCAAGCGCCTGACCGGCGCAAGCATCGAGATCGCCACCCGCGCGCTCAGTGCGCTGAACATTCCTTATGAGGTCCGCTATGTCGGACCCTTCCATCGCGTACTGAGGGAAGCCGAGAGTGGCGAAGTCTCCATGGTCACCTCACTCAAGAACACACCCGAACGTCAGCAATACCTGGCCTATGCCTCGGTGCCCCTGTTCCGCAACCCGATCGCCGTGTTCGTGGCACGCGGCAACCGCTTCCCCTTCGCCGGCTGGAAAGACCTGATCGGCAAGCGCGGCGCCATCACGCTAGGCAATCAGTTCGGTGGCGGCTTCGACGAGTTCATGCGCGACAACCTCATCATCGAGACCGCGCAAAAGGTTTACATGAATTTCAGCAAGCTCGACTCGGGCCGCATCGACTACCTCATTACCGGCTACTACAGCGGCATGATCTACCTGAACCAGACCGGCCAGGCCGGGAACTTCATGCCGCTACGACCCTTCGTCAGCGAGACCGACAACTACATCGCCATGAGCAAGGCCAGCCCCTGCGTGAAATACCTGCCACGTATCAATGCGCAACTGGAGTCGATGCAAAAGCGCGGCGAGTTGCGCGCCATCTTGCAGAGCTTCGAGACCGACCTGCGCATCGATCCCGCCAGCCAGGACGAGCCGGTGCGGCCGCGATAGAGCCGTATCGGCTGCAGGTGGCATGAAAATCCGGTTTGACGCCGGAAAACGGCTTTGTTCCGCCCAAGGCCGCCGTCGTTGCAGGGTTACATTGACACCAGCGTAGTCGCTGCCACCCCAGGCAGGATGCGACGACGTCCGCATTCACATCAATGCTCATACGCAGACCTCGTCACAGAACGGGGCAGTGCGAGCTTGCCATTTATCCAAGAGACGGAGAGGCCCCTTGAAGCTGCGTACCAAAATCATCTGGCTGTGTGCCACCACCCTGATTGGCATCCTGGTGATCGCTGCGGTCTCGCTGACCACGCTCAGGCGCACCATGATGGAAGAACGCGAGGCGCAACTGTCCTTGCTGGTGATCCTGGCCAAGGCCGCTGCCGAAAAGGCGCAGGCCCAGGAACAGGCCGGCAAGCTCACCCGCGAGCAGGCCCAGGCCCAGGCCAAGATGGTCATCGGCAGTTTTGCCAAGGAGCAGAACTACTACTTCGTGCGTGGCTACAGTGACGACTTCAACTACGTGCATCCCAATCCCAAGCGCGTGGGCATCCAGGACAAGACCGCCAAGGAAGATGGCGACCGTTACCGTGCCGCCCTGCAAGGCAAGGAAATCGGCCTGCTCATCGCCGAAGGCACGCGTCCCAATACCACGGAGAAGGTGCAGAAGCTGTATGCGGTGACCCGCTTCGCCCCGTGGGACTGGACCATCGGCTTTGGTGCCTACATCGACGACATCAACCAGGCCTTCTATCGCAATGCCCTGGTCCTGCTGTTGCTGGGAGCGGTACTCATGGGCGCCATTGCCACCATGGCCGCCTTCATCTTGCGCTCCATCCTGCGCCAGTTGGGTGGCGAGCCAGCACGGGCGGTGGCGATCGTGGAACAGATCGCGCAGGGTGACCTGTCCACCGCGGTGGCGCTGAAGGGCAACGACCGGCACAGCCTGCTGCATTCCATCGAAACCATGCGGCGCAGCCTCTCGGGTATCGTCCACGGCGTGCGCCAGGGGACCGACACCATCACCACTGCCTCCGGCGAAATCGCCGCCGGCAACCTCGATCTGTCGTCGCGCACCGAGCAACAGGCCAGTGCGCTGGAAGAGACAGCCTCTTCCATGGAGGAACTCACCTCCATCGTGCGCCAGAACGCCGACAATGCCAGCCAGGCCAATCAGCTGGCGATCACCGCCTCTGGTGTCGCGGCCGATGGCGGCAAGGTGATCGAGCAGGTGGTCGGCACCATGGCCGACATCAACAGCGCCTCCACCAAGATCGCCGACATCATCGGCGTGATCGACGGCATCGCCTTCCAGACCAACATCCTGGCCCTGAACGCCGCGGTGGAAGCGGCGCGGGCTGGCGAGCAGGGGCGCGGGTTTGCGGTGGTGGCCTCGGAAGTGCGCAACCTGGCCCAGCGCAGCGCCCAGGCCGCCAAGGAAATCAAGGGCCTGATCGAGGATTCGGTCGGCAAGGTGGACAACGGTTCGCATCTGGTCGAACAGGCCGGTCGCACCATGCAGGAAATCGTCACCAGCGTGCGCCATGTGGCCGACGTGGTGGCCGAGATCAGTGCCGCCAGTCGCGAGCAGAGTGCCGGCATCGAGGAAGTCAATCGCGCCATCACGCAGATGGACCAGGTGACCCAGCAGAATGCCGCGCTGGTGGAGGAGGCCGCAGCAGCGGCGGCCTCCATGCAGGACCAGGCGGCCCAACTGGCGCAACTGGTGACGGTGTTCCGTCTGTCGGCCTGATTCTGTGCGTTCCCGTCCTCTCATCCCTGGCGTTCCCGGCGCACCGGCCTATCGCCAGCTCTCGCCCGAGCAGGTGCAACAGGTGCTGGACTATATCGATGCCCATCTGCAGCGCAATATCACCGTCTCCACCCTGGCGGCGATGTGCCATCTTTCGTCCAGCTGCTTCAGCCGGGTCTTCAAGGCCAGTACCGGCTACACGCTGTGCCAGTGGATGATGCGCCAGCGACTGCAGCGCGCGCAGCGGCTGCTGGCGGAGCCGGGACGCACGGTGGTGGATGTGGCTATCGCCGTGGGTTTTCATGACCAGAGTCATTTCCTGCGGCAGTTCAAGCGCATCACGGGAATGACGGTGCAGGAATGGCGCCAGCGTCCAGTGGCCTGACGCCGCCTGTTTTTCAGATCGACAGATCAGCGGGATCGATGAGGGGCTATCGATTGATCTGCAGCAGAGATTAATCTTCCGCGCGGCGTCGCCAGCAAAAAGGCCCGCAGTGGCGCGGGCCTTTGTGTTGTTGAGCGTAAATGGCTGCGATCAGCAATCTCAGCAAGATCGGCAATGTCAGCGATAGAACGGTTCGACCCGCCCCTTGAGCTTGGACATCATCGGATTACCCTTGCGATCCAGTGCACGACCGGCCGGGATCTTGACCCAGCCTTCGCTGATGCAATACTCGCTGACGTTGTTCAATTCCTTGTCGTTGAGCTTGATGCCGATATCGTGCTCGAAAATGGCAGCATCGTAATGCGGGCTGCGGGGATCGACGCTGAGGCGGTCGGGGAAGGCGGGGCGTTGTGCGGTATCGTTCATGGGCGCGATTATCGGATATAAAAACGGGCAAGACAATTATTTCATATCGGCAAATGTCAAAGTGGCAAAAGGGTAAAAAGCAAGGGGTAGGTGGCATGACGAGACTGCCCACCGACCTGACCCGATTCCCGGATCAGCCTTCCCGCTGACGGAACCCGCCGTTCCTGCGCCACATCGTCCTACCCCTGGCGGGGCGTTCTCCGACACCAAAGCTGGCCCATCGCCGATAGCGCCATCATGGCGGGCGCCGCATGCTGGAGGCCTCTGATCTAGCGCGAGGACGTATGCGATCTACCGTAGAGGAAATGCAGGCTGCCGAATCGGCTGCCCTGGCCTACCGGCCACTTCCCGATGAGCTGCTGCCAAGCCGGCTGCATGGCAAGCTGCTGGCGCCCGCTCCCGATGCGGATGCGCTGGCCTTGGCGCGCGCGTATCTGGAACAACAGCTGCAGGAGACGCAAGCCCTGGCATGCGATCTGCCCGAGGATGCCCACGCCCTGGCCGGCTGGATGGAGCAACGCGCCGCCGCGGTCGGCCAGGCATACGCGACCTACCTTCAGGAGCGCCAGGCGGGGGCACCACGCCGCTTCTTCACTGGCAAGGCGCATGCGCTCAATTTCCTGCGTCGCGTCGCCCCGACCAAGCTGGTCGACGGCGCCTGGCTCTACAGTGCGCTGGCACGCTGGCGCGACCCGCTGTTCCGTCCCCTGATCCTGACTTATCTGGAAGAGCTTGGGGATGGTGATCCCGCCATGAATCACGTCAGCCTGTATCGCAGCCTGCTGGCTTCGCATGGCGGTGAACCCGCCCTGCCATTGAGCGAGCCGCATTACGTGCAAGGTGCAATCCAGCTGGCCCTGGCCTATCACGGCGGACAATACGAAGCGGAGATGTTCGGCTTCAATCTGGGCTACGAACAGTTGCCGTTGCATTTGCTGATTACCGCCTACGAGCTCAATGAGCTGGGTATCGATCCCTACTATTTCACCCTGCATGTCACCATCGACAACGCCGCCAGCGGGCATGCGCGCAAGGCCGCGGATGCCGTGGCACTTGCAGCGGCGCACGCTGACGATCCGAAGCAGTTCATGCGTGGCGTGCGGCGCGGTTATCTGCTCAACGATCTGGGGTTGAGCACGATGGATGTGATCAATACTTTTGACCTGGACCAGGAGGTTGTACGCCTGATGCAGGAAAAGGCGCAGTTCGGTCGCATGATGCATTCCGACTATTGCCGCATCGGTGGCAAGACTGTCAACCAGTGGCTGGAGCAGCCGGATGGCATGGTGCGTTTTCTGCAGGAGCTGGTCCGTGCGAAATGGATAATGCGCGCTGCACCGGTGTCGGAGAGTCGTTTCTGGCGCCTCATCGATGCGCCGGGAGGGCAGATGTTCGGCGTATTCGATGACTACGAAAAGCAGCTCATCCGCGAATGGATAGAAGCGGAGTGGAGCGAGGGCAAGCGTCAGCCCAGTTATCGGGCGCTGGCCCGTGCACGCGAGCGGCCGGCGCACACGCCACCAACGGCACCGGTGGGTGCTGCGCACGAACTGGATGGCTTGCGGGAAGAGCTGTCCCCGGGGCGTCATCACTTCGTGCCGGGCCTGCAGGCGACCCGACGCTTCAGTGCGCTGTACAGGCTGTCCTGTGTGGCGTAATTCGGCCACTCGGACCTTGCTCGCGCAGAAGAGCCGCTGTGGCCTTGTCGGACGATCCCATTCCCGCTTCATCAGGACTGGGTGGTGGGAGAAATACGGAGACAGGCTGGCCGCTCAGCTATAATGTCCGACCTTGTTCCGCCTGAATCAGTGTGCCAGCGTCCCGGATGCAGCATCGACCAGGGTGGAACATGCCTGATCGCCGCGTCGCAAGTCGCGGCCTATCCGTACCCATCAATGGATCGGCCATGCGCCGGTCGTAGGAGAATCCATGAACATTCGTTCCCGAAAACGCCTGATCTATCGTCGCCACCGCATCGGCATGCTCATTGCCGCCATCGAATCACTGGTGGCGCTGGAGGAGTCGATGCTGGAAGCCAAGAAGGCAGCCTGAGCACGACCTGAAGCAGGCAAGTACGGCAAGTACGGCAGGCGGGCGTTGAGCCTGGCCTGCGCCCCAGGAAGAACCGGCCCTCGAGGCCGGTTTTTTCTTGTCTGACGGGATCAACCTGCTGCCCGACCGTCCATGCCACTTCATGTCAATTGAAACAATCACGTGTACTTGTGACATCGATGCGTAACCGTGCCGCTTCAAGATACAGCCATACCGAAACGCAAATGCAAGCCCAGATGCGCAGCGGTAGGACGGGGAAAAGCCCCACTTCGACACATCGATACATTGACACTGACATGGAGAACATCATGCGCATCTTCAGCACCCTCTTCACCGGCCTGATCCTGACCCTGGTTGCCACCGCCGCCCGCGCCGACAGCATCTTCACCGGCGCCATGGACTACGAGTCGCCGCTGCCCATGATCCTGCACGTCGGCGGACGCCTGATCGGCCGGCTCTTCAGCTGATGCAATGGGTGGCGCCGTGGCCGGCCGCGTGCCGGTCCATGCCCCTGGACCTCGCCTGCTATGGCACAATCAGCCGCCTTCAGCGTGAGGAACCGCCACCAATGTGCGTCAACTACAAGCCCACTCCCAAATCCGAGATCACCGCCCTGACCGGGGCCGATACCAGCGCCACCCCGGACTGGCCCGAGGAAACCTGGCAGGATTATGCCGCGCCCGTGGTGCGTGCCGGCCTGGAGGGGGAGCCCGAGCTCATCGTCGGTACCTACGGCATGATGCCCCGGCGCAAGCTGCAGCCGGGTTTGCAGATATCGACCATGAATGCCCGTGCCGAAACCATCGGCGAGAAGCGTAGCTATGCCGGCCCCTGGCGCCAGAGTCATACCTGCCTGTTGCCGATGCAGTGCTTCTATGAACCAAACTATGAATCCGGCCGCGCCCAGCGCTGGGCCATTGGCATGGCCGACGACCAACCGTTCTGCGTGGCAGGCCTCTGGCGCGCCTGGGAAGAGGCCGAGGGCGGCTATGCTTTTTCGTTTACGCAGATCACCATCAACGCTGACCAGCATCCGTTGATGCAGCGTTTTCACAAGCCCGGAGAGGAAAAGCGCAATCTGGTCATCATCCCGCGCGCGCACTATCAGCAATGGCTCAATGCCGGCACGCCCGAGCACGCAGCGGCGATGCTGCTGAACTACCCGGCGACGCAGATGAAGGCATGGCCCGCGCCCAAGGCGCAGGCGGGCGGGCAGCAGAGCGGCTTCCTGTTCTGAGGGATCCGCACTGCTGCCATGCCAGGGAATTATCAGCGATAACGCCAGCCCCAGCTTGCCGGACAGGCCCGCGCCCAGCACCAGACCATCGCGCTTCTGTTGCAGGCCGGCGACCTGGAAGTTGACGCCCGGCGCCCCCTGGAAGGAGGCGTTGAGGCTACCGCCGGCATCCAGCCATTGATGGCTCCAGAAGGCGCGCAGCTCGCTCTGCAGCTTGCCATCCTGGCGCACACGCAGGGCCTAGAGATCGCTGCTGCCATTGCCATAGCCGATCGAGAGACGATCGCTGGCGGTGAAGTTGGCATTGTCGACCGTGAGCGTATCGCGCGCGCCGCTGACGTCACCCGGATGCATTTTTTGCCGGTCGCAATGATTTTTTGTGACATTGCGCTTGGGGCCGGCGTGATCGTTCCCGCTGACCGGTATGTCGGTTTCATTCGGCGGGATTTTGGTGTGGCGATGCGCAGCCATACAGCAGGCTTGTGCAGTGGAGGAGGGGCGGGCGCAGCAGGAGGTGGCACCACCGTCACGGGCGACGGCGGTGCCAGCCAGATCGTCGATTCAGGCGGCCTGGTAGGTTGGATAGTCGGTATAGCCTGCGGCGCCACCACCGTAGAAGGTGTTGCGATCGGCCTCCGCCCAGGGGGCATCCAGGCGCAGGCGTTCCACCAGGTCGGGGTTGGCGATGAAGGGGCGGCCGAAGGCCACCATGTCGGCATGCCCCGATGCGACCGCATCCATGGCCATCTCGCGCTGGTAGCTGTTGTTGGCGATGTAATGGCCACCGAAGGCGGCGTGCAGCTTCTTGAAATCGAATTCCGCCGCCGCGTTGCTGCCGCGGGTCTGGCCTTCGACACAGTGCAGGTAGGCCAGACCCAGCTTGCCCAGTTGCTCGGCGTAGTACAGGTAGGTACGCTCAGGGTCGCTGTCCAGCGGGATGTCACCGGCCGAGCGGGTCAGTGGCGACAGGCGCACGCCCACGCGATCGGCACCCCAGATATCGGCGACGGCGGTGACCACTTCCACCGGGAAACGCACGCGGTTTTCCAGCGAGCCACCGTACTGGTCGGTGCGGTGATTGGTGCTGTCGCGCACGAACTGCTCCAGCAGATAGCCATTGGCCGAATGCACTTCCACGCCATCGAAGCCGGCTTCCTTGGCCAGCCGCGCAGCGCGGCGATAGTCCTCCAGCAGGCGCGGGATTTCCGCGGTCTCCAGGGCACGTGGCATGGAGGGGCGGGCCTGCGTCTGCGACTCCAGGAACACCAGCTCCCCCGCCTGGATCGCCGAAGGCGCGACCGGCGCTGCGCCATTTTCCTGCAATGAGCGATGCGAGACCCGGCCTACGTGCCATAGCTGGTTGACGATCTTGCCACCCGCCGCATGGACCGCATCGGTGATCTTGCGCCAGGCTGCGACATGTTCCTGGGTGTAGAGACCTGGTGTGAAGGCGTAGCCGCGGCCTTCCCGCGAAATATTGGTGGCTTCGCTGATGATGAGACCGGCGGAGGCGCGCTGGCGATAGTATTCGATGGCCAGTTCGCTGTGCACACCCTGCATGTCGGCACGCGAGCGCGTGAGAGGGGCCATGGCAACGCGGTTGGCGACGTCGATGGCGCCGATGCGGGTGGGGGAAAACAGATCAGATCCGGTGTGCGACATGATGTTGACTCCTTCTGGTGAGGTGGTGATGGAGATCATCATCGGCACTGGAAAGAAATTCGGCCAATTTATTATTGATAAAGCAGATTTATCGTAGACAATATATCTCCATGAAATATGACCTGAACCTGTTGCCGGTCTTTGTCGCCCTGATGGAGGAGCGCAGCGTCACCCGTGCCGCCTCGCGACTGGGCATGACACAGGCTGCATTGTCGAATGCACTGGCTCGCCTGCGCCTGACCCTGCAGGACCCCCTGTTCATCCGCGAACGCTATGGCATGCGCCCCACGCCCAAGGCCGAACTGCTCGCACCCGCACTGGTGGCGTCGCTGGCGGCGATGGATGCGGTGGTATTGGGCCAGCAGGCGTTCGAGCCGGCGCGTGCCGACCACCAGATCACGATTGCGCCCAACAGCTACGTCGAGTTCGTGCTGGTGCCGCAGCTGGTGGCCCGCCTGAGCGTGCTGGCACCGGGTGTGCGCCTGCGCACCTTGCCCTTCGGCACCGACCTGGCCGAGACCGGCGTGAGTTCAGGAGACACTGCCATGGTGCTGGGGCGCATCAACGACGCCCCGGATAACCTCGTGGTGCAGCACATCGGCGAAGATGGCCTGGCCTGCGTCGTGCGGGCCGACCACCCGGTCATCGGCAAGCGCATCGGCAAGAGGCAATATGAACGCATGAAGCACGTCAACGTGCTGCCGCCCGGCCGTCTGCGCACCGGCCTGTTCCAGGCGCTGGAACGCAGGGGACTGCAACGCGAGGTGGCTGTCTCAGTCACGCACTTTGCGTCCATTCCCGAGATCGTGGCGGCGACCGATTACTGTGCGACCCTGCCCATGCTCATCTGCAAGCGACTCGTCCATGATCCCCGGCTGAAGGTATTGCCGGCGCCGGTCGATCTGGGCACTTTCCCGCTGCACATGGCCTGGCACGTGCGCTATCGCGACGATCCGGCGCACATCTGGCTGCGCAAGCTGGTGGCCGAGGTGGCGCAGGCCCTGGGCTGAAGCGGCGCGTAGTCTGGTTGCGGTGAGCGGGCAGCTCATCCCGCTATGCACCGGAGCGCAGCTTGGATATGATCTTTCCGCTCAACCTTTTCCCAGGTGCCGATCCCATGCATACGTTCCTCCCGCATTCCATGCTGTTGGCTTTCCTTGGTACCAGCCTGGCGCTGGCTGCCACGCCTGGGCCGGGCGTGCTGTTCATCGTGACGCGTACGCTCAGCCAGGGCCGTAGCGCCGGTCTGGTCTCGGTCGCCGGGGTGGCGTTGGGCAATCTCGGCAATGCCGTGGGTGCCTCGCTGGGGCTGGCTGCGCTGTTTGCCTTGTCGGCGGTGGCATTCTCCATCGTCAAGCTGCTGGGCGCGTGTTACCTGGTCTACCTTGGATGGTGTGCCTTGGGCATTCGGGACGAGCGCGGTGCCGGACGGGACGTGCAGGTGGCAGCGGAGCTGTCGTTGAGCCGTATCTTCCGCGATGGCTTCTGGGTCGCATTGCTTAATCCCAAGACGGCGATCTTCTTCGCCGCTTTCCTGCCGCAGTTCCTCGACAGACAGGCACAGGGCATGCTGCAGAGCGTCTGTCTAGGGGCGATCTTCGTGACGATTGCGGCGTGTACCGACACGGCGTATGTGCTCGCTGCCGCCAGGGTGGCGCCTGCGATGCGCCGACTATCGAATGGAATGACCTGGGGACGCTATCTCACTGCCGGCGTTTTCTTCGGTCTGGGAATCTTCACCGCAGTAGCGGGGCATCGCACGTCGGACTGACTCTGCGATAGCCTGTATCATCAAGCCGTCCCTTTCCGAATGAAGTCGTCGCCCAACCCCACCTGGTCAGATCATGCCTCTTGAAACCCTCCTGCTGTTCGTTCCCGCCTGCTTTGCGTTGAACATGGCTTTCGGGCCGAACAATCTGCTGTCCATCACCATCGGCGCGCACTACGGCTTGCGGCTGGCCATTCTGGCCGCGGTCGGGCGCCTTGTCGCCTTTGCGATCATGATCGCCGTGGCCGCACTGGGCATGGGAGCATTGCTCATGGCGTCGCAACTGGCCTTCACGGTCTGCAAGCTGCTGGGTGCCGCCTATCTGGTCTGGCTGGGATTCAAGGTCTTCTTTTCCAGGGCGACGCTACCCGTGGAAGGCCTTGCGGCGGAGCAGGGGCGAGGTGATGTCCGCACGTTCATCCGCAGGGAATTCCTGGTCGCCATCGGCAACCCCAAGGCGATCCTGGTGTTCACCGCCTTTTTCCCGCAGTTCGTGGTTCCCGGCAATTACTGGATCAGTTTTCTCATCCTGGGCGCGATCTTCCTGAGTCTGGAAGTGGTTGCGATCGCAGCCTATGCCTATGCGGGCAGCAGGCTTTCCGGCGTGATCCAGAATGCCCGTGGTCTGCGCTGGATGAACCGCATCAGCGGCGGCACCATGATTCTCTTCGGCGCCATCCTGGCGCTGGCCAAGCGGCCTGCTGCCTGAGTCCCGTCCAGATCGCCCAGGCCTGTGATGTCACAGGCTGGGCAAGGGACGATTCCGGGATATTCAGGGAAGCAGTCCCGCCTGACGATATCCCTCGATAATCTGGTCATAGACCGCGATGTCCCCTTGCCCGCGTGCGATGAGCTGGGCGCCTTCGATTGCCGCAAAGATTGCCAGGGCCCGGGTCCTGGCCTGCTTGAGTTCTTTCGCGCCGTGGCTGCCCTGGGCCAGCAGCGATGTGAGCCAGTCGACATTCATCTGGTTGAACTGGTCAAGTTCTGCGCGTACTTCAGGTGGGAGATCGTCATGCTCGGCTGACATGATGCCGCAGAGACACATGCGGTTATCGTCCGCCAGGGCGGCCCGGAATATATCGGTGTACTGCTGTACGGCGGCCTTCACGCTCTTGCTGCCCTCCCTGATCGTTGCCAGAAACTCCCGGCCATCCTCCGTATAGCGTTGTGCCAGTGCAGCAGCCAGGTCGCCCTTCGTCGGGAAATGGTAGTGCACGCTTGCACTTTTTATGCCGACTTCGGCCGCCAGCTCCCTGAAGCTCAATGCGTTGTAACCCCTGGCCTGGACCGCCTTGCGGGCGACGCCCATGATGATTTCCCTGGTATCGGCTGCGTTCATTTGAATCTCTCTATCGATAGATAGTTATTGACAGCAGAATTCTACTCTCTTAGCATCTACCTATCGATAGATAGATTGATGGATAGATAAGCGTATCGATAATTCACCGACAACAGGAGCTCAACTTGAAGATATATGACCGTCCCGGTTTTCCCAATCCCGCCCGTATCCGCATCGTTCTGGCAGTTAAAGGACTGGATCACGCAGTCGAATTTGAGTCAGTGGATCTCATTGGCGCAGAACACAAAGGCGCGGCCTTCCTCGCCAAGAACCCGTCCGGTGTATTGCCGCTGCTGGAACTGGACGACGGCACCCTGATCGCCGAAAGCACGGCCATCACGGAGTATCTGGACAACCTCGATGGCAACCCCGTCCTGACCGGAAAGACGCCCAAGGAGAAGGGGCTCATTCACATGATGCAGCGGCGCGCCGAGAGCGAATTGCTGGATGCAGTCGGCATTTACTTCCATCACGCCACACCCGGACTGGGAGCGGCCCTGCAGCAGTTCAAGAGCCCCGGTTGGGCGCACCGCAAGGAGTGGGGAGAGCGCGAACGTGACAAGGCAATCGGGGGGATGCGTTATTTTGACGGGGTGCTTCGCGGTCAGTCCTTTATCGCCGGGGAAAACTTCTCCATGGCCGATATCACCGTGTTTGCGGGTCTCGCATTTGCAGATGCGGCCGGTATCCCCATCGATGAAGCGTTGACGGCGCTTCACCAGTGGCGCGTGAAAGTGTTGGAACTGCCGGCGGTCAGGCAGCGTAGCGGGCAGAACTTCGAAGCCGACGATCTGCGACGCATGGGATTCTAGGATCGTGTAGCAGTCCTGCGCAATATCTCCAGCGAGGTCGGATCGGGACACATCATCTCGATCCGGCCTTGTGTCCTGTGCGCCATCCGTCACGGGAACGTCTACATCCGCGATGCGCAACGCAATACCTTTCGCCTATCCTTTCGTATAACTAGACACTCCCTCCTGCACTGCCCACACTGCGCCCTGTGGCAGAGCTGCAATGTGGTCTCACGCCGTTGTCCGGCACAGTGCGATCTGTGTCCTCGCAGCCTCGCTTCGTCCATCGATCCTTCTGGCCGGTAATGGCATCGTCCCGGTCAGCCGGACGGCCGTCCATGCATGCCTACTGCGTGCCGGAATCGGTCGGCTTCAATGATCCTTTGAGGAAAACAACAATGTCCACTTCCATTCGCCAGATTCGCGCAGGCTCGTTCACTCCACTGCTGCGTCCGCTCGCTGCTGCCGCCATGACATTCGCCATGGCCCATGCGGCGTATGCCGAGGCACCGATGCACAAGAACCAGCCCGGTTTCTATCGCACCATGATCGGTGATATCGAAGTCACGGCACTGTCGGATGGCACCAACCATCTGCCGGCCGGAAAACTGCTCAAGGGGATCAGCAAGGAAGATCTGGACAAGCGTCTGCAGGCAGCCTTCGTCACTGATCCGGTGGAGACCTCGGTCAATGCCTTCCTGGTCAACACTGGCAAAAAACTGATCCTGATCGATACCGGTGCCGGCGGCGTGCTCGATGCCGACAGTGGCCACCTGCTCACCAGCCTGAAAGCTGCCGGGTATCGTCCGGACCAGGTGGATGAAATCTACCTGACCCACCTTCATCCAGACCACGAAGCCGGTCTCACGCACAAGGGCAAGCGTGTCTTCCCCAAGGCCATTGTGCGGGCCGACAAGAAGGATGCCGACTACTGGCTCAACCCCGCCAACAAGGCCAAGGCCAGTGACATCAACCAGGAATTCTTCGAGGTCGCCGAGAAGTCGCTCAAGCCCTATATTGCAGCCGGCAAGTTCCGCCCCTTCGACGGTGACGGCGAGCTGCAGCCGGGCGTGTCTAGCGTGGCCAACTACGGCCATACCCCTGGCCACAATGCCTACCTGGTCAGCAGCAAGGGCCAGCGCCTGTTGATCGTGGGCGACATGATCCATGTGGCGGCGGTACAGTTCCCGCAGCCGGATGTCACCATCGGTTTCGATACCGACGAGCGCGAGGCCATGGGCGACCGTCGCAAGGCCTTCGATGCGGTGGCAGATGCCAAGGAACTGATCGCGGGTGCTCACCTGTCTTTCCCGGGCATTGGACACATCGTCAAGGATGGCAGTGCTTATCGCTGGGTGCCGATCAACTATGCACTGGCACGTTGATCGTCCAGGGGGGAGCGAATCCTCAGGCTGGGCCAGCGCCTGGCGATGAAGTGATACGCTGGACGAACAGTCTTATCCCTGATCTGATAACGAGGCCATACTGACCCAATGTTCAGTCCAATGAGGCCTGTCCTGCTTCGAGTCCCAACTTGAAGCAGGACAGATCACCTGTAACGGCGCAGCGCTCCCTGCCATTTCTTATTGGTGCTCAGAAGACCCGCAGCAGCCGCAGATTGATGCGGGCGTTTTCCTTGAAACCATTTTGCACATAGAGGTCGTGGCCGATGGCCCCCAGCAGTTGTGTTTTGGGCCCGATGAACCAACCGCCGCCTATGCTCGCCTTGCGCTGGCGTGCTTCATCATTGCCGTCTACACCATCGACCCGTGTTTCTCCGCCCCAGTTCTGCGACAGGCCGACGAAGATATTTGCGGCAGGCGTGAACTGGTAGCGCAAGTAAGACTGACCTTGGAAGAGAGGCTTCTGCCTCTGGGTTGCACCGTTGCTGCCATAGTCATCGTTCTTGCCATAGAACATCACGTCCCCGGTCAGGTCGAGGTACCACTTGTCGGTGAATCCCTTTACGAAACCGACCTGCAGATCGAACTTCCAGCGGTGCTCCCCCAGGTTGAGCGCACGGTTGCGGTCATAGCTGCCGGTGGGCAGATACAGGTAGGGGGCGATGCCAAGATAGGTGCGGGATGCGGCGTCGTTGACCGGCCAGAACGGCGCGGCCAGAATGATGTCGCCCACCCCGCTGGTCTGGCCCAGGGCAGCCGTATCGCGTCCGGCATCAAGCCGGCCGAAAGGCAGCAGGACCTGCGGGGCAAAAGCCAGCCCGCCGATGCTGGTGTAGTGCACCAGTCTGGCGATGCCGATGTCCGAGACCAACCTGGGGTTGAGCGCGGCTTTCTGGCCCTGCGTGTAGAGGCTGTTACGCTCGACGTGCTGGTAGTAAAGCAGACCCACGGTTTTGCCTTCTGGCGCAGGAACAAAGTCACCGATATCAACGTCGATGGCGTGTGCTGCCAGGGGGAGCATCATGGCCAGCGACAAGGCTGCCAGCGTCAGTTTTTTATTCGCGGCGGACATGCGCGAATGAAGCCAGACCTTGGGCAACCACGGCGCCGGGATGGGGCAGCGGGAAAGTATTATTTTCATAGTGGTACCTCTCCTGGATTTAACGGGTGAGATTGATGAGGTGGCATCGCTGCATCGCCGGGCAGGGGCGAAGCAGTTGCATAGCGCGCACTCGGCTACGGGCGGATGCGCCGGAAGGAATAGCCATTGCCGAAGCCGGAAATGTCCGCTCCTGCGTGCTTGTGATCAGCACTTATCCGCGTGCTTCAGCCGAGGCCAATGGGTCGTATTCCTTCGAGCGCAGCAATGTGTGGAGCTGGCGGCGGCGCACGCCCATGTTGCCGCCGTCATAAAGGGGGAAGCAGAGTGCGTCTTGCATCAATCCGGCCAGAGGGTAGAGGTCTGTGTACGCATCCACGCCGACGACGCGCATGGCGTCATATACCACTTGCACACACAGTTCCGAGCAGTAGGTTTTGGTGATGATCGCCAGCTCGCGGCTGCGGCCTTCGGTCAGATCAAGTTGATGGCAGGACTTCCAGGTCAAGTAGCGGGCGGCCTCGATGCGCATCTTGATGTCGGCCAGCATGAAGCCGACGTTCTGGTGTTCGATCACGGGTACGACGCCGGAGCGCCGGTCGCTTTGCGCAAATTTCAGCGCGATATCGAAGGCGCTACGCATCACTCCCACGCAGGCGGCGCCGATCAGTGCCGCCGTCCATGAAAAAGCACCTTCCAGCATGGTGATCCCATCGCCGGGCTTGCCCACGATGTTCGATGCAGGCACGCGCACATTGTTGAAGTGGACGCGTGGCGAGATAGTTGCCCGATGTCCCATGGTGTCGAGCAGACCGACGATCTCGATGCCTGGCGCATTGCCTGGCACCATGATCACCGCCAGCGACTGCTGTGGCGGCAAGGCGGGGTCGGTGCGGCAGATGACGCTATACAGATGCGCACCCTTGCCATCCCAGCCGGTGCCATTGGTTGTGTAGTGCTTGGCGCCATTGATGACCCATTCGTCGCCTTCCAGACGGGCAAAGGTTTGTACTCCTACCGAGGGATCAGTGCTGTCATAGTTGGCGCCGCCAGTGACCTCGGTGAAGGCCAGTGCGGCCAGACGTGAACCGTCTTCGATGAAGTCCGGCAGGAAACGCTGTTTCTGCTCCGGTGTTCCATGATGCACGACCGCATGCAGGCCCAGGCCCGTGCCCAGCAGCGCTGAAGGGACGTTGACATCCACCGCGGTGAGCTCCTCTGCGGCCAAGGCGAAGTCCAGGGTGCTCAGCGCCGTGCCGCCGAAGGACTCCGGCAGCAGCGCTTTGATAAAGCCGGCATCGGCCATCGCCTGGTAGAACGGTCGCGTCGCGTAAAAGCGCTCGTCCGGCTTGACCAGCGGCGTGATGGTGGGCGCGACTTTGCGCAAGACGTCGGCAGCAAAGGCGCGCGCCCCTGCTTGCAAAGCCTTCTGAGACGCGGAGAGTTGGAAATCGATGGACATGGATAAATTCCTCTGTTTCAGTGTTGATGGGAAAAGCGAGACTCATCGTAGAGGGCAGGATTGGCATGGTCTCGCCCGCTTGTGCAGGATCGTTTGTTCAATTGCGCAAGCGGGCCAACGCCTGCTGGAGAGGGAGGAAAGGTGGATTGCTGGCATGAACCTTGCGAAGTTCCGGCTCAACGCTGGAAATGCCCGGCCTGTGTCACGCCGCGACCGACTCCGGTGCATCGGGCGGCACCAGCACGAAGCGCGCAGTGCTGCGCGTCCCCAGCGTGGGGCGGATTGGGCCTGCGGCGTGGTAGCCGCGACCCGGACCTCCGCCAAGTTGACTTTTCGTGCAAGGCCACTTGACTACTTGTGCAATGAAGCGAGAATTCAAGGCGCGTTCGGGCATTCGCCGCGGGCACGCACCGGATGTCCAGAAAGGATGACGGCAATGAAGCTCTGGTCTACCCAATCTCACGCGCAGAACGAGCGCTTCAGCTACTGGCGCGAGGTGCTGTGCGAGGCGTTCGTCTCGCTCAATCCTGTCCTTGAGGAAAAGCATACGGCTATTGATTTTGCGGGAGAGGTGAGTTCGCGGCCACTCTCGACGACCGCGCAGACGTGCGTGTTTTCCAAGGCACAACACATACAGCGACGCGGCGAGGAGATCCGTCGCAATCCGGTCGAGTACTGTTTTGCGAATTTCCAGCTCGAAGGCTCATGCGTGGTGCGCCAGGATGGACAGGAAAGCCTGGTACTGCCCGGTGACTTCTCCATTGTGGACAGCACGCGCCCCTACTTCCTGGATTACCAGGGAGATTGGCATGTACTGTCGTTCCGCATTCCCAGGGAGCAAGTGATCTCCAGGCTGGCCTCACCCTACAAGGCAACAGCACGTCGGGTGGACGGCAATACGGGCATGGGACTGGTAGCATCCCGCTTCGCCCGTTCGCTTGAGCAGGTGGATGTGGATGCGGGGAGTGGTGTACAGGACGGTCTCAGCGCCGCGCTCAACAGCATCATCGCCATCGCGCTGGGAGCCACGCTGGAGGCTCAAGAGCGGGACCGAATCCCGGTGCGGGAGGCCTTCCGCCTGGCCGTCGAGACCTATATCCGCGACCACCTGGAAGAGCCTCACCTCGGGCCGGACATGCTGGCCTTGCGCTTCAAGGTTTCGCGTCGCACTCTGTATGGCCTGTTCGAGGAGGCGCCGCTCTCCGTCAGCAGCCTGATCCGGGAGTTGCGCCTGCAAAGCAGTGCGCGTGATCTGCTTAGTCGTGGCCACCTCGGTGTCCTCGCCGTGGCGTTGCGCTGGGGATTCAGCGATGCTTCCCATTTTTCCCGGTTGTTCAAACGCCGCTTCGGCGTCTGTCCGCGCGAGTTTGTGGACTTCACACTCAAGGGGGGCTTGGATGCGGTGAACGGCGGGGCGTTCGTCCTGTCACTCCCGGACGCCAAGCTTGGTGCGGGGCGCCAACCGCCTTTGGGCATAACTCACTCTTAGTGGGTGGAATACTTTCTTGTCATGGCCCAGCCAAACCTGCTTACTTCAGGCTGCTAAGGCTAACGCCTCAGCCGGTGTCTTCATCCTCAGCGCCTGATGCGGCCGGCGGTGGTTATGGAAGCTAATCCAATCGCCAATGATGTGACTGGCGTGTTGCAATGCTTCGAAGCGATGCCGATCGGCACACTGCTCCTTCAGGGGGGGGGGGCTGACGACGCGTTCGACCATGCCATTCTGCTGCGGGCAATGCGGCGTGATGAACTCCTGCTGCAGCCCGCACAGCGGACCAACGCCGTGTAACTACGGCTGGTGAACACCAAGCCGTTATCGGAGAGCAGCAAGAACGACGCCGTCACGCGGCCCGGCGAACCATAACGCGGGATCAGCGCTTGCTCCAGGGCCGACTCTGCCGTCTTCGACTTGCCCGAACGCGACAGATGCCAGCTCAGTAATTCCCGCGTGTGGCAATCAATCACCAGGGCCAGCAGCGCCCAGCCATCACGCCCTGTCAAGATGCGAATGTCTGCTCAGCGCAGGGCGTGGGCATCTATCCGCTGGTGAAGCAGTTCTTCCCTAGCACCACGGCTATCAGCTACTCGCTGAAGTCAAAACGCGGATGGTGATCAAAGCAAAAAACATCATCCGCAGTGGCCGCTTGCGGTTCGATGCAGGCCGGACGGACATCGCGCAGTCCTTCATGGCCATCCGCAAGATCCTCACGCCCAGCGGCCGCGCCGTCACCTATGACGCGTGCCGCCGCAATTACTTGAGACCATGCCCAACAACACCGGTGGATTCGGCGATGTAACGAAGGCCGTGGCCTAGCCGCCACACGACGTGCACCAGCGCTTCAGCCGGATTGCCGCTGCCATTCTGTGACTAGCCAATAGCCATCGAGCTGCTGTTTTACGACATTCATTGCCGAGAGGATTACCAACGCCAGCAAGCCGCATGGCAGCGCTTTGGGTGCTGGCTGTCAAAAGGGAATCAGGGCTGGGCAGCAGTTGTTGCTTGACCCTATAGTTGGATAGAGCTATATTTAGGAAATATTTAATTCCTAATTAAATTCTATTTAATGATCATTCATTCAGACACATTGTCGAATTCTCGTAGTCGTGGGCGGCCCCGCGAGTTCGACATGGACGATGCTCTGGACAAGGCTGTCCGGGTTTTCTGTGAGCGTGGATACCACGCGACTTCCATTGCCGACCTCACTTCGGCAATGGAATTGGCCTCGGGCAGCATTTACAAGGCATTCAAGGACAAGCGCGCTGTCTTTCTGGCTGCGTTCGACCACTACAAGGCTATACGCGATGCACAGTTGCGCGAAGCTATCCATCGGGGGGGCAATGGCCGAGAGCGGTTGCGCAACGCCCTCGACTTCTTTGCTGCCTCATCTTACGGCGCACAAGGAAAGTTGGGATGCCTAGTGGTCAGCGGCGCGGCCGAGTTGGCGACGTTCGATGAGGAAATTTCGCAGCGCGTCACCGGATCGCTGGAAAAAAGCGAAATCATGCTGGGAGAATTACTCCGGCAAGGACAGGACGATGGTTCGATTCCCGTAACCCTCGACAATCAGTCCACGGCTCGGCTGATGCTCTGTGTTCTGCAAGGTATGCGCGTCATCGGTAAGGCGGGCCGTAGCAAGAAGGATATGCAGGCCGTAGCTGATGCCGCAATGAAATTGCTTGACTGATTTTTTGTCAATTTAGGACATAAACATTCCCTTTTTGATGGATCCCATGACAACACCAGCATCTTCACCCGCCACCACGGCGCAACCGCATGCTATATCCCCCTGGCTGACTTCGCTGTTGGCCGTGGCCTCCGGTCTGATCGCTGCCAACATCTACTACGCGCAGCCGCTGGCCGGCCCGATCGGTGCGGCACTGGGTATATCCCCGCAGGCGACCGGGCTGATCGTGACACTGACGCAGATCGGCTATGGACTGGGCCTGCTGCTAATCGTGCCGCTAGGCGACCTGATAGAGAACCGCAAGCTGACATTGGCATTGCTGCTGATTGCGGCCCTATCCCTGCTGGCCGCAGGATTGTCCACGCATCCGCTGCCATTCCTGCTATCGGCGCTTGGCATCGGCATTGGCACCGTCGCGGTGCAGGTGCTGGTGCCTTATGCCGCGCACATGGCTCCGGCAGCCATGCGTGGGCGCGTAGTCGGCAACGTGATGAGCGGGCTGATGCTTGGCATCATGCTGGCGCGACCAGTGTCGAGCTTCCTCACCCAGCTTGCTTCCTGGCATCTGGTGTTTTTTGCGTCAGCTGTGGGAATGGTATTGCTGGCGGGCGTGCTGGGCTACAAGTTGCCGCGCCGTGTGCCAGCCGGGAAACTGAGCTACGGTGAACTGCTGGCGTCGATGGCCGGTCTGGTACGCACAACGCCCGTGCTGCGCCGCCGGGCGCTCTACCATGCCGCGCTGTTCGGGGCGTTCAGTCTGTTCTGGACGACCACTCCGCTGCTGCTGGCCGGGCCGACCTACGGCCTTTCGCAAGGCGGTATTGCCCTCTTCGCCCTGGCCGGTGTGGCGGGAGCTATTGCCGCCCCTATCGCGGGCCGCGTGGCTGATCGGGGCGGGAGCCGTCCGGCCACGGCAGTGGCCATGTTGGCAGTGGTGGCGGGCTTCTTGTTGAGCCATCTGGGCATGCCTGGCTCGTCGTGGTCGCTGGGCTGGCTTGTGCTGGCGGCAATCGTGCTGGATTTCGGAGTGTCCGCCAATATGACGCTGGGACAACGAGCGATCTTTGCGCTGGGCGCGGAAGTACGCTCCCGGCTTAATGGCCTCTACATGACAACGTTTTTCCTGGGCGGCGCACTCGGTTCTGCACTCGGTGCCTGGATGTACGCCAGCGGTGGTTGGGCGTGGGCATCTTCCATCGGCATCGCACTGCCAGTCGTAGCCTTGATGTATTTGGCGACCGAATAACACATGGGATGTGACAACTACACTCGGTTGCTGGGGCAGGAACCTGGGCAGTGCTCGATGGGGGAGGGTAGCCCGCATAAGGTGAGCCGATTCCCCGGAAATTTGCATCCTAAGTTGCCCCATGTTGAGACCACAATCCTGCTCATCACAGCGAGCGGGAGAACGGAGTGATAGACGTGGCCCTACTTGGAATTATTTGACGCTGGTACATCTGCGATCGCATCTCGATTAGAGAAATCTCCCTCCGGCTGGACATTTCTCGAAACACGGTTCGTCGCTATATCCGATCCGGAGCGATCAAGCCTTCCTTCCCCTCAAGGCAATCGTCCAGTGTCTGGATGAATTTGCGCCTCGACTTTCAGCCTGGCTTAGCGCTGAGGCAGTCAAATCGCGCAAGCAGAAAAGAACCCTGAAACAGATGTTCCTGGACTTAAGGAAGCTCGAATATGAAGAGTCTTATGACCGCGTGGCAACCTCCGGGAGGCAATGGAGCTGGGTCAATGGAGAGGGCAATTCTGCAAGCAAATCAACAGTAGTGGGGAATGAGCCCGTGCCCAGGGGTTTATCGCTGTGAAGTAACGGAGCTTAGGGGGCGCTGTCGCGCGTGAGGTAAGCATGCAAGTGATCGTTTATCAGATGCACCGCAATGGCGTGGCGATTGCCCGTGATCTGCTGGGCGATGAGGCGCGCAACATCGGAGAGCTGCGCGTGGGCGTATTCGAGGATGGTGGCCGGCTGCAGGGTGATAGCGGCAGGTCATCATGGCGCTGGTTGCGTACCTTTGGTTGTTCTGATAATCCTATCCGGAAAGTTTGGAAAGTCGATTTAGGAACACAAACAGTTTTTTCGTATGAGCGCGCCTTCTTTGCGTATCACGCTGATGCCGATCCAACTTTTAATTTGGAATTGTCCGCATTGACTCTTTTTGTGTTTTTCTTTTCAGCATTTAGAGTGACGGGCGGTATTTGAGTGTACCTATCACCAGATACCGTCGCTGCACGCGCAAACATGTGAACGCGGCGGCGTCCGGAAAACCCGCTGCCTCGACCGAATCAGCAGTTTTTTTGTTTGCCCGGGGTCTCGTTTGCCGAAGTCCAGGCTGGCACATGGCTCGCCATCTATCGGCGCGCGAGCGTTCAACTTCCGGGAGCATCGACGCCGCTCGAGCGCAGCGGAACCGTAAAACAAGCCTCGATCCCCTTCCCGGGGCCAGGCCTGAGCGTCAACGTTCCGCCCAGGGCGGCAGTGATGGCATTGACGATCGCCAGGCCAAGCCCGCTGCCATACCCGCTCGGCTCCTTGCGCCAGAAGCGCTCGACCGCCTGGTTGCATTCCGCAGGTGTCAGTCCCGGGCCTTCGTCGAGTACGTTGAAACACAAGCTGGTGTCATCTTTCACTTCAACGCGCAACACGACCTTGCTGGACGGTGGCGAGTGTCGCAGGGCATTGTCCAGCAGGTTGCGCAACGCCGAGATCAGCAGCGCTTCAGGCAAGATAAAGCGCATCGCGCTGACCGTCGGCTCGATGTGTGCCTCGATGCGTTGCTGCGCGTCTTCGGACACCATCAAATCGCTTAGCGCCTGCGTCACGACTGCCCCGGCGGTACCCCACGCTGACACCTGCAGATGCCCGCTATTGGCATCGAGTCTGGCAAGCAGCAACAACTGATCCATTGTCGCCTGCAATCGCAGCACACCTTCGTTTGCCGAGAAGAGAGCCTTGGCCAAGACATCGTCGGCATCCTGCCTGGTCGATGCAAGCTGCGCCACCTGCAGGTGAGTCTTGACGGCCGTCAGCGGCGTCCTGAGTTCGTGCGCCGCGTCACCGGTGAAGCGGCGCTCGCGCGCAATCGTCCCATGCACCTTGTCCAGCAGACACCTTATCGTTTCCACTAGCGGACGCAGTTCGGGCGGAACGTCGGTCGCGGGAAGTGGCATTTCATCATCAGGACGTCGTTGCGCCAGCGCCGCACGCACTCTCTCGATGGGACGCAGCCCGCGATCGATGCCGAATCCGACCAGCAGAAGACTACCACCCAACGCCACGATGAACGGCATGCCGACGCTCAATGCGATGTCCCGCAGCAAGAGCCGCCGCAAATCGATCCGGTCCGCCGTCGCGATACGAATACCGCCTTGTTCCAGCACATAGGTCCGCCAGGGTTTTCCGCCGAAGGTATGCATGCCGTATCCCGCCGCCGCACCCGACAACCCCGGGCTATCAGCGGTCCGGGCCATGGTCCTGGCGAGAACCTCGCCACGCAACAGACTGACTTCGCAGGCCAATCCATCGCGCGCGACCACCTCGAGCGTGGAAGACATCTTACCGTCGACGGGACCGTCCAGCGTCGGCAGTTGCGATACGAGACCTGCTACCATGCGTGCAGAAGCGGCCAGGCGATCATCGAGCGCCGTGCGCAGCTCTTGGCGTATATCGAGAAACATCCAGATCGCGACCAGCGCCCACAACAAGGTGAGCGAAAGACCGATGATGAGCAGCAAGCGTAGACGAAGGCTCATCATGTCGCGCTTCCTTGCGCCTGGCCGAGGCGGTAGCCCAAGCCTCGCACCGTCTCGACAATGCCGGCCCCGAGCTTGCGGCGCAGGTGATGGATATGCACGTTGACCGCATTGCTCTCGACGTCCAGTTCAAATCCGTAAAGGCTGTCGCGCAATTGGTCAGTGGTAAGGATCTGCCGCGGATATTGCAGCAATGCGCGCAGCAACGCCAGCTCGCGCCTGGACAGATCGACCGGGTTTCCACGCAGCCTGACTTCCCCAGTCGACGCGGCGAACACCAGTTCCCCGTGCTTGACGCAATCTGCACTGCGCCCCGAAACACGGCGCAAAATCGCCTGCAGCCGTGCCAGCAGTTCATTCAGGTCAAACGGTTTGAGCACATAATCGTCGGCGCCTGCCTGCAGACCCTTGATACGGTGCTCCACGGCGTCGCGAGCGGTCAATACCAGCACTGGCATGTCGCTTCCTTGCGCGCGCCACCGCTTCACCAACTCCATGCCGTCCGCATCCGGCAGACCGAGGTCAAGGATGCAGATATCGAAGTGCGACGTCGCCAGCACGGCCTGCACCTGCCGGGCCGATCCGACGTGGTCTACGGTGAGTCCGTGCAGGCGCAGGCCGGCGACGATACCGCTGGCCACTAGGGCGTCATCCTCGATCAATAACACATGCACGACAGGCCACCTCCTTGATCCACTGGGCTTTCTTGCACTTTCCGGGCTTCAGGACGCCAGGATTAAGGCAGCGTTAACGATGCCTTAATCCCGGTATCCCATGATAAATCAACTTGAAGGCAGCGTTAACGATGCCTTAATCCCGGTATCCCATGATAAATCAGTTCACTATCCGAAAGTCTCCCGACGTGCCCCAATCGCGCCTGCCTTGTCCTCTTCATCGATGTCTCGCAGCGCTGCGGCACGGACCTCGATGGAGGGCGTTTGTTCTCGTCGCTGCGCTTGTCCTGGCCGGATTGCCTGCCGGCATGGCGAGCGCGGAGGATGCTTTCCTGGGCGTTGACAAAGCCTTCGCATTGCGCGTAGAGCAACCATCGGCAACAGATGCCGCCCTGCGACTGCACTGGGAAATCGCGCCAGGTTACTACCTGTACAAGGACCGCATCAGTGTTGCGGCCTCTGCCTCGGGCAGCCAGGTAGTGTTGGATCGCCCTGCGGGTGAGCGCAAGGAAGATCCCAACTTTGGCGTGATGGATGTGTACCGCCACGCAGTGACGCTTGCAGTGGACACGCCGAAAGAAAAGGAGCTGACCGTCACCTGGCAAGGCTGCGCAGATGCCGGACTGTGCTATCCGCCGCAGACACAAAAAGTCGTGGTGGATGCGCCTGCCCTTGCCACCGATGTTGCGGCAACGGCGCATCCGCAAACCTTTGCCATGGCAAAGCGCTCTCTGTTCGCGTCACCGGGGGCCAGCGACAGCAGCATCCAGCAGATGCTGGGCGAACATACGCTAGCGTGGACGCTGCCATTGTTTTTCCTGCTGGGGATCGCGCTGGCTTTCACTCCCTGCGTACTCCCCATGGTACCCATCGTATCAAGCGTCGTCGTCGGCAGCCAGGCGCCGCCGCTGCGGGCATTGGCGTTGTCGCTCGCCTTCGTGCTGCCCATGGCATTGACCTACGCATTGCTGGGGGCGACGGCTGCAATGATGGGCGCCAATGTCCAGGCGCTGCTGCAGAATCCCTGGACGATTACCGTCTTCGCCGCGATCTTCGCGGTGCTGTCAGCCGCCATGTTCGGTCTCTTTACGCTGCAACTGCCGTCGTTCGTGCGCGACCGCCTCGCTGGTGCGAGCCAGCGCACGCAGGGCGCAAGCCTGCTCGGCGCGGCCACGCTGGGCTTGCTTTCAGCACTGCTGGTCGGCCCCTGCATGACGGCTCCGCTGGCCGCGACGCTGCTCTACATTGCGCAAACCGGCCATATCGTCTCAGGCGCCCTGCTGTTGTTTGCGCTCGGCCTGGGTATGGGGGTGCCGCTGATCACCATCTCGACCGTAGGAGCCCGCTTCTTGCCCAAACCCGGTCCATGGATGGAGCGCGTCAAGGGCGCGTTCGGCTTTCTCTTGCTGGGCACCGCCATCCTGATGTTTGAGCGCGTGCTGCCGGCACCGCTGGCGCTGGCCCTGTGGGGAACGCTATTGGCGGGCGTGGCGCTGGCATTGCTTCACCTGGCCGATCAGATCGGCACCGGCGCTCGCCTGTTCGCCCGCAACATGGCTTTCGTCGCCAGTATCTGGGCCGGCGCCATGCTGGTCGGCGCCGCTGCGGGAGGGAGCGACCCGTTCCGGCCGCTCGACTTTATCTCCTCATCGCGTGCGGCAGCGCCGAATGCCCTGCGCGATAGCGCTTCGCCCGGACTGCCATTCGAGACGGTCGACAACCCGCAAATGCTCCAGGCAAAGTTGGATATTGCCCGCAAGTCTGGTCAGTCCGTCCTGCTCGATTACACGGCTGATTGGTGCATTTCTTGCAAGACCATCGATCGGAAAGTGTTTTCGGATCTCCAGGTACGCCATGTCCTGTCGGACATGGTTCTTTTGCGTGCCGACGTGACCAGGAGCGAGCCTGGCCGACTGGCATTGATGCGCCAGCACCAGGTGATCGGGCCACCGACCGTCATGCTTTTCGACACAACGGGAGCCGAGCGGCGCGACGCCCGTCTGGTCGGTGAATTCGGCGTGTCTGATCTGCTGCAACGGCTGCCTCCCGGCAATCCCTCGATGGCCACGAAGGTGCAGCGATGACATCGACATTGCAGATCGGGCAGTTGGCCTTGCCTTATCCGGTATTGCTGCTGGTCGGTTCAGTAGTGCTGGCTATCGTCGTCGGCAAGCTTGCCGGCCGCAGGGCGGGTGTCGATGTGGAGTCGCTCATCTACCGTATCGTGCTAGTTGCCCTCGTGTCGGCGCGCCTGGGCTTCGTCTGGCAGTATCGGAAAGCCTATCTTGCGTCTCCGCTGGACATTCTCGAGATCTACGATGGCGGCTGGGATGCCACCATCGGCATGGTGGCTACATGGATCTATGCATTGATACTGATCCGGCCTGTTCCAACGTCTCGCAGGCCGTTGTTTGCCGCCATCGGCGTTGGCAGCGCGCTATGGATAGCCGGCTCATTCGCGCTCCTGATATCGCAGCGTGACGACGCTGTGCTACCCGACATCGTCCTTCCCGCATTGGACGGTTCCCCGACTGGACTCGCTTCGTTCAAAGGCAGACCGACGGTGGTCAACCTGTGGGCCACCTGGTGCCCTCCTTGCCAACGCGAAATGCCGGTATTGCAGCGCGCGCAGTCCGATCACCCCGAATTCAACTTCGTCTTCACCAACCAGGCGGAGGCGGTGGAAACGGTGCGGCAATATCTTGCACGCCACCGATTGGAACTGGGCAACGTTCTGCTCGACACGACCGGGCTGATCGGCAAACAGTTCAAGCAGTCTGCGTTACCCGTGACGCTCTTTTTCGACGCCAGTGGTCGCTTGACCGGTACGCGCATTGGCGAGTTGTCGCATGCGACATTGGCTGAGCGACTTGCCGCTCCCGCATTTTCCTCCCCGCCCTAAGGTCGCAAACATGTCATCGCACTCATCCTTCGCCCTTGTTCACTCTCGCCTCGGATCCTGGCTGTTTGCCATCGTTGGCACTGCGCTGGCTGTGGGAGCACTTCTGTCGGCGTCCTGCGCTTACGCACAGGATCGACCAGCCGC
The DNA here is from genome assembly GCF_015767275.1 of Herbaspirillum sp. AP02. Taxonomy (GTDB): domain Bacteria; phylum Pseudomonadota; class Gammaproteobacteria; order Burkholderiales; family Burkholderiaceae_D; genus Herbaspirillum. The sequence goes on from NZ_JADWMY010000008.1 coordinate 152,133, forward strand.
ATTGCACGCCCTGGAAAAACAGGGACTGGTTGTGGTCGGCACATTCCCGTCGCCGGGAGGCCTGACTGCCTGGGCCGGCTATATGGGCCAGGAACCAGTTGCCTTGTACGCTACACCCGATGGCAAACACGTGATTGCGGGAACGCTGTTGGGTGCAGACGGCAAGGATATCAACCATGGCGTCCTGGAAAAGACCGTGAAGGCGCCGATGACGGAAAAGGTCTGGGGGCAATTGCAAAACAGCCGCTGGATCCCGGATGGTTCCGACAAGGCGCCACGCACGGTCTACGTTTTTACCGATCCGAACTGCCCGTACTGCAACAAGTTCTGGTCCGACGTTCGTCCCTGGGTGGACGCAGGCAAGGTCCAGCTACGCCACGTGATCGTCGGCATCCTCACGCCAACCAGCCCGGCGAAGGCCGCTGCATTACTGACCGACAAGAATCCCGCCGCGACCTTGGCCGCCTACGAACGCGCGCAGGTTTCGGCCACCGCGAAGTCATTGGCCTCGGGACATCCGCGACCGCTCAGCGACGATGGAATCAAGGCGCTGTCCACGATCCCGCCGGCGATCCAGGCCCAGCTCGATGCCAACGTCAGGCTCATGACCAATCTGGGAATGCAGGCCACCCCCGCAGTGGTATGGCGCGATGCAAAAGGTATCGTGCAGATGCGCACCGGCGTGCCTGGCCAGGCACTGCCGGAAATCATGGGGCCGCGCTGAAACGGCAACGCGACTGTTCGGCCACGAGGCTGCGGCATGGCGTCGGTCAAGGAGCGCCACGAAGACTGGCAGACCGGGATGATATAAGCAGAAGTGAGCGACTGAAAAAAGCAACAACAAAGGAGAAATTCCATGGGGAGCCTGAAATCCTCCACGCTGTGGCGCGAAGCACCTGCGCCATTGGTCATCCTGACGGAGAACCTGGGTTGCGCGCTCCTGTGCAGGCAATCGGAAGGCTGTTGCCATGTTCGCGCGTAACTGGCAACTGATGCTGCTGTTTGCCGTTACTAGTCCCGTATTGGCTCAGCAGGCAAGCGTGGCGCAAGGACAGGAGATTGCGAACCGTGGCACTTCGCTAGGCGTTGCCGCTTGCATCAACTGCCACGGCGCGCAAGGACAAGGCAATGCCAGCTTCCCCCGCCTGGCCGGCAGTGGACAGGCTTACCTTCAAGCACAACTGGATGCATTCGCCGACGGCAGCCGCAAGAGTCCCGACATGCAACCCTTCGCGCAGAAACTGCTGCCGGTTGAACGCACGTCACTTGCGATGTTCTACAGCCAGTTGCAACCGCCCGTCTCCGGCGTCGCCTCTGCAGCGGCACCCCCCGATGATATCGGCGCGTGGCTCGCCGCTCGCGGTCGCTGGGTCGATCAGTTGCCGGCGTGTGCGCAATGCCATGGCATCAACGGCAATGGGGTGGGCACGACGTTTCCACCACTCTCCGGCCTGCCTTCTGCCTACATCGTGCGGCAACTGCAGGCATGGAAAAACGGGGCCCGTCCACCCGGCCCGCTGGGACTGATGCCGGCGATCGCCAGTAAGCTCTCCGCCCAGGACATGAATGCCGTCGCGGCCTTTTACGCCGCACAGGCGAGCGCGGCAGCAGCGCCAACGAGCCCGCAAGACGCTGACGGCACTATCCGCAAAACAGACACAGGGGACAAGCATGAACGCTCGGCAACGCGAAGGAAGTAAGTCGAAATTGCCCGTCAATGGATTGGCTATCTTCGCAGGCTTTGTCATCATCGTCCTCATGGTGGTGACGATCGGGGGCAATGTGCTGTTCGACCGGTCGCTCGCCTCCGGGCAGAACGGTACGACGCAACAGACCTCTTCTACCTCTTCTAGCTCTTCTGCCCCTGCGGTCGCGGTGACTGCCGCCCAGCCTGCCATGCCGGCGCTGGCAACGACGTCCGCGGCCAGCGCACTCTTCTCGCCACCGGCAGAAAACACACTGCCTGAAGGCGAATACGGAAAGGTCATCAGCCTGGGCGAAAAAATATTCATGGAAACCGGCAAGTACGCCCCTGGGTATGTCGGCAATAACCTCAACTGCGTCAATTGCCATCTCGACGCCGGGCGCAAACCGTATTCTTCCCCCCTGTGGGCGGCCTTCGTTCACTATCCTGCGTTTCGCAGCAAAACCGGCAAGGTCGATACCTTGGCCTCACGCATTCAAGGCTGCTTTCTGTTCAGTATGAACGGTAAGGTACCGCCTCTGGACGACAAGATCATGACGGCATTGCAGACATACGCGTTCTGGCTGGCCAAAGGCGCTCGGGTAGGTGAACCGATGGAGGGCAGCGGTTACCCCAAGCTCAACAAGCCGACACTTTCCCCAGACTACGCGCGCGGAGAAAAGGTCTACGTCCAGAATTGCGCCCTCTGCCATGGCGCCAATGGTGAAGGTACGCGCGCAGATGGGCATCAGGTATTCCCACCGTTGTGGGGCGACAAGTCGTTCAACTGGGGGGCAGGCATGCACCAGATCGCCAACGCCGCCGGATTCATTCACGCCAATATGCCATTGGGAAAAGGAGCAACGCTCAGCGAGCAAGAGGCCTGGGATGTGGCGATCTACATGAACAGTCATGAACGACCTCAAGATCCGCGCTTCACGGTGTCGGTAGCAGCGACGCGCAAGCAGTATCACGACACCGACGACTCGATGTATGGCCGCACCGTGAATGGCCACGTATTGGGAACACCTTGATCGCACCGGCCTCGACTGCCACCGGGCGCTTTCGCCAAGTCACCACTGTAGACAGGAAGCAACGATGAACATCATTCTTCGCAGCGTCATTCTCGCGCTATCTTTCCACGCCAGCCTTTGCTTGGCGGAACCGGCAGCCGCAGCGTCATCCGGCACATCTGCAAACGCATGTACGGAGCACTACGATATCGTCATCGGCGTAAGCGACAAGGAAAAACTGGAACTTGCGTTGAGCAACGCGCAAAACCTGCAAGCCGAACTCGGGGCGGCCTGTGCCAATATCGAAATCGTCAACTTCAGCGCCGCAGTCACCCTGCTGGGACCAATGAGTCCCAAGGCCACGCTTCTCAAGGACGCCATTGCCCAGGGTGTGAAGATAATCGCCTGTCAAAACTCCATGAACAAATTCAAGATGACCGAAGACGATCTGCTGCCCGGCATCAGCACCGTACCGTCAGGTGCGGCAGAAATCGTGAGGCTACAAAAACTGGGGTGGACCTATCTACGACCGTAGCACTGGCGGCATGATTGGCAACGAGAGTGCTTCAAAAAATGATAAAGGAGGGCAAGTCATGTCTTATCGATGCTTCAGGGGAACCGCGTTATACCCGCTCATTTTCCTCGTACTGATGACAGAAGCCCTGGCAGCAAGTCCAGGCGCGCAGGTCACGCTCATCCATATGGGCGATATCCACGGCCATCTGGTGGAACATCCCAACGTCCGGTCCGACGGGAATGGTGCGCCACTGGGAGGACTGGCCAGGATGTACACGCTGATCAAGGATATCCGCAAGCGGCATCCGGGTGCCACCATCACCGTCAATAGCGGGGATACGGTCCAGGGATCGGCCGAGGCATTGTTTACCCAAGGCGAGGCCATCGTCACGGTACTCAACCGGTTCGCCATCGACGTCGATAACCCTGGAAACTGGGACTATCTCTATGGAACGGAAGTATTCCTTCAGCAATTCGTGGGCCCGAACGCCCGCTTCCATGCCAATGCCATTGCGGCGAACCTTTACTACGACGGTCCTCCTTATGCCACCAAGACCGGTGACCGCGTGCTGCCGCCATACTGGATCACGCACGTCAATGGACTGAAGGTCGGTTTCATCGGGTACACATCGAGTCGCGGGCCGCAAGCGGTCAAGACGGAGATCACCCGTGGATTTCGCCTGACCGAAGGCGAGGCGGAGTTTCCAGAATTCATCCATATACTGCGCGATATCAAACAGGTCGACCTGCTCGTCGTGATCTCCGAACTCGGCTTGGCGGCCAATATCGATCTCTCGAACCGGCATCCAGGAATCGATGTGATCCTGTCGTCCGACATGCACGAAACCACGCCTCATGCCATCCGTACCCATACTGGCACCTGGGTCGTCGACGAGGGACAGGACGGTCAGGTATTGAATGAGATGACGCTCAAAAAGCACAATGGCCGCATGTCTCTGGTCGACTTCAAGCAGCACCGGATCACGATGGACATACGGCCCGATCCCGAGATCGATGCGCTGGTGAAACAGGTCCGCGCGCAATTTGTCAGTGGTCCGGAATTCGTTTCCGGCAAATGGATCAATCCGTTCAACGGTGCCCCGCTGGTGCATCCCATCGACGCTATCGTGGGCTATACCGATGTTCCACTTTACCGGTCCAATTTTTCCGACGAAAACATGCCAGCCGTCATCGAAGGAAGTTCACACGACTTTCTTGCCGACGCATTCCGTTCGGTCGCCCGCACGGATGTCGGCATGATCAGGGGCTTCCGATACGGTACTCATGTCTCGGTGGGGCCCATACGCTACGAAGACATCTATCATTTCATCCCGATCGGCCCACTCGTCGCCAAAGGCACGATCACCGGGCATCAGATTCACCGGTTGGTGGACGATTCAGCCTATGCCTGCCTGAGCACGGATGTTTCCTATGGCTGGACGGGCGGCTGGGTTGCCGGACTGTCGGGAGTGACGCTCGATTTCGATCCATACGGAGGGCGATTGAATTATTCGTCCAACTATCGGGTCGGCGGCGTTCCGATGGATGAGAAAAAGCGCTACTCGGTGGCGGGATACTTTTATAAAGAGGACCCGCAGCAAATCAATCGCCTGAGTACAAAAGATCTGGAAGTCCTGAAAGACGACAATGGACAACCGATGGATGCGGTAGAGGTAGTGGCGCAATATCTATCCTCACTTCCCGCACAACGGGTGACCAAGGAAAACCTCAAGCTTGATCGCTTCCACCTATTACGAACACTTCCAGCCCCGCTTTACGGTAACAAGGAGATTCAACCGCTGAGCGGTGTCCCGGTGGAACCGCGGTAATGATTCGGGCTGCGCGCGATCATGCTTGCTTGAAAATGTTGGTTTTTCTGCACTCTACATCGGGGATGAGGAAGTTGCCGATAATCAATACCGGTGAGGTTCCCTTTGTTTTTCGTCTGACCGCAGAGGGCACTCATACGGCCTCCTCTTCCCTTCTGCTTCTGCGCGCCAAGCTAGCGCCTGAGAAACAGGACGCGATTTGCCGCTGCGATGAATTGACACTGGCGGGATTGCTGGCTTTATTTTTTACGCATACTAAAGTGTCGGCGCGTCATTACCGATAATCCCAATATGCCTATTATTTAGGCAACTCCATCACCAATCTGCTAAAAGTCCGGCAAGGAAAAAATGAAACTGAAAACAAGAATGACGGTTTGCATGATATTGGTGTGCGTGTCGTTCATTTCCGCGCTTTGCATCGCCATTTCGAGCATGCTCAATATCCGGGACCGGTTCGACGTGTTTCTGAGCCGCGATCAAGCCACACTGAACGCAGTGACCTCCATTTACACCAGTGGCCTGCAGATGGGGCAAGCGTTACGCAATATTGCGCTGGATACGAAAAACCAGGCTGCCTACAAGAACCTGGACGCTTCCCGCAAGGGATTCAGCGACGCACTGGCCATCAGCAGTGCGCTGACAAAGGACAATCCCGCCTATTTTCAGAAACTGGCAGCGATTGGAGAACTTCACCAGCAGCAATTATCGCTACAGAAAAAGATACTGGAATTGGCCAAGTCCGATCCGGAAAAGGCTTTCCAGGCGCTGACGACGGAGGAAACTCCCGCCTGGCGAAAAATCCGTGAACAGATATTGACGCTGATCGAGATCAAGAATACCGATGTCACCAACAGCAAGGAGGACATGAATGCATTCAGCAAACGGATGCTCGCTCTGAGCATCGCCCTAGGTAGTCTGGCTACATTGATCGGCTTGACGACAGCCTATTACATGGTACGCAGTGTCATGATTCTGCTGGGCGGCGAACCCGTCTATGCAGTCACTGTGTCGCAGCGGATCTCCGATGGCGACTTCTCCAACGAGGTAGATGTCAGGCAGGGTGATCGGGGCAGTTTGCTGTTGTCGATGAAGACCATGCAAGCGCGTTTGATCGACATGGTCTTGGGCATCAGGTCGAGCGCGGATCGGATATCTGTGGCGGCGACCGAAATCGCCAACGGCAACATGGATCTATCGCGCCGTACCGAGGAACAGGCCAGCTCACTGGAGGAAACCGCCTCTGCAATGGAAGAGCTGACGTCGGTCGTCAAGCAGAATGCCGGCAATGCGGATCAGGCGAATTCGTTGGCGCTATCGGCAACACAAGTGGCAACCGAGGGCGGCAGACTGGTCAAGGATGTGGTGGAGACGATGACCCAGATCGAAACGTCGGCCAGGAAAGTGGTGGACATCATCAGTGTCATCGACGGCATCGCCTTCCAGACCAATATCCTTGCGTTGAATGCAGCGGTCGAAGCGGCCCGCGCCGGCGAAGGCGGCAGGGGATTTGCGGTGGTCGCCAGCGAAGTACGCAATCTGGCCCAACGTTCGGCAGTTGCCGCCAAGGAAATCAAGCAACTGATCGACAACTCCGTCGAGACGGTGGAAAAAGGCAACAAGCTGGTCCAGCAGGCAGGAACAACCATGGACGACGTCGTGGCCAGCATCCATCAGGTGTCGAGCATCGTGGGCGAAATCAGTGCATCGAGTCGCGAGCAAACCACTGGCATCGAACAGGTCAATCAGGCGATCATGCAGATCGACAGCGTGACGCAGCAAAATGCGGCACTGGTAGAAGAAGCCGCCGCCGCCGCACAATCACTCAAGCATGAGGCACATCAGCTCGAATCCTTGGTCAGCATCTTCAAGTTCCTGGAAAAAACACCTCCCACGGCAAACATGACCAGTCCGTTGATGATCCGGTAAGGCAATCACATTGATGCATTTTTCAACAACTGCCCGATCGTACTGTTCGACCTGAAGGGTCCATGACGCTGCAGGTCTGCAGGATGCGCAACACCCGACATGCAACGTGTCACGCATGATCAGAACGCAGTTCAACCACACTTTACGGAAATCCAATTTTCTCACCGGCTCTCGAATTCTCTGAGAGAAGTTCACTATGATCAGGAGGTCTAATAAGCCGTGAAACGTGATCGGAGAAAGGGTAACGTTGAAAGGCCCAGCAAGGCCCTCTGTATCCAAGGGATTGTTCCACTCCGGGCGGTTTTTTTGCGCCCGATTTTAGCGCTTACCAATGCGAGCTATTTTAGGGGCAGGGCGCGTAAGTGGGAAAATTGCGGAGCACGGCCAGAATTGCGGAGCAAAAAAAAGCGGCCTGCATCGCTGCAAGCCGCTTCTATTCTGGTGCTGATGGGCGGAATCGAACCGTCGACCTACTGATTACGAATCAGTTGCTCTACCAACTGAGCTACATCAGCAAAAGTCCGCGATTATAGCGGTTTCTTTCCGCCAATTCCACCCCCTCACAAAATTCCCGCCCCTTCGCCCCAAGGGGCAGGACCGGCTATTTCGGGCGGGGAGTCAAGGATCAACCATCGATCTTCCGATCCTCTTCCTTGGCCTCTTTCATGGCATCCGGCTCCAGTTCTTCGGCAGAACGGTTGCAATAAATGAAATATCCCCATGCCGCCAGCAGCACGCCCGTGCCTGCCAACAGGGCTGCGGCATAGATCAGGTCGGCGGCTTCTTCGTGTACCGCACGGAAAGTCATGACCAGGCCTTCGATGGCTAGGGCGACGATCACCACCACGAAAAACCGCGACAGGAAGCGCCTGACCCGCGTGGGGGCACTGATGTTGGCGTCGCGCACGACTTCTTCCTCGGTGATCGTCTCGGCGATCTGGAAGGCCACGACCGCCGCCGCCAGGATGCCGATGGCCTCGATCAGGGCCTGGGCTTGCGATAAACCCATCCCCTCGGTCATCGCCTCGAATCCCATGCGGGCGGCAATGGCGATGAGCGACAGCGCGCCCAGCGCGAACAGCACCGCGATCGTGCCGTGTACAACTCCAAATACAGCCGTGATCCTTTTCATCACTTTTTCCCCTTCGTCTTGTCGTTGAGAGCGATTGGACTGATCAGGTGCGGAAAGGTTGTCTCCGTGCGAAGGGCGTGCGAATGGTTCATGAGCATCGCAATGCAAAGGACGCGGCAACATCCGGAAGGGTAAATTATTTCCTGGTGGCATCGTCTGTCCGGCGGCGAAGTCGACTTTCCCGATGTCTTACAGCGGGTTCAGTCGTTGTGGCATGGTCAGTGCATGCAGTCGGGTTCTATCCTCAAACTGCCAGCATCGGCAGCATTCGATTTGCCCACGAGGTGATTTCTTCGCGGGCCAGCGTCAAGGAGGCCATCATGCCCCAGTCAGCGTGGCGCAATAAGCGGGAGCGTCAGTATGAACATATCAATTCCGGCGTCCTCAAGCGTGGCGCGAGTACCGGCCGTGCAGAGGAAATTGCCGCCCGCACGGTCAACAAGGAGCGCGCACAGCACGGGGAATCCCGTTCTGCCAGTGCCAGCTCGCTGCACGATATGCCCGCCTCGCGCCGGGGCGGTCTGCGGTCGCACAAGGGGAGCGGTGGTCGCACATTCAAGCAGCTTTATGCCGAGGCGGCGGCGCGCAACATCAAGGGACGTTCGGGAATGACCAAGGCCCAACTGGAAAAGGCACTCGCCTAGCGCGGTATCCGATTTCCGCCCACGGCTCACGTGCCGTTCGCGTTTGCGCCGACAGGAAGGACAACGCCCCCGATGTACTTCGGGGGCGTTGCTTATTGCGTGCTGCTGTTTTTCCCTGCAGTCTGCGGCCGTATCAGCGCTTCAGGCGGCAGGGCGGTGCAAGCGACCTGGCTTACTTGGTCACTGCCAGCAGGGTACGTTGACCACCCTTGTAGGTGTACAAGGTCAGGGAGCCGTCCTTGATGTCACCCTTGGCGTCGAAGGCGATTACGCCGGTCACACCCTTGTGGCTGATCTTGGCCAGTTCGGGCAGGTACTTCTTGGGATCGGCGGAGCCGGCCTTGGCCATGGCATCAGCCACGGTCATGGTGGCGTCGTAGGCATAGGCGGCGTTATAGACGACGTCAATGCCGAACTTCTTCTTGTAGGCCGCGCGGAAATCGTCCATGCCCTTCTTGCCGGAATCATCCACGCCACCGGCTTCGGCGCAGACCACCTGGTCTTCGCCCAGGCCATCACCGGCCAGGCTGGGCAGGGAACCGGTACAGATGCCGTCGCCACCCATGAACTTGGCGCTGATGCCCAACTGCTTCATCTGGCGCAGCATCGGACCACCCACCGCATCCATGCCGCCGAAGAAGATCACGTCCGGCTTCTTGCCCTTGAGCGAGGTCAGGATGGCGTTGAAGTCGGTGGCCTTGTCGTTGGTGAACTGGGTGCCGACGATGGTGCCACCGGCCGCCTTGGCGCCCTTGGCAAATTCTTCAGCCACGCCCTGACCGTAGGCGGTACGGTCGTCGATCACGGCGATATGCTTGGTACCCAGCTTCTGCACGGCATACTTGCCCAGGGCCGCGCCCAGTTGCGCATCATTGGCCACCACGCGGAAGGTGGTCTTGAAGCCTTGCTGCGTGTACTTGGGGTTGGTGGCCGACGGCGAGACCTGCGGAATGCCGGCGTCGCTGTAGATCTTGGACGCAGGGATGGTGGTGCCGGAATTGAGGTGGCCGATCACCGCGGCGACCTTCTGGTCGACCAGCTTGGTGGCCACGGCGGTAGCCTGCTTGGGGTCCGACGCGTCGTCTTCGCCGACCAGTTCGAACTTGACCTTCTTGCCGCCGATGGTGAAGCCCTTGGCGTTCAATTCTTCGACTGCCATGCGGGCGCCGTTCTCATTATCCTTGCCCATGTGGGCGTTAGGACCGGACAGCGGGCCGACGTGAGCGATCTTGACCACTTCCTGGGCATGCGCGGCGCCTGCGAATGCCAGACCGATAGCAGCAGTTAATGGAATAATGGCGCTCTTGAGTTTCATAGATTTCCTCTGTAGATTGGATTGACCACTTTTAATGTTTTGTCTCACTACACAGCTTTATTCAGATCCCTGTTGCGGTGACCGGGCGTACCGCTTTGCTTTCGTCTCCGACTTTCTGAATAATGCAGACGGTACAACATAAGAATCGGCTAAGCCAAGTTCTTTTTGAGCGGCCTACCTGTAAATCATCCTCATATTTGTCCCATGCCTGCCAAACTTCATACGCTCGACAAGGTGGATCGCAAACTGCTCAACATGCTGCAGAAGGACAACCAGATTTCCACGCGCGTGCTGGCGGAAAAACTGCACATCTCGCAACCCACCTGCCTGCGCCGTATCCGTGACCTGCGCGAGGCCGGCATCATCAGTGCCGAGGTGGCGATGGTCGATCCCTTCGCGCTCGGCTACGGCATGCTGGCGTTCCTGGAAATCTCGCTGAACAACCAGTCCGACCAGCACATGCAGGACTTCGAACAGCGCATGGCAAAGGAGGCCGAGGTCATGCAGTGCTACTTCGTCTCTGGCGAATATGATTACTTCCTGGCGGTGCATGTGATCGACATGGACGCCTACTATCAGTTCGTCAGACGTGTGATCTCTGGCTCCGGCAATGTGCGTCACTTCCAGTCGCGCTTCCCGATGAAGCGCGCCAAGTTCACCACGCGCATCAGCTTCGATGAGAAGGCGCCCGAGGTGCAGGTGCGCGTGCCAGGCTGAACCTCCCGGACAGCTCCCTCCTTGCAATAGTGCTTCATTAGGCTTTGGGGGCGTTCTTCATAGCAGGTTTGCTGCATATTTACTAAGTTTATCTGGCTGCTCTCTGTGCCATCTTCCGCCCGCGGAACCGTTCTTTCGAGCGAGCTGGCATGCAGTTTGCATTGCGTGGCGGTTGTCAGTTGTGTTATTTTCGCGATATCCAGCAGTGCGCGTTAAAGAGGGTCGATCGCCGCTGCATCCTGGCCAAGGCGGCATCGCGGTTACAGGCAGCAAGAGCGGACACAGATCAGCATCCAGCGTCGGCGCGCGCCAGGCCGACCATTCGGCAATACCCAGCAATCCCTATCATCCACCGTCTGCGGCCTGAGTCTGCAGGGCGCCGCATTGCCTGACCTGCCGTCTTTGTTGCCGGTAGCCGCAGCAGATTGGCAGCCTGACTTGCCGCCGGATTGGCTCAAACCACCACTTCCGTCACACAGAACAGAAAGGAAAACCCGCACGATGCACGAAGTCGAGTTATTCATCCAGGACATGGCGATCATCATGCTGATCGCCGGCATCGTCACCGTTGTCTTCAACAAGTTGAAACAGCCGGTGGTGCTGGGCTATATCGTGGCGGGCGTGATTATCGGCCCGCATACCCCGCCGTACGACCTGATCCAGGATGAGAAGACCGTGCACATCCTCTCGGAGCTGGGCGTGATCTTCCTGCTGTTCTCGCTGGGGCTGGAGTTCAGCCTCAAGAAACTGGCCAAGGTCGGAGCCACCGCCTTCATTGCCGCCGCCGCAGAAATCCTGCTGATGATCTGGATCGGCTACGAGATCGGCCTGTATTTCGGCTGGAAGCGGATGGATGCCATCTTCCTGGGCGCCATGCTGGCCGTGTCCTCCACCACCATCATCGTCAAGGCCCTGAACGAGCTGGGCATGAAGAACGAGAAGTTCGCCCAGATCATCTTCGGCATCCTGATCGTGGAAGACATTCTCGCCATCGGCATGATCGCCTTGCTCTCCGGGGTGGCCACCAGCGGTTCGGTCGATTCCACCGAAGTCTTCACCACCGTGGGCAAGCTGGTGCTGTTCATGACCGTCTCGCTGGTGGTGGGCATCCTCGCGGTGCCGCGCCTGCTGAGCTTCATCGCCCGCTTCAAGAGTCAGGAGATGCTGCTGGTGGCGGTGCTGGGCATCCTCTTCGGCTTCTGCCTGCTGGTGATGAAGCTGCAATACAGTGTGGCGCTGGGTGCCTTCCTGGTGGGGGCGGTGATGGCCGAGTCGCGCCATCTGCATCGCATCGAGCGCCTGGTCGAGCCGATCCGCGACATGTTCTCCGCCATCTTCTTTGTGGCCATCGGTCTGCTGTTCGATCCCAATGTGCTGGTCAAGTACTGGATGCCGATCACCGTGATCACCCTGGCCGTGGTCTTCGGCAAGCTCATCAGTTGCGGCCTGGGTACCTTCGTGGCCGGGCAGGGCGGGCGCACGCCGATGCGCGTGGGCATGGGCCTGGCGCAGATCGGCGAGTTCTCCTTCATCATCGCCGCGCTCGGTCAGAGCCTGAAGGTCACCAGCGACTTCCTCTATCCCATCGTGGTGGCGGTGTCGGCGGTGACCGCTTTGCTCACGCCCTACCTGATCAAGGCTGCCGACCCGCTCTCGGCCAAGGCGGTCACGCTGGTGCCGGCACGGGTATCCGCGCTGATGGGCATGTACTCCAACTGGCTGGAAAGCCTGCAACCGACCGGCGACCGCGCCGAACTCACGCGCATCATCCGCCGCATCCTGATGCAGGTGATGGTGAACCTGGCGCTGGTGATCGCCATCTTCATCGGCGGTGCCTTCTTCGTCGATGGTCTCTCGCGCCAGCTGTCGGCCTGGACTCCCGATTCCGACGTTCAGAAAGCCATCATCTGGGGTGGCGCGCTGGTGCTTTCCCTACCATTCCTGATCGCCACCTATCGCAAGCTTCAGGCCTTGTCGATGCTGCTGGCCGAGGTCAGCGTCAAGCCCGAGTTCGCAGGCGCGTATACTTCTGGCGTGCGCAAGGTGGTGTCGGAAGTCTTGCCCATCATGTCCATCGTCGGCATCATGCTGCTGATCTTCGTGCTGAGCGCCAGCATCCTGCCGCCGCTGAACCTGCTGGCCTTCGTGCTGGCAGCCGTCGCCGGGCTGCTGTGGTTGCTCTGGAGCAAGCTGGTCAAGCTGCATTCGCGGTTGCAGATCGCGCTGTTTGAGACGCTGGACGAGAAGCCGGATGATGTGCACTGAGCTGCAATCATCCTGCTGCATGGGAATTTAGGGTTTCCGAAAAACCGGATCCCAGGGTTTTATTTACGTTGGACTAAAGAAAATGACTCAAGACGAACTCAAGCTGGCTGTGGCCAAGGCCGCCATCGACTACGTGGTCGATGGTGAAATCATCGGTGTGGGTACCGGCTCCACCGCCAATTTCTTCATCGATGAACTGGGCAAGATCAAGCATCGCATCAAGGGCGCGGTGGCGTCCTCCGAGGCGACGGCCGAACGTCTGCGTTCGCACGGCATCACGGTGTTCGATCTCAACGAGGTCGAGACCATGCCCGTGTATATCGACGGCGCCGATGAGATCAACGCCGGCGGCGCCATGATCAAGGGCGGTGGCGCTGCGCTGACCCGCGAGAAGATCGTGGCCTCGGTCGCGCAGAAGTTTGTCTGCATCGCCGATGGTTCCAAGCTGGTCGACGTGCTGGGCAAATTCCCGTTGCCGGTGGAAGTGATCCCCATGTCGCACGCCGTGGTGGCCCGCAAACTGGCTGCGCTGGGCGGTGAGCCGCGTCTGCGCCTGAACAAGAATGGCGACGGCCAGCCGCTGGTCACCGACAACGGTTGCTACATCATCGACGTGCTGGGCCTGGCCATCACCGATCCGGCCGATATCGAAGACAAGATCAACAATATCGTCGGCGTGGTCACCAATGGTCTGTTTGCCCGCCAGGGTGCCAATGTCTGTCTGCTGGGCACCGCCGACGGCGTCAAGAAGCTGGAGTTCTGAGGCACCTGTTCTGAAGGACTAGCCGCAGCTTCTGCGCTCCTGCAAGACGCAAGAAAAAATGGCCGTGTCGCGAGACACGGCCATTTTCGTTGCTGCCATCGCTGTGGATCAGGGCTGTCCTGCCTTGGCCTTGACCTCGTCTCGCGCAATGACCACGGTCATGCGCGCCGGATCAAGATACTTGCGCACCGCTGCATTGAGTTGCACCAGCGTCAGGTCGGCCAGTTTCAAATCCAGCTGCTGTTGCCACAGGAAGCTGCGGTCCAGGTTCATCAGCGCCGTCCAGCTGGTGGCGATGCCGCCATCGCCGGCGCGCTGCTGGTTGCGCTGCTGCAGGATGCCGGACTTGGCGCGCAGCAGTTCTTCGTCCGTGAAGCCATCCTTGATCAGGCGGATGATTTCCTCACGTACGGCGGCATCGACCTTGTCCAGATTCTGCGGGGCCGCGATGGCACGCACGCTGAAGTAGCCCGCATCACTGATGGCGCCCACCTGCAGGCCGCTGTTGATGCCGTAGGACAGACCATCCTGCTGGCGGATACGGTCGGCCAGGCGTGACTTCAGGCTGGAGCCGCCCAGCAGATAATTGGCCACCGCCAGCGCTGGATAGTCGGGATCGTCATCGCGCAGGCGGATGTTCTGGCGCGCCAGATAGACGCCGTTTTCCTTGTCGGGAGTATCGATCACGATACGCTTGGCCGGGATATCGGCCCAGGTGTGCAAGACCCGTGCATAGGGGGCCGGGCTGGCCCAGCCGGCGAAGGCCTGGTCGATGGCGGCACGGGTGGCCTGGACGTCGAAGTCACCGACGATGGCCAGCTCGCCATGGGAGGCGCCATAGAAGCGCTTGTGGAAGGCCTTGACCTGTTCCAGCGTGACCGCCTGCACCGCGGCAATGCGCTGCTCCAGCGTTTGCGCGGCACGCCAGTCGCCGCTGGGGTAGTGGTCGAAGTGCAGTTGCAGGGCTTCGGCAGCACGGGCGTCTGGCTCCTCGCGGGTGGCTTCCAGCGCTGCCAGCGTTTCATTCTTCAGTTGCGTGAATTCGGCCGGGTCCATGCGCGGATGGCGCAGTACCTCGCCTGCCAGCGCCAGTGCCGGTACCAGGTTGTCGCGGGTGGTCTGGAATCGATAGACGTTGCCATTGATCTTCAGGCGCGTGAATTCATCCGCCAGTTGACGACGATCCAGTTTCTCGGTGCCGCGCAGGAGCATGGCAGCCGTCAACTGGGCCACGGCACGCTGGCCGAACAGGCCCTGGGCATCGCCGAATTCCAGGTTCATGCTCACCGATACCGTCTGGCCACGCGACTTCTTGGGCAGCAGTGCCAGGTTCAACGTGGCGTGCGGCGGCTGTTCCGGTGCGATGCGGGTGGTGCGCTGTTCGATGTTGCCGGGTGCCGGGTCAAAGGCTTCTCCTGAAGCGATGGCGGGGCGCGGCTGGTATTGCGCCAGCAGTGCCTCCACGCTGGGTGCGGCAGGGACCTCGCTGCGTCGCGGATGATCTTCCGGCAGGTACAGGCCCACCGTGCGATTGTCGCGGCGGAAATACCTGGCGGCCGCTGCAGCGATGTCGGCACTGCCCAGGCGCTGCTCCAGATCGCGGTCGATGAATACCAGGCGCCAGTCACCACGTGCAATCGCATTGGACATCGCCACGGCCATCTGCTGCGGATTGTTTTGCAGTGTCTCGAAGTTGTTCCCGCTCTCGCGATGCAGGCGCGCCACCTCCTCGGCCGTCGGCGGCGTGGTGCTGAAGGACTCCACGGCTGCGATCATGGCCTGCTTGACCGGTTCGATGTCGGCCCCGGCCTTGAGCTGCGCCACGATCATCTGCAGCCCCGGTGCGAAGCCGCTGAGCTGCATCGGATAGACCGCCGTCGCCAGTCCCGTCTCCACCAGTGACTTGTGCAGCCGGCCGTTGGGCGTGTCGGCCAGGATATCGCTGGCGAAGGAGAGGGCGGTCGCGTCCGGGTGCAGCGCGGAAGGCATCTTGTAGCCCAGCGCCACCAGTTGCAGGTCGCCGCGACGGCGGATGGCGAACTGGCGTTCGCCGTCCTGGGTCGGTTCCACGGTCCAGAATTCCGGCAGCTTGCGCTTGGGGCGGGGCAGGCGACCAAACGTCTGGTTGACCCATTGCACGACCTCGGCCGGCGCGAACTTGCCGGCGATCAGCAGCACGGCATTGTCCGGCTGGTAGTAGGTGCGATAGAAGGCCTGCAGGTTGTCGATGCGGACATTCTCGATGTCGCTGCGCGCACCGATGGTATTGCGGCCATAGCTGTGCCAGTCGTAGGCCACGCTCTGCATGCGCTTCAACATCACCCGCGAGGGTGAGGTTTCGCCCGCTTCGAATTCGTTGCGCACCACGGTCATCTCGCTGTCGAGGTCCTTGCGCGCAATCCTGGAATTGACCATGCGATCGGCTTCCATGGCGATGGCCCATTGCAGGTTGTCCTGGCCGGCCTGGAAGGTCTCGTAGTAGTTGGTGCGGTCCAGCCAGGTGGTGCCATTGAAGTTCATGCCGCGCTTGCTGAACTCCTGGGGAATGGCCGGATAGCGCGGCGATCCCTTGAACATCAGATGTTCCAGCAGGTGCGCCATGCCGGTCTCGCCGTAGTTCTCGTGGCGTGAGCCGACCAGGTAGGTGATGTTGACGGTGACGGTGGGCTTGGAGTCATCCGGCAGCAGCAAGAGCTTGAAGCCATTGGCAAAACGGTATTCGCTGATGCCCTCGGCACTGGGCCCGGCGGTCACACCAGGCGGCAACGCCAGGGACGCACCGGTGGCGGCCGTGGTGGCGCTGGCCGGGGGGGCCGCGGCAGTGGCAGCGTATGAAGCCGGGGTCGCAAGGGCGACGCCCAGGCTGAGGGAGAGGAGGGCGAGGCGCAGATGACGCAAGGACAAGATGGACTCCAGCAGGAAGACGGATGCGAGGGTGGAATGGTAGACCCAGCCGCATTGTAGCCTCAGCGATACGGCCCCATGCGCTGCGCGCAGGCAAAAAAATCGCCGCCGTGGCGGACCAGGGCGGCGCTGTGCGAGTGGGCAGCCCTCCAGGCGACCCGGCCTCGCGCTTATTCGCTGGGCGGTACGAAACCGGCAGCCGCATCGGCGCCTTCACCGAAGAAATGCTTTTCCATCTGCGCGGCCAGGTACTTGCGGGCGCGGGCATCGGCCAGCATCAGGCGGTTTTCGTTGACCAGCATGGTCTGATGCTTGAGCCAGGCGGCCCATGCTTCCTTGGAGACGCTTTCATAGATGCGCTTGCCCAGTTCGCCCGGATAGGGCGGGAAGTCCAGGCCTTCGGCTTCCTTGTTCAGTTTGATGCAGTGGACCATGCGTGCCATGTCGATTCCTTGGTTCGTTAAGATGAAATGCCTGGGACGGGCGGGCCTGCGATGGGGTCAGCGGTTGAGCCTGCTCACGTCCTGACGAAAAAAATTCAATACAGGTTCTTGATCAGCACCTGTGATTTGCGTTGCCAGTTGTAGATCTGCTGGCGGTCCTGCGGCAGGTCGTTCACCCCCGCCAGCACGAAGCCGCGCTTGAGGAACCAGTGCGAGGTGCGCGTGGTGAGCACGAACAGCTTGGTCAGTCCGGCTTCGCGGGCGCGGGTCTCGATGTGTTTCAGGATGCGGTCGCCGTCGCCCTGGCCTTGCACTTCCGGATTGACCGTCAGGCAGGCCATCTCGCCCATGCGTGCCTCGGGGAAGGGATAGAGGGCGGCGCAACCGAAGATGACGTTGTCGTGCTCGATTACCGAGAAGTAATGGATTTCGCGCTCGATCAGTTCGCGGCCGCGCTTGACCAGCGTGCCATCGGCTTCCAGCGGTTCGATCAGTTTCAGGATGCCGCCTACGTCCTCGATGGTGGCCTGGCGCAGGCTTTCCAGGTTTTCGTAGGTGACCATGGTGCCCACGCCGTCGTGGGTGAACAGTTCCAGCAGGGCCGAACCATCGGTGGCAAACGGCACGATGTGGGCACGCGAGACGCCCGCATTGCAGGCCTTGACCACGCTGGCGAGGTAGAAGGCGGCATCCGACGGCAGGAAACCCGCCGACAGCACCGCTTCGGCCTGGTGCGAGGACAGCTCGCGGATTTCGGCCCCGGCGGCGTCCTTCATCATCGGTGTTTCCGACAGGAAGATCAGCTTTTCCGCGCGCAGCGCGATGGCCGCCGAGACCGCCACGTCTTCCATGGTCAGGTTGAAGGCTTCCCCGGTGGGCGAGAATCCCAGCGGCGAGAGCAGGACGATGCCGCCGGCATTCATGATCGGCTGGATCACGTCGGCGGCAATCTTGCGCACCACGCCGGTCAGTTGCAGGTCCACGCCATCGAAGACGCCCATCGGACGGGCCGTGACGAAATTGCCGGAAATGACGCGGATGGCCGAATGCGCCATCGGCGTATTGGGCAAGCCCTGGCTGAAGGCGGCCTCGATATCCAGGCGCAGCTCACCGGCAGCTTCCTTGGCGCATTCCAGGGCGGTGCTGTCGGTGACGCGCAGGCCATTGTGAAAGCGCGCCTCGACGTTACGCAGTGCCAGTTGCTCGGCCACCTGCGGGCGCGAGCCGTGTACCACCACCACCCGGATGCCCAGGGCGTGCAGCAGCGAGAGGTCCTGGGCCAGTACCTGCAGGTCGCCGGCCGTGACCAGCTCACCCGGGAAGGCGACCACGAAGGTCTTGCCGCGGAAGGCGTGGACATAGGGCGCGACGGAACGCAGCCAGTTGACGAATTCGGTCTGTTTTTCCATGACGCGCATTATAACCAGCGTCGGCGCTGGGCGTAGGCTTGCGCGCTGCCAGCGGCCAGATTTCTTGCGGGGATGTTGCAAAGCGGGACCAATGGGCCGACCAGCACACCGGGCAAAGCCAGGCCAAGCTGCATCAACTAGCACCATGGGCCCGGCAGCCGCCTGCAGCCTGACCGGGCGGGCCGTGGCAGGTATAATGTCGGCCTCATG
The DNA here is from genome assembly GCF_015767275.1 of Herbaspirillum sp. AP02. Classification (GTDB taxonomy): domain Bacteria; phylum Pseudomonadota; class Gammaproteobacteria; order Burkholderiales; family Burkholderiaceae_D; genus Herbaspirillum. The sequence goes on from NZ_JADWMY010000008.1 coordinate 170,903, forward strand.
TCCGTTACCAAAGCACCCACCACTCCCCCCGCCGCCCAGCCGCAGAAGAACCCGCAGCAGGAGCGCCCCGGCAGGGACCCCAGCGACCGCAATGACCGCAACGGCCGCGAAGGACGCGGCCCGCGCCGCGCCGATCCCTCCGCCCAAGCCGCGCCGCCGGTGCGCAACCCGCTGCCGCCGGTGACCTTCCCGGAAGAGCTGCCGGTCTCTGGCCGCCGCCACGAGATCGCCGAGGCGCTGCGCCGCCACCAGGTCGTCATCGTCAGCGGCGAGACCGGTTCCGGCAAGACCACCCAGTTGCCCAAGATCTGCCTGGAGCTGGGCCGTGGCGAAAAGGGCTTGATCGGCCACACCCAGCCGCGCCGTATCGCCGCCTCGTCCACTGCCAAGCGCATCGCCCAGGAACTCAATTCCCCACCCGGCGAGCTGGTCGGCTACAAGGTGCGCTTCAACGACACGCTGTCCAAGGGCGCCTGGATCAAGCTGATGACCGACGGCATCCTGCTGGCCGAGACCCAGACCGATCCGCTGCTGCGCCAGTACGACACCATCATCATCGACGAGGCGCATGAACGTAGCCTCAACATCGATTTCCTGCTGGGCTACCTCAAGCAATTGCTGCCCAAGCGCCCCGACCTGAAGATCATCATCACCTCGGCCACCATCGACGCCGACCGCTTCGCCCGCCATTTCGGCCGCGAGGTCAAGGGCGAGATCGTGCCGGCGCCGGTGATCGAGGTCTCGGGTCGCCTGTATCCGGTGGAAATCCGTTATCGCCCCATCGACAACGCCGACCGCAGCGGTGTCTCCACCGAGGTGGCGCAGGCCCGCGCCCGTGCCGAAGGCCGTGCCAGTCAGGCCCAGAAAGACCGCGAACAACGCGACCTGATGGATGCCGTGGTCGATGCCGTCGATGAACTGGCCCGCATCGGCTCGGGCGACGTGCTGGTATTCCTCCCGGGCGAGCGCGAGATTCGCGACGCCGCCGAGGCGCTGCGCAAGCACCATCCGCCGCATGTGGAAATCCTGCCGCTGTTTGCCCGCCTGTCGGCGCAGGATCAGGAGCGCGTCTTCAAGACCAGCAATGCCCGACGCATCGTGCTGGCCACCAACGTGGCCGAGACCTCGCTGACGGTGCCGGGCATCCGCTACGTGGTCGATGCCGGCCTGGCGCGCGTCAAGCGCTACAGCTACCGCAACAAGGTCGAGCAATTGCAGATCGAACCGGTGGCGCAGTCGGCCGCCAACCAGCGCGCCGGCCGTTGCGGCCGGGTGGCGGCAGGCGTGTGCATCCGTCTGTATGACGAGCAGGATTTCCTGCAACGCCCCAAGTTCACCGACCCGGAAATCCTGCGCTCCTCGCTGGCCTCGGTCATCCTGCGCATGAAGTCGCTGCACCTGACCGACGTCGAGAGCTTCCCCTTCATCGAGCCGCCCCTTGGCCGCGCCATCGCCGATGGCTACCAGCTCCTGCAGGAACTGGGCGCAGTGGAAGAGCAGGACGGCGTGAACCGCCTCACGCCCCTGGGCAAGCAGCTGGCGCGCCTGCCGCTGGACCCGCGTGTGGGCCGCATGATCCTGGCCGGTCGCGACAATGCCTGCCTGACAGAATTGCTGATCATCGCCGCCGCCGTCTCGGTGCAGGACCCGCGTGACCGGCCGATGGATGCCCAGAACGCGGCCGACAACGCCCACAAGAAATTCGCCGATGAAAAATCCGAGTTCGCCAGCTACCTGAAGATATGGAAGTGGTTCGAAGACGCCATCGCCCACAAGAAGTCCAACCGCCAGTTGCAGGAACACTGCCGCGAGAACTTCCTCTCGCAGCTGCGCTTGCGCGAGTGGCGCGACGTCCATTCGCAATTGCTGACCATCGTCAAGGAGCAGGGCTGGCGTCTCAACGAAGCCCCGGCCACCTATGACCAGCTGCACCTGGCCCTGTTGACAGGTCTGCTGGGCAACGTCGGCTTCAAGAGCGAGGACGATGCCCAGTACCTGGGTGCGCGCGGCATCAAGTTCAACATCTGGCCCGGTGCGCACCTCACCAAAAAGCCTGGTCGCTGGGTGATGGCTGCCGAGCTGATCGATACCGCCCGGCTGTATGCCCGTTGCGTGGCCAACATCCAGCCCGAATGGCTGGAAAAGCTGGGTGGCCACCTGTTGAAAAAATCCTGGGGCGAGCCACGCTGGGAAAAGCGCGCCGCACAAGTCACCGCTTCCGAACGCGCTACGCTGTACGGACTGGTGGTGTATAGCCAGCGCCGTATCAACTACGGCAACATCCATCCGGTCGAGGCCCGCGAGATCTTCATTCGCGATGGGTTGGTCGGTGGCGACTTCGACACCCGCGCTCCCTTCTTCGCGCACAACCAGAAGCTGGTTCGCGAGATCGAGAACCTGGAACACAAGTCGCGCCGCCTCGACGTGCTGGTGGACGATGCGCTCATCATCGGGTTCTACGACAAGCTGATCCCGCACGACATCTGCAATGGCGTGGATTTCGAGAAATGGCACAAGCAGGCCACTGCCGCCGATCCCAAGCTGCTCCACCTGAACCGCGACGACCTGATGCGCCACGAGGCGGCCGGCGTCACCACCGAGCTTTTCCCCAAGACCATGAACGTGGCCGGCATCGCCATGGCGCTGTCCTACCACTTCGAACCGGGCGCCCCGCGTGACGGCGTCACCCTGACCGTGCCGCTGTATGCCCTGAACCAGGTCTCGGCGGACCGCTGTGAATGGCTGGTGCCGGGCATGCTCAAGGAAAAGGTGCATCTGCTGCTCAAATCGTTGCCGCAGAAGCTGCGCCGCCACTGTGTGCCGCTGCCCGACTACGCCGCTCGTTTCTGCGAGCGCATGGAAGAGCGCAAGACCTTCGCTCGCGGCAACCTGATCGATGCCATCATTGCCGACATCCGCGAACAGATCACCCTGCTGGTCAAGCCCAGCGACTTCAAGCAGGAGACGCTGTCAGCCCACCATGCGATGAACTTCAAGATCGTCGACGAGCATGGACGGCAACTGGAAATGGGCCGTAACCTCGCTGCACTGCAGGCCGAGTTCGGCGGCCAGGCGCGCCAGCAGTTCCAGAAGCTGGCCGAGCAGGTCGCCATTGCACCGCGTGACGATGGCGAGGACGAGGGTGCCGTGCCGGCGGCCCAGAAGACGGCGCCCAAGGGCGCGGCGACCTCTACCTCCAACTCCACCTCGCCGGCCTCTTCGGCCTCCGCTGCCCCCGCTTCTTCAGGCGAATACAGCAATCTCACCGGCTGGAGCTTTGGCGAGTTGCCCGAACTGCTGGAAATCACCCGAGGCAGCGGCAAGCAGGCACAGACGCTGATTGGCTTCCCGGCGCTGGTGGACCGCAAGACCCATTGCGACCTGGAAGTCTTCGACGACCCGGCCGAGGCTGCGCGCTTCCATTACGCCGGCCTGCGTCGCCTGTTCGCACTGCAGATGAAGGAGCAGCTGAAGTATCTGGAAAAGAACATCCCCGGCCTGCAGCAGATGGGCATGCAATTCATGGCCCTGGGGTCGCAAGAGGAATTGCGCGAGCAGATCCTGAATGCCGGCCTGGAACGCGCCTTCCTGCAGGACCCGCTGCCGCGCAATGCGGACGAATTCAATCGTCGGCGCGACGAAGGCAAGGCCCGCCTGGGTTTGCTGGTCAACGAGATCGCCCGCCTGTGTGGCCAGATCCTGGCCGAGTATCACGCGCTGCCCAAGAAGCTGCAGGGCATCAAGGCCCACGCCCAGGCCGCGGCCGACATGCAGGCGCAGCTTTCGCAACTGGTGGGCAAGCGCTTCGTGGCCGAGACCGACTATGGCAACCTCAGCCACTATCCGCGCTACCTCAAGGCCGTCAACGTGCGCCTGGACAAGCTGCGCGCCGACCCGGCCCGTGATACGCGCCTGTTGGGCGAGTGGAACTCGGTGGCGCTGCCTTACCAGCGTGCCCTGAAGGACCGCGCCGGCCGGGCCGATCCCAAGATGACCGAGTTCCGCTGGATGCTGGAGGAATTGCGTGTGTCGCTGTATGCGCAGGAGCTGAAGACGCCCATGCCGGTGTCGGTGAAGCGCTTGCAGAAGGTGTGGGAGAGCATGCAGAGGTGATTTCTACGTCCTACCGGTGGTTTCTCTCAGCGGTCCTTATGGAAATACGCGGAATTTCAACTGTTCAACTGCTTGCATAGTCTGCCGACGTGCAGTCCTTGAGAAGAAATCTGCATCCGTTGATAACTCACCGCTGAGCGGCAGAATGGCCAGAATTTTTCCAGATAAATCGGCGTTTTCCTTATCGCTCCTGGTTTGCCACATTTCAAGAAATTGAGCCTTGCTATAGGTTCTGTTTCCCAGACTTGGATCGGCTAGCCAGACGGTGTCTTCATTGATGCCACGCAGAACCGAAAAATGATCATCCTTGCGGTGCTTGAGATACACCACAACCGGTGCCTTGAGTTTGGATAACTGCTCATAACTGGCCGCAAATCCTTGCGCCTTAAATCCAAATTTCGGCAGCACCATTTGCATGTCTTCGAAGGAAGCCTTTAAGTTTCCCTTGTCCATTGCCTTGAGTAAAGACTCCTCCGTGAGGGACTGTCCATAAAATCCATTGAGCAGAGTTGCCAAGGACGCTGCGCTACAAGAGTAGTCGAAGTCTTGCTTGACGACCTCTGCATCGCGTAGCCTTTTCCAACTCTGGATGGAGATGCCGAGTTGGGCAGTGTGCGTGCTTAGGGGAAGAATGCTGCCAGGGGAATTTTGTTTTCCTGAATAAGCAGGCGACTCTACAGAGACTGCAGAGGAGCAGGCGAAGAAATTAGCCAGAGAAAAGATGTTTGCGAGCGCGTTGGTTCGCAAAGTCGAGAATATCTTACTTCTTGGTTTTTTCATGTACATAGATGGCTAGTACAAAAAAAACGCCTAGACTTACCCCTAAGATGGCTGATCCTGCGACGGCCAAAAATGCTCCCCGTCCACTTTCAAAAACAAGAAGGTTGACCAAAGAAACAGTGAAGAAAATGGCGCTCGTCACAAAAAATACTTTGATCTTGCTCCATTTCTTTTGAGTGGAATATTCTGCCAGCATGCCGCCTAGCATCCCTGCCAATTCAATTATCAAGCTCATAAAATCTCCCAAAGGATGAGATGAGCCGCGCCTCATCTCATCCTTTTGCTTAGTTACCAACCATGATATTGACTGTATTGTGAGGCGCCAAAGTTTGACGCCAGGATATTGGGCCTCCAGGCTATCTGTCCGGCAAGGCCCCCGCCAGATGCACTTATTAGTGCGCCACCAATTCCACCGGCAAGTGCCCCCGTACCGATTGAATACAGTGAACCTTGCCAAGTAATTGGTCGATCGGTGTAGTAATTGGTTAAGGCATACGATCCGAAGCCGACAGCACCGCCAATGGCGAAATTCACCCACGCTCCCTCAGTCTCTTTCATTTCTTGCTGTGAAAGCGCTGCCAATTGCATTGATCTGGCATCGTTTTCAAATAGAGCTTCAGCGTCCGTTATCGTGAATTGCGGCGATTGCTCTAATGCTATTTCCTTTGCATAGACAGGCGCGGTCATACTGACTGCCAAGATGCTAATCATGATAGTTGATACTAATTTCATATTATCCTCACAGGGGAAAGGTCAAGGCAATATTTCAATAGGCAGACATCAAAAGGTGTGCAGCCAATTGAGTCTCAGGTCTGCCTCGTTTAAACCTGAGACATTTGATTTGAGGGTGATATTGAGGGCGTTTACGTTTGAAATGCCATATCCAACACCAAGCAACAAGGAGCTGCTGGTGCGCCGGAATCCTTGTGTTTTTCCGCCCTGTTTATCCGTTTGACGGTTGATCCACTGCATGCCAGTGGTCAAGGTGACACGATCATTGGCCGCAAACGCGACACCAGGATTGACTAGCAAAAAATTACCGGGTTTGTAGTCCACTTCTCCATCCTTGCGTGTTTGGTTGACGCGATACGCAGTTGTGAGAGAGAACACAATCGGATCAATCGCTGTATGGGCAGTAAAGCCAAGCATTGCCGAATGGAAGGAACTGTCGCTTGTTGTATGTTTTTCCCTTAAAGCGATCTCTGCAAATCCTAGTAGCGCTGGGGTCTCATCGTCTGTTTTGAACTTATAATTAACGCCCGCCCACGCGTCAGAAAATCCACTTTTACTGTCGTTAGTTATGGTTGACAGCTCTCTATTTCTGGTGCTGCTACAGAAATAGGAGGCACGGAAGAAAATTTCGGCCTTTTCTGTTAGGCCATAGCGCAATCCCAAGGTGCTTATTAGGGAATCGCTGTTGCGGTGGCTTTCACCGATAAGTGTCGGCAAGATGACGAATGACGTTGCTCCCGTCTGTACTATGATGGGCTCTCTAGTAGACACGCCTTGACGATCACTATTGGCGTAGGCGAGTGATACATCAATCTTGACCTTACCCCTTTCGGTGATGAGGTCGTCGAACGATAGAGAGAGATCAGCATAGGCAGATTGGCTGTACGCCAACAACGCTGCTAGCAGGAGGGCATACTTGTTATTTTCAATTGTCAGTGGTGATGGAAAGATGTGGCAGGGTTTTCCATTTTGCATATAAAGCCTTTCTCCAACTTGCTGCGTTTGTCTTGAAATGAGTGGTGACATTGGACTATCGCTCGCCCCTGATTCCCATAGAAAGCATTCGAGTTTTTGGGTGCGTTTTATTTTTTTGACGGAGCCAAAAATTGATGTCCCGAAGCAGCAGAGAGGGGCCGAGTATTTGAGATGACCTGATCTGATCTGATATTTCGGATCGCTGATAATTTGAGAGGATAGTTTCCTGACCCGCACGCCGTTCTTCGCGCACAACCAGAGTTGGTGCGCGATCGAGACCTTGAACATCACGGCGCCCGCTTCTGCGAGCGCATGGAGGAGCGCAACGCCTTTGGTCGCAGCAGACCAGAAGCAGCTCAAGTACTTGGAAAAGAACTTCCTGGGTCCGCAGCAAATGGGCATGTAATTCATGGTCCTGGATTCTTACCTGCTAGTGTGGTCAGATCCTGGACGCATAGCACGTCCTGCCCATAGGCTGCGAGGTATCAAGGCCTATGCCGTTGCGGCGTCGGACATACAGGCGCAGTTGTCGCAACTGGTGGGCAAGCGCTTCGTGGCCGAGACCGACTATGGCAACCTCAGCCACTATCCGCGCTACCTCAAGGCCATCAACGTGCGCCTGGACAAGCTGCGCGCCGACCCGGCCCGTGATACCCGTCTGCTGGGCGAGTGGAACTCGGTGGCGCTGCCTTACCAGCGTGCCCTGAAGGACCGCGCCGGCCGGGCCGATCCCAAGATGGCCGAGTTCCGCTGGATGCTGGAGGAATTGCGTGTATCGCTGTATGCGCAGGAGCTGAAGACGCCCATGCCGGTGTCGGTGAAGCGCTTGCAGAAGGTGTGGGAGAGTATGCAGCGCTAGGTATGTGATTGGCAGCGTGGCGCGGCCCGAAAACCGCTTCCACGCTGCGATTCAGCCAATTTCCACCGATTTTCGCGTAAAATGCGTGATTCTTTGAATCAGTCGAGTACGTCGAACACCATGGCCATCAAGTCAGACAAATGGATCCGCCGCATGGCGGAGCAGGAAGGAATGATCGAACCCTTCGAGCCGGGGCAGGTGCGGCAGTCGGCGGACGGTACCAAGATCGTTTCCTACGGCACCTCGTCCTATGGCTACGATATCCGTTGCGCCAACGAATTCAAGATCTTCACCAACATCAATTCCACCATCGTCGATCCCAAGAATTTCGACGAGAAGTCCTTCGTGGATTTCAAGGGCGATGTCTGCATCATCCCGCCCAACTCCTTCGCGCTGGCCCGTACCGTCGAATACTTCCGTATCCCGCGCAGTGTGCTGACCATCTGCCTGGGCAAGTCCACCTACGCGCGCTGCGGCATCATCGTCAACGTCACTCCCTTCGAGCCGGAATGGGAAGGCTACGTGACCCTGGAGTTTTCCAACACCACGCCGCTGCCGGCCAAGATCTATGCCGGCGAAGGTTGCGCCCAGGTGCTGTTCTTCGAGAGCGATGAAATCTGCGAAACTTCCTACAAGGATCGCGGCGGCAAGTACCAGGGCCAGCATGGCGTGACTTTGCCCAAGACCTGAGCGCATCGCGTCGTAAAGCTTGTAAACGATTTACAAAGAAGGCTTCCCGCGGGAAGCCTTCTTTGTATGGATTGCGCTTCTGCCATATATCGCGCCTCTTCAACGGCGCTTGCGTCCCGCGCTCAGTTTCAGCGCTTCTTCCCGCATCAGGCGCGCCGCGCCGCTGATGCTGCCGGTTCGGTAGGCCAGGTGCAGCGGGGCTTTCAGGTCGGTGGCACCGGTCAGCTTGAGATACACCACCCCCTCTGCATTGACCCGTGTCATCGACGCCGGGATCACCGCCACGCCGACGCCTGCCGCGACCAGCGAGAGCGTGGAGAGATTCTTGCGCGCCTCCTGGATTACCTGTGGCGAGAATCCGGCCGCATGGCAGGCGGCGATGATGGTGTCATAGAGGCCCGGGCCGTTTGGCCGGCGCGTCATGATGAAGGATTCCTCGGCCAGGGCGTGCAGGGCGATGCTCTTGCGCTTGCCGCTGTCGGCCAGCGGATGATCGATGGGCAGTGCGGCGACCATGTCTTCCACCAGCATGGTCTCTATCGTCAGTCCGCTGGCGTCGCCCACCGGCGAGCGCACGAAGGCCAGGTCGAGCCGCTTGCCGCGCAGCGATTCGATCAGTTCGTTGGTGTTGCTCTCCTCTACCGTCATGATCACGTCCGGCGCATCGGCGCGGAAGGCGCGGATCACCGAATGCACGAAGGGATGGAGCGAGGCCGATTCGGTGAAGCCGACGGCGATGCGCCCCATCTTGCCCTGGGCGATGCGGCGTACGCTGGCCACCGTGGTATCCAGCTGCGCCAGCAGGGCGCGGGCGTCGACGAGCAGGGCGGCGCCGCTGTCGGTCAGCTCCATGCCGCGTGGCAGGCGATTGAACAGGGTCACACCCAGCTCGCGCTCCAGCACGCGGATCTGTTGCGATAGCGGGGGTTGCTGGATGCCGATGCGTTCGGCCGCCTTGGTCAGGTGGCCCTCTTCGGCAACGGCGATGAAGTAGCGCAGCAGGCGCAGGTCGATGGAGGGTGACATATCGTATTAATATGGATAGGCTATCTGACATATATTAGACAAAAACCCTCCCCAAGAGTAGCCTTTCACTCATGCGGCAATCACGCCGCGCCAGCATGAGACGACGATGAGCACTCCCGACCCCCTGGCCCAAGCGCGGCCTGTCCCCACCACCAGAGAACTGTTCCTGGGCTTCCTCGGCCTGGGCATGACCGCCTTCGGCGGGGCGCTGCCGCTGGCGCATCGCATGATCGTGGAACGGCGGCGCTGGCTGACCGAGCCTGAATTCGTGGAACTGCTGGGGCTGTGCCAGTTCCTGCCGGGGGGCAACATCATCAACCTGTCGGTGGCGCTGGGCATGAAGTTCCGCGGCTGGAAGGGGGCGTTGGCGGGGATCACGGGGCTCATCGCGGTGCCCTCCATGGTGGTGATCCTGCTGGGCATGATCTACCAGCACTTCCAGCATGATCCCAACGTCAAGCACCTGTTCGCAGGGCTGGCGGCAGCCGCCGCCGGGCTGCTGATCCAGATGGCGGTGAAGATCGCGCTGCCGCTGCGCAAGAACCTGGTGCTGGCCGGGGTGGCGATCGTCTGCTTCGTGGCCATCGCCTTGCTGCGCATTCCGCTGCTGTGGGTGATGCTGGTGATGACGCCGATCAGCGTGATCCTGACCACCCGCTACGGCGAGCGTTTTGCCGCCAGGCCGCAGGTCGCTGCTGCCAAGGATAGCGGCAAGGACACCGTCAAGAAGGAGGGCGCGCAATGAGCCAGACCCTGATCGCATTGGCCATCATCTTCACGCAGTTGTCGGTGCTGGCCTTCGGTGGCGGCAATACCATCCTGCCGGAAATGCAGCGTCAGGTGGTGGAGGTGCATCACTGGATGACGGCCGAGGATTTCAGTGCCCTGTTTGCCCTGGGCCAGGCCGCACCCGGTCCCAATCTGATGGTGGTGACCCTGGTGGGCTGGCATGTGGCCGGCTTCTGGGGGATGCTGGTGACCAGCCTGGCCAAGTTCGGGCCGTCGTCCATCATCACCATCATCATGCTTCACGTGTGGGAAAGGTTCAAGGACAAGCCCTGGCGACGTCACGTGCAGGCCGGGCTGCTCCCGGTAACCGGTGGATTGGTGGCGGCGTCGGCGTTGCTGATCGCCCAGGCTTCGATCACCCACGGCTTCCTGGCGGCGATCACGGCGGCCACCGCCATCATCGCGCTCAAGACCAAGATCCATCCGTTGTGGTTATTGTTTGGCGGGGCGCTGGCGGGGTTCTTCTATCTCGGCACTTTCTGACGGCGCGGCTGGCGCGGAGTCCCTGCGCCTTCGATACGCGGCAGAGCCGCTACTCAGTCCGAACGGGAGTGGGTATGTCGATCCCGAAAAGAAAACAGCCGATGCCTTCGCAGGCATCGGCTGTTTTTTTACGTTCAGCGCTGAGGCTTATTGCTTGACGCAATCCACGAAGTAATCGCGGCGGCCGTTGACTTCGCGCTTGACTAGACCGTGCACGTCGGTTTCGAAGCCGGGGAATTTCTCGTTGAAATCGCGGGCGAACTTCAGGTAATCGACGATGGTCTTGTTGAAGATTTCGCCCGGGATCAGCAGCGGAATGCCCGGAGGATACGGGGTCAGCAGGATGGAGGTGACGCGGCCTTCCAGTTCGTCCAGGGGAACGCGCTCGATCTCGCGGTGTGCCATCTTGGAGAAAGCGTCCGAGGGCTTCATGGCCGGTTGCATGTCCGAGAGATACATCTCGGTGGTCAGGCGGGCCACGTCGTAGGCACGGTAGGTCTCGTGGATCTGCTGGCACAAGTCGCGCAGGCCCAGACGCTCGTAGCGCGGATTGCGCTGGGCAAACTCGGGCAGGATGCGCCAGATCGGGGCGTTCTTGTCGTAGTCGTCCTTGAACTGCTGCAGGGCGGTCACCAGCGTGTTCCAGCGGCCCTTGGTGATGCCGATGGTGAACATGATGAAGAAGGAGTACAGGCCGCACTTTTCCACGATCACGCCGTGCTCGGCCAGGTACTTGGTCACGATCGAGGCCGGGATGCCGGTTTCGCCGAACTGGCCGTCCAGCGCCAGGCCCGGGTTGACGATGGTGGCCTTGATCGGGTCGAGCATGTTGAAGCCCGGCGCCAGGTTGCCGAAGCCGTGCCAGGTGTCTTCTGCCTTGATGACCCAGTCTTCGCGCTCGCCGATGCCGTCCTCGGCAAACTTGTCCGGACCCCAGACCTGGAACCACCAGTCATTGTCGAATTCCTGGTCGATCTTCTTCATGGCGCGGCGGAAGTCCAGCGCCTCGAGGATGCTTTCTTCCACCAGGGAGGTACCGCCGGGGGCTTCCATCATGGCCGCGGCGACGTCGCAGGAGGCGATGATCGAGTACTGCGGCGAGGTCGAGGTATGCATCAGGAAGGCTTCGTTGAAGGCATCCTCGTCCAGCTTCACGGTTTCCGATTCGCGCACCAGCACCTGCGAGGCTTGCGACAGGCCGGCCAGCAACTTGTGCGTCGACTGGGTGGCGAAGATCATCGACTTCTTGGCGCGCGGACGATCCTTGCCGATGGCGTGCATGTCCTTGTAGAAGTCGTGGAAGGTGGCGTGCGGCAGCCAGGCTTCGTCGAAGTGCAGGGTGTCGATTTCCCCGTCGAGCATTTCGCGCAGGGTTTCGACGTTGTAGACCACGCCGTCGTAGGTCGATTGCGTGATGGTCAGGATGCGCGGCTTCTTGTTCTTGGCTTCGCGGGCAAAGGGGTTGGCTTCGATCTTGCGCTGGATGCTTTCCAGGGTGAACTCTTCCAGCGGGATCGGGCCGATGATGCCGAGGTGGTTGCGGGTAGGCATCAGGAACACGGGGATCGCGCCGGTCATGATGATCGAGTGCAGGATGGACTTGTGGCAGTTGCGGTCCACCACCACGATGTCGCCCGGCGCCACGGTCGAGTGCCAGACCATCTTGTTGGAGGTCGAGGTACCGTTGGTGACGAAGTAGCAGTGGTCGGCGTTGAAGATGCGCGCGGCATTGCGTTCCGAATTGGCGACCGGGCCGGTGTGGTCCAGCAGCTGGCCCAGTTCTTCCACGGCGTTGCAGACATCGGCGCGCAGCATGTTCTCGCCGAAGAACTGGTGGAACATCTGGCCCACCGGCGACTTCAGGAAGGCCACGCCGCCCGAGTGGCCGGGGCAGTGCCAGGAGTAGGAACCATCGTTGGCGTATTCCACCAGCGCGCGGAAGAACGGCGGCGCCAGGCCATCGAGGTAGGACTTGGCTTCGCGGATGATGTGGCGGGCCACGAATTCCGGGGTGTCCTCGAACATGTGGATGAAGCCATGCAGTTCGCGCAGCACATCGTTGGGGATGTGGCGCGAGGTGCGGGTCTCACCGTAGAGGTAGATGGGGATGTCGGCGTTCTTGTGGCGGATTTCCCTGACGAAGGCGCGCAGGGCCTTCAGGGCGTGGTCGGTTTCCTCGTCGGAGCCGGCACCCATTTCCTCGTCGTCGATGGACAGGATGAAGGCCGAGGCGCGCGACTGCTGCTGTGCGAACTGGGCCAGGTCGCCGTAGCTGGTCACGCCCAGCACTTCCATGCCTTCTTCCTGGATGGCGTCGGCCAGGGCGCGGATGCCCAGGCCGGACGTGTTTTCGGAGCGGAAGTCTTCGTCAATGATGACGATGGGGAATCGGAATTTCATGGAATTCTCCAGGCTTCGCGCGCGTGGGGCGCCGTGTCGGCGGACGCGCGCAGGGGTGAAAAGAAGAGCGCCTGGGCTGGCAGTGCTTGCGCGCCGGAAAAAATGAAAGCGGGATTGTCGCAGATATGCGCTAAAGAGGTGCGCAGTTTAAGCAAAAACGGGAAAAAACAACAGCCGCTGTCCAGACCCGTTTCAACGTCTTTGGTACGTCACAAAAGCGTAGTCCAATCCGGAAGTTTCGGAGTGGTGTTCCTCCCGCGCCGTCTCCTGCCAGCGCTGCTCGTCGATGGCCGGGAAGAAGGCGTCGCAGTCGAAGCTGGCGGCGATGCGGGTGATGATGAGGCGGTCCACCAGCGGCAATGCTTCGGCATAGACCTGGGCACCACCGATGATGAAGGCCGGTGCGTCCCCGGCCAGGGCGGCAGCCTCCTGCAGCGAGGCCGCCGTTTCCACCCCGGCGTGTTGCCAGTCGGCATTGCGGGTGATGACGATGTTGCGACGATTGGGCAGCGGCCGACCGATCGATTCGAAGGTCTTGCGGCCCATCAGGATGGCATGCCCCGAGGTGGTGCGCTTGAAGTGGGCCAGGTCTTCCGGCAGGCGCCAGGGCAGGGTGTTGTTGATGCCGATGCCGTTGTTGAGGTCGGTGGCGACGACGATGGTGAGCTGGCCGGAAGGTGTGGTCATGCGGATGCGTTCTTGCCTGAATGGAGTGGAAGGTGGTCGGGGCCGCTCAAATCAGTCTGGACTGGTCTGATTGGCCTGGGTGGCCCTGAATCGGTCGCAGCGGGCGGGCCATGGGCCGGTGACGATTTCTTCAGACGCATAATGTTACAGCAGCCATGCTGCGGCACGGAACTTTCTGCACCTGCACCTGCCCTTATACCTGACACCGGCAGCCGCAAGGCCTCGTCAGCGGCCTGTCTGCCAGTAGCGGTATTTCATTCCGGCAACATCGCTGGCATTGCCCGGAAATGCCGGAACCATGCCATCGCCCTGCGAACTTGCGAACAATCCCCGCCACATTTGGGTAAACTAGCGCCTGCTTTCCAGTTCGGCGCAGCCCAGAGCGTCAGCCGGGGCTCTTAACCAGAAAATTGCATGTCAGACAAAACAATAATGCTGCTTCACACCACCTCCGGGCCTGGCGCGGGACCATCGTCCCCGACCAGCACCGCACGATCGACCTGGTGGCGCCGTCTGGCCGCGCCCGCAACCCTCGCCGGTCTGCTGGCGCTGGCCTTGCCGCAAGCCGCCCTGGCCTTCGATTTCAATACCGTTGCCGCACGCGCCAAGGCGCTGGCCGGCAAGTCCTACAAGAAACCCGCCGATGACCTGCCCAAGTCGCTCAAGGACCTGAGCTACGAGCAGGCCAGCCAGATCTACTTCCGCGACGACAAGTCATGGTGGCGTGCCCAGAAGCTGCCTTTCGAGCTGTCCTTCATCCACCTCGGCGCCAGCTATACCGAACCGGTCAAGGTCAATGAAGTGGTCGGCGACGCCGTGCGCGAGATCCATTTCAATCCGGCCTTGTTCGACTACAACGCCAGCCGCGGCGTCGATCCACGTACCCTGCGCAATATCGGCTTTGCCGGTTTCCGCATCCGCTTCCCGCTGAATTCGCCCAAGGTCAAGGATGACGTGCTGACCTTCCACGGCGCCAGCTACTTCCGCGCCATGGGCCGCGGCCAGAGCTATGGCCTGTCGGCGCGTGGCCTGGCGATCGATACGGCACTCTATTCGGGGGAGGAATTCCCGCGCTTCACCGAGTTCTGGCTGGAACGTCCCTCGGGCGACGCCAAGGAACTGGTGATCTATGCGTTGCTCGATTCGCCCCGCGCCACCGGTGCCTACCGCTTCGTGCTCAAGCCGGGCGTCGATACCGTGATGGACGTCAAGGCCCAGCTCTACCTGCGCAGCAACGTCACCAAGCTGGGCATTGCCCCGCTGACCAGCATGTTCCTGTTCGGCGAGAACCAGCCTGGCCCGTCCGACGACTTCCGTCCGGAAGTGCATGACTCGGACGGCCTGTCGATGCAGTCCGGCACCGGTGAATGGTTGTGGCGTCCGCTGGTGAACCCCAAGCGGCTGCTGGTGACGTCCTTCTCCTTCGACAATCCGCTGGGCTTTGGTCTGATGCAGCGTGATCGCAGCTTCTCGCACTACGAAGACCTGGACTACAACTACCAGGCCCGCCCCAGCGCCTGGGTCGAGCCCAAGGGCAAGTGGGGTTCGGGCCGGGTGGAACTGGTGCAGATTCCCACGCCTGACGAGACCAACGACAACATCGTGGCCTATTGGATTCCCAACACGCTGCCCAAGCCGGGCCAGCCGTTCAATGTGGAATACCGCCTGTCCTGGCAGAAGGACAATGAAAAGCGTCCGCCGCTGGCCTATGTCACGCAGACCCTGTTCGGTCACGGTTATCGGCCCAAGCAGGAAGCCAAGGCCGACGAGGTACAGCAACTGGCCATCGATTTCGATGGTGGCAGTCTCAAGAAGCTGCCGGCCAATGCCCGCGTGGAAGGCGTGATCGAGGCCGATGCCAACGGCAAGCTGGCCAGCGTGACGACCCGCAAGAATGAAATGACCGGCGGCTGGCGCGTGGAAGTCAAGCTGCGCCGGCTGGAAGAAAACAAGCCCGTCGAGCTGCGCGGTTTCCTGCGCAATGCCAATGGCGGCACAACCTTGTCTGAAACGTGGAGCTACATATTACCCCCCAACTAAGGCAGACTTCGGCAGCCTCGCAGGCGCTCGAGGATTACCTCGCGCGCCTGCCGCTGTCGCCTGAACAACGCCACGACCTGGCGGCGCGGGCGGGTGCGATCGGCTCCGGTGATCCGGTGGCTGACCTGCACCGCGTGCTGGCCGAGGCTTCCGGGCGCGATGTGCAACTTGTTGCAGCCGCTGCACAGGCATCGGTGGATGCACGCTTGCGCCTGATGTATCCGCAGACCGATACCACTGACGATACCCACGTCGGCGGCGCTGTGCCGCCCATCGACGAGGCGCGCGGCCAGCCGCGCATTCCGGTCGGACCGCCCATGCACCGCAGGTCCATGGTGCCGCGTCCCTGGGGTGAGCTCAATCCGTTTTCGCGCTGGGTGGAGGAAGAAAACCGCCGGCTGGAGCGTCGCCCCAGCCGCTGGCGTCGCGCCCGCAAGGGCCGCGCCAAGGTGGCCGAGCCGGTGCCGGCAGCGGTGGATGACGAACCGCGTTACATCGAAGATCATCTGGACCAATCCGAGGCACCCGATCCCAAGGGCCACTGGCAGCACACCGGCAACGTACGCCGCATCACGCTGCTGGTGCTGATGGTGCTGCAGACCTCGATGGCCACCTATTTCATGAGCGACGTGCTGCCCTACCACGGTACCAAGCCGCTGGAGATGGTGGTGCTGTTCCTGTTCGGTCTGTTGTTCCTGTGGGTATCGGCCGGCTTCTGGACGGCCATGACCGGCTTCCTGGTGCTCATGCGCGGAGACGACAAATACCTGATCTCGCACGAGAAGGCCGGCAACACCGAGATTGCGAAAGAAGCGCGCACCGCCATCGTCATGCCCATCTGCAACGAGGATGTGGCACGCGTCTTTGCCGGCCTGCGGGCGACCTACGAGTCGCTGGAGCGCACTGGCCAGATCGCGCATTTCGATTTCTTCATCCTCTCCGACAGCGGCGAAGCCGACATCTGCGCGGCCGAAACCGCTGCGTGGAATCGCCTGTGCCGCGAGACCGGTGGTTTCGGGCGCATCTTCTATCGCCACCGGCGCCGCCGCGTCAAGCGCAAGAGCGGCAACCTGGATGACTTCTGCCGTCGCTGGGGCGCCGATTACCGCTACATGGTGGTGCTGGACGCCGACAGCGTCATGACCGGCGAATGCCTGACCAAGCTGACCCGCCTGATGGAAGCCCATCCTGGCGCCGGCATCATCCAGACCGCGCCGCGCGCGGCCGGACGCGACACCCTGTATGCCCGCATCCAGCAGTTCTCGACCCGCGTCTATGGTCCGCTGTTCACTGCCGGCCTGCATTACTGGCAACTGGGCGAATCGCACTTCTGGGGCCACAACGCCATCATCCGTCTGCAGCCCTTCATGAAGTACTGCGCGCTGGCGCCGCTGCCGGGCAAGGGTAACCTGTCCGGGCCGATCATGTCGCACGACTTCGTCGAGGCCTCACTGATGCGGCGCGCCGGCTGGTCGGTGTGGATCGCCTACGACCTCGACGGCAGCTACGAGGAAATGCCGCCCAACCTGCTCGACGAACTGAGCCGTGACCGTCGCTGGTGCCAGGGCAACCTGATGAACTTCCGCCTGTTCCTGGCGCGTGGCATGCATGTGGTACACCGTGCCGTGTTCGTCACCGGCGTGATGGCCTATGTTTCGGCGCCGCTGTGGGGGCTGTTCCTGATCCTGTCCACGGTATTGCTGGCCGCGCACACGCTGATCGATCCGCAATACTTCACGGCGCCGCGCCAGCTGTTCCCGATCTGGCCCGAATGGCATCCGGAAAAGGCCCTGGCGCTGGTCTCGGCCACCGCCACCATCCTGTTCCTGCCCAAGATCCTGGCGGTATTGCTGTTCGCGGTGAAGGGCGCGCGTGGCTTCGGCGGCGCGCTGGCCCTGTTCCTGAGCATGGTGATCGAACTACTGTTCTCGATGGCGCTGGCGCCGGTGCGCATGCTGTTCCACACCCGCTTCGTCATGGGCGCTTTCCTGGGCTGGAACGCGGGCTGGAAGTCGCCCCCGCGAGCCGACAATGAAACCGGTTGGGGCGAGGCGCTGCGTCGCCATGGCTGGCATTCGCTGCTGGGCGTGGCCTGGGGCGCACTGGTGTACTGGCTCAACCCCTCCTTCATCTGGTGGCTGATCCCGATTGCGGGCTCGCTGGCGGTTTCGGTGCCGGTGTCGGTGCTGTCCTCGCGGGTCACCTTTGGCCGTGGTTTCCGTCGCGCCGGTTTGTTCAAGATTCCGGAAGAGACCTCGCCGCCGTTCGAATTGCGCGAGACCGTCCGTCATCACCAGGAAACACCTGCGCTACCGGGCTTCGTCGAGGCCGTGGTCGACCCGTCCTTCAATGCCCTGGTCTGCGCCACCGCGCATGCCCATCCGCAGGTGCCGCAACTCACGCAACATCTGCGCGAGAAGCTGGTGCGCAGTGCCCTGAAGGACGGACCGGACGCACTGAACGACAAGCAGAAGAACAGCATCCTGGAAGAACCAGGCCTGCTGTCGCAACTGCACCAGGCGGTCTGGAGCGGCGTGCCGGAAGTCCATTCGGACTGGCGCCGCGCTATGGCGCAGCAGGTACCGATGGCGCTGGCCGCCTGAGGGGGCGGGCAGCACCGGGACGGCCGATGAAATTCGGCCGTCATCATTTTCTGAGATCATCTTCAGCGTTTGCCACGAGCGACCATGACCGAGCCGCAAGACCAACTTCCGCACGCCATCCCGACTTCCCACATCCCTGCCCGACAGAAGGCGTGGTGGAGCGGGGTCGCGCTGGTGCTGCTGCTGGGTGGCGGTTACTGGCTGTATTCGCGGCAGCAGCCGCCACCGGCGCCGCCCAAGCCGATCCCGGTCAAGCTGGAGACGGTCACCGTTGAACGGGCCGACCTGGAACAGGTGGTCAATGCCACCGGCAATGTGGTGGCGCAGGATTACGTGGATGTAGGCTCCAAGGTGGCTGGCCAGCTGTCGGACGTCGACGTGGTCATTGGTGAAGCCGTCAAGGCCGGTCGCCTGCTGGCCACGGTGGCTCCCGCCGTGCAGAGCAGCCGCATCGAGAACAACCGCGCCACGCTGGCGCGACTCAAGGCCGAGCTGGCCGGACAGAATGCCCAGCTCGACTTCGCCCAATTGCAGTTCCAGCGCCAGACCCAGCTCAAGGCCGAGAACGCCACCCGCGAGGAATCCTATGAGTCCAGCCGCATGAACATGTATGCGGCGGCGGCACGGGTGGATGCCACCAACGCCCAGATCCAGCAGACCGAGGCTTCCATCCGGGAGGATGAAGCGGTGCAGAAGCAGACCCGCATCGAAGCACCCGTCAGCGGCACCATCGTGACGCTCAATGCACGCGCCGGCCAGATGGTAGGTGCCAACCAGGAAGCCCTGATGCGCATTGCCGACCTGTCGCGCATGACGGTTCAGGTACCGGTGTCGGAAGAAGACGTCACCCGCCTGCAAAAGGGCATGACCGCCTACTTCACCACACCCGGCTATCCCGGCAAGCGCTGGAGCGGCAAGCTGCGCCAGATCATGCTGCTGCCCACCGACGACTCCGGGCGGCAGGGCAAGAAGGCTTTCTATACGGTACTCTTCGATGTGGCCAATCCCAGTCGCGAGCTGATGAGCGGCATGAGTGCCGATGTCTATTTCGTGCTGGCCCGGGCTGAACATGTGCCCACCATCCCGCGTACGCTGGTGACCAAGCCCGGCATGGATGGCACCCAGACGGTGAAAGTGGTGCTGCAGGATGGCAAGCTGGAAAGCCGCAAGATCAAGATCGGCATCCGCGATGGCGAGCGCGCCCAGGTGCTGTCGGGCCTGAAGGAAGGCGAGCAGGTGCTGTTGCCGGCCAATCCGCCGGCCCCTGCGGCTGCCGCGACCGCAGCGGCACGCTAGCCGCCAGGCATGTTGTACCGTGGAGGTCGCGCCGGGGAGGGCGGCCTTGTTTTCCTGTTTCGATGCACACGACCCATGAGATTGCCTAGCCCGACTCCGCCTGTTTCCGATCTGCTGCCCCGCCTGGTGCGGCTGGCGCTGGCCGTCTCGCTGGCACTCTCCCTGGGCGCCTGCGTTACGCCCCAGGTGCAGACCGATCCCATTCTCGAAATGCAGGTGCCCGACAAGTGGGGCGGCGGCGCCTCCGCCGACGTGGCCCATGCCGAACAGTTGTGGCCCGATACCGACTGGTGGAAGCAGTTCGGCAGCGGTGAGTTGTCCGAGCTGGTGCAGGAGGGCCAGCGCAACAACTACGAAATCGCCGCGGCCTTCTCCCGCATCAAGCAGGCCGAGGCCCAGGCCCGCATTGCCGGGGCACCGCTGTTGCCCAATGTGGGCCTGAATGCTGGCGCCAGCCGCGAAATGCCGATCTCCGGGGGTACTCCCTCCAACGCCGCCAATGCCAGCCTGCAGATCAGCTACGAAATCGATTTCTGGGGCAAGAACCGCGCCGGGGTCGAAGCCGCCGAAGCCACCCTGCGCGCCAATCGCTACGACCGCGAAACGGTGGCCCTGACCGTCACCAGCGGCATTGTCTCCACCTATCTGCAGGTGCTGTCACTGCGCGACCGCCTGGGGATCGCACGCCAGAACGTCAACAATGCCGAACGCGTGCTGCGCCTGGTGGAGGCGCAAAGCCGCGCCGGCTCGGCCTCGCCGCTGGACCTGGCGCGCCAGCGTTCGGCCCTGGCCAACCAGCGCCAGCTGATCCCCGACCTGCAGCAGCAGGAGCAGGACGCGCAGACGGCGTTGGCCATCCTGCTGGGTCGCCCGCCGCAGAATTTCAAGGTCGAGGAAAAAGGCCTGGGCGCGATCCAGATGCCGCGCATCTCGGCCGGCCTGCCCTCCGAACTGCTGACCCGCCGGCCCGACATCCGCCGTGCCGAAGCCAATCTGGCTGCCGCCAATGCCAACGTCGCCGTGGCCCGGGCCTCGCTGTTCCCCAGTATCACGCTGACCGGCTCCACCGGCGCGCAGAGCAATGCGTTGCTGTCCTTGTTCGATGGTCCCAACCTGTTCGCCAACCTCGGCGCCGGCCTGATCGCGCCCATCTTCGATGGCGGCAATCTGCGCAACCAGCGTGCCCTGGCTGAGGCCCAGAAGGAAGAGCTGGTGCAGGTCTATCGGCAGCGGGTGATCACCTCGCTGTCCGAGGTGGAGAAGGCCCTGGGCGCGATCCGCAGCCTGGAAGAACGGTACCGCCTGAAGGTGGGAGAAGTGGAGCAGGCGCGCTTCGCCTTCGAGCTGGCCGAGATTCGTTATCGTGCCGGTGCCGAAGACCTGCTGGTGGTGCTCGACACCCAGCGCACCCTCTCCGAAGCCCAGAACCAGTTGGGTCAGATCAAGCTGCAGCGGCTGCAGGCGACTGTCTCGCTGTACAAGGCCCTGGGCGGCGGCTGGCAGGACAAGCAGGTACCGGGGGATACCGGCACTGCCACCGCCACCGTATCCTGAACGGCGGTGGTCAGGCCGTGGCCTGCCACTCCTTCACCAGCACCTGCACCAGTTCGGCCACGGTCAGCCCGTCGCGGATCAGTGCCGCACCTTGCCCGGCCCAGTGGGCCCCGAATTCGTGGACATCCCTGGCCACCGCCATCGCATTGAGCTGCTTGCCGGCGTCATAGGCGGCCGGATAGGCCGGAATCGGCGGCGCGGTGGGGGTATCGATTTCCTGCATGAAGCGATTGACGATGCCGCGTGCACGGCGGCCTGAAATGGCGGCTGTCACGCGCGTGTGCCGGGCGCGCTCGCTCTTGAGCAGGGCCCGATAGGCGGCATTGGCACCGGACTCGCGGGTGAGCAGGAAGGCGGTTCCCATCTGCACCGCCTGCGCGCCCAGTTGCAGGGCGGCGGCGATGCCCTTGCCATCCATGATGCCGCCGGCCGCAATCACCGGCAGGCGGCTTTGCTGCGCCAGCAGACGCACCAGGGCGAAGGTCCCGATCTCCTCATCCTTGTCCTGGTCGAAGATGCCGCGATGGCCACCGGCCTCGATGCCTTGTGCCACGATGGCATCGATCCCGGCGGCTTCGATCTGGCGTGCCTCGTCCAGGCAGGTGGCGCTGGCCATCAGGAATACGCCGGCCTGCTTGAGGGACTGGATCACCGCAGCCGATGGCAGGCCGAAGTGGAAACTGACCACCTTGGGCGGCTGTTCCAGCATCAGTTGCTGCATCCCGGTATCGACCTTGAAACTCTGGTAGATCTCCTTCAAGGGCAGCGTGATGCTGCCGCCGAATTCATCCAGATGGCCTTGCAGGTGCTGCAGCCAGGCCGCATCCCGGGTCGCATCTAGGTGCGCCGGTTGATGGCAAAAGACATTGACGTTGAAGGGCTTGGCCGTGAGCGCCTGCAACTGTGCCAGCGCCTCGCGGGCCTGTGCCACGCTGGAGGCGCCCAGCGCCAGCGAACCCAGGGCACCGGCATTGGAGGCGGCGGCGGCCATGGTCACGGTGGAGCTGCCGGCCATCGGCGCCTGGATGATGGGATGGGCCAGGCCCAGTCGTTGCAGCAGGGGGGTAGGCATGCGTCTCTCCCGAAGCGCGCACCGACCGGCGCACTGCCGGTGGCGGCATGCGCAGGTGGTTCAGACCGCCATGGGGGCGGTCAGGGGGGCGTGGTGCTGGTAGTTTTCCAGCGAGAAGTCGGAGGGCTCGATCTGCTCCAGCCATTGCGGTGCGTACTCGCCAGTCTTGGCGAAGTCCGGTACGCGGTCGGAAATGAGCAGTTGCGGCAGCGGGTAGGGCTCGCGGGTCAACTGTTCCTTGACCATCTCGATATGGTTTTCGTAGATGTGGGCATCGCCCACGAAGTAGCTGAACCAGCGCGGCTTGTAGCCGGTCAGGCGCGCTACCAGATGCAGCAGTGCCGCCGCTTCGGCCAGGTTGAAGGGCGTGCCCAGGCCGATGTCGTTGCTGCGCACGTACAGGCAGAGCGAGATTTCCCCGGTGTTCTGGTTGGGCAGGAACTGGTACAGCAGGTGGCAGGCGGGCAGGGCGATCTCGTCGAGCACCGCGCAATTCCAGCCATGGAACAGGATGCGGCGGCTGCCGGGATTCTTGACGATGGTGTCCAGGCAGTCGCGCAACTGGTCCACCGCCTTGTACAGCAGCACCTTGTCCACGCCGTCATCCTGCAGGGTGGAGACGATGCTGAAGCCCTTGCCGCGGGCGGCGTCGATCTGCGCACTGTGCGCGGCGTCGATCAACTTGTAGGCCGGCCACTGGCGCCATTGCACGCCATACACCGGTCCCAGGTCGTCGGTGCCGGTACGGAAGGGATTGGCCAGCCAATCGGCGTTTTCATTGGCGTTCTGGTCCCAGACCTTGCAGCCCAGGGCGCGGAAGTCGGCGGCGCTGCGCGTGGCGCGCAGGAAGCCGCACAGTTCGCCCACTACCGACTTGAAGGCCAGGCGCTTGGTGGTCACCGCCGGGAAGCCCTTCTGCAGGTCGAAGCGCATCATTGCGCCGGGGATGCTGAGGGTGCGGATGCCGGTGCGGTTGTCTTGCCAGGAGCCGTTCTCGAGCACGTCCTGGATGAGGTCTTGGTATTGTTTCATTGCAATATTTCGAGTGCTGGCCACTGGCCGAGGGATGCGGGATTGTAGCGCATCGACAGGGCAAGCACTCGACCGGCGGGGGCCTTGGCATGGCGTCAATGACGAAACGCCAAGGCCTGCCCGCTGCGGGTGGTGGCGCTCAGAAGCCGACGTTCTGGCCGCCCTTGAGTTTCAGCATGGCGCGGGCGTCGTCGGGGCTGGCCACTTCCAGCGAAAGCGCTTCGATGACCGTGCGGATGCGGCGGACCTGGTCGGCATTGCTCTTGGCCAGGTTGCCGGGGCCGTCCCAGAGCGAGTCTTCGAGACCCACGCGGGTGTGGCCGCCCATGGCCGCCGACATGGTGGCGATCGGGATCTGTCCGCGGCCGGCGCCCAGTACGGACCAGTAGTAGTCCTCGCCGAAGAGGCGGTCGGCGGTGCGTTTCATGTGCATCACGTCTTCGACGTCGTTGCCGATGCCGCCGCGCAGGCCGAAGACGGACTGGATCAGGAAGGGGGGCTTGATCAGGCCACGGTCGATGAAGTGGGCGGCGGTGTAGAGGTGGCCGATGTCGTAGCACTCGATTTCGAAGCGGGTCTGGTTGGCGCTGCAGGATTCGAGGATGTAGGCGATGTCCTTGAAGGTGTTGCGGAAGATGCGGTCGTCGGAGCCTTCGAGGTAGGGGCGTTCCCAGTCGTATTTGAAGTCCTTGAAGCGGTTCAGCATTTCGTACAGGCCGAAGTTCATGGAGCCCATGTTGAGGGAGGCGACTTCGGGTTTGAGCTGCAGTGCGGGTTGCAGGCGTTCTTCTACGCCCATGGTGGGGGCGCCGCCGGTGGTGAGGTTGATGACGACGTTGGAGCGGGCTTTGATCTGGGGGAGGAATTTGCGGAATTCGTCGGGGTCCTGGGTGGGTTTGCCGTTGTGTGGGTCGCGGGCGTGGAGGTGGACGATGGCGGCGCCGGCTTCGGCGGCGGCTAATGCTTCGTCCCTGATCTGCTCGGGGGTGATGGGCAGGTGGGGGGACATCGAGGGGGTGTGGATGGCGCCTGTGACTGCGCAGGTGATGATGACTTTCTTGGGCTTGGCCATGGTGTGTGCTCCTTTGATGTTGGTTGTGCTTTTGGGGTGCTTTGCTGTCTTGCTTTGTGTTGTTGTGTTTTGTTTTGTTTCTTGGGTAGTCTTGTCTTGCTGACTATTTTCGCTCTAGCTTAATGCTTTTCTCTCTCCGGTCGCAGGGGAGCGCCGGGGGCGGCCCGGCAGCCGCTCACTTTCTTTGGCCCGCCAAAGAAAGTAAGCAAAGAAAACGGCCCCCAAGAGCCAGCCCTCCTGCGGAGGGTGCCCGCCGGAGCGAAGCAGCAAGTGGGAAAAATAGAGTCGCTTCGCTCCCACTATTTTTCTGATCCACTTGCCGCTTCACTCCGGCGGCTGGCTCCCAAGGGGGAAAGCGTGTCCGGCTCGCCTTCGGCCTCGCAGGGGGCTCGCCTTCGGCTTCGTGGTGCTCTTGCCTGCTTCGGCTTTGCTTCTTTGTTCGCTTCTTTGTTTGCTATTTTTGCTTGCGCTTGTGCGCAATCAATCCCATCAGTCTGTTGTCGCGCCAGCGGGCGCGCTCGCCTAGCTGGTCTGTGGGTAGGGCGGTGCGTCGCTCTGCTTCAATGCGTTCCAGGGTCTCGCTGTTCCATTCATTGGGAGCTTGTGTCTTCGCTACGTCGCGGTAGGTGTGGCCGTAGCGGCGGGCATAGTCTAGTACGCCTTCGGGGGCGTTCAGGTCGATGGTTTCGAATGGGCCCATGAAGGACCAGCGCAGGCCTAGGCCGTCCTTCAAGACCTTGTCGAGATCGGCGGCGGAGGCGTAGCCGTTTTCGTAGAGGTTGAGGGCTTCGTTCAGTACCGCGCCCTGGATGCGGTTGAGCAGGAAGCCGGTGATTTCCTTGTTCAGGACCACCGGGGATTGGCCGGCGCGGGTGTAGATGTCGCGGGCGCGTTCGACCGTGGCGGCAGAGGTCCAGGGGGCCGGGGCGAGTTCGACCAGGGGGACCAGGTAGGGCGGGTTGACGGGGTGGGCGACCAGGATGCGGTCGCGTCCGGGCAGGTGCTCCGAGAAGGCGGAGGTGGGGATCCACGAGGTGGAGCTGGTGAGGATGGTCCGCGGGGCGGCCAGGCTGTCCATCTCGGCGAAGATGGCGCGTTTGACGTCTACCGTTTCCTTGACGTTTTCCTGGACCAGGATGGCGTCCTGCAGGGCGGCGGCGAGGCTGTCTGCCGTGTGGATGCGGGCCAGCACGGTCTGCGGTGTTTCGTCGATCAGGCCATGGCTGGCGAGGTCGGCCAGGTTGTCCTGCAGCAGTTGCCGGCAACCCTGCAGGGCTTGCGGGACGGCGTCCCACAGGTCCACCCGGTAGCCGGCGCGGGCGAAGACGATGGCCCAGGCGCGGCCGATCAGGCCGGCGCCGATGACAGCGATCTTTTCACTCATGACGGCTCCTTAGCTCAATACTTCGACATTGCCGCATACCGACAGGCTGCGTCCGCTGATGGAGGCGCCGGCCGGGGAGCAGATGAAGAGGATCTGGTTGGCAATGTCTTGCGCCGTGACCATCTTGCGCAGCGAGACCTTGGAGAGCAGGCGTTGGCGCATTTCTTCATGGTCGATGCCATAGGCCTCTGCCTTGGCGGCGACGATGCGCTCCTGGCGGGCACCTTCGACCACGCCCGGCAGCACGGCATTGACGCGGATGTTGGACGGCCCCAGTTCGATGGCCCAGGTTTCGGTCAGGCCGATGACGCCGTACTTGGAGGCCGAGTACGGCGTGCGCAGGGCAAAGCCCAGGCGGCCGGCGACGGAGGAGATGTTGACGATGGAGCCGCCGCCGTTCTTCTTCAGCATCGGCACGGCGCGCCGGGTGCAGAGGAAGGGGCCGGTGAGGTTGACGGCGATGGTCTGGTCCCAGCCGGACAATTCGACGTCTTCCACCGGCAGGGTGGGGCCGGCGATGCCGGCGTTGTTGACCAGTACATCCAGTACGCCACCCCAGCGCTGGCTGAGGTCGGCGAACATGGCATCGACCTGGCTCTCGCTGGTGACGTCGGTCAGGCTGTAGCTCACGGGGGCGCCGGCGAACTGGCTGCGGGCGCTGGCGAGGAAGTCTTCGCTGACGTCACAGATGTGGACGTGGGCGCCGGCCTCGACGAAGGCGGCGGTGATGGCCAGGCCGATGCCCTGGGCGCCGGCGGTGACGATGACTTTCTGGTCTTTCAGATTCAGGTCCATGGTGCTGTGTCCTTGTTGCGGGGAGGGGAGAGTGCTGGCTCAGAGCCAGAGGATTTTCTTGCGATAGGCCAGGTCGGTCAGCAGCGGTTCGGCCGGTCCGGTGTGGAAGACGGCGCCGCGCTCCAGGGCGAAGACGCGGTCGGCCAGGGCCAGCACCAGATCCAGGTTGTGTTCGACGATGACGATGGAGACCTCGCGTCGCAACTGGTCGAAGACGGTGAACAGTTCCTGCACCACGGCCGGGGCCAGGCCTTCGAAGGGCTCGTCCAACAACAGCAGCTTGACGTTGCCCGACAGCGCCCGGGCCACCGCCACCATCTGTTGTTCACCACCGGAGAGGAAATCGGCGTGGGTGTGCAGACGTTCCTTCAGGCGCGGGAAGTATTGCAAGATCTTTTCTTCACTCCAGGCCACGCCGTTGCTGCTGTCGTTCTTGCGCGCCAGTCGGCCCAGCGCCAGGTTCTCGGCTACCGTCATGCCGGCGAACAGGCCGCGCCCTTGCGGCACGTAGCCGATGCCCAGGCGGGCGATGTCGGGGGCGGACAGTCCGGCGATGTCGCGACCGTCATAGCGGATGGTGCCGGAGGCCGGGCGCAGCAGGCCGGTGAGGGTCTTGAGCAGGGTGGACTTGCCGGCGCCGTTGCGGCCCAGCAGGGCAACGATCTCGCCCTGCCGGACTTCCAGGCTGGCGTCATTGAGGATGTGGCTCTTGCCGTAGTAGGCATTGACACCTTCGAAGGCCAGCAACTGCGCCCGTTCCTGCGCATCGACGCTGCTGCGACCAGTGACCGGCGGGGTGCCGTGACCGGTGTAGATTTCCTGCACGCGCTGGTCGGCGCGGGCCTGTTCGGGTGTGCCGGCCATCAGTACGCTGCCCTGGTTCATCACGGTGACCTGGTGCGAGAAACCCAGCACGCGGTCGATGTCGTGTTCCACGATCAGCACCGGGATGTTGGCGGCGATGATCTGCACCAGCCGCGAGACCCGTTCACGTTCGGCCGCGGCCAGGCCGGCCAGGGGTTCGTCCATCAGCAGCACCTGGGGCTTGGAGCCCAGGGCGATGCCCAGGTCCACCAGCCGTTGCCCGCCGTAGGAGAGGGCGCCGCCTTCGATCTCGTCGATGCCCTTGAGGCCGAGGAAGCGCATCAGTTCGGCGGTCTCGGCATGGATCTCGGGATAGCTGTCGATATCGCGCCACATGTTGTAGCGTGCCGCATGCCGGGCCTGCAGCGACAGCCGCAGGTTTTCGTAGATCGACAGGCCCTTGAAGAGATTGGTGATCTGGAATGAGCGCGCCAGACCGCGCTGGCAAATCTCGCTGGGCGGCAGGCCGTGGATGGGCTGGCCGTTGAGTAGCACGCTGCCGCCATGTGGGGCGAACATGCCGGAGATCAGGTTGAAGGTGGTGGTCTTGCCGGCGCCGTTGGGACCGATCAGGGCGTGGATTTCACCTGCATGCAGCGCGATCTGCGCATTCTTGACGGCCTGGATGCCGCCGAAGCGGATTTCGATGTCGCGGGCTTCCAGTACCACGCCCTGCCGGGGCGGCGGTTGCAGGAAGTCCGGCAGTGGCAGGCCATCGACGATCTGGCGTGCGCTCATCGCAGCGCCCACTTCGGCCGGTGGCTTGAGGCGACGCTGCAGCTGGCGCCAGATGCCGACCAGCCCGGTCGGCGAGAACAGAATGAAACCGACGAAGGCCAGACCAAACCAGAGCAGCCAGTTCTCGGTCCAGATCGACAGGCATTCGCGGAACAGGATGTAGAACAACGCGCCCAGCGCCGGCCCGAGGAAGCTGCGCATGCCACCGATCACCACCATTGCCAGCAGTTCGCCGGAGAAGGCCACCGAGGTCGGTTCGGCCGAGGCGAAACGATGGTGGAAGGCCAGCAGAGCACCGGCCAGGCCGGTGACGGTGGCCGAGATGATGAACATCTGCAGTTTGTAGACGATGGTGGCGTAACCCTGGAAGCGCGCCCGCTGCTCATTTTCGCGGATGGCGACGATGGTGTGGCCGAACGGCGAGCGGATCAGCCGGTGCAGGCAGTAGAGCACGGCGAAGGCGATCAGGCTGACGAAGACCAGGTAGGCCAGCGACTGGTCCAGGTCGATGCCGGCAACCACCGGCCGCACGATGCCGCCCAGTCCGGATTCACCGCCGGTGAAGTCGGTCCAGCGGAAGGCTACCGCGAAGGTCAGCGCGGACAGCGCCAACGTCAGCAGCGAGAAATACACGCCGCGCCGGCGCAGGATCAAAAAGCCCACCAGTGCCGCGCAAACCGCGATGAAGGCGACGGTGAACAGCAGCGGCAGCACGATCTGGCCGGGGAACCAGTATTTCTGCGACAGCGCGGCTGCATAGGCGCCCACCCCGAACCAGGCGCCGTGACCGAACGAGGTCAGGCCGGTATAGCCCACCAGCAGGTTCAAGCCCATGGCGGCGATGGCATAGATGACCACGTCGGTGGCCGAGGTGGTGGTCAGGCCCAGCAATGGCAGCAGCAGGGGCGTGATGACCAGCGCGGCAGCGCCGATCCACAGGGATTGGTGTTTCGGATTCATGGAGAGCATAGGGTTCATGGCCGCGGTCTCATTCGAAGCGTTCGATGCGCTCGCCCAACAGGCCGCGCGGACGGAAGATCAATACCAGCAGCATCAGCAGGTACATCGAGGCCTCGCCGGCCGGGGCATAGAACTGGATGGTGATGCCGCGTACCACGCCCACCAGCACGGCGGCCAGCACCACACCCCAGAAGCTGCCCAGGCCGCCGATGACCACTACCACGAAGGCAGCCGTCATGATCTCGGCGCCCATGGCCGGCTGCACCCCCGAGATCGGCGCGAACAGCACCCCGGCCAGCGCGGCCAGGCCGACGCCCAGCATGACGATGGCCGTCATGTAGGGCTGCAGGCGGATGCCCAGTACCGCCACCATGTCGGGCTTCTGCACACCGGCACGCACCACGCGGCCGAAGGAGGTCTTGTTGAGCAGCAGCCAGATCAGCGTCAGCGCCACGATCACGATGGCCAGCATCAGCAGGCGGTAGCGCGAGTACATGAAGTCACCCACCATGACCTGGCCCTTGAAGGCCGCCGGGATCGAGGCGGGTAGCGGCGAAGCGCCCCACAGGATACGGATCAGCTGTTCCGCCACCATCGACAGGCCGAAGGTCAGCAAGAGTCCCAGGATGGGATCGGCCGAATAGAAACGGCGTAGCAGGAAGCGTTCGAACAGGATGCCCAGCAGCGCCACCAGCAGTGGCGAGATGAAGACCGCACCGGTGAATCCCAGGTGCTTGGTGATCTCCACGGCGAGATAGGCGCCGATGGCATAGAAGGCGCCGTGCGCCAGGTTGACGATGCCGCCCAGGCTGAAGATCAGCGACAGCCCCAGCGCGATCAGCAGGTAATAGCCGCCGACCAGCAATCCGTTGAGGATTTGTTCCAGCAGGAAAACGATTTGCATTGCAACTCCGGCCCGAGGTCTGGCGAAAGTGGGGCGACCGGCGGCCATGCCGGGGTGTCAGGCATGGCCGCTCGGTAGCGCAGCGTGGAAGCGAGGGCGCTCAGGCGAACTTGCAGGCGTTTTCCTGCATGGTCGGGGCGATCGAATCCAGCGGTGCGTTCGGTCCCGGCACGGCCGCGCCCAGTTGCAGGAAGTCCCACTGGTCCTTGGCGCGGCCCTTGGGTTTGGGCGAGAGGGTGTACATCTCCTGCATCAGCTGGTGGTCCCAGTCGCGATAGACGCCCTTGCGGCCCTTGAGGATGTCGATCTGCGCACCCTTTTCGAAGTAGTCGATCAGTTTCATGGTGTCCAGCGACTTGGTCTCGGCGATCGCCTGGGCGACCGAGCGGAAGCCCACGTATTCGCCCCAGGCCTGGTTCTCGGGCGGCTTGCCGTACTTCTTGATGAAGGCCGCCACGAAGGCCTTGGAGGAAGGACTGTCGACATCGTGGTGCCAGGTGGTGGGCCAGGTGCCGGCGAAGTTGTCCGCGCCGGCACCCCAGGCCGCCACGGTATCGAAGCCGAAACCGGCGATGGGGAAGGGCAGGCCGAATTCGGAATACTGCTTGATGAAGTTGGTGATCTGGTTGCCGGCCAGGTTGGAGATCACCAGGTCCGGCTTGGCCTGGCGGATCTTGAGCAGGTAGGGGCTGAAGTCGGTGGCGTCGGTGGGCACCAGTTCATCGTTGGCAATCGTGCCGCCATTGGCGCCGACGAATACCTTGGCGGTGCGCAGCAGGTCATGGCCGAAGGCATAGTCGGCGGTCAGGGCATACAGCTTCTTGCCCTTGATCAGGCCGTTCTGCAGCAGTTGCTGGCCACAGGCCTTGACGTAGGTGGAGTTGGCCGCCTCGATGTGGAACATGAACTTGTTGCAGCTCTTGCCGCGCAGTTCGTCGGAGTTGCAACCGGTGTTCATGAAGAGCTTCTTGTTGCGCTGGGCGACCTGGGCGATGCCCAGCGCCGAGGCCGAGGAAATCTCGCCGATCAGCAGCACCGCGCCATCGCGCTCCAGCAGGCGCTGTGCCTTGGAGGAGGCGGTGGGCGGATTGACCGAGTCTTCCGAGAGCAGTGTGAGCTGGCGCCCCAGCAGGCCGCCGGCCTTGTTCTGTTCTTCCACGGCCAGGTTGATGCTCATGACCGCGTATTCGCCCATGGGACCGAGAAAGCCCGTGCGTGGCGTCAGGTGGCCGATGATGATCTTGTCGGACTGGGCGCGCACGATGGCCGGGAAGCCGAGCGTGGAGCTGCCCGCGATGGCGGCCACGCCGGCCTGCAGGATGCGGCGGCGGCGAGGAGAGGCGGGGCTGGCGTTGGTGCTGTTGCTTGCAGTGTTGCCGGACGTGCTCTGGTCTTGCTCCATGGTGCGATCCTCCTAAATATCCGGCGGGTGCCGGTGTCTCCTGGGAACTGCGTTCTTTGTGTCGGGCAGGGTGACCGGGGCGGTGGACTGGGATGGCGGCCGTCGGTCGTCTTCGCAGCAACATGCGCATGGGCCGGGTGGGCCAGCGC
This sequence comes from Herbaspirillum sp. AP02, assembly GCF_015767275.1. GTDB lineage: Bacteria > Pseudomonadota > Gammaproteobacteria > Burkholderiales > Burkholderiaceae_D > Herbaspirillum. The sequence continues at coordinate 202,302 of NZ_JADWMY010000008.1, forward strand.
AGAGAACCGGAGATGGGCGAGGTGTGCAGCGGCGAGCGGGCAGGGCAGGCAAGCCTGTCCTCACGAGGGGATAGATGACGCAGGCGCTGTTGTCTGCGCTGTGCGTGCATCCGGTGCAACTGTCTCCTGGTGGCCGTCACCGCTGCGGGCCGGCCACAGCCGCAAGACTGTTGGCTGTGGGGTGGCACCGCGCTGATCCGATTTTTTGTTCTGCCGATGTCATTTATTTGACATGTGATCAAATGTATTCGATAGAATCGGTAGCGTCAACCGGTCGCGCAGGCAGCGAAACGGCTGACGGGAGGGCAGGATGGCCGCCGCCCTCCTGCAGGCAGCTGCCTGATGGCTGTTTGCGCCAGGCCCGGGCAGCATTCGTCAGCAATGAGGGGCGCGTCCTGAGGCAATGCCGGAGTGCTCCGCTATAATCCGCAAAAAATTTTCATCTATCGCCATGGACCCGACCCTGATCGCCGACCTCTCCACCGTGCGCAAGATCCAGCACGCCACGCTGTCCGAGCGGGTCTACCAGGACCTGTGCGAACTGATCCAGGCCGGCCAGGTGCGGCCCGGCCAGAAGCTCACGCTCAAGGGCCTGGCCGATGCGCTGGGGACCAGCCCCATGCCGGTGCGCGAGGCAGTGCGTCAACTGGCCGCGGAAGGGGCGCTGGAAATCCTGCCCAACCGCGCCATGCGCGTGCCGTTGATGACCAAGGGCAAGTTCAGCGAACTGCTCAAGATACGGCTGGCGCTGGAGGGCCTGGCGGTGGAACACGCGGCCAGCCACATCAGTCCGGAGGGGCTCGATGAAGTCGCCCGCCTGCACGAAACCCTGTCGGTGGAAATGCAGCGCAAGAAGCCCAACGTCGATGTGATCATCCGCCTGAACAAGGAACTGCATTTCGCCGCCTATCAGGGTTCGGGCATGCCGACCCTGGTGGACCTGATTGCCGGACTGTGGCTGCAGGTAGGCCCGGTGATCAACCTCGACCTGCGCGCCGGTTCGCGCCGCCTGGCCGAGGCGCCGGCCATAAAGCATCATGCGATCCTGCTGGAAGGCCTGCGCGAGGCCTCGCCGCAAAAGGCACGCAAGGGGCTGCAGGGTGACCTGTTGAGCGCGGCCGAGATGATCCTGGCCGGCGATGGCCTGCCGGACTGAAGCGCCGCGCAGGGGGCGTTGATCGGGAGGAAACCGGGGCGCATGCGGCGCTGCATCAAATTTGGCGGAGGTGGCCCGGGCTGTTGGTACAATGCCACTTTCCGCCACTTCCCTTGCAGGCTTTATGGATATTCTCTTGTTCCTGGTCGATTTCATCGTCCACATCGACCGTCACCTGGCCGAGCTGGCCGCTTCCTACGGACCCTGGTTGTTCCTGATCCTGTTCCTGATCATCTTCTGTGAAACCGGCCTGGTGGTCACCCCCATCCTGCCCGGCGATTCACTGCTGTTCGTCACCGGCGCGCTGGCCGCCACCGGTGCCTACGATATCCACCTGATGCTGCTGACCCTGATCGTGGCCGCCATCCTGGGGGACAGCACCAACTACCAGATCGGCAAGATGCTGGGCATCAAGGTGTTCGACAAGCCCAATTCACGCATCTTCAAGAAGGAGTACCTGGACAAGACCCACGCCTTCTTCGAAAAGCACGGTGGCAAGGCCATCATCATTGCCCGCTTCGCGCCCATCGTGCGTACCTTCGCCCCCTTCGTGGCCGGCGTGGGCGCGATGACCTATCCGCGCTTCTTCCTCTACAACGTCATCGGCGGCATCGCCTGGGTGGCCAGCTTCGGCTATGCCGGCTACTTCTTCGGCAACCTGCCCATCGTGAAGCAGAACCTGAGCCTGTTGATCGTGGTCATCGTGATCCTGTCCATCCTGCCGGGGATCATCGAATACATCCGCCACAAGCGTCGTCCGGGCTGATCTGCGGTACGCAGACCCAGCTTCGGCGTCTCACAAAAAATGCTGCCCGGTCGATATCCGACCGGGCAGCATTTTTCTTTCTATCCACAGGAAATTTCAGTCGGCGCTGCGCCCGTACTGCACATCCGGTCGCAGCGGTGTCTTGCTGGAGGCGGCGCGCACGTATTGCGGCGGCCAGGCGATGTCTTCACGCAATTGCTGTGCTGCGTGCATGGGCCAGTAGGGGTCGCGCAGCAGTTCGCGCGCCAGCAGCACCAGGTCGGCCTGGCCGGTGCGCAGCACGTGTTCGGCCTGGATGGCGTCGGTGATCATGCCCACGGTACCGGTGGCGATACCGGCCTCTGCCTTGACGCGGGCGGCAAAGCCGGTCTGGTAGCCGGGGCCGACCGGGATCGGTGCCGATGGCAGGTTGCCGCCACTGGACACGTCCACCAGGTCCACGCCCAGTTCGCGCAGGCGGGCCGCCAGGGCCACGGTGTCGTCCGGCGTCCAGCCGCCTTCGGCCCAGTCGGTGGCCGACAGGCGTACCAGCAGCGGCAGCTCGTCCGGCCAGACGGCACGGGTGGCGCGTACGGTTTCCAGCAGGAAGCGGATGCGGTTCTCGAAGGAGCCGCCATAGTGATCGCTGCGACGATTGCTCAGCGGGGACAGGAACTGGTGGCCCAGGTAGCCATGGGCGCCGTGCAGTTCGATCAGCTTGAAGCCGGCCGCATGGGCGCGTCGGGCTGCATCGGCGAAGGCCTGCACCAGGGCGGCAATGTCCTCGATGCCGAGTGCCTGCGGTTCGGTGTAGCTGGTGTCGAAGGCCAGCGCGGACGGTGCCCGCGGCAGCCAGCCGCCCTCGGCCACGGCAACACTGCCGGCCGGGCCGTCCCAGGGTCGCAGGGAGCTGGCCTTGCGGCCGGCGTGCGCCAGTTGCACGCCCGGCACCGCGCCTTGTTGTTCGATGAAGCGGGTGATGCGGCGCAGGGGGGCGATGTGCTCGTCCTTCCAGATACCGAGGTCGGCCGCGGTGATGCGGCCTTCAGCGACCACCGCCGTGGCTTCCATGATCACCAAGCCGGCGCCACCCACGGCGCGGCTGCCCAGGTGCACCAGGTGCCAGTCGTTGACGAAGCCATCCTCGGCCGAATACTGGCACATCGGCGAGACCGCGATGCGGTTGGGTAGGGTGATGCCGCGCAGGCTCAGCGGCGAAAACAATTGGCTACTCATGCGGAACTCCTGTCATGTCGATGGCGAACGAAATGCGCAGTCTAGGGGATTTCAGGATTTCGCGTCGGCCACCGCCTGGCTATTGCCCCGTCTCGAACTGCAGCGCCGCCAGGCTGGCGTAGAGACCGTCGCGGGCCACCAGTTCGGCATGGGTGCCGGTTTCGACGATACGGCCGTGCTCCAGCACGATGATGCGGTCGGCGCGCTGCACCGTGGCCAGGCGGTGCGCGATGACCAGGGTGGTGCGCCCCACCATGGCGGCTTCCAGCGCGCTTTGCACCAGACGTTCGGATTCGGCGTCGAGGGCGCTGGTGGCCTCGTCCAGCAACAGCAGCGGCGGGTTCTTCAACAGTGCGCGTGCGATGGCGATGCGCTGGCGCTGGCCACCGGACAGGCGCACGCCGCGTTCCCCCAGGAAGCACTGATAGCCCTGCGGCAGGCGTTCGATGAATTCGTGGGCGGCGGCCATCTGGGCGGCGGCGATCACTTCGGCATCGCTGGCGCCGGGCCGGCCGAAGCGGATGTTTTCCATGGCATTGGCCGAGAAGATCACGGTGTCCTGCGGCACGATGCCGATGGCGTTGCGCAGATCCTGCAGGGTCAGGTAGCGGATGTCCACGCCATCGAGGCGGATGCTGCCGTGCTGGGGATCGTAGAAGCGCAACAGTAGCTGGAACAGCGTGGTCTTGCCCGCGCCGGAAGGGCCGACCACGGCGACCGTTTCACCTGGCCGCACATCGAGCGAAAACCCCGTGAGCGAGGCATGCTCCGGGCGCGAAGGATAGTGGAAGTCGAGCTCGGCGATCTGCAGGGCTGCGCCGTTGGCGGTGCGCGGTGGCAGTTTTTCCGGCAGCAGCACCGACTGCACCGGTGAGTGTGCAGCCAGCAGGTCGAGCAGGCGCTCGGTGGCGCCGGCGGCGCGCTGGGTGTCGCCCATCACTTCCGAGAGTGCGCCCAGGGAGCCCGCCACCAGCGAGGCATAGAGGATGAACTGGCCGAGTTCGCCGCCGCTCATGCTGCCACGCATGACCGCATGCGCGCCCAGCCACAGCACGAAGACGATGGCGCCGAACACCAGCAGGATGGCCACCACCGTCAGCAGCGAGCGGGCGCGGATACGCTCCATGGCGGTTTCGAAGGCGCGCTCCACCGACTGTCCGAAGCGGCGCGCTTCGATTTCCTCATGGGTGAAGGCCTGTACCGTGGGCATGGCATTGAGGATTTCGCCGGCCATGGCCGAGGCGTCGGCCACGCGATCCTGGGAGGCGCGGGAAAGCTTGCGCACGCGGCGGCCGTAGAACACGATGGGCAGGACCACGGCGGCCAGCATGACGATGATGATCGAGGTCAGCCGGGCGCTGGTGATGAAGAGCATGCTCATGCCACCCAGGAACAGCAGGATGTTGCGCAGGGCCATCGAGATGCTGGTGCCGACCAGGGTCTGGATCAGGGTGGTGTCGGTGGTCAGGCGCGAGAGCACTTCACCGGTCTTGGTGGTCTCGAAGAACTCCGGGCTTTGCGTGACCACGTGGGCATAGACGGCGCTGCGCAGGTCGGCCGTAACGCGTTCACCCAGCCACGACACCATGTAGAAGCGCAGGGCGGTGGCCACGCCCAGCACGCAGGCCACGCCGAACAGGGCCAGGAAATAGAGATTGATGTGAGCGGCGCTGCCGGCCGCACCTGAGCCGGCCGCACCTGGGCCGGCCGCTCCGAAACCCAGATCGATCATCTGCTTGAAGGCGTAGGGCACCGCCAGGGTCGCCGCAGCGGCCACCAGCAAGGCCAGGCCGGCCAGCAGGAACTGCTTCTTGTAGGGAGCGAGAAAAGGCAGCAGGCCGCGCAGCGCCGCCAGCGCCGACTTGCGCGCCGTGGCGCTGGCATTGCTGGTGTCGGGGTCGGTGTCAGCGGACTGGGGCGGGTGTGCGGAATGGGTGAGCGAAGGCGGCGGCGTGGAAGACATGGACATGGATCAGGGGTTAGGGGCCAGCACGCTGGAAGGATAACGGTTGGGACCGTCGGCAACGATCCTGTTGCCATCGGGCTACGTCGGTGGGCGGGGCGAAAATCTCATTGCCGCGTTGAACCACCGCGCTGCGCCCTAGTCGGAACAGGCATCAGTATAAACAGTCCCGGGACAGCCCCGAGGATAGCCCCGGCAGCCCCGGACGACCTGATAAAGTGTATCGCAAAGTTGTCCGTCAGCCATTGCCTGACCGCCCCGGCCTGTTACAGTAACCAAGCCGGTAGCGCCCATCCGCAGAGAAGCAGCATCCACCCACCGTCATTGGCAAGGAGATACGCTTGGCCCAACCCGCACTGATCCCCACCTGCTGGGATAGCTCCGATTCTGATATTCGTGCCGACCACCGGCAGCCCCGTGCTGAAGCCAGTACCGGGCACTGTAGCGAGCCCGGCGCCGAACTGGTGGCCGGGCTCAGCGCCCGCGAAGCGTATATCTCGCCCAAGTATTTCTACGATGCCTTGGGCAGCAAGCTGTTCGAAGCCATCTGCGATCTCCCCGAGTATTATCCGACCCGTACCGAGGCGGCCATCTATGCCACCCATCAGGACGCCATGGCGGCGGCAGTCGGTACCGGCTGCACCCTGATCGATCTGGGCGCCGGCAACTGCGCCAAGGCGGCGTCGCTGTTCGGGGCGCTGCAGCCGCGGCAGTATGTGCCGGTGGATATTTCGACCGACTTCCTGCACCAGTCGGTGCAGGGTTTGCAGCGCCGTTTCCCGGATATTCCGATGCAGCCGCTGGCGATGGATTTTTCCTCGACGCTGACGCTGCCGCCGGAAGTGGATGCGCAACGACGGCTGTTCTTCTACCCTGGTTCGTCGCTGGGCAATTTCGATCCGCAGCAGGCGCTGGCCTTCCTGCGTCGCGTACGGGCGGCGCTGCCGAGCGGGGATGGAGGCCTCCTGATCGGGCTGGATCTGGTCAAGGACACGCATGTGCTGGAGGCCGCCTATGACGATGCTCTGGGCGTGACGGCGGCATTCAACCTGAACGTGCTCAAGCATGTCAACGAGCTCATCGGTGCCGATTTCAACGCACGCGACTGGCGCCATGTGGCCTTCTACAATGGCCGTTGCCAGCGCATCGAAATGCACCTGGAGGCCAGGCGCGACCTCATCGTGCGCTGGCCCGGTGCGCGCCGCACCTTCCATCAGGGCGAGCGCATCCATACCGAATACAGCCACAAGTTCAGCAAGCAGGACATCCTGGGCCTGCTGGAGCAGGCCGGTTTCGGTGGCTGCCGGATGTGGTTCGACGCACGCCGCTGGTTTGCGGTGTGTTACGCACAGGCGCGTTGAACGGCGCGTCGAGTTTATGCCCTCGATTTCAAGCTCATTTTTTGCAGGAGAGTGGATGCCGACAGTGCTCATCACCCCGGACCAGACCATGCGCCAGGTCGCGCCGGAATCCGAGGCGCCCGCCACGGCGGCCACCATCGATGCCGTGATCGACGCGGCGGTCCAGCAACTCAATCATCGTCCCCGCGAAAAGCTGGGCGATCGTTACCGGCGCGTGCGGCGGCAGTCCCAGCTGATCGCCGCACCCTTGTCGGCCGAGGATTGCTGCGTGCAGGCCATGCCCGATGCCAGCCCGATCAAGTGGCATCTGGCGCATACCACCTGGTTCTTCGAGACTTTCCTGCTGGAGCGCTTCCAGAGCGGGTTTGCGCCTTTCCATCCGCAGTTCCGCATGCTCTTCAATTCCTACTATGAAGGCGTGGGGGAAAAATTCCCGCGTCCGCAGCGTGGGTTGCTGACCCGTCCGGCGCTGGAGGATGTGATGGCCTATCGGGCCCACGTGGACGAACGCATGCTGTTGCTGATCGACGCGCTGGAGGCCGGTGGCAGCGACACTGAGGCCTGTATGCAGCAGGCGCAGCTGGAAGATTTCCTGACCCTGCTGGAACTGGGCATGCAGCATGAGCAGCAACACCAGGAGCTGATGCTGACCGACATCAAGGTCCTGCTGTCGATGAATCCGCTACAGCCGGCCTACCAGCCGCTGCCGGCCAGCATGCAGTTGAGCGACCCGGTGGCGCTGGAATTGCAATGGCATCGGATCGATGCCGGCGTGGTGGAGATCGGTCATGTCGGCAGCGGCTTCTGCTTCGATAACGAGACGCCGCGTCATCGCCAGTTCGTCGAGACCTACCAGTGCGCTTCGCGTTTGGTCGACAACGCCGAGTACCTGGCCTTTGTCGAGGCAGGCGGCTATGAGGACGCGAGCTTGTGGTTGTCCGAGGGATGGGAGTGGAAGAAGCAGCAGGGCCTGAGTCATCCGCTCTATTGGCGTCCCGCCGGAGACGGGCGATGGCGTGAGTTCACCGAGTATGGGCTGCAACCGCTGCAACCGCATCGTGCGGCCGTGCACCTGTCGTACTACGAAGCCGACGCCTATGCCCGCTGGGCCGGCGCGCGACTGCTCACGGAAGCCGAGTGGGAGCACGCGGCGGCCTGCCTGCAGGGCCAGGGGCGCGAGTTCTTCGGTGTGGCCTGGCAGTGGACCAGCAGCAGCTATGCCCCCTATCCCGGCTTTGCGGCGGCACCCGGCGCGGTAGGCGAGTACAACGGCAAGTTCATGGTCAACCAGTACGTGTTGCGCGGGTCGTCATCGGCCACGCCGCTCAATCATGCGCGGCTGACCTACCGCAATTTCTTCCCCGCCACGGCACGCTGGCAGGTCAGCGGCATCAGGCTGGCGCGCCAGGCCTGAGGCCGCTGGAGACGCGCTTAGAAGGTCTCCCACTCGTCCGATTTTTCTTCCTTGCGGCTGGCGGGCAAGGCCGGTCGGGTGGCTGAGGCGGCAGGTGCTGCTGCTGTGGCAGGGCGGGCCGGCAGGGCCTTGGCGGGGCTTGCAGCGGGTGCCACGGCCATCGGCGGCGTCTTGCGCATCGCAGTTGCCTGGACACTGCGCATTTCCGGCGCTGCGCCCTTCTCATCAAGACGGAACACGCTGACCAGGTCCAGCAGACGCTGGGCCTGATCCTGCAGCGCCTGCGAGGCGGCGGCCGCCTCTTCCACCAGGGCGGCATTCTGCTGGGTGGTGTTGTCCATCTGCATGATGGCCTGGTTGACCTGTTCGATGCCGTCGCTCTGTTCGCGTGTGGCGGCCGAGATTTCCCCGACGATGTGGCTGACCTGCTCGATGCTGTGGACCACCTCATCCATGGTGCTGCCAGCCTGCGCTACCAGTTCGGTCCCCGACGTGACCTGGCTGACCGAATCGTTGATCAGTTCCTTGATTTCCTTGGCGGCGGTGGCCGAGCGCTGGGCCAGTCCGCGCACTTCGGAGGCCACCACGGCGAAGCCACGGCCCTGCTCGCCGGCACGGGCCGCTTCCACGGCGGCATTGAGCGCCAGGATGTTGGTCTGGAAGGCGATGCCGTCGATGACGGAGATGATGTCGACGATCTTGCGCGAGGAATCGTTGATGGCGCCCATGGTCTGCACCACCTGCTTGACGGCCTGGCCGCCCTGGTTGGCCACTTGCGTGGCGTTGCTGGCGAGGTCGCTGGATTTGCGGGTGTGATCGGCGTTCTGCTTGACGCTGGAGGTCAGTTGTTCCAGCGAAGAGGCGGTTTCTTCCAGGGCGCTGGCCTGCTCCTCGGTGCGCGATGAGAGGTCCAGGTTGCCGGTGGCGATCTGGGTCGAGGCGGTGACCATGGAGTCGGTGCCGCGTCGCACTTCGAGCACGATGGCCTTGAGTTTCTGGTTCATCGCCGCCAGCGCTTGTAGCAGGCGGCCGGTTTCGTCGGTGGAGTGCGCGGCGATGACGGCGGTCAGGTCGCCGGCGGCGACGGTCTCGGCCACTTCGACGGCACGGTTGAGCGGTCGGGTGATGCTGCGCGAAATGGTCCAGGCGATGGAAGCGGCGAACAGCGCCGACACCAGGCCGGAGACCAGCATGATCAACCGTGTGGTGTTGTAGGCGGATTCGGCATCGATGACTGACTGGTCCATCATCTTCTGCTGGGTATCGGCCAGGTTGTCCAGTTCGCCGAAGTAGGCCTTCTGCAATGCGCCGACCTTGGTGATGAGCAGTTCGATGGCGGCGTCACGCTGGCCCTTGGCGTTCAGCGCTTCGACTTCCCTGCGCTGGGCTGCATATTCGTCACGCGCCTTCATGACATTGGCAAGCTGTGCGCGGGCCGCGGGGTTGATCAGCACCCCGTCGAGTTCCTTCAGGTGTGCCGTGACCTGCAACGAGAGATCGTTCACGACCTTCTGTTCCCGCGCTGCCTGCTCCGGACTGCTGGTCAGCAACTGGTTGCGCACGGCGATGGCGACGTCGTCGATCTTGCCGGAGATGGTGTTGATGAGGGCGATCTTCTTGTAGCGGTCGTTGACCACCAGATCGAGTGCCTTGTTGATGTCTCCCAGCCGTATCAGACCCAGGGTGACGATGGCGGCGATCACCAGGATCAGGATTGAAAAGGCGAAGGCCAAGCGTGTGGTAATGCTGAGGTTGCTGAAGCGCATTATTTTCCCCCCGAAAAATGTGATTGCGACTTGTTTGCTAATGCAAAAGAACTGGTGTGACGACTAGTGGAAGATAATAAGCCAGTTACGTGAAACGAGAACCTTCCCATCACGTAAATTCATGAGGGAATATCTGTCCTCGCGGCAACATTGGCTCGCTGGTCAGTCATGCTGCAAGTCCGTGCGGGGGGACGCGGTCTTGCAGCGGGTCGGTGCTGCTGACCTCAGGCAACGCGGGGCTGACTCAGGACAGCCGCGTAGCGTAGCACGAACAGCAGGAAGGCCAGCGTCCAGCAGAGGGCGGACAGGCTCAGCAGCCAGTTGCTGGAGAAGAACGTTGCCGCAATGCGACAGCCGGCCGCTGCACTGATGCTGGCATAGATGGCGACTGTGCTGCGGTCGGCGCGCAGGGCGCGACCGGTGTGACCCAGCGACACCCGCGTCATCACCCCCAGCACCATGCTGCCCATGGCACCGGCGGTGAGCGCATGGATGGCGCCGATTTCCAGCATCGGCAGGCCGAGCAGGCTCAGACCCAGCAGGGATACACCAGCGATCAGCCAGAGATAGCCCAGATGCAGCACGGCCAGCAAGGGTTCGGCCAGGGTGGCGTCGCCGCGCCAGCGAGCGAGGCGTGCCAGGTTCAGCGTCGCCGCCACCAGCAGCAGTCCACCGACGGCGCTAGCTCGCGGCAGGCAGGCCCAGGCCAGCAGGGTTGCATGCAGGCTGGCGGTGGCGGCAATGTCGAGCCAGCGATCGCTGTTCACTTGTACCGGGCTGCGACGTGCCGTCAGCCAGTTGCGCGTAAAGGCGGGAATGATACGCGCGCCGATCACCGACATCAGGATGCAGACCGCCACCAGTGCCAGGCGCCAGTCCAGGCCTGGGGGCAGGTCCACGCCGCCGGCACGCAGGTACATCAGCAGATCGGCCACGGCCAGTAGCGCCACCGGCATCGGCATGGGCAGGTTGCGACGGTTACGGGCGGCGATGATGTCGCGCCAGGCCACGGTGCACAGGGCCAGCGGAAACAGCAGTTCGGCCAGTGCTGCCAGCCACAGTGGCAGCAGCGCGGAAACGGTCCCCACCACCCGGCCCAGCAACCACAGGCCTGCCAGTATCGCGAGCACGCCGCCACGTAACGGAGCGCGGCCGGTCCAGTTGGGGATGGCAGTGAGCAGGAAGCCGGCAATGGCGGCCATGATCCAGCCGAACAGCATCTCGTGGATGTGCCAGTTCAGGGCGTCGAAATGGGTGGGCAGGACCAGATGACCGTGCAGGATGCCGATCCACAGCACCATGCACAGCGCCGCCCACAGGCTGCCGGCCAGGAAGAAGGGCCGGAATCCCAGTGAGAACAGCGCGGGCGGCGTGTCTGCGGGACCAGGCTTGGACGATGTGGAGGTCGATGAGCGGACGCTGATCTGGATCATGGAGTGTTCCAAGGGTGGAGGCCGACGGCGTGGATGTGCGTCGGCATGAGCGGAACATTCTAGGACGGCAGGTCAGACTTGCCTTTGCGATGAAACAAAGGCGGGATGCTTTGCCACGGCAATGTGCCGCATGCGGAGAGAACTCGCGGTGGGATGGAGAAAGAGATGCCTGAACAGGGAGGCCAGACGAAACAACGCCGACCTGTAGGTCGGCGCTGGAAGCGTTACGCTCGCGGAAACAGGCCGGGATCGCCGGCGCTGTTCCGTTTTCAGGCAGCCTTGGCTTGCGAGGAGCCGGCCTGGTTGGCGCTCTCGCTGATGGCGATCTGGCGGTTCACGGCAGACAGCACGGCCTTGAAGGAAGCGGTGACGATGTTGGCATCGATGCCAACGCCGAAGCCGGTCGGGGCTTCATTCAGGCGCAGCTCGATGTAGCTGGCTGCCTTGGCGTCGGCACCGGCGCCGATGGCGTGTTCATGGAAGTCCATCAGCTTGATGTCCAGGCCCAGGGCATGCACGAAGGCATCGATGGGACCGTTGCCGCTGCCACGTACGGTGACCGGCTGGCCATTGCGCACGATGTCGACTTCGATGTTGATCGACTCGGCCCGGGAAGTATCTTCCGACATGCGATGCGCACGATAGACATAGGGCTCGACGCGTTCCAGGTATTCACGCTGGAAGATGGCATGGATGTCGGCGGCGTTGATTTCCTTGCCGGTGGCATCGGCCTCGCGCTGGATGGCGCGCGAGAACTCGATCTGCAGGCGGCGCGGCAGGGCCAGGCCGTATTCCTGTTCCAGCAGGTAGGCCATGCCACCCTTGCCGGACTGGCTGTTGACGCGGATGACCGCGTCGTAGCTGCGACCCAGGTCGGCCGGGTCGATCGGCAGGTAGGGCACTTCCCAGATGGCGTCGGGTTGTTGCTTGGCGAAGCCCTTCTTGATCGCATCCTGGTGCGAGCCGGAGAAAGCGGTGAAGACCAGGTCGCCCACATACGGGTGACGCGGGTGCACCGGGATCTGGTTGCATTCTTCTACCACCTGGCGCACCACGTCGATGTCGGAGAAGTCCAGGCCCGGGTTGACGCCCTGCGTATACAGATTCAGTGCCAACGTGACCAGGTCGACGTTGCCGGTGCGCTCGCCGTTGCCGAACAGGCAGCCTTCGACGCGATCGGCGCCGGCCATCACGGCCAGCTCGGCCGAGGCCACGGCGGTGCCGCGATCATTGTGCGGGTGCACCGAGATGATGGTGCTGGCACGATCCTTCAGGTTGCGGCACATCCATTCGATCTGGTCGGCGTAGACGTTGGGCGTGGCGCACTCGACGGTGGAGGGCAGGTTCAGGATGATCTTGCGCTCGGGCGTGGCGCCCCAGGTTTCGCAGACGGCGTCGCAGATGTCCTTGGAGAAGTCCAGTTCGGTGGTGCTGAAGGATTCCGGCGAATACTCGAAGCGCCATTCGGTACCGGGACGCGCATCGGTCAGTTCCTTGACCAGCCTGGTGCCGGTGACGGCGATGTTCTTGATCTCGTCACGCGACATGTTGAAGACGATCTTGCGGAAGGCCGGTGCCACCGAGTTGTACAGGTGGACGATGGCCTTCTTGGCACCTTCCAGCGATTCCACGGTGCGGCGGATCAGTTCTTCACGCGACTGGGTCAGCACGATGATGGTGACGTCGTCGGGGATGCGGTTTTCTTCGATCAGCTTGCGCACGAAATCGAAATCGGTCTGCGAGGCCGAGGGGAAGCCCACTTCGATTTCCTTCAGGCCAGTCTTCAACAGCAGTTCGAAGAAGCGCAGCTTGCGCTCGGCGTTCATCGGTTCGATCAGGGCCTGGTTGCCATCGCGCAGGTCGGTGCTCATCCAGATCGGCGGGGTGTCGATCACCTTGCTGGGCCAGGTGCGATCCGGCAGGTCGATGGCGGGGAAGGGGCGGTATTTGGCGGCGGGGTTGTTCAACATCATGATGGACCTCTAAGTCTGAAGAATGCGTGGAATGCGGAAATGCTTCAATGCGTCAGATGTGGCGGATCGGGTTGCCTGGCTGCCACGGGCGCGTGGCCAGGCAACCCGTCATAGAGCCAGAGGCGGCATCTCCCGCCGCGCGCAGGTCGGCTGGCATGCTTGCCGGCGCGGAGTGTGGATGGTCCTGGTGTTCGAATGCATGATCGCTTCGCCTGATGCGGCTGTGACGTCGGCGCGGTACAGCTTGCGCGTCACTGCCTGGTTTTACTGCCGGTGTTGCTGGGTTTGATTGGTTTGCCGGATCGCGTGGAATCAGCGGGAGCGGCAGGAACTGCGGATTTTAGCGCGAGGCTAGTAGTAGCGACACCGGTAGCAACGCTAGCGGGGCGCTGGCGCTGTTGTGGCGTAGGAAGAAGATTGCTGCGGAAGTCATCCGAGCAATGTAGAAGATTGGCCGCAGGCTTGTCAAGCGCTATCTGTCTGGGATGAAGAAAAGCCGAGTAAAACACTGCCGGACTGCAATAAGTTTGTTGCTACAATCGTCTGGTAAATAACTTTTGGGTCATTTATTTTTCGCACGGAGGTCGCAAACCGTGGCGCGGATGGAACGCCGCTGCCTGATTGCGCTCCAACGCAAGCCCTGCAATGGCGCCACTATGTCCTTCAGTTGTCTTTGCAGAAACCATAACAACAGCACCCGCCCGCGGGATATTGCTCATCCATGCAGAAACGCCCGGACCTGATCGTTTGCGAAGAATGCGACGCCGTCTACCAGCGCACGCCGCTGGATGAGGGCGAGATCGCCCGTTGCCTGCGCTGCGGCGCCGAGCTTGAGCGCGATACCGGCAAGCGCCTGCAGCACCTGCTGCCGCTGACGCTGGGTGCGCTGATCCTGTTCGTGATCGCCAATGTCTTTCCCATCGTGACCATCGAGCTGCAGGGGTTGTCCAGCCAGACTACCCTGATCGGCGCGGTGCTTGCGCTCACCCGCGATGGCATGTCGGAGGTGGCGCTGCTGGTGCTGGCCACGACCCTGCTGTTTCCACTGATCCAGCTGGGGGTGCTGCTTTACCTGTTGCTGCCGGCGGCGCGTGCTACCCGGCCGCCCGGTTTCGTGCTGCTGCTGCGGTTGATGCAGGCGGCGCGGCCCTGGGGCATGATCGAGGTCTTCATGCTGGGCATCCTGGTGGCGCTGATCAAGCTGTCCAACATGGCCGAGGTGATTCCCGGCCCGGCGTTGTGGTCCTTCGGTGGCCTGACGGTTTTACTGACGGTGGTGGTGTCGTTCAATCCGCGCTATCTGTGGCATCTGTGGGAGCAGCAGCAGGCCGAGCAGTTCGGTGACCACGGAGCAGGTGCATGAGCCGCGTCGCCCATCAACCAGCCAGCGCCGCCCTGGAGGAAGATGAAGACCTGCAGGTGGCGGACGCCGCTTCGCAGGGCGTGATCGGCTGCCACCACTGCGGCACGGTGTGGCAAGGCGCTACCGAGCACGAGTCTTGCGGCGTGTGTCACGCGCCGCTGCACGTGCGCAAGATCGACAGTCTCACGCGTACCTGGGCGCTGCTGATCGCGGCCTGCATCATGTACATCCCGGCCAACCTGATGCCGGTGATGGTCACCAGCACCCTGCTGGATGAACAGCGCGACACCATCCTCTCCGGCGTCATCTATTTCTGGACCTCGGGTGAATGGGGGCTGGCGCTGGTGGTCTTCGTGGCCAGCTTCCTGGTGCCGCTGTTCAAGCTGGTGGCGCTGGGCATCCTGGTCATCTCGGCGCGCCGCCGCAGCCGCTGGCAGCGGCTGCAACGGGCCAAGCTGTATCGCCTGGTCGAAGCCATCGGACGCTGGTCCATGCTGGACGTATTCGTGGTCTCGGTGCTGACCGGGCTGGTCAAGATCCACGGTTTCGCCAACGTCCATGCCGGCATCGGCATTGCCGCCTTTGGTGCGGTGGTGGTGCTGACCATGCTGGCCTCGCTCTCCTTCGATCCGCGCCTGATCTGGGACGATGCCACCCCGATTTCAACTGTCAACAAGAAACAGGAACCCGCATGACCCCACCTGACACCCCCCAGGACAAACCGGCGCTGCTGCAACCCCGGCGCACGCGCCAGCGCAACTGGCTGCCCTCGCTGGTCTGGCTCATTCCCATCATCGCGGCCATCGTCGGGCTCACGCTGGTAGCCAAGATCCTGGTCGAACGTGGCCCGGTGGTCACGGTCAGCTTCCGTTCGGCCGAGGGCCTCGAGGCCGGCAAGACCAAGGTCAAGTACAAGGACGTGGAAATCGGCCAGGTGCAGACCCTGAAGCTGGCTGCTGACCGCTCGCACGTGCTGGTGGGCATCCAGCTCAATCAGGAAGCCTCCGGCTTCAATGCCGAAGACACGCGTTTCTGGGTGGTGCGCCCGCGCATCGCCGCCTCGGGCATCTCGGGCCTGGGTACCTTGCTCTCGGGCGCCTATATCGGTGCCGATGCCGGCGTCTCGGAAGAGACCAAGAAGGAATTCGTCGGGCTGGAGCAGCCGCCTATCGTTACGCGGGATGCCTCGGGCCGCCAGTTCGTCCTGCATACGGACGACCTGGGCTCGCTCGATATCGGTTCGCCCATCTTCTACCGGCGCATCAAGGTCGGCCAGGTGGTGGCCTATGACCTCGATTCCGATGGACGTGGCGTGACCCTGCGCATCTTCGTCAATGCTCCCTACGACAAGTTCGTCACCCAGGCGTCGCGCTTCTGGCATGCCAGCGGTTTCAACATGGAACTCAATGCCAGCGGCTTCAAGCTGCATACCCAGGCGCTGTCGACGGTAGTGCTGGGGGGAATTGCCTTCCGCGACCGGGATGAAGATCACGTCAGCGCGCCGGCCAAGGAGGGTTCCGAATATCCGCTGGTGGAAGACGAAAGCGCCGCCATGAAGGAGCCGGATGGCGTGCCGCAGACGGCGCTGCTGTATTTCGACCAGTCCCTGCGTGGCCTGCAGCCGGGTGCGACCGTCGACTTCCGTGGCGTGGTGCTGGGCGAGGTCAAGAGCATCGGGGTCGAGTACGACCGTGAGCGCCGCGAATTCCGCATGCCGGTGCTGGTGCAGATCTATCCGGATCGCCTCGGTCGTCGCTTCCACGAAGAGACCGGCGAGGAGCGTCGCTCCAATGCGCAACTGCTGCGCCTGCTGGTCAAGCGTGGCCTGCGCGCCCAGCTGCGCAACGGCAACCTCCTGACCGGCCAGCTGTACGTGGCGATCGACTTCTTCCCCAAGGCCAAGCCGGCGCAGATCGATCCGGACAAGGTGCCGCTGGAATTGCCGACCATCCCGGGCAGCCTGGACGCATTGCAGCAGCAGCTCTCGGATATCGCCGGCAAGCTTTCCAAGGTACCGTTCGACGAGATCGGTCGCGATCTGCAGACCACCTTGAAGACCTTGAACAAGACCTTGTCCACGGCCGAGCAGACCGCTGCGCGCATCAACAACGACATCGCGCCCGAGATGCAGGCGGCGATGAAGGATGCCCGCAAGACCCTCAATGCGGCCGAGCGCACCTTGTCCGACGATGCACCCCTGCAGCAGGACATCCGCCAGACCATGCAGGAACTGTCCAAGGCCGCAGCTTCGATCCGCGTATTGACCGATTACCTGCAACAGCATCCGGAATCGCTGATCCGGGGCAAACAGGAGCCATGATGCACAACAGGAACAGCTTCTCTCCCAAGACCCTGGCCGCCGTCGCCCTGGCGGCGTCATTGCTGGCCGCTTGCGGCAGTTCGCCGTCAACGACGTTCTACACCCTGGCCAGCTCGGCCGATACCGAGCCGGCGGCGCACACCGCCAGCCAGGGGTCACAGACATTTATTGAGGTGATGCCGGTGGCGGTACCCGACCGCCTGGCCCGTCCGCAACTGGTGGTGCGCAGCGATGCTACCCGACTGGAGGTGCTGGAGCAGGACCGCTGGTCCTCGCCCTTCAACAATGAGTTGCGCGATGCCCTGGCCGCCGGCGTGGCCGCGCGCCTGGGCGCCATCGACGTCTCGCGGGGCGGTCGCCCGGCTGACCAGGCCAGCTATCGGATCAATGTCGAGCTACGCGACTTCGATGCCGCCCGCGGTGGACGCGTCCAGGCCGCCTTCGGCTGGACCATCACCCGCTCCGACGACCGCCGCAGCAGCGCCTGTCGGCTGACGGTCGTGGAGCCGGTCAGCGGTGGCGCCAATGCCGACGTGGTCGCCGCCACCCAGAAGGCCGTCGCGCAGGCAGCGCAGGCGATTGCCGATGGCGTACGCGCTTTGCAGTCGGGGCAGGGTGGGCAGTGTTCGGGGTGAGATCGCCCGGATCAATCGAGCGCCCAAGAAAAAGCCGCTTCCTCGGAAGCGGCTTTTCAACATCTCAAGACCGGTCAGCGATCAGTAGCGATCAACGATCACCGTAGGAGCGACGCGGGCCGTCGGCGCGGAAGCCGCCACCGTTGTTGCCCTTGTAGCCGCCGCCAGCACCGCCTTCGCGACGCGGACCGCCGGCCGGCTTGGCGCCGCCGAAGCTGCGACCTTCGCGATTGCCACCGAAGCCGCCTTCACGATTGCCGCCGAAACCACCTTCGCGTTGGCCACCGCCTTCACGGTTGCCAGCGCCGAAGCGCGGGCCGCTGTTGCTGCGGCCATCGCCCGGACGCCAGCCACCCGGCTTGCGCGGGCTGCGCGGAGCAGCCGACTTCTTCGGTTCGAAACCTTCGACCACGTCGACCGGAATGGTCTGCTTGGTGAAGCGCTCGATACGCTTGACCTGCATGCCTTCGGCATGGTTCACCAGCGAGATGGCCACACCGTTGCGGCCGGCACGGCCGGTACGGCCAATGCGGTGCACGTAGTCTTCGGCGAACTTGGGCAGGTCGTAGTTGAAGACGTGGGTGATGGCCGGCACGTCGATGCCGCGGGCGGCCACGTCGGTGGCCACCAGCATGCGCACCTGACCGCGACGCAGGCTGTTCAGGGTGCGGTTGCGAGCGCCCTGGTGCATGTCGCCATGCAGTGCGGCGGCAGCGAAACCGGCGATGTTCAGGCGGTCGGCGATGGTGTCGGCGTCACGCTTGGTGGCGGTGAAGATCACGGCCTGGTCGATGCTGGTGTCACGCAGCAGGTGGTCCAGCAGGCGATTCTTGTGCGACAGGTCATCCACGAAGTGCACGCGCTGCATGATGTTTTCATGACGGGTCGACGAGCTGGCGATCTGGATGGTCAGCGGGTTGTTGGTGATGCGCTTGGCCATGTTGCCGACGACGCCGTCCAGCGTGGCCGAGAACAGCATGGTCTGGCGCGTGGCCGGGGTGGCGGCGACGATCTTTTCGATGTCGTCGATGAAGCCCATGTCCAGCATGCGGTCGGCTTCGTCCAGCACCAGGATCTGCAGTTGCGAGAAATCGATCTTGCCGGATTCCATGTGGTCGATCAGACGACCCGGGGTGGCGACCAGGATTTCAGGATTGCGCGACAGCAGTTGCATCTGCTTCGGGTAGGGCATGCCACCCAGGATCGACACCACGCGCACACGGCGCATGTAGGAGCCGTACTTGTCGGTGGCGGTGGTCACTTGCAGGGCCAGTTCGCGGGTGGGGGTCAGCACCAGCATCTTCGGCTGTGCCGGCTGGAAACGCGGACGCTCGCCACGAGCACGGGTGGCCTGGCGGTCCTGGTTAGGGGTACGGGCGGCTTGCGGCGCCTGCGGCAGGTCTGCCAGCTGGTGCAGCGAAGGCAGCATGAAAGCGGCGGTCTTGCCCGAACCGGTCTGCGAGGACACCAGCAGATCCTGGCCGCTGATGGCGGCGGGGATGGCTTTTTCCTGGACCGGGGTCGGGGTGGTGTAGCCTGCTTCGGTCAGGGCTTTGATGATCGAAGGGTTCAGGCCGAGTGCTTCAAAAGTCATAATCTCTTTCGTGAAAGTGAACGCCAAGCACGAGACGGGCGCACGCAAGCGCGCCGGGCATCGAGTGCCTGAACGAAAAAAAGCAACGCCAACCGACGAAATGACTATGAAAAATACAAAGAAATTTCGGCACAAAAGCTTTGCGCCGGGACGGCATCATCAAGGGATGCCAGGGGCGGGGGGCTTTTACGGGGAACTTGTCGTTATGACAGGTAAGGCTTGCGAAGCTGCTTGGGCGAATCTGGCTGGAAATCCTGGAGGCCAGGGTTCACGTCCGATTCGCCTGTACATCGGTTATTGCGATGCACAAGCGAATCATACAGTAAAACATCGAAATTAGCACCAAAGGATTTCGATAACTGTCTTTTATTTGCGGAGGTGGCTTGCTTATTCCGCCATTCCGCCAACTACGCGGGAAAAGCCGCCGTCCACGTAGGTGATTTCACCGGTAATGCCCGAGGCCAGGTCGGAGAGCAGGAAGGCCGAGGCATTGCCGACATCTTCGATGGTCACGTTGCGGCGCAGCGGGGCCGTGGCGGCGACGGCGCCCAGGATCTTGCCGAAGCCCTTGATGCCGCTGGCGGCCAGGGTCTTGATCGGGCCGGCCGAGACGCCGTTGACGCGCACGCCCTTGGGGCCGAGCGATTCGGCCAGGTAGCGCACCGACGCTTCCAGCGAGGCCTTGGCCAGGCCCATGGTGTTGTAGTTGGGGACCACGCGCTCCGAACCCAGGTAGGTCAGGGTCAGCAGGGCGGCGTTGGGCGAGAGCAGCGGCATGGCGGCCTTGGCCATGGCCGGGAAGCTGTACGCCGAAATGTCGTGGGCGATCTTGAAGCCTTCGCGCGAGAAGCCTTCCAGGAAGTCGCCGGCAATGGCGTCGGCCGGGGCGAAGCCGATGGCATGCACCAAACCGTCGAGCTGGCTCCAGGACTTGCCCAGGTCGGCGAACAAGGCATTGATCTGCTCATCGCTGCCGACGTCGCAATCGAAGATCAGCTTGCTGTCGAACTCTTCGGCGAACTTGGTGATGCGGTCCTTGAAGCGCTCACCGACGTAGGTGAAGGCCAGTTCGGCGCCTTCGCGCTTGCACGCCTGGGCGATGCCGTAGGCGATGGAACGGTTGGACAGCAAGCCGGTGATCAGAATTTTTTTGCCTTGCAGAAATGCCATGATGACTCCGTATGGTCCGCCGCGTCCTGCGTAGGGCCGCCTGGCAGGCGGGCGCGCGGGGCGGCCGATGGTGATGGCGACGGTCGCATCGTGCGGCCACCGCGCTGGAACAGACCCGGATTGTAGGGGCTTGCGGCAGGCGCGGCAACCTCTGCCCACTGGCCAGGAGCGCAGGAGTCTGCTGAGCTTAGTCGTTTTAATTGCTTCCCTGTAATCGTTCCTCTATTTACAATGCCCCGGAACAAAATCGTTTCCAGGCCGGTGGGCACGGGACTTGCCTGCCCCCAGATATCAACGCCCGCGACAGCGCAGACAGACAACCGCATGGTCAAGCCCCTGAAGACATCCCGGATTTTCCTTTCCTCCCTGCTGGCCGCCACGCTGGCTTACGCCGCTCCAGCCCACGCCGAGCATGCCTTTTCGCTGTACGACACGCCCAAGTATCCGGCCGGCTTCACCCATTTCGACTACGTCAATGCAGACGCGCCACGCCGCGGCACGCTCTATCTGGCCAACCCCGACCGCCGCACCAGCTTCGACAAGTTCAATCCCTTGTCCCTGAAGGGTGTGGCCGCCGCCGGGCTGGACCAACTGATGTTCGAGACCCTGGCCGTGTCCTCCGCCGACGAGGTCGCGACCGTCTACGGCTTGCTGGCCGACGACATGAAGCTGGCGCCGGACCGCATGTCCATGACCTTCCACTTGAATCCCAAGGCGCGCTTCAACAATGGCGACAAGGTCACGGCCGAGGATGTGAAGTATTCCTACGACACCATCCTGGCCAAGGGGGCGCCGCAATTCAAATCGGTCTTTGCCGATGTGAAGGATTGTGTAGTGGTCGATGCGGCGACGGTGCGCTTCGACTTCGCCAGCAGCAACCATGAATTGCCGTTGATCGTGGGCAGCGTGCCGGTGTTCTCCAAAAAATGGGCGCAGGGCACCCCCTTCGACCAGATCCAGCTGACCCCGCCCATCAGCACCGGCCCTTACGTGATCGAGAGCTACGACACCGGCCGCAGCATCACCTACCGCCGCAATCCCGACTACTGGGGCAAGGAGGTGCCGGCCCGGCGCGGCATGTTCAACTTCGAGCGCATCGTCTACCGTTTCTACAAGGATGACCTGGCACGCCTGGAAGCCTTCAAGGCCGGCGAGTTCGACGTGGTGGTGGAATACAGCGCCAAGAACTGGGCGCGCAGCTATACCGGCCCGCAGTTCCGCGACGGTCGCATCATCAAGAAGGAGTTCAAGCATTCCAATGGTGCCGGCATGCAGGGTTTCGTGATGAACCTGCGGCGCGACCAGTTCAAGGATGTGCGCGTGCGCCAGGCCATCGGGCTGGCGCTGGACTATGAATGGATGAACCGCCAGCTGTTCTACGGCCAGTACACCCGCATCTACTCCTTCTTCAACAACAGCCAGCTGGCCGCGACCGGCGAGCCGCAGGGCGACGAGCTGGCCTTGCTGAGGTCGCTGCAGGCCAAGGGCCTGAAGATCGATCCGGCGGTGTTCGGCCCGGCACCCATCCCGCCCTCGACCAATCCGCCCGCCTCGCTGCGCGCCAACCTGCGCCAGGCCCGCGAACTGCTGGCCCAGGCCGGCTGGGTCTATCGCGATGGCGCGGTACGCAATGCCCAGGGCGTGGCGCTGTCCTTCGAGATCCTGGATGACCAGAGTTCCATGTCGCGCGTCATCAGCGTGTTTGCGCGCAACCTGCGCACGCTGGGCATCGATGTGGTCCAGCGCAGCGCCGACTACGCGCTGGTGGCCAAGCGCATGGAAGATTTCGACTTCGACATGACCAGCATTCGCTTTCCCGATACCAGCAGTCCGGGCAATGAACTGTTCGACATGTTCGGCTCCAAGGCCGCTGATGAAAAAGGTTCCAACAACGCCTGGGGCCTGAAGGACCCGGTGGTGGACCAGCTGGTGCAGGCCGTGGTGGCGGCCGATACCCGGGTCCGGCTGACCGCTGCAGCGCGGGCGCTGGACCGGGTGCTGCTGCACAAGTACATCGTGGTGCCGCACTGGTATTCGTCCACCCACCGTATCGCCTACCAGAACCGCTTCGGCATCCCGCAGGTAGCACCGCTGTATTACCAGGCCGATCCCTATGTGATCAGCACCTGGTGGGAAGAGAAGGGGCGTTGAAGATGAAGCACGCAACGATGTCCGGCCAGGCCGGTCTTGAACGAGGATGCCTGCAGTCATGAATATCTGGTCCTACATTTTGAAGCGGGTGCTGTTGATGATCCCTACGCTCTTCGGCGTGGTCGCCATCACCTTTGCCGTGATCCAGTTCGTACCGGGCGGCCCGGTGGAACAGGCCATGCTGGAGATGAAAGGGCGCGGCGGCGGCGGTGAAGCCTCCGGCGGTGGCGCCGCCAGCGGGGCCTCGGCCTATCGCGGCCGGCAGGGCATCGACGAACAACGCATCGAGGAAATCAAGAAACTCTACGGCTTCGACAAGCCCCCGGTGGAGCGCTTCTGGAGCATGCTCAAGGGCTTCCTCACCTTCGACCTGGGCAAGAGCTTCTACCACCATGGCGATGTCTGGACCTTGGTCAAATCCAAACTGCCGGTGTCCATCAGCATCGGCCTGTGGACCTTCTTCCTGAGCTACCTGATCTCGGTGCCGCTGGGCATCGCCAAGGCGGTGCGCGAGGGTAGCCGGTTCGATGTCGCCACCACCGGCCTGGTGCTGGTCGGCTATTCCATCCCCGGTTTCGTGCTGGGGGTGTTCCTGCTGGTGGTGTTCGCCGGTGGTAGCTTCGTGCAATGGTTCCCGCTGCGGGGGCTGACCTCGGACAACTGGGCCAGCCTGTCGCTGGTGGGCAAGATCACCGACTATCTCTGGCATATCACGCTGCCGGTAGCGGCCTCGGTGATCGGCGCCTTTGCGATCATCACCATGCTGACCCGCAACACCTTCCTCGAAGAAATCCGCAAGCAGTACGTCCTGACCGCGCGCGCCAAGGGGCTGTCCGAGCGCAAGGTGCTCTACAAGCACGTCTTCCGCAATGCCCTGATCCCGCTGGTGACCGGTTTTCCCTCGGCCTTCATTGCGTCCTTCTTCGCCGGCAGCCTGTTGATCGAGACCCTGTTCTCGCTGGACGGCATGGGTCTGCTGGCCTATGAATCGGCGATCCGGCGCGACTATCCGGTGGTGATGGGCACGCTCTATCTTTTCACCCTCATCGGTCTTGTGGTGAAGTTGCTGGGTGACCTCTGCTATGTGTGGGCCGACCCGCGCGTCCAATTCGAAAGCCTGGCGAAATGAGCATGACCCCATCCTTGGCCCCGTCCATCTCGCCCAGCCGTCGCATCTGGCTGCGCTTTTGCGCCGACCGTACCGGTTACTGGAGCCTGGTGCTGTTTTCCATCCTGTTCGTGCTGAGCCTGGGCGCGGAGCTGATCTCCAACGACAAGCCGCTGCTAGCCAGCTACCAGGGCAAGCTGATGTTCCCGATGCTGCAGGATTATTCGGACAAAAGCTTCGGGGGCGATTTCGATTCACCGGCCGACTATCTCGATCCCTTCATCGAGCAGCAATTCCACAAGGACGGCAATTGGGTCATCTACCCGCCCAACCGCTACAGCTACAACACGCTGAACTACTTCGCAAAGCAGCCCAACCCGGCCGAGCCTTCGGGCGAGAACTGGCTGGGCACCGATGATCGCGGTCGCGATGTGTTTGCCCGACTGCTCTACGGCTTCCGTGTCTCGGTATTGTTCGGCATGGCACTGACCTTCATCGGCGTGGTGCTGGGCGTGGCCGCAGGTGCCGTGCAGGGCTACTTCGCCGGCCGCACCGACCTGGTCACCCAGCGCCTGCTGGAAATCTGGGGCTCCATGCCGGAGCTCTACCTGCTGATCATCTTTTCCTCGATCTTCCAGCCCAGCCTGGGACTGCTGCTGGTGTTGCTGTCGCTGTTTGGCTGGATGAGCCTGTCGGATTACGTGCGCGCCGATTTCCTGCGCAACCGCAATCTCGAATACGTGCAAGCTGCCCGCGCCCTGGGCTTGCCGGACCGCTTGATCATCTGGCGGCACGTCCTGCCCAATAGCATGACCACGGTGGTGACCTTCCTGCCCTTCCGCATGAGTGCGGCCATCCTGGCGCTGACCAGCCTGGACTTCCTCGGCCTGGGCGTGCCGCCCTCCACACCCAGCCTGGGCGAGCTGCTGGCGCAGGGCAAGAACAATCTCGATGCGTGGTGGATCGCGCTGTCCACCTTCGTGGTGCTGACCGTGACCCTGCTGCTGCTGACCAATATCGGCAATGCCCTGCGCAATGCCCTGGATGTGCGGAGGAAGGCATGAGCGGCCCCCTGCTGGAAGTGAAGGACCTGACGGTGCGCTTCGGCGACACCGTGGTGGTGGACCGCGTCAGTTTTTCCATTGCCCCTGGCGAGAAGTTCGCGCTGGTGGGGGAGTCCGGGTCGGGCAAGACCGTCTCCTCGCTGGCGGTGCTGCAACTGAACCAGGACGCGCGCTATGAGGGCAGCATCCTGCTCGACGGCCAGGACGTGCTGCAGAAGAGCGAGCGCCAGATGCAGCAGGTGCGTGGCAACGACGTGGCGATGATCTTCCAGGAGCCGATGACGGCCCTGAACCCGCTCTTCACCATTGGCAACCAGATCGCCGAGGTGTTGATGCATCACGAAGCCATCGACGCCCGCGAGGCCGCCCGGCGTGCCGTAGCCTTGCTGGAAAAGACCGGCATCCCCGAGCCGGCGCGCCGGGCGCTGTCCTACCCGCATGAGCTGTCAGGTGGCCAGCGTCAGCGCGCCATGATCGCCATGGCCCTGGCCTGCAAGCCCAAGCTGCTCATTGCCGATGAGCCGACCACGGCCCTGGACGTGACCATCCAGGTGCAGATCCTGGCCTTGCTGAACCAGTTGCAGCGTGAGGAGAACATGGCCGTGCTCATCATCTCGCACGACCTGAACCTGGTACGCCATTTCGCCGACCGCGTGGGCGTGATGGAGAAAGGCAAGCTGGTGGAAAGTGCCAGCGTGCCCGAACTGTTCGCCAACCCCCAGCAACCGTACACGCGCAAGCTGCTGCAAAGCCGGCCGCAGCGCAATGCCGCCGATGTCCCCGGGGACGCGCCGGTGGTGTTGCAGGCCGAGAAATTGCGCTGCACCTACCAGATCAAGCAGGGCTGGTTCGCCAAGCGCGCCTTCCATGCGGTCGATGGCATTGACCTGCAATTGCGGCGCGGCGAGACCCTCGGCATCGTCGGCGAATCGGGTTCCGGCAAGTCCACGCTGGGCATGGCCCTGCTGCGACTGTCGTCGGCCAGCGTGGCGGGCAGCATCCGCTTTGACGGCGTGCCGATTTCGGAGCGAAGCAGTCGCGACCTGCGGCCTCTGCGCGCGCGCATGCAGGTGGTGTTCCAGGACCCGTTCGCTTCACTCTCGCCACGTCGTACGGTGGAGCAGATCGTCGGCGAAGGCCTGGCCCTGCACCATCCCGGTCAGAGCCTCGAACAGCAGCGCCAGGCGATCGTCGCCGCGCTGGAAGAGGTAGGGCTGACGGCGGCCGTGCTGGAACGGTATCCCCACGAATTCTCCGGTGGCCAGCGCCAGCGCATCGCCATTGCCCGCGCACTGGTGCTGCAGCCGGAACTGCTGCTGCTGGACGAGCCGACCTCGGCGCTGGACGTGACCGTGCAGCAGCAGGTACTGCAGCTGCTTGCCGACCTGCAGCGCCGGCATGGCCTGGCCTATCTCTTCATCACCCACGACCTGGCGGTGGTGCAGGCGATGGCGCATCAGGTGATTGTGATGAAGGACGGCAAAGTCGTCGAAAGCGGCGCCACGGCGCAGGTCCTGCAGCAACCGCAACAGGAATACACGCGTCGCCTGGTGGCGGCGGCCACCTACGCCGAAACGGCGGGCTGACGCGGCGGCAACGCCAAAAAAGAAAACCCGAAGTCCGGATCAGCTCCGGGGCTTCGGGTCCATGCAGACTGCAGTTGTTTTTCTTTTCTCGTGCTTGAGGCGCGATTTTTTTGTAATGGGTGGTCAAGCCACCCGGGTCTCCTCCGGCATCTTCCGGATCATTGCTTGCGTGCGCCGTTGCCCGAGGCCAGGGTCAGTGGCTTGCCGGCCACCTTGCGGGCCGGCGCTGGCGCTACCTTACGGACTGGCGCCTTGGCGGCTGCCACCTGACGCCGCGCCGGTGCGGCGCGATGATTGGCGGCCACACGTGCAGGCGCAGCATGCGCGGCCGCATTGGGAACCTGCAACTGCAGGCTCTGGCCGGCGGCCAGCGTATCGCGCTTCAGCCCATTCCATTCCTTGATCTGCGCCACGCTCACACGATAGCGACCGGCGATGCCGGCCAGGGTGTCGCGCTTGCCGGCCTTGACGTAGATGCGGCGGGTTTCCGGCGCGTCCGGGGCAATGGCCAGGCGGGCGTTGTCGGCGATTTCAGGGGTCAGGTCGGTATCGAGCGCGGCGGTTTCCTCGGTCTTGGGCACCAGGATGGTGGAGCCAGCCTTCAGGACCATGCGCGGCGGAATCTGGTTGACGCTGCGGATCACTTCGGGGGTCGTGCCGAACTTGCTGGCGATGGTCTCGATACGCTCGCGGGCGCTGGAGACGGTGTGGGCGGTCCAGGTCGAGAAGGCCTGTGTCCACTTGGACATGTTGGCCTTGAACTTCTCGGCATTGTTTTCGGGCAGCAGGATCTTGGTGTCTTCGCCGCCGATGATCACCGGGCGGTTGAACTGCGGATTGAGCGCCTTGAATTCATCCAGCGACAGTTCGGCCAGTTGCGCTGCAACCTTGACGTCGATGTTGCGGGTCTTGCCGATGGTGACGAAGTAGGGCTGGTTGTCGACCTTGGGCAGGGCGATGTCGTAGCTGGCCGGGTTGGCGATGATGTTCTTGACCGCCTGCAGCTTGGGTACGTAGTTGCGGGTCTCGTTGGGCATCTGCGCCGACAGGGTGTTGAAGTCGATCGGCAGGCCGGCGGCCAGGTTGCGGTTCACGGCACGCTGCACCGAGCCTTCGCCCCAGTTGTAGGCCGCCAGGGCCAGCTGCCAGTCGCCGAACATGCCGTAGAGCTTCTGCAGGTAGGTCAGCGCCGCATCGGTCGAGGCCAGCACATCGCGGCGCTCGTCGGTGAACATGTTCTGCTTGAGGTTGTAGTCACGCCCGGTGGAGGGGATGAACTGCCACATGCCGGCGGCCTTGGCAGTGGACAGCGCCTCCGGATTGAAGGCCGATTCGATGAAGGGCAGCAGCGCCAGTTCGGTCGGCATGCCGCGCTTTTCCAGCTCCTGCACCACGTGGAACAGGTAGCGCGAAGCGCGCACCGTGGTGCGCTGGATGTAGTCGGGACGGGAGCTGTACCACTGGGTCTGGCTCTCCACCAGCGCATTGTCCAGATCAGGAATCCCGAAGCCCTTGCGGATGCGTGTCCAGATGTCGATGTCGTTCATCCCAGGCAGGGCATTGCCGGCCAGTTCGGGATTGATCGCATTGAAGGGAGCGGGGTAGATCGAGATATCGTTGGCGTAGGAGAGCAGCGGGGTGCCAGCGCAGAACAGGGCGGCAATGGCAAGTTGTTTCAAAGTACGCTGCATGTGGGCGATATCCTGTGCCAGAGGCAAAAGTTTGCGTGCGGCGCTTCCGTTGCAGAGCTGTGATTGAAGCTCGACACCTCCTGCCGGCGGGGTCCGGATCAGTCCGATCACGGTCGCGTGCAGGTTGACGGTAATGCAAGGTCGGAAGCTGCGAGTTTCCCCGGCGTGGTGCAGGGCGGACACCGGTTCGTAAAAAATCGTAAAAACGCTGGTGCCCACATTGGGGAATTGGAGGAGTGTACGGAAGACCCTTTTTCGCAGTCAAGTAAAAATTGGCGCCTGTTACAAAGCCAAGTCCTTGATTTGCAGGGAATTGCGCCCTAATTTTCCCCCAACGTCGGTCTATCTGTAGGTATTTTTCCATTCGCGCAGCGCCGCAAAGCTACTAACTTCGTCCAATTGCGCCAAACGGCCTGCCTTCTGCAGGGATTGATGGATTTCCGGTGAGATCGCCCGCAGGAAGGGATTGGTCTCGCGCTCCAGCCCGATGGTGCTGGGCACGGTAGGCAGGCCTTGCTCGCGGCGGGCGCGCTCGCGGACGATGCGGGCCGCCAGCTCGGCATTGCCGGGTTCCACCTCGGCGGCAAACTTCAGGTTCGACAGGGTGTACTCGTGGGCGCAATAGACCTGGGTGGTGGCCGGCAGGCTGGCCAGTTTGCCCAGGGAATCCAGCATCTGCTGCGGGCTGCCCTCGAACAGCCGTCCACATCCGCCGGCAAAGAGCGTGTCGCCACAGAAGAGCATCTGCTGCCGGGCGCTGTAGTAGGCGAGGTGACCCAGGGTATGACCCGGGACCTCGATGACCTCCAGTTGCAAGCCCAACGCGGTGATGTTGACCTGTTCGTTCCCGTGCAGCGGGACGGTGATCCCCTTGATGCGGGATTGTTCACGTGCAGGACCATAGACCGGAACGACAGGGAAGTCGTCGCTCACCGCCTGCCTTGCCAGCTCGACCACGCCGCCGACATGGTCAGCATGATGATGAGTCAGTAGAATAGCGGCCAACGTCAGGCCTTCGGCCTGCAATGCGGCCAGTACGGGCGTGGCATCGCCGGGATCGACCACGGCGGCGTAGCGCCCGTCGTGGATGATCCACAGGTAGTTGTCGTCGAACGCCGGTACGGCCAGGACGTCCAATGAAGTTTTCTGATCTGCTTGAGCTGGCTTGGCTGGCTGGGTCATGAGGCGCGAAAGAAGAGATGGCTGACAAGGCTGAACATGCCCACAATGCTGGCAATCCCGAAATTATAGACCTGGCCACCTGGTTGCAGACGCCCATCGGCAATTACCTGCGGCAGTGGGAGCAGCACCATCTCAATGCCCTGACGGCCGACATCTTCGGTTTCAATGCGGTGCAGATCGGCTCTCCCCAGATCCACGCCCTGCAGGCCAACCGCATGCCATATCGCTGGCTGGCCGACAAGCACATGCCGGTGGAAGGCCAATCCGAGCTGGAAGTGCCGCAGGTCGTCACGCCCGACTTCGGCGAACTGCCCTTCGCCAGCCAGAGCCTGGACCTGGTGGTGCTGCCGCATGTGCTGGAGTTTGCCGCCGAGCCGCACCAGGTGCTGCGCGAGGTGGAACGCGTGCTGATTCCGGAAGGGCAGGTCATCATCTGCGGCTTCAACCCCAGCAGCCTGTGGGGCATGCGCCAGGCGGCGGGGCGCCTGACCGGCGCGCACTTCCTGCCGCAGGATGGCGAATTCATCCGCCTGCCGCGCCTGAAGGACTGGCTCAAGCTGCTGAACATGGAAGTCAATCGCGGCCACTTCGGCTGCTACGCACCGCCCTGCGAGACCACCCAGTGGCTGGACCGTTTCGGCTTCATGGAAAAGGCGGGCGACCGCTGGTGGCCTTACTTCGGTGCGGTCTATATCGTGCAGGCGATCAAGCGCGTGCCCGGCATGCGCCTGATCGGCCCGGCCCTGCAGCGGCAGAAACTGAAGGCGCCGCGTGGCGTGCCGGTGACCAACCGCATCCACAAGACCGACTGACACCGACAAAACGGGCCGGGGCTGCGCGATCAGGTATCATCGCGGCCCGCCCACCCGAGCAAATAGATGGAAGAGTATGGACAAAGTAGAGATTTATTCCGATGGTGCCTGCAAGGGCAATCCTGGTCGTGGCGGCTGGGGCGCCTTGCTGGTGGCCGGCGGCCAGGAAAAGGAAATCTTCGGTGGCGAGCCCAACACCACCAATAACCGCATGGAGCTGATGGCGGTGATCCAGGCGCTCAATGCCTTGAAGCGCCCTTGCGAGGTCGTGGTGCATACCGACAGCCAGTACGTGCAGAAGGGCATCAGCGAGTGGATCCACGGCTGGAAGGCGCGCGGCTGGAAGACCGCCAGCAAGGAACCGGTCAAGAACGCCGACCTGTGGCAGGCGCTGGACGCCGCCCAGCAGCAGCACCAGGTGGAATGGCGCTGGGTCCGCGGCCACAACGGCCACGCCGGCAATGAGCGCGCCGACCAACTGGCCAATCGTGGCGTGGACAGCCTCCGTTAAACGGCCCTCCGTCGATTTTCAGTTCATTCGTATCAACATCAACACCAGCGTCAACACCAGCAGGAGCAAGCATGCGTCAGATCATTCTCGATACCGAAACCACGGGCCTCTCGCCGCGCGCCGGCAACCGCATCCTGGAAATCGGTTGTGTAGAGGTGCTTAACCGTCAGTTGTCAGGCAAGAACCTGCACTTCTACATCAACCCCGAGCGTGATTCCGAAGAAGGCGCGCTGGCCGTCCACGGCCTGACCACCGAATTCCTGGCCGACAAGCCGACCTTCAAGCAGATCGCCGCCGAGTTCCTGGACTACGTGCGCGGCGCCCAGATCATCATCCACAACGCCCCCTTCGACGTCGGCTTCCTGGATGCCGAACTCGCCTTGCTGGGCTTGCCTCCCTTCAGGGAGCACATCGCCGACGTGGTGGACTCGCTGCAGATGGCCAAGGAGCTGCACCCGGGGCGCCGCAATTCGCTCGATGCGCTGTGTGACCGCTACGGCATCTCCAACGCCCACCGCGTCCTGCACGGTGCGCTGCTGGATGCGGAGCTGCTGGCCGAGGTCTATCTCTCCATGACGCGAGGACAGAACTCGCTGACCATGGACCTGGGTACCGAGGAAGAAGTCAGCACCGGTGACGGCAAGCTGGAACTGGCCCCGCTGTCAGAAGTGATCGTGCTGGCCGCCAGCGAAGAAGAGCTAGGCCTGCACGAAGACGTGCTCAACCAGCTGGACAAGGAAGCCCGCGGCAGTTGCGTCTGGCGCTTCGAACCGCCGCCACCCGAGGCTGCCGCGGAAGCAGCCTGAGCAGGTGGGCCCGGCGACAGAATGTGGCCGGGCTGCCCACGGGATTTTGCATGGCGGTAAAAATGAAGAATTATTTACGAGGCGCTTGCACACCACGAAAAAGATTGGCATAATCTCGTCTCTCGATTGGCGCTGCAGCAAAAAGCCGGTCAGGTATGGAAGGTTAGCTCAGTGGTAGAGCACTGCATTCACACTGCAGGGGTCGCAAGTTCGAAACTTGCACTTTCCACCAAATTCAGAAAAGCCCGCCTTGCGCGGGCTTTTCGCTTTGCAGATTCAATATTTTTAAACGACCCTTCTGTGGTCGGTGCAATGCGGGTTTGGAGACGAGTCAAGAAGCATGCGGCCTAAAACTGAGACTCGGGATATCTTCCGAAACTAGATCGGTCGATGAAAATTTGAGTTGCTCCCACTTAACATATCGACGTGCAGCCTGCTGTTGAATTTATTCACAAATACGATTTGCTAGGGCGGGCATGCCAGCAATTGGGGCGGGCTATGGATGGCAGCACAGTCATCGCCTGATCTTATTGTTGTGAAGTGTAAGCTCCATATAGCGCCCACATGGCTTTCGCATGTGCGTTCTCCCGAAGCAATCAAGTTAGACATCTGCCGATATCCAAAGAGAGGCACTGCTTGTGATGCTTCGTTTAGCCGTTTCTTCAGGCTTCAATTCCTTTCAGGTCGAAGTGGCTGGTAACCTGCCATCCTACGATTCAAGTCCGAATGACAGAATATTTTGTGTCGCAATAGACCTTAAATAAGGCTTTTGGCGCCTTAGATATTGACTGTCGGTATTCATCATTTTCACGCTCACTCCGTCAATCATCAGATATCGGTGCCTGCTCTGTCGATATGCGCTTCCTTTATATCTGCTCTTCGCCTAAAACTACCTGTCCGCAGGCGTATGAAGGACGAAAAGTTCCCACGTAGAATGTTTATTCAAATCGTTGATTTTCTGTTAATTAGTTTGGTATAAGAGCTCAGCGGGGCGGCGTAATAATTAATTCAAAGTAGCCGGAGAAGAGCATGCAAACATATCTAAATTTAGGTGGGGACTCGAACGTCGTGCGGTATGAGATACGCGACGATTCTATAACGGTGGAGTTTGCTTCTGGAACCCACCGTTTTTATTTATATGATCACAATCAGCCAGGCAAGATGCACGTGGAGAAGTTGCAGACTTTAGCAAAAGCTGGTCAAGGCCTTAACAGCTACATAGGAAAAAATCTGAGAAGCCCGACTTCTTACGCACGTCGATGGTAAGTATCCGCATCGGTTGTTAGATCACACTCTGCTGTCGTCCCGCCGCACGCAAAGTGTAATAGATGTTTGCTGATAGATCGCGGTATGTAAGTCAGCCTCAGCCGACTTGACTGGCTGATCAACCAGATATCTTCTCGCGAGACTTTCAGGATTTTATTTTCTGAAACTGAAGTTGACCATAATGAAAATTCAAAGCGTAAGCATAAAGAACTTCAGAACGTTGGTTGACGTGACCATTCCATTTGACTCAGTCACGACGTTCATCGGACCTAACGGCGTCGGTAAGTCGACGGTGCTTAGAGCTCTCGATTGGTATTTCAATGGTAAGGCAGGAACTCTGTCAGAAGCGGACTGTTCATTTGGCGATACCCAGCGGAGTATCGAGGTGAGAGTAACTTTCTGTGATTTGAGCAAAAAAGACCGTGAAGCCCTTGGGAAATATGCGCCCGCTGAGGCGGATACGTTTACAGCATGGAAAAGCAGATCTCCGGAAGGCATAGAAATGATTTCTGCAAATGCTAAGGGTTTTTCAGAGTTTGAAAAGATAAAGGCGGCCACCACCGCAGGAGCAAAAAAGGCGCTGTATGCTGAATTAAGGAACGCGCAGCCGGAATTGAATCTTCCTAGCGCCGGTACAGCAGGAGCCGTCGATCAGGCAATGATGAGTTGGGAGTCTGCGCACATAGATATGCTCTCCGACGCTTCAGAAGGGCTTCAAACAAATTTTTTCGGCTTCAATAGCGAAGGGAAAATGAGTGGATTGTTTGATTTTGTTTTAATTACAGCAGATCTCCGGGCGAGCGAAGAATCGTCAGATACGAAGTCGAGCATCATTTCGCGGATATTAGAGCGCTCTGTTGACCGAGCTGCCGCGGATTCCGATATCGCCAGGATCGTTGAAGACTCTCGCGCCAGGCAACAGGCTGTCTATGAAGAGAAATTTAAGGGGCAGCTTGAGGTACTAACAAGAGAGCTAAATACTGTTATTGCAGGATATTCACCAGGACGCTCCGTGGCGGTGACTCCGGCAGAGATAGAGCTAAAGGCTTCGCGAACTACTTTCGAGGTTGCAATACTCGACGGAAAAACTGAAACACAAGTTGAACGGCAGGGGCATGGTTTCCAGCGGACGCTTCTGATTTCAGCTCTTCAACTATTAGCTCAATCAGGTGCTGCCGCAACTGAGGGAGTAATCTGCCTTGCAATCGAAGAGCCAGAACTGTTCCAGCATCCAATTCAAGCTCAGACTTTCTCGAGGGTTTTGAGATCGCTTGCAGAAGATCCAACTAAGCGGGTTCAGGTCACTTACGCTACACACAGCCCATATTTTATTGAATCTCGTCGGTTTGGGCAGGTCAGGAGACTCGATAGGGTGCCGGGAGAAAACCCTTCTGTTCAAATGCATTTCGCTTCAATCAGTGACGTGAAGAAGAGGCTCAATGGAGTCGTGAAACCAAACACGATTGATCAGCAGTTGGATGGCATGGTTGCGAATCAGCTTGCTACAGCACTTTTTGCCCATCGTGCTTTTCTTGTGGAAGGGACGACGGAGTCAGCTGTATTTCACGGTATTGGTGATCGTAGGTCAGATGGGTCTATTGAGGCTGGAGGGACAGCAATCGTCCCAGTACTCGGAAAGTCTTCACTACCTTTAGCACATACGATCTTGTCTTTGCTTGGTGTCCCGGTCTATTCATTATTCGATGCTGATGCGAATTTCGCTCAACGTGCTAAGAGCAAAGGGAAGTCGGAAGAGAAGATTGAGGAAGAACGTCGATCCCATGTTTCTGCAAATCGAACGTTGTTGCGTTATTTCAATATTGAAGAGTCCGACTTTCCAAAAGAGGTTGTGACGGAAAAAGTTGCTATTTTTGAAGACCACCTTGAGTCATATCTGGAAAAAAATTGGGCAGCCTGGTGCGCTGCGCGAGATAGCGTTGAATCTGAGACAGGTATGAAAATGGATAAAAATCAAAACGGATACAGAATCGCTACCAAGCGCGCTCAGGGTGATGTACCAGAAATGCTGGTGAAGGTACTTGAGAAAGCGGAAGGAAAATAAAACCTATGCACGACATCATCTGCCCCCACTGCGGCAAAGCCTTCAAGATCGACGAAGCCGGTTATGCCGACATCCTCAAGCAAGTCCGTGACAATGCCTTCGAGCAGCAATTGCATGAACGCCTGGAGCTGGCCGAGCAGGACAAGCGCAACGCCGTCGAACTGGCCCGCGCCCGGGCTGAGGGCGAGTCGCAGAAGGCCGCCGCTGCACGTGATGCCGAAATCCAGGAATTGAAGGCCCGCCTGGAGGCCGGTGAACTCGCCCAGAAGATGGCCGTGGCCGAAGCCATGGCCAACGTGGAAAAGGAACGTGACCGGCTGGCCCATGACCTGGAGCAGGCGAAAAAGGAAAAGCTGTCCGACCTGCAACTGGCCGAGGCCCGCCTGGCCCAGCAACTGCAGCAGACCGTCAGCGAAAAGGATGCCGAGATCCAGGCGCTCAAGGCCAGGATGGAATCCATCGCCATCACCCAGAAACTGGCCGTCAACGAAGCGGTCGGCGTGGTGGAAAAACAGCGGGATGAGCTCAAGAGCAGCCTGGTGCGCGCCGAACTGGAAAAGCAGCTGGCCGAGAAATCGCTGAAGGACAAGTACGAAACCCAGATCAAGGACCGCGAAGACATGATCGAGCGCCTGCGCGACATGAAGGCGCGGCTCTCCACCAAGATGGTCGGTGAAACCCTGGAGCAGCACTGCGAGACCGAGTTCAATCGTATCCGTGCCACCGCCTTCCCGCGTGCCTACTTCGAGAAGGACAACGATGCCCGCAGCGGCAGCAAGGGCGACTACATCTTCCGCGATACGGACGAGGCGGGTACCGAGATCGTCTCCATCATGTTCGAGATGAAGAACGAGAGCGATCGTACCGCCACCAAGAACCGCAACGAGGACTTCCTCAAGGAGCTGGACAAGGACCGCCAGGAAAAGGGCTGCGAATACGCCGTCCTGGTCTCGCTGCTGGAACCCGAGAGCGAGCTGTACAACACTGGCATCGTCGACGTCTTCCATCGCTACCCGAAGATGTACGTGGTCCGCCCGCAGTTCTTCATTCCCATCATCACCCTGCTCAGGAATGCCGCGCTCAATTCCTTGAAATACAAGACCGAGCTGGCACTGGTGAAGGCGCAGAACATCGACATTACCAACTTCGAATCCGAGCTCGATACCTTCAAGACCGCCTTCGCCAAGAACTACGACCTGGCGTCACGTCGCTTCCAGACAGCGATAGAGGAAATCGACAAGTCCATCGACCACCTGCAGAAGACCAAGGAAGCCCTGCTTGGCACCGACCGCAACCTGCGCCTGGCCAACGACAAGGCGCAGGATGTCACGATCAAGCGGCTCACGCGGGGTAATCCGACCATGGCTGACAAGTTTGCCGATCTCAAGAAGGATAGCTCCGATAGCGAGCAATGATGCGCCGGAGCGAATCTTCGCCGACTCTTGGCAGTACGGCTAAGTTCGCACTGCCGTGAAGGTGGAAAATGCTTCCCGCAACGATCCATACAGATTCCGATACTGCTGCAATCTGTGGGCTGTCTGGGTCTGTTTCGTGGTGTCCGGCTGATACGCCTCCAAGACTTCAGGCGCCACGCAGACCCTTCCCACATCCTCCCCCGTATGCGCCAACCTCCCCAGGCGCGCTGCCCCCAGCGCCGCGCCGACCTCTGCCCCCGCATGTCGCCGCAAGGGAATCCCCAGCGCCGTGGCACACAATTCACCCCAGAACGCACTGCGCGATCCGCCGCCAACGAGGGCGGCGCTCTGCAACACGGTGCCCGCCGACTGCAGCGCTGCGTAACCATCGGCCATGGCAAAGGCCACACCTTCCATCACGGCATAGGCCAGGTGGGCGCTGTCATGCGCCGGTGTCATGCCGAACAGCACGCCCTTGGCATTGGCATCGTTGTGCGGAGTGCGTTCGCCGTTGAGATAGGGCAGGAAGATCGGTGCCTGGGCCTGTTGCGTCACGCTCAGGCGTTCGGCGCCGGCGACCAGTTCGGCCACCTCGCGACCGACCACGCCGGACAGCCAATGCAGGCTGGCAGCGGCTGACAGGATCACGCTCATCTGGTGCCATTGTCCTGGCAGGCAGTGGCAGAAGGCGTGCACGCCCTGTTGCGGGTTGGGGGCGTGCCGCTCCGTGGCGGCAAACAGGACGCCCGAGCTGCCTAGCGACAGGAAGGCATCGCCCGCCTGGATCACGCCGATGCCCACCGCGCTGGCGGCGTTGTCACCGGCGCCGCCGGCCACTACCACCGGGCCGCCGATGCCCCATTCGCGGCGCAATTCCTCGCGTAGCTGGCCGGCCACGGCGCTGCCTTCCACCAGGCGCGGCATGTGGCTGCGGTCCAGTCCGGTCGCCGCGAGCATGCGCTCGGACCAGTCGCGCCGCGCCACGTCCAGCCAGAGCGTGCCGGCCGCGTCCGACATCTCGGAGACGAACTCGCCGGTCAACTTCCAGCCCAGGTAATCCTTGGGCAGCAAGACCTTGTCGATGGCACGGTAGACCGCCGGTTCGTACTTCGACAGCCACAGCAGCTTGGGCGCGGTAAAACCGGGCATGGCGCGATTGCCGGTGATGAGGGCGGCATCCGGCACCAGCGCTTCCAGTTCCACGCACTCGGCGTGGGCGCGCATGTCGTTCCACAGGATGGCCGGGCGCAGTACGTTGCCATTGCGGTCCAGCAGGGTGGCGCCATGCATCTGGCCGGAGATGCCGATGCCGCGCAGCGCCGAGAAGGCCTGCGGGGCCTCGGTGCGCAGCGCGGCGATGGCGTCCTGCGTGGCGTTCCACCACGATTGCGGCGCCTGTTCGGACCACAGCGGGTGCGGGTTGTCCACGCGCAGCCTGGCACCGGTGATGGCGATGACGCGGGAGTCGTCGTCGGTGAGGACAAGCTTCACTTCGGAAGTGCCGAGGTCGATGCCCAGATAGCTCAAATCAATTTCCTTTGCTTGCAGAGTAGGGGTCAGGCCACTGCCCGGACGTCGTCATTGAGCCGGTGCAGCGAGCGGAAACGCGAGGGCGGCATGCCCTTGCAGGCCAGGAACTGGCGGTTGAAATTGGAAAGATTGTTGAAGCCCACCCGGTAGCACACCTCGGTCACGCTCAGTTCGGTGCACATCAGCAGTTCGCAGGCTTCGTTCAGGCGCAGGCCGTTCTGGTACTGGATGAAGGTGCAGCCGGTATGGCGCTTGAAGAAGCGGGTAAAACTGCTCACGCTCATGCCGGCCAGGTCGGCCACGTCCGTCTCGCGCAGGTTACTGCCGAGGTTCTGGCGGATATAGGACAGCACCTGGTTGATGGTGGACGACATGTGGCGTTGCGCGTTGAGGTCGTAACCCGGACCGGCCAGCGGCCTGCGTTCGGGGCAGGACGCCAGCTGTTCCAGCACCGACATCATCAGTACCACGCGCCGCGCACCGCCGGCCTGGGCCAGTTCCTGCATCAGCGGGGTGATCGATATCCCCAATGCATCGGGAAACTGCAGGCCACGCGCTGCGCCATCGAGCAGTTCCTGCAAGGGGGCCAGTTCGGGAATGGCACCCACCATGCGCTCCACGAAGGGGCGCGAGAACTGCAGTACCAGGTCACGGCCGGCCAGGTGCTGATCCTGCCCCAGGTTGCTGACCCAGTTGTGCGGCAGGTTGGGGCCGGTCAGCACCAGGTTGCCGGGACCGAAGTCGTCGATGCAATCGCCCACGAAGAACTTGCCGCTGGAGGCGGTAATGACGTGGACTTCATATTCGGGATGGAAGTGCCATTTGGCCACCGTGTGCGGGTAGTCATGCACCCAGGCCCTGAACGATTCGTCCTGGCGGGTATGCACCAGTTCCAGATCCGGACTCATGCTTGGTCTCCTTGCCATGCGGGCCGTCGTCATGCCAGGGGGCCGGCAGGGCGCCCTCGGGCAGCGACAGGTTCTCTCCGCTTGCTACATCGAACACATGCAGGTCATGCTGATCGAAGGCCAGTGTCAGCGGCGCGCCCGTTTGCGGCAGGCGCTCGGCAGGGACCAGTGCGG
Source organism: Herbaspirillum sp. AP02 (assembly GCF_015767275.1). GTDB lineage: Bacteria > Pseudomonadota > Gammaproteobacteria > Burkholderiales > Burkholderiaceae_D > Herbaspirillum. Next base: position 240,697 of record NZ_JADWMY010000008.1, read on the forward strand.
TCAGCGTCTCTTCACCGCAGCGGGTGGTCAGCAGTGCGTCGGCACCGAGAATCTCGACCAGTTCCACGCTGACCGGGCAGGTCAGGCTGGCGGCTGTGTCCCGCTGGCCGGCAATGCGGACGTAGTCGGGACGTATCGCCAACTTTACCGCCATTCCCTGGCGCAGGCGTGAAAACCTTTCACCTTTTAGCGCCCAGCTCTGATGGGCTGTGTCGATGATCACGTCCTGCCCTTGCCGCTGTACCACGCCGGAGAGGAAATTCATGGCCGGCGTGCCGATGAAGCCGGCCGCAAACAGGTTGCGCGGGTAGCGGTAGAGCTCGGCCGGGCTGCCGGCCTGGACGATGCGGCCCTCCTGCATCAGGACCACGCGGTCGGCCAGGGTCATCGCTTCCAGCTGGTCGTGGGTGACGTAGACGGTGGTGGTGCGCAGGCGCTGATGCAGGCGCTTGATGTCGCCGCGCAACTGGGCGCGCAGCTTGGCGTCCAGGTTGGAGAGCGGTTCGTCGAACAGGAACACCGAGGGCGTCTTGATGATGGCCCGGGCAATCGCGGCGCGCTGCTGCTGGCCGCCGGACATGGCGCGGGGCTTGCGCTCCAGCAGGGTGTCCAGGTTCAGCATGGCGGCGACCTCGCGCACCCGGCGGTCGATCTCGGCGGCGGGTCGCTTGAGCCGCCGCAGGCCGAAGGCGATGTTGTCATAGACATTCATGTGCGGGTAGAGCGCATAGTTCTGGAACACCATGGCCACGTTGCGATCCCGCGCCGGCAGCGCGTTGACCACCTGGCCGCCGATGGCGAGGGTGCCGCCGGAGATGTCTTCCAGGCCGGCGATCATGCGCAGCATGGTGGATTTGCCGCAGCCGGAAGGGCCCAGCAGGACCACGAATTCACCGTCGCCGATGTGCAGGTCCAGAGGGTGCAGCACCGGCGGGCCACCGGCATAGTGCTTGGCCAGTCCCTGGCAGTGGATGTCGGCCATGGTCAGCCTTCCATCTCGATCTGGATCTTGACGTCCTGGGGACGCCCGCTGGCAGCTTCCTCGAAAGCGCGGATGCTTTGCGAGAAGGGGAATTTGCGTGAAATGAAAGGCTTCACATCGATCATGCCCGAGCTGATCAAGGCCAGCGCCCGGGGGAAGATGTTGGCATAGCGGAAGACCGATTCCAGCCGCACTTCCTTGGTCTGCATGGCCACCACGTCCAGCGCCACCGGTTCCGGCGGCATGCCCACCAGCACCGCGCAGCCGCCCGGGCAGACCAGGTCCATCAGGCTCTGATAGACGCCGCCATGGCCGGAGGCTTCGAACACCACATCCGCGCCCCAGTCGCCGGTGAGCTGATGCACCACGTCCACCAGCGAATGCTGCGTTACATCGACCGTGGTGACGGCGCGGTTGCCGGCGAAGTGCGCCAGTTTCTCCGCCACCACGTCGGCCAGGATCACCCGTGCCGCGCCACCGGCCAGGGCGGCCAGAGCGGTCATCGCACCGATGGTGCCGGCGCCGATTACCACGGCCGTGTCGCCCGGTTTCATGCGCGCCTTGGTGGCGGCCTGCAGGCCGATGGACAGCGGCTCGACGATGGCACCCTCGGCGAAGCTGACATTGTCCGGCAGGCGATAGGTGAAGGCGGCGGGATGCACCACGCTGCCGGTCAGGCAGCCGTGGATCGGCGGCGTGGCCCAGAAGCGTACCGCCGGGTCGAGGTTGTACAGCCCGCGCAGCGTGGCCGGCGAATCCAGGCGCGGGATGCCCGGCTCCATGCAGACGCGGTCGCCCACCTTCAAATGGGTGACCTCGGCCCCGACCTCGGCCACCGTGCCGGAGGCCTCATGGCCCAGCACCATCGGCGCTTCCACCTTGAAGGGGCCGATGCTGCCATGGGTGTAGTAATGCAGGTCGCTGCCGCAGATGCCGACGGTATGGATGCGGATGAGTACATCCTGCGGTCCCACCTGTTGCGGCAGGTCGATCTCGCGCAGCTTCAGTTCGCGGGTGGCTTCGAGTACGAGGGCTTGCATGGAGTCTCCTATTTCGCTTTGAGCATGGAATTCAACAGCCGGCTCAATACGCCGACGAAGATCAGGGGCGGCAGCGCCAGCAGTACGGTGGAGGCATTGATCACCCCCCACGGTACTTCCTGGCCCATCGAGGTAAAGGCCGAAGCCACCACCGGCAAGGTGGCGCTGTTGGACGAGGTCAGGGCCAGGGCGATCATCAGCTCGTTCCAGACCAGCACGAAGCTGAAGATGATCCCGCCCAGCAGGGTGCCCGCGCAGTTGGGCAGGGCGATCTTCCAGAACACCGCATAGGGGCCGTAGCCATCGAGGGTGGCGGCTTCCTCGATCTCGCGCGGCATGCGCTGGAACACCGGGATCGACAGCCAGGTGATGGTCGAGAGCGTGGTCAGCAGATAGGTCACGATCATCGAGAAACGCGTGTCGTACAGGCCGAGGTCGACCCAGATCGCAATGAGCGGGATGGCCACAGCCACCGGCGGCAGGAAGCGCAGCGACAGCAGGAAGAACTGGATGTCGCGCTTGCCCGGCACGTGATAGCGGGCAATCACATAGGCTGCCGGTACGCCCATGAGCGTGCCCAGCAGTACCGCGCTGCCGACGATGACGGCGCTGTTGGTCAGGCCGGTCAACACTTCCGGGCTGCCGATGACCTGCCGGTAATTCTCCAGCGTGGGCGTGAAAATGAAGCGCGGCGTGGGCGTGACGATGTCCAGCAGCGTCTTGAGCGAATTGAGCAGCGCCCACAGCAGCGGAAACAGCGCCATCAGCACCAGCAGGATGCCCACGCCCCAGACGGCGCAGCGTGTGATCAGTCTTCCCATTTGCTCACCCGCTTCCAGATCAGGGTAAAGATCAGCGTGGTCGCCACCATCATCAGTACCGCCATGGTGGAGGCATACGAGACCTTGCCCGACAGCCCGATTCCCTGGGCATAGGCATACATGTCCAGCGTCTCGGTGGTGACGCCGGGGCCGCCCTTGGTCATCACGTAGATCAGGTCGAAGGAGCGCAGCGACTCCACCATCTTGATGAAGACCAGGCTCATCAAGGGCGCCTTCAGCATCGGCAGGGCGATGTAGGCATACACCTGCCAGGTGCGGGCATAGTCGAGCCGCGCCGCTTCCAGTGGTTCAGGAGGCAGCGTTTCCAGCAGTTTCAGCACGATCACGGCGAAGAACAGGCCCCATTGCCAGATATCCACCAGCGCCACCGCATACAGCGCCATCACCGGGTCGGACAGGAAGGCCGTGTCATGGATGCCCACCAGCCCCAGCAGCCAGCCCAGGATGCCGGTCAGCGGCGAATACATGAACTTCCAGATGAAGGCCGCCGACACCCGGGGCAGCAGTACCGGCGTGATCAGCAGCACGCACATGGCGTGTCGCCACTTGCCGTGGACGTTTTCGAAGAGATAGATGGCGATGAGTACACCCGCCACCACGGCGCCGACCACGGTCACCACTTCCCAGATCGCCGAGACTTCGATGGCGTTGAGGAAGCGCCGGTCCGACAGCAGCCTTTCCACATTGCGCAGCCAGACATAGTCGCTGTCGGGATAGCGCAGTACGCGGTTCTTCAGGGCCAGGTTGATGGCCGCCACCGTCGGCACCAGGCCCAGCACCAGCATCACCAGCAGCGACGGTCCCAGGAACAGGTAGGGCAGCGAGGTCTTTCCACGATTGAACATGCAGGACTCCGGAAGCCGCCGCGGCGCAGGGCCATGGCGGCGACATCGTCAAAGGTCGTTGTCAAGCCGCTGAGGGGCCGGCTTACTTGCGTGCGTGTTCCATCGCATCCTGCGCATATTGCGCAGCATCGTTGAGCGCGCGCGGAATGTCCTTTTGTGTGCCGGTGAACACTTCCTCCAGCGCCACGCCCAGGTTGTCGCCGATGTCCGGCCATTGCGGGCTGGGCCAGATGGTCAGCTTGGAGACCGGGGTGGTGTCCTTCAGACCGGCCAGGATCTGCGGTTTGACGTTCTTCTGGAAGTAGTCGCTCTGGACGGTGCTGTTGCGGTTGTAGTCGCTGAACACCTTTTCGCGCAGGCGGGCCTGTTCCTGTTCCTTGCCGGTGGCGAAGGCGATGAACTTGCCGGCTGCCTGGCGCGTGCATTCATCCTTGGCACCGACGGCCGAGATGGCCAGGCCGTGGCCATAGGCGGCCGAGGGCAGAGGGGCGGGCGGACGGGCATAGCCGACCTTGTCGGCCACGCTGGACTTGCTGCTGTCTTCCATCCAGTCGGCAAAGGGCGTGGACTCGATCATGAAGGCCACCTTGCCGGAGCGGAAGGCTTCCAGCGCATTGCTCCAGTCGTAGGTGGCAGCTCCCGGTGGCGCGTACTTGAAGAGGTCGGCATAGAGCTGCGTGGCCTTCACTGCCGCCGGCGAATTGAAGGCCGGCTGGTTGTTCTTGTCGGTCCAGCTGCCGCCTTGTGCCAGCATGAACGGCGCCCAGCGCCACACGTTCATACCCGAGCCGCGCTGGCCGCGTGCCACCCAGCCATACACACTGGGCGGGGAATGCAGCTTCTTGATGTCGGCCACCAGTTCGTCCAGGGTGCGCGGCACCGGCAGGCCGGCCTTCTCCAGCAGGTCGCGGCGATAGAAGAGGAAGTCCGAGCCGCCGATCAGCGGCGCGAAGTAGGCCACATCCTTGTAGCTGGCCACGGCGCGGCGGCCGGGCAGGAAGTCGTCGTAGTCGGCTTCCTTGGGGAAATACTTCAGCAGCGGCACGATCCACCCGGCCGAGGCGAATTCGGCCACGTTGGCTTCATCGACGTAGTAGACCTGGTAGGAGCCGGCCTTGGTGGAGGCGTCCAGGCGCGACTTGGCACGACGGTCGTTCTCGCCGAAGTAGCTGATCTCGACGCGGGTACCGCTGCGCTTCTGGTAATCGGCCAGCGATTTTTCCATCACGGTCAGGCCCAGGCTTTTCTGGGCCAGTACCTTCAGCACGGGGACGTTGCAGGACTGCGCCGATACCGACAGCGGCAGCGCAGCACCAAGGACGGCGCACGCGGCGCCCAAGTAGAACCTGTTCACGATTTGTCTCCTGATATTTTTTATCGATCACCAGTCACGTGTCACGTTGACGTGTCACGTATTGCGCGCAACCGCTTCGGGGGAACATAGCGGAGTGCCAACACAGCCTGTCTGACGGCCAGGCCAAGAGTACGAGCCCAGGGCGCGGCGCTCCACGCCAAAAGCGTGAAGGGCGGTGATACTTTTTGCTCAGGTTTTATGTGCGCTGCGGGATTTTGTATTGCCGGTGGCGCGTTCAGCGTACAGTGGGCGGCGCCGCCATGGCCGGCAGGCTGACGACCACCACCAGACCCGTGCCGGTGGCCGGCACTTCCAGCCGTATCGCGCCCTGCGAGGCTTGCACGATCTCGCGCACGATGGCCAGGCCCAGGCCGGAGCCGGGCTGGTCCGGGCGGGCATTGCGATAGAAGCGCTCGAACACGCGTTCGCGCACTTCTGCGGGGATGCCGGGACCATTGTCGGTCACCGTGACGATGATCTGCTTGCGCCTGTGCTCCAGCCCCACGGTGACCTTGCCGTCCTCCGGGGTGTAGCGCAGGGCATTGTCGATCAGATTCATCAGCATGCCGCCCAGTTGGGCTTCGTTGCCGGTGACCATGGCACTCTCCAGGGTGGTCTCCAGGCCGAGGTCGATGTTCTTCTTCAGGGCCAGCCCGGCCAGTTCTTCCAGCACCATCGCCGCTACCGACAGCAGGTCCACCGGGCCGCGCGGGAAGGCGCTGCCATTGGAGGCTTCGGCCTGCGACAGCAACAGCAGCTTGTTGGTCAGGTCGGTCATGCTGCGGCTGCCCTCCTGCAGCGAGGCCAGCACCTGGGCCACCCGCTGCGGATCCTCGAGCTGGCGGGCGAACTGGATCTGCGAGTCGATCACCGCCAGGGGCGTACGCAACTGGTGCGCGGCATCGGCCACAAAGCGCTTCTGCACGGTGACCTGGGCATTGAGGCGGAAGATGTATTGGTTGATCGCCTCCACGATGGGCCGCAGTTCCTGCTGCAGGCCACCGGCCTGCAGGGGCGTGAGCGAATCGGGCTGGCGTGTGGCCAGTGCGTCCTTGACCGCCAGGATGGGCCGCAATTCCATGGTCAGGCCCAGCACCACCAGGCTGATGGCCAACAGCAACAGCACGATCTGGCGCCGCAGCGAGGCATGCCACTGGTCGTCGATCATCTGCTGGCGACCCTGCATGGTCTGGCCCACCGAGACCGCCACCATGCGCAGCGTCCCCTCGTCGAACAGGGCGCGGATATAGCTCACCACACGCAGCGGCCGGCCTTCGAAGGTAGTGGTCGTATAGACCGGGTAGAGCGCCGCGAAGTCGGGCTGGGCGGGAAAATCGGGGCGGCCGGCCAGCAGCGTGTCGTCATCCATCCGCACCTGGTAATAGACCGCATCCTGGGCCGGCGAGGCGAACAGTTCCAGCGCCGCCGGCGGCACCGAGACCACTGGCGCGCCCTCGTTCCAGCCCACCTGGCCGGCGATCATGCGGGCCGAGGCCAGCAGGGCGCGGTCCTGCACCAGGGTGGCGCTGGAGACGGCGTTGTCGTAGGCGTCGCTGGTGGACAGGCCCACATAGACCGCCATCGGGATCAGCAGCCACCACAGCAGCCGCAGGCGCAGGCTGTCAATCATCTTTCTGGCGCAGCAGGTAGCCCAGCCCGCGCAGGGTCATGATGGCGGCCGAGGAATGTTCCAGCTTCTTGCGCAGGCGCGAGATGTAGATTTCGATGGCGTCCGCGCTGGGTTCTTCGGAGAGGCTGAAGACGCCTTTCATCAGCGCCGTCTTGGAGACCGTCTTGCCCTGCTTGAGCATGAGCACTTCCAGCACATCGTGCTCGCGTGCCGGCAGCGCCAGGGTGGTGCCGGCCACCGCGAACTGGCGCGTGTTGCTGTCGTAGACCAGGTCGCCACAGTGGATTTCGGCGGCCTTGTCGGGGGTCTGGCGGCGTACCAGTACCTTGATGCGCGCCACCAGTTCACGGATCTCGAAGGGTTTGACCAGGTAGTCGTCGGCCCCGGCGCCCAGGCATTCCACCTTTTCGTCGATGGAGCCGCTGGCGGTCAGGATCATCACCGGCACGCCGTTGTGACGCTCGCGCAGGCGGCGCAGCACGTTCTTGCCATGCATCTTGGGCAGCATCAGGTCCAGCAGCACGACGTCATAGTTCTCGTCGCGCAGCACCTGGTCGGCGATCTCGCCATCGGCGGCGATATCGACCTTGAACTTGTGTTCCTTGAGAATCTGCTCCAGCCAGTGGGCAAGCTGGGGATTGTCTTCGATCAGGAGCAATTTCATGCGGTAGTCTCGTGTTTGGTAGTCTCGTGTTTCTTTGGCATCTTTTTTGTTGCGCTGCAAATAAAAAAGCCGTTTTTTGGAAAGCTGGATGAAGGTTTCGGCTTCTTAGAATAGGCCCGCAGATCAATAAAAAGTGAAGATGGCGACAGACCATCCCACCCATAATCAGGAGGCAATCATAATGCGTCACGCCGTTCGTGTGTTTTCGTCCGCCCGCGCCACCCCTTTACGCCGTACCCTCATCGCCGCCGGCGCCACCGCCATCACCGCCTGCGCCCTGGCATTGGCCGCGCCACAGGCCCATGCCGCCGACAAGATCATCATCATGGTCGGCGGCATCAACAAGCTCATCTACCTGCCGCCCAAGCTGGCCGAAAGCCTGGGTTACTTCAAGGAAGCCGGCCTGGACGTGGAACTGCAGTCGCAGCCGGCCGGGGTCGATGCCGAGAACGAGCTGCTGGCCGGCGCCGTGCAGGCCGTGGTCGGCTACTACGACCACTCCATCGACCTGCAGAGCAAGGGCAAGGAAGTCACCTCCATCACCCAGTTGCTGCTGGTACCGGGCGGCATGGAAATGGTGCGCGCCGACCTGGCCGACAGCGTACGCAGCATGGCCGACCTCAAGGGCAAGACCCTGGGCGTGACCGGGCTGGGCTCGTCTTCCAGCTTCCTGGCCCAGTACCTGGCCAGCCGCGCCGGCCTGAAGTCGGGTGACTACTCGATGCTGCCGGTCGGCGCCGGCAATACGCTCATCGCCGCCATGAAGCAAAAGCGCGTGGACGTGGCCTGGACCACCGAGCCGACCACTTCCATCCTGCTGTCCACGGGCGCGGCCAAGGTGCTGGTGGACATGAGCAGCGTCGATGGCACCCGCGCCGCACTGGGTGGGCTCTATCCGGCCTCCAGCGTCTATGTACACCGCTCCTGGATGAACAGCCACAAGGCCGAGTCGCAGAAGCTGGCCACCGCCTTCGTCAAGACCCTCAGGTACATCCAGACCCATTCGGCCGAAGAGATCGCCGACAAGATGCCCAAGGATTACTACGGCGGCAACAAGGCCATCTACGTGCAGGCGCTGAAGGCGTCGCTGCCCATGTATTCGCCCGATGGCAAGATGCCCGCCGGTGGCCCCGAGCAGGTGTTGAAGGTGATGGCCGGCTTCAACCCCAACATCAAGGGCAAGAACATCGATCTGTCCAAGACCTATACCAACGAGTTCGTCGATCAGGTGAAGTAAGGCCTCCCTGCACGCACGCGCCGAACACCCTAGAATCCGCTGCATCCGCAGCATCCCGATTCGACCAACAGGAGACATCGTGAACAAGAACATTCGCCAAACCTTGCTGTCGCTGGCCGTGGCCGGCGCAACCCTGGCCGCTTTCCCCGGCCAGGCCTCGGCTGCCGCCAAGATCACCATCATGGTGGGCGGCATCAACAAGATGGTCTATCTGCCGGCCAAGCTGGCCGAGCAACTGGGCTACTTCAAGGAAGAGGGCCTGGACGTCGAGCTGCAGTCGCAGCCGGCCGGGGTCGACGCCGAGAACGAACTGCTGGCCGGTGCCGTGCAGGCCGTGGTCGGTTTCTACGACCACTCCATCGACCTGCAGACCAAGGGCAAGGAAATCACCGCCATCACCATCCTGGGCCAGGTGCCGGGTGAGGTGGAGCTGGTCTCCACCAAGGCCGCGCCGCACTTCCAGAGTATGGCCGATGCCAAGGGCAAGACCCTGGGCGTGACCGGGCTGGGCTCGTCCACCAACTTCCTGACTCAGTACCTGGCCTCGCGCCATGGCATTACCTCCAAGCAGTTCTCGGTGCTGCCGGTGGGCGCAGACAATACCTTCATCGCCGCCATGAAACAGGGCCGCATCGATGCCGGCATGACCACCGAGCCGACCGCCTCGCAATTGCTGAAGATGGGCGACGCCCAGGTGCTGATCGACATGCGCACCGTGGAAGGCACGGTCAAGGCGCTGGGTGGCCTGTATCCGGCTTCCAGCGTCTATGTGCAGCGCAGCTGGCTCAACAGCCACAAGGACGATGCACAGAAACTGGCGCGCGCCTTCGTCAAGACGCTCAAGTTCATCAACACCCACAGCGCCGAACAGATCGCCGACAAGATGCCCAAGGACTACTACGGCAACAACAAGCCGCTGTACGTGCAGGCCTTGAGCAACTCGCTGCCCATGTATTCGCAGGACGGCAAGATGCCCAAGGGCGGGCCGGAAACCGTACTGGCCGTGCTCTCGGGATTCAATCCCAACGTCAAGGGCAAGCACGTGGACCTGTCCAAGACCTATACGGATGAATTCGTCGACGCCGTGAAATAGGATCAGCGTCCGATAGCACCCCGGGACGGGCGCCGCCGCCGGTCCCGCTTCCGAACCATGCTTGATGCCATGATGCGAAATTTCGCGTCAGGGCGGTACTCAACCTCCAGCCCCGAAAGAGCCACCCGATGAATGCGATCAACCAGCACGCCTTCACCCCCGCCGGCAACGCCGCCCAGGAAACCCCGGCCATCGAATTGCGCAACGTGACCTGCCGCTTCATCACTGCCGACGGCAAGGCCACCGTGGCCCTGCGTGATTTTTCGATGAGCGTGGCCCGGGGCGAATTCGTGGCCGTGGTCGGCCCCACCGGCTGCGGCAAGTCGACCACGCTGTCGCTGATCACGGGTCTCTTGAAGCCCACCATGGGCGAGGTGCGCGTGATGGGGCAGCCGGTCAACGGCATCGATCCGCGCATCGGCTTCGTGTTCCAGAACGATGCCGTCTTCCCCTGGCGCAGCGTGCGCGACAACGTCGCCGCCGGCCCCATGTTCCGCGGCCAGTCCAAGGCCCAGGCGCATGCGCTGGCCGATGAATGGATACGCCGGGTGGGTCTGGACAAGTTCGGTGACCACTATCCGCACCAGCTCTCCGGCGGCATGCGCAAGCGCGTGGCGCTGGCGCAGACCTTCATCAACAGCCCCGAAATCCTGCTGATGGACGAGCCCTTCTCGGCTCTGGACATGCAGACCCGTACCCTGATGCAGGACGAACTGCTGCGCCTGTGGTCGGCCCATTCCGGCTCGGTGGTGTTCGTCACCCACGACCTGGAAGAAGCCATCGCCCTGGCCGACAAGGTCTATGTGCTGACGGCCCGCCCGGCCACCCTGAAGAGCGTCTATCCCATCGACCTGCCGCGTCCGCGCGTGATGGAAGAGGTGCGCTACGAGCAGCGCTTCATCGACATCTCGCGCCGCATCTGGGCCGATCTGCGCGAGGAAGTCCATATCGCCTGAGGGATCAGGCATCTGGCACCAGGTAGCCACCAGCGACCTTTCCCGACAACGAATCTGAATAACGAAATCCGACCACAGGTGAGCAACATGACACAAGCACAAGCAAGCCATTCCGCCGCGACGATGGACATCGCCGCCGTCGAAGCCGAGGCGCAGCGCAAGATTCGCGGCCGCCGCAACCTGGTCATCGGCCTGCGCATCGCCATCCTGGTGATCGTGCTGGGCGGCTGGGAAGTCTGCGCCCGCATCGGCTGGATCGATCCCTTCTTCTTTTCCCAGCCTTCGCTGATCGTGATCCAGATCTATGACTGGATGGTGGAAGGCACGTCCCAGGGCTCGCTCTGGACCCAGGTGCTGGTCACGCTGGAAGAAACGGTATTGGGCTTCCTGATCGGCTCGGTGGCCGGCGTCATCGCCGGCATCGTGCTCGGTCGCAACAAGCTGCTCTCGGATGTGTTCAGCCTCTACATCCAGATCGCCAACTCGATTCCGCGCGTGGTGCTGGGTTCCATCTTCGTCATCGCCTTCGGCCTGGGCATGGCTTCCAAGGTGGCGCTGGCGGTGGTGATGGTGTTCTTCGTGGTGTTTGCCAATGCCTTCCAGGGCGTGCGCGAGGCTGACCGCTACATGATCGCCAATGCCCAGATCCTCGGCGCCTCGCGCCGGCAGGTGACCATGGCGGTGGTGGTGCCCTCGGCGCTGTCGTGGATCCTGGCCAGCCTGCATGTGAGTTTCGGCTTTGCGCTGGTGGGTGCGGTGGTGGGCGAGTTCCTGGGTTCCAAGCAAGGCATCGGCCTGTTGATCTCCACCGCCCAGGGTGCCTTCAATGCCAGCGGCGTGTTCGCAGCCATGATCGTGCTGGCGGTGGTGGCGCTGGCGGCGGACTGGTTGCTGCACGCGCTGGAAAGGCGCCTGCTGAAGTGGCGTCCGCAGGCCTTCTGATGGGCCGGCCGCAAAAGTCTTAGAATGATGAAGTGAGGCGGGGACACGATTTCGTGTCCCCGCCGCTTTTTGTCATTGCATTGTCCATCGTGTTGCCTTCTTCTTTCAGCCGCCTTCCACCATGTCCGCCGACCAGCCGCAACGCCTGAACGAGTCTCCCGCCGCTTCTTCCGTCAATGACCCGGTCACCCAGCGCGCCTTGCTGTGGATCGTCGCCTCCGGCTTCTTCATGCAGACGCTGGACACCACCATCGTCAACACCGCCTTGCCGGCCATGGCCCGCAGCCTGGGCGAGCCGGTCCTGAACATGCACCCGGTGGTGGTGGCCTATACCCTGACGATGGCTTCGCTCACGCCCGCCTCGGGCTGGCTTGCCGACCGTTTCGGTACGCGCCGCATGTACTTCGCGGCGATCCTGCTGTTCGTGGTCGGTTCCATCCTGTGCGCCATGGCACCCACCTTGCCGATGCTGCTGGCGGCGCGGGTGGTGCAGGGGCTGGGTGGTTCCATGCTGTTGCCGGTGGGGCGGCTGGCGGTGCTGCGGGCCGTGCCGGGAGCGCAGTACATTGCCGCGCTGGCCTCGATCTCGATCGCCGGACAACTGGGGCCGGTGGTGGGGCCTGTACTGGGCGGCTGGCTGGTGCAAAGCCTGTCCTGGCACTGGATATTCCTGATCAATGTGCCCATCGGTGTGGTCGGGATGGCGGCGGTACTGCGCTTCCTGCCCGACGACAGCCTGGCCGGCACGCCGCGCTTCGACCTGCTGGGCTGTGCCTTGCTGTCGGCCTGCATGGTGGCGTTCTCGCTGGCGCTGGATGTGCCCTGCGATACGCAGCGCGGAGCCTGGAGCGCCGCCCTGTTCCTGCTGGCGGCGGCCACCGTGCTGGGGTACTGGTGGCATGCGCGCAGCCATGTGCGGCCGCTGTTCCGGCTGGGCCTGTTCGGTGAACCCAATTTCAGCATCGGCCTGGCCGGCAACCTGGTCTGTCGCATCGGTTCGTCCGCCGTGCCCTTCCTGTTGCCCTTGCTGTTGCAGGTACGGCTGGGGTATTCACCCCTGCATGCGGGCATGCTGCTGCTGCCGGCAGCCATCGCCGGCACCATCGCCAAACCGTGGATCGCGCCGCTGGTCAAGCGCCATGGTTATGACCGTTTCCTGCTGGTCAATACTGCCATCGTGGGTGTGTCCATCGTGTCCTTCGCCCTGATCACGCCGGGCTGGCCGCTGGTGGCGGCCATCGTGCAACTGGCCATCTTCGGGGCGTCCAACTCGATGCAGTTCGCGGCCATGAACAGCGTCACCCTCAAGGGCTTGCGCAAGGATGATGCGGGCAGTGGCAACAGTCTCTTTTCGATGGTGCAGATGCTGGCCATCGGCCTGGGCGTGACCATCGGCGGCACCATGGTCAATGCCTTCAAGAGCGCTGAGGGAGTCGCCACCAATGCCAGCTTCCAGATCACCTTCGTGATCGTGGGCGTGATCACCCTGGTCTCGGCCTGGGTGTTCCGCCGGATGGACCCGCGTTATTTCAAGTAAATGAGCTAAGGGATTTTCAGAGCGGCAGCGCTCAGGTGTCGCTCCACTGTCGCAGCAGGTTGTGGTAGCAGCCCACCAGCGTGCGCCGCGCCTGGGCGTCGGCGTCGGTCTGGTTCAGGCGCTGGATGGCGTTGTCCATGTCGAACAGCATCTGGCGCTGGCCATCGTCGCGTACCAGGCTCTGCACCCAGAAAAAACAGCCCATGCGCACGCCACGCGTGACCGGGGTCACGCTGTGCAGGCTGGTGGCCGGGTAGAGCACCATGTCGCCAGCGGCCAGCTTGACGCTGTGCATGCCGTAGCTGTCTTCGATCTGCAATTCACCCCCGTCATACTCGGCCGGGTCGGCCAGGAACAAGGTAGCCGAGACATCGGTGCGCAGCTTGCGACCATTGTGCGGATGGATGCGCACGCTGCCATCGACGTGCGCCCCGAAGCCCATGCCTTCGCCATAGCGGTTGAACATGGGCGGATAGATGAGGTTGGGCAGCGCCGCGCTGATGAAGCGAGGATGCCGCTCCAGTGCCCCGACGATGAGGTGCTGGCACTGCAGGGCTACCTCGGCGCGCTCGTCGATCTGCTGGTTGAATTTCAGTGGCGCGCCCTGGTAGCCGGCGGTCACGCGACCATCCACCCAGGCGGGACCGGCGGCCTCCAGCAGGTCGCGTACCGTCTGCAGGGTGGCCGGGTCCAGCAACTGAGGGATGGTGACGAGCATCGGTTTTCTTCTGCCTTACATGCGATAGGTGAGCGACAGCAGCGCGGTACGGCCCGAACCCGGGACCGAACGACCACCGTCGGACTGGATCAGCGCATCGTAATACATCTTGTCGGTCAGGTTGTACAGGTTCAGGCGGATGTCATAGGCCTTGGTGGTGTAGGCCAGCATGGCGTCATAGCGGGTGTAGCCACCGACCTGCACCGTGTTGGTGGCATTGGCATAGCGCTGCGACATGTAGGTCGCGCCGCCGCCGACCTGCCAGTGCGGGGCCAGGTCGTAGGTGGTCCAGGTGGTGAGGGTGTGCTTGGGCGTATTGACCGGGACCTTGCCGACCGAGGTATCGGAGACTGCACCGCCGATGACCTGGGCATCCAGGTAGGTGTAATTGGCGGCGACCTGCCAGTCACGCGTGATGCGACCGGTAGCGCCGGCCCGTGCGCCGTTCACCCGTACCGTGCCGGCCAGGGCATAGATCCCGGTCGAGACCAGGCTGCGGGCATTTTCCTTGGTGATCTGGAAGGCTGCTGCGCTCAGGGCCAGACCATCGGCCAGGTCCCATTTCCCGCCGAGTTCATAGGAGCGGTTCTTTTCCGGGTCCAGGTTCTGCTGGCCCAGGGTACCCGTCAACTGTTCCAGCGAGGGGTTGAACGAGGTGCCATAGGACAGGTAGTAGGCCTGTGCTGCGCTGGGCTGCCAGATCGCGCCCGAGCGCACGCTCAGGAAATTGACGGTCTGGTCGGCAGAGGCCAGTGCAGTGGAGCCTGAGGTGTTGCCGGCGTTGATCGAGTTGCTGATGCTGGCGATGTAGCGGTCATAGCGCAGGCCGCCGACCAGCTTGAACTGCGGCACCAGTTCGATGGTGTCGCCGACATAGGCGGCAAGGGTGTTGGCGCTGCCACCGGCATGGTTGCCGGCAGTATCGGCCACGCTGCTGCCGGCGGCGCTGTAGCTGGGATTGACCACGCTGACGCAATCCATGTAGCCGGTGGTGGCGCCTGCGGCATTCAGAGAGCGGCCGTTGCAGCTGCCGTTGCGGTAGTAGTTCTGGTTGTCGTAGCCGTCATGGCCCACTTCCACGCCCACCAGGGCATCGTGCTTGACGCTGCCGGTGGCGAACTTGGCCGCCAGCTCGGTCTGGTTGAAGATGGAGTAGTCGCGGATGTCGCGGTCATGGCTCTGGCCGCGCACGTAGAGGCTGGACAGCGGCAGGTTGCTGGTGGCATTGGTCAGTGCCGTGAAGCCGCTGGAAGAGACCGTGCCGATGGTATTGGGCGCGGTTTCCACGGCATCGGTATGCACGTAGTTGAACTGCGTCTGGCTGCGCAGGGTCACGTCGGGAGCGATCTTGTGCTTGATGCCGGCATTGAAGGAGGCCACGTCCTGGTTGGTGCGGTCGCTGTTGAGACCATAGGCGGTGTTGCGGTCGACATTGACGGGATGGCCGTTCAGCGGTGGCAGGCCGTAGTCGGGCTGGTCGTGGTTGTGCTGCAGCAGGGCCGACAGGGTGATCTCGGTGGACGTACCGATGCCCCAGACGTAGGAGCCGGCCAGGCCGAAGTCCTGTACGTCGGTCTGGTTGCGGGTGCTGGCCGCACCGTTCTGGGCCATGGCTTCGATGCGCAGGGCGGAGGTATCCGACAGTGCGCGGTTGACGTCGGCGGTGCTGCGCACCAGGCCGTTGGTGGTGACCGAGGCCGAGACTTCGGTGGCCGTCTTCAGGTTGGCCTTCTTGTTGACCTGGTTGATGATGCCGCCGGTGGAGCCCCGTCCGAAGAGCATCGAGGACGGGCCCATCAGCACTTCCACTTCCTCGATGGCGAAGGTGTCGCGGTAGTACTGGCCGCGGTCGCGGAAGCCGTCCAGGTAGATGTCGGTACGGGCCGAGAAGCCGTTCAAGTTGATGTTGTTGCCGATCTGGCCGCCCTCGGCGCCACCCAGGGTGATGCCGGACACATTGCGCAGCGCGTCGGCCAGCGAGCTCACGCCCTGCGACTGCATCTGCGCCTTGTTGACCACGGTTACCGATTGCGGCACGTCGTGCAGGTCGGCGGGCAGTTTGCTGATGGCGGTGCCGGTGCTGGCGAAATCGTCGCGGCGGCCTTCCACCGTGACCGGGGCCAGCTGGTTGCTGGCGGTCGCAGAAGTATTCGCAGAAGCGGATGCAGAAGCGGGCGCAGTCTGTTGCGCCAGCAGGGGCAGGGGAGCGGCAAAGGTGGCCAGCAATGCGGCGGCGATCGGCGTGAGACGGTTCATGTTCGTGTCGAGGTGAGTGGAGTAGAGAAACGAGAAGCCAATCCGGCTCGCGCCGGATTGGCTCCAATGGCTGGCTACTCCGTCCTTCGACATGAAGACCGTTTGGCTGGCTGATGACCAGTATTGTTGTTCTGTACATGCCAATGATTTTTATTCACAGGCACGGCTGGCAAGATTAAGCAGGCAAGCTGACAAATGACTGTCATCAAGCTGACGCCAAACTGAGTGTGACAAAAAAGTAACACCGTCCGCCGGCCCCGGGCTGCCTAGGGCAATCCCCGATTTGCAGCATTGGCGCGGCTGCAATACGATGCAGCGTCACGCAGAGGTTTTGCGCTGTTTTTTCTCTTTCGAAGTTCCTATGAATGTTCTGCTGGTCGAAGACGACCCGGTGCTCACCGACGGCTTGTCGCGCGTGCTCAATTCGCATGGATTCACCGTGCATACCGTCAACAACGGCCACGATGCCCTGTCGCAGCGTTTCAATGCGGCCGTGCTGGTGCTGGACATCGGCCTGCCCGGCATCGATGGTTTCGAGGTCCTGCGGCGCATGCGCGCGGCCGGCAACAACACGCCGGTGCTGCTGCTGACGGCGCGCGACACCATTCCCGACCGCGTGCATGGCCTGGAACTGGGCGCCGACGATTACCTGGTCAAGCCTTTCGCCACGCCCGAACTGGTAGCGCGCATCAAGGCCCTGATCCGTCGCAGCGCGCCGCAGCCGGCACAGCTGACCGTGGGCGGCCTGTCGCTGGACAACGCCACCAAGCGCGCCGACATCGATGGTCGCAAGATCGAGCTGTCCCTGCGCGAATGGACGGTACTGGAATATCTGATGCAGCACGCCTCGCGGGTGGTCTCCAAGCAGCAGATCATCGACGCCGTTCTGCCCTGGGGCGAGGATTTCACCATCAATGCGGTGGAAGTCTATGTCTCGCGCATCCGCCTCAAGATCGCCGACTCCGGGGTGGTGATCCGCACCATCCGCGGTTTTGGCTACATGCTCGAAAAGAGCGAGACCTGATCCCGGCTGGCAGCGCATGTCCGACACCGCCGCGGCCAGCCCATCGCCGACCCACGCCAGCATCCGGCGCGACCTGCTCAAGTGGCTGATCGCGCCGCTGCTGTTGCTCAACCTGGTCGGCGCCGGCCTGACCTACTGGCTGGCCTGGCTGCCGGCCCAGCACGCCTTCGACCAGAACCTGATGGATTCCACCTGGGGCCTGTACGCCCAGGTGCGCCACCGGCAGGAACGCACCACCGCCGAACTGACCCAGCAGGCCGAGCAGATCCTGCGCAGCAACCACTCCGATACCACCTTCTTCGCCGTGCGCAATACCGAAGGCCAGATCGTGGTGGGCGACAAGGGCTTTCCGAATCTGCCGGAGAGTGATGTCTTCGACCGACCCATCAATTTCGATGGAGAGATGCGTGGCGAGCCGGTGCGCATCGCCGCCATGCAGGTACGCGTGAAGAACGGCATCATTTCGGTGGCGGTGGCCGAAACCATCCGCAAGCGCGACCGGGCCCACTACACCATCCTGCTCTCCTTCCTGCTGCTGGACGGCGCGCTGACCTTCGGTTCGCTGTCGGTGGTGCTGATTGCCGTGCGGCGTGGTCTGCGTCCGCTCAAGAGCCTGCAGCGCAATCTGGAGCAGCGCGACCACGGCAAGCTGGGCGCCATCGATGGCGCCGGCGCGCCGGTCGAACTGCAGCCATTGATCGTGGCCATGAACGAACTGTTGGCACGCATCAACAAGGGCGAACAGGCGCAGCAGAACTTCATGGCCGATGTCGCTCACCAGTTGCGCACGCCTCTGACGGGGCTCAAGCTGCAACTGGAGCTGCTGCACGACAAGCATCAGGACCAGCCCGATACGGCCCGTTCCCTGGCGATGATGAATTCCTCGGTGGAACGCATGATCCGCCAGAGTCGCCAGTTGCTGGCCCTGGCGCGTTCCGAGCCGGGCTTGTTCGAGAGCCGCAAGCTGGAGGAGCTGTCGCTGGACAAACTGCTGGAAGAGTCGGTCCAGCACTTCATCGAAGAGGCCGACAAGAAGCGCATCGACCTCGGCTTCGACCTGCGGCCAGCGCGCATGCGCGGCGACCGATTCCTGCTGAGCGACCTGATCGACAACCTCATCGATAACGCCGTGCGCTATTCGCCCCTGCATGGCACGGTCACGGTGCGCTGCCTGGCGGAGGACGGTGCTGCCGTGCTGACGGTGGAGGATTCCGGGCCGGGCATTGCGCCGGAACATCGCGAGCTGATCTTCGACCGTTTCTATCGCGCCAACGACAAGGTGGCCGGCAGCGGCCTGGGCCTGGCCATCGTGCGCGAGATTGCGCATGACCATGGCGGCGTGATCAGCGTCGATAGCGGCGAGCACGGGCTGGGCACGCTCTTCACGGTGCGCTTCCCGCTGGCGGCCTGATACCTGGCGCCTTGCGCCGCATCCGAACCTCGCTCTCCCAGTTCTGTCTAAACGCCTTCTTCGTGACAATCCAGGAGTCAACATGACGGACAAGGTCCTGCAGAGCGGTACCCACATCGCCCGCTATGAAGCGGTGGAAAAACCCGACGAGGGATTCGAGGCGCAGGTCTTCGTGCGCCTCTCGCGTGAACCCGAGATCGCCGAGACCTACATTCCCGTGGGCCTCTTCCCGACCGAGGAAGAGGCCCTGGCCAGCGCCCGTGAGCGCGCCCAGCGGGCCTTGAAGGAGCATGAATTTTGAGCGCCCCGGTGTTTTCCCTCACCCCCTGCGCCCCGCCTTCGGGGTCGCCACGCCGCCGCACCCTGTTGCTGGGGGCCGCCGCCGCTGCCGCACTGGTGCTGGCCGGTTGCGCCTCCAGTGGCATGCGGGACAGCGCGGCACCATCCTCCTCGACCCTGTTCGAACTGCGCGGTGCCACCACGGTGCCGACCCAGGGTTGGGTCAAGGCGCAGATCAGCGATCCCCCGGGCGGCGACATCTACCTGGCGCCGCGTGTGGCCCTGGATGCCAGCGACGTGCAGCGCGCCACTGCGCAGAAGGATGCGGCCGGTCGCGCCATTCTGGTACTGCAATTCTCGTCGGTCGGGACGGCCAGGCTGGCGGCGGCTTCGCGTGAATTCATGGGGCGCCAGCTGGCGGCGGTGCTGGAAGGCCGTGTCACCAACGTGGCCAGGGTGGAGGGGCCGATGACCATCAATACCATGGCCCTGACCGGCTTGCCCAGTTTCGAGGAAGCGGTGCGCCTGGCACGTCTGTTCCCCAATCGTTAGGGCCTCTTTACACTTCATCACTTCAACACCTGCAGATTAGGTGGGAGCGGCCCTGGCAAGCAAGCACTGGCCCGGCCGGGCAGGGCATGCTAATGTCCTGCCCATTGCACGCCACCGCGGCTTCACGTACGAGCCCAACAATAACAATGTCCGTCGCCCGCCATATCGTCCAGGTCCACCCACGCTTGCTGATCGGCATTGGGGTGGGCATCGTCGCCGCCGTCTGCATTCCCGCGTCCACCTGGACAGGTCGTAGCCTGATCGGCTGGAACGCAGGTGTGTGGTTCTATCTCCTGAGCCTGTGGCTGATGATGGTGCGGGCCGATGCCGGCGCCGTCAAGCGCCTGGCCGAGACCGAGGACGAGAGTGCCCAGGTGGTGCTGGTGATGGTCTGCGTGGCCGCCATCGCCAGCCTGCTGGCGATCCTGCTGGAACTGGCCGGGGGCAGTCACCATAGCGAAGGCGGGCGCCTGCTGCGGTATGCCTTTACGGCTTCCACCGTATTTGGTTCCTGGGCCCTGATCGGGACCATCTTCACCTTGCATTATGCGCGGCTGTTCTATGCCGACGATGACGATCCCGACGCCCTGCCGCTGCGCTTTCCCGAAGGGCAGCGCAGTCCCGACTACTGGGATTTCCTCTATTTCGCCTTCACCATCAGCGTGGCGGTGCAGACTTCCGATGTCGGCGTGGCCTCGCGCTCGCTGCGCAAGTTGGTGCTGGCCCACTCGCTGATCTGCTTCATCTTCAATGCCGCCATCATCGGCCTGTCCATCAACATCGCCGCCGGCCTGGCCGGCAGCTGAGCCGGTCGGCGCCACTGGTTGTCGGCGCCAGGATGTCAGCGCAATGGAACCGAACCGGCGGGCGTCTGTCCTAGCCGGGTTCATGCAGTCCCAGACAGTCCCAGGCCGGGCGCAGCGTGAACCGGTAGGCCACCGTATAATGGCCGGCTTTCCGTGTGGCAAAAGGCAAGACCAGGGGAGGGGGACAAAGAACCCCCGCAGCTCGACCAACGATTCGAACGACGGAGCGCACCGTGCGGGTTTATTCCAGCCAAGCAGAAGAACGTATTGCCATGTTGAAGCGCCAGGGCAAGGGCGCATTTTCCGGCCCACCGCTGCCGATGGGCCCCTTGATCGGATTTTCGGTGGCGATCGTGGCGGTGATCCTGATCGCCCTGTTCACCTACGAGGCCTCGGTCAGCCGGGGCGAAGCGGCCAATGCCGTCTCGCACACCATGCAGGTGCGCGAGCAGTTGCAGAGCCTGGTCTCCACGCTGAAGGATGCCGAAACCAGCCAGCGCGGCTTCCTGCTGACCGGTACCGAAACCTATCTCAATCCCTACAACCAGGCACGGGCCGCCCTGCCGGGCGAGATCACGCGCCTGCGCGAACTGGTCGCCGACAATCCGGAGCAGGTCAAGCGCCTGTCGCAGGTGGAACGGGTGGTCAACGACAAGATGGAAGAACTGGCCGAGACCATCACCCGGCGCCGCAATGGCGACGCCGCCGGCGCACTGTCCGTGGTGCAATCGGACCGTGGCAAGATGTCCATGGACCGCGTGCGTACCCTGACCCGCGATATGGAAGAGCAGGAGCGCGATCTGTTGGCAACACGTCAGGCCGACTGGCGTGACGCAGTCGCCTTTTCCACCGCCGTGGCCTGGGGCGGTTCGGCCTTGCTGCTGGTATTGATCGCCGCTGCCGCCGTCACCACCTCGCGTGACTATCGTTCGCGGGAAAAGCAGACGTGGATTCGCAGCGGCCAGATGGGCCTGGCCGAACGCCTGCAGGGCGAGCAGCGCCTGAGTGCGCTGGGCGAAAACACGCTGGCCTTCCTGACGGCCTATCTGAACGCCCAGGTCGGCGCCATCTATCTGCGCACCGACGCCGGCGATTTCCAGCGCTTCGCGGCCTATGCCCTGGAGGATGGCGGCGAGCAGCAGATCCAGCCCAATCTGCGCGACGGCCAGGGCCTGCTGGGCCAGGCGGCCAAGCTCAATCGCGCCATGCATGTCAAGGACGTGCCAGAGCACTATCTCACCATCTCCTCGGCCGTGGGTCGTCACCAGCCACGTGAACTGCTGATCGTGCCGGCCTCGGTAGATGGCATGGTGCAGGCCGTGTTCGAACTCGGCTTCCTGCGCCAGGTACGCCCCGAGGAAGAAGAACTGCTGGCGCGCCTGTCGGACCAGATCGCCATCGCCGTGCGCTCCTCCAAGGACCGCACCCGCCTGGAAGAACTGCTGGAAGAGACCCAGCGCCAGTCCGAGGAATTGCAGGCCCAGCAGGAAGAACTGCGGGTCAACAATGAAGAGCTGGAAGAGCAGGGCCAGGCCCTGAAGGCCTCGCAACTGCGCCTGGAAACCCAGCAGGCCGAGCTGGAAGAGACCAATGCCCAGCTGGAAGAGCAGGCCCAACTGCTGGAAATCCAGAAGGACGACCTGGCCAAGACTCAGGTGGTGCTGGTGGACAAGGCCACCGAACTGGAGCGCGCCAACCAGTACAAGAGCGAGTTCCTGGCCAACATGAGCCACGAACTGCGCACCCCGCTGAACTCCACCCTGATCCTGGCCAAGCTGTTGGCCGACAACAAGCTGGGCAACCTGACCGACGAGCAGGTGCGTTTCGCCCAGACCATTTCCTCTGCCGGCAACGATCTGCTGGCGCTGATCAACGATATCCTCGATCTCTCCAAGATGGAGGCCGGCAAGCTCGATATCGTCTCCGAATCCTTCGTGGTGACCAAGCTGGCCGAGGAACTCAAGGCCAGCTTCGCCATGACCGCGCAGCAGAAGGGGTTGGCCTTCAAGGTCGACGTCGAGCCGGGCGCACCGCAGCGCATGGAAACCGACATGCAGCGCCTGGGCCAGATCCTCAAGAACCTGCTCTCCAACGCCATCAAGTTTACCGAGAAGGGCGAGGTCAGCCTGCGCGTCTATGCCGACGCCCAGAACCGCATCGCCTTCGCCGTGCGCGATACCGGCATCGGCATCGGCGAGGACCAGCATCAGTTCATCTTCGAAGCCTTCCGCCAGGCCGATGGCAGTACCCATCGCAAATACGGTGGCACCGGTCTGGGACTGTCGATCTCGCGTGATCTGGCCCAGCTGCTGGGCGGCGATATCACCGTGCAGAGCCGGCCGGGCGAAGGTAGCATCTTTACGCTCTCGCTGCCGCAGGTCTACAGCGGCGACCAGGCCATCCTGCGTGCACCCGCGACGATGCCCAAGACGGCCAATGCGGCTGCCGCGGCCTCTACGCTGCAGGCGGCCCAGGTGGCGACGGCGCCGGACGTGCGCGTTCCGAGCGCCTCGGCGACGGCCGCCGCACCGGCACGCCTGCAGGAGATCGCCATCGATGATGATCGCCACCGCATCGAAGCGTCCTCGCGCCTGATCCTGGTGATCGAGGATGATCCGGCCTTCGCCATGATCCTGCGCGACCTGGCCCACGAGATGGGTTTCCAGTGCGTGGTGACGCATTCCGCCAACGAAGGCGTGGCCGCCGCCGAGATGTATCGCCCCAGCGCCATCCTGATGGACATGAACCTGCCCGACTTCTCCGGCCTGGGCGTGCTGGACCAGATCAAGCGCAATCCCAAGACCCGCCATATCCCGGTGCATGTGGTGTCGGTGGCCGACTATTCACAGGAGGCCATGGAGCGTGGCGCCATCGGTTATGCGCTCAAGCCGGTGCAGCGGGAAGAACTGATCGGCGCCATCCGCAAGCTGGAAGCCAAGTTCCTGCAAGGTCTGCGCCATGTTCTGGTGGTCGAGGACGATGCCCGCCAGCTCGACAGCATCCGCCAGTTGCTGGCCGGCGAGAACATCAACCTGGTCGGCGTACGCACGGCCACCGATGCACTGGCGCGTCTGCGCGAGACCACCTTCGACTGCATGGTGATGGACCTGAACCTGCCCGATCTGTCCGGCTATCAGTTGCTGGAAAAGATGGCTGAGCAGGAGCACGTGGCCTTCCCGCCGGTGATCGTCTACACCGGCCGCTCGCTGTCTGCCGAGGAAGAGCAGAACCTGCGCCGTTTCTCGCGCTCCATCATCATCAAGGACGCGCGTTCACCGGAGCGACTGCTGGACGAGGTGACGCTGTTCCTGCACCAGGTGGAAACCACGCTGCCGCCGGAAAGCCAACGCATGCTCAAGGTGGCGCGTGACCGCGAGACGGTGTTCGAAGGCCGCCGCATCCTGGTGGTCGAAGACGATGTGCGTAACATCTTCGCGCTCTCCTCGGTGCTGGAGCCCAAGGGCATGAAGGTCGAGATCGCCCGTAACGGCCGGGAAGCGCTGGATGCGCTGCAACGCAGCCAGGACAAGCCCGGAGCGGTCATCGACCTGGTGCTGATGGATATCATGATGCCGGAGATGGATGGCCTGACCGCCATGCGCGAGATTCGCAAGCAGGCCATCTGGAAGCGCCTGCCCATCATTGCGCTGACCGCCAAGGCGATGAAGGATGACCAGGAGAAATGCCTGGCCGCCGGTGCCAACGATTACATCGCCAAGCCCCTGGATGTGGAAAAACTGCTGTCCCTGGTACGCGTATGGATGCCCAAATAAAACAGGCTCTGGCAAACCGGCATTTCGATATCGAGATGCAGTTGCTGCTGGACGCCATCTACCTGAAATACCACTGCGATTTTCGCGGTTATGCCGGGGCGTCCCTGAAGCGCCGCCTGGCCACGGCCATGATCCGCTTCGGCTGCGAGACCCTTTCGCAGCTGCAGGACAAGGTCTTGCATGACACCACCGTCTTCCCCGCCCTGATGGATTACCTGACGGTGCAGGTCAGCGAGATGTTCCGCGACCCTGGTTACTTCAAGGCGCTGCGCGAGAAGGTGGTGCCGCTGTTGCGTACCTATCCGTCGCTGAAAATCTGGGTGGCCGGCTGCAGCAGTGGCGAGGAGGTCTATTCCCTGGCCATCCTGCTGCGTGAGGAAGGCCTGCTTGAGCGCAGCATCATCTACGCCACCGACATCAACCAGACCGCGCTGAAGAAGGCCGAGGCCGGTGTCTACGAGCTTGACCGCATTCCCGGCTTTACCAGCAATCACCAGAAATCCGGAGCAAGGACTTCGCTTTCGGATTACTATACGGCGGCCTATGGTGCCGTCGTGTTCGACAAGTCTCTGCGCAAAAACGTGGTCTTTTCCGACCATAGCCTTGCCACCGACAGTGTGTTTGCAGAGATGCATCTGGTGTCTTGCCGCAATGTGCTGATCTATTTCAATCGCCACCTGCAGGAGCGCGCGCTCGGACTGTTCCGCGAATCACTGGTGCGCAAGGGTTTCCTTGGGCTGGGCTCGAAGGAGTCGCTGCGATTCTCCTCGCATGGCATGGCCTTCGACGAAGTGGACCGCGAGGAGCGCATCTTCCAGAAAAAGGGTGAGCTGTGAGTGCCGTCGCCTTGCCTTCGCTGGAGGGCCGCCCCATCGAAGCCGTGGTCATCGGCGCCTCCGCCGGGGGCGTAGAGGCCCTCTCGGAGATCTTGCCGGCCCTGCGCCGTGATGCTGCGGTAGCGACCATGGTGGTGCTGCACCTGCCGCGCGAACGGCCCAGCCTGCTGCCACAGATCTTTGCCGACAGGTGCGCCCAGCCGGTGGTGGAAGCACAGGACAAGCTGCCTGCGCTGCCTGGCGTGATCCATTTTGCGCCACCGGATTATCATCTGCTGGTTGATCGTGGCGAGGATGGGCCCTTGTTGGCCATGTCCAATGACGAACTGGTCAACTTTTCGCGACCGGCCATCGATGTGCTGTTCGAGTCGGCTGCCGATGTCTACCGCGAGCGGCTGCTGGGCATTGTCCTCACCGGTGGCAACCACGATGGTGCGGCCGGATTGCAGGCCATCGGCCGCGCCGGCGGCATGACGGTGGTGCAAAGCCCGCAACAGGCCCAAGTGCCCTACATGCCGGCACAGGCATTGGCACTGGGCAAGATCGACCATGTGCTCACGCTCTCGCAGATCGCCGATCTGCTGCGTACCCTGGGCGTACAGGGGAATGACCAGGAAAAGGAACGCAGGTGATAGAACAACAGAAACAAAGAGACCTGCCACGGGTGAAATTCCTGCTGGTCGACGATCTCGAGGAAAACTTGCTGGCCTTGTCAGCGCTGCTGCAGCGTGACGATGTCGAACTGCTGCTGGCGCGCTCGGGCATGGAAGCCCTGGAGCTGCTGCTGCAGCACGAGGTGGCCCTGGCCTTCATCGATGTGCAGATGCCGGTCATGGACGGCTTCGAACTGGCCGAACTGATCCGTGGCAGCGAGCGCACCCGCAACGTCCCGCTGATCTTCGTGACGGCCGGCGTACGCGACGAGCGTCGCCTGTTCAAGGGTTACGAGAGCGGCGCGGTGGACTTCCTCTACAAGCCCATCGAGCCGCACATCCTGCGCAACAAGGCGGAAGTATTCTTCCAGCTGTATCGCCAGAAACAGCAACTGGCGCTGGAACTGCGCGAGCGCACCGAGACCTTGCGCCTGAACGAGATGTTCATCGCCATCCTCGGCCACGATCTGCGCAACCCGCTCAGTGCCGTGGTGATGGCGGCCACGCTGATGCAGCGGACCTACAAGGAAGAGGTGGCGCAAAAGGCCTCGCAGCAGATCCTCAACGGCGGCAAGCGCATGGCCAAGCTGATCGAGAACATGCTGGACCTGGCCCGCGCCCGCCTGGCGGGCGGCATTCCGCTGGTGCGCGCCAGTGCCTGCCTGGGCGAGATCACCGAGCGGGTGGTGCAGGAATACCAGGCCACCTACCCGGGCAGCGTCATCGAACGTCGCATCGAGGGTGACGACAATGGCTACTGGGACGGCGACCGCCTGGGCCAGGTGGCGGCCAACCTGTTGGGCAATGCCCTGCAGCATGGCGTGCCGGGCCATCCGGTCTGCATTGGCATCGACGGACGCAGCGAACACGAGGTGGTCATCGTGATCGCCAATCGTGGCGTAATCCCGGAAGCGTTGCTGCCGGTGATCTTCGACCCCTTCCGCGGTGGCGAGCGCGAGCTCGGACGCAAGGAAGGCCTGGGACTGGGCCTGTTCATCGCCCAGCAGATCGTCAAGGCGCATGGCGGCAGCATCAGCATGACTTCCGATGACCAGATGCAGACCGCGGTGACGGTGCGACTGCCGCGTCGTTGAACCATGCGGATTGGTCCTGGCGGTGACGCGATGGACGTAAAAAAGCCAGCTTCGTGGAGCTGGCTTTTTTCTGGGCGCGACCGGACTATTGCCAGCCATACCGCCGTGCATACCAGCCCTTCATGGCCTGGATCAGCACTGCATAGGCCACCAGGATCGCCACCAGCCACGGGAAGTAGGACAGCGGCAGCGCTTCCAGCTTGAAGTAGTGCGCCAGCGACGTCATCGGGATGGCGATGCCGATGGCCATGATCACCAGCGTCATTCCCATCAGCGGCCAGGAGGCGCGGCTCTGGAAGAAGGGGATGCGGCGGGTACGGATCATGTGCACGATCAGGGTCTGCGAAAGCAGGCCTTCGATGAACCAGCCGGACTGGAACAGGGTCTGGTGTTCCGGCGAGCTGGCACCGAAGACGAACCACATCAGCGCGAAGGTGCTGATGTCGAAGATGGAGCTGATCGGGCCGAAGAAGACCATGAAGCGACCGATGTCGCCGGCATCCCAGCGCTGCGGCTTTTCCAGGAATTCCTTGTCGACGTTGTCGAAGGGGATCGAGATCTGTGAAACGTCGTACAGCAGGTTTTGCACCAGCAGATGCAAGGGCAGCATCGGCAGGAAGGGTAGGAAGGCGCTGGCGATCAATACCGAGAAGACATTGCCGAAGTTGGAACTGGCCGTCATCTTGATGTATTTCAGCATGTTGGCGAAGGTCTTGCGGCCTTCCAGCACGCCTTCTTCCAATACCATCAGGCTCTTTTCCAGCAGGATCAGGTCGGCCGCTTCCTTGGCGATATCGACGGCAGTATCGACCGAGATGCCGATGTCGGCCGCGCGCAGGGCCGGGGCGTCGTTGATGCCGTCGCCCATGAAGCCGACCACGTGACCACGGTCATGCAGCACGCGCACGATGCGCTCCTTGTGGGCCGGCGAGAGCTTGGCGAAGACGGTCACGGTTTCCACCGCTTCCGACAATTCGGCGTCGCTCATCTTTTCCACATAGGATCCCAGCAGCATGCCCTTGACCTCCAGTCCGACCTCGCGACAGATCTTGGCGGTCACCAGTTCGTTGTCGCCGGTGAGGATCTTGACCTTCACGCCATGGGCGCGCAGTGCGGCCAGCGCCGGTGCGGTGGATTCCTTGGGCGGGTCGAGGAAGGCGATGTAGCCGATCAGGACCAGCTCCGATTCATCGGCCAGGCTGTAGACCTCCTTGGTCGGCGGCAGCTCGCGGGCGGCCACGCCGACCACGCGCAGGCCTTCGGCGTTGAGGCTGCCGGTGGTGGCCCGGATTTCCTCCAGCAGTCCGGCCGTCAGCGGTACGATCTGGCCGTTCACGCGGGCGTGCGAGCAGACCGAGACGATCTCTTCCACCGCGCCCTTGCAGATCAGCTCATGGTGGTCTTCGCGCTCGGACACCACCACCGACATGCGGCGGCGCTGGAAGTCGAAGGGGATTTCATCGACCTTGCGATAGGCCGAGGCGATCGACATCTCGCGCTGCAGTTCGGCGTGTTCCAGCACGGCCACGTCCAGCAGGTTCTTCAGGCCGGTCTGGTAGTAGCTGTTGAGGTAGGCGTACTGCAGCACTTCGTCATCGGGCTCGCCGTGGATGTCGGTGTGGCGTTCCAGGAAGATCTTGTCCTGGGTCAGGGTGCCGGTCTTGTCGGTACACAGTACGTCCATGGCGCCGAAGTTCTGGATGGCGTCGAGCCGCTTGACGATCACCTTCTTGCGCGACAGCGCCACTGCGCCCTTGGCCAGGGTCGAGGTCACGATCATGGGTAGCATCTCGGGGGTGAGGCCCACGGCCACCGACAGGCCGAACAGGAAGGCTTCGACCCAGTCACCCTTGGTGAACCCGTTGATGAAGAACACCACCGGCGTCATCACCAGCATGAAGCGGATCAGCAACCAGCTGACCTTGTTCACGCCCGCCTGGAAGGCAGTGGGAGTGCGGTCGGTGGCGGTGACGCGTTCGGCCAGGGCGCCGAAATAGGTGCGCTTGCCGGTGGTCAGAACCACGCCGCTGGCCGAGCCGCTGACCACGTTGGTCCCCATGAAGCAGAGATTGTCCAGCTCCAGCGGGCTGCTGGTGTTGAGGTTGCTGGGGGTGACGAACTTTTCCACCGGCAGCGATTCGCCGGTCATTGCGGCCTGGCTGACGAACAGGTCCTTGGCCGACAGCAGGCGCAGGTCGGCCGGGATCATGTCGCCGGCCGAGAGCAGCACGATGTCGCCCGGCACCAGATTGCGGATCGGCACCTCGACGCGACGCGCGCCCTTGGGATGCAGGGTCACGTCGAAGTAGCGCTGGGCTTCGGCGGCGATCTCTTCGACCTGGTCGTGGCGCATCACCGTGGCGGTGTTGCTGACCATGGCCTTGAGCTTGTCGGCGGCGGTGTTGGAGCGGGCTTCCTGGGCGAAGCGCAGCAGCGTGGAGACCACGACCATGGTACCGATGACGGTGGCCGCCTTCATGTCCTCGGTGTAGAAGGACACGGCCGCCAGCAGGGTCAGCAGCAGGTTGAAGGGGTTCTTGTAGCAGTGCCACAGGTGGACCGGCCAGGTCAGCGGCTTTTCGTGTTCGACTTCATTGGGGCCGCTGTGGACGCGGATGGCGTCGGCCTCGGATTCGGTGAGACCGTCGGGCCGCGACTGTAGGCGCTGCAGCAGGACTTGCGCCTGGCTGCGGGAGGCTTCGCTCAATTGCTCGGCCAGGGTTTGCGGGACTTCGCGGGTGACCGGGGCGCTGCGGAACATGTCCATGCCCAGGCGGCGGAAGTGGCGATCCATGCCGCGTGCGCGGATGAAGCTGGCAAAGGTTTCTTTCAGCAGGTTCAGATTCATGACGTGCTTCTTTTCTTGTTGGTCTTCGTCCCGGGGACGAAGGATGTGCATCGCACCGGCAAGCGCTTGGACTTGCCGGCCTCGGATCAGCGCCGTGGCCGGTCCCCGCCAGCGAGGGCGCGGGCGAGCGGGCAGGGCGCGCTGGGTCTTCGCGTATTCATGGAATGTGTGCAGCCTCCGCCTGGTTGAGCGGAGCCCCGTCATCGGCGCCTGATGGCGCAAGCAGAGCAGGCCGCGCATGGCGATGGGCCAGGCGGGCGTGCATGCGGCAGGCGGCAGGCAAAGGCCAGCCCGGCGCAGCGCAGGGCTGGCAAGGCGTGGTGATGCATGCGTTATGCCGCCGTGTCTGCGGCGGTCGATCGTCGATCTGTCGTTGTGAGGGAATATCGCTGTCGCCAGGGCGCTGGGGAAACCCGTCAAACAGGCTGCGCGCTACCGACATGAGATGCCGTCATCTGCCTTGTGCAAGATGACGACAGGAAGAAGTCCTGCTGAAATCCTTGCTGAGGCTTAACCCGGAATTAACCGGCAACAACTGTCACCCGAACAAGTGCCCATGAGAGGGACTCCAGAAAATGAGAACGGGCGAATTTTACGCCCGCGCAGAAAACAGGGTCAAGCCAAATCGCCCGATCTTGCCAAAAATTTGTGCATGTGCAACAGCTGTGGTGCAGGTTGTCAGTCCTTTGTCAGGGCCGCCCGACGGGCATCTCCGGGCCATGCCTGCGCTGCTGTGCAGCACCGATTGTTCCTGACCTCGCCTTGTCTTCCATGGTGTGCGACCTATACTCGAAAAGAGGCAAGCCCCATCAAGAGTACGCGCACCACGCGCAAGACCAAGAAACTCGACCAGGAGACGCATCATGCCCAACCTCATCATGAACAACCTCATGTTCTTCCTCCCGATGGCCCTGGCGGGCTTGTTGTTGTGCGGGGAGGTCCCGGTGGGGTCACGGATGGTCCGAACCAGTTTGAGAGCAGTGGGCGCGGTATTTGGCGCGCTGCTCGCGCTTTTAGTACTGGAGGCACTGCCAGTGCTAATTTAGCGGGCTTTCTACGGCCCGCTTTGCCGCTCGTTGCGGCAATGGCCGGGGCATCGGTGCAGGCATTTCCAGGGAACCAGCCTATTCTTTGAGTTTGCCGATCGCCCCGCCTTGATTTCCCTAGGTCGATGTTTTCACAGTGGTCTCGTGGCGGCCCCGAAAACATCGGCCTTTTTTGCGTCTGCTTTTCCTCGTCTGCCTGTGCGCTCTGGCAGATCATCCCCGGGCTTTTTCATCGTCTTCCCCGTTCTCCCCATCATCGCCGATGGCAGCTGTTCAGGGCGTTCCGTTCTTGCGCGCCAGGCTGGCATCCCACACCACCAGTCGATCACGTCCACTTTCCTTGGCGCAGTACATGGCATGGTCGGCGCGCTGCAACCAGACGAAGTGGGCTTCCATGTCCGCCGAGAAGGGCACCAGGCCGGCGCTGACGGTGCAACCATATAAATTGTTTGCTTCATCGGCGCTGCGTGCCGCCTCGACCAGGCGCTGCGAGAGCCGCAGCGCTTCGACGGGTGCGATGTCACGCAGGATGACCACGAATTCCTCGCCACCATAGCGGCCGATAAGATCATCTGCGCGTAGTGCGCCACGCAGCAGGCGTGAGAAATTGCGCAGCACCTCGTCGCCGGTCAGGTGACCATGGGTATCGTTGATGCTCTTGAAGTGGTCCAGATCCAGCAACAGCAGAAAGGCCTGGTGGGAACTGCTTGGCCCCTGGCTGCGCTGTTCGAATTCCGCGATCAGCAGGCTTTCCCAGTAACGCCGATTGAACAGTCGGGTCAGGCCATCGGTCTGGCTGACGATCTCGAACTCGCGTGAGCGCTCGGCCAGCTTTTTGGACATCTCATAGGTGGATTTGCCCAGCGCGAGCGGATACAGCGCCATCATCGGCAGGCAGGCGAGGATGGTGGCCAGGTCGGACTGTGGCAGGAAGCGCGCATCCAGCAGCCACCAGCCCAGCAGGCAGGCCACGATGCTGGCATACAGCCCGCGCATGAAGAGCCGCAGCCCTCCGGCGGCGATATTGTCCATCGACAGCATGGAGATGATGACCGCACTGGGTACCAGGTTGCCGTTGAGGGCAGCGATCCAGAAGCCCCCGATGGCGGCATCGATGACCAGGTTGCGCCGCTCGGCGCGATACGGGACGGCGCTTTTCAGCGCCCAGTGGCGTGCCATGTGCGGCCACAGGTAGCCGTGGCCGAACAGCGCCAGCCAGAGCGGCCAGGTCACCGGATTCTGCAGGAAGCCGGCTGCCACGCAAAAGAAACCGACCCCCAGACCGATGACCCGCAAGCGATAGATCCGCTGTACGAAGCGCACTCCCTTGCCGATCAAGGCTTCCGGCGGCATGTCGTCGGCCCGGCCCGGGCGCTGGCGGTAAAGTGCCACCGGGTCGATCAGCTCGCGTAGCGCCCGCAGCAGCGCTGGCCGTGAGCGCGATCTGGTGCGCTGCTCGTTGTTGGAACGGGATGGCATGATGTGCTGGTGTTCTTTCGATCCGGTCCACTCGGGGCTGGCCATCAGGCGTAATTGCAGGGCCAGTGCGATGACGTACGTACCGATTCAAAAAAGGGGTGCGCAAGCGTAACCCCACTATCACATTGCAGGCAAGTCTGGATCGGCCCGGCGTGCGCGAGCCTTGATCTGGAACAGGGCGGGAACCCTTGCCGAGGTCCGTTTGTCAGTGGGGTGGCAGTGTCGCACGGCGGTGTGACGCCGTGATGCCCCGATGCAGCAGGGTTGATCCCGGCCACTCCCGTCGGCGCAAGCGACATTGTCGATCCCCTATAATGCCTGCTTCCCGTCGACCCGCTGATCATGTTCCGTCTCTCTTCTCCTGCGCTGCGCCGCCTCTCCCTGTCGTCCTTCACGCTGGCCATCGCGCTGCTGGCCCCCGCTTCCGCGGTCTTCGCGCAGGGCCTGCCGCCACCGGTGGTGGGCGCGCTGCGCGTGGCGCATATCCCGCAGCAGAACACCGGCGTGGTGGTGGTCGATGCCGAGAGCGGCAAGCGCCTGCTGGCATCCAGCAATGTCGGCCAGCCTTTCAATCCTGCCTCGGTCATGAAGCTGGTGACCACCGATGCCGCGCTGGAGATGCTGGGGCCGACCTTCACCTGGAAGACCCAGGCCTACATCGATGGCAGTCTCGCCGGTGGCCTGCTCAATGGCGACCTGATCCTCAAGGGCGGTGGTGATCCCAAGCTGGTGCTGGAGAATTTCTGGCTGTTCCTGCGCCAGTTGCGCGCGCGCGGCATCAAGGACATCCGCGGCAACCTGGTGCTGGACCGTAGCTATTTTGCCGAGTCCAGCTATGATCCCTCGCAGTTCGATGGCGATCCGCAGAAGCCCTACAACGCCGGCCCCGATGCCTTGCTGCTGAACTACCGCACCCAGGCCTTCCGCTTCGAGCCGGATGCCGCCGCCGGCGTGGTCAACGTCAGCATGGACCCGCCCATGGCCGGTTTCACCATCACTCCGCCGCGCCTGTCGCAGGAGCCTTGCGGTGACTGGCAGGGCAAGCTGATGCTCAACAACGACCTCAATGGTGCCAGTTTTGGCGGCACCTATGCCGCCGATTGCGGCCCCCGGGTGTGGTACGTGCATCCCTATCGCATGAACAATGCGCAGTATGTCGGCGCCAGTTTTGTCCAGATGTGGACCGAGCTGGGCGGCAGTTTTTCCGGGCGCGTGGTCAACGGGGTGGTTACCCCCTCGGCGCGGCTGATGGTGGAGGTGCAGTCGCCGACGCTGCCGGAAGTCATCCGCGACATCAACAAGTACAGCAACAACGTCATGGCGCGCCAGGTGCTGCTCACGCTGGGCGCCGAGATGACCGGGCAGCCAGGCGATACTGTCAATGCGGCGCGTGCCGTACGCGGCTGGCTCAACGACAAGGGTATCGATACCAGCGGCCTGGCCATCGAGAATGGCGCCGGCCTGTCGCGGGTGGAACGCGTCACGCCCTCGCTACTGGCCAGCGTGCTGGTGCAGGCCTATCGCTCGCCATTGATGCCGGAATTCGTTTCCTCGTTGCCGCTGGTGGGCTATGACGGCACCATGCGCCGGCGCCTGAAGACGCAGAGCGTGGCCGGCCAGGCCCACATCAAGACCGGCACCTTGAACGATGTGCGCTCGATTGCCGGCTACGTGCAGGCCGCCTCGGGCAAGACCTATGTGGTGGTGTTTCTGATCAACCACGCCGCCGCCCCCAATGGGCAGAAGGCGCAGGATGCCTTGCTGCAGTGGGTGTACGAGAATGGCTAGGGCCTGTCGTCGCTGATTCCCTCAAGTAGTACCGAAGCTACGCGCCGCTGATTCGTCTGAATCAGCGGTTTTTTTTTGATTACGCCCGACCCGACGGACAACACGGCGTCCGTTTTCTGCCCCCTCATTGACCCCTCGTCCATCGCCCCCGGTCCGTCGGAATTGGTCAGCCAATTCGATACTTCACTGGGCATCATGACCCTTTGAGGAATCACTACACGATTGCTGTAGCCCGCATGCGGTGGCAGTCATACGCGTCTTTAGCTTCACTTCTTCCTTCTTTTGCGTGGATGACGGCGAGCATCGTCCCGATCGCAGCCTTGTTCCAAGGAACGATGTAAATGATTCTTATTATTGATATTGTCATCCGAGCCATGTGGCGCACGACCATCCCGTTCAAACATCGATCAATGTGGGGCTGCTGAATGAATGGAGCACGAGGACAAGACATGAACCAGTTCGCCGAAGCAACCAACAAGGGCCGTCAGCACGCGCTGGCCTGCCTGCGCGTCGCAGCCTCCCTGCAAGGCATCGTCATCGACCCGGACCGATGGCAGGCGGCCACGGTTGGCATGAAAGCAGGTAGCGATATTGCAGTCATGGCGCAGCAATGCGGAATGCGGGGCAGGGCAAGGCGCCGCGATGATGTGCGGGATGGGCGCATCAGATTGCCTGCGCTGGTCGAATGGCCTGCTCAAGGATGGCGACTGCTGATCAGGATGGAGCCACAGCACCTGGTCTTTTTCGACCCTGCTGCACCTGAGCAACCCTGCTTCATGCCTCTCGACGCGTTCAGTCTGGATCCACCGCGGCGCCTGATTGAACTGGATGCGCTGCCCGAAGCAAGCGGCCGCAAAGAGGCCTTCGGTCTGCTGGAACTGCTGCGGCCACTACTGGCCCAGCGCGTACTGGTGTGGGAAATCCTCGCTGCCTCGCTGGTCATGCAACTGTTTGCGCTGGCCATTCCCTTGTTCAGCCAGGTGATCATCGACAAGGTGCTCAACCATCGCAACCTGGCCACCCTACAGGTGCTGGGTATAGGCATGATTGCGCTCATCAGCTTCGAGGCGACGTTCTCGGTGTTGCGAGCAAGGTTGCTGTCATACGTCTCCTCGCGCATTGATGCCCTGCTCGGCATGCGCGTGCTGCGCCATCTGCTGCGCCTGCCGTTGCGCTATTTCGAATCACGCACGATAGGCGCGCTGCTGTCGCAGGCGAAGGAGATGGAGTCGATCCGGCAGATCCTGACCGGGTCTTCCCTTTCCGGCGTGGTGGACCTGATCTTCACGGTGGTTTTTCTCGCCGTCATGTTCAGCTACAGCACTACCCTGACCTTGCTGGTGCTGATGACCATCCCCGTCCTCGTGGTTTTTTCTCTCGTTGCGAGGCCGTTGATGCGTCGTGCGCTGGCCAGCAAACATGCAATGGCTACCAAGGCCGGCGGCGTGCTGCTGGAGCTGATTTCAGGCATCCACGCCATCAAGGCCCTCGCCATCGAGGCCGCCATGCTCACCCGCTGGCAGCAGGCACTGTCTGCCCAGGTGGCGGCGACGCGCCGAGCCAGCGGCTTGAACAGCATGAATGCAGCCTTCAATCTGCTGGTCCAGCGCGCGGTGGTCCTGGCAGCGCTGTGGCTGGGGTCCCACCTGGTCCTGACCGGAGAGCTGTCGGTAGGGCAGGTCATTGCCTTCCAGATGCTGGCCCTGCGATTCATTCACCCGATGACGCATGTGGTCCAGGTGTGGCAGGAGTTGCAACAATTGAAGATTTCCAGCGATGCGCTGGGTGAGATCATGAGCGCCTGGCCTGAGGTGGAAAGCGAAGGCACGCAGTTGACCCCGGCAAATCTGATCGGAAAGATCCAGGTCACGGACCTGGTATTCCGCTATACGCCGCAATCCCCCGCCGTACTGGCCGGCATCTCGCTGGTGGCGGCGCCCGGCGAAGTCGTCGGCATCGTCGGACGCAGCGGCTGCGGCAAGAGTACCCTGGCCAAGTTGCTGCACCGTCTGTATCTCCCCACCGAGGGAAGCATCCTGATGGATGGCATCGATATCAGCCGCCATGATCCGCTTGCCCTGCGTGCGCAGATCAGCGTGGTCCCGCAAGACATCTTCCTGTTCAGCGGCAGCATCGCCGAGAACATTGCCATCCGTGATGGCAATACCGACCTCGACACCATCATGGCCGCCGCCGAACTGGCCGATGCCCACGCCTTCATCATGGCTCTGCCGCAGGGCTATGACACGGTCGTCGGCGAGCGTGGCGGCATCCTGCTCTCGGGAGGCCAGCGCCAGAAAATCGCCATCGCCCGGGCACTCTATGCGCGCCCCCGGATACTCATCCTGGACGAAGCCACTAGCGCCCTCGACTACGAATCCGAAAGCCGGGTCCAGCAGAAACTGCGCACCGCCTGCGAGAACTGCACGCTGCTGGTCATCGCGCACCGACTGAGCACGGTACGACACGCCAACCGGATTCTGGTACTGGACCAGGGTCGGTTCGTCGAGGCGGGAACCCACGACGAACTGATGCAGCAGGACGGCCTGTATCGTCGTCTCTATGCACATGACGGGCAGCAGAACGGAGGCGTCGATCATGCGCCCCGGCGTTGAATTCAAGCTCCCGGTCCAATTTCCTTGGCGCAGCCGCGTGCGGCCCGATACTGCGGACAGCCAATCGCAGGCGGCCTGGCAAGACATGGTGGGCGACTGGGGCCGCCCGCCCGGCAGGCCCGTGCTGTGGCTGCTGTTGTGTCTGTTTACCGTGATGCTGGTCTGGGCATGCGTGGCCCGTATCGATGTGGCTGCGATGGCGCCGGGCAAGGTGCTGCCCGAAGGCAAGACCAAGCTGCTGCATGCGGCGGAGATCTCGCTGGTGCGCGCCATCCACGTCAGGGACGGCCAGCGTGTCAAAGCGGGGGAATTGCTGCTGGAGCTGGACAACACCATCAACCTGGCAGAACACAAGGCGGTGATGCAGAAGCTGACCCAGTTGCGTCTGGAGATGGAACGCCTGCAGGCCATTCTGGAGGATCGCGAACCCGTCTTCGACGTCACCGATGCATTGCCGGAAACCATCCAGGCCCAACGTGCCTTGTTCACTGCGCAGTGTCACGCCCATCAGGCCAGAGCGGCGGAGGCCGAACGTAATCGCCAGCACCGGCTGATGCAGGAAACCGCCGCCACGGCCCTGATCGCCAAGCTGGAGGCCAACCTGGTCACCGCGCTGGAGCGTGTTGAGCGGGTCAGGCCCTATGCCGGCGAGTCCATCTCCCATTTCGAATACCTCAGATTGCAGGACGCCGCCGCCAGCCTGGCCGCCGAACTGGCCTCACAGCGCGCCGCAGCCAAGGCGGCGCGCCAGGAACATCTGGCCGCGCAGCAGCGCCTGCAATTCCTGGAAGCGGAACATCGCAGTTCCCTGCTGGCGCAGGTCCAGGAAAAGCAGGCCCTGATGGCGGCAGCGCAGAGCGACCAGGCCAGGATCGCGCAATTGATGTCACAGAAGGTACTGCGCGCCCCGGTGGACGGACAGGTACAGAGCCTCTCCGTCAACACGCTCGGCGGGGTGGTCATGCCTGGTCAGGTCATTGCCACCATCGTCCCGGACAACATGCCCCTGATGATCGAAGCCACGCTCTCCAACGAAGACGCCGGCTTCGTGCGCGTGGGCCAGCACGTGGACATCAAGGTCGATGCCTTCCCTTACCAGCAATACGGAAGCCTGTCTGGCGAAGTTACCTGGATCAGCCCGGATGCGGAATTCCGGGCCCCGGCTGGCGGTGATCCGGCCACGACAGCGAAGGGAGCGGACATGTCTGCCCTGCCGCTCAAAGGGAGCCTGGTGTATCGCCTGCACATCAAGCCGGACAGCACCAAGCTCATGCGCAATGGCTTGCCGTATCCGGTAAGCATAGGCATGAGCGTGCAGGCCGACATCGTCACGGACCGGCGGCGGGTCATAGATTTTCTGCTCGGACCGATTATCAAGAACCTTGATGAGGGTTTGAAGACGCGCTGAGGGTCGGGCAGATTCGGCGATGTCGCTGGGATCTTATTCAATTAAAGGAAAGGAGGCGCCTGGAACTTTTGAATTTGGTGATTTGAAAACTGTGAAAAATTAAGGAAATGAAAAATGATGATCAAGAAAAAACTTAGAAAACTCATAGGCATGATCGGATTGGGTTTGCTTGCCAAGAACTCGATTGGGCATGCGGCGGACTCCGTGGCTGCCAACAGGATCTATGAGAGCAGATCCTATTTGCCTTTCCCTGTGCAGAAAGGAGGGGAGAAACTTGATGTTCTTGTCAAGGTGGAGAAGACCAATCGGGCATACGGCTTCTATCTGATTCTGGTCGAGGACCTTAGTTGGCCTGCGAAGAAAGTGGAGGACTTACGCAGGCTATACCGAGGTTGGATGTTCGGAGAGGAAGGAACGCTGCCCTACCCCTTCAGAATTCGCTTGCAGATAGATCCTCTGGAAAAAGGAAATGCCACAGGAATAGATCTGATCGTAAAAGATCGTAGTCCAGCATTTAGCCAATACGCGAATCAAGACAAGGAAATTTAGCGGGCGCAAGCATTGCACTTAAGCGTGCTGCCAGAAGGAGTTTATCGGGTTCGCTTGGAAAATCTGTCACCTGTTCCACAGGTCGATTTTTCAACGTTGTTTGCGTTTGAGAAGGACACACGGAAGTACTGATGAAGAACCAATTAACAGGAGATGAAAATTGTTGATCAAGAAAAAACTTAGAAAGCTGATCGGCTTGATCGGACTTGGCTTTGTTGTTAGGAGCGGGACTGGGGGGGCGGCGGAGTCTGCGATTGCCGGAAAGGTTTATGAGAGCAGATCCTATTTGCCTTTCCCTCTGCAGAAAGGGGGGGAGCGGCTTGATGTACTGGTCAAAGTTGGGAAGGCTGACAGGGCACATGGTCTTTACTTGATTTTGGTCGAAGACCGTAGTTGGCCTATGAAGAAAAAAGAGAACTTGCGCAGAGTACACAAAGGTTGGCTTGGTGCAAATGACGAAGTATTGCCATTTCCTTTCAGGATTCGCTTGCAGATCGATCCTTTGGAAAAGAGTAATACGAGAAGTGTTGACCGGATTTTCAAGGAACGGAGTCCGGCCTTTAGTCAATACATGAACCAGGATAAAGAAATTTGGCGCGCACAAGCATTGTTCCTGGATTTACTGCCCGAGGGAATCTATCGAGTTCGTTTGGAAAATTTGGCTCCCTTGCCGCAAATCGATTTCACAACCTTATTCGCGTTCGAAAAAGATACGCGGAAATTTTGATGAGGAGTAGAAATGGAAAATGCATTGCTCAAGCTGAACATCGAGGCGCCCGGAACCCTGTACACACATCCTAGTGGCCATATTTCGCCTTCTTTAGCTGGTCATGTCTGGATGGAGATAGTTAGATCCGACGGCACTTCTTCTCAGGCAGGTTTTGGCCCTACTGAAACAAAAAGCGGCGTCACATCCGTCTCAGGAAGAATAATCGAAACAGACAAAGAGTCTTACGCTGGAAATTCTTACTTCACCGCTACTTATGCAATTACCGACAGCCAAGTTAGGGCAATTGAGCGGTTCATAAACGATTCGGAGTCATACGGATTCGATAAGCAGCATTACCACGCCGCGACAAACAGTTGCGTCGACTTTGTCTGGAAGGGTCTTGAGCAAGTCGGCATGAACCCCGAGAGATTCGAGGGGGACTTGCATCCAATGCGCAATATCGAAAAATTTTCTTCATTGAAGAACCCACTTATTCCTGGCGGCGGGCTGATAGGGATTGAAAAAAATGAGGAGGGACCACGTGGTTTTGATGACTACTTCCAATCGCCATTGAATGACTGGTGGTCGGGAACGCCGAATCCCTGGGTCGCTCCTCAAGAGATGCCTCAAACGTCCGTAGCAGAACCTCCTGCAGGCGAGATCCTGGTGGGGCCGCTGGGCGTGTCAAATTACTTCTCCGGTTCGAATGCGTCTGCCTGGGACGACGACTACGGCGGGTCTTCGGGAGGTGGGTACTTTGACTTTTCTTACTTCAATTTCGGATCATTCGCTGACGGTACCGACTATCACGCTCATTGAGGAGGTTTTCATGTGTATCGATTTTGGCATTTCGCGGGAGGCTTTCCGCGATGAGTACCAGGAAAGGAAGCCGCTTCTCATCAAGGGCGGCGCAAGTGATATCGCATTTGGATGGAGCGATGCTTGCGGAATATTTGACCGCTGTAACGTCGCAGATCCGAGTTTCAAGCTGTCTTATGACGGCAGCCTGCGCCCCAAGAAGGAATATGTCGAGCGCTATATGGACATCGGGACAGCTCGGCATCGTCTTATCAAGCCCGTCGTCTATGACTATATGCGCAAGGGCGCCACCCTGATTGCAAACAGGATCAAGCATGAGCCGAAGGTGAGTGCCTGTGCCCGTGCAGTCGGAGAGTTTACCGGGCGGCAGGTTGTGAGCAGTGCTTACGCGGTGTTTGGCGAAAAGAGCTCGTTCCGGAGTCATTGGGATACGCGTGATGTGTTTGCCGTCCAGCTCATCGGGCGCAAGCGTTGGCTGATCTATGAACCGACCTTCGAACTGCCACTCTCCACGCAGCAGAGCAAAGACTATGAGTCGAAATATCCCCATTCCAGGAAGCCGTATCTGGATCTCATTCTCGAAGCCGGAGATGTCCTCTATGTTCCACGCGGTTGGTGGCACGACCCATTGCCGTTGGGCGAAGGCAGTTTCCATTTGGCGCTGGGGACCTTCCCGGCCTATGTCGTTGATTACCTGGGATGGGCGATGCACCAGATGCAAGATGTCATCGTCGTCAGAAAATCCCTGGACGATTGGGCCACAGATGAACCCGTGCTTCAGGAACTGGCGGGGGAAATCGTCAGTTTCATGCGCGCTCCAGAAAACTACGAGCGTTTCATGGACGAATTTCATTCGAGCCTGAGAGATGAAGCCTCCTTGGCGCTTGAGGATTTTGCGGACGCCAGGGGGCCACGCCTATCTGATGAGACAGGCCTGAGGTTGCGCGCACATCGCGCTCGTGGTCTCAGCTTCGGTTACCTAATCCATGACGGAAGAAAGATGTCGCTGAATCCGCAGGTGGCAGAGACGTTGAGGTTTATCAGCGAGTCGCCCGGTGTCTCTCTCTGTACTGTGCTCGAACACTCGGCTGTTGAAGACAAGGCGCTGTTGCGGCAGTTGCTCACAGATTTCTGCCAGCGGGACATACTCTGCTCCTGCAGGACTGCCTAGCCGGATTCAAAGCAACAAAGGTCTGTCTGAAAGCTCGTTTTCCCCACCGCCGCCTTCTCGTAGTGGCATCGCCTCCGCCAGCAGGGCATTGAGCCTGGCCAGCCCCTGGAGGCTAGATTCCTCGAATTTCCCTTGCGCATAACCGCTCGTCATCAGCCGGCACACCTGCTGCCACTGCTCACGCGTGACATGCCGATTGATGCCACGATCAGCGACGATTTCCACCTTGCGGTCGGCCAGGTTGATGTAGACCAGCACGCCGCAGTTTTCTTCGGTATCCCAGATGCGGTAGTGCGAAAACAGTTCGTGGGCGCGCTGCCTGGCGCTTTCGCCGCGTCGTACGGCACCCAGTGACAAGGCGGCTTCGACAATCACGCGGACCTGCGCCCGGTGCCGTTGCTCCCCTTCGCCGATGCTGGCCTGGATGGCCTTGAGCGTGGTCGAGGGGAAGGCACGCCGCGCCGTGGTGCGGGTGCTGCGCAGATGACGCAGCAGGCGCGCCGGCAGGGAAGGGGTTGGGGTGTTGTGAGGCATGTCACCAGTCTCCTGAAGCGCCGCCACCATCGAAGCTGCCACCACCGCCGGAGAACCCGCCACCGCCGGAGGAGCCGCCAAAGCCTCCACCACCGCCACCACCGCCACCCCCCGAGCGCGGCCAGCCGCGTCCGGAGGCGGCCTGGCGTGCCGCTTCGTCGAGGATGCTGCCGATGATGACGCCGGCCGTGGTGGCGCGTCCCCGGCCACGGCCCCAGTCATTGTTGTCCAGCGTGTTGCGGGTGCCGCGGCGCGACTTGAGCAGCATGGCAAAGAACACCACCAGGAATAGCACGATCACCATCAGCGTCAACCAGCCACCACCGTCATCAGCCTGCACAGGCCCGGTGTGGCGCTGGGCGGCGGGCAGTTTTTCCTGTTCCAGAAGGGTGGTGATGGCGGTCACGCCGGCGGCCAGGCCGCCGTAGAAATCGTTCTGGCGGAAATGCGGTGCGATCACGTCTTCCAGGATGCGCCTGGATTGGGCATCGGTGAGGCTGCCCTGCACGCCGCGTCCGGCTTCGATGCGCAGGCGCCGCAGCGACTTGGGATTGTCGCGGGCGACGATGAGCAGCACGCCGTCATCCACACCCTTGCGACCCAGTTGCCAGGCATCGGCCACGCGGATGCTGTATTGCTCGATGGCTTCCGGCGCGGTGGAGGACATCAGCAATACCGCGATCTGGCTGCCGGTGCGCTGCTCGATCTCGGTCAGGACGCCTTCTAGCGCCTGTTGCTGTTGCGGCTGCAGCAGGTGGATCTGGTCGATGACGTGGGACGACAAGGGCGGCACGGCGACCAGGCCGTCATCGGCCCGGGCCAGGCCAGCCAGGCTCAGGAAGATCAACAGCCAGCAGGTGATGAGCAGCTTGCGCATGGCGGATCGGGGGGCGGTGGCTTATTTGCCGAAGTTGACCGCGGGAGCCGTCGAGATGGCTTTTTCGTTGTCCACCGTGAAGGAGGGCTTGACCTCATAGCTGAACAACTTGGCGGTGATATTGGTGGGGAAGCTGCGCGCCAGGATGTTGTAGTCCTTGACCGCCGCGATATAGCGCTGGCGGGCCACGGTGATGCGGTTCTCGGTGCCTTCCAGTTGCGATTGCAGGTCGCGGAAGCTGGCGTCGGCCTTCAGCTGCGGGTAGTTCTCGGACACCACCATCAGGCGCGACAACGCCGAGGACAGCTCGCCCTGCACCTGCTGGAACTTGGCGAAGGCCTGCGGATCGTTGAGCACCTCGGGCGTGATCTGGAAGCTGGTGGCAGCGGCGCGGGCGCGGGTGACGGCTTCCAGAGTGTCCTTCTCGTGCGAGGCATAGCCCTTGACGGTATTGACCAGGTTGGGGATCAGGTCGGCGCGGCGCTGGTACTGGTTGACCACTTCGCCCCAGGCGGCCTTGGTGGCCTCGTCCTTGGCCTGGAATTCGTTGTAGCCGCAGCCGGAGAGGGTCAGTGCCGTCATGGCGAC
Organism: Herbaspirillum sp. AP02; assembly: GCF_015767275.1. GTDB lineage: Bacteria > Pseudomonadota > Gammaproteobacteria > Burkholderiales > Burkholderiaceae_D > Herbaspirillum. The sequence continues at coordinate 283,652 of NZ_JADWMY010000008.1, forward strand.
GGCCAGCCAGGCGAAGAGTTTTTTCATGTTGTCTTTCCTCGTAGCAAAAGTGAAGCAATGAGAGCGCATGAGACCGGAAAATCCACGCCAAGTGCCCGATGTTCCGGGAAAACCGCTGAACATCAGTCAAATATCGAGGTTCGGCCATGCCGGCGCGCTACAATAGCGCATCTTTCAGTTAAAGGCATCACCGTGACATTCATCGAGAAACTCAACGCTGCGTGGACTTCGCGCAATTCCCTGCTGTGCGTGGGCCTGGACCCCGACCTCAAGAAATTCCCGGCCGAGCTGCAAGGCAAACCGGACGCGATCTTCGAATTCTGCCGCGCCATCATCGATGCCACCGCCGAGGCCGCCTGTGCCTTCAAGCCGCAGATCGCCTATTTCGCCGCGCTGGGCGCGGAAGAACAACTGGAGCGTATCTGCGCCTACCTGCGCAGCAACTATCCCGAGATTCCACTGGTGCTGGACGCCAAGCGTGGTGATATCGGCGCCACCGCCGAGCAGTATGCCCGCGAAGCCTTCGAGCGCTATGACGCCGATGTCGTCACCGTCAGCCCCTACATGGGCTGGGACTCGGTCTCGCCCTACCTGGAGTGGAAGGATCGTGGCGTGATCGTGCTGTGCCGCACCTCCAATGCCGGCGGCTCGGACCTGCAGTTCCTGGAAGTCGATGGCAAGCCGCTGTACCAGCACGTGGCGCGCCTGGTGGCCGAGAAGTGGAATACCAACGGCCAGTGCGGCCTGGTGGTGGGCGCGACCTTCCCGCATGAACTGGCGCAGGTGCGCGCCATCATCGGCGACATGCCCTTGCTGGTCCCGGGCGTGGGCGCCCAGGGCGGCGACGTCGAAGCCACCGTGAAATCGGGCAGGACCGCCACCGGCACCGGCATGATGATCAATTCCTCGCGCGCCATCCTGTACGCCAAGCCGCAGGAAGGCGAAGACTTCGCCGCGGCCGCCCGCCGCGTGGCCATCGAAACGCGTGACGCGATCAACCGCTTCCGCTGATCCTGAATCGACGGTGCCATGAAAAAGGCGGCGACTCCGATGGAGCGCCGCCTTTGTCTTGATGGGGCCGGATTCGGCTCGCCCGCATTCAATCTGCCAGCAGCTTGAGCAAGCCCTTCAGCGCATGCTCGACCGTCTGGGCGCGTACCTGCTGGCGGTCGCCCTTGAAGACCAGGCGCTCGGTATAGGTCTTGTCGCCCACCCGCCAGCCGAAGCAGACGGTACCCACTGGCTTGCCCGGCACCGCGCCACCGGGGCCGGCGATGCCGGTGGTGGAGACGGCCAGGTCGGAACTGCTGTTGGCCACCGCGCCCTCGGCCATGGCACCGGCGATCTCTTCGCTGACGGCGCCATGCTGGGCGATCAGGGCTTCGGAAATGTCCAGCAGTTCATTCTTGGATGCGTTCGAATAGGTCACGAAACCGCAGTCGAACCATTCCGACGATCCGGCGATCTCCGTGATGGCGTGGGCGATGCCGCCGCCGGTACAGGATTCGGCAGTGGCCAGCAGCAGGCCCTTGGCTTTGAGAGTCTGGCCCACGCGGGTGGCTAGGTCTATCGTGCTGTCCATGAGTGTCATCCTCGGCTGTGCCGCAGTCTCTGTCCGTCGTGCGGGGCGGACCACGGTCGGTTGATCAACTTGCGCGAACTAGCATACTCCGATGTCGGCCATTGTTGTATCGGACCAGCGCTGATTGTTCACTTACCAGTAGGCGCGCCAGAAGGCAAAGACCAGCAGGGTATAGAAGGCGGCCAGGATGTCGTCCCACATCACGCCGAAGCCGCCCTTGAAGCGGCGGTCGAACCAGGCGATCGGCGGCGGCTTGACCATGTCGAAAAAGCGGAACACCACGAAGGCCGCGAACTGCGTCTTGAGGTTGGCCGGGGTGACCAGCACCAGCACCAGCCAGAAGGCGATGATCTCGTCCCACACCATGCTGCCGTCGTCGGGCGAGTTCAGCGCCTGGCCGGTGCGATGGCAGGCCCAGATACCGATGATGAAGCCGGCCACGATGATGGCCAGCCAGTTGGCGGCCGTGAAGACATGCGGCCAGCGGGTGGACAGCACCGCAAAGGAGAGCCAGGCGAACAGCGTGCCTGCGGTCCCCGGCATGATGGGCGAGAGGCCGCTGCCGAAACCTTGGGCGATCCAGTGGGCCGGATGGGCCAGCATGAAATGCGGGGTCGCTTTGCGTTTCTTCGGGGCGGGTG
>NZ_JADWMY010000009.1 GCF_015767275.1 Herbaspirillum sp. AP02
GGATGAGAAGACTTAGATTTATGAACAAGGTGGCGTACGACATTGCGCCAGGTTTATCTTATCCACATCCCGAAACGCGTACTTCGACGCGCACCGCTGATGACCTGATCGACCGCTGATTGAGCGGAGGGGTCTCAGCCAGATGCCAGCCCCTCAACACACACACACAACACACCACACCACACAGAATACAAAACACAAGACGATAAAAAAGCCGGCGATGCCGGCTTTTTTATTGAAACAGCGCTGTTCCAGAATCAGAACTTGTAGGCAACACGCGCCACAGCGAAGTTCACGCCGCCATTCGGTTGCTTGATGCCGCCGTTGGAGAAGTGTTGCAGGCGGATGCCCAGATCCAGACCATTGCTGAATACATAGCCGGCACCGACGTGGTCACCGAACTGGAAGGCGGTTGATAGCACCTTGTCGTTGTTGCGATAGAGCTTGGAGAACAGGTGCACGCCGATACCTGCTTCGCCGTAGAAACCCTTGCCGTCGTCACGCTGGAAGCGAAGCACCGGGGTCAGACCCAGGTCGACCAGGTTGCCGCTGTCGTTGGTGTTGTTGTAATGGTTCATGCGCCAGTTGGCCAGCGACAGATCCCAGTAGCCACCGATGTGGGTGCCGTTGGATTGCCAGAAATTCCAGTTCGGACCCCAGTTGAACTGCGCACCCAGGCGCACCAGTTGCGTGCTGTTGCCGGTACCGTATTCCACCGACACGCCATCGACGGCATAGCTCGGGGATTGGATGGCGAAAGCGGCGACGCCGGCAAATGCGATCTTGGCAACCAGGCTCTTCAGTTTAGTCATGGATATTCTTTCAGCGCGTAAATAGTTTTGAAGGATCTTTGCGAGATTCAGCGCAGACCTTGCGGTCCGCGATAACGCGCTATTCTCTCATAATCATCACAAAAGCATACTTGTGTGTCTGTTTTTGGCGTCTCTACGCCACATCAGCGCAGCGTCAGGCGCGATAGCTGTATTCCAGCCGACCCGGGACGGCGACTCGTATCGCCAACACGTGGCCGGAAAACGGATATTGCGCCAGTTCCGCCTCGCTACGCCCGTGGCGTCCAGTGGTAATGAACAGGGTGCGCAGATCCGGGCCGCCCAGGGCCACCATGGTCGGGCAACGTGCGGGCAGCCGAATTTCCTGCAATATTTCCCCTTGCGGCGACAGCCTCAAGACCCGTCCGCCTTCGAACATCGCGCACCAGTACGCCCCTTCGCTATCGACGGTAGCGCCATCCGGACGGCCGCCGTAAGCGGGCGCACTCTTGTCGCTGTCGAACTGGCGAAGCAGGCGGCAGTTGCTGGTTCGCCCGGTGGCCAGGTCGTAGTCGTAGACATTGATCCGATGCGCCGGCGTATTGGAGTGATACATCAGGCGCTGGTCGGGGCTGAAGGCCACGCCATTGGACGTCGTCACGGCATGATGTGCATCGCGCAGCGTATTGCGCTCGAAGCAGTAGAGGGTGCCAGCCTCGCGATCCCGTGGCTCGTAGATGGTGCCGCACCAGAAGCGGCCGGCGGCATCGCAGCGACCATCATTGAAGCGGATGCGGCTGGTGTCGTAAGGGGCTGCCAGCATGGCCGACAGCGCGCCATTGCCGGTGTTGAGATGGAACATGCCGGTACGCAGGGCGACCACCAGTCCCCCCTGCGCGTGTTTGACGATGCTGCCGGGTTGTTCCGGCATATCCCAGCGCTGGTGTTGCTGTGTCTCAAGCACCAGTCTGTGAACCGCCTTGCCTGGAATATCGATCCAGTACAGCGCGCCTTCTTCTGCATGCCACAAGGGCGACTCCCCCAGCAGCATGGGCTCGGGAGAAATGGCGGTGATGCTGTCGGCAGAGAAGCTGAAGGGCGCTGGAGGCATGGGCATGCTGATTCACAGGAATGAGGGAGGCCTCATTATGCCCCCGTGCCGCGGTTTGATAAACCTGATCAGCAACTCCGCTCCCGGTACTGGCCTCGGAAAGCAGAACGGCATGCTTAGAGCATGCCGTTTTCCGCTATCAGCCAATGACATCGAGGTACTGAGAAACTGAGGTTTTCCGTGTCCCGTTGCCAGATATCGCTGGTGGATCAGTTAGACCAGCCACCATCGATCATGTGGATCGAGCCGGTCGTGAAATTGGACTCGTCAGAGGCCAGGTACAAGGCCAGCGCGGCAACTTCCTCTGCCTTGCCGATGCGTCCCATCGGCTGACGTCCGACAAAGGCGGCGCGCACGTCCGCTTCGCTCTTGCCGGTTTCCTTGGCCTGGGTGCTGATGCGCTGGTTCAACGAAGGTGATTCGATGGTGCCCGGGCAGATCGCGTTGCAGCGCACGCCCTGTGCGACGAAGTCCGCCGCCACCGATTTCGTCAGACCCACCACCGCCGCCTTGGAGGCGCCGTAGGCAAAGCGGTTGGCCACTCCCTTCACGCTCGACGCGGCCGAAGCGATGTTGACGATCGACCCCGCCTTCTTGGCCAACATCCCCGGCAGCACAGCGCGAATGGTGTGGAACATGGCCTTGGCATTGAGGTTGAAGGAAAAGTCCCAGGCCTTGTCGTCGCATTCCAGGATATTGCCCGCCGCCACATAGCCGGCGCAGTTGAACAGGACGTCGATGGTGCCGACTTCGGCCACCAGTGCCTTGATGGCAGCATCATCGGTCACGTCCAGGATGCGCGTTTCCACGCCGGCGATACCGCCCAGTGCGTCGAGGTGCTGCTTGCTGATGTCGGTGGCGATCACGCGTGCTCCCTCGCGGGCGAACAGCTCGGTGGAGGCACGGCCGATGCCTTGGGCAGCGGCGGTGATGAGGACGGTCTTGCCGGCGAGGCGGCCAGTGGATGCAGACATGCTTGTTCCTTTGCGTTTAAATGAGTTTGCGATTGGCCAGGTTCTTGAACAACGCCGTCAGGCCGAAGGTCCACGGTGCCGTCTGGTCGCTGAAGTTGACCGTGTTCACCAGTGCACCCAGCCTGGGTGTCGAGATCGTCACGACATCGGCGACCTGATGAGTAAAGCCCTGGCCGGGTCCGAAGCGATCCTGGGTGGGCGCGAACATGGTCCCCAGGAACAGCACCAGGCCATCCGGATATTGGTGATTGGGACCGATCGCATGTTCCACCAGTTGCAGCGGATCACGGCTGATCATGGACATCGAACTGCTACCCTTGAGCGTGAAGCCTTCGGTACCATCGACACGCATTGTAAGTTCGGCGCGGCGGACATCGTCAATTGAAAAGTTTGCGTCGAACAGACGAATGAAAGGCCCCACCGCGCAGGAAGCATTGTTGTCCTTGGCCTTGCCCAGCAGCAGGGCACTACGCCCTTCGAAGTCGCGCAGGTTGACGTCGTTGCCCAGGGTCGCACCCACCACCTTGCCGCGGCTGTTGATAGCCAGCACGATCTCCGGTTCCGGATTGTTCCAGGCCGATTTCGGGTGGATGCCGACTTCATCGCCCAGGCCCACCGACGACATCGGTTGTGCCTTGGTAAAGATTTCCGCATCCGGGCCGATGCCCACTTCCAGGTATTGCGACCACACACCTTGCTCCAGCAGCACTTCCTTCAAGCGTGCCGCCTCGGTCGAGCCCGGCACCACGCTGGAGAGGTTGTCGCCGATCACGGCCGTGATCGCCTTGCGCACCGACTCCGCCTTGCCAGCGTCGCCGCGTGCCTGTTCTTCGATGACGCGTTCCAGCATGCTGGCCACGAAGGTCACGCCGCTGGCCTTGACGGCCTGCAGGTCGATCGGCGCCAGCAACCAGGGGCGCGATGTATCACGGCGGCCGGTATCGGCATTGTCCAGCAACTCCTGCAGGCTGGCGATACGGGTCATGTTGGTGGCTGCGCGCACGGCGGCGGCAGGATCGTCCAGCTCCAGCAGTTCGCTGGAGGTGGACGCAATCAGGGTCAGGTCATAGGCGCCCTCGGCGTCGATCTTCACCAGCACCGGGCCCACGCCTGGTTGCCAGACGCGGCCGATCAGTGTGGCCTGGGCGTGATCCTCAGGCAGGTGTGCCTGGAGTGAAAAAGTGTGTGCCATGTTCTTGTTTCCTTATGTTGGAGGCCGGCCCGGACTATACGGGAAGCGGGCGCTGCCACGATGTCATTTTCTGCAAGGGGGAAGGACTAACTGCGGGCGAAGCATCCTCGCCATACGTTACCCGGGGGAGGGGCAAGGATGCTTGGCCGGCAGTCCGCATCACCCCATCCTGGCGGGATGATGCGGCTTACATTAGCCCGGTCGGGGCCGGGCCAGCATGATCTGCATCAGGTATAGACGCCGATGTGCCACGGCACGAATTCGTCCTGGCCATAGCCATGCAGTTCGCTCTTGGTCTTCTTGCCGGACGCGGTATCGAGGATCATCTGGAAGAAGCGTTCCCCGATCTCCTGCGGCGTGACGTCGCCGTCGGCGATTTCGCCGCAGTTGATGTCCATGTCTTCTTCCTGGCGTTGCCACAGCGCCGTGTTCGTCGCCAGCTTCAGCGACGGCGAGGGGGCGCAGCCATAGGCCGAACCGCGGCCGGTGGTGAAGCAGATCATGTTGGCGCCGCCGGCGACCTGGCCGGTGGCCGAGATCGGATCGTAGCCCGGCGTATCCATGAAGACGAAACCCCTGGCGGTGACGGCTTCGGCGTACTTGTAGACATCCACCAGATTGGTGGTGCCGCCCTTGGCCACCGCGCCCAGCGACTTTTCCAGGATGGTGGTCAAGCCGCCGGCCTTGTTGCCGGCCGAGGGATTGTTGTTCATCTCGGCATCGTTCTTGGCGCAATATTCTTCCCACCAGGCGATGCGCGCCAGCAGCTTCTCGCCCACCTCGGAGGACACTGCGCGACGCGTGAGCAGGTGTTCGGCGCCATAGATCTCCGGTGTTTCGGAGAGGATGGCGGTGCCGCCATGCTTCACCAGCAGGTCCACCGCTGCGCCCAGCGCCGGGTTGGCGGTGATGCCGGAGTAGCCATCCGAGCCGCCGCACTGCAGGCCCAGCGTCAGGTGCTTGGCCGGGACCGGTTCGCGCTTGATGTCATTGGCCTTGGGCAGCATCTTCTTGATCTTCTCGATCCCCAGCGCCACCGTCTTGGCAGTGCCACCGGTACCCTGGATGGTGAAGGTGTGGAAGTATTCACCTTCCTTCAGGTTGTGGCTTTCCATCAGGCCGGAAATCTGGTTGGTTTCGCAACCCAGGCCCACCACCAGTACGGCGGCGAAGTTGGGATGGGTGGCGTAGCCGGCCAGGGTGCGGCGCAGGAGCTGCAGTGGTTCCCCTTGCGAATCCACCGCGCAGCCCAGACCGTGCGTCAGGGCGACCACGCCGTCGATATTGGGATAGTCGGCCAGCACTTCCGGGTGGATGTCGCGACGGAAGTAGTCGGCAATGGCGCGCGCGGCCGTGGCCGAGCAGTTCACCGAGGTCAGCACGCCGATGTAGTTGCGCGTGGCCACGCGGCCATCCGGGCGTACGATGCCCATGAAGGTGGCCGGCTGCGCCACGAAATCGACCGGCTTCACGTCCGCGCCGAAATGGTGTTCACGCGAGAACTCGGCCATGGCCAGGTTATGCGTGTGCACGTGCTGGCCCGGCGCAATCGCCTGGCTGGCCGTGCCGATGATCTGGCCGTAGCGCTTGACCGGCTCGCCCACGGCAATGGCGCGGGTGGCCATCTTGTGACCGGCGGGGATCAGACCCTGGACCTTGAGGCCGCCTTCTTCCTGCAATACGGTGCCGGAGATGAGCTGCTGGCGGGCAATGACGACATCATCGACGGGATTGAGTCGGATGACGGGAGAGGTAGCTTTCATGTTGATCTCGGTGAGAACGTGGATGCTGCAGGCTGGCCGCGGAGGCGGCGGGCGCATGCCGCGCTCCCGGGAGCACGACATGCCGGAAATGCGGACTTACTTGGGCGCGAACTGTGCCAGGTCAGGCATGGGGCTGCCGACCCATTGCTGATAGATGGCGGGCAGCTTGCCGTTCTTCAGGTTGGCAGTGATCCATTCGTTGAGCCACTTTTCCAGCGCCGGCTCGCCCTTGCGCAGGCCGATGGCGTAGGGGATGTCCTTGATGGCGAACTTGGTTTCCAGGTTCTTGGACGGGTTCTGCTTGGCAATGGCCGAGGCCAGCGAATTCGGTGTGCACAGGGCATCGACCTGGCCGGAGATGATGGCTGCGGTCACGGTGGCGTCGTCGTCAAAGCGCACGATGTTGGTCCCCTTGGGCGCGAGCGGGGTCAACAGCGAATCCTGCATGTTGCCGCGTACCACGGCCACGCGCTTGCCGACCAGGTCGTTGAGGCTCTTGATGTTCTCTCCCTTGGGCGCGGCCACCACGAACTGCGAGGCGCCGTAAGGCTGGGTGAAGGCCACCACCTTCTGGCGTTCCGGCGTGATCGAGAAGGACGAGATCACCATGTCCGCCTTGCCGGTCATCAGGAAGGGGATGCGGTTGGGGCCGGTGACCTGCACGATCTCCAGTTCCACGCCCATGTCCTTGGCCAGCAGGCGTGCGGTTTCCACGTCCGAACCCTGCGGCTCCAGCTTGGCATTGGTCATGCCGAACGGAGGCGCGCCCAGGTCGATGGCGATCAGCACCTTCTTGCGCGCCTTGATATCGGCCAGCGCATCGGCGTGAGCGGCCTGCGCGAAGCAGGCCAGGCCCAGCACGACGGCGGCGGCCTTCTTGGTGAAATTGAGCAGATTCTTCATTGCGGTCTCCTGAGTGGTTTATTTGATACTGCCTGAGAAAAACAAAGTCTGTGCGCTCCGAAAACTCAGAGATCGCTGGACACGAACTTCTGCAACTCGGCCGTCTTCGGATTGCTGAACAGCTCATCCGGCGGGCCGACTTCCCACACCTGTCCCTGGTGCATGAAGACCAGCACGTCGGCCAGCTTGCGGGCGAAGGCCATCTCGTGCGTGACCAACACCATGGTCATGCCGCCGCGGGCCAGGTCTTCCATCACCTTCAGCACTTCGGCCGTCAGTTCCGGATCCAGCGCCGAGGTCACTTCATCGAAGAGCATCAGTTCCGGCGCCATCGCCAGCGAGCGCGCAATCGCCACGCGCTGCGCCTGGCCGCCGGAGAGCTGCTCGGGATAGGCTTCCTTCTTGTTCTCCAGTCCCACCAGCTGCAGCACCTTGTGGGCGATCTTTTTGGCTTCCTCGGTCGACATCTTCTTGATGGTGGTCAGCGCCAGTGTGATATTGCGCTCCACCGTCAGATGCGGGAACAGGTTGTAGCTCTGGAAGACGATGCCGACCTGCTTGCGCAGTTCGCGCAGGTTGAGGCGGTCGGGATGATGGATGTCATGGCCGCAGACATTGATGTCGCCGGCATCCACCTTTTCCAGCCCGTTCAGGCAGCGCAGCAGGGTGCTCTTGCCCGATCCGCTCTTGCCGATGATGGCCACCATCTGTCCTTTTTGCACATCCAGCGAAACCCCGTTCAACACTTTGTTGGTGCCGAAGCTCTTGTGCAGATCCTTGATCTTAACGATTGCTGACATTCAATTTCCTTTCAAAGTGCTTGGACAGCGCCGACAGCGGGAAGCACAGGCAAAAATAGATGAGCGCGACGCAGCCGAAGACGGTGAACGGCTGGAAGGTCGAGTTGTTGATGATCTGGCCGGCACGGGAGAGATCGACGAAGCCGATCACCGAGGCCAGCGAGGTGTTCTTGACGATCTGCACCATGAAGCCCACCGTGGGCGGCGTGGCGATCTTGATGGCCTGCGGCAGGATCACCTTGGTCAATTGCTCGTAGCGGTTGAAGCCCAGGCATTCCGAGGCTTCCCATTGGGTCTTGGGCACCGCCTGGATGCAGCCGCGCCAGATTTCGCCGAGGAAGGCCGCGCAGTAGATCGCAAAGGAAATGCCTGCCGCCACCAGCGGGGTCAGCTTGAAGCCGGCGATGGCCAGTCCGAAATAGGCCACGAACAGGATCACCAGCAGCGGGATGCCTTGCACTACCTGGATATAGCCGCTGGCGATGTTGCGCAGCAGGCGGTTGGGCGAGACCCGCCACAGCGCGATCACGAAACCGGCCACACCGCCGAAGGCGAATGCCACCAGCGATAGCACCACGGTCCAGACGGCGGCCTGCAGCAGGTATTCGACGTGCAGAAAACTAAAGGAATTCATCGCCGCTCCTCACAGGTTGGTGCCAAGCTTGCGCTTGCGCACGAAGGCCAACTGGCTGATCAGCCAGAACGCGGCGCGGAACAGGAAGGACAGTGCCAGGTAGGCCACCGCGATGACCGCATAGACCTCGAAGCTGCGGAAGGTCTCCGACTGCACCAGATTGGCGGTAGCGGTCAGTTCTTCAGCTGAAATCTGCGAGGTGATGCTGGAGGCCAGCATCAGCAGGATGAACTGGCTGGTCAGCGAGGGGTAGACGCGCTCCACCGCCGGCAGCAACACCACGTGCCAGTACACATGCAGACGCGACATGCCCAGGCATTCGGCCGCCTCGATCTGGCCGGGGTGGATGGAATTGATGCCGGCACGCATGATCTCGGTGGTGTAGGCCCCCACGTTGACGGTGAGGGCGATGACGGCGGCAGTCTCGGCGGTAAGCTTCCAGCCGATGCTGGCCAGGCCGAAGAACACCAGGAACACCTGCACCAGCAGTGGCGTGTTGCGGATGATCTCGACATAGGCGCGCACCAGCCCGCGTACCAGTGCCAGGCGGCTCTTTCCGGCGATCGCGCATAGCGTGCCGACCACGAATCCCAGCACGATCGAGAGCGCCGAGAGTTGTACCGTCAACCAGGCGCCCATGAGCAGGCGGTCCCAGTTGGCGAAGACGCTCATGAAATCGAAGGTGTAGTTCATTGACGCTCCGATGTTCCTGGGCGGGGGCGATACATGAGCATGAGGTGGTCTCCTTTGCAGTTTTCCTGGGGGCGGCCTCTTGTTGTGCGATTTCTGTCGCGGGCCTTGGCACGATTGCCGGGGTTGTCATGCGCCTTGCGGCGCGCCTGGGGTGCGGGATCGGAATCGGGACGTGGCCGCTAGAGCGGCTTGACGCCTCCCGCTTGAAATGGGGATGTCACATGCGCGATGCCGTTGACCAGCGGCGCGCCGAAGTCGGGAATGCTGATTTCGATGCTGTCCCCGTCCTCGGTACGCAGGCTGTAGGCGAAGGACAGGTTGGCCGCGCCCATGAAGTGCACGTGCACGTCACCCGCGTGCAGCAGGTGCGAATACTTGAAGTAGTGGTATTCCAGGTTTTCGATGCTGTGGCACATGTTGTCCGGGCCGGTCAGGAATTCCTGCTCCCAGATCACGCGACCCTTGCGACGGATGCGGGTCATGCCCACCAGATGGGCGGGCGGCAGCCCCACCAGCAGCTCCGGCCCGAAGCTGCAGTGACGCAGCTTGGAATGCCCCTGGTAGAGGTAGTTGCGTCGCTCCATGACGTGGTCCGAGAACTCGTTGCCGATGGCAAAACCCAGCCGGCGGGGGCAGCCCTCGTCATCGATCAGGTACAGGCCGACGATCTCCGGTTCCTCGCCGCCGTCGAGAGCGAAGTCCGGGCGCGGCAGCGGCTGGCCGGGCGCGACGACGCTGCTGCCGTCGCCCTTGTAGAACCATTCCGGCTGCACTCCGACTTCGCCGGGGGCAGGACGGCCGCCGGCGATGCCCCATTCGATCATCAGCTGGGTATCGGTCTTGTCGAGTTCGTCGCCTTCCAGGCGCCGATGCATCTTGTCGCGAGTGGTGGCGCTGCCCAGATGGGTGGTGCCGGCGCCGGAAACGCGGCAGTGGGCCGGATCGGGATGGTCCAGCGGTGCCAGGATGCGCGCCTCGGCCAGGATGGCGGCGTAGTCTTCGGACTGATCGGTATTGAGCAACTGGGCCTGGCGCTCCAGCCCGGTGCCCCGTTGCAGCGCCAGCAGGGCCAGCTCGCGCATGGTGGCCACCTGGTCCAGCGCCTGGACGTGGCTGCCGTTGACGATGCCTACGCGGCGCTCGCCCTGACGGTCGCGGTATTGAATCAGCCTCACCGGGTCTCCTTGTCTGTCCGCAATGTCGGTTCTGGTCAGCCAGGCAGGCGCAGGGCGAGGTCGATGCGCAAGGGTGATTGCAATTGCGGTTCCCATGGCATTCGCAGGCGGCAGGAATGCTGCGCTGCATTGCATCGATCCTGCCAACGTCTCCTGAGCTTTTTTCACGCATCGCCTTGGCAGGCTGATAGATGCGCTAGCATTGTGGTTTTTCCGGACCGACTATAAGAGGCGAGTACAACGATGTCCAATGAGCTTAATTCATCGGGTGATAACCAACTCGGGGACGGTGCCGGCGCGCTGCCTTCGGTGGGGTCCATCGTCAGCCGCCTGCGCTTTCGCCAGGTCGCGCTGCTGACGGCGCTCGACGAGCAGGGCTCGCTGCACAAGGCGGCCGAGGTGATGCACATGACCCAGCCGGCCGCCACCAAGGCCCTGCATGAAATGGAGGATGCCCTGGGCGTGACCCTGTTCGACCGCTCGCCCCGCGGCATCGAGGCCACCGAACTGGGCCGTTGTGTGATCCGTTATGCGCGGCTGATCCAGAGCGATGTGGCCAATCTGCGCGAGGAATTGCAGAACATGATCAGCGGTCGCGGAGGCCGTCTGTCCATCGGCACCATCATGGGCGCCGCGCCCTTCGTCACGCGTGCGCTCTCGCGCCTGCGCGAAATCCAGCCGGAAGTCTCCATCGAGATCAGCGAAGACACCAGCGCGCGCCAGTTGCTGTTGCTGGACCAGGGGCGCATCGACCTGATGATCGGCCGCTCCTCGGTCAGCTCGCAACCCAATCTGTACAACTATGAAATGCTGCGCGGCGAGCCCATGTGCATCGTCTGCGGTATCGACCATCCCCTGGCCACGGCCCAGAAGGTGCGCCTGCAGGAGCTGGCCGGCGCCTCGTGGATCCTGTATTCCAGCAACATGCCCATGCGGATCTGGATTGAGCATGAGTTCAAGCTGGAGGGACTGAAGGTGCCGGGCAACGTGATCGAGACGGCCTCTCCCTTCGTGACCATCACGCTGCTGGCGCAATCGAACATGGTGGCGGTGATGCCACTGGATATCGCCCATTTCTTCGCCGCGCGGCAGATGCTGGGCATCCTGCCGGTGAACCTGAAGACGCGCATCGAACACTACGGCATCGTCACGCGCAAGAACACCACGCTGTCGTCGCTGGCCAAGATGTTCATCCAGATCCTGCGTCAGCAAAACTGAGTGGCGTGCGCCGAGCTCGGCCACAGGGCGGGGGAAGTCGCCCATGACATTGAGCTTTTTTTACCTGCTAGGGTTTTTCCGGATGTCGTGAAGCCGCGTTTTCCTGTTAGCCTTCGTCTGCGGTCGGGGTGACCGCATCCCTTCTTCTCCGGTCGGCCTTCATGAATTTGCGTCTCACGCGTGCGCGCACGCGACTTGCTGCACAGTTTCCCGAATCCTTACAGGCTTTCGCCGCGCGCAGCGTGCTGGCATCGTTCTGCCTTGGCGCCGCCTGGTTGCTGGCCGGGTGTGCCGGCCAGCAGACGGTCGCGCCCGACGCCGCTGCCAAGCAGGCCAGGCTGGACCAGGCGCTGGCGCTGTTCTCCGCCAATCCACCCAAGGGACTTCCTGCTGGCTGGGAACCCCTGGTCTTCACCCGCAAGAAGATTCCTACCGAATACCGGCTGGTCGATGACAATGGCCGCAGCGTACTGCATGCCGTTGCCGACCGCGCTTCGTCCGGTCTGCGTCATCCGGTCGATATCGACATCAACAAGAAGCCCTGGCTGTCCTGGAGCTGGAAGGCCAGCGGCCTGATCCCGACCGCCGATCTGACTCACCGCGAGACCGATGATTCACCGGTGCGCATCGTGCTGGCCTTCGATGGCGATCATGACAAGCTTTCGCTGATGGACACCATCCTCTTCGATACCGCCAAGCTGCTGACCGGGCATGAACTGCCCTATGCCACGCTGATGTATGTCTGGGATAGCAAGGCGCAGGTGGGCCAGGTGATCGCCAATGGGCGCACCGGCCGCATCCAGATGCTGGTTGCCGAAAGCGGTCCGGCGCAGGTGGGGCAGTGGCGCAAGTACCAGCGCAATGTGGCGGAGGATTATGAACGCATCTTCGGCGAAAAGCCGGGGCGCCTGGTCGGCGTCGGGGTGCTGACCGATACTGACAATACCGGCCAGAAGATCGAGGCATGGTACGGCGATATCCGCCTCATGCGCGAGGCGGAGACGCTGCCCTGAAGCGACGCCCGTCTTGAAACAACCGGGCAGGCCCTAGACGCCACGCCACCACGAGGCAACGTGTCCCCAGAATCCCTTGGGACCTTCCTCGAAGAGCCAGGGCTTCTCGCGCTTGAGCTTGTCCATCATGTCCTGCTCGGCTTTTTCGGAGACATTGCCGAAGGCTCGTCCCAGCTTCAACAACGTGCGCATCGCCCCCAGCTTTTCGCGTGCCACCATGCCGGAGGCGTGTTCGATGGCGATGTGGGTTTCGCGCAATTCCTGCACCATGGCCGCCGCCAGCAGCGCGGCCGGCGTGCGCAGGCGCTCCTGCACTACCGAGATGCTGGTGGCCGAAGCCTTGATCTGCGCAGCCAGCACATCGATCTGGGTTTCATCGCCCTTGGCCTGCTTGATGATGGCGCTGGCCCAGGCGCGCGAGGCATTGACCAGGTCGTCAGTGGTCCAGTCGTGGCGCACCGCGATCCAGAAGCCGTAGTTCGCAGCCTGCTCGATCAGGATCTGCACCACATCCGGAAACTCCTTGTCCATCGCGCGTCTTGCCCAGGCATACTGGCCCGACAGCATCAGGTGCTGTACCGCTTCTTCAGTGAGGAAGTTGGTATTCTCCGAGACCTTGGCCAACAGATAACTATCGAAGGACGGCTTGACGAAGCCCGAATCGATCTTGGTCGAGAGCCGTACGAAGTTGTGATAGTCCCGCTCCAGCGAGTCGTAGATATCGTCCTTGAGGATGAGTTTGATCTGTTTCATGCTGCTTCCCCTCGGACCGAGTCCGATGTTGTTATTCCGGCAAAATGAGTGCGATCGCTGCCGGAGTGAGAGTGATGGCAAGTGCCAACAATGATGCTGCCAGGAAAACTGTTATCGGCGCATCCACGCCGAAACTTTACCGTGCCTGCTTTAGGGCTACTTCCGCCGCCCCTAGTAACTGCGCAGGCCGTAGCGCTGGCGGGTTTCCGCATCCGGCAGCAATTGCTCGCGGTAGAGCGTCCACGCCGGATCGGCCTGGATCGCCGCGCTGCTTTTGCAAGCCTGGCATCGCCGGGCCTGCAGGCTGGTGGCAATGCTCTCCAGTCCGTTCGGATCGATCACATAGAAATACGATTGCTGCTGTCCCTGGCTGAACGTGGTGCCAGCGTAGAGGCTGCGGGTCTTCCTGGCGATGGCAGCGGCGATGTCATCGGACAGGGATTCCAGCCGGTCCTGGTCGGCCACGGCGGGCAGACCGTCGGTCGTGGCTGCTGCATAGCTCACGCGGGTCACCAGCACATAGGGAAAACCGGAGGGCGGAAACGCCCGGCGCAGGCCCATGTCGAGCTTGACCATGTACGCCAGCCCGGCGCGCTGGGTCTGGTAGGTCCACCATTCGGCGTCCTGATCCTGGGCCGTGGCTTGGCCTGCAAGCAGCGCGAGCAGACCCGGGACCAGCAAGCCGAGGACGCGCCGGCGCAGTAACATCAGCTCGCCAGCAGGGCCAGCAGCGCCAGCAAGGCGGGCAGGCCCTGGATGTAGAGGATAGAGCGCTTGGCGGTCAGGCCACCGTAGATGCCGGCCACCAGCACGCAGATCACGAAGAAGAACTGTACCGGCCGCTCCCCGGTCGCCAGACTCCAGAACAGGCCGGCCGCGAGGAAGCCGTTATACAAGCCCTGGTTGGCCGCCAGCACGCGGGTCGCCTCGGCGGCCTGCTTGGATTGGCGGAAGGTCTTCAGTCCCAGCGGCTTGGTCCACAGGAACATCTCCAGGATCAGGATCCAGACATGTTCGATGGCGACCAGCAGCAGGAGGGCAGTGGCGAGGGTGTGCAAGGTTTCTCCCTTGTTATCGTTATCGCAAATCAGGATTCAGGATGCGTGCCGAGGATCATGCCTCAAACCGTGCCGCCCGCCAATGCCGTCTGGCCTGCCGGCTTACTTCGCCTGCAGGAATTTCTCGGCCAGCCTCACCCAGTAGGTGGCGCCGATGGGCAGCAGGTCATCGTTGAAGTCATAGCTGGGGTTGTGCAGATTGCACGGGCCCAGACCATGACCATGATCGCGGTGACCGCCGTCGCCATTGCCCAGGAACACATAGCAGCCCGGCTTGTGTTGCAGCATGAAGGCGAAATCCTCGGCCCCCATGGTGGGTTCGGTATGGGCATCGACATGGTCGGCGCTGAACTGTTCGGTCAGCACGTCGACGGCGAACGCGGTCTCGGCGACATGGTTGATCAGTGGCGGATAGTTGCGGTTGAAGCGGAAATCGACGGTGGCATCGAAGGCCGCAGCGGTGTGCTCGGCAATCTCCTGCATCCGGCGTTCGATCAGGTCCAGCACGGGCAGGCTGAAGGTGCGCACGGTACCGACCATCATGGCCTCGTCGGGGATGACGTTGGTGGCGCTGCCGGTGTGGATCTGGGTGATGGAGACGACCGCCGGATCATTCGGATTGATGTTGCGCGCCACGATGGTCTGCCAGGCCTGGGCGATCTGCACCGCCGTCATCACCGGATCGATCGCCTTGTGCGGTTGCGCCGCATGCGAGCCCTTGCCCTTGACGGTGACATGGAACTCGTTGCTGGAGGCCATCTGCGGCCCCGGCGTCACGCCGAAGTGGCCGGCCGGGATGCCGGGCCAGTTGTGCATGCCGAAGACGGCGTCCATCGGGTATTTCTCGAACAGGCCATCCTGGATCATGCGCTCGGCACCGCGTCCACCTTCCTCGGCAGGCTGGAAGATCACGTAGACGGTGCCATTGAAATTGCGATGTTGCGAGAGGTAGTAGGCCGCGCCCAGCAACATGGCGGTATGGCCGTCATGGCCGCAGGCGTGCATCTTGCCCTCGTGGCGGGAGGCGTGGGCGAAGGTATTGATCTCGGGCATGGGCAGGGCATCCATGTCGGCACGCAGGCCGATGGCGCGCGGGCTGTCGCCATTGCGGATGATGCCCACCACGCCGGTCACGCCCAGACCGCGCACCACCGGGATGCCCCACTCGGTGAGCTTCTGCGCGACCACGTCGGCGGTGCGGACCTCTTCGTAGGCAAGTTCGGGGTGGGCGTGGATGTCACGGCGGATCTTCTGCAGTTCGGCCTGGAACTGGACGATGGGGTCGATGAGTTTCATGGTCTGGCTTGGTCTTGGGCGGTGTGGAGGTGGGGCTGAAGCCGTCTATCTTACCGCGCCTTGCGCCGGTGCACCGTTCGCGCAATTTTGTTCAATACAGGGATCAGCGTCCTGCCTAGCATGCGCCTCTTTCGATATCGCCCGATGAGGCGAGGAGGCATGCTCATGTTCTGGTCCGAATTCCTGTTGCTGGCTGGTGCACATCTGCTGGCACTGGCCAGCCCCGGTCCGGATTTCCTGTTGCTGGCGCGCAGCAGCCTGCGTCATGGTCGGGCGTATGGGCTGGCCGTGAGTCTGGGCATCGCGCTGGCCAACGGGCTGTATATCGCACTGGCCATCGGCGGCTGGAGCGTGCTGCAGGACAGTCCGGCACTGCTGGTCGCGTTGCAGTGGCTGGCCAGCGGTTATCTGGCCTGGCTGGGATGGATGTTCATAAGCGCCAGCCGGGCGCCGACCGAATGGCCGGGCAAGGTGGCAATTGCGCATGCGCAGCGCGTTTCGCCCGTGCTCGGCATGGGCGCGGGCTTCCTGTCGGCGCTATTGAATCCCAAGAATGGCCTGTTCTACTTCGGCCTCTTCACCGTGATCGTGGAGGCGCACGCCGGGCCCGGGCGCAAGCTGTTCTATGGGGTTTGGCTGGCGTGTGCGGTGCTGGCCTGGGATGCGGCGCTGGTCTGCCTGATCGCGCGGGAAAAGGTAGTGGTCGCGTTGGGCCGGGCGATGCCGTTGATCGAGCGCAGCGCCGGCGTGCTGCTGCTGGTGGCCGCTGTGGCCCTGGCGGCCGGACGCCTGCGCTGATTTCCTCAGGGCCTTGCGTATTGCAGGGGCGTGACGGCCACACGGGATTTGAAGACGCGATGGAAATGGCTCTGGTCGGCAAAGCCGGTGTCGTAGGCGGCATCGGCCGCACTCGCCCCCTGACGCAGCAGCACGCGCGCCTGGCGGATCTTCATGTCCAGTTGCAGCGCATGGGGCGTCATGCCGAAGCGACGGTTGAACTGGCGGATCAACTGGTAACGGCTGATGCCGGCGATGGCGGCCAGGGTATCGAGCGTGATGCGTTCGCGGCAATGGGCCAGCAGGAAATCATGCACAGCCTGCAGGCCATCACTGTCTCCGGCTGCCATCGCAGACTCGCCGGCACAGGTTTCGGCGCACAGCAGCATGAGTTCGTGCAGGCAGGTGATTACGTCGGCCTGCAGGCCTGCGTGGTGTGCATCCAGGGCGGCCGTCATGCGGTCCAGCAACTGCACCGCCGAGGCAGAGTGCAACACCTGCGAATCCATCCTCTGGAGCAGACCGCGGGTGCTCGGTGTTTCAGCTAGCAGCCTGGTCAACCAGTGCACGTCAAGGTGGAACATGCGATAGCTCCAGCTTTGCAGTTCGGCCGGGTTGCAGCTATGCACGTCTCCGGCCCTGACCAGTACGACGTCGCCGGGGACGATCGCCGTGCTCCGGCCCGCCACGGAAAAGACGCTCTGGCCACCATCGACGATGCCGATGGAAAAGCTGTCATGCGTATGCGGGGCATAGCAGGACAGGCTGCCGGTGGCACGCCGGCCTTCGAGGAAGGGCAGTTCGGGGGTGTGCCAGAAGTGTTGGAGGAGAGTCATGACAGGGCTGGCAAGAGTCGCGGTGGGTCATTTTAAGATAAAGTATCCGCTTCGCCGTCCTGCCTGTTTTCCCGTGCCTGTGCTGCTGTCTTGCCGGTATGCGGTGCATGGTACGTCTTCCATCCCGTTTTTCCGGTTTCCATCCCTGTTTCCTTGCTCCGCTTGCCATGACCACCTCGATCGTCCGCGCCGCCTGTCCTCATGATTGCCCCGATACCTGTGCCTTGCTGGTGACCGTCAAGGACGGCGTCGCCACCGAGGTGCGTGGCGACCCGGATCACCCGCCCACCTCCGGCGTGCTCTGTACCAAGGTTTCGCGCTATACCGAGCGCACCTATCACCCCGATCGCCTGCTTTATCCCATGCGCCGCGTGGGCAAGAAGGGCGAGGGCCGGTTCGAGCGCATCAGCTGGGACGAGGCGATGGCGACCATCGCCCAACGCCTGGGACAGATTGCCTTGCGCGATCCCCAGGCCATCCTGCCCTACAGCTATGCCGGCACCATGGGCCAGGTGCAGGGTGAATCGATGGCCGGGCGTTTCTTCAATCGCCTGGGTGCGTCGCAACTGGAGCGCACCATTTGTGCCTCGGCCGGTGGCGCCGGTTATCGCTACACCATCGGAGCGCGCATCGGTACCGATCTGGAGCAAGTTGACCATGCCAGGCTGATCCTGATCTGGGGTGGCAATCCGATCGCCTCCAACCTGCACTTCTGGACCCGGGTGCAGGCCGCCAAGCGTAACGGTGCGCGCCTGATCGCCATCGATCCTTATCGCTCGCTCACAGCCGAAAAGTGCCACCAGCATATCGCCCTGTTGCCGGGTACCGATGCGGCCCTGGCGCTGGGGTTGATGCATGTGCTGATTGCCGAGGACCTGCTGGATCACGACTACATCGCCCGTCACACGCTGGGCTTCGAGCAGTTGCAAGAGCGCGTGGCGGAATGGACGCCGGCCCGTACCGCCGAGGTCTGCGGCATCAAGGCCGAAGAAGTGCTGGCGCTGGCGCGTGAGTACGGCCGCGTGTCGCTGGCCGGCGAAGGCGTTTTCATCCGTGCCAATTACGGCCTGCAGCGTGTACGCGGCGGTGGCATGGCGGCGCGCAATGTGGCCTGCCTGCCAGCCCTGGTGGGGGCCTGGCGTCACCCCGCGGGCGGCGTCCAGCTGTCGGTGTCGGACAGCTTCCCCAAGGATGCTGCGGCGCTGAGTCGGCCCGATCTGGCCGCGCGTCATGGTACCCCGGCCCGCGTCATCAACATGAGCACCATCGGTGATGATCTCTTGAAGCCGGCGTCGCCCGAGTTCGGGCCCAAGGTGGAGGCGTTGATCGTCTATAACTCCAACCCCGTGGCGGTGGCGCCGGAGTCGGCCAAGGTGGCGCAGGGCTTTGCCCGCGAGGATCTGTTCACGGTGGTGCTGGAGCACTTCCAGACCGATACCGCCGATTATGCCGACATCCTGTTGCCGGCCACCACCCAGCTGGAACACATCGACGTGCATGCGTCCTACGGTCACGTCTACATGCTGGCCAACAATGCGGCCATTGCGCCCATGGGCGAGGCCAAGCCCAATACCGAGATCTTCCGCCTGCTGGCCGCGGCCATGGGCTTTACCGAGGACTGCTTCAGCGACAGCGATGACCAGCTGGCGGCAGTGGCCTTCCGACGCGACGATCCGCGCAGTGGCGGCTACGACTGGCAGGTGCTCAAGGAAAAGGGCTGGCAGCGTCTGGCCATGCCGGTCGCGCCGTTTGCCGAAGGCGGGTTTGCCACGCCCTCGGGCAAGTGCGAATTCTATTCGGCGCAGATGAAGGCGGCCGGTCTCGATCCGCTGCCGGCCTATATCGCGCCCTATGAATCGGTGGCCAGCAATCCCGAACTGG
Source organism: Herbaspirillum sp. AP02 (assembly GCF_015767275.1). GTDB lineage: Bacteria > Pseudomonadota > Gammaproteobacteria > Burkholderiales > Burkholderiaceae_D > Herbaspirillum. The sequence continues at coordinate 18,848 of NZ_JADWMY010000009.1, forward strand.
CCGCCCGCTATCCGCTGGCGATGATTTCGCCGCCGGCGCGCAACTTCCTCAACTCTTCCTTCGTCAACGTGCAGAGCCTGCGCGATACCGAAGGCGAGCCGCATCTGGACATGCATCCACAGGACGCGGCTGTCCGTGGCATCACGCAGGGCGATACGGTGCGCGTGTTCAATGATCGCGGCAGCATGCAGGCGCGCGTACGCGTGACGGAAAAGGCGCGACCGGGGCTGGTGGTGGGACTGTCGATCTGGTGGAAGAAGTTTGCCGCCGATGGCAAGAACGCCAACGAAGTCACCAGCCAGCGCCTGACCGACATGGGCAACGCGCCCACCTTCTACGATGTGCTGGTGCAGGTGGAAAAACTGCAGCAGCCGGTTGCGGCGCACTGAGCCCTCGCATCATGCTGCGCAAGGGCATGCTTGTGCTGGCGCTGGGCGGATTGCTGGGCTTGGGCGCGTGTTCATCGGTGTCCTATTACGCCCAGGCCGCGCATGGCCAGTTCTCGCTGCTGGCGCAGGCCCGACCGCTGGATGACTGGCTGGCCGATCCTGCCACGCAGCCGGCGCTCAAGAGCAAGCTGCAGACGGTGCAAGAGATTCGCCGCTTTGCGGTGGTCGAGCTGGGCTTGCCCGACAATGGCAGTTACCGCAGCTATGCCCAGCTGAACCGTCCTTTCGTGTTGTGGAACGTAGTGGCCGCGCCGGAACTTTCGCTCAAGGCCAGGCAGTGGTGTTTTCCCATCGCCGGTTGCGTGGACTATCGCGGCTATTACGACCAGCAGGCGGCGCAGGACTACGCCGCCGCACTGCGGCGGGAAGGCTATGACGTGCAGGTGGCGGGCGTGCCCGCCTATTCCACGCTGGGATGGTTCGATGATCCGGTCATCTCCACCTTCATCCAGTATCCCGATGGCGAACTGGCGCGCCTGATCTTCCATGAACTGGCGCACCAGACCGTCTACGCCCGCGACGATACGCCCTTCAATGAAGGCTTCGCGGTGGCGGTCGAGGAACTGGGCCTGGAGCGCTGGCTGGCGGCCCGCCACGATACCGCCCTGACCGAGACGTATCAGCGCTACGCGCTGCGCAAGCGCGAATTCCTGGCGCTGCTGGACAAGTACCGTGCCCAGCTGAAGGACAACTACGACAGCGATGCCAGCGACGCTGTGAAGCGCGAGCGCAAGGCGGCCATCTTCGCCGCGCTGCGTGCCGAATATGCGACGATCAAGAGCTCGCGCTGGAATGGCTACGCCGGCTACGACCGCTGGTTCGCCATGCCGCTGTCGAATGCGCATCTGGCCCTGGTTGGCGCTTATCACGACATGGTGCCGGCTTTCCGGCGGCTGTTCGAAAACAGTCGAGATTTCCCTGATTTCTATGACAAGGTCCGGCGGCTGGCGCGCATGGACAAGCCCGCCCGGCACGCCGCGCTGGGCGATGCGCCCTTGACCTCGGGCAAGGTGGTACCGGAAACATTTCCTGCCGACACCATCGGGCAGCCCAAACGGGATGCGGGCGGGTATCATCCCGGGTGATTTGGCCGGTCTGTCCAGACAAGGTTCTCATCAATACCAGGCGCGAAATACCCTTCAACGGAGGGCATTTCACAAAAAATCACCCAATTCGGGCGCAAAAAGCTTGCCCCGCGGTCGAATGCTGGATAGCATCTGCGTTAAATAAAAAAAACACTCGTGCTTTTTTTGCTGTGCGCGCCAACGTGGTGGCAGTACGACACCGCCCAGCCCCAGCGCACGTTATGACCGGAGACAGAGGACACACTATGGAAAGATTCTGGCTTGCATCCTATCCTGCAGGCGTTCCCGCGGACATCGACCCCGGCCGTTACGGCTCGTTGGTGCAGATGATCGATGAAGCCTTCACCAGGCACGCCGACCGCAATGCCTACGTCTGCATGGGCAAGTACCTGCGCTACAGCGAACTGGATGCCATGTCGCGCGCACTGGGCGGCTGGCTGCAGGGACTGGGGCTGCAGAAGGGCGCCCGGGTGGCGATCATGATGCCCAATGTGCTGCAGTATCCGATCGCCATCGCGGCGATCCTGCGGGCCGGTTATACCGTGGTCAATGTCAATCCGCTCTATACCGCGCGCGAGCTGGAACATCAGTTGAAGGACTCGGGCGCCGAAGCCATCTTCGTGCTGGAGAACTTTGCCTGCACGCTGCAGAAGGTGGTCGCCAATACCAGCATCAAGCATATCGTGGTGGCCAGCATGGGCGAGCTGCTGGGTACGCTCAAGGGCGCGATCGTCAATCTGGTGGTGCGCCACGTGAAGAAGCTGGTGCCGGCCTGGTCGCTGCCCAACGCCATCAGCTTCAGCCGCGCCCTTTCGCAGGCACAGGGCGGGAGCCTGCGACCGGTCAATCCGACCCCTGACGACGTCGCCTTCCTGCAATACACCGGCGGCACCACCGGCGTGGCCAAGGGCGCCATGCTGACCCATCGCAACCTGGTGGCCAACGTGCTGCAGGCCGAGGAATGGCTGACCCCGGCGCTCAAGGCCGGCAAGCCGATCGACCAGCTGGTATTCGTCTGCGCCTTGCCGCTGTATCACATCTTCGCGCTGACCGTCTGCAACATGCTGGGCACCCGCGAAGGCGCGCTCAACCTGCTGATCCCCAACCCGCGTGATATTCCCGGCTTCGTCAAGGAGCTGGCCAAGTACAAGGTCAACACCTTCCCGGCCGTGAACACGCTCTACAATGCACTGCTCAACAATGCCGATTTCGCCAAGCTGGACTTCTCCGGCTACCGCTGCTGCGTGGGTGGTGGCATGGCCGTGCAGCAAAGCGTGGCCGACAAGTGGAAGAAGTTGACCGGCTGCCCCATCATCGAAGGCTACGGCCTGTCGGAGACCTCGCCGATTGCCAGCGCCAATCCCTGCACCATCGAAGAATATACCGGCACCATCGGCCTGCCGCTGCCCTCGACCGAGATCTCCATCCTTGACGACGATGGGCATCCGGTGCCTCTAGGCCAGCCGGGCGAAATCGCCATCCGTGGTCCGCAGGTCATGCCGGGTTACTGGCAGCGCCCCGACGAGACGGCCAAGGTCATGACGCCGGACGGATTCTTCAAGACCGGTGACATCGGCATCATGGATGCCCTGGGCTATACCCGGATCGTCGATCGCAAGAAGGACATGATCCTGGTCTCCGGCTTCAACGTCTATCCCAACGAGATCGAAGGCGTGGTGGCGCAGCATCCGGGCGTGCTGGAATGCGCCTGCGTGGGCGTGCCGGACGAACATACCGGCGAGGCGGTCAAGCTGTTCGTGGTGCGCAAGGACAAGTCGCTCACCAGCGAGCAATTGATGGCCTACTGCAAGGAGCAGTTCACCGGCTACAAGAAGCCCAAGTACATCGAGTTCCGTGATGAGCTGCCCAAGACCAACGTCGGCAAGATCCTGCGTCGCGAGTTGCGCGACGAGCCGGCCAAGGCTCAGCAGAAACGGGCTGCGTGACCGGATGTAAATCGTAGCGTCCCAATGAAAAAATCGCTGCCGGATCACTCCGGCAGCGATTTTTTTTCGGGCGGGAAAGATCAGTCCGGCACGGGCGTGATCACCGGCTTGCCACTGAAATGCGCCTGCAGGTTGTTGAAGGCCAGATCGGCCATGGCGGTGCGTGTGACCAGTGTGCCGCTGGCCATGTGCGGTGTCAGCACCACGTTCTCCTGTGCGGCCAGTTCGGCGGGGATATTGGGCTCGTTCTCGAACACATCCAGACCGGCGCCGGCGATGGTGCCCGCCTTGAGCGCGGCGATCAGAGCGGTTTCATCCACCACCGAGCCGCGTGCCACGTTGATCAGGAAACCCTTGGGGCCGAGCGCTTCCAGCACGTCGGCATTGACCAGTGCACGGGTGCCGGCGCCGCCGGGGGTGATCATCACCAGGAAATCGACCGCTGCCGCCAGTGACTTGATATCGCCGAAGTAGGTGTAGGGGACATCCTTGCGCGAACGATTGTGATACGCGATCTCCATGTCGAAGCCGGCGGCCCGACGGGCGATGGCTTCGCCGATGCGTCCCAGACCGACGATGCCCAGGCGCGCGCCACTGACCTTGGTGGTGAAGGGGAAGGGGCCATTCTTCCATTCGCCACTGCGGGCGAAGCGATCGGCGCGCACCACGTTGCGTGCCACGGCCAGCATCAGCGCGATGGCCATGTCGGCCACGTCATCGGTCAGCACGTCGGGCGTGTGGGTGACATGGATGCCGCGTTCGCGGGCCGCCGGCACGTCCACGCCGTCATAGCCGACGCCGAACACCGAGACGATTTCCAGCGCCGGAAAGCGCGCCATGAATTCCCGCCCGACCTTGGCTTCACCATTGGCGGCAATGCCGCGCACCTGCGGTGCGATGGCGGTGAGCTGGTCGTCACTCATCTGGTCCAGCACGAGGTTGTGGCAGGTGAAGTTTTGTTGCAGCAGATCCAGCAGATGCTGCGGCAGGCGGGCGACGATCAGGATGGTAGGGCGATGGTTGGAAGTCATGGTCACTGGGAGGGAAACGGTGATGAAGTCGTTACGATACGGACTAATGACACGCCACGGGCTGAAATCTTTTCAAGCCCGGAGCGGAATCAGCGGTTACAGCGCCGGGCTGACGCTGCCCTGGCCGGCCGGGTCCAGCGGCGGCAACGGACGCGGCTTGCGGCTCTCATCGGTGGCCACGTAGGTCAGCGTGGCTTCGGTGACCTTGACGATCTCGGTCTGCAGCCGGTTGCGCTCGGCATAGACTTCGACATTGACGGTGATGGAGGTGTTGCCGACCTTGACGATGTCGGCATAGAAGGACAGCAGGTCTCCCACAAAGACCGGATTCTTGAACAGGAAGGAATTGACCGCGATGGTCGCCACCCGGCCATTGGCACGGCGCGTGGCCGGCAGCGATCCGGCAATATCCACCTGGGCCATGATCCAGCCACCGAAGACGTCGCCATAGACGTTGGCGTCGGACGGCATGGGCATGACCCGCAGTTGCGGTGCCTTGCCGGGCGGGAGTTGGGGGACGGTATGGGACATGCATGACTCCTTGGAGATGGGAAGCCCCGGCGCGCTCGCGGGATGGCTCTTATAATCGGGGTTTGCGGTGTTGCGGGTTTGTGTCGAAAGCAACAAGGCTCCTAGTGTATCGGATGTCGGTCTTTTGTTGCGCCGCATCCGAAGACGGCTCTGCGCCGCTTGCCGCCGCCTCTCTATTTCCAGGTCCGTCCCCATGCGTCGTTATCCCAATTCCTCCGCCTCACCTCAAGCACCGATCAAGCGCCAGCGTGGCGACTGGGATGTGGTCAAGACCCTGCTGCCCTACCTGTGGACCTACAAGTGGCGGGTGATGCTGGCGCTGACCTTCCTGGTCGGCGCCAAGCTGGCCAACGTCGGCGTGCCCCTGATCCTGAAAAAGCTGGTCGATGCCATGACCATCACCGCCTCCCATCCGCAGGCGCTGCTGGTGTTGCCGCTGGGATTGCTGGTGGCCTATGGCGTACTGCGACTGGCTACGGCGCTCTTTACCGAATTGCGGGAGCTGATGTTCGCCCGCGTTACCCAAAGGGCGGTGCGCACCATTGCATTGCAGGTCTTCCGTCACCTGCATGCCCTGTCGCTGCGCTTCCACCTCAATCGCCAGACCGGCGGCATGACGCGCGACATCGAGCGCGGCACGCGTGGGGTGTCCACGCTGGTGTCGTACACGCTCTTTTCCATCCTGCCTACCATCATCGAGATCGTGCTGGTGCTGGCCTATCTGGTCACCCATTACGACATCTGGTTCTCGCTCATCACGGCCGGTGCGCTGGTGCTCTACATCCTGTTCACCATCACCGTGACCGAGTGGCGCACGCACTTCCGTCGCACCATGAACGAACTCGACTCGCATGCCAATACGCGTGCCATCGATTCGCTGCTCAACTACGAGACGGTCAAGTATTTCGGCAACGAGGAATTCGAGGCGCGCCGCTACGATGAAGGCCTGCAGCGCTACGAGCGGGCCGCGGTGAAGTCGCAGAGTTCCCTGTCGCTGCTCAATACCGGACAGTCGGCCATCATCGCCATCGCGGTGACCCTGATCCTGTGGCGCGCCACCGCCGGGGTGATCGATGGCAGCATGACCCTGGGCGACATGGTGCTGGTCAATGCCTTCATGATCCAGCTCTACATCCCGCTGAACTTCCTGGGCGTGCTCTATCGCGAGATCAAGCAGAGCATGGCCGACATGGAGCGCCTGTTCTCGCTGCTGGAAGAGAACCGCGAAGTGGCTGATCGCCCTGGTGCGCAGCCCCTGCGAACGCAGGGCGCGGAGCTGCATTTCGAACACGTCGATTTCAGCTACGAGCGCAATCGCCAGATCCTCTTCGATGTCGATTTCAAGGTCCAGGCCGGCACCACCACCGCCGTGGTCGGTCACAGTGGCTCGGGCAAGTCGACCCTGTCGCGCCTGCTGTATCGCTTCTATGACGTCGACCACGGCGCCATCCGCATCGATGGGCAAGACTTGCGCAATGTGACGCAAGCCTCGCTGCGCCAGGCCATCGGCATCGTGCCGCAGGATACGGTGCTGTTCAACGACACCATCGAATACAACATCGCCTACGGCAAGCCCGGCGCCACGCGCGAGCAGATCGTGGCGGCGGCCAAGGCAGCCTATATCCACGACTTCATCGAGTCGCTGCCCGACGGCTACGCCAGCATGGTGGGCGAGCGCGGCCTGAAGCTGTCCGGCGGTGAGAAGCAGCGCGTGGCCATCGCCCGCACCCTGCTGAAAGATCCGGCCATCCTCATCTTCGATGAAGCGACGTCGGCCCTGGATTCGCGTGCCGAGCAGGCGATCCAGCAACAGCTTGAAGAGATCGCGCGCGAACGCACGACGCTGGTCATTGCGCACCGCCTTTCCACCATCGTCAATGCACAGCAGATCCTGGTGATGGACCATGGCCGCATCGTCGAGCGGGGTACCCATTCCGGCTTGTTGATGGCCGATGGACTCTATGCGCAGATGTGGCTGCGCCAGCAGGCTGGTAGCGATGAAGACGGTGCGTCGGCAGCACCGCTCAAGGACGACGAGGCCGTGCTGCTGGAGCCCGATGCCGAACCCAGCGTATTGAGGCCGGCCGAGCAGCGCTAGCACGGGCCACGCACCGCGCCATCCAGGCCGCGTAGCTCCGCCGCTTGCGCCGGCACCGGTGCAGCGGCACAATTCGCCATTCGACCTAGAACGGGAAGTGGGCGGGCAATGGAAAGCAAATGGCTTGAGGATTTCGTCTCCCTGGCGGAAACACGCAGTTTCAGTCGCTCGGCCGAGTTGCGGCATGTGACGCAACCGGCTTTTTCGCGACGCATCCAGTCGCTGGAGGCCTGGCTGGGTACCGACCTGATCGATCGTACCTCCTATCCCACCCGCCTCACGCCCGCCGGTGAAGTGTTCTACGAGCAGGCCGTGGCCATGCTGGGCCAGATCAACAATACCCGTGCGCTGCTGCGCGGCAAGCGCCCCACCGCCCAGACCACCATCGACTTCGCCGTTCCCCATACGCTCTCGCTGACCTACATGCCGAAGTGGCTCAGCTCGCTGGAGTCCGGCTTCGGCTCCATCAATACCCGCCTGATCGCCCTGAACGTGCACGATGCCGTGATGACCATCGTCGAAGGCGGCTGCGACCTGCTGCTCTGCTATCACCATCCGCGCCAGCCGGTGCAGCTCGATGCCAGCCGCTACGACATGCTGACCATGGGGACCGAGACGATGCGTCCCTACTCGCGTTGTGACCGGCAGGGCCGGCCCGACTACCTGTTTCCCGGCAGCGCCAAGGCGCCGCTGCCGTTTCTTTCCTACACCAGCAATGCCTATCTGGGGCGCATGGTGGAACTGATGATGGCCGACACCAAGCGGCCGCTCCACCTGGCCAAGCACTACGAGACGGATATGTCGGAAAGCCTGAAGATGATGGCGCTGGAGGGCCATGGGGTGGCCTTCCTGCCGGAGTCCTCGGTGGTCAGGGAAGTGCGCAATCGGCAATTGGCGCGCACCGACGGACCGACTGGCGAGTGGGAAGTGGAGATGGAAATCCGCCTCTATCGGGAGCGCCCCACGCCGCAGCGGACCGGCAAGGCGCTGGTGGCGCGCCTGTGGGAATACCTGGTTGACCTGGACGCGCAGCGGCAAGGAAAACTGGAGCGCGAAGAGCGCCAAAAGGCGGTTGCAGGAAAAACTGCCCGCGCGGCGGAAAAACGCGAATCCTGAGCTGAAACGGGATGCTGTGATCGCCGCAATCGCAATGCCGACAAGGGGTTTTAAAGGTTATGCATAGCTTGCATAATTGCATGCTCACAAAGCATTAGCCTAGTTTTGGCCGGCTGGCTACGATGGCGGCGCTGAATCGGACCGGCACGAATTTCCAGTAGACGCAGGAGGCGTCCTGCTGGCAGGACGTGCTCCGTCCCGGCCCATGCAGACGCCCGCGTCGTGGCTTGCAGGCTGGCGCCGACGGAGTAACATGCCCTGGCGAACTTCGGAATTCGGAAGCCTTTTGTCCTGAACAGCACAGAACCCAAAGGAGCGATTGCATCATGTCGAACGTACCTAATCACGAAGTGCCTTCCTACCTCGTCCCGCACGGCATCGGTCCGTGGGGCGTCTACCTCGAGCAGATTGATCGCGTCACGCCCTACCTGGGTTCGCTGGCACGCTGGGTAGAAACCCTGAAGCGCCCCAAGCGCATCCTGGTGGTGGACGTGCCCATCGAGCGTGACGACGGCACCATCGCCCACTTTGAAGGTTATCGCGTGCAGCACAACACCTCGCGCGGCCCCGGCAAGGGCGGCGTGCGTTTCCACCAGGACGTCACGCTCTCCGAAGTGATGGCGCTGTCGGCCTGGATGACGGTCAAGAACGCCGCCGTGAACGTGCCTTATGGCGGTGCCAAGGGTGGCATCCGCGTCGATCCCAAGACCCTCTCCCGTGGTGAACTGCAGCGCGTCACGCGTCGCTACACCAGCGAGATCGGCATCATCATCGGCCCCAACAAGGACATCCCGGCGCCCGACGTCAACACCGATTCGCAGATCATGGCCTGGATGATGGATACCTATTCCATGAACCAGGGCAGCACCTCCTCGGGTGTGGTCACCGGCAAGCCGATCTCGCTGGGCGGCAGCCTGGGTCGCCATGAAGCGACCGGTCGCGGTGTATTCGTGGTGGGTTGCGAAGCGGCTGCCAAGCGCGGCATGGACATCAAGGATGCCAAGGTCGCGGTGCAAGGTTTCGGCAACGTCGGCGGTATCGCTGCACGTCTGTTTGCCGAGGCCGGCTCCAAGGTCGTGGCGGTGCAGGATCACGTGACCACGGTGTTCAATGCCGGTGGACTGGATGTGCCGGCACTGCAGGCCTACGTCGCCAAGAACGGCAGCGTGAAGGGCTTCGAAGGTGCCGACGAGATTGCCGATCGCGCCCAATTCTGGTCGGTTGACTGCGACATTCTGGTGCCTGCTGCACTGGAACAGCAAATCACCGAAGCCAATGCCAATCACATCAAGGCCAAGATCATCCTGGAAGGCGCCAACGGCCCGACCACCCCGGCCGCCGATGACATCCTGCGCGACAAGGGCGTGCTGATCGTGCCGGACGTGATCGCCAACGCCGGTGGCGTGACGGTGAGTTACTTCGAGTGGGTGCAAGATTTCTCCAGCTTCTTCTGGACCGAAGACGAAATCAACCTGCGTCTGACCCGCATCATGCGCGAAGCCTTTGCCGCCGTCTGGCAACTGGCCGAAGAAAAGAATGTGTCGCTGCGTACCGCAGCCTTCATCGTGGCTTGTACTCGCGTTCTGCAGGCCCGTGAAATGCGCGGTCTGTACCCGTAATGCGATAAAAGAACGGTCCGGGCAACCGGACCTGGGCGGCCCAAGACGACTGCATGGAAGATCGTCGGCTGCATGAGCTCAGCTCTAGGAGGAGACATGGTGGCTGTGCGTACGCGCACCGCAGGCCAGCCAGCCTTGCGGTGCAGGATCATTCTTGACCAACCCGGCATTTGCATGCCGGGCGCTGCCGCATGTGCGCTCCAGGTTTGCGCTTGTGATGCCAACCCGGTTGCTGGCGGGTCGCATCGTTCGCATTGCCCTCCCACCGCTGCCTCCCTCCCGCTTCACCCACTTCTCCCCGAACTGCTTCATCGCGCCGCAAGACGCTCCCGCACTGGTATTGCGCCGGTCGCGGGGAAGCGGCGTACGCGTGCGTCAGACTATGGCGACGGCCTCCCGGCGCACCGTGCAGAGGCATTCACGGATCTTATTTCTGGCATGGATATTGCTGACAGGAACACCGTCGCTGCCGTGACTCGAAGCGTCCCATATCGCAGTTTCGGGGGCGCGCCAGACGGTTCCAACGCACCGCCTGGGCGCGGACCCCATCATCCGGGTTGTTGCGTATTGCCTGACCCGGTGGCATATGTCGTACAATGCGCCCGCCGCCTGTTGCGCACGGGTAATTTGTCTGCAGCAGATCCACCGTGGGGGTGGTCTTCGCAAGAAGGCGCCAGGTGTGGATCAAACAATGCTGGCAAAGATCCTTGTTAGCACACAGAATAGGCAGCACGGCAGAGAACAATAACAGGCTCGTCAATACGGCCGGCCAGCCCGGTTCCGGGCGCCGCGCAAGCGGTTTCGGAATGGGCCTTTTGATACACTACGTAAAAAATTTTTCCAGGAGGTCACACAATGAAGTTATTGAAGCTAGCAGGGGTTTTGGTTGGGGCAAGCGTTCTGATGAGCTCGGTCCACGCTGAAGAGTTCACTGGTCGTCTGAAGAAGATCAAGGACTCCGGTACGTTGACGCTGGGCGTGCGTGATTCGTCGATTCCTTTCTCGTATCTGGATGACAAGCAGTCTTATCAAGGCTACTCGATCGACCTGTGCCTGAAGGCCGCGACCGCGATCCAGAAGAAGCTGGGCCTGACCTCGCTGAACATCAAGATGGTTCCGGTGACCTCGGCCACCCGTATCCCCCTGATCGCCAACGGCACCACCGATATTTCCTGCGACTCCGCGACCAACAACCAGGAACGCTGGAACCAGGTGGCTTTCTCGATGACCGAATTCGTGACCGCCAACAAGTTCCTGTCCAAGAAGTCGGCCAACCTGAAGACGCTGGACGACCTGAAGGGCAAGACCGTGGTCTCGACCTCCGGTACTTCCAACCTGAAGCAGATCACCGCGCTGAACGCCGAACGCAACCTGGGCATGAACATCCTGGCTGCCAAGGACCACGCCGAAGCCTTCCTGATGGTGGAAACCGGCCGTGCCGCCGCTTTCGTGATGGACGACATCCTGCTGTCCTCGCTGGCTGCCAACTCCAAGGCGCCCGCCGACTACCAGGTTTCTTCGGAAGCCCTGTCGGTCGAGCCGTATGGCCTGATCCTGCCGAAGGGTGACAACGACTTCAAGAAGGTCGTCGACGACGCCCTGACCGTGGTCTACAAGGGTGACGACATCAAGAAGATCTACGCGAAGTGGTTCCAGTCGCCGATCCCGCCCAAGGGTGTCAACCTGAACGTGCCGATGAGCCCGCAACTGCAGGCCGTGATGGCCAAGCCGACCGACTCCTACGATCCGGCCGCCTACGCTGTCGTGCCGGAAGCGCAGAAGAACATGGGCAAGAAGAAGTAATCGGCTCATTTCCTGGTGCAATCTGACGAAACGGGGGCCTGTCCCCCGTTTTGTTTAGCCGGTGTCAAAGCGCTTGCCGCCGGGCAAGGGCTTTTTCCACGTCACCGGACCTGACCGTACAAGAAGCGGTGCGGCATTTGCCTGGTGACCGCGCCCGACAGATAAAACGACTCGACACAGACTCGAACCACAGACGAGGCCATTTATGCACTACAACTGGAACTGGGGAATCTTCTGGGAGATGTCTCCCGATGGCATCCCCTATATCGATACGCTGCTGGCGGGCCTGAAATGGACCCTGGCAACCGCCGCCTGCGCCTGGATCATGGCACTGATCCTGGGCACCATCTTCGGTACCTTGCGTACCACCACCAAACCATGGGTCGTGCGCATCGCCAACGGCTATGTGGAACTGTTCCGCAACATTCCGCTGCTGGTGCAGATGTTCCTGTGGTACTTCGTGATGCCGGAACTGCTGCCTGGCGCCCTCGGCGACTGGATCAAGAGCCTGCCGGATGCCTCCTTCGTGACTGCGACCCTGGCGCTGGGCTTCTTCACCTCTTCCCGCGTGGCGGTGCAGGTGACCACCGGTATCCAGGCATTGCCGCGCGGCCAGCGCATGGCAGGTGCCGCACTGGGCCTGACCCCGGTGCAGACCTACCGCTACGTGCTGTTGCCGATGGCCTTCCGCATCATCATCCCGGCGCTGACCAACGAGTTTGCCGCGATCATCAAGAACAGCTCGGTGGCGCTGACCATCGGCCTGGTCGAGCTGACTGCCGCGACCTACTCGATGCGTGAGTTCACCTTCCAGACCTTCGAGGCCCTGACCGGTGCCACCATCATCTACCTGATCATTTCCGTCATCGCGCTGTTCCTCGCGCGTCTGCTGGAGAAGGTCACCGCCGTCCCGGGCTACATCACCGGCGGCAGCACCAGCGCAGGAGGGCATTGATCCATGTTCAGCAATTTCGATTTCGACGTCATCCAGCGTTCCTGGGTCTACCTCTTTACGACCGGCCTGAAGTTCACCCTGATCCTGACCTTCTCGGCCATGCTGGGCGGCATCATCCTGGGTACGCTGCTGGCGATGATGCGTCTGTCGTCCAACAAGCCGCTGTCGTTCATCGCGACGACCTACGTCAACCTGATCCGCTCCATTCCACTGGTGCTGGTGATCTTCTGGTTCTACTTCCTGGTGCCCTTCATCGGCGCCTGGATGATTGGTGCCTCCGAGCCTATCCAGGTGGGCGCATTCCAGTCGGCCCTGATCACCTTCATCCTGTTCGAAGCCGCGTATTACTGCGAGATCATGCGTTCGGGTATCCAGTCCATTCCGCGTGGCCAGGTGTTCGCCGGGTATGCCATCGGCATGAACTACTGGCAGATGATGGGTAACGTGGTGCTGCCACAGGCCTTCCGCAACATGACGCCGATCCTGCTGACCCAGACCATCGTGCTGTTCCAGGACGTGTCGCTGGTCTACGTGCTGGGTTCGGTGCCGGACTTCGTCACCAGCGCTTCCAAGATCGCCCAGCGTGACGGTCGTCTGGTGGAAATGTACCTGTTCGTGGCCGTGGTCTACTTCGTGCTCAGCTTTGGCCTGTCGACCCTGGTCAAGCGCTACCAGAAGAAGATCGCCATCATCCGCTAAAGCCTATGACGGCCGCCGCCCAGGGAGGCTGGCGGCCCAGTGAATTCAGAAATCCAGGAGAATCAAATGATCGAACTCAACAATGTCAGCAAGTGGTACGGCAGCTTCCAGGTCCTGACCGACTGCTCGACCTCCGTCAAGAAGGGCGACGTGGTGGTGGTGTGCGGCCCGTCCGGTTCCGGCAAGTCCACGCTGATCAAGACCGTCAACGGCCTGGAGCCGTTCCAGAAAGGCACCATCACCGTCGATGGCGTCTCGGTGGGCGACCCCAAGACCAACCTGTCCAAGCTGCGCGCGCGCATCGGCATGGTGTTCCAGAACTTCGAACTGTTCCCGCATCTCTCGATCCGTGAGAACCTGACCATCGGCCAGATCAAGGTGCTGGGTCGTTCCAAGGAAGAGGCCACCGAGAAGGGCCTGAAGTACCTGGACCGCGTGGGCCTGCTGGCGCACAAGGACAAGTTCCCCGGCCAGCTCTCCGGCGGCCAGCAGCAGCGCGTGGCAATTGCCCGCGCCCTGTCGATGGACCCGATTGCCATGTTGTTCGACGAACCGACGTCGGCGCTGGACCCGGAAATGATCAATGAAGTGCTGGACGTCATGGTCGGCCTGGCCCAGGAAGGCATGACCATGATGGTCGTGACCCATGAAATGGGTTTCGCCCGCAAGGTCGCCAACCGCGTCGTCTTCATGGACAAGGGCCTGGTCGTGGAAGACTGCGCCAAGGACGAGTTTTTCGCGCAGCCGCGTTCGGAACGCGCGCGTGACTTCCTGGCCAAGATCATCACGCACTGATCGTCAGCCAGTGACTATCAGGTCAAGGGCCGCTCCGGTAACGGGGCGGCCCTTGTCGTTTGGGCTACATCAAAAGCGGGTGGCGGCAGGGCGCCCGGCGCGCTTGACGGCTACGGTAGAATGTTGCCCTTGAAGACATCGCGGCTGGCTCTCCACAGCCCGCATGGCCGGATGCCTCGCCCTACTCCCACTCCAGACCGAGAGATCATTGCAATGAGCAACGTACTGACCATCACCCGCCCGGACGATTGGCACCTGCACCTGCGCGACGGCGCCACCATGCGGGATGTGCTGCCGCACACCGCGCGCCAGTTCGCGCGCGCCATCGTCATGCCCAACCTGAAGCCGCCGGTAACCACCACCGCCCAGGCCGGTGCCTATCGTGACCGTATTCTGGCTGCGCTGCCGGAAGGCATGGCCTTCGAACCGCTGATGGTTCTGTACCTGACCGACAATACTCCGCCGGAAGAAATCCGCCGCGCCAAGGAAAGCGGCTTCGTCAAGGCCGTCAAGCTCTACCCGGCCGGTGCCACTACCAATTCGGATGCCGGCGTGACCGATCTTTCCAAGTGCTACAAGACCCTGGAAGTGCTGCAGGAAGTCGGCATGCCCTTCCTGGTCCACGGCGAGGTGACCAATCCCGAGATCGACCTGTTCGACCGCGAAGCGGTGTTCATCGACCGCATCATGAAGCCGCTGCGCCAGGCCATGCCGGAGCTGAAGGTGGTCTTCGAACACATCACCACCAAGGACGCGGCGGATTACGTGCTGGCCGGCGAAGGGCCGACCGCCGCCACCATCACCGCGCATCATCTGCTGTTCAACCGCAACGAGATGTTCAAGGGTGGCATTCGCCCGCATTACTACTGTCTGCCGGTGTTGAAGCGTGAGACCCATCGCCAGGCCCTGGTGGCCGCCGCCATCTCGGGCAACGACAAGTTCTTCCTCGGCACCGACTCGGCCCCGCATGCCAAGGGTGCCAAGGAACATGCCTGTGGCTGTGCCGGCTGCTATACCGCACTGCATGCGCTGGAACTGTATGCCCAAGCCTTCGACGCCGCCGGCGCGCTGGACAAGTTCGAGGCCTTCACCAGCTTCAACGGCCCCGACTTCTACAACCTGCCGCGCAACACCGGCACCGTCACGCTCAAGCGCGAAAGCTGGTCCATTCCGGCCGAGCTGCCGATGGGCGACGCCACGGTGGTGCCGCTGTCGGCCGGCGAACAGATTAATTGGAAGATGGTCTGACCCCCACAGGCAAACAGCCCAGCTCCTCCGTCCCCGGCCATCGGTCAGCCCGATCTTGGCAAGGATCGCCGGGATGTCCTCAACAACGAGAGAAAGGCAAGGTGTATGCAATTCGTCGATGAACTGATTACCGATTTCGACAAGGCGCTGCGCGTGATCAATGGCGTGGTGTTCGAGAGCCGTCCCAACCCGGGGCGCGGCCTGCCGGACGGGGTCATGAACGAGGCCGAGAAGCGCCACGCGGCCGGGCTGATGCGGGTCAACAACGTGGGCGAGGTGTGTGCCCAGGCGCTGTACGATGCCCAGGGCCGCTTTGCGCAGAAGGAAGATATCAAGAGCGCCTTTGCCCGCGCAGGCATCGAGGAAGAAGACCACCTGGCCTGGACCGCCGAGCGCCTGCGCGAGCTGGGTTCGCACACCAGCCTGCTCAATCCGCTGTGGTATGGCGGCGCCTACGTGCTGGGCAGTATCGCCGCCCGGCTCGGGGATGCCCGCAACCTGGGCTTTGTTTCCGAGACCGAGCGCCAGGTCGAGCACCACCTGATGGGCCACCTGGAAAAACTGCCGGCGCAGGACAATCGCTCTCGCGCCATCGTCGACCAGATGCGCATCGACGAAATCGAGCATGGCCAGGCGGCGCGTGACCTTGGGGCGGCCGAGATGCCGGCGCCGGTCAAGGGGCTGATGAAGGCCATGGCCAAGGTGATGACGACCGTGGCCTACCGGATCTGATCGATGCGGAAAGTGCAGGAATGAAAAAAGCGGCCGCGGCCGCTTTTTTCATGGCGCTCGTCCGACTTACTGCTGCTGGACGGCTGCCGAGGAGGTATCGGTCAGGTCGTCGATGATCTCGAAGGAATGGGTCATCTCGGCGGTCTTTTCCAGCATGATCGAGGCCGAGCAATATTTGTCGTGCGATAGCTTGATGGCGCGTTCGACAACATTTGCCTTCAGATTGCGGCCACGTACAGTGAAGTGGAAATGGATCTTGGTGAAGACCTTGGGGTCGCTGTCGGCGCGTTCGGATTTGAGGGTCACATCGCAGCCGCGCACGTCCTGGCCGCTCTTGCGCAGGATCACCACTACGTCGTAGGCAGTGCAGCCACCGGTGCCGGCCAGCACCACTTCCATCGGACGCGGCGCCAGGTTGCGGCCACCGCCATCGGGTGCACCATCCATCGTCAACAGGTGGCCCGAGCCGGTTTCAGCCGTAAAGGTCATGCCGGACAAGCCGGTCCAGCGCACTGTGCATTCCATCTGTATCGTCCAAATCGGTTGTGTGAGGCTGGCTATTGTAGCTTTTGATGGCTCCGGCCGCAGCGATGGCACGCCAGGAAGAGGGTGAGGTGAAGATTGGTGATTATTGCGTCGCAGAAAATTGTTGAAATATTATTCATTTTCGTACTTTCCTTTAGCGTCCAAATTCCACATTGGGCCCTCTGTGACGCTACTTTCAGACGGTTACAAATAATCTGCAGATCCTTATTGCAATGCACAAACCGCTTTGCTATATTGAATTCAACGGAAGTTTTTGCAGCACGTAACGATGTCTCCTCCACTCTCCTCATTGGTGTGGATTAAACCCGGAACCACAGTGTCCGGGTTTTTTTTGTCCTTTTTCCTGCGGTGCCGGGCGGAAGTTGTGCCACAGGCAACGAATCTTCCGCCAGCTCGCTCCCCGTCCGACTTTCCCGCCACAAAACCCCGAAACCTTTTGACGCTAAGTCCTTGAAAAGGCTATACTTGCGGGCTTTCCCATGCGCTCGGGAAGATAAAAGGATGAGTCCGCGAAGCGAAACACCCAGGCCGGCCCCGGCATCACAGGCTGGCCCGCATGACCGGAACCGCCACTTTGAGCGTTTATACATTGATAGAGAAAGTCAAACATGAAGACCTTTTCCGCTAAAGCCCATGAGGTGCAGCGCGAGTGGTTCGTGATTGACGCGACGGACTTGGTCCTCGGACGTGTTGCCAGCGAAGTGGCACTCCGACTGCGCGGCAAGCACAAACCCGAATTCACTCCGCACGTCGATACCGGTGACTTCATCGTCGTCGTCAACGCAGGCAAGCTGCGCGTGACCGGCACCAAGGCCACTGAAAAGACCTATTTCCGCCACAGCGGTTATCCGGGCGGCATCTACGAAACCAACTTCCTGAAGATGCAACAGCGTTTCCCCGGCCGTGCGCTGGAGAAGGCCGTCAAGGGCATGCTGCCCAAGGGTCCGCTGGGCTACGCCATGATCAAGAAGCTGAAGGTGTATGCAGATGGCAACCATCCGCACTCCGCGCAGCAACCGAAACCCCTCGCCCTCTAAGGAACAGACATGATCGGTAACTACAATTACGGAACCGGCCGTCGCAAGAGTGCAGTGGCGCGCGTTTTCATCAAGGCAGGTTCGGGCAATATCGTCGTCAACGGCAAGCCCGCCGCCGAGTACTTCTCCCGTGAAACCGGCCTGATGGTGATCCGTCAGCCGCTGGAACTGACCGGCAACGTCGAACGTTTCGACATCAAGGTGAACGTCCACGGTGGCGGCGAATCCGGCCAGGCCGGCGCTGTGCGTCACGGCATCACCCGCGCCCTGATCGACTACGACGCCGGCCTGAAGTCGGCTCTGTCGAACGCAGGCTTCGTCACTCGTGACGCGCGTGAAGTCGAACGTAAGAAGGTTGGTCTGCGCAAGGCACGTCGCGCAAAGCAATTCTCGAAGCGTTAATCGTTTCTTGCATTACAGAAAGCCGTCGGCATGCGTGCCGGCGGCTTTTTGCTTTTTGCTCGTTGGCCATTGCAGAGCTATGGAGTGGTCGATGGGTGGCCCATGGTTGGCGATTCGATGAGCCTGGCCGGCAAGAAAATGCGGTCGTTTCACGAAATAACTTCCTGACGGGAAATCAGCGGGAAATATTCTCCTGATAAAATGGAAAGCTTTCCAGTGCGTGTTGCACGCGCGTCCGGCGCTCGCTCGCCATGGCGGTGTTTCTTCGCCTTTTTTCGCAAGGACCAGACATGATCAAGGTAGGTATCGTTGGCGGAACCGGTTACACCGGCGTCGAATTGCTGCGTATTTTCGCCACCCACCCGCAGGCAAAGGTGCAGGCTGTGACGTCGCGCAAGGAAGACGGCATGCCCGTGGCCGAGATGTATCCGTCCCTGCGTGGCCGCGTTGACGTGGCATTTTCTTCGCCGGATAAAGCCAGGCTGACCGACTGCGACGTCGTCTTCTTCGCCACCCCGCACGGCGTGGCCATGGCCCAGGCGCCTGAACTGGTGGCTGCCGGCGTGAAGGTGATCGACCTGGCCGCCGACTTCCGCATGCAGGACGTGGCTGCTTTCGAAAAATGGTACAAGCTGCCGCACAGCTGCACCGACCTGCTGAGGGAAGCCGCCTACGGCCTGCCCGAACTGAATCGCGAAGCCATCCGCAAGGCCCGCGTGGTGGGCAATCCGGGCTGCTATCCGACCACCATGCAACTGGGCTTCGCACCGTTGTTGAAGGCCGGTGTGATCGATGCGTCGCACCTGATCGCCGACTGCAAGTCGGGCGTCTCCGGCGCCGGTCGCAAGGCCGAGCTGAGCCTGCTGTTCTCGGAAGCCTCGGACAATTTCAAGGCCTATGGCGTATCCGGCCATCGTCACTCCCCGGAAACCATCGAACGCCTGTCGCACCTGACCAGCGACAAGGTCGGCCTGCTGTTCACGCCGCATCTGGTGCCGATGATCCGCGGCATGCATTCCACGCTATATGCGCGCCTGACCAAGGAGATCGACAACGCCGCCCTGCAGGCCCTGTTCGAGGCCGCCTACAAGGATGAACCCTTCGTCGACGTGCTGCCCTTTGGTTCGCATCCTGAAACCCGCACCACGCGTGCTTCCAACATGCTGCGCCTGGCCGTGCATCGTCCGGACGGTGGCGACACCGTGGTGGTGCTGGTAGTCCAGGACAACCTCGTCAAGGGGGCCTCGGGTCAGGCGGTCCAGTGCATGAACCTGATGTTCGGTCTGGATGAGGCCACTGGCCTGCAGCAGGTCCCGGTCCTGCCGTGAAGTACCGCCTATGGCGTCAGCGCATGACGATTTCTGCGCCGAAGATGACCATCAAGCGGCACCTGCCATGGCCACTGATGGTCTTGCTGTGGGCGGCGGTGCTGGCGGTGGGTTCGTTGGCGGCGGTCTGGACCTACCAGCTCGGTCGCAACAACCTGCCGGGCCTGCACGGGGATGCCGGTGAGCAGATCGAGCAACTGAGTGAACAGGTCAGGAAGCTCACTGCCGAGAACGAGCGCTTGCAATCTGCTTCCAATGCGTCGCAGAATGAAGTGAAGATTGCGCAGACCACGCAGGCCACGCTGGCGACTCAGGTGAAGAACTTGGAAGCGGAAAACAACCGCCAGAAGGAGGACCTGGCCTTCTTCGATAGCCTGCTGCCGACCAATCTCGGCGCACCTGGCATCACGATCCAGCGCTTCAAGGCCGAGCAGGCAGCGCCGACCCAGCTGCGCTATCGCGTGCTGGTGATGCAAGGTGGTGGGGGAACGCAACAGTTTGCAGGAAACCTACAGCTAAGTATCAATATTGTGCAGGGCGGCAAAAGTGCTACACTCAATTTTCCTGAAGGCAATGCCGCCGACCAGGCGCGCTACCGACTCGCATTCAAGTACTACCAGCGGGTCGAAGGCTTGCTGAATATCCCCGAGGGGGCCACCGTCAAATCGGTTGCCGTTCGTGTTCTCGACCGCGGCCAGGTTCGTGCCCAGCAGTCGGTAGATCTGTGAGGTGATTCCATGTTTACACGCAAGACCAAAAGCACGATCGACAGCCTGATTGGCATGTCCACCACCATCAAGGGCGATGTGGGCTTCAGGGGCGGCCTGCGCATCGACGGCAATATCAATGGCAACATCAATGCCGAAAGCGGCGAGGCCAGTGTGCTGGTGATCTCCGAGCACGCCAAGGTGGTCGGCGAGGTACGTGCGGCGCATCTGATCGTCAATGGCGAGATCGTCGGCGACGTTCATTCCTCCGAATTGCTGGAACTGCAACCCAAGGCTCGCATCACGGGCAACGTCTTCTACAAGGCGTTGGAGATGCACGGTGGTGCCCTGGTGTCGGGCAAGCTCAGCCATGATCAGGCCCTGGAGACCCCGGTGCTGAAGCTGGCTGCATCGTCGGAAGCATGAAAATCCGCAAGCGCTTATAATGGCTTTATCGATCTAGTGTATTGATCCGCCTCAAGCCCAGCAGGAGCCCGAAATGAATGCCGTAGCCGAACTGCAACAAACCGACATGCCCGCCCCGATCAACTTCAGCGACAGCGCCGCCGCCAAGGTGGCCCAACTGATTGAAGAAGAAGGCAACCCCGACCTGAAGCTGCGCGTTTTCGTGCAGGGTGGCGGTTGCTCGGGTTTCCAGTACGGTTTCACCTTTGATGAAATCGTCAACGAAGACGACACCACGATGAGCAAGAACGGCGTCCAGCTGTTGATCGATTCGATGAGCTACCAGTATCTGGTGGGCGCTGAGATCGACTACAAGGACGACCTGGAAGGCGCTCAATTCGTCATCAAGAACCCGAATGCCACGACCACTTGCGGTTGCGGTTCGTCATTCTCGGTGTAAGCCCAGCTAGTTGCTTCGGACCTCAGGTCGAGAAGCTAAGAAAAAGGACGCCGCGGCGTCCTTTTTTCATTTCATTTCTTGCAGATCGCGCGGCTGGCGATCTGCCCATCCTTGGCTCCAGCCTCAGCCCAGCTCTGCAAATGCCTTCGCTGCCGCGGCGATGGTTTCCTCGATGATGGCATCGCTGTGCTGCGCCGAGACGAAGCCGGCTTCGAATGCCGAGGGTGCGAAGTAGATGCCGGCGTCCAGCATCTTGTGGAAGAAGCGGTTGAAGCGCTCCTTGTCGCCCTGCATTACCTCGGCATAGCTGGCCGGCACCTTTGCATCGAAGTACAGGCCGAACATGCCGCCCACCGCATCCGCCGAGAACGTCACCCCGGCCGCGCCGGCTGCTGCCGCCAGGCCGTCAGCGAGCTTGCGGGTCTGGGTGGCCAGATGCTTGTAGAAGTCCGGTTGCTGGATGATCTTCAGCGTCGCCATCCCCGCCGCCACCGTTACCGGATTGCCTGACAGGGTGCCGGCCTGGTAGACGCCGCCTAGCGGCGCCAGGTGTTTCATGACCTCAGCCCGGCCCCCGAAGGCTGCGACTGGCAGTCCACCGCCAATGACCTTGCCCAGCGCCGTCAGGTCGGGAACGATGCCATTCAACTCCTGGGCCCCACCACGTGCCACGCGGAAGCCGGACATCACCTCATCGAAGATCAGGATGGCACCGTACTCCGTGCACAGGCGGCGCATGGTTTGCAGGAATTCATCGCTGGCGCGCACCAGGTTCATGTTGCCGGCCACCGGCTCCACGATCACGCAGGCGATCTCGTTGCCGGATGCCTTGAAGGCGTCTTCCAGCTGCGCCGCGTTGTTGTAGTCCAGCACCAGTGTGTGCTTGGCGAAATCTTCCGGTACCCCTGCCGAAGTCGGATTGCCGAAGGTCAGCAGACCGCTACCGGCCTTCACCAGCAACGAATCGGCGTGCCCGTGGTAGCAGCCCTCGAACTTGATGATCTTGTCGCGACCAGTAGCGCCGCGGGCCAGGCGCAGGGCGCTCATGGTCGCCTCGGTGCCGGAGGAGACCAGGCGGATCTGTTCGATGGACGGCACCAGCTTGATGATTTCTTCGGCCATCTCGATTTCGGCCTCGGTGGGGGCACCGAAGGACAGTCCGCGTGCGGCCGCCTGCTGTACCGCTTTGACCACTTCCGGATGGGCGTGGCCGACGATGGCCGGACCCCAGGAGCCGATGTAGTCGATGTAGCGCTTGCCTTCGGCATCCCAGAACCAGGGCCCTTCGGCCCGTTCGATGAAGCGCGGGGTGCCGCCTACCGAGCGGAAGGCGCGTACAGGGGAATTGACGCCGCCCGGCGTGCTTTGTTGGGCGCGGGCGAAGAGCGAGGCATTGGTCTTGGTCATGAGCGTGCGAAGGATGAAATCCAGGGATCAGTTCAGTTGATGGAGGGAGGCGCGTCCGGATCTTCAGATTCGCGCGCCCAGAAATAACGGTCCGGCATCAGTTTGCCCATGCCGATGCGCTGGGCATTGGCCAGAGCGGCCAGAGTGAATTCCTGCGCCTCGGAGGCCGCCAGTGGCACCTCCAGGCCATTGGCCAGCATCGCCGTCAGTGCTGCCGACAGGGTTGTGCCGGCGCCGACGAACGAGCCGGGCAGGCGCGGCCAGGCGTCCTGGCGCACCAGACCGGACTCATCGAAGAGGGAATTGGCAACTTCCTGTAGATCGGTCTGGGTATTGGTCACCAGCAAGTATTCGCAGCCCATCTCGATGATGCGCATGGCGTCCAGCATCAGCGCATCGCCAGTCACCGGTTCGCGCCAGGTCTCGGCCAGGCGGGTCAGTTCGCCGGCCGAGGCCACCATCACGGTGGCCTGCGGGATGAGCAGTTCGCGGATGGCGATGAGGCGGTCATCTTCGTCTTCCTGATTGGCCAGGGCGCTGATGAAGGGATCCAGGATCAGGGGGACGTCGGGATAGTCGGAGACGATTTCGGCGATCACCGAGATATTCTCGATACTGCCCAGCGCGCCGACCTTGAAGGCCGCCACGGCCATGTCTTCCAGGACTACGCGGGCCTGGTCGGCGACCCAGTCGACATCGACCACCTGCACGTCTTCGACGCGGGCGGTGTCGCCGATCAACAGGGCCGTCACAACGGACAAACCGTGGCAACCCATGGCGGCGTACGTGGCGAGATCCGCCTGGACGCCGGTGGCGCCTACCGGATCAGCGGCGCCGAAGCTCAGGATGAGAGGGGGAGTTTGGTTTTGCACGTCGAGTAGATTAAGATAGCTGACTTAGCATTTTACTTGATTGATTTTAGGGATAGTCAGCCGTGACGAATAGCAGCCAAACCGAATTCAAAACCTGGATGTGCCTGATCTGTGGTTGGATCTACGACGAAGAGGCAGGCCTGCCGGAAGAAGGCATCGCCCCCGGCACCCGCTGGGACGATGTGCCCATCAACTGGACCTGCCCGGAATGCGGCGCCCGCAAGGAAGATTTCGAGATGGTCGCGATCTGACCGAAGTGCCAAGCGCAGTAATGCCGCAGTAATGCCGCAGTAACGCTGGATAGCAAGTCCTTTAGCGGAGTCTCCATCCAGGATGGGGACGCCGTCTTCCTCTGCTTTTTCTCGCCATATGGGATTTGATGTGGATCAAATTCTTCTAACGTGGCATTTTCCCGTCAGATTATTGTGATGCATGGCTGAATAAATTTGCCGCTTGGAAATTCTTCGGGATTTTCTGGGTAAAATCGAGCCTTGTACCAGCACTGCCCGGCTCACCGGATGATGGGCGCCCAGACGCCCACCCGTTGGTTTCGGACAATTCCCCAGACAGGTCTGCACCCTGAGCCACGCCAGGCAACTGGCTGGGCGCTCAGTTTATCGGTGGTATCGGCGCGAGCCCGATCCATAGTGCATTTCTCTTATCGTTTCACGAGGGCTGGTATGCCACATACGAAGGATTTCGTCATCGACGCACAACACGTCTGTCCGTCGCAGGATCGGCAGGCTCGCGAGGGACTGGAGCAGTTCCAGGCCTCATTGCTGGCGCGCATGGCTGCATCCAACCATGAAAGCCTGAATACGCGGCGCCTGGCGGTCGCCATGGCGGGGCAACGTTGCCTGGTGCGGCTGGCACAGGCCGGCGAAATCGTTCCCCTGACCGGGCATGCCATCACCCCGGTGCCGGCGACGCGACCCTGGTTTCGCGGCCTGCTCAACATTCGCGGCAACCTGATCGGACTGGCCGATCTGATGGGGTTGGCAGGGGCGCCCTTGCAACGGGTCGGCAGGGCCAGTCATGCGTTATTGCTGGCGCCGGGGATGGCACCACAGTGTGGTTTGCTGGTGTCGGCTGTCCTGGGACTGCGTGACATCACAGAAATGGCAAGAATCTCGAAAAATGTCGATGAAGGAATTCGTATTCTCGGTGCCAACCGACGTTATAAAGACAGCAGCGGTCAACAATGGGATGAGTTGGACCTGGCGCAACTGAGTCAGGACAGCAGTTTCCTGGAGGTAGGACGTTAAATCATCCTTCTGACAAGACCGTGGCGCGGCCACGCCGGCCTTCAATCACCACTGCACCATCACAAGACCCACACAATAGGGGTAGGAACACCGGTCATGGAACCGACCTTGCCGTATCTGTCGAAAAAAACCGCGCCGGTTGCGACAGCGATCCAGACCGAGACCGCAACGCGGTCCGGTCCGGGCGCCTCCATCATCGCGCCAGCCGCCAGCCTTCGCCTGCCGTATCTGCACCGCTACACGCTGCGCACACAGACGCGCATGTTGCTGGGGGTGCTGGCCCTGTCGCTGACGGCGTTGTTTCTGTTCATGTGGCTGGGCGCGCGACTGTATGTGCTGGCCACGTTGCAGACCAACCTCGCCTCCGATCTGGTGATGCATTCACAGCGCATCGGCAAGGCCGTGCCCAACGCCATCCAGGGCAATCCGCAGGCTTTCATCCAGTTGGCCCAGAGTCGCACCGAATTCAATCGCGACCTTCTGCTGCTGAGCAGCGGCGGCAGCTTCCAGGGGCAGACCATCGGCCTCCCCGATGCCCGCATGAAGCCCGCGCTGGAGAACGTGGCGCGCATGTGGCGGCGTACCGATCAGGCTGCCGATACCATCCTGGGCATGAAAAAGGAGCTCACCGGATTCGGTACCACCCTCAAGCACCTCAACCAGTTGCTTCCGGTGATGCTGGACCTGAGCGAGCAGATCGCCATGCTGCAATCGGAAGGGCGACCCACCACCCGCGAGATGAACGCAGCCAGCCAACTGGTCATGCTGACCTTGCGTCTGGGGCGCAGCTCCAACGAATTCCTCACTTCCGACGGCGTCAATCCTGAAACTGCCTTCATGCTGGGCAAGGACATCACTGCCTTCGGCGATCTCCTGAAGAGCCTGCTGGAGGGCAGCCAGATGCTGCGCCTGCGGCCGGCCGCGGACCCCGACCTGCGCGAGAAGCTGCAGGAGCTTGCCGGGGTATTTGCCGATTACCAGCCAGAGATCGCCGGCATTCTCGGCAACCTGCAGAATTTCATCGCTGCCAAGCGCTCCGAGCAACTGGTATTCGTCGAGAATGAGACCCTGAAGCGCCACCTCACCGAATTGCAGGATGCCTATCGCAACGCCTTGAAGGCAAGGTCCTGGACCTTCTGGGCAATCCTGGCGGCGATGATCGCAGCCTTGCTCAGTGCTGTGGGCATTGCCCTGGTACAGCTGCAGAGCAGCCGTAACAATGCCGCCGCCGCTGAGGCCCGACGCCAGGAGGCGGAGTCGCAGCGCCAACTGGCGCAACGGGAGGAAGAAAAGGCCATGCGCGCCAACCACCTGACCCAGGCCGCTATCCTGCGACTGATGACCGAATTGCAAAAGGTCGCCGACGGCGATCTGACGGTGCATACCACGGTCTCCGACGACGTCACCGGGGCCATTGCCGACTCCGTCAACTACACGGTAGAGGCCCTGCGTGGCCTGGTCGAACAGGTCACCCAGATGGCCTCCAAGGTGGCGCTCAGTTCCGAGCAGGTCCGCGGCACCACCACCGAGCTGGGTGAGGCTGCCCGCGCCCAGGCGCGCCGCATCCAGCGCATCGCCCAGGCCATGCTGGAGATGTCCAGGCAGATCACCGGCATTTCGCTGTCGGCCGACGAATCGGCCGATGTGGCACGCCATGCGGTGGTGGTCGCCGAGCGCGGTGCGCGTGCGGTGGAAGACGCCGTCAAGGCCATGGATGGCATCCGCGAACAGATCAGCGAGACGTCGGACCGCATCACCCGCCTGGGTGCGTCTTCGCAGATGATCGGCGAAATCACCGAACTGATTTCCGACATTACCGAACGCACCAACGTGCTGGCCTTGAATGCCGCCATCCAGGCGGCCTCGGCCGGCGAGGCCGGGCGCGGTTTCTCGGTGGTGGCCGAAGAGGTGCAGCACCTGGCCGAACGCTCCAGCGCTGCTACCCGCGAGATTGGCTCCCTGGTGCGCATGATCCAGGCCGATACCCGTGACGTGGTAGTGGCCATGGAAAAGTCCACCACCGGCGTCACCGAAGGCGCCGTCCTGTCGGACGCCGCCGGCAGTGCCCTGGCCGATATCCGCAGCGTCTCCAAGAAGCTGGCCGAACTGATCCAGGGCATGGCGGCCGCCACCCGGGAGCAGGCAGTCTCGGCCAATGGCGTGGCCCAGCAGATCCAGGGCATCCTGACCGAGAACGACTTCATCGAACAGAGTCGTGAACAGGTTTCCACCTTGTACGAAGAGTTATGGGATGCCGCCCGCAAGCTGGAAAACTCGGTCTCGCGCTTTCGCGTGACGGTCTCCTGAGCGGGCGCGGCCAGTCATGCAGCTCGATTCCGCCTCCGTGGATTCCGCTTCAGCCATGTCCATCCCCATCAGGCAAGATCCGCAAGGCTGCGCTACCGCCAGCATCGACACTGCACTGCGCCAGACCCTCCTGCCGTTGCTGGCCATCGTACGCCAGCAGGACAGCGCCTGGCGCACCTGTCTTGACCAAGGGCAGCCCGGCGTTGTGCCGGCTTTGTATAGGCGATCACTGCTGGCCTTGCGCGACTGTGCACGCAGTCGCAGCGTAGTGCAGCTGGCCGATATCGCCTCCCGCCTCATTACGCTGCTGGAGCAGCACGCACCCGATCGTCCCCTGGCGCCGCCCACGTTGCTCCTGATCGCACATGGCCTGGACGAGCTGGCGCGCCTGCTGGCAGAACCTTCCTCTCCGGTTGCTGTAGCCCTCTCCAACAGTGAGGTTCCCACGCCGAGCGCCGCCGATGCTCTCGCGCCGCACGACGTGATCGATCCCGGCTTGCTACCGGTCTTTCTGGAGGAAGCGCAGGAACTCATGGCCAGCATCGGCGAGACTTTGCTGGCACTCCCCACGGGCCATCGCCATGTCACTGCCGATACGGACCTGTTGGCCGAACTGGCACGTCCACTGCATACCCTCAAGGGCAGCGCCCGCATGGTCGGCGCGATGCGTCTGAGCCAGTGCGTGCACGAGATGGAGAGCGTGCTGCAGCGCTTGCCTGCGAACGACACGGCTCAGGCGACCGAGGTGTTGACCACGCTGCTGGGGCTGTACGACCAGACAATGGAGCATTTCAGTACCCTGGAGCAGGCAGCCGCGTCGGTCCCTGCAACATGCCGGTCGGGTGGCCCGCAGTCGTATTCCCGGGTGGCGCATGTATTGCGCATCCGTACTGCCGTGCTGGACCGGGTGCTCAATCAGGTCGGCGAAGTTTCGATCATGCGCGCCCGGCTGGACAACGAATTGGCGGCCCTGCAAGGTGATGTGCGTGTACTCGGTGATCAATTGCGTACCCTGGCCGAACAGGTCAGGCAATTGCAGCGCCATGCTGCCGGGGGCGAGGTCATTCCGCATGAGCTGCAGGCCACTACGAGCGACATGGAGGCGGTGCTGGGGCAGGCCTGGCGGCAGCAGAAGCGCCTCCACGATGGTGTCGGCCGGACCTGCGAAGGACTACGCCAGCAGGGACGCTATGCCCGCGAGTTGCAGCAGGACCTGATGCACGCGCGCATGATCAATTTCAACAGCATGGAGTCACGCCTGCAGCATCTGGCGCGCCAGCTGGCCGCCGAGACCGGCAAGCCACTGGCGCTGGACCTGTCTGAGTGTCGCCTGCAGATCGACCGCGCCATTCTGGAGCGCCTCATGGGGCCGCTGGAGCACTTGTTGCGCAACTGCGCGGTCCATGGTGTCGAGGATACGGCCACACGCCACGGGGCCGGTAAGCCACCGGCCGGGCAACTGCGCGTGCAGGCTGGTCACGAGGGCAACGAGGCCGTGATCCGCGTCGGTGACGATGGTCGCGGCCTGGACCTGGTTGCCATTCGCCGCAAGGCCCGCCAACGCGGCCTGCCTGCCGCCCTGGTCGCCAGCGAGGCCGGGCTGACTGAACTGATCTTCGAGCCAGGCTTCAGTACCTCGGCGCAGGTCTCGGCCCTGGCCGGTCGCGGTATCGGCATGGACGTGGTACGGGCGGAGGTGGCGGCCCTCGGCGGACGTATGACGGTACATTCGCGGGCCGGGCAGGGTGTGCTGTTCACGCTCTATCTGCCGCTGTCACTGGCGGTGCAGCAGGTCTGCCTGCTGCAGCATGGCCGGCAGCAGTACGCCATCCCTTCCACCCTGATCGACAGTGTGCTGCAACTGCGCAGCGAGCAGGCGCGCCAGGCCCTGGCGCAGCGGGCGCTGGAGGTCAATGGCCGGCGGCTGGTCTTGTATCCCCTGCATGACCTGCTGGGTGAACAGCAGGAACCGGGCGGCCGTGACCCGGCCGCCGCCGAATCCGCCTTCGCCCTGCTGATCAAGAGCGGCGATGAACTGATGGTGATCATGGCCGATCACGTCAACGGCAATCGTGAGGTGGTCGTCAAACCGGTCGGCCCGCAGCTGGCGACACTGGCCGGCCTGGTCGGCGCCACCGTGCTGGGGGATGGGCAGATCGTCCTGATCCTCAACCCGCTGCTGCTGGCCGGCTCGCGTCGCGTCGATGGCAGCATCGATGGCAGCGTCATCACGCCGGGCGTACAATAACGGGCTTTGGGCCGCCTGCCGGCGCGCCCTTGCACTCGCCCGAGGCCCGTCATCGACCCCACACTCGTTTCCATTCTCCTCGCCACCACCCTGGCCGGCGTGGTCAGCATCACCGCTGCCGCGGTGTTCTCGTTTGCCCTGCTGTCGAAGATGGTAGAGCGCCTGGTCAGCCTGTCGGTGGGCATCATGCTGTCGACTTCGCTGTTGCACGCACTGCCCGAAGCCTTCGAATCCCAGGCCGAGCCCCATACCCTGTTCGCGGTGCTGCTGGGCGGCCTGCTGGCCTTCTTCCTGCTGGAAAAGACCGCCATCCTGCGCCACTCGCACCATCACGAAGATGACGGACACGGCCATCACCACGGCCACGACAAGAAGGAAGCCGGCAAGGCCGGCTGGATGATCCTGGTCGGCGATGGCCTGCACAATTTCACCGATGGCATCCTCATCGCCGCCGCCTTCCTGGCAGATCCGCATCTGGGTCTGGTGACCGGGCTGGCCATCATCGCCCATGAGATTCCGCAAGAGATCGGCGACTTCATCGTACTGCTCAATGCCGGTTTCTCGCGCACCCGCGCCTATGTGTACAACCTCATCTGCAGCCTCATGGCGGTGGCCGGCGGCACGCTGGGCTATTTCATGCTGGAGCGGGGCATGGAGTGGATTCCCTTCGTACTGGTGTTCGCCTCATCGGGCTTCATCTACATCGCCGTTTCCGACCTGATGCCGCAGATGCAGCGCCGCGCCACGTTGCGCGAGACCATTCCGCAGGTGATCCTGATTGCCGCCGGGGTACTGATCGTGCTGGCACTGACGCGGCACGCGCACGGTCATTGAGCACCTCCGGCGCCTGGTCTTGGTAGAGAGAACCCTCGCGATGATCGCCCCGACTGCGTAGCACCCAGCGCAGTCCGATGCTGCAGACCAGTCCCAGCAGGCCGATGAACAACAGCAGGTCTTGAAGCATGATCCATCCTTTCATAGACGTTGCGGACCCGGCTTAGGGCGTCCGGCTTGGGACACCTTGCGCAGAGCAGCGGATGGCTTCAATGTAGGTGGAGGGCGCACACAGCGCCAATATCAAATCAGCCGGCGTGCCATCTCAATTTGATATGGCCGACCGGGCAGGGGAGGAGAGGGCAGATGATTTCAATCCGGCAGTTGCGCTACTTCGTCGAGATCGTCGAGGCACGCGGCTATACCCGTGCCTCCGAGCGCCTGTTCATTGCGCAATCGGCCCTGAGCCGGCAGATCAAGGAGCTGGAAGCCGACCTCGACGTGGTTCTGCTCAAGCGCGATGCCAAGGCCTTTGAACTGACCCAGGCCGGCCAGGACTTCTATGCACGCAGTCGCAGGATTTTGCTCGATCTGGACCGCGCCGTGGCCCAGGCCCGCACCATCGGCAAGGGTGAGCATGGCGCGTTGCGCCTGCTGCATTCCAGTTCGGTGCCATTGACCGCGCCCCTGGGCCCCACGCTCAATGATGTGCTGAAGGATTTTCCCGGTATTTCCCTGGAGATTTCCCAGACCCCGTCCGAATACCAGGCCCGCGAGATCGTCGAAGGCAGTGCCGATATCGGACTGGCGCGGCTGCCCATCCTGCGCGCCAATCCCGACCTGGAGAGCACGGTGCTGTACCGCGAGCGCCTGGTGGCGGCGGTACCGGCCGGGCATCGGCTGGCGCAGCGCACCGAGGTAGAGATTGCGGAATTGCGGGATGAATTCTTCGTCACCGTCCCGCATCGGGATCGGGGCGGATTGAGCTACCTGGTGGCCGAGCGCTGCATTGCACATGGCTTCTATCCCCGCGTGGCGCGGGCGACTTCGCGCAAGAATTCCCTGCTCAGTCTGGTCAATGCGGGTTTCGGCATCGCCGTGGTGCCGCAGAGCATGGCCAGCATTTCCTTGTCGGCCGGGGTCAGTTTCCCGGCCCTCAAGGACGCCGATTTTCACTCGGAAGTTGCCTTGCTGCGCCGACGCGATGCGCCGGTGATGGTGCAGCAATTCGTGGAGACCTTCATGTCCCGCCTGCAGCAGACGGGACTGGGGGGACTGGCAGGACAGGCCGGACAGGTAGCGCCGGACCCGGCCTGAGCGGCCGAGGGGGAATCAGTTACCGGTCGCGACCGGTCGCTGCGGATCGGAACTCCATTCGCTCCACGAGCCCGGATACAGGCTGGCCCCCGACAGGCCTGCCACTTCCAGCGCCAGCAGATTGTGGCAGGCGGTGACGCCCGAGCCGCACTGCATGACGGCGGCCTGCGGATCGCCGATCACTGCCAGCCATTCCTCGCGCAATTGCGTGGCGCTCTTGAAGTGGCCATCGGCTTGCAGGTTGTCCTTGAAGAAGCGGTTCTTCGCGCCCGGGATGTGTCCACCGACCGCGTCCAGCGTTTCGTTCTCGCCACGGAAGCGATCCGGCGCGCGCGCATCCACCACCTGCAGGGACGGATTGCGCAGGTTCTCCAGCAACGCTTGCGCATCCACCGTCGGCACCAGCGAAGACAGGTCCTGGATATTGCCTGCCGCAGCCGGTGGCGGCAGCTCGGCATTCAGGCTCTCCCCCAGCGCCTGCCATGCCGCCATGCCGCCATCGAGCACCGCCACGTCGCTGTGACCGATCCAGCGCAGCAGCCACCACAGGCGGGCGGCGTACATGCCACCGTGGGCGTCGTAGGCCACTACTTGCGTATCGTTGTTGATGCCCAGGGCGCGCATGGCCTGGACGAACTGCTGGCGATCCGGCAGCGGATGGCGGCCATGGAAACGGCCGGCCGCATCGGTCTTGGGGCCGGACAGCAGCTCGTCCAGATGCGCGAAGCGGGCGTCTGGCAGGTGACCGGCGGCGTAGGCCTGGCGGCCGAAATCCGGATTGGCGAGGTCATGGCGGCAATCGACGAGCACCAGGTTCAGGTATTGCGCACGCGCCTTGAGGTCGCTGGCACTGATGAGGGTTTGGTAGGTCATGGCTTTCTCCTTTAATCGTAGGCGGCGGATGGGGTGATGCTCACACCTCGGTCGCGATCGGGTCCACCTTGGGCACGTTCTTGGCGGCCGTCTGGTTCTTGCGCTGGTTGCGATAGGTCGCCAGCATGCCGCTGGCCAGGATGATGACCATGCCGACCCAGCCCATCCAGCCCGGCGCATCGTTCCAGATCAGCACGCCGAACAGGCTGGAAAACACGATGCCCGTGTACTGCAGGTTGGCCGTCACCAGCGTATTGCCGAGGCGGTAGGCGCGCGTCATGGCGATCTGCGCCAGCGTGGCCGTCAAGCCTATCATGACCACCAGCAGCATGCCGGTGCCTGAATGGCTGTGCCACAAGGGAACGCGACCGGTGATGACGCTGCCGACCAGACCGGCCAGCACGCCCGTGGCAGAGAAGTAGAACACCACGCGGTACTCCGGTTCCCCCAGCAGCCCCAGCTTGCGCACCTGCAGGTAGACCAGCGCCGAGAGCACCCCCGAGGCCAGCGAGATGGCGCCGCCCAGCAACTGGTCGGCGTTGAGGGAAGGGCGCATCAGCAGCGCCACGCCGACGAAACTCAGCGCGACCGTACCGGCCAGGCTCCATTCGAACTTCTTGCTGCCTTGCCACCACCCGGCCACGAACAGCATCACGGCGATCCAGATGGAGGACATGTAGTTCAGCGTGGTGGCTGTGGCGATCGGCAACAGGCTGAAGGAATAGAACCACATCCACAGCGAGATCACGCCGATGCCGCCACGGATCAAGTGGTCACGCGGGAAGGGCGTGCGCAGGGTGCCGCCGCGCAGGCGGATCAGGCCGAAGATGAAGATCACCCCGATCAGTCCGCGACAGAGCACGATCTCGGAGGTCGAGTAGTAGTTGCTGGCGAGCTTGACGCACACGCCCATGATGGCAAAGAGGAATGAAGCGACGAGCATCCAGAGCGATTGCATGGCGGATCAGTAGGAGAAGTGGAGGGGAGTGGGCGAAACAAGAGCAGAACGAGGGACTGCAACGAAAACGGCAGCCCCGGAATGAACCGGGGCTGCCGTTGTGCCGATGACCGTCGTCATGCGAGGGCGGGGGCGGGGGATGCTGCTGCAGTTGCCGGGGAGCGGGCGACAATGACGGCGCAGACTGCGTCCATCGTGTGCTTGCCGCTTCCCTTGCATCTGCGTTCCCCCTGCGCGGCCTGTGGCCAGTGTTATGGTGTGCTGGTACCGTGCGGGACGTCCAGTTGCTGGCGATACCACTCATGGAAGTGCTGCATGCCATCCTCCATGGGCGACTGGTACGGACCGACTTCGCTGGTACCGCGATCCATGAGTATACGACGACCGGCGTCCATGCGCTGGGCGATCTCGTCATCCTCCACGCAGGTCTCCATGTAGGCGGCCCGTTCGGCTTCCACCAGCTCGCGCTCGAACAGCGCAATTTCTTCCGGATAGTAGAACTCCACCACATTGGTGGTCTTCTGCGGGCCGGTCGGCCAGAGCGTGGACACCACCAGCACGTGCGGATACCACTCCACCATGATGTTGGGGTAGAGCGTGAGCCAGATGGCGCCGAACTTGGGCGGCTTGCCGTTGGAGAACTGCAGCAGCTTTTCCTGCCACTTGGCGTAGGTCGGCGAGCCGGACTTGATCAGGCCGTGGTTCACGCCCACGGTCTGGACGCTGTAGTCGCGGCCGAATTCCCACTTCAGGTCCGAGCAGCTCACAAAGTTGCCCAGGCCCGGATGGAAGGGCTCGACGTGGTAATCCTCCAGATAGACCTCGATGAAGGTCTTCCAGTTGTAGTCGCACTCGTGGACTTCGGTGTGGTCGTACAGGTAACCGGAGAAATCCAGGTCACGGGTCACGCCCAGGTTTTTCAGCTTGTCGGCGATGTCGACGCCGTTGGCCTCGAACAGCAGGCCGTTCCAGCTCTGCAGCGGCGTCTTGGACAGGTTCATGCACGGCGTCTCGCCAAAATGCGGCGCGCCGATCAGTTCACCCTTCAGGTCATAGGTCCAGCGATGCAGGGGGCAGACGATGTTGTTGGCATGGCCACGGCCATCGAGCATCTTGGCCTGGCGATGACGGCAGACATTGGATACCAGTTCGATGCCTTGCGCATTGCGCACCAGCATGCGGCCTTCGTTTTCCCAGGGCAGCGTGGAATAGTCACCGGCATTGGGCACCATCAGCTCGTGGCCGACGTAACGGGGTCCCTGCTGGAAGAGTTGTTTCAGTTCCCGCTGATGGAGCGGTTCGTCGAAGTAGACGTGGACTGGAAGTTGCGCGTTTGAACGCGCCAATTTGGCAAAAGTAGCAAGATCGGACATTTCCGCCCCCAAATTAATTTGCACCAACCTAAGGAAGAAAATCCGCAAAAACCTATGTTCAAATAATATGAAGAGGAAATTTTGGACAGAACCGAGGATTATGCCACAAAACCCCCATAAGGGGCCGGGTTTTGTCTCCAAAATGCCAGCATTTTGGACGAACTTACGCGACGGCCTACAAAACCTTCGACAAATCCACGCCCTTGATTGACTTGGTCATCGCCGGTTTGTTCTAAAATACCGGGTTAGTTTTCTGAATGGGTCGATATGCCTAGAACCTCTGCCGCCTCCGGCGCTGCCGCGACCGCCGCCTTGCCGGCCTCCTTCGAACAAGCCATGGAAGAGCTGGAGCAGCTGGTGGCGCGGATGGAAGCCGGCGAACTGCCGCTGGAAGCCTCGGTGGCCGCCTACAAGCGCGGCTCGGAACTGGTCAAGTTCTGCGCGGCCCAACTGGAGAAGGTGGACAGCCAGGTCAAGCTGCTCGAAGGCGACATGCTCAAGCCCTTCCAGGCGACCGACGCTGGCAACGAGGACGATTGATGAACGCACCTAGCACCTCCGCTGGCGCGCAGATGTCGCTGGCCTCGATGGCATTTGCGGACTGGATGAACCAGGTCCAGGCCGGCATGGAGCACGTGCTGGACCGTTTCCTGGCACCGACCACGGTGGTGCCGGCGCGCCTGCACGAGGCCATGCGCTACACCGCCATGGAGGGCGGCAAGCGCGTGCGACCGCTGCTGGTCTATGCCGCCGGTGATGTGTTCGATACGCCGCCAGCCCTGCTGGACCGGGCTGCGGCAGCAGTAGAGATGATTCACGTCTATTCGCTGGTGCATGACGACATGCCCTGCATGGATGACGACGCGCTGCGCCGTGGCAAGCCTACCGTGCATGTGAAATACGACGAAGCCACTGCGCTGCTGGTCGGCGACGCACTGCAGGCACAGGCCTTCGAGACCTTGTCGGCACCGCTGGAAGCCGAGCTGGGCAAGCTCGACACTGACCTGCCGGCACGCCAGTTGCGCATGCTCAACCTGCTGGCCCAGGCTTCGGGCTCGGTGGGCATGTGCGGTGGCCAGGCCATCGACCTGGCCAGCGTGGGCATGACCCTGTCGCTGGCCGAGCTGGAACAGATGCACCGCCTCAAGACCGGTGCCCTCTTGCGTGCGGCGGTGATGCTGGGCGCGCTGGGTGGCAAGGCGCTTACCCGGGACGAAAGCGCGGCGCTGGATGACTATGCGCGTGCCATCGGCCTGGCCTTCCAGGTAGTGGACGACATCCTCGACGCCACGGCCGATTCGGCCACGCTGGGCAAGACCGCCGGCAAGGATGCCGCCGACAACAAACCGACCTATGTGTCCATCCTGGGCCTGGCCGAGTCGCAGGCACTGGCCGAGCGACTGCGCGGCGATGCCCATCAGGCGCTCGCTCCGTTCGGCGACAAGGCACGGCGCCTGCGCGAGCTGGCGGACCTGATCGTACACAGAAAGACCTGAGAGACGTAATCCAAGGCATGAAGACGGACCACGCGGCAACCTGCCAGGCGCGGCCTTCAGACCCCAACACGGTAACAACAGATGCTCCTGAACACCATCAACGACCCGGCCGACCTGCGCCGCCTGTCCCGTCACCAATTGAAGCCGCTGGCTGAAGAGTTGCGCGGCTTCCTGCTGGATTCGGTGTCCAAGACCGGCGGCCACCTGTCGTCCAACCTGGGTACGGTCGAGCTGACCATCGCGCTGCATTACGTCTTCAATACCCCGCAAGACCGCATCGTCTGGGACGTCGGCCACCAGACCTATCCGCACAAGATCCTCACCGGTCGTCGCGAACGCATGGGCAGCCTGCGCCAGCAGGAAGGTATCTCGGGCTTCCCGCGCCGCATTGAAAGCGAATACGACACCTTCGGCACCGCGCACTCCTCGACCTCCATTTCAGCGGCGTTGGGCATGGCCCTCGCGGCTAAAACCCAGGGCTCGGACCGGCACGCCATTGCCGTCATCGGCGATGGCGCCATGACCGCCGGCATGGCCTTCGAAGCGCTCAACAATGCCGGTGTGCATGAAGACATCAATCTGCTGGTGATCCTCAACGACAACGACATGTCGATCTCGCCGCCGGTGGGCGCGCTGAACCGCTATCTGGCCCGCCTGATGTCCGGCAAGTTCTACGCCAAGGCCCGCGACGTGGGCAAGTCCATGCTGCCCGGTCCCGTGCTGGAACTGGCCAAGCGCCTGGAAGAACATGCCAAGGGCATGGTGGTGCCGGCCACCATGTTCGAGGAATTCGGTTTCAACTACATCGGCCCCATCGATGGCCACGACCTCGATTCGCTGGTCCCCACCCTGCAGAACCTGAAGCACCTCAAGGGGCCGCAGTTCCTGCACGTGGTCACCAGGAAGGGCCAGGGCTACAAGCTGGCCGAGGCCGACCCGGTGCTCTACCACGGCCCCGGCAAGTTCAACCCCAGCGAAGGCATCAAGCCCAGTGCCGGTGGCAAGCTGACCTATACCCAGGTGTTCGGCGAATGGCTGTGCGACATGGGCGCGGCCGACGACAAGCTGGTCGGCATCACCCCGGCCATGCGTGAAGGCTCGGGCATGGTCGCTTTCGAAAAGAAATTCCCGGATCGCTACTACGACGTCGGCATCGCCGAGCAGCACGCCGTCACCTTCGCCGCCGGCATGGCCTGCGAGGGGATGAAGCCGGTGGTGGCGATCTACTCGACCTTCCTGCAGCGTGCCTACGACCAGTTGATCCACGACGTCGCCCTGCAGAACCTGGACGTCACCTTCGCCCTGGACCGTGCCGGCCTGGTCGGTGCCGACGGCGCCACGCATGCAGGCAACTACGACCTGGCCTTCCTGCGCTGTATTCCCAACATGGTGGTCATGGCGGCGGCTGACGAAGACGAATGCCGCAAGATGCTCTCCACCGCCTACCAGTACCCCGGCCCGGCCGCGGTGCGTTACCCGCGTGGTGCCGGCGTGGGTGCAACGGTACAGAAGACGCTGGACACCCTGCCGCTGGGCAAGGGCGAGATCCGCCGCCAGGGCAAGGACATCGCCATCCTGGCCTTCGGCAGCCTGCTGGCCCCGGCCCTCGGTGCCGGCGACAAGCTCAATGCCACGGTCGCCAACATGCGCTTCATCAAACCGCTGGACGTGGAACTGGTCCGGCAACTGGCCGAGAGCCATGACGCCCTGGTCACCGTGGAAGAAGGCTGCATCATGGGTGGCGCCGGTGCCGCCGTCTCCGAAGCGCTGGCCGCAGCCGGCATCAGCAAGCCCATCCTGCACCTGGGCCTGCCGGACCGCTTCATCGACCACGGCGATGCGGCACAATTGCTGGCGCAATGCGGGCTGGATGCGGATGGCATCGCCCAGTCCATCGTGCAGCGTTTCGGCAAGGACCAGCCCAAGCTGGTGGTCAACAACGGCTGATTTCACCTTCCCGAAACCGGGGGGGGGGCAGATAAAACGCCTCGCTGGAATTCTCCAGCGAGGCGTTTCGTTTCCTGCTAGCGGGGCAAACTAGCGCTCCCGCCCCTTCTGCCACAACACATCCTGGCCGCCGGCCTCGCGGTTGAGCACCCGGGCCAGCACGAAGCACAGGTCGGACAGCCGGTTCAGATATTGCCGGGCGGGCGCATTCACGCCCGACTCGGCCTTCTCCAGCAGGACCACACTGCGCTCGGCGCGCCGGCATACCGTGCGGCAGACATGCGCCAGCGCCGCTGTACGCGAGCCACCCGGCAGGATGAATTCCTTCAGCGGCGGCAGCGTGGCGTTGTATTTCTCCAGCAGGGTATCCAGCCGCGCCAGGTGGGCCTCGGCCAGCACCGTGTAACCGGGGATGCAGAGTTCGCCGCCCAGGTCGAACAGGTCGTGCTGGATCGAGACCAGTTCCTCCCGCAAGGCGTTCGGCAGTGTCTCGCACAACAGCAGGCCCAGCTGCGAATTGAGTTCATCCACATCGCCCAGCGCCTGGATGCGCAGGTTGTCCTTGCCCACGCGGCTGCCATCGCCCAGGCCGGTGCTGCCGTCATCTCCGGTCCGGGTGGCGATCTTGCTCAGTCGGTTGCCCATCGTTGCTCCTTGATAATGCGGGCCAGCTTAAGCGCAAGCCCGGCGCAAGGCAAGCGTCCCGCCGGATGCGAGCGGTCGCGCCAGCGATGCAAGAATCACGTAAATAATTCACTTGATTTGCCCGCCTTGCCACGACGGCATGGGAGATTTGCCCGATCTCCCACCCGCAAGAGAGTAAAATTCATCGATTGGATCAGTGGTCAGTCCACTGCAGCGGCCGGGGTGGCTACTGCAACGGCCCTGCATCCTCCCCAACAAGACCTAGAACAACGACCGAGACACAAGACTCCAGAGAGAAACCGAGAAATCGCATGAACCATCTAGTTGACGCCCGCAAACTGAAACGCCCCGTGCCGCAGGCCTTGCTCGACGAGCTCAAGACCCTCTTCGGTGAGCGTTGCTCCACCACCCTGGCCATGCGCGAGCACCACGGCCGCGACGAATCCTCGTATGACCCGATGCTGCCCGACGCCGTCGTGTTCGCCCACAGCACCGAGGAAGTCGCCGCCTTCGTCAAGCTCTGCAGCCAGTACGACACCCCTATCATCCCCTACGGCGCCGGTACCTCGCTGGAAGGCCACGTGCTGGCCCTGCAGGGCGGTGTGACGGTGGACCTGTCGCAGATGAACCGGGTGCTCGCAGTCAACGGCGAAGACCTGACCGCCACCGTCCAAGCCGGCGTCACCCGCAAGCAACTGAACCTGGAGATCAAGGACACGGGCCTGTTCTTCCCCATCGACCCGGGCGCCGACGCCTCGCTGGGCGGGATGGCCTCGACCCGCGCCTCCGGCACCAATGCCGTGCGCTACGGCACCATGAAGGAAAACACCCTGACCCTGACCGTGGTCACGGCCCAGGGCGAGATCATCAAGACTGGTACCCGCGCCAAGAAATCCTCGGCCGGCTACGACCTGACCCGCGTCTATGTCGGCAGCGAAGGCACGCTGGGTATCATCACTGAAGTCACCGTACGCCTCTATCCGCAGCCCGAGGCCATTTCCGCCGCCATCTGCTCCTTCCCCAGCGTGGCCGATGCGGTCAATACGGTGATCCAGACCATCCAGATGGGCGTGCCGCTGGCGCGCGTGGAGTTGCTCGATGAAAACGGTGTGCGGGCCATCAATGCCCACGACAAGCTGACCCTGCCGGTCAATCCGCTGCTGCTGTTCGAATTCCATGGCAGCGAAAACGGCGTCAAGGAACAGGCCGAGCTGGTACAGGACATCGCCAACGAAAATCATGCGCTCGACTTCGAATGGGCGACCCGCCCCGAAGACCGCACCCGCCTGTGGACCGCCCGTCACAACGCCTACTTTGCCCTGCTGCAACTGCGTCCCGGCGCGCGTGCCATTTCCACCGACTGCTGCGTGCCGATCTCGCGCCTGGCCGAATGCGTGCTGGCCACCAAGGTCGACTGCGAAGAGCAGGGCCTGATCCACGCCATCATCGGTCACGTCGGCGACGGCAATTTCCACGTGCAGATGATGGTGGACCCCAATGACCCGGCCGACATCGCCCGCGCCGAGGGCGTCAATGAACGCATGGTGGCGCGTGCCCTGTCCATGGACGGCACCTGCACCGGCGAACACGGGGTGGGCCTGCACAAGATGGACTTCCTGATCCAGGAGCACGGCGACGGCGCCATTGCCGTCATGCGTGCCATCAAGCATGCACTGGACCCGAAGAACATCATGAACCCCGGCAAGATCTTGCGCTGGGAACAGTGAAGCACCGCACAGCCTCGACCGCCAGGACCAAAAGACCTGTTCGCTTGATCCTGGCCGGGCAGAGTCTCGGCATTGCGATGTCAGTTTTCATCAGTTTGTTGGTTAGACAGTGCGCGCCACGGCCATGACCGCGTCGCGTCAGAGCAGCAGGAACCTATCACCCATGGCCACCCGCCTACCCCCCGTCCATGCGCTGTCCGCCTTCGAGGCGGCAGCCCGTCACAACTCCTTCGCCATCGCGGCCGAGGAGCTTTGCATCACGCCATCGGCACTGTCGCACCGCATCCGCCTGCTGGAAGAATTCGTCGGCGAGCGCCTGTTCTATCGCGATGGCCGCTCCATCGGGCTCTCCGAATTCGGTCGCCGCTATCTCGACGTGGTGCGCTCGGCGCTGCGCACGCTGACCGATTTCCCCATGCCGCACCGCAATGCCGCCGTGCAACCCAAGATCAAGGTGATGCTGCCGCCGACCTTCGCGCGCCACCTGCTCATGCCGCGCATCGCCGACTTCACCCAACGCCATCCCGAGATCGTGGTGGAGCTGTATCTCTCGGTACCGCTGTACGACCTGTCGCTGTCGGAAAGCGATGTCGAGATCCGCTTCGGCGCCGGCAACTATCCCAACATCATCACCGAAAAGCTGTTCGAGGAACCGGCCTTCGCCGTGGCCAGCCCCGGCTACCTGAAGACGCTGCCGCCGATGAAGTCGCCCGCCGACCTGCAGCATGCAACCCTGCTGCGCTCGGCGCTGGAGCCCTGGCAGCCGTGGTTCGAGGCCGCCGGTCTCAAGGACTGGGTGGAACCTTCCGCCGGCCTGCGCGTGGACGACCTCGGCCTGCTGCTCGAAGCAGTGCGCCATGGCTACGGCGTCGGCCTGACCCGCCAGCATTTCGCCGAAGAACTGCTGGCGCGGGGCGAGATCGTCGAATTGTTCGACGTGCGCCTGCGCACCCCGCCGCATGCCTACTATGTGGTCTACGAGCGCGCCGTGCGCGAACGGCCCGAAGTGGATACCTTCATCAGCTGGATGCAGAACGCCTTCCGCAACATCTGAGCCCATCCCCCCTGCGCCAGCACCGGCCGCCCTGAAAATAATTCACGGCGGCCGGTAATTCTTTTCAGTGGGGCACCGGGCAATATCGCGCCGTACGGCCGGGCAAAATTCGTTACACTTGTCGGACTGAAAAAGCCCGACCCATGCGGGCTGACAACAAACGAGACAGCGTGCGCCGTGCCGCCGGACGCAAAGAGGGACGTCCACACCCACACGCCTGCCTAGCCCAACG
The DNA here is from genome assembly GCF_015767275.1 of Herbaspirillum sp. AP02. GTDB lineage: Bacteria > Pseudomonadota > Gammaproteobacteria > Burkholderiales > Burkholderiaceae_D > Herbaspirillum. Next base: position 60,335 of record NZ_JADWMY010000009.1, read on the forward strand.
CCGAGGTCCAGCATGAATGCTCCCGTCCAACCGTCCTTCGCGCCGGCGCGCCAGCGCGAAGTCGTCGATGCCCTGCGCCGGGTCCTGCCTGGCCACTGTGTGCTGTTCGACGAGGAAGACACCCGCCCCTACGAATGCGACGGCCTGGCTGCCTACCGCCAGTTGCCGATGGTAGTGGTATTGCCCGAGACCGAGGCCCAGGTAGTGGCCATCATGCAGACCTGCCACGCGCTGCAGGTACAGATCGTCCCGCGTGGTGCCGGCACCGGCCTGTCGGGCGGAGCCATGCCGATCGCCGACGGGGTGGTGGTCTCCACCGCCAAGTTCAACAAGATCATCAAGCTGGACAAGTATTCGCGCACCGCCGTGGTCCAACCGGGCGTGCGCAACCTGGCCATCTCGGAAGCGGCCGCGCCGCATGGCCTCTATTACGCGCCGGACCCGTCCTCGCAGATCGCCTGCACCATCGGCGGCAACGTGGCCGAGAATTCCGGCGGCGTGCACTGCCTCAAATATGGCCTCACGGTACACAATGTCCTGCGCGTGCGCATGGTCACCATCGAGGGCGACGTGGTGGAACTGGGCAGTGGCGCGCTGGACGCCCCGGGCCTGGACCTGCTGGCGGTGTTCATCGGTTCCGAAGGCATGCTGGGCGTGGTCACGGAGGTGACTGTCAAGCTCGTGCCCAAGCCGCAGGCCGCGCGGGTGATCATGGCGTCCTTCGATGACGTGGTGAAGGGCGGCAATGCAGTCGCCAACGTGATCGCCGCAGGCATCATCCCGGCCGGCCTGGAGATGATGGACAAGACCAGCTCGCGCATGGTGGAACCCTTCGTCAAGGCCGGTTACGACATCGATGCCGAAGCCATCCTCCTGTGCGAGTCCGACGGCACCGTGGAAGAGGTGGAAGAAGAGATCGGCCGCATGACCGCCGTGCTCAATGCCAGCGGCGCCACTGCCATCGCCTGCTCGGCCTCGGAAGCGGAACGCCTGCGCTTCTGGTCCGGTCGCAAGAACGCCTTCCCGGCCGCCGGCCGCATCTCGCCCGACTACTACTGCATGGATGGCACCATCCCGCGCAAGAAACTGGCGCAGGTGCTGCTGGGCATCGCCGAGATGGAAAAGAAGTACGGCCTGCGCTGTGCCAACGTGTTCCACGCGGGCGACGGCAACCTGCATCCGCTGATCCTGTTCGATGCCAACCTGGCCGATGAATTCGACCGCGCCGAACTGTTCGGCGCCGAGATCCTGGAGCTGTGCGTGGAAGTCGGTGGCACCATCACCGGCGAACACGGCGTGGGCATCGAGAAGATCAACTCCATGTGCGTGCAGTTCTCGCCCGCCGAGCGCGAGGCCTTCTTCAAGTTGAAGCGCGCCTTCGACACCGCCTTCCTGCTCAATCCGGACAAGGCCATTCCCACCCTGCATCGCTGTGCCGAGTACGGCAAGATGCATGTGCAGCGCGGCCAGCTGCGCTTCCCCGACCTGCCGAGATTCTGATCATGCAAGAGCAAGCCCAACCCGACGTCGATGCCGTGCTGGCATCCTTCCGTGAACGCATCCTCTCCGGCCGCGCCTTGCAGATTCGCGGCGGAGGCACCAAGGACTGGTATGGGCAGGTGCCAAGCGGCGACCTGCTTGATACCCGTCCCTACAGCGGCATCATCGATTACGAACCGACCGAACTGGTCATCACCGCCCGCTGCGGCACGCCGCTCTCCGAGATCGACGCCGCCCTGGCCGAGCACAACCAGATGCTGGCCTGGGAGCCACCGCGATTCGGCGGCGCGGCGACCGTCGGCGGCATGGTGGCCGCCGGACTTTCCGGTCCCTCACGCGCAGCCGCCGGTGCGGTACGCGACTTCGTGCTGGGTGCGGTATTGATGGACGCCCAGGGCGAGCAACTGCATTTCGGCGGCCAGGTCATGAAGAACGTCGCCGGCTATGACATCTCGCGCCTGCTGGCGGGCTCGCTGGGCACGCTGGGCCTGATCCTGCAGGTCTCGCTGAAGGTCTTGCCGCGCCCCTTCGCCAGCAGCACCCGGGTGTTCGAGATCAACCAGGAAGGCGCCTTGCGCCTGTTGAACCAGAGCGCCGGCCAGCCGCTGCCGCTGGTGGCCAGCGCCTGGGTCGGCAATGTGCTGACATTGCGTCTGGCGGGTGCGCAGGCTGCGGTGGATTCAGCGATCAAGAAGCTGGGTGGCACCGAATTGAGCAATCCGGATGATTACTGGACCGATCTGCGCGAGCAGACCCATCCCTTCTTCGCCCAGCCGGAAGCGCCGCTGTGGCGCCTGTCAGTACCGTCGGTGGCGCCGCCGATTGACCTGCCCGGTACCCAGTTGATCGAGTGGGGCGGGGCGCAGCGCTGGTTGCGCCCGCAAGGCAATGTGGATGCGGTCGCCGTCCGCGCCGCCGCCCTGGCGGTGGGCGGGCATGCCAGCCTGCATCGCGGTGGCGACAAGGCCATCGGCGTATTCCACCCTCTGCAACCGGCAGTGGAAAAGATCCATCGCAGGCTCAAGCAGCAATTCGACCCAAGCGGCATCTTCAATCCCGGCCGCCTGTACGCCAGCCTGTAAGCGAACTACTTAGCCAGCGACCCTCCATGCAGACCAACTTAGCCGATTTCATCCGCAACACCCAGGCCGGCGAGGAAGCCGACAGCATCCTGCGTTCCTGCGTGCATTGCGGTTTCTGTACCGCCACCTGTCCCACCTACCAGTTGCTGGGGGATGAACTGGACGGCCCGCGTGGCCGCATCTATCTCATCAAGCAGGTGCTGGAAGGCAAGCCCGCCACCGCCGCCACGCAGTCGCACCTGGACCGCTGCCTGACCTGCCGCAACTGCGAATCGACCTGCCCATCCGGCGTGCAGTATGGTCGCCTGGTCGATATCGGCCGCAAGGTGGTGGAGCAGCAGGTACCACGCCCCCTGTCACAGCGCGTGATGCGCACCGCCTTGAAGGAGCTGGTGCCGCGCAAGTGGATTTTTCGTCCTGCCATGAAGGCCGGCCAGCTGGTGCGCCCGCTGTTGCCCAAGCTGTTGCAGAACAAGGTACCGCTGCCGCAGGACGCCGGCACCTGGCCCACGCGCACCCATGCGCGCCAGATGCTCTATCTCGAAGGTTGTGTACAGCCCTCGATGTCGCCCAACATCAACAGCGCCACCGCCCGCGTACTTGATGCCCTCGGCGTGCAGTTGTTCGCGCCCCCCAAGGCCGGCTGCTGCGGTGCCATCCGCTATCACATGAATGACCAGGACGGCGGCCTGGACGACATGCGTCGCAACATCGACGCCTGGTGGCCCTACATCGAAGGCCGGGATGGCATCCAGGCCGACACCATCGTCATGAATGCCTCCGGCTGCGGCGTCACCGTCAAGGAATACGGCCATCTGCTGCAGCACGATCCGGTCTATGCCGAAAAGGCGCGCCGCATCTCGCACATGACCCGCGACATCAGCGAAATCCTGCCCGAGTTCGAAGACCAGTTGAAACACAGGCTCAAGGACTTCAACGGCAAGCGCGTGGCCTACCATCCGCCCTGCACCCTGCAACACGGCCAGAAGATACGCGGCAAGGTCGAGACCATCCTGCGCGCCGCCGGAGTGGATGTGCAGTTGTGCGCCGACAGTCATCTGTGCTGCGGGTCGGCCGGCACCTATTCGATCCTGCAACCGGAGCTCTCCTATCGCCTGCGCGATGACAAGATCGGCAAGCTCCAGGCCACCGATCCCGACATGATCGTCACCGGCAATATCGGCTGCGTCACCCATCTGCAATCCGGCACCGAGACCCCGGTACGGCACTGGATCGAATTGCTGGACGCCGCGCTGGTGGCGGCTTCCTGACGATTCGCTGACGGCCTGCTGAGGCATCGCCGGCCAACTCGGGATGTCTCGCGAGTTTCTCTGGAAACAACCAAAGCCCCGCTCTGCGGGGCTTTTTTGTGGCCATTTTGATCATGAGCCGGGCAATTTGACCCCATTTATCCAAACCGGCTTGACGGCAGGGGGCATAAGTCAATAAGCTTCGTCCTTTTTTCCGCACAGCGGGAAAAAACCGGTCCCCGTTTCTCATCGGAAACAGGTGATTTCCGACAATCCCGACGATCGGCGCAGCGTCCCGCCACGGCCCCGCGCCCAGACAATCAGCCCCCACCATCATCGTCCTCGCACCGGCGCCATGCCACTTGCGATCGAGGGGCAGGAGAACCCATGAAAAAACGCATTCCGCCGGCCATCTTCATCTTCATTGCGATGCTGTTGGGCATCCTGGTCGGTTACCTGATCTTCAGTCATCTGGACAAGGCCCAGGCCAAGGAGCTGGCCGGCTACATCTCGATTGCTTCCGACCTGTTCCTGCGCCTGATCAAGATGGTCATCGCGCCCTTGGTGTTTTCCACCCTGGTGGTGGGCATCGCCCACATGGGTGACGCCAAGTCGGTCGGCCGCATCTTCGGCAAGTCGCTGGCCTGGTTCTTCATCGCCTCGCTGGTCTCGCTGGCACTGGGCATGATCATGGCCAACCTGCTGCAACCGGGCGCGGGCGTGGCGCTGCCACCGCCTGACGCGGCTGGCGCCGGCCTGGCCACCGGCAAGTTCACGATCAAGGAATTCTTCAACCACCTGGTCCCCAAGTCCATCGTCGAGGCCATGGCGCAGAACGAAGTGCTGCAGGTGGTGGTGTTCTCGATGTTCTTCGGCATTGCCCTGGCGTCCCTGGGCGAGCGCGGCAAGCACCTGCTGGCGGTGATCGACGACCTCTCGCACACCATGCTCAAGATCACCGTCTATGTGATGAAATTCGCCCCGGTGGCGGTGTTCGCGGCGATGGCGGCTACCGTGGCGGTGAACGGCCTGGACATCCTGGTCAGCTTCGCCGTCTTCATGCGCGATTTCTATTTCTCGCTGGTGTTGTTGTGGCTGATCCTGATCGCGGCCGGCTTCGTGTTCCTGAAGAAGCGCATCTTCCATCTGCTGGCGCTGATCAAGGAAGCCTTCCTGCTGGCCTTCGCCACGGCCAGCTCGGAAGCTGCCTATCCCAAGCTGCTCGATGCGCTGGACCGCTTTGGCGTCAAGCGCAAGATTTCCAGCTTCGTCATGCCGATGGGGTATTCCTTCAACCTCGATGGCTCGATGATCTACTGCACCTTCGCCACGCTCTTCATCGCCCAGGCCTACGGCATCCACCTGCCGATATCAACCCAGATCACCATGATGCTGGTGCTCATGCTGACCTCCAAGGGCATCGCCGGCGTGCCGCGTGCCTCGCTGGTGGTGATCGCCGCCACCCTGCACCAGTTCAACATCCCCGAAGCGGGCCTGCTGGTGATCCTGGGTATCGATACCTTCCTCGATATGGGACGCTCGGCCACCAACGCCGTGGGCAACTCGATTGCGTCGGCCGTGGTCGCCAAGTGGGAAGGTGGACTGCTGAGCGAAGAAGAAGCGGCGCGCGCCGAAGCCGAGATCGAACAGGAAGCCGAAGCCACGCTGCACAACGAAGCCTGATCACCCGCGGTTTAGGGCCTGTTCACATTTAATCTCGCAGATTAAATGTGAACAGGCCCTGGTGATGTGAATGCGATGCCGTCCAGTCCGTCGCTGGGCGGCATTGTGCATTTCAGGCCGGCACGGCTTCCTGCTGCTTGATCGCGACCCACTCCTGCAGAGTGATCTCGATGGTGATGAAGGACAGGTTGGCACCGCGCACGAAGCGGCCGGCGAAGATCTTGCCGTCGGTGTCGGCCACCACGCCCTGCAGCGGATGGGGATTGGTCCGGCCATCGGAAAATCCGATCTCGCCAAAGACATTGAGGATTTCCACGCCCGGTCCGTTGATCTCCATCTCGCGCGGGCCGTTCGGGGAGGCGTATTGCAGGTGGGCATCGATCAGGCTGCCGATGGCGCCGCGTACGATGGCGGTCTTCATGCCGTGCTGGCGGCACAGCGCTTCCACGCTTTCGGTCAGGTCCTGGTTGGGTTTGAGGCGGGCCATCACGAGCTTGCCGAGGCGGCCTTCTTCTACGTGGATAGGGGGGATATGGTCGTCGCGTGTCGTGGTGTCGTTGGCGTGGAGAGTCATCATCATTCCATGGGTGTCGGATGCAATAGACTGAAGTGCGTCTCTTCATCGCTGTTGACGACGAAGGCGCCCCGGGAGAACAAGCAAAGGCGGATGATGAGCGGATCGTCGCCCACTTCCACCGTATCGAGCAGGAGATGGCCGCCGTGGAGGGCGCCGTCACCGTCGATGAATCCTGAATGGCAATGCAGTAAAACCTTTCCGTCCTGGTTCTGGCCCACCGTGATGGCGCCGGTGATGAAAGTGATCACCCCTTCGAGCACATGCGGCGGGCCGTAGTCATAGGGACGGCTGGCGTCCCCGGTATGTTCGATGCGGTGATAGTGCAGCCGCCGCGCCGTGCCACCGCACATGCGGCCCACCCCGCCGCGCTGGCCATAGCGCGCCAGCACGCTTCGCAGCGACTCGCCCACGGAGCTGCCCGGTTGCAGCGTGATGCGCAGTTCCTCGGCCGGGTCGGCCTCCAGGTCCAGCGTGCGCGGATAGCTTTGCTGGCCGGCGTGCAGGAACTTGCGTACCTCGACGAAACCGGCGCCGGCTGCGGCCTGGGCGGTCTTGTTCGTCAGCTTCATAGGCGGTATTCCCCCTGTTCTTCCAGCAGCGCCTTGATCTGTTTCTTGACGATCTTGCCGTAGCCGGACTTGGGCATGTTGTCCCAGTAGACGAAGCGGCGCGGCCACTTGTACTTGCCGATGCGCTCTTCCAGGTGTGCCAGCAAGGCGGCGCTATCGACTTGCTGGCCGGCCTTGCAGACGATTACCGCCAGCCCGCTCTCGCCCCACTTGGGGTCGGGCACGCCCAGCACGGCCACCTCCGACACGGCCGCGTGCGTGAGCAGGGCCTCTTCGATCTCGCGTGGATAGACATTGGAGCCGCCCGAGATATACATGTCCGAAGAGCGCCCGGTGATGTAGAGGAAACCATCCTTGTCCACATGACCGAGGTCGCCGGTATGGAACCAGTCATGCTTGAAGGCCTTGGCATTGGCGTCCGGATTGTTGTGGTATCCCATGAAGACGGCCGGTCCGCGCACGCAGATTTCACCGGTCTCGAAGGGCGCCAGTTCCTGGCCGTCGTCGTTGAGGATGGCGATCTGCATGCCGGTACGCGGCATGCCGCAGGTGCCGACCCGCGCCTGCGGATGGGCATCGTCCTCGAAGTGCAGGTAGGGCGGCAGGAAGGTGATGTTGCCGGTCACTTCGCCCAGGCCGTAATATTGCACCAGCACCTTGCCCAGTTTTTTCAGCGCATACACCTGATCGGCGCGGTACATGGGGGCGCCGGCGTAGATGACGTGCTTCAAGGACGAGTGGTCGTAGCGGTCCACCGATGCATCCTCGACCAGAATCTTGACGATGGTGGGGACCGTGAAGAGATTGTCCACCTTGTACTTTTCCACCAGCTGCCAGGCTTCCTCGACCACCAGCCGTTCCGACGACAGCAGGATGCTGGCCGCGCCACGCGCGGTGTTGATGACGGCGTGGATACCGGCACCGTGCGACAGCGGCGCCACCACCAGTGAACGCGATTGATGGTTCAGACCCGGCATCAGGTCGGCCAGGTGGTTGGTCACCACGAAGGCCATCTGGCCGTGCGAGAGCACGCCAGCCTTGGGATGACCGGTGGTGCCGGAGGTATAGAAGAACCACATCGGATCTTCGTAATCGACTTCCACTTCGCGGAAGCTCTCATGACCGCCCTCGGTCACCAGTGCCTCGAAATCCAGTTCGCCGGGGCGGGCATCGGCCAGGGCGATCACGTGTTCCAGCGCCGGCGAGGCCGCCTTGACGGCATCCACGTAATTGGCGAAACCACGATCGTAGAGCATCACGCAAGCGCCGCTGGACTGGCCCAGGTAGGCTGCTTCGGGCGGGGTGATGCGGAAGTTGGTCGGCACCCAGACCATGCCCATCTTGAAGGCCGCCCAGGCGCTCTCGAAGATCTGCTGATTGTTGCGCGAATGGACCAGCATCTTGTCGCCCTTCTTCACACCCCGGCGGGTGAGGGCGTGGGCCAGTGCATCGACGCGGTCGTTGATCTGCTTCCAGGAGATGAGCCTGTCGCTGCCATCGGCATTGCCCTGCGACAGGATCAGACCCGGCTCATCCGGAAAACGGCGCGCCACGTCCGACAACAGGCGGCCCAGGTTCATCACTTTCGTTAACATCGTCTCACTCGTCCCGATTCGTTCTAATGGAAATTGGCGTAGCGCTTCGTTCTTGTTTTTCTTGATACTTCATGTTCCTGCGCGTCGTTCGCTTCTGCAGCGAACGACGCCGTGCTGCAACCTTCAGCTTGCAATTTGCAGCTGCAATCAGTTCACGCGTTCCAGGATGCTCACATAGTTGGCCACGGCCGCGCCGCCCATGTTGAACACGCCCGCATAGCGCGCATTGGCGATCTGCATGTCGCCGGCATCATGGGCCGCCTGCATGGCCGCCATCACGTGCATCGAGACACCGGTGGCACCCACCGGATGGCCCTTCGACTTCAGACCGCCCGACGGATTGACCGGCAGCTTGCCGTCCTTGGCAGTGATGCCGTCGGCGATCACGCGCGCGCCCTGGCCGTGCGGGGCCAGGCCCATGGCTTCGTATTCCAGCAGCTCGGCCACGGTGAAGCAGTCATGGGTTTCCACCAGCGACAGATCATTGAGCGACAGTCGGGCCTGGCCCAGCGCATCCTTCCACGCCAGTTCGGCGGCTTCGAAGCGGGTCGGGTCGCGGCGCGACAGCGGCAGGTAGTCGTTCACATGCACCGCTGCGCGGAACTGCACGGCACGCGGCATGGACTTGGCCACGTCGGCGGCACTGATCACCAGGGCGGCGGCGCCATCCGAGATCAGCGAGCAGTCGGTGCGCTTGAGCGGGCCTGCCACGAACGGGTTCTTCTCGGAAACGGTGCGGCAGAAATCGAAGCCGAAGTCCTTGCGCATGTGGGCATAAGGATTGGACAGGCCGTTCTTGTGGTTCTTGGCGGCGATCATGGCCAGCGCGTCGGACTGGTCGCCAAAGCGGTCGAAGTAACTCTGCGCGATCTTGCCGAACACGCCCGCGAAACCGCCCGGGATGCCGGCCTCTTCCTTGGCGTAGCAGGCCTTGAGCAGCACTTCGCCGACCTGTGGCGTCGCCAGTTCGGTCATCTTCTCGAAGCCGATCACCAGCACATGTTTCGATTCACCCGCCTTGATCGATTGCAGGCCCGAGTGGATTGCCGCCGAGCCGGTGGCGCAGGCATTCTCCAGGCGCGTGGCCGGCTTGAAACGCAACTGCGGCAGCGCGTTCATGACCAGCGACGAAGGGAAGTCCTGATACAGGAAGCCGGCATTGAAGGTGCCGACGTGGATGGAATCGATGTCTTCCGGTTGCAGCCCGGCGTGTTCGATGGCGGCCTTGGCGACCTGGCCGATCAGCACTTCCGGATCGATGCCGTCGAGCTTGCCGAATTGGGAATGGTGCCAGCCGGTGATGCAGGGTGAGGATGCAGAAGCAGTCATGGTGTGTCCTTGTAAGACTTGGTCGGTGGAGCCTGGTCGCTCCGGTTCACACGGGGGCAATATGCAAAATCGGTGCCAATGTTTTCCACTGCAGTGCCAATGCGATTGCCACGTGCAGCGACCTCGTCGCCATCGCGATGCGATCGCCACAAGGGCAGGGCGCCATTGGTCGCCGACGGCCACAGGCGGGGTGTGCCCCTGCCCGGGCCGGCATCTTGCCCGTCTCCTGAAAGCTCGACGCAAAGGCGCGCCGGCTCTCGCTTTGTTGTTGATTCTGATGCGGTGTTGCGTCGTCAATAAGATCGACCACGGGTCGGAGCTCAATCCTGCCAGGCAGGAGACAACCACGCCAGCGGCCGACCGGATGAAGATAGCACGGACTTTACGTTAACGTAAATCATTGCGCTGCAACACAAACAATTGCCCGGTAGCAGCGCCTTGTGGGTGTCGACACCTGCGACACCCAAGCGACAGGTTGGCGACAGCAGATGCGACAGGTGTCGCAGCAGGACGGCATCAAATAAATTGCAGGTGGCGCTGCCCGCGCCCTTGTCCTGCGCAGCCTTTATCGCAGAGAATACAGGCGCAATGCTGATGATCATGAGGGACATCGCCATCGCGTCGGCCCGCTCTGACGGCTTGGCATCCTAATTGCTCTATCGATGCATGGGCAGTGTTGACAACCCGGATACAGGGGGCTGCACGCCAGGGTTTCGCGGCAGCTGAGTGGCACCGGAATCAGCAGATTCACAAATACAAACAGACAGACAAACAGGAGACAAGACAGATGGATCAATCCACTGGTAAATTCACGCGCCGTCATTTTCTGAAGACCGCCTCGGTGGCCTCGGCCGCCGCCGCGACCGGCATGGTGAGCACCTCCGCCCATGCGGCCGAGTTCACCTTCAAGTACGCCAACAACCTGCCGGTGACCCACCCGATGAATGCGCGCGCCAAGGAAATGGCCGCTGCCATCGCCGAGCAGTCCAAGGGGCGCATCGAGCTGCAGCTCTATCCCAACAACCAGCTGGGTACCGATACCGACATGCTCTCGCAGGTGCGTGCCGGCGCCATCGATTTCTTCACCCTCTCGCCGCTGATCCTGGGCACCCTGGTGCCGGCCGCACAGATTTCCGGCATCGGCTTCGCCTTCAAGGATTACAGCCAGGTCTGGCCGGCCATGGACGGTGAACTCGGCGCCCATGTGCGCAAGCAGATCGAAGCCAAGTCCACCCTGTTCGCCTTCGAGAAGATCTGGGACAACGGCTATCGCCAGATCACCAACAGCACCCGTCCCATCAAGACCGCTGACGACCTCAAGGGCATGAAGCTGCGCGTGCCGCCGAGCCCGCTGTGGACCTCGATGTTCAAGGCCTTCGATGCGGCGCCGACCTCGATCAACTTCGCCGAAGTGTATTCGGCCCTGCAGACCAAGATCGTCGAAGGCCAGGAAAACCCCATGGCCATCATCTCCACGGCCAAGCTGTATGAAGTGCAGAAGTACTGCTCCATCACCAACCACATGTGGGACGGTTTCTGGTTCCTGGGCAACAAGAAGTCCTTCGAACGCCTGCCCAAGGACCTGCAGGACATCGTCACCCGTGCCATCAACGAAGCCGGCATGAACCAGCGCGCCGACGTGCGCAAGCTCAACGACTCGCTGGTCGAGGAAATGAAGGGCAAGGGTCTGGCCTTCAACAATGCCGACGCCGATTCCTTCCGCGCCAAGCTGCGCAGCGCCGGCTTCTACGCCGAATGGAAGAAGAAGTTCGGCGACGAGCCTTGGGCGCTGCTGGAGAAGTACACCGGCAAGCTGGCCTGACGCCCCGTCCGGCCTGAACGGAGGACGCCACCGCCCGCTTCGGGCCGTGGCGCCGTCCGCCCCGACTTTTTTCGCTGGAGCTTGATGATGGAAGCTGCAATGACTTACCGCGCCCCGGTCAACATGAATCCGTTCGCGCGCGCACTGGTGGGCCTGAACCGCATGGTCATGCATGTGGTGGGCGCGCTGGCCGCCTGCCTGGTACTGGCCGAGACGATCGTGCTGCTGACCGGCGTGATCTACCGATATGCACTGCATGACCCCCTGGTCTGGTCCGATGAACTGGCCTCGATCCTCTTCATCTGGCTGTCCATGCTGGGCGCCGTGCTGGCCCTGGACCGTGGCGAGCACATGCGGCTCACCGCCATCATCAACAAGTGTTCCGAGAAAGGCCGCATCTGGCTGGAAACGGTGGCGGCGCTGGTGGTCTGCATCTTCGTATTGATGGTGATCCACCCGGCACTGGACCATGCGGTCGAACAGATGCCCATCACCACCCCGGCCCTGGAAATTCCTGATGGTCTGCGCGCTGCCGCCTTGCCGGTGGGCGCCATCCTGATGCTGCTGGCGGCCGTCTCGCGCATGGCCGCCCTGACCACCATGCGTCTGCTGCTCTCGGCGCTGGCGGTGGTGGCCGTGATCGCGGGGGCGCTGTGGCTGGCGCAGCCTGCCCTGATGGCCATGGGCAACTACAACCTGATCGTGTTCTTCGTGCTGCTGATTGGCGTGTGCGTGGCTGGCGGCATCCCCATCGCCTTCGCCTTCGGCACCGCCACCATGGCCTATCTCGCACTGGCCACCACGGCGCCGCTGATGATCGTGGTCAGCCGCATGGACGAGGGCATGTCCAGCCTGATCCTGCTGTCGGTGCCGCTGTTCGTGCTGCTGGGCTCACTGCTGGAAATGTCGGGCCTGGCCAAGACCCTGATCGATTTCATGGCGGCCCTGCTGGGCCACGTGCGCGGCGGCCTGCAATACGTGCTGCTGGGTGCGATGTTCCTGGTCTCCGGCATCTCCGGTTCCAAGGCGGCCGACATGGCGGCCATCGCACCGGCGCTGTTCCCCGAGATGAAGAAACGCGGCTCCAAGCCGGAAGAACTGGTGGCTCTGCTGTCATCCTCCGGCGCGATGACCGAGACCATCCCGCCCAGCCTGGTGTTGATCACCATCGGCGCGGTCTGCAGCGTCTCGATCACGGCGCTGTTCATCGGTGGCCTGATGCCGGCGGCCATCGCCACCATCGCCATCGCCGTGGTGTGCTGGATGCGCGCCCGCCGCGAACCGATGCCGGACGTGCCGCGTGCACCCCTGTCGCTGATCATGAAGACCCTGATCGCCGCCATTCCCGCGCTGGCGCTGCCCATGCTGATCCGCGTGGCCGTCATCGAGGGTGTGGCCACGGCCACCGAGGTCGCCACCATCGGCGTGGCCTATACGGTGGTGGTCGGCCTGATCATGCACCTGTTCATGAAGCACCTGAACTTCAAGCGCCTCTATCCGATGCTGATCGAATCGGCTGCGCTGTCCGGCGCCATCCTGCTGATCATCGGCATGGCCACTGCGATGGCCTGGGCACTGACGCAATCGGGCTTCTCCTCCAAGTTGGTCGCCTTGATGCAAGGGGTGCCCGGCGGTGGCACCGGCTTCCTGCTGATCACCATCGTCATCTTCATCGTGCTGGGCAGCCTGCTGGAAGGCATCCCTGCCATCGTGTTGTTCGGACCGCTGCTGTTCCCGGTGGCGCGTTCACTGGGCGTGCATGACGTGCACTATGCGATGGTGGTGATCCTGGCGATGGGCATCGGCCTGTTCGCTCCGCCCTTCGGCGTCGGCTTCTATGCCGCCTGCGCCATCGGCAAGGTCTCGCCGGACGGCGTCTTCAACCGGGTCTGGGGCTATCTGGCCGCGCTCGTGGTGGCGCTGCTGGTGGTGGCCTTCGTGCCCTGGATTTCCATCGGCTTCCTCTGATCCACTCACCGGTCATGCGAGCGATCAGGGAATGTCCATGATTGATTTGCCAACGACGACTTAGAAAACGGCGGCCCCATCCTCCTTCCCGGGGCCGCCAACATCCACGGAGACAATATGAATCGCAATGATAGCGGCGCCCGCGTGGCGCTCGTGACGGGCGGAGCCATGGGCATCGGCGCCAGCATTTGCCAGCAACTGGCGGCCAAGGGCCACACTGTACTGGTGGCCGACATCAACCTGGAGGCGGCCCAGCAGACCGCCGACGCGCTGGTGGCCTCCGGCCACCGGGCGGCCGCGCTGCAGATGGACCTCGGCAATCCGGAATCCATCGCCGCCGCCTTCGCCCACATCGAGAAGGACTATGGTCGCTGCGACGTGCTGGTCAACAATGCCGGCGTGGCACGTACCTATTCCTTCCTCGATTACCCGCTCGACAACTGGCTGCAGACCATGAACGTCAATGTCACCGGCGTACTGCTGGCAGGCCAGCATGCGGCGCGTCTGATGGTCAGGCAGCAGTGGGGCCGCATCGTCAATATCTCGTCCATCTCGGGCATCCGCGCCGGGGCCGGCCGCACTGCCTACGGCACCTCCAAGGCCGCCGTCATCGGCCTGACGCGCCAGATGGCCATCGAACTGGCGCAATACGGCATCACCGTCAACAGCGTTGCCCCCGGTCCGGTCGATACCCCCATGACCCAGGCCATGCATTCCGAGCAGACCCGCGAGAGCTACTACCGCCTGGTGCCCATGCGGCGCTACGGCACCACCGACGAAATCGCCTCGGCCGTGAGTTTCCTGGCCTCGGAAGAATCCTCCTACATCACCGGCCACGTGGTACCCGTGGATGGCGGCTTCGTCGCCGGCGGCGTGCTTGAGATCTGAGGAGCGCTACCATGGACAAGCTGATGGAAGGCAAGGTCATCATCGTGACCGGCGCCGGTTCGGTGGGCGAAGGCTGGGGCAACGGCAAGGCCGCCGCCGCGCTGTATGCCCGTGAAGGCGGGCGGGTGCTGGCGGTGGATCGCAGCATCGAAGCCGCGTTGCAGACCCGCGAAATCATCCGCAGCGAGGGCGGGGTCTGTGAAGTGTTGGCGGCCGATGTCTCAAAAAGCGCCGACGTGAAGGCCATCGCCGATGCCGCGATGGACCACTTCGGCCGGGTGGATGTGCTGCACAACAATGTCGGCATCGCCGAAACCGGTGGACCGGTGGAGACCAGCGAAGAGAGCTGGAACCGCCTCGTGGCGGTCAACCAGACCAGCCTGTTCCTGACCCATAAGCACGTACTGCCGATCATGGAAAAGCAGAAGAAAGGGGCCATCGTCAACATTTCCTCGCTGGCGGCACTGCGCTGGATCGGTTTTCCCTACCTCGGCTATACCGCGACCAAGGCCGCCATCCTGGCATTTACCAAGAACGTGGCAATGCAGTACGCGCCCATGGGCATCCGCGCCAACTGCGTGCTGCCGGGCATGATGGATACGCCCATGATCCGCGAGCCGCTCAAGGCCGCCTATGGGGGTGATATCGAAGAGATGCGCGCCAAGCGCAACGCGCAATGCCCGATGGGCTTCATGGGCGACGCCTGGGACGTGGCGCATGCCTCGCTGTTCCTGGCATCTGATAACGCGCGCTACATCACGGGACTGGACCTGATCGTGGATGGGGGATTGTCGCTGCGCTGCGCCGGATGAGTGTGAACAGGCCCTAGTTGAGCAGGTTTGTTTGTTGGCCGCAGGTGGGCGGGCGTTGAAGCCGACCCGCCGTGGTTTGAACCCGGGCGTCCAAGAGCGTCCGGGTTTTTTTATGGCGCCGTTGGCTGCATCTTCCGCCACACCTCCACCGCCGTATCGGCAAAGGTACGGATACAGGGATTGGTATTCTCCTTGTTCCAGATCACGGCGACTTCGACCAGTGGCGCATCGACCAGGGGTTTGAAGACGGTGGTGTCCAGGTGCATGGCCTGCATCGAAGTCGGTACCAGGGCTACGCCCAGGCCTTCGCCGACCAGGTTGACGATGGTCTGCTGCAGATTGGCTTCCAGCACGATGCGCGGGCGGAAACCTCGCGCCTGGCAGTGCTTGATGATGAGGTCGAATACCACCGGCGCAATCGTGCGGGGGATGCTGACGAAAGGGTCGTCCGCCAGTTCGGCGGCGGAGATGGCTTCCTTGCCGGCCAGGCGATGTTCACGGGGCAGCACCGCCAGCAGGGGCTCGGCATAGATGGTGTGACTGTCCAGGCGGCTGCAGTCTTCCGGGCGGTACATGATGCCCACGTCCACCTTCTCGTCCTCGATGTCGGTGGCCAACAGGTTGGGGACATATTCGGTCAGGCGCATGTCCACCTCGGGATAGGCGGCCGAATAGTGGCGCGTCACCGAGGGCAGGATGTTGTAGGCCGAGGACATCATGAACCCCACCTTCAACGCACCGCTCTTGCCGGTGCTCGATGACGAGACATTGCGCTTGGCCCGCTCCAGTGCCTTGAAAATTTCTGTGGTGTCGCGATAAAAATATTTGCCGGCCGAGGTCAACTGGACGGCCCGTTTGCTGCGATCGAACAATTGCGCGCCCAGCTCTCGCTCCAGGGCCGCAATCTGGCGTGTGAGCGGCGGTTGCGAGATGTGCAGCAGTTCCGCTGCACGTCCGAAATGCAAGGTTTCTGCTACGGTGCGGAAATAGGTGAGGTGTCTCAATTCGATCATTTGATACCTTTAAGGTATTGATTCTGTCTGTACATTGTATTGGAAGTCATCGGATTGTCTGGCTATTCTTTGCCGCAGACGTGCCATTGCGACACTTCTCCGGGCCGGCCACAAGCCAGACCCCGCGCATAAAGAGCCGCTCCAAGGGAAGACGGTTCGATAAAAAAGCAGTTCAAGACAGGAGACCATCATGCCGACAATCATGCCGACACCCCCGGTAGAACAGCCCATGGCTGAGAGTGACGTCCGCACCGCCGATACTGCCCATACTGCCCGCAGCCACCGCTGCGCTGCTTCCCGCACCGCGCCCCGCTATCGCGATATCGACCAGCTGGCCGCCGGTGATGAACTCATGCGCGAGCTGATGGAGCGCGGCAAGCGCCTGATCGATCGCGGCATTCCGGTGCTGATCCTGGGCGAGACCGGTACCGGCAAGGAATACCTGTCGCGAGCGTTGCATGACTACAGCGCGCGCCGCCAGGCCGCTTGGGTGGCGGTCAATTGCGCCTCCATCCCGGAAAGTCTGGCCGAGAGTGAACTGTTCGGCTACTGCAAGGGTGCTTTCTCGGGTGCGCTGCCGGGCGGCATGAAGGGCAAGGTCCAGCAGGCCGATGGCGGCACGCTGTTCCTCGATGAAATCGGCGACATGCCCTTCGCGCTGCAAACGCGCCTGCTGCGGGTGCTGTCCGAGCGCGAGGTGATCCCGCTGGGAGCGATGCGGCCGGTGCCGGTCGATCTGCAACTGATCTGCGCCACCCATCAGGATTTGAAGACACTGATCGGCGAGGGACGCTTCCGCGAAGACCTGTATTACCGCGTCGCCGGTGGCGTGCTGCGACTGCCGGCGCTGCGCGAACGCACCGACCGCCGTCGACTGGTGATGCAGATGATCGCCGACGAGCTGGGGGAGGCTGCCGACGAGAACGTCATCGCCCCGGCGGCCCTGCAGCAGCTGCTGGCCTATCCGTGGCCGGGCAACCTGCGTCAGATGCATGCGGTAATTCGCTACAGCTGCGCGGTGATGAACGGCGGTCGCATCGAGTTGCGCGACCTGCCCGAAGAATTGATGCAATTCCAGGCGCTGCCACTGGCCCAGATCCATCCCATCGGCCGCGCTGCCCAGATCCGCCCCTTCGCGTCACGAGCCGAAGGGGACGCTACGTCCGTTGTGCTTACCGGCGATCCGTACCGGGATGAGCGCACGCGCGTCATCGCTGCCTTGAATGGCAGTCGCTGGAACATCTCTGCCGCTTCGCGGCAACTGGGAATGTGCCGTGCTTCGCTTTATCGCAAGCTGCGACAACTGGACATCCCGCACGTACGTGACCAGGCCATGCCGGCTTATGCCGTGGCCTGAAACGGTTTAAATCATATAAACGATATGCGGACCGCGAGTGCGGTCCCTGCCCAACTTCTTTAGGAAATTCATGAAAGTCTTCTACGACAAAGACGCAGACCTGTCCCTGATCAAGAACAAGAACGTGACCATCATCGGTTACGGTTCGCAAGGTCATGCCCACGCCCTGAACCTGAAGGATTCGGGCGTGAAGGTGACCGTCGGCCTGCGTAAGGGGGGCGCTTCCTGGTCCAAGGCCGAGAAGGCCGGCCTGAAGGTCGCTGAAGTGAACGACGCCGTCAAGGACGCCGACGTCATCATGATCCTGCTGCCCGACGAAAACATCGGCGAAGTCTATGCCGAGAACGTCGCACCGTTCGCCAAGCAAGGTGCAACCGTCGCCTTCGCGCACGGCTTCAACATCCACTATGGCCAGGTCGTGCCGCGCGCTGACCTGGACATCATCATGATCGCCCCCAAGGCTCCGGGCCACACCGTGCGTTCGACCTACAGCCAGGGTGGCGGCGTGCCGCACCTGATCGCCGTGCACCAGGACAAGTCCGGCTCGGCCCGTGACCTGGCCCTGTCGTATGCCACCGCCAATGGCGGCGGCCGGGCTGGCATCATCGAAACCAACTTCCGCGAAGAAACCGAAACCGACCTGTTCGGCGAACAGGCCGTGCTGTGTGGCGGTACCGTGGAACTGATCAAGGCCGGTTTCGAAACCCTGGTGGAAGCTGGCTACGCCCCGGAAATGGCCTACTTCGAGTGCCTGCACGAACTGAAGCTGATCGTCGACCTGATCTATGAAGGCGGTATCGCCAACATGAACTACTCGATCTCCAACAACGCCGAATACGGCGAGTACGTGACCGGCCCGCGCGTGATCAACGCCGAGAGCAAGGCCGCCATGAAGAAGGTGCTGGAAGACATCCAGACCGGCGAATACGCCAAGAGCTTCATCCTGGAAAACAAGGCCGGTGCACCGACCCTGATGTCGCGTCGTCGCATCAACGCCGAACACCAGATCGAAATCGTGGGCGAGAAGCTGCGCGCCATGATGCCCTGGATCAAGGCCAACAAGCTGGTCGATCAAAGCAAGAACTGATCTGCCGCTTGCACGACAACCGCCACGGTTCGCCGTGGCGTTTTTCTTTCGGGCAGGAGGAAGCTCTTGTTCACTACTCTCCATCTCATTTTTTCTCTTCCACGGACAACTCAGTCCTGACACCTTCTATCCGCTTCTTGATCGCTTCCGCATCCTCGGTCTTGCCGGCGGCGACAGTGGCATCTCGCTCGGCCACCAAGCCTTGCAGGGTCTGCTTGAGTCGCGTGATGCGTTGTGCGGATGTCCCCTGTGTACCTTCTTCCAGTGCCTTCTGCAATCCATCCACGAAGGAGCAGGTGTTATGGAGATCGATGACATCCCCGAATGCACGATAGATGGGATAGACGTTCACATCACCCTGCATGGAGCCATAGATCGCCAGCATTTTAGTATCGCGCATCTCAACGATTTTCTTATCGACCGCGGTCACGAGCATCTGCTTGTAGATCGTCTCGTTGATCAATGAACGTTCGGAATTGCTGAACAGCGCCAGCGCGCCGAGGATGGACTTGCCCTGGGTACTGCCGGCGACTGCGGCTGCACCGGCAAACAGGCTGGTGGTAGTTCCCAGCGCAATATTCCACGATGCTTCCGTGCCGTATAGTCCACGTCGGTAGCGCAGGCATTCCTCGGCGGAAGTCATCACCAGTGCCGAGACGGCCAGATTACGCTGCTGCGTGCACAGGCTACCTAGCGTGGCTTGATCGGCTGCACTCAGAGGGGCATAACATTTTTGCTCGGTAATCAACGTACCGGTCTTGCTTTTGAGGTTTTCGTAGGTCTTGCTCAACTCAAGCGAACTCAGCGAATGGGCCGAATACGGCTGATAGAGATGTGTGCAGGCACTCAGGCTAGACAGGCAAAGCAGGCCCCCCAGGCGCCCGTAACGTGACAGGTTGCGCATTGTTCCCCCCAATGGTTTTTGTTCGTGTTTTATCCCCAAGGACAGCTTAGTCAGGTTAATCAGAAATGCAATGTCTATTTGAATTTCGGTGTCGAGGTGGTAATGATGCTTGTCATCAACTTGACATAAATCCCCATTACCCTCACCCAGTCAAAAAGGGTTTAGCCAAGCGCCGCCGGGTCGGCGCCATGTTCAAGTGGGTGGGGATTGCGTAAGCCGTTATCGTTCGAGCCGAAAGGGCTGCTGACCAGACTGCTCGCGGGCAGAGGAGTGTCGGCGGGGCTGGTGCTGCTTGCCGCCGGCGTGCTGTCGCTGGTGTGGTATTTCACCCTCCTTCGCATCGAGAACGAAAAACAGCTGGCCATCGCCGGTTCCATCGCCGATAGCCGTAACGTTGCCGCCATCGTCTCGGCCAACCTGGATGAGGTGCTGGGCAAGACCCTGCTGTATTCGCGCATCGGACAATCGATGCTCAATGGCGAGCAATCCTCGTCGGCCTATTTCAATCCGCTGTTCAATGGCGATTCGGCCTATCTGCGCGTGGCCATGTTCGATGCCCGCGGTCGGCTGGTCTATTCGTCGTCGCGCCAGAAGAGCGAGCCCGAACTGAGCCGGCTCATCAATGCCGGCTATATGAGTTCCCTGACCGCTTCGGCCGAGCAGAGTCCCATGATCATCAAGCCTCCCATGGATCGCGAGGGCTATAGCTGGCGTGTGCCGCTACTCATTCCCCTGGCGGACGGCAAGGGTGCGCTGCAGGGTTTCTTCGCCGCGATTCTCGATCTGGGCTATTTCCTGAAGACCTATCAGGAGGTGAGCGTGGATGGTGCCAGCCGCATCGAAATCATCAACTCGGCCGGATTGCAACTGGCCGAGCTATCGGGGGGCATTCTCTCTGGCGGGTCCGATTTCGCCGGGCAGGAATATGCCACCTTTCTGCTTGGCGGCAAGGGCGATGGCCTGATCCACGCCTTGCGTCCAGGCGATCAGGTGCAGTATGTGGGCGTGCAGCGGCGACTGGCGCATTACCCGCTGGCGGTGGTGGTGAGCCGCGACCCGCAGGTGTTGCTGGGCAAGCTGTGGCCGGCCCATCGGCAATACTACGTGCAGGCGATCCTGATTTCGCTGCTGGTGGTGGCCCTGTCGGGTGGGCTGATCAGCATGGCGCACCGGCGCCGCTATCTCTACGACAAGCTGCTCTATTCGGAGCGCGAGAAGAGCGGCCTGATCCATCAACTGGAGCAGGAAAAGAGCCGCGCCTACCAACTGGCCTCGCACGATTACCTGACTGGCATTCCCAATCGCATGCTGTTCTATGAACTGGCGGCGACCGAATTGTCGCGGGCCCGGCGCAGTCGCAATCTGTATGCACTGTTCTTCCTCGACCTCGACAAGTTCAAGCTGATCAACGATACCCTGGGCCACGCCGTGGGCGATGCGTTGCTGCAGGAGGTGGCGCGGCGGCTGCGCGCGGCCGTGCGCGAATACGATCTGGTGGCGCGCCTGGGGGGAGATGAATTCGTGGTGCTGGTCTCGGAAATCCGCGACGAGGAAATCGTGGCCGAGATTGCCGACAAGCTGGTGGAAACCCTGCGTGCACCCTATCTTGATCTGTTGGGCTGCGATGTCGAGACGGCGCCCAGTATCGGCATCGCACTCTATCCGCGCGATGGTCAGAGTATCGAGACCCTGATGACCAATGCCGATTCTGCCATGTACACCGCCAAGAGTGCCGGCAGCGGACTATATCGTTTCTACGATGCCTCGCTCAATGCCATCGCCGTACGTGGGCTGGAACTGCTGGGGCGCTTCCGCCAGGCGCTTCGGGATAACGAGTTTTGCCTGCACTACCAGCCCAAGGTGGCGCTGCAGGATTATCGGGTGGTCGGCATGGAAGCTCTGATCCGCTGGCAACATCCCGAGCATGGCCTGATCTATCCTGGGGAATTCATCGGCCTGGCCGAGACCCACGATCTGGTGCAGCCATTGGGCCACTGGATCATCGAGGCAGTGTGCCGACAGCTGGCGCAATGGCGGGCCGACGGCCTGCCGCTGGTACCGGTGGCGATCAATGTCTCGGCCAAGCAGTTGAACGACGAAAAATTGATCGAGACCGTCCGCGATGCCTTGCGCCGCCATGGCCTGAGTGCCGAGCTGCTGGAGATCGAGGTCACCGAGAGCTGCTTCATCACCGATCTGGAGCAGGCACGCCAGACCCTGGAAAAGCTGCGTGACGAGGGCTTGAAGATCTACCTGGACGACTATGGCACCGGCTACTCCAGCCTCAGCCACATCAAGGCGCTGCCGGTCTATGCGTTGAAGATAGATCGCTCTTTCGTGCGCGACATCCGCAACGATAACAGCGACGGCATGATCGTGGCCTCTACCGTCACGCTGGCACGCAACCTGGGACTGAAGGTGGTCGCCGAGGGCGTGGAAACCAAGGAGCAACTGATGCACCTGAAACTGATGGGCTGCGATGAGGTGCAGGGCTTCTACCTGCAGCGCCCGGTGTCGGCGGCGCAGCTGGTGCCACTCTTGCAGAAAGGCAGGTTCGAACTCACATGAAGACGTTACTGTCAGGCCTGCGCTTAGCACGGCCGATTGCACTGGACTGTGCCATGCTGGGCTTGCTGGGTGCGCTTGCCTTCCTGGTCACGGCGCCTGCGATGGCCGCTGCCAGGGGCGCCTGCGAGCGGCCGCAACGTTTGCGTTTTTCCTTCGTGCCGCAGGGGCGTGACAGCGAGCAGCAGACCGCGCTCAATCCATTGATCGACGAACTACGGGAAAAATTGAAGATGCCGGTGGACGTGGTGATCCCGACCTCCTATGGCGGTGTGATCGAAGGCCTTATCGCCGGCGCAGTCGATGTGGCACGGCTGGGGCCGGCCTCGTACGTGACCGCGCACAAGGGTGATCCACAGATCACGCCATTCGCATCGATGGAGCAGGTGGAACCCAATTTTGCCGCGCAGCGCGGCGTGTCGGCGGTGTATTACGCGCTGCTGGTCACGCGTACGCAGGGGCCGTATGACAGCGTGGCCTCGCTGGCGGGCAAGGTGCTGGCGCTGGCCGATCCGGACAGCACCTCGGGTGCGCTGATTCCTCGCCACATCTTTGCACGCCAATACAAGCTGCAGCTGGACCGGTATTTTTCCCGCGTCGGTTATGCCGGCAATCATGAGCAATCGGTGATGGCGGTGCTGAATCACCATGCCGACGCGGCTTTCGTGGCCAGCACCAATCTCTCGCGGATGATCAGCGACGGCAGGCTCAAGAAGAGCGACCTGCGCGTGCTGTGGCGCTCGGCGCCGATTCCCTTCGATCCCTTCGTCTATCGCGGGCAGCTGTGCGCCGATATCCGCAACAAGATTCGCGCGGTATTCCTGGACAAGAATTCGCTACGGGTCAAGCTCACGCTGGACGGCCTGCGGGCCACGCACTTCGTGCCCGTGCACGACGCCGATTACCGCATCATTCGTGAACTACCTTGAACGACCTTGAGTTGCCCTGATCTGTCGTGATTGCGACTTACTCGGCCAGCAAGCCCTCGATATCGGAGACGATTTCCTCCGGGCGCGTCTGTGGCGCATAGCGTTTGAAGACGCTGCCGTCGCGGCGCACCAGGAACTTGGTGAAATTCCACTTGATGGCCTTGCTGCCCAGGAGGCCCGGCGCTTCCTTCTTGAGATACTGGAACAGCGGATCGGCCTGCTCGCCATTGACATCGATCTTGGCGAACAGGGGGAAGCTGACCCCATAGTTCTTTTCGCAGAAAGCGCCGATTTCCTCGGCATTGCCGGGCTCCTGGGCGCCAAACTGGTTGCAGGGGAAGGCCATCACCTCCAGGCCGCGGGCATGGAACTGGCGGTGGATCGCTTCCAGGCCGTTGTATTGCGGTGTGAAGCCGCATTTGCTGGCGGTATTGACGATGAGCAGCACCTTGCCGCGCAGTTGCTCCAGTGGGAAGGTGGTCTGGTCGGCCAGCCGGGGCTGGAAATCGTAGAGAGTGGTCATGTGCTGGTCCTTTGGATTTCCCGTGATTTTGTCGCCGCCATTCTAAACCTCCCGATCGCTGGCCGCTTGCGGCTAGGGCATATGCTCGCGCACGGTGTTTTCGCTGATGCGGCCCTGCTGGAGCAGTTGCGCCAGGCTGGTCTGCAGTGTCTGCATACCGTGCGCCGCACCGGACTGCATCGCCGATAGCAGTTGCGCACTGCGTCCTTCGCGGATCAGGTTACGCACGGCCGGGGTGGCGACCAGCAGTTCATGGGCGGCCACCCGGCCGTTGCCATCGGCGGTGGGTAACAGGGTCTGTGCGATCACGCCCTGCAGCGATTCGGCCAGCATGCTGCGGATTGATTCCTGTTCGACGGCGGGAAAGGCATCGATCATGCGATCCATGGTCCGCGCCGCTGAGGCGGTGTGCAGCGTCCCCAGCACCAGATGACCGGTCTCGGCGGCGCACAGGGCCAGGCGGATGGTGTCGGCGTCGCGCAGTTCGCCGACCAGCAGCACGTCCGGGTCTTCGCGCAGGGCGGCGCGCAGCGCCTGCGCGACATCAGCGGTATGGATGCCGATTTCGCGCTGGCTGACCAGTGCGCGGCGGGGTTCATGCACGAACTCGATGGGGTCTTCGATGGTCAGGATATGGACCGCCCGCTCCTCGTTGATATGGCGCAGCATGGCCGCCAGCGTTGTGCTCTTGCCTGCGCCGGTGGCGCCCGTCACCAGCACCAGGCCATGCGGACGCAGCGCCAGGTCGGCACACAGCGGTGGCGCGGCCAGCGCAGACAGGGTAGGGGGCTCGCGCCCGAGATGGCGGATGGCGGCGGCCGGGCCGCGCTGCTGATGGAAGGCGTGGACGCGGAAACGTCCCAGCGTCGGAAGATCGAGGGCGAAGTCGCATTCGCCACCGTCGGCATAGCGCTGCTGGCAGGGCGACGGCATCAGATCCAGCAGCAACTGCCGCAGCCGTGCTGTATTCAGGGGCTGGAGATTGATGCGACGGATGGCCCCATGCACTCGCAGCGCAGGCGGAAGGCCCGCACAAAGATGCAGGTCGGAGGCCTGATTTCTGACGGCAAATGCCAGTAGCGTGGCAATGTCCATTTATAATCCCGGCAAGGATCACACTATCAATCTGTTTATTTTCCCCGCAGGCTCGCCCCTTCCGGCCCCGGATTATGTCGTCAATCGCTCAACACTTGCAACAGGTGCAACAACAGATCGCCCACGCCGTCGAAAAGGCGGGACGTGACCCGGCTTCGGTACGATTGTTGGCGGTGTCCAAGACCTTCGGCCCGGAAGCGGTGCTGGAAGCCGTGCAGGCCGGGCAGCGTGCTTTCGGCGAAAACTATTTGCAGGAAGCGCTGGACAAGATGGCCGCCATGCCGGGCCTGGCACCCGGGATGGCGCTGGAGTGGCACTTCATCGGCCCCATCCAGAGCAACAAGACGCGGCCCATCGCCGAGCATTTCGACTGGGTGCATTCGGTGGACCGGCTGAAGATCGCGCAGCGTCTGTCTGAGCAACGGCCTGCGGAACTGCCGCCGCTGGACATCTGTCTGCAGGTCAATATCAGCAGAGAACAGAGCAAGAGCGGCCTGACGCCAGAGGAATTGCCCGCGGTCGCAGCCGAAGTGGCGCGCTTGCCCGGCTTGCGCCTGCGCGGCCTGATGGCGATCCCGGCACCGAGCGAGGACGAGGCCGCACAGCGGGCCGCTTTCGCCGCCGTGCGCCGGCTGTTCGAGCAGTTGCGCGCCGACGGCCTGGCGCTGGACACGCTGTCCATGGGCATGTCGGCCGATCTCGATGCCGCCGTGGCCGAAGGGGCCAGCATCGTGCGCATCGGCAGCGCCATCTTCGGCGCACGGCATTACGCATGAGCGGGCCAGGCCGCGGCCATTGCAGCAATATCCATCCCGGCGATACACCGGATACACCATCTACAAGACACAAGGAGCGGAAGTGAAGATAGCGTTTATCGGCGGCGGCAATATGGCAGCGGCCTTGATCGGCGGACTGGTCGGCAAGGTCGCGGCGGCAGAAGACATCCACGTGGTCGATCTCAATGCCGATGCGCTCAAGTCGCTGGCGGAAAAGTTCGGCGTCTCCACCGCGCAGGCCATCGATGGCGCCATCACTGGTGTGGATGTGGTGGTGCTGGCGGTCAAGCCGCAGCAGATGCGCGAGGTGGTCGCCACGCTCAAGCCCTTCATCGGCGCACAACTGATCGTCTCGATTGCCGCTGGCATCCGCATTGTCGACATGGTGCGCTGGCTGGATGGCCACCAGGCCATCGTACGCGCCATGCCCAATACCCCGGCGCTGATCGGCCAGGGCATCTCCGGCGTGGTGCCGCATGCCCAGGTATCCACGCTGCAGCGCGCACAGGCCGATTCCATCCTCAAGGCGGTGGGCGAAACCCTGTGGCTGGGTAGCGAAGAACAGCTCGATGCCGTCACCGCCGTATCGGGCAGCGGCCCGGCCTATGTGTTCTACTTTCTCGAGGCAATGGAGCAGGCCGCCGCCCAATTGGGCCTGTCGCGTGAAGACGGCCTGCAACTGGCCAAGGCCACGTTCGCCGGCGCCACCGAACTGGCGCGTCGTTCCGATGAATCGGTGGCGACCCTGCGCGAGCGCGTGACCTCCAAAGGCGGCACCACCTATGCGGCGCTGACCAGCCTGGAGCAATCCGGCGTGAAAGGTGCCATCGTCCAGGCCCTGCAGGCAGCGGCCACGCGCAGCAAGGAGCTGGGCGACGAATTCGGAAAGGCCTGATGAGACGGGCAGTTTCTTCCGGGGCGCTGCCGGCCCTGCTGGCGGGAATCCTGTTGCTGGGCGGCTGCGCATCCACGGCCGACAGCGACGGCTATTACACCGTCAAGCGCGGCGACACCCTCTACAGCATCGGTCGTGACTTCGACCAGAACCCAGGCAACCTGCGTGCCTGGAACAAGTTGCGTAATCCGGACGATCTTGAGGTCGGTCAACGCATCCTGGTGCGCCCGCCGGCCGGCGTGGTGGCGCGCACCGGAGCGGGTCAGAGCAGCCGTCCAGGGGCATCCTCGACCGCTACCCGCAAGCCGGCGGCCAGACCGGCCACCAAGCCTGCTGCCAAGGGACAGGACGACGACGATGCCCCTGCTCCGGCCGACGCCAAGCTGGACTGGATGTGGCCCACCCAGGGCAAATCCGCTCCCAGCGCGGACAGCTACAAGAAGGGCATCGACATCGTCGGCAGCGATGGACAATCAGTGGTGGCCGCGGCCGCCGGCAAGGTCACCTATGCCGGTCATGGCATCCGTGGCTACGGCAACATGGTGATCATCAAGCACACGCCGCAACTGCTGTCGGTGTATGCCCACAACAAGGGCATCACCGTCAAGGAAGGCCAGATGGTCACGCGCGGCCAGCAGATCGCCACCATGGGCAACAGCGACACCAACAAGGTCAAGCTGTATTTCGAAATCCGTCGCAACGGCAAGCCGGTCAACGTGATGGCCTTGCTGCCGGCACGTTGACCGGCGTGCTGCACCTCACCACAGATTCAGGAAAAATCAGGAAACCCCATGGCCAAGCTCGAAGACATCGTCAGGAAACAGAAGACCGGTGCGACCTTCGTCATCAGCGCGCAGATGCTGCAGATGAGTCCACGCGACTTCGACGCCATTGCCCAGGCCTGGGACGACGACGGCGGCCCCGGCTTCAACGTGACCGGCGTACCGTTCCGCGTGGTGGTGGATGACGAATTCCTCATCAGTCGGGTGACGGTGGTGCGGACCACTGCTGAGGTGTAAACAGGCCCGCGCGGCGTCAACCCTTGCGCTGCAAGCGATAGACCACCGTATCCAGCGCCGTCAATCCGCGCTCCAGGAACTTCGGTTCCTTCTCCAGGATATCCCGGCGGTCGATTGCCACGGTTTCGCTGTGTGGCGCGTAGAGCCGTTGTACTTCTTCTTCTGCCACCGAGAAGGGCGGGCCATCCATCTTCTGCTGGTCGTATTCCAGTGTGATCAGCAGGCTGCGGGCCTGTGGGGGCAGTCGGCCATAGATCTCGGCGACATAACGCGCCCGCATGTCCGGCGGTAGGGCGATCAGGGCGGCACGGTCGTAGGCGCCGGCACAGGCCGCCAGGGTGGCGTCTTCCAGCAGGAAGATATCGCCGCACACCAGTTCGATGTTACCGGCCACGTAGTGCCGGCCCTGTGCGCTTTCATGGATCGCCGGCGTGAGCTGGTTCTGGCTGAAGAACTGGGTGATGGCCAGTTCCGACAGTTCCACGCCCAGCACCCGGTGTCCCTGCTGGGCCAGCCACAGCATGTCCAGCGACTTCCCGCACAGCGGCACCAGCACCGTACTACCGGCCGGCAGCGCCAGTTGCGGCCAGTATTTCTGCAGCAACGGCGTGACCCGTTCCTGATGAAAATGCGTACGGCCCTCGCGCCAGCGTTCCAGCCAGAATTGCGCTTCCATGTCGTCTCCTGTTCCCGTATCGGCGCCCGATGCCGCTTCAGCGCATCAGGTAGTCCAGCGCGACGCCGGCAAAGATCGCCGCGCCCAGCCAGTTGTTGTTGTTGAAGGCCGCGAAGCAGCGCATGCGGTCACGTTCGCGGATCAGGGTGTAGTGATACAGCGCGAAGCCGCAGGCCACCAGCATGCCGGCCGAGAACCACAGGCCCAGTCCGTATTGCAGGCCAACCATCCACACCAGCGCCAGCGCCACGGCGTAGCACAGCATCACGGCCAGCACATCGTGGCGGCCGAAGGTGATGGCCGAGGTCTTGATGCCGATCTTCAGGTCGTCGTCGCGGTCCACCATCGCATATTCGGTGTCATACGCCACTGCCCAGAAGACGTTGGCTATCAGCAGCACCCAGGCCGCCAGGGGAACCGTGCCGGTGACCGTAGCAAAGCCCATCGGGATACCGAAGCCGAAGGCAATGCCCAGGTAGGCCTGGGGAATGGCGAAGAAGCGCTTGAAGTAGGGATAGGTGGCGGCAATGATCACCGCTGCCACTGACAGTTGCAGGGTCAGTGCGTTGAGCGGCAGGATCAGCAGGAAGGACAGCAGCGCCAGCACGCCTGCCACCATCAGGGCTTCCCACGACCTGATCTTGCCGGACGTCAACGGTCGCTGCTCGGTGCGCTTGACGTGGCGATCGAAGTCGCGGTCGGCGTAGTCGTTGATGGCGCAGCCGGCCGAACGCATCAGCGCGGTGCCCAGTACGTAGATCAGCAGGATGCGCCAGTCCGGCGGGCCGCCTGCCGCCAGCCACAGGGCGATCAGCGTGGGCCACAGCAAGAGCAGGATGCCGATGGGTTTGTGGGCGCGTACCAGCAGCGCGTAGAGCCTTAACCTGTCCATTCGATGTCCGCAAAAACGAAAGTCCGCATTATAATTCGCCTCGCCGTTTCCGCACCGTCGTGCTTTTATTTGGGCCGCGCTGCGCCAATGCGTAAATTTTATAAAAACGACATATCTTTTTTGAGACATTTCCTGGTTTTGTGCTGCATAGCCGCAGATTTTTCCTTTGCCGTGGCCGGCAAGGGCCGCTAATGTAACGCCGCTGTCATGGAGAGTTGTTAGCATCAAAACCCCTTTTTTGAGAGGTCCCCTCTGATGAACATGATGAAAACACTGATCGCGACCGGTGTCCTGGCGACGATCACTTCTTCCGCCTTCGCTGCCACCGAGATCAGCTGGTGGCATTCCATGACCGGCGCCCTGGGCGAGCGTGTCAATGCCCTGGCCGACGACTTCAACAAGAGCCAGAGCGACTACAAGGTCGTGCCCGTCTACAAGGGGACCTACGACGAATCGATGTCGGCCGCGATCGCCGCCTACCGCGCCGGCAATGCACCGGACATCCTGCAGGTATTCGAAGTGGGCACCGCTACCATGATCTACGCCAAGGGTGCGGTCAAGCCGGTGTACGAGGTGATGCACCAGGCCGGCGAGAAGTTTGACCAGAACGACTACGTGCCGGCCGTGGCGGGTTACTACTCGACCGCCAAGGGCATGATGTCCTTCCCCTTCAACAGCTCCACCACCATCATGTTCTACAACAAGGACATGTTCGCCAAGGCTGGCCTGGACCCCGAAAAGCCACCCGTGACCTGGCAGGAATTCGTCGGCATGGCCGCCAAGATCAAGGCCAGCGGCGCCTCCTGTGCCTACACCACGACCTGGCAATCCTGGGTGCATTTGGAATCGTTTTCAACCTGGCATAACGTCGAGCTGGCGTCCAAGAACAACGGCTTCGGCGGCCTGGATGCGCGCCTGAAGATGAATAGCCCGCTGCATGTGCGCCATATCGAGAACCTGTCGAACTGGGCCAAGCAGGGCTACTTCACCTACGCCGGCCGCAAGGACGAGGCCAACGCCAAGTTCAACGCCGGCGAGTGCGCCATCATCACCGGTTCCTCCTCGGCCTACGCCGATATCCGCAAGAACGCCAAGTTCAAGTTCGGCGTGGCCACCCTGCCGTACTACAACGATGTGCAGGGCGCACCGCAGAACACCGTCATCGGCGGTGCTTCGCTGTGGGTGATGAATGGCAAGAAGGGTGACGAATACAAGGGCGTGGCCAAGTTCTTCAGCTACCTGTCCAAGCCGGAAGTGGCCGCCAAGTGGCACCAGGATACCGGTTACCTGCCGGTCACCAAGGCCGCCTACGAGTTGACCAAGAAGTCCGGTTTCTATGAGCGCAATCCGGGTACCGACGTGGCCGTCAAGCAGATGATCGTCAAGACCACCGACAAGTCGCGCGGCCTGCGCCTGGGCAACTACGCCCAGGTCCGTACCGTGTTCGATGAGGAACTGGAAAACGTCTGGACCGGCAAGAAGAGTCCGAAGGAAGCCCTGGATTCGGCCGTCAAGCGTGGCGACGAACTGTTGGTCCGCTTCGAAAAGGCCAACAAGGGTAACCAGTAATTCCGTCAGTCCCGCCCCCGCATGCCCACCGGCATGAAGGGGCCGGAAGCGGCGATGGCGCTCCGGCAACGGGGCCCATCGCCGGTTTCCATTTCCAGTCATTCAAACTTCTTTGACGCCGGGGAACCCCGGCAGGAACGATCGTGGAAAAACGCGCGCGATTCACCTCTAAGTGCTTGCCCTATCTGCTGGTGGCGCCGCAGATCGTGATCACCTTGCTGTTCTTTTTCTGGCCCGCTGCGCAGGCACTGTACCAGTCCATGCTGTTGCAGGATGCCTTCGGCGGCTATTCCGAATTCGTCTGGCTCGACAACTTCAAGACCCTCTTCGGCGATCCGACCTACCTCGAATCGTTCCGGACCACGGCGGTCTTCTCGGCGCTGGTGGCCTTCTTCGGCCTGGCGGTATCGCTGTTGCTGGCGGTCTTCGCCGACCGTGTGCGGCGCGGCGCCTCGATCTACAAGACCTTCCTGATCTGGCCCTATGCGGTCTCGCCGGTGGTGGTGGGCGTGCTGTGGATGTTCCTGCTCAGTCCTTCGCTGGGCATCCTCTCGCACGTACTGAGCTGGCTGGGCCTGCCCTGGGACTACATGATCAACGGCACGCACGCGATGATCCTGATCGTGATTGCCGCCATCTGGAAGCAGATCAGCTACAACTTCCTGTTCTTCCTGGCTGGCCTGCAGTCGATTCCGAAATCACTTATCGAAGCGGCCGCCATCGATGGCGCCGGTCCGGTCAAGCGCTTCTTCACCATCGTCTTCCCGCTGATCTCGCCGACCACCTTCTTCCTGTTCGTGGTCAACGTGGTCTATGCCTTCTTCGATACGTTCGTCATCGTCGATGCCACCACCCACGGCGGCCCCGGCAAGGACACCGAGATCCTGGTCTACAAGGTGTTTTCCGATGGCTTCAAGGGCGGCGACCTGGGCAGTTCGGCAGCACAGTCGGTAGTGCTGATGGCCCTGGTGATCCTGCTGACGGTGGTGCAGTTCAAGTACGTCGAGAAGAAGGTCCAATACGCATGAACACCGTCACCACCATGAACACCATGAAGATTGTCCGCCAGGAGGTGGCAGCATGATCGAACGTCGTCCCATCCTCGATTTCCTCAGCCACGTGGTACTGGTGCTGGGCGTGTTGATTGTGTTCTTCCCGCTCTACGTGGCCTTCGTGGCCAGCACCCAGACCGCCGAGCAGTCGGCCCTGTCGCCGCTGTCGCTGGTGCCGGGCGGGGAACTGGTCAACAACTACAGTGCTGTGCTGTTCAAGGGCGCGTCCGGGCAGGTCACGGCGCCGCCGGTCCTGCACATGCTGTGGGTGAGCCTGGCGACCGCGCTCATCATCGCCATCGGCAAGATTTCCATTTCCATGCTGTCGGCCTTTGCCATCGTCTACTTCCGCTTTCCCGGTCGAGGTATCTTCTTCTGGATGATCTTCGTCACCCTGATGTTGCCGGTGGAGGTGCGCATCACGCCGACCTACCAGGTGGTATCCGATCTGGGCATGCTCAACAGCTACGCCGGCCTGAGCGTTCCGCTCATTGCGTCGGCCACGGCGACCTTCCTGTTCCGGCAGTTCTTCCTGACGGTGCCGGACGAACTGGCCGAGGCGGCGCGCATCGATGGCGCCGGCCCCTTGCGTTTCCTCAAGGATGTGCTGTGGCCCCTGTCGCGCACCAACGTGATCGCACTCTTCGTGATCATGTTCATCTATGGCTGGAACCAGTACCTGTGGCCGTTGATCATCGCCACGGACCCCGGCATGTATCCGATCGGCATCGGCATCAAGACCCTGATTTCCGGCGGCGATTCGGCCGTGGAATGGAACCTCGTGATGGCCACCATGATCCTGGCCATGCTGCCGCCCGGCCTGGTGGTGGTGGTGATGCAGAAATGGTTCGTCAAGGGCCTGGTCGATTCCGAGAAATAATTCAACTCATTTACGACGCTCATTTACGGCGCTTACCATCATGGCAGCAATCCATCTCAAGCAAGTCCGCAAGACCTATGGCAATGGCCCCAAGGCAGTCGACGTGATCCACGGTATCGATGCCGAGATCGCCGATGGCGAATTCATCGTCATGGTCGGCCCGTCCGGCTGCGGCAAGTCAACACTGCTGCGCATGGTCGCGGGCCTGGAAGAGATCAGCAGCGGACAGATCGTCATCGGCCAACGCGTGGTCAATGACCTGGAACCCAAGGAGCGCGACATTGCCATGGTGTTCCAGAACTATGCGCTCTATCCGCACATGACGGTGTACCAGAACATGGCCTACGGCCTGAAGATCCAGGGCCTGTCCAAAGCCGAGATCGATGAGCGCGTGCAGCGTGCTGCCACCATCCTCGAACTGGGCGCGCTGTTGGAGCGGACTCCGCGCCAGCTCTCCGGCGGCCAGCGTCAGCGGGTGGCCATGGGGCGCGCCATCGTGCGCAAGCCTGCGGTATTCCTCTTTGACGAACCCCTGTCCAACCTGGACGCCAAGCTGCGCGTACAGATGCGTCTGGAAATCCAGAAGCTGCACGCCAGCCTGCGTACCACCAGCCTGTACGTCACCCACGATCAGGTGGAAGCGATGACGCTGGGCCAGCGCATGATCGTCATGAACCGCGGCGTGGCCGAGCAGATCGGCACGCCGGCCGAGGTCTATGCGCGTCCGGCCACCACCTTCGTGGCCAGCTTCATCGGTTCGCCGCCGATGAACCTGCTGCAGGGGCGGGTCGGTGCGGATGGTTCTGGCTTCGAGGTCAGCAAGGGTAGTGAGGCCGATACCATCCGCCTGCCGCAGCCGGCAAGCGCGGCGGCGGGGCAGGAACGCATCCTCGGCGTACGTCCGGAGCACTTGCTGCCCATCCTCGACGGCTCGGCCGCGCAGCTTTCGCTGGAAGTGGAACTGGTGGAAGCGCTGGGTGCGGAACTGCTGGTGCATGCGCGCTGCGGCGGGCAGGCACTGGTGCTGCGTTGTCCCGCCAATGTGCCGGTCAGCACTGGTCAGCATATCGGTGCATCGTTCGGCGCGACGGACGTGCATTGGTTTGATGTGCAGAGTACGCGTCGCATCGATTGAACGACACTGCAGTTGTGATGCTGAAAATGAAAACGGGCCGCGAGGCCCGTTTTTCTTTGCGTTGCGCGGTATCCAGCATCACGCCGTGGTGGCCGTCTCATCGGTCAGCATCTGCACCCCATTGAGATTGCATGCCAGCACCGCCTGATGCACGGCATCGATGGCGGCCTGCCGGGTGAAGCTCTTGCGCCAGGCAATCACTACGCGGCGCGAGGGGGCCGGCGCCACGAAGGGGACATAGCGGACCATGCCCTCGCGGGTGTTGGCGTCGGGGATGGAAGCGCGCGGCAACACGGTCACGCCGATGCCGGAGGACACCATGTGGCGGATCGTTTCCAGCGACGAGCCCTCGAAGGTGCGGGCGATGCCATCGCCGTTGGTGGAGAAGCGCGACATCTCGGGACAGACTTCCAGTACCTGGTCGCGGAAGCAGTGCCCATTGCCCAGCAGCAGCATGGTCTCGGTCTTGAGTTCGCGGGCGTCGATTTCCTTGCGCTCGGCCCACTTGTGCTGGCGCGGCAGGGCGACCATGAATTCCTCGTCGTACAGCGGTAGCACGTTCAGACCGTGCTCAGGGAAGGGCAGAGCCATGATGGCCGCATCGAGCTCGCCCTGGCGCAGCAGTTCGATCAGGCGGGTGGTGAAATTCTCCTGCAGGATCAGCGGCATCTGCGGCACCCGCTCTATCATGGTCTTGACCAGTGATGGCAGCAGGTAGGGGCCGATGGTATAGATGATGCCCAGGCGCAGCGGGCCTGACAGCGGGTCCTTGTTCTGGTTGGCGATCTCCTTGATGGCCGCCGTCTGTTCCAGTACGCGCTCGGCCTGTGCCACGATCTGCGCACCCAGCGGCGTGACCGAGACCTCGGTGCCCCCGCGCTCGAAGATCACGACCCCAAGTTCGTCTTCCAGCTTCTTGATGGCCACCGACAGCGTGGGCTGGGCGACGAAACAAGCTTCTGCTGCATGGCCGAAATGCTTTTCGCGCGCGACGGCCACGATGTATTTGAGTTCTGTAAGTGTCATGCTGTTATGCCGAATCGTTTTGGGGACTATAGCGTATTTTCGCATGGGCCACCTGCGCCGGCGCAAGGCGCGCCGTTGTCCCTTGGCGCAGGATGGAAGTGGTATTTGGCGCCGCTTCGGGCCGATGTTATCGTCCTGTCACGGCTTGGTCACAATGGACAGGTATGTTGTCACGCACTTTTCCGGCGAAGGGAGTGCCGCGTTCGCCGCTTTATCTTGCACACGAGGAAACAATGGATAAGGAAGAAATGGTCAAGCGCGTCCACCGCGAACTGGCCGACAGCTACGACGAAGAAATGGAACTGGAACTGGAAGACCGTACCGTGGACCCGGTCACCGGCGAGTTCTCCAGCGCCCATGGCGAAGAAGAAAAGGAATACCGCCGCCTGTATTTCCGCGAACTGTTCCGCCTCCAGGGGGAACTGGTCAAGCTGCAGGACTGGGTGGTGCAGACCGGTCACAAGGTGGTGATCGTGTTCGAAGGCCGGGATGCGGCCGGCAAGGGCGGCGTGATCAAGCGCATCACCCAGCGCCTCAACCCTCGCGTGGCACGCGTGGCCGCGCTGCCGGCGCCCAACGACCGCGAACGCACGCAGTGGTATTTCCAGCGCTATGTCTCGCACCTGCCGGCCGCAGGCGAGATCGTGCTGTTTGATCGCAGCTGGTACAACCGCGCTGGCGTGGAACGGGTGATGGGCTTCTGCACCGACGAGCAGTACGAGGAATTCTTCCGCTCGGTGCCGGAGTTCGAGCGCATGCTCACGCGCGCCGGCATCCAGGTCATCAAGTACTGGTTCTCCATCACCGATGAAGAGCAGCACCTGCGCTTCCTCTCGCGCATCCACGATCCGCTCAAGCAGTGGAAGCTCAGTCCGATGGACCTGGAGTCGCGCCGCCGCTGGGAGGAGTACACCAAGGCCAAGGAAGTGATGCTGGAACGCACCCACATTCCGGAAGCCCCGTGGTGGGTGGTGCAGGCGGTGGACAAGAAGAAGGCGCGCCTGAACTGCATCCAGCACCTGCTGCAGCAGATGCCCTATGCCGAAGTGCCGCATGCGTCGATCCAGTTGCCCGAGCGCGAACGCCATGAAGACTACGAGCGCCACCCGGTACCGAATTCGATGATCGTGCCCGATTTCTATTGAAGACTCTGCGCACGAAACCCGCATGAAAAATGGCCGGAGATGTTT
The DNA here is from genome assembly GCF_015767275.1 of Herbaspirillum sp. AP02. Taxonomy (GTDB): domain Bacteria; phylum Pseudomonadota; class Gammaproteobacteria; order Burkholderiales; family Burkholderiaceae_D; genus Herbaspirillum. The sequence goes on from NZ_JADWMY010000009.1 coordinate 95,993, forward strand.
CTCCGGCCATTTTCCTTGGTGCTGCCCGATCGCGGCGAGACGCTAGTCGAAGTACTTGGAAATGACTTCGCCAAAGGCCTGTTCGGCCGACATGCCGTTGAGCATCAGCTTGCTGATCTCATCGGAGTGCTGGTTGATTTCTTCCGGCAGCATGTGGCGGTTGGCCTTGAAATAGGCGTACTTTTCGCCATCCACCGCTTCCCGGGCGCGGGCTGCGGCGGTGGTCGGACGTGCAGTGCCGGCGGCGCTGCGGGCCGAGGCCGCACGCGCTGCGCGCGGCGTGCTGCGGGTGCCGCTGCCACCGGTGGCGACGATGCGTTTGATCTGATCCAGCGTGAAGATGGGGGTCACGTTGCCGGGGCCGAATTCGGTTTCTTCGGCGCGGTGCACGTGGTGATTGCCATCGAAGGCCATCTTCTTGTCGAAGCTGTTGATCACTTCGTAGTGGGGCTTTTGCGCCGAACCGAACATGCTGAAATGGACACGGTCGCCGTAGGAAGTCATCTGGGTAATCACGCCGTTGAGGAATTCGGCTTTGATCGCCTCAACGTTGCCATGCCAGCGTTTGGTTTTGCTTGAACTCAAAATAACTCTTCCAATGATGCAGGCGCGGCCTCCGGTCGATGTCTTGCATCGATGCGGCCGGAGCCGCCAAGGTCGCGCGAATTAAAAACGGGGGGATCGAAGCAATATTATCCTCCTCCACACGTCTTCTTGCATGACCGAAGCTGACTTTTTCTTCACTTGAATGGTCGGTCAATGAATTTTGAGTAGTTTTCCAAAGAATTTACGCCGCTTTTCGCAGAAATTGCTTGAAAAGCATGCCTCTCATCGCCATCTATTTGCTTTATAGCAATAATCGCTGCCCCCGCTTTTATTCCCAAAGGCCCCTCATGCGCCGTAGCCTTACCTCCGTCTTCGTCATCCTCGGCTTGCTGGCCGCCCTGCATGCCTGGATAGGCTGGCAACTGCTTCCGGCCCTGAGCATCCACCCCGGTTGGATCGGGCTGGGCGCGGCGGTGCTGGTGCTGTCCTTTCTGCTGATGCCGGTGGCGCTGGCGGCGCCCTACCTGAAGCGACGCGGGCTTTCCGAAACCTGGTCCGACCGTCTGGCCTGGGCCGGCATGCTGGCCATGGGCGCGTTTTCCTCGGCCCTGCTGCTGACCTTGCTGCGCACCATCGCGCTGGCACTGCTGCCCTGGCTGGCGGCCTCACTGTCCCCCCTCCAGCGGCAGGAAATGGTGGAGCTGACCGCCTGGCTGGTGCTGGCCCTGACCGCCTCAGCCACCGTCATCGGCTATCTCAATGCCCGCCGCACCGCCGCCGTGGTCGAGGTGAATGTCCCCATCGCCAACCTGCCGCCCGCGCTGGAGGGCTTCACCATCGTCCAGATCAGCGACATCCATGTCGGCCCGACCATCAAGGCGCCCTACCTGCAGGCCATCGTCGACAAAGTCAATGCCTTGCAGCCGGACGTGGTGGCCATCACCGGTGATCTGGTCGATGGCAGCGTGCGCCAATTGGCACCGCATACCGCGCCGCTGGCACAGTTGCGCGCCCGTCATGGGGCCTATTTCGTCACGGGTAACCACGAGTACTACTCCAATGCCCATGAATGGATAGACGAGGTGCGCCGCCTGGGCGTGACCGTGCTGATGAACGAACACGTGGTACTGCGCCACGAGGACGCCGGGCTGGTCCTGGCCGGGGTCACCGACTACACCGCCCATCACTTCGATCCGGCCCACCGCAGCGACCCGCAGGCGGCCATTGCCGATGCTCCCGCCCATCATCCGCGCATCCTGCTGGCGCACCAGCCGCGCAGCGCCACGGCGGCGGCCGCAGCGGGCTACGACCTGCAGCTGTCGGGCCACACCCATGGCGGCCAGTTCTTCCCCTGGAATCTCTTCGTCCCGCTGCAGCAGCCCTACGTGGCCGGTCTCAAACGCCTGCAGGGCCTGTGGATCTACGTCAGTCGCGGTACCGGCTACTGGGGCCCGCCCAAGCGTCTGCTGGCGCCTTCCGAAATCACCCGGGTACGGCTGACGGCACGTTGAGCTCCGCCCCGGCATCTTCCTGTCGCGCCAGCCGTCGCATGGCCTGCGGCGGCTGACCGAACAGGCGCAGGCAGACGCGGCGCATGCGGTCCGCGTCGCCGAAACCGGTGGCGCGGGCGATGCTCTCCAAGGTGTCCTGTGACTGTTCGATACGCAGGCGCGCGGCCTCGGCCCGCATCTGCTCGATGGCGCGTGCCGGCGTCTGGCCGGTCTCGGCCGCGAAGCTGCGATCGAACTGGCGGCGGCTCAGGCAAGCCACCTCGGCCAGCACATCCACCGTCAACTCGTGCTGCAGGTGTTCGCGGGCATAGGTCAGGGCGCGACGGATGCGCTCGGAACCGCCGTCGATTTCCTGCAGCGCCGAGAACTGGGACTGTCCGCCCGGACGGCGGTAATACACCACCAGCTCGCGCGCCACCGAGCGTGCCAGTTCGGCCCCGTGATCGTCTTCGATGAGGGCCAGTGCCAGGTCGATCCCGGCAGAAATGCCGGCCGAGGTCCACACGCTGCCATCGCGTGAATAGATGCGGTCACTGTCGACCATCACCTGCGGATGCATCTGTTGCAGCTTGGCCGCCATGCGCCAGTGTGTGGTGGCCCGCTTGCCATCCAGTACTCCCGCCGCCGCCAGCACGAAGGCGCCGGTGCAGACCCCGGCGATGCGCCGCGAGCGCGCTGCCGCCCGCACGATGTAGCGCCGCAGCTCCGGCGACACCAGGCCTTCGCGGGGAGCGCCACCGCCAGCCACCACCAGCGTATCGAAGCTGGTACGGCCAATGCGTTCGGTCTGGATCATGGCCCCGGCCGAACTACGGATCAGTCCGCCCGCCTCGGAATGGAGCGTGAGCCGATACAGCGAGCGGCCCGCCACGCGGTTGGCCGCATCGAAGGCCGACAGGGGACCGGTGAAGTCGAGCATGCTGCAATCGGCGAAGATCAGGAAGGCGGTATCACGCGTAGGCATGGTGCAGAAAACCTCAAATGGCCTGAAGTGCCGGAATTATGACATTCAAGCCATGGCCGTGCACGTCACACTGCAGCGCATCTCCACCCGTGCCAGCCATCATGAAAATCCCTCCTGCCGTTCCATCTTCGTCCCCGGCCCCTGCGCTCCAGGTGGCTGCCCCGCATCGCTGGAAGGTACTGGCTGCTGGAGTGGCGGCCAATGCCAGCTTCGCCGCCGTGTTTTCGGGCATTCCGGTGACCTCGCTGGTGCTGCGCAACGATTACCAGCTCAGCAATCCGCAACTGGGCTGGGTGTTGGGCCTGTTGAGCCTGGGCGTGGCCCTGGGCGAATTGCCCTGGGGTCTGCTGACCGACCGCCTGGGCGACCGCAAGGTGCTGCTGGCGGGCCTGCTGGGCTGTAGTGTCGCGCTCGGCCTGTTGATCCTGCTTGCCTTGCCCGGTCACGGCACGGCGGCCTATGGCTGGCTGTGCGGTGGCCTGATGCTGGCCGGCCTGCTGGGCGGCAGTGTCAACGGCGCCAGCGGCCGCGCCATCATGGGCTGGTTCGGCGATGGCGAGCGCGGTCTGGCCATGAGCATCCGCCAGACGGCCGTGCCGCTGGGCGGCGGCGCTGGCGCACTGGTGCTGCCGTCGCTGGCGGCCCACGCCGGCTTCGGCGCAGTCTATGGCGCATTGATGGCGGCCTGCCTGGGCAGTGTCGGCCTGGTTCTGCTGTGGCTGCGCGAGCCGCCCGTCATGCCGCAGGTGGTCGCGTCGGCCACACCAGCGGCGCCCGCCCTGCGTAGTCCGCTGGTATGGCGGCTGGCCCTGGGTATCGGCTTGCTGTGCGCACCGCAGGTGGCGCTGATCAGCTTTGGCGGTATTTTCCTGCACGAGGCTGGCCGGGCCGGACTGCTGGCCATCAGCGTGCTGCTGACCCTGGTGCAAGTGGGCGCGGCGGTGGCCCGCATTGCCAGCGGCCGCTGGACTGATCGCCGCGGCCGCCGCCGTGCTTACCTGCGGACCTGTGCGCTGGCCAGCGCCGCGCTGTTCGCCCTGCTGGGCGTGATCGCTTCCCATGCCATGCCGATGTCGCTGTCCTGGCTTGCGCTGGTGCTGGTGGTGGCCGGTGTGGTGGTGTCGGCCTGGCATGGCGTGGCCTATACCGAGCTGGCCGTGGTGGCCGGTCCGGCCCAGGTCGGCACCGCCCTGGGGCTGGGCAACAGTTGCGTGTTCCTGGTCTTCTTCCTCTGCGCCCAGGCCGTGCCGCTGCTGCTGCAGTGGCATGGCTGGCCGGCAGTGTGGCTGGGTACGGCAGGGGTGGCGCTACTGGTGTGGTTCTTGTTCCCGCCGCCGCTTTCCTCGTCCACGCGATCCGCCTGAATCACCGAAAAAGACCGGTCTTAGACGACCGGTCTAATTTTTCGTTAGAATGGTCGCCATGCGAGAAAACTATGGTGAAAACAAACGCAACATCCTCCTGGCCGGCCGCGCAATCATTGCGCAAAAAGGCTTCTCCGGCGTCGGCCTGTCCGAAATCCTGGCCGCTGCCGATATTCCCAAGGGCTCCTTCTATCACTACTTTGGTTCCAAGGAACAATACGGCCGCGAACTGATCGAGCACTATGTGGCCGGTTACCTGGATCGGCTGGAACAGGTCCTCGGTCAATCCGGCCATGACAGCAGCGCCCGCGAGCGCCTGCTGACCTACTGGGGCTACTGGCTGGAAAGCCAGTGCTGCCATGAAGTGGAGCAACGCTGCCTGGTGGTCAAGCTCTCTGCCGAGGTGGCCGATCTCTCCGAAGACATGCGCCAGGTCCTGCACGCCGGCACGCAGCGCTTCATCGAACGCATTGCGGCCTGCATCGAAGAGGGTATCGCCGAAGGGTCCCTGCACACCGTGCTGGAACCGCTGGCCACCGCCACCATGCTCTATCAGCAATGGCTGGGCGCCAGCCTGCTCTCCAAGCTCAGCCGCGACCGCACACCGATGGAAGCCGCCATGCTGGTGACCCGCCGCGTACTGGTGCCGCCGCAATAGCGCAACAGGAACGTCGTGCTCTCACTCTGATTGAACAGAACACCGAAAGGAATACCCATGACCCAGACTGCCAAGACCAACCGCCGCATCGTCCTCGCCTCGCGTCCGACCGGCGCCCCTGGCCCCGACAACTTCCGCCTGGAAGAAGTCGCCATCCCGGAACTGCAGGAAGGGCAGATCCTGCTGCGCGGGGAGTGGCTGTCGCTGGACCCCTACATGCGCGGCCGCATGAGCGATGCCCCTTCCTATGCGCCACCGGTGGACATTGACGGTGTCATGACCGGCGGCGTCGTGTCCAGCGTGGTGGCCTCCCGTCACGCCGATTTCAAGGAAGGTGAGCGCGTGATGGCCTATACCGGCTGGCAGGAGTACGCCATCTCCGATGGTAGCGGCGTCAACAAGCTGCCGGCCGATTTCGCCCATCCCTCGCATGCACTGGGTGTGCTGGGCATGCCGGGTTACACCGCCTATGCCGGCCTGATCGATATCGGCCAGCCGCGTGCAGGTGAAACCGTGGTGGTCGCGGCTGCCACCGGTGCCGTCGGCTCGCTGGTGGGGCAGATCGCCAAGCGGCGCGGTTGTCACGTGGTCGGTATCGCCGGCGGTGCGCAGAAATGTGAATCGGCGGTCAAGGAACTGGGCTTCGACGCCTGCATCGACCACCGCGCCGCCGACTTCGCGCAGCAGTTGCAGGCCGCCTGCCCGCGTGGCATCGACGTGTACTTCGAAAACGTCGGCGGCGCCGTGCTGGACGCCGTCTTCCCACTGCTCAACATCCACGCCCGCGTGCCGGTGTGCGGCCTGATCGCCCACTACAACGGTGCCACCCTGGCCACCGAGAGCGCCGCCTTCCTGCGTCGCGTGCTGACCCAGCGCATTCGCGTGCAGGGCTTCATCATCTTCGACTACTACGTCAACCGGCCCGATCTGTATGCCGCCTTCCAGAAGGAAGTCGGCACCTGGCTCAAGGAAGGCAAGCTGCACTATCGCGAAGACGTGGTGCAAGGCCTGGAGAACGCGCCGGCAGCCTTCATGGGCCTGCTGCAAGGCAAGAACTTCGGCAAGCTGGTGGTCAAGCTGGACTGAGACCTCTGCTCATTCGCTGATTCCGGGGCCAGGCCCCGGCAACCGGTGTGGCGGTGATCCCGTTGCGCCCACAAGGATCCATTCATGATTCCGTTTTCCGTCCTCGATCTGTCCCCGATCAACCAGGGCAGCAGCGCGGCCCTGGCCTTCAACAACAGCAAGGAACTGGCGCAGCGCGCCGAAGCGCTGGGCTACAAGCGCTACTGGCTGGCCGAGCACCACAACATGCCCGGCATCGCCAGCGCCGCCACCGCGCTGGTGATCTCGCATGTTGCTGCTCACACCCGCAGTATCCGTGTCGGCTCCGGTGGCATCATGCTGCCCAATCACTCGCCGCTGGTCATCGCCGAACAGTTCGGGACCCTGGAGTCGCTCTATCCCGGCCGCATCGACCTCGGCCTGGGACGCGCTCCCGGTTCCGACCAGCGTACTGCGCGCGCCCTGCGCCGCCACATGGGCGGGGATACCGCCGACAACTTCCCGCAGGACGTGCAGGAACTGCAGGAATATTTCGACGACCCGTCTGACTATCAGTCCCTGCGCGCCGTCCCCGGTGCCGGTCTCAAGGTACCGATCTGGTTGCTCGGTTCCAGCATGTTCAGCGCCCAGCTGGCGGCCGAACTGGGTTTGCCGTTTGCCTTCGCCTCGCACTTCGCCCCCGGCTTCATGAAGTCGGCGATCCAGATCTATCGCGAGCGCTTCAAGCCCTCGGCCACCCTCAAGAAACCTTATGTGATGCTGGCCCTGAACGTCTTCGCCGCCGATACCCAGCGCGAAGCCGAGCGCCTGTTCACTTCGCTCCAGCAGCAGTTCCTGAACCTGATCCGTGGCACGCCCGGTCAGTTGCGGCCACCGGTGGACGACATCGACGCCCTCTGGCAGCCGGGCGAGCAGGCCCACGTCGAGCGCTCGCTGGCCTGTGCCGTGGTGGGTGACCGCGACACCGTGCAGGAAGGCCTGCAAGCCTTCATCGACGAACATGCGCCTGATGAGTTGATCATCACCGCGCAGATCTTCGATCATGCGGCGCGCCTGCATTCCTTCGAGATGGCTGCCGAGGCACGTGCGGCCCTGCAGGAGAGAGTGACGATCTAGTCCGGCGGCAAGGGGCGTTAAAAAAAGGCGCGAGGGATGATTTCCCTGGCGCCTTTTCTTCTGCCGTCACTGCGTCACAGCATCACCCTAAGGCTTATTCCATCCCCAGCATCCGTGCCAGGCTGTTGCCGCTCTTCTCGCTGACCAGGTGGATATGCTCTTCCAGCGACAGCAGATGGGCTTCCATGGCCGCCACCGCGCCCTCGGCATCACCCCGTTCGATCAGGTCCACGATAAGGGTGTGTTCGTCGTGCTCGCAGGCGGCATAGCCCGCCGGTTCGTGCAGCGCCACGATCAGCGAGCAGCGTGATACCAGCTCGCTCAGGTAGCGCTGCAACGTGGCATTGCGCGACAGCTCGGCCACCCGCATGTGGAAGGACGATGCCAGCCGCGCCCAGTGCGTCTGCGCATAGCTGTGCATGACCTCGTGTTCTTCCTTCAGTTGCCGGCGCAGCTTGGCGAGGTCGGCGCGGGTGGCGTTCTGCACCGCCAGGCGCATGATGGCGCCTTCGAGTGCACGTCGTGCCTGGAAGATTTCACGGGTCTCTTCCGGTGTCGGCATGGCCACCACCGCCCCACGATTGGGCCGCAACTCCACGATGTGTTCATGCGCCAGTTTCTGCAAGGCCTTCTGTACCACCGTACGACCCACGCCGAACAGTTCGCACAGGGCCGCTTCCGGCAGCTTGGTCCCCGGTGTCAGGCGCTGGCCCATCACGCTGTCGAAAACGGTCTGGTAGATGCGGGCGATGATGTCTTCGCCCGCTTCACCGTCCAGCACCAGTGCGGGGGCATCGGTGAGCGCGTCGTGCCGCACGCGGGGGCGACCGGCGCGGCTCTGTCGGGCCGGCGCCGGTGTCACCTCCGGATGCTTGCGGGTACGGGAAGAAGGCTTGGCAGTCTTGCGGGGAGAGGTATCGCTCATCGTCTTGTCGAGTGGTGGTTCGCGTCCGGAGCTAGCCGGCGCCGCCTTGCAGCGTGCGCCAGATGCGGGTCGCCAGCCCGATCAGGGCCAGGTCGCTGCCGGCCGGGCCCAGCAATGATACGCCGATCGGCAGCCCGGCGGGGCTGGTAAAGGGCAGGCTCACCTGCGGCAGCCCAGCCAGTCCGGCCACGCAGGTCAGGCGGAAGGTACGTGCGCGCAGCTGATCGATCTCGGCCGCGCTGGCATCGCGCAGCGGCGCCACGCTGGATGCGGAGGGAATCACCGCTACCCCGTCTGCCCCCAGCAACGTGCGCACCCGGTGGCGTACCAGGTCCTGTTTTTCCCGCGCAGCGCGGGCGGTCTCGGCGCTGGTGTCACGTGCCATGTCCCAGCGCGCCTGCACGGCCGGGCCGAACACCGGTCGGGTCTGGCTGATCCAGTCACCGTGGCATTGCCAGGCATCGTAGGCGGAGGCACTGATGTAGGCCTGGCGCCATCTTTCCAGTTCCCCCTCCGCACCCGACAGGCGCATGTGCTCGCCCGGCATGGTGTTGCGCAGGCACTCGTACACCCGATGCAGGACCGGATGGAATTCGGGATCGGCCAGCTCCAGCATGTCGAACGGCAGCAGCACCTTGCGCAGGGGCGTATCGGCGGTACCCGGCAGCAGCGCCCGGCCGACGCGTTCGAAGACCTCGGGATCGTGCGCCAGCCAGGTGGCGGTGTCGAAGCTGGGGCACAGCGGTGCCATGCTGGCCGTGGATAGCAGGCCAAAGCTGGTGCGCAATCCCCACACGCCGCAATAGCTGGCCGGCACCCGGGTCGAGCCGCCGGTATCGGTGCCCAGCGCAAAGTCGCACAAGCGCGCCGCCACAGCAGCCGCCGAGCCGCTGGAAGAGCCGCCCGGTACGCGGTCCGGGGCGGCGCTGTTGACCGGCGTGCCGTAGTGGTGGTTGTCGCCATGGATGCTGTAGGCCAGTTCGTCGGTGAGGGTCTTGCCCACCAACGTGGCACCGGCTTGCAGCAAGTGATCGATCAGCGCATTGCTGCGCTGGGGGATAGGGTGCGTGCGCAGCCAGTCGGGGTTGCCGGCGCCGGTGGGGTGGCCGGCTACGTCGAACAGGTCCTTGGCCGCGAAGCGCAGCCCGGCCAGTGGACCGCTGGCGGTGCCGGCCAGGGTGAAGCGTCCATGCGCGACGAAGGCGCCAACGTGGTCATCGATGTCGAAGGCGGTGATGCTGTTGGTGATGGCAGGGGGCATGCCTGATGCAGTGTTCAACTCATTCTCCAGAGACGGATGCCGGCCTCAGAAAGGCTGGCGCAATTGTTCCAGCGACGCGACGTGGTCGCAGATGGCACCGGGGGTGGTGAACCAGATCTCGCCCCGGTCGCGGGCGGCCGCCAGGTGTTGCAGGGCGCTGCGCAGATGGCGCAGGCGATAGGGCTGGCCCACCAGGTAGGGGTGCAGGGCGATGCCCATCACCAGCGGCTGCTGCACCGACTGCTCCAGCATCTCGTCGACGTTGTCGACGATCATGCGGGCGAAATCGCGCCCATCCATCTGACGTGCCACGATCATGGGGATGTCGTTCAACTCCTGCGGATAGGGAATCGACCACAGCGTCTCCCCGCTGCGCGTGAGCATGTGCACCGGTTGGTCGTCATGTGCCCAGTTCAGGGTGTAGCGATAGCCGGTTTCCTGCAGCAGGTCCGGCGTGACCAGGCTTTCCGAAATCCAGGGTGAGAGCCAGCCGGTGGGCGCAACCCCGCTCTCGGCGGCGATGCGCTCGCGGCAGTGGCGCAGCAGCGCCGCCTCCGCCGCTTCCTCCAGCCTGCCTTGCTGGTGGGCATTGGTATGGCCGTGGCCGATCAGTTCGTCGCCTCGCGCCACAAAGGCCGCCACCAGTTCCGGGCAATGGTCGTAGAGCGCGGTATTGATCAACACCCCGGCCGGCAAGCCCAATTGCTCAAAGAGTTCGAGACAGCGCCAGGCGCCGACCCGGTTGCCGTATTCCCGCCAGGCATAGTTGAGCACATCCGGTTCGGGACAAACCGGTCCCAACTTGGCCCCCAGCCCCTCGCCGAAGGCAAAGTGCTCGATGTTGAAGCCCAGATAGACCGCCAGGCGGGCGCCATTGGGCCAGCGATAGTGCGGTCGGCGATGGATGGCCGAATAGCCGAAGCGCCCATGCGAGGGCAGGGCTGTATAGGTTTCGCGGCCGGAGTCTTGTCCCAGCGCAGCGTCGGCGCCCGGCGGCAGGATCGTGGTCTGCATGCGTCCTCCCTCAGAGCTCGGCCAGGCCGGCGCGCACCAGCATGCGTTCGGCGCTGTCGTTCCAGACATCCATCTGCACGATCAGCCCATGGCGCACCACGTAGCGGTCGACGTAACGGTTGCCCTCGAAAGCCTCGCCATCGGGCCATACGCCAACCAGCGTGCCGCGGTTGTACACGATGGCCTGTTCCAGCGTGGCACCGGCCACCACTTCGGTCGCTTCAAAACGCTTCTTGACCCAGCCGTAGCGGCCGGCATTGAAGGCCGCGCATTGCGCCGGATCGATCATTTCGCGGCCGCCGGTAAAACGTATTTTTAGTTCCGATGAGACGAAGCGGCGCGCCGCCACCGGATCGGGGATCATCAGCACGCGCAGGTATTCGTCTACCAGCGCGGCGGGATCGTAGGGCAGGGGGCTGCTTGATGATAGTGCGGCGTGCATCATTTTCTCCAGGGTCTGCACAATGCTTGTGCGTTATTGACTGCAATTAATATTGATTATCAGCGGCAATAAAGCTAAATAAATGCTGAAACTATTAGATAAATATTGTCGGCAATAATTAGGCGATGCAGTGCTGCTTGGCATAGCCCTTGCATAAGTCATGCCGGGCAGAGCACTCAATCAATTACTGGAACCTACTGGAGGGATTCACATGATCCGTTTCACGCGCCGCACCCTGATCGCTGCCGCCGCAGCGACCGTCGCCACCGCACTGTCGCCGCTGGCGCTGGCCGCCGACACCATCAAGATCGGTCTGGTCACCGCCCTGTCGGGCCAGTCCGCGCAGGCCGGCGAAGCCTTGACCCGTGGCATGAGCATTGCCATCGACGAGATCAACGCCAAGGGCGGACTGCTCGGTGGCCGCAAGCTGGAACTGGTGCGCCGCGATGACGAAGGCAACCCCGCCAAGGGCGTGGTGGCGGCACGCGAACTGATCTTCAAGGAAAAGGTGGCAGTGCTCTTCGGCGGCCTCGATACGCCGGTGTCGATGGCCATCGTCCCCATCATCAACCAGGAAAAAGTCCCCTTCGTCGGTCCCTGGGCGGCGGGCACCGGTGTGACCAGGAACGGCGCCAATCCCAACTACGCCTTCCGCGTCTCGGCCGTGGATGAGCTGGTGGACAAGGCCATGCTCAACTATGCGCAAAAGACCTTCAAGAGCAGCAAGGCCGGCCTGATCCTGGTCAACAATCCCTGGGGTGAGTCCAACGAGAAGGGCATCGTCGCTGCGCTGGCGGAGAAGGGCCTGAAGCCGGCCGGCATCGAGAAGTTCGAAGCCAGCGATGTCGACGTGGTGCCGCAACTGAGCCGCCTCAAGGCCGCCGGTGCCGATACCCTGTACCTGGTGGGTAACGTCGGTCCTTCGGCGCAGGTGGTCAAGTCGCTTGATCGCATGGGCTGGAAGGTGCCGGTGGTGTCGCACTGGGGACCGGCCGGCGGCCGCTTCACCGAACTGGCCGGACCGAATGCCAAAAACGTCCACTTCATCCAGACCTTCAGCTTCTTCGGCAAGCTCTCCCCGGTGGGCGAGAAGGTGGTCGCCGAGCTCAAGGCCAAGTATCCCGCCATCAAGGGGCCGGACGACATCACCCCCGCCGTCGGCGTGGCCAATGCCTATGACGGCATGCAGCTGGCGGCACTGGCCATTGCCAAGGCCGGCTCCACCAATGGCGATGCGGTGCGCGAGGGCTTCTACAAGATCGATCGTTACGAAGGCCTGATCAAGACCTACGTCAAGCCGTTCAGCCCCGGTGTGCATGACGCCCTGCAGGCCGACGACTATGTCTGGGCGCAGTTCATCGACAACCGCATCCTGCCGGTCGGCCTGAGCCAGTAACGCAAACTTGGAAAGAAACGCGTCGTCTTTCGCCCCAGCAGGGACGACAGGCGGCGCCAGGAGAACACGATGTTGCTGTTGTCGGCACTGATCAGCGGATTCGGACTGGGGAGCATGTACGGTCTGATGGCGCTCGGCTTCTATATGACGTATGCCGTTTCCGGCACCGTCAATTTTGCACAGGGCAGCTCCATGATGCTGGGCGCCGTGCTGTGTTTCACCTTCGCCCAGACGCTGGGCTGGCCGATGTGGCTGGCCATCCTGCTGGCCCTGGCAGCCTGTGCGCTGTACGGTTTGCTGGTGGAGATACTGGCGGTGCGTCCCTTCGCGCGCCAGGGTTCCAATGCCTGGCTGATGTCCACCGTGGCGCTGGGTATCGTGCTCGATAACCTGGTCATGCACACCTTCGGCAAGGAGCCGCGCAGCCTGCCTTCGCCGCTGGCGCTGTCGTCCATCGAACTGGGCGGCGTGGGCTTGGGCGTGTACCCGCTGCACCTGTTGATCCCGGCCATCGGCCTGGCACTCGCCGCCTTGCTGCATACCGTCTCGCGTCGCACCCGCTGGGGGACGGCCCTGCTGGCGGTAGTACAGAACCGCGATGCGGCGCGCCTGATGGGCATTCCCATCACCCGTGCGATTGCGGTGGCCTTCGCGCTTTCGACCCTGCTGGCCGGCGTGGCCGGGGTGCTGATCGCGCCGCTGTTCAACGTCAATGCCGACATGGGCACGCTGTTCGGCCTGAAGGCCTTCGCGGTGGCCATCCTCGGTGGCATCACCAGCGCCTGGGGCGTGATGATCGCCGGCCTGCTGTTCGGCATGGCCGAGGCGCTCATCACGGCCACCCTCGGTTCCGGTTATACCCAGATCATCACCTTCGCTCTGGTGATCGTGGTGCTGGCCATTCGTCCCAACGGCCTGTTCGGTCGCGCACAGGTGAAAAAGGTATGAATCGTCTTCCCCCTTCCATTGCCCGCAGCCTGCAGGCGAAAGGCTCCACGTCGGCAGCACCGGCAGCATCGGCTGTGCCTGCAGTTTCATCCCCTGTCAAGCTCGGTCTGGGTAGCCCCGCCGCACTGATGTTCTCGGCAATGGGCCTGATCGCTGCCATCACGCTGGCGCTCTCGATCAACAGCTACTACGTCTTCGTGCTGGCCGGCATTGCGCTGGTGGCCATCGTCGGTATCGGCCTGAATGTCCTGATCGGCCTGACCGGGCAGGTCTCCTTCGGCCATGTCGGCTTCTATGCGGTGGGCGCCTATACGGTGGCCATCCTCACCACCAAGGCCGGGTTGTCGTTCTGGCTGGCCTGGCCACTGGCGGCGCTGGTGGCCGGTGCACTGGGCATCTTGCTGGCGCTGCCGGCGCTGCGCGTGAAGGGGCCCTATCTGGCCATGATCACGATCGCCTTCAGCTTCATCATCCAGCACGCCATCATCGAACTGCGCGATCTCACCGGTGGCCAGAACGGCATCATGGGGCTGGTCGCACCGTCCTTCATGGGTTTGCAGGCCGAGCGCGCGATTGCCGTGCTGGGTCTGGTGACGGCGGCGGTGGTATTGGCCGCCTACTGCTGGCTCTCGCGCGGCAGCTGGGGCGCGGCCATGCGCGCCGTGCGCGACAGCGAGACGGCGGCCGAATCCATCGGTCTCAATCCGCTGGTGATCAAGACCGTCGCCTTTGCGGTGTCGGCCGCGCTGGCTGGACTGGCCGGTGGCCTGTTCGCGCCGTTGTCCACCTTCGTCACGCCGGACACCTTCAGCTTCATGCAGTCCATCCTCTTCGTGCTGGTGGTGGTGCTGGGTGGTTCCGGTTCCACCCTCGGCCCGGTGATCGGTGCCGTGATCGTGGGTGCACTGCCGGAACTGCTGTCCAGCCTGGAAGACTACCGTCTCCTGTTCTTCGGCGCCTTGCTGTTGTTGGTGCTGTGGGTCGCACCCGATGGCGTGACGGGTCTGCTGGGCAAGCTCGCTGCGCGCCTGCGCAAGCCGGCCGCTTTCCCACCTTCCGTCACCGCTACGCAGGACGATGACATTGCCCAGCCGGCACTGCCGTCAAGGACGCGCCGCACCTTGTCCGCGGACGGACTCACCATGGTCTTCGGTGGCGTGCGCGCCGTCAGCGATCTTGGCTTCGAGGTGCCCGGTGCCGCCGTCACCAGCCTGATCGGCCCCAACGGTGCGGGCAAGACCACGGCGCTGAACATGCTCTCCGGCTTCTATCGCCCCAGTGCCGGTCGCTTCATGCTGGGCGACACCGAACTGGCCGGACTACCGGCCTTCCGCATCGCCCGCCATGGCGTGGCCCGTACCTACCAGACTTCGCAACTGTTCGGCAGCCTGTCGGTGGCCGACAATGTGGCGCTGGCCTGCGCACGCGGTCGCCTGGGCGGCCTGCTGTCCTCACGCGGCTTCCTGGACGGCGCGGTGCGCGAACACAGCCAACGCCTGCTGGACTTCTGCGGCTATCGCGGTGCACTCGACATCGCCAGCGCCGACCTGGCTCACGTCGATCGCCGTCTGGTGGAAATCGCCCGGGCGCTGGCCGCCGATCCCGACGTACTGTTGCTCGATGAACCAGCTGCCGGCCTGTCGCGCGAAGACAAGACCTTGCTGGCGCAACTGTTGACCCGCATCGCCGCGGCCGGCATCAGCGTGGTGGTGGTCGAGCACGACATGGAACTGGTGATGCAGATTTCACGCCGCATCGTGGTACTGGACGCCGGGCAGCGCCTGGCCATCGGCAGCCCGCAGGAAGTACAGAACGATCCCGCCGTGCGCAAGGCCTACCTGGGCGAGGGCGGCCAGCAGCCGGTGGCGGTGGCACGCGCAGCAGTGGCCGGTGCCAGCGAATTGCTGGGCGTCGGCGAGCTGGTCACAGGCTATGGCGCCGAACCGGTCCTGCATGGCATCAACCTGCAGGTCAGGCAGGGCGAGATGATTGCGCTGCTGGGCGCCAATGGCGCCGGCAAGTCCACCCTGATGCGCGCGCTGGCCGGCTTGCACCGACCGGTACAGGGCGGTATCCACGTCGGCGGCGTTAACCTGATGCACCTGCGTGCCGAGCAGATCGTGCGCCATGGCGTGGTGCTGGTGCCGGAGGGCCGGCAGGTGTTCCCCGAACTGTCGGTACTGGACAATATCCGCCTCGGCGCCTTCCTCTATCCGCAGGACGTGGAAGCGCGGGTAGAGGAAATGCTGGGACGCTTCCCGCGTCTGCGTGAACGCCTGCATCAGCGCGCCGGCCTGCTCTCCGGCGGCGAGCAGCAGATGCTGGCCATCGCCCGTGGCCTGATGTCGCGCCCGCGTGTGCTGCTGCTGGATGAACCATCGCTGGGTCTGGCGCCGAAGGTGATCGCCGAACTGTTCGCGGCGCTGGACCAGTTGCGCCGCGAAAACATGACCATCGTGCTGGTGGACCAGATGGCGGCCCTGGCGCTGTCGCTGGCCGACCGCGCCTACGTGATCGAAGGCGGGCGCGTGGTGGCGCAGGGCACGGCCGCCGAGATTGCCGCCAACGACGCCCTGGCCAAGGCCTATCTGGGCGCCCACTGAGGACACTGAGGAATCAGCATGGAATCGACACAACCGTTCGAGATCAACCTGCCGGAGGTCGTGGCCGAAGTGCGCCATGCCTTCCAGCGTTATGAAGTGGCGCTGACCACCAACCAGGTCGAGGTGCTGGATGAGCTCTTCCTCGATGGACCGCATACCGTACGCTACGGCGCCACCGAGAACCTGGTCGGTACCGATGCCATCCGCGCCTTCCGCCAGGGGCGCTCGCCGAAGAACCTGATGCGCACCCTGCGCCAGACCGTCATCACCACCTACGGTCAGGACTATGCCGTCGCCAATACCGAGTTCAGCCGCGAGGGGGAAACGCGCATCGGCCGCCAGAGCCATACCTGGCTGCGCCTGCCGCAGGGCTGGCGCATCGTCGCCGCGCATGTTTCCTGGATGGATGCACCGAAATCGATGCCGGCCTGAACGCTGCGCCGTCCCCGGTTATCATCGTCGCATTGCCTTCCCATCCAATATAAATACCTCAGGAGTCAGCCATGTTGTATAGCAAGACCTGTCTGGGCGGTATGGTCACCGCTCCCCATCACCTGGCCGCGCAAGCCGGCGCGCAGATCCTGCGCGAAGGCGGCAATGCGGTCGAAGCCATGGTGGCTGCGGCTGCCGCCATCGCGGTGGTCTATCCGCACATGAACGGCATCGGCGGCGACGGCTTCTGGCTGATCAGCGAGCCCGGTCGCGAGCCGGTGGCGATCCGCGCCTGCGGACCGTCGGCGGCCCTGGCGACCAAGGCGTTCTATGCCGGGCATGGCTACAGCGCGGTACCCACCCGTGGCGCGCATGCGGCGCTGACGGTGGCCGGCGCCGTGGGAGGCTGGTCGGCCGCACTCGATTACGCGCAACGCTTCGGCCGCGCTCTGCCGCTGCCGGTGCTCTTGGCCGACGCCATCCGTCACGCCCAGGCCGGGGTCCCCATCACCCGTTCGCAACATGAACTCACCCGCGACAAGTGGGGCGAACTCAAGGACCAGCCCGGCTTTGCCGCCACCTATGCGGCCGCCGGCATTCCGGCCCAGGGTGCGGTGCTGAAACAGCCAGCCCTGGCCGCGAGCCTGTCGCGCCTGGCCGAAGCCGGACTGGACGACTTCTATCGCGGCGACCTCGCCGCCACCCTGGCAGCCGGCCTGGAAGCGGCCGGCAGCCCGGTGCGTCGTGCCGACCTGGAAGCCTTCCGCGCCCAGATCGTGCAGCCGCTGATGGTGCAATTGCGCTCAGGCCGCGTCTACAATCTGCCGCCGCCGACGCAGGGCGTCTCCGCGCTGATGATCATCGGCCTGTTCGATCGGCTGGGCATCACCGAGGCCGATGGCTTCGCCCATATCCACGGCCTGGTGGAAGCCACCAAGCGCGCCTTCATCCTGCGTAACAAGCATGTCACCGACCCGGCCCACATGAGCGTGGACGCGGCGCACTGGCTGCTGGCCGAG
This sequence comes from Herbaspirillum sp. AP02, assembly GCF_015767275.1. Lineage (GTDB taxonomy): Bacteria > Pseudomonadota > Gammaproteobacteria > Burkholderiales > Burkholderiaceae_D > Herbaspirillum. The sequence continues at coordinate 113,257 of NZ_JADWMY010000009.1, forward strand.
GCACTGGACCAGGAGGCGCGCCAGATCCACCTGCAGCAGGCCGCGCCCTGGCCGCATCCGGCCAAGCCCGGCGACACCATCTGGATGGGCGCGGCCGATGCGCAGGGCCGCGTGGTCAGCTACATCCAGAGCATCTTCTGGGAATTCGGCAGTGGCGTGGTGCCGGCCGATACCGGCATCGTCTGGCAGAACCGTGGCGCCAGTTTCACCCTGGACGATGGCGCCAACCAGCTGCAGCCGGGCAAGCTGCCGTTCCATACCCTCAATCCCTCGCTGGCGCGTCTGGAGGATGGCCGTACCCTGGCCTACGGCACCATGGGTGGGGAAGGGCAGCCGCAGACCCAGGCCGCCGTATTCACCCGTCATGTGCTCTTCGGCCAGAACCTGCAGGCCGCCGTCAGCGCGCCGCGCTGGCTGCTGGGACGGACCTGGGGCGATGTCTCCACCAACCTGAAGGTCGAAGGCCGGGTGCCGGCCACCACTATCGAGGCCCTGCGCCAGGCAGGTCACGAAGTGCAGGTGGTGGAGGAATACACCGACATGATGGGACACGCCGGCGCAGTCTGCGTGCATCCGGATGGCGTCATCGAAGGCGCCACCGATCCCCGCGCCGATGGCGTGTGCGCCGGCCTGTAAATCTCCATTTCCCACCCCGCGACGGATGGCCGCGATCCTCACAGATCGTCGCCATCCGTTGTCTTTTTGCATTTCCCGTCTGTCGGGAAATGCTGTCTATTGCGCGCTTTTGCCTGCAGTCATGTCGCTTTGAGGGGAAAGCGTTGCGGAGTATTGGTGAGTATTTTCCTGTGTAAAAATTTTCTCGAAGTTTTTCGGGAAATGCGATGAAAAACCATAGTTGTTCTGGCAAGATGCCGAAATACCCAAGCGGTTCACAGGGGAGCCGTCATGCATCCAGTCGTATCGCAGCATTTTGTCTGAATTGAACAAGAAAAACGCCCCATCTCCGCCGAATCTGTCGTCGCTGATTACGCTGGGGGTGGTTATAACTGTGCTCATCACGACCGTGTCAGTGCTGATTCTGGTGGATCAGTTCACGCGCGGCTACGCGCGTTCGGAATCCGAAACGCGCATGAAGCAGCTGGCCTGGCAGATGCAGGACGCGCTCGAGCGCGGCATGAGCGAACGCGAAATCGATCTGCGCCTGCTGGTGCAACGTCCTTCCATCCGCACCGCGACCGACGTGACGCGCGTGCGCCGGGTGCTCAACGAACTGCAGTCCAATGTGCCGCACTATGCCTGGATCGGCCTGGCGCAACCCGACGGCGCCGTGCTGGCGGCCACCAATGGCTTGCTTGAAGGTGTCAGCGTGGCCGAGCGCCCCTGGTTCCAGGAAGGCCAGAAAAGCGAATATACGGGCGACTACCATCCCGCACTCCTCTTGAGCAAAAAGCTGCAGCCGCAGTCCGATCCCTGGCGTTTCGTCGACCTCGCTGCGCCCGTACAGGATGCTGACGGCCATCTGGTGGGCGTGCTGGGCATGCATCTGTCCTGGAGCTGGGCCCGCGATATCGCCGCCAAGCTGCTCGATCCCACCGGCAATCGCTACGACGTGGACGTGATCATCGTGCGCGATGACGACACGGTCATCCTCGGTCCCCGCAACCTGGAAGAAACCAAGATCGATACCGCCAGCGTGCGCGCAGCGCGGACCTCGCGCAACGGCGGCTCGCTGCTGGAGACCTGGCCAGATGGTCAGCGTTATGTCACCGGTTACGCCCGTACCGGACAGAAGGGTGGCATGAAGCTGAACTGGAGCGTGCTGGTACGCCAGCCCGAGTCGGTGGCGCTGGCTGCCTTCCGCGATCTGGAGCGCCGCGTGATCCTGGTCGGCACGCTCTCCGGGGTGGTGCTGGTGGTGCTGGCCTATGTCCTGACGCGGCGCCTGGTGGCACCCATCAATGCGTTGTCAGCCGCACTGGAACAGCGTGCCGCAGGGCGCTCGGATGTCTCCATCCCGCGCGTGGACAGCTATCGCGAAATCCATTTGCTGTCTTCCACCCTGGTCAACATGGTGGCACGCGAAGAAAGCTATCTGCGCGAAGTGCGTTCTCTCAACGAAGGCCTGGAACAGCGTGTCGCCGAACGCACCAGCCGCCTGCACGAGACCGCCACGGCCCTGCAGCAGGCGCTGGACCAGCAGCAGGCCAACCAGATCCAGCTCGAAGAAAGCGCCGCCGAATTGCGCGCCATCCTGGAAAATGCCCAGGACGCCTTCATCGCCGCCGACGAACAGGGGCGGGTGGTCGAATGGAACCGCCAGGCCGAACTGTTGCTGGGTTGGCCGCGTGACCAGGCCATGGGACGCGACATGGCTGAACTGATCATCCCGCCGGACATGCGGGCTGCGCACAATCGTGGCATGGCGCAGTTCCTCGAGGATGGCACCAGCGTGGTCATCAACAACCGCATCGAACTGCAGGCCCTGCATTACGATGGACATGAATTGCCCATCGAGATCACGGTCGGGCATGTCAAGCGGCAGAGCGGCCACCTGTTCATCGCCTTCCTGCATGACATCACCGAACGCCTGGCCTTCCGTGACCAGATGCGTGAGCTGGCCCTCACCGACGTACTGACCAGCCTGCCCAATCGCCGCGCCTTCAGCGACCGCCTGCCCGAGGGCATGATGCGCGCGCGCCGCGCCCATCAGCTGCTGGCCCTGTTCTTCATGGATCTGGACGGATTCAAGGGCATCAACGACCGCTACGGTCACGAAGCCGGCGATGAACTGCTGGTCGAGTTTGCGCGTCGTCTGCAACAATCGGTGCGCGACGTCGATACCGTGGCGCGCCTGGCCGGCGACGAGTTCGTGGTGATCCTGGAAAACCTGCAATCCCAGGAAGACGCCCTGATGGTGGCCGAGAAGGTCCTCCACACCATCCGCGAACCCTTCCAGCTGACCCACTCCACGGTCAACATCTCCAGCAGTATCGGGGTGGCGGTCTACCACCCCGACCTGGACGGCGAAGTCGGCCCCGAAGAACTCCTGGCCATGGCCGACAAGGCCATGTACGCCGCCAAGCGTCTGGGCAAGAACCGCGTCGAACTGGGCAAGGTGTCCGACGTCTGATTGGCCGGCGCTGCCGGCCGCTATTGTTTTCTCTTCCCGTTTCTCCCCTCGTTATTACCGTAGCGCCGCCATGGTGTCTTGCGGTTGTCAGGTATTCCAGCGTCTTCTCGGCGTGATGCCCTGCCAATCTGAATCCGGACGCGATCCAGACCTTGCATTCAAAGACACTCAAAAGACATTCTTCGATTTATTACGCTTTCTTCGACGCGGCTTCTTATCGCGCCATGCTGGTCGCAGATAATCCCGGACTCTGCGATATCTACGTTTCAGTCATCTCTTCATTCGCTACTACGGACTCGACGATCGTGAAAACAGCTCTCGCCGCCCCACCAGATGTTGAATTCCGACAATCCGACGGAGAATCGACCATCGCGTCCGGCTCCCGTATTGCGTAGCTACCTATACACATGGTCAATTGTCCCGAATCCGATTCGTCGGATCATGCCGACTACGCCGCCGCCCACACCGAAATCGTGGACCTGATCGAGACGGCCCGACGCGCTGCCGCACGCAGCGTCAATGCCTTCATGACGGCCAGCTATTGGGAGATCGGGCGGCGCATCGTCGAGCTGGAGCAGGGTGGCAGGGAGCGGGCAGGATACGGACAGGCTTTGCTCAAGCGTCTGTCGGCAGACCTGTCTGCCCGCTTCGGGCGAGGGTTCGGCGTAGACTCACTGGAATCCATGCGCTTGTTCTACCAGACCTATCCGCCTTCGGCGATATCCGAATCACCGATTCGGATATCGCCAGCAGGCAGCCTGGCGCTGCCCCCAAGGTCGTTGACCAGACATTTCGACATCCGTCAGATGGCGCAAGTATTCCCGCTGTCCTGGACCCACTATATCCACCTGATGCGCCGTACACGTTCAGCGGAAGAGCGGGCATTCTACGAAGCCGAAGCCCTGCGTGGCGGGTGGAGTGTACGCCAGCTCGACCGCCAGATCAGTTCCCAGTTTCACACCCGCGCCTTGCTGTCGAAGAACAAGCGCACCATGCTTGAAGAAGGGAGCCAGCAGCAGCCCCAGGATGTCGTCACGCCAGATGAGGTGATCAAAGATCCCTACGTGCTGGAGTTCCTCGACCTCAAGGATGAGTATTCCGAATCCAATCTGGAGGAGGCACTCATCCGACGCCTAGAAGATTTCCTGCTTGAACTGGGTAGCGACTTCACCTTTGTCGGCCGCCAGCGAAGACTGCGCATCGACGAAAGCTGGTTCCGCGTGGATCTGCTGTTTTTTCACCGCCGCCTGCGTTGCCTGGTCATCATCGATCTGAAACTGGGTGAACTCAGTCATGCCGATGTCGGGCAGATGCATATGTATTGCAACTATGCCCGCGAGCATTGGACGTTGCCGGATGAAAATCCGCCCGTCGGCCTGATCCTGTGCGCCCGTGCCAGATCGGCGCTAGCCCGCTACGCCCTGGAAGGTCTGCCCAACAAAATCATGGCGGCCCAATACCAAACCGTGCTGCCTGACGTAAAGCTGCTGGAAGCAGAACTGGAGAAGACGCAGAGAGAACTCCAGGCGCGGCACGTTGCGCGCAATGTCGATGGTGTTGGCGACCTGTAGTCCGCACGCGGACGTCAGAGAAACCACCCGTCCTGCAAGCCACCTCTTCTCGCCCGACCCCACCTCGCTCCGCCCGCACGTCATCACCTTGCCTGCCCACGTTTACTTCTTGTTTACACCCTCGCCCCAAACATTTACCCGGATTTAATGCCGCTTTCCCTATCGTTCCACTGTCGCTGATTCCGGTTCCCGGAGCGGCGGGACACAACGTCAACAATGGAGTGGGAAATGTGGCAAACGGATTTTCTCTACGTGGGCATGCTGCTGGTCTGCGGCATCTCGATGTGGGCATTCATCGCCCTGTGCAGCCGTCTGGAACGGCAGGAAGGCGAGAAGAAATGAACCTCATGTATCTGCTGGGGCTGGTCGTTTCCATCGCCCTGTTGCTGTACCTGGTCTATGCGCTGATCAAGCCGGAGGACTTCTGACATGGATAGCAACAACTACCTCCAGCTCGGCCTCTACCTGGTCGTGCTGCTGATTCTCTCCTTGCCACTGGGCTGGTACATGGCCCGCGTGATGGAGGGCAAGTCACGCGTGAACCGGCTCTTCGGTGGTGTCGAACGTGTCTTCTATCGCCTCTGCGGCATCAGCCGCGAGCAAGACATGGACTGGAAGCAGTACGCCATCGCCGTGGTGCTGTTCAACTTCCTCGGGTTGATCGTGGTGTATCTGCTGCAGCGCCTTCAGCAATGGCTGCCGTTGAACCCGCAGGCACTGCCCACGGTGAGTCCCGACTCGTCCTTCAACACCGCGCTGAGCTTCGTCACCAATACCAACTGGCAGGGCTATGTGGGCGAATCCACCATGAGCTACCTGACCCAGATGGCGGCGCTGGCGGTGCAGAACTTCCTCTCGGCGGCCACCGGTATCGCGATTGCCTTCGCGCTCATTCGCGGCTTTGCCCGCCACAGCAGCAAGGGCATCGGCAACTTCTGGGTGGACCTGACCCGCAGCACGTTCTATGTGCTGCTGCCGCTGTCGGTGGTGCTGGCCCTGGTGCTGGTGCAGCAGGGCAGCATCCAGAACTTCCGCTCCTACCAGGAAGTGAAGACGCTGGAAGTGACCCACTACACCGTGCCAAAACTGGATGCCGCCGGCCAGCCCCTGAAGGATGCCAAGGGCGAACCGCTGGTCGATGCCCAGAGCACCGACCGCCAGACCCTGCCGATGGGACCGGTGGCCTCGCAGGAAGCCATCAAGATGATCGGCACCAATGGCGGTGGCTTCTTCAATGCCAACTCGGCGCACCCCTACGAGAATCCGACACCGCTCTCCAACTTCCTGCAGATGCTGGCCATCCTCATCATCCCGGCCGCGCTCTGTACCAGCTTCGGCGTGCTGGTCGGCGACCGGCGCCAGGGCTGGGCCATCCTGGCCTCGATGACCTTGCTGTTCGTGGTACTCACGCTGGTACTGATGTACAGCGAATCGCAGGCCAATCCCATGCTGGCGTCGCTGCACGCCTCCGGCCCCGGCATGATGGAAGGCAAGGAGACCCGCTTCGGCATCCCGGCCTCGGCACTGTTCGCTTCCATCACCACGGCGGCCTCCTGCGGTGCGGTCAATGCCATGCACGACTCGCTCTCGCCATTGGGCGGACTGGTGCCGATGCTGCAGATGCAGCTGGGCGAGGTGGTGTTCGGCGGGGTCGGCTCGGGCCTGTACGGCATGCTCATCTTCGCGGTGCTGGCGGTGTTCATCGCCGGCCTGATGATCGGTCGCACGCCGGAATACCTGGGCAAGAAGATCGGCGTGTTCGACATGAAGATGATGTCGATCGCCATCCTGATGACCCCGGCCCTGGTGCTGATCTTCACCGCCCTGTCGGTGATGGTGGAGGGCGGCCTGGCCGGCATCGCCAACCCCGGTGCGCATGGTTTCTCGGAAATCCTGTACGCCTTCAGCTCGGCGGCCAACAACAACGGCAGCGCCTTTGCCGGGCTCTCGGCCAATACGCCGTACTACAACATCACGACCGGCCTGTGCACCTGGCTGGGCCGCTTCGGCATCATCGTGCCGGTGCTGGCCATGGCCGGTTCGCTGGCCGGCAAGAAGCGCCTGGCGGCCACGTCCGGCACCTTGCCCACGCACGGCCCGCTGTTCGTGGCCCTGCTGATCGGCGCGGTGATCCTGGTGGGTGCACTGACCTATGTGCCGGCACTGGCGCTGGGGCCGGTGGTGGAACACCTGCAGATGATGGCGATGTAATTGATTCGATGGCTTGCGCGGCAAGGGCGGAGATGGCCCGCGCCGCGCACCAACCCGCAACGGAAAACCTATGACTACCCCTTCCAGCAATACTCCGGCCGCTGCCAGCAAGCTGCAGGCCGATGCCATTCCGTCCGCCGCGCAGACCGCGCGCTGGATGTTCGATCCGAAGATCGTCAAGCCGGCCCTGGCCGACGCCGTGCGCAAGCTGTCGCCGCGCGTGCAGTGGCGCAATCCGGTGATGTTCGTGGTCTATCTCGGCAGCATCTTGACTACGCTGCTGTTCCTCCAGGCCCTGCTCGGCAAGGGTGAGGCACCGGCCGGCTTCATCGGCGCCGTGGCCGCCTGGCTGTGGTTCACGGTCCTCTTCGCCAACTTCGCCGAAGCCCTGGCCGAGGGCCGCAGCAAGGCCCAGGCCGCAGCCCTGCGCGGGGTCAAGAAGAGCGTGACGGCCAAGAAGCTGCGCAATGGTGCGTCAGCGCCAGGCACTGCCATCGCCGCCCGCCAGTGTGAAGTGGTGGAAGGCGAGAGCCTGCGCAAGGGGGACCTGATCCTCATCGAAGCCGGCGATACCGTGCCGGCCGACGGCGACGTCGTCGAGGGCGTGGCCACCGTGGATGAGAGCGCCATCACCGGTGAATCGGCACCGGTGATCCGCGAATCCGGCGGCGATTTTTCCGCCGTCACCGGGGGCACCCGGGTGCTGTCGGACTGGATCGTGGTGCGGGTCTCGGTCAATCCGGGCGAAGCCTTCCTGGATCGCATGATTGCCATGGTCGAGGGCGCCAGCCGCAAGAAGACTCCCAATGAACTGGCGCTGACGTTGTTGCTGGTGGCGCTGACCCTGGTGTTCCTGTTGGTGACGGTGACCCTGCTGCCGTTCTCGATCTTTTCCGTGACCGCCGCCGGCGCCGGTGCGCCGGTGTCGGTGACGGCCCTGGTGGCGCTGCTGGTGTGCCTGATCCCGACCACCATCGGCGGCCTGCTCTCGGCCATCGGCGTGGCCGGCATGAGCCGCATGATGCAGGCCAACGTGATCGCCACCTCCGGCCGTGCCGTGGAAGCCGCCGGTGACGTCGACGTGCTGCTGCTGGACAAGACCGGCACCATCACCCTCGGCAACCGCCAGGCGGCCGCCTTCATGCCGGCACCGGGCGTGGCCGAGCGCGAACTGGCCGATGTCGCCCAGCTGGCTTCGCTGGCCGATGAAACGCCGGAAGGCCGCAGCATCGTGGTACTGGCCAAGAACCGCTTCAACCTGCGCGAACGCGAAATGGCCGGCCTGGGCGCGGCATTCATCCCGTTCTCGGCGCAGACCCGCGTCTCCGGCATCGACATCGGCAGCCGTCGCATCCGCAAGGGCGCCGCCGACGCCATCCGCAAGCTGGTGCGCTCGGCCGACCAGCGGCTGCCGGCGCAGGTGGAGAGCGATGTGGAAGCCATCGCCCGTCGTGGCGGTACGCCGCTGGTGGTCATCGAATGGCACGCCGAGGCGGCCGTGGTCCACCAGGGTGCGCCGATCCGCATCCTCGGCACGGTGGAGTTGAAGGACATCGTCAAGGGCGGCATCAAGGAACGCTTCGGCGAACTGCGCCGCATGGGCATCAAGACCATCATGATCACCGGCGACAACCGCCTGACCGCCGCTGCCATCGCTGCCGAAGCGGGTGTCGACGATTTCCTGGCCGAGGCCACGCCGGAGCAGAAGCTGGCGCTGATCCGCCAGCACCAGGCCGAAGGCAAGCTGGTGGCGATGACCGGTGACGGTACCAACGACGCCCCGGCGCTGGCCCAGGCCGACGTCGCCGTGGCCATGAACAGTGGCACCCAGGCTGCCAAGGAAGCCGGCAACATGGTCGATCTGGATTCCAATCCGACCAAGCTGATCGAGATCGTCGAGATCGGCAAGCAGATGCTGATGACGCGCGGCAGCCTGACCACCTTCAGCATCGCCAATGACGTGGCCAAGTATTTCGCCATCATTCCCGCCATGTTCGTGGCGACCTATCCGCAGCTGGGCGCGCTGAACGTGATGCATCTGGCCAGCCCCGACTCGGCCATCATGTCGGCCGTGATCTTCAATGCGCTGGTGATTGTCGGCCTGATCCCGCTGGCCCTGCGCGGAGTGCGCTATCGCGCGCTGGGCGCGGCCGTGCTGCTGCGTCGCAACCTGCTGATCTACGGTCTGGGTGGTCTGTTGGTGCCGTTCGTGGGCATCAAGCTGATCGATATGCTGCTGGCCGCTTTCGGCCTGGTATGAACTTGTCTTCTAGCCTCAAGGAAAGCCTCATGAAAACTTCCACTCCCCATCCTTTGCGTCCGGCCATCACGCTGTTCATCCTGCTGGGCGTGCTGCTGGGCGGCCTCTATCCGCTGCTGGTGACCGGCCTGGCGCAGGCCTTCTTCCCGCATCAGGCCAATGGCAGCCTGATCGAACGTCAGGGACAGCCGGTCGGCTCGGAACTGATCGGCCAGAACTTCAGCAGCCCGGCCTATTTCTGGGGCCGCCCCTCGGCCTCGGGCAGCTTCCCCAACAACGGCATGGCCTCCGGTGGCAGCAACCTGGGGCCGACCAATCCGGCCCTGAAGCAGGCCGCCGAAGACCGCGCCAAGGCCCTGCAGGAGGCCGATCCCGGTAACACCGGCGCCATCCCCATCGACCTGCTGACGGCCTCGGCCAGCGGCCTGGACCCGCACATCAGCCCGGCCGCCGCCGACTACCAGGCCGCTCGCGTGGCCCGTGCGCGTGGCGTGAGCGTAGAGCAGGTGCGGGCGCTGATCCGTGGCAACAGCGAGACGCCGCAATGGGGCCTGTTCGGTGAACCACGCGTCAATGTGCTCAAGCTGAACCTGGCCCTGGATGTGGCCGCGCCAATGCGCGCCCAGGCCGATCCCAAGTAGGTCAGACGTCCGCGCAAGCCAGGCCGGGGGCACGCGTTTGCCGTGCCCCCGGCCTTTTGCCACTACAATGCCAGCAACCCGAATACCCGCCATGGACCAACGCCCCGACCCCGACGACCTGCTGGAACGCGTGATGCGCGACGAAGAGCGCCAGGCACGCGGCCGCCTGAAGATATTCTTCGGATTCTCGGCCGGTGTCGGCAAGACCTTCGCCATGCTGGAAGCAGCCCAGGCGCTGGCTGGCCAGGACGTGGACGTGGTCGCCGGCGTGGTCGAAACCCACGGCCGCGCCGAGACCGAGGCGCAACTGGCCGGCATCGCGCGCCTGCCCATGCGTAGGGTGGCCTACCGCAATCGCGAGTTGCCCGAGTTCGATCTGGATGCCGCGCTGGAACGCCGGCCCGGTGTGATCCTGGTGGACGAACTGGCGCACTCCAACGTCCCCGGTTCACGCCATGCCAAGCGCTGGCAGGACATCGATGAACTGCTGCGCGCCGGCGTCGATGTCTACACCACCCTCAACGTACAGCACATCGAAAGCCTCAATGACGTGGTGGGCCAGATCACCGGCATCCGCGTCTTCGAGACCGTGCCCGACCATGTCTTCGACGAAGCCGACGACGTCAAGCTGGTCGATATCCCGCCCGACGAACTGCTGGCGCGGCTGCAGCAGGGCAAGGTCTATCTGCCGCAACAGGCCGAGAAGGCCGGTCGTCACTTCTTCCGCAAGGGTAATCTCATCGCGCTGCGCGAGATCGCCCTGCGCCGTACCGCCGATCGCGTCGATGCCGACATGCGCCAGTACCGCGCCGACCGCTCCATCGCCCAGCTGTGGCAGGCGCGTGAGCGCATCGTGGTGGCCATCGGCAGCGGCGTCGGTGAAGAACGCCTGATCCGCGAAGGCGCCCGGCTGGCCGCCAAGCTGCAGGCCGAGTGGCTGGCGGTGCACGTGGATCTGCCGCGCCAGCGCCAGGCCATGGCCAGCCGCGAGCGGGTGGTGGCCTATCTGAAACTGGCGCAATCGCTGGGCGCGGAAACGGCCAGCATCAGTGGTGAGGAGCTGGCGGCGGCGCTGCTGCAGTTCGCCCGCAGCCGCAATGCCGGCAAGCTGGTGATCGGCCAGCAGAGCCGCGGTCTGCGTCACCTGCTGCAGTGGCCGCGCGGCTCGCTGGCGCAACGCATCGCCGCGGCCGGTGGCGAGATCGATCTCTACACCATCGCCCGCAGCCGTACCCGCGAGCAGCCCGAGGGACGTGGCGGTGACGGTACCGACAGTGCGGCCAGCGCGGCCGAGGCCCTGCTCACGCGGCGGCGTCGCACGCGTGGCACCTTGTGGGCCGTGGCCAGCTGCGCCGCCACCACGACGCTGGCCTTCCTCTTGGACGGCAAGCTGCATCCGGCCAACGTCATCATGCTCTACCTGGTGGGCGTGATGCTGGTGGCGATGCGCCATGGCCGGGCAGCGTCGGTGCTGGTGTCGGTGCTGTCGGTGATCTCCTTCGATTTCTTCTTCGTCGATCCGCGTTTTTCGATCACGGTGTCCGATGCCCAGTACCTGCTGACCCTGGCGGTGATGCTGGCGGTGTCGCTGTTCATCAGTTCGCTCACGGCACGCCTGCGGCGCCAGGCCAGCGTGGCCATGCAGCGCGAGACGCGGGCCGCCAATCTCTACATGCTGGGCAAGGAACTGTCGGCCCTGCTCACCCTGGACCAGATACTGGAAATCGGCCGTCGTCACCTGGCCGCCGTGTTCGGGGCGCGCATCGCCTTCTTCCTGCCCGATAGCGCCGACCAGTTGCGCCTGACCGTACCGGAACAGGACGGCAGCGGCGCACATGTGTTGCACAGCGTGGATGCGGGGGTGGCGCAGTGGGTCTATGACAACGGGCAGGCGGCCGGCAAGGGCACGGCCACCTTGCCCTCGGCCGCAGCCCTGTACCTGCCGCTGACGGCCACCATGCGGACTCGTGGCGTGCTGGCTTTTGCCATCGATGCCGCCAGCGAGGAAGAGGGCCAGTTGGCGGCCGCGCAGCTGGCGCTGCCCGAGAATCGCCAGATGCTGGAAATCTTCTGTTCCCAGATCGCCATGGCTATCGAACGCCTGCACTACGCCGAGGTGGCCCAGGATGCGCTGGTGACGATGGAATCGGAGCGCCTGCGCAACTCGCTGCTGTCGGCCATCTCGCACGACCTGCGTACGCCGTTGACTTCGCTGGTGGGCAGCGCCGACGTGCTGGCCGCCAATGCGCGCCTGGACGACGACGCCCGCGCCATGGCCCGCACCATCAGTGAACAGTCGCAGAAGATGGTCGGCCTGATGAACAACCTGCTGGACATGGCACGGCTGCAAGCCGGCGTGGTCACGCTGAACCGGCAATGGAATGCGCTGGAAGAACTGGCCGGCTCGGCCCTGCGTCTGCTGTCCAAGGCGCTGGAAGGGCGGTCGGTGGAAACCCGCATCGCCGCCGACCTGCCCTTGTTGCGGGTGGACGCGGTCTTGCTGGAGCGGGTACTGGCCAACCTGGTGGAGAACGCCATCAAGTATTCACCCGCCGGCAGTCCCATCACCATCGCGGCCCATGTCGAGCAGAGCGATGGCAGCCGCCAGGTCAAGGTCAGCGTGAGCGACCAGGGGCGCGGCTTCCCGCCGGCCATGACGCAGCACGCCTTCGAGAAATTCACCCGTGGCGACAACGAGTCCAGCACCCCCGGCGTGGGCCTGGGACTGGCGATCTGTCGCGCCATCATCGAGGCGCATCAGGGCCGCATCTGGATCGCCCCGCAGGAAGCCGGGCAGGGGGCTACCGTCTGCTTTACCCTGCCGGTGGAAACGCAGCCGGCCCTGCCTGAAGAATGAGGAACACCATGCAAGAACACGCTGGCAATATCGTCTTCATCGAAGATGATCCGCACATCCGCAAGCTGGTCAAGGGCGCGCTGGAGCAGGAAGGCTTCATCGTCCACGAAGCCCGCACCGCCCGCGAAGGCATCACCGAGGCCGGGACCCGCAAGCCCGACCTGATCATCGTCGATCTTGGCCTACCCGATGGCGACGGCAAGCAGGTGATCAGCGAAATCCGCAACTGGAGCAGCGTGCCGATCGTGATCCTCTCGGCCCGCACCCAGGAGTCCGAAAAGGTGGAGGCGCTCGACGCCGGGGCCGACGATTATCTGGTCAAGCCCTTCGGCATGCCCGAGTTGCTGGCCCGTATGCGCGCACAATTGCGCCGTCATGCGCGTGCTTCCGGTACGGGACAGGCCAGCGGTCGTTACCGCATGGGGGAGGTGGCGGTGGACCTGCCGGCGCGCAGCGTCATGCGCAATGGCGAGGCACTGCATCTGACCCAGATCGAATATCGCCTGCTGGCCACGCTGCTGCGCGATGCCGGGCGCGTCATCACGCACCGGCAATTGCTGGTGGCCGGCTGGGGACCGTCGCACGTGGAAGATGGACATTACCTGCGCATCTACATGCAGCGCCTGCGCCAGAAGCTGGAGCGCGATGCCGCCCAGCCGGTGCACATCCTCACCGAGATCGGCGTGGGCTATCGGCTGGCCGATGTGGTGGCCGAATAGTCGTTGCGGCCAGCGCGATCAAGGCCAGTTCAGCAAGGGCAGCGCCAGCACCACCATGGCGATGCAGCCGAGATTGAGCAGCATGCGCTGGCGCTTGAGCACGAAGGACAGCAGCCAGGCCCCCGCCACGAAGACGATGAAGTTGGACAGATACTGCTTGGCCGCTGCGGCCACCGGCAGCTCCGGTGCATCGGCCAGGCCCGAGAATTTCCAGGCGCAGGCCAGCGCTGCCAGCACGGCGCAGTTGAAATAGGTATTGACGGTGGGGAAGCTCTCTTCCTGATGCGCGGAAATCTCTACGCTCTGGCACTGCCCGTCACGGTATACCGCATCCAGCCAGTGGCGCTCGCCACGCCAGCGCTGCAGGGTGCTGCCGTCATCCTGTTCCACTTGCGCATGCGGCTTGCCGAGTCGGGTGAACAGGAAATCAGGCGCGGTAGCACGCCAATCGCTGGTCTGTGCAGCACGAAACCCCTGTTCCAGCTGCCTCGCCTTGCGGCGTCGCCCCAACTGCTTCAGGGCCAGCTGGGCCAGGGCCAGTGAATTGAACAGGTAGATCCATTGCAGGATGGTGGCGTAATCGGCTTGCATGAGCAGTCTGATGAAATGAGTAGCGGCGGGGATGCGGCATCTTGCCGTCAGCCCCGCCGCTTGTCCAGTCCATCGCACGCTCAGGGACGGGAAGTGAACCTAAAGGTCCCCCCAGATGTCGATCTGGCGCCGGATTTCGCCGCTGCGCGCATCGCAGATGAACATCACTTCGCGCAGGTCCTTGCGGACCACGTAGCGGAAATATTCGCGATCGCTGCGTGCCACGAAATCCTCGCTTTCTATCTTCCCCGCCATTACCTGGCCGATCTGGCGACGACAGTCCTCGCGGTGCTGCAGGGCCTGCGGCGAGGGGCCGTAGTCGTCTTCAGCGCGATAAGGGGCCACTGCCTGGGTCAGTGGCGCCATGCCGGCGCATACCAGGAAGATCAGCAGCGCCACCAACATACAGCGGTAGCGCCGCCGCTGCGCAGTACGCAGGAACAGGTGGCGCGGTGAGAGCGGATGGAGGCGGTCCTCGCCCCGTTTCCAGTGCAGACGGCTACGCATGATGGACTTCCTCCTTGCGCGTGGTTGGGGATCAGAAGCTCTTGTTGAACGACGCGATCCACTGGTTGCGGCCGATGTTCTTGCCGCGCAGGGTGTAGCCGGCGTCGGGCGCGTTGCTGCCGGTATAGGCCAGGCCCAGCACATAGCCGGAGAAGTCGCGGCTCACACCCAGCTTCCAGTCGGTGTAGGACAGGTTGGCGGCATTGGGGCCGGTGTAGTGCTGGCGGCCGATGTGGGCCAGCCCGGTGATGCCGGCGAAGAGTTCATGCGTGAGCGACAGGTCGGCGTAGCTGCTGCCGCGGGTGTCGGCGTTGCCGAAGGTGTTGCCGGTGCTGTACGAATACTTGAAGGCGATCCATTTGGCATCCAGCCCGAGATAGAGCTCGGTGGTGTCAGGATGGGTCATGCCATCGGGATAGCTGCCCGGATAGGCATAGTGCAGCACGCCGATGTCGCCGTTGAGCCAGTCGCTCAGGACTGGCTTCCAGCCACCATAGATATCCGCTTCCAGGCTGGCCGAGGCGGCCGGGTTCGTATCCGAAATCCAGCTGATGTTGGACAGCCATACGCCGGCGTAGAGACCGTTGTCATGCGTGAGATCGAAGCCGCCCTGCAGGGCCGGCTTCTGATTGGTCTGCGTGGTGCCACGGAAGACATACTGGCTGACGACGCCGATGTTGCCGGCCAGGTGCAACGCAGAAGTTTCGCTGGCAGCTGTGGCATTGGCGCTTTCCTCGGCCTGCGCCGGGGTGACGACGGCGATGGCCAGCAGCACGCTGGCGGCCAGGGTCGCCAGGCCGGCCACGCCGGCCAGTTGGGCGCGGCGCAGGCGACGCTGGCCCAGCGGGACCAATTCCGGTTGGGGTGGTTGATGTTGTTCTTGGTGACGGCGAATCATGCTGGGTGCTCCACGGGTTGAGGAGCACGCAGCTTAGGTGGGGGAGCGTTTAATCCCGGTAAAACTTTGCGTGGGCATCGTAAACGTCAGGTAAATGCCGCCCGCTACGCTCGCTCATCAGTCCGGTCCGGCATGCCAGCGCGGCACCCGCTTTTCCAGGAACGCGTCGATCCCTTCCATCGCCTCGGCATCCATGATGTTGCAGGCCATGACCTCGGCTGCGTGCGCGTAGGCGTCCGGCAGGGCCATCATCTGCTGCCGGTACAGCATGGCCTTGCCGCGTCGGATCGAGATGCCGGGCTTGCTGCAGATCTCGTGCGCCAGCGCCAGCACGGCGGCGTCCAGTCCGGTATCGGGAACGGCCTGGTTGATCAAGTCCCACTGAGCCGCGGTGGCCGCATCGATGAACTTGCCGGTGACCAGCATTTCGAAAGCGCGCTTGATGGGCAGGTTGCGCGTGAGCGCCACTGCCGGGGTGGAACAGAACAGCCCGACGTTGATACCCGATACCGCGAAGCGGGCGCTCTCGGCCGCGACCGCCAGGTCACAGCTGGCTACCAGTTGGCAACCGGCAGCAGTGGCCAGGCCTTGCACCTTGGCGATGACCGGCACGGGGAGCGCGCGCAGCGATTGCATCAGCCGGCTGCAACGGTCGAACAGCTGTTGGTAGTAGGCCTGCTCGGGCGTGGCCCGCATTTCGCGCAGGTCATGGCCGGCGCAAAAGGCGCGGCCCTGCGCGGCCAGGATCACGCAGCGCAGATTCTCATCCTGTGCGAGCTGGTCAAGTTGTGCCTGCAGCGCCTCCAGCATGGCTTCGGAAAGGGCGTTGAATTGCTGCGGGCGGTTCAGGGTGAGGGTGGTGATGCCATCCTGGTCCTGGCGCAGCAGGATCGATTCGTGAGCGGTCATGCGTGGGTCTCCTTGAGCATTGTTGTGGGATGGTAGCGCGTCATTGAAGGGCGGGGCGGCCGCGTCGTGTCATCCAGTGGTAGGGGGCTCCTGCTACCTGGGAATTGATGTGCCCGGACTGAAAAATAGTCGCGAAAAATACAGACTTTCGGCGAAATCACCCTTTAGCCGAAGGCGTTGCCGGCCGTAAACGAGGATGGGGGAGTGAGCGTCGCGCCGGGGTCCCGGCAGCGGGTGGCGTGGGCATTCGGCTTTCCCGATCACCTCAAACACGCAGTGCAACCACGGCCACCTCTTTCCGATCATGAACAATCTCTCCCTGAAGAAAAAACTCTGGCTTCCGCTGGTGTTCTCCTGGATCGCCCTGCTGGTGCTCTCGGTCTGGCATGCCTACCAGACCCGCGACCTGCAGATTGCCGAGCGGCAACGCGGACTGGAAGACGTCACCGAGATGGCCTATAGCACCATCGCCGGCTACGCCAAGCTGGAAGCGGACGGCAAGCTGTCTCGCGAAGAAGCACAGAAGGGGGCCATTGCACGCGTGCGCGACCAGCGCTATACCGGTGATGGCTACGCCACCATCGTGGCCGCCGATTCGGTCATCGTGATGCACCCGATCAATAGCAAGCTCGATGGCCGCAACATGATCGATTTCAAGGATGCCAAGGGCAATGCGCTCTACAAGATGATTGCCGCGACCGGTTCGTCCGCAGACGCCAAGGGCTACCTCGAATACTGGTGGCCGCGACCCGGCAGCGACAAGCCCAGTCCCAAGCTGGGCTTCGTCAAGCGCTTCAAGCCCTGGAACTGGGACCTGATCTGTAGCGTCTATTCCGACGATATCGAGGCCGATTTCCGTCGTGCCCTGATCCAGGCGGTGGTGGTGCTGGTGGTGCTGGGCGTGATCCTGTCGCTGATCGCGGGCCTGGTCTCGCGCAATATCTTCCGCTCCATCGGCGGCGAACCCAGCGAGGCGGTGGAAATGGCGCGCAAGATCGCCGCCGGTGACCTCACCGGTACCATCCGTACCGTGGGCGGCGACGAGCGCAGCCTGGTGGCGGCCGTGGCCTACACGCGCGACCGCCTGGTCGATACCGTGCACGGTATCAAGGGCGCGACCGAGTCCATCAAGACCTCGGTCGATGAAATCGCCAACGGCAACATGGACCTGTCCAACCGCACCGAACAG
Source organism: Herbaspirillum sp. AP02 (assembly GCF_015767275.1). Taxonomy (GTDB): domain Bacteria; phylum Pseudomonadota; class Gammaproteobacteria; order Burkholderiales; family Burkholderiaceae_D; genus Herbaspirillum. Next base: position 130,701 of record NZ_JADWMY010000009.1, read on the forward strand.
CAGGCCGGCTCGCTGGAAGAAACCGCCTCGGCCATGGAAGAACTGACCTCCACCGTCAAGCAGAATGCGGCCAATGCCCAGCATGCCAACGAACTGGCGTCCGGTGCGGCCAAGGTGGCGATCCAGGGCGGCGAGGTGGTGGGGCAGGTGGTGCAGACCATGGCCTCCATCAATGCGTCGTCGCGCAAGATCGTGGACATCATCAGCGTGATCGATGGCATCGCCTTCCAGACCAATATCCTGGCACTGAACGCCGCCGTGGAAGCAGCGCGCGCCGGTGAGCAGGGACGCGGCTTCGCGGTGGTAGCCTCCGAGGTGCGTTCGCTGGCGCAACGCTCGGCGGCTGCGGCCAAGGAAATCAAGCAACTGATCGACGACTCGGTGGGCAAGGTCGATGCCGGGACACATCTGGTGCAGCAGGCCGGGCAGACCATGCAGGAGGTGGTGTCCAGCATCCAGGGGGTGTCAACCGTGGTCAGCGAGATCGCTACCGCCAGCCATGAGCAGAGTTCCGGCATCGAGCAGGTGGGCGAGGCCATCACCCAGATGGACGAGACCACCCAGCAGAACGCGGCCCTGGTGGAACAGGCCGCCGCTGCCGCCCAGTCCCTGCAGGAGCAGGCCGACAAGCTGGTGCGACTGGTCGGGGTGTTCACGCTGGATCGCCATGCCCATCCGGCGATGCCGTCTTCTTCGTCCTCGCTGGTGGTCGCCCGCTGAGGATGATGATTGTGGCTGCTGCGGCATCGCAGCGGCCTGGTGGCCAAACCGGAGCAATGCAGTTCGAAGTGGTGCATGCTGCGCCAATTTGGTTTGTTCGAATAAATAATCTGAAAATCAGGAAATGGCAGCAGGAAATGCTGTCAGTGCTGTTTCTGCAGATCAAATACGGCAGCACTTTTTGCCGTCGGTTCTCTACCATGAAGGCCGTTTGGATGCGCTGCAACATGCATCCGGCGGCCTTCTTTTTATGGGCCATCGGACATGGGGGCGCTCCTGTTGCCCACCCTGGAGTCCGAGATGTCCACCGCCATTGCCACCCGCCATGCCACCCGATCCGCGCCTGCCCGGCAACCGGCCATGAGCCGGCTGTTCCTGGTCTGCGTGGTGGTAGCGATCTGCATCTGGGGCGGCAACTGGCCGGTGATGAAATTCGGTAGCCAGTTCATCCCGCCGCTGTGGTTTGCGGCCAGCCGTTTCCTGTCGGCGGCGCTGCTCAGCTTTGCGATCGCGGTCGTGATCGGCAAGCTGCGCCTGCCCACTCGCCAGGAGTGGCCGGTGGTGATCGGGGTGGGGGTGCTGCAGATGGGCTTGTTCACGGCACTGGTGACCGGTGCCTTGCATTTCGTCATGCCGGGCCGTGCTTCGCTGATCGCCTATGCCACGTCGATCTGGGTGGTGCCGGGCGCCGCGCTGGTGTTGAAGCACAAACTGAACGGCCGGCAATCGCTGGCCACCGTCTGCAGCTATGTGGGGATCGCCGTGATCGTGCTGCCGGCACTGTTGCATGCCGACCTGCACAGCATGATCGGCTACCTGATGCTGGGCGCGGCTTCGCTGTCGTGGGCCATGAATATCCTGCAGATCAAGCTGACCCCGGGCGTGAAGCTGGACTTCGACCTGCTGCCCTGGCAGACGCTGGTGGCGGCGGTGCCGTTGTGCGTGCTGGCGATGCTGGTCGATGGCGCGCCGACCTTCCTGGCCGATCCGCATTCTTGGGGCGTGATCGCCTATACCGGTCCGCTGGCCACCGCGCTGACCTTCCTGATCGTGTTGCAGATGACCCAGCGCCTGTCGCCGGTGACGGTGTCGGTGTGCATGCTGGGCGTGCCGGTGGTGGGCCTGACGCTGTCGTCGCTCATCTTCGGGGAGCGTCTCTCGCCCGATCTGCTGCTGGGCATGGGCCTGCTGTGCCTGGGCCTGTTGCTGCCGGCGCTGCCCGCCATGGGCTGGCGCCGCCTGGCCACGAAGGCTTGAGCCCGGGCTGGATCAGGGGCTGAACGTCGCGCTGTCTTTCAGCGTTAACGCTGGTCCCAATGCCCGCCTCAGCGGTCGGCGAGATAACGCGCGATGCGCTCGCCGAGCAGTTCGCGCAGGGCCCGTACCGTCGGTGACAGACTCATGCGATGGGTACACACCAGATCCAGTGGCGAGGGTTCGCCGAGATAATCTTCCATCACCGCTTCCAGCTTGCCGCTGCGCAGGTCGGCCAGCACGTCCAGGCGCGACTTGTAGGCCAGGCCACGGCCATCGACCGCCCAGCGGTGGACCAGCTCGCCGTCGTCGCAGACGCGGTCGCCGCTGACCTGTACCTGGATCGGTGTGCCGTCCTTGAAGAAGGTCCACTGCGAATGCAGCATGTCCGACAGCAGGTAGCGCAGGCAATTGTGCTGGCGCAGGTCAGCCGGCGTGCGCGGGCGTCCATGGCGTGCCAGGTAGTCGGGCGAGGCGCACAGCACGCGCCGGTTTTCCGGGGCCAGTGGCAGGGCGACCAGGCTGGAATCGTCGGGCGGACTGTAGCGGATGGCCACCTCCACCGGTTGCCGGAACATGTCGGCCACACGATCGCTGATGCGTACCTGCAGGCTGACCGCCGGATGCAGGGCCTGGAATTCGTCGAGCCAGCGGCACATCAGGTTGCGGCCGAAATCGGAGGGTACCGACAGCGAGAGATTGCCACCGACCATGCGCCGGCCATGGGCCACCGCGTCACGCCCGGCGTTGACTTCGGCCAGGGCATTGCGGGCGTATTGCAGATAGCGCTCGCCATCGGGGGTGAGGCGCAGGCTGCGGGTGGAGCGGGTCAGCAGGCGCGCGCCCAGTTCGGCTTCCAGCCGCTTCATGGCGGCGCTGGCGACGGCAGGCGTGACGTCATGCTGGCGGGCAGCAGCGGAGAGGCTGCCATTGTCGGCAGCGCAGACGAAGATGGCGAGGTCGTCCAGGCGGATCATGGGTGGGCTTCAAGGCAGAGGTGAGATCAGGCGGCTATTCTACTTTCAATTTTTTTTTGAAAATGTTTTTGCCGCGCCGTACTGTTTTGAAAGCGTTTCCTGCCCGATGATGTCATGCAAGCAGCCGTCCCACTGGCATGCCTCCGCATTCTTCAACACCATCGCCAACCTTTTCACGCAAGGAAATCCCATGAGCCTGCTCCACGCCGCCCGCAAGCGCCATTCCACCAAGGCCTTCGATCCCAGCCGCAAGATTCCCGAGACCATCATCGCCGAACTGCGCGAACTGCTGCGCCTGGCGCCGTCGTCGGTGAATTCCCAACCCTGGCATTTCGTACTGGCGTCGACCGACGCCGCCAAGGCGCGCATCGGCAAGGCGGCCGAGGCCGGCTATCCGTACAACCTGCCCAAGATTCTCAACGCCTCGCACGTGCTGGTACTGTGCGCCCGTACCGCCATCAGCGAAGCCCACCTCGATGCCTTGCTGGAAAAGGAACAGGCCGATGGCCGCTTCGTCAACGACGAGGCGCGTGCCGGCCAGCGCGGTTCGCGCCTGTTGTACAGCAACCTGCATCGCTACGAATTGAAGGATGCCCAGCACTGGATGGAAAAGCAGGTCTACCTGGCCCTGGGCACGCTGCTGCTGGGCGCGGCCGAACTGGAAGTGGATGCGGTGCCGATGGAAGGCTTCAATGCCAAGGTGCTGGATGAGGAACTGGGACTGCGCGAGCAGGGCTTCACCAGCGTGGTACTGGTCGGCCTGGGCTATAGCGGAGCCGATGACTTCAATGCCAGGCTGCCGAAGTCGCGTCTGGCAGTGGAGACGGTCTTCACCGAACTCTGAGCCGTCTCGCCCTGATCCTCAGACCTGGTTGATCAGGGCGTTGGCGGCCTGCTGCAGGGCAGGCAGGATGCGCTCCAGCGCCTGTTCGCGGTTTTCGGCGGCCATCGGGATGCTCAGGCTCAAGGCACCGATCACCCTGGCATGGCGGTTCTTCAGCGGCACCGCGATGCCGCGCACGCCGGTCTGCAATTGCTGTTCGACCACCGCATAACCGAGTTCCCTGGCCTGGGCGATGAGCTCGTACAGGCGCTCGGGATCGGTGATGGTGTGCGGGGTGAAGGGTGTCATCGCGCAGGTGGCCAGCCAGGCCCGCACCTGTTCTTCCTGCAGCGCGCCCAGCATCACGATGCCCGGTGAAGCCAGTTGCGCCGGGACCCGCGCGCCCAGCACGAAGCCGGTGGTCATGACGCGGGTGGCGCCGTTGCGGGCGATGAAGACCAGTTCCCAGTCGTCGAGCACGCTGGCATAGACCGCTTCGCCGGTGTGGCCGGTGATCTGTTGCAGGTGCGGCTGCAGGATGCGCGGCAGCGGCGCCGAATCGAAATACGACCAGCCCACCTTGAGCACCCGGGGCGTCAGCGCGAAGGTCTTGCCTTCACTGTGCAGGTAGCCCAGGTGTTCCAGGGTCAGCAGATAGCGGCGTGCGGCTGTGCGCGACAGGCCGGTGCGGGCAGCCACCTGGGCTGAGGTCATGCGCTGGTTGTCGTAGTCGAACGCTTCCAGGATCAGCAATCCCTTTTCCAGCCCGGCGATCCAGTCGCGGCGCGACAGGCCGCCCGGGTCGGCGTCCATCGATGCGGGTTGATCAGGCTCGGTCATCGGGTCTTCCTTACACCCACATCATCAACGTATTGGCCGTGGTCTGCAGCGCCGGCACGCCGCGTGCAATGGCATCCTCGCGCGAGCAGGCGGCCAGGTTGGAGGTCACGCTGAGGGCGCCGATCACGCGGCCATTGCGGTTCTTGACCGGGATGGCGATGCCGCGCATGCCCATCTCGAACTGGTTTTCCGTGATGCCATAGCCCTGCTTGCGCATGGTGACGATCTCCTGGAACAGCGCGGCCTTGTCGGTCACGGCCATATGGGTGTGGGGGATCAGGGTGATGCGCTCCAGATAGGCCTGGATCTCGGCATCCTCACGCGTACCCAGCAGCACCCGGCCGGCGGTGGTGGTATAGGCCGGCAGGCGGGTGCCAGGTTCGAAGCCGGCGTTGACCAGTTGCGCCGCCGTGACCCGCGTCACATAGACGATCTCATCGCCATCGAGCAGCGAAAAATTGGTCGATTCCTGCAACTGCTGCGTCAGCCGCTGCAGGAACGGCACCACCGCGCGCGGCACCCGCGCCGACTCCAGGTAGGACTGCCCCAGGTTCAACAGGCGCGGCATGAGCCAGAACTTCTTGCCGTCCGAGGCCGCCATGCCGGTGTGCACCAGCGTGAGCAGGTAGCGTCGGGCGGCGCTGCGGGTCAGGCCGACACGCTCGGCCACTTCGCTGGCGCTCAGTTGGGGGGCGTCGCTGGTGAAGGCGGTGATGACATCGAATCCCTTCATCAATCCCTCGATCAGATCACGCTTCTGGATGTCCAGGTCCACCGGGTTTTGGTCGATCATCGTAAAAAAAATCCAAAAATGAGTGATTGGCGAACAAGTTGCGCGATTATCGCACGTTTAACGTCAAATCGGGCTGTCTGTGGGGGTGGTGCTTGGCTATACTCGGCTCCGAGACAAATCATCGGGATCAAGATGAACACCATAGAAAACAATCCTGTCCCCACCAATGCGCTTGGCATCGACGGCATCGAGTTCATCGAATACGCCACCACCGAGCCGCTGGCGCTGGGCGCCGTGCTGGAGCGCATGGGGTTCGAGCAGGTCGGGCGGCATCGCTCGCGCGAAGTGGTGCTGTATTCGCAGGGCGAGATGAACGTGATCGTCAATGCCGATGTGTCGGCCTGGTCCGGCTTCGATCACGAGGTGCAGGCTACCAACCTGAGCGCCATCGCGCTGCGGGTGCGTGACGCCAACGAGGCCTATCGGCGCGTCACCGAACTGGGGGCCTGGGCCATCCCGACCCGGGCCGGGGCGATGGAACTGAACATCCCCGGCGTCCATGGCTGCGGCGACACCATCCTCTATTTCGTCGATCGCTATCGCGACTTTTCCATCTATGACGTGGACTTCAAGCCCTCCAGCCAGGAGCGGCGCAAGACCAGCGCACTGGCCGGGCTGCATTTCTTCGGCGTGGTGCAGGCGGTGCGGCCGGAGCGCACCCGTGAGTGGAACGACTTCTATTCCACCCTGATGGGGTTCACGGTGCTGCCGGAAGGGCAGTTCTTCGGCATCCTGCCCAAGGGGACGCTGCTGGCCAGTCCTTGTCGCCAGTTCTACATCCAGTTGGTCGAGCCCCCGGAGGGCACCGAGGATATTCATTGGGAAGAGGAATTGCTGCGCCTGGGCCTGGGTACGCCGGACGTGCCGCAGGCGGTGCGGCAATTGCAGGAACGTGGCGTGGTCTTCGTCGATCGCGCGCCCACCCAGATCAGCGAGCGCGGTGCGCTCACCCAGCTTTACAAGGGCGGCGTCAGTTTCGAACTGGTGCGCAGCCGGAAAGAACAGAACTAGGATCATGAAGGAAATCACAGGCACCACCCGCATCTTCCCCGTCATCGGCTGGCCGGTGGAACAGGTGAAGGCGCCGACGCTGTTCAACGCCTATTTCAAGCGCCACGACCTGGATGCCCGGGTCATTCCCTTCAAGATCGAACCGGAGCGCTACTGCGAAGCGGTGCGCATGTTCATGAAGACGGCCAATGTGGGCGGTATCTTCGTCTCCATCCCGCACAAGCCGATGACGCTGGAGGCGGTCGAGCAGGCCACGCTGCGCGCGCGCGTGGCCGGCGCCTGCAACGCCGTCTATCGGGATGCCGAGGGCGTGGTCTGGGGCGACCTGATCGATGGCGAAGGCTTCATCCGCGCCCTGGCCCGCACGACGGCCGATCGAGCGCTGCAATGGAACAGCTCGCGGGCGCTGGTGGTGGGTACCGGTGGGGTCGGTTGTGCCATCGTGGCCTCGCTGGCCGCCCAGGGGGTGGCCGAGATCAGTGTGTTCGATACCAACCGGGCGGGCGCCGAGGCCCTGCTGGCACGGGTCGAGGCAGCCTATCCCGCGACCCGGGTGCGCTTCGCCCAGCCGGACGCCAGCGGCATGGACCTGCTGGTGAACTGCACGCCGCTGGGCATGCATGCCGGCGACCCCATGCCGTTTGCGCTGGAGGGCGTGAACCCGCATGCGGTCGTTGCCGATTGCGGCATGAAGATCGAGATGAGCCAGTTGCTGTTGCAGGCCCAGGCCAAGGGCTGCCGCATCCAGAAGGGCAAGGAGATGTTGATCGAGCAGGCGCCGCTGTATCTCGAACTGTTTGGCTGGCCGGATGTTTCGTCCGACGACTTCCGTCACCTGGAGGCATTATGAATCTCGATAATTTCGGCATGGATACGATTACCTTGCCGGGGGGACTGGAGTCCAAGTTGCAGGCATCGCGTGCGGCCGGCTTCACGCAGATCATGCTCTGGTCCAGGGACCTGGTGGCTTATCCCGGCGGGCTGGAGGCGGCCGTGAAGCTGGTGCGCGAGAGTGGAGTGCGCGTCACCGGCATCCAGGTGATGCGTGACTATGAGGGCTTGCAGGGGACGCTGCATGACTACAAGGTGGACGTGGCCAAGAACCTGCTGCAGATCTGCAAGGCGGTCGGTGCGCCGCTGTTGCTGGTCTGTTCCTCGACCTCGCAGCACGCCAGCGGAGACACCCGCCATATCGCGCGCGACCTGGCCAAGCTGGCCAACCTGGCCGTGCCGCTGGGCATACGCGTGGGTTTCGAGGCACTGTCCTGGGGCCGCCACATCAACCAGTACATGCAGGCCTGGGAAGTGGTGGAGATGGCCGATCACGCCAACCTGGGCGTGGTCATCGATTCCTTCCACATCCTCGCCAATCGCGGTGCGCTGGAAGACCTGGATGCCATTCCCGGTCGCCGCATCGTGATGGTGCAATTGTCGGACTTCATGTGGCGCGACATCCGCAGTCCCGAGGAGCGGCTGGAGACGGCGCGCCACCTGCGCGTATTCCCCGGCGAGGGCGAGCACTCGGCCGAACTGTCGGACATGGTGCGACGCCTGCATCGTGGCGGTTATCGCGGCGACTACAGCTTCGAAGTGTTCAACGATGATTACCTGCAGATGTCGCCGACGGTGGTGGCGGGACGCGCGCACCGTTCGGCCAAGTGGGTCACCGATCAGGTGCTGCGGCGCGGCTTGCGCGTGCGCGAAGCGATGGTCGCGTGAGGCCGGCCTGATCTGCCAACGATAGAGGTACATAGACGCACATAGATGCAGGCCAGCTCGCCCAACACAAATACAAGAGCGGGCAGGTTTTCCGATGTCGGTCCGGACGACGGCCACATCCACACCCTAGAGGAGACGACATGACAACGCAGCGCCCTTCATCCTGAGCATCCGCCGGCGCGCCGGCACGCTCCGATTCCCTTTCTTGCATCGCGCATGTCGCCCCGGCGTCGGCAGGGGATGCCTGCGCCCGCAGCCAGGGCTGTTCTACCCACCACAACGACAATAGAGATTACCGAGACATGAACATCAGAACCTTGCGGACACCCGTCGCCATGGGCTTGCTGCTGGCCGCGTCGGGAGGCGCGCTGGCACAGAGTACCAGCAACGTCACCCTCTACGGCACCGTTGACCAGTACCTGGGCTATATGCGCAGCAGCAGTGGCAAGAGCCTGTGGGCGCTCAACGACGGCGCGATCCTGCGCAGTCGCATCGGCATCAAGGGCAGCGAAGACCTGGGGGGCGGCTATGCGGCCACCTTCACGCTGGAAAATGGTTTTGCCGGCGATACCGGCGGTCTGGCCGACAGCAACCGGCTGTTCGATCGCCAGTCCTGGGTCGGCATCAAGACCCCCGAGGCCGGTGAATTCCGCATCGGCCGCCAGAACAGTGTGCCCTTCTTCATCGGTGGTGCAATCGACTACACCGAACGCACCACCTACGGTTCCATCATCAATACCTTTGGCGTGCCTTCACGCTTCGACAATGACCTGTCCTGGAAGTCGCCGCGCTGGGCCGGCTTCCAGTTCGACATCCACTACGCCATGCCGGAGACTGCCGGCGAGGGCCTGGGGCGGCGCGGGGTCTACCAGTTCGGTGTGGATTACACTAACGGCCCTTACCGCGCGGGTTATGCCGGCCTGCTGGCAAAACCCAATGCCGGCGGTCGCTACGACAACGCGGTGCAATACCACAATGTCTATGCCGACTATGACTATGGCGCCGGCAAGTTTTACCTGGCCTACGTTCGCAGCAACAACACGACCGCCAATGCCAACGGCAACAATGCCGCAACCATTCTCAACAATGTCAGCAATCCCAATAATTTCTTCGCCGGCAATGATCCGAACATCCAGCGTTTCTATAACGTCTACCAGGTCTCGGCGGATTATCGCCTCACCCCGCAGCTGCGCATCGGGGCCTTGTATGGCGTGATGGTGGATACCTCGCACCAGCAGGGCGGCGCACAGGGTGGCAACGTCGGGGCCTACTACGACCTTTCCAAACGTACCACCCTGTACGGATTCGCCAACTACATGAAGAACCAGTCCAATGCCGGCTGGCGCTTCAGTGGTTCGGCCGGGCCGGGCAGCAACCTGGCCGGGGCCGATATCAACGGCAAGAGCCTGGTCGGCCTGCAGATGGGCATCCTGCATCGCTTCTGACATCATCCAGGCAAGCCGGCCCGCTCCATCGAGGACGGCTTGCCTGGGGCCTGCCCACACCGAGTCTGCACATGCGCAGCCTGGGTGGGGGGCAGGCCCTGACTTCACCAGACGGAGACACCATGCAATCCTCACATACCAACGATTCTACCCATCAGAGCAAGAAGGCCGCCGCCAGCGGCTGGATCGGCTCGGCGCTGGAGTACTACGACTTCTTCATCTATGCGACGGCGGCCTCGCTGATCTTCCCGCAACTGTTTTTCCCCAAGGGCGATCCGACCACCGCCATCATCGCCTCGCTGGCGACCTATGGCGTGGGCTACGTGGCGCGCCCGATCGGTGCCTTCGTGCTCGGCCACCTGGGCGATACCCATGGCCGCAAGAACGTGCTGCTGTGGTGCATGTTCCTGATGGGATTTTCCACCATCGGCGTCGGCCTGCTGCCCACCTATGACCAGGTCGGTCTGTGGGCGCCCGCGCTGCTGGTGATCATGCGGCTGGCACAAGGCTTTGCGGTGGCCGGCGAGATTTCCGGTGCCAGTTCCATGATCCTGGAGCACTCCCCCTTCGGCCGGCGCGGCTATTTCTCCAGCTTTACCCTGCAGGGGGTGCAGGCCGGCCAGATCCTGGCGGCGGCGGTCTTCCTGCCACTGGCGCACTACATGCCGGCCGAGCAGTTCAATGCCTGGGGCTGGCGCATTCCCTTCCTGTTGAGTTTCCTGGTCATCATTGCCGGCTGGATCATCCGTCGCACGGTCGAGGAAACGCCGGTCTTCAAGGCGGCCGACCAGCAACAGGCCAAGCGCCGTTCGCCGGTGGTGGAGGCCTTCCGTGATTGCACGCCCAACATGCTGCGCGTGGTCTGCATGGCGTTGATGAACGTGATTCCGGTGGTGGCCACCATCTTCGGCGCAGCCTATGCGGTACAGCCGGCCTATGGCATCGGTTTCGCCAAGGATGTCTATTTGTGGATTCCCGTCGTGGGCAACATCGTGGCGGTGCTGGTGATTCCCTATGTGGGCAAGCTGTCGGACCGCATCGGTCGTCGCCCGCCGATCATCGTCGGCTCGCTGCTGGCGGGTCTGTTCGCCTTTGCCTACCTGTATGCGATCAGCATCCGCAATGTCCAGCTTGCCTTCGTCATGTCGATCCTGATGTGGGGTGTGGTGTACCAGGGATATAACGCGGTCTTCCCGAGTTTCTATCCCGAACTGTTCCCGGCCCGCGCGCGTGTCTCGGCCATGGCGATTGCCCAGAATGTGGGGACCGCGATCACCGCCATGTTGCCGGCCCTGTTCACCGCCGTGGCGCCACCAGGATCGAACAACATCTGGCTGACGGTCGGCTGCATTGCCTTCGGCATCACGGTGGTGGCGGCCCTGGCGGCATGGTCGGCACGCGAGACCTATCGCATTCCGCTGGACAAGCTGGGCGAGGTCGATGCCCAGCCGCTGCCACGCAACGAGTACGATCGTCTGCGCGCCCAGTCGGAGCTGGAGGGGCGCTACGCCAAGTCCTGAGCGGCATCGGCGGGTCGTGGCATCAACGGAAACGCTGTTCCTTGCCGGGAACAGCGTTTTTTTCGTTGGCATCCGGCCGTCCACACGTCAGCGGCGGTGCGCCAGGGGCTGCCGTGCAGGGCCGGGGTTTTGCGGTGGTGGCCACGGTCAGCGTGTTCAAGCTGCGCCGCGCGCGCTGCCTGGCTGATCTTGCCAGATCAGGTGGGGACGGACGGCCTGGCGTCCTGTTGTCGCTGTAGCAACTGATCATCAGCTGCCTGCCGTTGCGCGGGTGGCAGCGTCACTTTCCTTTGCAGTTGCGCCTTCACTTTTTCGCGCATCTCGCTGAAGACATCCATCTCCAGCAGCGCGGTGCGCTTGAGCAGCTTTTCCATCAGCTTGCGCTGCCTGGCCTGCACCTGGGCTTGGGACGAGTCCGTCCCGGGCTGGCTGGCAAGGCTGTTCTGCAACTCCTCCGCCAGGCGCTGCCTGGCTTCCCCGGACAGGTTGACCACGGTCGAGGCGACACTCGGTGCCACCGTTGCCGGCGCCCCGGCGCTGGTCGCGGCCTGATCGCTGGCCGTCGGTAAGGCGAGCTGTTCGGTGTTCGTCGTTGTTGTCCTTGTGATCTGCATGGTCGCTTTGCCAGGAAATGGATTCCAGTATTATCGGCGGCCAATCGTCCCGCTGAAGCCGATGTCAGGAAGTTTACCTGCCCAAAGGTGCAACTTTTGGGCTGTATGACAACCTTAGTCATATCGTGGGCGAACGTATAATGCGTGAAAACTCATTAATTCTTCGCACAATAAAAATTCGAGCATTCATCCACATGAGCGATCACCAACAGCCCCATCCATCCGCCGCAGGCACGCCCCACCGTCCCAGTCGCATCCCTCTGCTCAGCACGGGCATTGCCGGCTTCGACGAGATTCTGGGTGGCGGGCTGCCAGCGGGCAGCCTGTACCTGATCCAGGGGCTGGCCGGCAGTGGCAAGACCACGCTGGCCTCCCAGGTGGGCTTTGCGCAGTCGCGCGGTGGCAACAAGGTGATGCTGCTCACGCTGATCGCCGAATCGCACGCCAAGATGCTCAATCATGTGAGCAATTTCGATTTCTTCGATGAAAGCCTGGTTGGCGAGCAGATGCAGATGCTCAGCGGTTACGGTGCATTGGCCAGTGAAGGCTTGCGCGGCCTGTTGCGGCTGATCAGTGCCGAACTGAACCGTCATCGTCCGGCCATGCTGATCATCGATGGCTTCCGATCGGTGCGCGATTCCGGTCCGTCGGACCTGAACCTGTCGGAATTCATGCATTCGCTCAATGCGCTGGTCTTTACGATGAATTGCACCACTATCCTGCTCTCGCCGGTGGAAGGCAACATGCCCGAGTCGGAAAATACCCTGGTGGACGGCGTCATCGAATTGAGCCAGCACGAGTCCGGCATGCAGCTGGTGCGCGAGATCAAGGTGTTCAAGCTGCGTGGTGCCAATCACCTGCTGGGCAAGCACGTCTTCGAGATCAATCAGAGCGGGGTCGAGATCTTCCCCCGCTTCGAGGCCACGGCCACCCGCGCCGGCAAGGTGCCGGGCACCTCGGACCGTTATGTCAGCGTCGGCATCCCGTCCTGGGACAAATGCATCGGCGGCGGCGTGGTCAGCGGTTCGCTGACCTGCCTGCTGGGCAGCCCAGGCGTGGGCAAGACTCTGATGGGCCTGCATTTCATCGAACAGGGTTTGAAGGATGACCAGCAGTGCCTGATCCTGGGTTTCTACGAATCGCCCGAGCGCCTGCTGGCCAAAGCCCGCAAGGCAGGCATGCCGATGGACGCGCACATCGACAGCGGCGCCTTGCAGATGATGTGGCAGCTGCCGCTGGAAATGCTGTGCGACGACCTGGCCAAGCGCATGCTGGACAACATTTCCAGCCGCGGCGTGACGCGCCTGCTGATCGATGGCGTCGATGGCCTGCGCAGCATCGTGGTGCAGCAGCAGCGTGTGCGGCCTTTCCTGGTGGCGCTGACCAATGAACTGCGGGCACGCGGCGTGACCACGTTCATCACCGAACAGTTGCCGTATTTCCGCGAATCGCGCCCACAGGTTGATCCCAGTTCTTCGCAACTGTACGAAAACATGATGTTGCTGGAGTATGTGGTCCAGCACGACGTCAGCCGCCGTCAGATTTCGGTGATGAAACTGCGCGAAAACGGTTACGACGGCGCCAGCCGCCTGATGAACATTTCGGATGCCGGCATCGAGATCGACGGCCTGGCTTCCCCCTCTCCCGCGCCGGTTGCGGATGGACGTTGACCATGTCCGGCGTGTCATCCGCATCGATGGCGGCATTGCCGCTGCTGCTCATCGTCGACGATGAGATCGATATCACCGATACCTATTCCATGCTCCTGGAGTTGCATGGTTTTCGGGTGGTAACGGCCATCCACGGCGCCGATGCGCTGGCCAAGGCGCAGCAGGAGTGGCCAGACCTGGTCATCTCGGACTGCATGATGCCGGTCATGAACGGCCTGGAACTGTGCGCCGCGCTGCGCGCCTTGCCGGGGGGACAGACCCTGCCGGTCATCCTGTGCAGCGGGGCGCCGGAGCGTCACGATCTGTCGCAATCCAGTCACAACCTGTTCCTGCGCAAGCCGGTCTTCTTCGACCGCCTGCTGGAAGAGATCCAGCGCCTGCTGCCTCTTCGTTCCTGATCCCCCACGCGCTACCCGTCGTACGGTCGAGCTTGACCGGGCGCGGGCTGGCAGCCCGTTTTATCCACCTGCCCACCCCCTTCGTACCGCATCCGGTCAGCGCCTTTGTCTGCCCGGTGCATAGCCAGGGAGCAATGTTGTCGAGAGTTTCAGGAATTTCCTGATATCCCGATTCTTCGCCAACCATCACCATCAGTCACAACAAGTCACCGTGACATCGCGTACGGGATGAATGACAGGAGGGATGTGGTGGCAACGAGCGACAAGGAAACGACCGTACTGGTCGTCGAAGATCACGCGGATTCGCGCGAGATGCTGTGCGAGCTGCTGCGGCAGGGGGGGCTGAAGGTCATGGCGGCGGCTGACGGGGTCGATGCCATCGCCATGCTGCAGTCCGATATACCGGCGCTGGTGCTGACCGATCTGCGCATGCCGCGCATGGATGGTATGGAGCTGGCGCGCTATATCAAATCGCATGAACGCTACGGGCATATTCCGGTGGTATTGATCAGCGCACACCTGCCGGCGGCCAGTGCCCGCATACCCACCATCGCCGCATTTCTTCTCAAGCCTTGTTCGGTCGACCACCTCCTGGGCACGGTCACCGGGCTACTGCGCCAAAGCGCGCAAAGCCAGGCGCAGCGGAGTTTTCAGGGCTAAGGAATCTGCGAGTTTTTATGATTTTATGCGCAGATATTTTCTGTATAACGTTGTGATTATGGAAAGCATCTCCCTGCCTGCAGGTGGGCCCGGATGCACGTACGGAACAGTACGCGGGGGATGCTCCGGAAGTCATAAAAACAGTTTTCATCCGGAACGCTAGAGTATGAAAGTATTAATTGTTGAAAGCGATCTCGAGTGGCGCAATTCGCTGAGCGCGCATGTGGGGGAGTTGGGGTATGAGATTTCGGTCTGTTCCGCATTGGCACAGGCGCGGGATATCCTGAAGAGCCGCCAGCCCGACATCCTGTTATCCGACGTCGGTTTGCCCGATGGCAGCCTGATGCCCGAACTGGCTTCGCTGCGTCAGCATTTCCCGTCCATGGGCATCATCGTGCTGACCGCTGCGACCCGCAGCGAAGATCGGGTGCGCTGCATGAGCGACGGCGCCGACTATTACCTGGCCAAGCCGGTCAAGCTCGACGAAGTCTCGGCCACCCTGACCGCTCTGGCGCGTCGCATGAAAACGGCACCGCACCAGAGTTCAGCGCAGTCGGAGCAATGGGCCTTCCATCGCCGGTCGGGACGCCTTTCCAGCAACGGGTCGGTGGCCCTGCAGTTCACCGACAAGGAGAGCACCGCCCTGGCGGCCTTGCTGCAAAGCCCGAATTATCCGGTGTCGCATGGCCAGTTGTTCGACCTGTTGCGGTCCGGCGGGGAAGAGTACGACGCCCACCGCATCGACGCACTGATCTATCGGGTACGGCAGAAATTGCGCTCCCTGCCGGAGTCTCCCATGCAGATTCGCAACATCTACGGCGAAGGCTTCCTGATGCTGCGTCGCAGTTCGTCGGTCGATATCGTGCTGGAGTCCTGACCCGCTTATTGGCGGCCGGCTCGCAACCCTGCCCGTACCACCTGCTTTTGCGGGCGAACTGCCTGCCAGTCCGTTCATATTTGAAGCTCGCATTGCGAATATATTGCAATGCGGGCTTTTTGCCTTCTGCAGCACTCCCAACGTGCTACCGCCGCCAATGCTGCGCACCTTTCCAGTCACGGCACGAAATGCTGCGCCGCGAAAGTTTTGCCGCTTTCGGGTATCATTAAGCCAGTTTCGACGCTAAATCGTATATCTCTGCTCTACGTTTTCCGCTGAATCTGTCCTGCGCAGACATGCCGTCTGCGGCCACCCGACCGAAAAGATGAAGCAGGCCATCCGGCCCGCTGTGCCGTTTCCATGCGCCTTGCGCAGCGGCGCAGTCAGGCCGGATGTCTGCTTTGCCGTTAGTGAACCATCATGACCACTTCCGCTGAATTTACCGGGGCCTTGAACGAGTCCCAGCATCGCCCCCTCACTTCCTCCGACTATCGCACGCTGGGCCTGTCGGCCCTGGGCGGTACGCTGGAGTTCTACGACTTCGTGATCTACGTGTTCTTTGCCGCCGTCGTCGGCAAGCTGTTCTTCCCGGCCGACATGCCGGAATGGCTGCGCATGCTGCAGACCTTCGGCATCTTCGCGGCGGGCTACCTGGCGCGTCCGGTGGGCGGCATCATCATCGCGCACTATGGCGATGTGATCGGCCGCAAGCGCATGTTCACGCTGTCGATCTTCCTGATGGCGGTGCCCACGCTGGTGATCGGCCTCTTGCCGACCTATGCCAGTATCGGCGTGGCCGCACCCATCCTGCTGCTGTTGATGCGCACCCTGCAAGGTGCGGCCATCGGCGGCGAGATGCCCGGCGCCTGGGTGTTCGTGGCCGAGCACGTGCCGGCCAACCGCTACAGCTTCGGCGTCGGCTCGCTGACTGCCGGCATCACCGGCGGCATCCTGCTGGGTTCGCTGATGGGCATCTTCATCAACAGCGCCTATGCCCCGGCCGAGGTGGCTGCCTACGCCTGGCGCATCCCCTTCATCCTGGGCGGCATTTTCGGCCTGGTATCGGTGTACCTGCGTCGCTACTTGGAAGAGACACCGGTGTTCCGCGAACTGGCGGCGCGCCGCAAGCAATCCAACGAACTGCCGCTCAAGACCGTGCTGCGCGAGCACCGTGCCGCCAGCGTACTGACTGCCGGCATGACCTGGTGCCTCTCGGGCGCCGTGGTGGTGGTGATCCTGATGACCCCGTCCTATCTGCAGACCGTGCATCACCTGCCGGCCAAGCTGGTGATGCAGGCCAACTGCGCCGGCACCCTGATGCTGACCATCGGCTGCCTGACCATCGGCTGGCTGTGCGACCGCATCGGCACCCGCGCCAGCATGATCATCGGCTGGGGCGGGCTGGGTTTGTCCACCTGGTGGTTCTACGGCCAGTTGCCGGGCTCGCCGGAATCGCTGGTGTGGGGCTACGCGCTGGTGGGCCTGTTCGTGGGCAGCATCTCGCTGACCCCGATCGTCTCGACCCGCGCCTTTCCGCCGGCGGTGCGCTTCACCGGCCTGTCCTTCGCCTACAACATGGCCTATGCCATCTTCGGCGGCCTGACCCCGGTGCTGATCTCGCTGTGGATCAAGGCAGACCCGCAGGGGCCGGCGCTGTACGTGATCGGCTTGTCGATCCTGGGCGTGCTGCTGGCCTTCGTGCCGATGAGCAGCAAGGGCTACCGCGCCTGATCCGCATTCCCGCTTCCCCACGCCACCAGGCCCGGTGACCGCAAGGCACCGGGCCTGATCGTTTTTGCGGACGGCTCGCGTACAATGCCGGCACCTCTGGCCGTCCCCGATCCGTCGACCATGCCTCCTATGCTCCGCTGCGCCGGCTGGCGCCTGCTCACCTGCCTGTTCACCTGGCTCGTGCTGGCCATGCTGCTGGTGTCCTGTTCACGCCGTCCGGCGTCCGAGGCCGGGTTGGCGCAGGATGTCTATGTCTGGCAGCGCCAGTGGACACCCTCGCTGCGCAATGCCCTGTCGCTCTCCAATCCACATGTGGCGCGCTGGCATGTGCTGGCCGCCGAGCTGGGCGCCTCCGGCGGCTGGATCGACATCCAGCCCGATGCTGCCGTGCTGGCCGCTACTGGCCGGCCGCTGCTGATGACCGTGCGCATCAATGGCCAACTGGCACGTTTCGATGGCGCCGCCATCCAGGCCCACCTGCTGGAATTGATCGCGGCCTGGCGCCAGCGTGGATTGCAGCCGGCCGCGCTGGAAATCGACTACGACTGCGCCACGGCACGCCTGCCCGAATACACCGCCTTCCTGCGCAGTTTCAAGACGCGCATCGCCCCGCTGGACCTGACCGTGACCGCTTTGCCGACCTGGCTGGCCAGCCCGCGCCTGGCCGATCTGCTGGCCGTGGCCGACGCATCCACCCTGCAGGTGCACGC
This sequence comes from Herbaspirillum sp. AP02, assembly GCF_015767275.1. GTDB lineage: Bacteria > Pseudomonadota > Gammaproteobacteria > Burkholderiales > Burkholderiaceae_D > Herbaspirillum. The sequence continues at coordinate 148,463 of NZ_JADWMY010000009.1, forward strand.
GGTGCTGGACCCGCGCCTGGGCCTGTTCGATGGCGAGCGCGCCCAGGACTGGATGCAGCAATATGCCCAGCGCACCCGTCGCCCCTGGCACGTGGCCTTGCCGGCCTACGGATCACGGGTGGTCTGGAACGGGCAGGGCAGGATCGCTGCTGTCGAGAGCGAGACGGCGCTGCTGGCGGGTGGCCTGGCGCAGGAGCTGCTGGCCGAGCCACGCACCATGGCGCGCTTCGTGACACAGCTGGAAACAGCGCCACCGGCAGGCCTGGCCGGCATCGTCTGGTTCCGCCTGCCGACCGGGGACGATCGTCGCGCCTGGAGTCTGTCGACCTGGATCGCCGTCCTGCAGCGCCAGCCGCTCAAGGAGGGCCTGGTCGTGCAGCTGGTGGCCGGTCAGCCGGGCCAGCCCGCACGCGACATCCGCCTGGACAATGCCGGCAATGCCGACGCGCCCTTGCCGCTGCGCATACGGGTGCGACAGGGACATTCCTCACCGGCCGGACCGGTCGGGAACACTTGCACCGCCGACGGCATCAATGGCTACACGCTGGAAAACGATGCACAGGGACGTTACCTGCGCCTGAGCCAGGCTGGCCTGCTGCGTGCCGGTGCCAGCCGCACCATCGGCTGGTTGCGCTGCGACGACACGGCCACCCCGGACATCACACTGGAAATGGGATCCTGATGAAACGAATGAAACCGGCCGTGAGCATCGCCTGCGCGCTGAGCGGCCTGCTGGTCCTGGGCGCGGCCACGGTAGTGGCCTGTGGCCCGGACTTCCCGCTGCAACTGCTGGACGACCGCACCGGCACTCTGCGCAATACACCCGCCAATTCCTTCACCTGGGAGACCGCTCATCTGGTGACTGTGACCGACCGGCTGCAGGCCGACGAGGGCAGTGGCTATGAGCAGGCCAGTGGCGGTCCTGAGGATCCGCGTTCGCTGCGCATGCTGGAGAAGGGCCAGCTGGATGCCGCGCAATGGGCCGCGCTGCAGGCCATGCGTGCCGCTTCCGACGGTGAGGCTGCCTATGCCGCCGGTGCTGCGCTGCCGCCTGCGATCCGGCTCTACACTGCCGGCGCCCAGGACTTCCGTCGCAACGCACTGGCGCCGGCACGTCAGCGCTTCCAGGCCGTGCTGGCCCTGCCGCCGGCGCAGGCCAGCGAGCGTGCCGTGTGGGCGGCCTACATGCTGGGTCGCCTGCACGCCATGCAAGGCCAGCGGGCGCAGGCCATCGCCAGTTTCGACCAGGCCCGTACCTTGGCGGTAGCGGGCGCGCCCGATCCGCTGGGGCTGGCGGTGGCCAGCTATGGCGAAGAGGCAAGGCTGTTGCTGGTGGGCGCGACGGGCGCCTGCAACTGGTCCGATTTCAACGAGGGCCGCGACTGTGGCGAGAGCATCCCGCCGGCCGACCTGAAGCAGGCCATCCGGCTGTACGCGGAGCAGGCCGCACGCGGCTCCTACAGCGCGCTCTCCTCGCTGCAGGCGCTGGCCGCGTGGAGCCTGGCGCGCCCGGCCATCACCATGGCCCTCATCGATGATGCGGTCGCCCAGAAGCTGCTGGTGGCCTATGCGCTGGCGCGCGTGGGCGATGTCAGCGAAGGCCCGCAGGTGGCCGGTGGCGACTACGACCCGGGCGCAGCCGGTAGCGGCTCCTCCGGTTATGCCGATGCCGCCCGCGGCAGCCGCATCCAGCCCAATCCGGTGCTGGTGAACCTGGTTGATGCCCTGCGCCGGCGTGGTCTGGAAAAGATCGCCGGGGCCGATCGCGTGGCCGCACTGGCCTATCGCACCGGTCGGTATGACCTGGCAGCCTCGCTGGCCGGCCGGCAGGAGTCGGCGCTGTCCTGGTGGGTGCGCGCCAAGCTGGCGCTGCGCCAGGGCGACCATGACGGCGCAGCGCAAGCCTATGCCCGTGCCGCGCAGGGATTCCCGCGCAACGATGCCAGCGTGGAACCAGGCAATGCCAATCTGCTGGTCGGCGAGCAGGGCGTGCTGACGCTCTCGCGCGGGCAGTACGTGGAAGCGCTGGCGCAATTCCACCGCGCCGCCCGCCAGAGTGCCCAGGCCGGCGGTAATGGTTTCGACGGCTACGGCGGCTACTACAACGACCTGGCCTACGTCGCAGAACGCGTGCTGACCACCGACGAATTGAAGACCTACGTGGATGCCCACGCCCCGGCTTCGCCCATGCCCTCACCGGAAGCCGTCGCCAAGGCAGCGGCGCAGCAGGAACCCGGCCGGCAGTCCCTGCGCTGGGTGGCGGTGGGCCTGTCGGCGGTCACGGTGGAAGACCGTCTGCGCCAACTGTTGGCGCGCCGTCTGGTGCGCGAGGGCAGGGTGGAAGCATCACTGGCCTACTTCCCCGATGAACGCGACGAGCGTTTCGTCGACAGCAGCTACGACGACAATGGCAAGGAACTGCCGGTGACCTGGCGGGTACGCGCCAAGGCACGCGACTATGGCCAGGCGCTTGAGCGGGGGCAGCATGCCTGGCGCGCCAACAGTCGCGCCCAGGGCTGGTACGAGGCGGCCGTGATTGCGCGGCGCCAGGGCATGGAGATCATGGGATATGAACAGGGACCGGACTTCGCCGTCTATGGCGGCAGCTATCCATGGGGTGCCGGACGTGCTGCAGCCCCGTATGGCGACGAGAACAAACCGCTTCCGCCGACGCCCCAGGCGCGTGCCCAGGCCGATCTGCCCGGGCCACTGGTGACCGAGGGCGAGCGCCGGCGCTATGCCGCCAGCGAAGCCCAGCCCTACAAGCGCTTCCACTACCGCGACGTCGCCGCTGGTTATGCCATGAAGGCGGCCGACGAACTGCCGGCGCGCTCGCAAGCCTTCGCGGCGGTGCTGTGCCAGGGTGTGAATTTCGTGTATGACGACCCGCCGCGTGCCGAGCAGCTTTACCTGCGCTACGTGCGGCAGGGTGCGGCCGTGCCGTTCTCGGCGGACTTCGGGCAACACTGCGTGGAGCCGAACTTTGCCGCGGCGGCGCGCTTCCCCTATCAACAGGCCTGGCGCAGTACACGGCAATGGGTGAGCCAGCATCGTGCGCTCGGCGCGGCGCTGTTGCTGGCCATCGTGGTTGGTGGTGGATGGAGCGTGGCGCAGTGGCGTCGTCGCCGCCGCGCCGGGAACGCTGTGGCTAGTTGACCAGTTCGCGCTTGAGTTCGGAAATGAGGGCTGGATTCAGCGGCCCTGCGCACAGAAAGGCCGGCCACTGCCCCTTCACCAGGTCCATCTCCCGCTCATCGCGACACAGCAGGATCACCGGCACATCGGCCAGCGTGTCCTGTGCCTTGAGGTAGTGCGCCAGGCGCAGGCCACTCATGCCTTCCATGGCCAGCTGGGCCAGCACCAGGTCGGGCCGGTCCAGGGCAATGTGCTCGATGGCGTCATTGCCGCTGCCGGCGATCTGGATGTCGATGTCGTTGATGGCCAGCCATTCGGTCAGCGCGCGGCTGACTTCGGGTTGGGAAGTGGCGATCAGGGCGGTCTTGTGCATGAGGGGCTCTCGCGATGGTCGTTGGACAAGCTCATCATGCCCCGATGGCAACATGGCCGCCATCGGGTTTTTCCTGAGCCCTGGGGCCGGTTCACATTCCCTCATCACGACGCCGCAGCCGCTGAAGCGGCGCTCAATGCACGAAGCCGCCCTTGATGAAGCGGACCGGCTCGGCGTCCATGGCGGCGATCAACTGGTCGATGCCACCGGCATCGACTGGCTCCGCGCCAGCCACCGTCGCTGCGCCAGCCAGGGGCGAGCGGCACAGCATGTCGCTTTGCGACCAGGCTCCGCTACTGCTGCGGGCACGCAGCCAGCCATCCCGGTCGGCGATCAATTCGGTGCCGGGCAGGCGTTCTTCGGCCATTCCGGTGAGGATGGCAATGGCGCGCAGGGCGCTGGTATCGATGCTGCTGCAATCGATGGCACCGACTGCTCCGGCAGCCCCGCCGGTGGCCGCGCCCAGCAGTACCGATTGCAGGCGCGGGTCCTCGCCCGGGAGATCGGTCGCTCCCACGGTCCCCACCACCAGGCGGATGCGTTGCCCTTGCCATTGGCGCAGGTGGGTCGCCGTTGAGCGCCGGCAGTCCACTGCCAGGTCGGGCAAGGCGACCGGGCGCGGCCAACTGCCGGTGTCGCGTAGGGCGACACCGGCAGCATTGGCTTTCATGTAATCGATCAGTGCCCAGCGTTCTTCCACGCTGGTGCGGTCGGCAAAGCCCGGCATCTGCCCCTTGCCATGGCGCAGGCTCCAGTAGAGATCGCCGTCGAAACGCCGCCACAGCAGACCGCTGGACAGATTGGGCGGCGCCACCGGCAGCGACAAGGCGAGCGGGGTATTGCCGCGCCCGTCCGCACCGTGGCAGGCCTGGCATTGACCGCGATAGAGCTGTTCGCCGCGCACGATGCTGGTGGCCGTAAAGGCCTGGGGAGCGCTCTGGAAGCTGGTCGGGGTGGCTGCGGTGGTGACCAGGCTGGTATCGGGCCAGGGCGCAAACCAGGTCAGGACGATGGCCAGCGCCAACAGCAGCCAGCGGCGACGGCGCCAGAACAGCGCCAGGCAAAGCAATAGCAGCGCGCCACCCAGCCAGGCCAGGGCCAGCAGCACGGCACGCGCCACGCTGCGGTCGATCAGCATCACCTCGCCCGACAGACGCAGTGCAAACGGCCAGGCGGGCTGGCCATCGAGTTGCGGGACCAGATGCAGCCAGGCGAGCACCTGCAGCAAGCCTTGCTGCAGCACCTGCATGGCTTGCAGCATGAGGTTCAGGCAGGCGTCCCAGTCGAACTGCAGGCGACTCATCGCGGTGTCCTACCAGCTGTCATCCAGCCCCAGGTGGCGCAAGGCCTCGTGTCGCAACTGTGCCAGCAGCGGATCTCCGCGATGGCGCGGATAGGGCAGATCGACCTTGATCTCGGCATGGATGGCGGCCGGCCGCTGGCCGAAAATGATCACGCGCTGGGCCAGGAACAGCGCCTCTTCCACGTCATGCGTGACCAGCAGCGCCGAGAAGCGGCGACGTTGCCATAGCGCCACCAGTTCGCTCTGCATGGCCAGGCGGGTGAGCGAATCTAGCTTGCCCAACGGTTCGTCCAGTACCAGCAGTTGTGGATCATTGACCAGCGCCCGCGCCAGGGCCACGCGCTGGGCCATGCCGCCGGAGAGCTGATGCGGGAAGGCGTCGGCGAATTCATCCAGCCCCACCAGCGCCAACGCATCGTCCACGCGATGACGCTGCTGTTTCAACAGCCCGCGTGCCTGCAGGCCCAGGGCGACGTTGTCCCACACCGTGCGCCAGGGGTAGAGCGTCGGGTCCTGGAACACCACGATGCGCGAGGGATCGGGTCGGGTGATCGGCTGTCCGTCCTGCAGGATGTGGCCGGTGGTGGCTGGTTCCAGCCCGGCCACCAGGCGCAGCAGGGTGGACTTGCCGCAGCCGCTGGGACCGAGCAGGGCCACGAATTCTCCTGGCGCGACGGTCAGCGAGATATCGTCCAGCACCTGCAGCAGGCCTTGCCCGCCCTTGCGCTCGAACCAGTGACTGACCTGGGTGATGTCAATGTGGGCGCCGGCAGCACCGGCCTCGATCTCGGCGGCGGTGGTGCCGGCGGTGGCCACGGTGGATGGGGTGCTTACCATTTGACGGTTCCTTTCTGCCATGACAGGGCGTGGTCACGTACCTTGAACAGGAGTGTGATCAGGCCCGAGCACAACACAGCCATCACGAACAGTGCCGCATACATGTTGCTGTAGGCGGCCCAGCCTTGCGCCCATTGCAGGTACCATCCCAGACCGGCTTTCACGCCCATCATCTCGGCGGTCACCAGCACCGAGAAGGACGCGCCCAGGCCCATGAACAGTCCGACGAAGACCTGCGGCAGTGCTGCCGGTATGGCCACCCGCAGCACCAGGAAGCTTTCCGACGCACCCAGCGTGCGGGCCACGTCGTAATAGCTCTTGTTGACGGCGGCCACGCCCGACCAGGTCAGCACTGCAATCGGGAAGAAGCTGGCCAGCGCGATCAGGAACACCGCCGCAGCATAGCTGGACGGTGCGAAGAAGAAGGCCAGCGGAAGCAGCGCCGAGGCCGGCACCGGTCCCAGGAAACGCAGCACCGGATGCACCCAGTAGCCGGCGATGCGCGACCATCCTATCCACACCCCGACCAGAAAACCGACCAGTGCACCGCTGGCGAATCCATGGGCCAGCAGTCGCAGCGAATGGGCGGTGGAGAGCCCCAGACGGGGCCAATCCTCACCATAGACTTCGATGAGTGCCTGGGGAGGTGCGAAGAAGGGCGTCGGCAGCAGGCCCAGCTTGGCCGTGAGGATCTCCCACACCAGCAGCAGCAACGGCAGGGCCACCAGCCATTGGCCGGCGGGACGCAGCAGATGCACCAGACGCGCGGTAAAGCTGCCGCCCGCCGTCAGCAGCGCCAGCACGCCGGCGATCACCAGGGCCACGTAGCCGAATTCATCGGTGTAGGCCCAGTCGGAAAATCCCACTTCCTTGTTCGGCCATTGCAATACCAGTGCGCCCAGTGCCAGCCAGGTCACGGCAGCCAGCAGGCCGCTGCGCCACAGGGCGGCCCGTGGTGTAGCCGATTGCCGTACGGGTGACGATGGTGGCGATGCGGATTGGGAGGCAGATCCGGCCTGGTGCGGCAGGCTGTCGGTGGTGGTGGTCATGTCATGCTCCGGTTGGAATGGATGGAAGACGTTCAGGCCAGCACATCCACCGTCACGTGACTGGCGAAGCGCGCCGGGTCGGTGCTCTTCTTGAGCACGCCGGCGGTGTGGAAGTCGCGTGCGAAATATTCCACTTCGGAGCGCAGCACCGAGCCGGTCGGATGGTTGTGATAGGTCAGGTCGGTCAGCAGGGCGCGCAGGTCCTCCACCGGAATCTTGGGTGAATATTTGGCGTACAGCTTGGCGGCCTCATTGGGATTTTCGGCCACGTATTCGGAGGCCTGGATGATGGAACGCACCACGGCCGCAGCGGCGGGACGGTTGTTGCGCACGAATTCGCCGCGGGCGCCGGTGATGCAGCAGATCTTGTCCTTGTATTCGCCCGTGGCATTGTTGCCGATCTCCGCAAAGACGCCGCGGTTGCGCTTTTCGATCAGATAGAGATTGGGGTCGCCATCGGCGATGGCCTGGATCTCGCCTTTCTTGACCGCCACGTCCAGCAGATCGGCAGGGTAGACGCGCCATTCCACATCCTTCTCCACGTTCACGCCGCGCTTGGCCAGGTGGATGGCAAAGAAGTTCTTGGCCGGGCTGTTGATGTCGGACACCCCGATGGTCTTGCCCTTGAGTTGCTTCCAGTCCGACACACCGGCTTCCTTCACCCCCAGCATGCGCAGGCAGCCGCCGTGGGCCGAGCCGATCACCTTGACGTCGAAACCGGATTCGAGCGGCTTGAGCCAGCGGTGGATCAGGCCGACACCGACATCGGCCTTGCCGGTGGCCAAGGCTTCCAGCAACTGGTCGGTGGATCCACCCCAGTTGAGCAGTTCGACCTGCAGATTGTTCTGTTCGAAAAAGCCCTTTTCCTGTGCCACCACCACCGGCGAGAGGCAGAAGGCGACCTGGCTCCAGGCGAAGGTGACCTTCTGTGGCGGCCCCGCCGACCAGGCCTGGCGGGCGGCCAGCGTGCCGCCGAGGCCGGCCAGGGCAGCAGCGCCGCCGGCACGCAGCAGGGAGCGGCGCACGCGGCTGGGTTGTTGTTCTTGTTCGGACAGAAGCAGGTCTTGGGTCATGATGGTGGGCTCCGCAGGTGGAAAGGATGGCGCATGACTGGCGCAGGCAGAGCCCCCCAGCATGTGCAGAGCGCCAATATGCAATAGCCTTTCGTCATCGCAAACGAACAAGTTCGATGATGGATATGCGACAGGAAGTGCTTATCGATATGCGGATTGCTTCCTTGTCGCTGCCAGGCCATGGCGGGACACTTGCTCCCCGATTCCGCATCATCCACCCCAGCCGCGCGAGGACTCCATGACATCCCTGAACCATTACCTGAGCGAAAAACGTAGCGCAGTGTTGGCCCGAGAGGCCTTGATCGACGCCGGCAATGCCGGCCCCACCCAACTGGCCGCGCGCGTCACGGCCGAAGGCCGCAGCGGTGTGCGCCGTATCCGCATCCGCGATCACCAGGTCATCAGCGACAGTCCGCCCGATTTTGCCGGCTACAACCTGGGACCGAGCTCCCCGGAATTGCAATTGGGCGTGCTGGGTTCCTGCGTGACCCACATCTTCCTGATCCAGGCGGCGCATCGGCAGGTGCCGGTCGATGCGTTGGAGGTCGAGGTCAGTGGCCGTATCGATCCGCGTGGTGGGCGTCCTGGCCATGAAGACATTCCGATCTGGCCACACGACATCGGCTACGTGGTCCATCTGGAATCACCCGCTCCGGCGGCCGATGTGCAAGCGTTGTTCGAGGCAGTGGAAGCGACTTGCCCCATCCTCAACCTGTTGAAGAACCCGCAGCAGATCCGTGCCGAGCTGCGTCATCGCCAGACCGAGGCGGCCGACGCCCCCAGAGACGGTCATGGTGCAGAAAACGTCATCGCCTGAAGTGCTCTGCGCCGGCCAGACAATGGCGAAATAAATGATTTATAGTGCGATTCTGAGCCGGCGCAGACCGAGCACTGAGACAAAGCAGAGAGGGACACATGACAACACCCCATCCATCCGGCAAGCAGCTGTGGCGTTTGCGCGAGTTCATCACCGGGTTTGCCGGCCTGCTCGATGGCAAGCCTGGACAAGCCCTCCTTCTGGAGGAAGGCGGCGCCTTGCTGCGGCAGTTGGTCGCGCACGATGACTGGTTGCCCGATGCCTACGCCCAGCCGCATCCCGAGCGTTACCAGCAATTCCTCTTGCATGCCGATTCGGCGCAACGCTTCTCGGTCGTCAGCTTCGTCTGGGGCCCCGGACAGCGCACGCCGATACATGACCACACCGTATGGGGGCTGATCGGCGTGCTGCGCGGGGCCGAACATGCGCAGTCCTTTGGCTGGCAGCGTGAGCAGTTGCAGCCGGTGGGCGAACGCGCGCTGCTGCAGGCGGGACAGGTCGAGGCGGTGGCACCCCATCATCACGCATTGCACGACGTGCACCAGGTCAGCAATGCCTTCGACGACCAGGCGTCGATCAGTATCCATGTCTATGGCGCCAACATCGGTGCGGTCCGGCGTTCCGTGTATCACCCCGATGGACGGCGCGTGCCGTTCATCTCCGGCTATTCCAATTCCACCTTGCCCAATATCTGGGACCTCTCCATCGAACAAGCATCCTCATGACTCAAGACCACGCCGCTGCTTCCATCCCTGTCATCAGCTATGCCGAGGTGCGTGCCGCGCTACTGGCACGCGAGGAGATTGCCTTGCTCGACGTGCGCGAAGAAGCACCGCATGCGCAATCGCATCCGTTGTTTGCCGCCAATTTTCCTTACTCCCATCTGGAGCTCAATGCCTACAGCCGCTTGCCGCGTCGCGATGTGCGCATCGTCACGCTGGATGATGGCGAAGGCCTGGCCGTGCGTGCTGCGCTGCGCTTGCGCACGCTGGGCTACACCTGCGTGGGCGTGCTGGCCGGTGGCGTGCGCGGATGGCGCGAGGCCGGGGGCGAGCTGTTCCAGGACGTGAACGTGCCCAGCAAGGCCTTCGGCGAACTGGTGGAATCGCAGCGCCATACGCCATCCCTGTCGGCCGAGGAAGTCAAGGCCCTGCTCGACAGTGGGGAGGACGTGGTGGTGGTCGATGCCCGCCGCTTCGATGAGTACCAGAACATGAACATCCCCGGCTCCATCAGCGTACCCGGCGCCGAACTGGTGCTGCGCCTGCCGGCCATCGCCCCGGACCCGAAGACGCGTGTCATCGTCAATTGCGCCGGTCGCACGCGCAGCATCATCGGGACCCAGTCGCTGGTCAATGCGGGCATTCCCAATCGCGTGCATGCGCTGCGTAACGGCACCATCGGCTGGACCCTGGCCGGGCAGCAGCTGGAGCACGGGCAGGCGCGTCGTTTCCCGCAACAGGTGGAGACCAGCCAGCAGCAACAGTCACGTCGCCAGGCCCGCAGCGTAGCGGACCGGGCCGGGGTGAAGCGCATCGCGTTCGCTGCGCTGGATACACTGGAGTTGCCGGGGCGTACCGTCTACCGATTCGATGTCCGCACGCCCGAGCAGTACCGGGAGGGGCATCTGCCGGGTTTCCTCTCGGCACCCGGTGGCCAGCTGGTGCAGGAGACCGAGATGAACGCGCCGGTTCGTGGAGCGCGCATCGTGCTGGCCGACGATGACGGCGTACGTGCCGACATGAGCGCTTCCTGGCTGGCCCAGATGGGGTGGGACGTGTATGTGGTGGAGGGCGCGACGCCGGCTGACTTCGTTGTCAGCGGCGAGGCGCCACGCGCGCTGCCGGTGTTGGCTGATACGCCGCAGCAGCGTATCGGTGCGCAGCAGTTGAAGAGCTGGTTGGAGGCCGATAGTACCGTCCATGGCACCGTGGTCATCGATGTCGCTCTGAGCGCCCGTTACGTGGCAGGGCATATTCCGGGTGCATGGTTCGTGTTGCGTTCTGAGATTGCTGCCGTGGCGCGTCGCTTCCCGTCAGCGACACGCTTCGTGCTCACCTGCGGCAGCGCCTTGCTGGCGCAGTTTGCCGTTGCCGATCTGCAGGCGCTGGTGTCGCAGCCGGTGTATCTGCTGGAGGGCGGCAATGCTGCATGGGCCCAGGCCGGCCTGCCTCTGGAGAGTGGCGAGCAGCATCTGCTGTCGCCCCGCATCGACCGCTATCGCCGTCCCTACGAGGGCACCGGCAATCCGGCCAGTGCCATGCAGGCCTATCTCGATTGGGAGTTCGGGCTGGTGGAGCAGTTGGGGCGGGATGGGACGCACGGGTTTTTTGTGATCTGACCCGGAGTCCGGTGCGAAATGAATTTGATTGCTGGCGCTGGAAATGAAAAACGGCCCACCGAGGTGGGCCGTGTTCCATATCATCTGTCCTGTGGGGGAGGCTGACGCCCGCGTGTCCACAAGCTCACCGAAAAATGGTAGCACACGCGCCAAAGGATAGGTAAGTGGAATATGAACAAAGGCCTGACGCTATCGCAGATCGACAACATCACCAGCGCGCTGTCGGCAGCACGGCTGGTGACTTTTCAAACAGTTCCAGGATTTTCCCCCGACGCTCACGTTCTGGACAGATACAGCTGGCACGCCTTGATGTCGGCCGCGTTCTTCGCTTCGCTGCATGTCTGCGAAGTCAGTGTGAGAAATGCCGTGGACAGTGCATTGGCGGCCACCTATGGTGGCGACTGGCCCTGGAATCGGAACTTCGAACGCAGCTTGCCAAATCCTCTCGGTTCTCATTTCCAACCTCAAGCCGAGCTGCTGCGCGCTCGTGACAAGATGCGGGTTGGTGCCACCGGCAAAGTCATCGCCGAACTCAAGTTTGCGTTCTGGTGCCACATGTTCACCGCCCGTTATCAGGAACGTCTATGGCGCGGACAAATGCACCGATGCTTCCCCAATTTACCCAAATCGGGCTTTCCTTCGGGACCCGCACAGGCTCGTCAGGTCATTCATGCCGAGCTGGAGATCTTGCGACGGTTTCGCAATCGCATTGCGCATCATGAACCCGTGCTGACTGATCCACTGCCGCAGCTTCAGCAGAGCATCCTGTCGCTGATCCGTTGGAGCAGCCTGGATGTCGCTGACTGGCATGCGTCCTGGGAAACAGTGACCTCCTGCCTCCAGCGCAAGCCATAAAGGTCTGTATTCGCCACTTATCCATCTGAGATTGCAATTCAAGTGATACAAAGCGTCTCGCTTGATCGATTAGATGTCGCCCATCGGCGACGCAGTCACATTGTTGTCACAGGAATGAAATATGATCCGCGGTCAATCCAGAAATCACTACGCGGGCGTGTACGGTGGAAAGCCATTTCAGTCTGACTCCGGCCATGGGGAGCAAGTTGTTCCAACCGACAGCGGGAGCGCTGGCGGTACAGGTGCCGGTCGTCCAGTTCGATGAGAACAATGCAGCCGTGCTGGACATCTTCGGCCAGCACAAGGAGCTGGTGAGCCTGCCCGTTGTGGAGCAGCAGCGGCCGATCGGTCTCATCAGCCGGCATATCTTCATGTCCCAGATGTCCAAGCCGTATCACCGCGAGCTGTACGAGCGCAAGAGCTGCATCGCGTTCATGGACAAGGACCCCCTCATTGTCGAGGCTGACACCCCTATCGAAACCCTCGGTGCACTGGCCGTGGCCTCGGGCGACAAGACCCTGGCCGATGGCTTCCTGATCGTCGATCAGGGGCGTCTGGCTGGCTTGGGTGCCGGTCTGGCGCTGATGCGCGAACTGGTGGCCATGCAGGAAGAAAAAAACCGCCAGGTGATGCAGAGCATCGACTATGCCAGCGTGATCCAGCGCGCCATGCTCAGCGCTTCGCGTGCGGCCATGACCGACGCGCTGGACGACGCCTGCCTGGTGTGGGAACCACGCGATGTGGTCGGCGGCGACTTCTACCATTTCGAAAGCCATGCGGATGGCTGGTTTGCCGCCGTGGCCGATTGCACCGGGCATGGCGTGCCGGGTGCCTTCCTGACCCTGATCGCCTCCTCCTCGTTGAAACAGGCGCTGGAACTGCACGGCCCGCACGACCCGGCGCGCCTGATGCGTGAGGTCAACCGCAGCATGAAGCGGGTGCTGGGCCAGCATGGCGATTCGGGAAAACCATCGGAGTCCGACGACGGCATGGATGCGTGCTTCTTCTGGTTCGAGCGCGCCAGCCGCACCTTGACCAGTGCCCATGCCAAGATGCCGCTGTTCGTCCTGTCCGCCGATGGTACCGACGTGACCACGGTGGAGGGCAAGCGTGTCGGCCTGGGTTATGTCGATACGCCCGATGACATGCAATGGGATAACCATAGCCTGCGGGTCGAAGCGGGGGCGATGGTGTTCGTCTGCACCGATGGCGTGATCGACCAGATCGGTGGCCCCAAGCACATCGCCTTCGGCAAGCAGCGCCTGCGGCGCACGCTGCTGGAACACGGCAGCCTGCCGATGCTGGAACTGGCGCGGGTGGTGATGGATATCCACGCGCATTATCAGGGTGCGCAACGGCGCCGCGACGACATCAGTTTCTTCGGCGCTCGTCTGGGCGCCTCCTTCACTCAAGACAGTCAACACGGAACACACGCATGAACGGTATCCAGCAGGAGTGGGCGGAGTTCCACAGCGATGTCGCGCGACGCGACATCGTCTTTTACTACGTCGGCTATTTTTCCCAGACCATCATCGCCGCCATGGCCGAGGCCGTGAAATTGCGCGCCGAGCATACCGGTGCCCTGGCGCAGACACGCCGCAAGCTGTTTTCGTCCTTCATCGAGATGGCGCAGAACATCGTCCACTACTCGGCTGACCTGCATGAGAAGGAAGGCAAGGTCACCGATCCGCCAATGCGCCATGGTGCGGTCTTCATCACCCAGACCGATGGCCGCTACTTCCTGCATTGCGCCAATCCGGTCGATGCCGACATGGCCGGCAAGCTGCGTACCAAGCTGGAGCACCTGCGCTCGCTGACCAACGACGAGATCAAGCTGGCCTACAAGGAAACGCTGCGTTCTGAAACACCGCCCGACAGCAAGGGCGCGGGTCTGGGTTTCCTGACGGTAGCGCGCGATGCCAGCGCGCCGCTGGACTTCGAATTCTCTGCGCCCGAGGCCAATGGCGACCAGACCTTCTACCTGAGGGCCACCATCTGAGGCGAGCCTGATCCAGGCCCGCCGGTATCCGGACACACGACATCATGGACAATTTATTCATCGCCGCCAGCGCCAGCTCTCCCGAAGTGGACTTCCGCTTCGACCAGCGCATGCTTTCGCTGAAGGGCGAATCCTATCCCGAGAATGCCGCCCAGTTCTGGGGCGAGATCATCACCACGCTACGTCGCTTCCTCGCCGATGACCAGGACGGCGGCACCATCACCGTCAACGTGGCCCTGGCCTACTTCAACAGTTCCAGTACCAAGATGTTGTTTTCTCTGTTCGATGCCCTGAACGAGAAGGCCGAGACCGGCACCGAGGTGGTCCTCAACTGGTACCACGATGAGGAAGACGACACCATTTTCGAGTTCGGCCAGGAATTGCAGGAAGACTTTTCCGCGCTGGTCTTTCACGATCACGCGGTGCAGAGCTGATGGACGAGGTCGATCTTTTCGAAGCGGAAGCCCAGGCCCTGCGTCGCGCCAATGCCGTGCTGGCCGACGCCGGCGCCGAGCCGGCAGTCCATCGGGCGGCACTGGAAGAACTGGTTCAGCATTATGGTCAGTTGATGCGCCAGAGTCGTCGGCTGATCTCGCGCAGTGATCGCACCGAGCGTGAATTGAACCAGCTCAATGCGCGCCTGAAGCATCTGAGCGACGAGCTCGACTACAAGGCACGGCACGACAATCTGACCGGCGCACTCAATCGCGGGGCGGTCTTCGAGCGCGCACATCAGATCCTGGAGAAATCGGCGATGTCGCTGGTGGTGCTGGATATCGATTTCTTCAAGCGCATCAATGACGAATTCGGGCATCCGACCGGTGACGCCGTGATCCGGGAACTGGTCAGCCGCCTGCGTAGCACGCTGGCGGGGACCGGTGTGATCGGACGGGTTGGAGGGGAGGAATTCACCATCCTGCTGGACGGAATGGCGCTGGACCAGGCGGTGATACTGGCCGGAAAAATCCGGCAGGCGATCGCGGGGGACCGTTTCCAGTGTCTGCCGGCTCGTGCGGTGACGTCCAGTTTTGGCGTTGCCTGGGCGGCTGCCGGCAGTGATTTCGAAGAGGCCTATGCACGCGCCGATCAGGCGCTGTATCAGGCCAAGCGTGGCGGACGCAACCGGGTGGAATCCGAGGATACCGTCACCGGCTGAGTCAGCCGCTTCGTCAGACGCTTCGTCAGGCGCCGTGCACGGTTTCAGTAGCGGGTCATCGCGGTCACCAGTTCGGCCAGCGAACCGGCGTGCATCTTGCGCATCACCTGTTGCCGGTGGGCCTTCACCGTGCGCTCGGAGGTGCCCAGATCGGCGGCGATCTGCTTGTTCAGTCGACCCTTGACCAGGCGTTCCAGCACTTCGCGTTCCCGGCGCGTGAGCGTCTTGAGGCGCTGATGGTGTTCCTGCCGCTGCTGCATCTGCGGGCCGGATTCGTCGAAGGGCATCAGCGCACCGCGGAAGGCGGCCACCAGCTGCTGGTGCAGCATCGGCTGGGTGCGCGTGTCTTCTGGCTGCGGTGTACCTCTGGTATCGCGGGGGGCGATGGATCGCGGTTCACTGCCTTCGGCCGCGCGCTGGGCCTGGGAGGTGATCACGATCAGGGGCATGCCCAACTGGCGTTCACCCAGCAGCGAACGCAACTGCGGTGCATCGACATCCTGCATGTGGACTTCCAGCACCGTGCCGCCAGGGGGTGCTGTCGGCTCCTGCAGGAATTCGTCTGCGGAGGGATGGTGTGCCACGTGGAAGCCGGCGGCCTCCAGCATGCGGCCCAGCGGGCCACCGAGGGAATCGTCACCACCGACGATATGAGCAAGATTTGTATTTGCCATGTTTTTCTTCCTTGACCGATATGGACGCATCGAACGGGATAAAGGGCTTCACCGATTTCCTCGCCGCGGCAACGCTTGCGCCACTGAACGAGGACATGCGGGAAGAAAAACTGCAGTTTCACCGTGCCGTTGAATTTAGTCGATAGGATGGAAAATTTCTGGCGTAATACTTCGAATTTCTTCGAGAAGAATCTCAATTTTTTTCGACAAGAGACCACATAGCGTGGCATATAAGAGACTTGCCGGCGTGGCTAATTGACACTTTCAGGCGCTTGTCCCTTCTGCGATTTCCGACTCTGCATAAACCCGCCCCCGACCGTGCGCCTTGGCCTGGTAAAGGTTCTGGTCAGCCAGGGTGATCAGCCCGACCGGCGAGCTGCCGGGCTCGGGCGCAGCGATCGACGCCACGCCGATACTGAGGGTGACATGCGGCCCCAGCTCGGAGCGCGCATGCGGCAGCTTCAGGCGCGCCACCGACATGCAGACATCCTGGGCCAGCTTGATGGCCTGTTCCAGCCCGGCCATCGGCAGGATGCAGGCGAACTCCTCGCCGCCATAGCGCGCCACGCAGTCATAGCTACGATGGAAGTTGCTGCGGATGGCGTGCGCCACTTCGGCCAGGCAGTGATCGCCGGCCTGGTGGCCGTAGTGATCGTTGTAGCGCTTGAAGTAATCGATGTCGATCATCAGCAGAGAGATCGCCTGGCCGGAGCGTTTGCAGAGTTCCCATTTCTCGGCCAGTTCGCTGTCGAACTTGCGGCGGTTGAACAGCCCCGTGAGTGAATCGGTCACGGCGATGTTGCGATAGAAATCGGATTGCAGCTTCAGGGTCAGGTGCGTCAGCACGCGTGCTTTCAGTACGGTGCCGTGGATCGGCTTGCTGATGAAGTCGACGCCGCCGACATCGAAGCCACGGGCTTCGTCCTCCTCGCTCTTGAGTCCGGTCAGGAAGATCACCGGAATCCCCAGCGTGGCGGTGTTCTGCTTGAGCCGCTCGCAGGTTTCGTAACCATTCAGGCCGGGCATGTTGACGTCCATCAGGATCAGGTCCGGCTGCACCTTCTCGCACTGTTCGATGGCCTGCATGCCGCTGGTGGCCATGTAGATGTCGTAGTCGCCCTTGAGCAGGGCATTGGCCAGACGGATATTGATCGGCTGGTCGTCACACAGCAGCACGCGCGGCCGACTGCCGCGCAGTGAGGAGAGTTCTTCCAGGATGCGTTTCAACTCGCTTCTCCAAAATGTTGGTCGAGATGGATGAGCGCCGACGGGAAGTCGAGTCGTTCGATCAGGTCCCACAATTGCTGATACCGAACGTGTTGCGTCAGTCCATGCCGTTTGCTGAGGGCCTCCGCCAGGTCGAGCGCCTCCAGGTTGCTCGACGATAGCAAGTCGCGCAGACGCTGCCTATCAGGAAAATCAGAAGCCTGTGGCGCAGGCGCGGCCGCTGAGTCCGCTATCGCGTCGGTGCTAGGCGTACCCTGCATGGCCTGCATGAGAAGCTGTTGCAGCGCCAGTGTGGCATCGCGCCGGCTCTCGCCGAGTTCCCGGCGCCAGCGCTCCAGCAGCCCGGCGGCCTGCTCTGGCGTCGCCGCCGCGCTGCGCATTTCTATCGCCCCGAAATAAGTGGCCAGGCCGCAGGCCCCGATGGTGGCGCTCATTCCCTTGATGGCGTGGCTGGCAGCGCCGATGGCGGGCAGCGCGCCCTCTGCCAGCGCGTGCTGGTAGTGCGCCAGGAGGCGCTCCAGTTCGGGGCCGGCGGCGTCCAGTGTGAAGCGGTAGATGTCACTGGCCTGGCGGAAGCGCCGCATCACCGTCTGGTAGCTGTCCACGCTCTGGCGTGAGCAGTGCGGTTCGGCGATCGCTTCCGGTGTCACTGCGGCGACGGCCGGCGGCCGGTCGTGGCTCAGGTGTGACAGCAGGGTCGGGATCAACGTGGTGACATCAATGGGCTTGGCGATATGCCCGGCCATGCCTGCTTCGATGCAACGCCGCTTGTCTTCCGGCGATGCATTGGCGGTCATGGCCAGGATGGGTAGGCCGCGCAGCTCATGCTGGCGGCGGATGCGTCGCGTGGCTTCCATGCCGTCAATGCCGGGCATCTGCAGGTCCATCAGGATCAGGTCGAAGTGGCGCGCCGGGTCGCTGGCGAGGGCCACGCCCGTGCTGCCGTTGTCGGCGCAGGTGACCTGCGCGCCGGAGAGTGCCAGCAGGCCGCTGGCGACCTGACGATTGACGGCATTGTCTTCCACCAGCAGGATCTGCACTCCCTCCAGTTCCCGCGATGGCCGAGGTGCCTGGTCGCGACCTTCCGGTATCGCGCCGGCATCGCGCAAGCGCGCCTCCGACAGCGGCGTCTCGTCTTCCACCGGCAATTGCAGATCAAACCAGAAGCGGCTACCCCGTCCCGGCTCGCTGCTGACCTGCAGCTGGCCACCCATCAGTTGTACCAGATGGCGACTGATGGCCAGCCCGAGACCGGTGCCGCCGTAGCGCCTTGTGGTGGAGGCCTCGGCCTGGGTGAAGGCATCGAAGATGTCATCCAGCCGCTCGGCGGCGATGCCGATGCCGGTATCCCGGACCTCCACCCTCAGGCTCACATGCTGTGCGCTCTGCGGAACCAGTCTCTGCAGGCGTACGTCGATGCAGCCCAGGTGCGTGAACTTGAGCGCATTGCCGACCAGATTGACCAGCACTTGATGCAGGCGATAGGCATCGCCCACCACGCGTTGCGGCAATTCGGGATCGAGTTCGATATTCAGGCGGACTCCCTCCTGGGGCGCTGAGCCAGCCAGTACCGCGACGAGGTCGTGGCGGAAATGATCAAGGTCGAAGGCCTGCAGTTCCAGCTGCAATTGCTGCACATCCATCTTGGAAAAATCGAGCAGGTCGTTGAGCAGGTTCAGCAGCGACTTGGCAGAGATTTCGGCCTTCTCCAGGTAGTCGCGCTGACCTGGCAGCGGCTGGGTTCGCTGCAGCAGCTGGATCATCCCCAGCACCCCGTTCATGGGCGTGCGGATCTCGTGGCTCACGCTGGCCAGGAACAGGCTCTTGGCCGAGTTGGCCTGCTCCGCCTTCAGGCGTGCATCGACCAGGTTGTTCTCGAATTCGATACGTTGCGTGATGTCCAGGTTGATGCCGATCATCCGCACCGCCGCGCCCATGCCATTGCGGTCCACGTGGGCGCGCGCCTGTACGTAGCGGATGCCGCCATCCTCGCGTACCACCCGGAACACCGGTTCGAATTCCCCGCTGCCGGCCAGGGCTGCCTGCAGGGCATTTTCCACATAGGCCACGTCGTCCGGGTGCACGCGTCGGCGCCAGGCCTCATAGGTGGTGGTCTGGGCGCCGACGCCGTCGCCGATGCCGTAGATCTCGGCAATCCGGCGATTGAATTCGAAGGTGTCGCTCTGCATGTCCCACACCCATACCCCCAGCTTGGCCACTTCCGCAGCCAGCATCAACTGGTCGCGGGCGGCTGCCAGTTCGGCCTCCTGCTTGCGTTGCAGGCGCATGTCCATGGCGATGTAGAGATAGCCGAGATGACGCTGGCGATGATCCAGCATCGCGGTCTGCTGGCGCGCCACCGGTAGCGTTGCGCCATCCTTGCGGCGGTAGGGCAGGTCGGCGATGGCCTGCTCGGTCTCTCCTTTCTGCGGCGAGGCGGGGGGCGCCACACGCTGGCCGGAGAAGGCCTCTTCCTTCAACTGGCCGATCACTTCTTCGGCACGGTAGCCCAGCATCTGCTCGGCACCGCGGTTGAACAGGGTGATCATGCCGTCCGGCGCAGTCGCGATGATCGCCACCCCGGTGGCGGACCCCAGCACGTTGTTGAGCAGGGCATTGGTTTCCTGCACCTGGTCCAGCAGCGACTGGTTCTGTTCCAGTGCCTCCCATAGCTGGTTGCGGTTATGGGTGATCTCGGTGACGTCGTGCGCCA
Source organism: Herbaspirillum sp. AP02 (assembly GCF_015767275.1). Taxonomy (GTDB): domain Bacteria; phylum Pseudomonadota; class Gammaproteobacteria; order Burkholderiales; family Burkholderiaceae_D; genus Herbaspirillum. Next base: position 168,015 of record NZ_JADWMY010000009.1, read on the forward strand.
CCACATAGAAGCCGATCACCTCGCCCTGATCCGAGATGTCGGGGATATAGGTGGTCAGTACATGCTTCATCCCCAGTGAGGGATCATCGAAGGTACGCTCGAAGGTCTGTTTTTCTCCGGCGAGCACTGCCTCGATATGGGGCAGGGCCTTTTCGAACAGGTCGTTGCCCAGCAGGTCGGGCATGTACATGCCATTGATCTCGCCCGGCGAGCGATGGAACACCCGTTCGTAGGAGGCATTGGCGAAACGGTTGATCAGGTGCTTGTCCCAGTAGCCCACCAGCGAAGGCATGACATTGAGCACCGTCTGCAGCATGGTCTTGGCCTGGTGCAGTGCGTGGGTGCGCTGCTGGACGGTCAGTTCCAGTTCTTCGTTGATGCGATGCAGCTGGCGTTCGATGCGTTTCTCGCGGGTGATGTCGCGCAGCATGAAGGCCTTGCCGATTGGCCGTCCCGCGCGGTCGCGCAGCGGAAACAACACGGCCGAGGCATAGCGGAGCGGATCGCCCGGCAAGCTGATGACCCGTGCCGTCTGCGCCTGCTCGGACACCACAGCGGCTTCCGACGCGCCGGCGCGTTGGTCCAGTTCGCACAGGGCGGCATGGTCGGACAGGCAGCTTCCCAGTGCACGGCTTTCCGGCAGGTTCAGGTAATTCGTCGCCCCCTTGTTCCAGGAACTGATCACGCCGCGGGCATCGGTGGTCACGATGGCATCGGGCGAACTGTCGACCACGGCAGCCAGCAGTGCGCGGGCTTCCTGCAGTTTCTGTTCGCGGCTGGAAAAGACCTGGTAGGCCAGGGCGATGGCCACGATCAGGGCCAGCAGCGTGCCGCAGGAGAGCAGCATGGCGCGGTCGCTGATGAACTGGTGCGTCTGGCTGTATTCGGGCGAGGCGCGGATCACCAGTTTCCAGGCTCGGCCGTAGAGCGGCACCGCCGTGTCCAGGCTGACCACGCCATCGAGCTGGGCGAAACCGGCGCTGCGGAACAGTTCCACCGGCGGCTGATCGCTGGCCACATCCTCGATCAGGATTTCCAGTGAATGCATGTTCCAGCGCCGGCTCAGTTCGGACAGGATGTCGTGCACCGACAGTGGTGCATAGGCCCAGCCGATGATCTGCTGGCGGCGCTGTTCCATGGTCGCCGGCGTGACCGAGCCGGCATAGATCGGCAGCAGGAACAGGTAGGCGTTGGCCGCGGAATCCTGCTGTTGTACCAGCTGGATCGGCGTGGTCAGTTCGGCGCGGCCGGTCAGCATGGCGTGGTCGGCTGCCGAGCGACGCTCCTGAGAGGAGGCGATGTCCAGGCCCAGGGCCTCGCGATTGGGGCCGATCGGTTCGATCTGTTCGATGACGTAGAGCTCGCCGGTGGTGTTGCTCAACTGGGTGATGGAGGAAAACAGCTGATGGTGCTCAGCGACCTTCTTTTCGTAGTCCCTGCGCTGCTCCAGCGGCACATACCGGATGAAGCCAAAGCCACCGGCCCACGGGAATTCCTGGGCCAGGTCGCGGCTGTCCATGTAGCGCAGCAGCCGCTCGCGATTCAGTTCGTCCGGGCCGATCGCAAGGATGGCGCCACGCGTGCCGCGCAGGCCGTGTTCATAGCGGCGCAGCAGCGACTCGATGTCGTCCCTGATCCAGCGGCTATCCATGGCCAGGTTGCTGCGTACCTCCTGATGATTCAGATGGGACAGGCCGGCCACCCCGGCCAGCAGCAGGCCCAGGGCAATCAGCAGGAACAGCCAGGTATTGCGGGTGACTCTGGTCATCGTCGACAGGTCTTTCTTGTTGGCACTCATTGTCATCAATAGAACAAGCTCGCGAACCCCCACGCGAGCCGGCGCAGTGCGCCCGGTATGGCCGATTCCACCAGCAACCGGACCGGCGGACAATCAGGAAATTCCCGGTCCGGCCATGCGGGCCGGGCAGGATCAGTCTGTGTGGTCTGGATGTGCGGCTCAGTGCAAGAGGATCCTCGCTTTCAGCGGCATCTCGTCGATCTCCTGGAAGCGCCGCAGCCTGGCCAGGATGGCCTCGTCGAGTACATGTTCCTTGTTCAGCAGCAACACGCCGGAGCGGGTGCGCAGGTCCTCTGCCAGCCGCATGCCGACCCGCAGTTCCTGTGGTGCCAGCAGTCGGGTCTGCTGTTCCAGCATGAGCCGTTGTTCCTCGATCATGGCGACGAAGGTCTCCACTACCAGCGGGTCATAGCGATGACCGGCATGCGTACGCAGGATGGACAGGGCCTTCTCCGGCGTCACGTTGTGGCTGGTAATGCCCCCATTGCACAGCCCCTCGAAGTCGCGTACCACGGCCAGGATGCGCGAGCCCAGGGGGATGGCATCCCCCGAGAGGCTTTCCGGTACGCCACGTCCGTCATGGCGCTCGTGTTGATGACGGATGATCTCGCCGGTCTCGGTCAGGCTGGGAATGGGCGTCAATAGCATTTGCCCTTTCACCGGATGCCACAGGAAGCGTTGCAATTCCTCGCTGCTCATCTTCTCGATCGGCTTGCGTACCAGTTCCTCGGACAGCCCCAGCTTGCCGATGCCATGCAGCATGCCGGCCATCATGGTGTCGCGGGCGTGGTGCGTGGTCATGCCCATGCGCAGCGCAAGCTGCTCGCACCAACGCGCGACCCTGGCTGACTGGCCGCTGGCCAGGCCGGCGCGCAGTTCGCTGATGTCGGAGAAGACATGCAACATGGACAGGAAGGACTTGTGCTCCTCCTCCTGCGCGCTTTCCAGAAACATCACGGTCTGCCGCAGTTCCTCGGTGCGTGCCTGGACCTGCCGCTCCAGTTGGCGGTTGAAGTCGGCCAGTTGCAGGTTCTGCTCGTGGACCTTGCGTTCCAGCGTCATCTTCTGCTTGCGCAATTGCTGTTCTTGCAGCGCATGCGCCACGATCATCAGCAGTTCGCGATCGTCCCAGGGCTTGGACAGGTAATGGTGGATGCCACCATCGTTGATGGCTGAAATGGTGCTGCCGATCTCGGAATAGCCGGTCAGCAGGATGCGCGTGGTGGCCGGCCATTGGCGGCGCACCTGTGCCAGGAACTGGGCACCGCTCATGCCGGGCATGCGCATGTCGGAGATGACCAGGTCGACCTCGGCCGCGGCCATCATTTCCAGCGCGGCCTCGGCGCTGGTGGCGGTGAGCAACTGGTAGCCCTGCGGCCGGAAGCTGCGCTTCAAGGCCGACAGGATGCTTTGCTCGTCATCCACCAGCAGGATGCAGGGCGGTGGCAGGGCGAAGGGATCCGCTTGCTGCACGGTCTGGAATTCCTGGCTGTGGATGGCGCTCATGATGCTTCTCCTCTTTTTGCTGTTGCTCCTGTTATTCCTGCCTTATCCATGACGCTGGCGGGATCAATGGGAATCTCGATCCGGAAGGTGGTACCTCTGCCCGGCGCGCTGCTGACGCGGATGTCGCCGCCATGCTTCCTGATGATGCCGTAGGACAGCGACAGGCCCAGGCCGGTCCCGCTGCCGACCGGCTTGGTGGTGAAGAAGGGTTCGAAGATGCGGTTGATGTGTTCCGGCGCGATGCCATGGCCGGTATCGCTGATGCTGATGGCCACGCGATCGCCGCAGCGCTCGGTGCGCAGGGTGACCACGCCCTTGTCGCTGATGGCCTGGGCCGCGTTGACCAGCAGGTTCATGAAGACCTGGTTCAGTTCCGAGGCCAGGCACCTGACCATGGGCAGCTCGCCGTATTGCTTGACCACGGTCACCTTGTACTTCAACTCGTTGTTGGCGATGTTGAGTGTGCTCTCCAGGCCACGATGCAGGTCGGCCATCTGCCAGTTGCTCTCGCCGGTGCGCGAGAAATCCTTGAGTGATTGCACGATGTTCTTGACCCGCTGCAAGCCTTCGTTGGATTCGCTGAGCAGTTCGGTGACATCCTGGCTCAGGTACTGGAGGTCGGCGCGCTGTTCGAAGCCCTGCAGTTCGGACTGCGCCACACTGGACGGCAGGGCGCCGCCGACCACGCACTGGTAGAGCTTGATGCCCTCCAGCAGGGTCGCCACGTAGTTGCCCAGGGTATTGAGGTTGGCGGCGACGAAACCGATCGGGTTGTTGATTTCGTGCGCCACGCCCGCTGCCAACTGGCCGATGGAGGCCAGTTTTTCCGACTGCATCAGTTGCGCCTGCGCCATGCCCAGTTGTTCGATCAGCTTGCCCTGTTCCTCGGCCTGGCGTTGCAGGGTATCTTCCATTTCCTTGCGGCCGCTGATGTCGGTCATCAGCCCGATCACCTCCAGTGGCCTGCCGGCCTGGTCACGGATCAGGCGCAGCGTGTCATGCATCCAGAGATAGCGGCCATCGCTGGCGCGGAAGCGGTATTCGTAGATCTTCTGGTCTTCCACGAACAGCATGGCCAGGCTGGAAAAGATGGCCGCCGTATCGTCGGGATGGATGTGGTTGAACCAGAAGTTGGAATCGTCGAGCATCTCCTGCGGCTCGTAGCCCAGCACCCGCGAGGCGTTCTCGCTGACGAAGGTGAGCCGGAAGTCGCCCGAGGGCACGCTGCTGTAGATGATGGCCGGCGTGTTGCCGATGATGTGGCGATAACGCGCATTGGCCTTGAGCAGGGCGCGCATGTCGAGGGCGTCACCGACCGTGCCGTCCTCCACGCACGGACTACTGCATTCCCTGGACACCAGGGCATCACAATGTCCCATGATGGCCTCCCCTCATCGTAGCCTCCGCAGCAGGGGGCGGAGGTCAGCCCCGTATCGCTAGCTGGCGCGACGCATCGCCAGCGCCTTCGCTGTGCCGCGTTGCGGCAGGGCCGATTGTGTCGCGGTCATGCCGGTAGCGCTGCCTGATGTGCTCGCTACCGCAGCGTCCAGATTGAACACGCTGATGGCCTGGATCATCTGTTGGGTTGACTCTTCCAGGCTGGCGGCGGCCGCCGCGGCTTCCTCCACCAGTGCGGCATTGCGCTGGGTCACTTCGTCCATCATCACCACGGCTTCGTTGACTTGCTGGATGCCGGTCTGCTGTTCGCCCGAGGCGGCCGTGATCTCTGCCACCGCCGTGGCGGCCTGCGTCACCGAACGCATGATGCCGTCCATGGTGTTGCGCATCTCGTCGGCCAGCTTCACACCGGCACCGACGCGCTGCGAAGATTCATCGATGAGGGCCTTGATTTCCTTGGTGGCCTGGGTCGAACGCTGTGCCAGAGTACGTACCTCACCGGCCACGACAGCGAAGCCACGACCCTGTTCGCCGGCGCGCGCAGCCTCCACGGCGGCATTGAGCGCCAGGATATTGGTCTGGAAGGCGATGCCATCGATCAGCCCGGTGATCTGCTTGATCTGGTCGGCGCTCTTGTTGATCGCATCCATGGTCTCGTTGATGTGCCTGATCGAGGCTTCGCCAGTACGGGTGGTGACCAGCGCTTCTTCCACCAGGCGGTTGGCCTGGCGCGCGTTTTCGCTGTTCTGGGTGACAGTGGAGGCCAGTTCCTCCATGCTGGCGGCGGTCTCTTCGAGGCTACTGGCCTGCGATTCGGTACGCGAGGACAGGTCCATGTTGCCGCGGGCGATCTCGCTGGTGGCCTGGGCCATGTGCACACCACTGCGGCGTACGTCGCCTACCGATGCCACCAGATTCACGCGCATCTGTTCCATTGCCTGCAGCAAGGACCCCATTTCATCGCGGCGCGCCAGCAGGTCGCTGGCCGAGAGATCGCCACCGGCGACCCGACGCGATTGCGCGACCGCCTGCCGCAGTGGCGTGAAGATGCGTGCTACCAGCGTCATGCGCAACAGCGCCAGGCTGGCCAGGGCGACGCCGGAGGCGGCCAGGGTCGGCAGGCTGCTGGCCTGACCCAGGCATTGCGCATTGAGGAAGGCCAGCGCGCCCACGCCGATGGCGGCCGTGCCCAGCCCCAGGTCGAGCCGGGTCTTGAGCGATATCCGTGCGGCCCGTTGCACCGCGCCGCGTAATCCGGTTGGCACGACCTCGCCGCGATACACGGCAATGCGCGCACTTTCTTTCTTCAGTTCCTTGTAGGCCTGTTCGGCGGCATGGATTTCGGCACGGCTGGGCTTGGTGCGTACCGACATGTAGCCGCTGCAGACACCGCGCTCCCAGATCGGGGTGACGTTGGCCTTGACCCAGTAGAAGTCGCCGTTCTTGCAGCGGTTCTTGACCAGGCCGGTCCAGGGAAGGCCTGCCTTGAGGGTGCTCCACAAGTCGGCAAAAGCCAGTTCCGGCATGTCTGGATGGCGCACGAGGTTTTGCGGCGCACCGATGAGTTCTTCCTCGGTAAAGCCGCTGACGGCGATGAAGGTTGGGTTGACGTAGGTGATACGCCCCTTGGTATCGGTCTTGGAAACGATGGAGGCATGGGCGTCGATGTCGCGCTCTTGTTGGGTGACGGGCAGGTTCAGACGCATGATCGACTCCAGGTAAGTTGGTTGATGGAATCATTAAAACACAAATTCATTTAAATCGTTAAAAAAACGATTTATTCGTGAGATAAATAATAAATTCGTTGCGCTTGCCCAACGCAGTTGTCGGGAAGAAAAGACCGGGTGAGCTTCCTTGATGATTTATCTAAGCAATTGAAATGTATGGGTATTTTTTTGGTGGCATGACGTTTTGCAAGCCGATTGCCAACGCTCGGGAGAAGCGTCTCACCGATACTTTAAATGTTTAATTTGATTTATTTATTGGTGAGTATCGGGCGATGGAGTGTGCCCGGCTGTCCATTCCTCGTGCGACGCCTTTCAGGCGTCAACGATTTCAGGATCCCTGGCTGGCGGGGCCGGGCGCGGGCCTGCCATCTGCCCCGGACGGAACCGGAAATTGCAGTGCCGACCCGGCGAGCCAGCGCAAGCGTGCCGGCTTAGTCGCCTGCGCCAGACGCGTGCTGCCGCAAGGCCAGCGCCAGATCCTGATCCATGCCCGACATGTGCCGTATCAGCATGGCCGGGATCATCGCCATCACGATATCGGCCAGCGGCGCATTGCCGTCATCCAGATAAGGGCGCAAGCGATGCATCAGCGCCAGCAGCTCGGCGTGATCGCGCCGGTGCGCGCGAATCTCGCCGTAGCCGATGGCGTCCATCATGTTCTCTTCCTGTCGAAAGCCGGCTTCGATGTCGGCCACCAGCGCGGCATAGGCGCCGGCAAAGCGTTCGGCCGGCAATAGTGCCAACGCGGCAATGCCCTGTAGCACCTGGCGGTGCTCGGCATCCATCTCGGTCAGCAAGTCGGGGATGGCCTGGCTGGGCAAGCCGGCTTCGACGGTCGGGGTGGGGGCGGCGGTGTGGGACATGACCAGTCTCCTGCAACAGGTGCGACCGGGCGCGGGTCGGGGCGGATGCGTCCAGGGCGCCGGCATGGGCGCGCTGCTGTTGTGCCGGAAGAACGCTCATCTTTGATTCTAGGAGCCTGGTCTCGAAATAGTTTGAGATAGCTCAAGAGCGCCGGGAATGCCCGCGACCGCAGTGACCAGGCACAAAGCCGGACGCCACCTGGGAAGGTGGCGTCCGGCATGCTTCAGTCAGCCACCCCCGAGGGCGGCTGCGCGCTTGTAAAAAACGCCGTCATTGGCTCTGCAGTAGGTGCCGTCAGGGGGGCAGCACCTTGCGCAGCATTGCTGCCAGTTCGGGCGGGGAAAACTTGGCGACATAACCATCGGCGCCCACCGAACGCACATGGTCTTCGTTGGCGGAACCGGTGAGTGAGGAGTGGATCACCACCGGCAGTTGCTTGTATCGGTCCGAGGCCTTGATCTTGCGGGTCAGGGTGAAGCCATCCATTTCCGGCATTTCGAGGTCGGTCAGTACCATGGCGACCTTGTCGGTCAGCGGCTTGCCTTCCTGTTCAGCCGCTTGTGACAATTCCTGAAGTTTCTTCCAGGCCTGGAGACCATCGGTGGTCATCACGTAGGGCAGGTTCAGGTCCTTGAGACATTGCTCCATCAGTGCCCGCGCCATGCGCGAGTCGTCTGCGGCCAGTACCACCGAGCCGGGCTTGAGCCGAAGTTCGGTGGCGCCGGGATTGGGCAGCTGCGGCTCTTGCTTGACCGGCGAGACCATGTTCAGGATGTGCTCCACGTCCAGCACCTGCACCAGGCGGCCACCATCGAGGGCCGAATCAAGGCGGGCGATGCTGGTCACCAGGCTGCCCGGGGAGTGCGAGTCGGCCGGCAATACCTGGCTCCAGTCCAGTCGCACGATCTCTTCTACCGACTCCACCGCGAAGGCCTGGGTATGGCGGGCGAATTCGGTGATCAGCAGGATGTTCATGCCATGTCCGGCTTTGCATCCGGCTACCGCCGGCAGGTCGACCACCGACATCACCTGGCCGCGGATGTTGACCATTCCCAGCATCGGCGAGCGCATGCCGGCGGCCGCGGTGATGTCCATCATGGGGACGATCTCGCGGATCTTGAAGACGTTGATCCCGTACAGCTCACCCGGCTTGTCGGTGGAACCATCGGGGGTTCCCAGGCGGAACAGCAGCAGTTCGAACTTGTTGCTGGAAGTCAGGTTGGTGCGTTCGTCGATTTCTTTCTGAAAGGCGTCCATGGTGGTCCTCAGTGATCAGAATTGTTCCCAGTCGCCGGTGTCGGCGGCGTGGTCATGCGTGCTCTTGGTAGCGGCAGGGCGAGTCGCCGCCGGCTGGGCGATGCTACGGGTGCGGGATTGGGTCACCACCGGGCGCGCCGGGGTGATATTGCGCACCACCGGTGCGGCGGCTGCGGCCGTCATCACGGGGGCCGGCACATGGCTGTTGTCGAGGCGGAACACGCCGACGGTCTGGCTCAGTCGCGCAGCCTGTTCCTGCAGGGCCTTGGCGGCGGCGGCGGCCTGTTCCACCAGGGCGGCGTTCTGCTGGGTGTTTTCATCCATCTGCACCACGGCATTGTTGATCTGTTCGATCCCTTGCGACTGCTCGGCGCCAGCGGCGGTGATCTCGGCCACGATGTCGGAGACGCGCTTGACGCTGGAGACCACCTCGTTCATGGTCTGGCCGGCTTCATGGACCAGCTTGCTGCCCGTGTCCACCTTGGCCACGGAGTCGTCGATGAGACCCTTGATTTCATGGGCGGCGGCGGCGCTGCGCTGGGCCAGCGACCGCACTTCGGAAGCCACCACCGCGAAACCGCGTCCCTGTTCACCGGCCCGGGCCGCTTCCACGGCGGCGTTCAGGGCCAGGATATTGGTCTGGAAGGCGATGCCGTCGATCACGCCGATGATGTCGACGATCTTGCGCGAGGATTCGTTGATGGCGCCCATGGTATCGACCACCTTGCCGACCACCTGGCCGCCGTTCTGGGCGATCTCCGAGGCGGACACCGCAAGCTGGTTGGCCTGGCGGGCGTTGTCGGAGTTCTGGCGCACGGTGGAGGTCAGTTCTTCCATGGCCGAGGCGGTTTCTTCCAGGGCGCCGGCCTGTTGTTCGGTGCGGGAGGACAGGTCCATGTTACCGGTGGCGATCTCGGCCGAGGCGGTGGAGATGGTATCGGTGCCCTGGCGCACTTCACGCACGATGTTCAGGAGGTTGCCGTTCATCTGCCTGAGTGCATCCAGCAGCTGGCCGGTTTCGTCGCGATGGGCGCTGGGGATGTCGGCGGTGAGGTCACCTTCGGCCACCTGGCGGGCAATGGCGAGCGCATTGGTCAGCGGGCGGGCTACCAGACGGGCGATCCACCATGACAAGACCATCGACAAGGTGATGCATGCAGCGACCAGGATGATGATGGCCAGACGTGCCTGCTCATAGACCTGCGTGGCGGTAGCATCGGACACGACCGCACCCTTGCCGTTGACTTCGGAGAGTTCGCTGATCTGCTCCTGCAGCTTGCGATAGACCGGGGTCGAGGCACTGTTGAGCAGCGCGTGTCCGGCCTGCTTCTGGCCGTCCTGGAACAGTGCGGAAATGCGGTCGTGTACGGTCTTGTATTCGGCGATGTTGCGCTGGATCTCGGGATACAGCTCCTTTTCACGGGGCTCGGAAACCAGCTTGCCGTATTGCGTCACTTCCTTGATCAGGATTTCCATCTGCTTGTCGGCGCGCTCGCGGGAGGCCTGCTCTTCCTTCTTGTCGTCGGTCAGCAGTTGCTGCATGTCGAAGCTGCGGGAGCGTGCCAGTGCCAGGCTGATCTTGGACAGCGTGCTTATGCTGGGCAGCCAGTTGCGGGCAATGTCGGTGGAACTCTGGTTGACTTGCCCCAGTTGCGCAACGGCGAAGCCGCCCAGCCCTACGATGAACACCAGCACCACCAGGAAGGCAGCGTTGAGCTTGTGGGCGATTTTCAGATCGTAGAACCATTTCATGATGAGAACTCCTGATAGGTGCGCTATTCGGATGTATGAGTGCGCTCAGGAACCATCATAGGGACTACAAACAAATAAATCAAATAAAACAAATTAAACAGTTGTTTTATTTTCTTAGGGATTTTCCTGATTCAGGGATTTTCCTGTTTCGGGATTTTGCTGCAGCCATTTTTCAACGGTATTCATCAAGCCCACCTGGGTGAAGGGCTTGCTGAGGTAATCGTCCATGCCGGCGTCCAGGCAGCGCTGGCGATCGCCTTCGATGGCGCTGGCCGTCAGGGCGACGATGGGGATGCGCGGGCGGCCCTGGGCCTGTTCGATGGCGCGGATTTCGGCGGTAGCCTGGTAGCCATCCATGATGGGCATCATGCAATCCATGAGCACCAGGTCGTACTGGCCGTGGCGCATGGCGTCTACCGCCAGCAGACCGTTTTCCACTTCCTGCAGGACGCAGCCACGCCGCGCCAGCAGGATGCGCAGTAGCTGGCGGTTGATATCGGTGTCTTCGGCCACCAGGATGCGGGCGCCGTTCATCACCGACGAGGGGGGCGCGGCAGGCACCGCTGTCGAGGCTGGGGCCGGGCCCGGAACCGTGGCCGGAGCCTGTTCCACCGGCGGGCTGGAGACTGGTGCTTCCTGGGCGGGTGGCGGTGAGCTGATGCCGGGCTGCGCTTGCGGTTGCGCGCCTTCGGCGCACAGGATATCGAAACTGAATCGGGTCGATTGTCCTGGCACGCTCTGGCAGGCGATCCTGCCGCCCATCAATTCCACCAGATTCTTGCTGATGGTCAAGCCCAGGCCGGTGCCGCCGAAGCGGCGCGAAATCGTATTGTCCGCCTGGGTGAAAGGCTGGAACAATTGCGCCAGCGCTTCCGGCGTGATGCCGATGCCACTGTCGGCAACGGCGAAGAACAGCCGCCAGCGGTTACGACCGGACTCTTCCCGTCGCGCCGACATGCTCAGGCGCACATATCCGGCCGGGGTGAACTTGATGGCGTTGCTCAGGAGGTTGCCGAGCACCTGTTTCAGCCGGGACGGGTCGCCGACCAGACACAGGCTTTCGTCGCAATCAATGCGCAGGTCGAACTGCACCTCCCGATTATGGATCGAGGGTCGGTACAGCTCTGCCACGTCACGTGCCAGGCGGACCGGATGAAAGGCCAGCTCTTCCAGGTCCAGTTTGCCGGACTCGATCTTGGAAAAGTCCAGGATGTCGTTGATGATGCGCACCAGGCCACCGCTGGCGTTGTGGATGCTGTCGGCATAATGCCGTTGCTTGCTGGACAGGCCCGATTCCATCAGCAGTTCGGACAGGCCCAGGATGCCGTTCATGGGGGTGCGGATTTCGTGGCTGACCATGGCCAGGAAGCGTGACTTGGCCTCGTTGGCCTGGTCGGCCTCTTCCTTGAGCTGCATGGCGAGCAGGGCGTCCTGCTCGCGCCGCTGGGCCTGGCGCAAGGCCACGGCAAAGCCGCCGATCAGACCGACCAGGCTGATGGCCGCCACCAGCATGAGCGGGTACATGGACTCCAGCCACTCACCGAAATAGACCTTGTCGGTCACCCCGATCTCCAGGAACATCGGCGCATTGCGTACCGGCCGGTGGATGCCCAGCCAGTGCGACTGCATGAAATAGTAGGGCGTCCGGCCATCCTGGTTCTGGGGGAGTGGGCGCTGCGGATGCAGTTCCGATAGAGGCGTGATGTCGCGTTCGGTATCAGTATCGTGAACCAGGGAGGTGCTGATCAGGGCCTTTTCGTCGCGCCGTGAGAGCAGGATGGAAAACGGCTTGTCCTTGGTGACGGCGCTGAAGAAATCTTCGAAGAAGGAACACGGCAAGGCCACCACCACGATGGCCAGCATGCGGCCCTGGCGATCGTTGATGCGCCGGCTCAGGTAGAAGGTGGGCACGCCGGCGGCGCGCGAATTGACGGTTTCCCCGAGGAAATCCTCGGTCGAGGCCGACTGGCTGTGGTGCAGGTAGTAGTCGCGGTCGGTCAGGTCCAGCGACGGCGCCGGATGGGCACGCGAGAGTGCGATGATGCGGCCCTCGGCGTTGCTGATACCGACCCCCGAGATAAAGGGCAGGCCACGGATCTTTTCGCGCATGGCCTGTGAAAACTCGGCACTGCCTACGTGCTGGCGTAGATGCTGCTCATCTTCAATGTTGGCGGCTTCGATGTCGTACTGGATGCTGTCGATTACCAGACGCGCCGAGGACATGGTCTGGGCCGTGCTTTCTGCCAGCACGGTGGAAAGGGTGGAGAGGTCGTTGCGCCAGTCATTGAGGCTGGCCCGATACAGCAAAGCCCCGGAGACCACCACGGTGGCCATCAGCAGACCCAGCAGCAGCACGCCGAGCGTGACGGCGGAGCGACGGATGCGTGGCTGGAGCGGCGAGATGCTGGGGGCAGGCTGGGGCTGGGTCATGTCGGGCAGGCAGGTACGGCGGTGATGCAGGCGTTGGTGTCGGCCTGATTCAGGCCGATATGGGGGCGTGGGCGTAGCGCCGGATCTCGTCCAGTACCAGCCTGAAGCTGACCTGCAGCTGCACCAGTTCTTCCGGTCGTGGCGTCTGGCCCTGGCGGCCGGCCTGTTCGGCCTGCAGCAGCAGCGCGGTCAGCACGCGGGCATTGAACAGGGCACACATGCCCTTGAGGGTGTGGCTTTCGTGCCGGGTGGCGTCGGCATTGCCGGCCAGGGTGGCCTGTTCCAGTCGCAGGAAGATGGCAGGTGCGCCGTCCACGAAGGTGCGCGCCAGCGAAGCGACGGTGCGTACATCGCCGCCCACGGCATCCAGCAGATCGCTGGGATCGATATGAAGATAGTCGCTCTCTGGCTGGCCCGGATGCACGGTTTCCCCCTGTGTTTTCATTTCATTGCGGCCGTTTTACTTCGGCTCTTGCAGTGGCAAAGTGAAGCTGAAAGTCGATCCCTGATGTTGTTTGGACTGTAACACGAGTTTGCCGCCCATGAGCGTCACCAGACGCTGGGCGATGGTCAGTCCGAGGCCGGCGCCATCCCTGGAACGGCGCACGCTGTCGTCGGCCTGGGTGAACTTCTCGAAGATGGTCTCCAGTTGCGCGGCAGGAATGCCGATGCCGGTGTCCTTGATGTGGATGTCGAGCCGGTCGGCGGCACTGCGCTCGACCTCGACCATGATGCGGCCGGCGTCGGTATAGCGCACGGCGTTACCGAGCAGGTTTTCCAGCACGCGCAACACCTTGCGCTGATCGCATACCAGCACCTGCGGCACGTCGTCGGCGATGCGGCATTCCAGCAGCACGCCCTTGTCCCGGGCGGCCGGGTAGTGGCGGGCGATGGCCTGGCCGACCAGTTCGCGCAGGTTTTCCGGCGCCATGTGTACGGTCACGCGGCGGTCTTCCAGTTCGGTCACCTCCAGGATGGAGTTGACCAGGTCCAGCAGGCGATTGCCGCTGTCGTGGATGGCCGTGGCGTATTGCGCCAGGGGCGACTCCCCCAGCTCCTCGCGCAAGGCGTCGGAATAGCCGAGCACGCCGTTGAGCGGGGTGCGGAACTCATGCGACATGTTGGACAGGAAGCGCGACTTGGCCTGGTTGGCCTGCATGGCGTCCTGGCGGCTGCGTTGCAGCGAGCCGGCCATCCAGATCAGCACCGCATTGAATACCAGCACCGCCAGCGTGATGAGGGCCGCCAGCGTGAGCGTACGGTTACGTTCGCGGTAATAGGGGGCCAGGCGTTCTTCGATGTCGATGCCCACCGAGGCGTAGAGCGGATAGTCGCGCAACTTCTGGAAGGCGTAGATGCGCTCGCGGCCGTCGACCCGGCTGGCGGCCTCGACCACGCCGCTACCCTGGGCCAGCATGGCGGCGTAGACCTTGCCGCCGCGCACCTGCTCGCCCATGGCGTCCATGTCGCCGGTGCGGCGCACACGCGCCACGCCATCGGCGCCGACCAGGGTGATGACGCCATGATGGCCGACGTCGATCTGGTGGTACAGGCTGGTGAAGTATTGCGGGTCCATCGAGACCACCACCACGCCGCCGAAGCCGCCGTCGGGGCGGTTGATGCGTCGCGTCAGCTGCAGCGACCATTTCTTGGAGACGCGGCCCAGTACCGGGGTGCTGATGAAAAGCTTGTCTTCGCCGCCGTGCATGTGGACCTGGATATGTTCGCGGTCCGACAGGTTCAGGGGCGTGAAGGGCTTGCTGGAGAGCACCACGTCACCGTTGCGGTCGACGATGGTGAAGAGGTTGTAGACATTGCGTGCCACCAGGCCATTGTCGATCTCGTTGGCCAGGTCCAGGGCCGGGCCGCGTTCACCATAGCGGTAACGCAGGTAGACGGCAGCCTGGTCGGCGGCTTCGATGGTGCGGTAGGCATGTTCCAGGAACAGTCGCGAAAGCGACTGGGCATCGCGACGGGCGTCCTGCAGGTAATTGGCGCGGCTGGTCTGCAGCTCCTTGAGCGCACCCAACCACAGCCCGCTGATCAGCAGCAGGGAAAACAGCCCCAGTGCCAGGCGCAGATCGATGCGTGCAAACCGGAGGGGCAGGGGAGGGTGTTTCCGGTCATCCATGGCGCTGCAGGCCTTTCCAGTGGTAATCCCTAGCGGGACTCGCGCTCCCTGCGTGCACAACAGGCGCGCAGGTAGCCGCGTAGTTCATCAAAATTGACCGGTTTGGGGAAGAACACCACCCCTGCCGGAATACCGCCACGCTGCGCCATCTCGTCCTGGTCCAGGCTACTGACGATGGCGATGCTCACATCCTGCAGCTGCGGATCGTTGAGGATGGTCTTGACCACTTCGTAGCCGTCCATGCCCTCCATCACGATATCGGCCAGCACCACGTCGGGTTTGCTGCGCGCGATCTCCAGCAGTGCCTTGTAACCGTTGTCGCAATAGACCAGATCCAGCGGCAGGCCCCAGGAAGCCAGCGCCCCTGCATACAACTCGCGCTGCAGGCGACTGTCCTCGATCACCAGCACGGCGGTGCGGCCGTTGCCGGGTCGCGGTGCCGGGTTGCCGCGGCCATGTTCGGCAGCATCGGCGGAGGAGCCGGGCGTGGCCTTGTAGGCATGCACGGCGGCCAGCGGGATGCGGCGGTGACCTCCCTTGGTCTTCCAGGCCTCGATGATGCCGGCCTCGACCAGTTGCTGCACGGACGACACCGAAATACCCAGGATATGGGCCGCTTCCTGGGTGGTGCAGACCTCGGAGCTGGTTGTCTTTGCGGTTTTCATAAATCCATTATCGGTATATTACACAAATAAATCAAATTCATTAGATAAAAATTGAATTCGCTATAATCGGTTTTCGACGAAAAGCAACAGTCGTCACACTCATGCCGGAAAGCAAGCTTTGACCGGGCATTATGCAGAGAATTTCGTGACTTCGTCAGATTTTGCGTATTTTGCCCGCTTTCGGGCAGTCAGGCACAATTTATCGGCCTGTGGGAGTTTCCCTGCACTCCCTAGGGCCTGTTCCCACTCATCTCGCAGATTGAGTGGGAACAGGCCCTAGAGTGTGTCCAGGCGAGCGCGCAGCGCCGTGGCCTGCTCTTGCAGGCGGGTGATCTCGCCCGGGTCCATCTTCCGCAGTTGCTGGTAGGCCATGCCCATGCGCGGGTTGTTGCCGAAGGTGGCACGGTGGCGCAGGAAGAAGTCCCAATACAAGGCATTGAAGGGGCAGGCCTCTTCACCAGTCTTTTGCTTGGGGTCGTAGACACACCCCTGGCAATAGTCACTCATGCGCCCGATGTAGGCGGCGCTACTGACGTAGGGCTTGGTGGCAATGACGCCGCCGTCGGCCCATTGGCTCATGCCCAGGGTGTTGGGCAACGCCACCCATTCGAAGGCGTCGATGTAGATGCCCAAGTACCAGTGATGCAGTTCTTTCGGATCGAGTCCGGCTAGCAAGGCAAAGTTGCCGATCACCATCAGGCGCTGGATGTGATGGGCGTGGGCCGTCTGCAGCGACTGTCCGATGGCGTGCTGCAGGCAGTGCATGCGGGTCTGGCCGGTCCAGAACCAGGCCGGCAGCGGCAGCCGGTGGCCCAGGGCATTGCGTTGGTCGTAGCCGGGCATCTGCGACCAGTAGATGCCGCGCACGTATTCGCGCCAGCCGATGATCTGGCGGATGAAGCCCTCCACCGCCGCCAGCGGCGCATCGCCATCGCGATAGGCTTGCTCGGCACGACGTACCACTTCCAGCGGTTGCAGCATCTTGACGTTGAGCGCGAACGACAGCAGGGAGTGGAACAGGCGCTGGGCCTGGCTGCTCATCGCGTCTTCATAGTCGCCGAAGCAGGGCAGCACGCGGGTGATGAAATGCTCCAGGTGCTGCAAGGCTTCGTCGCGATCCAGTGGCCAGCGCAATTGCGCGGCCTGTGGGTCGCCGAAGCTGGCCACGCCCTGCGCCTGCAGCATCTGCCACAGCGCGCCATGGTCGTGCGGGGCGCGCCAGTCCTCGGGTTCGGGCGGGGTGCCGGGCCAGCGCTTGCGATTGTCGTGGTCGAAATTCCATTGACCGCCTTCGGGCTGGCCGGACGCATCCAGCAGCAGTTCGAAGCGGCGGCGCATCTGCCGGTAGAAGTGTTCCATCAGCCATTGCTTGCGTCCTGCAAAGAGGCGCGGCAGTTCATGGCGGGCGGTGAGGAAATGCTCGGTGTCGACCATCGTCGCCGACAGCGCCGGCGCTTGCTCATGCGCCCATTGCTGCAGGAGCTGATCGACCCGCCATTCATCCGGCGCCTGCCATTGCACCTCCCGGGACTGGTAGTGGGCCACCAGCGCCGACAGGTTGGCCTCCAGCGATTGACGGTTGCTGGCATCGTCCAGGCTGATATAGCGGACCCGGTGGCCGTCGGCGCGCAGGCGCCCGGCAAAGGCACGCATGGCGGCAAAGATGGCCAGGATCTTCTGGGCGTGGTGCAGCACGTAGTCGGTTTCCGAACGGACTTCCATGAGCACGTAGACCACCTCGGGATCGACGGCATCGAACCAGGAATGCAGCGGGTTGAGCTGGTCGCCCAGCACCAGACGCAGGGAGCGGGCTGGATGGGACGAGCTCGTGTCTTTCTTCATGGTGATGCGTCAGAGGGGATGCCTGCGGCCATAGCTGCCCAGCACCACGAAGGCGCACAGCTTGAGCAGGCAGGGCAGGGCGGCATAGACCAGGGGCAGGCTGGTGCCGGGCCCCTGGCCAGGGTGGTAATCCAGAGCCGACAGGATGGGGAGCGCGATGCCGGCCAGCGCCAGCGCCAGCTTGCCCAGCATGGTGAGGATGCCGAAGGCCGCGCCCACCGAGCCGCGGCCGGTCACGACCCGTGCCAGCAAGACCGGCGGCAGCAACAGGTCGGCACCCAGTGCGGCACCGGTGGCCAGGCACACGGCCAGGAAAGCGATGCGCTCGCCCGGCCCCAGCCACGCGGCACCGATGAAGCCGGCGGTCGACAGCAGCATCGCCAGGCGCCAGCAAGCCACGGTACCGACCTTGCGCGCCAGTGCGCTCCACAGCGGCAGGCCGAGGGCAGCCGCGCCGAAATAGGCGGCCAGGAAGAGACCGGCCAGGGCCTTCTCCTGCAATTGATCTTCGATGAAGAACAAGGCCAGCGTGGCCGGAATGGCGGCCGAGAGCGCATTGAGCAGATAGGGCGGCAACAGGGCGCGGAAGGCGCGATTGGCCCACAGGCTGGCCATCGCCTGGCGCCACGGTTGCCCTTGAGGCAGGCCGGGCGGCGCCGGCTGGCGCAGCAACAGCAGCAGTGCCATCCCCAGCACGGCGGCGAAGAACAGGCAATACCCGTTCAGGCGGCCCGCCACCTGCGTCGGGTCGGCGGCCAGGATGCCCACTGGCACCACGCTGGCCACGATCACCCCGACCAGCCCGGCCGCCTCGCGCCAGGCCACGGCGCGCAGGCCATCGTCAGGCAGGCGTGAACCCCACGACAGGTAGCCGATGCTCAACATGCTGTGCGCGCCATAGGCCAGCACCAGCATGCCGACCAGCCAGAGCATGGCGGCCTGGGGCGTGGCGGGGGGCTTCCACAGGCAGACGAAGGCCAGGGCCAGCACCAGCGCGGCCAGGGCCATCCAGCGTTTCTGGCGGTGCGCCGAACGGTCCAGCAGATGACCGAAGAGCGGGTCCTGCAGCATGTCCAGCAGGCGCGCAGCGAACAACACCCACCCCAGCGGTGCCAGTGCGACGCCGACGTGGCTGGCGTAATACGCCGGCAGCTGCACGAACAACGGCAGCGCCGCCATCGCCAGCGGCGCGCCCAGCATGCCATAGGCCGCGTCCTGCCAGCGCCCGGTCTGGCGGGCGGCACCTGCGCTCAAGGCGTTTCCCCGAGCAGGCGGCGCCTCAGGCCATCATCGCGGCTGGGCTGGCCGAGCCAGATATTGAAGAAGGAGCGTGCCAGTTCGGGATCGGCGATCTCTGCCAGCAGCTTGTCCTTGTCGTAGAGCCGCATGCCGCGCCGGGGCAGATAGACCCCCACCAGTTCATCACCATCGGCGACATCGACAAAGGCGCGGTTGAGCTCGCTCTTCCAGCGGGCCAGCGTGGGACCGGGGATCGGCGCCGGACTCATGCGCTGGATTTCGTCGATGGAGGTATTGGCCAGTCGCTCGCGGCTGATGCTCACCTTGTAATCCAGTTGCAGTGCGAAAGGCTGGTTATCATCCAGCGGGCGCTGTGGCGCCCACAAGGTGGCGTCATAGATGCGCAGGCCCAGCCAGCGCATGGTGCCGTTACCCACGGCCTGGGCCTGCGGCAATACCTCCTGCCAGGGGGCGGCGGCCTGTGCTGCGGCCATCCCGGTCAGGGCCAGTAGCAGCAGGCCGCTGCACAAGCGCAGGAGCAGGGGCAGGCGCAGCCGGCGAAACGGAAACAGGGAGGCAGGCAGGGTAGTAGTGATGGACATGCGAGTCATTCCTCGTGGCGAACGTCGGGGCGCCAGGGCGCGGGCTTCACATGGCCGCTAGATTACTACCAACGAAAGGCAAATGCTACTGATTGGTATTTTTTATTTACCAGTCGGTATTTTGGCGACCGAGAGAGACCGCTCAGCGCGTCCATTTGCGCTCGTAGTCCATTTCCTCGAAATGCTGGACCAGGAAATCAATGAACACCCGCACCTTGGCCGGCAGGTGCTTGCGTCCCTGGTAGGCGATGTTGATGGTCAGGCGCGGCAGGTCCCATTCATCCAGTATCGGTACCAGCCGGCCCGCCACGACGTCGTCGTAGATGATGTAGTTGGGCTGGATCAGGATGCCCAGCCCCTCGAGCGCGGCGGCCCGGATGATCTGGCCGTCGTTGGATTGCATCAGGGCGCTGATGTCCAGCGCGCGCTCACCGGCCTGGCGATGCTGGAAGCGCAGGCTGTTGGGCTGGTTGGCGTGGCTGTAGACCAGCAGGTCGTGCGCGGCCAGGTCGTCCAGCGTGCGCGGCACCCCGCGGGCGGCCAGGTAACCGGGAGCGGCCGCCAGGATGCGGCGGGTCGAGGCCAGGCGGCGCACGGCGATGTTGGAATCCGGTTCGAATTCGCGGGTGCGGATGGCGATATCGATACCGCTGTCGAGCAGGTCGACATAGCGGTTGGCCGCCACCAGGTCCAGGGAGATGTCCGGATAGAGCTGGTGAAAGCGGGGCAGGATGGGGCTGATGTGCTTCATGCAGAACGACAGCGAGGAAGTCACTCGCAACATGCCGCTGGGCGCCACGCTATTGGCGTTGACCAGTTCCTCGGCTTCCTTCATCTGCCCCAGGGCCGCCTTGCATTGGCGGTAGAAGGCTTCGCCGGTCTGGCTCAGTCCCAGACGGCGCGTGCTGCGTTCGACCAGGCGTGCACCCAGGCGTTCTTCCAGTGCGGCAAGGCTACGACTGGCCGCGGCATTGGACATGCCCAGCGCCTCTGCCGCACGCGACAGGCTGCCCAGCTCGGCCACCTGCACGAAGAGTTCGAATTGGCTCCAGCGGTCCACCCGGGTCTCCCGTCATGGCCGGGTGGAAAACAGTTTTCCACTTCCGGCATATATCCATCCAAAAAACCGGCCTATATTAACGCCCAGCGGAAAAATCCGGACGATCCATCAGAAAAAGCGAGGAGACCATGCTCAACCTGAACGAAGACACCATCACCCAGGCCGTGCTGGCCCGCCATGCAGGCATGCCCGATGAGCGCCTGCGGCAGATCATGACCAGCCTGGTGCAGCACCTGCACGCCTTCGCCCGCGAGGTCAAGCTGACCGAGGAAGAATGGTTCGAGGGCATCCGTTTTCTCACCGAGACCGGCCAGATGTGTTCCGACAAGCGCCAGGAGTTCATCCTGCTCTCCGACATCCTGGGCCTGTCCACGCTGGTGATGGCGCAGCAGAACCACAAGCCCGCCGGTTGCACCGAGGCCACGGTGTTCGGCCCTTTCCATGTCGAGAATTCGCCACGCTACGAACTGGGCGCCGACATCGCCAACGGTGCGCGGGGCGAGCCCTGCTTCGTCAGCGGCAGCGTGCGCGGACTGGATGGACAGCCGCTGGCCCATGCCACGCTGGAAGTGTGGCAGGCCGACGAAGATGGTTTCTATGATGTGCAGTATCCCGACCTGGATCAGCTGCAAGCCCGTGGCACCCTGCAGACCGACGCCCAGGGACGCTTCCATTTCCGCAGCATCCTGGCCAACTCCTATCCGATCCCGCATGACGGTCCGGTGGGGCGGATGCTGGACAAGCTGGGGCGGCATCCGTGGCGCCCGGCCCACCTGCATTTCCGCATCCGGGCCGAGGGCCATGAAACATTGATCACCCACGTGTTCCGCCGTGGCGACCACTACCTGGACTCGGATGCCGTGTTCGGCGTGCGTTCCACGCTGATCGCCGACTGGCCGCGCCATGAACCGGGTATCGCCCCCGATGGCAGTCGTTGCGAGCAGCCCTTCTACACGCTGCACTATGATTTCATCCTCAATCCCCAGCGCAACTGAACCGAGACCACCATGCAAGCCTTTACCTACACCAGCGCTGCGGCCCGCGTGATCTTCGGCGCCGGCAGCCTGCAACATCTGGTCGGCGAAACCGAGCACCTGGGCGCCCGCCGTGCCCTGGTGCTGTGTACCCCGGGCCAGCGTGCCGAGGCCGAACGTGTGGCCGCGCTGATCGGCGAACGCTGCGCCGGTATCTTCGATCAGGCCGTCATGCATGTGCCCATCGAGACCGCGCGCCACGCCCGCGAAGTCGCCCGGGAACTGGAGGCCGATTGCGCCATCGCCATCGGCGGCGGTTCCACCATGGGCCTGGGCAAGGCCATTGCGCTGGAGTCCGAGCTGCCCATCCTTGCTATCCCGACCACCTATGCCGGCAGCGAGATGACGCCGATCTATGGCATCACCGAAGCCGGCCTCAAGAAGACCGGGCGCGATGTGCGCGTCTTGCCGCGCACCGTGATCTACGATCCCGAGTTGAGCCTGGGCCTGCCGCTGCCCTTGTCGGTCACCAGCGGCATCAATGCCATGGCGCATGCGGCCGAGGGTTTGTACGCGGCCGATGCCAATCCCATCATGTCGATGCTGGCCGAGGAGGGTATCCGCGCACTGGCCGAAGGGCTGCCGCAGATCGTCCTGCGCGCCGATGACCTGGATGCCCGCAGCCAATGCCTGTACGGTGCCTGGCTGTGCGGGACGGTGCTGGGCAATGTCGGCATGTCGCTGCATCACAAGCTGTGCCACACGCTGGGCGGCAGCTACAACCTGCCGCATGCCGAGACCCATACCGTGATCCTGCCGCATGCGCTGGCCTACAATGCGCCGGCCGCACCGCAGGCCATGCAGCGCATCGCCCGCGCCCTCGGTAGCGCGGACGCGGCACAGGGCGTGCATGCCCTGGCGCGCGCGCTGCAGGCGCCGTTGTCGCTGCGCGAGCTGGGCATGCCCTATGAAGAGCTTGATCGCTGCACCGATATCGCCTTGCAGAATGCCTACGCCAATCCGCGTCCGCTGGAGCGGGCCGCCTTGCGCGCCTTGCTGGAAAATGCCTGGCATGGCCATGCACCGGTTGCGGGGAACTGAGATGGCAGTCCGGCACATCGTGATGTGGGACATCCAGGGCGAGCGCGGTAGCGCGCCGCATCTGACCAATGTCGAACAGGTCAGGCAAGCCTTCGAAGGGCTGGCCGGCCGCATTCCCGGCCTGCGCCATCTGGAGGTCGGCACCGACGTCAGTGGCGTCGATTACGCCTGTGACGTGGTGCTGGTCACGGAATTCGACAGCGCCGAGGCCTTGCGTGCCTATGCCGATCACCCCGCCCACCTAGCCGTGCGCCAGCAACTGGGCAGCCTGCGCATCGCGCGGCACCAGGTGGATTATCCGGTGCGCTGAGCGTGGGCTCAGACCATGCCGCCATTGGCGCGGATGGTCTGGCCGTTGATCCAGCCGCCGGCCGGGCTGACCAGGAAGGCCACCACCTCAGCGATATCGTCCGGCTGCGCCAGGCGTTCCAGCGGCGGCAGCTTGGCCAGGTGTTCGATCTGGGCCTCGCTCTTGTCCTTGAGGAAGAGATCGGTGGCGGTCGGTCCCGGCGCCACCGCATTGACGGTGATGCTGCGTCCGCGCAATTCCTTGGCGAAGATATTGGTCATGGCCTCCACCGCTGCCTTGGTGCCGGCGTAGACCGAGTAACCGGGCAAGGCCAGAGTCTTCACGCTGCTGGAAAAATTGACGATGCGTCCCCCTTCGCGCAGCCGTTTGGCGGCGATGCGCATGGTGTTGAAACTTCCCTTGAGGTTGATGGCGATGAGCCGGTCGAAGAGTTCGTCATCGGTATCGGCCAGCATGGTCAGGCCGGGCTGGATGATGCCGGCGTTATTGACCAGGAAGTCGACGCCACCGAAGAGCGTGCAGGCCTGATCGACCATGGCGGCCACCTGGGCCGGGACGGCGACATCGGCCTGGACTGCGGCAGCGCGTCCGCCGGCGCCTTCGATCTCGGCCACGACCGCGTCTGCGTCGGCCTTGCGCCCGGCATAGTTGATGATGACGGCAATGCCGTCGGCCGCCAGCCGCTTGGCGATGGCGGCACCGATGCCGCGTGATGCGCCGGTGACGATGGCGACCTTGTTGCTGGACCGGGAACCGGAAGCTGTATTGGCGATGCTGGTCATGGTTTTTCTCCTGAATGGAAAGTCATTGGGGTGGAACGGCATGGAAGAATCATCTCACTGCCGCCGCTTCTGCTGTAGCCGTATAATCGACATATCGTTTATCCACTTATTGCATAGCCATGTTCGATGATCTGGTCCTGTTGCGCAGCTTCGTTGCCATCGTCGAATGCGGCAGTATCTCCGCCGCTGCGCGGGCGCTGCGGATGACCCAGCCGACCCTGAGCCGGCAGTTGAGCGCATTGGAACAGCAGTGCGGTGCCGAGCTGCTCAGGCGCGATACCCATCGTATGAGCCTGACCGAGACCGGCCAGCGCTTCCTGCATGATGCCCGTGCCCTCATCGAACTGGCCGACGCAGCCCAGCAACGACTGAGGCTGGAACAGGGCGGACTGCAGGGCAACATCCGGGTGTTTTCCACCATCGACTTCGGGCAGACCGTGGTGAGTCGTCTCATCAGCAGTTTCATCCACGCACACCCCGGCGTGACGATGGAACTGGCCTATTCGAACCGTCCGCTGCACATGATCGAGGAGGGCTGTGACGTCGGCATCATCGCTGGCGCGTTGACCGACGACCGGGTGGTGGCGCGCTCCCTGGGACAGATCCGCCGTCATGTGGTGGCGTCACCCGGGCTGGTGGCGGCACACCGCCGCTGCCGTCGTCCGGAGGACCTGCAGGAATGGCCGTGGGTGATCCTGTCGTCCGCTACCTTTGGCGGCACGCGCGAGGTAACGCTGTATCGGGACGGGGAGGAAAGTCGCCTGCAGGTGCGACCGCTGCTGCAATCCGAAGGCGTGACCAGCCTGCGCGAAGCAGCGCGCATGGACCTCGGCGTGGCGGCGTTGCCGACCTGGCTGGTCGAGGAGGACCTGGTCTCCGGCCGGCTGGTGCGACTGCTGCCGAAGTGGGAAGCCAGCACGCTGCCGGCGCACGTGGTCTATCCGGCGCGGCGCAACCTGCCGCTGCGGGCCAGGACCTTCGTGGACTTTGCGCTGGAGTATATGTCCACGGTCCTGACCTCGCACAGGCGCTGAGGGATTGCGCCGATTTCCTCTACGAGACGGCAGCGCTGAGCCTGCCCTAGACGAACTTGGCCAGCGGCGCCCAATGTGGCGGAAATTGCAGCGATGCCAGCGCCGGCACGCAGGCATACACTTCATAGCTGGCAACGCCGCTCTCGATGAACGGGTCCTGCGCCATCATGGCGTCAAGTTCCTCGCGATCGGAACAACTGGCCAGCAGCAGCCCGCCTGTCCGGTTTTCCATGGGGCCGGCAAGGATCACCTTGCCTTGCCTGACGTTGTCGATCAGCCACCTCTTGTGGGCGTCCAGATGCTGGTTGATGTCCTCGACCGGCCGCAGGTAGGTCAATGTCACGACATGGATCATGATCAGGCCCCTTCGCGCGTGAGCAATCCCGTAACTGCCGCCGGCACCGCATCCAGAGCCTGGCGCATCGAGGTGCTGCGCAATTCGGCGCCCTTGGTGAGCAATTCGGCACGCACGAAGCTCACCCGCTTGATACCGATGAAACCGAAGAACGCGCTCAGATACGATTCCTGATGATCCATGCTGCCCGCCGGGCCGGAGGAATACATGCCGCCCCGCGTCGATGCCACCAGCACCGCCTTGTCACCCGCCAGGCCAACGGGACCGGTTTCGGTATAGCGAAAGGTACGCCCCGGTTGGGCAATGCGGTCCAGCCAGGCCTTGAGCTGGCTCGGAACCGAAAAGTTGTACATCGGCGCGCCCAGTACGATGACATCGCTCGCCAGCAGTTCACTGACCAGGGTGTCTGAGAGCGTATGTTCAGCGCGCAGGCCGGCGTCGCTGGTGACCGTGCCTGGCTGGCGGAAGCCGCCTGCGATGGGGCCGTCAAGATGCGCGATGGGAGCGGCGACCAGATCGCGGGCGGTGACTGTCGCCTCGGGATAGCGGCTGCGCAGTTCTTCAACCAGGGCAGCACTGAGCACGCGGGAGGCAGAAGCGTCCCCGAGGATGCTGGAGTCGAGATGGAGAATCTTCATGGTGAGGTCCTTTCAGGGATCGGTAATCAGAGCGACAGGAGCCACGATACCGGCCCGAAACCCTCTTCACTAGCCAGCGGAATTGGATCAGATTGTTCTCCATATAGGACAATCAGCTGTCTATAATCAGAATTTTCCATTCTGGATCCGTCTCATGGAAGACCTCAACGATTTGGCCTTGTTTGCCGCTGTGGTCGTGCATGGCAGCTTTTCAGCCGCTGCGCGGGCGTTGAACACGCCCAAGTCGCGCATCAGCCGCCGCGTGGCCGAACTGGAGCAGCGACTGGGCGTGCGCCTGCTGCAGCGCTCCACGCGGGTGGTGCGGGTGACCGAGGTGGGCTCGGCGTTCTTCACCCACTGCGAGGCGATGACACATGCCGCACGCGCGGCGGTGGAGGTCACCGAACACGCCGGTGCACGCCCGGCCGGTCGCCTGCGGGTCAGTTCGCCCATGGGCGTGTCGCATATCTTCCTGGCACCGCTGTTGGCCCGTTTTCTCACGGCTCATCCTGATGTGCGGCTGGAACTGGAGTTGAGCAATCGGCGCGTTGATGTGATCGGCGAAGGCATCGATGTCGCCATGCGGGTGCGCAGTACGCTGGAGGATTCCAACCTGGTGGTGCGAAGCTTCGGCACCAGCCACCAGATCCTCACGGCCAGCCCGGACTTCGTTGCTACCCATGGCCCCTTCGGCTCGGTGCAAGCCCTGCAGGGACAACGTGGACTGGGACCGGGGGGCATGCCAGGCGAAGCGGCGCGCTGGCGGCTGCAGGGCGCGGACAATGCGATGGTGGACGTCGCTTATGCGCCGGTACTGGTAACCGACGACGTGCATCTGATGCAGGCTGCGGCCATGGGAGGTGCGGGACTGGCCGTACTTCCCTTCAATGTATGCCGCCAGGCGATCGAGCGCGGCGAACTGGTGGTCGTGCTGCCGGACTATCGCGCAGCGGCCCACCAGTTGCATGCCGTATTCCCTTCGCGCCGCGGCCTGGTCCCGGCGGTGCGCGCCTTCATCGAGTTCCTGGCCGTCGAGCTGTCCCGGACGATGCAGATGGAGAACCAGGCGCTGCAGGATCTGTTGGCGCGACAGGGCGCGATCGGGGGCTAGCCGGGAAATGTCCGGAGGTGATGGGGGCGGGTGCCTGCACGCTGGGGTTCTGCTTCCTGTTGGCGGAAGTGGAATGCCCTTCTGCAGATTTCAGACGAAAAAAATCCCTAAGTGTTTGATTTCTTAGGGTTTTTTAATTCCACTGGAATGAGCTGGAAATGTGTTTGGTGGAGCCGGCGGGAATCGAACCCGCGTCCAGAAGCACTCTACAGACAGTTCTACATGCGTAGTGCAGTCAATTGGTTTTAATCCTGGCGACGCGGACGCACACGCTTCGACAGGACGAGTTACCTTGGATTTAATGACGTATCAAGTAACCCGATACGCCACGATTCCCTGTAAATGACTCTACCGCTGTTGCCAGCACACCCCAGGGAAGAAGTGCTGTAGAGCTAGAAATTTCTTAGGTTTCTAGGTGCGATTTACGCTGCGAGAGCGTAAGATTCGTCGTTTGCATTTAAGCAGTTCCGGATGGATTAACGAGGTAACCAGTCCTCGGCATGCCCTGTTCCGCTTTGCAACCCCTGTCGAAACCAAGTCGGCCCCGTGAGTGTTGAAGCTTCGCAAATCCAGCTGGGCGCTTGAATCTGCGTATTACGCTTGCCTCCCGCTAGAGAGGCGCCCGCTTTTCGGCGGGAGGTAAATTATAACCTACTCCTAGTTGTATGGGCGTGGCCGGGCTTTTCAAGGTCCGGCGTCCACTCCACTCATCCATTCATCCGTTCATTCAATCACTGGATCGTCAGTTCCACCCGCGCCTTGGGCTCCTTGGCTGGAATGCCGGCGCCGTCCAACTTGGGGGCGATCAGGAAGATGCGCGCCGGGTCGATCACGCTTTGCTCCTGCAGGTAATTGCGCACCTGGTCGGCTCGACGCTGGGCCAGATTGCGCAGATCATCCTGGGTGACCTCGGTGTGTTCCAGGATCATCTTTTCCATCTCTTCCGGCGGTAGGGACTTGGACAACCCGATCACGTTGCGCGGCTTGTCGAATTTGCTGTCCTTGTAGACGCGCTCCAGATACTTGCCGCGCTCGGCCGGGCTGATGCGTACCGGGGCGGAGGGCTGGCCTTCGCGGGCGATCAGGTCGGCGCGCTTCAGGCCGCGCATCTTGCGTTCCAGGGCTTCCTGGCGCAGGCCCTGGTCATCGATCTGCGGATCGACACGGCCGGTGATGTCGAGCTTGATGCCGGGGCGTTCGTGCAGGACGTAGCCGAGGGCATCGAGCTTCTTGCGGACTTCGTCGGTGACCTCTGAAGAACCGGGCGCGAACTCGATGTAGCGCAATTCGCCGATGTGCTCGTCGGCACGGAACATCGAGCCGATCAGGGCGAAGGGGGAGGTGACGGCCTTGACGATCAGGTTCACGAAGACCCGCACGATGATGCCGCCGACCGAGAACTCGGGGTCGGAGAGCGAACCTGAAATCGGCAGGTTGAGATTGATGTTGCCGTCACGATCCTTGAGCAGCGAGACCGCCAGCATCACCGGCAGCTTGGTGGCGTCGGGGCTGTCCACGCGTTCGCCGAAGGTCAGCTGTTCGATGCGCAGGTCGTTCTGGGCGACCAGCTTGTCGTTCTCGATCTTGTATTGCACGTCCATGGACAGCTTGCCCTTGGTGATCGGGTAGCCGGCGTACTTGGCGGAATAGGGCGTCAGGCGCGGCAGTTGCACGCCGTTGGCGCTGGCCTTGAGATCAAGGTACATGGGCTTGAACAGCGGATTGAGCGAGCCGGAAATCTGCAGCGGCGCGTCGTTGTCGATCTTGCCGTTGATGTTGACGGGCGCGGGCTGCGGCTTCTCCGAGGAGATTTGGCCGATGGTGCCGGCCAGGCCGGTCATGTTGGCGGTGTAGTTGGGTTTGACGAAGTTGTCGGTGTAGTTGATGTTGCCGCCATCCAGGACCACCTGTCCGATGCGCACGATGGGCGCATCAGCGGAGGCGGCTGGGGTGGTCACGGGGGCGCTGGAGGTGGTCTTGCGGGAGGTGCCGGTGTTGCCGGGTTTGGCCTCTTTGCTGTCCTTCTTGCTGTCGTCGGTGATCGAGCCCTGCTCCTGCGCGTCAGCCACGACGATGTCCTGCAGGTTCAGGCGGCCCTTGTCGGAGAGGATCGCGCGGGCGTAGAAGTTGGACAGGGTGATCTTCTCCAGCGCCACTTGCGTGCGCGCACCCAGTCTGGCCTGGATGCCGCTCAGGGCCAGGGTACGCCAGCGCAGGAAGTCGGTGGAGGTGACCTTGTCCTGCATGCGCAGGTTGGTGATGGCGGCCTCGCCCTTGTAATCCAGCGCGAGTTTTTGCGCTTCCAGCGGCGGTGTGACGGCCAGCTTGCCCTTGGCGCTGACCAGGCCGGTGCTGAGGGTCACGTTGAGGACATCGGTGAAGTAGTGCTGGAAGGGCGCGATGGGCAGGTCCTTGACGTCCAGGTCGAGGTCCAGCTGCTTCAGGCGTGGTGCGGCCTGGCCGCTCAGTTCGGCGCCGCCGGTCTTGTCGAAGCGTGCCTGCAGCTTGAAGGGGATGGTCTGGTCCAGCGTGTCACTGAGATTTTTTGCCTGCAATGACAGGGACTGCAGGCTGATCGGCTGGGCGCCCTTGCCTGGGGGTGTCAGGCGCAGGTCGGCCAGGTCCACGCTGGTGTCGTCGAGCTTGATGTGCCCATCACGCAGTTGCAGGGTAGTGTTGCCGGAGAGCTTGCCGGCGATGTCGGTGACGGGCGTGCGCCCCAGGTAATTGCGGTAGGCGGCGAGGTCGATGCGTTCCAGCTTGAGCTTGCCGCTGACCTGCACCTTGAGCGGCTGGACCTGGCCGTCGAAGCCCAGCGTGCCGTGGCCGTTTTCCGTCACCGACAGATTCAGTTGGGCCGGCTTGGCATCGGTGCCGGTGGACAGACCGGTGGCGCTGATCTCCAGTTTGGTGAGCTTGATGTCCTGCGCCGGGCTGGCGTTGGCCTGGTCGCGCCAGTTGATGTCACCACCGTGCACTTTCAATTGTTGCAGGACGATGGGGGCAGTTGATGCTGGTGTCGTTGGTGCCGGCGCGCCAGCCTGTGCTGGCGTGGCGCCCGGTTTGGCCGTGGCCTTGCCGTTGCGGGTGTTGCTGGTGTTGCTGGCGAGGGCGCGCAACCAGTTGATTTCTCCGCGGGCATTCATGTCGACCCAGACTTGCGGCTGTTCCAGGCTGATCTGGCTGATCTCGCCGCTGGCGGCCAGCAGGTCGAATTGACCGAGCTGCACGGCCAGTGACTTGGCCTTGAGCAGCGGGGCCTTGGCCTTGTCCTGCAAGGAGATGTCATCGATGCGGATATCACCGGCCAGGGTCACGCTGGGTTTGTCTTCCTTGCGGCTGAAGCCCAGGTCCAGCCTGGTGGTGAGCTTGGCGCTCTGTACTGCGAGGGGCAATTCTGCCGGAACGAAAGGCAGGTAGCTGACCAGGTCCAGCTGGTCGATGTCGATGGCGAAGGCCGATTCCTGGGACGAGGCGAAGGGCTTGCTGCGACCCTTCAGGTGCAGCGGCGTGCCGTTGATGGTAGCGGCCAGTTGCGGCTGCACGAAGCTGTCGATGTTGCCGGGCAGGTTGGAGATGAAGGGCAGGCCCAGTTGCAGAGCGGCGATGTCGATGTTCTTGCCGCTGACCTTGTCCTCGAAGCGGATTGCGCCATCCTGCAATTGCACGTTGGCCAGAGAGAAGCGGGCCTGGCCTTCGCTCTTGGGTTGCGCGGCCAGCCGCTCGAGGATGTCGGAGAAGTTGTAGTGGCCGCTGCCGTTGGCGTCCAGGCGGATGACATGCAGTTGCGGGGTGGTCAGCCTGATCTCATCCAGTACCGGCGCCATGCGTAGCAGCGAGGCCGAGGAGATGTCCACCAGCAGCGATTGGGTGCTGAAGAAGGGACTCTTGCCATCGGCTTCGAAGAGCGTGATATCGGAGGCCCGCAGCGCCAGCCGGAAGGGATTGAAGCTGATCTCGCCGATGGAGAGCTTGCGACCGATCTGCGCCTGGGTCTGGTCGATGGCGATCTTGCGCACCAGGGACGGCAGGGCAGCCCAGCTGAGGGCGGCCAGTACCAGCAGGACGACCAGGGTCCAGGCCAGCCATCGGAGGGGGCGGCGCAGGCGCTGCCACGCGGGATGCTGGGTGAAAGAGGCGGTGCCCGGCTTGGTCATTGCGGTTTTCCCTTGTCGGTGCCGGCCCGTCCGCTGCACTGGCTGCATTGGTTGCAAGGGAGGCCGGTTCTGATTGTGATGTGTCGGCGGCGATCGGTGCTCAGCAGCGGCGAGCCCGCCTGCCGTCATTCTAATGCGAGGCGCCGTCGCTGTGATACGTGACGCTGGCGTATGGTGGTGCAGTGCTAGGAGGGGAAAGCGGCGCCCAAGTTTCCGCAGGGCGCCGCCGGAGCATCAGGAGAGGAGGGTAAGGATCTGCAGTGGGGTATGCAGCAGGGCATCGGCATCCCATCCAGTGGGCTCGCTATGGCCGCAGTAGCCCCAGGCGGCGGCGATGGTAGGCATGCTGGCGGCACGGCCGGCCTGGATGTCGCGCAGGTCGTCGCCGACGTACCAGCAATCCTCGGGTGCCAATTGCAGGCGCCGCGCGGCTTCCAGCAGGGGGGCAGGATGCGGCTTGGGATGTGGTGTGGTATCGCCGGAAATGATGCAGGCAGCCTGGCCCAGGCCGATCTGCGGCGCCAGGACATCGGTGAAGCGCGCTGCCTTGTTGGTAACGATACCCCAGGCGATCTGGCGCGATTCCAGCTGGGCCAACAGTTCGGGGATGCCGTCGAACAGGCGGCTGTGCTGGCTCATGTTGGCTTCGTAACGATCCAGGAAGCGCACGCGCAGCGCTTCGTACCGGTCGTCGCCCGGATGGATGCCGAGCGCCGCGCCGATCAGGCCACGCGCACCGGCCGAGGCGACCGGACGTAGCTGCTCATAGGGAGCGTCGCCCAGACCGCGCTCCTGGCGCAGAAAATTGGCGGCCGCCGCGAGGTCGGGTGCGGTATCGGCGAGGGTGCCGTCGAGGTCGAACAGGATCGCGCGCGGAGGGCGTAGTGGCATGGGGTCGTGTCAGTGATGGCAGTGGAGGGGAGGGGGGCCGCAGCATGGCTGCGGCGGCGGGATGGCCGATCAGGCCAGCTTGGTACAGGCCACCAGGTAGTTGACGCTGGTGTCCGCGTTGAGGGAGTAGATCTTGGTCAGCGGGTTGTAGCCCATGCCCTTGAAGGCGTCGATCTGCAGATCGGCTTCGCGGGTGTAGCGGGCCAGCTCGGCCGGGGTGATGAACTTGGCGTAATCATGCGTGCCCTTGGGCAGCAGGCGCAGCACGTATTCGGCGCCGATGATGGCCATCACGTAAGACTTCATGTTGCGGTTCAGCGTGGAGAAGAACAGCTTGCCGCCCGGCTTGGCCAGGGTGGCGGCGGCGCGTACGATGGCGGCCGGATCGGGGACGTGTTCCAGCATTTCCATGCAGGTCACCACGTCGTACTGGCCGGCTTCGCGTGCCGCCATGTCTTCGGCGGCGATCTTTTCGTAGCGCACCTGCACGCCCGATTCCATGCTGTGCAGGTCGGCCACTTTCAGGGCCTTGTCGGAGAGGTCGATGCCGGTGACGTCGGCGCCCTTGATGGCCATGGATTCGGCCAGGATGCCACCACCGCAGCCGATGTCGATGACTTTCTTGCCGGCCAGCGGAGCGCGTGCATTGATCCATTCCAGGCGCAGCGGGTTGATTTCATGCAGGGGACGGAATTCCGAACCCGGGTCCCACCAGCGATGGGCCAGTTCACTGAATTTCTGGATCTCTTGAGGATCGGCGTTCATGGTCGCGTTGGTCACAATGGTCGTGTTCATGGGGCCTAATGATAGCCCAAACGGACAGCCACGGTTGGCGGCGGCAGATCAAGAACGACCACAAAAACGCGCTGACACGCAAATGCAGCAGCAATAAAAAAACCCCGCCGAAGCGGGGTTCATAGAGCCTTGTAGCGTAAATCGATTACTTGCGGGTACCCACAACTTCGATTTCCACGCGACGGTTCTTGGCGCGGCCAGCAGCGGTCTTGTTGTCGGCGACCGGTTGCGACTTGCCCTTGCCTTCGGTGTAGACGCGGTTGGCTTCGACGCCCTTCGACACCAGGTAGGCCTTGACGGACTCAGCGCGGCGAACCGACAGCTTCTGGTTGTAGGCAACGGAGCCGATCGAGTCGGTGTGGCCGACAGCGATGATGACTTCCAGGTTGATGGCCTTCAGGTTACCAACCAGTTCGTCCAGCTTGGCCTTGCCAGCAGGCTTCAGGGTTGCCTTGTCGAAATCGAAGAAGGCGTCAGCAGCGTAGGTGACCTTTTCCGAGGTCGGGGCAGCGACAGGAGCCGGAGCCGGAGCAGGAGCGGCAGCAGCAACCGGAGCCGGTGCCGGCGGTTCTTCGCACGGACCGTTCACGTAAGCGGTTTGCCAGCACAGACCGTAACCGCTGCGGGTCACGACGTCACGGCCATCTTGCAGATACAGGCTGCCGGGACGAACCTTGATGTCCTTGGTTTCCTGAGCGGTGGCAGACAGTGCGATGGCTGCGGACGCAGCAGCGAAGACGAGTTTTGCTAATTTGTTCATGTTTCTCCTCTCGGGTGAGATATCCGCAGATAAACTGCGCTACAAGATTACGACATCAAAAAATGAATAATATCATGTGTTCAGGTCGTCACTGGCCCTTGTTCCATGGGGCTAGTAATGAACTTAGCCGCCATTCTGCCACACGGATTGTCCTTCAGCGATGCTTGCCAATTGGTCCAGACAACGTTTTTGGGACTGTGTTGTTTCTTCGCAACGGGATATTTTTGAGCCGTTTTTGTTCCATCCAGGCCTTAAAAATCACGGTTTTTTTAAGAAAATCCTTATTTTTCATACAGTTCGCGCATTTTCGCCGGGGCAAGTAGTTGTCATTTTCTCCGGGGCATCGCCCCGTGGGCTCATGATGATTTTTTCTGGCAGGCAGTGTGGGAATGATGTCGGGAAAGCTTTTTCCCATTTGTAATTTCAACACCATGCGGCAATTGCATGAGCAAATGATGCTGTGCGGCAATTATGTTGAGGCTGTTCATGTGGGTTCGTGTGAAGCTCATGTGAACCGCCCGCTGATCGTGTGCTGAGCACTGAGCTGCCGTCACGGACATCTAATATATATAGCGAGCCAGACGCAAAGGTCGGCCGCTCTCGCAGGCTGGGAGCGCCTGGTGGCGGTGCACTGCATT
Source organism: Herbaspirillum sp. AP02 (assembly GCF_015767275.1). Taxonomy (GTDB): domain Bacteria; phylum Pseudomonadota; class Gammaproteobacteria; order Burkholderiales; family Burkholderiaceae_D; genus Herbaspirillum. The sequence continues at coordinate 201,832 of NZ_JADWMY010000009.1, forward strand.
TTTGCGTCAAGTCGGTGCGGCGCCGCGATGCAGGCCGTTGGAGGCGTTTTGAGGGCGGTTGGCGGGCTTTTGACCCTCCCGGCATGCTAGAATCCACTGTTCTGATCAGTCCAAGGGCCACGCCCGCCCGGCAGGATTTTCTGGCCGGGAAACATCTTTCGACTCTCCAATGGATCAATTCGCTAAAGAAACCATCCCCATTTCCCTCGAAGAAGAGATGCGCAAGAGTTACCTCGATTACGCCATGAGCGTGATCGTGGGTCGGGCACTGCCGGACGTGCGCGATGGCTTGAAGCCGGTGCATCGCCGCGTGCTGTACGCGATGCACGAGATGAACAACGTCTGGAACCGCCCCTTCGTGAAGTGTGCGCGCGTGGTCGGTGAAGTGATGGGCAAGTTCCACCCGCACGGTGATGCCTCCATCTATGACACCCTGGTGCGCATGGCCCAGGACTTCTCGCTGCGCTACACCCTGGTCGACGGCCAGGGCAACTTCGGTTCCATCGACGGCGACGGCGCCGCGGCGATGCGTTACACCGAGTGCCGCCTGGACAAGATCGCCAACGAACTGCTGGCCGATATCGAGAAGGAAACCGTCGATTTCGTGCCCAACTACGACGGCAAGGAAAAGGAACCGTCGGTCCTGCCGACCCGTATCCCCAACCTGCTGGTGAACGGCTCCTCCGGCATTGCCGTGGGCATGGCCACCAACATTCCGCCGCACAACATCACCGAAGTGATCACCGGCGCGCTGCACCTGCTGGCCAACGAGCATTGCACCATCGATGAACTGATCGAGCTGGTGCCGGCACCGGACTTCCCGACCGGCGGCATCATCTACGGCGTCTCCGGCGTGCGCGATGGTTATCGCACCGGTCGTGGTCGCGTGGTCATGCGCGCCAAGACCCACTTCGAAGAGTATGGTCGTGAAGGCCGCATCGCCATCATCGTCGATGAGCTGCCCTACCAGGTCAACAAGAAGGCGCTGCTCGAACGCATCGCCGAGCTGGTGCGCGACAAGAAGCTGGAAGGCATTTCCGACCTGCGCGACGAGTCCGACAAGTCCGGCATGCGCGTGGTGATCGAACTGAAGCGTGGCGAAGTGCCTGAGGTCGTATTGAACAACCTCTACAAGCAGACCCAGCTGCAGGACACCTTCGGCATGAACATGGTGGCCCTGGTCGATGGCCAGCCCCGCCTGCTGAACCTGAAGCAATTGCTGGAATGCTTCCTGTCGCACCGTCGCGAAGTGGTTACCCGCCGCACCGTGTTCGAACTGCGCAAGGCGCGCGAGCGCGGCCACGTGCTGGAAGGCCTGGCCGTGGCACTGGCCAACATCGATGATTTCATCGCCATCATCCGTGCCGCACCGACGCCGCCGATTGCCAAGGCCGAGCTGATGACGCGCGCCTGGGATTCGTCCATGGTGCGCGAAATGCTGGCCCGTGCCGGCGAAGCCAACGAAGGCGGTATCGAGGCCTTCCGCCCGGAAAGCCTGCCGGTCCACTACGGTATCCAGTCCGATGGTCTGTACAAGCTCTCCGATGAGCAGGCCCAGGAAATCCTGCAGATGCGCCTGCAACGCCTGACCGGGCTGGAGCAGGACAAGATCGTCAATGAATACAAGGACGTGATGGCACAGATCGCCGACCTGCTGGACATCCTGTCCAAGCCGGCCCGCGTGACCGCCATCATCACCGACGAACTCAACGCCGCCAGGAACGATTACGGCATCGGTGCCAAGGACGAGCGTCGCTCCACCATCGAGCACAACGCCACCGACCTGGCCACCGAAGACCTGATCACGCCGCAGGACATGGTGGTGACCCTGTCCCACACCGGCTACATGAAGTCGCAACCGGTCTCCGAGTACCGTGCGCAAAAGCGCGGCGGTCGCGGCAAGCAGGCCATGGCGACCAAGGATGACGACTGGATCGACCAGCTCTTCATCGCCAACACGCATGACTACATCCTGTGCTTCTCCAACCGTGGCCGCCTGTACTGGCTGAAGGTCTGGGAAGTGCCGCAGGGTTCGCGCAATTCGCGCGGCAAGCCCATCGTCAACATGTTCCCGCTGCAGGATGGCGAGAAGATCACCGTGATCCTGCCGGTGTCGGGCGCCAATCGCAGCTTCCCGGATGACCGCTATGTCTTCATGGCGACCAGCCTGGGTACCGTCAAGAAGACCCCGCTGTCGGACTTCTCCAACCCGCGCAAGGCCGGCATCATCGCGGTGGACCTTGACGAGGGCGACTTCCTGATCGGTGCGGCGCTGACCGATGGTGCGCATGACGTGATGCTGTTCTCGGATTCGGGCAAGGCGGTGCGTTTCGATGAAAACGATGTCCGTCCCATGGGCCGTACCGCCCGTGGCGTGCGCGGCATGAACCTGGAAGAAACGCAGCAGGTCATCGCCCTGCTGGTGGCCGAGAACGAGCAGCAGTCGGTGCTCACGGCCACCGAGAACGGCTTCGGCAAGCGTACCCCGATCACCGAGTACACCCGCCATGGCCGTGGCACCAAGGGCATGATCGCGATCCAGACCAGCGAGCGCAACGGCAAGGTGGTTGCGGCCACGCTGGTCGATTCCACCGACGAGATCATGCTGATCACCACCGGTGGCGTGCTGATCCGCACCCGTGTGTCGGAGATCCGCGAAATGGGTCGTGCCACCCAGGGCGTGACCCTGATTGCGGTGGAAGACGGCACCAAGCTGTCCGGCCTGCAACGCGTGGTCGAGTCCGATGTGGAAGACGTGATCGACGGCGAAACCGCCGAGGGCGCCGGCAGCGAAACACCTGCCGCTGGCGAATAAAGCAAGTCCCGGGCGGCTGGTGACATGCCGGCCGCCTTTTTTGATGGCGAACGCAGAAATGGTTTATAACTTTTCCGCCGGACCGGCGGTATTGCCCAAGGAAGTGCTGCAACAGGCAGCCGACGAGATGCTGGACTGGCATGGCAGTGGCATGTCGGTCATGGAGATGAGCCATCGCGGCAAGGAATACATGTCCATCATCGAAGCCGCGCTGGCCGATGTGCGCGCGCTGATGGGCATCCCGTCCAACTACAAGGTGCTGTTCCTGCAGGGTGGGGCGATCGCCGAAAACGCCATCATCCCCATGAACCTGGCGGCCCTGCGTTCCCCGGCCGGCAAGCACGAAGCGGGCGTGGCGGACTACATCAACACCGGTTCCTGGTCGACCAAGTCGATCAAGGAGGCGGGGCGCTACTGTACCGTCAACGTGGCGGCTTCCTCGGCCGACCGCAAGTTCGCCAGCATCCCGGCGCGCAGTGACTGGAAGCTCTCGCGCAATGCCGCCTACGTGCACATCTGCAGCAACGAAACCATCGACGGCGTCGAATACCAATACACACCCGAGGTCGCCGCCGATACCGACGGCGCGCCGCTGGTGGCCGACATGTCCTCGCACATCCTCTCGCGCGAGGTCGATGTCTCGAAGTATGGTGTCATCTACGGCGGCGCCCAGAAGAACATCGGCCCGGCCGGCGTGACCATCGTCATCGTGCGCGAAGACCTGCTCGGTCACGCGCTGCCGTTCTGTCCCTCGGCCTTCGACTGGAAGATCGTGGCTGACAACGATTCCATGTACAACACCCCGCCGACCTACGCGATCTACATCGCCGGCCTGGTGTTCCAGTGGATCAAGCGCCAGGGAGGCGTGGCCGCGCTGGAAGCGCGCAACGTCGCCAAGGCTGGCCTGCTCTACGGTTACCTGGACAGCACCGATTTCTACAGCAACCGGATCGCAGTGGATTGCCGTTCCCGCATGAACGTACCCTTCTTCCTGCGCGACGAGTCGCTCAATGACACTTTCCTGGTCGGCGCCAAAGAGCGCGGCCTGCTGCAGCTGAAAGGCCACAAGTCGGTCGGCGGCATGCGTGCATCGATCTATAACGCGATGCCGATCGAGGGCGTACAGGCCCTGGTCGATTATCTGAAAGACTTCGAAAAGCAGCACGGTTGAACCGCACCTGACCGGGCAGCCTGCCCGTGCGGTGCCGGCCTTCGGTCGTGCGCCATGCCAATGCCATGCCAAGAGCGCCGCAGGCCGGTCTTCGCGCCGGAATGCGGCTGCAGACACTGAAAGAGCAAGATGAGTGACGACAAGTTGCTGCCCCTGCGCCAGAAGATCGATGCCATCGATGCGCAAATCCTCGACCTCCTGAACCAGCGCGCCCGCGTCGCGCAGGAAGTGGGTCACGTCAAGGCCGAGACCAATGCTCCCGTGTTTCGCCCCGAGCGCGAAGCCCAGGTGCTGCGCCGCGCCGCCGACCGCAATCCCGGCCCCTTGCTGGGGACCGATATCCAGACCATCTTCCGCGAAGTGATGTCGGCCTGCCGCGCGCTGGAAAAGCGCGTGGTCGTGGCCTATCTCGGCCCCGAAGGCACCTTCAGCGAACAGGCGGTGTACCAGCAGTTCGGCCACGCCATCGAAGGTCTGCCCTGCGTCTCCATCGATGAAGTGTTCCGCGACGCCGAAGCCGGTACCGCCGATTTCGGCGTGGTCCCCATCGAGAATTCCTCCGAAGGTGTCATCAATCGCACGCTGGACCTGCTGCTGCAGACCACGCTGACCATCAGCGGCGAAGTATCCATCCCCGTGCATCACAGCCTCATGACCGCCGACGGCAGGATGGAGGGCATCAGCCGCATCTGTGCACACTCGCAGGCCCTGGCCCAGTGCAATGCGTGGCTGAATATGAACTATCCTTCCATCGAACGCCAGGCGGTGGCCTCCAACGCCGAGGCGGCGCGCATGGCAGGTGAAGACAAGAGCGTGGCGGCCATCGCCGGCGAGATCGCCGGGCAGAAGTACAACCTGCAGACCGTCAACGCGCACATTCAGGACGACCCGCACAATCGCACCCGCTTCGCCATCATCGGCCGTCTGCGTACGGCGCCCTCCGGCCGTGACCAGACTTCCATCGTGCTGTCGGTGCCCAACAAGGCGGGTGCGGTCTACAACCTGCTGGCGCCACTGGCGCGTCATGGCGTGTCGATGACGCGCTTCGAGTCGCGACCGGCCCGCATGGGAGCGTGGGAATATTATTTCTACGTCGACCTGGAAGGTCACGAGCAGGACGAGAAGGTCGCCCAGGCGTTGGAGGAACTGCGCCAGAATGCCGCCTTCTTCAAGCTGCTGGGTTCCTATCCACTGGGCCTGTAAGTGGCGGCCGTCCTGACACCTTTACCGTCCGAGTCCACCGTGTTCAAGAAAGTCGTCATCTTCGGCGTGGGCCTCATCGGCGGCTCGTTTGCCCTGGCGCTGCGCCGCGCCGGCCAGGCCGCCCACATCGTCGGCGTCGGTCGTTCCCTGGCCAGCCTGGAACGCGCCCGTGAACTGGGGCTCATCGATACCGTTGCCACCGACCCGGCGGCCGCCGTCGATGGTGCCGACCTGATCCTGCTGGCCGCCCCGGTAGCCCAGACCGAAGCCATCCTGGCCTCCATCGCCCCGCACCTGGATTCGCAGGCCATCGTCACCGATGCCGGCAGCACCAAGGGCGACGTGGTTGCTGCCGCCCGCAAGGTGCTGGGTGCGCGCATCGGCCAGTTCGTCCCGGCCCATCCGATCGCCGGGCGCGAGCAGCATGGACCGGAAGCCGCCCTGGCCGACCTCTACGAAGGCAAGAAGGTGGTCATCACCGCCTTGCCCGAGAACGCCGCGCAGGACGTGGAAACGGTCGCCGCCGCCTGGCGCGCCTGTGGCGCGATCATCCATCGTCTTTCGCCGCAGGAGCATGATGCAGTGTTTGCCTCGGTCAGCCATCTGCCGCATGTACTGGCCTTTGCGCTGGTGGACGATATCGCCGCCAAGCCGCATGCGGAAACGCTGTTCCAGTATGCCGCCAGCGGCTTCCGCGATTTCACCCGCATTGCCGCTTCTTCGCCCGAGATGTGGCGCGACATCACGCTGGCCAATCGCGATGCCCTGTTGACCGAAGTCGATGCCTATCTGGTGCAATTGCAGGCCATCCGCGAGATGATCGCCAATAGCGATGGCCCCGCGCTGGAACAGGTCTATGCCAGTGCCCGCGATGCGCGCCAGCAATGGGCTGCCGCCATCGAGGCCGCCGAGCGCAAGGGTGCCTGAGCCGCCCCTGCCGGCAGAATAATGAAACTTTGCGTGCCGCTGCGGCGGCCCGATTCATCCACCGAAAACGAATCACGATGAAACAGCCTTCCTACCCCCGTCATATCGACCTGGCTCCGGTGCACCACGTGCAAGGCACGGTCAAGCTGCCCGGCTCCAAGAGCATCTCCAACCGCATCCTGCTGCTGGCGGCGCTGTCCGGCGGCACCACCCGCATCTTCGACCTGCTGGCCTCCGACGATACCCTGGTCATGCTGATGGCCTTGCAGACCCTGGGCGTGAAGTGGGAGCAGATCGAAGGCACCCAGGATTACATCGTACACGGCGTCAACGGCGTACTGCCGGTGCATCAGGCTGATCTCTTCATGGGCAATGCCGGCACCGCCATCCGTCCGCTGACCGCGGCGTTGGCCGTGCTGGGTGGCGACTACACGCTGCACGGCGTGCCGCGCATGCATGAGCGTCCCATCGGCGACCTGGTCGATGCCTTGAACGCAGTCGGTATGCGTATCGACTACACCGGCAACCCGGGCTACCCGCCGCTGCATATCCGTCGCGGCCAGCTGAGCTCGTCGCGCATGAAGGTGCGCGGCAATGTGTCCAGCCAGTTCCTGACGGCTTTGCTGATGGCGGCACCCTTGATGGCGCGTGAGGAGGCCATGCAGATCGACGTGGTCGGGGAACTCATTTCCAAGCCCTACATCGAGATCACCCTGAACCTGATGCGCCGCTTCGGCGTCGAGGTCGAGCGCGACGGCTGGCAGCAGTTCATCATCCAGCCCGGCCAGCATTACCGCAGCCCGGGCAGTATCCACGTCGAGGGCGATGCGTCCTCAGCCTCCTACTTCCTGGCCGCCGGCGCCATCACTGGCGGCCCGATCCGGGTCGAAGGCGTGGGGCGCGACAGCATCCAGGGCGATGTGCGCTTCGTCGAGGCGCTACAGCAGATGGGTGCCACCATCACCATGGGCGAGAACTGGATCGAGGCCTCGTCCAACGGCCCCCTGAAGGCCATCCAAGCCGATTTCAACCATATTCCCGACGCCGCCATGACCATCGCCGTGGCCGCGCTCTATGCCGACGGCCCCAGCACTTTGCGCAATATCGCCAGCTGGCGCGTCAAGGAGACCGACCGCCTCACTGCCATGGCCACCGAACTGCGCAAGCTCGGCGCCGAGGTGGAAGAGGGCGCGGACTACCTGAAGGTGACGCCGCCGGCCGAGATCGGCAGCGCCGCCATCGATACCTATGACGACCATCGCATGGCCATGTGTTTCTCCCTGGCATCGCTGGATGGTGCATTGCGGCGTGGCAACCGCGTGCGCATCAACGACCCCAAATGCGTGGCCAAGACCTTCCCGGATTACTTTGATGTCTTCAAAAAGATTGCCGAGCAAACCTTGATCTGATAAACCCTGTAGTAACGAGAAATTGCACTAAATTATTCACTGATAAAGGGTTCAGGCCATGGAAAAAGCAAAGATACCGGTCATCACCATCGATGGACCTACCGCCTCCGGCAAGGGGACCGTGGCCCAGAAGGTGGCCCAGCAACTGGGTTTCCATTACCTGGATTCGGGTGCACTGTACCGCCTGACGGCGCTGTCCGTGCTGCGTCGCGGCATCGCACTGGATGATGAGCATGCGCTGGCCAAGGCGGCCGAGCACCTGCACTGCCATTTCGATGGCGCCCACATCTTCCTGGCCAATGAAGACGTGACCCAGGCCATCCGTGCCGAAGAGGTCGGCAATACCGCCTCTCGTATCGCCGCCTTGATCACCGTGCGCCAGGCCTTGTACGCCCTGCAGTTGTCATTCAGGAAATCCCCCGGCCTGGTGGCCGATGGTCGCGATATGGGTACCGTCATCTTCCCCAACGCCCGTCTGAAGGTGTTTTTGACCGCCAGTGTGGAAGCGCGCGCTACAAGACGCTATAAGCAATTGATTGACAAGGGTTTTTCTGCTAATATCGAAGACCTCTCCAGAGATTTGAAGGAACGTGACGAACGCGACATGAGTCGCTCGTCGGCCCCCTTGAAGCCTGCGGAGGGCGCATATCACCTGGATACATCCGACATGACCGCTGACGAAGCGGTGCAGCAGGTACTCAGCTGGTACGCTGCCTTGGGGCATTGAAGGCGCTTGAATCTGCTTGAAAAAGCGCCTTTCGCTGTCATCATGGGCAAGTCCTTGTTGTACCCGTAGTGCCATTGGTGCCCGGCAGATGCAAAGTCTGACGGGTGTTGATAAACCTAACCCAGTATCCATGCCATCGGCGGCAACGCAGGCGGCAGTGCAAGTCGGGACGATTGCATCGTACGGATACCGGCCAATCTTTCTTACTTTCTTTTATGTCTACCACTACCGTTATCGCTGCAGGTGTTGATACCTCCAGCGAATTTGCTGCTCTGTTTGAAGAATCGCTGTCGCGTCAGGACATGCGTTCGGGTGAAGTCATCTCGGCAGAAGTCGTGCGCCTGGATCACAATTTCGTGATCGTCAACGCCGGCCTGAAGTCGGAAGCATTCATCCCTGTTGAAGAATTCAAGAACGACAACGGCGAAGTCGAAGTCAACGTCGGCGACTTCATCTCCGTTGCGATCGAATCGCTGGAAAACGGCTTCGGCGACACCATCCTGTCGCGCGACAAGGCCAAGCGTCTGGCATCGTGGCTCTCGCTGGAAAAGGCGATGGAGTCCGGCGAGATCGTCACCGGTACCGTCAATGGCAAGGTCAAGGGCGGCCTGACTGTCCTGACCAACGGCATCCGTGCCTTCCTGCCGGGTTCGCTGGTCGACACCCGTCCGGTCAAGGACACCACCCCGTTCGAAGGCAAGACCCTGGAATTCAAGGTCATCAAGCTGGATCGCAAGCGCAACAACGTGGTTCTGTCGCGCCGTGCCGTGATCGAAGCCTCGATGGGCGAAGAACGCGCCAAGCTGATGGAAACCCTGAAGGAAGGCACCGTCGTCACCGGTATCGTCAAGAACATCACCGACTACGGTGCGTTCGTTGACCTGGGTGGCATCGACGGCCTGCTGCACATCACCGACCTGGCATGGCGTCGCGTGCGTCACCCGTCGGAAGTGCTGTCGGTTGGCCAAGAAATCACCGCCAAGGTCCTCAAGTACGATCAAGAGAAGAACCGCGTCTCCCTGGGCGTGAAGCAACTGGGCGACGATCCGTGGACCGGTCTGTCGCGTCGCTACCCGCAAGGCACCCGCCTGTTCGGCAAGGTCACCAACCTGACCGACTACGGTGCATTCGTGGAAGTCGAGCAAGGTATCGAGGGTCTGGTGCACGTCTCCGAAATGGACTGGACCAACAAGAACGTGGCCCCGAACAAGGTTGTCCAGCTGGGCGACGAAGTCGAAGTCATGGTTCTGGAAATCGACGAAGAGCGTCGTCGTATCTCCCTGGGCATGAAGCAGTGCAAGCCGAATCCTTGGGACGACTTCGCCATGAGCCACAAGAAGGGCGACAAGGTCCGTGGTTCGATCAAGTCGATCACCGACTTCGGCGTGTTCATCGGCCTGCCGGGCAACATCGACGGCCTGGTGCACCTGTCCGACCTGTCCTGGACCGAAGCTGGCGAAGAAGCCGTGCGCAAGTTCAAGAAGGGCGACGAGCTGGAAGCCGTTGTTCTGGCCATCGACGTGGAACGCGAGCGCGTCTCCCTGGGCGTGAAGCAACTGGAAGGCGACCCGTTCAACAACTTCGCCGCCCTGAACGACAAGGGTGCGTTGGTGACCGGTACCGTCAAGTCGGTTGAGCCCAAGGGCGCCGTGATCCAGCTGAACGACGAAGTCGAAGGCTACCTGCGTGCCTCCGAAATCTCCCGCGACCGCGTGGAAGATGCCGGTACCCACCTGAAGGTTGGCGATTCCGTCGAAGCCCTGGTCATCAACATCGACCGCAAGGCGCGCAGCATCCAGCTGTCGATCAAGGCCAAGGACAACGCCGAGACCCAGGAAGCCATGCAGAAGATGTCGGCTGACTCCAACGCTGCTTCGGGCACCACCAGCCTGGGCGCGCTGCTGAAGGCCAAGTTCGACAACAAGAACTGATCTTCCGGTCACGATGACGAAGTCGGAGCTGATCGCCCGTCTGGCTGAGCGTTATCCGCAACTTGTCGCCAAGGATGCGGATTACGCGGTCAAGACCATCCTCGATGCCATGGTCGACGCACTTGCGACCGGCCAGCGCATCGAAATCCGTGGTTTTGGCAGCTTCGCGCTCAACCGCCGTCCGCCGCGTATCGGCCGCAATCCCAAGTCCGGCGACAAGGTGATGGTTCCCGAAAAACGGGTACCGCACTTCAAACCGGGCAAGGAATTGCGCGAACGCGTCGATGCGATGGTCGGCCAGCCAATCCGCGAGGATTGAACCGGCTCGGCCTGTGACCAGGCAGTTCCTGTCGCCATGTTCGTTCATGGCGATGTCAGGCTGCAGTAATCGTTGAAGCCTCGCATCTGCCCAGCGCGAGCTGAGCGGGTGTAAAGGCAGATCAACAAAATGAACGGCATCTTTGGATGCCGTTTTTTTTCACGTACAATCCGCATTTGACCTGGATTGGCCTGGAAAGCGAGCGAAACGGGCCCGATTTTTCCGGCCAGCGCAATAATTGCGATCTGGCACGCCCCGCCGCGAGGTGCGCAGGCGGCCTTCCGGGCAGCACACTGACCCGCCAGAAAGGATTACGCCATGAAAATACTCTCCCGATTGATCGCGGCCATCCTGTTCGTGTTCTTCTTTTTCTTTGCCCTGCGCAACACTCAGGAAGTGACCATGCACTTCTTCCTCGGTTATGAGCGCAGCGACCCGCTGGTACTGGTCTTGCTGGCCTTCTTCGTGATCGGCGCGGTACTGGGCGTGCTGGCCATGGCGCCGCTGGTCTTGCGCCATCGTCGCGAAGCCTCGCGCTACAAGAAGACCCTGGCCCAGATCCAGAAGGCCCAGGAGGACCTGGTCCAGGCACAGGCCCAGCCGCCACAGCCCGACAGCGTGATCACCGCGCAGCACATCCTCTAATTGCCCCTCTCTCTTTATGGAATTTGAATTTTGGTGGTTGCTCGGCATTCCGGTCTTCTTCGGACTCGGATGGATTGCCGCGCGGGTCGATATCAACCAGTTACTGTCCGAATCGCGCGCCCTGCCACGGGGCTATTTCAAGGGTCTCAATTTCCTGCTCAACGAGCAACCCGACAAGGCCATCGACGCCTTCATCGAAATCGTCAAGCTGGACCCGGAAACCGTGGAGCTGCACTTTGCCCTGGGCAACCTGTTCCGCCGCCGGGGCGAGACCGAGCGCGCCATCCGCGTGCACCAGAACCTGCTGGCGCGCCCGGACCTGCCGGCCGAGCATCATGGGCATGCCCTGTATGAACTGGGTCAGGATTATCTGAAGGCCGGTCTGCTGGACCGCGCCGAGGAAACCTTCAACAAGCTCATCGACACCCCTTACAGCGCCCAGGCTGGCCGCGCCCTGCTGGAAATCTACCAGCGCGAGAAGGAATGGACCCGTGCCATTGCTGCGGCCGAGATATTGCAGGCCACCGGCGCCGGTGGCCGGCAGCGTGAGATCGCCCAGTTCTATTGCGAACTGGCCGCTGACGAATTGGTACGCACCAATACCGATGCCGCCGTGTCCTTGCTGGAGCAGGCCCTGGCTGCGGACCGCAAGAGCGTGCGTGCCACCATGCTCATGGGGGATGCGCTGCGCGCCCGGGGTGATATCGAGGGGGCGCTGGAAACCTGGCGCCGCGTGGAGCACCAGAGCGTGCCACACACCGCACTGGTGGCGCAGCGCCTGATGGACGGCTATATCGCCGTGGGCCGCCCGCAGGAAGGGATCAATCTGCTGCGCGCCTACCTGGCCGAAGCACCATCGATCGACCTGCTGGAAGTGGTCTTCAAGGCTGTGCTCGACGCCGATGGCATCGAGGCCGCCAACGTCCTGGTCAGTGACGAGCTGCGTCGTACGCCCACTCTGCTGGGCCTGGACAAGTTCCTGGAGGCCCGCATGATGAGTGCACCCCAGACAGTGCGCCCCGAGCTGGCGGTGGTCAAGACCCTGGTGCATGGCTACACCCAGAAGCTGGCGCGCTACCAGTGCAGCCATTGTGGCTTCAAGGCACGCCAGTTCTATTGGCAATGCCCGGGCTGCAGCCAGTGGGAGACCTACCCGCCGCGCCGCACCGAAGAACTGAATGTGATGAATTAAACGTGATGAATTAGGGCCGCATGGCCGTACTTGAAACTCTGGATCTACCATGAAAATCACCATCATCGGCACCGGCTACGTTGGCCTGGTGACCGGCGCCTGCCTGGCCGAACTCGGCAACGACGTGTTCTGTCTGGACCTTGACCAGCGTAAGGTCGACATCCTCAACAACGGCGGCATCCCCATCCACGAACCTGGCCTGGAAGAAGTGGTGGCGCGCAACCGCGCTGCCGGCCGACTGCAGTTTTCGACCGATGTGGCTGCCAGTGTGGCGCATGGTGATATCCAGTTCATTGCCGTGGGCACCCCTCCTGACGAAGACGGCTCGGCCGACCTGCAATACGTCCTGGCGGCGGCCCGCAACATCGGCCTTCACATGGAAGGCTTCAAGGTGGTGGTCGACAAGTCCACCGTGCCCGTGGGGACTGCCGACCGCGTCAAGGCCGCCATTGCCGGGGAACTGGCGCAGCGCGGCAAGACCGACGCGAGCTTCTCGGTGGTGTCCAATCCCGAGTTCCTCAAGGAAGGTGCGGCGGTGGAGGATTTCATGCGCCCCGACCGCATCGTGATCGGTCACGACCAGAGCACTGATGGTTTGCGTGCGCAGAAGCTGATGAAGAAGCTTTACGCCCCCTTCAACCGCAACCACGAGCGCACCTACTGGATGGATGTGCGCTCGGCCGAGTTCACCAAGTACGCCGCCAACGCCATGCTGGCCACGCGCATTTCCTTCATGAACGAGCTGGCCAACCTGGCTGATCGGGTGGGGGCCGACATCGAGTCCGTGCGCCATGGCATCGGTTCCGATCCGCGTATCGGTCACAGCTTCCTGTACGCCGGATGCGGCTATGGCGGCTCCTGCTTCCCCAAGGATGTGCAGGCGCTGGAACGCACCGCCCGCGACTACGATCAGGAGTTGCTGATCCTGCAGGCGGTCGAGCGTGTCAATGATCTCCAGAAGCACGTCCTGGGCAAGAAGATCGTCACCCGCTTCGGCGAGGACCTGGCGGGCAAGCACTTCGCGATCTGGGGCCTGGCGTTCAAGCCCAATACCGACGACATGCGCGAAGCCTCTTCGCGCGTACTGATCGGTGAGCTGGTGCGGCGCGGTGCCAGCGTGGCCGTCTACGATCCGGTGGCCATGAAGGAAGCCGGCCGCGTGCTGGAACTGGACTTCGCCGACGATACGCAGTTGCTGCAGAAGGTTCGCTTCGCCGCGTCGCCCAACGACACCTTGCAAGGCGCCGACGCCCTGGCCATCGTCACCGAGTGGAAAGCCTTCCGCAGCCCTGATTTCGAGCGCGTCAAGGTCGCACTGAAGACCCCGGTCATCTTCGATGGCCGCAATCTGTTCGATCCGCAGCTCATGGCTGACAGTGGCATCGAATACTACGGCATCGGTCGCACTCTCCAAGCGCGAGGATAATAACGTGGACAAGGATCTCTCTTCCGCCTGGGATTGCGCCCGCATCCTCATCGTGGGTGATGTCATGCTGGACCGCTACTGGTTCGGCGAAGTCAATCGCATTTCGCCCGAGGCACCGGTTCCCGTGGTGCGCGTGGAACGCCGCGAGGAGCGCCTCGGCGGCGCCGCCAACGTGGCGCGCAATACTGCCAGCCTGGGAGCCAAGACGGCACTGCTGGGCGTCACCGGCGACGACGAGCCGGCACGCGTGATGGAGAGCATGCTGCGCGAGATGGGCATCGATAGCCATCTGAACCGCGACGCCAGCATCGCCACCATCGTCAAGCTGCGCGTGATCGGCCGCCAGCAGCAGCTGGTGCGCATCGACTTCGAAGAAGCGCCCACCGACACCGTGCTGCGCGACAAGCTGACCCAGTTCAATTCGCTGGTGGCCGATTACGACGTCATCGTCTTCTCCGACTACGCCAAAGGCGGGCTGGTCAATGTCGCCGAGATGATCGCCGCCGCCAGGAAGCTGGGCAAGCGCATCCTGGTTGACCCCAAGGGTGACGACTTCACACGCTACGCCGGTGCCTCCATCCTCACGCCCAACAAGTCGGAAATGGTGCGCATCGTCGGCCAGTGGAAGAACGAGGAAGACCTCACCGCGCGTGCCCAGAAGCTGCGTACCGAACTGGGCCTGGAGGCCTTGCTGCTGACCCGTTCGGAAGAGGGCATGAGCCTGTATCGCGACGGCGAAGTCACTCACTTCCCCACCATGGCGCGTGAAGTGTTCGACGTCTCCGGCGCAGGCGATACCGTCATCGGCACCCTGGCCGTGATGCTGGGCGCCGGCGCTACGCTGGTCGACGCCGTCACCATGGCCAATCGTGCCGGCGGCATCGTGGTCGGCAAGCTCGGTACGGCCACGGTCACTCGCGAGGAATTGCTGGCAGGGTGATTTGAGAGCGGTTTTCTAGCTGGATTACTGTCAACAGGCGGCTGTGACTTTCGTTGAGCATGGGCAGCGCGTTTCCGGATGCGCTGCCCTTTGTTTTTTTACTCAATCCAGAAAGTCGAAAGGACGCATCATGTTGAAGAAAACCCTGTTGTTCATGCTTAGCTTCTTCGTCGCCACCGGTCTCGCCCTGGCCGAGGTGGATGTCAACAAGGCCGACCAGGCTGCACTCGATGGCGTGCGCGGAATCGGTCCCTCGATGTCCAGGCGCATCCTGGATGAACGCCAGAAAGGCGGCAGCTTCAAGGATTGGAGCGACCTGCAGGCACGCGTCAAGGGCATCAAGGATAAGGCAGCCGCCAAGCTTTCCGCCAACGGCCTGACGGTGAATGGCCAGGCCAAGGCCGGAGCATCCGGCGAGGCTGCGGCGGCCAAGTCCGGAAAAACGGCCAAATCCCCGCACGCTGAGAACAAGGGCAAGGGGGCCGCGGACAAGATGGCCGATGAGCCGACGGCGCCCAGGAAATGACGGGCCGTCGTTGCTGATCTCCGGAAAGCCTTCACAGAAAGGGTAGCCGCAGGCTTGGCAACCGCATCGTCGATGCTGGTTGTTGCCTGACAGTGGGTCGGAATAGGGGAGACCTGCTGTTTTAAGTCGAACATTGGAAAAGCCGGCTCGGGCAGCATCGCTGCTTTTTGCGTACAACTAATTCTTGTTTCTCGAAAAATTTGGGGTTAAAGTGAGCCGCAGCCTGCCGTTAACCTGGGCAACCACGTCTATCTGCGTTGATGAATCATGATAATTGCCGAGCAACCCGTCAATGAAGCTGCCCGCATCGACGCCCTGCATTCGCTGCGCATCCTCGATACGCCCAGAGAAGAACGCTTCGATCGCCTGACCCGCCTGGCGCGGCGCCTGTTCGATGTGCCGATGGCGGTGGTGACACTGGTCGACGTACATCGGCAGTGGTTCAAGTCCTGTGTCGGCCTGGGTGATGCGACCGAGACTTCGCGTGATGTTTCCTTCTGCGCCCATGCCATCTTGCGTGAAGAACTGACCATCGTTCCCGATGCCAGGCTCGATCCGCGTTTTGCCGGCAATCCGCAGGTCACCGGAGAGCCCTTCATCCGGTTCTATGCAGGTTGCCCTATCAAGAGCGAAAGCGGCTTCACTCTCGGTACCTTGTGCCTGGTCGACACCGTCCCCCGTAGCTTCGATGGCGATGAGCAATCCCTGCTCAAGGACCTGGCTGCCATGGTTGAACAGGAACTGGCCGCAGTGAAGCTTGCCACCATCGACGACCTCACCGGGGTATCGAACCGGCGCGGCTTCGAGGCGCTGGCCCGCCACGCCCTGGCATCGGCGCGACGCATCGGCCATGCCGCCTGCATGCTCAACTTCGACCTGAATCATTTCAAGCAGATCAATGACCGCTTCGGGCATGCTGAAGGCGATCAGGCCCTGATCGATTTCGCCGGCCTGCTGATGACCAGCCTGCGTGAATCCGATGTGATCGGGCGCCTGGGGGGGGACGAGTTCGCGGTCTTCCTGACCAATACCACCCTGGCCGACTCCGATGTCGTCCTGCAGCATCTGGAGCAGACGGTGCAAGCTTTCAATCTGACCCGGCAGCGCCAGTACCGGCTGGACTACTGTGTTGGTGCGGTCCAGTACGTTCCATCGCAGCATCCAGACCTGGCGGATCTGCTACGCGACGCCGATGCCGCCATGTACGGGCGCAAGAAGGCGCGCCGTAGCACGGACTGATCGGACATCGGGGGCGCCGGCGACACCGGGGCATGCAGGCAAAGGCGATACCGGCGGCGAAATAGCTTAAAATGCCCCCCTGAGCCAAAAAGCCGACTGCAGCCACCTCATGTCCTATCAAGTTCTCGCCCGTAAATATCGTCCCCGCAGCTTCGACACCCTGGTAGGCCAGGAACACGTCGTGCGCGCGCTGACGCACGCGCTGGAACAGCAGCGGTTGCACCACGCCTACCTGTTCACCGGGACCCGGGGCGTGGGCAAGACCACGCTCTCGCGCATCCTGGCCAAGTCGCTCAACTGCGTCGGCCCGGATGGCAACGGCGGCATCACCGCGACCCCCTGTGGCGTATGCGAAGCCTGCGTGGCCATCGATGCCGGCCGTTTCGTCGACTACATCGAGATGGACGCCGCCTCCAACCGTGGTGTGGACGAGATGGCGCAGTTGCTCGAGCAGGCCATCTATGCACCGTCGAACGCCCGCTTCAAGGTCTACATGATCGACGAAGTGCACATGCTCACCAATCACGCCTTCAACGCCATGCTGAAGACGCTGGAAGAGCCGCCCGAGCACATCAAGTTCATCCTGGCCACCACCGACCCGCAAAAGATTCCCGTGACCGTGCTGTCGCGCTGCTTGCAGTTCAACCTGAAGCAGATGCCGCCCGGCCACATCATCGGCCACCTCGACAACATCCTCAACCAGGAAGGCATAGCGTTCGATCCACCCGCGTTGCGCCTGCTGGCGCAGGGTGCCTCCGGCTCCATGCGCGATGCGTTGTCACTGACCGACCAAGCCATTGCCTATGCCGCCGGCAAGGTGACCCTGGAAGCCGTGCAAGGCATGCTGGGCGCGCTTGACCAGTCCTACCTGATCCGCGTCCTTGATGCCCTGGCGGCACAGGATGGCGCAGCGCTGCTGGGCGTGGCTGACGACATGGCCAGCCGCAGCCTGTCCTACAATGCCGCGCTGCAAGACCTGGGTACGCTGCTGCACCAGATCGCCCTGGCGCAGGCGGTACCGGCCGCCCTGGCCGAGGACCTGCCCAATCGCGAAGATATCCTGCGCCTGTCGGCACAGTTCAGTGCCGAACATGTGCAGCTGTTCTACCAGATCGCCGTACACGGCCGCAATGAACTGGGCCTGGCTCCGGACGAATACGCCGGTTTCAGCATGACGCTCTTGCGCATGCTGGCTTTCCGCCCGGTCAGTGCCAATGCCGGTGGCCCGGTACCGCCCGCCGCCGCCCCGGCTGCAGCCCGTCCGGCTACACCGCGCCAGGCAGCGCCGCTGATGGCGCCGCAGGCGGCCGTGACGAGCGCCCCGGTCCCCCGCACACAGGCACCGGCGACAGCGACACCGCCTGCGCCAGCGGCGTCGAGCCCAGCAGCACCGGCCGTAGCCCGGCCCGCGCCTGCACCGGCCGTGTCCCCTGCCGCAGTGCCCGCGGCCGCCGTGCCGGCAACCCCAGCCTCTGCCCGCGAGGCCGCGCTGATGGCGGCGCGCGTCGGCAAGAGCGGCAAGGCGCCTGCTGCCCGACCCGCACCGGCGGCGATCCCTGCAGAGACCGCTGCGCCGCTGGCGCCCTCTGCTCCTGCTCCCGCTGCCCGCGCCGCGGCACCAGCGCCGTCGGATATGCCGGACATGCCCGAGCCACCGCCCTACGATTCCATCCCGCCATGGGAAGAGGATGTCCGTGCCGACACGATGCCACCGGCTGGCTTCCCAGCGGAAAAAAAAACTGAATCCCTTGCCGCACCGGTTGCCCTACCGGTAGCTTCGGCAGCACCAGCTGCGCCAGCAGCCCCGCAGCGCCCGGCCGCGACTCCCGCGCAACAGCAGGAAACCGCGCGCATCGCCACCGAGCTGGGCTGGGATGGCCATTGGCCGAGCCTGGCTGCCAGCCTGGCCCTACGCGGCGTGGCCCATCAGATGGCTTTCCAGAGTGAATTGGTGCGCTGTGAAGCGCTCAATGGCGGCAATGTCTGCTTCCACCTGCGCATCCCGCTCGATACACTGCGTTCCTCCGGCAGCGTGGAAAAGCTGGTGGCGGCTCTGGCAGAGCGCTTCGGCAAGGAGATCCGCGTGGAAACCGAGCTTGGCGCCGTCGCCGACACCGCCAATGCGGTGGCCGAAGCCGAGCGCGCTGCGCGCCAGCGCCAGGCCGAACAGAAGATGACCAGTGACCCCTTCGTGATGACCATGATGCGCGAATTTGGCGCCACCATCGTGCCGGGGTCGATCCAGGCGTTGTGAAGCAGAAACGGAAGGGGCGACCGGATTGCCGGCCCCTTCCGCAAACACGATAGAATCCCGTGAATTGAAACAAGGAGCATGAGCATGATGAAAGGTCAACTGGCAGGTCTGATGAAGCAAGCACAGGCCATGCAGGACAACATGAAGAAGGCCCAGGAACAACTGGCCAACATCGAAGTGGAAGGCCAGTCCGGCGCCGGTCTGGTGAAGGTCGTGATGACCTGCAAGAACGACGTCAAGCGCGTCGCCATCGATCCGTCGCTGCTGGCTGACGACAAGGACATGCTGGAAGACCTGGTCGCCGCCGCCTTCAACGATGCCGTGCGCAAGGCTGAAGCCACCGCCCAGGAAAAGATGTCCGGTGTCACCGCCGGCATGCCGATGCCCCCGGGCTTCAAGATGCCGTTCTGAGGTCGGTGCGGCTCGTGCATGCATGCCGGGCCGCCATGATCGCTGCGGTAATGCAAGACATCCATGATGTTGACGGAATGCACGATTGTTTAGGGGATGCACCATGTTCATCGTCTCGATCACGTACACCAAGCCGGCAGGCGACATCGACTCCCTGCTGACCGCGCACAAGAAATTCCTCAACCAGCAATATGCCGACGGCGTGTTCCTGATGTCGGGCCGCAAGGTCCCGCGCACCGGCGGCATCATCATTGCCGACTGCGCCGATCGTGCCGAGATCGAAGCCATCATGGAATCCGATCCCTTCTTCATCGGGGGTGTGGCCGAATACGAGATCATCGAATTCGTCCCCTCGATGACCGCCGAGGCGCTGGAAGCCTTCCGCTATTCCGTAGACCGCAATTGAAAACGCCCTCCAGTCTCACCGTCCTCACCGAATCGCTGCGCCGGCTTCCCGGCATCGGGCCCAAGACCGCGCAGCGCATGGCCTATCACCTGCTGCAGCATGATCGCGACGCTGCTGCCGAGCTCAGCAAATCGCTGGCGCAGGCGCTCGATACCATCCGTCATTGCGCGCTGTGCAACACCTTCACCGAGCAGGTCATCTGCGAGACCTGCCAGGACAGCCAGCGCGACCATACCCAGCTCTGCGTGGTGGAGTCTCCCTCCGACCAGGTCATGATCGAGCAGACGCTGACCTTCAAGGGCCTGTATTTCGTCCTCATGGGGCGCCTCTCGCCGCTGGACGGCATCGGCCCGCGTGACATCCATCTCGAAAAGCTGATCACCCGCGCCACCGATGGCGTGGTCAGCGAAGTGGTGCTGGCCACCAACTTCACCAACGAAGGCGAAGCCACCGCCCACTACATCAGCGAAACCCTCAAGGCCCGTGGCCTCAAGGTCAGCCGCCTGGCGCGCGGCGTACCGGTCGGCGGCGAGCTGGAATACGTGGATGCAGGCACCATCGCCCGCGCCATGCTGGACCGCCGGACGACGTGAGGCCGGCATCGTTTTCAGATGAAAAACTTGCAGGCATGGCGCCGGCGATGAAGGTCAAAATGCGCGACATTCAGTCCATGCTGCAATAGAATGACGACTGCCAGCCGGCCGGTACCCCCGGAGGCTGCCGCAGGCGACCGCGCAGCAATCCTGCGCGCCGGACTGCACACCAACCCACGCATTTCAGGACACTGGCCACTACCCGACAAGAGCCAGGTCCGGCATCACGATCAGGAGGAGATCACCGGATCGGCCGCTTCGCAGCGCCAGCCTTCCGGTGCAAGCACGATGAGCACAGGCACATCCAAGCCCGGCCCGCTGGCCGGCATCAAGGTACTGGAACTGGGAACGCTGATTGCAGGCCCGTTCTGCTCGCGCATGCTGGCCGAATTCGGCGCCGACGTGATCAAGGTCGAAGCCCCAGGCAACGGCGACCCGCTGCGCCAGTGGCGCGTCCTCAAGGATGGCACCTCGCTGTGGTGGTCGGTCCAGGCCCGCAACAAGAAGAGCATCACCCTCAACATGAAGGACGAGCGCGCCCAGGAAATCGCCCGCAAGCTCGCCCTGGAGGCCGACGTCATCATCGAGAACTACCGTCCCGGCGTGCTGGAAAAGTGGAAGCTCGGCTATGAGGACCTCAGGCAGCTCAACCCTGCCACCATCATGGTGCGCCTGTCCGGCTACGGCCAGACCGGCCCCTTGCGCGACCTGCCGGGCTTCGGCGCCATCGGCGAATCGATGGGTGGCATCCGCTATGTCTCCGGTCACCCGGATCGTCCACCGGTGCGCATCGGCATTTCCATCGGCGACTCCATCGCCGCCCTGCACGGCGTGATCGGCGCCATGATGGCACTGCGCCACCGCGACGTCACCGGCGGTCGCTGGAACGGCAAGCAGGGCGCCGATTGCATCGCCGGCCAGGGGCAGATGGTGGATGTGGCCTTGTACGAGGCCGTCTTCAACATGATGGAATCGATGGTTCCCGAATTCGACTTTGCAGGCGTGGTGCGCGAGCGCACCGGTGGCGCGTTGCCCGGCATCGTGCCTTCCAACACCTACACCACGGGCGACGGCATGAACATCGTCATCGCCGGCAATGGCGACGCCATCTTCAAGCGCCTGATGAGCGCCATCGATCGCGAGGACATGGCCAACGATCCGGGTCTGGCGCGCAACGACGGCCGCGTTCCCCGTACCGCCGAGATCGATGCCGCCATCCAGCAGTGGTGCAGCACGCAGACCATCGAAAATGCCCTGGCCAGGCTGCAGGCAGCCGATGTCCCGGTCGGCAAGATCTACTCGGTCAAGGACATGATGAGCGACGCCCAGTTCCTGGCGCGCGACATGTTCGAGCAGCACCAGTTTGCCGACGGCACGCCGGTCAAGCTGCCCGGCATCACGCCCAAGATGTCCGAGACGCCTGGCCAGACCAAGTGGCTTGGCCCCGAGTTGGGCGCCCACAGCGATGAAATCCTGCAATCGCTGGGGTATGATGAGGCCCACATCAAGATGCTGCGCGACCACGGTGTGGTCTGAGCGGCGCGAAACGGTAGTGCAATCTGCACGGGATTGCGTACCAACACTGCACAGACAGCAGAAAATAAAGCAGCACCCCCATCCACACACGGAGGAGACATAATGAAATTGAGCTGGAAGCAATTGCTGATCGCCGCTGGCCTGTTCCTGGCCGGCTATTTTTCTTTCAACGGCAGTGCCGGTGCGCAGGCTCTGGAAAAGCCCAAGGTCTCCATCGCCGTTGGTGGCAAGAACCTGTTCTACTACCTTCCGCTGACCGTGGCCGAACAGCTGGGCTATTTCAAGGATGAAGGCCTGCAGGTCGAAATTTCCGACTTCGCCGGCGGAGCCAAGGCCTTGCAGGCGATGGTGGGCGGCAGCGCCGACGTCGTCTCCGGTGCCTACGAGCACACCATCAACATGCAGGCCAAGGGCCAGGCCATCGTCGCCTTCGTGCTGCAGGGCCGTGCGCCGCAGATCGTGCTGGCGGCCAACAACAAGACCATGCCCAACTACAAGAGCGTGGCCGACCTCAAGGGCAAGAAGATCGGCGTGACCGCGCCCGGTTCGTCCACCAGCATCATGGCCAGCTATGTGTTGGCCAAGGCCGGCCTGAAGCCCACCGACGTCTCCTTCATCGGCGTGGGCGCCTCGGCCGGTGCGATCTCGGCGATCCGCTCCGGCCAGATCGATGCCATCGCCAACCTGGACCCGGTGATCTCCATGCTGGAACAGCACAACGAGATCAAGACCATCGCCGACACCCGCACCCTGAAGGACACCAACGACGTCTTCGGTGGCCCGATGCCGGCTGCCACCCTGTACGCCCCGGCGGCCTTCGTCCAGAAGTATCCCAACACCACCCAAGCCCTGACCAACGCCATGGTGCGCGCGCTGAAGTGGATCCAGAAGGCCGGCCCCTCGGACATCATCAAGGCCGTGCCGGAGAGCTACCTGCTGGGCGACCGCTCGCTCTACATCGATGCCTTCATGAAGGTGCGCCAGGCCATTTCTCCGGACGGCTACTTCCCGCCAGGTGGCCCGGATACCGCCCTGCGTACGCTGAAGGCCTTCGAGCCGTCGCTGGCCGACAAGCCGATCGACCTCTCCAAGACCTTCACCAACTCCTTCGTGCAGAAGGCCAACGCCAAATACAAGTAAGACAGGTAAGCGCAGCGTTCCCACCCGATGCGAATGCACAGCAAATGCCCGGTAACGGGCATTTGCGCATCTGAGCGGGGCGCTTGCCTCACTATTCTCCAGCGCGGCCGTACCGGCCCGTTATGCAGTGAATCCCTGAAGCCCTGAAGCCATGACGCCAGCACTCCAGTTCGACAACATCACCTGCACCTTCGTCTCCAAGGACGATCGTTCCCAGCGCTACACCGCCGTGGCCAATACCGACCTGTCCATCGCACCGGGCGAATTCGTGTCCGTGGTCGGTCCCACCGGTTGCGGCAAGTCCACCCTGCTCAACGTCGGCGCCGGACTGCTGCAACCGTCCTCGGGCAGTGTCAAGGTCTTCGGCGAAGAGCTCACCGGCATCAACCGCCGCGCCGGCTACATGTTCCAGGCCGAGGCACTGATGCCCTGGCGCAGCGCACTGCAGAACGTAATCGCCGGCCTGCAGTATCGCGGCCAGGACGAGAAGGCGGCCCAGGAACTGGGCGAGCAATGGCTGGCACGCGTGGGCCTGCAAGGCTTCGGCGACCGTTATCCGCACCAGCTCTCCGGCGGTATGCGCAAGCGCGTGGCCCTGGCGCAGACCTTGATCCTGGACCCCGACATCATCCTCATGGATGAACCCTTCTCGGCGCTCGATATCCAGACCCGCCAGCTGATGGAAAACGAAGTGCTGGACCTGTGGAACGCCAAGAAGAAGGCCGTGCTCTTCATCACCCACGACCTCGACGAAGCCATCGCCATGTCCGACCGCGTGATCGTGCTGGCCGCCGGCCCAGGTACCCACCCCATCGGCGAATTCAGGATCGACCTGCCGCGCCCGCGCGATGTGGCCGAAATCCGCATGCATCCCCGCTTCGTCGAGCTGCACCAGCAGATCTGGGACGTACTGCGCGACGAAGTGCTCAAGGGTTATCAACAACAGAAGCGCGCAGCGTAGGCCGTACCGGAAACGATCAGGGAAGAGAATCAGCACCATGTGGAAATTACTGAAACCGAATCACAAGAACATCCGCTTCTGGCAACTGATGGTATTGGCCATCGTCCTGCTGGTATGGCACGTGGCCACGCGCAATCCGCAGACCGCTTTCTTCTTCGGCGAACCTTTGAAGGTGGCGCAGCGCATCTGGGAGTGGTTCACGGTCGGCAGCGGCTCGCTGGAGGTGGGCGTGGGCGACACCACTTTCTTTACGCTCACTTTCCCGGCGGAGATTTATTCACACCTGCTCGTCACGCTGACCGAGACCGTGCTGGCCTTCATCATCGGCACCGTCTCTGGCCTGGGCATCGGCCTCTGGCTGGCGCTGTCGCCGACCGCCTCCGCCATCCTCGATCCCTACGTCAAGGCCGCCAATTCCATGCCCCGCGTGATCCTGGCACCGATCTTCGCGATGTGGTTCGGCCTGGGCATCTGGTCCAAGGTGGCGCTGGCGGTGACGCTGGTATTCTTCATCGTCTTCTTCAACGTCTACCAGGGCGTCAAGGAAGTCAGCCCGGTGGTGTTGGCCAATGCCCGCATGCTGGGCGCCAATGCACGCCAGCTGCTGCGCACCGTCTACCTGCCCTCGGCCACCTCGTGGGTATTCTCCAGCCTGCACACCTCTATCGGCCTGGCCTTCGTCGGCGCCGTGGTGGGGGAGTACCTGGGCTCGGCCCGCGGTGTCGGTTACCTGATCCTGCAGGCCGAAGGGACCTTCGATATCAACACCGTCTTCGCCGGCATCGTCGTGCTGACCGTCTTTGCGCTGGTGCTGGACCTGGCCGTGGGCATGATCGAGAAGCGGCTCATGAAGTGGCAGCCCAAGAGCGGGGAGACCGAAAAGCTCTGAACGGATACATCGGACCGGGCGAAAGTACCTAGAACTCATTTCATAAATAGTCGTGAGATGCGTTCTGCCCAGAAAGGGCGCTGGCAAGGCGCGCGACGCGTCGTGTGGCGGTGCCACACGTAAGGAGCGCAACGCGGCCAGCGCCCTTTCTGGGCAGAACCCGCAGGGAGCGGCCCGTTTGGGCGAATTGCTGCGTTACGAATTTGGGTCAAGACGCCCAGTCTTGACCCAAATTCGCGCCTTGCACTTCATCCCAAAAGGGACTCGCTCGCACTCGCGCCTATTTATGAAATGAGTTCTAAATACAACAACTATCGCGGCCGGCTTTATCGGTACCGGATAGCGGACAGGCGCCAGTGGCAACACTGGCGCCTTTTTACTTGAAATTCACTCCCATCGGGAAAAGCCCTAAATCCCTGGTTCCGGCCTTTGTCTATAGTCCTCTACTACATGGATTGATTCGCTCTGGATTGGTCGGTGTTCAACAATCACAACCGAGGGGGAACAATGAATATATTCAGGAACATGAAGATCGGCACCAAGTTATCGCTGGCGTTCGCGCTGTTGCTGACCTTGACGGTGGTGCTGGCGGCGGTCGCCCTGACCAGCATCCAGTCGCTGACCGCTTCCATCAAGGCCGCCGATGCCGTCCAGAATCGGCACCTGGTGCCGCTCTACCTGGCGCGGGAAGCGCTGGACCAGACCGGTATCGCCGCCCGCAACGCCTATGTGTTCCGAAGCGATGCCGATGCGCAAAAGGAGCTGGCCATCGTCGATCAACAAAAGCAGCTTTACCTCAAGGCGCTGGCTGAACTCGAAGTGCAACTGGTGGGCAACAAGGGCTTTGAAAAGGTCCGTGCCGGACTGCTGCAGATGGCCGAGGAACTCAAGCGTCCGCGGATCTACCGGGAAAGCGGGAGGAGCGAGGAATTCCGCGATTTCCTTGTCAATGACTGCAGTCCTTTGCGACGTCAGATCGTAGAGGACATCAACAAGGTCATCCAGGAAGTGGATGCCGAAAACAACAAGGCGCACCATTCCACACTGGAAATGGCGACCCACGGCTCCATGGTGGTCGCCGCGCTCACCTTGCTGGTGACGCTTATCTCGATCATCGTGGCCGTATTGATCACCCGCAGTCTGCTCAAGCAACTGGGCGGTGAACCTGCCTATGCCGCCGACATCGCCCAGCAGATCGCCGCCGGTGACCTGACCTCTGAAGTGCTGACCCGGCCGGGCGACACCGCCAGCCTGCTGATGGCCATCAAACAGATGCGCGACAGCCTGGTCGCCATCGTCGGCAAGGTGCGAGAAGGCACGCACACCATCGAACAGGCTTCTGCCGAGATTGCCACCGGCAACCTGGACCTGTCCTCGCGCACGGAGCAACAGGCTGGTGCACTGGAACAGACCGCCTCGGCCATGGAGGAGCTGATGTCCACCGTGAAGCAGAACGCCGATAACGCCAGGCAGGCGAGCCAGCTCGCGGTGTCGGCCTCGGAAGTGGCCAGCCAGGGCGGCGTCGCGGTGGGCCAGGTGGTCAGCACCATGGACGGCATCAATGCCTCCTCGCGCAAGATCGTCGACATCATCAGCGTCATTGACGGCATCGCATTCCAGACCAATATCCTGGCCTTGAACGCGGCAGTGGAAGCAGCCCGGGCCGGCGAGCAGGGACGCGGTTTCGCAGTCGTGGCCTCGGAAGTGCGCAACCTGGCACAGCGCAGCGCCACCGCTGCCAAGGAAATCACCGAACTGATCAATGAATCGGTAGGCCAGATCGGGCAGGGCAGCAGCCTGGTCCAGCAAGCCGGATTGACGATGGAAAACGTCGTCAACAGCGTGAGGCGGGTGACCGATGTCGTCGCCGAGATCTCGCATGCAAGTCAGGAGCAGAGTCACGGTATCACCCAGGTCAACCTGGCCATCACCC
This sequence comes from Herbaspirillum sp. AP02, assembly GCF_015767275.1. Lineage (GTDB taxonomy): Bacteria > Pseudomonadota > Gammaproteobacteria > Burkholderiales > Burkholderiaceae_D > Herbaspirillum. Next base: position 228,425 of record NZ_JADWMY010000009.1, read on the forward strand.
ACATGGATGAGGCTACGCAGCAGAACTCGGCGCTGGTCGAGGAAGCTGCCGCCGCTGCCAATTCGATGAAGGAACAGGCTGCGGCCCTGGCCAGCCTGGTGTCGACCTTCCGCCTGGACGCCTCGCCGCCGCACCTGGCCGTCAATCGGTATGCGTAGCACCAGCACCACGGTGCCAAGGGTGTGCCAGCGTACAATGACGGCATGCAATCGGGGAGTGGGGGCAAGGGCGATGAGCCAGCAGAATGACTTGATCGAATTCGGTTCGGAAAACGCCTATCGGCTGCTGGTGCAGCGGATCAAGGACTACGCCATCTACATGCTGCGTCCGGATGGCGTGGTCGCCAGCTGGAATGCCGGCGCCCAGCGCTTCAAGGGCTATACCGCCGAAGAAATCATCGGCCAGCATTATTCGGTCTTCTATGAAGAGCCGGATCGTCTCGCTGGCCTGCCCGCCAATAACCTGGCCCTGGCCCTGCGCGAGGGCAAGTTCGAGGACGAGGGCTGGCGCGTGCGCAAGGACGGCTCGCGCTTCTGGGCGCACGTGGTGATCGATCCCATCTACCAGGAAGATGGACGCCTGCTGGGGTTCGCCAAGATCACCCGCGACCGCACCGAGCAACTGGAAACCAACGAAAAAATCCTCTTCATGGCCCGGCACGATGCCATGACCGGCCTGCCCAACCGCGTCCATTTCCTGGAACGGCTGGACGAAGCCATGTCCACCCCGCATGCCGGCGAGCAACAGGTGGCCGTGGTCAGCATCGACCTGGATGGCTTCAAGGAAATCAACGATGCCTTCGGTCATGGCGTGGGCGACCAACTGCTTTCCGAACTGGGACGGCGCCTCAAGAACACCGTGGGCGAGGGCGAGACCGTGGCGCGCTTCGGCGGTGATGAATTCGTCGCCTTCAAGGTATTCCGTCAACAGCGCCATCTGGCCGACTTCATCAGCCGCCTGCAACGCGCCCTGACCACCATGCTGCACCTGGCACAGACCGACATCGTCCCCGGCGCCAGCCTGGGGGTGGCGATGTTCCCCGGTGACGCCGTCGACCGTGCGCAATTGCTCAACAATGCCGACCTCGCCATGTACCGCGCCAAGAAGAGCATGGACGAAAAGATCTGCTTCTACGAAGCCAGCATGGATGAGGCCTCGCGCGCCCGCCGCGCCATGGCACGCGATATCTGGACCGCCCTCGAGCGCGGGGAATTCTTCCTGAACTACCAGATACAGCGCGCCGTCAGCAGCGATGAGATCACCGGCTATGAAGTCCTGCTGCGCTGGCGGCATCCGGTGCAGGGTCTGATCCCGCCGGCCCTGTTCATCCCGGTGGCCGAGGAATGCGGCGCCATCGGCGCCATTGGCGACTGGGTGCTGGAGCACGCCTGTCGCGAGGCGGCGCAATGGAATCTCCAACCACGCATCGCCGTCAACCTGTCGGCCCTGCAATTGTCCAATGTCAGCCTGGTGGAGAAGGTGCGCTCGGTACTGGCCGCCACCGGTCTGCCACCGCAGCGGCTGGAACTGGAGGTTACCGAAACCGCCATCATCGTCGACCGCGAACGCGCCCTCTACCTGCTGCAGCAACTCAAGGCCATGGGCGTGACCATTGCCATGGACGATTTCGGCAGCGGGTATTCCTCGCTGGAGACGCTGCGGTCTTTCCCCTTCGACAAGATCAAGCTGGACCGCAGCTTCATCAGCGAGCTGGAAACCAGCCTGCAGGCCAAGGCCTTCGTGCGCGCCATCCTGGCGCTGGGCCATAGCCTGAACGTAGCGGTGCTGGCCGAAGGCGTGGAAACCGAAGCCCAGCGCGCCATCCTGGAGCAGGAGGGTTGCCAGGAAGGGCAGGGTTATCTGTTCGGCCGGCCGGCGCTGCTGAGCGCCCTGGGTGAGCTGGCGCAGGCGGTGCCACCCCATGAGGTGCCGCGTCGGGCCTGAGTGAAAATGCTCCGGCGGCCGGCGCGCCGGACCGATTTCGCGTACGCTGCCAGTTGTCATTGTCCAGCGAGTTTTCCATGAGCCAGAGTCTGAGCCTGCCCGGGGACGGGGCGTCCACCGTCACCGCTGCCGTCGCTTCCCATGCCCCCTCCCGACCCGCGCTTTCGCCCCAGGGCGACGCCTTGTCGGCGCTGGCGCAGTTACTGCTGTCCCATCGCAATGTATTGGTGCTGACCGGCGCCGGCATCAGCACTGCCTCCGGCATTCCCGACTATCGCGATGACGCAGGCGTGCGACGTGGCCGGTTGCCCATCCAGGGCAGCGAATTCCGCCAGTCGGAGGCCGCCCGCAAGCGCTATTGGGCACGCAGCATGCTCGGCTGGCCACGCCTGGCCCAGGCCGTTCCCAATGCGGCCCATCAGGCCCTGGCGCAATTGCAGGCGGCCGGCCACGTGGGTGCGATCCTGACGCAGAACGTCGATGGCCTGCATCAGCAGGCCGGTAGCCACGATGTGCTGGAACTGCACGGCAGCATCCATGCGGTCCGCTGTCTGGCCTGTGGCACTCCCTATGGTCGTGCGGGGATCCAGGCGCAGCTGGAACGCAGCAACCCCGCCTTTGCCCAACTGCAGGCAGAAGTCTTGCCTGATGGCGACGCCCAGCTGGAGCCCGATGCCGACGCCGCCTTTCATGTCCCCGCCTGTACTGCCTGTGGCGGCATGCTGCAACCGGACGTGGTGTTCTTCGGCGATGGCGTGCCGGCTGCGCGCAGCGTCCAGGCCGAAGCGCTCACCCGGGACTGCGATGCGATGCTGGTGGTCGGGTCTTCGCTGATGGTGCTATCGGGTTTCCGCTTTGCGCGCATGGTGGCCGCTGGCGGCAAACCGGTGGTGGCCATCAATCGCGGCCGCACCCGGGCCGACGAACTGCTGGCCTTCAAGTTGCAGGAGGATGCCGAGTCGGTGTTGCCGCGTCTGGCGACACGGCTGCAGTCACAGCAACCCGCCTGATCGACCACAGCACGATGGCTGCCGCCATCAGCGCCAGCAGCGCGGCCGCGGCAAAGGCATGCGCAAAGCCCTGGGCATAGGCATCTCGCGCCATCGCCAGCACCGCTGCCTGCCGATCTCCATAAGCCTGCGCTGCCTGTACCATGTCGCCGGCCATCGCCCGCGCCGCGAACTGGGCTGCACGGTCAGGCGCCTCCTCGATGCCAGCCAGAGTCGACATCCCGCTCAGCATGCGGCCACGGGCCGACTCCGCCAGCACCGCGCCCAGGCCCGCAAAGCCGGCCAGCACACCCGTGAAGCGCGAGGTGGTACTGATGCCCGAGGCCATGCCGGCACGCTCGCGTGGCACATTGCCCATGATGGCCTTTTGCGTCTCGCCATTGAGCAGTCCACCGCCGCTACCCAGCACCGCCATGCCGAGGATCACCAGCATCTGCGATCCCGACCCGGCCGCCCACATCATCAGCAGGTTGCCCAGTGCCGTCACGCCCAGTCCCAGCGCCAGCACCTGCGCCGAGGACAGGTAATGCCCCAATCGTCGACCCAGCTGCGGCAACAGCAGCATCGCCAGTGCAAAGGGCAGCATGCCCAGGCCGGTCTGCAGCGCGTTCAGGCCCCGCGCGTTCTGCAGGAACAGCGGCAGCAGCGACGCCATCACCTGGGCCGAGGCCGCATAGGCAAACATGGCCGCCACCGCCGCCACGAAACCGGCATGGCGAAATAGCGACAGCTCCAGCATCGGATGCGCGCAACGGCGCTGCCAGGCGATGAAGAGCAGGAATAAAAATGCGCCGCCCAGACCACGGGCGACGCAAACAACGCTGGTCCACCCCTGTTCCGGACCCGTGATCAGGGCCCAGGTCAGCAGGAAGACCGCGCTGGAGAAAGACAGGATGCCCAGTGGGTCCAGCGGACGCGGCAGCGGATTGCGCGACTCCGGTACCTGCCGTCCTACCGCCATGTCCAGCAACAGGCAGGCCGGCAGGTTGATCGCGAACGCCCAGCGCCAGCCCAGCAGGGTATTGATGACGGCTCCGATCAGCGGCGCCAGCACCATGGTCAGGCCCATGATGGCGCCCCACACTGCCCAGGCGCGAGCGCGTTCGCTCTCGTCATGGAAGGCGTGGCCGATCACCGCCAGCGAAGGCGCCAGCAGGAAAGCCGCCCCCACGCCCTGCAGCGCACGGGCCGCATACAGGGTCTGCGCCGTGGGGGCCAGTGCACAAAGCAGCGAGGCCAGCGCGAACAGCGCCAGCCCACCCCGCAACACGCGCTTGCGGCCATAGCGATCGGCCATGGCACCGGCCGGCAGCAGCAGGGCGGCAAAGCACAGTACATAACTGCTGACCACCCATTCCACATCGCTGAAGGAAGCGTGCAGCTCACGCGCCACCGTGGGCAGGATGATGCCGACCACGTTGGTGTCCAGCACCGTCATGGCGCACCCCAGCGAACCGGTCAGCAGGATGCGACCGGCGGCGGAGGAAAAGGGCGAATGCATGGCAGCGAGGGCGAGAGGGCAAGAGGGTCTTACTTCAACGCCGCCACGCCGGCCTTGGCGATTTCTTCATCGTGCTGGGGCGTATCGGCCGACACGCCGATGGCACCCACCACCTGACCGTCGGCCACCAGTGGCAGGCCGCCGCGCATCAGGACAAAGCCGCGTGCCGTGGCAGCTGCCGGGCGATTGCCATTGATCGCATCTTCCAGCGCCCCGCTCGGACGGCGGAACAGTGCCGCCGTACGCGCCTTGCCCGGCGCGATCTCGACACCGGCCGGGACGGCCGCGTTGTCCATGCGCACCAGCGCCAGCGGCAGACCGGCGGCATCCACCACCGAGATCACGCAGGGCCAGTTTTCCGCCTGCGCCTTGGCCTGTGCGGCCTGCAGGACCTGTTGCGCAGCGGCCAGCGTCAGCACCGGCTGGGTCGGCAGGGTGGCGGCACCCGCCACATTGGCAACCAACAGGCCGGAGAGGGCCAGGGTGAACAATCGCTTCTTGATGATCATGGAATTCCTTTTCTGAAATACGGGGAGGGGAGAGGGTTCATTGAAACAGTCTCTATAATTCACTTCAATAATCATCAACCGCAACTTAATTAGTTTTAAACTAATTCAAGAATGCCATCGCCCTCCCTCATCCATCATCCCTCACGCCGGAGCAAGCCCGTGGACCTACGACACCTGCGTTACTTCCTGACCGTCGCCGAAGAACTGCACTTCGCCCGCGCCGCCGAATTGCTGGGCATTGCCCCGCCCACGCTGTCGGTCCAGATCCAGGAGTTGGAACGCCAACTGCAGGTCCAGTTGTTCGCCCGCACCAAGCGCTCCGTATCACTGACCTCGGCCGGTCGTGATTTCGTCGGGCAGGCGCGCGCCGTGCTGGCTCGCTTCGAGCAGGCCATCGATGTGGGTCGCCGTGCCGGGCGCGGCGAGCTGGGCCGGGTCGAGATCGGCTACGTGGGATCGGCGGTATTCGGCGGCATCCTGCAGCAGCAGATCAGCGCCTTTCGCCGTCGGTGGCCGCAAGCCACGGTGCATGCCCGCGAGTGGCCGATGGCGCAACTCTCCGACGCGCTGGAGGAAGGCAAGGTCGATATTGCCTTCCTGCGCATGCCGGTACCGCTGGGCGGCACACTACAGTCGCAGGTCCTGTTGCGCGACCGTTTCTGCCTGGCCCTGCCCTCCGATCATGCACTGGCAAGCGCGGGCGCTGCGGTGCGTTCACGGGCCTTGGCCGGCGAATCCTTCATCCTGCCCGAGCAGGAGCTGGGCAGTCGCGAGGTCTGGCGTCGTGGCGGTTTCGAGCCGCGCAGCATGAGCCGACCGGGTGGCCTGCTGGCAGTACTGGCCGAGGTATCGGTAGGTGCGGGCGTGGCGGTGGTGCCGGGTGTGCTGACCACGGTGGTGCAACTGCCCAATGTCTGCTACCGGACGCTGGCGGGCGCCCCTATCGTCTCCGAAGTGGCGGCCATATTCCGCCGTCATGAGCGGGCGCCGGCGGTGCGCAACATGATCGCCGCGATCCGCACCAGCAAGGCGCTGCAGGTACACAGTCAGCAAGGGTCCTAGGCAGGACACTGGCTCTGCATATTCTTATCCGTTTTCCTTCGTTCATTCGGACTGGTCAGCGGCCACATAATCCTTGGCCGGTTTCTCCTCCCAAGGAAATCATCCGCAGACCCCGCCCGCCGCGTTTCCACTCCAATGGCATGCAACCTGGCGACGGTCCTTTCCGCGACTACTGAAGGAAGTCCATCATGCTGAAACAACTTGCAGGCCTTTTGTTCATCGGCGCTGCCGTGATTGCCGGCGCCCACGCCGCGCCACCCGCCGTGCCCGAACGCGAACTGAAGATCGGCTTCGTCCCCGGCCCCTACATCGATGAATTCAAGCTGGGCGTGCAACCCGAGTTGCAGAAGAAGGGCTACAAGATCCGCTACTATGAATTTTCCACCGGGCTGGAAGCCAACAGCGCCGTCTTCAAGGGCGATATCGATGCCAATGTGATGCAGCACTCGATTTTCCTGGCCTCCTACAATGAGCGCAACAAGACCGACCTGGTGGGCATCGTACAGGTGCCCACGCCGCCCATGGGCCTGTATTCGCGCAAGCACAAGGACTTGAACAACCTGAAGAAGGGCTTCACCGTCGCCGTGCCCAACGATCCGGTCAATCTGCAGCGCGCCCTGTGGATACTGCAAAGGCTGGGCTGGATCCGCATTCGCGAGAACAAGCCGGTCGACGTCACCGAACTGGACGTGGTGGAAAACAAGGTGGGCCTGAAACTGGTGCTGCTGGAGAACGCCCAGGGCCCGCGTGCGCTGGACGACGCCGATTTCGCGGCGGTCCAGGGCAACTTCGCCATCTTCGCCAAACTCAAGCTGTCCGAGGCCTTCATCCTGGAAGACATGAAGCCGCCCTACATCAACGTGGTGGCCGTCAAGAAGACCCGCCAGGACGAGACCTATGCCCGCGATATCGCCCAGGCCTACCGCTCCGACTATTTCCAGAAGGCCATCCGCAGCGACCGCTTCTATGACGGTTTCACCCTGCCCGATTACTTCAGTAGCAAGGACCAGGACGACAAGAACCTCAAGCTGGGCAAGAACTGATTGGTTCATCGCCGCCACGGCACCGTCAAGCAAAAGGCGCGCACCCGGTCGTTCCGGGGCGAGCCTTTTGTCTATCGTGCTTGATCCGGATGCTCAGGCCGCTCTGGCCTGGCCACCGGTGCTGGCAGGATGTACGAGTCCGAAATGGGAACGCAGGGTCTTGCCCTGGTAGTCGCGGCGGAACAGTCCGCGTTGTTGCAGCAACGGCACCACGCCATCGACGAAGTGCTGCAGACCATCCGGCAGGGCATCGGGCATCAGGTTGAAACCGTCGGCGGCGCCCGACTTGAACCACAGTTCGATGTCATCGGCAATCTGTTCTGGCGTGCCGACCAGTACCCGGTGACCGCCGCCACCGCACAGGGCACGGATGACGTCGCGCACCGTGTGCGGTCGCCCCTTCACCAACGACAGCGTGGCATGGAAGAAGGTGTGATTGCCATTGCCGCCACCGGGCAGGGCCAGCTGGTCCGGCAGTGGCCGATCCAGGTCCAGGCTTTCCACCGGCACCCCGAGGATGCCGGCCAGGCGCTTCAGGCTATAGCGCCAGGGTATGTTGTCGATCAGTTCGTCGCGTCGGCGCAGTGCCTCGGCTTCGGTGGCGCCGATGATGGTGGCCAGTCCCGGCAGGATCTTGACCGCATGGGGACCGCGTCCGAGTTGTGCGGCGCGGGTATTGATGGCGCGACTGTAGGCCAGCGATTCTTCCACGGTATGGGCCGCCGAGAAGACCGCCTCCGCATGACGTGCGGCCAGCTCCTGGCCATCTCCCGATCCGCCGGCCTGTACCAGGACCGGCTGTCCTTGCGGTGTGCGTGGCAGGTTCAGCGGGCCGTGCACCTGGAAGTGGCTGCCGCGATGGGCGATGGGATGCACCCGGCTGTCATCAATGAAACGACCGCTGACCTTGTCGGCCACCAGCGCCTCGTCTTCCCAGCTGTTCCATAGCGACTTGACCACCTGGGTGAATTCGTCCGCGCGCGCATAGCGCGCCGCATGGTCGGGGACCTTGTCCAGGCCGAAATTGCGGGCCGATGCGACATCGGCAGTGGTGACGATGTTCCAGCCGGCACGACCGCCGCTGACATGGTCCAGCGTCGCGAAGCGGCGTGCAATATTGTAGGGTTCGTTGTAACTGGTGGAGGCCGTACCGATGACGCCGATATGGGTGGTCGCGGCCGCCACCGTGGCCAGCAGAATCGTCGGTTCCAGTGCCGTGATGGGACGAAAGTCGATCTGTTCGATGATGGCCGCGTTGTCGGCCAGGAACACCGCATCGAATTTGGCCGCCTCGGCCAGGCGCGCCACCTTGACATAATGCGCAGCATCAATGAAGGCCAGCGGATCGGCATGCGGCAGGCGCCACGCCGAAGGGATGAAGCCGGAATGCAGGATATTGACGTTCAGGTGCAACTGCCGTGGGGGCTGGCTCATGGGGGCTCCGGGGAGGGGAACGGCTCGTGGCGCGCGCGCGGGGTCAGGCCGTACGCAGGCGAAACTGACCGGTCGCGCTCCATGGAGACATTCCTGATGGTGGGAAATCCACCGATTCTGTGCTGGCCAACCGGGCAGCGGCCACGAATATATCCGCATAAACTTATGCACCCGGGACGGCTACAATGCCCGGGAGCGAGGGGAGGGACCCCGACGCCAGACCAATAACAAGCTTGCGTGACGTCAATGAGCCTTCTTTTTATCGTATTACTGATCTTGCTGGCCAGCCTGGTGCTGGGGCTGGCGGTCTGGGGTGGGTTTGCGCTCTGGTATCAGTGCCCGGGGCCGCGCTGGGTGCGTCTGCTGGTGATGGCGGCATGGAGTCTGCCTGCGCTGGCAACACTGGCTGCATTGGCCGGTGCGGGTGGCGCATCGGGTGGATGGGCGCTGGCGTTCGTGCTGGCGCTGGTGGTGTTGCTGTGGTGGTGGCGTGGCATCCGTGCTTCCCATGATCGGGTCTGGGCCGACGATGTGGCGTGCATGCTGGTCTCGCAGGTCAATGGTGATCGCGTCAGGCTGGACAATGTCCGCAACTTCGAATGGCGCAGCGAGACCGACTACGACGTGCGCTGGGAGTCGCGTGACTACGATCTGTCGCAACTGGTCTCGGCGGACCTGCTGCTGTCCTACTGGATGGGGCCGGCGATTGCGCACACCCTGGTTTCCTTCGGGTTTGCCGATGGCCGGCGCCTGGTGTTTTCGCTGGAAATCCGGCGCGAACGCGGCGAATCCTTTTCGGCCCTGGGCGGCTTCTTCCGCAAGTTCGAGGCCGTCATCGTCGCCGCCGACGAGCGCGACATCGTCCGTACCCGTACCAATGCCCGTGGCGAGGATGTCTACCTGTATCGCCTGCAACTGCGCCCCGACCAGTTGCGCAAGGTCTTCCTCGGATATCTGGAACGCGCCGCGCAGTTGCGCGCTAAGCCGCGCTTCTACAACACCCTCACCAGCAACTGCACCACCATCGTCTTCGAGTTGGCGCGCCGTCTTTCCCCCTCGTTGCCGCTGGACTATCGGCTGCTGCTTTCCGGCTACTTCGCCGGTTACGTGTTCGACCATGGGGTATTGACGCCCGGCTACCGCTTCGACCAACTGCGCCAGGCAGGCCGCATCACCGAACGCGCCTTGCAGAGCGCTCCTGGCGACGACTACAGCAAGCTGATCCGGCTTGGCGTGCCGGGTGTGGGCGAAGACGAGCTACGCTGAAACAGCGCGGCAAAGTCCAAATCCGTTTACCAACTATCCAAGCATAAAATCATTCGTATTCGCCCACCGCGAAGCTGATTAGCATTTCCTTCCTGCGCCAACGTGGTTGCGCACCCTGCGCATCCTGAATCGTCAGAGAAGGAAATCCCCATGTCCGAAGCGGTGAATCATTTCCCCTTGCCGGCCGCCGCCGAGTCCTCCCCGGTGCGCCGCTCGCACCCACGGCGCTCATTGCGTTCCTTGCGTCTCTTGCATGAGCTGGGCAGTCGCAGCCTGTTCCTGCTCTCCTGGACTGCGCCGCTGCTCCTGCTGTTGCTGTGGGAAGCCTTCGCCCGTGCCGGCGTGCTCTCGCCGCAAGTGTTGCCGGCACCCAGCAAGGTGCTGCAGACCGCGCTGCGGCTGATCGAGCAGGGACGCCTGCTCTCCGACCTCGGCGCCAGTCTGCTGCGTGCCGCCGCCGGCTTCGTCATCGGCGGCAGCCTCGGCTTCGTGTTGGGGACGCTGGTGGGCTTCTCGCGGCTGGCCGAGGCGCTGTTCGACCGTAGCGTGCAGATGGTGCGCGCCGTCCCCTTCCTGGCGGCGTTGCCGCTGGTGATCGTGTGGTTCGGGGTGGGCGAGGGCGGCAAGGTGTTCCTGGTCTCCCTGGGGGTGCTGTTCCCGATCTATATCAATACCGTGCTAGGCATCCGTCAGGTCGATCCCAAGCTGCTCGAACTGGGCCGCGTGACCGGCCTCTCCAACTGGACCCTGATCCGTCGCATCGTGCTGCCCGGTGCCTTGCCCTCGATCCTGGCCGGGGTGCGCTATGCATTGGCGGTGGCCTGGCTGGCACTGGTGATCGCCGAGACCATCGCTGCCAATACCGGCATCGGTTCGCTGGCCATGGATGCGCGTGAATTCCTGCAGACCGATGTGATCGTGCTGACCATCGTCATCTACGCCGGCATCGGCGTGGTCTCGGACGCCATTGCCCGCCTGCTGGAACGTCGCCTGCTGGCCTGGCATCCCAACTACGCTGCCAAGGGGAAATGATGAGCACCACCACCCAACCCATGCATCCGGCCGGCGTCGATGAGATCGCCGTACAGGTCGCCGGTCTCAAGCGCCGCTATGGACAGCGCACCGTCATCCAGGGACTGGACCTGCGCATCCATCGCGGCGAGTTCGTGGCGCTGCTGGGGGAGAGCGGATGTGGCAAGACTACCTTGCTGCGTGCCCTGGCGGGGCTGGACGCTATCGATGGTGGCCGCATCGATGGTCCGGCGCAACCGGCCGTGGTGTTCCAGGAACCGCGCCTGATCCCGTGGGACGCCCTCTGGCGCAACGTCGCCCTGGGGCTGGACGACAAGATCGGCAAGCCGCTCGCGCAGGCGGCGCTGGAAGAAGTTGGCCTGGGTGGCCGCAGCGACGATTGGCCCCGCAATCTCTCCGGCGGCCAGGCCCAGCGCGTGGCGCTGGCACGTGCCCTGGTGCGCGAGCCGCGCCTGCTGCTGCTGGACGAGCCCTTTGCCGCCCTGGATGCCCTGACCCGCATCCGCATGCATGCCCTGGTGCGCCAACTGCTGGCGCGCCATCGTCCCGGTGTGTTGCTGGTCACGCACGATGTCGATGAAGCCATCGTCCTGGCCGACCGCATCCTGGTCATGCGCGATGGTGCCATCGCCAGCGATCACCGCGTCGCGCCCGAGGCTGCCCATCACCGTGCCCACCCGGCGGCCGAGGCCCTGCGCACGCAATTGCTGGCCGAGCTGGGCGTGGCGGCTGCCGATGCGCTGCATTAATCCCGATTCAATGCCGATCCGATTTCCCTTCACCATCACTGAACGCTCATGACCCAAGACGCCAAGTCCGTCAACCACCATCGTCGCCTCCTGTTGCAGGCCACTACCGCTGCCGCCGCGCTGGGTGCCGCCGGCGCGCCCGCCATGGCGCTGGCCGCCGCTGCCGCGCGCAATACCGATACCGTGCGACTGGCCTGGGGCAAAGGGGGCCTGCCCGGTATCGCCCGCACCCGCGGCGAGTTCGAGAAGACACTGGCCCGCGACGGCATCAAGGTGCAATGGATCGGCCCCTTCCCCAACCACGCCCCCTCGCTGCAGGCCGTCACCGGTGGTAGTGCCGACTTCGGCTTCGGCGGCAGTACCACGCCCGCGCTGGCCGCCATGATTGCGGGTTCGCCACTGGTCTTTACCCAGTTCGCCGTGGTCGAGCCACGCAGTACCGCCATCATCGCCAAGGATGGTTCCGGCATCACCAAGGTCAGCGACCTGGTCGGCAAGACCGTGGCGGTGAACCGTTCCGGCCTAGGCGAGTTCCTGCTGGTGGCGGCGCTGGAAAAGCACGGCATCGCCCGCGACAAGGTCCAGTTCGTCTACCTCAATCCGCCGGATGCCGGTCCGGCTTTTTCCCAGGGCAAGGTCGATGCCTGGTCGATGTGGAGCCCGGGCGTGGACATTGCGCGGGTCGAATACAAGGCGCATAACGTCTTCTTCGAAGGCCGCGATCTGGATTTCCTGATTGACTTCAACTCCTACGTCACCCATCGCAAGTTCGCCCAGGAAAACGCCGACATCGTGCGCGCCGTCAATGCCGCCTATCGCGCCGAGGGCGAGTGGATCAGCAGGAATCCGCGCGAGGCCGAGATCCTGGTGCAAAAGGATGCCGGTTATTCCGACGCGGTACGCGATTCGCTCATCAAGCTGGCGCGGCGCTGGGAATTCCATGGCGCCGATGACGCGAAGTTCATCGCCACCTTCCAGGGTGCGGCCGATTGGTTGGCCGCACGCAAGATCCTGCCGCAGAAGGTGCAGGTGAGCGATTACATCGTTAAGGTCTGATTCATTTCAAGGAGAGAAGCATGAGCGTCAACTTCATCGGCATGGTCACCACCAACAAGAATTCGGAGATCCATCCCGCCGTCGGCCCGGCCATCGATACCGATTACCTGCTGCGCTTTGCGCGGGCGCACGAGGAGGCCGGTTTCGACCGGGTGCTGGTGCCGTATCACTCCAACGGACCGGACGCCATCCTCACCATCGCCCAGGTCGCTGCCGCCACGCGACACATCAAGTTGATGCTGGCACACCGCCCGGGTTTTGTCTCGCCCACGCTGGCGGCACGCCAACTGGCCACGCTCGACCAGTTCAGCGGCGGACGATTGGGGGTGCATATCATCTCCGGCGGCTCCGACGTCGAACAGCGCCGCGATGGTGACTACCTCGACCATGACCAGCGCTATGACCGCACCGATGAATACCTGCACATCCTGCGCCGCGTATGGACCGCCACCCAGCCCTTCGATCATGGTGGCGTGCATTACCGCTTCGAGCAGGCCTACTCGGAGGTCAAGCCGGTGCAGCAGCCCCACATCCCGATCTTTTTCGGCGGTGCCTCCGAGGCTGCCATTCCGGTCGCCGGGCGGCATGCTGACGTGTATGCGCTGTGGGGGGAATCGCTGGAGCAGGTGCGCGAGCTGACCGGTCGCGTACGTACCGAGGCCGCACGCCATGGACGGGAAATCGGTTTTTCGGTCTCTTTCCGTCCCATTCTGGCGGCGACCGAAGATGCCGCCTGGGAGCGCGCCGAGCGCATCCTGGCCGAGACGCGCCGCCTGCGCGCCGGCGATGGTACGCGTCATCCGGCCCAGACAGGGCCGCAAGAAAGCGTGGGCGCGCGTCGCCTGCTGGCCGCCGCCGAGAAGGGCGACCGCGTAGACCGTCGTCTGTGGACCGCGATCGCCCGCGAAACCGGTGCCCGCTACAATTCCACGGCCCTGGTCGGTACGCCCGAGCAAGTGGCCGAGGCGCTGCTGGATTACTACGACCTGGGCGTGACCACTTTCCTGATCCGCGGCTTCGATCCGCTGGAAGATGCCCTCGACTACGGTCGTGAACTGATCCCGCGCACCCGGGAGCTGGTGGCGCAGCGCCTGAAGCAACAACTGGAAAAACAGCAGAAGCAGGCCGCCTGACTTTTTCCGGCCGCAACGTGACAGTGGCTCCGCATTGCGGAGCCACTGTTTTTTTCGGAGATGAAATGCCTGACGTCAGGCCGACTGCAACGCCTGTTCCAGATCGGCCAGCAGGTCATCGATATGCTCGATGCCGATCGACAGACGCACCGTATCCACGGTCACACCGGCCTTTTCCAGTTCCTCCGGCGCCAGCTGGCGGTGCGTGGTGGACGCCGGATGCGTTGCCAGCGACTTGGCGTCGCCGATGTTGACCAGCCGCGTGAAGAGCTGCAGCGCATCCTGGAAGCGTGCACCGCCGTCACGACCGTTGGCCACGCCAAAGGTCAGCACGCCCGAGGCGCGACCCTTGAAGTATTTCTGCGCCAGTTGATGATCGGGATGGCCTTCCAGCCCGGCGTAGTTGACCCAGCGCACCTTGGGGTGGCGTTTCAGGTATTGCGCCACCGCCAGGGTGTTGGCGGTGATGCGATCCAGCCGCAGGGCCAGCGTTTCGATACCTTGCAGGATCTGGAAGGCATTGAAGGGCGATAGTGCCGCTCCCGTGTTGCGCAGCGGCACCACGCGTGCGCGACCGATGTAGGCGGCCGCCCCCAGGGCTTCGGTATAGACCACGCCGTGATAGCTGACATCCGGTTCGTTGAGGCGCTTGAAACGTTCCTTGTGCTGCGCCCAGGGGAACTTGCCGGAATCCACGATGGCGCCACCCAGCGTGGTACCGTGGCCGCCCAGGTATTTGGTCAGCGAGTGCACCACGATGTCGGCGCCGTGTTCGAAGGGGCGCAGCAGGTAGGGCGTGGCCACCGTGTTATCCACGATCAGTGGAATGCCATGGCGATGTGCGATCTCGGCCACCGCAGCGATGTCGGTGACATTGCCCAACGGATTGCCGATCGATTCGATGAAGATGGCCTTGGTACGAGCATCGATCAGCGGCTCGAACGACGCCGGCTGGCGCGGATCGGCGAAGCGCGTGGTGATACCGAACTGCGGCAGGGTGTGGGCGAACAGGTTGTAGGTGCCGCCGTAGAGGGTGGAGGCCGAGACGATGTTGTCGCCCGCCTCGGCGATGGTTTGGATCGCGTAGGTCACGGCCGCCTGGCCGGAGGCCAGCGCCAGCGCGGCGATACCGCCTTCCAGTGCTGCCAGGCGCTTTTCCAGCACGTCCTGGGTGGGGTTCATGATGCGCGAGTAGATATTGCCCTGGACCTTGAGGTCGAACAGATCGGCGCCATGCTGGGTGTCATCGAAGGCAAAGGCAACCGTCTGGTAGATCGGCACGGCCACGGCACGCGTGGTCGGATCAGGGTCATAGCCGCCGTGTACCGATACGGTCTCGAATTTCCATTGCGGGTTGTCTGCCATGTTGTCTCTTTCTTGTCGTTGAACGGGGAAGCAGGAAGGCGATGCTAGACCCAGACCCTAGCGCGACGACGGGCAGGTCGCCAAGAAATGATTCGTCATATGCATATGCGTCCAGAGCGCATGAAGTCGGCTTGGGAGCGCGACCTCACTGCACTTTCACGATGACGTAGGCCGTCGAGAACACCCTTCCGGGCGTGACGGTCTGGCCTGGTAATTTTTGCAGTGTCGCGGTCAGGCGTTTGTGCACCGTAAATTGCCCCACCGATGCCGCAGATGTGGACGGGGGTGGGGGGCAGCGCTCCTGATCGGCTGCACCCAGGCGATACCATCCCGCATTGCGTCCCGAGGGGAAGGACTGCTGCAGCCACTGGCCCGTTACCGATGAACTCAGGAACTGCATATCCTGACGATTCTCCGCATCACTCAGGCCGATTCCGACTCCCTTGGCCAGCGACGGATCGGTGCCGTAGTTGTCCGAGAGCAGATAGCGCACTCCCTGGCTCTGGTTGACGTACCCCAGCAAGCGGGCGGCGGCCAGTGCCCCGGGCGAGACCTGAAGGCCAAAGGCGGTCTGGTTGTCATCGGTGCCGGCGGCGAACGGGGGCTTGCCGCCGATGCCTTCGTCACAGCGGAACGAGAGCGTGAATTCCACTTGCCGCGTCTGCCCCTGATTGAGCTCGGTTTCCGAGATCGGGGGGAATACCACCTCCGGCGTCACGTTCTGCACCACGCAGGACGGCAGCACGCTGAGCGTGGCAGCCATGCGCATGCCGAACGCAATGCCATTGGCGGCACCGAAGAACAGGTAGCGGTAGGCGTGATCCTCGCCATCGTCATCCATGTCGCCACTGGCGCGGTTGTATCCCGGTCCGCGCAGCATCAGGTAGCCATTGGGCTGGGTGCATTGGTAGGCGACCGCCGCCCAGCGTGTGTTGTCCGGCGCGCCGCTGCACCAGTTGCTGGTGCCGGTGCCCGGCGTCAGGTCCGATACCCGCGCGACCTCGGCCTTGATCGGGCTGAGGTGCCTGGCACGGATCAGGATCTTCTTGCCAGCCTGGTCGACGTCATAGGTATCGAGCTTGCTGGACTGGTAATAGCGCGAGAGGATCTTGCCGGAGCGCAGATGTGTGAGCCGGATGGCGACCCCGGGAAACCAGGTACGGTAGAAACCCTGGAGCCCATCCTGGGTGCCGATCTCGGCATAGCCACCGACCCGGTCATCACCGTTGGTGGAAAAGACTTCATAGATCTGGTCGGCATCGGCCAGGTCGCAGGTCCAGAGCAGGGTGTCGCCGTTGATGCCGGCAGCTTCGGCGGCAGTGGCGACGGCGCTGCCCAGCATGGTGCCGGGCGGCTGGATCGCGGTGCTGGCCAGGTTGATGCGCCCCAGCCAGAACTGGGCGGAGCCGCCGTCACTGAGCGGCGTGAACGGATAATCGGAGCGGTTGTTGCGCTTGCACACCGCTTCTGCCGTCGTTGCCATCAGCAGCCACAGGGCGAGCGTCAACAGCAGGCACAGGACCTTGCGCGCGTGAGGCTGGTTGTGATGGCGGTGCGGATGGGGCTGGCGAGCAGGCAACTGGCCATGGAGTGGCTGACAGATGGACATCAGAGAGCCTCCGGCGGGGATGGGAAAGCCAGCCATCATCGGTCATCGAAGGCGTGCCGGTGAATGGGTCCCTCCCTTAATGGTCATGGGCCGATGCCCAATCGCCGGGGCGTGCGCCTCTGGGATTTCGCCTATGCCGGATTCAGACTTCGCCAGCCCCCGGATGGGCGGGCGCCGATCCTCGTGCGGCGCTGTCTTGCCTATGATGCATTTGGTGCAGGCGCTTCGGTTGGTGTCCGCATTCTCCTTTCCGCTCAGCCGAAATCTTTTGGGGGTAAATATGAAAAAGCATCTCGCAATCCTGATGTTGGTCTCGCCGTCGCTGGTGCTGGCGGCCGGCAACACGATCAATTTCCGCGGCCAGGTCAGCAAGCAGACCTGCCAGGTGATGGTCGATGGCGCCGCCAATCCAGTGGTGCTGTTGCCGACGGTGGCCTCGGGTGACCTGACGGCCGCCGGCAGTACCGCCGGCGAGACACCCTTCGTGGTCAGCGTCAGCGGTTGTACCGCATCGGCGTCGGATTCGCTGAAGATCAAGACCCAATTCCTGGCCAGTGCGGCCACCAGCGGCAACAACATTCCCAACCTTGGCAGCGCCAAGAACGTGGCGCTGCAATTGCGCACCGGCGTCGGTGGTGATGCCATCAAGCTGGTCGGCGGTAGCGCCGTCTCGGTGGATGGCCTGCAGATCGCCGCCGGCGCCACCAGCGCTTCGCATACCTTTGCCGTGCGCTATGTCTCCGAGGCCGGCTCGGCAGAACCCGGGTCGGTGATCGGCTCTGTGCAGTACGCGCTGGATTACCTCTGATGCGCTAGCCGGACTGCTCTTCAGAACAGTCCTGGCACGCTGTCTTCGCCCGCCAGGGCCTTCAACCCGCATGGCATCACCCTGGCGGTGTCTTGTCGTGGCGGGTCGCGGCCGTCAATTCCCTTTCGCATCCCCTTCTTCGCTGCCGGGTCGCCCCGGCGGTGCTGCTCCCGTTTTCGACATGAAAAGAACAAGCTTGCTCGCAGGGCTCATCATGGTGTTGGTATTCATTGCAAGCGCAGGCGCCCATGCCAGCGTGACGATGCTGGGCACGCGTGTCATCTATCCGGCCGATGCCGGTGAACAGGCGCTGCGCTTCAGCAATCCGGACGACCATCCCAACCTGGTCCAGGTGTGGATCGATGATGGCCGTGCCGGTGCCGCCGATACCGATGCCTTGCCTTCGCCTTTCCTGGTCGTGCCGCCGGTGTTTCGGGTAGAGCCTCGTGGCGGTCAGGTGGTGCGATTGTCCTATGTGGGGACGGCGTTGCCGCAGGACCGCGAGTCCCTGTTCTTCCTGAATTTCCTGCAGGTGCCGGCCTTGAAGGCGGATTCCGTGGGCGACAACCAGTTGGTGCTTACCGTACGCAGCCGCATGAAGCTGTTCTATCGCCCGGCCTCGCTGGCCAGCGAGGCCGATGCCGCGCGCGCGCCGGATGCGCTGGCTTTTTTCATAGAGAGTACGGACACGGCTGCCAGCGTGGTCGTGCATAACGCCAGTCCATACCACGTGGTGGTGCAGCAGGCAGCACTGCTGGTGGCCGGACAAGAGCAGGTGTTGACCCGGGCCACGGTGATCAGCCCGTTCCAGCAACTGCGCTGGCCGCTGGCACGGGTACCGGCGGACGTGTCCAGCCTGCGCGTGCAGCTGCGCGTGGTCAACGATGTCGGGGTGGAAGTCTTGCATGACTATCCGCTGCGCTGACGAGGCCTGCGGTGAGACAAGCCACATCGACCCTGCCCGGGCCGGCCTGGAGCGCGTTGTCGCTCGGCGCCGGCCTGCTGTTGCTGGCGCCGACGGTGGCGGCTGGCCAGCCGGAGCAGTCCTATCGTTTCCTGGAAGCGCTGGAGATGGCTTCGCCTGTCAACAAGGGCAGCCTGTCGCGCTTCAATCGGATCGGGAATGTCGAGCCCGGCACCTACAGCGTGGACGTCTTTGTCAACGGCAGCTTCAGCCATCGGCGTTCGCTGCGCTTCGACCTGTTCGAAGGGCAGGGCGTGGCGGCCTGCTTCAAGGCCCAGGATGCGGCCCTGCTGAACCTGCGCCCGGACTTGCTGGCGCAGCTGGGCCAGCGTGAATGTGCCCGTATCGAGGTGCTGGCACCGGGTGCACAGGCCGTGTTCGATCTTGCCAACCTGCGTCTGAACGTCACTCTGCCGCAGTCGCAGCTCAAGCATGTGGCGCGTGGCTACGTCGACCCCGAACACTATGACGCCGGAGAAAGCATCGGCTTCATCAACTACAGCATCAGCCAGTACTACGCCCGCACGGCCCAGCTCAGCAACAGTGCGACCTATGGTTTTACCGACAGCGGTGTCAATCTCGGCCTGTGGCGCTTGCGTCAGCAGGGCAGCCTGGGCTATGACAGCCGCAGCGGACTGGCCTGGAACCCGGTACGCACCTATGCCAAGCGCGCCTTGCCGGTCTGGGCCAGTGAAATGACGGTGGGAGAAAGCTTCACCTCCGGCAAGCTGCTCTCCGGCCTGGCCTACCAGGGGCTGGAACTCAGTTCGGATGAGCGCATGCTACCCGACTCCCTGCGCGGCTATGCGCCGGTCATCCGCGGTAGCACCCGCAGCAATGCCCAGGTCATCGTCAGCCAGAAGGGACGCGAGATCTATCGCACCACGGTGGCACCGGGCAGCTTTGTCATCGACGACCTGTATCCGACCAGCTACAACGGCGACCTCGACGTCACCGTGATCGAGGCCGACGGGACGCGCTCCAGCTTCAGCGTGCCGTTCTCCGCCCTGCCGGAATCGATGCGGCCCGGACGCTCGCGCTACAGCCTGACCGTGGGCCGGACCCGGGACACTGATACCCGGACGCTGTTCGTGGACGCGCTGGTTCAACGCGGCCTGAGCAATGCCCTGACCGGCAACCTGGGACTGCGCCTGGCCCCGGCTTACCGTTCGGTGGTGATCGGAAGTACGTTGGCCGGCCAGGCAGGATCGGTCGGGCTAACTCTGAACTACTCGCACGCCGATACCGGGCATGGCGCACGCGGCGGCTGGATGCTGGGCCTGTCGTACTCGCGCGCCTTCGAAACCACCGGCACCAATTTTTCCATCGCCAGCTATCGCTATTCGACGGCCGGCTACCGTGAACTGGCCGATGTGCTCAGTGAACGGCGTGCCTGGCGCGGCGCTCAGTGGTCGCCGGGCAATTCCAGCAGCTACCAGCAGCATTCGCGTTTCGACGTTGCGCTCAGTCAGCAACTGGGCAGTGCCGGTTCGCTCTACCTCTCGGGGTTGACGCAGACCTTCTATCACGACCGCAGCCGCATCACCCAGTTGCAGTTCGGTTATTCAACCATGTGGAGCAATGGCATGAGCATCAACCTGGCTTTCCAGCGGCAGCAGGTCAGCGCCGCATCCGCCACGCAGCAGGCCCTGGACGGTCAGCTGCCGCAGAGCACCCGGCCGGGGTCCTCGGTCATGCTGTCGCTGTCCATTCCATTGGGCCGACCGGGGGGCGACCGGCCGATATTGAGTACCTCGGTGGTCAAGGCGGCCGGGCAGGATCTCTACCAGTCGCAACTCTCCGCCATCCTGCCCGGCGAGCGCCACTTCAGCTACAGCGTGGGCGCCAGCCACGCACCGGGCGGACAGCAGGACAGCATCAATGGCAACCTGGGGGCGCGCCTGCCCAAGGCCAATCTCAACCTCAGCCTGACGCGCGGTCGCGACTACTGGCAGGCCGCCGCCAATGCCCGTGGCGCGCTGGCGCTGCATGGCGGCGGCATCACCTTCGGCCCCTACCTGGGCGATACCTTTGCCCTGGTCGAGGCCAAGGGCGCAGAGGGGGCACGGCTTTTCAATGGCCAGGGCGCGGTGATCGACGGCAACGGATTTGCGTTGCTGCCATCCTTGTCGCCCTACCACCGCAATGTGGTGGAACTGGCGGCCGCAGGCATGAGCAGCAAGGGGGAGATCCTGGAGAATCAGCGCACCGTGATCCCCTATGCCGGCGCCACCCTCAAGCTCAGTTTCAGGACGCGCACCGGCCATGCCCTGCTGATCCGCCTGCAGCGCGACGACGGCCAGCCCCTGCCGATGGGGGCGGACGTGCTGGACCAGCAGGGTGATGTCGTGGGCATGGTGGGGCAGGGCAGCCAGGCCTACCTGCGCAGCGAGCAGTTACGCGGCAGCCTGCTGGTGCGCTGGGGCGATGGCCAGCAGGAGCGCTGTGCGGTCCGCTATGACCTGCAGGGCCAGGACCTGAACGCTCCCCTGTTACGCCTGGAGGCCGCCTGCACCGCTGCGCCCCGACGTGAAGAATTCCTGCCGGCCGATGCCGGACGCGCTGCAGCCGGCGGAGGTCCGCAATGAGGCGCTTTTCCGTTTTCCTGTGGCTGGCCCTGGCGGTGTGTGCCCGGGTCGAGGCCGGCGTCATGCCGGAGCGCACCCGCCTGGTCTTCAGCCAGGGTGTCGGTGAGATCAGCCTGCGCCTGGCCAATACCAATGACTATCCGGTGATGGTGCAGAGCTGGGTCGACCAGGGCGAAGGCAGCCAGGCACCGGATACGGTGCTGTCCTCGATGTTCGTGATGCCGGCGGTGCTGCGGCTGCAGCCGCGCGCCATCAGCCAGGTCCGGGTGCTTTACACGGGCGATCCCCTGCCCGGCGGACGGGAATCGGTGTTCTGGCTCAACCTCTACGAAATTGCGTTGCTGCCGGCCACGGCCCCGCAGCAAGACGCCTCACGGCTGCTGCTGGGGCTCAATACGCAGATGAAGGTGTTCTATCGTCCGCCGGGCCTGCCCGACCCGGGGCCGCAGTGGCAGGACGCACTGCACTTCCAGCTGCGATGGGACGAGCGGCAATGGGTGTTGGTGTGTCATAACGACAGCCCCTATTTCGTCTCCTTTGCCAGCCTGCAGCTCAGCGACGGTACGCAAGAATTTTCCCCGCGCCTGGCCCCCGACCAGATGGTCCCGCCCTTCGGCGAGCAGCGCTATCTGTTGCAAGCGGAGACGGCCGGGGCCGGTATGCCAAGCGTCTGGCATGCACCGCGCCTGCGCTACCAGATGATCGACGACGACGGTCGCGTCAGCGACCATGACATTGCGCTGAAGTCGCCCCCCTTACCCTGATCGGAGTTCCCATGTTCGACTTCACTCACCACGCCGACCAGCGGGACAGGCTGCCCGCGATGACGCGCGCGCAGTTGCTGGAGGCCCTGCGCCGACGCCAGTTCTTGCCGTTCCTGCAACCCATCGTCGGTGCGGAGGGGCATTGGCAGGGTGCCGAGATACTGATGCGCTGGCAACATCCGCAAGCCGGCGTGCTGGCGCCGGGCAGTTTTCTCTCCCGGCTGGAAGAAGAGGGATTGCTGGCGGCCGCCACGCGGCAGATGCTACGGCAGATACCGGTGGCGTGGAAGCGGGCGCAGGTGCGGCTGCGCCAGCCCTTCTTTCTCTCCTTCAACGCCTGTGGACAGCAGTTGCGGGGCGATGCCCTGGTGGCACAATGCCAGTCCCTGCTGCAAGACTTGCAAGAGACGCAACTGCGCCTGATGATCGAGATGCCCGAACGCGGCGGTGATCTCGGACCGGCGCATTGCCGCCAGCTGTTCGCGCAGTGCGAGCGCGCCGACATCGCCATCGCCCTCGATGATTTCGGTATCGGCGACGCCCGCCTGCACCAGCTCGCCTGTGGCCGCATCAGTTGTCTCAAGCTCGACCGCTCATTTGTTGCTGCCATGCACGGCAATTCCCTGTACAGTCGGCTGATCGAAAAGATCGTGGCCCTGGCCCAGGTATTCGATGCCACCGTCACTGCCGAAGGCGTCGAGACCCTGGCGCAGTGGCAGGGCCTGCGCCGCATCGGGGTGCGACGCTTCCAGGGATATTATTTCGCCAGGCCGCTGGCGGTGCCGGACTTCTTCTCACACATGAAGCGCGCCCGCTGTCACGCCGGCAATCACGAGATGCCAGCATCAGGGCTGGACCCAGAATCAGAAAGGAGGGTATCGCCATGGCGACGATAGGGACCATGATACGGGTCGGCATCGCCGATGACTTTCCGGTCGTCCTGCGGGGGATCGAGGCCATCCTGGCGCCTTGTCCCGACATCACGCTGCACTTTTCCGCCGAGAGCATTGCCCAGCTCATGGCGGCGCTGGCGCAGACGCCGGTCGATGTGCTGCTGTGCGACTATGCCTTCGACGACGATCCGCAGGCCGATGGCCTGGACCTGCTCAAACGCCTGCGCCGCCATCATCCGGCGATGAAGGTCATCTTCCTCAGCGCCCATGCCCAGCCGCAGATCATTTCCAGTGCCCTGGAACTGGGCGCGGCCGGGTTCATCGGCAAGAACCGCAGCGACTTCGTCAACCTGCCGCAGGCCATCTACTGTGTGCGGGACGGACAGGTCTATCTGCCGCAGTCCTTGTCATCGGCCCTGCTGGGCAGTCTGTTCAGCGTCAACCCGCGCCAGAGCGGACTGGGCCAGTTGTCCGAGCGCGAGCTGGTGGTGGCGCGCATGATCTGCCAGGGAATGTCCATCGCCGCCATCGCCGAACGACTGCACCGCAGTCCCAAGACCATCAGCAACCAGAAGGTGGCGGCGATGAAGAAGCTGGGCGTCAGCAACGACGTCGAACTGAGTCGCGTCTTCCAGAGTCTGGGCGACTGAAACGTCGGGCCACCGAGCCAGCGGACCCTATGCCACGCCAGATCCTCGCCCTCTCCGAGCGCTACTACCGGCGCCTGCTCTACAGCTGCGCCGGCCTGCTGTCGGTGGCCATCGTCTGCGCTATTCTGTTCCTGGGCTACAGCGCCTTTTCCCAGTTCCGCGAACGCCAGATCGGTACCTTCACCAGCAAGCGCGAGCAGATCAAATCCGAGGTCGACCGGCTCACCGCGCGGGTGATCCAGTTCGCCGAAATGTATGGTCGCCTGCAGCATCTCTACAAGAAGGAATTGCTGGCCCTGGACGCCTATACCGCCAGCGTCGGCGCCGCGCAGATCACCCGCAGCCCGGAGAACCTGACCGTGGTGCCGTTTTCGCTGCTGGTTCGCAGGGACACCGCCGCCGACCGGATGCGCCTGGCCAGCCTGCTGCTCCTGCTGCGCCAGGCTTCGGCGCTGCCGATGTTCAATCCGGCCGAGCCGGGGGTGACGCTGGATGGGTTCATCTACACCGGCGATGCCGGTTTCCTGGCGGTCTCGCCGCCCCTGGAGGGCGAGGAAGTCGCGTTGGTGCGGCAACAAGGGGTATCGCGCTTCATCAGCGCCATGGGGGCGCCGGTCAATGCCGCCTTTGCCGCCGAGCGCGAACGCGCTGCGCGCGCCCAGGGCAGCAGCGGGCAGCGCGTGTTGTGGATGAGCCCGGCCCTGAGCGCGCCACTGGTGCGGGCCGCCGTGACCCGGCTGGCAGTGCGCATCTACCTCGACAAGGGCGATGAGGCCACCGCCGTCTTCTCGGTCCCGGCCAGCCAGTTCCGCCAGTTCTTCATGAAGAACGAGGATACGCCCGGCCTGTTCGTCTTCGAGGGCCAGGGCAGTGCGCAGCTGTTGAGCCGGCCCGACAGCACGATCGATCCGGCCATGATGCAGCATATCCAGGAGCACGTGCGGCGCGAGATGGACCCGCATGATCATGCCGGCCATTTCCATGACGACGGCAGCTTCTTCATCTCCCAGACCATCGAGGGTCCGGAGTGGGTGGTGGTCTATACCTTCACCTGGCGCGACGTGCTGGCCGGCCTGCAGGGAAACTTCACCACCGGCGCCTTCTGGGGCCTGTTCTCCTTGCTCTTCGTCTGGGCCGCCACGCTGTACTTCGACCGTTGCGTGATCGGACCGCTGCAGAAAAAAGCGCTGGCCATGGTGGAAAGCCGCCAGTTCAGCCAGACCATCATCGACACGCTGCCGGTGGGCATCGCCGTCTACGCCCCCGGCTCCGGGGAGGTGGTGCTGCGCAACGCGGTGGCGGCGCAGATGCTGGAGCAGTCGGCCCTGCCCAGCGCCGGCTTCTATGCCCAGATACTTACGGCAGTACGTGTGGGCGACGATCTGCGCCAGGCCATGATCGAAGCCGAGCTGCCCCTGCGTGATGGTGGTGTGAGCCATCTGGGCGCGGTGTGGTCGCGCACCCGCTTTTCCGGACAGGATGTGCTGCTGCTGGGCATGATCGATCTCAACATGCAGAAGGCGCACGAGACCCTGATGCGCGAAGCCAAGAGCATGGCCGACCGCGCCAACCAGGCCAAGTCCATGTTCCTGGCCCAGGTCAGCCACGAGATTCGCACGCCCTTGCATGGAGCCATCGGCCATCTGGAATTGCTGGCGGGTGAAGACCTGTCGGCGCCGCAGCGCCAGCGCATCGAACTGATCCGGCATGCCTTCGACATGCTCATGAGTCTGGTCAATGACATTCTTGATATCACCAAGATCGAGTCGCAGAGCATTACGCTGGCTTCCGAGCCGCTGCAGGTCAATGAGCTGCTCGAAGAATGTGCCCAGCTTTTCGCGCCGCTGGCGCTGGACAAGGGATTGCAGTTCCGCTGTCTGCCGGATGTGGCGCTGGAGCGGCCGTTACGTGGCGATCCACGCCGTGTGATGCAGATCCTCCAGAACCTGGTGGGCAATGCCGTCAAGTTCACCAGCAGCGGCGGCATCACGCTGTCCACGCGACTGCTGCGCAGCGCCGAGGACGTGAGCGTGGTGCGTTTCGAGGTGGCCGATACTGGAATCGGCGTTTCTTCCGGGGCGCGCCAGCGCATCTTCAAGTCCCTGCAACAGGCCGACGACAGCATCAGCCAGCGCTTCGGCGGTACCGGACTGGGGCTGTCGCTGTGCCGGCGCCTTGCCGAGTTGATGGGGGGCGACATCACTCTCGCCAGTGAAGTCGGGAAAGGTAGCGTGTTTGGCGCCGAGATTGTGCTGGAAACACTGCCGCAGGTGGATTTGCAGCATGCCACCCCGCTGCAGGGACGGCAGGTGGCGCTGCATGCCCGCGAGGCGAGCACGGCAGCCATGCTGCGCGAATACTTGAAGTACTGGGGCGCCGAGCCGGTCGAGCCGGAGTTGGCAGGCCTGACGGCGATTCATCTGGTGGCGCCGGATAGCCTGGAGGCCTTCGTGGCTGGACCCATGAGTGCATCGATGGCAGCCGTGCTGATCCGCCCGGACGTGGTTCGCCACAGCAGCAGTATGACGCGCTGGCGCCAGGTCAGTGCCTTCGACCGTCATGCCTGGCGGATGGCCCTGAGCGAACAGGAAGGAACTGCCGTACCGCCATTGCGCGGCCCGCTGCATGCTTCGGATGTGGCCACCGCGCTGGATATGCTGGACGTACTGGTGGTCGAGGACGACTACGTGAACCTGACCCTGATCCAGCAGCAGCTGCAGGCGCTAGGCTGTCAGCGCCTGCGGCTGGCACGCGACGGCCAGGACGGCCTGGCGCAATGGCAGGCGCAGCGCGCCGACCTGCTCATCACCGACCTGGGCATGCCGGGCCTGGATGGCGTCACGCTGGCCCGACGGGTCCGTCAGCAACATGCGCAGGCATGCATCATCGCCACTACTGCGGCCGGCCCGGACAGTCTGACGCACTTGCCGAGCGGACTGTTCGATGCTGTGCTCCACAAGCCCGGATCACTACAGCAGATGCAGGAATTACTCTCCCGCTTCGGTCGTCCCGTAGCGCCAGCGCAAGACCAGAGTGATCCGCTGCAGCGCGTATTGCTGGAGGCCTTCCGGAGCAGTTGGCCGCAGGAGCGATCCAAGCTGGAGCAGGCTCTGCAGTCAGGCGATGGAGAGCGCGCCGCGCGCATCCTGCATCGCCTGCAGGGCGGCTTGCAGGCCATGGGATGCGAGCGTCTGGCTGCGCGTAGCCAGATGCTACAGACGGCCTTGGCCGACGGTGAACCGGATGCTCGGCAGGCCATCCTGCAATGGATCGCCGCGGTCAAGGCCGAGACCTGAGGGATCAGCTCAGAAAGTATGACGTACGCCCGTCATCACGCCGAACTGGTTCATGCCCACACCGACCGTCCCACCCACGTCCAGCGGGATCGCGGCGCTGCCACCGTTCTTCATGTATCCCACCGAGCTATACAGTGCGGTGCGCTTGGAGAGGTTGTAGGTCAGGCGCGCCACCGACAGGGTGGAGTTGTTGGACGTGCCCTTGATCTTGAGTCGTGCCACCTGCGCATCCAGCACCAGCGCGACCGATAGCGGTGTGGAGAAGCCGAGGTAGTACAGGTCCGAATCGGTATTGGCGGTGGCCGCGCGGGTCTTGCGATCAATCACGCCGCCGCCGATCTTGCTCTGGCCCAGCATCACGTAGCCATTCAGGGTCACGCGCTGATCGTGATTGTTGCTGCTGGTGAGGCCATTGGCTGCGCCCGTATTGCCGTACAGGATGTCGTAGGAACTGGAGATGCCGTAGCTGCTGCCGTCATAGGCCAGCATGCCGGTGATCTGGCGACAGGCCTTGGCATTGCCGGCCACTTCGCCCGCACAGTTGGTGGCGCTGGCCCCGCCTGCGCTGGAGGTATCGCGGCCGAAGCTGTAGGTGGCGCCGACGGTCAGGCCGTTGAAGCTGCCCAGGTAGCCGATGGCATTGTCGCTGCGGGCGTTGGGGATGTATGAATCGATGCTGCTGATGGAAAAGATGTTGGGACCCATCACGTCCGACTTGGCCGTGACCAGGTAGGTCATGTTGACCTGGCGGCCCAGCATCAGGCTGCCCCAGCCATTCTTCAGGCCGACATAGGACTGGCGACCGAACAGGCGATTGCCCTGGCCCATGGCACCGGTATCGACGGCAAAGCCGGACTCCAGCACGAACATGGCCTGCAGCCCGCCACCGAGATCTTCGCTGCCCTTGAAGCCCAGGCGTGACGGGAACGAGGCTGTCAGAGATGGCATCTTCAGGGCCGAGTTGCCGGCGGCGTTGGCGTGGGTGGTATAGACCACGCCGGTATCGATGATGCCGTAGATGCTGACCTGGCTCTGCGCCAGCACCTGCTGTGCACAAGTCATTGCCGTGAGCGCCATGGCGCCTGCGACCAGTTTTTTCATGCTCTTCCCCATGTTGATTGAATTGAGTGGACCGGATGTGGAGGTGGCAAGCGCGCAGGCCGACCTACCGTGACGCCGTGCGCGTGGACGCGCGACCTCATCGCTTGCTGCGGCGATCATAGGGAATCGGAACGATGAAAAATATCCGGCGCTTGCATCTTGCGGGCGCGCGACTATCCACTTTTTACGCGGGTTGGCGGCGCGCTGCATCAGGGTGCGAGATGCGGAAGGACATGATGTTTCGTGGTGCATGGACGAAAAAAATGGCACCGTGACGATGCCATTTTTTTCCTGCCTTGCCGACAGTGGCGTGAGCGCAGACTAACGCATCCCGCCCCGCGTCTGCTTGGGCAGTTCCCCAAACCGCTCGCGATAGTAAGCAGAGAAACGTCCCAGATGGCCGAAGCCGAATTCGAAGGCGGTGTCGGTGATGTTGGCACCGGGATGGGTCAACAGGCGTTCGCGTACCGCGTCCAGGCGGATGTTGCGCAGCAGGTCCATCGGCGCCACGCCATATTGCTGGTGGCACAGCGCATTGAGCGCGCGTACGCTCACGCCGGCGGCACTGGCCAGGTCGGCCAGCGCCAACGGGGCGCACAGGCGGGTGCGGATGTAGCGCTCCAGCATGTCCAGCCGTTGCAGCTTGCCGGCGCCCACCAGGCTGTCGCCGGATTCACTGGCCGCGAGCTGCGCGCTGCCGGAAACGCCCAGCACTGGCTGCACCGTGCTGGTCAGTTGCGACAGCAGGAATTGCGCGGCACTGCGTTCGAAATGGCGGATCCACTCGCCATGCCCCTCGCTCTGCCCTGGCAGGGCCAGCACGCGCAGCAGCGACTGGATCAGCAGGTCCCAGTGCGGCGCGGCCTGTTGCGGCAGCAGGAACAGCGAGGGCATCTTGGCCGGTCCGGGCTGGCCCAGTGCGCTCAATTCCTCGAACAGCGCCAGCGGTACCTTCAGGATCAGTTGCTCGGAGCCGGCCTGCCACCACAGGCGCAGATTCCGTTTTGGTGCGATCAGCGCGGTCTTGCCCTGCGGGATGCACACTTTCTGGCCGTCCGATTCGATCTCGGCCGTGCCGGAGAGCGTCATGTGGACCAGGGCGAAGCCATTGAACAGGCGTGGCCGCACGATGACTTCGGCGCCGTACTTCAGCATGAAGATCTGCAACTGCTGGATGGCGGCCTTGAAGAGCACGGTATCGACGTCGTCACCCTTCCAGAACAGATCGTGTTCCGACAGTTCGTTGGCGACCTGGGCGTGGCAGTCGACCTTGCGGGTGGACTGGAACACGCGACGACGATACAGCGGCTCCAGACTGAGCGCATGGACAGTGTTGAGCATGTTAACCTCTTAACGGTCCCGCCCGCGCAGTGCCGGTTGCGGGGGAGACGTTGGTACCGGGTGGTGATGCAGCACGGGCGCACCGGCCGATGGCCGGAAGTGCGCCGCACCTTCATGGATTGCAGGACCGGGAGGCGCGCTGTCTGCTTTCCCTTCAGTCAGCGAGCCTCGTGGTCAATGCAATGAGGTTGCAAGTTTCATGCCCGCCAGGAGGGCGGGCAGGGGCAAAGATGGGGCAGGGTGCTGCGGTTCATGTCGGTCTCCTCTACGGTCTTCTGGTCGGGCCTGCGCTGGCGTGGGCGCTGGCCTCGCTGTGGTGGTGCGCATGGCACGCGTGGAACGCGTCGTGCGCTCGGCTCTGCGGCCGCTGGCCTTGGATTCTATGCCCAGGGCGGGAGAACGTACAATATCAAATCAGCATCATGGTATGCCCTGGAGGTATAGTGGAACTTCGCCATCTCAAGTATTTCAACGCTGTCGCCAGCACCCTCAGCTTCAGCCGTGCGGCCGAATTGCTGCACATCGCCCAGCCACCCCTGAGCCGGCAGATCCGCCAGCTGGAAGATCTGCTGGGGGCCGAGCTGATCGACCGTGCCTCGCGCCCCATCGCGCTGACCATGGCCGGCAAGTTCTTCTACGAGCAGACCCTGCAGGTATTGGCCCGGCTGGAGCAGATCGAGGAGGGCACCCGTCTCATCGCCAAGGGACAGCAGCACTGGTTCAACATCGGCTTCGTGCCGTCGGCGCTGTATGGTCTGCTGCCGGAAATGATCAAGCGTTTCCGGACCGAACTGCCGGACATCGAGATCGGCTTTTCCGAGATCGTCACCATGGAACAGATCGAGGCACTCAAGTCCGGCCGCATCGACGTCGGCTTCGGCCGGCTGCCCATCAGCGATCCGGACATCGTCTGCGAGACCATCGTGGAAGAGTCGCTGGTGGCGGTGTTCCCGCTGGGTCATGCGCTGCTGGCGCGCAACAAGGTGACGCTGGCGCAACTGGCCGAGGAGCGCTTCATCCTCTATCCGGCGCGTCCGCGTCCCAGCTATGCGGACCAGGTGCTGGAAATCTTTTCCAGTCGCGGTCTGCGGCCCACCATCGTCAAGGAAGCCAACGAAATGCAGACCGCCATCGGCCTGGTCGCGGCCGGGGTCGGCGTGACCCTGGTGCCGCGTTCGGTGCAGGGTCTGCACCGGTCGGACGTGGTCTATCGGGCTTTGTCCAACAAGGGCGTGCATTCGCCGGTGATCATGAATTTCCGGGCCAATGACCGTTCCGTCCTGCTGGAGAAATTGCGCGGCACCGCTGCCGAAATCGTACGGACGCATGCGCAGGAATACCCCTGAGTCCGCCCGGAAAGACAACGGGCCATGCGCAAGGCATGGCCCGTCCCATCATGACGCGCTGCCTGCTCAGGCGGCCAGGCGCGGACGGTTGATGTCGGCCTTGGGCAGGTTGCCCTGTTCCGGCAGCAGGCTGAAGTTGAACTCGATGGCATAGAAGGGCGCATCGACTTCGTGCTTGCGCAGTTCGGCCGGGTCGGTCACATGCTTCATCTCCGGCACCAGGCCCTCGCGGGTGGCGAAGGCGAAGTCATCCCACAGGTACGGATCGCCGGCGATGTTGATCTGCGTGGTCAGCTTGCGGTAGCCCGGCACGGTGACGAAGAAGTGGATGTGCGCAGGACGGCTGCCATGGCGGCCCAGCTTGTTGAGCAGGCGGTCGGTGGCGCCGCCCGGGGGCACGCTGTAGCCGACCGGCACGCGGCTGCGGAAGTGATAACGGCCCTGCTCGTCGGTGCGGATGGAGCAGCGCAGGTTGAACGGGGTCTGGTCCGGATCGAAGAAGGAATAACGTCCCAGGTGGTTGGCGTGCCAGACTTCCACCAGCGCATTGGCCAGCGGCTTGCCGTGCTCGTCGCAGACCTGGCCTTGCATGAAGAGGGTATCGCCCGGCTGCTCGTCCTTGTCCATGCGCGCAAAGCCCTTCTGTTCGGGCGCGCCCGAGACGTACAGCGGACCTTCGATGGTGCGCGGGGTGCCGCCCTGCACGCCACGACGCGCTTCGGCTTCGTCCATGCGCAAGTCGAGGAAGTGCTCGAGGCCCAGGCCGGCGGCGATCAGGCCATATTCGCCGGACTTGCCGGCCGAGGTCAGATAATCCACGGCAGCCCAAAATTCTTCCGGCTGCACATCCAGGTCTTCAATCGTATAAAACATGTCGCGCACGATGCGGTTGACGATGGTCTTGACACGCTGGTTCCCTTCCGCGAGCTCGGTGCTCTCGATTTTCTGCAATACCGCGTCGATGGCTTTCTTGTCCACGTTGTCTCTCCTGTCTCTGGTTGGATGTGGTTGGCTTGCTCTGGTGTCGCTGGTCGGTGAATGTCAGGCCAGCGACACCAGCGGGGTCTTGCGGTCGCGGCGCAGTGCGTTGACGCGATCTTCGTCGAGTTCGATGCCCAGGCCGGGGCCGGTGGGCAGTTCGAGGGCGAAGTCGCGATAGCGCAGCGGCGTGGCGAGGATTTCTTCGGTCAGCAGCAGCGGGCCGAACAGTTCGGTGCCCCAGGCCAGGGCACCGAAGGTGGCAAACAACTGGGCCGAGGCCATGGTGCCGATGGCACCTTCCAGCATGGTGCCGCCGTACAGATCGACCTGTGCCGCACCGGCGATGGCAGCGACCTGCTGGGCGCCGGCCAGGCCGCCGGACTGGTTGATCTTTACGGCAAACACGTCGGCCGCGCCCACCCGTGCCAGCTGGTAGGCGTCCTGCGGTCCGTGCAGGCTTTCATCGGCCATGATGGCGATGCGGTTCTTCTGGCGCAGGCGGCACAGTCCATCGTGGTTGCTGGCGGCAATGGGCTGCTCCACCAGATCGACCCCGGCATCGGCCAGCAACTGCATGCCCAGCATGGCATCGGTCTCGGTCCAGGCCTGGTTGACGTCCACTCGCACGCTGCCGCGCTCGCCGATGGCGCGCTTGATCGCCGCCACGTGGGCGCAATCCTGCTGCACGGTACGGGCGCCGATCTTGAGCTTGAAGATGTTGTGTCGGCGCTGGGCCAGCATCTTCTCGGCTTCCTCGATGTCGCGGGCGGTGTCGCCGCTGGCCAGGGTCCAGGCGATAGGGAGGCTGTCACGTACGCGGCCGCCGAAGAGGGTGGACAAGGGCACGCCCAGGCGGCGCGCCAGTGCATCGCACAGCGCAGTCTCGATGGCGCACTTGGCGAAGCGGTTGCCCTGCACGTGCTCGTCCAGCAGGTGCATGCGTGCGGCGACCTGGTTGGCGTCGGCGCCGAGCAGCAGTGGCGTCATGTAGGTCTCGATGTTGACCTTGATGCTTTCCGGGCTTTCTTCGCCATAGGCCAGTCCGCCGATGGTGGTGGCTTCGCCCCAGCCGGCGACGCCGTCGTTGCCGGTGATGCGTACCAGGACCAGGGTCTGGCGATGCATGGTGGTCATCGACAGGCGATGCGGGCGGATGGTGGGAACGTCCAGCAGCAGGACCTCGACGGTCTCGATGGAGGTGGCAGGCAAGGATGAGCTCAAGATGAAATCCGGGTAAGTGGTGATAGGTGCTGTCAAGCGATGACTTGCCGCATCATAGGAAAAAAGCGCGCCGGGTGTCCAAGACCGTTTCGGGCAGGCTGCATACCTTTTGGGTATAACGTCCTTGCCGTGCAAAAAACGGATAAGCCAGGCCGGCAAGATTGCAAATGGTGGATATCCGGGGCGGCAGGCACTGCCTAAGATGCGCTCTATACCGGGCCAGACCTGGTGTCTAACGATGAGGACACGCCGCATGAACACATCCACCCAGCCGGACCAGCAAGGCTATGCACCGCTGGTGCAGTTTCCCCGCGCCGATGGCGCCCGTACCCCCTACAAGGTATTCAGCTCCAAGGAGGTCTACGACCTGGAGCAGGAACGCATCTATCGCGGCGAGACCTGGAGTTTCCTGGCCCTGGAAGCGGAGATTCCCAACAATGGCGACTTCAAGAGCACGTTCGTCGGCGATACCCCGGTGGTGGTGACCCGCACCGAAGATGGCAGCCTGGCCGCCTGGGTCAACAAGTGTTCGCACCGTGGCGCCGTGGTCTGCCGCACCCCGCGTGGCAATGCCAGTTCCCACAGCTGTGCTTACCATCAGTGGAGCTTCGATGCGCGTGGCAACCTGCTGGGCGTGCCGTTCCGTCGCGGCCAGAAGGGCGCGGCCGGCATGGCCAAGGACTTCGATCCCAAGTGCCATGGCCTGCGCCAGTTGCGCGTGGACAGCTACAAGGGCCTGGTCTTCGCCACCTTCAGCCAGACCGTGGAATCGCTGCCGGACTATATCGGTGCCGAGATGCGCCCCTGGATCGACCGCATCTTCCACAAGCCCATCGTCTACCTGGGCTGTACCCGCCAGTACTCCAAGTCGAACTGGAAGCTCTACCTGGAAAACGTCAAGGACCCGTACCACGCCAGCCTGCTGCATTTGTTCCACACCACCTTCAACATCTTCCGCGTGGGCATGAAGGCGCGTTCGCTGGCCGACAAGCATCATGGCCTGCACAGCATCATCACCGCCACCAAGAACGAGGTCGAGACCGCTGATGCCTACAAGCAACAGGAGATCCGTTCCTTCGACGAGGGGTTCTCGCTGCAGGACCCGTCGGTGCTGGGCCAGATCAAGGAATACGAGGAACTGACCACCAACCACATCCAGCCCATCTTCCCGCAGCTGGTGGTGCAACAGATCCACAACACCCTGGTGGCGCGGCAGTTGCTGCCCAAGGGGCCCAACAACTTCGAGCTGATCTTCCATTTCTTCGGTTACGAGGACGACACCCCGGAACTGCGCGCCCTGCGCATCAAGCAGGCCAACCTGGTGGGGCCGGCCGGCTACATCTCGATGGAAGACACCGAGGCTACCGAACTGGTGCAGCGTGGCACCGCGCGTGACCCGGATCACTGCTCGGTGATCGACATGGCGCGCGACAACCCGGACCAGGAAGACACCCTGATCACCGAAAGCCTGATCCGCAAGTTCTGGATGGGCTACCAGAAACTGATGGGCTTCCCGTCCATCGAAAAGGCATGAGCGAGGCACAGCAGATGGAAAACATGGAACAGATGACATTGTGGTTCGCCCTGCACCAATTGCAGGAGCGTTACGTCCACGCCCTCGACAACGACCGCCTGGAAGAGTGGCCCGAATTCTTCACCGATGACTGCCTCTACGAGATCATCCCGCGTGAAAACGCCGATGCCGGCCTGCCCATCGGCATCATCTACTGCGACAGCAAGAAGATGCTGCATGACCGCGTGCTCTCGCTGCGCCATGCCAACATCTACGAGGCGCACACCTATCGGCACATGACGTCCGGTCTGGTATTCACCCAGAACGCCGATGGCTCGGTCGATGCGCAGTCCAGCTATGTGGTGGTACAGACTCTGCAGAACGGCGAGTCCTTCGTCTACCAGGCCGGTCGTTACGAAGACCGCGTGGTCAAGACCGACGCCGGCTGGCGCTATGCCCGTCGCCGTGTGATCTACGACACGCTGCGCGTGGCGACGTTGTTGGCCACTCCCATCTGAGGTCGGTATGAGCGAGTGGTTCGATGTCGGCCATGCCGATGATTTCGCCGAAGGTGAGGTCGCTGCGGCCAGGGCGGGTAGCCAGGCAGTGGCGATGTTCCGCCTGGGCGAAGAGATTTTTGCGCTCAAGGACCTGTGTACCCACGGCAATGCCAAGCTCTCCGATGGCTATGTCGAGGATGGCTGCGTCGAATGTCCGCTGCACCAGGGCCTGTTCGATATCCGTAGCGGTGCACCGCGTTGTGCGCCGGTGACCGAGGCCGTACGCAGCTTCCCGGTACGGGTGGTGGCGGGGCGGGTCGAGGTCGGCGTCGGCGATGCCGCGCAGACCGGAGACGACGCGGCAGCCGCTCAGGACGCCGCACCGCAGCTGGTACAGGCCAGCTTGGAAAGCATGGAGCGCGCAGCACCGGACGTAGCGATCCTGCGTCTGCGTTGCGGCGCGCCCCTGTCCTGGCGTGCCGGACAATACATCGACCTGCTGCTGGAAGACGGCCAGCGCCGCAGCTATTCCATGGCCACCCATGCCGGTGCCGGCAGCGATCTGCTGGAGCTGCATGTGCGTCACCTGCCCGGTGGCGTGTTCACCGACCGCGTCTTCGGCGGCATGCAGCCGGGCCAGGCGCTCACGCTGGAAGGGCCGACCGGCAGCTTCTATCTGCGTGACGGCGCGCAGCCGGTGATCCTGCTGGCCAGTGGCACAGGATTTGCTCCGGTCAAGGCACTGGTGGAAGAGGCGATCGCCGTCGGCAATACCCGGCCCATGCGCCTGTACTGGGGTGGCCGTCGCACCGCCGATCTCTACCTGGATGCGCTGTGCCGCGACTGGGCGGCGACGCTGCCGTGGTTCGAGTATGTGCCGGTACTGTCGGAGGTGGAAGTCGATGGTGGTTCCGTCTGGCAGGGACGCACCGGCTTCGTCCACCAGGCCGTGATGCAGGATGTTCCTGCGATGCAGCAATACCAGGTCTATGCCTGCGGCGCACCGGTCGTGGTAGAGTCAGCGCGGCGCGATTTCACGGCCGCCTGCGGCCTGCCCGAGACAGCCTTTTTCGCGGACTCCTTCCTTTCGAAGGCCGACCTGCGGACCTAGGGATGGCAGGCCAGCGCATGTGTTGAACCTGGCTTTCACCGGCGCCGGGCCTGCCGTCTCCAGAGCATTGCAGCATCACGACGATTTCAAACCATCAAGAACCTAGAGGGGAATCCAGGCATGAACCGACTGACTAAAGTGGCAGGTGCAGTAATGATGGCAATGGCAGCAGGCGCGAGCCTGTCGGCCCAGGCGGCCGACGTGGTGAAGATCGGCTTCCTGACCACCCTGAGTGGTCCGGCCAGCGCACCCGGCGTGGACGAGCGCGAAGGCTTCATGCTGGCCCTGAAGACCCTGGGCAACAAGCTCGGCGGCGTGCGCGCCGAAGTCATCGTGGTGGATGACCAGTTCAGCCCGGATGCCGCCAAGCAGGGCGCGGACCGCCTGATCAAGCGCGAG
This sequence comes from Herbaspirillum sp. AP02, assembly GCF_015767275.1. GTDB lineage: Bacteria > Pseudomonadota > Gammaproteobacteria > Burkholderiales > Burkholderiaceae_D > Herbaspirillum. The sequence goes on from NZ_JADWMY010000009.1 coordinate 264,614, forward strand.
AAGGTCGACATCCTGAGCGGCTTCGTCTATTCCAACATCCTGCTGGCGGTGGCGCCGGCCGCCTTCGCCAGCAAGACCGTGGTGGTCAGCGCCAATGCCGGTCCGGCCCAGTTGGCCGGTGCCGGCTGTAATCCCTATTTCTTCAGCGCCAGCTACCAGAACGATGCGACCCACGAAGCCGCCGGCAAGCTGATGGCCGACAAGGGCTATCAGCGCGTGGCCATCATCGCCCCCAACTACCCGGCCGGCAAGGATGCCTCGGCCGGCTTCAAGCGCTTCCTGAAGAAGGAACCGGCGGTGGAGCTGTTCCCCAAGCTGGGCCAGCTTGATTTCGCCACCGAGATCGCCCAGCTGCGCGCCGCCAATATCGACGCGGTGTACTTCTTCCTGCCGGGCGGCATGGGCGTGAACTTCGTCAAGCAATATGCCGCCGCCGGCATGGACCCCAAGATCGTGCGCGTGATGCCGGCCTATGACGCTGACCAGCAGATGCTGTCCAATGGCGACCTGATCGCCGGCGTGGCCAATACCGGCCAGTGGTCGGCCGACCTGCCCAATGAGCAGAACCGCGCCTTCGTCGCCGCCTACGTCAAGGAATACGGTCGCCAGCCCTCGATGTATGCCTCCCAGGCCTATGACGCGGCCATGCTCATCGACAGCGCCGTCAAGGCCGTCGGCGGCAAGGTGGACAACCGTGAGGCCCTGATCGCCGCCATGAAGGCTGCCAATTTCAAGTCGGTGCGCGGTGGCTTCAAGTTCGCGGCCAACCACTTCCCGATCCAGAACCAGTATGCGCGGGTGGTGACCAAGGGTGCCGACGGCAAGTACGTCAACAACATGACGCAGACGCTGTTGACCGATCACGTCGACGCCTACGTCGGCGAATGCAAGATGCAATAAGGACGGATCATCTTGGGTAATCTGATCTTCGAGCAGGTGCTCAACAGCCTGCAGTTCGGCGTCATGCTGTTCCTGATCGCTTCGGGATTGACGCTGATCTTCGGTGTGATGAACTTCGTGAACCTGGCGCACGGCAGCTTCTTCATGATCGGCGCCTATGTGGCGGCGGTGGTGGCCGGCGCCAGCGGATCGTTCTGGCTGGGCCTGCTGGTGGCCCTGCCGGTCACCGCTGCGCTGGGCTTCCTGCTGGAGTGGCTGGTGTTTCGCCGGCTCTACAAGAAGGACCACATGGTGCACGTGCTGGCCACCTTCGCCTTCATCCTGATCTTCAACGATGGCGTGCGCATGATCTGGGGGCCGCAACCGCTGCCGCTGAACATGCCGGCCGCCTTCGCCGGACCGGTCAATCTGCTGGGCCTGCCTTACTCCAGCTATCGCCTGCTGGTGATGGCGGTGGGCGTGGCGGTGGCCATCGGCCTGTACTTCCTGATCAACCGTACCCGCATCGGCATGTGGGTGCGCGCCGGGGCCAACAACCTGGAGATGGTCACGGCCATGGGCATCAACATCCGCCTGCTGTTCCGGCTGGTGTTCAGCTTCGGCCTGTTGCTGGCGGCACTGGCCGGCATCATGCTGGGACCGCTGGTGGCGGTGCAGGCCGGCATGGGGGACGATGTGCTGATCCTGGCCTTCGTGGTGGTGGTCATCGGCGGCATCGGCTCGGTGCCGGGCGCGGCCGTCGGCGCGCTCATCGTGGGTGTGGTCGATACCCTGGGGCGCGGCCTGCTGCCGTCCCTGTTCGCGCTGTTCCTGAGCGCCGACGCCGCCGCTTCGGTGGGTCCGGCGCTGGGCTCGATGATGATCTACCTGGTGATGATCGCGGTGCTGTTCTGGCGCCCCAGCGGTCTGTTCCCGGCACGTACCTGAGGAGTCTCATGCAACGTCTGTTCGTTCTCCTGCTGCTGGTCCTGGCAGTGCTGCTGCCGATACTGGCGCAGGCCACCGGGATGGAGTACTACATCGGCGTGGTCACGCGCATCCTGATCTTTTCGATGGTGGCGGCCAGCCTGAACTTCATCCTCGGCTATGGCGGCATGGTCAGCTTCGGCCATGCGGTGTTCTTCGGCCTGGGCGCCTACGTGACCGCCATCGCCAGTTTCCATGGCGTCACCAGCGCCTGGCTGATCTGGTTGCTGGCGGCTTTGGTGACGGCGCTGGTCGGCCTGGGCATCGGTGCCATCGCGCTGCGTACGCGGGCGGTCTATTTCATCATGATCACCATGGCGCTGGCGCAGCTGTTCTACTACTTCTTCGTCGGTCTGCGCTTCTACGGCGGCGATGACGGCCTGCAGGTCAATGCCCGTCCGGTGCTGGGCCTGGGTCTGGATATCAGTGGCGACAATGGTTTCTACTGGGTGGTGCTGGCCTGGCTGGCGCTATCCTACCTGCTGCTGGGGCGCCTGCTGGCTTCGCGTTTCGGCCTGGCCCTCAATGCAATCCGCCAGAACGAGCGGCGCGCCCAGGCCATCGGCTACCCGGCCATGCGCTACAAGCTGGCCGCCTTCGTGATTGCGGCCGTCATCGCTGGCATCGCCGGCAGCCTGATCGGGATGAGCAATCTGTTCGCCAGCCCCAAGCTCCTGCACTGGTCGCAGTCCGGCATCCTGCTGGTGATGGTGGCCCTGGGCGGGGTGGGATATTTCTACGGCGGCCTGCTGGGGGCGGCGGCCTTCCTGCTGCTGGAAGAAGTGCTGTCGACCCATTTCGAATACTGGCAGATCTATGTCGGCCTGATCCTGTTGCTGGTGGTGATGGTGGCGCCACGCGGCGTGAGTTCGCTGGCCACCCTCGGCAAGACCTTGAAGCAGGGAGAGCAACATGGCGCATGAGCACGCCGCCGCATCGGGCGCGCAGGCGCTGTCGGTCCGGGGCCTGAAGAAGAACTATGGCGGACTGGCGGCCACGCGGGATGTCCATCTGGAGATCGCGGCCGGCCAGGTGCACGCCATCATCGGCCCCAACGGTGCCGGCAAGACCACGCTGCTGTCGCTGCTCTCGGGCGCGCTGGCGGCCGATGCCGGCGAGATCTACCTGTTCGGCCAGGCCATGCACGGCCATGCCGAGCAAGCCAGGGTGGCGGCCGGGCTGGTGCGCTCCTTCCAGATCACCAGCGTCTTCGATGAACTGAGCGTGCTGGAAAATCTGCAGGTGGCCGTACAGCGCGGCCAGCATCGCAGCTATGGCTTCTTCCACGCCAGCGCCAGCGACCGCCTGGCACGGGAAGCCGCGCTGGAGGTGGCGCGCCGGGTTGGGCTGGAGAAGGTGGCGCACCAGTTGTCGTCGCAGTTGTCGCACGCGGCGCGACGGCGTCTGGACGTCGGCCTGGCCATTGCCTGCCGGCCGCGCGTGCTGTTGATGGATGAACCCATGGCCGGCATGGGCCATGAGGAATCGGGTGACATGATCGCCCTGATCCAGTCGCTCAAGCAGGAACTCACCGTGGTGCTGGTCGAGCATGACATGGACGCCGTCTTCGCCCTGGCCGACCGCATCACCGTGCTGGTACAGGGCGCGGTGCTGGCCACCGGCAGCGTGGACGAGATTCGCGCCAATGCCGAGGTCAAGCTGGCTTATCTCGGCGAGGAGGAAACACAATGAGTGCATTGCTGGAGGTGGAAGGCCTCACCGGCGGTTACGGGGCCAGCCAGGTGCTGTTCGGGATCGACCTGCGCGTCAACGAAGGCGAAGTGGTCACCCTGCTGGGCCGCAATGGCATGGGCAAGACCACCACGCTGCGCACCATCCTGGGCCTGAACCGGCCCACCGGCGGCCAGGTGCGTTTCCGTGGCGAAGCCATCCATGCCGCCAGCGCCGACGCCATTGCGCGACGCGGGATCGCCATCGTTCCCGAGGGGCGGCAGATCTTCAAGAACCTGAGCGTGGAAGAAAACCTGTCCGCCTTCGCCGCCCGTCGCAACGGACGCGACAACCCGTGGACGCTGGAGAAGATCTACCAGCAGTTCCCGCGGCTGAAGGAGCGTCGCGGCAACGGTGGCGGCCAGCTCTCGGGCGGCGAACAGCAGATGCTGGCCATCGGCCGCGCGCTGATGACCAATCCGCATCTGCTGATCCTGGATGAAGCCACCGAAGGCCTGGCGCCGCTGGTGCGCGAGGAAATCTGGTCCTGCCTGAAAGCCCTGCGCGAATACGGCCTGACCATCATCGTCATCGACAAGTACATCAAGCGCCTGATCGGCTTTGCCGACCAGCACACCATCCTGGAAAAGGGCAAGGTGGTCTGGCAGGGCGATTCTGCGCAACTGTCGGTGCAGACCGAACTGTGGGACCAGTATCTGAGCGTTTAAGCGCATTGAATGGTCTTCTGAACTGCCTTAAGGAAAAGATAATGCCCGCGCCCCAATCGTTGACCACCACCCGCCGCGTCCTCTGCCCTGAAGCCGACTGCGAAGCAGGTTACAACCTCAAGGCGGCCTTCCCGGACTTTCCGCAGGTCCTGCAGCAATGGCAGCAAGCCACCGCCGCCATTGCCGGCACGTTGCTGAGCGAGGCCGATATCGCCTATGGCAGCGGGCCGCTGCAGCGTTTCGATTTCTACCGCGCCGATGGTGGCGAGCGTCCCTTGCTGGTGTTCATCCACGGTGGCTACTGGCAGGGTGGCGACAAGCAGGACATCGGCTTCATCGCCGCGCCCTATGTGCAGGCCGGCATCAGCGTGGCGGTGATCAACTATTCGCTGGCCCCGCAGGCGCGCATCGAGGACATGGTGGACGAGGTGCATGCCTGCCTGGCGTCGATCAGGGGCATGGGGCACAAGCTGCAGATTGATCCGGCGCGCATCTCGCTGATGGGTCATTCGGCCGGCGGGCATCTGGCGGCCTTCGTGGCGGCGCAACTGGCGGAACAGTCTGGCGCACAAGCGGTGCAGGCGGTGTTTGCGATCAGTGGCGTGTTCGATCTGGTACCGCTGATCCCCACTTCGCTGAACCGCGCCCTGATGCTGGATGTCGCCCGTGCCGACGCATTGAGCCCGGTGCTGCAGGGTGGCCCGGTCAGTACCCGCGTGCACACCATCATCGGTGAGCAGGAGACGGTGCAATTCCATCTGCAGGCGGCGGTGATGGCCAATTGCTGGCCGCAGGTGGTGGCCCATCACGTGGTACCGCAGACCCATCACTACACGGTGCTGTTCCCGCTGGCCGATGCGGCCAGTCCGGTGTGCCAGGCGGTGATCAGGGAGATGCTCGGCTGAGGCCGACGGCTCCCCGTCACTGACTGCGACCCAACGCTCGTCACGCTACCAACCACCGCCCAGGGCCCGATACAGGCCCACGCTGGCGCGTGCCGAGTCTGCCTCGGCCACGATCAGTTGGTCCTGTGCGGCCAGCAGCTGGCGCGTCTGCTCCAACACTTCCACGCGACTCTCGGCACCATGGTCGAAGGCCTCGGTGACCGCTCTCAAGGCTTCCTCGCTGGCCGCCTTCTGCTGTTGCAGGGCCAGGCGCCGCTGCTCCAGTTCGCTTTCGTTGACCAGCGCATTTTCCACATCCTCGGTGGCCTTCAGCATGGCCTGGCGGAAGCGCGACAGGTCTTCCGCATGGGCGCCTTTGGCCGCCGCCACTTCCGCATCCACCCGACCGAAATCGAACAGGCGCCAGCGCAGGCCCGCTACCGCCGTGGGTTGCAGGGTGCGCTCGGAGAGTTCGAAGCGCGACAGGCTCTCGAAACCCAGCAAGCCCGATAAGGATAGCTTGGGGTAGTACTCCGACATGGCCACGCCGATGCGGGCGTTCGATGCCGCCAGTCGGCGCTCGGCAGCCATCACGTCGGGACGGCGGCGCAGCAGTTGCGCCGGTGCCGGCAGGGCGTCCAGGGAGGGTGCGGCGGCCATGGTCGGCGCATCGCTGGTCCACTGGGTCGCCAGGCTGCCGGGTGCCGCTCCCATCAGGACATCGAGCCGATTGCGCTGGATTTCGATTTCGGCGCGCACCGGCGTGACCGCGGCGCGCGCGCCGGCCAGGCGGGCCTGCGCCTGGGCCAGTTCGCGACGATTGGAAAACCCATCCTGCAGCCGCAGCGCCACCAGTTCACTCAACTGGCGCTCGGCGGCGATCTGCTGTTCCAGCACCTGGCGCCGCGCTTGCGCCCCACGCAGCCGGAAATAGGCATCGGCCGCTTCGGCGGCCAGCGATATCCGCACGCCCAGGCCATCGGCGGCGGCCGCCTCGGCGCTGGCGAGATCGGCTTCGCGCTGGCGATGCAGGCCACCGAAGAGATCGATTTCCCAGCTGGCGCCGAGGCCCAGGTCGTATTGTGTGTGGTTGCGCTCGTAACCCGGGAAGTTGCTGGCAATCTGGCCCAGTGGACTGCGCAGCGACTGCCGCTGCTGCTGCACCTGCAGGTTGGCGCTGGCGCTGGGCAGCAGGGCGGCATCGGCCAGTTGTGCCACCGCACGGGCCTGCTCGACGCGGGACAGCGCCGCCTGCAGATCCAGATTCTGGGCCAGCACGCGGTCGATGATGCGATCCAGCACCGGGTCGTGGAAACCGGACCACCACTGGCGCAGCGCCTCGCTGGAGGCCTGCTGATTGGTGGAGGCCTGCGGATCGGCCTGCGCCGCCGCGCCGGCATGGGCATAGCGGGCCGGCAGCACCGCACCCGGGGCATCGCCGCTGGCGTAATCGGGGCCGACGGCGCAGGCGCTCAAGGTAGTGGCGACCAGGAGAGCGAGCAGGCTCAGGGGGAGGGAGCGGGGGCGGTGTTGCATGCGCTGGCCTTTCGTGGGGTTCGATTGGTTACTTGCAAATTGATAGTTGCTAGTGTAAAGTCACTTTCATTGTGAAAGCAACCGATTTATTTCCGATGTGGCGATGCCGGGCCTGTCTTTCATCGGTTGCACAAGTTTCGTTTCCTCTTTTCCTTTTTCCATTCACCGATCCTTGCAAGGAGTTGTTCCATGGCCCATCCCCTCTCACCCGACGGCAATCCACCGGCTGTACGCAAACGGATGACGGGCAAGGCCCACCTGGGACTGGCGGTGGCTGGCGTGGCCGCGCTGGCGCTGGCCTTCTATGGCTGGCACTGGTGGCAGCACGGGCGTTACCAGCAGGACACGGACGATGCCTACGTCGGTGGCGACATCACCGTCATCAGTGCCAAGGTGCCGGGCTACATCGCTACCGTGGCGGTGGGCGACAACCAGGTGGTGCATGCCGGCGACCTGCTGGCCAGGCTGGATGACCGCGACTACCGCGCCGCGCTGGCCCGCGCCGATGGCGCCGTGGCAGCCCGCAAGGCTGAACTCGCCAACCTGGAGGCCACCCGTGCGGTACAGGCGGCGCTGATCGCCCAGGCCAAGGCCACAGTGGACGCCAGCCAGGCCGAGATCGTGCGCAGCCAGGACGATGACCGCCGCTTCGAGCGGCTGGTGGACAAGGCGGCGGTGTCGGTGCAGGCGGCCCAGAAGGCCGCGGCCGATTACCGCCAAGCCGCCGCCAATGGCCAGAAGGCCCAGGCCGGGCTGGCCGTGGCCACGCGCCAACTGGCCGTGATCGATACCCAGCAGCAGCAGGCGGCAGCCGGTCTGGCCCAGGCCATGGCCGAGCGCGAAGCAGCCAGTCTCAACCTGGGCTATACCGAATTGCGTGCTCCCATCGACGGCGTGGTCGGCAACCGCCGCGCCCGCGCCGGCGCCTACGCCGCCACGGCCAGCCAGCTGATGGTGATCGTGCCGGCCCACGGCCTGTGGGTCGACGCCAATTTCAAGGAAAGCCAACTGGCCGGCATCCAGCCCGGTGACCCCGCGACCATCGAGGCCGATGCGGTGCCGGGGCGGGTCTTCCATGGCCGGGTGGCCAGTGTGGCGCCGGCTACCGGCGCCCAGTTCAGCGTGCTGCCGGCGGAGAACGCCACCGGCAACTTCACCAAGATCGTGCAGCGGGTACCGGTGCGCATCGTCCTCGACCAGGCCGATGCGACGCTGGATGCGCTGCGCCCCGGTCTGTCGGTGGTGGCCCGGGTCGACCACCGGAGCCAGGGATCATGAGTGCCAGCGCGGCTGCGGCGGGGCAACTGATCCAGCCGTCGCAGATGACGACTTCCGCCAAGGTCTTCGCCTTTGGCGTGATGTGCGTCGGCATGTTCGTGGCCTTGCTGGATATCCAGATCGTCTCGGCCTCGCTGCGCGACATCGGCGGCGGCCTGTCGGCCGGCAATGATGAAACCACCTGGGTACAGACCAGCTACCTGATCGCCGAGATCATCGTCATTCCGCTCTCGGGCTGGCTCACGCGCACCATGTCCACGCGCTGGCTGTTCGCCTTCTCGGCCGCCGGCTTCACCCTGACCAGCCTGCTGTGCGGGCTGGCCTGGAACATCCAGAGCATGATCGTGTTCCGCGCCATGCAGGGTTTCCTGGGCGGGTCGATGATCCCCACCGTCTTCACCACCGCCTTCGCCTTCTTCGACAACAAGCAGCGCGTCATCGCCGCCTCCACCATCGGCGCCATTGCCTCGCTGGCGCCCACGCTGGGCCCCACGGTGGGTGGCTGGATCACCGATCACTACAGCTGGCACTGGCTGTTCTTCATCAACCTCTTGCCGGGTATCTTCATCACCCTGACCGTGCCGCGCCTGGTGCGCATCGACCTGCCGGACTGGTCACTGCTGCGGCGGGCCGACTATCCGGGGATCATCCTGATGTCGCTGTTCCTCGGCTGTCTCGAATACACTCTGGAAGAAGGCCCGCGCTGGGACTGGATGGGCGACCCGGTCATCGCCACCACCGCCTGGGTGGCGGGCATTGCCGGCGTGCTCTTCGTCTGGCGCAGCCTGACGGCCGCCGAACCGGTGGTGGACCTGCGGGCGCTGAAGGATCGCAATTTCGCGCTGGGCTGTTTCTTTTCCTTCGTCACCGGCATCGGCATCTTCGCCACGATCTACCTGACCCCGCTGTTCCTGGGCCGGGTGCGCGGTTTCAGCGCCTTGCAGATCGGGCTGGCGGTATTTTCCACCGGGGTGTTCCAGATCATGTCCATCCCGCTGTATGCCTGGCTGACCAAACGCATGGACCTGCGCTGGATCATGATGCTCGGGCTGGGTCTGTTTGCGCTGTCGATGTGGCAGTTCGTGCCGATCACGCATGACTGGGGCTGGGCGCAACTGCTGTTGCCGCAGGCACTGCGCGGCGTGGCCCAGCAACTGGCGGTGCCGCCGACGGTGACGCTGACTCTCGGCGGCCTGGCACCGGCACGACTGAAGTTCGCCTCGGGCTTGTTCAACCTGATGCGAAACCTGGGCGGCGCCATCGGCATTGCGCTATGCGCCACCATCCTCAACGACCGCACCAACCTGCACTTCATGCGCCTGGCCGAGCACCTCAACGGCGCCAGCGAATCCATGCTGCAGTGGCAGGGGGCAGTGAGTGATGCCCTGAGCACGCAACTGGGCGACGCGCTGGCAGGGCAGGCCGCCGCCTTGCGCCAGCTGTGGCAACTGACCTATCGCGAGGCGCAGACGATGACCTTCTCGGACGCCTTCCTGGCCGTGATGGTGTGCTTCATCATCGCCACCCTGATGGTGCCGCTGATGCGCAAGGTGATACCGCCCAAGGCGCCGTCGGCAGATGCGCATTGAGGGCAGGGCGGCCCGGCGTGTCACAATGCGGCACAATGCGGGTCGCACGCAGTAATGCCCTGCTGCGGCCACCCTGAGAACTTGAAAACCTGAGTACAGCTGGAGAACCCCACATGCAGCGCAAGCGCTTTGATGACATGCAATGCCCGATCGCCCGTTCGCTGGACCGCGTGGGTGAGTGGTGGAGCATCCTGATCCTGCGCGATGCCTTCTATGGTCTGTCGCGCTTCGATGAATTCCAGAAGCACCTGGAGATCGCCCCCAACATCCTGACCCGCCGCCTGGCCGGGCTGGTGGAGCAGGGTCTGCTGGAGAAGGTGCAGTATTCCGAACGCCCACCGCGCTACGAATACCACCTGACCCCGCGTGGACGCGATTTCCGCCCGGTGCTGCTGGCCCTGCTGCAATGGGGTAATACCCATTTCGCCCCGGAAGGTGCGGCCGTGATCCTGACTGATATCGAGACCGGCAAACAGGCCATTCCCATGATGGTGGATGCCAACACCGGCAAGCCCATCACCCCCAAGACCCACATCATCGCCGAAGGCCCGGCGGCCAGCGACAAGGTCAAGCGCAGCATTGCCGAGCTGCTGGAACGACGCGCCGCCGCTGCTTCCTGAGCGGCGCGATGTTGGTGCCGGCTAGGCCGCCTGGCGGGTGCCGGCAGGATCGGCCAGCCGGCCCAACTCGGCCAACAGCGCGATGACCACCATGACCGCCGCGCCCAGGAACATCAGGCGATGCTGGCCATGCACCAGGTTGAAGAGCGCCGAGAAACCATAGGCCGCCAGCGCCATCAGGGCCGCCGAAAACACCGTGGCGCGGCTCCACACCAGATTCTGCTGCACCGGATGGTGCGGCAGCAGCTCATGCACCCGGGCCACTGCCAGCGGCACCATACCCGGCGCAAACATCCCGATCACCAGCGTGTACAGGCCCAGCAGCAAGTGATTGTCGCTCTGGTACACGCCCACCAGCATCGCCACCTGCACCACGCTGAACAGGGCCATGCCGTTCTGCGCACCGGCCTTGTCCGCCACCCAGCCATACAGCGGCGGACCGACGATGGCGCCGACACCGTACAGGACCCAGAACAGCGCGCCGTATTCAGTCCCCATGCCCAGCCCGCGTGAGATGTAATCCACCAGGAACACCATCGGTGCTACCGCCGAGGCCGCCATCAACGCGTATTGCCCGAACAGCAGCTTGATGCGCCAGTTGGCCGTGGTCACGTGTCGTGGCGCAGGGTGGGCCGTGCCAGCGGCATTCTTGTGAGACTGTACCGGCGGCCAGGCAAACCAGCTCGCCGCGCTCAGCACGGTCGACAGCACTGCCAGCCCGATCCAGGTGACGCGCAGCCCCATGCCCAGCAGCAGCGGAATGAGCGTACCGGTCGCGGCGATGCCCAGCCCCAGCCCGAGGAAGATCGCACCGCTGGCGCGACCCCGGCTGGCCGGCGGCACGTGCGGCAGGATGGTCCCGGCCACCAGCACCATCACCACCCCGCCGGCCACCCCCGAGAGCAGGCGCCAGACGAAATACCAGGCCAGCGACAAGGGAAAGGCACAGGCCAGGAAGGTCAGCGTGATGAGCAGCATCATCATCCGCAGCGCGCGCTGGTTGCCGATCCGCCCGCCGATGGGACGGGCGATGAGCGCGCCGATCAGATAGCCGGCCAGATTGGCAGCACCCAGGTAGATCACGCTGGAGGTGGAAAACCAGTGCTGATGGATCAGCTCGGGAATGAGCGGCGTAAAGCCGAACCTGGCCAGCCCGATGCTGACCAGGCTGGCGGACAGCCCGGCGAAGATATAGCGCCAGACCTCGGCGCGGGTAGCGGAGGGCGCGTGAGGGGCGTGGGTGGTCTCAGTGGTGTGGGTAAGGTCACCCACAGGGTTTTGCGAACGCATGATGGCCTGCCTGTTCAAGTAGATTCAACGTGGATTGCAAGTTGATCGATGGGCACCGTGGTCGGGTGCTATGTTTGACATTAACGTCAATATTGACACTCTAGTCAAAATTGACATGAGCGTCAAGAATGGGTTTAATGTGTGCATCGTATCGACAACAACAGGAGATCGGGATGGCGGGCGTAAGGCAGTTTGACGAGGACGAGGTATTCGAGGAAGCGCTGGCCGTGTTCTGGCAGAAGGGCTATGCCGCCACCACCATGCAGGACCTGGCGGCGGCTACCGGCGTGCAGCGCGGTTCCTTATATAACGCCTATGGCGACAAGGAAACCTTGTTCCTGCACGTCTTCGGACGTTACCGCGACAGTTACCTGGCGCAGTTGCGCCAGGCGCTGGCGCAGGAAGACCCACGCCTGGCCCTGCGCCAGTTCCTGCATTACATCTTCCGCTCCATGCGCACCGGCAAGCCTTCGCGGGGCTGCCTGAGCACCAAGACGGCCCTGAGCGAGGAAGGCAAGGAAGAACAGATCCGCGCCGTGATCCGGGGTTTGCTGGATGACATGGAAGCGGTCCTGCTGGAGCGCTTCGACCGGCCGGACACCCGCAGCCAGTTGAGCATGACCCCGCGTGAAGCGGCCCGCATGGTGGTCTGCATGACACGGGGACTGGTGGTGCTGGAGCGCGTCTATCAGGACGAGAAACGGCTCAAGGAAATGGCGGAGATATTGATTGGGACGCTGCTGCCCGGGGAGGGCAGCAGGAAATAAAGGCTTCGGACAGAAGCCGGAAACTCAGGCCTTGCCGCTGGAGAGCATCCGCGCCACATACCGAGCAAGTATGTGTTGATCTTTGTAAGTAATTGGTTTTAATGATTTTTAATTTTTTCGACATATTTTTACCGTCGAAAATACCGTCAAAACGATGAGCTTTTATGAGATGACTTGAGATCGGCTAAGAAATCGCCGCTCTTTCGGCACCGCCATCTCATTGTGTAATTGTTTGGAATGGATCGCGCCGATCATATTCTAGAGCGGCCTGTAGCAGCACCGTCTTTGCATCAAATTCCCTCGTCATCAACGTGGCGTTCGTCGCCTTATCCAGTCCTCTGGAGGAGCGCGTTCGCCTGCCCAAAGAAAGGACTGGCAATGATTTATAAACGTGGAGACCAGACTATCTCTGGATGGGTAGCCAAGCCAAACCATGGCGCAAATGAAGAACTCTCGGATCCAGCAGTCAGTGATTTTTCTGAAAATCTGATCGGCAGCGAGTTTGGACCGCTCAAGACAATTTCCGCCGCGTTGGTACTTTGGGATTCACTTCGGAAGCATCCGCCACTATTTTTCCCAAAATGCCCGCTTAGTGCGGGTATTTTCTACGGTGCTTTGTAATGATCAAAGAGTACTTTCTAAGTGTGAAACAGTACAAAAACATAAGTGTGTTGAATTGCATCGAAAACTGACCCACTTAAGCCAGAAATTTGCATCCTAAGTTGACCCATGTTTAGACCACAATCCTGCTCAAGACAGCGAGCGGGAGAACGGAGTGATAAACGTGGCCCTACTT
>NZ_JADWMY010000010.1 GCF_015767275.1 Herbaspirillum sp. AP02
CTCCCACTTCTCCCCCTTCGCCTCCGAGACTGGCGGAAATGCCTTTTTAAGCCGGATTACCGACGCTTGCCCATTGCTGACCAATCCTGTCCGTATTGTTTGTACAACATCGCGCATACGCGCTTTCATTCGCAAAATCGCGCTATCACAAGGCCTTCCGCACGATCCCTCGCCTGAAGCAATAGGCACCTACCAGAAATTTTTAGAATAAGAATCACTTTTATTTGTAGATTCTTTATAATTGTAAATATCTTGTATCAATTCGAAAACCAACGAGCGATACCGGATAACAAAAAAACACGTACTCGCCAGCCATTGCGGCGGTGCAGGCCGGGTCCCCGCTGACCGACCGGCCGCCCGTCCGACTCATAGCCAGCCAAGAGAACCCAAAACAACTTCTCTCGGAACCTTGCCATGAGCTACATCAAGAGCCGCAAGCACGCGCAGCCCGCGTTCGCTTCGACCCGCCTGTCCGCCGCCGTTGCCGGCGCCCTGCTGCTGCCCGCCGTCGGCGTCCACGCCCAGACCAGCACCCTGCCCAAGGTGGAAGTGACCGCTGCCCAGGAATCGGATTACAAGGCCGACAAGGCCTCCTCCACCAAATACAGCCAGCCGCTGGTGGATACCCCGCAGACCCTGACCGTCATCAAGAAGCAACTGATCGACCAGCAAGGCGCCACCACCCTGACCGAGGCGCTGCGCAACAGCCCCGGCGTGGGCACCTTCTATCTCGGTGAGAACGGCAACACCAGCACCGGCGACGCCATCTACATGCGCGGCTTCGACAGCTCCAGCGCGATCTTCGTGGACAACGTGCGCGACCTCGGTTCGATCTCGCGCGACATGTTCAACATCCAGCAGGTGGAAGTATTGAAGGGTCCGGCCGGCACCGACAGCGGCCGTGGCTCGCCGACCGGTTCCATCAATCTGGTCACCAAGCAGGCCGAGATGAGCAACTTCTTCAACGCCTCCACCACCTACGGCAGCTGGAACCAGAAGCGTGGTACCGCCGACTGGAACAAGGTTCTGGATGAAGACCGCGGCATCGCCCTGCGCCTGAACCTGATGAAGCAGGACAGCGGCGTCCCCGGTCGCCACGAAGTCAAGAATGACCGCTACGGCATCGCGCCCTCGCTGGCCTTCGGCCTGAACGGTCCGACCCGGGTGTTCCTGAACTACCTGCACATCGATCAGGACAACGTCCCCGATGGCGGTGTACCGACCATCGGCCTGCCCGGCTATACCTCGCCGGACCCGGCCCGTCCGTACATCTCCAGCGCCCCGCGCGTGGGTTCCAGCAACTTCTACGGCAGCGTGAACGACTACGACAAGGTCACCTCCGACATGTTCACCGCCCGCGTGGAACATGACTTCTCGCAGGACCTGAAGCTGCAGAACACCACCCGCTACGCCAAGACCACCCAGGATTATTTCCTGACCTCCTTCATGGCGACCGGCACCGCCACCAGCACCCGACCGACCGGCCTGCTCACCCCTTCGGCGACCAATCTGTCGACCTGGACCCTGGCCCGCAACCTGCCCACCCGCAAGGACCAGTCCAATGAAATCCTCACCAACCAGACCAACCTGACGGCCAACCTGAAGACCGGTTCGCTGCAGCACACCCTGGTGGGCGGCGTGGAATTCACGCAGGAAAAACAGCACGCCACCTCCTTCACCACCAGCGGCACGCTGCCGGCGGCCAACCTGTACAGCCCGAACGCCAACTTCGGCAATGGCAGCTTCACCATCACCCCGACCGGCTACAACGATGGCAAGACCGATACCATTTCGGCCTACCTGTTCGACACCGTGAAGTTCAACGAGCAGTGGTCGATCAACGGCGGCATCCGCGAAGACCACTATCGCACTACGTATTACTCCAACGCCGCCGGCACCATCACCAACCTGTCGACCTCGGGCAACCTGTTCAACTGGAAGCTGGCCGCGATCTTCAAGCCGACCGACTACAGCAGCATCTACGCGCTGTATGCCACTTCGCAGCAGCCGCCGGGTGGCGCCAACTTCGCGCTCTCCAGCGCGGTCAACAGCGCCGCCAATTCCAACTACGCACCGCAAAAGACCAAGACCAGCGAACTGGGCACCAAGTGGGATCTGCTGAACAAGAAGCTGGCCGTAACCGCTGCCGTGTTCCATACCGAAGTGAGCAATGAAGTCGAGCAGGACGGCACCTCCGGTCGCTACTTCCAGACCGGCAAGAAGACCGTGCAGGGGATCGAACTGGGCGTGACCGGTGACGTCACCAACAACCTCTCGGTGGCCGCCGGCTACACCTGGATGGACACCAAGGTCGACAGCGGCGCCATCACCACCGCCTCGGGCGAGAACAACCTGGCCTACACACCCAAGCAGGCCTTCACCTCCTGGGCGACCTACCGCCTGCCGCAAGGCTTCACCATCGGTGGCGGTGCACGCTACGTCAGCTCGCTGCTGCGCGGCACCGACGGTGCGGTCGGCACGCCCAAGTACGCCAATTCCTACTGGGTGGTGGACAGCATGCTCGGTTATGTCGTGAACAAGAACGTGGACCTGCAGTTGAATCTCTATAATATTTTCAACAAGGATTACGTAGCGGCAATCAACAAGAGCGGCTATCGTTACACCCCGGGGTCGCCACGCGCCGTGGCACTCACCGCCAACTTCAAGTTCTGACCCTGCCCATGGCGATGATTTGATCTGCCTCAGCCCTGGCGCCATGCACTTTGCCTAAAGTGATGGTGCCCGCTGAGTCCTTCATGGATCAGCCAGACTTGACGGCCCCTCCCGCGTGGAGGGGCCTTTTCATTCGCGACAGGAGTAGTCCATCATGATGCTGCACATTCCCGAAGTCCTCAGCGCCGAGCAGGTGCGCCACATCCGCACCGAACTGGACCGCGCCGACTGGATCGACGGCCGCGCCACCGTCGGCGACCAGGGCGCACGTGTGAAGCGCAACCGGCAACTGCCGGAGCATTCGCCGCTGGGCTTCCAGCTGGGCGAGATCATCCTGGAGGCGCTGCGCAGAAATCCCCTGTTCTTCGCCGCTGCCCTGCCCAAGAAGACCATGCCGCCGCTGTTCAACAGCTACGAAGGCGGCGAACATTATGGCCTGCACGTCGATGGCTCGGTGCGCAACCTGCCCAATGCCGCCGGCAGCATCCGCACCGATGTCTCCACCACGGTGTTCCTGTCGGACCCGGATGAGTACGAAGGGGGCGAGCTGGTGGTGGTCGATACCTACGGCACCCACGAGGTCAAGCTGCCGGCCGGCGACATGATCGTCTATCCCTCCACCAGCCTGCACCGTGTCGAACCGGTCACTCGTGGCGCCCGCGTCTGTTCCTTCTTCTGGACCCAGAGCATGGTGCGCGACGACTGGCAGCGCAGCATGCTCTTCGAACTGGACCGCAACATCTACAGCCTGCGCCAGCAGATCGGCGACACCGATGAAGTGCTGGGACTGACCGGGCATTATCACAACCTGCTGCGGCAGTGGGCGGAAGTGTAATTCTCGAAGTGTAAATTCTTTATATTGTTTAAGCGGAAAAGGCCGTCCGGCATGACACCGGACGGCCTTTCTGCTTTCTTCCCCCAGGGTGGGATCAGACGAAACGTCCGATGGCCGCCGTCACCGCCTCCCGCACCGACCCGCTGACCACGAAGCCCTGCGCGGCCTGCACGTCGTCATG
This sequence comes from Herbaspirillum sp. AP02, assembly GCF_015767275.1. Taxonomy (GTDB): domain Bacteria; phylum Pseudomonadota; class Gammaproteobacteria; order Burkholderiales; family Burkholderiaceae_D; genus Herbaspirillum. The sequence goes on from NZ_JADWMY010000010.1 coordinate 3,690, forward strand.
GAACCAGCGGTCGCCCTCCAGGCAGGCCGGGATCTGCCGGCGGATCTCGTCGTAGGCCGCCTGCGTTCCACGGCCCAGCACGAAGTCCTTGAGCAGTTCTTCGGTCATCGTCAGCGCCTGCGCCGCCAGCAGCATTTCCACGCCGATGATGTACTGCGTGTTCTGCACCACCGTCAGGGCCTTGCGCGCGCACCAGGTGGAGTTGGAGATGTGGTCCTCGCTATTGCCCTTGGAGGGGATGCTGTCGACGCTGCCCGGCATGCACAGCGTGCGGTTTTCCATCACCAGCGCACTCATCGAACACTGCACCACCGGATAGCCGGTATTGACGCCGCGCACGCCACTCATCAGGTTGCGCGGCAGCCCCCACGACAGCGTGGGATCGATCAGCCGCGCAATGCGGCGCTCGCAGATGCTGCCCAGGTCGGTGATGGCCATGGCCAGCAGGTCCATGGCCTGGGCCAGGTACTGGCCGTGGAAGTTGCCGCCGGAAATGATCTCGAAACCCTCGCCATCTTCCTTGTTGAAGATCAGCGGGTTATCGGTGGCCGAATTGGTCTCCTTCTCGATGATGGTGTCGATGTAGTCCAGCGCATCGAATACCGGGCCATACACCTGCGGCGCGCAACGCAGCGAATACACATCCTGGATGCGCGCCGTATAGGGGATATCGGTGCGCCGCAATTCGTCCGGCAGTTGCACCGCACGCGCCGCGTGGGTGGTGCGGGTGGAACCCTGCAGGAGGGTGCGGATCACGTCCGCCGTTTTGATCTGCCCGGCGTGCGGCCGCGCCTGCTGGATGCGCGGATCGAAGGCCGACATCTCGGCGCGCATGGCCTCCAGCGTCAACCCCAGCGAGAGGCAGGCATCCGTCAGCAGGTGGCGCGCATCGCGCGCCGCCAGGATAGCCACCGCCAGCGAGGCGGTGCAGCCATTGATCAGCGCCGAGGCATCCTTGGCCTTGAGGTCGAACTTCACCGGTGCGATGCCGGCCTGTTCGATGGCCTGTGGAGCCCGCATGCGCTGCCCCTGGAACATCACCTCGGCCTCGTCGAAACCAGCGATGGCGGCAGCCAGATAGGCCAGCGGTGCCAGGTCGCCGGAGGCCCCCACCGAGCCCTTCTGCGGCATGATGGGGTGGATGCCGGCATTGAGGAAGGCCAGCAGGCGATCCACCACCTCCACCCGGGGCGCGGAATAGTTGGAGGCGAACGCGTTGGCACGCAACAGCATGGTGGCGCGGCTGACTTCCTCGGAGAAGGGTTCACCGATGCCGGCGCTGTGGGCGCGGATCAACTGGGTCTGGAACAGTTCGATATGTTCCACCTTGATGCGCGTGTCCTTGAGCAGCCCCACGCCGGTATTGAAGCTGTACATCATGGGCGCTTCATCGTGCATCCAGGTGCTTTCGATGTAGTCGCGGCTGTGCTTGAGGGCCGCGCGCGATGAGTCAGCCAGGGCGACCTTGAGATGCGGTGCGCGGGCAACGCTGATGACTTGCGCGGCGCTGAGGTTGAAGCCGTCGATGGTGATGGTATGCATGTGTGGTGTCTTCTTTCTGACGTGATCGGAGCCTACTTGGCGCCAGCCTGGAACCAGGCGGCCACGTCGGCGCGTTCTTCGTCGGTCATCTGGGTCATGTTGGCCAGCGGCATGTCCTTGGTCTGGACGGCGCGCTGGAAGATCTTGGCGGCGTGCTGGTGGATCAGCTCAGGGGTCTGCAGCATCATGCCCGCCGGTGCCGTGGCAAAGCCCGCCTGGGTCGGTTTGTCCGAATGGCAGCTGGCGCAGCGCTGGGTGATGATGGTCTGGATCCTGGTGAAGTCGGGCGCTGCCGCTGCAACCGGGGCGCCGCCTGCGGCGGCAGGCGCCGAGGCAGCCACCGGCGCTACCGGGCGCGGCGCGATCGCCACCGCCACGGCCAGCAGCAGGGCCACCCCGGCGATGGGATAGCCGATCGACACCCGGCCCTTGTGCCGCAGATTGAAAAAGTGACGGATCAGCACACCCGCCGCCATGATCGCCGCCAGCACCAGCCAGCTATGGGCATGGGTATAGGTCATCGCATAGTGGTTGCTGATCATGATGAACAAAATGGGCAGCGTGAAGTAGTTGTTGTGCACGCTGCGCTGCTTGCCGCGACGACCGTGGATGGGGTCGGGCGAGCGGCCCTGCTGCATCGCCTCCACCAGCTTGCGTTGCCCGGGGATGATCACCATCAGCACATTGCCGACCATGATGGTACCGATCATGGCACCCACGTGGATATAGGCGGCCCGTCCCGACAGCAGGTGCGTGAGCAGATAGGCCACGGCCACGATGAAGACGAACATCACTAGCCCCAGCAGTCCTTCGCGCTTGCCCAGCGGCGAGCGGCACAGCAGGTCATAGACGATCCAGCCCAGCACCAGCGTGCCAATGCCCACGCCCACCGCTTCGATACCGGAGAGATTGGCCACCGACTTGTCCACCATCATGGCCGAGGCATTGAAGTAATAGACGATGAACAGCATGGCCACGCCGGTGATCCAGGTGGCATAGGCTTCCCACTTGAACCAGTGCAGTTCTTGGGGCAGCTCGGCCGGTGCCACCAGATACTTCTGCGGATTGTAGAAACCGCCGCCGTGGACTGCCCACAGCTCGCCGGAGACACCCTTCTTCTCCAGGTCGCTGCCCGGCTTGGGCGGGCGGATGGAGTTGTCCAGCCAGACGAAATAAAAAGAGGCGCCGATCCAGGCGATGCCCGTGATCAGGTGTAGCCAGCGAACCAGCAGATTGGCCCAGTCGATGCCATATGAAACCAGGAGTGCTTCCATGTCTTCCCCACGCAGGATTGCTGTCCGCCACCGCGACCTACTCCGGACAGGCGAGGCATTGCCTCAGGAATGGGCCGCCATGAAAGCCCTCCCCCGCCATGCATGCCGCATGGAAACTGCTGGATGAGTGGGAGTGAAGGCTTTCCGCGCGCCGGGACGCGCACGAAGCCTAGAAGTGGCGTCGCTGCTGGTCTCCCGTCGTGCTGCCGCTACGACCCGATGGCTGCTGCCATCTGTTGTCTCGGTCCTCGTCCTGCGGCGCTGCCCTCGTGAGGCTGGCAATGGCTGGCGCGGACCGGTTGCACGAACGATAAACGCGGGGACCGTCCAAAACATGGCCGGCAACATATATTTGACATACGAAAGTTCATATACAAAAATGCCCCCTGGATGTGGGACGCTTGCGCTCGCATCACGCCAGGCCGCCGCCGCGAGCCGGCCTCGGTGAATAACAACGACAAGGCACCCACCCGATGCGGCGCCATCAGAGTGAACGAAAAACCGTCACCTGCCCCACGCTAGAACAAAGACCCCGGAGACATCCCCATGTCCAGGCTGCCTGACCACCTCGATATCCACCTCATCCGCATCCTCTATCTGTTGCTGTGCGAAAAGAATGTCTCACGCGTGGCCCTGAAACTGAACCAGCCGCAACCCTCGATCTCCGCTTCGCTGCGCAAGCTGCGGGAGCTCACCGGTGATCCCCTGCTGGTGCGCGGCGCCCGTGGCATGGTACCGACCCAGCATGGCGAAAGCCTGTTGAAACCGGCCAAGCGCATCCTCGACGAGACCGAACGCCTGTTCGTCCCCAAGACCGCCTTCCTGCCGCAGGAGGAAGAGCGTACCTTCCACATCGCCGCGCCGGACTACATGAACACCCCCTTCTTCACCGAGGTGATCGCCCGCCTGCGTCGCGAATCACCGCGCAGTCACATCGTGATCCACGCGCTGGGCCCGGATACCGACTACGTGCGCCTGCTCTCGGACGGGGAACTGGACCTGGTCATCGCCAACTGGGACGAGCCACCCGCGCACCTGCACCTCACCAAGCTGTTCGACGACCCCATCGTCTGCCTGATGCGCGCCGACTGCGCCTATGCCAAGCGCACCGCGCGCGATGCGATGACCATCGAGGACTATCTCTCCCTGCCCCACGCCGCGCCTTCGCAGATCCTGCCCGGCTATCACGGCACCATCGACAGCTTCCTGGAAAAACAGAACCTGCACCGCAACGTGGTGGTGGAGTCGGCCCACTTCCGCATGCTGCCCTACATGGTGGCGCAGACCGACCTGGTGCTGACGGCCGGCCAGCAGTTCGCCAGCTTCTACGAAAAGCTGCTGGCCCTGAAAAGCTATACGGTGCCCATCAAGTTCCCGCCGCTGCGCTTCTACCAGCTCTGGCACGAGCGCGTACACCAGGCCACCGAGCACAAGTGGCTGCGCGCCCAGGTGAGCGCGGCCGCCAAGCTGCTGGCCCAGGGGCGGGCATGAGGGACATGGCTGGCATGGCGGCAGCCCGCCAGGACGCCGGCCAGCAAAGGGAAATGACACCCGACCATATATCGCCCGGACGTGTAGCGGTATGCCGGGGCCACTATATCGCCCCTGCCGGATTGCTTTAGTATCGCCAGCATCAGGCCGGTATCCGCCTCCAAAGCGCACAGGAAGGCAGAACACGGCACTGAGCCGGAACCACATTCAAGCGACAAGGCCGGCCCCGTTCCAGACAGCCGGGGCAAGGTCACATGTCAGGTTCCTCCATAAAAAATACCAGGAGACAGCCCATGCAAGCCCCCAGCCATCCAGTGGATGAACGCCTACCCGTATTCAAGCTCTTCGCGCTCGGCATGCAGCACGTGCTGGTGATGTATGCCGGTGCGATTGCCGTGCCGCTCATCATCGGCGGTGCCCTGAACCTGCCCAAGTCCGAGATCGCCTACCTGATCAGTGCCGACCTGTTCTGCTGTGGCGTGGTCACCATCATCCAGAGTGCCGGTATCTGGAAGTTCGGCATCCGCATGCCGGTCATGATGGGCGTGACCTTCGCCGCCGTGGGGCCGATGGTGGCCATGGCCAACAATCCCCAGCTCAACATCCTGCACATCTATGGCGCGGTGATTGCCTCGGGCCTGTTCTGCATCCTGGCCGCGCCCTACATGAGCAAGCTCATGCGCTATTTCCCACCGGTGGTGACGGGTACCGTGATCACGGTGATCGGGGTCTCGCTGATGGGCGTGGGCATCAACTGGGCGGCGGGCGGACAACCGGTGATCGGCAAGCTGGTCGACGGCGTCTTCGTCAAGGTCCCCAATCCCGACTATGGCTCACCGCTGTCGCTGTCGATTGCGGCGGTGGTGCTGGTGGCCATCCTGCTGATCACCAAGTACGCGCGGGGGTTCATCTCCAATATCTCGGTATTGCTGGGCATGGTGGTGGGCTTCGTGATCGCCTTTGCACTGGGCAAGATCAGCTTCGACGGCCTGGACGCGGCCGACTGGTTTGCCTTCATCCAGCCCTTCCACTATGGCCTGCCGCAGTTCGACCTGGCCTCCATCATCAGCATGTGCCTGGTGATGATCGTGACCATGATCGAATCGACCGGCATGTTCATAGCCCTGGGCGACATCGTCGGCCGCCGGATCGACGACCGCGCGCTCGCCAGCGGCCTGCGTGTGGATGGCCTGGGCACCGTGATCGGCGGCATATTCAACACCTTCCCTTATACCTCGTTCTCGCAGAACGTCGGGCTGGTGGGGGTGACCGGCATTCGCAGCCGCTTCGTCTGCGTGGCAGCCGGCGTGATCCTGATCGCCTTTGGCCTGTTCCCCAAGATGGCGCACGTGGCGGCTTCGATCCCGCAATTCGTGCTGGGCGGCGCCGGCATCGTGATGTTCGGCATGGTAGCGGCGACCGGGATCAAGATCCTCTCCAAGGTCGATTTCCACAATAACCGCAACAACCTCTTCATCGTTGCCATCAGCATCGGCGTGGGCATGATCCCCATCGTCGCCCCCACCTTCTTCGACAAGATGCCGCACCTGCTGGGCACCATCTTCCACAGCGGCATCCTGCTGGCCTCGGCCATGGCGGTGGGCCTGAACCTGTTCTTCAACGGCCGCGGCAGCGAGGAAGACGTGGCCCGCTATGCGGTAGCGGCGGCACAAAGCTCGGATCACTGAGCGCAGGCGCGGTCTTGCCATCGACAGATATGCCAAAGCCGATACGCGCCAGATGAAACCGTTGATGCCATCCGGGCCAAGATGTTTTAAAGTCTCACCTGCGCCCGGATACCCACCGGGCGCGCCCGCTGCCCTCCCCGGACGGCAGCGGCAACCCACAATCACAGACAACAATCGGCGCCGACAATACTGATTTTCAGATGGTGGGCGCCGGTATTGATCGCAACAGCAACGAACCAGCGAGGGAGCCGGCGCAGACCGACCGGCCAGCACATGACGACGACACTGCAACAATTGAACGAGGCCGATGCCTCCGCCTTCATCGCCGCCCTGCACGGCATCTACGAGCATTCGCCCTGGATTCCCGAGCGCGCCGCGCTGCAGCGTCCCTTCCGCAACATCACCGCCCTGAAACTGGCCCTGCAGAACGTCGTCACCGACGCCAGCCGCGCCGAACAACTGGGCCTGATCCGCGCCCACCCGGAACTGGCCGGCCGCGCCGCCATCGCCGGCGAACTGACCGCCGAATCCACCGGCGAGCAGGCCCGGGCCGGCCTGAACCAGTGCAGCCCGGAGGAATTTACCCGCCTGCAACAGCTCAACACCGATTACAACGCCCGCTTCGGCTTCCCCTTCATCCTGGCCGTGAAAGGCCCGACCGGCGCTGGCCTGACGCGCCAGCAGATCATCGCCACTTTCGCCCGTCGCCTGCGCAACCAGGTCGAAGACGAACTGCGCGAAGCCCTGCGCCAGATCGGCCGCATTGCCGAGATGCGCCTGAACGACCTGCTGGGCCATCGCCCGCAACTGGGCGCCACCGTCATGCAATGGGCCGAGGAAATCGGCGCCCTGTCCGAAGACGAAGGCGCCCTCACCTGCACCTACCTGACCGACACCCACCGCCGCACCGCCGACCAGATCGCCCAATGGATGCGCGAAGCCGGCATGCACGTCCACATCGATGCGGTGGGCAACGTGGTCGGGCGCTACCTCTCCAGCGACCCGCAGGCCAAGACCCTGATGACCGGCTCGCACTACGACACGGTGCGCAACGGTGGCAAGTACGACGGCCGCGAAGGCATCCTGCTGCCCATCGCCGTGGTCAGGCACCTGCATGAGCGGGGCGAGACCCTGCCCTTCCACTTCGAAGTCATCGGCTTCTCGGAAGAGGAAGGCGTACGCTTCAAGAGCACCTTCCTGGGCAGCAATGCCGTCACCGGCCAGTTCGACATGAAGCTACTCGACCTGCAGGACAAGGACGGCATCAGCATGCGCGAGGTCATCACCCAGGCCGGCCACGACGTCACCGCCATCCCGCAGATCGCCCGCGATGCCGCCGATATCCTGGGCTATGTCGAAGTCCACATCGAACAGGGCCCGGTCCTGTTGAACCGCGACCTGCCGGTCGGCATCGTCACCTCCATTGCCGGCAGCTCACGCTACCTGGTCGACCTGAAAGGCGTGGCCAGCCACGCCGGCACCACGCCGATGGACATGCGCAAGGACGCCGCTGCTGCGGCCGCCGAGATCATCCTCTATGTGGAACAGCGCTGCTCGCAGGACCAGCATGCCGCCCTGGTCGGCACGGTCGGCCAGTTGCAGGTACCCCGCGGCTCCACCAACGTCATCCCTGGCGCCTGCCAGCTCTCGCTGGACATCCGCGCCGCCCGCGACGACATCCGCCTGGCCGCGGTCAAGGACATCCTCGCCAAAATCGAAGACATCGGCACACGGCGCAGCATCGACATCAAGCTGGAAGAAACCCTGAGCGCCCCGGCCGCCCCCTGCGCCCCCTGGCTGATGGAACAACTGGCCGCCGCCACCGAACGCGCCGGCGTCCCGCCCTTCGAACTGGCCTCCGGTGCCGGCCACGACGCGATGGCCATCGCCCGCCTGACCGACGTCTGCATGCTCTTCACCCGCTGCGGCAACGGCGGCATCAGCCACAACCCGCTGGAGACCATGACGGCCGATGATGCGGAGGTATCGGGACAGATCCTGCTGGATTTCCTGCGCAGCTTCAGGACGAAAAATTAATTATTTATATAATTTAAAAGATTCAGAAGTAAGTACATCGGCACGAAACTGCTGAGCTACCCAGTAACGGCGCGAAGCCGAAGGCGAGCAAGTCACCGCGAAGCCGAAGGCGAGCCCCCCGCGAGGCCGAAGGCGAGCCGGACACGCTTTCCCCCTTGGGAGCCAGCCGCCGGAGTGAAGCCGCAAGTGGATCAGAAAAATAGTGGGAGCGAAGCGACTCTATTTTTCCCACTTGCGGCTTCACTCCGGCGGGCACCCTCCGCAGGAGGGCTGGCTCTTGGGGGCCGTTTTCTTTGCTTACTTTCTTTGGCGGGCCAAAGAAAGTGAGCGGCTGCCGGGCCGCCCCCGGCGCTCCCCTGCGACCGGAGAAAGATCAGAATCAAACCAGAGCGCACACAAGCATTCCGTGCAGACTAACCCGCTCAACATGTAGTCCACCCAGCAACCCCATCCGCCGCAGCGTTAATAGGGCAAGAAAGGGACTCCCCCTGTCACCTGCGTCGCCCCGCAAGCAAGCCAATCCAACAGAAACAAGGAACCCAAGAAGGAGTCCAGCAACATGCAACACAAGCCAAACAGCAAGACCCTGCTGATCAGGAACGCCCGCGTGCTCGTCACCATGAACGACACCCGCGAAGAAATTCCACAAGGCGCCGTCTACATCCGCGACAACGTGATCGAACAGATCGGCAAGAGCGCCGACCTGCCGCAGCAAGCCGATGAAATCATCGATGCCACCCACCACGTCGTCATCCCCGGCCTGGTCAACACCCACCACCACATGTACCAGAGCCTTACGCGCGCCATTCCCTCGGCGCAGAATGGCGAACTGTTCAACTGGCTCACCAATCTCTACCCGATCTGGGCCGGCCTCACCCCCGAGATGATCCAGGTATCCACGCTTACTGCCATGGCCGAGCTGATCCTCTCCGGCTGCACCACCAGCAGCGACCACCTCTACATCTACCCCAACCAGACCCGCCTGGACGACAGCCTCGAAGCCGCGACCCAGATAGGCATGCGCTTCCACGGCGCCAGAGGCGCCATGAGCGTAGGCCAATCCAAGGGCGGCCTGCCGCCGGATAGCGTGGTGGAAGACGAAGAAACCATCCTCCAGGACAGCCGTCGCCTGATCGAGACCTACCACGACCCTGCGCGTCACGCCATGCAGCGCATCGTGGTCGCCCCCTGCTCGCCCTTCTCGGTCTCGCGCGACCTTATGCGCGAGGCCGCCGACCTGGCCCGCCACTACGGCGTCTCCCTGCACACCCACCTGGCTGAGAACGTCAACGACATCGCCTACAGCCGCGAAAAATTCAACATGACCCCGGCCCAATACGCCGAGGACTGCGGCTGGGTCGGCCACGACGTCTGGCACGCCCACTGCGTGCAACTGGACGACCATGGCATCGATCTCTTTGCCCGCACCGGCACCGGCGTGGCGCATTGCCCCTGTTCCAACATGCGCCTGGCCTCCGGCATCGCCCCCATCCGCAAGATGCTGGACGCGGGCGTACCGGTCGGACTGGGGGTGGATGGCAGTGCCTCCAACGACAGCGCCCACATGCTGGGTGAAGTGCGTCAGGCCATGCTGCTGCAGCGGGTAGGATTCGGCCCGGACGCCATGACGGCGCGTCAGGCGCTGGAGATCGCCACCCTGGGTGGCGCGAAGGTATTGAATCGGGACGACATCGGCGCGCTCAAACCCGGCATGTCAGCCGACCTGGTGCTGTTCGACACGCGCCAGCTGGCCTTTGCCGGGGCGCTGCATGACCCGGTGGCTGCGCTGGTGTTCTGCACCCCGGCCAATGTGGACTACAGCATCATCAACGGCCGCGTGATCGTGCGCGAGGGGCAGTTCACCAGTATCGATCTGGGGGTGGTGCTGGAGCGGCACAACGCCCTGTCGCTGCAACTGGCTGAAGCGGCCCGCTCATCCGCCCACTAAGCCACCCTCACTCCGGAGTCGAACATGCGTATCTCGGACATGAAGATCGGCGCCCGCCTGGCGCTGGGTTTTGGCGCAGTCATGGTGCTCCTGCTGGCCATCGCCATACTCGGCAACCTGCAACTGGGACGACTGGCCGATGGCATCGGCCTCATCGTCAAGGACCGCTATCCCAAGACGGTCATGGCCAACACGGTACAGATCCAGGTCAACAAGATCGCCCTGGATATCCGCGACATCCTGCTCACCAGCGACCCCGAGCGCATAAAGGCCCTGGCCGCCGATGCCACGGCGGCCGACCGCAGGATGAACGAGTACCTGACCAGGCTGCAGCAAGTGGCACGCACCGAGGAAGACAGGCGATACGTGGAAGCCGCCATCGCGGCACGCCAGACCTACGTCCCCGCGCGCGACCAGCTCATGGCCCTGGCCATGGCGGGTCGCACCGATGAAGCCAAGGCCTTCCTGCCGCAGCAATTCATGCCGGTGCAGATCAAGTACTTCATTGCGCTCGATGCCATGTTCGACTACCAGGGTGGCCTGATGGATGCGGCCGGTGAAGCAGCCACCCGGGATTCGGCCAGTGCCCGTCTGCTCATCAACAGCCTGGCCGTGGTCGCTCTGCTGCTGGCTGCCGCAGTCGCGTGGCTGGTCTCGCGCAGCATCTCGCGCCCGCTCGGGCATGCCGTGAGCGTGGCACGGCGCGTGGCCGAAGGCGACCTGTCCACGCAGGTGAAAGTCACCTCGCGCGACGAGACCGGCGAGCTGATGGCTGCCCTGAAACTGATGAATGAGAACTTGCGCAACATCGTTGGTCGCGTGCACCAGGGCAGCAATACGATCCACCATGCCGCCGGTGAAATCGCCAGCGGCAACCTGGATCTCTCGGCCCGTACCGAGCAACAGGCCGGCTCGCTGGAGGAAACCGCCTCGGCCATGGAAGAGCTGACCACCACAGTCAGACAGAACGCCGACAACGCTCGCCAGGCCACGCAACTGGCCAGCACCGCCTCCGCCATCGCGGTACAGGGCGGGAGCGTGGTGCATCAGGTGGTCGATACGATGGCTGACATCAATGCGTCCTCACGGCAGATCGTGGACATCATCGCGGTCATCGACGGCATCGCCTTCCAGACCAATATCCTCGCGCTCAATGCCGCCGTGGAAGCCGCGCGTGCCGGCGAACAGGGACGCGGCTTTGCGGTGGTGGCCTCGGAGGTGCGCTCGCTGGCCCAGCGCAGCGCTAGCGCCGCCCGCGAGATCAAGACCCTGATCCATGACTCGGTGGGCAAGATCGAAAACGGCAGTAGCCTGGTGCAGCAGGCCGGCAGCACCATGGAGGATGTGGTGGCCAGCGTGCAGCGGGTCAACACCATCATCGCCGAGATCAGCCGGGCCAGCCAGGAACAGAGCACGGGCCTGGAAGAAATCAACCGGGCCATCACCCAAATGGACGAATCGACCCAGCAGAACGCGGCCCTGGTGGAACAGGCCGCCGCAGCCGCTCAGGCCATGCGTGATCAGGCGGTGCAATTGCAGGAGGCGGTGGGGGTGTTCAAGCTGGCAGTGTGACGACTGCAGCGTAAGGTCATTCCCAACGCGCGCTTCAAGCAGATCGCCTTCACCGGTGCTCGCCGCGCTGGCATGGACCCACAGCATTGGAACGTCTTACAATCCCCTGTCACATGACGTAATATGTGCGACGGCTGGCGATCGGCCCCACGTCCGGTGCGCCTGCCTATAAAAATCAATCAGGGGAAACAATGAACGTTCGAATTGCCACCGCAGGCGGGTTCCGTACTTGCGCTGCGCTTTCCATCGCATTGGCGCTGACAGCCTGTGCCACCCGCACACCCTTACTGCCCGAGAACTATGCTGGACCGACGGCCATCCTCAAGGACTCGGCCGAGATGCTCACCATGAGCAAGGCCGACATGTACTATGCCACCAACATCAATGCCGTCGATGTCAACAATGTACGCTCCGCTACACAAGGCGCGAGCCAAGGGCGCGGTGCTCTGATGCTGCTGCAGAAGGTGGAGCGCCGTATCCCCGCAACACCGCTCAAGGTACAGGTCGTGGCAAGGACGGCCTATGCCATGCCTATCATGGCGATGACCGGTACGGTCTATCAGGTCAAGGGCGAAATCGATTTCACGCCGGAACCCGACAAGAACTATGTCGTGCGCGGCAAGCTGGGGCCGACCTACAGCGCAGTGTGGATCGAAGAAGAGGCCAGCAGCACACTGGTAGGCAAGAAGATCGAAGTCAACGGTTCAGCCGAACTGGGATTCTTCGATAAATAAAGACAGCGTCGCGGCCTTGCAGCGCAATCCTACCCACGATCATGAAAAAAATCCTTCTGCTGTGCGCCAGCACGTGTGCGCTGCTGTTGAGCGGCTGCACCGCCTACCCCATTGCCGCCTATCGTGATAGCGCGATGATGCGCGCGAGCTCGGCTGATTTGACGCACAGTGATGCGCCATTGAAATTGAAGATGGAAGTGCAGTGGCTGATGAATGGCCGCGCGCCCGATACCAACGCGCAGCCGATGCAGATCACCCCGCCCGGGCCGGACCCCCTGATGTTGCGCAACGCATTGGAAGCCGCATTCCGACAGACAGGGGTCATCGAGATCAGCCAGAACGACGCCGTGGGCGTGGTCAAGGTCACGCTCAATGACGTTTCCGATATTGCCGAGGCGATCAATCAAGGGGTACGCCTGGGTGAAACATGGGGGGACGGCCATGTCACCACCAAGGAAGAGATGACGATGTCTCTTGCCATCCGAGTCGGAGACAAGAGTGCGCATTCACCAGCGGTACGCGGCGCGTTCTATATCATGCTGGCCAAATCCCGCCTACCGGATGACCCGCGCCTGCAACCCGCCAGATCCGTTCAGGAAGACCTGTTCCAGCAATTGCTGATCAAGTGCCTGCTGGCATTGGACAAGGACGGCAGTCTGCAACGCCTGCAGGCACCCTGATACCGGTATCTGCCGCTCAGCCCCACACCTCCGCCACCCGCAACAGATTGGTGCTGCCCGGCTGTCCGAAGGGCATGCCGGCGGTGATGCCGATCTGGTCCCCCTTGCGCGCAAATCCCTCCCGCACCGCTGCCTGGCAGGCGGCACCGACCAACTGGCTTTCGTCGTGCATCTGTTCGCTGATGGTGGAATGCACGCCCCATACCAGCGCCAGCCGTCGGGCTGTCGTCAGTTGCGGGGTAATGCAGAGGATGGGCGCGGCCGGGCGTTCGCGGGCGGCGCGCAGGCTGGTGTGGCCGGAGCTGGTGTAGGTCACCGTGGCGCTGGCACCGAGGATGCCGGTGACGTCGCGCAGAGCGGCGCAGATGGCGTCCGGGCGATTGCGCTGCGGGGGCGCGTACTGGGCCTGCATCAGGGTGCGGTAGAGCGGGTCTTTCTCCACCTCGGTGATCACGCGGTCCATCATCGTCACCGCCTGCAACGGATAGTCCCCATTGGCCGATTCAGCCGAGAGCATCACCGCGTCCGAGCCATCATAGATGGCACTGGCCACGTCCGAGACTTCAGCGCGGGTGGGGACCGGGGCGCTGATCATGGATTCCAGCATCTGGGTGGCAATCACGACCGGCTTGCCCTGCTGGCGGCAGGCACGCAGGATGCGCTTTTGCGTGCCCGGCACGCATTCCGGGGGCAGCTCCACGCCAAGGTCGCCGCGCGCCACCATGATGGCGTCCGAGACGTCGACAATCTCTTCCAGCCGGTCCAGCGCAGCAGGCTTTTCCAGCTTGGAAAGAATGGCGGCGCGGCCTGCAACCAGGATGCGGGCTTCCTTCACATCTTCGGGACGTTGTACGAAGGATAGTGCGATCCAGTCCGCGCCCATGTCCAATGCGAAATCGAGGTCGCGCCGGTCCTTGGCGGTGAGCGCCGGGATAGGCAGCACGGCATCGGGCACGTTGACGCCTTTACGGTCAGACAACACGCCGCTGTTGACCACGCGGGTAAGGATGCGGGCGCTATCGCTGGATTCGACCTGCAGCCGCACCTTGCCATCATCGATCAACAGGCTTTGCCCGGGGCCGATGACCTCGAACAATTCCGGATGCGGCAGGCATACCCGGCGAGCGTCCCCTGGCGTCGCATCGTGGTCCAGCACGAAGACCTGCCCGGCCTCGATGCTCACACGGCCTTGGGCGAACTGGCCGATGCGCAGCTTGGGGCCTTGCAGGTCGGCCAGTACGGCGATGGGCCGGCCGACGGCATGTTCCACCTGGCGCACGATGCGGTAGCGCACCGCATGGTCGGCGTGGCTGCCATGGCTGAAGTTGAAACGGAACACGTCGGCACCCGCCTCGAAGAGGGCGCGGATCATCTCCGGCGTGGCACTGGCGGGACCGAGGGTGGCGACGATCTTGGCCTGGCGTTGGCGGCGCATTGGATATCCTCCTGATCTGGTCGGGATCAAGGCTCAGGCCTGGGCGATTTCATGATTGGACATGATCTCCACGGCGCGGCACAGCGCTGAGTGATCCAGCCCGCTCAGGCCATGGGCGGCGCAGGCATTCATCAGCTCCTGCGCGGTGGCGGTGTTGGGCAGGCTGATGCCCAGCGCCTTGGCACCTTGCAGGGCCAGGTTCAGGTCCTTCTGGTGTAACTCGATGCGGAAGCCCGGGTTGAAGCTGCGCTTGACCATGCGCTCGCCATGCACCTCCAGGATGCGCGAGGCGGCGAAACCGCCCATCAGTGCCTGCCGCACCCGGGCCGGATCGGCACCGGCCCTGGAAGCGAACAGCAGTGCCTCGGCCACGGCCTGGATGTTCAGGGCCACGATGATCTGGTTGGCGACCTTGGTGGTCTGGCCGTCACCGTTGCCGCCCACCAGGGTGATGTTCTTGCCCATCAGTTCGAACAGGGGCTTGACGTCGTTGAAGGCCGATTCCGATCCGCCGACCATGATGGTCAGCGAGGCGGCCTTGGCGCCGACTTCGCCACCCGAGACCGGTGCGTCCAGGTACTGGCAACCGAGGGCGTTGATCTTCTGCGCGAACTCCTTGGTGGCGATGGGCGAGATGGAACTCATGTCGACCACGATCTTGCCGGGCGAGAGGCCTTCGGCCACGCCCTTTTCGCCGAACAGCACAGCCTGGACGTGCGGCGTATCCGGCACCATGACGATGACGATGTCGGCGCGCTTGGCCACTTCCGCGCCCGAGGTGCAGACGGTGGCACCGCCTTCCAGCAATCCCGCCGGCGGATTTTTCTGGTCATGCAGGTAGAGCTTGTGGCCGCCTTGTTGCAACTTGTCCGCCATGGGTGCGCCCATGATCCCCAGGCCGATGAATCCGACTTTTGCCATGCTGTGTCTCCTCAAGAAAAGATGAAATCCTGCTTGCGCGCACTTGCGCACTCATGCACTCACGCGTGCTGCAAGCCGTGTTGCGCCATCCAGCCCAGGCCGGCGACGGTGCCGGCCTGCGGTTTGTATTCGCAGCCGATCCAGCCGCGATAGCCGATCTCCTGCAGCCAGCCGAACAGGTAGCGGTAATTGATTTCGCCGCTGCCGGGCTCGCCACGTCCGGGGTTGTCGGCCAGTTGCACGTGGCCGATCAGGGAGAGGTTAGCCTTGAGGGTGTTGGCCAGTTCGCCCTCCATGCGCTGCATGTGATAGATGTCGTACTGGACGAAGAGATTGTCCGAGCCGGTGGCCAGGATCAGTTCTACCGCCTGGCGCGTGGTGTTGAGGAAGAAGCCGGGGATATCGAAATGGTTGATCGGTTCGATCAGCAGGCGGATGCCCTGCTCCTTGAGCTTGCTGGCGGCATACTTGAGATTGCCCACCAGCACCTCGCGGGCGGCCTCGCGCGCGACACCCGGCGGCAGGATGCCGACCAGGCAGTTCAGTTGCGGCACCTCCAGCGCCTTGGCATAGCGGATCGCCTCATCGATACCGGCGCGGAACTCGGCCACCCGGTCCGGGTGGCAGGCAATGCCCCGCTCACCCGCATCCCAGTTGCCGGCCGGCAGGTTGTGCAATACCAGTTGCAGGCGATGGGTGCGCAGCTGGTCGGCGATCTGCTGCGGCGTGAAGGCATACGGGAACAGGAATTCCACGCCCTTGAAACCGGCATCGGCCGCAGCCTTGAAGCGTTCCAGGAAAGGCTGTTCAGTAAACAGCATGGTGAGATTGGCGGCAAGTCGGGTCATGGTGCCTCCTCTTAGTCCAGCAGGCTGATGGCGGTGGGCGCATCCTCGGCGCGCTCGGCCAGGGCTTCGAATTCATTGATGGCATCGATCTCGGTGCCCATGGCGATGTTGGTGACGCGCTCCAGGATGATCTCCACCACCACCGGCACGCGATACTCGGCCATCCAGCGCTGCGCCTGGACCAGCGCATCCTGGATGCCGTTGGGGTCGGTCACGCGGATGGCCTTGCAGCCCAGACCCTCGACGACGGCCACATGGTCCACGCCATAGCCCTGCAGTTCGGGGGCGTTGATGTTCTCGAAGGCCAGCTGCACGCAGTAGTCCATCTCGAAGCCGCGCTGGGCCTGGCGGATCAGGCCGAGGTAGGAGTTGTTGACCAGCACGTGCAGGTAGGGCAGCTTGAATTGCGCACCCACGGCGAGTTCTTCGATCATGAACTGGAAGTCGTAGTCGCCCGAGATGGCCACCACCTTCTTCTGCGGATCGGCCGCCACCACGCCCAGCGCGGCGGGGATGGTCCAGCCCAGCGGACCGGCCTGGCCGCAGTTGATCCAGTGGCGGTCCTTGTAGACATGCAGGAATTGCGCCGCCGCGATCTGCGACAGGCCGATGGTGGCGACGTAGCAGGTATCGCGGTCGAAGGCGCGGTTCATTTCTTCATAGACGCGCTGCGGCTTGACCGGTACCTCGTTGAAATGGGTGCGCCGCTGCAGGGTCTTCTTGCGCTGCTGGCACTCCGTCAGCCAGGCCGAGCGGTCCGGCAGGCGGCCCGCCGCCTTGAGCTCGCGCGCCACCTCGACGAACAGCTTCAGGGCCGCACCGGCATCGCTGACGATGCCATAGTCGGGACCAAAGACCCGGCCGATCTGGGTCGGTTCGATGTCGACGTGGACGAACTTGCGGCCCTTGGTGAAGACATCGATGGAGCCGGTATGGCGATTGGCCCAGCGGTTGCCGATGCCCAGCACGAAGTCCGAGGCCAGCAGGGTGGCATTGCCATAGCGATGGCTGGTCTGCAGACCAACCATGCCGGCCATCTGCGGATGGTCATCGGGGATGGCGCCCCAGGCCATGAGGGTGGGGATCACCGGCACCCCGGTCAGCTCGGCGAACTCCACTGCCAGCGCAGCCGCATCGGCATTGACCACGCCCCCGCCGATGGTCAGCAGCGGACGTTCTGCGGCGTTGAGCATCTCCAGGGCCTTCTCGATCTGGGCGCGGGTGGCGGCGGGACGATAGACCGGCAGCGGCGCATAGGTATCGGGATCGAAATCGATCTCGGCCATCTGCACATCGAAGGGCAAATCGATCAGCACCGGCCCCGGGCGGCCCGAGCGCATCAGGTGGAAGGCCTGCTGGAACACGCGCGGCACCTGGGCCGGCTCGCGCACGGTCACGGCCCACTTGGTGACGGGTTTGGCGATGGATTCGATGTCCACGGCCTGGAAGTCTTCCTTGTAGAGCCGCGCACGCGGCGCCTGGCCGGTCACGCACAGGATGGGAATGGAATCGGCCTGGGCCGAATAGAGGCCGGTGATCATGTCGGTGCCGGCCGGCCCGGAGGTACCGATGCACAGGCCGATGTTGCCGGCCCTGGCGCGGGTATAGCCCTCGGCCATGTGGGAGGCCCCCTCCACATGGCGCGCCAGGATGTGTCCGATGCCGCCGTGCTTTTTGAGGGCCGAATAGAAGGGGTTGATGGCCGCGCCCGGCACGCCAAAGGCCTGCAGGCAGCCCTCCTTGACCAGTACATGCACTGCCGCGTCGACTGCTCTCATCTTTGCCATGCTCGTTCTCCAGATGTCCGTTGGGATGGTGTTGATCTCTGGAGGCCATGCTAGTCATTACAAATCCGGATGATAAGTACCATCGGAATCCACTGATTACTTACCAAAAGTATGGAAACATAGAAAAAGTATTGAATTACACTGCAGCCAGGAGGAATTGATGGACAAACTCAAGCAGATCGAAGCCTTCGTTTCGGTGGTGGACAAGGGCAGCCTGGCCGCCGCGGCGCTGGAAGAACAGGTCACGCCGGTGATGATGGGCCGGCGCATCGATGCCCTGGAAAAGCGCCTGGGGACCAAGCTCATGCACCGGACCACGCGCCACCTGACGCTGACCGAGCAGGGCAGCGTCTTCCTGGATCACTGCCGCAAGCTGCTGGAACAGATGGACACGGCCGAAAAAAGCGTGGCCGAAGGGCGTCACAAGGCGACCGGCCACTTGGTGGTCTCTACGCCTGCCGCCTATGGCCGCCTGCATGTGGCGCCGCATGCCCCCACCTTCCTGGCGGCCCACCCGGAGGTGCAGATCTCCTTCAACCTGACCGATCGCGTGGTGGATCTGGTGCGCGAGGGCTATGACCTGGGCATCCGCATCGGCGGCGCCATCGAGCCCAGTTTCGTGGCCGTGCGCCTGGCCAGCAACCGGCGCGTGGTCTGCGCGGCGCCGGATTACCTGCATCGCCACGGCATCCCGCGCACGCTGGATGACCTGGCGCGGCATAACTGCCTGGCCTTCAACCTGCAGGGCGGCCAGCAGCGCGGCTGGTATTTCCAGCAGAATGGCAAGCCGGTCATCATCAAGGTACAGGGCAAGCTGGATTGCAACGATGGCGAACTGCTGCACCGCTGGGCCAGCGAAGGGCTGGGACTGGCCTGGCGCTCCACCTGGGAAATCCAGGCGCAACTGGCCTCGGGCGAGCTGGTGACGGTGCTGGACGACTACGCCCTGCCCCACTACGACATCATGGCGGTCTACCCGCAGCAGCGGCACCTGCCGGCCAAGACGCGCTTTTTCATCGATTACCTCAAGGAAGTCTATGCCCAGCCGGACTACTGGAACCGGGCGCGCAGCCCGGCCCGTACGGCCTGAGGCGAAAGCCGAAAAACCGGCCTTCCCGGATGCAATCCGACAACAGTGGCAAAATCTCGGTCCTGGCGGCAATTTGCGACGATGAATTACTTACCCGTATGCCGACAATGCAATGCAACAAAATCCGCCTGCCAGGCGGGTTTTCCGCCAATCCGACCGTTATAACCCCAGCCCAATAATGGCTATGCCCCGGCCCTTACATCGCGCATCATGAAATTCAACGACATTACGAACGCTGCCAAGACAACAGCAACGCCCACTTTCTGCCTGCCACCGCTGCAGGCGGGTTTTCCGGCGCATAAAAAAGGACCCAACGGAGACAACCCACAATGAACGCCCTGAACAGATTCTTCCGTCTGGAAGAAAACGGCACCACCGTGCGCACCGAGCTGCTGGCCGGGCTCACCACCTTCCTGACGATGGCCTACATCATCTTCGTCAATCCCTCCATCCTGGGGGACGCCGGCATGCCCAAGGATTCGGTGTTCGTCGCCACCTGCGTGGCCGCTGCCGTGGGCACCCTCATCATGGGCCTGTATGCCAACTACCCCATCGGCCTGGCGCCCGGCATGGGGCTCAATGCCTACTTCGCGTATGCCGTGGTCAAGGGCATGGGCTTCCCGTGGCAGGCCGCACTGGGCGCGGTGCTGATCTCGGGCTGCCTGTTCCTGCTGGTGAGCGTGCTGCGCATCCGGGAAGTGATCATCCAGAGCATTCCCCGTTCCTTGCGCACGGCCATCCCGGCGGGCATCGGGCTATTCCTGGCGATCATTTCGCTCAAGAGCGCGGGCATCGTCGCCGCCAATCCGGCCACCTTCGTCACACTGGGTGACCTGCACCAGCCGGCGCCGGTGATGGCCGTCATCGGCTTCCTGGTGATCGTGGCGCTGGATCGCCTGAAGGTGCGCGGGGCGCTGTTGATCGGCATCCTGCTGGTGACGGTGCTCTCCTTCTTCTTCGGCGGCAACCATTTCTCGGGCATCTTCGCCGCGCCGCCCTCGATTGCACCGACCTTCCTGCAGCTGGATATCAAGGGCGCCATCTCCATGGGCCTGGTCAACGTGGTGCTGGTGTTCTTCCTGGTGGAACTGTTCGACGCCACCGGCACCCTGATGGGTGTGGCTACCCGCGCCGGGCTGATGAAGGACGGCAAGATGGCGCGCCTGAACAAGGCCCTGATGGCCGACAGCACCGCCATCGTTGCCGGCTCCCTGCTGGGCACCTCATCCACCACCGCCTACATCGAGAGCGCCGCCGGCGTGCAGGCCGGCGGCCGTACCGGCCTCACTGCGGTGGCCATCGCGGTGCTGTTCCTGCTGTGCCTGTTCATCGCCCCGCTGGCTGGCGTGGTACCGGCCTATGCGACGGCACCGGCGCTGTTCTTCGTGGCCTGCCTGATGCTGCGCGAACTGGTGCATATCGACTGGGACGACACCACCGAATGCGTGCCGGCCGTGATCACGGCGCTGGTGATGCCCTTCACCTATTCGATCGCCAATGGCCTGGCACTGGGCTTCATCAGCTACGCCGGCCTGAAGCTGCTCACCGGTCGCGCCCGGGACGTGTCGGTGGTAATCTGGATCATCGCTGCGATCTTCCTGTTCAAGATCATCTACCTCGGTGGCGAATGAGCGCATGCAGCGTCATGAAGTAGTAGTAGTAGTAGTAGTAGTAGTAGTAGTAGTAGTAGTAGTAGTAGTAGTAGTAGTAGTAGTAGTAGTAGTAGTAGTAGTAGTCTGAACCATCGAAGAGGCGGCCCGCAACGACAGGGGCTGCCTCTTCGGGATCGTGACAAGAGGGAACCCGACAATCGTCCGCAACAATAGACTGCGGACAATCCGTTTCCTCTTTTGACGACCCCGGCACGTTTCTTGAATGCCATCTGGCCACGGGAGACACCCCAGGCCGGCCGCCGCCCCAAGCGGACATGCCGCCTGAAAGCAGATCCAACAATAAGAAGCACGCCCCACGATACGCCCTGGAGCGCGCCATAAAGCAGTCTGTTTTGTAGACAATCCATATTGAGTAAAGCCAAATGCCAGAGACCATCCGCCCCATCCAGTTCTACTTTCGCGGCCAGACCCACGAAGTAGCAGGCCAACCCACGACCCGCACCGTTCTGCAGCACCTGCGCGAAGACCTGCATTGCACCGGCACCAAGGAAGGCTGTGCCGAAGGCGATTGCGGAGCCTGCACCGTGGTGGTGGGCGAGCTGCGCAATGATCAGCTGGAGCTCAAGACGGTCAATTCCTGCATCCAGTTCCTGCCCACCCTGGACGGCCGGGCGCTGTTCACCGTGGAAGACCTGAAGCAGGGCGATGGCTGCCTGCACCCGGTGCAGCAGGCCATGGTGGAATGTCATGGCTCGCAGTGCGGCTTCTGCACGCCGGGGTTCGTGATGTCGCTGTGGGGCCTGTACCTGAAGCACGACCAGGATGGCGTCACGCCAACCAAGCGCGAGATTGACGACGCCCTCTCCGGCAACCTGTGCCGCTGCACCGGCTATCGCCCCATCATCGATGCGGCACGCCGCATGGGCGAACTGCCCAAGGTGGACTTCGACCGCGACGCCGTCAAGACCGCGCTACGCGCCATCGATCGCGACGCGCCACTGGCCGTGACCCATGGTGGCCAGACCTTCCACGCCCCGCGCACGTTGGCGCAGCTGCTGCAGTTGCGCGCCGAGCTGCCCAAGGCGCGCATCCTGGCCGGTTCCACCGATGTCGGCCTGTGGGTGACCAAGCAGATGCGCGAGCTGGGTGACATCCTCTACATCGGTCGCGTGGAGGAACTGCGCGCCATGTCCGTGCAGGAGGGCATGCTGGAGATCGGGGCCGGCGTCTCGCTGGAAGATGCCTATGCCGAAGCGGCCCGCCACTATCCGCAAGAACTGTCCGAACTATGGCAGCGCTTTGCCTCCATGCCGGTGCGCAACGCCGGCACCCTGGGCGGCAATGTCGCCAATGGCTCGCCCATCGGCGACTCCATGCCATGGCTGATCGCGCTGGGTGCGCAGATCGTGCTGGCCGGCGTGGACGGTCAGCGGGTCATGCCCCTGGAAGACTTCTATCTGGCCTATCAGAAGTCGGCCCTGCAAGCCAACGAGGTGGTGCAGGCCGTACGTATTCCGCTGCCCAGCAAGGAGGTGCGTTTCCGCGTGTACAAGCTCTCCAAGCGTTTCGACCAGGATATCTCGGCGGTCTGCGCCGCCTTTGCCCTGCGCATGGACGGCGACCTCATTGCCGAGGCCCGCATTGCCTTCGGCGGCATGGCGGCCACGCCCAAGCGCGCCGCGCAAGCGGAGGCACTGTTGCAAGGCCAGCCCTGGGGCGAGGCACAGGTGCGCGCTGCCATGGCTGCGCTGGCCCAGGATTACGCGCCGCTGTCGGACATGCGCGCCAGCGCCGCCTATCGCCTGCGCAGCGCGCAGAACCTGCTCTATCGCTATTGGCTGGAAACCCGCAGCGAGGCGCCGCTGGCGCGCCAGGACGTGCGCGCCTTCGCGGCGTGAGTGCATCGCGTACAGCCTATCGACAGAATCCGCAGGAGAACAGCATGAACAAGCAAAGCGAACAATTCCTCAATACCCTGGTACAACCGCCCCAGGACTGGGCTACCGTGGGCAAGCCGCATCCGCATGAATCGGCCCTGCTGCACGTGACCGGCGAAGCCACCTACACCGACGACATCGTGGAACTGCAGGGGACCCTGCATGCGGCCCTGGGCCTGTCACAAAAGGCCCATGCCCGGGTACGTGCGATGGACCTGGACAAGGTCAAGGCGGCCACCGGTGTGGTCGCAGTCTTCACCGCCACGGACATTCCGGGCGAGAACGAATGCGGCGCCATCATCCACGACGATCCGGTGCTGGCCGATGGGCTGGTGCAATACGTGGGTCAGCCGATGTTCATCGTGGTGGCCGACAGTCACGACCATGCGCGCCGCGCCGCGCGCCTGGCGGTGATCGATTACGAAGAACTGCCGCCGGTCCTGACGCCACGCGCCGCCCATGCCGCGCAATCCTACGTACTGCCGCCGATGCACCTGTCGCGCGGCGAACCGGCGGTGGCCCTGGCGCTGGCGCCGCACAAGCTGCGCGGCCAGTTCGATGTGGGCGGACAGGAGCAGTTCTACCTGGAGGGGCAGATTTCCTATGCCCTCCCCAAGGAAGGGCGCGGCATGCACGTGTACTGCTCGACCCAGCACCCCAGCGAGATGCAGCACCATATCGCCACCGTATTGAAACTGGCCTCGCACGATGTGCTGGTGGAATGCCGGCGCATGGGCGGCGGCTTCGGCGGCAAGGAATCGCAATCGGCGCTGTGGGCCTGCGCCGCTGCCGTGGCGGCGGCGCGGCTGCGTCGTCCGGTCAAGCTGCGCGCCGACCGGGATGACGACATGATGGTCACCGGCAAGCGCCACTGCTTCGCCTACGACTACGAGATCGGCTATGACGACAGCGGACGTATCCTGGCGGCCAAGATCGACATGATCTCGCGGGCCGGTTTTTCGGCCGACCTGTCCGGCCCGGTGGCCACGCGGGCGGTGTGCCACTTCGATAATGCCTACTACCTCTCGGACGTGGAAATCCACGCCATGTGCGGCAAGACCAACACCCAGTCCAACACCGCCTTCCGCGGCTTCGGCGGCCCCCAAGGGGCACTGGCCATCGAGTACATCCTCGACGAGATCGCCCGCAACCTGGGGCGTGATCCGCTGGAGATCCGCCGCAACAATTTCTACGGCCCCAGCGATGAAGAAGGTCCGGGGGCGCGCAACGTCACCCACTACGGGCAGAAGGTGGAGGACAACGTCATCCACGGCCTGGTGGACCAATTGGAAAAGAGCAGCCGCTACCAGGAACGGCGGCGTGCGATTGCCGACTTCAATGCCAGCAATACGGTGCTGAAGAAAGGCCTGGCGCTGACGCCGGTGAAGTTCGGCATTTCCTTCAACGTGCCGCACCTGAACCAGGCTGGTTCGCTGGTGCACGTCTATACCGATGGCTCGGTGCTGGTGAACCATGGCGGCACGGAGATGGGGCAAGGGCTCAATACCAAGGTGGCGCAGGTGGTCGCCAATGCGCTGGGCGTGCCGCTGGAGCAGGTGCGCTGCACCGCGACCGACACCAGCAAGATCGCCAATACCTCGGCCACCGCCGCCTCCACCGGCAGCGACCTCAACGGCAAGGCCGCGCAGGATGCGGCCCTGCAGATCCGCGAACGGCTGGCCCAGGTAGCGGCCCGGCATTTCGGCGTGGACGCATCGGCCATCCGCTTTGCCGATGGCCTGGTGATGGCCGGCGAGCAATCGATCGCCTTCGTCGAACTGGTGATGCAGGCTTACCTGCAACGGGTGCAGCTGTGGTCCGATGGCTTCTATTCCACGCCCAAGGTGCATTGGGATGCCAAGCGCATGCATGGCCATCCCTTCTTCTACTTCGCCTATGCGGCGGCGGTGTCGGAAGTGGTGATCGATACCCTGACCGGGGAGTGGAAACTGCTGCAGGCCGACCTGCTGTACGACGCCGGAGAAAGCCTGAACCCGGCGCTGGACATCGGCCAGGTCGAGGGTGGCTTCATCCAGGGCATGGGCTGGCTGACCACCGAGGAACTGTGGTGGAACAAGGACGGCAAGCTGATGACGCACGCCCCCTCGACCTACAAGATCCCGGCCATCTCGGATTGCCCGGAAGCCTTCCGCACCGAGCTGTATCGCAACAGCAATGTCTCCGACACCATCCACCGCTCCAAGGCGGTGGGCGAGCCGCCGCTGCTGCTGCCGTTCTCGGTGTTCCTGGCCATACGCGATGCGGTCTCGGCAGTGGGCGAGCATCGCATCAACCCGCCATTGCGCGCACCAGCCACCAGCGAGGCCATCCTCGATGCGGTCGATGCGGTCCGCGCGGCCGCAGCGGTGCAATAAGCCAGACCATCGGAGAGCGATCATGACCACATGGCTAGCCGCCTTGCGCCGCATGCAGCAGAGCACCACACCGGCCGTGCTGGTGACGGTGGCGCAGATCCAGGGGTCAACCCCGCGTGAGCCTGGGGCGCGCATGCTCTACACCGCCGATGCACAGTTCGACACCATCGGCGGCGGCCACCTCGAATGGCGCGCCGCGCAGATTGCTCGCGCCATGCTGCAGGCCGATCCCGCCCGGCTGGATGGGCAACGGCGGCTGGAGCGCATCGCGCTGGGTCCCAGCCTGGGACAGTGCTGCGGTGGCGTGGTGTTTCTCTGTTTCGAACGGATAGCCAGCGATGCCGAGGCATTGCGGCCGTGGCAGGAACTGGAGCAATCATGGACCCGTGGTAATGACCGGTGGCGGGCCTTGCCGCTGGACCATCCCGAGCCCATGCAACTGCTGCAACCTGATGGCCCGCAGCACACGCTGCAGGACATGGCGCGTACAGCAAGCCAGACGCAGCTGGTGCGCGACCAGCAGGGCCGCCGCTGGCTGCTGGACCTGTGCCGTGCGCACCAGCCGCAGGTGGTGCTGTTCGGCGCCGGCCATGTGGGTGCCGCCATCGTCAAGGTCTTGTCCACGCTACCCTGCCGGGTGCTATGGGTGGATGAGCGGGAAGACATGTTCCCGCCCGGCTTGCCGGCGCAGATCACCACCGAAGCCACCGACGTGCCCAATGCCGCGGTCGACATGGCCGAGCCGGGTGCGTATTATCTCGTGATGACCCACAGCCACGCCCTCGACCAGCAACTGACCGAACGCATCCTGAAACGCGGGGATGCGGCCTGGTTCGGCCTGATCGGGTCGATCACCAAGCGCAGGCAGTTCGAACATCGTCTGGCCGAACGCGGTTTCAGTGCGCAGCAACTGGAACGCATCACCTGCCCCATCGGCATTCCCGGCATCTACGGCAAGGAACCCGCCAGCATCGCCATCGCGGTGGTGGCCCAACTGATGCAGTTGTGGGAATTGCGATCCCGCCAGCCGGCCGCGCAACGCTATCCCTCCTCCCTGGTGACACACGCTCTGGACGGCAGAGGCTGAAGGAACACCCTGCCGTCACCCTCCGGAAATCCGCGTCACCGGTCCCGCTCCACACGCCAGACACGATCGGATTTCCCCATCGATTCCACCCTATCCCTGTACGGAAAGCATCTTCACGTCTGTGCCTTCCAGTATGATGAATATTGAATCGACGGCCTGCGCCCAATCCGCGCCAGGCCGCCTGCAACGAGGAAATACCATGAACCCATCCCTGCAAGCCTACCGCGCCAGCCTGCTGTACTTCAGCAACGATCCCGCCTTCGACGAACACGCCACGCACTGGCACAGCGATGGCCTGCTGCTGGTCCAGGACGGCAAGATCCAGGCCGCCGGCGACTACGCCGCACTGGCCGCCAGCCTGCCAACTGGCACCGCCATCGAGGACCTGCGAGGCAAGATCCTCTGCCCCGGCTTCGTCGATACCCACGTCCACTATCCGCAGACCGACATCATCGGTTCCCCCGCCCCGGGCCTGCTGCCCTGGCTGGAGAACTACACCTTCCCGGCGGAGCGTCGCTTCCAGCAGCCCGAGCATGCGGCCGAAGTGGCCGACTTCTTCCTGAGCGAACTGCTGCGCAATGGCACCACCAGCGCGGCGGTGTATTGCACCGTGCATCCGCAGTCGGTGGATGCCTTCTTCAGCGCCAGCCACGCGCGCAACCTGCGCATGGTGGCCGGCAAGTGCCTGATGGACCGCAATGCGCCCGACTTCCTGCGTGACACGGCCGAGAGCGGCGTACGCGAGAGCGAGGCGCTGATCCAGCGCTGGCACAACAAGGGACGCCAGCATTACGCCATCACCGTGCGTTTCGCACCGACGTCCACGCATGCGCAGATGAAGCTGGCCGGCGAACTGGCGGCGCAGTATCCGGATACGTATATCCAGACCCACGTGGCCGAGAACACCGACGAAGTGAAGTGGGTCAAGGAGCTCTACCCGGATGCGCGCAGCTACCTGGACGTGTATGACGGCTACGGCCTCATGCGCCAGCGCGCCCTGTATGCGCACTGCATCTGGCTGGACGACCAGGACCGCGCGCGCATGGCGGCCACGCAGTCGGCTGCGACCTTGTGTCCGACCTCCAACCTGTTCCTGGGCAGCGGCCTGTTCGACTTTGCCCGTGCCGATGCGGCAGGCGTACCGCTGTCGCTGGCCACCGACGTCGGCGGTGGTACCAGTTTCTCGATGCTGCAGACCATGAACGAGCTGTACAAGGTGGCCCGCATGGGCGGTACCTATCTGCCGGCGCAGCGCATGTTCTACCTCGCCACCCTGGGCGGTGCACGCGCCCTGCAACTGGAGGGGACCATCGGCAGCTTCACGCCGGGCTGCGACGCCGACTTCATCGTCCTTGATCCGCAGGCCACCCCCTTGCTGGCGCGCCGCAGTGCGACCACCGACAGCCTGGAAGAACAATTGTTCGCCCTGGCTATCCTGGGGGACGACCGCGCCATTGCCGCGACCTATTCGGCGGGAGTGAAGGTGCATCAGCGCTGATCGCTTCACATCAGGCCGCCATCATCTGGCCCGGCTTGCCCTTGCGGTGAGCCGGGCTTTTTTACGTCTGCCTTTTTCTTTGTCTTTTTCCAACTTTTTCGTGACCACACGGACGCTGATTGATGGAGCATCCAAAGCTCAAATGTATCTACTGAGCAATATCATTTGAAATGTATAACCATTCGACTTATCAATTGATTTACATTTGTGGCCATACGACGTCTCTTCCTTCAGCAGGCTCTTCTCCTTCAATGGAGCTTCCAATGGACAACAAGCTTTTCGATATCTGCCCCAACTGTGCCGGCGAAGGCAGGGTACAGGCCGTGAGTACGACCGAAATCCGTACGGTGAACAAGGAAGCCTTCGAGGTTCCGGTGAACTACTTCGCCTGCCAGCGCTGTGGCGAAAGTTTCCAGACGATGGAGATGGACGACAGCCTGGCCCTGGCGCGCGATCTGTATCGCGACAAGCACGGGATGGTCCAGCCGGCGCAACTGACGACGTGGCGCAAGTCGCTCGGACTGTCCCAGGTCGAACTGGCGGCCGTACTCGGCTGGGGCGTGGCCACCGTCAGTCGCTACGAGAACGGCAAGCTGCAGTCCGATGCCCATGACAAGGCCATGCGTATGGCCATGATCTCGGCCGAAACCGCCATGGAACTGGTGCGCACCGCCGCCGACCTGCCACCGCAGGTGCGTTCCCGCCTGCTGGCTGATCTCGAAAAGAAGGCCGCCGCCCAGGCGCTGGAAAAGGCCTTTCTGGCCAGCGTGCGTACTGCACCGGCCGAGGGAATCCACCTGGAGAAGCTGGGGCAACTGGTGCTGCTGCTGAGCGAACCGGAAGGCGTCTTCGTCACGAAACTCAACAAGCTGCTGTTCTACAGCGACTTCAGTTTCTACAAACAACGAGGACGCAGCCTGTCCGGACTGGCCTATGAACGCCTGCCGTATGGGCCAGTGCCTTCGGCGTTCCGGCTGCTGTTCTCGCTGCTGGAACAACGTGGCCTGATTTGCCAGGTGGAAGTGAAGGTGGGCGTCATTGAGGGAACGCAGGTCCTGCCGCTGCTGGCGTCGGACCGGAACTGCTTCGATGAAGAGCAACTGGCCCTGCTCCTCGATATCAAGAAGCGCTTTGCCAGGATGACGGCCAACGATATCTCGGAAGCCTCCCATCGGGAACAGGCCTGGATCGCCACGCCGATGGGCATGACGATCGACTACCAGCACGCGGCCGCATTGAGCTTCTGACCTACCCGCCTCAGCGCGGCTGGTACAGGTAGATGAATGCCTGCACCGCCCGTTCGGCCGATTCGCGCTGCTGTTGCGGCGTAATCTCGGTGACCACGTTGAGCACGCGCATCTCCATCCATTCCGCCTCCATCAAGCCCCGGAACTGCATGGCCGCGATCCACGGATCGCCGCCATGCAGCTTGCCCTCGTCCATCTTGACCTTCAGGAACTCGGCGATGCGGGTCCAGCCACGACGGGGGCCGCGCTCATAGAGCATGGGGCCCAGATCGGACTTGCCGGCGTAATACGACGCCAGCCGCTTGACGGCGATGACCTCGGGTCGGAACACCACGCTCAAATAATGCGTCGCCAGACGCAATAAACCGGTTTTCAGATCGTCTTCGTTGCGTAAGGCCATGAACAGTTCTTCGAACTGGCACCCCACCTGTTTCATCATCACCTCCACGAAGATTTCTTCCTTGGAGTTGAAGTAGTTGTAGAGCGTGGCCTTGGAACCGCCGACCCGGGCCGAGATTTCCGCCATCGAGGCCGCTTCGAAACCGATTTCGTTGAACACCTCGGCAGCGATATCAATCATTGCCTGGCGGCGTTCTTCACTTTTCTTGCGCATGAATTTTCCTGTGGTGCCGGCCGTCATCGCGATGTTTGCTGCGGCCAATGTCGAATTATAGGCGGAGAAGCCATCCAAAGCCGCCAGATTCACATCAATTGCCTGTCTAAATTCGCTGTTGCGGTATTGCCGCACAAAGGCGAGTAATTTCTCGCAATGAGTCTTGACTATTCATAAAATCAAATACTATACTGAACTGTACAGTTTTAAAACCAAACATTTCTGCTTCAGTTGTTCACTCCACACTCCACGAACATGAATAACAATTCATCTCTCCACGGTCAGCGTACGCCGTCGCCGCGACGTCCTCAGCGCTGGCGGCGGGCCGTGACGGCCTCGGCCGCCGTGCTGACGGCAACGCTCATGGCAGGCTGCGCCTCCTTCACCGATCTCGGTCCACGCGCCGAACCCAAACCCATCGCGCAGTATCAGGGCAGCCAGACGCTGGCGGCCACCGCTGTGCAGGCCGCCTGGCCCAGCGACCAGTGGTGGAAGGTCTATGGCGACGCGCAACTGGATGCGCTCATCACTGAAGGCCTGCAAGGCGCGCCCTCCATGGCCGTGGCCAAGGCGCGGCTGATGAAGGCGGAAGGTGCGGCCCAGCAGCAGGGTGCGGCGCTGTATCCGCAGATCAGCGCCAACGCCTCGCTGGACCGGATGAAGCAGTCCTATAACAATGGCGTGCCGCCCGATTTCGTCCCCAAGGGTTACAACAACGAAACCCGCACCACCCTGGACTTCAGCTACGAGATCGACTTCTGGGGCAAGAACCGCGCCGCGCTGGCGTCGGCCACCTCGGAACTGGAAGCCAGCCGCGCCGATGCCGCCCAGGCCCGCATCACGCTGGCGACCTCGATTGCCTCGGCCTATGCCGACTTGGCCCAGCTCTATGCCCAGCGCGATACCAACGAAGCCGCCCTGAAGGTGCGGGTGGAAAGCCTGGATCTGTTCAACCAGCGTTTCAGCAATGGACTGGAAACCCGTGGTTCGGTCAAGCAGATGGAAGCGCGTCGCGCTATTGCCCAGGCCGACCTGAAGGCCACCGACGAATCCATCGGCCTGCAGCGCAACAAGCTGGCCGCGCTGCTGGGCGCCGGGCCGGATCGTGGCCTGCAACTGGTCCGCCCGCAGATCGACCTCTCCAAGCCCTTCGCCCTGCCGGCGCAACTGCCGGTGGAACTGCTGGGCCGCCGCCCCGACATCGTGGCCGCACGCCTGCGCGCCGAAGCCGCCGGCAAGCAGATCAAGGTGGCGCGCGCCGCCTTCTATCCCAACGTCAACCTGACGGCCTATTTCGGTTTCCAGTCGCTGGGCATCGACATGCTCACGCGCAGTGGCTCGGACATCGGCAGCTTCGGTCCGGCGATCTCGCTGCCGATCTTCAACGGCGGCCGCCTGCGGGGGCAGTTCCGCTCCGCCAGCGCCAGCTATGACGAAGCCGTGGCCAACTACGACCAGGCCGTCACCCAGGCCCTGCAGGACGTGGCCGACGTCGGTGTGAGCGAGAAGGCCCTGGCCGGACGCCTGGCCGACGTGCAGGCTGCCGCCGATGCGGCCGAGGAGGCCTACCGCATCGTCAGCAACCGTTACAACGGCGGCCTGGCCAACTACCTCGACGTACTCAATGCGCAGGACACGCTCATCAGCAACCTGCGCCAGCTTTCCGACCTGCGCTCGCGCATGTTCACCCTGGATGTCGCGCTGGTGCGCGCCCTGGGCGGTGGCTACCGCGCCACCGACGACAGCAGCCGCCAGAACAGCGCCGACGCGCCCCACACCGATATGCCAAATACGCAAGCGAAAGGTTGATCATCATGTCCCACAGCGATTCCCAAGCGACCCAGACCCTGGCCGACGACGCCAAGCAACGCAATGAAGCCGCCGCCCAGGCTGCGTCCGCGCAAAAGCGCAAGAAGCTCTTCTCCATCTTCGGCGGCGTGGTCGCCATTGCCGCCATTGGCTATGGCACCTACTGGTACCTGATCGGCTCGCGCTACGTCGAGACCGACAATGCCTACACCGCCACCGAGATCGCCACCGTCACGCCGGCCGTCAACGGCATCGTGTCGGCCGTGGACGTGGTCGATACCCAGGCCGTCAAGAAGGGCCAGGTGCTGGTGCGCATCGACGACGCCGACGCCCGGCTGGCGGTGGACCAGGCCGCTGCCGACCTGGACCGTACCGAGCGCAAGGTCAAGGGCTTCTTCGCCAATGATGCCGGCCTGGCGGCCCAGGTGCTGGCCCGCGAAGCCGATCAGAAGCGCGCCGGTGCGCAGTTGCTGTCGGCCCAGGCCGATCTCAAGCGTGCCGAGATCGACCTGCAACGCCGCGAAGCACTGGCCAAGTCGGGCTCGGTCTCGGGCGAGGAATTGAGCAACGCCCGCACTGCCCTGCTGACCGCCCAGGCCAACCAGAAGGCAGCGGAGGCCGCCGAAGTGCAATCGCGCGCCAACATCAAGGCCACCCAGGGCGCACAGAAGGCCAGCACGGTGCTGACCGCCAACACCACCGTGGATGACAACCCGGAAGTGGTACTGGCCCGCGCCAAGCTCGACCAGGCCAAGCTGGACCTGGAGCGCACCGTGTTGCGCGCCCCCGTGGATGGCGTGATTGCCCGCCGCCAGGTGCAGGTCGGCCAGCGCGTGCAGAGCGGTGCCGCCCTGCTGTCGGTGGTGCCGCTGCAGCAGATGCACGTGGACGCCAACTTCAAGGAAGGCCAGTTGACCAAGGTGCGCATCGGCCAGCCGGTCACCATGAAGGCGGACCTCTATGGCGGCTCGGTGGAATACCACGGTGTGGTCACAGGTCTCTCCGGTGGTACCGGCTCCGCCTTTGCGGTGATCCCGGCGCAGAACGCCACTGGCAACTGGATCAAGGTGGTGCAGCGCCTGCCGGTGCGCATCTCGCTCGACCCCAAGGAACTGGCGCAGCGCCCGTTGTCGGTGGGCCTGTCGATGGTGGTGGAGATCGATACGCGCGGCCAGATGCAGGTCGGCGATGCACAGCCCAAGAGCGCGCAGAACAGCGACACCAAGGCCGCCGCCCTGTAAGGCAGGCCCCACGACAAGAAGAGGTTTCCCATGTCATCCACACTCAGCGCAGATGCCGGTACGCCACCGGCCCCTCCGCCTACTGCCCAGCCGGCGCTGTTCGAAGCGCCCCTGAGCGGCGCTCAGCTGGTCGGTGCCGGCATCCTGCTGGCGGCGGCCAACTTCATCGCCGTGCTCGATACCACCATCGCCAACGTCTCGGTGTCGACCATTGCGGGAGGCCTGGGCGCCTCCACCAGCCAGGGCACCTACGTCATCACCTCCTACGCGGTGGCCGAAGCCATCACCGTGCCGCTGACCGGCTGGCTGGCCAACCGCTTCGGCACGGTGCGCGTGTTCATCCTGTCGATGGTGATGTTCGGCCTGTTCTCGGCCCTCTGCGGGCTGGCCAATTCGCTGGGCATGCTGATCGCCTTCCGCGTGATGCAGGGCCTGGCCGGCGGCCCCCTGATGCCGCTCTCGCAGACCCTGCTGCTGCGCATCTTCCCCAAGGAAAAGGCGCCCGCTGCGGTCGGCCTGTGGGCCATGACCACCCTGGTGGCGCCGATTGCCGGCCCGATCCTGGGCGGCGTGCTGTGCGACCAGTACAGCTGGCCCTATATCTTCTGGATCAACGTGCCGGTGGCATTGATCTGCGGCTACCTCGGCTGGCGCATGCTCAAGCGCTTTGAAACCAAGACGTTCAAGCTGCCGATCGATCGCGTGGGCCTGATCCTGATGGTGGTGTGGGTCGCGGCGCTGCAGCTGATGCTGGACGAAGGCAAGGAAAAGGACTGGTTCGCCTCCACCGAGATCGTGCTGCTGGCGGTGACGGCGGTAGTATTTTTCATCGCATTCCTGATCTGGGAACTGACCGAACGCAATCCTATCGTCGACCTGCGGGTATTCCGCCATCGCGGCTTCACGGCCAGCGTGACCACCATCTGCCTGGCCTTCGGTGCCTTCTTCGGTTCGGTGGTGCTGACCCCGCTCTGGCTACAGGGCTACATGGGCTACACCGCCACCTGGTCGGGCCTCATCACGGCGCTGACCGGCATCCTGGCGGTGATGACCGCGCCCATGGTGGCCAAGATGTCCGCCACCATCGATGCCCGCAAGCTGGTCTGCATCGGTGTGACCTGGCTGGGTTTCATGACCTTCCTGCGCGCCTTCAACACGACCGACATGTCCTTCTTCCAGATCGGCTGGCCGCTGTTCCTGCAGGGCATCGGACTGCCGCTGTTCTTCGTGCCGCTGACCGGGCTGGCGCTGTCCAGCGTGAACGAGGAAGAAACCGCCTCGGCCGCCGGCTTGATGAGTTTCTGCCGCACCATGGCCGGCGCCATCGCCACCTCCATCGTCAACACCAGCTGGGAAAACGATGCCACCTTCTTCCATGCCGAACTGTCCGGCCTGGTCGATCGCGGTGGCGAGGCGGTCAACACCATGGTGGCTGCCGGCATGAGCCCGGACCAGGCCACCGCCTCGCTGGCGCAGACGGTACAGAACCAGGCGGTGATGCTGGCCACCAATCACATCTTCATGATGGCGGCGGTGTCCTTCTCGCTGGCCGCCCTGGCGGTGTGGCTGGCGCCCAAGCCGACCCGCGTGGCCGATACGTCCTCGGCCCACTGACGAGACCCCCTCTTGCTCTCCCCCCACAGTCCGTCCCCCCTGCGGACTGGGCAGGCGGCCACTTCGGTGGCCGCCTGTTTTTTTGCCCGGCGACAAGGTCGATGGGCCGGACCTCCTGCCACTGAATTGGAGCCTGGACTGCCGCCGCTTGGCTGCACCCGGCCAAGCGCGTACAATCCCGGCTCAAGCATGCGGACCACGGTCCGCATTTTTGATTTATGGCGACCTGCCTGCCAGGCCGCCTGATTGACTCCCTGCCGTCAGCCCCGGCCCGTCGATCCCTCCCGATCCGGACCTGCCCGCACGGCAAGCGCCTTCCCGAACTTGCAAGACGCGATCCACGCATCGCCATGAGTGACCAATGACCAAAGACCTCGCCGCCCACACGCCGATGATGCAGCAATACCTCCGCATCAAGGCAGATCACCCCAACACGCTGGTGTTCTACCGCATGGGCGATTTCTACGAACTGTTCTTCGACGACGCCGAGAAGGCCTCTCGCCTGATGGGCGTGACCCTGACCCAGCGCGGCTCCTCCAACGGCAACCCGATCAAGATGGCCGGCGTGCCCTTCCACTCGGTGGAGCAATACCTGGCGCGCCTGATCAAGCTGGGTGAGTCGGTGGCGATCTGCGAGCAGATCGGCGACCCGGCCACCAGCAAGGGGCCGGTGGAGCGCAAGGTGGTACGGGTGGTCACGCCCGGCACCCTGACCGACTCTGACCTGCTGCCCGAAAAAGCCGAACGCTGCCTGCTGGCCATGCAAATGCTGCCGTCCAAGTCGCGCAAGCAGATGCAGGTGGGCCTGGCCTGGCTGTCCATGGCCAGCGGCGCGCTGAAGATGATGGAATTCACGGTCGAGACCACCCTGCTGGACGGCCGTGTGAAGCAGGAACTGGAGCGCATCTCGGCGGCCGAGGTGCTGGTGGCCGATGGCCAGCTGGAACTGTGCGAGCCGCTCCTGCCCAACCGCGCGGTGACGGTGCCGGACTGGCATTTCGACCAGCCCAGCGGCGAGAAAGCCTTGCTGGAACAGTTGAACGTGGCCACCCTGCACGGCTTCGGCGCCGATGGCCTGGGGCCGGCGATCTGCGCGGCCGGCGCGCTGCTGCGCTATGCACAATCCACCCAGGGACGCGGACTGCAGCACGTGCGCACGCTGACGGTCGAATCCGAAAATGAATTCATCGGCCTGGACGCCGCCACCCGCCGCAATCTCGAACTGACCGAAACCATCCGCGCGCAGGATGCCAATGCGCTGTCGCCCACCCTGTTCTCCACGCTGGATCACTGCCGCACCGCCATGGGCTCGCGCCTGCTGCGCCACTGGCTGCATCACGCGCTGCGCGACCAGCGGGTAGCGCGGGCGCGCCATGCGGCCATCAACGCCCTGATGCGCACCGATGCCTGCTCGGGTCTGTCGGCCACATTGGCGGCCGTGCCCGACATCGAACGCATCACCACCCGCATCGCCCTGCTGTCAGCCCGTCCGCGTGACCTGGCCGGCCTGCGCGCCGGCCTGCAGCAACTGGGCTCGCTGCGTGCCTATGTGGAAATGTGCGCACGTGACGCCGATGCGCCGCTGCTGGGCCAGTTGCATGAAGACCTGGCCACGCCGGTGGAATGCCTGGACCTGCTGGAACGCGCCATCACGCTGGAACCCGCTGCCATGGTGCGCGATGGCGGCGTGATCGCACGCGGCTTCGATGCGGAACTCGATGAATTGCGCGGCCTGTCCGAAAACGCCGGCCAGTACCTGCTGGACCTGGAAGCCCGCGAGCGCGAGCGCACCGGCATCGCCAACCTGCGGGTGGAATACAACAAGGTGCATGGCTTCTACATCGAAGTCACGCACGGCCAGACCGACAAGGTGCCGGAAGACTACCGCCGCCGCCAGACGCTGAAGAACGCCGAGCGCTACATCATCCCCGAGCTCAAGGCCTTCGAGGACAAGGCGCTGTCGGCGCAGGAACGTTCGCTGTCACGCGAGAAGTTCCTCTACGAACAACTGCTCAATGACATGGGCGAGCATATCCTGCGCCTGCAGTCCATCGCCCATGCGCTGGCCCAGCTCGATACCCTGGTGGCGCTGGCCGACCATGCCGTACGCAACAACTGGTGCGCCCCGCAACTGGTGGACGAGCCCTGCATCCAGATCGAGCAGGGCCGCCACCCGGTGGTGGAAAACCAGATCGAGCGCTTCATTGCCAACGACTGCCAGCTGGCGGCCGAGCGCAAGCTGCTGCTGATCACCGGCCCCAACATGGGCGGTAAATCGACCTTCATGCGCCAGGTGGCACTGATCACGCTGCTGGCCTACGTGGGCAGCTTCGTGCCGGCCAGCGGCGCCGTGATCGGCCCGATCGACCGCATCTTCACCCGCATCGGCGCAGCCGACGACCTGGCCGGCGGACGCTCGACCTTCATGGTGGAAATGACCGAATCGGCCTCCATCCTCAACAACGCCACCGAACATTCGCTGGTGCTGATGGACGAGGTCGGGCGCGGCACCTCCACCTTCGATGGCCTGGCACTGGCGTGGGCCATCGCCAAGCACCTCATCGATGTGACGCGCAGCTTTACGCTCTTCGCCACCCACTACTTCGAACTGACGCAGTTGCCGGACATCCATCCCACGGCGGCCAACGTCCACCTCTCGGCGGTGGAGCACAAGGACAGCATCGTCTTCCTGCACGCTGTGCAAAGCGGGCCGGCCTCGCAGAGCTACGGCCTGCAGGTGGCACAACTGGCCGGGGTGCCGGCACCGGTGATCCGGGCGGCCCGCAAGCACCTCTCGGCGCTGGAAAGCCAGTCCATGCAACCGACGCCGCAGTTTGACCTCTTCAGTGCGCCGGCCTTCATGGAATCGGAGTCGGAAGTGAAGCAACAGGATGTCCTGGCTGAACGCAACGCCCTTGAGGTGGTCGAACCCGATCCGCTGGCCCAGGCCCTGCTGCAGTCGCTGGAGGGCATCGACCCCGATGCCCTCACGCCGCGCCAGGCGCTGGAGGCGCTGTACCAGCTCAAGGCCCTGAGTCGGGCTCAATAAGGGGCCTCCATCCGGCAGCCCCATCACAACCGCAAAGCAACCGCAAAGAGACTGCATGACGAGCCGCCCGGTCCAACGCATCCTGCTGTGCACCTTGCTGAGCTGCGCTGCTGCCTTGGCCGCCAGCACCGTCTGGGCGGCGCCCCAGGATTTCTCGTTCGGCGTCATCAATCACGCCATGGCCGGGGATGCCGCCGAGGAAAAACTGCGGCGAGAGATTGCCGAGACCGATGCCGACAACCTGGCCTTCGTGGTGGTCAACGGCATCAAGTCACCTTCCGAGAGCTGCGACGACAATCTCTACAGCCAGCGCCACGAGATGCTGTCGCAGGCACAGAACGGCATCTTCCTGTCGCTGGCCGGCAGCGACTGGATCACCTGCCGTGACCGCGAAAACCGCTCGGACGCCATCGAGCGACTGGCGCGCATGCGCGAAATCTTCTATGCCGGTGAATTCTCGCTGGGCGCGAGCCGCCTGCCGATGCTGCGCCAATCGCTCACGCCCAAGTTCCGCAGCTATGCCGAAAACACCCGCTGGGAAGTGGGCAACGTGCTCTTCGCGACCGTCAATCTGCCGGCCGGCAACAATCATTTCCTGCTCGACGGCGGCCGCAACAACGAGTTCGAGGACAGGCTGATCGCCAACCGCAACTGGCTGCAGCACCTGTTCGCCTTCGCCGCATTGAAGAAGTGCGCGGCCATCGTCTTCTTCAGCGATGGCAATCCCTTCGGTCCGCCACCGCGACGCTCCTTCTTCCGCACCCAGCGCGACGGCTTTGCGGAGACGCGGCGCCTGTTCTCGGAGCTGGCAGCCAAATTCCCCGGCCGGGTGCTGGTGGTGCATGCCCAGGCGCCCAAGGCCAAGGCCCCGGCGCACATCCTGTGGAGCGGCAACCTCGGCAATGTGGGTGTGGGAGAACGCTGGCTCAAGCTCGTGGTAGACGATCACCTGCCGCAGTTGTTCGCGGTGGCAGATGCCGATGGAGAACGGCGCTAGAACCGGCTCTGCCTGCTTTTTTATTCTGAAAAAACAAACGCCCGCAGAATGTCTCTGCGGGCGTTGCGTTTTTGCGCCGTCTCTGGCTTCGGCATCGACTGGCCGCCTGGATCACCAGGCCGCCGTCAGATCCGGGATCAGTTCAGCGGCTGGCTGCGGAAATGATCGCCGGCATCGCCTTCGTCTTCATCATGGTGATGATGACCATGGGCGCCATGCACGTGACCGTGGGCGACTTCTTCCTCGGAAGCGGCACGCACCTCGATCACGTTCAGCTCGAAGCGCAGCGCGATGCCGGCCAGCGGGTGGTTGCCATCCAGCACAGCCTTGCCGTCGGCCACTTCGGTGACGGTGAAGATGACTGATTCTTCGCCTTCGTCGTCAGGCGAGCCTTCGAACTGCATGCCCACTTCCAGCGGCTGCGGCAGACGCTCGACGGGTTCGATCTTGACCAGCTCGGAATCGTATTCGCCGAAGGCATCTTCCGGTTCGACCTGGAGGGTGGTGCTGTAACCGGTTTCCTTGCCGTCCAGCGCTTCTTCGATCTTGGGCAGGGTGTTGTGATAACCGCCGTGCAGGTAGACCATTGGCTCGCTGCTCTGCTCGATCAGGTTGTTCTGGGCATCCGACAGCTTGTAGTTGACGGAAACGACGGTATTCTTTGCGATCTTCATCGTAAGGGTCCTTTGTAT
This sequence comes from Herbaspirillum sp. AP02, assembly GCF_015767275.1. GTDB lineage: Bacteria > Pseudomonadota > Gammaproteobacteria > Burkholderiales > Burkholderiaceae_D > Herbaspirillum. The sequence continues at coordinate 42,509 of NZ_JADWMY010000010.1, forward strand.
CGATAGTGGTGCGGGAGCGGCAGGTACTGCGGTCTGGTCGCGCGCGACACCTGCCACCCGGGTTGGGGCCTAAGAACCATCCCCTTGCCATTCCCGCGAGGCAAGGACTCTTTCAAACGGTTTCTCGACCCGGGAATTATACCTGCATCAAACTTCACCACCGCCGATGCCGTACGGCCGCGCTCCGACGCCTATAATGGCGGGCATGAAAAAACTCGATCTGCTCGGCGGCATCACGCCCGCCCAATTCCTGCGTGACTACTGGCACAAGAAGCCACTGCTGATCCGCAATGCCATCCCCGGTTTTTCCGCCCCCCTGCCGCGCCAGGAACTGTTCGAGCTGGCCCGGCGCGACGACGTCGAGTCGCGCCTGATCACCCATCGCGAAGATGGCTGGGACATGCAGCACGGCCCGTTCAACAAACTCCCGCCCTTGAAGCAAAAGGCCTGGACCCTGCTGGTACAGGGCGCAAACCTGCACCACCCGGCCGCCGATGCCTTGCTGCGCCAGTTCCGCTTCGTGCCCGATGCGCGCCTGGATGACCTGATGATCAGCTACGCCACCGACGGTGGTGGCGTCGGTCCGCACTTCGATTCCTACGACGTGTTCCTGCTGCAGGCCCATGGCCAGCGCCGCTGGCGCATCAGCGCCCAGGACGACCTGACGCTGGAAGAAGGCGTACCCCTGAAGATCCTGAGCCACTTCCAGCCGGAAGAAGAATTCATCCTGGAGCCCGGCGACATGCTCTATCTGCCGCCGCATTACGCGCACGACGGCGTGGCCGTGGGCGAATGCATGACCTATTCGGTGGGATTCCGCGCGCCGGCCTATCAGGAACTGGGCGAATCCTTCCTGGAATTCATGATGGATACCATCGACCTGCCCGGCCGCTACGCCGACCCGGACCTGAAGACCAGCGCCCGCCCGGCCGAACTGCAGGCGGACATGATCACGCGCATCCGCGACGAGCTCAACAAGATCCGCTTCACTGACGACGACATCACCATCTTCCTCGGTGAGCATCTGTCGGAGCCCAAACCCAGCGTCTTTTTCGTGCCGCCGGACGAGCCGATTTCCTTTGCTCGCTTTTTCCAGGGGGCCAAGAAACGCGGTCTGGCATTGCATCGCAAGACACGCGTGCTCTATCGCGGCTCGCACGTCTTCATCAATGGCGAATCGTTCCAGGTCGGCCGTCATGACAAGACGATTCTTGCCCGACTGGCCGACACCCGCACACTTGAAAAAACCGACTTCGAGAAGGCTTCTGAAGACCTGCTGGAAGCGCTTCATCAGTGGTATGAAAGTGGCTGGATCGAATTTGTTTGAGATTGATTCCACTTTAAGTGGAAGCGACCTCGAAATCACTTTAGAAAATCCCTGGAAGCGGCTCCAGCAAAGGCCTTCCGGGCGCATGGTTTTAGATGTAAGAACTTACAAATTCTTACGAAAAAGTTAGTCGCCGGTGTGATTCCGGCAAAAAATCGCTATAATGATGGGCTGGAAAGTTTTCGTTGTCCGGAGATGTTTCGGCAGTAAAAAGAAGCAAGAACCGAAGCCCGACCGCAAGGTCATAGCCTGCGGCGAAAGCCTCCCAGTAGAGCGATAATTACCGGTAATTATTCATCGCACAATTTTTAAATATTGAAGGAATATTCATGAAAAAGACTCTGTTGATCGCTTCGTTGTTGGCTATTGCCCTGGCTGCTTGCGGCAAGAAGGAAGAAGCTCCGGCACCTGCTGCCGCTCCTGCTGCTGAAGCTCCGGCCGCTGCTGCTCCGGCTGCTGATGCAAAGCCGGCTGACGCCGCTCCTGCTGCTGACGCTGCCAAGCCGGCTGACGCCGCTGCTCCGGCTGCTGACGCTAAGCCTGCTGACGCTGCTCCTGCCGCTGACGCAAAGCCGGCTGAAGCCGCTCCGGCCAAGTAATCTTCGGATTATTGTCAGAAAACCGGTCGCAAGACCGGTTTTTTTTCGTCCAGATTTTCCACGCTCTTCCCTCCATCAATATCCGGTCAAGCTCCTGACATCAGACCACCCCGTCCCACCCTCCAGAACGCATCAGAAAGCGCCCCAGGCGATTCCAGCACGGTGATTGCCCCTTCGGACTGACAAAGCACTGACAGCGTCTCCAGCGGCCCGTAGCGGTCCACTCCTCATTGCCAGGCAGGCGAGTGCCGGCAGGGTCGTCAACAAGGGAAGAAGTGGTCAGCAAGCAGCCAGGAAAGAGAAACAAATTGTTTCTGCCGTCGGGCAAGAGCAGCTGACAGCAGGCTGACCGACTCGCGTTTCGGTCAGACGTCCAGCCAGGCAAAACCTTCTGCCTGGCAGGCAATGCCGATGCCGCCGAAGGTCGTGCCGAGGACGCTTTCGATGGCAGCACGCGCCAGCTCGGGCGTATTGTTCTGCTGGCTGAGATGCGCGCCAATGACGCGCTTGAGCCGGCTCTTGTCGAGCAGGCGCAGGATGTCAGCGCTGGCGTCATTGGCCAGGTGGCCATAATCACCACCGATGCGGCGCTTGAGGAAGGCGGGATAAGGCGAGCGATCCAGCATCTCGCGGTCGTGATTGCATTCCAGCAGCAGGGAATCGCAAGCGCCCAGCGCCTGCACCAGGTGCGCGGTCGGCTGACCGGCATCGGTCAGCACGCCCAGGCGCCGATCGCCGTCGCCGGCCACATACTGGATGGGCTCGCGGGCGTCATGGGGAACGGTATAGGGGGACAATTCAAGATCGCCGATGGCGATCTTCTGGCCATCGGCGCAGAAACGCACATCGACATCGGTAGCCTGCTCGGCCACCGCCTGCCAGGTGCCATAACTGAGCCAGACCGGAATCCGGTAGCGTCGCGCGAACTTGAACACGCCGCTGACGTGGTCCGAGTGCTCGTGCGTGACGACGATGGCGGCGACGTCGGACGGGTCCAGACCCAGGCGCAGCATGCGCTTTTCGGCTTCGCGCAAAGTAAAGCCGCAGTCCAGCATAACCGTGGTCCCTGAGGAGGGACGCTCGTCGCCGGCTGCGGCCGAGATCAGCAGCGCATTGCCTTCGCTGCCGCTACCGAGGCTCGCGAACTTCATCTGAGCCCCGGGTCCTGCTTATTTCAACTGATCGTTCAGCAGACCGAGGATCTTGTCGGAGATACCCGAGGTATCCGGACCACCCTCGCCGTTCTGGACGGTGATGTTGCTGCTGTCGGAACCGGCGCCCTTGACCACGATACGGTACTTGGCGGCCTTCTTGTCCTTGTCCTTGGAGCTGAAGATGCGCGAGAAGAAACCATCATCCTTCTTGTCCTTGGCATCCTGGTTCTGGTCGACGTAACGGACGAAGTAGATACCCTGGCTGCGGTCGCGGTCTTCCACGGTGAAGCCGACGCGGTCCAGCGCCAGGCCGACGCGGCGCCATGCGCGGTCGAAGCCTTCATCGACTTGCACGCTGGTACCGGCCACGCCCTTCTGCAGACGCGAACGTGCCTGCAGCGACGGGGCATTGGCCACGGCCGCCTTGGCCTTGGTTTCCTCGGCACCCAGGCGCACCATCAGGCGCGACAGGAATTCGGCTTCCAGGCCCGGGTCGGAGGGACGCGCGGTCCACACCGAGGTTTCCTTGGCCGAACCAGTCAGCACTTCTTCGGCGCCGCGATGGCTGATGAAGATCTCGGTGGTGCCGTTGGGGCCGCGTTCCAGGCGGGTACGGAACTTGTCACGCTCGCCGGTGGAATACAGCGAATCGAACACCTTGCCCAGCGTGTTGCGGATGAAGTCCTGGGGAATCTTGGCACGGTTCTCGGCCCAGTCGGTTTCCATCACGCCGGTATCGGGCGATTCCACGTTGATCAGGAAACCACTGTCCTGCCAGAAATCCTTGATCTGCGACCACAGCTGTTCCGGGCTCTGCTTGACCACCAGCCAGCGCTGGGAACCGTCGCGCTCGATGCGGATTTCGTCGCCCTTGGCAGTCGGCGCCACCGAGGTGACTTCGGTGGTCGGCTTGTTCTGCTGCTCCAGCTGGTAGCCGGACGCGGTCGCCACGCCCTTGTTGGCCTCGGGGATGGAGTAACGGTTGTCGCGCTGCAGCTGGGTCAGGTCGGGCGGGACTTCCAGGCGCGGGCCACGGGCCTTTTCTGCGCTCTTGTAATCGATACGGTCCCCTTCGAGCATGTTGCCGATGGAGGAACATCCTGCCAGTCCGGCCAGCGCCAGTGCGATGACGATACTGCGTTGGGTAAGTGTGTACGCGGAGCGGGATACCGGACGAACGTTCTTGCTATTAGTCATATCGTTACTATTGAAAGCGGAATCGGATTTCAGGAGACCTGCGCCAAAGCGGCCAAGCCGATTATTTTAATACACCGGACTCGCGCAGGGCCGCGCGCACGGTGTCGTGGTATGCCGCCCCCAGCGGTGCGAGCGGCAGACGCATGCCAGACGGAATGAGGCCCATTTCCTGCATGGCCCACTTCAGCGGCACCGGATTGGGTTCGACGAAGAGCTTGTTGTGCAGGGGCAGTAGCTTGTTGTTCAGTTCCACGGCACGGGCGATGTTGCCGCTCATGGCCGCCACGCACAGTTCGTGCATGTCGCGCGGGGCGACGTTGGCGGTGACCGAGATGTTGCCGGCGCCGCCGTACAGCATCAGGGCGATCGCGGTGGCGTCGTCGCCGGAGTAGACCGCAAAACTCTTGGGCGCCAGGCGGATCAGGTCGGTACCGCGGGCGATGTTGCCGGTGGCATCCTTCACGCCGACGATGCCCTTGACCTGTGCCAGGCGCAGGATGGTCTCGTTGCTCATGTCGGCCACGGTACGGCCGGGCACGTTGTACAGGATCACCGGCAGATCCACCGCTTCGGCGATGGTCTTGAAGTGCAGGTACATGCCTTCCTGGGTCGGACGGTTGTAGTACGGCACCACCTGCAGCGAGGCATCGGCACCGACCTTCTTGGCGAATTCGGTCAGTTCGATCGCTTCGGAAGTGGAGTTGCCGCCAGTGCCGGCGATGATGGGGATGCGCTTGGCCGTGTGCTCGACCGCGACCTTGATCAGTTCGCAGTGCTCTTCCATCGAGACGGTGGGCGATTCGCCGGTGGTACCGACGATGACGATGCTGTCAGTTCCCTCGGCGATATGCCAGTCGATCAGCTTGCGCAGGCCATCGTAATCGAGGCTGCCGTCCGGATGCATGGGAGTGACGATTGCAACAATGCTACCCTTGATCATGGTGTGCGTGCTTTAGGTAATGGTCAAAATAAAGGCCTGATTGTAGCGGATAGACGCCTCAACAGGTCAATTTTGCCGGCGCTTCAGATGAAGGCTGGCGTAAAAAATCTGGGGAGGACGCCGGTTTTCGTCCTCAACGGCCGGACTTGCCGTCCCTCAATAGCCCAGCCCCATGGCTTCGCGTACGTCACGCATGGTGTCCTGGGCCAGCTTGCGGGCCTTTTCGCAGCCATCGGCGACGATCGCCCGCACCAGCGAGGGATCGTCCAGATAAGGCTGCGCGCGCTCCAGCATCGGTTGCTGCTCCTGCAGGATGGCATCGATCACCGGCTGTTTGCATTCCAGGCAACCAATGCCGGCCGACCGGCAGCCCTTGGCCGCCCAATCCTTCACATCCGCCGGGGAATAGACCTGGTGGAATTGCCATACCGGGCATTTCTCCGGATCGCCCGGATCGCTGCGGCGCACCCGCTGCGGGTCGGTCGGCATGGTCTTGACCTTCTTGGTGACCGACTCCTTGTCTTCGCGCAGGGCGATGGCGTTGCCATAGCTCTTGGACATCTTGGCACCATCCAGGCCCGGCAGGCGCGAGGCCTCGGTCAGCATGGCCTGCGGCTCGGTCAGGATCAGTTTGCGGCTGCCTTCGAGATAGCCGAACAGACGTTCACGATCGATCATCGACAGGTTCTGGGCATCATCCAGCATGGCCTTGGCCTGCTCCAGCGCCTCGTCATCGCCCTTCTCTTGGAATTGCGTACGCAGCTCCAGGTACAGCCTGGCGCGCTTGCTGCCCAGTTTGCGGGTGGCAGCCAGCGCCTTTTCCTCGAAGCCCTTTTCCTTGCCGTACAGGTGGTTAAAGCGGCGCGCGATCTCGCGCATGATCTCGATGTGCGGCACCTGGTCCTCGCCCACCGGCACCTGGCTGGCGCGGTAGATCAGCACGTCGGCCGCCTGCAGCAGCGGGTAGCCGAGGAAACCATAGGTCGCCAGGTCGCGGTCGGCCAGCTTCTCCTGCTGGTCCTTGTAGGTAGGCACGCGCTCCAGCCAGCCCAGCGGGGTGGCCATGGACAGCAGCAGGTGCAGCTCCGCATGTTCCGGCACGCGCGACTGGATGAACAGCGTCGCCTGGGCCGGATCCACCCCGGCAGCCAGCCAGTCGATCACCATCTCCCAGGTGCTGGTTTCGATCACCGAGGGATCGTCGTAATGGGTGGTCAGTGCATGCCAGTCGGCCACGAAGAACAGGCAGGGCAATTCGGATTGCAGCTTGACCCAGTTCTTCAGGGCGCCATGATAGTGGCCCAGGTGCAGCGCGCCGGTGGGGCGCATGCCGGAGACGACGCGATCAGGATACATGGCAGTAGGCTAGGTGGTCAGGAGGGGGAATGATGCAGATCATGAGAGTGGCCCGCTTCACTCAGTGGAACAGCAAGGTGATCGGATAGGTAATCAACTGCAGCACCAGACCGGCGCCGTACATCACCGGTGCCATCCACCAGGTATAGATCACCTTGAGCAGCACCAGCGCCATGACGATGAAGAAGCCATAGGGCTCGATCTGGGCGAATTTATAGGCGTACTTGTTGGGTAACAGGCTGGTGAGGATGCGGCCGCCATCCAGCGGCGGGATCGGGAACAGGTTGAAGGCGAACATCACCAGATTGGTCAACACGCCGGCCTTGGCCATGAGCGTGAAGAATTCTTCTTGCACACCCCCCAGCGCCAGGGCGTAGATGGCAATCATCCACAGCAGTGCCATGAGGAAATTGGCAGCCGGACCGGCCAGCGAGACCCAGGCCATGTCGCGCTTGGGCTTGCGCAGGTGGCCGAAGTTGATCGGCACCGGCTTGGCATAGCCGAACAGGAAGGCACCGCTGGTGGCGAAGTACAGCAGGATGGGAATGAGGATGGTGCCGAAGGGATCGATGTGCTTGAGCGGGTTCAGGCTCATGCGCCCCATGGAATAGGCGGTATTGTCGCCGAAGAACTTGGCGGCATAGGCATGCGCCGCCTCGTGCAGGGTGATGGCGAAGAGCACCGGTAGCGCGTAGACCGCGACAGTCTGGATGAGATCGTTCATGGGCGGGGATTTTATCAGAGGGGCAACACGGCGCCCGGGAATTCCACCCCGGCGGGCTGTTTAAGCAAAAAAATCGCTCACTCAGGCGGCTTGCAGACCGAAGATGCCGGCATCCCCCCTGCCCTGGCGCACCAGCACCGGCTGTTCATCGTCGGTGAGATCGATGACGGTGGTCGGTTCCAGACTGCAGGCGCCGCTGTCGATGACCAGGTCGATCTGCTTTTCCAGGTGGTCGCGGATATCGTCGGCGCTGGTCAGCGGCAGGTCTTCATCGGGCAGGATCAGGGTCGTGCCCAGCAGCGGCTGGCCCAGTTCTTCCAGCAGCATGTGGGCAATGCGGTTTTCCGGCACACGCAGGCCGATGGTCTTGCGCGAGGGATGCGACAGGCGGCGCGGCACTTCCTTGGTGGCTTCCAGGATGAAGGTGTAGGCGCCCGGGGTGGCCGCCTTGAGCAGGCGGTACTGGCGATTGTCGACCTTGGCGTACAGGGCAATCTCGGACAGGTCACGACACAGCAGGGTCAGGTGGTGCTTGTCGTCCACGCCGCGGATGCGACGCACGCGCTCCACCGCATCCTTGTTGTCGAGCTGGCAGACCAGTGCATAACAGGAGTCGGTCGGCAGGGCCACCAGGCCACCCTTGTGGATGATCTGCGCCGCCTGCTTGATCAGGCGCAGCTGCGGGTTCTCGGGGTGAATCTCGAAAAACTGGCTCATGATGCGGTTTCCGTTTCCATTTCCAATACCAAATCGATTTCAATTCGTAAAAAGCACAACGGCGGTGTCGCCACCGCCGTTGTCGCTGCCCGCCGGGCTTAACGCTGGCCGCGCAGGGCGGCGATGCGCTGTTCCAGCGGCGGGTGCGTCGAGAACAGTTCCATGAAGCCGGGCTTGTCGCTGATGCCCAGGGCCGCCATGTTCTGCGGCAGGCCTTCGGGCGAAAAACCGCCCAGCCGCGCCAGCGCATTGATCATCGGCTGCGGCGTACCCAGCAGGCGGGCCGCGCCGGCGTCGGCACGGAACTCGCGGTGGCGCGAGAACCAGGCCACGATCATCGAAGCGCCGATGCCAAAGACGATCTGGCAGACCAGCACGGTCACGGTATAGCCGATGCCGGGACCGGATTGGTCGTTGTTGCGGCGCAGGGCCGCATCGACGAAGTAACCCACCACCCGCGACAGGAACACCACGAAGGTATTCACCACGCCCTGGATCAGCGTCATGGTGACCATGTCGCCATTGGCGATGTGCGCCACCTCGTGGCCCAGCACGGCTTCCACCTCGTCCTGCGTCATGCCCTGCAGCAGCCCGGTGGAGACCGCCACCAGGGCCGAGTCCTTGAACGCGCCGGTAGCGAAGGCATTGGGCTCACCGTCATAGACCGCCACTTCCGGCATGCCGATGCCGGCGCGCTGGGCCAGCTTGCCGACCGTCTGCAGCAGCCAGGCCTCGGTGCCGTTCATGGGGGTCTCGATCACCCTGGCGCCGGTGGACCACTTGGCCATGCTCTTGCTCATCAGCAAGGAAATGATGGAGCCCGTGAAGCCGACCACCAGCGAGAACACCAGCAGCATCGGCAGGTTCAGGCCGGACCGGGTCAGGAAACGGTCCACGCCCAACAGCGACAAGATGACGCTCATCACGACCAGCACGGCGATATTGGTCGCAATAAACAACAAGATGCGTTTCATGGGGAAAACTCCTATCGGGAAAGTGGTTATTAGATAAGAGTCCGTCCCCGGAAATCAAGGGCAAGCTCGGCCATGGGCGCAGTTTTCACCGGCTTGCAGCTCCGACTTACAGTCCCCAGTCGTGCCACACCGGCTTGACCCCTGTCGGCAAGGCCGGCAGACCGCCCAGGTCCACACGCGACTCGCCGGGGCCATGGAAGTCCGAGCCCATCGACGCCAGGAAGCCGTAGCTGCGCGCCACCTGGGCGTATTCCTGATACTGCTCGGGGGTATGGCTGCCGGTATTGACCTCGATGGCGGCGCCGCCAAACTGCTTGAATTCATCGAACAGCGCGCCGAACTGGGTCTGGCTGTATTTGTAGCGGCCCGGGTGAGCGATCACTGCCACCCCGCCGGCCCCGCGGATCCAGCGCACCGCCTCTTCCAGCGTGGCCCAGCGATGCGGCACGTAGCCCGGCTTACCTTCGGTGAGGTAGTTGGCGAACACTTCCTTGGTATCGCCACACTGGCCGCACTCGACCAGATAGCGGGCGAAGTGGGTGCGCGAGATCAGGTCCGGATTGCCCACGTGCTTGAGCGCGCCTTCATAGGCGCCGCAGATGCCGTACTGGTCCAGCGCCTGGGCGATCTCGCGGGCGCGGCGCTCGCGGCCGTTGCGGGTGGCGGCCAGTCCCTCGACCAGCGCGCGGTTGGTCTCGTCGATGCGCAGGCCGACGATGTGCACCGTCTGCCCGGCCCAGGTGACCGAGATTTCCACCCCGCCCACATGTTGCAGGCCCAGCGCCTGCGCCGCCGCGCGGGCACGCGCCACGCCACCGACTTCGTCGTGATCGGTCAGCGCCCACACGCCCACGCCGTTGGCCTTGGCACGCGCGGCCACCTCCTCCGGTGGCAACAGGCCGTCGGAGACGTTGGAGTGGCAATGCAGGTCGAACTTGAGCTCAGACATAGGAATGCGCGATGACTCGGGCCGGTCGCTTGTGGCTGCCGCCGATCAGGGAATGCGGGGTGACTGGAATACCTTCATTCTACGCCCTTCCTCCCTGCCCCGCTCAGGCCGGCTGCGCCAGGAAGGTCTCGATCAGTTGCGCCAGCCGCTCTGGCTGGTCGTGGTGCAGCATGTGGCCGGCCTGGTCGATCATCTCGACCTGGGTGCGCGGGATGCAGGCGATGCGACGATCGATTTCCTCGCGCTTGAGCGAGGCCGGGCCGAAGAAGCGGCCGATGTCGCTGTCGGTCGCTTCGATCCACAGCACCGGCGCGGTGATGCGGCGCCAGCAGGCCATCATCTCGTCCACCCGATACAGGATGGGGCTGACCTGCTTGTGCGCCGGATCACCCAGGATCTGCCACAGTCCGCTGCCATCCTGCTGCGCCCAGTGTTGCGCCAGGAAAGCAGCACGCTCGTCGGACAGGCGCGCATTGTTCTTCTGCAGGCGCGTGGCCACTTCTTCCAGCGTGTCATAGCCGCGCAGCAGTGGCGGGTTCTTGATCTCGTCCAGCCATTGCACGAACCGGCCCGGTGCCTGTTCCGGCTTGGCCGTGGGCAGGCCCAGGCCTTCCAGGTTGATCAGGCGGGCGATGCGCTCCGGGCGCAGGCCGGCATAGAGCGTCACCACATTGCCGCCCATGCTGTGGCCCAGCAGGTTGATGGCTTCCCCGGGCGCATGGTGGTCGATGATGGCCTCCAGATCGGCCAGGTAGTCAGGGAACCAGTAGGCATCTGCCGGGCTGCGCTCGCTCAGGCCAAAGCCGCGCCAGTCGGGCGCGATCACGTGCCACTCGCGCTGCAGCGCGTCGACCATGAACTGGAACGAGGCCGACATATCCATCCAGCCGTGGAACATGAAGATCTTGGGCGCCTGCGGGTCGCCCCAGTGACGGATGTGATAGCGCAGGCCGCGTACGGTGAGGAATTCGGAGCGTGAAGCGTGCTTGGCGATGGTCGGAGGCATGTCGTTTTCTTTGTTATCGGTGCTGCGAGGCGGGACTACGAAAGATCAAGCAGCAAAGTATAGACAAAAGTGAACGATCGTGCGCGAAGACCCTCGATCCGGCGGTTCAGGGAAGGAAGCGTCCCAGGTCGAAGGTGGAACGGTGGCCGATCTCGGCAAAGTTCTGCTCCAGCCACTCGGAAGCGCGCTCCCGCCCCTGCTGGAACAGGCTGCCGATGAAGCTGGCCTGGGTATTGAGCTTGGAGAGATTGGTCAATTGCTCCATCAGCTCGTTGGCATCGATCATGTGGATATTGAGCTGGCGCAGGCGCCGCTCCAGCGCACCGAAGGCCAGGGTGGAATTCTCGGCTTCGCGCTTGGCCAGGGCCAGCCCGCTCAGTTCGGTGAAGAAGGCCGAGCTGAAGCTGATTTCCGAGAGACGCTGGCCGATATCGTGGCTGCTGGTGGGCGTCCCGGCGCGGCGGCTGGGGTGCAGCAGCACCACCATCACATCGCGCGCGGCGCAGGCATGCAGCAAGGGGAAGATCGGGGGATTGGCAGTGAGACCCCCATCCCAGTAGGCCTCGCCATCGATCTCGATAGGCCGGTGCAGCGAAGGGAGGCAGGCCGAGGCCAGCAGCACCTCCACCGACAGGTCGGCATTGCGGAAGATCTTCAGGATGCCGGTGCTGACCTGGGTGGCGGCGATGAAGAGCTTCAACTCGCGCTGCCGGCGCAGCCGTTCGAAGTCCACCTGCTCCAGCAGGATATCGCGCAGCGGGTTGATGTCCAGCGGATTGAGTTGCGTGGGCGAGAAGAAGCGGGTCATCGCCAGCAAGGCCTGCATGCCCGGCATGGGCGTGGGATTGGAGATCACCGGAGCGCCCTCGGCGCCGAGATGATCCAGCGGCGCACCGGTGGATAGCGCCGTCCAGAAGCGCTCCAGCGCCGCCCGCGCGCCATCGCGACCATCCTGCACATAGCCCTGGGCCAGCACCACCGCGTTCATGGCCCCGGCGGAGGCACCACTGATGCCTTCCATGTCCAGCCGCCCATCTTCCAGCAGGCGGTCCAGCACGCCCCAGGTAAAGGCGCCGTGCGAGCCACCACCCTGCAGAGCCAGACTGACGATCTTGTTCGACATGATGTCCTTTTCCTCGGTCACATCCTGCGGGCTGTCATGCCCGGGTCACCACATAAGCTTATGCTGCACTGCACTATCATGGTATAACACGAATACCGCGCTGCCGAAAAGTGGCTGCCCGATGGAAACAAATTGGCAACAAAAAGCAACATGCCGGCGCCCATAGGAAACAGCTCGGCCATTGTAACGAAGTAAAGACGTCACGACGGACACTGCAGAGGACACATGAAATCGATTTGCGTATATTGCGGCTCTTCCCCCGGTGCATCGCCCGCCTACGCCGAGGCGGCGCGCAAGCTGGCGCAGGAAATGGTGAAGAACAACATCGCCCTGGTCTATGGCGGCGGCAATGTGGGCCTGATGGGCATCATCGCCAGCGAAGTCATGAAACTCGGGGGCGAAGCCACCGGCGTCATCCCCAAGGCCCTGCTGGACAAGGAACTGGGCCACCACGGCCTGACCCGCCTGCACATCGTCAAGGACATGCACGAACGCAAGGCCATGATGGCCGAGCTCTCCGACGGCTTCGTGGCCATGCCGGGCGGCATGGGGACGCTGGAAGAACTGTTCGAGGTGCTGACCTGGGCGCAACTGGGCTTCCACTACAAGCCGATCTGCCTGTACAACGTGGAAGGCTTCTACAACAACCTGATCGCCTTCGTCGACCATCTGGTGTCGCAGCGTTTCGTCAGCTCCGACCAGTCCGGGCTGATGATGCATGAAGCCGATCCGGCCACGCTGATCGAGCGCTTCCAGAGCTTCAAACCGACCTACAAGACCAAATGGGCCGATCGCGAAGCGGTGGCCAACCTGGTGCCTTGACTTAACCCAGGCCCGGTCCCGCCTGCGGACCTGGAGCGGTTGCAGGTTTTGCGGAATTCATTTCCGTTTCTTCACATTCCTGCGGCAAGCAAAACGCCCGTCCCTCCTGCGAGGCGACGGGCGTTCTCATTTCTTCACTTTTGGCTAAAACCGGGGCTTAGCCAGCCTTTCAGGCTATCAGGCCTCCAGTGCCTGACGGAAGTCCGCCACCAGATCTTCGGTATCTTCCAGGCCCACCGAGACGCGGATGAGCGACTCGGCAATGCCCATGCTGGCACGGCGCTCGGCGCCCATCTCGTAGAAGATGGTGTGGGCCACCGGGATCACCAGGGTGCGGGTGTCGCCCAGGTTGCTGGCGGCCACCGCCAGATGCATGCGGTTGAGATAGTCGAAGCAATCGATGCCGTCCTTCAGCTCGAAGGACATCAGGCTGCCGAAGGAGCGGAACAATGCCTTGGACAAGGCATGCTGCGGGTGGGACTCCAGCCCCGGGTAGTAGACGGCCGCCACGCGCTCATCGGCTTCCAGCATCTGCGCCACGGCCAGGGCATTCTTGCATTCGCGCTCCAGGCGCAGGGCCATGGTCTCGGCGCCGACGGCGATGTGATGCGCCGCCTCCGGGCCCAGCGAGCCACCGAAGTCGCGCAGCGCCTTGGCGCGGATCTGCGCCATGCCCCATTGCGGCGCCGGGTTCTTCTTGTAGTTGTCGGCGATGTGCGGATAGCGGGTCCAGTCGTATTCGCCGGTATCGGTCAATGCTCCCCCCAGCGCATTGCCGTGGCCGCCGATGGACTTGGTCAGCGAATTGACCACCAGCCCGGCACCGACCGTCTTGGGACGGAACAGGTAGGGCGAGGTCATGGTGTTGTCCACCACGTAGAGGATGCCGCGCTCGCGGCACAGCTCGCCGATGCGCTTCAGGTCCGCCACCTGGGTGCGCGGATTGGCGATGGTCTCGACGAAGACCAGACGGGTATTGGGCGTGATGGCCGCTTCCACATTCTTCACATCGGTGGCATCCACCATGGACACCTTGGCGCCCTGCGCGCCCACCGTCATCCACAGGCTATTGGTATTGCCAAACAGGAAGGCCGAGGACACCACATGGTCGCCCTCGCGCAGCAGACCCTGGACGATGGCGCCGATGGCGGCCATGCCGGTGGCGAAGCAGATGGTGGACTTGCCGTCCTCCATCTTGGTGATCTTCTCTTCCAGCGCCGAGACGGTCGGGTTGCCCTGGCGACCGTAGCGATAGCCCGGCTGCTTGCCCTGGAAGACTTCGGCCAGCTGGCGTGCATCTTCATAGCCGAAGGTCACCGAGGTGTGGATGGGCTTGTGCAGCGAGCCATGCTCGATGCCCTTCTGGCGGTCGCTGTGGAGGATGGTGGTGGTGAAGCCGTAGGTCTTTTTATCGTTCATCGCGGGAGTCGGAAATGCAGGGTGGGCAAGATGGGCAAGGTGGGCGGAAGCGGCAAGCCCGGGCCAAAGGCAAAATGATAAGCCAGTTTCCCACCGGCTGCGCATGAAAGAAAAACGCCGGCGCCGCAGAAGCGGCTACCGGCGTGCTGTTCCAGCCTCTGGTCAGGCGCGGATCAATCCACGCGGGCCAGGTTCAGGTTCAGCTGCGAACGTACTGCATCTTCCAGTGCCGGCTTGGGATTCTTGCGGGCATATTCGATGCGGTCCAGGTATTCCTGGGTGATGTCGCCGGTGATGTAGTGACCGTCGAAGCAGGAAGCCTCGAAGTTGCGCAGGGCCGGGTTGGAATCGGCAATGGCGCGCTTCATCGCTTCCACGTCCTGGTAGACCAGGGCGTCGGCGGTGATCTCGCGGCACACTTCCTCTTCGCTGCGGCCGAAGGCGATCAGCTCGTCGCGGGTCGGCATGTCGATGCCATAGACGTTGGGAAACTTCACCGGCGGCGCGGCCGAAGCGAAGATCACGTTCTTGGCGCCGGACTCGCGCGCCATCTGCACGATCTCGCGGCTGGTGGTGCCACGCACGATGGAATCATCCACCAGCAGCACGTTCTTGCCCTTGAATTCGCTGCCGATGGCATTGAGCTTCTGGCGCACCGACTTCTTGCGCAGGGCCTGGCCCGGCATGATGAAGGTGCGGCCGATGTAGCGGTTCTTGATGAAGCCTTCGCGGTACTCGATACCCAGCTTCAGCGCCAGTTCCATGGCGGCCGGACGCGAGGAGTCGGGGATCGGCATGACCACGTCGATCTCGCCGTGCTTGAACTGCTTGCGGATCTTCTCGGCCAGGAACTCGCCCATCTTCAGGCGGGCGCCGTAGACCGAGGCGCCGTCGATGATGGAGTCCGGACGGGCCAGGTAGACGTATTCGAAGGCACAGGGGTTCAGCGACGGGTTCTCGGCGCATTGCTGGTTGTACAGCTTGCCGTCGTTGTCGATGAAGATGGCTTCACCCGGGTTGACGTCGCGCAGGAAGCGGAAGCCCATGCCTTCCAGGGCCACCGATTCGCTGGCCATCATGTATTCGATGCCCTTGTCGCTTTCGTTGAAGCCCAGGCACATCGGACGGATGCCGTACGGATCGCGGAAGCCCAGGAGACCGTAACCGGCGATCTGCGCCACCACGGCGTAGGAGCCGCGCACGCGCTTGTGCACCATGGCCACGGCCTTGAAGAGCGCCGCCGGGTCCAGCGAGTAGCCGGTGGTGGCCTGCTGGATTTCGTGGGCCAGCACGTTCAGGAGCACTTCGGTATCGGAATCGGTATTGATGTGGCGACGATCGTTCTTGAACATCTCGATCTTCAACTGTTCCGCATTGGTCAGGTTGCCGTTGTGCGCCAGGATGATGCCGAAGGGGGCATTGACGTAGAACGGCTGCGCCTCTTCTTCCGAGGACGAGCTGCCGGCGGTCGGGTAACGCACCTGGCCGATGCCGGTGTTGCCGGGCAGCGAGCGCATGTTGCGGGTACGGAACACGTCGCGCACCAGGCCGTTGGCCTTGTGCATCGAGAAACCGTTGGTGTGGTTGGTTGCGATGCCCGCTGCATCCTGACCACGGTGCTGCAACAGCAGCAGCGCGTCATACAGCATCTGGTTGACGGGGCTATGAGAGACGATACCGACGATGCCACACATGGTGGACTCCTAACGAAAAACGAAAACGAAAATGAACCACGACTGCAACCAGCGACCAATGCGCCCTGCCACGGGGTCTGCCCGCGGCAGCGGCATCAGACAGGGGGTGAAAAATTCACATGCTCGGCCAGTTTTCCCGGCAGGTAGGGCAAGACAGCTTCGGCGCCCTGTTCAACCCAGGCACTGAACCGGGCCTCTTTCCAGAACGGCTGCTGCGGAATCGAGGTCGTGCCGCACAGCAATGCCACCGCCACCACCAGCAGGACGCCACGCGCCACGCCGAAAATACTGCCCAATGTCCTGTCCAGCATGGTCAGGCCCGTGGCCTTGACCAGCTCACTCAATGTCTTGGCCACCAGCGCCATCAACAGGCGCGTGCCGATGAACAAGGCCACGAAGGCGACGATGAGTCGCGTCAATTCGCCCGGCACCACGTCCGGCAGCATCGTCGAGAGCGCCTCGCCATACATGTTGGCCACCACCAGCGCCACGATCCAGCCAGCCAGCGACAACACCTCGCGCACCAGTCCGCGCAGGGTGCCGATGATCACGGAACACGCCAGGATCAGCAGCACCAGGTAGTCAAATATCGTCACGATGACAACAATATGCGGCTATCTGCAGCCAATATCAAGCAGGAACAATAGTAGCATTCAAGCCCAGCTTCTTGATTCGGCTTCCCATGCGCTCGGCTTCATCGCGACTGCCGAAGGGCCCGACGCGGATGCGCGTGCGTTCGCCGGCCTGGGTCGCGATCTTTTGCGTGTAGGAGTGAATACCTGCTGCATTGAGCTTGTTGCGCAATTCATTGACCTTGTCCTGGGTCGCCAGCGCGGCGACCTGGATGACGAACTTGCCACCGATGGCAGCCGGCTTCTTCTCGGCCGGTGCGGCGGCGGCACCGCCAGTTGCATTGGACTTGCCTTCCAGGATCGCCAGCGCGCGCGCCGAATCGTCATGGGCGGAAGGCGCGGCTGCCGGCGGGGTAGAGATCGAGGCCGGGGCCTTGGGCTTGGCGGCTTCCTTCTTCGGCTCTTCCTTGTGCTCGACCACGATCGGTTTCTTTTCCTCGACCTTGGGCGCGGGCTTGTCGATCACCTTGGGCGCCACGGCTGCCACGGGCGGGCTGGCCGGCTGTGCTGCCGGGGCCGGAGCGGTGGAGGGCTCGGGTGCAATGCTGGCGGGCTCGACGATCTCTTCCTTCTGGTCCAGCGAGGCCTGCTTGGCGTCGCCTGCAGAGGCCGGGGCCGAGGTCCCGGCGGCGGCCTGGTCCTTGGAGGGAATCTGGATGGCGATATCGTCGTTGAGCGGCTTGGGCTCGGAATCGAGGATCATCGGCAACACGATCACCACCGCCAGCGCCAGTGCGACGGCACCGATCAGGCGGCGGCGGGCACGTTTCTTTTCCGGCAACAAGGGGTCAGCCGCGGCCTCCTTGCCGGCCTTGGCCCGTCCACCTGCGGCACGACCGGAGGTATTGGCGGCGCTACGACTGCCGCGGCTGCGAATGACGGAAGATTGCTCGTCGGAACGCGAACGGAAAGTGCCTTGGTCGGAAGCAGAGTCCTGCTTGTTTTTGCGGAAAAACGAGAACAAGCCCATGCGGAGTCGTCTTGAATTGATCTGAATATCTTGGAAAACCTGCCTGGCCCATCAAAGGCCTGGCATCGTCGGGCGTGGCGTCCGGCTCCGGAAATCGGGTCCGGGATCAGTGCAGACCGGGGCGGCGCGCCTGCATGACGCCGGCCACGGTGAGGAAGGACCCGAAAACCACAATTCTATCATTCTCCCCTGCTCTGCTTAATGCATTTGCATAGGCGTCGGCCGGCGAAGTGAAGGTTTCGATGCTGCGCGCCGCGTCGCGCCTGAATTCCGGTGCCACGCCCACCCCCAGCAGGGTGTCCTTGAGCTGTTGCGCGGTGGCCGCACGAGGCAACGGCAGGTCGGTCACGCACCAGTGGTCGATCTTGTCCTTCAGATGACCGATGACGCCTTCGATGTCCTTGTCCAGCATGGAACCGAACACCGCATAGGTGTAGGGATGAAAGCCCATGTTGTCCAGGTTCTGCGCCAGCGTGGCGGCCGCATGCGGGTTGTGCGCCACGTCCAGGATCACCAGCGGCTGGCCCGGCAAGACCTGGAAGCGCCCCGGCAATTCCACCGTGGCCAGTCCCGTGCGCACTTCCTGCGCACCCACCGGCAAGATCTCGCGCAAGGCCTCCAGCGCAGCCAGGGCGGCCGAGGCGTTGAGCAATTGGTTGGCGCCACGCAGGCTGGGATAGGCCAGCGAATTGCGACGCATGCCGCGTCCGCCGTAGGCCCACTGCTGCTTGTCGCCCTGGTAGTTGAAGTCGCGCCCCATCAGCCACAGATCGGCGCCGATCTTCTCGGCGTGATCGATCAGCGACTTGGGCGGCAGCGGATCACCGCACACGGCGACCTTGCCGGGGCGGAAGATACCGGCCTTCTCGAAGCCGATTTCTTCCCGGGTCTCGCCCAGGTATTCGGTATGGTCGATGTCGATGCTGGTGACGATGGACACATCGGCATCGATCACGTTGACCGCATCCAGCCGGCCACCCAGGCCGACTTCCAGGATCACCACGTCCTGTTTGGCGTCGGCCAGCAGCTTCATGATGGCCAGGGTGGTGAATTCGAAATAGGTCAGGGAAATGTCACCACGTTGCGCCTCCACCGCCTCGAAGGCCGCAATCAGTTGCGCATCGCTGGCCATGTCGCCGCTGATGCGGGCGCGTTCGTTGAAATGCAGGAAGTGCGGCTTCATGTACAGGCCCACGCGATAGCCGGCGCGCAGCAGGATCGATTCCAGCATGGCGCAGGTGGAGCCCTTGCCGTTGGTACCGGCCACCATGATGACCGGGCAGTCGAACTGGATGTCCAGCTTCTGCTTGACCTGCATGACGCGCTCCAGGCCCATGTCGATCTGCTTGAAGTGGCGTTGTTCCAGCAGGGCCAGCCATTCGCTCAAGGTGGCGGGGGTGGCAGGGCTCGGGGAAGCTTGGGAAGTCATGGCGCGTCTCGGTCGGTAGTGCAACAGCTCGAAATACGGAAAACGGAAAGTAAAAGGCGAAAAAACAAGGCCCGGATTTGCACTTCTGCAAATCCGGGCCTGAAGTATATCCGCTTATCAGGAAACCGTTTCGGCGGCCTGGTTTTGCAGCAGGGCCAGCAGACGGGCGATTTCCTCACGCATCTTGCGGCGGTCGACGATCATGTCGATGGCGCCCTTGGTGACCAGGAATTCGGCACGCTGGAAGCCTTCCGGCAGCTTTTCGCGCACCGTGTTCTCGATCACGCGGGGGCCGGCAAAGCCGATCAGGGCCTTGGGTTCGGCCATCACCACGTCGCCCATGAAGGCGAAGGAGGCCGAGACACCGCCCATGGTCGGGTCGGTCAGCACGCTGATGAAGGGCAGCTTCTTTTCCGACAGCTTGGTCAGCATGGACGTGGTCTTGGCCATCTGCATCAGCGACAGCAGGCCTTCCTGCATGCGGGCACCGCCGGTGGCGGTGATGCAGATGAAGGGGACCTTCTGTTCCAGCGCCGCCTGGGCGCCGCGGGCGAAGCGCTCACCCACCACCGAGCCCATGGAACCGCCCATGAATTCGAATTCGAAGCAGGCCACCACGACCGGCAGGGTCATGATGGCACCGCCCATGACCACCATGGCATCAGTTTCGCCGGTGGATTCCATGGCGTCCTTGAGACGATCCGGGTACTTCTTGCTGTCCTTGAACTTCAGGGTGTCGACCGGCAGGGCTTCCTGGCCGATCTCATAGCGGCCGCCTTCGTCGAGCAGGGCATCGAGACGAGCGCGGGCGCGGATGCGCATGTGGTGGCTGCATTTGGGGCAGACGTGGAGGTTGGACTCCAGGTCGGTACGGTACAGCACGGCCTCGCAGGAGGGGCATTTGACCCACAAACCTTCCGGGATGGCCTTGCGGCTGGTGGAGCCGCGTTGAATCTGGGGTGGCAGTAACTTCTCGAGCCAGCTCATAGATACCTCATAGATTTTTCCGGTGGCGCGCATTGTACCAGAGCCGACCGGGGCGGGAGGTAAAGCACGGTCATGCTTTCCATCTGGCAAGAATGGCACTGCGGCCAGCTTGCGCCTGATCAAAAAAGAAAGCCTCCGGGGTGCGTCGGAGGCTTTCGATCCTGTTACCCGTGCCGGCCAGGCTCAGGCATCGAGCGCCTGGCGGATGCCGGTGACGAAGGTCTGCACTGCCTCGCAGGCGCGCTCCGGCGGGGTGTTTTCCAGTTCGGCGATGATGCGGCTGCCGATCACCACGGCATCGGCCGTGCTGCCCACGGTGCGGGCGGTGGCACCATCGCGGATGCCGAAGCCCACGGCAATGGGCAGCTTCACGTGCTGGCGGATGGCGGCGATGCGCTCGGCCACTTCGGCGGTATCGATATGGCCGGCGCCGGTCACGCCCTTGAGGGAGACGTAATAGCAGAAACCACTGCTCACGGCCGCCACCTGGCGGATGCGCTCTTCCGACGAGGTCGGGGCCAGCAGGAAGATCGGGTCCATGCCATTGGCCTGCATCTTCTGGGCGAATTCTTCACATTCCTCGGGCGGATAGTCCACCACGATGGTGCCGTCCACGCCCGCCTCGCTGGCAGCGGCGATGAAGGCATCCACGCCGAAGCGTTCGATGGGGTTGGCATAGCCCATCAATACGATGGGGGTATGGGTATTGGTCTTGCGGAATTCGCGCACATAGCCCAGCACGTCATGGGTGCTGATGCCGAACTTCAGGGCCCGCTCGCAGGCGCGCTGGATCACCGGGCCTTCGGCCATGGGGTCGGAGAACGGCACGCCCAGCTCGAGGATGTCGACGCCGCCGGCCACCAGCGCGTGCAGCAGCGGCACGGTCAGCTCGGGGGCCGGGTCGCCGGCGGTGATGAAGGTGATCAGGGCCTTGCGCTTCTGCTCGGCCAGTTGGGAAAAGGTAGTCTGGATTCTGGACATGATGGTGAAGTATTTTGTCGAACCAGCCGGCCACCCGTCGGGTAGCCGGCACGCGTCAGGCAGGGTCGGCGATCAGCCCTGGCGCTGTTGCACGGTATGCATGTCCTTGTCCCCACGGCCGGACAGGTTGACCAGCACGATCTGGTCCCGGGGCAGGGTCGCCGCCAGCTTGGCCGCATGGGCCAGGGCATGGCTGGACTCCAGCGCCGGGATGATGCCTTCGATGCGGCAGCAGGTGTTGAAGGCCTGCAGTGCCTCTTCGTCAGTGATGCAGGCATAGCTGGCGCGGCCGCTGTCCTTGAGCCATGCGTGTTCCGGCCCCACGCCCGGATAATCCAGGCCGGCCGAGACCGAGTGGGTCTCGATGATCTGGCCGTTGGCATCCTGCAGCAGGTAGGTCCGGTTGCCGTGCAGCACACCGGGCGAGCCCAGGGTCAGCGAGGCCGAATGGCGACCGGTATCAAGCCCGTCGCCGGCGGCTTCCACCCCGACCAGCTTCACATCGGCATAGTCGATATAGGGATAGAAGATGCCCATGGCGT
Source organism: Herbaspirillum sp. AP02 (assembly GCF_015767275.1). Classification (GTDB taxonomy): domain Bacteria; phylum Pseudomonadota; class Gammaproteobacteria; order Burkholderiales; family Burkholderiaceae_D; genus Herbaspirillum. Next base: position 64,051 of record NZ_JADWMY010000010.1, read on the forward strand.
TGGAACCGCCACCGACGGCCGCCACCACGTAGTCCGGCTGGCGTGAGGCAATTTCCGGCATCTGCTGGATGCACTCGTTGCCGATCACCGACTGGAAGTCGCGCACCATCATCGGGTAGGGGTGCGGACCGGCCACGGTGCCGATGATGTAGAAGGTGCTCTCGACATTGGTGACCCAGTCGCGCATGGCTTCGTTGAGCGCATCCTTCAAGGTCTTGGAGCCGGATTCCACCGGCACCACCTTGGCGCCCAGGAGGTTCATGCGATACACGTTCTGCAGCTGGCGCTTCACGTCTTCCGCGCCCATGTAGACGATGCATTCCATGCCGAAGCGCGCACAGATGGTGGCCGTGGCCACGCCGTGCTGGCCGGCGCCGGTCTCGGCGATGATGCGCTTCTTGCCCATGCGCTTGGCCAGCAATGCCTGGCCGATCACGTTGTTGATCTTGTGGGCGCCGGTGTGGTTGAGGTCTTCGCGCTTGAAGTAGATCTGCGCGCCGCCGGCCTGCTCGGACCAGCGCTTGGCGTGGTACACGGGGCTGGGGCGGCCGACGAAATGCTTCAGTTCCGTGTGGAATTCGGCGAGGAACTGTTCATCGTGCTGGTAACGGGCATAGGCCTCGCGCAGCTCGTTCAGGGCCAGGGTCAGGGTTTCGGAAACGAAGCTACCGCCGTAGGGGCCGAAGTGGCCACGGGCGTCCGGCAGGTTGTAGTGGGCCGTCTGGTGCAGGGCCGCAACGGGAACGGCCTGACGCTCGGCAAAGCTGCCGAGAGGGTTCAATTCTTTCATGGGTTTCCTCTGAATCTCGTACTGCGTACTGTATGGGGAGTGCTACGCCGGGGTAGCGTCCGCCAGACGGACGGCGCTGATGAAGGCCTCGATCCTGGCGGCATCCTTGATGCCCTTGGCGGCCTCGACACCACTGCTGATATCGACCGCGTAGGGACGAACGCGGGTCACCGCCTCAGTGACGTTGTGTACGCTCAAGCCACCACTCAAAACGGCCCGAGGCGCGAGTTCTTTTGGAATGAGAGACCAATCGAAAACCTTTCCACTGCCGCCGTACTCCTCGACCAGGGTGTCGAGCAGCAGTCCGGTGAAAAACGGACTGGCGGAGCGATATGCCTGTTCATATTCTAACAAATCCGAGGGCTGCGTCGAACTTCCTATTCTGGCCGCGCGCATGAAGGGTCTGACAACGGCACGGGCGATCGCGGCGCAGTGCTCGGGCGTTTCGTCGCCGTGGAACTGCAATATCGTCAGGGGCGCCTCGGCCAGGACCTGCTGCACTTCCTCCAGGGTCGGGTTGACGAACAGGCCGACGATGCTTACCAGCGGCGGCACCGCCCGCGCCAGTTCGCCGGCACGTTGCGGCGTGACATAGCGCGGGCTCCTGGGATAGAACACCAGGCCCAGCGCATCGGCGCCAGCGGCCACGGTGGCGCGGACATCCTCTTCGCGGGTCAGTCCACAGATCTTGATACGGGTACGCAAGCTCATCGGTATTGCCTTTTTGCAAGAATTTCAGGGGCGGGCGTGGCCGCCCATAGCGCTCTACAGCCAGGGCCAGGAGCGGTTCTCCTGCGGCAGTGCCCAGGCATCCGGATAGTCTACCCGCGCCAGGTAGAGGCCGTCCGGCATGAAGGTCGGGGCGGCCCGGCTGCGGTCGCGCAGGGCCAGCACCTGCCCTATCCACTCCGGCCCCTGCTTGCCGCTGCCGACCACGATCAGCGAGCCGACGATGTTGCGCACCATGTGATGCAGGAAGGCATTGGCCTTGAGCGTGAGGACGATCATGTCGCCATGGCGGCGCACGGCGATGCTCTCCATCTTGCGCACCGGCGACTTGGCCTGGCACTCCACGGCCCGGAAGCTGGTGAAATCGTGCTCACCAATCAGGTGCTGGGCCGCGCGGTGCATGCGGTCGGCGTCCAGCGGCCGGAAGGTCCAGCCGGCCTTGCCGGCCATCAGCGGCGAACGGACCGCATGGTTGTACAGCACGTAGTGATAGGTGCGTGCGATGGCCGAAAAACGTGCATGAAAGCCGAATTGCGCCAGCTGCGAAGCGTCCTGGCGTTGCTCGCCATGCAGCTCGGCGACCGGGGCCGCGCCAGCAATGGCCGCATCATCCACGTACGGCAGCTCGCAGGCCCAGCGCACCGCAATCGTCGGTGGCAGGAAGGCATTGGTGCCGCGTACCCAGGAAAAGCTGTCGCGGGCGATGGCGGTGTCGAAATGGACCACCTGCTCCAGCGCATGCACGCCGGAATCGGTGCGGCCGGCGCAAGTGGTGGCAATGGGCCGGGTGCTGAAGCGCAGCAGGGCCGCTTCCAGCTGATCCTGCACCGTCTGGCGGTGCGGCTGGGTCTGCCAGCCCTGCCAGCAGGCGCCGTCGTATTGCACGCCCAGTACCACGCGGCGCAGGCCGTCGGTTTGGGGGGAAATGTCTGTCATGGTGGTCACTGCAGGCCGCTTCACCTGCGCTGTTCACGGAGGTTTGCGGCACGATGAAAACAAACGGGCAGCTCATGCGAGCTGCCCGCGAGATGAAGCTATTGTAATCGCTGCGGCCGTGGGCTTCAGCCCAGGGCGGCCATCATTTGCTTGGCCCGTGCGATCTGGGCATCGCTGCCGCCGCGCATGACTTCTTCCAGCAATTCGCGGGCGCCTTCCTTGTCGCCGATTTCCTCATAGGCGGCGGCCAGGTCGAGCTTGGTAGTCATCTCGGCCTCGAAGGCGGACTCTTCATCCTCCTCCAGCAGGTTGGTGGCCGATGGCGCGGCAGCGCTCTCCTCCGGCAGGCTCAGGTCGAGATCGGCCAGGCTGGTGGCGGGCGTCTCATCGAGGCTATCCAGCAGCATCGATGCCGACGTGGCGCCGCTCGACGCCGGCAGGATGGGCTCGTTGGCGTCGGGCTTGGCACCGTTCTCCAGGTCCAGGTCGAAATCGATGTCCTTGCCCAGGTCCATCGCGGCCCCTGCCGGCGGCGTCGGTTCGGACGGCAGTTCGGCACCCTTGAAATCGCTGAGGTCGAACTCCATGCCCTGCTCTTCCTCGGCCGCGAGGGTAGGTTCCGCTTCAGGCGGAACGCCACCGTACAGCGGGTTGGCGGGGTCCACTTCCAGGCCCAGCGCCGCTGCCTTGACCCAGGTTTCATTGAGACCACCGCTCAGTTGATGCAGGTCGAGGGCGACCTTGTTGAAGTTCGCCACGTCGCCGCGCTTGGCATAGATTTCCAGCAGCTTGGCGTGCAGCGCCTGGCGCCCAGGCTGGGTCTGCAGTGCCAGCTTGAGAATGTCCTCGGCCTGCTCATCGCGGCCATAGGCGATATACGTGTCGGCTTCGGAGATCGGATCGACCGGTTCTTCCGGAACCACAGCAGCGGCCGGCGCGGCTTCCTCGGCCACGGGCTCGACTACCGGCGCGGGCGCCGGGGCCTCGGGTTCGGCTTCAGCCTCAGCGGCGACTACCGCCGCTGCTGCCGCCACTGCAGGCGCAGGCGGGGCAGGCTCGGGTTCGCTGGCAGGCTCGACGGCACCTTCCTCGGACTTCTTCTTGCGGCGACGCATGGCCAGCACACCACCACCGGCGGCCAACAGCGCCACCAGCACGCCGGCGCCGATCAGGAAGGCGGGATTTTCCTTCACCTTGTCGATGAAGCTGCCACCGTTCTTGTCTGCCGGCTTGGCGCTGGCAGCCGGTGGCGTGGTCGACGCAGCAACTGCCGGTGCCGGTGTTGGCGCAGGTGTCGCGGGCGCATCGGCCGGCTTGTCCTCGGCCTTGGGTGCGGCCGCATCGGCCGCTGGGGTCGCTGCGGGAGCGGCGGCCGGCTTGCCGGCTTCGCCGTCCTTCTGCGGTTGCGCACTCAGTTCGGCGATGGTCTTGTTCTTCAGCTCCAGCAATTTCTGGAGGTTGTCGACGTTCTTTTCCAGGTCCTTGACGCGGTCATTGGCTTCGGCCAGTGCGCGCTCGCTGGCGGCCTTGTCTTCGGCGGCGGCACCAGCGCTGCCGGTCTTGCCGCTGCCCTTGTTGGCACGGGACAGCTCCAGACGGTCACGCGCTGACTGGGTGCCGGAACGCTCTTCCACTCGCGTGCTGATCTTGCCACCGCCACTCTGACGGCTGGTGCCGGGCTTGGCAGCCGGTGCGTTGGCGACCTGGCCGGCCAGCTTGTTGCGGTAGGCGTTGAAGTCCTGCGCCTGCGCCACCACCATGCCGCGTGCTTCATCGCGGTCGACCGCGGCGGCAGTAGGCTGGTCGGGAATGCTCAATATCCTGCCGGCGCGCAGGCGGTTGATGTTGTTGCCCTGGAAGGCGCCCGGATTGGCGCGATACAGGGCAATGAGCATCTGGTCCAGCGAGACATTGGCCGGCTGGTTGCGGGCGGCGATCGCGCCCAGGGTATCGCCCTGCTTGACGCGGTAGTCGGCGCTCTTGCCAGGGGTGGCAGCAGCCGGAGCTGCCGGATTTGCCGCCGCCGGCTGTGCCACCGTCCCCGTGGCGCTTTGCGTCGCTGCCCGGGAGGCGGCAAGCGCATCCGGGCTGGCCGAGGCCGGCGTATCGGCAGGTGCCGCCTGCTGGCGGCGGATCAGTTCCTCGGCCAGGGCCGACGGCGCCGGGCGCTGGACAATGGTGGTAGCAGGCTCTTCGCCACTGACCGGAATCGGGGCGCTGGCAGCAGGCGCCACTGCGGTTGCGGCAGCCTGCGCTGGGGCAGGAGTGGGTGCCGGTGCAGCTGCGGGAGTCGATGCGGCCTGCGCAGCGGTCGGTGCAGAATCGGAAGCCTGGGCAGCAGGGGTAGCGGGTGTGGCCGCAGCACTCGCTGCCGCCGTCTCGCCGGAAGCGGGCGAACCGGTCGTGGCGCCGGCATTGCCCGGCGTCAGCGGTGCCACCTGGGCGTTGCGCGGCGCCTTGCTGTCAGGCGGGTCCAGCAGGAAGGTATATTCACGCAGCAGGCGGGAGTCGCCTGCGCTCAATTCCATCAACAGGTCGACAAACGGATCGCTGACCGGCTGGGATGAGCTGATGCGGATGAAGTGGCGCCCCTGGCGCTGTTCGACCACGAAGGACAGCGAGCCCAGTACCGGGTTGTAGTCCATGTTGGCGCGGCGGAAAGCCTCGGCCGGCGCCAGGCGGGCCGACAGCTTGCCGGCCTCGTCGGCGCTCACGGAAGTGACCTCGATCTCGGCGCGCAAGGGCTGGCCCAGCGAGGACAGCACGGTGAGCTTGCCCAGTCCGGCGGCCTGCGCGCCCAGTGGCAAGGCCAGGGCCAGCGCGACGGCGGCGCTCAGGGTCTTCATCTGGGACAGGGGAAGCTTCTTGTTAGTATTCAGAGGCATGTTTTATATGGCTTAGAGAAACGTTCCGCTTGAAACCCGTCACGCTCGCGTTCAACCCGGTGGAAGCCGTGAATGGGGCATGTGCTGCGCAGCCTTGCAGTAGGCCGTCGCTGCTCCTGTCCCTGTAGCCCTTGCTGTCTTGAAAGCATTCTTTTGCAGCTCAGGGAACGGAAATGCAGATCCATTTCATCAAAATCCAGCAGGCGCCCGGCGACGGCGCTGCCATGTTGGTTTTCATGAAATGAATGGGCTTTTCAAATTAACATCAAGAACTTACACCCGCAAGTGTACTTAACTTCTCAAGATGAGAAAAACCCGCCAGCTTCTCCCTGGGGAAAAGCTGGCGGGCTATTGTTGCAGACTGACAACGGGATAGGCAAGCCCTATTCGCATTGCAGCAACGCACGGCTGTTGCTGGCCGGCTATTTTCCCGGCCGCCGCATTACTCCAGGTTGCCCAGGATGATGCGCAGCATGCGGCGCAGCGGTTCGGCCGCGCCCCACAGCAACTGGTCGCCGATGACGAAGGCGGAGATGTATTCCGGACCCTGGTTCAGCTTGCGCACGCGGCCCACGCCGATTTCCAGGCCGCCGGTGATGGCCGCCGGGGTCAGTTCCTTGACGGTGACCGGGCGCTCGTTCGGGACCCACTTCACCCACGGATTGCCGGCGCGGATGATGGACTCGATCTCGGCCAGGGGCAGGTCGCGTTTCAACTTGATGGTCAGCGCCAGGCTGTGGCAACGCATGGCACCGATACGCACGCACAGGCCGTCGACCGGGATGATCTTCTCGTTGCCGAGGATCTTGTTGACTTCGGCCTGGCCCTTCCACTCTTCCTTGGACTGACCGTTTTCCAGCTGGGCGTCGATCCAGGGGATCAGGCCACCGGCCAGCGGTGCGCCGAAGAACTCGGTGGGCACGTCTTCACGGATGGTCTTGGCAACCTTGCGGTCGATGTCCAGGATGGCCGAGGACGGCGTGGCCAGTTCTTCGGCCACGGCGGCGTTGATGACGCCCATGCCCTTCAACAGTTCGCGCATGTGGTTGGCGCCGCCACCGGAGGCTGCCTGGTAGGTCATGGAGCTGACCCATTCGACCAGGCCTTCCTTGAACAGGCCACCCACGCCCATCAACAGGATGGAGTTGGTGCAGTTGCCACCGATGTAGTTCTTCACGCCCTTGGCCAGCGCGTCCTTGATGACGTTGCTGTTGACCGGGTCCAGCACGATCACGGCGTCATCCTTCATGCGCAGCGAGGAGGCGGCGTCGATCCAGTAGCCGTCCCAGCCGGCTGCACGCAGCTTGGGGAAGATCTCGTTGGTGTAGTCGCCACCCTGTGCGGTAATGATGATGTCGCATTTCTTCAGCTCATCGATGCTGTTGGCGTCTTTCAGCGTCGTTGCCGTTTTGGCGAACGACGGCGCTTTGCCGCCCGCATTCGAAGTCGAGAAAAATACCGGTTCGATGTGATCGAAATCACCCTCGTCCTGCATGCGTTGCATCAGGACCGAACCCACCATTCCACGCCAGCCAACCAAACCAACCAGTTTCATCATCTTTCCCTATTTAGTACATCCATGGTGAACAACTCAGATTGAACACATATGCGCCGGACCATCCGGCATTTCAGGCGCCCCGCCCTGCCCGGCTTGTGCGGACGGACGAGGCACTGAGCTTACGCGAGGGCCTTGACCACGGCCTCGCCCATCTGCTGGGTGTTGACCTTGGTGCAGCCTTCTTCATAAATATCGGCGGTGCGCAGACCTTGCGCAAGCACTTTCTTCACGGCGTTCTCGATGCGATCGGCCTGTTCGGCACGGTTCAAGGAGAAACGCAGCATCATCGCCGCCGACAGGATGGTCGCCAGCGGATTGGCGATACCACGGCCGGCGATGTCCGGCGCCGAGCCGTGCGAAGGCTCGTATAGGCCCTTGTTGTTGGCATCCAGCGAAGCCGAGGGCAGCATGCCGATGGAACCGGTCAGCATGGCGGCGGCATCGGAGAGGATGTCGCCGAACATGTTGCCGGTGACGATGACGTCAAAGTTCTTCGGTGCCTTCACCAGTTGCATCGCGGCGTTGTCCACGTACATGTGCGACAGCTCCACGTCCGGGTATTCCTTGCCCACTTCGGTGACGACGTCTTTCCAGAACTGGAAGGTTTCCAGCACGTTGGCCTTGTCCACGCTGCACAGGCGCTTGCCGCGCTTGGCCGCGGCCTGGAAGGCGACGTGGGCGATACGGCGGATTTCCGGTTCCGAATAGCGCATGGTATCAAATCCTTCACGTGCCCCCTTGAAAGGACCGTCCGGCGCTTCGCGCATGCCGCGTGGCTGGCCGAAATAGATGTCGCCGTTCAGTTCGCGCACGATCAGGATGTCCAGGTTGGCCACCAGCTCGGGCTTCAACGACGAAGCACCGGTCAGTTCCGGATAGCAGATCGCGGGACGAAAGTTGGCGAACAGCTGCAGGTGCTTGCGCAGGCCCAGGATGGCCTGCTCCGGGCGCAGCGCGCGTTCCAGCTTGTCGTACTTCCAGTCACCGACTGCGCCGAAGAGGATGGCGTCGGCTTCCTTGGCCAGCTTCAGGGTGCCATCCGGCAGCGGGTGGCCGTGGGCCTCGTAGCCGGCACCGCCGACCGGGGCCGATTCCATCTCGAACTTCTCGTCCAGTGCATTGAGCACGCGCACGGCTTCATCGACGATTTCAGGACCGATGCCGTCGCCCGGCAGGATAGCAATCTTCATGGCTTCTCTTTCTCAGTTATGCAGCGAATTCGGGTTATCAATGACAAGGGCGGTCATCTGACCGCCCTTTGCTGTTGTTTCAACGATCCTGTCAGATCGTGTTGCTCAGCCAGGGCTGTTCGTGCAGGTGTTTCTCTTCGTAGGCACGAATGGTGTCGGCTTTGCGTAGGGTCAGGCCAATATCGTCGAAACCGTTGAGCAGGCAATACTTGCGGAACTCGCTGATATCGAACGGGAAGGCCTGGCTGCCATTGGTGGTGCTGACGACCTGCTTTTCCAGGTCGATGACCAGGCGGTAACCCGGGAAGGCCTTGACTTCATTGAACAGGTGATCGACCTGTTGCTCGGTCAGGACGATGGGCAGCAGACCGTTCTTGTAGCAGTTGTTGAAGAAGATGTCGGCGAAGCTGGGCGCGATCACCGCGCGAAAGCCGAACTGGTCCAGCGCCCACGGCGCGTGCTCGCGCGAGGAACCGCAGCCGAAGTTCTTGCGCGAGAGCAGGATCGAAGTGCCCTGATAGCGCTCCTGATTGAGCACGAAGTCCGGGTTCAGCGGGCGCTTGCTGTTGTCCATGCCCGGTTCGCCATGATCCAGGTAACGCCATTCGTCGAACAGGTTGGGGCCGAAGCCGCTGCGCTTGATCGATTTCAGGAACTGCTTGGGGATGATCGCATCGGTATCGACGTTGGCGCGATCCAGCGGCGCCACCAGTCCTTCGTGCAGGATAAATTTATTCATGGTCTTGACCTTGGGTCGGACGGGCGAGCCAGCCGCACCGTCCTTCCTGATTTCTGTTCAAAAACTGACGCTACGGGCCACACGGCCCGTCTCCGGCGCTTACAGCGAGCGCACATCCACGAAGTGACCGGCGATGCCGGCCGCTGCGGCCATGGCCGGGCTCACCAGATGGGTACGGCCTCCGGCGCCCTGGCGACCTTCGAAGTTGCGGTTCGAGGTCGAGGCGCAGCGTTCGCCCGGTTCCAGGCGGTCGGCGTTCATGGCCAGGCACATGGAGCAACCCGGTTCGCGCCATTCGAAACCGGCGTCGCGGAAGATCTTGTCCAGGCCTTCGCGCTCGGCCTGTTCCTTGACCAGGCCGGAGCCCGGCACCACCATCGCCAGCTTGACGTTGGAGGCGCGGAACTTGCCACGCACCACCTTGGCGGCTTCGCGCAGGTCTTCAATGCGGGAATTGGTACAGGAACCGATGAAGACCTTGTCGATGCGGATATCCTCGATCGGGGTGTTGGGCTTCAGGGCCATGTAGGCCAGCGCCTTTTCCATGCCGTCGCGCTTGGTCGCATCCTTTTCCTTGTCCGGATCGGGAACGCGGGCGTCGACCGCCACCACCATCTCGGGCGAGGTGCCCCAGGTGACTTGCGGCTTGATGTCGGCGGCATTGAGCGTGACGACCATGTCGAACTTGGCGCCCGGGTCGGAATGCAGGCCGCGCCAGTAGCTGACAGCGCGCTCCCAGTGCGGACCAGAGGGCGAGAACGGACGACCCTTGAGGTAATTCATCGTGGTGTCGTCGAAGGCCACCATGCCGGCGCGGGCGCCGGCTTCGATGGCCATGTTGCAGACCGTCATGCGGCCTTCCATGGACAGCGAACGGATGGTCGAACCGGCGAATTCGATGGCATAGCCGGTACCGCCTGCGGTACCGATCTTGCCGATGATGGCCAGCACGATGTCCTTGGCGGTCACGCCGGCCGGCAGCGCACCGTCGACCTGCACCAGCATGGACTTGGACTTGCGCGCCAGCAGCGTCTGCGTGGCCAGCACGTGTTCCACTTCGGAGGTGCCGATGCCATGGGCCAGCGCGGCGAAGGCGCCATGGGTGGAGGTGTGCGAGTCACCGCAGACCACCGTCATGCCCGGCAGCGTGGCACCCTGCTCGGGGCCGATCACGTGCACGATGCCCTGGCGCTTGTCGTTCATGCCGAAGTAGGTCAGGCTGTATTGCTTGGCGTTGTCGTCCAGCGTCTCCACCTGCAGGCGCGAGATGGGATCGGCGATGCCGTGGGCGCGGTCGGTGGTGGGGACGTTGTGGTCCGCCACCATCAGGTTGGCCGAATTGCGCCAGGGTTGGCGACCGGCTAGCTTGAGGCCTTCGAAGGCTTGCGGGCTGGTCACTTCGTGGAGCAGGTGGCGGTCGATATACAGGATGGCGGTACCGTCATCTTCCGTATGAACGACGTGCGACTCCCAGAGTTTGTCGTAAAGCGTCTTGAGCATGTTGCAGTCCGGCGAAAACTGAAAAAGGGGTGCTGATCGGGAAAAATAGCTTTTGATTATGCCATAAAGCGACAGGTCTGACCTCCCCGCCGTGTTTTCCGCCGCGTCGCCACAACAGGCAATAATGCTGCAAAGCAGCAGAAAAAGCGCAGAAGTTGCGGCACACATGAAAAATCCGGCATTTCCCCATCCCGCCGGGGCCATGCCGGATTTCGATACCGCAGGCGGCGCCGACGCTCAGCGCTTGCGCGTCTGCTGGTAGAGCGGATCGACGCGCTGCGCGTAGACCGTCAGATCGGCGATGCGCTCGCTGCTGGAGGGGTGGGTGGACATGAACTTCATCGGCTCTTCGCCCCCCAGGCTGGCCATCTTCTGCCACAGCGTGACCGCCGCCTTGGGATCGTAACCGCCCCGCGCCGCCAGCTCCACGCCGATGCGATCGGCCTCGGTCTCGTTGGCGCGCGAGTTGGGCAAGCCCATCAGGCCCATGTAGAGATACTGGCCGCCCTGCTTGCCCACGTCGCCCAGCCCCAGCAGGGCCGCGCCAATGGAAATGGCCGAATTGGCCACTACCTGCTGCGAGGCGCGCTCGCGGGCATGCTCGCGCAGGGCATGGGCGATCTCGTGCCCCATCACGGCAGCCAGTTCATCGTCGGTGATCTTGAGCTTGTCGATCAGGCCGGTATAGACCGCGATCTTGCCCCCGGGCATGCACCAGGCATTGGTTTCGTCCGAGCTCAGGACATTGACTTCCCAGTTCCACTTCAGCGCATCGGGGCGGAACACCCCGGTCTGCGGGATCAGGCGATTGGCAATGGCGCGCACCCGCTGCACCTGCGCGGCGTTGCGGTTGAGCAGGCCCTTTCCCTTGGCCTCGGCCAGTACCTGCGCATATTCCTTGCTGGATGCCGCTTCCATCTCGGCCGAGGACACCAGCATCTGCTGCTTGCGCTCGATGCCGACGGTACCGCCCTGGGTGGTCTGGACTGTCTCGCAAGCCACCAGGCCCACCAGGGCTGCGGCCAGCAGACTGTTCTTGATGATAGGTTTGAGTTTCATTCCCGCCTCCATTGAATAATTGATCTGATTCCGGGTCAGCCGGCCGGGAGGCATGCCGCCACCCGCCAGCCATGAGCGGCTTCGACCCGACCGGCCGCAAATTGTTTCAGGCAGGAAAAAGCCGGCGACCGCTTGCGCGATGGCCGGCTTGCGCTCGGTCCTGCCCGGTTCAGCGCAGCGCCGGTGTATCGACCTTCACATCACCGCACTGGGCGCGGTTGCGCAAGGCGTGGTCCATCAGCACCAGCGCCAGCATGGCTTCGGCGATGGGGGTGGCGCGGATGCCCACGCAGGGGTCATGGCGACCGAAGGTTTCCACCGCAATCGGCTGGCCGTTCTTGTCGATGGACGGGCGCGGCGTGCGGATGCTGGAGGTGGGCTTGATGGCAATCGAGGCCGTGATGTCCTGGCCGGTCGAAATACCGCCCAGGATGCCGCCGGCGTTGTTGCCGACGAAGCCTTCCGGCGTGAGCGCGTCGCCGTGCTCGGAACCCTTCTGCACCACCGAACGGAAGCCGGCGCCGATTTCCACGCCCTTGACGGCGTTGATCCCCATCAGGGCAAAAGCAATCTCGGCATCCAGCTTGTCATACAGCGGCTCACCCAGGCCGACCGGCACGTTCTGCGCCACCACGTCGATGCGCGCACCGATGGAGTCGCCGTCCTTGCGCAGGGCATCCATGTAGTCTTCCAGGCGCCCGATGATGCTGGCGTTGGCGGCGAAGAAGGGATTGTGGGGCACATGCTCCCAGGATTCGAAGGGGATCGCGATTTCGCCCAGCTGGCTCATGCAGCCCTTGAAGGTGGTGCCGTACTTCTCGAACAACCACTTCTTGGCGATGGCCGCCGCCCCCACCACCGGCGCGGTCAGGCGCGCCGAGGAACGGCCACCGCCGCGGGGATCGCGAATGCCGTACTTGTGCCAGTAGGTGTAGTCGGCATGGCCGGGACGGAAGGTATCGAGGATATTGCCGTAGTCCTTGCTGCGCTGGTCCTGGTTGCGGATCAACAGCGCAATGGGCGTACCGGTGGTCTTGCCTTCATAGACGCCGGAGAGGATCTCGACGGTATCGGGCTCCTGGCGCTGGGTCACGTGGCGCGAGGTGCCGGGACGGCGACGATCCAGTTCCGGCTGGATATCGGCTTCCGACAGCGTCATGCCCGGCGGGCAGCCATCGATCACGCAGCCGATGGCCGGGCCGTGGGATTCGCCGAAGGTGGTGACGGTGAAGAGCGTGCCGAAGGTATTGCCGGACATGATGGGATTCGCGCAAAAGGGGAGAAAGACGCGATTTTACCAGCCCCGGGCGCCGCCGACGAGCCACGGCGCCCTCCCCGTCTGGCGACTACTTCCAGTCGCCGCGCAAGGCCTGCACCTTTTCCTGCAGCAGCTCGGGGCTGACCTGCTCGGCCGCGATAGGCTCGCCGACCACCAGTTCCAGCCGCGAGAACAGCCCGCGCCGGAAGGTGCGCGTGACCGGATTGCTGGGATCGCGCGAGAACAGGCTGCCCCACAGGCCGCGCAAGGCCAGTGGCACCACCGGCACCGGGCTGCGGTCGATGATCTTCTGCACGCCGCCCCGGAAGGGGTTGAGCTCGCCATCACGCGTCAGTTTTCCCTCCGGGAAGATGCACACCAGTTCACCTTCGTGCAAGGCCTGGGCGATGTCGACGAAGGCCTTCTCGGTCAGCCAGGGATCGGCCTTGACCGGCGCAATCGGGATCGCCCGCACATTGCGGAACAACCAGGCCATCACCGGTATCCGGAAGATCTGGTAATCCATCACGAAGCGCACCGGGCGGGGGCTGGCCGCCATGATGGCAATGGCATCGACATAGCTCACATGGTTGCACACCAGCACCGCCGCGCCCTGGTCGGGAATGGCCTGGCCATTGACGATGCGCACCCGGTAGAAGGTATGGATCAGCAGCCAGGCCAGGAAGCGGATCAGGAACTCCGGCACCAGCGAGAAGATGTAGACCGCCACCACGCCGTTCATGATGGCCGTGGCCAGGAAGATCTGCGGAATCGTCATCCCCGACTTCAGCATGACCATGGCCACCAGCGCCGACACCACCATGAACAGCGAATTCATGATGTTCATCCCGGCGATGGTGCGCGAGACGTGGGCCGGATCGCAGCGGGTCTGGATCAGCGCAAACAGCGGCACGATGTAGAGCCCGCCAAACAGGCCGATCCCCAGGCAATCACCGAGGATGCGCCAGCTGCCGCCATGCGCCAGGAAACCGCCCAGGTCCAGCATCGCCGCCGGCGTCAAATAGGCCTGGCTGGCAAAGTACAGCTCCAGCCCGAAGACCGACAGGCCGATGGAGCCGAACGGCACCAGCCCGATTTCCACCTTGTGGCCCGACAGGCGCTCGCACAGCAGCGAACCCACGCCGATGCCCACCGAGAACACCGCCAGCAGCAGCACGAAGACACTATGGTCGCCATGCAGGTAGTTCTTCGCATAGACAGGGAATTGCGCCAGCATGATGGCGCCATAGAACCAGAACCAGGAATTGCCCAGCAGCGACAGGAACACCGGCCGGTTGCGGCGCGAGAAACCGAGGTTGCGCACCGTTTCCGTGAAGGGATTCCAGTTCACCCTCAGCTCCGGCGCCGGTGCCGGCGAGAGCGGAATGCGCAGGCTGGCCAGCCAGCCCAGCACGGCGATGCCGATGGTCACGCCGGCCACCATCTGCAAGCCCCAGGGCTTGTGCACCACCAGCACCGCGCCCAGGATTTCACCCAGCAGGATGCCGACGAAGGTCCCCATCTCGATCAGCCCATTGCCGCCGATCAGCTCCTCCCGCTTCAGCTGCTGTGGCAGGTAGGCGTACTTGACCGGCCCGAACAGGGTGGAATGGATGCCCATGCCGACCACGGCCGCAATCAGTAGCCACAGGTGGTGCGTCATCCAGCCATAGGCGGCGATACCCATGATGACGATTTCCAGCAGCTTCACGAAACGCGCCACGCGGCCCTTTTCCAGCTTGTCCGCCAACTGGCCGGAGGTGGCCGAGAACAGGAAGAACGGCAGGATGAACAAGCCCGGAATCAGGTTGTTGAGCAAACCCGGATCCATCTCGGTCCAGGACAGGGCGTCATAGGTGAGGATGGTCAGCAGTGCGGTCTTGAAGACATTGTCATTGAGCGCGCCCAGGAACTGGGTCCAGAAGAAGGGAGCGAAACGCCGTTGGGAAAAAAGCGCGAACTGGCTGTTCTTTTGCATGGGCAATCAGGTCAGGGGAAACGGAATGCGCAGCCTACGCAGGCCGGGCCGAAATGACAACAACCTCAATGGACAATAAAAAACCGCTCCAGCAGGAACGGTCATGACCAGGCCGCCTGCGATGGCAGGCGGTGCCGGCGAATGCAGCAACAAATACCGCGCCGAACGGCAGCGCTCAGGCGTTGCCTTCGCGCTCTTCTTCCTCGGCCGGCCAGTCGCGGATGTAGGCCTTGAGCATCTTGTTCTCGAAACCTTGCGCATCCAGCACCGCCTTGGCCACGTCGTAGAAGGACATCACGCCCAGCACGGTGCGCGCTTCCATCACCGGCACGTAGCGTGCATGCTTTTCCAGCATGATGCGGCGTACTTCGTTGAGGTCGGTATCAGGGGTGACCGTGATGGGTGCGTCGTTCATGTGCTTGCGCACAGTCGAGCCACCCAGGGCACCGCCGTTCTTGTGCAGCGTCAGCAGCACTTCGCGGAAAGTCAGCATGCCGACCAGATCGCCATATTCCATGACCACCAGCGAACCGATGTCTTTCTCTGCCATCGCGGCGACCGCCTCCTGAATCGGGGTGTCCGGCGTGACGGTAAAGAGAATGTTGCCTTTGACCTTGAGGATTTCAGAGACTTTCATGATGTCGTCCTAGTTGTATGAAGCTGTTTTGACTGTAGGCGATGCTGCCCGGAAAATCCAATTCATGGGGGCAACAGCATAACTGATCCTGGATGCCGCCGCTGGCGGGGCCGCGATGCATGCACATGGTACGGTCAAGCGCGCCCTTTGGGCAACCGGGAATCGCGCTGCTATGCAGTATTACCAGCGATCATGTGAAGCTTGCTTCAGCACAAGGTTTGCATATGCACGCCGCGCTGACTAAGCTGGAAAAGTCAGGACCTTCTGGAGAAGCCCATGGCCGCTACCCTGCCCGACCGTCACTACGCCAGCTTCAGCGAGTTCTATCCGACCTATCTCAGCGAGCACGCGCACCGGGTCAACCGGCAGTTGCACTTCCTGGGGTCGACGCTGGCGCTGCTGAGCCTGTTGCTGCTGCTCATCACCCACCAGTGGTGGTGGCTGGCGGTGGCCCTGTTCTGCGGTTACGGCTTTGCCTGGGTCGGCCATTTCATGGTGGAGAAGAACCAGCCCGCCACTTTCCGCCATCCCCTGTATTCCTTCATGGGTGACTGGGTCATGTACTGGCAGATGCTGACCGGGCAGGTCTCGTTCTGAGCCCTCAGCGCTCCCACATGCGGCGCCGCTCATCGAGCGGCACGGCGGCATAGGGCATGGCAGCCACGGTGCTCTGCGCCTGCGGGTCCGCGCTGGTAACGCCTGCGGGGCTGCAGTAGTCATCCAGCGATTGGCCGAGCACGCCGTCGATGGCGTCTTCCACCCGCCTCACCAGAGCCTCCTCGTCACCGGCCTGCACCAGCACGGCCGGATCGAACACGAACAGCCGATACACCTGCGCCAGCCGGATCGTGCTGGGGTTGGCCACCAGCGTCCAGCGGTCCATGTCATCTGTGATGCGGCGATTCCAACCGGTGCGGCGACTGGTCTCCGGCTTGACCGAGGCCACCCAGCCTTCTTCACTCATCCGGCTCAGCAACTGCTGCAATTCGCCCAGCCCCAGCCGGGTGGCGCGACGCACCTCATCCATGCTCACCACCGCCGACTCCACGCCCACGCGGGCGGCATGGAGGAATTTCAGGACCTTCACCGCATCGATGAACTCCGCCCCCGGCGAGGCCACATGCCACCAGCGCTCGTAGCGCACCACCGGCAGCGCCGCCGTCAGCAGCGCGCCGAACAGGGTGATCATCCACATCATGTAGATCCACACCAGGAAGATCGGCAGCACCGCCACCGTGCCATAGACCATGGTGTAGGTCGGGAACTGCATGATGTAGACCGCAAACAGGCGCTTGGCGATTTCGAGGCCGACACCGGCCAGCAGGCCGCCGGCCAGGGCGTCGCGCCAGTCCACGGTCTGGTTGGGTACGGTGCTGTAGAGCAGCGTATAGGCCAGCGTCGAAAACATCAGCGAAACCAGCGTATAGAAGCTCGCGCCCAGCCACGGCAGGCTCTTGACCGCACCGCCGGTGGCACTGGAGAGATAGGAGGTCACGCTGATGGACACCCCGATCAGCAGCGGCCCCAGGGTGATGATGGCCCAGTACACCAGCACCCGCTGCACCAGCGGCCGCGACTTCTTGACCCGCCAGATCTGGTTGAACACGCTCTCGATGGTGGACATGGTCAGCACCGAGGTCAGGATCAGCACCACCCCGCCCACCGCCGAGATGCGCGCCGACTTGGCCGCGAACTGGTTCAGGTAGCCCAGGATGGTATTGGCCACCCCCTTGGGCATGAGGTTCTCGACGAAATAGGCTTCCAGCGAAGCACGGAAGGTCGAGAACAGCGGGAAGGCCGTAAACAGCGCCAGCGCGATGGTCAGCACCGGCACCAGCGAGAGGATGGTGGTAAACGTCAGGCTGCCGGCCACCTGGGGCAGGCGATCCTCGCGCAGTCGCCGGCCGGCGAAGCGCAACAGATCGCTCAACTGTTCTCGGGACAGACCACGCATACGGGAAAAGGGAAAACGCAAAGAGGGCATCGGTTCGACTTCATGGGGTGACGGCAAGCAACAGCGCCGCACCCGGGTTCTTTCCCGCCGCCAGGCGGCAGGATGACAAGTTTGGCGATTATCGCCCAAGCCGCTGGCAAAATCCCGCAAAAATCGAAACCGCATCCCAAAGTTGCAGTTATGACCTCAATGATGTGCAGCAAAAGGCAGCAGTCGAGGAGATTTCTCTCTTTTTCCCTCACGCTGGCAGCAAAAAAACGGAAATATAATAAGTCACATGATGACCAGCTCCTCCCCCTCTTCCGTGAACGCTCCTTCCAACGCCACCATCCTGGTGCTCTACTATTCGCGCCATGGCGCCACCCGCAAGCTGGCCGAACTGATCGCCCAGGGCGTGGAAAGTGTCCCCGGCTGCGATGCCCGCCTGCGCACCGTGCCGGCGGTCTCCACGGTCACCGAGGCGGTGGAGCCGGACGTGCCGAGTTCCGGTGCGCCCTATGTGGAAGCGGCCGACCTGGCGCAGTGCGACGGCCTGGCCCTGGGCTCGCCCACGCGCTTCGGCAACATGGCCGCGGCCATGAAGTATTTCTGGGACGGCACCTCGCCGCAGTGGCTCTCCGGCACCCTGACCGGCAAGCCGGCCTGCGTGTTCACCTCCACCGGCAGCCTGCATGGCGGCCAGGAGTCGACCCTGCTGACCATGATGATTCCCTTGCTGCATCATGGCATGCTGTTGCTGGGCCTGCCCTATGCGCATCCCGAACTGATGAATACCCACAGCGGCGGCAGCCCCTACGGCGCCAGTCACTGGGCGGGCGTCAACGGCAACCAGCCGCTGTCGGACGACTCGCGTACCCTGGCCATCGCGCTGGGCAAACGGCTGGCAGAGACTGCACTAAAACTACGGAGACCATCATGAACAGCAGCGCGCGCTATTTCCACCTGGGGGCCAGTTCCAGCCTGGTCGTCCTGATCCTGCTCTGCGTGGCGTGGGAACTGTCGCTGGCGCCGCTGCGCCCGGGCGGCTCGTGGATGGTGCTCAAGGTGGTACCGCTGTTGCTGCCCCTGCGCGGCATCCTCAAGCGCGATGTCTATACCCTGCAATGGTCGTCCATGCTGATCCTGGTCTACCTGGCCGAAGGCCTGGTACGCGCCACCAGCGACGCCAACCACACCTCGGTCTGGCTGGCCTGGGGCGAGGTAGCGCTGACCACGGTCTATTTCGTCTGCGCACTGGCCTATTTGCATCCCTTCAAGAAGGCCGCCAAGGAAATCGCCCGCCAGGCCATCCACAAGGCCTCGCGCTGATCTTTGCCAGCGCAATCTCCTGATTCGATACCACGCGTCGCCCCCCGGCGGCGCGCACCTGTTGCCATGACCGACGCCACCACCACTGAATTCCTCGACGCCTGCCGCGCCGCCATCGGCGCCGCCCACGTCCTCACCGACGCCGCCGACACGGCTGGCTACCTGACCGACCAGCGCGGCCGCTACACCGGCCGCGCCCTGGCCGTGCTGCGTCCGGCCGATACCGGCGAGGTGGCGGCCCTCGTCAAGCTGTGCGCGCACTACGCGGTGCCACTGGTACCGCAGGGCGGTAACACCGGCCTGGTACTGGGCAGCGTGCCGGACCAGCAGGGCAATGCGGTGCTGCTGTCGCTGCGGCGGCTCAACCGCATCCGCGCCGTCGACCCGATCAACAATACGATGACCGTGGAAGCCGGCTGCGTGCTGCAGCACCTGCAGGAGCAGGCCACCGCCGTGGGGCGCCTGTTCCCGCTGTCGCTGGCGGCCGAGGGCAGTTGCACCATCGGCGGCAACCTCTCCACCAATGCCGGCGGCACCGGCGTGCTGCGCTATGGCAATACCCGCGAGCTGTGCCTGGGCCTGGAAGTGGTCACCGCCGAGGGCGAGGTGATGAGCAGCCTGAAGGGCTTGCGCAAGGACAATACCGGTTACGACCTGCGCGACCTGTTCATCGGTGCCGAGGGTACGCTGGGCGTCATCACCGCCGCCGTGGTCAAGCTCTTCCCGCAACCGCTGGCCCAGGTGACGGCACTGGTGGCGCTGGACACCCCGGCCCAGGCCCTGCAACTGCTGCAACTGGCGCAGTCGCGCTGTGCTTCTGCATTGACCGGCTTCGAACTGATGTCGGACTTCTGCCTGCAGCTGGTCTGCAAGCACTTCCCCGAGCAGCGTCTGCCCTTTGCCCAGCGGCATGCGCAATATGTCCTGCTGGAACTGTCGGACAGCGAATCGGAAGAGCACGCCCGCGCCCTCTTCGAAAGCGTCATCGGCGAGGCCCTGGAACAGGCCCTGGCCAACGATGCCGTGATCGCCGCCTCGCTGGCGCAGTCGCGGGCGCTGTGGCAATTGCGTGAAAGCATCTCGATGGCGCAGGCGCACGAGGGCAAGAACATCAAGCACGACATCTCGGTGCCGATCTCGCGCATCGCCGACTTCATCGCCACCACCGACGTGCTGGTGCAGCAGGCCGCGCCGGACTGCCGCATGGTGACCTTCGGCCACCTGGGCGATGGCAACCTGCACTACAACGTCTCGCCACCGGTGGGCGTGGCCGATAGCGCATTCCTCGGCCAGCAGTCGGCCATCAACCTGGTGGTGCATGACAGCGTGGACCGCTTCGGCGGCTCGATCTCGGCCGAACACGGACTGGGCGCGCTCAAGCGCGAGGAAATCCTGCGCTACAAGTCGCCGGTGGAATTGCGGCTCATGCGTGCCATCAAGCAGGCGCTGGACCCGCAGCAACTGATGAACCCGGGCAAGGTGCTATAGCCGCGCGGGAAGCCAAACAAAAAGGGACGGACGCCATCACGAGCCGTCCGCCCCAACCTCCCCCTCAGGAGCCTGCCTGAAACCCTTGCCGGAGCAAGGTTTCTCTATGTAGTCATCTTTGCATCTCGCGCTGCCGGGCAATCCGAGGAATAGCGAGCAATGCCACGGCCAATTTCCCGGATCAGACGGAGCAGACCAATCAGGCCGCGCTCTTGTGCTGCTCTCGCATGGTCTGCAGGAACAGGTCGGGCGCCATCGGCCGCCCCCTGAGATAGCCCTGCAGCGCGTCGCAGCCCACCGAGGCGAGGAATTGCTGCTGCCGCTCGGTCTCCACGCCTTCGGCCACGATGCGCAGGTTCAGCGTGCGTCCCAGGGCCACGATGGCCGAGACGATGGCCGCATCCTCGGTGCCGTCGCTGAGATCACGCACGAAACCGCGGTCGATCTTCAATTCATTGGCCGGCAGGCGCTTGAGGTACAACAGGCTGGAATAGCCGGTCCCGAAGTCGTCGATGGAAATCTCCACCCCCAGGTCGGCAATCTTCTGCAGGGTCAGCAGGCTGGCCTCGGTATCGTGCATGGCGGTCGATTCGGTGACTTCCAGCGTCAGGCTCTGCGGCGGCAGCTGATGGCGTTCCAGCGCGCCGCGCACCACGTCCAGCAGATGCGGATCGGCAAATTGCACTGCCGACAGGTTCACGGCGATCTTCCAGTCGGCATAGCCCAGGGTCAGCCACTCATGCATCTGGCGACAGGCCTCGTCCAGCACCCAGGCACCGATGGGGATGATCAGCCCGGAGCGTTCGGCCAGGCCGATGAATTCATCCGGGCCGACCAGGCCACGTTCGGGATGCTGCCAGCGCAGCAGCGCCTCGGCGCCCAGCACCGGGCCATCGGGCAGGCTGAACTTGGGCTGGTAGACCAGCCGGAACTGCTTGCGCTCCAGCGCCACCCGCAGGTCCTGCAGCCACTGCAGCTGATGGTGGGCATTGGCATTCATCGAGGGTTCGAAGAAATTGTAGCCGTTGCGACCGGCGCGCTTGGTGTGATACATCGCGGCATCGGCATTGATGACCAGGTCGTGGCGGGTATTGCCGTCTTCCGGATAGATGGCGATGCCAATGCTGGCCGAGACCCGCAACTCATGCTCGCCCACGCAGAACGGCTGGTTGACCGCCTCCACCAGCTTCTCGGCCACCGGCATGGCATCGTCGGGCAGCGTCAGGTCGACCAGGATCACGAACTCATCCCCACCCAGGCGCGCCACCGTATCGTGGGCGCGGGTAGTGGCCGTCAGGCGGCGCGCCACTTCCACCAGCAGGCGGTCGCCCACATGGTGGCCCAGCGAATCGTTGATGGTCTTGAAACCGTCCAGGTCCATGAACATCAGCGCGAAATGACCATGGCTGCGGGCCGCCTTGTTGATCGCCTGGGTCAGGCGGTCTTCCAGCAGGGTGCGGTTGGGCAGCTTGGTGAGGTGGTCGTGCAGCACCATCTGGGTCAGCTCTTCATTGGCCTCGGCCAGTGAACGGGCCAGCTTGGCGGTGCGCGACTCCAGTCGTGCATCCAGCACCGAGGTCAGCAAGGCAATCGTCAGCACCGCCAGGGTGACCACGATGATCAGGATTGCCAGCCAGCCGATGCCCACCCCTTCGCGGGCCGACATACAGACCGAGCCGCTGGGGAAACTGGCCGCCGCCATGCCGGTGTAGTGCATGCCGACGATGGCCACGCCCATCACCACCGAAGCACCGGCGCGCGCGGCCTTCACATGCGGGGTATTCTTGCGCAGGCTGAAGGCGATCCATAGCGCAGCAGCCGAGGCCGCCACGGCGATGCACACCGACACCACGAACAGCGCCACGTCATAATCGATGCCCGGCTGCATGCGCATGGCGGCCATGCCGGTATAGTGCATGCCGGCGATACCCGCCCCCATCAGCAGCGCACTGCCGAACAGGCGCCGCAGTGGCAGGACCGGAAGGGTGACGATCCACAGCGCAAAACCGGAGGTGGCGATGGCGATCAACAGCGATACCGCCGTGATCCAGGCGTCATAGCCCAGAGCGATCGGCAGGCGGAAGGCCAGCATGCCGATGAAATGCATGGACCAGATCCCCACCCCCATGGCGATGGCGCCGCCGGTCAGCCAGAAGCGGGCCACCCGCGGATGCTGGTGGCTGGCGGTATTGATACGCTCGGCCATGTCCAGCGCCGTATAGGAGGCGAGGATGGCAACCAGCAGTGAGACGACAACCAGCAACTTGTCGTAGGTGGCGATGAGCATGGTGAACGGTACGGCGTATCAGGACAGGAACAGGACGAAAATCGCGGAGGGCAACCGGAAAAATCAGGGAATGTCAGCCAATCTCAGGAGGTATCAGCCGATATCAGTGACCCAGTATGCCCATGGAACCAAGCTTAGAAGGCGCTGCATTGTCCCACAATCAGGAAATACCCGTTGTCATCCTGATATGTTTCGGAGCCGCCCCTCAGCCATGGAGTAACAAGCTGCAACCGATCGGCAGTTGAACCGCACGTGATTGGCAACTTTATCGGGCGCAATCGATCTGTTCTCACTGCAGTGCGCCTGCCGGCCACTCCAGCGTCCCTGTTCCTTCGTTTTTTCTGGAGGGCGCTGCCCTCCCCGGCCCGCCCGCGCAGCACGACAACATGCAAAATGAAAACAAAACACAACAAATCGACAACAAGGACATCATGCTGAGCTTACCCCAAACCCGTCCGCGCCATCGGAAAAACTGCCTGGCTGCGCGCTGGAAACGTACTTCCCGCCTGATCGCACTGGCATTGTGCAGCGTGGGCGCACCGCTGCTCTGGTGCAGCCCGGCCCAGGCCGGCATCTCCATGGTGCAGCCACCCAAGCGCATCGATGCCAGCAAGCCCCTGGAACTGACGCTGCTGGTGTCCGAGGATGAGCAGGCCGAACGCAGCTACAGCCTGCCGCCCACCCTGCTGGTGGCGGCCTCGGCTGACATGATCCCGCCTCAGCAGATCACCCTGCAGCGGGTCGATGGCGAGGACCACCTCACGCTGCGGCAAGGCGAGTTCCGCAAGGTGCGTTATCGCGGCGTGCTGCCGGAGCGCCTGCGCGGCATGGTGCGCATCGAACCGATCGGCATCGACGCCTCGCCGGTGCTGGTGGCGGTGGTGCGTCCGGATGCCAGCCTCGGGCCGCTGCCGGAGTCGCCCGACCTGATCAACACCCCGCTGGCCGACTCCAGCAGCAAGGTGGCCCCGGTGGCGCCCTCGGCCACGGTGCTCACGCCCGGCACCAATGCCTCGCCCATCGACAGCGCACCGGCGGCCGAAGACATCCTCTCCAATAATCGCCGCCTGTCCTTCAACGAGCCGATGTACTTCACGGTCGGGCACAACCACGGCGATACCAATGCGCGCTTCCAGCTCAGCTTCAAGTTCCGCGTCTTCGTACCGGACGATCCGCGCTCGCGCGGCCTGCTGGACAATCTCTACCTGGGCTACACCCAGTTCTCGCTGTGGGACCTGTCGGCCCCGTCGGCGCCTTTCCGCGATACCAGCTATCGTCCCAGCCTCTACTACTACCTGCCGGACCTGGGTATCCAGAACGGCGTGTTCAGCCGCATCGGCATCGCCACCGGCCTGGAGCATGAGTCCAATGGCCGCGACGGTCCCGAATCGCGCAGCATCAATACCTATTTCATCGAACCGACCTTCAACTTCGGCAACCTCAACGACTATCACTTCAAGGTCGCGCCCAAGGTCTACGCCTATCTCGGCCCGACCCGCGACAATCCGGACATCGCCGACTACCGTGGCCACCTGGACCTGAAACTGGCCTATGGCAAACCGGACGGGGTGGAAGTGGCGACCATGCTGCGCAAGGGCAGGCTGGGCGGCAAGTACAGCGCCGAGACGCAGATTTCCTATCCACTCTCGCGCCTGCTGCCCGGCACCGCCGGCTACCTGATGGCCAGCTATTTCTCCGGCTACGGGGAAAGCCTGCTGACCTACAACCAGAAGGACAGCCCGCAATTGCGCATCGGCTACGCCTTGTGGCGATAGGACCGGGCCCGATCACTGGCCAGCAAAAGCACAACGGGGATGCACTGCATCCCCGTTGTTCATTGTTGCAGCGGACCTTGGTCGCTTGTCAGGCCACTGGCGTGCGCAGGGTGACGAACTCCTCGGCCGAGGTCGGATGGATGCCGATGGTGGTATCGAACTGCGCCTTGGTGGCACCACATTGCAGGGCCACGGCGAAACCCTGGATCACTTCACCGGCGTCGCCGCCCACCATGTGCACGCCCAGCACCCGGTCACTGGCGGCATCGACCACCAGCTTCATGAAGGTTCGTTCAGTATTGCGCGAAAGCGTGTTCTTGAGCGGCTTGAAATCGGTCTTGAAGATCTTCACCGCGCCCACTGCCTTCCTGGCCTCTTCCTCGCTCATGCCCACGGTGCCGATGTTGGGATGGCTGAAGACGGCGGTGGGGATGTTGCGGTAGGACATGCTGCGCTCGCCCTTTCCGAACAGGCGCGCCACCACCACCATGGCCTCGGCCAGCGCCACCGGGGTGAGCGCCACGCGGTCGATCACATCGCCCACGGCCAGGATGGAGGGCACGCTGCTCTCGAAGTTGTCGTTGACGGGGATGGCGCCATTCTTTTCCAGCGCGATCCCGACCTTCTCCAGCCCCAGCCGGCCCGTATTGGGTGTGCGGCCGGTGGCGAACAGCACGCACTCGGCCTGCAGGGTCTCGCCATTGGTCAGGCGCACCTGCTTGACGCTGTCTTCTTTCGCCCCTGCGTCCTCGGACTCGATGGCATCGATGCTGGCGTTGAAGACCAGGCGGATGCCCTTCTTGGCCATCTCGTCGGCCAGGTGCACGCCAAGGTCGGCATCCATGTTGCGCAACAGGCGCTCGCGCCGATAGACCAGGGTCACCTCGCTGCCCAGGCCGTTGAGGATGGACGCCAATTCCACCGCAATATAGCCGCCCCCCAGCACCACCGCGCGCTTGGGCAGACCCTTGAGGTGGAAGAAGTCGTCCGAGGTGATCCCCAGTTCGCTCCCGGGAATCTGCGGCTTGTCCGGATGGCCGCCGGTGGCCACCAGGATGTGGCGGGCGGTGAAGCGCTGACCATCGACGTTGACCGTATGGGCATCCTCCACCGTGGCAAAGCCGCGATGCAGCTTGACGTTGGCCCCATCCAGCAGGCGCTGGTAGATGTCGTTGAGGTGGGCGATCTCGCGATCCTTGTTGGCGATCAGGGCCGCCCAGTCGAAGCTGGGCTTGCCGTTGAGGGTCCAGCCATAGCCGGCGGCGTCGGCGAAGTCCTCGTGGTAATGCGCGCTGTAGGACATCAGCTTTTTCGGGATGCAGCCCACGTTGACGCAAGTGCCGCCCAGGTCGCCCTTCTCCGCCAGGCCCACGCGGGCGCCGGTCTGGCCGGCGAAGCGCGCTGCACGCACGCCACCGGACCCGCCACCGATGGTGAAGAGATCGTAATCGTATTGGCTCATGGTTTCTCCATTGCATGGACGCTGCCCCCGGCGGCGTCCGTATTTGATCTGGTCGGTCTGATCCGTGTGATCGGTCTGACCGTTATGCGGGCGTACTGTCGCTTTGCAAGTGCCGTCCGCGCCCGCCGTCCAGCGCCCGCATCACCAGCAGCACCGGCGCCAGTCCCACCAGCACGATGGACAGCGCCGGCAGCGCCGCTTCGCCCAGGCGCTCGTCACGCGCCAGGTTGTGCGCGATCACGGCCAGGGTGTCGGTATCGAAGGGGCGCAACAGCAGGGTCGCCGGCAGTTCCTTGACCACATCGACGAACACCATCAGGGCCGCCACCGCCAGCGAACGCCACAGCAAGGGCAGGTGCAGGCGCCAGGCAATGGCCGCGCGCGAACTGCCCAGGGTGCGCGCCGCTTCATCGAGACTGGCCGGGATGCGGGTATAGCCAGACTCCACCGACTGCACCGCAACCGCCGTGAAGCGTACCAGATACGCATAGATCACGCCCAGCGAGCTGGCCGTGAGCAGCACCCCCAGACCAGCCGCCGGCCACCGCGCCTGCAGCCAGGCCACCGGCAGCAGGATGCCCACCGCGATCACCGATCCGGGAATCGCATAGCCCATGCCGGCCAGCCGCGCCGTCAGGCGCAACAGCGCCCCCTGCAGGCGCGGCAGGCCACCGGCACGCAGCGCGAAGCACAGGGCCAGCGCCAGCACGATGGCCGCCAGCGCCGCCATGCCGCCGAAGCGGAAACTGTTCCACACCCAGCCGGCATAGCGAGCGAGGTCGAAGGCGACGCTGGCTTCATGATTCACCTCACGGCCCACCTCGCCCCACCACAGGTGTAGCAGGATGCCCACCGGCAGCAGGAACCCCGCCACCACCGGCAGGCCGCACACCAGCCAGGCCAGCACCGTCGGCCCGGCCGCCAGCGGCGGGCGGGCGCCCTCGGCGCTGTCACCGGCGTCGGCGCTGCGCGCGCCACGGGTGGCGGCAAAGCGCATGCGGCCCTGCTCGCGGCGCTCCAGCCACAGCAGCACCGCCACGAACAGCAGCAACAAGGAGGCGTACTGGGCCGCCGCGATGCGGTCGTCCAGCACCACCCAGGCCTTGTAGATGCCGGTGGTAAAGGTGGTCAGGCCGAAATAGGCCGACACGCCGTAGTCCGCCAGCGTCTCCATCAACGCCAGCGCAGCCCCGGCCGCCAGTGCCGGGCGCGCCAGCGGCAGCGCCACGCGCACGATGCGCTCGGCCAGGGGCGTGCCCAGCATGCGGGCCGCCTCCATCAGGTGGTTGCCGCGTTCGGACAGCGCATTGCGCGCCAGCAGATAGGCATAGGGATAGAGCGTGAAGACGAACATGCAAATGGCCCCCGGCAAGCCGCGCACATCCATGCGCCAGCCCGGGAACCAGCCACGCAGCGTGCTCTGCACCAGCCCGGCATATTGCAGGAAATCGGTATAGGCATAGGCCGAGACATAGGCCGGCATTGCCATGGGCAGCAGCAAGGCCCAGGACAGCCAGCGCCGTCCGGGAAATTCGAACAGGCTCACCGTCACAGCAGCCGCACCGCCCACCAGCACCACGCCCAGCGGCACCATCAGCGCCAGCCAGCCGGAGGTCGCCAGGTAACCAGGCAGGACGGTCTGCATCTGCTGGCGCAGACCGTCCACGCCCGCCGCATCCAGGCCGAACCAGGCAGCGAGGATGCCCAGCAGCGGCAAGGCGATCAAGACAGCGAGCAAACCAATGATGTGCATAAAAAAGGAAACGACCGAAAATGGGAATACGCCAGGATGGACGACGCCGGGGCTTGCGCTACACTGCACACCCTCAGGCAATCGCGAATTGTAACCATTTCACCGGGCATCTCCATGTTTCTGGAAGTCGAGCACCTCAGCATCCGCTATCCCCGCACCCCCTCCGCCGCTGTCGACGACGTCTCGCTGCGCCTGCAGCCGGGCGAGTTGGGTGCGCTGATCGGCCCCTCCGGCAGCGGCAAGACCAGCCTGCTGCGCGCCGTGGCCGGGCTGGAGCCGGCGCAGGCCGGCCGCATCCGGCTGGCCGGGGCATTGCTGGAAGGGGATGGCATCCGGGTGGCGGCCGAGGAGCGCCGCATCGGCATGGTGTTTCAGGATTTCGCGCTGTTCCCGCATCTGGATGTGGCGGCCAACATCGGCTTCGGCCTGCGCGGCATGGCACGCGGCCAGCGCGGGCAGGTGGTGGCGGACATGCTGGAACTGGTCGGTCTGTCCGGGTCGGACGGCAAGTTCCCGCACCAGCTCTCCGGCGGCCAGCAGCAGCGCATCGCCCTGGCACGGGCACTGGCGCCGCAGCCACGCCTGCTGTTGCTGGACGAACCGTTTTCCAGCCTGGATGTGGAATTGCGCGAACGCCTGGCGCACGATGTGCGCGACATCCTCAAGCGCACCGGCACCACCGCCCTGATGGTCACGCACGACCAGATGGAAGCCTTTGCCGTGGCCGACGTGGTGGGGGTGATGCGGCAAGGCCGGCTGGAACAGTGGGATACGCCCTACGCGCTCTACCATCGCCCGGCCACCCGCTTCGCGGCGGACTTCATCGGCCACGGCGTGCTGCTGCAGGGAACACTGATGAAGACACCCACCCCGGGCTCAGGCAGTGACGGACGCGAGGGAGAGATCGAAGTGCAGACCGCAGCCGGCCTGTTGCGCGGCATGCCCTTGCACAACCCGCTCCTCCACCAGGCAGACGCCCAGGTGGACGTGCTGCTGCGGGCCGACGATGTGATGCATGACGACGCCTCGCCCTTCAAGGCGCAGGTCGTTCGCAAATCATTCAGGGGAGCGGAATTTCTCTACACGCTGGCGCTGGAGAATGGGCAGCAACTGCTGTCGCTGGCACCCTCCCACCACGATCACGCGGTGGGGGAGTGGATAGGCATCAAGCTGGACGTCACGCACCTGGTGACCTTCCCCAGCATGGAGTCATCGTTGGCAGCGGCGGCAGCGGACACGGCCGCAGGCAGCGGCGACGTCAGCACCCGCTGATCCACGCAGGCCGCCCGTCCCAGCGCGTCGACCACCAGCCAGTCGAGGGCGCGCCGCATCAGTAGCGGGCTTTCGACAGCACCACCAGCCAACGGCGCAACAACAGGATTTCCACATGGCCGGGCTCGATGCCGGCGCTGCACTCGATCACCGGATTGACGCGATAACGGCGCACATAGGTGTCACGGCAGATGAAGATTTCGCGACGACCCAGGCGGATCGCCAGCGAAGACGGGCTGGAAGATGCAACAGCGAAGCGATTGTCGGAAGCAAGATCAAAGTGTGTCATGGCAGCGATTCCTCTTCTTGTCGATTGGAGGCTTCACTTTAGCACAAGCACTGTATGAATACACAGTATTTTTTATACAGTACTGTGATTCGCTTGGCGAGCCTGCAACAGCCCGTCCCTTCTGCATTCCCGGCCGTGGCGCCTAAGCCACACCGGCCGCCAGACGCGCCCGCACGAAGCCGATGTGTTCCCGCAGCACATAGAACTGGTCGGCAAAGGCCAGCGGCATCTTCATCCGGTTCACCGCGATCTCGATCTCGTCCAGGCGCCTGAGCATCTCGGCCTGGTCTTCCGGCGATTCGCGGGACAGACCGCGTTCCAGCGAGATCAGCTCGCCATACCAGCGATAGATGCGCGAACGCACGCGCCAGCCATAGAGCATCGGCACCAGGCGGATACCCGGGATGAGCAGCAGGATCACCGGCAGCACGATCACCACCGCCCGGTCCACCAGGCTGGCCATCCAGAATGGCAGGGTGCGGTAGAAGAAGGTCTTGCCGGACTTGTAGTAGCGCGCCGCATCGTCGCTGATCGGATATTCATGCTCCAGCGGCGCCGGGAATTCCCCCGCCTTCTGCATCACGTTGGCCTTGCCATGCACCTCGCGGGCGGCCGCAATCAGCAGGTCCGACAGCGCCGGATGCAAGTCCTCGCGCGCCACCAGTTCGGCCGTGGGCGCGATCAGTTGGGTATCGCGGGCCGGCAGGTTGCGCGCCAGGTCGAACACGCCCATGGGCATCTTCAAGGTATTGAGATAGCGGAAGCGCCGCACATAGGCATCGGCCTGGGAGAAATCGAGCAGGCGGATGCCGGGAGCGCGCAGCAGCTTGCCCATGGTCGCCACCGATACCGAGTCGCCCATCAGGAAGGCCGCATCGATCTTGCCGCCGGTCAGCGCCTGGGCCGCTTCGTCGCCGCCGATGTTCAACAGTTGGGTGTTGCCGCTCTCTTCCACGCCGTTGGCCTTGAGCAGGGTCGCGGCCAGCACGCTGGAACCGCTACCGGCGCCGCCGATGGCGATGCGCTTGCCGGCCAGCTCCGACAACTGGCGCAGCGGCGGCACCGGCTTGCCGTCCTCGCGTGGCGGCGGTGTGCGGTAGTACACCGACACCGGCACATAGGAAATGCTGCCCAGCGACACCAGCGGTGCCAGTGCCTCGGCCGGCACCGCACCGGCCAGGCCGCCCTGCACGAAGCCGACGTCCAGGCTCTGGTCGGGATCGGCCAGGCGCTTCAGATTGTCCAGCGAACCACCGGTCTCGACGATATCGAGGCGGATGCCATCGCGCGCCAGGATGGCCTTGTAGCGTTCGGCTACGCGCCAGAAATTGCTGTCCTTGGGACCGGCGGCAATGGTGATCGAAGACGGCGGCGCCGGCCGGATCAGCCAGATCACCAGCCAGGCGCCGATCAGGATCAGCAGGATGATGGGACCGAAGCTGACGGCCAGGTCGCGCCAGGAAATGGCCACGAAGCGCGCCCGGATGCGGGTCGCCGACGGGGCATAGGCGGAGAGTTTCTTGTCTTTGAGCATGCGCGCTATTCTAGCCGCGCCGCCCCGCTTTAGGCTTCACTGCCTTGTAACGCGATGTGACTCTCCGCGTCAGCCGCTCAGTAGGTCTTGTACGGCAGGAACTTGCCCGACAGCATCACATTCACGCGATCCCCATTGGGATCGGCCTGGCGCTGGATGTCCATCTTGAAATCGATGGCGCTCATGATGCCGTCGCCGAACTCTTCGTGGATCAGTTCCTTGATGGTGCTGCCATAGACGCTGACGATCTCGTACCAGCGATAGATCAGCGGATCGGTCGGCACCGGGGTCGGCAGCGAACCCTTGTAGGGCACGATCTGCAGCCACAGGGTTTCTTCATCGGTGAGTTCGAACAGCTCCTGGGCGGTGGCCGCCTGCTTGGCGGTGAGGGTCATCTGGCCCAGCATGGCAGCGGTGGTCCACTCCTTGCTCTGGCCGATGCGCTCGGCGATCTGGGCCCAGGTCATCTTCTTGCTGACCTTGGCGATGACAATCTTCTGGGTGACTTGGTTGCGGTCCATGGCTATCTCCTTTGGGTGGACGGGATGAAGATCGACGACACACCTTGCAGTGCGCGTCATCGATCGTGACGACTGCTTGCTACACAATGACGAAATCTCTTGGGCTGCCCTGCCGGTTTTCACGCCACCGCCTGCTCCAGCCCCGGCATCACGATGCGCGTGGGTGGACGCGGTACGCCGCTGGCCTGGGCCGCCTGGATCTGGCGTGACCGGTGCACCAGGAAGTCCACCAGGTGATTGCGGATGCGATAGAACTGCGGATCGTGATGCATGGCTTCCCGGCTGCGGGTCTTGGGCAAGGTGTTGATGACCACCTCGGCGATGCAGGCCTGCGGGCCGTTGGACATCAGGAATATCTTGTCGGCCAGCAGGATGGCCTCGTCCACGTCGTGGGTGATCATGAACACGGTCTGCCCGGTGGCCGCGCAGATCTTCAACAGCTCGTCCTGCACCACGCCTCGCGTCAAGGCATCGAGAGCGCCGAAGGGTTCATCCATCAGCAGCATCTTGGGCTCGATGGAAAAGGCCCGGGCGATACCCACCCGCTGCTTCATGCCGCCCGAGAGTTCGGAGGGCTTCTTGTGCTCCGCCCCCTTCAGGCCCACCATCGCGATGAAACGGCGCGCATGCTCCTCGGCCCTGGCGCGCGACCAGTCCGGCCAGCGCGAACGAACCGCGAACACCACGTTGCCCAGCACGCTGAACCAGGGCATGAGCGCATGGCTCTGGAACACCACGCCGCGATCCAGGCTCGGCCCCTTGATCTCGCGCCGGTCCATGATGACCACGCCGTCGCTGGCCGCTTCCAGCCCCGCCAACACGTTGAGGATGGTGGTCTTGCCGCAGCCGGAGTGGCCGATCACGCAGACGAATTCACCGCGGTCGATACCGAAGGAAACCTGTTCGAACACCGGCGGCGCGCCCGCCGCATAGCGTTTCGAGAGCCCCTGCACGCTCAGGAAATTGTGGTCCATGCTATTGCCCTCTTCATTCGATGTACTCGATTTACTCGACATAGGTCACCAGCCTTTGCAGCCGGGCGAAGATCAGGTCCAGCACCATGCCGGTCACGCCGATGACCAGGATGGCGAAGATCACGCTGGTCAGCGACAGGTTGTTCCATTCGTTCCAGACGAAGTAACCGATTCCGGTGCCGCCCACCAGCATCTCGGCCGCCACGATCACCAGCCAGGCGATCCCCATGGAAATGCGCATGCCGGTCAGGATGGTGGGCGCCGCCGCCGGCAGGATCACCAGGAAGGCGCGCCGCAACGAGGACACCTCCAGCGTCTTGGCCACGTTGAGCCAGTCGCGCCGGACCGAGGCCACGCCGAAGGCGGTATTCATCAGCATCGGCCAGACCGAGCAGATGAAGATCACGAACACGCCCGAGATCGACGAATCCTTGATCGTGTACAGCGCCAGCGGCATCCAGGCCAGCGGCGAGATGGGCTTGAGGATCTGGA
Source organism: Herbaspirillum sp. AP02 (assembly GCF_015767275.1). GTDB lineage: Bacteria > Pseudomonadota > Gammaproteobacteria > Burkholderiales > Burkholderiaceae_D > Herbaspirillum. The sequence goes on from NZ_JADWMY010000010.1 coordinate 96,419, forward strand.
TGAAGGGATTCAAGGCGCGCTGCATCAGCGGTGACATGCCCAGCAGGAAACCCAGCGGAATCGCCACCACCGCCGCAATCGCAAACCCCAGTCCGACCCGGCCCAGCGAATAGGCCAGCTGGATGCCGATGCCCTTGTCGTTGGGACCATTGTCGTAGAAGGGATTGGCCAGCTCCTTGCGGATGGTCTCGCCCATCTGCGCCAGTCCGGGAAAGCCGTCGCGCTTGACCGCGCCACTGCTCTTGCCCATCAGCTTGGCGTATTCATCCTGGGCAGCACTGGCCGCGCCCTCCTGCGGCAGCGTCGCGAAATGCCACACCATCAGCAACGCCGCCAACAGCAACAGCGAGATCAGTGCGGCACGCCAGCCGAGATGCCTGGCCGGCATCATGCGGTCCTCTTGATGGCGAAGCTGTTGACGTAGGCCTCGGCCTTGTTGGCGTCGAACTCCTTGCCCATGATGGAATACTTGCGATAGGCGCCTTCCGGCACCGGCTGGCCCAGTTCCTTCATGTGTTTCTTGGCCTCGGTCAGCAGCAGCACCTTTTCGGTGATGGCCTTGTAGTCGATATCGCCCTTGATGTAACCCCAACGCTTCATCTGCGTGAGAATCCACACCCCCATCGAATCCCAGGGGACCGGGTCGAAGTCGGCACGGCCCGGCACATTCTTCACATTGCCCAGACCATCGGCAAAGCGCCCGGTCAGCACCTGTTCCACCACCGTCTCGGGCTGGTTGAGGTAGGCCGCCGGCGAGATCACCTTGGCCACCAGCGAACGGTTGGACGGGTCGCGCGCCATCGCGGCGGCGGTCAGCACGGCGCGGAACAGCGCGGCGAAGGTGTTGGGGTTCTGCTTGATGAATTCTTCCGACGTACCGAAGGCACAGCAGGGGTGGCCGTCCCAGATGTCGCGCGAGAGGATGTGGATGAAACCGATCTCGTCATACACCGCGCGCTGGTTGAAGGGATCGGGGCCGAGGAAGCCGTCGATGTTGCCGGCCCGCAGGTTGGCCACCATCTCCGGCGGCGGCGTGACGCGGATCTGCACATCGCGGTCCGGGTCCAGGCCATGTTCGGCCAGGTAGTAGCGCAGCAGGAAGTTGTGCATCGAATACTCGAAAGGCACCGCGAACTTGAAGCCCTTCCACTGCCGGGGATCGCGCTTGTCCTTGTGCTTGTTGTGCAGCGTGATGGCCTGGCCGTTGATGTTCTGGATGGTCGCCACGCGCATCTGGCTGGCATTGCTGCCCACCCCCATGGACATGGCCATGGGCATGGGCGAGAGGAAATGCGAGGCGTCATGTTCCTTGTTGATCATCTTGTCGCGGATCAGCGCCCAGCCGGCCGTCTTGTTGAGCGACACGTTCAGGCCCTGCTTGCGATAGAAGCCCAGCGGGTCGGCCATGATCAGCGGCGCCGCGCAGGTGATGGCGATGAAGCCGATCTTGAGGTCCTTCTTTTCCAGGGCACCATTCTTTTCCTGCGCCATGGCCTGCAGCGAACCCAGCGGCAGCACGCTGGCAATGGCCGCCCGCGCCGCATTGCGGCCCACCGCCCGCAGGAAGTCGCGGCGCTCGGCCACCCGCGGGAAGAGCGAACGCATCACGGCTTCTTCCACCACGTCGTTGGTGAGGGCTTCCACATCCTGGCCGCGCTGCTGGCGCAGTGCTTCGACCTCGACATCGTGTTGCTGCTGGCTGCCGTGGCGGCCACAGGAACAGCCCTGGCCGGCGCGCTCGGCGTCATAGGTGTGGAACAGATTGGTGTCTGCTGCGTTCGGCATGATTCCCCCGTTTGGTGAGTGTGCGGTGATTTCTTTGCTTCACCACCCTCCATTGCAAGGGACTTGCCAGCCTCATGGGCTACGTCATGCTGTCACGACATCCTGTAGTGCTGGCACTACAAGCCGGGGCCAAACCCGCGTCAGACCGGCAGCAACTGGTGACGTACCGCATACATGGCGATGCCGACGTCATTGGCGGCACCGGTCTTTTCCAGGATGCGGCTGCGATAGGTGCTCACCGTATTGGGGCTCAGTTCCAGCTGCTCGGCGATCTCCCGCACGCTGCGGCCGGCAGCGATCAGCTGGAACACCTGGTATTCGCGGTGCGACAGGCTCTCGTGCGCGGCCCGCTGCGCACCACCGGCGTGCTGGGCCAGGCCGGAGGCCAGCGTCTCGGCCATCTGCGCGCTCACATAGAGACCACCGCCGGCGGCCTTGCGGATGGCATCCACCAGTTGTTCGGGATCGGCGCTCTTGTTGAGATAGCCGGCCGCACCCAGCTTGTAGCAGCGCGCCGCATATTGCTTCTCGGGATAGGTGGACAGCATCAGCACCGGCAGGCGCGGCATCTCCTGCTTGATCTGGCGCAGCACGTCCAGCCCGTCCTGCTGGGGGATGGCGATGTCCAGCAGCACCAGGTCGATGGCCTCCACCCGGGCGCGGTGCAAGACCTCCGGCCCGCTGGCGCATTCGGCGGCGACCTCGATATCGGGGGTATCGGCCAGGATCTGCTTGAGACCCTCGCGCACGATGCGATGATCGTCGCACAAGAGGATGCGGATGGTCTCGGCGCCGGCACTCATGCTGTCTCCCGAGCGCCGTGGCTGGGCAGGCGCAGGCAGACCAGGGTCCCCGGCCTGCCGCTCGCTGGTGCAAGACGCGCACCAGCAATGCTCAATGCGCCGCCAAAGTGCAAGGCCCGCTCGCGCATGCCCATCACGCCATAGGAGGTGGCCGCCTCCAGCGCCGTACGGGGGGCGCCCACGCCATCGTCTTCCACTTCCATGCGCAGCTCGGACGGGCTCAGATGCACGGCGATGCGCACCCGCGTGGCCTGGGCATGACGCGCCACGTTGGAGAGCATTTCCTGGAAGATGCGAAACGCCGCCGTGGCCTTGGCACCATCCGGAGGAAAGGCTTCGGGCGCGATATCGAACTCGACCTCGCAGGGCAGTTCGGTGGCTTCCGAGAACTCCTGCACCTGCCATTCGAGGGCAGCAATCAGGCCCTGGTGATCCAGGATGCTGGGCCGCAGGTCGGTGATGATGCGCCCCACATTGTCCACCGCCGTCTCGATCAGGCGGCTCATGGCATCACACTTGCGGGCCACCGGTTCCAGGTCGGTGACGCGCTTGGCCATCCAGTTCACATCCAGTTTCAACGCCACCAGCAGGCTGCCCAGTTCATCGTGGATCTCGCGGGCGATACGGGTGCGCTCATCCTCGCGCACCGAGTGGGCATGCGCCGACAACTGCCGCACCTGGCGCAGCGCGGCCGACAGTTCGCGGGTGCGCTCGGCCACCCGCACTTCCAGCTCGGCCTTGGCGCGCTGCAGTTGTTCCTCGGCCTGGCGGCGCTTGGAGATATCGCTGAAGGTGATCACCGCACCGCGTACCTGGCCGCCGTCGATGATCTGGTAGGAAGAGTATTCAGTCGGGAAGAAACTGCCATCGGCGCGCCAGAACACTTCCTGATCGACCCGGCAGGATTCACCCTTGCGGAAGGCCTTCAGGATGGGGCAGTCGGCCTCGGGATAATGACCGCCGTGCTCATGGCTGTGGTGCACCAGATCGTGCATGTTGCGTCCCAGCACCTCGGCCGGGGCATAGCCCAGCATGTCGGCGCCGGCGCGATTGATGAAGGTACACCGGCCCTCCAGGTCGATGCCATAGATGCCTTCGCCGGTGGAGTCCAGCAGCAGCGCCAGCTTGTCGCGCAGCAGGCCGCCGGGTGCGGCCAGGGCATCGGAAGCGAAAACGGGCAGGTGGGGATCGTTGTGCATGATCCCCACCTGCCCGCAAGAGGCATGCCAGTGCCCGCCGCCAGGGCCCGGGCTGACAGTGGCACCGGCCGGCCCCGTTACGGCATGTACTGCCCGCCGTTGACGTCGATGATCTGGCCGGTCACATAGCCCGACATCTGGTCCGAGGCCAGGTAGAGGAAGGCACCGCTGCACTCGTCCGGGTCGCCGATGCGGCCCATGGGGATGGTCTTGCGGAACCCCTCCAGCTGTTCCGGGGTGGTGAAGCGTTCCTGGAACGGGGTCATGATCACGCCCGGCGCCACGGCGTTGACACGGATCTTGTCGGCCAGCAATTCCTTGGCCATGCCGCGCGTGATGGTGCTCACGAAGCCCTTGGAGGCCGCATAGATCAGCGCACCCGGGCCGCCGCCATGCCGCGCCGCCACCGAGGTCACGTTGATGATGTTGCCGCCGCCCTGGCCGCGCATGACCGGAATCACCGCCCGCGTGAAGGCCACCACCGAGCGGGAATTGATATTGACGATGTCGTCGAACAAGGCATCGGTGACCTGCTCCAGCGGCATGCGCTGAACCAGGCTGCCAGCGTTGTTGATGAGCACGTCGATGCGCCCCATCTGCTCCACCGCCTTGGCCACGGCGGCATTGATGGCAGCGCTGTCGCGCACGTCGGCGCCGATGGTGATGGCCTTGCTGCCGGCGGCGCGCACCTCGGCGGCGACCGCTTCGGCTTCCTTGGCCGAGCTGTTGTAGTGCACCACCACATGGGAACCACGGGCGGCGAAGGCACGCGCCGCAGCGGCGCCGATGCCGGTGCTTGCACCACTGATGAAGACGACTTTACCTGCCAGATCCAGCATGCTGTTCTCCTGTTCATAAACGGTTGATCATTCATGCTCCGGCTTGTGCATGGGACGGCCCTGCGCGCCCTGCCGGTATCGCTTCTTGTGTTCTGGGCGCCGCAGAAAATCGCACTGCGGCTGTCCTGCCACGTCGCCGTTGTGGAGTGCCGCAGGACCCGGTCCGGCGAGACCCGGTCCGGCGGCAACGGCGACGCTTGCTGCCTGATCAGTCGTGCACCGATTCGTCGCGGTTGCGACCGGCGCTGCGGTAGGCGTCGCGCACATTCATGAGGTGATTGCGCATGGCTTCGGAGGCCTTCTGCGGATCGCGGGCCCTGAGCGCATCAAGGATGTCGCGATGGTCCTGCAGGCTGCGCTCCAGCGTGGCCGGGATGCGCGAAGTGATGGAACGGCTCTTCTTGCCCAGCATGTAGAGGCTGCCGGCCACGCTCTGCAGGAAGGGGTTGTTGCAGCCCTCGATGATGGCCTCGTGGAATTCCACGTCGGCCGCCGAGAACGCAGCCGGGTCCGACAGCAGGCGTGCCTCGTCCTCGACGTTGCGCACCAGCCGGTCCAGCTCGGCCTGCTCCATGTGCGTGGCCGCCAGCGCCGCCACCCCGGTCTCGATGATGAGACGGGCGTCGAACAAGGCCTCCAGGGTGCCGGGATTGAGGTCGATGATCATCTCCAGCGGTTCCAGCAGTTCGCGGGTTTCCAGCGAACTGACGAAGGTCCCCTCGCCCTGGCGGATGCGCAGCAATCCCAGCAGTGCCAGCCCGCGGATGGCCTCACGCACGGCCGGCCGGCCCACGCCCAGCATGGCCGCCAGCTCGCGCTCGGGCGGCAGTTGCTGGTCGGGCTTCAACAGACCGCTGCGGATCATGGTCAGCAAGCGCTGCGCGACCTGCTCGGAAATCGATTTCTGGACGATGGGATCAAAGGACATGCTGTCGGGGGTGAAGACCTGTAGGGATGATTCATTGCCGCATCGGCAACGTCTTGCTGGCCTGGGACGCATGCGTCGCAAAGGTAAGACCAATGGCTGTGGAGGATAGGTATCGGGGCGGGATGTGTCAAGCGGCGGGAACATTGGTGCGGCGCGCAAGAAAAGAGCGCGGGATGGGACGTCTAGGCCCGACGGTGCATCAGGTCAACGAACTGATGCGGGCAAAAAGGCCCGGATCCTGGTCTACCAGTTTCAGCAAGACCGCCGCTTGGGCATTCGGTCGAGATACGCCCTGCTCCCAGTTCTGATAGGTCCGGGCATTGACGCGCAGGCTACGCGCCATCACCGCCTGTGACACGCGGGCCTTTTGTCGGACCCGCTGGATTTCTTCAGCTGTGATCGAGACCGGCTCGGTAGGTAGTTGGCAGCGGGTGGTACGCAAGGTGAGCTTTCCCGTACGTTCATTGGCCATGTCTTCCACGCCGGCCATCAGTTCGTCGAACAGATTTCTTTTCTTCATGATCTTTTCCTTGCCATCAGTTCAGCGTCGAGCACACGCTTAAACAGCTTGCGCTGTTCAGCTGTGAGGTCGTCCATTTCGTCCTTGCCGTAGATCGTCAACAGCCAGAACTGACTTTCTCCGTTCCAGAAATAGTAGATGATCCGCAAACCACCCCGCTTTCCCTTGCAACGGCGAGCATCGGGGAAGCGCAGCTTCCTCAGTCCACCGCTGTCTGCAATCAGCTTTCCCGCTTGTGGATTACTCATCATCAACTTTTGAAGTTCGGCATAGGCGTCGTCGGAGAGATATTGACTCCGGCAATTTTCAAACAGTCGCGTTTCTTTGAATACGGCTTTCATCCGCAAACCATACGTAATTCACGTATGGTTTTCTATCGTACCATGGGGAGGACCGATGCCCTCCATCTGCATCGCATCTGTTAGGCTAGGCGCGCCTATCGCTTCCCTCGTCTATCCATGAACCTGCGCTTCGTAGAGGCCTTCCACTGGGCCGCCTCGCTCAAGAGCATCACCCGCGCCGCCGAAAAGCTGCATATCACGCAATCGACCATGTCCAGCCGCATCGCCTCGCTGGAAGAAGAACTGGGCGTGGTCCTGCTGGACCGCCGGGCCAAGCAGTTCCGACTCACCGCCTCGGGCCAGCGCTTCCAGTTGCTGGCGGTGAAGCTGCTGTCGCTGCAAAGCCAGATCCGCCAGGAACTGGGCGGCAGTCCGGCCGGGCCGATGGCGCTGCGCATCGGCAGCATCGAGTCGGTGGTGCACAGCTGGCTACCCGGCTGGCTCAAGGAAATCCGCGGCCGCTATCCCGATTTCGCGCTGGAACTGACCGTGGAAACCTCGCCGGTGCTGATGGAACAGATCGGGCGCGGCGCCCAGGACCTGGTCTTCACCTCCATCGTGGGCAGCGATACGGCGGTGCGCTCGCGCATCATGGCGTCCATGGAGATGGTCTTCGTCGGCCATCGCGAGACCCATGGCACGCGTCGCTACCGGCTGGAAGAACTGGCGGCCGACGACCTCATCACCTTCCAGCGCGGCTCGCAGCCGCACCAGGGGCTGCTGCAGCTGCTGCAGGAGTCGGGACTGCCGATGCCCCGGGTGCACGCCATCTCCTCGATCTCGGCCATGGTGCAACTGGTGGAGGGCGGCTTCGGCGTGGCCACCCTGCCCAAGCTGGCCATGCGTGAACTGACCCGCCGCCTGCCGCTGCGCATCCTGCGCTGCGAAGAAACGCTGCCCCCGCTGCAGATCCACGCCAGCTACCGCGAGGAGCCCGGCTCCAGCGTGGCCGAACTGGTGCTGGATTCGGCGCTGGAACATGCCCGGCGCGCCCAGGGCAAACGGCGCGGCACGTCAACCGCGGACGAAGACTGAATCCGACGCCATCCCCCCGGCCATCACCATCAGGCAGCGCGGTTCGCGCCAGTCGGCAAACCTCTATCAGCTGACGGGAACAACCAAAAGTCAATCAACAAAAACGCTGACGTCATCGAAAAAATCGATAACAAAAGATATAAATTTTTTGTTGGACGCGTGCTGGATGCCCCTCCTACCATCGGTGGCATTCCCATCCCATCATCAAGCGCCAGCACGACGCCGGAGACCGCCATGCCTGAAACGCCCGCCATGCCGCACGCCCCCCGCAGCATTTCCCTCACCGCCGATTCGACCGCACTGGAAGTGCGCCTGGCCGCCCGCCATGGCGACTTCACCGGCCACACCAGTGGCGTGGCCAGCGCCCATGTGCAGGTCAACCTGGCCATCCTGCCGGCCGCACTGGCCGACGACTTCCGCCGTTTCTGCGAGCTCAATCCGGTGCCCTGTCCGCTGCTGGGCGTCTCCGAGCCCGGCTCGCCGGCCATCCCGGGACTGGGCCAGGACCTGGACATCCGTACCGACGTGCCGCGCTATCACCTCTGGCGCAATGGCGAACGCGTGGGCGAGGTCACCGACCTGCGCGCCTACTGGCGCGACGACCTGGTGACCTTCGCGCTGGGCTGCTCGTTCTCCTTCGAACACGCGCTGCTGGCCGAGGGCATCCCGCTGCGCCACGTCAGCGAAGGCCGCAACGTGGCCATGTATCGCACCAACATCCCGACCAGGCCGGTGGGCGTCTTCTCCGGTCCCACGGTGGTCTCCATGCGTCCGCTCAAGGCTGCCGATGCCATCCGCGCGGTACAGATCACCGCCCGCACGCCGCAGGTGCATGGCGCGCCCATCCACATCGGCGACCCCGCCCTGATCGGTATTACCGATATCAACCAGCCCGACTACGGCGATGCAGTGGCGGTGCACGACGATGAACTGCCGGTGTTCTGGGCCTGCGGCGTCACGCCGCAGGCGGCCATCGTGGCCGCCCGCCCGGCCTTCTGCATCACCCACGCGCCCGGCTACATGCTGGTCACCGACAAGCTCAACAGCGAACTCTGACACCCCGCCCCGGAGACAACCATGTGGCTCAAAGAAACCAGCAGCGCAGAACGACGCACCCTGACGGCCACCTTCACCGGCTATGCGGTGGACGGCTTCGATTACATGATCTACACCTTCCTCATCCCCACGCTGCTGGCGGCGTGGAGCATGAGCCGCGCCGAGGCCGGCTACATCGCCACCGGCGCCCTGCTGACCTCGGCCGTGGGGGGCTGGGCCGCTGGCATCCTGGCTGATCGCTACGGCCGCGTACAGGTGCTGCAATGGACAGTGCTGTGGTTCGCCTTCTTCACCTTCCTCTCCGGCTTCACCGATTCCTTCGGCCAGTTGTTCTTCACCCGCGCCATGCAGGGCTTCGGCATGGGAGGCGAGTGGGCGGTCGGTTCGGTGCTGATCGCCGAGACCATCTCGGCGCGCCATCGCGGCAAGGCCTCAGGCCTGGTGCAGAGCAGCTGGGCGGTGGGCTGGGCGGCCTCGGCGCTGGCCTTCTGGGGCATGTACGCGGTGCTGCCGCCGGAGATGGCGTGGAAGGTGCTGTTCTGGATCGGCGTACTGCCGGCCCTGCTGACGCTCTACATCCGCCGCGCCATCAGCGAGCCGGCGGTGTTCGTGGCGGCCCAGGCGAAGATGCGTGAAAGCGGCCAGCGCGGCAACTTCCTGCGCATCTTCCATCGCGACCTGCTGCGCACCACCCTGCTGGCGAGCCTGCTGGCCACCGGCATGCAGGGCGCCTACTACTCGGTGACCACCTGGCTGCCGACCTTCCTCAAGACCGAGCGCCATCTCTCGGTGCTGGGTACCAGTACCTACCTGCTGGTGTTGATCGCCGGCTCCTTCTGCGGCTATCTCACCTCGGCCTGGCTGTCCGACACCATCGGCCGCCGCCGCTGCTTCATGCTGTTCGCGGCCATGGGCATCCTGCTGGTGCTGAGCTATACGCAGATGATCATCACCGACGCCTGGATGCTGGCGCTGGGCTTCGTGCTGGGCTTCTTCCTGTCGGGGATCTTCTCGGGCATGGGCGCCTACCTGTCCGAACTGTTCCCCAGTGATGTGCGGGGTTCTGGCCAGGGCTTCTGCTACAACTTCGGCCGCGCCGTCGGTGCGATCTGCCCGGCGCTGGTGGGTTATCTCAGCAACAGCATGCCGCTGGGCCAGACCATCGGCTGGATCGCCGCCGGCTGTTACGCACTGGTGATCGTGGCCTGCCTGGTCCTGCCGGAAACGCAGGGCAAGGAACTGGAAGCGGCGATCACCACCGCCTGACCGTTCCCGCAAAGCAGCGAGCACAGGCCGGCGCCAAAACGCCGGCCTGTTTGCATTGCGCCCTCGTATGAAACAGGTCGGGGTCGCTCAGTAGGCACTGGCCTGATCAAGCGCGGCGATATCCTCGCGGCTCAACTGCAAGCGCGTGGCCGCCACCAGTTCGTCGAGCTGCGCCAGCGAAGTGGCGCTGGCAATCGGTGCGGTCACGCTGGGGCGCGCCATCAACCAGGCCAGCGCGACGGCGGCCGGGGTGCTGGCGTGACGGGCGGCGACCGCATCCAGCGCGGCCAGGATCTGGAAGCCACGCGGGTTGAGATGGGACTTCACCTTGCCGCCACGGGCGGCGCTCTTGCCGAGGTCGGCCTCGCTCCTGTACTTGCCGCTGAGGAAGCCGCTGGCCAGCGAATAGAAGCCGATCACGCCCACCCCCTGCTCCAGGCAATACGGCTCCAGCGTGCGTTCGAACCCTTCGCGGGCGACCAGGCTGTATTCGGGCTGCAGGGTCTGGTACAGCGGCAGACCCAGCTGGCGGCCGATGTCGCGTGCCTGTGCCAGCCGGTCCACCTCGTAGTTGGAGGCACCGATGAGGCGCACCTTGCCAGCCTTGACCAGGGTGTCGTAGGCGGCCAGCGTTTCTTCCAGCGGCGTGCTGCGATCATCGTCGTGCGACTGGTAGAGATCGATATGGTCGGTCTGCAGGCGACGCAGCGAATCCTCCACGGCACGCAGGATGTAATCTTTCTTCAGGCCCACACGGCCCTCGCCCATGTCCTTGCCGACCTTGGTGGCGATCACCACCTTGTCGCGCCGGCCGCCCTGGGCCAGCCACTTGCCGATGATGGTCTCGGATTCGCCACCCTGGTTGCCGGGCGCCCAGCGCGAATAGACGTCGGCGGTATCGATCAGGTTCAGGCCGGCCTCGACGAACTTGTCGAGAATGGAGAAGGAGGTCTTCTCATCGATGCTCCAGCCGAACACATTGCCGCCGAAGGCCAGCGGTGCGACGGTGATATCGGATTGACCCAGCTTGCGTTGTTGCATCGGAATCTCCTTGTCAGGATGGTCGGAAACAGTGACGGCCATTGTAGGCGTGGCCCGCAAACTCTGCTGGCGACCATCTTCCAACCAGGGCCGACAGCGCGTTAAGATAGTCGCCACCTCATTCATGCAGCGCCCCTGCCCGTCTTCCACCCTTATGAAGCCCCGCATCGCCTCCACCGAGCAGGCCCAGCGCCGCGCCGGCAAGCTGACCGACACCGTGTATGCCAGCCTGCGCGACGACATCTATGCCTTCCGCCTGCTGCCCGGCGACCGCTTCGCAGAGAATGACGTGGCCGAACGCCTGCAGGTCTCGCGCACCCCCGTGCGCGAGGCGCTGATGCAGCTGCAGAGCGAGGGCCTGGTGCGCGGTCACTTCCGCAACGGCTGGGAAGTGGTGCCGATCGACCTGGCGCGCTTCGCCTCGCTCTATGAACTGCGCGAAATGCTGGAACTGCACGCGGTGCGCAAGCTGTGCTCCCCGCGCGTCGCCTCCGAGCGCCGCCAGCAACTGGTCGCGGCGCAGGGCGCCATCTGGCAGTGCGCCGCCACCGACCGACCACCCGACGGCCTGGCCGTGGCGGTCCTGGATGAGGGCTTCCATGCGGCGCTGGTGCAGGCCGCGGGCAATGGCGAAGCCGACAGTGTCTATCGCCAGCTGACCGACCAGCTGCGCATCATGCGCCGGCTCGATTTCGCCTATGGCGACTGCATCGACGACACCTATGCCGAGCACTGCGCCATCCTGGACGCCATCGCCGCTGCCGATGCCGAGCTGGCCGGTGCGCTGATCGCCCGTCACATCGAGGACAGCCACACCGTGGTCGAGCGCCTTACCATCACCCGCCTGGAACAGGTGCGCGCCGAGTCGGTGCAGACCGCACCGCCGCAAGGCAAGGTATCCGCTGCCGGAGCACCGGCACGACGCAAGCGCTTCGGCTGATCAAGGTGGGCGGCTCCCCGCTGCCGCCTCTCTCTCCCTCTGTCTGAACCTGTAGCGGACTGTTTTTCCGCATGCGCGCTTGCCGCCAGGCAAATGGCATGAAAACTGCTTTTGTGAGCGCAGGATTTATGCATACATAAATTCAGGCACGCGGCCCGCTGCCTCATCCGGCAGTCCCTGGCCTCCCCATCCGGCTTTCTGTACAGGAGAAACGCATGACCACCCTCACCCAAACCGCCCCGGCGAGCACGCAGGGCTTGCTGCGCAACCGCTGGTTCCAGTTGCTGATCGGCCTGATCTGCATGATGGCCATCTCCAGCCCGCAATACGTCTGGACCCTGTTCACCAAACCCCTGACCGCCAAGCTGGGCGTGCCGCTGTCGGAACTGCAGATCACCTTTTCCATGCTGATCGTGCTGCAGACCTTCTTCTCACCCTTCCAGGGCAGCCTGATCGAGCGCTTCGGCGCACGCCGCCTGATCGCCATCGGCACCTTCATGTCCGGCCTGTCCTGGGTCCTGGCGGCGCAGGTTTCCAGCATCGGCATGTTCTACCTGGCCTATGGATTGGTGGGCGGACTGGGCACCGGCATCGTCTATGTCGGCGTGGTCGGCCAGATGGTGCGCTGGTTCCCGGACCGGCGCGGCTTTGCCGTGGGCATGGTGGCAGCCGGTTATGGCATGGGCGCGATCCTGACCACCTTCCCGATCTCGGCCTCGCTGGCCAGCGCCGGTCTGGAAACCACGCTCTGGCAGTTCGGCCTGGTGTTTGCCGTGATCGGCGTCATCGCTTCGCAGGCCCTGCGCTCGCCGGATGCCAGCCACGCCGCCGCCATGCCGGCCCCGGCCATTGCCGCCAGCACGCATGACCTGGCGCCGCGCCAGATGCTCCGCACCCCGCTGTTCTGGCTGATGTTTGCGATGATGACCATGATGTCGACCTCGGGCCTGATGGTGACCTCGCAGATGGCCACCTTCGCCCGCGACTTCGGTGTGGCCAACGTCGTGGTGTTCGGCCTGGCCGCGCTGCCGCTGGCGCTGACCATCGACCGCCTCACCAATGGTCTGACCCGCCCCTTCTTCGGCTGGATCTCGGACCGCTATGGCCGCGAGAACACCATGTTCTTCGCCTTCGCCCTGGAAGGCGTGGCCATGGCGCTGTGGCTGGCCACGCGCGAGAACGCGGTGCTGTTCGTGCTGCTGTCGGGCGTGGTGTTCTTCGGCTGGGGCGAAATCTTTTCGCTCTTCCCCTCCACCCTGACCGACACCTTCGGCACCCGCAATGCCACCGCCAACTATGGCTGGCTGTATATCTCGCAGGGCATCGGCTCCATCTTCGGCGGTCCGCTGGCGGCGATGATGCACGAGAAGACCGGCAGCTGGCACCCGGTGTTCGGCACCGCCATCACGCTGGACATCCTGACCGCCTGCCTGGCGCTGATGGTCCTGAAACCCTGGCGCGCGCGCTACCTGGCCAAGGTCGCAGGCTGAGGCGCCCACCGTTGTTCCTCTGACCCACGATGCCGCCCGGTACCTCACCGGGCGGCATTTCCTTTGCAGACGTCGCCACCACTTCACGCTCAGGCGACGGAGTGCCCCCTCCTGCCGTATACTTCCCCCTCTCCTGCATCGCCTGGCAAACCATCTGCAACCGGCTTGCAAGCCTTTGTAACTCCCCTGCAACTCAGTGCGGTCATGCGGGTCTGACCCTCCCGCGCCTCATCACAAGAACACACTACCGCTGCCTCATGGAAATCGTCTTTACCGTCCTGATCCTGCTGCTGGCCGTCGCCGTCTCCGGCGTGGTGGCAAGACTGGCACCGTTCAAGCTGCCCCTGCCGCTGTTCCAGATCGCCCTGGGTGCCGTGCTGGCGCTGCCCATGTTCGGCCTGCGCATCAGTTTCGATCCGGAACTGTTCCTGCTGCTGTTCATCCCGCCACTGCTCTTTACCGATGGCTGGCGCATGCCCAAGCGCGAGTTCTTCCGGCTGGCGCGTCCCATCCTGGCCCTGGCGCTGGGTCTGGTGATGTTCACCGTGGTCGGGGTGGGCTACTTCATCCACTGGATGATCCCGGTCATCTCGCTGCCCTCGGCCTTCGCGCTGGCCGCAGTGCTCTCGCCCACCGATGCGGTGGCGGTCTCGTCCATCATCGGCAAGGGGCGCCTGCCGGCCTCGATGCAGCATGTGCTGGAGGGCGAGGCACTGATGAACGACGCCTCCGGCCTGGTGGCCTTCAAGTTCGCCATTGCCGCCGTCATCACCGGCAGCTTCTCGCTGCTGGACGCCAGCATTTCCTTCGTGCTGATCGCTGCCGGCGGTGTCGCGGTCGGCCTGATCGTGGCCTGGGGCTTCGGCCTGATCCGGCGCAAGATCATCGAATGGGCCGGCGACGAGCCGGGCATCCAGGTGGTATTGCTGCTGCTGATCCCTTTCTCGGCCTACATCTTCGCCGAACATTTCGGCCTGTCCGGCATCCTGGCGGCGGTGGCCGCCGGCATGCTCATGCCCTACGTGGAAACGGCCGGCGGCGAATCGGCCGCCACCCGCCTGCAGGGGCGTAGCATCATGACCATGCTGGAGTTCGTCTTCAACGGCATGTCCTTCCTGCTGCTGGGCCTGCAGTTGCCGGGTATCGTCAGCCTGGCCCACGTGGATGCGCAGATGGCCGGCAACGTCCCGGTGTGGCACCTGTTCGTCTATATCCTGGCCATCACCGTGGCACTGATCGTGCTGCGCTTCGTCTGGGTCTGGATCAACCTGCGCATGCGCCGCTTTGCCTCGGCATTGCGGGGGCAGAGCGGGCGTAACCGCACGTTCGACCTGCGCCTGATCAGCATCACCGCGCTCTCGGGCGTGCGCGGCGCCATCACCCTGGCCGGCGTGATGTCGATCCCGCTGCTGCTGAAGGAACATACGCCCTTCCCGGCACGCGACCTGTTGATCTTCCTGGCTACCGGGGTGATCGTCAGCTCGCTGCTGTTCGGCAGCTTCCTGCTGCCGTGGCTGCTCAAGGACCTGCAGCTTGATGCCGAGGTCAAGCGGCGCCGGGCCGAAGAGATGATGGCGCGCCTGCGCCTGTCGGAGGCCGCCGTGCGCAGCATCGAAACCGCCCAGGAACGCATCGGCGTGACCCTGGACGAAAACGACCTGGCGCTGCTGACCGAAGTCAGCGGCAGCCTGCTGGCCACCTACCGGATGCGGATGAATGCGGAGAGCGATTCGGAAGAAACCCAGCGCGCCGCCAACCGCTTCAAGCAGTTCGAGCGCGAACTGCGGCTGGAGGCGATCCGCGCCGAGCGCCTGGAGGTGCACTACCTGCGCGCCGAACAGCGCATCAACGATGAAACCTTCCTGATGCTGATCAACCAGATCGACATGGCCGAAACCTGGCTGCTGGGCTCACTGAACGGCCCCGGCCACCACTGAGGACGAGCGGCAACGACAAAGCCCGCGCTGCCATCGGATTGGCAGGGCGGGTATTCATTGCCCTACGGAATAAAGCGGCTCAGGCCACCGAATTGATGGTGGTGCCGATGATTTCGCCGGTGGAGTTGCGCGAAGCCTGTTCGCGGCGATTGCGCTCTTCGTTGGCGGTCTCGGCACGGGTTTCGTCGGCCTGGATTTCTTCCTGGCGGCGCATTTCGGCCTTGGCGGCAGCGGCGGCCTCCTCGGCACGACGCACGGCGACCGGGTCGTTGGCCTTGCCCGTAGTGGGCGTATTGCCGTTGGGGTCGGCGACGACGGCGTTGACGGCGGAGGAAATGTCGATGGGCATGTTGGGCTCCCTGTGACTGCGAAGACTGAAGATGGATACTGAACCGGATCGGGCGTACCGCTGCTGGTACGAATTCGCTATGTTACGCCCATTGTCGTGCTCTGCCACCGGGAAAATCCTGAGGCATGCAGATTTACCGGGGTGCAGTGGGGAAACTGTGATGAATCTGGCAAATAAAACGCCCTATTCCGGTGGACATCGATGTCAGGGCGGCAAGTGATTGTCTTGCAGGCAAGCCCGATATCACTGGCCAGCGGATTCGTCAGCGCGGCCTTGAAGGGCAAGCGATGCAGGCCAGCACCCCTCTCCTCCGCTTCAACTAGGGCCTGTCCAAACACGCCATATTGCACGTTGAAAGCCTGCGCACTGTCATCCTGGCAATAGCCCGCCGTCACGACTACCACGAGATCCAGTTCCGGGACGATGCCGATGGACGGCCGCCCCCCATCAAGAACCAGCTGCCCCCTGCAGGCCATGTCAGCGGGACGCAGACCAGGGCAAGCGGGCGCATATCCGCCAACGTCGGTCGGTGATACGGCCCAGCCAGCGCCGCGAAATTGCTGGGTGACGCAACCTGACTAGCACGCAAGAGACCCGACGAGAAAGCCAAGTACCGTTCCCCCAACGATTGAAGTACGTCGCTTTAAATCGATTCAAATCCAGAATTCCGTCGATACAAATTCGCGATCCTTTCTAGTTTTCGCTGAATTTCCACCGCACTCCTTACCGTACCAAGAACCTGCCTTCATCATCGCATCCGCATATCGTTTGTCGCGGTTCCATTCGCATCCCATGCTCCGATCACGAATCGACGAGCGATGCGTCGACCTCATGTGCACGACCGCACGCCCCCCCCATCCCCAACGGATGCAACGCCGCGCCCGGTCATGACGCATGGCAAGCGCCACTTGCCGATTTCTATCCATCCGTTCCTTCAGAGAGTCCCCATGAACACCACCGTCCTTAAGTTTTCCGAATCCGATGCCTTCCTCAAGAGCATTTCCATCAAGACCATCAAGGATGTGCGCGCGCTGGACGTCGACTTGCTGCTCACCGATCAGTACCGCTTTACCGGCAGCAGCAGCGCCAGCGAAGGCGGTTACGACATGGGCAACATCCGCCTGCTTTACCAGACCACCACGGCCAACGAAAACAGTACGCCGACCATGGCGGTGTCCTTCACCCGGGCCAGGGCGCAGGCGGGCGACGTGATTGCGCTCTACGAGGGGACCAAGCTGCTGGTGAGCAAGACGCTCACCAGCACCGATCTCACGACGGGGACGGGCACATTGGCAACGCTGGAGCTCAAGGTCAGCGACAGCCTGTCGGCCGGCAACCATGCCATCGTCAGCAAATACACCACGGCCGCCGGCGCCAGCAGCCTATCGGCGGCCGAGACGGTGAGCATCAGCGCGGCCATGAAGGCGCCACTGTTGACCCAGCTCACGGTCAAGGCCTCCTACGACACTGACGCCAACGCCAAGGCCGTGGTGCTGGGGGGTGAGCGTTATGCCGCCATCACCGACCCTGGCACGGGCAGCGGCGGGGTCTATGACAAGGGCTTGATCTTTAGCGGCAACATCACTACACCCGGCCTGACCGGCAACCAGCAATATCTGGTGACCATCAGCCTGGGCGGCAAGATGCTGGCCTTCGACACCTTCACCTTCGACAGCACCGCGGCAAGCACCAACAGCTTCACGCTGCAAGCCGCGCCCAATCTGCTGGCCCCGGGCTTTTACCGGGACCTGACGGCAACGGTAACCAACGTGACCGAAGGCAGCATCCACAACGGGCAAACGTCGGTGATCAAGGATGTGGGGTTGGGCTGGTATTGGGCGGCGCAATCCATGGGGGACTTGAGCGGCGGTAGTGGCAGCGACGGCTTGCTGCTCAGCGCCACCCCCAGCGGCAGCTCGCCCACGGTCACCACGGGCGATGGCGCCGATACGCTCACGGTGGGCGCCTTTGGCAAGACGGGCAACTTCAGCGCCACGGTGACCGACTTCAAGCTCGGTCTGGACAAGGTGCAGGTGTTTGGGCAGACGGTGACGGCGGCCAACTTCGCCAGCTTTGCCACACGCGCGGCGGCCACCGCAGATGGGCTTGGCACGACCTTGGTGGTGGATTTAGACGGCGCCGGTGCCGGTAGCCAGACCTATACGCTGAACTTGCAGAACCTGAAGTATGTGGCGGCGAATACGCAGACGATCTTTGGTGTATAAGCCGGCTACGTGAAGGACGCGGCAGTTCTCCGGGCATCCGCCACCAGCAGCCGCAGTGCTGCAGGAGAACCGAGCGTGGGGAGGGCCCCCTATCTAGGGCCTGTTCCCACCCAATCTGCGAGATGCGCAGATTGGGTGGGAACCTAGGGCCTAATTGAAGGCAACACCGGCATGACAACGAACAATCCGTACGTGAACACATCAGGGCCGCCCGCCATCAGTGGCGTCCGCTCTTTGCCGGCCCCCGATTCCCGCCGATCAATGACAATCCGGAACGTTCTGATCCAGATAGACCTCGAAGGCGACGCTATTGACCCACTTCTTGACGGCATTGCCCCAGAACGCCTCGTTCCAGCGCGCTGCCACCTGGCGTGCCGCCGCCAGATCGGCCGGGTCGCTGCTGCGTACTTGCAGTACCAGTGCCTGGCGGGAGGTGGGCGGCAACTGGGCGGAAAACTTTTTCCATTCCGGCAGCTTGAGCAGGGCCTTCATCAGCGTGTCGTCATGCACGGCTGCGTCACACTGGCCGGTGCGCACCGCCAGCAGCGAATCAGCCGGGGCCGGCATCTGCTTTTCGATGGCGCCGTAACGCGCAGCGAGCGTGCCGACATAGGGCGAACCGATGGCGACGCAGACGCTGCGGCCCTGCAGGTCTTCCCATTTGCGGATGGTGGTGTCGGTGCGCATGATGGCCATGCCGCCGGCGCTGTAGCCGGTGGGGATCTCGACCACATCGCCGGCCGCGGCCTGCCCGGGCGCCGTGCGGGTGAACACCAGCTCGGGCCGTATCCCCTTCACGGCGGCACGTTCGGCCACGTTGGTCTGCAGCTCGGCCTTCACCTTCCACTGCGCGGCCAGGTCGTCCGCCAGCACGGTGGCGATGTTTTCCGGCGTGCGGAATTTCATGCCGCCCTTGTAGGTCGGCGGTACGTGATCCAGACCGATACGCAGCTGCCCGCTGCGGCGGGCGTCATCCAGTACACCGGCTTGCAGGCTGCATGACAGCAATGCCGCCAGCGCAAAAATGAAAGAATGAAGACCGCGCATCGTGAGTCCAGATGACTTGAATACCTGGTGTTGGGTCAAACCCGGATCAGGATTTTTCCTCAGACATACCGCTCAGACATACTGATACCGCAGCAGTCGGTGCTTGAGGTTTTCCAGGATGACCTGGTCGATCAGCGCCGCCAGGATGGCAATGGTCAGGATATTGGCCATCACACCGATCATGTCCGCCGTCTCGCCCGAGTAGGCCAGCGTGCGCCCCAGCCCCTTGCCGAAACCGACCAGCATCTCGGCCGAGATCAGTGCACGCCAGGCATTACCGAAGGCCAGCTGGGCGCCGGTGATCAGTTCCGGCATCACCGCCGGCAGGTAGACCCGGCGCAGCATGGACAGGCGCGACGCACCCATCACGCGGGCCGCCGAGACATGCACCTGCTGCACGCTCTCGGTGGCGTTCATCACCGACAGCGCCGCCGGGAAGAAGGCGGCGATGGCCACCACCACCACGATGGGCAGGTTGCCGAAGCCCATCAGGATCAGGAACAGCGGCACCCAGGCGATGGACGGGATCGATTGCAGGATCACGATGGCCGACTTCAGCACTTCGCGGAAGAAGAACAGCACCGCGCCGATCAGGCCGAAACCGATGCCCAGCACCAGCGCCGAGCCATAGCCCAGGCCCAGGCGATAGAGGCTGCCGAACAAGGCCAGGCGGAAATTGCTGGACTGCACCTCTTCAAACAGGCGCGCCGCCACCGACGGCACGCCCGGCATCAGGAAGGAAGGCAGCGACCAGGCCGCGATCTGCCACATCAGGAGGATGAAGGCGATGGCCAGGACCATGGCCAGCTTCTTGCGGAGACCGGTAACGCGACGCTGTGAGCTCATAAGACGAATAAAAGACGATGGCCGGACTGGGTCCGGCCAGGGTAAGAACGAATACGACCTATCCCGACAACCCGAACCTTACAGCTTGCGGGCGTTCTGCCACGACAGGTCGGTGATGGAGTTCACGTCGAAGGGCTTGCCATCGCGGGTCTTGAGCGAACCCTGGGATTGCAGGATATCGGCAATCTCCTGCATGCGGTCCTGGTCCTTCTTGTTGATCTTGGGGGTGAAGGTCTGGCTCTTGATGGCATCGCGGATCACGTCTTCACGCAGCATCTCGCCGTGCTTCAAAGTCTTCAGGGTCGGCTCGGCGATGAAATAGCCGGCGATCAGCTTGGAGGCCTCGGCGGGCTTCTTCTGCAGCAGGGTGATGGCGTCACGCTGGGCGTCGAGCGACTTCCAGACGGCCTCGCGCTTCTTCTTCAGGGTCTCGCCGGAGGTGATCACCACCATGCAGGGGAAGGGCCAGACTTCGCCGATCTCGTAGATCTGCTTGACCGGTGCGATCAGTTGCGCGATGCGGGCCTGAGGTTCGAACAGGAAGGCCGCGTCCACGCGCTTGCCCACCAGCGACTGCACCGCCACCTGGGGCGAGACGCCCATGACGTTGACGTCATCCGGCTTGACGCCGGCGTCGCGCAGGACCACGCCCTTGAGCACGGTGTCCGCGGTGCTGCCCTCGGCTTGCGAGGCCAGGGTCTTGCCCTTCAGGTCGGCGACCTTGTTGATGCCCGAATCCTCGCGTGCCACCAGGGCGTGATAGCCCAGTTGCGCGCCGCCCACCACCTTCAGGTCGGCACCCTTGGAGGCCCAGGCCACGGCATTGGAGAAACCGAACACGCCGCTGTCGAGCTGGCCGCCGACGATGGCCTTGACCAGGTCGGTGCCGGACTTGAACTCGATCAGTTCCACATCCAGGCCGTACTTCTTGTAGAGGCCGGCTTCATAGGCAGCCATGGCCTGGGCATCGTCCATGACGCGCAGGTAGCCGATCTTGAATTTTTCCAGGGCAAAGGCGTTGCCGGTGAAAGCCAGGGCAGCGGCGGCGATGGCCGGTGCCAGGATGCGTGCGAGTTTCATACTCCTACCCCTTCAATGTTTTTGGCAAATTCGTCCTGCTCGGCGTGGATGCCCAGCAGGCAGAGGATCTCGCGACGGGTGGCCGCGAATTCGGACAGGTCGTGCGTCTTTTCGTGATGCACGAGATTGAATTCCTTCAAGACCTTGGCCGGGCGCGGGCTGAACACGAAGATGCGGTCGGCCAGGAACAGCGCCTCGTCCACATCGTGGGTGACCAGTACCACGGTCGGCCCCTGCTGGCGGATCAGGTCGCGCAGGGCATCCTGCAGGGTCATGCGGGTGAGCGCATCAAGGGCGCCGAAGGGCTCGTCCAGCAGCAGGGCCTTGGGCTGCGAGATGAAGGCGCGTGCCAGCGCGGCGCGCTGGCGCATGCCGCCCGAGACCTGGTGCGGGTAGTAGTGTTCGAAGCCCTTGAGCTTGACGTTGTCCAGCCAGACGGCGGCCTGCTCGGCGGCCTTCTTCTTGTCGACGTTCTGGAATTCCAGGGCCAGGGCCACATTCTGCTGCAGGGTCAGCCAGGGATAGAGCGCGTTTTCCTGGAACATCAGGGTGCGCTCGGGGTGCGGGCCGCGAATGACCTGGCCGTCAGCGGCGACCGTGCCGCTGCTGGGCTTTTCCAGGCCGGCAGCCATGTGCAGCAGGGTGGACTTGCCGCAACCGGAAGGGCCGACCAGCGCGACCAGCTCACCCGATGCGATGTCGCGGGTGAATTCCTCGATCACGTGCAGGTCGCCGAAGCGCTTGGCGACGTTGTTGAAAGATAGCTTCATGTCGTCCGGCGGCCGGGCCGCGCAGGTTGAGATGCGGTTGAAATGCCTGGATCAGGAGGCGTGGGAGGGATCACAGAGCGCCCCCGGGCGCGCTTTCCCCTTTTTGTCAGGGATGCACTGTACTGTTGCCGGCCAGGCCGAACAACTACTTAAAAATCGTATGCTTATTCGTATTTCGAATAAGAAAGACGCCCAAAACGCATAAAGACGTCAGGTTTTCGTCAGTTTCCATTCAGTCAACAAGGCCTGGACGTCGGGATAGCGCAGTCGCACGCCCAGTTCCTGCTTGATGCGCTGGTTGGCCAGACGGCGCGATTCCGACATGAAGGACAGCATCATCGGCGAGACGCTGCGTTCCAGCTCGGCACGCGGCAGGCGCGGCGGACGGGCCAGGCCGGCGGCGTCGGCCACGGCGTCGAAGTAGTCGGCCATCTTCAGTTGCGTGTCGTCGACGGCATGATAGACGCGGTTGGGCGCGCCCAGGCGCATGGCAGCGGCGGCAATGCGGGCCAGGTCGTCGCCATGGATGTGGTTGGTATGCACGTCCTCCCCCGCCACCAGCGCCGGCAGGCCCTTTTGCAGGCGTTCCAGCGGCAGGCGGTCGGCGGCATAGATCCCCGGCACGCGCAGGATGGAAAGGCGACCGTGCCGGCGCCGCGCCCAGGCCCGCAGCACCGTTTCGGCATCGACCCGGCGCACGGCGCGCAGGTTCTGCGGGTTGACACGGCGGGTCTCGTCGAAGCTTGCGCCAGCGCAATCTCCGTACACCCCGGTGGTGCTGATGTAAACCAGGCGCGCACCCTCGGGTAAAATGGCGGCCAAATTGCGGGTACGGCGGTCGATGCGGCCGTCCGACTGCGGGGGTGCCAGGTGCAGGATGGTCGGCGCCAGGCGTGCCAGGCGGCCCAGTGTCAGGGGCGCGTCGAGGTCGGCGACGATGGGAATGGCACCGGCCGCGCGCAGTTCGGCGCAACGTTCGGGGTGGCTGGTCACGGCCAGCACGCGATAGCGCGGCAGCAACAGCGGCAGCAGGCGCAGGCCGACATCGCCACAACCCAGGATCAGTACGCGGGGCAGGCCCAGTTTTTTCACGGTATTCAATCCAAATTTATCCAGAAGCAGAATTGTATGAGTTTCCAAGTCACAGTCCAGCCTAGCGGCCGTCAGTTCTCCTGCGACGCAGGTGAATCCATCCTCACTGCGGCCATCCGCGCCGGCGTGGGCCTGCCCTACGGCTGCAAGAACGGCGCCTGCAGCTCCTGCAAGGGCAAGCTGGTGGCCGGCCAGGTGGAGCACGGCCCGCACCAGGAACGCGCCCTCTCGGCGCACGAGCAGCAACTGGGCTTTGCCCTGTTCTGCGTGGCCAAGCCGCAGAGCGATGTCACCATCGAGGCCCGCGAAGTGGCCGGCGTGGGCGAAATCCCGGTGCGCAAGCTGCCGGTGCGCGTGGCCAAGCTGGACAAGGTGGCGGACGACGTCATCGTGCTCTCGCTGCAACTGCCGGCCAACGACCGCCTGCAGTACAAGGCCGGCCAGTATGTGGAGTTCCTGCTGCGCGACGGCAAGCGCCGCAGCTACAGCATGGCCACCGCCCCGCACAAGGAGGAGCCCATGAGCCTGCATATCCGCCATCTGCCGGGCGGCCTGTTCACCGACCAGGTCTTCACCACCCTGAAGGAGCGCGACATCCTGCGCATCGAAGGCCCGCTGGGGACCTTCTTCCTGCGCGAGGATTCGGACAAGCCCATCGTCCTGCTGGCCTCCGGCACCGGTTTCGCGCCCATCAAGGCCATCGTCGAGCAGCTGGAACATGCCGGCTCCACCCGCCCGATCACCCTGTACTGGGGCGGTCGTCGGCCGCAGGACCTGTACATGGACGCGCTGTGCCAGCAGTGGCAGCGCGACCTGCCCAACTTCACCTACGTGCCGGTGGTGTCCAACGCCCAGCCGGAAGACCAGTGGAGCGGCCGCAGCGGCTTCGTCCATCGTGCCGTGATGGAAGACTTCCCCGACCTCTCCGGCCACCAGGTCTATGCCTGCGGCGCGCCCATCGTGGTCGAATCGGCACAGCGCGACTTCAGCGCCCAGTGCGGTTTGCCGGACGACGAGTTCTACGCCGACTCCTTCACCTCCGAAGCCGACCTGGCCAAGGCCGTCTCGGACAGCCCGGCAAGCTGAGCAGCGTACTGTCATGCCGGCGTCACGCGCATTTGCGAAGATGCCGCCCAAACCTGACGCCACGCGGCCCGGCGCGATGCGATGAAATTGCAACGGTGGCCCGCCGGATGCGCCCGTGAGCGGGTCCGGCGGGAAATTTCTTTTTGACGCTATGCGCAAAACGTCCTAATATTCACCGAATGATCGCCAACGCCACATTTTTACGACGTCGCAGCCAACCTGAGAAAGGTTTGCTGCTGCGCGCGTGAAGTGAAACGAATCGCGAAGCCACAGGCAAACCCTGTGGCTTTTTTTTATCCGCCATCCGGGTCTGTCGTGCGCCTACCGCTTCCTGCCAGTGTGTCAGCAACGGTCTGTCCCGCACCATTCCTATCACCCTATCGCAAGCAATCCTTGCAGGAGTCCATCGATGCAATACAGCCAGTCCGACGCCAACAAGCTGATGTACGTCACCAACCGCCCCGAGCTGGTCTTCACCGAAGGCCAGGGCATGTGGCTGACCGATCATAACGGCAAGCGTTACCTCGACTACCTCCAGGGCTGGGCCGTCAACACCCTGGGTCATGCGCCGCAATGTATCGCCGATGCCCTGGCCGTGCAGAGCAAGAAGCTGATCAATCCCTCCCCGGCCTTCTACAACCAGCCCTCCATCGAGCTGGCCAAGCTGCTGACCGAGAACTCGGTGTTCGACCGCGTGTTCTTCGCCAACAGCGGCGGCGAGGCCAACGAAGGCGCCATCAAGCTGGCCCGCAAGTGGGGCAAGAAGAACCCGGCCGCCAACGGTTCGGCGCGCTTCGAGATCATCACCTTCAAGCACAGCTTCCACGGCCGTACCCTGGCCACCATGTCGGCCAGCGGCAAGGACGGCTGGGATACCATGTTCGCCCCGCAGGTGCCGGGCTTCCCCAAGGCCATCCTCAATGACCTGGACAGCGTCAAGGCGCTCATCGGCGAACACACCGTGGCCGTGATGCTGGAGCCGGTGCAGGGCGAAGGCGGCGTGATCCCCGCCACCAAGGAATTCATGCAGGGCCTGCGCGCCCTGACCAAGGAAAAGAACCTGCTGCTGATCGTCGATGAAGTGCAGAGCGGCATGGGCCGTACCGGCCAGCTGTTCGCCTACCAGCATTCCGGCATCGAACCCGACATCATGACCCTGGCCAAGGGCATCGGCGGCGGCGTGCCGCTGGCAGCCCTGCTGGCGCGTGAAGAGATCGCCTGCTTCGAAGCCGGCGAACAGGGCGGCACCTACAACGGCAATCCGCTGATGACCGCAGTGGGCGTGGCCGTGATCAAGGAACTGTTGAAGCCCGGCTTCATGGAAGGCGTGCGCGAGCGCGGTCAGTACCTGCGCCAGCGTTCGCTGGAAATCTCGGAAAAGTACGGCTTCGAAGGCGAGCGTGGCGAAGGCCTGCTGCGCGCCATGCAGTTGGGCCGCGACGTCGGCCCGCAGATCGTCGAAGCGGCACGCAACCTGGAGCCGGTGGGTCTGCTGCTGAACTCGCCGCGCCCGAACCTGCTGCGCTTCATGCCGGCCCTGAACGTGACCAAGGAAGAAATCGACCAGATGTTCGACATGCTGGAAGTGGTCCTGGCCAAGATCGGGAAGTAAGCGATGGCGGGGCGCGTGCGGATTGCTTCGAACCGGATGGCCAGCGCGCCATCCACCCGGTCGTCGTTGGCTGCAGTGGCCGCATTGGCCACCGCGCTGGTGCTGGCCGCCTGCGGCACCACACCGACCGCGCCCCCCATCGAACGGCTGCCCGGCGCCCCGCAATCGCAGGTGCCGGCACTGCCGGCCAGTGAAAACGGCAATGAAGTGGCGCTCTATGCGCTCTCGCTGATCGACACCGGGTACCGCTTCGGCGGCAAGAATCCCTCGGCCGGCCTGGATTGCAGCGGCATGGTCTCCTACATCTTCGGTCAGGCCGCCCATTACCGCATCAGCGGCAGCGCCGCCGACATCGCGCGGCGTGGTCGCCAGATCGATCCCTCGCAGCTGCGCGCCGGTGACCTGGTGTTCTTCAACACCATGAACAAGCCCTTCTCGCACGTGGGCATCTACCTCGGTGACGGCCGCTTCGTGCATGCGCCCTCCACCAACGGCAAGGTGCACATCACGCGTATGGACAACCCCTACTTCGCCACCCGCTTCGAGATGGCGCGCACCTATTTCAACTGAGTCTCGACCTTGCGGGCCGTGCGCTTGCGCGGCTTGCCCTCCTGCTGCTGGCGATTGCCGTATTCGCGGATCAGGTTGGCGCTGTAGCGCGTGAAAGCGATATCCATGTGCCGCCGCATGGCCGCACGGGCCTGCTCGGGATTGCGCTCGCGCAGGGCCTGCATGATCAGGCCGTGTTCGTCGATGGCTTCCTGCCACACCCGGGTCCCGTCGAAGTGACTGTGCAGGCGTTCGAACAGCGGTCCCAGGCGGGCATCGAACAATTGCGTCACCAGCCCGACCAGCACGCTGTTGCCGGTCGCCTCGGCCATCCGGATATGGAACAGCCGGTCAGCCACCAGCGGATCGATGCCGGCCTCGGCATTGGAAATCATCAGCGCATAGGCCTCCTCGATGGCGGCGATCTGTTGCCGGCTGCCATGCTGGGCGGCGGCATAGGCCACCTCCCCTTCGATCATCTCGCGGGCGCGGATCAGCTCCAGCGGCCCCTCCTCGCCGGACAGGTCACTGCGCCGCTCGCGCTGCACCGGCGGGCAGACATAGATGCCCGAGCCCATCCTGACCTCGATATGCCCTTCCACCTCCAGCGCGATCAGGGCCTCGCGCAAGGAGGGCCGACTCACCCCCAGTTGCAGCGCCAGGTCACGCTCGGACGGCAGGCGCGAACCGACCGCAAACTCGCCATCCACGATCAGCTTGCGCAACTGGTCGCTGATCTGCCGGTACAGCCGCTGCGGTTCGATCGCTTCGATGGGCATGTTGTGTGTGATCAGCTCAGGGTGGCGGGAAACTCCAGGCCGTAGGCGGCGGCACTTTCGCGCAGCATGGGCGCAATGGTCGGATGCAGCGCCACGCCCTGGGCCATCTGCTCGGTCCGACGCTGCATGCCCCGGTCGCCCGGCATGCGCACCTGGCCCACGCCCGGACGCGGCGGATTGTTGCGGCAGGATGCGGCGATATGGTCCATCTGGCGCCGGAAGTCCTGTTCGCCGCCAAAGGCCGAAGGATCGTAGAGCGACATGAACACCGTCGCGCCCCATCCCGCCGGCGGATCGGCACGACCGAAACCGGACAGCCCACCGGTCAGCGCCTCGATCAGCACCGCCAGCCCGAAGCCCTTGTGCCCGGCCGACAAGCCCCCCAGCGGCAGGATGGTACCGGGTGGGTCGGTGGCCAGCACGGCCGGGTCGCGACTGGGATTGCCGTGGCCATCGATGAGCCATTCTTCCTCGAACTGCTTGCCGGCCTTGTGCAGGCGGTTGCTCATGCCATTGGTGGTGATCGAGGCCGAGATATCGACCAGGAATGGCGTGCCGGAGGTAGGAATGCCGGCCGCAATCGGATTGGGCGTAAATACCGCCTGGGTCCCGCCGAACGGCGCCACGCTCTGCACCGCCGGGTCGGAACTGGCCAGGATCATCATGAAGCCCTCCTGCGTGGCGCGCAGCAGATAGGCGGCCAGGCAGGCGATGTGATGGCTATGGTGGATGGTCAATGAGGCGGTGCCGTAGTCACGGGCCTTGGGGATGAGCGCATCGATGCCCTGATGCACCAGCCACGGCCCCGGCAGGCGACGGCCATCCCAGGCCAGTGCAGCGGCGCGTTCGGACAGCACTTCCGGCTGGCCGGTCTTGGTCATGCTGCCTTTTTCCAGCTCCTTGACATAGGGCGCCAGCAGCGCCAGTCCGTGGGTGTCGTGGCCCAGCAGGTCGCCGTCCACCAGGGTGGCGGCGACGCTGTCGGCCTTGTCGGCTTCCAGCCCGGCCTTCTGCAGCAGCGTGGTGGCGAACTGACGCAACGCATCAGCGGAAAAACGTTCGGGTGCAGCCATTGCAACAACCATCCTTTCCTTGCTTGAATCATTGACAGAAACTGAAATTTTTCATGCGCTTATGCGGCGACCATGCTCTTCCTGCGCACCAGCCTGAGCACCAGCGGCAGCAACCACAGCAGCAACGTGATCACGCCCAGCGTGCCGGCGATGGGACGCTCGAAGAAGGCCAGGAACTGACCGTCCGACTTGATCATCGAGGTCACGAAATGCTCCTCCAGCATGCCGCCCAGCACCACGCCCAGGACCGCCGGTGCGACCGGGAAACCATTCTCTTCCATCACATAGGCCAACAGGCCGAACACCAGCATGATGCCCACATCGGTCACGCTGTTGTTGGTGGCGTAGGAACCGACGATGCAGAACAGCAGGATCAGCGGCATCAGGATGCCACGCGGAATGGACAGGATACGCTTGGCCATCTTGATACACCAGAAGCCCAGCGGCAGCATCAGCAGGTTGGCCAGGATGAAGACGAGGAAGATGGCATACATCGACACCGGATTTTCGACGAAGATCATCGGCCCCGGATTGAGGTTCTTCATGTACAGCACACCGATGACGATGGCCGTGATGGAGTCCCCGGGGATGCCGAACACCAGCGCCGGAATCCACGCACCGGCCAACGCCGAATTGTTGGCCGCGCCCGATTCGACGATGCCTTCCGGATGGCCGGTGCCGAACTTCTCCGGCTCCTTGGACATCTTCTTGCTCATCGCATACGACATCCAGGCCGCGATATCGGCGCCGGCGCCCGGCAAGGCACCCACCAGCGTACCGAGCACGCTGCCGCGCAGTACCGACTTGGGGTACTTCACCATCAGGCCCCACATGCCCTTGAAGACGTTGCCGACCTCGCTCTTGGCGACCTTCATGGTGAAGTCGCGCGAGACCGCGAAGCGCAGCACCTCCGACATGGCGAACATGCCCACCATCAGCGGCACCAGCGAGACCCCGCCCAGCAGGTCCGGCTGATCCAGGGTAAAGCGCGGCGCGCCGGCCGGGTTGCCCATGCCGACCGAGGCGATGAACATGCCCAGGAACAGCGATACGAAACCCTTCAGGGGATTGTCGGAAGCGATGAAGATGGCGCAGGTCAAGCCCAGCAGCACCAGCCAGAAGTATTCGAAGGAGGAGAACTTCAAGGCCAGCTCGGCCAGCGCGGGCGCGGCCAGGATCAGGACGATGGTCCCGAACAGGCCACCGATGACCGAGAACACCAGGCTGGCGCCGAGCGCAATCTCGCCCTGCCCCTTCATGGTCATGGCATAGGCTTCGTCGGTGTAGGCCGCTGACGAGGGCGTGCCGGGAATACGCAGCAGGCAGCCCGGGATATCGCCCGAGAAGATCGCCATGGCCGTGGCCGAGACCATGGCCGCGATGGCCGGCACCGGCGGCATGAAGAAGGTCACCGGCACCAGCAGCGCCACGGCCATGGTGGCCGACAAACCCGGCACGGCCCCCATGAACAGGCCGAAGATGGACGAACCGAGGATGACCGCCAGCACGTAGGGATCGAACACCATCCCAAAGGCGGCATAGATATTGGCAAGCATGTCGTCTCCTTACCAGGCCAGCGGCGTCAGGATGCCCCAGGGCAGGGGTACCTTGAGCAACTTGTAGAAGATGGTGTGAATGAGCAGCGCGCTGACCAGGGCCACCGGCACGGCCACCATCAGACGGGTGCGGAAGGTCAGGAACAGCACCAGCAGCAGCACCACGGCGGTGGGCAGGAAGCCCAGTGGTTCCGACACCCAGATGTAGAACAGCAGCGAGGCCGGAACGAGCAGGAAGGCCAGCACCGCATGGCGGCTGCCGAACCAGTCCGGCAGCGTGAACCAGTGCGCGTCCTGGTCATCGGCACCGGTGGTGGAGATCGTGGAGAGAGTGGTGCCGTGGGACGAACGCGTCTTGCGCAGGCCACGCAGGCCGCGCAGCACCAGCAATACGGCGCAGATCATCAGGCCGCCGGCCAGCGCCTGCGGAAACACGTGGGGCCCGATATCCTGGCCCATCGCGGGCAGGCGGGAAGAGGCAATCCAGAGCACCACCGCGAACAGCGCGACCAGCAGTCCGGACAAGGCATCATTGATTTTCATGGAAACGATCCTGGAAAAGAAACGACGACAGCGGCGCGCCCCCCTCCAACGAGGCAGGGCGCGCTCACGGCATTACCTGGCCATGCCAAGCGTCTTCAGGATGGCGCCCATGTCCTGGTCGCTCTTGTCCATGAACTTGCCGAACTCGGCCGAATCGGCATACATCACGCCGAAACCACGCCCGCTCATGAAGTCCTTGTACTCCTTGCTCTCATAGATCTTCTTCAGGCTGGCCGAGAGCTTGCCCTGCACGTCGGCCGGCAAGCCCTTGGGCGCGACGATGCCGCGCCAGGCGCCATTGGTCCAGGTGCTGCCGGTGAGGCTCTTCAGGGTCGGCACCTTGGGATAGAGCGCTGCCGGTTCATTGGCCATCACCACCAGCGGCACCGCCTTGCCGGCATCGATCAGCGAACGCGCCTCGGGCAGCGATGCCGCCACGATGTCCACGCCACCGGCGGCCAGGTCCACCATGGCCGGTGCCGCGCCGTTGGATGGTACGAAGCGCACCGCATTGGGCGCCACCTTCAGGTCGTTCAGCATGCCCGCCAGACCCAGGTGCCAGATGCCGCCCTGCCCGGTGCCGGAGGCCTTGAGCTTGCCCGGATTGGCCTTGACCGCCTTGAGCAGGTCATCGAAGCTCTTGTAGGGGGAATCATGGCTCACCGTCAGGGCCGCCGGGTCGAAGTTCATCAGCGCCAGTGGCGTGAAGTCGCGCGGGGTCAGCTTGGTCAGGCCCTGGTGGTGCATCATCGAGATTTCCACGGTGGCGATGCCGATGGTGTAGCCATCCGGTGTCGAACTGGCGATGGCCTGGTGGCCCACCGCGCCATTGCCCCCGGTACGGTTGACCACGTTGACCGGTTGGCCCAGGTCTTTTTCCAGCAAGGCGCCGATGATGCGGGCGGTGGCATCGGTGCCGCCGCCGGCGCCCCAGGGCACGACCAGGGTCACGGGACGTTCCGGCCAGGCGGCAAAGGCTACCGGTGCGGCCAGCATGCTGCAGGCGGCACTGGCCGCGAGCAGGCTCTTCAATAGGGTTCTACGGGTCAATTCCATTGTCTCCTCCGTTGTCGGTTGCGGCTAACACTGGGTGACGGCCAACGTTTGGCAAAGGACTTTCGTTGCCGCTGCATGACCTGCATGAGCGCACCGAAACGGCAGGACAGGATGGTGTCCCTGCGCTTTCTGGATGTCTCCGACTGTCTCGTCGTTGTGCAGGCCTGGTGCCTTGCTGCTTTTTTATGCTCCGGTTCGGGCCGGATGTTTGTTTTGGACGCTTGCCCGTCGTCCTTCATTCATGAACAAATGAAAGCGACAGGTAATGTGGTCTGACCAGCGGGTCCTAGAATTTCACATCACTCCGGCAGTGTCAAGGATGAATGGAACGCATCAAAATAATTCATCCTTGGTGCTCCGCAACATTTTTACCCGGCCGCAAACCCTTGCCAGCACTAGCTTATAGCCACAAAGCCGGTTTCATCGCATGTTGCAGGGGCGTAGCGTTTGACGGGGGTGTGGTATCGGCAAAAAAGCTTTCCCGCGTTCTGGTATTACCACTTGACCAAACAAATCCGGCTGCAATAGACTCGCAGCCAATCGAACAAGTCACGTCGCATCCGCAGCCTGGCCCAGGTGGTTTTTACCTGTAGACCGCAGCGCATGCAGAACGGACGGCACAGACCCAGCCGCCACGGCAGATGCCGGCGGCTTCAGGCAACGGAGACATCTCATTGGCTTACCAAGGCAGAGCAACGAGTCTGAACCGCAGGACCCTGGCTGGCTGGACGCACAGCGTCTGTGCCGCCTCGGCCTCCAGCGTGCGTGCGCGTCGCGCCCTGCATCGCGCCTCTTCCTTCGGGTCTTTGCTGGCCTTTTTGCTGATCGATTTTTCCCGCTATTTCTTTGACCAGGGCGACAGTCACCCGGTCCCCGCGCGCCAGTCCTGACCGGGCCGGCGCGCAGCAGCACGCAAGCATCACGCAAGCACCAACCGCATTGCACGCACTGCAGGCCCATCCGGCCTGCAGCAGATGGATTTGCACGGGCAGCGCCACCCAATCCGGCCTGCCTGTCAGGGAAGATCATGACTGACGACACCAAAAAACCCACCCGCCGCAGCCAGGCCTGGTTCGGCCGCCAGGACCGCGATGGCTTCATCTACCGCTCCTGGGTCAAGAACCGCGGCATCCCGCACGACCAGTTCGATGGCCGTCCGGTGATCGGCATCTGCAACACCTATTCCGAACTCACCCCCTGCAACTCGCACTTCCGCGCCCTGGCCGAACAGGTCAAGATCGGCATCTGGGAAGCCGGCGGCTTCCCGCTGGAATTCCCGGTGATGTCGCTGGGCGAGACCCTGCTGCGCCCCACTGCCATGCTCTACCGCAACCTGGCCAGCATGGATGTGGAAGAATCGATCCGCGCCAATCCGCTGGATGGCGTGGTGCTCTTGATGGGTTGCGACAAGACCACCCCTGCCCTGCTCATGGGCGCAGCCTCGGTGGACGTGCCGACCATCGGCGTGTCCGGCGGCCCCATGCTCTCGGGCAAGTACCGTGGCCGTGAACTGGGTTCCGGCACGGGCGTGTGGCAGATGTCGGAAGATGTGCGCGCCGGCAAGATGACGCAGGAAGAATTCTTCGAGGCCGAGAGCTGCATGCACCGCTCGCACGGCCACTGCATGACCATGGGTACCGCTTCCACCATGGCCAGCATGGTCGAGGCACTGGGCGTGGGTCTGCCGCACAATGCCGCCATTCCGGCCGTGGATGCGCGCCGCAATGTGCTGGCCCGCAATGCCGGCCGCCGCATCGTGCAGATGGTCGAGGAAGACCTGGTGCTGTCCAAGATCCTGACCCGCCAGGCCTTCGAAAATGCGATCCGCGTCAATGCCGCCATCGGCGGCTCCACCAATGCGGTGATCCACCTGCTGGCCATCGCCGGTCGCATCGGCATCGATCTCGACCTCAAGGACTGGGACGACATCGGCCAGAAGCTGCCCTGCCTGCTGGACCTGCAGCCCTCGGGCAAATTCCTGATGGAAGATTTCTACTATGCCGGCGGCCTGCCGGCGGTGATCCGCCAGCTGGAAAGCGTGATCGACAAGAGCGCCCTCACCGCCAACGGCAAGACCCTGTGGGAAAACTGCCAGGACGCGCCGAACTGGAACGAGGAAGTCATCCGCTCCTTCGACAAGCCATTCAAGGAAGCGGCCGGCATCGCCATCCTCAAGGGCAACCTGGCGCCCGACGGCGCGGTCATCAAGCCTTCGGCCGCCACCCCTGCGCTGTTGAAGCATCGCGGCCGCGCCGTGGTCTTCGAGAACAGCGATGACCTGCACAAGCGCATCGACGACGAGAACCTGGACGTCGACGAAACCTGCGTGCTGGTGCTCAAGAACTGCGGCCCCAGGGGTTATCCGGGCATGGCCGAAGCCGGCAACATGCCGCTGCCGCCGAAGGTCCTGCGCAAGGGCATCACCGACATGGTGCGCGTCTCGGATGCGCGCATGAGCGGTACCGCCTATGGCACCGTGGTCTTGCACGTCTCGCCGGAAGCCGCCGCCGGCGGACCACTGGCGCTGGTGCAGAACGGCGACTTCATCGAACTGGATGTGGAGGCCCGCAAGCTGCATCTGGATGTGTCGGAGGAAGAACTGGCACGCCGCCGCGCCCAGTGGCAAAAGCCGGAACTGCCGCCGCAGATGCAGCGTGGCTGGGTCAAGCTCTATGTGGATCACGTGCAGCAGGCCAACCAGGGTGCCGACCTCGATTTCCTGGTCGGCAAGAGCGGACCTTATGTGCCCAAGGACAACCACTAGGCAGGCAGAACAATCCGCGTCCCGGCTGGCTGGCTGGCTGGCCGGGGCGCGGGCAGCAAGGACTTTTTCAAGAAACCCGATTGCAGCGAACTCCACCTGAAGCAACATCAAGCAATATCGAGCAACATTAAGCAAGGATTAACGGCAACTCAATCAGCATTCGCAGCCCATTAATATCAGCATCAGTCGTACCCGGGATCACGGTACAGCCACACAAGCGGCGGCCGTGCTCCTGGAAGTAGTTGCATCAGGTGGACCAAGACAACCATCACGGAGACGAGCAATGAAAGTACTGATTACCGATTACGATTTCCCCGATGTCGACCTGGAGCTGGCGCTCTACAAGGAGGCCGGCGTGGAAGTCGTGACCGCACAATGCCGCACCGAAGACGAGGTGATCGCCGCCTCCGAGGGCTGCCAGGGCCTGCTGGTGCAATACGCACCGGTGAACTCCAAGGTGTTCGCGGCGCGTCCTGAAATCCGCATCGCCAGCCGCTATGGCGCCGGCTTTGACACCATCAATACCGCCGACGCCGCGCAGCACGGCGTCTGGGTCGCCAACTCGCCCGACTATGGCGTGGGCGAAGTTGCTACCCATGCCCTGGCGATGGCGCTGGACCTGATCCGCAACATCACCGTCTATGACCGCGCCGTCAAGGCCGGTGAATGGCACTACACCACGGCCGGCATCATCCCGCGCGCCTCCGACCTGACCATCGGCATCATCGGCCTGGGTCGCATCGGCAAGCGCATGGCGCATATCTCGCGCAATCTCTTCAAGCGCGTGATCGCCTATGACCCCTACATCATCGACGGCGACTTCCCCGCCTACGTGGAGCGCGTCGGCCGCGAGGAACTGTTCCGCCAGGCCCATGTGGTCTCGCTGCACACCCCGCTCAACGATGAAACGCGCAACATGATCGACGCCTCGCTGCTGAACCTGCTGCAGCCGCAGAGCTATCTGGTCAACTCCGCCCGCGGCGGCCTGATCAAGATCGACGACCTGCTGGCGGCGCTGGAAAACGGCAAGCTCAAGGGTGCTGCGCTGGATGTGTTGCCGGTCGAACCACCCGAGACAGCGGCGGCTATCGTCCAGCATCCACGTGTGCTATTGTCGCCGCACGCGGCATTCTTCTCCGATGTCGCAGCGCGCGAACTGCGGCGCAAGGCGGCTCAGAATCTGATCGACTGGGACCGCAACGGACGGCCTTCCTACGTGGTCGTCACTGGCAAGAATCCATAATCATCAACCCCGCCACGGGGCGCCAATGCAGCACCGTCGCCGGCCGCCAGCCGGCGATGCATCAGTGTAGAAAACAGAAAAAAAAGGAGGATCGGACCGATCCTCCACATGCCCGAGCAGGGTGTGCATGAACAAAGTGCGTTGTGGCCGTCTCCGCCTGGAACCGGTTCCGCAGCGTCGATACGAGGATACACACGAGGAGCATTTGATGGCATCAGTACAGATTCGCGCAGTCAAGAAACAGTTCGGCAGCACCCAGATCATCCGGGGCGTCGACATCGATATCGCCGATGGCGAGTTCACGGTCCTGGTTGGCCCTTCCGGCTGCGGCAAGTCGACACTGCTGCGCATGCTGGCCGGGCTGGAGGAAATCACCGGCGGCGAAATCCTGATCGGCGGCACGGTGGTCAACAATGTCCAGCCCAAGGATCGCGACATCGCCATGGTGTTCCAGAACTACGCGCTCTATCCGCACATGACCGTGCGCGACAACATGGCCTTCTCGCTGACCCTGGCCAAGAAGGAAAAGTCCTTCGTCGAAGAACGCGTCAAGAAAGCCGCCGACATCCTCGGCCTGAACCAGTTGCTGGACCGCTACCCGCGCCAGCTCTCCGGTGGCCAGCGCCAGCGCGTGGCGATGGGTCGCGCCATCGTGCGCGATCCGCAGGTGTTCCTGTTCGACGAACCGCTCTCCAACCTCGACGCCAAGCTGCGCGTGCAGATGCGCACCGAGATCAAGGAACTGCACCAGCGCCTCAAGACCACCTCCATCTATGTGACCCACGACCAGATCGAAGCCATGACCATGGCCGACCAGATCGTGGTCATGCGGGATGGCCTGGTCGAGCAGCGCGGCCGTCCGCTGGACCTGTACGATCATCCGGCCAACCTGTTCGTGGCCGGTTTCATCGGCTCGCCGGCCATGAACTTCATCCCCGCCACGCTGCGCAAGAACGGCGGCGCGGCCGAGGTCGAGTTCGTCGACGGCACCCGCGTACCAGCCCCTTATGGCAGCGCCCTGCAGGGCAGCGATGGCCAGAAGGTGACCTATGGCGTGCGTCCCGAACATCTCTCCATCGGCGGCGCCGGCCAGGGCATCGCCACCAAGGTCATCGTGGTGGAGCCGACGGGCGCGGACACCGAAGTGTTCTCGCGCTTCGGTGAAACCAGCCTGACGTCGATCTTCCGCGAACGCCATGACTTCGGCGCCGGCGATGTGATCCACCTGGTCCCCGACCATGGCCGCACGCACCTGTTCGACGCCGAATCCGGCAAGTCGCTGGCGGCCCGCTGAACCGCAAGCTCCATTACCGCAGTACCCAGGCAACACCAGTAGCGCAGCATCAGAAAAACAAGAGTCCATCCGCAGGGGAGCGATTCCGTCGCGATCCGACAGCGGTCCAATTCGACTTTCAACCGAAGGAGTAGGAGACATGAGCAAGCTGACACGACGCGAATTCCTGGTCACCAGTGCGGCCGCAGCGGCCGCTTCCGGCATGGGCGTCAATGCCTTTGCCGCCGGCCCCGGCGCTGCCGGCGCCGACAGTATCAAGTACCCGATCGAACAAGGCGCAACCCTGCGCGTGCTGCGCTGGAAGCGCTTCGTCCAGGGTGACGAAGACCTGTGGAACGCCAACGTCAAGAAATTCACCGAACTGACCGGCGTGGCCGTGCGTACCGACAGCGAAGGCTGGGAAGACGTACGTCCGAAGTCGGCCGTGGCGGCCAACGTGGGCAGCGGCCCGGACATCGTGCTGGGCTGGTTCGACGACCCGCAGCAGTATCCGACCAAGCTGATCGACATGACCGACCTGGCCGATTCGCTGGGCAAGCGCTATGGCGGCTGGTACGACGTCTGCCGCAAGTACGGCACCAAGGACGGCAAGTGGATCGCCCTGCCGCTGGGCGTGATCGGCAATGCCCTGGTCTATCGCGAAAGCCAGATCAAGGCCGCCGGCTTCGACGCCATCCCCAAGGACACCGCCGGTTTCCTCAAGCTGTGCCAGGCCTTGAAGGCCAAGGACACCCCGGTCGGTTTCGCCCTCGGCAAGGCCGTGGGTGATGCCAACAACTGGGCGCACTGGCTGCTGTGGTCGCACGGCGGCAAGCTGGTGGACAAGAGCGGCAAGGTCGCCATCAACTCGCCCGAGACCCGTGCAGCACTGGAGTACGCCAAGCAGCTGTATGCCACCTTCGTACCCGGTACCCTGTCGTGGCAGGACCCGTCCAACAACAAGGCCTACCTGGACGGCCAGATCAGCATGACCGCCAACGGCATCTCGGTGTACTACGCGGCCAAGAACTCCACCGATCAGAAGATGCAGGACATCGGCAAGGATACGCAGCACGCGCACTTCCCGATCGGCCCGGCCGGCAAGCCCACCGAACTGATGCAGATCACCCAGATGATGGTGTTCAAGCACACCAAATTCCCCAATGCGGCCAAGGCCTTCGTGCAATTCATGTTCGAGCCGGACCAGTACAACCCGTGGATGAAGGCATCCATCGGCTACGTCAGCCAGCCGCTGAAGGCCTACGAGAAGAACCCGATCTGGACCGAAGACCCGAAGGCCACCGTCTACCGCGACTCGGCTTCGCTGATGCTGGACCACGGTCACGAAGGTCCGCTGGGACAAGCCTCGGCGGCCTGCATGGCCGACTACGTGGTGGTGGACATGGTGGCCGAAGCGGCCAGCGGTTCCAAGACCGTGCAGCAGGCCATCGACCGCGCCGCCGAACGCGCCAAGCGCTACTACAAGGCTTGATGCCGACGGCATGATGGCGGGATGGCGCCGCGCCGGGTTCCCTCGGGACAGCGGGCAAGGGGCAGGTTGTCAGGGCCTGCCGACCCGGCGCGACGGCGTCCAGCCAGCACCAGAAGCAAACACCGTATCGGCCGCAGGCCTGTCCTGCGGCCCTTTCATCGAGGCAAATCATGCTATCCCGATTCCTGAACAACCGTAACGTACTGGGCATGCTGTTCATGGCCCCGGCCGTGATCCTGCTGGTGGTGTTCCTGACCTACCCGCTGGGACTGGGCATCTGGCTGGGCTTCACCGACACCAAGATCGGTGGCGAAGGCAGCTTCGTCGGCCTGGACAACTTCACCTATCTGGCCGGCGATTCGCTGGCACTGCTGTCGCTGTTCAACACCGTGTTCTACACGGTCAGCGCCAGTATCCTCAAATTCGCACTGGGCCTGTGGCTGGCCATCCTGCTCAACAAGAACGTGCCGCTGAAGACCTTCTTCCGCGCCATCGTGCTGTTGCCCTGGATCGTGCCGACCGCGCTGTCGGCGCTGGCGTTCTGGTGGCTGTATGACGCGCAGTTCTCCGTCATCAGCTGGGCGCTGACCAAGATGGGCCTGATCAAGCACTACATCGACTTCCTGGGCGACCCCTGGAATGCGCGCTGGTCCACCGTCTTTGCCAACGTCTGGCGCGGCATCCCGTTCGTGGCCATTTCGCTGCTGGCCGGGCTGCAGACCATCTCGCCTTCGCTGTATGAAGCGGCCGCCATCGACGGCGCCACGCCCTGGCAGCAGTTCCGCCACGTGACGCTGCCACTGCTGACCCCGATCATCGCGGTGGTGATGACCTTCTCGGTGCTGTTCACCTTCACCGACTTCCAACTGATCTACGTGCTGACCCGCGGCGGTCCGTTGAATGCCACCCACCTGATGGCCACGCTCTCGTTCCAGCGTGCGATCCCCGGTGGTGCACTGGGTGAGGGTGCGGCCATGGCCACCTACATGATCCCGTTCCTGCTGGCAGCGATCATGTTCTCGTACTTCGGCCTGCAACGTCGCGGCTGGCAACAAGGAGGTGACAAATAATGGCCAAGAAAAAAGACGACCAACAGGAAACCCAGGGCATGGATTTCCTGCAATCGACACCGCGCCGCTGGGTGACGATCTACATCCCGCTGCTGATCTTCCTGTTCGTGCTGCTGTTCCCGTTCTACTGGATGGTGATCACCGCCTTCAAGCCTGACGGCGAACTGCTCTCTCAGACCGGCAATCCCTTCTGGGTGGTGGCACCGACCCTGGCGCACTTCAAGAAGCTGCTGTTCGACACCCAGTATCCGGCCTGGCTGCTGAACACGGTGATCGTCTCGGTGGTGTCGACCTTCGCCTCGCTGGCGGCCAGCGTCTTTGCTGCCTATGCGATCGAACGGCTGCGCTTCCAGGGTTCCAAGCAGGTCGGCCTGGGCATCTTCCTGGCCTACCTGATCCCGCCCTCGATCCTGTTCATCCCGCTGGCGGCGATCGTGTTCAAGCTGGGCCTGTTCGACACCCGCTGGGCGCTGATCCTGACCTACCCGACCTTCCTCATCCCGTTCTGCACGTGGCTGTTGATGGGTTACTTCCGCTCGATCCCGTATGAGCTGGAAGAATGCGCGCTCATCGACGGTGCCACGCGCTGGGAAATCCTGGTCAAGATCATCCTGCCGCTGGCGGTGCCGGGCCTGATCTCGGCTGGTATCTTCGCCTTCACGCTGTCGTGGAACGAGTTCATCTATGCGCTGACCTTCATCTCTTCATCCGAAGTGAAGACGGTACCGGTGGGCATCGTCACCGAGCTGGTCGATGGCGACGTCTACCACTGGGGCGCGCTGATGGCCGGGGCGCTGCTGGGTTCGCTGCCGGTGGCGGTGGTGTACTCCTTCTTCGTCGAGTATTACGTCTCGGGGATGACCGGGGCGGTGAAGGAATAAAGCGCCGACACCAGCACCACAGGCTCCAAAACAAAAACCCGGCGTCCTTGCGGACGCCGGGTTTTTTATTGCCGTTGACTGGCGGATTACTGCGTTACTGCTTGGCCAGCGGTACCGTACCCGCCTCCACCGTCTTCTTCTCCGGCACCTGCTTGCGTACCTTGGCCACATCGGAAGCGCTCACCGACGAGGCCTGGTTACCCCAGCTGCTGCGGATGAAGGTGACCACGTCGGCCACTTCCTGGTCCGACAGGCGGCTGGCGAAGCCAGGCATGGCGAACTGCGTCGGGGCCTTGTGGGTCCAGGGCATTTCGGCACCTTCCAGCACGATGCGGATCAACGAGGCCGGATTTTCCGCATTGACCGTGGGCGACAGTGCCAGGGTCGGGAAGGTCTCGTCATAACCCTTGCCGCTGCTGCGGTGGCAGGCCGCGCAGTTGTTCAGGAATGCCATCGCGCCCGGACTCTGGTCGCTGCCCTTGCGCAAGGCCTGGTGGGTCTTGTCGTCGTAGGCCAGGGCCGGGATGCCATCCTTGACCGGCTTCAAGGACTTCAGGTACTTGGCCATGGCCGACAAGTCTTCGTCGGTCATGTGCTGGGTACTTTCCGCCACCACATCGGCCATGCCGCCAAAGGCTGCGGAATGGCTGTTGCGACCGGTCTTGAGGAAGGCCACGATGTCCGCTTCGGTCCAGTTGCCCAGGCCGTCACGGGCATCGCCGCGCAGGTTGTTGGCCAGGAAGCCGTCGATCACGCCACCCGAGAGGTACTGGCTGCTGTCGTCGGTCAGGGCCTTCTCCTGCATGCCGACGCCGCGCGGGGTGTGGCAGGCGCCGCAGTGACCCAGTCCTTCGACCAGGTACTGGCCGCGCAGCAGCGGGCTGTTGTCAGCCACGCCATCCACGGCCACGGCAGGGGCAAACACCTTGCGCCAGATCGACAGCGGCCAGCGCATCGACAGCGGCCAGACGATATCGACGTTGCGGTTCGGGGTCGGCTCGGCCTTCACGCCGTTCATGAAGTAGGCATACAACGCCTTCACATCGGCCGGCTTGACCTTGGCATAGGACGGATACGGCATGGCCGGGTACAGCGACGCGCCATCCTTGCGGATGCCGTGACGCAGCGCGCGGTCGAAATCCTCCTCGCTGTAGCTGCCGATGCCGTTGTCCTTGTCCGGCGTGATGTTGGACGAATAGACCTTGCCTACCGGCGTGTCGATGGACAGGCCACCGGCAAACGGCTTGCCGCCCTTGGCAGTGTGGCAGGCCACGCAGTCACCGGCCTTGGCCAGGTATTCGCCCCGCTGTACCAGTTGCTGGTCCACGGGCGCATTTTGCGCTGATGCCACGGCAGCGGACAGCGTCATGATTGCCGCGCTGGCGGCGATGAGATAGTGCTTGATCATGGTCGTTATCCTTATGCCTGTACCAGCGGGCCGGGGTTTTTCAGATACTGCTCGCGGATCGCCTTGGCCGAGTGATACGCCAGCGCCGTGACCAGCCCGGTCGGGTTGTAGCCCATGTTCTGCGGGAAAGCCGACGCGCCATACACGAACACGTTGGGCACGTCCCAGCTCTGCAGGTACTTGTTGACCACGCTGTTCTTGGGCGTGGTGCCCATGATCGCGCCACCGGTCAGGTGGGTGGACTGGTAGACCCGGGTATCCCAGGACGAACCGGTCTTGCGCACGGCCTTGACCACCTTCTCGGGGTTCATGGCCTGGCCGACCTTTTCCATCTCGCCGGCGATGTAGGTCAGCATCTTGCCTTCGTTTTCCTTCCAGTTCAGGGTCATGCGCAGCAGCGGCTGGCCGTTGGCATCCTTGTAGGTCGGGTCCAGCGACAGGTAGCAGTCGCGATAGGCCATCACCGAACCGGACATGCCGATGGTGAGGGTGCGTTGGTAGGCATCCTGCACGCTGGCCTTCCATTCGGAACCCCAGTTGGGCACCTTCTCGCCCGGCATGGTGCCGGCCTGCTTGATGGGACGGCCGCCGTAGCGCACGTGACGGATCGAGGCGCCGCCGATGAAGCCCAGCGGGGCGTGGTCGAACTGGTCGGCGTTGAGGTCGTCCATGCCCACGCCACCGGCACCGGTGCCGATGAAGGGGTTGAACTGGGTGCCCTTGGGCATGACCACGTTGATGCCGCCGTTGTACTGGTAGGCGAAGTTCTTGCCCACCACGCCTTCGCCGGTGACCGGGTCATAGGGCTTGCCGATGCCGGACAGCAGCAGCAGGCGCACGTTGTGGGTCTGGAAGGCGGTCAGCAGCACCAGGTCGGCCGGCTGTTCCACTTCGCGCCCTTGCGCATCGATGTAGGTGACGCCGGTGGCGCGCTTGCCGGAGGCGTCCAGGTTGACCTTGATCACCTGGGCCTTGGTGCGCACCTCGAAGTTCTTGCGCTTCAACAGCACCGGCAGGATGGTGGTCTGCGGCGAGGCCTTGGAATACATGTAGCAGCCGTAGTTTTCGCAGAAGCCGCAGTAGTTGCAGGGGCCAATGCGCACGCCATACGGATTGGTGAAGGGTTGCGAGGCATTGGCGGCCGGCGCCGGGTACGGGTGGTAGCCGACGTCGCGCATGGCCTTTTCCACCAGCGAGGCGCTGTACTGGTATTGCAGCGGCGGGGTCGGGAATTCGTCGGTGCGCTCGCCTTCCAGCGGGTTGCCGCCGGGGACGATCTTGCCCTTGAGGTTGCCGGCCTTGCCGGAGACGGCCATGACCTTTTCCGAGAAGTCGTAGAACGGCTCCAGTTCCTTGTAGGTCACGCCGTGATCCTGGATGGTCATGTCCTCGGGAATGAATTTCTTGCCGTACTTCTGCTCGTGGTGGGTACGCATCTCCAGCTCTTCGGGCAGGTTGCGGT
Organism: Herbaspirillum sp. AP02; assembly: GCF_015767275.1. Taxonomy (GTDB): domain Bacteria; phylum Pseudomonadota; class Gammaproteobacteria; order Burkholderiales; family Burkholderiaceae_D; genus Herbaspirillum. The sequence goes on from NZ_JADWMY010000010.1 coordinate 138,855, forward strand.
ACATCATGCCGTTCCAGTGGAAACCGGCACCGCCCACGCCATCGCCCAGCAGGAAGGAGCCGTGCTGGCGATACGGGACAGCCACGTCGGAGAGGGTGTGACGGATGGTCACGGTCTCGCGCGAGAGGTCCTGGAACAGTGCGCCGCGCACGGAGTATTTCAGTTCATCGACCGCCTTGGGATAGGGCGTGTCGGTATTGGTGTCGCGCATGTCGCCGCGTTCCAGCGCCAGCACGTTCAGGCCGGCTTCGGTGAGTTCCATGCCCATGATGGAACCGGTCCAGCCCAGGCCCACCATCACTACATCCACTTTGTCTTTTTTGATAGCCATGATCAGCCCTTCTCTCCCAGAATCGACACGGGGCCGTATGGATATTTAACGTTGTATTGATCGACCCAGTCGGCGTAGTCGGCACGCGCGCCGGGGAAGCCGACCATCTTCCAGCCGCCCATCTTCTGGTTGCCGCCGTACATCGGATCGGCGAAGTAGCCTTCCTTGGTATTGCCCAGCATGAAGCTGAAGAAGGTCTTGGCCGGGACGGTCTCGAAGGCGATCTTGCCGCCTTCCATCATCTTCAGCACTTCCAGCTGCTTGGCCTTGTCCAGTTCGGCGAAGACCTTGCCGTGGTTCTTGCTGCACCAGTCGTTGCAGGCGGCGATGCCCTGGCGATAGATGTCGCGCGGCACCAGCGAGAGCTGGTAACCCAGTTCGGGGACGCTGTCAGGATGGAAAGGGCCTTGCATGTACCACAGCTTGCCGGCGCCATAGGGGGTTTCCATCTGGCGGTCGATGAATTCCGGCACGCCCGTTTCGAGGGCGCCGGCACCGTACTGGTCGGAGGGGATGAGGTGGTCGACGGCGGCATTGATGAATGCCCATTCGACCGCGCTGAAGTAGGTGGGGGTGTAGGCGCGGGGCTTGCCCGGGGTACTGCTGTCGGCGATTGCCGGCTGGCTGACTGCGACGGTAGTGGCGCCACCTAGCGTTGTTGCTGCTGGGACGATGGCCAATACCTGACGCAGGAAACGCCGCCTCGGCTCTTTATCTTGTGACATGACTATCCTTTGGACGTGGGATTTGACGAGGGAAAACGCGGACGCTACGCCATGGCCGGAAGCAGGAATGCGCACCCTGCCCCCTTGATGGACGCCTGTCTCTTGTTGTTGTGGTGATGCCCCCTGCCGGCCGGCTCCTGGCGCCGACCGGCAGGGTCACGAACACGGTCCGAACTCAGGCCAGCACTTCGCCAAAGAAGGCCTGCAGCGCCACGGCGGCGCGCTCGGCGGTCTGGCGGTGATAGAAGAAGCCGGGGTTGTTGGCATCCGGATCGGTGAAGGAGTGGCCGGCCTGGCCATAGTTGACCAGTTGCCAGTCGATCTTCAGCGCGCTCATCTCGTCGATGAAGCCATTAACCTGCTCACGCGGAACCGAAGGGTCCTGCACGCCGTGCAGCACCAGTACCGCGCCCTTGATCTTGCTCTCGGCCGGCGCCGGGGTATCCAGCGCACCGTGCAGCGACACCGTGCCGCGCAACTCGGCACCATCACGTGCCAGTTCCAGCGCGGCCGTGCCGCCGAAGCAGAAGCCGCAGGCGCCGAGCTTGTCGGCTGCGATCTTGACGAAGGTCTGCTCGCGCAAGACCTTCAGCGCCGCCTGCATGCGCCGGCGCAGTTCTGCACGGTCCTTCTTGAGGGGAATGATGGCGGCCAGGGCCTGGTCACCATCGGTAGGACGTACCGACTTGCCGAACACGTCGGCGACCAGGATGGCATGGCCGGCACCGATGGTGGTGGCGGCGATTTCCAGTGCCTGCTGGCGCAGGCCGAAATAGTTGGGCACCGACAGCACACCCGAGACGGGCGGCTGAGCCTTGTTGTAGAGCAGGACGCTTTCGTAATCGACGCCATCGGCGCTGTGGGAAATCGTTTCGAGGGCAAGATCGTTGATCGCGATGCCGAGCTTGGCAGCGATGGCGGCGGTGTTCCAGGACGTGGACATGGAGGCTCCTTTGAGTGGAAAACGCCGGCCGGCGTGGAGACCGGCTGGCGTTCAGGAAACTTGTATTTGGCGCGGATTGCGGCCGCTGAATCGACAAGGCAAACCAGAATCCAGCTCAGCAATGCCTTGCCCTTGACCGCATCAGGGCACAATGTTCGCACAAACAGTGCATTTCTGCAGGAGGTCATACCACTTGACCTCGTCATAATGCGAGGCCGATCCCTACAATCTCCATACAAGCCGCATGGATAAGGGGCTGGCTCGGGTTTTGTCTGCGAGCAATAGAATCCTGTTTTCCCCGGTCAACAAAGATGCCGCAGATCTGTCCAGGCAAAAACTTCATATTGGGGGTTTCCTGTTGAGGCAGGGGCCCGGGTGTTTCCTATTGGAAGGCAAGCGCATGATCCCTGACCCAGGTCAGTCTGCGAATACAGAAACGTGGGCTACCCGGACGGCATAGCTCAATGGAGACTACAATGCCGAATTTGCACGAGCGTACGGGAAATTTGCCTAAATAATATTATTAATTTTTCAACATATATTTTCCCAGTCGCACCACGCACGCAGGTTTTCTGCGCGTCACGTTAAAAATCTCTTATTCATCATTTTTTAAACATTAAATTAATCGTAGAGTGGAATATATTAAATATTCCACTTTCGCTGCGCTACGTGCCTTCATAAAATATCAAATATGCGATTTACCCAACTTAGCGCCATACTTTTTGAGGATTAACCAAATGGCACGCGCTGCAACCTTGCATGAAAGCGACGCCCCCTCCAGCGACCCCGCAATGACCTCCCGGGAAGCCGCCAATATGCTGGGGGTGTCCATCACGACCGCCCAGATGTGGATGGAAACCGGCATGCTCGCGTCCTGGAAGACACCGGGAGGTCATCGGCGGACGAGACTGAGCGCGGTCATGACTTTGCTTGGTCACGGCGACGTCAAGCGGCGCGCGCAAGCTTCGGAGCAAGCCCTCCCCGACATCGAAGCGACCCACCCGACCAATGAGGAGGATGCTGACCTTGGCCGTTTCATCGCGCAAACGATCAAAAACCCACATTCCGAGACACGCTTTCATCGGCTGACCTGGCTCGCCAGCGAGTTGCTGGAAGTGCCGATCGCGCTGATCACCTTTCTGACGTCCGATGTGCAGATTTTCCATGCGACCCATGGCCTCAATATCGCAGCCACCCCACGCTCATGGGCTTTCAGCAATCACGCAAGCACGGACGACGACGTCTTAGCCGTTTCCGATGCCAGCAAGGATCCCCGCTTCACCAACAACCCGATGGTCACCTCGGCGCCCTTCATCCGCTTCTATGCCGGAGCGCCCCTGATGTATCAGGGTAAGGCCCTGGGCGTGCTGTGCGTCATGGATACCGAACCACGCATCCTGCGTTCCCACGAGAGGCGTGGGTTGCTTAAACTGGCGGCATTGGCGACCGACATGCTGGCGCTGCAGATCATGGAAGCGAAACAGCATTAGACGGCAGCACATTGAATACCTCGCACCAGCGCGTCTGCATCCATTCTTCCAGGTCCTCGACCGGCATCGGCCTGGCAATCGCATATCCCTGCGCGTAATCGCATCCCAGATGGCGCAGGATCTTGGCGGTACGCTCGTTCTCCAGACCTTCAGCGACGACACTAAAGCCCAGGTTGTGCGCCAAATGGATGATGGCGGGCACAATCAGTTGATCTACCTGGTCGTCGAGCAGGCGACAGATGAAAGAACGGTCGATCTTCATGCTGTCTGCCGGAATGTTCTTCAGGTAGGCAAGGTTGCTGAAACCGGCACCAAAATCATCAAGGGCCACTTTGACGCCTAGCTTTTGAATGGCTAGCACTCGCTGGCGGACCAATTCCGGATTGTTGGCCATGGCGTGCTCGGTAAACTCGATTTCGATCAGCTCTGCCGGCACCTTGTGCTGGATCAACAGAGCGGAGAGCTGGTGATACAACTCGTCCGAATCGAAATCCCGCGCCGAGGTATTGATCGCCACCGGGAGCGAGCGGCCCTGTGCCAGCCAGCGGGCCACCTGCATGACTGCCTCTCGCAGCACCCAGGCGGTGATCTGGCGGATCTGCCCGGTCTTCTCGGCCAGAGCGATAAAGGTCTCCGGCGAAATGCTGCCCTGGATAGGGTGATGCCAGCGGATCAGCGCCTCGACACCGACGCAGGCCCCATCGCACAAGCGGACCTTGGGCTGGTAGTGCAGCATCAGCTCGCCTGGCGTATTGAGCGCCATCGGCAAGGCCGATAGCAACCAGAACGCATAGCGCTGGTTTTCCGCGTGCGCAGACTCGAAGATGCGAGGCGATATCGCCTCCTCCCGGCTCACGTCGATGACCGTGAGCAAGGAGCGCACCACGTCGTTACCGCTGATCTCGTCGAGCGCCGGCAGCACACCGATGGCGATGGCGAGCCGGTGCGGAATGCCCTGGAACTCCAGTACCTGGAAAAAGCGTTGCTGAAGGTCGGCGATATGCCGTCGGCGTGTCACCGGATCGCTGTCATCCAGGTAGACGAAGGTGGTCGTAGTCACCCGATAGACCTCAATGCCCGCCAGCACCTGTCGCAGCGTGCGACTGACCTCCATCAGGAAACCCTCGACATAATCCCATCCCAGCGCCTTGACCATATCGAAAAGATACTCACGCGGGCAGATGTCCACCGCCAATGCAGCACAGGGCAAGCTTGTGGCCTCATGTCTGCGGGTACGCAACACCTCCATGAGGCGGGCGCGATTGGGCAAGGTCGTCACGTGGTCGATGTAGCCGCGGTTGCGCAACTGTTCCAGCCGCTCCATCACGATGGCAGCAAGTTGCTGGAGCTGGGCCAGCTGGTTCGCGCCGAATTCGGAGCGCGGCCTGGAATCGATGATGCACAGCGTTCCCAACGATAGTCCCCGCGACGTCACCAGCGGGGCGCCCGCATAGAACCGGATATGCGGCGCTCCTGTCACCAGCGCGTTGCCGGCAAAGCGCACATCCTCCTGTGCATCGAGTACCACCATGCCTCCCGATATCTCGATGGCATGGTTACAGAACGAATCCGAGCGCGGCGTCTCGCTCACATCGAGCCCGGCCCTGGACTTGAACCATTGGCGATGTTCATCGATGAGCGAGACCAGAGCGATGTCCACACCAAAGAGCGATCGCGCCAGTTCGGTCACCTGGTCGCACTGTTTATCGGGCAGTGAATCGAGCACGCAATAGCTCTTGAGCTGCACCAGCCGCTGGCGCTCGCGATGCGATGCCGGCTCCTGTTCTACGGCTTCTTCGTTCTCCAATAACACCGGGCTACCTCGACATGTGCGCATCCGATGCGACCTTGAAGGTCGACACCAGGCCCGCCAACGACTTCGCCTGAGCGGTGAGCGCCTCGGCCGCGGCGGCCGCCTGTTCGACCAGCGCCGAATTCTGCTGCGTGACTTCATCCATATGCGTGATGGCATCATTGACCTGTTCGATCCCGGCACTCTGCTCACGACTGGAGTTGGTGATCTCGGCGATGACGCTGCTGACCTTGTGCACACTGCCCACGATCTCTTCCATCGTCTCGCCCGCACCCTTGACCAGGCCGCTGCCACTTTCCACCTTGGCCACCGAGGCACTGATCAATTCCTTGATCTCCTTGGCGGCGGCGGCGCTACGCTGAGCCAGCGTACGCACCTCCGAGGCCACCACGGCAAAACCACGCCCTCCCTCGCCCGCACGCGCTGCTTCGACAGCCGCATTCAGTGCAAGGATATTGGTCTGGAAGGCGATGCTGTCGATGACACTGATGATGTCGACGATCTTCACCGACGAGTGGTGGATATCTTCCATGGTCGCGACCACGTCTCCCATCATGCGGCCGCCTTTAAGCGCAATGGTCGACGCCGTTCCTGCCAGCGTATTGGCCTGGGACGCGTTCTCGGCATTCTGGCGCACGGCGGAGGTGATCTGTTCCATTGCACTGGCGGTTTCTTCCAGGGAGCTGGCCTGGCGCTCCGTGCGGCTGGACAGGTCGATGTTGCCGCTGGCGATTTCGGACGATGCGCGTTCGATCGATTCTGTCCCCTGACGCACTTCGGCGACGATGCCCGCCAGACTGTCGCGCATCATCCTGATTGCATACAGCAGGCTTCTATCGTCCCCAGGGCGAGTGGCCACGTTGACGGCCAGATCGCCATGGGCGATACATTGTGCGATGGTCATCGCATAGGCCGGTTCACCGCCCAACTGGCGCAACAGACTGCGCGTGATCAGGAAGGCGATGACCACGGCAATCAGGGTTGCCACGATGGCCAGCAGGGAAATGAGCTTTAGCACATCCTTGGCGGCACTTTCAGCGGCCAGATCCGCTGCCAGGCTGTCGGCAGAAATCTCGTCGAGGAGCCGGTTGATGTCGGCCACGATCTTGCGCCGCAAGGGGCTGCACTGGTTGACCAGAAAATCGCGATAGGCTTCCATCGCCCCACTTTCACGATATTGACGTGGGAGCTTGAGTTCGTCGGCCATCTGCAGCAGGCCGCTGCGTACCACCTTGAAATTGGGGCGGTCTGCCAGACGCGATTCCAGCTTCTGTAGCTGGGCAAGGTAGAGGATCTTCTGCTGGTCGACGATCGCCAGTTCTGCCTGTGCATCGGCGTCACGCATGAAAACATAGGCATTGCGCGCTGCGATCCCCGTCTGGTCCAACGCTTCCCGGGCAGCATAAAGTGGCTCAAGCTTTTCGTTCTTAACCTGGTTGGCTCGCTCGATGGTCGCCCGCAAGGAATTGATCCCGACGATGGCCGTGCCGACCAGCACCAGCAACATCATCAGTTGACTAGCGAAGCCCAGGCTGAGCTTCACACCAATCCTCATTTCCGTCAATATTTTCATTAAATTCTCATGGGCTGATGTGATAGAAGAAAAATATATCAATATTAAAAATATTTAACTCTTAAATTTAACATTTAATATATTTTTCACATTTACTCATGGAAGGCTTTTCGTCGTAAAGCCTTATTCGTCTGCTGTCGCTTTTACATCACGTCGTGATGATTCTCATTTGGATTTGGCTGCTCACACGGGTCTGCAAGCAAGGAAGGAGGGCAAGAGCGGCGGTGGCGGTCAGCGCACGGCGCTCGCCTGGGCTGGCGAGAAGACCGGCAAGCGATTGGGACCATCAAGGGCTGGCCGGCGTCAGAGCAGGATCCCGATCACGCTCGGGGAGCGGATGATGATAAAAGACGACCTTATCGCGTCCCGTCTCCTTGGCCAGATACAGTGCCTGGTCCGCCCTGTCGACCAGCTCCTTGGCAGAGCATTGCATGCCCTGGCCCGACTGCAGGACGACCACCCCGACACTGACCGTCAGGATGCCTCCTGCATCGGCGACATGCGAAATGCACAATGCCCTGACGGCCTGGCAGACCTGATTGGCGACGACCGCAGCCCCCGACTCCTCGCAAAACGGTAACAGGACCGCAAACTCCTCTCCCCCATAACGCGCCACAATATCGATCTCGCGCCGCGCGGTCGCCGCAATCGCCGTCGCCACGCTCCTGAGGCACTGGTCTCCCGCCACATGTCCGTATCTGTCGTTGAATTGCTTGAAGTGGTCAACGTCGATCATCAGTAGGGAAATACTGCCGCCGCCCCGGGCAAACCGGGCTGCCTGGGCATCCATGGCGGCATCGAAATAACGGCGATTGAAGACGCCGGTAAGGCCATCCCGTTGGGACTGGGCCTCCAGCGCATGGAACATCTTCTCCAGATCTTCGTGCGCTCGCACCGTCTGTGCCTGCGCTTTCTCTCTCAATGAAACCTGTCGTACGATCTTGATGCCGCCGCAATACACCAGCGCCAACAGGATCATCAGGACGATGGCGCTGCGCAGGGTGTGCGAGTTCCAGGCCTGCAGGATTTCATCCTTGGAGACGCCGACGACAATGAACAACGGGTAGCCCGCAACATGCTGGAAGCTGTTCACGCGCAGGACGCCATCCTGGTTCGACATCATCTCGACCGTGTCCGATCGGGAAAGCCTGATGTATTTCTGGAACAGCGTTGACTCACCGAGGCTCTTGCCCAGCGAATTAGCCAACAGCGGCCTGCGATACAGGAGCACACCATTGTTTGCACCGAACAAGATACGCCCCTTCTTGCCAATATCGAATTGCTGATAGAGGCGCTCGAAGAAGCCAAGATCCAGCGTGGCCAGCACGACACCGCCAAACGAACCATCGGGTCTGTCCACACGCCGGCTGACGGTCAATACCCAGTGCCCAGTCGATTTGCTCTGAACCGGCTTACCGATGAAAGGCTGTGCCTGACGATGCTCGCGGTGATAAATGAAATAGTCACGGCCGCTGTTGTTGAATCTCGTTTCCAGCAAGGGCTGCGAATTGACCTCCCATTCCCCCTTTTCATCATAGACAAACAGCCCCGCCAGCTGCGGCAGTGCCGCAACGTTTTCCACGAGCAGCTCATGGAGGCGATCGCGATGCATCGTCATATTTCTTTCGTTGGCCAGCTCCCGCAATACCGACCTCAGGACGATATCCACTTCCTCGACGGTCACCTCCGCATGCAGGGACAAGGCCATGGCCATGTTGGCCGTTGAGCGACTGGCCTGTTCCAGCGCCGTGCTCCGCTCGCGCCATAACGACCAGCTCTCGAGCACCACCAGAATCACGCATACCGTCACCACGAATAATCGCGCTACTTTCGAGGTCTCTTGATTCGCACTTCTGTACATGAACTTCATCCCGATATCACAGCCACTTGGGCAGCGTGATGATTACGAAGTGCGGAGTCATCGTGCCAACCTCCAATCGATGACCCGCCGTCTGCATCTATCGGCAGCTGTCGACCGGGTCAGGAACTGCATCCCCTTCCTCCTCGCTGCCCCGATGGTGTCACACGCATTACCCACTCACACCAAGCCGGGCCGTGGGCAACAGGCACTACCGCCCCGTTCATGGACCATATCGATCGCAGATCCGCAAGCTTCCATCGCCCCGGCTCAGCATGCATTTGAGTGATATCACTCTTGTGCAAGGACTTTGATAAGGACTTTGATAAGGACGTTGCATACGACGCCCACGATGTGCACCGTTTGCATGGTCGCCACGCGCTCTCCAGGCTGACGTGTCTTGCCAATGGAGTGAACGGCATGCACAAAAGGAGAGTGGGCAGTCCCCCCGACCGACATTGCAGACAGAGCCAGCTTCCTGGCGAAGGCTGGCCCGCGTTGTCTCCTGATTGGCGGATGTTCTGGCGTCTGCGGCCCTTTCGGTCAGAGAGACCCTGCCGGGAGATCGTCATTCGAGACACAGACGCTTCGAGAAAGGGGGGAACAGCGAGTCCGAATCAATGAAGTCGATTATCGTTATATTGCGTATGAACGTACTTGACGAAATTTCCCCGCGTCCAGTCCTTGATCACTTGCTGGCCCAACAGCACCCGGTATTCGGCCACATGCTCACCACCTGGTGCATCGTAGATCCGGTTCTCGACGGTGTAGGTCGTCTCGTTTATGGTCAGTTCAATCAAGGTATGCTGCACCGCGACCAGCTCCTCTGAAGAATCCACATTCCCTCCAATGTGCTGAAAGTTATCTCATCTCATCAATGGGCGTGAGTACGCCGCATATCAGTAACTCAAATCCTGCTGGGCAAGGACATCATCCATCAATCCCAACTTTTCGGGATCGGCGTGACCGAGGATCCTGTCGGTGGAATGTCTCAGATCCAGCAGCGCCGGCCCGACCTCCCGGTTGTCGCGAATCGAATAGAAGATCCTGACCAACGGATTGAGCAGATGCCCTGGTTGCTGATCCAGTACGATGGCCAGATGTCCCGACTGCATGGTGACGCATGAACCGATAGGATAGATGCCCACCGCCCTTACAAAGCCCTGCAGCACGTCGAAATCGAAATGGCCCTTGCTCTGCGCCATGTGTTGCAATGAGCGTGCAGGATCCCAGCCGGATTTGTAAGGTCGGTTGGAAGTGATGGCGTCATACACGTCACATACCGCCCCCATCCTGGCAAAGATCGATATCCTCTCACCGGCGAGCTGGTAGGGATAACCGGCCCCATCCATTCTTTCGTGATGATGCAACGATACGTCCAGCGTCGCGCTGCCTATCCCCGGAAGCTCCTTGAGCAGACCGTATCCCGTCACAGGATGCGAACGCACCGTGGCGAACTCTTCGTCGGTCAGACGGCCAGGCTTGTTGAGGATATCGAGCGGCACAGCCATCTTGCCAATATCGTGCAGCAATCCCGCCATACCTGCCTGCTCCCTTTCAGCGGCAGGCAGACCAAGCTGGTTGGATAGCGAAATCATCATGGCGCACACCGCCACTGAATGCATATAGGTATAGTTGTCGGCCGTCTTGAGCCGCACCAGACTCACCAGGGCATCTGCATTACGTGACACCGACGCGGTGATCTCCGACACCAGATCGCCCGCCTCCAGCAAATCGATCGTACGTCCCATGCGCGCCTCGGAGAACATGTTCACCACCGTCTCTTCCGCTCTGGAAATGATCCGTGCAGCCTGCTCTCTCTCCCGTCTGAGATCGACTTTCCTGGTGGAACGGACCGCTGATGGGTGTTTGTCGGGGGCGTCCAGTTCACGATCACCCGGATCGCCGCCTCGTCGCCGTGCAGCTGGGTCCGATTCCGTATCGCTACCTCTGGACGTATCGATCAGGACTGCGCGCAGAGGACTGTCCTGCAGTGTGAGCAGATCATCCTCCTTCTCCAGCAAAAACGGTTTGCGCAAGGACGCCGGCGCCCGCCAGGCCCCGGAGAGGGACTGGACATACATCCCGAGACGCAACTGTGACGGTAAAATAAACTTCAGCATTCAGATATCTCTCGTGTCCGGCAACTACCGACTCCCTCTTCAAAGAACATGCGCAGCCCCCTTTCCTGAAGGCCCGGCAACTTCCCGCTCATGGCACCGGACATCTCGCCACCTGAACAGTCCGAAATCGGGCATCAAGAATAGCAACGCGACAATGCTTGCAAACTTTAACTCGCGCGCAGAAAACGGCATTGCATCGATGCGCAGGGAGATGGAATATTTCGGACATAAAATTGACAATCCATTTCCATGTAGAAACCCCGCCATAATCAACACTGGTGCGGCTCCTGACCCCACCACTGGCAATGCGCCTGATCACATGGACGGTACGCTATGGGCACGCAAGCGTGCCGGTGAAGTGCCATAGGCCTCCTTGAATCCGCGGATGAAATGCGAGGCATCTGCGAAGCCGCATTCGTAGGCGATGTCGGTGATGCTCTTTTCTGTGGTCAGCAACAACCATCTGCCGTATCGCAGGCGCATGCGGCGATAAAACTCCTGAGGTGCCACCCCCAACTCTTCATGGAATTTACGTGCCAGCTGGCGTGAACTGAGGTCAACATGATCGGCCAGTGTCGCTATTGACAAAGGCAACTCCAGGTTTTCCTCCATGAGCATGATGCAATGACGAATCGCAACATCCTGCACGCTCAGTTCTCCCAACACATGACGTCGCTCGCCCAGCAGGAGAGGGCCACCGTGGTTGACCGTCATCTGATGAATCACCTTGGCCGCCCGCTCCGGCCCGCAATGTATCCGGATCAGCTGGGAAGCCAGTTCGATGACAGCGATACCGCCAGCACAGGTGATCCGCTTGCCGTCGATCAGATAATCCGTATGGCTGATCACGCGCTGCTGTGGAAACAGGCGTCGGTAGTCTTCATGGTGAAAGGAATGGACGCAGGCGACACGATCATCCAGCAATCCCGCCCGCGCCAACACGAAACTGCCGGTACCCAGACCGACCAACGGAAGATCGGCCGCCGCAGCAGAATGCAGATAGTGCCAATAACCAGCGTTGATATCATCGAGGCGTGACAGCGGACCGCCAATCACGACGATGTAGTCGAATTGACCGGGCTCCGGCAGAGGCGACTGCACCGCCACCGAAATACCGCAGCTGGCTTGTACCTGTTCGCCCTGCAGACCGATGATGCTCCACGAGCAGCGCAGGGATGGATTCGACTCCACGCCATCGGCGGCCAGCCGCAAGGCGTCGCAAAATCCCGCCAAGGACAGCAGGGGAAAGCCCGGCCACAGTAGAAAAGCCACGGAGAGCTGGCTATTTTCCAGGCGCACCACCTTAGCCCCCATTCGCCGTCAGGTCGGCACACGATGATCCTGCCCCGATGGCGACCAGTCCACCGCTGTGCACGGCCCCACTGCGGGCAACCAACAGGCAAGCGGGTTCACGCGAGCCGGCATCCTTGCACGGCCTACGGCGAAGCCCCGGAAGATGTACCACCCGGTCACTGAAGACATCGATATCAAAGCCGGCAAGCATGCTGGGCAGCGCTTCCTTATCGAAGAACCACAACATCGGCAACCGGCTGCCCGGCGGTGGCGAACTTCAGGAATTCATCCTCGGGTAGCGGGCGGGCGTACAGGTAGCCCTGTACGTACTCGCAACCGGCATCCCTGAGCAGTTGCGCCTGCATCATCGTCTCCACGCCCTCGGCAATGACTTTCATGCCCAGGCGATGTGCCATGACGATGATGGCTTCGACGATAGCCCGGTTGCTGTCGGCATCGACCATATCCTTGACGAAGGAGCGGTCGATCTTCAGGTAGTCCATGCTGAACTTCTTGAGGTAGGACATCGCCGAATACCCCGTGCCGAAGTCGTCCAGCGCCACCTGGATGCCGGCTTCCCGCAAATTGTTCAATTGCGACCGTACCGCTTCACTATCATCCAGCAGTAGCCCTTCAGTGATCTCGATGGCAATCAGCTGCGAAGCACAACCTTGCTGAGCGAGCTGCTCCAGCACCACGCTGTCATAGTGACCATTCAGGAATTGCGCCGGAGAGAGATTGACACTGATCTGCTTGCGAAAAACCGAACCGGCCAGTGCATTCCAGCGTACCGAGACCCTGGCAGCCTCCTGCAATATCCAGCGACCCAACTCGAAAATCAGGCCACTCTCTTCGGCCAGGGGAATGAATCTCTCCGGCGAGATCATGCCCAGGCTCGGATGCCGCCACCTGACCAGCGCCTCGGCCTTGTGGATATGTCCGCTATCCAGTTCCAGCGCCGGCTGGAAATGCAATTCAAACTGTCTCTCCTGAAGCGCATCGTAGAGATCATTGAGCAGGCGACGACGCTCGAAGCTCCGCTCTCGCATGCCTTGGGTAAAGAAGGCCAGGCCATTCCGGCCGCCCGCCTTGGCAGCGAACATGGCCTGATCCGCGCAGCCGATGAGCGCGGTGACGGTGCTTGCATCGTGTGGATAGATGGCAATCCCGACACTGGCCGAGATACGGACCCTGTGCGGACCCAGCTGGAAAGGTTCGACCAGTGCCGCCACAATGTCATATCCAATACGGGTGAGCGATTCCGATGCCTCCAGCTTGGGCAGGACGGCAACGAATTCATCGCCGGCGAGCCGCGCCACCAGATCGTACTCGCGTACACTTGCACGTATCCGCTGCGCCGCCACCACCAGAAGCTGGTCGCCCACCGAATGTCCCAGGGTATCGTTGACATCCTTGAAGCGATCCAGGTCGATGAACAGAACCGACAAAGGATATCCCTCCCCCTTGGCACTGGCCACTTCCCGCTGCAGCATATCGCCCAGCAGACGCCGGTTCGGCAGGCCGGACAAGAGATCGTAGTTGGCCTGGTGGCGCAACTTCAATTCCACCTCCTTGCGTCGGGTGACATCCCGTCCAATGGCAAGCATGCCGAAGATCTTTTCGTCGGCGTCATATTCGGGAACGATGTGCATCTCATGGGACACCAGATGCCCCAGCGGATGGCGCCATTCCAGCACGACCACATCGGCAACGCCGGTGGCTGCGACCTGCCTGACCCGCTCGTCGAAGCCACGCGATTCGTCGCCGCGCCGCCGGCCGGCGGAGTGATCCAGAATGGTATGGATGTCCTGATCGGCCCGCAATCCGGTCTCGCGAGTAAATGCGGGATTGGCAAAGATGCACTTGCCGTGAATGTCATAGCGCAGAATCACGTCGGGGGAATTGTCGACCAGGGTGCGAAACTGGCGTTCGCTGTTGCTGATGCGCTGCTGAATGGCATGTTCTGCCTTGAGCAGGGCCGTCAGGTTCTGCATCAGCATGTGCAGGCTTTGCTGCGCAGACGACTTGCGGGAGAGTTCATCTTCGACCATCTCGGCAAAACCGATGATACTACCCAGATGGGTGTTGAAATCGTTGAATACATCGCCGATCTGTTGCGCAATCAACTCCTGCTCGCCGGCCACACCGAAGAAGGAAGAGGCCAGGTCCTGGTAGCGCATGGCGATGCGCTCCCTGAATGCGTTCTCATACGCCCGGTACATCGTGATCAGGGGCAGATTCAGGCGCGCTCCGAAGTCGGAGAAGCTGACTGCAGGGCATACCCCGACCAGCCGTTGTATCGCGCCTTGATGAATTTCCAGGATCTCGACGGGAGCAATCCTCGATTGCACGAGAAGATGCCCCAGACGATGCGCCTGCTCCAGCTGCGCATCCAGGATGTCCTGTTCGGTGGATAGGAGAAACTCGTGCAACAGCACGACATATTTCTCCGCAATATCTCGGAGCGCATCTCTGCTCATGGCTTCCATTCCTGGCCCTGTGATCAAGTGTCAATCCAACGAAACTTGGTGGAAACGCCCACATCAGATTCCAACCAGTCGCATACACTCTTTGCGCCCGCCGCATCTTTGCAAGCAGACATCGCCGGGCAGCTCAGAAGAACTCGAACTTGGGTAGATCGCCGTCGCCGTTGCTGCCCTGGGACATCATCTTGGAATGGCGCGATTCCTTGACCAGGTAGTCCTGGATCACCCGATTCAGCTTCTCGGCCACTGCCTGCACGCCGGTATCGAGCCCGTTTCCCCCTTCGGTCATTTCGACAAACAGCGCGTTGCGCTGCTCGCCGGCTTCCCGCAGACGTTCGATACGCTGGCGCACGATGTCCTGAAACTGTATCTCGCCCAGAATCTCACCCAGATCAGAAGCCAGTTGTGCATCATGTGTTGCGACGACGGAAAAGGCACTCTTGTAAAACTGTCTCACCACCTCGTGATGCTCCCGCAGGCGCAGGGTCGATTCGGTCAGGATGGCAGCCTCGCTCAGTTGCTGCGCCGACTCTTCCAGGAATTTGAATTTGAGACCCGCATCGACCTTCTGCTGCGCCTTCGTCAAGCCCTCCTCGATGATGCCGGCTGCCTGCGTTGCACTCAGCGCAAGTTGCCTCACCTCCGCTGCCACGACAGCGAAACCGCGTCCGACATCGCCCGCGCGTGCTGCCTCAATCGCTGCATTGATGGCCAGCAATTCGGTCTGGCGTCCGATCTGCTTGATCAGCACCACGAGTTTTCCCAACTGCTGTATCTCCTTGGAAGCCTCGTGAATGGCATCCATGTCCCGCTTGATACGATTGGGTAGCTCCAGGATGAAATCGCCGATGGTGGAGATCTTGTCCATGCTCGTATCGATTTCCTGCTCAAGCGCCACCGATTGCGAAGAAGTCTGATCCAGATAGCGCACCAGGGAAGCGGCTGCTTCGTGAATCGTCTTGACCTGCCTGACCAGTGCAATGGCCGCAAACTCGGTGTCGCCAACCGCCTCATCCAGCCGCAGCCCGATTTCCTTTTCCAGGTCCAGATGCTGTTCAACGACATGTTTGATGACATCGCCTCTGCGCATCGACAACTGGCGAAACTGCCAATAGAGCAGCAGATGGCTACCCAGCACGACCATTACGCTCACCAGCAAAGAGGTCCGGCTGACACCCGGATCGACCGCGAAATGCAGCAGGAGGATCAACCAGGCCAACAACGTCGTCCCGACAAGACAGCGATTCTCCTGTCTTGACAGTACCTCCCGAAAAATGGACACACCACCGGATCTGGTTTTAACGTTCATGGTCTCTTGCATCTCGACTTGCAACAAACTTGCCAGAATCACGCACCGGGCAAGACCTGCCTGACGATCTTCAAGAGATCGGCCCCTCCCACCGGCTTGACCAGCCATCCGGTCGCACCGGCCTTCTTTCCCTCATCGCGCTTGGCCGACTGGCTCTCGGTGGTCAGGGTAAGGATGGGCAGGAAACGACATCCTGGCAGCGCCCTGACGTTACGAATCAACTCCAGACCATCCATATTTGGCATATTGATGTCCGTAATCAGCAGATCCGGTTTGTATCCCGTCTGCATTTTCTTGAATGCCTTCACGCCATCCTCGGCGGTTTCAACCTTGAACCCGGCCATTTCGAGATTGCTGCGCACACTCATCAACATCGTGGCCGAGTCATCGACCAGGAAGATAGATTTGGACATCACATTTCCCCTTCTGAGCTAAAACCTGTTTCTTCAATTGGCGTAAGCAGGAACGCGCCCTCTGTCGGGATAGATCGCACGCATGTCCATTGCTGAAATGCGCTCCGCAACCCGTCTTGTCCACCGCAGTTGCCTGCAAACGCCTACCGCCGTCCCGCCTGAAACAGCGGTGCCAGCCACCCGCGCAACGACAGCTCCTGCGGCCAGTCCCGGATTTCCACCTGCGTGGCCAGCAAGACCTGCAGCGTTGCAGGATGGATATGGGTACAGTCCCGCAGATCCAATTTCGCCTGCGGCCTGTCTTGCAACCAACCGAGCAACGCCTCGGCATCCTCACCGGAGGCCACATCCCGAAACACCGCCAGATCCTCGATATACTCAATCGACATCAGAACATTTCCCTTGCGTTCAAGACCATCAACACCGAGCCATCGCCCATCAAGGCTGACCCGGAATACATCGAGAGCCCCCCCAGGATGCCGACCAGCGGCTTCTGGATCACATCGATGGCTTCCCTGAAATCATCGATGATCAGCCCCACTGACTGCCCGCCGACACGTACCACCAACACCGCCACCTCGTCATCGGCATTGGTCTTCTGCTCCGCTGGAATGCTGAGCATCTGGTTGATGCTCTTGAGCCCGAGGACGTGACCACGCAAGACCATCGTCGCGCTTCGCTTCACGAAATTGAGCGCGCTGCGAGGGATCCGCACGGTCTCCATCACATGCTCCATCGGCACGCCGAACAACTGACCGTGCGATTCGATGATCATCACCTTGGTGACGGCCATCGACAGCGGTAGCGAGATCTGCAGACGAGTTCCCTTGCCGACCATGCTTTGCAAGGAAATGCTGCCATTGATCTTTTCCACTGCGTTGCGCACCACATCCATTCCCACTCCACGACCGGAGAGGTCGGAGACGACTTCTGCCGTAGAGAAGCCGGAAGCGAACACCAGATTGACCGCTTCCTGGTCACTCATGCGTTCCAGCAGGACTTCATCGATCAGGCCCTTTTCGTAGGCCTTGCGCTTGACCAGGGCCGGATCGATTCCGCGGCCGTCATCCTGGATCACGATGACGACCTGGTCGCCCTGATGGGCCGCACTGATCGTGAGGGTGCCGATAGCTGGCTTGCCGGCACTACGACGATGCCCTGGCTCTTCGAGACCATGATCGAGACTGTTGCGCACGATGTGGATGAGTGGATCGGCCAGAGCCTCGATGATGTTCTTGTCGGCTTGCGTCTCCTCGCCTTCCAGCACCAATTGCACTTCCTTGCCGAGCTTGCGCGAGATATCCCTGACCAGTCGGGGAAAGCGCTGGAAGACTACCGATACCGGCATCATCCGCACCTGCATGATGGCGTCCTGCATTTCCTCGGCGATGCGGTTGATCACCGCGTACTGCGCCTTGATTTCGCGCGAGAGTTCACGGACGCGGAACTGGTCTTCGGCACGCTGCGCCAGATATGGAAGAGCGTTCTTGGACACGACCATCTCGCCAATCAGGTTCATGAGCCGATCTATCTTGACCTGTTCCACCTTGACGCTGCGGGGTGTCGAGATGCTGTCCTCGGCACGCCGACCTGCTCTGCCCGGCTCCTCGGACGGACTCTCCTTGACCCGATTAGGTAGCGCAACATGGGTCACGGCAGGAACCTCGTCCTGATGCATTGTCATTTCGCCGGCGCGTGGCAAGGGCCGGCGACCAGTATTCAACCAGGTCAGCAACGGCTCGCAGCTTCGCAATTGCAACGCTTGCTGGCGCGCTATTTCCAGCTCACCGACCAGATCGAGACATCCCATGGAAGAGCAGCAGTTCATCAACGTCGACGCGACCGCCTGGGTACGACCGTCCTGCCATCCCATGTTGGCTTCGGACTGCAATATCTGCTGCTGGATGGCAAATATCTCGTCGATTGCCCGGCCGATTTCCTCGATCGACAGATCGGCTTGCATTCCCGATTCCCGGGGCTGCCGGATCGCCTTGTCACCCTCTCCTTCGGAGACGATGGTCTGCATGGACCCGATGAGCTTCCTGATCAATTCCCTGTCGCCGGGGACGACCTGCACCACCAGTTGCAGCCACCGCAGGGCTGATGCCAGCCAGGATCCCGGTGTGGCCGTCCGCAGGGCTGTTCCGAGAGGGTCATGCAGCAGCGCCAGGTCACCCGCTTCGAATGCGGAAACCAGCACTTCGACCAGCCTGGCAGATTCCTCATCATGTGCGTGCTCGCCCTGCGCAACGACCAGGCATGGCGGGTCCAGAGACGTGATCGCCACCTGATCAGGAACATAGCGGTAGTAATCCATCAGTTCTGCATGTGATGCGACCACCAGCATCTGGAAGCGCAAGACACAATCGTAGGCGTTGAGTTCGACCAGCGGCGGCCAGGCTGGGGGAACCTGAATCGCTCCCCAGATGCATCCTGGCGTATTGCGGGCACGGTAAAAGGGGTCATCGCCCTGGAAAAAACAGTCCCCGGCAGGATGGTAGGCGACCCAATGCAGCTCGCCCTTGGCATGGGCCTCACGGAAGGCCTCGATGCGCAATGACTCCGGAATATCCGACAATGGCAATATCTGCCGTGCCGAAGGCACTGCGCCCGCCCCCATGTCATGGTTCGCTGCCGGCTCCTCCGCCACTGCCTCATCTGCGATGAGCTCGCGCAGCGCAGCGGAGAGCTGTAGCGCCTCCTGTACTCGCGTCGGCCCGCCACTTTCGTCGCTCTCCATGCCATCGCAGAGTGCGGCCACAAAATCCATGGCATCGAGAAGACGATCGGCCAATACCTCGCTATAACTGATCTGCCGGCGCCGGACTGCATCCATCAGATCTTCGCCCGCGTGCAGGACCCGGGTCATCTCCGGCACATCAAAGAGACCACTATTTCCCTTGAGCGTGTGGACCATGCGAAACAGCGATTCCAGCAGTTCCACGTCCTCGGGAACGTCCTCCAGTTGCATCAGCTTTTCACTGATGCCCTGCAGCAGATCCCGTGTCTCGCTGATGAATTGATCACGCAAAAGAGTCATTGTTCAGCCTCTCCCACCAGCAGCCTGACATGCATCAGAAGTTGCGCTGGCGTGACCGGCTTGACCAGATAATCGTTGGCACCGGCGCGATAGGCGAGGGTACGATCATTGGCTTCGGACTCGGTCGATATCATGATGGCCGGCGCGTGGACCAGCGGCTCCCCCCGCAACTGGCGCAGAAAACCATAGCCATCCAGCTTGGGCATGTTGATATCCACGATGTAGAGATCAAATGGTTGCTGCAATGCCTTTTCCAGGCCCTCGATGCCATTGACGGCTTCTTCCACCACGTAATGGGCAGCTTCAAGAATGTTGCGATGGTACATGCGCACCGTAGCCGCATCATCGACAAGCAGGATGCGCTTCATTGGGCCTCCGCAGTTTTTTGATAAACAATGGCTTCGGGAAATTTCCTGACTCGGTACAGCGAAGAGATCCGGCTCATCGACTCGGAATGTCCCAGGCAGATGAACCCATTCAGGTTCAATGCCTCGTAGAAGGTCTCGGCCGCCTCCTTGCGTGACACATCGTCAAAATAGATCAGCAGGTTGCGGCAGAAGATCACGTCGAAATTGCGATAGCCTCTTGTATCTTCCGCCTTGGCGATATTGACCCGGGTGAACTCCACGGCGCTGCGTAGTTCATCGCAGATCTGGTGTTCATCCCCCTCCCGACGGAAATACTTGCTCTTCCAGGCGGCAGGGACATTCTGGATCGAACGTGCAGAATAGCGGCCGATCTGTGCCTTGCGCAGCATCCCGGTATCGATGTCGGAAGAAATGATTTCCACATCCCACTTGTCAATGCCTGCCCAGTATTCCATCAGGTACATCGCCAGCGTATAAGGCTCTTCTCCCGACGAGCAGGGGATGCACCAGATCCGTATGGGGGCGTTGTCGCGCTTGATGCCGGTGATCTCGGGCAACATGGAATTGACGAGACAATCAAACTGGTACTTTTCGCGCAGGAAATAGGTTTCGTTGACGGTCATCAGATTGGTCAGCAACTGCAGTTCCTTGCCGTCAGCCTCGAACCGCAGGAGGGAAAAATAATGACGGAAGCTCACGCTGCCGGTCGCCTCGATGCGTTCGACCAGACGTTTGTCGACAAAGTACCTCTTGGTTGCCTCGAAATTGATGCCCGTCTTGCGATAGAAATATTCTCTGAACTTTAGAAAGTCGGATTCACTGATGACGATCTCATTCATGTCGAATTTATTCTTCGCGTAAGCGACCAAGAGCCAAGTTGGCAGCGAACTGGATGTAGGGGTCGTTGGCAAACCGTGCCTTGACCTGCTTTATTGCCGCAAAGGACTTCATCGTTCCCACCTCACTGAGCAAATCCAGCGCTGCCGAACAGACATTGACATGGGGATCGGCAAGGATCACCTGGGTGAGCCATTCCTCGACCTTGGGATGACGCATGGACTCAAGGACGTTGACGGCGAAGATCCTGATGTCGGCGTCCCCGTCAGCGAGCAACTCTTGCATCAGCGGCGCGACCTCATTGGGCAATTGCTTCATGGCGTCGATGGCCTCATTGCGCAGGGCCGCATCGTCGCTGCGCAGGCATTCGATCAATCCCGCAGCAGCGGCGGGATCGCCCAGCCTGACCAAGGTGGTGATGATGACCTCTCGTACCGAGAGTACGATCTCCACCTTCAATCTCTGCAGCAACGCGGCAGAAGCATCCGGGCAGTGGACGAGCTCGCGTGCCGCCGAACGGCGCGCGGAGGCATCGTCGGCGGCGAGCTCCTGTAGCAACGTGCTGCAATCGCGGCCGGACGGCGACCCGGAAGGCGGAAGGGAATGCGTCCCCTTGATCAATGCCATGTTCTACTCCTTTACTGTTCCACCCAGACGTTGAGCTGGGTTGCGATTTTCGATGCCGGCAGCACGATGCTGGCCCCGCCCCGATCGACCAGATCCTTGGGCATGCCATAGACCACACACGAAGATTCCGACTCGGCGATGGTGCGCCCCCCCTTGCGACGTATCTCAAGAAAGGCAGAACCGCCGTCGTTTCCCATGCCGGTCAGCATGACGCCGATCAATTTGCCTGCGTCCACATGTTCCAGCGCCGAGCGGCCCAGCAACTCCACCGAGGGATGCCAGAGGTGCGAGGGTGACTCCGGCTTGGAGAGCACCGACAACCGCGTACCTCGCCGAACCACCACCATGTCCGCGCCGCCTTTGGCGATATAGACATTGCCGCCTTCGACCACAGTGGGCGCCGACACTTCAGTCACATTCAGTGCGCAGAGGCCATTGAGACGATCTGCGAAAGACCTGGTGAAGGAGGCCGGCATATGCTGGGCAATCAGAACCGGCCAGGGAAACGATGCACTCAGGTGGGGCAGGATCTCTTCCAGCGTGCTCGGCCCCCCGGTAGAAACACCAATGAGCACCAGGCCATCACCTCCCCGCCGTTGCGGATCGCCTGCCCCACCCTCCGCCTTTTCCGTTTTTTCCGCCTTTGCAGTCTTTTCAGCCTTCGCTCGCAATGCAGGAGCGCGTATTGGCGGGCGCGCATTCCCACGCGACCTGATCCTGGCCTTGGCCGCCACCCTCACCTTGCTCACCAGCTCTTCTTCGATCTCGTGGATCGACAGCGAGATCGTCCCACCCGGCTTGGCGACATAGTCGACCGCTCCCAGGTTCATCGCTTCAAAACTTGCCAGCGCACCCTGTTCGGTCAGGGAGGAGACCATCACCACCGCAACTGGCCTGTCGAGCATCATCATCGACAATGCCGACAGCCCATCCATTTCCGGCATGTTGATATCCAGAGTGACGACATCGGGCTCAAAAGTCCGATTGAGTTCGACAGCCTCCCGCCCATTTCGCCCCAGGCGGATATCGAATTCCTCTTTTTTTTCGAAGATCTGCATCAGCTGACGCCGCATCAAGGCAGAGTCATCAATGATCAGAAGTTTGATCATTTCCAGAACTCAATTCATAAATAAACGCAGGCTCTACTTACCCGAGGCTGGCCAGGCCAGCCATTTCATCGGCGTTGACCAATTGGGTAGGTTCCAGCAATTGCACCATTCGACCTTGCTTTTCCATGTTCGCCATGCGCGCCAGCAGCGCACTTTGCTGTCCCGAAAAACTGGGGGCAGGTTCTATTACGTCCCTGGCGATGCGCAGCACTTCAGCCACCTGGTCCACGATGAAGCCGGTACGCACATCGGCAATGAGGAACACCATGATGCGTTGGCTATCGCTGCGCTCGATCCCGGGCAATCCAAGCCGCGCGCGCAAGTCGACCACGGGCAGCACGCTTCCACGCAGATTGATGACTCCCTCGACGAAATCCGGTGCACCCGGAACGTGCACCAGCTCTTCCGGGACCCTGACGATCTCCTGCACGCTGTGAATGGGAACGCCGAACTCTTCCTTGTCCAAGCGGAAGATCACCACCTGTTCATCGTCGTCGACCGTGGTGTCGAGTTCGTCGGCTTGCGCGGCTTCGTCCAGATTGGCTTCACTCATGATATTGATGGCATCCTTGAAGGCTGAGTGATCAAGAAGGTTCTTGCTGGTGATGACCGAGACCAGGCGCTTGCCCTGCTCCAGCCGGCACACGGAGGCGATCTCCGGCATCTCGCCGCCCTTGGCGAGCAAGGCCGGCAGCGGGTCGACCAGTTCCTTGGCAACACGGAGCACTTCGCTCACGCCATCGACCACCACCCCGATGGAACTGGCTCCGTGCGCCAGGACCACGATGCGACACCTGTCATCCAGCACCTGCACAGGCAAGCCGAACATCTGGCGTAAATCCACCAGCGGTAGCAGTCGGTTGCGCAGCGACATGACCCCGACCACATGAGGCGCACAATGCGGCACGCGGATGATCCCGGGCGGCACCTGCACGATTTCCTGAACATCGGCGATATCGATCGCGTACTCCTGGGAAGCGATCCGGAAACTGACCAACTGGAGTTCATCGTTCTGACGTTCTTCACCCTCCGGTTTCTGCACTTCAAGGCCGCCGTGAAGACGTACCTCGCTCTTGGCCGCGGTGGCGATGTGGGCAAACTCACGCTGTACCAGCTTCTTGAAGTCCAGCACCATGATCACCGGATAGTCGCCGACATTCTTGAGCAGCCCCGCCAGCAGCTCGGTATCGATGGTGCTCTGCAATCCCTGTGGGGCTTCGATCTTGTCCACATCCACATCCAGGACACTGGCCACCCGATCCACGATGAACCCCAGTGGCTGTCCCACATTGATCACCACTGCCCGGGTGGCGTCGTCCTTGTCGCGATCGGGAAAACCGAAGATGCGCCGCAGCGAGACGATGGGAAGAATCTTCCCCCGCAGGTTCGCCAATCCGTCCAGCGTGGCCGGGGCCAGGGGCAATCGGACCACCTCGGGCGACCGGATGATTTCCTGTACGGGGGCCATGTCCACGGCAAAGACTTCGTCGCCCGCGACGAACGTCACGAACTGCTGCGTGGTGACACGCTCCTGACCCGCTTGCCCATCCGGATCCGACACTTCATTGCTAGTGACCATATCGCTTGTCATGGCCACACCCTAGACTGCGCTTTGCAGTTCGTCCGCCAACGAGGAGATTTCTTCGATGGCGGCTGCCAGTTCACGCGCTCCCTTCGATTGCTCCTCGGCGGCACCGGAGGCCTCGCGAGTAGCCTTTTCCGCTTCCTGTGCCGCGCTGGAAATTTGATCCACGCCCTTCTTGGCCTGCCCGATGGCAGTGGCGATCTCGCTTGCCGCGGCCAGGACGGCCGCAGTACCCCGCTCGATCTCGGCCACGTCGGTCTCGATGAGGACCAGGTTCTCGGTGGTGATCTTGGCCTTCTCTGCCTCGGCGGTCGCTGACTTCACGATGTCGTCCAGGTCGGCACTGACAAGAGCAATCTGGTCCTGCACCGCCTTGACCAGGTCCTTGATTCGATCGGCATTTTCTGCCGAGTCACGCGCCAGGTTGCGAATGTCGGTCGACACCACGACGAAGCCCTTACCGAATTCACCGGCGCGAGCCGCTTCGACCGAACCGTTGACGGCCAACATGTTGGTCTGGATCGAGACTGTCGTGATCGC
Source organism: Herbaspirillum sp. AP02 (assembly GCF_015767275.1). GTDB lineage: Bacteria > Pseudomonadota > Gammaproteobacteria > Burkholderiales > Burkholderiaceae_D > Herbaspirillum. The sequence continues at coordinate 163,318 of NZ_JADWMY010000010.1, forward strand.
TTCGACAATCTTGTCAATGCGACGCGAGACCTGCTCCAGATCCTTCACCTGCTTGATACTGTCCTGGGTGGTCCTGACCGAATTGGAGATGCCTTCGATCAGTTTGCCGACATCGTCCTTGTTGGTGCTCAGCAGGGCCTGGATATTCTTGACCTTGTCGCCACTCTGCACCGCCCGCTGTTGCGCGACATCCAATCCCTTCTCGATCTGACCGATCGCGGCCGATGACTCTTCGCTGGCCGCCGCCGCCACCTGGGTACCCTTGCTGATTTCCTCCAACGCCCCCATGATCTGTGCACTGGCGCGATTGATTTCCTCCACGGCGGCAGAGAGCTGTTCGGCGCTGGAGGCAACCGCTTCGGCGCTCTTGCCCACATCGGTGGAATTCTTGAGATCCTCAGCGACTTCGGCTAGTGCCTGTGCTGCCTGTTCCGCCTCGGCCAGGGCCTGCGCCTGTTCATTGACGGTCTTGGCGGTTTCCTCTGCTGCCGCGGCCTGCTGCAAGGCTGCAGCGGCAATGTCCTGGGACCCTTTCATGGCCTGCTGCGCGGCATTGTCGGACTGCTTCGCCCCCGATGCGATGTCGGAAAGGCCGGCAGCGACATCACGGAAATCGATGCTGATGCGTTCGACCTGCGCGGTAATGACCTTGCCGTTCTCTACCTCCCCGCCCAGAACCTTGGCGGAATCGTTGATGCCTTCGGCAATGGACTTGACGTCCTGCTGGATCTGACCGACCAGGTCCTGAATCTGCTTGGCGCTGCGCTCCGAAGTTTCCGCCAGGGTTCGCACTTCATCGGCCACGACGGCAAAACCCTTGCCGTGCTTGCCGGCACGCGCCGCCTCGATGGCCGCGTTCAGGGCCAGCAGATTGGTCTGGTCGGCAATGCGGGCAACGGCCTTGACGATATCTCCGATGTTCGATGCCTGCGCCTCCAGTTCGCTCACCATGACGACCGAACCCAGCTGACGCTGACTGGCCACGGCCACGTTGGCGATCAGATTGGCGACATCACCCGAGGTTCGTGCCAGAAGGATCTGGCAGGCATTGACCTTGGTTTCGCTGGTCTCGGCATTCCGCAACTGACTGCCGATCGATTCCGTCACCAGATGAAAGGCGCTGGTGGATTCCTGGGCCGCTCCGGAGGCTTCCTCCGCTCCCGTGGAAATCTGGTCGGCGGCGCGGCGTAATTGCTCCGCCGCCGAGGCTGCCTCGTTGATGCCCGAAGACAGTTCTCCAGTGGCCGCAGCAATGCGTTCTGCCGCCTGCTGCTGCTTGGCCAGCGTGCGAGCACGCTTGCGCTGCACCTCCGCATCGCGCGCGGAAACACCCACTTTGCGATCGGCGTCGCCCTGCGAGAGGGCGGCAGATGAGTTGAAGATGTTTTTCTTAACCAAGGCCACGTGAATTCCTTTCAGATGAAATGGCGGTCGGGATTCGAACACGGCCTTGCCAGGACTGGGACATCCGAGTCGCCATCAGCCACGACAATTGCGAGCTACCCCACCTCTGCTACTGAAGCTTTCGTTATTGGTCTGTGCCAGCCATATCAGCCAGCTCCCCGCGTAAGAGCACCTGAATTTGCACGATAGTTACGTAATCAGGTTGATAAAAAACTTCCATGAACAACTGGCCCGAATGCAAGTCGTCTTTAAAAGTTCTTACACATTTTACATATTTTGCATATTATGTACAGCGGATAGGTCACTTTTTGTATATTTTGTACTTTTAGGCGACATCCCTCTTGATCTCCGATCTCAATCAACGGTAATTGACTGGGTGTCCAGAGGCGCGCTGGCCAAGGTGGCTACGCGCTGAACTTCAAATCCTGAACGCAAGCAAGACACGTTCATCAGGCTGAAAGGAGCCGGTAGTGAGCACGGATCAACACTTTCTGGTGGTAGATGATTTTTCGACGATGCGTCGCATCATCATCGGACTACTCAAGGAACTGGAGTATTTGAAAACCACCGATGCCGATGACGGCACATCGGCCTTGAAAATCCTGGAATCGGGAGCATTGCCGATCAGCTTCGTGATCACCGACTGGAACATGCCGGGCATGGACGGGCTCACCCTGTTGAAGAAGATCCGGGAAAGCCCGAAATTGTTGCGTCTCCCCGTGCTCATGGTGAGCGCCGAGGCAAAGAAGGAGAACATTGTTCTGGCCGCCGAATCAGGTGCCGACGGCTACATCGTCAAACCATTCAATGCAGCGACCCTCGATGAAAAGATCAGCAAGATCCTGCAGCGCCGACGCACCATGGGGAGCCCATAAGCTGCCATCCAATGGAGAGGGAGAGACGGAATGCCATCCGTAGTGGTATCGGCTACGCGGGAATCAACACCTGTCGCGCCCACTTCATCCCCCGTACACCATCTGGGCAGGTGCACAGTCACTGTCGATGTGATCCTGCGCGAGGCGGACAGGACTTTCTTCATTTATCGCCCAATGACAGACCATTTTCAGACAACACGCCGGAGCTTGATACCTGATGCAATCCCACGATTATTTCAATGTCCCCTCGGAAAACATCGAAGCGGCAATTGCCCACCAGTCGACTCGCCCATGGCCCAGGAACGTCAGGGTACCCACGCGCGCCGAGGTAGCGGCATTGCCATTGGACGAATTGCATCGATTGATACGCAACTGGATTTACAAGAGTGCCGTCGAGATCATTCCGAGTCGCAAACAGATTGCACAGGTACTGGAGATATTGCACCAGCGCCCGGATATCGACTCGATGCCGGCGCTGCTGGCACTTTGCGAGGCGTATTCGAAACTGGAATAGAACGGGAGATCCCGGCGCTATCGCGGCCTTTTTTCGGCAACATAGCGGCGATTTCACCGCGATCTGGCTGCGCCAGACGGGATGATTTCAGTACATCGATCTGCCGCAAATGACCCATCATCCACCCCTCTTATCTACATCATGGAAAATGACCTTGCTGCGCTGTCCCGGATCGCCGAGGAGCAGCATCTGATGCTGGTCCAGATTACGAAGCTGCTCGAGACGGACATTGCCATCCGGGAGGCACATACGTCGATTCTGCATACACTGACGGCAATTGCCAGGAATGACCCGAATTTTCACAAGCTGCTATCGGACATCCATGCCTCACGTCTGAATCAACAGATGGGCATGGATGTGGACAATCGCTTTATCCAGACGTACATCGACAACATCAATACGTTTCTCCCCGAGGAGTGGAAATACTCATCGATGACCCGCCCTCCCAAAAAGTAAACCCATCTGGCCGGCCCCGATCCGGCCAGATCCCCGCTTGAAGCGATGTGCATGCACGAGTTCCGGCTCAGTGTGTTGTCGCTGACCCTGCCTGGAGGGCATCAAATGCTCCAGATGGACTTACGCCACCCACAGCGCGCCGAGCTTGGATCCGGCAACCGGATCCAAGGCATGCAGGCATCCGTCCCTGCCGCCCGGCGACCGCCATGCCATGCGCCGCTCCCCTGACAGACGTATCTCAACCGGACGTCGGATCACAACAGCCGTCCATCCCTCATCTCGCAGCCAAGGCCAGCTTGAGTTGTGGTCAAACTTCACACGTTCCATGATCTCCGTCACCTTAATATCAAACGCCATTGCAATGTCAAACAATCAAATATCGTGTAGGTTACAATCCTCCGATTTTAGGTCAGCGTTCTATAAGGCAGCAGTGTTGCTATCTTGGCATTTTCAGAACAACAACCATCAAAACTGGCCTGGAACGAATGCCTCCGTATCGTGCAAATTCGCGGATTGGTGCATGAAAACGTTTTTAATTGCCTTCACTGAACGATGAAGCAAGTATCAAATTTCATATTTCCATTATTTTTAAAATAAATATATGAAATATGAAAACTTGAAACATTGCTTTTAATCGACACTATCTGCAAGGGATCAACTGATGGGTCGCGCAACACCACCACTTGGAGGACCGAACATGTCCAACTCCGACCCTGCGATGACCTCGCGAGAGGCCGCAAAGATGTTGGGCGTTTCCATCACCACCGCCCAGATGTGGATGGAGAGCGGAATGCTGGCATCCTGGAAGACACCTGGCGGCCATCGCCGGACACGCTTGAGCTCGGTGATGACGCTGATCGGGCACCAGGACATGCCGGCCCTGGATGCGACCGCCGCTGGCGACGAACCGGGAACGGCGACCTATGCGATCACCGGCGAGGAAGCCGGGCGGTCCAGGTTTGTTGAAGAGGTCAATGCACGCTCGCAAGCCGATGCCCGCTTTGACCGGCTGACCTGGCTGGTCAGTGAACTGCTGGACGTTCCGATTTCGCTGATCACCTTCCTGACCTCGGAGCTCCAGCTCTTCAGATCGGCTCACGGCGTCAATCTGAGCTCGACGCCACGCGCGTGGGCATTCTGTAACTACACGATCAATCAGCCAGGGGTGTTCTGCGTGACGGATGCGCAGACAGACGCCCGTTTCATGAACAACCCCATGGTCACGTCCGCGCCATTTTTCCGCTTCTATGCCGGCATCCGCCTGATGTACGAGGGAAAGGCATTCGGCTCCTTGTGTGCCATCGACACCGAACCGCGCATATTGCGCTCGCACGAACGGCAAGCCCTCGAAGAACTCGCCTTGCTTGCCACCGACATCCTCAGGCTACACATCCTGGAGTCTCGCTGACGCACCTGTTGCGCAAGAACGCGCACCTGCTCAATCCTGGCCGAGACCCCTGATCGCCCAATTCAGCACAGCGTTATACATGACGGCCGAGTCGCCGTCTGTGGTGTCGCGCATGAATGAAAGCAGATGCTGCTGACAGGCGACCACGGCGGTGCAAGCACTGCCACCGAGGGCCAGTTTCGCATCGGAAAGCGCAAAGTGCAGTTTCTCGATCATGTCCTCGCCAGCGCTCGCCTGAAGAGCAAGATCACGCAGACGGTGCGCGTATTTCAAGGCCGGATTCATGGTACTCATCGCAAGTCGCCCCTCCTCAAGGATACGGTCGGTACTTGCCCGGACCGTGCAGGATGATGGGGAATAAAAGGTCGCGGCCCGCCATTGCCTCACGCCGTGCGACCATCATTGGCGACTCCGGAAAGTTTCAGCTTCTCGATGGCAGCCAGGCAATCCGCGGCCTGGCTCAAGAGCAATATGGGATGTTCCTGGACCAACAGTTCGAATCGGGGGATCACTTGCGCCAGCGAGGCAGCCAGGCCCCGATCCTGCTCATCGCTGCCCCAGAGCAGCTTCTTGACGAAGAGTTCCGCGCCCAGCGAACGCATCATCGTCATGGCCAACGCCAATTCGACACGGGTGTCATCATCCAGGCCATACTGCTCATGCAGGATCCGCTCGACTGCCTGATCCAGTTCTTCCGTTTTCTGTACATGCAGTCGATCCCCGGCACGCTCGAAATAAGTCGTGAGCATGGCCATCTGTTCGGTCAGCCTGGTCACTGAACTGATCATGGTCCTGATCTCTTGCGGCTGCATTGCCGCGATCTTCAACTTGCCTAATTGAGGGTTCTTCACGCTATTGACCTTGTCCGGTTAGCTGCAGACTGAGGACCTAGCCTGCTCTGTTCCACTGAAAATATCCGCTCAGGACGGATGCCGTTCGAGCTTGGATCTACCAATACGATCCAGGGCGAACTGGCCTATAGAAGCTCCCAGTCGAGCGCTTCCTGACGACGCGCATCTTCCTTTTTCTGCCCTTCGTTGCGCATGCGCGCGGACGAATTGCCGGCCATTGGGTGAACCGACGACATCGGCTGCTCTTCCCGATGACCGGCGGCAGAATGCGCTGATACAGCTGCCTCCGATGCCTGGTCGAGCCTGAATACGCTCACGGCAGACCGCAACTCGATGGCCTGTTCGGCCATGGTCTTGGCACCAGCCGCCACCTCCTCGACCAATGCGGCGTTCTGTTGCGTCATCTGGTCCATCTGAAGGACGGCCTGATTCACCTGCTCGATGCCAATGGTCTGCTCCGACGAAGCTTCCGTGATCTCGCGCATGATGTCGGTAACGCGACGAACTGCAATGACCGTATCATCGATGGCTTCGCCGGCCTCCACGACCAGCCGGGTTCCTCGCGCCACCCGCTCCGAAGAAAGCTTGATCAAGTCCTTCACGTCCTTGGCCGCAGCAGCGCTACGCTGGGCCAGAGACCGCACCTCGCTGGCCACGACCGCAAAGCCGCGACCCTGCTCTCCCGCCCGCGCGGATTCGACTGCGGCGTTCAAGGCCAGGATATTGGTCTGGAAAGCGATGGCTTCGATCACCGCAATGATCTCCGACACCTTGGCCGAGCTCTCGGAAATGTCGGACATGGTATCGACCACCCTCCCCACCGCTTCACCGCCCTTGGCGGCAATCTGGGAAGCATTGATCGTCAGGTTATTGGCTTGCTTGGCACTTTCGAAATTCTGGCGCACGGTGGCGGTCAGCTCCTCCAGACTTGACGCTGTCTCCTCAAGGGAGCTGGCTTGCGCTTCGGTGCGCTCGGACAGATCCGTATTACCGGTGGCGATCTCTCCGGCGGCCAGTGCGATCGATTCCCCTGAGGCCTGAATCCCTCGCACTGTTACCGTCAACTGATCCTTCATCCTACCCAATGAGCTCATCAGACTATGGTCATCATCGGTCTTGACCGGGACAAGGACGCATAAATTGCCGGCCGCAATCTGCTGGGCTACCGTCTTGGCATCCTCGGGCTCTCCACCCAACGCCCTGGAGATACTACGGGTCAGCACGTAACCAACGCCCATCGACAGCAGGATGATGAAGGCGCCCGAGCCGAGCAGCGCGAAAATTGTCATCCGGCTGGATGCACTCAGGTCGTCGCGACGCACGGACAAGAGGGCCTGCTCTTCCTCGACGAACTGCCTGATCGTTTCGCGGTAGCGATCCATGATGATCTTGTCATGCCCAGCGGAGAAGTAGCTGACCAGCGACTGCTCTGAGGCCCCCGTATTCACGCTCTCGCGCAGTCGGATCAACTCGCCATCGATGTCTTCGATCCTGCTTCGCAGGCCTTGCAACTCGATCAGCCGATTTTGCTGGACAGGATTGTCCGTCGTCAGGGATTTTGCCCTGGAAAGCGCACCGTCGACGTTCTCCTTGCCCAGCCGATAGGGTGCCAGGAAGTTTTCGTTGCCCGACACCAGATAGCCTCTCACCCCCGTTTCCATGTTGACCATGTTGATCAACATCGCTCCACCCGTTTCGATGACCTCATAGGTATGTTGATTCAGGGCATTGACCTGTTCCTGATGTCGAAAGCTCATCAGCGAAATAGCACTTCCAACCAGCGATACGACGACGATGGACGAGAAAGCGAGCCCGAGTTTTTTAGCGACCGTTAGTGAAGAAAGCATTGATCCCCCCCTCTTTGTAGTAATACGTTGCAGGCATTTTCCTGGTTGATCTGGACACTAACGGACGGCGAAACCTCACTGGCTCGCCTTTCCGAAGAGCAGGATTCTGAGCTGATCGGGTTGATCGATCATGGCGGCCACCGTGTTGAACGAGTCACGCAGCGCCTGCACCACCGCGGCAACCCCGCCCGCGCGTGCCAGGGCCTTGCTGCTCGGCTTGAGATGCAACGCGGCCGTTTCCCCAGGGTCGCCATGGGTCCGCGCCGTCAAGACGCCGAAATCGCGCAGCAGCACCATTGCCACCGCTGCACTGGCCTCGCAGGGGACCAAAGGGCAGGACTCGACCGCCATGTCCTTGAGCATGAGCAGATGACTCAATAGCGCCTCGGCATTGAGCAAGGGCCCCAGAGGGGTCGGCCTGATCCAGTCACCGAACTCATGGCGCACCGCCTCCGTCAGGCGTCGGCCATACGCCGCTTCACTGAGCAGCAACAGTGGCGTATAGGCCTGCAAAGCCCTGAGCACGCCAGCCATCGCCGGTGCGCGAGCGTCCATTCCCCATTGCTGCGCCTGCGTCTGCACCATCGCGACCAAGGCGGGATTTCCCACCATCAGCCCCGCTCGCGGCCCGTGCATGCCGGCCTTGTCGCAACTGGTGATGACCAGGTCGGCGCCCAGCGATATCGCTGATACACCATTGCACATCACGGGGCGCAATCGCGCTCCATATGCGTCGTCGACCAGTACCACAGCCCCCACCGAGTGGGCGATCTGGATCATGTACAGCAGGGTGTCGTCGCGCAGGATCTCGAGCTCACAAGTGACCGGAGTGACGATCACCAGGGCCGGCCTGATACGCTCGGCTGCCTGGACCCAGTTCTGTCCAACCGTGAACTCGTGGAAGCGGGCTCTGGCAAGTGCTGCGCCGCGACGTACCGAGACGTGCGAACGTGAACATGGCGGGAGAAGAGAAATGATGCTTCCCTCACTTGCAAGCGCACCGGAAGCTGCGATGATCCCTGCCGACGTTCTATTCAACAAAGCTGCTCCGGCATGAACCGGGGCACCCAAGTGCATGCGCGCCACGTTCTGGAACGACGCATCCATGCGACCCGGACCGAGCCACTCTTCACACCAGTTACGCATGTCTCCATGACGCAGGAAAAAATCCCTGGCGTTACCGGTAAAGACGCCGATGGAGGCCTCACCGAACAGGTGTAGTCTTTCCGCGCTCAATCGCTGCGCATGCTGGAAGCGCTGCGCCTCGTCTGCGTTGCACCGGAGGATCTCGCCTCTGGCGTAGCCGGTTTCCTCGTCCAGCGGGTTACCTAATACATCATGTCCAGGCGAACGATCGTCCATCCGCCCCAACGGTACGGATGCAATCAAGGACGGCGAAATATTGGGCGACATGGTTAATTATTTCGAAATGCGATCTTGGGAAAGGGTGGGCCACGAGCGATACCCCCCCTTCCATTAATGGGACTGACGCTCCAACAGGTAGAGCTTGTGCATGTCTGCAGCAATCATTGCCAGCCCCTCGAAGGCACGTTTCTCTCGCGCGCGAAAAATCCTTGGTTCGGTATCCATGACACAGAGACCGGCGAAAGGCGTCCCGTCAGACGACAACAGCCGGATACCGGCAAAGAACCTGACGAACGGCGGTGTCACGACCAAGGATTCTTGATAAAAGCGCATGTCCTGACTGGCATCCGGCACCAGCAAAATACCTTCATGCCTCAGCGTGTGCCTGAAAAAGGCGTGTGGGCGCGACGTCTCATCGACTTGCAAGCCTACTGCTCCGCGAAAAATCACGGTATCGGTTGCAAGCAGTCCCACCAACGACACCGGTACGTCGAGCAATTCCGCAGCCAGCCAGTTCAGCCGCTGGAATCGCTCCTCAGATTGCATGTCATCCATTTTTATTTTACGTAGGCGCGTTCCCCGATTTGTTATCGCTCACCTTGATCGACGCCGCTCCGGATGTTCATTCGGATACTCGATCTCGGCGCGTTCTCAACTCGCCCTCATCGGATCAGCCCACCCTTATCGGGCGTCGCTGTCAACGCAGGCAAGCCTGCAGAGCGATGCTGGACAGAGTCTATGCGTCTGTTATCGCCACCCCTGATTGCGGCGAAAAGGTCGCAGATGCAATACGTTTCTTAAAGTGAGAAGTCCAGATAAGCTCTCAAAAAAATTATAAACCCAGATAGCTCAAACTTTAATATTTTTTATTTTCATCATTTTTTAATAGTTAAAATACAACCACATTCGTGATTTTTATTTGTTTAAGCGGTGATTTTTATTCAATAAATGATAAATATATTAAAGTAGGATATTTCCTGACGGGAGGTATTTGGTGAGTTTCCGACTCCGCCAGGCCCGGCAGACTCATCGGTATCAGCGCCGCGCACGAAGCTCATGGGGCGATCTTTGGCTGCTTGCAACAAGCCTGCTCTGAAGCAGCACATGTCCCAAGCAAGGCGGCCCGATACGGAACATGGGCATGTCATGGCAGCGCGACGTGAAAACGCATCCACCTTGAAACAGACAGGGTTGACCATGCAACGACGATGCAAATTGACTAAGGTTCAGAACGAACTCGACACCGCTTACATGGACGCCATGCGCTTGGTCACGAAACTGGTTCTCACGGCCGCACCGGTCGAGAACGGACTGGATTGTGCACCGACCGCCAGCGAGCTGGCCCACTTCGAACAGGCGATGGCGAAGCTGCAGCGTGCGGCCGCGGAGGCCAAGGTTCTCATCAAGATCTGCGATACCTGACACCTCTATCGCAACCGTCAGGTGCATTTCCAGAAACCGGACCAAGCCGGCTGTACGGCTGCGCCTTGGCTGTCCGGCCATCCCGCCAATGAGGAGCGGATTGCCCACATCCTCGGAGCGCGCTGATCCGCTCAGGCGGCGAAGGGAAACAGGGCGCGCACGCTGCTGAGCCCTTGTTGCCCCTGCGGCCCTTCCAGCCCCTCCAACTGCGCCAGCCGCTGCCCGGCCACGGACTCGTCGATGCCACCATAGCGCAGGCATTCCAGGAATTTCTCGCGCTGCTGGTCCGGGGTCAAGGGCTCGCGTGCCGCGCCACGCGGGGCATCGCGACGGCCACGCAACTGCCGGCCATCCCTCAACGAGAGACAGACCTCGGCCCCCTCGGGGGCCTGCTGCTGCCGGGCAGGGTCCTGCCATTGCGCGCTACTTGACATGCTGACCTTGGCCATGAGTGCGATCATGTCGGCCTGCGCCAGCCGCGCCGCCTCCAGGTCCTGCAGGCGCGGCCCGCCGTGCAGCACGGCCGCCGCGATGGCGAAGGGCATGCTGAACTGTGCCTGCTGGGGCGTGTGTGGACGATCATGGATCAGATTGGCGATGACGATGGGCGGCACGTCGCAGTGGATGGCAAGAATCTCCTCGCTGCGCACGCCATGCGCCGCGATCAATTCCACCACCACATCGACGGCGGCATGCGACGACAGGCAGACCGGGATGCGCTTGACGTCCAGCCCCGGGTCTTCCAGCGTCCAGCGTCGCCCCAGCGCGCTGAAGACACTCCCGTCAAAATGAGCGTCATTGAAGAGATGCGCAACGCCATGGCGATGTTCGAAGGCATCGACCGGACCGGTCGCGCCGGCCTGCGCCAGCCAGGCCGCCATCACCCCGGCCTCGGCGGCACGTCCGGCCAGCAGGGCCTTGGCATCGGTGCCGAAGCCGGCCTTGATGCCGGCCGCACTGGCAGCGGCCAGGCCGAGTGCCTGCGCGGCCTGCTGCTCGTCCAGACGCAGCAGCCAGGCTGCCGCCGCGCAGGCGCCGATGGGGCCGAGTATCCCGCTGCTCCACCAGCCGCGCCGGTAGAGCCGGTTGTCGGTCGCCAGCCCCAACGTGTACTGGCATTCAGCACCGACCACCAAGGCCGTCAACAAGGCCTGCCCATCCGCATCGATCTGCTGCGCCACCGCCAGCGCCGCCGGCACGATCACCGCCGAGCCATGGACGAAACCGGCATAGCAGTTGTCGTCGAAGTCCAGCGCATGCGCGGCCACCGCATTGACCAGCGCGGCGTGGCGCGACTGAGCGCGCTGGTCGCTGCCGGCCAGGCCACAAGGAGCGGCCGTGCCATCGGCTTGCACCAGCAGGCGGGCATGGGCCGCCACGCGGGTGCGGCCACCGGCAGTGATCACACCGAGGGTATCGATGAGGCTATGCAGGGCGATGCGACGGATGCGCGGCGGGATGCTCCCCGCTTCCTGCCGCACCAGCCAGCGCGCCATGGCAGGGATGGCAAGGAAGGTCGCTGGCACATCGCCTGTCATGGCGGAGTGCGGCTCGCTCAATCCGGCAACTGCCCGGCCGGCGCGCCCAGCCAGGTCTGCGAGAACTTGTCGATGGTGCCATCGGCGCGGGCCTCGCGGATGATCATGTTGACCTTCGCCAGCAGGGTCGATTCACCCTTGGGCATGGCCACGTAGCAGGGCGCATTGGCCAGGATCACCTTCAGTTCCATGTCCAGCGAGGGATTCATCTTCTGCAGCGCGGCCGCAACAGTGGTGCCGGTGGCGAACATCTGCACATGCCCGGCCAGGAAGGCCGACAGCGTGGCATTGTTGTCCTCGAAGCGCTTGACCACCGCACCCGGGGCCATCTGTTCCAGTTCCTGGTCCTGCATCGAGCCACGGGTCACCGAAATGGTCTTGCCGTTGAGTTCGGCAAAGCTGCTGGCCTTGACCTTCTTGGTACCGAACACCGCATCGAAGAACGGCGCATAGGCCAGGCTGAAGTCCACCACCTTGGCGCGTTCGGCGGTCTTGCCCAGCGACGAGATGGTGATGTCGGCCTTGTTGGTCTGCAGGTAGGCGATGCGGTTGGGCGCGGTCACCGGTACCAGTTCGACCTTCACGCCGAGCTTGTTGCCGATCAGTTGCGCCATGTCGATGTCGTAGCCACGCGGGGTCATGTCGCTACCCACCGAACCGTAAGGGGGATAGTCGGTCGGCACGGCCACGCGAATGGACTTGCGCGCCATGATGGTGCTGTAGAGGTCGTCGGCCAGCACGGGCGAGCTGGCCACGGCCAGGCCAGCCGCGAGGGTCAGCATGGCAAGTAGGGAGCGGCGTTTCATGGAAAACCTTTCTGGAGCCAAGCTCCGTCGATACGCAGGATGAGTGGGGTCGAGAACGCCTTCTGGCGTGCTTGTTGTCCGTCGCATGTCTCGGGCATGCGCCGCTCCGGTAATGCCTTCTGCGCTGCAACCTCTTCAGGTGCGGCGGCGTCTGTTGCGGGTGGGCGCAGCCGCGCGCGGTTCCAGCGCGGGGGCTTCCTCGCCCTGGCTGCCCCACCATTCGCCCACGCCCCAGAGTTTTCTCTCGGTGTCGGCGATCTGTGACTTGATGTTGATCTTTGCGGTGGCGGCCATGAGCGCCGCCAGGATTTCCGCCACCAGAAAGGCCGGCAGCAAGGTATCGAAGAACGACGCGCCCTTGTTGGGCACGATGATGGCTTCGCTGGCCATGCGCGCCATGGGCGAGCTGGCGCTGTCGGTGATGACCACCAGCCGCACGCCGGCCTTCTGCAGATGGGTGGCGATCGACATGGCGCGGCGCGAATGCGGCGCCATGCTGCAGATCAGCGCCACATCGCGCGAAGAGGGCTGGTGCATCAGCTTCATGATGCCGCTCTCGCCGGCACCATCCACCAGCGTGACATTGCGCGCAAAGAATTCACACACATGGGCGAACTGGAAGGCCACCGGGAAGGAACCACGCAGACCCAGGCAAAAGATGTCACGCGCCGCCGACAGCAACTTGGCGGCACGCATGATGGCGGGCATGGTCGGGCCGCTGGCGAAGGAGCGTATCTGCGCTTCGGCGGTCTGCACCAGGTCCATGGCCAGGGCGTCTTCGCCGATGCGCTGGTGCAATTCCACCAGGCCCTGGGCGCGTGAACCGAATTCGCTGCCCTGGCTGCGCAGGCTGGCCTTGAACACTTCGCGCACGGCATCGTAGCCGGACAGCCCGAGTGCCTTGGCAAAGCGCGTCATGGTGGAAGGCGGCACCTCGATCAGGCGCGCCTGTTCGCGCATGGACAGCACCGCCACCTCATGCGGGTGATCCAGCACGAAGGCAGCCACCTCCCGCACCTGGCGCGGCAGGCGGTCGAAGCGTTCCTTGATGAGGGCGGTCAGCGCAGCTTGGTTCACGATGCAGGGCAAGTGGCGGAAGATAGCCCTGCATGAGCAACATGTGTGCCAATTGCCGATGCAAACGATACAAATGAACCATTTGCGGCCGCGCTTGGCCTGCGTCAGCACGGGCCTGCCACCGGGCTTACCCCGTCCCGGGGACGACCGGGAGCGATACAAACGAAACAGAAATCGGCCCTTCCTGTATCGGCCGCCTCTCCCGCGCGATGGGGATGGCGCCGCGCCCGGGCCGTGTCAGCGGCGGCGCAGCGCCCCGTCATGGGACATCACGCCCCATGCCGACGCAAAGCCGTGGGCGATGCTGCTCCCTCAGCTCGCCAGATGAGCGGCGGAACGGGTGTGCAATTCGCGCAGCAGAGACAGAAACAGTTCAGCGCGGTGCGTGGAGGGACGGTGCGGGTCGGTCACCGCGCAGATCGGATGGACGAAGGTCGGACTGGCGCGGCGCGCGCGCAGGGCGTAGCGCTTGCCGATCAATTGCGCGTAGTGCGTGGGCAGCAGGCCGACATAGTCGCCGCTGGCCACCAGCAGGGCAATGGCTTCCAGGCCACCGGCCTCCGGTCCACGCTCATAGCCGCCATCGGCCAGCACCTGATCGACATAGGGATGGGGCCGGTAGACCAATGGCCAGACCGCCTTGCGCGACTCGGCGCCCTCCTTGCGCACGGCGCCATAGAGACGATGACTCTCGACGAACAGTGGCAGGTAATCGAACTCATCGTCGCCCGGATAACGGCCACGGATGGCGATATCGACCCGCTGCTCGCGCAGCGCCTGGTTCAGCTCGGGAAAGGTCATCACTTCGATGCGCGGCTGCACCTGGGGCGCGCGCCGCCTGAGCGCCGCGATGGCCTGCGGCAACTTGCAATCGGGATGACTCAGGGCATGCTCTACCACCCCCAGCGCCAGCGGCCCGGACAGCACGCCATGCACGGCATCGATCTCGGGACGAATGCGCTCCAGCGAACGCAGGGCGGTGGTGGCCAGCTTGAGCGCCACCTCGCCCTCGGGCGTGAGCCGGAAACCGGCCGGTCCCCGCTCGCACAGGCGCACGCCCAGGCGCTCCTCGACCTCGCGTACATGGCGGCTGATGGAGGCCTTGGACATCAGCAGCACGCGCTCGGCCGCCGCAAATCCACCGGCCTCGGCGACGTTGCAGAAGACCCGCAGCGAGCGCAGGTCGCGCTCATCGAAATCCAGCCTGATCATGACGCTCCTGTCTGCATGCACCGTTGCGGTGAAATGCGATGAAATACGGTGAAATGCGGTGAAGATACAAAGTCTCGAAAAATGAAACTATACCTCCAAAAGAATCATTTTCTATCATCACCGCGACTCACTACAGTGAATGCATGCCACGGCGGCCCATCGTTCCCCCACTGATGCGTTCAGGGTCCGCTGCATTTCTCCCACCAGGAAACCACCCATGGACAAGCTCACCGCACCGCGCACCGGCCACAAGACCCTGCTGTATTCGGAACTGGTCACCGACCTCACCGATTTCAAGGCTGACATCGCGGTTCTGGGTGTCCCTTTCGGCGCCGCCTACGGCCCACGCCAGTACAGCAACGACCAGACCAATGCGCCGCAGGCACTGCGCGAGCTGAGCGACCGGATGGTGCGCCATCCCAGCCACTATGACTTCGATATCGATGGCCCGCTGCTGCAGGAGCGCGAGGATATCCGCTTCGTCGATTGCGGCGATGTCCTGCCCGACCTGGCCCAGCCGGAGCTGCACAAGCAGCGTGCCGAAAGCGCCGTGCGCCAGATCCTGCGCGGCGGCGCGCTGCCCATCGTGCTGGGCGGCGACCACGGCATCACCAACCCGGTGCTGCGCGGCTTCGACGAAGTCGGGCCGATCACGCTGGTCCACATCGATGCCCACCTCGACTGGCGCGACGAGGTCAACGGCGTGCGCGACGGCCTGTCCAGCGTGATCCGCCGCGCCTCCGAGCTGCCCTACGTCAAGCACATCGTGCAGATCGGCCTGCGCGCCCAGGGCAGCGGGCGGCCGGCCGACTATCGCGCCGCCAAGGAATGGGGCGCCGACCTGATCAGCGCCTATGAATTGCACGACATCGGCATGGAGGCGGTGCTGGCGCGCATTCCCGATGGCGGCAACTACTACCTGACCATCGATGCCGATGGCCTGGACTGCGCCATCATGCCGGCCGTCGATGGCCCCGCGCCGGGCGGCGTCACCTTCCTGCAGGCGCGCAAGCTGATCCACGGACTGGTGCGCAAGGGCCGCGTGGTGGGCATGGACATCGTGGAAATCCAGCCGGCCAAGGACAATGCCAGCAAGATCAGTGGCGTCACCGCCGGCCGCCTGATCGTCAATCTCATCGGCGCCACCATCCGCGCCGGCTATTTCGACAAGAAGTAAGAAGCCCCGCTCACTATTCCAACCACCCATTTCCGGAACCGCCATGGCCCATACCCGCATCCGCAAGTTCAACACCCGCGAAACCTATCCCGAGCAGAAGCTGGACAATGACCTCTGCCAGGCCGTGGTGGCCCGCGGCACCATGGTCTTCCTGCGGGGACAGATCGGCCAGGACCTCGATACCTCCGAGAGCGTCTGCATCGGCGACGTCAAGGGACAGACCGAGCAGGCCATGAAGAACATCGACATGCTGCTCAAGGAAGCCGGCAGCCAGCTGGACCATATCTGCAAGCTCACCATCTATATCTCCGACCCGCGTTTCCGCGAGGATGTCTACACCGTCGTGGGCAAGTGGCTCAAGGGCGTCTATCCGGTCTCGACCGGGATCGTGGTGACGGCCTTCGCCCGCCCGGAGTATCTGGTCGAGGTGGATGCCACGGCGGTGATTCCCGACTGATAGGGCCGATCAGGCCTCGCCACTCCTTTACGCAGTGACCGCCAGGTGCGGCACTGGAACACTTCCGGTAAGTAGCTGTTCTTGGGCCGCATCGATGATGCGGCCTTTTTTTGGCGGGATGCGGTGCAGCAGTTGGAGGCGGAAGGAAGGAAGGAAGGAAGGAAGGAAGGAAGGAGCGGGCAGCGAAGTCCCGCTCCGGGTCCGGCGGCCAGGGCCGCCGGCGGGAGGATCAGCGGGAAGAGTTGTCGCGCGACATTGTCGACAAACCCGAATACAGGCTGCAGCTAGCCGGCGCGCCGCGATGGGAACCGGTGTCCAGTTCGCTGGAGTCGTTCAGGTAATCGACCAGCTTGCGATAGAGCTTTGCGAAGTAGTGCATGACTTACCCCCTTTCAATGTGTCACTGTTCAATGTGCCACTGTTGGCGAATAGTGGCCGTACTTGACGATCCACCAATGCCGGCTTGTCAGTCCCACCCGTTTTACGGCCCGGCACGAACCGTATAAATTGTTTATATGATTTATTCTATTTGTATGCGGCGGCCACGTCTATCAGGAATTTTCTGACATTGCCCTGCGTGTTGCGTGACATCCTCACTTCCGGTGCGCCTACATCGCGGCCGCATGCCCCTG
This sequence comes from Herbaspirillum sp. AP02, assembly GCF_015767275.1. GTDB lineage: Bacteria > Pseudomonadota > Gammaproteobacteria > Burkholderiales > Burkholderiaceae_D > Herbaspirillum. The sequence goes on from NZ_JADWMY010000010.1 coordinate 180,359, forward strand.
CAACCAGTCGCGAAACGCCGTCATGGCCGCGCCCTGCGACCGGGACTTCAGGCGCGTGAGCCAGTAGGCACCAGTGACGATGCCGGTCTCGAAGGGGCAGACCAGCCGACCCTGGCGCAGCTCACGCTCGAACATCAGCACCGGCAGCAGGGCCACGCCGGCCTGCTGGGCGGCTGCTTCGGCCAACGCCAGCGAGGAGTCGAACACGAAGCCGCGCAAGGGCGGGCAAGGCGCGCCAGCGGCGGCGAACCACTGGTTCCACTCATCGCTGCGATAGGAACGCAGCAGGGTCTGGCTCGCCAGGTCGGCAGGGCTGCGCAATTGCGCAGCCAGGGCCGGCGCACACATCGGCGCCAGCGGCGCCTCGAACAGACGTTCAGCCTCGGTGCCGTGCCATGCACCATCGCCAAAACGGATCGCATAATCGAGGCCCTCGCCGGCCAGGTCGACGCGGTTGTTGTTGGTCAGCAGACGCAGGTCGACGAAGGGATGATTCTGCTGGAATTCCCGCAGGCGCGGCATCAGCCAGCCCACGGCAAAGGTGCCGACCACGCCCACGGTGAGCACTTCGCGGCGACGGCCATGTTCGAACTGGCCCAGCACGTCGGCAATGCGCCCGAAGGACTGGGCCACCACCGGTAGCAGCGCCTGGCCCTCATCGGTCAGCGCCAGGCCACGCGGCAGGCGCCGGAACAGGGCCACGCCAAGCCGCTGTTCCAGGTTCTTGACCTGCATGCTCACGGCGGTCTGGGTCACGCTCAATTGCTCGGCGGCGCGGGTGAAGGACAGGTGGCGGGCCGACATCTCGAAGGCGCGCAAGGCATTGAGCGGTAAATACATGGGGTCTCCAGACATCAGTTTTTCTTGGGGCTATGTGCAATTATCGTGAATTGTGATCATCGCCGCCACTGCCTATGATCTGGCCTGTCGCAAACCCGCAATCAATAAATTACTAGGAGAAAACATGTCCGGAAGACGCAATTTCCTGGCCATCACGGCCCTGGCGGCCGGTGGCCTGATCAGCCGCAGCTGGGCCGGCGAAGTACAAGGCACAACTAAAACTATGGACTCGTCCAGTTTTGTCCAGAAACTGGCGCGGCTGGAGGCCGATATCGGCGGCCGCCTGGGCGTGTCGCTGGTGGATACCGCCCATGGCCGGCAATGGGGTTATCGCGCCGACGAGCGCTTCCCGATGTGCAGCACCTTCAAGTTCCTGGCGGCGGCAGCGGTGCTGCGCCGGGTCGATGAAGGCCGGGAGCGCCTGGCACGGCGCATCGTCTACCGCCAGCAGGACCTGGTCCCCTACTCGCCCACCACCGGCAAGCACACTGGCGGCGCCGGCCTGTCCATGGCGCAGTTGTGCGAAGCGGCCATCACGCTGTCCGACAATACCGCCGCCAACCTGATGCTGGCCAGCATGGGTGGCCCGGCCGGGCTGACCGGTTTCGTGCGGACCCTGGGCGACGAGCTCACGCGCCTGGACCGCAACGAACCCATGCTCAACGAAGCCATCCCGGGCGACCCGCGCGACACCACCACCCCGGCCGCCATGACCGCCGACCTGCGCCAGGTGGTGCTGGGCAATGCCCTGGCACCGGCCTCGCGCGAGCAGATCACGCAGTGGCTGCTGGCCAACCAGACCGGCGACAAGCGCGTGCGCGCCGGCCTGCCGGCAGGATGGAAGGTGGGGGACAAGACCGGGACGGGTGACCGCGGTACGGCCAACGACGTGGGCGTGGTGTGGACACCGCAGGGTGCGCCGCTGCTGTTTGCGGTCTATCTCACCGAGAACAAGGCAGAAGCTGCCCGGCGCGACGCCGTGCATGCGGAAGTCGGTCGCCTGATTGCGCAGGTGATGGGCTGAGCGCGTCCGCGCTCAGTTGATGTTCAGTTGAGCTTCAGTTGAGGATCAGTTGGCAAACTGCAGCGACACCGGCCCCACGCCTTCCAGCGCGGCTGCCACCAGCAGACCGCCGCGTGCCAGCTGCAGGCCGGTACAGGAGCCGGTGGTGATGATCTGCCCCCGGCGCCAGGGCTGGCCGCGCTGGGCGCAATGCTGCGCCAGCCAGCCCAGCATGGGCCACAGGTCGGCGGGGTTGCCGCCGCTGGTGCGGGTGATGGGCTGACCATCGATGACCAGGCTGGCCTCCACCGTGCGCAATGACAACTGCGGCGGCAACGGCTGGGGCTGGCCGGTCACCAGCGCGCCATGGCTCTGCAGGTCGGCCATGCCGGCCCAGGGATTGCCGCAGGGCGGATGTCCGAGGCGTGTCTCCACCACTTCGATGGCCGGCAGGATGGCGTCGAAGACGGTGCGCAGTTCGGCCTCGTCGGGCAATGGCGCGCCGGGATCGAAGTCGCGCCCCACCCGCAAGGCCAATTCCACTTCCAGCCCGCGCATGCGCCACTGCGGCCCGGACAGTCGGGCGCCCGAGGGCAGGATGCCGGACAGCGGCAGGGGCGCGCAGCCGGGCGTGCTGCCATCGCCCTTGCTGCCCACCTTCCAGCCGCCCACCGGCCCCAGCCGGCGCAGTTGCGCATCCTGCACCGCGTAGGCGGTCTCGGCGTCGCCCACCGCCAGCCGGCGCCAGTCCAGGGCCAGGCCGCTGTGGCGGGCGTCGAGCAGAAGTTGGGTGGCGGCGTCAATGTGCATGGGTAAGGCTCCGGCAATGAGATGGCATGGGCAGCGCGCATTGTACTGTCAGGGGTGCCATCGACCAAAGTCCAGCTTCGACCATGCGATGAAATCGGCCCTGTCAGCACGCTGTCCCGGACCCGCCGATAATGAAGAGAAGCACGCTTGACTTCGAGCGCACTCCAACTTCTAGACTGGCTGTCATGACCTCTTCCCTGACCATTGCCCAAGCTGCTGCGGCCACCGGCCTGTCGGTGCATACCCTGCGCTACTACGAGAGGATAGGCCTGCTCGATCCGGTCGAGCGGCGCGACAACCGGCATCGGCGCTATACCCAGGAAGACCTGAACTGGATCGCCTTCCTGAAGAAGCTCAAGGCCACCGGCCTGCCGGTGCGCGCCATGCTGCGCTACGCCGAGCTGCGGCGCGACGGCAATACCGTGGAGAGTGTCATGGAACGCAAGGCGATGCTGCAGGCCCATACGCTAAGCGTCCAGCAAACCCTGGCCGAACTGCAGGAAAACCTGGCCGTGCTGCACCACAAGCTGGCGCTGTACGACACCCTGGAACAGCAGGCGCGCATGGCGCCTGCCATTCCGGCAGGGCTGTCCCGACCGGCCTCAACCAAAGAAAGGATTGCACCATGACCGAACCCATCACCTCCCACCTGCAACCGGAGTCCGCTGTCGGCACCCGCCGCCTGGGCAGCAACGGCCCGCTGGTCTCGGCCATCGGCCTGGGCTGCATGGGCATGAGCGATTTCTACGCCCAGCGCGACGACCAGGAATCGCTGGCCACCATCGACCGCGCCCTGGAGCTGGGCATCAACCTGCTGGACACGGCCGACATGTACGGCCCCTACACCAATGAAGAGCTGGTCGGTCGTGCCATCAAGGGGCGCCGCGACCAGTTCTTCATCGCCACCAAGTTCGGCTTCAAGCGCGACCCGGCCGATCCCACCGTGCGCGGCGTGGACGGCAGCCCGGCCTATATCCGGCAAGCGGTCGAGGGCAGCCTGAAGCGCCTGGGCATCGAGGCCATCGACCTCTACTACCAGCACCGCATCGATCCCAACACCCCCATCGAAGCCAGCATGGGTGTGCTGGCCGACCTGGTGCGAGCCGGCAAGATCCGCTACATCGGCCTGTCCGAGGCCTCGTCGGCGACGCTGGAGCGGGCGCACCGGGTGCACCCGGTCACTGCGCTGCAGAGCGAATATTCGCTGTGGACGCGCGACCCGGAAAGCGACGTGCTGGCCACCTGCCGCGCACTGGGCATCGGCTTCGTGGCCTACAGCCCGCTGGGCCGGGGTTTCCTGAGCGGTGCCATCCAGCGCGTCGAGGATCTGGCCGAGGATGATTTCCGGCGCAGCAATCCGCGCTTCCAGGGGGAGAATTTCCAGCGCAACCTGCAATTGGTGGCAAAAGTGAAGGAAATCGCCAGCCAGCACGGCTGCACGCCCAGCCAGCTGGCACTGGCCTGGGTGATGGCCCAGGACCCGCATCTGGTCCCCATCCCCGGCACCAAGCGCCGGCGCTATCTGGAAGAAAATGCCGGCGCCTGCAATGTGAAGCTTTCCGCCCAGGATCTGCAGAACCTGGATGCGGTCTTCCCACGCGGCGCCGCCGCCGGTGAGCGCTATACCGAAGCCAGCATGAAACTGCTCAACGGCTGATCCCGTAGCCGCTCACGCAGTGGATCCCACACCCGGCGCCGACCTCGGCGCCGGGCCGCCTCCCTCCCTGAACCACCTACCTTCCGCACCCTTCCCTACGTAGTCCTACTGAGTCGCTCTACGTGGTGCCCCGCTTGTTCTGCTGGTCGTAAATGCCAATACTACGACCAACAAAAAAAGCCGCATCCGCGTGCCGACAATCCACGATCAGGGACATTCACCACCAGGCTGCGGCCTGCCGGCTGGGCGCATCCTTCGGCAGGCCGCCACTGCGCACAGGTTCAGTATCAACACCCGGACATGACCTGTCCGGGGGATAAAAAAACAGGGCGTCAAAAATGCCCTACCACCTTCAAAACGACAGAGGAGAACAGATGTCCGTCGCTGCCCCATCCGCAAAGAGTCCCTTGCGCCTATTGCTGTTGCTGCCCTTCCTCGCCCTGCTCTGGGTGCCGTTCTACAACCAGGAACTGCCCACCCTGTTCGGCTTCCCCTTCTTCTACTGGTATCAGCTGGCGTGGGTGCCGCTGACCTCCCTGATCATCTGGCTGGTCTATCGTGATGGCCTGAAAAAGGGAGTCGAGTGATGGAGACCACCAACATCCACTGGACCGCCCTCTGGGTCTTCCTGTTCTTCTTCGTGCTGGTCACCGTACTGGGCTTCATGGCCTCGAAATGGATGGCCGGCCCCAGCAACAAGGGCGCCCACCTCGATGAATGGGGCCTGGGTGGCCGCAACTTCGGCACCTGGATCACCTGGTTCCTGGTCGGCGGCGACTTCTATACCGCCTATACCGTCATCGCCGTGCCGGCGCTGGTCTACGCGGTGGGGGCCTATGGCTTCTTCGCCCTGCCCTACACCATCCTGGTCTACCCCATCGTCTTCGTGATCATGCCCAAGCTGTGGCATGCCGCCCACAAGGCCGGTCACGTGACCGCTGCCGACGTGGTCTGGGGTCGCTACCAGTCGCGTCCTCTGGAGTTCGCCATCGCCCTGACCGGCGTGGTCGCCACCATGCCCTATATCGCGCTGCAGCTGATCGGCATGGAAGTGGTCATCAAGGCCCTGGGCCTGACCGGTGAACTGCCGCTGCTGGCGGCCTTCGTGATCCTGGCCCTGTACACCTACTCGGCCGGCCTGCGGGCTCCGGCGCTGATCGCCTTCGTCAAGGACATCATGATCTATATCGTGGTGATCGTGGCGGTGGTGGTGGTGCCGGCCAAGCTGGGTGGCTACGGTGCGGTGTTCAGCTCGGCGCGCGATGCCTTCGCCCTCAAGGGTGGCGCCACCGGCCTGACCCTGAAGCCCACGCAGTTCCTGCCCTTCGCCTCGCTGGCCCTGGGTTCGGCACTGGCGGCCTTCATGTATCCGCATACGCTGACCGGCATCTTCGCCGCCAAGGATGCCAATACCATCCGCAAGAACGCGGTGTTCCTGCCGGCCTATACCGTGCTGCTGGGTCTGATCGCGCTGCTGGGTTACATGGCCTATGCCGCTGGCATCAAGGTACAAGCCAACAACGACGTGGTACCGGCGCTGTTCAACAACCTGTTCCCGGGCTGGTTCGCCGGCTTCGCCTTCGCCGCCATCGCCATCGGTGCATTGGTGCCGGCTGCGGTGATGTCGATCGGTGCCTCCAACCTGTTCACCCGCAACTTCTGGAAGCCTTACGTCAATCCTGGCATCAGCCATGAAGGCGAAGCCAAGGTGGCCAAGATCGTGTCGCTGGTGGTGAAGTTCGGCGCGCTGGTGTTCATCCTGTTCCTGCCGACCAAGTTCGCGCTGGACCTGCAGCTGCTGGGTGGCGTGTGGATCCTGCAGACCTTCCCGGCCCTGGTGTTCGGCCTGTTCGTCGGCTGGTTCGGTGCGCGCGCACTGCTGTGCGGCTGGGCCGTGGGCATCGTCGGTGGTAGCTGGATGGCCTTTACCGATGGCATCAAGCCGGTCCATAGCTTCATCATCGGTGGCGAGGCCTACACGCTCTACACCGGCCTGATCGCCCTGACCCTCAACGTGGTCGTGGCCGTGATCGCCAACCTGATCTTCGGCAAGGGTTCGCAACCCGCGCTGAAGCGCTGAGCGAGCGCCTGCGGGCGCCCGTCGTAGCAAAGCCGAGCCCGACCCATGTGGTCGGGCTCGGCTTTTTTGTTCCTCCAAGCCGGTGGCGTGAGGTTCTCAGGCCAGCGCTTCCAGGCACAGAGCGATACCTTGGCCACCGCCGATGCACAGCGACACCACGGCGCGCCGCTGGCCGGTACGCTGCAGCGCGTGGGCGGCCTTGGTGATGAGGATGGCACCGGTGGCCCCAATGGGGTGACCGTGGGCGATGGCGCCGCCGTCGATGTTGAGGATGTCGGAAGGAATGTCCAGCTCACGCTGGACCGCCAGCGCGATGGCGGCAAAGGCTTCATTGATCTCGAAGCGGTCCACCTCGCCCAGGCTCCAGCGGGCGCGGGCCAGCGCCTGGCGGATCGCCGGCACCGGTCCCAGGCCGAACATGCCAGGCTCCACGCCACTGACGGCCGCGGCGCGCACGGCCACCAGCGGGGCCAGGCCCAGTGCGTCGGCAGTTTCGCGGGTACTCACGATCATCGCCGCCGCACCGGCATTCACGCCGGGCGCATTGCCGGCGGTGATGCTGCCGTCCTTGCGGAAGGCCGGCTTCAGGCGTGCCAGCGATTCGACCGTGGTGTCCGGGCGCACGGACTCGTCTTGGTCGAATATCTGTTCACCTTTCTTGCCGGTTAGGGTAATGGGCAGGATTTCGCGGCTGAAGTAGCCTGCGGCCTGGGCGGCGGCGAAGCGCTGCTGGCTCTGCACGGCGTAGCGGTCCTGCTGCTCACGGCTGAGGCTGAACTGCTGCACCAGGTCCTCGGTATGCCAGCCGGAATGCTTGCCGGAGAAGGCATCGTTGAGGCCATCGCTGAGGATGGCGTCGATCACCGCGCCATCGCCCATGCGCATGCCGGCACGCGCCCCGGGCAGCAGATAGGGGGCGCGCTCCATGTTTTCCATGCCGCCGGCGATGACACAGCGCGACAGCCCGGCGCTGATCTCACCCAGCGCCGTCACCACCGCCTGGGCACCGGAACCGCAGACGCGGTTGATCGCCATGGCCGGGGTCTCGACCGGCAGACCGCCCTTGATCGCAGCCTGGCGGGCCGGGTTCATGGCGTTGCCGGCCTGGATCACATTGCCCATCACCACCGAATCGATCATTTCCGGGGCAATGCGGGTGTTCTGTAAGACCGCCCGCATTGCCTGGGCGCCCAGCTCGACGGCGGGGACGTCCTTCAGACTGCCGCCGAAGCTGCCGATCGCGGTGCGACGCGGCGAACTGATCACGATTTCCTGCTGCATGGCCTGCTCCTTCCTCACAAGTCGTTCATCACCCATGCCCCGCCTGCGACCACCCGACGGGCAGCACTGACAGGCAGCGGCACACCGTTGCCATCACGACAAGAGGCCGGAGGGCAACTTACTTTCATAATGCAACTTACTAGATGCTATCACTGCGGACGCCGATTGGCATCTCGTAGTTTTGCTGTTGCCGGGGGGGATAAGTCAGGAGGAGGTCCCGCCGTCGAACGACGGCGGGGGGTGGCGCAGCTGAAAGCGCCTCAGTCGGCGCTGCGCGCGGCCGGATGTTCGGCCAGCGGCACGAAGGTATTGCTGCCGGCATCCAGCGCCAGGATGGAGCCGGATTCGATGTCGTAGACCCAGCCGTGCAGCGCCAGGCGGCCCTGCGCCAGAGCCACCGCCACCGAGGGATGGGTGCGGATGTTGTTCAGCTGGGCGATCACGTTCTCGCGCACCATGCCATCGATGCGGTCCTTTTCGGTGGCGTGCGGACGGGATTCGTTGATCATGCGGGCCGCATCCGTATGGTGCAGCCAGTTGCGCACGGCCGGCATGTGATCCAGGCAGGCACAGGTCGCCACGGCGGTCATGGCGCCGCAGTCGGAGTGGCCGCAGATGACGATGTCGGAGACCTTCAGCTGCGCCACCGCGTATTCCACCGTGGCACTCACGCCACCTGGCTCGGGGCCGAAGGAAGGCACGATATTGCCGGCATTGCGGATCACGAACAGGTCGCCCGGCTCGCGCTGGGTGACCAGCTCCGGCACCATGCGGCTGTCGGAACAGGAGATGAACAGGGCCTTGGGCGTCTGCCCGGTGGCCAGGGTCTTGAACAGCTCCTTGCGGGAGGGAAAGACGTCCTGCTGGAAGCGCAGGAAGCCATTGATGATGTCGCGCATGGGGGGAGTCGCCTCAAATATTAAGTCTCAACGGCGACATTATGAACCGGATTTCGAACATGCTGACGGCTACGCTTATCTATCGGGACACATCGCCTTCCTTGCACAAATAACAATGAATAGCAGTGGATAGCAAAAATTAAGTTTTTCACTTGAGACTTCTAACACTTTCCTTTGATAAACTCTCAGGCTCGGATGAGCACCATGCTCTCTGTGGGCTCTTTTCGAGGCAGTCCTGGTCGCTTTGGGGTGACCATTTCTATTAATAAATCGGGGAAAAAACTTATGATCACTAGGTATGTCACCACCGTGGCAGCTATCGCCATGGTTTCCGTGCTCGGGGGTTGTGCCACGGAAAGTTCACGCAGTCTGCCAGTGGCCCAGGTGGCCAGCGCCAACCAGGCTTATCAGGGCGCACGCAGCCCGATCGCAGTGGGCAAGTTCGATAACCGTTCCAGCTATCTGCGCGGCATCTTCTCGGATGGCGTCGACCGTCTCGGCGGCCAGGCCAAGACCATCCTGATCACCCATCTGCAGCAGAGCAATCGCTTCTCGGTGATGGATCGCGACAACATGAACGAGCTGGCACAGGAAGCCCAGTTGAACAAGCAGGCGCAATCCCTCAAGGGCGCCAACTATGTGGTCACCGGTGACGTCACCGAGTTCGGCCGCAAGGAAACCGGCGATCGCCAGCTGTTCGGCATCCTCGGCCGCGGCAAGTCGCAGGTCGCCTACGCCAAGGTCAACCTGAACATCGTGGACGTGAATACCTCGCAGGTGGTCTATTCGACCCAGGGTGCGGGGGAATACAGCCTGGACAATCGCGAGATCATCGGCTTCGGCGGCACCGCCAGCTATGACTCCACGCTCAATGGCAAGGTGCTTGACCTGGCCATCCGCGAAGCCGTCCAGAAACTGGTGACCGGTATCGATTCCGGCGCCTGGAAGCCCTGATTCCCCCATAGGAAGCGAGTAACCCAATGATGAAGACAAAGCTTGCCGCAGGCTTCGCCCTCGGCCTGGCGCTGGTACTCACCGGATGCGCCAATCACGCACAGAAGTCCCTGTACGGCTGGGGCAACTACCAGGACCAGCTCTACGAACACTTCAAGACCGAAGGCAACGGCAATGAAGCCGAGATCGCTGCGCTGGAAGAAAACCTCCAGAAGATCCGCGCCAACGGCGATGCCGTCCCTCCCGGTTATCACGCCCACCTGGGCATGCTGTACGCCTCCATCGGCAAGGAAGACCAGTTGATCCAGGAACTGCAGACCGAAAAGGCGCTGTTCCCCGAATCGACCCCCTACATGGATTTCCTGATGCGTAACTACAAGAAGGGAGCTGCAAAATGATTTCGGGCACATTCAAGAGCCTCGCCGCTACCCTGCTGGTGCTGCTGGCCACCGGCTGCGCCACCCAGAAGAAACCCTATGACTACGCCGAGTTCAAGGCCGCCCGCCCGGCCTCGATCCTGGTGCTGCCACCGGTGAACAATTCGTCGGAAGTGATCGCGCCCTACGGCCTGATGTCCCAGGCCACCCAACCGCTGGCAGAATCAGGTTACTACGTGATCCCGGTCTCGCTGGCGGCGGAGACCTTCAAGCAGAACGGCCTGAGCAATCCGACGGACATCCAGGAACTGCCGCCGGCCAAGCTGCGCCAGATCTTTGGTGCGGACACCGCGCTGTACATGACCATCACCAACTACGGCACCGCCTATAAGGTGGTGCAGAGTGAAACCCTGGTGTCGGCCGATGCCAAGCTGGTCGACCTGCGCTCCGGCAAGCTGCTGTGGGAGGGATCGGCCAGGGCATCCAGCCTGGAGCAGCAACAGAACTCCGGCGGTGGACTGCTCGGCGTGCTGGTGTCGGCGATGGTCAACCAGATCATCAACACCGCCAGCGACACCAGCTACAAGATGGCCGGTATCACCAGCTATCGCCTGCTGCGTGCCGGTAGCCAGAACGGCCTGCTGTACGGCCCGCGTTCGCCGCAATACCAGAAGGACTGAACATGCTGGTGTGATCCGCCGGCAACCAGATAAGCAGGCAAGCAAACGCCGCTGCGAGCGCTTCGCAGCGGCGTTTTCTATTGGCGATCTGTGATTGGCGTTTTGCGCGTATGCAGTCAGGTCAGGCGGCCGCCAGCTGGTACTTGCGAATCTTGTCGTAGAGCGTCTTGCGCGGGATCCCCAATCGTTCGGCCGCCACCGCCACGCTGCCCTCGCTGTCCTTCAAGGCCGCCGCGATGAGGCCCGCTTCGAACTGCTCCACCTGCTCCGGCAAGGGGGACGCCGGCAGATCGTCGGCCGGCGTACCGAGGCCGGCGATCTGCTCCACGCCCAGCACCCAGCGGTCGGCGAAATTGCGCAGCTCGCGCACGTTGCCGGGCCAGTCGCGCTGCTGCCATTGCTGCATCTGTGCTGCCGTCCAGGACGGCGACTCGCGCCGGTAACGCACGGCTGCGGCCTGGCAGAAATGCGCCAGCAACAGCGGGATATCACTGCTGCGCTGGTTCAGCGCCGGCAGGTCGATGGAGACCACGCCGATGCGGTAGTACAGGTCTTCGCGAAACTGGCCCTCGCCGGCCAGCTTCAACAGGTCGGCCTTGCTGGCGGCGACCACGCGGCAATCGATGGCGACCGAATCGTTGCCGCCCAGGCGCTCCAGGCGCCGCTCCTGCAGCACCCGTAGCAGCTTGACCTGCAGGGCCAGCGGCATGCTTTCGATTTCGTCGAGGAAGAGCGTGCCGCCGTCGGCATATTCCAGCTTGCCGATGCGACGCTTCTGCGCGCCGGTGAAGGCCCCGGCCTCGTGGCCGAAGATTTCGCTCTCGAATACGGATTCCGGCAGGGCCCCGCAATTGAGGGCCACGAACGGTCCCTTGCGGCCGCTGGCGGCATGCAGCTGGCGCGCCACCACTTCCTTGCCGCTGCCGGTCTGGCCGTTGATCAGGACATCCACGTCGGCCGGCCCCAGGCTGCGGATGAGCGTGCGCACGCGTTCGATGGCGGGCGACTGGCCGACCAGCGGCGGCAGTTCCGGGTCATGTGCCCAGGCTTCGCGCAGGCGACGGTTTTCCAGCACCAGGCTGCGCTTTTCCTGGGCGCGCAGGGCAATCTCCAGCAGGCCGTCCGAACTGAAGGGTTTTTCGACGAAGTCATAGGCGCCGGCGCGCATGGCCTCCACCGCCATGCCAACGTCGCCGTGGCCGGTGACCACGATCACCGGCAGGTCGGGGTCGATGGCCACCACATGCGCCAGCACCTGCAGGCCGGACCAGCCCGGCAGGCGCACATCGGTCACCAGCACACCGGCAAAGTCGCGGGTCAGCAAAGGCAGGGCCTGCTCGGCGCTGGCGCAGGCGGTCACCGTAAAACCCTCCAGCTCCAGCGCCTGGGCGGTGGCGTGGCGCACGGCCTGCTCGTCCTCGATCAGGATGGCGCTCGGGGCGCCGCTTTGTCTGTCCATCAATTCTCCGTTTTCAACAGGGGCAGGCGCACCACGAATTCGGCGCCGCCCTGTTCATGATTATGCGCGCTCAACTGACCATTCATGGCTTGCACGATCGATGAGGAAATCGCCAGTCCCAATCCCAGGCCCTTGCTGGAGGACTTGGTGGTGAAGAAGGGTTCGAACAGGTGCGGCGCCACCTCGTCGGCAATGCCGGTGCCGGAATCGCGGATGCGCAGCACCGCCTGGCGCTGTGCGTGATCGACCTCCAGCAGCACGCAGACACATTTGCGCGGCGCCTCTTCGACGGCATCCAGGGCATTGCGCAGAAGGTTGATCAGGACCTGCTCGGTGCGCACCACGTCGCCGGTGACGTGAACGGCTTCGCGCAGTTCGATGCGCACTTCGATGCCCTGCTTCTCGAAGTCGCCCGACAGCAGCAGCACCGAGGCCTCAATGGCCTGGCGCAGATCGACCGCCACCGGCGCATCGCCGCTCTTGCGCGCAAAGCCCTTCAACTGGCCGATGATGCGGCCCATGTGGGCGCTGGCGCTGCTGATGTGTTGCAGGTTTTCCGCCGCCTGGGCCTGCTGGCCACGCGCCAGGAACTTCACCGAATTGTCGGCAAAGGCGCGGATCGCTGCCAGCGGTTGGTTCAGCTCGTGCGTGACGCCAGCCGCCATCTGGCCCAGCATGGCCAGCTTGCCGGCCTGCACCAGCTCGTCCTGGGTGCTGCGCAACAGGCTTTCGGTCTGCTGCAGCTTGGCGTACTTGGTGGCGATGGCCTGGTTGGCGGCGGTCAGTTCTTCGGTGCGCTGGGCGATGCGCTGGTCCAGTTCCTCGGCGGCGCGGCGCAGGGCATCGCGTGACTCCAGCCGCTCCTGCAGGCGGCGCCGGTGCTGGTACCAGGCCAGCAGCGAAATGGCCAGCGCCAGCATGAACAGGGCGGCGGCCATGGTCGAGAGCATGGCCGTGCGCTGCATGCGCACCTGCGAGGGGAACAGCATCAACTGCCAGCCCAGCCGCCCCACCGTGCGCGAGACGTGGGTGCCGAAGCCGCGCTGCAAGGCCGGCGGCAGCGCCGTCACCGGGGTGATGGGCAGGTCGGCATATTGGTGGGTGCCGGCCAGCTCCTGCTGCACCGGCGCGCTCAGGGCCTGCAGGCTGTGGTATTTCCATTCCGGGCGGTTGGAGAGGAAGACCACGCCGCCGGCATCGGTCAGGGTGATCGGATCGCTGCTGCTGCGCCAGGTATGTTCGAACTCGGCCAGGTCCACCTTGACCACCATGACGCCGATGGGCAGGTCTCCCTCGGCCTGGTCCTGGCGCCGGTAGATCGGTTGCGCGATGAAATAGCCCGGCTCGCTGGAGATGTTGCCGATGCCGTAGAAGCGCCCCGCCCGCCCCTGCACCGCTTCCCGGAAGTAAGGACGAAAACCGAAGTCACGACCGACGAAGCTGAATTCATCATCCCAGTTGCTGGAAGCCAGCGTCAGTCCCCGGCGATCCAGCATGAAGATGTTGACTGCCCGGGATTGCTGCTGGATGGTCTTGAAGGCGCGGTTCAGGCGGTCCACCGCCAGGGCATCCTCGGGATGCTGCAGGACCTGGCGCACATCGGTCTGGAAGCCCAGGGCAAAGGGTAGCGCCTCGTACTTCTGCAGGATCGATTCCAGGTCCAGCGCGGCGATCTGCAATTGCGCCGCGCCCATGTTCTGCTGGTCCGTCTCGGCCTTGCGCAAGGCCACGCGATAGGTGATCCCGCACACCAGTAGCGTGGAAGTGAGAAAGAGGATCAGGATCAGCAGGTTGCGTCTGGCTCGCATGCGTTCGAAGTGACAAATTCGCAGGGATAAAAGCAGCGCGGCGCCCCGCTGGGCGCCGCGTTGAAGACCACATGATAACGCGACAGCCGATGCTGCCGCGCTGGTACCGCGCTGATGCCAGCGCCAAGCCGATCAGGCCGGCTTGTGCAGCTTGCCGGGTTCGGCGGCGGCGTCCTGCTCGTCCGGGTTCATGGCGACATCGCCCTTGAGGTGGCCGTGGCGTTGCGGGTCGGGCATGCGCAGGCTGATGATCAGGGCCACCAGGCACAGGGCGCTGACATACCAGTAGAAGGCCGATTCCACCCCGGCCGACTTCAGCGACAGTGCCACGAACTCGGCCGAGCCGCCAAAGATGGCGTTACCCACTGCATAGGACAGGCCCACGCCCAGGGCGCGCACTTCGGGCGGGAACATCTCGGCCTTGATCAGGCCGCTGATGGAGGTGTAGAAGCTGACGATGGTCAGGGCCAGGATGGCCAGCGCCATGGCCACGCCCGGGCTGCTCACGTCCTTCAGGAAGTGCAGGATGGGGAAGGTGCCGACCATGCCGAAGAAGGCGAAGCAGAGCATGGAATTGCGACGGCCGATCTTGTCCGAGATGGCGCCGAAGATCGGTTGCAGGATCATGTAGACGAACAGCGCACCGGTCATGACGCCGTTGGCGACCTTGGGGTCCATGCCGGCGGTGTTGACCAGGTACTTCTGCATGTAGGTGGTGAAGGTGTAGAACATCAGCGACCCACCGGCGGTGAAGCCAACCACGTTCAGGAAGGCGCGCTTGTGCTGCAGCAGACCCTTCAAGGTGCCGGCGTCCTTCTTCTTACGTGCACCGGCCGACGAGGTCTCGGCCAGCGAGCTGCGCAGATACATCGCCACCAGCGCACCGACCGCGCCCAGCACGAAGGGAATGCGCCAGCCCCAGGCCATCAGTTCGGCCTTGGTCAGCCATTGCTGCATGCCGAACAGCACCAGCACCGCCAGCAACTGGCCACCGATCAGGGTCACATACTGGAAGGAGGCGAAGAAGCCGCGACGCCCATTGGGCGCCACTTCACTCATGTAGGTGGCCGAGGTACCGTACTCACCACCCACCGACAGGCCCTGGAACAGGCGTGCCAGCAGCAGCAGGGCCGGGGCCCAGGCGCCGATGGTGGCATAGGTCGGCAACACGGCCACGGCCAGCGAGCCGCCGCACATCATCAGCACCGAGATCAGCATGGAGGTCTTGCGGCCATGCTTGTCGGCGATGCGGCCGAACAGCCAGCCGCCGATGGGACGCATCAGGAAGCCGGCTGCAAACACGCCCGCGGTGTTGAGCAACTGGCTGGTCGCATCGCCCTTGGGGAAGAAGGCCGGGGCGAAGTAGATGGCGCAGAAGGAATAGACATAGAAGTCGAACCATTCGACCAGGTTGCCCGAGGATGCGCCGAGGATGGCGAAGATGCGCTTGCGGTACTCTGCCGCGCTCAGTTTGATGGTGTCGCTCATGGAGATCTCCTGTGTGGGCCGCTCCTTCCCGGCGCTGGCGCGTGGGTCGTGCGGCGGGTCATCTTGCTTTTGGTGGAACCGGAACAAGGCAATCAGGAGAGCGACGCAAACCGCCGTCGGGGTGAGGACGATGCTGGCCCGCCTCAGAGGTCTGTCTCCCTATTTGCTTTTGTTTTGTGGCTCTTATTGCAGGCTTCGTGCCAAGCACCAGGCAAGGCCACGAAAACACATAAGCCATTGATTTAATTGAATTTTTATTTCCAGCACAGGCAAAAACGCGCATGAGTCCGGCGGATTCCCGGAATGCTGCCGCGCCGCATGTCCGGGAATCCATCCAGACCAGCCCGACCGCAGGGACGAAAAAAAGCGGCGCATGTCAGGTCGACATGCGCCGCTTTCACGGTCCTGCGCTTGAATCAGTGACTTGCGGCGGCCATGATCATCATGCCGCCGCGCTGCGATCAACGCTCCGACAGCGCATCCATGACGCACAGGGCGGTCATGTTGATGATGCGGCGCACGGTGGCCGACGGCGTCAGGATATGCACCGGCTTGGCGCAACCCAGCAGGATCGGGCCGATCGCCACGCCGTTACCCGAAGCAGTCTTGAGCAGGTTGTAGGCGATGTTGGCGGCATCGATGTTGGGCATGACCAGCAGGTTGGCGTCACCCTTCAACGGCGAATCCGGGATCACCGCATGCAGCAGCTTGGATTCGAGGGCGGTGTCACCGTGCATTTCGCCGTCCACTTCCAGCTCCGGCGCGATTTCGCGCAGGATGGCCAGGGCATCGCGCATCTTGCGGGCCGATTCGCTGTTGCTGGAACCGAAGTTGGAATGCGACAGCAAGGCTGCACGCGGGTGCAGGCCGAAGCGACGCATTTCCTCGGCGGCCAGCATGGTGATCTCGGCCAGCTCGTGGGCGTTGGGGTTTTCGTTGACGTGGGTATCCACCATCACCAGTTGGCGATTGGGCAGGATCACCGCATTCATCGCGGCATAGACATTGACGCCTTCGCGCTTGCCCAGGACCTGGTCGATGTAGTGCAGGTGCAGCTGGGTGGTGCCGTAGGTGCCGCAGATCATGCCGTCGGCATCGCCCTTGTGGATCGCCATGGAGCCGATCAGGGTATGGCGGCGACGCATTTCCAGCTTGGCGTATTGCTCGGTGACGCCCTTGCGGCGGGACATCTCCAGGAAGCTCTGCCAGTAGTCGCGGTAGCGGTCGTCGAAGTTGGGATTGATGACTTCGAAATCGGTGCCGGGGCGCAGGCGCAGGCCGAACTTCTTGATGCGCTGTTCCAGCACTTCCGGACGGCCCACCAGGATCGGCTTGGCCAGGTTTTCGTCGACGATCACCTGCACCGCGCGCAGCACGCGCTCTTCTTCACCTTCGGCGTAGACGATGCGCTTGTTGGCTTCGGCGGCCTTCTTGGCGACCTGGAAGATCGGGCGCATGAAGGTGCCGCTGTGGTAGACGAACTGTTCCAGCTTCTCGATGTAGGCATCCATGTCCTGGATCGGACGGGCGGCCACGCCGGAGCTCTCGGCAGCACGCGCCACGGCCGGCGCGATCTTGATCATCAGGCGCGGGTCGAAGGGCTTGGGAATGATGTATTCCGGGCCGAAGGACAGGTTGGCGATGCCATAGGTCGAGGCCACGATATCGGATTGCTCGGCCTGGGCCAGCTCGGCGATGGCGTGGACGGTGGCGATCTCCATCTCGCGGGTGATGGTGGTGGCGCCGGAATCGAGCGCGCCACGGAAGATGTAGGGGAAGCACAGCACGTTGTTGACCTGGTTCGGATAGTCCGAACGGCCGGTGGCGATGATGGCGTCGTCGCGCACGGCCATGACGTCTTCCGGCAGGATTTCCGGGGTCGGGTTGGCCAGGGCCAGCACCAGCGGACGGGCCGCCATCTGCTTGACCATCTCGGGCTTCAACACGCCGGCGGCCGACAGGCCCAGGAAGATGTCGGCATCGGGGATCACTTCGGCCAGGGTACGGGCATCGGTTTCGCGGGCGAAACGTTCCTTGTCCGGGTCCATCAGTTCCTGGCGGCCCTTGTAGACCACGCCGGCCAGGTCGGTGACGTAGATGTTCTCGATCGGGAAGCCGAGGTCGACGATCAGGTCCAGGCAGGCCAGCGCTGCCGCGCCCGCGCCGGAGACCACCAGCTTGACGTTCTTGATGTCCTTGCCGACCACCTTCAGGCCGTTCAGGATGGCGGCGCCGACGATGATGGCGGTACCGTGCTGGTCATCGTGGAAGACCGGGATCTTCATCTTCTCGCGCAGCTTGCGCTCGATGTAGAAGCACTCGGGGGCCTTGATGTCTTCCAGGTTGATGCCGCCGAAGGTCGGCTCCAGGGCCGCGATGACGTCGATCAGCTTGTCGGGGTCGGTCTCGTTGATTTCGATGTCGAAGACGTCGATGCCGGCGAACTTCTTGAACAGCACGCCCTTGCCTTCCATCACCGGCTTGGAGGCCAGCGCACCGATGTTGCCCAGGCCCAGCACGGCGGTGCCGTTGGTGATCACAGCCACCAGGTTGCCACGGGCGGTGTAGCGGAAGGCGTTGAGGGGATCAGCGACGATTTCTTCGCAGGCCGCGGCCACGCCGGGAGAATACGCGAGGGAGAGATCACGCTGGTTGGTCAGCAGCTTGGTGGGCGTGACCGCGATCTTGCCCGGGGTGGGAAACTCGTGGTAATCCAGCGCTGCCTGACGAAGTTGCTGACGCACTTCTTCTTTCTTACTGATCATCGAATCCATAACTCTGTATTCTCTAGTTGACTTGCGAAGAGGGTCGATTCTAGCAGAGGTCGGCCCTCAATCATAGGCCGACAGCCTTATGCTGCCCCGCGCAAAGCCTTTTCGGGACTGGCTTTGCGGCGTTTCACCAATGGCACATGATGTTCGCGAACATGGGCTTTCAGCGGGCAGATGACGTCCGGTTACCGTGTGATGTACGCATTTGCCTACTGCTTGATTTCCGGCACGACAGGCTGACACCGTCGCCCAATGACGGGTATTGGGGAAAACCCCTAGCCTTTCAGGAACACGCAAGGGGCGCTCGAAGGACGCGATCACTTCACATTTGCGCTGCACCGCAACAATCCCGGCATGGATGGGCAGACAGGCAGACACACAGGTGAACATACCGGCGGAGATTGTGCGCCTGAAGCGATGACGGATTGGTTACAATCGGCCCCATGCTTTCCGAATTCGAACTCATTGCGCGCTATTTCAGCCGCCCACCCGCCCCCGACAGCCGCACGGCGCTCGGCGTGGGGGACGACTGCGCGCTGATGACACCGGCACCGGGCATGCAACTGGCCATTTCCAGCGACATGCTGGTCGCCGGCCGACACTTCTTTCCCGATGCCGATCCCGCCACCCTGGGCCACAAGTGCCTGGCCGTGAACCTGTCCGACCTGGCCGCCATGGGTGCGCAGCCGATTGCCTTCACGCTGGCGCTGGCCCTGCCGGAAGCCCGCGCCGAATGGCTGGCACCGTTTTCCCAGGGCATGCTGGCGCTGGCCGACGAGCATGGCTGCGAACTGATCGGCGGCGACACCACCAAGGGTCCGCTGACCATCAGCATCACCGTGTTCGGCGAAGTGCCGCCGCAACAGGCCTTGCGCCGCGACGCCGCGCGTGCTGGTGACGATATCTGGGTCTCCGGTACGCTGGGGGATGCGCGCCTGGCGCTGGCGGGTTATCGCAGCGAATTCACTGAAGGATTGGCCGTCAATGCGGAAGCACTGGCCCTGGCCGCGCCCCGCATGCATGCACCGACTCCACGCGTGGCGCTGGGCCTGGCCCTGCGCGGCATTGCCCACGCTGCCATCGATATCTCGGATGGCCTGGCCGGTGACCTCGGCCACATCCTGACGCGTTCCCGCGTCGGCGCAACGCTGGACGTGGACGCCCTGCCGCCCGGCCCCGCGCTGCAGCAGCGCGACCTGCACCTGCGCCGCCGCTTCACCTTGTCCGGCGGTGACGACTACGAACTCTGCTTCACCGCCCCGGTACGCCAGCGCGATGCCGTCTACAAGGCCGCCCAGGCGGCCGGCACGCCGGTCACGCGCATCGGCAGCATCGATGCCGTACCCGGGCTGCGCCTGCTTGACGCCGCCGGTGAACCCCTGCAGGACACGCCGGATTCCTTCGACCATTTCCGTTCATGAGCCAAGCTGCCACGCCCTTCCCCCCGC
>NZ_JADWMY010000011.1 GCF_015767275.1 Herbaspirillum sp. AP02
CTGAAACAGATGTTCCTGGACCTGAAAGAGCTGGGATATGAGGGGTCGTATGACCGCGTAGCTGCCTTCGGAAGGCAGTGGAAAGTGGGTCAGATGGCGAGGGTCAATTCTGCGAGCAAATCAACACTCCTTAACGCCATTTCCACTGGGCGGGTACCGGTCCGACCTAAAACTAAGACTCCTCTTCTGACTGCCGAGTTACCAGATCTGGACTTCTGGGTTGGAAAGCCAATAGGTTTTGACCGACCATGGTTTAAGCGACATTTATCAGACCTGCAAAGCGAGGTTCGCCCTGTATCCAGCTGGGTGCGTGGGGCGGTTGAAGAAGAAATTTTAGACGAGTTCACTGTCGGACTCGCTGCTCAACGTAGCGGTACGGGTGAGCACTCGGTAAATGAAATTCTTGGATTCAATGCGTTTCCATATCCCAAGCCCATCTCGTTAATAAAGGGCCTTCTCGCCCAAGCCACAAAGCCGTCGGACGTCGTGTTGGACTTTTTCGCTGGCAGCGGCACTACAGGGCAAGCTATCCTCGAACTGAATGCCGAAGACGGAGGGGAACGCCGCTTCATCCTGTGCAGCAGTACCGAGGCTAACGACAAGGAGCCCAGCAAAAACTTGTGCCGCGATGTTTGTGCGGCTCGCATACGGCGCGTTATTCAAGGCTATGGCACCAAGGATGGCCACAGCGTAGCGGGAGGGGGAGAGTTCGCCTACCTCCAACTCGACAAACTGGATGCTGCGGATGTGGCCCTAGATGCCACAGCAGAACATGCAGCTACTCTGTTGACCTTGCGTCATGCCGCGACGGTAGCTGTGGCACATCAAAGCGGCCCAATCCACCTTATCGCGAAGAGCGCAGACTGGCTAATGGCACTGTGCTCCGTCGTCAACGGACAGGTGCTGGACCAGTTATGTGGCCTGCCAAACGAGTACCAAGTGGCACGACTGATAGTGTACGCCCCACGCCCTAAAGCATTGGCCGAATTGCTGGCTGAGCGAGGAGTAGAGGCGCAAGTCCACACTCTACGCCAAGCACTGATTCAAGGCCAGGGAGGCCGCTAATGAATATGTCCGACACCACGACAACATCGATGCCTAAGATACAACCCAAGTTCCAAGCCGCTCTGGACCTGCCGGTCCAAACCTCAACGCACCAACCCGAGCGATTCCAGGCGGAGCTGATGGACAACATAAGCAAGGCTCTGCTTCGCACGCCAGCACCTCCCTGCCTGCTGCGTGCGCCCACTGGCTCGGGCAAGACATTTGTCATGGGCCAGGTTTTGCAACGCATAGGGGCGCAGCGTGATGTGTTGTGGTTCTGGTTTGTTCCCTTCGTAACGCTCGTGGGGCAAACACTGGACTCGCTTTTACATCACGCCCCAGATTTGTCACCCGTACTCTTCTCACAAGGGCGCAATCAGGACCTCGGCGCTGGGACGGTGCTCATTTCCACTGCTCAGGGCGTAGCTCGCGCTCAATGGCGAACCAAAGGCTATGACGCCGATGCCGACGACGACGTGCGTACTCTGGCGGCGCTAGTTGCCCGCGCACGCGCGAAAGGCTTACAAATTGGCTTAGTAGTAGACGAAGCCCACATCGGCCTGGACAAGAGCACTGAATTCGGCAAGTTTGCACACTGGCTGCAGGCCGACTACCTGCTCATGGCTACAGCCACTCCAAAGGACCAGCGGCTGACCGACTTCGTGGCTCACGCCGGCTACAGCGGCCAAGAACATTTCTCAGTCAGCCGCGACGACGTTGTTAAGGCCCGGCTGAACAAGCAATACATCGAAGCAGTGGTGTACAGCTTGGGCACAACCATGCAACAAGTGACCGACCTGCGGCGCACGGTACTGCGCCAGGCTTGGGCGCGCAATGTGTTGATCGGTCAAAGATTGCAGCAAGCGGGTATCGCTTGCACACCCTTGTTGCTAGTGCAGGTCGCTAATGGTGAACGCGCAGTAGAGGAGGCGGCTGAGGAGCTGATGCGACAGTGCAACGTGCCGCCCGAAGCCATTGGAAAGCACTCTGCGGATGAGCCAGACCCTGTGTTGATGGCAGCGATTGCCAACGACACCACCAAACAGGTGCTAATTTTCAAGCAGTCAGCAGGTACGGGCTTTGACGCGCCACGCGCCTTCGTTCTGGCCAGCACAAAGCCCGTCAATGACACGGACTTCGCCATGCAATTCATCGGCCGAGTCATGCGCGTAGCACGACAGGTTCGCGACAGTTTTCCGAAGCCACAGCACATCCCGGCCGAGCTGAACACCGCCTATGTCTACCTAGGGAATGCTCAGGCGCAAGCAGGCTTTGAAGCGGCTGTACAAGCCACTAGCGCGGTTAAGAGCCAGCTGGAAGGGCAAACTGAGAAGCTGTTAATCCGCCACACGGTTGCGGGAGGCCTCGTCTACACCAACCGGCCAACCGTAGAGCAACCCTTAAGCTATAGCATGGGGCTACCTGACACTCAAATGACTGCCCCAACTTTAGCCTCCGACTCCGCAGCACC
Organism: Herbaspirillum sp. AP02; assembly: GCF_015767275.1. Taxonomy (GTDB): domain Bacteria; phylum Pseudomonadota; class Gammaproteobacteria; order Burkholderiales; family Burkholderiaceae_D; genus Herbaspirillum. The sequence continues at coordinate 2,516 of NZ_JADWMY010000011.1, forward strand.
ATCGCAGTCATGGCTGCCTCCAGCAAGTAGCGGCAACCAACAAACTTGGGGACAAGATCTGTTTGGCGATCCTACCTGGGCTCTGGACACCCAAGCTACAGAACCCGCACAGAAAAAGTCATCACGCATCCATAAACCGCGCACACGCTCGGAGGTGTTGGAGGCTTTGACCGAGAACAGGCTGAAGACTTTTCACCGAAGGGAGAACGTACCCACTCTGAATGCGGCCCTCAAGTCTGAGGAAAAGCCTTCGCTGGTCGATCTATCTGCGATCTCACTTCAAGTCGCCCAGTCTCTAGAGGTAAGCTCGACACTGGCTCAGTCGGCAGTAAATGCGGCACTCAACCGCGTGCTGCAAAAAGAACTTCACCGGGAACTCACCGAAGGTACCAATTACGCTGAGGACATCCTGGTTGTCACCGATCGAGCAGCTTTGGCGCGCGAGGCGATGACTGCTCTGCAGGAGCTCCCGCATGCAGAGGAAGAGGACTATCGCATCATCGTACAAACTATTTCTGCGCGCTTGAGGCCCACGTTGGATTTAACTCTTCAGGCCGCTCCTTCGCAAGTAGCTCTCTCAGAGAGAGACCTTGTCCGAATGTCCCGAGATGCCGCCCATTGGGTCATTCGTGACTGTGCACAGGAACTTCGCGAAGCGATCTTCCAATCCATTGCCGACCAGGCCAAGCAAGTCGATGCCCAGCCCCTGCCCAACGTGATGATCTTCCCAGAAGACCTCCCATTAGAAACTTCTAGAAAAAACATCTATGGCGTCTTGCCGCCTTCCACCGAGCTCGCTGAGGCAGTGGACACTGTACTCTTTATGGATGAACGCAATTGGTGGACAGATCGGATATTCACATTGGAGGACGGTAGCACCTTCAGTGTCGGTCGCTATGATGGATGGGTGAAGCTAAATAACCTGGAACAGGCGTTCGCCCGAGCGCTAGACGACGCCGACTTCGTTCACTGGTGGCATCGGAACCCGGATAAAAAACCGTACTCAGTACGCGTAGTGCGTGCAGAGCACGACCACTACTTCTATCCGGATTTCGTCGTCTGTATTTCGCATTCGCCCGGTGAAGCCCCAATGCAGCGACTACTGGAAACAAAGGAAAGTACCAAGGATGCTTCACGTAAATCACAACACTTCCCAACCGCTTACGGCAAGGTCTTGTTCCTCACGCCTGATGGCAATCGCCTCCGGTGGGTGAATGAAAACGGCAGCTTGGGCGACGTGCTTAAATTATCAGAGCTGCAGGCCATTCAGATCAAGCTGAAGGCGTCTCAATATACTTGTCAACCCGTTTGACTTAACGAAGAGAGTCGAGTACTGACGATCCGCCCGGCTGAAACAAAAGAACCTCTGGGCGGCGTCCTCGATATCATAGCAAGGACACCAAGTCGCATCACGAATCTCCCGTGCAATTGACCAACGATGCGCCTTTTATTCAACTGCCCATTTTAAAATAATCGATTCCGGCGGTCTTTCTACTTGGAATTAAATATTTTTCAATACGATTGGTCCCAGAAATATTAAATTTCTCTTCGGCGACATACATCAGGAGTGCTTTCTTTAATCAATAGAAGCTATTTGGTAAAAAATGGAAAAGCGATTTTTGGTAGTTGACCTTGAAGCGACCTGCGCGGATGACGGCAGTATCGCGCCGGAAGAAATGGAAATCATTGAAATCGGGGCCTGTTGGGCCACCCAAGACGGCGCAGTCCTTGAGCGGTTTCAGCATCTAGTAAGGCCGCTGATGCAGCCAATACTCACACCATTTTGCAAGCAATTAATTGGAATCACTCAAGCAGAAGTCGACCAGGCACCTCTGTTTCCTGTCGCGGCACGAGCGCTTCAGGCATTTGCCAACAACGTAGGGTCGACCGATACTGTTTGGATGAGTTGGGGAAGCTACGATAACAAGCAGCTAAGCAGAGACGCCGAGCGTCATGGGATTGCTATGCCGTTGGTCATGCCCCATCAAAATGCTAAGCGTCTGTTCGCAAAGACCCAGCGAATTGGCAAGGAAGTTGGGATGGTTCGGGCGTGCGCGCTCACCGGTAATAGCATGGAAGGGCAGCATCATCGAGGGCTGGACGATGCTGTCAACATTGCCAGGCTGATACCGTGGGTTTTGGGGAATGCCACGATTTCGGCACATGGCCAAGCGCGCGGCGTTATTTAATGATGAAGCAATGATCCACTTCAAGGCCTTCATCAATACTAAAGTTCACTTCTTTTTTGCAGATTTTGGCTTCCCGATCATAGTTGATGATTGGTGATAAGTGTTTGATTGAAAAAGCCGTCGTACTCAGCGTAAGTTTGAGGATTTCCACGTGGCGCAATCTCCCATGGCAAGGCCGTTTCTGGTAGCCGCCATGGGTCAGGTGCATCATCGTGGCGACGCAGCGACAAGGCAATGGAGGCTGCGCTGTACCTGCCGGTACGGCGCCGGACTGTTCACCCCACCGTTGTGGGCAAGCCGCGCCACGGGTAGACTGAGCCCCTTTCATCCATGCAAGGCCAGTTCCACCATGCCTGACCAGTCCGTCGATGGGCGCCTGCCGCTTTATCTCCAGTTGCGCGACCTGTTGGCCGCCCAGATCCGCGCCCAGAAGTGGCAACCGGGTCAAGCCATTCCCTCGGAAGCGGAGCTCAGCCAGACCCATCAGATGGCAGTGGGTACGGTGCGCCGCGCCATCGAAACGCTCATTGCCGAAGGGCTGGTGGAACGCACGCATGGCCGGGGGACTTTCGTGCGCAAGGCGCGCTTCGACAATTCCCTGTTCCGTTTCTTCCGTTTCGAGTCCGCCCAGGGCCAGCCGCTGGCCCCCAGGAGCGTCATCGTGGGTCGCAAGACCATCGAAGCGCCGCGCCAGGTGGTCGAGGCCCTGCACCTCAAGCCCCATGCCCGGGTGATCGAACTGCTGCGCCTGCGCACGGTGGATGATCAACCGGTGCTGGCCGAGAACATCTATCTCTGCGCCCAGCGCTTCAAGGCCCTGGCCGACAAGGCGCCGGAAGATTTCGGTGACCTGCTCTATCCGCTGTATGAACGTGAATGCGGCCTGATCGTGGCCTCGGCCCGCGAGACCCTGACGGTGGAGACGGTGACGGCGGCGCAGGCGCGCCTGTTGGGATTGAAGGAAAAGACGCCGGTGGTGGTGATCGAACGCATCGCCTTCGGTTCGGACGGAACACCGCTGGAGTGGCGGCAGTCCAGGGGCGCGGCGAGCAAGTTCAGGTATAGCGCAGAGATTCGCTAGCGGCAGCTGCCGGGACTCTACTTGCGTCGACCTTGCGTCAGCCGGGCGGCCCGTGGTTCCCGGATTTCAAGTATGTGAGGCGGGCGCGCTACATCGTTCGTCACGGCCCTTACCTCTGCCAGCAGTTCCGGATGCTTGTGCAGCAGGCGCAGCAACAATACCAATGCGCGTGGCGGCTTGATCTTCCCGGCCTCGTAACGGTTGAAGGCATTGATGCCGCCGCCGAACAGCAAGCTGGCTTCGCGCTGGCCCAACTGCAGGAGCTCCCGTGCCGCGGTGATCTCGGCCGGATCGATGAGGCCGGCGTTGACCTCCTTGTTGAAGGCCAGTGCCTCGGAGGAGACTCTTTCTTCCTCCGCAGGCAGGGGCAGGCATTCACCGCAGAGCGGGCAATAGTCACCTGTCACGCCCACGATGAGCGTGGTCTCGCCCTTATAGGTATAGGGCAGGTCTCGGGTGGCGCGGACCATCTCTGCACCGCCGCAACTGGGACAGTTCATCTCATCTCTCCTTGAACGCTACGATCAATACGTCATCCAGCACGGTCAGCTTGATGTACAGCACGCCATGACGGGTCAGCGGGCAGTACACGTCATGCCAGATCCGGTGATCCTGGTGGCTGGTCATGCTCTTGTAGAAATCACTGCTCTTGAGCGCTGCCACCACTGCGGTCATCTCGGATTCGTCCATGCCCAATGCTGCGGCGCCCAGGATAGCCGTCGCGGTTTTGCGGATCCGCCCCTGGGCGAGCAGTGAATGGATTTGGTACAGCTTGCGGTGAGGCGTGTGCTTTTCCATGTGCATGGTAACCATCCTGGTTACATAAACCAAGGTGATATGGGCGAAAGTTGTTCGAGAAAACTGCACAACATGGTCGGATACGACTGATGTGTGCGACAGGAGAGGTGGAGCGAAGGAGGGAGTGTGGTGCGACTTGTGCGGATTTCAGACAGATGGTTTGAAATGCTGAGGAGATCTCGTTTACTATCGTCACTCAGCCCATCACTTCCCGCACCATGAATCTGAAGCGATCCATCACCCGTAAGTCCACAGCCCTCCCGGCGGCGGGCCTGCGCGCGTGCGGGCTGAATACCAAAAAACGGCATCTCCGCTGACGGGGATGTCACGTCCCGTCCGGCGGATCGCCTGGCGGGACTGGATCGCAGCAGCATTTCCCCTTTTCAGACCTCGCCCGGCAGCGCCGGCGGGACGGCTTTCTTCAACCGTTCTTCAAGAGGTACACATGCAAAACAGTTTTACCGGAATCCAGGCCGTAGCAGCCGCCGATACGCTGCAGCTCTATGCCGACGCCCAGTACGCCAGCCCCTACGCCATGTCCGTCTTCGTGGCCCTGCGCGAAAAGCAGCTGCCCTTCACGCTGCAGACGGTGGATCTCGACGCCGCCGCCAACCTGGCACCGGCCTATGCCGAGCTGTCTCTGACGGCACGCGTGCCGACGCTGCAGCACGGCACGCTGGCGCTGTCGGAGTCCTCGGCCATCACTGAATACCTGGACGAGGTCTTCGCCGGCCCGCGCCTCTATCCGCAAGACCCCGCGCAGCGCGCACGGGCGCGACAGGTGCAGGCCTGGCTGCGCAGCGACCTCATGCCGATTCGTGAAGAGCGCAATACGCAGGTGCTGTTCTATGGCGCGACGAAGGCGCCGCTGACGGCGGCCGCGCAGGCGGCGGCATCCCGGCTGTTCCGCTTGGCCGAAAGCCTGCTGGCGCCAGGCGCGTCATGCCTGTTCGATGACTGGAGCATTGCCGATACCGACCTGGCACTGATGATCAACCGCCTGGCCCTGCACGGTGACCCGGTGCCGGAGGCCTTGCAACGTTATGCGCAAGCCCAGTGGCAACGACCGGCCGTGCAGGAATGGGTGGCGCTGCAGCGCCCGCCACTGGCACACTGATCCAGGCGTGCAGGTCGCATGACCCATGAAAAAGGGGCGGCGTCCTGCGACGCCGCCCCCGCCCTACTCCCCCCTGCAATATCCTCAGGCCAGCGCCTGCGCACGCGGACGGGCCAGCGCAAACACCACCGCCACGGCCACCAGATCGAACACCGCCAGCAGGACAAACAGCGGGCCATAGCCGATCTGCGTGACCAGGATGCCGAACAGCAGCGTGAACAAGGTCGCCCCCAGGTAACCGCTCATGCCGGTCAAGCCAGTGGCAGTCGCCACCTGGTTACGGGTAAAGACATCGGAGGTGATCGAATACAGCGCACCCGACAGCGTCTGGTGGGCGAAACCACCGATGGACAGCAGCGCAATGGCCACATAGGGGCTATCCACGAAACCCACGCAGGCCGGCCCGATCATGGCCAGGCTGCCCACCAGCATGACCAGCTTGCGCGAGGTGAACAACGACACATTGAGATGCTTGTGGAAGAACGGACTCAGGTAGCCGCCCAGCACGCAACCGATATCGGCCGCCAGGAAGGGCAGCCAGGCGAACATGGCGATTTCCTTGATGTTCATGTGACGCTCGGTGGCCATGTACAGCGGAATCCAGGCATTGAAGGTCTGCCAGGCCGGTTCCGACAGGAAGCGCGGAATGGCGATCGACCAGAAGTTGCGGCTGCGCACGATGAGCGACCAGCTTTCGCGCTGCACCTTCTCGGGCGATTTTTCCTGGCCATCCAGGATATAGGCGCGTTCTTCCGGCGAGAGCAGCTTCTGGTCCCGCGGGTTCTTGTAGAACAGCATCCACAGCGCGAACCAGATCACCCCCAGCACGCCCACCACCACGAAGGACATCCGCCAGCCACCATGCAGGATGGTCCACACCACCAGGGGCGGTGCGCACAGGGCACCGATGGAGGAGCCGATGTTGAACCAGCCGATGGCCACCGAGCGCTCCTTGGCCGGGAACCATTCGGTGGACGCCTTCACCCCGCCCGGGATGCCAGCCGCCTCGGTGACACCCAGCAGCGCCCGGAAAAAGGCCAGGCTCTGCCAACCGGTCGCCATGGCGGCGGCGGCGCACACCAGCGACCAGGCCAGCGCGAAGATGCCGAAACCGATCTTGGTCCCCACCGCGTCCAGGATGTAGCCGGCCACCGGTTGCATCAGCGCGTAACAGATCTGCCACGAGACCACGATGTAGGAATACTGCTGGGTGCTCATGTCCAGCTCTTTCATCATGGTCGGTGCGGCCACCGACAGCGTATTGCGGGCCAGGTAATTGACGATCAGGGCCAGGGTCACCAGGGTGACCATGTACCAGCGGATTCCTCTTACGTACTTCATGGCGTCTCCAAAAGGATTTTTATTCAAATGGGCAGTACTGCAGCAGGCCGTCCCTGCTGCGCGCGACGCCGGGCAGGCCGGACGACGGTGGATGACGCGCAGGGAAGCAGGCCAGGCCGTCGTGAGGACGGCCGGAAGCTTGAGAGAAACTAGGCAGATCTTGGGTTCATACCGGTCTCCATGCTGGCTGCTGTTGTCTTTTTTATGGCTGCAATTATACGATGTCGTATAAGTTTTCAGTGAATTAGTCGGACTAATTTCGAATGCAGGTGGACAACTCTAATGAGCAGCGTGTGCGAAGTCAACCGGATTTGGGCCGTCTTCCGGTCTGTAAGTGCTTTTTAGCGGGCTTTCCGACGCCGTTGTGCAAATTGCAACATCTTTCGGTATCGCTTGCTTGCGCCGGCAAGACGAGTCCTTCATAGTGTCCGAAGAAGAACTCAACGGCAGCAGTCATCGTACATGTCAGAATCTCGCACAACGCCGCCCCTTGCTCCAACTCCAGCGGCCGGCCAGCTCAGCCGCTCCGAACATATCTGCAAGCAGATCATCGCCGCCATCCTGCGCGGCGAACTGGGCGAGAACCGCCGGCTGCCGACCGAGGTGGAACTGGCGCAGCGCTACCAGGCCTCCCGCACCACGGTGCGCGAGGCGCTGTCGCGGCTGCGCTCGGAGGGCATCGTGGTGTCGCGCCGTGGCTCCGGCAACTACGTGCAGCGCCTGCCTTCCCTGCAAAACAGCGTACCGGCGCAGATTGCCAGCATCCATGACATGGAGCGCTATTACGCCTTTCGGGAATGCGTGGAAGTGGGCGCGGCCGGCATCGCCGCCCAGGCGCGCCAGGAAGAAGACGTGCGCCTGATGCACGCCTGCCTGCAGGCGCTGCGGAGTGCGCAACTGAAGGGGCAGACCGGGGTCGAGGAAGATCTGGCGCTGCACATGGCCATCGCCCGCGCCAGCCGCAACCCCTTCTTCATCTCCACCATCGAACATGCGCTGGGACCGATACGCCAATGCATGGAGCTGGCGCAGAACCTTGGTTCGCCGCAGGACAGCGTGCGCATCCAGATCATCGATGACGAACATCAGGCCATCGTCCAGGCCATCGCGGAGGGTTCGCGCGAGCGGGCCGAAGCGGCCATGCGCGCGCATATCGACCTGGCGCGGCTGCGCATCTTCGAGGGCGGCTGAATCACGCCATCACGCCGCCCGGGCTCAGGCCGAGTGCGGTACCTCGACTGAAGATATTTTCACTCCTGGCAGGTTTTCGAAGCTGTGCCGCCCGGCATGGCCGGGCTGGGCATCGGTAATCAGGGTCCAGGGCTTTTCCACCGGGGTCCAGTGTTGCTGGCTGTCGCGATTGAGCTTGTCGGCGGTGACCAGCACGAACACCGTGGCCGCCTGACGGATGATGCATTCCTTCAGATAGGCCTGTTCCACCGTGGCTTCGCACAGGCCGCGTCCGGCCACCACGCCGTCAGCACCGAGGAAGGCCTTGTCGAAGGTCAGCCGGGTCAGCCCCAGCTGGGCGATCGGGCCGAAGGTACTCATGCTGGTAGGACGCACGTCGCCGCCGATCAGGGTCACGCCGACCTGGCTGCCGGCCAGCGTCTGCACCACCAGCAGGTTGTTGGTAATGACCTGGATACCCGTACGCGGCACCAGCGCCTTGGCCAGGGCCGCGGTGGTGGTGCCGGCATCGAGGAAGACGGTGTCGCCATCGACCACGCAGGCTGCGGCCACCGCACCGATGGCATCCTTCTCGGCCTGAAAGCTGTGGCTGCGCTGCTCCAGCGACTCTTCCGGGGCATGCAGGCTGACCGAGGCGGCGCCACCATAGGTACGCAGGATCAGGCCCTCATCGGCCAGTGCGCGCAGGTCGCGGCGCACGGTGACTTCGGAGATGCCAAAGTGGTCGCACAGTGCGGTCACTTCCGTCATCCCCGAGAGGACGGCCTGGACCATGGCCTCGCGGCGGCGGGTAACTTTCATAGGGTGCAGTCTCGGGTTGTCGTTGCCGCCATCCCGGCGGGGATGGCAGGCAAGGAGTATACCGGCTTCCAGAGGCGGTTCACCGCTTCCGGGACTGCGCCGGTCGTATCGCTCAGGCCGGTACGGTGGTGGCGCTGCGTGCCAGCATCTGCCAGCCCTGCCCCTGGCTGACCCAGCACAGCAATACCTTCAGATGGCCGGTGCTCTTCTTCTCGTCGTTGTTGACCACGTCATAGGTGTGACGCACGATGCCGGTGCTGCCCGCCACCTCCACCGTCTGCGCCGAGGTACGCACACTGAGGTAGCGCTGCTTGCCAGCGATGGCCTCCAGCAGGACCGCCTTGGTCCACACCCGGCCATCCGAGTGGGAATAGGTCATGCGCTCATGCAGCAGGGTCTGCAGGGCCGGGCCGTCGCCCTGTTCCAGCGCCTGGCGCAGCGCCTCGCTGGCGGCTTCGAGCGAGGCCGCATCGGCTGCCGTGGCCGCCACGGCTGGCGCGCTCGCACCGACGGCGGCGATGCCTGTTCCCAATGCCACGAGGACCTCCCTGCGGGTGATGATTTGCTTGTCCATGCTTGTCTCCTGCGAATAATGTAATCAGCCAATCAGGCCGCAGCCGCCACCGGCTGCGCAACCCAGGCTTCCTCGACGGTCACGTACTTGATGTTCTGGCGGAAGTAGGTATAGGCGATATGCAGCCTGCCATCGGCCGATTGCACGATAGAGGGATAGGAATACTCACGATTGAGCTTCTCGGCCGAATTGTTGGTCATGCAGTAGCCGTCTCCCACTTCCAGATTGCGCATCAGCGGCCAGCTGCGGCCGCCATCGTGGGAGATGGCCAGCGTCATCGGCGCACGCGGTGCGCCCCAGAAGGCCACGCCGCGTTGCGAGGCCGACTGGGTGACCAGGCTGCCGCTGTCTTCCGAATCCTCGATGTCGTCATACAGCGAAGCACGACGCTCGGTACTGTTGGCCGCGCTGCTGTGGTTGAACACCAGTCCCAGATGACCATTGGCCAGCGCCACGAACTGGATCGAGGAATTGTTGTTGGGCAGGTCCAGCGGCAGCGGCGCGCTCCAGCTGATGCCATCGGCCGAACGGCTGCTGTAGATGTGATCGGCCCAGCGACTGCGGTACAACGCCAGGAAGCCACCCTCCTTGAGCGGCTGGATGTTCATGTGCACACAGCCCACGCTGCCCGGCACCTCGTGCGCGCGCCAGTGCTGGCCGCCATCGGTGGAACGCATCACCACGCTGATGTCATCGTTGCCAGACCAGCGCTCCCCCTCGGCCACCCGGCACATGAAGACCGGGCACAGCCAGGCGCCATCGGCAGCGACCACGATGGGCTGACGCACGAAGGTGCCGGGAGTGTCGAACAAGGTCTCGATGGCCCCCCAGGTCCGGCCCATGTCGGAGGAGACGCGGCGGCGTACGATGGAGGTGTTCTGATGGCCCGACAACTGTGCGGTATAGATCAGCCACAGCTTGCCATCGGGCGCTTCGAACAGCACCGGGTTCTGCTCGGAGCGGCTGGCATCTTCCGACAGGCGCACCGGTACGCTCCAGATCTGGCTGCCGGCGTCCAGGCGCGACAGGTAGATCGAGATATCGGGAATACCTTCCTGGGTGCCACCGAACCAGGCACACAGCAGGTCGCCGTTGGACAGCGCGATCAGGTTGGCCGCATGGTTCTGTACGGTCAGCGCCGGCAGGTGCGCCTCGCGGCGGGCATCATCACCGTGGGCCTGGAGGACCTGGCCGGCGGCGGGAGTGGACGGGTTCATCTTGTCATCCTCTTTCTTGACTTGGAGCGATTCAATGCTGCTGCCGGCTGCCGGCCGCCAGTTCGGGCGTGGTGGGGTGCGCCGTGGCGTGCTCGGTGGCAGTCGGCGCAGCCGGGAAGATCAGGCGCTCGATCACCATCACGATGGCCGGGGCCACCAGGGCGATATACATGTTGTCGATGCCGAAGGGGTTATCCAGCAAGTACCAGACGGTGGTGGCCACGGTGGCCAGCACCAGCGCCGAGATGGCGCCGCGGCTGCTGTTGAAGAACGGCAGGTAGATGCCCATCAGGGCCACCACCGTCACCGTCAGGCGCAGCGCCCGGGTGAAGAAGGACAGCGCCAGGATCTGCGGCACGAACAGCACGAAGATCAGCGGCACGAAGCCCACCACCAGCGAAATCCAGCGGATGGCCACCAGCTCGCGCTCGGGCGAAGGCTTGAAGCGCGGCACGTAGAAATCCTTGACGATGAGCGAAGCGATGGCCAGTGCCACGGTGCTCACACTCACGAAGATGGAGGCCACCAGCGACACGGTGACGACGCCCGAGAGCACCGGATGCATATGCTGCAGGAAGACCGGCAGTGCGTACAGGCCCTTGATCTCCGGGAACAGGAACTTGGCCGCCACGCCCAGCAGGCCCAGGGCCAGTGCGATGGGAACGCACAATGCCGCGGCCACCAGGGTCGCCTTGCGGGCATCTTCCCCGGAGCGGGCGCCGGAGATGGCCTGGATGATGAACTGGGTGGAGAAGATCGCGCCGGAAGTGCCGATGACCCAGGCGCCGATGGTGCCGCCATTCAGGGCGCCCTTCCAGGTGAAGTAGTGCTCGGGCATGGTATTGACCATGGGCGCGATGCCACCGGTCAGGGACAGCGCCACCCACACCAGGATGCCGATGCCGAAGATCTTCATGGCGCTGTGGAAGATGGTCACGTAGAGCACGCTCTTCAGGCCGCCATAGGCGAAATAGATGGTACTGACGATGGCGGTGATGACGGCGGCGGTCGGCAGGTTGACCTTGAGCACGGTGGAAATGGCCGCCGCGCCGCTGACGTAGTTGCCGACGTTGACGATGAGGAGCGCATAGATCATCACCGCCGAGACCACCAGCTTGGCGGTCTTGCCGTATTTCTGGGCGACGAAGCCGGAGATGGTGAATTCACCCGACTTGTACAGGCGCTTGGCCATGAACAGGCCGAACAGCAGAAAGCCGATGGCCGCCGCCAGCACCGACCAGGAAGCGGCGATGCCGACATTGAAGGCCTCCTGCGAGGTCCCGATGGTGGACTTGGCGCCGATGAATTCAGACATCAGCAGGATGGCGATCACCACCACCGGGGCGGCGCGACCGGCCACCATGAATTCGCCGGTGGTCTTGCTGCGCAGGCGGATGCTGAGCCACGAGGTGGCAACGATGTAGACGACGACCATCGCGATGATGATGGCCGTGTCCAATGCTCCAAACTGGTTCATTGTGTTCTCCTCCCGATCCTCGAAGATCGGATAACGTTTTAGATGATTTTCTTGTCAGACCGGCCGCCGCAGGCTTGCGGCGCCGGTCTCTTGCATCACGCTGCCAGGGCAGCGCGGCGCGTGGCCAGGTCTTGTGCCTGTTTGAGCGCTTCCAGCATGCTTCCTTCGTCGGCGATACCGCGACCGGCGATGTCGAAGGCGGTGCCGTGATCCACCGAAGTGCGGATCACCGGCAGGCCGACGGTGACGTTCACGCCCGCCTCCAGGCCCATCACCTTGACCGGTCCGTGGCCCTGGTCGTGGTACATGGCCACCACCACGTCGAAATCGCCACGACCGGCGCGATAGAACAGGGTGTCGGCCGGCAGCGGACCTTCGACGTCCCAGCCACGCGCCTTGAGCAGGTCCACGGCCGGGATGATCTTCTTTTCTTCTTCGCCATAACCGAACAGGCCATTCTCGCCGGCATGCGGATTGATGCCGCACACGCCGATGCGCGGCTGCGTGATACCGGCGCGCACCAGGGTGTCGTGCGCCCGTTCGATGGTCCGTTGCACCAGCCCCGGTTCGATGCGGTTGATGGCATCCAGCAGGCCGATATGGGTGGTCACGTGGATCACGCGCAGCTTGGGCGCCACCAGCATCATCGACACTTCGGGAATGCCGGTCAGGTGCGCCAGGATTTCGGTATGACCGGGGAAGATATGGCCGCCCGCATGCAGCGCTTCCTTGTTCAGCGGGGCGGTGCAGATGGCATCAAGCTCGCCGGCCGAGGTCAGCTCCACGGTACGGGCGATGTACTGGAAGGCCGCATTGCCGGCCACCGCCGAGAGCTGGCCGTAGGGCAGGTCGACCGGGATCAGGCCGAGGTCGATGCAGTCGATCTCGCCGAAGGAAAAGTGCGCCTCGGCGGGGCTGGCGATGGCGCGCACGGTGAGGTCCACCCCGGTGATGCGGCCGGCATCGCGCAGGCGCTTGGCGTCGCCGATGACCAACGGGCGACAGCCATCATAGACTTCGCGCCGGGCCAGGCTTTTCATGATGATCTCCGGCCCCACGCCGGTGGCATCGCCCATGGTGATGCCGATAACCGGACGGTATGTCATAACTCTTCTCCAGTGGATATGGGCGCTGCCAGCGCAGCCCCCGGTCGCCCGGCGGCCAGTTGCCGCCATGCGCGATAAAGGGTGTCGGGCCGGCCGAAGCCACCCGCCTTGGTCACGACCGGGAAATCCCGGTCCAGATGGCGTGCGCGCATGAGCGGCACGCCGGTGTCGATCTCGCTGACGATGCCCAGCTGCTGCACGCCCATGCGGGTCAGCATGGCACGGGCGGTCTCGCCGCCGGTGGCGATGAGCGCGCTGGCATGTCGTGCCACCGGCCCCAGCTGCTCGGCCAGTTGCCGCGCCAGGCGTGCGCCGTCGCTGACGGCGGCGCGCTGGTCCTGGCTCACGGTGACCAGCACGCTGCGTCCCTGCTGCAGGGTCTGCGCGACCAGCTGCGCCAGTTCACGGGCGCGGGTGGACATGGGGTCCAGCAAGGACGTCGCATCGATGCTGCAGGCCAGGACATCGGCGCCGGCCTGCTCGGCCAGGGCTCCTGCCTGCGCATGCGAAACACTGGACATGCTGCCCACGATCACCAGTACGCCGCCGGTATGAGTAGCCTCGCCACCGAACGTGGCTGCCGGCACCTGCACCGGCACGGCCACCGCAGCTTGCCAGGCACGCACCAGCGGCGTGGCCAGCCCGGCCGACCCCACCCAGTACAGTCCGTCCAACGCGGCCGAGGCCTCGGCGATGCACTCCAGATCCTGCACGGTGCGGGCATCGCAGACCAGTGCCTGCACGCCATCGGCCTGGCAGGCAATGATGCTGTGACGCACCTGTTGCAGGCCCTGATACAGAGTCTCCAGCCCCAGCAGCGCCACCTTCATGCCGGCCTGGCGCAGCATGGCAACCAGGTCGGCGCGGCCGGCGATGCGTTCGTTGCGCCAGACTTCGGATTCTTCCACCGGCACGTCGAAGACGTATTGCCGGCCCTCCACCGTGGTGCGGCCGGCAGCCGGGAAAGCCGGCGCCACGATGGCCATGCCGGCCCCGGTCAGCGCGGCGATCTCGGCGGCCACGTTACCGCGCAGGGTGGAATCGATTTTCTTGTAGAGCTTGCGACCACTCTGGTGCGCTTGCCAGGCCGCCGTATTGAGACGGGCGGCATCGCCCGGTAGCAGTCCACGCGTGTCGGCATCCAGTGCCAGCACGTCGACGGCCTGCAACGACGCATCGGCGCCGCTGCCCAATGCCACCACACTGTCCAGCCCGAAATGGGCGCAGGTGACGGCGCAATCGGCGGTACCGGACAGATCGTCACCGAGGATCAGCAGGCGTGTGCGGCCGGCTGCACCGAGGGTCATGGCAGCAGCCTCTGGTAGATGGCCTTGATATCCTCATGGCCCAACACCTTGGGATTGTTGCCCAGCAGGCGCTTGACCTTGGCGGCGGCAATCGCCAGCGGTTCCAGGTGTTCTTCGGAGACACCGAACTGGCGCAGGTCCTGCGGAATCTCCAGCACGGCGGTCCATTCACGCAGGCGCGCCAGCAGCTTGTCGGCGGCAGCCTGGTCGCTATCGTCGTGGCGCGCGATCTGCAGCGCATGCGCCACCTTGGCCAGGCGCTCGACGATGGCATCCAGATTGAAGGCCATCACATGCGGCAGCAGCATGGAATTGGCCACGCCATGGGTGATGTTGAACATGCCGCCCAGGGGATAGGCCAGTGCATGCACCGCCGCCGTCCCGGCCGCAGTCAACGCCAGGCCGCCATACATGGAACCCATCAGCATGGCCTGGCGTGCCGGCAGCGATTCGCCGTTCTGGTAGGCCTCCACCAGGTTGGCGCCGATCAGGCGCATGGATTCCATGGCGAACATGTCGCTGACCGGATTGGCCTTGGTGGAAATATAGGATTCCAGTGCGTGGATGAAGGCATCCATGCCGGTGGCCGCCGTGATGGGCTTGGGCAGGCCGATGGTGAGCGTGGCATCCAGGATCACCAGTTGCGGCAGCAGATGGCGGCTGACGATACCGACCTTCAGTTCTTCATCCGGCAAGGTGACGATGGCATTGGGGGTCACTTCCGAACCGGTGCCGGAGGTGGTCGGCACCAGCACCAGCGGCACGCCGGGGCGCTTGATCAGGTCCACGCCCAGCCACTGGCGCAACGGCTCTTCGTTGGTGAGGCGCACGGCGAAGAGCTTGGCCGCGTCCAGCACGCTGCCGCCGCCGATGGACAGCACTGCGTCCGGGGCGAAGGGAGCGATCTGCTCGCGAAACACGGTTTCCACGTTCTCGATGGTCGGCTCGGGTTGCACGTCGCGCACCACCAGGGTCTGCACATCGTGCTGCGCCAGGGCCTGGACCACGCGGGCCACCACGCCCTTCTGTTCCATGATGGGTTGCGTGATCAATGCGATGCGGCGCACCGGGCGATCCAGCAGCGCCAGCTTGTCGGCCAGTTGATCCAGGCTGTGCGGACCGTGCACGATATGCTTGACGGTCTGGAAGTGATAGGGAGTACTCATGGTCGATCCTCGGATAGGCAGGCGCGGGCAACTCAGGCCACGCGCGGATAGGCGGCGATGGCCTTCTTGAGCTTGTCCAGCGCGGCCTCGTCCAGCGGCAGCACGGGCGAGCGTGCCGGGCCGGCCGGCATGCCCAGCAGGCCGGCGGCGGTCTTGAGCACCACCGGCAAGGTCCCCAGGGCGAAGGCGTCGCGCAACGGGCGCAGCGCTTCCTGGGCCTGGCGGGCGGCGGCGATGTCGCCCTTGTGGAAGTGGTTCCAGATCGACATCACCACGCTCGGTACCGCATTGGTGGTCGCGGCGACGGCACCATCGCCACCGGCCATCAGGGTCCACAGGATCATGGAGTCGGTGCCGGTGAAGACGGCGAAGTCGTCACGCTTGAGGTTGATCAACTGCAGCAGGCGGTCGAAGTCGCCACCGCTGTCCTTGATGCCACGGATGTTCGGGATTTCCGACAGACGGCGCACGGTGTCGATGTTCAACTGCACGCCGGTCTTGGCGGGGATGGTGTAGAGCATCACCGGCAGCGAGGTGGCGCGGGCGATGCTGTCGTAGTGCTTGAACAGCTCGGCCTGGGTGGCGCCGTTGAAATAGGGTGTGATCACCGAGACCGCCTCGATGCCCTGGTCCTGCATCTTGCTGTTCAGGGCGATCACCTCGCGGGTGGCATAGGCACCGGTGCCGGCGATGACCGGCACGCGGCCCTTTGCCTGATCCACGGCGATGCGGGCCACGCGCAGCTTTTCGGCCTCGGACAGGGAGATGAACTCACCATTGGTCCCCAACACGAAAAGACCATGCACGCCGGCCGCGATGAGGCGATCCACCAGCGTGCGCAAGCCCGCTTCGTCGATTTCCTGGTCCGGGGTCAGGGGCGTGATGAGTGCAGGGACGATGCCCTTGAAGTGCAGCGACATGTGATATCTCCGTCTGTTCTTGTGGCGACCGGTGCAGTCCGGCCCCAGTGGATGAGAGTCCTTCCACCTTGCCAAAATGATCGTTTCGATCATTATCTGTAGAGAACAAGTGGCTCGGTGGTGACTCAACGATTTTTTTGATCAAGATAACCTGCTCCAGAAGCGAAATCAAGAGTCTCGGCGAATATTTTGATCGAAATATTCACTAATCACGGCATAGTAATGATGAATTCTTTCCTGGCGGGAAGAATCGGCCTGAAAAACGACCGAGTCGGTCATTCCGAAGCCTCCTACCCTGCCCTTCGATCAGTCGCTGGAAATAGAAAGGACCGGGGATAAGCACCCCGGTCCTGATCTCGCAGCGGCTTGGGGACCGCTTCCCGATCCGCCTGCCTACTGCGGATTCTGGATCGCCTGTGGCAGGTCGCGGCCGTGGTATTTCTTGTAGATGGCATTGAGCTTGCCGTTCTTCTGGTTGGTCCGGACCCAGTTATCGATCCATTCCTTCAGGCGCGGCTGGTTCTTGTTCATGGCGATGCCCAGGTCGAAGGCCTTTTGCTCGAATTTCATTTCCAGGTTCTTGGCGGGGACCTTCTTCTGCATTTCCTGCAGGTTGGACGGCGTGCTGGAGAAGAGGTCGACCTGACCGGTCACCATGGAGGTGATCAGGGTGGCATCGTCTTCGTAACGCACGACCTCGGCGCCCTTGGCGTTCTGCGTGGTCAAGGTGTCATTCGGCGTGGCGCGGGTGACGCCGACGCGCTTGCCCGCGAGGTCGGCATACTCCTTGACGGCCACGCTCTTGGGGCCGCCAATGATGAGACTGATGACGGCATACGGCACCGAGAAGTCGATGACCTTGAGACGCTCAGGCGTGATCGACAGCGAGCCCACCACGATGTCGGCACGATTGGCCTGCAGGGTCGGCACGCGGGCGGCATTGGTGACGCCGGCCAGCTCCAGCTGCACGCCGAGATCCTGCGCCAGCAGGCGCGCGGCATCGACGTCGGAGCCGGCCAGTTGCAGCTTGTCGTCGGTGAAGCCGAACAGTGGTGTGCTGATGGTGGTGGCAATGCGGATCTTGCCGGCCTTGCGGATATCGTCCAGCTGGTCGGCCAGTGCATTCTGGGTCACCAGGCCAAGCAGGATGACGGCCATGGCCGTAGGGGTCCAGCGGGGGAAGGATGGTAAGGGCATGTCTAGTCTCCGTTATAGATATGGGTGATGCAGCAAAGGACGTCGGTGACGTTACAGGTCGGCAGCCAGGAAAGCCTGCAGTTCGGGGGTATGCGGATGGTCCAGCATCTCGCCGGGGCCCACTTCCCAGACCCGGCCCTGATGCATGTAGATGATGCGGTCGGCCACGCGCTTGGCGAAGCTCATCTCGTGCGTCACCAGCAGCATGGTCATGCCGTTGGCGGCCAGATCTTCCATCACGCGCAGCACTTCGCCGGTCAGTTGCGGGTCCAGCGCCGAGGTCACTTCGTCAAACAGCATCACCTTGGGCGACATCGCCAGTGAACGTGCAATGGCCACGCGCTGCTGCTGGCCGCCGGACAGTTGCTCGGGATAGGCTGCGGCCTTTTCGTCCAACCCGACCTGGGCCAGCGCCGCCAGTGCCACGCGCCGCGCCTCGGCCTTGTCCTGCTGCTTGACGTGGCGCAGGGCCAGCATCACGTTCTCCAGCACGTTCAGGTGGGGGAACAGGTTGTAGCTCTGGAAGACGATGCCCACCTCGCGCCGCAGGCGATGCAGGTCCACCTGGGGATCATCGACGCGGATGCCGGCCACCTCGATGCTGCCGGAGTCGATGGTCTCCAGCCGGTCGATGCAGCGCAGCGCCGTGCTCTTGCCCGAGCCGGAGGCGCCGATGATGGCGATCATCTCGCCGCGCGCGACCTCGAAGGAGACGCCCTTCAAGACCTGGTTGTCGCCGAAGCTCTTGTAGACCTGGTCGAGCCTGACGATGACGGGCTGCACCTCCTGGGCGGGTGCAACGGAACGCAGGTGCGTCACCGTCTCCGGATTAACGATTGCCGACATTGAGTTTTCTCTCCATGGATGCGCTCCAGCGCGATAAGGGATAGCAGAGCAGGAAATAGAAGGTGCCGACCAGCACGAATACCAGGAAGGGCTGGAAGATCGAGTTGTTGATGATCTGCCCGGCATGCGTGAGCTCGACGAAACCGATCACCGAGGCCAGCGAGGTCATCTTGATCAGTTGCACCAGGAAGCCGATGGTGGGAGGCAGCGACAAGCGAACCGCCTGCGGGATGATGACCAGGCGCAGCGTCTGCCAGCGCGTCAGAGAGAGGCATTCGGAGGCTTCCCACTGCGGCCGTGGCATGGCCTCCACGCAGCCGCGCCAGATG
The DNA here is from genome assembly GCF_015767275.1 of Herbaspirillum sp. AP02. Lineage (GTDB taxonomy): Bacteria > Pseudomonadota > Gammaproteobacteria > Burkholderiales > Burkholderiaceae_D > Herbaspirillum. The sequence continues at coordinate 21,173 of NZ_JADWMY010000011.1, forward strand.
TCGCCCAGGTAGGCGCTGGCATAGATCATCATCGCGATGCCGGCGGCCACCAGCGCCGGCAGCACCAGCCCGTAGACCGACAACCCGAAGTAGACGATGAACAACAGGATCAAGAGCGGAATGCCCTGTATGCATTCGATGAAGAGCAGCGCCGGTCGCCGCAGCCAGGCCCGGGGCGAGATGCGCGCCAGCATCAACAGGAAACCGCCCACGCCGCCCAGTACGAAGGCCAGCGCCGAGAGCACCAGGGTCCAGCCGATCGACTGCACCAGATAAAAGAAATAGGTCCATGTAAAGCCGCCCATCACGAGACCCTCCCTTCGACCCGCGCGCGCAGGCGCGACGGTGCATGCACGTAGGGCGCATGTGCCAGCGGCGCGGGGCCGGGCGGATCGCCCGCCAGGCCGCGCCGGCCCAGGGCGGCAGCGCGGCGCAGGATGCGGCGACGCTTGAAGATGGTCTCGCCCACGGCATAGGCGATCAGCTTCACCAGCACTGCCAGCACCAGATACAGCAGCGCCACCACGATATAGGTTTCCAGCGAACGGAAGGTATCGGACTGCACGGTATTGGCGATGGCCGTCAGCTCTTCCGCCGAAATCTGCGAGGCCATCGCCGAGGCCTGCATCATCAGCAGGAACTGGCTGGTGAGTGCCGGGTAGACGCGCTCGATGGCTGGCTGCAACATCACATGCCAGCGGATGCGCCAGGTCGACAGGCCCAGGCATTGCGCCGCCTCGATCTGGCCACGCGGCACCGAATCAATGCCGGCGCGAATGATCTCGGCCGCATAGGCAGCGATATTGACGACCATCGCCAGGGTGGCCGCCGCAAAGGTCGGCATGCGCACGCCCAGGCTGGCCAGGCCGAAGTACAACAGGAATATCTGTACCAGAAAGGGGGTGTTGCGCACCACCTCGATATAGCCGCTGCAGACGGTGGCGAGGACGCGATTGCGACTGTTCTTGGCGAACGCGACGAAGATGCCGATGGTCACCCCGGCGATGACCGCCACGCTGGTCATCCTTAGCGTCAGCCAGGCGCCGCGCAGGAACACCGGCCAATAAGGTACGAGTGGTGAGAAATCCAGAGAAAAGTTCATGGCTGCCGGTCCATCAAGGTGGAAGGAAACCGGACATCGGTGCGACGCGTGCGCGATCCTGCTGCGTGCGGGCGGCCCGGTGTGCCGGGTGCTGCCTTGCTGCGATTCAGGTCAAGCTGCTGCTCAAACGCTTACATGCGGGACGGGCCTTGCACGCAGGGGGAAACGCGCTGCACGTCGAGTGCTTTCAGTCTGGCGGGTGAAGGACTTCACGCCGCCGGGGAGGTACTGCGCTGCTGCGGGTACTGCGGATACGGCGGGGATAGATCAGAGAAACGCGGCCTGGCGTGGCACTCAGCCGACCAGGGGATCGAACGGACCGGCGGCCGTGAAGGCGCCGCCCTGCAGGGTCGCCACCGGATCATCCGGGGCCGGCTGCGGCTGCGCTTCGACCTTGGCACGGAAGATCTCGGAACTATCCTTGGGCGCATAACCCAGGTGCGCGGCGTAACGGTTGTCCCACCAGGTGTGGGCATTGGCCGACATGCCATAGACCACGGTATGACCGACACCCGGGGTGAACAGCGAGCGGCGCAGGAGCTGCTCGAAATCGTCCATGCTCATCCAGCTGGCCAGCATGCGGCGATTGGTCGCCTCGGGGAAGATCGAACCGATGCGGATGCTCACCGTCTCCACGCCATAGCGGTCGAAGTAGAACTGCGCCATGTCTTCGCCATAGGACTTGGACAGCCCGTAGTAACCGTCGGGACGACGCAGGTCATGCGCATCGATGCGCTGATCCTGGCGATAGAAACCGGTGACGTGGTTGGAACTGGCGAAGATGACCCGCTTGACGCCATGGCGGCGTGCCGCTTCATAGATGTGGAAGACGCCCTTGATATTGGCTTCCAGGATTTCCTCGAAGGGCCGTTCCACCGACACCCCACCCAGGTGGATGATGGCATCGCAGCCGGCCACCATGGCATCGACCGCAACACGGTCGGCCAGGTCGCACCCCAGTAGCTGCTCGTGGGGCGCTGCCGGGCCGGCCGCCTCCATGGCGCTGGCGAGGTCGGCCAGTCGCACGCTGTCGGCAAAGGATGCCAGGCGCGGGCGCAACTGCTTGCCCACGCCACCGGCTGCGCCGGTCAGCAACAGGCGGGAAAAGCGTGCGGTCTGCCACGCATCGCGATCGGTCTCTGCGCTCATGCGGGCTGTCTCCTGATGGTTGCTCATCGTTGTTGTTGTGGAATCGGGTTCAACGGCGACATCGTGGACAAGATGCCATCGCTGAAAACGATCTTGTACGTTGTCGTATCACCTGCGGATTATTCCCGCCGGGCGAGGCCTTGTCAAATGGATTTATACGGCAAAAAAGGCGCGTCAAAAGCGCGACAACGTAGGCAATTCTCACGGGAAAATCACACGATATACCCTCTATCTCTCAACAAAACAACGTTAACTCGCATCAACTGAGATAAAGCTGATGTCGCGCCCGAAAGTCCTTGAAGCTGGGAATCGCTCTCATCTACAATCTTTTCCATCGGGAAAGCCAAGCTGCAACGCGCCCTCCCCAACGGCTATCGCGGCAGGCAATCCTGCTCCTCCTCCCGCTGCTCCCACAGCCGGACTCCACGTACAAGAAAAGTCACAATCCCATGAATCATCTGAGCAAGCTCAAGATCGGGACCCAGCTGCGTCTCGGCTTCGGCATCGTCATCGCATTGATGCTGGTGCTGATCGCCATCGCGCTGGTCCGCATGCAGTCCATCTCCGGCGCGATGCGCTACCAGAACCAGGTCACCGCCAGCAAGCTGGAACCGCTCTACGTCGCCCGCGAGGCGCTGGACCAGACCGGCATGGCTGCCCGCAACGCCTATATCTTTCGCGATGATGCCGACGCCACCCGCGAACTGGCCCTGCTGGACGAGCAGAAAGCCATCTACCTGGCCGCGCTGCGCCAGCTGGAACCCGTCATGGCGGGCAATGCCCAGTTCGAGAAGGCCAAAAGCGGCCTCCTGAGCATGGCCGACGAACTGAAGCGGCCGCGCCGCTATCGCGAGAGCGGCCAGATGGAAGCCTATGGCCAGTTCCTCGTGAAGGAATGCAGTCCGCTGCGGCGCCAGATCGTCAGTGACATCGACATCCTGCTCAAGACCGTGCAACGTGAAAACCAGCAGGCCGGCGATGCTGCCGAAGCCCTGTTCGACAGCTCGCTGCATCTGATCATGCTGTGTGCCGCGATCATCCTGGCGGTCTCGATCGCCACAGCCTGGCTGATCCGCCGTAGCCTGCTGGGCCAGTTGGGTGGCGAGCCGCGCTATGCGGTGGAAATCGCCGGGCGCATCGCCGACGGCGAACTGGCCACGCCCGTGCATACCGAGCCGGGCGACCGCTCCAGCCTGATCCATGAAATCCGCATCATGCGCGACAAGCTGGCCTCGCTGGTCCAGCAGGTCCGCACCGGGACCCACACCATCGCCAGCGCCTCGACCGAAATCGCCATGGGCAACCAGAACCTGTCGGAGCGAACCGAACAACAGGCCGACATCCTGGAGAAAACCGTCATCGCCATGGACGAACTGAGCCAGGCGGTGCGTCGCAATGCCGACAATGCGCAGCAGGCCGAGGCGCTGGCCACCTCGGCCTCGGACATTGCCAGCCAGGGTGGCGCGGTGGTCCAGCAGGTGGTCGATACCATGGGCGTGATCGATGCCTCCTCGCGCAAGATCGTGGACATCATCAGCGTGATCGACGGCATCGCCTTCCAGACCAATATCCTGGCGCTCAATGCCGCCGTCGAAGCGGCGCGTGCCGGCGAACAGGGGCGCGGCTTTGCGGTCGTGGCATCGGAAGTCCGTTCGCTGGCGCAACGCTCGGCCGCCGCCGCCCGCGAGATCAAGCAGCTCATCGACAGCTCGGTGGCCAGCGTGGCCGATGGCAGCCGCCTGGTGCAACATGCCGGCGGCACCATGCAGGAAGTGGTGACCAGCGTGCAGCGCGTCACCGCCGTGGTGGCCGAGATCAGCGCCGCCGGCCGGCTGCAGTCCGATGGCATCCAGGCGATGCAGCGCGCCATCTCGCGTCTGGATGAAAACACCCAGCAGAACGCCGCCCTGGTCGAAGAAGCCGCAGCAGCCTCGCAATCGATGAGCCAGCAGGCCGACCATCTGAACCATCTGGTGGATGCCTTCAAGCTCAGTGCGGCGCAGATGGAAGGTCAGCAGGCGCAAGAAGAGGGAGAACGTCGCACCATCGATATCACGCCCGCGCGCGCCAGCCTCGGTCTGCGCTGATCCAGGAAGAAATGGAGATAGAAACGCCGCGACCCGGTAACAGGTCGCGGCGTTTCATCTTGTGAGCCGGCCCCTGCAATCAGGAAGGCGCACCCTTGTCCGCAGCCGAGGCCGAAGCCGACGCTGACTGGGTCTGCTCATTCCAGCCACCGCCCAGCACCTTGTAGAGCGTGATGCGATTGCTCTGCTCGGTCAGTCGCAGCGAGATCAGGGTCTGTTGCGCCGAATAGAGCGTGCGCTGCGCCACCAGCGTCGTGAGGTAGCTGTCGATGCCGTTCTTGTAGCGTGCCTCGGACAGGCGGAATGCCTTGTCGCTGGCGGCGGTCGCCTTGCCCTGGGCGTCCAGTCGCTGGTCCAGCGTGGCGCGCACGGCCAGTGCATCGGCCACTTCGCGGAAGGCGGTCTGGATGGCCTTCTCGTAATTGGCCACGTCGATGTTGCGCGTGATCTTGGCCGCATCCAGGCTGGCGCGCAAGCTGCCGGCATTGAAGATGGGCAGGTTGATCGAGGGCACGAAGCTCCAGCTGCCGCTGCCGGCCTTGAACAGCCCGCCCAGCGTGCGACTGGCGGTGCCGCCATCGGCGGTGAGTGAAATGCTGGGGAAGAAGGCCGCACGCGCCGCACCGATATCGGCATTGGCGGACTTGAGCGTATGCTCGGCCGCCAACACGTCGGGACGACGCAGCAGCACCGCCGAAGGCAGGCCGGACGGGGTGGAGGGCAGCACGCTGGCGGTTTCCGGCAGGCCGCTGGGCAAGAGCGCCGCATCGATATCCGCGCCCACCAGCAGACGCAGCGCATTGAGGTCCTGCGCCACCTGGCTGGTATAGCTGGCCACGTCGGCGCGGGCGCTTTCCACGGTGGCTTCCTGGCTGGCCAGGTCGACCCCGGAGACAGTCCCGATCTCATGACTGCGCTGGCTCAGTTCGAAGGTCCGTGACTGGCTGGCATAGGTGTCCTGCGCCAGCTTCAGGCGCTCGCGGTCGGAGGCCAGCGTGAGCCAGGCCGTGGCGACCTCGGCCACCAGGCTGATGTGGGTGCTGCGGCGTGTCTCGACCTGGTACTGGTAGGTTTCCAGCGCAGCATCGGAGAGGTTCTTCAGGCGACCGAAGAAATCCAGCTCGTAGGCGCTGATGCCCACGGTAACGCTCTGCTGGCGCGTCACCGTGGCGCGGCCGCTGGTGGACAATTCGGCCGGCGTGCGGCTGGCGCTGCTGGTGCCGGTGGCGGAGATGGCCGGATAGCGGTCGGCATCGGCGATGCGATATTCGGCACGCGCCTTCTCGATGTTCAGGGCGGCCACGCGCAGGTCGCGGTTGTTGTCCAGCGCGGCGGCGATCACCTGCTGCAGGCGCGGGTCGAGGAAGAATTCACGCCAGCCCAACTGGTCGGCATCGATCTCGCCGGCCGCGCGCGAACCACTGGTGACCAAGGGCTTGCCATCGACCTGTTGCGACCAGTTGGCCGGAACCGGCGCGGCCGGCTGCGCATAGTCTGGCGCGAGGTTCGCGCAGCCGGCCAGGGCAGCGCTCAGGGCCAGCGCCAGGACGGTGCGCAGGTGTTTCTCATGAATCATCGGGCGCATCATCACAGGCCCTCCTTTGGCATGGCGTGATCGTCATCCCGGCGCGGTCTGGCCGCGGCGCGGCGGTCCAGCCAGGTGCCGATCAGGTAATAGAACAAGGGCACGAAGAAGATGCCCAGCATGGTGGCCGACAGCATCCCGCCCAGCACACCGGTACCGATGGCGCGGCGGCTGGCCGAACCGGCACCGCTGGCCAGGGCCAGTGGCAGCACGCCGAACATGAAGGCCAGCGAGGTCATCAGGATCGGTCGCAGGCGCAGTTGCACCGCCTCCAGCGTGGCATCGCGCAGGCTCTTGCCGGACTCGTGCAACTGCTTGGCGAACTCCACGATCAGGATCGCATTCTTGGCCGACAGGCCCACCGTGGTCAGCAGGCCGACCTGGAAATACACGTCATTGGACATGCCGAAGATCCCTGTGAGCAGCACGGTACCGACGATCCCCAGCGGCACCGCCAGGATCACCGCGAAGGGCACCGACCAGCTCTCGTAGAGCGCCGCCAGGCAGAGGAACACGAACAGGATGGAAATCGCGTACAGCATCGGTGCCTGGTTGCCCGAGAGCCGCTCCTGGTAGGACGAACCGGTCCACTCGAAACCGATGCCCGCGGGCAGTTGCGCCACCAGCTTTTCCACCTCCGCCATGGCGGTCCCCGAACTCACCCCGGCCGCCGGCTCACCGACGATCTCGAAGGAGGACACGCCGTTGTAGCGTTCCAGCAGCGACGGTCCGTAGGTCCATTTGCTGCTCATGAAGGCCGAGAACGGCACCATCTGGCTGGCCGAATTGCGCACATACCAGCGGTTCAGATCATCGGCCTGCATGCGGAACGGTGCATCACCCTGCACATAGACCTTCTTGACCCGCCCATTGCTGAGGAAGTCGTTGACGTAGGTACCGCCCATGGCGGTGGCCAGGGTGGCATTGATGTCGGAGGTCGCAATCGACAGCGCATCAGCCTTGCGGTCGTCGATGGCCACGCGCAGCTGCGGGGTATCGTCCAGGCCGGTGGTGCGCACGTTGGCCAACAGCGCATTGCTGCGCGCCAGCTGCAGGAACTGGTCGCGCGCCTTCAGCAGGGCATCGTGACCCACACCACCGACGTCCTTCAGTTCGAGGTCGAAGCCGGAACTCTGGCCCAGGCCACGCACCGCCGGCGGGTTCATCAGGAACACCCGCGCACCACGGATCTTGGACAGGTCCGCATTGGCACGACGCACCAGCGCCGAGGCCGACTGGTCAGCACCGGTGCGCGCATCCCAGGGCTTGAGGCGGATGAAGGCCCGCGCACCATTCTGGCTGTTGCCGCCCACGCCGGCACCGACGATGGCCAGCACCGAATCGACCGACTCTGGCTTGTTCATGAAGTATTCCTGCACGGTCTTGACCACGGTAGCGGTCTGCTCGGCCGTGGCGCCGGTGGGCAGCTGGATCTGCGCCATCAGTACGCCCTGGTCTTCTTCCGGCAGGAAGGAGGTGGGCAGGCGCATGAACAGGATCGCCATGGCCGCCGCGATCAGGGCATACATCAGCAGGCCGCGCTTGCCACGCCGCAGCAGGCCGGCCACGCCACCCTGGTAGCGCGTGGCGCTGCGATCGAAGGTGCGGTTGAACCAGGTGAAGAAACGGCCCTGCTGCACATGGCCGGCGGCATGGGGCTTCAACAGTGTGGCGCACAGCGCCGGGGTCAGGGTCAGCGCCACCATCACCGACAGCGCCATGGCCGAGACGATGGTGATGGAGAACTGGCGATAGATCACGCCGGTGGAGCCACCGAAGAAGGCCATCGGAATGAACACTGCCGACAGCACCATGGCAATGCCCACCAGCGCGCCGGTGATCTCCTGCATGGACTTGCGGGTAGCCTCACGGGGACTGAGTTTTTCCTCGCTCATCAGGCGTTCGACGTTCTCGACCACCACGATGGCATCGTCCACCAGCAGGCCGATGGCCAGCACCAGACCGAACATGGTCAGCGTGTTGATCGAATAGCCGAACATGGCGAGGATGCCGAAGGTCCCCAGCAGCACCACCGGCACCGTGATGGCCGGGATGAAGGTGGCCCGCAGGTTCTGCAGGAACAGGTACATGATCAGCACCACCAGCACGATGGCCTCGATCAGGGTCTTGACCACCTCTTCCAGCGACACCCGCACGAAGGGCGTGGTGTCATAGGCGACATTGGTCTTGAGCTTCATGGAGGCGGGGAAGTACGGCTCCAGCTCGGCCATCTTCTGCTTGACCGCATCGGCCGTGGCCAGCGCATTGGCGCCGGTGGCCAGCTGGATGGCCAGCGCCGAGGACGGCTTGCCGTTCTGCTGCGAGGCCACCTGGTAGCTCTCGCCACCGAGTTCCACCCGCGCCACGTCGGAGAGCTTGACCAGCGAACCGTCGGCTGAGGACTTGACGATGATGTTGCGGAATTCATCGGGCGTGGTCAGCTTGCTGCGCGCGGTGATGGTGGCATTGATCTGCTGTCCGGGCCGGGCCGGCAGCGCACCGATCTCGCCGGCGGAGACTTCGGTGTTCTGGGCTTCCAGGGCGCTGGTGACGTCGGACGGCATCAGCGCATATTTCTGCAGCTTGGCCGGGTCGATCCAGATGCGCATCGCATAATTGGTACCGAAGGCGGTAACGTCACCCACGCCCTCGACCCGGCTGATCTGATCGGTCAGGGTGCTGCTGATGAAGTCGCCGATATCGATGCTGGTGATGCGCGGATCATCCGAGGTCAGCGACAACACCATCAGGATGTCGGTGGAAGCCTTGGTGACCGTCACGCCGTTGTTCTGCACCGCCTGCGGCAGTCGCGCCGTGACCTGCTGCAGCTTGTTCTGCACCTGCATCTGCGCCACGTCCGGATTGGTGCCGGCGGTGAAGGTGAGCGACACCGTGGCGCTGCCGGCCGAGCTGGAGCTGGCCGACATGTATTGCAGGTTGTCCAGGCCCTTCATCTGCTGCTCGATGACCTGGGTCACCGAATCCTCCAGGGTCTTGGCCGAGGCACCGGTATAGGTGGCCTTGATGTTGACCTTGGGTGGGGCGATGTCGGGATACTGCTCCAGCGACAACGAACGGATGGCCATCAGGCCGCCCAGCATGATGATGATGGCGATGACCCATGCGAAGATGGGCCGGTCGATGAAGAAACGTGCCATGTGCGCCCCGCTTACTTCGACTTGGCGCCGGCGGCGTTGTCGGTGGTGGTGGTCGCGGAGCTGGCGCTGCCATTGTCAGCGTCAGCGTTGTCGGCATCGCCTCCCAGCGAGGGATCGGCGGCCGCGGCGGCGGCTTCGTTGGCCAGGTCCTTCTTCAGGCTGTCGGTGATGTCGATGGCACGCGGGGTATCGCCGGTGCGCACCTTCTGCAGACCGTCGACGATGAGCTTGTCACCCTCCTTCAGCCCCTTGCTGATCCACCAGTTGTTGCCCACCGCGCGCGCCACGGTGACCAGGCGCTGTTCCACCTTGCCATTGGCACCCAGCACCAGGGCCGTGGCCGCCCCGGTCTGGTCGCGGCTGACCGCCTTCTGCGGCACCAGCAGGGCATGCTCGTCCACACCCTCCTCCAGCACCGCCCGCACATAGGCGCCCGGCAGCAACACACCGTCCGGATTGGGGACCACTGCGCGCAGGGTGATCATGCCGGTACCGGTATCGACCGACAGGCCGGTGAATTCCAGCCGGCCGGAGCGCTCGTAGGTGGAGCCGTCTTCCAGCAGGATCTTGACCTGGGCGGCGTTCTCGCCGCTCTTCCTGATCTGGCCGCTGGCCAGTTCGCGACGCAGGCGCAACAGGTCTACCGTGGACTGGGTGACGTCCACGTAGATCGGATCGATCTGCTGCACGGTGGTCAGCGCCGTGGTCTGGCTGGCGGTCACCAGCGCGCCGGGCGTGACCGAGGACTTCTCGATGCGGCCGGAAATGGGCGAGAGGATCTTGGTGTACTGCAGGTTGATGGCCGCCGTCTGCACGGCCGCCTTCTGCACTTCGACGTCGGCCTGGTTCTGGCGCAGGGTGCTCTGGGCGTCGTCGTTATCCTGTTTGGAGACGGCGTCGATCTTGTTGAGTTCGGCGTAGCGCTGGGCCTTCAGCCTGGACGAAGCCAGCGTGGCCTCGGCCTTGAGCAGCGATGCTTTGGCGCTGTCGTAGGCCGCCTGGTAGCTGGCCGGGTCGATCTGGTACAGCGGCTGACCAGCCTTGACCTTGGCGCCCTCCTTGAACAGCCGCTTCTGGATGATGCCGCCCACCTGCGGGCGGATATCGGCGGCCAGGTAGGCACTGGTACGGCCGGGCAATTCGGTGGTCACTGTCTGTCGCTGGGCCTTGACCACCACGTAACCGACCTCGGCCTGGGCCGCTGCCTTGGGCGCCTCGCCGGAGCGGGAGCAGGCCGCCAGGGTCGCGGCCAGCAGGGCGGCCAGGGTCAGGGTGCGCAGCAGGCGGGACGGATTCTGGCGCAGCAGGGGCAGGGCTTGGGAGCGGAAATCGGGCATCGGGGCGGCTTTCTGCCAGGAACACCTGCCGCCATAGGCAGGCAATCCGGGCGCAATGAGCTATCGGACCCGTGATTATGAAAAGCAAATGTGAAGGAAAATTGAGCGCAGCCACTTTCGCCCCGGAATGAAACAGATCGCTCCCCGGCCCTCGCCGCCATGCGACTATCTTGTTAAGCTGGCGCCTTGTCCTGTCATTCCCGGCCCCCGTGTTCAAGTCCATCGCCCACTCGCTGGCGGCGCTGTCCGACCGCTTCTTCCACCGCGCCAACATCCGCCTGAAACTGTTCTACGCGATGCTGGCGCTGATCGTGGCGCTGATCGCCGCCATCAATGGCGCCGGGCACTACATCTTCAACCGCGACTTCCTCGGCTATCTCAACGAGCAGGCCCAGCAGCGCATGGAAGACATGGTGCCGCGCCTGGAACAGGCCTATCGCGAACACGGCAACTGGGACTTCATCCGTGGCCAGCCACGGGTCTGGTTCGAACTGATGAAACCGGCCATCGTCGAGCACAATGGCGTGGTGCCGCCGCCTGGCCCCCCGCTGACCCCATCCGACCTGACCGGCGCCACGCTGCGCTTTTCCTTGCTGGATGCCCATCGACAACTGGTGATCGGCTACCCCAACATCGGTCCCGATGCGCGCCTGCGACCGCTGCTGCTGGATGACGTGATCGTGGGCTGGGTGGCGCAGACGCCCTTCGAAAACGTGATCGGTGCCATCGACCTGCGCTTCCAGCAGAGCCAGTTCCTGGCCCAGCTCATCATTGCGGTGGTGGCGGTGATGCTGGCGGCGTTTCTGGTGGTGCGCATCTCCGGCGTGCTGACGCGCCCGCTCACCCGCGTGGCGCGCGCCACCCACCGGCTGGCCGGCGGCGACTACGCTACCCGGGTGGAGGTCGAATCCGGCGATGAAGTGGGGCGACTGGCGCAGGACTTCAACCAGCTGGCCATGACGCTGGAGCGCAACGAGCAATTGCGGCGCGAATTCATGGCCGACGTCTCGCATGAACTGCGCACGCCGCTGGGCATCCTCAACGGTCAGCTGGAAGCACTGGAAGACGGCGTCATGCAACCGGACGCGCAGACGCTGCGCTCGCTCAAGAGCGAGGTGGGACATCTCAACAAGCTGGTGGGTGATCTTTACGACCTGTCCCTGGCCGATGCAGGTGCGCTGGCCTATCGCCAGACGGACATGGACCTGTTGCCACTGTTGCGTGCCAGCGTGCAGGTCTATGGCGAGCGCTTCAGCCAGCGCGGCCTGGCCCTGACCGCGCAACTACCGGCGGCCATGCCGGTGCATGCCGATGGCGCGCGCCTGCAGCAACTGTTCAACAACCTCTTCGAAAACAGCCTGCGCTACACCGATGCCGGCGGCGGCCTGCACCTGCAGGCCAGCCTGCAGGAACAACACTGGCATCTGGTCTTCGACGACAGCGCACCGGGCGTGCCGCCGGAGGCGATGGCGCGCCTGTTCGAGCGTTTCTTCCGGGTCGAGAGTTCGCGAAACCGCGCCAGTGGTGGCGCCGGGCTCGGGCTGGCGATCTGCCGCCGCATCGTCGATGCGCACCAGGGCAGCATTGCGGCCAGCGCCTCGCCCATGGGTGGCCTGCGCGTCACGGTGGTGCTGCCGGCGCGGTTCGAGGAGCAGCCATGAGCGAAGCCTTCCACTTCCAGCCGCCCCAGAGCGCCGACATCCTCATCGTCGAGGATGAGCCCAAGCTGGCCGAACTGCTGCAGAAATATCTCGCTGCAGCCGGCTACCAGTCACGCCATGTGGCGCGGGGCGATGCCGTCGTCGCGGCGGTGCAGCAGCAGCGTCCGGACCTGATCCTGCTCGATATCATGCTGCCGGGAATGGATGGCTGGGAAATCTGCCGCCGCCTGCGCAGCTTCTGCGACGTGCCCATCCTGATGCTGACCGCCCGCGCCGAAGAAGAGGATCGCCTGCGTGGTCTGGAACTGGGGGCGGACGACTACATCAGCAAGGCACCGTTTTCGCCGCGTGAAGTGGTGGCGCGGGTCAAGTCCATGCTCAGGCGCAATGCGCTGGTGCAACGCGCACAGGCACAGACGAGTCCGACCGCTGCGGAGTTGCTGCACATCGACGAACTGCGGCATCAGGCCAGCGTGCGCGGCGAGCCGCTGAACCTGACGCCACTGGAACTGCGCCTGCTCAAGACCTTCGCCGCCGCACCGGGCCAGGTATTTTCACGCGAGCAGTTGCTCAACCACCTGCACGACGACGACCGCCCGGTCACCGACCGCGTCATCGATACCCACATCAAGAACCTGCGGCGCAAGCTGGAGCCGTTCTTCCCTGGTCATAACGCGATCCAGGCGGTGTACGGGGTGGGGTATTGCTTCGAGTTGCCGTCGTCATAGCGACCGGCCGCGCAACGAAAAAATTTGGCGAAAGAACCTTAGTTCCAAACAGAATCGATCAATCAGGAAAATGAGGCTTACCGTCCGCTGGCAGCAGCGGCCGCTACCGGATTTTCAGGAAACGGAAAGGAACAGGACTCTTGGGAGATGACCTGCAAGCACGTCTGGCTGTTGCATCCACAGTCACTATGGGCGGAGCACATGCGGGTCAACATCAAGAAAATCTTCGGCAAATTCGATCTCGGCTTTGTACTCGACAAACACAGTCTGTATAGCATTCCGACCGGCCATGACGAATATGGCCACATGCTGTTCGACACCAGGCGCAGCGACGTGGGGGAGGCGCTCTACCAGCTCAAGTACCGGCAGCAGCGGCAATATGTTCTCCCCCTGGCACGGGCAATACAAAGCAGTATCCTGCCCTTGTTACCAGCGTTCGGCCTGATCATCCCGATGGCTGCAAGTGCAGGGCGGGCGGTGCAACCGGTCACGGCTGTGGCAGATATGCTGGGTCAGATCACTGGCAAGCCAGTCTTTGGACTGTTACGCAAGACAGCAAGCGGGCCGGCGTTGAAGGACCTTCATGTACGCTCAGAAAAGGAGGCAGCCCTCGCCGGAACCCTCACCCTGCACCGGCTGATTACCAATACGGGGAGGTGGAACGCGCTGCTTTTGGACGACCTGTATCACACCGGGGCCACACTCGATGCGGCGTCCGATGTACTACGGACTTATGAGAAAATCGGGCAGATTTATGTGGCGGCGCTGACATGGAGGTAGATCAATGACGACCGTTTTTATTGGCGGGTCGATCGCCATCCGGCACCTGGATGCCAAGGTGCAGGACCGGATCATGAACATCGTGCATCAGAAATTCGATGTGATCGTCGGAGATGCCGACGGCGCGGACGCGTCCATTCAGCAGTTCCTGGCCGACCAACGCTACCAGCATGTCACCGTCTTCTGCACCGGCAACGTCCCGCGCAACAACATTGGCCAATGGGCCATACGCCAGGTCAAGAGCTACCACAGTCCCGGATCGAGAGCCTATTTCACGGCGAAGGACCTGGCGATGGCGGAAGCGGCCGATTCCGGTCTGATGATCTGGGATGCAAAGAGTACCGGCACGCTGAGCAACGTGATCGAACTGCTCAGCCGAAAAAAATATTCCTTGGCTTTTGTGGACAAGCTGAAGAGCTTTCACGCAATCAAGAGCGTGGAGGCACTCGAACAATTGTTGAACTACATGCCGTCTCCGGACCGCAGGAAAGCCGATGTCAAGATCGGCCTGTCCGAGAAGGTCAGCGTGCTACGCTCACGCGAACTGCAGTTGTCCCTGCTGGCGGAACGCCCCGCCATCATTGCGCATCACTGAGCAGCGACCGGCATCAGCGCTGGATCTTGAACACGCTCACCACCTGCGTCAACCGTCCGGCCTGGTCCTGTAGCGACTGCGCGGCGGCAGCGGCTTCTTCCACCAGCGCGGCGTTCTGCTGTGTGACTTCGTCCATCTGGGTGATGGCGCGGTTGATCTCCTCGATGCCGGTGCTCTGCTCGTGGCTGGCGGCGCTGATCTCGGCCACCACGTCGGTGACGCGGCGCACGCTGGCGACCACCTCGCTCATGGTGGCACCGGCGCGCTCGACCAGTTGACTGCCGGCGCCGACCTTTTCCACCGAATCATCGATGAGCTGCTTGATCTCCTTGGCCGCCGAGGCCGAGCGCTGGGCCAGTGAGCGCACTTCCGAGGCCACCACGGCGAAGCCGCGACCCTGCTCGCCGGCACGCGCCGCTTCCACCGCGGCATTGAGCGCCAGGATGTTGGTCTGGAAGGCGATGCCGTCGATCACGCTGATGATGTCGGCAATCCGGCTGGAGCTCTCGGTGATGCCTTCCATGGTCTGCACCACCTGGTGCACCACTTCGCCCCCCTGGCTGGCGATGTCGGAGGCCGAGGCCGCCAACTGGTTGGCCTGGCGGGCGTTGTCGGCATTCTGCTTGACGGTGGAGGTCAGCTCTTCCATGGCCGAGGCGGTCTCTTCCAGCGAGCCGGCCTGTTGCTCGGTGCGCGAGGACAGATCGAGGTTGCCGGTGGCGATTTCCTGCGAGGCAGTGGTGATGGCATCGGTGCCGGTACGTACCTCGGAGACGATCTTGTGCAGGCTGTCGTTCATGGCGCGCAGGGACTGCATCAGCATGCCCGTTTCATCCTTGCTGTGGGAGTGGATTTCCACCGTCAGGTCGCCTTGCGCCACGCGTTCGGCCACGCTCACCGCCTCGTTCAGGGGCCGCGACACCGCGCGCGCCACCGCCACCGCCAGCGCAAAGGCGATGATCACGATGGCCGCCAGCAAGCCGATGATCCACTTGCGGGCAGCGTCGAACACGTCGCCGGCCTCCTGGTCGGAGCGGGCGCTGCCGGCGTCATTGATCTTGACGATCTCGTCCATGTTTTCCAGCATGCTGCGGAAGGTCTTGTTGGAATCGCCCTTGAACATGGTACGGGCATCTTCTTCCTTGCCTTCGCCGGAGATGTCGGCGAGCTTGCGGTTGATCTCCAGGTAACTGGCAAAATTCTTGGAAAACTTTTCGTAGACAAGCTTCTCTTCCGCCTCCGAGATCTGCTTTTCGTAGGTGGCGCGCTGCTTGGCCAGGATCTCCAGGCGCGACTTGATGGCCTTGAGGGCGTCTTCGCGTTCGGCAGGGTTGGCCGCGGTGATCATCTGCAGTTCGGAGATGCGCATGCGCGGCAGCGAAGCCTGGATGGCCTGCGCTGCCTTGATGGTCGGCAGCCAGTTGCTGGCCATGTCGGTGGAGGCCTGGTTCACCGCCTTGAGCTCGCGGATCGCAAATACCCCCAGGATGACCGTCAGGATGATGACGGCGGCAAAGGAAAGGATCAGTTTCCGGGCGATCTTCAGATTGTTGAACCAGTTCATGTATGCCTCGTTATTCTCACAGTGCTGGAATGCAGAGTCGATTCTAGGCAGGTCCTGAACGGGCCATATCGCTGATTACGCGGGGGTTTACCGGGCAATTGCCGTACTTGCCACGCAGAACTGACAAGCCTGTCAGCAAGCGGGTTTCCGGCCGATCAAACTGGTCAGGCCATCATATCAGTCGTTCTCTTGTGGCGATAAGATTGGCAATTTTGCAAGTACCGGTGCTGAAGATGTACCGACCTGCGGTTCACTCTCGCGACGCTCCTGCCAGTCTCCCCCGAGAGCTTTGATGAGGAATACCGACACCAGCAGCCGTTGCCCCATCAATTGCGCCGCCTGGCGCTCGCTGTTGAGCAGGGACTGTTGCGCCGTGATCACATCGAGGTAGGGTGTGGCGCCGCCTTCGTAGCGGCTGGTGGCGATGTCCAGCACCCGGCGTGCACTGGCGATGGCCGATTGCGATTGCCGATAGGCACGGTCCAGGGCGGCGATGCCGGTGATGCCGTCTTCCACCTCCTGCATGGCGGTCAGCACGGTGCGTCGGTAACCGGCTACGGTGGCCTGGTAACCAGCCTTGCTGAAGTCCACGCCGGCGCGCAGGCGGCCGGCGTCGAACAGGCTTTGCGAGGCCGATACCCCGAGCGACCACAGCACGCTGGGGGCATTGAAGAGCGCGCCCCAGTTGCGACTGTCCACGCCATACGAGGGCTGCAGCATGAAGCTGGGATAGTAGGCCGCGCTGGCCACGCCGATCTGGGCATTGGCGGCGGCCATGGCGCGCTCGGCCGAGGCGACGTCGGGGCGACGTTCCAGCACATCCGAGGGCACGCCCAGCGGGATCGCCGGCAAGGCGATCGGCGCCAGCGAGGGGGCGATCGCGAATCCCGGCGCGGGGGTACCGGTCAGGGTGGCGATGGCGTGCTCGTACTGGGCGCGCTGGCGGCCCAGCAGGTCGACCTGGGTCAGCGTGGTATCCAGCAGGGCCTGTTGCTGGGCTACGTCCAGTCCGGAAGTGGCACCCAGGTCGTGCCGCGACGTGGCCAGATCCAGCGCCTTGCGCTGCAGCTCGATGGCGCGCCGGACCACGTCCAGTTCGATATCCAGTTCACGCAGGTTGAAATAATTGCTGGCCAGGTCGGCGCTGATCAGGAGGCGGGTGTTTTCGAGATCGGCAGCCGATTGCTGGAGGGCGGCACCGGCCGCTTCCACCGAGCGTCGTACACGGCCGAAGAAATCCAGTTCGTAACTGACCGTCAAGCCCAGCGCGAAATCGTTTTGTACGGTCGCGTAATTGGGCGAATTGTAGTTGGTCAGCGGCCGGTTGGCCGAGATGCGCGCACGCGCCGCACGGCTGCTGATGCCGACCTGCGGCGCCTGCGCGGCCCCGCTCACATCCAGCTGGGCGCGCGCCTGGGCCAGCCGCGCCGTGGCAATCGCCAACGTCTGGTTGCCGGCCAGCGCCTGCTGTTGCAGGGCGTTGAGCTGGACATCGCCGAAGCGCTCCCACCAGGGACCGCGCGCTACCTCGTCCTGCGGCTGCATGCTGCGCCAGGGAGCTTCCGGCGTCCAGGCGGCGGGCATGTCCAGCGTCGGCTTGACGTAGTCGGGGCCGCTGGCGCAGGCAGTGAGCACCAGGGCGCAGGTCAGCATGACCAGTACGACCGGCGGACGGCGCAGCGTCATGATGCGGCCTTCTTCGCTGGGGCGGGCTGCTCCAGGGTGGGCTCGACCTGGTCACCTTCAGAGAGCGAATCGGAGGGATTGAGGATCAGTTTTTCCTTGCCGCTCAAACCCTCCAGCACTTCCACGGTGAGCCCGAAGTTGCGCCCCAGCCTGACCTTCTTGAGCTGTACCTTGTTCTGCTCATCGACGGCCGCCACCAACGACCCGTCGCGCCGGAACATCAGCGTATCGGCCGCGACCAGCAAGGCACCGCTGGGTTTCAGGGGCAGTGCCACCTGCACGAAGGCACCGGGCAGCAAGGCGTTGTCGGCATTGGCCAGGGTCACCTCGATCTGCATGGAACGGGTGGCCGTATCGATGGACCCTGCGGTGCGCGCCACCTTGCCTTCGAACTTGCGGCCGCGCAGTTCGGACTGGGTGACCGTGACCTGCTGGCCGGGCTTGACCAGGTTGGCATAGGACTGCGGCACGTTGACATAGACCCGCAACGGATCGGTCTGCGAGAGCACGAACAGCGAGCGCCCGGCGCCCGGATCGATCAGGTCGCCCACGTCCACGTTGCGGCGCGTGATGATGCCCGAGAACGGTGCCACGATGCGCTTGAAGCCTTCCACCTGGCGCAGCCGTTCGACGTTGGCGTCCGCTGCCGCCAGGTTGGAGCTGGCCTGGGCGAAGGCGCTGCGGCGTTCATCCAGTTCCTGCTGCGAGACCGCATCCTTCTTGCGCAGGGCTTCCCAGCGGGCCATCGAGCTCTTGGCCAGTTCCATGCTGGAGGCGGCCTGCTGGCGCGCGGCCAGGGCCTGCGAGAGTTGCTGGTCGATTTCCGGGGTATCCAGTTCGGCCAGCAGGTCGCCCTTCTTGACCTCGGCGCCGATGTCCTTGTACCAGCGCTTGAGGTAGCCGCCGGAACGCGCCGAGATGGGGGACTGCACAAAGCCCTGCAAGGTCCCGGGCAAGGCCAGGGTCTGGCCGTCGGCGCTGCTGCGCGCCTCGGTCACGCGCACGAAGACCTTGGCACGCTCGGCGGTGCCGGCTTCCAGGGCGCGCGCGTTGGCCGTGCGGCTGATGATGGTACGCGCCGCGCCTGCGGCCAGCAGGATCAGCACCACCACCAGCACCAGCCGGGCGCGCTTCATCATCTGCTGGCGCTGTTGCGGCTCGCCCTCGGAAAGGGGGTGGATGCCGAGTTCGGAATGACGGTCATGCGACATGGTTCAAGACTCCTGATGCGCGGGCCCGGCCACGGGATGGCGGCGCTTGTCGGCGCGGCGGGCCAGTCTCTGATGCACGCCGGCAAACACCACCGGCACGAAAAACAAGGTCGATACGGTGGCCAGCATGAGCCCACCGATCACGGCACGCCCCAGTGGCGCGTTCTGTTCGGCACCCTCGCCCAGGCCCAGGGCCATGGGGATCATGCCGATGATCATGGCCAGCGCCGTCATCAGCACCGGGCGGATACGGGTGGAGCCGGCTTCCAGCGCGGCGGCCAGCGGGGTGGCGCCCTCTTCCCGGCGCTGCCGCGCAAAGGCCACGATCAGGATACTGTTGGCGGTGGCCACGCCCATGGTCATGATGGCGCCGGTCAGGGCCGGCACCGAGAGCGTGGTGCCGGTGATGAAGAGCATCCAGGCGATGCCGGCCAGTGCGGCAGGCAGCGCGGCGATGATGATGGCGGCATCGATCCACGACTGGAAGTTGACCACCACCAGCAGGTACACCAGCACGATGGCCATGGCCAGGCCGACGCCCAGGCCGATGAAGGATGACTGCATGGTTTCCACCTGGCCGCGGATCACCACCTGGCTGCCACGGGCCAGCCTGGGCTTGATCTCTTCCACCAGGGCCGTCACCTTGCTGGCCACGCTGGCCAGGTCAGTGCCCTGCACGCTGACATAGACATCGATGGCCGGCGAGATGTTATAGCGCGAGGCCACCGCCATCTGGCGTCCGGCATGCACATCGACCAGGTTGCCCAGCAGTTGCGGCGGGGTGGTGGCATTGGCGCCAGCCCCGACCGGGATATTGAGCAGGGAATCGAGCGAATCGACCTGGTATTGCGGGGACTGCACCGCAATGCTGTAGACCACACCGTTATTGGGATTGAGCCAGAAGGCCGGCTGCGTCTGCGAACTGCCGGACAGGGCGATCAGGAGGTTCTGGCCGACATTGGAGGCCGACAGGCCGAACTGCTGCAGGCGCGTGCGATCCATGCGCAGGTCCAGGGACGGACCGTCCAGTCGCTGGTGCACGTGGGCATCCACCGCGCCGGGAATCTGTTTGATCTTGCGCGTCAGCTCGGCCGCCAGCCGTGCATTGGCTTCCATGTTGGGGCCGGTGAATTGCACGTCGATGGCGGCAGGCAGGCCGAAGTTCAGGATCTGGGTGACGATGTCGGCCGGCTGGAAGAAGAACTCGATGCCGGGGAAGCGGCGCGGCAATTGCTCGCGCAGCATGGCCACCAGTTCCTCGGTGGGCCGGTGGCCTTCCTTCAGGGCCATCAGGATTTCGCCATCGAGGGTGCCAATGGTGCCGGCATTGCTGTAGGACAGGTTGATACCGGAATTGGGGACGCCCAGGTTGTCGAGGATGGTCTCCAGTTCGGAGGCCGGAATGAGGCTGCGGATGACGCGCTCGACCTCGTCGGCGGCACGGGCGGTTTCCTCAATGCGGGTGCCGGTGGGCATGCGCATGTGCAGGCGGATCTGGCCGCCATCCACGTTGGGGAAGAAGTCGCGGCCGAGGAAGGGATACAACAGGCAGGAGAGCAGGCAGAACCCCAGGAAGCCCAGCGCGAAGCGGCGCCGGTGCGCCAGCAGCGAGGACAGCACCAGCGTATAGCCGTGGCGCACCCGCTCGAAGCGGTTGTCGAAGGCGCGGTACAGGCGCTGCAGCAGGCTGGCCTTGGCGCTTTCGACCTGGCCGTGGCTGCCCATGAGCAGCATCACCAGCGTCGGCACCAGGGTGCGCGAGAGGATGTAGGACGCGGCCATGGCAAAAACCACCGCTTCGGCCAGCGGCACGAACAGGAAGCGCGCCACGCCGGAGAGGAAGAACATCGGCACGAACACGATGCAGATGCACAGCGTGGCGACGAAGGCCGGCACGCCGATCTCGCCGGCACCCACGGTGATGGCGTCGTGCAGCGGACGGCCCAGGTGCAGGTGGCGCTCGATGTTCTCGATGGTGACGATGGCCTGGTCCACCAGGATGCCCACCGAGAGCGCCAGGCCGCCCAGGGTCATCAGGTTCAGGGTTTCGCCCATGGCGGCCAGCAGCAGGATGGCGGCCATGATGGACAGCGGAATGGTCAGGCCGATGATGAGCGTGCTGCGCCAGTTGCCCAGGAACAGCAGCACCATGGCCGCCGTCAGGCCGGCGGCGATGAGCGCCTCGCTGATGACGCCGGTCACGGCGGCCTTCACGAACAGCGACTGGTCGAACAGCGGCGTGATCTTGAGGTCTTCAGGCAGGGTCTGGGCGGCGGTAGGCAGGAGCTTGCGCAGGTTGTCCACGATGTCCAGCGTAGAAGCGCCGCCGTTCTTGAGGATGGACAGCAGCACGCCGCGCGCGCCGTCCTGGCGCACCACGTTGGTCTGCGGCGAGAAGCCGTCGCGCACGTTGGCCACATCCTTGAGATAGATGGTGGCGCCGTTGGTGGTGCGCACCGGCAGCTCGTTGAGGCCAGCCACGGCTTCGGGCGAGCCGTTGATCTTGACCGAATATTCGGTGCCGCCGAACTTGGCCGTCCCGGAGGGCAAGATCAGGTTCTGCGTATTGATGGCGTTGACCACGTCGATGGGGGCCAGGCCACGCGACTGCAGGGCCTGGGTATCCAGGTCCACCGAGATCAACCGGCTCTTGCCGCCATAGGGATAAGGCACCGCCACGCCGGGAATGGTGACCAGTTGCGGACGCAGGGTCTGGACGGCAGCATCGAACACGGTTTGCTCGGGCAGCGTGGGCGAGGACAGCGCCAGTTGCATCACCGGGATGCTGGAGGCGGAATACTTGATCACCAACGGCGGCGTGATCCCCGGCGGCAGCTGGCGCACCTGGGTCTGCACCGATGCCACCACCTGGGCGATGGCGGTCTGGATATTGGCCTTGGGCTGGAAGAACACCTTGATCACCGATACCCCGGCCAGGGATTGCGACTCGATGTGTTCGATGTCGCTGACCACGGTGGTGAGTCCGCGCTCGTTCTGGGCGGCGATGCGCTGCCCCATCTCCTGCGCCGACAGGCCGTTGTAGTTCCAGATGATGGAGACCACCGGGATATTGATCTCGGGGAAGATGTCGGTGGCCATGTTCTTCAGCGTCAATGGCGTGGCCAGCACGATCAGCAAGGCCATCACGATGAAGGTGTACGGGCGGCGCAACGCCAGCGCGACCATGTTCATGAACTGCTATCCCTGTAAGGCGGGCAGGAACGACCGGGCAGCCTGCGTCATGCAGCCTGCCCATGCCATGAACCGGCGCCCCGTGCGGCCCCGGCCGTCCTCTCCTGCTGTGCTTTGTTCTATGTGGCGCAGGCTGGCGCTTTTCCCCGGTCGCCGGTCTGCGTTCCCTGAATCCGATGAGCTTGCCCGGGCCCGGTTTTATTCTTCGTGGGCCGTGCGGCGTGGGCTATTGTAGCGGCCTCGGAGCCGCCTTGCAGAAGGCTTTTCGACAAATCGCTTTCTGACAGAAATGTCAGCGAGCGGCTTCTCACCGGCTGCAAGCACAACCGGAAAAACGCCACATGTGGCGCCCGGCAGGAATGGCCCTGCTATGGCACACTGCCCTTCCTTCACCTTATCCCTGCACCCTCCCCTGCATCATGGAATTCCTGCGCCAGCGCATCGAAGCCAGTGTCCTCTCCATCAGCCGCGGCCCCGGCAGTGCCGACTTCCTGCAGCCGCCGGGCGATCCTGGCCTGTTCGGTCCGGACTCTGCAGCCTGGCAGGTCCACAGCGATTTCACGTCCATGTTGACCGGCGGCGTGGCGGCCCTGCTGCTGCAGATGTTGCATCCGCTACCACTGGCCGGAGTGTGGGATCACTCCAACTTCCAGGCCGACATGCTGGCGCGCCTGCGCGCGACTGCACAATTCATCGCCGGCACCACCTTCGGCAGTCGCGCCGACGCCGAGCGCCTCATCGAGCGGGTCAAGCGCATCCATCTCGTGGTCAAGGGGGTGGCGCCGGACGGACGTGCCTATTCCGCCAGCGACCCCGACCTGCTGACCTGGGTACACGTAGCCGAGGTGCATTGCTTCCTGCAGGCTTATCTGCGCTATCGTCGGCCGGACTTTCCGGCGGCGCGCCAGGACCAGTATTTCGACGAGATCGCCCGCGTGGCCGAGGCACTGGGCGCGCGCGAGGTCCCACGTTCACAGAGTGCGGTGGCAGGATACATCCAGGCGATGCGCCCCGAACTGCGCTGTGACGAACGCACCCGCAAGACCTTGCAACTGGTGTTGAATGCCCCCGCGCCGAACGCGCTGGCGCAACCATGGACGCGCCTGATGATGCGCGCCGGGGTGGACCTGCTGCCGCCCTGGGCGCAAGAGATGCTGGGGGTCACGCCGCGTCCGCCGTGGCGTCGGGAACTGCTGCGACGCTCGGTACTGGCGGCGGCACAGCCACTGCGCTGGGCGGTGCGCAACGGCTCCATCCATCTGGCGCGGCGGCGCATGGGCTTGCCGCCGTACGGCTGAAGGCCGCTCTTTCAGGGCTGACGGACGCTGCGCAGGTAGGCCAGGATGTCGTCGATCTGGCGGTCGCTGCCGATGCCCCAGAAACGCATCTTGTTGCCCGGCACCACCTCGCTGGGCGCCTTGAGGAAGGCGCGCAGCTTGTCCTCGGTCCAGACGAAGCCGGCACCGGCCATCGCCGGCGAATACTTGAAATCCGCGGTGGAACCGGCCTTGCGGCCGATCACGTTGCTCAGCTGCGGACCGAAGCCGGCGCGGGCCGAGGGTCCTACGGCGTGGCAGCTGGCGCACTTGGCGAAGGCGGCGCGCCCGGCCACCGCATCCCCTGCCGCCTGACCGGTCATCGGGATGAGGGTAATGGCGAAGGCGAGGGCCAGGCAGGGATTCGGGCGCATGGATATTCCGGGTTGAGACTGATGAGGCGGGACGCTACTGGATCACGAAATGGCTGGCTTCGAGGCCCGACTTCTGCAGGAAGGCGAACACCGAATCGGCCGTGGTGGTCTCGATTCTATCGCTGAAGCGCAGGGCGCTGGGATGATCATCAAAAGCGATGTTGGCCTTGAACATGCGTCCGCCCAAGCGCGTCAGCGGGCCGAGCTGCAA
Source organism: Herbaspirillum sp. AP02 (assembly GCF_015767275.1). Lineage (GTDB taxonomy): Bacteria > Pseudomonadota > Gammaproteobacteria > Burkholderiales > Burkholderiaceae_D > Herbaspirillum. The sequence goes on from NZ_JADWMY010000011.1 coordinate 44,909, forward strand.
GGTATCGGGCGCATAGCCCTTGAACTTGAGCCAGGCCTGGGCCTGCTCGCGGGTACTGATCTGCGGCTCCAGCGCGGTCGCCAGCGTTTCGGTGACCCACTGGTTGGACTGCTGGTAACGGGTGGCCCATGGGTAGGCCAGCATGCTGTACTGCGGCTCATGCATGCGGGTCACCTGGGGACGGACGATGGCCGCGCGCAGCTTCTGCTGCACCTCCGGCTGCGGCACGGTCACGTAGGCCTCCAGCAGGAAGGGGCTGTCCATGAAGAACTGGCCCATGCCCTGCTCGTAGACGTTGCTCACGGCGGTGCCGCACTCGTTGAGCTTGTGCACCACGTACCAGTCCTGGCCATCGCGATAGGCGATGGCGATGTGGGAATAGCGTTGATGGTACTGGCTCAGGTCCTGGCCGATACGGCCGATGATGGCCACATCAGCACCGCTGGCATTGAGCCGCTCGACCGTCTTGACCGCCATCTCCAGTTGCTGGCGTACGGCGCTGGCCTCGGGAATGGTCTGCTCGCAGGACTGCCCGGCATGCGCCGCCAGCGGCAGGGTGATGGCCAGGGCCAGGCCGGCCAGCAGATGCTTGATGCGATGTTGCGAAGTTTGCATGATGGTCTCCCGGTATGTGCGGATCAGGACAGTTTCTCGTTCTTCAGCAGGGCCTTGCCCAGTGCATTGGGGATGATCGCCAGCACCTTGCCGGAGGCCACCATCAACGTGCCGGACGCGGTGGCCACGAAGCTCACCGATGCGCCCACGCCGACCGACGCCGCGCCGCTGACGTTGGCGCCCACCGTGATCGATCCACGGACGCCCTCTCCCACTTTTTCCAGCACATACACGGTCCCGTTGGCCGATCCCTCCACACCCTTGACCACATAACGGCCTGCTTCCGAAATGAATACGGCCGGGACGATCACCGAGACTGCCACCGAGGCGGTGGACGCATCACTGTTACGCGACTGGGCGTGTACCGGAGAGGCCAGCAGCGCGGCCACCAGGGCGCAGGACAGGGACAGACGTTGCAGGGAAAGGCTTTTCATGACGGGCTCCTTGTAGTTTGACTTTTGGGTAACTGCTGCCACGAAGGCGGGTCAGCGAGACGCAATGTAACAAGGTGTTGGAGCGCTGTTGAGCGTGTCATTCCGAAGCGCAATTCCTGTTTCATCAGGTATCGAAATACAATACCGGGCCAGAAAGAGTGAATAAACGGAGAACTCAGGAGGGATCACCATGGCCCAGGCGGAATCGCTGGTCAATGCATTGAAGAACCTGCTCAAGGCGCGCGGCATCACCTATGCGCAGCTGGCCAAGGGGCTGGCCCTGAGCGAAGCCAGCGTCAAGCGCATCTTTGCCGAACGCAGCTTCACGCTGGAGCGATTGGATCAGGTCTGTACGCTGCTGGGTATCCAGATCAGCGATCTGGCGCGCATGGTGGTGACCGAACAGCCGGTGCCGTCGCGCCTGACGGAAGAACAGGAAAAGAAACTGGTGGCCGATCCCAAGCTGCTGCTGGTGGCCGTGCATGCCTTACACCAGTGGACGCTGGAGGAAATCGTCTCGACGTTTGCCATGAGCACGGCCGAATGCATCCGCCTGTTGGCACAACTGGACAAGCTGGGCATTCTTGACCTGCTGCCCAATAATCGCATCCGGGTGCGTGTGGCGCAGGACTTCACCTGGCTGCCCGGCGGCCCGATCCAGCAGTATTTCCGCGCCCAGTTGCGCAACGATTTCTTCAATTCGCACTTCGACCAGCCGGGCGAAAAGATGATCATGGTCAGCGGCACCCTTTCCGAAGAGAGCAATGCCGCCGTCCAGCGGACCATGAACCGGCTCTCGGCAGACTTCCTCGCGGCGCACCACCAGGACCTGTCGCTGCCGCTGGAACGACGCACCGGCACTGCCATGATCGTGGCGCTCAGGCCCTGGTCGCCGGCGTATTTCCTGGAATTGCGTCGGGACGAGAAGCCATAGCGCGGACTACTCCGTCACCACCGCCGGCCTGCCACCCGGTGCATGATCGCGCCGCTCCGCCAGCCATCCCCACACCAGCAGCGCCAGCACGGCAATCCCGGTCAGCGCGGCAAACGCGGCGCCATAGCCGTAGTGCTTGGCGACCACACCGGCCAGGGCCGGGCTCAGCGCCGCGCCGACCGACTGGATGGTGGTGACCGCGCCCAGGCCGATGTTGATATGGCCGCTGCCCTGCAGGATGCGCGCTACCGAACCCGGCAAGGCCACGCCCAGCAGGCCGGCACCGACGCCATCGAGCATCTGCACCGGCAGCAGCGCCCAGGGCGAATCCCACACGCCGGCCACCAGGCCGCGCACCGGCAATGCCAGCAGGGCGATGGTGATTGGCAGCCAGTAGCCCTGGCGTTCAGCGAAGCGGCCAGTCAGGAGCGCGGTGGGAATCATCACCAGCTGCGCCACGATCACCGTGAGCGCGGTATAGAGCGCCGGATCGGCACCACCCCGCGCCACCACCGACTGGCTCAGCAGGGGCAACATCGCCGCATTACCGAGGTGGAACAGCATCATGGCCAGGGCCAGCAGCATCAGCGGCCGCGACGCGACCAGCACGCGCCAGGTGGAGACCTGCGGTGCCGCTGCAGCGCGTTCCGGGTCCAGCCCACGGGCGACGTCGTGATCGATATCCTGCGGGCGGATGCGCGACAGGCAGACCAGCGAAGCCAGCGCCATCACCGCCATCAGTACGAACACCGCCGGCAGGCCCCAGTAGTAACCGAGTGCGCCGGCCAGGGCCGCCGAGAAGACGTTGCCGGCATGGTTCCAGGCTTCGTTGCGCCCGAGCTGGGCGGGCAAACCCTGCTGGCCGACGATGCCCAGGGTGAGGCCTGCGATGGCCGGGCCGATGATGGCGCCAACGATGCCGGTGCCGACCTGGGAAATGGCGGTCAGCGTGAAACTGGGGGCCACCAGCAGCAGCAAGGAGCCGGCCACCACCAGCACCGACCCCAGCCCGACCACCAGGCGCTTGGCGCGCACCGCATCGGTGAGCGCGCCGGCCGGCGTGGTGGCGAGCATGCCGGCGATGCCGCCCAGCGTCATCACATAGCCGATGTCGTCGGCGGCCCAGCCCTGCCCCATCAAGAACACCCCGAGGAAAGGCCCGAGACCGTCGCGCACGTCGGCCAGGAAGAAGTTCAGCCTGGACAGCCAGGCGATGGAGCCGGCCTTGGAGTTCATCCTATCGGCCCCTTGAAGATGAAGAAGGCGCCCAGGCAGATGCAGCCAAACCCGACCAGATGGTTGATGGTGAACTGCTCACCCAGGTAGAGCACCGAGAAGATCGAGAACACCACCAGCGTGATCACCTCCTGCATGGTCTTGAGTTCGGCGGCGTTGTAGACGCTGTGGCCGATGCGATTGGCGGGGACGGCGAAGCAGTATTCGGCCAGGGCGATCATCCAGCTGACCAGGATCACCAGGTACAGGGGACGGTTCTCGAACTTGAGATGGCCGTACCAGGCAAAGGTCATGAAGACGTTGGAGATGATCAGGAAGACGATGGGAAGGACTTTGGGCGACATGTTTTTTGTTCTTTATGAAAATGGCGACAGAAAGAAAGGATGCGTAACGAAGCGAGGGAGCCATGGAACCATGGAGCGATGCTCCAGGGACCGCCCGTTACGCATCGGCTTGACGATCAGTACGACGGGGAAAACCGGCCATGCCTGCGCATGGCGGCTTCAGCGCACCCGGCTGTACAGGGGTTGCAGGCTGTCCGCACTGGCACCGACATCGATGGCCTCGATGGCGGTACCCATGCTGTTGCGGGTGCCCAAGCCATTGGCAGCAAACGACGCGCCGGGTTCCAGCGGCATGCGCACGCTGTCGGGGGCGAAGCGGGCGATGCTGCCGTCGTCGAGGATGACGCCATTGGCTTCGCCACGCGGACCGGTGAGGACCATGGCGATCTTGCCGCGCACCGTCAGCTGGCGCAGCTGCGCGGCGCGCAGGTGGGGCGGCAGCGGCGGGTTGGCGTCGAAGGCGGGCGGGCGATCGATCACGGTCTGGCCGGTGGCGAGATTGACGATGGCGTCGGCCTTGATGGTGCCGGCGTTGTTGGGACCGGCCCCCTCACTCTGGCCGAACACCCGTACCGACTGCCCCGGCTTGACCGCGCCTTGCAGCGTCTGCGACAGGTGCGGCGGGAACTTGACCAGGGTGCGCTCACCCACCAGCAGGCCATCGACCTCGCCATAGGGATTGATCAACAGGCGGCTGACGCGGCCTTCGGTAACCGGCGCCTGGGCCGTCAAGGCAGCTTCATAGGTGGCCGGCGGCGCAGGCGGCGCCATACCCGCAGCGGGGACCGGACCGGGCAAGGGTGCCGGCGGCGGTGGCAGCGCCTGGGCATGGGCAGGCAGCAGTGAAGTCAGCATGGCCACGGTCGATGCAGCGGCCAGGGACCGCAGCGAGGCTGATCGCAGAGATGAAAGCGGGGATGAAGAATGTTTCATGACAACTCCTTGAGGGGTGAGAGGTATTCCCTCTTTTGCAAACCCCGTGCCTGCCATGAATCCCTTTATATTCAATCACTTAGGAACTCACCCTTGCCAGCAGGTGTCCGTTTCCGTGACACTTCAGCGTCCGCAGGCGGACACTGTCCGCCGCCATCCCTCTTTTGCACAGGAGCCTGCCCATGTCCCTTCCCTCCCCCTCTCCTTACCTGACCCTGGCGGTCGCCATCGTCGCCGAAGTCATCGCCACCACCGCCCTCAAGTCTTCCGACGGGATGACCCGCGTGCTGCCGGCCCTGGTGGTGGTGCTCGGGTATGGCCTGTCCTTCTATTGCCTCTCGCTGACCTTGCGCAGCATGCCCACCAGCGTGGCCTATGCGATCTGGTCGGGGGTGGGGATCGTGCTGATCACGCTGGCGGCCTGGCTGATCCACCACCAGCGCCTGGACGGGCCGGCGGTGGCCGGGATCGCACTGATCGTGGCCGGGGTGCTGGTGATCAACATCTTTTCCGGCAGCGCCGGGCATTGAGGCAGTCAGGTAGCGGGTGACGGGATCCGGTCAGGATGTCCGAAAACACCACCATCTACGTCATTCCGGATATCGGCCGCCGCCATAAGATGCTCTCCATCGCAACCGACAACCCCAAGGAGAACATCATGACCCAGTCCCAAGCCGCCACCCAACGCGGTACCGCTCTCATCACCGGCGCTTCGTCCGGCATCGGCGCCCTGTATGCCGACCGCCTCGCCCGCCTGGGCTACGACCTGATCCTGGTGGCCCGCAACCGCGAGCGCCTCAATGCCCTGGCCCAGCGCATCAGCAACGACACCCGCCGTACCGTGGAAGTGCTGGAAGCCGACCTGGGCCAGGCCCAGTCGCTGGCGCAGGTGGAAGACAAGCTGCGCAACGATGCCAGCATCACCCTGCTGGTCAACAATGCCGGCATCGGCACCCACACCCCGCTGCTGCAGAGCAATGTCGATCACATGACCGACATGATCGCCCTGAACGTCACCGCGCCGACCCGCCTGAGCTATGCCGTGGTCCCCGGCTTCGTGGCACGCGGCCAGGGCGCGATCATCAATATCTCCTCCATCGTCGGCGTGGCACCGGAAGTGCTCAACGGCGTCTATGGCGGCAGCAAGGCCTTCGTGCTGGCCTTCTCGCAATCGCTGCATCATGAACTGGCGGCCAAGGGCGTACAGGTGCAGGCGGTGTTGCCCGGTGCCACCGCGACCGACTTCTGGGCCATCGGCGGGCTGCCGGTGGAACACCTGGACCCGGCCATCGTCATGCCCGCCGACCAGATGGTCGATGCCGCCCTGGTCGGCTTCCAGCGCGGCGAACTGGTGACCATTCCCTCGCTGCACGAGGAAGATGCCTGGACCCGCTTCGAGACCGCCCGCCAGGACCTGGCCGGCAAGCTCTCGGCCAATGTGCCGGCAGCGCGCTACCGCGCCGTGCACTGATCCGATCCAGCGGCCGGCCTGATCCGGAGCGACTGCCTCAGGGTGGTTCTAAAACTTGCTGTCGTGGTTTTCCCATCAGCGGCAGTCATCCGGGTGCAGTGCAGACGCTTGCAGGATTGCCTCGCGGCCCGGCAAATCGGCTTTGGCAGCGCCGCGCATGTCCGTCACAAGGATCCGAGAACGTCCAAGAAGTTTTTCCGCCGACGTGCTAGGCTCCCCGACCGTGAAAACAGCGGATGAGCGGTCGGGGCTGGTCATCCGGAAACACGCCCCCCTTGGTCTTGCATGGGACGGTGGGGGCCTGGCATCGCACTGTCTTCCAAGGCGCGAGAACGCGCCAGCAGCGGATCTGGTCCGCACATTGAATCCATACAACAGGGGAAATCATGGATAAGGCTAACAACAAGGGGCGCTCGCTCAGCGTGGCTGCGCGCCTGGGTCTCAGTTTTGCGCTGGTACTGGTGATGATGCTGGTACTGACGGTGGTGAGCATCAGCAAGGTCAATTCGATCGAGGGCAGCCTGACCACGGTCAGCGAAGACAACAACGTCAAGCAACGCTATGCCATCAACTTCCGTGGCAGCGTCCACGACCGCGCCATCGCCCTGCGCGACCTGACGCTGGTGGGTGACGCCGAGGTCAAGGAGGTGGTGACCCTGATCAACAAGCTCGATGCCGACTACCAGCAATCGGCGCAACCCCTGGACGCCATCTTCGCCAACAAGGGGGCGCACGCTCCCAACGCCGACGAGCGCGACGCCCTGGCCCAGATCAAGGCCGCCGAAGCCCGCGCCATGCCGCTTTCGGCACGCATCATCGCCGCCCGCAGCAGCGGCGACATCGACGGCGCCCGCAAGATCATGCTGGGCGAAGCCAAGCCGGCCTTCATCACCTGGCTGGCCACGGTGAACAAATTCATCGATCTGCAGGAACGCATGAGCCAGGCCGAGTCGACCAAGGCACGCAGCACCGCCCGTGGTTTCCAGGCCTTCATGCTGGTACTGCTGGCGGCGGCCATGGTGGCCGGGGTGGTGCTGGCCGGCCTGATCACGCGTTCCATTGGCCGCGCCCTGGGTGCCGAGCCGGACCAGGTCAAGCAACTGGCACTGGCGGTGGACCGTGGCGAGCTGTACCACGAAGTGGCCCTGCGCCGCTACGATGGCGGCAAGCGCCAGAGCATCATGGCGACGCTCTCCGAGATGAGCGTCAACCTGCGCAATACCGTGACCGAAGTGCGTGATGCGGCAGCGGGTGTGGCCACCATCAGCGCCCAGATCGCCGCCGGCAACAGCGACCTGTCGGCCCGTACCGAAGACCAGGCCGCCTCGCTGGAAGAAACCGCCTCGGCCATGGAGCAACTGACGGCCACCGTCAAGCAGAACGACGGCCATGCCCGCGAAGCCAACCAGCTGGCCCGCAATGCCTCCGACATCGCCAAGCAGGGCGGCGCCATCGTCGACGAAGTGGTCGATACCATGGCCGCCATCAACACCTCGTCGCGCAAGATCGTGGACATCATCGGGGTGATCGACGGCATCGCCTTCCAGACCAATATCCTGGCCTTGAACGCAGCGGTGGAAGCGGCACGTGCCGGTGAACAGGGACGTGGCTTCGCGGTGGTCGCCACCGAGGTGCGCAGCCTGGCACAACGTAGCGCAGCGGCCGCCAAGGAGGTCAAGCAACTGATCGATGCCTCGGTCGACAACGTCGAGAACGGTACCCGCCTGGTGGAGCGCGCCGGCGAAACCATGGAACAGATCGTGACCAGCGTGCAGCAGGTCACTGACGTGATGGGCGAAATTTCCACCGCCAGCCATGAGCAGAGCGTGGGCATCGAGGAAGTGCACAAGGCCATCGCCCTGATGGATCAGGTCACCCAGCAGAACGCCACCCTGGTGGAACAGGCCAGCGCCGCTGTCTCCAGCCTGCAGGACCAGGCCCAGCACCTGACCCGGGCGGTCGATGTGTTCCAGCTGGCAGCGCCCTCCTCGTTGGCGGCAACGAAGTCGTCTGCAACGCTCGTCAACCCGCCACCCGCGCTGGATGCCCGTCCGGGTCGAAGCCTGCAACTGGCTGCAGCGGGGGAACACGTGAATGGATGACGCGACGCTGTCCCGGCCGAACGATGAACTGCAGCGCCTGGCGGCGCTGCATGCCCTGCACCTGCTCGATACCGGCTCCTCCGAAGATCTGGACAACATCACCCGCCTGTGTCACTCGCTGTTCGCGGTCAGTGGCGCCTATGTCTCGCTGATCGATGCCGACCGCCAGTGGGTCAAGTCGCAGAGTGGCCCGGACATGTGCGCGCCATCCCGTGAGCTGTCCTTCTGCGACCACACGGTAAGCCAGCGTGCGCTGATGGTGGTGGAAGACGCCGCCCTCGATCCGCGCTTTGCCGCCAATCCGCTGGTGGTCGGACCGCCCTATATCCGCTTCTATGTAGGTGCCCCCCTGCTCACGCCCGAGGGGCATGCCATTGGTGCGCTGTGCGTGACCGATACCGTTGCACGCAGTTTCGATGCAGCCCAGCGCAAGCAGCTGCAGCAGCTGGCCGCACTGGCGATGTCGCAGATGCTGCTGCGCCGGGCCATCGGCCGCGTCGATCCGCTCACGGCCCTGCCCAACAAGTATCAGTTGCGCGAAGACCTGGCCTCGCTGGCATCGGCCGATACCGCCCTGCAGAGCGATGCGCCGGGAACCCGGGCGCTGGCCTACATCGACATGCCGGACGCCCATACCTCCTTCGAGATCGGCAGCGTGCTGGGTTCGCGCATCCATGACGAACTGATCCGCAATGTCGGGGCGCGGCTGCAGGCACTGGTGGTGGGGCAGGGCGACGTCTATCACATCAGTGACGGCCGTTTCGCGCTGCTCTCGCACGCCGGCAAGGCCGAGCAGATGGCCAGCCACTTGCGCGGCATGACCGCGGTGCTGGAAGAGCCGGTCGACAGCATGGCCGTGCCCATGAAGCTGCCCAGCTATGGCGGCATCGTCAGCGTCGCGCAAAACGGCGAGCAATTGCGCGATGCGCCGCGCAAGGCGGTGGCGGCCCTGCATGAAGCCCTGGCGCGCCGGCACCGCTGGGCCGACTACGATGCCGATGCCGACGTGATGCACCAGCGTCGCTTCCGCCTGCTCAACGATATCCCCGCAGCGCTCCTGCCCGAGCGCCAGCAGGGGGGTGGCCTGGCACTGGCCTACCAGCCCAAGCTGGACCTGCGCAGCAACCGCTATCACGGCGGCGAGGCCCTGCTGCGTTGGCAGCACCATGCGCTGGGACCGATCTCGCCGGCCGAATTCATCCCGTTGGTGGAGCGCACGGCGCTGATCCGTCCGGTGTCGGAATGGGTGATCCAGGCCGCCCTGCAGCAGATGGCGACATGGAAGGACGAGGGCATGCCGGTCAAGCTGGCCATCAACCTGGCCGCGCCCAACTTCGAGGAGTCCGACCTGATCGGCCGCCTGGAACGTGCCTGCCGCGACAGCGGCATCGACCCGGCCATGGTCGAGATCGAATGTACCGAAGGGATATGGATGCACAGCCCGGCCGTGCTCGGGCTGCTGCACGATATCCGCGCCCTGGGTATGGGGCTGGCGCTGGACGATTTCGGTACCGGCTACAGCAACTTCGCCTACCTGCAGCAGGTGCCGGCCTCGGTGGTCAAGATCGACCAGTCGCTGATCCGCCACCTGGACACCAGCGAGCGGGATCGTCGCATCGTGCAATCGCTGATCGCGTTGGCCAAGGAGCTGGATTACCACATCGTGGCCGAGGGCGTGGAAACGGCGCAGACCCTGGAGTTGATCCGCACCTGGGGCGTGGACGAAGCACAGGGTTACTACATGGCCCGTCCCCTGACGCCGGAGGCCTTCGCGGCCCACGTGCGGGCTGCGGCCTGAGGTCTCAGGCCAGAGACTGGCGACTAGAGCGACCAGGTACCTTCCGGGGGGCCTAACTAAATGGCGGTCCCGATTCTTCCAGCTTGCGATACAGCTGCTGGCGCGAAATGCCCAGCCGGCGGGCGGCTTCGGCACGATTGCCGTTGGCTGCGGCCAATGCGCGCTCCAGCATCACCCGCTCCACCTGTGCCACGGCCGCTGCCAGCGGTCCATCCCAATCGATGTGCACACCCTGTCCCGGAGTGGCCACGGACAAGGTGGGCAAGGCGATATGCTCCACCTCGATGCAGGCGCCGTGACTCATCACCGCCGCCCGTTCCATGGTATTGCGCAGTTCCCGCACATTGCCCGGCCAGGCATGCTGCAGCAGGCGTCGCGCCGCCGCCGCGCTGATGCGCCTGGGGCTGTCGCCACCGTGCTGACGCAGGAAATGTTCGGCAATGGCCAGGATGTCGCCGGGCCGCTCGCGCAGCGGCGGCACCATGATCGGCACCACCTGCAGGCGGTACCAGAGGTCTTCCCGGAAGCGTCCGTCGCGAATCTCCTGTGGCAGGTCGCGATGGGTGGCGGCGATCACGCGCACATCCACGCGCTGCGACTGGCTGCCGCCGACCGGCGTCAGTTCCCGTTCCTGCAGCACACGCAAAATCTTGGCCTGGGTCGGTAGCGCCATGTCGCCGATCTCATCCAGGAACAGGGTACCGCCGTCGGCTTCCTGGAAGCGCCCCAGACGATGCTGGGTGGCACCGCTGAAGGCCCCCTTGACGTGGCCGAACAGTTCGCTCTCGATCAGTTCGGCGGGAATCGCCGCACAGTTGACCGCCACGAAGGGACGCCCTGCGCGACTGCCATTGCGATGCAGGGCACGTGCCACCAGCTCCTTGCCGGTGCCGGTTTCGCCCAGGATCAGCACGGTGGCGTCGCTGCTGGCGGCACGGCCGATCTGCTTGAAGACCTGGCGCATGGCTTCGCTGTCGCCCACCAGCTGGTTGCGCTCGCTGGCACTGGCGGTGGCCGCGTCCGGCGAGGCAGACACGGCTGATGCGGCGGCACTCTGGCGCAAGGCACGTTCCAGGGTCTCTACCAGGGCGGTGCGCGGGACCGGCTTGGTCAGGTGGTCGAAGGCGCCCAGGCGGATGGCTTCGATGGTGTTGTCGCCGCTGGCATAGGCGGTCAGCATGATGCAGGGAATGGCGGCGATGGCCGGTGCACGCTGCAGGAAGACCAGGCCATCTTCATCCGGCATGCGCAGATCGACGATGGCGGCATCGATGGCGTGGGCAGAGAGCAGGCGCAGGCCGGCGGCGGTGCTGCCGGCCTCCAGCACCTCGTGGCCGAGATCGCCGACGGTCTCGGCCAGGCTGCTACGAAAAGCGACGTCGTCATCGACGATCAGGATGCGCGCCATGGCAACTCCATATCGAAACGGGCGCCACACCCGGTGGCGGCCAGGGTGATGCTGCCGCCATGCGCATGCACGATTTCGCGCACCAGCACCAGGCCCAGGCCGGTGCCGCCGCTGCGCTGGCTGACAAAGGGATCGAACAGGCTCTCGCGCAGTTCGGGCGCGACACCGGGGCCGTCATCGGCCACCCAGAGCTGCAGGCGGCCATCCGCGCCAAGCCGGGCGCCGATGTCGATGTGGCCGCCAGGCTCGCAGTGGGCCAGTGCATTGAGCAGCAGATTGTCCAGCGCGCGCGCCATCTGCACCGGGTCCAGCGCGGTGGTCGAGAGTCCCGTGGCGAAGCTGGGGAGGTCCAGTGCCGTGCCCAGCTGCAGCTGCTTTTTCTCGGCCAGCTCGGCGTGCGCCTGGCGCCGTTCCTCGATCCAGGCTGCCAGGTCGATGCGCTGGCGCTGCACCTGGAACGGCTGGGCCAGCGCCAGCAGGCTGGCCACCAGCGCATCGAGCCGCTCGGTCTGGCTGACCACCATTTCCAGCGCGCCGGTCACCCTTGCCTCGCGCACCTGGGCCGGTGCTGCCAGGGCGTTCTCGGCCTTCATGCGCATGGCGCCGATGGGATTGCGGATTTCATGGGCCATGCCGGCGGCCACCCGACCCAGCGTGGCCAGGCGCTCGGCATGCGCGAGCTGGCGCGACAGGCGTTCGGACTGCCCACGCCAGCGGCTCAGCGTGCTCCCCAGCCAGACCCCGCTGACGATCACGAAACCCAGCAACAACGCGATGGCCACCAGCAGTTGGTTGAGCACGCCGGCGCTCATCACGGGGACGCGCTTGAGCGTCCAGGCGGCCAGCGACACACCCTTCCACGCGACCGGGCAGGCGGCGAACACCACCGCCTCGCGCAGCCCGGGGCGCACGTCGCTCACGGTGGCCGCACCATCGAGGGCACGCTGGGCGATCGAGACGATGCGTTCCATTTCCGCCCCGGGCGGGTCGCGCTTGATGCCGCTGCCGTCATAGGTGGGAAAGGCATAGGCCACCACATCCTGCTGCGGATGCCAGAATCCCCCCTCCACCCCGGCCTGATCGCGCAGGGACAGGTCGATCACGGCCTGCATCAGCGAGCGTGCAGGCAGGCCGTCGGCCCCGGGCTCCTGGCGCGTGGCGCCAGCGGGGCTGGAAAGAGGGGTGGAAAGCGCGTGCGCCAGTCCGGCGCTCATGGCGGTGCAGCTCACCGCGGCCTGGCCCGTAGCCTGGCTGATCTGCGACGCGGCACCCTGCCGGCTCAGCTGCAGCAGCAGGAAGGCCAGCACGAGCGCGATCAGGGCAATGAAGGCCCACAGGATGAGCAGGTCGCGTTTGATGGTGTTCTTGATATTCAGGAGGCCTCCACTGCCAGTTGGCATGTCGCCTTGCATGGCGCTTGCATTTAAACATGAAGCGCCAGGGCCTGTTCACACTATATCTACGAGTGCGATTTAGTGTGAACAGGCCCTTGATAACCCATCTGACAGGAACGGCAAGATCGCGGTTCATCTTTTGTTGCAACTCAATCACGTTGCCTCCGATCAAGATGGAAGCTCTTTTTGCTTTATGCGTTAATTGCGCCTGGGGTCAAGCAGGGGGAAATAAAATCAAGCAGTTGAAGAAATACTTGGTGGTGGTATTGGGCATCGCCATGCTGATGGTGATCGCCATGTGTGCCAGCACGCTTTACCAGAGCTATCGCCAGACGCGACTGGCGGCCGTGGACAATGCCGGCAACGTGACTCTGATCGCCCAGCGGGCGATTTCGCGCAATATGGAAGTCCTGTCGCTGTCGCTGGACACGCTGGCCTATCGCTACCAGCATCCGCTGGGCGCCGGGCGCCTGAATGACGCCCAGCGCTATGCCTACCTGTTCGGCAGTACCGCCAATGTCAGCCATATCGCGGTGATGGCGATCATCGATGCCAATGGCCGGGTCCAGGCCAGCTCGCGTCGTCGCCAGGGCGATGCCGCACCCAACTACAGTGACCGCGCCTATTTCTCGGTGCATCGCGATTCGGCCAATGCGGGGCTGTATGTCTCCAAACCGGTCCTGGCCAATCTGCCCAACCTGGGCAACGATGTGCGGGTGGTGGTGCTGTCCAAACGTCTGTTCAACGAAGATGGCAGCTTCGGCGGGATCGCCGTCATGGCACTGGACCTGAGCTATTTCCGGGAATTGTTCGAAGGGCTTTCGCTGGGTGCCGATGGCATCATCTCGCTGTACTCCGATGATGGCGTGGCCTACATGCGGGTTCCCTACGACGAGCGGATAATCGGCCGCGACCTGAGCGGCAGCGCGAACTTCCAGCGCATCCAGAGCGCCCTGCAGCACGAGGAAGGCAGCTTCTTCGCCCGCGCCAACAGCGACGGGGTGGAACGGCTCTATACCTTCCGCCGCATTCCCGAGTCACCGCTGATCGTCTTCGTGGGCTATGCCGAACAGGCCATCTTCAAGAGCTGGCGCAAGACGCTTTATGCAGTGATCATCTCGCTGTTCATCTTCGCATTGCTGTCCGCCTATCTGCTATCGCACGTGCGGCAGGAACTGCGTCGCCGCGTGGCCATCGAGAAGCGCCTGGAAGAACTGGCCCAGACCGACGGCCTGACCGGCCTGCTCAACCGCCGCGCCCTGGACGAAGCCCTGCAGGCGACCTGGGAGCGCTGTCGGCGCAATCTCAATTCGACCTTCTCGGTACTGTTCATCGATGTCGACCACTTCAAGCCCTACAACGATACCTATGGTCACAAGCTTGGCGACGCCGTACTGCAGGAAGTGGCACATACCATCAGCGATAACCTGCCCCGCCATACCGATTGCGCCGGCCGCTACGGCGGCGAGGAGTTTGTCGTGCTGCTGGAATTGACCGACGCCGAAGGTGCCCGCCTGATGGCGCAGCGTCTGTGCGACGCCGTCTACAGTCGGCTGATCGTGCATGCCGCCAGCCCACTGCGGGTGCTGACCATCAGTGTCGGCGTGGCCACCTTGCAACGCGGGTTGCATCATCGGGTGGAAGACGTACTCAACGCCGCCGATGCCGCGCTGTACCGGGCCAAACGCGATGGCCGCAATACGGTGCGGGTCAGCGCGGTGGATTGAATGTCGTACCGACGCGCGGCGTCGCCAGCGCCGTGACAAAAAAGGGCGCCGTTTTCACGGCGCCCTTGTTTCCTTGCAATCCGGCGTCAGGCGAATCGCTCAGACCTCGATCAGACCTCGATCAGACCTCGATCAGACCTCGCTCACATCCAGCGGTGCTTCGGTCTTCTCGATCACTTCTTCCTTGGTCACGCCGGAAGCCAGTTCAATCAGCTTCAGGCCACCGGGGGTGACGTCGATCACGCCCAGGTCGGTGATGATGCGGTTGACCACGCCCACGCCCGTCAGCGGCAGGTTGCAGTCATTGAGAATCTTCTGCGAGGTGCTGCCATCCTTGGCCTTGGCCACGTGCTCCATCAGGACCACCACGCGGCCCACACCGGCCACCAGGTCCATCGCGCCGCCCATGCCCTTGACCATCTTGCCGGGGATCATCCAGTTGGCCAGGTCACCCTTGGCCGAGACCTGCATCGCGCCCAGGATGGCGATGTTGATCTTGCCGCCACGGATCATGCCGAAGGAATCGGCCGAACTGAAGAAGGACGAGCCGGGGATGGTCGTCACGGTCTGCTTGCCGGCGTTGATCAGGTCGGCATCGACCTGGTCTTCGGTGGGGAAGGGGCCGATGCCCAGCAGGCCGTTCTCGGACTGCAGCCACACTTCGATATCGTTGGGAACGTGGTTGGCCACCAGGGTGGGCAAGCCGATGCCCAGGTTCACGTAGAAGCCGTCCTGCAGTTCCTTGGCTGCGCGGGCAGCCATTTCATCTCGGGTCCATGCCATTTTGTCGTGTCTCCTCTTATGCGCGCACGGTGCGTTGTTCGATGCGCTTCTCGGGCGTGGCGTTGACCACGATGCGATGCACGAAGATACCGGGGGTGTGGATCTGGTCAGGATCGAGCTGCCCCACTTCCACCAGTTCTTCCACTTCCACCACGGTGACCTTGCCGGCCATGGCGACATTGGGGTTGAAGTTGCGGGCGGTCTTGTTGAAGACCAGATTGCCAGCCTTGTCGGCCTTCTGCGCCTTCACCAGCGACACGTCGGCCACCAGCGAACGTTCCATCACGTAGCGTTCGCCGTCGAATTCGCGCACTTCCTTGCCCTCGGCCACCAGGGTACCGACACCGGTCTTGGTGAAGAAGGCCGGGATGCCGGCGCCGCCGGCGCGCAGCTTCTCGGCCAGCGTACCCTGCGGGGTGAATTCCAGTTCCAGTTCGCCGGCCAGGTACTGGCGTTCGAACTCCTTGTTCTCGCCCACGTAGGAGGCGATCATCTTCTTGATCTGGCGGGTGGACAGCAACTGGCCCAGGCCGAAACCATCGACCCCGGCGTTGTTGGAGATGGCGGTCAGGTTCTGCGCGCCCGAATCACGCAGGGCGGCGATCAACGCCTCGGGGATGCCACACAGGCCAAAGCCGCCGACCGCAATGGTCTGACCGTCCTTGACGATGTCTTTCAACGCGGTGGCCGCGTCTGGATACACTTTGTTCACGAGTCTCCTTTCGGCTCTTGTCTTGCGAGCAGGGTTGCAAGCTGCTGGTAGGGATACCAGCTCAAACAGGGATGGCATCGGAGCTTCTCTTTCGCGCTGCGCCATGGCAATGCCGGGCTCCGATTAGCGCCAATTATCATAGGTCAGGTGAAATAAGCCATACAATACGGTAAAAATACCTGGCGCAATGCAGCATAGCACCGCCCGGTTCGAGGGACCTAGCCAGCCATTTGCGGCATACAGCGCAGCATTACTCATGACCCAGCCACTTCCTATCGACTTCGAACAGGTTTTCATGCACGCGCCCATCGGCATGTGCGTCTCGCACAATCGTGTCATCCAGCAGGGCAATCTGGCGATGGCAGCGATGTTCGGCTACGAGGTGGAACAGTTGCGACAGACGTCTTTCCAGGAAATCTATCCCACCGCCGACGAGTTCGAACGCACCGGCCTGC
This sequence comes from Herbaspirillum sp. AP02, assembly GCF_015767275.1. Taxonomy (GTDB): domain Bacteria; phylum Pseudomonadota; class Gammaproteobacteria; order Burkholderiales; family Burkholderiaceae_D; genus Herbaspirillum. The sequence goes on from NZ_JADWMY010000011.1 coordinate 61,255, forward strand.
GCCTGGTCCCCATCCTCAACGAAAAGGGATTCTATTCGGACGAGCGCATCATGAAGCGCTCCAATGACGAGATGTTCTGGTGCCACGTCACCGGCCACGCCCTGAACCGCGACAACCCGCACGCCGCCGGCATCTGGACCTTCGAGGACGTCAGCGCCAAGCGGCCCATCGCGCCCGGCCTGACGCCACGCGAACGCGAGATCGCCGCGCTGCTGGTGGAAGGCAAGACCAGCAAGCTCATTGCGCGCCAGGTGGAACTGAGCCCGCGCACGGTGGAAATGCATCGCGCCCGCCTGATGCGCAAGTTCGCCGCATCCACCTCCTCCGAACTGGTGCACAAGCTGCTCAGCATCACCCCCTGAATGAACCCGACCGTGGCCTGACCTGCCCCGCTCAGAATGGTTGCCCGGCGAAACGCTGGGCCAGGAAATCAAGCATGGTACGCAAGGTCGCCGGCATATGCTTGCGCGAGGCATAGACGCCATACATCCCCAACTGCAGCGGCTCGAAGTCCGGCAGCAACTGCACCAGCCGGCCACTGGCCACCAGCGGCGCCACCGCATAGGCCGGCATGTGGCCGATACCGACTCCAGCCAGTACCGCCTGCAGCAGCACCGTGACTTCATTGGCGCTGATGCTGCCGCCCACGGCAACGCTCTGGCTCTTCGCCGGCGACCGGGTCTTGCCGCCCTTTCCAGTTGCCTTCTTCGGATCGAACTGCCACAGGCTGCGCCCCACATAGGAATGGGTCAGGCAATTGTGCAGGGCCAGTTCTTCCACCTTGCGCGGGATGCCGTGGTGGGCCAGGTAATCCGGCGCGGCGCAGATGATCGAACGGCACACGCCCAACGGTCGGGCAATGAGGTTGGGTTCCAGCCGGTTGGTCATGCGGATGGCCAGGTCGATGCGTTCTTCCACCAGGTTCACCGTGCGATCCAGCGCCAGCAGGTCCACCGCCACGCCGGGATAGCGGCGCCCGTAGTCGACCACCGCCTGGATCAGCTGGGTCTGCGCAAAGGAAGTACTGGTGGTGATGCGCAATAACCCGCGCGGTGTTTCATCGGGCGTGTCCAGCGCGTGGCGCATGTCATCGGAAAACTCCAGCATCTGGCGGCAACGCGGCAATAGTTCGTTGCCGGCCGGCGTGAGCGACAGGCGCCGCGTGGTCCGGTGCAGCAGCCGCGCCCCGACCCAGTCCTCCAGCTCGGCCACGTAGCGCGACACCACCGGCCGCGACAGGTCCAGCTGCTCGGCCGCCGCCGACAGGCTGCCGCCGTCCACCACCGTCACGAACACCTGCATGGCCATCAAGCGATCCATGTTGCCGCCTTTTTATCTGCACGTTTTTGGAAACAAACTGTGATCGATTATGCTGTTTTTCGAAAACAAAAGCGATCCTATGATGGCGACTCCCTGTACCGATATTTCAACCACGGAGTCCCCATGTCCTCATCCTCCCGCCTGCTGCGCCCCTTGCTGGCACTGGCCACCACCGCCCTGCTGGCCTGGTCCGGCACGGGTACCGCCACGGCCGCCACGCCGCTCAAGCTCGATATCTACAATCCCGGCAAGGAAGCGATCTTCCCGGTCAGCTCGGTCCTGGTCTCGGGCGAACGTGAAGCGATCCTGGTCGATGCCCAGTTCGGCCTGCGCGAAGCGCAGCAAGTGGTGGACAAGATCCGCGCCAGCGGCAAGAAACTGACCACCATCTACATCAGCCATGGCGACCCGGATTACTACTTCGGCCTGGAAACCATCCACGCCGCCTATCCCGACGCCAGGATCGTGGCCACCGCGCCCACCGTGCAGCATATCCGCGAAAGCGCGGCCGGCAAGCTGGCCTACTGGGGTCCCAAGCTGGGTGAGAACGCGCCCCGCGCCACCATCACGCCGGAAATCCTCAAGGGCCAGAGCCTGACGCTGGAAGGCCGCAAGCTCGAGATCATCGGCCTGGACGGTCCGCAGCCGGATCGCAGCTTCGTCTGGATTCCCTCCTTGAAGGCGGTGGTGGGTGGCGTGGTCGTGGCCGGCAACATCCATGTCTGGGTGGCCGATACGCAAAGCATGAAGTCGCGCCTTGACTGGCTGCGCACGCTGGGTCGCATCGAGAAACTCAAGCCCGCCATCGTCGTACCCGGCCACTACGCTCCCGGCGCGCCGCTGGATATCGCCTCGGTGCGCTTCACCCGCGACTACCTGAAGACCTTTGACAGCGAAGCCGCCAAGGCGTCCGATGCCAACGCCCTGGTCGCCGCCATGAAACAACGCTATCCCGACCTCGGTGACACCAGCTCCCTGGAGCTCTCCGCCAAGGTCATCAAGGGCGAGATGAAGTGGCCCTGAACCGGCTGACCCAGACTCGCCCGCTCCTCATCAACCTTCGAAAGGAAACCTCATGAAAATTGCACTCATCGGCGCCTCCGGCAATGTCGGCAGCCGCATCGTGGACGAAGCCCTGCGGCGCGGCCACAACGTCGTCGCCATCGCCCGCAATGCCGGCCAGCTCGCCCAACGCACCGGCGTGACCGTGGTCGCGGCGGACGTCAAGGATGCCGCCGGCCTGGCGTCGGCCATCAAGGGGGCCGACGTGGTCGTCTCCAGCGGTCGCTTCACCAGCTTCGGCGCGGCCGACCTGCTGCCGGCCGTGAAGGCGGCGGGCGTCAAGCGCCTGGCCATTGTCGGCGGCGCCGGCAGCCTGGAAATCGCACCCGGCAAGGCCCTGATCGATACCCCGGAATTCCCGGAAGAGTACAAGCCGGAAGCCTCCGGTGGCCGTGACTTCCTCAACGCCCTGCGCGGCGAACAGGAACTGGAATGGACCTTCCTGTCGCCCTCGGCCCTGTTCATCGCCGGCGAACGCACCGGCCAGTTCCGCCTGGGCCAGGACCAGCTGCTGGTCGGCGCCGACGGCAAGAGCTGGATTTCCTATGAAGACTTCGCCGTCGCCCTGCTGGACGAACTGGAACAGCCGAAACACGTCCGCACGCGTTTCACGGTAGGCTACTGAGCCACGCCGAACGCCGGGCCTGATGGTGTAAAAGACCTCAGGCCCGGTGCCGATCTATTCAAGAGGAACCCCAGCATGACCACCCCCGCCACCGTCCACGACACCGTGCTCCACTACATCCACGATCCGCTGTGCGGCTGGTGCTATGGGGCCGCCCCGCTGGTGGCCGCAGCGCGCACCGTGCTGCCGGTGCTGGCCCATGGTGGCGGCATGATGGCCGGCCGCAACCGCCGTCGCGTCGACGCACAATTGCGCGACTACGTGATGCCACACGACCACCGCATCGCGCAGATGACCGGGCAGGCATTCGGTGAGAATTATTTCAATGGACTGCTCAAGGATACCGATGCCGTCTTCGACTCGGCGCCACCGATTGCCGCCGTGCTGGCGGTGCAGTCCATCCAGGGCGAGGCAGCCGGACTGGACATGCTGGCGGCCATTCAGCGCGCGCATTACCAGCAGGGGCGACGGATTTCGGAGCTCAGCACGCTGACCGAACTGGCGCAGGCGCTGGACATCGACGCCGCCACCTTCGCCGCCGAACTGCAACGCGTGGAGCAGGAAGAACTGGATGCCCACATCGCGGCCAGCCGTGAATTGCTGAACTACGTCGGCGGACGCGGCTTCCCGACCTTTGTCCTGCAGCGGGGCGATACGCTGGAAGTGCTCGATACCGGGCGTTGGCTGGGGCAGCCCGAACAGTGGGCCGCGTACCTGCGTGACGAAACCGCCACCACACCGCCAGCGCAGGAGAGCACGCCGGCCCAATGCGATGTGCAGACCGGCCGTTGCGACTGATCGCGACCTTCAGACCGGCAGACCCAGTGCGCGCAATTGCAAGCGGGTCTGCCCTGCCTGGACATGGTGGATGCCGTGCCAGCCCAGGGCCCGGCAGGCGTCGATATTCTTTTGTGCGTCGTCGATGAAGACCAGCTGCTGCGGCTGCAGCGCCGGCAGGTGGCGTCCATAGCGTTCCAGCGCGATCTGGTAGATGCGCGGCTCGGGCTTGATGCAGCGCTCGTCGCCCGACACCACGATGTCCAGGAACAGCTGCATGAAATCATGGTTGTCCCGCGCATGCGGATAGGTCTCGGCAGACCAGTTGGTGAGGCCGAATACCGGTACCTGCTGCGCATGCAGTTCCCGCAACAGCGCCACGCCCTCCGGGAGCGGACCGCGCAGCATTTCCACCCAGCGATCATAGAAGGCGCGGATCAAGGCTTCGTGCTGCGGATGCTGCCGTACCAGTTGTTCGGTGGCATCGGCCAACGTGCGTCCGCCATCCTGCTGCACGTTCCATTCGGGTGAGCAGATGTGGGTGAGGAAATGGTTGCGTTCTTCTTCATCCGCGATCAGCTGGCGATACAGATGTTGGGGATTCCAGTCGAAGAGTACGCCGCCGAAGTCGAAGACCACGGCGCGGATGCCGCTTGGTGCTGAAAAAGTCATTGTGCAAACCCTGTCGAATCGGTAAGGGCAGGTATCCTGCCGGATAGCTACTGGCGCGTGGCGTCAGGCAGACATGATAACGTCGACATCGACAAGGGTGGATTACTGAGCATCAGGCGGCGATGGCAGCCTCCCTGGAAAAGCGGTCCACGGCGAACGCTCCGATCGGCAGCGAACTGACCCCGCTCTGCACCAGCTCGGAGACGATCTGTCCGCCGATCGGCCCCAATTCGAAGCCATGCGCAGAGAACCCGAAGGCATGCACCAGATTGGGAGCCTTGCCGCTCAGACTGATGACCGGTATGCCATCGGGCATGAACGCCTCGACACCGGCCCAGGCGCGCACGATGTTGACCCCGCGCAGGTGCGGGAACAGGTCGGTGACGGTGGCAGCGCTATTGGCCAGCTGCATGAAGTCGACCTCGCCGAAGCGGCGCACCACGTCGGCCTGACATTTCAGCGCGCCGCCGATGAGCACCGTACCGTTCGCGAACTGCTTGAAAGAGAGCGGACGTCCTTCGGCACCGACCACCGGATCGACGAAATGCGGCACCCGCTGGGTGATCATCAACATCAGCCCCTGGGCCTGTACCGGCACCGTCTCGCCCACCTGGCTGGCAAAGCCACCCGACCAAGCGCCGGCGGCATTGACCAGCCATGGTGCGGTGAACACGCCGCGGGGCGTGCTCACATACCATTGCTCGCCACGCCGTTCGATCTTCAGCGCCGGGGTCTCTTCATGGAAGACCGCGCCCTGGCGTTGCGCGGCCAGGCGGAACGCCGTCACCGCCCGATAGGGAACTGCGTGGCCATCGTCCTTGGCCCAGATGGCGCCCACCACATGATCGGCCACCGCCGGCAGCAGCTCTCGCACCCGATCAGCGCCGATGATCTCTTCGTGGGTGAAACCCAGCGCGTTGAGTTCGGCCACCCGTTTGCGCTGGACGGCCAGCTCCTGCTCGGTCTCGGCGATCTTGATCTGTCCACTGTGGACGAAGGTGCCGTCCTCACCGACCAGTTCCGGCAGCCGATGCCACAGCTTCAGCGAAGCGACCGCCAGGGGAACCTCGGCATAGTGCCGCCCCAGCGTGCGCACGCCGCCCGCATTGACGCCGGAGGCATGGCGCGCGCAATACTCGGCTTCGAGCAGCGTCACCTTGACCCCGGCACGGGACAAGTGGAAGGCACTGGAAGTACCGTGGAATCCCCCGCCGATGATGATGACGTCGCTGCCGCGCGGCAGCGCTGCATTACTTGGCTTCATGGGCCAGCTCTCCCAGGGTCAGCGGCTTGATCGGCGGGCGGATGCGATAGTAGCCAATCTCTGGCGGCGCGACGCCGCGTGCGTCGGCAATCACCTCGGTCACCGTGAGACCGCACAGCCGCCCCTGACAGGGCCCCATGCCGCAACGGCCATAGCTCTTCACCTGGTTGGGCCCGGTGCATCCCAGCTTGACATAGGCACGGATCTCGCCGGCGCTGACTTCTTCGCAGCGGCAGACGATTGTGTCATCGGCCGGGATGCGGTTCTCCGGCCGGGGGCGATACAGCGCATCCAGCAAGGGCCGGATGCCCAGGTGCTTGCGCATATCGGCATGCAATGGCACAGCCAGCTGGTCGCGTTGCGATGCCGGCAATTTCCCGAGTTGAGCGGCAACGGCCAGGCCGGCCAGCTCGCCCTGCATGGCCGCCACCGTCGCGCCACCGATGCCGCGACCGTCGCCGGCCACGAAGATGCCCTCGACATCGAGCTCGCCCCAGGCATCGGTGACAGGATGCCAGCACAGCTGGGCCTCATCCCATGTATGGGCGGCGCGCAAGGACCAGGTCAATTGCGTGTTGGGCACCACCCCCTGGTGTAACAGCACCAGCGCGGTCTCGATCCTGTGCAGCCGGCCCTGGCTCACGAAACCCAGGCCGGAGGTCTTGTCCGCCCCTAGCACATGCAACTCGGACGCGTTCCTGTAGAAGGGCACACCGGCGTGACGCAATGCGCTCATCAGGGACAGGCCCTTCTTCAGGTAGCTCCAGCCCGCCAGCGCAGCGCCGGCAAAACGAAGCGCGCGACGATAGTCGGCACCGCGGGTGGTCTCGACGATGGCGGCAATCTTCACCCCGGCGCGCAGGTACTGCCAGCCGAGCAGGTAGAGCAACGGCCCGCAGCCGGCCAGCACCACGGGCTGTGACGGCGCCATGCCAGCCCCCTTGAGAAGGATCTGTGCCGCACCGGCGGTCATGACACCGGGCAGGGTCCACCCCGGAATCGGGAACGGCCGTTCCATGGCACCGGTGCACAAGATGATGCGGCCGGCCTTGATCGCCTGTACGCGGCCGTCCACCAGATAGTTGACCTGACGCCCGGTCGTCACCTGCCAGACCGATGCACCGGTGATGTGACGCGCGCCGCAGCCGGCCAATGCCTGGGCCAGCGCGGCCCCGTGCGCGTAATCCGGTCCCAGCAACGTCATCCGTCCCGGCGGCGCCTGTTCGACGCCGCGATAGATCTGCCCGCCCGCTGCGGCCTGCTCGTCGAGCAGCACCACGCTTGCACCATGGCGACGGGCGGCAACGGCGGCGGCCATACCGGCCGGTCCGGCACCGATCACCACGACGTCGGCGACATCGGTATCGAACACCACGGTCTTGCCACCGTTACTGTCCATGGACTGCCTCCATCGATTGTGCCAGCGCCGCTGCGGTATCGCCCGCACTGACCAGCACATCGGGCAGCGTATCCTGCGTGCGAATACGCATACCCGCCTTAACCGGCAGCAGACAGGCCTGCCGGTCAGGCAAGCCATCGATCTCGAGCAGACACTCGAAGCACGCCCCCATCATGCAGTAGGGTGCCCGGCCGGCGCCGGACACCGGCGACTTGCGAAATCGCTGTACACCGGCGGCCAGCAGGGCGGCGGCGACACTGACACCAGCGGGGACAGGCAATGGCTCGCCGTTGAAGACGACCTCTACCATCACCGATGATGCACCGGCGCCGGACAAAGGTTCAAACAGGCATGGAGTGGACATGGTTGGAGAAGAAAAGGAATACCTCAGCAGCAGGAACAGTCTGGATAGTCAGGACAGTCAGAGGCGCCGCACGCTGGACAGGCGACGCCGTGGGTAACGCCGGTCAGCGCGATGACGGCGATCAGCCGGCGGCGGCCACCACGGTCATCTCGACCAGCAGGCTGGAAGCGCCCAGCCTGGCTTCGACGGTGGTGCGCGCCGGGGCGGTGCCAGCCGGCACCCAGGCATCCCACACGGCATTCATGGCGGCAAAGTCGGCGATGTCGCGCAGGTAGACGGTGGTGCTGAGGATACGGTCACGCGTGGTACCTGCTTCGGCCAGCAGACCGTCGATACGCGCCAGCACTTCCGTGGTCTGGACGGTGGCATCGCCCTCGGCGGCCGGACTGTTGTTGGCGGTCTGACCGCACAGATAGACCAGTCCGCCGTAGCTGACGATCTTGCTCATGCGACTGTTGGTGTGCTTTCTCTCGATGGTGCTCAAGGTGTTCTCCTGGAGGGTTGATCAATCAGAATCAGTTGGTTGGTCCGTCAGCCGCCTGGCTCGTCGTTCCGGGCCGTTCAATGGCCGTCCTGCCGGACCATGTGCGGATCGGCCAGCGCCGCCAGCGAGGCCAGCGGTACCGGCTTGAGCGGGGTGCGCACGTGATAGGCGCCGATGTCGGCGGGTGGCTTGCCCAGTTCGGTACTGAGCATCTGCGTCACCGTCAGCCCGCATATGCGGCCCTGGCACGGTCCCATGCCGCAGCGACTGAAGAACTTGGTCTGGTTCGGGCCCTGGCAGCCCAGCTTCGCCATCTCGCGAATGCGTCCGGCACTGACCTCCTCGCAGCGGCAAACAATGGTCTCGTCCGCCGGATTGGCCAGCCATTGCGGCGGGCGATACAGCGCATCCAGGAAAGGACGGATCTTCATCTGCTGTTGCAGTTGCCACTGTGCCGTGGCCGACTGCTCCGCGAACGCGGCTTCGCTCAAGCGTCCCATGACGCGCGCGGCGCCCAGCGCTGCCAGGATGCCGGCCGGTTCCGCTGCCCTGGCGCCGCCGATACCGGCGCCATCGCCGGCGATGCGCAAGCCACGCAGCGAGGTCTCGCCCCAGGCGTCGACCACCGGCCGCCAGGCCATGTTGACGTCATCCCATGCGTGCTCGAGGCGCAGCTGACGGCTCAGCTGGGTGTTCGGCACCACCCCGTGATGCAGCAACACGACGTCGGCGGACACTCGCTGCTCCCCGCCGTTCGCGCGGAAGGACAGGGCCTCGGCACGCGCCTCACCGATAATGCGCACATCGGTCGCGGCAGAAAACATCGGCACCCCGGCGCGACGCAGGCGCCACAGCATCTTGAGCCCCTTGAGCAGGTAGGCCGGAGCCGCCAGGGCGCCGGCCAGATGTGCCATGGCCTTCTGCCGGTTCTCGGTCGGTGCGGTCTGGACGATGGCAGCGACCTGCGCGCCGGCATCCAGCAACTGGCATGCCACCAGCAGCAACAGCGGCCCGGCCCCCACCAGCACCACCGCCCCCTGCGGGACAGAGGCCGAGGTCTTCAGCGCGATCTGTGCCGCACCGGCGTTGAGTACGCCAGGCAAAGTCCATCCGGGTATCGGCGAGGGGCGTTCCATTGCGCCGGTAGCGGCAATGAGCTGCGGTGCACGCACACGCGAGGACTTGCCGTCCTGTTGCACGGTCACCGTCAGGTCATCGGCCACTTCCCACACCATGGCGCCGAACCGACGCTCGACAGCACAACGTTCCAGCCCTTGCGCCAGCGTGCGGCCGTGCAGGTAGTCGGGACCGAGCAGGCGAGCGACGCGCTCCGGTACCTCGGTGATATTGCGATAGATCTGACCGCCCGCGCGTGGCTGCTCGTCCAGCAGCAAGGTCTTCAATCCCTGGGCGGCCGCGGTCATGGCGGCCGACATCCCGGCCGGACCGGCTCCGATCACGATCAGGTCATGGGTGAATCCGCTCATGTCGGCGCCCCCGGGCGACGCGCGCCCTCCGGCAGTTGCACCTGCATGCCGGCCTGCACCTGGACCATGCACGACTGCACGTTCTGCTGGCCGTCGACCTCCACCAGGCAATCGAAGCACACGCCCATCAGGCACAGCGGCGCACGCGCGCTACCGGACACCGCCGTGTGGCGAAACGGCACCACGCCGGCATTGAGCATCGCCGTGGCCAGCGGTTCGCCGGCACGCGCCTGGACCGCCTTGCCGTTGACGCTGATCTCGACCACCGGTCGCGGATCTTCCGCTGCAGTCAACATTGTCTTAAACATCGAATCGCCCCGCTATGAAGGTGGAAATTTCTGCCGGCGGCTGCGCGCCGCGTATCCAGTCGGCAATCGGGCCGGCATGGTTGGCCGCCAGGGTGATGCCGCTGTGGCAGGTGGCCAGGAAGGCGCCCGGGTACTGTGCGGACTGCTCATAGATCGGGAAGCCATCCGGTGTCATCACGCGCAGGGCCCCCCAGGTGCGAACCAGGTTGACCTTCTCCAGCAACGGGAAGTACTTGCAGGCGCGCTGGGCGATGTAGGCCAGCTGGTCGATGCTGGTGCCTTCGTCGAAGCCGGCGTCTTCCTTGGAATCGCCGATCTGCACCACCCCTTCCCCGGTCTGGCGCACACGCCCCGATGGATGGCGCAGGAAGGGCTGCATGCGCTCGGTCACCAGCACCTGGCCGCGGTTGGGCTCAATCGGCGCCTCCAGGCCCACCAGCGGTGCCAGCTTGCGGTTGCCCAGGCCGGCTGCCAGCACGATCTTGCCGGCCACGTGTTCCTCGCCATCGGTCCAGGCATGGAAGCCATCGCTGCGATGTTCGATACGGCTGCAATGCACGCCGTTGCGCAACTCGCCGCCGAGCTGGTGGAAGTTCTGCACCAGCGCCCGTAGCAGGCGCAAGGGGCTGACGTGGCCATCCAGTCGTCCATAGACGCCGCCCACCACCTCGGGGCCGATGTGCGGTGACAGTTCCTTGAGGCTCTGCGGGTCCAGCACATCAAAGGGATAGTCACCTCCGAGCGCGTCGCGCAAGCCCGAAAGCTTTTGTGCGTAAGCGCGCAATTCCTCTTCTTCGAGGAAGAATTGCAGGCCACCCACCTGCGACAGTTCCAGCTCCACGCCGGTGGCGGCGGTAAGCTGGCCGGCGAAGGCGCCCCAGCGTCTGACCGAGGCCATGCTCCAGCGCGCGTAGTCGGGCTTGTCGAGGCCCTTGCCCTGCACCCACACCAGGCCGAAGTTGCCGCGCGCGGCGCGGAAGGCATCGTCGGCGCCATCCAGCACGCGTACACGTTCACCGGCGCGGGCCAGCCCGTAGGCGATGGCCATGCCGACGACGCCGCCGCCGATGACCAGGGTATCGATATCACGCAAGCTCATGAGGTCTTTCCAGCAAGAATGCGGTCCAGTCCGTAGAAGCGGTCCAGGACCACCATCAGGATCAGTGTCAGCACGATCAGCACCGTCGAAATCGAGGCAAGCAAGGGATCGATCGTGTTGGCGATGTGGTTGTACATCTTGACCGGCAGGGTTTCCGTGCCGGCGGAGGCGACGAAGATGGACATGGTCAGCTCGTCGAAGCTGTTGATGAAGGCGATCAGCCAGCCTCCCGCCACGCCGGGGATGATCAGCGGCAGCTCCACCCGGCGGAACACGGTCCATGGTGAGGCCCCCAGCGCCTCTGCCGCCTGTGCGATGGTCCGGTCGAAACCGGTGGCCGCAGCCACCACCAGGCGCAGCACATAGGGCAGTACGATCACGGTATGCGCCATCGTCAGCCCCCATGCGGATCCCGATGCATCGATCAGTGTCAGCAAGCGCAGGATGGCAATGCCCAGCACCACGTTGGGTACCATCAGCGGCGACAGCAGCAGGCCCAGCAGGATGTCGCGCCCCGGGAAGCGGTGCCAGGCGATGGCCATGCCGGCGGGTACGGCCAGCACGGTGGCGGCGGTCGCGGCGGCCACACCCAGCCACAGGCTTCGGAAGAACGCCTCCATGAAGCTGTCGTCCTGCAGGATCGCTGCGTACCAGCGCCAGGATGCCCCATCGAAGGGCATCGAGATGAAGCCCTTGTCGGTGAAGGAGACCATCACCACCACCACCAGCGGCGCCAGCATGAAGACCGCGAACAGCCAGTGGAACACCAGCAGCGAAAACGGTGCGCGACGGTTCATTGGAACACCTGCCTGTAGCGACGCTCGACCAGGCGGTTCACCCCCAGCGAAACCAGCAGCACGATCACCAGCAGCACCACCGACAAGGCAGCGCCCAGCGGCCAGTTGAGGTTACCGAGGAATTCGTCGTAGATGGTGGTGGGCACCACCTTCAGGCGCCGGCCGCCGATGATGGCCGGCGTGGCGAATGCACTGGCAGCGAGCGAAAAGACGATCAGCCCACCCGACAGCACACCCGGAATGACCTGCGGGAACACGATCCGGCGCAGCACCGTGAACAGCCCGGCCCCTAACGATTCGGCCGCCTGTTCGGTCGCGCCATCGAGCTTCTGCAACGAGGCCCACACCGCCAGCACCATCAACGGGACCAGCACATGCACCAGGGCAATCACCACGCCAGTGAAGGTGAACATCATCTTGATCGGACTGGTGATGAAACCCATCGCCATCAGCGCCTTGTTGATCACCCCTTCATTGCCCAGCAGCACGGCCCAGCCCAGCGTACGCACCACCACCGACACCAGCAGCGGCCCCAGCACGATGCCAATGGAGATGGCACGCCACTGCGGCGAGAGCCGGCTCAGTACGTAGGCTTCCGGCACGCCGATGGCGATGCAGATGGCCGTGACCACCAGCGCCATGCCGAAGGTGCGCAGGAAGATGGTGTAGAAATAGTCGTCGCTGGCGATGTCGGCGTAGTTGGCCAGCGTCAGATGGTCGCCCGTGGCGCCGCCCGCGACGAAGGGGAAGAAGCTCAACGACAACGTCACCACCAGCGGCAACACCACGAAGGCCAGGACGATCAATGCGCTGGGCGAGGCCAGCCAGTAGGGAAGTGCGCTCGGTTTTTCCTGCATCTCAGGTCTCCTTGCGCGGTACCAGACGCGCATGCTCCGGCGCCCAGCGCAGGCCCACCTGCTCACCCTCGGCAGACTGCGGGTGGCCGGTATTGGCGTGGGTCAGCTGCACCATGCCCAGTGGCGTCTCCATCTGATACAGCCAGTGGTTGCCGAGAAACACGCGGGCACCGACCCGCCCCTGCAGGAAAGCCTCATCGGCGCTGGCGAACTCCAGTTTCTCCGGACGGATGATGTACTCGATCGGGCCCAGCGTATCGCCTTGCTGGACAGGCAGACGGCAGCCCTTGACCTCGATGAACGCACCGTCATCGCCACGGAGGGCTTCGAACACGTTGGCCTTGCCCAGGAAGGTGGACGAGAAACGTCCGTTGGGTTGCTCGTACATGTCGAAGGGACGACCGATCTGTTCGACGCACCCCTTGTTCATCAGCACCACGCGATCCGACAGCGTCATCGCCTCGGCCTGGTCGTGCGTCACCATGATGGTGGTGACGCCGACCCGGTGCTGCAGGGCGCGCAGCTCGATCTGCATCTCCTCGCGCAACTTGGCATCCAGCGCACCCATCGGCTCGTCCAGCAGCAGCACCGGTGGCTGGATGGCCAGCGCACGCGCCAGTGCCACACGCTGACGCTGGCCACCGGAGAGTTCCTTGGGAAAACGCTTGGCCATGGCGCCAAGGTGGACCAGCTCCAGCGTCGAGGTCACGCGCTTGGCGCGTTCGCCCGACGGCACCCTTTGCATTTCGAGACCGAACGACACGTTCTCGGCCACCGTCATGTGCGGAAACAGCGCGTAGTTCTGGAACACGATGCCCAGACCACGACTGGCCGGCTTGACGCCGGTGATGTTCTTGCCGTTGAGCAGGATGCGGCCGGTCGTGGGTTGCACGAAACCGGCGATCATCTGCAGGGTGGTGGTCTTGCCGCAGCCCGAAGGGCCGAGCAGGCTGATGAATTCGCCCTTCTCGACCGCCAGGTCGAACTGCCCGACGGCGCTCACGTCGCCGTAGCGCTTGGACAGTCCTTGCAAAGTAAGGAAGCTCATGGAGTGTTCCCTGGTCCCGGTCGATCAGCGCTCAACCGCGCGGTTCCAGCGGTTGGTCCACTCGGCGCGCTTGGCATTGATGATGTCGTAGTTCGGCGCCACCAGCGCATTGACCTTGTCGGGGCCCGACACCACACGCTTCATCACTTCCGCTGACAGCTTGACGTTCTTGTTGACCGGACCATAGCCCTGGGTGGTCGCCAGGAGGGTCTGCACCTCGGGGGTCAGCAGGTTCTGCACGAACTGCTGGCCCAGCTTGGATTGCGGAGCACCTTCAATGACACAGGCCGAGGTCATCAATGCCACCGCGCCTTCCTTGGGATACACGAATTCCACCGGCGCGCCCTGGTCGATGACCGACTGCACACGGCCATTGCCCCACACCACCAGAGCCGCTTCACCGGTCTGCAGCATCTCCGCCATCTTGCCCGGAGACGGTTCCCAGGCCAGCACGTTGGGAGCGATCTTCTTGATCATGGCGTCAAAGCCGGGATCGATCTTTTCCTCGCCGCCGCCATTGAGGCGCGCCATCATCACCAGGGTCAGCAGACCGTAGCCGTTGATGATGGGCGGAATCACCACCTTCTGCTTGTACTTGGGATCGGCCAGGTCCAGCCAGGAGGTCGGTGCCTTCCAGCCGTTCTTGGCGAACACTTCCTTGTTGTAGGCCAGGCCGGTGGCGACGAAACCAGTACCGATGGACTTGTCGCCGATCATGCGCGCGTTCGGATAGATATCCTTGGTAGCAGCGTCATCGAGCTTGGCGCACAGGCCCTGGCCCACGGCCTGGTACATGGGGCCGTCATCCATCATCGCCACGGACATTTCCTGGTGGCCTCTCTGGGCCTGCATCTTGGCCAGGATATCGGTCGAGTTGCCCGGCACATACACCACCTTGGCGCCGGTTTTTGCCTCGAAGGCTGGGATGATCTTTTCCTTGAAGGCCTGCTCGACCGAGCCACCGTAACCGCCGACATAGATCGTCTCGGCCGCATTTGCACCTGACGTGGCCATCAGGGCCAACGCCGCCATCACACCAAAAGTTCTGCGCATCACCAGGTTCCCTTTACAAGTCAGCATGAAGAAGAAATGCCTTAGGTAAAAACTGCGTTGCCGCTAAGGTTTTTCTAGTTTATGCACTCACCTGCTTTGAAGACATTAAAATTTGATACGCTGCTTATGCCTAAATGTTATGTGTGCTGGCGCGGTGCAAAATCGGGCTACAACCCGCTTTAAATCACTAAAATGGGCATTGCTGCACCGCGATGATGCATTATTTTTTGCCATTTGATAGCGAGATTGTTATATGCGACATTCAGTGAACTTGCGCCAGATTGAAGCCTTTTATTCCGTCATGCGAGCGGGCACGGTGGTTGGTGCGGCGCAAATAATGAGCGTGACCCAGCCTGCGGTGAGCCGCTCGATTGCGCACCTGGAAATTCGCATCGGCTATCAGCTGTTCGAGCGCCACGGCCGCAAGCTGGTCCCCACGCCGGAGGCGCAGGCGCTGTATGCCGAGCTCGAACCGATCTACGGCAACCTCGATCGCATCGCCCAGGTCGCCCATGACATCGGCCTGCAGCAGGCAGGCGCCTTGCGCATTGCAACATTGCCTGCCCTGTCGCAAAGCCTGATTCCCCGCACCGTTGCCCGCTTCATCGCGGCGCGTCCCCAGGTGTCGGTACTGATCCAGACCCTGCCGTCGCGGCAGATTGCGGAGATGATCGCGACCAAGCAGTTCGATATCGGCGTGGTGGAACTGCCCCTATCGCAGCCCTCCATTTCCATCGAACCGCTGGAGCCGCTGGAGCTCGCACTGGTCATGCCTGCTACCCATCGGCTGGCACGTCGCAAGCGCATCTCCCTCAAGGAACTGGACGGCGAGCGGATGATCATGCTGTCGCGTCACAGCTATATGCGCTATCAGATCGACGACGCACTCTCCAAGCTGCATGTCTTTCCCAGGGTCGTCGCCGAAACACCCAGCTCGCTGATCGCCTGCTCGCTGGTGGCGGCTGGCGTAGGAATGAGCTTTGTCACGCGCGTGACGGCCGAACCGTTTGCAAATGCAGATGTGGTGGTGCGCCCGGTCATGGAGGCCGTGGACGGGCGTTGTGCCATCATCTTTCCCTATCCGGGTAAACGACTGGCGCTGGCAGAGACCTTTGCGGCTGACTTGCGGGACGAACTGCAATTGCAGCAAATGCGCTATGCCAAAGAGGGTAAGGACCGTCCCTAGCATTCCCGGCGTTCATCCGGATCGCGTTCCAGCGGATTGATCAACGAACTCAAGACATGGTCTCGCCACTCCCCGTCGATCATCAGGTAGGAAGCGGCCCGCCCCTCCTGCTCAAACCCCAGACGCTGCAGCAAGGCATGACTGCGCCTGTTCTCCGGCCGATAGTTCGCCATGATGCGATGCAATCCCAGTGTCGAGAAAGCAAAATCAATCGCACTCGTGAGACCTTCATGCATCAGGCCCCTGCCCTCGGATGGCTGGTCGATCGAAAAGCCAAGATGACATGCCTGGAACGGTCCGCGCACGATATTGGTAAATCCGCACTCGCCAAGGATGACGTCCGTGAATCTGTCGCGCAGGAGCAGGTGCAATGATTGCTGCTCTTCCATCCTGCGTGTCATGTCGCGGATGCGTCTTTCCATCGCACCCAGGGTAAAGAAATCATCCGCCTTTTCCGGCTCCCACTGCTTCAGATGAAGCCTGTTGCGCTCGTAGTAGCGGAGCAGTTCGTCGGCCTGGCGGTGCAAGGGTGGACTTAAAGTCAGTCGACTTGTCGACAACAGGATCAAGACTCTCTCCTCATCGGATACGTTGACTTGCACATGGCCGGCTGCCTGATCCTGCCCGCTTGCAGCTACTGACGTGTTGCCGCACGGCGCTGGCTACGCATATAGGAATTCAAGCCCGCCACCAGCACCGAAAAGGTGACCGCACAACGTGCGGCGGTGCGCAGATCTTCATGCCTGGCCACCCAGGTCTCCATGGTGAGCGAAAACTGCCGGGGCAACATCATCTGCCTGAGCTGTAGCACTTGCGTGGCCATCAGGATGTCTTCGTCAGGAGGTGGCGGCAGCGGCAGGGCGAGAGGCACATCCATGTTGCGAAGCAGAGCAAGGATGCCGCCGCATATCGTAGAGAAACCATCATCGTCGTCCTAGGTAGTCCAGCCTGGTGGGCGACACGTGTCAACCTGACGCGAGCCATGCCGGATGTTGAATGCCAGTGCGATACGGGCGCGGCGAAACCGCTCCGTGAGAGTCTCGATCCCTCAGTCGGTGGTAGATGCGGTCGCCGACACGGCGGGTTGGTAGCGTGTTTGATCAATAAGACGGCGCCCTTCGACCGTTGAGAGTTCAATCAACCGCCAGCCATACCTTATCTCGCGTGTGACGCCATCGCTGTGCTGTTGAACCTGGGAAGACAGCATCACATACGAAGACTTTCCCGCTTCGACCTTGACGATCAGAAAAATCGGCTTGTTGACGATGGCGCCAGTGGTATAGAACTTCTTGCCCCACTCCTGTGCAACGACGTGCGGCCCCGGCGTGAGATCAACAAAGGAATAACCGTTGTTGTCCAGCTGCATCGCCGGCACGGCGTCGACCCTGAACTCGGCGCTCACCACCCCCATGTAACGCAGGTCGGGGCGGAATACATACAGTCGCCCCTTGTCCGAGGAAATCGGACCCGCCTCGCTGAAAAGTGGCCCGGTGGCGGAACACGCGGCCAGCAAGCTCAGACAGAACATCATCAATACCGTACGCACATGCCTTGTCGGCGCTCCCCCCGCAGTGATGCTCTTCATTTCCACCTTTTTTCCACCCCTGTTTTTATGTTTGTGGCATGCGCAATAATCGCTACCGCGCTTTGTCCAGCGCTGCTCATCCTACCTCACTGCATGGGAAAAATCTTCTGGCGTGGTTCCAGTGCGGAGCCCCTCCCTCCTACAAGCCCCGCAGGAAATCAAACAACTCCGGCACATCCGCATAGCCCACATTGAAACGGAAGCTGGTCTTGTCCGGTGCCGACAGATGGAAGAAATCCCCCGGCGCCAGCCAGATGCCTTTCTGCCTGGCGCGGTCGGCGATCTCGCGGGCCGACAGTGCGCAGCCTTCGAGGGTGGCCCAGGTGAACATGCCGCCGCGGGCCGGCGTGAAGGGTGTCAGGCCGGCTTCGCTCAACTTGGCATTGAGGGTGGCCTGGGCGTTGAGCAGGGTGGCATTGAGGGTCTGCACATGGCGCCGGTGATGGCCGTCGGTCAGGACGTTATGCACCAGTCTTTCATTGATCTCCGAATTGGTCAGGGTCAATACCATCTTGGTATGCACGATCTGCCGCGCCAGTTCGCGCTGGCAGGCGATGTAGCCCACCCGCAGCGAGGGGGCGATGGTCTTGGAATAGCTGCCCACGTAGATCACCCGCTGCAGGCCATCCAGCGCTGCCAGCATGGGGTCGGTGGCCTGGCCAAGTTCGCGGAAGATGTCGTCTTCCACCACCCAGAAGCCATGCCGTTCAGCCGCCTGCAGCACGCGCATGGCGCAGGCCGGGGTGTAGGAGGTGCCGGTCGGGTTCTGCAGCACGCTGGTGGTGAAGAACATCTTGGGCCGGTGTGCCCGGGCCAGCGTTTCCAGCTGCTCGGTATCGACCCCGCCCGGAGTGCGCGGCACGCCGATCACGTTCAGGCCGGCCAGGCGCAGCATGGCGATCAGGTTGCAGTAGCCGGGGTCGTCGATCATGACCGTGTCGCCGGGCTGGGTCATGGTGCGGATGACCAGGTCCAGGGCCTGGGTGGCGCCATGGGTGGTGAGCACCTGTTCGATGCCCAGCTCCAGCGCCCAGTGGCCGAGGAACTGCGTGATCAGCTGGCGCAGCGGGGCATAGCCGTAGGGGTGGCCATAGCCCACCTGCTGCGCGCCGGGCGAGCGGATGATGCGGCGCTCGGCCTGGTGCAGGCCTTCGTCGTTGAGCCACTTGCCGGGTAGCCAGCCGCAACCGGCCTTGATGGGCACGCGTTCGTCGGCAAACATTTCCGAGAGCAGCCAGGCCGAGTCGATCACCGGTTCATGCGGGACGAACACCGCACGGGCGCCGCTCTGACCAGCCCGTGCGGCCACGAAGAAGCCGGCGCCACGGCGTGCCAGCAACATGCCGCGTGCCACCAGTTGTTCATAGGCCTCGACCACGGTGGAGGCGCCGATGGCGTGGCTTTGGGCGAACTGGCGGACCGAGGGCAGGCGTTCGCCGGAGCGCAGTTCGCCGGCTTCGATCAGCCCGGCCAGACCGTCGGCGACCTGCTCGACCAGGCGAGCCGCGGTATTGCGTTGCAGATCGAGTTGCAGGGGCGCTCGCGGGAGCTTGGCCATGCTGATCCTTTCGGGTGAAGTATCGCCCATGATGTCCACTGCATTGCTGCAATCGGAGGATGTGTGTTGTGAAAACCTGAACTGTATTGCTCTTATGACGGCGGCCGGACCAGCGTGTTTTCCGCCCTCTCCGTCCCTATTCTCCGCTGGATAAAGGCTGCTGAGCCATCTGCACCGGCCGCCTGCGCGATGACGCTCCCGGCGGATAACCCAATACAGTTTATTGCCTTTATCAATACAGTTTCAGATCAAAATCAAAAGTGTAGCTAACAATACTGCCAGTGTCTGGCAATAATCAAGCACTCCCTGCTGGTTTCTCCTTTTACCTTTTCCATCGGTGCCTGCCATGTCCAGTCAAGACCATTCGCATCCTTCCAGCCTGTCGGCCTACTGGATGCCCTTTACCGCCAACCGCAACTTCAAGGCCGCACCGCGCATGCTGGTCTCGGCCGAGGGCATGCATTACCGCGATGACGCCGGCAATGCCATCCTGGACGGCACCGCCGGCCTGTGGTGCGTGCCGCTGGGCCACGCCCACCCCAAGATCGTCTCGGCCGTGCAAAAGTCGGTGGCCACGCTGGACTACGCGCCCTCCTTCCAGCTGGGTCACCCCAGCGCCTTCGAACTGGCCGAACGCCTCAAGGCCTACACCGGCAACCGCTTCGCCAACGTGTTCTATACCGGCTCCGGTTCGGAAGCGGTGGATACGGCGCTCAAGATCGCCCTGGCCTATCACCGCGCCAAGGGCAATGCCACCCGCACCCGCCTGATCGGTCGCGAGCGTGGCTATCACGGCGTGGGCTTCGGCGGCATGTCGGTGGGCGGCATCGGCGGCAATCGCAAGACCTTCAGCACCGCGCTGCTGCAGGGTGTGGACCACCTGCCGCACACCCATGACCTGGAAAAGAACGCCTTCACCAAGGGCGAGCCGGAATACGGCGCGCACCTGGCCGACGAGCTGGAACGCATCGTCGCCCTGCATGACGCCTCCAACATCGCGGCCGTCATCGTCGAGCCGGTGGCCGGTTCCACCGGCGTGCTGATCCCGCCCAAGGGTTACCTCAAGCGCCTGCGCGAACTGTGCACCAAGCACGGCATCCTGCTGATCTTCGATGAAGTGATCACCGGCTTCGGCCGCCTGGGTACGCCTTTCGCGTCCGACTACTTCGACGTCGAACCGGACATCTTCACCACCGCCAAGGGCCTGACCAACGGCGTGGTGCCGATGGGTGCGGTGTTCGTGAAGAAGGAAATCCACGACGCCTTCATGAACGGCCCGGACGGCATCGAGCTGTTCCATGGCTACACCTATTCCGGCCACCCGCTGGCCTGCGCCGCCGGCCTGGCTTCGCTGGATGTGTTCGAGACCGAGGGCGTGCTGGACAATGCCCAGGCCGTGGCCGGCTACTTCCAGGAAGCGGCGCACGCGCTGCGCGGCCTGCCGCATGTGATCGACGTGCGTACCATCGGCCTGATCGCCGGTATCGAGTTGTCATCCATCCCGGGCCGCGTCGGCGCCCGTGCCTATGACGCCTTCGTGCGCGCCTTCAACGACGGCATCCTGATCCGCGTGACGGGCGACATCATCGCCCTGTCGCCGCCGCTGGTCATCAACAAGCAGCAGATCGACGAACTGTTCGGCAAGCTCGCGGCCATCCTCAAGACCCTGGCCTGATCCCTCACTACGACGCAAGAAAGATTCATGGAAAAGATTGCACACTACATCGGCGGCCAGCGCGTCGATACCAAGAGCGGGCGCTACGCCGATGTCTTCAACCCGGCGCAGGGCGTGCCGGTGGCGCAGGTCGCGCTGGGTACCGCCGATGAGGTCGATGCTGCCGTCAAGGCGGGCGTGGCGGCCTTCCCGGCCTGGTCCAACACCCCGCCGCTGACCCGGGCGCGGGTGATGTTCCGCTTCCTGCACCTGATCCAGCAACGGGCCGACGACTTCGCCCGCCTGATCGTGCGCGAGCACGGCAAGACCTTCTCGGACGCCCAGGGTGAAGTGGCGCGCGGCATCGAGATCGTCGAGTTCGCCGCCGGCATTCCGCAGATGCTCAAGGGGGAATACACCGACCAGATCGCCCGTGGCATCGACGCCTGGTCGATGCGCCAGGCGCTGGGCGTGGTGGCCGGCATTACGCCGTTCAACTTCCCGGCCATGGTGCCGATGTGGATGTTCCCCATCGCCATCGCCTGTGGCAACTGCTTCGTGCTGAAGCCTTCCGAACGTGACCCGTCGGTCTCGCTGCTGATCGCCGAACTGTTGCAGGAAGCCGGCCTGCCTGACGGCGTCTTCAACGTGGTGCAAGGCGACAAGGTCACCGTGGATGCGCTGCTGGACCACCCGCAGGTCAAGGCCATCAGCTTCGTCGGTTCGACCCCGATTGCCGAATACATCTATGCCCGTGGCTCGGCCAAGGGCAAGCGCGTGCAAGCCCTGGGCGGCGCCAAGAACCACATGGTGGTCATGCCCGACGCCGACATGCAGCTGGCCGTGGATGCACTCATGGGTGCGGCCTATGGCTCGGCCGGCGAGCGCTGCATGGCGATCTCGGTGGCGGTCGCCGTCGGCAGCGCCGGTGACGAACTGGTGGCGGCCCTGGCCGAACGCGCGCGCAGCCTGAAGATCAACGAAGGCATGGCCGCCGGTGCCGAGATGGGTCCGGTGGTGACGGCTGCCGCCAAGGAACGCATCGAAGGCCTGATCGGCCGTGGCGTCGAAGAAGGCGCCACGCTGGTGGTGGATGGCCGTGGCTATCAGGTGCCGGGATTCGAAAAGGGCTTCTTCGTGGGCGGCACCCTGCTCGACCACGTCACGCCGGAAATGACGGTGTACAAGGAAGAAATCTTCGGCCCGGTGCTGTGCGTGCTGCGCTGCCCCGACATCGCCAGCGCGGTGGAACTGATCAACGCCCACGAGTATGGCAATGGCGTGGCGGTCTACACCCGCGATGGCGGCGTGGCGCGTGAGTTCGTGCGCCAGATCGAGGTCGGCATGGTGGGGGTGAACGTGCCGCTGCCGGTGCCGATGGCCTTCAGCAGCTTCGGCGGCTGGAAGCGCAGTCTCTTCGGCGACCATCACATGTATGGACCGGAAGGCGTGCGCTTCTACACCCGGGCCAAGGCGGTGATGCAGCGCTGGCCCAATACGGCCAGCGCAGGTGCGGAATTCGCTTTCCCGCAGATGAAATAAAGAGGATCAACGGCATGAAATTTTCATGCCGTTTTTCTTTTGTGCGGACGTTGGCGAAGGTATGCTGGGGCAGCGTCCGGAAATGGCATGATGCAGCGCACGCATGATGCCTGCTTACGCAGGCGATGGTGCAGAAAACGTCAGCCGCTGGTGCAAACAAGGAGACCCTGAACCCGCAGGATAAGAATCGTCAACGCGGACTGCACCAAAAGCAGATACGCTGGCGAAAATCTTAGAAAATACAGACCGTCGTGGCGGATCGGTGGGCACACACCGGCAGCACGGGAGAACGGCAATCCATCTGGAGACACGCTCATCGGAGCGGCAGGAGGAGCCCTCATGCAGGCTCACGCCACGCGGCGCAAATGCGCGCCGTTACAGCGTTTTGGCAGTCACTGTTTCTGCTTTCCGGCATTGTCGGAAGGCAGCTTTCCCCTATGGTCCCGGCCTTTTCCGCCCGTTCGCGGCGGCGGCTTTTTCACGTCCACGCAATCCATCGATGTCCAAGGTTTCCTAAGTTTCAAGGGAGCGATGGGCATGGAACTTGCGTTGACGCATCAGTAATGCAGTGTTGCGCATTTCCATGGATGTCATCTGTCAATCGTTAGCTTCGAGGGAGAATCAAGCATGATCAGCCGTCGCAATTTCCTGAAACTGTCCGCCCTGGCCGCACCCGGCGCACTGACCTACCACGATGTGTTTGCCCAGGCCGAGAGCATCGCCTTCGGTTGCCCGGTGCCGATGTCCGGTCCCTTCGCCGCCAACGGCAAGTTCGCCGACATGGGCATGAAGCTGGCGCTGCAGAAATACGGCAAGGTGCTGGGCAAGAGCACCAGCTATACCAACCTCGATACCGAAGGCAAGCCGGCCACGGCGGTGCGCAAGATGCAGGAAACCATCGAGAAGGGCACGCGCTTCTTCGCCGGCGGCATCCTCTCCGGCGAGGCGCTGGCCATGGGCAAGGAAGCCGACAAGGCCGGCGCGGTCTTCATCACCACCGCCGGTGCCGACGAGATCACCGGCAGCGACTGCAACCGCTCCACCTTCCGCTGGTCGGTGCCGACCTTCGGTGCCATCGAACAGACCGTGCGCCCGCTGCTGGAAAAGATGCCCAATGCCAAGCGCTGGTACACCATCACGCCGCAATACGTGTTCGGCGAAGGCCTGTTGTCGGCGGCCAAGAACATCTTCAAGGAAAAGGGCATCGAACACGTCGGCAACAGCTACCACTCGCTGACCGAGAAGGAATTCTCGGGTTACCTCACCAATGCCATGGCGGCCAAGCCGGATGTGCTGCTGCTGCTGAACTTCGGCTCCCAGTCCTCGGACACGCTGCGCCAGGCGGTCAGCTTCGGCATGAAGAACAACTGCACCATCCTCATGGCCTGGGCCTCGGGGCTGGAACAGTTCGAGACCCTGGGTGCGGACATCTGCGACGGCGTCTACTTCGGCGCGCAGTATTGGCATGCCATCGATGCGCCCTTCAACAAGGAATTCGTCAAGCTGGTCAACGACAACCTGAAGATCGATCCCAACTACAGCCTGGCCGGTTCCTACATCTGTACCAAGATCATCCTGGACGCCATCATCAAGGCCAACAGCACCGACCCCAAGGCGGTCATCGCCGCCATGGAAGGCATGAAGTACGAGGGCCTGACCGGCACCGAGGAAATCCGCAAGGGCGACCACCAGGTGATCAAGAACTACTACCTGCTCAAGGGCAAGGCCAAGTCCAAGATGGCCAACAAGAACGACTATGCGGATATCGTCTCCTCCGGCAAGTCCTTCCTGGCGCTGGAAAAGACGCAGTGCAAGCTGTGATGTCGCCGGTTTGAGATCGACGGTCCGTGCGCAGGCTGGCATGGCGGACGGACCGCATTTGCTGCATCTTCGTCACGAGGTTACATGAACATCTATCTGCTGCAGATCGCCAATGGCGTAGGCATCGGTATGCTCTACTTCCTGCTGGCGGTGGGCCTGTCGATCGTCTTCGGCCTGCTGCGCTTCGTCAATTTCTCGCATGGCGCCTTCTTCCTGCTGGGCGCCTACCTGTGCTTCCAGGTCACCGACCTGGGGCTGAACTTCTGGTGGTCGCTGCTGCTGGCGCCGCTGGCCGTGGGCCTGTTCGCCTGGGTGGTGGAGCGCTTCGTGCTGCGCCACGTGTATGCGCTGCCACACCACTTCCACATTCTCTTCACGGTCGGCATGGCACTGGTGATCCAGGAAGCGGTGATTTCCGTCTGGGGGCCGCTGGGCAACAATGTCTCGCCGCCCGACCTGCTGCAGGGGGTGGTGATGTGGGGCGGTTTTGTCTATCCCAAGTACCGCCTGTTCGTCATCGGCCTGACCGCCGTGATGGCGCTGCTGCTGTGGTGGCTGCTGGAAGGCACGCGCCTGGGCTCGATCGTGCGCGCCGGTTCGGAATCGACCGAGATGGTGTCGCTGCTGGGCCTGAACATCAACCGCATCTTCAGCCTGGTGTTTGCGCTGGGGGCGGCCACCGCCGGCCTGGCGGGCGCGCTGGCAGCGCCCATCCGCGGTGCCGATCCCTTCATGGGAGTGGAGGCCCTGGGGATTGCCTTCGTGGTGGTGGTGGTCGGTGGGCTGGGCAGCTTCTGGGGGGCGCTGATCGGCGGCATCCTGGTGGGCATCGTGCAGAGCGTGATGAGCACGGTCTGGTCCGAGGGCGCGCACCTGATGATCTATGTCGCCATGGCGGCCGTCATGCTGCTGCGTCCGAATGGCCTGCTGGGCCGGCCGGGCGCGGCTTGAGCTTTTCTGCACGGGAGTTTCCATGAAACAGATTGCGCATTTCCGTTACACCCTGCTGGCCGCCGCCGTGGTGCTGCTGTTGCCGCTGCTGCTCAGTTCCGGCACGCTGGCCACCGAAGTGCTGGTGTTCGCACTGGCCGCGCTGGGCTGCAACCTGCTGCTGGGCTACACCGGGCTGATGTCCTTCGGCCAGGGCATCTTCTTCGGCGTGGGCAGCTACACCGCCGGGGTGGTGCTGCTGCAGTTGAAGCTGGCACTGCTGCCCTCGCTGGCGCTGGCCGCACTGGGCGGCGCCCTGGTGGCGCTGCTGGTGGGCTGGTTCTCGATCCGCCAGCGCGGCACCTACTTCGTGATGCTGACGCTGGCCTTCGCCCAGATGTTCTATTTCCTGGCCTATACGCTCAAGGACGTCACCGGCGGCGACAACGGCCTGCTGGATATCCCGCGTCCCCCGCTGTCGCTGTTCGGCCTGACGCTGTTGCCGACCACCTCGTCGTGGCAGTACTACACGGTGGTGGCCATCCTGTTCGTGCTGGTGTTCTGGCTGTTGCAGCGGGTGGTCGATTCGGTGCTGGGCAAGACCTTGCTGGCGGTGCGCGAGAACGAGGCACGCGCCTCGGCGCTGGGCTATGACGTGCGGCTGCTGAAGCTGGCGGCCTTCGTCATCTCGGGTGCAGTCACGGGGCTGGCTGGCGGCCTGCACGCGATGATGACCGGGGTGGCGCCGCTGTCCAACATCGAGTACCACACCAGCGAAGCGATCCTGGTGATGACCGTCATCGGCGGCACCGGCAACCTGTTCGCCTCGCTGCTGGGGGCCAGCTTCTACGTGCTGGCGGGTAACTGGCTGTCGAGCCTGTGGCCGCGCTGGCTGATGTTGCTGGGCCTGCTGCTGATCGCAGTGAGCCTGTACATGCAGAAGGGCCTGTTCGGGCTGGCCGTGAAGATCATCGACAGCGTGCGTGGCACCAGGACCAAGGAGGCCGAGCCGCAGGCCGCCGTCACCCAGGAGAAGCACCCATGAGCCGCCCCATCCTGCAAGCGGTCAACGTGACCAAGCGCTACGGCAAGTTCACCGCCGTGAACGGCATCACGCTCGATATCGAGGGTGGCACCGTGCATTCGGTGATCGGTCCCAACGGCGCGGGCAAGACCACGCTGTTCCATACCCTGACCGGCACCACGCCCATCACCGAGGGCAGCATCCTGGTGGAGGGTGAGGAAGTGTCGCTCCTGCCGGGTAACCGGCGCGTGCAGAAGGGACTGGCGCGCTCGTTCCAGGTGACCAGCCTGTTCCCCAACCTGAGCGTGCGCGAAAACCTGCGGCTGGCGGCGCAAGGACGCGCCCCGCTGGCCGCGCTCAATCCGTGGAAGCGGGCCGAGCAGTTCGAGTCGGCCTGCGCCCTGGCCGATGAACTGGTGACGCGTCTGTCGTTGCAGGCAGTCGCCGAGCGCGCCTGCGCCGAACTGTCGCACGGCCAGCAGCGCCGCCTGGAAGTGGGCATGGCCATGGCCGGGCGACCCAAGGTGATCTTCCTGGATGAACCGACCTCGGGCATGGGCATCGACGACATCGCCGAGATGAAGCAGCTCATCCACGGTTTGCGCCGCGACTATACGGTGGTGCTGATCGAACACAACATGGACATCGTGATGGATATTTCCGACCGCATCACCGTGATGCAGCTGGGCCAGATCCTGGCGCAGGGCAAGCCGGCCGAGATCCGCAACGACGAACGGGTAAGGCTGGCCTACCTGGGCAGCATGATCACCGGAGGCAAGGCATGATCCTGCAAGTACAAGACGTTCACGGCTACTATGGCAAGAGCCACATCCTGCAGGGCATTTCGCTGGAGGTCGATGCCGGAGAAGTGGTGACGCTGCTGGGGCGCAATGGCGCCGGCAAGACCACCACCTTGAAGAGCATCGTCGGCGTGGTGCCACCGGCGCAGGGGCAGGTGCTGTTCGAGGGCCAGCGCATCAGTGGCCTGCCTTCGTACAAGATCGCCGCGCGCGGGGTGTGCCTGGTGCCGGAGCATCGCGGCATCTTCAAGCTGCTGACCGTGGAAGAAAACCTGACCATGGCGGCGCGCAAGGAGTCGGCCTGGGGGCTGGAAGAAATCTACACCATCTTCCCGCGCCTGAAGGAACGACGCCGCAATGGCGGCGGCCAACTCTCCGGCGGCGAGCAGCAGATGCTGGCCATTGCACGGGCGCTGATGACGCATCCCCGCGTGCTGATGCTCGATGAGCCGGTGGAAGGTCTGGCGCCGGTGATCGTGGACGAGATCGTGGCACAGATCAAGGAGATCAAGGCCACCGGGATGTCCATCATCCTGATCGAGCAGAACCTGGAAGTATGTACGCAACTGGCGGACCGCCATTACATCGTCGAACAAGGACGCATCGTCTATAGCGGCAGCAACGAGGCATTCCTGGCCGACGATGGCGTCAAGGACCGTTATCTTGGCGTGAATCTTGCTGCCTGACAGCAGGAGCAGGCGTCAAACCCAAACAAGGAATCCATGATGGAAACGAAGACCGAAGTCACCACCCTGCGCGTCGATGGCGCGCGTCTGTGGGATTCACTGATGGAGCTGGCCAGGATCGGCGGCACGCAAAAGGGGGGCGTGTGCCGCCTGGCGCTGACCGACCTGGACAAACAGGGCCGTGACCTGGTCACCGCCTGGGCACGGGCCGAGGGCATGAGCGTGGTGGTGGACCAGATCGGCAACATCTTCATGCGCCGGCCCGGCCGCAACAATACCTTGCCGCCGGTGATGACCGGTTCGCACATCGATACCCAGCCGACCGGCGGCAAGTTCGACGGCAACTATGGCGTGCTGTCAGGCATCGAGGTGATCCGCACGCTGAACCAGCACGGCATCCAGACCGAGGCGCCCATCGAGGTGGCGGTCTGGACCAACGAGGAAGGCTCGCGCTTCGTGCCGGTGATGATGGGCTCGGGCGTCTTCTGCGGCGCCTTCACGCTGGAGCATGCCTACAACGCCACCGATATCGACGGCAAGAAGGTGCGCGATGAACTGGAGCGCATCGGCTACATCGGCGACCAGGTCTGCGGCGACCATCCCATCGGCGCCTATTACGAGGCGCACATTGAACAGGGGCCGGTGCTGGAAAACGCCGATACCGTCATCGGCGTGGTGCCGGCGGTGCTGGGGCTGTCCTGGTACGACTGCACGGTGACCGGCTTCGAATCGCACGCCGGTCCGACACCGATGGAAATCCGCAAGGATGCGCTGCAGGTATCTACCTACATCATGCAGGAGGTGGTGGCCATCGCCCACCGCTACCCGCCTTATGGCCGTGGCACGGTGGGCCAGGTGCAGGTGATGCCCAACAGCCGCAACGTGATCCCGGGGCAGGTGAAGTTTTCCATCGACCTGCGCAACGTGAGCGACGAATCGCTCAACCGCATGCATGAAGACCTGGTGGCCTACCTGGAGGCGATGCGCCAGAAGACCGGGCTGTCCATCGAGCTGGAGCGGGTGTCCTACTTCCCGCCCTGCCCCTTCCATCCGGATTGCGTGGACAATGTGCGCGCCGCCTCTGCGGCGCTGGGCTACAAGACCATGGACGTGGTCTCCGGCGCCGGCCATGACGCCATCTACGCGGCGCGCCTGGCACCGGCCGGGATGATCTTCGTGCCGTGCAAGGACGGCGTGTCCCACAACGAGATCGAGGATGCCCGCCCCGAGCACCTCGAAGCCGGCTGCAACGTGCTGCTGCAGGCCATGCTGGCCAGTGCCGGCGTGGTCAGGGATTGATGCAGGAAAGTGATCATGAAATCGAAAATCGTCATTGCACGCATGAATCACGAGACCAATACCTTCTCGCCGATTCCCACTCCCCTGGACGCCTTCGCCCCGCAATGGGACGAGGCGGCCTACCGTGACCAGAAAGGAGCGCGCACGGCCATGGGCGCCTTCATCGATATCGCCGAGGGATTGGGCGCGGAGATCGTCACGCCGCTGGCGGCCTGGGCCAATCCCAGTGCCGCCGTGGCGGCCGATGCCTATACCGTGATGTGCGACGGCATCGTGCGTGCCATCGAAGCCGGCTGCGACGCCATCCTGCTGGACCTGCATGGTGCCATGGTGGCGGAGAACGCCGACGATGGCGAAGGCGTGCTGCTGGAACGCATCCGCCGCATCGCCCCGCATACGCCACTGGCGGTGGCGCTGGACCTGCACGGCAACGTCACGCCCAGGATGGTGGCCAATGCCGACGTGATCGTCAGCTTCAAGACCTATCCGCATGTGGACATGTACGAGACCGGTGAGCATGCCGGTCGTCTGCTGGTGGCCCTGCTGCAGGAGAAATCACGCCCGCGCCTGGGCTGGCGCCAGGTGCCGGTGCTGTCGGCCACGCTGACCAGCAATACCTCGGCCTCGGCCATGCAGCGTGCGGTGGAGGCGGCCAAGCAGGCCGAGCAGCGGCCGGGCGTGCTGGCAGTCTCGGTGCTGGCAGGCTTCCCCCTGTCGGACTTCCACGATGCCGGCATGTCGGTGGTGGTGGTGGCCGAGAACGATGCTGCGCTGGCCGATGCCGTGGCGGAAGAAATCGCCCGCCAGATCTGGGCCGAACGCGATGACTTCGTCTATGACAGCCTGCCGCTGGCGCAATCGCTGGCGCAGGCCAGGCAGCTCGCCGAGGCAGCCGGCAGCGGTCCCGTGCTGTTGCTGGATCACAGCGACAACGTCATGTCCGGCGGCACCTGCAACACCATGGACGTGCTGGAAGCGGCACTGGCGGCGGGCCTGGAAGGCATTGCCGTCGGCCCCATCAGCGACCCCGAGGCGGTGGCGCAGCTGGTCGCCGCCGGCGTCGGCGCACAGCTCACGCTGGCGGTGGGCAACAAGGTCGCGCTGACCGCCCAGGGCATCAACAAGGTTCCGCCGGTCTATACCGGCAAGGTGCTGGCTATCACCGACGGCCGGGTGACGGTCACCGGTCCTATCTATACGGGCTCGACCCTGCAGATGGGACGCAGTGTGCTCTTGGACATCGGTGCGGCGTGCATCGTCGTCACCGAGGAGCGGGTGGAGCCCTATGACCTGGGCGTGTTCACCAGCCTGGGGCTGGACCCGGCACAACAGGCCTTCCTGATCCTGAAGTCGCGCATGTATTGCCGCCCGGTATTCGTGCCGATCAGCCGGGCGCTGGTGGAATGCGATTCCGACAGCGGCGGGCCGACCAGTGCCAATTTCAGGCTGTTCCCCATCAAGAAGATACGGCGTCCCATCTATCCGCTGGACGCGCGGATGGACTGGTAACCCCTCTGAGCGTGCAGGCGGCCTGGCAGGCTGCTTGCCGTTCCGCCCGCCTGCCTACCCGTGCCTGCCATGCTGCAATGGCATCTCGCAACAGTCCCCCAAAAGTACATGGTGCAATCCCCGCCGCCCATGGTAGGCTGACCCGATCTGCCCGCGGATTCTGACGACCGGGTGCGCAGACAGGGAAATCGTTTATATCTTTATTGCATCTCCGCAGCGGCGCTCACGACGACAACTATTCACCAACGCCAGCCCGTTGCGGCAACCTTGGGAGGAAGACATGAAGAACCTCAAGATCGGCGTGCGCCTGAGCATCGGCTTCATTTCCTTGCTGATGCTGATGGCGGTGATGGTGGGGCTGGGTGTGTGGCGCCTGGGCAGCATCGGGGACGCTTCCGACGACATGACCCGCGTGGCGCTGGCCAAGGAGCGCGACTCCGTGCAATGGCATGCCGCCATCAAGGAAAACGGGGTGCGCACCCTGGCGGTGATGAAGTCCGACGACGATGCCTTCCAGGCTTACTTCCAGAAACAGATCGATGCCCAGTCGGCCCAGATCAGCCAGCTGCAGAAGCGGGTCGAGGCAGCCATCGTGGACCCCGAGGAAAAACGGCTGTTCGACGAGGTAGGCCGGCTGCGCGCCGCCTATCGTGCCACGCGGCAGAAGATCTTCGATATCAAGACCGCCGGTGACGATGCCGGGGCACGCGTGATGACCGATACCACGCTGGTCAAGATGATGGATGACTATGCCGACAGCGTGCTGCGCTATGCCGAATTCCAGAAGAAGTCGATCGACGCGGCGGCATTGGAGATCCATCACAACTACCGCGCCGGACGCAGCATGCTGCTCGTCCTGGGCGCCATCGAGATCGCGCTGGGGGCGCTGCTGGCCTGGGTGCTGACGCTGAGCATCACGCGGCCGCTGACACAGGCCATCGCGGTGGCCGAGACGGTGGCGGCGGGTGATCTCACCTCGCGCATCGACAGCAGCAGCCGCGACGAGACCGGCAAGCTGCTCTCCGCGCTCAAGCGCATGAACGGCAACCTGCGCGACATCGTGGCACGCGTGCGTAGCGGGACCGATACCATCAGCACCGCCTCGACCCAGATCGCCAGCGGCAACCTCGACCTGTCGGCGCGCACCGAGCAGCAGGCCGGCTCGCTGGAAGAAACCGCCTCGGCCATGGAACAGCTGACTTCCACCGTCAAGCAGAATGCCGACAACGCGCGCCAGGCCAACGCACTGGCTGCGCAGGCATCACAGGTCGCCAGCCGGGGTGGCGCGGTGGTGGATCAGGTGGTGCAGACCATGGGGGCGATCCATGCCTCGTCGCAAAAGATTGCCGACATCATCGGCGTGATCGACGGCATCGCCTTCCAGACCAATATCCTGGCGCTCAACGCAGCAGTGGAAGCGGCCCGCGCCGGTGAGCAGGGGCGCGGTTTTGCGGTGGTGGCCTCGGAGGTGCGTTCGCTGGCGCAGCGCGCGGCAGCGGCGGCCAAGGAAATCAAGGTGCTCATCGACGAGTCGGTGCAGAAGGTCGACGATGGCAGCCGCCTGGTGGAACAGGCCGGCGGCACCATGCAGGAAGTGGTGCAGAGCGTGGTGCGGGTGAGCGAGATCGTGCGCGAGATCACCCTGGCCAGCCAGGAGCAGAGCGACGGCATCGAACAGGTGAACCTGGCCATCACCCATATCGACGAGGCCACGCAGCAGAACGCGGCGCTGGTGGAAGAGGCCGCGGCCGCGGCGCGCTCCATGCAGGACCAGGCGAGCGCGCTGACGCAGGCGGTCAGCGTGTTCCGCCTGGATGCGACGGCACTGGTGGTGATCGATCAGCGCGGGACGTTGCCCTCGACCGTGGTGCGATAGAGCGTGCGACGCAGGTGCTGCGGGGTGATCGCGGCGTAGTGCTGGGTGCTGCGGTTGTCCCAGAACACCAGGTCATGCGCCTGCCAGTGGTGGGTGTAGACATTGGCCGGGCGCGTGATGTGGGCGTGCAGTTCCTTCAGGAGGGCATCGCTTTCGTCACGCGGGATGCCGACGATGTGCGAGGTGAAGCCTTCGCTGACGAAGAGGATCTTGCGCCCGCTCTCGGGGTGGGTGATCACCACCGGATGCTCGACCGGCGGCACTTCGTCGATCTGCTGTTGCGTCAGCGGCGCGCGCCAGGGCGAAAGCTTGCGCAGGCGCTCGTAGCGATAGACGTAGGAGTGCACGGCACGCTTGCCGTCGAGCAAGGTCTTCAGCGCGGCAGGCAGGCTGTCCCAGGCGGCGGCGGTGTTGGCATAGAGCGTGTCGCCCCGCTCGGCCGGCAGCTCCTGCGAATGCAGCAAGGCACCCAGGCTGGGACGAGGCATGTAGGAGAGGTCGGAATGCCAGTCGGCGCCGGCATCGACCAGACCGATGGGCTTGCCGTCCTCGACCACGTTGGAGACGATCAGGATTTCCGGATGGCCGGCCAGGTGGAAGCGGTTCAGCACATGCACCTGCAGCGGGCCGAAGCGGCGGCTGAAGTCGATGTGCTGCTGCGGCGTGATGCGCTGGTCGCGGAATACCACCACGCCGTGTTGTACCAGGGCGCTGCGGATGCGCGCCAGTTCCGGGTCGGAGAGGGGCAGCTTGAGGTCGAGACCGAGGATTTCCGCGCCCAGCGGGGCGTCGATGGGACGAATCTCGAATTGCTGACGGGTCTGCTGCGTGCGTTCCGGTGTGGCGACCGACATGGGGGCTCCTCTTGCGCTCTGGCCTGACGATCCCGGACGCGGCTGCCCGGGCAGGAAAGTCGTCATTACACCCCCCGGGGCTCCTACCCAGCAAGGAAGAATAATTCATATCCTTATGCGCCGAGCGAGATACGGCATGCCGCTACAATAGCCCGGATGAAACAGCGTCCGCCCTTTCCTTCACATTCCCCTGAATTGGCCCCGTCAAAAACGCGCAGGCTGCCGCCGCGTACCGCTGTCGCCGGGCTGAGCGCCGAGGAAGTGGCGGCGCGCAAACAGGCGCGTGACCAGCGTGATGCGCAGATACGGGGCGTGGCCTCCGTGGCCGGGATGCGCCAGGCCATCCGCGAGGCCAGTGCCGTGCTGCCCACGGTGCAGGAGATCCCGCGCATCGGTCCGCAGAAGACCGCGGCATTCCGCGCGCGGGCCCGCGCCGGCCTGCCCTTCATCATGACCGGCATGGCCAGCCGCTGGCCACTGGCGGCGATGGACATGGATACGCTACGCCAGCATTTCGGCGCCCTGCCGGTGCGGGCAAGAGTGGGGGACTACATCAACACCGCCTTCGCGCCGGACCGGGCCATGCAGGACATGACGCTGGTCGACTACCTGGAGCAGGCGTTGCGGGACGAGAGCGGCCTTCCGCCCTATCTCGGCAATCTGGAATTGCGGGCATTGAATGCCCTGTGCCACTGGCCCGCCTTCTTCGAGAAGATGGGGCCGCCACGCTTCTGGATCGGCCCGGCCGGCTGCATCACGCCGCTGCATTGCGACTATGACGACAATGTCTTTGCCCAGTTGTGGGGCCGCAAACGGGTCTGGCTGGCGCCGCCGCATCACGACCAGTATCTGTATCCGAAGGAGGCCAACGCCATCCTGTTCGGCTCGCCCTTCGATCCCGATCACCCGGATCTGGAGCGCTTCCCGCTGGCGCGCCAGGCGGCGCTGGTGTGCTGCGAAGTGCAAGCGGGGGAGATGCTCTACATCCCGGCCGGCTGGTATCACCAGGTCAGTTCGCTGACGTTTTCGCTGTCCAGCAACCGCTGGGCGCGGGGGCGGCCGCTGGTGTTGTCGGGCGCATGAAAAACCCCACGCCTGTTGCCAGGGGTGGGGTCCGTTCATGGGCAGCGCAGTGATGAAGGATCAGCCTGCCAGCTTCTTGCGCAGCAATTCGGTCAGCTGCGCCGGGTTGGCCTTGCCACGGGTGGCCTTCATGGCCTGGCCGATCAGGGCGTTGATGGCTTGCTCCTTGCCGGCGCGGAATTCGGCGACCGATTTCTCGTTGGCGGCCAGCACCTGGTCGACGATGGCTTCCAGCGCGCCGCTGTCGGAAATCTGCTTGAGGCCCTTGGCCTCGATGATGTCGTCGGCCAGGCCGTCCTTGTCGGAGCGGGCTTCCCACATGGCGGCGAAGACTTCCTTGGCGATCTTGTTGGAGATGGTGCCGTCGGCGATGCGCTTCAGCAGCAGGGCCAGTTGCGCGGCCTTGACGGGGGCGTCGGCGATGTCGGTATCTTCGCGGTTCAGGGTCGAGGCGACGTCGCCCATGAGCCAGTTGGCGGCCGGCTTGGACTGATCCTTCCCGGCGGCGGCGACCACGGCTTCGAAGTAGGAAGCCATGCCCTTGGACTGGGTCAGCACCATGGCATCGTATTCGGGCAGCGCATAGTCGGCCACGAAACGCTCGCGCATGGCGGCGGGCAGCTCCGGCATGGTGGTCTTGACGCGGTCGGTCCACTCCTGCGAGATGGCCAGCGGCGGCAGGTCGGGGTCGGGGAAGTAACGGTAATCCTGCGCGTCTTCCTTGCTGCGCATGGAACGGGTTTCCTTCTTGTCCGGGTCGTAGAGGCGGGTTTCCTGGACCACGGTGCCGCCGTCTTCGATCAGCTCGATCTGGCGACGCACTTCGTAGTTGATGGCCTCTTCCAGGAAGCGGAAGGAGTTCAGGTTCTTGACCTCGCAGCGGGTGCCGAATTTTTCCTGGCCGACCGGGCGCACCGAGACGTTGGCGTCGCAGCGGAAGGAGCCTTCCTGCATGTTGCCGTCGCAGATGCCCAGCCACACCACCAGCGAGTGCAGGGCCTTGGCGTAGCCGACCGCTTCGGCGGCGCTGCGCATCTCGGGTTCAGTGACGATTTCCAGCAGCGGCGTGCCGGCGCGGTTCAGGTCGATGCCGGTCATGCCCTGGTAGTCCTCGTGCAGGGACTTGCCGGCGTCTTCTTCGAGGTGGGCGCGGGTCAGGTTGATGGTCTTGATCTCGGTCTTGCCGTCCTTCTCCACGGCAAACGTCATGGTGCCGCCTTGCACCACGGGGATCTCGAACTGGCTGATCTGGTAGCCCTTGGGCAGGTCAGGGTAGAAGTAATTCTTGCGCGCGAACACCGAGCGCGGCGCGATGGTGGCGCCGATGGCCAGGCCGAACTGGATGGCGCGTTCCACGGCGCCCTTGTTCAGGACCGGCAGCACGCCGGGCAGGGCCAGGTCCACCGGACTGGCCTGGGTGTTGGGCTCGGCGCCGAAGCGGGTCGAACTACCGCTGAAGATCTTGGATTGGGTCGAAAGCTGGGTGTGCGTTTCGAGGCCGATGACGACTTCCCACTGCATGATGTTGTCCTTGCGAATGCTGTTGTTGGTGACGGTGGCTGCGGGGCCGCTCAGGCCAGGTCAGGCCGGTTGGCGCAGGTGCCAGTCGGTGGCCTGCTGGAACTGGTGCGCCACGTTCAACAGGCGCGCCTCGTCGAAGTAGTTGCCGATGATCTGCAGGCCGACCGGGCGCTTGCCGTTCTTTTCGCCCTGACCGAAGCCGCAGGGAATCGACATGCCCGGCAGGCCGGCCAGGCTGGTGGAGAGCGTGAAGATGTCGGCCAGGTAGTTGGCCACCGGGTCGTCGGTCTTGTCACCGAGGTCCCAGGCGACGGTGGGCGAGACCGGGCCCATGATGACGTCGCACTGGCGGTCGGGACCGGCCAGGGCGTTCTGGAAGTCCTGGGCGATCAGGCGGCGGATCTTCTGGGCCTGCAGGTAGTAGGCGTCGTAGTAGCCGTGCGAGAGCACGTAGGAGCCCACCAGGATACGGCGCTTGACCTCTTCGCCGAAGCCTTCGGCGCGCGACTTCTTGTACATGTCGGCCAGGTCCTTGTAGTCGGCGGCGCGGTGGCCGTAGCGCACCCCGTCGAAGCGCGACAGGTTGGACGAGGCCTCGGCCGGGGCGATCACGTAATACACGGGGATCGACAGTTCGGTCTTGGGCAGGGAGATGTCGACCAGCGTGGCGCCGAGCTTTTCGAATTCGGCCAGCGCGCCGCGCACGGCCACTTCGACGTCGGCGGCCAGGCCGGCGCCGAAGAATTCCTTGGGCACGCCGATGCGCAGGCCTTGCAGGCTCTGGTGGAGCGAACGGGTGAAGTCTTCCCTGGGGCGCTGCAGGCTGGTGGAATCGCGCTCGTCGAAGCCGGTCATGGCGTTCAACAACAGGCCGCAATCCTCGGCGGTCTTGGCGATCGGGCCACCCTGGTCCAGCGAGGAGGCGAAGGCGATCATGCCGTAGCGCGAGACGCTGCCATAGGTCGGCTTGATGCCGGTGACGCCGCACAGCGAGGCCGGCTGGCGGATCGAGCCGCCGGTGTCGGTGGCGGTGGCGGCCGGTGCCAGGCGCGCGGCCACGGCGGCGGCCGAGCCGCCCGAGGAGCCGCCGGGGATGGCGGTCTTGTCCCAGGGGTTCTTCACCGGACCATAGAAGGAGTTCTCGTTGCTGGAGCCCATGGCGAACTCGTCACAGTTGAGCTTGCCCAGGGTGACGGTGCCGGCGGCGTTGAACTGTTCCACTACAGTTGCGTCGAAGGGGCTCACATAGTCCTGCAGCATGCGCGAACCGGCCGTGGTGCGCCAGTTGCGGGTGACGAAGATATCCTTGTGGGCGATCGGGATGCCGGTCAGGGGGCCGGCCTCATTGCCCGCCAGGCGGACATCGGCGGCCTGCGCCTGGGCCAGCGTCAGGGCGCGATCCACGTGCAGGAAGGCATTGAGGTCGCTGGCCTCGATGCGGTCCAGGAACAGGGTCGCCAGTTCGGTGGCGGAAATCTTGCGCGCCTGCAGTTGCGCGGACAGTTCTTTGAGGGTGAGCTTGTGCATGGAATTGGTTACGCTGCGGTCTTGCATGGCCGGCTGGGCCGGGAACGTTCAGGTTCGGTGATGGGCGCGAGGTGCGTGCCGGGCCTATTCGATCACCTTGGGCACCAGATACAGGCCATCCTGGGTGGCCGGCGCCGGCTGCTGGTAGTCATCGCGGCGATTGGACTCGGTCACCGCGTCCTCGCGCAGGCGCAGCGCCAGCATCGGCTCGATGGCGGCGATCGGGTGCGACAGCGGTTCCACGCCGGAAGTGTCGACGGCACGCATCTGTTCCACCAGGGTGAAGATGCCATTGAGCTTTTCCAGCGTTTCCCCGGCCTGGGCCTCGGTGAGCTCCAGTCGGGACAGGTTGGCGATGCGTTTGACGTCGGAAAGGGCTAGTGACATGGTCGAAAGGACGCGCCGGGCGCGCCGCATGATGTTGAAATTGGAAGACCCGTAGCCAGTGAGGCCAGAAGCGGTTTTCCGGTTTTCCGGGCTTCTGCGCCGCCGGCGGGTCCGCTTGCGCAGCGACCCGGCCGGGTCATGGCATGTATCGCGTGAAAAACGGCAAACCCGCGCCAGATGGCGGTCGGAAGGTCTCGCGATGCGGATATTTTTGGCGGGTCGGCTTGCTGGTTTCTCTGGAATTATAAGGTAGAATGTCGGATTAATGCCTTGCAGGCGCCTGATTTTCGCGTCGCCGCAGCATGAACGGACACCCTCCCCCTATCAAAAAGCTAGGCGCCCCGTGGCGGGCGCATCAGGACAACTCATGTTTGGATTTCTCCGCAGTTACTTTTCTAACGATCTGGCCATCGACCTGGGTACCGCGAACACGCTGATCTACGCGCGCGGCCATGGCATCGTGCTGGACGAGCCGTCGGTCGTGGCCATCCGCCAGCAGGGCGGTCCCAACGGCAAGAAGACCATCCAGGCAGTCGGCAAGGAAGCCAAGCAGATGCTGGGCAAGGTGCCCGGCAACATCGAGGCGATCCGCCCGATGAAGGACGGCGTGATCGCCGATTTCACCGTCACCGAGCAGATGCTCAAGCAGTTCATCCGCATGGTGCACGACTCCAAGCTGTTCCGCCCCTCGCCCCGCATCATCATCTGCGTGCCCTGCGGCTCGACCCAGGTGGAACGCCGCGCCATCCGTGAATCGGCCCTGGGCGCCGGTGCTTCCCAGGTCTACCTGATCGAGGAACCGATGGCGGCCGCCATCGGCTCGGGGCTGCCGGTCTCCGACGCTACCGGCTCGATGGTGGTGGACATCGGCGGCGGCACCACCGAAGTGGGCATCATCTCGCTGGGCGGCATGGTCTACAAGGGTTCGGTGCGCGTGGGCGGCGACAAGTTCGACGAAGCCATCGTCAACTACATCCGCCGCAACTACGGCATGCTGATCGGCGAGCAGACTGCCGAAGCGATCAAGAAGGAAATCGGCTCGGCCTTCCCGGGTTCGGAAGTCAAGGAAATGGAAGTCAAGGGCCGCAACCTGTCCGAAGGCATCCCGCGCTCCTTCACCATCTCCAGCAATGAAATCCTGGAAGCCCTGACCGATCCGCTGAACAACATCGTCTCGGCCGTGAAGAACGCGCTGGAACAGACGCCGCCGGAGCTGGGCGCCGACATCGCCGAAAAGGGCATGATGCTCACCGGTGGTGGCGCCCTGCTGCGCGACCTGGATCGCCTGCTGATGGAAGAAACCGGCCTGCCGGTGATCGTGGCCGAAGACCCGCTGACCTGCGTGGTGCGCGGCTCGGGCATGGCGCTGGACCGCATGGACAAGCTGGGTTCGATCTTCTCGTCCGAATAACCTGGCCTGGCCCACGGCTGCCCCGGCAGCTTCAGGCCTGGCGGGCCACTGGCAGTATCAGCATGAACCGGCGGCGATGTACCGCCGGATGAGCGGGGAACCGATACGTTCGATATGACCCAGTCCACACCGACTTGCCACCCTCTGCGCACAGCACGCGCGCATCCGGGGCAGGTACGGCTGGAACGGGGTCGGGTGAACGCCTCGGCTCCCCTTTTTGTTATCGTTTTCGACGCAGGAAGTGAGTTCTCCGCCTGCAGACGGCCGCGCCACGCGGCCCTGCCGGCGGCCTGACGCCATGGAAATCCCACCACTTTTCAAGCAGGGCGCCTCGGCCCGGGTGCGCGTGACCGTCTTCGCATTGCTGTCGGTCGTGATGCTGGTGGTCGACGCCCGCATGCACGTACTGGGTACGCTGCGTCAGGCGCTGGGCACCGCACTCTATCCGTTCCAGTCGGTTGCCATGATCCCGCGTGACGCCGTCACCAATTCGAGCGATTACTTTTCCTCGCTGACCTCGCTGCAGCGGGAAAACCACGCGCTGCGCCAGCAACAGATCGTCAACGCC
This sequence comes from Herbaspirillum sp. AP02, assembly GCF_015767275.1. Taxonomy (GTDB): domain Bacteria; phylum Pseudomonadota; class Gammaproteobacteria; order Burkholderiales; family Burkholderiaceae_D; genus Herbaspirillum. The sequence continues at coordinate 100,692 of NZ_JADWMY010000011.1, forward strand.
CAGCTGATGCAGCAGGAGCGCCTGCTGGCGGCGGAGAACGCCCAGTTGCGCAAGCTGCTGGACATGCAGCAGAAGGTACCGGTCAAGTCCATCGTCGGCGAAATCCTGTACGACGCGCGCGACCCGTTCACCCGCAAGATCATTCTCAACCGCGGGTCGCAGCAGGGCGTGACGGCGGGCCAGCCGGTGATCGACGAGGTCGGCATCGTGGGCCAGGTGACCCGGGTGTTCCCGTTCACCTCTGAGGTGACGCTGCTGACCGACAAGGACCAGGCCATCCCGGTCCAGGTCCTGCGCAATGGCTTGCGCAGCGTGGCCTATGGTCGCGGTCAGACCGGTGCGCTGGACCTGCGCTTCATGCCAGCCAACGCCGATATCCAGAAGGGCGACGTGCTGGTGACCTCGGGTATCGACGGCATCTATCCCCCGGGCCTGTCGGTGGCCAGCGTGGCGCTGGTGGAGACGCGTTCGGCAGACTCCTTCGCCCGCATCGTCTGCCGCCCCCTGGCCGGGATCGACCGCCACCGCCAGCTGCTGATCCTGCTGGTGGAGCAGAACCTGCCGCCGCGCCCGGAGCCTGACGTCATCGACGAGAAGTCGGCCAAGCTGTTCAAGCGCCGCCTGCGTGACAGCACCCGCGACAACAGCGCCGACGAGGCCAATGCCACCCCCAAGGACAAGCCGGCCGAGGAACGCAAGGGTGCTGCCGACGGCACCGCCGCCACGCCTGCCGCCAAGTCCACGGCAGCGGCCACTACTGCAGCCACCGCGCCCACCAAACCGGCCGCCAGCAGCGCCAAGCCTGCCGCCAAGGAATCCGCACGATGAACAATCAATACATCCTCCTGCCGGCCAGCCCGCTGTTCATCGCGTTCAGCCTGATCGTGGCCTTCGTGCTCAACCTGATGCCCTGGGGGCAGATGGTGGGGGTGCCTGACTTCGTGGCACTGGCGCTGGTGTTCTGGAACATCCACCAGCCGCGCAAGGTCGGCATCAGCGTGGCCTTCCTGATGGGCCTGCTGATGGACGTCAACGAAGCCACTCTGCTGGGCGAAAACGCGCTGGCCTATACCCTGCTGTCCTATTTCGCCATCATGATCCACCGCCGCGTGCTGTGGTTCCCGCTGCGCACCCAGGCGCTGCATGTGCTGCCGCTGATGCTGCTGGCGCAGGCGGTGCAACTGGTGATCCAGCTGCTGGTCACGGGCAAGTCGCCCGACTGGTTCTATTTCAGCGAGAGCCTGGTGTCGGCCCTGCTGTGGCCGGTGGTGAGCCTGCTGCTGCTGGCGCCGCAGCGCCGCGCCGTGAATCGCGACGAGAATCGCCCCATCTGAGGGGCCAGGTGCAAGCAGCATGACCGAATTCAAGAATACCGCGCATGAGCTGAGGCTGTTCCGCATGCGCCTGCTGGCGGCCAGCGTCATGGTGCTGGTCTGTTTCAGCCTGCTGCTGGCACGCTTCCTGTGGCTGCAGGTGGTGCGCCACGATGCCTATGCCGCCCAGGCCGAGGAAAACCGCATCTCGGTGGTGCCCATCGTGCCCAATCGCGGCCTGATCATGGATCGCAACGGCGTGGTGCTGGCACGCAACTATTCGGCCTATACGCTGGAAATTACCCCCTCCAAGATACGGACCAACATCGATGACCTGATCGACGAGCTGGGTACGCTGGTGGAAATCCAGCCGCGCGACCGGCGCCGCTTCCGCCGCCTGCAGGAAGAATCCAAGAACTTCGAAAGCGTGCCCATCCGCACCCGCCTGACCGACGAGGAAGTGGCCAAGTTCACGGCCCAGCGCTATCGCTTCCCCGGCGTGGAGGTGCAGGCCCGCCTGTTCCGCCAGTATCCGTACGGCAAGACCGCTGCACACGTGATCGGCTATATCGGCCGCATCAGCCAGCGCGACGCCGAGCGCATCGCCGATTCGGACGACGAAGCCAACTACAACGGCACCGACTACATCGGCAAGGAAGGCCTGGAAAAGAGCTACGAAAACCAGTTGCACGGCACCACCGGCTACGAGGAAGTGGAAATCTCCGCCAGCGGCCGGGCCGTGCGCTCGCTCTCGCGCACCCCGGCCACGCCGGGCAAGAACCTGATCCTGTCCATCGACATCGAGCTGCAGAAGGTGGTGGAAGAGGCCTTCGGCGACCAGAAGGGCGCGCTGGTGGCCATCAATCCGGCCACTGGCGATATCCTGGCCTATGTCTCGCAGCCCTCCTATGATCCCAACCTGTTCGTCGAAGGCATCGACCAGCAGAGCTGGGATGAGCTCAACAAGTCGCCCGACCGGCCACTGCTGAACCGGCCGCTGTCGGGGGTCTATTCGCCCGGTTCGACCTACAAGCCATTCATGGCGCTGGCCGCGCTGGAGCTGGGCCGCCGTCGCCCGCAGGACGCCATCCGCGATCCGGGCTATTTCATCCTGGGCAACCACCGTTTCCGCGATGACAAGGAAGGCGGCCACGGCGTGGTCGACATGTATCGCTCGGTGGTGATCTCCTGCGACACCTACTACTACATGCTGGCCAATGACATGGGGGTCAATGCCATCCATGACTTCATGAAGCCCTTCGGCTTCGGCCAGATCACCGGCATCGACCTGGAACACGAAAAGCGCGGCATCCTGCCCTCCACCGAGTGGAAACGCAACGCCTTCCGCAAACCCGAGCAGAAGCGCTGGATCGCCGGGGATACGGTGTCGCTGGGCATCGGCCAGGGCTACAACAGCTTCACGCCGCTGCAGATGGCCCAGGCCACCGCCATCCTGGCCAACAATGGCGTGGTGATGAAGCCACACCTGGTCAAGATCGTCGAGGACGGCGTGACCCACGAGCGCACCGAGACCGTACCCAAGGAAAGCTACCGCATCCCGCTAAAGCAGGAAAACATCGACTTCATCAAGCGCGCCATGGTCGGCGTGGTCAAGGAAGGCACCGGCGCGGCCGCCTTCCGTGGCGCCCCCTACGACTCAGGCGGCAAGACCGGTACGGCGCAGGTGGTCAACATCGCCAAGAACCAGAAGTATGATTCCAGGAAGCTCTCCCGCATCTATCATGACAACGGCCTGTATATCGGCTTCGCGCCGGCCGACGCACCACGCATCGCCATTGCGGCGGTGGTCGAGAACGGCGGCTGGGGTGCGGGCGTAGCCGCGCCGCTGGTGCGCAAGGCCATGGATTACTTCATGCTGGGCAAGCGCCCCAACGAACCGATCAAGTCGGTCGCGCCCGAGGTGGTGAGCCCGGATACCCCGGTTGAGGGCCCCACCTCCGAGGACAGCGGCGCCAGCAATACCCCCACGGTCCAGCCGGACGTGCAGGAATGAGGCCGGGCCGCATCCGCACCGAACGCCTGCGCGCGGGTTCACCCGGCGCGCACGGCCCGACATCGCAACAGAGCAGCAAGCACCAGGAGCCGGCATGAGCCTGCAACGTCCGCCCCTTTGGCAAAGCATCAAGCCGCACCTGACGGTGTTCGACGGCGCGCTGTCGCTGATCGTCTTCCTGATCCTGTCGGTGGGCATCGTCACCCTGTATTCGGCGGGGATGAACTTCCCTGGCCGGGTCGAAGACCAGTTGCGCAATATCCTGGTGGCCTTCATCGTCATGTGGGCCGCCGCCAACGTCTCGCCGCAACTGCTGCTGCGGCTGGCGGTGCCGGTCTATACGGTGGGGGTGACGCTGCTGATCGCAGTGGCGCTGTTCGGCATCATCAAGAAGGGTTCACGTCGCTGGCTCAATATCGGCATGGTGGTGCAACCCTCGGAAATCATGAAGATCGCCATGCCGCTGATGCTGGCCTGGTACTTCCAGAAGCGGGAGGGCATGCTGCGCTGGGATGCCTTCATGGTGGCGGCGATCCTGCTGCTGATTCCGGGCTTCCTGATCATCCGCCAGCCCGACCTGGGCACTGGCCTCTTGGTGTTGGCGGCCGGCTTCTACGTGATCTTCTTTGCCGGGCTGCCGTGGAAGATCCTGCTGGGCCTGTGCGTGGCCGGGGCGGCCAGCCTGCCGGTGGTGTGGTCCTTCATGCACGATTACCAGCGCCAGCGCGTGATGATGCTCATCGACCCGACCTCCGACCCGTTGGGCAAGGGCTTCCACATCATCCAGTCCACCATCGCCATCGGTTCCGGCGGGGTGACCGGCAAGGGCTGGCTGATGGGGACGCAGACGCACCTGGAATTCATTCCCGAACGCACCACCGACTTCATCTTCTCGGTCTACTCTGAAGAGTTCGGGCTGATCGGCAATGTCGTCCTGCTGGTGCTGTACCTGCTGCTGATCGGACGCGGGCTGATGATCACGGCCAATGCGCCGACGCTCTTCACGCGTCTGCTGGGTGGAGCCATCACGATGATCTTCTTCACCTACGCCTTCGTGAACATGGGCATGGTCAGCGGCATCCTGCCGGTGGTGGGCGTGCCGCTGCCCTTCATGAGTTATGGCGGCACGGCGCTGGTGACGCTGGGGCTGGGGGCGGGCATCCTCATGAGCATCCAGCGCCATCGCAAGCTGGTACAGAGCTGAGGCTGCCAGCTGCTGTTTTCATTATCCATCCGACAAGTCGGACGCCGCGGTTGAACTTGCGGCGCTGACGCGTTGTCAGCCTCGGTGCATTGCACTCTGGTATCGTGGCGGACATTCCGGCCTGCACAAGCCTTCTGCCAGGCAGGGCGCATCGACTCTTGACCAAGGACCGGCCATGGGCACATCTTCTTACGAACATCACGGCGGGACGGCGTCCCGAGCGGCGCGGCGCGCGCCATCCGGCCGCGCTATCCGATCATCCTCCCTGGGTGCTGCCCTGCGCTGGAGCAGCCTGCTGCTACCGCTGCTGCTGGTCGCTTGCGGCACCACCCAGCAGGCGCCGCGCCAGACTGCACAGGCGCCTTCGACCCCGGTCAAGGCCGCTGGCGGTCGCCCCTCCAACGCTCCGGCCCTGCCGGCGGCAGGCTCCGGACGGGGCGGCTACTACAAGGACGACGGCCCGGGTGACCACATCCCCGATGGCCTGCTCGACGTGGCCGATGCCGAACCGCAGGTGGAACCGGTCTCCCGGGCGGCCAGTCGGCCCTATGCGGTGTTCGGCAAGACCTACGTGCCCATTACCGACAGCAACCAGCCTTTCATCCAGCGCGGCATCGGTAGCTGGTACGGCAAGAAATTCCACGGGCAGAAGACGTCCTCGGGCGAGCTCTACGACATGTACAAGATGACGGCCGCGCACCCCACGCTGCCCATTCCTTCCTATGCGCGGGTGACCAACCTGAAGACCGGCAAGCAGGTCATCGTGCGCATCAATGATCGCGGCCCCTTCCACTCCAGCCGCATCATCGACCTGTCCTACACGGCCGCCCTGAAGCTGGGTTATCTGGGGACGGGCAGCAGCGAGCTGGAAGTCGAACGCATCCTGCCGGAAGAAGCACAGCGGATGGCCGATGCGCGCCGCAACGGCAGCACGCTGGCAGTGGCCGATCCGATCAACCGGGCTGCCGACAATGGGGCCGGCGTCTCCACCGGCGCGGTGGAAATCAATACGGTGAGCGCACAAGGCCTGCCGCCCCAGCCCACCGTGGCAGCGGTGCAGCCGATCAATGCCAGCACCAGCAGTGCTGCCGGTGGCGCCGGTCTGGCCGGTGGCGGCGGGATCATCAACGCCGTGGCCAGCGGTTCGGCCCCCTCCCCTGCAATGCCGCAGGCGGTACCGCTGACGGCAGGTTATTACCTTCAGTTCGGCGCCTATTCGCAAGAAGCCAATGCGCTGGTGGCGCGTGACAAGCTGCTGCCCAGCCTGTCCGGCATCGTCGACAACATGCAGGCGGTGCAGGTCAACGGGCTCTATCGCCTGTATGCCGGCCCCTATCCGACCCGCCCGGCGGCGCAGAATGCGGCCATGCTGGTGCGCCAGCGCAGCGCCGGCACGCCCTTCATCGTCGAACGCTGATCGGCCGGGCCACTATCGCTATCCCTCTTGCGCGTCCTGCCTGAGTTGCAGGGCGCGTTCATACAAGGCGTTCTTTTTCTGGCCGGTGATCTGCGCGGCCAGGGCGGCGGCCTGTTTCAACGGTAGTTCTTCCAGCAGGATACGCAGGACGCGCTCGCCCTCCGCATCCTCGTCCGGCACCGACTGCGCACCTTCCAGCAAGACCACGAACTCACCGCGCTGGCGGTTGGCGTCCTGCTCCAGCCAGGCCGGTGCCTCGCCCAGCGGGCAGCGGTGGATGTCCTCGAACAGCTTGGTCAGCTCGCGCGCCAGCACCACCTGGCGCTGCGGGCCGAACACCTGCAGCAGGGACTGCACGGTCTCGACGATACGGTGCGGGGCTTCATAGAACACCAGCGCCGCCTGCAGACCGGTCAACTCCTGCAGCGCGGTCTCGCGCTGGCGGGTCTTGCTGGGCAGGAAGCCGACGAAGTGGAAACGGGCATCGGTCAGCCCCGATGCCGACAGCGCGGTAATCGCCGCCGATGCGCCGGGCATGGGAATCACCCGGAACCCGGCGGCACGCACCGCGTCGACCACCTTGGCACCGGGGTCGGAAACAGCCGGCGTGCCGGCGTCGGATACCAGCGCCACCCGCTGTCCGGCGCGCAGGCGCTCGATGATCTTGTCGGCGGCCTCGCGCTCGTTGTGCTCGTGAGTCGCCAACAGGGGCCGGGAGAGGCCATAGCGCTGCAACAACTGGCTGGTATTGCGCGTATCCTCGCAGGCCACCGCATCGGCGATACCTAGCAGGTGCAGGCCGCGCAGGCTGATGTCGCAGACATTCCCGATGGGCGTGGCCAGCACATATAATGCCGACACCGGATAGGTTTGCTGGGCGGCATCCTGCAGGATGGAGGCAGCTACGCTGGAATTCTGATTCATTGGAGGAGGCGGGATGTTCACAGGTTCGAAGAAAATGACCGCATACGCGGCCCTGCTGGCCGGTTTGCTGGCCCCCTGGATGGTGGCGCTGCCGGCCGCAGCAGCCGACAGTGTACCCCTGCTGGCGCAGGCCGCTACCCCCACGCTGCCCTCGGCCACCTCCGATCCGGCCCCGCTGGCGCTGCCGCCGGGGACCTCGCCGGAGATGCAGTCGGCCGCCAGCGGCGTATTGACGACACCCTCGGCAGCGCCTGCGGCCGCCGCCCCGATCCGCATGGCCTTGCTGCTGCCCTCCCGCACCGGCGCCTTTGGAGCTGCCGCGGACGCGGTGCGCACGGGCTTCCTGACGGCCTATTCGCGCCAGAAGGAGAACATCCAGCTGGCCATCGTCGAGACCGGGGATTCGGCACCGGACATGCAGCGTGCCTACGACGAGGCGGCCGGCAAGTACGACATCGTGATCGGCCCGCTCTCGCGCAGCGCCGTGACCGCCGTGGCCCAGAGCGGTCGCGTGAGCAAACCCACCGTCGCATTGGCGCAGCCGGACATGAATGGCGAGACCGATCTGCAACTGCCCGCGCAGATGCTGGCCGTGGGCCTGTCCATCGATGAAGAGGCACGCCAGGTGGCCAACTGGGTCGAAAAGGAAAAAGCGCCCGGCAAGATCTTCGCCATCTCGACCAATATCGCCTGGCAAAAGCGTGCCGCCCGCTCCTTCCAGCTGCGTGCCCGCCAGCTCGGCCTGCAGGTCGAGACGCTGGAACTGAGCACCCCCGCCAACGCCCTCTCGGCCCCTGGACTGGCGCAGCTGGCCAAGCGCGTGGAGCAGGAAAAACCGGCCCTGATCTTCGTCGCCCTGGACGCGGCGCAAACCGTGCAACTGCGCAGCGCCGTGGGCAACGAGCTGCCGCTGTACGGTACCTCGCAGATCAATCCCTACACCCTCAAGCGCGACAACCCCAACGACAAGCTGCCCGAGCTGGACGGGGTGCGCCTGGTCGACATCCCCTGGCAACTGCAGCCCGACAACGTGGCGGTGGCCCGCTATCCACGCCCGGCAATCAATGACAACGAGCGTCCCAGCCCGGACCTGGCGCGCCTGTATGCGCTGGGCATCGATGCTTACCGGGTTGCCTATGGCATTGCGCAGCGGCAATCGGGCTTCGATATCGATGGCGTCACCGGGCGCCTGACGGTGAACATGATCGGTGGCGGCACCACCTATTTCCAGCGCCAGGAGACCCAGGCCATCTATCAGGATGGCTGGCCGGTGCCGATGGCGGACCAGTACTGACGCCACCATGGCGCTGCGCGACCTGTTGCGCCGTACCTCGCGCCAGCGCACCGGCGATGCTGCCGAGGACCAGGCCCTGGAGCATCTGCAGCGCCAGGGCCTGCGCTTGGTGGAACGCAATTTCCGCTGCAAGGGTGGCGAGATCGACCTGATCCTGCAGGACGGCGCCACGGTGGTCTTCGTGGAAGTGCGCGCCCGCGCCAGTGCGGCCTTTGGCGGTGCGGCGGCCAGCGTGACACCGGCCAAGCAGCGACGCCTGCTGGTGGCGGCCCAGGTCTGGCTGCAGGGTCAGCGGGAGATGCCGGCCTGCCGTTTCGACGTCATCGCGGTCGATGGCGGCCAGTTACAATGGCTGCGCAACGTCATCGAGACCTGAACGGGCGGATTTGCAGCCGGAGGGTCCTGGCGTATCATGTGCCACCGAATTGCGGAAACTTCTCTTTACCCATTGCCAGGACTTGGCGCCGTTCAAGTCTTCTATAATCGCAGCCACTATGACAAATCCCCGTATCCTCGCCCATTTCCAGGAAAGTGCCGACCTGAAGATCAAGGCAGCCAGCGTACTGGCGCAACCGATTGAACAGGCGACTGAACTTATGTTCACCGCGCTGTCGAATGGCAACAAGATTCTTGCCTGCGGCAATGGTGGATCGGCTGCCGACAGCCAGCACTTCGCGGCCGAACTGGTGGGGCGCTTCGAACGCGAGCGCCTGCCGCTGCCGGCCCTGGCGCTGACCACGGACACCTCCATCCTCACCGCAGTGGGCAACGATTACAGCTACCAGGAAATCTTCTCGAAGCAGGTCCAGGCCTTCGGCCAGGCGGGTGACATCCTGCTGGTCTTCTCGACCTCGGGCAATTCGGGCAACATCCTGGCCGCCATCGACGTGGCCCACGAGCGCGACATGCGCGTGGTGGCGCTGACCGGCAAGGGCGGCGGCAAGATCGGCAAGATCCTGACCGATGCCGATGTGCATATCTGTGTGCCGCATGACCGTACCGCGCGCATCCAGGAAGTGCATCTGGTATCCCTGCACTGCATTTGCGATGGTATCGACGTCGCGCTTTTTGGAGATGATGCGAATGAGTGATGCACGATCGATGTTCACACGGCTGCGCCGCCCGTTGGCGGCAGTCGCACTGGGCGGCATGCTGGCCCTGAGCCTGCAGGGTTGTTTCGCGGTATTGGCCGGCGGTGCGCTGGCCACCACCTTCGCCGCCACCGACCGCCGTACCCTGGGCGCGCAGACGGAGGACAAATCGATCGTGGTCAAGGGCGAAGCCCGTATTCCCGAAGTCGTGGCCGCCGGCTCACATGTCAACGTGACTGCCTTCAACCGCAAGGTGCTGTTGTCCGGTGAAGTGCCTGACGAAGCCTCCAAGGCTGCCGCCGAGCGCGAGATCAAGGCCTTGCAGAATGTCGATACGGTGTACAACGAGCTGCAGGTCGGCCCATCCTCCAGCTTCGGCTCGCGTTCCAGCGACGCGCTCATCACCAGCAAGGTGCTGGCCAGCCTGGTGGACGACAAGACCCTCTATTCCAGCGCCTTCAAGATCACGACCGAGCGCGGCATCGTCTACATGATGGGCCGCGTGACCCAACGCGAAGGCCAGCGCGCCGCCCAGATCGCCAGCGGTGTGTCGGATGTGACCAAGGTCGTCACGCTGTTCGAATACATCAGCGAAGACGAACTGAAGGAATACCAGCGCAAGCCGGCCAGCGAGAACAAATCCACCAGCTGATCGGTGGCACCAAGGTCTCTGATGCAAGTCAAACCGCCGGCCTGTCCGGCGGTTTTCCATTGGAGCGCGGTCCGCAGGATTGGACGCCGCGGTCTATAATGGCCGGATCAGTCCCGGGGCCTGGCCCCGCTCATCGAATCCGGAATACGGAGTTTTCCATGCAAGCACCGGCAAATGCGTCCAAACGCGGCCTCATGATCAAGCTGGCAACCCTGGTCGGCGTGGCTGCCATCGCCGCCTTCGCCTATTTCAAGGTCAACGCCGGCAACGCCGCGCCCGATGTCACCTTTACCAAGCTCGATGGCCAGCAGGTGGCCCTCAAGGACCTGCGCGGCAAGGTGGTGATGGTCAACTTCTGGGCCACCAGCTGCACCACCTGCGTGGGCGAGATGCCGCAGATGATCGAGACCTACAACAAGTTCAAGGATCGCGGCCTGGACTTCGTGGCCGTGGCCATGAGCTATGACCCGCCCAACTACGTGGTGAACTACACCGAGACCCGCAAGCTGCCCTTCAAGGTCGCCCTCGACCCGCAGGATACGCTGGCCAAGGCCTTTGGTGACGTCAAGCTGACCCCGACCACCTTCGTCATCGGCAAGGATGGCAACATCATCAAGCGCTATGTCGGCGAGCCGCAGTTTGCTGAATTGCATCAGCTGCTGGAGAAGGCGTTGGCAGCAGCCTGAGCGGGCCTCACCCCTTCCCGAAAGCCGACCATGGGTCGGCTTTTTTAATTCCGGCGAACAACTCCAAGGAACATCCCCTCTACCCGGGAAGTCCAAAAGATTCACCTTGTCGGCATGACAAGCGATTTGTCATCGTTCCGCTGCGGCCCGGCCGTGCTGAACGTTCATGCCTGCCCAATGACCGAGAACATAACAGGAGGCTGCAATGAGATTCCGGACCGTTTTCCTGATCGTGCTGCTGGCGCTGGTCGCCATCTTCGCCGCCGTCAACTGGACGGCCTTCACGGCCACTACCACCCTCTCGCTGATTTACACCGAGTTCCAGGCGCCGCTGGGTGCGGTGATGCTGGCGGTGGTGATCGTTTTGACCGCCTTCTTCCTGCTCTACATCCTGGCCCTGCAAACCAGCGTGATGCTGGAAAGCCGGCGCCTGACCAAGCAGCTGGAAGCCCAGCGTACCCTGGCCGACCAGGCCGAGCATTCGCGCTTCAACGACCTGCGTAGTTACCTGAAGACCGAGCTGGAACAGTTGCAGCGCCGCCAGACCGAGCAGCAAACCCTGCTGGGGCAACGCCTGGATGCCTTGCAGCGTGACATTCACCATCGGGTGGAGCAGACCGAGAACGCGGTGGCCGCCCAGGTCGGCGAGCTTGATGACCGGCTGCAGCGCCAGCAGGTGGCGGGAGTGATCAAGCCGCTGTGATCAGCTGGCGTCAATACAAAAAGGCTGGATCCGCAAAGATGCAACCTTTTGGCGTTTTTTAATGCAGTTTAGATGCCGTAACGCGTGCGATAGGCCGCCACTGCATCCTTGTACTGGGCCAGGCGCGCATCGCCACCGGTCGAGATGTACTCGAACAGGTCGTCCAGGTTGCCGATCGAAATGACCGGCATGCCATATTCGCGGGCCACTTCCTGCACGGCCGACAATTCAGACAGGGCGCCATCCTTGCCCGAGCGCTCCATGCGGTCCAGCGCGATCAGCACCGCACAGGGGGTGGCGCCGGCGGCGCGGATCATGTCCACCGATTCGCGCACCGAGGTGCCGGCCGAGATCACGTCGTCGATGATGACGACCTTGCCCTGCAGCTTGGCGCCAACGATGGTGCCACCTTCGCCGTGATCCTTGGCTTCCTTGCGGTTGAAGGCGAACGGCACGTTGCGCCCCATGCCGGCCAGCGCCACGGCGGTGGCGCTGGCCAGCGTGATGCCCTTGTAGGCGGGACCGAACAACATGTCATATTCGATGCCGGAATCCTGCAGGGTCTGGGCGTAGAAACGCGCCACCTGGGCCAGCGTCGCGCCTTCGCTGAACAGACCGGCGTTGAAGAAGTAAGGCGAGGTACGACCGGCCTTGGTGACGAATTCGCCAAAGCGCAGCACGCCGGCCGACACCGCGAATTCAATGAATTCCTGTCTCAAGTTGCTCACAATGCATTTCCCGGGAAGAGTCAAAACGGAAGGGCCGGCCTGTCCGCTTGCCAGAAGGCAAGGCGAAGGAGGTGGCAAAGCCTTCATCAGGCCGCCATTTTAAATGATTCATCCTATCGGTTATGCTACCGGCCTGATTGAACACTCTCCCGCAGCAAGCAAACAGGAATCCCATGCCAAAAATCGTCTCCGCCAACCTCAACGGAATCCGTTCGGCCGCCAAGAAGGGCTTCTTCGAATGGCTGCAGAAGGAAGCGCCGGACTTCGTCTGCGTGCAGGAACTGAAGGCCCAGGCGGCCGACATGACCGATGACTTCCTGAGCCCGGCCGGCTATGTCGGCCATTTCCACTACGCCCAGAAGAAGGGTTATTCAGGCGTAGGCGTGTACAGCCGCCGCCAGCCTGACTCGGTGCGCATCGGCTTTGGCAATACCGAGTTCGATGACGAAGGCCGCTATGTGGAATGCGACTACGGCGACCTGACCGTGATTTCCCTCTACGCGCCCTCGGGCTCGTCCAGCGAGGAACGCCAGGAGGCTAAGTTCCGCTTCATGGAAGCCTTCCTGCCGCACCTGATGGCGCTGGAAAAGAGCGGCCGCGAGGTCGTCATCTGCGGCGACTGGAACATCGCCCACAAGGAAATCGACCTGAAGAACTGGAAGAGCAACCAGAAGAACTCCGGCTTCCTGCCCGAGGAGCGCGCCTGGATGACGCGCATCTTCGACCAGCTGGGCCTGGTGGACGTATACCGGCGCCTGCATCCCGAGACCACCGGCGACGCCTACACCTGGTGGAGCAATCGCGGCCAGGCCTGGGCCAACAACGTGGGGTGGCGCATCGATTATCACGTCTCCACCCCGGGCATCGCCGCCAAGGCGGTCAGCGCGGCGATCTACAAGGAACAGCGCTTCTCCGACCATGCGCCGTTGACGGTGGTCTACGGCGACTAGGCCGGCGACCCCATGACAAAAAGCCCTCGCACTTCACAGCGCGAGGGCTTTTTGACGTCTGCCGACAGGAAGGATCAGGCGTCCGGCGCTGCCGCCTTCTTGGGCGTGGCCTTGCGCAGGGCCGGCTTCTTGGCTGCGGCCGCCTTGGTCTTGGTGGCCGTGGTCTTGCTTGCTGTCTTGGTGGCCGCCTTCTTCGCTGCCGGCTTGGCCGCAGCCTCGTCGGCACCGTTCTCGGCATCAGCCGCGGCGGCCTTGCCCTTGGCCGGTGCCTTGGCCTTGCGCTCCTCGAACTCGAAGCTGATCTTGCCATCCTTGCCGCGCACCAGGAAGGCCTTGAACGGCCGGCGCGTACGCTGCGAGATGAAGCCCGGCAGCAGGTCGGTCTTGCCTTCGTTCAAGAGCTTGGCCATCTGCTCGGGCAGGATTTCCTGCTGCAGGATGATGCGGCTGCTGCGGAAGTCGCAGGCCTTGGGCTTGGCCACGGTCTTTTCGCAGACATAGGCCAGGCCCATCTCGTAGACGCCGCTGCCACACTTGGGGCAGGCGCCCAGCGGGGTCTGTTCGCTGAAGTCCACCGGCTCGCCGCCCTCGCCTTCGGCCTGGTCCTGGCCGAAGTCGAATTCGAGCTTGAAGTTCTTGATCTCTTCGTCGCGCGAAATCTTCAGGATGGCCGCGAACGGACGGCCCATCTTGGAACGGAAGCCCTGCAAGGGGCCAATGGTGCGCTTGTCCAGCAGTTCTTCCACTTCGGCGATCTCGAACTGGCGGCCACCTGGCACCTTGCTCATCGAGAATTCACATTTGGTGCAGGCAAAGCGACGATAGTTTTCCTTCACCACGCCGCCGCAGTTGGGGCAAGGCGTCTGCAGGGTCGCATAGTCGCCCGGGATGGTGTCGTTGTCGTATTCCTTGGCGCGCTTGACGATGATCTGGGTCATCTGCGCGATCTCGCGCATGAACTCGTCACGGCTGATCTTGCCGCGCTCCATCTGGGCCAGCTTGTGTTCCCATTCGCCGGTCAGTTCCGGTTCGGTCAGTTCATCCACGCCCAGGCCGTGCAGCAGCGTCATCAGCTGGAAGGCCTTGGCGGTGGGCATCATCTCGCGGCCTTCGCGCAGCAGATACTTCTCGTTCAAGAGTCCTTCGATGATGGCCGCGCGCGTGGCTGGCGTGCCCAGGCCCTTGCCGGCCATCGCCTCGCGCAGCTCGTCGGAATCCATCAGCTTGCCCGCGCCTTCCATGGCCGACAGCAGCGTGGCTTCGGTGTAGCGGGCCGGCGGCTTGGTAACCAGCGCGTTGGCCGTCACCTTGTCGGTCTTGACCTTCTCGCCCTGGGCCACGGCGACCAGGTTGCCGCTGCCCTCCTTGTCCTTGTCGTCTTCCTCGACCTGCTTGCCGTAGATGGCCAGCCAGCCGGGATTGATCATGACCTTGCCTTCGCTCTTGAACTGGTGGCCCGACACTTCGGTGAAGCGGGTGGTCACCTGGAACTCGGCCGGCGGGAAGAACACCGCCATGAAGCGGCGCGTCACCAGGTCGTAGAGCTTCTGTTCCGGCTCCGACAGGTTCTTGGGCACCTGGGTGGTCGGGATGATGGCGAAGTGATCGCTGATCTTGGTGTTGTCGAAGATGCGCTTGTTGGGCTTGACCCAGCCTTGCTTCAAGATCTGCTTGGAGAACTGGTGGTAGTTGTTGTTCTCCGCCAGCGCTTCCATCGTGTCCTTGACGGTGCTGATGTAATCCTCGGGCAGGTGGCGCGAATCGGTACGCGGGTAGGTCAGCACCTTGTGCTTTTCATAGAGCGCCTGGGCCAGGCCCAGGGTGTTCTTGGCCGAGAAGCCGAAGCGCGAGTTGGCCTCGCGCTGCAGGCTGGTCAGGTCGAACAGGCCCGGCGACATCTGGGTGGTCGGCTTGGATTCTTCGGTGACATTGCCCTGCTTGTCGCGGCAGGCCGCCACGATGGAATCGGCCGCAGCACGGCTCCAGAGACGCTCCGGGCGCTTCTCGGGATCGTTCTCGTCCTTCTTGTGCCCCTTGTCCAGCCAACGACCCTTGTAGATGCCGGCGGCACAGACAAACTCGGCGTGCACTTCCCAGTAATCGCGGGAGACGAACTTCCTGATCTTCTCTTCGCGCTCCACCACGATGGACAGGGTCGGTGTCTGCACGCGACCCACGGTGGTGAGGTAGAAGCCGCCTTCCTTGGAATTGAAGGCCGTCATGGCACGGGTGCCGTTGATACCGATCAGCCAGTCAGCCTCGCTGCGGCAGCGTGCCGCATTGGCCAACGGCAACATTTCCTCATCCTCACGCAGGTGCGCAAAGCCCTCGCGGATGGCACCGGGCGTCATCGACTGCAGCCACAGACGCTTCACCGGCTGCTTGGCCTTGGTGTACTGGGCGATGAGACGGAAGATCAGTTCTCCTTCGCGGCCCGCGTCACATGCGTTGATGAGGGTGGTCACATCCTTGCGCTTGATCAGCTTGGAGAGCACCTTCAGGCGCGACTCGGTCTTGGCGATGGGGTTCAGGGCGAAGTGCGGCGGAATCATCGGCAGGTGGGTGAAGCTCCACTTGCCGCGCTTGACGTCGTATTCCTCGGGGACTGCAATTTCCAGCAGGTGGCCAACCGCCGACGACAGGATGTACTGGTCGGATTCGAAATACTCATCGTGCTTGGTGAAGCCGCCGAGCGTCTTCGCGATGTCGTTCGCGACAGAGGGCTTCTCGGCAATGATGAGGGTCTTGCTCATAAGTATGGGTCTCGGTAATGAGAGATCGGTTGCTGGCGCGTTCCAGGAAATCGGTCAGTCCCAGTTGGGGCCGGATCGTTCCGAAACAACGCCATGCCATCCCAGGGTTGAAACTGGCAGCGGCGGCGTGCGGAGCATGCGGCCGGCGTTTCGTTGCCTGTGGACAACGGAATTTTTATATAGTAGCCAATATCGGGCCAATGCGGGGGAATGATAAGCGTGATGCAAACGAAACGGCAAGCACAAGGGCTTGCCGTCTCAGAGTTTCACTCATATCCAGCTTGGTATGAAGCAACAAGCTGCAGATATCGTCAGCGGGCTGTCAGCATGGCGACCAAGCTGCCGGTGCGATGTCACGCCGGCAAGCCGCCACGGTGGCTCAGTGCAACAGGCGCGGCTCGGTATCGTCTTCGTCGAGGAACAGTTCCTCGAACATCAGGCCATCCGGCTCCTTGCCCTGGCTCCACAAGACCATGAGCACGATGACCTTGAGCTTTTCCAGCGTGATGGGAGCCTCGCCGGCAGCCAGTGCACGCTCGATGACGATCTCGCGCTGGATCGGATCCAGCATCTTGGCCGACTCGAGAAACTGGATGAAGCCGATGGCTTCTACGCCCAGCACGTCGCTCTCCTGGCGTGCGTAAATACGGGTACCGAAGGAGAAGGCAGTCTGGCGGGGATAGTTGTCGGCGAATTCGTGATTGGCGACTTCAAGATCAGTCAGCCATCCGAGTGCCTGGGAAATTTCATCTTCTTCGAAACCGATCGCGGACAACTTCTTGACCAGCGCCTCCTGTTCGGGGCAGGCATCGGGGCGATAGTAGGTTTCGTACAGGTAAACGAGGACATCAAACATGTTCGTACTCTATCGCGAAGGTTATGAATGTACAAGTCAGCCAAGTCCAGTATGGCAGGAATCGCAGCCCCGCGGGGATAATTTCTTCACGCCACGTACCGGTAATGTGCACCAGGTAACACTTCAACCCGCCCTTGCAACTCCAGCCCAAGCAAGATCGCTGCCAGCGCCGCCGCATCCAGGCCACAACGCTGCACCAGGGTGTCGACATCCACGGGATCATGCCCCATGGCGCGCATGACCAGCAGACTTGCCGGATCGTCATCGTCCGGCAACTGGCCTGCGGCAGCTTGCGCCTGTGCGATGCCAGCGACGGCTTGCCGCAATGGCAACTCCTCGAGGATATCCTGCGTCGTCTCCACCAGCTTGGCCCCCTGACGGATGAGCTGGTGACAGCCCTTGGACAGCGGCGCGTGGATGGAGCCAGGTATCGCGAACACATCGCGCCCCTGCTCGGCCGCCATGCGCGCAGTGATCAGCGAGCCTGAGCGGGCCGCCGCCTCGACCACCAGTACCGCCTGCGCCAGTCCTGAAATGACGCGGTTGCGGCGGGGGAAATTGGCCGACAGCGGCGGCGTCCCGAGTGCATATTCGCTGACGATGCAACCGCCCTGGGCAATGCGCTCGGCCAGCTCCCGATTACGCGAAGGATAATCGATATCGCAGCCGGTCCCGATCACCGCCACCGTCGATCCGGCCCCTCGCAGACCACCCTCATGCGCGGCCGCATCGATCCCCATTGCCAGCCCGGACACAATGCTCAGCCCGGCATGGCTGAGCTCCTCCGAAAAGCGCATCGCATGCGCGCGCCCCTGCACCGTCGCATGCCGGCTGCCCACCACCGCCAGCGCGGGCGCCGACAACAGTGCCGCATCACCACGCACGTAGAGCAGCAGCGGCGGATCGGGAATGTTGAGCAGGGCGGCCGGATAAGCGGCATCGGCCAGCGTGACGACCGCCCGCCCGGGCGTCTGCAGCCAGTCCAGCGTGGCCTCCATGCGCTCGCGCTGGCGGCCCGACGGTGGTGCCAGCAAGGTCGCGGCCTGCCGGGGCGACACCACGGCACACAGGGCGGAGAATTGCGCCTGCCAGATCTGACCAGGCAAGCCGAATGCAGCCAGCAGGCGTCGCGCCGCCACCGGTCCGATGCCATCGGCGAAGGCCAGTCGCAGCCAGGCGTCGAGGCGCCCGGGATCGGCAGGGGTTGCATCAAAAGGGAAATTGTTTTGCATAATTGAAGTACCGCGCTCACCGCCGCGTGGCGCGGGCTTGCGGCGACCAGGGGGCGGGCTGTGATACACTTTTCATCTTGATCGGGAACACCACGGTGGCCACCGGGCAACAATGCACAGGCGCTGGCAGCCAAGACCGCGATTGTGCTGCGGCCGCGCTTGAAGCGTCGCGCTTCGGCCACATTTAAATAACAATTCCCGAAACGAATCCCCCGGACCCTCGCAAAATGTCGAGGTCCGGACCATCCAGGTCCACCGGGACCGAACTCCAAGATTGCCGAGAACCACGTATGGCCCAGCTCAACATCCTCCGTTACCCCGATCCGCGCCTGCACAAGATCGCCCAGCCCGTGACCGTCTTCGACGCGCGCATCAAGCAACTGGTGGCCGACATGGCCGAGACCATGTATGCCGCCCCTGGCGTGGGCCTGGCCGCCAGCCAGGTCGACGTGCATGAACAGGTGGTGGTGATCGATGTCTCCGATGAAGGCAAGCACCTGCAGGTGTTCATCAACCCCGAAATCCTGTGGGCCAGCGAGGAAAAGCGCGTCTATGACGAAGGCTGCCTGTCGGTCCCTGGCATCTATGACGGCGTGGAGCGTCCGGCACGCGTGAAGGTGCGCGCCTTCGATGCCGACGGCAAGGCTTTCGAGCTGGATGCCGATGATCTGCTGGCGGTCTGCATCCAGCACGAGATGGACCACCTCAAGGGCAAGGTCTTTGTCGAATATCTCTCGCCGTTGAAGCGCAACCGCATCAAGACCAAGCTGCAGAAGGAAGAGCGAGAATTGAAGAAGAAGGCGGGCTAAGCCTGCTGTTCATCTGCAGCACAAAATCAAAACGCCGGCCAGGGGCAACCCCGGCCGGCGTTTTGGCATTGATGCGCCCTGCGCATCAAGCCATGGATCTGATCAGACCGCCACGAAACGGTACACCCCGTCCTCGCCCAGCACGCGCTTCAGGGCCCCGTCGTACCAGAGCTTGTGCAGATGCGCCACCGCCTCGCCCAGCGCGAAGGACAATTGGTGCGTGTCCAGCGGACGCTTGAACATCACCGGCAGGATATCCACCCCCGTCTGCGGTGTGGCACAGGCCTCCAGCACCTCGGCCAGGCGCAGCCGGTGATGGTCGTTCAGCTGTTCGATGCGTGTGTGCAGGCCGCGGAAAGGTTTGCCATGGGAAGGCAGCACCAAGGCATCGGCAGGCAGGTGAGCGTACTTCTTCAGCGAATCCAGATACTGCTGCACCGGGTTGCTCTCAGGCTCGATGGCAAACACCGAGACATTGGTGGAGATGCGTGGCAAGACCATGTCGCCCGAGATCAGCAGGTTCAATGCGCGGCTGTACAGGGACACATGCTCCGGCGCATGACCAAACCCGGCGATGATCTCCCAGTCACGCCCGTCGATGCGCACCGCCTGGCCATCCTGCATCCGGTGGTAGGCACGCGGCACCGTCGGTACCAGGTCCTGATAATAGTTATTGCGCCCCTGCAGCAGGGCCACTGTTTCAGGATCGGCCAGCCCGTGGCGCTGGAAATGCGGCGTCGCCGCCGTCCCCTCGGCCCCCGGCAGGGCCGCCGACATCACTCGCGCAAACGCGTAATCACCGGTACTCATCCACAGCGGCACCTGCCAGCGCTGGCACAGCCAGTCGGCCAGGCCCACGTGATCCGGATGGCAATGCGTGACCAGCACGCGCACGATGGGCAGGCCATCGAGTTCCTCGGCGAAGATGGTTTCCCAGGCCTGGCGCGTCTCGTCGGTGGCGATACCGCAATCGACCACGGTCCAGCCACGCTGCCGGCCGTGCGGTGTGTCCACCTCGTCTTCCAGCAGCCAGAGATTGATGTGGTTCAGCGCAAAGGGCAGCCCCATGCGCAGCCAGCGCACACCGGGCGCGACCTGCATGGTGCGGCCGATCTCGGGCAGGGTATCGCCGAAGGCGTAGTCGAGCTGGGATTCAAGTGCATTCATCAATGAGCCGGGCCGGGAACGTGGACAGGAGCGACGCCGGACATTGCTCCAGCGACAACGAAAGACCGCCAGTCTAGCGCATGCTGCAATTTCCGCTGGACGACAAGGCACAATATACTTTACGTTAACGTAAAGTGCCAGACCAGGCCGATCCGACTCCTTCGAGCCCCAAGCCCATCAGCGTCCACGTCGTTATGCCCACCTACACCATCACCGAACTGGCAGAAGAATTCGCGATCACGCCGCGTGCGATCCGGTTCTACGAAGACCACGGCATCCTCAATCCCAAGCGCGAAGGCGTGGGGGGACGGCATCGCGTCTATCCCGCACGCGAGCGCACCCGCCTGAAACTGACGCTGCGCGGCAAGCGGCTCGGCTTCACGCTTTCCGAGATCAAGGACCTGATCGACATGTACGAATCGCCCAAGGATACGCAGCCGCAATTGCAGCGTTTCCTGGGCCTGCTGCAACACCATCGCGAAAAGCTGGAGCAACAGCGCGAGGATCTGGAACTGACCCTCTCCGAAATTGCCGCCCACGAAGAGGAATGCCGGCAACTGCTGGTCGAGGGCAGATCGAGGAGCAGTGTCACCAAGACCAAACGCAAGGCCGTGGCCGCCTGAGCCCCGGCAATCCGGATTCATCTGCCGTTAACGTCAACCGGAACGCCCCATCCGGAACACCAGAACAAATTACCCAACGAGGAGACACCATGATCCACCTGCCCGGCCTGAGTTTCGACCACGGAGAAGACATCGCCGCCCTGCGCGAAGCAGTGGCCGCCTTCGCGCACAGCGAGATCGCCCCGCGCGCGGCCGAGATCGACCGCAGCGACCAGTTCCCCATGGACCTGTGGAAGAAGCTGGGCGAGCTCGGCGTGCTGGGCATCACCGTCTCGGAGGAATACGGTGGCGCAGGTCTGGGCTACCTGGCCCACATCATCGCCATGGAGGAAATCTCGCGGGCCTCGGCCTCGGTGGGTCTGTCCTACGGCGCCCACTCCAACCTGTGCGTGAACCAGATCAAGCGCAACGGCAACGAAGAACAGAAGCGCAACTACCTGCCCAAACTGATCTCGGGCGACTACATCGGCGCCCTGGCCATGTCCGAACCCAACGCCGGGTCCGACGTGGTAAGCATGAAACTGCGCGCCGACAAGAAGGGCGACCGCTACGTGCTCAACGGCAGCAAGATGTGGATCACCAATGGGCCCGACGCCGACGTGCTGGTGGTCTACGCCAAGACCGACCTGGACGCCGGCGCCCGTGGCATGACCGCCTTCCTGGTCGAAAAAGGCTACAAGGGATTCTCGGTGGCACAGAAGCTGGACAAGCTGGGCATGCGCGGCTCGCACACGGGTGAGCTGGTGTTCCAGGATTGCGAGGTGCCGGAAGAAAACATCCTGGGCGGCATCGGCCGAGGCGTCAACGTGTTGATGTCGGGCCTGGACTTCGAGCGCAGCGTGCTCTCCGGCGGCCCGCTGGGCATCATGCAGGCCTGCATGGACGTGGTGGTGCCATATGTCCACGACCGCAAGCAGTTCGGCCAGGCCATCGGCGAATTCCAGCTGATGCAGGGCAAGCTGGCCGACATGTATTCCACCATGATGGCCTGCAAGGCCTATGTCTATGCCGTGGGCCAGGCCTGCGACCGCGCCGACAGTGCGGACAAGGTGCGCGCACTGCGCAAGGACGCCGCCGGCGCCATCCTGTACAGCGCCGAGAAGGCCACCTGGATGGCCGGCGAGGCGATCCAGACACTGGGCGGCAATGGCTACATCAACGAATATCCGGTCGGCCGCCTGTGGCGCGACGCCAAACTCTACGAGATCGGTGCCGGCACCAGCGAAATCCGGCGCATGCTGATCGGACGCGAACTGTTCGCCGATACGCTGTAAGCGACGGCTCCCCCTCTTCAACCGCACGGAACATCATGAGCACACCCATCGACTTCTACTTCGACTTCAGCTCCCCCTACGGCTACTTCGGTGCCGTCGAGATCGACAAGCTGGCTGCGCGCTACGGCCGCGCCGTGAGCTGGTACCCGATCCTGCTGGGTCCCATCTTCAAGACCCTGGGCACCAATTCGCTGGTCAACATCCCGGTCAAGGGCGAGTATTCGCGCCACGACATGGAGCGTACCGCCCGCTTCCACAATATCTTCTACAAGGCCCCCAGCAACTTCCCCATCGGCAGCCAGGTCGCCGCGCGCGCCACGCTGTGGGTGCAGCAGACGCAGCCGGCCAAGGCGGTCGAGTTGATCAAGACCTTGTACAGCGCCTACTTCACCGAGGACATCGATATCAGCGTGGTCGAGCACGTGTTGCGCATCGCCGCCGATCTGGGCATCGACCGCACCGCGCTGGAGGCGGCCCTGGCGTCTCCCGAACTGAAGGACCAGCTGCGGCAGGCGACCGAGGCCGCCGGCAAGGCCGGTGTGTTCGGCTCGCCCTTCGTGATTGCCGATGGCGAACAATTCTGGGGCTTCGACCGCTTCCCCCAACTGGAAGCCCTGCTGAAAAACGGAAAGATCTGATGAGCAACAAGAAAGACAAGAGCGGCCCCTGCCCCTGCGGCCAGCCCAGCTTCGACAAATGCTGCGGCCGCTTCATCACCGGCGGCCAGGTGCCCGCCACAGCCGAACTGCTGATGCGCTCGCGCTATAGCGCCTACGCCCTGCGCGACGAAGCCTACCTGCGCGCCACCTGGTTCCCCGAGACACTGCCGGAAGAAGAGCTCACCAGCGAGACCGACGTCAAGTGGATCGGCCTGGAGATCAAGAAGCACCAGCACGCTGCCGGCAGCGATACCGCCACGGTCGAATTCGTGGCGCGCTTCAAGGTGGGGGGCAAGGCCCACCGCCTGCACGAGATCAGCAACTTCGTGCGCCAGCCCGATGGCGAGGGACAGATACGCTGGTACTACGTGGACGGCAACTTCCCCGAAGGCTGACGCTTTCTGCACCACGGCGCCACAACAAGAAACTAAAACAGAGAGACGAGAGACCACCATGCCGCAGATTGAAAGCAAGCTCAACCCGCGCAGCGAGGAATTCCAGCACAATCGCGAAGCCATGCAGCGCATCGTGGATGACCTGCGCCAGAAGGTCGCGGCCATCGCCGAAGGAGGCGGCCAGGCCGCCCGCGAAAAACACCTGGCCCGCGGCAAACTGTTGCCACGCGAGCGCGTGCAGATGCTGCTGGACCCCGGCACGCCCTTCCTGGAATTGTCGCAACTGGCCGCCTACGGCATGTACCGCGAGAAGGATCGCGACGGCAACCTCAAGGACGCCGCGCCCTCGGCCGGCATCATCACCGGCATCGGCCGCGTGGCCGGCCAGGAATGCGTGATCGTCTGCAACGACGCCACCGTCAAGGGTGGCACCTACTACCCGATGACGGCCAAGAAGCACCTGCGCGCCCAGGAGATCGCCGAATTCAACCACCTGCCCTGCATCTATCTGGTCGACAGCGGCGGCGCCAACCTGCCCAACCAGGATGAGGTCTTCCCGGACCGCGACCACTTCGGCCGCATCTTCTTCAACCAGGCCAACCTGTCGGCCCAGGGCATTGCCCAGATCGCCGTGGTGATGGGCTCCTGCACCGCCGGTGGTGCCTATGTCCCGGCCATGAGCGACGAATCCATCATCGTCAAGGACCAGGCCACCATCTTCCTGGCCGGCCCGCCGCTGGTGAAGGCCGCCACCGGCGAGGTGGTCAGTGCCGAGGAGCTGGGCGGCGGCGACGTCCATACACGCCTGTCGGGCGTGGCCGATCATCTGGCCCAGGACGACACCCACGCCCTGGCGATCGCCCGCAACATCGTCGGTCACCTCAACCGCCGCAAGCCGCAGCAACTGGCGCTGCGCGAGAGCGTTGAACCGCACTACCCGGCGCAGGAACTGTATGGCGTCATCCCCACCGATACCCGCAAGCCCTTCGATGTGCGCGAGGTGATCGCCCGCATCGTCGATGCCAGCGCGTTCGATGAATTCAAGGCCCGCTACGGCACCACGCTGGTGTGCGGATTCGCGCACCTGCACGGCATGCCGGTGGGCATCATCGCCAACAACGGCATCCTCTTCTCGGAGGCCGCCGAAAAGGGCACCCACTTCATCGAACTATGTTGCCAGCGCAAGATCCCGCTGATCTTCCTGCAGAACATCACCGGCTTCATGGTCGGCAAGAAGTACGAGAACGAGGGTATCGCCCGCCATGGTGCAAAAATGGTCACCGCCGTTTCCACCGCCAAGGTCCCCAAGCTGACCGTCATCATCGGCGGCAGTTTCGGCGCGGGCAACTATGGCATGTGCGGCCGCGCCTTCTCGCCGCGCTTCCTGTGGATGTGGCCCAATGCACGCATCTCGGTGATGGGCGGTGAACAGGCCGCCAGTGTGCTGGCCACCGTCAAGCGCGACGGCATCGAAGCCCGCGGCGGCAGCTGGAGCGCCGAGGAAGAAGCCGCCTTCAAGGAACCCATCCGCGCCCAGTACGAAAGCCAGGGCCATCCCTACTACGCCTCGGCGCGACTGTGGGACGACGGCGTGATCGACCCCGCCGATACCCGCCAGGTGCTGGCGCTGGGCCTGTCGGCGGCGCTCAACGCCCCCATCGAAGAGACCCGATTCGGCGTCTTCCGCATCTGAGCCACGCCACCGAGGAGACACCATGTTCAACAAGATCCTGATCGCCAATCGCGGCGAAATCGCCTGCCGCGTGGCGGCTACCGCACGTCGCCTGGGCATCGCCACGGTGGCCGTCTATTCCGACGCCGACGCCCGCGCCAAGCACGTCCAGGCCTGCGACCAGAGCGTGCGCCTGGGACCGGCGCCGGCCAAGGAAAGCTATCTCTGCGCCGACAAGATCATCGCCGCTGCCCTGGCCACCGGCGCCCAGGCGATCCATCCGGGCTACGGCTTCCTTTCCGAGAACGCCGAATTCGCCCAGGCCTGCGCCGACGCCGGCCTGGTCTTCATCGGCCCACCGGCCTCGGCGATCCGCGCCATGGGTTCCAAATCGGCCGCCAAGGCGCTGATGGAAACCGCTGCCGTGCCACTGGTGCCGGGCTACCACGGTGAGCGCCAGGAGAGCGATTTCCTGCGTAGCGAAGCCGATCGCATCGGCTATCCGGTACTGCTCAAGGCCAGCGCCGGTGGTGGTGGCAAGGGCATGCGCGTGGTCGAGCGCTCGGAAGACTTCGAGGCCGCGCTGGCCTCCTGCAAGCGCGAGGCCATCTCCAGCTTCGGCGACGACCGCGTGCTGGTCGAAAAATACCTGACCCGGCCACGCCACATCGAAATCCAGGTCTTCGCCGATGGCCAGGGGAACTGCGTCTATCTGTTCGAACGCGACTGCTCCGTGCAGCGCCGTCATCAGAAGGTCCTGGAAGAAGCCCCGGCCCCCGGGATGAGCTGCGGCCGCCGCGCTGCCATGGGGGAAGCGGCGGTGGCTGCGGCCCGCGCCGTCGGCTATGTCGGCGCCGGCACGGTGGAATTCATCGCCGACTACAGCAGCGGCCAGGATGGCAGTTTCTATTTCATGGAAATGAATACCCGCCTGCAGGTGGAGCACCCGGTCACCGAAATGATCACCGGCCTCGATCTGGTGGAGTGGCAACTGCGCGTGGCCGCAGGCCAGGCACTGCCGCTGAAGCAGGAGGCACTGCGCATCAACGGTCACGCCATCGAAGCCCGCATCTATGCGGAGAATCCCGAGAAGGGCTTCCTGCCCTCCATCGGCACCCTCACCCGCATGCGTAGCGCCGCAGCCGTGGAGTTCCGCCTGAGCGAGAGTGGTGCCGGGCAACCGGCGCCGGTGCGCATCGATTCCGGCGTGCGCGAGGGCGATGCCATCTCGCCCTTCTACGACCCCATGATCGCCAAGCTCATCGTCTGGGGCGCCGACCGCGACGCCGCCCTGCGCAACATGGCGCGTGCGCTGGCGCAGTACCAGGTGGTGGGGCTGGCCACCAATATCGGCTTCCTGCAGCGCCTGATTGCCGGTCAAGCCTTCGCCACCGCCGATCTCGATACCGGCCTGATCGAACGTCATCGCGACAGCCTGTTCCCGGCACCCGTCCGGCCAAGTATCGAGACCCTGGCGCTGGCCAGCGCCGCCATCCTGCAGCAGGAGCGCCAGGCCACAAGCGACACCGATCCCTGGGCCCGTACCAGTGGCTGGCGACTCAACACCCGCCTGCTGCGCAGCCTGGACTTCGAGGACGAAGCGGGACCGACGACGGTGCAACTGGACTACGCCGGCGACGGCCGGCACTGGACGCTGCTTGCCGACGGCGGCAAGCATACGCTGGCCTTCGACCCCAGCGGCGAGGATGGCGTACTGGTCTCGCTGGATGGCCGCACGCTGCGCGCCGAGGTCCAGCGGGAGGGCGAATGGCTGCACATCTTCGATGGTCAGGGACAGCGCAGCCTGCGCCATCTCGATCCCATGGCCCACGCCGGCCACAGCGAAGCCGAGGGCGGCCGCCTGACCGCCCCGATGCCCGGCAAGATCGTCGCCCTGCTGGTGCAGAAGGGTGCCAGCGTAGCCCAGGGCGCACCGCTGCTCATCATGGAAGCCATGAAGATGGAACACACCATCGCCGCGCCCGCCGCCGGCGTAGTCGAGGACCTGCTCTATACGGTTGGCGACCAGGTGGCCGAGGGCGCGCAGTTGCTGGAATTCAAGGCCGCCTGAGCGTGCCGGGTACTTTGCCATGAATGCCCCCGCGCTGCGCGTGGCCCCCTCCATCCACGTGCTGGAGCGGGGCTGGCTGTCCTCCAACAACGTGCTGCTGTTCGGCCGCGACGAAGTGGCGATGATCGACAGCGGCTATGTCAGCCATGCCGAGCAGACCCTGACGCTGGTACGGCACGTGCTGGCCCAGCGCGGTCGGGACGGGCTGGACCTGCTGGTCAACACCCATCTGCACTCCGACCACTGCGGTGGCAATGCCGCCCTGCAGGAAGCCTATGGCTGCCGCATTGCCATCCCCGCCGCCGAAGCGGACAAGGTCCGCCACTGGGACGAGGACGCCCTCAGCTACCGCGCCACCGGCCAGCGCTGCCCGCGATTCACGTCGTCGCAGACCATCGGCAGTGGCGACGTGTTGCGCATGGGCGACCTGGACTGGCAGGCGCTGGCCGCTCCCGGACATGACCCGCATGCGTTGCTGTTCTACTGCGCACAGGAAGGCGTGCTGATCTCGGCCGATGCCTTGTGGCGCAATGGCTTCGGCATCATCTTTCCCGAGCTGGATGGCGAATCCGGTTTCGATGAAGCGCGCGCCACGCTGGAACTGATCCGCACGCTCGACGTGCATACCGTCATCCCCGGCCATGGCGCGCCCTTCCAGGACATCGATGACGCCCTGGACAAGGCCTTCTCGCGGCTGGACTATCTGCAGGCCGATCCATTGCGCAACGCCCATAATGGCGTCAAGGTGTTGATCAAGTTCTTGCTGCTGGAGCGCGGCCGTATCCCGCTGGAGCAACTGCCGGCGATGATGCGCGACATCCCCTTGCTGCGCATCACCAATGAACGCTTCCTGCAAATGGACGACATCGCCCTGTCCCGCTGGTGCGTGGCGCAACTGGAACGGGCCGGCGCGGCGCACAGCGACGGCGTGTTCCTGCTGGACCGGTGAGCGCGGCGCCGGAGCCTGAAGCGTGACGGCCATGCTGTTATCATTTCCCGCTCCATCTACCTACCGCGTTTGATCCGACCTCGACCCATGAACGACACCGCTGCCCCCCTGCCCTCCTCCGCCCAACGCGTTGCCGACCTGCTGGCCGGCATGGGACATGACAAACCGGTCGTGATGCTGCCCTCGACCGGCCGCACCTCGGCTGAGGCCGCCGCCGCCGTCGGTTGCAGCGTGGCCGAGATCGCCAAGTCCATCATCTTCCGCCGTGTGGCCGACGATGCGCCGGTGCTGGTCATCGCCAGCGGCGCCAACCGCGTCGACGAAGCCAAGGTGACCGCCCTGGTCGGCCCGCTGGGCAAGGCCGATGCCCGCTTCGTGCGCGACAACACCGGCTACGCCATCGGTGGCGTCTGCCCGGTCGGCCACGTCGTCAAGCCGGTGATGCTGATCGACCGCGACCTGTTCAACTACGACAGCGTCTGGGCCGCCGCCGGCCACCCGCATGCCGTCTTCAATCTCACCGCCACGCAACTGCAGGACATGACCGGCGGCGCCGTCAGTGATGTGCGACTGGACGCCGCGCCGACCGCAGCCTGATCTCGACTGAACCAGACCAGAACAAGAATTCCCACGAACACAGCCAACGGAGACAAGCCAGATGAACCTGCCCAAGAAAGTGAAGATCGTCGAAGTCGGACCCCGCGACGGTCTGCAGAACGAGAAGGAAACCATTTCCGCCGCGATCAAGATCGAACTGGTCGACCGTCTCACGGCGGCGGGTTTCCCGAATGTGGAAGCGGCCTCCTTCGTCTCGCCCAAGTGGGTGCCGCAGATGGCGACCTCGACCGCGGTCATGCATGGCATCACGCGCAAGCCGGGCGTGGTCTATTCGGCGCTGGTGCCCAACATGAAGGGCTTCGAGGCGGCGCTGGAAGCGGGTGTGGATGAGGTGGTGATCTTTGGCGCGGCCTCGGAAGCGTTTTCGCAGAAGAACATCAACTGCTCCATCGCTGAATCCATCGACCGATTCGCCGAAGTCGCCAAGGCCGCCAAGGCCCATCGCAAGCGCCTGCGTGCGGCGGTCAGTTGCGCCTTCGGCTGCCCGTACCAGGGTGAGGTCCCGCTGGAGGCGGTGGCCGATGTCGTCCGGCGCTTCCGCGAGCTGGGCTGTGACGAGATCGACATCGCCGACACCATCGGCGTGGCTACGCCGGACAAGGTGCGCCCGGTGATGGAAACGGCGATCCGCGAATTCCATATCGAAGGACTCTCCGGCCATTTCCACGATACCTATGGACAGGCGCTGGCCAACATCTACGCCAGCCTGCAGGTCGGCATCAGCATCTACCACGCCTCCGTCGCCGGCCTGGGCGGCTGCCCCTACGCCAAGGGCGCAACCGGCAACGTCGCCACCGAAGATGTACTGTACATGATGAACGGCCTGGGGATAGAGACGGGCGTGGACCTGGATGCGGTGGTCGATGCGGGACAGTTCATCTCGCAGCACCTGGGACGCAAGTCGGTCAGCCGTGCGGGAAATGCGATGGCGGCAAAGCGGGTGGGGTGAGGCGGCACTGTTGGACAGTCGCCTCAGTTGCAGTGATGGTACCGACCGACTGACAGCTGGCAAGCAGAACGGCGCGGGGCTGCCATGAGCAGCCGCCGCGCCATCGCTTATTCCTTATTGCAGTTTGCTCACTGCTGACGATAACGACGCAATCCGCGTACCGGCAACTTGTCGGCCTCGATCAGCGCCTTCTTCAAGGCGCGTTTGTGCAGCACGGCGCCGGCGATCAGTGCGACGGCAGCCAGGACGATGATGAGGACGTTGACCAGATCGAAGTTTTGCATGATTCCCCCTACGACAAATGACGGCTGATGAAACTCGGGCATGGCCCCTCCGGCTGTGCCGGACCCGCAACACGCCCCCGGTGGCGCCTGCGTGGCCTGTTTTACGCCAAGCTTGTGGAAAACATAGCACATGGCCGGGATAAGACAGTAAATCATATAAATAATTTCCTGCAATTTCCCATTCGCGCAACAAAAAGCACGGTCGTTATATTTTTTCGACTTTTATCCTATAATCGTCCGACAAAAGCGGCCTTGTGCCTTGATATAACGACAACCAACGAGAGACGACCATGCCACCAGCCCCTGCTTACCCCAAAGCATTGCAAGATCTGCGCCTGCCCATCATCTGCTCGCCCATGTTCATCGCCAGCGGTCCTGCGCTGGTCGCGGCCCAGTGCAAGGCCGGGCTGGTCGGTTCGTTTCCCGCGCTCAATGCCCGGCCGGCAGAGCAGCTGGATGTCTGGCTGACCCAGTTGCAGGACGAACTGGCGCAGTGGCAGGCGCAGCATCCGGAGCGCAAGGTCGGTCCGATTGCGGTGAACCAGATCGTGCACCAGTCCAACGACCGCCTGGCCCAGGACGTGGCCACCTGCGTCAAGCACCAGGTCCCCGTCATCATCTCCAGCCTGCGCGCGCCGCCGCAGGAAATGCTGGATGCCGTGCACAGCTATGGCGGCATCGTGCTGCATGACGTGATTTCCCTGCGCCATGCCGAAAAGGCGCTGGAAGCCGGGGTCGATGGCCTGATCCTGGTGGCGGCCGGCGCCGGCGGTCATGCCGGGACACTGTCTCCCTTCGCGCTGGTGGGCGAGGTACGCAAGATGTTCCAGGGGCCGCTGGTGCTGTCCGGCGCCATTGCCACGGGCGACGCCGTGCTGGCCGCGCAGGCCATGGGCGCCGACTTCGCCTACATGGGCTCGCGCTGGCTGGCGACCCGCGAATCGAACGTCGATGAAGCCTATCGCCAGGCCATCGTCGACTCCACCGCGGCCGATGTGGTGTACACCAACCTCTTCACGGGGGTACACGGCAACTATCTCAAGAAGTCCATCGTCAATGCCGGGCTGGACCCGGACAACCTGCCCGAGGCCGACAAGACCAAGATGAACTTCGGCTCAGGCGGCGGCAGCAAGGCCAAGGCCTGGCGCGACATCTGGGGCGCGGGTCAGGGAGTGGGACTGATGGAGGACGTACCCGGTGTCGCGGAGATGGTGGACCGGCTGGAAGCCGAATACCGCGCAGCGCGCGCCCGGCTGGCGTTGTAGGGGCCTGCACGGCGGAGTATTGATGGTTTGAGCAAAGGCGGATGGGTGACCCCATCCGCCTTTCTCTTTTTGTGCATCTCTGCACCAGCGCGGGGGAACGCGCCCAGTCCTGGCGCATCCCACGGACGAGTTCATCGCCCTACCACGCTCTTGCCGCTCGCCTTGTGCGAATCGTCTGTCGGACAGAATCCTATTTTGCATCCTGCCTTGTAACTGGCGGCACTTCTTGTACGGGGTCCGGTCGTATTTGTTCGCTTCGTGCATGCGCAAGGTAGCTGATGAGCTTGTGACCCGCCGTAGTCACGCCTCACGGTACCTGCCCTGCAGCAAAAGAAGAGTCAACCATTTGATGCGAGGACCCCAACATGACCAGCTTCCTGAGAACCAGAAAAGATCGTCATCCGAAACACGACAAACCCCGACTACCGCATGAGCAAGACCAGAACGTTGACCGCCAGGACCCGGCGCGCAGCGGCCATCAGGTAGACCGCCCGGAAATCCGCCAGGCCTACGACGATATCCGCAAGGGCCAGGTCGATACCGACCTGCGCGGTACGGGCGGTCTGGACGAAGTCAACAAGGGTGCGGGCGGCCGGGCAGCCGGTGCCCCGCGCAAGGAGCTCGACGAAGGTTGAGCAGACAGAGTGCTGTCAGGCCGCGCGCCGGATGAGCGGGCCGCTCCGCCTGCGTCCCGCGCCCCCGGGAGAGATTACAGATCTGAACGGACGATCCAGTCCGAGATGATGGCAAACAACTCCTGCGGCTTTTCCATCGGCGTCATGTGACCGCTATCGCCGATGATCTCCAGGCACGATTGCGGTATCCGTCGTGCCATCTCTTCCGATTCCTCCACGCTGCGCAACTTGTCTTCATCACTGCTGACGATGAGGACCGGGCACTGCAATTGCTGCAGCTCTTCCGCATTGCTGTCGCGCAGGGTCTGCAGCTGGCGCAGGAAGACTTCCTTGCCGTTGGCCAGTGCCATCGCCTGCAGCCGGTCCAGCAGCGTCCGGTCGCTACTGCGCGCCGGATGCAGCGACGAAGCCAGCGCCCGCGAGGTCAGCCCCTTGAAGGGCGTGCGCTGGGCCATGTCGATCTGGGCCAGCGTGCCCTGCGATTCACGCTCGGTCTGCGGGCGCGAAGAGGTATTGAGCAAGGCCAGCCCGAGCACGCGCTCGGGCGCCTTGAGGGCAATCGCCTGGGCCACGAAGCCTCCCATGGAAAAGCCGAACAACACGAAACGCTCCGGTGCCTGCCGCAGGACCGCATCGGCCATGGCCTGGACGCCGATGTCCTGGCCGAGGTCGCCAAAGGTCAGGGAGCCCAGCGTGGCGAGATCGCCTTGCATGTCGTCCCACAGGTGTTCGTTGAGCATGAAGCCCGGCAGCAGGACCAGGTTGCGCATCGTGATTTTCCTTGCATCCGTTGTACCAAAAAGAGGCGCCATTGTAGGCGCCCGCGCCATCTACTGCAGCCATAGCGCGCGCCGGCTGGAGCCGGCCATGGCCAGGCACAGCACGCCCAGCAGCGCCAGCGCCGCCTGCAGACCCCAGCCATGCGCCAGGAAGCCGAATACCGGCGGCCCGATCAGGCTACCGCTATAGCCCAGCGTGGCCACTGCCGCCAGTGCCGTCGAACCGTGGCGGCCGGCAGCACTGAAGACGAAGGGAAACACCGCCGCCACGCCGGTACCGGCGATGGCAAAACCCACGATAGCCACGGCCATGCCCGGCGCGACCACCGCCAGCGCGATGCCGACGCTGGCGACCAGGGTGCCGACCCAGACCACGCGGCGCGCGTCGTAACGGGCCTTGAGGCCGTCACCGACCATGCGCATGATCAGCATCATGCCGGCGAAGGCGGCATAGGCCAGCGGCGTGGTGCCATCGCTGGCGCCGATATGGTCCTTCATGTAGATGCCACTCCAGTCGGCCACCGAACCCTCGACGATGGCCCCGCAAAAGGCGATCACCCCCAGCACCACCAGATGCCCGTGCGGTACCGCGAAGAGCTTGCGCTGCGGATCGTGTTCCGGGCGGTCGTCAGGCAGGGCCGTGTAGGCCGCATGCAGGGGATAGAGGAACAGCGCCGCCACCAGCAGGAAATGCCAGACCGGAGCGATGCCCAGCCCCGCCACCGCACTGGCAGCCAGCGCGCCCGAGAAGGTCCCTACGCAGAACCAGCCGTGCAGCATCGACATGATGGGTCGCCCGGCATCGCGTTCGGCCTGGGCACCGAGCGCGTTGATGGCGACGTCGAAGCAACTGGAGGCTGCGCCATACAGCGTGCACACCAGCATCAGGCTCGCCAGTCCCGGCGCCAGGCCCAGCAGCGGCAGCGACACCAGCAGCGCCAGCCCGGCGTAGAGGGTGCTATGGCGCGCCCCGTAGTGTGCGGTGATCCAGGCCGCCAGCGGAAACGAACCGACCGCGCCGATTCCGCCGCACAACAGCACCAGCGCCAGGGTAGCCGCATCCAGCTGCAAATGATCCCGGATGGCGGGAATGCGTGCGGCCCAGGTGGCAAAAACGATTCCCAGCAGCAGGAAAAACAGGGGAATGGCAAACTTGCGCCAGATCAGACGCGAGGGAGAAGCAGGACGGGAAGGAGACGGCTTGGTTGTCATCGATAGGTCAGGAATGTAAACTGCGCAAAAATCATTTCTTTCCTGAAATGAGTTTCAGTATTGCAAACCGCTATTATCCGACAACCGGGAAAGCGCATCGTCATGCGCTGTCGGACACCGCGGTGCAGGGCCGTCTGCGGGCGGCCAATCAGAAGCCAACGGACCTGCCAGCTTGCAAGAAGGGCGCATGCCGCCTTGCAGATCACGGATCGAACCGCAGCTCTGAGCGACCGACGCTGCCGGCGGCTGCAATCTCGCAGGGACAGGAATGCCAGTTTCAGAACCGAACAAGATCTATCAGGAAGTCATCGATGCATTGATCGCCATGCATCGGCTCACTGACGGCTATACGCCCAATCACGAAGACCAGACCGCCGAGCTGGCGGTCATGATCGGGCGGCATCTGTGCCTGCCGGCCGAGCGCATCGACGTGCTGCACATGGCGGCCCAGGTGCATGACATCGGCAAGGCCAGGATACCGCTGGAGCTGCTCACCAAGCCGGGCCGCATCACGGCCGACGAATATGGCGTGCTCAAGACCCACGTGCAATTCGGCTACGAGATGCTCAACAAGATCAGCTTCCCCTTCAACCTGGCCGAGATCGTCTGGTGCCACCATGAATACCTCGACGGCAGCGGCTATCCGCGTGGCATCAGCGGCGACGCCCTGCCCTTCGAATCGCGCATCCTGACCGTTGCTGACATCGTCGAATCGATGTCGGCCGACCGCCCCTACCGCAAGTCGCTGGGCATGGCCGTGGCGCTGGAAGAAATCCAGCGCCAGCGTGGCAGCCGTCTCGATCCGGTGGTAGTGGACGCCTGCCTGCACGTGGTACAGGAGCACAACTGGCGCCCCATTGCCAGTTGAACCGCCACCGATGCAGCGTGCATCCCTGCTGCATCGGCTACACTGGGCGCCATAACAAGACCGCCCGGAGACGCCACCCCATGACCAGCCACGCTGCGCATGCGCCCTCGCCCTTCATCCTGCGCCACCCCATCCTGACTGCCCTGGCCCTGTCGCTTGGCACCGCCGTGGCACTCGGCCTGGCGCGTTTTTCCTACGCCCTGCTGCTGGCACCGATGCGCGCCGACCTCGGCTGGCCTTATCTGGTGGCCGGCGGCATGAACACCGGCAATGCCCTGGGCTACCTGCTGGGCGCGCTGCTGACGCCATTGCTGATGCGCCGCTTCCAGGCGCACCGGGTGCTCATTGCAGGCGCCTTCGGGACGGCGCTGCTGTCCTTCCTGCCGGCCCTGACCACGGACACACTGCTACAACTGTTGCTGCGGATGGTCACGGGCGTGACCAGTGCGTTCATCTTCGTCTCGGGGGGACTGCTGGTCAGCCGCCTGGCGGCGCTGCATGCGCAACGCGCAGGCCTGCTGCTGGGGCTCTACTACGGTGGCACCGGCATCGGCATCGTCGCCGCCGCACTGCTGGTGCCACCCGTGATGGACGCCGCCCTGGCACAGGGCGCGCCCCATCCCTGGCAATCGGCCTGGATACTGCTGGGCGTACTGGCGCTGGCGGCCAGCGTGGTCATGGCATTGCCGGCGCGACTGATGCCGACCAGCCCGGCGCAGGCGGCCGGCGCCAGCCGTTGGCGCGCACGCAGCCTGCTATACGGACTGGTCGGCTATCTCTTTTTCGGACTGGGCTATATCGGCTACATGACCTTTGTCATCGCTCTGCTCAAGGAAGAAGGCATGGCACCGGCGCGCATCACGCTCTTCTTTGCGCTGCTGGGCGCGGCCACCTTCGCCTCCTCACGCATCTGGGCGCGCATGCTGGACCGCTTCCGTGGCGGGCAGTCGCTGGCCATCCTCAACGGCCTGCTGTGCGTGGCCACGCTGCTGCCGGCCACGACCGACGCGACGCTGGCAGTGTTCGCCTCCGGCCTGCTCTTCGGGGGATGTTTTCTCTCTGCGGTGGCCTCGACCACGGCCATGGTGCGCCACAACCTGCCGCCCTCGGACTGGCCGGCCGGCATCAGCGCTTTCACCATCGTCTTCGCGGTCGGGCAGATCATCGGTCCGTCCATCGTCGGCTGGATCGCCGATGGCGCCGGTGGGCTGCAACGCGGACTGGTGTTTTCCGCACTGATGCTGCTGGCCGGGTCCCTGGTGGCGTGGCGCCAGCGGCCGCTGGGCTGAGGTGAGACGCGGCGCACGGAACGAGCGCCACGCGTTGCCTGAGGTTTTCTGCACCGCGGGCCGACGCCCGCAGCGATCAGCCCTGCCCCAGGTAACGACCCAATGCCTCCACCAGCGTGCCGCAATCCGCGTCGGTACCGATGGTGATGCGCAGGAACTGGTTGATGCGCTCGGTCTTGAAGTGACGCACGATGATGCCGTCGCTGCGCAGCGCCGCCGCCAGGGTGGCCGCATCATGTTGTGGATGGCGTGCAAAGACGAAGTTGGCGGCCGACGGCAGGACCTGGAAGCCCAGGCCTTCCAGTTGCGCCACCAGGGCGGTACGGCTGGCGATGACCATGCCGCAGCTCTTCTGGAAATAGTCCTCGTCCTCGATGGCGGCGGTAGCGCCGGCAATCGCCGGGCGATCCAGCGGATAGGAGTTGAAGCTGTTCTTGACCCGCTCCAGTGCATCGATCAGGTCGGCGTGGCCGATGGCAAAACCGACCCGCATGCCGGCCAGCGCGCGCGACTTGGAGAAGGTCTGCACCACCAGCAGGTTGGGATAGCGCTGCACCAGCGGGATGGCGCTCTGGCCGCCGAAATCGATATAGGCTTCATCGACCACCACCACCCGCTCCGGGTTTCCTTGCAGGATGCGCTCGACCTGCTCCAGGCCCAGCAGGCAACCGGTGGGCGCGTTCGGGTTGGGGAAGATGATGCCGCCGATGGCCTCGCCCTGGCCGATGTAGTCATCGGCGCGCAGCGTGAAATCCTCGGCCAGCGGCACGGCGCGATACTCGACCTGGTACAGGCCGGCGTAGGTCGGATAGAAGCTGTAGGTGATGTCCGGGAACAGGATGGGCTTGCCATGCTGCAGCAGGGCCTGGAAGGCATGCGCCAGCACTTCGTCGGAGCCGTTGCCCACGAACACCTCGCGCGCGCTGATGCCGTCGGCGGCATGGCGGCGGGCGATGGCCAGCTTGAGCGGCTCGGCATCCGGATTGGGATACAGGCGCAGGCTGTCGCTGACTTCGCGGGCGATGGCCTGCAGCGCCAGCGGCGACGGGCCATACGGGCTCTCGTTGGTATTGAGCTTGACCAGGCGCGCGATCTTGGGTTGTTCGCCGGGGGTGTAGGGCGTCAGGCGGCTGACGATGGGGCTCCAGAACTTGCTCATGAGAAATCGGCCCGTAACGGGCCACACAGAATTGAGGGAAAGCGCAGATGGTAGCAAACTTGCCGCCGGGCGGCGGACTGCGCGCCGGAAATCTCAGAAATAGGGGCGGTAGCGCGGCTTGCGCGCCTCGTCCTGGCGCGACGGTGCGACCTGCACGGGCGTGCTGCTGAGCAGGGAGATGGCGCGCCGGGCAATCTCCGGCGGCAGGCCGATGGCTTCCTGGCAAGCCCGTTGCAGCGCCGCCAGCGAGGCAAATCCGGCCATCGCAGGCGGTGCGCCGGCATCTTCCATGCGCGCCAGCCCGGCCAGGACCCAGGCCACGCGCTGCTCACGCACCAGGCTGCGCAGCGATTCGCCTTCGGCGAACAGCAGCGCGCGCAGGCGCGCCGGGCTCATCTGCCAGTCACGGGCAATGCCCTCGGCGCGCCAGTCGGCGGCAGGTCGCGCGAAGATCGCGGCGGCCAGGCGACGTGCATGGGGCTTGCTGGCATCGGCCGCACTTTCCATGTCAGCCGGGGATTGCGTCTCCAGCGCCAGCGACCAGACGGCCGGACGCATGCCCTGCGCCGCCATGCGTGGATGGGCCAGGCAGGAGAAGCGCACGAAGGACGGGACCGTGAAGCTCTCGCCCTCCCTCAGTTCGATGGTGACATTGCCGCTCCTGAGCGTGGCTGCGCCCTTCCACACCCGCACCCGCGCCGGCGCGGCGAAACGCAGTTCGCGCAATTGCAGGTGATGGTGGGTGACGATGGCCATGGGAATTCAGTTCCGGGAAGGTCGGCCGATGGTATGCCAGGCCTGGCCGCCAGACTGTCGTTGCGGTGACAGGCTGCGCCGCCTCATAGCGAGGCCATGCCGAAGGCGCGCAGGCCATCGAGGTCGACCACGCGGATGCTCTGGTAGGAAATCTCTACCAGCCCCAGTTCTGCCAGGTGGCGCATGGCCTGGTTCACGCGCTGGCGTGACAGACCGGTCAGGAGGCCGATCTCTTCCTGCGACAGTTCCAGCACCTTGGAGGTACGCGGGTACAACATGGGATGGAACAGTTGCGCAATCGCCTGTGCTACGCGGGCATCCACATCCAGCAGACGCTCGTTCTGCACGGTGGCGATGAACTGGCCCATGCGTTCGTTGAGCTGGCCGATCACGAAGGCATTGAAGGGCAGGCTCTCGGCCATCAGGCGATGGAAGGTATCGGCCGGTACCAGCAGGATCTGCGAGGCGCGGATGGCGATGACGTCGTAGCGGCGCGGCTCGCGCTTGATCACGCTGCCCTCGCCGCACCAGCCGCCTTCGGGCACGCCCGACAGCGTGCTGCTGCGGCCGTCGATGTTGTAGACCGCCAGCTTGATCAGGCCCTCGTGCACGCCGATCCAGTATTGCGAGAGCTCGCCGCGCCGGGCCACGAAGGCGTCGGCGGCAAAGCGTGTGAGCTGGGTGGTGGCAGCAGCCAGCGTGCGATGCTCGCTCGCCAGCGCGGCGAACCAGTCGTATTGCTGCAGAAGCTGCGCCATCTTGCTGCTCATGAGGGGCTGGGGGGAAGGAGGAAAACGCTGGATATTGTCGCATGTCAGCCTTGTCGTCGTGATGACAAAGCGCAAGCCGGCTTCAGTGCTACCCTATGAAGCTGATGCGCGACTGATAAAAAATGCACAAGGTCGCCGCCCCACCATCCCCGCCGCTAGGAGACAGACATGGCAGATTTCGACACCGGCCTCGGCCGCAATACCGCCAATTACGCGGCCCTCACCCCCATCGATTTCATCGCGCGTGCCGCCGCCGTGTATGGCAAGCGCACCGCCATCATCCACGGCGCACTGCGTCAGGACTGGGAACAGACCTACCGCCGCACGCGCCGCCTGGCCAGCGCCTTGCAAGGCCTGGGCGTGGGCAAGAACGACACCGTGGCGGCCATGCTGCCCAATACTCCGGCGATGGTGGAGGCGCACTTCGGCGTACCGATGGCCGGTGCCGTGCTCAACGCACTCAACATCCGGCTCGACGCCGAATCCATCGTCTTCATGCTGCGCCATGGCGAAGCCCGGGTACTGCTGATCGACAGCGAATTCGCCGCACTGGCGCAGCAGTTGCGCACGCAATTACCGGCGCTGAAGATCGTCGAAGTCTTTGATGAACTGGGCCCGCCACCGGTGGCCGGCGAACGCTTCGGTCACCTGGAATACGAAGCCCTGCTGGCCAGCGGTGACGAACAATTCGACTGGCAGATGCCGGCCGATGAATGGGATGCGATTGCCCTGAACTACACCTCCGGCACCACTGGCGACCCCAAGGGGGTGGTCTATCACCATCGTGGCGCGGCCTTGAATGCAGTGTCCAACATCCTCGAATGGGACCTGCCCAAGCACCCGGTCTATCTCTGGACGCTGCCCATGTTCCATTGCAATGGCTGGTGCTTCCCGTGGACGGTCGCCGCGCGCGCCGGGGTGAACGTCTGCCTGCGCAAGTTCGAGCCCAAGCTGGTGTTCGACCTGATCGCCGAGCACGGCATCACCCATTACTGCGCCGCACCCATCGTCCATGCGGCGCTGGCCAATGCGCCCGAGGGCTGGCGCGCCGGCATTCGCGGCCCGGTCAAGGCGATGGTGGCCGGGGCGCCGCCACCGGCAGCCGTGCTGGCCAAGATGGAGGCGATGCAGTTCGAACTGACCCACGTCTATGGCCTGACCGAGGTCTACGGGCCGGCGGCGGTCTGCGCCGAGCAGGATGACTGGAGCGGCCTGTCGGTGGACCAGCGGGCGGTGTTGAAGTCGCGCCAGGGGGTGCGCTATCACCTGCAGAGCGGCGTGACGGTACTCTCGCCGGACACCATGGAAGCGGTGGCCGCCGATGGCGAGGAGATCGGCGAGATCATGTTCCGCGGCAACATCTGCATGAAGGGCTATCTGAAGAACGACAAGGCCACGCACGAAGCCTTCGCCGGTGGCTGGTTCCACACCGGCGACCTGGGCGTGATGAATGCCGACGGCTACATCAAGATCAAGGATCGCAGCAAGGACATCATCATCTCCGGTGGTGAAAACATCTCCAGCGTCGAAGTGGAAGACGTGCTCTACCGCCACCCGGCCGTACTGGCAGCCGCCGTGGTGGCACAGCCGGACGAGAAGTGGGGAGAGACCCCCTGCGCCTTCGTCGAACTGAAGGAAGGTGCCGACATCGGCGCGGCCGAACTGGCCGAGTTCTGCCGTGGCCACCTGGCCGGCTTCAAGGTGCCCAAGGCGATCTACTTCGGCCCGTTGCCCAAGACCTCCACCGGCAAGATCCAGAAGTTCGAACTGCGCAAGCGGATGAAGTCGGACAGCGCCATCAATGTCTGAAGCGCGTCGGCGCGTTCACCGACGCTTGCATCAGGCCTTGCGCACGGCGATGTGGTACAGGCCCCACGGGCATTGGCCGAAACGTTCCGGCAAGGGGCGTGCAGTCATCTCCGGGAAACTGTCGGCATCGTAGACCGCCCACAGCGGGCCGAGCCCGCCCAGCGGAATCGGCTTGCCATCCAGGTGGGTGGCGACGATGAAGCGGTACTTGGCGATGTCGGCTGCGGACACCAGCACCGCATAGCCATCCACGGCGCGCAGGGCGCAGTTCTGCAGCGCGGCGGGGGCGCCACAGACACGCAACACCTCCGACAACAAGGGACCACGCAGGCTATGGCGACGGCGGTCGTATTCCAGCGTGGGGTGGATTTCCACCGAAGGCAGGGCCGACAGGGCGGCAAAGTCGAAGGTATAGGCCTTGTCGAAACTCAGTTTCTGCTTGGCCATCATCTGGTCCAGCGCCGGATCGAGGGCGCCGCGATTGCTGTTGCCGATGTCGCCGGTGACGGTCAGCAACACCGGCCCGGAGCCACCGGCCTTCTTGTCCGCAGCCAGCGCCGGCAGGGCGGCCGGTGTGGCCAGCAGAGTGGCGCCCAGGCGCATGAACTGGCGTTTTTGCATGATGGTCCCTTCCTTGGATGATGAATGTGGCCGATTGTAGGCACATAACGACCCATGAACAACGGCCCGCTTCCATCCGGGAGCGGGCCGCGTCGTATCAAGCGAGTATCAGGCCTCAGTCACGCGGTGGGCGACCGCGCCAGTAACCGGCCAGCAGCGAACCCGACAGGTTGTGCCACACCGAGAACAGCGCGCCCGGCAAGGCCGCCACCGGGGTGAAGTAAAGCTTGCCCAGCGCAGCCGCCAGACCGGAATTCTGCATCCCCACCTCGATGGCCAGGGTGCGGCACACGGCTTCCTCGAAGCCGAGCAGGCGACCACCCCAGTAGCCGCCCAGCAAACCCAGGCCGTTATGCAGGATCACGCCCACCAGCACCACCAGGCCGACCGAGGCGATGCTGGCCTGGCTGCCGGCGACCACCGCCGAGATGATCAGCAGGATCGCCACCATCGACACCAGCGAGAGGTAGGGTTCGATACGGCGGATCAGGCGGCCGGCAAAGATGTTCAATACCAGGCCCACGGCGATGGGCACCACCACGATCTGCACGATGGACATCAGCATGGCATGCGCGTCGAAGTGGATGGAAGCGTCCACATACAGTTCGGTCAGCAGCGGCGTGGCAAACACCGACACCAGCGCCGACAGCGTGGAGATGGTGACCGACAGCGCCACGTCGCCACGCGAGAGATAGATCATCACATTGGAGGCGGTGCCGGAGGCAACGCTGCCCACCAGCACCATGCCGGCGGTCAGGTCAGGCGGCATGCGCAGCACCTTGGCGATGACCCAGGCGGCCAGCGGCATGACCAGGTAGTGCAGGATGATGCCGGCAGCCACCGGCGCGGGGCGCTTGATGATGCGCTTGAAGTCATCCACCGTCAGCGTCACGCCCATGGTCAGCATGATCAGGGTGAGGAGCTGGGTGATGTATTTGCCCAGGGGCGTGAAGGTCGGCGGCGAGAAATAGGCGGCGGCGGAAAGCAGCAGCGCCCACACGGGGAAGAGGCGGGTAATCGTGGCGAGCATGTCAGGGCGGATGAATGATGGAGACAGTCCTGGGACCCGATGGCAAACGATGCCAGGGGAGCCAGGTGGCGCGAATTTTTTATCGGGTGCGCGGATGACGCGAACGAGGAAGGAGAGATCATCGCGCCCGGGATAGGACGGCGGCCTCTTCTCGACCGGGCGCCTGGTGGGCGCGAGGGCGTGATTCTACCCGCGCGGGGCGTTTTCTGCCCACTCCCGGGCCATGGGAACGGGCCCTAGGGCAAGGGATCACACTTGAAACTCAACATCACCTTCGGCGGCATCACCCCGATCACGCCGTCGGAGCGCTCACTGCCGGTCACGCGTGCGCGGCGTCCGCGCTGGCGACACCAGTCGTCGGCCTGCTGCACGCCCTGGATCGCCACGCCCTCGTTGCCGTGCCAGCGCGAGCTGGCCACCAGCAGATAGGTGTCCTTGTCGATCTGCGTGACCGGTTGCGAACTGGCGCAAGCACCCAGCAGCAGACAGATGGCCAGCACCTGACGCGTCTTCATCGACGTCCCCCCGAGGATTCCTGTGATGCTGGGATGGTAGCCATCGGCACGGGCCACGTCATGCATCTCTACAACTCTTTACACGCCATCCCCGCCGGCGAAAAAAACGCCGCTGACGTCAGCGACGTTCAGCGGCGTTTCTCTGGGACGGATCGGTCAGACGATCAACGCGTCACCGGCTTGTAACGGATGCGCTTGGGCTTGGCGCCTTCTTCACCGAGGCGCTTCTTCTTGTCGGCTTCGTACTCCTGGTAGTTGCCGTCGAAGAAGGTGACCTGGGAATCGCCCTCGAAGGCGATGATGTGGGTGGCGATGCGGTCCAGGAACCAGCGATCGTGGGAGATCACCAGCACGGTGCCGGCGAATTCCAGCAGCGCATCTTCCAGGGCACGCAGGGTTTCCACGTCGAGGTCGTTGGACGGTTCATCCAGCAGCAGGACGTTGCCGCCCTGCAGCAGGGTCTTGGCCAGGTGCAGGCGGCCACGCTCGCCACCGGAGAGGTTGCCGACGACCTTCTGCTGGTCGCCGCCCTTGAAGTTGAAGCGCCCCAGGTAGGCACGCGACGGCATTTCGAAACGGCCCACGGTGAGGATGTCGGCACCGCCGGAAACATCCTCGAAGACCGTCTTCTTGTTGCCCAGGTCTTCACGCGACTGGTCCACCAGCGACACCTTGACGGTGGGGCCGAGCACCAGTTCACCGCTGTCCGGGGTCTCGCGGCCGGCCAGCATGCGGAACAGGGTCGACTTGCCGGCGCCGTTGGGGCCGATAATGCCGACGATGGCGCCGGCCGGAATCTTGAAGTTCAGGTTGTCGATCAGCAGGCGGTCGCCATAGCCCTTGCTGACATCCTTGAACTCGATGACTTCATTGCCCAGGCGCTCGGCCACGGGAATGAAGATTTCCTGGGTCTCGTTGCGCTTCTGGTATTCGTACTCGGACAGTTCGTTGAAGCGGGCCAGACGTGCCTTGCTCTTGGCCTGGCGACCCTTGGGGTTCTGCCGCACCCATTCCAGTTCCTTGGCGATGGTCTTCTGGCGCGCCGATTCGCTGGATTCTTCCTGCTTCAGGCGGGC
Source organism: Herbaspirillum sp. AP02 (assembly GCF_015767275.1). GTDB lineage: Bacteria > Pseudomonadota > Gammaproteobacteria > Burkholderiales > Burkholderiaceae_D > Herbaspirillum. The sequence goes on from NZ_JADWMY010000011.1 coordinate 143,763, forward strand.
TTCCTTCTGTTCCAGCCAGGTGCTGTAGTTGCCCTTCCAGGGGATGCCGTGGCCACGGTCCAGTTCCAGGATCCATTCAGCGGCGTTGTCGAGGAAGTAGCGATCGTGGGTGATGGCCACCACGGTGCCGGGGAAGCGTTGCAGGAACTGCTCCAGCCAGTCCACCGATTCGGCATCCAGGTGGTTGGTCGGTTCGTCCAGCAGCAGCATGTCGGGCTTGGAGAGCAGCAGCTTGCACAGTGCCACGCGGCGCTTTTCACCACCCGAGAGCACGCCGATCTTGGCATCCCACGGCGGCAGGCGCAGCGCGTCGGCGGCCATTTCCAGTTGCTGGTTCAGGCTGTTGCCGTCAGCGGCAGCGATGATGGCCTCCAGCCGTGCCTGCTCGGTGGCCAGGGCGTCGAAATCGGCGTCTTCCTCGGCATAGGCGGCGTAGACGGCATCCAGCTTGGCCTGGGCTTCGAAGACTTCGCCCAGGGCGCTTTCGACTTCCTGGCGCACTGTCTTCTCGGCGTCGAGTTGCGGTTCCTGCGGCAGGTAGCCGATGTTCAGGTTGGGCATCGGGATGGCTTCACCCTCGATTTCCTTGTCGATGCCGGCCATGATCTTGAGCAGGGTGGACTTGCCCGAGCCGTTCAGGCCGAGCACGCCGATCTTGGCGCCGGGGAAGAAGGACAGCGAGATGTCCTTGAGGATCTGCCGCTTCGGCGGCACGATCTTGCCGACGCGGTTCATGGTAAAGACGTATTGGGCCATGGTATGAGTTGCCAGTAAGAGGGAAACGATGAGCCGGTGTTCAGGCGCTGCCGGCGCCGGGCTCGGTCGAGCTTTGTGCGCGCGAGCGCAGGTAGCGCCACAAGCCTTCGGCGGAGTATACCGCGAGCGCCGCCCAGATCACGCAAAAGCCGATGGCGCGGGCGCCGGTGAAGGGTTCGCCATAGATCAGCACCCCGCCCAGCAACTGGATGGTGGGCGAGATGTACTGCATCAGGCCCAGCATGGACAGCGGGATGCGGCGCGCACCATGGGCGAACAACAGCAGTGGCACCGCCGTGATGGGACCGGACAGCACCAGCAGGACCTGGGCGGTGGTGGAGGCGTGGGTGAAGGCATTGCTGCCGCGCAGGCTATCGATGCCCAGCAACAGCAGGACCAGCGGCAGCATCAGCAGGGTTTCCAGCGACAGCCCTTCCAGCGGGCCGAGGTGGGCGGTCTTGCGCAGCAGGCCATAGAAGGCGAAGGACAGGGCGATCAACAGCGAAATCCAGGGCAGGCTGCCGTTGGCCAGCGTCAGCCAGAGCACCGCCCCCAGCGCCAGGAACACCGATAGCCATTGCAGCGGGCGCATGCGCTCCTTGAGGATGAGGTAACCCATGAAGACGCTCATCAGGGGGCTCATGAAATAGCCCAGGCTGGTATCGACGATGCGACCGGCATTGACCGCCCAGACATAGAGGGTCCAGTTGCCGCTCAGCAGCAGCGCCGACAGCAGGCAGCCGGCCACTACCCTGGGCTGCCGCGCCACCTCGCCCAGCCAGCGCCACTGCCGCCGCCAGGCCAGCACCCCCGCCAGGAACACGCAGGACCAGAACAGGCGCTGCACCACGATATCGAAGGAGGAAACCTCCTTCAACAACTTGAAGTAAAGCGGGAACAGGCCCCACAGGACGGAGGCGGCGACTGCATGCAGCATGACGGTGACAGGAAAGAAGGAAGGCGGCCGACGTACAGCGCACATGCCGGGCATGCGCAAGACTGATCAAGGCCGTGACAATCCATCATTATTGCAGGATTCGCCTGGCGCAGCTTGCCCAGGCTCAACATGAGCCGGACCAGCAGGCCGACTAGTCCAGCCGCACATCCACGCGCGTGGTCATGGCCATGACCTGGCAATCCTCGCTGGCCGCTGCGCGTTCGATGACCAGCACGTCAGCCGCACCCACCGTGATCAGCGGGTGATGCCAGACACCACGCCGCAGCGTCACACCCTGGCCGGGCTCGATCAGGAAGGCGACGATGGCCGCCTCGTCGGGGGTCTCGCCACTGCCGGCCAGCACCGCCAGGCAACGGCTGGCCCCCAGCGGGATGAAGCTCTGGCTGCCCAGGCGATGGCGCTCGAAGGCGCGCAGCGGATAGGGCGCCCGATGCGTCTGCGCGTCGGTGCGGAACAGGGCCACGCAGGCCAGCCCGCCCTGCTCCTGCACGTCCAGCCGGGCCACGTCATCGAAACGTTGGGTGGTGCCGAAGTTGATCTCGCGCCCGGCCTCGCCCGGCGCGATCAGGTCGCCGTAGGGCGCAAAGGCCCGTGCCGTCAGCGGTTGCGCCAGCACCACCCGCGGCGTGGGATCAGGCGCACTCATGCATCAGTCTCGCGGCATAGCGGATCAGGGAGCGGTCGCTGCCGGCCGGGGCGATCAGCGACAAACCGAAGGGCGCCTCATCCAGGCGCATCAGTGGCAGCGAAATCTGCGGGCAACCCGACAGCCCGGCCAGGCAGAGCATGCGCACGGCCTGGTTGCGATAGTTTTCCAGCGATTGTTCGGAGTCGGTCAGTAGCGGTGCCACGTCCGGTGCACTGGGCAGCAGCAGCACGCCATCCTGGCCCAGCAGGCGGTGGAAGAACTCGCGGAAGCTGGCGCGCACAGCACCATGCTGCTGCATCTGCTGCGGCGTGATGGTGGCCGACCACGAGAAGCGTTCGGCCACACCCGGACCGAGCTGGAAATCATGACGGCGGATCTGCTCGCCATGGGCCTGCCAGGCCTCATAGCCCTGGATGTGGCGGAACGCCCAGTACAAGGTGTCGAAGGAAGGCGCGGCGGTCTTCACCGGTTGCGGCGTGCCGATCACGCCGGCCAGCCGATCCAGCGCCTGCGAAAACACATCCTGCACGCGCGGCTCCAGCAGGGCCAGCACATCGGCCGCGACCATGGTGCGCGGCTGCTCGGGCAGAGGCGCGCTGTCAGGGCCCAGCAGGATCTCGCCGGCGCGGCTGAACACGCCCATGTCGCGGGCAAACCAGCCGCAGGTGTCAAAGCTGCTGGCCAGGTCCATCACCCCGTCCAGCGACACCCGACCATGCGTGGGACGCAGGCCGATCAGACCGCAATGGCTGGCCGGCACGCGCACCGAACCACCGGTATCGGTGCCCAACGCAAGATCGGCCAGCCCGTTGGAGACCGCCGAGGCCGAACCGGAACTGGAGCCACCGGGAATGCGATCGGGTGCGCCGCCGTTGCGCGGGGTACCGAAGTGGGCGTTCTTGCCATTCATGGAGAAGGCCAGTTCATCGGTATAGACCTTGCCCACGAAGTGGGCGCCGGCCTGCAGCAGTGCCTGCACCGCCGGCGCCGAGGAGACCTTGATGCCGGACATGGCCAGCATGTGCGGGTTGCCGCAACCGGTGGGGTAACCGGCCACATCGAAGATATCCTTCACGGCCAGGCGGACCCCGGCCAGCGGGCCGGCAGCGGCGTGCTCCAGCGGCACGGGCGGATAGGGGACGAAACAGCGGGCGGAGACGGCAGCAACGGCGTGGGCATCGGCGGTCATGCAAAGGTCCTTGTCAGGTCAGAGTGATCGAGGTGGTCGGGATGGTCAGGATGCAGGGCAGGCAGCGGCCATCTCTCAGGCGGCGGCGAACTGCAGTTCCTGCGCGCGCAGACAGCGTACCGCATGCTGCGCATCCAGTTTCAGCTCGGGGGGTTGCTGGCTCAGGCAATCCGGTCGGGCGTGGGCACAGCGTTCGGCGAAGGCACAGCCGGGCGGAAGATTGGCAAGATCCGGCGGGGCCCCGGGGATGGTCTGCAGGCGCTGGCCCTTCTGCATGGCACCGTGACTGCGGCTTTGCAGCAGCGACATGGTGTAGGGATGGCGCGGCCGGGTCAGCAACTGGGCGGCAGGCCCCTGTTCGACGATGCGACCGGCGTACATCACGGCGATGCGGTCGGCCACCTCGACGGCGGCGCCGATATCGTGCGTGACGAAGATGATCGACAACCCCAGCTCACGCTGCAGGTCGCGCAGCAACAGCAGGATCTGGATCTGCACCGTGGCATCTAGCGCGGTGGTCGGTTCATCGGCCAGCAAGACCTTGGGTGCGCATGACAGGGCCAGCGCGATCATGGCGCGCTGGCGCATGCCGCCCGACATCTCGTGCGGATAGGCATCCAGGCGCCGCTCCGGGCTGGGGATGCGCACCTTTTCGAACAGGGCCAGGGCCTGGGCACGGGCCTCTGCGGCGGAAACCTTGCGGTGGCGGCGGATGGTCTCGACGATCTGCGCGCCCACGGTATAGACCGGATCCAGCGCCAGCAGGGGCTCCTGGAAGATCATGGCCACCGCATCGCCGCGCAGTGCCGAGAGTTCGCGCCCGTTCATGGCCAGCACGTCGCGGCCATCGACTTCCAGCCGGCCCTCGATGCGGGTGCGTGCTTCAGGATGCAGGCGCATGATGGAACGCAGCGTGACGCTCTTGCCCGAACCGGACTCACCGATCAGTGCCACCACCTCGCCCTCGCCCACTTCCAGGTCCACCCCGCTGACGGCGCGGATGGTCTTGCCGGGCGCCTTGAAGCTCACGCGCAGGTCCTGCAGGCGCACCATGGATTGCTTGCCTTGTTCAGCCATGTTGTGGCTCCTCGATGATCATGCCGGCCTCGAAAGCCGTGGCCTCGTAGCCACTGTCGGCTTCATAGCGCAGGCAGGCGACGCCATGCCCGGGCGTCGCCTCGACGAAACTCGGGGCGCGCTGCTTGCAGACTTCCTGCGCGAACTGGCAGCGCGTATGGAAGCGGCAGCCGGAGGGCGGGTTGATGGGATTGGGCGGATCTCCCGCCAGCGGGGCTTCCTCGGTGCGGCGGGTAGGGTCCATGCTGGGCATGGACCGCAGCAGCGCCCGCGTGTAGGGATGGCGGGGCGCGTCGAACACCTGCTCGGCCGGACCGACCTCAACCACCTGGCCCAGGTACATGACCAGCACGCGGTCGGAGATGAAGCGCACCACGTTCAGGTCGTGGCTGATGAAAAGATAGGTCAGGCCGAATTCCTGCTTCAGGTCCAGCAGCAGGTTCAGCACCTGGGCCTCGACCGACTTGTCCAACGCCGACACGGCTTCGTCCAGGATCACCAGGCGCGGCTCCAGCGCCAGGGCGCGGGCGATATTGACGCGCTGGCGCTGACCACCGGAGAGCTCGTGCGGATAACGTCCGGCGAAACGTTCCGGCTGCAGTCCGACGCGAGCCAACAGGCTGCGCGCGCGGGCGATGGCCTGGCGTGCCGGCAGGCCATGCACGGTGGGCGCGAAGGCAATCGAATCCTCGATGGTCATGCGCGGGTTGAGCGAAGAATAGCTGTCCTGGAACACCATCTGCGCCTGGCGCCGGAACTGGCGCAAGGGCAAGGCCCGCGAGCCGACGGTCTGGCCGTCGAACACCAGCTCGCCGCTGTCCTGCTGGATCAACTGCATCAGCACGCGGGCAGTGGTGGACTTGCCGCAACCGGACTCGCCGACCACGCCCAGGGTTTCGCCCTTCATGATGTCGAAGCTCACGCCATCGACGGCACGCACGGCATTGGCCGGTCCCCGCTGGAAGGGCAGGCCCTGCTGCTTGAGCGGGAAGTGCTTGAGCAGCGCGCGCACGCCCAGCAATGGCTGGCGCGGGCCGCCGACATCGCGCTTGTCTTCGCCGGGAAGAAGATTGGTCAGGCTCATTGTTTGACCTCCATGGCCGAACGCAGGCCGTCGGACAGCAGGTTGAAGGAGATCGAGGTCACGAAGATGAAGGCACCCGGCAAGGCCGCCACCCAGGGTTGGGTATAGATGGCGGTGCGCAGGGTGTTCAGCATCAGGCCCCATTCCGGCTCGGGCGGCTTCACGCCCAGGCCGAGGAAGGACAGGCCCGAGGCCAGGATCATCGACACCGAGATCAGGCTGGTGGAATACACGAAGATCGGTCCCAGCACATTGCCCAGCACATGCGCCCGCACGATGGTGAAGGCGCCGGCCCCGGAGGCGCGTGCGGCATCGACATAGTCGCTGCGGCGCACCTGGGTGGTGACGCTTTCGGCGATACGCGCAATCTGCGGCACGAAGACGATGGTCAACGAGGTGAGCGCGTTGAAGATGCCCGCACCCAGGGCGCCGGACAGCGCAATGGCCAGCAACACCGAGGGAAAGGCATAGAGAATGTCGATGCTGCGCATGATGGCGGTATTGGTGAAGCCGCCCGCATAACCGGCCAGGATGCCCAGGGCGCTACCGATCACGAAGGCCAGCAGCACCGGCGTGATCCCCATGAACAGCGACAGTCGCCCGCCCAGCAGCAGGCGCGAGAACAGGTCGCGGCCCAGTTCGTCGGTCCCCAGCAGGTGACCGGCGGTGCCGATGGGTTTCAGGCGCGCAAACATCGAGGTGGCGAAGGGATCACTGGGCATCACCCAGGGTGCGGCGACGGCGGCGAAGATCAGCAGCAGCAGGATGCCGGCGGCGATCATGGCGCCGGGGTTGCGCACCAGGCGTGCGGCCACGTTGGCCCAGTGGCCGCGCGAGCGCCGCAGGGCAGCGTCCTGCGCATCGGCAGCGGCGAGGGCGGAGACGGGGGTGGTGAGATTCATGTCAGGCTCGCTCGATACGGGGGTCGAAGATGGTTTGCAGGATATCCACCAGCAGGTTCAACGCGACGAAGAACAGGGCCAGCACCAGGATGCTTCCCTGCAGCAGCGGCAGGTCGCGCTGGAAGATCGCCTGGTTCAGCAGGAAGCCGGTACCGGGCCAGGAAAACACGGTCTCGATCAGGATCGAGCCACCCAGCAGATAACCCAGCTGCAGGCCCATCACGGCCAGCGCGGTGGGGGCGGCGTTCTTGACCACATGGCGCAGCACACCGGCATCGGACAGACCACGCGCCTTCAGGCCGACCACGAACTCCTGCGACAGGATGTCGGCCACCAGCGCCCGCACGGTACGGGCGATGATGCCCATGGGGATGAAGGACATGGTGACGGCCGGCATGATCAGGTATTTCATGTGCTCCAGGTCCCACACCCACGCGCCCGAACCATCGGGCCCGGCACCGGTGGCGGGCAGCCACATCAGCCTGGACGAGAACACGATGACCAGCACCATGCCCAGCCAGTAGTGCGGGACCGAGACGCCCACCACCGAGATGAAGGAAGCCAGCCGGTCGATCCAGGAATTGCGGAAGTAGCCCGCCACGAAACCGAACAGCGAACCGAAGACGAAACCGATCAGGGTGGCCACGGCCGCCAGCATGAAGGTATTGCCGACCGCCTTGAACACTTCGGCGGCCACCGGCCGGCCGGTGGCGATCGAGCTGCCCAGGTCGCCATGCAGGGCACGCCAGACCCAGCTCAGGAACTGCTCGGGATAGCTGCGGTTGAAACCGTAGAGTTCCATCAACTGCTTTTGCAGGTCAGCCGAAGCATCCGGCGGCAGGATCGAGACCAGCGGATCACCCGGGGCGATATGGACCAGCATGAAACAGAGAAAGGCCACGCCCAGCATGATGGGCAGGGCGTAGAGGATGCGTCGTATGAGGTAGGCGATCATGGCGGTTCCGGCGACGGGTCGGGATCAGCGGCACCAGCGCCGCAAGACAAGGGATGGTGCAGAAAACGTCAAGGTGCAAAAAACGTCAGCGGCGCATGTCGTGCAGGGTGGCGCCGCTGACGCGGTTCAGTCTCAGTCCATGCTCATGGTGGCGATATCGATGAACCAGCTTTGCGGCTGTACCACGCCCTTGACCTTGGCGGCGATGGCACGCGGACCGGTGTCGTGGGCCACCCAGACGAAGGGCGCCTCATCCACGATCTTGGCGTGCAACTGGGCCAGCAGCGCATCACGTTGCTTGGGATCGAAGGTGGTACGGGCCTTTGCGATCAGGGCATCGACTTCCGGATTGCTGTAGAAGCCCCAGTTGTTGGAGGTCGGCGGCGCAGCCTTGGTATCGACGAAACGCACCATGGCGAAGAACGGGTCCATCGAGGCGAAGCTGACGTTGATCGCATTGGCACCGTGCGCACTCGGGTCCTTGGCGCCGATGCGCCAGTTGGTATAGAGCGTGTTCCACTCGATGACGTCGAACTGCACATCGAAGAAGCAATCCTTCAGGTTCTGCTGCATGAACTCGTTCATCGGCAGCGGCTGCATCTGGCCCGAGCCGGAGGCCGAGATCTGCACCTTCACCGTCAGCGGCTTGGCCGCCGAGTAGCCGGCTTCGCTCATGAGTTTCTTGCCGGCGGCGGGGTCGTACTTGATCTGGAAGCTGGGGTTGCCGCGCCACGGGTGGCCGGGTTCCACGGTACCGGTGGCTTCACCCATGAGGCCACCCAGCAGTTGCTTCATGGCCGGACGATTCACGCACAGGTTGGCGGCATGGCGCACACGCTTGTCCAGCCAGGGCGAACCGGGGACGAAGGAGAGTTGCCACGGCCACACGTGCGGCTGTGGATTGGAATAGATCTTGAAGCCGCGTGCCTTGATGGCGTCCAGCGCGTCAGGCGCGGGGGCCTCGATCCAGTCCACCTGGCCCGACATCAGGGCGGCGGTGCGCGAGTTGGCCTCGGGCAGGGGCAGCATCACCACGCGATCGATCTTGGGGCGGCGCGCCGGGTCCCAGTAGCCATCATTCTTGACCACTTCCAGCCGCTCGCGCGGGACGAACTTGGCCATGCGGAACGGACCGGTGCCGGACGCGTCAGCGGCAAAGGCGGCCCAGGCCTGCTTGGAGCGCTCGGCCTTGTCGGTCACCGAGGCCGGCACGGCGGCCAGCTTCTTGTCCCATTGCACGGGCGAGGCCATGAACAGGTTGGTCAGATTGATCGGCAGGAAGGAATCCGGCTCGGAGGTGGTCAGCTCCACGGTGAGGTCATCGATCTTCTTGGCGCCGCGCAGGGTGGGCATGCGCGAGGCGGTCACGCCCACCTGGCTGGGGTCGAACTGGGCGGCGTTCTTGTCCAGCACCTTGTTGACGTTCCACACCACGGCATCGGCATTGAAGGCCGAGCCGTCATGGAATTTCACGCCGGGGCGCAGCTTGAAGATCCACTTGGTCTTGTCCTTGGCATCGACCTGCCAGGACAGGGCCAGGTCGGGGATCAGCTCACTGGCCTTGTCGGCCTTGGACAGGTCCCATTGCGTCAGCCCGTCATACATGGGGATGCCGGTGAAGCGGTTGCCCTCGAAGCCCTGGTCGGGCTGGCCCAGCGTGCGCGGGATGTCGCCGGCGGTCATGGCGATGCGCAACACCTTTTCGGCGTGGGCAGGCAGGGCAGCCAGGCTGGCGAAGGTGCCGAAGGCCAGGGTACAGGCCAGCGTCAGGGTAGCGGTCTTGGGAAATTTCATGGCAGTGCTTTCCTTGTTGAGGGATGACGATGGAAACGACAGATGAAACGCAAACGGCACGAGGACAACAACAGCAAAGGCGACGAACATGGCAAACACGGCAAAGGCAGCACCCGCAGGCGCCGCGTCAGGGTGGCGAAAAACCGAGGCCGACCCGTTCGGCGGCATTGGTGATGTGTGCCTGCATGGCGCGCCGCGCGCCGTCGATGTCGCCTGCCGAGATGGCGGCGGCGATGGCACGATGCTCCACGGCGGGCGCCCAGATGCGTTCGCGATCGGCAAATGGCACGCGCAGGCTGTGGCTGATGGGACGTTCGAACTGGCGCACCACCTGGACAAAGGCGGGGTTGCCGGAGAGTTCGGCGACCAGTTGATGGAATTCCAGGTCGGCATGCGACGCGCTGACCAGGTCGAGATTCTTGAGCGCATCCTCGAAGCGGGCCTGGATGCCCCACAGGCGCGGCGTGGCATGGGCGGTGATGTGGCGCGCGGCCAGCGCGGCGGCGGCCGATTCGAGGACATGGCGCAGCTGGAACACCGCCGCCAGGTCCAGTTCGGGGGCACTGCTGTCTTCCGCGCCCACGGACAGTAGCGGCGGTGCGATGCGACCATCCTGGCGCTCGGTGACCAGGGTGCCTTTGCCAGGCACGGAGCGGATGAAGCCCAGCGCCTCCAGCATCGACAAGGCCTCGCGCAGGGAGGCGCGGCTGATGCCCATGGACTCGGCCAGCTCGCGCTGGCTGGGCAGCATCTCGCCGGCGGCATAGGTGCCGCTGAGAATCTGGCGCTGCAAGGTCTGTGCTGCGATATTGGGCATGCTCATGGTGGCGTCCTCGATGACCACGCTGGCCGGGCTGGCCAGCATGGTCGGATTGGCCTGACTGGTCAGACCGCGAAGACGTCTACAGCAACGAGCGTGCCACCTTCCTTCACGCAAGCCGCAAAGCCTTGTACACCAAGGCGTTGGCGGGCATGCAGGGAAACCGCACGAGGGCTGACGTGCCATGCGCCATGAGCGCTATTGATGCAGTGACGCACCTCATGCGTGAGGTGTCATCCCGAAAATCGGGCAGGCCGCGCCCAAAAAAAGACCCGGCGCAGGGCCGGGTTGCATGAGTAGTGCCAGCAGGATCGCGGCCTTACTGGACCGCCGGCGTCACCGGCTCATGCTTGGCCACCAGGTGATACAGCAGAAAGGCGGCGATACCGCAGATGGCCATCACCGAGACCAGCGGCAAGGCGGTGCCGTCATGCCACAGGCTCATTACCACGCCGGACATCACCCCCATGCCGAATTGCAGCGTCCCCATGAGCGCGGCCGCTGTGCCGGCCTGGCGGCCCTGGTGCTTGAGCGCGATGGCGGTTGCGTTGGGACCGGTGAAGCCGTAGGCGGTGAGGAAACCGAAGAAGCCGAACAGCAGCAGCGGCAGGCTCTCCAGGCCGACCAGCACCAACAGCGCCACCAACAGGGACAGACCGGCCGGTACCCACAGTACCTTGCCCAGCACGCGCTCGGCCGAGCGCTTGACCACCAGCCGTGCATTGATCTGCGAGGCGGCAATCAGGCCGATGGCATTGGAGGCGAACACGAAGCCGAAGTATTGCGGCTTGATGCCGTGCAATTCGATCACCACGAACGGGCCGCCGGCGATATAGGCAAACATGCCGGCCTGCACCAGGCCACCGCACAGCACATAGGACATGAACTGGCGATGCCGCAGCAGGCCCCAGTACTGGCGCAGCGTGCGTCCCAGGTGCAGCGGTTCGGCCCGGGTGACATCCACGGTTTCGGTCAGGTACTTGCGCGTACCTACCATGCACAGCAGCCCGAAGATGGTCAGCACCACGAAGATGCCGCGCCAGCTGGCGAAGACCAGCATCAGGCCACCGATGAAGGGGGCGAGGATGGGCGCCAGGCCGAACACCAGCATCAGCATCGAGAAGGCCTTGGCCGAGCCCTCCGCGCCCATGCGGTCGCGCACCATGGCGCGCGGGATCACCATGCCGGCACTGCCGCCCAGGCCCTGGAACAGGCGCAGCACGATCAGGGTCTCGATGTTCTGGGCGAAGATGCACAGCAGCGAGCAGACGAAGTACAGCGCGATGCCGAAGAACAGCGGCGGCTTGCGGCCGAAGCGGTCCGACAGCGGACCGTAGAACATCTGGCCGACGGCCAGGCCGATCAGGAAGGAAGCCAGGGTGAGCTGGACCAGGTTGGTCCCCACCCCCAGGTCCTGGGCGATGGCGGTGAAGCTGGGCAGGTACATGTCGATGGCCAGCGCGCCCATGGCCGTGAGTGCGGCCAGCACTGCCAGCCATGGAGGAAATTTGCCCGTCGAGAGCGATTGATCGTTGTTGTGCATGTGGAATTGTCGAGGCAGCCGCATTACGCACGAGGGCGTGGATGCAACGAGATGAAGCAATGCAGCCTGATGGCGTGAGTGCGACATTATAAGGTGAGGGCGCGCTTGCATCAGCCAGGCACTTCCGGCAATGCGAGTTTGCCGCCCGGAAAAAACTGAGCGAGGACAATAAAATCCTACGGCGTTCGTGCAGGCTCGCCTAAAAGCTGGCACACTCGATTCCGTCGTTTTCATTTGACAGGACTTCATGCAGGGGGCGGCAGGTGGGTGCAGTGCGAGCCAAACGCCGACGATACGGTGCGGCACGTTGCTGTAGAACAAAAAAGATCTTTGCCGCAGGGGAAATCAATGCTTGGCCGATTTACGCCATCAATCAAAGGCGCACTTGCCGCGCGCTGTGATCCAGGCCGCAGCTTGCCAGGCATGACAGGGCAGGCCTTCGCCAACCTCAAGCTCATCGTTGCAGGGGTTGCTGCGGCATTGCTGCTGACAGCATGCGGAGGCGGTGACGAAAGCGCTGCAGCCAAAGACGGTGGTCAGGCGGCCGATGGTGCAGAGGCGTCCGGCCCGCTGGTGCTGACGGCCCTGGTGTGGGCACCGGACTGGTCGGAAGAAATGCATCGGGTGGCCGATGCATTCGTACGCGACCATCCCGATGTCCGCATCGACCTGCAATTCATGATCGGCAATTCCGTCGAGGAAAACCTCAAACCCCGCGCCGCCACCGATAGCCTGCCCGACATCATTTCCGTCAATGCCAGCCCCTATACCGCCGAGCTGGCCGATCAGGGCATGCTGGCCGACCTTGGCCAGACGCGTGCCTGGAACAATCTGCTGGACATCCTGCAACGCGAGTGGACGGCGCCGGGTGGGCGGCGCTATGGCATTCCGTCGGGCATCGCAACCACGCTGATCTACTACAACCGCGACATGTTCGAGCGTGCCGGCATCGCCGCACCGCCAGTCGACTTCGACGCATTCCTGGCCACCGGCGCGGCACTGAGGAAGGCCGGCTTCACGCCGCTGGCCCTGTCCGGTGCCTTCCCCAACATGTTGGGCAATGGCCCGTTCAGCTATGGCTTTGCCAATGCCGTCGCCGCCAATGTCCCGGACTGGCGCGCCCGCATCGCCGACGGCACCCTGCGGCTGGACAACCCGCAGGGCATTTCCATCTTCGGGCGTCTGCGCACGCTGGTGGAACAGAAGATGGTGCAGGCCGACTGCCTGCGCGCAGGCTACGATGCCACCCTGCGCCAGTTCGCCGAAGGCCGCGCCGCGATGACCTTCCAGGGAACCTGGGCAGCCGGGGTGCTGATGCATGGGCGCGGGATGCGAGTGGGCGTATTCGTGCCGCCCTGGAACGACCGCGGCCAGCCCAGCAAGCCCGTCATCGGCAGCGAAACCGGCTTTGCCGTGGCCCAGGGCAGTAGCCCCCGGCATCGCGAGATGGCGGCGCAGTTCCTGGATTTCCTGTACGGCCCCGGGATGTCAATCTGGCAGGGCAAGCGCCAGAACATTCCACCGTTCCGGATCAGTGCGGCCGAGGTCAAGGGTGACCATGAACTATTTGCGCTGGTGGACCAGATGAAAGATGACGCGGCGCGCAGCAACGCACCTGGGCTGTACTACTCCCTGCTGCCGGTCAATACCATCGAGGTCCTGCACACCCAGTTGCAGGCCGTCCTGGCGGGCAGCACGACACCAGCCCAGGCCGCGCACGCACTGCAGGACTCCATTGCCGCGCAGGCGCAATTGGCAGGCAAGTGAGGCGGGAGACAGGATATGTTCCATGCATAGACGGCTAGACTTCCTCTCCCTGGGTTTCCTGCGCAAGATCGAAATCCGCTATCGGCTGATCAATTCCTTCATCCTGGTGTCGCTGGTGCCGCTGTTGATCTCGGGTCTGCTGGCCTACCGCGAGACCACCCGCGCCACCCAGGACAAGGTGCGGGCCTACTCGGTGCAGGTCGCCAGGCAGATTTCGCAGAACCTGCTGCTGCGCATGGAAAAGATCGAGGACACCAGTGAGGAGCTGGCGCTCTCGGACAAGCTGCAGCGCCTGCTGGGCGACTACTACAGCGGCCATGAAGCCGCCAGCGCCGCAGCCCGCAGCGGGGTGGCGCGGGTGCTGCTGGATAGCTACGGGGCGCTGCCTGACGTCAACCAGAAATACCTGCTGGACCGGCGACGCCAGGTCATCGATCCGCAGATCTTCGCGCCACTGGCCGGCAGTATCAGTCGCGTCGCCGAAGATGCACCCGACCTCGGTGGGCGCGCCTGGTGGACGCTCTATCACGCCGGCCACGGTCAGAAGAGCGTAGCCATGCTGCGCGAGATCCGCTTCACCGGCAACAACCGCACGGCGGGCTATCTGTTCGTGGGGGTGAGACCCAGCTATTTCTTCAGCATCTTCGAGGGAGTGGAACTAGGCTATGACTCCAGCATCTTCATCGTCGATGCCAGCGATGGCACGGTGGTGGTGCAGGGGCGCGACGGCAGCGCCAGCACCGCCGACCCGGCCTTGCTGGGGGGCATCTCGGAGAGCCTGTCGCAACGGCGCACCAGCGACTTCATCGCCTATACCGGGCTGGACAAGACACGCTACTACGCCGCCATCGCCAAGCTGCCGCACTCTTCGTGGTGGGTGGTCAGCACCACGCCCAGCGACAAGCTCAACGCCGATACCCGTTCGGTGCGCGACAAGATCATCGCCATCGGCCTGGTCTGCTTTGCGGTCTCGCTGCTGCTCTCGGCGCTGATCGCACGCAGCATCAGCGTGCCGCTGCAGCGGCTGGTCGGGGCCATGAAGGAAGCCGGCAGCGGCGATACCACGGTGCGGGTGGCGCAGGAAGGGGGCGACGAGATCGCCGTGCTCTCGCGCAAGTTCAATGAGATGGCCGGCAAGCTGCAGCAGAACAAGGAAGAACTGGAGCAGCAGGTGGCGCTGCGCACGCGCGAACTGGAGCGCGCCAACCGCAAGCTGGAAGCGCTCTCGGCCACCGACGGTCTGACCGGCGTGGCCAACCGGCGCCGCTTCGACGAGGTGCTGGTCAATGAACTGCGGCGCTCGGTGCGCTCGGGCCATCCGCTGGCCTTGCTGATGCTGGACGTGGATTACTTCAAGAAATACAACGACCGCTACGGCCACGTGGCCGGCGACGAATGCCTGCGCATCGTAGCGCGGGTGCTGCAGAAGAGTTCGCGCCGCGCAACCGATCTGGTGGCCCGCTACGGCGGCGAGGAGTTCAGCGTCATCATCGCCGAGAGCGATACCGCGCATGCCCTGCTGCAGGCCGAGAACATCTGCCAGGCCATCTTCGAACTGAAGCTGCCGCACGCCGATTCGCCCTCCGGCTACATCACCGCCAGCATCGGCGTGGCCGCCCTGCAGGCCGACGACCACACCACCGCCGAACAGATCGTGCGCATCGCCGACCAGGCGCTCTACCACGCCAAATACCAGGGCCGTAATCGGGTCGTGCTGGGCAGCGATGCCACGCGCAACCTGTGAAGTGCTGACAAAGCGCTGACGGCAAGCGAGGCCATTGTAAAGTTTGATCAAGCTCTGCGCCGGCCCCCTGAACCATTGACCGTGCGCTGCATCATACCGCTATGCCAACCCGTCACCCTAGAGAGAGGTATAGCAGATGAACCCGAGTCGCCAAGAAAAAAAACACTGGACCATCGATGACATCAATCTGAGCCGTATCGACCTGGAGCGCGTGCGAAACGATGAAGACCTGTTCTACATGGTGGCCTGCGCCTCCTTCGTCGAAAGCGGCTCGGACCTCTACACGCATAACCTGGTGGAGTTCTACAAGGGTGATGCCGAGGTCGAGAGCTGGCTGCGCGAACACTGGGAAAAGGAAGAACTGCAGCACGGCGCAGCCCTGCGCGCCTATGTCGAGCATGTCTGGCCGGAGTTTGACTGGCAGCGCGCCTACCAGGGCTTCCTCGACGAGTATTCCGGCTATTGCAAGGTCGAGCTGCTCGAACCCACCCGGGCCCAGGAGCTGGCTGCCCGCTGTGTGGTCGAAACCGGGACCTCCACCTACTACCGCGCCCTGGCGCGCGCCACCGACGAGCCGGTCCTGAAGCACCTGGCCGGGCTGATCGCCAACGACGAGGTCAACCACTACAAGCACTTCTACCAGTACTTCCGCCGCTATCGTCGCCAGGAAAACATCGGGCGCTCGCGGGTCTTTGGCACCCTGAGCCGGCGCACGCTGGAACTCAAGAACGAGGACGCCGACTGCGCCATCCGTCATGTGGTCATGGTGCACAAGCCGGACCTGGCGGCGGACCCGGCGCGACTGAAGGAACTGGCGTCGCGCATGAGCCGCACGGTGCGCGTAAACCTCAAACCCGAGACCACCATCAAGATGATCATGCGGCCCCTGGAGTTGCCGGTGGCACTGCAGAACATGATCGAATTTCCTCTGCGGCAATTCATGCAGCACGTACTGCTGCGCTGAGCGCCCCGCAATGGACCGCCCGGCCACTGACGTGGTCGGACGGCATTGTTAACAATCCTGAGGACCCGGTTCCAGCCCCGCCGTCTGGCGGCCCGATCCCGCAGAACCCGCCTGTGCTGGCGCCTGGCGCAGCGCCCCAACTTCGGGCAGACGCAAGCGCCAGCTTGGTGAATATTGCCGTTGCGCCATGACACTGTCGACAATTGCGCTCGACTTTGGTGCGCAAATCTGTTCCGGCTGACAACATTTCTCTCTCTCGCCCTGCCCTTGCGCCCCGCTTTGATGCAAGCCCGCGCCCACGGCGCGCCATTGGCACGCATTCTGCTAAAGCGACTGGGCAGTGAAAAAAATCTTCCAAAACTTTTCTCGAGGGAGCACCACATGTCACGTCGTACCGTACTGAAAGCCACCGCACTGGGCGCATTCGCACTGGCCGCCTCCTCCTGGCTGCCGGCCGCCTTTGCTGCAGATACCATCAAGGTCGGTATCCTGCACTCGCTGTCGGGCACCATGGCCATCTCGGAAACCTCCCTCAAGGACGTGGCCCTGATGACCATCGACGAGATCAACGCCGCCGGCGGCGTGATGGGCAAGAAGCTGGAACCGGTGATCGTGGACCCCGCTTCCAACTGGCCGCTGTTCGCCGAAAAGGCACGTCAGCTGATTTCGCAGGACAAGGTGTCGGTGGTGTTCGGTTGCTGGACCTCGGTGTCGCGCAAGTCGGTGCTGCCGGTCTTCAAGGAACTGAACAGCCTGCTGTTCTACCCGGTGCAGTACGAAGGTGAAGAACTGGAGAAGAACGTCTTCTATACCGGCGCTGCGCCCAACCAGCAGGCCATTCCCGCCGTGGAATACGTGATGTCCAAGGAAGGTGGCGGCGCCAAGCGCTTCGTGCTGCTGGGTACCGACTACGTCTACCCGCGCACCACCAACAAGATCCTGCGCGCCTTCCTGCACAGCAAGGGCGTGAAGGACTCCGACATCGACGAGGTCTATACCCCCTTCGGTCACTCCGATTACCAGACCATCGTGGCCAACATCAAGAAGTTCGCGGCCGGTGGCAAGACTGCTGTGATCTCGACCATCAACGGCGACTCCAACGTGCCCTTCTACAAGGAACTGGGCAACGCCGGCCTGAAGGCGACCGACGTGCCGGTGGTGGCATTCTCCGTGGGCGAGGAAGAACTGCGCGGCGTGGACACCAAGCCGCTGGTGGGTCACCTGGCTGCCTGGAACTACTTCGAGTCGGTGAAGAACCCGGTCAACACCGCCTTCATCAAGAAGTGGAAGGAATACGCCAAGGCCAAGAACCTGCCCAACGCCGATACCGTCGTGACCAACGACCCGATGGAAGCCACCTACGTCGGCATGCACATGTGGGCGCAGGCGGTGGAAAAGGCCAAGTCCACCGATACCGACAAGGTGATCGCCGCCATGGGTGGCCAGACCTACAAGGCACCGTCGGGCTACACGCTGGAAATGGACAAGACCAACCACCACCTGCATAAGCCCGTGATGATCGGCGAAATCAAGGCAGACGGTCAGTTCAACGTGGTCTACAAGACCAAGACCACCATCCGCGCACAACCGTGGAGCCCGTACATCCCGGGTAACGAAAGCAAGCAGAAGAACTAAGGCTTGCTGTTGTAACGGCGTTCTTCGGAGCGCCTTCGACAGGCACCCGCGCCGCCTGTCGAAGGCGCTCCAACCGCCGATCGTTCCTCCCTCCACAAGAAGAACGCCCGACGATGTGCAACGGCCACGGCTTCGTGTCCGGCTCGCGCTTCGAGGCGCACCACGACCATGACACCAGCCATCCAGTTCCTACGCGGGCTCCTCGCGACCTGGCTTTGCGTGCACGCCCTGACGGCGGGCGCGGCCATCGCACCGGACCTGCTCAAGCCCCTTGGCGGAGACGACCCCGACGCGCGCATCGCCGCCGTCAACCAGATTGCGGCGCTGGCCAACGACGACGCCCTCAAGATTCTCAATGCCCTGAACAGCGACGCGTTGTATGTCACCCCTGCCGGTGATGTGCTCATCGTCGATGATGCGGGCAAGGCCTTCAACCCGGCCACCGACCAGACCGGCCCGGCACCCGATGATGCCGAGGGCATCACGGTCAACAACCGCCTGCGTGGCGCCGTCGATGGCGCCCTGTCAGGCCTGAAGCTGCTCTCGCCGCAACGCGACCAGCGCCTGGCCGCCGCCAGCGAGCTCCTGAAGAATGCCGACCCGGCGCAGATCCCGCTGATCGAAAAGGCGCTGGTCAAGGAAAGCGATCCCCAGATCAAGGATGTGCTGCTGCAGGTACAGGCCACCGCCAACCTGCACGCTGCGGACCCGGCCGCGCGCCGTGCTGCGGTGAAGACGCTGGCCGAGACTACCAATGCGTCGTTGAAGCCGGCGCTGGAAAACATGCTGGCCAAGAATCCCGACGGCTCCTATGTCGAACCCGATGAAGGCGTGCGGGTGGAAGCCGTGCGCACCCTGTCGGCGCTGGACCGCCACCTGGCCATCGTGGACTTCGCCGGCAAGCTGTTCTATGGCGTCTCGCTGGGCAGCGTGCTGCTGCTGGCCGCGCTGGGCCTGGCCATTACCTTCGGTCTGATGGGCATCATCAACATGGCCCACGGTGAATTGCTGATGATCGGCGCCTACACCACCTATGTCTGCCAGCTGGTGTTCCGCAAGTTCTTCCCCGGTGCCATCGATGCCTATCTGGTGGTGGCCCTGCCGGCCGCCTTCATCGTCGCCGCGGCCGTGGGTATCGCGTTGGAACGACTGGTGATCCGCTGGCTCTACGGTCGCCCGCTGGAGACCCTGCTTTGCACCTGGGGCATCAGCCTGATGCTGATGCAGGGTGTGCGCTCCATCTTCGGCGCACAGAACGTGGAGGTGGCCAATCCGAGCTGGATGTCGGGCGGGGTCACCGTGCTGGGCTCGCTGGTGCTGTCCTATAACCGTATCGTGATCGTGTTCTTTGCGCTGTTCGTGGTGTTTGCGGTGTGGCTGATCCTGAACAAGACCCGGCTGGGCCTGTTCGTCCGGGCCGTCACGCAGAACCGCCGCATGGCCGACTGCGTGGGCGTGTCCACCGGCAAGATCGACATGATGACCTTCGGCCTCGGTTGCGGCATCGCCGGCCTGGGGGGCGTGGCGCTCTCGCAGCTGGGCAACGTCGGCCCCGACCTGGGCCAGGGCTATATCGTGGACTCCTTCATGGTGGTGGTGCTGGGCGGCGTCGGTCAACTGGCCGGTACCGTGATCGCCGCCTTCGGTCTGGGCGAAGTCAACAAGTTCCTGGAACCGATGGCCGGCGCCGTGCTGGCCAAGATCGCCATCCTGGTCTTCATCATCGTATTCATCCAGAAGCGTCCGCAAGGTCTCTTCGCACTCAAGGGAAGGAGCGTGGAATGAGCACCATGATCATGCGCCCCTCGCTGTTCAATCGCCCGGCCTGGGCCGGGATCGTCATCGGCACCGTGGTGCTGGCGCTGCTGCCGATCTGCAACCTGCTGTTCCCGGCGGACAGCAGCCTGCATGTGTCCTCCTACACCATCGCGCTGGTCGGCAAGTTCATGTGCTACGCCATGGCGGCGTTGGCGCTGGATCTGGTGTGGGGCTATACCGGCATCCTGTCGCTGGGTCACGGCGTGTTCTTCGCGCTGGGCGGCTACGCGCACGGCATGTATCTGATGCGTGCCATCGGGCGTGACGGCGTGTATCAAAGCAACCTGCCGGACTTCATGGTGTTCCTGAACTGGAAGGCCTATCCCTGGTACTGGTGGATGACGGACCACTTCTGGTTCTCCATGCTGCTGGTGGTGCTGGTGCCGGGTCTGCTGGCCTTCGTGTTCGGCTACTTCGCCTTCCGTTCGCGCATCAAGGGGGTGTACTTCTCCATCATCACGCAGGCCATGACCTTCGCCTTCATGCTGCTGTTCTTCCGCAACGATACCGGCTTCGGCGGCAACAACGGCTTTACCGACTTCAAGCGCATCCTGGGCTTCACCATTACCGCACCGTCCACCAAGGCGGTGCTGTACCTGGTGACGCTGGGCCTGCTGGTGGGCGCACTGCTGGTCTGCCGCATGATCGTCACCTCCAAGCTGGGCCGGGTGCTGCAGGGCGTGCGCGATTCCGAATCGCGCCTCATGTTCATCGGCTACAACCCGCTGTGGTTCAAGCTCTTCGTGTGGACGCTATCGGCCGTGATCTGCGGTATCGCCGGTGCGCTGTATGTGCCGCAGGTGGGCATCATCAATCCTTCCGAGATGTCGCCGGCCAACTCCATCGAGATGGTGATCTGGGCCGCCGTCGGTGGCCGTGGCACGCTGATCGGCCCCATCATCGGCGCCTTTACCGTCAATGGTCTCAAGAGCTGGTTCACCGCCGCCTTCCCCGACCTGTGGCTGTATGCGCTGGGCCTGATCTTCATCCTGGTGACGCTGTTCCTGCCGCAGGGCATCCTGGGCCTGGTGCAGAAATTCAAGAAACGCGATGCAGCACCCGCTGAAGGCAGCGCATCCAAGGAGGCAGCATGAGTGCAGTCGAACCTGGCAAGAACCCGGTCGGTATCGGTGGCCTGGGCGGCAATGTCGATACGCCCCGCGCCGACCATGGCACGTCCTATGACCGCATCAAACCCGAGGGCGTCGATACCACCCACGGGGCCATCCTCTATCTGGAAAACATCACGGTCTCCTTCGATGGCTTCAAGGCCATCAACAACCTGAACCTGGATATCTCGGTGGGCGAGCTGCGCTGCATCATCGGTCCCAACGGGGCGGGCAAGACCACGATGATGGATGTCATCACCGGCAAGACCCGGCCCACTGCCGGCACCGCCTTCTTCGGCCAGACCATCGACCTGACCAAGATGACCGAGTATGAAATCGCGCACGCCGGCATCGGCCGCAAGTTCCAGCGTCCTACCGTGTTCGAGCAGCACACCGTGTTCGAGAACCTGGAACTGGCGATGAAGATGGACAAGCGCGTCAAGACCACGCTCTTTGCACGCCTGTCGTCGGAGCAGATCGGCAAGATCGAGGAAATCCTCAAGCTGATCCGCCTGAACGGCCAGGAACATCGCATCGCCGGCCTGCTCTCGCACGGCCAGAAGCAATGGCTGGAAATCGGCATGCTGTTGATGCAGGAGCCACAACTGCTGTTGCTGGATGAACCGGTGGCGGGCATGTCCGACGCCGAGACCGCCCGCACGGCAGAGCTCTTGAACGAGCTGCGCGGCAAGCATTCCATCATGGTGGTGGAACACGACATGGGCTTCGTCGAAGAGATTGCCCAGGGTGGCAAGGTGACCGTGCTGCACGAGGGATCGGTACTGGCCGAGGGCAATATGCGCCAGGTGCAATCCAACGAGCGCGTCATCGAAGTCTACCTGGGAAGATAAGAGCGGAGACCATCATCCATGCTGCAAGTCAATGAACTGAACCAGTACTACGGCGCGGCGCATACGCTGCGCGGTGTCTCGCTGGATGTACAGAAGGGCCGCGTGCTGTCGCTGCTGGGCCGCAACGGCGTGGGCAAGACCACGCTGCTGAAATGCCTGATGGGCGTGCTCCCGGTAGCCCGTGGCAATGTCATGTTCGAGGGCCAGGACATCACCAGGTTGAAGCCCCACCAGCGCGCCCGGCTGGGCATCGCCTACGTGCCGCAGGGGCGCGAGATCTTTGCGCGCCTGACGGTGGAAGAGAACATGCTCATGGGCATGGCCACGTTGTCGGGTCGCCGTGCCTCCAGCATCAAGGGCGAGGTCTATGAACTCTTCCCGGTGCTCAAGGAAATGCTGCACCGTCGCGGCGGTGACCTCTCCGGCGGTCAGCAGCAACAGCTGGCGATTGCCCGGGCCTTGCTGGCCGAGCCCAAGCTGATCATCCTGGATGAGCCGACCGAGGGCATCCAGCCGTCCATCATCAAGGATATCGGCCGCGTCATCAGCCTGCTGCGCCAGCGTGGCGATATCGGCATCCTGCTGTGCGAGCAGTACTTCGACTTCGCCCGCGAACTGGCCGATACCTTCGTGGTCATGTCACGCGGCGAAGTGGTCGCTGCCGGCACGCAGGACCAGATGGATGGCGAGGACGTGAGGAAGCATCTGGCGGTCTGAGACCGTCGTACGGGAAGGCTGCGCATTTGCACCGGGTCTGCTATAAAGTCGCATGATCGCGGCCGGCAGACCCGGCGCACGCTGCCCACCAAGCCATCAAGAACCAGGTATGAAACGACTCCCCGGCGATCCGGAACCCGCCAGCATGCCAGCTCCAGCGACTCCAGGCGCGCCCCTGCGGCATGCGCCGGACCAGGCACGCCTGGTGCTGGGCTTTGCCGATGACCATGGCACCACGCGCCTGCTGCGCCGCCAGCACTTCGGCCCCTTGCGCGTGCAGAAGCCGCTCTACCCCGAAGACCCTTCCATCTGCCATGCCATCATCGTCCATCCCCCTGGCGGGATCGTGGGCGGCGACCAGCTCTCCATTACCGCCGAGGTGGGCGAACGCGCCCATGCCCTGCTGACCACGCCGGGTGCCGGCAAGTGGTATCGCGCCAACGGCCAGCATTCGCGCCAGGTGGTGCGCCTGGACGCCGGCGCAGGTGCAAAGCTGGAATGGTTGCCGCAGGAAACCATCTTCTTCGATGGCGCCGATGTGCGCATGGAACACGAGGTGACGCTGGCGGCCGACGCCGCCTACCTGGGTGCGGAGATTCTCTGCTTTGGTCGCACCGCCTCCGGCGAAACCTTCACCACCGGCGCAGTGAGCCAGCGCACCAGCATCCGCCGTGGCGGCAAGCTGGTCTGGTTCGAGCAGGGTCGCCTGCAGGCCGAGGCGGGTGCCATGCAAGGGCCGCTGGCACTGGACGGGCAGACCATCTGCGGCACTCTGATCGCCGTGGGCGATGGCATGGATGCCGCCCTGCTGGGCCGCCTGCGCGAGACCATCGGCGCGCTGCAGCTGGAAGGACGCAGCGGCGCCACCCTGATGAAGCAGGTGCTCATCGCCCGCTACATGGGCCAATCCAGCCTGGTGGCGCGGCGATGGCTGCATACGGCGTGGCAGGTGCTGCGGCCCGCGGTCACGGGCAGGGTGGCGGCAATTCCGCGCATCTGGAATACCTGAATACCTGAGCGACACAAGAAAACCGAATCAAGCGAAGTCCCAGCAAGTGATAGAAACTGAAGGCCGCCAGCCGGCCGGGAGCCAACATGGAACTGACACCAAGAGAAAAAGACAAGCTGTTGATCTTCACCGCCGCGCTGCTGGCCGAACGCCGCAAGGCGCGTGGCCTGAAGCTCAACTATCCGGAAGCGGTGGCGCTGATCACGGCCGCCATCATGGAAGGCGCGCGCGACGGCAAGACCGTGGCCGAGCTGATGTCCGAGGGCACCACCATCCTGACCCGCAACGATGTGATGGAAGGCGTGCCGGAGATGATCCCCGACATCCAGGTCGAAGCCACCTTCCCCGACGGCAGCAAGCTGGTCACCGTCCACCATCCGATTCCTTGAGGAGCGCGTCATGATTCCAGGCGAAATGCTGGTCGAACCCGGCGACATCGAACTCAATACCGGCCGCGCCACGGCCACCGTGACGGTGGCCAACAGCGGCGACCGGCCGATCCAGGTGGGTTCCCACTTCCATTTCTACGAGACCAATCCGGCGCTGCGCTTCGAGCGCTCCGTGGCCTATGGCATGCGCCTGAACATCGCCGCCGGTACGGCAGTGCGCTTCGAGCCGGGCCAGGAGCGCACGGTGGAACTGGTGGCGCTGGCGGGGGACCGCCGCGTCTATGGTTTCAATGCACTGGTGATGGGCAAGCTGAAGGCCCAATTGGCTACTGACAAGAAGGGACAGACCCAATGAGCAAGATCTCCCGCTCGGCCTATGCCGAGATGTTCGGCCCCACTGTCGGCGACCGCGTGCGCCTGGCCGATACCGCGCTGTTCCTGGAAGTGGAGAAGGACTATACGGTCTATGGCGAGGAAGTGAAATTCGGCGGCGGCAAGGTGATCCGCGATGGCATGGGCCAATCGCAGCGCGCCCATGCCGACGTGATGGACACCGTCATCACCAATGCGCTGATCGTGGACCACTGGGGCATCGTCAAGGCTGACATCGGCATCAAGTCGGGCAAGATCGCCGGCATCGGCAAGGCCGGCAATCCGGACATCCAGCCCGGCGTGACCATGGCCATCGGTGGTGCAACCGAAATCATTGCCGGCGAAGGCATGATCGTCACCGCCGGCGGCATCGACAGCCACATCCACTTCATCTGCCCGCAGCAGATCGAGGAAGCGCTGATGAGCGGCGTGACCACCATGCTGGGCGGCGGCACCGGCCCGGCCGTGGGGACGGCGGCGACCACCTGCACGCCCGGTCCCTGGCACATCCATTCGATGCTGGCGGCAGCGGATGCCTTCCCGATGAACCTCGGCTTCCTGGGCAAGGGCAATGTCAGCCTGCCGCTGCCGCTGGAAGAGCAGATCCGCGCCGGTGCCATCGGCCTGAAGCTGCACGAGGACTGGGGCTCCACCCCGGCGGCCATCGACAACTGCCTGACGGTGGCCGACCGCATGGACATCCAGGTGGCCATCCATACCGATACCCTGAACGAAGGCGGCTTCCTGGAGCACACCCTGGCCGCCTTCAAGGACCGTACCATCCACACCTTCCACACCGAAGGCGCGGGCGGCGGGCACGCGCCGGACATCATTGCGGCGGTGGGGCAAGGCAATGTGCTGCCGTCCTCCACCAATCCGACGCGCCCGTTCACGGTCAATACGCTGGACGAGCACCTGGACATGCTGATGGTCTGCCATCACCTGGACCCGGCCATCGCCGAGGATATCGCCTTCGCCGAATCGCGCATCCGGCGCGAGACGATTGCGGCCGAAGATATCCTGCATGACATCGGCGCGATCTCGATGATGTCTTCCGATTCGCAGGCCATGGGCCGCGTCGGGGAAGTGATCCTGCGCACCTGGCAGACCGCGCACAAGATGAAGGTGCAGCGCGGTTCGCTGAAAGAAGATACCTCGCGCAACGACAACTTCCGCATCAAGCGCTACATCGCCAAGTACACCATCAACCCGGCCATCACCCACGGCATCTCGCACGTGGTGGGTTCGCTGGAGGTGGGCAAGATCGCCGACATCGTGCTGTGGAAGCCGGCCTTCTTCGGTGCCAAGCCCTCGATGATCCTGAAGAGCGGCATGATCGCGGCGGCCCAGATGGGTGACCCGAATGCCTCCATCCCGACGCCGCAGCCGGTGCATTACCGGATGATGTTCGGCGCCTATGGAGGGGGCTTGAAGACGTCCATGACCTTCGTTTCGCAGGCTGCCTTCGACGCCGGTATCGGCGAGCAACTGAAGCTCAACAAGCCGGTAGTGGCGGTGAAGAACATGCGCAACCTGCGCAAGCGCGACATGATCCACAACGGCGCAACGCCGAAGATGGAAGTCGATGCCGAGACCTATGAAGTGCGTGCCGATGGCGAGCTGCTGGTGTGCGAGCCGGCGGTGTCGCTGCCATTGGCGCAGCGTTATTTCCTGTTCTGATTTTTCTCCCATTTTTTCATGCTGACTCTCAATACCAAGATAGACCAGGCCGACCAGATCGACGGTGAACTGGAACTGCCCTACGACCAGCGCGAAAAGAGCCGCCTGCGTGCCACGCTGCGCTCGGGCGAAGATGTGGCCGTGTTCACCGTGCGCGGCACCGTGCTGCGCGATGGCGATCTGCTGCGCGGCGACGATGGCCGCGTGGTCAAGATCATCGCCAAGGCCGAGGCGACCTATCGGGTCGATGCGGCCGACGCGCACCTGCTGCTGCGCTGCGCTTTCCACCTCGGCAATCGTCATACCCAGGCGCATATCGGCCATGCGGGTGGCGTGGGCTTCCTGCGCATCCGCAAGGACCCGGTCCTGAAGGAAATGCTGGAAGGCCTGGGTGCACGGGTGTCGGAAGAAGAGGCTGCCTTCGAACCGGAAGCCGGGGCCTATGGCGGCGGTCATCACCATCACGGTGACGACCACCATCACAATCCGTTGGCACCGATCCCGCTGCGTCAGAAGATCCACCGGCCCAGCGACAAGAAGGACGAGGGCTGATCCATGCAAGCCACCGCCTTGCTGCATCTGCTGCAACTGAGCAGCCCATCGCTGCCGATTGGCGCCTACAGCTATTCGCAGGGGCTGGAGGCGGCCATCGAGAATGGGCGGGTCAACAGCGAAGCGGCGGCACGTGACTGGATCGGCCATGCGCTGCATGAGGTGGTGGCACGCTTCGAGGCGCCCATCTTTGCGCGACTCGTGGCAGCCTTTGAAGCGCGCGATGCCGATGCGATCACGCGCTGGACCGAGCGCTTCGTGGCGGCGCGCGATACCTCGGAGTTTCGCGCCGAGACCATTCAGATGGGTTATTCGCTGGGCAAGCTGGCCGCCGACCTGAAGCTGGGCGATGCCGAGCTGCTGGCGCTGTTACAGGCACAGCCGGAAGTGCCGCTACCCACCGCGCTGGCCTTTGCCACGGTGGCGCTGCAGGTGCCACGGGAGGCGGCGGTGCTGGGCATGCTCTTCGCCTGGGCCGAGAACCAGGTGCTGGCCTGCGTGAAGACGGTGCCGCTGGGGCAGGTGGCGGGGCAGCGCATCTTGCTGTCGCTGCAGCCGGAGCTGGAGCAGGCGGCCGCGACCGCACTGACGCTGGAGGACGATGATCTGTGCAACTGGGCACCGGGGCTGTCGCTGCTGTCGATGCAGCACGAGGTGCAGTACAGCCGCATCTATCGCTCCTGATTATTTATATCATTAACGTAGCTACACGAACCAAGAGACAACCATGAGCAATCCCACTTCCAATCCGCTGCGCGTGGGCATCGGCGGCCCGGTCGGTTCCGGCAAGACGGCGCTGTGCGAAATGCTGTGCAAGCGCATGCGCGACCATTACGACATGGCCGTCATCACCAATGACATCTACACCAAGGAAGACATGGAGATCCTGCTGCGCGCCGATGCGCTGCCGGCCGATCGCCTGATGGGGGTGGAGACCGGTGGCTGCCCGCACACGGCCATCCGCGAAGATGCCTCGATCAACCTGGAGGCGATCGCCCGCATGAGCGCCGACTTCCCCGACCTGGACCTGATCCTGGTGGAGTCTGGTGGCGACAACCTGGCGGCCACCTTCAGCCCGGAATTGTCGGATCTGACCATCTACGTGATCGACGTGGCCGGTGGCGAGAAGATCCCGCGCAAGGGCGGCCCCGGCATCACCCGTTCCGACCTGCTGATCATCAACAAGACCGACCTGGCGCCCTATGTGGGCGCAAATCTGGATATCATGGCGGCCGATGCCAAGCGCATGCGCGGCGAACGCCCCTTCGTGTTCACCAACCTGCGCAGTGGCGATGGGGTGGAAAAGGTGATCGAGTACATCCGCAAGCAGGGCTTGCTGGACCAGAAGCCGAAGAACTAAGTCCCCCCATTCCAACGAACCTGCCGTATTTGCTGCATCTGCCAAGGAGAAATCATGTTTGCACTCACCACCAAGACCCGCGCCCGCCTGGGCGTGCTGGCTGTCACCGCACTGGCGGCCGGCTCCGCGCTGGCCCACCCGGGCCATCCGGGCTCGACCATGGATGCCACGGCCAGCATGGCCGCCGGCTTCGCCCACCCGTTCTCGGGCATCGATCACCTGCTGGCCATGCTGGCCGTGGGCCTGTGGGCGGCACAGAACAAGCAGCGCGCCCTGTGGGTGCTGCCGCTGGCCTTTCCGCTGATGATGGTGGTGGGCGCACTGCTGGCCTTCTCCGGCCTGCAGGTGCCGGCCGTGGAAACGGGGATCGCCGCGTCGGTGGCGGTGCTGGGTCTGCTGATCGCGTTTGCCGTACGCATGCCGCTGTGGGGCAGCACCCTGGTGGTGTCGCTGTTCGCCATGTTCCATGGCTATGCCCACGGCGCGGAACTGCCGCACGGTAGCTCGGCCGCCCTGTACGGCGCCGGCTTCATTGCCGCGACCGCGCTGCTGCATGCCGCCGGCCTGGGTATTGGCCTGGTGGCCGGCCAGAAGATGGCCGACCGCGTGGTGCGCATCGGCGGCGTGGGTATCGCCGCCGTGGGGGCCTACCTGCTGGCGGCCTGAAGCATTTGTTCTGCCACCGGCTGGCCGCCGCGCGCGGCTAGCCAGGCGTCCAGCACGGCCTCGCTGCCCTTGGGGAAGTGCAGGCCGAGCTTGGAACGCCGCCACAAGATGTCGGCTGCGCTGGTGGCCCATTCGTGACGTAACAGATAATCCACCTCGGCGGCGTAGAGCCCGCCCAGAATCTCTTCTCCCATCTCTTCCAAGGTCTTCTTTCCTTCCAGCAGCCCATGCGTGCGGCTGCCGTAGGCGCGCGCGTATCGCTGCAATAGTGATGCCGGCAGCCAGTGGTACTGCTGCTGCAGACTTGAAACGTATTGATCGAACTCACGCACCGAACGGTTGGCCGGCTGCGCGCCGAACAGGTCGCCGCCTGGCAGGCAACCGCCCTCGGTCCACGCGCCGCGCTGGTTGCCCAGTACCGGGGCGATCATGTCCACCGCTTCCTCGGCCAGCTTGCGGAAGGTGGTGATCTTGCCGCCGAAGACGGAGAGCAACGGGGCGCCATCGGTGTTCAGGTCGAGCTGATAGTCGCGGGTGACGGCCGAGGCATCGGCGGCAGCATCCTCCAGCAGCGGGCGCACGCCGGAATAGGACCAGACCACGTCGGCCGGGTGAATGGGCTTGTCGAAATAGCGATTGGCCAGTTGGCAGAGGTAGCCGATCTCGTCCTCGGAAATGGCGACGTTTTCCACCTTGCCCTTGTATTCGATATCGGTGGTGCCGATCAGGGTGAAGTCGCGCTCGTAGGGAATGGCGAAGACGATGCGGCCATCCGGGTTCTGGAAGATGTAGGCGTGGTCATGGTCGAACAGGCGCTTGACCACGATATGGCTGCCCTTGACCAGGCGTACCGATTGCTGGAGTGCACGTGGGCAGCACCGCCCAGGAATTGGGCCACCCAGGGGCCGGCGGCGTTGACCACGCAACGCGCACGCAGCTGCATGGCATGACCATCGGCGCGCCGCAGCGTGGCTTGCCAGCCATTGTCCTGGCGGCTCAGCGACTCGCAGCGGGTGCGGGTCATGATGTGAGCGCCTTTCTCGGCGGCATCCATGGCGTTCAGCACCACCAGGCGGGCATCGTCGACCCAGCCATCGGAATAGACGAAGCCGCGGGTGAACTGCGACTTCAAGGGTGCACCCGACGGGTGACGACGCAGGTCCAGCGCACGCGAACCCGGCAGCAGTTCGCGCCGGGCCAGGTGGTCGTAGAGGAACATGCCCAGGCGGATCAGCCAGGCCGGGCGCTGGCCCTGGTCATGCGGCATGACAAAACGCAGCGGCCACATGATGTGGGGGGCGCTGCGCAGGAGCACCTCGCGTTCGATCAGGGCCTTGCGCACCAGGCCGAACTCGTAGTGCTCCAGATAGCGCAGGCCACCGTGGATGAGCTTGCTGGAGGACGACGAGGTGTGCTGTGCCAGGTCGTGCTGCTCGCACAGCGCCACCGAGAGGCCGCGTCCGGCGGCGTCACGGGCGATGCCGGCGCCGTTGATGCCGCCGCCGACCACCAGCAGGTCGTATTGCGGAGGATAGGTGATGCCTTCGGTGCCACGTGCTTTCATGCAGGCCTCGCTTCAGGATTAGAGAATGCGCTTGCGGATCTGGGTCACCACCACTTCGGTGACGATCACGATGGCGAAGATGGAGACCAGCACGGTGGCCACGCGCGGCCACTGGAACAGGTTCAGGGCAGTGTCCAGCACCATGCCCACGCCACCGGCGCCGACGATGCCCAGCACGGCCGATTCACGCACGTTGATGTCCCAGCGCAGCAGCACGATGGACATGAAGGCAGGCTTCAACTGCGGCCAGTAGCCGTACCAGATTTCGGAGAATTTGCTGGCGCCCGAAGCCTGCAGGGCTTCGATGGGGCCACGCGGCATCTGCTCGATGGTTTCACCGGCCATCTTGCCGACAAAGCCGATGGAACGGAAAGCGATGGCCAGGGTACCGGCCAGCGGGCCGGGGCCAAAGATGGCCAGGAACAGTAGCGCCCAGACCAGCGAATTGACCGAACGGCTGGCCACCAGCACGATGCGGGCGAACAGGTTCAGGGCAGGGTTGCGGGTCAGGTTGGGGGCGACCAGCAGGCCGAAGGGAATCGCCAGCACGATGGAGAACAGGGTGCCGAGGGTGGCGATGTGCAGCGTCTCGACCAGGCCGGCCTTCACGTCGGTGCCGAAGTATTCCCAGTCGACGGGCCACATGCGGGAGAGCATGTCGCTCATCTGTTCCGGCGCATCGTAGAGGAACTCGGGAATGATTTCGATATAGCGCAGCGACTGCACCACGGCCAGCGCGATGACCAGCCACACCGTGAAGCGCAGTACGCGCTGCAGCGGCGTGTGGCGTTGCCATTCGCGCTCGGCCGGGTTGAGCGCCGCCGGGGGACGGGGGAGGACGGTATCAGACATTGAAGACCTTCTTGACCGAATTCGCCAGCAGTTCGCCGACGACGATGATGGTGATGATGGTGACCAGGATGGTGAGCACGAAGTCGTAGTCGAAGCGCTGGAAGGCAGAGAACAGCACGCCGCCCACACCACCGGCGCCGACGATGCCGACCATGGTGGAATTGCGCAGGTTGGAGTCGAGCTGGTAGGTGGAGAAACCGACAAAGCGTGACATCACCTGCGGCAGCACGCCGAACAGGATCACGTTCATGAAGGACGCACCAGTGGCGCGGATGGCTTCGACCTGCTTGATGGAGATTTCCTCGATGGCTTCGGCGAAGAGCTTGCCGATGAAACCGATGGAGGCCACGATCAGCGCCAGTACGCCGGCCAGGGCGCCAAAGCCGACCGCCTTGACGAACAGGATGGCCACGATCACCGGGTGCAGCGAGCGGCAGACCGATACCAGCGCGCGGGCCGGCCAGGAGATCCATGCCGGCATCAGGTTGCGCGCGCCCATGAGGCCGATGGGCAGCGACAGCAGGATGCCGAACAGCGAGGCCAGCACGGCGATCTGCAGGGTTTCCTTGATGCCGCCCCAGAGGATGTCGCCCTTGGACAGGTCAGGCGGGAACATGCGGCCGAGGAACTTGGCGCCATTGCCCAGGCCCGAGGAGAAGCGCTCCCAGGAGAATCCCAGCTGGGTGGCGGCGTAGATCGCGTAGAGGGCGATCAGCCAGATCACCACGCGGGTCGCCAGCTGCGGCTTGAAGGCCAGGCTCACGCGGGTGCTGGCGCTCTGTGGGGTGGGGGGAGTTGCGGTCGTCATGCTAGCCAGTCCTCGCCACCGTAGATCTGCTTGAGGAAGTCATCCGACAGGTTCTCGGCATTGCCGTCATAGATCACGTGGCCGCCGGACATGCCGATGATGCGATCGGCGTAGCGCTTGGCCAGTTCGACGTCGTGAATGTTGACGATGACGGGGATCTTCTGGGCGCGACCTTGTTCCTTCAGCAGCGAGATAATCTCGAAGGAGGTCTTGGGGTCCAGCGAGGAGGTCGGCTCGTCGGCCAGCAGCAGGCGCGGGCGCTGCATCAGGGCGCGGGCGATGCCCACGCGCTGGCGCTGACCACCGGAAAGCGCATCGGCGCGCTGGTTGGCGAAGTTGCCCAGGCCGACGGTGTCCAGCAGTTCGAAGGCGTGGGCGATGTCTTCCTTGCTGAAGTTGCGACGCCATGCGGTGAAGGCGTTGACGTAGCCCAGGCGTCCGCACAGGAGGTTCTCCATCACGGACAGGCGCTCGACCAGGTTGTATTCCTGGAACACCATGCCGATATGGCGACGCTGCTCGCGCAGGGCGCGACCGCGCAGCTCGGCCAGGTTCACGCGCTTGCCTTCGCCCTCGAACCAGATCGCACCGCGGCTGGGATCGACCAGGCGGTTGATGCAGCGGATCAGGGTCGACTTGCCGGTACCGGAAGGGCCGATGATGGCGACCAGGCCGGCATCGCCGATCTTCAGGTCGATGCCCTTGAGGATGGGATGGCCGGGCTTGTATTCCTTGACCAGGCCCTGGATTTCGATGGCGTGTGACATGGGAGGCGCTTTCTCTGGTGATGCGCGGCCGTTCGCGGGATGCGAGGGGCCGCGGCCCGTGCGCTGGGCGCGGGCCGTGTTGCTTTATTCGGTGTATGACGGGTACTGCGGCACCCGGGCCAGGACGGCCACGGGTGCGGTGCCGGAGCGGAGCTCAGGCTCCGGGCTTACTTCTTGCCGGCGTTCTGCTTGTCGTAGGCGGCGCGGTTGAAGGATTCACCGGCAGAATGGGCGACGA
The DNA here is from genome assembly GCF_015767275.1 of Herbaspirillum sp. AP02. Lineage (GTDB taxonomy): Bacteria > Pseudomonadota > Gammaproteobacteria > Burkholderiales > Burkholderiaceae_D > Herbaspirillum. Next base: position 176,352 of record NZ_JADWMY010000011.1, read on the forward strand.
AGCGCACCATCTCGAAGTCCTTCTTGTAGTTGATCGGATAGAAGCGATCGGAACCCGCAAAGGCCTTCTTCAGCTCATCGGTGAAGCGGTAGTCGTAGAAGCACTTGAGCATCTTGTCGCGGAAGTTCGGCTCCAGGTCGTGCGCGTAGGCGAAGTCCTGGGTGGGGAATTTCTCGCTGTGCCAGATGACGCGGAAGTTCTCGGCCTTGATCACGCCGCGCTCGACCATGCGGTCGAAGACGTCGGAGGCGATGGCGGCAGCGTCATAGTCGCCCGAGTTCACGCCCAGGATGGACTGGTCGTGCTTGCCGGAGAAGATGACCTTGTAGTCCTTGTCCGGGGTCACGCCCAGCTTGGGGAACAGGGCCATCGGCGCCATGTGGCCGGAGTTGGAGGAGGGCGCGGTGTGCGCGACCTTCTTGCCCTTGAGATCGGTCATCTTCTGGATCGGGCTATCCTTGCGCACGATCACGTTCAGGGTATAGCCCTGGTAGCCCTTGGCATCGCCGATGACGGCGAATGGCACAGCGCCGGCGATGTTGACGGCGAAGTTGGTGGGGCCCGGCGAGAAGCCGCCGACGTGCAGGCGGCCGGAGCGCATGGCTTCGATTTCAGCGGCATTGGACTGCACCTGGAAGAACACCACCTTCTTGGCGGTGCACTGCGACAGGTAGTCGGTGAAGGGCTTGAAGATCTTGTCGTAGACGGCCGGGTCTTCCACCGGGGTGAAGGTGAAGACCAGGGTGTTGGGGTTCTTCAGCTTCTTGGGATCGGTGGGGGTGTCGGCGGTGAGGTCGTTGTTGGCGTCGCAGTACTGCTGGTCGAGGTCACCGCGGTTGGTGCAGGTGTCCTGGGCAAAGGCGATGGCCGGCGCGGCAAGCGCGAGGGCCAACAGGGTCTTGATCAGACGCTGGGTCATGCTGTCTCCTAGAGATGGTTTTGGTCTTGGTGCCGGTCGCGACGGCTGGATGATCAGGTGCTGGCCGGCGATGTGCGGGAGTGTAGGCGAGCGGGACGGCTTTTACTACCGCATCGCGGTCGCAAAGCGGGGGTTTCCTTGCAGCCGCCTTTCCAGTGGCTTTCAATCTGCTTTCAAAGCGGCTCCGCCACGGCCCCTTGCTGGACTCGTGCAGGGCTCGCGCTGGGGGAAGTTTGGCGGTATAAAGGCGGCTTACCAACGATAACGACATGGGACATCATGCATATCCTGCTGGTGGAGGACGACATCGACATGTCGCGTGCGCTGTTGAGAGCGCTGGAACGACGCGGCTTCCAGGTCACGCATTGCGGCGATGGCATCAGCGCGCTGTCGCAGATCAAGGATGGGGTAGGCGACCTGGTGGTGCTGGACCTCAACATCCCCGGACTGGATGGGTTGCATCTGCTGCAGCGGATACGTTCGCAGGATATCGGCACGCCGGTGATCGTGCTGACTGCACGCGGGGCGGTCGGTGACAGGGTGGTCGGGCTCAATGCCGGTGCCGATGATTATCTGGCCAAGCCCTTCGATCTGGATGAACTGGATGCGCGCATCCGTGCCTTGCTGCGTCGTCGCACCAACGCCGATGACGGTGTGCAGCGTTGCGGCAGGCTGCGTTTCGATCGTGGTTCCGGTGCCTTCTATTGCGGCGACGATCCGCTGGAGTTGACGCCGCGCGAGCATACGCTCCTGAAGGCGCTGATCGCCAAGCCGGGGCATGCGGTGACCAAGGAAAAGCTGTTCCGGCTGGTGTTTCCGATGGAAGAGAATACGCAACTGGAGGCCATCGAGGTGGTGGTGCATCGCGTGCGCAAGAAGCTCATTGAAACCGGTACGGAAATCATGACCTTGCGCGGGCTGGGTTATCTGTTGCGTGACAGGCAGCAGCAGACGGGCGGGGACTGAGGTCGTGGCGCATCTGTTTTCGCGGCGACGCTCGGTACGCGCCTATCTGCTGGCGTGGATCATCTCGCCAATTGCCTTGTTCATCGTCATCGATTCCTTCTCCCTGTATCGCAATACGCTGGAGTCGGTCAACACGGCCTATGACCGGATGCTGATTGCCTCGGTACATTCCATCGGTGATCTGCTGCGTATCGAGAATGGCGAGTTGAAGGCGTCGCTGCCCTATGCGGCGCTGGAGATCTACGAGGCGGATTATTCGAGCCGGATGATCTATCGCATCAATGATCTGGAGGGGAAGTTCTTCGACGGCGATGCCGACCTGCCGACCTACAAGGGCAAGGCGGACAAGGAGGCCATCTATCCGGCGCTGGCGCATATCTACGAAGACAATTACAACGGCGTACCCGTACGGGTGGCGGCGTTGTTCCAGCCGGTGGTAACCAATGACCCGCGCGGTGCGGCGCTGGTCCAGGTGGCGGAGACGATGGAGAATCGCAGTGCCCTGGCACGCAAGATCTTCTGGGAAACCCTGATTCGCCAGGCGGCGTTATTGGTGGTGATCGTGTCGGTGACGCTGTATGTGGTGCGACGGGCGTTGCAGCCTGTGGATGCCTTGCGCCGACAGCTGGATGAGCGGCCGGCTGATGACCTGTCGCCGGTAGCGCCGCCGATGGCCCCGCGTGAGTTGCAGCCCTTCATCGATGCGCTGAACCAGTTGATGGTGCGATTACGGCGTCTGCTGGATCACCAACAACGCTTCGTGGCCAATGCCTCGCATCAGCTGCGTACGCCACTGGCCGTATTGAAGACGCAGCTACAGTCAGGCTTGCGCGGGGATGCGCCGGCGCAGGAGATCCTGCAGGAGATGTCGGGGACGGTGGAGCGGGCGACCACCCTGGCCAATCAGTTGCTGTCGCTGGCCAAGGTGGAACAGATACGCGGGCGGGGAGTGCAGGAGGTCTGTGATCTCGGCATGCTGGCGCGCGAAACGGCGGTGGACTTATCGCCACTGATTGCGGAGAAGGATCTGGACTTCGAGCTGGAAGCCGACAAGATCTTGGTGATGGGGCATCCGTGGATGATCGGTGAGCTGATCTCGAATCTCTTGCACAACGCGATCCGGCATACGCCGGTACGGGGACGACTGGGGATTCGCATCAGCGCAAGGGAGGAAGTGGCGGAGTTGCTGATCTGGGATAGCGGAGAGGGTATCGATGCAGCCGCCATGGAGAACGTATTCAAGGCATTTTCCTCAAATGGCTCCTCTTCAGGGGGACTGGGACTGACGATCTGTGGAGAGATCGTTGACTCGATGCAGGCAACCATCAACTTGCGCAATCGCTTGGGAAACAATGCTCGGGTGGACGGGCTGGATGCGCTGGTGCACTTCCGGATTGTGACTGACTGAATTTACAGGGGCTGTGGAAAACTTAGTTTTTCTCGGCCCGGGATGCTTGATGTTTTCGCTGGAGCGTTGTGTTGGAAGGGCCTGTGTATAAGTTTTTACTTGCTTGAGTGCTCATCCGGGTTTTGCATATCTGGGCTGAAAGCCTTGCTGCAAGCGGCTTTCTGGATAGCGCAAGCTGATGCTATGGATGCTTGTAGGCGGATGAATTGTTAGAGATGCCGGCCAAGCCGGCTTTTTTATTGTTCTTCGGGATCACGTACTGGATTGGCAAGTGTTAATGAACGTTTATCCAGCGATTGATTTGGGGCTGATACGAGACCAATTGAGTTTTCGCCTGTGCATAAGAGGAACGACGGTTGCCCACTTGATGTTTCGCGCTGTGGATAAGACATCTTCAGAAGATATCCAACAGAAGGACTTTATCGTTCGGTCGACTTGCCCTGCGCGATCCGGACACCGACGTTTCCAAACACAAACATGGTGTGGTCCGCAGACGGTGATCGATGAGTCAGTTCAGCTTTTCTC
>NZ_JADWMY010000012.1 GCF_015767275.1 Herbaspirillum sp. AP02
GCTCTCACCCGGCGCCGATACGCCCCCGGCCCGACCCCGCTGAACTTCTTGAAGACCCGGTTGAAGGCGGCCTCCGACTGGTAGCCCACCGCTTCGCCGATCTGTGCCGTGCCCAGCTTGCTATAGCTCAGCAGCCGGGCAGCGCGGGCCATGCGCAACTGCTGCAGGAGCTCGCCCGGGGTGGCGCCGCCGACTTCCTGGAAGCGTCGCACGAACGTAGCGCGCGACATGTGGCACAAGCCCGCCAGGCGCGGCAGCGGCCAGTCTTCCTGGGGTGAGGCCAGCATGGCCTGCATCGCGTGTTGCAAGACCGGGTGCGCCAGCAGTGCCAGCAAACCCGGTTGCGGGCCGCCACGAGCCAGCCAGGCGCGCAAGGCCAGGCCGAACAGCGCCGCTGCCAGCCCGGCCACCACGGCCTGGGCCCCAGAGCGCAATTCGCCCTGCCCATCGGCGCCCCCGCATTCGTTACGCAACAGCGTGGCCAGCGTGCGCAGGCCATCGCCTTCGGGGAGCTCGGCGCTGCGCACCAGCAGCAGCTCGGGCAGGGCCTGCATCAGGGCGTTGGACTGCGGGGCCTCAAAATGAAATTGTCCACAGAGGAAATCGGACAGGGGCTGGCTGCCTCCACTCTGGTCATCGTTGACGTGCAGCGTGACCGGCGCCGCCGTGCTGCCCAGGCGCACGGCACTGGCCTGGGCGGCGGGGGTGGCGGGAGCGATGAAGAGATTATGCGCAGCGCCACGGGTGAGGATCACCAGGTCGCCGGCCTGCAGGGTCAGAGGTTCGCCATGGGGCAGTTGCAGCTGGGCCTGCCCTTCCAGGATGAAGTGATACGGAGCCACTCCGGCGGGCAAGGCTGGATTGGGCAGGTTCCAGGGCTGGCCGAAGCGGCAGCGGATATCCAGCCCGGCCCGCACCGGGTGGAGGGACAGGAGACGACTGAGCGCATCCATGGACGGATTCCTTAGGCGAATGTCAGAAAATGAGTTTTTTGAGCAATTTTAAGTCATTTTCAAGCATTCATAATTTCAAGCTCCAGGCCTACAGTACATCCATGCGCAACACGGCACTCACGGCAATCCCGCCAACGCCGGCGCCAACCTCTCACAGGAGAACTGTCATGCCCCGTCTTACCACCTCCCCCGTTACCGAAGCCACCGGCCAGGCCGCCCAACTGTTCGCCGCCATCAAGTCGGCTGTCGGCATGGTGCCCAATGCCTACGCCGGCATCGGCTCGCTCAGCCCGGTCGCCCTGGAATCGGCCCTGCATCTGGATGGCGCCCTGCGCAAGAGCAGCCTGTCGGCCCAGGAAATCGAAGCCATCAAACTGGCCGTGAGCGAAAAGGCCGGTTGCGATTACTGCCTGGCGGCGCACTCGCTGATGGGCAAAAAGGTCGGTCTGTCGGCCCAGGCCATCCAGGGCGTGCGCCACGGCCAGGCCTCCGGCGACGACAAACTGGACGTGCTGGCCGATTTCGCCCGCCTGCTGGTGGGCAGCAGCGGCACTGTCGAGGCCGACGTGGTGGCGCGCGTGCGGGCTGTCTATAGCGATGCACAGATCGTCGATACCCTGCTGGCCGTGACTGCGATCACCTTCACCAACCTGTTCAACCGTGTGAACGATACCGTGCTGGACTTCCCGCCGGCAGCGTGATGCGGCCATGCCGTTGATCCAGCGCGCCCCGGCGTGGGGCGCAAAAAAAGCCCGGCGCCTCCTTGCGGAGACGGCCGGGCAAGCTGCGCTGGCGGGAGGCGCAGTCTCCCGCTCGCACTGGAGCGGCCAGCGGATCCGGGTCCGCTGGCCTGTGGGTCGTGAATCAGCGATCAGAAGGCGGTGCGCACCCCCACGATGAAGTTGCGGCCACCCAGCGGCACCGATTCGCGCAGCACCGAGGTGGACAGGCGGATGTCCTGGTTCAGCAGGTTGCGCGCCAGGGCGAACCAGGTCAGCTTCACGCCGTTGAGGCGCTGGGTATAGGACAGGTTGGCATCCAGCTGGGTATAGGACGGGGTTTCGTAGTTTTCGAAGGAGGCCAGCCGATCCTGCTTCTGGGCGCGCAACACCTTCACGCCGCTGGCCCAGGGGCCGGTCTTGTAGGCCATTTCGACGCCATAGCGGGTGGCCGGCTGCAGGGGCAGGTTGCCCAGGCTGTCGAGGGTGCCACGCGAGGTGTCGGCAAAGACCCGGCTGGAGAGGCCTTCGCCGTTCCAGTTGTAGCTGACTTCGGCTTCCACGCCACGGATGGTGGCGTCGGCCTGCGACCAGAAGCGCTGGGTGAATTCGCCGGTGGGATCCGCAGCACCGGTGTCATCGACCTGGCCGTTGGTACGGCCGTAGATGTAGTTGTTGACCTTGTTGCGGAAGACGTTGCCCTTCCAGCGCACCAGGCCTTCGGTCTTCTGCAGGCTCAGTTCGATGTTGTGTGACGTTTCCTTCTTCAGCTGGTTATCGCCGATGTCGAAGGTGGCGGTCGATTCGTGCGGGCCGTTGGAGTACAGCTCTTCCACCGTCGGTGCGCGTTGGGCGAACGAATAGGTCAGGCCCAGACCATAGCCCGGCTGGAAGCTCCACAGGGCACCAGTGGACCAGGACAGCAGGCTGAAGTCCCGTCCTGGCAGGCCGCTGCCGCTGTCGGGACTGCGCTTGACACTCTCGCCGCGCAGGCCGCCGCTGACCAGCACCTGGCCGAACTGGCGTTCTTCGACCAGGAAGCCGGCAAACGAGGTGGAACGGGTCGGCGGGGTCAGTTCGGCCGCGCCGGTGTCGGCCGACAGGGCCGAGTAATTGCTTTGCTCGGTCTGTATGCCGAAGCTACCGTGCCAACCGGCCAGCGGTGCATGGGTCAACTCCCAGCGGGTCTGCAGGGCGCGGTTGGCAAACACCGTGGCGGGGGTGCCATCCTGCTCCTTTTCGATATGGGTGTAATCGGTATAACCCATGCGGAAGCGGAATTTCTCGATGCCGGCAAACGGGTTGTTGACGACGGTGTCGAGGTCGTAGCGGTTCTGGTGCAGGTCGATGAAGGACATTTCATCGGTGGGGATGCCGTAGTGATCATCCAGGGTGGCCGCCGACAGGCCGATATAGCCCCAGTTGGCGACGTAGGAAATGCCGGCACCCAGGCTGGTCTCGTGGGTGAAGGAATTGGGCAGGCGACCGGAGGCGCTGGCGGTATCACCCTGGCGCGCATTGCCGGGGATCTTGTAGTTGTCGGTGTCGCGATAGTTGCCGTCCAGGTGCAGGCCGATCTGGCCGGCCGAGGTGTCCAGCGAGAAGGAGCTGTTCTTTTCGCCGTCGACGGTGCCGTAGCGGGCTTCGACGGTGCCGGTGGGCTTGCCCACCAGTTCGGTCGGGATGCGGTCATTGACCACGTTGACCAGGCCGCCGATGGCGCCCGAACCGTACAGCAGCGCAGCCGGGCCACGCAGGATTTCGATCTGGCGCGCAGTGGCGGCTTCGGTGGCGACGGCGTGGTCGTTGGAGACGGTGGAGACGTCGGAGACGGCCATGCCGTTCTGCAGGATCATCACGCGCGGTCCTTCCATGCCGCGGATGATGGGACGCGATGCACCGGCGCCGAAGGCCGAGGCCGATACGCCCAGTTCGCCGGAGAGGGTGTCGCCCAGGGAGTTGCCGAGCTTGTTGCGCAGTTCGTCGCCGGCGATCACCTTGGCGGGGGCGAGCACCTGCACGTCTTCCTGGGATGCGAAGGGGGTGGCGGTGACGACGATGGGCTGCAAGGGCGCTGGTGCGGGCGCAGCCGACGGGGTGGAGGCCAGTGCCGCAGGATCAGTGGGGCCGGCAGAGGTGGTCTGGGCCGTAGCGGAGAGGGACCAGGCAGCCAGGGCGGTGAGGACGGCCGAAGCAATGAGTTGGCGTTGGAAAGCCATTGTGAATTCCTTGTTTTACGCGAGGCGCCGCCTGCCCTGTTCTGGTGGGGACAGGGCGGCGCGGATACACCGGCCGTCAGCACGCGCCCGTACGCAGGCGCCTCGTCAGGAACGAGGACACGCTGCATGCGGATGCGCGAGGGACAACCGGCAACCAGTCAGATAGAGGGGTCTTGCGGGAGGAAGGAATTCAGCGCGGCGGGGCGCGGGAGGAGAAATGGCAGTTGAGTGGCGCGTCCCACGAGGAGAACGCCAGCCACAGGGCAAGCACGCGCACCGGCGGCAACAGCGGCAGGGGCGGGAAATTGAAATGCACACCGGCCGACAGAGCCGCGGCATCGTAGGCGACGCAGGAGTGATGCAGGTCGTGGGCATGCGGCCCGTGCAGGGAATCATCCTGGCCGGCACTGGAGGCCACCGTATCCGGCTCGGCTTCGTCGAAGAGGGCGTCGCTGATCAGCGAGTGGACGGTGCCCGGTGCCCAGCCCGCGTGCGCGATGCCGTGGACGAACCCCAGCATCTGCGCGAACAGCAACGACATCGCCAGCATGGCAATGACGGTGAAGCTACGCAGGCAACGCAGTCGGTTCATGGAACGGATCGGCAAGTGGACGACGGGGCAGCAGGCACCCGCAACACGAAACAGAGCGGAGACGAGCAGACCGGCGCAATACGGATGATGCAACAGCTTTAACAGCGTTTTGCAGGGGCTACTGACGAGGAACTGAAGGTACTGACATCGAACACCCTGCAATGCCGCGCAACATGCGGTACTACGGGTGGTCTTGAAAATTCGGATATGAAGGATTCTACCCCGTGGCCCACAGGCGGCCAGTCCGAAAAATCGGGGTCAACGATCCTGCACCGGCAACACGGGCTGCCGGCACCATGCCCGGCCGCGGTGCGGCACAGGCTTCATCCTGCCTGGGCGGGGATCAGTCGCCGTAGAGCTTCTGCTTCAATTCGCGGCGTTGCTGCGCTTCCAGCGACAGGGTCGCGGTCGGGCGCGCCAACAGACGCGGAATGCCGATCGGTTCACCGGTCTCTTCGCACCATCCGTACTCGCCGTTGTCGATGGACACGATGGACTGCTGCACCTTCTTGAGCAGCTTGCGTTCACGGTCGCGGGTACGCAGTTCGAGGGCGTGTTCTTCCTCGATGGTGGCGCGGTCGGCCGGGTCCGGCACCAGCACGGTTTCGCGCAGGTGTTCGGTGGTTTCATCCGCGTTCTTGAGCAGATCCTTTTCCAGCTGCTGGAGACGGGCCTTGAAGAAAGCAAGCTGCGCTTCGTTCATGTAGTCCTTCTCGTCCATCTTGAGGATTTCTTCCTCGGTCAGCAACTGCGCTGCAGGGGTAGTTTTGGGAGTCTTGGTTGCCACTTCGCTTACTTTCAATACTACGGGTTTTTCAACTATATCCATTATCCCGGCTGATACTTGGCTGCCGGAACAGGTCGCTTTTGAATCCACTTCCCTAGCCGCGTTGGCACCTCTTCGATTGACGTTGACGCGATCGGCTGCTCCGCCCGGCCTCTCCGTGCCGGCCTGCAGTGCCGATGGCGTACGCTTTTTCGCGGTCAAGGATTGTACACCAACGATTCCGGATGCCAAGCCTCCTGCAGATCAGGATCATGACCTCGGGCAGCGACGCGCCGGCGGTGCGATGGTTCACGGAGCGGTTCATGACTCCCCTCTGACGGGCAAGGCGGGGCGGGCTGATCGCGCTTATGAATTATGGTCGTTCCGAATATCAGCCTGGCTTGATGCCGCGCAGCAATTGCGTTGCAACATCCAAACGAGTTTATACCAGAAGAGTAGGTCCGGATGGAAGCGACAAACTGCGGCGTTCAGGCATGCCGCCGGGCGCAGACCGGACACTGGTGGTCGCGGCCGACGGTAATCGAGGTCCACTCCATGTCGCGCGCCTCCAGGATCAGCAGGCGCCCCGCCAGCGAGCGGCCGATGCCGGCCAGCAGCTTGATGGCCTCGGCCGCCTGCACGGTGCCGATGATGCCTACCAGCGGCGAGAACACGCCCATGGTGGCGCACTGCACTTCCTCGAACTCGCGCTCGGGCGGGAACAGGCAGGCGTAGCAGGGCGCTGTTTCCTGGCGGCTGTCGAAGACGCTGACCTGGCCGTCGAAGCGGATCGCCGCGCCCGAGACCAGCGGCACCCCGGCGGCCACGCAGGCACGATTGACGGCGTGGCGGGTGGCAAAGTTGTCGCTGCAGTCCAGCACCACGTCGGCATCGGCCACCAGCGCCTGCAGGCGTTCGCCCTCGACCCGCTCGGCCAGCGCCGTGACCTGGACGCCGGGGTTGATCTGCTGCAGCGCCTCGCGGCCGGAGTCCACCTTGGCCTGGCCCACGCGCGCGGTGGTGTGCATGATCTGGCGCTGCAGGTTGGTCAGATCCACCGTGTCGTGATCCACCAGGGTGATGCGGCCCACGCCGGCCGACGCCAGGTACATGGCCGCCGGTGAACCCAGGCCACCGGCGCCGATCACCAGGGCATGCCCTTGCAGCAGCCGGGTCTGGCCGGCGATGTCGATCTCGTCGAGCAGGATGTGGCGCGAATAGCGCAGCAGCTGTTGGTCATCCATGGTCAGGTCACGCCCAGTCCTAATGAAAAAGGGCCGCTAGCTAGCGGCCCGATGTGCCAGCCCAAGGGCGGCGAATTACTTGGTGGTGTCGATCTTCTCGGCCGGCGCCTTGTTGTCCTTGCGCTCGTCCTTGTCCTTGGCCGGGGTGGCGTTCTTGCCCTCTTCGTTGCGCACCTCTGGCTTGGCGTTGGAAACCTTCACCGGCAGGCCCTTGAGCTGATTCAGGGCCTGCACCAGCTGGAAGTCGTCCTTGCTGCCGAATTCCAGCGGCTTGCGCTTCTTCTCGGCGGCGATCAGGCGTTCTTCCGACTGCTCGTCCAGGGCTTGCGCCTTCACTTCAGCCGACTTGTCGGTGTCGTTGGAGAGGTGCTTGGACAGGTCGGCTTCGCGCAGGCGCAGGCCGTTCAGGCCATCACCATCGGGGAATTCGTCGACCATGATGTCCGGCACGATGCCACGCGCCTGGATGGAACGACCCTTGGGCGTGTAGTAGCGGGCGGTGGTCAGCTTGACGGCGGTGTTCTTCTCCGGCGGCAGGGCGATCACCGACTGCACCGAACCCTTGCCGAAGGACTGGGTACCCATGATGGTGGCGCGCTTGTAATCCTGCAGGGCGCCGGCCACGATCTCGGAAGCCGAGGCCGAACCGCTGTTGATCAGGACCACCATCGGCACCTTCTTGATGGCGTCAGGCAGGCGCGAGAGCGGGTCCGACAGCGGGTTGGCGGCGTAGTATTCGCGCTTGGCGTAGAAAGTCTGCTTGGAGCTGGGGAGCTGACCATTGGTGGAGACCACCACCGAGTCCTTGGGCAGGAAGGCCGCGGCCACGCCGATGGCGCCCGGCAGCACGCCACCCGGGTCGTTGCGCAGGTCCAGCACGATGCCCTTCAGGTTGGGCTCCTGGGCGTAGATGGCGGCCAGCTTCTTGGACATGTCGTCCACCGTCGGCTCCTGGAACTGGGTCACGCGCAGCCAGGCGTAGCCGGGTTCGATCACCTTGGACTTGACGCTCTGCACGCGGATCTCCTGACGGGTGATGGTCAGGATGATGGGCTTGTCCTCTTCCTTGCGGGCGATGGTCAGGGTGATCTTGGTGTTGGGTTCGCCGCGCATCTTCTTGACGGCTTCGTCCAGGGTCAGGCCCTTGACCGGGGTGCTGTCCAGGCGGGTGATCAGGTCACCGGCCTTGATCCCGGCGCGGAAGGCCGGCGAATCCTCGATCGGAGAGATCACCTTGACGTAGCCGTCTTCCATGCCGACCTCGATGCCCAGGCCCACGAACTTGCCCATGGTGCCTTCGCGCAGCTCCTTGTAGGCCTTCTTGTCCAGATAGGCGGAGTGCGGATCAAGCGAGGCGACCATGCCGGAAATGGCTTCGGTCAGCAGCTTCTTGTCGTCGACCTGCTCGACGTAATCCGACTTGATGAGGCCGAACACGTCGGCCATCTGGCGCAGCTCCTCCAGGGGTAGCGACGCCGTTGCGTTCTTCTGCGCGATGGCGTCGAACTGAATCATCGCGGTGGCACCTGCCACCATGCCCAACCCGATCAAACCGATATTCTTGAGTTTGCTGCCCATGTGTCACCTAGTAGTTACCCACCCCAGTGGGTCGAATGCGCGGCCTTGATACCGCATTTCAAAGTATAAACCCGATTGCTCGTTACCGCCGCTGTTGCCTGCAGTAGCAATAGTGTCACCCGCTTTTACCACATCGCCGGCGCGTTTGAGCACCGACTGGTTATTGCCGTAAATCGTCATGTACTGATTGCCGTGATCCACGATGATCAGGTTGCCGAAGCCGCGCAACCAGTCCGCGAAGACCACCCGGCCAGCCGCCACGGCGCGTACTTCCGAGCCTTCGTGGGCGCGGATGAACAGGCCCCGGCTGGTCGGTCCGTCACCCCGGCGGCTGCCGAATTTGGATGTCAGGTCACCCTTGACCGGCAGGCGCAGCTGGCCGCGCAGGCTGGCGAAGGGCTTGCCGAAATTGTCCGACTGCGGCTCCGGCAGGCTGTCGTTGCGGGCCAGGGAGGTGCTTTGGGGCGGCTCGTCATCGTCGATGGCGTCGGCCGGATCGGGCAACTTCGGCGCCGGCTTGCCCTCCCTGGCGGCCCGGGCCGCTTCGGCGGCGCGCTCGGCCGCCCGGGCGCGCTGTTCAGCCAGACGCTTCTCGCGTTCGGCCCTGGCTTTGGCCAATTGTTCCTGGCGCCGCTTCTCGCGGGCTTCGGCTTCGGCCTTTTTCTGCTGCTCGATGATCTGCGCCAGCTTGTCCACCAGGCTGGAGAGGCGCTGCTGGTCCTGCTCGATGCGGCCGGCCTCCTGGCGCTGGGCATTGAGCTTGGTGGAGAGTTGCGACAGCAGGGTCTGGCGACGTCCCTTTTCGCGCTCCAGGACCTTCTTCTGGTCCAGTTCTTCCTGGGCGATTTCTTCCAGTTCGAACTTGGCGTTCTGGGTGTCGGCCTTGTTGGCGCGGATGGCCTGCTGGTTGGCGCGCAAGGTTTCGATCAGCCTGGCCTGGGCCTGGGAGACATAGCCCATGTACTGCAACTCGCGGTTGATGCGATTGGGGTTGTCCCCGGAAAGCAGCAGTTTGATGCGGTCTTCGTTGCCGGCCACGTATTGCTCGCGCAGCAGCCGGGACAGCTGGGCCTGCTGGGCGTTGACCAGGGCGGTAAGTTCATTGAGCTGCCTGACCAGTTGTGCCAGGCGGGATTCGGTTTCCTGCTGCTCCTGGGCCAGGTCGCGCAGGGAACGATTGGCCTTGGAGATCGCCTGCTCGGAGACGGCCAGCGCGTCGGCGGCATTGTCCTTGGCGGTCTCGGTCTGGTCGATGTCGCGCTTGAGGTTGGCCAGGCGCTGCTGCAGGTCGGCCCGTTCCTTCTCGGCGGCCTGCTTCTGCTTGGTTCGCTCGGTGATCGGCTGGGCCTGGGCAGACAGCGCCAGCCACAGGCACGCCAGCCCGGCAAGGATGTTCAGCAGCGGGCGCAAACGCCCCCGCAGCGCGTCGGCCAACAGGTCGGAGCGCGCTGGTGCTGTGCACTTGCCGGGAACGGGCGCGGCCAGTGCGGCCGGCGCCTTGCTGGAGAAACGCAGTTTTATTTCGACTTCCCTTGGTTGGCCACGGCCTTGAGCGCTGCCTCGATGGCGGACTGGTCGCCCAGATAGTAGCTCTTGATGGGCTTCAGATCGGCGTCCAACTCATAGACCAGCGGCTGGCCATTGGGGATGTTCAGGCCGACGATGTCGTTGTCGCTGATGCCGTCGAGGTACTTGATCAGGGCGCGCAGGCTGTTGCCGTGGGCGGAGATGATGATCTGCTTGCCGGCGCGGATGGCCGGGGCGATGGCGTCGTTCCAGGCCGGCAGCACGCGGGCCACGGTATCCTTCAGGCATTCGGTCAGCGGCACCTGTTCACGCGAGAGACCGGCGTAGCGGGCATCGCCGAAGGCATCGCGCTCTTCGCCCGGGGTCAGCGGGTTGGGGGGGGTGTCATAGCTGCGGCGCCAGACCAGCACCTGCTCGTCGCCATACTGGGCGGCGGTCTCGGCCTTGTTCAGACCTTGCAGGGCGCCGTAGTGGCGCTCGTTCAGACGCCAGTCGTTCTTGATGGGGATGTACATCTGGTCCATCTCATCCAGCGTGGTCCAGAGGGTGCGGATGGCGCGTTTCAACACCGAGGTATAGGCCAGGTCGAAGGAGAAACCGGCTTCCTTGAGCAGCTTGCCGGCCTGGCGCGCCTCGGCTACGCCTTTTTCGGTGAGGTCGACATCGACCCAGCCGGTGAAGCGGTTGGCCAGGTTCCAGGTCGATTCGCCGTGGCGCATGAATACGATTTTGTACATAGCGGGACTAGTTTCTGATGATGGATAAAGCGATGCGGTTGCCCCAAGGTCGACTACGCGGGACCGGGTGCAGACCTTAGACTGTTCGGTCCGGATGCAAACCACGAATGCTTCTATTTTATAATGCCGGGATTCAGTAAACTCATTGGACTGCCGTGAAATTCATCATCGACAATATTTTCCTGATCGCCCTGGCCTTGGTCTCGGGCGGTGCCCTGCTGGTTCCCTACCTGCAACAACGCGGCAACAAGCTCAGCCTGCTGCAGGCTACGCAGATGCTCAACCAGGGCAAGGTGCTGGTACTGGATGTGCGCGATCCCGAGCAATTCGCCGCCGGTCACCTGCGCGAGGCCCGCAATATCCCCCTGAAGGAGTTGCCGCAGCGCATCGGTGAACTGGACAAGCTCAAGGGGCGTCCGGTGATCGTGGTCTGCAAGAACGGCACCCAGGCCAATCGCGCCGAGGGCTCGCTCAAGAAAGCCGGCTTCACCGAAGTCTACGGCCTGCATGGCGGCATCGACGCCTGGCAGGGCCAGGGCCTGCCGCTGACCAGCAAGGAGGCCAAGTGAGCGCCCCGGTCACGATGTATTGCACCGCCGTATGCCCGTATTGCATGATGGCCGAGCGCTTGCTCGCCAGCAAGGGGATCACGCAGATCGACAAGATCCGCGTGGACCTCGAACCTCAACAGCGCGAGCTGATGATGCAAAAGACCGGCCGTCGCACCGTGCCGCAGATCTATATCGGCGACACCCATGTCGGCGGATTTGACGATCTGAACGCAATGGATCGCGCCGGCAAGCTGGACCCGCTGCTGCAAGCCTGACGCCAGGGCAGCAAACCTCCCCTATCGATTCACCGAACCTGAAAGAGATCCATGTCGGAACAGAACCAAGAAGCCCAAGAGCAACCCGTTTTCCAGATCCAGCGCGTCTACCTGAAGGATCTGTCGCTGGAACAGCCGAATTCGCCGGCCATCTTCCTGGAACAGGAAGCCCCCTCGATCGAAGTGTCGGTGGACGTCGGTGCCGAGGCGCTGGCTGACGGTGTCTTCGAATCGACCGTGACCATCACCGTGACCGCCAAGGTCAAGGACAAGGTCGCCTTCCTGGTCGAGGGCAAGCAGGCCGGCATCTTCGAGATCCGCAACGTGCCCGCCGAACAGCTGGACCCGCTGCTGGGCATCGGCTGCCCCAACATCATCTACCCGTACCTGCGCGCCAACATCGCCGACGCCATCACCCGCGCCGGTTTCCCGCCGGTGCATCTGGCCGAGATCAACTTCGAGGTGTTCTACCAGCAGCGCCTGCAGGCGCTGGCCGAGCAGCAAGGCGCGACCCTGGTCAACAACGGCTCCACCGCCGTCAACTGATCCGGTTTTCACTATCCTGCTTTCAGCACTTGTCCGCCTGCCGGTCGGTCGCACCCCCTGCGGCCGTCCGGCACGACACCAAGCCGCCGCAGCCTACGCTGCGGCGCTTTCCCTTCCGCGGAGACTTTCTCAATGAAACGCCTGTCCCTGATTCTTTCCGCCACCCTGCTCGGCGCCTTCATGGCCAAGGATGCCCTGGCCCTGGACTTCAAGTCGGTCGGTGCGGCCCCTGCCATCCTGTATGACGCCCCTTCCGAGAAAGGTCGTCGCGTCTACGTCGCACCGCGTGGCATGCCGGTGGAAGTGGTCTTGACCTATGGCGAATGGAGCAAGGTCAGGGATGCCGCCGGAACCCTTTCCTGGGTCCAGTCCAAGACCCTCACCCCCAAGCGCATGCTGGTGGTGTCGGTGGCCAATGCCCGCGTCTTCAATGCAGCCGATGAAAGCAGCCCGGTAGTCTTCAGCGCCGACAAGTCGGTACTGCTGGAAATGCTGGAGAGCCCCAACAACGGCTGGGTCAAGGTGCGCCATCGTGATGGCCAGAGCGGCTTCGTGAAGGCCGGCGACGTCTGGGGCGATTGAGCGGACCGGCCATGAAGATCACCATACTGGGCGCCGGCGCGTGGGGAACCGCACTGGCCATCCCGCTGGCGCGCAAGCATCAGGTCGTGCTGTGGGGGCGCAATGCCCAGGCCATGCAGGAAGCCGACCGGCAGCGGGAAAACCGCCTCTACCTCCCAGGCTTTGCCCTGCCGCCGGAATTGCAGGTCAGTGCCGATTTCGACGCCGCCGTGCAGCACGTCTGTGCCGACCCGGCCGAATCGCTGCTGATCGCGGCTTCGTCGGTCTCGGGGCTGCGCGAACTGGCGGGCCATCTACGCGGCCATGCCATTCCCAACCTGGTCTGGCTGTGCAAGGGACTGGAAGAAGGCACGCGCCTGTTGCCGCATCAGGTGGTACAGGAGGTCCTGGGCAGCGACCTGGCGGCCGGCGTGCTGTCGGGGCCGTCCTTTGCGCAGGAAGTGGCACGCGGCCTGCCGTGCGCGCTGACCATCGCCGGTGCCGATGCGGCCCTGTGCGAGCGCGTGGTCAAGGCCGTGCATGGCAACAATATCCGCATCTATTCCAGCGATGACCTGATCGGGGTGGAGATTGGCGGCGCGGTCAAGAACATCCTGGCCATCGCCACGGGCGTGGCTGACGGCCTGCAACTGGGATTGAATGCCCGTGCTGCGCTGATCACCCGCGGTCTGGCAGAAATCACCCGGCTGGGGGTCGCACTGGGCGGGCGCCCCGAAACCTTCATGGGTCTCTCGGGCGTGGGCGACCTGATCCTGACCTGTACCGGCGACCTCTCCCGCAACCGTCGCGTGGGGCTGGGGCTGGCGCAGAACAAGAAGCTGGAAGATATCGTGACCGAGCTGGGCCACGTCGCCGAAGGCGTGCGCTGTGCGCAGGCGGTACGTGCGCTGGCACGGGAAAAAGGCATCGACATGCCTATCACCGATGCGGTGGCGGCGGCCCTGTTTGATGGCGTGTCGGTACAGGAAATGGTTGCCCGGCTGCTGGCACGGGATCCGCGCGAGGAAAACCTCTAGACCTGGGCACCATGCCTGCTACACGAAAGTTCAGCAAACCTCACACCGGAGCCCCATGCTGGCGCTGGAGAAAATGACAGCCGGAGCAAACCTGCCTCCGGCTGTTTTTCAATGCGCAGACTTCAACGCGCAATGATGTCGCTTTCCATCTTGGGACGTTTGAAGCGCTGGGGCGAACCGCCTTCCAGTGCATCATCCATCTGCTTGGAAATCTTGTCGTAGCGCGCATTGCAATCGTCATCCTGATGCGCGGCCTCGGCACCCTTGAGGCGCTTGGCCAGGCGGGAAGTGCGCGCTTCCCCGCCCATGACGTATTGTTGGGCGGCGCGGCCGGCGTGATTATTGTTCGTGGTCTTGTTGCGTTGTATGGCTTGCATCGTATTTCCTCTTACGTCGCTGACGCTCAACGTTCTCCCGTCCTGAGTTTTTTTCGGGAGAACACGCAGCGCCCCGGAAGATGTTGCTTGCTGCCTGATTCCGGGAAACTGCTCCAGATACACAAAGCGCTACGTTTCTTGACAGCGCTTTAGCTATGTAACGCCCGAGCGGCGATTTGGAATACGCGAAAAGTCAGTATTTTGTCAGCCAAATTGAAATTACCTCGAGGTAATTTTTTTATGCGGCCCCGCAAAAACGGCGCAAACCCGCAGCCATCGTGGCTGACAGCGTTGTCAGAATGAGCGGGATTGTGCAGTTTTTCTGACGAGAAGCCGGCGAAGAAATTTGTTGCGAAAAGTATCTTTTCTTCAGTTCCCGCGACAAAAAAGCGACATAAAGTTACCTTCTAGCATTTTTATCGCGGCGTGCGACAGCTTCAATCGTGGACCGGGACCGGTCGTCCCAGGTCCGCCGGCACCAGTGAAAAGACCTTGGCATCCCGTGGCTCGCCATGAAACACAAGGCGATTGCGGGCCAGGCATTCCAGGGTGGCCCCGGTTTTCTCCGCCACCCGCTGGCTGCGCAAATTGCCGGCCTGGGCCACGATCTCCAGCCGGGTGAGACCGGTCTTGGCAAAGGCGAAGGCCGCCGCTGCCCGGGCGGCGACGGCGGCGATACCGCGTCCGGTATAACCCTCGCGGACCCAATAGCCCAGATTGGCCATCTGGTTCAGCTGGCTGACCTGATTGACGGCCACCGAGCCAATCACCAAGCCGTTGGTGCGATCGATGATGTTGAAGTCATAGGCGGCATGAACCTGCCATTGCTCGATGGCGCGCTGCAGAAACAGCTTGGCATCGGGCAGACCGTAATCGGGGGTGCACCAGGCTTCCCACTGGCTGATCGCCTGCATCGATTGGCGCACGGCATCGAACAATGCCCCGGCTTCGCGCAAACCCAGCGGGCGCACTTCGATGGCCCGGTCGCAATAGATGATCTGCCGTTCGCGGTCGATGGGGTGGAGCATGCTTGCCAGGGTTACCCAGGGTGAAAAGTGTGTTTGATCTTACCGAACCTGGCCATCGCTTGAAAAGCCTGCACGCTCAGGCAAGCTGCGCATGCAGTTGCCCAAGATGGGTGATGACCACTACGCCCGCGGGAAGCTCCGGGTGTACATCATGCTCCTGCAGGGCGATCACCTTCATGCCGGCCGCCAGACCCGCCTGTACGCCTGGCAGGCTGTCCTCCACCACCGCGCAGCGCAGCGGCGGCACGCCCAGTCGTTCGGCGGCAAACAGGAAGAGCGCGGGATCGGGTTTCCAGCGCTGGACATCGTAGGCGCTGAAGATGCGTCCAGCGAAATGCGGCAGCAGGCCAGTCACCCGCAGGCACAGCTCGATCTTGTGATGCGGGGCGTTGGAGGCCAGGGCGAAGGGCAGGTGCAGCTTTTCCAGCATCTCCACGGCACCGCCGATCGGTTGCAGGTGCTGCTCCAGCAAGCTGCCCATCAGCGCGCGCAATTCCTCCTCGAAATGGGCGGGCAGCGCCTGGCCGTGCAATTGTTCGATGTGGGAAATGCACCACTTCATGCTGACGCCACGAAAGCGCGCCAGCGCTTCTTCCGCGCTCAGGCTCACGCCATAGTTGGCCACGTACTCGGACCAGGCCCGCGCCGCCACCACTTCGCTGTCGACCAGGGTGCCATCGCAATCGAAGATGACCAGTTCCGGCGTCAGGGTGCTGTCGTTCATGCTTGCTCCTTATGGTTCAGGGGGGCGAGGCCGCCCTGATCAAGGAGCCGCCGACGCCATCAAAGTTCGCCGTAGGAATGCAGGCCCGAGAGGAACATATTGACTCCCAGGAAAGCGAAGGTCGTCACCAGCAGGCCGACCAGCGCCCACCAGGCGGCAGCACGGCCGCGCAGGCCCTTCATCAGGCGCATGTGCAGCCAGGCCGCATAGTTGAGCCAGACGATGAGGGCCCAGGTTTCCTTCGGGTCCCACGACCAGTAGCCGCCCCAGGCTTCGGCCGCCCACAGCGCACCCAGGATGGTGGCGATGGTGAAGAAGGCGAAACCGACGGCAATGGCCTTGTACATCACGTCATCCAGCACCTCCAGCGGGGGCAGGCGATCGGCCAGGTAGCCACGCTCGCGCAGCAGATACGCCACGGCCACCATGGCGGCCAGGGCGAAGGTGCCGTAACCGATGAAATTGGCCGGCACGTGGATCTTCATCCACCAGCTTTGCAGCGCCGGTACCAGGGGCTGGATCTCGGCCGCATCCCGCGAGACGGTATACCACATCAGGAAGCCCACCGCCGCCGTGATGACAGTCAGCACGAAGGCACCCAGCTGGCGGGTGGCGTAGCGCTCTTCGTAATACAGATAGAACAGCGCCGTGATCAGGCAGAACAGGACGAAGACTTCATACAGGTTGGAAATGGGGATGTGGCCCACGTCCGGCCCGATCAGATAGGACTCGTACCAGCGCACCATCAGTCCGGTAAAGCCCAGCACCACGGCCGCCCAGCACAGGCGCGAGCCGATGGCGTTACCGGTGCCGGCGGTAGTGGCCAGGCCGCCCCAGTAGAACAGGGTGGACAGGCAGAACAGCGCGCTCATCCAGAGAATGGCGGACTGGCTGGAGAGCATGTATTTCAGGAAGAACTTCTTGTCGGCCAGCTCCAGTGCGCCGCCGTACATGGCGATGGCACCCAGCGAGAGCACCGCGATCACCACCATCAGCAGGCGCACCGGTTTCCAGTGCCAGCCGAGCCAGGCGAAGGTGGGCGCGGCCAGCAGCAGCACCGCCTTCTCGTAATAATCCATGTAGGCGCCAAAGCGCCCGAAGGCGTACAGCGCGCCGGCCACCAGCAGGGCGGCGTAGAGCCAGTCCACGATGCTAAGGCGGCGGAAGAAGCCCTGTTCTTCAGAATAGGCCTGGTTTGCTTGGGTCAGTTCCATTGTGTTCTCCACTGCTGCTGTCCCGGGCGATGCCAGCCAAAGCGGCTGGCGCGCTGATCTGCCCTGGATGATAACCGCCATACGTCGGCGGCATGTTCAATCGCATGTTCAATCTTTACCGGTCCCGGTTGCGACCGGCGTTGCCGCACCCGAGAGGCGGCCCTTCATCTGCGCGAACTCCTTGTCGAAGTCCAGCGTACGGCGCTGGGTGCTCATGGCCATCAGCGCCTGGCTGCCCTGGCCATCGGCGGCCGGCTTGATCCAGATCCACAGACGGCGCTCGCGGATGTACAGCATCGCGAACACGCCCAGCACCAGGAACAGGCAACCGAGATAGACCACCTTCTTGCCCGGCGAACGCGTCACCTGCAGCACCGATGCCTTGATCTCCTGGAAGCCCGCCAGTTGCAGGAACACCGGCGCCGGATAGAAGGCTGCATCGGCCATCGCATTGATGGCCAGCTGCAGGAAGCGACCGTGCTTCTCGTCGCTGGCCACCGCCGCCAGGCCATCCTTGGCGCGGGCCGCCTGCCAGAGCTCCCACATGCTGCCGTTGAGGATCTTCATGAAGATATCGGCGGCCTTTTCCTGCTCGGCCGCCGGCAGTTGCTCCAGGAAGCGGGTCACGGCGATATAACCGGAGACCTTGCCGTCACCGGCGAAGATGGACAGACCGCGCAGCGCCGACTGCTGCAACTGCTCGCGCAGCACCGGCGAGGCTTCGCGACCGCCGCTGATGGCCTGCTGGGCGTAGCGACGGGCGGCTTCCTCGCGCAGCGCCGGATTGGCCAGGGCGGCGCGCAGGCGCATCCACTCGGCCACGCTGTCATTGTCGTCGGCCGGGATGCGCAGGTAGCGGAAGGGCTGGTCGGGCTGCTCGCGCATGCCGGCCAGGAAGACATCGGCGCCATCGATGGGCAAGGACTGCATGTAGTTGAAGTATTCGCGGGCCTGGCCGGTCTTGTCGCGCAGCTTGTATTGCACGCTCGGACCGACGTTCTTGAAGTCCTTGCTGTTGGCATTCTTGGCACCGGAACCCAGGTGCTTGTCCAGGCCCTCGATGAAGCCGCGATTGACGTTCTTGCCGACGTTGACCGCGCGCGCATCGCCCGAGGTGGAGCCGGCAGTGGAGCCCGAGGCCGCAGCCTGCATGTTTTCCACATTGAAGGGACGGAAGCCGCTCCATTCGATGGTGTAGTCACCCAGCGCGGTAGGCAGTGCAGTGGTGCCGTTGACCTCGCCGGCCAGTTCGAAACGACCGTTGGCACCACCCCGCATCGGATAGCCGACCAGCTTGAGCTTGCTGCCCCCATCCTCGAAGCTGGACTGGTAGATCGCCACCCCCTTGTAGATCAGCGGCTCGTTGACCTTGATGGTGGCGGCGGTGTCGCGGCCGGTCTCATGGTCGCGCACCACCACCTCGCTGGCGAACAGCTTGGGCATGCCGGTGGAGTAGAAATCGATGATGAAGCGCTTGAGCGTGATGGTGAAGGGCAGGTCCTGGATCATCACGCCATCCTTTTGCGGGATGATGGCCGTGCTGCTGCTGGAGCCTTCCGGGATCAGCGTATTGCCGCGGAAGGTCGGGTTGTTCAGGCCCAGGCGATAGCGCTCCGGAATCTCGGCAATGATGCCGTTGCCGGCGAAGGCCTGCTTGCCATAGAACCACTGCTGGAAGCGGATCGGCAGATCGGAATCGAGCAGGCCACCCAGGCAGATGATGACGATGGCCGCGTGCGCGAAGATATAGCCCCACTTGTTGGCCGCGCCCTGCTTGGCTGCCAGCAGCATGGCGCCGTTCCGGTCGGCCAGCTTGGTCTTGTAGCCTCGTGCCGCGACCTGTCGCACCAGCCGCGCCGCAGCCTCGGCCGGCGCCTCGCCGCTCTGCCACTCGTGCTTGTGATGGAAATTGCGCAGCGACTGCTCGCGCACGTTGTCGCGCCAGCTTTTGGCGTCGCGCAGCATCTTGGGACCGTTGCGGGCGATGCACAGCGAGGTCGACAGCACCAGGAAACCCATGATCAGCAGGAACCACCAGGCCGAATAGACCGCGTACAGACCCACCTTGGCGAAGACCTCGAACCAGAACGGGCCGAACTGGTTGACGTAGTTGGGCATCGGCTCGTTCTGCTTCATCACCGTGCCGATCACCGAGGCAATGGCGATCAGCGTCAACAGGCTGATGGCAAAGCGCATCGAGGAGATCAGCTCGACCGCCTCTCCCAACCAGCGCTGGCGGGTCCTGATCTGGATTCCTTGGGTACTGCTGCCCGTCGTCATATTCCTGCCTTACCGGACCGGGCCTGCCGGTTCCGCTTACCTGGGGGTCACCTTGCCGGTCGGCAAAGCGATGCGAACCCGGATTTTACCGCTCCGGGAGAAAGTCCGTGATATGCCATCGGCAATAGGCGCCAACGCCATCCGGGTATGTCACTGCGCGGTGCCCGAGCCGGACAAGCGCGACGGGCGATATCTTCGGCCAGGCGGGTCCGGAATGCCAGGACCTGCATCAAGGCGGAGGAAGGCCGATGAAAAAAGGCGGCACGTGGCCGCCTTCGATAGTGCTACGCGCCCGCGCAGTGCCGCAGGTGGCTTACTTCAGGCCGGCGATGTAATCGGCGACTGCCTTGATTTCCTTGTCCGACAGGCGGTCGGCAATGCTGGTCATCTGCACGCTGTTGGTACGTGCGCCGCCACGGAAGTTGGTCAACTGGGCCACCGTGTAATCCTGGTGCTGGCCGGCCAGGCGTGGATACTGGGCCGGGATGCCGGCACCGTTGGGGCTGTGGCAACCGGCGCAGGCTGGCACGTTCTTGGCGGCGATGCCACCGCGCCAGATGTGCTTGCCCAGGTCGATGGTTTCCTTGTTCTTGGCCGCGCCGGGCTTGGGCGCCTGCGTTGCCAGGTAGGCCGCGACGTTATGGATGTCCTCGTCGGACAAGGCCTTGGCCATCGGCGACATCACCGGGTTGTTGCGCTCCGGAGTACGGAAATTCAGCAACTGCTTGGCGATGTAGGCCTCATGCTGGCCCGATAATTTCGGGTTCTGGGTGATGGTCGAATTGCCGGCCGCGCCGTGGCAGGACACGCAGGCCACGATGTTGCGCGCATTGTCGCCATTGGTGTAGAGCGCTTCGCCCTTGGCCGGATCGGCCTTGACCGGAGTCTTCTTGTCGTCAGCCGCGTGGGCTGCGCTGGCCACTGCCAGGATGGCAGCAAAAACGGAGTAAAACAGTGGGGAAAAGGCACGGTTCATTCGTCACCCTAATACTTATTGTGGAATTGAGAGATTTTGCCCGTTCGGCGGCTAGCTGCCCCTAAACCAAATGCCCGTTGTTTGACCTGTCTCCAACGGCCGCCATATTTTTTACTTGCCCGGCGTCAACGAGGCGTTGGGTTTCGGGCCATTGTACAATAGCTTCTCCGCGTTTTTCCCTCCTCTTTCGGATTTCCCCCCACCATGTCGCAACTTTGGCAAGCCCGTTTCTTCACCACCGTCAATCACCTGCGGGACCTGCCCAAGACCAGCGTGCCGGAGATCGCCTTCGCCGGGCGATCCAATGCCGGCAAGTCCAGCGCCATCAACGTACTGTGCAACCAGAAGCGCCTGGCCTTCGCCTCCAAGACACCCGGCCGCACCCAGCACATCAACTATTTCTCGCTCGGTGGCGCCCATGTCGGCCAGCATCGCAATGACGAGGCGCGTCCGGATGAGATCCGCGCCATGCTGGTGGACTTGCCCGGCTATGGCTATGCCGAGGTGTCCGGCTCGGCCAAGCACCACTGGCAAGCCCTGCTGGGCGACTACGTGCGCCAGCGCGAACAGCTGGCGGCGCTGGTGATGATCGTCGATTCACGCCGTCCCTTCACCGATCTGGATATCCAGATGATCGAATGGTTCGCGCCCACCGGCAAACCCATCCATTGCATCCTGAGCAAGGCCGACAAGCTCAACCGCAGCGAATCCACCAACGCCCTGCGCCAGGCCCAGACCTATCTGCAGAGCTACGTGGATGAAAACGGCCAGCCTTTCCCGTTCACGGTGCAGCTGTTTTCCGCACTCAAACGGACCGGCCTGCAAGAAGCCAACGACAAGATCGTGGAACTGGCCGGCCTGAACGAACCGGTCGCCCCGACGCCTGCCACGGTCGACAGCGTCGCCCAGGATCAAGACACGCAGCAAGCCTGATCGCCGACAAGGCGACATCCTTCAGACCGGAGTAAAACGTCATGGCGAAAAAAAACCCCGGAGAACAGGGATATTCTCCGGGGCAGAACGCCTATCGCTAGCGCGATCGGCCCCGCTCAGGGAGGGAAGGGGAAGCGGGGGGCAAATGAATAACCCGCAGCCAAGATAAGCCATACCGACGGAAAGTTGTTCATCGCTCAAATCTGAGCAGGCAATTTTCCGAAGTTAGCGATATTTGCCTAGAAAATATTTCAAGATAGCGTCAAATAACATCTATTTTTTGAAAGCCAACCTATGTCCTTGACCGATTTCAGTTCCAACGCCGCCTACCCTGCCCTGCGCATGCGCCGCATGCGCCGCGATGCCTTCTCCCGCGCGCTGATGGCCGAAAACGTCATCACCAGCGCCGACCTGATCTATCCGGTATTCGTACAGGAAGGCCAGAACCTGCGTACCCCCGTGGCCTCGCTGCCGGGCGTGGAACGCCTGTCGCTGGATGCGCTGCTGCCGGTGGCCGAAGAATGCGTGAAGCTGGGCGTGCCGGTGCTGGCGCTGTTCCCGGTGATCGATCCGGCCCTGAAGACGCCCGATGGCATCGAAGCCACCAACCCGGGTGGCCTGGTACCGCGCGTGGTACGGGCGCTGAAGGACCGCTTCCCCGAGCTGGGCATCCTCTGCGACGTCGCCCTGGACCCCTACACCAGCCACGGCCAGGACGGCGTGCTGGACGAGACCGGCTACATCCTCAACGATGAAACCCTCGCGCTGCTGGTCAGGCAGGCGCAAACCCAGGCCGATGCCGGGGTGGACGTGGTCGCCCCCTCGGACATGATGGATGGCCGCATCGCCGCCATCCGCGCCATGCTCGAAGCCAAGGGCCACATCTATACCCGCATCATGGCCTACTCGGCCAAGTACGCCTCGGCCTTCTACGGCCCCTTCCGCGATGCGGTCGGCTCGGCCGCCAACCTGGGCAAGGGCAGCAAGGCCACCTACCAGATGGACCCGGCCAACAGTGACGAGGCCCTGCGCGAAGTGGCACTGGATCTCAAGGAAGGCGCCGACATGGTGATGGTCAAGCCGGGCATGCCCTACCTGGACATCGTGCGCCGCGTGAAGGATGAATTCCGCGTGCCGACCTTCGCCTACCAGGTCAGCGGCGAATACGCGATGATCAAGGCCGCCGCCCAGAACGGCTGGCTGGATCACGACAAGACCATGATGGAAGCCATGATGGCCTTCAAGCGCGCCGGTGCCGATGGCGTGCTGACCTACTTCGCGCTGGACATCGCGCGCAAGCTCAAGCAGGGCTGATCCTCTCCGCCCGCTGGCTGTGCTGATGGCAGACGATCCCGACCTCTTCACCCGTCACCGGCCGCGCCTGTTCGGCGTGGCCTACCGCATGCTCGCCTCGCGCAGCGATGCGGAAGACGTGCTGCAGGACGCCTGGCTGCGCTGGCATGGCCAGGACCGGCAGCAACTGGAATCGGCCGAGGCCTGGCTGGTGACGGTGGTGACGCGGCTGTGCATCGATCGCCTGCGCCAGCTGCAGCAGGAGCGCCAGCACTACGTCGGCCACTGGCTGCCGGAACCGCTGGTGGACCTGGCCGAACCGGCCGCCGAGATCGACCTGTACGGCCAGGCCAGCCTGGCGCCTTCGCCGGAGGCGCTGCTGGAGCAGCACAGCGATGTGTCCTTCGCCTACCTGTTGCTGCTGGAACGCCTCAAACCCGAGGAGCGCGCCGCCTTCCTGCTGCGCGAAGTGTTCGACAACGACTATCCCGACATCGCCGCCATCCTGCAGAAGTCCGAGGCCAGCTGCCGCCAGCTGGTGCATCGCGCCCGCGAGCGGCTGGCGCGCCATGATGCCAAACCGGCCGGCGCGCCCGGCAGCGTGACGCCGCGCACCACCCTGCGCGCGGCCTCCAGTCCGGTCACCCGTGAAACCCACGCCCTGTTGCTGGAAAAGTTCATGCAAGCGGTCCAGAGCGGCCAGCGCGACGCCATGCTGGGCCTGCTGGCCGAGGATGCCCGCCTGATCGGCGACGGCGGTGGCAAGGTCGCTTCCTTCCCCCATCCGCTGGCCGGCGGCGAGCGCATCTCCTGGCTGTACTACGCCAACCTGCGCCGCTTCGGCCAACGCATCGCCTACCGTGCAGCCTGGATCAACGGCACGCCAGGCCTGCTGCGCTACGTCGATGGCACGCTGGAATCGGCCCAGGTGCTGGAGACCGAGGGCGGGCGCATTCGCGAGATCTACGTGGTCCGCAATCCGGACAAGCTGGCGGCCATTGCCCGTCAGCAGCTGGACCCGGCCTGAAGATTATTTCGCTTCTTTTTTCCGAAAACTGTCACAACATGACACCCCGCTCCGTCTAGTGGAGGAACACCGGCGATTCGCGCCGCTGTCACCTCACCCACTGATGGAGAATTGTCATGTCCGACTTCAAGCAACGTCTGCCCCACGCCAAGCTCGCCGCTCCCGCCTTCAACGCCCTGCTCAAGGCCAGCGAAGCAGTGCACCAGAGCGGGGTCGATCCCAAGCTGCTGGAACTGGTATTCCTGCGCGTCTCCCAACTCAACGGTTGCGCCTTCTGCGCCGACATGCACTCGCATGACCTGCTCAAGAATGGCGAAGACCAGCAGCGCCTCAACACCCTGGCCGCCTGGCGTGAAATCCCCTTCTTCAGCGAACAGGAACGCGCCGCGCTGAACTGGGCCGAACGCTTCACCTACCTGCACCAGCAGGATGGCGAGAAGGACGATGCCGCCTTCGCCCTGCTGCAACAGCACTTCAACGAGGCCGAGATCGCCAACCTGACCTTCGCGGTGGCCATCATCAACGCCTGGAACCGCCTGGGCGTGGCCATGCGTCCGCAGGTGCCGCGTCGCGCCTGATGGCGCAGCGCACGGGCGAAAAAAAACGCACCCCGGTCACCCGGGATGCGTAGAACATGGTCCGATCCACATCAGACTTTCTGCTCAAAAAGGGGCGGGCGGCGCACTCATGGGCGGCGCCCCGCTGGTCGTTTCAATATCGGCGCTGGCTTACTTCCAGAGCGCGCACTTGGATTCGGCCTTGGTCATGTAGGCCTGCTCGCCGGGAATGGTCTGTACCAGCTTGTAATAATCCCAGGGGCGCTTGGATTCTGAAGGTTTCTTCACCTCCATCAGATACATGTCATGCACCATGCGGCCGTCCGGACGCACCACGCCATTGCTGGTGAAGAAATCGTTGATGCGGTTCTTGCGCAGGTAATCCATGACCTGGTCCGGATCGGTGCTGCCCACGGCCTTCACCGCCTTCAGGTACTGGCCCACGGCCGAGGCATCGCCGGCCTGGAACATGGATGGCATCTTCTTCATCTTCATGAAGTAGCGATTGGCCCAGGCACGGCTCTGGTCGTTGAGGTCCCAGTACCAGCCATCGGTGAGGTACATCCCTTGCGTGAGCTGCAGGCCCAGCGAGTGGGTATCGTTGATGAAGATCAGGAGGCCCGCCAGCTTCATGGTCTTGTTCACGCCGAATTCATTGGCCGCCTTGATGGCATTGATGACGTCGCCGCCGGCGACCGCCAGCCCCAGGATCTGGGCCTTGGAGGATTGCGCCTGCAACAGGAAGGACGAGAAGTCCGAGGTCGCCAGCGGGACTCGGGTGGCGCCCACGACGTTGCCGCCATTGCTCTTGACGACATCGCTGGTGTCCTTTTCCAGCGAGGTGCCGAAGGCATAGTCGGCCGTCAGGAAGTACCAGGACTTGCCACCCTGGCGGGTGATGGCTGCCCCCGTGCCACGCGCCAGGGCCGTGGTGTCGTAGGCGTACTGGATGGTGTAGGCGTTGCATTCCTCGTTGGTCTGGCGCGTGGTGCCGGCGCCGACCGAGATGAAGACCTTCTTCTTTTCGCCCGCCACCTTGCCCATGGCCAGGCTGGCCGCCGAGTTGACGCCGCCGACCAGTATGTCCACGCCGTCGCGGTCGAACCATTCACGCGCCTTGTTGGCGGCGATGTCGGCCTTGTTCTGGTGGTCGGCAAAGACCAGTTCCACCTTCTTGCCGTTGATGGTGCCGCCGGCATCGGCAATGGCCATGCGAATCGCCTCGACCCCGCCCTGGCCGTCGAAGTCGGCATAGGTGCCGGACATGTCGGTGATGAAGCCGATCTTGATGGTATCGCCCGCCGCCTGTGCGGAAGGGATGGTGGCCGCGCCGAACAGCGCGCAGACAGCGGCAGACAGCGCAGCGCGCCGGATGGATGTAATCATGGGTCTCCTCCTCTTGGGGTCTTGGGATATTGTTGTTGCGACCCCGCAATCGAGTGCGGGGAAGGTGGGACAAGACCGGCGCCCAGGCGCCGGTCCGGGTGCTGCAACGTGTGGGATCAGGCGACGGTGGCGCGGGTCTGCTCGCCATCGACCAGGCGCATCAGGCCCAGCGGGTTGGCGTTCTGCAGCGGTGCCGGCAGCATCGCGTCGGGGTAGTTCTGGTAGCACACCGGACGCAGGAAGCGCTCGATGGCCAGCGTGCCGACCGAGGTACCACGGGCGTCCGAGGTGGCCGGATAGGGGCCACCGTGGACCATCGCATCGCACACCTCGACACCGGTCGGGAAGCCGTTCAGCAGCAGGCGGCCGGCCTTCTGCTCAAGGATCGCGATCAGGTCCTGGTTGCCTTGCAGATCACCGATCTCGGCTTGCAGGGTGGCGGTCAACTGGCCGTTCATCTTGGCGGCGAAGTCCAGCAGCTGCTCGCGGCTTTCCAGTTCGACGATAACGGTGGACGGGCCGAAGACTTCCTCTTCCAGCGGCGCTTCCTTGGAGAACAGCAGCGCGGCGTCAGCCTTGAACAGATGCGGCACGGCCTGGGTGTAGCTGGTGCCGCCGGTGGCGATCACCTTCACGCCCGGCAACTGGGTCAGGCGCGCCACACCGCCGTTGTAGTGGGTCAGGCCGCCGCTGTTGAGCATGGTGGCCGGATTGCTGCCGCCGAAGGCCGCCGACAGCTTTTCGATGAAGGCGGTCAGCTCGGGCGAACGCACACCCAGCAGCAGGCCCGGGCTGGTGCACAGCTGGCCGACGCCGACCGTGACCGAGCCGGCCAGGTCCTTGGCGATGGCGTCGCCGCGCACCTTCAGCGCTTCCGACATCAGGATGATGGGGTTGATGCTGGACATCTCGGCAAACACCGGGATCGGTTGCGGACGGGCTGCCGCCATGTCGCACAGGGCACGGCCGCCACGCAGCGAGCCGGTGAAGCCGACTGCCTGGATGCCGGCGCTCTTGACCAGTTGGGCGCCCACGCGGTCGCCATAGACCATGTTGAAGGTGCCGGCCGGCATGCCGGTCTTCTTGACGGCGCGCTCGATGGCATCGGCCACCAGTTCGGAGGTCACCAGGTGGCCGCTGTGAGCCTTGAAGACCACCGGGCAGCCGGCGGCCAGGGCGGCGGCGGTATCGCCACCGGCCACCGAGAAGGCCAGCGGGAAGTTGCTGGCGCCGAACACGGCTACCGGACCCACGCCGATCTTGTATTGGCGGATGTCCGGACGCGGCAGCGGTTGGCGCTGCGGCAGGGCGGTATCGATGCGCACACCGTAGAAGTCGCCACGGCGCAGGACCTTGGCGAACAGGCGCATCTGGCCGCTGGTGCGGGCGCGTTCGCCGGCCAGGCGCGGGGTGGCCGGCAGGGCCGTTTCACGGGCTACGGCGGCGAGGAAATCGTCACCCAGGGCATCGATCTCGTCGGCGATGGCTTCCAGGAACTGGGCGCGCTGTTGCGAGGTGGTGGCGCGGTACAGCGGATAGGCCTTCTCGGCCGCATCCACGGCGGCGGCCACTTCGTTTTCGGTGGCGGTCAGGAAGTGGGTCTCGAAGAGCGCGCCGGTGGTCGCGTCCACGCTATGCAGGGCGACCTCGCCCTGACCGCTGCGCTGGCCGCCGATGTAGTTGTGTCCAAGGATCTTGTAGCTCACGATGTGCTCCTGCTGGTTTCGTTGATGCCGCCCGGTTTGGGGTCAGGCATGAGAGCCGCGCCCGCGCAGTGCGGGAGCGGCTGAGGGGGACTTGCGGGACAGGCCGGCCATGGCCGCTGCCCTGCACCGGTCATTGTCGGCCATCACATGGATTGCTGCAGCATCTGCAGGTAATCCTGTTCCGAGGCCTCGCGCGGATTGGTCTTGTGGCTGTGATCAGCCAGCGCGCCCTTGATGATCTGCGGGAACATGGACTCGCTCACGCCCAGTTCGCCCAGGCCGGCCGGCAAGCCCAGGCGACGGCTCATGGCGCGGATCGCCGGGCCGATCTCGGCACCGCTGGCCAGGCCCATGGCGTGGGCCATGCGCGCCATCTTGTTGTCCTTGACCATGGTCGGCGCGCTTTCGTTGAAGGCGATGATGGCCGGCAGGAAAATGGCGTTCAGGGTGCCGTGGTGCAGCTTGGGATTGATGCCGCCCAGCGAGTGCGACAGGCTGTGCACGCAACCCAGCCCCTTCTGGAAGGCCATGGCGCCCTGCATCGAGGCGCTCATCATGTTCAGTCGCGCTTCGCGGTCGCCCGGCTCGCGGGTGGCACGCTCGATGTGCGCCCAGGCGCGCCACAGGCCATCCAGCGCGATGCCATCGGCGGGCGGATTGAAGGACGGCGCCATGAAGGTTTCCAGGCAATGGGCGATGGCGTCCATGCCGGTGGCGGCGGTCATCAGCGGTGGCAGGCCCAGTGTCAGTTCGGGGTCGCAGATGGCCAGCCGGGGCACCAGGTAGGGCGAGATGATGCCGACCTTGCGGCCGTCGTCCAGGATCAGGATGGCGCCACGGCCGACTTCGCTGCCGGTGCCGGCGGTGGTCGGGATGGCGATCACCGGCGCGGTCCTGGCGGTGATGTTGGACAGGCCACCTTCGATCAGTGCGAACGACTTCAACGGTCCCTCATGGGTAGCGCAGACTGCCACGCCCTTGGCCAGGTCGATGGAAGAACCGCCACCCACGGCCACGATACCGTCGCAGCCCTGCTCACGGAACAGCGCCACGGCCGCGCGCACGGCGCCTTCGTTGGGGTTGGGCGGGGTCTGGTCGTAGACCACGGCGGCGCCACCGTCCTTGAGCTGTGCCAGGACCTTGTCCAGCAGACCGGCATTGCGGATACCCATGTCGGTGACCACCAGCGGCTTCTTGATGCCGATGCGATCGCATTCCTGCTGCAGCAGCGCCAGTGCGCCGTAGTCGAACTGGACCTGGGTAATGTAGTTGATGAGTGCCATTAGGGTGCCGTTAAGGTGTAATCAAGATGCAATTACATAGCCATGATTCATAGATGTCGCCAGCCAGGCCGCTATCTCAGGGGGCTGGCGCTGGGCCAGCTTTGCGAATATTTCCCTGTACGTCCTGCTTTTGAAAGCGAGACTCTAAGCCATCGCCGGCCCCTTGGCTAATGAGAGCTGTTGATATGGGTATAACCAAAGCTCATACTGGAGGCCTATTCGAGGATCAACGCCATGCACAACACCCTGCCCTCCCTGGCCTCCATCACCTCCCGCCTGCACCTGCGCCAGTTGCGGCTGCTCATCGCCCTGTCCGATCACGGCTCGCTGCTCAAGGCGGCCGAGCAGGTGGCCTTGACCCAGCCCGGCGCCAGCAAGGCACTGCAGGAGATCGAAAGCACCCTGGGCGTGCAACTGTTCACCCGTACCAATCGCGGGCTGGAGCCCACCGAGCTGGGCCATTGCGTGATCCGCTATGCGCGGCTGATCCAGACCGACCTCACCCACCTGCGGGAAGAGATGCTGTCGATCATGCAAGGTCACGGCGGCCGGCTCGCGGTGGGCACCATCATGGGGGCGGTGCCGCTGTTGACCGATGCGCTCACCCGCCTGCTGGAGACCCATCCTTCGTTGTCAGTGGAGATCGTGGAAGACACCAGCGCCAGGTTGCTGCGCCTGCTCGACCAGGGCCGGCTGGACCTGGCGATCTGCCGCACCAGCATCAGCCAGCGCCCCGACCTGTATGACGCCTTCAACATCCACGACGAACAACTGGCAGTGGTGGCCAGCGTGCAGCACCCCCTGGCCGGCGCCTCCAGTCTGCAACTGGCGGATCTGGCCGATTCGCGCTGGGTAGTGTATTCGGCCAACATGCCGATGCGGCTGACGCTGGAGCGGGAGTTCCACAATGCCGATCTGCGCTTTCCGCTGCACCTGATGGAAACCACCTCGGCCTTCACCACGCTGTCGCTGCTGCAGAAAAATCCGCACTTCGTGGCGCTGCTGTCGGTGGACGTGGCGCAGTTCTGCACGCGGTTCGGCATGACGCGCATCCTGCCGCTGCAATTGCATACCCGCAGCGAACCCTACCAGCTGGTGACACGGCACGGCACCATGCTGTCCCCGGTGGCACGGCTGTTCATCGACGACTTTGCGCGCACGGTAGCGCCGCAAGAGTGAGCTGCGCCCGGCGTCTTGCTGGCCCAAACAAAAAGCGCTCCCGCAGGAGCGCTTTTTCTGGTCCGACCGACTGCTTGCCGGATTACTTGTTCGGTTGCGGAGTGATGCGCAGGTAGGGACGCGGTGACTTGTAGCCCTTGGGGTACTTCTGCTTGATGACTTCCTCATCCTTGACCGACAGCGGGATGATGACGTCGTCGCCATCCTTCCAGTTGCCCGGGGTGGCCACGGTGTAGCCATCGGTCAGTTGCAGGGCATCGATGACGCGCAGCACTTCGTCGAAGTTGCGGCCGGTGCTCATCGGGTAGGTGATGATGAGGCGCACCTTCTTCTTGGGATCGATGACGAACAGCGAGCGCACCGTCGCCGTTTCGGACTGGTTGGGGTGGATCATGTCGTAGAGACCGGCGACCTTCTTGTCGACGTCGGCCACGATGGGGAAACCGACCACGGTCTGCTGGGTTTCCTCGATGTCCTTGATCCACTGGTTGTGGGCTTCGGCGCCGTCCACCGACAGGGCGATGGCCTTGACGTTGCGCTTGTCGAATTCCGGCTTGAGCTTGGCCGTCAGGCCGAGTTCGGTGGTGCAGACCGGCGTGAAGTCGGCCGGGTGGGAGAACAGTACGACCCAGGAATCACCCGCCCAGTCGTGGAATTTGATCTTGCCGATCGAGGATTCTTGCTCGAAATCCGGTGCGGTATCGCCCAGGCGCAACGTCATGGTGGTCTCCTTGGTTGAACAAATGAAAACGGAAGGCTGACTATAACGCGACGCCCGCCCCAGGCCAACGACTATAAAGTGGTATCCAAATAACGCGGCGCAATGGTTTCTACAGGTTTTGCAACGTGGACATGAACTTGTCTGCATCCTGGTAACCGATCACACGACGTTGCACCAGCTCGCGCCCGTCGGCATCGAAAAACATGATCCCGGGCGGGCCGAAGAGATTGAAGCGCTTGAGCATGGCGCGGTCGTCGGCATTGTTGGCGGTCACATCGATCTGCAGCAGTAACATCTGGCCGAAGCGTTCCTTCACGCGTTGGTCGCTGAAGGTGAAGCGTTCCATTTCCTTGCAGGAAACGCACCAGTCGGCGTAGAAGTCCAGCATCACCGGACGACGCTCTCCCGCCGCGTTCTGCTGCAGGGCCGCGTCCAGCTCGGCGCTGGAGCGGATACGCACGAAGTCCGTGCCGGCCACCGCGCCCCCCTGTGCGCGCAGATGCGACAGCGGCGCCAGCGGGTCGCGGCCACCAGTCGCTACGCTGACCAGTTGCAGCAGACCCAATGTGACCACTGCCAGGCCCAGTCCACGCGCCATCCATCCGCCCGGGCGGGACCACAACAGGAAGGCGCCATAACCGATGCCCAGGGTAGCCCAGCCGGCCATCTGCAGCCAGGACGGGATCACAGGAGACACCATCCACAGGGCCGTACCCAGCATCAGCACGCCAAAGAAGCGCTTGACCGCATCCATCCAGGCACCGGCACGCGGAAGCAAGGCGCCGGCCGAGGCGCCGATGAGCAGCAACGGCACGCTCATGCCGGCCGCCATCGCAAACAATGCACTGCCACCCAGCACCACGTTGCCGGTCTGGCTGATGTAGAGAAGGGCTCCGGCCAGCGGTGCGGCCACGCAGGGGCCGACGATCAGCGCCGAGATCGCGCCCATCAGGAACACGCCCAGCCATTTGCCGCTGCCATTGCCCGAGGCCGAGGACAGGCGCGATTGCATGGAGGCCGGCACCTGCAGCGTGTACACGTCGAACATCGACAAGGCCAGCACCGCCATCAGCAGCGCAAAGCCCGCCAACATCCAGGGGTTCTGCAGATAGGCCGACAAGCCCTCGCCCAGCATCCCGGCCGCTACGCC
Organism: Herbaspirillum sp. AP02; assembly: GCF_015767275.1. Lineage (GTDB taxonomy): Bacteria > Pseudomonadota > Gammaproteobacteria > Burkholderiales > Burkholderiaceae_D > Herbaspirillum. The sequence goes on from NZ_JADWMY010000012.1 coordinate 31,140, forward strand.
CAGGGCGGTATAGACCAAGGCCATACCAAGCGAGTAGGCGACCGACATCAGGAAGCTGCGGGCGCGGCCACCGCCGCCGGCGGTCTGCTGGCCGACGATGATCGAGGACAGGATGGGCAGCATCGGCAGTACACAGGGCGTGAAGGAGAGCCCGATGCCCAGGATGAAGAACAGTGACAGGATGCTCCACAGCCTGCCACTCTTCAATACGGCGGCAATGCCGTCGAGTTCGCTGCCGCCAGCGGCCTGGGCGGCGCCATCACTGCCTGCGCCGATCACGCTCTGGGCGGTCGGCTGGAGCGGCATGCTCAGCTTCAGCGTCATCGGCGGATAACATAGCCCCTTGTCGGCGCAACCTTGCGACACGGCCACCACGGTAAATTTGTCCACAGCCCCGCTGACCGACATGCGTGCCGTCACCGACTGGTGATAGGTCTCCACTTCCTTCTGAAAGTTGTCGTCATATTTGCGCTTGCCAGGGGGGAATTGCGGCTCGCCCAGCGTCGCGCCCTCGGCGCTGAAATGGAAGCGGTCGCGGTACATGTAGTAGCCATCGGCGATGCGATAGCTCAATTCCAGGGTCCCGGCATCGACCATGCGGGCGCTGAGCTGAAAGGCCTGTTCCGGGGGAAGATAATCCTCGGCGGCATGCGTCAGGCTGGTGGACAGCATCACCACCAGCAACAGCAGGTACTGTAGGGAGTGCAGCCACAGACGCTGCAGGCGCCGGCCACTCGCGCGGCGCGTAATCATGAAGTTCAACGGATTTCCTTGTCTGCTTTACAGGCGCAACGGCCGGGCGGTCTCATCCTGCATCCAGGCCAGGTAAGCCGGAAGACCGGCTGTCACCGGCAAGGCGATGATCTCCGGCACATCATAGGGATGCAATTGCAGGATGGCCCGTTCCAGCTCCTGGTAGCGGGCCTGCGTGGTCTTGATCAACAAAGGGATTTCGCTCTCGCGCTGCATCTTGCCCTGCCAGCGATAGACCGAGGTCGCCGGCGCCAGGATGTTGACGCAGGCCGCCAGCCCTTGCTCCACCAGGGCGGTGGCGATCTTCTCGGCCACCGGCTGATCCGGCGCATTGGCCAGGACCAGCAGCGGCTGGTTCAACAGGGACGAAGTCATGGAAGCATCTCCTTGCACATGCCGTATTCAACCACAGACTGCCACGGCGCGCCGCCATGCAATATCAGGACAGGCTCAGAAAACAGCCGTCGAAAACAAAAAAGCCAGGCTAAGCCTGGCTTTTTTGCAGAGACGCACAACCGAGTGATTTACTCAGCGGTCGGGGCATCAGCGGCGTCGCTGACTTCCGGACGGTCCAGCAGCTCGACGAAGGCCATTGGCGCGTTGTCGCCTTGACGGAAGCCCATCTTCAGGATGCGCAGGTAGCCACCGTTACGGGCAGCGTAGCGCGGGCCCAGTTCGGAGAACAGCTTGCCGACGATCTCGCGATCGCGCAGACGGTTGAAGGCCAGACGCTTGTTGGCCAGGGTGTCGGTCTTGCCCAGGGTCAGGATCGGCTCGACGACGCGACGCAGTTCCTTGGCCTTCGGCAGGGTGGTCTTGATGGCTTCATGACGCAGCAGGGAGACAGTCATGTTGCGCAGCATGGCCAGACGGTGGGACGAAGTACGATTCAGTTTGCGGAGACCGTGACGGTGACGCATGGTAATTTCCTTTCAGGTTACAGTTTTGATCCAGTTCTTCTATCGGCAGGCCAGCTTCGCTGCCCGGACCGCGGACCGGTATATGACGGATAAAAGTGTTGCTACGGGTACGACGGGTGCGACAGATACAGCGTCTTGCCAGCCTGGCCGGCGGGATGATGCTCCACGCCAGCCAGGCAGCAGGAATTACTTCTCCAGACCGGCCGGCGGCCAGTTTTCCAGCTTCATGCCCAGGGTCAGGCCACGCGAGGCCAGGACTTCCTTGATCTCGTTCAGCGACTTGCGACCCAGGTTCGGGGTCTTCAGCAGTTCGTTCTCGCTGCGCTGGATCAGGTCGCCGATGTAGTAGATGTTCTCGGCCTTCAGGCAGTTTGCGGAACGGACGGTCAGTTCCAGGTCGTCCACCGGACGCAGCAGGATAGGATCGACCTGCGGTGCGCGCGACGGTGCTTCTGCAGTCGCTTCGGTGCCTTCCAGGGCAGCGAACACGTTCAGTTGGTCAACCAGCACGCGGGCCGATTGGCGGATCGCTTCTTCCGGGGTGATGACGCCGTTGGTCTCGATGTTCATGACCAGCTTGTCCAGGTCGGTACGCTGTTCCACGCGAGCGGATTCGACGGCGTAGGACACGCGACGCACCGGGGAGAACGAAGCATCAAGGATGATGCGACCAATGGTCTTGTTGGTGTCTTCGGACAGGCGACGGATGTTGCCAGGCACGTAGCCACGGCCCTTTTCGACCTTGATCTGCATGTCCAGCTTGCCGCCACCGGTCAGGTTGGCGATGACGTGATCCGGATTGATCAATTCGACGTCGTGGGGCAGATCGATATCGGAAGCCAGGACGGCGCCTTCGCCTTCCTTCTTCAGGGTCAGGGTGACTTCGTCACGGTTGTGCAGCTTGAAGACCACGCCCTTCAGGTTCAGCAGGATGTCCACGACGTCTTCCTGGACACCGTCCAGCGAGGAGTACTCGTGCACGACACCAGCGATGGTGACTTCGGTGGGAGCATAACCGCTCATGGTCGACAGCAGCACGCGACGCAGCGCGTTGCCCAGGGTGTGACCATAACCGCGCTCGAACGGCTCCATCACGACCTTGGCGTGACCGGGGGCCAGTGTTTCCACTTCGATGATGCGGGGCTTCAACAAACTGTTTTGCATGAATTGTCCTTTTCAATACCCTCGGCTCGTTACACCGATAAGGCTGATGGCAGTTCGGAAAAATGCCCACCATGAGGTGGGCACAGAGGTACGACGGTACGACGAATTAACGCGAGTACAGTTCGACGATCAGCGATTCGTTGACGTCGGCAGCGATTTCGCTACGGTCCGGCGAGGACTTGAAGGTGCCTTCCAGCTTCTTCGAATCCACGGAAACCCACTGCGGGAAACCGTTCGACTCGGCCAGCGACAGGGCTTCGGCGATACGCACTTGCTTCTTGGCCTTTTCGCGGATGGCGACGACGTCACCAGCCTTGACCGAGTAGGAAGCGATGTTCACGACTTGACCGTTCACGGTCAGGGCCTTGTGGGATACCAGCTGACGCGCTTCAGCGCGGGTCGAGCCGAAACCCATGCGGTAGACGACGTTGTCCAGACGCGATTCCAGCAGCTTGAGCAGGGTTTCGCCGGTGTTGCCCTTGCGGCGGTCGGCTTCAGCGAAGTAGCGGCGGAACTGACGCTCGAGGACGCCGTACATGCGCTTGACCTTCTGCTTTTCACGCAGCTGGTTGCCGTAGTCGGAAGTGCGGGCGCCGGAGGTGCGGCCATGTTGACCTGGCTTGGAATCCAGCTTGCACTTGGAATCCAGCGAGCGGCGTGCGCTCTTCAGGAACAGGTCGGTGCCTTCACGGCGGGAGAGCTTTGCTTTTGGTCCGATATAACGTGCCACGGTATTTCCTTTATCAATGACGTCCCAGACTGCCGGACGCTAGTCTGACCTGCATGCGGCCAGACAGTGGTCTTAAGAACAAAACCCGCCAAGGAGATTGGCGGGTGATTTCCAGCACTTTCACCTGAAGCCAGGCGAAAGCGCAAGATTATACTACAACTTAGATGCGACGGCGCTTCGGCGGACGGCAACCGTTGTGCGGGACCGGGGTCACGTCCTGGATCTGGGTGATCTTGATGCCCAGGTTGTTCAGAGCGCGCACTGCGGATTCACGGCCCGGGCCGGGGCCCTTGATACGCACTTCCAGGTTCTTGATGCCGCATTCGATCGCGACCTTGCCGGCGCTTTCAGCGGCGACCTGGGCGGCGAACGGAGTCGACTTGCGCGAACCCTTGAAGCCAGCACCACCCGAAGTCGCCCACGACAGAGCGTTGCCCTGACGGTCGGTGATCGTGATGATGGTGTTGTTGAACGAAGCGTGAACGTGCGCGATGCCTTCAGCGACGTTCTTCTTAACTTTCTTACGAACACGCGATGCTGCTGCGTTGTTGGGGGACTTTGCCATAATTTCTTCCTTGAATCCGACCAGTGCTTGCGCCTGCCGGGATTATTTCTTCAGCGATTGAGCGGCCTTGCGCGGACCCTTGCGAGTACGAGCGTTGGTGCGGGTGCGTTGACCACGAACCGGCAGACCACGACGATGACGCAGACCGCGGTAGCAACCCAGGTCCATCAAACGCTTGATGTTCATGGACAACTCACGGCGCAGATCGCCTTCCACGACGAACTTGGCGATTTCGTCACGCAGCTTTTCCAGCTCGTTATCGTCCAGGTCCTTGACCTTCTTGTTGGTCGGAACGCCGGTAGCTGCGCAGATGTCTTCCGCGCGGGGACGGCCAATACCATAGATGGCGGTCAGGCCGATCACGGTGTGCTGATGGTTGGGGATGTTGACCCCTGCAATACGTGCCATTCGTTATTCCTCGATCAATAACGTTAAGTTAACCCTGGCGCTGCTTATGGCGGGGTTCGGTGCAGATCACACGAACGACGCCATTGCGCTTGATGATTTTGCAGTTGCGGCAGATCCGCTTGACTGATGCGAGCACTTTCATTGTGGCCCTCTTTCTTTCAATGTTTCACTGTTACTTGGTTCGGAACACGATACGTGCCCGGCTCAAATCGTAAGGCGTCAGTTCCACCGTTACCTTATCGCCGGGCAGGATACGGATGTAATTCATGCGCATCTTGCCGGAAATATGGCCGAGTACAACGTGACCGTTTTCCAACTTAACCCTGAATGTCGCGTTGGGCAGATTTTCAAGAATCTCGCCCTGCATCTGAATAACGTCGTCTTTTGCCATTCCGTGTCTTCTTCCCCTGGCAGCAGATCCCGCTTATCGCGGTGTCATGCCGCCCTTGAAATTAGCTTTGCGGAGCAACGATTCATACTGCTGAGACATCACATAGTTCTGCACCTGGGCCATGAAATCCATCGTCACGACCACGATGATCAGCAGCGATGTGCCACCAAAGTAGAACGGAACCTTCCAGCGTGCGATCAGGAACTCTGGCAGCAAGCACACCAAGGTGATGTACACGGCGCCAGCCAGTGTCAGGCGCATCAGGATCTTGTCGATATAACGCGCCGTCTGGTCACCCGGACGGATACCCGGAACAAATGCACCACTCTTCTTCAGGTTATCTGCCGTTTCCTTGCTGTTGAATACCAGCGCGGTGTAGAAGAAGCAGAAGAACACGATGGCCACTGCATACAACAAAGCGTGGATCGGCTCGCCTGGTGCCATCGATGCCGCCAGATCCTTCAGGAAACGAATGAAGGGATTCGACGTGTCACCCGATGTGAACCAGCTGGTGATCGTGGCCGGGAACAAGATGATCGACGATGCAAAGATCGGCGGAATCACGCCAGCCATGTTCAGCTTCAGCGGCAGGTGGCTGCTTTGACCACCGTAGATCTTGTTGCCGACCTGACGCTTCGCATAGTTCACCAGGATCTTGCGCTGACCACGTTCGATGAACACCACCAGGAACGTCACCAGAGCCACGATCAGGCAGATCAGGATCGCCGACAGAGGGTTCATCGAACCGGTACGAACCAGCTCAAACAAGCCACCCAGTGCATTCGGCAGACCTGCTGCAATACCAGCGAAGATGATGATCGAGATGCCATTGCCCAGACCACGTTCAGTGATCTGTTCACCCAGCCACATCAGGAACATCGTACCGGTAATGAGCGTCACCACCGTGGTCATACGGAAGGCCAGACCCGGATCCAGCACCAGGCCGGCTTGCGATTCCAGCGCCACCGCAATACCCAGCGCCTGGAAGGTCGCCAGCACCAGGGTGCCGTAACGGGTGTACTGCGTGATCTTGCGACGACCGGCTTCACCCTCTTTCTTCAATGCTTCCAGCTGCGGCGAAACCACCGACAGCAGCTGCATGATGATCGATGCCGAGATATACGGCATGATCCCCAGTGCGAAGATCGTAAAGCGCGACAGGGCACCACCGGAGAACATGTTGAACATGCCCAGAATGCCGCCCTGATTCTGCTTGAACAGCTGCGCCAACTGCGTCGGATCAATACCCGGAACCGGGATATGTGCACCGATGCGATAAACGATCAACGCTCCCAGCAGGAACCACAAACGACTCCAGGGGAATCCTTTTGCGGCGCCTTTCGCTAATTGAGGAGTAGTTGCCAATTAATGCTCCGGGACCGGATCACTCAGCGACGGAACCACCGGCTGCTTCAATAGCGGCCTTGGCACCAGCGGTTGCGATCAGACCCTTGACGGTTACCTTCTTGGTCAGTTCGCCAGCCTTGATGATACGCACGACACGAGCCAGTTCCGACACGAGGCCGGCTTGCTTCAGTGCCAGCACGTCGATCTCGGCGACGGGCAGCTTTTCCAGATCGGACAGGCGCACTTCAGCCTTGTAAGGCGTTGCCAGCGACTTGAAACCACGCTTGGGCAGACGACGTTGCAGGGGCATCTGGCCGCCTTCAAAGCCGACCTTGTGGAAACCGCCCGAACGCGACTTCTGACCCTTGTGGCCACGGCCGGCGGTCTTGCCCAGGCCAGAACCGATACCACGACCGACGCGACGCTTAGCGTGCTTCGCGCCTTCTGCGGGTTGGATAGTGTTTAATTGCATGATTCGCTCCGTTCGCAAGCTGACGCTTACGACACCACTTTCACAAGATAGGACACTTTGTTGATCATGCCGCGCACCGACGGGGTGTCTTCCAGCTCGGACACCGAGTTGACGCGACGCAGACCCAGACCGCGCACGGTGGCGCGGTGGTCCTGACGAGTACCGATCAGACCCTTGACCAGCTTGACTTTGATTGTATTAGCCATCTCGATCACCTTAGCCCAGGATTTCTTCGACCGACTTGCCGCGCTTGGCAGCAATTTCAGCCGGAGTGTTCATCTTCGACAGACCGTCGAGGGTGGCACGAACCATGTTGTAGGGGTTGGTCGAACCGGTCGACTTGGCCACCACGTTGGTTACGCCCATCACTTCGAAGATCGCGCGCATCGGACCACCAGCGATCACGCCGGTACCGTCCTTGGCCGGCGAGATCATCACCGACGAAGCGCCGTGCTTGCCGATAACGGTGTGCTGCACGGTACCGTTCTTCAGCGTGACCTTGATCAGCTTGCGACGGGCTTCTTCCATCGCCTTCTGCACGGCCACAGGCACTTCCTTCGACTTGCCCTTGCCCATGCCGATGCGGCCATCGCCGTCACCAACCACTGCCAGCGCTGCGAAACCCATGATACGGCCACCCTTCACCACCTTGGTGACGCGGTTGACAGCGATCATTTTTTCGCGCATGCCGTCATCAGGCTTGTCGCTTTGCGTTTTCGATTGCATTTTTGCCATGATCGATAATCCTTAGAACTTCAGGCCGGCTTCACGCGCAGCCTCAGCCAGCGCCTTGACGCGACCGTGATAACGGAAACCGGAGCGGTCGAACGCGACTTCAGTCACACCGGCCTTCAGAGCCTTTTCTGCAACGCGCTTGCCGATCAGGGCGGCAGCGGCGGCATTGCCACCCTTGCCGGATTGACCAGCCAGCTCGGCGCGGACTTCGGCTTCCAGGGTGGAAGCCGAGGCCAGCACGTTGGCGTCGGGGCCGATGACGCTGGCGTAGATGTGCGTGTTGGTACGGTGCACAGCCAGACGATTCACCTTCAGTTCTGCGATCTTGGCGCGAGTCTGAGTCGCACGGCGCAGGCGAGATTGTTTCTTGTCCATCGTCAACCCCTATTACTTCTTCTTGGTTTCTTTGAGCGTCACCACTTCGTCAGCGTAGCGCACACCCTTGCCCTTGTAGGGTTCGGGTTCGCGATAGGCGCGAATTTCAGCGGCGACCTGGCCAACCACCTGGCGATCGATACCCTTGATCAGGATTTCGGTCTGGGTCGGGGTCTCAACCTTGATGCCGGCAGGCATCTGGTGAACGATGGGGTGCGAGAAGCCCAGCGACAGGTTCAGCTTGTCGCCTTGTGCTTGTGCACGGAAACCCACGCCGACCAGGTTCAGCTTCTTTTCGAAGCCCTTGGTGACGCCGTTGACCATGTTGTTGACCAGAGCACGCAGGGTGCCCGACATCGCGTTGGCTTCGCGGCTGTCATCAGCCACTTCGAAGCTCAGCGAGCCATTGTTGTTGACCACCTTGACCTTCTTGGTCAGCGGTTGGGTCAAGGAACCCAGCGGGCCCTTGACGGTGATTTGCTCTGCAGTGATGGACGCTTCAGCGCCATTCGGCAGTGCAACAGGCATTTTACCTACACGAGACATCTTGCACTCCTTAGGCCACGTAGCAAATCACTTCGCCACCGACACCGGTTGCGCGTGCTTTGCGGTCAGTCATCACGCCGCGCGGGGTGGACACAATCGCCACGCCCAGGCCATTCATGACGTTGGGGATATCATCCTTGCCCTTGTAGATGCGCAGACCCGGACGGGACACGCGCTCCAGGCGCTCGATGACCGGACGGCCAGCGTAATACTTCAAACCGATTTTCAATTCAGCCTTGCCATCAGCGGCAACCACGGCGAAATCTTCGATATAACCCTCGTCCTTGAGGACGTTGGCAATTGCAACCTTCACCTTGGAAGACGGCATGACGACGGTAGTCTTGTTCACGCCTTGTGCATTGCGGATACGGGTCAGCATATCGGCGATAGGATCGCTCATACTCATTGCTTCTTCTCCTATTACCAGCTAGCTTTGGTCAAACCCGGGATTTCGCCGCGCATGGCGATTTCACGGACCTTGATACGGCCCAATCCGAACTTGCGGAAAGTACCACGGGGACGGCCAGTCAGCGCGCAACGGTTACGTTGGCGGGTCGGAGCCGAGTTACGGGGCAGCGCCTGCAGCTTCAGACGTGCTTCGTAACGCTCTTCATCCGACTTCGATTGGTCGTCGATAATAGCCTTCAACTCGGCGCGCTTGGCGGCATACTTCTTCACCATATCTGCGCGCTTCTGTTCACGGTTAATCAGTGCCAGTTTTGCCATGGCATCCTCAGTTTCTGAACGGGAATTTAAATGCGGCGAGAAGCGACTTCGCTTCGTCGTCGGTCTTTGCAGTGGTGGTGATACTGATGTTCATACCACGCAGTGCATCGATCTTGTCGTACTCAATTTCGGGGAAGATGATCTGCTCTTTCACACCGATGTTGTAGTTGCCACGACCGTCGAACGCACGACCCGACACACCACGGAAGTCACGCACGCGCGGCAGGGCCACGGTGATCAGACGATCCAGGAATTCGTACATGTGAGCGCCACGCAGGGTCACCATGCAACCGATCGGATAGCCTTCGCGGATCTTGAAACCTGCGATAGCCTTGCGAGCCTTGGTCACCACCGGCTTCTGGCCAGCGATCTTGGTCAGATCGCCAACGGCGTGCTCGATGATCTTCTTGTCCGCAACTGCTTCCGACAGACCCATGTTCAGGGTGATCTTCAGGATGCGCGGAACTTCCATCACCGACTTGTACGAATACTTCGTAGTCAGATCGGCGACGACCTTATCTTTATAAAACTGTTGAAGACGTGCCATGATGTTTAAACCTTAACGACTTCGCCGTTGGACTTGTAAGCGCGGACCTTCTTGCCGTCCACTTCCTTGTAAGCCACACGATCTGCCTTGCCGGTCGCAGCGTTGAACAACGCGACGTTCGACACATGAATTGGCATCAGCTTATCGACGATGCCGCCAGTTGCACCAGTCATCGGATTGGGACGGGTCGCCTTCTTTGCGACATTCACGCCTTCCACGACGACATAATCGGCGCTGACGCGAGCAGTCACGACACCGCGCTTGCCCTTGTCTTTGCCGGTCAACACGATGACTTCATCGTTTTTACGAATCTTTGCCATGACCACTCCTTACAGAACTTCAGGTGCCAGGGAGACGATCTTCATGAAGCGCTCTGTACGCAGCTCACGAGTCACCGGCCCAAAGATACGGGTGCCGATGGGCTCCAGCTTGGCGTTCAGCAGGACGGCAGCATTACCATCGAACTTGACCAGCGAACCATCCTGACGACGCACGCCCTTGGCGGTACGAACGACGACAGCGTTATAAATTTCACCCTTCTTGACGCGACCACGCGGTGCTGCGCTCTTGACAGTAACCTTGATCACATCGCCAATGCCCGCATAGCGGCGCTTGGAACCACCCAAGACCTTGATGCACAGAACTTCGCGCGCACCAGTGTTGTCGGCCACTTCGAGCCGGCTTTCAGTTTGAATCATGATATTTTCTTTCCCAACTTAATCCGCTTCGCACGATGCGCTGGCGGTCAGTCTTGGTCCTGTTAGCAAGCGAACTCGCTAGTTAGGGGACGAATAGAGCTACTCTTGAGCCTCTCTTTGCAGGCTTATGCTTACAAAGAAAGAGCTCGATATTATGTCAGCATAATATCGAGCACGCAAGTACTACTTTTGCTACTTAGACGATTTGTGCTTCCTGTACCACACGGGTCACAGTCCACGCCTTCGTCTTGGAGATCGGACGGCTTTCGGTGATTTCCACCACATCGCCGGCCTTCGCCGTGTTTTGCTCATCGTGCGCATGGTACTTCTTGGTGCGCTTGATGATCTTGCCGTACAGCGGGTGCTTCATTTGACGCTCGATTTCGACAGTGACGGTCTTGTCCATCTTGTCCGACACAACTTTGCCAATCAGCGTGCGCTTGAGCGCTTGTTTCACTTGATCGTTCATTGTTGGCCATCCTTCGAGTTGATCACAGTTTTCACACGTGCGATGTCGCGACGTACCTTCTTCAGCTGTGCGGTATTGTTCAGTTGCTGGGTCGCAATTTGCATGCGCAGGCTGAACTGAGCTTTCAACAGCTCGCCCAGTTCCTTTTCCAGCCCTGCCTTGTCCTTACCGCGGAGTTCCGATGCTTTCATGTTCCGCTCCTAATTATTGACCGACTTGGCGAACAACGAAAGTCGTCGACAGCGGCAATTTGGCAGCAGCCAAACGGAACGCCTCGCGAGCCAGGGTTTCGTCCACACCGTCCATCTCGTACAGTACCTTACCCGGCTGGATTTCAGCCACGTAGTACTCCGGATTGCCCTTACCATTACCCATACGCACTTCTGCAGGCTTCTGGGAAATTGGCTTGTCCGGGAAGACGCGGATCCAGATACGACCACCGCGCTTGATGTGACGGGTCATCGCACGACGAGCAGCTTCGATCTGACGGGCAGTGAGACGGCCGCGGCCGGTTGCCTTCAGACCAAAATCGCCGAACGAGACGGCAGTTCCGCGGGTATGCGAAATGCCGGTGTTACGACCTTTTTGTTCTTTACGATATTTTCTACGTGCTGGTTGCAGCATGATTATTCTCCCGCTTTCTCAGCCGACACACCGGCATCGGCAGCTTGAGGACGACCACCGCCACGCTTCGCACCGGCGCCAGGAGCACCAGTCTTGGAGCGGGGACGTGCACCCGGCTTGCCGTCGTCACGACGGGGACCACGACGCTTCTTGTCGTCATCCAGTTCGCCGACCAGCACCGGCGATTCGCCGTTTGCCAGGCGGTCGCCCTTGTAGACCCACACCTTCACACCGATGATGCCGTAGGTGGTTTCAGCTTCGCCGAAGCCATAATCGATATCGGCGCGCAGGGTGTGCAGCGGCACGCGACCTTCGCGGTACCATTCGGTACGTGCGATTTCGATGCCGTTCAGACGGCCAGACGACATGATCTTGATGCCTTGGGCGCCCAGACGCATGGCGTTCTGCATCGCACGCTTCATGGCGCGACGGAACATGATGCGCTTTTCCAGCTGCTGGCAGATCGAGTCAGCGATCAGCTGAGCATCGGCTTCCGGCTTGCGGATTTCTTCGATGTTGACGTGCACGGGCACGCCCATCAGCTTGGCCAGTGCCGACTTCAGCACTTCGATGTCTTCACCCTTCTTGCCAATCACAACGCCCGGACGGGAGCTGTAAATGGTGATGCGGGCATTCTTGGCCGGACGCTCGATGACCACGCGGCCAACCGAAGCGTTCTTCAGCTTCTTCTTCAGGTAAGCACGGACCTTCAGGTCCTCATTGAGCATGTCGGCAAAGTTGTTGTTGCCTGCATACCAACGCGAGCCCCAGTTACGTGTAACCGCCAGACGGAAACCGGTTGGATGAATCTTCTGTCCCATCGTGACTCCTTAGTTTCCGACGGTCACGTAGATGTGACACGACTGCTTGGAAATACGATCACCACGGCCCTTTGCACGCGCTGTGAAGCGCTTCAGGACCGCACCCTTTTCCACATAAATGGTCTTGACAGTCAGCTCGTCAATGTCGGCACCATCATTGTGTTCGGCGTTCGCAATGGCGGACTCCAGAACCTTCTTGATGATGACCGCGCCCTTCTTGGGGCTGAAGGCCAAGATATTCAGTGCCTGATCAACTTTTTTACCGCGGATCAGGTCTGCAACCAGGCGGCCCTTCTGGGCCGACAGGTGCACACCGCGCAGAGTAGCTTTAGTTTCCATCATAGGACCTTATTTCTTAGCCTTCTTATCGGCAGCGTGACCCTTGAAAGTACGGGTCAGCGCGAATTCGCCGAGCTTGTGACCAACCATGTTTTCCGAGACATAGACCGGCACGTGTGCCTTGCCGTTGTGCACGGCAATGGTCAGACCGATGAAGTCGGGCATGATGGTCGAACGACGCGACCAGGTCTTGATCGGCTTCTTGTCCTTGGTAGCCTGGGCAGCCTCAACCTTTTTCACCAGGTGGGCGTCGCAGAAAGGACCTTTTTTCAATGAACGTGTCATGTTTTATCCTTTATTTCTTGCCGCGACGCGAGACAATCATCGAAGTCGTACGCTTGTTGCTACGAGTCTTCTTGCCCTTGGTCTGCTGGCCCCACGGCGAAACCGGGTGACGGCCAGCGGCGGTCTTGCCTTCACCACCACCGTGCGGGTGATCGACCGGGTTCATGACAACGCCACGAACGGTCGGACGCACACCGCGCCAACGGGTTGCACCAGCCTTACCGATCTTGCGCAGGTTGTGCTCACCGTTACCGACTTCACCGATGGTGGCGCGGCATTCGATGTGAACGCGACGCACTTCACCGGAGCGCAGGCGAACCTGAGCGTAGGTACCTTCACGCGCCATCAGCACCACAGCGGCGCCGGCGGTACGTGCGATCTGGGCACCCTTGCCCGGCAGCATTTCCACGCAGTGGATGGTGGTACCGACGGGGATGTTGCGGATCGGCAGGGTGTTGCCCGACTTGATCGGAGCTTCAGAACCGCTGATCAGCTGATCGCCGACTGCCACGCCCTTGGGAGCGATGATGTACTTGCGCTCACCGTCCGCGTAGCACAGCAGTGCAATGTGCGCGGTACGGTTCGGGTCGTATTCGATACGCTCGACCTTGGCCGGGATACCATCCTTGTTGCGACGGAAGTCGACAACACGGTAGTGCTGCTTGTGACCACCGCCGATGTGGCGGGTGGTGATGTGGCCGTTGTTGTTACGGCCGGCGGTCTTGGACTTCTTTTCGACCAGCGATGCCAGCGGACGGCCCTTGTACAGGTCGGGATTGACGACCTTGACCATGCCGCGCCGACCGGGCGAGGTCGGCTTCACTTTTACGAGTGCCATTATTTAGCCTCCTCGGTGAAGTTGATTTCTTGACCCGGCTTCAGGCTGACGAATGCACGGCGAGTGTGGTTGCGGCGGCCCATACCGTTCTTCGAGCGCTTTTGCTTGCCCTGACGGTTGGCGACTTGCACCGATTCCACTTCCACCTTGAACAGCAGTTCGACGGCGGCCTTGACTTCCAGCTTGGTGGCGTCCTTGGCGACCAGGAAGACGACTTGCTCGTTCTTCTCGGCGACAAAGGTTGCCTTTTCGGAGATCACCGGTGCCAGCAGCACCTTCATCAGGCGCTCTTCGCTATGTTTCACGATTGCGTTCATGCCAGCAACTCCTCAATCTTTGCCAGAGCCAGCTTGGTGATCAAGACATTCTTGAAGTACACCAGCGACACGGGATCAGCTTGACGCGGCTCGACCACCAGCACGCCCGGCAGATTGCGCGAGGCCAGCAGCAGCTTTTCGTCCAGGCTGTCGGTAATAACCAGCACCGATTCCAGACCCATGCCCTTGAGCTTTTGGGCCAGCAGCTTGGTCTTCGGGGCTTCGACGGCGAACTCTTCGACGACCGACAGGCGGCCTTCACGTGCCAACTGGGACAGAATCGAGCAGACACCTGCGCGATACATCTTCTTGTTGACCTTGTGGGTGAAGTTTTCGTCAGGCGAGTTCGGGAAGATACGACCACCGCCACGCCACAGAGGCGACGAGGACATACCGGCACGTGCGCGGCCAGTACCCTTTTGACGCCAAGGCTTCTTGGTGGTGTGACTGACTTCTTCACGATCCTTTTGCTTGCGATTGCCGCTACGAGCGTTAGCTTGGTAGGCAACCACGACCTGGTGGATCAGGGCTTCGTTGTAGTCACGACCGAAAATGGTATCCGGTGCGGCGACGTTCGAAGCAGCTTGACCTTGGTCATTCAGGAGCTTCAGTTCCATTGATTAAGCCCCCTTCTTCGCTTTGACTTTGACTGCGGGCGAGACGATCACTTGACCGTTCTTGGCACCGGGAACGGCACCCTTCACCAGCAGCAATTGACGCTCTGCGTCCACACGGGCGATTTCCAGGTTCTGGACGGTGGTCTTGACATCACCCAGGTGACCGGTCATGCGCTTGCCGGGGAACACGCGGCCCGGATCCTGCGCCATACCGATGGAGCCAGGAACATTGTGCGAGCGGGAGTTACCGTGGGTCGCGCGACCCGATGCGAAGTTGTAACGCTTGATGGTACCGGCGTAGCCCTTACCGATCGACACGCCTTGCACGTCGACTTTCTGGCCAGCTTCAAACATGCCGATGCCAACGACGTCGCCTGCCTTCAGTTCGGCAGCCTTGGAAGCGTCAACACGGAATTCTTTGAGGACAGTACCTGCCTCGACGCCAGCTTTGGCGAAGTGGCCGGCGGCGGCTTTCACCACGCGCGAAGCGCGGCGTTGACCGAAGGTCACCTGAACAGCGGAATAACCATCCACTTCAGGCGTTTTGATTTGTGTCACGCGGTTGTTGGACACGTCCAGCACGGTCACAGGGATCGAATCCCCATCTTCCGTGAAGATGCGCATCATACCAACCTTGCGACCAACAAGGCCCAGGCTCATTGTTTTCTCCATTCCCGCCTGCGATTGGGCGGGGCTGATGTTCGTACTACCATAAATTATGGGCTTTGCAGACGCAAAACCCACATCGAAGCCGAGCATTATAGCCCGTAAAACAAAAGCGCACAACCGAGGTTGTGCGCTTTCCCAACACTATGCCTACTGATTACTGCAGCTTGATTTCGACATCAACGCCAGCGGGCAGGTCCAGCTTCATCAATGCGTCCACCGTCTTGTCGGTCGGATCGACGATATCCATCAGACGCTGATGGGTACGGATTTCGAACTGATCGCGGGAAGTCTTGTTGACGTGCGGCGAACGCAGGACGTCGAAACGCTGGATGCGGGTCGGCAGGGGAACCGGGCCCTTGACGACAGCGCCGGTGCGCTTGGCGGTGTCAACGATTTCCAGTGCGGACTGGTCGATCAGACGATAGTCGAAAGCTTTCAGACGGATACGGATTTTTTGGCTAGGAACCGACATGATTTTCCTTTAAAGAACGAACCGGGGATGGGGATCACCCCCGGCGATGTTAAAAATGCGACTGGTGCTACTTGTTGCTATCCGACAATTAGTCGAAGATCTTGGCGACGACGCCGGCGCCGACGGTACGACCGCCTTCACGGATAGCGAAACGCAGACCTTCTTCCATGGCGATCGGGTTGATCAGTTGCACGGTGATCGACACGTTGTCGCCCGGCATGACCATTTCCTTGTCCTTCGGCAGTTCGATCGCACCAGTCACGTCGGTGGTACGGAAGTAGAACTGCGGACGGTAGTTGTTGAAGAACGGGGTGTGACGGCCGCCTTCGTCCTTCGACAGAACATAGATCTCGCCGGTGAAGTGCTTGTGCGGCTTGATCGAACCCGGCTTGGCCAGAACCTGGCCACGCTGCACGTCTTCACGCTTGGTGCCGCGCAGCAGCACGCCAACGTTGTCGCCAGCTTGACCTTGATCCAGCAGCTTGCGGAACATTTCCACGCCGGTGCAGGTGGTCTTCTGGGTGTCAGCGATACCGACGATTTCGATTTCTTCGCCGACCTTGACGATGCCGCGCTCAACGCGACCAGTCACCACGGTGCCGCGACCCGAGATCGAGAACACGTCTTCCACCGGCATCAGGAAGGTACCGTCAACAGCACGTTCCGGGGTCGGGATGTAGGTGTCCAGCGCTTCGGCCAGGGCCATGATCGCTTGCTCGCCCAGGGGACCGGTGTCGCCTTCCAGCGCCAGCTTGGCCGAACCCTTCACGATGGGCAGGTCGTCGCCAGGGAACTCGTACTTCGACAGCAGTTCGCGCACTTCCATTTCCACCAGTTCCAGCAGCTCTTCGTCGTCCACCATGTCAGCCTTGTTCAGGAAGACGATGATGTACGGCACGCCAACCTGGCGCGACAGCAGGATGTGTTCACGGGTCTGCGGCATCGGGCCGTCAGCGGCCGAGCACACCAGGATCGCGCCGTCCATCTGCGCGGCACCAGTGATCATGTTCTTCACATAGTCGGCGTGGCCTGGGCAGTCAACGTGCGCGTAGTGACGGTTCGCGGTTTCGTATTCGACGTGCGCGGTGTTGATGGTGATGCCGCGGGCCTTTTCTTCAGGCGCTGCGTCGATCTGGTCGTATGCCTTCGCTTCGCCGCCGAACTTCTTCGACAGAACGGTGGCGATTGCTGCGGTCAGGGTGGTCTTGCCGTGGTCAACGTGACCGATGGTGCCAACGTTCACGTGCGGCTTGGTCCGTTCAAACTTGCCTTTTGCCATTTTAAATTTCCTTCAAGAGAACGATGTCGTTCTGTTCAATGTTCAATATTCGTGGTTGGCCAGGAGTCTGGCCGGCGGTCTGCCCCACACGGGGCCGACCGTCATTGCTGCAACTTACTTGGCCTTGGAGGTGACGATTGCGTCGATCACGTTCTTGGGCGCTTCGGAGTAATGCTTGAATTCCATCGAGTAGGTTGCGCGACCTTGAGTGGCCGAACGCAGCGTGGTCGAGTAACCAAACATTTCCGACAGGGGTACTTCGGCCTTGATGATCTTGCCACCGCCGCCGGCGATTTCATCCATGCCTTGCACCATGCCGCGGCGGGACGACAGGTCGCCCATCACGGTACCGGCGTAGTCTTCCGGGGTTTCCACTTCGACAGCCATCATCGGTTCCAGGATGACCGGGCTGGCGCGACGGCAACCGTCCTTGAAGGCCATTGAACCGGCCATGCGGAAGGCGTTTTCGTTCGAGTCCACATCGTGGTACGAACCGAAGAACAGGGTGACCTTGACGTCAACCACCGGGTAACCCGCCAGCACGCCGGTGTTCAGGGTTTCACGCACACCCTTTTCAACGGCCGGGATGAATTCGCGAGGAACGGTACCGCCCTTGATCGCGTCGACGAACTCGAAGCCCTTGCCGGCTTCTTGCGGCTCGATCTTCAGCACGACGTGACCGTATTGACCACGACCACCCGACTGCTTGACGAACTTGCCTTCGGATTCTTCGCACGTCTTGCGAATGGTTTCGCGGTAGGCCACCTGCGGCTTGCCGACGGTCGCTTCGACGTTGAATTCACGCTTCATGCGGTCGACGATGATGTCCAGGTGCAGCTCGCCCATACCGGCGATGATGGTCTGGCCCGATTCTTCGTCGGTACGCACGCGGAAGGACGGATCTTCAGCAGCCAGGCGGTTCAGGGCCAGGCCCATCTTTTCCTGGTCGGCCTTGGTCTTGGGCTCGACAGCCTGCGAGATCACGGGCTCCGGGAAGACCATGCGCTCCAGCACGACCATTGCCTTGTCGTCGCACAGGGTATCACCGGTGGTGGTGTCCTTGAGGCCCACGACGGCGGCGATGTCACCGGCCAGCATTTCCTTGATTTCTTCACGCTGGTTGGCGTGCATCTGAACGATACGACCGATACGTTCCTTCTTCGACTTCACCGAGTTCAGCACGGTGTCGCCGGAGTTCAGGGTACCGGAGTAGCAGCGGATGAAGCACAGCTGACCAACGAACGGGTCGGTAGCGATCTTGAAGGCCAGGGCGGAGAACTTCTCGTCGTCCTTGGCTTCGCGCACGACCGGCTCGTCGTCTTCGTTCAGGCCCGGAACCGGGGGGATGTCCACCGGCGACGGCAGGTACTCGATCACGCCGTCCAGCATGGCTTGCACGCCCTTGTTCTTGAAGGCGGTACCGCACATCATCGGGACGATTTCGCCGGAGATGGTGCGTTGACGGATCGCGCCCTTGATTTCGGCTTCGGTCAGGTCGCCGTCTTCCAGGTACTTGTTCATCAGGTCTTCCGATGCTTCGGCAGCGGTTTCGACCAGGTTTTCGCGCCACTTCTGCGCGTCAGCCTTCAGATGTTCAGGGATGTCGCGGTAGTCGAACTTCATGCCC
This sequence comes from Herbaspirillum sp. AP02, assembly GCF_015767275.1. Lineage (GTDB taxonomy): Bacteria > Pseudomonadota > Gammaproteobacteria > Burkholderiales > Burkholderiaceae_D > Herbaspirillum. The sequence continues at coordinate 49,874 of NZ_JADWMY010000012.1, forward strand.
TGGGAAGCGTCGTCCCAATAGATCGCGCGCATCTTGACCAGATCGATCACGCCTTCGAAGTTTTCTTCGGCGCCGATAGGCACTTGCATCGGGATCGGGTTGGCCTTCAGGCGAGCACGCATCTGGTCGTAGACCTTGAAGAAGTTGGCACCGGTACGGTCCATCTTGTTCACGAAGGCCAGACGCGGGACCTTGTACTTGTTGGCCTGACGCCACACGGTTTCCGACTGGGGCTGCACGCCGCCGACTGCGCAGTAGACCATGCAGGCGCCGTCGAGCACGCGCATCGAGCGTTCGACTTCGATGGTGAAGTCAACGTGACCCGGGGTGTCGATGATGTTGATGTGGTGGGCCGGGAAGTTGTTCGCCATGCCCTTCCAGTAACAGGTGGTCGCAGCGGAGGTGATGGTGATGCCACGCTCTTGTTCCTGCTCCATCCAGTCCATGGTGGCGGCGCCGTCGTGCACTTCGCCGATCTTGTGGTTCACACCGGTGTAAAACAGCACGCGCTCGGTCGTGGTGGTTTTGCCAGCATCGATGTGCGCGGAGATACCGATGTTACGGTAGCGCTCAATGGGGGTCTTGCGAGCCATGATTTATTCCTAAGTCTTTAATGCACGAAACCGAGCGTCATTTTTTTCAAATAAACGCTCGGCTCGAACCAATTTAGATGCAGGCCAGGAAACACCCGGATAGGGTCAACCCGGCCCAGTCTTGATTAGAAGCGGAAGTGCGAGAACGCCTTGTTCGCTTCTGCCATACGGTGCACTTCATCACGACGCTTCATGGCGCCGCCACGGCCTTCGGAGGCTTCCAGCAGCTCACCGCCCAGACGCTGCGGCATCGACTTCTCGCTGCGCTTGTTGGCGGCTTCACGCAGCCAGCGCATCGACAGGGCCATGCGGCGCACCGGACGCACTTCAACGGGCACCTGGTAGTTGGCGCCACCGACGCGGCGGGACTTGACTTCCACCATCGGCTTGCAGTTGTTCAGGGCTGCGGAGAACACTTCCAGCGGGTCCTTGCCCGACTTGGTCTGGATGTAGTCAAAGGCACCGTAGATGATGTTTTCAGCGACGGACTTCTTGCCCGACAGCATCAGCACGTTCACAAACTTGGCGACTTCAACGTTGCCGAACTTAGGATCCGGCAGAATTTCCCGCTTGGGGACTTCACGACGACGTGGCATTTCAATTCCTTTCAATCTTCAGTTGAGTGGGCGAACCCTGTTTCAACATCGCCTGCACTCGCGGAGAGCCATCATGGCTTCCACTTACTCGGCCCAGTCTGGACCGACTCTGATTCCGTTCACCAGACGCCAGGCGTCATGATAAACACCAATTATTACTTCTTCGCTGCCTTGGCGCGCTTGGCACCGTACTTCGAGCGAGCTTGCTTACGATCCTTGACGCCCTGGGTATCCAGTGCACCACGAACCATGTGGTAACGCACACCCGGCAAGTCCTTCACACGGCCGCCGCGGATCAGCACGACACTGTGTTCTTGCAGGTTGTGGCCTTCACCGCCGATGTACGAAATGACTTCGAAACCGTTGGTCAGGCGCACCTTGGCCACTTTACGCAGCGCCGAGTTCGGCTTCTTCGGAGTGGTGGTGTAGACGCGGGTGCAAACACCGCGCTTTTGCGGGCTGTTTTCCAGCGCCGGCGACTTGCTCTTCACGATCGCGCGGACACGTGGTTTGCTAATCAGCTGATTGATGGTTGGCATCGTTTTAATCCAACAAAGTACAACATTGAAAACAGGTTCCGGAATCGGTTGCCCGGAACCACACAGGAAACTCTTGCGCGAAGACAACGCGCGGATCGGATTTAAGACCGGAAGGGAGATCAGCGTCGCAGAAGCGATGATTCAGACCAAAGAACGCATAAGCCCGGGAGAGCCTAAATTCGAGAACTCGCGAGTATATGCCTGAAAAGCCAGCGGGTCAACCTGGACCAGCCCGTGGCTTGGATTTCGGGCGGTTTATGGCCATTTCGCCACGGTTTTCGGTGACGAGATGGCAATGTTTTCTCTGTTGCAAGAATGCCGTGGCTTCAGGCGCTGGGCAGCGCCTCCACCATGCGGCGCCACTGGGAGGTTTCCGGCTGGCCGCGATCGCGGCGCGAGAAGAAGTTGACCAGCTGGCGTCCATCGACATCATAGAACTCGACCGACGTGACGGTGCCATGGTCGGTGGGCCAACGTACCACCCAGCCATGATGGATCGCGGCGCTGCGCACATGGAGATTGAGGTCGGCGTCCAATACGTTGTACCACTCCCCCCTGGTGGCGGTCTTGTCGATCAGGCCGCTGTAGATCTGGGTCATGCCGCCATTGCTGACGAACACCATGATCGGCTGGCGTCGTGACCTGGCATCCTCGATGAGCAATTGCAGGGCTTGCGGTCCAATGCGCCAGGCAGACTCGGTCCCGACCAGCTCCAGCGCCTGTTCCCGGCTCAGCTTCAACTCGCGCAGCAGGCGCGGGAACTGGTGTACGTCGCTCAACTCCTGCCAGGACTGGCGTAGCTCGGCGATGTCGGCCGCCGATGGGCGGCTGCGGACAACGGCCGAGGAGGTCGATGGCGAAGGCTCCACCTGCAAGGCAGCGCTCTGCTCGGTCATCCGGAACTGCGCAACCAGCCGCTCGAAGTCGGCGACGTGTTGCTCATTGTCGAGATAGACCTTGTGTACCGCCTGACCGTAGCGGTCGAAGAACTGCAGGCTACGGGTGGTCTTGCCCTCCCGCCCCGCCTGGACCACGGCGAAGGCGCTGCCCCACTGCGCGGCACCGAAGCGCAGGTCGATGGGCCCTCCCGCCAATCCACTGCCGGGCACTACCCGCCCCTGCGCGTCGCGACGAATCGGTGCGACCTCACCGGCGCGCTCCAGGACCACATCATCATTGCGGGTGATGGCCTTGATGCGCCCCAGTTCCGGCAGGCGCTCATACATGGCCTGGATGTCCTTGGTATCGGCCCGCAGCCGCGTGGCTTGCCAGGTCGTGCCGGCAGCCACCAGTTGGGCTTCGGACACGCCCAGCTGTCGGGCGGCGTCGCGCGGATGCAGCTTGGGCTGCGCCTGATGAAGCTGGGTCCAGCGTTCGGCCAGGGTGGGCGGAGCACTGGCGCAGCCAGCCGCCGCCAGCGTTGCTGCCAGCAGCAGGCCCAGCGTATGCAGGCGGGCGGTATGCGCAGGATGGTTCATGTAAATTCCTTTCAGACGTACAAATGGTTCAGTATTCGATCTTCAGGCTGACGTTGAAGCTGCGACCGGGCTCGGTATAGGCGTCCTTGTTGACGGCGCTGTCGGCCAGCGACAGTCCCCGGATATCGGTCCAGCTCCAGTATTTGCGATCGAACAGGTTGCGGATGCCGGCGGTGACGGTCATGTTGGGCGTCAGGTGATAGCCGCCCGAGAGGTCCGCCACGAAGAATGAAGGCGAGACGAAGTTGGTCGCCGTCGGAATGTCTGCTCTCTTCTTGGCGGCGTTGTAGATCAGGTCCGCCTGCGTGAACCATTGCCGGACGCGTTCATAACGCAGGCCCGTCACCACCGACAGTGGCGCCACCGACTCCAGTCCCTGCTCTACGCCATTGCTGGTGGTCGTTCCCTTGGTCCAGGCGAAGCCGCTCTTGACCGTGAATCCATTGTCGAGCTGGTAGTCGATGCGGGCTTCCAGCCCATGGATCTCGGCCTTGGCCGCATTGCGATACTGGAAGATGGTTGGATTGGAGACCGTCAGGTTGCCGCTCACCGTCACCAGGTCAATGAAGTTGCGGTAGTTGCCTTTGTAGGCTGCGGCGCTGTAGCGCAACGACCCGGTGCCGGCCGCCAGCCTGCCGCGCACCCCCAGTTCCACCGTGTTGCTGGTTTCCGGCTTGAGATCGGGGTTGGAGACCTGCTTGTAGACCGTGTTGTTGAAGAACGAATTGACCTCTTGTGGCGAGGGCGATCGGAAGCCTCGCGCGTATTGGAGGTAGGGAATGAAGCCTGGAGTCACCTCGACCAGGAAAGCCAGGCGCGGAGAAAACGCACTGTCGCGACTGGCTACTGCCGGCTGGCCACTGGCGATGGCCTGGGCATCATACTTGGCGCTGGCCTTGGGCTTGAGTTCATAGCCATCGAAGCGCAGGCCGGCAATGGTGGTGAGGACCCCTGTGCGCATCTCGTCCTGCACATAGGCGCCCAGTTGCGAATACTCGGTCTTGGGGAAGTACTGGCAATACTGGGTACCGGTGCAACTGCTCCAGCCAGTGCCGTTGGCATTCACCTGCAGCGTGGACAGGCTCAGATCGAGCCCGTAGACCAGCTTGTGGCGCCAGCTATCCGAACCGAAATTGCTCTCGGCCAGGACACTGCCCGCGAGCATCTGGTCACGGTAGGACACTTCACGAAACCGGGGCCGGACCAGGGAGGGCGTACTGGTGCCGGCCTCGTAGGTGGTCTGGTCGGTATCGGCATTGCGATAACTGAGGGTGGCCTTGATTTTCTGTATCCAGGGTTGCTCGGCATCAGCATGCTCGTAGGCCAGCGTGGCGCGTTGGCCTTTCGCCTTGCTGCTGGTGCGATAGGCGGTGATGCCATTGCCAAGGGCCGAGAGGCTCTCGCCGCTATCGCGCTCTTCGGTTGCCTGCAGGGTCAGCTTGAAGCTGTCCACCCCATTGGGCCGATACACCAGCTTGCCCAACGCTGAACGATTGGTATAGCTCATCGGATCGGGCGTGGTGCGGGCGCTGCCGCGCACGTCGTTGCTGCCCTTGTTGCTGGTCTCGTCACCGTGGCGCGCATTGAGGATCAACATCGCCTGCCACTGCTCGCCACCCCAGGCGGCGCTGGCGGCGGCGCCGAAACTGTGGTCCGCGGTGTCGTAGGAAGGCTTGAAGGAAAAATAGCTGCTCTTGCCGAACACATCAAGCAGGTCCGCAGGATCCTTGGTGATGAAATTGACCGCCCCGGTCAGGCCATCGCTGCCATAGAGCGACGACGCCGGTCCGCGCAACACTTCGATGCGGCGATACAGTTCGGTATCGGTCGTGGCGCCCCGCCCTACGCTGGCCACGCCCTGGCTGAACGCGCGCGGCATGCTGATGCCGTCTTCCAGCATCAGCACCCGGTTGCCGTCCAGGCCTCGGATGCTGATGCCCTCGTTGCCGCCGCGCCCGGTGGTGGCGGTAGCGCCGGTGATGCCGGACATCCGGTAGACCGAGCGTCGCACTTCCACACCGGGCTCATAGCGCAAGGCATCCTTGATATCCCTGGCATTGTGATTTTCCATCTCCTCCGCACTGATCACCGAGACGGTCGCCGCCGCATGATCGAGATCGGTACTGCCGGAACGGTTGGCTGTCACGACCACGTCCTGCAGCGTCTTGCCGCCGGCCTGGGCCAGCGTGATGGATTGCCCTGATTGACTGGATTGCTGGTCCGCCGATTGCGCGAAAGCGCCGGCACATAGCCACTGCTGCAGCGCCAGCAACACGGCTGCTGCACACCTTGATTTGCATGGGAACACTGGTAACCACCCCTTGGTTAGGTCCGGTTACTAGCGACTGCTGGCTACCTCTTGGAATGAAAACGACCTGCTGGCGCAGACCGCGACGAAAGCTGTGCTGGGTCCCTCAGACCGCCACAAATGAGAATAATTATTATCTGGAGATAATAGGACATTCAGTATTCATTGGCAATAACTGATCCCCCATCTCCCCATTGCCGACAGGGTGATGGAGCGCGGCCGCACGGACGAAAAAAAACGGCGCCGGAATTGCTTCCGACGCCGTCCTGTCCTGCAAGCGTTCAAGGCGATCAACCCGGGTGGCCCATCTTGCCGGCCACCTCGGCGATGTAGTGCTTACGCTTCGCCCTCGCCACCGCCGATGGACTCGGTGGAGGAGACTTCCTCGTCGCCGAACTCGGAACGGGAGGCACGTTCGGCCTCGAGCAGTGCAGCACGCTCTTCGGCTTCCCATACATCCTTTTCCTTGCGGGCGCGGTGGAACGCCAAGCCGGTACCGGCCGGGATCAGGCGGCCGACGATGACGTTTTCCTTCAGACCGCGCAGGCCATCCTTCTTGCCCATGATGGCGGCTTCGGTCAGCACGCGGGTGGTTTCCTGGAACGAAGCGGCCGAGATGAAGGAGTCGGTCGACAGCGATGCCTTGGTAATACCCAGCAGCACGTTTTCGTAGGTCGCCGGGATCTTGCCTTCGGCGTTCACGCGGTCGTTTTCGTCCAGCAGTTCGGAGCGCTCGACCTGCTCACCGGTGATGTAGTTGGTGTCGCCCGGCTCCACCACCTGCACGCGGCGCAGCATCTGACGCACGATCACTTCGATGTGCTTGTCGTTGATCTTCACGCCCTGCAGTCGGTACACGTCCTGCACTTCGTCGACGATGTAACGGGCCAGCGCTTCGATACCCAGGAGGCGCAGGATGTCCTGCGGATCGGCCGGGCCGTCCACGATCATTTCGCCCTTGTTCACCACCTGGCCGTCGTGCACCAGCACTTGCTTGTCCTTGGTGATCAGGAACTCGTGCTTGGTGCCTTCCATGTCGGTGATTTCCAGACGCTGCTTGCCCTTGGTTTCCTTGCCGAAGGCAACGGTACCAGTGACTTCGGCCAGCATGCCGGCGTCCTTCGGTGAACGTGCTTCGAACAGTTCGGCCACGCGCGGCAGACCACCGGTAATGTCACGGGTCTTCTGCGATTCGGTCGGGATACGGGCCAGCACTTCACCCACATGCACCTGTTGACCATCCTTGACGGTAATCAGTGCGCCGACCTGGAAGCCGATGGTCACCGAGTGTTCGGTGCCGGCGATCTTCACTTCTTCGCCCTGTTCGTTCAACAGCTTGACCTGCGGACGCAGGACCTTGGAGGACGGACCACGACGCTTCGCATCGATGACCACCAGGGTCGACAGACCGGTGACTTCGTCGATCTGCTTGGCCACGGTGGAGCCTTCTTCCACGTTCTCGAACTTCACGGTACCGGAGTACTCGGTGATGATAGGACGGGTCAGCGGATCCCAGGTTGCCAGCGCGGTACCGGCCTTGATGGTCATGCCATCCTTGACGATCAGGGTGGCGCCGTACGGCACTTTGTGACGTTCGCGCTCACGACCCAGGTCGTCGGTGATCAACACTTCGCCGGAACGGGAAATGACGATCTGTTCGTTCTTGCCATTGGTCACATAACGCATCGTGACGGTGAAGCGCACGGTACCGTTGGACTTGGCTTCCACCGAGGAGGCCACGGCGGCACGCGATGCAGCACCACCGATGTGGAAGGTACGCATGGTCAGCTGGGTACCCGGTTCACCGATGGACTGCGCTGCCACCACGCCGACGGCTTCGCCGGAGTTGACCAGCAGGCCACGGCCGAGGTCGCGGCCGTAGCACTTGGCGCACAGGCCATAGCGTGTGTCGCAGGTCAGCGGGGTACGCACCTTCACTTCGTCGATACCCATGCGTTCGATCTCTTCGACCTTGTCTTCGTCCAGCAGGGTGCCGGCTTCGTACAGGGTGGCCTGATCTTCAGGGTTGACGATGTCGGTCGCAGCCACGCGGCCCAGGATACGGTCGCGCAGGGCTTCGATGACTTCACCACCCTCGACCAGTGCCTTCATGGCCGCGCCGTTGGAGGTGCCGCAATCATCTTCGATCACGACCAGATCCTGGGTCACGTCCACCAGACGACGGGTCAGGTAACCGGAGTTCGCCGTCTTCAGCGCGGTATCGGCCAGACCCTTACGGGCGCCGTGCGTCGAGATGAAGTACTGCAACACGTTCAGACCTTCGCGGAAGTTCGCGGTGATCGGCGTTTCGATGATGGAGCCGTCAGGCTTGGCCATCAGGCCGCGCATACCGGCCAGCTGGCGGATCTGGGCTGCCGAACCACGGGCGCCGGAGTCGGCCATCATGTAAATCGCGTTGAACGATTCCTGAGTGGTCTTCTTGCCTTCGCGGGTAACGACGTCTTCCACCTTCAGCTGGTCCATCATGGCCTTGCCGACTTCGTCACCGGCCTTGCCCCAGATGTCCACGACCTTGTTGTAGCGCTCGCCTGCGGTCACCAGACCGGAGGAGTACTGCTGCTCGATCTGCTTGACTTCGGACTCGGCAGCGGCGATCAGGGTGGCCTTTTGCGGCGGCACCAGCATGTCGTCCACGCAGATCGAGATACCGGCGCGGGTGGCCAGGCGGAAGCCCGACTGCATCAGCTGGTCGGCGAACACCACGGTGGCACGCAGACCGCACTTGCGGAAGGACGTGTTGATCAGCTTGGAGATTTCCTTCTTCTTCAGCGCGCGGTTCAGCACCGAGAACGGCAGGCCCTTGGGCAGGATCTCGGAGAGGATGGCGCGGCCGATGGTGGTCTCGTAGCGCTTGACGGTACGCACGAATTCGCCGGTGACCGGGTCCTTCGGATGTTCCACGATACGCACCGTGATACGGGTGGCCAGCTCCACTTCCTTGTTGTCGTAGGCGCGGATGACTTCCGACACGTCCTGGAACAGCATGCCTTCGTTCTTGCCGTTGATGGCTTCACGGGTGGCATAGTACAGACCCAGCACGATATCCTGGGACGGGACGATGGACGGTTCGCCGTTGGACGGGAACAGGATGTTGTTGGAGGCCAGCATCAGGGTGCGGGCTTCCATCTGCGCTTCGATCGACAGCGGGACGTGGACAGCCATCTGGTCGCCGTCGAAGTCGGCGTTGAACGCCGCGCAAACCAGCGGGTGCAGCTGGATCGCCTTGCCTTCGATCAGGACCGGCTCGAACGCCTGGATGCCCAGACGGTGCAGGGTCGGCGCACGGTTCAGCATCACCGGGTGTTCGCGGATGACTTCTTCCAGGATGTCCCAGACCACCGGTTCCTGTGCTTCCACCAGCTTCTTCGCAGCCTTGATGGTGGTCGACAGACCCATCAGTTCCAGCTTGTTGAAGATGAAGGGCTTGAACAGTTCCAGGGCCATCAGCTTGGGCAGGCCGCACTGGTGCAGCTTCAGCTGCGGACCCACCACGATGACCGAACGGCCGGAGTAGTCCACGCGCTTGCCCAGCAGGTTCTGACGGAAACGACCGCCCTTGCCCTTGATCATTTCGGCCAGCGACTTCAGCGGACGCTTGTTGGCGCCGGTCATGGCCTTGCCACGACGACCGTTGTCCAGCAGCGAGTCGACCGCTTCCTGCAGCATGCGCTTTTCGTTGCGCGTGATGATTTCAGGCGCGCGCAGTTCCATCAATCGCTTCAGGCGATTGTTACGGTTGATGACGCGGCGATACAGGTCGTTCAGGTCGGAGGTCGCGAAGCGGCCGCCATCCAGCGGCACCAGCGGACGCAGTTCCGGCGGCAGCACCGGCAGCACTTCCATGATCATCCAGTCGGGCTTGATGCCCGAGCGCTGGAACGCCTCCAACACCTTCAGGCGCTTGGCGTACTTCTTGATCTTGGCTTCGGACTTGGATTCTTTCAGTTCCTGGCGCAGGGTTTCCGCTTCGCGGTCGATGTCGATCGCGCGCAGCAGTTCGCGGATACCTTCGGCGCCCATGAAGGCGATGAAGTCGTCACCGTACTCTTCGTACTTGGCAGCGTAGTCGTCTTCCGACATGATCTGGCACTTCTTCAGCGGGGTCATGCCGGGATCGGTCACGACGTAGGCTTCGAAGTACAGCACGCGCTCGATATCGCGCAAGGTCATGTCCAGCACCATGCCCAGACGGGATGGCAGCGACTTCAGGAACCAGATGTGGGCGGTGGGGGAAGCCAGCTCGATGTGGCCCATGCGCTCGCGGCGCACCTTGGCCAGGGTCACTTCCACGCCGCACTTCTCGCAGATCACGCCGCGGTGCTTCAAGCGCTTGTACTTGCCGCACAGGCACTCGTAATCCTTGATGGGGCCAAAGATCTTGGCGCAGAACAGGCCATCGCGCTCGGGCTTGAAGGTACGATAGTTGATGGTTTCCGGCTTCTTGACTTCACCGAAGGACCACGAACGGATCTTGTCAGGCGAAGCCAGACCGATCTTGATCGCGTCGAATTGTTCGTTTTGCTGGACTTGCTTGAATAGATCGAGCAGTGCTTTCATGTATCACTCCAGGTTGGCGTGAAAAAACTAAGTTTACGTGTGGCCGGTTCACCCTGCTTAACCCTGTTCGCATCGGCGGGAGAGCCATCGAAGCGCTTGCTTCGTGGTGCCGCTCGATACCGGGACAGACCTCCCCAGCTTACTGCCGTACTTCTCTTGAATCTCGTGATTCGTTATCTTTGCTGCGCCGGAAAGACCGGCGGGGCGCGCAGCTCACGCTGCAGCGCCCCTCTTTACATCACTGCCTGCATCACTCGCGTTCGAGATCGATGTCGATACCCAGCGAGCGGATTTCCTTCACCAACACGTTGAAGGATTCCGGCATGCCGGCGTCGATCACGTGATCGCCCTTGACCAGGTTTTCGTACACCTTGGTACGGCCGTTCACGTCGTCCGACTTGACGGTCAGCATTTCCTGCAGGACATAGGAGGCACCGTAGGCTTCCAGTGCCCAGACTTCCATTTCGCCGAAACGCTGGCCGCCGAACTGCGCCTTGCCACCCAGCGGCTGCTGGGTCACCAGCGAGTACGGGCCGGTGGAACGGGCGTGCATCTTGTCGTCGACCAAGTGGTGCAGCTTCAGGTAGTGCATGTAGCCCACCGTCACGGTGCGCTCGAAGGCTTCGCCGGTACGGCCGTCATACATGGTGACCTGGTTCTTGGACGGGGTCATGCCCAACTGCTTGGCCACCGGATCCGGGTAGGCCAGGTCCAGCATGCGACGGGTCTCGTCTTCATGCGCACCGTCGAACACCGGGGTTGCGAAAGGCACGCCCTTCTTCAGGTTTTCCACCAGCTCGACGATTTCCTCGTCGGTGAACGTGTCCAGCTCTTCCTGCTTGCCGGACTCGTTGTAGATGGTGGTCAGGAACTTGCGCAGCTCGGCAATCTTGGCTTGCGCCTGCACCATTTCGCCCAGACGCAGGCCCAGGCCCTTGGCCGCCCAGCCCAGGTGAACTTCCAGAACCTGACCGACGTTCATACGGGAAGGCACGCCCAGCGGGTTCAGCACGATGTCGGCGGGGGTACCGTCGGCCATGTGCGGCATGTCTTCGATCGGCAGGATGCGGGAGACCACACCCTTGTTACCGTGACGACCGGCCATCTTGTCGCCAGGTTGCAGACGACGCTTCACGGCCAGGTAGACCTTGACCATCTTCTGCACGCCCGGCGGCAGTTCATCGCCCTGGGTCAGCTTCTTGCGCTTCTCTTCGAAAGCCAGGTCGAACTGGTGACGCTTCTCGGCGATCGATTCCTTGATCGCTTCCAGTGCGTTGGCGATGTCGTCGTCGGCCGGACGGATGTCGAACCAGTGGAACTTGTCCAGGTCGTCCAGGTAGGCCTTGTCCAGCTTGGCGCCCTTGACCAGCTTCTTCGGGCCGCCGTTGGCGACCTTGCCGATCAGCAGGCGTTCCAGACGCTGGAAGGCATCGCCTTCCACGATACGCAGCTGGTCGTTCAGGTCCAGGCGATAGCGCTTGAGTTCATCGTCGATGATCTGCTGAGCGCGCTTGTCACGCTGGATGCCTTCGCGGGTGAACACCTGCACGTCGATGACGGTGCCGACCATGCCCGAAGGCACGCGCAGCGAGGTGTCCTTCACGTCGGAAGCCTTCTCGCCGAAGATCGCGCGCAGCAGCTTCTCTTCCGGGGTCAGTTGGGTCTCGCCCTTCGGGGTGACCTTACCGACCAGGGTGTCGCCGGCTTCGACTTCAGCGCCGATGTAGACGATGCCCGACTCATCCAGACGGGCCAGTTGGTTCTCGGCCAGGTTGGAGATGTCGCGGGTGATTTCTTCCGCGCCCAGCTTGGTGTCACGGGCGACCACCGACAGTTCCTCGATGTGGATCGAGGTGTAGCGGTCATCGGCCACGACCTTTTCGGAGATCAGGATCGAGTCTTCGAAGTTGTAGCCGTTCCAGGGCATGAAGGCCACCAGCATGTTCTGGCCCAGTGCCAGCTCGCCCATGTCGGTCGAGGCGCCGTCGGCGATCACGTCGTGCTTGGCGACGCGGTCACCGATCTTGACGATCGGACGCTGGTTGATGTTGGTGTTCTGGTTGGAACGGGTGTACTTGATCAGGTTGTAGATGTCCACACCGACTTCGCCGGCTTGCGCCTCGTCGTCGTTGACGCGGATCACCACACGGCCTGCATCAACGTAGTCCACCACGCCGCCACGCAGGGCTTGCACGGTGGTACCGGAGTCGACTGCCACGGTACGCTCGATGCCGGTGCCGACCAGCGGCTTTTCCGGACGCAGGCAAGGCACGGCCTGGCGCTGCATGTTGGCGCCCATCAGTGCACGGTTCGCGTCATCGTGTTCCAGGAACGGAATCAGCGAGGCTGCCACCGACACCACCTGGCCCGGGGCCACGTCCATGTACTGCACGCGTTCCGGCGAGACCAGGATGGTTTCGCCGGCTTCACGGGCCGACACCAGTTCGTCGGACAGCTTGCCTTGACCGTCGATGGTCGCGTTCGCCTGGGCGATCACGTAACGACCTTCTTCGATGGCCGACAGGTAGTCGATCTGGTTGGTGACCTTGCTGCCCTCGACCTTGCGGTAAGGGGTTTCCAGGAAACCGTATTCGTTCAGGCGGGCGTACAGCGCCAGCGAGTTGATCAGGCCGATGTTCGGGCCTTCAGGCGTTTCGATCGGGCACACGCGGCCGTAGTGGGTCGGGTGCACGTCGCGCACTTCGAAGCCGGCGCGTTCGCGGGTCAGACCGCCAGGGCCCAGGGCGGAAACGCGACGCTTGTGCGTGATTTCCGACAGCGGGTTGGTCTGGTCCATGAACTGCGACAGCTGGGACGAACCGAAGAACTCACGGATGGCAGCCGAGATCGGCTTGGAGTTGATCAGGTCGTGCGGCATCAGGTTGTCCGCCTCGGCTTGGCCCAGGCGCTCCTTGACAGCGCGCTCCACGCGCACCAGACCGGCACGGAACTGGTTCTCGGCCAGTTCGCCCACGCAACGCACGCGACGGTTACCCAGGTGGTCGATGTCATCGACTTCGCCACGGCCGTTACGCAGTTCGACCAGGATCTTGATGACGGCCAGGATGTCGTCATTGGACAGGGTCATGGTGCCGGTCAGCTCGTCGCGGCTGACGCGACGGTTGAACTTCATGCGGCCCACGGCCGACAGGTCGTAGCGGTCTTCGCTGTAGAACAGGCCGTTGAACAGGGCTTCCACGGACTCTTCGGTCGGCGGTTCGCCAGGACGCATCATGCGATAGATCGCCACGCGTGCGGCGGTCTGATCGGCGGTGTCGTCGGTGCGCAGGGTCTGCGAGATGTAGCCGCCCTGATCCAGGTCGTTGGTGTACAGGGTCTGGATGGCCGAAATGTTGGCTTCGCGCAGCTTGGCCAGCAGGTCTTCGGTCAACTCGTCGTTGGCACTGGCAACCACTTCACCGGTGTCCGGATCGACGATGTTCTTGGCCAGCACGCGGCCCAGCAGGTAGTCTTCCGGCACGGAGATGTGCTTGATGCCGGCGGCTTCGATGTCGCGCACGTGCTTGGCGTTGATGCGCTTGTCCTTGGCGACCATCACCTTGCCCGACTTGTCGGTGATGTCGAAACGTGCGACTTCACCGCGCAGGCGCTCGGAGACAAACTCCATGTCCGCGCCTTCGGCGTGCAGGTTGAAGTTATCGAAGACGAAGAAGTTCGCCAGGATCTGCTCGGAGGTCATGCCGATGGCCTTCAGCAGGATCGTCACCGGCATCTTGCGGCGGCGGTCGACGCGGAAGAACAGGATGTCCTTCGGATCGAATTCGAAGTCCAGCCAGGAGCCACGGTAAGGAATGATGCGGGCCGAGAACAGCAGCTTGCCCGACGAGTGCGTCTTGCCGCGGTCGTGTTCGAAGAACACGCCCGGGGAGCGGTGCAGCTGGGACACGATCACGCGCTCGGTGCCGTTGATGACGAAGGAACCGGTGGTGGTCATCAGGGGCAGTTCGCCCATGTAGACTTCCTGTTCCTTCATTTCCTTGACGACCGGCTTGGTCGGCGATTCCCTGTCCAGGATCACCAGACGCACCTTGGCACGCAGCGGAGACGCGAAGGTCAGGCCACGTTGTTGGCACTCTTTGACATCAAACGGTGGAGCGCCCAGCACATACGACAGGAATTCGAGCCGCGCAAAACCATTGTGCGACACGATGGGGAAAATCGAGGTGAAAGCTGACTGCAGGCCTTCGTTCTTGCGCTCCGATGCGATACGTTCGGGTTGCAGGAAATTCTGATACGACTCGATCTGAGTCGCGAGCAGGAACGGAACGTTGTGGACGTTTGCGCGTTTCGCGAAGGACTTGCGAATGCGCTTCTTCTCAGTAAATGAGTAGTGCATGGACACTCCGTGAGTGACAGGAAGGATAGATAGTTCAAGATTCGATCAAACCGTGTGACTTGCCGACTAGGCAGCCGCAGGTTATCGGCACTCAAATCTTCAAATGTCTACCCTAGTTTTTTGCTGCGATCGCGCTTAATATTCCCGACAACGAACACTGCAGCGCATCAACTTCACCAGCAAAAATAAGAAACGACAAAGGAGCCAAAGCCGAATCCCTTTTTCAAGGGATTCTGCACTTTGACTCCGGAGTAATGACTCGCCTTGGTAGGCAAGAGAATTACTTCAGTTCGGCCTTGGCGCCAGCTTCTTCCAGCTTCTTCTTGGCAGCTTCAGCGTCAGCCTTGGCGATGCCTTCCTTGACCGGCTTCGGTGCACCGTCAACCAGATCCTTGGCTTCCTTCAGACCCAGGCCGGTGATTTCACGGACGGCCTTGATGACGCCGACCTTGTTGGCGCCGACTTCAGCCAGCACAACGGTGAACTCGGTCTGTTCTTCAGCAGCAGCAGCGCCAGCACCAGCGCCACCGGCGGCCGGAGCAGCCATCGCGGCAGCGGAAACACCAAACTTCTCTTCGAATGCCTTGACCAGGTCATTCAGTTCCATCACGGACAGCGCGCCAACGGCTTCCAGGATGTCTTCTTTGCTAATTGCCATTTGAAACTCCTAAATTTATTTCGGTAATAACATCAGATTGGTAATGACGCGAAAGCGTCGAAACTGCAGAGCTGGGCCGCCTCAGGCGGCCGTGCCTCATGCGGCTTCGGCTTCCTTCTTGGCTGCCAGAGCAGCCAGAGCGCGCGCAAAGCCCGACACCGGAGCCTGCATCATGCCCAGGACCTGGGCCAGCAGAACTTCGCGAGACGGGATGCTTGCCAGCGAAGCCACAGCAGCCTTGTCCAGCTGCTTGCCTTCGTAGTTACCTGCCTTCACAACCAGCTTGTCGTTGGTCTTGGCAAAGTCCGACAGGACTTTGGCAGCGGCCACGGCATCTTCCGAGATCGAGTAGATCAGCGGACCGGTCAGTTGCGGGGCGAGGTCGGCAAACTTCGTGCCTTCAACAGCGCGACGAGCCAGCGTGTTTTTCAACACGCGCAGGTACACGCCTTGGGCACGCGCTTGTGCGCGCAGTTGCGTCAAGGAACCAACCTGGATGCCACGGTATTCGGCCACGACGATCGTTTGCGCAGTTGCAACCTTTGCGGAAACTTCGGCGACGACGGCCTTCTTGTCATTCAGATTGAGACTCAAGATCAACCTCCAAAAATAGTACTTGGCCACCACACAGGCATATGCCTGCTTGCCTTGCACCGGTTCGAACACGGCGTCCGACGTTTAGGAGTTCACTGCAGCATAGGGCAAAACCGAAAATGCTGCCTGAGACCACAAAACTTGCTCGGGTTCACCATCTGCGTTGGGTCAACTGAACTTTCGTACAGCCTTTTTAACTTTGGCCAGCTTGTTGCTGCCGGCTTCCGCCCAACGGTCTTTGAAGGCCTGCCGTCATCATCGAAACAACGACGACAGCCCAAAGAGATGCCCCGCTTCCAGTCGGAAACGGGGACTATATTGCTTGCTTAGGCAGCCAGGGAAGCCTGGTCCACGCGAACGCCAGCGCCCATGGTGGACGACAGAGCGATCTTGCGCAGGTACACACCCTTGCTGCTGGCCGGCTTGGCCTTGTTCAGCGCGTCGATCAGGGCCAGCAGGTTGGCCTTCAGATCAGCGTCGGTGAACGACTTGCGGCCGATGGTAGCGTGGATGATGCCCGACTTGTCGGTACGGTATTGCACCTGGCCAGCCTTGGCGTTCTTGACGGCGGTAGCGACGTCCGGGGTCACGGTGCCAACCTTCGGGTTAGGCATCAGGCCACGGGGGCCCAGGATCTGACCCAGGGTACCGACGATACGCATGGTGTCGGGCGAAGCGATGACGATGTCGAACGGCATGTCGCCGGCCTTCACGCGCTCTGCCAGATCTTCCATGCCAACCACGTCGGCGCCAGCTGCCTTGGCAGCTTCAGCCTTGTCGCCGGAAGCGAACACGGCCACGCGGACGGACTTGCCGGTACCGGCAGGCAGCACCACCGAACCACGAACGACCTGGTCCGACTTCTTGGCGTCCACGCCCAGCTGGACGGAAACGTCGATCGATTCATTGAACTTCGCGGTGGCGAATTCCTTGATCAGGGAAACGGCGTTGTCGAACGGATAGGCCTTGGTACGGTCGACCTTTTCCTTCATTGCCTTGACGCGCTTGGATACCTTAGCCATTACAGACCCTCCACCGTGATGCCCATCGAACGTGCGGAACCAGCGATGGTACGCACAGCAGCTTCCAGATCAGCAGCGGTCAGGTCCGGCTTCTTCTGGGTTGCGATCTCTTCCGCTTGCTTGCGGGTGATCTTGCCGACCTTGTCGGTATGCGGCTTGGCCGAACCCTTCTGGATACCAGCAGCCTTCTTGATCAGGATGGTCGCCGGCGGGGTCTTCATCACGAAGGTGAAGGACTTGTCCGCGAAGGCGGTGATCACGACCGGAATCGGCAGACCCGGCTCAACACCTTGAGTCTGGGCGTTGAACGCCTTGCAGAACTCCATGATGTTCAGGCCGCGCTGACCCAGCGCAGGACCGATCGGGGGGGACGGGTTCGCTTTACCAGCTGGCACTTGCAGCTTGATAAAACCAATAATCTTCTTTGCCATGATGGCTCCTTATTGATTGAGTTGTAGCGCCGGTTCGTCAGCCTTGCGGCTTTCTACTTTGGCTCCTCGGGATGCTGTATTGTCGGACGATGACTTGTCCGGTGCGCTCCAGCGGGCGCTGAAATCTTGGCAGGGAAAGGCGGGATTCCGGAGCGGGATCAGACTTTTTCCAATTGGCCGAATTCGAGTTCGACCGGGGTGGCGCGACCGAAGATGGTGACCGAGACGCGCACGCGCGACTTCTCGTAGTTCACTTCCTCGACGTTGCCGTTGAAATCGGTGAACGGGCCTTCCTTGATACGGACCATTTCGCCAACTTCGTAGAGCACCTTCGGACGGGGCTTCTCAACGCCTTCCTGCATCTGGCGGAGCAGCGAATCCACTTCGCGCTGCGGCAGCGGAGTCGGGCGATTCGACTTGCCACCGATGAAACCGGTCACCTTGGCGGTATTCTTGACCAAGTGCCAGGTTTCGTCCGTCATTTCCATCTCGACCAGGACGTAACCCGGGAAGAAACGACGTTCGGTCACCGACTTGTGACCATTCTTCATATCCACGACTTCTTCAGTCGGCACCAGGATCTGGCCGAACTGTTCTTGCATACCGGCGCGATTGATGCGCTCGGTCAGCGCGCGCTGCACGCTCTTTTCCATGCCGGAATACGCATGCACCACGTACCAGCGCTTATTTCCGGCGCCTGAAACGCTTTGCGCACCAATCGGTGCGCTGTCTTGCGTGCTATCGCTCATGTTATTTCCAGCCCAAAATTACGTCGTACAACAGGAACTCGAGCAACTTGTCCGTACCCCACAGGAAGATGGCCATGACCAGCACGAAGGCGAATACCACCGCGGTGATCTGCATGGCTTCCTTGCGGGTGGGCCAGACGACTTTCTTGGTTTCGCGGACGGATTCCTTGGCGAAACCGACAAAGCCGCGGCCTTGTGCAGAGGTCCAGGCAAACGCCACAGCCACCAGCAGACCGGCCACCAGGGCGACAGCGCGCACCGGAGTCGACTGATCAGACAACACAAAAAAACCGACCACGCCTGCAACCACAGCCACGATCGCCAGGGCGATCTTGATCTTGTCGTTGGAGGTGTTGACGGTTTGAACTGGCTGGCTAGACATATTTACTTTCAGTACCCTGCACCAGATTCGGTGGCAGGGGCGGAGGGCATCGAACCCCCAACCTTCGGTTTTGGAGACCGACGCTCTGCCAATTGAGCTACGCCCCTACAAAAACTCGCGATTGAGACACCAATGCCGCGATACGTTACGCACCGCGGCAAAGTGTTTTACAGCTTGATCTTAGTCGAAGATCTTGGCGACGACGCCGGCGCCGACGGTACGACCGCCTTCACGGATAGCGAAACGCAGACCTTCTTCCATGGCGATCGGGTTGATCAGTTGCACGGTGATCGACACGTTGTCGCCCGGCATGACCATTTCCTTGTCCTTCGGCAGTTCGATCGCACCAGTCACGTCGGTGGTACGGAAGTAGAACTGCGGACGGTAGTTGTTGAAGAACGGGGTGTGACGGCCGCCTTCGTCCTTCGACAGAACATAGATCTCGCCGGTGAAGTGCTTGTGCGGCTTGATCGAACCCGGCTTGGCCAGAACCTGGCCACGCTGCACGTCTTCACGCTTGGTGCCGCGCAGCAGCACGCCAACGTTGTCGCCAGCTTGACCTTGATCCAGCAGCTTGCGGAACATTTCCACGCCGGTGCAGGTGGTCTTCTGGGTGTCAGCGATACCGACGATTTCGATTTCTTCGCCGACCTTGACGATGCCGCGCTCAACGCGACCAGTCACCACGGTGCCGCGACCCGAGATCGAGAACACGTCTTCCACCGGCATCAGGAAGGTACCGTCAACAGCACGTTCCGGGGTCGGGATGTAGGTGTCCAGCGCTTCGGCCAGGGCCATGATCGCTTGCTCGCCCAGGGGACCGGTGTCGCCTTCCAGCGCCAGCTTGGCCGAACCCTTCACGATGGGCAGGTCGTCGCCAGGGAACTCGTACTTCGACAGCAGTTCGCGCACTTCCATTTCCACCAGTTCCAGCAGCTCTTCGTCGTCCACCATGTCAGCCTTGTTCAGGAAGACGATGATGTACGGCACGCCAACCTGGCGCGACAGCAGGATGTGTTCACGGGTCTGCGGCATCGGGCCGTCAGCGGCCGAGCACACCAGGATCGCGCCGTCCATCTGCGCGGCACCAGTGATCATGTTCTTCACATAGTCGGCGTGGCCTGGGCAGTCAACGTGCGCGTAGTGACGGTTCGCGGTTTCGTATTCGACGTGCGCGGTGTTGATGGTGATGCCGCGGGCCTTTTCTTCAGGCGCTGCGTCGATCTGGTCGTATGCCTTCGCTTCGCCGCCGAACTTCTTCGACAGAACGGTGGCGATTGCTGCGGTCAGGGTGGTCTTGCCGTGGTCAACGTGACCGATGGTGCCAACGTTCACGTGCGGCTTGGTCCGTTCAAACTTGCCTTTTGCCATCTTAGACTCCTAAATTTGATGAGAATGTCCAGGCAACACGCCCGACTGATTACTGACTTGTCAGCGATACGACGAGAAACTGGTGCCCTTGACGTGGATTGAACACGTGGCCTCTCCCTTACCAAGGGAGTGCTCTACCACTGAGCTACAAGGGCATTTTTCCGACTGCACAACAACCAAACATGCAACCGGACCAAAACTTGGAGCGGGTGAAGGGAATCGAACCCTCGTCTTAAGCTTGGAAGGCTTCAGCTCTACCATTGAGCTACACCCGCGAGGAAACAACGTTCACTTCACAACCGCCGCGTCTTTCGATCGCGCTTTACTGCAGGACTGCTTTGACTCCCGGCCTATTGGTGGAGAGGGCTGGATTCGAACCAGCGTACTCGTAAGAGGGCAGATTTACAGTCTGCTGCCATTAACCACTCGGCCACCTCTCCGTGCAGGGAACTCAAAACTATAGAGGAACATCTCTAGACTGTCAACTAAATTTTCGCTTCAGGGCTAAATATTTTATCGACTGCCGGATATTGCTCAGAGGAACGACCCGCGACGTTTTTTCGAATCTTCAGGCTTTTTGTGTCTGCGACTCAACCGGCTTTTCATTCCAGGGCGCAATTCTAGGCAACATCAGCATTCCAGGCAAGGCCAGAACGAAGCAAATCAGAAAAAAATTTAACCAGCCGGTGTCGGCGACGATATAACCGACCGAAGAATTGACGAAAGTCCGGGGTACCGCCATCAAACTGGTGAACAGGGCAAACTGCGTGGCCGTGTAGCGCGGATCGGTTTCGCGCATGATATAGGCCACAAAGGCGGTAGTGCCCAGGCCGACGCCGAAGGCCTCCAGCCCGATCACCACGGCCAGCACCGGCAGGCTGGCACCGACATGGGCCAGCCAGGCAAAGCCCAGGATGGGCACCGCCTGCAGCACGCCGAAGACCCACAGGCCGCGATTGATGCCCAGGCGCACCATCCAGATGCCACCGATGATGCCCCCGGCCACGCTGGCCCACAGGCTGGTGGTCTTGGAGACCACGCCGATCTCGGTCATCGAAAAGCCGAGGTCGATGTAGAACTTGGTCGCCAGCGCGGTCGCCATGCTGTCGCCCAGCTTATAGAGAAAGATGAAGCCCAGCACCCACAGCGCGTTGCGCCAGCCGCCACGGGCGATGAATTCGCGGAACGGCAGCACCACGGCCTCGCTCAGGCTCTTGGGCGGGGTCCCGTAGACCTCGGGTTCCTGCACCACCAGCGAGCACAGCAGCCCGGGCAGCATGAAGGCGGCGGTGATCCAGAACACGGTCGACCACGGCATCTGGTCGGCCAGCACCAGCGACAGGGCGCCGGGCACCATGCCGGAGAGCTTGTAGGCGTTGACGTGGATGGCGCTGCCCAGGCCCAGCTCGGCCTCGGGCAGGATCTCGCGCCGATAGGCGTCGATGGCGATGTCCTGGCTGGCCGAGAGAAAGGCGACCACCGAGGCCATGAAGGCAATCGTGCTGACATCAGAGAGCGGGTCCAGCATGCCCATGCCGCCGATGGCGAGGAACAGCAGCAGCTGGGTGAACACCATCCACCCGCGCCGCCGGCCCATGCCGCCGAAGTGGAAGCGGTCCATCAGCGGCGACCAGACGAACTTCCAGGTGTAGGGGAACATCACCAGCGCGAACAGCCCGAGGGTCTTCACGTTCAGGCCGGACTTGGCCAGCCAGGCCTGCAGCAGACTCAACAGGATGAACAGCGGAAGGCCGGAGGTGAAGCCGAGGAAGACGCAGATCAACATGCGCCGGTTCAGGTATTGGTGCCAGGAAGCGGCAGGTGCGGTCATGGGCGGGTCAGCTCGAAAAACGCGGGATATGAAAGAAAAAACGCCGGAGGCCAGCGATGGGGCGCTGCCGGACCGGCGTCTGCGGGGCATGTGAAGTTTATCGCCTATTTCTTGCGCAACCTGAACACCGCCAGGCTGCCGCGCCAGTTGGGCAGGTAACGCACCGGCTTGCCGTCCTTCAAGGCCACGCACTCCAGCACTTCCAGCCCGACCTGGTTGGCCAGCGCCTCGAAGTCCCTGATCGTGGCGCAGCGCAGGTTCGGCGTATCATACCACTGGTAGGGAAGGCTTCTGGAGACCGGCATGCGCCCCCGCAAGAGCGCCACCCGGTGCGGCCAGTAGGCAAAATTGGGGAAGGACACCGTCACCTCGCGCCCGACCCGGGCGATCTCGCGCAGCGTGCCTTCCACATCCTTGACCATCTGCAGCGCCGACAGGCACAGCACGGTATCGAAGGCATTGTCCTCGAACATGGCCAGGCCGCCATTCAGGTCCTGCTGGATCACCGAGACGTCGCGCGCCACGCACTTGGGTATCTGCGCATCGTCGATTTCAACGCCATAGCCGGAACAGCCCTTGTCGCTCTGCAAATAATCCAGCATCACGCCATCGCCGCAGCCCAGGTCAAGTACGTGGGTCTGCTCGCGCACCCAGTGGGCGATGAAGGCCAGGTCGGGGCGCAGCGCGCTCAATTGTTCGAAATTCATGCGCGGCCCTCCTGTTGCAATTCGTTCCAGATGCTGGCGTAGTACTCGCGCACCACCTTCATGTAGCGCGCATCGTCGAGCAGGAAAGCATCATGCCCGTGCGGCGCATCGATCTCGGCATAGCTCACGCGGCGCTTGTTGGCCACCAGCGCCTGCACCATCTCGCGGCTGCGTTCCGGCGAGAAACGCCAGTCGGTGGAGAAGGACACCAGCAGGAACCTGGCCCGGGTACGGGCGAAGGCTTTGGCCAGGTCGCCGCCGAATTCTCGCGCCGGGTCGAAGTAATCCAGTGCCTTGGTGATCAGGAGATAGGTATTGGCGTCGAAGTAGGTGGAGAACTTGTCGCCCTGGTAACGCAGGTAGGATTCGATCTCGAAGTCCACGCCGTAGCCGAACTGGTACTCGCCGGAGCGCAGGTCGCGGCCGAATTTCTCGGCCATGTCGTCATCCGACAGATAGGTGATGTGACCCACCATGCGCGCCACCCGCAGACCGTTCTTGGGGACCACGCCGTGCGCGTAGAAATCGCCGCCATGGTATTGGGGATCGGTCAGGATGGCCTGGCGGGCCACGTCGTTGAAGGCGATGTTCTGGGCCGACAGCTTGGGGGTGGACGCGATCACCAGGCAATGGCGCAGGCGATCCGGATACATCATGCTCCAGGCCAGCGCCTGCATGCCGCCCAGCGATCCGCCCATGACGGCGGCAAAGCAATCGATGCCCAGACGGTCCGCCAGACGTGCCTGGGCGTTGACCCAGTCTTCCACCGTCACCACCGGGAAATCGGCGCCATAGGGCTGGCCGGTAGCCGGATTGCGGTGCATGGGACCGGTCGAGCCGAAACAGGAGCCCAGGTTATTCACGCCGATGACGAAGAAGCGGTCGGTATCGAGCGATTTGCCGGGGCCGACCATGTTGTCCCACCAGCCCAGGTTGTCGGGGTCGTCGGCATAGACGCCGGCCACATGGTGGGAGGCATTGAGGGCGTGGCACACCAGCACGGCATTGGATTTGTCGGCATTGAGCGTGCCGTAGGTTTCATAGGTCAGCGCGTAATCGGCCAGCGCGGCGCCGCTCTGCAGCGGCAAGGGCTGGTCGAAATGCATGACCTGGGGCGATACGATTCCGATCGACATGATGTTTCTGCGTAAGTGACTCGGCGCCAGGCGATCCTTGGGGACCAGGGCTGGCGGTCGCTTCGCCGGGTTGGGCTTGAGGCCGTCTTCGGTGTGCTTGTCGCGGACAGCAAAAAGCCCGGAAGCAATGCTTGCGGGCTCACTCATCGATGGGGCTGGGGGCTGGTCTTGGGAAGAACTGCTGATCCAAGCTCGCTTTAGCCGCATTTAGATGGGATCAGGATCCCGGCGCCCGCAAGCTGAAGTTGGTCAAACCGTTCAAATCGGCGCAGTGGCGTAAGAATACCCAAGTCGGGCAAGCCCGTCAAACGGCCCTGCCCGGCCAGTGCGGCTCGGCTCAGCGTCGCCTTGCCACCTTGGCTTCGACTGCCGGCGCTTCTGCGTGCAAGGCCTGCAGTTGCGCCATGGCCGTGCTGATGGCTGAGGGTTCGGAGGCGCGCAAGACCTTCTTGACCTGCGGTTCCAGCAGGCGCAGGTCGCTGTTGAGGATCTCGTTCTTCACCGACAGGATCTGCGAGGGATGCATGGAGAATTCCAGCAAGCCCATGCCCAGCAGCAGCCGCGTCCATTTCAGGTCGCCCGCCATTTCACCGCAGACGGAGACCGGAATGCCGGCCTTGCGGCCCTGGGCGATCACCGTCGAGAGCAGGAACAGCACTGCGGGATGCAGCGGGTCGTAGAGGTGCGCCACTTCGTGATCAACGCGGTCGATGGCCAGCGTGTACTGGATCAGGTCATTGGTACCGATGGAAAGGAAGTCCAGCCGCTTGATGAACAAGGGCAGCGCCAGTGCCGCCGCAGGAATCTCGATCATGGCGCCCACCGGGATGTCCTCATCGAACTTCTGCTTGCGATCGCGCAGCTGCTGCTTGGCCTGCTCGATCATCGTCAGCGTCTGATCGATCTCGAAGGCATGCGCCATCATCGGGATGAGCAGCTTGATCGGTCCATACGCGGAAGCACGCAGGATGGCACGCAACTGCGTGAGGAACATCTGCGGCTCGGACAGGCAATAGCGGATGGCGCGCAGACCCAGGGCCGGATTCAGGGCGGTCTCCTCATCCTCGTCCAGCGGCTTGTCGGCGCCGACGTCGAGCGTACGGATGGTGACCGGCCGGCCCTTCATGGCAATGACGACCTGCTTGTACGACTCGCACTGCTCGTCCTCGGAGGGGAATTTCTCCAGATGCCCGGCGCGCCCCATGAAGAGGAATTCCGAACGGAACAGACCGATGCCCATGGCCCCCGCCTCGAAGGCCGGCGCGGCATCGCCCGGCAGTTCGATGTTGGCCAGCAGCGTGATGGGTTCGCCATCCTGGGTGATGGCCGGGGTCTTCTTCAGCCGCGAAAGCTTCTTGCGCTCGCGCAGCAGGCGCTCCTGGCGGGCACGGTACTGCGCCAGTACCAGCGGGGAGGGGTCCACGATGACCACGCCGGCATCACCATCGATGATGAGCACGTCGTCATGCTTGACCAGCACCGAGGCGTTATGCATGCCCACGGCCGCCGGAATGGCCAGGCTGCGGGCGACGATGGCGGTATGTGAATTGGGCCCGCCGAGGTCGGTGACGAAACCGGCAAAGGCGTTCCCGCGGAACTGCAGCATGTCGGCCGGCGAGATATCGTGGGCCACCACGATGATGTTGGCGGCGGCTTCTCCCGTGGGAGGGAGATGGTTGGCGCTGCCGGTCATGACCTTGAGGATGCGCTCGCCCACCTGCTGGATGTCAGCCTTGCGCTCGCGCAGGTAGGGGTCTTCGATTTCGTCGAACTGCGCCGACAATTCCTCGATCTGGGTGACCAGCGCCCACTCGGCGTTGTAGTAGCGGTGACGGATGATGTCCTGGGGCACTTCGGCCAGCATCGGGTCCGACAGGATCAGCGAATGCACATCGATGAAGGCACCCAGTTCCGGCGGCGCATCCTTGGGCAGTTCCGAACGGATGGTGTGCAGTTCCTGGTGCACTGCCTTGACGGCGCCCTTCAGGCGCGCGATCTCGGCTTCGACCTGGTCGGCCGCGATCAGGTAATGTTTGACGTCCAGTGCGGCCGGCGCCATCAAGTGCGCGCGTCCGATGGCGATGCCTTGCGACACCGCGATTCCATGTAAGCTGAAAGAAGCCATCGCGTATCTCCTGCCTGTGTTCTTATAGTCCGCCGTGTTTCCAGCGCGCGGTAGCCTGGAGCAAGTTACCGAACAAATAGCGGTTTGGCAATCGCGACCGGGGACATCGCGGCGGAGCAGTAGTGACAGGCAGCTGGGGTGAACATTGTTTCATGTCACGCAACTTGTACGTGACCGTCCTCACATCGCAAGAAGCATTCCAGCCGCGCCGCGATGTTGCGGCGCAAAACCGCGGGCGCGGTCGGAAAGGGTTACTGGCCTTCGCCGAACTTGTCGGCAATCAGCGCTTCAAGCGCCGTGCAGCATTCCTGCTCGTCGGCGCCATTGGTTTCCAGGGTCACCATGCTGCCCTTGCCGGCGGCCAGCATCATCACGCCCATGATGGACTTGGCATTGACGCGGCGCTTGTTGAAGGTGAGCCAGACTTCGCACTTGAACTTGCCGGCCAGTTGCGTGAACTTGGCCGAAGCGCGGGCATGCAGGCCAAGCTTGTTGACGATTTCGAGTTCTTTTTGAATCATGTTCCGCTTTCGTTTTTATCTTGTTGGCGCGTGCAGTCCATGACTGCAGTCCACTACAGCCACGGCGATGGATCAGGCCGACGCTGCCACGCGGATGCGATTGTCGATCCGCACTGCACCATTCTGCCCCCCCGCCAACGCCATTTCAACCACCACATCCAGCGTGTCATTGCGATAGGTCAGAGCCCGCAGCAGCATCGGCAGGCTGATGCCTGCAATCACCTGGACGTTGCCCAGACCGCACAGGAAGCCCGTACAGTTGGAGGGCGTGCCGCCCATGACATCGGTGATGACCAGCACGCCGCTGCCATCATCAAGGCGACCTACCGCCTCGATGGCGAGTTTTTGCACTTCAGCCGGGTTCTGGTCGGCGATCACGTCGATCGCCTCCATCCGTTCGGGACGGCCGCGGAAGACGTGTGTAGCGGCGGCCAGGAAAGCTTGCCCCAGCGGGGCGTGCGTCAAGAGAAGAATACCAACCATGGATTTGTTGCCATCTGATGCGACGCGCTTTTCCCCGAGCAGCCCGTCATGCTCTGCCGATCCCATTATCCGATCGACCCTGTTGTTTCTGCTGCCCCTGCGGCTGCCTCCAGTGCGTCCACGAACATCGCTGCCACGTCAAACCCGGTCTGCTGGGTGATTTCCTGGAAGCAGGTCGGACTGGTCACGTTGATCTCGGTGAGATAGTCGCCGATGGCGTCCAATCCTACCAGCAACAGGCCACGTTCATACAGGACAGGACCCAGCGCCTCGCCGATCTCGATATCCCGCGCCGATGCCGGCTGCGCACGGCCCAGACCACCGACGGCCAGATTGCCGCGCACCTCGTTGCCCTGCGGAATGCGTGCCAGCACGTTGGGCACCACCTTGCCGCCGATCAACAGGATGCGCTTGTCGCCTGCGCTGATCTGAGGAATGAAACGTTGCGCCATGATCGTGCGTTGACCGTTGTCGGTCAGGGTCTCAATGATGGAGCCCAGATTCATGCCATCGGCCTTGACGCGGAAGATGCCCATGCCACCCATGCCATCCAGGGGCTTGAGGATCACGTCCTGGTGCTCACCGTGGAAATCGCGCAGGCGCTTGGCATCCCGCGTGACCAAAGTCGGCGCGGTGTATTGCGGGAACTGGGCGATGGCCAGCTTCTCGTTGTGGCTACGGATGGCCGCCGGCTTGTTGAACACCCGCGCACCCTGCTTCTCGGCCAGCTCCAGCAGATAGGTGCTGTAGATGTACTCCATGTCGAAGGGCGGGTCCTTGCGTACGATCACCGCATCAAATTCGGAGAGGAAAGATGCGGCCGGCTTGTCGGCCCGGTACCAGTCATCGGCATCACCGGTCAGCGTCACCTTGAAGGCATTGGCGGTCACCAGTCCGCTTTCCAGCACCAGGTCGCCCTGTTCGAAGGCATAGATGACGTGACCACGACGCGCGGCTTCGCGCATCATGGCAAAGGTGGAATCCTTGTACGTCTTGAACGTATCCAGAGGATCGGCGAGGAAAGCGATTTTCATGAGGCTGGGGTCCTGTTGGGCCAGGCGCGGGCCCGATATTAATAAACTTCCGGGTTGGGATCGGTCTTTTCCATCTCCACCGATGCCGCCAGCAGCGCCAGTCGCGCCACCACGCCATACATGTAGAAACGGTTGGGCGCGGCCGTCCCCGGCTTGGCGTGCATGTCCGGCAAGGCGTGCTGCTGGGCGAAGGCCAGCGGCACGAAATGCGCGCCGGGCGCATTGAGGTTCTCGTTGACGTCGCGGTCGGCATGCACGCGGTAGAAACCACCCACCACGTAGCGATCGATCATATAAACCACCGGTTCGGCGACCGACTGGTTGATGCGTTCGAAGGAATGCACGCCTTCCTGCACGATCACCTCCGACACCTCCAGCCCTTCCTTGCCGGCGGCCAGCATGCCGGTGCGCTGCTTGCGGTTGAGGTCCTTGATCTCGCTGGCGTCCTTGACGGCCATGATACCCATGCCATAGGTGCCGGCATTGGCCTTGACGAAGACGAAGGGCTGTTCCTTGATGCCGTATTCCTTGTACTTCTTGCGGATCTTCGAGAGCAGCGAGGAGACGCTGTCAGCCAGTGCGTCGGTGCCGCTGTTGTCCTGGAAGTCGATGTCGCCGACCTTGGCGAAGAGCGGATTGAGCATCCAGGGGTCGACTTCCACCATCTTGGAAAACTTCTTCACCACCTCATCATAGGCAGCGAAGTGATTGCTCTTGCGACGCATCGCCCATCCGGCATGCAGCGGCGGCAGCACACTCTGTTCGTGCAGGCCTTCCAGCACCGAGGGAATGCCGATGGACAGGTCGTTGTTGAGCAGCACCGTACAGGGGTCGAAATTCTTCAGGCCGAGGCGGCGACCATTGGCCGAGCGCTCCAGCGGCTCCAGGGTGATCTGGGTGCCGTCGGGCAACTCGATGTGCTGTGGCTTGGTCACGCCCGGCGCCAGGGTACCCAGGCGCACGTTCAGGCCGGTCTGGCGGAAGATCTGCATCAGCCGGCCGATGTTTTGCAGGTAGAAGGTGTTGCCGGGCTGGTTTTCCGGGATCAGCAGCAGATTGCGCGCATCCGGACAGTATTTCTCGATGGCCGCCATGGCCGCCTGCACCGCCAGCGGCAGCATTTCCGGCGACAGGTTGTTGAAACCGCCCGGGAACAGGTTGGTATCGACCGGGGCCAGCTTGAAGCCGGCGTTGCGCAGATCGACCGAGCAGTAGAAGGGCGGCGTATGTTCCTGCCACTCCATGCGGAACCAGCGTTCGATGGCCGGCGTGGCGCCCAGGATTTTCTTCTCCAGCTCCAGCAGGGGACCATTCAGAGCGGTGACGAGATGCGGGACCATATGAAACCTTAACGAGATGTAAATGCCGGCAGCGAGTGACGATTTTAGCGGATTCCTGAATCCGTGTTGCGACGCGGTAGAACCCATCGGGTTGCGCTGTTGCCATTTCAGCCACGCCCCACGACCGGCCACGGTCGCTGCAAGGGCGTGGCTGGGAGACTCCAGATGGCGATGATGAAGGTATTTTAAAGAGCCCGAGTCAAATAGTCGGGAATTATTGCGCGGCGATGCAAAAGCGCATCACCGAATGCATTGCCATGTAGAAATCTTCCTGTCGGGTGCCTCTCTGGGCAGGTTTAAGCGTCCAAGAATGAAAAAAGGCGCCCGAAGGCGCCTTATAAAGAGGCCGTTTCCAACCCCGAAGGAATACTGCAGACTCAGTACAGCTGATGCTTAGTGGTAAGCCGATTCGCCGTGGCTGGAGATATCCAGGCCTTCGCGCTCTTCCTCTTCGGTCACACGCAGACCGATGACGACGTCGACGATCTTGTAGGCGATGAAGGAGACCACGCCCGACACCACCACGGTGGTCAGCACGCCCTGGAACTGGATCCAGACCTGGCCGCCGATGGAGTAGTCAGGAGCGACGGCATTGGCGACGTAGTCGTAGATGCCGGTGCCGCCCAGGCTCGGTGCAGCGAACACACCGGTCAGGATGGCACCCAGGATGCCGCCCACACCGTGCACGCCGAACACGTCCAGCGCATCGTCGGAACCCAGCAGCTTCTTCAGGCCGCTGACACCCCACAGGCACAGCAGGCCAGCCAGCAGGCCCATGACCACGGCGCCGATGACACCCACGAAGCCCGCCGCCGGGGTGATCGCCACCAGACCGGCGACAGCACCCGAAGCAGCACCCAGCATGGAGGGCTTGCCCTTGCCGATCCATTCGCCGAAGCTCCAGGACAGCACGGCCGCAGCAGTTGCCAGGATGGTGTTGACGAAGGCCAGGGCAGCACCGCCGTTGGCTTCCAGACCGGAGCCGGCGTTGAAGCCGAACCAGCCGAACCACAGCAGCGAGGCGCCGACCATGGTCAGGGTCAGGCTATGCGGCTTGAAGGCTTCCTTGCCGAAACCGATACGCTTGCCGATCACGTAGGAACCGACCAGGCCAGCGATAGCCGCGTTGATGTGCACCACGGTGCCACCGGCGTAATCCAGCGCGCCCTTCTGGAACAACCAACCCGAGATGGCAGTCGCTTTTTCAGCGGCCGCAGCGTCGGTGAAGGCGTCCGGACCCGGCCAGAACCAGACCATGTGTGCCATCGGCAGGTAAGAGAAGGTGAACCACAGGATCGAGAACAGGATCACGGCGGAGAACTTCACACGCTCGGCGAAGGAACCGATGATCAGCGCCACGGTGATGGCTGCGAACGCCCCCTGGAAGGCGACGAACACCAGTTCCGGAATCACTACGCCCTTGCTGAAGGTACCGGTATTGGAGTCACCGGTCAGGCCATGCAGGAACAATCGGTCGAAGCCGCCGAAGAATGCTCCGCCCTCGGTGAACGCGATGCTGTAGCCGTAGACGAACCACAGGATGTAGATCAGCGAGAAGATCATGAAGCACTGCATCAGCACCGACAACATGTTCTTGCTGCGCACCAGGCCGCCGTAGAACAGGCCCAGGCCTGGCAGGGTCATGAGAATGACGAAGGCGGTGCAGACCAGCATCCAGGCGGTATCGCCCTTGTTGGGCACCGGTGCCGGTGCGGCTGCAGCCGCCGCCGGGGCAGCAGGTGCAGCAGCGGCCGGAGCCGCGGCTTCAGCCTTGGGGGCAGCCGGAGCCGCCGCCGCCGGGGCAGCGGCAGTAGCCGCTGCAGCTTCGGGCTTGGGCGCGTCCTGCGCCTGGGCCGGAGCGGTAAAACCTACCGCCAACAACAGCGCGCCAATGGCGAGCGCGCCGGAAAACATTTTCTTCATGCTCATTGGAATTCCCCTTTTTTTACAGAGCGTCTTTGCCGGTTTCGCCGGTACGGATACGGATCACATCCAACAGATCCTGGACGAAGATCTTGCCGTCACCGATCTTGCCGGTGCGGGCTGCGGTCTCGATGGCTTCCAGCGCGCGCTCGACGATGGCGTCGTCCACCGCTGCCTCGATCTTGGTCTTGGGCAGGAAATCGACCACATACTCGGCGCCACGATAGAGCTCCGTGTGGCCTTTCTGACGACCGAAGCCCTTGACTTCGGTCACGGTGATGCCTTGCACACCGATCGCGGAGAGGGCTTCACGCACCTCGTCCAACTTGAACGGTTTGATGATCGCTGTGATCAGTTTCATACGAACCTCTTGTTAGAAAGTTTTGCTGATGGAGACGACAACACCATTCTTGCCGACGTTCTTGGCACCGTCCGATTGCGGAGTGGTGGCGAAACCGTCTTTCATGTCGGTACCGACATAGGCCACCCCCAGGGTGATACCGGCAGCCTCGTCGAAGGTCTTCGACAGACCGATCTTCCAGTCGGTATAGCTGGCGTCGCTGGGGTTGCCACGCACGCTCTGGTGACCGACATGCAGACCCAGCATCACACCGTAGAAGGTCTCGATGTTGGCGCCCAGGTCGTAGTACTGGCTGTATTTGCTGTTGACCGCGCCGAACAGGTTGGTCAACGATTGCGAATACTTGAAGTAGGCCGGGCCGTAGCCGAGCTGGCCATACAGTTCGAAGGTATTGGCATTCTTCAGGCCGGAATTGGCCAGGGTGTTGCCCGGGTAGTAGTAGTACAGGCCGCCGACGTCATAGGTGAAGCCGCCGCCGATGTCACCACGCTTGCCGCCGTAGATATCCCACTCGACGTTGCCCTTGGTGTCGGTACCGGTCAGGGCACCGGCATCCTTGATCCACTTGATGTTGGTCAGCCAGGTGCCGGCGTAGAGACCGGTCGGGTTGTGCGTGTAATCAGCGCCAACCTGCAGGGCCGGGTCGAAACGCGTCTGGGTCAGGCCACGGTAGCGGTAATCGCTCACGATCGCGGCGTTGAAGCTCAATTCGTTGTCTGGCTTGGCGTCCTCTGCACGGGCCACGGTAGAAACGAAGGATGCTGCGATGGCTGTTGCAAGAATCAGTTTCTTCATGACTTTCCCTCTGGTTTGTGTTTAACAGTTAAGTCTTTTAGTCTTTTGCCCAAACCATGTAGCAGGAGCCGTGCCATGTCCTTTCGGCAAGGCAGACTTGTGTTTTTGCTGTAAAGCGGAGATTTGCAACGATTTTTTTCGATACCAGCTTCAAAATAGTGCACCGGAAGCGAAAATGCACGACTGTGGTGCGATATTGATTGCTTTTTGATAATCCTGCGTCAAACGAGGCAAACACATTTTGGTGCGTGGGCCCGGGGCGAAGCCAAAGTCACCAAGTCGGCGCATTTCCTGAAGGAAAATTCTTCACTTTCCGGCACCCGCTCGCAAAAAAACGGTCTCATCATGGCATCGCGTTTTGAGGATGGCTGCGAAACCGCTAAACTTGCAGCTTAGCTATCTGCCAAGGAGATCCGACATGGACAAGCCCCCATTTTTTGAAGACCTGCAATCCAAGATCAACAAGGCGATCGAGAATTCTCCGGCCAAGGACATCGAGAAGAACGTCAAGGCCATGCTGAGCCAGGGTTTTGCCAAGCTGGACCTGGTCACGCGCGAGGAATTCGACATCCAGGCCCAGGTGCTGGCCAAGACCCGCGCCCGCCTGGAAGCGCTGGAAGCGCGTGTTGCCGAGCTTGAGGCTCAGCAAAAACAGACCCCATGACCCTGGCGACGACCTTCTCTTCCTTTCCTCCCCCTCCCCTTTTCCCTTCCAGCACACTGCCGGGCTCGTTGCGATGAGCCTGGCGGTCTTGTGCAGCCGCGCCCTGGCCGGCATGGCCGCCCCGCCGGTGACGGTGGAGGTGCATCTGGCCAATGGCCTGCCGGCCTTCACCATCGTCGGTCTTCCCGAGGCCGAGGTGAAGGAAGCCAAGGACCGCGTCCGGGCGGCTTTGCAGAATGCCCGGTTCGAATTCCCGGCGCGTCGCATCACGGTCAACCTGGCGCCAGCCGAACTCCCCAAGGAATCAGGTCGCTTCGACCTGGCCATCGCACTGGGCATCCTGGCGGCCTCGGGGCAAATTCCCTCGGACCAGCTGGATGACTACGAATACGCAGGCGAACTGTCGCTGTCGGGCCAGTTGCGGCCGATCCGCGGGGCCTTGGCGATGACCTGCGCCATGCAGCACAGCAGCGGGCCGGATAGCCGGCAACGGGCCTTCATCCTGCCGGCGGCCAACGCCGACGAAGCGGCACTGGTCGAGCAGGCGACCATCCTGCCGGCCGGGTCACTGCTGGACGTGTGTGCGCACTTCAGTGCCCGCGACGACAAGGCGCGCCTGCAGCGGTACCGGGCACGGCCAGACAGTCAGCGCCCGGTGTATCCGGATTTCAGCGACATCAAGGGGCAATCTCAGGCCAGGAGGGCCATGGAGGTCGCAGCGGCCGGCGGCCACAGCATCCTGCTGGTCGGGCCACCCGGTGCAGGCAAATCCATGCTGGCCACGCGTTTTGCCGGCATCCTGCCACCCATGAGCGAAGCGCAGGCACTGGAATCGGCAGCCGTGCAATCGCTGGCCGGCCATTTCGACATCGCCCGCTGGAAGCAGCGACCTTTTCGCGCGCCACATCACACTGCCTCAGCGGTAGCCCTGGTCGGTGGCGGCGGCACGCCTCGGCCCGGTGAAATTTCACTGGCCCATCATGGCGTCCTGTTCCTGGACGAAATCGCCGAATACCCGCGCAGCGTGCTCGATGTGCTGCGTCAGCCGATGGAGTCGGGTCACATCGTCATTTCACGGGCGGCGCGCCAGGCGGAGTTTCCGGCGCGCTTCCAGCTGGTAGCCGCCATGAACCCCTGCCCATGCGGCTTCTACGCGGACCCTTCCGGCCGCTGCCGTTGCACGCCGGAGCTGGTCAAACGCTACCAGCAGCGCCTGTCCGGCCCCCTTCTGGATCGCATCGACATGCAGTTGCAGGTGGCGGCACTGACGCCGACAGAGCTGGGCGCGCCTGGCCAGGGGGAATCCAGCGATACCATCGCAGCGCGGGTGGCGGGCGCGGCCGAGCGGCAATGGCAGCGCCAGGGGATGCTCAACAGTCAGTTGAGCGGCAGCGCGGTGGACCGGTATTGCGAGCCCGGCACCGACGGCGCGCAACTGCTGCTGCAGGCCATGGTCCGCTTGCAGTGGTCGGCCCGGGCCTATCACCGCGTGCTGCGGCTGGCGCGCACCATCGCCGATCTGGCCGGCGCGCCCGCCATCCAGGCAGCCCACGTCGCCGAAGCCATCCAGTACCGTCGCGCAATCCATACTGGATAAGCCCCACGGTCTGTTGCGATGGTGGGGCGGCGGCTCTGTATCTTTTGGGCCCGCCCTGACCGGGCTAGTCTGTACCTGCTGGAGTGGCGATGACGCCGCTCGCGTCATTTCCGAAAAGAGCCCGCCCATGCCCACCACCTCCACCCTGCTTGCCTTCGGCGCGATCTGCCTGGGCATGGTGCTCACACCCGGCCCCAACATGCTCTATCTGGTCTCGCGCTCAGTCTGCCAGGGGCGCAAGGCCGGCCTGATCTCGCTGGCGGGCATCGCCCTGGGGCTGGTCTTCTATATGCTCTGTGCCGCAGGCGGTATCACCGCGCTGGTGATGGCGGTGCCGCTGGCCTATGACGCGCTACGCCTGGGTGGGGCGGCCTATCTGCTCTACCTGGCCTGGCAGGCAGTCCGCCCGGGCGGACGCTCGCCGTTCGCCCTGCGCGAACTGCCACCGGACAGTCCACGCAAGCTCTTTGCCATGGGCCTGGTGACCAGCCTGCTCAATCCCAAGATCGCCGTGATGTACTTGTCCCTGCTACCGCAGTTCATCCATCCGGGCCAGGGTAGCGTGCTGGGACAATCACTCGCGCTGGGGATGACCCAGATCGTGGTGGGCGTGAGTGTCAATGCCATGATCACGCTCTCGGCGGCGTCCATCTCGGCCTTGCTGGCTGCGCGCCCCGGCTGGCAGCTGGTGCAACGCTGGCTGATGGGGACGGTACTGGCGGGGCTGGCCTTGCGCATGATGATGGAAAGCCGCCGCTAGGGTTGTCCTCAGCGCACCGGCATGATGCGCCGTACGAACGCCACCAGGATCAGCACCAGCGCCGCCAGTCCCAACCATTGTCCGGTGGACTCGAAGTCGCCCGACACCAGCGCCAGCGGCGCATCCTTGCCGGTGAAGCCGATCACGGCCGCCAGCAGCACCCCGACCAGGCTTTCGCCGACGATCAGGCCGGAAGCCACCAGGATGCCGCGCTGGCGCGGCTTGTCGGCATAGGCATCGAACTCAGCTCCGGCCGCCCGGGCGCGGCTTCTCAGGCCGCGCTCGATCAGCCAGCCCAATACCGCCCCGAGGAACAGTGCGCTGCTGACCATCGGCGGCAGATAGATGCCGATACCCACCGCCAGTACCGGCAAGCGCGCCACACCGCCGCGGCGCGCCAGCAGCCAGTCGATCACGATCAACACGATGCCCAGCAACACACCCACGCCCAGCATGCTCCAGTTCAGCTCACGGGTGAAGATGCCGGTGGCAATGGCCGTCATCAGGGTCGCTTGCGGTGCCGCCAGCGCCTGTGCCGCATCCATGCCAGCTCTCGGCAAGGCGCCGGTGAAACCGTAGGCGTTGTACAGCAGGTTCAGTACCGGCGGGATGATCAGCGCGCCCACCACGCAACCGACCAGCAACGCCACCTGCTGGCGCCATGGCGTGGCACCGACCAGTTGGCCTGTCTTGAGATCCTGCAGGTTGTCGTTGGCGATGGCGGCCACGGCAATGATGGCGGCCGTCACGAACAAGGCCACGGCAATGGCCAGCTTGCTGCCTTCAGGCGTGGCCAGCAGCGGATCGACCGCCCCCGAGACCAGCAACAGGACCGACACCAGGATCACGGCAACGATGCCGATGCCGGAAATCGGGCTGGACGAGGAGCCGATCAGCCCGGCCATGTAGCCGCAGGCCGCCGCCACCAGGAAACCGAACACGAAGGCGAAGACCACCGCATAGACGACCAGTCCGGCGAACAGGGCCGGCGTCACCGGCGTACCCGAGAGAAAAGAGGCAAACACCACCGCCAGCAACGCGATCATGGCCAGGCTGATGACGATGATCCAGCGCGGCGACATGTCCTGATCGGTGCGCTCGGTGCTGCCCTGCTGACGTCGCGCCAGCGTCGACAACGAGGCCCGGACGCCTTCCAGCATGGGCTTGAAGAGCGTGATCAGGGTCCAGATCGCGGCCACGCCGATCATGCCGGCGCCAATGAAGCGCACCTGGCTTTTCCAGAGCCCGTTGGCGAAGTCGGACAGCGCCACACCGGCGGCATGTGGAGTCACGGCAGTCAGGTAAGGCACGGCCACGCCCCAGGCCAGGATCATGCCGATCAGGATGGCAATGCCGGAGACGATACCGATCATGTAGCCCGCGCCCACCAGTGCCAGAGAAAAGCCCATCGTCAGCCGTACCACCGAGGCACCGGCTGTGAACCACAGGCTGATGCTCTCGGCAAACAGCTTCAGGCCGCTGGCGATCACGCTGAAGGCAGCGGCCAGGGCGCCGCCGAAGAGGATGTCCCGCAGCCCGCGGCGCGTCTCCTCGCCGCCATCGGCGTCGGCGCTGCCTACCCGCAGGATTTCGGCCGCCGCCACGCCCTCGGGATAGGGCAGCGCACTTTGCACCACCATCACCCGCCGCAGCGGGATGGAAAACATCACGCCCAGCATGCCGCCGGCGGCACAGATGCCCAGCGTCTGCAGGAAAGGGAAGCCCTGCCAGTGCCCCATCATGACGAGGCCCGGAAGGATGAAGATGATCGAGGACAGGGTACCGGCCGCCGAGGCCTGGGTCTGCACCATGTTGTTTTCGAGGATGTTGGCATTGCTGAACAGACGCAGCACCGCCATCGAGATCACCGCGGCAGGAATCGCCGACGAGAAGGTGAGGCCGACCTTCAGCCCGAGATAGACGTTGGAGGCGGTAAACACTACCGTGATCAGCGCGCCCAGCAGCATGCCGCGTAGCGTCAGTTCCGGCAGGCTGGTTTGGTTGTCGTTTTGCATAGCCGTAGAGGGTTCCGTTGGGATGCGTTCTTATACCGCAAGAATTGCCGGCCGGCCATCAGACAATGGCGCATTTTCAGCGGCCCAGGCTGCGCCTGATGCCTTTGCTATGATGAACGCCCCTTCATTCCGGTCCGCCCCATGCGCCCTTTCCGCCTCGCCGTCGTTTCGCTGAGCCTGGCCTGCCTGAGCCTGACAGCCTGTTCCCCGCGTTACAACTGGCGCGAAGCCAGCGACAACGGTGCCCATTTCGTGGTGCTGCTACCGGCCAAGCCGGCCAGCGTCACGCGCGCGGTCGATCTGGACGGCCCCAAGGTGGAAATGAGCATGACCGCCGCCGAGGTGGACGGCCTGACCTTCGCCGCCGGCACCGCCGAATTGCCCGACGACGCCGGTGCCAGCCGGGCGCTGGACGCCATGCGCACGGCCCTGCTCAACAACATCGGTGGGCAGGACAAGCCCGGCGCGGCCTGGCCGGGCAAGACCGAGGGCTTTGCGCGCACCGTCGATCTGGATGCCCGCGGTGTCTCCCGCGGTCGGCCGCTGCGGCTGGCGGCGCGCCTGGTGGCGCGCGACCGGCGGGTCTACCAGATCCTCATCGTGGGCGATGAAAAAGCCTTCACAGAGGAAAACATTGAAACCTTTTTCAGCTCTTTCAAACCAAGCTGAGCGGGGCCACTGCAAGATGACAGAGTTCAGGCGACGGGAGTATTCTTGTCGCTGCCCGTCACTCCAAACGGGCAATCCCGCAGGAATGCGGATGCAGTCTGCAGCGCATTTCCACCATGGTGCGGCCAGCGCGGTCGCACCCTAAGACACGTTTTCAATCAAAGACCCTGAGGAAATATGCTGATTACATTCAAATCAAAAGCGGCTGCCGATGTGGTGATGTACGAATCACACGCCAAACCCATCCTGGACCTGCTGCACAAGGATCCCGCACGCGGCGTGATCACCGCTGCCGAAGCCGGCGACGCCGTCGCCCTGCTGGAACAGCAGATCAATGCCAGCAAGGCACACGAAGCGGCCGAAGCACTGGCACGTGACGTCAACGCCCACCACAACGCCGACACCGACGACCACAACCACGAAAAGATCGAGGCCGTCAGCTTCTCGGCGCGCGCCTATCCGCTGCTGGACATGCTGCGCGAGGCCAAGAAGGGCGGCTACGACATCCTCTGGGGCGTCTGAGCTGCCGACAACGCTCCCCCGACACTGAAGACGGCTGCCGCGATCATCCACCGCGGCAGCCGTTTTTTCATGGGCTGCCGCCAGCCATCCGGCCACAGCGACAGGTGTAGTACCCGTGGACGACTGGTACACTGGCGGCCCGCGCCCGTTTCGCAAACCGTTGCCGCAGCACAATTACGGTCTGCGCCAGGCCTTCTCGATAAGCATAGACGTGATCCAGATTTCCCTCCTCTCTCCCTCGGCCAAGGCCGATTCGCTGGCGTACCAGCTGGCCTACGCAGCCCAGGCCGTGGCTTGCGTGCGTGCCGGCCATGCCCTGCCGCAGGCGCTGGCACAGATATTCGCCCGCAGCGACGCGCCGGCGCCGACCCGTGGCGCCATCCAGGACCTGAGCTACCGTGCGATGCGCCGGCTTGGTCTGACCGACGCCCTGTTGAGCCTGCTGGCCAACAAGCCGCCCCAGCCTGACGTGCTCCACGGCCTGCTGGTGAGCGCCCTGGCGCTATTGGTCGAAGAGGACGAGGCCGGCTATGACAGCTTCACCGTGGTCAACCAGGCCGTCGAGGCGGCCGCCATCAGCCCGGAGATGAGCTTCGCCAAGGGCGTGGTCAATGCCATCCTGCGCCGCTTCCTGCGCGAGAAGGCTGCGCTGATGCCGCAGGCCACCAAGACCCCGCCGGGTACGTGGAATTACCCCACCTGGTGGATCGACCGTCTCAAGGCCGCCTATCCCGAGCAATGGCAGGCCATCCTGCATGCCGGCAACCAGGTGCCACCGCTGACCTTGCGGGTCAACCGCCGACGCGCCAGCGTGACCGAGTATCTGGCCGAGCTGCAACAGGCCGGCATCGGAGCGCGACAGGTCGGCCCCTACGCGGTGCGACTGGACCAGCCCACGCCGGTGCAACAGATTCCCGGTTTCGCCGCCGGCGTGGTCTCGGTACAGGACGCCGCCGCCCAGCTGGCCGCGCCGCTGCTGGATGTCGCCGATGGCATGCGTGTGCTGGATGCCTGCGCCGCCCCCGGCGGCAAGACCGGCCACCTGCTGGAGCTGGCCGATCTCGAGCTGCTCGCGCTGGATCACGATACCCGCCGCCTGCAGCGCATTGCCGAAAACCTCGAACGCCTGCACCTGCGGGCCGAACTCGTCACCGGTGACGCCCGCGAGAGCGACTGGTGGGACGGCCAGCCCTTCGACCGCATCCTGGCCGACGTGCCTTGCACCGCCTCCGGCATCGTGCGACGTCACCCGGATATCCGCTGGCTGCGCCGCAAGACCGACACCGCGCAGCTTGCAACACTTTCGGCGCAAATTTTGGACAAGCTTTGGCAGATGCTGCGACCCGATGGTAAATTGCTGCTCGTAACCTGCTCGCTGTGGCCCCAGGAATCGGAACAGCAAGCGATCGCCTTCGCGCAGAAACACAACGCCATCCGGTTGCCCGCTCCTGGTCAACTATTGCCGACCGCAGACGCAAAAGCAGATGCCGACCACGATGGCCTGTTCTATGCGCTGTTCCAAAAACCTGGTGCATGAATTTGACGCAATCGGCCCTCCTCCCCTCTCCAGCACGCAGCCTGACCACGGGCGGCGCCCGACTGCTGCGCGGCGTGCTGCTATGGCTGCTGGCCGTGCTGCTGGCCTGTTCCGCCCTCACCGCCCAGGCCGCCGAGATCACCGTCAGCCAGGCCAGCATCGAAGCCAGCGACCAGGGCTACCGGCTGTCGGTGTCCTATGACTTCGAATTGAATCGCGGCCTGGAAGACGCGCTTTCACGCGGTGTGCCGCTGTACTTCACGACCGAAGTCCAGCTGACGCGGCGGCGCTGGTACTGGTTCGACGAAACCAGCGTCTCGGCCACGCGCACGGTACGCGTGTCCTATAACGTGCTGACCCGGCAATATCACACCGCCATCAGCGGCCAGCTGCAGCAGAGCTTCAGCAACCTG
Source organism: Herbaspirillum sp. AP02 (assembly GCF_015767275.1). Classification (GTDB taxonomy): domain Bacteria; phylum Pseudomonadota; class Gammaproteobacteria; order Burkholderiales; family Burkholderiaceae_D; genus Herbaspirillum. The sequence goes on from NZ_JADWMY010000012.1 coordinate 89,963, forward strand.
GACGATGCGATGACGCTGATCCGCCGCCCGCCGCGCTGGATCATTGCCGACAACAACACCCTCAAATCCGGCGACGCCTATCAGGTCGGCCTGCGCATGCGCCTGGACGTGGCGCAGTTGCCCAAGCCCTTCCAGGTCAATGCGCTCAACAATAGCGACTGGCGCCTGTCCTCCGACTGGATCGAATTCACCTATAAGCCCGAATGAGCCGCACCTTACGCTATCTGCTGGTGGTCGGCGGGGGCGTCATCAGCGTCCTGCTCTTCCTGCTGGCCTCGGCCTCCGAAAACTCCGCCCTCTTCGAGCAGCACTACCCGTGGCTGCTGTTCCTCAATGGCCTGGCCGCCATCTCGCTGCTAGGCCTGGTGCTGCTACTGCTGGGCCGGCTCTATAAACGCTACCGCCGCGGCAAGTTCGGCTCCAAGTTGCTGGCACGGCTGGTACTGATGTTCGCCCTGGTGGGCATCGTACCGGGCGCGGTGATCTACCTGATGTCGGTGCAGTTCGTGTCGCGCTCCATCGAATCCTGGTTCGACGTGCGCATGGAAGCGGCGCTGGAGTCGGGCCTGAACCTGGGCCGCAATGCCCTCGATTCCTCGCTGTCGGACCTGGTCTCGCGTGCACGCGGCATGGCCCAGGAACTGTCCGACATGAGCGACTCCGAGCAGGTCACCTACCTCTCGCGCCAGCGTGACCAGAACATGGAAATCACCATCATCAATGGCAATGGCCAGGTGATGAGTACCGTGGGCGGCTCCATCGGCTCGCTCACGCCCATCCTGCCGAGCACGCAGGCAATGCGCCAGGCACGGGTCTCGCGGGCCTTCTCGGCGGTGGAAAGCGACGACGCCCGTCCCACCACCGGCGAATCCGACACCGACGGCAACCTGCGCCTGCACGTAGTCGTCCTGGTCCCCGCGCCCAGCCGTGGACTGTCCTTGCAGAACGAGACCCGCTATCTGCAGGTGCTGCAGCCGGTTCCTGATTACCTGGCCTCCAATGCAGAAACGCTCAGGCTGGCCTACAACGAATACCAGCAACGCTCGGTCTCGCGTTCCGGCCTGCGCAAGATCTACCTGGTCACGCTCACGCTCACCCTGCTGCTGGCCATCTTCGCGGCCATCGCCAGCGCCTTCCTGATCGCCAGCGACCTGGCCAAGCCGCTGCTGCTGCTGGCCGAAGGCACCAAGGCGGTGGCCGAGGGCAATCTTTCTCCGCGGCCCATCGTCACCACCTCCGACGAGCTCGGTACCCTGACCCAATCGTTCAACACGATGACGCGACAGTTGCTGGAAGCCCGTACCTCGGTCGAAACCAACCGCGCCGAGCTGGAAAACGCCAAGGCCTACCTGGAATCTGTGCTGGCCAACATGTCCGCCGGGGTGATGGTGCTGGACGGCCAGTTCAACATCGTCAGTGCCAACGATTCGGTACGCCGCATCCTGGGCTACGACTTCTCGGCCGACATCGGCACCCCGCTGCAGACCATCGAAAGCCAGGCCCCCTTTGCCCAGGCCATCATTCGCGCCTTCTCCGAGCAACTGGCCCAGCACAGCGGCGAAGCCGGCGACGGCCTGCACTGGCAGCGACAGTTCGAACTGTCGCGCCAGCCCGGCGTGAGCTTCGAGGCCAATGACGAACAGGGTGGCAAGCCCGACCACGACAAGCTGACCCTGCTGGCGCGCGGCTCGCACCTGCCGGTGGAAAACGGCGTGGGCTATGTGGTGGTGTTCGACGACATCAGCAACGTCATCTCGGCCCAGCGCTCGATCGCCTGGGGCGAAGTGGCCCGCCGCCTGGCGCACGAGATCAAGAACCCGCTCACCCCCATCCAGCTCTCGGCCGAACGCCTGCAGCACCGCCTGTCGGACAAGCTCATGCCGGGCGACGCTGCCATCCTGGAAAAAGGCACCACCACCATCGTCAACCAGGTCACGGCCATGAAGCGCATGGTCGACGACTTCCGCGACTACGCCCGCACCCCGCCAGCCAAGCCGGTGGCACTGGACCTGAACGCGCTGATCGAGGAAATCCTCAACCTCTACCTCAGCGGCGACGGTCGCGACGTGATCCACGCCCGCCTGGCACCGCAGATGGCCAAGGTCATGGGGGATGCCACCCAGATGCGCCAGGTCATCCACAATCTGCTGCAGAATGCCCAGGACGCCGTCAGCGACGACGGCCAGGAGGCGCCACGCATTGACGTGCTGACCGAACAGATCGATATCGCCGGAGCCAACGGCCAGCGCCAGCCGGCGGTACGCCTGTCGATCATGGATAACGGACCCGGTTTCTCGGCCAAGATCCTGGCCCGCGCCTTCGAGCCCTACGTCACCTCCAAGACCAAGGGCACCGGCCTGGGGCTGGCGATGGTCAAGAAAATCGTCGAAGAACACGGTGGACGCATCGATATACAGAACCGTACCGAGGGCAGAGGCGCAAAAATTGTAATTTTGCTGGTAAAGTTAGCATCTATTGATCAAGAGACGGTTTCATAGGGAAACCGACCCTACGGCTCAAGATTGGACAGCACTACGCCGGGAGGGACCTGGCAGTTCATCAAGGCTTGCTGGCTCACGCCGCGTTGAGCAGGCCGGCCCGGAACAAGATCGAAAACTTGGACAATGAACTAGCAGCGAGGAAAGCAGCACATGGCAAACATCCTGGTCGTCGATGACGAAATGGGTATCCGCGAATTGCTCTCAGAGATTCTGGGCGATGAGGGACATGTCGTGACCACTGCGGAAAACGCGCAGCAGGCACGCGAGCTTCGCCAGGCCGGGGTCCCCGACCTCGTGCTGCTCGATATCTGGATGCCCGATACCGACGGCGTCACTTTGCTCAAGGAGTGGCAGCGCGACGGCCTCTTGACCATGCCGGTCATCATGATGTCCGGACATGCCACCATCGATACGGCGGTCGAAGCCACCCGCATCGGCGCGCTGAACTTCCTGGAAAAGCCGATCGCCCTGCAAAAGCTGCTCAAGGCCGTGCAGCAGGGTCTTTCGCACAGTCGCGAGGCAGTGCGTCCGGCCAGCTATCGTCCGGCCCCGGTGGCGGCCGTGACCAATGGCGCCGCCGACAGCCTGCACTCCCCCGAACATGTGGCACCGGTGGCCGCCTACGCTCCGGCCATGGGCAGCGAAACGCTGCACCACGGCACCCCGGCTGCAGCGCCGTTCGGGCAGGTCGCCGATAACGCCGCCAACATCTCCTTCGACCTGCCGCTGCGCGAAGCTCGCGACGCCTTCGAACGCGCCTATTTCGAGTACCACCTGGTGCGCGAGAACGGCAGCATGACCCGCGTGGCCGAGCGCACCGGGCTGGAACGCACCCACCTCTACCGCAAGCTCAAGCAACTGGGCGTGGAGCCGGGCAAGCTGGCGCGCAAGAATCACTGAGGCAACTGAGGCCACCGGGCAGGACACCCCGGTTCACACACCATCAGGCAGCACAGTACGGGATCGCAGCGCGATCCCGTTTCTTTTGCTAGCCTGGCTTCGCCCCCGGATAGGGCGACGGCAGTGTGGCGGGTTCAGAGATTTCCTGATGTTCTTTTCACGCTGACAGCGGCATCCTGCAGTCATGGGGGTGGGCTTGCCGAGTTGCAATGGATGCATCTGCTGACATGGTCATCGATGAACTTCCGTGGCAGCGCGTCATCTACCCTGAGCAGGGATGTGCAGGTGCAAGCCTCCCAGCAGTAAAGATTTGTGCAGATTGCATGACTTGCAGGCAAGGAACACGACAGGGGCCAAAGTTTTCCGCCGTCCCTGCCGTAACCAGACTCAGGAGCGCAGGCGACGCGGCGCTCCCCGAGGGAGCTGTATCGAAGCAGCAGAAATGCACCAACGGCGCGGCCCGCAAGGGCCTTGAAATTTTCGGTGATGGCGCCACTTCCTTTTCGAAGCAGTATTCCAGCATAAGGAGTCACTATGAACCTGATCTACAACAGCGAGCAGTACAGCGTCGTCGAATTCGGTGCCGATACCGACCACGAAGCCCTGCGCTTCGGTGGCTACGAGATCATGGACAAGTCAGGCCAGCGCGAGATCTACATCGATGGCCCGGCCGCCGAACTGTTCCGCAAGGACGTCCAGGAACTGATCGCCTCCGAGCCGACCATGGAAGACATCGACAATTTCCTGAGTCGCTACGACGTGATGATGCGTCATCCCATGACCTTGCACTGATCGGGTCCATTACCCCGGGCCAAGCCCGCACCACCACGCCGCGCTGCCAGCGCGGCGTTTTTATTTGCGGGTCAGCTTGCTGCCGGCGTGCGGCGCGCAGAGTCCATTAAAATGACGCTTTGTCGCCCACCCCTGGTTTTCCGTGAATTCCTCGCCCATCAGCAGCGCCCAGACCGGCGTGCATGAGCAACTGGCCGAGCTGGTCGCCCGTCATGCCAAGCACTCTTTTCGCAAACCCGTCACCGACTACAACCAGCGCGCCTTCGACGCCAGCATGCGCGCCTGGCAGTCCGCCGGTGCGGCGCCACTGATCCTCGATACCGGTTGCGGCGTGGGCCTGTCCACTCTCAACCTGGCCACGCAATACCCTGATCATTTTGTCATCGGCATCGACCAGTCGGCCGACCGCCTGGCGCGCAACACCCACTGGGACGGCCCGCCACCGGAGAACCTCTGCTTCGTGCGCGCCGACCTGGTCGACTACTGGCGCCTGGCGCAGCAGACCGGACTGCGCCCAGCCCGGCATTACCTGCTCTATCCCAATCCCTGGCCCAAGATTGGCCACCTGGCGCGACGTTGGCAAGGACATGCGGTATTTCCCAGCATCGTGGCCCTGGGCGGCCAGATCGAATGCCGCAGCAACTGGCGCATCTACGTCGAAGAATTCGCCGCCGCGCTGAACCAGTTGAGTGGCCTGTCCATCCAGACCCAGGCCTGGCATCCCGCAGCACCGATCACCCCCTTCGAGCGCAAGTACCTGGCCTCCGGCCATGCGCTGTGGCGCTGCGCGGCGGATCTGGATCAGGGAGCCGCCGCATGAACCTCGGCGTCATCGGCCTGGTGCTGGCCGCAGCCCTCCTGCACGCCTCCTGGAACGCCCTGCTCAAAAGCAGCCATGACCGCCTGGCCTCGCTGTCGCTGATGACCATCGGCGCCGGTCTGGGCGCCCTCCCGCTGGTCCTGTGGCGACCGCTCCCGGACCCCGCCAGCTGGTTCTACATCATCCTTTCCGGCCTGCTGCACACCGGCTACAACCTGTTCCTGATCCGCGCCTACCGGATCGGTGACTTCGGCCAGTCCTACCCGATTGCACGCGGCTCCTCGCCCTTGCTGGTGGCATTGGGCGCGGCCCTGTTCGCGGGCGAGCAACTGGGTAGCACCACGGTCATCGGCATCGCCCTGGTATCGGCGGGCATCGTCAGCCTGGCCAACCTGCGCGCCGTGCGCAGCCGCGAACACCTCTCCGGCCCGCTGGCAGCGTTTGCCACCGGCGCCTTCATCGCGGCCTATACCATCACCGACGGCATCGGTGCGCGCCTGGCGGGTGACGCCATCGCCTATGCCGGCTGGCTGTTCGTCCTGGACAGCATCCCGCTGGCCCTGATCTATCAACGCAAACACGGCCGCTTGCCACTCGTGCTGTCGCAGAAGGAAACCTGGATCGGCCTGGCTGGCGGCGTCATGTCGTTGCTGGCCTATGGCATCGTGATCTGGGCGGTCACGCTGGCGCCCATGGGCATGGTGTCGGCCCTGCGCGAAACCTCGGTGCTGTTCGCGCTCCTGATCGGCACCCTCTTCCTGGGCGAAAAGCTCACCACACGGCGCGTGCTGTCCTGCCTGGTCATCGCCGCCGGCGCAGTGGTATTGGGCACGCATCATTAGGGCGCCAGAGCAGGAGGGCCACAAATGCAAAACGCCGGGTAGTCCCCGGCGTTTTGCATGGTCGCTTACAACACCTTGCGCAGGAAGTCCCGCGTACGCTCATGGTGCGGATCACCCAGCACCTGCTGCGGCGGTCCCTCTTCCATGATCACGCCCTGGTCGATGAACAAGACCCGGTCCGCCACCTCGCGGGCAAAGCCCATTTCGTGCGTGACCACCACCATGGTCATGCCCTCTTCGGCCAGTTGTTTCATCACGGTCAGCACTTCGCCCACCAGTTCCGGGTCCAGCGCCGAGGTCGGCTCGTCGAACAGCATCACCTTGGGCTCCATCGCCAGCGCGCGGGCAATCGCCACGCGCTGTTGCTGGCCACCCGACAGCTGATTGGGGAAAGCATCGATCTTGTCCAGCAAGCCTACCTTCTGCAACAGCTTCTCGGCCACCAGCACGGCCTCGCGGCGCGACATGCTCTTCACCTGCATGGGTGCCATGATCAGGTTTTCCAGCACCGTCATGTGCGGGAACAGGTTGAAGCGCTGGAACACCATGCCCAGCCTGGCGCGCAGTGCATTGAGATCGACCCGGGGGTCATTGAGCTTGACGCCCTCGATGAAGATATCGCCGTCGCTGACCTCTTCCAGCCCGTTCAGGCAGCGCAGGAAGGTACTCTTGCCCGAGCCCGAAGGTCCGATCACGCAGACCACCTCGCCGGCCCTGATCTCGCAGTCGATGCCGCGCAAGATGTGCGCCTGGCCGAAGCGCTTCTGGAGCTGATTCACCTTGATCATCGTCGTACTCATCGTGCATCCCCCTTGCCGTAACGGGCTTCCAGGTGGCGCACCAGCGCCGACAGGGCCAGCGTGATGACCCAATAGATCACCGAGATGGTGAGGTAAGGCTCCCAATAGCGGGCATAGGCACCGGACACCGTACGCGCCGCATAGGCCAGTTCAGCCAGGCCGATGGCAGAGGCCAGCGAGGAGTCCTTGACGATGGCAATCGCATTGTTGCCCAACGGCGGCAGCATGCGGCGGAAGGCCTGCGGCAACACGACCTTGCGCAGCGTGGCCATGTAGGTCATGCCCAGCGAACGCGAGGCCTCGCTCTGACCACGGTCGATGGACTGGATGCCGGCGCGGAAGATCTCCGACACATACGCCCCCGAGTTGAGCGTGATGGCCAGCACCGCCGAAGCGAAGGCGCCATAGTGCGAGCGGATTTCGCGGGCCAGGTCGCCGGAGAGGATCAGCCCGCCGCTGGGATTGATCAGCACCGGCATGAGCGCGAAGTGGATCAGCAGGATCTGCACGAACAGCGGTGTGCCGCGCAGGAAGCTGACGTAGAAGCGGATCGGCCACTGCACGCAGTAGCACAGGAAATATTTCCAGAAACCATGGCGAGCCTCGGCCAGGCGGCCGACGCCCAGCACCAGGCCCCAGCAGGTACCGGCGATCACGCAGATGATCGCGGCCTTGAGGGTCATCCAGGTGCCTTCGACGAACAGGGGCAGGTATTCGCCGATGATTTCCCATTGGAAGAAGGAATTCATGATGAGGTCCGTTCAAACGGAGGAGTTGAGCAGAGGAAGCGGGCCGCCGACATTGCGTGGGCGCAGGGTGGCGGCCGTGATCGGGCAGATCAGACAGGCGGTGCGCATGCAGGATCGTGCAGGCGCTCCGGGGGTGCTTACTTCAGCGGCAGGGTCGGTACTTCGCCATCGAACCAGGTCTTGTAGATCTTGGCGTAGGTGCCATCGGCCACGATCTTGGTCAGGCCGGCGTTGATCTTGTCCAGCAGTTCCTTGTTGCCCTTCTTGACGGCGATACCGAAGTACTGGCGCACGAACTTGGTGTCGCCGACCACCTTGAACTTCTTCTCGGGATGGCTCTTGATGTAGAACTTGATGACGCCGACGTCGCCCACGGCGGCGTCCACGCCACTGCGATACAGCTCTTCCAGCATCAGCACGGTATTGTCGAAGCGGTGGATGGCGGTGCTGGACTTGCCCAGTTCCTCGGAGACCACGATGTCACCGGCAGTGGAATTGACCACGGCCACCTGGGTCTTCTTCAGATCGGTCAGCGCGGTGATCTTGGCATCGGCATTGGTGATGATGACCTGCTCGGCGGGGAAATACGGCAGCGAGAAATCCACCATCTGGGCACGCTTGTCGGTGATGGTGATGCCGGAGATGATGATGTCGCGGTCACCCTGGCCGAGGGTGGCGAAGATGCCTTCCCAGGGCGTGCTCACCAGCTGGATCTTGAAGTTGGAAGCTTGCGAGATGGCCTTGATCAGGTCGATGTCGAAGCCGACCAGTTCCTTCTTCGGGGTTTCGAATTCGAAGGGACGGTAGGTACCGCCGGCACCAACCACGTAGGTCTGGTCGGCAGCCAGGGTGCTGCCGGCAGCACAGGACAGGGCCAGCGCGCTGGCGGCAACGGTGAAGAATTTCTTGAACGACATGGGGACCTTCTTTCTGACGGAAAAATGGGCCGCGCCACCCGCAGGCAGAGGCAAGTTGGAGCAGGCGCGGCAGACTGGCGTTTCCTGACGGACGGGAATGCGTGAGTAAAACCCGCACGGGCCCGCCGGAAGCGGAAAAACCCTGAATAATCCGGCATTCGCCGCAATCCTTCAACCTCAAATTGCAAGCCTGTCGCAAAGCCTCTGCAAATATCGCCGCCCGTCACCGCCCCCTCGACGGCCATGTCAGCAGGCGTCAGTAGGGCCCTTCCGGGCGACGGATCAGGGTGGACTTGCCGAACAGGCTTTCCACCAGGTCCACCACCAGCTCCGCGGTCTGGTTGCGCACGTCACAGGCCGGGTTCAGTTCCATTACGTCCAGCGAGGCCAGGCGTCCGGTGTCGGCGATCATTTCCATGCACAGTTGCGCTTCCCGGTAGGTGGGACCGCCCGGCACCGCAGTCCCCACCCCGGGCGCCAACGCGCTATCCAGGAAATCCACATCGAAACTCACGTGCAGATGGGTATCGGGGCCGATACCGGCGAGAGCCTGCTCCATGGTCACGCGCATGCCGTGCTCGTCGATATGGCGCATGTCGTAGACGCGCACGCCCAGCTCCCGCAGATGGCGCTTTTCTTCGCGATCCACACTGCGGATGCCGACCTGGCAGATCTGTTGCGGCTGTAAGGCCGGCACCTGGCCGCCGATACCGGTCAACTCTGCCGGCCCCACGCCCAGCAGGCAGGCCACGGGCATGCCATGGATATTGCCGGTCGGGGTGGAATGGCTGGTATTGGCATCGGCATGGGCATCCAGCCACAACACGCGCAGGTCCTTGCCCTGCTCGCGGCAATGGCGCGCCACGGCGGCAATGGAGCCCACCGCCAGCGCATGGTCGCCGCCCATCAGCAGCGGCACTTCACCCGCGCGCAGGCTATGCTCCACCGCCGCGTAGACGGTCTGGTTCCATTGCACCACCTGGTCCAGGTGACGCAGGCCCTGCACCGGTGGCTGTTGCGGATTGGCCGGACCGGCCAGGTCACCGCCATCGACCACCTCCAGTCCATGCTGCTGCAAGCCGCGCTGCAACTCGGCCACGCGCAAGGCCGCCGGCCCCATCGAGGCACCGCGCCGGCTTGCGCCCACATCGGTGGGGGCGCCCATCATCCTGATCTTGTTCATGGCTGTACCGCTCCTTACAGTGAAAACAGTGAATGACCGCTGCCTCGGGCGGCAGGGATCCTTGCGATTGTCCTACGATGGTCCTTCGACGTGCACAGGCCGCATGAATTCCGCCCGCCTGCCTGACCACAAAGAAAAATGCCGTTCAGCGGTCAGCTGAACGGCATCCTTGCAGCATCATCGCGGACGATCAGATCTCGACCTTGGTTCCCAGCTCCACCACCCGGTTGGCGGGGATGTGGAAGAAGTCCGAAGGCTTGGCGCCGTTCTGGTACATCCAGGCGAACAGGCGCTCGCGCCACAGCGACATGCCCAGCAGCTTGCTCGGCACGACCGTGTCGCGCGCCAGGAAGAAGGAGGTATCCATCAGGTCGAAGTGATGACCGAACTGCTGCTCGGTCAGGGTCATGACCTTCTGCACCTCCGGCGCTTCCTTGAAGCCGAAGGCCGCGCGCAGCAGATAGACATCGCCACCCAGCTCCTTCATGGTCAGGCGCTCGCTATCGGCCACGTAGGGCACGTCCCAGATGCTGATCTTCAGGAAGAACACCCGCTCATGCAGGATGCGGTTGTGCTTCAGGTTGTGCAGCAGCGCGACCGGCACGGTGGCGATATTGCCCGTCATGAACACGGCCGTGCCGCCGACCCGGTGCGGCGGATGGGCCAGCAGGCCCTCGATGAAGGGCTCGATGGGAATGCCGTCATCCTTGATGCGCATGCGCAGCAGCATGCGGCCCGAATACCAGGTCATCAGCAAGAAGAAGGCCGCGCCGCCGATGACCAGCGGGAACCAGCCGCCCTCGGTGAGCTTCAGCAGGTTGGCGGCAAAGAAGGCCACATCGACGATCAACAGGCAGGCAATGGTCAGCACCACGGCCGACGTGCGCCACTTCCAGATATGACGCATCACCACCCCCAGCAGCATGGTGGTGATGACCATGGTGGTGGTGACGGCCACGCCATAGGCAGCCGCCAGGTTGTCGGATTTCTTGAAGGCCAACACCACCGCGAACACCAGCACCAGCAGCATCCAGTTGATCAGCGGGATGTAGATCTGGCCCTGTTCATCCTCGGAGGTATGCAGGATGCGCATGCGCGGCACGAAACCCAGCAGGATGGCCTGGCTCGTCAGCGAGAACGCGCCCGAGATCACCGCCTGCGACGCAATCACGGTGGCGCAGGTCGCCAGCAGCACCATGGGCAGCACCAGCGGATCGGGGATCATCAGGTAGAAGGGATTCTTGATCGCCTCCGGATTGGCGATCAGATTGGCACCCTGGCCGAAATAATTGATCAGCAGCGAGGGCATGACCGTGAAGATCCACGCATAGCGGATCGGCTTGATGCCGAAGTGCCCCATGTCGGCATACAGCGCCTCGGCGCCGGTCAGCACCAGCACCACCGAGCCCAGCACGATGAAGGCCTGCAGCGAGTGCTCGGCCATGAAATGCACGGCATAGTAGGGATTGATCGCCACCAGCACCTCCGGTGCCTTGACGATGTTGTAGATGCCCAGCAGCGCCAGCGACAGGAACCACAGGAACATCACCGGACCGAAGAAACGCCCCACCACGCTGGTGCCATGGCGCTGGATCAGGAACAGGATCACCACGATCACCAGCGTCAACGGGATGACCACATGGGCCGTCTGCGGCGCGGCGATTTCCAGCCCTTCCACCGCCGACAGCACCGAAATGGCCGGCGTGATGACCACGTCGCCATAGAACATGCAGGCCCCGAACACGCCCAGCATCATCAGCAGCTTGGCCCGCGGCGAGCCCGAGACGGCCGAGCGCAAGGACAGCGCCATCAGCGCCAGCACGCCGCCTTCGCCGTTGTTGTCGGCGCGCAGCACGAACATCACGTACTTGATGGTCACCACGATGGTGATGGCCCAGAACAGCATGGAGATGATGCCCAGCACCGCCCCCGGGGAAAAGGCGATACCGTGGTCGGGGCTGAAACATTCCTTGAGTGCGTACAGCGGGCTGGTACCGATGTCGCCAAACACCACGCCCAGCGCTGCCAGGGTAATCAAGTGGAATTTGGATGATCGGAGGGAAAGACTCGGATTGGTGTGAGATGAACTCATCTTGCTCCCTTGCTTCTTCAAATGAGTGCCGGCGGACAGGGCTCTGGCTTCAACAGGGCTTGCCAGGGAGGCAAGCGACCGTCTGTCCGGGCAGGACGCGTACTTTATCGCACTCTACCCGTGGTCGGCTCAAATTGCCGCCGACGCCCACCCTGACGTTGCGCCCCAGCCTCTTACTAAGCTTGTCGAACTTGACAGACGGGCCATGTCACGGTTCCTGAATCATCTACAGGGAAAATCCGAGTTTCCCGCGCAAACCCTTGCCGGACAGGCGATTGCGGCCTATACGGGCGACGCATATGGATATGCGGTAATCGAGTTTTTCTTTCTCTCCCGCCCTTTATATACTCCGAACGAATAAAGAACCGCGCTTTTCCATCGTGACGGTTCTAAGCCACGACGCGTCACTACCTGCCGGATTCTCCGGCCCGCTATCCACAGTACAGGACACCATGACCATCACCCTCTCCCCCCGAGGACGCCTGCGGCGTCTGTTGACCACCACCCTGGCCGGCGGCCTGGCGCTGACCCTGGCGGCCGCGCCCTTGTTGGCACGCGCCGAAGGCCAACTGCGTATCGCCGAGCAGTTCGGCATCGTCTATCTGCTGCTCAACGTGGCGCAGGACCAGCAACTGATCGAAAAGCACGGCAAGGCCGCCGGTGTCGATATCAAGGTGGAATGGCTCAAGCTCTCCGGTGGCTCGGCCGTCAACGATGCCCTGCTGTCGGGCTCGGTGGACATCGCCGGCGCCGGTGTGGGACCGCTGCTGACCATCTGGGACCGCACCCATGGCCGCCAGAACGTACGTGGCGTCGCCTCGCTGGGCAACTTCCCCTACTACCTGGTGAGCAACAACCCCAAGGTCAAGACCATTGCCGACTTTGGCGACAAGGATCGCATCGCCGTGCCGGCCGTCGGTGTCTCGGTGCAGTCGCGCGTGCTGCAGCTGGCCTCGGCCAAGCTGTGGGGTGACGCCCAGTACAACCGGCTGGACAAGCTCAGTATCGCCGTGCCGCATCCCGATGCCACCGCCGCCATCATCAGCGGCGGCACCGAGATCACCGGCCACTTCGGCAATCCGCCCTTCCAGGAACAGGAACTGGCGGGCAACCCGAATGCCCACATCGTGCTGAAGTCCTACGACGTGCTGGGTGGCCCGTCTTCGGCCACGGTGCTGTACGCCACCGAGAAATTCCGCAAGGACAATCCCAAGACCTATGGCGCCTTCCTGGGCGCGCTGGAAGAGGCCGCCAGGTTCATCGCCGCCAACCCAGAGAAGGCGGCCGATATCTACCTCAAGGTCAGCAAGGGCAATACCGATCGCAAGCTGCTGCTGCAGATCATCACCAACCCCGAAGTGCAATTCAAGATCGCTCCGCAGAATACCTACGGCCTGGCTGAATTCATGCACCGCGTGGGCGCGATCAAGAACAAGCCGGCCTCGGTGAAGGATTACTTCTTCGACGACGCCCACATCCAGGGAGGTAGCTGAGATGCGCCGTCCCTCCTTATCCTGCATCTCGCCTAGATGGCTGGCGGTCTTGGCCGCTGGCGTACTGGCGGCTGGTGTATCGACCCAGGCCATGGCCGAAGGCAGCATCCGCATCGCTCAGCAATTCGGCATCGGCTACCTGATCCTGGACGTGGTACAGGACCAGAAACTCATCGAGAAATACGGCAAGCAGGCCGGCCTGGACATCAAGGTCGAATGGACCAGCCTGTCCGGCGCCACCGGCATGAACGAGGCGCTGCTGGCCGGCGCCCTGGACGTGGTCTCGGCCGGCGCGCCACCGGCGCTGGTGCTGTGGGACCGCACACGCGGCCGCCAGAACGTCAAGGCCATCGCTTCCCTGGGCTCCATGCCCAACTACCTGCTGTCGAACAATCCCAACGTCAAGAGTATCAAGGACTTCAGCGACAAGGACCGTATCGCCGTGCCGGCCGCCGGGGTCGGCTTCCAGTCGCGCACGCTGCAGATCGAAACCGCCAAGGTCTTCGGCAAGGAAGACTTCAAGCGCTTCGACAGCATCAGCGTGAGCCTGTCGCACCCGGACGCCACGGCCGCCCTGATCGCCGGCGGTTCGGAAATCAACGCCCACTTCTCCAGCCCGCCCTTCCAGTACCAGGCCCTGGAAAACAAGAACCTGCACAAGGTGATCAGCTCCTACGACATCATGGGCGGCCCGGCGACCTTCAACGTGCTCTACACCACCCAGAAATTCCACGACGACAATCCCAAGACCTATCGCGCCTTCTACCAGGCACTGGTGGAGGCCGCCGAATTCGTGCGCAACAACAAGGCCAAGGCGGCCGATACCTTCATCCGCGTGCAGAAGTCCAAGCTGGCACCGGAGTTCGTGCGCAAGATCGTCGAAGATCCGGAAATCCGTTTCACCGTCTCTCCCGAGCGCACCTTCGTCTATGCCGAAAAGCTGCATGAACTGGGCGTCCTGAAGAACCGCGCCAGCTCCTGGAAAGACTACTTCTTCGAGGAAGCGTATGCACAACCCGGCAGCTGAGACCGCCAGCGTGAGCGCCACCGCAAGCCTGCAACCCCTGCTGCAGGTGGACCGCGTGAGCCTGCAATATCGCAGCGCCACGGCGGTGGTGCAGGCGACGCACGAAGTCAGCTTCGACGTGCATCCGGCTGACCGCTTCGTGCTGCTGGGGCCGTCTGGCTGCGGCAAGTCCAGCCTGCTGAAATCGGTGGCGGGCTTCCTGCCGCCGGCCGCCGGCGAGATCCGCCTGGAGGGCCGCACCGTGCGCCAGCCGGGACCGGACCGCATCGTGGTGTTCCAGGAATTCGACCAGCTGCCCCCCTGGAAGACGGTACTGCACAACGTGATGTTTCCGCTGCTGGCCTCGCGCACCCTGGGCAAGCGGGAAGCCGCCGAACGCGCCCGCCACTACCTTGACAAGGTCGGTCTGACACGCTTTGCGGATGCCTATCCGCATACGTTGTCCGGTGGTATGAAGGCGCGCGTGGCCATCGCCCGCGCCCTGGCGATGCAGCCCAAGATGCTGCTGATGGATGAACCCTTCGCCGCCCTCGACGCCCTGACCCGCCGCAAGATGCAGGAAGAACTGCTGGCGCTGTGGGACGAAGTGCGTTTCACGCTGCTGTTCGTGACCCACTCCATCGAGGAGGCGCTGGTGGTCGGCAACCGCATCCTGTTGCTGTCGCCACACCCGGGCCGCGTACGCGCCGAGATCAACAGCCACCAGTACGACCTCTCCAGCCTGGGTGGGGTCGGTTTCCAGCAGACCGCACAGCGCATCCACCGCCTGCTGTTCGACGAAGGTGCGGCGGCTGCCGCGCCTGAGCGTGCCATCAACTTCAGCGATGTCCGCTTCTCTTATTGAGTGACGCCATGCCCCAGACTCCCCCTATCCGCGAGGAATACGAAATCCCGCTGACTCCCCTGCCTGGCCTGGTATTGCAACGCCAGTTCACGCTGCCGCAACGCATCTGGCAACAAGGCTGGGTGCGCAAGGGCGCCATCCTGCTGCTGCTGGCGCTCATATGGGAAGCCACTGCCCGCTGGCAGAACAACGATCTGCTGCTGCCCACCTTCCTGCAGACGGCGCAGGCCTTCGCCGAGGGCATTCGCAGCGGTGAGCTGTTCGGCAAGACCTGGCTGTCGCTGCAGGTCTTGCTCAAGGCCTATGTGCTGGGGATCGTCGCCGCCTTCGTGCTGACCACGCTGGCCGTGTCCACGCAGTTCGGCCGCGATCTGCTGGGCACCCTGACTTCCATGTTCAATCCGCTCCCGGCCATCGCCCTGCTCCCCATTGCCCTGCTGTGGTTCGGCCTGGGTGAAGGCAGCCTGATCTTCGTGCTGGTGCATTCGGTGCTGTGGGCGCTGGCGGTGAATACCTATGCGGGCTTCCTGGGGGTATCGGACACCCTGCGCATGGCCGGCCGCAACTACGGCCTGCGCGGACTGGGCTTCGTGCTGCAGGTACTGGTCCCGGCGGCCCTGCCCTCCATCCTGGCAGGCCTGCGCATCGGCTGGGCCTTCGCCTGGCGCACCCTGATCGCAGCCGAACTGGTGTTCGGTGCCACCAGCGGCAAGGGCGGCCTGGGCTGGTACATCTTCCAGAACCGCAACGAGCTCTATACCGACAAGGTCTTCGCCGGACTGGCCATGGTGATCCTGATCGGGCTGCTGGTGGAAAACCTGGTCTTCAATACCCTGGAACGGGCGACCGTGAAGAAATGGGGCATGCAGCGCTGAAGCGCCGCACCGGAAGAAAATGATTTATATCGTTTACAGCAGGGACAGCTGATTCGGGTCTTCGCGTCGACGTGACTGCGCCTTGCGACGCGGGTCGATGACCTGGCCGGCATCCTGCCCTTCGGTGGCGATGCCTTCGATGGCCAGCAGCAGCTTCTTGACATGCAGGCCGCCGGCGAAGCCGGTCAGCGCCCCGCCCACACCGATGACGCGATGGCAGGGCGCGATGATGGAAATGGGATTGCGGCCATTGGCCGCGCCCACGGCGCGCACCGCCTTTTCATTGCCGAGCTGGCGCGCGATGTCCAGGTAGGTACGGGTCTGGCCGTAGGGAATGTCCAGCAGCGCCGACCAGACCTGGCGCTGGAATTCGGTCCCCTCGAAGTGCAACGGCAGGTCGAAGCTGTCGCGTTCGCCGGCGAAGTATTCGCGCAACTGATGTTCGGTCTCCAGCAAGACCGGGCGGTCCTCATCCTCCACCATCTCGCCCAGACGCACGCGCAGGGCGTCATCGTCCTCCCACAAGATAGCCGCCAGGTGATCGCCCCGGGCCACCAGCTTGAGCAATCCGGCCGGAGAGGCCATCAGCTTGTAGGCATATTCCATTCGCATCTCTTCTGTTGCATCGAGGGGGTGATTCTACTGTGCGCAGATGTGGATGGGTGATCCGCTTTTGAAAAGAAACAGGGCGCCGGCCCCCTGGGTTAGCGCCCTGCATATCAGGCGTGCTGATGATTACACCGTCAACACCGAATATCCGCTTTCATTGAGGGCGTCATAGACCCGGGTGCAGCTCCTGCAGAACAGGTGGCTGCGCTTGACATGCCGGTGCCGCAGCACCAGTTGCAAGGCCACTCCATCGCAGTGCGGGCAGGCCTCGCGCATGGGTCCCACCGGGACCACGTCGGCGGTGACAAAGCCGGCCGGCGTCATCACGCCCTCGATGACCTCGCGCGGGTCCAGTTCGACCAGTTTCAACAATAGTGGGGAGGTGCGCTGTACATAGCGTGGACGGTCGGGCAGGGCAGTGCCGAAGGGCGGCAACGAGGGGGGCCGGACATCCGGATGCCGGGTAGCGATGCTCATGGTGTCTCCTTGGTGAGAACGGCTGAGTCTGATCGGACCTGCGAGAGGAGGAAGGCCGGGTGGCCCTTCCGGGTGTCGCTTCCACTGGGGCAAGAGATCCAGGCGGTGGCGCGACGAGTCTTTACTCTAGTCGCCCGATCCAGCGACTTCAATGGTGGTGGCGAAAGAAATTTGGTGTTGGCGAAGCGACAATCCGCGTCGCCTGCGCAAAACGAAAAATCGACATCAGCACGCCCGGATTTTTCCAATTGCCAAGTTGCTCCGGCCACGGCTTCGATTTATCGCCATCCTCCACGGCGTGCGGTACGAGGTACTACAAACCGGGGCATTGGCTCTACAATCACAGGATGACAACGCTCAACGATATCGAAGCAGCCGCCCGCCGGCTGCAAGGCCAGATCCTGGAAACCCCCTGCGTGGAATCGCGCACGCTGTCCCAGATCGTCGGTGCCCAGGTCTTCCTCAAGTTCGAGAACCTGCAATTCACCGCCTCCTTCAAAGAGCGCGGCGCCTGCAACAAGATGGTCGATGTCGCCGCCAGCCCGGAAGGTGCACGTGGCGTGGTCGCCATGTCGGCCGGCAACCATGCGCAGGGCGTGGCCTATCACGCGCAACGGCTGGGCCTGCCGGCCACCATCGTCATGCCGCGCTTCACGCCCGGCGTGAAGATCGAGCGCACCCGTGGCTTCGGCGCCAACGTGGTGTTGCATGGCGATACCCTGGAAGCGGCACGCGCCCATGCCTACGAGCTGGCCGAGAAGGAAGGTCTGACCTTCGTCCACCCCTATGACGACGAAGCCATCATCGCCGGCCAGGGTACGGTCGCGCTGGAAATGATGAAGGCGGTGCCGGACCTGGATTGCCTGGTGGTGGCCATCGGCGGCGGCGGTCTGCTGGCCGGCATGGCGGTCGCAGCACGGGCGATCAAGCCGGAGATCGAGATCGTGGGCGTACAGACACGGCGTTTTCCGACCATGGTCAACGCGGTCAAGGGCACCGACCACCCGGTCGGCTCCAGCACCATCGCCGAAGGCATCGCGGTCGGCACGCCAGGCACGCTGACCCGCGCCATCATCGCCCGCGAAGCCAACGAACTGCTGCTGGTCGATGAGGGCGATATCGAACAGGCCGTACTGATGCTGCTGGAAATCGAAAAGACCCTGGTCGAAGGCGCGGGTGCGGCCGGACTGGCGGCACTGGTGCGTTACCCGGACCGCTTCCGCGGCAAGCGCGTGGGACTGGTGCTGTCGGGCGGCAATATCGATCCGCTGCTGCTGACGGCCATCATCGAGCGCGGCATGGTCCGCGCTGGCCGCCTGGCGCGAGTGAAGGTCAGTTCGCGGGACGTTCCCGGCACGCTGGCCCGCATCACCGGCATCGTCGCCGAAGCCGGCGCCAACATCGACGAAGTGCACCATCAGCGCGCCTTTACGCTGCTGGCCGCGCAGAACGTGGATATCGAACTGGTCTTGCAGACCCGGGGCCGGCCACATCTGGCACAGGTGCTGCAGGCACTGCGCGCAGCCGGCTTCGAGGCCGAGGAACTGCACTGACCGCCAAGCCGTCGCCGATGGTGGTCCTTATCTGCGGCGATGGAAGCTGATCTTCTGCTCCAGTGGCGGCAAGGCGTCGCCACTGTCGCCACAACCGTCACAGGCACCTCCGCCACATCCGCCCGCCCGGGCCGGTGGCAGGATGCGCCGGCCCAGCGCCTGCCAGGGCGCGCCACGCCGCCGCACCAGCCAGCTACCCAGCTGCGCCTGCCAGCGCCAGCTCAGCGCAGGCGCCAGCTTGCGCGCCATGTAGAGCAGGCTGCCCGCCACCAGCAGGCCGATGATCAGGTATTGCCACCACAAGCCGCTCATGCCAGCCACCCCGCGATCCGGTAAGTCAGGAAAGATGCTGCGTAGGCCAGCACGAACATGTAGCCGAAGGACAGCGCCACCATGCGCCAGGACTGCGTCTCGCGCCGGATGATGGCCAGCGTGGACATGCACTGCGGCGCAAAGGCGAACCACACCATCAGCGACAGCGCGCTGGCCAGCGAGATATGCGCAGCCAACGCCGTCTGCAAGGCCGCCCCCTCGTCGCCACCGACGGCGTAGACGGTGGCCAGCGTCGCCACCGCCGTTTCGCGGGCGGCGAAGGCGGGAATCAGCGACAGGCTGATCTGCCAGTTGAACCCCAGCGGTGCGAACAGGTACTGCAGGCTATGGCCGATATGGCCGGCGATGGAATAGTCGATGGCCGCCTCGGTGGCGCCGGCCGGCGGGGCAGGGAAGGTACAGATGGCCCACATCAATACCGTCAGCGCCAGCATCACGCCGGTCAGGCGCTTGAGGAAGATCGCACCGCGCTCCCACAAACCCAGCGCGACGTCACGCCAGTGGGGCAGGCGATAGGAGGGCAACTCCATCAGCAATGCACGCTCCTGGCGCGCACGGCCGATGCGCTTGGCCACCCAGGCCACCAGCATGGCGGCAGCGATGCCCGCCACATACAGGCAGAACAGCGCCAGCCCCTGTAGATTGAAGAAGCCCAGCACCAGACGATGCGGGATGAAGGCTCCAATCAGCAAGGCATACACCGGCAGGCGCGCCGAGCAGGTCATCAGCGGCGCCACCAGGATGGTGGCCAGCCGGTCGCGTGGATCGGTGATGCTGCGCGCCCCCATGATGCCGGGAATGGCACAGGCGAAACTGGACAACAGGGGAATGAACGAGCGCCCGGACAGGCCCACCGACACCATCACCCGGTCCAGCACGAAGGCCGCGCGCGGCAGGTAACCGGATTCCTCCAGCAACAGGATGAAGAAGAACAGCACCAGGATCTGCGGCAGGAAACCCAGTACCGTGCCCAGCCCGGCCACCAGGCCATCGGTCACCAGTCCGCGCAATGGCCCCTCCGGCAGCCACTCGCCGACCACGCCGCCGAGCGCGCCGAAACCATCGGCAATGGCATCGGTCATCGGCTTGCCGATGGCATATACGGCCTGGAACACCAGGAACATGGTCAGCGCCAGCAACAGCACGCCCCATACCGGGTGCAGGGCGATACGGTCGATCGCGTCATCGCGCCGGTCGGTCGGGGCAGGCATCACGATGGTATCGGCCAGCAAGGCGCGCACTTCCACGTGCAGGTCAGCCACTGGCGGCACGGTGGGCACGACCAGCGATTGCGCGTCGTCGATGGCCGCCTGCAAGGCATTGGCACCGCCGCGCCTGACGGCGATGGTTTCGATCACCGGCATGCCCAGCCGCTGCGACAGCGCCGCCACGTCGACCCGGATACCGCGCCGGGCGGCTGCGTCCATCATGTTCAGCGCCAATACCATGGGCCGTCCCAGGCGCCGCACTTCCAGCACGAAGCGCAGGTGCAGGCGCAGGTTGGTGGCGTCGGCCACGCAGACGATCAGGTCCGGCACCGCTTCACCCGGATAGCGCCCCTGCAGCACCGCCTGCGTCACGCGTTCGTCGGGGCTCACCGACTGCAGGCTATAGGCACCGGGCAGGTCCACCACCCGCACCTGGCGACCGGAGGGGGCAGTAAAGCTGCCCGACTTGCGCTCCACCGTCACACCGGCATAGTTGGCCACCTTCTGACGCGCGCCGGTCATCTGGTTGAACAGCGCGGTCTTGCCGCAGTTGGGATTGCCGACCAGGGCGATGTTGAGTGCGCCCGCATTCATGCCGCCATCTCCGTATCGGCCTGCAGCGACACCCGCTGCGCTTCAGCGCGCCGCAGGGCAAAACGGGTCGAGCCGATCTGGACCACGATGGGATCGCCGCCGAAGGGAGCCGTGGCCACCACCCGCACCGGTTCGCCCATGACGAAACCGAGGTCGCGCAGACGGGCGGCGACGGCATCGGCCGCGTGCAGGTCGGAAACATGATCGACGATGGCGACAACGCCCTTGGCAAGTTCGGTGAGACGCATGATGGTGTGTTTCAGTCGGTGGGATCGGTAACGATTCTCATTATATTGGTTCACCCTGAGAACTGCCTGACAGAAGCTGTCCTACTCCAAGCGCAGCAAAACCGACCTGCGGGGAGCGCGCAAGCCCGGCTTCCCGGCGTCTGGCGGGCGATCGGGCAGCAGGATCTGGATGGAATCGGGCCGACGGCGAGCCCTCTGCACGGTCCGGACTGCGACGATTTGCCGCAACCCGGTGGTGCAATCCACACGAAAATGTTGGATTACAGACAACAAAAAAACGCAACCAGGCGATTTTCTTTTATTATTCAAACAATAAAGTCGCCGAAAGTGTCGCTTCTGCGTCCAAACGACAGATTTTTTCATGCGTAAATTTTTGCAGCGCACTATACTTTCTTTAGTTTCCTCGTGGAAATTTATGCTGGATATCGCATATTCGGCGTATGAGCACCGGCGAGACAACCGCATGGGGGCGGCATCGCCGGCACGATCGATTCAAGCAGCTTGCCCGGTCTCTGCCCTGGCAGGCTGAGCAACAACAACAATATGAATCCACATCCAGCAGGTCCAGCCGAATCCGACATGCCGCAGCAAATGCCGCTGCGCTCGTTGCTCGCTGAAATCAGTGCCTTGACGCTGCATGTGCAGCAACTGAGTCGCATGGCAGGGGAGGCCAGCGCACTCATCGAAAACAGCCAGATGCCGGCACCGATCGACCCCGAGCCACTACGCCGGGAGGATCGTCTGCCGCGCAGCGAGCGGATACAGCTGGAAGAAGCCATCATGCGCATCTTCGATGAAGTCTTCGGTCCGCGCATCGACACCCTTGAACGCCAGATGAGCATGAGCCTGATCGCCGAGATCGGACCGGCCGCCTTTGTGCAAAAGGTACTGTGGGGCGAGGAAATCAGCGACATCGCCCTGACCATTGCCCTCGAACGCATGCTGCCGGCCCTCGAACAACTGGTGGAGGCGCATCCACAGGCCTTCCTGCAACAGGCCAACAAGCTGCTGGGACGCTTCAAGGGCAACTGAGGCGGGCCTCGCACGCTGGCTGTCGCCCGGCACCGTCTGGCTACGCTTCCCGTTCGCCCGCCACGCGCCTGAGCGAACGTTGCAGGTGCGCGGCAAAGCGCGCTGCGGCGATCGACTGGCGGTGGTAAGCCAGCGACAACTGCGCACGCGGCGCCGGTTCGCGGATCTCGATGTAGCGCACCTGCGCCAGTTGCACCTGCTCGATGGCCTCCGGCACGATGGAAATTCCCAGCCCGGCCGCCACCAGGTTGATGGCCGAGGTCAGTTGCGGCGCCAGCTGGATCACCTGCGGGTCGAAGCCGGCCGCCTGGCAGGCGCTGAAGATGTTGTCGTACAGCGCCGATCCCTTGCCACGCGGCACCATGATGAAGTTTTCCTCCGCCAGGTCCTGCAGGCGCAGCGATTTACGCCGCGCCAGCGGATGCGAGCGCGGCAAGGCCACCTTCAGCTTCTCGGCCGGCAGCTCCACCACTCCCAACTCGGCCGACGGCGTCGTCACGATGCGGACGAAGGCCGCATCCAGCTGCGAAGCGGCGATATCGGCCAGCAACTGCTCGGTGATCCCCTCGCTGAGGGAAATTTCCAGCTTGCGATGGCGCTCGCGAAATTGCTGGAGCGCATGCGACACCAGCGGATGGAATACCGCCGACGAGGTAAAGCCCATGCGCAGCAAGCCCACCTCCCCGCTGGCCGCCTGTTGCGCGGCACGCAGCGCCTGCTCGGCATTGTCCACCGCCGTCTGGGCGTGCGGCAGCAAGACCCGTCCCACCTCCGACAACTCCACGCCATGCGAGGTACGGATGAACAGTGCGCCGCCGACTTCCTGTTCCAGGTCCTTGATCTGCATCGATAGCGGCGGCTGGCCGATGCCAACCTTCTCGGCCGCCCGTGTGAAGCTGCGCTGTTCGGCCACGGCCAGGAAATAGCGGAGATGTCGCAGTTCCATTTTGCTCACCTGATATCTGTTTCATAGATGGCTGGGCCACCTTCCATATATTGGACAATATAGCGCATTTATCCCAGACTGCACCTCTCCACAACACATGGCGGTACGCCTTCCTCCGGCGCGTCCGCCGTCCCGTCGCCATGCAGTCGCTCTCCGATTCACCCTCCTCCACCGTCCCGCGCCCGGAAGCAGCTCCTGCCACCGGCACGGTCATCCGTGGTGCAGTCCGCGGCTCCGCCGCCTATCGCCACATCGTGCTGGCGCTGTTCTGCTCGGGCTTCGCCACGTTCTCGCTGCTGTACTGCGTACAACCGCTGCTGCCGGCCTTCGCGCAGGAATTCAACATCGGCGCGGCCAGCGCCTCGCTGGCACTGTCGCTGTCGACGGGCTTTCTGGCCGTCTCGATCCTGATGGCGGGCATGGTGTCGGAGCGCTTCGGCCGCAAGGAACTGATGTTCGCCTCCCTGGCCACCGCCGCCTGCTGCAACCTGCTGGCCGCCATCGCACCGAGCTGGCACCTGATCCTGGTCGCCCGTGCGCTGGAAGGCATCGCCCTGGGCGGCGTGCCGGCCGTGGCCATGGCCTATCTGGCCGAGGAAATCGACGCCGGTGGCCTGGGCTACGCCATGGGGCTGTATGTGGGCGGCAACGCCTTCGGCGGCATGGTCGGCCGGGTCGCCATGAGCACCCTGGCCGAATCCTTCGGCTGGCGCCACGCCATGCTCGCCATCGGCGCACTGGACCTGGTGCTGGCAGTGGCCTTCGTGATGATGCTGCCGGCCTCGCGCAACTTCGTGCGCAACGGCACGCTGCGCCTGCGCGATCACGTCGGCCTGTGGCGCCGCCACCTCGGCCACGCCCGCCTGCCGCTGACCTTCGGCATCGCGGCGCTGAACATGGGCATCTTCGCCACCTCGTACAACTATGCCGGCTTTCGCCTGATGAGTCCGCCGTTCTCGTTGTCAGCCACGCTGACCGGGCTCATCTTCAGCGCCTACATCTTCGGCATCGTGTCCTCTTCGTGGGCCGGAGCACTGGCTGACCGCTACGGCCGCGCCCCGCTGGTGGCAGCCGGCATCGGCACTTCCTGCCTGGGCCTGTTCCTGACCTGCACGCCCTGGCTGGCGGTAGTGATCGCCGGTATCGTGCTGTTGACCATCGGCTTTTTCACCACCCATTCGGCGGCCAGCAGCTGGGTCGGTCGTCTGGCGGTGCAGGGCAAGGGTCATGCTGCCTCGCTGTACCTACTGGCGTATTACCTCGGTGGCAGCGTGCTGGGCTCGGCCGGCGGCTGGTTCTGGGAACACGCAGGCTGGAACGCCGTAGCCGCCTTCATGCTGCTGCAGGTCGTGACGGCCGCATGGCTGGCCCGCTGCCTGTGGCGGCAGGGTCGCAACTGAAGCGTCTGCAAGTCTTCATCGACTGCCTGCCGGCGCGCATCGCGGCCGAGAACATTGCGCCGCCCACAACCGTGACCAAAGTTCGCAGGCGCTGAACGGACGCAGGCAAAAAAAATCCCCGGCCGCAGCCGGGGATCTTCATCACGACATGCACGCCGCAGATTACGGAGTCTTGTCGGACTTGTCAGGAGTGGCCGCCAGGGCTGCATTACGCTCGGCGGTGGACTCCTTCTTCTCTTGCTTCAGCTGCGCCCTGGCAGCCTTCTTGTCGGACTTGTATTCCTGCTTGGCAGCCTTCTTCTGTGCTTTGTACTCGGCCTTGGCATCGGAATCGGCCTGACGCTTCTGGACGAACGGGTCATTGGAAGGCACGGCCGAAGGCGATGCGCTCGAAGCCGACGACATCGGCGCGGTCGGCGCAGCGCCCACGGCGTTGCCATTGGTCGGTGCATTCTGCGCCATGGCGCTACCGGCCAGGGCCATGAACAGGGACGAGATCAGAATGTGACGAGTCTTCATGTGTACCTCCTTGCGTTATGTTTTTCGGAAAAGCCCGAGGCTTGGATACTCAAGAAAATTACAGGATGCGGGATCGCTGATCCGTGTCATCACTATAGGCAAGCTTGCGGTCGCGCTATGTCGGACAAGGACTGATTCTCCGCTTCCCCGATCACGCAAAATGCAGAGCCTGATGGCCTGCCTGTTCTGCGCAACAGGTGAGTCTCTGAAGCCATTTGCGACAGGAAGGTTCTGGGAGAAGTGCAAGCGTTGGTGAGCGGTGCAAGCAAACGTAACAAGCGGGAGCCGGCGATCGGACTCGGCTACCGCACCTCTGCCACCGCCTCGGTGCGCAGGCCGGCCAGCCAGGCCTGCAGGAAGCGTCGCATCGCACTCCCGAACGAGGCGCCGTGACGTTGCGCATCGGCGCGCAAGCTGGCCAGGCTGATATTGCGGTTGTGCGCGATCTCGTGTGCGTGGCTGACCAGCCATTGCTCGACCATACGCGCGTCCACTTCCGGGTGGAATTGCAGCGCCAGCCCGTGCCGCCCCCACGCAAAGGCCTGGTGAGGATAGCGCGCCGAAGAGGCTAGCAGGCGCGCTCCCTGGGGCAGGTCGAAAGTGTCGCCATGCCAGTGCAGGACCGGAGTCTGCTGCTCCACCAGTTCATGCAGGCAAGGCAATTCGGCCACGTGCGGACCCGGCTGCAAGCCGCCCCATCCGATCTCCTTGCCACAACTGCCGGGATAGACGCGCGCATGCAAGGCTGCGGCCATCAGTTGCGCACCCAGGCCGATGCCCAGGGTGGGCAGGTCTTCCAGCAGACGCGCACGCAGCCAGGCCGTCTCGGCGCGCAGCCAGGGGTAAGCCTCTGCATCGTAGACCGCTATCGGCCCGCCGAGCACCACGACCAGCTCCGCGTCCAGCGGCGAGATATCGGCGAAGGCATCCACCCCCACATCGAAGTAGCTGATGCGGTAACCATCAGCGGCCAGCAGCGGCGCCAATTGTCCGAGGTCTTCGTTGGCGAGGTGGCGCAAGGCCAGGGCAGTCTTCATCGGCGGAGTCCTGTGCAGGAAGGATGGGCAGGGCGGGGGAGGCGAATGGCTTTACGCTATATCTTATTGTATACAACGAATACCTGAAAAACTCGATCAAATCTATTGAACAAGTTATTAGTATTTTGTATTGAGGCGATAGGATTATCTTTGCGGCATCGCAAAATACTTTCCGTGCCAATTTAGGCCCGGACATGAAAATATCACTAAATTCCTTATTTATCAGTGACTTACATCAATAACGAAATTGCCAAAAAGGAAATACCACCTCGACCGAGGATGTGCAGTTGCGGAAAAAAAACAGCAGTACAGGCTCGAAAAAACTGATTGTTCGCGTTTCTGGAATGATGTATTCCGGTTTGTCTGCTTTTTCTGCCGCGCTTGGATCTCTAAACTTGGTTCCACGATGACAGCACACAACGACTGAACCACAAGTGTCGGCCCAGGTTGCAGTGCTCATCCCCTCACTCACAAAGGAATGATCATGAACACCAAGAATATTGCCAAGAACCTGTTTGCCGGCCTGCTGTTGACTACCGCTGTCGGCGCCGCCATGGCTGAAGCCCAGTATCCCGCCGAGACCCAGATCGTCTCGACCAAGAGCCGCGCCGAAGTGGTCGCCGAGTTGAAGCAAGCCCGCGCCAATGGCGACCTGCTGGTGACCGACCAATATCCGGTCGACAAGCCCTTCGTCTCGACCAAGACCCGCGCCGATGTGCGCGCCGAACTGATCCAGGCCCGCGCCAACGGCGACCTGCTGGTGACCGATCAATATCCGGTGGAGAAGCCCTTCCACTCGACCCTGACCCGTCAGCAAGTGCAAGAAGAACTGCAGCAAGCCCGTAACCAGGGCACTGCTGTGAGCAACAGCAACGCTCCGCTGTAATCCGCATGCCCTGATGCCAGGCCGGCGCCATCCGCGCCCCTGGCTGTGCATCAGCCGCACCGGCGATCCCGGTGCGCCAGTTTCTCCCCAGGCGGGCCTCATGAAAGCGACGTTCTCTCCCCTCGGTCGCCGGTAGTGAGGTCCGCCTGCCTGTTTTCTGAGTCCATCTCGATTTCGGACAATTCCCGCTGCCCCCCTGACGCTGCCACGCTGCTAGCCGCTTTAGAAAAATTTCGACATTTTTCTAAGTTTTTCCAGCGGTCTCTATCCAGAATTTTCCCCCTCTCAAAGCGCGATTTTCACTCTGCAATATGCTCAATTTTCGACCAATTCGGCGGAGCATTTCCTTTTTTATTTTCTAAGTTTTACTATTTTCAACTTCTAAGTTTTGGCAATCTGTATTTCTAAGTTTTCTGAAATCGACTTTATCGTTCGTGCTGGCATACCACGGCACGCACAAGAGGCAACAATGGACGTGCTTGTTCTGAAATCCGGAACGATGAATTCCGATTTCACGTCTTTATCCGTCGTCCGTTGATCTCTAAACTTGGTTTCACGATGACAGCACACAACGACTGAACCACAAACGTCGGCCCGGGTTGAAGTGCTCATCCCTTCTCTCACACCAAGGAACCATCATGAACACCAAGAACATTGTCAAGAACCTGTTTGCAGGCCTGCTGTTGACTACCGCTGTCGGCGCCGCCATGGCCGAAGCTCCGTATCCCGCCGAAAGCCGCTTCGTCTCCACCAAGAGCCGCGCCGAAGTGGTCGCCGAACTGCAACAAGCCCGTGCCAACGGCGAACTTCTGGTCAGCGATCGCAACCGCGATGACAAGCAAGTGGCCTCCGCCAGGACCCGTGATGAAGTGCGCGCCGAACTGGCCCAGGCCCGCGCCAATGGCGAAATGCGCGTCACCGATCAATAAGCCTTGGCGGGCAGCAAGCCGGGTTGGCCGGCACACCAGTTTCTCCCCTGCAGGCGGGTCCATGACAGCGACACTCTCTCCCCTCGGTCGCCAGTCGTGAGATCCGCCTGATCCTTTTCGCGTGCGGTTTCATCAGTCGCCGACAACGCGCATCAGAAAAATCACATCGACAATTTTTTTAATTTTTTGTCCTTGTGATTACTTAGTTTCAATAATCCGACTTTCTAAGTTTTTCATGCCATGCCGGTGTTGTAGAAATGCGACTTCCGGCGAGCTCATTACTGCCCCTTCAACGGCTCTCCGGGAGCACCGTCGATGAGGGTATCCAATGCATCTGGCTGATTGCGCGAACTCAGTTCTGCACGCAGGCGGGGCAGGGCGTCCGGGTAATGGGTGGCGATGAAGGTGATCATGTGCTCGCGAATCTGACAGCGCAGGTCGAAGGCACTGCCGGAATCCCTCGCTGAAACCAGCAGGCGAACCTGCATGGTGCGCTCGCTGGCGTCGGTGACGTGCATGACGCAGACCCGCTTGTCCCAGAGCGGCAGGGTCTGGCAGATGCGCTCGAATTCGGCACGCACGGCCTGCGTAGGGACCGAAAAATCCAGCCACAGGAATACCGTGCCCAGAATGGTGGAGGAGGTGTGGGTCCAGTTCTCGAAGGGGTTTTCGATGAACCACTGCAGCGGCACGATCATGCGCCGTTCATCCCAGATCCTGACCACGACGAAGGTCCCGGTAATTTCCTCCACGCGCCCCCATTCGCCCTTGACGATGAGTACATCGTCGATGCGGATCGGTTGCGAGAAGGCAATCTGCAGGCCGGCAAAGAAATTGCCCAGCACCGGCTTGGCGGCAATACCGGCGACGATGCCGGCCACCCCGGCCGAGGCCAGCAGGCTGGCACCGAACTGGCGCGCGCCGGGCAGGCTCAGCAGCACAAAAGCCAATCCCAGCAGGGCGATGAGGAAGTAGGCACTACGCGAGAGCACCCGGGTCTGGGTCAGGATGCGACGCGCCTTGAGGTTGTCGGCCACGTCATAGGGATTCAAATTGACCACGGTCAGGCTCACCGATTTCACGCAGCGCATCAGGAACCAGGTCAGCGCCAGGATGAAGCCGATCGAGGTGAGATAGGAAATGCGGGTCAGGCCGGGGGTATTGTCGGGCGCACCGGCCAGCACGATACGCAGCATGAACAGGATCACGCAGGCGCGGCTGGCGTTGAAGGTGACCTGCGTGGCAGTGGTGGTAAAGGGCCGGCCGCGCGCCAGGCGCCTGACCAGCGCGACCCCCAGCCGATGCAGGAAGATCGCCACCAGCACCGCCACCAGGGCGACGCCGAGCACGATCAGGCCCGAACGCAGCGGGCCTTCGTTCATGTTGTAGAGAAAATCCAGGTCCAGGCTCATCCGTTCCCTTCCATCTGTTGTGTTGTCGATTCGGTACACCCGCAGGTGTTTTTCCGGTTCGAACAGGGAAGGGGGATTTTGTTTCCGCTAATTTTCCGAGGCGGGCGCCAGCTCGGCTGCTTCCAGGGTGGTCACCAGCAGGCAGGCGGTCTCGACGGCGGCGGCCTGTGCCAGCTGCACCGGGGCAGGGCGCTGGCGGATAAGGGCTTGCAGGGCGGCCGCATCGCGCGCCTGCAGCGCCTGGGCCAGCGCGTGCAGCCACGCCAGCAATTCCGGTTCGGCCGGCTGGGGATGCGCCCAGAGGTGGCTGGCCGCCGCCGCCAGGCGCCGCGACAGGGCCACCGCCGTGCGGCCACGCCCATGGTCGCGCTCGCGCCAGCCGCGTTCCCGTGCCACCCGTTGCAGCAGCAGACCGGCTTCGACATTGGCCACGCAGGCGTCGCGGCGGTGGGCATGCAACTGGGCGAGGGTGGCCTTGTCCGGTCCGCTGGCGGCGGCCGGCATGGCCGGCGCCAGTGCCGCCGCCAGGTAATCCAGGTTGAGCTGGGCCATGCGGCGCAGTTGCACCTGCGGGTCTTCCTGCTGGCGACGCGGCCAGAACAGGTAGCTGGCCAGGACCGCCACCACGGCGCCGATGACGTTGTTGCCGGCACGCAGCGCGGCATTGGCCAGTTCATGGGCAGGATCGCCGCCGACATCGGCCACCAGCACGAATACCGGCGTGAGGAAGGTGGCATACAGGCCATAGCTGACCGGCCGCAGGGCCATGGTCAGCACGGTCAGCGGGAACACCAGCAAGGCCAGCCCCAGCGGCGAATGCACCACCAGACAGACCGCCACCGCCAGCACGCCACCGACCACGCTGCCGACGGCACGCTCCATGCTGCGCGACCAGCTATCGGAGATGCTGGGTTGCATCACCAGCATGGTGGCCATGGTGGCCCAGTAGCCGAAGGGCAATTCCAGCAGATGCACGATCAGGTAGGTCGCGCCGGCGGCGGCCGCGCAGCGCCAGGCGTGATGCCACTCGGCCGAACCGGCGCGCACGTGCAGGGCAGCCTTGCGGGCCGCCGCATGCAGCAGGTGCAGCCAGGCAGATATTCCCACCCGTTGCGCGCGCTCGGCCCGGGCCGCCTGCTTCAGGCGAGCGGGATCATCGCCGCCATTGGCCAGCGGCGTGTCCACCCGCTGCAACAGCCGGCCGGTGCCGCTGGGCAGACGCGCCACCAGTTGCCGCAGGCGCAACATGATGCGGGCATCGTCATCGGCGGCAATGGCATCACCGCGCTGCATGTCGCGCTGCATGGCCTGCAACTGGCGGGCGATGGCGGCCAGCACGCGGCCGGTGCGCTGGCGGGCGCGGGGCGCCTGGTAATGCGTCAGCTGCAGGTCGGCCAGCACGGTGATGCCATCGAGCAGCACCTCGGCGCGGGCCAGGCGGACCAGCAGGTTTTCATACAGACGACGCGATTCGGTGCGCTCCACGGCCACCGCCTCCAGGGCGCGATGCGCACTGGCCAGGTCGAAGCGGGCGTGACGGCGGGTGTGGGCGGCCAGTTCGGCGGCGTGCACCGCATAGGCCGGGTCGTCCAGGTCATTGGCGGCCGCAATCGCGGCCAGTTCGGCCAGGGTGCCATAGGCGCGCGCGACAGCCTGGCGTGCCGGGGCGAAGGGGTGGATGCGCCAGACCGTCAGGCCCAGCAGCAGCGCCCATAGGCAGCCGGCGAAATAGATCAGGACATGGCTTTGCGAGAGCGGCCACAACACCACCGGCGCATCGGCCATGATGGCCGAGACCCCGGCCGCCAGCATCAGCACCAGGCCGACGGCTGCGCCATAGATACGCGAAAAGCCGGCCGCACCGGCGCAGGCCATGATGGCCAGCAAACCCGCTTCCACGCTCAGGCCGGCAGCGCTGGCGGCGACCATGCCGCCCAGCGTCGAAGCCAGCGCGAAGCCGCCCATGGACGCCAGTCTTGCCCGGTTGGAGCCGGCACTGTCGGCCAGCGAGGTGAGAAAGGCACCGATGGCGGCCCAGGAGAAGAGCGGATTGCCCAGCCATTCGCCCAGCAACAGCATGGCCGCCGCACCGCAAGCGGCACGCAGGCCTTCGGAGAGATTGGCGTGACGCAGCGGGAACTGCATGCGCCAGCGTTCGACCCGGGTGCGGCAACGACGGCAATGGGTCAGCAGTAGAAACCGGTAAAGCGACAACCGCGAGGACAGCAGCGACAGGGATTGCAAAAGCGGGAGCGACGACAAAGGCGGCGGCATGATCACGTGCTGACGTAGAGGACTGGAGCGCAAGCGGCCTGGAGACTGGCCAGGAGGATTGCCGACACCTGCGCACTCACGGTCGCAACGACGTCATTCCGGTTCCGCCATCACGGGTGAGGAGGGGCGGCAGGCATCGGCAGTGCTCAGTATAGGAAGCTGTACTCATGCACGGCATGACTTAAATTCCCGCTTTGCATTCCATTTGAGAATATTGGGGTATGCATCGGGAGGTGCCACCCGGCGGGTGAGAGAAGCGGCCTGACTGCGGTCCTAGTCAGCCGACCCTACTTGCGGCCCTTGCCACCGGCGAACAGCTCGCCGCTCAGCTCCATCCATGCCCTGGCCGCATGCGAGAGATACCCGCCCCGGGTGACGTAGGCCACCTGCCACTGCACCTCCGGCTCGACCAGGCGTACCGCCTGCAACTGGTCGGTGGCCAAACGGTGGATGAAGGGTTCCGGCAGCAGCGCGGCGCCCATGCCGGCCAGGGCCATGGCGACCAGCCAGTCCCATTGCGCGCTCTGGGCCACGATCTCGGGCGCGATGCCCTGTTCGCGGAACACCCCGCGCAGGCTGCGGGTGAGGCCGAATTCATTGTTGAGCAACACCAGCGGCATGCCATCGAGCTGGGCACAGCGCAGGGTAGAGCGGTTCTTCTGGAAACTGCCGGCCTGGGCGATGGCCCACATCGGATAGCGCGCCACCGGCATGGTCTGCAACTCCAGCGCGGGGTCGGCCGGCAAGACCGTCATGCCGATCTCCAGCTCACCGCTGGCGACGCGCTGCTCGATCTGCGGGCCGGTATCTTCCTGGAGCACGATGGCGATCTCGGGATGGCGCTCGCGGAAGGCCTTCAGGACCGGCGTGCAAAGGATGTTGATCATGGGCGGGATGCCGATCTCCAGCCGGCCGCTGCGCAAGGCCTTGGTATCGCGTACCTCGGCATCCAGGCGCTGCATCGAGGCCAGTATCTGCTGCCCCTGCTCATAGACCACGCGGCCGGTGTCGGTCAGCTGCAGGCGGCGGCCATCCCGAATGAGCAGGGGAGCTTCCATCTCGTCCTCCAGCTGCCGCACCATCTTGCTGACGGTGGACTGGGTCACGTGCAAGGCATCGGCGGCGCGGCTGAAGCTGTTCAGGCGCACCGTTTCGGTGAAATAGCGCAGGGCGCGAATGTCCATGGCGAGGGCTTTCTGCAGCGGGAAGGCGGGCCAGCCCACCTATGCGTTTTACGACTGGAATGCGGGAATTTTAATCATACAGTGCATAGCCACCCGCTCCTACACTTGATACAAACAAGAATGCAGGAAGTCCGTCGAGGATGCACTGCACACCCTCTAAAGAACCCGAGCAGGAGCACACCATCCATGGATAGCCAGCGCATCCGCCAGCCCGCATTGGCCGGCAAAGTGATGTCGGCCGCAGAGGCGGCGACATTTTTCCACAACGGCATGACCATCGGCCTGAGCGGGTTCACCCGCGCCGGCGACGCCAAGGCCATGCCCCGTGCGCTGGCCGACCGGGCCGCGCATGAAGAACTGCATTTCACCGTCATCACCGGCGCCTCGCTGGGCAATGGCAGCGATGGCCTGATGGCCGAAGCGGGCCTGCTGGCGCGTCGCCTGCCGTTCCAGGTCGATCCCACGCTGCGCAAGAAGATCAATGCCGGCGAGGTGATGTTCATCGACCAGCATCTCTCGGAAACCGCTGAGCAGCTGCGCAGCGGCACACCCTCGCGCATCGACATCGCCGTCATCGAAGCGGCGGCCATCACCGAGGAGGGCATCGTGCCCACCATGTCGGTGGGCAATTCGGCCAGCTTCGTGGAGCAGGCTGCGCAGATCGTCATCGAACTCAACACCAGCATGCCGCTGGCACTGGAAGGCCTGCACGACATCTACCTGCCGGCCGCGCGCCCGGAGCGCAAGCCCATTGCGCTGACCGCCGCCGGTGACCGCATCGGCCATCCCACGATTCCCTTCGATCCGGCCAAGGTGGTGGCCATCGTGCTCACCGAGACGCCCGACAGTCCTTCTTCAGTGCTGCCGCCGGATGACGAAACGCGTGCCATCGCCGGCCATGTGATCCACTTCCTCGAATGCGAAGTCGAAGCCGGTCGCCTGCCACATACGCTGGCGCCGCTGCAGGCCGGCATCGGCACGATTGCCAATGCGGTACTGCACGGCCTGGTCGATTCGCCGTTCCGCAACCTGGTGATGTATTCGGAAGTCTTGCAGGACAGCGCCATCGACCTGCTCGATTCGGGCCAGCTGGCCTTTGCCTCGGCTTCCTCGATCACGCTGTCGCAGGCCAAGTACGCGCACTTCCTGGCCAACATCGAACGTTATCGCGACAAGCTGGTACTGCGCCCGCAGGAGATCAGCAATCATCCAGAGCTGGTACGACGGTTGGGCATCATCGGGCTGAACACGGCGCTGGAATTCGACATCTACGGCAACGTCAATTCCACCCACGTGGGCGGCACGCACATGATGAACGGCATCGGCGGCTCGGGCGACTTTGCGCGCAATGGGCAGATTTCGATCTTCGTGTCGAAGTCGGTGGCCAAGGACGGTGCCGTCTCCAGCGTAGTGCCGATGGTTTCGCATGTGGACCACAGCGAGCATGATGTCGATGTGCTGGTCACCGAATGGGGCCTGGCCGACCTGCGTGGCCTGGCGCCGCGCGAGCGCGCCGTGAAGGTGATCGAGCAGTGCTGCCATCCGGATTACCGCCCGCAACTGCGCGACTATTTCGAGCGCGCCTGCCGTGCTGGTGGCCATACGCCGCACCTGCTGGGCGAGGCGTTCTCCTGGCACCAGCACTTTGCCACGCACCAGACCATGCGTCTGGACTGACATGGCGCGACCGTCGGGCGGCTACGGGTCAGGTCCGGCCGACGGCCTTGTGGACCACACCGGGCATGGCTTCTTTCATGGTATCGATGAAGTGGCGCAGGCGCGCCGGGTAGAAGCGGGCATACGGGTACAACAACGAGACCGGCAAGGGCGACGGCTCCCATTCCGGCAGCAGTTGCACCAGCCGGCCAGCGGCCACATCCTCGGACAGCACCCAGGATGAACCCACGGCCACGCCCATGCCGGCAATGGCCGCATTGCGCAGGGCGTAGAGGCTATCGGTGACCAGTTGAGGCCGGAACGCAACCTGGCTGCGCTCGCCACTGTGCGCATGGGTCAGCGTCACCTCGCGGCGATAGAAGGTGGGGATGGCGATCCATGGCAGGTCTGCCAGCTCGGCCGGCGACTGTGGCAGCGCCCGGCCCTGCAGGAGAGCAGGGGCGACCACTGTCATGCGCGGCACCTCGGCCAGATGGATTGCCACCACCGAGGGGTCGGCGACTTCCCCCACCTGGATCGCACAATCGATCCCCTGGCTGATGAAATCGGCGGCACGGTCGTGCAGCAGCCATTCCACCGTGATGCGCGGATGCTGCCGCATGAACTGGACCAGCGGGCCGATCAGTTGCTCCTGGCCGAAGGCGTGCGGCACGGCTACCCGCAGCGAACCCTCGGCATGCTGCCGGGCGCCACGCAACTCGTTCTCGAACTCATCCCAGCCGGCCAGCAATTCCTTGGCCCGTTCATAACAGCGCTCGCCATCCTCGGTCATCTTCATCGCATGCGTGGAACGCTGCAGCAGGCGCACGCCCAGCGAGCGCTCCAGCGTCTGCAGGCGACGGCTGATGGTCGGCTGGCTGGTGGACAGTTGGGCCGCCGCCGCCGACAGGCTGCCGGCATCGACGATGCGCACGAAGGTCTGGATCAGTTCGATGCGATCGGTCAGCCCGGCAGCGGAAAAGCTGGCCGTATTGGGCTGATCGGACGCGCCGGGGGAGGAGGGAATAGGCTTGCTCATACGGCAAACGTATAACAATTCTGCTGCGTGCGCTACTACCGGATGCGAGCCAGGAAGCGGAGAATCCGTTCCAACGCTGGCAAAGAGGGGATTTCCCGGGCCGGCCGCAAGACAAACCCTACGGAGTTTCCACCATGAACAGCATTCAAAAGACGCATACCGCTGGCCCGGCTTCTGCCCAGCCGGCCGCGCATGCCAACGGCCTGTCGCCGACCCTGATCGGCCTTTTGGCCACTGGCGCCGGCCTGGCCGTGGCTTCCCTCTACTATTCGCAGCCCATGCTGGGCGTGCTGGCCGATGACATCGGCGCTTCCGAGCGCGCGGTGGGCATGGTGCCGATGTCGACCCAGCTCGGCTATGCCCTGGGCATCCTGTTGCTGGCGCCGCTGGGTGATCGCTATGACCGCCGCCGCATCATCCTGATCAAGGCCGCCATCCTGACGGTGGCGCTGCTGCTGGCCGGCGCAGCCTCGGGCGTAGGCACGCTGCTGGCCGCCAGTCTCGCCATCGGCCTGACCGCCACCCTGGCCCAGGACATCGTCCCGGCCGCCGCCACCCTGGCACCGGAACAACATCGCGGCCGCATCGTCGGCACCGTCATGACCGGCTTGCTGCTGGGTATCCTGCTCTCGCGGGTGGTCAGCGGCTTCGTGGCCGAGCACTTTGGCTGGCGCGCCATGTTCGTGGGCGCCTCGGCCAGCATCGCCCTGATCGGCCTGGCCGCATGGCGTGGCCTGCCGCGCTTCCATCCGACTTCGCGTCTGTCGTATGGCGCGCTGCTGGGCTCGCTGGGTACGCTGGTCCGCAAGCATGGCGCCCTGCGCCGCGCCGCCCTGGCCCAGGGCCTGCTGTCGGTCGGTTTCTCGGCCTTCTGGTCGACCCTGGCGGTGATGCTGCATGGCGCCCCGTTCCACCTGGGTAGCGCCGCTGCCGGCGCCTTTGGCCTGGCCGGTGCGGCCGGTGCGCTGGCCGCTCCCCTGGCTGGCCGCATTTCCGACAAGAAAGGTCCGGAACTGGTGACCCGTCTGGGCGTGACACTGGCCGCCCTGGCCTTTGCCTCGATGGCGCTGGCACCGTGGTTCTCGACCCAGGGTCAACTGGTCTTGCTGGCCCTGGCCGCCATCGGCTTCGACCTCGGCGTTCAGGCGACCCTGGTGGCGCACCAGAGCATCGTCTACAGCATCGAACCGGGCGCCCGCAGCCGTCTGAATGCCGTGTTGTTCGTGGGCATGTTCGTCGGCATGGCGACCGGTGCCGCCCTGGGTAGCCTGGCGCTGGCACAGTGGGGCTGGATCGCCGTGGTGGCCCTGGCAACCCTGTCGGCCCTGCTGGCCCTGGTGGTGCGGATGTGGCCGGGGGCGGCCAAGGCGCGCTGAGCCTGCAGCGCGATCCGTTCTACCCGAGATTGACGGAGACAACGACGGTCTCGGCTTTGCCGGGGTCGTTTTTTATTTTCCGGTCCGTCATGCCGTCTCCCCGTCTGTCATTAACAGACCCGCAGTCAGGTTGACGGCCACGGCAGTCCTGTCTACAATTTCTGTAATGACAGAAATAACGGAAGTGGAATGACAATGGATCTTGGCCCAACCGCACAGAAATACGTTCTCCACTGGGGAGAAATGGGAACACGCTGGGGCGTCAATCGCACCGTCGCGCAAATCCAGGCTTTGCTGTTCCTGGCCGACCAGCCCATGCACGCGGAAGAAATCGCTGAAACGCTCAATGTTGCACGGTCCAACGTCAGTAACAGTCTCAAGGAGCTGCAAAGCTGGGGCCTGGTACGCATTGTTCATCTCGCTGGCGACCGGCGTGATCATTTCGTGGCGCTGCAAGACGTCTGGGAAATCTTTCGGGCCATTGTGGAGGAGCGCAAGCGGCGCGAGATCGACCCGACCTTGACGGTATTGCGCGACTGCGCTTCCGAAGCCAGGCATGACAAAAGTTTGAGCAAAGCCGCGCAGGGGCGCATGGATGAGGCGCTGGACTTCCTGCAGATGTTGACGGCTTCCTATGACGACTACAAGCATCTCCCACCTGCCACGCTCAAGCGCTTCCTGAAAATGGGCGGCAAGGTGGCGCGACTGCTGAGCACCGACGACAAGACCTGAATGATCAAGCGAGATCGTCTTACCAGAAGATCTCGCATTTTTTTAAAGAACTATTTCTGTATTTACAGAAATAAGTGACAAAACTTTCGGAGAAACGGCGATGAGGATTCTGGTTCTGGGCGCCACGGGCGCCATCGGCGCGTGCACCCTACAGGCATTGCTGGCAGAGGGTCATGAGGTCATCGGCGCCAGTCGCCGACAGCCTAAAAAAGACGTCGCGGCGAGCGCTGCGCCATGGATCAGCATGGACGTCACCCAATTGCCGACTATCGCCCAGTGGGAGGCCATGCTGGAGGGGGTCCAGCTCGTCGTCAACTGCGTCGGCATCATCGCCGAAAAGCGAAGCGGAGACTTCGAGATACTCCATTGCACCATGCTGCAAGCCCTCAGCGCGGCATGCAGGAAGCAGCAGTGCGCACTGATCCATCTCTCCGCGCTGGGCAGTGCCAGCACCGCACCTACTGCATATTGGGCCAGCAAAGGAAGGGGAGAAGAGTGGCTGGCCGCGCAGAATATCGCCTGTACCATCCTGCGCCCCTCGCTGGTCTTCAGTCCCCAGGGCGCCAGCAGCAAGCTGTTCCTGGGACTGGCCACACTGCCCCTTGCGCTGCTCCCTGGCGCGAACGTGCCGGTGCAACCCGTCTCCGTGGACGACCTGGCGGCGCTGGTCGTGGCCCTCGTGCGCATGCGGCTGGACGGAGAGACCTGGCCAAGCCGCATTGACGTCGCCGGCCCGCGCAAGATGACCCTGGCGCAGTACATCAGCCTTCTGCGTCAGGCCATGGGAGCGCCGCCTGCCTGGCTGGGCCGCTTGCCGTTTGCCCTGGCGCAACCGATCGCGCGCGTCGGCGCCTGGCTGCGACTGCCGATGCTCGCCCCGGAGCCGCTGACCATGCTGGCGGCCAGCCAGGACGGTCGCCTCTGTCCGGATAACAGCATGATGTGCCAGATTCTGGGCGGTTCACCACGTGATCCAGCCGGTTTCGCCACACCCTCCCTTCGGCCAGCGGCCATCGCCGGCTGGGCCTATCCGGCCTTGACCTTGATCATCGCCTGGCTATGGCTATACACCGCG
The DNA here is from genome assembly GCF_015767275.1 of Herbaspirillum sp. AP02. Taxonomy (GTDB): domain Bacteria; phylum Pseudomonadota; class Gammaproteobacteria; order Burkholderiales; family Burkholderiaceae_D; genus Herbaspirillum. The sequence continues at coordinate 128,317 of NZ_JADWMY010000012.1, forward strand.
TATGTCTCATGGTTCGCTTGGCCACACGAACAAAGCCATGCCTGGCTGTCAGCATGCGCCATCCCGCCTGGGCTGCATGAATTAGTGCTAGCCACCGCCAGCCTCACCGACGCCGCGCTCGGTACGGCCCTGTTGACAGGACTGGTCCATGCCCGTCGATGGCATGGCGTGCTGTGGCCGGTGCAAATGGGCCTGGTCGCGGGTTACACGCTGCTGATGACGGTCTTTCTGCCGCAATTCTGGGCTCACCCATTCGGGCCGCTCTCGAAGAACCTGCCTTTGCTGCTCCTCTTTTGCGTCATGTGGCGCCTACGTTGAAAGGAATTTCCATGACCTACCTCACCATCAAGTGGGTACACATCATCTCGGCCACATTCATGTTTGGAACCGGCTTCGGCACCGCCTTCTACATGTTCTTCGTCAATCGCAGCCAAAACGTGCAGGCCATTGCCGTGGTCACGCGCTGGGTCGCACGCGCCGACTGGTGGTTCACGACGCCGTCGGTGATCGTGCAGCCCCTATCGGGCTTCTGGATGATCCACCTGGCGGGTTATCCCTTGCATTCGCCCTGGATCATCTGGTCACTTGCGCTCTACGCCCTGGCTGGCGCGTGCTGGCTGCCGGTCGTCTGGCTGCAATTGCGGATGCGCGACATGGCGCAGATCGCCGCTAGGCAGGGCATTGAGTTGCCGGCGCGCTTTTGGCGCCTCGAAAAAATCTGGACTGTGCTCGGCTTTCCCGCTTTCGGCGGACTGCTCATGGTGTATTGGTTGATGGTCAACAAGCCGATGTAAACAGGTTTTCTCGCGGGGAACATCTGTCGCCGCATGCCCCCTGATCCTTCACATCTTCTATAATCGCGGGCAGGAGACAACCCATCGCCAGCATGATCCCGGCCAGTGATAGCGCCCATCCGGCGCGATTCGGCGGCCACGCGGCGAATAACACGGCACGGTGAACGGCATGGCCCTGTATTTCAAGAACAAGCGACAGAAGACCTTCCTTGGTGCCCCCGTGGGCTGGCCACTGATGTTCCTCATGGCCGTCGACCTCTGCATTGCGGCCCTGATGTTTCTTTCCGATCATGACTGGAGCGGCCTGATCCTCCTGTATCCGCCGCTGGCGCTGGCGCTGGCGATGCTGGCCGATGCCCGCAGGGAGAAACGGGCCGCCCAGGAAGCGGAGCGGCAAGCCGCCCGTCGCCAACGCCGTTGAACCGGCCTCACCCAATCCATCCGATGACCCAAGCCGATGATCGTCCGGCCCTGCTGCTGGCTTCCCGTCTCAATTTTTCCTACCCCGGTCTCGACCTGTTCCAGGATTTCTCTGCCCGCATCACCTCCGGCGTGACGCTGGTGCGCGGCGGCGATGGGCGCGGCAAGACCACGCTGCTGAACCTGCTGGGTGGCTTCATGCCGGCCCGCGACGGCGTACTGGAACTGGACGGCATGCGACTGGACAGCGATGGCGAAGCCTATCGGCGCCAGGTCTTCTTCATCGACCCGCGTACCGAGGCCTACGACCAGATGATACCGGCGGAGGTATTCGCGGCAATGGCCGAGCGTTTTCCGCGTTTCGACCACAGCCTGCTGCCGGCCCTGACCGAGGGCCTGTCGCTGACGCCCCACCTGGAAAAGAAGCTCTTCATGCTCTCCACCGGCAGCAAGCGCAAGGTCTACCTGGCTGCCGCCTTTGCCGCCTACGCCAGGCTTACACTGCTGGACGACCCCTACGCCAGCCTCGACCGGGCCTCGATCAACTTCGTCGCCGCCACGCTCGATGCGCATGCCGATGATGCGCAGCTGGCCTGGGTGGTGGCGATGTACGAAACCCCGACGGCCGTCCGCCTGGCCGGGACCATCGACCTGGGCGACTGAGCGATCTCGGGCCCGGACCGGCTTCATCTTCTTCACACTTTCTCCCCGCTATCTGCGCCGGGACGCCCGATCGTCCCTCCTGGCGACCTCCTGGCCGGCCCACCAGACGGCCGCTCGCAGTGCTCACCAGCGACAAAGCCGCGCTTGGCTTCACCTGCATCGTCTTCTATGCTGGAATGGGAAGGGCGCAACCCGACTGCGGCAATTGCCTTGCTTTCCGGTTACGCGGCCCGACCCGCTTGCCTGCCGACAACGAAACGATAACAGGGGGAATTCCATGCAACTTTCCAACGTCACGATCCGTGTGCGTCTGTGGTTGGGCTTCGGCCTGCTGATGGTATTGATGCTGGCCATGGCCGCCAGCGGCATCGCACGCCTGGCGCAGCTGAATGGCCAGATGAAGGATGTGATCCACGACAAGTATCCCAAGACCGTGGTGGCCGGCGACATTGTCGACCAGCTCAACCTGGTGGCGCGCTCGGTGCGCAACATCGTGCTGCTCAAGAAGGAAGCGCAGATCAAGAGCGAGTACGAGCGCATCAGCGGTGCCGACAAGGCCGTGCGCGACGACCTGGCGCAACTTGACCGCCTGCTCACCGACGCCGACAGCCGCACCGCCCTGGGCAAACTGCTCAGCGCCCAGGTGGCTTACATGGAAAAACGCGACAAGGTCCTGACCATGGTGCAGCAGGGTGGCAAGGAGGGCGCCATCGATGTGCTCATCGACGAAGTGCGTCCGGTGCAGAGCGCCACCATGAACGCCGCCGACGCCCTCATCAAGCTGCAGCACGACATGATGAAAAGTGCCGGCGAGGAGGTCGAGGACAACTACCAGCACGCGCGCACGCTGCTGCTGACGCTGGCCATCATCGGTCTGGCGGCCGCCACCGCCATCGCCTGGATGATCACGCGCAGCATCACCCGGCCCCTGGACCGGGCCGTGCGCGTGGCAGAGACGGTGGCCGCCGGCGACCTGACCTCGGCCATCGATGCCCATGGGCGCGACGAAACCAGCATGCTCCTGCGTGCCTTGAAAAAGATGAATGACCGGCTGCTGGAGATCGTGAGCCAGGTGCGCGTCTCCACCGATACCATCGCCACGGCCAGCAGCGAGATTGCGCGAGGCAACCTGGACTTGTCTTCCCGCACCGAGGAGCAGGCGGCGTCGCTGGAAGAGACCGCCTCCTCGATGGAGCAGCTCACCGCCACGGTCCGGCAAAATGCCAGCCACGCCGGCCAGGCCGACCAGCTTGCGGGCTCGGCCTCGGACATCGCGCGCCAGGGTGGGGATGTGGTCAGCCAGGTGGTAAAGACCATGGGGGCCATCGACGATTCTTCCAGGAAGATCGTGGACATCATCGGTGTCATCGATGGCATTGCCTTCCAGACCAACATCCTGGCCCTGAACGCAGCGGTGGAAGCGGCCCGCGCTGGTGAGCAGGGACGCGGCTTTGCGGTGGTGGCCTCCGAGGTGCGCGCGCTGGCACAACGCTCGGCCACGGCCGCCCACGAGATCAAGGGCCTCATCGCCGACTCGGTGCAGCGGGTGAGTGATGGCAGCAAGCTGGTGGAACAGGCCGGACTGACCATGCAGGAGGTGGTGCAAAGCGTGCAGCGGGTGGGTGCCGTGGTCAACGAAATCAGCGCCGCCGGCCAGGAGCAGAGCGCCGGCATCGAACAGGTGAACCTGGCCATCGTGCAGATGGACCAGGTGACCCAGCAGAATGCAGCGCTGGTGGAGCAGGCCGCCGCGGCGGCGCAGTCGTTGCAGGACCAGGCCGCGCAACTGGCGCGGCTGGTGTCGGTGTTCAGGCTGGAAGGGGGGACGCCGGGGTTGGCGGTGCTGGAGTTGCCGACAAGGGGTCGGCTGGCGCTCGCCTAGCGCCTCTCCTGGACAGGGTGAATTGTTTTCATCTCGTAGCACGGGCTTGCGGGGGCTTGCAGCAGGGAGGCTATGATATGCGGGCAGGCGATACCCACGCAGGTGTCGCCACCTGAACATCCCACAGGAGACCTCCGTGAGCCACGACATCCCGCCGCAGCCGGTGATCACCGCTGCGCATTACCCTCAGGACACGTCCGCCATCCCTTCACGCTACGACTGGCAGATACCCGAATTCTTCAACATCGGCATCGCCACCTGCGACCGCTGGGCCGATGGCAGTGGCCGACCCGCCATCCTCAGCGAGGAGGCCGATGGCAGCGTCACCACCTGGAGCTATGACCAGCTCAAGACACTGAGCGACCAGTTCGCCCAGGTGCTGGCCGAGGCCGGCATCGGGCGCGGGGACCGTATCGGTATCTACCTGTCACAGCGCATCGAGACGGTGATCACCCATATCGCCGCCTACAAGCTGGGAGCGATCACGGTGCCGCTGTTCTACCTGTTCGGGCCGGAGGCGATCGCCTATCGGCTGCAGAACAGCGAAGCGGCGGCGCTGGTGACCGACAGCAGCGGCATGGACAAGGTCCACCTGGCAGGCGAACTGCCGGCGCTGAAGGTGGTGTTCTGCGTGGAGCAGTCCGATATCGTGCTGCCGCAGACCACCGACTTCTGGGACCGCCTGCACGCGGCCCCGCCGCTGCCGCAGGCGGTGCAAACGCGGGCCGACGATCCGGCCATGATCATCTATACCTCCGGCACCACCGGTAAGGCCAAGGGGGCACTGCATGCGCACCGCGTACTGCTGGGGCACCTGCCGGGGGTGGAGGTCTCGCACGACAGTTTCCCGCAACCTGGCGACCGCTTCTGGACGCCGGCCGACTGGGCCTGGATCGGGGGGCTGCTGGACGTACTGCTGCCGTCGCTGTATCACGGTGTGGCGGTGGTGGCGCGGCGTCTGGAAAAGTTCGATGCCGAGGCCGTGTTCGGCCTGCTGGCGCGGCATGGCATCCGCAATGTGTTCTTCCCGCCGACCGCCCTGAAGATGCTGCGCGGTACACCGTCACCACGGGAACAGTGGAATTTCTCGCTGCGCAGCGTGGCCAGCGGTGGCGAAACGCTGGGGGATGACCTGATCGCCTGGGGGCGCGAGGCGCTGGGCGTGACCATCAACGAGTTCTATGGCCAGACCGAGTGCAATCTGGTGGTCTCCTCCTCGTCGCAGCTCTATCCCAGCGCTTCGGGCAGCATGGGCCGCGCCGTGCCTGGCCACGATGTGCAGATCGTCGACGAGGACGGTCGGATCGTGGCGCGCGGTGCCGTCGGCAACATCGCCATCCGTGCGCCGGACCCGGTGATGTTCCTGCGCTACTGGCGCAATGAAGAGACCACGCGGGAGAAATTCGCCGGCGACTTCCTGCTCACGGGGGATCTGGGCAACATGGATGAGCAAGGCTATATCCGCTACCTGGGCCGCAACGACGATGTCATCACCAGCGCCGGTTATCGCATCGGGCCGGCGCCGATCGAGGAGTGCATCATGCGCCATCCGGCGGTGCGCATCGCGGCGGTGGTGGGCATCAAGGATGCATTGCGGACCGAGGTGGTGAAAGCCTTCGTGGTGCTCAAGGAGGGATACGCGCCGGGCCAGTCACTGGTGGCCGAGCTGCAGCAGCATGTGCGGGCGCAACTGGCGGCCCACGAATATCCCCGCGTGATCGCCTTCGTCGATACGCTACCCACCACGGCGACCGGCAAGATCATGCGCAAGACCCTCAAGGAGATGGATCAGTAGTCCGGTTCAAAGCGCCACGGGGTCATGGGCCATGCACGGCCCATTGCATCAGCCATGACAGGCCGTACAGCAGCGCACCGATCAGTCCACCCACCAGCGTGCCGTTGATGCGGATGTACTGCAGGTCGCGCCCGATGTTCAGTTCGATCTGGCGCGACAGCTCGGCGCTGTCCCACTGCTTGATGGTGTCGCTGATGTGGCGCGTGAGCAGTTGCGCCACCTCCGGGCTGAGGCTGGCCATGGCCTGCTCCAGGTGGTCGTTGAGGGAGGCGCGCAAAGCGGCGTCCTCCTGCAGGGCGCGACCTATCCACCGGGTGGCGGCAGCGGCCTGCGCATGCAGGGCCGAATCGGGGCGTTCCAGGTCTTGTCGCAGCCAGGTGCGCAGGCTTTCCCAGAGACAGCCTACATAGGCGTTCACGGCATCGCCTTGCAGCACCTCGCGCTTGATCTGCTCGGCGCGCTCGCGCAGGGCAGGGTCCTGCTTCAAGCGCTCGATGAAGCTGGCCAGTTGCCGGTCGAAGGCCTGACGCAGCGAGTGTTGCGGGTCGTCGGCAATGCCGCTCAACAGCTTGTCCAGGATGTCGGCCAGGGTGGCAGCGGATTTCTCGCCGATCCAGTTGGACGGCAACAGCTTTTCGATCTTGGGATATTCGCGCTGCAACCACTCCACCATGCGCTCGGCGATGAAGATGCGGGTGTCTTCGCGATTGAGCAATTCCGCCAGCGCCACGATGGCGCGATCCAGCAGCTGCTGGTGACGACCGTCCAGGGTGAGCGTATCGAGGATGGTCGCCAGCGAGCGCGACAGGTCCAGCTTGCCCAATGCCGCATGCAGAGCATCACGCACGAAGGCCTGGATGCGGCGGTCATCGGTGAGCGTCAGCACGGCGCCGACCGCCTGCGCCATGTAGACGCCCAGGCGCGCTGCATTCTCGGGCGCGGCCATCCAGGCCGACAGGCGCTGCGCCGGATCGTGCCGGCGCACCAGTGCGGCGAGCGATTGCGGGCTCAGGAATTTCTCTTCGACGAACACCGCCAGGTTATCGGCAATGCGATCCTTGTTGCGCGGGATGATGGCGGTGTGCCGCGACAGCCAGGGCAGGGGCAGGTGGCGGAACAAGGCGCTCACCGCAAACCAGTCGGCCAGGGCGCCTACCATCGCTGCCTCGGCCATGGCCCGCAGCAGGCCGCTCCACAGCGAAGGCGGTGCCAGCGATGCGCCGACGAACAGCGCCATCGCCGCCAGCAGGCAAGTCAGAGCCAATCGTTTGGCGCGACGCAGGGCTTGTTGTTTGTCCATATCAATGCAGTGCGTGTGATGAGGATCCTTTTGCTCGCAGGATGAGACGGAGAGCAACAATCAACACAGAAAGTTCTGAATATTTCGAAGAAAAACTAGTGCTTTTTCGAAGAAACACTCAACCAAACTACGATAACAATCTCGTTATTTTTCGATTATTCCGCGAGAGATTCGCAGGTATAAGTGTTTGTCGCGGATAGTTTGTGCGTTTGTAATTGTAGCTAATCGACCGTCACCCCTAGCCGCCCGATCCTTGCGCACATGAAAAACACAGAGACTCCACCAAGCGCCCGCATCATCTTCGGACAAAACGTCCGCAGGGTTCGCCGGCTTAAAGAGATGTCACAAGAAGAACTGGCATTCCGCGCTGACATCAGTCGCACCTACCTGAGCGAGGTTGAACGCGGAGATCGCAATATCTCCGTAGACAACATGGAAGCCCTCGCCATCGCCCTGGAGATGGAATTGCCCGATCTCATGCGGCATACCCTGCTGGCGCTGCCCAGCGAGGATTCGCGCTGACACCTCGGTGCGGCCGGTGCCCCTGGCCTTCAAGCCTTACCTGACGAACCTGCCTGCGCCATGGGAAAGCGCAGGGTGAATACCGTCTGACGGCCCGGTACGTCGCTCACGCCTGCCTGGCCACCATGTAACACCATGATCGACCGCACGATCGCCAGCCCCAGCCCGCTGGAGCCGCTGGCGCTGCTGCGCGAGGGATCGGCCCGATAGAAGCGATCGAAGATGCGCTCCAGCAGGTCGGCCTGGATGCCCGGGCCGGGGTTGGACACTGCAATGACGGTGGCGCCATCGACGGCGCTGGCTTCCAGGGTGATCGTCCCCTGCGCCGGCGTAAAGCGGATGGCATTGGCCACCAGATTGCCGACGGCACGCCGCAGCAGCATCACGTCGGCCTGGATGCGTCCGCTACCGATGACCGCGATGCCCACCTGGGCTTCTTCGGCGATGCCCTCGAAATACTCGGCGATGGTGTTGAGTTCCTGCGCCACATCAAGATCCTGTATCTGCAGCATCACATGCGCGTTTTCGGCACGGGCCAGGAACAGCATGCTCTCCATCATCCGCGACAGGCGTTCGTACTCCTCGATATTGGAACTGAGCAGGGCCTGGTATTCATCAATGCCACGGGGCTTGCCCAGTGCCACCTGGGTCTGCACCATCAGGTTGTTCAGCGGCGTGCGCAGGTCATGCGCCAGGTCGGCCGAGAACTGGCTCAGTTGCTGGAAGCTGCGATGCAGGCGGTCCAGCATCTCGTTGAAGGATTGCACGATCTCGTGCAGTTCGCGCGGTGCGGCCTGCAGGTCGAGCCGGGTATCCAGACGGTTGGCGGAGATGGCGCGGGTCTGCAAGGCCATCATGCGCAGCGGACGCAAACCGCTGCGCACCAGGAAGTAGCCGAGCAGGGTGGCCAGGATCGTCCCGATGCTGGCCGCCCACCATACATCGGAGCGATAGTCGGCCAGCAGCTGCATGCGGTCCGAGGCGGTGCGTACCACCAGCACCACGGCCTGCTCCCCCGAGCGCGTGACCGGCTTGCTGGCGATGTAGCGGGCGCGCAGGTCGCCAATGTGCAGCGACTGGATACTGTCCCAGGCGCGGATGTCGATCCGTGACAGGTCCAGCCCCGGCTTGCCGGCGGCCGGGTCGTGGCTTTCCATCAGCGTGCTGCCCTCGGCGCGGGCGATGCGCACCAGCAACTGGTCGTGGCCGGAGAGGGTATCGAGCACCAGATGGCGGCGCGCCAGGATGTCGTCCAGCGAGGCCGCATGTTCGACCAGGTGATTGATGGAGCGACACTTGCCGGCCAATTCCTCATCATCGCGCCGCTCCAGCTGTACATGCAGCGAATGCGAGAGATAGCTGCCCACGGCGGTGAAAATGAGCAGCGCCAGCAGCCCGAACAGCACCACCAGCCGCAGGCTCATCGAGGCCGGTGCGCGCTGGCTCACTGGCGCGCCTCGAACACGTAGCCCATGCCCCAGACGGTATGCAGCAGCTTCTTGTCGAAACCGTCATCGAGCTTGGCACGCAGACGGCGCACGGCGACGTCGACCACATTGGTATCGCTGTCGAAATTCATGTCCCACACCTGCGAGGCGATCTGCGGCCGCGACAGCACTTCACCGGGTCGCCGGATCAGCATGTGCAGCAGCGCGAATTCCTTGGCGGTGAGGTCGATGCGCTGGCCGGCCCGCGTCACCTTGCGTCTGACCACATCGACCACGACGTCGTCATAGTCGATGATGTCGGCCTCACGGCTGGGGCCACGGCGCAACAGGGTGCGTACCCGCGCCAGCAGTTCGGTGAAGGCGAAGGGCTTGACCAGGTAATCGTCGGCACCCAGTTCCAGGCCCTTGACGCGGTCTTCCACCTCGTCGCGCGCGGTCAGGAACAGCACCGGCGTGTCGTGGCTGCGCCGCAGTTCACGCAGGATGTCCCAGCCGTTCATGCCGGGCAGCATCACATCCAGGATGATCAGCTTGTAGTCCAGCGTGCGCGCATGGTGCAGGCCATCCACGCCGGTCTGCACCCAGTCCACGACGAAGCCGGACTCGGTCAGCCCGCGCTGCAGATAGTCGCCGGATTTGGGCTCGTCTTCCACCAACAAGATATGCATGATCGGATTCCTGACGGATGAGCCGGTATTGTGAACCAGCCGCGTCGGGCATTCATTACAAATCTGTAATGACTGGGCAATCTTTCTGTGCGGACCAGCTCCTTAGAATCCATTCCAACGATACGCCAGAGACACCACTGGTCATCGCGTCGGCCCTGTCGCCACCCATCCGGGCGTGTATCGGCAAGGGCCTTGTGGAACCACTTTTCAAAGGAGCTTCATCATGAAAATCTCGCATCTCGTCATCGGCACCCTGGTCAGCGCTTTCTCCCTGTCGGCCTTCGCCCAGTCCACCGTCCCCACCGAAGCGGCCCGCGACCAGGCCAACCTGTCGGCCCGCAACAACTATCCGGTGGTGCAATACCAGGGGACCAAGACCCGCGCCGACGTGGTTGCCGAACTGAAGGCTGCCGAACTGGGCCAGCCGATGCAGACCGCCGGCGCCAAGCCCTCCATGCAGGACAGCAGCACCCAGAACCAGGCCTTTGACTCCTCGCTCTACAACGGGGCATAATCGGCGCCGGTCGTTACCGCAGCGGTAACGGCAACTGTGGTTGTCGCTGTGGCTATGGCTACGGTGACAGCGACACATCGTGGCTACCTGCCTGTCCCGGGCCGGTAGCCAAACCCACGTCTCCTCCATGCGCGCATTGATTCTTTTCCTGGCCTTGTTGTTGCCGTTGCAGCTCTCGTGGGCAGCGGTGGCCAGCTATTGCCAGCCGGAAAAGGAAACCCACGGTGCCGCGCCTGCCGGCCATCCCGGCCACCATGAACACGTTGCTGCACCAGCAGGCGACGAAGCCTCACCCGACGCCCGCGGCAACGCGGGGCAGGGTGGCGATGCCGATGCGGCCTGCCCGGTCTGCCAGCTTTCCTGCATGAAATCGATGCAATGGCAGGGCGCGCCGATGGCCGAACAGATCGGCACCGCGCTTGACGTTTTCAGCACCATCGCCCCCCATCCCACTTCCCACATCGCCGACGGGCCGGACAAGCCCAACTGGCCGCTCGCCGCCTAGCCCGGCGAGCACGCTTCCCTTCATTCTGCACTCGCCGGATTCCCCTTTTCACCACTGGAGAATTCGATGTACCGGCATATCCCCATGCTGGCGCTTGCCCTGCTTGCGCCGGCCCTGGCCGTGGCCCAAGCCACGCCGCCAGTTGCTGTCCCGTTTTCGGCACCATCCACCGACGCGGCGCCCATCCTGACCCTGGCCGCCGCACTGGACCTGGCCGCCGCCCACAACAAGGCCTTGTCAGCGGCCCGCCTGGAGATCGAAGCAGTCGAAGGCAGCCTGATGCAAGCCGGTGCGCGCCCCAATCCGGAGTTTTCCGCGCTCATGGAAGACACCCGCAAGGCCAGCCGCACCACCACCTACCAGATCAACCAGCCCATCGAACTGGGCGGCAAGCGCAGCGCCCGCATCGATGCGGCGCAGCGTCAGCTGGACATGGCCAGGCTGGAGTACGCCAGCCTGCGCCAGCAGATGCGCAGCCGCGTCACCACCGCCTATCACGACGCCCTGCTGGCCGGCGAACGCCAGCGCCTGGCGGCCGAACTGGTGCAGCTGGCGCAGACCGCCGCCGACATGACGGCGCGCCGCGTGCAGGCCGGCAAGGTCTCGCCGGTGGAGCAGACCAAGGCGCAGCTGGCGCTCTCCACGGCGCAACTGGAACGCCAACAGGCCGACAGTGACGCCACTCTCGCGCGCGGCCAGCTCGCCAGCCTGTGGAACGCCCGGCAGGCCGACGTCGTGCTGGCCGATACGGCGCTGGACACCCTGCCGCCGCTACCGGCCATCGCCGACCTCACCGCACGCGTGGCCAACGGACCGGCGGTGCAACTGGCACGGCTGGAGGTGGAGCGGCGCGGCGCGCTGGCACGCATCGAAAGCAGCAAGCGGGTTCCCGACCTGACGCTCTCGCTGGGCAACAAGCGCGACGAAGAAGCGGCACGCAACATGTGGGTGGTCGGCTTCTCGCTACCCATCCCGGTGTTCGACAGCAATCGCGGCAATGAGCTGGAAGCCCTCAAGCGCACCGACAAGGCACGTGACGAACTGGCCCTGGTCGAACTGCAGATGCAGAACGACGCCGCGCAATCCTACGAGCGCCTGCGCAATGCACGGGCCGAAGCACAGGCGCTGCGCCAGGACATCGTCCCCGGCGCACAGAGCGCCTATCTGGCCGCCCGCACCGGCTTCACGCTCGGCAAGTTCGGCTTCCTCGATGTGCTGGATGCGCAGCGCACCTACTTCCAGGCCAGGGCGCAGTACTGGAAAGCCCTGTCGGCCGCCTTCCAGGCCGCCGCCGAACTCGATCGCCTCAGTAGCGACACCACCCTCAACCTGCAATGAGAACCACCATGACCAGCAAACAGAAACTCGCCATCGCCGCGATCATCGCCATCGCCGCGCTGCTGTGCGGATGGACCCTGATGAAGGGCCAGGGCGGCGCCGAAGCCGCCTCTGCGCATCAGGAAGAGGGCGCCCACAAGGAGGACGACCATCAGGAAAAAAGCAAAGCCGACGGCCAGCAAGCGCATGGCGACCATGAAGAACATAAAGACCATGACGAGGACAAGGAAGGACATGGCGAGTCCGAAGGCAAGGTCGCCCTCAGCCAGGAACAGATCACTGCGGCCGGTATCACCCTGAAGCAGGTCGGCGCAGCGCGCATCGAAAGCGGGCTGCAACTGCCGGGCGAAATTCGCTTCAACGAAGACCGCACCGCGCATGTGGTGCCGCAGGTGGCCGGCGTGGTCGAATCGGTCTCGGCCACGCTGGGCCAGAAGGTGCGCAAGGGCCAGGTACTGGCCGTCATCAGCAGCAGCGCCGTCTCCGAACAACGTTCCGAACTGCTCAACGCCGAACAGCGCCTGAGCCTGGCACGCAGCACCTGGCAACGCGAGAAACAGTTGTGGGAACAGAAGATCTCGGCCGAACAGGACTACCAGCAGGCGCAACTGTCCCTGCAGGAAGCCGAGGTCGCCGTGCGCAATGCACGCCAGAAGCTGCGCGCCATCGGTGTCACCGGAACGGGTAGCGGCGCCCTCAGCCGGCACGAGATCCGCGCCCCCTTCGACGGCACCGTGGTCGAGAAGCACCTGGGACTGGGCGAGGCCGTGCGCGAGGATGCCAACGCCTTCATCATCGCCGACCTCTCCAGCGTATGGGCCGAGATCATCGTCTCGCCCAGGGACTTGCAGAAGGTCCGCGTCGGTACGTCCGCCGTGGTGCGCGCCACCGCCTTCGAGGCGAACGCTACCGGCCGCATCTCCTATGTCGGCGCCCTGATCGGGGAACAGACCCGCACCGCCAAGGCCCATGTAGTTCTGCCCAATCCGCAGGAGAGCTGGCGCCCAGGACTGTTCGTCACCGTCGATGTGATGACCGAGGCCAGCGAGGTAGCACTGGCAGTGGATGCGGAAGCGCTACAGACGGTGGACAACAAGAGCGCGGTCTTCGTACGGGTGGACGATGGCTTCAAGGTGCAGGAAGTGCGCACCGGGCGCAGCGACGGCAAGTCGGTGGAAATCCTCTCCGGCCTGGAAGCGGGGCAGCAGTATGCCGCCGCCGGCAGCTTTGCCATCAAGGCCGAGCTGGGCAAGGGCGCGGCCGAGCATAGCCACTGAGGTGGATCGCGAACATCGCGCCACGCCACTCCCACCATTCTGAAAGACGACGATCATGTTTGAACGCATCATTCGCTTCGCCATCGAGCATCGATGGCTGGTCCTGCTGGCGGTGCTGGGCATGGCGGCCTATGGGGTCTACAACTACCAGAAGCTGCCCATCGACGCCGTGCCCGACATTACCAACGTGCAGGTGCAGATCAACACCGCCGCCCCCGGCTATTCACCGCTGGAAACCGAGCAGCGCATCAGCTACCCGATCGAGACCGCCATGTCGGGCCTGCCGCAACTGGAACAGGTACGCTCGCTGTCGCGCTACGGGCTGTCGCAGGTCACGGTCATCTTCAAGGACGGTACCGACATCTACTTTGCGCGGCAACTGGTCAACGAGCGCATCCAGCAGGCCAGGAGCCAGCTGCCCGCTGGCATCGATCCGGCCATGGGGCCGATCTCCACCGGCCTCGGTGAAATCTACCTGTGGACCGTGGAAGCCCGCGAGGACGCCCGCAAACCCGACGGCACGCCCTATGGCGCTGCCGACCTGCGCGAGATCCAGGACTGGGTCATCAAGCCACAACTGCGGCTGGTGCCGGGCGTGACCGAGATCAACACCATCGGCGGCTACGCCCGCGAATACCACGTGGCACCCTCGGCCGAACGCCTGGCCTCCTATGGCATGACCATGGACAGCATCATAAAGGCCCTGGAAAAGAACAATAGCAATGTCGGCGCCGGCTACATCGAACGGCGCGGCGAGCAGTACCTGATCCGGGCGCCGGGCCAGGTGGCCTCGCTGGACGACATCGGCAATATCATCCTGGCCAATGTGCGCGGCGTGCCCATTCGCATCCGTGATGTGGCCGAGGTCGGTATGGGACGTGAGTTGCGCACGGGTGCGGCCACCGAGAACGGGCGCGAAGTGGTCCTGGGCACGGTCTTCATGCTGATCGGCGAGAACAGCCGCACGGTCTCGCAGGCGGTGGACAAGAAGCTGCGCGAGATCAACCGCAACCTGCCGGCCGGGGTCGAGGCCATCACCGTCTACGACCGTACCGTGCTGGTGGACAAGGCCATCGCCACGGTCAAGAAGAACCTGATCGAAGGCGCGCTGCTGGTGATTGCGGTGCTGTTCGTCTTCCTCGGCAACATCCGCGCCGCCATCATCACGGCCATGGTGATTCCGCTGGCCATGCTGTTCACCTTCACCGGCATGGTCTCCAACAAGGTCAGCGCCAACCTGCTGAGCCTGGGTGCGCTGGATTTCGGCATCATCATCGATGGTGCGGTGGTGATCGTGGAAAACTGCGTGCGCCGCCTGGCCCATGCCCAGCAACATCACGGCCGCCCGCTCACGCGCAGCGAGCGCTTCCATGAGGTCTTCGCCGCCGCCCGCGAGGCACGCCGGCCGCTGCTGTTCGGGCAACTGATCATCATGATCGTGTACCTGCCCATGTTTGCGCTGACCGGGGTGGAAGGCAAGATGTTCACGCCGATGGCCTTCACCGTGGTGGCGGCACTGCTGGGCGCGATGATCCTGTCGGTGACCTTCATCCCGGCGGCCATCGCCCTGTTCATCGGCGAGCGCGTCTCCGAGAAGGAGAACATCCTGATGCAATGGGCCAAGCGCCTCTATGCGCCGCTGCTGGTGCGCATCATGGACAACAAGCCGGTGGTGCTCAGTTTTGCCGGTGCGCTGATCGTGGTGTGCGCGGTGCTGGCCACGCGCCTGGGGACCGAGTTCGTGCCTAGTCTCAACGAGGGTGACATGGCGATCCAGGCCTTGCGCATCCCCGGTACCAGCCTGACGCAATCGCTGGAGATGCAGCAGCAGATCGAGAAGGCGCTGATGCGGCAATTCCCCGAGATCGAACGCGTCTTCGCCCGCACCGGCACTGCCGAGGTGGCCTCGGACCCGATGCCGCCCAATATCTCCGACGGCTACATCATGTTGAAGCCGGAGTCGCAATGGCCGCAGCCCCGCAAGACGCATGAGCAATTGCGCGACGCGATCCAGCAGGCCGTAGCCGGCATCCCCGGCAACAGCTACGAGTTCTCGCAGCCTATCCAGCTGCGCTTCAACGAGCTGATCTCGGGCGTGCGCAGCGATGTCGCGGTCAAGGTCTTCGGTGACGACATGGGCGTGCTCAACGACACCGCCGCCAAGGTCGCCGCCGTACTGCAGAAGACCCGCGGCGCCACCGAAGTGAAGGTGGAACAGACCACCGGCCTGCCGATGCTGAGCGTGGATATCGACCGCCAGAAACTGGCGCGCTATGGCCTGAACGTCTCCGACCTGCAGGACACGATTGCCACCGCCATCGGCGGCACCCAGGCCGGCACGCTATTCCAGGGCGACCGCCGCTTCGCCATCGTGGTGCGCCTGCCCGAAGCCGCCCGCGCCGACCTGGACGCCCTGCGTCGCCTGCCCATCGCGCTGCCGCTGCAGGAGGGTGCCAGCCGCATCAGCTATGTCCCGCTGGCGGAGGTGGCGACGCTCAACATCGCCCCCGGCCCCAACCAGGTCAGCCGCGAAGACGGCAAGCGCCGCATCGTGGTCAGCGCCAACGTACGGGGCCGCGATCTGGGTTCCTTCGTGGCCGATGCGGAACAGGCACTGCAGGCGCAGGTGCGCATCCCCACCGGTTACTGGACCACCTGGGGCGGGCAGTTCGAGAATCTGCAATCGGCCACGCAACGCCTGCAGATCGTCATCCCGGTGGCGCTGCTGATGGTGTTCGTACTGCTGTTTGCGATGTTCAACAACGTCAAGGATGGCTTGCTGGTCTTCACCGGCATTCCCTTCGCGCTGACCGGCGGCATCCTGGCGCTGGCCGCACGCGGCATCCCGATGTCGATCTCGGCGGCGGTGGGCTTCATCGCGCTGTCGGGCGTGGCGGTCCTCAACGGGCTGGTGATGATCTCCTTCATCCGCAGCCTGCGCGAGGAAGGTCGCACCCTGGATGCGGCGATCCACGAGGGTGCCATGACACGCCTGCGCCCGGTGCTGATGACGGCGTTGGTGGCGTCACTGGGCTTCGTGCCGATGGCACTGGCCACCGGCACCGGCGCCGAGGTACAGCGACCGCTGGCCACGGTGGTGATCGGCGGCATCCTGTCCTCCACGGCGTTGACGCTACTGGTGTTGCCACTGCTGTATCGGATGGCGCATGGAGCGGACGAGGAAGGCGACGGTGAGCGCCCGAACGCAAAGAAGCGTCGCCCGCGCTGGTTGGCCTGGTTGCCGGACTACCTGACTGCGCGGCGCTGATGTCCAGCGGCAGCCCTGCCGACCGGATCAGCGGAAGCGATCCGGCGTCGCCAGCAGTTCGACGAATTGCTCCCCCGGCACGGGCTTGCCGTACCAGTAGCCCTGGTACAGCGAACAGCCTTGTGCATGCAGCAGGTCGCGCTGCTGCTGCGTCTCCACCCCTTCGGCGATGATGGACAGGTTCAGGCTCTGGCCCAGCATGATGATGCTGCGCACGATGCTGGCCATGGCGGCATCGGTCTCCATCTCGCGCACGAAGCTCTGATCGATCTTGATCTGGTCGATCGGGAAGCGTCCCAGATAGGCCAAGGAAGAGTAGCCAGTACCAAAATCATCCAGCGAGATCGAAATCTCGCTGGACTTCAGCCGCTGCATCTTGGCGATCACGTCTTCGACCTGGTCCACCATCATGCTCTCGGTCAACTCCACCTTCAGGGAATGACTGTGAATCCGATATTGGCGGATGATCTCGCGGAAGCGGCCCACGAAATTGTCCACCTTGAATTCCTGCGCCGACACATTCACCGCCACCACCAGCTCACGCGCCAGCCCCTGGCGTTGCCAGGCCTGCAGATCGCCACAGATGGCATGCAGCACCTGCTGGCCGATCTGCTCCATCAAGCCCATGTCTTCGGCCACCGGGATGAACCCGCCCGGCGCAACGAGGCCCCGCTCTGGATGCTTCCAGCGCAGCAGCGCTTCGGCACCTACCACGTCCCCTTCATAGGTCACCTGCGGTTGGTAATACACGATGAACTGGCGCTGTGCGACCGCCTGCCGCAGTTCCGCTTCCAGCTGGCCGCGCTGGTTGGCCAGTGCCTGCATGGCGGGATCAAAGAAGCGGAAGGTATTGCGGCCGGCCAGGCGCGACTGCACCATCGCCAGCTCGGCCTGCATCAGCAGTTCGGCCGCGCCGTGGTGATCGTCGTGGACGATATTGATGCCCAGGTTGATCGTGCAGGGAAAGCGCGCAACAGCCAGGGCATGGGGATCGGTGAAGGTGGCGATGATGCGATGGGCCAGCGCTTCACAGAAGCGGAGGCATTCGGCCAGGTCCTGGCTCCGGATCTCGCTGCCCAGCGCGAACTTCTCGCCATCCAGGCGTGCCACCGTCTGCTCGGGTGTGACGCAGCTGGAGAAGCGGCGCGCGCATTCGACCAGCAACTGCTCCACCTCGTCGGACTTGGCGCCACCATAGAAGAGGTCGGCGCGAGTGATTTCCATCACGAACACCGCGCCTGCCGTACCGTTGTTGCGACGACGCCCCAGACCGCGTTGCAGGCGATCCATGAACAGCTTCTTGTTGGGGAGATGGGTGACCGGATCATAGAAGGCCAGGCGATCAATGCGGTTTTCCGCTTCCAGCCGTGCGCTGACATCGATGACCACCCAGATCTGGTCCGACGGCCGCGCCGGGTCGATCAGCGAGGTATGCAATTCGGCCGGGAAGCTCCCTCCATCGCCACGGCGCAACAGCACGATCTCGCCGACCGCACCGCTGGAACGGGCCACCGCCTGTGCCACGTAGGCCGCCTGCTGGGCCGGTTCGACGAACACCTCTTCGGCGGGCTGGCCGACGAGCTTCTTGTCCGCAGCGCCAAGCAAGACCTGGGCGGCCTCGTTGACGAACACGATACTGCCGTCGCGCACGAACAGCACCCCTGCCGGGATGTTGCCGAGAATGGCTGCCTGTTCATCGAAGAGCGCCTTCAGGCTGCTCTGCATGGCCTCCATATGGCGCGCCAGCTGGCCGATTTCATCCTCCTGGGGGATGGCGATGCGTTCATCGAAACTGCCGTGCTCGATGCGCTCGGTGGCCTCGGTCAGCATGCCGATGGGCTTGAGAATGCGGCGATAGACCAGCAGCCCGATGATGATCAGCGAGGCCACCGCCTGCGCCAGCAGCACCAGGGTGTGGAAGCTCTTGTCGGCGGCCAGCTTGCGTTGCAGCTGGTAGTCCGACACGATCAGGCGCAGGCTGCCCAGGCTCACGTCTTGGTGGTTCTGCTGCATCACCAGCGGTACGCTGCGCGAGATGATGTTGCCCAGGCGCCGCTGCCCGTCTTCCACGCGGGCGATGATCTTTTCATCGGGATCGGCGATTTCGGCCGACACCACCTGCGGATCAAGCATGGCCCCTTGCAGCACGGCGTTGATGTCGGACTTGTCCAGGCTCCACACCGGCAGCACCAGGCTGTGCTGCATGGTTTGCGCCTTTTCGTTGACCAGTGCCTGCATCTCGATACCGATCTGCTTTTCGCGCACGCCGTTGAGCACGGTCAGCGCCAGCACCACCGGCAGGCACAGGGCCACCAGCATGGCAATGGCGATATAGACGCCGAGGCTATTGAGTTTCATTTTCATGGTCTTGCAGAGAACGTGACGCGGGCGAAGCCCGCTTATTTGAACCAGTCCAGGCGATAGGTCTCGATGGCCTTGCGCTCCAGGGGCGTGAGGCGATCATTGTTGAGGACGATGACGCGTGGATGAGTGGACTTCAGCAACTGGCGCGCCTGGCGCGTGGAG
Organism: Herbaspirillum sp. AP02; assembly: GCF_015767275.1. Classification (GTDB taxonomy): domain Bacteria; phylum Pseudomonadota; class Gammaproteobacteria; order Burkholderiales; family Burkholderiaceae_D; genus Herbaspirillum. Next base: position 147,237 of record NZ_JADWMY010000012.1, read on the forward strand.
CGATGCTGGCGGATCAACTCGGCCAGCTCGCCGCTGCGATGAATCTTGCGCAGGCCTTCGAGCAGGGCGTCGCGGATATCGTCGCGCCCCGGCGTGGTGTAGAAGAACAGGTCCACCGGGTAGTACAGCACCAGGTCCGGCACGATGGCCAGCTGGTGGTCGCGGTCGTAGGTCTCCAGCTCGCCGCCCGCTTCGAAGACGGAGCGGTTATAGAAGTCGAAGCGCCTGGCCTTGAGCATCTCGAAGAGATTGAGATAGTTGCCCTGCACGACGTCCAGGCCATTGGCCTGCATGATGCTGGTGTCGGTCCAACCGATGCCGGAGCCGATGCGGAACCTGCGCAGGTCGTCGAGGCTACGGATATCCCTGGCGCGCTGCAGGCTGGCGGTATTGGCCATCAGCACCCGGTAGCCACCCCCGCCGAGGTAGATCGGAAAGGGAATGCCTTCCAGCCCCCGGGTCATGGAACTGCCGGCGGACGTGGTCATCAGGTTGCAGTACTGGCCGGCCTGGATCAGCTGGACGTAGCGCTGGTCGGAGGTCGCCACATCGGCCACCTGGCAACCCTTGATGGAGAAGCGCTTGCCGGTCGCCCGCATCGCCAGTTCAAGGACGGCCTTGCGGTAATCGATGAGGGGATTGTCATCGTTGAGATCGGCCAGCTTGATCTCGATGACGGGGTTGGCGGGGTCAGGGCTGGCGGGGGATTGGGCGCGGGCGATCCTGGCGCAGGACAGACCCATCATCAGGACGAGCAAGACTGCGGCAACTGGTCGGGCGCTCGTCTTGATGTTACTCATACAGGGCGGTGTGATCGAATTGAGAGTCGATGGTATGCAAGCATTGGGGGATGCGCAAGATTTTGTGGGG
>NZ_JADWMY010000013.1 GCF_015767275.1 Herbaspirillum sp. AP02
GTCGTGGCGCATGGGGGGCTCTGGCGTTGGGGGCTGGGGGCGCGGCAATGACGATTCAGGGATGCTCCAGTCCGGCGAAGAATCGCGCGGCATTGTCCTGCAATCCGGCAATATGGTAACCGCCTTCCTGCACCACCAGCGTGGGCAGTCCCAGCGCTCCGACTGCGCGCCCCAGCCGTTCGAAGCCGGCTGCGCTCACGCCGACCACGGCCTGGGGGTCTTTCTCGAAGATGTCGAAGCCCAGGCTCAGCACCAGCACCTCCGGCTGATACAGGGTGATGGCACGGCAGGCCTGTTGCAGCCGGTCGAAGAAGACCGCCTCCGGCGAGCCATGCGGCATGGGCAGGTTGAGGTTGTAACCCAGGCCTTCGCCCTGGCCGCGCTCTTCCTCGAAGCCGGCCACCACCGGATAGAAGTTCACCGGATCACCGTGGATGGAGACATACATCACGTCACGCCGGGCATAGAAGATTTCCTGGATGCCCTGGCCATGGTGCATGTCGGTATCGAGCACCAGCACCCGCCGATGACGTTCGCTCAGCATCTGCGCGGCGATGGCGGCATTGTTGAGATAGCAGAAGCCACCGGCCGCATCGCGCCGCGCATGGTGGCCGGGTGGGCGGCACAGCGCATAGGCACGCCGCTCACCGGCCAGCAGCGCCTGCGCGCCGGCGATGGCGCATTGCGCCGACCAGTAGGCGGCATGCCAGGTCTGCGGCCCCACCGGGCAGCTGCCATCGGCCAGGTAACGCGCCGCCTTGGCCAGCACGCCGCGCAGGGGATTGGGTTCGCGCACGAAGATGTTGGAGACCACTTCATCGCCCCAGTCGTCGGGCAAGGCCATCCATTGCGCATGGGCCTCCTGCAGGAATTGCAGATAATCCAGCGCATGCACCGCACCGATGGCGGCCGCCCCGGCATCCGGTGGTGCCTGCACGGCAAAGCCCAGGCGGGTGGCCAGCGCGGCCAGTTCGTCCAGCCGTTGCGGTACCTCCTGCGGCACGCGCATCTTGCCGCGCGAGTAATAGCTCTGGGGGTGATGCAGTTTCTGGTCGGGATGGTAGAAGGTCTTCATCAGCCCTCCTGCGCCTGCAGACCGCGTTCCGGGGCGGCATGGTGCGCATGGCCCAGGCGCTGCACGCACAGCAGCGACAGCAGCGAGATACCGGAGAACAGCAGGGCCAGCGGCCACCACTGGCCCTGGAATTTTTCCGCGAGGACGGTGCCCAGCAAGGGCGTCAGCCCGCCGAAGATGGCGCCCGAAATCTGATAGGCCATGGAAATGCCGGTGTAGCGGATGCGGGTCGGGAAGGCCTCGCTGACGAAGCCGGCGATGACCGCATAGTAGGCGCCGATGAAGAGCACCGCGATCGCCACGCCCAGTGTCACGCTGCCCAGCGAACCCTGGTCCACCAGCGAGAACATGGCATAGGGCGAGACCACCGACAGCGCCGACATCGCCACCAGGAAGCGATGATTGCCGACGCCGCGTGCCAGGTGCGCCGCCAGTGGCGTGATGAAGAACTGCATCACCGACACCACCAGCAAGCCATTCAACACCAGCGCCCGCTGCAGGTGCAGGTATTGCGTGGTGTACACCAGCATGAAGGTATTGGTGAAGTAGAAGCCGGCGATGCCCAGCACATTGGCACCGATGGCCAGCATCAGCAGGCCGGGCGCGCCCCGCAATACCTCGGTCAGCGGTGCACGCTCGGCGCGGGCGGCGGGTGCCTTGGCGCGGCGCTGCTGTTCGGCCAGGAAGTCCGGTGACTCCTGCACCGACAGCCGGATCGCGAATCCCACCGCCAGCAGCAAGGCGCTCACCAGGAAGGGAACGCGCCAGCCCCAGTCGAGGAAGACCGCATTGTCCTGGCTGCTGACCAGCTTGAACATGAGCGTGGCCAGGATCAGCCCGGCGGGGCTGCCCAGTTGCGCGAACGAGGCCAGGAAGGTGCGCCGGCTGCGATCCGGCGAATGTTCGGCCGCCATCAGCACGGCCCCGCCCCATTCGCCCCCGACTGCGATGCCCTGGATCAGTCGCAGGACCACCAGTGCCACCGGCGCCCAGATGCCGATGCTGGCATAGGTCGGCAGCAGCCCGATCAGGATCGTCACCGAGCCCATCATCAACAGCGTGATCACCAGCGATTTCTTGCGACCGACGCGGTCACCGATGTAGCCGAATATCGCCCCGCCCAGCGGTCGCGCCAGGAAGCCGACGGCGAAGGTACCAAAGGAAGCCAGCGTGCCGTAGAAACCATTGGTGGTCGGGAAGAACAGCTTGCCGAACACCAGGGCCGAGGCCATGGCGTAGATGTAGAAGTCATACCATTCGATCATGGTGCCGACGAAGGCGGCCAATGAGGCGCGAACCGGCTGGTGCCGGGGTGGGGCGGTGTGCATGGTCCAGTCTCCCGTGGTGGGTGTTGAGGTAAGGGGAACTGGAGTTATACGATTGCCGCGCTCATAAGAAAAATTAGCTTTTTGAATCTTTCACATTCGGTTTTCTTATGCGATAAATGCGTGCAACGGGCTGCGCCGTGCTTGTGCGCCTGCGCCATCATGGACAACGCCGCACGGCTGTTTGCACAGCGGTGCGGCGTTTTCAAGAGTCGGTGCGATGCCTGGTCAGGCGGGTTGCTTTCCTGCGGCGGTGGCTGGTGTCAGATTCCCCCCATGCACAGATACTTCACCACCAGATAATCATCGATCCCATAGTGCGACCCTTCGCGGCCCAGACCGGATTGCTTGACGCCGCCGAAGGGGGCGACCTCATTGGAGATGAGCCCGGTATTGATGCCCACCATGCCCGATTCCAGGCCTTCGGCGACGCGCCAGATGCGGCCGATGTCGCGTGAATAGAAATAGCTGGCCAGGCCGAATTCGGTGTCGTTGGCCAGGGCCACGGCTTCGTCATCGGTCTTGAAGCGGAACAGCGGGGCCATGGGGCCGAAGGTCTCTTCGCGCGCAACCTGCATGGCCGGGGTGACGTCGGCCAGCACGGTGGGTTCGAAGAAGCCATGGCCCAGCGTGTGGCGCTTGCCGCCCAGCAGCACGCGGGCGCCCTTGGCGACGGCGTCGGCGACGTGCTGTTCGACCTTCTTGACGGCCTGTTCGTTGATCAGCGGGCCCTGGTTCACGCCATTCTCCATGCCGTCGCCGACCTTCAGCTTCCTGACCGCTTCCACCAGCTTGGCAGCGAAGGCGTCGTACACGCCGTCTTGCACGTAGATGCGGTTGGCGCACACACAGGTCTGGCCGGCATTGCGGTACTTGGAGGCGATGGCGCCCTCGACGGCGGCATCCAGGTCGGCATCGTCGAAGACGATGAAGGGGGCATTGCCGCCCAGTTCCAGCGAAAGCTTCTTGATGCTCGATGCGCTCTGCTGCATCAGCAGCTTGCCCACGCCGGTGGAGCCGGTGAAGCTGATCTTGCGCACGATGGGGTTGGAAGTCATTTCGCCGCCGATCTCCTTGGCCGCACCGGTGACGACGCTGAACACGCCGGCCGGCACGCCGGCGCGCTCGGCCAGGACCGCCAGCGCCAGGGCCGAGAAGGGAGTGGCTTCGGCCGGCTTCAAGACCATCGGGCAGCCGGCCGCCAGTGCCGGGCCGGCCTTGCGGGTGATCATTGCCGCCGGGAAGTTCCACGGCGTAATCGCCGCGCATACGCCGATGGCTTCCTTGACCACGACGATACGGCTGTTCGGGGAAGGCGAGGGGATGGTGTCGCCGTAGGTGCGCTTGCCTTCTTCGGCAAACCATTCGATGAAGGAGGCGGCATAGCCGATTTCGCCCCGTGCCTCGGCCAGCGGCTTGCCTTGCTCGGCGGTCATGATCAGGGCCAGGTCGTCGGCGTTGGCCATCATCAGCTCATACCAGCGGCGCAGGATGACGCTGCGCTCCTTGGCGGTCTTCTTCTTCCAGGCCGGCCAGGCAGCGTTGGCGGCCTCGATGGCGCGGCGCGTCTCGGTTGCGCCCATCATCGGCACATGGCCCAGCAGGACGCCGTTGGCGGGGTTGTGGACGTCCAGGCTGACGCCGCTGTCGGCGTCGCACCAGGCGCCATTGACATAGGCTTGCTGGCGCAGCAGGGAAGGATCTTTGAGTTGTTGCAACATGTCAGGTCTCCGTTGGGTTTCTAGAACGCATCTCACGACGATTCATGAAATGGGTTCCATGTGGGTATCCGGAAGGACGCAGCGTCAGAAGCGGGCTGCGGCCTTGTTGCGCCCGCGCAGCCATTCCAGGGCCAGCAGCAGGCAGGTCGAAAACAGGATCAGGATCGTCGCCAGCGCGGCGATGGTCGGGCTGATGTTGTCCTTGATGCCGGCAAACATCTGGCGCGGCAGCGTGGCCTGCTCGGGGCCGGCCACGAACAGGGTAAGAACCACTTCATCGAAGGAAGTTGCAAAGGCGAACAGGGCGCCCGAGATCAGGCCCGGCGCGATCACCGGCAGGGTGATGCGGAAGAAGGTGCGCAAGGGGCTGGCGCCCAGGCTCAGGCTGGCGCGTACCAGGTTGTGGTTGAAGCCCTGCAGGGTCGCCAGCACGGTGGTCACCACGAAGGGCGCGCCCAGTGCGGCGTGCGCCAGGATCAGGCCGAGATAGCTGTCGGCCAGGCCGATGCGGGCAAAGAAGAGGTACACGCCCACGCCCACCACCACCACCGGCACGATCATGGGCGAAATCAGGATCGCCATCAGGATGCCCTTGCCCCGGAAGTCGGCCTTGTTCAGCCCGACTGCAGCCAGCGTGCCCAGCACGGTGGCGATGACGGTGGCGGCCGGGGCGACGATGAAGCTGTTCCTGGCGGCGCGGATCCAGTCGTCCGAGGTGAACAGGTTCTCATACCAGCGCAGCGAGAACCCCTTGATGGGATACATCAGGAAGCTGCTGTCGGAAAACGACAGCGGGATCATCACCAGAATGGGCAGCACCAGGAACAGCAGCACCAGCAGGTTGAAGCTGCGCGAGGCAAAGTACCAGACCCGTTCGACGAGCGAGGTATAGGGTGGAAAGAGAGGCGGTTTGTTCATGGCGGTTTCCCTTGATTCATCGATGGCAGCGCGGCAGTCGGTCGGTGCAGGCTCATCCGATGCCGACGTCCACCTTGGCGAAGCGGCGATAGACGCTGTACAGCACCAGGGTTGCGGCCAGCAGCAGGGCGCCCAGCGCGCAGGCCATGCCCCAGTTGATGGTGGTATTGATGAAGTAGGCGATGAAGTAGCTCACCATCTGTTCGTTGGGGCCGCCCAGCAGGGCCGGGGTGATGTAGTAGCCACCGGCCATGATGAACACCAGCAGCACGCCCGCGCCCACGCCCGGATAGGTCTGCGGCACATAGACGCGCCAGAACGCGGCAAAGGGATGGCTACCCAGCGACACGGCCGCCTTCAGGTAGGTCGGTGGCACCGACTTCATGACGCTGTAGAGCGGCAGGATCATGAAGGGCAGGAGGATGTGGGTCATCGAGATATACACGCCGACCCGGTTGAACACCAGTTCCAGCGGCGACTGCGTCAGGCCGGCCAGCATCAGGGCCTTGTTGACCAGGCCTTCCGATTGCAGCAGCACGATCCAGGCCGCCACGCGCACCAGGATCGAGGTCCAGAAGGGGATCAGCACCAGGATCATCAGCAGGTTGGCGCGGCGTTCCGACATGGTGGACAGCCAGTAGGCCAGCGGATAGGCCAGCAGCAGCGTGATCAGGGTGACCACCGCACTCATCCACAAGGTGCGGCCGAAGATGGTGCGGTAGATGGCGGTCTCCGGGCTGGCGGCTTCGATGTCGCCGAAGACGTTCTGGCGCAGGTCCAGCGAGGCCAGCAGGTAGTAGGGTGAATAGACCGAGCCGTTCTGGGCGATCACGCGCCAGATGTCGGGTTGGCCCCAGAGCGGATTGAGGGCGATGATGGCCTCGCGCGCGGCGGCAGGGGCCAGCGGCTTGCCGTCGGCGTCGCGCAGCGGCATGGCGCGGGTGGTGCCCATCACCAGCGAGCGCGAGCCGGCGATTTCGATATTGAGACGGCGCGCCAGGTTGCCGGCGGTGGTCTCTTCCTTGGCGCGGGCCAGGTCCTCAGCCAGGGCGGCATACGCCTGGTCGGGCAGGGCGGCCTTGCGGTCCCAGCGTGACAGTACGGCCACCGTCTGCGGAAGGGTAGCGGCGACTTCGGGATTTTCCACGGCGCGCTGCAGCAGCGCCACGATGGGGGCCACGAAGGTCAGCAGCAGGAAGATCGCCAGCGGGGCGATCAGTGCCAGTGCGCCCAGTCGCTTGCGGGTCTGGGCGGCGTGCAGTTCGCGCTTGAGTTGCTGCGGGTCGGGTTCGGCCAGGGGCATGGCGGCGGCGGTGCGGGTGGCGATGGTGGTCATGTCTCGGTAATCCGTGGGCAGCAGGGAACAAGGTCATGGCCCCGCCGATGCGACGGGGCCATGACCGGTGCGGCTGACTGGCTTACTTCGCGATCCAGGCGGCGAAGCGTTGTTCCAGCTCTTCGCCGTGGTCGGTCCAGAACTGCAGGCTCAGTTGCACGGCGTCCTTGGCATTGGCCGGCGAGGTCGGCAGGTTGCCCAGGGTCTTGGCATCCAGCAGCTTCAGGGCACCCTTGTTGACGGGGCCGTAGGCGATGTTGTTGGCATAGACCTTCTGGTTCTCGGGCTGGCTGGCGAAGCTGATGAACTTCTCGGCCAGGGCCTTGTTCGGCGAACCCTTGGGGATCACCCAGTAATCCAGGGTATAGACGCTGCCGGTCCAGACCACCTTGAGGTTCTTGCCTTCGCGCTGGGCGGCATCGATGCGGCCGTTGTAGGCGTTGGCCATGACCACGTCACCCGAGGCCAGGAACTGTGCCGGCAGGGCGCCCGCATCCCACCACTGGATGTTGGGTTTCAACTGGTCCAGCTTCTTGAAGGCGCGGTCCACGCCTTCCTTGGTGGCCAGCACCTTGTAGACGTCCTTGGTCGGCACGCCGTCGGCCATCAGGGCGAACTCCAGGTTGTACTGGGCGCTCTTCTTCATGCCACGCTTGCCGGGGTATTTCTTGGTGTCCCAGAAATCGGCCCAGCCGGTCGGCGCGGTCTTGAGCTTGTCGGCGTTGTAGGCCAGCACGGTGGACCAGACGAAGGCGCCCATGCCGCATTCGCTGACGGTGGCTTCGGGGATGTAGTCGTCCTTCTTGATGGTCTTGGCCAGGTCCAGTTTTTCGATCAGGCCATCGTCACAGGCGCGGTTCAGGTCACCGCCATCGATTTCCACCACGTCCCAGCTGACCTTCTTGGTTTCGACCATGGCCTTGACCTTGGCCAGTTCACCGTTGAATTCGGCAGTCACGACCTTGGTGCCGGTGCTCTTCTGGAAGGGTTCGACGTAGGCGACCTTCTGCGCGTTGCCATTGGCGCCGCCGAAGTTGACCAGGGTCAGTTCAGCGGCAGAGGCCGCGCCGGAAAGCAGCAGGCCCAGGGCGAGCGGGGACAGCAGGGCAGGTGTCAGGCGTTTCATTGTTGTTCCTCGTTGGTTATCGTGCTTGTTGACTGTGTGACGTTGTTGCGCTGGATCGGACTTCATGGGCAATCTGCGTTGCCTGGAAAACTAACAAATGGAACTGCAACATCAAGGTACGGCGAAACAAAAAACTAAGTAAACGGGAAGGAATCGGGGCAAATCAGAGGAAGCAGCGCAGGCGATCCTGCGCGATATGCAGCACCACGCTGCTGCCCTCGGTCAATCCGGCCAGTGCCGGGTCGGACAGCGAGAGCTTGACGAAGCAATCTTCCTGCCCCGTGACGGTGCAGCGCACGCGCACGTGATCGCCAAAGTAGATCAGGCCGCCGATGGTGGCGCGCAGGCTGTTGGGTTCGCTGCTGCCACCGGCGGCCAGGCGGATGCGTTCGGGCCGCACGCAGGCGGTGACGGCCTGGCCGGCGTGGGCGCGGTGGACGTTGAGACCGGTCAGCACGGAGCCATCGGCAAGGCGCACGGTACAGTGCTCGCCCTGCACCGATTCCACGCTGCCCTGGAGGCGGTTGTTGTCGCCGATGAAGTTGGCCACGAACTGGTTGTCGGGATATTCGTAGAGTTCGGTCACCGGGGCCAGTTGCTGGATCACGCCCTGGTCGAAGACGGCCACGCGGTCCGACATGGTGAGGGCTTCGCTCTGGTCGTGGGTGACATAGACGAAGGTCACGCCCAGGCGCTTGTGCAGGGCCTTCAGTTCCAGTTGCATGTGTTCGCGCAGCTGCTTGTCGAGCGCGCCCAGCGGTTCGTCCATCAACACCAGTTGCGGATCGAACACCAGCGTGCGCGCCAGCGCCACGCGCTGCTGCTGGCCGCCCGAGAGCTGGGTCGGATAGCGGTCGCCGAATTTCCCCATCTGCACCATGTCCAGCGCCTGCTTGACCTTGGCTTCGCGGGTGGCGCGATCCATCTTGCGCACCGACAGCGGATAGGCCACGTTCTGGGCGATGGTCATGTGCGGGAACAGCGCATAGTTCTGGAACACCATGCCGATGTTGCGCTTGTGGGGTGGCACGCGGTTGAGCAACTGGCCATCGAGGCGGATCTCGCCGCCGGTGGGAAACTCGAACCCCGCCAACATCATCAGGCAGGTGGTCTTGCCCGAACCCGAGGGGCCGAGCAGGGTCAGGAATTCGCCACGGCGAATCTCCAGGTCCAGGCTCTTGACGATCAGGTTCTCGCCGTCATAGGTCTTCTTCACGCCACAGAACTGCACCAGCACATCGCTGTTGCCGTCGGCCGTGGGCTGTTGCTGGGGTGCCTGCTTCATTGCATAAGCTGCCATCATCGATCCTCTCTCTACGCGGGGGCCGGATTCGTCGCCCGGCCCGTCTACCCTGTTACTGATCTGCTACTGATTCAGCAGCTGCCCTGCAATGCAAATCTCAGGCCAGCTTGATGGCTGCGGCCAGGATGCCCAGCGCTTCGTCCATGACGGCATCGGGAATCGTCAGCGGGAACAGGAAGCGGATCACGTTGCCGTAGCTGCCGCAGGTCAGCAGCAGCAGGCCATGGTCCAGGGCGTGCTGTTGCACCTTCTTCGTGTAGTCCGCATCCGGCTTGCCGGTGGCCGGGTCGGCGAACTCCACGGCCACCATGGCACCCACGCCGCGCACTTCGGCAATCTGCGGCACGGCCGAACGCAGCTCCTTGAGATGCGCCTGCAGTTTGTCGCCCAGGCGGGCGCCACGGGCCACCAGCTTTTCTTCCTGCATCACGTCCAGCACCGCCAGCGCCGAGGCCACCGCCAAGGGATTGCCGGCATAGGTGCCGCCCAGGCCACCGGGGGCGGGCGCATCCATGATCTCGGCGCGACCATTGACGGCCGACAGCGGCATGCCACCGGCCAGGCTCTTGGCCATAGTCATCAAATCGGGCAGCACATCGTAATGTTCCATCGCAAAGAGTTTACCGGTGCGGCCATAGCCGGACTGCACTTCGTCGGCGATCAGCAGGATGCCGTGCTCGTCGCAGAGGGCGCGCAGGCCGCGCATGAAGTCGGCCGGGGCGGCGTAGAAGCCGCCTTCGCCCTGCACCGGCTCCAGGATGATGGCGGCCACGCGGCGCGCTTCGATGTCGCTCTTGAAGAGGCCCTTGACGGCCTCCAGCGCGTCTTCGGTGCTGATGCCGTGCAGCGCGCTGGGGTAGGGGGCGTGGTAGACGTCGCCCGGGAAGGGGCCGAAGCCCAGCTTGTAGGGAGCGACCTTGCCGGTCAGCGCCATGCCCATCATGGTCCGGCCGTGGAAGCCGCCGGCAAAGGCGATCACGCCGGGACGGCCGGTATGGGCGCGGGCGATCTTGATGGCGTTTTCCACCGCCTCGGCGCCGGTGGAGAAGAAGGCGGTCTTCTTCGGGTAGTCACCCGGCGTCACGGCGTTGATGCGCTCGGCCAGTTCCACGTAGCTGGCGTAGGGCACGATCTGGTAGGCGGTGTGGGTGAACTTCTCCATCTGGGCGCGCATGGCGTCCAGCAGCTTCGGATGACGGTGGCCGGTGTTGAGCACGGCGATGCCGGCGGCGAAATCGATGAAGCGGCGGCCCTCGACATCCCACAATTCGGCGTTGACGGCACGCTCGGCGTAGAAGTCGCACATCACGCCCACGCCGCGCGGGGTGGCGGCGTTCTTTCGTTGTTGCAGTTCCTGGTTGGTCACCTGGGTGGTCATTGCTTGCTCCGTTCTTGCTGCGTTGAGTGGCGCCGGCACGGCGCGGAAATTGCTGAGTCGGGAAACAATATAAAACCCAAGTGGCACTGTAATATAGAGCCAATTTCAAATATCTGATGGTGCCACTTGAAACTCGCCTCCTTGTCCGACTATCTGCTGCTGCGCATCAACCGACTTCCGTCCAAGGTCGGTCCGGGCAAGGGGCGTGCCGCTGCCGCTCGGGAAAGCACTGCAACGAAAAGCTCCCGGACGGGCAAGACCGGGGCCGCCGCGCCGGTGAATCGGCAGATCTACCAGTTGATCCGCGAAGCCATTCTGGCCCACACCTTGCCGGCCGGCATGCAATTGCCGTCCTCGCGCGACCTCGCCACGGAGCTGGGGACCTCGCGCAATACCGTGACCTATGCCTATGAGCAGTTGCTGGCCGAGGGGTATCTGGAAAGCCGCACCGGCGCCGGTACCTTCGTGGCCGACACGGCGCCGGACCAGATGCCCGATGCGGTGGAGCGCAAGGAGCCGCTGACGGACCCCTCCGGCAAGTCCGAACTGTCGGCGCGGGGTGCGTTGCTGACGCGCCAGGCCGGTGTCGGCGAGCGGCATTGGGGCGCCTTCATGCCGGGTGTGCCGGATGTCACCTGCGTGCCTTACAAGATCTGGGGACGGCTGCAGAACAAGCACTGGCGCCGCTCCAATTCCGACCTGCTGACCTATGGCCCCGGCGCCGGTTATGCGGGCTTGCGCGAGCAGATCGCCGAATACCTGCGCGTGGCGCGCTCGGTCAATTGCACGGCCTCGCAGGTGTTGATCACCACCGGCATCCACCAATCGATCGACATCGTGGTCAAGCTGCTGGGCGAGCATGGCGATACCGCCTGGGTCGAAGACCCCTGCTACTGGGGCACACGCAGCGTGCTCAATTCGCTGGGCATCCAGTCGGTCCCCATCGCGGTGGACCAGGAAGGCATGCGCATGCGCCTGGCCAACCTGCGCCGGCCACCCCGCTTCATCTGCACCACGCCTTCGCACCAGTATCCGCTGGGCATGGTGATGAGCCTGTCGCGGCGGCGCATGCTGCTGGAATACGCCGCCACCCACAAGGTGTGGATCATCGAGGATGACTACGACAGCGAATTCCGCTACGGCGGCCGGCCGCTGGCTTCGCTGCAGGGCATGGATACGCAGGACCGTGTCCTCTACATGGGGACCTTCAGCAAGATCATGTTCCCGGGCTTGCGCATCGGTTTCCTGGTGGTGCCGGAATCGCTGGCGCGCGCCTTCGCCACCGGCATCGCCGAGTTGTACCGCAACGGCCAGGTGTTCCTGCAGGCGACGCTGGCCGACTTCATGGCCGAGGGGCATTTTGCTTCGCACATCCGCAAGATGCGGGTGCTCTACGCGGAACGGCTGCAGTTGCTGCAACAGGCCATCAATCGCCACTTCGGCGAAAAGATGACCATCACCGGCGGCGAGGCCGGCCTGCATCTGGTGCTGGGTCTGCCGCAGGAGTGCGACGACGTGCTCATCTGCGAACAGGCCCTGGCCGCCGGCATCGTGGTGCGACCGCTGTCGCGCTACTACATGCATGCCCGTGGCGCACGACGTGGACTGCTGCTGGGCTATGCCAGCGTGCCCAATGACGAGATCGCCCGGGCCTTCGACAAGCTGGCTGCGGTGATCAAGCCGCATCTGGCATGAGCCGCCTGAAGCAAGGGATTGCGGGCGATTTTCGCGTCTGCGATGAAAGTCTTTCGCGGGGCAGGTTCTGGCGGGCGCGTGCTTGCGGACCTAAGATGGTGTCCAAGCAAGGCAGGCAGATACAAGCCTCCAGCCTGATGCAACCCTCATGTTCCACAGAAAAGGATTTCCCATGAAAGCCATCGTCTACCGGCAGCACGGCCTGCCCATCAGCAACCCCGAGTCCCTGATCGATACCACCCTGCCTGAGCCCACACCGGGCGAGCGCGACCTGCTGGTCGAGGTCAAGGCGATCTCGGTCAATCCGGTCGATACCAAGGTGCGCGCCGGCTCGCCCGTCAAGGAGCCGCGCGTACTGGGCTGGGACGCCTCGGGCGTGGTGCGCGCCGTGGGATCGGCGGTAACGCTGTTCCAGCCTGGCGATGAAGTGTTCTATGCCGGCGCCATCACCCGGCCCGGGTCCAACAGCGAGCTGCACGTGGTGGACGAGCGCATCGTTGGCCGCAAGCCCGCCAGCCTGGGCCACGCCGACGCGGCAGCCATTCCGCTGACGGCCATCACGGCCTGGGAACTGCTGTTCGACCGCGTGGCCGTGCCGGAAGGCGGCGGCCAGGGACGCAGCCTGCTCATCATCGGTGCTGCCGGGGGCGTCGGCTCCATGCTGACCCAACTGGCCCGCCGCCTGACGCAACTGACCGTCATCGGCACTGCGTCGCGCCCGGAGACCGTGCAATGGGTGCAGGAGCTGGGTGCGCACCACGTGATCGACCATAGCCAGCCGCTCAAGCCGCAACTGGACAAGATCGGCATCCCCGAGGTCGATATCGTCATCAGCCTGACCCACACCGACCAGCACTTTGCGCAGATCGTCGAGGTGCTGGCGCCGCAGGGCCAACTGGCCCTGATCGACGACCCGGCCACGCTGGATGTGGTACCGCTCAAGCGCAAGAGCATTTCGCTGCACTGGGAGTTGATGTTTACGCGCTCCATGTTCCAGACAGCCGACATGATCCGCCAGCACGAGCTCCTCCAACGTGTGGCGCAACTGATCGACGAGGGTGTGCTGCGCACCACCACGGGAGAGCATTTCGGCAGCATCAATGCCGAGAATCTGCGCCGTGCACATGCTCTGATCGAGACCAATCGGGCGCGGGGCAAGGTGGTGCTGGAAGGATTTTGAGGAGGCGTGCAATCAAGCGCTAGAGGCCAGCGGTATTCCATGTGAATGGATATATTTCCCCCCGCGATATAAATCTGTTCGCTATTTTCATCGGACTTGCCTCCAATTTGATGGCAGGGTTGAAATGGGATATCATGGCTGATAAAACGAAAGTTAGAACAAAAAACCGGCGTTATGCTCCGGATGGCGTAAATATTCCTCGAAAGCTTGGCGGGGGAAAGCTGAAAGAATTAGTGATACAGGACGAGCACGGAAAGCTTGTTCATTACTCACTGGCTTATATCAATCCGCTGATTTATGCGGGCGATAATGGACGAGTGTTGGGATATGACAATTCACATGGAAGTCCGCATAAACATTACCTTGGGAATATCACGCCGGAGCCACACCTGTCATGGCAGAAAATTCGCGAAAAGTTCGAAAACGAGTGGAGAGAAATAGCCCTGGCGTTTGTTAATGAAGAGGAGTTGCCAACATGAAAAAGCCCAAAGAGAAGAAAATCAAATTGAGTGATTTTGATATCTTTAACGAGCGGGCCGCTCAAGGGCGCGAAGTTGCCCGGGCCATTGATGAAGAGACCGCCATTCCCTTCTCGACGACGATTACCGCGCACAGCTTCGAAGAGTTTCTGTCCGTGCTGAGTCCGAAACGATATGAGTTGCTGAAGCTTTCCCGAAGTGGAAAGAAATCCATCACCGAGTTGGCAAAGGATGCCAATCGCGACCCCAGTGCGGTCTCCAAAGATATTGCGAAGTTGATGGCAAGTGGCTTTGTAACGGTGGTTGAGCAAAGCAATGCCGGACATGGCATCAAGAAGATCGTCCGCCCGGCGGCAGAAAATATAGAAATCCGTGCAGCGCTGTAGAGTCATCTACGAAGAGATAAGAGATACATTTTTGGTCCGTCGAGTCACCCCGCATCCCACTCCAAGCAAGAATGGCGAGGTGAAAATGGGCGCTGCCCAGCGGGGGATGTCTGGGTACTGGATATTGTTATTTTGATAGAAAAGCCGGTTCTCCCGCCGATCCATGGTAAATCACCGGGTCCGGACCGGCTCATTGCGTCCGGGCCCTTTGTGAAGTCCGCTGAGGCGTTGCGTAACGTATTGACGCCTGAGCCGGCAGGGGAGGGCGATCAGCCTCCCCCTGCCTGGCGCTCATGCCGGCGTGCAGGCACGCAGCAGGTCCACCTTGCGATAGGCCAGCAGCGGCAACACCTGGCCGGTGACCAGCAACTGGTAGTGCGCCGACTGCTTGTGCTTTTCCAGGGCGGCGGCGTCGCGGTAGCGTTCTACCAGCAACACCGCTTCCGGCCCTGCTGGCGAGCGATAGATTTCATAGCCCAGGCAACCCGGCTCGGCCAATGAGCGCTCGCGCATTTCCTCGGCCAGGGCCAGTACCTCGGCCATGGCATTGGGCGCCGGCTGCCAGCGTGCCAGCACGGTGATGGCGTCGGCGGCGTTCATGCTGCCTCCGCAGTCAGTGCCTGCACGACGGCGGCGGCCATGCCGGCGCCGGAGGCCGGGTTCTGGCCCGTGATAAGCCGGCCATCGACCACCACCTGGGCTTGCCAGGGTGCGGTCGACGTGTGTTCGGCACCTTCGGCACGCAGGGCGTCTTCCAGCTGGAAGGGGACGTCGGCCTGGGCGTAGTTGGCTTCTTCTTCGTTGGAGAAGGACGTCAGCTTGCGACCGCGCAGCAAAGGCGTGCCATCCCCCAGCGTCACCCCCAGGAACGCCGCCGGCCCGTGGCAGACGGCCGAGACGATCTTGCCCGCATCCCAGGCGCGGGCGATGGCGCGCTTGACCTCGGGATCGACCGCGATATCCACCATCGGACCCAGGCCGCCCGGGAAGAAGATGGCGTCATAGTCCAGCACATCCACCTCGGACAGCTTGCGGCTGCGTGCCATGCGACGGATCGCCAGGCTGTTGCGGAAAGCCAGCTGCGCCGGGTCGTTGGCGTCGTAGCCATCTTCCGGCGGGGTGCCGCCCAGGGGCGAGGCGAACTCGACGGCGATGCCAGCCTGCTCGAACACCTCGACGGGATGCGCCACTTCCGGGAAGAAGTAGCCGGTGGCGCGCGAATTGGGACCGATGGTCGCGCTATTTGTCAAAATAAAGAGGACAGTCTTCATGCTCATGATAAAGCTCCTTATAGTCGGATGGTTGGCTAGATGCCGCATCGCTGCGGTTGATCAAACTATAGGGAAGAGCTGGTTGTTGCGGTAGAGTCTGATATGCTGACGCAATGTCAAACTGATTGATACAATTCTCCATGCCTGATGACGCCCCCATCCTCGACGAACTGCGTGCCATGGCCGTGTTTGCCACGGTGGTGCGCGCCGGCAGCTTTGCCGCCGGTGCGCGTGCACTGGGCCTGACACGGGCGGTCGTCAGCCACCACATACGGGCGCTGGAGACCCGGCTGGGCGTGCCGCTGGCCCAGCGCAGCACACGCAGCTTCAGCCTGACGCCGGCCGGGGAGGCTTTCCGGGTGCATTGCGAGCGCCTGCTGGACGAGGCCCACGACGGCATTCGCGGCATGGAACTGCTGCGTGCCGAGCCCGGCGGCGAGGTGCGCATCACCTGTTCGCATCATTTCGGCAACAAGCGCATCCTGCCGGCGTTGCTGGAGTTTCGTCGTCGTTACCCTTCCGTGCGCCTGCACGTGGCGATGAACGACAGCAATGTCGATCTCGTGCAGCAGGGGATGGAGTTGGCCGTGCGCGCCGGTCCGCTGGCCGATTCCAGCCTGGTGGCACGCCGTCTGGTCAAGGAGCCCACCATGCTCTGCGCGGCGCCCGCCTACCTGCGGCGCTATCGGGCGCCGACCAGCGTGGAGGAGCTGGCCCAGCACCGCTGGGTGGTCTACCCGCCCAATCAGAAAACCCTGTCCCTGCAGCAGGGCGAGCGGGAGATCCAGGTCCCCATCCGGGGGGACGTGATCACCGACAGCGCCGCCTCGCGCCTGGCCTTCGTGCTGGCCGGTGAGGGCCTGGCCAGGCTGCCGGCCTATGACGCCGCGACCCTGCTGGCTTCGGGCGAACTGGTGCGGGTGCTACCGCAGGTGCAGACCGCGCCACTGGAAATCTATCTGGTCCACGCCCAGCGCGTGGGGCCGAGTGCACGACTGCTGCGGGATTTCCTGTTGCAGGCGGGGCAGGAGATGATGGCTTCGCCAACGTGACGAAGGGGTTTGCCCGCGCCAGTCGGCTGATGCGTGCGATATTGTTATTTTGATATCAAAACCGGTTCGCCCGCCGACCCATGGTAAATTACCGGGTCCGGACCGGCTCATTGCGTCCGGGTCCTTTGACAACCCCGATAGGAACCCTCGTTGGAAAACATATTACTGATCGTCGCAGCCTTCTTCCTGGTTGCGTTGAACGGTTTTTTCGTCGCTGCAGAATTCAGTCTGGTCAAGTTGCGTCAAACGCGCATCCGGGCCATCGCAAAAACACAAGGCGTGCGCGGCCGTATCCTGGCCGTGGTCCACAACCAGCTGGACGCCTATCTCTCCGCCTGCCAACTTGGTATCACCCTGGCCTCGCTGGGCCTGGGCTGGATCGGTGAACCGGCCTTCGCCCGGCTGCTGGAACCGCTCTTCTCCCTGATCGGCGTGACCAATCAGGAACTGATCCACGGCATCTCGTTCGTCTTCGCCTTCTTCGTCATTTCCTTCCTGCACATCGTGGCCGGCGAACTGGCCCCCAAGTCCATGGCCATCCGCAGCCCGGAAAAGCTGGGCCTGCTGTGCGCGGTGCCGCTGTACGGCTTCTACTGGGGCATGTATCCGCTGATCTGGGTGCTCAACGCCAGCTCCAACTGGCTGCTGCGCGTGGCCGGTCTGGGTGCCGGGCACGGGCATGATGCGCATTATTCCTCGGATGAACTCAAGCTGATCCTGCGCGCCGGTGGCAAGAGCGGCAAGAGCGGCACCTTCACCCGCGACGAATGGAACATGCTGGCCCAGAGCCTGAACTTCGCCGAACTGGACGTGGCCGACATCATGCGCCCCGCCAGCGAAATCGTGGCCCTGGGCGACGACAAGACCCAGGAAGAAAACCTGGACATCATCTACCGCAACCGCTATTCGCGTTATCCCTACTTCGATTCCGAGCGCCGACAGGTGCTGGGCCTGGTCCACCTGAAGGACGTGTTCCTGGCACAGCAGGATGGTCGCGCCATCGGCAATCTCAAGGATTACCTGCGCCCGGTGCAGTTCATCTCGCCCGCCTTGCCGGCGCTGGACCTGCTGCGCCGCTTCCGCACCGGCATGCCGCACTTTGCCATCATCGGCAAGAAGGGCCAGTCGCCGCAGGGCTTCATCACCCTGGACAACATGCTCAGCCTGCTGGTGGGCGAGATCCGCGACGAGTTCCGCCACAACACCGGCGAATGGACCCGCCAGGACGACGGCACCCTGCTGGGCAAGGGCAGCCTGCCCATCGTCACGCTGGAGAACATGCTGGGCATCGACATCGAGTACGACGACAGCATCGACTCGGTCGGCGGCCTGGTGATGGAGAAATTGGGTGACCTGCCCAAGGAAGGCCAGAAGATCGCGTTCCCCGCCTTTGATGTGGTCATCAAGCGCATGTCGGGACCGAAGATCGTGCTGGTGAAGGTCTATCCGAAGATGGTGGAAGTGCGCGAATAAATCGTCGCCTCCGGGACCGGACTGCGCCGGTCCATGAACAAGGAGTGCCGTTCAGTGTTGTGCTGAACGGCATTTTCGTTTCAAGATCGGGAAAGCGCATCGATAGCGCCCGTGCAGCGGCGCTGGCTGCGCGACGCGTTATCCCGATGCGTTCGCGGTGAAGCTCGCGGTTTGCAACAATATCGCGCGCGCCGGGACATCGGCGTGTTGAAACTGCCTGATGAGCTTATTCACCTCCTGCTCCAGCAGGGTCGTGGCGACGTAATTTTCCTCGCCACTGAGCAAGCAATTGATATCGATGCCGAACTGCTCGCGCATGCCACGCAGTAGTTTGGCACCGGGTATGCAGTGGCCGCGTTCGATCTGGCAGATGTGGTTGGGCGCAGTGTCCAGCGCCAAGGCGAGCTGGCGCTGACTGATGCCCAGGCGCAGGCGAACGGCTTTGAGCCGTTGCCCTAGGGATGCTCTGTATGGACTCATGCCTTGCTCCGGGTGAATGGGGTGGCCTTGTTGTCGCTGTCACTGGCTTCGTTGAGGATGCGCAGATAGGCAGTGGCAATGCTCTTGAGGTCGGATGGCCGGGCGACGTCTGGCTCAGAATATCGCCCTTTTCGTCATAGGCCGTAATGTGCGTGTTCGAGATGGTACCCAGCGCGATGCCGCCCTTGATGACGGCCGGGGCTGGATCGACAGTGCCGGCGGCTGCAGTACCGTTGCCAGCGCCTGCGCCGCCGCTACCAGCGTTAGCACTGCTACCGCCGCCGCTACTGCTGCCAGCACTTGCGGCACCGCCGCCACCGCCGGCTGCAACCAGCAGCGCCAGCACGCCGGCTGCGACAGGCCACTGCGCGCCCCAGTTTTTTCATGCTGGGAGTTGATTTCTGCTTCCACGATCTGCTTTTTGATGATCGGCTGCCTTGATGGGGGAAAAGCTGGGTTGTTCGGTGTTGCCATCGCAGCCGCGGGTGTCGGGGGCGGCACTCGGGTCAGGTTCGCCGGGTTCGACGAGCACCGGCTTGTCGCCGTCTTCTTCTTCATCCTCGCAAGCCTTTTTGTTGCGGGTGTTGTTCTTGTTGTAGCGCGTGATTGCCTTGGGTCTGACGGTGAGATTGGCTCCGGGCGAGAGGTCGATCTTGTCTTTCTGCTGGAAGACGCTGGCCAGCGTCAACTGGCCGTCGGAAAATTGCAGCGCCATCTCCGGCGAACCCATGGCATCGATCGCGCCGTTGTTGATGATGGTGCGGTCGCCATTGACCAGGATCAGCATCAGGTCGACATCGAGTGCGCGTTCATCCTTGATGGAGATTTTTTTGAGATAAGTACCAGCGTCGGAGTGATGCTTGAGGACGGTGGTGGTCATGTCGAAACTCCCTAAAATGAATGAATCGAAGATGGAGTGGCCGGACAGGCCAGTTCATTGCGCCTGGCTTCGCACGTGGGCCTCTGGCGAGAGTCAACTCCCGGGTGAGGCAGCGCGCTCGCACAAGCGTGATGGCGCTGCGTGAGTCTGATGCGGATCAGTATCAATCTGGATGAAATCAGCGACAAACGGCAGCCATAATGATGGTCTTGCCCGATTCTGATAAGGGGGGGATGTGTCAAAAGAGGAGGAATTCAGAACATTAACTAAAGACGACTATTCTGAATTCGATTTTCCTCTCAAATTAATATTGGGTATTAGGTAGAAGAAACTCGGGTGCGGACAGAGGCCATTGCCATGAATTGCCGAAAACGCTCTATAGGTCGGCGTTCTGCCTGTTCTTGTCGGGGGGATGGCGAGACAGCTTGTTTCTCTGGAATAAAATCTGGTCAGATTTGAGGGAAATCGTAGGGAGAGCTAAAAACTAACTTTTTCTTCCTTTGCGAAAACTCAGAATGATAGGAAGAAAGATGACCAGTCGTTGCGCCAACTTCTATGAAAATTCACATTCCATGCTGGAGTTCATGACGCGAAACTGTTCGCCATCGCCACGGTCAGCACGGACGAAAAAAAACCGGTTCCTGAAAAAATCAGGAACCGGTTTTGCTTTCTGCTTTCTGCTTTCTCCGACTCGCTCGGGTCGTCAGGCGTGGGTCGTTGCTTCATCCCGTTGCAGGGCAGGGTGAAGCCCTGTCATCCACAGGCCCGTCACTTCAGAACCCCAACGTACGCCCATCCGGGTTACGCGGGTCCGAGAAGCCATCGAAACCATCCTGGCGGATCTGGATGGTCTGCGTGCGCCCCATGGAGGGCTGCACGCTGATCTTCTGGCCCTTGTCCTGCAGGATCTTCAGGGTATCGGCCGAGAGCCCCTTTTCCACGCGTAGCTGGTCCGGCGCCCACTGGTGGTGGATGCGCGGGGTGATGGTGGCTTCGGCCACGTTCATGTCATGGTCGATCACGTTGAGGATGGTCTGCATCGTGGTCGTGATGATGCGGCTGCCACCCGGGCTGCCGGTGACCAGGAAGGGCTTGCCGTCCTTCAGCACGAAGGTGGGCGACATCGACGACAGCGGTCGCTTGTAGGGCCCCACCGCGTTGGCATCCCCGCCAATCAGGCCGAAGGCATTGGGCACGCCCGGTTTGGCGGCGAAGTCGTCCATCTCGTTGTTCAAGGTGATGCCGGTGCCGGTGGCGACGATGCCGCTGCCGAAGTTCAGGTTCAGGGTATAGGTGGTCGCCACCAGGTTGCCATCCTTGTCGGCCACCGAGTAATGGGTGGTCTGGTCGCTTTCATACGGCTGCGGCTGGCCCGGCTTGATCTCGCTGGATGGGGTGGCGCGGTCCGGGTTGATCTTCTTGGCCAGTTCATCGGCGTAGGCGCGCGAGGTCAGGCCCTTGACGGGGACCTTGGTGAAGTCGGGGTCACCCAGGTATTCCGAGCGGTCGGCGTAGGCCAGCTTCATGGCTTCGGCCATCAGGTGGATGGTCTGGGCACTGTCGGCGCCGTATTGCTTGAGCGGGTAGCGTTCCAGGATGTTCATCATCTGGATGATGTGCACCCCGCCGGAGCTTGGCGGCGGCATCGACATCACCTGGTAGCCGCGATAGTTGCCCGACACCGGCACGCGTTCCACCACCTTGTAGTTGCGCAGGTCGTCGGCGCTGATGAGGCCGCCGTGCTTGTCCATCTCGGCCACGATCTTGCTGGCGATGGCGCCGTCATAGAAGGCCTTGGGGCCCTCCTTGGCGATCAGGCGCAGCGACTTGGCCAGGTCTTTCTGGACCAGCATTTCGCCTTCCTTGAGCGGACGGCCTTCCTTGAAGAAGATGGCCTTGGACGAATCCCACTGGCCCAGGTGCTCACGCTCGGCAGCCAGGATCAGCGCCAGGCTGCGGCTGACCGGATAGCCCTTCTCGGCCAGTTCGACCGCCGGCTGGATGACCTGCGACAGCTTCATCGTGCCGTACTTGGAGAGCGCATGCGACAGGCCCGCCACCGTACCCGGTACGCCGACGGCCAGGTGGGTATAGAGCGAGCGGCCGGGGACGACGTTGCCCTTGTCGTCCAGGTACATGTTGCGGGTGGCACGCTGCGGTGCCATCTCGCGGAAGTCCAGAGCCACGTTCTTGCCGGTCTTGGCATCGTGGATCATCATGAAACCGCCGCCACCGATGTTGCCCGCATTGGGCAGCACCACCGCCAGCGCGAAGCCGACCGCCACACCCGCGTCGACGGCATTGCCGCCTTTCTTGAGGATGTCCACGCCGACCTTGGTGGCCAGTTCCTGTTCGGTGGCGACCATGCCGTGCTGGCTATGGACCGGGCTGATGATGTCGTAGGTCAGGTCGTACTTGACCACGGGAGCCGCTGGCGGTGCTGTCTGGGCGCTGGCCGGCAGGAAGGCCAGTGCGCCGCACAAGGGCAGCAGGGCCATGGCGGCGGGTTTGCAAAGACCGGTGAATGTTTGCATGAGGGATGCTCCTGGTGATCTGGACTTGGGGATGTGCATATTATTTATAGAGATGTCCTCCATGCCGTGGCATGGGCTACTGCATGGACGACATCGGGAGATTGTAGAGAAAGACAGTTCTCTGTCCAGAGCTACCAGCCGGCGGCGGATGGATTATTGGCGGGGATTCGTCCACGGATGTGGGGGATGGCCGTGGATGCTGCGATGGTCGATAGCCCGGGCTGCCGAGCTACGGAGATTCAGGTGCTCTCACGCACCGCCAGTTCAAAGCCCAGGTCCAGGCGGCCCTTGGCGATGTCCTCCCCCTTGAGCTGGCGTACCAGCATCTCCGCCGATTTGTAGCCGATGTCATAGCGCGGCGTCACCACCGTGGTGATGGAAGGGGTAGCACAGGCGGCCCAGGACAGATCGTTGAAGCCGGCAATGGCCATTTGAGCCGGCACACTGATGCCCTGGCGCTGGCATTCGAAGAGCGCACCCAGGGCCAGGTCGTCGTTGCAGCAGAAGACCGAGTCGCAGTCCGGATGCTGCTCCAGCACCCGGCGCAGCAATTGCGCACCCATGTCCACCGTGGTCGGTTCCGGCAGCAGGACTTCGATGTCGGGGACGATGCCAGCCTCCAGCAAGCCTTTGCGGAAGCCCTCGCGGCGCTTCATCATGCGCGGGTCAAGCTGGGCCGCCAGGAAGGCCGGGCGCCGATAGCCACGCTCCACCAGGTGCCGCGCCACCGCGTGCCCGGCACGGGTCTGCGAGAACCCTACCGAAAAGTCATGCTGGCTGCGCCCCAGGTCGAACATGCGTACGGCGGGGATGTCGCGGCTGCCCGGGCGCTTGTTCAGGATTTCATGCTGCTCGCTGCTGGAGAGCAGGAAACCGGCCGGCGCATGGGCCAGGTAGGTGGAGATGAGTTGTTCTTCCTTGTCCCGTACATAGCCGGTCTCGCCGATGAGGAACTGATAGCCGGCCCCGGCCAGGTAGTCACGGATGCCCGATAGCGTCTCGATGAAGACAGCATTGGTCAGCGACGGGACCAGTACCGCGATCACCTGCGAGCGTGCCGAGGCCAGCGTCGAGGCGGCCTGGTTGGGCAGGTAGCCGAGCCGGGCGATGGCCTCCAGGATGCGCTGGCGCGACTGCTCCTGCACCAGCGCTGGTGTCTTCAGCGCGCGCGACACCGTCATCGCACTGACCCCGGCCTCGGCCGCCACGTCGATGATGGTGACGCGGCCGGTGGCGCGGCTGCCACGGACGACTGGCGCGGTGGCCGACGTGCCGGCGGCGGACTTCGGCTTGGGTCTGGATTTGGGTGCTGCGCGCTGGGACATTGGCGGATCGGGGAGGGCGGTCATTTCAGGTAGGCCACATGATACCTGCTTGAGGCCGGCTCTTGGCCCCCGGGAAGTACCTCGCCCTATTTCCGTAACACAATTTTTGGGCCTGCACAGTCACCTGCAGGCAGCTGTCTACCGCACTGCAGCACAACAAGTGTTTGACCCGTGCAAAATGTTAGCGTTATCATCGCGCCCCATGTTAACGCTAACATCCGAACCTCCGGGCACACGGCGGCGGGGTCAGCGGCGGCATACCACACTCAGGTCAATCAGATAACACTACGCAGATAGTGCAGATGTTCGCGCCTCCCGCCAGGGCAGGCCGCAGGAGACGTCCGTCCTCAGGCTCGCGCCGGGGCCACGCTGCTGCGGCTCTTTCGCGGGCCGCACGGCATCGGCTATCGGCAATCGGAGATCCCATGCTGGGAATGAGCCACGACGCCACCTTGCTGTTCAATGCAGTCATTGCGATCCTCGCGCTGATCCTGATGATCACGCGCTTGCGCATCCATCCTTTCATCGCCCTGACGATCACCTCGGGTTTCCTCGGTCTGATCTCGGGCATGCCGCTGCCCAAGATCGTCAAGTCCTTCCAGGACGGCTTCGGCGGCGTGCTGGGCTTCGTCGGCATCGTGCTGGGCCTGGGCACCATGCTGGGCAAGCTGATGGCCGAGTCCGGCGGTGCCGACCAGATCTCGCAGACGCTGGTGCGTGCCTTCGGTCGTGAGCGCGTGCACTGGGCCATGATGATGGGGGCCTTCCTGGTCGGTATTCCCCTGTTCTTCGAAATCGGCTTCGTGCTGCTGATCCCGCTGGTGTTCATCGTGGCGCGTCGCTCGGGCGTGCCGTTGTTCAAGATCGGCATGCCCATGCTGGCCAGCCTGTCGGTGATGCACGGCCTGGTGCCGCCGCACCCGGGGCCGCTGCTGGCCATCGGCATCTTCGGCGCCGACATCGGCAAGACCATCTTCTACGGCCTGCTGGTGGGCCTGCCGACGGTCATCATCGCCGGTCCCATGTTCGGTTCCTTCATCTCGCGCTACGTCGACATCAAGCCCTCGGAAGAGCTGATGGCGCAACTGGCGCGCGAGCCGCAGACCAAAAACCTGCCAGGCTTCACCGTCACCCTGGTGACCGTGCTCTCGCCGGTGTTCCTGATGCTGCTGAAGACCTTCGTCGATGTCACCCTGCCCGAAGGCCACGCCGTGCGCGACCTGATGGACTTCATCGGCAACCCCATCGTGGCCCTGCTGGCCGCGCTGCTGCTGGCGATCTGGACCTTTGGCCTGGCCCGTGGCTTCACCCGCCAACAGGTGTTGAAGTTCGTTGACCAGAGCCTGGCACCGACCGCGGCCATCGTGCTGATCATCGGTGCCGGCGGCGGCTTCAAGCAGATGCTGGTCAATTCCGGCGTGGGGACTGCCATCGGTCAGTTGGCTGTCCATGCGGAAATCTCGCCGCTGTTGCTGGCCTGGTTCGTGGCCGGCGTGATCCGCGTGGCGACCGGTTCGGCCACGGTGGCCACCATCACCGGCGCCGGCATCGTGGCGCCGCTGGTGGCACTGATCCCCGGTACCAACAAGGAACTGCTGGTGCTGGCCACCGGCGCCGGTTCGCTGATCCTGTCGCACGTCAACGATGCCGGCTTCTGGCTGGTGAAGGAATACTTCAACATGAGCGTGGGTGAAACCTTCAAGACCTGGACGGTCATGGAAACACTGATCTCGGTTGTTGCTATCATCTTCATCATGTTGCTGAACCTCGTCGTCTAATCGTCGTTTGATCGTTATTTAATAATCGCGATGCAACGCCCGGCTGGTCCGGGCGTCTTGCCATTTGTCAGATAAGGAATTTCCATGTCCAACTCCGCCCGCTACATGCTCGGTGTCGATATCGGCACCACCAGCACCAAGTCCGTCGTCTTCACGCTCGATGGCAAGGTGGTCGCACAGCATGCGCAGGAATACCCGGTGATCTGTACCGAGCCGGGGATGGCGGAGCAGGACCCGCAGCAGATCGTCGACGCCGCGCTGGCCTCGATTGCCGGTGCCGTCAAGGCAGCGGCTGCGGCACCGCAGGATATCGCGGTGCTGTCCTTCAGCGCGGCTATGCACAGCGTCATTGCGCTGGATGCGGAGGACCGCCTGCTGTCCAACAGCATCACCTGGGGTGATATCCGCGCCTCGGTCTGGGCCGAGCGCATCAAGCACGAACACGATGGCAACGCCATCTATCGCCGCACTGGTACGCCCATCCACCCGATGTCGCCGCTGTGCAAGCTGATGTGGATGCGCCATGAAAAGCCGGAAGTCTTCAGCAAGGCGGCGCGCTTTGTCGGCATCAAGGAATACCTGCTGTACCAGCTGTTCGGCCAGTGGGTGGCAGACCACTCCATCGCCTCGGCCACCGGCATGTTCAACCTGCGCGAGCTGGCCTGGGATCGCGGTGCGCTGGAACTGCTGGGCGTCCAGCCCGAGCAACTGCCCACGCCGGTGCCGACCACCCACCGCCTGCCACCGCTGTCGCCCGAGATGGCGCAGCGCCTGGGGCTGTCGGTGGATACCCCCTTCATCATCGGCGCCAACGACGGCGTGCTCTCCAACCTGGGCGTGAACGCCATCGAGATCGGCCACGTGGCGGTGACCATCGGCACCTCCGGCGCGATGCGCACGGTGATCGATGAGCCCCTGACCGACCCGCATGGCCGCCTGTTCTGCTATGCCCTGACCGAGAAGCACTGGGTGGTGGGCGGTCCGGTCAACAACGGTGGCAACATCTTCCGCTGGGTGCGCGATGAACTGGCGACCGCCGAGGCAGCCGCGGCCCGCGATGAAGGCGTCGATCCCTACGAAGCCCTGACCCGCATCGCCGAGAAGGTGCGCCCCGGTGCCGAAGGGCTGCTGTTCCATCCCTTCATGGCTGGCGAGCGTGCGCCGTTGTGGAATGCCGACCTGCGCGGTTCCTTCTTCGGCCTGGCCCTGCACCATGGCAAGCACCACATGATCCGCGCCGCGCTGGAAGGGGTGATCTTCAATCTCTACAGCATCCTGCCGGCCCTGGAAGAACTGGTCGGCCCGACCAGGCGCATGATGGCCACCGGCGGCTTTGCCCGCTCGGCGCTGTGGCGCCAGATGATGGCCGACATCTTCAACCGCGAGGTGGTGGTGCCGGAGAGCGTGGAATCGTCCTGCCTGGGCGCGGCCGTGCTGGGCGCCTGGGCGCTGGGGCTGGTGCCGTCGCTGTCGGTGATTTCCGGCATGGTCGGCTCCACCAACCATCACGCGCCGCATGCCGACGCGGTGGCGGTCTATAGCCGCCTGCAACCCATCTTTGCGGCCATTCCGGCCAAGCTGGAAGCGGAGTATCACGCCATCGCCGCCTTCCAGCGCGAGACCGGAAAGTCGCACTGAACGCTGCTTCGGCGCAGGCCGGCCTGAGCAGTTTCGATCTGCCACCTCCCAACAAGAAGAGAGAGACTACATGACCACCAAGACCACCTCCCTGCCGGCAGGCCTGCAGGGCTTTTCCCTCGAAGGCAGGCTGGCCCTGATCACCGGTTCGTCCGGCGGCATCGGCCTGGCACTGGCGCGCGGCATGGCGCAAGCGGGCGCGGCCATCGTGCTCAACGGTCGCGATGCCGCCAAGCTGGCCGGCGTGGCGGCGCAATTGCGTGCCGAAGGCCACGTCATCCATGAATCCAGCTTCGACGCCACCTCTTCCGACGAGGTCAAGGCCGCCGTGCAGAAGATCGAAGGCGAGATCGGCGCCATCGATATCCTGGTCAACAACGCCGGCATCCAGCGTCGCAACCCGCTGGAAGAGTTCAAGGAATCGGACTGGCACGACCTCATCAACACCAACCTCAACAGCGTCTTCTACGCCGCCCAGGCAGTGGCGCGCCACATGATCCCGCGTGGCGCCGGCAAGATCATCAACATCTGCTCGGTGCAGAGCGAACTGGGTCGTCCCGGCATCGCCCCCTATACCGCCACCAAGGGCGCAGTGAAGATGTTCACCAAGGGCATGGCGATCGACTGGGGCAAGTACGGCATCCAGGTCAATGGCCTGGGCCCCGGTTATTTCAAGACCGAGATGAACATGGCCCTGGTCAACGATGCCAAGTTCACCGACTGGCTGGTGGGCCGCACGCCCTCGCGCCGCTGGGGCGATGTCGAAGACCTGGTGGGCGCGGCCGTGTTTTTGGCCAGCGATGCCTCGCGTTTCGTGAACGGCCACATCCTCTACGTGGATGGCGGTGTCACCGCGACCCTGTAATTCATTGATGTCATTCAGGAGAAGATCATGCAACAAGGCCTCGTCATCCATGCGCCGCACGACCTGCGCATCCAGCAACTCGACAGCGGCGAACTGCAGCCGCAACAACTGAAGGTCAAGGTCAAGGCCGGCGGCATCTGCGGCTCCGACCTGCATTACTACCACCACGGCGGGTTCGGCGTGGTCCGCATCAAGGAACCGATGGTGCTGGGCCATGAAGTCTCGGGCCAGATCGCCGAAGTCGGCAGCGCCGTCACCGACATCGCGCCCGGTACCCGCATCGCCATCTCGCCCAGCCGCCCCTGCGGGCTGTGCAAATACTGCCAGGAAGGCAAGCAGAACCACTGCCTGGACATGCGCTTCTACGGCAGCGCCATGCGCACTCCGCACGTGCAGGGCGCCTTCCGCCAGGAAATCGTCATCGAGCGTTCGCAGGCCCACGTCGTGGCCGACCACGTCAGCGACGGCGAGGCCGCCATGGCCGAACCGCTGTCGGTGGCATTGCATGCGGTGCGCCGCGCCGGCCCGCTGGTGGGCAAGCGCGTGCTGGTGACCGGCTGCGGCCCCATTGGTGCCCTGATGGTGATTGCCGCCCGTCGCGCCGGCGCGCTGGAAGTGGTGGTCACCGATGTGGCGAAGATGCCGCTGGAAGCCGCGCTGAAGGTGGGTGCCGACCGTGCCATCAACATGGCAGAGACACCAGAGGCGCTGAAGGCCTACGCCGCCGACAAGGGGACCTTTGACGTGCTCTTCGAAGCCAGCGGCAACGAACGCGCGCTGGTGGGCGCACTGGAGGCACTGCGTCCGCAGGCCGTGATCGTGCAGGTGGGACTGGGCGGGGACATCCAGTTCCCGGCCAACCTGCTGGTGGGCAAGGAACTGGACTGGCGCGGTGCCTTCCGCTTCCATGAAGAGTTCGCCATGGCCGTCGAGCTGATGAACCGTCGCCTGGTGGACGTCAAGCCGCTGATCTCTGCCACCTATCCCATCGCCCAGGCGGTGGAGGCCTTCGAGATCGCCGGCGACCGTTCGAAGATGATGAAGGTGCAGATCAGTTTCGACTGATCCAGCCAGGGACGATGTCCATGCCGGCCTCCGGAACAGACATCGTCCCGATCTCCGCCTGCCTGACCCCCTTGCTTTCTGGTCCGATCATCTATGCCAGATTGACAATATCTTGTGCGCGCTATAAGTTTTGCCCCCATGGGATGGCAGGGACGAATGCCCGTCCCGCCAGACAAGTACGGCAAACCTCTGGGGGGAGGACATGATGGCCAGACCTTATGCGCTGACGGTGGGACAGCGCCTGTTTCTGTTGATCGTGCTGGCCATGCTGGGCTTGGCCGCTACCGCCGCCGTCAGCCTGCGCCAGATCGAGAACGTCTACCACGCCGCCAACTACGCCCAGGTCAATACGGTACCCAGCGTCACAGCGCTGGATGATGCGCAAGGCGCCTTCAACGCCATCCAGGGCCGGGTCTATCACTATCAGGCCAACCAGGACCCCAACGACCGGCGCCGCCTCCTGCAGGAAATCGAGGTCTACCGCCAGCGCCTGGACAAGCAGATGAAGCTCTATCGCGCGGCCTATGTCACCGATGAAACGGACCAGGCCATGCTGGAAGATGACCTGCAGCGCTTGACCGCTTTCGAAGACGTGGCACGGCGCCTGCTGGCGCTGGCCGATCAGGCGCAGGAAGAGCATGACAAGGTCATCGTGGGACTGGAGTTTCGCGGCACCATCGACGCCGTGCAGGCCGCCTTTGCCCACCATCGGTCCTACAACATCGCCCTGGGCGAAGCCAGTGCCCTGTCGGCACGCGAGATCATCGAACATGCGCTGCGGACCGTGCTCCTGATGGCGGGTGGGGTCCTGCTGATCATGCTGGGCGCGGGCTGGGCCATCACCCACACCCTCACGCGCCAGCTTGGTGGCGAACCGGGTGACGTGGTCACGGTCATGCAACGCCTGTCCGATGGCGACCTGGTGCAGCAGATCGCTCTGAAACCGTGCCATGGGCAGAGCATGATGAATTCCGTCAAGAACATGATCGAACGCCTGTGCCAGGTGGTCTCCGAAGTCACCGCCAGTGCCGAAGCCATGGTCAGCACTGCCGAGGAGGTCAGCGCCACGGCGCAGTCGCTCTCCCGCGCCTCGACCGAACAGGCCACCGGCGTGGAACAGACCAGCATGGCACTGGAGCAGATCCACGGGGCTATCCTCAGTACCTCGGACAACGCACGGCAGACCGAGCAGATCGCCGCAGGCGCCGCCAGCCAGGCGCTCCAGTGTGCACAGACACTCAGGCAGATGGTGAAGGCAATCCACCAGATCGCCGGCAAGATCGCGGTGATCGACGACATCGCCTACCAGACCAACCTCTTGGCGCTCAATGCCACCATCGAGGCGGCCCATGCGGGCGAGCACGGCACCGGCTTTGCCGTGGTGGCGGCCGAGGTCCGGCGGCTGGCCGAACGCAGCCAGTCGGCTGCGCAGGAAATCGATGAAGTGGCCCGCGCCAACGTGAGCCTGGCGGGCACCGCCGAACAGCAGCTGCAGCACATGCTGCCGGCTATTGGACGCACTTCGGAACTGGTCCAGGAAATCGTGCAGGCGTCGGAAAAACAATCCGCCGCAGTCAGCCAGATCAGTGTCGCCGCCAGCCAGCTGGCCCAGGTGATCCAGCAGAACTCCTTGAGCGCCGAGGAGCTTGCAGTGACCTCGGAGGAACTGAACCGGCGTGCCATGGTGCTGCAGACCACGATGAGCTTTTTCCAGTGCCGAGTCGGCGGGCGTGGCCATACTGTGGACGCGGCAGCGGTCTGAAGCACGCGTGCAATACCGACGGCCAGGTCATTTGGGCAGGTTACCGGAAATAAAACAGCACATTGATTTCTCGCAGGGTTGTAAGATTGCCTATAGACAATCTTCGCTTCCGAAACTAATATTCTGACTCCAGACATCGGGGGAGTCTGTTTTTTCCGTCTCGTCGCCGGCCAGACTGCGCGCGAGTTTCAGCGAAGAAACGATTTTCGTCTGCCTTTTCCGCGTTCTCCAATTTCTAATGCTCCGTTTTACGGGGCAGGGGATCGCTTTAACTTTTTTCGACGAAGATAATATGCAAACAAAGTTGAAACATATCGCCCTGGCGGCCGTGATCGTGCTCAATGGCTGCGCCACGCAGCCCGGAGGTTCCAAGTCTTCTGCCGCAGCGCCCACGCCTGCGGCTTCTGTCACGCCGGCGGTGCCGGTCGCTGCAGCCAAGCCGGCGGTCGATGCCGTCGCTGCTGCTCCCGCGCCTGCACCGACGGCCGCGGCCGCCGGGAGCGCCCAGAACATCAAGGTTGGCGTGGCCTATACCACCAAGTTCACCAATGGTTCGTACTTGAAGGAGGTCCCCGAGGAGCTCTTCATCGTGCGTCCCAAGAACACCCAGAACAATGTCGCGGCCTAGGTGGCGCTGAACATCTTCATGTTCGCTCTCGGCGGCGGCATGGCGCTCAACACCTTCGACAAGGGCGACCTGAAGGGAGACAAACTGGACGACGTGAAGGATCGCAAGCACGTGCGCAATCCGGTCTCCACTGACTACGTTGGCAAGCTCAGCAAGGAAATCAATGCCGCCCTGCAGGCACGGACTGAACTCAAGCCGGGCGCCTACAAGAACAGTGTCATGGTGGCCGGTGGCAGCGCCACCCTGATCTACGAATCGCTCACCGGCGATGAGGCCAACCTGTACAAGATGAATACCGAGCTGACCATCTATAAGCGCAAAGAAGATGCTGGCATGTTCACCATCAGCCCGTTCGTAGAAGTGTCCTGCAATCGCGTGTCGGAGAAGGCGTTGCCGCTGGAAGACTGGGCCAAGGATGATTACGTGATGGTCCAGCAGTGGGTCGATGAAACCCTGGACCAGTGCAGCAAGAAGGTAGTGGGTGCCTTGCCCGATCTGCTGGCGAGCTAAGGGGCATCGGTTGCGCCGGGGGCAGGCTCTTCAAGCCTGATCTGCCGCCAACGACAAAGGCCGCATCGTGCGAACGATGCGGCCTTTGTACTTGTTGATCCGGACCCGGGGCGGGTGCACCACGTCCGGAACGCAGCATCAGCGCAAACCGTCCACGATCTGCTCCAGCTTGACGGCGTCGGCGGCGAACTGGCGGATACCTTCGGCCAGCTTTTCGGTGGCCATGGCGTCGGCGTTGAGGGCCAGGCGGAAAGCCTTTTCATCCAGGGAAATGCGCTCGATGTCGGCCGCATCGGCGGCTTCCTTGCTCAGCTTGCGTTCCACCGGGGCATCGCTGTCGGCCAGCTTCTGCAGCAGGTCCGGGCTGATGGTGAGCAGGTCGCAGCCCGCCAGTTCGACGATCTGCGAGGTATTGCGGAAGCTCGCGCCCATCACTTCGGTGGCGTAGCCGAACTTGCGGTAGTAGTTGTAGACCGCCTTGACCGATTGCACGCCGGGATCGTCGCTGCCGGTATATTCCTGGCCGGTGGATTTCTTGTACCAGTCGTAGATGCGGCCGACGAAGGGGGAGATCAGCTGCACGCGGGCTTCCGCGCAGGCGATGGCCTGGGGCAGCGAGAACAGCAGGGTCAGGTTGCAGCGGATGCCGTCCTTTTCCAGGATCTCGGCGGCACGGATGCCTTCCCAGGTGGAGGCGATCTTGATGAGCACGCGCTCGCGGGCGATGCCGGCTTCTTCGTACAGGCGGATCAGCTCGCGGCCCTTGGCGACGGTGCCTGCGGTATCGAAGGACAGGCGGGCATCGGTCTCGGTGGAGACGCGACCCGGAATCAGCTTCAGGATCTCCAGACCGAAGGCGATCAGCAGGCGGTCGATGATGGCATCGGTGCTCTTGCCGGCGTGGGCCTTGACCACCGACTCCAGCAGCGGCTTGTACTCGGCCTTTTGCACTGCCTTGAGGATCAGCGAGGGGTTGGTGGTCGCATCCTGCGGCGCGAAGGCCTTCATGGCCTGGAAGTCGCCGGTATCGGCCACGATGGTGGTGTACTGCTTCAACTGTTCAAGCTGGCTCATGGAAAGTCCTGTTGCTAGGGTGAAGAATGAGGATAGGCATTGTACGCAATGGCCGTTCCCTGTCTGTCGGTGAATGCCGCTAAATTGCTGATCCTTGATCTGCCGTCGTACTCAGCGCACTCAGCGGAAGAAGGAGTCGAATTGCATGTCGAATTTCTGCAGCGACTTCTGCGCGTTCTGCATCTTCTTGCGGAATTCCGGGCCGCGTCGCAGCGCCAGTCCCACCGCCAGGATATCGATCACCACCAGGTGCGCCAGGCGTGCCGAGATGGGGGTGTAGGGGTCGATGTTGAAGGACAGGTCGATCGGCACCAGCACCGTGGCCAGTTCGGCCAGTGGCGTGCCGGAGGGGCCGAGCACGATGATGTCGGCACCGCCCTTGCGCGCCAGCTGGATCGAACGCAGCAGGGCTGCGTTGCCACCGCGCTGCGAGATCGCCACCACACAGTCGCCGGCTTTCAGCAGCGAGGCCGCGATGCTGTGGATGTGCGGGTCGGAGTAGGCCACCGTGGGCACGCCCGAGCGGAAGAACTTGTGCTGCGCGTCGTTGGCCACGATGCCCGAGGTGCCCTGGCCGTAGAACTCGATCTTGTTGGCCCGTGCCAGTACGTCCAGTGCCAGCTGGATGGCATCCGGGTTGAGATGGTTGCGCAGGTCCAGCAGGGTATTGATGGAACGGCTGCAGATCTTGTTGACGAGGTCGGCGGCCAGGTCGTCCTGGGCCAGCGTTTCATCCGCGCCCGGCAGGGCCAGCGCCAGGCTCTGGGCGAGCTTGAGCTTGAAGTCATGCCAGCCCTCGTAACCGATGGCGCGGCAGAAACGGATCACGGTCGGTTCCGAGACCTCCGCATTCTTGGCCAGTGCCGTCAGGTTTTCGGCCAAGGCCAGTTGCGGGTTGGCCAGGATGGTCGCAGCCACCTTCTTCTCCGACTTGGAGAGGGAGTTGATGTGGGTGCGGATGGAGTCGAGCAGCATGGACATGACGGTGACCTGGCGACGCTAGCGGGCTCTGGTCAGACCTCGGGCAGGGCTTCTTCGCGCCACTGCAGTCCGTCGCGACCGATCAGGGCACTTGCCGCAGCGGGCCCCCAGGTACCGGCGTTGTACGGCACCGGGTCGGCCTCCTGCTGGTCCCAGTAATCGATGATGGGCTCCACCCATTCCCAGGCGGCTTCCAGTTCGTCGCTGCGCATGAAGAGCGTGAGATGACCGCGCAGCACGTCCAGCAGCAGGCGTTCGTAGGCGTCCATGCGCGGGGTCTTGAACTTCTCGCGGAAGTCCAGTTCCAGCTCCACCGGGCGCAGGCGCATGCCGTCGCCAGGCTGCTTGGCCATCAGGTTCATGTGCAGGCCTTCGTCAGGCTGCAGGCGGATCACCAGGCAGTTCGGGGTGTCGTTCTGGTGCGCGAAGATGGAGTGCGGCACGCTCTTGAAGCGCACCACGATCTCGGCCAGGGAGTCGGCCATGCGCTTGCCGGTACGCAGGTAGAAGGGCACGCCGGCCCAGCGCCAGGTGTCGATCTCGGCCTTGACCGCGACATAGGTCTCGGTGCGCGAGTCGGGATTGGCGTCGGCTTCCTTGCGATAGCCCGGCACGGCCACGCCATCGACATGGCCGGCGCGATACTGGCCGCGCACCACGTTCATGGCCAGCGTGGTGGGGGTAAAGCGCTTGAGCGAGCGCAGCACCTTGAGCTTTTCGTCGCGCACGGCGTCGGCCGAGTTCGATACCGGCGGTTCCATGGCGACGATACAGAGCAGTTGCAGCAGGTGGTTCTGCAGCATGTCGCGCAGGGCGCCGGAGGTGTCGTAGTAGTCGAAGCGGCCACCCACGCCAAGTTCTTCGGCGATGGTGATCTGCACGTCGGAAATCCATTCACGCCGCCACAGCGGTTCGAACAGCACGTTGCCGAAGCGCAGCGCCAGCAGGTTCTGCACCGCTTCCTTGCCGAGATAGTGGTCGATACGGAAGATCTGCGATTCCTGGAAGAAGCGGCCGACCTGGGCGTTGATGTCGCGGGCGCTCTTGAGGTCGCGGCCCAGCGGCTTTTCCAGCACCACGCGGGAGGTCGGCGTGACCAGTCCGGCCTTGGACAGGTTTTCGCAGATCGAGGCGAACAGGCTGGGTGGGGTGGCCAGGTAGAACACCCGCGCCAGGCCGGCGATGTCGCGCAGGGCATCCTTCAGGTGGCTGAAGCTGTCGGCTTCCTTGGCGTTGACCGAGGCGTATTGCAGGCGATTGGTGAAGCGGTCCCAGACGCTGGCATCCAGGTTGGCAGCCGGCACGTGGGGTTTGGAATCCTTCTCCACCAGCTTGAGGAAATCTTCACGCGATTTCTCGTCGCGGCCCAGGCAGATGATGCGTGCATCGGGCGGCAGATCGCGGGCGCGGTCACGGGCATACAGCGCGGGCAGCAGCTTGCGCATCGACAGGTCGCCGGTGCCGCCGAATAAAACCAGATCGAAATCAGAAGTAGCCATGGTGTGTGTCGTCTCTTTGTACGTGAAGTAGCGTAGTGGAGCGCTACGTGTTTAGTTGCCTTGCCGGCCTGCCTGGACAGCCTGACGTGCCAGGGCGATCAGGGCACTGGTGGAGGCATCGTGGCGTGCGGCCTGCGGGGCATCCCCGGCCTGGAGCTCGCCCAGGATGGTCTTGGCCAGCACCTTGCCCAGTTCCACGCCCCACTGGTCGAAGCTGTTGATGCCCCAGATCGCGCCCTGCACGAAGGTCTTGTGCTCGTACAGCGCAATCATCGCGCCCAGGGCATGCGGGCTCAGTTCCGGCAGCAGCAGGGTATTGCTGGGGCGATTGCCCTCGAAGGTTTTGTGTGGGATCAGGGCTGCGAGTTCCGCTTCCGGCAGACCTTGGGCCTGCAGATCGGCGCGCACCTCGTCGGCGTCCTTGCCGCGCATGAAGGCTTCGGACTGGGCGAAGCAGTTGGCCAGCAGCGTCTCCTGGTGCCCGGCAATGCCGTGCGAGGGCTTGAGGACGGCGATGAAGTCGATGGGCGTGATATCGCTGCCCTGGTGCAGCAGCTGGAAATAGGCGTGCTGGCCGTTGGTGCCGACGTCGCCCCAGATGGCCGGACAGGTCAGGGTCGTGACCGGCGTGCCGTCACGGGTGATGCGCTTGCCGTTGCTCTCCATGTCCAGTTGCTGCAGATAGGACGGGAAGAAGCGCAGCCATTGGTGATACGGCGCGATGCTCAGCGAGGCGCTGTCGAGGAAGTTGCGGTTCCAGATGCCCACCAGCGCCTGGATCACCGGCATGTTCGATTCCAGCGGCGCCTCGCGGAAATGGCTATCCATGTCGTGTGCGCCGGCCAGGAAGGCGGCGAAGTTGTCGTAGCCGACCAGCAGCGCCACCGGCAGACCGATGGCCGACCATACCGAGTAGCGGCCGCCCACCCAGTCCCAGAAGGGGAACATGTTCTCGGTATCGATGCCGAAGGCGGCCACCTCGGCCGCATTGGTGGAGACCGCCACGAAGTGCCGGGCCAGGTCGTCGGACTTGCCCTGCTGCAAGAACCAGGCGCGCGCCGAGCGGGCGTTGAGCATGGTCTCCTGGGTGGTGAAGGTCTTGGAGGCGACAATGAAGAGCGTGGTCTCGGGATTGACGCGGGAGAGCACCTCTTCCAGGTCATGGCCATCGACGTTGGACACGAAGTGGGTGCGCAGGCGTGCGTGCGCGTAGGCGCGCAGGGCGGTGCACACCATCTGCGGGCCGAGGAAGGAGCCACCGATGCCGATGTTGACGATGTCGGTGATCTCGCGTCCGGTGTAGCCGCGCCAGGCGCCACTGCGCACGCGCTCGCTGAATGCGCGGATGTGCTTGAGCACCGCGTGAACCTCCGGCGCCACCGGTTGTCCGTCCACTATGGCTCCGGCCGCATTTTCCGGTGCGCGCAGCGCGGTGTGCAGGACAGCGCGATGTTCGGTAAAGTTGATCTTCTCGCCAGTGAACATGGCCTCACGCAGGGCTTCCACGCCGCGCTCGCGGGCCAGGCTCATCAGCAGCGAGAGGGTATCGGCGCCGATGCGGTTCTTGGAGTAGTCCAGCAGGAGCCCGGCGGCGCGTACGTGCATGCGCTCGAAACGGTCTGGCTCCCGGGCGAACAGGTCGCGCATGTGCCACTGGACAGCCGTGGCGTGATGTTCTTGCAATGCCTTGAAGGCGGCCGTGTCGGTCAGGGCGGTTGTATGCATGAGTCGGAGATGGGTTGGCTGTCGTGGCCTGTCATGTCTGGGCTGCGGTATCCATCCATGCGCAATATGGCAGCACGCATTACAGGATGAGCCGGGCCGGGCCGCGTTCATGTTCTTGGGACAATGCGGGTGACTATACATCAAATGCCGCCGAAGTGGTAGTTTCACTACAGTTTATGACGGCCCTATTACATTGCCTGCCGGCATCCATGACGCTAGCCGGGAAGCGAAGACTGATAAGGCTTTTGAAGCGGATTGGTGTTCACCAATGAAAAGATGCACGGTTTGGCCATGCTGCAGTGCTCTAAGTGTATGATTTCATTCGCGCAAATTTATGTAGTAAAATTACAGTGTTAACGCTAACAGGAAACCGACAATGCCTCTCAACGCTACCTTAGCCAGCGTCACCCAACGCATCGCCGAACGTAGCCGTCCTTACCGGACCGCTTATCTCGAACGCCTGGAAGCGGCCCGCCGCAAGGGCGCGCAGCGCGGCGCACTGGCCTGCACCAACCTGGCTCACGGCTTCGCCGCCTTCCCCGCCAATGACAAGCTGAAGTTGAAGGAAGACAAGGCGCCCTCGCTGGCGATTGTTTCGGCCTACAACGACATGCTCTCGGCGCACCAGCCCTTCGAGCGTTTCCCCCAGATTCTGAAAGATGCCGCCCGTGAAGCCGGTGCCGTGGCGCAGTTCGCTGGCGGCACCCCGGCCATGTGCGACGGCGTCACGCAAGGCCAGACCGGCATGGAGATGTCGCTGTTCTCGCGCGACGCCATTGCCATGGCCACCGCCATCGCGCTGTCCCACAACATGTTCGACGCCGCGCTGTATCTGGGCGTGTGCGATAAGATCGTGCCGGGCCTGCTGATCGGGGCGCTCCACTTTGGCCACCTGCCGGCGGTGTTCGTGCCGGCCGGCCCCATGACCAGCGGCATGAGCAACAGTGACAAGGTCAAGATCCGCCAGCTCTACACGGCCGGCAAGATCGGTCGCGCCGAGCTGCTGGAAGCGGAGTCCAAGTCCTACCACGGCGCCGGTACCTGCACCTTCTACGGCACCGCCAACAGCAACCAGATGCTGATGGAAGCGATGGGCCTGCACCTGCCGGGCGCGGCCTTCATCACCCCCAACACCCCGCTGCGCGATGCGCTGACCGCCGCCGCCGCCAAGCAGGCCGCCAGGATCACCGACCTCGGCACCCAATACACCCCGGTGGGCCGGATGATCGACGAGAAGGCGATCGTCAACGCCATCGTCGCGCTGCACGCCACCGGCGGCTCCACCAATCACACGCTGCACCTGGTGGCCATCGCCAAGGCGGCTGGCATCGTGATCGACTGGGACGACTTCGACAAGCTCTCCGCCGTGGTCCCGCTGATCACCAGGATCTACCCCAATGGCACGGCCGACGTGAACCATTTCCATGCCGCCGGCGGCACCGGCTTCGTGCTGCGCGAGCTGATCGATGCCGGCCTGATGCACGACGACGTCACCACCATCCTCGGCCAGGGACTGCGGCAGCACTGCAAGGAGCCGATGCTGGCTGTCGAAGGCGAGAATGGTCGTCCTGGCACCGTGACCTGGCAGGATGCACCGGCCCAGAGCGCCGACGCCGGCGTGCTCGGCACCGTGGCCCAGCCGTTCGCGGTGGATGGCGGCCTCAAGCTGCTGCAGGGCAACCTGGGTCGCGCCGTCATCAAGATTTCGGCGGTCAAGCCCGAGCACCGCGTGGTGGAGGCGCCGGCAGTGGTCTTCCATTCGCAGGAAGCCTTCATGGCCGCCTTCAAGGCCGGCCAGCTGGACCGCGACTTCGTGGCCGTGATCACCTTCCAGGGACCGCGCGCCAACGGCATGCCCGAACTGCATGCGCTGACCCCGGCGCTGGGCATCCTGCAGGACAAGGGCCGCCACGTCGCGCTGGTCACCGATGGCCGCATGTCCGGCGCATCGGGTAAAGTACCGGCCGCGATCCATGTCACGCCCGAAGTGCTGGGCGGTGGTCCGCTGGGCCGCGTGCGCGACGGCGACGTCATCCGCCTGGATGCCGAGACCGGCACCCTGGAAGCCAAGGTCGATGCCGCCGAATGGGAAGCACGCAGCCTCGACACCAGCGACCTCTCCGGCAACCAGCATGGCATGGGCCGTGAATTGTTCAGCCTGTTCCGCAACGCGGTGGGAACCGCAGAAGAGGGCGGCGCCACCTTCGGCCTGCCGCCGATTTTTGAGAAAGAGAAAGCCACGGTATGAAGACCACACTGGAAATCATGCGCGCCTCGCCGGTCATCCCGGTGATCGCCATCGACAAGTTCGAACACGCCGTGCCGCTGGCACGCGCTTTGGTGGCAGGCGGCATCCGCGTGCTGGAAATCACGCTGCGCACCGAACATGGCCTGCCGGCGATCCGTGCCATCGCCGAGTCGGTGCCGGATGCCATCGTCGGCGTCGGCACGCTGACCTCGCCGGAAGAATTCGCCGCCTCGCGTGATGCAGGTGCCGTCTTCGGCGTCTCGCCCGGCCTGACCGCGGCGCTGATCGAAGCCGCCAAGCGCAGCGGCCTGCCACTGCTGCCAGGCGTGATGACCCCGTCCGAAGTGATGGCGGCGCGCGAGGCAGGCTTCCGCCAGCTGAAGCT
Source organism: Herbaspirillum sp. AP02 (assembly GCF_015767275.1). Lineage (GTDB taxonomy): Bacteria > Pseudomonadota > Gammaproteobacteria > Burkholderiales > Burkholderiaceae_D > Herbaspirillum. The sequence continues at coordinate 39,096 of NZ_JADWMY010000013.1, forward strand.
GTTCCCGGCGGTACCGGCGGGCGGCATCGGCATGCTCAACGGCATCGCCGGTCCCTTGTCAGACGTGTCCTTCTGCCCCACTGGCGGCATCACGCAAGAGACGGCTCCGCAGTTCCTGGCCTGCAAGAACGTGGTCTGCGTGGGCGGCTCCTGGCTGACCCCCAAGGCCGCCATCGAGGCGGGCGACTGGGACAAGATCACCGAGATCGCCAAGGCGGCCAGCGCATTGAAGAAGGCCTGAGTTTTCCACAGGCTGGCCGGCAAAAAACGAATGGGCAGTACCGAATCGATCGGTACTGCCCATTTTCATGTCACCGCGATTCCGGTAGTGCGTGCGCGCAGGCAAGCGCCGCCGTCACGTTCAAGGTCATGGCCCAGAACAACAAGGCCAGCAGGCTCACTATCGCGCCCAACAGACACACGCCCTGCCAGCCGGCGTGGGCATAGGTGACGGTCGTGCCGATGGCGCCCAGTCCGCTGCCAACCGCGTAGAACAGCATGTACAGGCCGACCAGGCGGCTGTGCGCCTCAGGCCGGGTACGGAAAATCAGACTCTGGTTGGTGACGTGCAGGGCTTGCCCCGCCAGGTCGAGCAATACGATGCCGATCACCAGCATCCACAAGGACCACCCCATCAGCGACAGCGGTCCCCAGGCCAGCAGCATGAGCGCCAGCGCCGCCGCGCTGGTGCGTTGGGCATGTCCGCGATCTGCCCACTGACCGGCGCGTGCGGCGACCAGGGCGCCGACGACACCGACCAGCCCGAAGGCGCCAATGACCGTGCGCGAGAAACCGTAAGGTGCTGCGCTCAGCGGCAGCACCAGCGCACTCCAGAAGATGTTGAACACGGCAAACATCAACAGCGCCAACACGCCGCGCACCTGCAGCACCGTGTCCTGGCGCAGCAGTGTCAGCATGGAGCCGATCAGGCGTGGATAGCTCATCGTATGGTCAGCCAGTGGCAAGGCCGGCAATCGCCGCCACAGCGGAAGCGCAATCGCCAGCATCAGGATGGCGGCGCAGAAATATACGCCGCGCCAGCCGACCAGGTCGCTGACGCTGCCGGCGAATACGCGCGCCAGCAACAGACCGATGAACACGCCGCCTTGCGCCGCACCGACCACCCGTCCCTGTTCATGGGGCGCAGCCGCACTGGCGGCAAAGGCGATCAACCCCTGCGTTATCGCTGTACCCAACATGCCGACGATGAGCATGCCTGCCAGCAGGGCCGGCGCGGATCGCGTCAGGCCAACGGCGGCCAGCGCAGTCGCCAGTGCCAGCAGTTGCATCGCCATCAGGCGACGGCGTTCCACCCGGTCGCCTAACGGCACCAGTAGCAGCAGGGCCAGCGCGCAACCGATCTGCGTAGCCGTGATGACGCCACCGACCGCCGCAGGACTGATGCGGAAGTCTCGCGCCAGTGCGTCGAGCAAGGGCTGGGCGTAATAGACGTTGGCCACGCTCAGGTCGCTGGCGATGGCGAACAGCCAGACCAGGCTACTGGGCAGGCCCGCTGGTTGCGCCTGTTGTGGCTTCTCCTCCGGAGACGAGGGGGAGGTGAAAGACGACTTCATGATCTCAAGTCCATTCAATCTGGTTGCAAAATAAAACTGATTGAATGCTAGGTGATATGGTTTTAAAATGCAACCAGATAACCTGCCTTGCTCCGCTCACCAGGAATACCATGCCATCCCGCAAGCCCTTGAAAAACGAAGCCTGTCCTGTTGCGCGATCCGTTGATCTGATCGGCGATCGCTGGTCGCTGCTGATCGTGCGCGATGCGTTCGATGGCATGCGCCGCTTCGGTGATTTCCAGCGCAGCCTGGGCGTGGCCCGCAACATCCTCGCCGATCGACTGCGCAAGCTGGTCGATGCAGGCATCCTTGAAACCCAGGATGCGTCGGATGGCACGGCCTACCAGGAGTATGTGTTGACGGCGGAGGGGGAAAGCCTGTTTCCGGTCGTGGTGGCGCTACGCCAATGGGGAGAACGGCACCTGTTCGAACGTGGCGAGCCCCACTCGGTGCTGGTGGACAAGCGAACGGGCAAGTCCATCCCCTTCATGGCACCTGCCGCCAAGGATGGTTCTACGCTGCTGCCTGGCGCTACCGAGGTGCGTAAAGTGCGCTGAGGGAAAACCCGGCCGGCGCGACCGGCCGTGATCCGGTCCGCTTCATCAAGGCCGCCAGCGCGGGCTGGCAGACGTTGTGGCGGACCGTCTTGATGACGGAGCCGGGATTACTTCTTGCCGGCCAAAACAGGTTCAGAAGGTGCCTGTGCCTGCTGCTTGAGCCTGTAGGCCAGCACCAGCAGGATGATGCCCAGCACGATCATCGGCACCGACAGCATCTGCCCGGCCGAGATGGTGATGCCGCCGAAGTGGACTTCGTAATCCGGCACCCGGAAATATTCGGTGAAGAAGCGCGCGCAACCGTACAGCAGCGAGAACATGCCGGCCACCGCCATGCGCGGGCGGGAATGGCGCGCAAAGATCCACAGGATGATGAACAGCAGGATGCCATCGACCAGCATCTGGTAGATCGGCGAGGGGTGGCGCGGGATGTTGTCCACATTCGGCCAGATCATGGCCCAGGGCAGCGACGGGTCGGCCGGGCGACCCGGTAGTTCGGCGTTGATGAAATTGCCCAGGCGACCGGCGGCATACCCCAGCGGCACCATGGGCGCGATGAAGTCCATGATGTCCATCAGGTTGCGGCCACGCTTGCGACCCCACAGGTACATGGCCAGCATCACCCCCAGGAAGCCGCCGTGGAAGGACATGCCACCCTTCCAGACCGCGATCATGTCGGCCGGATTCGCGAAATAATAGGCGGGGTTGTAGAACAGGATTTCACCCAGTCGCCCGCCCAGGACCACCCCGAGCACCCCGTAGAAGAGCATGTCGTCCAGGTCTTCCTTCTTCCAGCCGACGGCGGCGATGTGCGGCTGTTTGATGCGCAGGCGTCCCAGCGCGATGAATTGGGCAAAGGCCAGCAGGTACATCAGGCCATACCAGTGGACGGCCAGCGGCCCGATGTGGATGGCAATCGGGTCGGGCATGGGGTGGACGAGCATGAGTTTGATCTTTCTGTTGTTGGGCGGAACCGCAATTGGAGCGCGGCGGGCCTGGCAAGTTCGCCGGTGCCGCTCCCGTCGGGCGGGAACGGGCGCAGTCCAATGCGATCAGCCCGGTGTTTCCAGCAGCTCCAGCAGGGCCCGCAGGACGCTGGATGGATTGTCGCGGCGCCAGGCCAGGCCGGTCTGGATGTCCGGCGCCGGGTCGGAGAGCCGGCGGTAGTCAACACCCGGGCGTTTCAGGTTCGACACGGATTGTGGCACAAGCGCCATTCCCATGCCAGCCGAGACCAGGCCGACGATGGTCTGCATCTGGATGGCTTCCTGGCCGATATGCGGAGTCACCCCGGCATCGCGAAAGCACGACAGGATGGTGTCATGGAAGGCTGGAGAGATGCGGCGCGGGAAGATGATCAGCGGCAGCTCGCGCAAGCTCTTGAGGGACACCGGGCCGCGCTTCCTGACGGCGCCCTCGGGAATCGCCGCGATCAGCGGTTCGGACAGGACTGGCCGTACATCCAGCAGGGTGGCGGCTTTCTCCGGTAACGGCGGCAGCAACAGGCCGGCGTCGATCTTGCCCTGCATCAGGTCTTCCAGCTGGATGTCGGTGGTGGCTTCGCGCAATTCGATCTGCACCTGGGGATAACGGGCGCGGAAACGCTGCAGCAGCGGTGGCAGGATGCTGTAGTCGGCGCTGGAGATGAAGGACAGCGTCAGCAGCCCGGAAGCACCGCTGGCCGCCCGGCGCGCCAGGTCCGGCAGGGCGGCGGCCTGTTGCAGGAGGCGCTGGACTTCCGGCAGCAGGGCTTCCCCCGCCGGGGTCAGCGCCACGCTGCGCTTGGTGCGCTGGAACAGCGGTGTACCCAGTTGCTCTTCCAGCGCCGCGATGGTTTGCGACAAGGGCGGCTGGGTCATGTGCAGGCGGGCGGCGGCGCGGCCGAAGTGCTTTTCCTCGGCCACGGCGGCGAAGTAGCGCAGCTGGCGCAGTTCCAGGCGGGGATGGTCGGGCATAGACTGATATCGGTTCCGAATGAGTCGGGCGTCCATGATATCCCTGGCCATGGGGAGCGGCAAGCCAGCGATACAGGCCGATATTTCCGTCATGGAATTTGATCTATGACAGATATACGCCAGGGCAGATAGAGGCGGCGTACCGAAGCCGGTTAGAATAGCCCCGCCTGCGAAGCGCCTGGAGAATGCCGCAGCAGGCGTCACCGTCGTTCACCGCTTGCTGAGGAGCTCCCATGAAATACCTGTTGTTGATCGCCACCCTGGTGGCCGGATCGGCCATTTCGGCCGAAGCGCTGGCCAATGCGCAACTGGCCAAGTCCAAGAATTGCATGGCCTGCCACTCGGTGGATGCCAAGATCGTCGGTCCTGCCTTCAAGGACGTGGCCAAGAAATACGCCGGCCAGAAGGACGCCGAAGCCAAGCTGACCCAGAAGGTCCTCAACGGTGGTAGCGGCACCTGGGGCGCGGTGGCCATGCCGGCCAACAAGGGCCAGGTGAGCGAAGCCGAGGCACGTGAGCTGGTGAAGTGGGTGTTGAGCCTGAAGTAAATCTGCTTGCATGCAATGAAAAAAGGAGACTGCGGTCTCCTTTTTTATTTCCAGCCCGGAGGCGAGTCTATTTCAACCACCCCTTGATGCGTTCGCTCAACACCTCGCAGCTGATCCCGTAACGATCATGCAAGGTCGGCAGCGCGCCTGCATCGAGGAAGGCATCCGGCAGGCCGGCCATCTGGAATCCGGCTGGCTGCACGCCATGGCGCATCAGCGTGCTGGCCACGATCTCGCCCAGGCCGCCGATGACCGAATGGTTTTCGGCGACCACCACCAGGCGGTGCTTCTTCTTGACCTGGGCCAGTACGGTGGCCTCGTCGAAGGGTTTGATGGTCGGACAGTGCAGCACGCCTACGCTGACCTTGTCCGCCTCCAGCGCCTTGGCCACTTCCAGTGCGCGCATGGTCATGAAGCCGCTGGAGATGATCAGCACATCGTTGCCATCGCGGATTTCCTTGGCACGGCCCAGTTCGAAGCGGTAGTCATATTCATCCAGCACCAGCGGTACGTTGCCGCGCGCCAGGCGCATGTAGACCGGCCCCTGGTGGGCGGCGATCTGCGGCACGGCCTGTTCCAGGTCCAGGGCGTCGCAGGGGTCGACGATGGTCAGGCCGGGAATGGCGCGCATCATCGCCAGGTCTTCGGTGGCCTGGTGGCTGGGGCCGTAGCCGGTGGTCAGGCCGGGCAGGGCGCAGCAGATCTTCACATTCAGGTTTTCTTCAGCGATCACCTGATGGATGAAGTCGTAGGCGCGACGCGTGGCAAAGACTGCATAGGTGGTGGCGAACGGTACCAGGCCTTCCTTGGCCATGCCGCCGGCGGCCGCCATCAGCAACTGCTCGGCCATGCCCATCTGGAAAAAGCGCTCTGGATAGGCTTTCTGGAACAGGTGCAGGTCGGTGTACTTGGCCAGGTCGGCGGTCAGGCCCACGATTTCGGGACGGTCGGCGGCGTAGTCCACCAGTGCCTTGCCAAACGGGGCCGCCTGTACCCGTTGCCCTTCGCCGGCGATGGAGGCGATCATGGCCGAGGTGGTCAGGCGTGGTTTCTTTTCTGCGGCAGTGTTCATGCTGGGCTTCCTTGTTGATAGGACTGGTCGAGGATGGTCAGCGCCTGCTGCCATTCGGGTGGATCGACGCGGATGAAGTGATTCTTCTCGCGTTGCTCCAGGAAGGGCACGCCCTTGCCCATCAGGGTGTCGAACAGGATCACGCGTGGCTTGCTGTCCTTCAGATTGCGCGCAGTATCGAAGGCCTGCACCACGGCCGCCAGGTCATTGCCATCGACCCGTTGCACATGCCAGCCGAAGGAGGTCCATTTGTCGGCCAGTGGCTCGAAGCCCATGATCTTGCTGGACGGGCCATCGGCCTGCTGGTTGTTGATGTCGACCAGGCAGATGAGATTGCCCAGCTGGTGGTGGGCCGCACCCATGGCGGCTTCCCAGGTCGCGCCTTCATCCAGCTCACCGTCCGACATGGAGTTGTAGATGAACGCCGGATTGCCGTTGTAGCGCAAGCCTAGCGCCATGCCCACGGCGATGGCCAGGCCCTGGCCCAGCGAACCGCCGGAGATTTCCATGCCCGGCGTATAGCTTGCCATGCCGGACATGGGCAGGCGGCTGTCGTCGCTGCCATAGCTGTCCAGTTCCTCGTCGGGGATGATGCCGGCCTCGATCAGCGCTGCGTAGAGGGCGATGGCGTAATGGCCGTGCGAGAGCAGGAAACGGTCGCGGCCGCTCCACTCGGGGTCGTCCGGGCGCAGGTTCATGGCGTGCTTGTAGGCCACCGCCAGCACGTCGGCCCAGCCCAGCGCCTGGCCGATATAGCCCTGGCCCTGGACCTCGCCCATGCGCACGGCATTGCGGCGGATGCGGTATGCGCTGGCGCGCAGCTTGGTCAAATTGTCAGACATTGCGAGTCCTTGCTTGATGGATGAATGCGTAAAAATCACAGGAAGCCGATGGAGAACCACGGTACGAAGGCCACGATCAGCAGGCCCACCACCAGTGCGCCCAGATAAGGCCAGATACGCTTGACCGCCACGTCCGGATGCACGCGGCCGATGGTGCAGGCGGCGTAGTAACCCAGGCCGAAGGGCGGTGCGAACAGGCCCACGCCCATGGACAGGATGATCACCATGGCGTAGTGCACTTCGTGCACGCCAATGGCCTTGGCCACCGGGAACAGCAGCGGTGCGAACAGCACCATCGCCGGGATGCCCTCCAGCACACTACCCAGCACGATGAAGGCCGCAATCGACACCAGCAGGAAGCCATACTGGCCACCCGGCACGCTGGTCATGGCCTCGGCCAGCGCGTGCGAAAAGCCCGACTGCGTCAGCGCCCAGGACATGCCGGTAGCCGTGCCGATGATGAACAGGATGGCCCCCGACAAGGCAGCCGTATCCACCAGCATCGGATACAGCCGCTTCCAGTCGAACTTGCGATAGATCAGCAGGCCCGCTACCACCGAATAGGCGATGCCGATGGTGGAGACTTCGGTGGCCGTGGCCACGCCTTCGACCACCGCAGTGCGGATCAGGATAGGCAGCAACAGCGCGGGCAGGGCGATGACGAGCGTACGCAGTACCACCTTGCCGGGTGCGCGCTGGATGCCTTCCATGATTTCGGCACTGCGCCAGCGCGCCAGCATCGCCAACAATACCGCCAGCACGATGCCCGGCATGATGCCGCCGGTGAACAGCGCCGCAATCGATACCCCGGCCACCGAGCCGATGGTGATCAGCACCAGCGAGGGCGGGATGGTCTCGGCCATGGCGCCGGAGGCCGCCAGCAGCGAGATGAGTTCACCCTCGTGATTGCCGCGCCGCTTCATCTCCGGCAGCAGTACCGGGGCGACTGCCGCCATGTCGGCGGTCTTGGCGCCGGAAATGCCCGACACCAGCAGCATCGCACCCAGCAGCACATAGTTCAGTCCGCCGCGCACGTGACCCAGCAGCGAAGCCAGGAAGTCCACCATGGCCTTGGCCATGCCGGTCATCTCCACCAGGTGGCCGAGCAGGATGAACAGCGGCACTGCCAGCAGGATCAGCGAGGACATGCCTTCGTCGAAGCGTCCCGCCACCACCGCCAGCGGGCTGGTGGTCACGGTCAGCATGAAGGCCACCGTCGCCAGTCCGAAGCAGAAGGCGATGGGAATGCCCAGCAGCACCGATACCCCCAGCACCAGACCGAAGAACACCACCAGGTTCCAGTTGCCGATGGCCTGCAGCCAGCCCGCGCCCAGGTACATGGCGCCGGCCACCACCGCCAGCACGACCAGCACGCCGGCCAGGTCCGCCAGTTTCTGGCGCGAGATGCGCAACAGGCTGATGGCGATCATCAGTGCCGCGCCCACCGCCACGGCCGCCGCGCGCACCGTGTTGGGCCAACCCAGGGCCGGGGTCTGCACGAACATTTCATCCTCCGCGTATTCCCACATCGGGTGCATGAGGAGCAGCAGCATCACGCAGGGCGCGATGATGGCCAGGGCCTCGGCCCAGGCCTTGCCGCGTTCGCTCAGGTAGCCCACCAGCACCGTGGTACGCATGTGGGTGCCGCGCCGCAGGGCCACCACGGCCCCCAGGTTGGCCAGCCACAGGAAGAGGATGGACGCCAGCTCATCGGCCCAAGGGATGGGGCTGTTGAAGATGAAGCGCATCACCACGCCGGCCAGCAGTACCGCCACTTCACCCACCACCAGTGCTGCTGCCGGGATTTCGATGGCCAGGCCCAGCCACTGTTCCAGGCGCGCCGCCAGTGAGCGCTCGGCGGTGACCGGCTGCTCCAGCGACAGCGCGCTCATCCCAGGCCTCCGACGCTGTTCTGCAGCAGCTTCCAGGCGTCATCGCCGAACTTGGCGCGCATGTCCTTGTAGAAGTTGGCCTGGGCCAGTGCCTGCTTGAAGGATTCCTTGTCGGCCTCGATGATCTGCACGCCCTTGCCCTGCAGGTCGTTGCGGGCGAAGCCGGCCAGCGAGGCAATGTCGGCGCGTTCGTCGGTGGCGGCCTTGTCCAGTTCGCGCCGCACGATTTCCTGGATGTCCTTGGGCAGCTTCTCGAAGGCACGGCGGTTGCCCAGGATCCAGTAGGCATCCCAGACATGGTTGGAGATGGTGCAGAACTTCTGCACTTCGTAGAGGCGGGCGGTGCTGATGATGGCCAGCGGATTCTCCTGGCCCTCGACCAGCCGGGTCTGCAACGACGAATAGACTTCATTGAAGTTGATCGGCGTCGGGCTGGCGCCCAGTGCGGTAAACAGCGAGGTCAGCATCGGCGCGGCCGGCACCCGCAGCTTCAGGCCCTTGAGATCGCCGGCCGTCTTGATCGGCTTGGTGGAGGTGGTGATCTGGCGGAAGCCATTGTCCCAGGGCTTGGACATGGTCAGCAGGCCGACCTTCTCGATCTGCGCCCGCACATAGGCACCCAGCGGACCGTCCATGGCCTGCCAGACTTCCTTGTAGTCGTGGAAGGCGAAGCCGGTGTTGACGATGCCGGCTGCCGGCACCAGCGTGGACAGCACCACGCTGGCCTGGTTGAAGAATTCCACGCCGCCATTGCGGATCTGCGACATCAGGTCGGTGTCCGAGCCCAACTGGTTGGCGGGGAACAGCTTGATTTCCAGACGTCCACTGGTGGCCTCGCGGATGCGGTCGATGGCTTGCTGCGCACGCTTGTTGACCGGGTGCGACGGGTCCTGGCCGGTGGCGAACTTGTAGTTGAACTCGGCGGCGTTGGCCGGGCGGCTCATGATGGAAAACAGCGGCAATGCCGCGCCGACGGCGCCGGCCTTGAGCAGCTGGCGGCGGCTCAGGGTGGTCTTGCCGCGGTTGTTGTCGTTGTCATGGGTCATGTCAGGTCTCCTGTTGTGTTCTGGTGGTCGGAAAGATGCCGGCCAGGCCGGCGTGCACGAGCATTAAGCTGCGTTTAATGGATCAGCATGCCGCCGTTCACATCCAGCGTGATGCCGGTGCAGTACTGCGAGAGGTCGCTGCCGAGGAAGACGCAGGCGCCGCCGATGTCGTCGGCCCGGCCCAGGCGTGCCAATGGAATGGTCTCGGCGATCTCGGCCTTCTTTTCCTCGGTGAGTTTGCCCTTGATGATGTCGGTGCCGATCAGGCCCGGCGTGATGCAGTTGACGCGGATGCCTTCCGGGCCGAACTCGCGGGCCATGGCGCGCGCCAGGCCGAGTACGCCAGCCTTGGCGGCCGAGTAGTGCGGGCCTCCGAGGATGCCGCCGCCGCGTTGCGCCGAGACCGAGGAGATGCAGATGATCGAGCCACTTTGCTGGGCACGCATGGCCGGCAGTACCGCCTGCGACATGTAGAGCGTGCCGCGCAGGCTGACGTCCAGGATGCGGTCATAGTCGGCGCCGGTGATCTCCAGCGTCTTGACCGGCTGGGTGATGCCGGCATTGTTGACCAGGATGTCGATGCGCCCGAACTGCTTGAGCACGGCGGCCGCAGCAGCCTCGCAGGAGGCCTTGTCGGTGACGTCGGTCACCAGGCCCAGGTGATGATCGCCCAGGCCGGCGGCGGCGTCGGACGGATCGGCCTGGGCCAGGTCCAGCACCACCACGCGGGCGCCTTGCCTGGCCATCAGGCGTGCCGTGGCGTAACCCAGACCATTGATACCTGCACCGCCGGTAATGACGGCAACCTTGTCCTTGAGCAGCATGTCGTGTTCTCCAGATGATTTGCGTTCGAGTGAGCAGCAGCGGAGACAGAGCCGGCGCAGAGGGCGCGCAGAGGGTGCATAGATGCGGGCGTGCAGCGGGCCCGCCGCTGTACCACCCTGTCTCCGTTTTTGTTCTGAGCGCATGGTCGGACTTTCCTCGCCTGACGACAAGCGAAGTCTCGTCATGTTAAAGTGACAGATCGTCATCTTAGCTACGGAGCCCGTCCATGGCCGTTCTCCCGCCCCTGCCCAACCTCCAGGCCTTCGAAGCGGTGGCCCGGCGCAAGAGTTTTGCGCTGGCCGCGGCCGAACTGCATTTGACGGCGTCGGCGGTGAGTCATCAGGTGGCGCGGCTGGAGTCCTATCTCGGCATCCGCCTGTTCGAGCGCAGCGCCCACGGTGTGCGCATCACCACCGCCGGGGAGAGTTATCTGGCCCGCATCCAGGGGGCGATCTCGGCCATCACTGCCGCTTCGGTGGACGTGCGCCAGGGTGTCAGCAATACGCTCTACATCCATTCCGCGCCCAGCATTGCCAGCCTGTGGCTGATGGCGCGCCTCAATGATTTCGCGCGCAGCTATCCGGCGATCACTTTCAATCTCTCGGCCGCGCATTCGCAGAGCAATTTCGAACTGGGAGAGGTGGATGTGGACATCCGCTACGGCATTCCCAACTGGCCGGGGCTGGTGGTGGAGCCCTTGTTCGAAGAGCGCATCGTGCCGCTGGCCAGTCCGGCCTTCATTCGTGCTGCCCGCATCCGCCGACCTGCCGACCTGCTGGGCGTGAAGCTCATTCGCAGCAACGTGAGCGTGGTGCAGTGGGCCGATTGGTTCGCGGAGTTTGCGGATGTGCGCCCGCCGGAGCAGTTCGCGGTGCGCTTCGATCGCGCCCAGATGTCACTGGACGCGGCCACCCAGGGCCTGGGCGTGGCGCTGGAAAGTGCCACGGTGGCGGCGCGTCATATCGAGGAAAAGAAACTGAAGCCCATCTTCGGGCTGGACAAGGCGGTGCGGGTCAAGGCCCACTTCGCGGTCTATCCCGCGCACCACGCACGGCGACCGGCGGTCGCGGCCTTCCTGGAATGGTTGCGCGAGCAGGCGGGCTGCCAGGCGTAGGTGGCGGTGAATGCCTTGTGATACCGGGTGAAGAAAACAGCAGGGATGAGAGCCGGCGCGTGCCGGCCTAGCTGCCCGCCTTCTGCTGCCGCGCCACTTCATTGCGTTTCATGCCGAGGTATTCGTCCCGGCTGACTTCATGCAGTTGGCGCGGATATTGTTCGGTCGCGTCATACCAGTTGGCCAGGCGCTTTTCCAGTCGTTGCTCGGCGGGCGCTGCCAGTCCGGAAAGATAGGCGTCGATGGCCAGGTAGTAGCGCATGGTATTGCGCTCCACGGTGGCACGGGTGCCTTCGATGTATTGCGGCTGTCCCTGTGCATCGCGTTTGACCACGCTGAAGCCGACCTTGTCACGCCCGGCCGTCATCAGGTAGGCGCGCAAGGCCAGCTTGCTGGCCATGCCATACGAATAGGCATAGCTGAAGTGGAGGAAGGAGCGCTTTTCGTCCAGGGGGATGGATTCGATCTCGATGCGATAGTTGGAGGTATCCAGCGGCCCCTTCTCGGCCAGCATCGAGGACGAGAAATAGTCGGCGCCGCTGGCGCCGCCGCTGTAGCGCAGGTCGACCCGGTAGGTGCTGTCGAGGGACTCCTCGGTCTTCTTGCCGACCTGCATGCGCAGGGTGGTCTTTGTGCCATCGTGGAGGAGCCGGCAATACTTGGTGTTCAGGTGCAGGATCAGGATGTCACACCAGCGGTCGGGGCCGCCCAGGGCTTCGCGCACCTGGGTGAAGGGGTAGTCCAGCACCGCGTAGATATCGCCCTTGACGTTGCCGCCGTCCTCGCGCGAGTTGAGATAGAGCGGGCGGTGGTAGGCATTGTTGTTGAGCTCCCCCTGCAGCTCCGTGTAGCGGCTTTTCATGGCCGCCGCGCCAGTCTGGGTTTGGGCGTGTGCCCAGCCGCAGGCGGCCAGGGCCAACGTGGCCGGGAAGATCAGATGCAGGGTCAGACGGGACAACATGGATCGCAAACCGGACTCCTCTTCAATGGTGCAGTGGTTTCAGTATTCGATGCCGGCTACAGCAGGCGGGACCAGACGCTGGCGCCGAACTCCTTCATTCTTTCACTGATCGGCCGCTGTGCCCATTGTTCCTTCGTAATTTCCTTGGAGGCGCCGAGATCCCGGTCGAACATGCTCTTCATCTGGACGCCGAACTGCGGGCTCAGGATCACCGCATTGATTTCCTGGTTGTAGACGAAGCTGCGCCAGTCCAGGTTGGTCGAGCCGATGGTGGACCAGACACCGTCGATGATGGCGGTCTTGGAATGCAGCAGGGCATCCTGGCGTTCGAAGATGCGTACACCGGCTTCCAGCAGTTCCGCATAGAAGGAGCGCGAGGCATACAGCACCAGCGAGGAATCGCTGTGCGAGGGCAGGATCAGGCGCACATCCACGCCGCGCCGGGCGGCATCCTTGAGCGAGTCGCGCAGTTGCGGATCGGGCACGAAGTAGGCATTGGTCAGGTAGATCGAGCTTTCGGCATGCTGGATGGCGGAGATGAAGGTGGCATAGATGACGCTGTAGGGGTCGTCAGCCGAACTGCCGATGGCGCGCACGATCTCGGTGCCCGCCGGCGCCACCGGCGGGAAGTAGCGGTGTTCGCCCAGGTCGGGGCCACGCTGCCTGTTCCAGGTATCGACGAAGAGCTTCTGGAATTCCAACGCCACCGGGCCATCGATGCGTACCTGCGTATCGCGCCAGGGAATCTGTTCGCCGTCCTTGTTGACGCGCGGCTTCTTCTTGCGGGTACTGAAGGAGCCGCTGGAATAGACACTGCTGATGTTGATGCCGCCGACGAAGGCGGTCTTGCCATCGACCACCAGCAGCTTGCGGTGGTCACGCTGGTTGACCTCCCAGTCCTTGCGCACCTGGGTGGGATTGATGGGGTTGTATTCCAGCACCTGGATGCCGGCATCGATCATCGGCTGGAAGAAGGCGCGCGGGGTGTTGATGGAGCCCACGCTGTCATACATCAGGTTGACCTGCACGCCCTTCTTCTGCATGGAGATCAGCAGGTCGGCGAACTGGCGGCCGACCTCGTCGTCTTCCATGATGTAGGTTTCCATGTTGACGTGGTAGCGCGCTGCCTGGATGGCCTGCTGCATGGAGGCATAGGTGGCCGGGCCGTCGATGAGCAGCGTCACCTTGTTGCCGGTCACCAGGGGCGAACCGGTGATGGCACCTTCGATGGCGACGTGGCGGTCCAGCAGGGTGTTGTCGGCGTTCTGGGCGCGCAGCTTGTCCAGCGCGGCCTTGGCCTGCGCTTCGCTGAGGACGCCGCGTCCGCCTTTCATCTGGATATTGCGGGCCGACTGCGTGTCCATGTCGGGCACGATGGTGGGGAGCGAACTGCAGGCCGCCAGCATCGCGGAGAGCACCAGCAGCAAGAGCCAGGCAGTGGGCCAGCACTTCGAATTTGTCTTCTTGTTGGTCATGGATGGTTCCCGGTTGGGCGCTGCCATCGACCTCGAGGCTGTCTCGGATGCCGGGGGAGGGCAACGCTGTGCGGTCGAGTATATGCCCGACAGCAAGGCGATGGCGCAGCGGGAGGCGTGAATCGGAACTGTCCTACAGCGGAAAGCGGGGGCTGCCTACAGGGCAGGCTGGGGATGACCGCGCTGTGGCATCGCATCTGCGCAGGGAGAGGGCAAGGATGGGCCGATCGGCCCATCCTGAAGGGGGTCAGTAGACGTCGCGGCGGTAGCGGTTCTGCTCGATCAGCTCGTGCAGGGCTGCCTCGCCGAGGACCGTGGTGAGCACGGCATCGACCCCGGCGGCCATGCCTTCCAGGCTGCCGCAGACGTACAGCACCGCACCCTGGTCGAGCCAGTGGCGCAGTTCGGTGGCAGCCTCGCGCAGGCGGTCCTGGACATAGATGCGCTCCGGCTGGTCACGCGAGAAGGCCAGGTCCAGGCGTGTCAACTGGCCTTGCGCCAGCCACTGCTGCAGTTGTTCGCGGTAGAGGAAATCGTGCGCCTCGTTGCGTTCGCCGAAGAGCAGCCAGTTGCGAGTCTGCCCGGCGTGGATGCGCGCATGCAGGTGGCCGCGCAGACCGGCCATGCCGGAACCGTTGCCGATGAAGATCGCCGGCGCCTGCACCGGGGCTGGTGCGAAGCTGGCGTTTTCCACCAGGCGCAGCTGCAATGCAGACTGCAGCGGTGCGAATTCGGTCAGCCAGCCGGAAGCCAGACCCAGGCCATCTTCATGCAGCACCTGGCGCACCAGCAGATGCAGGGCGCCATCCTCGGTCACCGAGGCTGCCGAATAGGAGCGGGGCGTCAGGGGCTGCAGGGTATCGACCAGCGCCTGGGCGTCTGCCACCGCATGCTGCGGCAGCACGCTGCACGACAGGGCTAGCGCCAGCGTGCAGGATTCGCCCTGGTGACGCACCAGAGTGGCGCCATCCAGTTGCAGGCGTTGCAACAGCAGGGCAATACGGTCCGGCGCATGACGCGGCAGGATTTCCACCAGCGCACCGGCTGGCCAGGCGGGCAGGGCGCCGTCCTGCGGCTGTAGCTCCAGATGATACAGGGGCGCGCCCTGGCTGCCGGGGTTCATCAGCATGCGGTGGGTGAGCGTCCAGCTCTGCCAGGCCGGCGCGCTGCCCGGCAGGACATCGCTGACAGCAGCCTGCAGACCATGCGCGGCCAGTTCGCTGTCCCATTTACGCAGCGCCTCGCCGGCCATGCGATCCACTTCCACCAACGGGAACATGGGCTTGGCGCCGCGCTGGCGCAGGCCGTGATCGAGCGTATGACCGAAGCCGCAGAACTGGGTGTAATGCCGGTCGCCCAGCGCCAATATGGCGTACTGCACGTGGGACAGGGATTGTCCGGTGGCCTGGCGCAGACGCTTCTCGACGCCGCGTGCGCTGTCGGGTGCATCGCCTTCGCCGAAGGTGCTGGCGATGACGAGGAGGCGACGATGGTGACGCAGGATTTCCGGGGTGACCTGCGCCAGCGGCAGCAGGGTCACCGGCACGCCGCTCTTGCGCAGTCCGGCAGCGGTATGCAGGGCGATGCGCTCGGCCTGGCCGGTCTGCGAGGCATGGGCCACCAGCACCGGTTCGCCGCCGGTGATGCCGGCCGCTTCGCCACCAGCGATGCTGGCCCGCTCGGCACGCAGCGCGGCCTTCTTGCGGCGCCGATCCAGGTACAGCATCCAGCCGGAAATGCCGAACAACGGCATCATCAGGCTGGCAACCGCCATGATGATGCGACCCGGCAGGCCGAAGTAGGTCCCCATGTGCAGCGGATAGATGGCGGCGATGAAGCGCCCACCCCGGCTCTTGTCTTCGTAGCGCTCCAGTTGCCGCACTTCGCCGGTCTGCGGCGCCACCACCATGCGGCTGCGCGCACGTTCATGCGGCGCATCGTGGCTGAGGAAGAAGATCTGCAGCGGCTGCGTACCCTGCTCGGGCAGGCGCAACTGGGCATTCTGGTAATCGGGGGCCTTGGCCAGGAAGCTGTTCCAGGCCAGGGTCAGGTCCAGCGGCACGGGCGCTGAAGCTTGTTCCTTCTTCTTGCCTTCGCCGCGCTGCATGGGAGCGCGACGGCTCTCGCCGGCCAGCGTGTTGACGCCGTCCTTGAACCAGTCCAGCGCCCAGTAGGCGCCGGTGGTGGCGAAGATCACATACATCACCAGCGACCAGGTGCCGATGACCGAGTGCAGGTTCCACAGGAAGGAGCGCCCCTGCAGCTGGAAATCCAGCCGCAGCCAGGCCCGCAGCGACAGGGGCCGGCGCGGCCAGCGCAGGTACAGCCCGGACAGCGCCAACATCAGCAGCGACAACGCCAGCGTCCCCAGGATGATCTTGCCGATCTCAGTGGGCAGCAGCAGCCAGCGGTGGAAGCGCTCGATGATCTCGAAGAACTCCGCCCCTGTCACCGGTGGCAGCAGCGCCCCGGTATAGGGATCGGCGTAGCGCGCCTGGCCGCGCCGCTCACCCGGCGGCGGCGCGAAGACCACGCGCACTGAAGCGCCCGGCTCGGCCGACAGGGTCAGGGTGGTGACCCGGCGCCGGGGTTCGGCATCGCGCAGCCGGTCCAGCATCTGCTGCGGCGTCAGCGTGGCTTGTTGGCGCACTTGCACATGCATTACGCCGGGGCTTAAGGCCTCCATGATTTCTTCGCGGAAAGCCAGCAGCGCACCGGTCACGCCGATGGTCATCAACAGGGTGCCGGCGGTGATGCCGATGAACCAGTGGAGCTGGAACCAGATCTTCTTGAACATGTATCAGTAGGGCGGCGACGGGCGCGTGGAGCGCCTTGTTGATCTTGTCTGCCAGGCCAGTGCAACGGCCGGCGCGTCAATGACCGCCCGGACGGGCTGGGCGGATCAGCCCGCTATTATAGATCAGATGAAAATGATTCTTATTGATATCTGAGTGTTTGCTCGAGGGGCGATGCTGTGGTGCGAAAGCCTTCAATTTCCTGCATTCATTTCCGGCGGGAAAAAATCATTTCAACGGGAACTTGATACTCTGCTGCGCCGTACCTGAAGCCGCCGTCAGCAGGATGTCCAAGGACGAGCTTCATTGTTTTAATGGAATATTCCTTAGGAGGAATGTGAGGACATTTTGCGAGGTAGAATATACAGACGAATTTGGTCAGTGGTGGAATAGTCTTGACGAAGCCGAGCAGACCTCTGTGGCAACCTACGTCGGTTTGCTCGAACAGAATGGTCCGGCTCTCAAGCATCCTTACAGTTCTGGAATCCATGGCTCGCGACACGCCCATATGCGGGAGCTTAGGGTCCAGCATGCAGGTAGACCCTATCGGGTGCTTTATGCGTTCGATCCGTTGCGGCGTGCGATTCTTTTGATTGGCGGAACCAAGGCAGGAAACAATCGGTGGTATGAACAATACGTACCGCTCGCGGATAAGCTCTACGACATCCATCTTCATTCATTGCGGATAGAGGCAGGCGACCATGTCAAAAAAATTTA
Organism: Herbaspirillum sp. AP02; assembly: GCF_015767275.1. Lineage (GTDB taxonomy): Bacteria > Pseudomonadota > Gammaproteobacteria > Burkholderiales > Burkholderiaceae_D > Herbaspirillum. The sequence goes on from NZ_JADWMY010000013.1 coordinate 56,469, forward strand.
GCGAATTGCGCGCTCGCATGCGACCGGAGGCGCAACTGGAGGCTCAATCCAGGACAGAGTCGCTGCAAACGAGTATCAAGCTACAGAATCTCCGAAAGAGTCTGCACATCACTCAGGCTGCACTCGCAGAAACTCTGCAGGTACAACAGGCCGCGATTTCAAAAATGGAAAATCGGGAGGACTTGCTTGTCAGCAGCGTGATGGATTTCGTGCGCGCTCTGGGAGGTCAATTGATATTGACGGCGAATTTTCCAGGAGATAGGACTTTCGATTTAACTCCAGATCCGGGCCCCGCCCCAGCACCAGCGTCAGTGAGTACTCAAAAGGTCGGGATACCGAGTTCGCAGAAGCGCCCGATTAAACACCGCAAAAGCAGCGTGGGGGCAACGACCAGAAGCTCGTCTGCAAGAAATCCCACATGAACCAGAGGGCTGGTGCATACCGGATGTGCTCTCCGCGGCTGCAGACTTCATTCATTCCAGCATCATTTTGATCATCGTCCGCGTCAACACACTCCCGGCATCGGCCGCCACGTCCACGATGCTCAGGTGATGTATCTGCGGCAGCGCCACGGTTTCCACCGCATGGCCCGACTGGCGCAGCTTGGCGGCGTAGGTGGCACTCTGGCGCAGGAATTCTTCCGTTTCCTGTCCACCCACGCTCAGCAGTGCCTGCGCACCTTGCGGCAGGTCCAGTTGCAGCGGGCTGGCCTGCAGGGCGTCGGATGGGGACAGGTGCAGGGATTCGTTGACGTAGGACAGGCGCACCGGCTCCAGGTCGTAGATGCCGGAAAGGCCGCAGACGCCGCGTACCGGTGCCGCGCCCAGCGAGGCGATCAGCGCGGCCAGGTGGGCGCCGGCCGAGTGCCCCATGAGCCAGATCGCCTCGGGATCGAAGCGTAGCGCGCCGGCCTTGGCGTGCAGCATGCGTAGCGCCCGCCCACAGTCGGCGGCGATGTCGCCCATGCGTACCTGGGGTGCCAGGCGGTAATTGATCAGCGCCACATTGATGTCCTGCGCCAGGTAGGGCAGGGCCAGCTGGCTGAACTGGTGCTTGTCCAGAGAGCGCCAGTAGCCGCCGTGGATGAACACCAGCAGGGGGCGGCCATTGCTGCGTCCGGGAAAGAAATCCAGGGTCTGCAGCGCATCCTCGCCGTAGGGCAGATCGGCCAGGTGGGGGTGGGCCTCACGCGCGGCCAGCCCTTCACGGGCGAAACGGTCGAAGTAGTCCTGGAAATCAGGGATGTGCAGGCGCACGTAATACTGCAGGTCCAGCGCTTCGCGGTCGTAGTCGCGGTAGATGTGCATGTTGTTCCTCCCTGGCCGCTTGCGGCCCTATTCCCTATTATTCGGCGAACTGCTCTGAAATCAGATTGCGCAGCCAGACGTTGCCCTCGTCCTGATTGTAGCGGCGATGCCAGAACATGTTGGTCTGCAGGGCCGGTAGTCGCAGCGGCGGCTTGATGTAGCGCAGTCCGAACGGCATGGCCGCGCTCTCGGCCAGCTTGCGCGGCACGGTCACGACCAGATCGGTGGTGCTGACGATGTAGGGCACGGCAGTGAAATGCGGCACGCGAAAGCGCAGGCTTTGCAGGATACCGGCCTTTTCCAGATTCTGGTTGATGCGGTCATAGGGACTTTCCAGCGAGGACACCATCAGGTGTTCGGCCGCCAGGAATTCCTTGAGGCTGATCTCACCGCGCCGGTCCAGCGCATGGCCGATGCGGAACATGCTGACGTAGTCCTGGCGGAACAGCCGCCGCTGGTACAGCGCCTCGGACAGGTTGTCGAAGGCGCCGATGGCCAGGTCCACCCGGCCGGCTTCCATCTCGCTCTTGAGATCGACGGCACCGGCGCGCACCGTGCTCACGCTCACTCCCGGCGCCATTGCCGCGCAGGCCTCGATCAAGCGCGGCATGAAATAGACCTCGCCGACATCGGTCATGGCGATGGTAAAGCGACGCTCGCTACTTTGCGCAGAGAAACCTTCCTGCAGATTGAGAGCGCGTGCCACCTGCTGCAGTGCCGCAGCGACCGGCTCGGCCAGTTGGTCTGCGAATGGCGTGGGTTGCATGCCCTGCGCGGTGCGCACGAAGAGTTCATCACCGAAGCTGCGCCGCAACCGCGCCAGCGCATTGCTGACGGCCGGCTGCGACAGGCCCAGGCGGCGCGCTACCGAGGAAATCTGGCGTTCCTGGAAGACTTCCTGGAACACCACCAGCAGATTGAGATCGATGTCGCGGGGTTCGATGAGGGCCATGGATGAGCTTGGAACGTAGAGCGTGCCCGCAGCCGGAGGCATAGCGTGCACTGCAATATTCATAGAATGAATGGATCGTATTTTCGTATTTATATCGTAAAAGAAAGACGATTGCACTACAGTGACGTCGCCGCCCCAGCCATCGGGGCTACGTCGCAGGACGTGCGCAGAGCGCCATCCAGAGCGACATTGTCGGCCGTCATCGGCCCGCATGCCCGGCAACACAACTAAAACAACGTAAAGACAGACGAGGAGTCAAGACATGAGTATCCACGCAAGTGGCGCTCTCCCCACGGTCCATGTGGACCAGGTGGTGGAGCAGGGCCGTTTCGGCCGTTTCCAGTTCGGCCTGCTGCTGCTGTGCGGCCTGTGCCTGATCATCGATGGTTTCGACGTCCAGGCCATGGGCTATGTGGCACCGGCCATCATCGCCGACTGGGGCGTGAGCAAGGCCAGCCTGGGGCCGGTGTTCGGCGCCGGCCTGTTCGGCATGTTGCTGGGTTCGCTGGTATTGACGCCGGTCGGCGACCGCTACGGCCGTCGTCCGGTCCTGATTGTGTCCACGCTCTTTTTCGCCGCCTGCATGCTGGCCACGCCCCTGGTGACGACCCTCGATCAACTGTTGATCGTGCGCTTCATCACCGGTTTTGGCCTGGGCAGCATCATGCCTAATGCCATGGCGCTGGTGGGTGAATTCAGTCCTTCCTCGTCCCGGGTGACCCGCATGATGCTGGTGTCCTGCGGCTTCACCGTGGGCGCTGCTGCCGGCGGCTTCGTCAGCGCCGCATTGATCCCGGCGCACGGCTGGCATGCGGTGTTCTGGGTCGGTGGCGCGGTGCCGCTGGTGCTGGGCCTGGTCATGCTGGTCTGGCTGCCGGAATCAATCCAGTTCCTGGTGCTGCATCGCCGTCCGCGGGCGCAGGTGGCACGCTGGTTGCGCAAGCTCGATCCATCTATCGTCATCGATGAGCGCACCGAGGTGGTGGTCAAGGAAGCCAAGGCCGAGGGCATGCCGGTGGCGGCGCTGTTCCGCGATGGCCGCGCCGGCGTGACCGTGCTGCTGTGGTTGATCAGCTTCATGAACCTGATCAACCTCTATTTCCTGTCCAACTGGCTGCCCACGCTGATCCATGACGCCGGTTATTCCACCAGCATGGCCGTGCTGATCGGTACCTCGCTGCAGGTGGGTGGCGTGATCGGCACCCTGACCCTGGGCCGTTTCATCAATCGCTATGGTTTTACCCGCGTGCTGGGTGTCTGCTTCCTTCTGGCCTGCGTCTCGATTGCCATGATCGGCAAGGTCGCGGCCCTGCCGGCATTGCTGTTCGTGGCGGTGATCGTGGCCGGTTTCTGCATCGTCGGCGGCCAGCCGGCGGTCAATGCCCTGGCCGGGACCTACTATCCGACCACCTTGCGTTCCACCGGCATCGGCTGGGCGCTGGGCATCGGTCGCATCGGCTCGGTGGTGGGGCCGGTGATCGGCGGCCAGCTGATCGCCCTGCAATGGAGCAATGGTTCGCTCTTCATCGCCGCTGCCGTGCCGGCCCTGATTTCGGCGCTGACCATTGCGCGTCTGCATCGTACTTCCCGAGGAGTTTCTGCATGACTATCGTCACCGATTCCACCGTCAGTCATCACGTCCATACCCGTGGCTATCAGTCCGGCTTCGGCAACGAGTTCGAGACCGAAGCCTTGCCCGGTGCCTTGCCGGCGCACCGCAATTCGCCGCAGAAGGTGGCCTATGGGCTGTATGCCGAACAGGTATCGGGTACTGCCTTCACCGCGCCCCGTGGCCACAATCGTCGCTCCTGGCTGTACCGCATCCGGCCGGCGGCGGTGCATGAACCCTTTGCGCCGATGGAGCGCAGTCTGCTGCTGAGTCACTTCGATGACGTGGCGCCGCCGCCGAACCAGTTGCGCTGGGACCCGCAGCCCATGCCCACGGCCCCTACCGATTTCATCGAGGGGCTGGTGACCATGGCCGGCAATGGTTCGCCGCAGGCGCAGAACGGTTGTGCCATCCACCTGTATGCGGCCAATTGCTCGATGACCGACCGCTTCTTCTATTCGGCCGATGGCGAACTGCTGATCGTGCCGCAACAGGGACGCCTGCAATTGCGCACCGAACTGGGCGTGATCGATATCGCGCCGCAGGAAATCGCCGTCATCCCGCGTGGCCTGCGCTTCCAGGTGAGGCTGCCGGACGGCGAGGCGCGCGGTTACGTCTGCGAGAACTTCGGCGCCTTGCTGCGCTTGCCGGATCTGGGGCCGCTGGGTTCCAATGGCCTGGCCAATCCGCGTGATTTCGCTACGCCCCATGCCTGGTACGAAGATCGCGAAGGCGACTTCCAGTTGATCGCCAAGTTCGGCGGCAACCTGTGGCAGGCGAAGATCGGCCATTCGCCGCTGGACGTGGTGGCCTGGCATGGCAACTACGCGCCCTATAAGTACGACCTGCGCCACTTCAACACCATCGGCTCCATCAGCTACGACCATCCCGATCCTTCGATCTTCCTGGTGCTGCAGTCGCAGAGCGATACGCCGGGCGTGGATACCATCGACTTCGTGATCTTCCCGCCGCGCTGGCTGGCCGCCGAGAATACCTTCCGCCCACCCTGGTTCCATCGCAACGTGGCCAGCGAATACATGGGCCTGATCACCGGCCAGTACGACGCCAAGGAAGGCGGCGGCTTTGTCCCCGGCGGCGGCAGCCTGCATAATTGCATGAGCGGCCACGGACCGGACGCGGCCACCTTCGAGAAGGCCAGCCGCATCGATACCAGCCAGCCGAACAAGGTCGATCACACCATGGCCTTCATGTTCGAGACCCGCAACATCCTTTGCCCCACCCGCCATGCTCTGGCCTCGCCGACCTTGCAGCGCGACTACCAGGATTGCTGGCTGGGCATCCAGAAGAACTTCAACCCGGAGCGCGCATGAGCCTGCCTAGCCTGAAACTGAACGAAACCCACGACACCGAGCTGCGCAGCTGGGTCGAAAGTGCCAACACCGACGGTTGCCCGTTCCCGATCCAGAACCTGCCTTATGGTGTGTTCCGCCGCGCTGCAAGTGAAGAAAGCTTCCGTGCCGGCGTCGCCATCGGTGACCAGATCCTGGACCTGCCGGCGGCGCAGGCGGCCGGCGCCTTTTCCGGCTTTGACGAAGCCACGCGTCAGGCCGCCCACGCGGCCTGCAGCGGCAGCACGCTCAATGCCCTGATGGCCTTGACCCCGGCCGCCTGGTCGGCGTTGCGCCTGGCGCTTTCGCGCCTGCTGCGCAGCGGCTCACCACACCAGACCGAACTGGCGGCCTGCCTGGTGCCGCAGGCCCAGGCCCGCTACGACGTGCCGGCCGCCATCGGCGACTACACCGACTTCTATACCTCGATCCACCACGCCACCTCGGTGGGCAAGCTCTTCCGTCCGGATAACCCGCTGCTGCCCAACTACAAGTGGGTACCGATCGGCTACCACGGTCGTGCTTCGTCGATTGCCGTCTCGGGCCAGCAATTCCGCCGCCCGGTCGGCCAGACCAAGGCGCCGGATGCCGAAACGCCTAGCTTCGGACCCTGCAAGCGGCTGGATTACGAATTGGAAATGGGCATCTTCATCGGCGGTGGCAATGCCCTGGGCGAACCGGTACCGATGAGCCAGGCCGAAGACAAGGTATTCGGCCTGTGCCTCCTCAATGACTGGTCGGCACGCGACGTGCAGGCCTGGGAATACCAGCCGCTCGGCCCCTTCCTGTCCAAGAGCTTCGCCTCCACCATCTCGCCCTGGATCGTCACGCTGGAAGCGCTGGCCCCGTATCGTTGCGCCTGGACCCGTCCGGCCGACGATCCGCAGCCGCTGCCCTACCTGGATGCCCCCACCCTGCGCGAGAGCGGCGCCTTCGATCTGCAGCTGGAAGTGCTGATCCAGACCGCCGCCATGCGTGAGGCCGGCACCGCCCCGCAGCGCCTGTCGCTGTCCAACTATCGGGATGCCTACTGGACCGTGGCACAACTGGTAGCGCACCACACGGTCAACGGCTGCAACCTGCGTCCCGGTGATTTCCTGGGTACCGGCACCTTGTCCGGTGCGCAAGCTGACGAAGCCGGCTCGCTGCTGGAACTGAGCGCCGGCGGCAAGGCGCCCATTAACTTGGCCAACGGCGAGCGACGGGTGTTCCTGGAAGATGGCGACACCATCATCCTGCGTGCCGCCGCCCGTCGTGACGGCTTGCCCATGATCGGTTTCGGCGAAGCCGCCGGCACCGTGCTACCGGCACGCAGCCTGGCCTGATGCGCCTGATTTCCAATGAAGGATGAGGATGAAAGGATGAGGATGACTACGCTATACAGCTATTTCCGCAGCTCGGCCTCCTACCGCGTTCGCATCGCCCTCAATCTCAAGGGCGTGGCCTACGAGACAGCGGCGGTACACCTGCTCAACCAGGGCGGGGAGCAGTTGCTGCCGGCCTTCACGCAATTGAACCCGCATGCGCTGGTGCCGGTGCTGGCCGACCAGGGGCAACTGCTGAGGCAGTCCATGGCGATGCTGGAATACCTGGACGAGCGCTACCCCACGCCCTCCCTGCTGCCCGGCGACGCCTTCGCGCGCGCCCGCATCCGCGAACTGTCGCTGGCCATCGCCTGTGAAATCCATCCCCTGAACAACCTGCGCGTGCTGCGTTATCTCAAGCACCAGCTCAACGTCGACGAAACCCAGAAGACGGCCTGGATCCATCACTGGATCAAGCTCGGCTTTGCCGCACTGGAGCAGCAACTGGCCGCCGACGCCACGCGCGGCCACTTCTGCGTGGGCGATGCGCCGACCATGGCCGATTGCTTCCTGGTGCCGCAGATGTTCAATGCGCGTCGCTTCGAGGTTGACATGGCACCCTATCCGACGCTATGCGCCATCGAGGCCGCCTGTAATGTCCTGCCGGCCTTCGAACAGGCCCATCCGGCACGCCAGCCGGACGCCGCCTGAACTGGGCCAGGCTTAGCTGCGGCGCGGCACCAGCAGGTTGCCGGTCATGATCAGCACGGCTTCGTCGTGCTGGTTGTAGGTGGTCACGCGATGGTTGAGGAAGCCCTGCAGCGGCCGTGATTGGGAGGTCTTGATACCCAGCACTTCGGCCTCCAGGCGCAGCACGTCGCCGGGGCGGGTGGGACGCGGCCAGCGGAATTCGTCGAAGCCGGCGCCGATGATGCCGCCCTGGATGTGGAGGGTATCGACCAGCAAGCGCATGGTCAGCGCGGCGGTATGCCAGCCGCTGGCCGCCAGTCCACGGAAGAAGGTCTGCTGGGCGGCAGCGTCATCCAGGTGGAAGGGCTGGGGATCGAACTGGGTGGCGAAGTGCTTGATGGCCTCGGCATCCACGGTCAACGTGGCGGGTGAACGGAAAACCTGGCCGGGCTGGAAATCTTCCAAATACTTGGGCGTATCCACGATGTCTCCTGATCGTTGTTATCGCTGTCATGTCCCGGTCTTCAGGAGACCGGAAAGGCCCCCAGTATAACGACTTCAGCAAACACCAAAGGCCGCAGCGGAGGGTACGCTGCGGCCTTTGGTGTTTTCGCTGGCGATCAGCCGTCCGCGTGCGGGCTCAGGATGACTTCGACAGCTTGGTCAACTGCTGGGTCAGATAGCTCTGCCTTGCCTGCATCGTCGCCAGCGTGACGTTGAGACGGTTGAACTGGTTGGTGTAGTTGTCCTTCAGGTCCTGCAGGCGCGAACTGGCCGCCGTCTGCTGGTCGGTGACGATCTTCAGGCTGGCCTGCAGGCCCTTGGTCTTGGTGGCCAGCGTGCCGCTGTCTTTCAGGATGCCATCCATCACCGTCTGCAGCTTGGTGACTACGCCACCGGTGGCGGTGAAGAGCTTGCTGATGCGCTCGAAGTCCTTGTTGGCCGCGGTGGTCAGCTTGGTCGAATCCAGCGCCAGCGTGCCATCCTTCTGGAAGGAAATGCCGACCTGCGACAGGTTCATCCCGCCACCTTCGCCCAGCGCCCCCAGCATGGTGCTGCGGATCTGCGCCATGATGTTCAGTACCGACGATTCCGACGCCAGTGGCGAGCCGGTATTGGCCTCTCCCTTGGTGGTGGACGGAGTCTGCTTGGTCAGATTGGCCACCGCCTTGGCCAGCGTGTTGTAGGCATTGACGAAGGTGTTGGCCGAGGTGGTCAGGCCGCTGGTGTCATTGGCAATGGCCAGCGTGAAATTGTCGGTGGCATTGGTGACCTTGCTCAGATTGAGCGTTACGCCCGAGATCACGTTGGTGACCTTGTTGCTGGTACTGGTCACGACCACGCCGTCGATGGTCATCCGCGCATCCTGCGCCTTGGCCAACTGGCCCATGCTACTGCCGGTGAGGCCGGCGTAGTCGTTGCTGCCGGTCAGCTTGACCGCGTCGCTGCCGGTCGGGGTGAGCACCAGCTGCTCCTTGCCGCCGCTGGTGCTGATGCTGGCTGTCACGCCGGTGTTGGCATCGTTGATGGCCTTCATCACGTCGTTCAGACGGATGTCGCCGCTGGCGTCCAGATCGGTCGGCGTGATGTTGAAGGACTTGTTGCCCACCTGCAGCGCCAGCGCGCCAGTGGTGAAGGTCTGGCCGGCCGTCACGCCCGGGGTGGTGACGGTGCCGCTGGGATCGAAGGCGAACGGCGCGAACGAGCCGGTGCCGCTGACCCGCAACGTGTTGGCCGCGCCGCTGTCCTTGGCAGTCAGCACCAGGTGGTCATTGGTGCCATCGCTGACGATGGAGGCGCTTACCCCCGCCTCGCTGGCATTGATGGCATCGCGCACGCCGGCCAGGGTGTTGGTCTTGGGCTGGATCAGCACGGTCGAGCCGTTGCCGGTCTTGATGGCCAGCACGCCATTGTCGAAGGTGCTGCCCGGAGCGATGCCGGCCGAGCTGACCTTGACCGCCTGCGCCAGCTGGTTCACTGCCAGGCTGTACGAGCCCGACGCCGCCTTGGCCGCGTCGCGCGGGGCCTGCACCTGGGTCACGCTGCCCGGCGTGCTGGAGGCCGGATCGTAGTTCAGTCCCGAGAGGGTGTTGTTGGCGGTGATCTTGATGGTATTGGCGGTGCCGCCGGTATTGGATTCCAGCACCAGATGGTCGCCGCTGCCGTCGGTGGTGATCGACGCCGTGACCCCGGCCTTGGAGGCATTGATCGCATCGCGCACCCCGGCCAGGGTGGCATTGGCCTTGAGCGTGATGAAGGTAGGTTGGTTGCTGCCCACCTTGATGGCGACCGAATCGCCGGCATTGAAAGTGGTGCCGGTGGCGTAGCCGCCCGACTTCAGCTTCTGTGCCAGTACCTTGGTCGATTCATCGGTATTGGTTTCGGCGGTGAGCGGATCGGTGGTCAGGCCCGTGCCGGTGCCGGCATTGGTCAGGGTGGTCTTCTGGGCGCTGAAGGTGGCCGAGGTCATGCCCTTGAGGGCGCTTTGGTAGCTCGAGAGCGCGTTCTTCAGCGTCCCGTAGGCCGAAATGAGCGTGTTGAAGCCGGTTTCCTTGTTTTTCAGCGGTGTGAGACGCGACTTGCTTTCGACCGAAATGAGCTGGTTGACCAAGGTCGCCACATCGAGCGGACCGGCCGATGTGGAGATGGACCCCGTTGAAGTTGCCATTGTTGACCCCTGAACAATATTGAGCTTTTCTTGTAATTTGGAAAACTGACAAGTCGTCAGTCTGTGCCACATTAACGGCTGATCTTTACAAAAGTAAAGGTCAGTTTGCTGACAAAAGCTCGAATTTGTTTGGGATTTTTATGGAGATTTGATGGAGATGTCCCTCCCGGCGGGCGCAGGAGTGCACCGCCGCAGAAGTGGACGTGGGCAGGAGGGTGCAGGCAAGGCGGAGCAGGCCGCCACTAGGGGAACTTGGCGGCACTGCCGCCATACGGATCAGGTCTGGATGAACTTTTCCAGCGGGTAGTGATGCTTGATGAAGGGCGACTTGATGACGATGTAGCTGAAATACTTCTCGATGCGCAGATTCTGCTCCAGCAGCGACTCGATCACGCTCTGGTAATGCACCACGCTGCGGGTCATGAACTTGAGCAGGTAGTCGTAACCGCCGCTGACCAGGTGGCATTCGATGATTTCATCCACATTGCGGAGATAGGACTCGAACTTGGCGAAGTCTTCGCGGCGATGGTCTGACAGCGTCACTTCGGTGAACACGATCTGCACATCGGCCAGCTTCTCCAGGCGGATGTAGGCACCGTAACCGCTGATGTAGCCGGCTTTTTCCAGACGCTTGACGCGGATCAGGCAGGGACTGGGGGACAGGCCGACGGCATCGGCCAGGATCACATTGGTAATGCGGCTATTTTCCTGCAGGTGACACAAAATCCTCAGATCGATCCGGTCCAGTTTCAACGCGCCGTTAGTCATCTTCTTGCCTCGGGTTATTCAACTCAACCGGCCGGCCGTCCCTGGTCAGGAAAGGCAGGCTGGATGTCAGGGCATTTTAACCCCTCCGGTCCCAGTTTTTGGCATGTGACCGGAGGCTCTGCTCGCGTTGGCCGGCTTATTTGACGGCCTGCCGGACCTCGGGCTGGGCCAGCACTTCATCGAGGATGGCCTTGAGGCGCTGGAACATCAGTTCGAAATCGGCCGGTGTATAGCACAGCGCCGGCGCAAAACCGAGGATGTTGTCGCCGAAGGCGCGGAACACCAGCCCCTGTTGATAGGCCACCTTGAAGATGCGCTCATGCAGCTTCAGTTCGGGGGCGAAGCGCGCCTTGGTGTGCTTGTCGGCCACCAGTTCCAGCGCGCCCAGCAGGCCGCGGCTGCGGGCGTCTCCTACCAGCGGATGATCCAGCAGGGCGCGCAGGCCACCGGTGAAATGGGGCTCGACGCGTCGACCGTTTTCCAGCAGGCCACCTTCCTCGTACAGGCGCAGCACCTCCAGCGCCACTGCGGCACTGACCGGATGGGCTGAATAGGTCTGGCCGTGGCCGACTACGGTGCTCATGGGCGCGCCATCGGCGATGCCCTGGTAGACCCGGTCCGACATCATCACCGCACCCATCGGCGCATACCCGGCGGTCAGGCCCTTGGCCATGGTCATCAGGTCCGGCTGCACGTCTTCGTCCAGGCAGGCGAACATGGGGCCGGTGCGACCGAAGCCGGTGATCACCTCATCCACCACGAACAGGATGTCCAGCTCGTTGCAGGCCAGTTGCATGGCCTTGAGCCAGCCCTTGGGTGGCACCACCACGCCGCCCGAACCCTGGATCGGTTCGCAGAAGAAGGCCGCCACCTGCTCCGCACCCAGTTCGGCCACCTTGCTGCGCAGCGCCTGTACCGAGGCGGCGATGATGGCCGCATCGTCGGTCAGTTCACTGCGGTAGGGATAGGGCGAGGGCAGGTAGTGCTGGGTCGGCAGCGGCAGGTCGAAGTTGAAGTGGAAGTTGGACAGCGCCGTCAGCCCCGCACCCACCGACGATGAACCATGGTAGCCACGCTGCAGCGAGATGAAATGCTTCTTGGCCGGCTTGCCGATGGAGTTGTGGTAGTGCGTGATGTAGCGGATGGCCGCATCCACCGCGTCCGATCCGCCCAGGGTGAAGTAGACATGCCTGAGCGAGGCCGGGCTGATGTCCACCAGCTTCTTGGCCAGCAGGATGGCCGGCTCCGAGGCGAAGTGGAAGTAGCCCGTGGCATAGGGCAGGCGCTGCATCTGTTCGGTGGCGGCGCGGATCACGCTCTCCTGGCCGTAGCCGGTGTTGACGCACCACAGGCCCGAGAAGGCATCCAGCAGTTCCTTGTCCTGATGATCGGTCAGGTAGGCGCCACGGCCGGACTTGAGGATGATGGGACCCAGCTCTTCGTGCTCGCGCAGGCTGGTCACGGGATGGATCAGGTGGCTGCGGTCGAGGGCAGCCAGGGTAGATGTTTGCATGAAGGAGGACTCGCTGACGATGGCGTTGAACAAGGTCGTGCCAGGCGGGCGACACAACCGGGATGCGTTCTATGCTATGCCTGCCCGGTCGCAGCGGATGCGCAAGATGCGGGGTCGAAAAAGCATCTTCATGGGTTTTGCGGGCGGCTTTGGCATTTTCTGCGGCAGGCCCCGTCACATCGGCTGCGGACTCAGCCCAGCGCCTGGTTGACGATGGAGAACAACTGCATGCCGGCATCGCGCACCGGGGGCGTGCCCTTGCACATGCGGGTGACATGGTCGACATTGGTCAGGCCCAGCGTGTCCAGCCAGGCCGGCAGGCCACTCGATTCGAACACGTCGATGCGGATGAAGGAGTCCGAATAGGTATTGATCCAGTGCGCGATGAGGCCCTTGGCGCGTTCTGCATCGGGCGCCACCACCGGCCCGATCACGCGGCCATGGCCGAAGCGGCGCACCAGCGCAAAGCCCAGCATTTCGCCATCGCGGTCCAGCGCCACGCCTTCGGACATGTCCAGCAGGGCCAGCAGCAGCTTGCTGCGATCCATGCCGGTGGCCCGCGCATCCAGCGCCAGCAGTCGTTGCACATCGTTCTTGCCCATCGGCCGCACGCGCTCGCCGGGCGGCAGCGAGACCAGTACCGGTTGCGCCGAGGCGCCCTGGAACTGGTGCAGCACATCCTGCTGTACGAAACCCAGTTGCCGGTACAGCGGCATACCGGCGGCGGTGGCGTTGACCGCCAGGCTGCGGCCATTGACCTGGCTGGCGGCGTGCTGCATCAGCCGCCGCCCCAGGCCACGCCGCTGCAGCTCGGCCTGCACCAGCAGCATGCCGATGACCGCGTGCTGCTCGCCGTAGCAGGTGCACACTACCGAGCCCACCACCGGCAGCGCGGCGCCGGCGTCCGTGTGTTCCAGCAGATAGCCCTGGCCCATCTGCAGCAGGAATTTCCAGTCCTCCAGCCGATGCGGCCACTTGAAACGCAGCGACAGCCGGTGGCAGTTGCCCAGGTCATCGGCGGCGATGGCGCGCAGGCGCAGGTCGGGCAAGGCTTCCTGGCCGGTGCTCGGGGCGGGGGTGGTCAGCGCTGGCATGGCGGCTCCTGGTCGGTTCGGTGAAGGTAACGTACTACAGAGATTTCAAGGCTGCGATCTCAAGGCTGCAATTTCACAGCTGGCCCTGGCACACGTACTTGGTGTGCAGGTAATCATCCAGCCCGTGCACCGAGCCTTCGCGGCCATAACCGGATTCCTTGACACCGCCGAAGGGAGCCGCCTCGGCTGCCAGCGCGCCCTCGTTGACGCCGACGATGCCACTCTCCAGCGCGTCGGTGACACGGTGGATGCGCCGTACATCGGTCGAATAGAAATACGCGGCCAGCCCGAAGGGTGTGCCATTGGCCGCCGCGATTACTTCTTCCTCGGTGGCAAAGCGCGTCACCGGTGCTACCGGGCCGAAGGTCTCTTCGCAGCTGCATTGCATGGCATCGGTCACATTGGCCAGCACGGTGGGCGCATAGTAGTTGTCGCTCTCGTAGCCGGGCCCCTGCAGGCGCTGGCCGCCGGTGATCACGTGGGCGCCACGGGCGATGGCGTCGCGCACGTGCTGGTCGATCTTGGCGATGGCGCGGGCATTGATCATGGGACCGATCTGCGAAGCCGGATCGCTGGCCGGGCCGACCTTCAGCGCCGCCACCCGCGCCCCCAGCCTGGCCACGAAGGCTTCATAGACCTTCTCTTGCACGTAGATGCGGTTGGGGCTCACGCAGGTCTGGCCACCATTGCGGAACTTGGCCGCCATCACGCCGTCGATGGCCGCGTCCAGGTCGGCATCGTCGAAGACGATGAAGGGCGCATTGCCCCCCAGTTCCAGCGACAGCTTCTTGAGGGTATCGGCCGAATGACGCGCCAGGTGTTTGCCCACGGCGGTGGAGCCGGTAAAGCTGATCTTGCGCACCCGGCTATCGGCCAGCCATACATCCACGACCTCCGGCGTACGCTCGCGCGAGGCCGTGACGATGTTGATCACCCCGGCCGGCACGCCCGCTTCCTGCGCCAGGCGCACCAGCGCCAGCGAAGTCAGCGGCGTATCCTCGGCCGGCTTGCACACCACGGTACAACCAGCCGCCAGCGCAGGTGCGATCTTGCGGGCGATCATCGCGGCCGGGAAATTCCAGGGCGTGATGGTGGCGACCACGCCCACCGGTTCCTTCAGCGCCAGCATGCGGCGTCCGGTGACCGGGGCCGGGATGATGTCGCCATTGGCGCGGGTGGCTTCCTCACCGAACCATTCGACATAGCTGGCGGCATAGGCCACTTCACCCCGGCCCTCGGCCAGCGGCTTGCCCTGCTCGCGCGAGATCAGGCGACCCAGGTCTTCCTGGTGCGCCAGCAGCAAGTCGTTCCAGCGCTTGAGGATGGCGGCGCGCTGCTTGGCCGGCGTGGCCCGCCAGGCCGGGAATGCGGCAGCAGCGGCATCCACCGCAGCACGGGCATCGGCGGCATTGCCGTCGGGGACGCTGGCAAATACCTTGCCGGTAGCCGGATCGCTGACCTCCAGCTTGCCACCGTCGGCGGCCGCGCGCCATTGCGCGCCGATCAGGTGGGCGCCGGGCAGCAGGTCCTGGCGTTGCAGTTCGAGTGTAGTCATGGCGAGCATTCAGTAAAAGTGAAGACGATTTGAAAGAGCATTCAGGCCAGCTTATCCTTGAGCCGGTAGTACATGCCCACCACCGGCAGGAACCAGGGCGGCCCGAAATGACCGGGGATGGCCGGCCACTCGCGGTCACGCCAGGGATTGGCCAGCGCATCGCCGGCCATCACCTGCGCCATGCACTGCCCCATGTGGACCGACATCTGCGTGCCGTGGCCGCTGTAGCCCATGGAATAGAACAGGCCATCGCGCTCGCCCGCCTGCGGCAGGCGGTCGCGGGTCATGTCGACCAGTCCGCCCCAGCAGTAGTCCAGGCGCACCGGCCCCAGTTGCGGGAAGGTCTGCTGCAGGCCCTGGCGCAGGATCTCGCCGCTGGCGGCATCGGACTGCGGGCTGGAAATGGCGAAGCGCGCCCGCCCGCCGAAGACCAGCCGGGTATCGGGCGTCATGCGGAAATAATGGTGGATATTGGCCACCGTGGTGTAGGTGCGCTGTTGGCTCAGCAGGGTGGCCGCGCGTTCGGCCCCCAGCGGCTCGGTCACCACGATGAAACTGCCCACCGGCACGATGCGCCGGCGCAGCCAGCCGAAGCTGCGATAGGCGCCGTGACGGCTGGCGCCGGTGGCCAGCAGGACCTGCCGCGCCAGCACGCTGCCACGGGGGGTGTGGACCCGATGCCCGTAGCTGTCGCCGATACGTTCCAGCCGTCGTACCTCGGTGCCGGTGTGGATGGCCGCGCCATGGCGTTCGGCCGCCAGCGCCAGGCCGTGGGCGAAGCGGCCCATGTGCATCTGGGCGCTGCGCTTGTAGAGCATGCCGCCGTGGAAGCGCTCGCTCTGCACCTCGGCACGTACGCGGGCGGCGTCCAGGATCTCGATGTCGCGGTCCACGCCATCGGCGTAGAGGCGCTCGGCACTGCGTTGCAGGGCATCCATCTGTTGCGGCCGGGTGGCCATCTTGAGCTTGCCGTGACGCAGGAAGTCGCAGGCGATGCCTTCTTCCTGCACCAGTCGCGCCACGGTATCGACGGCATCGTCATAGGCGTGGTACCAGGCACGGGCGCGTTCGACGCCGACCTTGGCTGCGACCTCCGCATAATCCATCGCCAGACCGTTGTTGACGTGACCGCCATTGCGTCCCGAGGCTTCGGCCGCCACGTGCGGGCCGGCTTCCAGCACGAGCACCGAGGCCCCGCGCCTGGCCAGCGCCAGCGCCGCCGACAGGCCGGTAAAACCGCCGCCGACGATGGCTACGTCAACCTGCGCAGGCAGGTCTCGCGAGGGGGAGATATACAGCGGGGCAGAATCGGTCCAGTAGGATTCCAGCTTCATGGTGGGGATGCCAGGCAGGTGAATGGGAGCAGGGCGGCTGGTCTGCTGACGCAGCACGCCATGTCATCAAGGATAGGGGGCAGAGGCAAGCGATGTGGCGCGAACTGCAGCACGCTGGCGGCATGGCATGCCGTTCTGGCGTGGGCAATCGGCATTTTGTTTGCCATGCGGCATCGCCTCCCGACTCAGTAACCGCGCTGGCGGTCGATCAGCCCCAGCAGCGGCAGGCCGGCGCGATGGCGGCGCAGGTTCTCCAGCACTGCTTCCACGGCGCCATCGGGCTGGGTCATGCTGGCGATGTGGGGGGTGAGCACGATGTCGGGATGCGACCAGAACGGGTGGCCCGGCGGCAAGGGTTCGACCTCGCACACATCCAGTACCGCCGCACCGAGCTGGCCATCAGCCAGGGCGGCCAGCAGGTCGTCCTCGACCAGGTGGCCGCCACGGCCGACATTGACCAGCGCAGCCCCGCGCGGCAGTTGCTCAAACAGCGCACGACACAGGAGGCCGCGCGTATCGTCGGTCAGCGGCACCAGGCACACCAGCACATCGGTGCGCGCCAGGAAATCCCTCAGGCCCCCGCTGCCGCTGTAGCACTCGATGCCCTCCAGCTGGTGGGCCGAACGGCTCCAGCCGGCGCAGGGAAAACCTAGACCATGCAACTGCTGCAGCACCGCCTGGCCCAGCATGCCCAGGCCCAGTACCCCGACCCGGCAGGCCGTGGCCGGCCGCACCCGATGCGCCCGCCACACCTGTTCACGCTGCTGGCGGGCATAGAGGCGGCTGTCGCGATGCAGGCCCAGCACCGCATGGGTCACGTATTGCACCATGCCGGCGGCGATGCCGGGTTCGGTCATGCGCACCACCGGCAGGTCTGGCGGCAGGGTGGACATGTCGAACTGGTCGATGCCGGCACCGACCGAAAACAGGATTTCCAGGTGGGGGAAGCGCTGTGCGATATCGTCCGGCGGCGTCCAGGCGGCCAGGTAGCGCACGCTGGCGTCATCGCCCTGGTGCGGCCAGATCTGGAAGGGCTGCTCCGGCGCCTTTTGCGCAAACAGCTCGGCCCATTCGGCGCCCCGCACGGGGTCGGCTTTGTAGAGAAAGGTCATGGTGAGTCGCGCCGGCCGTTCAGCCCAGCGCCTGGTTGATCATGGAATAGGTGCGCCAGGTCGGATCGGCCGTGGGCGGCGTGCCTCGGCACATGCTGACCACGTCGTCCACGCAGGTCAGGCCGATCTCCTGCAGCCAGGGTTTGAGGCCGCTGCGGCCGGGTACATCGATGCGCAGGTAGGCGCCGGGGTAGGCGTTGACCCAATAGGCGATCAGCGCCTTGGCGTCTTCCACGTCGCTGGCGATGATCGGCCCGATCACGCGGCCGCGGCCGAATTCGCGCTGGAAGGCCACCCCCGCCACCTGTCCCTGCCGTTCCAGCACGACCACCTCGGCCAGTTTCAACAAGGCCTGCAGCAGGGCGCTACGGTCGACGCCGCTGGCCTGGCGATCCAGTGCCAGCAGGGCCGGCACTTCCTCCGGGTGCAGCGGGCGAATGCGGGTGCCTGGCGGCAACGTGGCGGGCGCGCTGGCGGTGGTGCTCTGGTGCTGGCTCAGGGTATCGGTGACCACGAAACCCAGTTTTTCATACAGCGGGCGACCGGCTTCGGTGGCATTGAGGATCACATTGCGGGAGCCGGCATCGGCCAGCAGGCGCTGCATCATGGCGCGCCCCAGGCCGCGCCCCTGCAGGGCATCGGCGATGATCACCAGACCCAGCGACGCATAGTCATCGTCCAGCCGGCACAGCATGCCGCTGCCGGCCACATTGAGGGTGCCATCAGGCTGTTCCTGTTCGACCACCCAGCTGCTGCTGACCTGATGGTGGAACTGCCAATCCGCCAGGCGGTGCGGCCAGTGCAGATGAAGGCTCATGGCATGGCAGGCGGGCAGATCCGTGGCGCGCATGGGGCGCAGCGTGGTGCGGTCGGCCTGCGTGGTGTCGAGCGTGCTTTCAGTGTGCATGAAGCTTGTCCTTATCAATACGTGTCGATCCATGTGATCGCGTTCTGTATGAGCGCTGCCTGGGGACCTGCCGGGCAGTCGGCACACCTCAGCGATGATGCGCCATCGGCGGCGTGCGGCGGAGGGTTTCCGTGCCGCGAATTCGCAATCTTATGGCGATCTGCCCCCCTATCTCGGCACAAAATTGGGCGGCATCGGCATTAGCATGGTGCTGCCCCGCATGCCTCACTGGTAAATGATTTACGCATGTGTGGTGCAAGCGATTGCCCAGGCAGTGGTCATCTGCGCCAACACCCTGCCTGCATCCGGATCGCCAGCCTGCCGACGGAAACCGCACCAGCTTGGTGAAAATGCCCCAAAGCAGCGCGCCCGGCTCGCATTGCTGCACTGCTCGGCAAGCTATGCTGATTGGGCCGTCGAAAACACATATTTCTGTTTCGCGGCCCCGTCAAAAAGGAATAAACCGCAAGTGTCGCCATGTTGTAATCCTTCTCATGCATTGAACCTCAGGCAAGAGAATTCGCCGCATCCCTTTGCAGGATCATTTTTTTGACAGGACGATTTTCCATGAGCACTTTCAAGCCCAAATTCATCACCTTCGACTGCTATGGCACGCTGACCCGTTTCCAGATGTCGGAAACCGCACAGAAGATCTACGCCGACCGTGTATCGGCCGAGGACATGCCTTTCTTCCTGCGCCAGTTCGCCGCCTATCGCCTCGATGAAGTGCTGGATCAGTGGAAGCCCTACGAACAGGTCTGCAAGAACGCCATCACCCGTACCTGCGCGCGCTGGGGCATCAAGACCACCGACGAGGAAACCGGTGCCTTCTACAAGGCCGTGCCAACCTGGGGCCCGCACGCCGACGTGCCGGCCGGCCTGTCCAAGGTGGCCAAGGAATTCCCGCTGGTGATCTTCTCCAACGCCGACGACAGCCAGATCATGCATAACGTCGAGCAACTGGGCGCACCCTTCCACAAGGTCTTCACCGCCCAGCAGGCGCAAGCCTACAAGCCGCGCCTGCGCGCCTTCGAATACATGCTCGACAAGCTCAACTGCAATCCGGAAGACGTGCTGCACGTCTCCTCCAGCCTGCGTTACGACCTCATGCCGGCGTCCGACATGGGGATCAAGAACAAGGTCTTCGTCAATCGTGGTCATGAGCCCTCGACGCCGCACTACGGCTATACCGAGATCAAGGACATTTCCGGCCTGCCGGGCGTGCTCGGGCTGTAAGCCGGGCCGGAGCAGGAAGGGAGCCGCCCACGCGCAGCACGTGCGCAGGCGCTCCCGGCAACAGCAGTGTTCCGGTCGCCGCCAGCCTGGCATCAGGCTGGCGATCCATGCGACCGGCCCCATCAGGTGGCATGCCCTGTGCGGAGGGATCTGCAACAGCAGACGCCAGGGCAGGCCGGTGGTCTTCGTGGTTGAACTTTTATCGTGAGGCTTTTCATGAGCAAGCAGGAAAACGGACGACTCCCCGCAGAGGGCTCCATCATCACCGACCCATCGCTGGAACACGCGCAGGGCGGCTTCACCCGCCGCGACATGATGCGCACCCTGCTGGCCGGCAGTCTCATGACGGTGGGCGGCACGGGCCTGCTGACGGCCAGCGGCAGCGCAATGGCCCAGGCGGCACAGACCGGCAAGCGCGGTGGCAAGATGCGCATCGCCACCCAGACCAGCTCCACCGCCGATACCCTGGACCCGGCCAAGACCGCGCACTCCACCGACTACACCCGGGTGCACATGTTCTACAACGGCCTGACCAAGCTGGACGGCAAGCTGGGGCCGCAGATGGTGCTGGCCGAAGAGATGCTCACCAACGATGCCATCACCTGGACCGTCAAGCTGAAGAAGGGCGTGATCTTCCACGACGGCAAGCCCTTCACCCCGGCCGACGTGGTCTTCTCGCTCATGCGCCACAAGGACCCGGCGACCGCCTCCAAGGTCAAGGTGCTGGCCGACCAGATCGAATCGGTCAAGGCCAGCGGCCCCAATGAAGTGCAGATCAAGCTCACCAGCGCCAATGCCGACCTGCCGGTGATCCTGGCGACGGCACAGTTCCTGATCGTGCGCGACGGCACCACCAACTTCAGCAGCGCCAACGGCACCGGTGCCTTCAAGCTCAAGGAATTCACCCCCGGCGTGCGCACCATCGGCGTACGCAACGAAAACTATTGGAAGAGCGGCCTGCCCTACCTGGACGAGGTCGAACTGTTCGGCATCCCCGACGAGGCAGCGCGCGTGAATGCGCTGCTCTCCGGTGACGTGCACTGGATCAACGACGTCAATGCCCGTTCCACCGGCCGCGTCAAGGGCACCGCCGGCTATACCGTCATGGAAACCAAGTCGGGCCAGTACACCGACCTGGTGATCCGCCAGGACGTGGCCCCCGGCAACAGCATGGATTTCACCCTGGGCATGAAGTACCTGCTGGATCGCGAGCAGATCAAGATGGCCGCCTTCCGTGGCTATGCCGTCACCGCCAACGACCAGCCGATCGACCCCACCAACCGCTTCTACTTCGCCGGCCTGCCGCAGCGCGCCTTCGATCCCGACAAGGCCAAGTTCCACCTGGAGAAGGCCGGCGTCATGGGCAGCACCATTCCCATCGTGGCCTCGGTGGCCGCCACCGGCTCGGTGGACATGGCCGTGCTGATGCAGCAGAGCGCCGCCAAGATCGGCTTGAAGCTCGATGTCAAGCGGGTCCCGGCCGATGGCTACTGGTCCAACCAGTGGATGAAGGTGCCGGTCGGTTTCGGCAACATCAATCCGCGCCCCAGCGCCGACATCCTGCTGACCCAGTTCTTCAAGTCCGATGCCCAGTGGAATGAATCCGGCTGGAAGAACGCCCAGTTCGACCAGCTGGTGGTGGCCGCGCGCGGCGAGACCGACTTCACCAAGCGCAAGGCCATGTACGCCGATCTGCAGACCATGATCCACGAGAAGTGCGGCATCGGTATCCCGGTCTTCATCATCAACCTGGAAGGCATGAGCACCAAGGTCAAGGGCATCGATCCGGTGCCGCTGGGTGCCTTCATGAACTACACCTGTGCCGAGTACGTCTGGCTGGATGCGTGAGAACGGGAAAGTCTCGCGCCTGAAGCAATGATGGCAGTGCAAGTCACACGGGACCGGTGGGCACAGCCGGCCGGTCCCGGCACTGGTTACCGAGGATAGCTATGAATGGAATGGTCCTGCGTCTGATCGTGCGCCGCCTGCTGCAGGCGGTGCTGACGCTGTTGCTGGTGTCGGCCGGCGTGTTCTTCATCACCAACCTGTTGCCGGGCGATGCCGCCCAGACCGCGCTGGGCCAGGCCGCCACGCCCGAGACGGTGGCCGCGCTGCGCCTGCAGTACGGCCTGGACCTGCCGGCCCCGCTGCGTTATGCACAGTGGCTGAGCAACCTGGTCTCGGGCAATCCGGGCATGTCGCTGGTCAACAATGTGCCGGTGGCGCAGATGATCGCCGGTCGCCTGCCGGCCTCGCTGATGCTGGCCGCCGTGACCGCCCTGGTGTCGGTGCCGCTGGCGCTGTTCCTGGGCATCTTCTCGGCCATGTACCGGGGCTCCTTCTTCGACCGCGCCGTCAACGTCAGCGCGGTCTCGATGGTCTCGGTACCGGAATTCCTGGTCGCCACCGTGGCCGTGATGATCTTCGCCGTCAAGCTGCGCTGGCTGTCGGCGCTGTCGCATGCAAGCGAGGCCGCCACCCTGGGCGCCTTCGTCAAGGCCTATGCCATGCCGGTGCTGACCCTGTGCTGCGTGATCGTGGCCCAGATGACGCGCATGACCCGCGCCGCCGTGATCGACCAGCTGCGTTCTTCCTATGCCGAGATGGCCTTGTTGAAAGGCGTCAAGCGTACCCGTATCGTGCTGCGCCACGCGCTGCCCAACGCCATCGGCCCGATCGCCAATGCGGTCGCGCTGAGCCTGTCCTACCTGCTGGGCGGGGTCATCATCGTCGAAAGCATCTTCAACTATCCCGGCATCGCCACCCTCATGATCGATGCCGTGACCACCCGCGACATGCCGCTGGTGCAGGCCTGCTCGATGATCTTCTGTGCCGGCTACCTGCTGCTGGTGCTGGCGGCCGATGTGCTGGCCATTGTTTCCAATCCAAGGTTGAAGACCCGATGAAAGCCCTCCACGAATCCTCCGGCCCGGAAGCTGCTGCCTCCGGTCCCGCCGCGCCCCCCTCCGTGAAGCGCGTGCGGCGCCACTCGACCATGGCCTGGATCGGCATGGCCATCGTCGGCTTCTGGGTGCTCATGGCCATCCTCGGCCCCAGCATCTCGCCCTATGACGCCACGGCCATCGTCGATACCGACGTGTTTTCCGGCATGAGCCACAAGTTCCTGCTGGGCAGCGACTACCTGGGCCGTGACATGCTGAGCCGCATCCTCTTCGGCACCCGCGCCACCATCGGCCTGGCGCTGGCCGCTACCGTACTGGCCAGCGCCACCGGTACGGCCGTGGCATTGTTTGCGGCCTTCTCCGGTGGCTGGCGCGATGCCGTCATCAGCCGCGCCCTGGATGCCCTGATCTCGATTCCCAGCAAGATGTTCGCGCTGATGATGGTGGCCACCTTCGGTTCCTCCATGCTGCTGCTGGTGGCCACCGCCGCCATCACCTACATGCCCGGCGCCTACCGCATCGCCCGTTCGCTGGCGGTCAACGTGCAGGCCATGGAATACGTGCAGGCTGCGCGTGCCCGCGGCGAGGGCGTGTGGTACATCATGACCGCGGAAATGCTGCCCAACATGATCCGCCCGGTGCTGGCCGACTTCGGTCTGCGCTTCGTCTACGTGGTGCTGCTGCTGTCGGGCCTGAGCTTCCTGTCGCTGGGCGTGCAGCCGCCGGACGCCGACTGGGGCTCGCTGGTGCGGGAAAACATTTCCGGCCTGGGCGAGGCTGCCCTGGCGGTGATCATGCCGGCGTTGGCCATTGCCTCGCTCACCATCGGCGTGAACCTGCTGATCGACAACCTGCGCGGCAAGCGCGCTGCCAAGGAGTAAGCCTGTGAAGCAGTTCGATACTTTCCTCGGCAAGAAGGGTAGCACGCCCGCCTCCCCGACCGGCCAGACCCTGGTCGAGGTGCAGGGACTGCGGGTCACGGTCCGCAAGGACGATGGTTCTTCGGTGGAGATCGTCAAGAACGTCGATTTCACCGTGGCGCGTGGCGAAGTGCTGGCGCTGATCGGTGAGTCCGGTTCCGGCAAGACCACCATCGCCCTGTCGCTGCTGGGCTATGCCCGCAGCGGTTGCCACATCGCCGGCGGCCGGATCCGCATCGGCCAGCGCCAGATCGACCAGATGGATGAAAAGGCGCTGCTGGCCATGCGCGGCCACCATGTGGCCTATATCGCCCAGAGTGCGGCGGCGGCCTTCAACCCGGCGCGTACCTTGATGGATCAGGTCATCGAGAGTGCCCTGCAACATGGCGTGATGGACAAGGCCAGCGCCCGCCGCAAGGCGGTCGAGCTGTTCCGCGCGCTGGCCCTGCCGCAACCCGAAAGTATCGGTGACCGTTATCCGCACCAGGTCTCGGGCGGCCAGCTGCAGCGGGTGATGGCGGCCATGGCCCTGATCACCGATCCGGAACTGGTGATCCTGGACGAACCCACTACGGCCCTGGACGTGACCACCCAGATCGAGGTGCTGCGCGCCTTCAAGAAGGTGGTCAAGGAACTTGGCACCACCGCCGTCTATGTCTCGCACGACCTGGCCGTGGTGGCGCAGATGGCCGACCGCATCATCGTGCTGCGCGATGGCGCCGTACGCGAAATGGGCAACACCGGACAGGTGCTGCATGAACCCGCCGACAGCTATACCCAGAGCCTGATCGCGGCCGTCTCGCCGGCCACGCGGGTGGCGCAGCTACGTGATGCGACCCCGTCCAGCCTGGCGGCCGACGCCAGGGCACCGCTCTTGCGCATCAGCGGCCTGGTCGCCGGCTACGGTGCCCCGGACCGCCTGGGTCTGCCCGGCGTGCGCATCTTGGACGACATCAACCTCACCATCCAGCGCGGCAGCACGGTGGGCATCATCGGCGAATCCGGCTCCGGCAAGACCACTCTGGCACGCGCCGTGGCCGGCATGATCGCGCCGGCGCGCGGCAGCATCCAGCTCGATGGCCAGAACCTCTCGCCGAGCCTGGAGGGCCGCACCCGCGAACAGTTCCGACGGGTGCAGATCGTGTTCCAGAACGCCGATACCGCGCTCAACCCGGCCCATAGCATCGGCCGCATCCTGAACCGGCCGCTGGCCTTCTACCACGGCCTCAAGGGCGATGCCATGCGGCGTCGTA
Organism: Herbaspirillum sp. AP02; assembly: GCF_015767275.1. Classification (GTDB taxonomy): domain Bacteria; phylum Pseudomonadota; class Gammaproteobacteria; order Burkholderiales; family Burkholderiaceae_D; genus Herbaspirillum. The sequence continues at coordinate 80,943 of NZ_JADWMY010000013.1, forward strand.
CGGCCGAACTGCTGGACCTGGTCAAGCTGCCCTCCAGCGTGATGGACCGCCTGCCGGCCGAACTCTCCGGCGGCCAGAAGCAGCGCGTGAACCTGGCCCGTGCCCTGGCTGCCAAGCCCGACCTGATCCTGTGCGACGAGGTGACCTCGGCCCTGGATACGGTGGTGGCTGCCGCCATCCTGGAACTGCTGGCCGAGCTGCGGCGCGAGCTGCAGGTGTCCTACATGTTCATCAGCCACGACATCAGCACGGTGCGTGCCATCTGCGACGACATCGTGGTGCTCTATGCCGGTCGCATGGTCGCCAACCGCCCGCGCGAGGCGATGATGGCGCCGCCTTACCACCCGTATTCGCACCTCTTGCTATCGTCGGTCCCGGCCATGCAGCAGGGATGGCTGGAACAGGTGGCCGGGGCCGGCCAGCACAAGCTGCCGCCCATCGGTGCGGCCGATCCGTCGCCTGAGATCTGTGCCTTCCTGCCACGCTGTTCGTTGCGGGTGGACGGTGTCTGCAATGTGGTGCCGCCGCGTCGCCGCAACATGGAACACGGCGGCGAGATCCTGTGCCATCGCTCCGACGCCGACCTGCAGCAGGCGCAGGCGCCGTTGCTGCCGGTGGAAGGCGTGACGGTCTGATCCCCGCACCGGTATTCGAATTCAAGGCCAAGTCGATTGGCCAACCCATAGGAGAAGAAATGTCTGCAGCGTTGGTGTTGTACCGTGCCTCTGGCGCCCCCCTGCCCACGTCGTTCCGCCCGGCCGCGCTGGGCCCGGCCGATCCCTTTGCCGCCGTGCGCGAAATCGCCTGGCAGGGCAACGGCGGCATGAGCGCTGGACGGCTGCGCCTGGATGGCGCGTTGGCAATCGATATCGCCCGTTTCCCGCACCAGGAAACCCTGGTGGTGGTGCAGGGCGAACTGCATATCGAGACCGAGGGCGCCGCGCCGCTGGTGCTGAAACCCGACAGCGGTGTGGTCCTCACCACCGGTGCCGCGCTACGCGTATCGGCCCCGGTGCCGACGCTGGTGGTGTTCTGCGCCGCCGATTGCCCGCAGCCGGTGCAGCCGGGCGTGTTCCCGCTGGTGGCCGAGGCCGACTTCAAGCCCTCGGCCAATTCCCTGCCCAGGGAAATCCTGCTGGGGCCGGTCCCGCAATGCCGCAGCGACAACGTGGTCGATGAGACCTCCATCCACGCCAAGATCGGCACCTGGGATTCCACGCCTTACCACCGTATCGTGCGCGCCCATCCGGTCAATGAATTCATGCACATCCTCGATGGCGGGGTGCGCTTCGCCGAGCCCGATGGCAGCGTGGTGGCGGTGGAGCGGGGTGATGCCGTATTCGTGCCGCAGGGCGCCTCCATCGGCTGGGAGAGCAGCGAACGCGTGGCCAAGTTCTATGTGGTCCAGACCGTGCCGGCCGGGGAGGGAAAGTAAGATGTCGCCTCCGCTCGTCCAAGTCCAGAGTCCGACCATACCACCTGCCGCGGCCGACGTGGTCATCATCGGTGGCGGCATCATCGGCATCTTCACCGCCTACTACCTGGCCAAGCGCGGCATCTCGGTGGCGGTGGTCGAAAAGGGCCGCATCGGCGGCGAGCAGTCCAGCCGCAACTGGGGCTGGTGCCGTCAGCAGAACCGCGATGCCCGCGAGCTGCCCATGGCGACCAAGAGCATCGACCTGTGGGAGCAGTTCTCCGCTGAGAGCGGCGAGGATACCGGTTTCACCCGCTGCGGCCTGCTCTATCTCTCCAACGATGACGAGGAAATCAATCGCTGGGCCACCTGGGGCAAGTTCGCCCAGACCGCCGGCGTGACCACCTATATGCTCGACAGCAAACAGGCCGCCGAACGCGGTCACGCGACCGGGCGCCCCTGGAAGGGCGGGGTGTTCTCGCCCACCGACGGCACCGCCGACCCGGTCAAGGCGGCACCTGCCGTGGCGCGCGCGGTGATGAAGCTGGGCGGCCACGTGATCCAGCAATGCGCGGCACGCGGTATCGAAACCGAAGGTGGACGCGTCTCTGGCGTGATCACCGAAGCCGGCGTCATCAAGACCCGCACCGCCATCCTGGCCGGCGGCGCCTGGGCCTCATCGTTCTGCCACCAGTTGGGCATCCGCTTCCCTCAGGCTTCGGTGCGGCAATCGATCATGAGCGTGGCGCCGATGGAGCAAGCCTTGCCGGGTGCGCTCTACACCTCGGGTGTGGCGGTCACGCGGCGCAGCGACGGCTCCTATGCACTGGCCATCAGCGGTCGTGCGCGGGTTGATCCGACCCTGCAGTTCCTGCGCTTCTCGCCGCAGTTCCTGCCGATGTTCGCCAAGCGCTGGCGCAACCTGTCACCGGGTGGCCTGCAGGCCTGGCGCAGCGGCCACGAGAGCCTGTCGCGCTGGCGCCTGGATGCCCCCACGCCGATGGAACGCATGCGCATCCTGGATGCACCGGCCGATCCGGTGTCCATCCGTGCCACCCATCGTCGCGCTATCGAACTGCTGCCCGAATTGGCGCAGGCACGCGTCACCCATACCTGGGCCGGCTATGTGGACAGCACCCCCGACGGCGTGCCGGGCATCGGCGAATTGCCGCAGACCCCGGGGTTGATCCTGGCGGCCGGCTTCTCCGGCCACGGCTTCGGCATCGGACCGGGCGCCGGGCATCTGATCGCCGACCTGGCCAGTGGCGTTACGCCCATCGTCGATCCGCGCCCCTATCACCCGAGTCGCTTCAACGATTCGTCCTGGGGCAAGGTGGCGGACTTCTGAGGCGGCCCCTGATCGGGGCCTTGTCAGCGACGCCAGGGAACCGGGTCGAAGGCGCGCCGGGCCGCTTCCAGAAAGACCCGCTGGCGCGTGGTCAGGCCCTGGCGGCCGGGCAGCAGCGCCATGACGGGGGCCGGCTCCAGTTGCCAGCCGGGCAGCACGCGGCGAAGGCGGCCCTCGGCCACCAGATGGGCACAATCCCATTCGGAACGCGCCACGAAGCCTTCGCCGTCGAGCGCCCAGTCGCGGGTGACGGTGCCGTCGTTGGACGAGAGCATGCCCTTGAGCTTGACCGTCAAGGCCTTGCCGATACGGCCTCCGGCACGGTCCACGGGAGTGAATCGCAGGCGGCTGACGTCGTCGTCGTTCTCGCGCAGGCAGACATAGGGGTACTCGGCCAGTTCGGACGGATGTTTCAGGCGCTGCATGCGTCGTGCCAGCGTCGGTGCCGCGCACAGCAGGCGTTCGTTGGGCGCCAGGAAATGGCCGACCCACGAAGAGTCCTTGACGCGCCCGATGGAGATCACGGCATCGGCACCGGTGGCAGCGGAGAGGGGGCTCTCGGCCAGCAGCAGCGAAATCGCCAGCTGCGGGTGGCTGCGCTGCAGATCGCGCACCAGCGGCGCCACATAGCGGCGCCCGAAGCCGAACGGGGCCACCACCCGCAGCGATCCGCTGATCTGGGTCTCGCCGATGGACCCACCGCGGTCGGCCTCGCGCGAGACGCTGGCGGTGAGTGATTCGATACGCTCCAGGATGTCCATGGACGCCTGCACCAGGCGCTGTCCTTCGTCGGTCAGGGCGATGCCCCGCGCAGCGCGGTGCGCCACGCGTACGCCGATGCGGTCCTCGATGCGCTGCAGGCGCACCGTGACGGCAGGCGGCGTCAGGTCCAGCAGGCGGGCGGCGGCGGCCAGCGAAGAAGACGCGCCCAGGGCGCGCAGCAGTTGCATGTCATCGAGTTGCAGCATTAAAGACCTCTTAATGGTGAATTGAACGGATATTAAACATGGATGATCGCCATCTGGCTACAGTCCATCCAGGGAAACTGCGTTTGCGTGGCCGTTCGGCTTTCCGGTTTCTTTTCTGTTTTCTGACTTTTCACTTCGATCAATGGACTTCATGAATCACGACACCGATCCCCACCGCTATCCGGTCACCCTCAATCCGGTCGGCCTGGCCACGCCCGGCGGCCATTACAGTCATGTCGCCAGCGGCAACGGCATGCTGTTCATCTCAGGCCAACTGCCCATCGATGCCAGCGGCCGCAAGCTCAGCGAGGCGTCCTTCGAGGTCCAGGCACGGCAGACGCTGGCCAATGTCGAGGCCGCCCTCATCGGTGCCGGCAGCGAGATCGGCAAGCTCCTGCAGGTGCGCATCTACCTCACCGACGTGGCGCACTGGCCCCTGTTCAACCAGATCTATGCGGCCTGGGCCGGCGCTGCCCGTCCGGCGCGCGCGGTCGTACCGGTACCGGCCCTGCATTTCGGTCTGCAGATCGAGGTCGAGGCGACCGCGCTGTTGTGAACACGCGGCTGCGGTGAACACGTCGCTGCAGTGAACACGTCGCTGCGCGACCAGGACCCACTCCAACCCAAGGACATCCCGACATGACCCTCCACGCTTCTGCCTCACTTCCGCTGGACCACCTGGGCCGCACCGCCCGGCTGGCGCATTTCTACATCGATGGCGCATGGGTCCGCCCGCAGGGCAGCGAACGCGCCAGCGTCATCGCCCCGGCCACCGAAGCGGCGGTCGGCGAGATCGCGCTGGGCAATGCCGCCGATGTGGACCATGCGGTGCAGGCCGCACGACGGGCCTTCCCGGCCTGGGCCGCGACTTCACCGGCCGAGCGCGCCGCCTTGCTGGGCCGCATGCATGCCTTGCTGCTGGAGCGCAGCGAACTGTTCGCCCAGGCGCTGACGCTGGAAATGGGCGCGCCCATCAGCTACGCCCGCAACGCCCACGTGCCGCTGGCGGCCGAGCACCTGCGCGTAGCCCGCGACAACCTGGCCGACTATCCCTTCCTCCGCCCTCGCGGCACCACCGCCATCGTGCGCGAGCCCATCGGCGTGTGCGCCCTGATCACGCCCTGGAACTGGCCGATCTACCAGATCACGGCCAAGGTCGGCCCGGCCCTGGCGGCCGGCTGCACGGTGGTGCTCAAGCCCAGCGAACTGTCGCCGCTGTCGGCGCTGCTGTTCGCCGAGATCGTGCATGAGGCCGGGGTCCCGGCCGGGGTCTTCAACCTGGTCAATGGCAGCGGCGCCGAGGTTGGCGCGGCCCTGTCCGTGCATCCCCAGGTGGACATGATTTCCATCACCGGCTCCACCCGTGCCGGCGTGCTGGTGGCGCAGGCGGCGGCGACCACCGTCAAGCGCGTGGCCCAGGAGCTGGGCGGCAAATCGCCCAACCTGGTGCTACCGGATGCCGACCTGGAACGCGCCATCCCGCCCGGGGTAGCGGCGGCCTTGCGCAACATGGGCCAGTCCTGCAGCGCGCCGACGCGGCTGATCGTGCCCCGCGCGGCGCTGGATCGCGTGCATGCCCTGGCGCTGGCGGCACTGGCGCAGATGCAGGTGGGCGATCCGTGGCAGGAGGCCACCACCCATGGCCCGCTGGCCAATCGCGCCCAGTTCCTGCGCGTGCAGCAGATGATCGAGGCCGGCCTGCAGGATGGCGCCCGGCTGCTGGCCGGCGGTCCCGGTCGCCCGCAGGGGTTGGAGCAGGGCTACTATGCGCGGCCCACGATCTTCTCGGACGTGCATACCGACATGGTGATCGCGCAGGAGGAAATCTTCGGCCCGGTCCTGGCCATCCTGCCCTACGACAGCGTGGAAGAAGCCATCGCCATCGCCAACGACAGCGTCTATGGCCTGGGTGCCCATGTGCAGGGGACCGACAAGGACCAGGTGCGCGCCGTGGCGGCCCGCATCCAGTCCGGCCAGGTCCACCTGAACTACCCGGCCTGGGACCCGCAGGCGCCCTTCGGCGGCTACAAGCAGTCCGGCAACGGCCGCGAGTACGGCGTCGAGGGCATGGAAGAGTACATGGAAGTGAAATCGATCCTGGGCTATTACGCCTGATTGCCTGCCGAACCGGAGACAGACCCGCATCATGGAACACACCCCCCATCAGCACGACAGCCTGCACCCGCATCTGGCCCACTGGGCCAGCCTGCGCCGCGACCTGCATGCGCATCCCGAACTGCGTTTCGAGGAACACCGCACCGCCGACGTGGTGGTGCGGGAACTGGCGTCACTGGGCTATGCCGTCACCCGTGGCCTGGGTGGCACCGGCGTGGTGGCCAGCCTGCCGGGCAGCGACCCGCAGCGCGGCATCGTACTGCGCGCCGACCTCGACGCCCTGCCCATCACCGAGGCCAATGACTTCGCCCATGCCTCCTGCACGCACGGCATCATGCATGCCTGCGGCCATGACGGCCATACCGTGATGCTACTGGGCGCGGCCCGGGTGCTCAAGCAGATGCCGACCCTGGCGGGCAGCGTGCACTTCGTGTTCCAGCCGGGCGAGGAGGGTGGGGCGGGAGCGCGCAAGATGATCGAGGATGGCCTCTTCGAACAGTTCCCGACCGAGGCCGTGTTCGGCATGCACAACTGGCCGAGCCTGCCGGCCGGGCAGTTCGGCTTGCGCACCGGTCCCATCATGGCGGCCGGTTCGCGCCTGAAGATCACCATCACCGGCAAGGGGGCACACGCGGCCCAGCCGCATCTGGGGCTGGACCCGATTCCGCTGGCCTGTTCCATGGTCTTGCAGTGCCAGACCATCGCCGCCCGTCACAAGGACCCGGTCGATCCGGCCGTGATCTCGGTGTGCATGTTCCATGCGGGTGATACCGACAACGTGATCCCCGACCGGGCCGAGTTGCGCGGCACCATCCGCACGCTCTCATCGACCCTGCAGCAGAAGTTGCAGGAAGACATCCGTCGCATGTGCGAAGCGCTGGCGGGAGCCTATGGCGCGCAGGTCGAGGTGGAATTCTTCCAGTACTACCCGGCCACCATCAATACACCGGCCGAGACCGACTTCTGCGAACAGGTGATCCGCACCACCTTCGGCGATGCGCGCATCCGCACCGGTATCCCGGCCAACATGACCTCGGAGGATTTCGGTTTCATGCTGGAAGAGCGGCCCGGGACCTATGTCCTGATCGGCAATGCGCCGCAGGACCGCAGCTCCCATTCGCTGCACCACCCGCACTACGACTTCAACGATGACATCATCGAAGAGGGCGTGCGCTACTGGGTGGCGCTGGCGCAGTCCTATTTCGGCAGCGGCCTGAACGGCGCGGCGCCTACCAGCCGTTGAAGCGCGGCCAGGTCGCCACGCTGCCGTCGGCGGCGATGGCCTGATAGTGCGGGTACTGCGCACCAGTGGCGCAGGCGTGGTTGGGCAGGATGCGCAGGCGGGTGCCGATGGGCAGGTGTTGTGCGATCTGCTCATCCGGGCTGCCCTGGCGCGAGAGGATGCCGTGCTCCTGGTTGGCGCCGCTCATCAGGTAGCCTTGCAGCACCTGGCCATCCTCGGTGCAGACCTGGCCATAGCCGAAATCCTGGCGGCGCCCTTGGGTACCCCGGTCGCGGCTCATGGCCATCCATCCGGCATCGACGATGGCCCAGCCTTTCTCGGGCTGGTGGCCGATCACGGTGGTCAGCACGCTCAGCGCGATGTCATCCAGCGTATTGACGCCCACGTTGTACATCACCAGATCGAACATGGCATAGACCCCGGCCCGCACCTCGGTGACGCCACGCAACTGTTCGGCGCGCAGGGCGGTCGGGGTGGAGCCGATGCTGACCACCTCGCACGGCAGGCCGGCGGTGCGCAGGCGTTCGGCGGCGCGCACGCAGCCGGCGCGTTCCTGTTCGGCCACGGCGATGAGAGCGGCATCATTGTCATGGTCGTAGCTGGAGCCGGCGTGGGCCAATACCCCGCCCAGGCGCATGCCGCCTGCGTGCAGTATCGATCCCACGGCCAGCAGGACGGCATCGTCCGGGGCGATGCCGGAGCGATGGCCATCGACGTCGATTTCGATCCAGACTTCAAACGACGCATCGTGCGCCCGGCCGAAGGCCACGATGGCCTCGGCACAGGCTACGCTGTCGGCCACGATCTTGAGATCGCAGCCCTGGCGACGCAGGGCCCACGCCTGGTCCAGCTTGGTGGGCGCCATGCCTACCGCATAGACGATGTCGCCGATGCCGGCGGCAAAGAACTGTTCGGCTTCCTTCAGGGTGGAGACGGTGATGCCGCTTGCCCCGGCCTGCAATTGCGCCTGCACGACCTGCTGGCACTTGGTGGTCTTGACGTGCGGGCGGAAGCGCACGCCCAGCGCATCCATGCGCTGCTGCATGCGGGCGATGTTGCGCTCCATGCGGGGGATGTCGATCAAGGCGGCGGGCGTGGGCAGGGATGCCAGGCTCATGGGGAACTCCTGAAGATTGCACGTGAAGGAGTGCTGACTATAGGAGATGCACCCGAGTCTGTGCTTAATGCTCATTGAATCCGGCATTAAACGGTCGTTAATGAGCCTGTGTGTGTCTCCGGAAGACCCGCTGGCTGGGGAGACCCCGGTTCAGGTCTGCTCGAACTGCCGTATCGTCTCCAGCACGTTGGCCGTCGCCTTGTCCAGGCCGGGCAGGGCACGATGCGCCACGCCGATATGGCGCTTGAGCACCGGGGAGAGGGGCACGATGCGGATATCCTTGTGGCGCTCCAGTTCAGCGGCCAGGGGCTGTTCCAGCGGCAGGACGGCAGCGCCGTAGCCGGCCGAGACCAGGCTCTTCATGGCCTCGTTGTAGTTGAGTTCGATACGGGCGCGTGGGTTTTCCCCGGCCTCGGCAAACCAGGCCATGGTCAGGCGATACATCTGCGTGGTCGCGTCGTTGAAGATCATCGGCTTGTCCACCAGCCAGCCCGGCTTGATGGCAGCCGGTGATTTCCACGTGGCCGGCAGGAAGGCCATCATGCGGTCGCTGCGCCAGTGCGTGATCAGGATGTCCTTGGAAGACTGGATGGGAGTGGCCACCAGGCCGATGTCGAGCGTGCCTTCCTGCAGGCGCGCCATGGTCTCGTTCGAGCCCAGGATGTTGACCTCCACATCGATGCCGGGAAAGCTGCTTTCCAGCTTGCGCAATACGCGCGGCAGCAGGTTGACCACCACTCCCGTCGACGTCCCCAGCCGTACCCGGCCGACCTTGCCTTCCACGTGTTTTCTGGCCACCTCCAGCAGATCGTCGGCGTCGCGCAACAGGCGCCTGGCCCGTTCGATCACCAGTGCGCCCAGCGCGGTAGCCTGCACGCGGCGACTGCCGCGCATGAGCAGGGCACCGCCCAGGCGCGCTTCCAGATCGCTGACATGCAGGCTGATGGTGGGCTGGGCCAGGTGCAGCGCATTGGCGGCGGCCGAAAAGGTCCCCAGGTCGACGATGGTGACCAGTGTGCGCAACTGGTCCAGGCTGAGTTCTCGCATCAGGTTTCCTGATAATAGATGTCATCAAACTCAATTTTACCAATAGCCTGGATTGCCTGATGATGAGTGCATTCAATCAGGGAGAAATCCATGTGGCATATCGTCAGCCAGGTCCTTGCCCGCATGCTCGGGGACTACAGCAGATCACGCGGCGCCGCAGTCGTTGAGATCCGGGGCATGGATGCCCGCGAACTCAATGACCTGGGCATCGGTGCCAGTGAAGTCGATTACGTGCTCAGGGATGGCCGCCAGGAGGCTGGCTCCCGTCTGCTCCCCGTCCATCTGCCGTAGGGATGAGGGCCCTAGTCCAGCTTGAACTTGCCCACCACCGCAGCGAGGTTGCCGGCCTGGCCCTTGAGTGAATCGGCGGCGGCTGCCGCCTGTTCCACCAGGGCGGCGTTCTGCTGGGTGGTCTCGTCCATCTGCGTGATGGCCAGGTTCACTTCGTTGATGCCGCCGCTCTGCTCCTGGGTGGCGGCGCTGATCTCGGCCACCACGTCGGTCACGCGCCGCACGCTGGCGACCACCTCGTTCATGGTGCTGCCGGCGCGTTCCACCAGGGCGCTGCCGGCGCTGACCTTCTGCACCGAATCGTCGATCAGTTCCTTGATCTCCTTGGCCGCACCGGCCGAACGCTGGGCCAGCGAGCGCACCTCCGAGGCCACCACCGCGAAGCCGCGGCCCTGTTCGCCGGCACGGGCCGCTTCCACCGCTGCGTTCAGGGCCAGGATGTTGGTCTGGAAGGCGATGCCGTCGATCACGCTGATGATGTCGGCAATGCGGCGCGAGCTTTCGGTGATGCCTTCCATGGTCTGCACCACCTGGCCCACCACCTCGCCGCCCTGGCTGGCGATGTCCGAGGCAGTGGCTGCCAGCTGGTTGGCCTGGCGGGCGTTGTCGGCGTTCTGGGTCACGGTGGAGGTGAGCTGCTCCATGGCCGAGGCGGTCTCTTCCAGCGAACCGGCCTGCTGCTCGGTGCGGTTGGACAGGTCCAGGTTGCCCCGGGCGATTTCGTTGGAGGCGGTGGCGATGGTGTCGGTGCCCTGGCGCACCTCGTTGACGATGTCGCGCAGGCTTTCGTTCATGGCGCGCAGGGCTTCCATGAGGCGGCCGGTTTCATCGCGCCCGGCCGGGCGGATGCGCAGAGTCAGGTCGCCGCGGGCGACGCGCTGGGCGATTTCTACCGCCTCCTTGAGCGGGCGCGCCACATTGGCGGCCACCACGAAGGCCAGCAGCGAACCGATCGCCACGGTCGCCAGCAACAGCCCGCCGATCCAGCGCTGGGCGCCACGGAACACGCCCGAGGCTTCTTCATCGGCCTGTGCGCTGCCGCTGGCATTGATCTTCACGATGGCCCCCAGATTGCCCACCATGGCGCCATACAGCCGGGCCGATTCACCCTTGAAGAGGACGCGGGTCTCGTCGTATTGCTGGTTGGCCGCCATCTCGGCCAGTTGCTCATCGACCTTGATGTAGGCGGCCAGATTCTTGCCGAACTGGGCGTACTGCTCCTTTTCCTGCGGCTCGGACATGCGTTGTTCGAAGACGGCGCGTTGCTTGGCCAGGGCATCCAGGCGCGTCTTGATGGCCTGGTTGGCGGCGGCGCGCTCCTGCGGGGTGACGGCGGTGACCAGTTCCAGTTCGGTCAGGCGCAGCGGGGGCAGCGAACCCTGCAGCTCGCGCGCGGCATCCATGGTCGGCATCCACTTGGTGACGATCTCGCCGGAAGCATTGTTGACCTGCTTGAGCTCCTTGATGGCGAACAGGCCCTGCAGCAGGGTCAGTGCGATCACCACGGCAAAGGACAGGGCCAGCTTCCTGGCGATGTTGAGGTTGTAGAACCAGATCATGTCTTCCTCGCGTTCGATTGCTGTCGTTGTTGGTATCGGACCCAGGCGATGCGATCGAAGCGGAGCCGCCCGCTTGGCGTACGGGCGAAGAGAGCGGCGGCCGGCCCTGGCGGGCGGTCGCGGCGAGCAATGAAGTGCTGGTGATGTCATGCTGTCATGCCGTCACGAAGCGTCGGCTTCCTGCCCATCCTGTCTCTCTTCTTGCCGCCGGCCTCCCTGTGCCGCCGGCGCTTGCTGGTTCGATGGTCGCATGGCTGAATCGCCAACGATAGTAATCAGCAGCAAGCATTCCATCTAATGAAATTATTCTCCCCGGCAATGCATTAATTGATATCGCTCTTTCCGGGATGCTTAAACCGGAAACACGATCAAGAACGATCAGAAGCGCGGCTTGACCGTCTTCCAGTCCGGCTTGTACTTGCGCATCTGGCCCACGTCATCGCGCTGGCGGATGCCGCATTCCAGATAGAGTTCGTGCAGCTTGCGCAGCTGGTCGTGATCCAGTTCCACGCCCAGGCCCGGGGCATCGGTGATCTGCACGCAGCCATTGCGGATGGGCAGCTTGCCGCCCTTGATGACTTCCTCGTCGGCTTCCTGCCAGGGGTAGTGGGTGTCGCAGGCATAGGAGAGGTTTTCCACCGCCGCCGCCACATGCGACATGGCCATCAGGCTGATGCCCAGGTGCGAGTTGGAGTGCATCGACACGCCCAGGCCGAACACGTCGCACATCTTGGCCAGGTGTTGGGTGTCACGCAGGCCACCCCAGTAGTGGTGGTCGGCCAGCACGATCTGTACGCTGTCCAGGGCCACGCTGCGGCGCAGCTCGTCGAAGTCGGTGACCACCATGTTGGTGGCCAGCGGCAGGCCGGTGCGGCGGTGCAGCTCCGACATGCCTTCCAGGCCCGGGGTCGGGTCTTCGTAGTATTGCAGGTCGTCGCCCAGCAGTTCGGCCATGCGGATGGCGGTCTCCAGCGACCAGTTGCCATTAGGGTCGATGCGCAGCGGCGCAGTGGGGAAGGCCTTCTTGAGCGCCTTGATGCAGGCTACCTCATGCTCAGGCGCCAATGCGCCGGCCTTGAGCTTGATGCTCTCGAAACCGTTTTCCTCGATCATCTTGCGCGCCTGCGCCACGATCTGTTCTTCGCTCAGGGCCTCGCCCCAGGCGTCGGGCGCATAGGGGCTGTCGATGTGCTGGGCGTACTTGAAGAAGAGATAGGCGCTGAAGGGGATCTGCTTGCGGATCGCACCGCCCAGCAATTCCACCAGCGGCACGTTGAGGTAGCGCGCCTGCGCATCCAGGCAAGCCACTTCGAAGGCGGAATAGGCGTTGGAGACGGCCTTGCTGGCATGCGAGCCCGGCGCCAGTTCGGCGCCACCATTGCTGGCCGGGGCCATGGAGGCCACCACGCGGCGCACGATGGCGCGCAGGCCGTTGAGGTTGAACGGGTCCAGGCCGATCAACTGGCCCTTGACCAGGTCCAGGATCTTCAATGCCGGAGCATCGCCATAACTTTCGCCCAGGCCGATGTGGCCGTTGTCGGTCTCGATCTCGATGATGGAGCGCAGGGCATAGGGTTCGTGGATGCCGCTGGCATTGAGCAGGGGACCATCCTTGAAGGCGATGGGGGTGACGGTGACGCGGACGATTTTCATGGTGGACTCTCTACGGGCAGGGCGAGGATGAAAGCGGGGTTATCGGTGACTTGGAGAGGGACGGGCTGATCAGGCCTTGCTGCCGGAACGGGCCAGGAAGACCACGCCGGCCGCCGCCAGCGAGGTGATCGCCAGGCCCAGCAGGCCACCCTCGATGGAGCCGGTGCGCTGCTCCAGGAAACCGAAGGCGGTCGGGGCCACGAAGCCGCCGAGGTTGCCGATGGAATTGATCAGCGCGATCACGCCGGCAGCGATGCGGGCATCCAGGTAGCCCTGCGGCAGCGGCCAGAACAGCGAGGAGGCCGCCTTGAAGCCGACCGCGGCAAAGCAGATCGAGACGAAGGCGAAGCTGGCATTGCCGAAGGTGGAGACGAACATGCCGATGGCGGCAATCACCAGGGCCGTGGCGGCCCAGGCTTGCTGATGCCGGAAACGCGCAGCCAGGGCGGCGAAGGCGTACATCGCCACGATCGAGATCAGCCAGGGGATGGAGTTGAACAGGCCCACCTGGAAGTCGCTGAAGTGACCCATCTTGCGGATGATGCTGGGTAGCCAGAAGGTGGCGCCGTAGATGGTCAGCGAGATCGAAAAGTAGATGAAGCAGAAGATCAGGATCTGCGGGTCGCGCAGCAATTGCAGCACCGAGACGTGGCCGGGTTTGCTCTTCATGCGCTCGGCCTGTTCGGCGACGATGGCGCCGGTGACGGCATCGCGTTCCTGCACGCTGAGCCATTTGGCATCGGCCGGCATCGAGTCCAGCCAGAACCAGACGAAGCCGCACAGCAATACCGAGGCCATGCCTTCGATGATGAACATCCATTGCCAGCCATGCAGTCCGCCGCCATCCAGTTGCAGCAGACCGCCCGAGATCGGGCCGGAGAGGATGGAGGCCAGCGCCGAGCCGGACAGGAAGATCGCCATGGCGCGCCCGCGCTCGCTGGCTGGCAGCCACTGGGTGAAGTAGTAGATCACGCCGGGGAAGAAACCGGCCTCGGCCGCGCCCAGCAGGAAGCGCAGCAGATAGAAGGTCGATTCGTTATGGACGAAGGCCATGGCGGTGGCCGCCAGGCCCCAGGTGGCCATGATGCGGGTGAGCCAGGCCTTGGCGCCGAAGCGCTGCAGCAGGAGGTTCGAGGGCACCTCGAAGATGGCGTAGCCGACGAAGAACAGGCCAGCCCCCAGCCCAAAGGCGGCGGTGCTGATGCCCACGTCGGTGGCCAGGTGGCTGCGTACGAAGCCGATGTTGACCCGGTCGATGTAGTTGACGATGAACATGATCACGAACAGCGGCAGCACGCGCTGCTTGATCTTGGCCACGGCCTGGGCCAGCACGGCCGCAGATTCGGCTGATGCGGCCGGTTGCTTCAGTGATTCCACACGGGTCTCCTCGGTTGTCATGGGGCATGCCGCCTGGCTTCTGCTGGCCATGGTCGTGACGGAATCGTCCTGCATGCGTCGGTGGAATGCATTAAAACACTAATATATTAGTGCGTCAATGACGCCGACGCGGTTTATCATGCAGGCTCTTGAAGGCAACGTCGGCGAAATTGCCAGATCGTCGCATCGATGCCTTCGCTGTTTTCCAGGATTTCCGCATGAGCACTACGACCGCCGACCCGATTGTCATCACGCCTCCGCCGCTGGACCGTTCGCGCCAGTCGGCGCCGCAGGTCTTCGAGCACCTGCGCGAACTGATCATCGCCATGCGCTTGGCGCCGGGGACGGTGCTGCAGCGTGCCGAGCTGGCCGAGCAGTTCGGCCTGAGCCAGACGCCGATCCGCGATGCCCTGATCAAGCTGGGGGAGGAAGGGCTGGTGGATATCTTTCCCCAGCACGCCACGGTGGTCAGCGCCGTCAATGTGACGCTGGCGCGGCAGGCGCATTTCCTGCGCCGTTCCATCGAGCTGGAGATCGTCCACACGCTGGCGCAACGGCCCGATGCGGCGCTGGTGACGCGCCTGCGCGACAGCATCGAGGTGCAGCGCGTGCTGGCCGAGCGCGAGAACTATACCGACTTCGTGCTGGCCGACCAGGGCTTCCATCGCCTGATGTACGAGGCCGCACAGGTACCGGAGCTATGGACCATGGTGCGTCGGCAGAGTGGCAACCTGGATCGCCTGCGCAATCTGCATGTGCCCATCCCCGGCAAGACTCAGCGGGTGGTGCGCGACCACATCGCCATCGTGGATGCCATCGCGGCCGGTGATCCCCAGGTGGCGCAGGCGGCGTTGCGCGAGCATCTCTCGGGTACGTTGGCGCAGCTCGACGAGATCCGCCAGCGCTTTCCGCATCATCTGAAGGACTGACACGTGCGCCGGGCCCGGGAGCCCATGTCAGTGTCCAGCGCCAGATGAAACAACGCCCCGCTATCGGACGATAGCGGGGCGTTGTTCATGGAGCAGCCGTTCTTCAGGCCTTGGACTTGCCGTCCTGTGCCTTGGCCGCCGCCAGCGCGGTCATGTTGATGACGCGACGCACCGTGCTCGACGGGGTCAGCACATGCACCGGTGCGGCCGCGCCCAGCAGGATGGGGCCGATGGTGGTGCCCTGGCCGCTGCTGGTCTTCAACACGTTGAAGAGGATGTTGGCGGCATCCAGGTTGGGGCAGACCAGCACGTTGGCCGCACCGGTGAGACCGCTGTCGGCCAGGCCGACGTTGTTGCGGATCTTTTCCGACAGGGCGGCGTCGCCGTGCAGTTCACCGGCCGATTCCACTTCCGGGGCCAGCTTCCTGAAGGCTTCATGCGCCTGCGCCATCTTGCGGGCCGACGGGCGCGAGGAGCTGCCATGGTTGGAGTGCGACAGGAAGGCTACCTTGGGCGGCACGCCGAAACGCGCCACTTCTTCGGCGGCGGCCTTGGCGATGCGCGCCAGTTGCTCGGCGTCCGGGGTGTCGTTGACGTAGGTATCGGTGATGAAGAGGGTCTGGTCGGGCAGCAGCACGGCGTTCAATGCTGCGAATTCCTGGGCGCCGTCCTTCAGACCGATGACCTTTTCCACATGCGCCAGGTGGCCGTCGTAGTTGCCGTCCAGGCCGCACAGCATGGCATCGGCGTCACCGGCCTTGACCATCAGCGCGGCCAGCAGGCTGCCGCTGGCGCGCACGTCGGCTTCGCTGCCGCCCTGGTATTGCGCGGCGTAGGCGGCCACGCGGGCATCGCTGGCGGGGTGGATGACTTGCACGTTCTGGCCGATCTTCAGGCGCAGGCCAGCCTTCTTGATACCGGCTTCGATGGCGTCCGGGCGGCCGACCAGGATGGGTGCGGCCAGGCCTTCGTCGGCCACGAACTGCACCGCGCGCAGGACGCGCTCGTCTTCACCGTCGGCATAGACCACGCGCTGCGCGGCCACCTTGGCGGTGTTGAAGACCGGCTGCATGAACATGCCGGTCTGGTAGATGAAGCGGGTCAGCTCTTCGCGGTAGGCGGCGTAGTCCTTGATGGGACGGGTCGCCACGCCGGACTCGGCGGCAGCCTTGGCCACGGCCGGGGCGATCTTCAGGATCAGGCGCGAATCGAACGGGGTCGGGATCAGGTAGTCGGCACCGAACACCAGTTCCTTGCCGGGATAGGCGGCGCTGACTTCGGCGCTGGTCTCGGCCTTGGCCAGGTCGGCGAT
Organism: Herbaspirillum sp. AP02; assembly: GCF_015767275.1. Taxonomy (GTDB): domain Bacteria; phylum Pseudomonadota; class Gammaproteobacteria; order Burkholderiales; family Burkholderiaceae_D; genus Herbaspirillum. The sequence continues at coordinate 97,316 of NZ_JADWMY010000013.1, forward strand.
CTCGCGCACGCAGGCCAGCTTCATGGCTTCGGTGATCTTGGTGGCGCCGCAGTCCAGCGCGCCACGGAAGATGTAGGGGAAGCACAGCACGTTGTTGACCTGGTTCGGATAGTCCGAACGGCCGGTGGCGATGATGCAGTCCGGGCGCACCGACTTGGCCAGTTCGGGGCGGATTTCCGGTTCCGGGTTGGCCAGGGCCAGGATGATGGGCTTGTCGGCCATGGTCTTGACCATCTCGGCGCTCAGCACGCCCGGGGCCGAGCAGCCCAGGAAGACGTCGGCGCCATTGACCACGTCGGCCAGGGTGCGCGCCTCGGTCTTGATGGCGTAGCGTTGCTTGGAAGCGTCCAGGCCACCGGGGCGACCTTCATAGATGACGCCCTTGCTATCGACCATGAAGACGTTCTCGCGCTTCACACCCAGGCCGATCATCACTTCCACGCAGGCAATCGCAGCCGCGCCAGCGCCGGAGACGGCGATCTTGACCGCGCCGATATCCTTGCCGACCAGTTCCAGGCCGTTCAGCAGGGCCGCCGAGGAGATGATGGCGGTGCCGTGCTGGTCATCGTGGAAGACCGGGATGTTCATGCGCGCCGACAGCTTCTGCTCGATGTAGAAGCACTCGGGGGCCTTGATGTCTTCCAGGTTGATGCCGCCCAGGGTCGGCTCCAGCGAGGCAATGATCTCGACCAGCTTGTCCGGGTCGGTCTCGGCCAGTTCGATGTCGAACACGTCCACGCCGGCAAACTTCTTGAACAGGCAACCCTTGCCTTCCATCACCGGCTTGGACGCCAGCGGACCGATGTTGCCCAGGCCCAGCACGGCGGTGCCGTTGGAGACCACGGCCACCAGGTTGCCGCGCGAGGTGTAGTCGAAGGCCTTCAGCGGATCGGCTTCGATATCCAGGCAGGGATAGGCCACGCCCGGCGAATAGGCCAGCGACAGGTCGCGCTGGTTGGACAGCGGCTTGGTGGGGCGGACTTCGATCTTGCCGCGCGACGGGGTGCGATGGTATTCGCGGGCGGCGTCACGCAGGAGTTGCTCGGCGGCAGAAATTTGTTGGGTCATGATCTTGATGAGGGATTAACGGTCTTGAGGAAGCGAGGGCCGGATGCAGGCGGCTCGCGTTCGCTGTTCTGGTTTCCTGGTCTGAATGCGGCGGGCCGATCGCGCAGGGTGCTGCGTTCTCGTCGGCTCGGATAATGGGTGCGGGAACCGGTGACCGGCTCCACGCGCCTGCCTCCGCCCGCTCCGGGCTTGTGGCCGCCGGAACGGGTGCGGGGAGGGGGATATTACCTAAAATTTCAACATTCGGGTTTTTTGTGCGTATGTCTGCTTTGAGCGAAGTCTTGTCGGCTGTCTGTTACAAGCTGTTTCCATCTCGTTGATTGTCGACACATCTCTTCGAGATGAAGGCGCGCATAATCCATTTGTCGGCGATCCCGTTCGTCCATGGGTTGAATGTGGGTCGCTGTGTCTACATTTGTCGTCATTACCGTAACGGCAGGAGCCCGCCATGATGAATCCGCAAGAAACCCAAGCCCTTCAGGATTTTCTCCAACAATTGACCCAGGTACGGGGCATCACCAAGGATGCCCAGGCCGATGCGATGATCGCCCAGGCGGTCGCGCAGCAGCCGGATGCGGCCTATCTGCTGGTGCAGCGGGCGCTGCTGATGGAGCAGGCGCTCAACGCCAGCAAGGCCCAGGTCAGCGCGTTGCAGGCCCAGGTACAGGCGCTGCAGGCCGGTGGCGCCCGTGAACCCGGTTTTCTGGATGGCAATGCCTGGGGCCATGCACCGTCTGGCGCACGTCCGCAGGCGGTGCCGGCGTCGACTTATCCACCAGCTTATGCAGCGGCGCCCGCACCGGCACCGGCCTATGCGTCACCTGCGCCAGCGCCGGCCTATCAGGCCGCACCGGCGCCGTCTTCAGGCTTCTTCGGGGGCGGCATGGGCAGCGTGCTGGGCAGTGTCGCCGCCACGGCAGCCGGCGTGGCCGGCGGTGCTTTCCTGTACCAGGGCATCGAGCACATGTTCAATGGCAATGGCGGTGCCGGCCTGGCGCGCCAGAATGGCCTGAGCGCTCCTGTGGAAAACATCGAGAACACCACGGTCAACAATTACTACGGCAGCGATGGCGAGCGCAAATCAGACCTGGCCAGCAATGCCAGCGGTAGTGGCAGCAGTAATGACAGCAGTGACTTCGGCTCCAGCAGCGATCTGGCAGACCTGAGCAACTTCGATCTGGATGACAGCGGCGGTTACGACGATTCGCTGGTATGAGCGCATGAGGTCATGCGCATTTGGCGTGATCGCCAGATTGCCAGATTGACTGATGGAAGAAGAAAAGCCAGCTCCGCGGAGCTGGCTTTCTTGTTTTCGCTCAGGCTGTCATGGCTCAAAGAGGATAGTGCTCATCTTCCAGCAGCATGTCTTCGAAGAAGGCGCCGAAACGATGCTGCGGATCGCGCAGGTGGATTTCCAGGATCCAGCGCATGGTCGCCGGCGCCTGCTCGAACTCGGCCAGTGCACCGGTGTGGATGGCGGCATGCGGGAAATCGGACACGCGGTGGCCCGGCAGGTCGAAATTGAGTTCCCAGCCCATGGCGCGTGCCGTCTTGTCGGCGAAGTCATAGAGCTGGCGCCCGCTCAGTTGCTGCCGGTCCCAGGCCTGGCGTGCCTGGTGGAAGAGTTCCTCGGCATCGCGGGCGCAGCGTGCATAGTCGGCATGTTGTCCGACCGTGAAGGTCTTGCCGCCATCGCCTTCCCAGGCATCCACCCGGGGGGCGATGTCGAGGAAGAAGAGATCGTTCTCCCCCAGCACCACGCCGGGCTCGGAGGCCAGTTTCATGGGCTTGATGGTATTGCGCCCGAAACGCACGCGGGTGGGGTGCCAGCTCAGGGCCAGGCCCATGCCGGCCATCTCCTGCTTGGCCATGGCCACCGCGTCTTCTTCCACCATGCCCGGCATGACGCGCTCGGCGATGCGGGCGATGGCTTCGCGGGTCTTGCGCCGCGCCAGCAGCATGCCGTCCACGGAAAAGGCGGGGCCGACGCGTTCGGCCGGCAGGGAAACGGAGGGGGTAGGGGATGACATGCAGAGCTCCTGGTGGTCATGCCGGCGGTGCGGCGGGAGCGAGGATTATCGCGGCGCCACCGCAAGCAGGGATGCGCATTCGGCCTGGGCTTTCGGCCAGTCTGAAGGTGAATCCGGCCAGCACCGGCGCTGGCCGGATTCAGCTGTCGTCTGGCCGAAGCGCAATGGCACTGCCGCAGCGGCCAGCCCATGCGCGTGCCACAATTGCGCTCTGCCGACGGCATGCGGTCAGGCCTGCATGCCGTTTTCCGACCCCTGGTGCGATCCCCCCATGAAGACAGTGACAGTCGTGATTTTCGATGGCGTGCAATCGCTGGATGTGTCCGGCCCGCTGGACGTGTTCTCCGAGGCCAACCGGTTTTTGCTGCCGGGTGACCGCTATCGCCTGCAGACCGTCAGCGTGGATGGCACGGCAGTGACTTGTTCCAACGGCCTGGGCTTGAACGCCAGCCTTACCTGGCGCGACGCCGACGACGAGGATGAGCTCTTGCTGGTGGCCGGTGGCCCGACGCTGGTGGAGCGTCGCTTCGATCCCGCCATCCAGGCGTGGTTGCGCCAGGCCTGCGCCCGTGCCGGCAAGTTCGGCTCGATTTGCAATGGCGCGTTCATGCTGGGGCGGGCCGGGCTGCTGGATCACCGCACCGTCACCACCCACTGGAATGATGCCGCCGCGTTGGCCACGCTGTGTCCGCTGGCGCGGGTCGAGGCCGATCGCATCTATGTCCAGGACGAGGGCCTGTACACCTCGGCCGGCGTCACCGCCGGCATCGATCTGGCGCTCTACCTGCTGCGTCAGGATCATGGCGCCGAGTTGGCCCTGAACGTGGCCAAGCGGCTGGTGGTGGTGATGCAGCGCAGCGGCGGCCAGTCGCAGTTCAGTCCCTATCTCGATCACCTGGCCCCCCCCGATTCCCCCATCGCCGAGGTACAGCGCCATGTGCTGGCCAATCTCAGGCAGCCGCTGTCGGTGGCCGAACTGGCGGCCGTGGCGCGCATGAGTCTGCGCAGTTTCTCCCGCAGTTTTTCACGCGAGGCGGGCATGGCGCCGGCCGAGTTCGTGCAGCGCGCCCGCATCGATGCCGCACGCGCTCAACTGGAGCACGGCACCGCGCCGATCAAGGCGATTGCCTACGCCTGTGGCTTCGGCGATGCCGGTCGCATGCGCAATGCCTTCGTGCGGGTGCTGGGGGTGAGTCCGCAGCGTTATCGGGAGTCCTTTGGCCAGGACCTGGGCACCTGATACGGCCGGGCTCAAGTCTGCGGTGTGGCGCGGGAGGTACAACGCAAACCGGGAATCGGTAAAAATATGATGAACATCATATTTGTGCTATTGTGCTCCCATGAATTCCACCGCACCCAGCAAGAAGGAGCAGTCCCACCAGCGCATCGTGGCCGCCGCCGCGCGGGCGATGCGTCGCAGCGGCTTCAAGGGCGTCAGCGTGGCCGAGGTCATGAAAGAGGCCGGGCTGACCCATGGTGGCTTCTACGCCCACTTTGCCTCGCGGGATGCCTTGCTGGCCGAGGCGGTCAGCCATGCCAGCCGCGACAGTGCGACGCTGATCATGAACCACGTCGGTAAGCAGGCGGGCGCCGGCGGCGAGTGCTTCCGGGCCTACGTGAACGCCTATCTGTCCGACTCCCAGATCGAGGCCTGCGAAAACGGTTGCCCGGTGGCGGCGCTGTGCAGCGAGATGCGCGGCCAGACGCCGGAGGTGATGGCGTCCTCGCGCGAGGCCATCCACAGCCTGCAGCAACTGGTGCGCGAGGTCTTGCCAGCCCATCATGGCGAGCAGGCGAGCTGGATGGTGGCCGCGACCCTCAGCGGCGCGCTGCAGATGGCACGCGTGATGGGCAACACCCCGCAGGGACGCGCCTTGCTGGCATCCACCCGGGCCGAATTGCTGGCACGCTACGCAGACTGAACAGGAAACTTGAGCCAGGGCGCCCGGGATCGGGTGGCGCCCTGTTTTTTTACCCATGAATATGATGATTATCATATTTTTGTTTGACCCGATCACAAGACGCTTGATTGCCAACCCGGATCGAGGCCGGACAGACCGGCTTCACTGACCCCACAGAACTCCATTGAAAGGAAAGATCATGAAACTCGAAAACGCTGTCGTCCTGGTGACCGGTGCCAACCGCGGCCTGGGCCTGGAATTCGCCAAGCAAGTACTGGAGCGCGGCGCCCGTCGCGTCTATGCCGGTGCGCGTGATATCACCTCGGTCAAGCTGGCCGGCGTGGAGCCGATCGAGCTCGACGTGACCAGGCCCGAGCAGGTCAAGGCCGCCGCGGAACGCATCGGCGACCTGAGCGTGCTGATCAACAACGCCGGCATCGCCCGCGTAGGCGGCCTGCTGCACGCCGGTGCGCAGGAACAACTGCAGGATCACCTCAACACCAACCTGTTCGGCATGCTCAACCTGAGCCAGGCCTTCGCCCCCGTGCTGGCGCGCCAGGGTGGCGGCGCGCTGGTCAACGTGCTGTCGGTGATCAGCATGGTCAATTCGCCGATGCTGGCGGCCTACGGGGTTTCCAAGGCAGCGGCCTGGTCGCTGACCAATGGCCTGCGCCAGGAACTGCGTGAGCAGGGGACGCAGGTCATGGGCGTCCACGCCGGTTTCATCGATACCGACCTGACCCGCGGTTTTGACGCCCCCAAGTCGCGCCCGGAAGATGTGGTGCGCCAGACCCTGGATGCACTGGAAGCCGGTGCGCTGGAGGTCTTCGTCGATGAGGTCAGCCGCCAGGTGCATCAGGCCCTGTCGTCCTCGGTTTACCTGCAGGACGCGCTGGCCCGCTGAGTTGCGGCGTCATGACTCGGCCCGCCCACGCGGCGGGCCCGCCTGGAGGCGGAACTTTTGGCGTACAATGATCATCTATTTTCGAAGTTGATCGACAGGAGCGCGCCATGCGCAAATCCAACGCCGAAACCGCCGAAACCAGGAAGCGCATCCTCGCCATCGCCTCCGGGCTGTTTCTCAAGAATGGCATCGCCGCCACCGCCATTTCCGACGTCATGTCCGCTGCCGGGCTGACGCAGGGCGGCTTCTATCGTCACTTCACCTCCAAGGAACACCTCGTTGCCGACGCCAACGCGGTGGCCTTCGACTTCATCGTTGCCAACCTCGACGAGGTCACGCGCGGCATGTCACCCCGCGAGGCGGTGCAGCAGATCGTCTTCTACTACCTGCGCCAGCACATGGGCCAGGACCCCCGCATGCTTTGTCCGCTGGCCAATCTGTCCACCGAACTGGGTCACGCCGACCAGCAGGTCAAGGAAGTGGTCACGGCCGGCTATTCGCGCTTCGTCAAGCTGTTCGCCGCCCACCTGATGCGGCTGGACTACCAGGACTACATCGGCCTGGCCGAATCCATCGTCTCGGTCATCGTCGGCGCGGTCTCGCTGGCCCGCATGGCCGATGACCAGGCCCTGGTCGATACCATCGTCAGCAACGCCGAAAACACTGTCAAGCTGCTCATGCAGAGCGCTCCCACCCAGACCGATCTGGTCACCGCCCGCCCATAAAAAAATCCCGCCAGGATTGCTCCTGTCGGGATAAAGTCGCCGCCCCTTGGCGGACAGCGACGCTCCACGGGGATGGTGCTCAGTCCTTGCGGGCCAGCCGCCTGTCGGTGGTGGCGGCGCTGCCACTGCGCTGTTCCTGCCAGCCTCCGCCCAGCGACTTGTACAGCGCGATGCGGTTCTGCACTTCGGCCAGGCCGGTACGGATGGTCTGCTGCTGGCTGGCGAACCAGGCACGTTGCGCATCGAGGTAGTCGAGGTAGCTGGCTTCGCCGCTGTCATAGCGCAGCCTGGCCAGGTCATGGCGCTGCTGTTCAGCACGCTCCTGGGCCTGCACCGCACGCAGCTCGGCGCCCAGCGTTGCCTGTCCGGCCAGGGCGTCGGCCACTTCGCGGAAGGCCACCTGGATCGTCTTTTCGTACTGGGCCACGGCGATATCGCGGTCGGCCTGGGCCACGCCGAGATTGGCGCGATTACGGCCACCATCAAAGATCGGCAGGGTGATCGAAGGCAGGAAGCTCCAGGCCCGGCCGCCGGATTCGAACAGGCCATTCAAGGCATCACTGGCCGAACCGAAGCTGCCGGTCAGGCTGATGCGCGGGAAGAAGGCCGCCCGGGCCGCGCCGATGTTGGCATTGGCGGCACGCAGCAGGGCTTCCTGCTGGGCGATGTCGGGGCGCCCCGTGAGCAGGTCCGAAGGCAGACCGGCGGGCAACTCGGCGATGACGCTGCCGTTCCAGTCGGTGTCGGCGGCCGGCAGCAGGCTAGCCGGGATCGGCTGGCCGATCAGCAGGGCCAGTGCATTCTGGTCCAGGGCGCGCTGGCGTTGGGCTTGCAACAAGGCGATGCGGGCGGCTTCCAGCAGCGAATCGGACTGGCGCAGGTCGTAGTCGGAGCTGGCGCCCATCTCGCGCAGGCTGACCTGGCGCTGGTGCGAGGCCGTGCGGCTGTCCAGCGTCTGGCGCGCCAGCGCCAGCAGGCGTTCGTCGGCCACCAAGGCTTCATAGGTGTAGGCCACCTGCGCCACCACGCTGATCTGCGTGGTCTTGCGGGCTTGCTCGGTGGCGCTGAAGCGTTCCAGTGCCGCGCCGCTCAGGTTGCGCACCCGGCCGAACAGATCCAGCTCGAAGGCGGTTACGCCCAGGCCCACGCTGTAGGCGGTGGTCAGGCCCCCCTTGCCGGCCGGAGCCACCGTATTCGGGGTTTCCTGGCGGGCGCCGGAGACGCCCAGGTTCAGCGTCGGCAGGCGGTCGGCCGACTGCACCTGGTAGAGGGAGCGCGCCCGCTCGATGTTCAGGGCGGCCACGCGCAGGTCGCGATTGTGATCCAGGGCCAGGCTGATGAGCTGGCGCAGCGATGGATCGCGGAAGAACTGCTGCCAGGGCAGGCTGGCCGCCGACGGCGCCTCGCTGCCGCCGGCGTTGGCATTGGCGTTGGCGCTAGCGGCCAGATCGGCCGGCCACTGGGTCTGCACCGGCAGGGCCGGGCGTTCATAGGTGGGGGCCAGCGAGCAACCGGCCAGCAGGGTCGCCAGCAGAGACGCGGCGCCCAGGTGTTTGATGACGTTCATGCGAACTCCTTGGAATCGGAATGCTTGACCAGAGGGGCGTTGGCCGAGGGCTTGCGCACCTTGAACCACAGCGAATACAGCGCCGGCAGGAACAGCAGGGTCAGCAGGGTACCCACGCCGACACCGCCGATGAGCACATAGGCCAGCGGGCCCCAGAAGCTGGAGTGGGTCAGCGGGATGAAGGCCAGCATCGCCGCCACTGCGGTCAGGATCACCGGGCGCGCACGGCGCACCGTCGATTCGATCACCGCCTCGTAGGCCGACAGGCCGGCGTCGAGGTCATGGCGGATCTGGTCCACCAGGATCAGCGTGTTGCGCATCAGGATGCCGGCCAGGCCGATGAGGCCCAGGATGGCGTTGAAGCCGAACGCCTGATGGAACACCAGCAGCGTGGGCACGGCACCCACCAGGCCCAGCGGGGCGGTGGCAAACACCATCCACATGGTGGCGAAGGAGCGTACCTGCAGCATGATGACGGTCAACATCAGCACGATCATCAGCGGGAACAGCTTGGCCAGTGCCTTGTCGGCCTTGGCGCTCTCTTCCACCGAGCCGCCGGTGTCGATGTGGTAGCCGGGCGGCAGGCTGGCCTTGAGCTGCTCCAGCTTGGGCAGGATGGCGTGGGTCACATCGGGCGGCTGGGTGCCGTCGCGGATGTCGCCTTGCACGGCGATGTAGGTCTCGCGGTCATAGCGCTTGAGGACCGCATCTTCCATCCGCGTTTCCAGGCGTGCCACCTGGGCCAGCGGGACGCTGGCACCGGTGTCGGTGGTCAGCACCAGATTGCGCAGGTCGGCCAGGTTGTTGCGCTCGGCATGGGGACTGCGGATGAGCACGTCGACGGTGCGCAGGCCTTCCCTGACCTGGGTGGCGGGGATGCCGTTGAGCATGGCCTGCAACTGGTTGGCGGCGTCGCGCGGGGACAGGCCCAGCTGGCGCAGACGTTCCTGGTCCAGGCTCAGGTGCACGGTGGGCGTGCGGTTGCCCCAGTCCATGTGCACATCACGCATGTCGGGATTCTGGATCATCACCACGCGCACCTGCTCGGCGATGTCACGCACCTTGTCCAGGTCCGGACCGGCCACGCGGAACAGCACCGGGAAGGGCACCGGCGGGCCGAACACGAACTGGCTCACCCGCACCCGTGCCTGCGGGAAGCGGCCTTCGGCGATCATCTTGCGGATCTTTTCCTTGAGCACGTCGCGCTCGGCAGGACCGGCGGTGAGCACGATCATCTGCGCAAAGGCCGGGTTGGGCAGCTCGGGATTGACCGAGAGGAAGAAGCGCGGCGTGCCCTGGCCGATATAGCTGGAGACGATCTCGGCTTCCGGTTCCTGACGCAGATTGGCTTCGATCTGCTTGACCACGGCGTCGGTGGCGGCAAAGGCGCTGCCTGGCGGGAGGTTGATTTCCAGCGTCAGTTCAGGACGTTCGGAGTTGGGGAAGAACTGCTTCTGCACCGATCCCATGCCCACGCCGGCCAGCAGGAACAGGCCCACGGTCACGGCGGCGGTCAGCCATTTGTGATCCACGCACCAGCGCACCAGATTGCGCAGGCGCACGTAGTTGGGCGTGCTGTAGATCTCGTCATGGCCACCGGCCTTGACGGCGATGTTGGGCAACATCTTCACGCCCATGTAGGGAATGAACAGCACCGCCACCACCCACGACGTGATGAGCGCGAAGGCCACCACCCAGAAGATGTTGCCGGCGTATTCGCCCGCCGTGGAGCGGGCGAAGCCCACCGGCAGGAAGCCGATGATGGTCAGGAGCGTCCCCGAGAGCATGGGGGCGGCCGTGGCGGTCCAGGCATAGGTGGCCGCCGCCACGCGGTCCAGGCCTTCTTCCATCTTCACCACGATCATCTCGATGGCGATGATGGCATCGTCCACCAGCAGGCCCAGCGAGAGGATCAGCGCGCCCAGCGTGATGCGGTCGAACACCCGCCCGGTCATGAGCATGATGACGAACACCGCGCCCAGCGTCAGCGGCACGGCGGCCGCGACCACCACACCGACGCGCCAGCCCAGGGTCGCCAGGCTCACCGCGATCACCACCGCCAGGGCCATGAAGAACTTGACCATGAATTCATTGATGGCGGCCTTGATGGCCTTGGACTGGTCGGCGATCTGCTCCAGGGCGATGCCGGTGGGCAGTTCATCCTGCATCTTGTGCTGGAAGCTGCCGAGGTCTTCGCCCAGTTGCAGGCCGTTGTAGCCTTTTTTCATGATCACCCCCAGCACCAGCGCGGACTCGCCTTGGGTGCGGATGACGAAGCTGGCCGGGTCTTCATAGCCGCGGCGGACCTCGGCGATGTCGCCCAGCTTGACGGTCCGATCGGCACCCACGATGGGGATGGCCTTGACCGACTCGACGCTGTCGATGGCGCCATCCAGGCGCAACTGCACGCGCGGGCCGGCGGTCTCGACGAAGCCGGCCGAGGTCACGTTGTTCTGCTTGCCCAGTGCATCGATGATGGCCTGGGCCTTGATGCCCAGCGTGGCCAGGCGTTGATAGGAGATGTCGACGAAGATGCGTTGCTGCTGCTCGCCCAGGATATTGACCTTCTGCACACCCGGCACATGCAGCAGGCGCTGGCGCAGGTCTTCGGCCTGCAGGACCAGCTGGCGATGCGGCAGTTTCCTGGCTTCCAGCGAGAAGAGCGAGAAATAGACGTCCGAGTATTCGTCATTGATGAAGGGGCCGTAGACCCCATGCGGCAGGTTGGCGGCTTCGTCACCGAGCTTCTTGCGCACCTGGTAGAACTGTTCCTCCACGGTCTTGGCGTCGGTGTCGTCCTTGAGGTAGAGCTTCATGGTCACCAGCCCGGGGCGGGCAGCGGTTTCCACGCGGTCATAGGCTTCCAGTTCCTGTAGGCGCTTTTCCAGGCGGTCGCCTACCTGTTGCTGCATTTCCTGGGCGGTGGCGCCGGGCCAGGAGGCGGCGATGGTCATGACCTTCACCACGAAGCTGGGATCTTCGGCGCGGCCCAGGCGGAAGAAGGCGAAGATGCCGGCCACGCTGATGGTGATGATCAAAAACAGCGTGATGGCGCGCTGGCGCACGCCGAAGGCGGAGAGGTTGAAGCCGCTCATGATCCGCTCCCCATGCGGGTTTCCGCCAGCAGGGACACCTTCTGGCCGGCCTTGAGCAGGTGTCCGCCCATGGCGACCACGCGCTGGCCGGTGACCAGACCGTCGGAGATGCGGGCCTGTTCGGCACCCAGCTGTTCCACCTTCACTGCTTGCAGGCTGACGGTATTGGTCTTGGCATCGATGACCCACACACCGCTGCCCTTGCCCTGATCGACCAGGGCGCTGATGGGCAGGCTGACGCCCGTGGCGGCCGGGGTGGCGACATGGATGGTAACGGTGGCGCCCAGTGCGGCGTGGGCGGCGCTGCCGCCCAGGGCGTAGCGCGCCAGGTAGGTGCGGGTCTGCGGGTCGGCCACGGCAGCCAGTTCGCGCAGGGTGGCCGGGGCCTGCTTGTCCGGATCGCTGAACAGCGAGGCGGTGGCACTGCGCCTTGCCATGCCCAGTTCCTGCTCGGGCAGATAGACCAGGGCTTCGCGGGCGCCATCGCGGGCCAGGGTCACCACGTTCTGGCCAGCGGCCACCACCTGGCCGACATCGCTGGGCACGGCCAGTACCACGCCATCCATGTCGGCTTTCAGGACGGCGTAGTCACGTTGATGTTCGGTCTCGCGGGCCTTGGCGGCTTCGGCGCGGGTCTGGGCTACGGCGGCGTCAGCCTCTGCCTTGGCCAGTTCATAGGCCTGGTTGGAGGTGGCGCCATGTTCCAGCAGCTTGCGCAGCCGCGCTTCCTCGGCCACCGCCTGCACCTGGCGCGCCTGGGCGGCTTCCACGGCGGCACGGGCGGCGGCCAGGGCCAGTTCATAGTCCTCGGCATCAATGCGCATCAGGGCCTGGCCACGGCGCACGGTCTGGCCCGGGTCCACCAGGCGTTCCACGATCTTGCCGGCGACACGGAATCCCAGCTTGCTCTCGGTGCGTGCATGCACCACGCCGGTAAAGCTGACCCGCTCGGTGGTGGCCGGCTGCACGGTGGTCCAGGCCACCTTGGCGACGCTCTCGGCAGGAGGGGGCGGATGACCGCAGGCGGCCAGGGACAGCAGGAGCGTAGCGCTGAGGAGGGTGCGCCGCGGCAAACGGGAGAGCAGGGTTTTCATGAAGGCCTCGGAAGAAAAAGGGGAGAGCGGGACTGGCGCCGGCCAGAAATATTAGAGTACATATAACCACTAAATATAGATTATCAATGAACTCTAAATTGTTCAAGGTTTTTCTTCCGGGCGGGGTCCGGATACCACAATGATGCTGCCCGGAAAGCTCAGCCCGCCACCGCGACCGGCGGCAGCATGGCGTGCAGGGTCTTGCGGCAATTGGCGAGGATGGCCTGCTGGCTGTCGTCGTTGATCGCCACCCGCGCCAGCATCACCGCCCCCACCATGGTGGTGACCACGGCGTCGGCCAGGCGGGCAGGATCGGGCGCACCGGCCCGGGTCGCCAGCATCTGGAAGAACTGCACCAGCCGTTGATGGCCGGCCATGGCGGCACCCCGCACCAGGCGGTCGGCGCGGCGCAGTTCGCTGCCCAGGTTGGGCAGGGGACACATGCCGCCGCATTCCGCCCCATCGAGCTGGCTCAGGTACATGTCCACGGCGGTGGCCAGTGCCTGGCGTGGCGGCAGGCCGGCCAGCGCCTGGCTGAAAAAATCGAACATGCGGTCGTTGGCGGCCAGGTTGGCTTCGGCGATGAGCTGCTCCTTGGACCGGAAATGCCGGTAGAAGCCGCCCTGGGTCAGGCCGGCCGCGCTCATGATGCTGGCGATGCCGGTCTCGGCCAGGCCGTCGGCGAGGAACATGCGGGTGGCCGTGGACAGGATGCGCTTGCGCGTATCCAGTGTTTCCTGTTTGGACTTCTTCATGGCTTGGACCTCCTTTTACAAATCTGCTTGCGCGATTTAGAGTTCTAATATAATCTATTTTTAGATGTTTACCGAACGCTAAATTGTTTCGATTTCTTTCAAGGGAAACGGGCGCGGCGCGCGGCGGGTGGTGCAGCGGCTCACCACCCGGTACGGAGAAAGTCTTTCCCATTGACCCGAATCAACCCATACGAGGAGTAGCAACATGTCCCCCATCAAGGTAGTGGTAGTGACCGGCGTGTCGTCCGGTATTGGTCGCGCAACGGCGCAACGCTTTGCCGAACGCGGCCACAAGGTGTACGGCACCGTACGCAAGCTGGAGGGGGCCGCCGGCATCACCGGCGTGACCCTGCTCGAGATGGACGTGCGCGACGCCGCCTCCATTGAGGCGGCCATGCAGCAGGTGGTACAGCGCGAGCAGGCCATCGACATCCTGGTCAACAACGCCGGCATGTCGCTGGTGGGGGCGGTGGAAGAGACCTCGGCGGCCGAGGCGCAGGCCCTGTTCGAGGTCAACGTACTGGGCCTGCTGCGTACCAGCCAGGCAGTGCTGCCACAGATGCGCAAGCAGGGCGCCGGGCGCATCGTCAACCTGAGTTCGGTACTGGGTTTCCTGCCGGCGCCCTACATGGGCTTGTATGCCGCCTCCAAGCACGCCGTGGAAGGACTGTCGGAAAGCATGGACCATGAGACCCGCCAGTTCGGCGTGCGCGTGCTGCTGATCGAACCGGCCTATACCCGCACCAGCCTGGATCTGAACGCGCCCAAGGTGCATACCCGCATCCCCGCCTACGACGCCCAGCGGCAGGCCGCGGGGGCGGCGGTGGCGCACCACGTCAACCATGCACCCCTGCCCGAGACGGTGGCCCAGACCATCGTGGCGGCCGCCCTCGACCCGAAGTGGCGCATGCGCCACACGCCCAAGGGACAGGCCTCGCTGCTGAGCAAGCTGCGCCGCTTCATGCCGGCCGGCCCGGTGGATGCGGCCCTCCGCAAGGACCTCAACCTGAAATGAAATGGGCCGACGGATTGGCGATCAGGGGGTATGCACCGAACAGGTGGCGTGATCCTGGGCGGCATTTCCGTCGGACATCCCAGGTGCAGCCAGGCGCTTGACTTGGTGCCGCATCGTCCATATGATGCGCATACATCGATGCATATGCATAGTTGTTGCGATCAGACGGCCGGCCATCCCGGTTGTCGGGTCTGTATCTACTGACGACCGGGATGCCCATGAGCAAGGATATTTGTACCTGCGCGCCCCTGCGCCGCCTCACGCGCAGGATCACCATCATCTATGACCACCATCTGCAGGACAGCGAACTGAGCATTACCCAGTATTCGCTGATCAGCTGCATCGGCCGCAAGGGCCCGATCGCCAACATCACGCTGGCGCAGGACATGGGCATGGACCGCAGCACCCTCAGTCGCGCCCTCAAGCCGCTGATGGCGGCCGGCTGGGTCGAGACCGTGGACCTGCCGGAGGAAGCCTTGCTGGACAAGCGCTCCTTCGCGCTGCAACTGAGCCGCGCCGGCCAGGCCAAGCTGGACGAGGCGCGCCCCCGCTGGCGGCGCGCCCAGGACGAGATCGACCGCCGGCTCGGTCCCAAGCTGGCGCGTGAATTCAACGACCTCATCGAAGACGCCTATGCACGCCTGCAGGAGGCCTGATCGCGTTCGTCTTCGTTTTTGCTTTTGCTTCATCCCTCACCATAACTCCAATCTCTTACGCGTCTCTTCCTCCACAGGACCGCAATGAACAAGCTCACACAATCGCTCGCCAACGCCGTCACGCCACGCTTTCACTACGCCTGGGTAGTGGTGGGCGTGATCTTCCTGGTCCTGCTGTGCTCGGCCGGCATCCGCGCCACGCCCTCGGTGATGATCCTGCCGCTGGAGCAGGAGTTCGGCTGGAACCGTTCCACCATCTCGGTGGTGATCTCGGTCAACATCGCACTCTACGGCCTGATTGGTCCGTTCTCGGCTGCGGCCATGCAGCGCTTCGGCATCCGCCGGGTGGTGCTGGCAGCCCTGGTACTGCTGGCCACCGGCACGGCACTGTCGACCCTGATGCACATGCCCTGGCACATGCTGCTGTCCTGGGGCCTGCTGGTGGGCGCCGGTACCGGCGTGGCCGCCAATACCCTGGGCGCCACCATCGTCAGCCGCTGGTTCGAGACCCGGCGCGGGCTGGCCATGGGTCTGCTGACCGCCAGTGCGGCGACCGGACAGATGGTGTTCCTGCCGCTGATGGCATCGATGGTCGGCAGCTATGGCTGGCGCTCGGTGGCCTTCCTGGTATCGGCGGTGGCGGTGCTGGCCATCCCCCTGGTGTGGCTGTTGCTGCCGGAAAGCCCGGCGGCCATCGGCCAGAAGATGGTCGGCCAGGTCGAGGACATCAAGGACGAGGGCCTGTCCCGTCGCAATCCGTTGGCCATCGCCCTGGATGCCTTGCGTACCTCGGTACGCATGCCGGACTTCTGGCTGCTGTTCATGAGCTTCTTCGTCTGCGGCCTGTCCACCAATGGCTATATCGGTACGCAGTTCATCGCCATGTGCAATGACTACGGCATCAACGAAGTCAGCGGCGCCTCCATCCTGGCCGCCATGGGCATGCTGGATCTGGTCGGCACCACGCTCTCGGGCTGGCTGTCGGACCGCTACAATCCACGCGTGCTGCTGTTCTGGTACTACGGGCTGCGTGGCCTGGCGCTGATCTTCCTGCCCTATGCCTTCGGCCTGCAGTATTACGGCCTGACCATCTTCGCCATCTTCTATGGCCTGGACTGGATCGCCACCGTGCCGCCCACCGTGCGCCTGGCCAATGACGTCTTCGGTCGCCTGGCTGCACCCATCGTCTTCGGCTGGATCGTCGCCGGCCACCAACTGGGTGCCGCTACCGCCACCACGGTCGCCGGCTATATGCGGGCCACGCTGGGCAACTACACCCTGTCGTCCATCATGATGGGTGTGGCCTGCCTGATCGGTGCGGTGCTGGTACTGCGCATCAAGGGCAAGCAGGGCCAGCCGACGCCAGTGCCGGCCTGATTCGCTCCCCGGGTTTGTGCGGAAAGTCATTCTTCTTCTTGAGGGATGACTTTTCTTGCTTCTTAGGTATTTGTGGCAATCGTGCAAGGGCATACTGGCGTGCGAGAATGCCGCACGCCCGCGGCGCCGGCCTGAGCGGGCGTGCCGATCTCCGGCAACGCTTGCGCTGGTCCAATCACCTGCCCGATGATGAACAAGAACCGCAACCTCACCCTGCCAAGGATGTTGACCGCGCTGGCGGCCACGCTCGGTCTGAACCTGCCGGCCCACGCCGGTCCGGCCTCCCTGCCATCGATAGCGGACAAGACACCGCTGCGCATGCCGGCCCAAGCGCAGGCCCGGCCGGCCTTCCTGGCCCGCGCGCTGCGCCATTTCGAGCAGGGCCCGCAGGTCATCGGCGAGCTGCAGCAGGGGGTGTTCTGCTCGCGCAAGAACGACATCGTCTGGAACCCCAAAAGCGCCGATGTGCTGTTGCCGACCAGCGCCCTGTCTGCGCGCTTTCGCCAGGAGCTGCAGGCTCAGGGTTACCCGGTGCCGGCGGCGCGGCCGGAAATCCTGTTTCCCGAGCGGCCCGAAGACATCGCGCAAGCCGATCCCAACCGGGCCGGCGAAGCCAATCTGCAGGTCGGCGTGGTGGTCACCCAGTTGCAGACCAATCTCTGCATGAAGAGTGGCAACGCCTGGACCGGCGAGGCCTACGTCAGGCTTGACTGGCAACTGTTCGCGCCGGAGCAGCGCAAGGTGATCTATCGCGGCAGCAGCGAAGGGGTGTTCCACTCCGGCAGCACCGGCTTTGAGGGCGCATCGCCCCAGATTCCGGTGGAAGCCTTCGCCGTGGCGGTACGCAATCTGCTGGCCGACCCTGCCTTCGCGCTGGCGGTGCAGACGCCCTACGAGCGCGCTGCCGCGGCATTGCCGCCCCCCAGGGCCGAGCGCCAGCCACCGGGCGCGGTGGTGGAGATCGACAACCGCGCGCCCGATCGCCCGGGCAGCGAGATGTCCAAGGTCATCGGCGAATTGCGCACGGCGGTGGTCACGGTCTTCAGCGAGCGCAGCTCGGGTACCGGTTTCTATATCGGCAGTTCCGGCTGGCTGCTGACCAACCATCACGTCATCGGCGATGCGCGGCTGGTGCGTGTGCGGCTGCCCGCCGGACGCGAGTTGATGGCCGAGGTGGTGCGGGTCGACGTGGCGCGGGATGTGGCCCTGCTCAAGACCGCGCCGCCCGGGGTGCGCCCGCTACCGCTGCGCCTGAGCGAGCCGGGCATCGGCGAGGATGTCTATGCCCTCGGCTCGCCCCTGGGCGATGCCTTCAATACCACGCTGACACGGGGCATCCTGAGCGGCGTGCGCACGGTGCGGGATCTGGATTTTCTCCAGAGTGACGTGGCCATCCTGCCCGGCAGCAGCGGCGGTCCACTGCTGGACAAGTCAGGACAGGTGATCGGCATCACCGTGGCCGGCCTGGGTGCCAAGGGGCTGGCGGGCATGAACTTCTTCATCCCCGTGGGTAGTGCGCTGCAGCGGCTCAACCTGCAGTTGCAGCAACGCGAGGCGGGCAAGCCCTAGCGAATTCGTCCGGGGCCTGCGGCAATGATATTCGTCACCGCTAGGGCGATGCCTCCTGCATGAATTCGCGCGGTGCCTTGCCGAACTGCTCCTTGAAGGCGGCAATGAATGCGGAGCTGGTGCTGTAGCCCACCTCCAATGCGACCTTCGTCACGCTGTGGCCGCCGGCCATCAATTCCAGTCCCCGGCACAGCCGCAGGCGCTGGCGCCATTGGCGAAAGCTCATGCTGGTTTCACGTTCAAAGAGGCGCGCCAGGGTTTTCCCGGAGACATGGATACGCCCGGCCCAGGCGTCGATGTCGCGGTCGTCGGCGGGATCTCGCATCAGGGCTTCGCACACTACCTTGAGCCGGGCATCGTCGGGCAGAGGCAGATACATGTCGGTCTCCTGCAGATCCACCAACTCATCCACCAGAGTGGCGAGCAAGCGGCCGGCGCGGCCCTGTTCGTCATACTCGGACGGCAATCTGGCCGCAGCGAGGATCAGTTCACGCGCCAGCGCCGTGACTTCAACCACCCGCGACCGATCATCAGTCCCGTTCTGCACCGCCGCGGTCGCGAGATAGAGGCTGCGAAAGCTCACCTCGTTCTGCGCACTGACCTGGTGCCGCATCCCCGCCGGAATCCACACCGCAAACCGGGATGGTACGGTAAAGCTGCCGCTGGGCAGGGTGACCCGCAAGGTGCCGTTGGTGGCATAGAGAAACTGCACCCAATCATGCTGGTGCTCGGCGAAATGCGCACCCGCCGCCATGGCCTGGGCGCGCACGTAGATCGGGCGTGGTAATTGCATCAGCGTCGGCGGCGCCAGCAGCAAATGATCCAGTCTTTTGTTCGACATTTAATGTCCTTTATTCGCTGTTCGGACAGACCATAGCACGGCTATGCTTCACGTCAGCAAGGCATTTTTCAATTTGAGAGGGCATGACATGCAAATGGCCGATATTTCCTTCGGCATTACCGAATGGGACAGCGTCGAAAAGACCGAACACAAAGGGGAGCAGGGCGTCGCCTGGTGGCGCACGCGCCATTTCGGCACCATCCGGGTGCGGATGGTGGAGTACAGCCCGGGCTATCTGGCCGACCATTGGTGTCGCAAGGGGCACATCCTGCTGTGCCTGTCCGGTGAGCTGGAAAGCCAGCTGGAGGATGGGCGAAGCTTCCGGCTCACGCCCGGCATCAGCTATCAGGTGGCCGACAACGCCGAGGCACATCGCTCCTACACGGCCTCGGGGGCGACCCTGTTCATCGTGGACTAAACCCGTCGCGCAACCCGCCTACAAGGAGCCAGTGGGCCCATGAGCAACCAGCAAGCGTTCGCCGGATCACGGCAGGCAACAAGTTCCTTCGGCTTGTTCTGCCTGGCCAGTTATCTCCTGTCGATGTCCTATGGCACGACGTTCCTGTTGTCGCTCCTGATCGGTGCCAGAGGAGGCAGCGAAGCCGATACGGGCAGCGTGCTCTCCATTGCCATGGTGAGCACTTTCGCTGCGGTCGTTCTGTCCGGTCATGTGTCGGACGCGATGGGGACGACCTGCGCCATCGCCTGCTCCGGCGCTCTGCTGGGACTGGCATGCGTAGGTTTTACGCTGATGCCTGCGACGTGGCTGGGGTTCGGCGCCTGTGCACTCATCCTCGGCCTGGGATGGGGGACCTTTTATACCCTGGGCCCGATCAACGTGGCGATGATGGTGCCGCCGGCGCACCGGGCCAGGCACTTCGCGGTGCTTTCCGGCTGCATGATGGCGGGCATCGGCAGCGGCCCGCTCATCGGCCGCGTGGTGACCGCCTCCGGCCTTGCGCTGCCACTGGCATTCGACATTGCCGCGATCGCCAGCCTGCTGGGCGCAGCGCTGTTCTGGTGGCTCACGCCGGGACTGGCGCTGCGCAGCGAAGGCATCGAGGGACGTGCAGGCGGTGTCCCAGGGCATCGCCTGAGCTGGGCCGCCTGTGTCAGCGTAGGTCGCTCCAGGGCCGTTTTCCCCATCATCATGGTCGGCTTGAGTGCCTGCATCTTCGGCGGCTTGTCCAGTTTCCAGACCTCCTATGCGCAGTTGAAACAGCTGGACTACGCCCTGTTCTTCATCGGATTCATGTGTGCGGCCATTGCCTGCCGCCTGTTCATCGCGCGCCTGGTCGTCAAGCGCGATGCTTATCTCGCGTCCTGTGTTCTCAGTGCGGTGATGGTGGTGTCGGTGCTGATGCTGATGTTCTTCGTCGTCACACCGCTCGGCTATCTGATCGCCGCGCTCACCCTGGGGACCGGATATGGCCTGACCTACTCGGTCATCAATGGTCTGGTGGTGCAGGAGTCGCCACCGGGCGTGACGTCCCAAGCCCTGCTGCTGTTCAGTCTTGCGTATTTCGTGGGCGTGTTCGGCTTCCCATGGATCGCGGGCAAGCTGATTGTCCATTGGGGGGTGACGGCGTTTCTCGCTGTCGTGTTGGGTATTGCGCTCGCCAACTGGCTCATTACTGTATTGCGGCTTCGATGGCGTGCTCTGCAGAATTCCACACAGCTTTGATTCGGTGCTTGCACGCCATCTATTCGGGATGGCTCAGTCCCAGTTCGGTGCAAAGTCCGGATTGGCCAGGCGCTCGCCGCGATCCAGTGCTGCGATGGCACTCATCTCGGCGTCTGACAAGGTGATCTTGCCCGCTGCCAGGTTGCTGGCCAGGTTCTCGCGTCGGGTGGACGAGGGGATCACCGCGAAGCCCTGTTGCAGCGACCAGGCCAGCGCCACCTGCGCGGCCGATACACCGTGCCTGGCGGCGATCTCCAGCAGCGTCGCATCCTGCATCACCCGGCCGTAGGCCAGCGGCATGTAGGCGGTCAGGTGGATGCCCTGGGTGCAGGCGTACTCGACCAGTTTGCGGTTCTGCAGGAAGGGATGGATCTCGACCTGGTTGGTGGCGATCTGGTCGGCACCGACGGCGGCAATGGCTTGCTCCATGTGGGCGATGGTGAAATTGGAGATGCCGATCAGGCGCGTCAGGCCTTGTGCCTTGGCCTCGGCCAGCGCCTGCAGGTAGTCGGCCACCGGCAGCGCGTCCAGCGGCGAGGGCCAGTGGATCAGCGTCAGGTCGACCTGTTCCAGGCGCAGCTTCTGCAGGCTTTCCTTGAGGCTGGGGATGAGCTTGTCGCGCGACAGATTTTCGGTCCAGATCTTGGTGGTGACGAACAGCGCATCACGGGCCACGCCGCTCTCGGCCAGCGCCTGGCCGACGTCGGCTTCGTTGCCGTAGATCTGCGCGGTATCGATATGGCGATAGCCCAGCTCCAGGCCGGTGCGTACCGAGTCGATGACCTGCTGGTCCTTGAGACGGAAAGTGCCCAGGCCCAGGGCGGGGAGGGGTGTGGTCTGCATGGGTTTTCCTTTGCGGTGAGTCGCCTGGCCGGGGTTGGCGGGCCAGGCAGGTGGAACGGATGGAAAGCAGTATCGGTCAATTCTTTCCTTGCAAAAACCGCCGCGCCCACAAAACATTATTGATCCAGGATCAATAATTGGGCGCCGGGAGCGGCGTCGAACTTGTCGTTTTGGTAACGCTACCAGCCGATGCTAAAATGCGGCCATGCCACAACACAGCCCCATCCCTGACGACACTCCCGACGATCCCTCCACCGACGCCCGTAGCGGCCGTGGCGACGATGGCATCGGCCCACGCCGTCGCGGTCCCCGCAAGAGCGCGGGTGGCATCACGCTGCGCGACGTGGCGCAGTTGGCCGGGGTGGCGCCGATCACGGCGTCACGGGCCTTGAACACACCCTCGGCGGTTTCGCCCAAGGTCTTGCAGAAAGTGCGCGAGGCGGTGGAAAAGACCGGCTACGTCCCCAACCTGTTGGCCGGCGGGCTGGCCTCCAACAAGAGCCGGCTGGTGGCGGTGGTGGTGCCGACCGTGATCGGGCCGGTGTTCCAGGAAATCGTCCATACCCTCACCGAAACCCTGGCCGCAGCCGGCTACCAGGTCATGCTCGGCCAGAGCGGCTACGAGAATTCGCGCGAGGATGCGCTGCTGGAAGCCATCATCGGCCGTCGTCCCGATGGCGTGGTGCTGACCGGCATCATGCGCTCGGCGGAGGCCAGGAAGCGGCTGCTGGCCAGTGGTATCCCGGTGGTGGAGACCTGGGATCTGACGCCCACACCGATCGACATGCTGGTCGGTTTTTCGCACGAGGCCATCGGCCGCGAAGTGGCGCGCTACCTGCACCAGCGCGGTCGCAAGAAGGTCGCGGTGGTGGGCGGGCGCGACGAGCGCAGCCAGCGCCGCATGCAGTCCTTCGCGCAGGAAGCGGTGGCGCTGGGCATGAACGACGGGCAGGGGGCGGCAGCCCTGCCGATGTACCACGTCATCGCCCCGACCACCCTGGGGCAGGGACGGCGGGGTCTGGCCGATCTGTTGCAGCAACAGCCCGACACCGATGCCATCTTCTGCAGTTCCGACCTGCTGGCGCTGGGCGTGATGATCGAGGCCCAGAGCCGTGGCATCGCCATTCCCGGGCAACTGGCGGTGGTCGGCTTCGGCGACCTGGAATTCTCGCGAGACCTGCAACCCCGCCTGACCACCGTGCGCATCGACGGCACCGGCATCGGTCAACGCGCGGCGCGCTTCATCATCGACCGGGCGGCCGGCATCGAGGTGGCCGAGCGCATTATCGATGTCGGCTTTTCCATCATCCAGCGTGAAAGCGCCTGACGCGGCGATTCCGCCCTCCCTGCCTTTCCTACCTTTACTGCCCTATCCGTTTCGATGCTGCCAGGCAAGTTGATCTGGCACTTCACATCCCCCTGTTGACAGGCTGATTTGGTACCGCTACCATGCATTCATTCTGATTTGGTACCGCTACCAAATTATTGCCGGATCCGCTGCCAGGTCATTCCCGGTGGGTGCCGGGTTTTCTTCATTGAAAGAGAAAGTGCTGCCATGACTTCCCTTGCCACTCCTGCCTCCTCCCCGTCCTCATCCTTGTCCTCGCCTTCTGCTGGCTTGACCAAGGGCGCGCCCCGCGTGACCGAGCTGCGCGTCATTCCGGTGGCCGGTCACGACAGCATGCTGTTGAACCTGTCGGGGGCCCACGGTCCGTATTTCACGCGCAATCTGGTGATCCTCACCGACAGTGCCGGCCATACCGGGGTGGGCGAGGTTCCAGGCGGGGAGGGCATCCGCCAGACGCTGGAGGATGCGCGCTCGCTGGTGGTGGGCCAGTCCATCGGCAATGTCCAGGGCATCCTGAACCGGGCACGCACGGCGTTCGCCGACCGCGATGTCGGTGGACGTGGCCTGCAGACCTTCGACCTGCGCATCGCCATCCACGCCGTTACCGCGTTGGAGGCGGCCCTGCTGGACCTGCTGGGCAAGTTCCTGGAAGTGCCGGTGGCGGCGCTGCTGGGCGAGGGGCAGCAGCGCGATGCAGTGGAAATGCTGGGTTACCTGTTCTACGTGGGCGACCGCAAGCAGACCGACCTGCCGTATCACGCCGAAGCGGAGCAGGCCGACGACTGGCTGCGCCTGCGCCATGAAGCCGCGCTCACGCCCGAGGCGGTGGTCCGCCTGGCCGAGGCGGCCTATGCGCGGTATGGCTTCAACGACTTCAAGCTCAAGGGCGGTGTCATGCGTGGCGAGGAAGAGATCGCCGCCGTCACGGCGCTGGCCGAACGCTTCCCCAAGGCCCGTATCACCCTTGATCCGAACGGCGGCTGGCTGCTCAAGGATGCCATCCGCCTGTGCCGCGACCAACATGACGTGCTGGCCTATGCGGAAGATCCGTGCGGCGCCGAGGAAGGCTATTCCGGACGTGAGGTGATGGCCGAGTTCCGCCGTGCCACCGGCCTGCAGACTGCCACCAACATGGTGGCCACCGACTGGCGCCAGATGGGCCATGCGATTTCACTGCAGTCGGTGGACATCCCGCTGGCCGACCCGCATTTCTGGACCATGCAGGGTTCGGTACGGGTGGCGCAGATGTGCCATGAGTGGGGCCTGACCTGGGGTTCACATTCCAACAACCACTTCGATGTCTCGCTGGCGATGTTCACCCATGTGGCCGCAGCCGCGCCGGGCAAGATCACCGCCATCGATACCCACTGGATCTGGCAGGACGGCCAGCGCCTGACCCGCGAACCGCTGCAGATCGTGGGCGGCAAGGTGCAGGTGCCGGCCAAGCCCGGCCTGGGCGTGGAACTGGACATGGAACAGGTGGAAGCGGCCCACCAGACCTATCGCAACATGGGACTGGGTGCGCGGGATGATGCGGTGGCCATGCAGTACCTGATCCCGGGCTGGAAGTTCGATCCCAAGAAACCTTGCCTGGTGCGTTGAGCACGGGGCTGCACATCTGCTAGCGAGGCCGTGACAAGAGCGCGATGAACGCGCCGCCGGCCCGAATTTTCTTTCATCCATCGGTAGTACGGGCTCAACAGAGGAGACAACCCGTGAATCCTTCCCCATCCGCATCATCAGGCGCAGCAAACCAGGCCCTCACCAGCGCGGTGAGCAAGATCAAGTGGCGCATCCTGCCGCTGTTCGTGGCCATGTTCATCATCAACTACATCGACCGCGTCAACATCGGTTTCGTGCGCAGTCACCTCTCTACCGACCTGGGCATCGGGGCGGCCGCCTTCGGCCTCGGGGCGGGGCTGTTCTTCGTCGGATATGCGATCTTCGAGGTGCCGTCCAACATGCTGCTGCAACGCTTTGGCGCGCGCGCGTGGCTGACCCGCATCATGTTCACCTGGGGCCTGGTGGCGGCCTGCATGGCCTTCGTGCATAACGAAACCAGTTTCTATTTCATGCGTTTCCTGCTGGGCGTGACCGAGGCGGGCTTCTTCCCCGGCGTGATCTATTACTTCACGCAATGGTTGCCCAATCATGAACGCGGACGAGCCATGGCGGTGTTTCTGTCGGGCTCGGCGATTGCTTCCATCCTGTCCGGCCCGATTACCGGGGCGCTGCTGTTGATCGAAGGGGCTGGACTGCACGGCTGGCAATGGATGTTCCTGATCGAAGGCGGTGCCTCGATGGTGTTCTGCGTGGTGGTCTGGAAGGTGCTGGATTCCACTCCGGGCGATGCCAAGTGGCTCTCCCCGGAACAGCGCGAGGCGCTGACCGCGGTGATTGCCGCCGAACAGGAGCTGCGCGCTGCCAACCGGCCGGCGCACGTGTCGGCCCTGAGCCTGCTGCGCGACCCGCAGATCGTGCTGTTCTGCCTGATCTACTTCGCCATCCAGCTGACCATCTATGGTGCGACCTTCTGGCTGCCGACCATCATCAAGAAGATGGGGCATTTCAATGACTTCCAGGTCGGCCTGTTCAACACCATCCCGTGGATCATCGCCATTGCCGCCATGTACATGTTCGCGGTGCTGGCGGCGCGCTTCAAGCGGCAGCAGTTCTGGGTCGCCACCGCGCTGGTGATCTCGGCGGCGGGCATGGCGGTGTCGGCATCGTCCGGGCCGGTGATCGGCTTTGTCGCGGTGTGCTTCGCCGGCATCGGCTTCAAGGCGGCTTCCTCGCTGTTCTGGCCGATTCCGCAGGCCTACCTGGATGCACGCATTGCGGCAGCGGTGCTGGCGCTGGTCAATTCGCTGGGCAACCTGGGCGGCTTCTTCGCGCCGGCCACCTTCGGTTATCTGGAGCAGAAGACCGGGTCCATCCAGGGTGGCCTGTATGCCCTGTCCGGTGCCTCGCTGCTGGCAGCGGTACTGGTGTTCCTGGCCCGGACCCGACCGGCGCCGCAGGATGGCGGCGGCACCGCCAGTGGCCAGACCGAGACCGTCATCAAGCACGCAGCCTGAGGCTGTCCGGCAGTATCGATTTCTCCGAGGTCTTCCTCGTTCGCGCCCTGCGCGCCCGTGTGATTGCGGGTGGGCAGGGCGCTTTTTATCGCCCGGCCTTTTGCGAGCGGGGCGGGGCCGCCTTGCCTATAATGTCAGCCTGCAATCCGCCGTCACGGCGGGACAGTCGCCGCTTCTCATGCGGCAAGACATCAAGGCGGCCTGGCCATGGAAACCCTCTACCACCTCATCGAGCAATACGGTCTGATCCTCGTTTTCGTCAACGTGCTGGTGGAGCAGCTGGGGGCGCCGGTGCCGGCCTATCCGACCCTGATCATCACGGGGGCCTTGTCGGCTACCGGTCGCTACTCGCCGCTGCTGTTGCTCGCCCTGGCGGTCTGTGCGGCGTTGATGGCCGATTACGTCTGGTATCTCGCCGGCCGTCGCTACGGGCGCCAGATCATGTCGCGCCTCTGCCGCATTTCGCTGTCGCCGGATTCCTGTGTGCGCCAGACCGAATCGATCTACCTGCGCTGGGGCGTGCGCTCCTTGTTGCTGGCCAAGTTCATTCCCGGCTTCGCTTCGATTGCCAGCGCACTCTCCGGCACCATGGGGACGCGCCGCATCAGCTTCCTCCTGTGGGATGCGGCCGGCAGTGCGTTGTGGGCGGGGTTGGGGATTTTCCTGGGTTCGCTGTTCAGCTCGGCCGTGGATGACCTGTTGAACGTGCTGGCCCAGTTGGGCCATTACGGCATGCTGATGATCACCGTGGCGCTGGCGGCATTCGTGGCCAACAAGTGGTGGCAGCGCCGGCGCTTCCGCAAGTCGCTGGAGATGGCGCGCATCACCGTGGATGAACTCAACACCATGCTCGAACAGGGCAATGCACCCACCATCATCGATGTGCGCTCGCCGCTGTTGCAGCAGGATGGCCGCATCCCGGGGGCGGTGACCATCTCCAACCAGGAAATCCAGACCTTCGTCTTCGATGGTCCGGTGGAGGGGGAGGTGGTGGTCTATTGCGCCTGTCCCAACGAGGCGTCGGCGGCTGTGGTGGCGCGCCAGCTGATGCGACGCGGCTACACCCGGGTGCGGCCGCTGACCGGCGGCATCGATGCCTGGCGCGCAGCCGGTTATGCGATCGACGTCTGAATTGCCGTACCCTGGCGGATGGTCTTGGTGACCGGGGTCTTTTCGCAGATTTCCGCCAGGCGGGTCAGTTGCTCCTGGCTCAGCGCATTGCCGAAACTGATCTTGCGGGTGATGGTTTCCAGGCCGCTGTCGTCGCGGCCGAAGTGGGCGTCTACCGCGATGCTGCCCAGGTCCCAGCCCTTGCGGTCGGCGTACATGCGCAAGGTCAGCGAGGTGCAGGATGCCAGCGCGGCCAGCAGCAGTTCATAGGGCGCGGGACCGGTGTCCTTGCCGCCATTGCTTTCCGGTTCATCCGACTTGAGCTGGTGGATGCGCGCCTTGATGTCCTGGGCGTAGCCGGCGGCATTATGCAGGGTGACGTGGGCCATGGGGTCTCCGATCGGTAGTCTGTGTAGCGGTAAGGGGGAGCGGCGATTGTGACACAGGCGCGGTGGACGTTCTTGTACTTTCCTGCTGTGGCCTCACACCAGCGTGCGCACCGAATTGGAGATCGAGCGTGCGCACTCCAATACCAGCGGCCCCAGCTTGCGTTCGGCATCCTCGGCCGTCCAGCGGCTGGTCGGCGCCACCACGTGCACGGAAGCCACTGGCCGGCGCTCGCTGTTGAAGATGGGCGCGGCCACCGTCATGTCGCCCAGGAACAGTTCTTCCCGGTTGCTGGCAAAGCCGCGTTCGCGGGCCATCCTGACCATGTCCATGATCTCTTCCACCCCGGTGCGTGTATGCGGCGTGTGCACGGCGCGCTCGCTGGAGAGCAGCAGCGCCTGCGCTTCGCCCTCGTCCAGCCCGCTCAGGTAGGCGCGCCCGGAGGCGGTGCAATACATGGGGATGCGGCTGCCGATGGGCATGTGGATGGGAATGAACTTGCTGGCCACGAAGCGGGCCACGTAGACCATCTCGCGCTCGTAGGGCTCGGTGAGGTTGACGGTCTCGCCGGTCATGTTGGCCAGTTCCGAGAGGAAGGGATTGGCCACGTCCACCAGGATGTCGGCCGCCAGGTAGTTGTAGCCCACCTCTAACACCTTGGGCGTGAGCTGGTAGCGGCGGGTCCTGGGATGCTTGCAGATGTAGCCCAGTGTTTCCAGCGTATGCACCATGCGTTGCGCCGAGCTCTTGGAAATGGCCGTGGCGCTGGCCACGTCGCCCAGGGTCATGGTGCGGCGCTGGGCATTGAAGGCGCGCAGCACGGCCAGGCCTTTTTCCAGTGATTGATTGAACAGCAGGTCGGTGGGGCTTGCTTCGGTCTCGCTCATGCCTACTCCTCGCAGATAGGAATGACAGAATTCTACGGGAATTCGCTTCTTATGTATCGAATATCGATACATAAATATCTATTGACGATTCGAGTAAACCAAATATACTTAATCGAAGGCCGTATATTGATATTCATGCATCTTTGTTTGTCGTCTGCCGTTCTTCCCGCCTCAGCCCTTCCAGCCGCTTCAGTGGTTTAAGTCGCATCGCGCCATACCGGGTAGTCCGATGCAGGCCGGGCCGGGGAGGAAGACCGGAAACCGCGTCCCCGCCCGGGGGCGCTGCAGTCCACACCGCCGTCGGCACCTGCCGGCGTGCGGACTTCCAGCCGTTCGTTCCGATCCGTCGTGATCTTGTGCCAAAGGGGGAGTCGTATGAAGTCGTTCAATCTGCCATCCAGTCGCCTGTTGCATCGTCTGCTGTCGCCACTGCTCGGGGCTGCGGTCCTGATGTCGGTGCTGGCCGCCGCGCCTGCCATGGCCCAGTCCAGCTACAACGTGGGCGCCACCTCCACCGGGGTGCCTTTCACCTTCCTCGATATCAAGACCAACAAGCTGCAGGGCATGATGGTCGATACCGTCACGGCGGTGGGCAGCAAGGCCGGCTTTTCGGTGAACATCCAGCAGACGCCGTTCTCCGCGCTGATCCCCTCGCTGACCGGCAACAAGATCGACATCATCGCCGCGGCCATGTTGAAGACCGAGGCCCGCGCCCAGATCGTGGACTTCAGTGATCCGGTCTATTCCTATGGCGAGGGCCTGTTCGTCAACGCCCAGGACCAGAAGGTCTACAAGACGCTGGATGACCTCAAGGGTGAGATCGTCGGCGCCCAGGTGGGGACGGTGTTCGTCGATGCCCTGAACAAGAAGGGCGGCTTCAAGGAAGTGAAGACCTACGACTCGGTGGCCGACATGATGCGCGACGTCGGCCTGGGTCGCATCAAGGCCGGTTTTGGCGATCGTCCCATCGTGGCCTACCAGCTCTCGCAGGGCGCCAATCCCCAGGTGCGGCTGGTCAAGGAATACCAGTCCACCCTGATGGGCGATGTCTGCCTGGTGATCCGCAAGGGCGATCCCAAGCTCATGGAGCGGCTGAACAAGGCGATTGCCGAACTCAAGGCCGATGGCACGCTCGCGCGCATCGTCGATCAGTGGAAGCTGAACTGAGTGAACCGGGCTGACGTCGGCGCGACGTCGCTGTAACAGGAGGCCGCCGCTCCACCTGCGGCCGCCCAGGTTCCCGTCGCCGCAGGGTGGCGGGTGGCCTTCCTACGTACCTTCCCACGCACATTTCCACGCCCATGCTTTCCCAAACCGTGCTGGACTTCCTGCCCATCCTCCTCAAGGGAGCGCTGGTCACCATCGAAGTCACGATCTATTCCTTCCTGCTCAGTTCGCTGCTGGGCCTGGTGCTGGCGCTGATGAAGGTATCGCGCCTGAAACCGGTCTCGCTGCTGGGCGCCACCATCGTCAACATCATCCGCGGGCTGCCCATCATCGTGCAGCTGTTCTACATCTATTTCGTGCTGCCCGAGATCGGTATCCAGCTCTCCGCCTTCCAGGCCGGGGTGATCGGGCTGGGTATCGCCTATTCGGCCTACCAGGCGGAGAACTTCCGTGCCGGCATCGAGGCGGTGGATGTGGGCCAGATCGAGGCGGCGCAATCGATCGGCATGCGCGGGCCGCTGATCATGCGCCGCGTGATCCTGCCGCAGGCCTTTCGCATCGCGCTGCCGCCCTATGGCAATACGCTGGTGATGATGTTGAAGGATTCTTCGCTGGTCTCGACCATCACCGTGCTGGAAATGACCCGCGCCGGCCAGATGATCGCCTCCAGTACCTTCCAGAACATGACGGTCTACACCATGGTGGCAGTGCTGTACCTGCTGTTGTCGCTACCGCTGGTGTTCCTGATCCGTCGCCTGGAAATTCGTGGCAGCAAGGGGAGGGCGCGATGATCGAGGTCAAGCGTATTTCGAAGTGCTTCGGCCAGCACGAGGTGCTCAAGGATGTTTCGCTGTCGGTCGCACAGGGCGAGGTGGTCTGCCTGATCGGGCCCTCGGGTTCGGGCAAGTCGACGGTCCTGCGTTGCATCAACGGGCTGGAATCCTACGAGCGCGGTGACATCCTGATCGACGGCCAGCGCGTGGATCGCAACGGCGCCGACATCCATCGCCTGCGCACGCGGGTGGGCATGGTGTTCCAGCGCTTCAACCTGTTCCCGCATCGCACGGTGCTGGAGAACGTCACCGAAGGACCGATCTTCGTCAACCGGGTGCCACGTGAACAGGCGCGGGCGCAGGCCATCGCCCTGCTGGACAAGGTCGGCCTGGCGCAGCGCTGCGATGCCTATCCCGCGCAATTGTCGGGCGGCCAGCAGCAGCGTGTGGCCATTGCGCGCTCGCTGGCAATGCAGCCGGAAGCCATGCTCTTCGATGAACCGACCTCGGCGCTGGACCCGGAACTGGCGGGCGAGGTGCTGGCGGTGATGCGCACCCTGGCCGCGGACGGCATGACCATGATCGTGGTGACGCACGAGATGGGATTCGCCCGCGAGGTGGCTGACCGCGTCTGCTTCCTGCACAGCGGGAGCATCGTCGAATCCGGGCCGGCGGCACAGGTCCTGAGTGAACCACAACATGCGCGTACCCAGGATTTCCTGCGGCGCGTGATCGGCAAGTGAGGCGCGCATGACAAGCTTGCTGCAGGATTTTCCGCCCTCCCTGTGGGCGGCCACGGCGGCCACCGCCGCCGACCCTGCGCCGGAGGTGCCGCCGCTGGCCACCAGCGCGCGCTATGACGTGGTCATCGTCGGTGCCGGTTATACCGGGCTCTCGACCGCACTGCACCTGGCCGAGGCCGGGGTATCGGTGTGCGTGCTGGATACCCATGCCCCCGGCTGGGGCGCTTCCGGGCGCAATGGCGGGCAGGTGATTCCGGGGCTCAAGTACGACCCGGACCAGTTGCGGGTGATGTTCGGCAGCGCCGTGGCCGATCCGCTGATCGCGGCCATCGGTTCGGCCGCCGATACCGTCTTCGACCTGATCGAACGCCACGGCATCGCCTGCGATGCGCTGCGGCGCGGCTGGATCCAGCCCACCCATTCCGCCAAGGTGATGCATGCACTGGAAGCCCGCGCCCGGCAGTGGATGGCCGAAGGCGCGCCGGCGCGGTTGATGGATGCGGCCGAGGTGGCGCGCCATATCGGCACCGATGCCTACGTCGGCGGCTGGAAAGACGAGCGTGCCGGCAGCCTGCATCCGCTGAAGTATTGCCAGGGTCTGGCGCGTGCCGCCCAGCGGCTGGGGGGGGTGATCCACGGTGGCACGCCGGTGGTGCGCCTGGAGCGACGCCAGCCGGGCTGGCGCCTGCACAGCGCCCAGGGGCCGCATGTGGATGCCGAGCGCGTGGTCATCGCCACCAATGGCTATACCGATGGGCTGTGGCCGCATCTGCGGCAATCGGTGATTGCTGCCAACAGCTTCATCGTGGCGACGCAACCGCTGTCGCCGGAGCAGGGTGCCAGCATCCTGCCCGGTGGCGAGGTCACCTCCGACTCTCGACGCCTGCTGCTGTATTACCGGCGCGACGCCCAGGGGCGCCTGCTCATGGGCGGTCGGGGTCCCTTCGGCGAGCCGCGCGGGGCGGATGATTTCGCCCACCTCGAGCGATCGGTGGAACTGCTGTTCCCGCAGTTGGCGGGGATCGGCTATGAATACCGCTGGTCGGGGCGGGTCGCCATCACGCGTGATTTCCTGCCGCACGTGCATGAGCCGGCGGCCGGGCTGTCCATCGCGGTGGGCTACAACGGTCGCGGCATTGCCATGGCCAGCACCATGGGGCGTTGCCTGGCGCAGCGCATCACCGGGCAGGCGGGGGCGGTGTTCCCGTTCCCGGTCAGCACCATCCAGCCGATTCCCTTGCATGGCCTGCAGCGTTTCTACATCGCCGCCGGGGTGGCCTGGTACAGCGTGCTGGATCGTTTTTCCT
Organism: Herbaspirillum sp. AP02; assembly: GCF_015767275.1. Classification (GTDB taxonomy): domain Bacteria; phylum Pseudomonadota; class Gammaproteobacteria; order Burkholderiales; family Burkholderiaceae_D; genus Herbaspirillum. The sequence goes on from NZ_JADWMY010000013.1 coordinate 129,239, forward strand.
GAGGCCGGCTGCCGGGCGGGGACGAAAAAAAACCACGCTTGCGCGTGGTTTTTTCTTGCCGGGAAGGCGGGTGCCGATGATCAGGCGAAGTTCTTGGCCACGAATTCCCAGTTGATGATGCCCCAGTAGTTTTCGACATACTTGGCGCGTGCGTTGCGGTAGTCGATGTAGTAGGCGTGTTCCCACACGTCGACCGTCAGCAGCGGCTTGCTGTCGGTGGTCAGCGGGGTGCCGGCACCGGTGGTGTTGACGATGTCCAGGGTGCCGTCAGCCTTCTTGACCAGCCAGGTCCAGCCGGAACCGAAGTTGCCCAGGCCCTGCTTGGTGAACTCGGCCTTGAAGGCGTCGAAGCTGCCCCACTTGGCGTTGATGGCGTCAGCCAGCGCGCCGCTCGGAGCGCCTTGACCCTTCGGGGTCAGGCCGTTCCAGTAGAAGGTGTGGTTCCACACCTGGGCGGCGTTGTTGAAGATGCCACCGGAAGATTTCTTGATGATTTCTTCCAGGGACAGGTTTTCGAATTCGGTACCCGGGATCAGGTTGTTCAGGTTGGTCACATAGGTCTGATGGTGCTTGCCATAGTGATATTCCAGGGTTTCCTTGGAAATCGTGGGCGCCAGCGCGTCCAGATCGTAAGGCAGTGCCGGAAGGGTATGTGCCATGATGAATCCTTTCAGTCTTGTTGGTTTGCTACGAAGGGGTCTGTTCCGAACCTGAGATTCTAAAGCGGAAGACAATTCTTTGCACTCGATCAAATGCGCTGCCGGTCGGCTTCTTTCACATCCCATTCGGGTAATGCGAATGGTTCTTGCTGGTGTGACGTCTGTTCGCGAGGCAGGGAAAACCGTAGATGCCAGCGGTGGAAAGACGTTCCAGCTCATCCTTCACCTGCGTGCCGGACCTGCGAGGCCGAACGGGCCGGGAACCGTCCCCGGCCGGCGTTATAAGCAGATGAGAAAAAAGTCTGCCACAGCTGTCAAGCGTAGCGCGTTCACCCGTCAATCCAGCCGTGGCTGTACGCTGGCAATGCCAAGCTCGGCGCTGCCCTGGGCCAGGCGAATGGTGATCTCGCTGCGGGCGGCCAGCTCGGCCGGTGCGTGCAGCACCCGCCCCTGACGGTCGCTGACGATGGCATAGCCGCGTTCCAGCGTGCGTTGCGGGTTCAGCAGTTCCAGCTGCGCGTTCAGGCTGGCCAGCGCCTGGCGTTGCTGGGCCTGGCGGCTTGCCTGGGCGTCCTGCAGGCGGCGCGCCAACTCGCCCAGGTCACGTCGGACGTGGGTGGTATCGGGCATCTGATGCGCCAGGTGGGTGGCGGCCTGCTGCAGGCGATGGCGCATGCGCGTCAACGGCACGCGGTTGGCATGCGAGAGGCGGGTTTGCAGGGCCGCCAGCTTGACCCGCTCATGGGCGATGGTGGCGCCGGGATTGACCAGGCGGCGTGCCAGCCAGTCCATGTTCTGGGCGCGGTCGGCGAGGCGGCGGCGCAGGGCGCGGGTGAGCTCGCCCGCATGGCCGCGCAGTTCGGCCAGCCAGTCTTCGCGGGCAGTAGCGGCCAGCTCGGCGGCGGCGGTGGGCGTGGGGGCGCGCAGGTCGGCGGCGAAGTCGGCGATGGTGAAGTCGGTCTCGTGGCCCACACCGGAAATGACCGGCATGGCCGCAGCGACGATGGCGCGGGCCACTACCTCTTCGTTGAAGGACCACAGGTCTTCGATGCTGCCACCGCCCCGGCAGACCAGCAGCACGTCGCATTCGGCGCGGGCCGAGGCGGTCTGGATGGCGGCGGCGATGCGCTGGGCGGCGCCTTCACCCTGCACCGGGGTGGGATAGAGCACCACCTCCACGTGCGGCGCCCGGCGACGCAGGGTGGCCAGTACGTCGCGCAGCGCGGCCGCCTGGGGGCTGGTGACGATGCCGATGCGGCGTGCAAAGCCCGGCAGGGGCCGCTTGCGTTCGCGGGCGAACAGGCCTTCGCGCTCCAGTCTTTCCTTCAGCTGCACGAAGGCGGCGTAGAGGTCGCCTACGCCGGAGCGGCGGATGGCTTCCACGTTCAACTGGTAGTCACCCCGTGGCGCGTAGAGGGTGACCAGGGTGCGTACCTCGACCTTGTCGCCCTCGCGTGGCATGAAGCCGGCGTACTGGGCGCGGCCCTTGAACATGACCGCGCGTACCTGGGCGCCATCATCCTTGAGATTGAAATACCAATGGCCGGAGGCGGCGCGGGTGAAGTTGGAGATCTCGCCCTTGACCCAGATCAACGGGAAATTGCGCTCCAGCATGCGCGCCACCGACTGGTTCAGCGCGGTGACGGTCAGCATGGGCGGCCCGCCATCGCTGGCGGCGCCCATGCTGACCGTCACCGCGCTGAACCAGTCGGT
>NZ_JADWMY010000014.1 GCF_015767275.1 Herbaspirillum sp. AP02
AGTAGGGCCACGTTTATCACTCCGTTCTCCCGCTCGCTGTCTTGAGCAGGATTGTGGTCTAAACATGGGTCAACTTAGGATGCAAATTTCTGGCTTAAGTGGGTCAGTTTTCGATGCAATTCAACATGGGTCAATTTGCATGCAATTGACCCTAGACAAACATCTCCTTACCGCGTCGGCACGGCACCTTCTAACCGGGCACTGGGTCAGCCAAAAAGCAATTTTTCACTATTATCCTCTTCTCAATTTGACCCAGTCACAACAGCATAAAAATGCCACCTAGACTAATCATTGCCTGGGTCTATACCTAAGACCATCAAAATCTCGTCGATTTTCTTCAAGCAGTGATCAGATGATTTTTTACCATCTCGCTTCAAATGCAATCCACGCATGCCGTATCTAGTCGGCGCTACGCAGTCTGCTTCAAGAGCATCTCCAATCATGGCTACCTCACTAGGCTGACATTTCAGTAGGGCACATACGTGTTGGTAGATCTCCTTCTGTGGCTTGACAGCCCCCACCTCAAAACTCCAGGCATAGGCATCCAATTCGAACGGCATTAGCTTTTTTACTGCATGGGCGTAAGGAGCGGCCAAGTTAGAGCAAATTCCTATCTTTAGGCCATTCGACCGGAGCGATAACAAGGTTGCTGAGACATCGGGGTATAACTGAATAGTCGAGAGCTCGGATTGCAGATCTGCTTCTAACTCGTCAATATATGACGAGGGAAGATCCCAATTAAACATTCGTAGAGCACCGGCCAGGTCAACGTCATTTGACATGACTTGAACCGCATCGTGCGGTAGCGGCACTCGTCCAGCCGCACGGAGTCGCTTCAGCAAGCGCAGATAAGGTCGATATTGCTTCCTGATCTGGACCAGCGTACCGAAAGCGTCAAATACAACCGCCTTTATTTCTCCATTAAAACTTCCAGCCTTAATTACATCCTGCATATACGCCCTCCCGCCAACTGCCTTGCACTAGCTTGGCAAATAAATTCATCATCAGCCGTGTCGAAAATACTATTCATCTCAAAATCGAATAGTTTCCTGATGTAACCATTCTTATCGCGCGCCCGGTCAATGGCAATTTGTCCAAAGCACGAATCTTTGCCCTCAGATGCGGAAGAAATCTGTATAAATCGGGAAGAGAAATATCTCGCTTACATCCTCCGTCCAACAAGCTAGCGGCTGCATCCATAACCTGTTTCGCCAATCCCGAATCACGAACATCCCAATCAATACTGCTATGGTTATTCCGTGCCGGTTTTGCCATAGATACTGAATTCTCCACCATCCATGCTCGGTCATTTCGATAAAGCCACGCATAGACTCTAGAGCCCACAGCTCGCAGTTTTTTCGCTCCATAATCCGAATACATCCTCTGTAAATTAAGCCATTCGCTACGTGCGGTTGCACGCTCCTTATCAAAGCGGATCGAAAGCCAATCGTTATATAACCCGACCTCCGTTTTCAACGTCTTCATAACGGTAGATTCTGAAATCACATATTTTCTTGCAGCCGTTACTTTATCCATTCCAGACTTCAGGTCGGCGACTAACTTCTGCCTTATATCTTCCTTCAATTTTTTTGGCCGACGTTTGCTAGATATGCCTTCTTCTGCGAGCCATGCCATTGCCGTTGCTACGTCAACGCCGGCATTGGCCGCCGCGCGGCGGGCAGAAAGATTGTTCTCTTTAACTTCCGCAATTACAGCTTGGCGACGATCGATATCCTCATTCAGATATCCCTGATCCGAGTTTCCCTCCCTTTCAATCTCAAGTGCTTCTTGATTTAGATTCGCCCGAAGGTAGGCATCCCAGAAGCCACTCCATGTATCGAACAGCCAGCAAATTAGTAAGATATGCCGCAATGGATGTGTCCCAGAGCGTGGATTCCGCAACAGGCGGAGCACTAGCGCACCAGACGTGTTTTGATTTTCCGCAGCATTTGAGAAATCGGGGATATAAGATAAATGCCTGGCGAACCTCGAATATTCCGCGCCGATTTCCGCATTATTTAGCTTCCCGCTATTTCTTAAGAGCCCCTGTTTAGAAAGGGCAGAATGATAGGTTTTGACGAGAACCCTGGAATCAAAATGAAAACCTCGCGGCAATGATAGAAGCTGCTCAGCAACTTGAGAAATCCTAATAGCAGCCTCTAACTCACGGAAATGAAGTCGCCCATTATTAATCGGAGTCATAACCCGTTGATCTGGAAGAAGCCAAAGAAATCTTCCGATGCCATTCGATTTCTCACTAGCCACCATCAACGGCTGCTTATGCGCTAAGCAAATCCATACCCCTGGAAGTTGATGACTTAAATGCCAGTACGCCGTGCCGAAATTCTTCTGATCATCCTGCATGCATTCAGCGCAGGCTTTCAAGGGATGATTTGCACCAAACCGACTAGTGAGTATTCCCAATTGAAACTTCATCGATCCGATTCCATTCCCAGCCATAGACAAAAACGCGGCGCGCTCATCCTCTGCTGAGCGGAATGGAAGATAAAAGGGCAAGAGCGTTCGCTCTCGAATAATATCGTTCGTGGTGCCCAGAAGCCCGCGAGTATTCTGGACGAACACATCTACTCTGCTTGGAAGATCGTGCGCAGTTCCTTTCTGCCCATGACCGAATAGCTGTTTGCATGTCGTTGATGCGAGTATGTTCCCACTGAGCTTGTGGTACCGGCTACACATGCTGAACATGGTCTCGCTCGGGAGCCAGTCTGCAATTCCAGATGTTGGAAATAGATCTATCTGTGAGCGGTCAAAAGACATGGCATATGAATGGGCTGGAAAGACCATCACGGCGGCACGACTACGCACACCACCTAGGCCTCTGCAAAACTTCTCGCGCTGCTATGGGATTCTCCTCCAATCCCTTATCAGACTATAGGCAATGCAGGACGTTTATGCCCAATAAATTCCCCGTTATAATTGCGCTGATCGCAATCGGAATGGGTTGTCTCAGACTATATGAAGCTACGAATCTTGCGGCGGCCATATTGGCCCATTTGTCTCAGACTTTAACTTGTGAATTGGAGTGGGAAATGTCGGAAATACCGACATATTTGTCTCAGACTTTAATATTGCGGAACAAGTTTGTTGCAACGGAATGAAAGCTTTTCTCGGCAACGTTAAAAGCTTTTCTCGCTCTGGGTTAGACTCCTCGCAAGGTCAGGCCCAGAGCGACCGGAAAGCCTATTTTTCCACGAGGTCTTCCTCGCACATTTTCTGAGTCAAGCACCCCCTTCCCACTCAAGAAATTTCCCGTATAGTTCCCGGACTCACTTCTTGGTCATCACCTTCACGATAGAGGCATTAGCCTCTGTCAGCTGGCGCGGCTCTACCGTATAGCCATGCAGCATTCCCAGCGCGACAACTATCGCAGCCGAACGGGAATAGCCACCTTCGCAATGAACCACAATTGATGCAATTTCTGCGGGGAGCCTTTCGATGAACTCTGTCACCCTGCCCGCTTGCTCGGGAGTGAAAGCATATTTGAGCTTATCTTTCGCCCGGGAAGAAATGTTTCCATCAAGAAAATCAACATCAGCGAAAGAAAGCCGGAGAACGTGCTCGTGTCCCTCCAAATTCGCGAGGGGACGTCCCGGCTCAGTTATAGAAATGACGGCCATAGTGGCCAAATGCGGCAGCCTTTCGGCGTCCACCCTTGAAAGCGCAAATGCTTGGCGCTGGCCATCCTTAGGCGCCTTATAAAGGCGTGCGACGACATCCTTGAGTCTCATGGGCACCTCTCCACAATGTTATGGCAAATAATTTGCCAATTTCAATGTAGACAAGCCAAACGCGACTCACAAGGCCGGAATCTTAGCGGCTGGGACCCTCTGTGATTTGGCACAAGCCGCCATATCCTCAAAGTCGAGGTAAAGCTCCAGGCTCTCACTCCCCAGAACCACCAAGCACTGAAGAAATGAGGCGAGAGAAATTGTCCCAGAGGATATATGCGCCATGAGCGTATGCTCAGTCGGACCAGCATCAAGCTCAACAACCCGGCGAAGCATTTCAGCCATAGAAACCAGGGGCCGGCGGGCTAACTCAGCCTCAACAACTTTTACAGCTCGACACTCCCACGACTCATCACCACCATAAGCCGAAGCCCACTGCGGAGGCACCTTTGCACCACTGACCTTAAGAATTTGCAGAAACAGAGGCAAACTTATTCGGCCGCGCGACAACCTAGATGCAAGACCGCTCTTGGTCTCATGCACACCCAAATCAGCCAGCCGGAACGCAAGCAAATCGTAGGCGACATCCTTCCGAGCCATCACAACACGGACGATGCGGGACGCCAGGGCTGCCCATTTAGCATCAGCTGCCACAAATCTCCTTGCAATTGGAACCAAGTGAGCTAAGGTAAACGGCATATGATTTGCCGTTTTGTGCGGGGCGCATTGCGCAGCTCCGCAGGAGCACCCATTGTAGACCCCCATTCTATTTCAATAGGAGCGCGATATGCACTGGAGTCCCACAACCATCGAGAGAGAAGAAAACCACCGGCCCGAGAAGTATACCGACAGCACAAAACTAGGGTATTATCCGCCCCCAGTTTTCGTTTTTTAAATATTTTTAGCGAATTTACCGCATCATGATTTTTAGTATACCGTTAAATATCGAGTTTGCCAAGTTGGTTACGCCTGCTTTTTCGGAGGATTCCACTAGGGATTTTTCTTGATAGAAGGATTCGCTCAAAGGCACTCGAAAGAAAACAGGTTTTAGGCACATAAGAAATGAACAACAACGTCCCAGCTCTCGATACTCCGAGCGCACACGCAACGGAGGCCAGCGAATCTCGCGATTCGAAGAACCATAACGTGCCCACTACTTCTCGCTTCATCCAAGCGGAGGAGATGGCGTTCTTCAGAGTACCGCTTTTGGCCACTGAGCTGCCGGCGTTGCTGACCCATCGCGCCATACCTGCTGCCATCACTTCGGAGCTACTGAGTGCGTCGCTGGAAGAGCGTATCGATGCGATTGTGAAAAACTACGCCGTTGCGTATCGCCCCGTTGAAGAAGAAATTGATTTCGTACAGATACTGACGGCCAACATGCGTCTCAGCATGTCAGAGCGCGACTTCAGCAACCCGATATTCAAGCAGCATTGGTATAACCACGAGTACATAAAAAAAGGCGGTCACCTCAACCCGATACCAAATTGCGTTCAAGGCATGGGACGCAGCATGATTTTGCTTGGCCCCTCTCAGAATGGCACATCATCACTACTGAAGAGAATCAAAGCTTTGGCTGGCGAGACAATTCGGATACCTGGCGGGAAGTATGAACCGCCCATCGTGCACGTCGTTCCTCTTCTTATTCTCAACTATCCAGCATGCGGAACCGTTCGAGGCTTGTTGACTGAGATGCGCGAAAAGCTTCGGCTTGAGATTGCGAGTGCAGATAGTTCTCATCGAGCACTAGAGCAATTATCTGTATCTGATATCAACGTCGCCACGAACGCTGCGATTGGTTTCTGCATCCGCGCAATGGTCGGCGCTATTGTCATTGACGGCGCTTCATCGAAGTTCATCAATAAAGGAACAGGAGCAATACTCTCTTTCCTCGCTCGACTGAAGCAAGCCACTGGTATTCCGCTCGTATTGGCTGGAACCTGCGCCTTCATGCACATCACCGGCTTGGACGGCAGCACCAGTTCTAATCTTTTGGATGGAGACACTACATTTCTTCCTCCATTTGAAAAGCCTAAGCTGGATGCGAATAAGCGCATCGTGACCGGCGGATTGTGGTACCAGGCCAATGACTGGCATTGGTCATTGGGCGTGCTTCCGAAATCAGTGTCCATGCCACCCATGTTGCCATTCTGGACCCACGTCCATGCGCAGGGGCGGCGTGGCTGGCTGAAGGCAGGTTTCAAGAAACTACACCTTCATCTAGCGAGAAATCCAGATGTGGCAATAAACGGCTTGGTGACGAAGGAACTGGTGAAAGACTTGTTTGACAAGGCCTTGCTGCTACAAAAAACTGCACGCGACGCTGTCTTCCATTCGTCAACGAAAATGGGGGTAACGGAAGTGGACTTCGTCAGCCACATGGACCACTTCTTGCCGTCATTCTTTCATCTGCCCAAATACAAAGCGCTCATGCCGTCGTTGACACGAAGGGCCATCCAGTGAGTATCCATCCAGACATTCACGTTGTACTTGGCTTGCCGGACGGCGAGATTATTCCTGCATTTATCTGGCGGACGATGAACTATGGCGCGCACTATTCTCTGGATAACGCGTACAAGTCTCTCCTCAAGCAGAAGCGCGGACCGGACGGGATGCCTAGCGGCCTTAATACGTTCCAAGCAATCATCGGCCATATGTACAAGTCGATGGATGCCTGGATTCACGAGCATACGGAATACAACTTCTTCTGCTGCGGTCTTCCTCTTCCTAAGTTTGCAGAGCAATACAAGCGCTTGCAATTTAAATGCATGGGCCCCGTGAGGCTGTGCCGCTTACAGCCAATTTTTGGCGTCCTCGAAGGACGCTATCGAAAATGCCCTGAATGCGAAAAGCAACAATTGATTGACGAAGGATTTTCGTTTATCCACAGGCGGATGGGAGCTCCATTTGTCCAGTATTGCTCCAAACATCGCCTCTTGCTGACGGCAATCAATTCGCAGTTACTGCTCTTTGACAGTCGCTGCGAACGGGCGGCTACTCCAACGCAGATTGACCATGATGTTGAGCTAGGTAGACGTATATATCACTGTATTTGCATCACTGCGGAGCAGTCTGGATATCACAAGAGCCATGTCGTCGAGCTGCTTAGCGCGGCTGGCTGGTTTACCGAAACCGGCCGAATGCATCTAGCTGAGTTCATACAGCGCTTCTGCAACAGATTCCGTGGAGCGTTTGCGGACGCGCGCCTTGACTACCTCGTGCAGTCAGAGAAGTACATAAATGACGCAATTCGTTCACTCCTCCGTGCAGACCGGGGCATTCACCCTATCTGGTGCATATTGTTTGCATGGTTCACAGAGACCGAGCAACGGACTATTTCCACCTCGCAAAAGAAGATGGACCGAGTCACAGCGTCCCCATCACGGGCAGAGATTGCTGCGCAGATGGAACAGCACCGCACGTTGACCGCCACATCGAAGGCCATGGACATAGACATGGCCAAGCTGACTGGTCTATGCAAAAGCTACCAAATCCCATTTAGTGCTCGGCCAAAAAAATACGACGATGCGCTAGTGGCATCCATCAATGAGGCCTATGACAAAGGTCTCCGGCCGTTCGAGGTAGTTATTAAATTCCGAATTAGCCAGACGATGGCGTATCGCATTCTTCGTTGGCGCTCCGATGGCCTCAATCCTGAGAGCAAAGTAATAGCCCTGAGGACTGAGGATGCGAAATCCCAATGGCTGGCCGCGCTAGATAAACACCCCAGTATCACCTACACAGCTCTTCGCAAGTTAAAAACAGGGGTGTGGATGCAACTCTATCGCAAGGCTCCAGAATGGCTCAGCTGTCATCGACCGCAGAAAAGCATATCTGCTCGAAACGCTCGTCGCGAACCACCAAAAGAAATCTTGGCTCTCTTTAAGTCGGCAATTAAAGACGCCGCATCAGCATGTGGGGGGCGTGGAAAAAAGCCGGTACACAAGTCGCTTTATCGCATACGAGAACTCACTGGTACCCATGTATGACCCGCGTGGATACCCCAGTGTTGTCAACACGTCTGAATTTAAGTCATGGAATAAGGCGACGGAGAGCGTGTTCGGTATTCCAGGGAATAGCTTCAGTTTGAAGAGTGGCGGCTTCCTGGTCCCATGCCAGTCTTCACTTGAACGCAGATTCCTTCGCTTCGCAAATATGGAACCGAGCATAGTGGAGATTCGTGGGCAATACCCAATTTGGGACCGGGCTACTTATGCAAAAGATAAAGAGCTCAATTTGAATATGCTTGGCTCCGCCATCAAAGCAATCGACTTCTGCGTCACTCTGAAGAAACACTGTTCGGAGGAACTTCAATATATGGGCGTCTCATGCAAATACGAAAGCGACCTGGATACCCTTAAGGCGACTAGGCGTCACGAAGAAGAAATTCGCTTACTGAGAATTCCAAACTTCAAGCACATCATCTTCACGGAGAAATCCGTCAGCAGGCTACAGGACGATAACAATCTGAGACTGCAATCATATATGCACAAGGTGGAGAAGATTGAGCCCGTATATGTGGCAGCAGCACGTGAGCTGGCTCGACGCCTGCACGCCACTAAGGCGACAGGTTCACTCGACAGAGTGCTTGGCATCATCTGTACAAAGATGGATTTGAATCGCGATACCACGGGCTACAGACTTTTCTCTCTCGCACATTACTTGGGATTTTTACGTTGGGACCACCGTTTCCCACTAGACCCAATTTTGGAAATGAAGCTTGAGGACCCAGATATAGTTTTACGCAGAAAAAATAGCACTAGCAAGGAGCGGTGATGGAATACGTACCAGACCCAAACTTCAAGATTCCTCTGAACCGAGCATGGATTTGGTCCCTAAGTACGAGCGAACGAGAGCCAACCAAATACTATCGGGTGCTTGCCGAAGACAAGCGCTGGGTTCATGTTATCGAAATTGGCGAGTTTGTCGATGGCAATTACAAAATGCACCCCGCTCCTACAGACAAGAAGTTGCGCCGCGTTTGGCCTGCCGTGGATGCCTTACGCTGGGGCCGCACGGGTAAACTGAAAAGTAGAGACGTCGATACTTGGGCAATCCCGGAGGGGCTGAAAAATCCCAAGCCCAGAACTGAAAAGCTTGAATATTATTTCAGGCTAAAAAAGGTACTCGTCAAAAAACTTAAGCGGAAATTCGGCGAAGGGCTAGTGACCTGTAAAAAGACATTCTCTGACGCAGTTTCTTGGGCCACATCCAAGGTTCCGCTCAGCCGTCCCACGGTCCGCTCCGCCATTGAAGCGGACCTCTTTTATGGGAATCACAAGAACGCCCAAGTTAACCAAGACTGGGTGAAAGGTGCAAAGGGTGTCGAGCGTCGTGGAAGGAGGCGAGCGGATGGAACCCTCATTTCGTCCGGTCGCAGAACTGACGCTCAGCGGATTAATCCGAAGACAAAGGTTCCGAGAAAGCCCGTTTCTAAGCGATTTCTGACGCTCTTACGAGCAGAGATAGTGAAACGCCTCAAGGGCGGCGAAGAATCAGCGGCTGTCATCTATCGAGAATTTGTAGATAACTTTGTAGGCATTAATGGAAAAACAGACGCAGACAAATTCCCCGTACATCCGAAGCATTTGCCTAACGAAGACTATGGACTTGAACTAGCGCGCAAGATTGTCCGTGAAGAAAAGAACATTCTCCACCGCAAGCTTGACTATGTCCCACTAGACACAAGGGCACCCACAGGTGGTAGCGCTCGAGATATCGTTTACCAAGAGCTTTCGGTGTATGACATTGATGGCACCATAGCGGACAACTTCTTGCTCTATAAGGGTGAGAAGATTTCTATTGATGGAATTGGGCGGCCAACGGTATTGCTCGCGGTTGACCGTGCCAGCGCCGCTATTGTCGGCTGGTACGTTACGTTCGGGTTCGAAGATAGCGATTCATATCTTTCGTGTGTCTTCAGCTCATATATGCCAAAAGACAAAGAACTGGAACGATGGGGAGTCCCTAATCTAAAAGGCATGGTATTTGGCTGCGCAAGTGCAATCTTCATCGACCGCGGTCCAGGCGTATCCCTGAAAGTCCAGAAAGCAATCGTCGAACGCTTGAAAGCATGTACTCTAATTGCGGCTCCAAGAAATGCCAAGGGTAAAGGCCACGCAGAACAAGCCATGGGCTGGTTCCAGAAAGCACTATCCAAACTCCCTGGTTCTATCCATGGAACCGGAAATCCAGCAAAGGATAGGCAGCGACGCAAGAATATCAAGAAGGGAGATGCTGTCTCTTTGGAAGAGTTCATGGCGGCCTTACTCACAGCTATTAGTGAGAGGAACTTGCGCCCCGTCTCAAGAAGGAGGCTAAGCATACCCATGCTTCTCCGACGAGTTCCACCGACTCCCTATCATATCTTCGAATTTAATAAAGCGAACCGCAAGGGAGATTTCAGCTGGGATTGGCCAGAAGAGACCATCTACAAAAAGCTATGTGAGCCACACACGCGCGCAGTTCAGTCCGGAGGAATTGTTCGAGTCAACAGCATTTCCTATAGGAGCGATGTTCTGGAGCTTGATGCGGCGGACTATGCGCGGGAGCATCGCGGCAGGAAGTTAAAGGTCACCGCGCATTCCATCCCGAACGCACCCTTTGAACTTTGGTGGGAACGCACGCCGGGGACTGCAATTAGCCTGTATGCGACAGAGCACGTTAAGGTCGACTACGACGACCGTGCAGACTTTCTCAATAACTACCTGAATAAGTTAGAAAAGGCATCTAAGTCTCTTTATAAGTACAACCAGGCAGTATCGCGCTACAAGACGAACAAGCTTGGGCGCTTGTCGGAAGCCAAGCAAGAGACTATCGACGAAACTGAAGAACGCTCCTCTTCTGCCGCCAGCGCTCCAGAACCACAAGGAGAGGTCGAATCGAGTGCCGCCCGCAGAATGATGAAAAAAGATAAGCAGAAAAGTGACCATGCAGCTGTAAAGAAACAACTCGGTATGCCCCCCTCTCCTCCGGACGAGCCAACTTCACATGAAGCCACGGTGTCCATTGAGAGTTCTATTCTGAATGACGCACAGGTTCTCTATAAGGACTATTGATTGGCGTGGTTCGAAATTGTGCAGATAACGGCTCGGCCCGACCGTGGAACTGCCACTCCGTCATGAAAATTGCGTAAGATAACTGAAATTACCTTACACAATTTCCACTTCTAAACCAATGATTTTATTGAACTTTTTTATCGCCGACGCCCCTCCGCCAGCATGGCGCGTAAACTTAACTCCATAGCAAACTGTACCGGGAAGCTAACTAAGTAACCCCCAGTTCCTTCTTAAAGTCGATGGTTGGCTCTCTTGAGCCAAGGTCGAAACCGAATTCCAAGGGGTTGCCCCAAATCTGTTCAAGTGCAGAAAGTCCCGTTTGGATTATTTCTCTAAATTCGGTTCTGTAATCAGGCAAGTTGAACGGATTCGGGTAGTCCTCTCCGTTTCGATGCGCAATAAACTGATTTCGGTATTTCGTCTTAAAACCGTTTATTTGGGCCCTGTACTTTTTCAGAATGTCTGAACAATCTCTTGCGCGTTCAGCGAATTGCTTCGTCTTTCCCAAATCCTTAGTCATCGCTCGCATGGACCATGCACTACTGTCATCGTCCAGATTACAGATATGCAGAATCATCCCATTAGACAAATGACGTAACGCCGTAGCCTCCTCGAGTAGGAATTCTCGTGACTCGCTCTTCAAGCGTTCGCTTAGGTGCTCAACCTTTCTTTTGTAGCAGTAGGCAGAAAGAAGCAACTGGTACATCTCATCTTTTACGGGAGAAAATTTTCGTTTCAGTTGTTCATCCATACTTTGACGTCTAAACGAGTTCAATTTATTTTGAAACGCTGAGCCTGAAAAGATTTTGGCCCGGCGCCGGCGTTCACTGATGCATCAACCTTCTATAGCCACAGCGATTTCACTCGGTGCAGCAACGACAGCTTTCGGCAGCGCTTTAGAGAGCCGCTGCCCATCTCGAGTGAAGCCAACTGCCTCGTAAAAGCGGTGCGCACCTTCTCTCTGGTCGCCGCTCGTAACCTCGACCTTCACACAGCCGTTGGCCATAAACCATTCTTCCGCGGCGCCCATGAGCACCTTGCCTATGCCTATGCCTTGGCAACCGGCGTCAACCACCATACTGGTAATGCGACCAACGAAACCATCTGCGTGAAACATCGGCATGACGTGAAGACTGACGCATCCAACCAGGTGCTCGGCACTGGTAGCGACCAGAACCAGGTCTGTCGAACTTCCCTGCAATGCGGATAGGCGTCTTCCGACCTGTTCAGGCGTTGATTCATACCCCAGCTGCTGCATCAAGCCGGCGATTTCGACTGCGTCTTCATGGCAAGCATTACGGATATGTGGCGGCAAATCACTCATGGATTTCATCTCTGGCAAAACTGCTTCTGAATGCTGAAAGGTTTTGATTATACTGTGTTTTTGTACAGCATTATTTTGGCTATTCCCATGGCAACAACCGCTCTCTCCACGCCCTACACTCTCGGGTGCCAGCAGCTCCCAGTGCCGGCAGCCACGTTTTATGAGCAGTCGTTCGCCACGCACATCTAGCAGAAAATCTCGGCGGGATTTCCTATCCGGCCGAATTGATGAAGGCCTGGCCGGCGCCAAAGCCGAAAGCGGCCCCGAGGAACAAGCCGGCGGCGAAGAGAAAAGCAGACGCGAAAGCTGAAGAGAACTACCCGGAGACGGGGTCGCTGTTTTGAATTAAAGCACCTGAGTATTCAAGACGGCCGGAGGATAGACACCGGTAGGCCGCCAACCCGCCCTTAGATGAGAAGAACACCCGGATGCAGCACTGATTCAACATTGGAGTCCTTAGTCACTACAATAATGGAAAATTACGTAACCAAAGCTTGAGTACGACGCACACTCCAACAAAGAGAAGAAGATATGGCCAGCGATGTGAGAAGTGACAATCAGGGGGCACCAGCTTCAAATGCCGGCGACCGATTTCATGAGCTATGGGCGCTTAGGAAGGCACTCTCCCTGGTCAGCCCTGAACCACAATACCAGGCGATGACTGTAGAAGGTGTTCCGTTCGCAGACGCTATCGCAAAAGACGGAAGCTGGGATGCGGTGGACGTCTGCCTTCTGAGCGGAGGTGAAACCTTGACGGAAGCAGTTTCCGTCGTATTTTCTCAGTTGAAGTATTCCACCACAGCGCCAAACGACAACTGGACCGTTTCCAGACTATGCAAAAACGACTCCAAAAAAGGAAATAACTCTCCATTTCGAAAGCTGGCGGATTCATTCAGAGCGGCTGAAAAGGCCAAAAAAGACGGCAATACCAGTCTGCAATACAAAATTCAATTGGTAAGCAACCAGCCAATTAGTAAAGAGGTGCTGCTACTGTGCGGGAAAACTCCTCCCGCAGACTCTGTAGACGCCGCCGATACGGAAACAGAATCCGAAACGGAAGCGCAGAAAAAGCAAACGCTCCGGACAGCCACGGGCTTAACGAAAGCCGAATTTGCGAAGTTTTGTGAGCTCCTCGATTTCTCCGAATGTGGCTCTGCGCCTCTATTGGTGCAAGAAACCCAAGCCATTTTTGCCCTTGAGAAGCTCATTGCCGGCAATAGCGAATTTCCATACCTCAAGCTGCTGCACTACATCAGCAACGAGATGATGCCGGAGCGCTCAAGAAATCCCATCACCGAAACAACAATCTTGTCACGGTTGGGTATCTCATCCAAAGATGCAATTTATCCATGCCCTGCACGCATCACAGACACAACGTCTGCGGTTCAGCGTCAATCGGTGAAAGATACTGCACAAAAGCTTGCCGCTGGCACACAGTACCTTCTCGTGCATGGCGGCGCGGGGTGCGGAAAGACCACAACAGTGAGCCTGTTGGGAAGGTACCTTCCCTCTGGAAGTATCAGTATCGTCTACGACTGTTATGGTGGCGGCAGCTATCTCGATGCTAGCAATCCAAGGCATCGCCCCCAGGAGGCATTCACTCAGCTATCGAATGAAATTGCATCGCGAATCGGTGTGCCTCGCCTCTTGCGAGTGCTCGAAGAAGAAAATGCGATTAAGGCATTCCGTCAACGTCTTGTCGATGCTGCCGACATCCTTCATAAAAGTAACCCGGCAGCATTTCTGATGATTGTCGTTGATGCGGCCGACAACGCTGTCGCTGCAGCCAAGCGAAATGGCGAGCAGTGTTTCGTACACAGTTTCGTTACGCTGCAAGATTTACCAAACAACGTCCGAATCGTCGTCAGCGCTCGCACCGCAAGACGAGACCAATTGAAGTTGCCGCCAGACTTCGTTCAATCAGAAATATTGCCGTTCTCCCAACCCGAGACCAAAGAATATCTACGATTAAAAGGTATCAACGAAGAAGAAGCCTGGATAGATGAATTTCATAGGCTTACCGGCGGCGTTCCACGTATTCTCTCCTACGCCATTGAACTTCCAGGGGGACCGGCCTCGGCAATAAGCTATCTGCTACCGGAAGGAAAAAACCTCAGCCAGATTTTCGAGCTCACGGTAAGAAAAGCTTGGGAGCAAGGGGGGGGTGACGCTAACTCAATATCAGCGATGTGCGCAGCACTGATTGCACTTCCACGCCCTGTTCCCATGGAAGAGTTGGCCTACGCCATAGAGCTTTCTATAGGGCTGACGCAAGACTTATGCGCCGACTTGTCACCCACCCTGCGTGTAGATTCACAGCTTGTTTCGTTTGCCGACGAAGACTTTGAAGATTACGTAATCGCTCGTGGAGAAGAGAAACTATCCCAGGTTCGGACCAGGATAGCTACCAGGATGTTGGCCAACGCAGAGACCGACCCATATGCAGCGCGGCATGTAGTTTCTCTGCTTATTGACGCTCGCATGGAGAACGAAGCGCTCCAGGAGGCAATGAAAGAACCAAGCGACGTACTCTTCCCTGACCCAGTCGTGCGTCGTCTATGCCAATTGGAACGCATGCATAGTTCATTGCGATTATGCAGTCGGACAGGCAATGGTAGTGAGGCCCTCTCTATCTTACTGATAGGAGCGGAAGGACTTCGCACCAGTGAGGCAATTACCAGCATGTTGACCAAGAATTTGCTACTCGCGACCAGATTTTCCAGAAGCGCAGTAGAAAAGCTTGTTCTGTGGGACCCAAAAAATTTCTCTTCCCAGGGGCCTGCCTTATGTCACTACATGGCAGAAGACGCACGAACCGGACAGATTTCTCGTGTCACAGCATCTAGGAAAGCATTCTCTGCATGGCAAGATGATATGCGCGAGGGCCGCAACCACGGAGACACGTCGAATCAACTAACAGTTGCCGATGTAGCTGCGTATTGCTACGCGCAATTGAAAACTGGCGGCAATAGTGCGCTAGACAAAGTTCTCACAAAGCTCAAAGATAACCGCCACAAGGTATTCATCGCACTTGTTGACCATCTTCTCGACGAGCGCGCGCCCTCTCTACTGACCGAACTGCTTTCCCTCAACACCATCCGCATCGAGGAGAGGGTATGCGTCATTTCTCGCCTACTTAGACTTGGGAATGAAACCGACGTTAACACTGTTAGGTCACTTCTCCTGAACCTATCCTCAACGGGGCTACTTAGCATCCCCAAGGCAGAGGTAAGCTCCGAGTCAGGGGAGCTACAAAGTGACGCACTAGAGCTTTGTGAATATTTACTTCATCTTGGTTCATCAACGAACGACCTTTCGTCGCTGTTGAAGGCATGGGCCGAGTCATCTTCCCGGCAAGAGGAAAGTCAGAGCTATTACCAACGCCCTCACCCGCTCTCATTGAGGCTCGCGTGTCTATTAGCTGCGCTCCAAGGCAAAGAAATAAAGGCCCACGAGTTTCTTGGGCTCGAATCGCCGCCGGCGAGTCATTGGACAAATGAATCCAAAATATCCAAGGAAGAGCATTCACGCCAAGCGGAGTCACATAGCTATTATTCAGCCGTAATTCCCTTCTATATTTCTCGGGCGAAGTTCATTGCCACTGGAAATCTTGACGACTTTCTTGGCGAAGGAAGCTCTAGTTGGCAACAGAAATTGCGCTCCTATGTTCAAAACGAACGCAAACCTGAACTACGCGGAATCGCTGTAGATGTCGTTCGCGCGGCAGCTTCAACGGCTGCAATATCGGAGGACAAGGCGGCTCATGTATTCGACCATGTTCGAGCACTCTTAGACTCCAAACTCTACCCATTTTCAGCCGAAAATATCTGTTCCATACTTCAGCCCTTCACTTGGAAGACGCCAAGCCACGGGCCATTAACTGCATACGCAAACGGTTGGCTAGAGAAAATCAACGCCGAGAGGAATTCGTCTTCTTCCAAGGCTAGTTCTTACCTAGCGTTTGCGCAATTGCTAATGACAGTTTCGCCTCAAACGTCGGCATCTTTCTTTTCCAAAGCCTTTGTGGTGCTAGAGGAGATTGACTACCACGAGATGTTTTTGCTCAGCATTTTTGACAGACTAAGCAGCGTCGTCGAAAACACTATCACCGATGTAGAAGCTCGCTCTGCAGCATATGCGCTCGCCTCCTTTGGCTCCGACGTTGCAGTAAAGTTGGAGGGATACGACCACTTCCCCTGGGAAAAACTGTCTCGCGCGATTGCACGGTTAAACGTGCCCATAGGTTTTGCACTTGCATCGCGATGGGAAGACGAAGGTCGGGGCATTGACACGGAGACCCTTCAGGTGATGCTTAGCGAAGGCATCCGAAATTCTAAAATTCCGGCGACCTATGCGACAGCTGCGAGATACCTCTCTGAAATGGCCAACGATGATTTAGTTTCGGCAGTTGTCGCTGCGGCTCGAGAGGAAGAACCGGGGAATCAGGTCTTAATCCGCGAAATGTTGGCCGAATGCGAGGCGCAATTAATTACATCGGCCCCGCAACTTAAACGAGATGAAGCTCTGATAGCGATGTCGCCGACGGCGCCCCTGCAGCGCTGGACTCGCTACATCAAAGAGCGAGCAGAGTTTCTTTGCCACTTGCCTGACCCACTTCACGAAGACTCTTCCACAAGCGAATATGGTCGCGATAGGGAACGTCAACGACAAGACTTTATTGAAAGTCTGAGCTGGGGCACCTATGTTTTCGACTCTGCCAAAGCAATACTAAACTTCGTCAACGAAGCAACTGCAAAAAGTCGCGAAAAACAAATCTCTTTCTACTTCGACACGGAGATATATCTACGGATTCGAGGTCTAGTCGCGGCTAATCATCAAACGGAATTTCTGGATTATCTTGCGCAGGAAATTCTGGAATCTGACTCAAACCTCATTTTCGCTGAAATACTCGCTAACTCGGTAACCGAATGGCTAGGGTCGTCACCAATAGTTCAAGACTGGTGCCTCTCTAACATTCCGAATATTCTGTCCAAGAAACTGGCCATATTCGCGATAAGAATTTCAGGAAACACGCCCGTAGAAAAGCTAATTGATAGCGCGTGCGTGACAGACGAGAAATTTTACAAAGCACTTTTGGCGGGCCTCGCTGAAATCGAAAACCTCGACGCCCGACTTGCGTACGAGCTTATTCAAACAATCGCGAGAGTCATTCCACCAAACGAGGTTAACACTTCACTCAATAGCTATCTAGCACGTCTTCTTGCTAGAACGGAACCAAGCGACAGGCTCGAGTTAGACGACCTTCCCAAGGAAGTTCCAGATGCCTTCGCACGGCTGCTATATGCCAATCTTGGCGATGCTTTCTTGGCAGCGCGCTGGCGGGCAGCCCACGCAGTACGTGCATTGTTTGCACTGGAATGTGCGGACGTCGTTGACCAGCTCGTGGTTCGCTATGCGCAACATGACGAGGTGTCATTCCGAATTAAAGGCGCCGCCTTCTATTGGTCCGCCGCACGACTTTGGTTGCTTATCGCCATCTCCCGCGCTTGCGACGACAATCCTGCGTTTGCAGCTCGCTATAAAGACTTTCTTTTGTCGGTTCTGGCCGATGAAAATTACCCCCACCTGCTTGTGCGCAGATTCGCTCAAAAGGGACTTGAACGACTCTCCGCTGCAAGCGTTATCGAGCTCTCAGCGGCCCAATCCCTGAAGGTTCGTAACTCGTTTAAGTCTCCCTTTAAGAAGCAAAAGCGTAGCAAAAGGTCTGCACGTAGCGATATTAGAGAAAATGCCGGCGCTAAAGAACGGCATTTCCACTTTAACTCAATGGATACCATCAAAAACTGGTATGCCCCCCGCGCCGACCTCTTTGCCGACGTATCGACTGCTGAATTTACAGACGAAGCAGAAAAATGGATTGTCGAGAAATGGGGAATCATCAATGCTCCATGGCAGTGGCTCGATGAGCCGCGACGGCACAAGCTTGAACGACACGGGGGCCGTACCTACCATAGCCAAGGAGTGATTCCCTCTGCTGAGCGGTATTCAACACACCTTGAGTGGCACGCTATGTGGTGCGCTGTTGGGTCTTTAATGTCCACGCATCCACTAAACAAGGGGGATTGGGAAGAGGACCCACTTGAGGAGGAGCTCCTTAGCTCAACCGTTACCTGCACGCCAAATGTATGGCTTTCCGACTTGCGCTGCCCAAAGCCGCTTGAAGCGCGATTTTGGACATATCCAAAGCTTGATACGCCATGGCTACGAGGACCCACGTCTAGCGAAGTGCTCTCGATACTAGGCTTGAACAAAGAGACCGGGTGGATTTTGGCGAGCGGCAGCTATTATTGCTATTGGAAGACGTACGAAGAACGCATCGAAGTCTCCTCATGCCTGGTGAGCACAGATACATCCCGAGCGCTTCTTCGCGCCCTACAGACCTCAAATGATAGCCATGCTCACTATCTTCCAACCGGGGAAGGAAGAGATATTGACGAACCACCGTTCATCCTAGAGAGCTGGCTCGCAACGTCCAAAGGACACGAGGGGCTGGATGAATATGATAATGTCGGCGAACCCCTTTCTGCCCGGGCATCTCGCCCCAACGAAGCTGTCGTGAAACTTTTGGGCTTATCGCCCAGCCCCCTTTACGCTGCTGGCTGGCAGGTATCGTTATCCGCAGAATTGGCGTTCTACTCTGAAAAATGGACAGAGAAAATTCCAGAGCAAAGGGCGTACAGAACCTGGGATTGGACGCGCTCTGTTGGAGAACGCTTGCACTGCAAGCGCAATATCCTTGATACGGTGCTCAACACTTCACAGCGCAATCTTCTCGTAAAAATCAACACTCACAGGAAGCAAGATGAAGACCGATTCGAGAAAAGGGATGAAGAAAGCCAGTATTTCGACAACTATCTCCTCCTCACGCACGACGGAGTTATCGAATCTATTGAAGGACCCATTGGAACTTGGAAAGCTATTGGTTCGGGAAACAATGGTGGACAACTATGAGAACACGCTCGCTGTCTGGATGGCTCATTACTTGGCAGAACTCATAGCCAAAGCCGAACTCGAGGGCGATTCACATGTTGGTCAGCTGGCCAGGAGCGAAGCGTGCTCGCTGGTTTTCAAATTATGGGCAAATCGTGCTGAGCTCTCTGGCCGAGCCAATCCAATGGCTAAACTCGAAGACGCAGTAAATCAGCTCAGTGCTATGGACGCTGATGGGAACTTTTTGCGAGGAAGGCAGAAGGGAACACATTCTCCCCTGGCAGAATTTCAGGAATCAGCGAGCAAGCTCTTTGCTTCGATGTTTTTACTCACCCTCCCCTCGAAGATAGCAACCGGAGATATCGCCGAACAGAACCTCAATTCGGTAGAGCAGAAGCTAATCCAAAAGCTCGACGCTGAACGGCACCTTCGATTTATCATCCGATTCACTTCTGACGAAAAAATTGACCCGAAGGAAGAAAGGAAGAAGGAACTACGCGAAGAAATCGCCCGTGTGCGTGAGGCGCTAGTGAAACTTGAGGGAGAAGTCGACGCGATGGTAGAGGCATTTAACGACGACGATGACGTCCAGCATCAAACGGCCATCGTGAGAGTTTTGCGCGATGCGGTTTAAGCAGACATGTAGCGTTACCATTCGAGAAATGCAACGGAGCAGCCGGCCTGCACCTCCCCCCTCAAAACGTGGCCAGGAGCAACTCATGAAGAGAGACTGGGATTTAATCCGCCAGCAACTGACCGATATTGAAGAAGACCGCGACATCTTCGCTGGTATTCCACAGTCCCCCCGATGGTTGGATGATGAAACTGAGGAGCAGTACAAAAAGAAGATTGGCGAATACTTCGACACATCGAATCGGATATGCGGGCACGTAGAACTTTTGACCGAGGCCGGCTATGTCGAAGGCATCAAGATAATTCGGGACTCAACAGGGGAATGCCACTGGGCAGTTATGACGCCGAGGCTGACCATGGCCGGCCACGACCTGCTCGACACCATGCGCTCCAACACGGTATGGACTACAGTCAAGGATATGGCTAAGAAGAAAGGTATCGACCTCACGTTCGAGGTCATCAAGCAGCTAACTGGTGTAGCTCTAAAGCAGGTTCTGGGCGGCTGATTTTTAGGTCCGCCCTTTCTGCTCAATCAGCGACGTTGGTCGACCTATTTGCTGGAGCAGGTTGCCTTCTTCGCAAAGGTGCAAGCCACCAACGACAACCAGGGTCTTCCGCGAGGATTTGCAGAGCTCATTTACGCTGCTTGCCCAAGACGCATTGCGGCCGGTCAGCACTGCGTGAAGGAGGGATGGGATAGTTACGATGGCCTTCTTCTGAATGCGCCGGAACATCGTAGCGAGGTCGCGCTTAGCCCAATCAGCGTACAGCCCTTTGAAAGACTTGTCGTTCTCAGGGAAGTTTGCAATGGCTTCTCTTAGCGCGCGCTCGATGTCTACAGGCGGTATGGCCTTCATCATCGAGTCGAATTGTGTAGCCGTCTCCAGGAAGTGAAGCGGCTTCCCATCCCGCTCGGCGAAGGCCCGGATATGCAAGTCGAGACCGGCCTGCAGCTTCACACCAATTTGTGCGACCTGGGTGATGACGAACCAAGCCGGCTTACGCCCCAACTCACCATATGCAGGCGGCCAATGTGCCTCCAACCAAGTCCAGACATCGGCCGGCACCTGGTTATCGAGTGACTCCCCTTCGGGCAAGCTGAACAAATCACCGACATTGCTCCAATCAACCTCCAGGGCAATTTCCTCTGCCCAGTCGTACGCTTCAAGCGCCCACCGAGGCACCCCTGGCACATTCTCTGGGAAGAAGTGAATCGAGCCAAGCACGCGAACATTGGTGTTATCGATTTGAAAGTACATGACTACCCTCCTGGCACGCCAGTATGGCACGGCGAATTGGGTAAGCCCTCCCTCGCCGCACAGCTGCTCCAGTCGCCAAACGAGACGCCCCATATCGTCTCAAATTTATTTTCATATTATTTCTACAAGGAAAACATATCCATGCGGCAATTCGCTATTATTCTCTGGCCTGTTGCGCGTCGCCAGTATTTAAGAACTCCAAAGGACTCCCCCAGGCCGAGTCGTTTTCCTGTTCACAATTAAATATCAGAAGAGAAATATGGCTGAACCCGCACATTCATTAATATCCCTCGTCACCAGTCTGATTCGCTTAGTTGCAGCATTGATTGGCTTGAAGAAGAAGGAGGCCCCTCCCGAGCGGCTCCTAACGTCACGCATCGTCGAATCAGGCATCGTGGCGGAATTCCCCAAGCACTACCCCTTAAAAATCGTGGATAAGGATGGGAAGCAACACTCCGGCATCTACATCATGCGGCTCCTGATTTGGAATCGTGGGACGAAGACGATTTCGCCAACCGATTTCATGGATGGCGCCCCTTTGCGCATCGTCCTGAGTAAGGATGCTGAAATCGTCGATGCCACGGCAGTGTCGGATTCGAAGGAGCTCGAGTACGAAGTTTTGAAGCGCGGCGAGCGCTCTATCTACTTCGATTTTGATGGAATTGGGCCATCGGACTACCTTTCGATAGCTATCGTCTACAGCGGCAATCCGATGGCGCGGGTGCAAATCCGCGGACGGGTGCGTGACCAAGCATCGAGCCTGGACCACGAGGCCGAGGATTCGAAGGCGGGAATTGGCGAACGATTGAGCAACGGCTTCATTCTCTTCCTAATTCTCAACATGATTTTTGGCACGCCCATCTCAGCTGGAATCATCCACTATACGTACGGCTGGCAGGCGATGCTAAAGCAACATCCAGACATCCCCATCGGCCTCGTCATGTCGTTCTCGTTTGGCGTCATGCTCTTGATGATGACCATCATGACCAAAGTGATGGCATATTTCGAGCGACGCAAGTACCCGCCTGGCTTTCCGCTGCATCTGGATTTCGAACCCCCATTCTGGCAAGGCATCAAGTACATGTGCAGCGCATTCTTCTTGGGTGAAAAACATCGCTTCTCGACGTCGCTATTTGCGTGGGCCAAACCAGTTCACGGGCGTCTTATCAAGATGAAGCGCACTACAAAGGAGGACTGGGACGATTGAATTGAGAACTGCTCAATTCCAACATTAAGAAATGCAGAAGCCCCGACTAGCGGGGCTTCTGGTCCATCGGGTCCGATTCCTCTTACCTAGCGGTTGCTAGGCCAAGCAGAACTTGGCGGGCGACCTCTCGAGTCGGCTGAAGAGGTCCTTTAATACAGGTTACCAAGCTGGCGTTCTTACCGCAAACCTTAATGCAAATCGGGGGCAATACCGTCTACATGTTCCAACAGGTATCGGAGCGCAACCTCATTGGCGGCGCGGAGACTCAACCCTGAGTAGTTCTCGGCGAGGCGGAAGGAAGCTCCTACATGCAGGTCGACCAGATAGTTGCCGTTCAGCTGGCAACCAGGGCGAAAAGCCAAGTCCCTACGAATACGCACATGCACCGATTCGCCCAGGTGGATATCGGAAGGAACTGCGAACTCCTCGATTAACTGGTGAGTTCCTGGCATATCGTAAATCTGCTATTTGGACTCTAGTCCGACCGAGGGCATGTCATCCCAGCCGTCGACACGCGGCAGTCCATGCGGCATTTCTGCCAGCAGGTCGGCCAGCTTCTTCTTGAGGATTGCATCGGCGTTCTCTCCGCCCTGCTCAAGCTCTACCGAGTACAGCTCCGCGGTCGGTATGGCGGTCTTCACATCCGCAATAGCGCTGCGAATTGCCTGCTCCAACGAAGCAGCGCTGCGGGAGAAATCCAGAGCTATCCTCCCTGCAGCCCCTATACCCACCAAAGCGTCTAAGCAGCCAGCCTCCCCGAGCCGCTCAAGGATATCGTTCACATCGCCGACAGCATCGGCCGGGCCCAGCATAAATCGAAGGGTAAATTCGTGTTCCATATCACTTCCTCGTGGAGTGGATGGAATCAGTTTAGGCCGCCCCGCAACCGAAACAAGCTGCGCAGAAAGAAAGGCATCTCATGTCCGAAACAGGTGCCGATTTGTCTTGGCTTGTCCGAAAACCACTACGATTTATGGTGTTTTTGTCCGAAAAGTACGTAGATTTTCAGAATCGTGTCCGAAAAGACAGGTGATTTCAGCTCACATGTTCAAATAGTGTGCGATTCGGGATGCTGGTTGAATGAGACCCTCGGCGCCAAAACCAGAAGAACCCACCCCGCCTCACTCCCTGGTACGCCGCCAGTAGCCGTCACCCAAGTCCGTTCTCATGACAAAACCAACGACCGTCCTACGGAAGACCGGAGCCAGGTCGAAGTCTCGCGCGAAAGCGTACCTACGCGCTCGAGACAGATGAAATGCGTTGAGCTGCGCGACTCCTCTGAAATTTAGAGTGAGGCTCCTTTTCTCAGCCATCAGCCAAATCGATGGAGAAACCGGTATGCACATGTTCTCGCTGAAGTTATCCGGCACAATGAACTCTCCGCCTTGCGCACGCCAGATACCCCACAGCGGCACCTCTATCCGCCTACGGAACACGCGCCGGCCCATCATATGTATCCCTGCAATCGCTCGCCCCGACACCGTGCCCTCGGGACCAACGAAAAAGATGCCTTTGCTTTCCAGCACCTCCTGCTCGTCAACAGTTAGTTTGTTCGCAGAAACACCTGGGAACGCCTCATCCTCGTATGGGGTTATATGGGCCTTATACCGTTCGTCCATAAGGTCGTAGAAGTCTGCTGCAATCAGATTCATTGCCGCATCCAGCTCTCGTACCTCACCCGAAATTATTTTTTCTGCCAGCTCTGCAAAGCCCACCTCAATATCCCGGCTGTGCAATACCTCGCTTCTTTGGTCCCACGCACGATTTGCACAGAACAGCTTGTCGCCAGTTCTACAGGAGATTGGCTCCTGCTTTCCAATGAGCCTCACCCGAACGAAATCCTCCATAGCGAACCTTTGCAATCCCTTCCGAGGATAGATGTGCTGATTCACAATCAATTTGTGGGGGTTGTACTTCTGTACCGGCGCCGGCTTCTTGCGAACAGGAGTAGTCATGGTGTCGACGATAGTCATGGCAATCCCACCATTGAAACAGATTTCATCTCACGTCCGCGTTTTCGGTCAGAACCGGTGTCTGTCCTTAGACCGTTATCTACATTTATCCACGATGGGGATAATTATCCGATTCCGGTATAACGCGGTATAACGACGCTCCCAACTGGCTTTCACCGGCACGTCTCCTAAAATAATATTGAAAAAAGTGGGATGGTAGTTGAGCCTCGTGGCCTTTATTCCCACTTACGAGACTCAATTGCCCCAGCGCCGTCGAGCAGCGTCATTAATCACCAAAGGTGGGAATTATGGGAAGGACGATAAGGACTGTGGAAGAGGAAGTCCATCCGCACGCATCAAGCATGGAGGCGTTGGGCCGGATACTACGGCACCGTCGGACTAGCGGCGGCATCAAGCTGATGGACGCTGCGGACCAGCTAAACATCTCAAAGAGCGCGCTCTCACGGCTGGAGAACGGGAAGTCGACGAACATCGAATTGCTGTTCACCGTGCTCGCCGGTATGGGGCTGAATCTCCTCGTGACCGACAAGGCAGAAACCAGGGAAGCGCTCGAGGCCGTCGACAACTACCGCAGCATGCGAGAGGATGAAAGGCTTGCCTTCGAACACGGCAAAACATGGCCATCAAAGTAGGATATTTCGATTAAATCCTACTTTGCTGCGCATCCAGAATGAAGATTCAAGAGGCATCAATGCGAAATTTAGGAGACATCGCGACACTAATGCGCGACGCGATGAAGAAGCAGAAAGTAACGCAGCAGGACCTACGCGAGCGCGCCGGCATTGCCAGGCGGACGCTGACCGCGGTACTTAGCGGGGAGTCGGATTACAAGGTCACCACTCTGATGGCGGTGCTCGACCGATTGGGCTACGAAATGGTCATGGTGCCCAAAGCGGCCGTGCGTGCTTTCCCGGCGGAGTGGGAGGTTACCGAGCCGGCGGTGAAGACCAAGGTGCAGATTGCGCTTGAGAAGTTCGGCGAATAGCTAGTCTTTAAAGGTGTAGCCGCAGGCCTTCATTTCCTTACGAACTTCCTGTTTCCAAGCGCCAGGGCCATCCATTTGGACGTACACAACTCCGCTGATGTCGTTCGGTACTTCAATATCACCCTTTACCAGCGGGCAGACATTTTTTCGACCGAGCTTGGCCATTAAATAGCCGTGCTCAAACACGACATTCTGACGGGCACGCTGACGGGGATGCATATTTGATTCATGAAAACCCCGACCTTGGTCACAAGGCGTGTAGAGAACAAGTGCGAAATCCGCATCACTGGTGTAGTGCTCAATCTTCTCGATAATTGTCATTCCAGAGCTCGCCTGCTCATGCAGAATGATTGGCTCAAGACCCAAGTCGGAAACATAGCGTGCCACTTCCTGCTTAGCCTCATTGTCACGGCCGTGCACTATGAATACCTTGCGTTTATTACGTGCGTTCGCAGGTGTTTCAGCACTCTCACCAAAAAATGATGCGCTTGTCGGCCCAGATGCCGGCGTTGAAATCAACGGCTGCTGTTCCGCGGCCGCTGGCGGCCAAGAAGCGGTAGTCGCCGCACGAGCTGTGACCTTAGGCTGTTCGCCGAACTCTAAATAGTCCAGCAGCGGTGTGAATTCCCGAGCGATGAAGTCTCGACGCTCTTGGTAGGACTTGAATTTCGGCTGGATGAAATGCCAGAAAGAAACCAAATCACGATTGACGCGGACAAATGCCGGCACGTGGGCCTGAGCATCCGGCATCGACAACAAATCCTGTCTCAGAACACTATATTCGTTTCCATTAACCTTGCCGCCTGTCGCATGCGATGTGAGCAAATTCGAGAGGTAGTGAGCCCTTTCGAAAGGCGTACGGAGGAAGTCTAAGCTCATGTCTGTTTGCCTGATGGTTTATTCGAATTATTGCCAGTGTACTACCATCAAGTCTCACCAAATCCGCTTAACCGCTCCCATGTTCCACGGCTGGCCAGGGAAGGCGCTCGCGCAAGCATGGGCTTCCCATGTTCATAACGAGGCGGCTCCAAGTGACGAACCAACCACTGCACCAGACTGAAAAAATCCAATCACAAAAAATGAAAGTATAGTTATACGTAAACCACTTTAACGTATACATCTATATATGCCTCCGCGTCCCCGCGCCATCTGGCAGCTCCCTCCATCGACGCAAACCGCCCTCGAAAAACTTGGCGCAGACCTCGCCGTCGCACGCCTGCGCCGTAAAGAGTCCCTCAAGGTCTGGGCGGGTCGCATGGGCGTCTCTATCCCCACCCTCCAGCGCCTCGAGGCCGGCGACCCAACCGTAAGCGTCGGCATTCTCGCCACCGCACTGTGGCTCCTCCGGCGGGACCATGAACTGGCGCAATTGGCGGACCCTGAACAGGACCTGGACGCCATTGACCGGGACGTCCGTAAAGCGATGGAGTTGGGTAGGAAGAGGTCGAAAGCCTCGGCCGAAGCACGTCTTGGGCGACGGCAGAACGGAGAAACAGACGAAACTGGGGCCGACTAAGGGAAATAAGGCTGGGCAGGACTTGACGCACATCCGCTCCGGCGAAAATAGATTCGCTTCATGGTCAAAGATGGTGCCCCAAAGCTGTACCGTCGGCCTGCATAAGGCCGGCGGATATGTATGCCATCATGTCCCTCTGACGCGGTAAAGGTCAATACAGGCGGGGAGGTGAGTGGCTATTGGCCATTCACCTCCCACTGCTTCCATTTGGCGATGGGCAAGATATACATCATCAAATCTAGTGACTTAACGAAGTTCTGCTCCTGTCCTTGAAGGTTCTTAGTCCATTTCATCCCGTGGAAAAGATTGTTACGGTAGCGGAGAATCACCAGTAAGCACGCAGCCAGCTGTAACTCGTCGCTAGCCTCGTCATCTCGGAGAACTTGATGCACCAGCTCCTCGTATCTCCTTTCACGGTTACGGAAACGAAGGTCTCTGAATTCCGCATCCTGCTGTTCGCCACCGGTATAGCGATGTTTGAAATAGGCCAGCGTATTCTTCGTGAGGTCAGGCTTGTATTCGTCGTTTTCAATTACATATTGCGCGACCACCATCATCCGGGCTGGGCTCGCGGATGAGCCACACACCTGCCCCTCGAAAAAACCCCAGTAGATAGAGAAACTCCTGGCTGCTTCCTTCTCACTCTCCTGCAGCGGAAAATCTCCTCGCGACTGCTCGTAAATGGCGTCAAATATGTCCACCTGTTTCTCCATGTGAAGCACGGCCGCTCTAGCCGGTACCCCAGATTCGCAGTACCCGGAATATGTGCGTTGCCAACGTCGGCTCAACCAGTGCCAATATCACGCATATTGCGACGGACCTGACATCCCGGGATATCAGCGCGCACAGTCGATGTCGGTCGTCCTTAAACGCGCAATATGCGCTATCTCTGCTAACTTTCTTCAACGCATCTGAATTCATGCGGCACCTCCCTTGACGGCGAATCGAAGGAACAACGCATGACCATATGCCCAGGGTGACATGTTCACGCCTGGTACATCAACCACTATGCCCTTTGTCGCTGTCAGGTGAGGCATCACGGCCGCGTACATCACCAACCCGAGTGCCTCAACTGCATGCCACAGCTCTTCAGCTTCTGCGGCCCAGACTAAATGAGGCAGTTCGTCCTCCGGTGTGGCGGCTTTTCCTGCAGTCATTAGCTGCGCGTACAATCCATGCGCAAAGTCCTCCATGACCTCTTTCAGCTTCACTGAATCAACATCGTCCATCCCTTGCGGCTGTACATAACGAAGGTGCTGAATACGGGGGCGTATTGCGCGAATCCAAGCACTCTCCTCCACCAACTGCATCTCGGAAAGACTCAGCAACGAAAATATATCGTTCGGCCGCTCAAGTTTCAGGTTTTCAATCAACTGGTACACGAACCCTGTGGGTAACCTGGCGACCATAGGCGTCGGCTCAAGTCCGAATTTCTCTAAGTAGCTATCCCAGTTCAAGCCGAGCTTGTCCAATCGAAGAAGTACAAAATGCAGGTTGACGCGGCAATACTCCGATGGGCCGCCATCATATGCCATCTCCTTTGGGTAATCCCTGTGCATATACAGGTCTCCGCGAATCTTACGCGCCCCTTCATATCTCTTTCGCAACCGCTTGCAGTCATCAATTCCGATGTATCGAACTATCCGCCCCGGAACAATCTCGTTGGGCTTCAACGTCTCAAGAACCCATACATACCGCATCCCGTTGATAAGCCACGCGCCGCTTCCCTCTTCGTTAATGTCGATAGTCAGCGGCGTCTGGATGGCGGCGGTGGATTTACGGAGGGACAATTCCAGCTGGTGCCAGCAGTACAACTCATTTCCCCGCGCTATTTCATATGAACTGCTCGGGTCGTCTTCGTCCTGCTCAACTTGCAGTACAAGCTCAGTGTTAACGGCATCCGTCATTGATACAGACGTCGGGTGGCCGGGGACGGCATAGGGGTCATCGCAGAGTCGAAGAACAGCATATCCGTCAAGGACCGCGTGACCGTTCGACTCCAAATGCCTGCGTAATTTCTCCAAGGCGGCGGGTGCGCCGTCCAACCAAGGAGTGCCAGGAGAGACCGGTGACACGATTCCCAGCGGCCAAACAGCAGTGGCACCAGTCACACCCGCCTCCGTACGCACCATAGTTGTGAAGCTGAGAGCATGCGGACTCAGCGAAATCGACAAGACATCCAACGGCAGCTGTCCTCGGGTCCGCAATGAATCAACCCATTCGCGCAATTCCTTCGCCAGTTCGTCCCAAGAGGCGTAATCCGTCTCAATCGGAATATTCCGGTCTAGTCCCGTGAACGTCAGCAAAGCAACTTCTTTATGGGGGTGTGAATGCCAAGCATCCCATCCTTGCAACTTGGATGCTGCCTTCAGGGTATTGGAGTGAGAAGTTTTGATGCCGTGTACCGCAAGTTCAATTTTGAGTTGCTTGGCGAGCAGTTTAGGGTCGCCTTCAAGAAATCCCGCAAGTCGCGAAACAACTTGGCGAGCACCCGCAATCGTAAAACGTGGCGCCGATAGGCACACAAATTCCCACAAGGCTTCAGCCCGGGATTCAAAGGAGATGGGGGCGCTATTCGGCCGACGGCCGGTATCAGAGGCGTGCATTAATTGAGCTCCAGTGCGGAAAGCGACGACGAACGGCACGCGTTGTTCGGCTTTCCAGGAGTTCAATAAGAGCCGTGGGATGGGGTATTGCGAAGCTGGTTTTGCCAGGCCGGACAAGTCCGGTGCGTGCACTGACGGGAGCAACTCACCCGCGGTTCGGCGAACCGTGAATAAATAGTAAAGACAATCAGCTCATCGTGTCAAGCAAGTTGCAGACACCCCTTTTTGAACCCGGCGGCCCCGGGCGGGCGCCCGGGGTTCGGTCTCTATAGCAAGCCTCAACCCCCATCAAAACGGTACTCGGCGAATACTGTTTTGGCGGGGGTTCCGGGATTCGAGCCCCAATTATATGATTGGTCTTTTCA
Organism: Herbaspirillum sp. AP02; assembly: GCF_015767275.1. Classification (GTDB taxonomy): domain Bacteria; phylum Pseudomonadota; class Gammaproteobacteria; order Burkholderiales; family Burkholderiaceae_D; genus Herbaspirillum. The sequence continues at coordinate 29,567 of NZ_JADWMY010000014.1, forward strand.
AAACTCAACAGGTAGGCAATGACATCAGTTATCGCGTGGATTGCTCAGGTGGACAAACGCCGCCCGGAGGACGACGAGCGCCCCAGCACTCGAGGTAGTGGCCTCTATTTCGCCACTGATAGCCGCCGAACTGTAGAGCAGACATTGCCAGGCGGGCAAATCAAGGAGGTTCTCACTGATGACTGCGTGAAGGCATTTGCTCCCGCCGGGACGCGGGACATCTTCGCTTTCGCCGGCGATGCCACCTTTCCACCAGCAGCTCTGGGAAAAATCGAGACCTTACTGTCAGGCGACACCGAACGGTTCAACGCAATGGACGCTTACGAAAGAAGCGCCGAAATCTTCAACATCCTTAAGACCGATTTCGACGCACTTCTCACGAAGCCAACATACGAATTCTGGATTCTGCATGGAACCAGAACCGGCGCCATGTCCGGTGCAGAGTTCCACCTCTTTCAATATTCGTACACGTTCGAGAATCCGCAACTTACATACGGCATCGTGCAATGCGATACCGAGCACTCCGTCGCCCTAGAACGTCTCGGCACAGGCAAAGCGGTCGTACTGTCCTCGGTAGAGGCAACAGTCAAGAAATCGGGGACGGTGAGCTCCTCGCAATTCTCCGCATTCTGCGATGCGGTCCAGGGAAGGACTGCAACCCAGGACAAATACTCCGGCGGCCCAATTCAGCTGGTCGGCTTGCTGAACATCAATGACGCGATTCACATGGGCGTAGTCACACCCATCGGAACATATTTCAGAGGCAGCACCTCCCCCCCATCCAATCCTAAAGAGTTCTATTGGCGGAACACCACATTCGAGAACGTCGATATCGACGGTTCCCCAAGGAAAAATCTCAAGTAGCTCAAAATGCCATCTAGTTCATCGTGAATGTCGGCTTGGCTTCCTCCTCTGAGAATATCTTTGGCATGATTGCGCAGTTCATAGAAAAGGCGTTATGGAGCATGTCAGCATGCGTCGGGGGCTCCGGAAGATTTCGCACAAATCCGCAAAGAATGCAGACAACTCGATTTTCTAGGAACGTCCTAGATATTTCATGACAAAGAAAACCAAGCGAACATGACCGTAACGGACGATATCTTGAACGAGCTTCGATATCGGAGCGAAAGCGTAGACCTGGACTTCAAGCAAGCCCAATATAGATTTATTGGTGCCGGCGAACAGGAGAAATCGGAGCTTCTTAAGGATATCCTTGCCATCGCCAACTCTTGGAGGGAAGGCACTGGATACATCCTTATCGGTTTCAAGGACTGCACGCCAAACCCAGCCGACGTTACTGGCATCAGTACGGACGACCACATTGACGATGCCCAACTGCAGCAATTCGTGAATGGGAAAGTCGAACCTCCCTTGCACTTTAAGTACGAAGAGAGAGTGTTCGAGGAAAAAATTGTCGCTATCATCTCCATCCCGAAGCAGCAGCGCCCGTTCTCTGTTTATGCAGGGTACGGCAAGGTCCGCTCCAACGTCGTGTATGTGCGCCGCGGAAGTGCTACCGTGGAAGCGTCGCCGGCCGAGATAATCAAGATGAGTCGCGCTGAAGGAAGACCCGCAGATAGCCAGATTTCGATTGAATTGCTCAATCACCAGAATGAATCATTGAGTCTGACGCAGAATCTACGATTCCTCCACTTCGATGAATTGCCGGAATTCTCTGTGCCATATACCGGTCGTGACATCACTTCGATTCTAGGGACCGACAGCACCACAAACTTCAACTATTACCGCGACCTTGCGAGCTATGCAGCTTTGGTCCTCAGCAGCATCCAGCTTCGCTTCAAAATCCGCAACCAATCGAACGTTTCCCTGCGAGACCTAAAGCTCGAACTCCACGTCACCACCCCAGATGTAAAGTACAAGTTCATCGAAAAGACTCGATTCCCTGACAGGCCATCCATGAAGAGAGAGCTTGGTCGACACTTCCGCACGCCACCGCCAGTTAACCCCCGTGCCTTCCACATAGAAAACCGAGGCAAGCACCAAGTATGCTTTGCGCGAGCCGAGAGCGTGCTGGCCGGTGAAGACTTCATTTCGGAGCCGGTATTGCTGCGCCTTCAGGCACAGTGTGAAGTGACGCTGGAGGTACGCATCTTGGCCGAACAGCTGCCCGCTCCAATCATCCAGACCTTTACGTTTACGGTCACAGGCGACCAAGAAAAACATGACACAGACACGCTACTCAAACTGGTCCAAAGAGGAGGCAGGTGACGGTTATTTCTGCAATTGAGGGAAACACACGATGTGAAAAGGGAAAAGCTAGGCAGAACGCAAACCCTTTTCAAGTAGGAACAGAAAAGCTTATTCACCCTGATATGAAAAAAAATATTCTATCGGGCCTCATGGGGTGAATTTCAACTTTTAGATGCTTTTCTAAAGTACGCTAAGTTCAATAAAATCAAATACCTAGCGTGCATGAAAAATTTCAGAGAAAAGCTTTTATTCCAGTTCATCAAGTTGTTGTCACTCAACAATAGAAGCACTTATTTGACGTAAAAATGGTGACCTGCGTTGGTAATTTGTAAGCAGTTAGGCAGTGAGCCAGTTGTCGGTCATATTCGATTCCGGCCAGGCGTGACGGACCGTAGCTGAAGGCTGGTAGGTATGTACGCTATGCGGTCTGCGCTCGCTGTAGAACTGACGCCATCTTTCGATCAGCACTTTTGCTTTCGGCCCGACTGCGGAACCACTCCCGGTTAAGCAGCTCGTCGCGCAGTTTGCCATTGAAGATTTCCACGAATCCGATCTGCCATGGACTGCCTGGCGCGATGAAGGCGGGACCAACGGAGGCATCTCGCAGCCATTGCATGACCTTGACCGCTATGAACTCCGCTCAGTTGTCCGACCTCACATAGGCTGGCTTCCCACGTAATCGCATCAATCGCGAGAGCGTCAGGATGACATTCTAGGAGCACAAACTGGCGGCAACTTCGATGTTCAGGGCGTTTCTAGGTGTGTTCATCAATCACGCACGGCATCTCCAACGAGCGCCCATCTACCATCTGGTCACGAACAAAGTCGTAGCTCCAGACCGAATTAGGCTTGGTTGCTTCAGGTTGCCGAATATCATTGCCGCATCGACGCCTCCGAAGCCGCTTTCGCGGAATGCCAAGTTTGAGCGCGCTCCAGAGCCGTCGCACTCGGGACTCGCTCAAGGCCAGCCAGGCAGGCATACGCTGATAGCGGAAGCAAGGGAGCTCTTGCGATGCCGCGAAGAACTGCTGCATCAGGCTCCGATCCTTTTCAGGTTGTAGCAACTGATAACCCGTTACCCGCCGGCTTAGTTGCAGATAACGACATGCCTTGCGTTGCGACAGCCCCCCCGAACGAGTAAGGGCTTCCAGCGCCTCATGCCAGCCCGCGGAGGTCATCACTTTTTCGGCTTAACCTATGCCGGTGCACGATTCATTCTGTCGACGCAACTTCTCCGACAAACATAGTTATTCACCAATAATTAATTTCTACGTTGTAGCTCAACGTAAGTCACAAAAAGAAACTGTTATCATAAGATCACGCATCACCTAAAAATTTGCACGCTGCGTCGGGGGGCCGACGTAAATCATTCACGCAATTAAAATTACAACGATGACAGCAATACCGTCAGAGCATCGACGTAGATCTATGCGGTCTGGGAGAGGGGAATATGAGGTTATTGAATATATCGGATATTCATTTTCGCGCACCGGAATGTCTAACTCCGGCATTGGATCCCGATGCTGCGTTCAGAAGTTGCTTGGAAGAGGACGTAGAAGCACTTTGTGTCGCCAGCGGCGCTGTTGACGCAATCTTGGTATGCGGTGATATAGCCTTCAAAGGTGATCCACAAGAATATGAAGTTGCAGAGCGTTGGTTGCTCCGACTTGCCGAGAAATGTGGATGCTCTCCAGATGAAATATATGTAGTGCCAGGAAATCATGATATTGATCGCGGTATCAGCGGCCGCATGCAATCAATTGGCAACGCACAACAAGCCATCGCTAGCGCCACAGAAAATCAGCGTGACTCGGTATTTCGCCGCCAATTGCAGGATCAGCAAACACGAAAAGACCTATTTCGGCCATTGGAGGCGTATAACGATTTCGCCGAGAAATTTGCATGCAATGTATATCCGGACCAACCATTCTGGACACATTGCCTGCAACTTGAACCAAACATAACTCTCAAGCTGTTTGGACTCACGTCGACATTTATCTCTGGCCTGGGTGACCGAGATATAGAGCCAGGTCGACTGTATTTAAGTTCAATTCAGACTGTATTTTCCCGTGAGCGGAACGTGTTGAATTTGGTGCTTTGCCACCATCCTCCATCGTGGTTTCTCGACGAACGAACTGTAGATGACAACATCAACAATCGCGTACAAATCCAATTTTTTGGTCACGAACATCGGCAGCGATGCATTCCGACAAATCAGTACATTCGCTTTTTAGCTGGCGCTGTGAATCCCGCGCGTGACGAGCCTGACTGGAAGCCTGGGTATAACCTCATCGATCTGTCGATCCAAGGAGAAGGTTCAAACCGATCAATCAAGATCGATGCACACGTTCGCGGCTTCCAAAATGCACCGGAAATGTTTACTGCTGTCCACACTCATCTCCGCGAAGAAGTATGGACCCATCATATAAGGTATCCAGAAACGCCAAGAGTTCTTCCGCGGACAGCAATAGCAACCCTTTCTCAAAATACACCTTCCAGCATTGCGACGCCTTTGAAAGCCCCCCCTTCAGCCTCCCATGATCTAACTACGGATGTACCTGAACAGGAGAGTATCGTGAGTACGCCAAGTACCAAAGGGCTCATGTATCGTTTCGGGAAGCTAACCTGGAGTCAGAAAAGGGGAATTGCTTTCAAGCTTGGACTCATCACTGACGAAGACATGAAAATTGACGGTCCAGAGCGTTATGCCCGTGCACTAAAGAGGGCTGTTGAAGAAAAAAAGCTAGAGGCTCTAATTCGAGAAATTGAGCTGATCGAAGATCAACAGTAAATCGCGGTTTAATGGAGGAGGGGAAAAATGGATTTTGCAAAGTGGTACGAAGCTGTTTCGATAAAACCAAATCCTCAAGCAATCGCTTTGAGGAATAGGAATATACAAACTATCGCTGGCAACTTAAACCGGCCCACAATCGAAGCATTGATTAGGCTTACGTTCCAGTCTAGCCAAAACGCCTCAGCTAGCGAGTTAGCAAACCTAAGAGCTACCTATGCACTGGATGGTGATGCGGTTGGAGATGCCGAGCTGTCGCTTCTGGCTGCAGCTACGCTTTTTCAAGCTCTAGGAAAAGAGAATGCAACGGCCGGACTCGCTGCAATGCTTGTACTAACAACCTCGTTTGGTGGACTTCGCTCGCTGGAGCAACCGATGGATATTGTCGGCATGGCAAAGAACACCGTTAAAACATTGTCGGACTCAAGCCGCCGACGCCCGGCATTTACAAATAACAAGCCAACAATATCAGTCGATGCTGCTGACGCAATAAGCAAGCTGCAGGCAATTGACACCGCTCAGATTAGTGCAGCATTTACTGCGTTAGCGACTGCCACAAGTAATGCAGTTGCCAATTTGTGGAGGCGGCAACTCCAGTTCGAAACTAGCGTTCAGAAGTATGTCCGAATGCAGGATGAGGAACTAGATATGTTGTGGTGGTTACAGGGCGGACGGAGCAATTACCAGAATCTGCTATTTTCTGAGATTCCCGAAAATCAACGACCACTTATTTTGGCCAATGAACTGGCACAAGTTACATCTACTCTCCCAGGCCCGCTTGCTGTCGAAGCTCTTCTCTCCAGAGCAAATATTAGCAATGACGTTTCGCTGACCATCAGTGCGGTTCTGCAAGACATACCTCTTGATTGGATCAAATCGATTTACGATGAGGGCCTTGCCACGCATATATCCTCTGTTACCACACCAATTCACGAAGCGTTTAAGCGAAGGCTCGAAGTCGATGGGAAATCAGCGTGGATTCCGGTATGGGCTGCAGTTTGCGGCCTTCAAGAGACTGCTACTTTGGGATCTTTGGATCTCTCCATGTTGCTCTATAGAGAAATCTTGGTCCTTCGAGGCGAGTGATGGCCGAATACGCAAATGAACTACTCAAGTGCGCCAATCCTGAATGTCGGATTTCCTCAGGCGGGCGATGCATAGAAGGTTTTGATGAAGCTTCAATTTGTCCGCAATTTGGAAGAACCCCCGCGAATTCTGAAGTACCACTGCAACAAGCTGCCTCCCCCAAAAAAACCACTATCGAACTCTCATCTGCGAAGGCACTTACGATTTTCGGGGCACAGAAAATTCTGTCAGATCGAATTTCTCGTGTGATTGCAATCATTGGTCCCCATGATGCGGGGAAGACGAGTCTGATCGCGGGGCTCTACGATCAATTTCAAGCAGGTGATGTAGACGGAATTGAATTTTCTCGTTCTCAAACCTTACATTCTTTTGAGCAGGTCTGTCACGATGCGCGAGCCGAATCTCAACGAGAACATCCTCATACGGAAAGAACTGCTCGAGGAGATGTACTCTTCTTCCACCTTGATGTAATCAATACGAATAACAAGCTCAAAGCGGCCGTTTTACTTGGAGATCGTGCTGGAGAAGAATATATCGAGACAAGAAATGATCCAGATGCAGCCAAGAAATTCTTCGAACTGAGCCGAGCAGACGTGATTGTTATGCTCGTGGATGGATCTAAGTTATTGGATAACGGGCTCAGACATAACATAAAAACAGATGTACGACTGATGCTCCAAGCGTTCCTAGAGGCTGAGGTCTTACGTAAGTGGCAGAGGCTTGCTGTTGTTCTCACGAAGATGGATGAAATCCGAGCTGGAGGCGATCTTGGTAATAGAGCACTTTCAGAATTTTCATCATTGGTCGAACGCTTAAAAGAAAACTACGCTGAATATTTTTCTCAGATAGAGGGGTTCCAAATTGCAGCCTCTCCGAAAACCGGCAGTGAAAAGCGCGGCGAAGGATTGAGCCATCTTTTAGCTTTCTGGATGAACTCGGCCTTACGCTACGATGCTCAAAAGTTGCCAGCTATAACTGTTACTCCAGAAAGATATTTTTCTCGAATCAGATCGATCAGTTAAGGGTGCCCTATATGGCTGAAAAATCAGTAGTCGTTATTGGCCTTCCTGAATCGGGAAAGACAACTTATCTCGCGGCATTCTGGCATGTACTCTTAGAAGCCGATATCAATAGCAAGTTGAAATTCTCTGTACTACGCTCCGGCAATACCGAACACTTAAATCAGATAGCCGATTTATGGCGTCAAGCTCACAAGCAAGAACGCACCTCGGTGTCCGGTGACCGAGTGGTTAATGTCATGGTTCGCGATGACGATGGGAACATAGATTCTGTTTCTTTTCCTGATGTCGCGGGGGAAGCGTTTAGACAAATGTGGGAAGAGCGGGAGTGCGATCAGGAAATTTCCAGAATGATTCTCAGCAATGGTGTGATGTTCTTTATCCATGCTGACACGATCAAAGCGCCTGGCTGGATTGTTGATGACCGCGTTCAAAGCGAAAATGCCGGAATCGCATATGAAACCGAGAATAACGGCATTCCTTTAGCATGGACACCAAGGATGGCTCCAACACAAGTCCAAGTTATTGACCTGCTGCAATCCTTACAGAATCCCCCATTCGATGTGGGGCCACGGAAGCTTGCCTTAGTGCTTTCTGCTTGGGACACCGTAGAAGCGGAAAAGCTATCCCCGAAAGATTATTTAGCAAAGCGAATGCCATTACTGCGTCAATATCTGACCAACGGACTTAACGATGGATGGACATTCCGAATTTACGGAATTAGTGCTCAAGGTGGTGATTATGACAAAAAGTCACAGCCTACTGTTGCTGCCGACAATCTGCGGGAACTGTCCTCACCTACGGAAAGAATTAAGGTCGAATATGATGGGAACATATCTCACGATCTTACTGAACCGTTACATTGGCTGTTAAGGTAGGACCGTGATTACAATTGTTCAACAAACGCTTCATGGATATTCGGACGGACATCGCCTACTGAATTCGTCAACTAGCTTCTCTTCGCCCGAAGCAAAGCTTGTTCTTGTTATGAGCGACGTTTCAGGACCTGGCGTCGCCTCTGAGGGCATCGCTTACCTTACGGGATATCCGTTAAGTGATGCTGGCGTATATGCGCTTGCAAAGACATGGCCTGCTCCCGAGATGAGTAGGCCGGGTTGCGTGTGGACTCACACACTCTATATTGATTTCGCAGATCTTGGCCGCATCACTTGCCCCTCTCAAATCGCCGAACACTTTATCCGTCCCGATGCTCATAACTTCCGTCAGTACTCCCAAACCTTGTCTGTTGAGTTAGATGACTTTTCTACTCCATTTGGGATGGAGGCCTCGCAGAAGGCATGGCTGAGCGAAGTATTGGCGGGTTTATACGAAAAACCGTTGGATAAGGTCTTGATTCGGCGAGAAAGCAATGTCGACGTTGACGCTTCCGTTTTGCGAGTGTGGGATCAGCAATGGCCAAGGCTTCGCCGCTCATTTAGATTCTGTACGCTTACAAGTAGAGATCGTTCAAACGAATACGGAGAGTTTGATCTGCAAGTTTTGCAAGCTCATTCCACCAATAGTAGAACCAATACATATTTGCCTCCCGTGCAAACGGAATGGCTATCCACTCTCGTCCGAGACATTGCTCAACCAAGTAACACTGGCTTGAGACAGACACTGCGTGTTTTAGGTGCAGAGACGCAAGGTGGAAGAGAAGCAATGGCCACGCTATGCAACTTTCATGCATTGCTTGAGAATGACGAGAAGCATCTAAGCATTGATGCAACCGTCGCATCACTTGAAAGTATTTCGCTACTGAATCAGTCGAAATATGCGCGTGCAGAAGTTGCAAAACTGGCGCTGCATAACATTGCAAATGCAAACAAAAACTCACTGACATTTGTCATAGATAACCTGAGCAGCCTAGAACCTTCATTAGTACAAGAGAAGTGTCAATCTCTAGCCAATATCTTATGGCGCCATTTCCCCGAAAAGTTATGGGAGCTCATTTCCAGTAATGAGTCAGTCTCCAAGATAATGCTATCTGCAGTTAAAGAAATACCTGTCGAATCAATTCTCTCTGGGTTCAGAGAGATGGAACTTTCCTATAGCCAGCTTCTTAAAATCAGACCTGATCTTCTATCGTCGGAAGCATTTTGGAAGCTAGCTCAAATTGATCCAGCACTGATCATCTCTGAAGACAGTGAAATCGATATGGAGGTAGTGATCGTAGCCATGCTACGGGGACTAAAACAGGAAAATCCAATCGCGTCCGCGGTCCGGCTTTTCGGATCTACTAAGATACTGTTCTGCATGTTAATGGCTAAGCATAGTCATGTTCGCATTGCACGCGAATCCTATTGGCTCCGGTTCTCATGCCTCAACACGAGTGCAGTAGCATCGTTTTTAACCGATGCGCATATCCATGATGAGAGGATGCTGGAGGCATTGTCGTTTGAGTTGTCTCCAGAATCGATACCAAATGAATATGGTCATGATCCGTGGTTCATCGCGCTCTCTAACTTAAAAAACAACACCGGAACTCTTTCAATACGGCTTGTCGCATACGCGTTTAGGCGTGCTTTGGGCTGGCGATCGCGCAGCGTAGGGGAGCTATTAAGCCTCTCCTTTGAATCATTGCACGCATCTCTTGAGAGGTCGGAACTAGATGACGAGAACTGGAATTTGATTGAGGACCGGTTGCCGTGGGTTCCATCTTATCGGAGATGGGACCGGTGTCTTCGTATTCGGCAAATCGTTGTAGAAACGTTTGTATCTAAGGATCTGCACATACAAACATTTTTAGATATCACTATAGACCAAGATTTATTTTTGAAGATGTTGGAAACAACTCTTGACACACTAGGTGGCTACCGTTATTTGAAGAAAATTGAGGCGTTTGTAGATCAAGATAATTTCATAGACGGAAATGTGCAAAAAATACTTCGCAACTTCATGAAGAAAAATCGCCGGATATGGTGATGCAGCCGCACATGCTGAAATGATAAACGCTAGATTTCCTTTAGCCGGCAGCCGATCGGTCCATCGATTTTCATTCAAAATTCCAAAGAATAATTTATGCCTCCACTACTGCTATTAAACGAAATCGCCAGGCGGCGCTACCTTTGCGAAGACACCCTGGACGGCTAAAAGCTGACCAGTGTAGTTTCAGGCGGAAGAGCTACTGAAATTGTTGGCTCTTGGATACAAGGTAAGGTTTCCTATTCAAGTTATCTGAGACGAATTTTATAGCCACTGTATACGTGAATTCTTTATAACCCACGTATGGCCAAGCCAGAATCAGTACCGGAGAAAACTACCCTTCAAACGGAAGCGGCCCGTCTCCATGGCACACCTGAAAAACATTCAACGTCATGGCGACCAACGCGTAGTAACCCAGCAGCCCAACAAGATTCACCAACACCTCGACACCAAAGTACTGCTCTGCCTCTTTGTAGAGCGGCTCTGAAACTCGCTTCGTTTCATAGAGTTCCTCCACCAGCTCCCAAATCAACTGTTCTTCACGAAGCGTGAATTCCGGCTCCTTGCCCAGGCGAACCAGTTCGATATTCCGTTCATCCAGTCCGGCATCGATGCCAATAGGATAGTGAATCTGCCACTCTGCCTGAGCTCGCCACTTCGAAGCCGTACAAAGGATCGCCAGCTCAGACAGCCGTAACGACAACTTCGTGTGATAGCGGCAGAATGCGCCAAGCTTCTGTGCATGCTGTGCCAGCTCAGGGCTGTGAATCCACGAGAGGAACGGACCGGCCAGGTTACCGCGCGGCCCGTTCAGGATGTCATCCAGGACGCGCTTCTGTTCTGGCGAGGCTGTTGCAACATCGACGACTGGCAGCCGAGGTTCGCCTGCGTTTTGTTCCATAGACTTCCTTGTCAAATACTCGAATGATGGGGATGTGCTTGAGCTTGCCCGACACGACCGCAAAGGTGGAGCATTACGAGCAGCAATGCGCACACTAAGGTGGCGGCTGAAAAGGCCAGTAGACCAGAGCGATAACTTCCGGAGGCTTGGCGCATGATGGGAAGAAATGCGGCGCCGGCACCAGCGCCGAACTGGAATACAGCGAAAATCACGCCATAGAGCTTGCCGAACGAGCGCATACCGAAATAGCGCTTCAAAAGGTAGCTGAGCACATCGAACTCTGCCCCCAGCACCATTCCCAGCAATGCGGCACATAGGAAAACAACGTCACCGGTGACGCCATACGCGTACAGCACACAGGCAATCGTGCCTCCCAGTACGAGGACACACATGACCAACGCGGCAGAGATGTAGTCAATAAGCAGGCCGGTAAGCAGGCGTCCCACAATGACGAAGATGCCGAAGGTCGCCTGTACCACCGCAGCGCGCTGTGGGGTCACGCCTGCATCAATCAACATTGGAATCTGGTGAACAATCAATGCGGTATTGATGACACCCAGCAGCATGAAGATGCCGACCAGCAGTTTGAATTGCTTACTACGTACGGCCACCTTGAAATCAACACCAGGAACGCTCTCCGCTTTCCCTTTTTTGGGCTCGGTACCGGGCTTTTCTCGGACGAAGAAGAACGCAATGGGAAGCGTCAGCGCGACCAACACGGCCAACTCCACGAATCCAGCACGCCAGCCCTGTTGAACAATCACCGTTCCGATAACGAGCGGAATCACGGCGCCACCGATGCCGATACCAGCGTTGGCGATGCCGATAGCCAGGCCCAGGCGCTTATCAAACCAGGAACTGACTACTCGGAGATACGAGAGCGGGAAGATACCAATCCCGATAGCTGGCAGAGCAACCCATGCGGCGTAGTAGATCCACGGCACTGGCGGCATGAAGTACATCAGCGCTACGGCGACGCAGAACAAGGGAATGCAAGGGACGATGACAGCCCGCGCGCCAAAGCGGTCAGTCAGGTAGCCCTGAATCGGGGAAATGAACATCACCGTATAAGACACGATAGAGCTGGCGAGCGCGATCTGGGTACGACTCCAGCCAAAATCGGCTTCGAGGGGCTTGATGAAAAGCCCCAGACTGAGGACCGCCACGGTACTGGGCCCGAACATCAATGCAATCATCGACGCCAAGACCACCACCCATCCGCGATACCGCCAGGACTCTTCTCCAACCACTGCGGCAGCAGTCCCACTGGACAACATATTCATACTATCTCCGTTCTGTTCTTTTAATTCAGGGCTTACGCTGCTCAGAAGCGGGTTGCCATGCCGATCCGGAAGATGGCTTGGCTACCTGTGCTGGAAGCAGACCCCGGGCCGTACAGGCCGTTGATCCAGGCCTGGGTAGTGGCGTTGTCGCCGCCTGCCTTCTGATACACGGTCTGCAGGTAGATATCGGTCCGCTTCGAGAGCCAATACTGCAGCGTCGCATTTCCCTGATGGGCGTAATTGTGCGCCAATTGCGCGTTCCCCTTCATGTACTCATAGGAGACGCCCAGGTTCCAGGCAACATCCATCTGCCAGTTGACGCCGGCTTGATAGACGTTCACCTCGCCCTTGGTCAGGGTATTGCGGGTGTTGGTGTAGAGCAGATTGAGCTTGTAGTCGCCGATCCGGTATCGCGCACCCAAACCCCAGTTGCGGATACCGTCGTGGCCGTTGCTCATGGTGGAATAGCGCGCATCGGTATATGCGGCTGCCAGGCCGAATGCACCACTGGCATAGTTGGTGCCGAGGCTGATGGTGCGCGATGCAGAGGTGTCTCCCGCTACCTCGCCGAGGCCATACATCCCACCGAACGTCACACCATTGAAATCCGGACTCAGATACTTGACGGAATTGGCGACGCGAGCCAGGCCGGCCAGGCGGTCGAAGTCCGAGGCGCCGGTTGGGTTGTTCGGCACCGCCAGGGCATTGAACGGTCCCTGGCGGAATGTGTAGTACCCGCCATAGGTCAGCGCGGAATCAAAGCCGCCGAATAACAGCGAGTCGTGCATGAATTCGTACTGGTTACCGGCGGTGAGTGTGCCCCATTTGTTATCCCTCAGACCAACCAGCGATTGGCGGCCGAAGATGAGATTGTTTCCGGGCAAGGATGCGCCGGTGCTGAGATTGAACTGGCTCTCAAGCTGGAAGATGGCCGCAGTGCCTCCACCCAGGTCTTCTTGTCCCTTGATGAACAGGATGTTCGGGACGCCGATGCCGTTATCGGCCCGCAGATTGCTTTTCCCGGATTGATTGCTGACGTATGAAACCCCTGCATCCATGATGCCCGAGATGGTGACACTGCTTTGAGCCCAGGAGGCGACGGGCAGCGTAGCAAGGGCAGCAATTGCACCGAATTTCCATTTGTTGTTTTGCATGTCTCTCTTTCCTCTTTCAGAAGGACGCACGACGCCCTATCGGCCAAGTGCGACATTCCATTTCGTTGTTATGGTTGTAGCTCGCCGTCAAAGACGACGATGCATCTGGCGCTGAGCGCCGCGTGGTGAAGTGGGCAAGGTCTCCGATGAACTGCGTTTAGGAGCTGCATTAATGAGCTACATTTATGAGCAGCTTTTTGTGTTGATGCGAGCAAACTATTTCTGTCTCCCATTTCCCGGTGGGAGTAGCGTTAATCTATTCCTTTACGATTCCCCATCTTGCTTCAGTCCGCGCTAGAATTTGACTAATAAGGCGACATCAGCGGCGGACTCATTTCGCCCACCAGCTGAAAACAAAAACAGCGCCGCGACGACCAAGGAGACAGCCATTTTTATCCGCACCTTCTCTACCGCTGAGAGTCCGTCCCGTGAGGGAGCTCGACTGTTCGAAAGGCAGATGGCCAGCCTTTTTTCGATCGGCCTGTCACTAGACTCCGGAAAAGACGAGCCCTTGAGCACCCAGATGCAAGCCTATTGCGGCAGAAGCCTGCAATTTGCGTCCATCCGCTTTTCTCCCCATGAGACGTCCGCACCGGCGACACATAAAGACACCCGCCGGTGGCTGGTGACTGTCCAGAAGGAAGGCGAGGCGCATGTTTCCCAAGGCGGGCGCAGCGCCCGTGTACGGCCTGGAGACATGGTGCTTATCGACCTGGCATCCCCCTTCCACATCGAAACCGGGCATATGGTGACGCACTCGACCTATGTGGATTCGGAGCTGTTGCGCAGGGTGGTTCCCGATGCGCATCTACGCACGGCCAGGCGAATCGAGACGGCCGGTGGCCCGGGGGCAATCTTCCGGGCAATGAATGACGAGATGTTCGGCATGGCATCGGATCTCGATGAAAATACGGCCGCTCGTATTGCGCAAGCCCTTCCGTACACACTTGCGGTTGCGCTTTCCCTCTGCGACAAGGAAATGACGGCCCTACCCTCCAAGCTGCACGTTTTTCACCTTGAGCGCATCCGTGCGTTTGTTCGTGACAACCTGCACGATTCGTCGCTGGATGCGGAGATGATTTCGCAGGCGGTCAACCTGTCGACGCGGCACATCTATCAGCTCTTTACCGCGGAACAGACATCGCTGATGAAGTGGGTGTGGTCCGAGCGTCTCGAGCGATGCCGTGAAGACCTGGTATCGCGCCAACTCTCGAACCGGCCCATCGGGGAGGTGGCTTATGGGTGGGGCTTCAGCGATGTTGCCCACTTCAGCCGTGCCTTCAAGGAGAAGTTCGACATGACTCCTCGGGAGTACAGGAAGGTGCACGGCTAAGCCCTGCATGGATGCGGCAGGGCCATGTGGCGAGGCCCCAATCCGCAGCCAACGGATTGGGGCCTCGGCCGTCAGGAGCTGCCTGACTCTTGACTCCTGATTCAGCTCAGCAGGAATTGCCCGACAACTTCCGTGAATTCGGCAGCGGCTTCAACATTGCTGATATGACCCGCCGGCAGCGCCACAAATCTGGCGCCCGCAATGCCTTCGGCGACCTTTGCACAAATCTCCGGCTTCACGGCGGCATCCCTCTCACCGGCCACGACCAGCGTGGGTACTGATATCTCCTGCAGTCTCGCTACGTGGTTCATTCCCTTGATGGCATCGACTGCCTCAAAGTACCCCGCCTGAGTGGTACCTCGTACAAGGGATTCAATCCACTTCACGGTCAGCGGCGCACGGGCGCGATAGTCATCATCGAACCAGCGCTCTATCGTCGAACGTACATGCTGCTCGGCGCCGACCTCGCGGTAACTCCTTTGACGCTCATTCCATAGCGCCACCAGGGGTTCAGGAGTGACCGCGCCGGCGTTGGCAAGGACGAGCTTTCGGATTCGCTCCGGAAATTCCAGTGCAAAAGCCTGTGCAAGCATTGCGCCAAGCGACACGCCGACCAGTGAGACCTGGTCAACACCCGCCCTCGTCAGAGTGACAGCCAGTTGCCGCGCGAAGTCCGTGAGTGTTGGCGCCCCCCCGAGTGGCTTACTGAAGCCGTGTCCAGGCAGGTCAACCAGAACCAGCCGGAACGACTTTGACCAGACTGGCACTTGCAGGCGCCAGATATCGCGATTCGCACAAATGGGATGCAGCAAGACGACCGCGTGACGTTCATCCTTGCCGAGTGACTCGGCTGCAAGTGGGACAATTTCAGCGTTCATCTCAGCCTTTCACTTTCCACTGGGCCAGACCAATCCCTGTGTACCATTTTGAGACTGCCTTGTAGTAGAGCGACTCGAACTGGGCGCCGGCTGCCGCACCATGGCCAATCAACCAGTTGCGGATTTCTTCCGCACCATTTCCTGCAGCAGCGACATGGCTTGTCGCGTGCTCAACAATCGTATCCGTATTACCGCTGCCCAGGTTGGCCAGGAACTGACGGTCAAATTCCTCGTTGACCATGCCCATTCGCGGCGTGGCGATATCGTGGCTGATGCCACCGGTTGCAAGAATCGCGATGCGCTTGCTGGCGTCAAAGCGGGTGATCGCCTTGCGAAGGAACTTGCCCCAGTCGACGCATCGGCGCATCGTGGGTAAGGGTGGCTGGACACAGTTCACCAGTAAGGGAACGATTTGCACATGAGGTACCAAACCGGCCAACAGCAGCGGGGTCAGCGCGCCGTGGTCAAGCACCAGCTCGATCGAGAAGGACGGGTCAAATCCGTTTTGTAGCGCTTCACCCAGGAGGTGCGCGCCCAACGCCGCATTCCCCGGCAGGACTTGCTTCTCGGCCTTCAGCCAGTGTTCCACAGGCGTCTGGTAGCTTTCGGCGGCACCGATGCAAAACGCAGGGAAGTTGTTGAAAAAGAAGTTGTGGACATGGTCATCGGAGATGACGATGACTGTATCGGGCCGCGACTCGGCGATACGCCGCCCCATATCCTTGAACGCCGCGAAAATCGCGTCCCGGTCTTCACCGGGGATGGCATCCGGAAAATTCAGCATGACGGGCGTGTGGCTCGCCGCATAGATTCCTACGAGTTCAGCCATTCTTTTGCCCTCCAGCGACGGCCTTCAGTGAGGCAAGGAATTCCTGTTCTGAAATGCGCAATCCCAGGCAGTGCGCCCTTAACAGATAGGGATTGGCTCCAGCCAGATACATGCTGCCAATATCATTGTCTCGAACTGCTACCCGAAGATTTTCCGGCATGGGAACCGTCGACAGATACTCGTTCGGAGATGCCAGATAGCGCTTGAGCTGCCCATCGTTGTGATGGACCTCGAACAGCACCTTGTTCAACCAGTAGGCAGATTGCGATGGGATCTGCTGGACCCAGTTTCCGCTCATGCGGCCCCCACCTGGTTTTTGACGTGGGTGGACAGCCACTGGACGATCGTTGGCAGCGTCTGCGGCGTATTTCCCATGTGTCCGCCCGGGAACAGGCGAACGGCCTTGGGAGTGCCACGCTCGATCAGGAGATGCAGGTCAGCGATGGGACACTGCTTGTCTTCTTTGCCGTTCACCAGCAGCATCGGCGCGCTGGGTTGGTCGAGCAGCCCCTGGTCGACCAGAGAAAGGCGCTTGAAGCCGTCAATGTATTCCTGGTCGGTAGACACGCCCAGCATGCGCTGACGCGTTTCGACAAGCTCCATCAGGTAGCTGTCGGGGTAACGGGAGGATTCGACCCACTCTGGCTGGAACATATAGTGGGCACCACCGCCCCAGTTCACAGCGGCCGCAATGCGTTCCGGGTGCACGTGTGCCAGTTTAGTGGCCCAGTAGCCGCCGAACGAGCGCCCCAGGATACCGACCTTTGCGCCGTCCAGGTCACTCTGACGACTGGCCCACTCGAATACGGGCAGGAACTGGCGCTCTGCATCCTGAACACCCTTCACTGGTGACTCGCCAGTGCCTGCATTGTCCATGGCGATGGTCGCCACGCCAGCAGCCAGGAAGGCATTGCATGCGGCGGTCATCTGTTCTTTCCACGCATCCACCCCGCCCCACATGACAACGACAGGCGGGCGCTCCACACCTTTGGGACGACGGATCAGGAACACAATTTCCTTGCCTTCACCGCTGCGGCCTTCGAAGGGAATGGTGACGCGCTGCACCGGATTATCCCAATACGAACCCGCCAGGACATAGGTCTCGCGCTCTGCGCGTGCACAACGCTCCTTGTCAGGATGATTCGGGCAAGGGAATCGACCCATGAAATAGAAGCCGCTTGCCTTCATGTAGAGCGCGGCGGCTTCGGCGTCGTTGGCGCTTTCACGGGCGCGGTCCGCCAGAGCGCGTGTTTCGTCACCGGCCTTGCCCCAGACTGCCGCCCACGATGCGCCATCCAGACCCTGAAGGGAGTCAATGAGACGCTCACCGTCTTCCTTCGACACCAGATTCATCGGGTGCACCTTGGCGGCCAGCTTACCCAGCATCCATTGCCTGGCTTCGGCCAGGGTCTTGGGGCGGCCCTGCACGGCGCCGGCATTCTCTACGTTCTCGCTCAATTCGTCACCTTTGTCAGTTGCAAGCCCTTATCGGTGTGGGCCCGGGACTGATATCGTAGGCGCGCGCAAGCCCGCCACTTTGCCCCCTGTGCTGCGCCTTTTGACCCTCAGCGCAGCATCGCTATCTGCCTCCTTCGCTCCGAGACAAATTGCACGGCCAGTTCAGGCAAATTTCATCCATGCATACCGCTACGCTGCCAGGGTGGATAACATTCTGGCCTTTCGTATCGACTGCGGTCGTGCTGGGTCCGGTAACTGGAGACTCGTGTAGATGCAACAGAAGAAGATTCTTATCGTGGGTGGCGGGGTTGGCGGGATGTCTGCCGCCATATCACTGGCCAGGTTCGGTCACCAAGTGGAGCTCATTGATCTTGACCCGGAATGGCGTGTCTACGGCGCCGGCATCACGATTACCGGCCCTACACTGCGGGCATTCAAAGCGCTAGGCGTGCTACCCGACATTGAAGCGCAGGCCTACACCGGCACCGGCATTCAGGTGTGCTCTACCGACGGTGCGCGTCTGGCAGTATTGCCCACCCCCGTACGACCAGAAGATGGCATTCCCGGCTGTGGCGGCATCATGCGGCCGGTACTGCACAAGATTCTGTCGGCCAGAGTCCTGGCGGCTGGCGTGAATGTGCGTCTTGGCCTGTCGGTTGAGAAGTTCGACCAAGGCCCAGACCAGGTCGATGTAGAACTGACCGACGGCACCAGGTCTGGCTATGACCTGGTGATCGGCGCGGACGGACTTTTCTCACGTGTCCGGAGCCTGCTCTTCCTCGACTCGCCCACTCCTGAGTACACCGGTCAAAGCGCCTGGCGCGCCCAACTGCCGCGCCCTCCTGAAATTGACCGGCGCCATTTCTTCCTGGGCGGCCCGTATAAGGTCGGTTTGACCCCCGTATCCAACGAGCGGATGTACATGTTTCTCCTGGAAAACGCCAAGGAAAAACGTCGGCTCCCGGAAGAGTCCCTTCCTGAAGAACTGGAACGTCTGACTCGCTCCTATGGCGGCATCATCCGCGAAATCGGCAAATCTCTGAGCGCGGAGAACACCATCGTCCATCGGCCGTTGGAAGCCTTTTTACTGCCGGGCCCATGGTTCAAGGGGCGAGTTCTTCTCATCGGCGATGCCGCCCATCCGACGACGCCTCAATTGGCGTCCGGTGCGGGTCTGGCGGCGGAAGATGCCTTGGTACTGGCTGAAGAATTTGGCGACGGCCAGGATATCGACCGCGCGTTGATGCGCTACATGTCCCGGCGCTATGAGCGCTGCCTGCTGGTGGTGCAGAACTCACTGGAGATTGGGCGACGCGAACAGGCCGGTCGGCCGATCGCCGAGCAAACCGTGCTTGTCGAACAATCCCTGAAGGTCCTGGCAGAGCCGATCTGACGCCGCCTCTTGGAGCAGCATAGCGTTTCCGTGCACGGCAAAATCGGGCAAGTCCTGCTTCGCATAGAGACAAAATCTTGCAGGCAAGAAGACTAATATCGGAATTTGCACCTAGCAATTACTACAAAGTGGAGACCAGCATGACACAGCCATCTCACGACATCATCCGCGGCGCACAAGTCGCCATGAGCCGCCTCGCCGACCGCAACACCCCGTTCATCTTCAACGAATGGTATGTCGCAGCCTTCAGCGATGAAGTAGGTCGTTTTCTGCTCAAACGCACCCTGCTCGGCAAACGCGTGATCCTGTACCGCACCGAAGCTGGCAATCCGGTCGTCATGGACGACCGTTGCGTGCACCGTTCCTATCCTCTGTCAGCGGGCCAGTTGGACGGTGATACCGTCGTCTGCGGCTACCATGGCCTGCGCTATGACCCATCCGGTGACTGCATCGAAGCCCCTGCAGTTGCAAAATGCCCGAAGAACATCGGCGTGCGTACCTATCCGCTTGCGGAGCGTGGCCCGGTCATCTGGATCTGGATGGGTGACCCTGCTCTGGCTGATGAATCCAAGGTTCCGGCGCTGCCCTGGATGGTGGATAGTGAATGGGCAGGCGCCAAGGGCTACTACGACCTGAAGTCCAGTTACGTCTATTTGCACGAGAATCTGCTGGATACCTCGCACCTGAGCTACATGCATGCGAACACCATCGGTTCACCCGACTATGTGAAAGCACCGACCACATCCGAGATGGGTGAAGGCAGGTTTTCCTTGGTACGCACGGTGTCGCCGACCAAACTGCCACCGGTCTGGGGAAAGCCGACAGGACTGGACGGCGTTCCAACCGCATCGCGCATCGTTCGCAATGAATTCCTGACGCCTGCGCTCTACGAGGTGACAACACGCTTGTACGATTCGGCACTTGCGGAAGGAGAACGTCCGGAATTCCTCATCAAGGTCGCTCACATGGCCACACCTGCCACGCACAACACCACCCACTACTTCATCTATTTGGGCCGTGACTTTGCCCAGACCGATGAGGCAGCGACGCAATTCATGGCCACGAATTTCTTCAAGGCATTCGATGAAGACGTGGTCGGCCTGAGCTTGCTCGAAGAAGTGATCGCAGAACAGGGGGACGACCTCTACGAGATTTCCATCGCCAGCGATGCGCTCGGCGTGGCCATGCGGCGCTATCTCAAAGGACGTGCCGACCAGGAAGCCAAGGATAAGGAAAACGCTCCGCCATCGACCGGTTCCGGCTTCCCCCAGACGGTGATGATGCAGCAGTCCTGAATCCAGAAGTCAGCAGGAATGAGAATATGAAGCTCGATGTAGGCAGTAACTTGTGGATGACCATGACCGTATCGGCCAAGGTCCTGGAAGCTGATGGAATCTATTCGTTCAAGTTCAGAGTGGCCAGTGGTGAGGCGTTGCCCCGCTTCACTGCCGGTTCGCACATTGATGTCGAAGTCGCTCCCAACCTGATCCGCCAATATTCGCTGTGTAACGTGGCAGGACAAGAGAGCGAGTACGAAATTGCCGTGCTTCTGACAGAACCGTCCCGTGGCGGCTCCAGGGGCATGCATGCGATTGAAGTCGGCCAATCGATCCGTATCAGTGCGCCCCGAAACAACTTCAACCTGGTACCCAGCACCGGTCGGTCGATTTTGGTGGCCGGTGGCGTGGGCATCACGCCCATATTGTCCATGGCAGAGGAGTTACACGCCCAATCCAGAGCATTCGAACTTCATTTCAGCGCCCGGTCACCCACTCGCGCAGCGTTTCGCCAGCGTCTTGCCGAACGCTCCTTTGCCAAAGACGTGCGGTTCTACTTCGATAACGAAGGTCAGAAGCTCGACCTGGCTGACATCGCCAGGTCTCGTCAACCCGATGACCACCTTTACGTGTGCGGGCCGACCGGGTTCATGGATTTCGTCTTGGGCGAATCGGAACGGCTGGGCTGGAAAAAAGAACAGCTCCACAAGGAGTATTTTTCCCCACCGTCGGTCGAGGAAAAGAGCGGCGCTAGCTTTGACGTCAAGATTGCAAGCACCGGCGATGTCTTCCACATCCCTGAAGACAAGTCAGTCGTTCAGGTATTGGCAGAAAATGGCATCGAAATTCCTACTTCCTGCGAGCAAGGGATATGCGGGACATGCATCACCCGCGTCCTGAGCGGCAGCATCGACCACCGCGATTTCATTCTCAGCGACGAAGAAAAGCGCCGCATGGACCAATTCACGCCATGCTGTTCCAGAGCGGCTTGCCAGGTGATTGAACTGGATTTGTAGTTACCCGTCATGGGCGCCGTGGCCTGCCACGGTTGCTGATGGGGGAATGCAATCAGCCCCTTCTCTCCGGCTCGGCAGCATGAATGAACACGTTGTAGGTATCGGCCGGACGATGACCACCTGCCAGATCAAGAGCGTGACCCATTGCCCCTCGATGGTAGGTTCCATGATTGATGAGGTGGAATAGGGCTTCTTCGCGGCTGAGTCTTCCCCGCTTCCCATCGACAAACGTGAAAGAAATGCTCTCCTTCCAACTGCTGGACGTCAGGCTCCTGGCATAGGCCAACGACCATTGGTTTGCCGCCGTCAGCCTGGAATCCAGCTCGGCCAATTCCGGCAGATGCTCGGTATTGGTGGAGTCATGGGGGTCATCAACTCCTCGCAATCTGGCTTGAAATAACTCCTCAACACGAACCATGTGGTTCAGCTGTTGCCGAGCGAAATCCAGCGCAGGCTTGTGTTCCGCTTGAGTGAGTTGCGCTACCGCATCAAGAATGCGCCGGTCCGACCAATTCTTGTATTCCAGGATTTTAATAAAGTCCATTTTAAAACTCCTCCTTGGCGCTGAACGATACCTCAGGTAGAGGCCGTGCGGGCGAGGCCAGTCATTTTGGAGGTGGCATTTCCGAACAGAGAAACGAGATGATCAACTGGCAATGGCACGCGCAGCAGACATCACCAGATCGGCGTGCCGGCGCTCGTCGGCGTCACCGCCCCAACGTGCAGTGACAATGGCCAGGTTGACTGCCCCGACCGGGCGGCCACGACGGTTATCCATCACCACCGCCGCCGTCGAGATATCGCCCAGGAAATATTCTTCGCGACTGTGCGCATAGCCCTGCTCGCGGAAACGGATCAGACGCTGCTTGATCGCATCCTTGTCGGCCACGGTATAGGGGGTGTACATGCGCAAGTCGCTGCGCGCGAGAATGTCGTCGACCTCATGTGGATCGAGCGCCGCCATCATGGCAAGACCGCTGGCGGTGCAAAATGCCGGTAAGCGCGTGCCGGTCACCACCGTCGGATTGAGCACATTGCTGCTGACGATACGCTGGACGAAAACAATCTCGCTGCCATCGAGGATGGTGAGATTGGTGGTCTCCTCGGTTTCCCGGCTCAGTTGTTGCAAGTAGGGCGTCGCGCGCAGCACAAGGTCGCTCGATGACAGATAGTGGTAGGCGAAGTTGAGTACCTGTGGCGCCAGCTCGTACTTGCGCACGGCCTCATCCTTGCTCAGGTAACCCAGCGTCATCAGCGTGTAGGTGAAACGTTGCGTCGTACTGAGATCGAAGCCGGTGAGGGCGGCGATCTGCGTCAGCGACAACTGCCGCTGCTGGCCGTCGAAGGCCATGAGTACCTTCATCGCCTTCTCGACCGAGTTCACGTACAGCGGTGAGTCTGCGCCCGTCAGTTCGTTGCCTGTGCGGGCGGTGTCTTTTTTTGTGGCCATGCGTTCGCTCATTGGCCCCGCATTGCGGCGGGGCATCTGTCAAAAAACACTATTATCGCCGCTTCCCACGTCACTTCAGCACATTGCTGACACGATCCCAGGCCAACGACAGATCACGGCTCAGCAAATGCTTGCGGATGCGTTCTGACAGCGTGGTTTCGAATCCTTGCGCCTGCTGGTAGTAACGCGGCAGCTGATAACTCGCCAGGCGCGAGCTGGCCCAGGCAGCCAATTCATCAAATGGGAGCTTCATCTCTTCCTTGAATTGCACGAACAGCATGATTTCCTGTTCGCCGACATCGCTGGCCACGCCGATGGCAGCGACGGCGGCGATGGCCGGGTGCATGACGAAGATGCGTTCGATTTCCCAGGCCGACACATTTTCTCCACGTACCCGCATACTGTCCGTCTTGCGGCCGACGAAGAACAGATCGCCTTCGTCATCCGAGCGTGCCATGTCACCGGTGTAGAGCTTGCCGTGGCGGCGCGCTTCGCTGGTGGCCTTCGGATTGTCCAGATAGGTGGGCAGGAAGCATCCCTCGACATCGGTGGACACCACAATCTGGCCGAGCTCGCCGGTGGGTACGGGTTGGTCGTTCTCATCGAGCAGCTCGACACGCAGCCAGGGCAAGGCGCGGCCGATCGATCCTGGTTTGCCGCTGTAGTTCACGGTGGTGAAACTCGACACCTCGGTCATGCCATAACATTCACGCAAGGCAATCCCCAGGCGTTGCACGATGCTGTCCCACGATTTGGCCGATACGCCAGCGCCCCAGGCGACCTGCAGCGTGTGCTGCGCTGGCTGGGTCTCGGGTGGCAACTGGCAGACGATATCGAGAATGCCGCCCAGGTAATGCAAATGGGTCGAGCGGGCCTGATCCACCTGCTGCCAAAAGCGACTGGCCGAGAAACGTTCGACCACCTGCAGGCTGACATCGGCCAGGAAGGGAACCAGCAGCAGCTGTGCACCACCGATGTGGCACAACGGCTCCCAGACGAACATGCGGGCGCCCGGCTTCACACCGGATACCAACACCGTGCCCTCGCTGGCGATGCGCATCATACGATGGGTAAATACGACGCCCTTGGGTGCTCCGGTGGTGCCGGAGGTGTAGATCAGGCACAGCGTGTCGTCCGATGCGATGGAGATGGGCGGCAGCGCTTCAGCAGCCGGCAGTTCCAGCTCATTGAGCCAGACCAGTTTTTTGGGTTCCTGTTCCAGGCCGGCGAGAGCCTGGGCAAAGCTGGGTTGCGTAATGAAGAGATCGGGCTTGCAGTGGCCGAGCAGATAGTCGATACCGGGCGCTTTGAGGCGCGTATTGACTGGCACCCAGACTGCCC
Organism: Herbaspirillum sp. AP02; assembly: GCF_015767275.1. Lineage (GTDB taxonomy): Bacteria > Pseudomonadota > Gammaproteobacteria > Burkholderiales > Burkholderiaceae_D > Herbaspirillum. The sequence goes on from NZ_JADWMY010000014.1 coordinate 53,912, forward strand.
CGCTCAGCATCAGCGCATAGATCAACGCCATGTGTTCGAGGCCATTTTCAAGCATCAAGGCAACCCGGTCGCCGTGGCCGATACCTTGGTGCGTCAGCCAGGTTCGCATGCGCGCGACACGCTGTGCCATCTCGCCATAGGAGGTGGGTACACCGTTGAACTCGATGAGCGTCTTTTCCGCACGCTCTGCATGGGCGGCAAAGCCGGATTGCAGTAGCGGCACAACATCGAGGTTATCAGCGGCGTCGCGAACGGGAAAGTAATGTGGATAGACGTGCATGTCGATTCTTATTCAAAAGGGGTGGAGTCAGGTACGGGCCATGCGTAATCTCTTGACCAGCGATGGGAGGGCGACCAGCAGTGCAATGATCACCACCATCACCAGCGATACGGCTGCCAGCGTCGGGTTCACTTGCAGGATCATGTCGTCCCACATCTGCTTGGGCAGCGTGTTCTTGAGGCCACCACTGACGAAGATTGCGATGGTCAGTTCGTCAAACGAAATGATGAATGCCATCTGTAACGCCGCTGCGATGCTGCCGATCATGATCGGCAAGTGGATGGTGCGCAGTCGCGTCATGGCCGACGCGCCGAGGATGCGCGCGGCGTCGTCCAGGCGCCAGTCGAAGCGCTTGAGTGCCGCCGCCATCGTCACCACGACATAGGGGATGGCCAGTACGGTGTGACCGATGACCAGGCCGATATCGGTGCCGACCAGGCTCAACCGGGAAAAAAGATAGAACAGACCGACCGCCACTACGATGCGTGGCACGATGAGGGGTGCCAGCAAGAAGGCAAAGAACGGCTTGGTCAGGCGCGAAGGCAAGCGGGTCAGCGCCAACGCTGCGCCGATGCCAAATGCGGTAGAGGCCAGCGCGGTGACCGTGGCGACGCCGAATGAACGCAGGAACGACGTCTGCCAGACTTCCGAGAACAGGAAACTGTTGAACCAGCGCAAGCTGAGTCCCTTGGGAGGGAAGCTCAGGAAGGCCGAATCGGTGAACGCAATGGGCAGCACCACGATGATCGGCAGGGACAGCAATGCCACAATGCCGAAGCCATAGACCTTCATCATCGGACGACGCCCATCGGTGGCACGGCGGAGCCCACTGAACAGGCGCCCGATGGCGATCAGCAGGGTATTGCTCCAGGTACCGCCACTGGACGACCGGGACCGCGTTTCGCCACTTAACGATGATAGACCGACCAGCTTGTCGTACAGCATGAAAATCAGGATGGCCGCCACCAGCAGTACCGCCGAAAGGGCCGCAGCGTAGGGCAGGTTGAATAGTTCGTTGATGGCCTGGATCACCAGTTGCGCCACCATGGTCTCGCTGGGCGCGCCGAGTAGGGCCGGCAGGATGAAGAAGCCGAGGCTGGTGATGAAGACCAGCAAGCCGGCAGCTGCCACGCCCGGCCCCGCCATAGGGAGGAAGATCGAGAAGAATGACACCGAAGGGCTGGCCCCCAGCGTTTCGGCCGCATGCATCAATTGCATGTTGACGCTGCGCATGATGGGCAGCATGTTGATGACGGCCAGCGGCAGCATGGCGTGCACCATGCCGATCATGACACCGAACATGGACGGCACCAGAGCACGCGCGTCGTCGACCATGCCCAGCGCGTGCGCCAGGGAAAGCAGTACCCCGGTCTTGGACAGCACCAGGATCCAGGCAAAGGTCTTGACCAGATAGCTCGTCCAGAATGGGATCATGATCCACATGATCCAGCGCTCGCGTATCCGATCGTCCAGCTGGCTAAGGAAATAGGCGACCGGAAAACCAAGCAAGACGGAGAACAGTGCGGTCATCCCGGAGATCGAGAAGGTCGTCCACAGCACCTTGAAGAACACGAAGTCACTACCCAGGCGCGCATATTGCGCGGTGGTGAAATGGCCATCGGCATCCAGCACGCTGGTTTGCAAGATCTCCACCACCGGCAGACAGAAAAAGATCGCCAGGAACAACAGACAAGGTACGGCTGGCAGCAGTGCGCGCAGGGTCTTCACGAATGAGGCAGGCATGATGTGCTCCGCTTATAGATTGACCACTGCAGCGTGGGCCGGGTTCCAGCGCAGGCCGATGTTGGCGCCGACCTCCGGCGCATCACGACGACTGCAGCGCAAGAGGAAAGGCTCGTCACCGCCCACGTCGACCAGCACGCGATAATCCGATCCGGCAAACACCACTTCAGTGACCTGGCCGTTGAGCAGCGCTTCAGTCGCACCGCACGGCGTGGCCTGCTCGGGTCGCACCACCAATGCTTGCGCCCTGCCTTCGCGCGCGGCCGCCGCGTCGAGGGGAAGTATGTGGCGGCCGTGATGCAATACGCTGACGCCGCCGGCGCCGCGTTGTGCCGTTCCCCGCAACAGGTTGGAATAACCAATGAACTGCGCCGAGAAGGCGGTGGCCGGGCGATCATAGAGATCTTCTGGCGTACCCAGTTGCTCGATCTTTGAATTGTTCATCAGGCAGATACGGTCGGAGAGGTTGAGTGCTTCTTCCTGATCGTGTGTGACATAGATGAAGGTGGCACCGAGCTCCTTGTGCAGCTTGCGGATCTCGGCCTGCATGTGTTCGCGCAGTTTTTTGTCCAGCGCACCCAACGGCTCGTCGAGCAGGATCACCGAAGGTTTGTAGACGAAACAGCGCGCCAGCGCGATGCGCTGTTGCTGTCCGCCCGATAGCTCGCGCGGCAGGCGGTGCACATAGGCCCCCATTTGCACCATATCCAGCGCATCCTGGACGGCGGCAGTGATCGCGGCCTTGTCCATCTTGCGCATGCGCAGCGGATAGGCGATGTTCTCCCACACTGACAAATGCGGAAACAGGGCATAACTCTGAAACACCATGCCAATGCCGCGTTCACCGGCCGGCTTGTGAGTGGCTTCCTTGCCGCTGATAATAAGTTGGCCTGCGCTGGGCTCGACCAGACCAGCGATGATCTGAAGCAGTGTCGTCTTGCCCGAGCCAGAGGGGCCGAGCAAGGTGAGGAACTCGCCATCTTGCACCGTCAGGTCGGTCGGCGAAAGCGCGGTCACGCTGTCGTAGTGTTTGCAGATACCCAGTGTTTGCAATCGTGCAGTCATGATGTGTCATTCAGTTCATGCACCCGCGCGGCGCATTTGACAAGCGCGTGGATGACGGTGCGAAAGAGGCAGGGATGGCTGCGCCGCATGACGCCCTGTGGCGTTGGCGCTGCGGCGCGGCTGTGCGGCTGTGCGGTCTTAGCTGAGCAGCCAGGCGTTGAAGCGGTCCGACACGGCGAGACGGTTCTTGTGCCACCAGGGGCCGTTTGGCGGGCGCATCTGACCGATGTTTTCCGGTGAGGTCGGCAGGATCGCCGCACGCTTGGGTGGGATGTCCTTGTACGCCTCCAGCGCCGTCGGACCATAGGCCAAGGTATCGGTGAATGCGCTTTGCAGCTTGGCGTCGGCACAGAACTTGACGAAGTCCCTGGCGATGGCAGCCTTCGGCGTACCCTTCGGTACGCCCCAGCCTTCCACCGAATACAAGCCCTGGTTCCAGTTGATGGCCACCGGTGCGCCGCCTTCGATGGCGGTTTGAGCGCGCGCATTCCAGATCGAGATCATGTCAACCTCACCGGATTGGATCAGCTGCATCGATTGCGCACCGCTGGTCCACCACACCGAGATGTGTTTCTTGATACGGTCCAGACTCTTGAAGGCGCGGTCAAGATCCAGCGGATAGAGTTTGTCGGGGCTGACGCCGTCAGCCATCAGGGCTTGTTCCAGGGTATCGATGGCATTGCGGCGCAACGCGCGGCGGCCAGGGAATTTCTCGACGTTCCAGAAATCGGCCCAGGTCTTGGGGGTATTGTTGGCGTACTTGTCGGTGCGGTAGGCCAGGATGGTGGCGTAGACATCTACCCCCAGGAAATTGGAAGTGACGGTACCGGCCAGCATGTTCTTGAAGTCGGTTGGCACCAGGCCCAGCGGTTCCAGCAGTCCGCCTTCTTCAAGGATGGGAATATCTTGTTGCAGGGTGAGCGTTGTGACGTCCCAGACAAAGTTCTTGGCCTTCACCATCGCGGTAAACTGGGCCACCGGTTGTGACTCGCGCGCGACGTTGACGATCTTGACGCCGGTTTCCTTCTCGAACGGATCGTAGAACGCCTTCCGATACGCTGTCGTATAAGGGCCGCCCGGATCGGACACCACCAGTGTCTTGTTCTGTGCGATAACCATCGGTGCTGCGACTGCCAATGCCGTGCCGCCTGCTGCCTTGAGCACTCCACGACGCTTGTTATTGACGGGCTGTTTCATACCATGCTCCCTCTGTAGAGTAGTTGATCCAAAACCTGCATTCCCTGCTGCTGTTACCGACGATGTAGCGCTTTACTTCGCGATGCTGTGGCCTCGCTTCTTGAAGAACTCTTCCATCATGCGTGCCGGCTCTCCAGTGGCGTAGGCTTCCATCTGGATACGACGCCCTGCAGCGATGGTCTTGACGAAGCCTTCTTCGGACACTTCGCAAAAGCGCTGCTTGTTCAGGCGCATTGCCACCGACGGTTTGGCGGCCAGTTCGCGTGCGATTTCCAGCGCCTTGGGCAGCACCTGTGCTGGCTCCACCAGATGGTGAATCAGGCCCAGGGCATGCGCTTCAGCGGCTTCCATCATGCGGCCGGTCAGCGTCAGTTCGATCGTGCGGGAAATGCCCAGCATCTGTTTCATGATCCAGGGACCGGTGACGCTAGGGATACCCGAATTGATCTCTGGTTGCCCCATCCGTGAGCCGGCGTGGCCAACACGAATGTCTGCCAACAGCGCCACCTGGAAGGCCGAGCCGGCCGCCGTTCCGTTGAGCGCGATGATCAATGGCTTTTGCAGCGTACGGATGGTGCGGTAGTAGTTTTCCCACTCGCTCATCCATTCATCGACGCGCGCCTGGTCGAAACCATGGGCTTCTTCCAGATCCTGGCCCGCGCAGAAGGCCCGGTCACCAGCACCGGTCATGACGATGGCGCCGATCGCCGTATCGGCATTGAAAGCGGCAAGTGCGGCGATGATCTCGTTGCGCATGGCGGTGTGCCACGCATTGAGTTTCTCGGGCCGGTTCAGCGTGATGATGGCGACATTGCCGTCCCGTGAAGTCTTGATGTATTTTTCCATAACTATTCCTATGTAATAACTAATGTTTTAATGTGCCATAAAATGATATAGCAACAAATGTGCCTGTCTATATGCAATGCAATAAGCGCCAAATGCACCATTAACTATCTTTGGGAGCGAGGCGAATCCCTGAAATTTGGCGCTACGCACAATGAATGAGCGAAGGTGCAGGGTTGGCCTGAGGGAAGAGAATGGTGGGAACGCGGCTGGCAGTCGGCTTGGTGGCCAGTGCTGTGTGCGTAGTTTGCTGCGCAACGGAGGGGGCGTGTTTCAGTGAGGGTGGACACCTGGTCCGGCGACGCGGGCGTTTCCAGGTGGATTTACTGGCGTACCGGATGGCTGCCTGAAACGGTAGGACGGCCGAGCGCTACGGCGTTGATACCGCGAGAAATCCGGGGCCTTTCAGCGCCAGCCGGATACCCTCAGCATAGGAAGTCTTTTCTATCGGCCCGATCAACTGCTGCAGCGCCGAATCGTCCATGATCACCGGCTGCGTCTGCAGATAATGCATCTCCACCAGTTCGCGCATGAACGGATTGAACATTCCGATGATGCGCAGCATGGTCTTGCCCGCCACGCGGATCTTCAATTTACGCCCGGTCTGGCGCTCCATTTCCGCAACCAGCGCTTTTTGCGTGGTCACGCCCGCGCCCGCCAGATGCCAGATCTTGCCGAATGCCGCAGGTGTGCCGACCAGCTTGGCCACGACCGGACCGACGTCAGGCACGAACACGAACTCGTGTGGCCGATCCAGCGGGCCGATCATGTCCGCCCTGCCGCCTTGCGCCGCTGCCTTGATCGCACCGTGCAACAAGCTGGCTTCGACGCCGGGGCCGTAGAAGTCCGGCAGGCGCAGTACCGCCGCCTGGACGCGCCCTTCGGCATGCGCCTGCATCAACAGATCTTCCTGCGCCTTGCGCATGCGCCCCTTGAAGGTATGCGGCTGGCGCGGATGGTCTTCACGCACCGGTGTGGTCTGCGGGACACCATACGGGTACACCGTGCCGATCAGGAGAATACGCTTGACCCCGGCGCGGATGGCGCCGGCCAGGGTCTTGCGCATCAGTTCTGGATGCAGCTCGAACTGCGTGTAGTTGACGCCGACCAGGTAGATCAGAGTATCGATGCCATGCGCGGCCGATTCCACCGATGCCGGTGAATCGGGGTTCCAGCTGACGATCTCGGCGAGCGGATCTGATCCGAAGGTCTTGCGCAGGCTTGCCTCGCTGCGGCCGACAACGCGGTAATTCTGGCCTTGGGCGCTGATGGCGGACGCGATGCTGCGACCGATGGCGCCGGCAGCACCAAACAGGGCAATCTTGGACATGGACTTCTCCTTGGGTAGCGTGTGATGGAAGAAGCTCCAGTATGCAAAATTGACGCATCAATGAAAATTGCATAAATTAGCCTAGCGTCTATACATAAATTAATATCATGGCCGACATCGAACCCAATTGGGAGTGGTACCGAACCTTCCTCAAGGTCTTGGAGACGGGCTCGCTGTCAGCGGCCGGACGCGAGATGGGCCTGACGCAGCCGACCGTGGGCCGCCATATCGACCAGCTGGAATCGACGCTGGGACTGAAACTCTTCGTTCGCTCCTTCGACGGCTTTTCGCCCACTGACGCAGCGCTGGAACTGAAACCCTATGCAGCCGGGATTGCCGCCACCTCCGCTGCATTGCGCCGGGTCGCCAGCAGCCAGGGCAGGGAAGTGCGCGGAACCGTCAGGCTGACCGCCAGCGAAATCATCAGCGTGGAAGTGCTGCCGCCCATCCTGACCGAACTCAGACGTCAGCATCCGGAGTTGCGCGTCGAACTGGTCATGTCAAACAAGCCCGATGACTTGCTGCAGCGAGAGGCGGATATCGCCGTGCGCATGTTCAAGCCGTCGCAGGATGCACTGATTGCCAAACGGCTGGGCAGCATCGAATTGGGGCTACATGCCCACCAGCGCTATCTTGCGGCCCACGGCACCCCTCGCTCGCTCGATGCGCTGGCCGATCATGCGCTCATCGGCTTCGACCAGGAAAGCGCCTATGTGCGCAAGGTATTGAAAGAGCTTCCCTGGCTTTCGCGTGCCATCCTGGCGTTCCGCACCGATAGCGACCTCGCACAACTGGCCGCCATCCGCGCTGGCTTCGGCATCGGCATCTGCCAGGTGGCGCTGGCCGCGAGGGACGATGCACTGGTGCGTCTGCTGCCCAGGCAATTCTCGCTCAAGATGGAAACATGGGTCGCCATGCATGAGGACTTGCGAGCAAGTCCGCGCTGCGCTGTGACATTTGCCGCCCTGGCAAAGGGCCTGAGCGCCTATATACGTAATTGACGTCCGCGTCGGGCGTTCAGGCAGCTTCTGCCGATTCTTCTCGAACGCCGAGTTTTTCCCTCCCTCTGTCCAGACAGCGATCAATTGCGCATTCGCAATTGATCAACAACCACAAGGTCCGTTGTTTCTTTCTCCCCATCGCAACGAAAGTTGTTGACCACTTAGAATGATCGTTCTACTATACATAGAACGATCATTCTCACCTGGTTCACATGGATACTACTGACGACTCCCCTCTCACCGCCCGGCTGCTGGCCGCGACCGAGAAACTCATCTATTCGGGGGGCATTCACGCCACCGGCATGGATGCCATCGTGAAGGCGTCCGGTGTGGCGCGGCGCAGTATCTACCAGCTTTATTCAAACAAGGAAGCCCTGGTCGCGGCCGCGCTGCTGGCGAGAGACCAACGGTGGATGGCGTGGTTTATCGATGCGACTTCGCAAACCAGTGCTCCGCTTGAGCGACTTGCGTCGATCTTTCCTGCGCTGCGCCAATGGTTTGAAACCGAGGATTTCCACGGCTGCGCATTTATCAATGCCGCCGGTGAGCTTGGAGGGGTCAATCCCGAGATTGGCGCGGTAGCAGCGCTGCACAAGCAACGCTTGCTCTCCTATCTCCGTGAGCTGACCAATGCGTCAGGCTTGAACAATCCGGACGAAATCGCGAACTATTTTCTGATTCTTATCGACGGCGCAACTGCAGTGGCCATGGTCACTGGCGATACAGGTGCCGCCGATAGCGCTGGTAGAGCGGCCGCTCTGCTTTTATCCACCCTGCAGCAGCAGGCGGGGTCCGTTTCACCTAAACATTCACGTCACCATTGAGGTCATATCATGTCATCCAATACTGAAGTTCGTCCGCCCCTTCCGCCGTTCACCCACGAGTCCGCCATTCAGAAGGTGCGCCTGGCCGAAGATGGGTGGAACACCCGCGATGCAGCAAAAGTCTCTCTTGCCTACAGCCTGGATACGCGCTGGCGTAATCGTGCCGAGTTCGCCAACGGCCGGGACGAAGCACGCGCCTTCCTCGAGCGCAAGTGGGCCAAGGAGTTGGAATATCGCCTCATCAAGGAACTGTGGGCATTCAACGGAAACCGCATTGGCGTGCGCTATGCCTATGAATGGCGCGACGATTCCGGCAACTGGTTCCGCTCCTACGGCAACGAGAACTGGGAATTCAATGAAGACGGGCTGATGCAGAACCGTTACGCCTGCATCAACGACCGGCCCATCACTGAAAGCGAAAGGCTGTTCCGCTGGCCGCTCGGACGTCGCCCCGACGATCACCCCGGCCTGTCCGACCTGGGACTCTGAGCTGGTCTCGCCGTCGCGCCTACTTCGGCCCGGCCGTACGCAAGTCCGGCGCGACGACACCTCTGTCTTCCTTGATGCGGATGAACACGGTCATCAGGAATGCGATGAGCAGCAGACCTGAGAGGAACATCAGCCCGGTGCCTGCCGAGTGACCTTGCGCCTTTACATAGCCAATCAGCGATGGGCCCATGCTGTCCTATCGCTCCATGCGACAGCGCGACCGCTACCCGGAGCATTGCCGGCAACATCTGCATGTACTCGACCTGCTGGTCAAGGAGCGCAATGATGAAGCCTCGGAGTTCATGAAAGAGCAGCTGCAATACACCCTGTCGTCGATTTCGAAGATCGGGGACATTCTGAAACCCTAGCCGACCACTGACACCATGAATCCGACTCCCGCCGTCCGCTCCGCATTGACCCCGACTGGCAAGCTGCTTGCCTCCATCAACCTGGGTAACCCCATCCTCGCAGGACGTGATGCGGAAGGCCATCCCTGCGGTGTATCGGTCGACCTGGCGGGAGCGCTGGCACGTGCGCTGGACGCAGAACTGGAATTGGTCGTGTTTGATGCTGCCGGCAAGTCGGTTGAAGCGGTCGCGGCAGAACAGGCCGATTTCGGCTTCTTCGCCATCGACCCTGTGCGGGGTCAGCAAATCGCCTTCACGGCGCCCTATGTGCTGATTGAAGGCTACTACCTGGTCAAGAATGAATCGCCGCTGAAGACCAACGACGAAGTCGACCGTGCCGAACATCGCGTCGTCGTCGGCAAAGGCAGTGCCTATGACCTTTACCTGACGCGCGAACTGAAGAACGCCACCATTCTGCGCTCGCCGACCTCCCCCACTGTGGTCCAGCATTTCCTCCAGGAAGCTGCCGAAGTGGCTGCCGGCGTGAAGCAACAACTGGAGCATGACGCCGCTCGAATCGGCGGACTGCGCCTGCTCAACGAACGCTTCATGGTGATTCAGCAGGCCATGGGTACACCGAAGAGCCGCGGCACGGAAGCAGCTGACTTCCTGGCCGCGTTTGTGGAGAAGATGAAGGCCTCAGGCTTTGTCGCCGAGGCCTTGAATCGTCACAACATCAACGGTGCATCCGTTGCTCCCGCAGCATAGCTCATTCCCCAGGGTCACCAGCGGCGCCGGTGACCGTAAGGCCGCGACTGTCGTTCGCCAGCTTCGGGCAGCACTCACCTTCCTATACACAGCCCCTATTGCGCTGGTCAGTAGCACGTGTACTCACCGCTCGGCATCTGCAATCACGACAACCACTGCGACTTTATCTGATGAGCTGAGAAGGCAACCATAAGGCAATTTGCGGAAAGACCATCACCAGCGCCAGCATGAACAACATCAAAAAAGCGTACGGGATGGCGCCCCTTGTAATCTCGCTCAAGGACGCGGATGTAATGCTCTTGATCGTGAACAGGTTCATCCCCATTGGCGGCATGATCAGCGCCAGTTCCAGCTTGATGACCAACAACACGCCGTACCAGATCGGATCGATATGCAAGTACTGCAACACAGGCAGAACCACCGGGGTCGTCACCAGGATGAGCGCTACGCTTTCCAGAAAGACCCCGAGGAGAAAGAGAACCACCATCAACAGGATCAGGAAACCATAGACGCCAATATCCATCCGCGTAATCCAATCTACCAATTGCTGTGGAATATGCAGCTTGGTCAGCACGTAAGCAAAAATGGCTGCACCACCCACTACCATGAACAGCATTCCCGAGGTCTTGGCGGCATCAGCAGCTGATTCGAAAATGGTTTTCAGACTCACGTTACGGTAGACCACGATGCCCACCAACGTGGCCAACATTGCGCCTATCGCAGCGGCTTCGGTCGCCGTAAAGACACCACAATACATGCCTATCAAGACCACCATCGGAAGAGCAAAGGCCCATGCCGCCTTCCTCAGCGCAGCAAGCGTTTCCGATACACTGGCCCTGGGCTCCCGGCGCACCGGCGTTGCGCCGCGAACATTGCTCCACATGCTCCACCCGATGAACACAAGACCCATCAGCAGTCCCGGGATAATTCCCGCCATGAAAAGGCCTGCGATCGAGGTGTTGGTGATGACGCCGAAAAGCACCATCGGGCCTGACGGAGGAATCAGGATACCCAGGGTCCCGCCAGCGGCCACCAATCCATAGGCCAGTCTTGGTGCATAGCCGAAACGGATCATCTGTGGAATCGCCACCGCACCGACCGTCAGTGCGGTAGCCACGCTGGAACCCGAAATGGCAGCAAACAAGGTACAGGCACCCACGGTGGCAATGGCCAGCCCCCCTGGCAGATGCCTGGTGAGCACGTACGCCGTCTCATATAGATCGTCCACGATGCGGGAACGGATCATGATGTGCGCCATGTAGGCAAACAGGGGAATGGTGACGAGCACGTACCGACTGATGTCGTGAAAAACGAATTCGCTTACCGGACCCAGTTCTCCTTGCAAATACAGGAGCGCGCTACCGCCTACCAAAGCCAGACATGCGAAAACGGGAATTCCGAGAAACAGCAGCAGCAGTAGCGAAATACCTATCATGGATGCGATCATGATTTCTCTCCTGCTGCCGAAAAATGGCCGCCCAGATCCGGGAGTCCGCAGAGCAGGCGCAGTATGGCTTCCACGGATACCAGCAACATCAACGACGCACCCAAGGGAATCAGAAGCTGCACCTGGTAGAGAGGTATCTGGACGTTTCCGCTGGTATAGATACCGAGCATTCTCGAAAACTCTGCCGTCTCCCAGCCGTTGATCATCAGACCAATGGACACGACCCCGACCATGAAGAAGCCGAGCAGGCTGAGTTTCTTTCTCGTTGCGTCATTCACCTTTGCACTCAGGGTATCGGCCGAAATATGCTTGTCTTCTCGCAAGGTCGCGCCTGTTGCAAGCATCACGATTGCCGCCAGCAGAAAACCCGCGACGTCATCGACCCACGTCGGCGCTGCGTTCAGGCAGTAACGCATGAAGACCGCGTAGCATACGAGCGCCATGGAAAGTATCACTCCCAAGGCAGCCAATCCCAGCGCCGCATTGACGATGACGGAAACGATACGCTCCATCCTCAGCAGCCATGTTGCAGCCGCCCGCGCCGACAGCGGTGGAGCCGCGGGTAGCGCTTTTTCTTGCTTGATAGGCATTTTTTGTCAGTCCATTGAGCCGTCACAACTGGTTGATCAATTCGATTATTTTTTCGCCATCGCTGGCAGACGCCTTGAATGCCTTGACCACGGCAGGCTGCATGACATCTGACAAGGCCTTTTGCTGGGCCGGGTCGAGAACCGTGATTTGCATGCCCTTTTCTCTCAGTTCGGAAATGAGTGCTGGCGAAATCTGATCATTCTTTGGAAGCAGTCTGACCTCTGCGGTGCGTGCCGCTGTCTCGATGGATTTCCGGATATCCTCAGGCAGGGAGGACCACCAGCGCGGATTCACGACGAGATTGGCATAGACGGTCGTGATCGGAGCTACCGTGCCGAATTTCTGCGCTTCGTAGTAGCGGCGCGAATAGGCTGCGGCGACACCGGTGTAACCGGCGTCGATCACTCCCGCAAGCAATGCCTGATAGACCTCCGACCCTGGCATGGAAGAAGGCGACGCACCCATCGCGATCAGGCCTTCATCTGTCAACTTGCTCTGTCCGCGTATCTTGATCCCCCTGAAGTCGGCAGGTTGAATCAAAGGCTTCTTCGCCGAAGTGAAGATCGCCCAGTTATCATCCAGCAGCCATCCAATATTCACGACCCCTTTTGATTTCAGCTTGGTATTCAGGTACTGCGCTGCGGACGATTGCGGAAATCTCTGCAACTGCTGCGCGCGCGACAACATGAATGGAATGCTGGTAACCGCCATCTCCGGAATGGTCGCGCCCCAGGAGATACTGAGAATAACGGCGGCCTCTATATCGCCTTTGGCTACAGCGGCGTGATTCTGAGTCGCCTTGAAGAGTTGTTCCGCACCGAATAACTGCACGTCGACGCGGCCTGCGCTGGCAGCCCTGACGTCCTGGGCGAATTGGTCCAGTGCCTTTGCCACCTGGTGCTGCGGCGGATATTGATGACTAAGTCGCATCGTATAGGGCGCGGCAAAGGACAGGGAGGCGATGATGGACAGCAAACTGCCGGCTGCCAGGTTTCGGATTAGCGCATACATAGTCGTTTCACCTTTGAAGTACCTGATTTTTCGGTTGATGGTCATGTGTAACTTAGTGGCCTGGGATACCGTTCAAGGTGTTCAGAATCTCCTCCGAATGTTCTCCGACAGATGGAATCGGTCGTTGCACACCCAGGCGACGCCCTTTCATCATCAAGGGAAGCAGAACTGCCTTGGACACGGAGCCATCCTCGACCTGCATATCGACCAGTCCGCCACTTTCGATCAGGTGCGGATCGTCCAGGAGCTGATCCGGCCGTTGGATCGGTGCATAGGGAAGTTCCGCTTTATCCAGTTTTCGAATCAACACGTCGTAGTCCTGCTCTCGCAGGATCGCCCCCAGTCGCTCCAATAACTGCGGACGGCAGCCCACACGCTGAGCGTTGGTACGCAATCCCGGGTCATCCCGCAAGTCCGGACGCTCCAATAGTTCACAGAGCGTCAGCCACTGCTTGTCGCTCACCGCAGCAACAAACAATTGCCTGCCTCCGGCCAGCGTGAAGACGTCATACACGCCCCAAGCCGAAGCGCGCGAGGGCATCGGGTCAAGTGGTACGCCGCTCATCTGGAATTGCTGCATATGTTGAGAACTCAGCAATGCACAGTTCTCGTAGAGCGCGCTCTGGATTTCCTGGCCCCGCCCGGTACGCGCCCGTTCGTGCAGCGCAGCGAGCACGCCCATGGCACCGAACATTCCACCCATGATGTCGTTCACGGATGCACCGGCGCGCAAGGGCCGGCCAGGCAATCCCGTCATATACGCCAGCCCTCCCATCATCTGGACCACCTCATCCAGTGCCAGACGATGTTCGTAGGGACCGTTCAAGAAGCCTTTATGCGCGGCGTAGATCAAGCGCGGATTTTCTTCGTTCAGGGATTCATAACCCAGACCCATCCTTGCCATCTGCCCAGGGCGGAAATTTTCCAGCATCACATCCGCGGTGGAGATCAGCTTCCTGGCAGCAGCCAGATCGGACTCCTTGCCCAAGTCGAGTACCAGGCTTTTCTTGTTTCGATTGAAGGTCCGGAAAAAGCCCATCCCCAGTCCTGGAAGGCGCCGTGTCTTGTCGCCGCCCGGCGGTTCGACCTTGATGACCTCGGCGCCAAGATCAGCCAGGATCATCCCGCACGTCGGCCCCATCACCATGTGACTGAATTCGATGACGCGGATACCCGCGAGCGGGAGAGTGTCGGTCGAGTTCATTGCAGGCGCCCTCCCTGATTGCTGCCATTCCCATCCGACCAGCGCGGCAGGCCGGCCTGCGCCACGAACCCGAATAGTTTTTCCTCTGGAAGAATGCGGGCCAGCAGCTCCCTGAGCTTGAGGAGACTGGCGATATCAATGGAGGTAGCGTAGTGCATGCTATCGAGCATGAAGACCAGATCCTCAATGACGATATTGCCGGATGCCCCGGGTGCATAGGGGCAGCCACCCAAGCCGGCCAGGGAGGCATCGTGTCTCCCAAGGCCTCGCTTGAGCGCGACCAGGGCATTGGCCAGCCCCAGGCCCCGGGTATTGTGCAGATGTGCGCCGATCAGGCGCTCGCCGATCACGGCTTGCAGACGACCGATCAACTGATCCACCTGGTCCGGACTGGCGTATCCCACGGTATCCCCCACACTGCAGGCATCCGCGCCTGCCTCGATGGCGCGGGATGCAATCTGGCAAACCAGATCGGGCTCAACGCTACCTTGCAAGGTACAACCGAATGCCGTCGTCAGTCCGATGAGTATCTTTGCCGGCGATGCCATCTCCAGGCGCAATTCATGGATGGCGAAAATGGTGTCCACCATTTCCTCCGGACTCTTGTTGACGTTTGCCTTGCTGTGCAACCGGCTCGCGGAGATCGGCATGACGATCTCGCTCACCCCCGCTTCAAAGGCCAGTCTGGCGCCTTTCAGGTTGGGAATGACCGCGCTCACGTTGAGATCGAGGTAGCGCCGTGCGTGACGTACGACCTCGGCCGTATCCGCCATGGCGGGTACCAGTTTCGGATTGACGAAGGAGCCCGCCTCGATGCTGCGGATTCCGGCGCCATACATCGCGTCGAGAAGCTCCAGCTTGTCCTTGGTAGGAACCACTTGTGCAATGGATTGCAGGCCGTCACGCAGCGTGACGTCGTGAACTTGTATCTGTCGAGGGAGGCTCATATGTGTTTTGCGTTTAAGAATGCTGACACATATTCAACGACCGCCTCACCTCCTACAAGCAACGCTTTGCAATGACTGGCATCGCGAAAAAAGATGGATGGATCGACTGCTACGGTTGATACGCTTTCGAAGCAAAGAAAGCGATTTTCAGGACAAAAAATACCACCGCCCCAGATTGATGCACCCAACCACGCGCGCGCACCAAAAATAGTGCATCAGGATGGTACGTGAAAGTCAGGCTGGCTTGTCCATCGGCGCAGAGCGATCCTGATCACCTTGCTCATTGAGAAGATGATGCAAGAGCGCTTTGGCGCCATGGGACATGTTGTCGCGATTTTTTACGCAGATCACCATATTGCGCTGCGCCCACGAATCGGAGAGCGGGATGACGGACAATCCCAATGCGTCGACATCGCCATTGATCGCCTCAACCGGCAGGATGCCGACGCCAACGTTTTGCTGGATGGCCCCGCGCGCTGCATCAAAATGGGGAACCTGCAATCTGAAATTCAGCTTTTTCCCATCGCTGGCTGCCATCAACTCCAGAAAGCGATTCAGAGAACCATTGCGCACCAATCCAACTTGCGGGAGATTAATCGTCTGACGAAAGCTTATTTCCTTGAGCCCGGCAAGGAAATGTGACTTCGAAACAACAAGCGCGAGGTGATCTTTGCGAAACGGGATCATCTCGAGATCGCCACCATCGACCAAGTCCCGACAGACGCCAAAGTCGGCGGTCGAATCATTGACAGCCCGGACGATTTCTTCGGACAGTCGCTCCTCGATCTTGATCTGCATGGATGGATGATCTTTCAGAAACGAAACAACCGCCCCCGGCAGGAACTCGTGAATCGACGACACATTGGCGTAGATCGTCACCTGCGCACGGCTTCCGTCGCCATAGCGGCTCAGCTCCGCGTACAAGGATTCCCAGCCGTCGATCAATATCTTGGCGTGCCGCAACAGCACAGTCCCCGCCTCCGTGGTTTCTACGCCGCGTGGCAGCCGCTTGATCAGGGCTGTCCCGACCAGTTGCTCGATCTCGGCCAGGCGCTTGCTGATGGCGGAGGCGGCAATGAATTCACGGCGGGCAGCCTTGGCAATACTTCCCTCCTCGCACACCGCAATAAACAGGCGAAGTGACACCGGATCAATCTGCCATTTGTGCGACACCTTGTCCTTCAGCGTCGATTTTCCGCGATTCAAGAGATTCAATTCATTCATCGTCCGTCCCTTTCCTTCCATCAAACCTGTCGATCCTGGCGATCTTTCAGAATCGAGGCTTCATGCAATTTGTGTACCGGCCCGGAACGACGGTCAAGACAATGGACGACTCTGGTCAGCATGGCGCAATACGGAAACACAGAAGCGATCCGCCCCCTGGCCGAGCAAAAGGCACGCGGTCGCTAGGGCCATGTCTGCGTGCAGGTTAGCGGACGACGATATATCCCAGCCGCGCCACGGTGACCCCGGGCCCGAGCTGGCGCAGGGACGGCATAACGATGACGCAGTTGTCATAGGGCGTGACGAATTCCCGCTCACCTTCGCGGGCGATGACGGTCCCGGCCCTGGCGATGATCTCCATGCCACGATAGTCTTCGGTAAATTCCAGGTCATAGGACGTGGCCACCACCGGCTCGGTCACCTTGATAACACGCTGCGCTACCGTTTCGCCGGCTGACATGAAGGCCATCAGAGCGGCCTTCTCCATCACGCCGGTCGCGATCAGGAAGCGGCAGGCCGAGTCCATCGCGACATCCCGGCTGCGCGCGGAGAAGTGCTGGCCGGTCTCGATGAGCAGCGCATTCTTCGCGCTGGCAGGATCGCCGAAGCCGCCGTAGTCGCGCATGCGCACACCATTCGGGTGCCCGACGTCGACGATCACATGTTCCGGCGCTCCGACCTCCGCGGCGAAGCGGATGCCCTTGTCCAGGGGACCACTCACAATCAGCGGCACCGCCTCTTCATGCATGGAATGCAGATCGAGCATGTAGTCGACCGGGTCGATGACGGGGCGCAGCTGGCGTGCACGACGCAATTCCACGCTGTCGTCGGCGCCATCCAGGCGCGCAGGCGACCAGACCCGGTTCATGTCTTCATCGATGTAGCGCGTCGCATCCGGGTCGCGGGCGTCGAAGCGGCGATAGGCGTCGACGTTGGCAAAGCCCAATGTGATACGTCCCTTTACCGGCTTCAGGCCGGCTTGCAGCAAGCGGTCGACGGTGATCGCGCCGCTGACCTCGTTGCCATGCATCAGCGCCAGGATCATCACGTGCGGGCCGGCGACGCCGCTGTCGATGCTGTGCACGTAGTCGACACCGGTGTTGCCGTGCTGCCACTTGGTGATGTCGGGAAAGGCCACTTCGACCGGATATTGCTTCAGTGCGGCGCGTACTTGTTCCAGGGTTTTCATTCAACAGGTTCCAGCTTGATTGATCGGGTGCGTTCGGTCCGGCGACCCAGCACGATGACTGCCGTGAGGCTGATCAGTGCGGTCGCCATGACGTAGAAGCTCGGTGCCATGTTGTTGGCGCTGGCCGCGATCATCCAGGTCACGATGAGCGGGGAGAAGCCGCCGAACAGGGTCACGGAAAAGTTGTAGCTCAACGCAAGACCCGTGCCACGGGTCTGGGTCGGGAAGATATCCGACAGCAGGGCCGGGATCGGACCCAGGCAGGCCGCGATCAACACGCCGACGATGCCCTGTACCGCAATCAGCGTGGAAATGGTCGGCCAGGTGTTGAGCAACATGAACAAGGGATAGGAACTCAGCCCGATCGCCGCCATGGCGATGGTCAGCACGCGGAAGCGCCCATAGCGGTCCGACAGGGTGCCGAACACGGGTGCCGTCAGCATCAGTACCAGTCCGGTGATGAGGGCACCGATGAAGGAGGAGGTCGCAGGAATGTGCAGTTGCTTCAATGCATAGGTCGGCATGTAGAGCTTGTGCACGTAGTTGAACGCAGTGGCACCGGCGACCACGCCAATGGCCAGCAGCAGCTTGGCGCGATCACGTACCAGCACTAGTACCAGCGGTGATTTTTCGGCCTGGGTCGCTGCTGCCGCGACCTTCTTGAATTCCGGTGTTTCATCGATCTGGCTGCGGATATAGAGACCCACCGGACCGACCAGCAGACCGAAGCAGAACGCGACGCGCCAGCCCCATTCATTGAGTTGCGTCTCGGTGAGCAGATAGCTGAGCAGCGCACTGACGCCGGCGGCCAGTACCGTGGCCAAGCCTTGCGTAGACAATTGCCAGCTGGCGAAGAAGCCGCGTCGTTTGGCGTCGGCATGCTCGACCATGAAGGCCGTTGCCGCACCGAATTCACCGCCGGTGGAGAAACCCTGCAGCAGGCGCGCCACGATGATGATCAGCGGCGATGCGATGCCGATCTGTGCATAGGTCGGCGCGAAGGCGATCATCGCCGTGCCGACCATCATGATCAGGATCGATGCCGTAAGAGAGGCCTTGCGACCGGCGCGGTCGGCGTAGGAACCAAGCACGATGGCACCGAGCGGACGGATGACGAATGAAATCCCGAAGGTGCCCACGCTGAGAAGCAAGGAGGTCGTGTCATCCTGGGCCGGAAAGAACAGCTTGCCGATCACCACCGCAAAGTAGCCGTAGATCAGTAGATCGTAGAACTCCAATGCGTTGCCGATGCTGGCGGCACAGATTTCCTTCCACGGATTCCTGCGTTTGGCTGCGTGCGGTGCGGTGGGGCTGGTGACACTGGTGACACTGGTGGCGGATGATTCCAGTTCGGCTGACATGCGATGGCTCCCTTTTTTATCTCGGAGCGGCGCATCGCTGCTGCACTGGCAATCGTGGCTGCGCCGCTGGTTCTATTTGCCTCGCACGCCTGATCTGTCTGGAGCAGAGCACGCAAATAGTGCGTATCGCACACTGTTTGCGCACACTTTCCAGACACATCGGAAGGCATGCCGAGAACGTCGAGGGAGTATAGGGAGCCGCTTTTTCTGCTGATTGCCGTTTCGGCACAAGCCTGTGCTTTTTGCTACAGGATGCGTCGGCGGCGAACCGAAATCACTCACGCCTGGTCGATGGCGTCGGAGGAAACACCCTCCCAGATGGCATTGACCAGTGCATTGTCGTTGCCACGCATGCGATAGAGGGAAATGTCGAAGTTCACGCGCATGTCCGGCTCGCCGATGATCTTCAGGCGGTGCTCGCTGAGGTCTTCCTGTACCAGCCGTTGGGGCAGCCAGGCCACGCCGGCGCCGCGACGCGCCATCTCGTGGATGGATTCGTAGGAGTCGGCTTCATACACCTTCCGCAAGGGAATCTTCCTGGACAGGCCCGCCAGATGCTTGGCCAGTACACCGCGTAAGGTCAGCGACTGCGAGAAGCCCAGCCAGGGAATCGGCGCCAACGTACCGGCAGCAGGCAGCTTGAAGCGTGCACGCCCCTTGGCATCGACGGCGGCCACGGGCAACAGGATCTCGCGTGCCAGTGTCAAGGACTCGTAGCGCATCGGATCAATCAGCAGACGCGTCGTCGGACTGGAATAGATCACCAGCAGATCGGCATCCCCTGTACCCAGCCGCAGGATCACTTCCTGTGCGCCACCGGTGCTGAGCGACACCGGAAAAGGCCCGAAGCGCTGGTTGATGCTCTCGTACCAATCCGGGAAAAAAGTCCGGGCCAGGGTGCGCCCGGTGGCCACGCGCAAGGTCTTTTCCACTGGACTGGAGGCGTCCTGCAACTGTGCCCTGGCAGCATGGAGCACGTCGGTCGAATGCGTGGCCGCATCCAGGAACAGCCTGCCCGCTGCGGTCAACGACACCGGATGCGTGCGCGCCACCAGCTCGGCGCCGACCCATTGCTCCAATGCCTTGATGCGACGACCGAAGGCGGGGTGCGTAACGAAGCGATTCTCGGCGGCACGCGAAAAACTGCGCGTGCGTGCCAGCTCGATGAAGTCTTCCAGCCATATCAAATGCACATTGCCACCTCTGGAATTTGGCGTTGACGATACTCGACCATCCTGCTTTTCCGGCGCCCTTCCCTCTCAGGGAATGACCTTGGCCCGGCCCTTGGCCGCCAGCAGTTGCACCAGCAACTGATCGCGCTCGGCGGCGATGGCGGCCGAGGTCTTGCCTGCCATCTGCTCTTCCACGCCGGCGCGGATCTGGGCCTTGAGGGCATCGGTGATGGCGGGTGTGCCGAGATCGGCCCACCAGCTCTCGATGGGGGGCCCCAGGTGGTCCAGCATGTGCTGGATACCGCCCTCGCCGCCTGACATGTGCAGGTTCAGATAGGGCCCCATCAAGGCCCAGCGTAGGCCGGGACCGTAGGCGATGGCCGTGTCGATGTCCTCGGTGCTGGCCACACCCTGCTCGACCAGGTGGAAAGCCTCGCGCCACAGGGCCGCCTGGAGCCGGTTGGCGATATGCCCCTTGACCTCCTTGCGCACATGGATGGACTTCTTGCCGATGGCGGTGTAGAAGTCCAGCGCGGCCTGCACCGCCTCGGGCGAACTCAGTTCACCGCCGATCACTTCCACCAGCGGGATCAGATGCGGCGGATTGAACGGGTGACCCAGCACCACCCGGCCGGGATGATGGCAGGCCGCCTGCACCTTGCTCATCAACAGGCCCGAGGAACTGGACGCCAGCACCACGTCCGCCGGCAGCAGCGCATCCATGTGACGGAACAGGTCGATCTTGAGGTCCTCGCGCTCGGGGCCGTTCTCCTGGACGAAATCGACATCGGCCAGCGCCTCTTCCAACTGTACCGAAAACTGCAGTCGCTCCTGCGAGGCGCCGGGTGCCAGGCCCAGCATTTCCAGGCTGGGCCAGTGGCGCGCTACCGCCTGACGCAGCTTCTCTTCGGCACCTGGCATGGGATCGGTGGCCGATACGTCCAGACCTTGCGCCAGGAAATAGGCCACCCAGCTGGCACCGATGACGCCGGTGCCTACCACGGCAACGCGCCGCACGCCGTGCTTGCCACGGATGGCACCGGATGTTGATTCTTGCATGTGTGTATCTCCTCTTCTTGCCCTGATGGGAAGCAACGTTAACTCTAATAAAGTAATGAATTCTCGATTTTATTCGAGGGATTTTAGCGAGATTCTTTCTGGCCTTCAGCTACGATGCCGTACAAACCATACAAAACAATAAATCGGACACGAATCCGAACCAACCCCAGGCGCTTTCATGTTCTTGTACATCCCCTTCCTGCTGGCATTTCTGACCGTCCTGGTGATCGCACTGGGTTGGAGGTCTTTAAGCAATAAGCTATGGTTGGCAAGCGTGGGCGTTACCCTGTGGTGGTTCAGCCAGCATACGCAAGGCAACCTGGGCCTCGTGCTCTGAGCACAGGCGACCACCATGGACCGTTCCATCGTCTTCAAGCCACGTGAGCCGGTCATGCCGGGAGGCGTCTTCCTCAACTGTTTGTGCCTGCTGGCCGTCAGCGGCTGCCTGGGCCTGCTACTGTACTTCCAATGGGTGCGGCAGGAACCGCCCTGTCCACTCTGCCTGCTGCAACGCACGGGCATCATCCTGACCGGCATCGGCTTCATGCGCAACCTGCGCTTCGGCGTCAAGAGTTCACACTATGGGATGTCGCTGATCGGCGCCCTGCTGACCGGCGTCAGCGCCCTGCTGCAACTGGCACTGGAGGGTATGCCGGGCGGGCATGCGCACGGCGCGATGCTCCTGGGACTGCATTTCTATACCCTGTCGGCGCTGTTCTCGCTGGCGGCGCTGGTCACTATCGCGGGCCTGCTCGGATTCAAGAGTGCTGAGTACCCTGGCACGCTGCTGCTATTGCAAACGGTGGAAAAACCGTACGAGCAGCGTCGCATTCCCTGGTGGCGCATCACAATGTGCGCAGCCTTCATCGTGCTGGTCGGCGCGCATCTGGCGTCCAGCATGGCCGACTGCGACCCCAACATCTGCGATGAAAACCTGATCGATCGCCTGCAGTTGCAGACCATCGGGTCCACGATCATGCAGTAAAAAAAACGGCGCAGCCCGCTGACAAGCAGGATGCGCCGCTCAAAGAACGACTCAAGACTATCCGGGCCAGCGGCTTTCGCAACCGGCCCTTGCCACACGTTTCAATGCATCAGAAGCGGTGCTGCATGCCCAGCGACATGCCGAACTGGCTATTGGCGAAACCGACGTCGTCACGCGAAAGTCCGACCAGCTGGTTGTTCTTGGCCTTGGCGTAGGCCGTGCTCAGGTACAGGTCGGTGCGCTTGGACATCGCGTACTTCAGGCGCAGCGAGTACATGATCGGATCGGCATCGTTGGCCACGTTCTTGATGTTCTGGTAATAGATGGCACCGATCACGCTCATGGCCGGGGTGAACTTGTAGGTCACGCCACCCCAGATGAAATCACTGCGCAGGTCGGTGGCACCGGTGGCCAGGCTCTTCTTGTAGTAGCGGTAGCCCAGGTTGAACTTCCAGGCATCCGACAACTGGTAGCCGGCCGCCAGGTGGGCGCTGGTGGCGCGGTCATAGGCGACGCTGCTGGCGGTGGTGCTGTTGACGCGGTCGTAGGTCGCGGCCAGGCTGAACGGACCCGAACCCCAGCCCAGGCCGACACCATACTTGGCACCGTTGCTGGTGTCGCCGGCCACTTCGCCGAAGCCATACATGGCACCGACCTTCACGCCCGAGAATTCACCCTGGTACTTGACCAGGTTGGACACACCGGTAGGCATGCCATCCTTGCGGCCACCGGTGGCGCCGGCCGAGGTCACCCACGAATAGTTGGCCGAATAGCCCATCGGGTCGAAGGGCAGGATGAAGTCATAGGTGGTCGAGAAGGAGCGGCCCATGACCACGCGACCGAAGCCGCCTTCCAGGCCCACGGTGGACTGGCGATTGAAGAGCTGGTTGGTGTCGCCGTCGAAGCTGCCGGTGTCGAGCTTGAAGCCGTTTTCCAGCTGGAATACGGCCTTGAGGCCACCGCCCAGGTCTTCCGTGCCACGGAAGCCGATGCGGGAGGTGTTCATCATGCCCGAGCTCAGGCGCACGACGTTGTTGCCGGCGGCGTTGGCGTGGTTGACGAATTCCACGCCCGAATCGATCAGGCCATAGACGGTGACCGACGATTGCGCCTGGGCGCCGGTCGTGGCCATGGTGGCGAGGGTGGCGAATGCAGCCAGCATGCTGGCGGCGAGGTGATTCCTTTGCACTGAGGTCTCCTTGGTTGAAAGCTTGGATGGTTTGCGTCGGCGCGGACAGGCCGTGCGACGTCTTCTGGTATTGCGCCCGGCCGTGCCGACGAGCCGGCCGGACGAGCGGAAGCAACGGCGGGTAGCCGTCCACTCCCTTGCTTCATCGATGGGATGAACCGTTGATAGCCTGGGTGAGCTGCCGCTGCATCAGCGCGTCAGAACGCCCACAGCGCCTGTTCCGGCAACGACAGCCAGTACTCGCCCTGCTCCAGACGTTGCGGCGCGTACGCGCGTAGTCCGACCGCACCGGCTGGACCGCCTTCGACCTTGAACAGGCATTCCCAGCGGTCGCCGAGATACATGCAGGTCGACAGCGGCAGGCGGATGGCATTGCCGGTCTGCTCGCCGGCGATGCGTACCTGTTCGACGCGGATGATGCCGGTCAGCTGCTGTCCCGGCTGGGCATCGTTGCGTCCGCGCAGGGTCGCGACGGCGGTGCCGCCATCGAGCTTGAGGGTCACGCGCTCGCCATCCCGGCTGACCACCTCGGCGGCCAGCTTGTTGTTGCTGCCCATGAATTCAGCGGTGAACAGGGTATCGGGGGTCTGGTACATGCTCTGCGGCGTACCCTGCTGTTCGATGCGGCCATTGTTGAGCAGCAGGATGCGGTCGGAGATCGCCATGGCCTCGCCCTGGTCGTGGGTCACCATCAGGGCCGACAGGCCCAGGCGCACGATCAGTTCGCGCAGGAAGGCGCGGGCTTCCTCGCGCAGCTTGGCGTCGAGGTTGGAGAGCGGTTCGTCCAGCAGGATCACCTGCGGGTTGTAGACCAGGGCACGGGCAATGGCCACGCGCTGCTGCTGACCACCGGAGAGCTGGTGCGGATAGCGTTCGCCCAGATGGCCCAGGCCCAGTTGCGAGAGCACCGCCTTGACGCGGGTGGCGATCTCGGCCGAGGGCGTCTTGCGCAGCTTCAGGCCATAGGCCACGTTGTCGGCCACGGTCTTGTGCGGCCACAGCGCATAGGACTGGAACACCAGCCCCAGGTTGCGCTCTTCGGCCGGCATCTCGAAGTTGCGTGCACCATCGAAGACGCGGCGGGTGCCGATGTCGATGCTGCCGGCCTTGGGCGATTCCAGCCCGGCCACGGCGCGCAGCAGCGTGGTCTTGCCGCTGCCGGAGGGGCCCAGCAGGGCCACCACTTCACCGCGTTGCAGTTCCATGGAGACGCCCTTGAGAATGGGGTTGGCGTGTGCGCCGCTACCGTAGTCCAGGTGCAGGTCGTTGACGGAAAGTTCGGTCATGATGATTCCTTTGGAGACGCTTGCTTAAGGGGCGTCGGGCAACCAGGCGCCCGACGCGTGCAATGGGTTGATTCGGCCAGCGGGATCAGTCGTGCAGCTTGACGCCGAAGCGCAGCGCAATGCCCAGGCCCACGGCGACCAGCGTGATGTTGATGAAGGACAGCGCCGCCACCAGTTCCACTGCACCGGCTGCCCACATGGAGACGATCATGGAACCGATCACCTCGGTGCCGGGCGAGAGCAGGTAGACGCCGGTCGAGTATTCGCGCTCGAAGATCAGGAACACCATCAGCCAGGCGCCGATCAGGCCATAGCGCACCAGCGGGAGGGTGACGTCACGCGTGACCCGGGAGCGTGAGGCGCCGACCGCGCGGGCCGCCTCTTCCAGTTCCGGCCCGACCTGCAGCAGGGCGGTGTTGATCAGACGCAGACCATAGGCCATCCACACCACCGAGTACGCCAGCCAGACCGAGAAGATGGTCGAGCGCAGGCCGCGCAGCGCCGGGATGAAGCTGTCCACCAGCCACAGGGCGATGGGGTTGTCGATGCCCTTCAGGGCCGAATCCAGCAGCGAAGGCACGAACAGGAACACCCACAGGAAGGACAGGCCGGCCAGCAGGCCCGGCACCGCACGCGGCACCAGCACGCTGTAGTCGAGGAAACGGGTGATGCCATCCTGCTTGCGGTGCATGGCCAGGGCAATGGCGGTGTAGCAGGCTACGGCCAGGGCGCCGCCGATGACACCGATGAGCACCGTGTTGATGATGCCGCGCACCAGCGAGGGCTGGTCCCAGACGTTGAGGAGGTTGTCCAGGGTCAGCACTTCCAGCAGGTTCACGCCGTCACCCCAGTGCGAGACGAAGGTCCGCAGGGCGATGCCTGACAGCGGGATCACCACGGTGAAGAGCAGCCAGCCGGCGATCAGCGCGAACGCCACCCAGCGCCACTTGCCCAGCGGCAGGGCCTTCTGGCGCGCGCCCTTGCCCTTGATGGCGACATACTTGTTGGCCGAACGCAGCAGCCAGCGCTGCATCATCACCAGCGGCATGGTCACTGCCACCAGGCACACGGCCACCGCCGCCATCAGGTGATAGGAAGGCGTCCCCAGCTTGTTGGTGAGCTTGTAGAGATAGGTCGGCAGGACCAGGTGGCCTTCCGGATCGCCCAGCACCAGCACCAGGCCGAACACCTCGAAACCGAGGAAGAACACCAGCACGCCCGAATAGGCCAGGGCCGGGGTGATCATCGGCAGCGACACGTTCAGCGCCACCTGCAGCGGCGAGGCGCCGGCCACGCGGGCCGCCTCTTCCACGTCCGAGCCCAGGCTCTTGAGCGCGGACGATGCATACAGGTAGACGTGCGGTACGTGGGTCAGGCCGGCGATGATGACGATGCTGGTGAAGGAATAGATATTCCAGGGATCGCCCTCGAAACCGAATACCGACAGCAGGTTCTTGACCCACACGGTATAGAAGCCGACCGGCCCCATCGAGACCACGTAGCCGAAACCGATCACCATGGGCGAGACGAAGATCGGCACCATCAGCGCCGGGGCGATCAGGCCGCGACCGGGCAGATCGGTACGTACCATCAGGAAGGCCAGCATGCCGCCCAGCGGCACGGCGATCACCGTCAGCCCGGCGGCCAGGGTGAAGCCATTGATGAAGGCCTGGCGGAAGTCCGGATCATCGAAGATGAAACGGTAGGAATCGAAGGTCAGGGTCTTCACCGGCGCAAAGAACGGCGCCGACAGGAAGCTCTGGTAGAAGATCAGCAGCAGCGGCACGAAGATGGCCAGGGCTGCCACCAGCACGACCAGGCCGCGTGGCCAGTTCAGCCGGAAACGGCGGGCTGGCAGGGCTTGCTCGCTGCGCGGTAGCGTTGTGGAGGTTTGCATGGTGCGCCTCATGAATAGGCAAATCGGGACAAAAGGATCAGGGCCGGCAAAACGACGGCAACACCGCCCCACGGAGCCACGCAAAGGCGCTCCGGGAGAGCAATGATTCAGACGGATGGAACCTGGCTGCTTCGATGGCCCCGTCCGGACCTCCCCGGACCGGACGGGACAGTTGACTTACTTCTTGGTGGCTTCCTTCCACTGCTTCAGGAAGTCCAGGCGCTTCTTCTGATCCAGGTATTCCAGCAGTTCGGTGGAAACCGGCATGGGCTTCAGGGCCGCGCCCAGTTGCTTGGTCAGTTCGGCCGAGGTGGTGGCGCCGGTCACGTCGCCACGGATGGCGAACAACTGCGCGTCATTGGCGATAATGGTCTGGCCGCGCTTGGAGAGGATGTAGTCCACCCACAGCTTGGCGGCATTGGTGTTCTTGCCGGCCTTGTTGACGAAGATCACCCGCGAGAGCACCAGGTTGTAATCCTTGGTGAAGGCCACGCCGATGGACGGGTCCTTCTTGGCGCGCACCAGGGCGTAGGGGCCGAGGATGTTGTAGCCGATCAGGTTTTCACCGGAAGAGATGCGCTCGAGCATGGTACCGGTGGAGGATTGCACGCGTGCCGCCACGCCGCCCATGGCGCGGGCGAAGTCCCAGAACTGCGGATTGTGCTTGAGGTCGTAGGTCATCAGGCTGAAGCCGACACCGGACTTCTCGATATCGTAGGTGGTGACCTTGTTCTTGAACTTGTCCTGCCTGGTGGTCAGCAGCTTGGTGAACTCGGCGTGGGTGGTCGGCACTTCGGCCTCGGTCACCAGACGCTTGTTGTAGACGATGGCCGTCGGCTCGAAGGTGGTGCCGTAGGCAGTGTCCTTCCAGTTGGCCCAGGCGGGGACGGCGGCGGCCTCCGGCGACTTGTAGGGCAATGCATAGCCTTCGGCGGCCAGCTTGACCTGCAGGTCCATCGAGGACGACCACATCACGTCGGCGGTGGCACCACCGGCGGCGGCCTCGGAGATGAAGCGGTTGTAGGCTTCGGTGGAATTCATGTCGTTGTACTCGACCTTGACGGCCGGATAGAGCGCGCTGAAATCCTTGATCAGCGATTCGGCGGCCTTGGAATCGGTGGTGCTGTAGATCACGACCTTGCCTTCCTTCTTGGCGCCTTCGATGATCTTGGCGTAGTCGGCCGGATAGCCGGCAGGGGTATCGGCGTGAGCGATTCCACTCAAGGCGACGGGCAAAGCGAGGGCCAGGCCGAGCGCGATGCTCAGGCGACGTTTGTGCAACATGGATTCTCCTTGATGATGAAAATGGCCCGCGCCGGCAAGTCAGCAGAGAGCGCCTGACGGCGCCTGCCCACCCGCACTGTCAACGCACCAGGCCTAACTCCTGGGACAGCTTGCGATATCGCGCCACGGTCTGCGCGATGTAATCCGAAAGCGGCTTGCCGGTCATGGCAAAGGGCTGCAAGCCGCCGATGCTGCGCTGGCGATCGAATGCAGGATCGGCCATCGCCTTGTCGAAATAGCGCACCCAGCGCTGGTAATCGTCCTCGCTGGCATACGGGCTCATGTAGAAGCCGCGAATGATGGGCCACACCACGTCGTAACCTTGTTCGCGTGCGGTCGGCACCTCCTGCAGCGGCCCCGGCAGGCGCTGCTCGGACAGTACCGCCAGGATGCGCACCTTGCCTTCGGCGATGAAATGGGCGGCCTCCGAGGCGTCGCCGGAAATCACCTGCACATGACCGGCCTGCAAGGCCGCGAACGAGTCGCCACCCCCTTCCAGCGCCACGAAATGGAACTGGCGCGCTGCCATGCCGGCACGCTGGACCAGCATGGCCACCTTCAGCCAGTCCTGGCTGCCGGCCGTGCCGGACAGGCCGATGGTGGTGGCCGAGGGGTCCTTGCGGATGGCCTCCAGCAACTGCTTCAGGCTGTGCCAGGGCGCATCGCTGCGAACTGCAATCATGCCGTGGTCGATACCGACTCCAGCCACCCAGCGTACATCGCCGGCATCGGCGCGACCGTACTTGCCTTGCGCCAGTCCCAGCAGGGAACCCCCTGAAAATGCCACCAGCGAATCCGCGCCACCACGACGGTGCGACACCACCGAACCCCAGGCCACAGCACCGATGCCGCCGGGCAGGTAGGCGACCTTCACATTACCCTTGTCACCCTGTCCATCCGGACCGCCCTGCGCCTGCATCACCCGGCGCAACAGCTTGCACGAGGCATCCATGCCCCCGCCGGGCTTGGCCGGTACGATGCATTCCACTGCCAGGGCGCACGGCGCCGCGCACGCCAGCAGGCATGCGGCCAGGAAGCGGTGCCAGCCGATCGCCTTCATGGCGCTCAGCAGCTCGCGGGATGCAATACGGGACGGACGGTGTCGGCAAGGCCGACGGACGGGGCAGTCATGATGTGTCTCCTGCATGATCTTTTTTGATATGGGCGCATCGTACAAGAAAAGCCTTTCAGCCGGCTTTCAGTAAAGCTTGCAATGCGGCTTTCTCTCCACAATGGTGGCTACGCGTTTTCCGCAATTGCTGCGGCGGGCATTTCAAAGGGCGATGCCCTTCTGTTAGCATCCGCGCTGGAGACAAGCCGCACCCGACCTACATCAATAAAAAGGCAGCATCATGCGCATCCTGCTGGTCGAAGACCATATCGAACTTTCCCGCTGGCTGGCCAAGGCCATGCGCGACGCCCACCTGACCGTGGAATGCGCCCATAACGGCGCCGATGCCGACAGCCTGCTGTTGACGCAAGACTACGCGCTGGTGATCCTGGACCTGACCCTGCCGCGCATGGACGGGCTGGAAGTCCTGAAGCGCATGCGCGCCCGTGGCAGTCGCACGCCGGTGCTGATCCTGACCGCGCGCGGCGGCCTGGCCGACCGCGTCAGCGGCCTCAACATGGGCGCCGACGACTACCTGGCCAAACCCTTCGAACTGGAAGAACTGGAAGCGCGCGTGAAGGCCCTGCTGCGCCGCTCGCAGAGCCACGAAGCGGTCACCGTCACCTGTGGCGCGCTCAGCTTCGACACGGTCTCGCGCACCTTTACCTATGGCGGCGAACTGCTGGCGCTCACGCCGCGTGAGCATGCCGTGCTGGAAGCGCTGATCGTGCGCCATGGGCATACCGTCCCCAAGGAAAAACTGTTCCAGCAGGTGTTTTCGCTGGACGACAATGCCAGCGTGGATGCCATCGAGATCTATATCCACCGCCTGCGCAAGAAGCTCGAACGCGATGGCGCCGGCAAGGTCGGCATCACCACCCTGCGCGGCCTGGGCTATCTGTTGCAGGCAGTGTGATGTCAACCGCGATCCGGCGCCTGGGCAACCTGCGCAGCCAGCTGGTGCGCTGGCTGCTGATCCCGTTGACGCTGCTGGTGGCGGTGGATGCGGTCTCGGTCTACTACAACGCGCTGGAAGTGGCCGACCTGGCCTACGACCGCTCGCTGCTGGCCTCGACCCGGGCACTGGCCGAGCGGGTCTCCATCGTCGACGGCCACGTCACGGCCGATGTGCCCTATGTGGCACTGGACAGTTTCGAGACCGACAACCTGGGACGCATCTACTACAAGGTCACCGGGCTCAAGGGCGAGCTGGTGTCGGGCTACGACGACCTGCCGCCGGTACCGGCCAACGTCAAGCGCTCGGAAGTCTATCCGGCCCTGGTGCGCTTCTACCAGGCGGACTATCACGAGCAACCGATCCGCATCGCCGCCCTGCTGCAACCGGTGTATGACGACAGCATGCGCGGCATCGCCCTGATCCAGGTCGGCGAGACCATGGAGGGGCGCAACGGCATGACGCGCAAGATCCTGTTCGACACGCTCTGGCGGCAAGGCACGCTGGTGACGGTGGCTGCGCTGCTGGTGTGGTTCGCGGTGCGCTTCGTGCTGCGGCCGGTGATGCAGTTGAAGGGCGAGGTGGAGTCGCGCGCGCCGACCGACCTGTCCGGTTTCGACCCGGCGCTGGTGCACAAGGAAATGCGTCCGCTGGTGCAGGCCATGAATGGCTACATGGGCCGGCTGCAGGCGCTCATCAGCGCGCAACGGCGCTTCATCGCCGATGCCTCGCATCAGCTGCGCACGCCCTTGACGGTCTTGAAGACGCAATCCGAACTGACCCTGCGCGAACTGCGTCGTGACCGCCTCGATGCCGGCGAACTGCGCGACCTGGTCGAGGGTATGGCGCGTACCACCGATTCGGCCGTGCATCTGGCCAATCGCCTGCTGACCCTGGCGCGTGCCGAACACGGCGCGGCCGAAGGTGGCACCATGCGCGTCTCGCTCACCGATGCGGCGCGCCAGGTAGCGCTGGAACTGTCGCAGCAGGCGGTGCTGCGCGACATTGCGCTGGCCTTCGAGGAAGAGGGGGACATCGGCATCGAGGCCAATGCCTTGCTGTTGCATGAACTGATGGTGAACCTGCTGGACAATGCGATCCGCTATACCCCGCCTGGCGGTCACGTCATCCTGCGGGTACGCGCGGCCAGTGCGCCGGGGCAGGCCACCGGCGCGCTGCTGGAAGTGGAAGACGACGGCCCGGGTATTGCCGAGGCCGAGCGCGAGCGCGTGTTCGAGCCCTTCTACCGCGCCGGTACGACACAGCATGTCAATCCCGGCGGTACCGGACTGGGACTGTCCATCGTGCGCGAGATCGCCGCCATGCACCGTGCCAGCGTAACGCTGGACAGTCCGCTGCGAGGCAACGGACTGGTGGTGCGGATTGCGTTTCCGGGCGTGGTGGAATTGCGGACCTGAGACGCGGCTCCTGGCCACACAGGCGCAGGAGCCGTTGGCATAGCGATGCCTCTCAGAACTGTTCCCAATCCCCGTCGCCGGCTGTCATGGCCTTGCTGCCGGTCTTGGCACTGGCCTTGGTGCTGGCCACCGGCAAGGCAGGGGGTGCCGCAGTTGCCGCGGCTGGCGATGTCGCAGCCGGTGCTGCTGCCTGCCCTGTTTTGGCCGCCGGGCGGGTGGTCGTCGCAGGCCGCGGGGCAAGCGGCTTGCGTGTGGCTTGCGCACGCGGCGCCTCGTTGCTGCTGAGCTTGAAGACACTCACCGTCTCACTCAAGCGGACCGATTGCTCCTGCAAGGATTGCGCGGCGGCGGCGGCCTGTTCCACCAGGGCCGCGTTCTGCTGGGTCACTTCATCCATCTGCACGATGGCCAGGTTGATCTGCTCGATACCGTCACTCTGCTCATGGCTGGCCGCCGAGATCTCGGCCACCACATCGGTCACGCGCCTGACGCTGGCCACCACCTCGCTCATGGTACTGCCGGCCTGTTCCACCAGCCGGCTGCCGTTGTCCACGCGGGCCACCGAGTCGTCGATGAGGGCTTTGATCTCCTTGGCCGCCGACGCGCTGCGCTGCGCCAGCGTGCGCACTTCAGAAGCCACCACCGCAAAGCCGCGCCCCTGCTCGCCGGCACGGGCCGCTTCCACGGCCGCGTTCAAGGCCAGGATATTGGTCTGGAAGGCGATGCCATCGATCACGCTGATGATGTCCACGATCTTGCGCGAGGCATCGTTGATTTCGCCCATGGTCTGCACCACCTGGCCGACCACGCTGCCGCCCTGCACCGCGACCTCCGAGGCCGTCGCGGCCAGTTGGTTGGCCTGGCGCGCATTGTCGGCGTTCTGCTTGACGGTGGAGGTCAGCTCTTCCATGGCCGAGGCGGTCTCTTCCAGCGCACCGGCCTGTTCTTCGGTACGCGAGGACAGATCCAGGTTGCCGGTGGCGATCTCGGAAGAGGCGGTATTGATGGTATCGGTGCCGGTGCGAACTTCGCTGACGATGCGATGCAGGTTCTGGTTCATGGTCTTGAGCGAGGCCAGCAGCATCCCGGTTTCATCCTTGCTGGTATCGGCAATCTGCACGGTCAGGTCGCCCTGGGCCACGGCACTGGCGACGCTGACCGCCTCGTTGAGGGGCCGGGTGATCGAACGCGTCACCAGCCAGGCGGCAATCACGCACAGGATGATGGCGGCGCCGGACAGCTCCAGCATCAGGGCGATGGCAGCATTGGTGGTGTTCTGGCCTTCCGTGACACTGTCGTCCATCAAGCTTTTCTGGAACACGACAAAATCGTTGAGCACCTGGAAATAGCGGTCCTGGGCCGGAATCACTTCCTTGAAGAGAACCTCGGTCGCCTCGTCCCTCTTCTGCTGGCGAATCAGCTCGCGCAGCTTGTCGCGCGGAGTGTTGTAGGCGGCGCGGGCGGCCTGGATGGCCTTCATCAACTCGATGCCGCGCGGTGTACTGATCAACTTCTCGACCTGGGCCAGCGCCTCGGTGGTCTTGGCGCTATTGGCCGCGCCGCGATCGAGGTAGCCGGTGGCTTCCTCGATATTGCGCGCCAGCAAGGCATTACGCAGGTTGCGGGCGGCCGAATTGACGTTCTCGCGAATTTCCATCACCAGCGAAATCTTCACGTAGCGGTCCTCCACCACCATCTTGGACGCCTTGCTGATGCTGTTCAGGCTTTGCATGCCCACGCCGGTGATCAGGCACATGACGCCGATCAGTACGGCAAAGCATGCGGCCAGGCGCACGCTGATCTTGATATTCTTGAAGTTCATTGGTCGACCCCCATTCGTCGCATTGAAGAGATGCAAGAGAAGCCCGGACCATGCTGCTGTCCGGACCAGCGTCTGCAGTCGCGGTCCTGTGGATGTCGCCTTCGAGCAACCGGCTGGGGTCGCGGGCAATCTGTTACCTGAGGACAATCGATCGCCCGCCATTGGCGAGAGCGGAGACCGGTCATGTGCGATGCAATCGGTATAAATTGCGGCGTGTTGCTTGTCAACGGCAGTTTCTCCTGCAACTTGAGCGTTGCTCACCTGCCCCGGCCGCCGGCCTCCAGCCGGCTGGCGCTTTGGGTTAGAATGAGCGCTGCCGTCAGCCTTCTCCGCCCTACCAGGCCGGGTCCGCCAGCCACTCCTCCCTGTGCCGCGCCTGACCAGTCCTGACCATCGATGAATCCAGTCACTCCTCACCCTGTACCGCTCTCGGTGCGCCTGAAGTCCGAGACCGCCGACCTGCACCAGCAGATGCACGCGCTCATGGAAAGGGCACAGCCATTTTCCGATCGCCTGCGCTACAGCCGCTTCGTAGCGGCGCAATATCATTTCCAGCGCGACGTCGAGCACCTCTTCGATGATGCCGAACTGCAGGCCGCCCTGCCAGACCTGCAGGTGCGCGGCCGCGAGGCGGCGACGCTGGCCGACCTGGCCGATCTGCAGGCCGTACCGGGGGAAGTGGCCATCGCCACCGCCTCGGTACGGCTGCCGGAAGCCTGGGGCTGGCTCTACGTGTCGGAAGGGTCGACCCTGGGAGCGGCCTTCCTGTTGAAGGAAGTCCAGGACAAGCTGGGCCTGTCCGAACGATTCGGTGCCCGGCACCTGGCGGCCTATCCGGAAGGCCGGGCGCTGGCCTGGCGTCGCTTCGTGGGCTTTCTCGATGCCAGCGACCTGACAGCGGCGGAGCAGGATGCGGTGGTGGCCGGCGCGACGGTGGCCTTCGAGCGCTTCGGCCTGTTGCTCAGGCGCCATTTCGCGCTGGATTGAGGCAACGTGGACCATCCGGCTCCGGATCCGCGGCAGGACGCCGCGCCTGAAGAACGCTCCCCCACCGCCAGCCCGCTGGCGCCACCTCGCACGCGCTGGCTATGGCTGCTGCTGGCCTATGCCAGCCTGGGTATCGGGATCATCGCCATCTTCATCCCGGGCATCCCCACCACCGAGTTCGTGCTGCTCTCGGCCTGGGCCGCCGGCCGTGGTTCGCCGCGCCTGCAGCGCTGGCTGGAGCGGCACCGCCTGTTCGGCCCGATGATCCACAACTGGCGCCATGGCCGCGTGGTGGCGCGGCGCGCCAAGATCAGTGCCTCGCTGATGATGAGCCTGTGCCTGGTGATCATGCTCTTTACGGTCAAGCGCCACTGGGTGATTGTGCTGGCCACGCTGGGCATGGCCCTGGGCGCAGCCTGGATGTGGTCGCGCCCGGAACGCACAGAAGACGCCGAGCCCGGCGAGCGCTCATGAAAAAAGCCTGTGCCGTGATGACGGCACAGGCTTCCTGGACCATACCCTTGCAGGCCGGGCTCAGGTAATGGACGACGACACCTTCCACAGATCGACATCGCCATCGGTGGCATGACTGTCGATGCGGGCCAGTTCATCGGCGCTGAAATCCAGCTTCTTCACGGCATCCAGCGAATCATCCAGTTGCTCCACGGTGCGCGCACCGATCAGCGCCGAGGTCACGCGGGCATCGCGCAGCACCCATGCGATGGCCATCTGCGCCAGGGTCTGGCCGCGCTGGCTGGCGATCTCGTTCAAGGCACGGATGCGCGCCAGGTTGTCTTGCGACAGCATGCGCTGCGGCAGCGAAGGCGCACGCGTGACGCGCGCCCCTTCCGGCACGCCGGCCAGGTACTTGGAGGTCAACAGACCCTGGGCCAGCGGCGAGAAACCAATGCAACCCACGCCCAGTTCCTCCAGCGCTGGCAACAGCCCCTGTTCAATGCTGCGATTGAGCATGGAATAGTTGGGCTGGTGAATCAGCAGCGGCACGCCCTCGCTCTTGAGGATGGCGGCAGCCTTGCGGGTCAGCTCGGGCGAATAGGACGAGATGCCCACATACAGTGCCTTGCCCTGGCGATGCAGGTGGGCCAGCGCGCCCATGGTCTCTTCCAGCGGCGTATCGGCATCGACCCGGTGCGAATAGAAGATGTCCACGTACTCCAGGCCCATGCGCTTGAGGCTCTGTTCGCAACTGGCGATCAGGTGCTTGCGCGCGCCGCTGGGGCCCCCATACGGGCCGGGCCACATCTGCCAGCCGGCCTTGCTGGAGATGACCAGCTCGTCGCGATAGGGGACGAAATCCTTGGCCATGTAGCGGCCGAAGTTCTCTTCGGCGGAACCGGCCGGCGGGCCGTAGTTGTTGGCCAGGTCGAAGTGGGTGACGCCGCGGTCGAAGGCGCGACGCAATACGGCGCGGCCGGTCTCGAAGTTGTCGACGCCACCGAAGTTCTGCCACAGGCCCAGCGACACGGCGGGCAGCAGCAGGCCGCTGCGGCCGGTGCGGCGATAGGGCATGCGGCCATCGTAGCGGGAGGATTCGGCGATATAGCTCATGAGTCTCCTTGGGGAAGTTCTGCTTTAAGGATGGAGGGGGTGACCACTTCCTGGGTGGTGTTGCGACTGCAGTCTACGCTGCTGACGCTTATTCATTAAATGCAATATTTCGATGCCATTGATCTGTCTGACTGATCAATCGGCCGGGCCGCTCCTGTTGACCCGCGGTCCCTGATCAACGATCAGCGGGTCGGCAGGATGATGGTGGCGCTCAGGCCACCCTCCGGGTGGTTGCGCAGCAGCAGCTCACCGCCATGCGCCTGCACGATGTTGCGCGAGATGCCCAGCCCCAGTCCCATGCCACCGCTGTTCTGGGCGCGTCCGTGCTCCAGTCGCACATAGGGCTGGAACAGGGTGCGCATGGCGTCTTCCGGCACGCCGGGACCGTGGTCGCGGATCTCGATTTCCACCAGATCGCCGTCGGCACCGGCCGAGGGACGAATGCTGATCTCGACCTTCTGGCCGTAGTACAAGGCATTGTCGAACAGGTTGCCGATGGCGCGCTTCAAGGCCAGCGGCTTGGCCATGACATTGATGCCGGAGGGCGTGAAGGCGATCTCGTGGCCGGCCAGGCGGGCGTCGCGGATCATGCGCAGCACCAGCGCATCGAGGCGGACTTCGGTGCGGTTCTCGTGGATGTCGCTGTCCTTCACCGATTGCAGGGCGCCCTTGACCATCATGTCCAGCTCATCGAGGTCATCATGGAAATCGGTGCGCATGGCGTCGTCGTCCATGAGCTCGGTGCGCAGTTTCAGTCGCGTGATGGGGGTGCGCAGGTCATGCGAGATGGAGACGAACAGGCGCTCGCGATCTTCGAGATAGCGCTTGATGCGTTCGCGCATGCCGGAGAAGGCACGCGCGGTCTTGACGTATTCGCGGCTGCCGGTGCCGGGCAGGCTGGGCACGGTCTCGCCCTTGCCGAAGGCTTCGGCGGCGTCGGCCAGCGCCGCCAGCGGGCGCGTGGTCCAGCGCACCACCAGGATGGTCAGCAGCAGGATCGCCGCCAGCGACATGCCCTGCAGCACCAGCCGGTCCAGCCAGAGCGGATTGTCGCTGTCGAGGAAGTAGGGGTTGGGCATCAGCGCGGCCAGGTAGATCCAGCGCCCGCTTTCCACCTGCATCTGGATCACCAGCACCGGCGCCGAGTTGGGCTTGGTCAGCAGGATGTGCTGCACCCAGTTGTCGGGCAGGTCATTGACGGTGAGGCCATCGCTGGCCACCGGCAGGCCGTCCGGCCAGGCAAAGGCCAGCCGGGCTTCGGGCAGGAAGGGCAGGTCTTCGCGCAGGGTCTGCGCAGTGACCTCGAGAGCCAGGCTCGCCAGGCGGCTCTCGCCGATGGGCTTGACCGGCACCGCGCTGCTATTGGCATTGATGAAGAAGCGGGTGCCGCCCATTTCGCGCAATTGCTGGATCATCAGCGGGCGATAGTTGGGCGGCAGCGTCATGAAGTAGCGGATCGCCGAGGCTGCGCTATGGGCCAGGTGCTGCGCGGCCACGCGGGTTTCCGCCTCGGACTTGCTGCGCAGCTGGATGTCCCAGATCAGGCCGCCGGCCACCTGCGTGACCAGCACACCGAAGATCATCACCACCGACAGCCGGCCCAGCAGGGAATCCGGCAGCATCCAGTCCAGCAGCGCGGCCAGGCGACCGCGCAGGCTGGGCGAGCGGGTCTCCTCTGCTGCATCCGGAGGCGTCAGCGCCGTCTCCGGCGCCGCGCTCTCAGGCGGCTGCGGCACTGACGTCGGCCGAGAAGACATAGCCGGCACCGCGCACGGTCTTGATCAGGTGCGGCTGGCGGCCACCATCGTTCAGGCGCAGGCGCAGCTTGCTGATCTGCACGTCCAGCGAACGGTCCAGCGGGCCGGCATCGCGTCCGCGCGTTTCTTCGCACAGCACATTGCGGTCCAGCACGTCCCCGGGATGTTCGACGAAATACTTCAGCAACTGGTAGTCCATGCCGGTCAGGGCCACGATGGCGCCGGCACTGTCGGTGAGGGTGCGCTCCACCGTGTCGAGCGTGAAGCCCGAGAAGCGGTAGTAGCGCGGCGCGGCACTGCTGTCGATGCCGATGCGGCGGTGGATGGCCTTGATGCGCGCCAGCAGCTCGCGTGGACTGTAGGGCTTGGCGATGTAGTCATCAGCGCCCAGTTCCAGTCCGACCACGCGGTCGGTCTCGTCCGAACTGGCGGTGAGCATGATGACCGGCACATTGGACTTGCGACGCACCGCCTTGCACAGGGCAAAGCCGTCGGTATCCGGCAGCATCACATCCAGGATCACCAGCGAGAGCTCGTCGGCGAAGCGCTGGAATTCGGTCATGAAGGCGGCACCGTCATGGGCCAGGCGGACCTCGTACTGGTTCTTTTCCAGATAGGCCTTCAAGAGGGTGCGGGTCTTCTGGTCATCGTCGACGATCAATATCTTGCGCGTCATGTTGCTGCTCCATCTCCGTGTTTCCTGGAACTCATTTCACATCCGTGGATGCATTGAGCCTAATCATTGCGATTGCGCGACAGGGTGCGCGCAATCGCTGCAAGTCGTTTCTGTGTCTGCTCTTCGCTGATGCTGCGGTCCAGGAAGAAGCGCTGCACCTCGGCCACGATGGCATCCTTGGTGGTGTCGTCGGTGGCCATGCGGTGCACCAGGCTGGGTGCCTGCCAGGCCGGGCCTTTGCTGAAGGCGCGCCAGGAATCGCGGGCGCAGCGGTCCATGTGCGGATCGGCCGCGCGCAGCACGGGGATCGAACCCTTGATCCTATTGTATTCGGACTGCACCGCCGGCGACATGGTCAGCCGCGCCAGGGTCTCCTGCATGGACTGGTGGGCATAGTTGCCGGCGAACATGGCCAGGGTATCGGTACTGTAGAGGTGGAACTCACCCGTGCCGGGGACCGGCGCACAGCCGAACTGCTGGTCCACTTCCATGCCCCAGGCGTTGAGCTCGCCCTTGGCCCAGTCACCCATGATGAGCATGGCCGCCTCGCCGCTGACCATGCTGCGGGCGACCTCGGTCCAGGGTCGCTCGCGCACCGGCTGTGCCATCGCCGCCGACAGTCCGCGCAGGCGCTTGAGGATATGCAGCATGCGCGCATCCAGATAGGCCGCCGGGTTCATCTCCACGAACAGCCGCCGGTAGTAGACCGGGCCGCTCTCGGCCAGCGCCAGGTTCTCGAACAGGGTGGCCAGCTGCCAGGCCTCGGCGCTCTGCGCCAGCGGGGTGATGCCGCTGCCCTGCAGCTTCCTGACGATCTGGTCGAAGTCGTCCCAGGTCTTGGGCGGGCTCAGGTTGAAGCGCTTGAAGATGGCAGTGTTGTAGAACAGCGAATTGATGCGGTGGATACCGAGCGGCGCCGCCACCACATGCCCGTGGTTGTTGAGCAGTGACCAGACGGTGGGGAACATCTGCCGTTCCCAGTTGCCCTGCACGGCCACATTGTCCAGCTCCAGCAGCAGACCGAGGTCGGCCCATTCGCCGAAGACCACGCCATTGAGTTGCGTCACTTCAGGGGCGCGGTTGGCCAGCACCATGCTCTTCAGGACCTTGGCCGCGCCCATGCCGGCGCCACCGGGAATGGCGACGTCGCGCCACTGGATATCCTGTTTCGCCAGCTGGTTGACCACGACGTTGATGGCCTGGCGCTCGCTGGCCGAGGTCCACCAGTGCAGCACCTGCAGCGAGCCGCCGCCGGAGGACGGCGGGACCGGCGAAGATGAGGATGACGATGCACCGGAAGCCGGCCCGGAGCTCGACATTGGCAACGACTGTGCATGCGCCCCGCCCCACCCCCAGCTCAGCCACAGCGCGAGCAGACACAGCAGGGCCGGCCAGCAGTTGGCCGGGCCGATGCGTGCATTCGCGGGCCGTTTCGTTTTTATCATGGGGGTACGTGTCTCCAAACCGGAAGAGACTATAGCCGGGTGCATGCCAATGCGCAATTTGCATGCTCCCGCGTGCGAGGCCCGGGCCTGTCTTGCGAAGCATGAACCCGGTTTATCTCTTGTTAAGAAACGTAAGACTTGCTCTGCTTATCTTATCCACAGGGCAGCGCCAATGCTGCGCATCACCGTCCCTTGCGCCGACGTCCAGACCGCCTGCAGATGCTGCAGGCCATGTAAGGATATGTAATG
Source organism: Herbaspirillum sp. AP02 (assembly GCF_015767275.1). Classification (GTDB taxonomy): domain Bacteria; phylum Pseudomonadota; class Gammaproteobacteria; order Burkholderiales; family Burkholderiaceae_D; genus Herbaspirillum. The sequence continues at coordinate 93,634 of NZ_JADWMY010000014.1, forward strand.
GCAGGAAGCCCATCCATAATTAATTTATCTTTTTAAATCAACAACTTGCAAACATCCTGCGGGTCCTGGCACCGTTGCTGGCATCACATGATCGGCGCTGCTACTGTCACGGCGTTTCGTCGCGGCTGGCGTGCGGCGATCCCCACAACACCAAGGAGACCCAAGATGCAGACCGAAAAAAAGCCTGGTCGTTTTTCCCTCATCCCGCGCCGTCCACTGCTGGCCGCCTGCGCCCTCGCCATGGGCCTGGCCGGCGGCCTCGGTGCCGCGCACACCCAGGCCGGCACGCTGACCATCGAAAGCTGGCGCGTGGACGACCTGCCGCTGTGGCAGGAAGTGCTGATCCCCGCCTTCCAGCGCAGCAATCCCGGCATCACCGTGAAGTTCTCACCCACCGCCCCGACCGAATACGATTCCAGCCTGGCCGCGCGTCTGGCCGGCGGCACGGCCGGCGACCTGGTGGCCTGCCGCCCCTTCGATGTCTCGCTCTCGCTCTACAACAAGGGCCACCTGGAAAAGCTGGACGGCAAACCCGGCATGGAATACTTCGCACCGGCCGCCAAGGCGGCGTGGCAGACCGATGACGGCCGCGATACCTTCTGCATGCCGATGGCCTCGGTGATCCACGGCTTCTTCTACAACACCAAGATCTTCAAGGAACTGAACCTGGAACCGCCCAAGACCGAGGCCGAGTTCTTCAAGCTGCTCGATACCGTCAAGGCCAACGGCAAGTACGCGCCGCTGGTGATGGGCACGGCCGAACAGTGGGAATCGCACCAGGTGCTGTTCACCGGCATCGGCCCCAACTACTGGAAGGGCGAGGAAGGTCGCAAGGCGCTCATCGCCGGCCGTGCCAAGTTCACCGATCCGCAGTTCGTGGCCGCCTGGGAGTATGAAGCCAAGCTCGGCAAGTACCTGCCCAAGGGGGCCTCGGCCCAGACCTACAGCGACAGCCAGAACATGTTCGCGCTCGGCAAGGGCGCGGTGTATCCGGCCGGCTCCTGGGATATCGCCTACTTCAACGGCAAGATGGACTTCGCCGCCTTCCCGCCACCGGTGCCCAAGAACGGCGATGCCTGCTACATCTCCGACCACAACGACATCGGCATGGGCATCAACAGGAAGTCCAAGAACAAGGAAGACGCCTACAAGTTCCTGGCCTGGCTGGGTTCGCAGGAATTCGCCGACCTCTATACCAACAAGGTCACCGGCTTCTTCTCGCTGTCGAACCACCTGATCTCGGTGAAGGACCCGATTGCCAAGCAGATGATGGGCTGGCGCAAGAACTGCGCGTCCACCATCCGGGTCAATTCGCAGATCCTCAACCGTGGCACGCCGAGCATGGAAAACGAGATGTGGAACGTCAACGCCCAGGTGCTCAACGGCAAGCTCGCGCCGCAGGATGCGGCCGCCAAGATCCAGGCCGGCTTTGCCAAGTGGTACAAGCCGCAGCAGTGATGCTGGTGACATGACGCCGTAAGACTGCAACACAGAGCGAAGGGCACGCCAAGATGTCCGCTCTCCCCCTTCAGGAGACCTCGTGAAAACCATCCGCGCCTGGCAACTGGCGGTACTGCTCGCACCAGCCGTGCTGATCTACGCGCTCTTCAGCGCCCTGCCCCTGCTGGACACCCTGCGCCTGGGCTTCTATACCGCCAATGATGCGGGCGTGCACAGCTTCGTGGGGCTGGACAACTACCGCACCATCCTGTTCGACCCCGACTGGTCGGCCGCCTTCTGGAATGCCATGGGGAACAACGTCAAGTTCTTCTGCCTGCACATGCTGCTGCAGAACCCCATCGGCCTGCTGCTGGCCACGCTGTTCAGTCTCAAGGGCCTGCGCGGGGCACGCACCTATCGCACGCTGATCTTCCTGCCCACGCTGCTGTCGGTGGTCATCATCGGCTTCATCTGGCAATTGATCCTCTCGCCGCTGTGGGGCGTGGGCGAAAAGCTGCTCGGCCTGGTCGGTCTGGCCGACTGGTTCGCCCCCTGGCTGGGACAGGAATCCACCGCCCTGGTGACCCTGTCGCTGATCTCGGTATGGCAGTACGTGGGCATTCCCATGATGCTGATCTACGCCGCCCTGCTGGCGGTGCCCGAAGAAGTGCTGGAAGCCGCCCACGCCGAGGGCGCCAGCGCCATGCGCATCTTCTGGCAGATCAAGCTGCCGCTGATCTATCCGACCCTCGGGCTGGTGACCATCCTCACCTTCGTGGCCAACTTCAACGCCTTCGACCTGATCTACTCGGTCAAGGGCGCATTGGCCGGCCCCAACTACGCCTCCGACCTGCTGGGGACCTACTTCTATCGCACCTTCTTCGGCTACCAGGCGCAGATCGGCAGCCCGACCATGGGCGCGGCGGTGGCTACGCTGATGTTCCTGGTGATCCTGGCCGGCGTGGGCGCGTATTTCGTGATGGTGCAGCGGCGCCTGACGCGCTATGCGATGTGACGGGATGGATGACGACATGCTGGCTTCTTCCTCACCTACCCCACTTTCCACCTCTCCCGACACCATGCGCAAACCCTCGCTGATCCAACGCAGCTTCGGCACCGCCGGTCATCTCTGGGTACATGCGGTGCTGTGCCTGTATGCGGTGATCGCGCTGTTTCCGATCGCGCTGATCCTGATCAACTCGGTCAAGACCCGCAACGCCATCTTCGAAGGCCCGATGACCTTGCCCACGGCCGAGACGCTGACCTTCGCGGGCTTCCAGAAGGTGCTGGCTGGCACCCACTTCCTGCTCTACTTCGGCAACAGCCTGGTGGTGACGATAGCGGCGCTGGTGCTGATCGTGCTGTTCGGCGCAATGGCAGCCTGGGCACTGACCGAGTACCGTTTCTTCGGCAACCGTGCGCTGAACTTCTTCATCGCCGTCGGCATCATGATCCCGATCCGGCTGGGTACGGTCTCCATCCTGCAACTGGTGGTGGCACTGGACCTGATCAACACCCGGACCGCCCTGGTGCTGGTCTATACCGCGCAGGGATTGCCGCTGGCGGTGATGATCCTGTCCGAGTTCATGCGCCAGATTCCGGGCGAGCTCAAGGATGCGGCGCGCTGCGATGGCGTGGGCGAACTGGGCATCTTCTTCGGCGTGATCCTGCCGCTGCTGCGCCCGGCCATTGCGACCGTGGCGGTGTTCACCATGATCCCGGCCTGGAACGACCTCTGGTTCCCGCTCATCCTCGCCCCCGGGGAAGACACCCGCACCGTCACGCTGGGGGTGCAACAGTTCATCGGGCAATACGCCACCGACTGGAATTCGGTACTGGCCGCGCTGTCGATGGCGGTCATCCCGGTACTGTTGCTGTACATGGCCTTCTCGCGCCAGCTGATCCGTGGCCTGACCTCGGGCGCCGTCAAATAATCCAAAGGAGACCTCATGGCACACGTCAACATCAAGCAGTTGCGCAAGACCTATGACGGCCGCGCCGATGTGCTGGCCGGGCTGAACCTCGATATCCGCGATGGTGAATTCTGCGTACTGGTCGGCCCGTCCGGCTGCGGCAAATCGACCCTGCTGCGCATGCTGTGCGGGCTGGAAGAGATCAGCGGCGGCGAACTGGCCATCGGCGGCCAGGTGGTCAATCACCTGCCACCGGCCGAGCGCGGCATCGCCATGGTATTCCAGAGCTATGCGCTGTATCCGCACATGAACGTCTACAAGAACATGGCCTTCGGCCTGAAGGTGGCCGGCAGCAGCAAGAGCGAGATCGACCGCCGCATCCGCCATGCGGCCTCGATACTGAAGATCGACCACCTGCTGCAGCGTCTGCCGCGCGAACTCTCGGGCGGGCAGCGCCAGCGCGTGGCCATCGGCCGCGCCATCGTGCGCCAGCCGCGCCTGTTCCTGTTCGACGAGCCGCTGTCAAACCTGGACGCGGCCCTGCGGGTGCAGACCCGGCTGGAAATCACCAAGCTGCACCGCCAACTGGCGGCCACCATCGTCTACGTGACCCACGACCAGGTGGAAGCCATGACCCTGGGCGACAAGATCGTGGTCATGCACGAGGGCCGCATCCAGCAGGCCGGCACGCCGCTGGAGCTGTACCAGCAGCCGCAGAACCTGTTCGTGGCCGGCTTCATCGGTTCACCGAAGATGAACTTCTTCCCGGGCGTGGTCACTCGCTGCGACGATAGCGGCGTACAGGTGGAAATCGCTGGCGGACTGCGACTGCTGGCCGATGTCGACCCCACCGGCGTACAGCTCGGCGCGGCGGTCACGCTGGGCCTGCGCGCCGAACAGATCCGCGAGGGCCTGGGCGACGGCCAGCCCTTGCACGGCGTGGTCAATCTGGTGGAACACCTGGGCGAAGCCAACTTCCTCTACGTCAGCCTGGACGGCGGCCATGACATCGTGGTGCGCGGCGACGGCAACCGCAGCGTGCGCATCGGCGAGCAGGTGGCGCTGTCGGTCCAGAGCCAGGCCTTCCATCTCTTCGATGCCCAGGGCCAGGCCCTGCGGCGGCGCCAGCCGGGCAACCTGCAATCGGCGCGTAGCCTGGACGAGGCCTGAACCATGGACGGCATTGCCTACCTGATCGGGGTGGATGGCGGCGGCAGCAAGACCCTGGTGCGGCTGGCCACGGCCGAGGGCCGCGTGCTGCAGGAAGCCAGCGGCGCCGGCTCGGCGCTGCGCAACGGCGCGGCCAAGGCATGGCAGGTGATCGGCCAGACCATCGAACGCGTCTTTGTGCAAGCCGCCCTGGCGCGCCCGGACGATGCGGCGCTGGCGGTCGGCATCGGCATCGCCGGCGAGAACGTGGCACAGTGGTCGGCCGACTTTCGCGCCATGGCGCCGGCCTTCGGCGCGCTGGAGATCGTCAATGATGGCGTGGCCACACTGCTGGGTGCGCATGGCGGAGCGCCTGGCGCCATCGTCGCGGTCGGCACCGGTACCATCGGTCTGGCATTGGACACCGACGGCAGTCGCCGCATCGTCGATGGCTGGGGATTTCCCAGTGGCGATGACGGCAGTGGCGCCTGGATGGGCTTGCGCGCCCTGCATCATGCCCAGCTCGCACTGGATGGCCGCGCTGCCCGTGGCCCCCTGGCCGAGGCGGTACTGGCACTGTGTCGCGCCGAACTCCCCGCCGCCACGGCCAACGAGGAACGCGCCACCTTGCTGGACTGGCTGGCCCAGGCCGATCAGGCGGCCTTTGCCCGCGCCGCCCGGCCGGCGGTCCTGCATGCTGCGCAGGACGCTGCCGCCCGCGACATCCTGCAAACGGCAGCGGCCGAGATCGGCCTGATGATCGCCACCCTGGACCCGGCACAGCGCCTGCCACTGGCCCTGTGCGGCGGACTGGCGGCGGCCTTGCAACCCTACCTCGATCAACGCCTGCAGGCGCGCATCGTCCCGGCGCAAGCCGATGCCGCCGGCGGCGCGCTGTTGCTGGCACAGCGCGCCCGGCAACAACAGGAAACCCCCGAGGAAAACCCAAAGGAAACCCCGGCATGAACGCACCGACCCAACTGCACGGCAACGTGCTGACCCCGCAGGGCTGGATCCAGGGCAACATGGTCTTCGACCAGCGCATCCGCGCCATCGACGGCCGGCCGCTGCGCCGCGAACCACGCGTCATCGACGAGGGCGACTACATCCTGCCCGGCTTCATCGACCTGCACGTGCACGGTGGTGGCGGGCGTGACGTGATGGAAGGCGGCGATGCCGTGCAGGTGCTGTCGCGCCTGCATGCGCGGCACGGCACCACCAGCCTGCTGGCCACCACCATGACGGCGCCGCTGGAAGAACTGGAAGTGGCCCTGCGCGCCATCGCCGACGCCTGCGGCAGCCGCCAGCCGGGGCGGGCGCGGGTGCTGGGGGTGCATCTGGAAGGGCCGTACATCAATCCCGGCAAGCTGGGCGCGCAGCCCGACTTTGCCATCGAGGCCTCGCTGGAACAGGTCGATTACCTCAACAGCCTGGCGCCGCTCAAGCTCATCACCATCGCCCCCGAAGTGGATGGCCACCTGAAGCTGGTCTGCAAGCTGGCCCATCGCGGCATGAAGGTACAGATCGGCCATACCGCCGGCAGCTATGACGATGGCGTGGCCGCACTGGCGCACGGTGCCTCGGGCTTCACCCACCTGTTCAATGCCATGAGCGGCTTCCATCACCGCGCTCCCGGCATGGTGGGCGCGGCGCTGGCACATGCCACCTATGCCGAACTGATCCCCGATCTGCTGCACGTCCACCCGGGTGCCATCCGCGCCGCCCTGCGTGCCATCCCGCGCCTGTTCTGCGTGACCGATTCCACGGCCGCCGCCGGCATGCCCGATGGCGACTATGCGCTGGGCCGGCAGGTGGTGCACAAGTGCGCCGGTGGTGTGCGGCTGGACGACGGCACCCTGGCCGGCAGCGTGCTGACCATGGACCAGGCACTGCGCAACCTGATCACGCTGGGCATGGACGTGGCCGAAGCCTCGCTACGCACCTCGACCTATGCCGCCGATTATCTGGGTCTGTCCGACCGCGGCCGCCTGGCCACCGGTTGCCATGCCGACGTGGTGGTGCTGGACCGGCATTTCGCCATCAAGGCCGTCTATGTGGAAGGAGAAGAGATTGACCTCGCTGATGCTTGAAGAAGCCCGCTCGGCCGCCCGCTACGTCGCGGTGCAACTGACCCACGACCAGCAGCGCTATGCCGAACTGGGCGCCCGCCTGCGGGCCAGGCCGCCCACCAATGTGGTCACGGTGGCGCGTGGCAGCTCGGACCACGCGGCCGCCTATTGCGCCTATCTCATCATGGCGCGCCTGGGCCACATCGTGGCCTCGCTGCCGATGTCGCTGGTGACCCTGAACCAGGCGCCACTGCAGGTGCGCGACGCGCTGGCCATCGCTGTTTCGCAATCGGGACAGAGCCCGGATGTGGTGGAACCGCTGCGCTATTTCCGCGCCCATGGCGCCACCACGGTGGCGCTGGTCAACCATGCCGATTCGCCGCTGGCGACGGCGGCCGAGTGGAGCTTGCCACTGCATGCCGGCGTGGAGTCGAGCGTGGCCGCCACCAAGAGCTTCATCGCCAGCCTGGTGGCGGGCGCCCTGCTGACGGCGCACTGGCAGGACGATGCCGCGCTGCTGGACGCCCTGGGGCAGTTGCCACAAGCCCTGGAGACGGCCACCCGATGCGACTGGTCAGAAGCGATCGAGGCGCTGACGCCGGCCAGCAGGATCATGGTGGTCGGCCGTGGCACCGGCTTCCCGCTGGCGCTGGAGGCCGCGCTCAAGTGTAAGGAGACCTGCGCCATCCAGGCCGAAGCCTTCAGCGGCGCCGAGATCAAGCACGGGCCGATGGCGCTCATCGAGGAGGGGTATCCGCTGCTGATGTTCGCCCCTCGTGGTCCGGCCCAGGCCGGCATGCTGGCGCTGGCGGCCGAGATGCGCGTGCGCGGTGCCAGGGTGCTGCTGGCCGCGCCGCAGGACGTGGTGGAGCGTGACCTCACCCTGCCGGTGGCGGCCACGCCGGACCTGGACCCGATCGTCGCCATCCAGGCCTTCTACGTGATGGCGGCGCAATTGTCGGCAGCACGGGGCATGGATGCGGACCGGCCGCGCCACCTCAACAAGGTGACCCGGACCAGCTGAGGTCGCTGTCAGGCCTGTGCCTGGCGCGCTTCTTCGATGAAGGCGCGCAGGTAGTCGATGTCGACGTCGCTCTCGCGCGCGCCCAGGTAGATGTGCTTGGCGATGCCCTGCTTGCCCAGGCGCACCGGCACCACCGCCATCTGCTCGGCATACTCCAGCACCAGCCAGCGCGGCAGAGCCGCCACGCCGCGCCCGCTGGCCACCATCTGCAGCATGATGTCGGTGGTCTCGATGGTCTTGTGCCGGCGCGGCACGATTCCGGCCGGCGCCAGGAAGTGGGTATAGATATCGAGCCGGTCCACCGGCACCGGGTAGGTCACCAGCACTTCATTGCTCAACTGACGGGGCTTGACGTAGTCGGCGTCGGCGAGGGGATGGTCGGCCGCCACCACCAGCACCTGCTCGTAGTCGAACACCGGCTCGAACACCAGACCCGGCTTGTCCAGCGGATCGGGCGTGACCAGCAGGTCGATCTCGTAGCCGAACAGGGCGCCGATGCCACCGAACTGGAATTTCTGCTTGACGTCCACATCCACGTCCGGCCAGGCCGCCAGATAGGGTGAAACCACCTTCAACAGCCATTGGTAACAGGGATGGCATTCCATGCCGATACGCAAGGCGCCACGCTCGCCCTGGGCGAACTGGCGCAGCCTTTCCTCGGCCAGGCTCAATTGCGGCAGTACGCGGTTGGCGACCGCCAGCAGGTACTGGCCCGCCTGGGTCAGGCGCAGATGACGCCCTTCGCGTAGCCAGATGTCGGTACCGAGCTGCTGCTCCAGCTTCTTCATGCTGTGGCTCAGGGCCGACTGGGTCACGTGCAGGACCCCGGCCGCTGCGGTGAGCGAGCCCTGGCGTTCGACTTCCTGGACGATGGAGAGGTGGATGCGATCCAGCATGATGATGAATGAAACTCATGGATGATTTGGATAGACGGATTTTACTTCATGTATCCGGCACACCATCATTGCACGGACCGGCAGCTGGGCAACACGACTTCAGGCACTGACATTTCAATTGAAATATTGGAGGCCGCTACTGACATCCTGGGTCAACCGGGCGCACGCAGACTACGTCCATGCCAGCCCAACGCCAGACAGGCAAGGGGCAAGCAGACCAAGTCCCCCACCCTGACCGAGGAAACCATCATGCGCCCATCCTTCCGTACCCTGTCCACGCTGTGCAGCATCGCCGCCATCGGCACCCTGGCCGTGTTCGCCTCGGCCTTCAGCAACACCGCCTACGCCGCCTCCGACAGCGCGCTGGAGCAGGCACTGTCGCCGCACCGCGCCATGGTGCGCACGGCACTGCAATCGACCAGTGGCAACGGGATGGGCGCGGCCAGTGGCAACGGTGGTGGCGCCATGATGCAAGTCACCGCCAGCAGCGAATCCTCGTCCTGTCGCACCCTGCGCATGCAAGCCGAGCGCGCCCGCACCAATGAGCCGAGCAGTGTGCAACGCGACCCCACCCCCGGCACCCTGCGCGATGGCCGCTTCACCATGACCGGTCCCGGTTCCATCGAATATGGCGAACGCGCCCGGCTGGAATCGCGCTACATGACCGAGTGCCGGTGAGAGTGGATTCCAGGAATTTTTCCAGCTCCTGAAACTAAGTTTTTTATCTCCTTGTAGTGCTTCCAGGCAGGCCGAACCGGTCTGCCTTTTTTTATTTATCTGACAAAGCACTGACATCACCATTTTCCTGTAACCCAATACCAGCGGGCATATGGCGTCAGCACTTTGTAAGGCTTTTGCGCAATTCTCACCAATGATCGTCTTTGATTCTTGCACGAACCTTTCTTTGCAACGGCTCTCAAAACTTAACAATCAACGACATCTTGCGCCGTTACATCCCATCACAATTTCATCGTCAACTGCGTGGTACGGCGTGTCGTTATCCACATCATTCACCCGCCGTTTCCATCATCCGTACCGGATCGAGGACAAGAACATGACAACAAGAAACAGCCATCGCGCCATCATCGTTTCCGCTTCGCTCCTGAGTGCCATCCTGGCACTCTCGGCCTGCGAGAAAAAGGACAATACCGACACCCCGCCGCCCAATGCGGCAGCGTCGGCCACGCCCACCGCCACGAGCGCACCGGCCTACGTGCCGCCGACGGCGGCACAGCTGTCGCAGATGGTGGCACCCATTGCACTGTTTCCGGACAAGCTGGTGGCACAGGTACTGGCCAGCGCCACCTATCCCGACCAGATCGTCTCGGCCAACCAGTGGCTGGGCCAGAACACTGCGCTCAAGGGCGACATCCTGCAGGCTGCTGAAGACCGGGAGCCTTGGGATGTCAGCGTGAAGTCGCTGACGATGTTCCCGGCAGTGCTGTCGCAGATGGCCGCCAACCCCGACTGGACGCGGGCGCTGGGGGATGCCTTCGTCAATGATCCGAACGACGTCATGAACGCCATCCAGGCCTTGCGACTGCGCGCCCAGCAGGCCGGCAACCTGAAGAATTCCTCGCAGCTGCGGGTCTCCACCACGGTGCGCAGCAGCCAGGGTCAGTCGCTCCCGCAAGCTGCGGAGCCGGTTCCTGTCTATGCCGGAGCGCCGGTGATCGCACCGCCGCCACAGACCATCGTGATCGAATCCAGTCAGCCCGATACCGTCTACGTGCCTGCCTACAACCCGACGGTGGTCTACGGCCCGCCGGTTCCGACCTATCCGGGTTACGTCTATCGTCCGCCCAGCCATGTGGAAAACGACGTGGTGATCGGCGCGCTGTCATTCGGGGTCGGTGTCTTCGTCGGCGAAGCCATCAACCATCACGCCGACTGGGGCTGGCATGACTGGGGCATGCACTGGGGCGGTGCGCCCGGCGGCGGGCAGGCTGGCCCGGGTTGGCAGCGTCCGGCGGTGGTGTACAAGAATACGACTTATGTGTCGCACTCGACCACGGTCATCAACCGCGTGACCAACAATAACGTGACCATCAACAACAACCGGGTGGTGAACAACAATATCGATAACGTCCATAACGTTAGCAATGTCAGCAACGTCAACAATGTCAGGAACCTGAACAATGTGAGTAATGTGGACGAGCGCAACATCACCCGTAACGAGACGCGCATCGACCATCGTCCAGAAGCTGCCGCAACCAAGCCGGCCGCCATGAGCATGCCGCACTTCGCCGCCAGCGATGCGCGCGTCGGCGCCATGCCGGCGAGCCACCCGCAAACGCAACAGGCACAGCAACAGACACAGCAACATCCGCGGCAGGCACCGGAGACCGCCAACAACCAGCACCAGGAAGCAGTGGAAAAGCAGGCCGCCCAGGCCAATGCCGCACGTCAGCACGAGGAGATGGAGCAGCAGGCCAACCGCGAACGCCAGCAGGCACAGCAGAATGCGGCCCAGCAAGCCCGGCAACAGGCCGAGCAACACCAATCAGCGGCCCAGAGGCAGGAAGCCGCCCATGAACCAGCCCGGCCGGCCGAACGCAGGGAAGTGGCGACCGCGCCTCAGCCTGCGCATCCCGCAGCGGCCGCCCGACCGGAACCCCGCCAGGAAGGCCGGCCGGTTCATACCCAGCAGCTACCGGCAGAAAAGCATGAGAGCGCCACGCGCGAACATGCTTCTGAGCAGCATGCCGCCCAGAAGCACGAGCCGGCCAAACATGAGGAAGAAAAACGCGGCGATGAGCGGCGCGAAGCCGAGAAGCACAGCGGCTGAACGCTGATCGTCCCGGCGCTGCGCTAGACAACAGGGCCGCTCTTGGGCGGCCCTGGTTTGGGATGCTTCGTTGCCGCGCCGCGTGGACGCTCAGCCGGTGATGCGATCAGGATCGCTGCGCTGGTCCAGCGTCAGCTGCAGTAGCGCCAGGTCCAGCCACTTGCCGAACTTGGTGCCGACCTGGGGTAGATGACCGACCTGCTCGAAGCCCAGCTTCTTGTGCAGGGCGATGGAGCCGACATTGCTGGCGTCGATGGCGGCCACCATTACATGCTTGCCCACGGCGCGTGCGCGCGGAATGAGCGCTTGCATCAGCGCCACGCCCAGCCCTGCGCCACGATGCTCCTTGTGGACGTAGACCGAGTGTTCCACCGAATGGCGGAAGCCGTCGAACGGGCGCCAGTCACCGAAGCTGGCATAGCCCAGCACCTTGTCGCCATCTACCGCCACCAGCACCGGATAGCCGAGCTGACGACGTGCGGCCAGCCAGTCATGGCGGTTCTTTTCATCGACCTGGGTATCGCTCCAGATGGCGGTGGTATTGACCACGGCGTCATTGAAGATCAGGGTGATGGCGGGGATATCGGCGGAGGTGGCGTCGCGGATCTGCATGATGTGGGCGGCTGGCTTGCCGTAATGAGAAATGGGGAATGGGGAATGGATGAGCCCATAGTGTAGCCCAAGACGGGCAGTGCTTCGGCAGCCGCCCGGCGGGCGGGGCGACAGCGACCGGGCAAAGGGCTTATAGTCCTGTCTTGGCCACTCATCAGCGCCCTTTCGACATCCTCAACCATGAATCAACCCTACGGCGCCACCTATCGCGGCAAGCACATCAGCGTGGAGAGCACGCAGCAAAGGAACGGTGACGTGATCTGTTCGGTCCGCATCGACGGCGAACCGGCACCCGGCCTGCGCGGCAATCCCTTCGCTTCGCTGGCGGCAGCGCAGGTAGCCGGGGTCGCCTATGCGCGGGCGCTGATCGATACCCAGCTCGACAACGATGTGGCCGAACATCATGGCTACTTCATCCGCGTGAACAGCACCGAGCAGATCGACGGCAGCTGGGTCGGCAACTATCAGCTGCATCGCAATGACAATCCGGTCGCCTTCCGCCGCGTGACGTGCGACGACTTCCGTGGCAATACCATGGTGGAGGCGGAGCTGCACGCCATGGCCAGCGCCTTTCGGGCGGTGGATGCCGATATTGCGGCGGGTCGGCTGTAGCGAGCTAGGGCCTGTTCACATTTAATCTACGAGTGCAGATTAAATGTGAACAGGCCCTAGGCCGCCTTGCGGCGGCGCGCCGGCAGCTTGTCGGATTGCGCCAGGATGGCACTGAGCAGGCCGGGGAAACGCTGTTCGATATCGGCGCTGCGCAGGGTGTTGATGTGGGTGGTGCCGTTGCTTTCGGTACGCACCAGCCCGGCCTCGCGCAAGACCTTGAAGTGATGCGAGACGGTGGACTTGGGGCGCCCGCCATCGAGTTCGCCGCAGGTCGCGCATTCCACGCGGTCGAGATGGCGCACGATCTCCAGGCGGATCGAATCGCTCAGCGCGTAGAGCACGCGTTCCAGCACGAACTCGGCAATCTCGGGATGTTTGTAGGGACGCATCTGCAGGATGATACACCGTGGGTTATACTCCTTCCATAGTTCGAATATTTTCGAACCAACGAAACAGGCAACCGCAGTCGCGACGCCTGGCGCCCCATCATTCAACCCTGACAAGAAAATACTCCATGTCCGCCCTCTTTACCCCCTTCAAGCTCAAGGACCTGAGCCTGCGCAACCGCATCGCCGTCCCGCCCATGTGCCAGTACATGGCGGTGGACGGCAAGGCCAACGAATGGCACCTGTCGCACTACGCCGGCATCGCCCGCGGTGGTGCCGGCCTGGTGATCGTGGAAGCCACCGCCGTGGCCCCCGAGGGTCGCATCACCCCGGGTTGCACCGGCATCTGGTCGGACGAACTGGCGCAGGCCTTCGTGCCGGTGGTGCAAGCCATCAAGGCCGCCGGTGCGGTCCCCGGCATCCAGATCGCCCATGCCGGCCGCAAGGCCAGCGCCAACCGTCCATGGGAAGGTGACGACCACATCGCCGCCGACGACGCCCGTGGCTGGGACACCCTGGCCCCGTCCGCCATCGCCTATGGCAAGGGCTTGCCCAAGGTCCCCAAGGCCATGAGCCTGGACGACATCGCACGGGTGCGCCAGAACTTCGTGGACGCGGCCATCCGCGCCCGCGATGCCGGCTTCGAATGGCTGGAACTGCACTTTGCCCACGGTTACCTGGCGCAGAGTTTCTTCTCGGCACATTCCAACCAGCGTGACGACATCTATGGCGGCAGCGTCGAGAATCGCGCCCGTTTCCTGCTGGAAACCCTGCGTGCGGTGCGCGAGGTATGGCCGGAAAAGCTGGCCCTGACCGTGCGTTTCGGCGTGCTGGAATACGACGGCCGGGATGAACAGACGCTGCTGGAATCGATCGCCCTGGTACGTCAATTCAAGGCCAGCGGCATGGACATGATCAGCGTAACCATGGGCTTTACCATCCCCGAGGTCCAGATCCCCTGGGGTCCGGCCTTCCTCGGCCCGATCGCCAAGCGCGTGCGCGAAGAAGCCGGCGTGCCGGTCTCGTCGGCCTGGGGCTTCGGCACGCCCGAGCTGGCCGAACGTGCGGTCAAGGAAGAGCAGCTGGACCTGGTGATGGTCGGCCGTTCGCACCTGGTCAATCCGCACTGGCCCTACCAGGCGGCGCGGGAACTGGGCGTGGATCGTCCCTCGTGGACGCTGCCAGCGCCCTATGCGCACTGGCTGGAACGTTATTGAGGTGCCTGCCGCTCGGGATTTCCCTGAGCGGTCTGGTGGTTTTCTAGGGAAAATCACTAAAGCCAACGGACGGGGGATTTCCTAAGATGACATCGTCTTGAGGAGATCACCATGTTCACCACCTACCTGCTGACCGCCGTTCTTTCCGCATTGGCGACCGTCGCCTTTTCGTCCCTGGGCATCTATCTGTTTGCCGAGGCGAAATGGCAGCATCACCCGCTGGCGCGCAATATCCGCCTGCCGGGACAGCGTCTGCCGGTCTGACGTCGGTTTGCAATCAGGTGGAAGTGGATCTGGTGTTGCCCCTTGGTCTTTGACCAAGGGGCGTTTTTTTTGGTGAGGATGAAAAGCTGCGGGTCAGGAACTGTGTTCAGTAGAACAACAGACTCAGCAGCGGCACGCTGGCCAGCAGCAGGCAGCCCAGGAAGGCGGCGAGGAAGAGCAGTTTTTTCTTTCGGGTGGCCATGGTGGTCCTGCAAAGGGCAATGGGGGACGCGGTAAAAAAGCGCAAGGCCGCAGTGTACCGCGCCCGCCGCCTTCAGGCCATGCCGTTGCGGCCGTAGAGACGGAAGCCAGGGCGCTCGGTCAGACGCTCGAAATAGGCCGCCACAGCCGGTAGCGGCGCATGCTCGAAGGGCGTGCCGAACCAGCGGTTCACCGACAGGCCGACTGCAATGTCGGCCAGGGAGAAGTCCGGCCCGGCGACGTAGCCGCCGCTGTGCTGCAGCTGCTGTTCCAGCACCTGCATGAAACGGGTCCAGCCGGCGATGGAGGCCGCCACCTGTTGTGCGTCGCCATGGTCGGGCGACTTGCGGGCCAGGGCCATGAAGGCGTAGCTCCAGCTGCGGTTGAGGTCGCTGGCCTGCCAGTCCAGCCATTGGTCCACGCGGGCGCGCTCGCGTGGCGTACCCGGATAGAGTGCACTGCCGCCGTGTTGCGCGGCGAGGTAGCGCAGGATGCTATTGGATTCCCACAGCACGAAGCCATCATCGTCGATCACCGGCACCATGGCATTGGGATTCATGGCCACGAAGCCGGCTTCGCTGGTGGGGCGAAAGCCGGCGCCCCAGTCCTCCCGCTCGAAGGCAATGCCCAGTTCGGCACAGACCCACAGCACCTTGCGTACGTTGATGGAATTGTCGCGTCCGTAGATCCTCAGCATTGCTACTCTCCCTGTTGTCAATCTGTCCAAGCTTATCAGCATGGTGCGCGGGGCGACATGTACAGTTGCCCGGCCGTATCGCGGGCCACTGTTGCGGCATGCCAAGTGGCACGGTGCAAAGCACGCAACTGTACCGGGACGGACAAGGGCCGCTGGCCGTACAATCATCGTCCGACCGGTCCTTCATGGCGCTGCTCTCGCGGCGCAATGCCTTATTTCCATGTCCTCCTCCAATATCGCCAAATTGCTGTTGCTGGCCGCCATCTGGGGCACCAGCTTCATGCTCATGCGCATTGCCGCGCCCGTCTTCGGCCCCATGCTCACCACCTTTGGCCGCGCTTCGCTGGCCACGCTGTCGCTGCTGGCCTTTGCCCGCGTGCGCGGCGTGCCGCTGCAGTGGCGCCAGAACTGGCTGCCCTACCTGGTAATCGGCGTCTTCAATACCGCCCTGCCCTTCGCGCTGTTTGCCTGGTCGGCACTGCACATTCCCTCCTCCTACATGGCGACGATGAATTCGCTGGCGCCGGTGTTTACGGCCATGTTCGGTTTCCTGCTGATGGGTGAGCGACTGAGCCTGGTACGCAGCGCCGCCTTCGTGCTGGGCCTGGTGGGCGTGGCGGTGCTGGTGGGTATCGGTCCGGCGCCGGCCGATTTCCTGGTCATCGCCGGGGTGCTGGCGGCCATGGGTGCGGCGGTCAGCTATGGTTTCGCCGCCACCTTCACGCGCATGCGCGCCGGTGGCATCTCTCCCATCGCCATGGCGACCGGCAGCCAGTTCGCCGCCGCCCTGTGCCTGCTGCCGCTGGCCGCACCGTCGGTGCCGCATGCGCTGGAGGCCGGCACCGTGCCGGCGCTGCTGGCTGTACTGGTGCTGGGCGTGGTCTGTACCGGGATTGCCTATGCGCTGTTCTTCCAGCTGATCGCCGCCGAGGGCGCGACCAAGGCCATCACCGTCACCTTCCTGGTGCCGATGACGGCGTCGCTGTGGGCCTGGCTGCTGCTGGATGAACCCGTGACGCTGGGCACCGTGGCAGGGATCGCCATCGTGCTGGTGGCAACCGCCACGGCGCTGCGCGCCAAGCCGGCGGCCAGCGTCAAGCCGCCGCAGGCCAAGGCCACCGTCTGAGGACAGGCCGACGGCTGTGGACAAGACAAAGGCGCTGCAGATTCTGCAGCGCCTTTTTTCTGGTGCTTATTTTGCAAAAGTTAGTTTTCGGCAGTCGCCTGCCAGCCCCGGCTTACCAGCCGTAGCGGGCGCAGGCCTTGCGATAGGCCAGGCCGGCCAGGGCCACGTCTTCCAGGCCGATGCCAATGGCCTTGTAGATGACGATGTCCTCGGGCTTGCGCTGATAGGCCATGCTGCCGTCGACCGCCTGCGCCAGTTCCATCACCTCGGCCCAGTCGAACACGCCCGGCGCGCATTGCACCAGGTCGCCGGCTTCCTGCTGGGCCTGTGGTTTCCATTCGACGAACAGGGCGGCGGCGCGGCCGATGGCCACGTCATCCAGTTCACGTACATTGGCCTTGGAGGCACCCACCGCCGCCACAAAGGTGCCGGGGCGCAACAGCTGGCCGTCGAACAGGGGCGTGGCGGCGCGGGTCACCGTCACCAGCACGTCCGTCTGGGCGGCAGCCTCGTCGATGCCGACCGCACGCGCCGGCACGCCCAGGGTGCGGGTGACTTCCTCGGCCAGTTCCTGCTGGCCCGACTGGCCAGCGATCAGGACTTCCTTGAATGGACGGACCTGCAGCAGCGCCGGGATGTGCGAGCGCGCCTGCACGCCGGTGCCGATGACGGCCAGCACCTGGGCATCCGGCCGCGCCAGTGCATCACAGGCCACGGCGGTAGCCGCAGCGGTACGCAGGCCGGTCATGGTGTCACCCTCGATGGTGCACAACGGTGCCCCGGTCTCGGTGGAGAACAGCTGGATGACGAACTTGAACTGGCCCTTGATGGTGGTGTACACCTTGGCACCGGCGATGCCGGCCGCCGGAATGACGGCGCCCATCATCGACAGCATCACACCGTTGGAGGCGCTGGTGCGCACGCGCCCCTGGTGGGCGCCCTCGGCGGCATGGGCGAAGGCTTCGCGCATGGAGGCGATGGCGTCTTCGGTGGTCAGCAGTTCGCTGATCTGCTGGTTGGTGAGAAATTTCATCGGTAGATCCTTGTGATGTTCAGGCGTGGGAGGTTCGGGCAGGGCAGGCTCACTGCCCGCCGTGCTCGGACTTGAGGTAATTCCAGATGCGGTCGATGTCGGGGTTGGCGCCATCCAGGCGGCGGTAGGCGCGGATATCCATCTCTTCACACCACAGCCCCTGTTCCAGCGCCTCGCTGTCATTGGGCGCGATGGCCAGGGTCAGTTTGCCCTCGGCGATCTCGCGGGCCACTGCGCTGGCCGGCAGCCAGGCGATGCCGTGGCCTTCCACGGCCATGCTCTTCAAACCCTCGGCCAGGTCGGTCTCGAAGCGGCGGAACAGATGCACGCGGCGCGGGCTGGAATGCAGGGCCTTCTCGACGATGCGCGACAGCGACGAATACGGCGAATAGCTGAGGAAGGGTTGTGGATCATTGGGCGTGCCAGGCAGGACATATTTGGGCAGGCCGCTGGGCAGGGTTTTCACATAGGGGCGCAGTGGCTCCTTGCCCAGCGAGAGCACGGCGTAGCGCTCGGTATCGAGGGCGATGCCCTGCTGCCGGTGGTCGTAGCAGATCAGCAGGTCGCAGTTGCGCTCCACCAGCGCCATCACGGCGTCGTGGACGTTGCCGGCCATTACGGTAGTGGAGATGGCGCCGATCTTCTTTTCGATCTCGGAGAGCAGCTTGGGGAAGACCGTCAGCAGCAGCGTATGCGGCATGGCGAAACGCACCGCCGATTGCGCACCGGCCAACTGGCCGCGCAGCACCAGCCTGGCCTGCATGGACTGGTTCAGCATTTCCTTGGCGATGGGCACGAAGGACTCGCCTGCCGGGGTCAGGGTACAGGGGTAGGAAGAACGATCGAACAGTTCGGCGCCCAGCCAGGTTTCCAGCGAGCGGATGCGGCGTCCGAAGGCCGGTTGCGTGACATTGCGCAACTTGGCCGAACGGCTGAAGTTGAGCGTGTCGACCACCGACAGAAAGTCTTCCACCCATTTGATTTCCATGCTTGCCACCCCGTTGGCATGCCGCGCCGGATGGGCGGCATGGTGTTTGCGCGCGCGTGGCGCGGTGTGCGCCGCAAGCCATCGGCATTGCAAGCACCCTCTCCCTGGCGGCAACTATACCGAAACGGCACCATCGACGTCCCATGCCATTTTGGCATAAGTCGCGCCGGGCGTTCAGTTGCGGCCGATTGCAATCGATTGAGATCGATTGCGGTCGACTACGGAAGACGAGTCGCAGGCATGGACGGCGATTGCCGCTCAGGCGTTGGCTTGCAGTTCGGACAAGACCTGCTCGGCGCGGGCCAGACGTACGCCGGCCGTAGACATGGCCTGCAGGAATTGCTGGTAGTGCGCCTCGAAGCCGGTCACGGGACTCATGCAATCGGTGACCAGCACCAGGCGCATGCGAGCGGCCTCATCGAGCTGGGCCACGATGTGTTCGGTGGTGGCGCGCACGCAATGGCTGCCGGCCTCGCCGGTGATGTAGACGCGGTCAGCCTCGGCCAGGCGGGCGATGAAGCCATGGTTGAGCTGGGTGGCGGGATCGTCGGCATCGGGGACTTCGGCCATCACCGCCGAATAATGCTCGGTCCAGGGATTGCTGCCCTTGCCCAGCTTGGTGACCTGGCCCAGGTGCGCATCTTCCCAGCGGTTGTAGGCGGCCCGCACATCGGCATGCACGGCGGCGCCCCAACTGCCGATCTCGCAGTGGACCGGCCATATCATGAGACGGTAGCGGCCGGCTGCTTCCAGCGTATCCAGGTAGGCCAGGCTGCGTGCCAGTGCCTGCGGGTCGCGCGGTCGGTAGAGGCCGGCGCGCACCTGGGTCGCCTCGATCTGGGTGAAGGGTGCGACCGGCGCGCCGTCGCCGCTCTGCCAGAATGTGGGGTGGGCGATGTCGAGGCGGTGATGAGCGTCGAGGGTGATGCTGATGGCAGAGAGCCCGGCCCCGCCTTGGTCGATCAGCCCGGCCACGCGCTGCAGGTCGGCATGGCTGCCGGCCACGGGCAGCGCCGGACGTAGCACGTCGCCGTTGACCGGGTCAGCCGGCAGGTAGCTGGCGGGGAGATCGCAGAAATCGTTTTGCGGATCGATGACAAGCAGGTGGAAGTTGCGCTTCATGGGGGCTCCGGAGGGCGGCGGGCGGTTATTGTCCCCAGAGTGTAGAACACTGCGCGCCAGGCGGCAGCAGCAACGAAAACGGCGCGCCGTTTGAAGGCGCGCCGCTTTCGTCAATGGCGGGGTTGTGTGGGCCCCTCAGGCACAACAGTTACCGTCGATATGTTCACAGCGCTCCTGGCGCCGGGCTTCACGACGGTGGCGCACGCGTTGCGAGACGCGGTACACGGCGCGCTGGGTCAACATCATGGAGAGCGTGCTCAGGCTGAACTCTGCTGCAATCAGCAAACCGACCAGAGCGGCAAACTGCAGATAGATCCGTGGATAGAAGGACAGGCCACGCGAGAACACTTGCTGCAACATGATGATTTCCTCTTTGTTGTTGTACTTGCTCTAACTTGCTTTGGCGTCTTGCTTCAATCAGCCTGGCAGGCCAGCGAGGCGGGATGCACGGTCATCGGATGAATCAGGATGACCTTGCATCCGCATGCCCTGCATCAGGCACCAGCGTAGGTCGAAGCAGTGGCACGACCGGCGGTCTGCACTTCGCTCTTGGCGGGACCGTTGCTGATCACCGGGAAGACCGAGTCAGGCTGGTTGGCCAGGCCTTGTTGCTGGGCACGTGCCAGGTCGGCCTTGACTTCGGCACGGGTGGTGTGGGGAACGAAGGCTTGGTCAACCGGATACTGGGCTTCAGCGAAAGCGACGGACGAAGCGGACAGGGCCAGGACTGCTGCGATGATGGTCTTTGCGGACATGATGTTCTCCTTGGGTACAGTTAAGTTCAATCGGGTTAAATACAGTTTGGTGATGCACAGGCAATGTTGGGTACATGTTTCGGTGGAGCGAATGGGACACATGTGCCGCTCTCTAGAACTCCGTCGCCACCGCCTCGTTTGCGGCGTTGCGATGTCGTTCATCGATGGACTGAAGTCTACGCATGAGCGGCGCGGAGAAAAACCACGCCAGAGAGAATTGAGTGTTCCGTGATCTGGAACAATCGTCAGAGACTATCGAAGCGATAGGTAATAGTCGCAACAGTTTCCGCAGTCACGATAGTAGCGAGGGCCGCGCAGAGGACAGCGCCAGACCGCTGCATAGCACAGGCGGACTGGCACATGGCAGGCCAGGGGCCTGCAGGCAGGTGGAAGATATCGGGGAGAGGCGTCCGGACTAACGCCCGGAGCGATCCAGCTTCTGCTGTTCCAGCAGTTGTTCGGCCTCGGACAGGCCACCGGGCTTGAGCACCGTACGTCCCTTCCCAGGCGCGCCATCCAGTGGTGCAGGAACAGTTTCCTGCTCAGGGGTATGGCGCGGATCGGGATGATCCTCGAGGGCGTTATCGGGCTTGGTCGGATCGGCGGGATGCATGCTCATGATGGTCTCCTCATCGTTCAGGTCCACTGACGCTGGCTGGCGCGCAGCGGGCGGGTGTATTCCTCGTGCTGGCGTTGGGCCGGTCGCTCGCGCCTTTGCGCTGCGACGGCGGGTCGGGGCTGATCCTGGACGTCACCCGCGGAGGAAATCGTGCGCGCTACCGCGCCACGTCCCAGGGAGCGGCGCAGACGCTGGCGCACCGGGTCGTCAGGGTGCTCGCCCATGCGCGCGAATTCTTCCTTCAGGCGCGACAGTTCTTCGTCGGACAGGTCTTCGGCATCCATCATCTGCTTGCGGGTCCCTTTGACGGCGCGGATCAGTTCATCCAGCTTCAGCTGCGTCGCCTGGGCGTCGCGGTTCTGGGCGTTCTGGATCAGGAAGACCATCAGGAAGGTCACGATGGTGGTGCCGGTATTGATGAGCAGTTGCCAGGTGTCGGAATAGTCGAACATCGGGCCAGTGATGGCCCAGACCAGCACCACGCCGAGCGCCAGGACGAAGGTCCAGGAACTGCCCACCGCATGCGCGCAGGCTTCGCTGAAATGATGGAAGGTTTCGGAAAGACCGGCATCGGCAGGCGTGGCCGATCCGGGGTGCTTGGTGGCTTTCATGATGCGCTGTCTCCTCCCGCAATCTCCTTGTTGTTGCGGCAAGGGGGGCGGACTCAGGAGTGCAGACTGATGGCGCAGACCCATGCCGGGAATGGGAAAGAGTATCTCTGCGGTAGCCGCCCACTGCAAAGCAGACAAGCGCCATCCCTGCTGTAGGAAAGCAGGCAGCCCAGCGCTCAGGCCACGTTCTTGTAGGGAATTGGGCGGTCGGATTCTTCGGCCACGATCTGCATCTCACCGATGCGGTTGCGCAATTCCTCCCAGGGATGCAGGGGCAGGCCGTCGCGCGCATGCTCGGACTGCACGCGGATGGCCAGCTCCTCGACATCTTCGGCCACGCGTTCCTGCCAGCGTCGTTCCAGCGCGATGAACAGCACGATGGCCGCCACCAGCCCGCCCATGCACAGCGCAAGCGCGGCATAGATGGCGTACTGCATGATGGCGTCGATCCAGTCCATGTGCGGCCGGTCCTCGTGTGGATGGGTAGGTGAATACCGGGAATGGGCGAATCTTAGATGCGTAACTCAACGATGCCCATCAGGAAATGACTGAGTCGCCGTCCTGCCACAGGCCAAGCTCATCCGCAGGAACCGTCTCGACCGCCTGCCATGGTCGCGCTGGCACTGGCGCGTGGTCATTGCGCTGGGCGCATGCCTGGCCCTGCTGGCGGGTGCCTGTGCGCTGCGCTGGGCGGTGGATGCGGAACGGCGCACGCTGGAAGACGTGGCGGAGTGGAAGGACTGATCGCCCCGCAGGGCCGCTAGGCTAGGGCCTGTTCACATTTAACTACGAGTGCAGATTAAATGTGAACAGGCCCCAGTACCTTCTCGGCGATGCCCGCTCCAAGGGGCGCCAGCAAGGCCTGCAATTCTTCTTCGCCGAACTTGATGGTGGTGGTGTCATCCCGCCCCAGCATGCCTTCGGCCAGGGCCGACTTGCGCGCCTGCAGCTCCAGCAGGCGCTCTTCGATACTGCCCTCGATGACCAGCTTGTAGACGAACACCTGGCGCGTCTGACCCAGTCGATGGGCGCGGGCGATGGCCTGCTCTTCCACGGCCGGATTCCACCAGGGATCGACCAGTACCACGGTATCGGCAGCGGTCAGGTTCAGGCCCACGCCGCCGACCTTCAGGCTCACCAGCATGAGCGGCACCTGTTGTGCCTGGAAGCGTTCAATCACGGCCCCACGGGCGGCCGGTTCGGTGTCGCCGGTCAGCATCAGGCAGGGCAGCTGCAAGCCCTGCAGCTCGCTGTCGATGAGCCGCAGCATGCTGGTGAACTGCGAGAACACCAGGATGCGGCGCCCCTCGGCCACCAGCGCCGGCAGGGTATCGCGCAACCACTCGATCTTGGCGCGCTCCAGCCCCTGGGGCATGCGTCCCTGCTTGAGCAGATAGGGGTCGCAGCAGACCTGGCGCAGCTTCAACAGCGCATCCATCACGCTGACCTGCACACTGCCCAGGCCGCGTCGTTCCAGGGCGCGCCGCACCTGCTTGTCGGCGGCCACGCGCACGCTTTCGTAGAGCTCACGCTGGCGCCCCTGCAGTTGCAGGCGCTCCACGATCTCGATGCGGGCCGGCAATTCCTGCAGCACGTCTTCTTTGCGCCGGCGCAGGATGAAGGGGCGCACCCGCTGCGCCAGCAGTCGCGCGCGCACGGTCTGGCCCTGCTGTTCGATGGGCTTGCGCCACAGCCGCGCAAAGCTGCGCGCATCGCCGAGAAAGCCCGGCATCAGGAAATGGAACTGGCTCCACAGCTCACCCAGATGGTTTTCCAGCGGCGTGCCGGTCATGCAGAGGCGATGCCGGGCATGCAGTCGGCGCGCAGCGGCGGCGCTGCGGGCGCCGGCATTCTTGACGGTCTGGGCCTCGTCCAGCACGAGCAGATGAAAACGCAACGACAGCAGCGCATCAAGGTCGCGCCACAGCAGGGGATAGGTGGTCAGCACCAGATCGGCCCGGCCGGCGGCAATCGTGGCGACGTGGCGGGCGCGGTCGTCCCCGTGCAGCACCACCACGCGCAGTGCCGGCGCAATGCGCTGCGCCTCCTGCTGCCAGTTGAACAACAACGAGGTCGGTACCACCACCAGCGCCGGCAGATCCAGGCGAGCGGCCTGCTGCTCGATCAGCAGGTGCGCCAGCACCTGGGCGGTCTTGCCCAGGCCCATGTCATCGGCCAGGATGCCGGCCAGGCCGTGCTCACGCAGGTATTGCATCCAGGCCACGCCTTGCAGCTGGTAGCCGCGCAGGCGCAAACCCAGTCCATCGGGGGCCGCCACCGGCGCGACGCTACCGGCGGCGCGCAGGCGCTGCGCCAGTTGCAGCACGCCGGTCGCGCCGCTCATATACCAGGCCGGGCCGCCGTCCAGTGCCTGCAGCGCACCGTGCAGGCTGTCCAGGCGGTGTGCATCCCACGGGGTCAGGCGCAGCGGACCATCCTGGCGCTTGAGGTCGATCAGCAGATCGAGCAAGGCCAGCACCACCGCCTTGAGTGGACCGGCCATGGCATCGATGCGGCGCCCGCCGGGGGCGCGCAGGGAAATCACCGCATGCGGGTCCATGCGCTCGACCTGTTGCGCATCGGCCCAGCGCGGGTCGCGCCGCAGCAGGTCGGCCACCATCGGCGCCACATCCATGGATTGCCCATCGACGTCGATGCCGATGGAAAGCAACCAGCGGCCGGTCGGGTCGAGTCCATCGAAGACTTCGCTGGAAAAGGCACGCGGCAACAGAGGCGCGGCCACTTCGCGGCTGACGACTTCACCGGTATCGGGGCTGACGATGATGCGCCAGGCGCTCACCGGCACGCTCTCGTGGGCGAAGCCGGGGCGCAGGCGCAAGACCCAGCCCATCTGTTGCAGGCGCGGCGCCTGGTCGGCCCAGAAGTCGCCGAAGAATTCTTCCTGTACCAGCGTCCAGAGCGGGCCGGCGTCATGCAGGGGATTGCTGGCGCGCCATTGCAGGGCATCTTCGCGCAGGGGTAGGAGACCCATGTCGCGGATGGTCTCCAGCGCCTGTGCTTCAGCCTGGGGATCGCGCACGATATGGGCCGGCGTGTAGCCGGCTTCGTCCTCGGCGTGGCCTGTCGGGGCCGGGGTGCTCCAGCGCTGCGCCCCGTCGCCGTAGACCCAGTCGATCTGTGCCACCGTGACCAGGGCGCCGCGCGGCCCGAACAGGCCATGGGCACGCATGCCCAGCAGCCCCTCGCCACGGGTGAGGGACTGCAGGGTCAGGCGCGGATGGAAGGCACTGGGAGAAGGAGAAGGCGGACTGGGCATGCGGCCAAAGGATGTCGACAAAGCGGCCATTGTAGGGCGCTTCGTGGGCGAAGTGCAGGCGCGGGGAGCTGCTACGCGATGGGAGAGACGACGCGAGCCCGGAGGACCGAAGGCAGCTTACCTGGCCGGCGGAGTGATGCAGAAGTCCAGCATGCCGAAGGGCGTGCGCCCTTCACCGGTGGCCCATACCCACACCGCCCAGCACAACAGGCCGCACACCAGCAGCAGGGCCAGCACGATGTGCAGTCCGGAGGCTTTGCGCAAGACGTCTTCGACGCGGTCAAAGAGGGCGGTCATGGATGAGCTGGGGAATAAGGAAGCGGGACGAGGGGAGAAAAGTAACAACCAGCATTCTAGCCAAGGCCGAACGCCGATGTAATGGGACAAATTGACGCAGTGTCAGGCTGGCAATATCGGGAAACATTGACGCAGCCTGCTCTGTTACCCTAGAGCACTTCCCCCCCCAACCCACACACCTTCACGCCATGACTACCGCCCTGCTCATCATCGATGTCCAGCACGCCCTGTGCACCGGTCCCGACGCCGTCGTCAACGGCGAGCTCACCATCGCCAACATCAACCGGCTGTCGGAGAAAGCGCGTGCCGCCGGGCAGCCTGTGATCTTCGTGCAGCACGAGGACCAGGGTGCCTTGCTGCAGGGTAGCCCCGGTTGGCAACTGGCATCGGGCCTGCAGCGGCATGCGACGGATTTGGACGTGCGCAAGCGTGGTTCGGATGCCTTCCATCACACCGGGCTGGAAGCGCTGCTGCGCTCGCTGGGTGTGACGCAACTGGTGGTGTGCGGCATGCAGACCGAGTTCTGCGTGGAATCCACGGTGCGGCGCGCGCTGGCGCTGGGCTTTCCGGTGACGCTGGCGGCTGATGGCCACACTACCGCGCCCAACGGCGTGCTGTCGGTGGCCGATGTGGTGGCGCATCACCACGCCACGCTGTCCAACCTGGGGGCCTATGGCGTACGCACCACCATCACGCCGGTGGCCGAGATCGCCTTCTGATCGCGGTGACGCCCTCAGAAGCGCTGCGCGCTGAAGGGTGACAGGTCGATCTCCGGGGGCTGCCCGGTCAGCAGTTGGGCGACGATGCGACCGGTGCGGGCCGAGCAACCCAGTCCGATATGGCCGTGACCATAGGCATGGATGATGTCGCGGCTGGCACTGGCGTGGCCGATGCAGGGCATGCCATCGGGCGTACTGGGACGCCGGCCCAGCCAGAATTGCACATCCTCCGGGGCCAGCGTGCGGGGCAGGCCGGGGAAGAGCTTGAGGGCGATGTCGCGCATGATCTCGCCCCGGCGCCAGTCCGGCGCGGCCTCGAAGGAGGCGAATTCCACCTGGCCGGCGATGCGCAGCCCCGTTTCCATCTGGGTGGCGATGACCTTGAATTCGGACACCATCATCGGCGTGCGTGCGGTGGCCTGCAGTTGCTGGCCACGGATCACGGCGTGGTAACCACGCTCGCTCTCCAGTTGCACCCGGTCGCCCGCCTGCGCAGCCAGGGCCTTGGAGCGTGCACCGGCAGCGATCACGGCAGCATCGCAGGCGATCTCGCCCTGTTCGGTCAGCACCGCTTTCAGGCGCCCCTGCTCGACCCGGAAACCGCTGGCGCGACCGCTGATGCGGGTGGCGCCGCGTGCCAGCACATAGGCTTGCAGCGCCTGCATGTAGGCGCCAGGATTCTTGCAGTGACCGGCCTCGTCCACATGCACCGCGAAGCCGAAGGCCGGATCGAGATCGGGCTCGCGGCGACGCAGGCTCTCGCCTTCCAGCTCCTGCCAGGTGATGCCCAGTTCGCGCCGCACGCCCCAGCCGAAGGCGTCGTTGTCGAAGTGCCGGCGCGAGCGATAGACGTGCAAGACGCCCGTGGTATCGATCAGGTGGGCCACGCCGGCACGGCGCGCCACCTCCAGGTGCAGGTTGCGGGCATCGGCCACCAGCGTGCGCAGGGCGCGGGCCGTGCTGCGGATGCGCTCACGCCGGGCGCTGGCCAGGTTGCGCAGCAGCCAGGGCGTCAGACGGGGCAGGTAGCGCCAGCGGATCGACAACGGACCCAGCGGGTCCTTCAGGTAGCCCGGCACTTTTTTCCACATGCCCGGCTCCACCGGGGGGATCACCGAATGCGAGGACAGCCAGCCGGCATTGCCGTAGCTGGACGCTTCTTCGCTACCGGCCTCGTTGAAGTCCAGCAGGCTGACCTGCAGCCCCTCGTCCAGCGCATGGATGGCACTCATGAGGCCCACGGCACCGGTGCCGATGACGACGACGTGGCGGGGAAAGACGATTTCCGGGGTGATGGACATGGGCGGATGTGGCAAGCAAAGCAGCATGATACGAGAACTTGCCGACAGGCGTCATGCATGAACCGCCGGCCAGGATTGACCCGGTCCATTGACCCGACCACCGGCTCCCCCTAAGATCGGCATCCTGCATCCCTCTGCCACCATCCCTACCATCCACAGGAGAACGAGCATGATCGACCACACCGGTATCTTCGTCAGCGATTTCGAGAAGAGCAAGGCCTTCTACCAGGCGGCACTGGCCCCCATCGGTTACACCCTGGTCATGGAATTGTCGGCGGCGGTGACCGGCCATACGGATGTGGCGGGCTTTGGCGAGAACGGCAAACCCGACTTCTGGATCAGTCGCGGCACGCCCAACCAGCCGCCGCTGCATATCGCCTTCCGCGCCGAGACCCGTGCTCCGGTACAGGCCTTCCACGCAGCGGCACTGGCCCAGGGCGGGCGTGACAACGGCGGCCCCGGCATCCGCGCCCATTACCATCCGAATTACTACGGCGCCTTCGTCCTCGATCCGGACGGGCACAACATCGAAGTCGTCTGCCATTGCCCGGCCTGAAACAGACGCGGCACTGTCGCGCTTGACAGCATCACCGGAGCGGCGGAGGCTGGCATGCGCCGGCCCCGTTGCCGTCCTGCAGCCCGTCGCCATCCATCCGCCAGCCCAAGGAGACCCCGCATGAGCCAGCCCCATACCGTCAAGATCTTCCGCGTCCTGCGGGCCAAGCCGGAGCGCGTCTATCGCGCTTTTCTGGATCCCGATGCCATGGTGAAATGGCTGCCGCCCCATGGCTTCACCGGCAAGGTCCATCACATGGATGCGCGGGTAGGTGGCTCGCACAAGATGTCGTTCACCAATTTCAGCACGGGTCAATCGCACTCCTTTGGCGGCACCTATGTCGAGCTGGTGCCGCATGAGCGCATCGTCTATACCGACAAGTTCGATGATCCCAATCTGCCGGGGGAGATGAAGGTCACCATCAGCATCGCCGCCAACCTGGTGGGCAGCGAACTGACGGTGGTGCAGCAGGGCATACCGCCGACGATCCCGCTGGAATTCTGCTATGCAGGCTGGCAGGAATCGCTGCAGCTGCTGGCGCAACTGGTCGATCCGGAAATCCCGGACGGCGCCTGATTCCACCGCCTCACTGTCCCTGACCGGCCGCCTCGTTGTAGCGCAGCGTGCGCGGCTGGTAGGGCTGGCCGTTGATGCGCCGCAGCTGGTGGAAGTGGGCGCTGACGAAGCGCTCGCTGAGGATGTCGTGGCGGGCGTCGTAGTAGAGCGACTCCACCCCCAGCAGGCCGAGTACCGTGTGCTCCATCTGGTCGGTCTGGTAGGGACGGTATTCGAGCTGGGCCTTTTCCTCCGGGCTCTTGCCGATGAAGGAGCGGGTCCAGGCCAACATCGGGATTTCATAGCCGGTGGCATCGGCCACCGACTGCCCGGCGTGGTTGCGGGTGTGCCCGACCTCCTGCGCATGGTCGGAGCTGAAGAGCAGGCTGGCATTGTCTTCGCGCGCGTCGTTCATGGTCAGCCTGAGCATGCTGCCGACCACGTAGTCGTTGTAGGCCATGGCGTTGTCGTACTCGTTGCGCAGCTGCCGTATCCAGGCCGAGCGATCGGCGTTCTCCAGCCGTTCGGCCACGCTGTCGCGCAGGCTGTCGAAGCGAGCGTACTGGCTGGGGTAGCGCATGTCGTAGGTGGGATGGGCGCCCAGCAGGTGCACCACGATCAGCTTCTTCGGGGCCGGGTCCTGCAAGGCGGCTTCCAGGGCCGGCAAGAGGTTGCCGTCGAAATTGTTTTCCCCGCGCCCGGCCCCCTTGTTGATGAAGACCTGATGATCGGCGCGCCGCGAGACCAGTCCCAGCCAGCCGTCATTGGGTGGCTGATTGGATAGCCAGTGGATGCGGAAGCCGGCCTCGCGCGCCAGCATCAGCACGTCCGGCTTGCGGTTCCAGGCCTGCGGGTCGTTCAGGTCGGCCGGAGTCAGCATCTTCATCAGCGAGGCCATGGTGGCCGGCTCCGAGGAGACTACGTCACGGAACACGAGCAGATCCTTGCGCATGGCCTCCAGCGTGGGCGAGGTGGGACGCTCGTAACCATACAGCGACATGTTGGCACGGTTGAGACTCTCGCCGATGACCCACACCACGGTGTTGCGTTCGGGACCGCGATAGCGCACCTGCCACTCCGACTTCTGCGCCATGTTACGCGCCACGTTCTCTTCCATGTGGGCGGCCTGGGCCATCTGGTCGCGGTAGTCCAGGTAGCGGATGGGCCAGAACAGCAAGGGGTTTTCCTTGGCCATGGTGGGATTGAAATGCAGCGCGATGAAGATCGCCAGCAGGCCGCCGACACCGGACACCCCGCGCCAGCCCCAGGCCGGTGCCGGCTGCCCCGCCTCGCTCCGGCGCACGCGGCGCTCGGCCAGCCACAATGCACCCCACGTCAGCAACAGCAAACCCGCCGCCTCGCCCACGTCGCGCCCATTGTGGCGAAAGAATTCGCTGCTCTCGGCGGGATTGGTATTGAAGATGGCCTGCAGCACCAGTACCGGGTTGGGCCGCAGCCCGAAGTAGTCGCGCAGGAAACCCTTGATGGCGGCATCCAGCAAGAACAGGCCGATGATGCACAGGCTGGCCGCCGAGAACCAGCCCGGCCGACGCCGCAGAGCGGGAAAGACCAGGCACAGGCCGGCGATGCCCGGCAAGGCCGTGGCCATGAGCACGCTGCTCTTGGCCAGCTCGTTGGCGCTGATGCGACCCAGCGCCCAGAACACCGCCAGGCCGATCAGGCCCAGCAACAGTCGTTTGAGCAATTTGTTCAATGCTGTCTTTCCGCCGCCCAGTCGGCAAATGGCTGTCATCGGGAAATGGATTGCGGCGCCGGCGCTCCCCTGCGCCCAGTCACCGGTGCTGCTTGTGGCGTCCTTTACGTCCTTCAGTTTGTTCAGGCCTCACATGCGCGGCATGCGCGATAGGACAAGCTCAGCGATAATTCGTTTCCAGGGCGCGAGGATAACATTGCACAACAGGAACCCGCGTCCGGTGCGGACTTGCCACTCTACCGAATTCCCCCTTTCGAAAGGAACACCATGCGCATCCTCTCCCCTATCCTCTGCGCCGCGTTCATCGGTCTGTCGGCCTGCATGGCCGCCCTGTCGCCGGCCTCGGCCCAGGGCGTCTATGACGACTGGTCCTCGGTCAAGGCGCCGGCTGCGCCGGCACTTTCGCACATCACCGTGGACCCGTCCACCACCGCCCTGCTGGTCCTGGACCTGGCGCGCCAGACCTGCCATCCCGATACCCGTCCGCGCTGCGTGGCCATGCTGCCACGGGTGGCCAAGATGCTGGCGCTGGCGCGCGAGAAGAAGATCACCGTGATCCATACCCTGGGGGGCGCCAGCACGCCGGCCGATGTCTGGCCCGAGGCGGCCATGCAGGCGGGTGAACCGCTGTTCAAGTCCGGTCCCGACAAGTTCCTCAATACCGATCTGGAAAAGACCTTGCGTGACAAGGGCATCAAGACCGTCATCTGCATCGGTGCTGCAGCCCATGGGGCGGTACTGCATACGGCCTCCAGCGCGGCGCTGCGCGGCTTCGACGTGGTGGTGCCGGTTGACCTGATGGCCTCCGACACCCCCTATGCCGAGCAATATACGGCCTGGCACCTGGTCAATGCGCCGCGCCTGGGCGAACGCGTGAAGCTGACCCAACTGAGCTGGATCAACTAGGCGAAAAAAATCCCGTCCGGCAGGGCCGTGACGGGATGGCAGCGGGACGGCCGTGCGGCTTATGCCGACAGCAGCACGCGCTCGTTGCCGCGCAGGCGGAAACGTCCCACCAGGCCAGCCAGCTGGTCGGTCTGGTCGCGCAGGGAATGGGCGGCAGCGGCTGCCTCTTCCACCAGCGCGGCATTCTGCTGCGTGCCTTCATCCATCTGCGTGACGGCATGGTTGATCTCGTCGATGCCGCGACTCTGCTCCCGGCTGGCCACCGCGATCTCGTTCATCAGGGTCGCCACCCGGGCCACCGAATCGACGATCTCGTGCATGGTCTTGCCGGCCTGGTCGACCAGGTTGGCGCCGGTCGCCACCTGCTGCACCGATCCTTCGATCAGTTCCTTGATCTCACGTGCTGCCGCGGCCGAGCGCTGCGCCAGGCTGCGCACTTCGGTGGCTACCACGGCGAAGCCGCGTCCCTGTTCGCCGGCACGGGCCGCTTCCACCGCCGCATTGAGCGCCAGGATATTGGTCTGGAAGGCGATGCCGTCGATCACGCCGATGATGTCGGCAATGCGCGAGGAACCCAGGCGGATCTCACCCATGGTCTGCACGACGCGGTCGACCACCGCGCCACCCTCGCTGGCCAGACGTGAGGACGTTGCCACCAGCTCGTTGGCCTGATGCGCGTGGTCGGCGTTCTGGCGCACGGTGGAGGTCAGTTCTTCCATGGCCGAGGCGGTCTCTTCCAGACTGGAAGCCTGCGACTCTGTGCGCGATGAGAGGTCGGCATTGCCGCTGGCGATTTCGCCGGAGGCGGTATTGATGATGGCGATACTGCGATGCACCTCGCCCACCATCGTGCCCAGGCTCTCGGTCATGTGGTTCAGCGCCAGCATCAGCTGGCCGGTCTCGTCACGGCCGTGCACCTTGACCTGGCCGGTCAGGTCATTGTCGGCCACGCGACGTGCCAGTTGCAGGGCCTCGACCAGGGGACCCGCCACCACCCGGGCGATGGTCACGGCCAGTATCAGGCCGATCAGGATGCCGGCGGCCAGCACGCCGATGATCCAGTTCTGCGAGGTGTTGTAGACGCGGTCAGCCTCGGTGTTGGCGACTTCCTTTTGTTCGATGTTGGCCAGGCGCAGGGTAGCGAATTGCTTTTCGATGGCGCGATAGGCCTTCAGCGAGTCACCCTTGGTCAGGGCCAGCGCCTCTTCCTTGTGATTGTCATGGGACAGCGCGATGATCTTCTTGTGCTCGACCAGATAGGCGGCCAGGGTCTTGCTGAGCTGGTCGAATGTGCTGGCCTGCTCCGGGGTGAGGTCGAGCTTGCGGTATTGCGCTTCCAGGCTGCTGAATTCCTGGTAGCGGTCGGCCAGCGCCTTTTCCAGCGTGGCCATGGTTTCCTGGTTGCCCAGGATGTGCTGGAACTCGGTGGAGCGCACCCGCACCAGCGTGCGTTCCAGCATCAGGCTGATGCGTATGCTGGGTTCCCACTTGTGGGCGATTTCGGTGGCCGTGTCATTGACCTTGTCCATCTGAACCAGCGAGAAGATGCCAAGCGCCGTCATCAGCCCCAGCACCGTGACGAAGGAGAGCAACAGCTTGGTTGCGATCTTCCTGTCCATGAACCATTTCATTGTGATATCCCTTTTCTGTCCAACCCCACCCATCGGTCACGGAGAAAATCCGAAGGCCTGAGAAGATTGGCTTTTCGATATTTCCTCTTGCGCAAAGCAAAAGGACCCAGCCCGTGTTACGGACTGGGTCCTGGAGACGCCGCCCGACCGGCCGGCCCTCCATGTCGGCAGACTCAGGCGAAGTCGAACAACTGCGCCGCTGTCTGGCCGGTGATGAGGCGACGGTCCTGCTCATCGCTCACCAGATCCTCGAATCGCCGCCAGCTGTCGGCATAGTCGGTCATGCTCTCATGCTGGGTATGCGGCCAGTCGCTGCCCCAGAGCAGGCGCTCCGGTCCCAGATGCTGGCGCAGCAGCGGCCAGGCCTGGCGGGCAAAATGCGCGCCGCCCTCACTGCCGCCATTGCGGTACTGCGCCGACAACTTCACCCACACCTGGCGCGAGGCACCGGTGGAGAGCAGATAACGGAAACCCGGATCGTCCACGCCCAGGGCCGGATCGACCCGGCCGAAATGATCCACCACGACCTTCATGCCCAGTGCCAGCAAGGGCTCCAGCACCCGCGGCAGGTCCACCGCCTCGCGATGGATCTCGACCTGCCAGCCCAGTAGCGCGATATGCCGCAGGGTGTCGCGCCAGGCGCCCTTGAAATCCGGCAGCGGTGCGCCCCCCACCAGATTGAAACGCACGCCGACCACGCCGCCTTGCTGCAAGGCCAGCAGGGCTTGCTCGTCGATATCGGGCTCGACCATGGCGATGCCGCGCAGTCGGTCCGGTGCACGGGCGATGGCCTGCAGCATGTAGCTGTTGTCGCTGCCCAGGAAACTCGGCTGCACCAGCACGCCGTGACTCATGCCCTGCGCATCCAGCCGGGCCAGGTATTCGTCGACGGTGATGTCGTAGGCCGGGGTGTAGCGACGGCCATCGGCCATCGGCAGGCCACGCGCAAACACGTGCGCGTGGGTGTCGATACGCAAGCCGGGGGTGCTGACCGCTATGCTCATGCTGCCGTTTCCATGCTGCGTCCCTTGGTTTCCGGCAGCATCAGCACGGCCACCACCACCAGCGAATAGGCGATGGCGGCATCGATGCCGATGGCCTGGCCCAGCGGCATCGAATCACTCATGTGACCCACCAGCACCGGGAAGCCGGCCGAGGCCACGCGGCCGAAGTTGTAGCAGAAGCCCACCCCGGTGCCACGGATGCCGCTCGGATACAACTCGTTGAACAGCGCACCCAGGCTGGCCGGAATACCGGCTGCAAAGAAGCCCAGCGGGAAACCGCAGATCAGCATCTGCGTGTCGGTCAGAGGCAGGAAGATGTAGCACAGCACGGTCAGCACGCAGCAGATGGCGAACGAAGCCACGGTGCGGCGGCGACCGATGCGGTCCAGCAATTGCGAACTGGCGATGCAACCACACCAGAAGGCGATGATGATGACCGCCAGGTAGCCTCCGGTGGAGAGCACCGACAGGTGCTTCTCGGTCTTGAGGTAGGTCGGCAACCAGGTCATCAGCGCGTAGTAACCACCATGGGCGCCCACGCCCAGCAGGCTGCCGATGAGAGTCAGGCGCAGCACGTCGGGGCGGAAGATGCCCAGCAGGGTGCTGGCCGCAGGCTTGCCGGCAGCGGCCTTGCGACCTGCCAGGAAGGCATCGGTTTCCGGCACCGAACGACGCACGTAGACCACCAGCAGCGCCGGCAGCAGGCCGATGACGAACATCACGCGCCAGGCCATTTCCTGCGGCAGCAGCGAGAACAGCACCGAGAACAGCAGCACCGCGCCGCCCCAGCCCACGGCCCAGGCGCTTTGCACCGTGCCCATGGCCTTGCCGCGATGTTCGGCACGGATGGTCTCGGCCATCAGCACGGCGCCGGCGGCCCATTCACCGCCAAAGCCGAAACCTTGCAAGGCCTTCAACACCAGCAGCTGCGGATAGCTCTGGGCAAAGGCGCTCAGGAAGGTGAACAGCGAAAACCAGATGATGGTGATCTGCAGCGTCTTCACGCGGCCATAGCGGTCCGACATGGCCCCGGCAAACCAGCCGCCGATGGCCGAGGCCACCAGCGTGGCGCCGCTGATCAGGCCGGCATCGGCCTTGCTGAGGGAAAAGGCCGCGATCAGCGCCGGAATGGCCAGGCTGAACATCTGCACGTCCAGCGCATCCAGCGCCCATCCGCTGAAGCAGGCCCAGAAGGTCTTGCGTTCCTTGGCAGTCACCTGCCGATACCATGAAAACATTGTCTCGTCCTCTAAGCTGAAGGCGCGCAACCGGTGCAAGCCCTTCCCGGCATTGGCTGGGGAGGCAAGAACGGAAGCGCGAAGCTGATTGAATTATCTCGTTGATTACTCATATAGACATATATATGAGTTGGCGTAAGATAACACAGGCAAGTGGCCTCAACAATCCTCATCGGCGCGTGGTGGTATTCCTCAGAGTTAAGAGAAAATTTCATCAAAATTTGGCACTAATTGAGAGGAATTGTGAATGAGTGTCGAAAGTCCACCCAATCCTACTCATCACAACGAGCGGGTGAACGGACGGATAACCGTGGCCCTAGCGGAGTTATTCGGCACTGGTATATCTGCAATCGCAGCTCGGTCAGGGAAATCTCTCACCGGCCGGAGATATCACGCAATACGACCCGTCGTTACATCGGATCCGTACCGATCCAGCACTCCCAGTTCCCAGGTATTCTTCAAGTGCTCTATTCGACGCAAAAGCAATTGCCTCTCGCGACCCCGCTCACCCACAACTGATTTCGTCAATTTAAGGGCTCATAATTAATTCCAGACAATTGAACTTCGAAGTAATCTCTTCGAGTGTTGAATTGCATCGAAAACTGACCCACTTAAGCCAGAAATTTGCATCCTAAGTTGACCCATGTTTAGACCACAATCCTGCTCAAGACAGCGAGCGGGAGAACGGAGTGATAAACGTGGCCCTACT
>NZ_JADWMY010000015.1 GCF_015767275.1 Herbaspirillum sp. AP02
AAGTAGGGCCACGTTTATCACTCCGTTCTCCCGCTCGCTGTCTTGAGCAGGATTGTGGTCTAAACATGGGTCAACTTAGGATGCAAATTTCTGGCTTAAGTGGGTCAGTTTTCGATGCAATTCAACAAACTGTCACCTACTGTCTCCAACAACTACATTGCAGACGGCTATCGAGTCTCTACTCCCCAATGACGAACATGCGCAGAGAATCGTCTGGAAGAAAATTAAGGCGGAACATAAAGGTGATTTTTCCAGATACGTGGCGCACTTGATTGAGAATGGATATGCCATCCCTCCGACTTTGAACATGCTGGCAGCGGAAGTACGGGCGGCGTTCAAATCGAAGGAGCAGACATAGAATCCTGAGATTAATATCTCGTCTTGATGTGGGGACGAAGTTATCTTGGAATCGTGTGCTTTGACAGTTCTGCCAGAGCGCACGCTTGATGTGCAGGGCCTGACCGAACAATGCCCGTGTGCACTCGGAGTATGCACAAACTCCATCAACACCATTTGGATACCTGACACGACTGCCGAAAGCGCAACATGGGCAAGCTCTACGAAACGACGATGCAAGAGTGGTTCGAGACGATGGACTGTATCGCCTCGCATATTGATGCTATCGACTGGGACGAGCTGCTGAAGCCGGTATCCATGCCGGATATGATGAATCACTCAGCTGTCCGGGACGCTAGGCGAGTGTTTTATAGCCTTTACGAGGCTTGCAAATGCTCCGCCAATGACAATATCTCGGAGAAAAAAAACCAGCGCTTCAAGCCCGACGTTTTGCTTTTCAACGCAAGTTCCGGAGCCTATATTGTCGTTGAACTGAAGGCGAGTGCAGCAGCAGCAAGGCAGACACTGACAGAGGTGCTGGGCTACGCTCAAGAGATTCAGAGACAGACCAACAATACACAGGTGTTCATCGTCATCGTTGCTGCGGAATGGAGCTCGCTGCTCGACAACGCAGTTGCAGCACAGTTACGCAATCGTCACTTCCCACTGCTTCCACTGCAATTTTATGAAAATGATGGTTTCCACCTGCGCCTAAGGTTAGAGCCGTTCCTTTCCAGATGGGTGGCGATTGACTCTATCGATCAAGAAGCGTTCTGTTGCGACACGCTAAGCTTCTCATGCCAGCGTAGAG
This sequence comes from Herbaspirillum sp. AP02, assembly GCF_015767275.1. Classification (GTDB taxonomy): domain Bacteria; phylum Pseudomonadota; class Gammaproteobacteria; order Burkholderiales; family Burkholderiaceae_D; genus Herbaspirillum. The sequence goes on from NZ_JADWMY010000015.1 coordinate 1,148, forward strand.
ATTTTCGGCTTCGGGACATCGAGAAAGCTGATGATCGCATCGTGGAGGAAGCGCGTAATCTTGTCGTACGTGGCGAACGCACTGGTACCTCTGGTTTCGTCATCGCATGGCGCAACAAACATGCATGGATACTTAGCACGTGCACGCTGAATTCAGCGCGACTTGCGTTACCGGATACCGTAAATCCCGTTCTTCGCCGCCCTGATGCAGACTATATAGATTTGGATGTGGGTGGCGAGTTGCTCGACCAAGTGGACAACCACGGCCTGCCGGATTCGACCGAGTTAAGCGCACAACAAGGATGGCGCAACCAACTTTATTTGATGACGAGTGAAAATGCCTTGTTGTTCCATGTAGGCATGTGGGGGCCGCTACGTGATTCGCTGGTTGCTTTCAGAAAGACATTAACGAAAGAGTCGCCGAAATATACCAACGTCAATTTCTCAGGGCGCCTGCTCACCGATCCCTTCATCTGGATACCCCACCTTGACGAGATGATGGGGCTGTCGGTTGATATGAATATCCCCGGCTTATACCCGTGTTACCGTTTAGGCCTCGCACTCGGCTCTGTTACTGCATACTATCTCGGTAATATCACATCAATAAATCGAACTGAGAATCTCGGCTATCTGTCTGCCATGGCGCGGCTTTTGGATGCCTGGCGCCGCGTTGCGGGCCATGCAGAGAATGCAAGTGAGTTACCAACGCTCCGCTTCGAAGATGATGGGGTAACGCTCCAATTGCATGACATTGACCGGGCAATTTTCTGGGCCAAGCGGCAGTGCGAACAATCCGGGATTTGGCCTGCATTCGCACACTGCCTGGGTTTCACACATGGACTGTCCACTGTAGCAGCGGGAGAGCGCGAGGCCAGAAAGATCTTTGAGGATGTGCTTGAGGACGACGTGAACCTGAAGCTGATCAAAGCAGCACGTGCATCGGTTACGTTTGCCGAAACCGAACAAGGCAAGCTGTTGCTGGACTACCTCCAATATTGCCTCGGCGAACATAACTATTTCAGCTACGATTCTTTAAGCTTTGAGACCTCCTGCGAAGTCATCATCGCGCTGGCCGCGGAGTGGTCGTCATTCTGCGGGGAAATCCACACTATTTGAACCCCCGCCATTTCCCTGTTTGTGAGCAAGGATGATTGTTAGATGAAGGCGACAATCGGCCAAAACGGATGCCGGAAAAGGGAAAGCCTTCCACGCAGGCTTGCGGCAGACACATTAAATGCTGAAGCAAACCTCGAAGGATGAAGCAACGGTTGATAAGCCAAGCAAAGGCGGAACGCCACTTGCTGCGAATCCTTTACCCTTGAGGTAACCGTTTACACGCATGTCGACATGCGGATCACCGGATCAATGCCAGCGTGGCTTTCCATCCGATTTGACGCTGCAAGTACACGAGCCACATGAATAGCTTGACACCACAAGAATCGATAGTCGTCTTGCAAGCTGTGAATTCGAATTGCCATGTGACGTTGATATCCCGTCGTGCGGTCCCAATGGAGCTTGGGCTATTTGGAATCTCATTTCAGATATAAATGGATTGTGGGTAATATTCGGGGGGCGAATACTACTGTCCGGGGAGGGGAAGTTGAGAATTACTCACGACGATTACACGCCACTTAGTCTTTTGGCCGAAGTGCTTTCTTATGCACCAACTTCGCTGGAGGGCACCAAGAGGTTCGCGGAAGAAAGGTTAAGTAACCATGATTATTTGCTACCGGAATTGCGAAGTCGATTTGAAGCAATTCTCAACTCGTTCAGCCGTTTGGGTTCTGATACATGTGAAACGCAAGGACTGGATGACGATGGCGTTGATCTGTTTCTCAAGTTTGATGACGGTGTTAAATCTCGGCGCGTCGGGTTTCAGATCAAGTCCAATCGCGAGGCTGATCGCGATGCAAAAAAAACTGATGTGATTCCTGAGTCCGGGCTCCTTAAAACTTTGAAGCGTCAAGTGTTAGAGGCGCTCATGAGTGCCAAGGTTGATGAGTGGTGGATAATGCCATGCTTTAATTTGAAGCAGCATAAGAAGCGCTTAGGTGCTATTAACTCTTTCTTCAAGCTCAACGCAGGTAAAAATTGGCCCATTGAAGTCATTTCACCAGAAAAAGTACTGGGACTATTGTTGTTGAGCCCAGCCGATGTGGACGCTATTTGTACCAGAATCCTTTGCCGTGACGATGAAGTGTTATTCGCTGCTCGACAAGAGTTGATAGATCTATCGCGTCCGGCACAGAAAATTGTCTATGACACGTTTTTCGGCGCGCTCACTGAAAATGCTCGCCTGGAGCCAGAGTCGATTTTCGACGCAGACGATAAACTACCTGCGGAAGAGTTGCTAGAAGAACTGCAACAGACTGAATATGTTGGTGGGGACGAGTATGGCGGCCTGACCTCATATGTACTGAATCCGATGGCCTTTCCGGCATTGTGCGCTCTGCATTTCGAGGGGCGTGTGCGTCATGAACTGTCGGTTATTGAAGCTGACACCTTCATGTGGCGCTTGCTTGACGATATCTATCCAGGGAAGAAGCCACGGAAGTCTAGGTAGGCTAGTGGTCGCTTGGTCCGAAATTCAGTGCTGAAGTGACGGAGAAAAAAGAAACGCCCGCAACTGTGGGCGTTTCTTTTTATGCGTGCACTACCTACCTCTTGCGACTGAACACTGGAATTGGTTCTGCGGCATCACCTACTCGCGAACCAAATTTCAAAAAGATAAGTAGATAGCGAGCTGAAAAATGAGAAGGAAAAAGATCCCAGGTTTAGATCGGATAAGGGCCGAAAGAGAGGCCGCGAAGCGCCCCGGATTTTTTAAACGCAATTGGCAGTATTTAACATCGGTAACCATTGCTATAGGTTGGATGCTCACAAACAGTACGGCGGTGATGACTAACCTTGACGAACTGCCGGAGAAGACAAGCCAACTCTACAAGAATTTTTTGTCCTGGCACTATGAAGACGAGAGATGGAGTTCTGCGTGGTCGGATGAAGTTGAGGGCCTAATCGGGGATAATCCCCTCACGTACACGATGAGCTATTTGCGACTCGATGCAGCGCGTGGCAATATCAGCGGAGAGATTTCAACAAAAAACCTTTGTGCAGAATTCCCTTTATCTGACTTTGCGATGCTGCAAGGCTCGATAACAATGGGGAAATTCCGTGGCTATGGTTGGGACTTTATTTGGGGTGTAAAGAAGAAGCTATTTGCATTTGAAATGACTCTACTGGATGAGGATTTTATTGAGATAGTTCCGGTTGATGATCCCCACCATTTTTTGCCGAAAAAAATGATCCTCGCTCGGCTCGCGGCTAGCGGAAGCTCTCATGGGCGGAATGCGAAAATTACTCAAGAAAACTACTGCGAAAAAGAGCGAGACGAAGCTGTAAGAAGGCTAAATAGCTACGGCGGAACTCAAGAAGACTAGCTATAAAAGAAGCGCACTCGGCCACTCATTGCGACAGTGAGTATTCATAGGTCAATCGAGCCGAGTAGCTTCAACAGCAATTCATCATCGCTGGCGGAGAGCGATCCCCATACTTTCTTCGTCTGTTCAGAGTATTCAATCCACGCTCGTATCACGTCATCGATTGGGTATTCTTTGCCGGCCAGGAGCAGGACCTTCTGCATCCTGGCTACGTCGCGGGGATATTCAGTTGATATTCGCCCAATCTCCTTTTTAGAAACCCCCGTGATATTTGAGCGCCGCCCCTTGAGTTGAATGCGACGTAACTGATCTTCTGAGACAAGTGCTCGTTGACGAAAGCTAGCGGACTCTCTGAGCAGTTCAGAAATCTGGCGCCAATATGCCCGGCCAAGATCTCCTTCTGCCAGTTCTAGCCTAAACAGCGCCTCTAGTGCTGGAGAAAGATCAATATCGTTAAAGCGATCTGATGTCATGAGCACCTCGCATAATATGTGCTGAAGAGTTGGTCAAATCAGACAAAGCTGGCTTCGACGTCGAATGTCAATTCAGTTGAGAAGTTTGGCTGTCCACTGTGCGCTGGCCATGGTTGTTTGCGATCATCAAAATATACTTTGAATTTGATGCCTGTTTGAGGGCAGGGGTAGGATCCTATTGCATGGACTTTTGAAACATTCATCTCATCACCAGTTCGAGAAATAGCGAAGACGAGTCCTGATACTTCTTTTACGTATCGAACCAGGTGATCAATGTCGGAGAACAGTCGCAAATGAGTTTGTCTATCCTGAATATCAGCACTGGGCATCACTGCAAAGCAAGGTTCGTTGACGTCTAACAGCACTGAGTGCCACGGTACTAAGGGCGCCAATAGCGCAGTTGGAGCACCCTCGATCTTCCATGAGTGGTCGGTGATGAACATGAATGAGTTTTCTGGTCTAGGACCTTCGGAGTTTTAGAGTAGCGATAGAAATGGTACTTATCGAAGCCGCGGATACTAAGATAACCCGACTTTAAAAGTCAATGGGTACGAATTTAAAAGCCCTGTCATATTTGGCGGCGCGAATAGACCATGTGCAAGTTTTCGAGCCTGCACATGACAAAGACAACCTCCAAAAAAAGCCCCTTGCCGCTCGCCAAAGTTTTGGGCGAGAACATTGCGCTGCTTAGGAAGCAGCGCTCTATGACCCAGTCTCAACTTGCTGACGCTGTCGGTGTTGAAATTGAGACACTGTCGAAATATGAGCGGGGAATTTTGAGTCCGAGGATTGGTCAACTCGAAAAGCTTTGCTCAGTACTGGAGGTGGCAGCTTGGACACTATTTGTTTCTGCTCAGGAGCAGTCTGCTTTCCCAGGCTTCATTTTTTCCGAGCAAATCCAGACTCTGTCACCCAAGGATCGTAAGACCTTGCAGGGGCTGGTTGGACTCTATGTCGATGCTCATGGTGCCAAGCGCAAATAGCCAGATTTGATCCATAGCGAATGGATCCAAAAATGAAAAAAGACCAAGGCCCGCTAGATTTCTCTGCGGGCCTTGGTCTTTTTTTGCTTTGAACTATTGTCGTAGGGGGACAATTAAATTAATAGTTGCAATTTAGCATCTTATTTGTATTAGATGAATTGCATTTGCACGTCCATACCCCTCAATGTGAGGGGGGATGTCCATAATGCTTATGTGCGGGTGAACAGGAAATTCATCACATCCCCATCCTTGACCACATACTCCTTGCCTTCCGCCCGCATCTTGCCTGCTTCCTTGGCACCGGTCTCACCCTTGCAGGCAATGAAGTCCTCGAAGGCGATGGTCTGCGCGCGGATGAAGCCGCGCTCGAAGTCGGTGTGGATCACACCAGCCGCCTGCGGCCCGGTGGCGCCGACAGGCACGGTCCAGGCGCGTACTTCCTTCACACCAGCGGTGAAGTAGGTCTGCAGGCCCAGCAGCTTGAAGGCAGCACGGATCAGACGGTCCAGGCCCGGTTCTTCCATGCCCATGTCGGCCAGGAAGTCGACCTTGTCGGCGTCGTCCAGGTCGGCGATCTCGGCTTCGATGGCGGCGCAGATGGCCACGATGGGAGCGTTCTGTTCCTTGGCGTAGCCGGTCAGTTGATCCAGCAGCGGGTTGTCGGTGAAGCCGCTATCGGACACGTTGGCCACATACATGGCCGGCTTGGCGGTGATCAGGCACAGCGGCTTGATCAGCAGCATCTCTTCAGCGTCCAGGCCCAGGGCACGCACCGGCTTGGCTTCGTCCAGCGCCGGCATGATGCGTTCCAGCAGGGCGACCAGCTTGGCGGCGTCCTTGTCGCCGGAACGGGCTTTCTTCTGCTCGCGGTGGATGGCCTTTTCGACCGTGCCCATGTCGGCCAGGGCCAGTTCGGTCTGGATCACGGCGATGTCGTCCAGCGGGCTCACGCGGCCGGCGACGTGGATCACATTGGGGTCTTCGAAGCAGCGCACCACGTTGACGATGGCGTCGGTCTCGCGGATGTGCGAGAGGAACTGGTTGCCCAGGCCTTCACCCTTGGAGGCACCTGCCACCAGGCCGGCGATGTCGACGAATTCAACCGTGGCCGGCAGGATGCGCTCGGGCTTGACGATCTCGGCCAGCGCCTTCAGGCGCGGATCGGGCACTTCCACGACGCCGACGTTGGGCTCGATGGTGCAGAACGGGTAGTTCTCGGCGGCGATGCCAGCCTTGGTCAGCGCGTTGAAAAGGGTGGACTTACCGACGTTGGGCAGACCCACGATGCCGCATTTGAGGCTCATGACAGATTCTTCCGAAAGCAAAACCGACATTGTAGCAAGCCGTGCGCCGCATCCCTATGCTTTGCGTGGCCGTCGTGTTCGCCCCGGCTGATCCACGCGATTGCGCCGTCCGATTTGCTGCCGCAGATGCCACCTTGTAGGGATATGAATCGATACGAATCGTATCGATATTGTTCCTTACATATCTTTTCGTTGTGAATAAGCCACGCAATGAGAAATATCTGAAACGCACAATATTTAACTGACTCATTCGTCATCAAGTTGGTTGTTAGCAATAGTTGTCAACTTCTTCGAATTTGCACGCAACTTGTAAAGAACGGGGCTGTTCCGCGGCGGTGATTTACACGCTGTATTGCCCTCTTGAAAGCGATTTGTAAAATTTGCTCTACAATGTCGGTTTTCCAAAGAATCCGAAGAATCCCTTTGCCTAATATCGTTGAAATCCGCGATCTGCACTTCCGTTATGGCGACCGCCCGATCCTGTCCGGTCTCCATATGGATTTCCCACGCGGAAAGGTGGTGGCGGTCATGGGCGGCTCCGGTTCGGGCAAGACCACCATCCTGCGCCTGATCGGCGGGCAGTTGCAGCCGCAGCAGGGCAGGGTGGAGGTGGATGGCGAAAACGTGCCCGACCTGGCGACCGGACAACTGTATATGTTGCGTCGCAAGATGGGCATGCTGTTCCAGAACGGCGCGCTCTTTACCGACATGACGGTGTTCGACAACGTGGCCTTTCCGCTGCGCGAGCACACCGACCTGGATGAGACCCTCCTCCGCGACCTGGTACTCATGAAGTTGAACGCAGTCGGCTTGCGCAATGCGGCAGCGTTGAAGCCGGCGGAAATCTCCGGTGGCATGGCGCGGCGCGTGGCGCTGGCCCGGGCGATCGCCCTGGACCCGGCGCTGATCATGTATGACGAGCCGTTCGCGGGACTCGATCCGATTTCCATGGGTGTGACCGCCAACCTGATCCGACGTCTGAATGACGCGCTGGGGTCGACGTCCATCCTGGTGTCGCACGACGTCAATGAATCCTTCGGTATCGCCGATTATGTGTATTTCCTGTCCGCCGGCAAGATCGTGGCCCAGGGTACGCCGGAAGAGATGCGTCACTCCACCGATCCCTATGTGAAGCAATTTGTCCACGCCGAGGCCGATGGGCCGGTGCCTTTCCACTATCCCGGCAAGTCGTTGGCCGAGGATCTGGGCCTGGGAGGTGGTGCATGATCGTCGGTCTCGTCAGCGGCCTGGGCCGCAGTATCCGGGAGTTCGTGGTCGGGGTCGGTTTTGCTGCACGCATGTTCGTCAACATGCTGGGCGCTTCGCTGGGCTTGCTGCGTCGTCCGCGTCTCATTACCGACCAGATCCACTTCATCGGCAACTATTCGCTGGTGATCATCGCGGTGTCCGGCTTGTTCGTGGGCTTCGTGCTGGGCCTGCAGGGTTATTACACGCTCAACAAGTACGGTTCCGAACAGGCGCTGGGCCTGCTGGTGGCCCTGTCGCTGACCCGTGAACTGGGTCCGGTGGTGACCGCGCTGCTGTTCGCCGGGCGCGCCGGAACCTCGCTGACCGCCGAGATCGGCCTGATGAAGGCGGGTGAGCAACTGTCGGCCATGGAGATGATGGCCGTGAACCCGCTGCAACGCGTGGTCGCGCCGCGTTTCTGGGCGGGTGTCATCGCCATGCCGGTGCTGGCGGCCATCTTCAGTGCCGTGGGCGTCATGGGCGGTTATGTGGTTGGCGTGCTGCTGATCGGCGTGGATGAAGGTGCCTTCTGGTCGCAGATGCAGGGCGGGGTGGATGTCTGGAACGATATCGCCAATGGTGTGCTGAAAAGCGTGGTCTTCGGCGTGGCGGTGACCTTCGTGGCGCTGTTCCAGGGTTACGAAGCGCAGCCCACGCCGGAAGGCGTGGCTCGCGCCACCACCCGCACCGTCGTGATCGCTTCGCTGATGGTGCTGGGTCTGGATTTCCTGCTGACCGCGCTGATGTTCAGTTGATCGCGGCAAAGAATGTAGAGCGCCCGTACGCGGGCGACGATGAATATAGAGGGTTGAACTATGCAACGTAAATCACTGGATGCCTGGGTTGGAATCTTCGTGCTGCTGGGGGTGGCTGCATTGGTGTTCCTGGCACTCAAGGCCGGCAACATGAGCACCATGTCCTTCGGTCAGAAGACCTATGCCCTCAAGGCCAGCTTCGACAATATCGGCGGCCTGAAGTCGCGTGCGGCCGTCAAGAGCGCCGGCGTGGTGGTGGGCCGCGTGGACTCGATCCGCTTCGATGATCAGACCTTCCGTGCCGTGGTCATGCTGAACATGGACGAGGGCTACAAATTCCCCAAGGACAGCTCAGCCAAGATTCTGACTTCGGGACTGTTGGGTGAACAATACATCGGCATCGAACCGGGCGGCGATACTGCTAACCTGGCTTCGGGCGATACCATTAAGATGACGCAATCCGCAATCGTGCTGGAGAACCTGATCGGTCAGTTCCTCTACAGCAAGGCGGCAGAGGGAAAGGATGATTCAAAATGAACAAGAAAACCTTCAATACCGCCTATGCGAGCCGCCTGGGTGCCATCGCCCTGGCAGCAGCAGCCCTGACCGGTTGCGCCAGCACCAACAACAATCCCAATGATCCGCTGGAAGGCTTCAACCGGACCATGTTCAGCTTCAACGACACGGTCGACAAGGTAGCCCTGAAGCCGGCAGCGCAGGCGTATGACGCCGTGGTGCCCAATCCCGTGCAGCATGGCGTGGGCAACTTCTTCGGCAACATCGGCGACCTGTGGTCGTCGATCAACCAGTTGCTGCAGGGTCGCGTCGAGCAGGGTGTGTCGACCTTCATGCGCGTGGCCATCAACACCACCTTCGGTCTGGGTGGGGTGCTGGATGTGGCGACCGAAGCTCGCCTGCCGCGAGAAAAGTCCGATTTCGGCCAGACCCTGGGCAAGTGGGGCGTAGGCTCGGGTCCTTACGTGGTGCTGCCGTTCTTCGGTCCGTCGACCGTGCGTGATACCGCCGGCCTGCCGGTGGACCTGTATGGCGACCTGTGGACCTACAAGCATCCGGTCCGCTGGCGCAACGTCGGTACGGTGGTGCGCATCGTCGACCGCCGCGCCCAGTTGCTGGATGCGTCGACCCTGCTGGAAGACGCCGCGCTGGACAAGTACGATTTCGTGCGTGATGCCTACCTGCAACGTCGCCAGAGCCAGATCAATGGTGCCGGTGGTGGCAAGGACCGGCCGGAAAACACTATCGAGCCGTAATGGCCTGATCGGCTGGCCGGGCTGACTGGCCCGGCTGCGCCCCGCTGGTTGCGATGCCGATTGCACCGCCGCCAGTGCTGCAGCCCTTGAAAATCCGCTGAACCGCATTATCTGTAACACCCGTAGCCAACTGTGACGGCGCGGGAACCCCGTCATTTTGCGGGTTTCGAAGGGGTTGCCGGCGCTGGTCGCCGGATGCATGTCGATGCGCATGATGCGTACGATGCCCGTGCAGAATCCGGCCCCTTCCGCTGACTCGAATGGAAAAACACTTATGAAGATGCTTGCCAAACTTTTCGCCATTGCCGCCATCGCTGTTCCCGCCCTGTCCTTCTCGGGCAGTGCTTCCGCCCAGGAAGCCCCCGATGCCCTGGTCAAGCGCATCAGTTCGGAGGTGCTGGACACCGCCAAGACCGACAAGGACATCCAGGCCGGCAACAACGGCCGCATCATGCAGCTGGTCGAACAGAAGATCCTGCCGTACGTGGACTTCGAACGCATGACCCAGCTGGCCGCTGGCCGTTACTGGCGCCAGGCCACCCCGGAACAGCAGAAGCAGCTGATCACCCAGTTCCGCAGCCTGCTGGTGTTCACCTACTCCGGCGCACTGTCGCAGGTCCGTGACCAGAAGATCGAATTCAAGCCCCTGCGCGCCGCCCCTGGCGACACCGAGGTGGAAGTGAACTCCCAGGTCATCTCCTCGCGTGGCGGTGAGCCCATCCAGCTGAGCTATCGCCTGGAAAAGAAGGCCGACGGCTGGAAGCTGTATGACGTCAACGTGCTGGGCGCCTGGCTGGTCGAGGCCTACCGCGGCACCTTCTCCAGCGAGATCAGCAAGGGTGGCATCGATGGCCTGATCAAGGCCCTGAGCGACAAGAACCAGCAACTGGCCGCCCGCAGCAACGGCAAGAAGTAATTTTCTTCACCGACCCGAAAGATCCAGCACCATGTTCAAGCCCGGCGCCTCGCTGACCTTCACCAATGCCAGCATTGTCCTGCGCGACGGCCTCTCGGCCATCGCCGCCGGGCAGGGCAGCATCGATGTGAGCGAGGTGACGGTGGTTGATTCTTCGGCCGTGGCCACGTTGCTGGCCTGGCGTCGCGCAGCGGTCGAGCGTGGTGCGGCGTTGGAATTCGGCGTCCTGCCGGCCAATCTGCAGAGCCTGGCCGACCTCTACGGCGTTTCCGCCTTGCTGCAAGGCACGGCGGCTCCTACCTCCGCGACTGATCGACATCACTGATCGGTCCTGCCCTTCCGGCCGGCGCGGATGACCTGCGGCGGCCCGGAAAATCGAATTCCCCTATAATCGAAGGTTTTGCAGGCGCGCTTGCGGCCTCGTGCACCGGATTTTCCTCCCTTGAACGCGGCTTCACTTAAGCCGAGCAAAACCTGAATACCAGCGATCTGCGGATTGACCGCGATGGCATAACGACAACATGGCTGCGCCGCGACCGTACCTCCGAGAGAGTGCGGGGTGAGGGCGGGCCAGGGCGAGGCGGGTGAGGGATTCCTGGTGGATTCCCGCTCCCTCATTTCTTTCTGGCAAATAACGTATCGAATGGGCGAGGCAATGGCCGCTCTCCAAATTACAGACATCAAGAAGCGTTACCAGTCGCTGCAGGCACTGGGTGGCGTTTCGCTGGCAATCGAAGAAGGCGAATTCTTCGGCTTGCTCGGGCCCAACGGTGCCGGCAAGACCACGCTGATCTCCATCATCGCCGGCCTGAACCGGGCCGATTCCGGCTCGGTCACCATCCATGGTCACGACGTCGTCAGCGACTATCGCGCAGCCCGCACGAAGCTGGGCGTGGTGCCGCAGGAATTGGTGTTCGATCCCTTTTTCACGGTGCGCGAGACGCTGCGCATGCAGTCCGGCTACTTTGGCCTGCGCAACAACGACAAGTGGATCGACGAGGTCATGGAAAACCTGGACCTCACCAACAAGGCCGATACCAACATGCGCGCCCTCTCGGGCGGCATGAAGCGTCGCGTGCTGGTGGCGCAGGCGCTGGTGCACAAGCCGCCGGTGATCGTGCTGGATGAACCCACCGCCGGTGTGGATGTGGAGTTGCGCCAGACCCTGTGGCACTTCATCGGCCGCCTCAATCGCGAGGGCCACACCATCGTCTTGACCACGCACTACCTGGAAGAGGCGCAGGCGCTGTGCAACCGCATCGCCATGCTCAAGTTCGGGCAGGTGGTGGCGCTGGACTCGACCGAGGGCCTGATACGCCGCATCTCGGGTTCGCAGATGGTGCTCAAGCTCAAGCGCGGCGCCTTGCCGGACGGCCTCAAGGCGCTGGTGACGCGTCCCGAGGAACTGCTTTCCGGCAATACCGCCAACAAGTACACGCTGCGCGTGAATGACTACCAGGAAGTCGAGCCCATCCTGGCCACGCTGCGCGCCGCCGGCACCGAGATCGACGACCTGCAGTTGCAACAGGCCGATCTGGAAGACGTCTTCATCCAGATCATGGGAGATGAAAAATGATCGGTTTCCGTACCCTTTTCTACAAGGAAATCCTGCGTTTCTGGAAGGTCGCCACCCAGACCATCACCGCGCCGGTGGTCACGGCCTTGCTCTATCTGCTGATCTTCGGCCATGTGCTGCAGGACCGCGTGCAGGTGTATCCGGGCGTGAACTACACCGGCTTCCTGGTGCCGGGCCTGGTGATGATGAGCGTGTTGCAGAATGCCTTCGCCAACAGTTCGTCTTCGCTGATCCAGTCCAAGATCACCGGTAACCTGGTGTTCGTGCTGCTCACGCCACTGTCGCACTGGGAAATGTTCGGCGGCTACGTGCTGGCGGCCGTGGTGCGTGGCCTGATGGTGGGCGCCGGGGTGTTCGTGGTGACCGTGTGGTTCGGCCATCTGGACTTCGTGGCACCGCTGTGGATTTTGGTGTTTGCGTTGCTGGGCGCAGGCATTCTGGGGACCATGGGCCTGATCGCGGGTATCTGGGCCGAGAAGTTCGACCAGCTCGCGGCGTTCCAGAATTTCCTGATCGTGCCGCTGACCTTCCTGGCCGGCGTGTTCTATTCGATACACTCGCTGCCCCCGTTCTGGCAGGCGGTATCGCATTTCAACCCGTTTTTTTATATGATCGATGGCTTTCGCTACGGCTTCTTCGGCCAGTCCGACATTCCCCCCATGACCAGCCTCGGTATCGTCGCCGTGTTCTTCGTGGCGCTGTCCACGCTGGCCGTGCGCATGCTCAAGAGCGGTTACAAGCTGCGCGCCGGTTCGCATTGAGCCCGCCGGCCCCCCCTATTCCTGTGAAGAGCCTCACCATGCTACCCACCCCCGAACTCGTCAAAAGCTATATCGCCGCCGGCCTGGAGTGCCAGCACCTCGAAGTGGAGGGCGATGGCCAGCACTTCACCGCCGTCATCGTCGCCGATGCCTTTACCGGCAAGCGCCTGATCCAGCGTCACCAGCTGGTCTATGCCGCCCTGGGCGACCGCATGCGCGAAGAAATCCACGCGCTGTCGATGAAGACCCTGACCCCCGAAGAATTCCAGAAATAAGGCAATACCATGGACAAGCTCCTGATCCGTGGCGGCAAGCGCCTCTCCGGCGATGTCACCATTTCCGGCGCCAAGAATGCCGCCCTGCCCATCCTGTGCGCCGGCCTGCTGACGGCCGATGACCTGCATCTGACCAATGTGCCGCACCTGCAGGATGTGGTCACCATTACCCAACTGATGAAGCAGATGGGCCTGCGCGTGCGCGAGAACGGCGAGGAGATGGTGCTCAACGGCAACGACATCACCCGTCCCGAAGCACCCTATGAGCTGGTCAAGACCATGCGCGCCTCGATCCTGGTGCTGGGTCCGCTGCTGGCCCGCTTCGGCCAGGCCAAGGTGTCCCTGCCGGGTGGCTGCGCCATCGGTTCGCGTCCGGTGGACCAGCACATCAAGGGCCTGCAGGCCATGGGGGCCGAGATCCATATCGAAGGCGGCTACATCCACGCCAAGGCCAAGCGCCTCAAGGGTGCGCGCATCGTGACCGACATGATCACCGTCACCGGCACCGAGAACCTGCTGATGGCTGCGGTACTGGCCGATGGCGAGACCGTGCTGGAAAACGCCGCGCGCGAACCTGAAGTGGGCGACCTGGCCCAGCTGCTGGTGAAGATGGGTGCCAGGATCGAAGGCATCGGCACCGACCGCCTGGTGATCCAGGGCGTGGACAAGCTGCACGGCGCCTCGCACCAGGTGATCGCCGACCGCATCGAAACCGGTACCTTCCTGTGCGCCGTGGCCGCCACCGGCGGTGACGTGACCCTGCAGCGCACCCGCGCCGGGCTGCTGGACGCGGCGCTGGACAAGCTGCGCGACGCCGGTGCCATCCTCACCTCGGGCGAGGACTGGATCCGTATCCAGATGGCACGTCGGCCCAAGGCAGTGAGTTTCCGCACCACCGAATACCCGGGTTTCCCGACCGACATGCAGGCGCAGTTCATGGCGCTGAACTGCATCGCCGAGGGCACCAGCCATGTCACCGAGACCATCTTCGAGAACCGTTTCATGCACGTGCAGGAATTGAACCGCCTGGGCGCGGCCATCGATGTGGAGGGCAACACCGCCATCGTCACCGGCGTGGAAAAATTCATCGGCGCGCCGGTGATGGCCACCGACCTGCGTGCCTCGGCCTCGCTGGTCATCGCCGGCCTGGCTGCGCAGGGCGAGACGGTGGTCGAACGCATCTACCATCTAGACCGTGGTTACGACCGCATGGAAGCCAAGCTGTCGGCCATCGGGGCGGACATCCAGCGCATCAAATAAGTTTTCGGATTGAAAAGTACAACATCATGACCCAACAACTGACGCTGGCGCTCTCCAAGGGCCGCATCTTCGAAGAGACCCTGCCGCTGCTCAAGGCGGCCGGCATCACCGTGTCCGAGGACCCAGAGTCGTCGCGCAAGCTGATCCTGCCCACCAATGATCCTGACGTGCGGGTGATCATCGTGCGCGCTTCCGACGTGCCGACCTATGTGCAATACGGCGCGGCCGATTTCGGCGTGGCCGGCAAGGACGTGCTGCTGGAACACGGCGGCGAAGGCCTGTACCAGCCGATCGACCTGAACATCGCCAAGTGCCGCCTGTCGGTGGCAGTGCAGGAAGGCTTCGACTATGCCAGTGCGGTGCGCCAGGGGGCGCGTCTGCGGGTGGTGACCAAGTACGTCAAGACCGCACGCGAGCACTTCGCCGCCAAGGGTGTACACGTGGACCTGATCAAGCTGTATGGCTCGATGGAGCTGGGTCCGCTGGTGGGCCTGTCGGACGCCATCGTCGACCTGGTCAGCACCGGTGGTACGCTGCGCGCCAACAAGCTGGTGGAGGTCGAGCACATCATCGATATCTCCTCGCGCCTGGTGGTCAACCAGGCTGCGCTGAAGTTGAAGCGCGAGCGCTTGCAGCCCATCCTCGATGCCTTCGAGAAGGCGTCCAAGGCCAAGTAATACCGTCATTTCAACGACCCAGATTTCCTCGCAGAGCAGGTGAGACCATGAGCATTGCCATCCGAAAACTCGATTCCGCCGATGCCGGCTTCCGTGACAAGCTGTCGGCCGTGCTGGCCTTCGAAGCCAGCGAGGACGAGGCCATCGACCGCGCCGCCGCCGGCATCCTGGCCGACGTGAAGGCGCGTGGCGATGCCGCCGTGCTGGAATACACGCAGCGTTTCGACCGCGTGCAGGCCCCGTCCGTGGCTGCCCTGGAAATCGGCAAGGAAGCGCTGCAGGCGGCACTGGCCGGCCTGCCCGAGGCGCGCCGCCATGCGCTGCAGACCGCCGCCGACCGCGTGCGTGCCTATCACGAGCGCCAGAAGAAGGAATGCGGTTCCGACGGCTTCCTCTATCGCGAAGCCGACGGCACCGAGCTGGGCCAGAAGGTTACGCCGCTGGACCGCGTGGGCATCTACGTGCCGGGTGGCAAGGCGGCCTATCCTTCGTCGGTGTTGATGAATGCGATTCCCGCCAAGGTGGCGGGGGTGCAGGAAGTGATCATGGTCGTGCCCACGCCGGATGGCGTGAAGAACGAGCTGGTACTGGCCGCCGCGGCCATTGCGGGCGTGGATCGCGTCTTCACCATCGGCGGCGCGCAAGCGGTCGGTGCGCTGGCCTACGGCACGGCGACCATCCCGCAGGTGGACAAGATCGTCGGCCCCGGCAACGCCTATGTGGCCGCTGCCAAGCGCCGCGTGTTCGGCGTGGTGGGGATCGACATGATCGCCGGCCCCTCGGAAATCCTGGTCATCTGCGACGGCGCCACCGATCCCGACTGGATCGCCATGGACCTCTTCTCGCAGGCCGAACACGACGAACTGGCACAGTCGATCCTGCTCTGCCCCGATGCGGACTACATCGCCCGGGTGGAAGCCTCGATCAATCGCCTGCTGGACGAGATGCCGCGCAAGGAAGTGATCCGTACCTCGCTGACCGATCGTGGCGCCCTGGTCAAGGTGCGCGACATGCAAGAGGCCTGCGAGATTGCCAACATGATCGCGGCGGAGCACCTGGAAATCTCGGCGCAGGAGCCGCAGCAGTGGGCCGACCTGATCCGTCACGCCGGTGCCATGTTCCTCGGGCGTTTTTCGTCCGAATCGCTGGGCGATTACTGCGCCGGCCCCAACCACGTGCTGCCCACCTCGCGGACCGCGCGCTTCTCCTCGCCGCTGGGGGTGTATGACTTCCAGAAGCGTTCCAGCGTGATCCGCGTGTCGGAAGAGGGCGCGCAGACGCTGGGCAGGATCGCCGCCGAACTGGCCTATGGCGAAGGCTTGCAGGCGCACGCCCGCTCGGCCGAATTGCGGCTGAAGAAGTGACCCCATGACGGCGGCCACCGACTCCTGTGCAGGCGACGGCTGGCTGGACCGCGTGCATTGCGAGGATGCGCTGGACGCCGTGGGTGGACTGGCGCGCATCCCCGATGGCAGCATCGATCTGCTCATCGCCGATCCGCCCTATGGCCTGGGCAAGGACTACGGCAACGATTCCGACAAGCTCGATACGGCGGCCTACCTTGCCTGGACCGAGCAGTGGGTGGATGCCGCACTGCCCAAGCTGAAGGCCAACGGCAGCCTCTACATCTTCCTCACCTGGCGTAATTCGCCGGAGATTTTCGTCATGTTGAAGCAGCGCATGATGATGATCAACGAGATCATCTGGGACCGGCGCGTGCCTTCCATGGGCGGCAGTACCAGGCGCTATTCGTCGGTGCATGACACTATCGGTTTCTTCGCCCGGGCCAAGGACTACTTCTTCGATCTCGATGCGATTCGCATCCCTTACGATGCGCAGACCAAGAAGGCGCGTTCACGCTCCATCTTCGTCGGCGCCAAGTGGCTGGAAATGGGCTACAACCCCAAGGATGTGTGGAGCGTGTCGCGCCTGCATCGCGAGCACCGCGAGCGCGCCGACCATCCCACGCAAAAGCCGCTGGAAGTGGTGGAGCGCATGGTCAAGGCGTCCTGTCCGCCGGGTGGGGTGGTGCTCGATCCCTTCATGGGCAGCGGTACCACGGCGGTAGCGGCGCGACGCTGCGGGCGCCATTTCACCGGTTTCGAACTCAATCCCGATTATTGCGAACTGATCCGCCAGCGCCTGGATGCGCTGGCCCCTGCGAGCCAAGATGATGAATCCCTCCAAGCCTGATAGCGCCGACGCCGTGGTCGCCAATGTGATTCGCCCCGTGGTGCGGGGCTGGCAGTCCTATCACGTGCCCTCGGCCGAGGGCATGGTCAAGCTCGATGCGATGGAAAACCCCTACGTGCTGCCGGCCGCATTGCGCGAGGAACTGGCGCAGCGACTGGCCGCGCTGGAGCTGAACCGTTATCCAGTGCCGTCCTATACGCGCCTGAAGGCCGCCATCTGCGATCGCCTGGGCGTGCCGGCGGGTTACGACGTGCTGCTGGGCAATGGATCGGATGAGCTGATCACCATGCTGTCGGTGGCCTGTGCCATTCCCGGTCGGACCATCGTCGCGCCGGAACCGGGTTTCGTCATGTATGGCGTCTCGGCCAGGATGGCCGGGCTGGACTACGTGGGCGTGCCGCTGCACGCGGATCTGACGCTGGATCTGCCGGCCATGCTGGCGGCCATCGAGGAACACAAGCCGGTGGTGACCTGGCTGGGTTATCCGAACAATCCGACCGGCACGCTCTACGAGATGGCTGACGTGTTGCGCATCGTCGAGGCCGCCGCCCCCTACGGGCTGGTGGTGGTGGATGAGGCCTACCAGCCGTTTGCCGCCTCCACGCTGATGCCGGCATTGCCCCAGCACAACAACCTGGTTGTCATGCGCACCGTTTCCAAGCTGGGCCTGGCGGGTGTGCGGCTGGGCTACCTGTCGGCCGCGCCGGCGCTGTTGCGTGAATTGGACAAGGTCCGCCCGCCCTACAACGTCAACCTGCTCACCGAGGCGGCCGCGCTGTTCGTGCTGGATCACCTGCAGGTACTGGAAGAGCAGGCGGCACGCCTGCGTGAAGCGCGTGGCGCGCTGGCGGCTGAACTGCTGGCGCTGGATGGGGTGCAGGTCTTCCCGTCGGCGGCCAATTTCATCTTGATCCGCGTCCCGGATGCCGATAAAGTCTTCGCCGCTTTACTGGCGCACAAGGTACTTGTGAAAAATGCCGGTAGAATGCATGTACTGCTGCAAAACTGTTTGCGCATTACCGTCAGTTCGGAAGAGGAAAACAGTCTCTTCCTGACGGCCCTGAAAGCGGCACTGCGCGACCTGTAGAGGACGGCGGCGCCAAGGCAATCCCCCAGGCATCACCCAACGATAGAACCCCGTCTAACCCTGACCATGTCTACACCGAGAACCGCAGAAGTCGTCCGCAACACCAACGAGACGCAGATCCGCGTTGCGATCAATCTGGATGGGACCGGCCAGCAGAAGCTGGATACCGGTGTTCCCTTCCTGGACCACATGCTGGACCAGATCGCCCGCCACGGCCTGATCGACCTGGATATCCACGCCAAGGGCGACCTGCACATCGACGCGCACCATACGGTGGAAGACGTGGGCATCACTCTGGGCATGGCCTTCGCCAAGGCCATCGGCGACAAGAAGGGCATCCGCCGCTACGGCCATGCCTATGTGCCGCTGGATGAAGCCCTGTCGCGGGTGGTCATCGATTTCTCCGGCCGTCCCGGCCTGGAATACCATATTCCCTTTACCCGTTCGATGATCGGCTCCTTCGATGTGGACCTGACCAGCGAGTTCTTCCACGGTTTCGTCAACCATGCGCAGGTGACCCTGCACGTGGACAACCTGCGCGGTATCAATGCCCACCACCAGGCCGAGACCGTGTTCAAGGCCTTCGGTCGCGCATTGCGCATGGCCGTCGAACTCGATCCGCGGGCTGCTGGTACGATTCCGTCGACCAAGGGCAGCCTGTAACCTGTCGTCCGCTGGGTATCGCTAAATCATCTGGGTCTACCGGTGCGTGAGCATCGATCATTTTCGCCATGAATAAAATTGTTGTAGTCGATTACGGCATGGGCAACCTGCGCTCGGTGGCGCAGGCGCTGCGCCATGTCGCGCCTGAAGCCGATGTGCGCATCTCCGGCGAGGTCGCCGATATCCGTGCCGCCGACCGCGTGGTCCTGCCGGGCCAGGGCGCCATGCCCGATTGCATGCGCAGCCTGCGCGAATCCGGCGTCCAGGACGCCGTCATCGAGGCTTCCCGCACCAAGCCGCTGTTTGGCGTGTGCGTGGGAGAACAGATGTTGTTCGACTGGAGTGAAGAAGGCGACACCCCCGGCCTGGGGCTTTTGCCCGGCAAGGTGGTGCGTTTCGAGCTGGAAGGCGTGCGCCAGGACGATGGATCGCTGTTCAAGGTCCCGCAGATGGGCTGGAACCATGTCCATCAGACCAGCGCCCATCCGCTGTGGGAGGGCATTGCCGACAACGCCTTCTTCTATTTCGTCCACAGCTACTATGCCGTCCCGGCCGAGACCGCCCATGTGGTCGGTCAGACCCCGTACGGACGTGACTTCGCCTGTGCCGTGGCCCGCGATAATATCTTTGCAACCCAGTTCCACCCGGAAAAAAGTGCCGCAGCGGGTTTGCAGCTGTATCGGAATTTCGTACACTGGAAACCTTGATTTTTGTCTTTCAGGCAAGAACCTCGTAGCTGATCGTCGACAACCCTTCTCTTTTTACTGACTAGTCATCCCCTAGCCATGCTGCTCATACCCGCCATCGACCTGAAAGACGGTCATTGCGTACGCCTCAAACAAGGTGATATGGAACAAGCCACCGTTTTCTCCGAAGATCCGGCGGAAATGGCCCTGCACTGGCTCAGGCAGGGCGCGCGTCGCCTGCACCTGGTCGACCTGAATGGCGCCTTTGCCGGCAAGCCCAAGAACGAGGCGGCGGTCAAGGCCATCCTCAAGGCGGTTGCCAGCTTCGCCGAGGAAAACGACGTCGAGGAAATCCCGGTGCAACTGGGTGGCGGTATCCGCGACCTCGATACCATCGAGCGTTACCTGGACGATGGCCTGTCCTACATCATCATCGGTACCGCCGCGGTGAAGAACCCCGGCTTCCTGCATGACGCCTGCAGCGCCTTCCCCGGCCAGATCATCGTCGGTCTGGATGCCAAGGACGGCAAGGTCGCCACCGATGGCTGGAGCAAGCTGTCCGGCCACGAAGTGGTGGACCTGGCGCAGAAGTTCGAAGGCTATGGCTGCGAGGCCATCGTCTACACCGACATCGGCCGCGACGGCATGATGGGCGGCGTCAACATCGAAGCCACCGTGCGCCTGGCGCAGGCGGTGAGCATCCCCATCATCGCTTCGGGCGGCGTGCACCATGTGGGCGACGTCGAAGCCCTGTGCCGGGTCGAGGATGAGGGCATCGAAGCCGTCATCTGTGGTCGTTCCATCTACGAAGGTACGCTGGACCTGCGCAGCGGCCAGGATCGCGCCGATGAACTGACGCGTGAACTGGAAGCCAACCGCCTCTCCGGCAGCAAATAACATGGCCCTTGCTAAACGCATCATCCCTTGCCTGGACGTGACCGCTGGTCGCGTGGTCAAGGGCGTCAACTTCCTGGAGCTGCGCGATGCCGGCGACCCGGTCGAAATCGCCCGTCGCTATGACGACCAGGGCGCCGACGAGCTGACCTTCCTCGACATCACCGCTTCCTCCGATGGCCGCGACCTGATCCTGGACATCATCGAAGCCGTGGCCTCGCAGGTCTTCATCCCCCTGACGGTGGGGGGCGGCGTGCGCGCCGTCGAAGACGTGCGTCGTCTGCTCAACGCCGGTGCTGACAAGGTCGGCATCAACACCTCGGCCGTGACCAACCCGCAACTGGTGGCCGATGCCGCCAGCAAGTACGGTTCGCAATGCATCGTGGTGGCCATCGACGCCAAGCGCGCCGGTGACGGCAAGTGGGAGGTCTACACCCACGGCGGTCGCAATGCCACCGGCCTGGATGCGGTCGAATGGGCGCGCAAGATGGCGCACCTGGGCGCGGGCGAAATCCTGCTGACCAGCATGGATCGCGACGGCACCAAGAGCGGCTTCGACCTGGACCTCACCCGTGCGGTCTCGGAAGCGGTCAGCATCCCCGTGATCGCCTCCGGCGGCGTGGGTGGCCTGCAGGACCTGGCCGATGGCATTACCAAGGGCAAGGCCGACGCAGTCCTGGCCGCCAGCATTTTCCACTATGGCCAGCACACCGTGCAGGAAGCCAAGCGCTTCATGGCCGATCAGAACATTTCCATGAGGCTGGCATGAGTATCAGCGCCAAATGGCTCAACAAGGTCAAATGGGACGAAGTCGGCCTGGTGCCGGTGATCGCCCAGGAAGTCGGCAGCAATGACGTACTGATGTTCGCCTGGATGAATCGCGAGGCGCTGGCGCGCACCGTCGAGATCGGCCAGGCGGTCTACTGGAGTCGCTCGCGCAAGAAGCTGTGGCACAAGGGTGAGGAATCCGGTCACTTCCAGAAGGTGCATGAGATTCGCCTGGATTGCGACGAAGACGTGGTGCTGCTCAAGGTCGAGCAGGTGGCGGGCATCGCCTGTCACACCGGTCGTCATTCCTGCTTCTTCCAGAAGTTCGAAGGCAGCGCCGACAGTGGCGAATGGCTCACGGTTGAGCCCGTCCTCAAGGACCTGGCCCCCGGTGCTGGTGGTGGTCCTGCTGCCATCGCTGCGGCCCCGGCCAAGCCCAAGCGCGTGCGCAAGAGCATTCCCAAGCCAGTCGACAGCGACAAGACGCCATCATGAGTGAAACCCTGAAGCGCCTGGCCGAAGTCATCGAATCGCGCAAGCTGGCCAATGGTGGCAATCCCGAGAAATCCTACGTCGCCAAGCTGTTCGCCAAGGGCGACGACGCCATCCTCAAGAAGATCGGCGAGGAGGCCACGGAAACCGTGATGGCCGCCAAGGACGCCCGTGTCTCGGGCGACAAGTCCAAGGTGCTCTATGAATGCGCGGACCTGTGGTTCCATTCCATGGTGTTGCTGGCCCAGTTCGACCTGAAGCCCCAGGATGTGCTCAATGAGCTGGCACGGCGCGAAGGCCTCTCCGGCCTGGAAGAAAAGGCTGCCCGCAAGGATTGATTCCCTCTCATACCGTGTTTTCCAGGAGTACGGCGTTGGATAATTGCATTTTCTGTAAGATCGCAGCAGGCCAGATTCCCTCGAAGAAGATCTATGAGGACGAGGACCTGATCGCCTTTCACGACATCAACCCGGCCGCGCCGGTGCACTTCCTGATCATCCCGCGCCAGCATGTGGCCACCCTGGCCGATTGCGGTGCGCAGCATGTCGAACTGCTGGGCAAGATGCTGGCCCTGGCGCCGCGCCTGGCGGCCGAGCAGGGCTGTGGCTACGGGCTGGATGCCGAGGGCCAGCCTACCGGCGGTTTCAAGACCCTGATCAACACCGGACCGGATGGTGGCCAGGAGGTGTACCATCTGCACATGCACGTCATCGGCGGCCCCCATCCGTGGCGGGTACGGTTCGTGCAACAATGAGGATTCGCCGGCCCGGGGGCCGGCAGGTTTATTCGTACACAGGGCAGGGATGTCCGCTTAGGAGAAAAGAATGGGTTCGTTCAGTATTTGGCATTGGCTGATTGTTCTGGTGATCGTGATGCTGGTCTTCGGCACCAAGAAGCTCAGCAACATGGGTTCCGACCTGGGTAAGGCAGTCAAGGGCTTCAAGGATGGCGTCAAGGGCGGCGAAGGCGAAGAAGAGGCCAAGAAGGAAGCCGCCATCGACGTGCAGGCCAAGGAAAAAGACAAATCCGGCAGCTGATCCGCTCGCACCCGCCTGGCCATGCCGGCGGGCCGCATGTACCTGCCCCGGCGACGGATGCAGGTGTCCTGGCTTTGGTGCCGCTTCGGTACCATCGCTGTCCTCCTTGATGCTCACACAGACTCATGATTGATATCGGCCTTACCAAGCTGGCCTTGATCGGCGTGGTCGCGCTGGTCGTGATCGGCCCCGAGCGCCTGCCCAAGGTGGCGCGCATGGCCGGCACCCTGTTCGGCCGCGCCCAGCGCTACATCAACGACGTCAAGTCCGAAGTCAGCCGCGAGATGGAGCTCGACGATCTGCGCAAGATGCAGAAGGACGTGCAGGATGCTGCCAGCGACGTCAGCAACAGCATTCACAAGAGCATGTCCGACACCGAATCCTCGATCAACGATGCCTGGAATGGCAGCGAAGGCAGTTCGGGGGAATCCGGTGACGGCAGCAGTGGCAGCAGCTGGAAGCGCAGTCCCGATCCTTCGCTGCTGACGATCAAGGCCAAAGCCTTCCGTCGCAAGAAGCTCGCGCGCACGACCGGCGTACCTGCCTGGTACAAGCACCAGAGCGGTCACAGGACCCGCGTGATCTCCGCCTCCGCCCGCGTGGCCAAGTACCGTCGCCCGGTGGGCGTGGGCAAGTCAGCCGGTTTCTTCTAATTTGGCGCATCGCGTCTCACTTCATCAGAATGCTCCGAATCCATGGCTGAAGAAAACACCCAGGCCGACGATACCTTCATCTCCCACTTGATCGAACTGCGTAGTCGCATCGTCAAGGCGGCTGCGGTGGTGCTGGTGGTATTCCTGTGCATGATGCCGTTCGCGGCCCATATTTTCGACGTGCTGGCCGCGCCGATGATCCATGCGCTGCCAGCGGGCAGCAAGATGATCGCTACCGGCGTCATCACGCCCTTCCTGATCCCCATCAAGGTCACCATGCTGGTGGCCGTGCTGATCTCGCTGCCATGGGTGCTGTACCAGCTGTGGGCCTTTGTCGCCCCCGGCCTGTACGCCCACGAAAAGCGCCTGATTGCGCCGCTGGTGATCTCGTCCTCGCTGCTGTTCGTGACCGGTGTTGCGTTCTGCTATTTCTTCGTTTTCGGCGTGGTCTTCCCGTTTATCAACAACTTCGCGCCCAAGTCGGTCTCGGTGGCGCCCGATATCGATAGCTACGTCGACTTCGTGCTGACCATGTTCGTGGCCTTCGGCGTCACCTTCGAGGTGCCGGTGATCGTGATCGTGCTGGTGCGCATGGGTCTGGTTCCGCTGGCCAAGCTGAAGCAGATTCGCCCTTACGTCATCGTGGGCGCTTTCATCATCGCCGCCGTGGTGACCCCGCCCGACGTGATGAGTCAGCTGATGCTGGCCGTGCCGCTGGTACTGCTGTATGAAGTTGGCCTGCTGATTGCACCCATCTTCGAGCGCGCCACTCGTGCGCCGGACGCTGAGCCCAGTGGTCAGGCCTCCCCGGAATAGACAAATGCAGACGTAAATGTAAAGACAAAGCCCGCTGATGAAGCGGGCTTTGTCTTTGGCGCATACAGTGTAGAGAAGGCGATTACTCCTCGCTGCTCACCAGCGGGATTTCGCGCAACCACTGCACCAGCGGATAGGCATTTTTGAAACCCTCCAGCACCTGCTTGCCCAGGTCGGCCGGGATCTTCTTGCGGATATCCTCTTCGGACCAGACGATGAAGCTCTTCAGCTTCACATATTCGATATTGGGACTGTCCGGATCGAAGCCCTTGGGCGGGCGTTGCAGTTTCCCTTCCTCCTGCAGGTCACCATAGGCGGTCGTCAGCTTCTTGTTCTTGCGCATCTTCGTAAAGCCGGCCGCATCGTCCACGACGCGGTTGCGGATGGCGCGCAGGCGCGGTGTCGGCGGCATGTATTCTCCCCCGGCGATGAGCAACTGCCCGGCTTCGTTGATGTGGAAGTAGTAGGCCGGGCCGCCGCCCTGGCTGGGCTTCTTCAACCCGCTGGCCGTGATGGCCGCCGAAAAATGCGTCTTGTAGGGACGTTTGTCGTGCGAGAAGCGCATGTCACGATTGATACGGAACAGCGCCTTCTTCGGATTGCAACCAGCGATGGCCGGATCGAACTTGCTGATCTCGGCGATCAGCCTGATGGTCAGCGCCAGGAATTCCTCGCGCAGGATGTCGTAACGCGGCTTGTTCATCACGAACCAGGCGCGGTTGTTGTTCTCGGACAGTTCACCCAGGAACTGGATCAGGTCACGCACATGCATGGATGGCTTCTCCTCGCTTATTCTTCGTCGCTGTCATCGCTCTTGGGTGGCGGCGGACGCTTGCCCACGGTGATGTTCAGCTTGGTTTCCTGTGACTTGCGCAGTACCGTCATGGCGATGTCCTGGCCCGGCGTCAGCTGCGCGATGACGTTGAGCATCTCGGTGGTATCGGCCACGACCTTGCCGTCGATGCTCACCAGGATGTCGCCCGGACGCATGCCGGCGCGATCGGCAGGGCCACCTTTGAGTACGCCGGCGATGATGGCGCCCGTCTTTTTGCCCAGGCCAAAGCTCTCGGCCAGTTCCGGCGTGATGTCCTGCGGCTCCACGCCAATCCAGCCGCGCACCACCTGGCCGTGGCTGATGATGGCTTCCATCACGGTCTTGGCGGTCGACATCGGGATGGCGAAGCCGATACCCAGATTGCCGCCGGTGCGCGAGTAGATCGCCGTATTGATGCCCAGCAGGTTGCCATTGGTATCGACCAGCGCACCACCGGAGTTGCCGGGATTGATGGCGGCATCGGTCTGGATGAAATTCTCGAAGGTATTGATGCCCAGGTGATTGCGGCCCAGCGCCGAGACGATGCCCATGGTGACCGTCTGCCCCACGCCGAAGGGGTTGCCGATGGCCAGCACCACATCACCCACCGAGCTGTTTTCCGGATGGCCCAGGGTGATGGCCGGCAGGTTGGGCAGGTCGATCTTGATGACCGCCAGGTCGGTCTCGGGATCGATGCCGACCACCTTGGCGCTGGCCTTGCGACCGTCGGCCAGGGCTACTTCGATCTTGTCAGCTGCTTCCACCACATGGTTGTTGGTGAGGATGTAGCCCTGCGGACTCACGATCACGCCCGAACCGAGGCTGGACTGTTTGTCGTCCTGTTGCTGTTCATCGAACTGGTCGCCGAAGAACTTGCGGAAGAACGGATCATTCTGGAACGGGCTCTTCTGGGGGCGCGCCTCGGTGGTGGTGAAGATGTTCACCACCGACGGCATGGCCTGGCGCGCAGCGTGGCGATAGGAATCAAGGGCCGGTGCATTGGGCGTGGCTTCCTGCATCTGGACCGTGGACTGGGCGGGCCTGGCGCGTGAGCTGAACGAACCGGAGAGCCAGTCCGGCTTCAAGGTCGCTACAATGAACCACACCGCCAGACCTACTGTCACGGTCTGTGCAAACAACAGCCATAAACGTCGCATAAAGAATTCTTGGTATTGATTTGAAATCGGATGAGGAAGAGATGACCCGCCACATTAACAGAGATGAGTTCTCGGCATATCTGGGACAGACGCTTAACGCAGCGCAATACCGCGATTATTGCCCAAACGGCTTACAGGTGGAAGGGCGCGCCACGATTGCCCGCGTGGTCAGTGGCGTCACGGCCAGCCTGGCCCTGATCGAAGCGGCAAGGGATTGGCAGGCCGATGCCATCCTGGTCCACCACGGCTACTTCTGGCGCGGTGAAGATATGCGCGTGATCGGACAGAAACAGCGACGCCTCAAGCTCTTGCTGGCGCATGACATCAATCTCTTCGGCTATCACCTGCCGCTGGATTCACACCCGGAACTGGGCAACAACGCGCAACTGGCCAAGCGACTGGACTTTGAAGCGACGGGCCGCTTCGGCGAAAACGATATCGGCTGGATCGGACGTTGCCATGCGTCGTCGGTGAAGACCGCCGCCGATCTGGTGATGCTGGTCGAGAAGCGTCTGGGCCGCATGCCCCTGCTGATTGGCGATCCGCAGCAGCCTGTGGGCAAGGTCGCCTGGTGCACCGGCGCGGCGCAGAGCATGCTGGGCGAAGCCATCGAGGCGGGCACTTCGGTGTACATCAGCGGCGAAATATCTGAACCGACCGTCCATCTGGCGCGCGAGACCGGCACCATCTATCTCGCCGCCGGCCATCATGCTACCGAGCGTTACGGCATCCAGGCGCTGGGTGAGCATGTGGCGGCGCACTTCGGCATCGAGCACCGCTTCATCGACATCGACAACCCGGTATGAGGCGGCACACTCTGGTGGCAGGACTTAGCCCTGTTTCTTGAGCGAATCGCGGATTTCGCGCAGCAGCAGCACGTCCTCAGGGGTCGGTGCAGGTGCCGCCGGGGCAGCTTCCTCATGCTTGCTGGCCAGGTCGCGCGCCTTGTTGATGGCGCGTACCATCTGGAAGATGATGAACGCCAGGATCATGAAATTGATCAGGATGGTCAGGAAGTTGCCATAGGCAAAGACTGCGCCGGCTTTCTTTGCCTCGGCCAGTGGCATGCCATAGGCCTGGCCATTGAGCGGGAGGTAGTAGCTGGCGAAGTCCAGGCCGCCAAAGATCTTGCCGACGATGGGCATGATGATATCCTCGACCAGGGAACTGACGATCTTGCCGAAGGCGCCGCCGATGATGACACCGACGGCCAGGTCGACCACATTTCCTTTGATCGCGAAGGCGCGAAAATCCTTGAGCATGCTCATCCGTGGTTTCTCCTTTGAAAGTTGCTGTTTAAACATGAGGCGGGCTTACAACGGGTTATATCCTGCCCGCCGTGAAAAGTAAATCAGACAGGGTCTGACGCCGCACTGCAAGAAAACCGATAAAAAGAGCAGATTGACAATGGGTTGCGCTGCGTCAAATATTGATTTTCGCCAGCCTGTACCATACCGGCCGTTAGCTACAAAACCCTATTCAGCTTATATATAATCGAAAAGTTGCATGAGGGTCACTTAGAAGGTCCACGCTAACTTACATTTGGAGATTGGGGTCTTTATGACTGACGAGAATCAGGTCGACGCGAGTCGACGAGGTTTGCTTGTTGCGACTTGTGCGGCCGGCGGCGTAGCGGGTTTGGCCACCGCTGGAGCATTTGTCTCTACCTTGCAACCTTCTGAACGCGCCAAAGCTGCAGGCGCACCGGTGGAAGTGGATATTTCTTCACTTGTTCCCGGTGAGATGCGCACCGTCGAATGGCGCGGCAAGCCAGTCTGGATTCTCAAGCGTACACCCGAAATGATCGCGTCCCTCAAAAAGACCGATGGCGAGGTGGCCGACCCCAATTCCAAGCGTACCGACTTTTCCGAAACACCGGACTATGCCCTCAACGAGTGGCGTTCCCTGCGTAAGGATATCCTGGTCGTCGTGGGTATCTGCCCGCACCTGGGCTGCTCCCCCAGCTCCCGCTTCGACAGCGGTCCCCAGCCTTCGTTGCCGGACGACTGGCACGGTGGTTTCCTGTGCCCCTGCCACGGCTCGACCTTCGATCTGGCCGGACGCGTGTACAAGAACAAGCCGGCGCCGGACAATCTGCAAGTCCCGCGCTACATGTTTGAAGGCGAAAACAAGCTCGTCATCGGCAAGGACGAGAAAGGGGAGGCCTGATCATGGGAGCATTTCACGAAAAAAAGCTGCCGGATGACGCGCCGGTCGCTGCCAAGGCACTGAACTGGGTCGATTCGCGCTTTCCGCTGACCGCCACCTGGAAAGCCCATCTTTCCGAATACTACGCACCGAAGAACTTCAACTTCTGGTACATCTTCGGCTCACTGGCCCTGCTGGTGCTGGTGATCCAGATCGTCACCGGCATCTTCCTGGTGATGCACTACAAGCCCGATGCCACCCTGGCATTCGCCTCGGTCGAGTACATCATGCGCGATGTGCCCTGGGGCTGGCTGGTACGCTACATGCACTCCACCGGCGCTTCCGCCTTCTTCATCGTGGTTTACCTGCACATGGTGCGGGGCCTGTTGTACGGGTCCTACCGCAAGCCGCGGGAACTGGTGTGGCTGTTCGGCGTGGGCATCTTCCTGTGCCTGATGGGTGAAGCATTCTTCGGTTATTTGCTGCCCTGGGGACAGATGTCCTACTGGGGCGCGCAGGTGATCGTGAACCTGTTCGGTGCCATCCCCTTCATCGGCCCTGACCTGTCGCTGCTGATCCGCGGCGACTATGTCGTTTCCGACGCTACCCTGAACCGCTTCTTCTCCTTCCACGTGATCGCCATTCCACTGGTGCTGATCGGACTGGTGGTCGCCCACATCATCGCGCTGCACGAAGTGGGATCGAACAACCCGGACGGCGTGGAAATCAAGGAAAAGACCGATGCCAATGGGGTGCCGCTGGACGGCGTGCCGTTCCATCCCTACTACACGGTGCATGACATCTTCGGCGTGTCGATCTTCCTGATGGTGTTTTCGGCGGTGGTGTTCTTCGCGCCCGAAATGGGCGGCTATTTCCTGGAATACAACAACTTCATCCCGGCCGATTCGCTCAAGACCCCGCCGCACATCGCCCCGGTGTGGTATTTCACGCCGTTCTACTCCATCCTGCGCGCGACCACGGCGGACTTCATGGGCTGGCTCATCGCTGGCGTGGCAGCCTACGTGGCACTGCTGGTCATCAAGTCGCGCCTGACCGCCAAGCTGAAGATCGCTGCCATCGTCATCGGCCTGGCGATCATTGCCGGCATGCTGGTGTTCGACGCCAAGTTCTGGGGCGTGGTCCTGATGGGCCTGTCGGTGGTCATCCTGGGCGGCCTGCCGTGGCTGGACAAGTCACAGGTCAAGTCCATCCGCTACCGCCCGAGCTGGCATAAGTACGTGTATCTGGTCTTTGGCATCGCCTTCGTCATCCTTGGCTACCTCGGCGTGCAACCGCCGACGGCCATCGGCACCACCGTCTCGCAGGTGTGCAGCTTCATCTACCTCGGCTTCTTCCTGCTGATGCCCTGGTGGAGTGCTGCCGGTACCTTCAAGACGGTTCCCGAGCGCGTCGTCTATCACCCGCACTAAGCCAGCCGCCAAAGGACAAGAACATGACATTGCTCAAGAAAGTGATTGCCGCGCTGGCCTTGCTGCCGGCGCTGGCCTGCGCCAACGAAGGGGGCTTTCAGCTGGATCACGCCCCGGACCGGACCAAGGACGTGTCGTCGTTGCAAAACGGTGCCAAGCTGTTCGTCAACTATTGCCTGAATTGCCACTCGGCCTCTGCAATGCGCTACAACCGTCTGCGCGATATCGGGCTCACTGAAGAACAGATCAAGAACAACCTGATGTTTACTGGGGAAAAGGTCGGCGATCTGATGAAGATTTCGATGTCGCCGCAAGATGCAAAAGCCTGGTTTGGTGCCGCCCCGCCTGACCTGTCGGTGATTGCGCGGGCCAAGGCATCGGAGGCGGGCAGCGGTCCGGACTGGATTTATACCTACCTGCGCAGTTACTATACGGACGACAGCCGTCCCACCGGCTGGAACAACATGCTCTTCCCCAATGTTGGCATGCCGCATGTCTTGTGGGAATTGCAAGGAATCCGCAAGGCCAAGTTCGTCGACGAGAAAGACCCGCACAACGCCGACAAGACTGTTCACAAGTTTGCCGGCTTCGAGCAGGTCAAACCTGGCAAGCTGAGCACGGCGGAGTACGACGACAATGTCGCCGATCTTGTTGCTTATTTGCAATGGATGGGGGAGCCTGCGCAGAATACGCGCAAGCGACTTGGCGTCTGGGTTCTGTTGTTCCTGGGCATCTTCTCGGTATTGGCGTGGCGTTTGAACGCGTCCTATTGGAAGAACATCAAGTAAAAACGTACAATCACGTATCCGCGCCATTTTGCGGAATTGCGTATCGGGGTGAGCGTTATGCGTCTCGCCCCCCTTTTGTTTTTAGGGCTCTGAAAAAATGATGGTTCTCTACTCGGGCACGACCTGCCCATTCTCGCAACGTTGCCGTCTCGTCCTGTTCGAAAAGGGCATGGATTTCGAGATCCGCGACGTGGACCTGTTCAACAAGCCGGAAGACATTTCGGTCATGAACCCCTACGGCCAAGTGCCGATCCTGGTCGAACGTGACCTGGTGCTGTACGAATCGAACATCATCAACGAATACATCGATGAACGTTTCCCGCATCCGCAACTGATGCCGGCCGATCCGCTCATGCGCGCCCGTGCCCGCCTGATGCTGTTCAATTTCGAAAAGGAACTGTTCGTCCACGTGCACACGCTGGAAAACGAAAAGTCCAAGGCTGCCGAAAAGAGCCAGGAAAAGGCCCGCAACGAGATTCGCGACCGCCTGACCCAACTTGCCCCACTGTTCCTGAAGAACAAGTACATGCTGGGTGACGAGTTCTCCATGCTGGACGTGGCACTGGCTCCGTTGTTGTGGCGCCTGGATCACTACGGCATCGAGTTGTCCAAGACGGCTGCACCGCTGATGAAGTATGCCGAGCGCATCTTCTCGCGTCCGGCCTATATCGAGGCGCTGACCCCGTCCGAGAAGGTGATGCGTCGTTAAGCCGCATCCTGGAGTATCCGCTGCGCACCTGGCATTACCGGGTGTGCGGTGTGTTCCACCTGTAGTCCGATTTGCAGTTTCACCCCGGCCCAGCCGGCAGATGCGGGCACGCCTCGCATCGCACACCACACAGTCATGCAAGAAGTCTCCACCAAGCCCTACCTGCTGCGCGCCATCTACGAATGGTGCACCGATAACGGCTATACGCCGCACATCGCCGTGGTTGTCGACAGCCGCACGCGTGTGCCTATGCAGTTCGTCAAGAATGGCGAGATCGTACTGAATATCAGCTTCGAGGCCACCAGCGGCTTGAAGATGGAGAACGACAACATCCATTTCAGCGCCCGCTTTGGCGGCGTCTCTCGCGACATCCTGATCCCGGTTGAAAACGTCATTGCCATCTATGCCCGTGAAAACGGCCAGGGTATGGCGTTCGAAGCATCGGCTGCAGTGGGTGAAGATAACGCCCAGGATATCCCCGACTCGGAAAGCACTGCTCCGATACTGTCCTCTGTGCCGGTGTCTGAGCCGGAGAAAAAGCCAGCCGAGAGCGCTACAAAGGACGACGACGATCCGGAACCGCCGAAAAAAGGCGGCCGGCCTGTACTGACCCGTATCAAGTAGGCTATAATCGCCGGCTGAAGTTTTTGCTGGCTTAGCTCATCTGGTAGAGCACCTGACTTGTAATCAGGGGGTGGCGGGTTCAAGTCCTGCAGCCAGCACCAGTATTTAAAAGGCCTACCGCTCGGTAGGCCTTTTCTATTTGTTCTGGACATCCTTGCGCCCAGCGCTGAAGAGCAGCACGCAAGATTCTGACCTTATACTCAACGCCTCCAGAACATCCATTTCGGTTTCTTAATCTGTGGCACCAAGACGTCCGCCTGTTCCCGCTGGGTAGCCGACAAGCGTTGCGGCCACTGTTGCGTACTGTTGGCGCAGCCTGCGAGTTCGAAGGATTCACACTCGCTCAACACGCTACCTTCCTGCAGCCCCATCATATTGTTCAACTCGCTGCTTGGTACCAGGACGCCGGATTGCATGGCCGCTTCCAGATCTCGCATGGCGCAGCGTAATAGCGCCTCCAGTTCACCATCACTGCCCATCCCGTCGATCTCTTCGGTCTTGATCAGTATGTTGCGGAAAGGCTCCGCCTCCATCCTCGCAATCCATTCCAGATACAAGCGGTGACGCTCCGCGCCCAGGGAGGCAAGCAATATCTCGGACCGCTGTTTAAGTCGATCGATACCGTCCGCCTTCAGGCAAGAGATAAAGGCATAGGGACGATAGCCGTCTTCGCCATCCTGAGTGGACAGGCTCGCCTCATCAAAATCCTCATCAATCGCGTCTCCATCCGCATCGGCAACGTAGTTCTCGCTACCGGGAGCGATCTTGATATCCGTGCCGGTGAAAAGGCAAAGCCAGAAGAGCGGGATACCGGCGTTCGCCTCGTACTCGGTACCTGATACATCGAAGAACAGATCTGCCGCGTCGTCCGAGGGCATGCCTTCAAAATCCGTACAGTAGAGATAGACACGACAAGACATGGATTTCCTTGGTCTGCTTGATCACCGAGCTGATCAGTTCCAGTGCAAGCTTAGCTGAGCATTTGAACGCATCGCAGTGGGCAGCTCCGGCGTCCCGCTTCCCCGGTCACGCGAGCTTGCCCCCGCCCAGACGAAATACGCTCACCGACTGTGCCAGTCGTCGTGCCTGTTCCTTCAATGCTTCGGTGGCGGCGGCGGCCTCTTCCACCAAAGCGGCGTTCTGCTGCGTCACGGTGTCCATCTGCGCAATGGCCTGGTTGACCTGCTCAATCCCGGCTTCCTGCTCGCCGCTGGCGGCCGAGATTTCGCTCATGATCTGCGTGACGTTGCGCACGCTCACCACCAGTTCCTCAATGGTAGTCCCGGCATTCCTCACCAGCTTGCTACCGTCCTCCACCTTCTGTACCGAGTTGCCGATCAGTATCTTGATTTCCTTGGCCGCCGTGGCGGAGCGCTGAGCCAGGGTCCGCACCTCCGAGGCCACCACCGCAAAGCCACGTCCCTGCTCACCGGCGCGGGCGGCTTCCACAGCCGCATTGAGAGCCAGGATGTTGGTCTGAAAAGCAATGCCGTCAATGACAGAGATGATGTCCTCGATCTCGCGTGCGGAAGCCTGGATTTCATCCATGGTACTCACCACATCGGACACCACGAGGCCGCTCCGCGAGGCCACCTCGGAAACCGAGCCGGCCATCGCATTGGCCTGGCGTGCGTGATCGGCATTACGCCGCACGGTGGATGTGATCTGCTCCATCGCCGCCGCCGTCTCTTCCAGTGAACTGGCCTGTTGTTCGGTGCGTGCCGATAGATCGAGATTGCCACCGGCGATCTGTGTCGATGCCGTGACGATGGTATCGCTGCCGGCGCGTACGCCACCCACCACGCGCTGCAGGCTGCTGTTCATATCCTTGAGTGCTTGCAGCAATTCACCGGTCTCATCCCTGCGAGTGACCTCAATGCGGCTGCCGAGGTCACCCGCCGCTACGGTCTTGGCAATTCGCACTGCTTCGTGCACCGGTCGGGTGATGGAGCGTGTGGCCAGTATCGCCAATACCGCAGCTAATACAATGACCAGCAGACCCACACCCAGGTCAATGGTCTTGCCCGTGACGATAGCGGCCGAGATATCGCGGCCGGTGCCGTTGGCGTTGTCGCGAGCGATCGCAAGCAAGCCGGAAAAGCCGGCTCCCAATACCTTGTCGGCGCCACTGATGGACGCATCAATCTCGACTGCAGAGGCGCCGGTCGCCTTCAACCCCTGTGCCTTGGCGAGTGCCTCGCGGTAATTCATTTCTCCGGTGTTGATCTTTTGCAGCAGCTCGTCTTCCTTGGGGTCGTTCACGCCGAGCTTGCGGTATTCGGTCATCACACGGTGGATAGCATCCATATCGGCCAGGAAGTGCTTGTCGTAGTCCTTCCCACGCACGACATAGTTCTTGAAATTCTGCACGCCATCGCCCAGCTTGATGTACCCCTGGGTGGCAAAGTCCTGCTTGCCGAGAACGGTGCCGGAAAAACCCTCCCAGTGGCGCCCGATCTGGTTCAGGATCAGAATTGACGCAACAATCAGGCTGCAAGCAAGCAGCGTGACAAGCAAGAACGAACCGCCGAGCCGGGTGCCGATTTTCATACTTGTTCCCTGAATGGAATTGATAGGATCTACAGATTCTGACTGCGGCCGGCCGCTTGGAAAGGCAAGTGAAAGCGGTAAAAACCTGTTCAGCTCGCAATTTGAGTGCTCAACTGCTGAAAGACAGGCAAGTTTGGCCTTCGCATTCTTGCAGACGCCGCAATACAGCATTACCTGCCCAGGCGTTTTTCTTGCGGACATGGACCGGTAAGCTTCGGGAATGGGAATCGAGTATTCATCAAGGATGAGCACAGGGCTGGATCCGCTTGCATTCACCAGGGAGCAGATCATGACCAACACTACCATCCGTCATTTCACGGTCGCCGTCACTTTGGCGCTGACCACCCTCGCGGCGAGCGCCGCTTACGCGGCCGACGCTGCGCCTGCCGTGCCGGTAGCGCAGTCGCCAGCCAAGCCCGTTGCCAGCGTTGCCAGCACACTCGGCGCTACCGGTGTTCAGCCAGGCCTTACCCGCGACCAGGTCAGGGAAGACCTCAAGCGCTACCAGCGTGAACACGCCAATCCCAGCTATGCAGAGCTGGTTTTCCTGCGCTGATTCGGAAATAGGGAAGGTGAGGACAGCTGCCTACTACGGCAGGAACATCTTCTGCAGCAAGCCAATCAATTGCGCGCGCTCGTCATCGGACAGCATCTCGGTCGCCTTCATTTCCAGCTCGACGGCAGTCTGTTCGGCCTTGGTACACATGCGCATACCCGCCGTGGTCAGGGCCAGTACCTGGGAGCGGCGATCCTGCGGATTGCGCTGGCGCAGCAGCAGGCCGCGCTGCTCCAGTTTGTCCAGCAGGGTGGCGAGATTGGGCGGGGAGACGTTGATCGCCTTGGACAGGCGCTTCTGGTTGATGTCGGGATTGGCCTTCAACAGGCTCAGTACCGTGAAATCCACCGGCCGCAATGCGAACTTGGCCATGCGCTTTTCGAACAGCGGCATGATCGTGATATAGGCGCGGCGGCAGTTGTAGCCGACCAGGCTCAACAGCAGTTGCTGGTCCAGCGCCGCGTTGTCGGTAGCGCCGTCGTCGGAATCGAAATCAGCCGGCTTCTTGGGCAGCATGGTGGTCCAGGTCGGTTGGAATGGGCGGCAGGCCGGTTGTCAGGCAGCCTTCGATCACGCTGGACAACTGCTGGACTTCCGCAAATACAAAGGCGAAATGATAGCACGCGGCATCCCGCTTGCTGCCGTACCAGACCGGGTCCGAGGCCAGCGCCGACAACGCCCGGTGCCCCGCCCGCAGCCACATCCAGCCCAGCGCCACATGCCCGGTCAGGCGCAGCATCTCGTCGGCCACGTAATAGGGAAAGGCGGGCATCTTTCGGGTCGCGTTCGCAATCCCGGCGGCGAAGCTCCTCAAATTGTCCACAGCGCTTTTCAGCTGCCGGCCTTGCTCCGCCAATCCTGCCGCACCGTCGATATCGGCCTCCACCAGCGCCAGGAAATCGTGCAGGCGCCGCCCGTCGTCGGCCAGTACCTTGCGCATCAGGAAGTCGATGGCCTGGATTTCGTTGGTTCCCTCATAGATCATCGTGATGCGGGCATCGCGCATGAACTGCTCTACCCCGGTCTCGACCACGTAGCCATGCCCGCCGAACACCTGCAAGGCACGGCTGGCGCACTGGAATCCCTGGTCGGTCAGGAAGGCCTTGATCACCGGCGTAATGAATTCCAGCCGTTCGTGATGACGACGGCGCAGCGTGGCATCGGCATCGTGCTCTGCCAGGTCCAGCAGCAGTCCCGCCCAGCAGGTCAACAGGCGCGCGCCCTCGATGCGGCAACGCTGTTCCATCAACAACTTCTGTATCGCTGGATGGCGGAGGATGACATCGCTCTCGGTGGCGCCCGGCGCACGTGATTGCCGGCGCTCCTTCGCATAGGCGGTAGCGCGCTGCCAGGCCGCTTCGGCCAGACCCACGCCCTGTGCGCCCACATGCAGGCGCGCCGCATTCATCATCACGAACATCGCCGCCAGTCCACGTCCAGCCTCGCCGACCATCCATGCCTGGGTGTTTTCGAAATGCAGGCTGCAGGTGGCGCTGCCGTGAATGCCCATCTTGTGTTCGATGCCGGTGCACTGCACGCCGTTGCGGCTGCCATCGGGCAGTACGCGGGGCGCCAGCAACAGCGACAGTCCCTTGCTGCCCGGCAGCGCATCCGGCAGGCGTGCCAGGACCAGATGGACGATGTTGTCGGTCAGGTCGTGCTCGCCACCGGAAATGAAGATCTTGTCCCCGGTCAGGCGATAACTGCCATCAGCCTGTGGCAGCGCACGCGTACGCAACTGTCCCAGGTCGCTACCGGCCTGGGCTTCGGTCAGGCACATGGTGGCCAGCCACTGACCGCTGGCGATCTTCTCCAGATAATGCGCTTGCAGGTCCGGCGAGCCATGCGCAGCCAGGCAGGCATAGGCGCCATGCAACAGGCCGGGATACATGGTCCAGCCATGATTGGCGGCACTGAGCATTTCATAGAGCGCGCAGTCCAGCACATGTGGCAGCCCCTGGCCGCCGTGTTCGGGCGCGCAGGCCAGCGCCGGCCAGCCGGCTTCGCAGAATTGCGCATAGGCCTGCGCAAATCCGGGCGGGGTGCTCACCATTCCGCTCTCGAAGCGGCAGCCCTCGCGGTCACCGATGGCGTTGAGCGGCGCGACGACATGGGCGGCGAAGCGGCCCGCTTCTTCCAGTACCTGCCGGATCAGCTCGCCATCGATCTCCGCATGCGCCGGCAGGGCGCGCAAGACCTGCGGCGCCTGCAATACTTCATCGAGCACGAAGGCGAAGTCGCGCAGGGGCGGCGTATAGTGCATCGTCATTCTTTCCGCTTCGCTCAGTTCAGCAGGTAGGCGTCATACACCACCGCATTGCCCAGCCGCATGGCGTAGCCCACGCCCATGGCGCGATTGAGCCAGTCGTATTTCTTGGAAGCCGTTTCAAAGTTCATGAACAGCCGGAAGGTATAGCGCGAGGGATCGACCGGCTTGCCCTTGGCCACCTCGGCCATCACTTCCGGCGGACCGTAACGCACGCCCCGGGTCTGCAGGTAGACCAGCTCCCCATCGTCCAGCTTCAGCAGATAGCGGGTGTCGATGATGGCCAACCCATCGGCGGTGACGGTCTGCCAGTCAGCGCCGTTGTTGAGGATTTCCCCGTTGATCAGCGGTCCCTTGAAGCTGCCGCCGGTAATCGGGATGATGCGACGCTTGCCCAGGTCCGAGGTCTTGCCCAGTTCCCAGATCGGCGCCACCAGGTCCACCGAAAAGCGCGCCAGGAAGGCCAGCTTGGGTTGTGGTGGCGTCAGCGCGGTGTTGTCGGCATCGCTGGCCGCATGGGCCTGGAAGGATAGCGTCAGTGCGGCCAGCAGCAGGAACAGCTTCTTCATCGTGGTCTCCTTTTTCTATGTTGTCGGGTCATGCGATGGTGCAGAAAACGTCACCGCTCAGGAAGCTGCCATCGCTTCTGCCTCAGTCTTCTTGCCAAAGCCTAGGTAGGCCTGGATCACCTGCGGATCGCCGGCCAGCCGTGCCGATTCGCCCTGCATGCTGACCTTGCCCAGCTCCAGCACGTAACCGTAGTCGGCCGTCTGCAGCGCGGCGCGCGCGTTCTGCTCCACCAGCAGCACCGAGATACCTGCGGTGCGCAGTTCGGAGACGATCTGCAGGATTTCCTTGACGATGCGCGGCGCCAGTCCCAGGCTGGGTTCGTCCAGCATCAGCAGTTCCGGCTTGGCCATCATGGCGCGACCAATGGCCAGCATCTGGCGCTCGCCACCCGAGAGCGTGCCGGCCAGCTGGCTGCGCCGTTCCTTCAGGCGCGGGAATAATTCGAAGACCGTGGCGAGCTGATCCATCGGCTGTGCCTGCCGCAAGCGCAGGCGGCGAAAGCCGCCCAGCAGAAGATTGTCTTCCACGCTCATGCTGGAAAAGAGTTCGCGTCGCTCCGGCACCAGCGCGATACCGGCCATGACGCGCTGCTCCAGCGTCCAGCGCTCTACCGCCCGGCCGTGATAGCGCACCGTTCCCTGCGCCGGCAACACTCCCATGATGGCGTTGAGCAAGGTCGACTTGCCTGCGCCATTGGGGCCGATCACGGTGGCGATACTGCCGCGTTCGAGCCTGAGGTCAATATCGTGCAGCGCCTGCACCTTGCCATAGCTTGCGCGCAGTTGCGCGACTTCGAGGACCAGTTCGCTCATTCGATTCCACCCAGGTAGGCTTCGATTACGGCCGGATGCCGCTGGATTTCCTGCGGCGTGCCCTCGGCGATCTTGGCGCCGAATTCCATCACCACGATGTGGTCGGTCAGTTCCATGACGAATTCCATGTCGTGTTCCACCAGCAGGATGCTCATGCCGTCAGCGCGCAACTCCTGCAATACCTTGGACAGCGCCTGCTTCTCTAGATGTCGCAAGCCGGCGGCGGGCTCGTCCAGCAGCAGCAGCAGCGGGTCGCAGCAGAGCGCGCGGGCAATTTCCAGGATGCGTTGCTGGCCCAGCGCCAGGTTGCCGGCCTGCTCGTGCATCAGGTGCTGCAGGCCGACGCGATGCAGGGCGCGCGCGGCCTCGTCCAGCAAGGCCTTCTCTTCAACGCGTTCCAGGTGCAGCATGGCATTGACCGTATTGCGCAGGAAGCCCTGCTGGCTGCGCATGTGCGCGCCCAGCGCCACGTTCTCCAGCACCGACATGCCCGGCAGCAGGCGCACGTGCTGGAAGGTACGGGCAATTCCCAGGCGGGCGATGGCGCGGGCCGGCAGGCCGGCGATGTCGCGCCCATTGAAGCTCACGCGCCCGCCGCTGGCGTGTAGCAGGCCCGTGACCAGATTGAAGGTGGTCGACTTGCCCGCACCATTGGGACCGATCAGCCCGACGATCTCGCCGGCCTTGACGTTGAAGGACACATCGTTGACCGCCACCAGCCCGCCGAAGCGTTTGTTGATCTGGTCCACCTGCAACAGCGGTGCGCCGCGTGCCGGTCCCGATCGCCTGTCCATGGGCGCGGCGCTGGCCACGCGCAGCGGCTGCGGCGCCGGCGGGAAGGCGCGCAGCCACAGGGCGCGCACCCAGGGCCACAAGCCGCCACGGGCGTACTTCAGCAGCACGATCAGGATCAGCCCGAAGACGATGGTTTCATAACTGCCGGCGTCACCCAGCAACGCCGGCAACAACACCTGCAACTGGTCCGACAGCAGCTTGAGCACGCCCGCGCCCAGCAGCGCGCCCCAGATATGGGCGATGCCACCGACCACCACGATGAACAGGTATTCGATACCCATTGCCAGGCTGAACGGCGAGGGATTGACCGTGCGCTGCATGTGCGCGAACAGCCAGCCCGAGACCGATGCCAGCAGCGCCGCGAAGACGAAGACCAGGATCTTGTAGCGTCCGGTATCCACGCCCATGGCCTCGGCCATCGAGCGGCCACCCTTGAGGGCGCGGATGGCGCGGCCGGCGCGTGAATCCAGCAGGTTCAGCGAGACCCAGGCCGCGGCCAGCACGATCGCCCAGATCAGGTAGTAGAGGTGGCGTTCGCCAGCCAGGTCCAGGCCCGCCAGTTGCAATGGTGGAATGCCGGAAATGCCGTCGTACTTGCCCAGCCAGTCCACCTTGCCGAACAGGAAGTACAGGCTGATACCCCAGGCAATGGTCGCCAGCGGCAGGTAGTGACCGGACATGCGCAAGGTGATGCGGCCGAGCACATAGGCCGATACGCCGGTGACCAACAGGCCCAGCGGCAGCGTCAACCAGGGCGACACGCCGTGCGCGGTGGTGAGATAGGAGGTGGTGTAGGCCCCCATGCCGACGAAAGCCGCCTGGCCGAAGGACGTCATGCCGCCGATGCCGGTCAGCAGCACCAGACCAATGGCGACCAAAGCGTACAGGCCGATGTAGTTGGCCTGGATCACCCAGAACTGTGGCGTGGGCAGCACCGGGAAGAGTGCCAGCACCACCAGCAGCACGTAAAGCGGGAGTCGTTTATTGATCATGCTCATTCCTCGTCCTCGTCATGCGCCGGTGTCACCAGCGAGCGCCACAGCAGGATGGGCAGCAGGGCCATGAAGACGATCACTTCCTTGAAGTCGCTGGCCCAGAAGGAGCTGAAGGATTCCAGCAGCCCCACCAGCAGGGCGCCCCCCGCGGCCGCCGGGAAACTCGCCAGCGCACCGATGGTGGCGGCGACGAATCCCTTCAGCCCGATCAGGAAACCCGAGTCATAAAAGATGGTGCTCATCGGGCCGATCAGCACGCCCGACAGAGCACCGATAAACGCTGCCACGGCAAAGGACAGTTTGCCGGCTAGCGTCGTGGAGATTCCCATGAGCCGCGCACCCAGGCGATTCACCGCCGTGGCGCGCAGCGCCTTGCCATACAGTGTGCGGCCGGAAAACAGCCACAGCGCCAACAGCAGTGCCAGTGCGGCGAACACCACCACCAGTGTCTGCGCACTCAAGGTGAGCGAGGCGATGTTCCAGCGCTCATCCCAGAAGGCCGGCGTGCGGAAGCCCTCGGCCCCGAAGAACACCAGTCCCAGCCCGGTCATCGCCAGGTGGATGCCGACCGAGACGATCAGCAGTTGCAGTACGCTGGCATCGGCCAGCGACTCGAACACCACCTGGTACATCAACGGCCCCAGTGCGGTAATCAGCAGCAGCGTCAGCAGTACCTGCACCGGCAGCGGAAACTGCTGCGGCGCAGCCCACCAGACCAACGCAGCCACCGCCAGCGGCAAGCCCAGGGTGCCCAGCAACGCACGCGGCAGCAGTGCTGCCTGCCCCGAGCGCAGCAGCGCAAGGGTCTGCATGGCCGCCGCGCAGACCGCCAGCACCAGCAGTAGCCACAGCGGCCCGGGGCGCTGGCCTTGCTGCAGCATGGCCAGGGTCAAGGCGCCATAGGCGACGAATTCACCCTGCGGAATGAAGAGAATGCGGGTGACCGTAAACACCAGCACCAGTGCAATGGCGATGAGGCCATAGACGATGCCGTTGGTCAGGCCATCCAGGGTGAGGATGGCGGCAATCGAAGAATCCATGAGTAGTCAGCAAAACAGGCAAATTCCACGGAACAACGGCGACACGGTCTGCAATCAAGCCGTGCCGCCGCAACGGTTGGCACAGCGTCAGGGATTGACCGCCTTCCAGTTGCCATTCTGGATGGTCAGCATGATGCGGGCATCGTCACCCAGACCGAAGTGATCCTTGGGCGAGTAATTCAGCGTGCCCTGCGAAATCTGGATCGGACCGGCGTTTTCCAGCGCCTCCTTCAGGGCGGTGCGGAAGGCCTGGGTGCCGGGTTTGGCCTTCTTCAGGGCCTCCGGCACCACCTTCTGCAACACCAGCTGGGCATCGTAGGTATGGGCCGCGAACAGGTTGCGGGTGCCGGCGCCAAATTGCTTTTCGTAGCGCGTGACGAAGTCCATGGCCAGCTTCTTGGAAGGATTGCTGTCCGGCAGGGCCTCCGGCACCACCGCCGGGCCGGAGATGACGTAGGAACCTTCCACATCCTTGCCACCCAGGCGGATCAGGTCGCGCGAGGCGGCGCTATGGGTCTGGAAGATCTTGCCCTTGTAGCCGCGCTCGATGAGCGCCTTGTGCGGCATGGCCGCGCCGCTGCCCGAGGCCACCACCAGCACCGCATCCGGGTTGGAACTGACCACCCGCAGAGCCTGCGCCGTTACGCTGGTGTCAGCCCGGGAGAAGCGCTCCACCGTGCCCACCTTGATGCCGGCGGTGTTCGCCAGGCGTTGCACTTCCTTCAACCAGTTCTCGCCATAGGAGTCCGAGTAGCCGAGGAAGCCCACGGTCTTCACCCCCAGCTTCTTCATCTGCTCCACCACGCCACCGGCCATCACGGCGGTCGATTGCGGCAGGCGGAAGGTCCAGGCATCCTTGCCCTCGGCTGTTTCGATGGGAGAGATGGCCAATTGCACGGTCTGGGTTTCCAGCGCGACGTCGGCGATGGCCAGCGTGGGCGGCACGGCGGCCGAGCCGATGATCAGGTCGACCTTGTCTTCGGCCACCAGGCGGCGCGCATTCTTGCTGGCCTGGGTGGGATCGGTGGCGTCATCGAGGATGATGAGCTTGACCTTTTCTCCGCCGATGGTCTCCGGCCACAGGGCGAAGCCGTTCTTGGCCGGAATGCCCAGCCCCGAACCCGGGCCGGTCAGCGACATCACCACGCCGATGGTCAGTTCGGCATGGGCCATTGCGGAACAGGCCAGCATGGAAGCCAGTACCCCTGCCTTGATTGCCAGTTTCATCTTCATCTCCGTCTCCTTGTATTTGTCATCGAGTGATCGATGTATGACGGGCGGGCATGGACGCCGCGCCTCGTTTGTTACCTGATCTGCTGATTCCCGTCTAGCTGCACATTTCCCTGATGTCCTGCGGAATGGCGATGGCCTTGATGCGGTTCGGATCCTCCGGATGGCGGATCGCAAACACCCGGGTGTCACGTCCTTCGCACAGCAGCTCGCCATCGCGTTTCAATTCGTGGCGCATCACGAAGGTCTTGTCGTTCCATTCGATGATGGTGGAGTGCACCTCCACCTGGTCGCCGTAGGTGGCCGGACGCACGAAGCGCGAACTGATGTCCACCACCGGCGTGCCGATGATGCCGCGGGTCTTTTCGGTCTCGCGCCAGGGCGGCACTCCGCACTGGTGGAAGAAATTGCGGGAGGCTGCGTCATACCAGCGGAAGAAATTGGGAAAGAACACGATGCCGGCCGGATCGCAATCACCGAATTCCACGCGCACCGTATAGATGATGGTCTTGCTCATGTCGCTCTCCTCAACGCGGCGCCAGCCGCAGTGCGCCATCCAGGCGGATCACTTCGCCGTTGAGCGACAGGTTGGTGGCGATATGCAGCGCCAGTTGCGCATACTCTTCGGCCTTGCCCAGACGTTTTGGGAAGGGGATGCTCGAGGCCAGCGACTGCTGTACTTCGTCCGGCAGCTTGTAGAGCAGGGGCGTGAGGAACAGACCCGGTGCAATGGTGACCACGCGGATGCCGTATTGCGCCAGGTCGCGTGCCAGTGGCAGCGTCATGGCGGTGATGCCGCCCTTGGAGGCCGCATAGCCGGCCTGTCCGACCTGGCCGTCGAAAGCCGCCACCGAGGCGGTGGCCACGATCACGCCGCGTTCGCCGTCTTCCAGCGCATCGGTTGCGGCCATGCGGGCGGCCGCCAGGCGGATCACGTTGAAGGTGCCGATCAGGTTGACGTTGATGATGCGGCTGAAGTCCTCCAGCGGTATGGCGCTGCCGTCCTTGCCGACCATCCGTTTGGCGCCGCCGATGCCGGCACAGTTGATCAGGATGCGCGGCACGCCATTGGCTTGTTGCGCAGCGTCCAGCGCAGCCTCGACCGAGGCGCTGTCGGTGATGTCGCAGCGTGCGGCGTGGCAATTCAATTCGGCCGCCAGCGCCTGTGCCGCCTCGACGTTCACGTCGAGGATGGAAACGCGGGCGCCGGCGCGCACCAGCTGGCGCACGGTCTCGGCCCCGAGGCCGGAGGCGCCGCCGGTGACCAGTGCGGCTTGTCCTTGCAGTTGCATGGTAAAAGTCCTTCTCGATTCAGTGGGAAGCCGCCGGGTTTTCCAGCAGCAGGGCAATGCCCTGGCCACCGCCGATGCAGGCCGAGGCGATGCTGTAGCGGGCTTCCCGACGATTCATTTCGCGTGCCGCCGTGATCGACAGGCGCACGCCGGTGGCTGCCAGCGGGTGACCCAGGGCGATGGCGCCGCCATTGACGTTGAGGCGTTCGCGATCGATGCCCAGTTCACGCTCCACCGCCACGATCTGCGCGCCCTGCGCTTCGTTGATCTCGAAGCAGCCGATGTCGGCCACCGTCAGGCCATTGCGTTCCAGCAGCGTGCGGATGGCCGGCACCGGGCCGATGCCCATGATCTCCGGCGGCACACCGGCCACGGCAGCGGCGACCA
This sequence comes from Herbaspirillum sp. AP02, assembly GCF_015767275.1. Lineage (GTDB taxonomy): Bacteria > Pseudomonadota > Gammaproteobacteria > Burkholderiales > Burkholderiaceae_D > Herbaspirillum. The sequence continues at coordinate 45,535 of NZ_JADWMY010000015.1, forward strand.
CGCGGGCCAGCGGCGTCTTGTCATGACGCCGCAGATAGTCGCCGGAGGCGACGATGGTGGCCGCCGCCGCATCGACCAGCGCCGAACTGTTGCCGCCGGTCTGCACGCCATTCGGGTAGAGGGTGCGCAGCTTGGCCAGCACGTCCACCGGCGACGGGCGCGGATGGGTGTCGGCGGCTGCTTCGGTGAGCTTGCCTTGCAGCTTGATGTGACGGTCGTGGTAGCCCTCCAGGTGGAAGGTCTCGTTGACCACCGGCACGATCTCGCCCGCATGGAAACCGGCGGCCTGCGCCTTCAATGCGCGCTCGAAGGAATAGGCGGCGTAGGCATCGACCTCGGTGCGGGTGATGCCATATTTCCTGGCCAGGTTTTCGGCGGTCTGCGGCATGGTGATGCCGGGTGCCGGGTCGACCAGCGCTTCCCACATGTAGTCCTGGAATTCCACCGGTGCGCCCAGCCTGAAGCCACTGCGATGGGCGAAGGCGACGATGGGATTACGGGTCATCGACTCGCTGCCCACGATCAGGGCGGTCTCGGTATAGCCGCGTTCGATCTGGTCGCCAGCCTGGCGGATCAGTTCGAAACCGGTGCCGCAGATGCGCTGGACCATGATGGCCGGGGTGGTGATCGGCACGCCGGCGTACAGGCCGATATGACGCGGCAGCATGTACTGATAGGCGTCGCCCGGGGCCATGTTGCCGGCGATGACCGAGCCGATGTCGGCAGCCGCCACGCCGGTGCGTGCCAGCACCTCGCGGGCCACCTTGATGCCCATGTCGGTGGGCGAGAGCTGGCTGAAGCTGGTGCAATAGTCGACCATGGGCGTGCGTACGCCGCCGATGAGCCAGATATCCTTGAAGCTGGAGTAGAACGCTGTCTGTGCCATGTGCGATGCTTCCTCAGTGAGCGGTTGTGAGCGCGGCCTGTGCCGTCAGCAAGTCCGGATCGGTGCCGGCGTACAGCGCCTCGACCAGCGCGGCGCGGTGGGTCAGTACCGAACGCTGGTTGATGGATCCCTTGTCGGTGATCTCGCCACGGTCGAAGGAGGGCGGGTCAATCAGCACCAGTGCCCGCATCACGCGATTGGAACTGCCGGTGGCATGCGTCTGCAGGCGGTCCAGCACACCCTGGAAAAAACCGCGCACGGCCGGTGCTGACAGGACCTCGGCGCGCGACGCTTCCGCCGGCAGGCGCGCCAGTTGGCGGCAGCGTTCGATGTTGGGGACGATCAGCATGCCGACCTCGTTGCGGTCCTGGCCGGTGATGACGGCATCCTGCAGGTAGGGCGCGCCCTCATGGGCGATCAGTGCACGCAGCGGACCGACGCTGACCCAGGTGCCGGTGTAGAGCTTGAAGTCCTCCGCCACCCGGCCGTCGAACATGAAGCCGCGATCCGGGTGGGCCGCATCGAGCCAGCGCACCGCGTCGCCGGAGCGGAAGTAAGCCTCCTCGTCGAAGGCCTCGGCAGTCTGTTCCGGCGCGCGCCAGTAGCCGGGTGTGACATTGGGGCCGCGATAGCGGATTTCGATCTTGTCGCCATTGGGGACCAGCTTGATTTCCATGCCCGGCGTGGGAATGCCGATCTGGCCCGCCTTGACCTGGTGATCCACCACGAACAGGGCCGAGGGCGACGTCTCCGTCATGCCCAGCCCGCAGGACATCACGATGCGCTCGCCGCAGGTGGCCTCGGCGGTGGCGTGCAGCTTGTCCCACACCGGTTGCGCCAGTGCCGCGCCGGCATAGAACTGCATGCGCAGGCGGCTGTAGAAGGTGTGGCGCAGGGCCTCGTCCTTTTCCAGCGCATGGGCAATCCCTTCCCAGCCCACCGGCACGTTGAAGTAGACGGTGGGTGCAATCTCGCGCAGATTGGCCAGGGTGGTGGCCAGTCCTTGCGGGGTCGGCTTGCCTTCATCGATGTACATGGTGCCGCCGTTGTAGAGCACGATGCCCACGTTATGGTTGGCACCGAAGGTATGGTTCCAGGGCAGCCAGTCGATCAGGATGGGCGGCTCCTCGCCCAGGAAGGGGAAGGTCTGTACGATCATCTGCAGGTTGCTGCACATCATGCGCTGGGTGTTGATCACCGCCTTGGGCATCTTGGTCGAGCCCGAAGTGAACAGGAACTTGACGATGGTGTCCGGCCCGGTGGCGGCATAGGCACGTTCGACCTCGTCGCCGGCACGGGTGGCGTCGAGCTCGGCGAAGAGCGTGCATGCGCGCCCTGGTGGCGGCGCTTCGGTGACCACGAATTCGATCTCCGGCGCCACTGCCGCGACGGCAGCCGCGAACTTCTCGCCATGGGCGGCGAAGATCAGGCCGGGCGTGAGCAACTGCACCGCGTGGCGCAGCTTGGCGTAATCCTTGGAGAGCAGCGAATACGCCGACGACACCGGTGCATAAGGTACGCCCGCGTAATGGCAACCCAGCACCAGCATGGCATGTTCCAGGTCATTCTCGGACAGGATCAGCAGCGGACGTTCGGCCGACAATCCCCGCTGCAGCAGCGCCTGGCCGATGCGGCGCGCACTCTGCAGGGCCTGGCCGTAGCTGATGCGGCGCCATTGGCCGTCCTGGTCGCGGCGGGCCATGTAGGTGCGCTCGGGATCGACCGTGGCCCAGTGGATCAGCTTGTCGGTCAGGCGCGCCGGATAGTCCTGCAGTGGCTGGCGCGTCCTGACGATGGAGGTGCCGTCAGTGCCGGCGACGACGTCAACGCCGCCGATGCCGAACCTGACGCTGCGATAGCGAGGTGGAGTGTTCATACCTGTCTCTGTTGTCTGGCCGCCCGATCGTGGTCGGGTGCCGGTTGTTATGTACTGCGCTGTACTACTGACTTTCTGGTCCTGCCCTGGCCGCTGTGTCGTATGTGCTCAGCCCGGCCTGACCTTGTTCTGCTTGTGATCGAGGAAGGCTGCCAGTCGACCCTTGGTATCCGGATCGCTGCCGGCCACCGCCGCCATCAGGGATTCGGTCATCAGGCCATCCTGGATCGACTGGTCGTGGATGCGCGGCAGTACGTGCATGACGCCGTAGTTGGTCATCGGCGCGTTGCCGGCGATGCGTTCGGCCAGCTCACGCGCCTTGTCCAGGCCGGCGCCGGCGGCCACGCTGTATTGCGAGATGCCGGCCTGGTGACCCTCTTCGGCGTTCAGCACGCGCCCGGTCAGCATCATGTCGGCCATCCGTGCCACACCGATCAGACGCGAGATGCGCACCGAGCCGCCGCCACCGACGAAGAGACCGCGCTGCCCTTCCGGCAGGCCGTAGAAGGCGCTCGGTTCGGCCACCCGGATGTGGGCGGCCGCTGCCAGCTCCAGGCCGCCACCGATGACTGCGCCGTGCAGCACGGCGATCACCGGCACCCGGCCGAAGCCGATCTGTTCAAAAGCGGCATGCCACATGCGCGAGTGGTGCATGGATTCGCTGGTGTCGCGTGTGCGCAGTTCGGACAGATCCAGTCCGGCACAGAAGTGCTCGCCCTTGCCGTGGACGATGGCGACCTTCACGCCCTCCGGCAGATTCTCGAAGCAGTCGCGGATGGCGCGTACCAGCGGGTCGTTGAGTGCATTGCGTTTGGCGGCGCGGTTGAGTGCGATCTCGGCGATGGCGCCGTGAACTTGGATGTCGAGGAGGTCGCTGTGCTGGTTCATGCTGTCTCTGGTCATGCCCGTAGGGTTTTTGAAATTAGTTATAAGTTATAACGTTTATTTAGTATAAGTAAGATGGATGCAAAAGCAAGCGCCATCTGTGTTGTGTCTGGTGCGTTATTCGTAAAACCGGGCGGTAGTCGAACATATTTTTATGTGTCCCGCCCGTGCATCGATGCTGCGTTGCGGTCCCGGGGCGCGGTTTTTTGCGAGGGGTGCAGCGCCAGCCTGCATGCCGTGGGCACGCCCAAAGAAAAACGCCGGTGTGCAGTGCATCACCGGCGTTTCCCGAGGGGGTGGTGAGGCTTACTTTCCTGTGTCCTTCATGTTCTCGAACTTGTCGAACTCGACGTTGTAGGCCTCGTTGCCGATCTTTTCGACCTTGCGCACGTAGACCGTCTGCACGATGTCGCGGGTGGCCGGATCGATGGCGATCGGACCACGCGGGCTCATGAACTTCATGGTCTTGAGGATGGCCATGGCCTTGTCGCCATCGATCTTGCCATTGAGCTTCTTGCTGACCTCGTAGATCGCATTCATGCCGTCATAGGCCGCCACGGCCATGAAGTTGGGGCGGCCGGCACCAGGATTGGCGGCGGCGAAGCTTTTCAGGAAATCCTTGTTCTCCGGTGAATCATGCGCGGCCGAATAGTGGAAGGTGGTGATCACGCCCAGCGTGGCGTCGCCCATGGCGGGCATGACGTGATCGTCGGTCAGGTCACCGGTGGCAATCACCTTGATGCCAGCCTCGGCCAGGCCGCGCTCACGATACCCCTTCATGAACGCAATGCTCTGCTCGCCGGCCGGCACGAAGATGAACACCGCCTCCGGCTTGGCGTCCTTGATGCGCTGGATGTAGGGCGCGAACTCCGGATTGCGCAGCGGCACCCGGATCGATTCCAGTACCTGGCCACCGCCGCCCAGCAGGTTGGTCTTGAAGGCGGTCTCGGCATCGATGCCCGGGCCGTAATCGGCCACCAGCGTGACCACCCGCTTGATGCCGTTCTTCAGCGCCCAGGTCGCCATGGGGCCCGACACCTGCGGCAGCGTCATCGAGAAGCGGGCGATGTAGTTGGACTTGGTGGTGATGACCGAGGTGGCGGCGTTCATGATGATCATCGGTTTCTTGGCCTGCTCCGCAATCGGCGCCACGGCCAGCGCTTCCGGCGTGAGGCCGAAGCCGGCCAGGAAGTCCACCTTGTCGCGCACCACCAGCTCCTGCGCCAGGCGCTTGGCGATCTCGGGCGCCGGACCGGTGGTGTCCTTGATGATGATCTGCACCTTCTTGCCCGCGACCTGATCGCCGTGCTGCGCCATCCACGCCTTGATGCCGCCCTCCATCTGTTTGCCGTAGTCGGCGAAGGGGCCGGAGAAGGCCGCGACCAGGCCGACCTTGATGGTTTCCTCGGCCTGCGCGGCGACACCCGTCATGAGCTGGGAAGTCGCCAGCAGGGCCAGCAACGCAATTTTCTTGAACGTCATTTTTCAGTCTCCTTTGTGATTGTGGTGAGGGGGCGATGGGCAGGCGGTTCTGGTGCCGTCGTGATTGTCTCATCGCCAGTCCGACTGTTGCACTCGGACGACGCATCGTTTTCCCTTCCTCGGCTCGCCTTGTTGACAAAGCTTCGGTGCCGACAATAGTATCGCACCATCCGTTCGGTAAACAAACCGATGTGCGGTAACCGAACGGCCAATAAAAGTTATAAAAAATAAGCAACGAGACGAATCTTTCTGCGACGCCCGCTTGGTGGCGTCGACCAGCTCGTATTTTGTGAGGCGACACAAATAGTGTCCGCCAGTAAATATGCCGATGGCCTGGACCATGGGGCAGGGGCATTTTTACGCCCGCGCCTGGCCAGCTTGCCGCGGTGGCATCGAAGAATTCGCAAGAGCAACACCCGCAATATCGGCAACATCGGAGGGACTGACGGTATTGGAAGTGACCCGGCCCGGCGAGCGGCGAATCGTCGGAGAGCGTCAGCAGGACGGCGCACTCCGGCAGCAGACCGGCCAATCATCATTCATGGAAATCAGGAGGAGATCGCAATGACAAAGAAAATGACCTTGCGCGCAGTGGCCCTGGCCGCGGCAGCGTGTGCTTGTGCAGGTACGGCCGGTTCGGCGCTGGCCCAGAGTTCGGTAACCATCTACGGTATCGTCGATACCGGCGTGGTCTACACCACCAATGCCAACGCCAATGGCAATTCGGTGTTCAAGATGCCGTCGCTGACCGGCAGCTTCCCCTCACGCATCGGCTTCAAGGGAACGGAAGACCTCGGCGGCGGCCTGCAGGCGATGTTCGTGCTGGAAAGCGGCTTCGCGCCAGACACGGGTTCGATGGGACAAGGCAACCGCATTTTCGGCCGTCAATCCTACGTCGGCCTGAAGGGTGACTGGGGCCAGATCATGCTGGGACGCCAGGTCAACATGACCTATCTGTCGCAGTTGAAGACCGACGTCATGGGGCCCAACATCTTCGCCATCGGTAGCATCGATGCCTATCTGCCCAATGCCCGTAGCGACAACGCCATCGGCTACCTCGGCAGCTTCAGCGGCTTCACCATCGGCGCGACCTACAGCTTCGGTCGCGACACCTCGGCCACCGGCGGACCGGCAGCGACCAACTGCGCCGGTGAAGTGGCCGGCAACAGCAAGGCCTGCCGCCAGGTCACCGGTCTTCTGGGATATGACGGCAAGGGCTGGGGCGTGACCAGTTCCTACGACATCCTGTATGGCAATACCGGTGCCAGCGGCGGTCTCACCAGCAGCAGCAACAGCGACCAGCGCATCACGCTCAACGGCTATTTCATGATCGGTGACGTCAAGCTGGGCGGCGGTGTGGTGGATCGCCGCACGCGCGCGGCCGCCAACGTCAATACCGATTCCGATCTCTACTACCTGGGCGTGAGCTATCCGCTGTCCGTGGCCCTGGTGCTGGATGCACAGGTGTCGCGCCTGTCGGTGAAGAACAGCCCCAACGATGTCACGCTGTCGGTGGCACGTCTGACCTACAACCTGTCCAAGCGCACCGCGCTGTACACCTCGCTGGGTTACATCAAGAATGGCGGCACTGCAGCGGTGGCCATCGATGCAGGTGGCACCGTGGGGGCGGGCAAGAACCAGCTGGGGGTGATGTCGGGCATCCGTCACACCTTCTGAGTGAGGTCGCTGGAACGCTCTTGAGGAGGATGGCGCGCCCGCAGGCAGAGAGGGCGCGCCGACATCCGTGGCACGACAAAGACAGGGTCTGTTTTTGTCTTCGGTCCGGCTCCCCGCACGAGGGGCCGGGCCGGTTTTTTTCAGGGCAGCAGGACCGACAGTTCCTGCGCACCGCGCAGCAGCACCGGCAGGATCTCTTCTTCCATCTGCTGGCGCGATACACGTGCGGCCTGCGCGCCCACGTTCAGGGCCGCCAGCACGTTGCCGGATGCGCCACGCACGGGAACCGCAATGGAACGCAGGCCCACTTCCAGTTCTTCATCGATGACCGCGTAACCGTTTTCACGTACTCCGGCCAGGATGTCACGCAGGCGTTTTTGCGAGACCACCGTTTTCTCGGTCAAGGCGCGCAGCTTGACCTTGTCGAAATAGGCCTTCAACTGGTCGTCCGGCAGGTGCGCCAGCATGGCGCGACCGAGCGAGGTACAGTAGGCCGGCAGCCGGCTGCCGGTATTGAGTGCCACCGACATGACGCGCGACGTGGCCGAGCGGGCCACGTAGAGCACTTCGTTGTCGTCCAGTACAGCCAGCGAGCAGGACTCGCCGAGGGTACGGCTGATGTTGTTCAGGTAGGGCTGTGCAGAAACGGTCAGCGGCGTGGAGGACAGATAGGAATAGCCCAGCGTCAATATCTTGGGGCGCAGCGAGAAATTGTTGACGTCCGAATCGGCGTAGCCGAGTTGCTTCAAGGTGTGCAGGCAGCGTCGCACTGCCGCACGCGGAATACCGGTCTTCTGGCTGATCTGGGCGATGGTCAGGCTGCGTCGGGAATCGCTGAAGGCGCGGATCACCGCCAGGCCACGTGCCAATGAGGTCATGAAGCTGGGATCGGTCAAGGCCTCGATTTCCTCGGCGATGGTCAGCTCGCGTTCCATCTCGGTCGCGGCAGTCGGGGCGACAGCGACTTTCTTGCTCATCGCCCGGCTGCTCCTGCCAGCCTTGGTATCGACAGTGGGGGCAGCTGTGGTGCCGCTTTTGGCGGCAGTCTTGCGGGTCTTGGCGGCAGGTGCAGTGGACATGGGCTCTGATGGGCTCTCTGGGCGGATGGTTCAGGACGACTCGGATTTTCGATAGCGCCGATTGCGTCCGGATTTTAACGTTTTGTGCGGCAAGCGAACACATCCTGCCGGTTTTTCTTGACGGCCGTCAAGCCGGATCGCTAAACTCTTTTTGTGCGAAAATCAAACATTAGTTCGGTGATCGAACATTTGAGTGCTGGAAAAGTCAGTCCGAAGTCAGTCCGGCAACCACCCTCAAATGTCCGCAAACGCCGACCGAGACGAGCCCGTGCAACGTGCCCGCCCGGCTGCATCGTGGCAAACCGGATGGCGGGATATCCAGCAGGCGCAGCCTCAGGCGCCGCATCTAAAGTGAGAGCAACGTGATCAATAAAATTTCTGACTCCCTGGAGCAGGCGGTGGCCGACATCCATGATGGCGCCACCATCATGATCGGCGGCTTCGGCAATGCCGGCATGCCATCGGCCCTGATCGATGCGCTGATCGCCCAGGGCGCGCGCGACCTGACCATCGTCAACAACAATGCCGGCAACGGCGACACCGGCCTGGCCGCGCTGCTCAAGACCAAGCGGGTGAAGAAGATCATCTGTTCCTTCCCGCGCCAGACCGATTCCCATGTCTTCGATGCGCTCTACCGCGCCGGCGAGATCGAACTGGAACTGACGCCGCAAGGCAACCTGGCCGAGCGCATCCGTGCCGCCGGTGCCGGCATCGGCGGTTTCTTCAGCCCCACCGGCTACGGCACCATGCTGGCAGAAGGCAAGGAGACCCGCGAGATCAATGGCCGCCACTATGTGCTGGAGTCGCCGATCCACGCCGACTTCGCGCTCATCAAGGCGCTGCGTGGCGACCGCTGGGGTAACCTGGTGTATCGCAAGACCGCCCGCAACTTCGGTCCGATCATGGCCATGGCCGCCAAATGCACCATCGCCCAGGTCAGCGAGGTGGTGGAACTGGGTCAGCTCGATCCGGAAAACATCATCACTCCCGGCATCTTCGTGCAGCGGATCGTGCAAACCAAGGAGGCACAGCAATGAATCGCTTTACCCGTGAACAGATCGCCGCGCGCGTGGCCCAGGACATTCCTGAAGGCGCCTACGTGAACCTGGGTATCGGCCTGCCCACCAAGGTCGCCAACTACCTGCCGGCCGACAAGGAAATCTTCCTGCACAGCGAAAATGGCGTGCTCGGCATGGGCCCGGCCCCGGCGCCCGGCGAGGAAGATGAAGACCTCATCAATGCCGGCAAGCAGCCGGTGACGCTGCTGACCGGTGGTGCCTACTTCCACCATGCCGATTCGTTTGCCATGATGCGGGGCGGCCACCTCGACATCTGCGTGCTGGGCGCCTTCCAGGTGTCGGCCACGGGTGACCTGGCCAACTGGCATACCGGCGCGCCGGACGCCATCCCCGCCGTGGGCGGAGCGATGGACCTGGCCATCGGCGCCAAGCAGGTGTTCGTGATGATGGATCACCAGACCAAGACCGGCGAAAGCAAGCTGGTCCAGGCCTGCGCCTATCCGCTCACCGGCATCGGCTGCGTCAACCGCATTTACACCGACCTGGCCGTCATCGACGTCACCCCGCAGGGACTGCAGGTGCGCGAGATCGTCGAGGGCCTGTCCTTCGAACAACTGCAGGAGCTGACCGGTGCACCGCTGCGCCCGGCAGCCTGAATCCGTTCGAATCACCCCAATTTTCGCTGCGAGGAATGCATGAAAGACGTATTTATCTGTGACGCCATCCGCACCCCCATCGGCCGCTACGGCGGCGCGCTCAAGGACGTGCGTGCCGACGATCTGGGCGCGGTACCGCTGCGTGCGCTGATGGAGCGCAATCCGCAGGTGGACTGGAGCGGGGTCGATGACGTCATCTTCGGCTGCGCCAACCAGGCCGGCGAAGACAACCGCAACGTCGCCCGCATGTCGCTGCTGCTGGCCGGTCTGCCGCAGGAAGTGCCGGGCAGCACCATCAACCGCCTGTGCGGTTCGGGCATGGACGCCCTGGGGACCGCCGCGCGCGCCATCAAGTCCGGCGAGACCCGGTTGATGATCGCCGGCGGTGTCGAATCGATGACCCGCGCTCCCTTCGTGATGGGCAAGGCCGATAGCGCCTTCTCGCGCCAGGCCGCGATCCAGGACACCACCATCGGATGGCGCTTCGTCAATGCCTTGATGAAGCAGAAATATGGTGTGGATGCCATGCCCGAGACGGCCGAGAACGTCGCGGTCGACTACAAGGTCAGCCGCGAGGACCAGGACCAGTTCGCCGTGCGCAGCCAGGCCAAGGCCGCCGCCGCGCAGGCCAACGGTAACCTGGCGCAGGAGATCGTGCCGGTGGTGATCCCGCAGAAGAAGGGCGACCCCGTCACCGTGACGCAGGATGAGCATCCGCGTGCTACCAGCATGGAAGCGCTGGCCCGCCTGAAGGGCGTGGTCAAGCCCGATGGCACGGTCACCGCCGGCAATGCATCGGGTGTCAACGACGGCGCCTGCGCTTTGCTGCTGGCCAGTGCCGAGGCGGTCGAGCAGCACCGGCTCAAGCCACGTGCCCGCATCCTGGGCATGGCCACCGCCGGTGTCGCACCGCGCATCATGGGCATGGGGCCGGCCCCGGCCAGCAAGAAGCTGCTGGCGCAACTGGGCATGCGCATCGACCAGATGGATGTGATCGAACTGAACGAAGCCTTTGCCTCGCAAGGCCTAGCCGTGCTGCGCGAGCTGGGCGTGGCTGACGACGATGCGCGGGTCAATCCCAATGGCGGCGCGATTGCGCTGGGTCATCCGCTGGGCATGAGCGGCGCCCGCCTGGTGACCACCGCCCTCTACCAGCTGGAACGCAGCGGTGGCCGCTACGCGCTGTGCACCATGTGCATCGGCGTGGGGCAGGGCATCGCCATGGTGATCGAACGCGTGTGATGACAGCGGGATGGCGCGGCGATGCACCTGGCTGCACCATCCCCATCGTTCGACCAAGCATGAAGATGGTTGATGCGATCCTGAAAATTGATCAGGCAGGCATAGAGGAAAAAGCAGCACAATAGAAAAAAGCACCATCCCATCACCAAGCGGCCACCAAACAGAGCCGCAGGCCAGAATAGGAGACACAACGCATCATGCATCGACATCATGATTGCGCGCCGCGTGCGGCCGCGCCTACGCACCGTCATCGGGGAGCTGCGCCATGCTAGGCAACTTCCTTGGTGTGCTCTTCGATGGTATTGCCTACGGCAGCCTGCTATTCCTCATCAGCGTCGGCCTGTCGGTAACGATGGGCATGATGAACTTCATCAATCTGGCGCACGGCGCCTTCGCCATGCTGGGCGGCTATGTCTGCGTGAGCCTGCTCAACCGCATGGGTGTCCCCTTCCTCGCGACCTTGCCACTGGCCTTCCTGGCGGCTGCCGTGGTCGGACTGGTGCTGGAACGCTCCCTTTACCGCCGTCTCTACAAGGCCAGCCACCTGGACCAGGTGCTGTTCTCCATCGGCCTGACCTTCATGGCCGTGGCCGGCGCCACCTGGCAGTGGGGACCGACCCAGCAACCGGTGGTGCTGCCGGACTGGTTACGTGGCCAGGTCTCCTTGTTCGGACTGGATGTGGGCGCCTATCGCGTCTTCCTGATTGGCGTGGTGGTGATTGTTACGCTGGCCCTGGGCCTGTTGATCGAACGCACCCGCTTTGGCGCACAGATCCGGGCCTCGGTGGATAACCAGGTGGCCGCCGCCGGCCTGGGCATCAACGTCAGTCGCGTATTCAGCCTGACCTTCGCGCTTGGTTCGGGCCTGGCCGGTCTCGGCGGCGGTCTGGGCATCGACGTGCTCGGGCTGGACCCGACCTTCCCGGTCAAGTACATGGTCTATTTCCTGCTGGTGGTGGCTGTCGGTGGTGCCGGCACCATCAAGGGGCCGCTGCTGGCGGCCATCATCCTGGGCGTGTTCGACGTGGCCGGCAAATACTATGTGCCGGAGATCGGCGCCTTCGTCATCTATGGCCTGATGGTATTGCTGCTGATCCTGTTCCCGGCCGGACTGATGCGGAGGCGCGGATGAGTATCGTGAGCCCTACCTCCACCTCCGCCGCCTCCGCCGCCAGCCCGGGAAAGCCGACCATGAAGCCTGCCCTGCACCTGCCCAATGACCGCTGGACGCCGCTGGAAATCGTGTTCTGGCTCTTGCCGGTAGCTGCCTATTTCGTCTTCCCTGATTATCTGGTGCTGATCAGCCAGATCATGATCGTGGGCCTGTTCGCGGTCTCGCTGGACCTCATCCTCGGCTACGCCGGCATCGTCTCACTGGGCCACGCCGCCTTCTTCGGGCTGGGCGCCTACACGGCCGGCCTGCTGGCCGTGCACGGCTGGGGCGAGCCGATCACGGGCCTGCTGCTGGCTGCCGTGGTGGCCGCCATCGCCGGCTTCCTGGTGAGCTTCCTGGTGGTGCGCGGGGCCGACCTGACCCGCCTGATGGTGACGCTGGGCATTGGCCTGATGCTGTTCGAGGCGGCCAACAAGGCGGCCTTCATCACCGGCGGTGTCGATGGATTGTCGGGCATGGTGATGAGCAAGATCTTCGGTGTCTTCGAGTTCGACCTCAACGGACGCGTGGCCTATGTGTACAGCTTCTCGGTGCTGCTGGTCCTGTTCGTGGTACTGCGGCGGCTGGTCAATTCACCGTTCGGTCTGGGCCTCAGAGGCATCCGCGAAGGGGGGCGCCGCATGCCGGCCATCGGGGCCGACGTCAGCCGCCGGCTGGTGGTGATCTTCACCGTCGCCGCTGCGGTGGCCGGCGTGGCCGGTGCGCTGCTGGCGCAGACCACGCAGTTCGTGGGCCTGGATGTGCTGGGTTTTCCGCGCTCGGCCGAACTGCTGATCATCCTGGTGCTGGGCGGTACCGGTCGCCTGTATGGTGGCCTGGTCGGTGCGCTGGTCTACATGCTGGCGCAGGATTATCTGTCCGGGCTCAATCCGGCCTACTGGCAATTCTGGATCGGCCTGCTGCTGATCGTGATCGTGCTGTTCGCCCGTGGTGGCTTGCTGGGCGGCCTGGCCGTGCTGCGTGACAAATTCTTCAAGGGAGGCCGCGCATGAGCTCGCATCCATCCACCGGCGACACGACCCTGCGTACCGAGGGCCTGACCAAGCGCTGGGGCAGTTTCGTTGCCAACAGCGATGTCTCGCTCAGTTTCGCTCCCGGGGCGCGCCATGCGCTGATCGGCCCCAACGGTGCCGGCAAGACCACCTTCATCAACCTGCTCACCGGCGGCTTTGCCCCCAGCAGCGGCAAGGTCTGGTTCGGTGGCGAAGACATCACGGCCCTGCCGCAGCACGAACGCGTCAAGCGCGGCATGACGCGCACCTTCCAGATCAATACCCTGTTCGCCGGCCTGACCGTGCTGGAGTCGGTGGTACTGGCGATCCAGGAACGGCGCGGCATGCAATACAAGTGGTACCAGACCGTGGCCAGTCAGACCGAAGTGGTGGACGAAGCCATGGCCCTGCTGACGTCCCTGAAACTGGAACAGGATGCCAACACCCTGACCCGCAGCCTGGCCTACGGCAGGCAGCGCCTGGTCGAAATCGCGCTGGCCCTGGCCACCCGGCCCAAGGTATTGCTGCTGGATGAACCGGCAGCCGGCATTCCTTCTGCCGAGAGTCGCGAACTCTTCGAGGTCATCGCCCAATTGCCACGTGAGGTCACCATCGTCTTCATCGAGCATGACATGGGACTGGTGTTCCGCTTCGCCGAGCGCATCACCGTGCTGGTGGGCGGCAAGGTGCTGGTGGAGGGAACGCCGGCCGAGATCGCCGCCGACCAGCGGGTCAGGGAAGTCTATCTGGGGGAGGCCGAACATGCGTGAACTGCTGACGCTGGAGAAAGTGACGGCCGGGTATGGCGAATCCATCGTGCTGGAAGACGTGTCCTTCGCGATGAACGAAGGCGAGAGCCTGGCCCTGCTGGGGCGCAACGGGGTGGGCAAGACCAGCCTGCTGATCACCCTGATGGGCCTGACCCGCATGCATGGCGGCAGCATCCGCTGGCGCGGTGGCGACATCGTGCGCGTGCCGACACACAAGCGCGCCCATGCGGGCCTGGGGTGGGTGCCGCAGGAACGTTTCATGTTCCCCTCGCTGTCGGTGGAAGAACATCTCACCGTGGTCGAACGCGGTGGCCAGTGGGACCTGAAAAAGATCTACCAGATCTTCCCGCGCCTGCATGAACGCCGCAACAACATGGGCAACCAGCTCTCCGGTGGCGAGCAGCAGATGCTGGCCATCGCCCGCGCTCTCATGGTCAGCCCCAGCATCCTGTTGCTGGATGAACCGATGGAAGGCCTGGCCCCGATCATCGTGCAGGAACTGCTCAAGGTGATCCGTCGCCTGGTCAGCGAGGAGGGCATGTCGGTGATCGTGGTGGAACAGCATGCCCGCATGGCGCTCTCGCTCACGCAGCGTGCCATCGTGCTGGATCGTGGGCGTATCGTGCATGCCTCCGACAGCCAGAGCCTGCTCGACGACGGCGAGAAGCTGGACCGCCTGGTCGCAGTGGCCTGAACTGAGTCCCCGGATATCAGCTGGCAGGGTTCGCATCCTGGCCGCGTTGCACGATGCCGTCCGTTCGCGGCCAGGCCATCAGGTCGAGCACGCCGTTGCTGCCGATGTCGTGTTCTTCCCGCGCATGCAAGACCTTCACGACCGGGCGTGTCAGGTCGGCAGGATTCTGGCGGATCACCCGCCCCGCCAGTCCCGACTCCAGTCGTACCAGCGAACCTACGGGATAGATGCCCAGGGTCTTGACGAAAGCCAGCAATAAGCGGCGATCGAAATGCCCTTCCCAGCTGGCCATCTGGTACAGCGCATCGGCCGGGTCCCAACCCTGTTTGTAGGGACGCTCCGAGGTCAGCGCGTCATAGACATCGCAGATCGCCGTCATCCGGGTGTACTGGGTGATTGCGTCGGCTGGCAAGGCATCGGGATACCCCCGCCCGTCCAGCCTTTCATGGTGATGCAGGCAGACCTCGCAGGCATAGGCGGGCATGTCCGGGTTCTGGATCAGGTATTGGTACCCCAGTTCCGGATGCCGCTTGATCAAGGCGAATTCCTCGTCGCTGAGCTTGCCGGGCTTGTTGAGGATGTTATCGTCGATAAAAGCCTTGCCCACGTCATGCAGATAACCGCACAGCCCTGCCTCGCGACAGGCTGACTCGCTCAATCCCAGCGTCCTGCCCAGGGCCACCATCAGCGCGCACACCGCCACCGAGTGCAGGTAGGTGTACTCATCGTTGAGTTTGAGGCGCAGTACGCTGAGCAGGCCGGTCGGATCGCGCAGCACCGAGCAGGCGATCTCTTCTACCAGGTCCACGCATTGCGGTAGTGCCACCACCCTGCCCATGCGGGCTGCGGTGAACATGCTACGGGTGACCTCCCGCGCATGCTCGCGCAGGGCGATGGCCTGTTCCAGGGCCGGGTCGTCGGCCGTCCCGGTAACGGTGGTATCGACAGCCAGGGCGGCGTCATCATCACCGTCGCTCCGGGCGGCCTCTGACGGCACCGACATCCGATCATCTTCGGCAACCGCCATCACATCCCGACCACGCGAAATATCGATCCAGCAATAGGCGATGCCACTGGTGCGGGCCTGTTCCAGGTCGTTCTCGTGCTTGAGCAGGAAGCGGGTCTTCCAGAACGGATGATTGAGCCAGCCGGCGTCAAAGCCGCAAAAGTACATCCCGAGGACCAGCTCCGCGACATTGATCTTCTTGAGCATGTTGTGGACGGGGTATGTCCGTGCGGAAACTATCGTCGCGTAATCATACCGTTCTGACTTTATTTGAGAATCCGTTAATTACGAATAACGTTTATTCGACATTGGAATTGGTAACTATTTTCAGGCGCTGTATGTTCGGCATCTTTCATGTGGGAAATGGGAGGGGAGAATGGCCAATTTCGATCTGAATCTATTGCCGATCGCCTTGGCAATCTTCGAGGAGCGTAGCGTCAGCGCGGCTGCGAGGAAGCTCGATATGAGTCAGCCTGCCGTGAGCATGGCGCTCAACAAACTGCGCAGCGCACTGGGCGATCCGCTATTCGTGAAGACCGGGCGCGGCATGCAGCCGACACCGCGCGCCTGCACCCTGATCGATCCCACCCGCGAAATCCTGCAGCGGGTCCATGCCGAAGTGCTGGCTAGCGAACAATTCACGCCGGCCACGACCACCAAGCGCTTCGTGCTGGCGCTGTCGGATATCGGTGAGCTGATGTTGTTGCCGAGGTTGCTGCAGCGGGTTCGCGACGAGGCTCCGCATGCCTCCGTGGAGACGGTGACGATGTCGCCCGAGGCGCTGGTCGTGGCGCTGGAAAGCGGTGAGGTGGACCTGGCCATTGGTTATTTTCCCGACTTGAAAAACCGTAACTTCTTCCAGCAACGGCTGTTCTCGCACGACTTCGTCTGCCTGCTGCGCGCCGAACATCCGCTGCTGGCGCAGGAGATCAGTCTGGATCAGTTCCTTGCCATGGGGCATATCGTCATCAATGCCGAAGGCCGTGACGAACCCATGTGCGAGCGTTTCCTGCTACGTCGCAAGATCAGGCGTCGGGTAGTCCTGTCGACTTCCCATTTCATGTCCATCCCGCTGTTGATTGCCACCTCCGACCTGATTGCCACTGTCCCGCGTGCCTTCGGCGAGTTTGTGGCACGCTTTGCCAACATCCGGCTGGTGGAGCCCGGTTTCGAGATGCCATCCCTGGACCTCAAGCAGCACTGGCATCGCAAGTACCACAAGGATGGCGGCAACGCCTGGCTGCGCAGCCTGACGACGGCGCTGTTTCCGACGGGCATGTAGCGAGTAGGGAGCGAGCTTAGTCCTCGTCGCAGCTCTCGTGACGCAACTTGGCCAGCGGGGCGCGGCTGTGGGGATTGTTCTCGTGCACCAGCTTGTCCAGCAGCAGCATGAACTGCGCCTTTTCCGCGTCATCCAGCGGCGCCAGGATACGCTTGCGCAGCCGCTGCAGCCCGGGAATCAGTTCCTGCAGCAGGGCCTCGCCCGCCGGCGTGATGCGCAGGGCGCGCTGGCGGCGGTTGTGTGGAATCACTTCGCGCACCAGCAGACCTTTTTCTTCCAGCCGCGCACAGACGGTGGCACCGGTGGACGTGTCGATGGCCACCAGCCCGGACAGCGTCACCTGATCGATGCCGGGATGGTTGGAGAGCATGCGCAGGATGGCGTATTGCACCGGCGTGACCACGCCGCCGATCTCGTCATGGAAGATCGAGACCGAAATCTGCTGGGCGCGCCGCAACAGGTGACCGGGGTGTTCGTACAGGTCGATCAGCTGGCTTTCTTGGTCGGGGTGCGGTGTGGTGGACATGGTGTGGGCAGTCGATGAGCCGTGGCTCGCAGTTCGGATCGGCAGGGCGACGAGGTGAGCGGCAGTGTAGGGCAGGCCCCCGCTTTCCCTCAATCAATTGATGCAACGCGCAACGAAAAAACTCCGTCAGTGAGTTTACTTGCGCAGCGGATTGGCGGATACTTTTCTCATACATTCAGTGTACTGAATATTAAAACAAAAAAGCAGGAGACCCCACAGGATCTGGATCAACAGAATCGACAGAATCAACAGACCTGCGGATCAACTAACAAGCAAGAGACCCAAGACTGATCATGGCGCCGGCCGTCCGTGCTGCGCGCAGATTGAGGAATTCACCCGAGAGGAGACCGTCATGTTCCCCAAGAATGCCTGGTACGTTGCCTGTACCCCCGACGAAATTGCCAGCAAGCCGCTGGGCCGCCAGATCTGCGGCGAGAAGATCGTGTTCTATCGTGGCGCCGAAGGCAAGGTCGCGGCGGTTGAGGATTTCTGCCCGCATCGTGGTGCACCGCTGTCCCTGGGGTTCGTGCGCGATGGCCAGCTGGTGTGTGGCTATCACGGCCTGGAGATGGGATGCGATGGCAAGCCCATCAGCATGCCTGGCCAGCGGGTGCGTGGCTTCCCGTGCATCCGCAGCTTTGCGGTGGTGGAGCGCTATGGCTTCATCTGGGTCTGGCCGGGCGAGAAGGAGCAGGCCGACCCGGCCCTGATCCATCATCTCGAATGGGCAGATAACCCGGAGTGGGCCTACGGTGGTGGCCTCTATCACATCAACTGCGATTACCGGCTGATGATCGACAACCTGATGGACCTCACGCACGAGACCTATGTGCATGCCTCCAGCATCGGTCAGAAGGAAATCGACGAGGCCCCCGTGAACACCCGCGTCGAAGGCGAGCAGGTGATCACCAGTCGCTACATGGAAAACATCATGGCGCCGCCGTTCTGGCGTATGGCTTTGCGCGGCAATGGCCTGGCCGATGATGTGCCGGTGGATCGCTGGCAGGTCTGTCGCTTCACCCCGCCCAGCCACGTCATGATCGAAGTCGGCGTGGCCCATGCCGGCCATGGCGGCTACGAGGCGCCGCCGCAGCACAAGGCTTCCAGCATCGTGGTGGATTTCATCACGCCCGAGACCGAGACCTCGCACTGGTACTTCTGGGGCATGGCACGTCATTTCCGTCCCGATGATCAGGAACTGACAGCCACCATTCGTGACGGCCAGGGCAAGATCTTCGGCGAGGACCGCGAGATGCTGGAACTGCAGCAGGCCAACCTGCTGAAATATCCCGAGCGGCGCCTGCTAGCCTTGAACATCGATGCCGGCGGCGTGCAGTCGCGCAAGATCCTCGACAAGTGGCTGGCCCGCGACGCCGAGGCCGGCAAGGCCACAGCGGCATAAGGGGGCAGCATGACGACATTGCAGGTCAAGGTCGCCGCACGTCGCGAAGAGGCCGAGGGCATCATCGGCCTGGAGCTGGTGGCCGTCGATGGTGGGCCGCTGCCGGAGTTTGCAGCCGGGGCGCATATCGATGTGCATCTGCCGGGCGGCTTGCTGCGCCAGTATTCGCTGTGCAATGCGCCGCACGAACGGCACCGTTACCAGATCGGTGTTCTGCGCGATCCGCAGTCGCGTGGCGGTTCGCTGGCCGTGCATGATGCGCTGAAGGTGGGCGACCTCATCACCATCAGCGCACCGCGCAACCAGTTCGCATTGCAGCCGGCGCCGCACAGCCTGCTGCTGGCCGGCGGCATCGGGGTCACCCCCATCCTCTGCATGGCCGAGGCTTTGGCCACCGCTGGGGATTCGTTCGAGCTGCACTACTGTGCGCGCTCTCCGGTGCGCCAGGCATTTCGCGAGCGCATTGCCGCTTCGACGTTCGCCGATCGCGTCGTGCATCACTACGACGATGGCGAGGCCGATCAGAAACTTGATCTCGACGCCTTGCTGTCCAGGACCGATCCCGCCACCCGTCTCTATGTCTGCGGCCCCACCGGCTTCATTGCACACGTGCTGGAGACGGCCCGCAGGCGCGGCTGGCCGGAGTCACAGTTGCACTTCGAGTATTTCGGCGCAGCACCGGTGCAGGCCGATGGCAACGCCGCCTTCGACGTGAAGCTGGCCCGCAGCGGCCAGGTCTATGCCATCCCGCCCGGGCGCACGGTGATCCAGGTGCTGGCAGAACATGGCGTCGATGTGCCGGTGTCGTGCGAGCAGGGCATCTGTGGCACCTGCCTCACTCGCGTACTGGAGGGTGAGCCCGATCATCGCGATCATTACCTGACCGATGAGGAGCGCGCTGCCAATGATCAGTTCACCCCTTGCTGTTCCCGCGCAAAGAGCGCATTGCTGGTGCTGGATCTTTAAATAATTACACCTTTGGAGAGGAGACACGATGAGCGAAATGATCGATGCAAGGCGTCGCCAATTGATGCTGGCCGGCGCAGCACTGAGCGCGACTGGCCTGCCCCTGGTGGCGCGGGCTGCCGACCCGATTAAGGTTGGCCTGATCGTGCCGATGTCCGGGCCATTCGCCTCGACGGGTCGGCAGATCGAAGCGGCGGTGAAGCTGTACCAGCAGAAGAATGGTGACAGTGTGGCCGGGCGCAAGGTGGACATCCTGCTCAAGGATGATGGCGGTGTCTCGCCCGACGTCACCAAGCGGCTGGCGCAGGAGCTGGTGGCGCGTGACAAGGTGCAAGTCCTGATGGGCTTCGGCCTGACGCCGCTGGCGCTGGCGGCTGCGCCCATCGCGACCCAGGCCAAGGTGCCGATGATCGTGACGGCTGCGGCTACCTCCATCATCGTGCAGCGTTCACCTTATATCGTGCGCACGGGTTTCACGCTGGCGCAGGTGACGTCACCGCTGGCGTCATGGGCGGCGAAGAACGGGATCAAGAGCGTGGTGACCTTCGTGTCGGATTATGGGCCGGGGCTGGATGCGGAGAAGGTGTTCGTAAAGACCTTCGGTGAGGCAGGTGGCAAGGTGGTGGAGAGTGTGCGGGTGCCGTTGCGCAATCCTGACTATGCGCCCTTCCTGCAACGGGTGAAGGATGCACGGCCGGAGGCGCTGTTCGTCTTCGTGCCCTCGGGTGAGGGGGCGGCGGTGCTCAAGCAGTTCACCGAGCGTGGGCTGGGGGCGGCGGGAATACGGCTGATCTGTACCGGGGATGTGCTGGATGATGATCTGATGGCCGGGATTGGTGCGGCGGCCAAGGATGTGGTGAGCAGTCATCATTATTCGGCGGCGCATGCTTCTGCGGCCAACAAGGAGTATGTGGAGGGGATCGCGCAGGCCAATAAGGGGATGCGGGCCAACTTCCATTCTGTGGGGGCTTATGACGGTATGCATCTTCTGTATGAGTCGCTGAAGAAGACGGGGGGTGATGCCGATGGTGAGAAGTTGCTGGCGGCGATGAAGGGGATGAGCTGGGAGAGTGTGCGGGGGCCGGTGAGCATTGATGCGGGGACGCGGGATATTGTGCAGACCGTGTATATGCGCAAGGCTGAGGCTAGGGGGAATGAGTTCTACAACGTTGAATTCGATAAGGTGGAGAAGGTGCGGGATCCTGGGGTTTGAGTGGTTTGACTCGTTGGTGGTTAGGTTTGGTTGGGTAGTCTGCACGGAAGTTCTTCCTGCGCCCTGGCTTAATTTTGATCTTTCTCCGGACGGGACGGAGCGCCGGGGGCGGCCCGGCAGCCGCTCACTTTTCTTGCTTCGCCAAGAAAAGTAAGCAAAAGAAGGCGACCCCTGAGAGCCAGCCCTCCTGCGGAGGGTCCCCACCGCAGCGGAGCAAAAAGTGGGAAAAATAGAGTCGCTTCGCTCCCACTATTTTTCTTGTCCACTTTTCGCTCCGCCGCGGTGGCTGGCTCTAAGGGGAATAGCCATACGGGCTCGCCTTCGGCCTCGCCATGGGCCGACTCGCCTTCGGCTTTGTCGGAGGGGGATGTGATGTTGGTGAATCAGAAGTTGGAACGGCTGATCCAAGGAGTTTGTTGGATCGAAGAGAGCCGAAGCGCCAGCGAGCCCTCAGCGAAGCCGAAGGCGAGCCGGATCGGCTGTCCGCTTCTGACCCGCCGCGTTGGCACCCACGAGAACGGATCAGGAAAATAGTGGGAGCGAAGCGACTCTATTTTTCCCGTTCTCGTGGGTGCCAATGCGGGGACCCTCCGAAGGAGGGCGGGGCAGTAGCGGTCGCCTTCTTTTGCTTACTTTTCTTGGCGAAGCAAGAAAAGTGAGCGGCTGCCGGGCCGCCCCCGGCGCTCCGTTCCGCCCGGAGAAAGATAGAAATTAAGCTAGGGCGCAGGAAGAACTTCCGTGCAAACTACCCCAGCCTAGCCCAGCCTAGCCTAGCCCAGCCTAGCCTAGCCTAGCCTAGCCCAGCCCAGCCCAGCCCAGCAAAAAATTCACAGCCCTTCAATAA
Organism: Herbaspirillum sp. AP02; assembly: GCF_015767275.1. Classification (GTDB taxonomy): domain Bacteria; phylum Pseudomonadota; class Gammaproteobacteria; order Burkholderiales; family Burkholderiaceae_D; genus Herbaspirillum. Next base: position 67,206 of record NZ_JADWMY010000015.1, read on the forward strand.
ACTCGGCAACCAGCCCATCAAACACCACAGGCTGCTCCACCGCACTGATATGAGAAGCCCCGGCAATCACCTCCAGCCGGGCAGCAGCAATGGCATCCACCAGGACCTGTGCCATGGCCACCGGCGTCCCCTGATCCAGCTCCCCGGCAATCACCAGCGTAGGCACCTTGATGGCACCAAGCCGTGCAGTGGTATCCACCGTCCCGACCGCATGACAGCATCCGGCATAGCCCACTGCATCGGTCGTGACCAGCCGATGACGATAGCGCGCCACCGTCGCCGCTTGCGCCGCCCGGAAGCCCTCATGGAAATAGCGCCCCATCACGGCATCGGCAATCGCCTCGATTCCCTCCGCCCGCACGGTAGCAATGCGCTGCTGCCAGGCCGCCTGTGCCGCCTCCGGATAGGCCGAGGTGGTATTGGCCAGCACCAGCGCCCGCACCAGCCCGGGATGTCGCAACGCCAGCTCCTGTCCCACCATGCCACCCATGGACAGACCCACCCATACCACCGGCCCGGTATCGAGCTCACGCAGCAGGCGCGCCGCATCATCGGCCAGGTCGGCCATGCTGTAGAGGCCATCCAGTTTCTCCGAACTGCCATGCCCGCGATGGTCATAGGCAATCACGCGGCAATCTGCCGACAGCTTGTTGGCCAGCCCATCCCACATCATCTGGTCGGCACCCAGCGCATGTGACAGCACCACCGTATGGCGAGCTGCCTTGCCGTTACGAGGCTCGCGCAAGGTGTAATGCAGCGCCGGGGAAGAGGTGGTACGGCCTGCGCGGCCAATGCCGGGATGCACACTGTCCGCTGGCGCCTGCGGTGCAACCACATAGCCGATCTGCTCACCCACTTCACGCAGGATTTTCTGCGCGTGGGTGAAGGCGGTATTGCCCGCAGGGACGCCGGCATAGACTGCTGCCTGGATCATCACTTCCTTCATTTCGTCCGGCGTCAGACGGGTGGCGGGATCGGCGGTCAGGCCGGCACGGACGTGCAACTCGAATTCTTCCCAGCGGCCCAGGGCGATGGTGATGGCCAGCACGATGATGCGGCGGGTCTTGTGGTCCAGACCGGGGCGGCCCCAGATTTCGTTCCAGGCGAAGCGGGTGATGAGATTCTGGAAGTCGGCATTGAAGTTGGTGGCGTTGGCCACCGACCGGTCCACCCACTGATCGCCCAGCACACTGCGGCGGTTGCGCATGCCGCGCTCGAAGTCATGGTCCAGCGGATCGTAGCTCATGGTGTTCTTTCTCTGTCTTGGTGTGTTCTTGTTGGGGACGCTGCACTCAGGCGGGTGGCCTGTCGTGTGCTGCCTGCATTCTTTCAAGCTGCTGCTCGGCCAGGCGGCGTGCCGGGCGGGTCGCGATGACGGGGTCGAACAGGGCGCGCAGATGCGCGCTGTCCAGTGTCTTGTACAGCGATTCGTCAGACTCCACCGCCGCGACCAGCAGGTCCACCAGCTGCCCGCCCTCGGCCACGGTCTTGCGCGTCAGTTGTTCCAGCAGGGCATGCGCACGCGGGCGGCCGATCACGGTGGCCAGCGCGATGGAGGCCGACTCGGCAAATACCAAGCCCTGCAGGGCATCGATGTTGCGTAGCATGCGCTCCTGGTCGATCTGCAGGCCGGCGAAGGCTTCATTGAGCGCACGCAGGGCGCCATGTACACCGAGGAACAGGGCCGGCCATTCGGCCAGTTCGGCTTGCCAGTTGCCCAGGCCGCGTTCGTGCTGCTGTCCCATGGCGGCCAGCAGAGCCGCGGCTTGCTGTGGGGCGCGGGCAGCGGCGGCCAGGGCGATCATGGACGAGACCGGGTTGCGCTTGTGCGGCATCGCCGAGGATCCCCCACGGCCATTGCCCGAGGGTTCGGCCAGTTCGGCGATCTCGCCCTGCGCCATCAGCGACAGGTCGGTGGCGATCTTGCCCAGGCTGCCGGCCAGTACGGCCATCTCCGTGCCAAGCCTGATCCATTGGTCGCGCTGGGTATGCCAGGCGGCATCGGGCGTGGCCAGTTCCAGTGCCGCCGCCATGCGGGCGGCAACAGCTGGTCCTTTGTCACCGAGTACCGCAAGCGTGCCCACTGCACCGCCCAGTTGCAGTTGCAGGGCATGGGTCGACAAGGTCTGCAACTGCGCCCGCGAGCGCAGCAGCGGCGCGGCCCAGCCGCAGAACTTGAAGCCCAGGCTGGTGACCTGGGCTGGCTGCATCAGGGTGCGGGCCAGTACCGGTGTGTCCAGTTGACTGCGGGCCAGTTCCAGCAGTCGTTGCGTCAGGGTCGCCAGTTCGGCATCGATCAGGCCGAGTGCATTACGTGTGACCAGTACCATGGCCGTGTCCAGTACATCCTGGCTGGTGCTGCCCCAGTGCACATGGGTCGCGGCTTCTTCGCTGTAGAGCGCAACCGTGCGCTGCAATTCCTTGACCAGGGGGATGGCCAGCGCACCGGCACGGCGGCCGGCCACGATCAGCGCCGGGATGTCGTACAGCGGCGCCCGGCAGACGCTGGCGATGGCGCGGGCAGCGGTCTCGGGAATCACGCCTTCGGCGGCTTCGGCCTCGGCCAGCGCCTGTTCGAAGCGCAGCATGGCTTGCACCACGGCCTGGTCGTCGAAGACGGCGATCATCTCGGACGTGGTGAGGAAGCTGTCGAATATGGAAACGCTCATGAAATCTCCAGGTTGATCCGCCGGCACGGTGCCGTAACGCAAACGGGATCCGGCAGGCCTGAGCCTGCGGATCCCCTGTTACTGGCGCCGTGGGTGGCGGTCAGTTCAGATCAGATGTAGTCGAAGAATACCGTCTCGTGCTCACCCTGCATGTGGATATTCCACAGATAGCTGCCATCGGCCTGCTTGCGGGCAATGAGGGTGTCGCGGCGGTTCGGCGGTACCTGTTCCAGCAGCGGCGATTGTGCCAGGGCGGGATCGTCTTCCAGGAATACTGCGCTGAACTGGTGCTTGACCAGGCCACGGGCGAACACGGTCACATAGGCCACCGGCTTGCCGGCCGCTGCCTGTGGTTGCGAGATGGAGAAGGCGAAGCCGCCATCTTCGCCACTCGGTACGCGACGATAGCCGGGGATGGCATGGGCGCTCTCGGCCGGGGCGCTGCCGGGCAGCCAGGCTTCGGCCCAGGCATCGTTGATGGGCTGGCCGTCGCCGTCGAAGATGGTACCGCGAACCTTGATCTGCGCGGCGCTGCTGTCCACGCGGGCGGTCAGTTCCACGGCCCAGGCCCAGGCTTCGTGGGGGAAGGGGCCGATGGTTTGGGAGGTGGTGATGTTGCTCATGTCTGCTCCTGCTCAGTCTGTGTGTCAGATACCCATGGGCGTGCCGTTGCGGCCGCGCAGGACGATGTCGAATTCGTAGCCGAGCATCTTGTCGTCCACCGTTTCTTCCAGTGAAAAGCGCGAGATCAGGCGCTGGCGGGCAGCCTTGTCGGGGATGCTCTGGAAGATCGGGTCATAGTCGAACAGCGGGTCATTGGGGAAGTACATCTGCGTCACCAGGCGCTGCGCATAGACGTTGCCGAACAGCGAGAAGTGGATGTGCGCCGGACGCCAGGCCTTGTGGTGGTTGCCCCAGGGATAGGGGCCGGGCTTGATGCTGACGAAGCGATAGCGACCATCGTCGTCGGTGAGCATCTTGCCGAAGCCGGTGAAATTGGGGTCCAGCGGGGCATCGTGCTGGTCCTTCTTGTGAAAGTAACGACCAGCGGCGTTGCATTGCCAGACTTCCAGCAGGGAATTGCGCACCGGCTTGCCGTCTTCGTCCAGCACGCGGCCGGTGACGACGATCTTTTCGCCCAGGGGTTCGCCCTTGCCTTGCTTGGTCAGGTCCATGTCGTGCGGCAGGATCAGCCTGGGCGAGGCGAACAGGTTGGTGCCGGTGGCGGTCTCGTCGCGAACGCGCAGGGGCGCCTGGGTGGGGCCGCGCTTGACGGTGGATTTGTAGGGGGGATAGATCAGTTCCGGATAGACACCGGGTTCGATGGCATCGAATTGCATGAGGTCTCCTCAGGTCGCTAGGGGCGGCTGCGCTTGTTCACATTGCCTTGCTGCCAAATGTGCGATTTGCGCGCCGTGCTTGGGTGTGGAGAGATAGTAGGCAAGCCCCCGGACTGCCTCAAGGCCAACGCAGCGCAGCATATCCGCCATTCGCCCGATTTGTGCGAGAATCGCACAAATGGCCGATTTTCTGCAGCAAGCCTGCAGTGACCGGTATCAGCTTGTCTTATCCACAGGGCGGGGATGCATGCAGCAAGAGCGAATCGACGAGGACATGGCCGAGGGCGAGGCGGGGCCGCTGAAGCGCGACCTGGTGGCGGGCCTGGAAAAGGGCCTGCAGGTCATCGAAGCCTTCGACCAGGAGCGCTCGCGCCTGACCATCGCCGAGGTGGCGCAACTGACCGGGCTGACCCGCGCCGCCGCCCGGCGATATCTCATCACGCTGACCCATTTGGGTTACATGCGCCACGACAACAAGACCTTTTCGTTGACGCCGACAGTGCTGCGGCTGGGCCAGTCTTACCTGCACTCGGCACGCCTGCCACGCATCGTGCAGCCCTTGCTGTACCGGCTGGCCTATTCGCTGGGCGAGGCGGCCTCATGCGGGGTGCTGGACCACGATCAACTGGTGTGCGTGGCGGCGGTGAGCGCGGGGCAACTGGTGTCGACCACCCTGCAGCCGGGAACCCGGGTACCGGCCTATTGCACCGCCAATGGCCGCATCCTGCTGGCCAATCTGCCTCAGGCGCAGCTCGATGTCATCCTGGCCCGCGCCCAGCCGGAGGCCATTACCGTCAACACCATCACCGATCCCGAACGTCTGGCCCTGGAGATCGCGCGCGCCCGTGCCCAGGGTTATGCGCTGGTGGATCAGGAACTGGAACTGGGCTTGCGCACCATGGCCGTGCCGGTGCGCAACTTCCGCGGCGAGGCGGTGGCGGCCATGAACATCAGCGTGCATGCCGGACGGATGAAGCTGGAGGACATGGTCGAACGCTGCCTGCCGGCCATGCTCAAGATACAGGTGGAACTGGGCGCGTTGCTCTAGGGCGGCGCCGTCGGCTCATTCCTCCACGTGCGTGCGCCGGTACTGCTTGGGCGTCACGCCCATGTGTCGTTTGAAGAGACGGCTGAAGTACGCCGGGTCCTGGAAACCCAGCTCATAGGCGATGGTCGCCACCCCGGATGGCACATAGGTCAGCTTGCGGCAGGCTTCCAGGATCAGTCGCTGCTGCGCCAGGTCGAAGGCCGAGCGGCCCGCCAGTTTCAGGCAGAGGCGGTTCAGCCGGCTGGGCGTGACGCGCAGCTTGTCGGCATACACCGCGACTTGCCATTGTTCCCGGAAATGTTGCTCCACCAGCGTGCGGAAGCGACTGAACAGTTCGAAATCCCCGCGTCCGCTGAGCTCGGCCGAGCGATGGTCGGCCTCCAGTCGCACCAGCAGCAACATCACGCTGCGTGCCAGCCATTCCAGCATCAATGCGTGCCCGGTGCGGGGCGCGGCTGATTCGGCGATCAGCAGGCGCAGCAGGGTCTCCATGCGGGCATGCAAGTCCGGAACCCGCCCCAGTTCGATGGCCATCGGGCGCAGGAAGAGCGGAGAAAACAGCTCGCCATGGGCCTCGCCACCCCCGCCCGAAAAAACGATGTGCGGGTCCACCGTCAGCACGAAACCCACTGCCTGTTCTGAAAAGTCAAAGCCATGCACCAGCGAGGGATGGATGGTGATGACGACCGGGCCGTCGTAGTCCCATACCTCGTCTTCCATCAGCGCGCTGACATGGCCGGACATTAAAAAAAGTACCTGAAAAAGTCCGGCGTGTGTGTGCGGTGCAATATGCCAGTCGTGGATGCGGCTGCGCGTCTCGATCAGTTCGATATGGACTGATTCGGCATCATCCGGCCGCACAGCCTCGCCGTACAAGGAAAACTGGGGTACCTCGCTGGTGCGGGGTTTGTTGCGTGCCAGGGGCATGGGGTCTCCGTCCGTCGCTCTTGGGGCAGGGTTTGTCGTTCTGGTCTGTAAAAATAGTACAAGTTTTTGCCGGGATCATCCATTTTTAAATGGCCGCCCCACGACTAAGATTCGCTCCATACCAGAACAAAAAACAACCTTCATTACGGAGACCCCCCATGCGTACCCAAGTCGCCATCATCGGCGCCGGCCCGGCCGGTTTATTGTTATCCCACCTGTTGCATCTCAAGGGCATCGAATCGGTCGTGCTGGAAACCCGCAGCCGCGAAGAAATCGAGTCCACCATCCGCGCCGGCGTGCTGGAGCAGGGCACCATGGACATCCTCACCGACACCGGCGTGGGGGAACGCATGAAGCGCGAAGGCGCCTTGCACCATGGCATCGAACTGGCCTTCGGCGGGCGGCGTCACCGGATCGACCTGACCGAGCTGACCGGCCAGGCCATCACGGTCTATGCCCAGCATGAAGTGATCAAGGACCTGGTGGCCGCGCGCCTGGCGGTACAGGGGCAACTGCTGTTCGAGGTCAGCGGTACCACGATCGAAGGTGTCGACACCGACAAGCCCCGCGTGCGCTTCCTGCACGCGGGTGAACAGCATACGCTGGAGGCTGATTTCATTGCCGGCTGCGATGGCTTTCATGGCGTCTCCCGCCCGGCCATTCCGGACAGCAAGCGCCAGGACTATCAGCGGATCTACCCCTTCGGCTGGTTCGGCGTGCTGGTGGAGGCGCCGCCGTCCTCGGACGAGCTGATCTATGCGCAGCACGAGCGCGGTTTCGTGCTGGTGAGCACGCGCTCGCCTACCGTGCAGCGGCTCTACTTCCAGTGCGACCCCAAGGACAGCGTGGACAACTGGAGCGATGACCGCATCTGGAACGAATTCCACTCCCGCCTGGAAAATGGCGACGGCTGGCGTCTGAAGGAGGGCAAGATCTTCCAGAAGGGCATCATCGGCATGCGTAGTTTCGTGTCCACGCCGATGCAGCACGGGCGCCTGTTCCTGGCCGGCGATGCGGCCCACATTGTGCCGCCGACCGGGGCCAAGGGGCTGAACCTGGCGGTGGGCGACGTCAAGCGCCTGGCCGAGGGGATCGAGGATTTCTATCGCAAGTCCAGCGAGGAAGGCCTGGCTTCCTATACCGAACTGGCGCTCAAGCGCATCTGGCGCGCCGAATATTTCTCATGGTGGATGACCAGCATGCTGCATACCTTCGAAGACGCGTCGCCCTTCCAGCGGCAGATACAGCGTGCCGAACTGGAGAATGTGGTCAATTCGCGGGCGCTGTCGACGGCGTTGGCGGAAAACTATGTCGGTGCCTTCTGAACCTGGGCAAGACTTCCATTGACGATGACGCCCGCGCAAGCGGGCGTTTTCATTGGCGCAGGTCGGGCGCAGGCAAGGTGTCGGCCCCGTCCTCGTCACCGTGCGCAAGCAAACGGCGATAGTGGCGGCGGGCAACGTAGACGCAGGCGTGCCAATAGCACTGCGCGCCGACAAGTGCTCCGGCGATGCTGCCGGGATAGCCCATGCCGATACTGCGTCCCAGCCCCGCCAGCAAGGCGCACGTCAACAGGCCCAGCCAGGTCTGCCAGTGATGAAACAAACGCAGCGAGACAGCTCGCCAGCGCACAAGGCGTTGCCGGCGGTCAAGGCAGGCGAGTTCGGGTATCTGTTTGAGCGACCAGTAGATTTTCATGCCAGGCTCCGTATTTTCCCGCCGTGGCGCGGGGAGAGTGACGTGCTGCAATCTGGACTTCGATGGGGGACGTGCTTGAGCATCCATGTTGGCACAGCGCTCTGACAATGCACTGACGCTGAACTGACATAACGATGTCGTTTTGCCGGTGGGTGATTTTCCAGCAGAGGCGGACCGAAGCAGCACGTCGAACCAGGCTCTACAATGCCGCCATGAACTTGCCCGAACTCCATACCCATCTGTGGGATACCCTGCGCCTTGGCGCCAGTCCCACCCGATCCGCTTTTACCATCTGGCAGCTTGCGACCTTGGGGCTGGACGGTGCGCCCCAATTGCGCTCCATCGTCTTGCGCGAGGCTGACGAGTCGACGGGCACGCTGGCCTTCCACACTGACCGTCGCTCTCCCAAGCTGGCCGACATCGATGCCGATGACCGGGTGGCCATGCTGTCGCTGGACCTGGATCGCCATGTACAACTGCGCCTGAACGGCAGGGCGCGCCCGGTGCAGGACAGTGTGCGTGTGCGACGCATGTGGGAGGGGGCGCGGCCGCATACGCTGATCCTCTACCAGACCCCGCATGCACCGGGAACGGTCATCGCCCAGCCGGAGGACGGGCATGTCCCGCCAGGGTCAGGGTACAGCGGCTTTGACAATTTCACCCTGGTCGAGGTGGTGCTGGATGCCATCGAATACCTCGACCTGACGCTGGGCCAGCATCGCCGTGCCGTATTCCGCCGCGACGACGGCGCGTGGCGCGGACAATGGATCGCACCCTGAACGGGTGACGCCGGATCAGGCCAGCGCGGGATAGGTAAAGCCGAGGAAGTGCACGGCATTGAGCGCAAAGTGGACCGCGATGGCGGCTTCGATGCGACCACTGCGCTGGAAGACGACGGCATAGCCGAGACCGGCCACACTCGCCAGTGCGGCATAGACCATCCCTCCCCCCAGATGGGCCGCGCCGAACAGCACGGCCGACACCACGACGGCCAGCAACTGCCCGCCGCGCAACGTGTGCAGCACCAGTTGCAGGCGCTGCTGGATCAGCCCACGGAAGAAGGCTTCTTCCGCCACCACCGTCAACAACAGGTTGATGGCGAGGAAGGTGGCGGCAAAGGGCGGCCACTTGGCCTCGGGACGTACCATGCCGAGCAGCCAGCCCGATAGCATGACCACTACGATGGTAAGCAGGCCCGGCAGCAGTGCGCGGCGCAGCGTGGTCTGCCATTGCTTGCGTGCATGGCAACGCGGCGCCAGCAGCGCCAGCAGCAACAGCCCGGCAGCACCCTTGTCGAGATTCGCATACAGCATGAATGGCAGCGCGCCCGGCGTGATGGCCTGGCGCGGCAGAACCAGCGGATTGAGAAAGCCCGGCCAGCGATGCATGGCCAACAGCAGGCTTAGCACGATGACCGGGGCCAGCCAAATGTCGGTCTGCCATGCGTGCTGTGCATGGTGTGTACAGCCGGCCCGCCAGGCGCTCACACCCAGCAGCAACAAGCCGACCACGCCGACCACGTTGACCTGGCCGTTGAGCAGGGCGACGGCCACGGCCAGCACCAGCAAGAGCAGCCAGGGCGGCAGCCGCATCGGGCCACGCAGGGGCAGCGCAGGAAGCCAGACGGTGCAGATGGCCAGCATCAGCAGCAGGGCGGCAGAGAGGGAGGGCAGGGAAGACAATGAGAGGGCGGACATTGGCGGGTGCGGCAGATGTCGGATTGATGGGAGCGGTGTTTTACCATGATGGGTCACGTTGAAGTGGCGCAGGCACATCATTTCATGAAACCATTGCGCAATTTCGGTCAGGATTTCGCCGGCCGATTCTTGCACAGTACGTCCCGTGAACCGAGGACAACATGAGTGACGCCCGCAGAAAATCCTACGTAGCCCGTTTCGAACGGGTACTCGACCATATCGAACGTCATCTCGACGAAGCGCTTGATGTCGACCGCCTGGCCGGCGTCGCCCATTTTTCACGGTTCCATTTCCAGCGGCAGTTCGCCGACTTCGTCGGTGTCGGGGTGGCTCGCTACATCCTGCTCATGCGTCTGAAACGGGCCAGCCTGCAGCTGGCGTTCCGGCACGAGAGCAGGATCATCGAGATCGCCCTGCAGGCCGGTTTTGAAAATCCGGAATCCTTTACCCGCGCTTTCAGGAGCGCCTTCGGACAATCGCCTTCGCAGTTCCGGCGCGCGCCCGACTGGCCGGCCTGGAACGAGCGTTATGTGTTCCGTATCCCTGAAAGGAAAGTGGACGTGCAAGTCGATATCGTCACGGTAGAACCTGTTCGCATCGCCGTGCTGGAGCATCGCGGTCCGGTGCCCAATCTCAATGCCACCGTGGCGCGCTTCATCGCATGGCGTAAGTCAACGAGCCTGTCGCCGGTGGATCGCTGTTGCACCTTTGGTCTGGCCTGGGACAATCCGGATACCACACCGCCGGAGCAGTTCCGTTTCGATATCTGCGGAGAAATCGAGAGCGCCCTGCCGGACAATCCGCAAGGTCTGGTGGAGAAGCTGATTCCGGGTGGGCGCTGCGCCCGGGTACGGCATGCGGGAGCGCACGAACGCCTGGCCGAGAGCATCTATCCGCTCTATCGTCAGTGGCTGCCGGGCAGTGGGGAGGAATTGCGTGATTTCCCGCTGTACTTCCACTACCTCAATCTGCTGCCGGATACGCCGCCGGGCGAGTTGCTGACCGATATCTATCTGCCGCTGAAGTAGTGCTGGAGGAATGCTGAAGTAACGTTGACGTAACGTTGAAGCAACGCTGAAGGAAGGGCAGGGAAGTTCAGGCCACCAGGGCCTGCGAGAAATGGGCGACCTGGTGCGCAGGCACCAGCAGAGGGATGAAGGAGGCGTCGTTCATGGCCAGCCAGTAGGGCAGGTGCGGGCCGGCATCGAAACCGTAGTTGCTGCCATCCAGCTGCCAGAAGCGTGGCACCGCCAGCGGCGGGCGCACCGTGTTCTTGAGCTGGTCCAGGCTCGCCAGGCGCTGTGCGCAGGGCTGGAAGCTGGACAGGGCAGCGCGTTCCCCGCTGGCAGCAAAGTCGGCCGTGGCGAACCATTCGAGCACCTTGCGTGGGCTGGCGTTGAGGCTGGCCCAGTCGTGTGTGGTACCGCCGCGCGCCGTGAGGAGGCGGGCGCCGCTGCTCACGTACAACTCGACCATGCCCAGCAGGGCGGCGGGAACGGGCACACGGACTTTGGTAAAGGGCATCATGGACAGGGGCTTCCTTGGAGTGGAGGATCAACTGTTGCCAGTCTAGCCAGTCCATGATGATTCGCCGATAGGGGAAATCCTGACAAATCCCTGTCAGAGACGGCCGGGGCGTCAGGAATTTCCCGATGCCCGGGGCGGCAATGCTCCTGTACAACGGTAGCTGGCAGTCTGCCCTTGCTTCAGTTGTTTCACAGGATGTCCCAAGAATGAATTTCCCCAGTATCGTGATGATCGATCCCAGCCAGGAAGCTGTCGAACTGGCCCGTTTCGCGCTGTGGCGCTCGGGTCTGCATTGCGCCTTCCGCAGTTGCCCCGACGCGGCCAGTGCCCGGCGTTGCCTGCTGCAGGGGCGGCGTAGCGGTGACGGCGTGGCGCCATGTCTGATCCTGCTGGAGTCCGACATGGGGTGCTACGACGGTCTGGACCTGTTGCGCGAGTTGCGTGCCAGCAAGCATCTGGCGCAGGCACCGGTGGTGGTGTTTCCCTCGCGCGACATGGAGGGCGAGCAGGCGGCGCTGGCGGCCGGTGCCAGTCAATATCAGCCCAAGCCGGTCGATGGCGAGCATTATGCGCGTTGCGTGGTGGAGATGGTGGAGCGCTGGTGCGACGCCCTGGCAGCCAGGGAGCCGGTACCGGCCAAGGTGATGGCGTCGGTGCTGGGGAGTACCGACGCGCACCCGGCGCGGCGGCGCGACGATCCGGCCCTGCCGGGGGATGAGACCTCGCATTGAGGTCGGCGTAGTGTGTCGATGCAGCAAAAAACGAAAGGGCCGGATGGCCCTTTTTGCATTGCTGCACCGGTCCGCCTGCGGATTCAGCGGCGGGTCTTGATCTTGGGCGTGGGCAACGCCGTCTTGTACTTGATCTGCTTGAGGGCAAAGCTGGAGCGGATGTTCTTGATGCCGGGAATCTTGGTCAGGTGATCGACGATGAAATGTTCCAGCGTCAGCAGGTCGGGCACCACGATGCGCAGCAGGTAATCCTCATCGCCGGTCATCAGGTACACTTCCATGACCTCATCGAAGGCGCTCACGGCCGTCTCGAACTGGGCCAGTGCTTCGGCGCCCTGGCGCTCCAGGATCACCTTGACGAAGACGTTGACCTTCAGACCCAGCAGGTGCGGATCGGCCAGCGCCACGTAGCGCGAGATGATGCCTTCGGTTTCCAGCCGCTTCACGCGCGCCAGCGTCGGCGAGGGCGAGAGGTTGATACGGCTGGCGAGCTCCAGATTGCTGATCGAACTGTTCTCCTGAAGAATGTTCAGAATGCGCAAATCGGTGGTATCTAGTTCCATTATCGAAATTAAATTCTGTCGGTTTCAGTTTTGCAGCACTGGATGCTGAATATTGTACGGCAACTTCCTGTTTTAAGTGACTCATGCCGGGCCATCCGGCGTATCGTAGTCCGGTAGTTCCATCTCGCAAGCTTGCCCTTACCAACAACACAAGACCGCAAAGGCGTCGGGCGCGGGGAGACCGATGGTGCGGCCTGTGTTTTACCGGCTTTTCGTCTCCTTGCATAGCAGCGATTGCAGTGGCAGCAGGTTTTATGCCGACCCGCGCTGCGCCAGCCTCGGCGTGCGACCAGACAGGAGATCAGGAAGTGGACATGTCCCGCCCCAGTGACAGCGATATCGCCCGTGATATCGACCTCGATGCCCAGGAAACCCAGGAGTGGCTACAGGCGCTGCAAAGCGTGCTGGCCGAGGCCGGACCGGAGCGTGCACGCTTCCTGCTCTCGCGGCTGTCGGCAGCGGCCCAGCAGTGGGGCGTGAACTGGCGCGATGCGCGCAATACCCCCTATGTGAATACCATCCGCCCCGAGCAGGAGCCGCCTTTCCCCGGTGGTTCGGACGCCCAGGCCATCGAGGAACGCATCGCCAGCATCATGCGCTGGAACGCACTGGCCATGGTGGTGCGCGCCAATCGTGCCTATGGCGAGCTGGGTGGACACATCGCCAGCTTCGCCTCGGCGGCGGACCTGTTCGAGGTCGGCTTCAATCATTTCTTCCGCGCCCGCGATGATAAGTTCGCCGGTGACGTGGTCTATTTCCAGCCGCACTCGGCGCCCGGCATCTATGCCCGCGCTTTTCTGGAAGGGGCCTTGAAGGAAGAGGACCTGGCCTACTACCGCCGCGAGATCGAGGCCAAGCGCGTCGGTCGCCAGGGACTGTCATCCTATCCGCATCCCTGGCTGATGCCGCAGTTCTGGCAATTCCCGACCGGTTCCATGGGCATCGGTCCCATCAATGCCATCTACCAGGCGCGCTTCCTGCGTTATATGGAACACCGCGGCCTGTTGCAGGACCAGGGCCGCAAGGTCTGGGGCGTGTTCGGCGATGGCGAGATGGATGAGCCCGAATCGCTGGCGGCGCTCTCGCTGGCCTCGCGCGAGAAGCTGGACAACCTGATCTTCGTGGTCAACTGCAACCTGCAGCGTCTGGATGGTCCGGTGCGCGGAAACGGTCACATCGTCGATGAGCTGGAGACCCTGTTTGCCGGTGCCGGCTGGAACGTCATCAAGCTGCTGTGGGGCTCGGACTGGGACGGCCTGTTCGCCCGCGACCGCGACGGTGAGTTGGTGGATGCCCTGAACCGCACGGTGGACGGGCAATTGCAGACCTTCGCCGCCAACGATGGCGCCTTCAACCGCCAGCATTTCTTCGGCCAGACACCGGGCACCCGCGCTATTGGCGCCACCCTCACCGATGAGGAAATCAACCGCCTGCGTCGGGGCGGGCACGACATGAAGAAGATCTTCTCGGCCTACCAGGCGGCGGCCCAGCATCGCGGCCAGCCGACGGTGATCCTGGCCCAGACCAAGAAGGGCTACGGCATGGGCGCGGCCGGCGAAGGCAAGATGACCACCCACCAGCAGAAGAAGCTGGACGAGGAAAGCCTGCTGCAATTCCGTGACCGCTTCAAGCTGCCGCTGTCGGATCAACAGTGCCGCGAACTGGCCTTCTACAAGCCCGCGCCCGACAGCGCCGAGATGAAGCACCTGCATGCCCGCCGTGCTGCGCTGGGCGGCTACCTGCCGCGCCGCGATGCCGGCCAGGCGCGCCGCGCGGTGCCGCCCCTGGAAGCGCACAGCAGGTTCGCGCTGGAAGCCGATGGCAAGGAAATGTCATCCACCATGGCGCTGGTGCGTCAGCTTGGCAACCTGTTGAAGGACCCGGAGTTCGGTCGCTACGTGGTGCCCATCGTGGCCGACGAGGCGCGTACCTTCGGCATGGCCAACCTGTTCCGCCAGGTCGGCATCTATTCCTCCCAGGGTCAGTTGTATGAGCCGGAGGATATCGGTTCCATCCTCTACTATCGCGAGGCCAAGGATGGCCAGATACTGGAAGAAGGCATCACCGAAGCCGGCGCGATCTCTTCCTGGACGGCCGCCGCGACCGCCTACTCGGTGCATGGCACGCCGATGCTGCCGTTCTACATCTACTACTCGATGTTTGGTTTCCAGCGCATCGGCGACCTGATCTGGGCCGCGGCGGACCAGCGCGCGCGTGGCTTCCTGATCGGCGCCACCTCGGGGCGCACCACCCTGGGCGGCGAGGGTTTGCAGCATCAGGATGGCAATAGTCTGGTGACGGCCGCGTCGATTCCCAACTGCGTTTCCTATGACCCGGCCTATGCCTACGAGCTGGCGGTGATCCTCGACGACGGCATGCGCCGCATGATGGAGCGCGGCGAGGACGTGTTCTACTACATCACTGTCACCAACGAGAACGAGGCTCAGCCCAGCCTGCCGCCGGGCGTACAGGAAGGCATCCTGCGTGGCCTGTACTGCCTGGATCGCAAGGAAAACGCGCAGGCGCGCCTGCTGGGTTCCGGCCCCATCCTGAAGGAAGCGGTGGCGGCCGCCGCCCTGTTGCAACAGCACTGGCAGATCGAGGCCGAGGTGTGGAGCGTGACCAGCTATACCGAACTGGCGCGTGATGGCGTGGCGGCGCAGCGCAGCCAGCGTCTTTCGGGCGCGCACCCGCTGCCGTATGTGACGCAGCAACTGCAGGGCAGCACTGCGCCGGTCATCGCGGTGAGCGACTACATCCGTACCTTGCCGGAGAGCATTCGTGCCTTCGTGCCGGCGCAGTATGTGACCTTGGGAACGGATGGTTTTGGACGCAGCGATACGCGAGTGAATCTGCGCGACTTCTTCGAGATCGATGCACGCTGGATCGCTTATACAGCGTTGTGCGAGGTCTGGGGAGAGGATCGTGCGCGACTGGAGGAAGCGGCACGTACGCTGGGTATCGATACGGCCAAGCCGCTGTCGAGCACGGTCTGATGCACAAGTACCGGGACACATGAAAGGCAGGCTCAGGGATTGAAAATCCTTCATCTGGCCGCGCCTGGTGTTTGTTATAGTGGAAACCGCCCGTGCATCACGGGCGGTTTTTTTTATCCGCCGACGATGCACGTTCCGTCCATAAGATCATTGAGGAGTCAACACGATGGCTGCACCGAAACGTATCGCGCTGGTGACCGGCGCAGGCTCCGGCATCGGCCGGCAGATTACCCTGGCGCTGCTGCGCGAAGGCTATGGCGTGACCCTGGCCGGACGTCGCCAGGATGCGCTGGAAGAGACCGTCAGGCTGGCCGGCGAGCACGGTGCCAATGCGCTGGTGGTGGCCGCCGACGTAACCGATCCGGCCTCGGTCAAGCACCTGTTCGCACAGACCCGGCAACGCTTCGGCCGGCTCGACATGCTGTTCAACAATGCCGGCATCTTCGCACCGCCGGTGTCGCTGGAAGAGTTGAGCGTGGAGCAGTGGAAGGCGGCAGTGGACATCAACTTGACCGGCGTCTTCCTGTGTACCCAGGAAGCCTTCCGCGTCATGAAGGAGCAATCCCCGCGGGGCGGCCGCATCATCAACAACGGCTCCATCTCGGCCCATGCGCCGCGTCCGTTCTCGGCCTCCTACACGGCCACCAAGCATGCCATCACGGGACTGACGAAGGCCACCTCGCTGGATGGTCGCGCCTATGACATCGCCTGCGGCCAGATCGACATCGGCAATGCCTCTACCGACATGACCACGCTGATGAAGAAGGGCACCTTGCAGGCCGATGGTTCCACCAAGGTCGAACCGACCATGGACGCCGAGCACGTGGCCAAGGCCATCCTCTACATGGACAGCCTGCCGCTGGATGCCAATGTGCAGTTCATGACGGTGATGGCGACCAAGATGCCCTATATCGGGCGGGGTTGATTCTTCCCGGCGGGATCGGAAGTGAAGAAGTGGCCGCGGTTGTGTACTGCGGCCATTTTCATTGGTGTTGTTCGGACCAGCCGCGTCTAGCCGATAAAGACCGATGCACCGACGCCGAAGCGCTGGGCCAGTGCCTTGACCTGACGCAGATTCAATTCGCGCTTGCCGCGCAGGATTTCGGAGACCACGCCTTGTGAGCCGATCTCGGGCAGGTCGGATTGTGTGAGCTGATGTTGCTCCATCAGGAATTGCAGGACATCCACAGGAGAGACCTGCTGCAACGGGAAGTGCTTGTCGTCGTATTCGGCAATGAGGCTGCCGAGTGTATCGACCAGATCGGCCAGAGGGTGCTTTTCATTGCCGGCACCGGCGTCGAGCAATTGATTCAGGGTGGTGACTGCGCGGTCATAGTCATCATCAGAACGAATCGGCCGCAGCGGGATGAGAGACGACAAGGCCGCAAAGTGCGAGGTGATGTCGTCCATCACGTGTTTTTCGATCAAGGCTTCCATTGGTCGTACTCCCTGTGTGTGAAAACCTCCCGGATGTAGAGTTTCTGGCTGGCGAAGTTCACCAGCGTGATGATCCGGTATTTGTTGCCGCCCACATCGAAAATGATGAAGTCGCCCGCTTTGTCGATGGCGTTGAAGGCTTTCTTCAGTTCAGCAAAATGATCGAAGCTGCGCGACTCGATGATCTTGCGCCACGCTTGCAGCGGTGCCGCTGCTTGCGGGTGGCGCAGGGCAAAATCGGCCAGGGCTTTGTTGGAGATGACGCGCATGCATGGCATGATATCTCAATTTGAGATATTTGCAATCCGGCGTTGGGAATACCTATGTGATCGACGGGGAAGACGTCAGTCCCGGTCGCCCTTCATGCCTTGCCACTCAGGGGTGAGCTGCAGCGAAATGCCGAACATGTCCAGCACGCGCCCGAGGGTGTGATCGACCATTTCTTCCATCGAGGCCGGGCGCTGGTAGAAACCGGGCAGCGGCGGGAAGATCACGCCGCCCATCTCGGTGACGGCGGTCATGTTGCGCAGGTGGGCCAGGTTGAAGGGCGTCTCGCGCACCATCAGTACCAGGCGACGACGTTCCTTCAGCACCACGTCGGCAGCACGGGTGATGAGGTTGTCGGAGAGACCATGCGCCACGGCGGCCAGGGTCTTCATCGAGCAGGGTGCCACCACCATGCCGGTGGAGGCGAAGGAGCCGCTGGCGATGCAGGCACCGACGTCGCGCACGTGATGCACCACGTCGGCCAGGGCTTCGACATCCTTGCGCCGCATGTCCAGTTCCTGGTGCAGATTGAGCACGCCGGCTTCGGAAATCATCAGATGGGTTTCCACCTGACCATGCTTGCGCAGGTGTTCCAGCAGGCGCACGCCATAGATCGCGCCGGTCGCGCCGGTGATGGCGACGATCAGGCGCTGGCGTGGCGGAGTGGAAGCGGAACTCACGAGAGAAACCTGAGCAGGGCGGCGATGCGCTGGGCTTATCCCTTGATCAGGGTCTGCAGTTCGCCCGAGGCGTACATCTCGCTCATGATGTCGGAGCCGCCGACGAATTCACCCTTCACGTACAGCTGGGGAATGGTCGGCCAGTTCGAGTATTCCTTGATGCCCTGGCGCACGTCGGCGCTTTCCAGCACGTTGACGGTGACGATGTTCTCGGCGCCGCTGGCCTTGAGCAGCTGGATGGCCTTGCCGGAGAAGCCGCATTGCGGGAACTGGGCGGTACCCTTCATGAACAGCACGACAGGGTTTTGGGTCACGGTTTCTTTGATCCAGGATTGGACGTCGCTCATGGCTATGCCTTTAAAAATGGGATTGCCGACATTATAGGGAAAAGCCGGCGCCCGCGTTGAAGTCGGCGGCAGCGCGGGATGGTCCGGGAGGTACTGATAATTGCTTTTGTGAAATTATTTATACGATTTCCGCTCCAGATATTGGCACCAAGATGAGGGCGGGAAGACCACCTTCAAGGTGCATTGGCAGCCGTGGCGGGAAAACGTGAGCGGTGCCGGGTGGCTAACTGTTTGCTGCAGGAAATGAAATAGGGGCCTGGCGCTGCCAAATGAAAAAGGGCGCTTGCGCGCCCCTTCCTCATGAGGTTTCCACCGATTGCGTCACGCTGTCGATGCGCGCCCGCCAGTGGAAAAGGTCCTTGTCCTATGCCGCGCCAGCCACTGCGTCAGTGGCGGTATCGTCCGGCAGGCGCTTGGCCATGGAGTGATGTTCCTGCAGCCGGTCCTTGTGCTTGATGACCTGGCGATCGAGCTTGTCGATCAGCGCATCAATGGCGGCATAGAGGTCGTGTGCAATGCTTTCCGCATGTAGATCCTTCCCCTTGATGTGGACGTTGATTTCCGCTTTCTGGCGCTTTTCCTTTTCTGTGAGTTTATCTACGCTCAGGATCACGCTGACGTCGATCACGTTGTCGAAGTGGCGCTTGATACGGGCGAGCTTGCTTTGCACGTATTCCCGGATGGCGGGGGTCAATTCGAGGTGGTGTCCACTGATGGTCAGATTCATACAAGACTCCTATCGTGAGGTCACTGGAGGTTCGTGCGATTCATCTCTGCAGCTGCTGTACCACGGGCACGGTCTTCGTGTCGGATGGCATGGGCACCAGGTAGGGATGCTTGCCTGAACACAGCAACGGTACTACTACAGAAAAACTGAGGGAAATCTCAGAGGGACTTGCGGAGATTGACTGGCGGAATCTTCAACACTTCGCGGTATTTGGCGACTGTGCGTCGCGCGACCACCATGCCTTGTTCTGCCAGCATATCCGCAATCTTGCTATCGGATAATGGGGTCTGCGGGTTCTCGGCTCCTATCAACTGTTTGATCAGCGCCCGTATCGCGGTGGAGGAGGCTTCGCCCCCGGTTTCAGTCGCGACGTGGCTACCGAAGAAGTACTTCAACTCGAACATGCCGTGCGGCGTGAGCATGTATTTCTGAGTTGTCACGCGAGAGATTGTGCTCTCGTGTAGACCCAGTGTATCAGCAATTTCACGCAGCACAAGGGGCCTCATTGCGACTGCACCATGTGAAAAGAAGTTTCTTTGACGTTCGACAATAGCCTGCGCGACTCGCAAAATTGTATCGAAACGTTGCCGCATGTTCTTGATGAGCCACTTGGCTTCCTGCAACTGCGAAGACAGCGATCCCTCGCCCTTGGCCTGCTTGAGCGCACTCGCATACATGGCATTGACGCGCAGCTTGGGCATGACCTCATGGTTGAGCATGACCTGCCAGCCGTTCTTTGTCTGTTTGACAATCACGTCCGGCACCACGTAGTCCGAGGCATCGCGCGCGAATTCGGCACCCGGATGCGGACGGCACTGACGGATCACGGTCTGTGCTTCGCGCAGGTCCTCATCATCGCAATCGAGGGCTTTCTTGATCTTGTTGAAGTCGCGCTGCGCGAATAGCGGCAGGTAATCCTCGACGATCCTCAAGGCCAGCTTGCGGGTGACGAAGGGCACCTTGGGCAGACGGCGGATCTGCAGTGCCAGGCATTCACCTGCACTGCGTGCGCCGACCCCGGCCGGGTCCAGGCTCTGCAGCAGCTTCAGGGAGATCGACAGTTCTTCCAGGTCCACGCCCAGCTCTTCCGGCAGGCGCGCCAGGATGTCTTCCAGCGGCTCTTCCAGATAACCGCTTTCGTCCAGTGCGTCGGTGAGCAGTTCCAGCAGGGCGCGGTCGCGGTAGGTGCGGGCGGTGACCCGAATCTGTTCCAGCAGGTGTTCGCGCAGGGTCAGCTCATGCGCTTCCAATTGCGGGCGGGCATCCTCGTCGTCGGGTGACTTGCCACTGCGCGCCACGTCGTCGAAGCTCCAGTCGGATTCGCCGCTGACGCCGCTTTCCGGGCTATTGTCCTGGTAGTCGAAGCTGGCTTCGCCATCGGTAGCGGCGGGAGTGGCGTCATTGCTGCCCTCATTGCCGGGTTCGGCCACGCCGGTGGAGGGCGTGGACGAGACGGCGCCATCGGCCAGCAGGCGCACTGAATTGTCGAGCGCGTCGTCCAGACGTTCCAGCAGCGGATTGTCGGACAGGATCTGTTCCAGTTCCTGGTGCAGTTCCAGCGTCGACAGTTGCAGCAGTCTGATCGACTGCTGCAATTGCGGCGTCAATGCGAGGTGCTGCGAGGTACGTAACTGGAGCGACTGTTTCATCTGTCTTTCTGGAAGCGGCGTGGCCCGCTGTTTGCTATGCCGTTGTGTTGCCGATGCCTGCCCACAGGGCGTTTACATGCGGAAGTGTTCACCCAGGTAGACGCGGCGAACCGATTCGTTGGCGATGATCTCTTCCGGATTGCCGCTGGCCAGCACCGTGCCCTGGTTGATGATATAGGCGCGGTCGCAGATGCCCAGGGTCTCGCGCACGTTGTGGTCGGTGATGAGCACGCCGATGCCGCGTTCCTTGAGGAAGCGCACGATGCGCTGGATTTCGATCACGGCAATCGGATCGATACCGGCGAACGGTTCGTCCAGCAGCACGAAGCGCGGATCGGTGGCCAGTGCGCGGGCAATTTCCACGCGACGGCGTTCACCACCGGAGAGCGACAGTGCCTGGCTCTCACGCAGCTTTTCGATCTGCAGCTCATGCAGCAGGTTGTTCAGGCGGCCTTCGATTTCATCGCGCGAGAGTGGCTTGCCATCCTCCTGGCGCAGTTCCAGCACAGCGCGGATGTTGTCTTCCACAGTCAGCTTGCGGAACACCGAGGCTTCCTGCGGCAGGTAGGACAGTCCCAGCGTGGCGCGCTTGTGGATCGGCAGGCGCGAGATGGGCGAACCGTCCAGGTCGATGTCACCCCCGTCCGAGGGCACCAGGCCAACGATCATATAGAAGGAGGTGGTTTTGCCGGCGCCGTTGGGGCCGAGCAGACCGACCACTTCGCCACTGCGCACTTCCATGGAGACGTCACGCACCACCTGGCGCGCACCGTAGCTTTTCTTCAGGCCGCGAACGACCAGTGAGCTTGCCATCGTTACTGGTCCTTTCCGTTCTGACGACGCTGGGCCGGCGCCGACGTGGCGGGCTGTGCGGGCGTGGAAGGCTGAGCGGCATTGGCCGGCGGCGGGTTCTTGGGTTGGATCACGGCAGTGATGCGTCCTGCGCCCGGCTTGCTTTCGCCGCTGGCGGTGTTGTTGACGGAGTAGAACTCGGCGCGGCTGTCATAGGAGATGAATTCGCCGTTGACCTCGTCGGTGATGCGATCGCCGTCCATGCGCTGGATGTGCGCGCGCTGGAACAGCTTGGAGACTTCGGTCTGCTCGGAATACTCGATGCGTTCGGCCTGGCCCTCGATCCACAGGTTGGGACCGCCATCGCGTTTCTGGCGGAAGTTCGCCAGCGCACCAGGGGCCGCGTACAGCACTGCGTTTTCATAGCCGTACTGGTCGGTCGTGAGCACTACGCGGCCAGCCTTGATGATCAGGGTGCCGCGGGTCATGATGACGTTGCCGGTGAAGGTCTTCACCTGGCGCACATCGTCGTAGACCATCTGGTCTGCCTCGATGTTGGTGGGCTTGGTGGAGTCCGCCTTTTCGGCGTGGGCCACGCCGCACACGGCAGCCAGCATCAGCATCGGCAGTAAGAGTGAGCGTTTCATGGATTTCCTGTCTGGTCGGTTCTTGGCGTTTTTATCTTGGGGACAACCGGGTTAGCGTTTTTTCGGCGTGGGCTCGTAATAGCCGCGCACATTGCCGAACAACTGCACGACCTGGGTGGCGTTGTTGGCCAGCATGCCTACTCCATTCAATCTTGTGGTGCCCATCGTCATTGCAACCGGCTTGTCGGTCTTGACGATCTCGTCGTCGGGCAGCAGCAACAGGTATTCCGAGACCAGGTGCATCGGCGCGCGGCCGTTGGCAGCGCCACGGATGGCGTTGGCATTGCCATACATGTGGATCTGGGTCTGGTCGTCGGTCACGCGCGCGGTGTCGGAATACAGCTCCATGGGGGGCTTGGCCTTGTCCAGGCTGTGCACCACCGGCTTGGTGATCTCGAAGGAGTCATCCAGCGGGAAGTGGAGCATCTTGGTGCCGGAAACGTCATAGCGCGGCAGGCCGGTGGGGCCGAGTTTCACGTAGCTGAAATTTTCCAGATAGTAATCGGGTTTGCCACGCGGGCGCTGCGCTGCGTGCTGGTCGCCGGAAGCGCGCAAGGCCTGCAGTACCCAGAAGCTGCCCAGGGCCGCGCCGATCAGGAGTACCACGATCACCACCAGCCGGATGCGCTCGGCGGCGCGTTCTCCGCTGCGCCCGCTCATGCCAGGTACGGCGCCAGCGCCGCCTCGTAGTTGCCCTGGGCGGCCAGGATCAGGTCGCAGACTTCGCGCACGGCGCCGTTGCCGCCGGTGGCCTGGGTCACGTAATCGCAGCGTGCCTTGACCTCGCGGTGGCCGTTGGCCACGCAAGCCTTGAAGGCCACGCGGGTCAGTACCGGCAGGTCGATGATGTCGTCGCCCAGGTAGCCACATGCGGCCGCCGTGAGCTGGGTGTGCTGCAGCAGTTGTTCGAAGGCCTGGCGTTTGTCGTGCACGCCCTGGAAGACGTGGGCAATGCCGAGGTCGCGCGCGCGCCGCAATACATAGGGCGACTGGCGAGCCGTGATGATGGCGGCGGCCGTGCCGAACTGCTGCATCATCTTGATGCCGTGGCCGTCGAGGGCGTTGAAGCGCTTGAAGGCCTCGCCCTCTTCGCCGTAGAACAGGCCGCCATCGGTCAGGACACCATCGACGTCGAAGATCATCAGGCGAACACCGGCTGCCTTGGCGAGGGCATCCGGCGGCAGGGAGCTGGTGAAGTCGGGCGCGGTCATCAGATTACCTTGGCGCGGGTCAGGTCGTGGATGTGCAGCGCGCCCGTGAGGACGCCCTGGGCATCGGTGACCAGCAACTGGTTGATACGGAATTGTTCCATCAACTGCACGGCGTCCACTGCCAACTGGTCCTGGTTGATGCTTTGCGGTTGGGCGTGCATTACCTCGGCGATGCTGAAGCTGGTGAAATCCTGGCCACGTTCCAGCAGGCGGCGCAGGTCGCCATCGGTGAATACGCCGATCGGGCGGAATTGCTCATCCACCACGGCGGTCATGGCCATGCCCTTGCGCGTGATTTCCATCAGCGCGGCCGACAGCGAGACATCCGGACGCACCGCCGGGATCGCCTCGCCACTGCGCATCACGTCACGTACGTGGGTCAGCAGGCGGCGGCCCAGCGCACCACCGGGGTGGGAGCGTGCAAAGTCTTCTTCCAGGAAGCCACGGGCATCCAGCAGCGACACGGCCAGCGCATCGCCCATGGCCAGCGTGGCCGTGGTGCTGGCGGTGGGGGCCAGGTTCAGGGTACAGGCTTCCTTGGCTACGCCCACGTTGAGGTGCACCGCCGCCATCCGGGCCAGGCTGGAGTCGTCATTGCCGGTCATGGCGATGATCACCGCGCCCATGCGCTTGATGATGGGGACAATCGCCAGCAGCTCGGCAGTTTCGCCGGAGTTGGAAATGGCGATGAAGACATCCTTGGGCGTCACCATGCCCAGGTCGCCGTGGGAGGCTTCGGCGGGATGCATGAACAGCGAAGGACTGCCGGTAGAGGCGAGCGTGGCGGCAATCTTGCGGCCGATGTGGCCTGATTTTCCAATGCCCGAGACCACGGTGCGGCCCTGGCATTGCAGCACGGCCTGCACGGCCCGTGCCAATGGCTCGTTGCCATCGTCGCGCAGGCGGCTCTTCAGCGCCAAGATGGCATCGGCTTCGATCTGCAGGGTCTGGCGCGCCAGCTCGACGGCGCGGCGGGCAGCCTCGGCGGAAAAAGATGCAGATGTGGTTTTGTCATCGGTTACACTCATAACCGAAGTATAAACGAATTAGCAAAGCAAAAAACTTGCCAGATGTAAGGGAATGCCGTTGAGCTTGATACAAGGTGCAGGATTGCGATGCGCCGCAACATGCTCGTCAAAGGGGGGAAGCGGCCCGGTGGCGCCCGATGCCAGCAGGATTGTACGGCACGCACGGGCGAGGGTGATGGCGGAACCACGCCGGGCCAGACCGCCATCCTGCGGGAGCCAGCGAGTCTGGCTCCGTCAGTCCGCATGCACCGTTGCAGCCCACCGCTGCCATTTGTCCGGCTGGACGGGTGGCGCTTGAGCCCCTACGCTGCCTTGCTCTGGTGCGTTGTCACATTGTTCATGTTCACTGCATTGTCATAAGAAACCAAACAAGCCATGTTTTCCGGACTGGAACTGACACTCTTCCTTCTGGCTGCGGCGGTGCTGGGCGTGGTCGCCTTCCGCATGATGCAGTTGCCGCCCATGCTGGGTTATCTGGTGGTGGGTATCATCATCGGCCCGCATGGGCTGGCCTTCGCCGAAGATAATGAAACCACCCACGCCCTGGCCGAGTTCGGGGTGGTGTTCCTGATGTTCTCCATCGGCCTGGAGTTTTCCCTGGCCAAGCTGTCGGCCATGCGCCATATCGTCTTCGGGCTGGGCGTGGCGCAGGTGGCCACCACCATTGGTGCCACCATGGTGATGGCCTGGGGCTCGGCCATGGTGCTGCCGCAGTTCATCAATGTGAGCTGGCAGGCGGCCTTCGCGCTTGGGGGCGCCCTGACCATGTCCTCCACCGCCATCGTCTCCAAGTTGCTCACCGAACGGCTGGAACTGGAAACCGAGCATGGCCGCCGCATCATGGGCGTGCTGCTGTTCCAGGATCTGGCCCTGGTGCCGCTGTTGATCGTGGTGCCGGCGCTGGCCAACAATTCCGGCAACATCATGGTTACGCTGGGTTGGGCCGTGGGCAAGGCGATGGTGGTGCTGGCACTGCTGCTGTTCTTCGGCAGCAAGCTCATGCGTGGCTGGTTCCGCATCGTGGTCAAGCGGCGCTCGCAGGAACTGTTCATGCTGAACCTGCTGCTGATCACCCTGGGTGCGGCCTGGATCACCGAAAAGGCCGGCCTGTCCCTGGCCCTGGGCGCCTTCATCGCCGGCATGCTCATTTCCGAGACCGAGTTCAAGCACCAGGTGGAAGAAGACATCAAGTCCTTCCGCGATGTCCTGCTGGGCCTGTTCTTCATTACCATCGGCATGCTGCTCAACGTACGCACGCTGGTCGATCACTGGTTCCTGGTGCTGCTCCTGCTGACCGGTCCGGTGCTGCTCAAGTTCGCCCTCATCGCCGGACTGGCAAGACTGTTCGGATCATCCACCGGCGTAGCGCTGCGGGTCGGCCTGGGGCTGGCGCAGGCCGGGGAATTCGGCTTTGTGCTGTTGAGCCAGGCGGGCGGGCTCAAGCTGGTCGATCCCTTGCTGATCCAGGTGATCCTGGCGGCGATGGTGCTGTCGATGCTGGCCACGCCGCTGATCCTGGCCAAGTCCGACGCCATCGTCATGCGCTTTTCCGCCAACGAGTGGATGCTGCAGTCGCTAGCCCTCACGCAACTGGCCACCCGCACCATGGGCGTGCAGAAGCACGTGATCATCGCCGGTTTCGGCCGTAGCGGACAGAGCCTGGCGCGACTGCTGGAAGAGGAGGGGATCGCCTACCACGCGCTGGAAATGGACCCGGAACTGGTGCAGGACGCCCGCAATGGGGGCGCCAATGTCTCCTACGGTGATGCCGCCCGACGCGAAAGCCTGGTGGCCGCCGGTATCCACCGCGCCGCCGCCCTGGTGGTCACCTATGCCAGTACGCCCTCGGCGCTGAAGGTCTTGCATCACGCCGCCGAGCTGGAGCCGGAGCTGCCGGTGATCGTGCGCAGCCATGACGACGCCGACCTTGAAAAACTGCTCGCGGCCGGTGCCACCGAGGTCGTGCCCGAAGCGCTGGAAGGCAGCCTGATGCTGGCCTCGCACGCCCTGGTGATGCTGGGCGTGCCACTGCGTCGCGTGGTGCACCGCGTGCAGGACGCGCGCGATGAGCGCTACGCCTCGTTGCGCGGCTATTTCCATGGCATGTCCGACGCCGAGGTCGATGGCGTGGGCATGAATGTGCGCCTGCAGTCGGTCACCCTGATCGGAGGGGCCAGTGCGGTCGGTCACACCCTGGCCGAGATCGACCTGCCCGCGCAATGCGGCGCCGAGGTCGCCATGTTGCGCCGGGGCAAGCAGCGTCTCGATGCACCCGATGAAGCCGTGCTCATGGCCGGAGACATCGTGGTCTTGCGCGGTAGTTCGGAGAGCATCCTGCGCGCCGAAAAACGCCTCCTCAGCAAATGAGGACCGCACCCGCACAATGAGGTCTTGTTCCCCTGGTACGGGAAATGCTAGTGTTGCCTGATGGTAGCGGCGCGGCCTATTCGCCTGCGTCGACCGTGTCAGGACAAGGGCTTCGCACAACGAGCCCCTTGTTGAAAAAACAATAGCAAGTCCGGGAGGAACATGTTCAGCACACTCACGATCAGGGCTCGCCTGATCTTCGTCATTGGTTTTCTGGCCCTGCTGCTGGTGGGATCCGGAGTTCTCGGTCTGGTCGGCCTGCG
The DNA here is from genome assembly GCF_015767275.1 of Herbaspirillum sp. AP02. GTDB lineage: Bacteria > Pseudomonadota > Gammaproteobacteria > Burkholderiales > Burkholderiaceae_D > Herbaspirillum. The sequence goes on from NZ_JADWMY010000015.1 coordinate 93,817, forward strand.
CTCGACCAATGCGCAGATGCGTTCGCTCTACGAGGACCGGTTGGTGGCGCTGTCCCGGCTGGAACGCATGTCAGCAGCGCTGGATGCGGCGCGCAACGGCATTTCCACCTCCATCGTCGGCGACTCCGGCGATATCGACGCCAACATGGACAAGCTGGAAAAGGCCCTCAAGGCCAACGACGCCGTCGTCAAGCAGTACCAGGAAACCGTGTTGACCACCGAAGAAAAGGCGCTGCTGGACAAACTGCTGCCGCAACGCCAGAAATTCATCACCGATGGCATCAAGCCCGCGGTCGAAGCCCTGCACAATCGCGACTTCCAGGGCGCCATCGAAGTCTACGGTGGCCTCATGCTCAAGCTCTATGCCGATGCCCATGCCACCTTGGGGCAATTGATGGACCTGCAACGCAATGTCGGCCGCGATCTGTATGAACAGGCGCAGCAGCGCTACCAGACCCTGCTCGTCGTGATGAGCGTGGCCATGGCGGCCGGCCTGGCGGTGGCGCTGCTGATGGGCGTACTGCTGGTGAAAGCCATCTCGGGACCCTTGCGACATGCCGTCGCGCTGGCGCAGGCGGTGGCGGCGGGTGACCTGACCCAGCGCATCGAAATACACAGTCAGGACGAGACCGGCCAGCTGATGCAGGCGCTCAAGCAGATGAACGACAACCTGCAGGGCATCGTCGGCCAGGTCCGCCTGAGTACCGATACCATCGCCACGGCCTCCAGCGAAATCGCCCATGGCAACCTGGATCTTTCTTCGCGCACCGAACAGCAGGCCGGTGCCCTGGAAGAGACCGCCTCGGCCATGGAAGAACTGACCTCGACCGTACGCACCAACGCCGACAATGCGCAGCAGGCGCGGCAACTGGCGCATTCGGCCTCCGAGGTGGCGGTACGTGGCGGCGAAGTGGTGCGTCAGGTGGTCGATACCATGAGTTCCATCAACCAGTCCTCCAGCAAGATCGTGGACATCATCAGCGTGATCGACGGCATCGCCTTCCAGACCAACATCCTGGCCTTGAACGCCGCGGTGGAAGCGGCCCGTGCCGGCGAGCAGGGACGCGGCTTCGCGGTCGTGGCGTCCGAAGTGCGTTCGCTGGCCCAGCGCTCGGCGGCAGCCGCCAAGGAAATCAAGGTATTGATCGATGATTCCGTCACCCGGGTGGGCAGCGGCAGCACGCTGGTGGCCCAGGCCGGCGCCACCATCGACGAGGTCGTCAGGAGCGTGCAGCGCGTCAGCGAAGTGGTCAGCGAGATCAGTGCAGCCGGCCAGGAACAGAGCCAGGGCATCGAAGAAGTCAACCGCGCCATCACGCAGATGGATGAGACCACCCAACAGAATGCCGCGCTGGTGGAACAGGCCGCCGCCGCGGCCCAGGCCATGCAGGAGCAGACGGCGCGCCTGTCGGAAGCGGTCAGCGTATTCCGTCTCGGCGGCAGCACCGTACTGACGGTTCAGTCGTCCAGCGTCACATCCTCGGACGCCGCCGAGCGCGTGCCCGGCAGGGGGAGATTGCTCTTGCCGTGATAGGCGAACACGGCCGAACACTTGACCTGGTCGCTATCGTTGCGGCCAGCTGCGTGGAACAGGCCGCTGTGGAACAGCACCACGTCGCCCGGCTCCAGTGACAGCGCAATGCCTTGCGAGAACAGCGCCTGGTTGGCGGGCACTTCCGGGCGCAGGAAATCCAGTTCGTCCATCTGCTCGGCTTGCAGCGTCAACCGGTGCGAGCCGGGGATGAACTTGAGGGCACCGTTTTCGGGCGTCTCCGCGCCCAGCGCCAGCCACACCGAGATCAGATCGTTGCGCGGGAAGGACCAGTAGCGGATGTCGCGGTGCCAGCCGGTGGCGGTGCCGAAAGCCGGATGCTTGGTCATCACGCAGTTGTGGTGGGCCAGGGTCAGGCAGACCGGTTCTTCGAACAGTTGATGCAACATGGCCACCAGTTGCTTGTGCCCGGCCCACTCGCGGTAGACGGGGTCGCGCTGCCAGGCTGCGCGCAGGCGCCGGGCCGTGCGGCCACCTTCGGCATCCAGCGAGGCGGGGGCACCTTCATAACCGACCTCGGCTTCATACTCGAGCGGGGCGACGGCGCGTTGCAGGTGGTCGCGGGTGACGGCGAGCATGCGCTCGCGCAGATCGGCAGGGACCATGCCCTTCAACAGCAGATAGCCCTGCTCACGGAAAAAGGCGACCTGGGCGGGTGACAGCGGGTTCGACATGTGGGTCTTTCGGGGTTGCACGGTAGCACGCCTGCGGGAATGCCTGCCTTCATTGTGCGCCGGATGGCGGCCAAGGGCATGACTGTATGCCAAGGCCGGCGGCGCGCAAGATACAGATGCCACCAGATTCTGTATCGTTTGCGCGCGCGCAAGTCCGGACTTCTTTTTATTTCGCTTTCTTCTTCAGCAAGGGCGCCAGGTACTTGCCGGTGACGCTGGCCGGGTTCTTCGCCACGTCCTCCGGCGTGCCGGCGGCGACGATCTTGCCGCCGCCCGCGCCGCCTTCGGGGCCGAGGTCGATGATCCAGTCGGCGGTCTTGATGACGTCCAGGTTGTGCTCGATGATGGTCACCGTATTGCCCTGATCACGCAGGCGGTGGATCACCTTGAGCAGCAGGTCGATGTCATGGAAGTGCAGACCGGTGGTCGGCTCATCGAGGATGTAGAGCGTGCGCCCGGTATCGCGCTTGGACAGTTCCAGCGACAGCTTCACGCGCTGCGCCTCGCCACCCGAGAGGGTGGTGGCGCTCTGGCCCAGCTTGATGTAACCCAGGCCCACGTCCAGCAGCGTCTGCAGCTTGCGGGCGATCAGCGGTACCGGCTTGAAGAACTCGTGGGCATCCTCCACCGTCATGTCCAGGATCTCGGTGATGTTCTTGCCCTTGTACTGCACTTCCAGGGTTTCACGGTTGTAGCGCTTGCCATGGCAGACGTCGCAAGGGACGTACACATCCGGCAGGAAGTGCATTTCCACCTTGATCACGCCATCGCCCTGGCAGGCTTCGCAGCGCCCGCCCTTGACGTTGAAGGAGAAACGACCGGCGCTGTAGCCGCGTTCCTTGGCCATCGGCACCGTGGCGAACAGGTCGCGGATCGGCGTGAACAGGCCCGTATAGGTGGCCGGGTTGGAGCGCGGGGTGCGGCCGATGGGGGCCTGGTCCACCGCGATCACCTTGTCGAAATGCTCCAGGCCGCCGATGGCTTCGTGCTCCGCCGGCTCGGTCTGCGAGCCATACAGGTGGCGCGCCGCCGACAGGTAGAGCGTGTCATTGACCAGGGTCGACTTGCCCGAACCGGAGACCCCGGTCACGCAGGTCAGCAGGCCCACCGGCAATTCCAGGTCGACGTTCTTGAGGTTGTTGCCGGAGGCACCGGTAATGGTCAGCATGCGCGACTCGTCGCAGGGTGTACGCTTCTTGGGGACCGAGATTTCCAGCGAGCCGTTGAGGTACTTGGCGGTCAGCGACTTCTTGTTCTTCAGGATCTCCGGCAGCGAGCCATGGGCGATCACGTCACCGCCGTGCACGCCCGCGCCGATGCCCATGTCGACGATGTAGTCGGCGGTGCGGATGGCGTCTTCATCGTGTTCCACCACCAGCACGGTGTTGCCGATGTCGCGCAGGTGGCGCAGGGTGTCGATCAAGCGGTCGTTGTCGCGCTGGTGCAGACCGATGGAGGGTTCGTCCAGCACATACATCACGCCGGTCAGGCCCGAGCCGATCTGCGAGGCCAGGCGGATGCGCTGGGCTTCGCCGCCGGAGAGCGTGTCGGCGCTGCGTTCCAGCGACAGGTAATCCAGGCCGACGTTGTTGAGGAAGGTCAGGCGGGAGACGATTTCCTTGATGATGCGGTCGGCGATTTCCTTCTTGGCACCGGTCAGCTTCAGCGTCTCGAAGAAGGACAGGGTCTCGCGCAGCGGCGTGGCGGCCACTTCATAGATGGCGCGCTGCTGCTTGCCGCTGCCCACCTTCACGTAGCGCGCCTCCACCCGCAGGCGTGCGCCGTGGCAGGAAGGGCATTGCTTTTCGTTGATGAACTTGGCCAGTTCTTCCTTGACCGCCATCGAATCGGTCTCGCGATAGCGGCGCTGCAGGTTGTTGACCACGCCTTCGAAGGTGTGCTCCTTGACCACGGTGCGGCCGCGTTCGTTGACATAGGCGAACGGAATCGCCTGGCGACCGGAACCATACAGCACCACCTGCTGTGCCTTGTCGTCGAGCTGTTCGAACGGAACGTCGAGGTCGAAGTCGTAGAAGGCTGCGATGCTGGTGAGCATCTGGAAATAGAACTGGTTGCGGCGGTCCCAGCCCTTGATCGCGCCCGAGGCCAGCGACAGGTTGGGGAAGGCGACGATACGCTTGGGATCGAAGAATTCGATATGGCCCAGACCATCGCATTCCGGGCAGGCCCCCATCGGGTTGTTGAAGGAGAACAGGCGCGGCTCCAGCTCCTGCAACGAATAGCCGCAGATGGGGCAGGCGAACTTGTTGGAGTACAGGTGTTCCTTGCCGCCGTCCATCTCCAGCGCGATGGCGCGGCCATCGGCCAGGCGCAGCGCGGTTTCGAAGCTTTCGGCCAGGCGCTGCTTGATCTCGGCCTTGACCTTGACACGGTCGATCACCACATCGATGGTGTGCTTCTCGGTCTTCTTCAGCTTGGGCAGGTCATCGACCTCGTAGACCTTGGCCGTGCCAGTGCCGCTCTGGATGCGGAAGCGCACGAAACCCTGCGCCTGCATCTCCTCGAACAGGTCGGCATGCTCGCCCTTGCGGTTGGCCACCACGGGGGCCATGATCATCAGCTTGGTGTCTTCCGGCAGCGCCAGCACGGCATCGACCATCTGCGAGACCGATTGGGCCTCCAGCGGATGCTCGGGGTGATCGGGGCAGTAAGGCGTTCCCACGCGGGCGTACAGCAGGCGCAGGTAATCGTGGATTTCGGTGACGGTGCCCACGGTGGAGCGCGGGTTGTGCGAAGTGGCCTTCTGTTCGATGGAGATGGCCGGAGACAGGCCCTCGATCATGTCCACGTCCGGCTTTTCCATCAGTTGCAGGAACTGGCGCGCATAGGCCGACAGGGACTCCACGTAGCGGCGCTGGCCCTCTGCGTACAAGGTGTCGAAGGCCAGCGAGGACTTGCCCGACCCGGACAGCCCGGTGATGACGATGAGCTTGTTGCGGGGGAGGTCTAGGCTGATATTCTTGAGGTTATGCGTGCGCGCGCCGCGAATGCGAATTTCTTCCATGGATGCCTTCAGCTAGGGGTTTCCTGCCGCCGCGTGGAATGACGCCTTGCGCGGAGCAGCGGTGGGACAACATGTAACTATAACAGGACTGCGAACGGCCGGCAGGCGGGCTGGCGGTGCCAGAGGACCCAGGTGGGAACGCAGCCGGAAAATGAAAGCGCGGCAGTGGGAAAAGCCACCCGGATGGCGCGCGAATGACGCAGGAAATCGCCCGCGCCAGCCTGCGCGCAATGCGCCGGCCAGCAAAAAAGCCGGCACATGGCCGGCTCCTGTTCGCAGGTCGACTGACAGTGGCCGATATTTAACCGGCGCGCTGCCAGAGCTTGAAGAGCTGTCCGTCGTCGCCATCGCGGCGCCCTTCCCAGTACAGCGTCCAGTGACCTTTGGGGCGGTGGGCGACACCGGGGGTTTGCTGGATGACCCAGCGGCATTCGGTCGTTCCTGCACTATCAATGGGTTGATGCAGGACGCCTGTGTAGTAGTACAACATCGGTGCCTCCGACTCGCCCAGATTCTGGCTGGCCATGCAGTCGTCGGCGCGCCAGGCGGGCGCGAGCCGGGTGTTCAGGTCGGCGTAGACGAACTCGTAGCTTTTCCCGTAGTCGGCCCACGGCAGCAGCAGCGTGAAGGCCAGGCCCCACATCAGCGTGATCCCGCCGAACCAGGAAAACGCGCCACGCCACTGGCCGGCCTGCTGCAGCAAGCCCAGCGAGACGATCCACAGGATGCTCATGGCGCCGGCAGCCAGCAAGGCCAGCGGCTGGATCGGCGTCACATACTCCAGGGGTAGCCACTTGCCCATGAAGGCGATCCAGTGATGATGTTCGACCGGCAAGGTCGATACCACATAGATCGCCCAGATGCCCACGGCCATCAGACCGAAGGCCACGCGCGCCAGCCAGTCCCAACCCAGGTTGAGTACGTCCGGCAGGCGCGGGATGGCGCGCGCGCCCAGCATCACGAGCGGCAACAATACCGGCAGCAGATACAGTTGGCGGGCTGTGGCCGAGCTTTGCAGCACGGCCAGGCTGATGACGGCGAAGACCAGTGGCATGGCGACCCGCGAGGTGCCGGCCTGGCGCCAGTCGCCGCGGGCCAGGGCCAGCAGGGCCAGCAGCGAGCCGGGCAGGGCAAAGCCGGTCAGCGCCCTCAGGATCACGGTGTGATCATTGTCGGAGCCCAGCTTTTTCACCGAAAAACCGAAAAAGCGGCCGACATTGTTATCCCAGAACCATTCCATGAACAAGGGCATCGAGTGTTGCGCCAGCAGGACTGGCCAGATCACGAAGAAAGGTAGCGATACCAGTACCGCCAGGCCGACCATCTTCCAATAAGTGCGCTGGCGGCAGGACTGCACCAGCAGGCCCAGCACCAGTGCCGTGGCCGCGAAGGTCAGCGGCACGAACAGGCCCTTGCTCATCTCGGTGATCCCCACCCCCAGGCCGAACCAGAACGCAGCCGTCCAGGAAGGCGTGCGACGTTCCTGGTTCAGGGCGATGGCCAGCAGGCCATAGGTCGCCATGGTGGCACCGGTGACCAGTGCCACGTCGGTGAACATGTCATGGGCGTGCTTGACCATCCCGGGCGAGCCGGCGAATAGCGCCAGCGTTGCCAGCACCGGCAGGCTCATCAAACTGCGCTGGTTCCACATCATCTGGGCGATGCGCGCCACGAACACCAGCGTCACCAGGTTGTAGAGGACACTGGCCAGGCGCGCGCCCTCGTGGTACGGCAACAGCGGATGCAGCAGCTTGGCCAGCAACACCGCCGTCCAGTAGTACAGCGGTGGCTTTTCCATGAACGGCCGGCCGGCGTTGGTCGGCACCAGATACTCGCCCGACGTCAGCATGTGATGGATCATGCCGAAGGAATAGGTTTCGTCCTGTTTCCATGGCCCGTGGCCGAAGATGCCAGGCAGCATCCAGGCAGCGCCGGCCAGTACCAGCAGCAGCCAGGCGGTGCGCGTGGACAGGGCGCGCTGGCCCAGGGCCGAGGGCGAGGCCGTCGAAAAGGAAGGCCCTGGCTTGCGTTCAGAGACCGAGTCGAATAGGAACATGCTGAATACGGATGCGAGCCGCCTGCGCTGCCCGCGAAAAATCAAAAAATGAAAACCTGGGTGCAGAGCGGCCACAAGAGTGGTTCCGGACGCGCCGTGACGCAGTGCCTGAAACTCCTCGCCATCCTCTGCATCGGGTTTTCTTCCCCCTTGATGCGTACTTGCTTTATTTTTCTTGGCGAGGATTGTTGCCTTGCGGAATTTTCCGGTGATGGAAGTCGGCGGCTGTTATAGGACTCTGCAGAAAAACGAGCACGTCCTTATTTTGGCATAAGCATTGAACTAGATGACATATTTGTCAGGAAAGATGTGAAGATTCTCAACATATGGCTTGCAGTGATCGCAAGTTGTTGGATTGATGCAGCACATGGAACTGCACTAAACCTGTCAGCCCCGCACCGACCTCGCCAGGCGGCCTGACGACGGGCAGGACTATGCTGTTACCATACTGCCTTTGTCCTACAGCCCGGTTTCATGAAAGACCGGGCAGCCGCCAACGCCAGCCCCTATACGCCACACGTATGTCCCACGACACAAATTCATCCGCACAGCCTGAGAAAACCGGCATGTCGCGCGCCGAGGTGCGCGCCAGCGTTTCCCTGGCCTCGATCTTTTCCCTGCGCATGCTGGGCCTGTTCCTGGTGTTGCCGGTGTTTGCCGTACATGCCCACAGCCTGCCCGGGGGCGACAGCGATACCCTGGTCGGCATCGCCCTGGGCATCTACGGACTGGCGCAGGCCTGTGGGCAGATTCCCTACGGGATGGCCTCCGACCGCTACGGCCGCAAGCGCATCATTGTCATTGGCTTGCTGCTGTTTGCGCTGGGTTCTTTCGTCGCCGCCGGTGCACAGAGCGTGATGTGGCTGCTGGTGGGGCGTGCGCTGCAGGGTTCGGGCGCGATTTCGGCCGCCATCACCGCGTTCATTGCCGATTCCACCCGCGAGGAACACCGCACCAAGGCCATGGCCATGGTAGGGGCCTCCATCGGGGTGACCTTCGCGGTTTCGATGGTGGCCTCGCCGCTGCTCTACGAATCGATCGGCATGGGCGGCATCTTCGGCCTGACTGGCGTGCTCTCCCTGCTGGCCATCGCGGTGGTGCTGTGGGTGGTGCCGGCGGCGCCGATGGCACAGGCCAGGCGGGTGTCTTTGGCCCAGGTACTGCGCCAGACCGAACTGCTGCGTCTGAACTGGGGAGTGTTCACGCTGCACCTGACCCAGGTCGCGATGTTCCTGGTGGTGCCGGCGGCGCTGGTGCAATCGGCTGGCCTGCCGCTGGGCGAGCACTGGAAGATCTACCTGCCGGTGGTACTGGCCTCCTTCGTGCTGATGCTGCCACCTATCATCGTGGCGGAGAAATATGGACGCATGAAGCCGGTGTTCATCGGCGCCATCAGCCTGATGCTGCTGGTGCAGGTGGGTTTCTGGCTGGTATTGTCCCGGCCGCTGGGAAATATGTGGATGCTGGTGACGCTGCTGTTCCTGTTCTTCGTCGCCTTCAACATCCTGGAGGCGGCCCAGCCCTCGCTGGTGTCCCGCATCGCCCCGCCAGCAGCCAAGGGCACCGCGCTCGGTGTCTACAACACCTTGCAGGCGCTGGGTTTGTCGTGTGGCGGTGCACTGGGCGGCTGGCTTAAACAAAATGTGGGGAATTCTGCGGTGTTCCTCTTGTCTGCTGTGCTCACCCTGACCTGGCTTATAATCGCGGCTAACATGAAAAACCTGCCGCGCCGTTCTGCGCCGGCGGCGGGTGCAACAGCCTAAACGTATTCAGGAGAAACAATGGCATCGGTCAATAAAGTCATCATCGTCGGCAACCTGGGACGCGATCCGGAAACACGCTACATGCCCAACGGCGAAGCTGTCACCAACATCGCCGTCGCCACGACCGAGAGCTGGAAGGACAAGAATTCCGGCGAAAAGAAGGAGCTCACCGAATGGCACCGCATCACCTTCTATCGCAAGCTGGCTGAAATCGCCGGCCAGTACCTGAAGAAGGGTTCGCAGATCTACGTCGAAGGCCGCCTGCAAACGCGCAAGTGGCAGGACAAGGAAGGCGTGGAGCGCTACACCACTGAAATCATCGCCGATACCATGCAGATGCTGGGTGGCCGCCAAGGCGCAGGTGGTGGTGGCGGCATGGATGAAGGCGGTTACGGTGGTGGTGGTGGTGGCGCAGGCAGCTATGGCGGCGGTGCTCCGCGTCAGAGCGCCGGTGGTAACGCAGGCGGTGGCGCCAGTGCCCCCCGTCAGCAACCGGCCCAGCGCCCGGCGCCGAACTTCTCGGACATGGACGACGACATTCCGTTCTGATCCGTTCCCACAGGCTGCGAATGCAGCCTCGTGTGTCCGATGAACCCCTCGCCTGCTGATGCAGCGAGGGGTTTTTTCATGGGCCATGGTTTCAATTGAAACGTGGCCGGGCGAACCTGCAATCTGGCGGTAACCGGGCAACGCGATGATGACAACAAGCCGAAGCAAACAGCATCGGTCCCAACCCACCAGATCAAGGAGAACATCATGCTCGTCGGACTCATCGTCGCTTTCGCAGAAACCATGTCCCACATCTTCGGCGGCTGATCGCCAGCCATCACAAGGAGAACATCATGCTCATCGGACTCATCGTCGCCTTCGCAGAAACCATGTCCCACATCTTCGGCGGCTGATCGCCAGCCATCACAAGGAGAACATCATGCTCATCGGACTCATCGTCGCCTTCGCAGAAACCATGTCCCACATCTTCGGCGGCTGATCGCC
>NZ_JADWMY010000016.1 GCF_015767275.1 Herbaspirillum sp. AP02
GGGGGTGGGGTGTGGCGGGATGGCACAGAGACGTGCAATTGATGCGGAATCGTTGCTGTAAATGCAGGTTGGCGTGAGGAAGAGGGATTTTCTGTACAGAGGGTAGTCGAGCGCTACCATCTTCCGCTCCACGTGGATATTCATTTCCAGCCGCCAACGGGAGCGACGAGATTGATCTGACTGCGGACATCCAAGATGTAGCAAGGCGATGAGCAGGCGGTCTTGCTCGGTTGAGAGCAGCGGCTGCGCCCACAGTTGTCGGAAGTAGCTTTGCAGCTTGGCCGGCCTCCCCGCCAGCAATGCCGCCTCGGCATCGGCGCTGAGTGGCTGGTTCTTCCACTCGCGCAGCTGTGCATCACTAAATTGTTCTTCACGCCAGCGTGCCCAGAACTTCATGGGCGTGCTGGTGGTGCCATAACGTCCTTCGGTGGGGCTCACAGCCAGCAGCAACTGGGCATAGGCAAAGAGTTGGGGAATCTCGTCCGGCCGCTGGTTGCGCAGCTGCTGGCTGATGGCTTCATCGACCATGGCTTGGCCCACATGGGTGGCATCGGGCCGTTTGGCCTCGATCACCACCAAAGGCAAACCATTCACATAGGCCACCACATCGGGCACACGATGGTGCGTACCATGGGTGGACAGCACCTCCAACTCTTCTGTCACGTCCCAGCGGTTGGCAGTGGCATCGCTCCAATCCACCAGGGCAATGGTCGGCTGGTGCTTCTTGCCATCGGGCATGAACTCGGTGACGGTCACGCCCAGCGTGAGCATCTGGTAGACCCGCTCGTTGGCCGGCAACAGGCCTTCGGTCAGGTTCACCGCCTGCACCTGCCGCAGGATCTGGTCGATGCCGCTGGGCGAGAGCGGAAACCATTCGCCCTTGTAGTCGAAGCGCCGGGTTTGCAGCACTTCGATGAGGCGCGTCTTGAGGATGACCTCCCGCGTGCTGCCACGCAAGGCCAGCGCCTGGGCCGTGCTCAGGAAATGCCAGCCCAGATTGATCAGCAGATGCAGCGCCGGGATGTGGGCGCTGTATTGCTCGCGGGTTTGGGGGAGGGTGCTCATGCGGCCTCCGGTTCCGCCGTGGTGTCGGGCGTACGGACGCGACGTTTGCCGGTTAGCAGGTCGGCCATGAGGGCGCGTTTTTCTTCCCTAAGCAAATCTAACTGTCGCTGAACCGTCATCTCCTCCTGGCTAGCAGCATCAAGGATGGCCACGATGCGAAGCTGCTCGTCCAAAGGCGGCAGATTGATGGGCCATTTCAACCACTTATCCAGACGGAACAGCATCTTCTCGATATGCACACCGATGCTGGAGTGAAAGCAGGTTTGCTGGAAATAGGTGGTTTCAGACAGGTAGCGCAAGAAGCGCGGATCAAGATCGCCGTAGGTGTTCAGAACAGCGTACTCGTTGGAGACGATGGCGCCTTCCAGTTCTGCCGGAACGATGCCGCATGCGCCATGAACGATCTGACGCTTGGAGATAAGAAAATCTCCTTCGTGGACGTAAAACTGCGTGGGTGTCTTGATTTCCGCCCCTGGCAATTCGCATCGTTCGTCGACACCTCCACGGGACCGACGCACCGTAACCAGTCGATAGTTTGTGGCTAGATCAAGGCTTGCAGGACGAACGACCTCTTTCAAATGGGCGCCCAAATTGGTTTTGATCCAACCCTTCGGTGTTTGGGGTAGTTGAGGAATGCCTGGTTGTACGGAGGGGGGAAAGGCATCGCCCGCCGTGCGTTTCCCAGTACCGAACGGGACTGGCATCAGGAGGTGCCCAATCAACGAGTGCCTCTGTCTGCGACTGTTGGCGAGATGGCTTTCAGTCGCAACTATGGTCGCGTTCCATGTGTCGATCACCCGTGCAATACGGAGCTGCTCGTCAAATGGAGGAAGAATGACTGGGAATCCTTTCAGTTGCGTGGAGTTCAGCGATGCAAGGCCCGTCGAGCCTTTAGCACAAGAGAGAAAATAGTCGCGGCCATATCGCGATTGAACTAACAACTCCAAGAACGCTGGTAATAACTGCCCGCTCCCATGCGTTCGCACAGCAAACACATGATTCTGGTGAACGGCGTCGGGAATCTGGCCCTGCCATAAGCAACCACGTCCGAGATTTTCAGGATTTCCATTGCCTTCGATTAATAGCAAGTCACCTGCTTGCAAGGTATATCGCGACGTCTGACTAGCCGGTACGTCAATCTCTTGAACGTCAGACAAGTCCAAAGCACCGTCTTGCACGTTTGCAACTCTAAGATATGGCCGTTTCAGAGTGGCACCCTGACGTTGCGCGTTCTTTGACAGCCCTGTGCGAACTTCTGCGACGGTATGCAGTGGTACTTGTTTCCATTCCTTAGGCAGCATGCAGCACCTGCCTCGCCAGATGTTGTGCAGCTTCGTGCGGCGAAGAGAAGCGCTTGAAAGTCACTGACCGAGCTCTAGCCTCGGTTTCCAAAAAGTCCAAAGAATTCATAAAGCTTTCACGTTCTCGCCGCGGCAGGCACACCGGTAACAAATGGCGCCACACCCGCGAAGCGGCGATCACCCGCATCGAATCCAAGACTGAGGCGTTCTACACGGTGGACAAAGCCACTGGAAAGCGCATCTACATCGGGGTTGTGCGTGAAGCCGGGAAGGCGCCCTACTTGCGCACGCATGCGGATGGCAAATGGAATGACAACCTGCTGGCGCAAGGCGAGTGCGGCGCTGACTGCAGGCTCATCTGAGCGGGTAGATGCAGTGGCATGGGCTATGACCGTTGGTGGTGGTAGCCCATCTGACGCATCTTGTTTTTTATGCACAACGTTCTTAGGGCCCCACTGATGTGGAGCTGCTCTCCCCATTCGTAAAAAATCCGCTTCTCAAATATGCGGAGAAGTTTTCCCGCCCTCGCTATTAGCTTGCCGCCAACGGAGCCACTTAGAATGTGGACGCCCATCATCACTTTCCCATCAACACATGAAGGATTTATGCGTTTGTTCGGCAGCCCATGAGAACAGATTTGATCAAGCTGGCGTATGCTGCGAACTCATCCATTCACCAATCTCATCGACAATTTGTTAGCGGAGTTCCCCTCGAACTGAGAACGAATGCAGTTACATCTCCCAGACAAGCGCGAAGTCCAGTAGATGTTCTATCCTAGTGGGTGAGATGTAAGAAACATGCTCATCCAGTGACAGCGCTGGAGAGATAGCAGGAGTTAGAAAATAGGGATGGAGCTATCGACAGAGCCGGGCAGTAAGTAGGCCAATCTTTTCACTTGTGATTTTTATGCACTCTCTTGCTATAGCAAGACGCTCCTTATAAAACCCTTGCAACAGACGTACCCCTTCATAATCTATGAGCATTGGCTTAAGGGACATGAGCCAATTTTCTTTTTCTAAATCACTTATGTAGATGTCCGTATTCTGCTGAAATGACGCTTCCGATGCCTTCAAGAGTTCGATCAGCGCGACTAGGTCTTTGTGAGAAAAGGGCGCTGTATCTAGCAGCTGCGCCCACTGTTCTATCGTAACGAACATCAACGGGTGGTTACGCGACATTTCAGACCGTAGAAAATTGGAAAAATCGTATTTATTAAAAGATTTAACTAGACCTGCATCATATTTGCGAAGCACTTCTAGATCCTGAAAATAAAAATATAGCCCGTACCACTCAGAGAATTGATGCAACTTGTTCCTAAATGGACGAAACCACTCTTCAGTTTTAAATTCTGAATCTAAATTTCTAGATATATTCTGGTTTAGTGCTGCAAATGCATCCTCAGAATCTCCCGGATACCCCTCTACGTCTAACGCGAATGCTGGAGCGTATTTCTTAGGTATAGCTCTGAAGGCAGACTCTGTTACATCGTCAAAAAAAGTGGTCAATCGCAGAAAATCACCTGGCACAATTGCTTCCGGTATTTCTCTACCAAATATTTCTATCCCCGCCTCTATATAACAATGCGCCACAAGATGGGAACAAAAAAAACTGTCTTCGTTGCGCCTATCTCCTGATAGACCTAGGCCCGCCGCCATTGCCCCTCTTGGCCAATATGGTCTAAATAGGCATCCCTTGGCGGCGCTTGCTGCTTTGGTTGGCACATCCGCATCAAACGAGGCCTTTAGTCGTAGCACACGAACATTGCTTAGGTCAGCGACGTGTATGCGCTCCAAACACATTACTCGTACACCATTCCCTACCGCCTCTACGCAATTAGAGCCCATCATTGCTATTGATGCATGGCTGAAATTGGAATCAGTGACCTTTCGAATTACTTGACTTACTCGTGATGCAGAATTTGTGGAAAGCACCACATCGCCAGGCTTGAACTTGTTTACATCAATCACAAACACGTCGGATCGCATCTTGTTGCCTACTAGAGTGGACCTATAGCATCATAGCTCAGAGGCCCCGCGAAAGTTCTCAAACAACCCCAGTGAACACTACAGATGAGACATGAACTCCCTGACCGCGATTGGCACGGCTCGCATCATCCCTGGACGTACAGAGCTAATTGCTTCAGGTGGTGGGACACAGATATTGTCGGTGTGAATTTTCTTCCCTTAGCCACAGAAATGAGAGCGTGGCTTGAGGGAAGAGGCGAGCTCTCGCTGCCACCCGAAAAAGGGGAAGGCAATCGAGGAAGCTACTACAATCCATACACGTATAGTGGAGCAGCGTTAGGAGCAATTTTCAGCCGACTAGTAAATTCCTTTGCCACATATGTCGGTTCAAGCTCTAGCGATCACGATGAAGTAGATGCCGAAATTGAGAGACTTCGCCTCTATAACGAAATTCTCCTCTACACGGCCAGATTTTGCGAAACGGCGATTAAGCAGCTACTTTATTGCACGGCGATCCCTGAAAAGGATTTCAATCGTATGGCCCTCGGCGCGTTACTCGAATCGCCGTGTCCAAGCTGCAAGAAGGCGAAGGATAAACAGCCGCATAGTATTTCATTGGTGGGTACCTTGGCGCACCCATTTCATCTCTGCTTAGAATTTGAGCATTGCGCGCTGGATCATATGGCCTTAGTAAATAGCTTACGAAACTCGCAAGCGGCTCACTCAGATATGCAGATGCTAAAGGTCCGGACTGTAGAGGTCTCAAAGAATCAACTGAGGGAAGAGTGCGACGATATCCTGTCAAAGTTCGTTCACTTACTATCGCATCTCGAGAGTTTGGAGCAACGAATGCTGGAAGATCTGATTCAGAAGGGCAAATCCATTATGGTTCTGAAACTCGGCGGATTAGCTCCCGAGGACTGTAATTTTAATCTTGTCCCCGGTCAGCCTTTTATCGAGCCACCTAAGAAGCTATCAAAGGCAATCCAAATTTAGAAAGTCCGGCCACATCTAGCTAGTGGCCATCTGAATAAGCGGAAACGAAAAGGTCCTTTCCAGCTTTGCGCCAATTACGGCAAGCTTGCACAAATCAGCAATACGGATCAAAGCCCTTCGCATGGCGCCGTCCTCAACGCGTTGAGCGCCAAAGATTTCAATGCCCGATAATTGCTTGAATAACGCTGACGATTTCGTTCCCATGCCTCTTGGCCAGGTCAGCCATTGGTACGTAGTTTTGCCTGAACTCAAGCAACTGCGGGGGAAGAACTACGCGGCAAAGCTGCCCTCGCAACCGGATTGATTCCGACTTGTTGAATTGCACCTAACACTAACCCTCGGCTACGAGGGCTCCTATGACCGCGTGGCGGCCTTCGGACGAAAGTGGAAGGAGGGTCAAATGAGAGGGTCAAATCTGCGAGCGAATCAACAGTCATACCACTTGGAGCAATTACTCCGCGCATCCAATCTCCAAAACTACGGGCGGTAACTCCTGCTATGGAGGCCATTTCATCTTGGGTCAGATCTTTCCCTTAGCGCACCTGCGCGCCAAGCTGTATTTGCTTGAGTGTTTTTTGTAATTTAGTTTCTTTTTATGTCGCATAGCTCAGATTCGGTCGCTTGCAAAAAGGGCTCATATGGTTCTCACATATGAGCCCTTTTCTTCTCAACTTATGCTGCTATCTACAAACGAAATCAAACGTCAATATTCCCCGCCTGCAACGCATTAGATTCAATAAACGCCCGACGCGGCTCCACATCATCGCCCATGAGCGTCATGAAGATCTGATCGGCCGCAATGGCATCCTCGATCTGCACCTTCAACAAACGGCGCACGGTCGGGTCCATGGTGGTTTCCCACAGCTGCTCGGGGTTCATCTCGCCCAGGCCTTTGTAGCGCTGCTTGTTGACGCCGCGTTCGGCTTCGTCGCGCAGCCAGCCCATGGCCTGGCGGAAGTCGGTGATGACGGATTCCTTGCGCTTTTCGCCTTGGCCACGGGCCACCGTGGCGCCCTTGCGGATGAGGCCCTTGAAGGTCTCGGCGGC
This sequence comes from Herbaspirillum sp. AP02, assembly GCF_015767275.1. Classification (GTDB taxonomy): domain Bacteria; phylum Pseudomonadota; class Gammaproteobacteria; order Burkholderiales; family Burkholderiaceae_D; genus Herbaspirillum. Next base: position 6,374 of record NZ_JADWMY010000016.1, read on the forward strand.
GGTGGAGAGCACCTGGTAGTCCGGGCCGCTGACGAAGTCGGCGTCGATCACGGTGGCCTTGATGTTGCCGTGCTGGCGACGATGGATGTGCAATGCCACCTTTTCGCTGAGCTCGTCCACGCGAGCTTGCACGTCGATGTTGCTGTCGTTGATGGCCTTCTTCAGTTCGGCGGCGGTGGCGGTGGCTTGCTCGATGTTTTCCATCTTCAGCACCACGCCGGCGGTCATGATGGCGTTGAGCGCAGCGTCATCGATGGCGCGCGACAGGCGCATGATGATGGCGTTGGCGGTGTTGTACTGGCGGGCCAGTTCGACCAGGGCTTCGCCGCTGATGGCGGGGGCGTCTTCGGCGGGCTTGATCTCGGCGTCGTTCAGGGCGATCTGCATCATGTATTGCGCTTCTTCCAGATCGTCCTTGAGGTAGCGCTCGTCCTTGCCGGCCTTGACCTTGTATAGCGGCGGCTGGGCGATGTAGATGTGGCCGCGTTCGACCAGGGCCGGCATCTGGCGGTAGAACAGGGTCAGCAGCAAGGTGCGGATGTGGGCGCCGTCGACGTCAGCATCGGTCATGATGATGATGCGGTGGTAGCGCAACTTGTCCGGGTTGAATTCATCCGCGCCGATGCTGGTGCCCAGGGTGGCGATGAGGGTGGTGATCTGCTCGGAGGAGAGCATCTTCTCGAAGCGCGCCTTCTCGACGTTCAGCACCTTGCCGCGCAGCGGCAGGATGGCCTGGAACTTGCGGTCGCGGCCTTGCTTGGCCGAGCCGCCTGCGGAGTCACCCTCGACGATGTAGAGCTCGCACAGGGCCGGGTCGCGTTCCTGGCAGTCGGCCAGCTTGGACGACAAACCCAGGCCGTCCATGACGCCCTTGCGGCGGGTCAGTTCGCGGGCCTTGCGGGCGGCTTCGCGGGCGCGGGCGGCTTCGACGATCTTGCCGCAGATGATCTTGGCGTCGTTGGGCTTCTCGGCGAGGAAGTCGGTCAGGGTCTTGGCGACGATTTCTTCCACCGGGCCGCGCACTTCGCTGGAGACCAGCTTGTCCTTGGTCTGGGAGCTGAACTTGGGTTCCGGTACCTTCACGGAGAGCACGCAGGTCAGGCCTTCGCGCATGTCGTCGCCGGAGATCTCGACCTTGGCCTTCTTGGCGAGATCGTTTTCTTCGATGTACTTGTTGATGACGCGGGTCATGGCGGCGCGCAGGCCGGTCAGGTGGGAGCCGCCGTCACGCTGGGGAATGTTGTTGGTGAAGCAGAGCACCTGTTCGTTGAAGGCGTCGTTCCACTGCATGGAAACGTCGACCGAAATCAGGGTGTTCTGGTCCGACATCTTCTCGCCGGTGGCCTGGAAGATGGTCGGGTTGAGGATGCTCTTGTTCTTGTTGATGTATTCGACGAAGCCGCGGGTGCCGCCTTCGAAGGCGAAGTCTTCTTCCTTGCCGGTGCGCTGGTCGGTCAGCTTGATGTGCACGCCGTTGTTGAGGAAGGACAGTTCGCGGATGCGCTTGGCCAGGATTTCGTAGTGGAATTCGACGTGGGTGAAGATCTCTTCGTCAGCCCAGAAGTGGACTTCGGTGCCGCGCTTGTCGGAGTCGCCGACGACCTTGATGGGCGAGACCTGAATGCCATCGACCACGTCCAGCTCTCGGTTCTGGACGACGCCCCTGGCGAATTCCATCGCATGCACACGGCCATCGCGGCGGATGGTCAGCTTCAGTTTCTTCGACAGTGCGTTCACGCAGGACACGCCCACGCCGTGCAGACCGCCGGAGACCTTGTAGGAGTTCTGGTCGAACTTGCCGCCGGCGTGCAGCTCGGTCATCACGATCTCGGCGGCGGAGCGCTTGGGTTCGTGCTTGTCGTCCATCTTCAGGCCGGTGGGAATGCCGCGGCCGTTGTCGGTGATGGAGATGGAATTGTCAGCGTGGATGGTGACGTGGATCTCGGTGCAATAGCCGGCCAGGGCTTCGTCGATGGAGTTGTCCAGCACTTCGAATACCAGATGGTGCAGGCCGGTGCCGTCAGAGGTGTCGCCAATGTACATGCCGGGACGCTTGCGCACCGCCTCCAGGCCTTCCAGGATCTGGATGGAAGAAGCGCCATAGCTTTGTTGCGCGGAATTGGTGTTGTCTGCGGGGCTGGAGGACATGGTTACCTTCTGAAATTGCTAGCCAAACGACTAGGGGACTGCAAAAAACGGAATTCGTCGGGGGATTCTTGGAATTCTTAAAAGCAACCGAGGGGCCGTCTGGGACGGCCCCTCGGGCGCGTGAAGCGGTGTTGCTCAGATCCGCATCGGCATGACGACGTACTTGAAGTCGGCGTTCTCGGGGATGGTAATCAGGGCCGAGGAATTGGCATCGCCCAGGGCGATGTTGACGTAGTCGTTCTTCAGGTTGTTGAGCACGTCGAGCAGGTAGCTGACGTTGAAACCGATGTCGACGGTGTCGCCGCCGTAGTCGATTTCCAGTTCTTCGACCGCTTCTTCCTGGTCGGCGTTGGTGGAGCTGATCTTCAGGCTGCCGGGAGCGATCACCCAGCGCACGCCCTTGAACTTGTCGCTGGTCATGATGGCAGCGCGTTGCAGGGAGCGCAGCAGCTGGTCGCGGCTGATGGTGAAGCTGTTCTTGTAGCCCTTGGGCACCACGCGGGTGTAGTCGGGGAACTTGCCTTCGACCAGCTTGGAGATCAGCTCGATGTCGGCGAAGGTCAGCTTGACCTGGTTGTTGGCGATCTGCAGCTGGACTTCTTCATCGCTGTCATCCAGCAGACGTTGCAGCTCGATGATGGTCTTGCGCGGGATGATCACTTCCTGGCGCGGGAAGTCCTGTTCGGTCTCGACCTGGCAGAAGGCCAGTCGGTGGCCATCGGTGGCGACGGCGATCACGTTCTTGCCTTCGACCACCAGCAGCAGGCCGTTGAGGTAGTAGCGGATATCCTGCTGGGCCATGGCGAAGTGGACCATGTTGAACAGGTGCTTGAGGGTCTTCTGCGGCAGGTTGACCTGGGCGTTGTAGTGCTCGGCCTGGGCGACCGTCGGGAATTCCTCGGCAGCCAGGGTCTGCAGCGCGAAGCGGGACTTGCCCGATTGCACCGTCAGGCGCTTGTTGGAGAGGGAGATGGCGACTTCGCCGGAATCGGGCAGGGCACGCAGGATGTCGAGCAGCTTGCGGGCGGCCACGGTGGTGGCGGTCGTTTCATTGCCGGAGCCGACGTCGGCGTGCGTGGTGATCTGCACTTCGATGTCGGTGGACAGGAAAGAGACCTTCTCGCCGTCCTTGCGGATGAGGATATTGGCCAGAATCGGCAACGTGTGCCGACGCTCGACAATACCACTCACGATCTGCAGAGGACGCAGGAGCGTGTCTCGTTGGGTTTTAACCAATTGCATAGTCAGTTTGTCCTTGCTAGTAATGGTTTAAAGGGTGCCGTCGGCCGGCTTTGCGTCATGCCCATCGTGCGCGTCATCCTCCTCTGGTGAAAAACGCCGTCTGCATTCCAACCTGCCTGAATATGCAACGCTCCTGCTGGTGGCATGACCGGTAAGCCACCGGTCCGGAACCCGTTCCCGAAAAGCTGGTGATACAGCAACCCGCGATTGTCCAGATAACTATGACAATGTCGGGAAGCCAGAAACACTTGGCTATACGTTCGGAACATTTGAATACATTTGCCGGATGTTTTCGGGTATTTATTCGAAGTTTCCGTGCTATTCCGCGGATTTCCTGCTCCGTGGCCGGCCCTTGCGTCCGCCTGCGAAATAACGCCTTCCATTGTACCAATCATCCCCTCTTCCGAGTAGTCCGCCCGGGGGGAGGGTGGGGCTGAGAGGATCAAAAAACCGGGTGGCGCGTGCGGAGGACTTCCCGCGCGCCGGGAGTTGAATCGCCGCAGGCGATCCTGCTGATTTATCCACAGGTATCCGCCGGGCGGGCGCGGAAATGTCGTTGTGGAAAAGAAAATGCCGCCGGCGCGGACGCGGGCGGCATTGTCATCTTATCCACAGGCCTGGCCGGTGGATGCTGGGGTCACCCCTTGAGGGTTTGCTCCAGCACGTGCAGTTCGTGGTTGCATTCCGGGCTCTTGGCGCGGTCGGCGGCGATCTTGCGCACCGCATGCAGCACCGTGGTGTGGTCACGGCCGCCGAAGAGGTCACCGATTTCCGGCAGGCTCTTCTGGGTCAGTTCCTTGGCCAGGTACATGGCGATCTGGCGCGGGCGGGCGATGTTGGCCGGGCGCTTCTTGGAATACATGTCGGCGACCTTGATGTTGAAGAAGTCGGCCACCGTCTTCTGGATGTTTTCCACCGAGATCTGGCGGTTCTGCACCGACAGCAGGTCCTTCAGGGCTTCCTTGACGACATCGATGGTGATGTCCTTGCCGTGGAAGCGCGAGTAGGCCAGGATCTTGCGCAGGGCGCCTTCCAGCTCGCGCACGTTGGAGCGCAGGTGCTTGGCGACGAAGAAGGCAACGTCGTCGGAAAGCACCACATCCTCGGCGGCGGCCTTCTTCATCAGGATGGCCACGCGCATCTCCAGCTCGGGCGGCTCGATGGCCACCGTCAGGCCGGAGTCGAAGCGGGAGATCAGGCGGTCATCCATGCCGCTGATTTCCTTGGGGTAGGTATCGCTGGTGATGATGATCTGCTTCTTGGCCGCGATCAGGGCTTCGAAGGCGTAGAAGAATTCTTCCTGGGTGCGGCTCTTGCCGCCGAAGAACTGGATATCGTCGATCAGCAGCAGGTCCAGCGAGTGGTAATAGCGCTTGAAGTCGTCGAAACCCTTGCGCTGGTAGGCCGTCACCACATCGCGCACGTACTGTTCGGCGTGGATATAGCGAATCTTGGCGCCCGGGTTATCCACAAGCACCTGGTTGCCGATGGCGTGGATGATGTGGGTCTTACCCAGACCCACGCCGCCGTACAGGAACAGCGGGTTGTACGAGGTACCGGGGTTGTTGGCGACCTGGGTGGCGGCAGCGCGGGCCAGCTGGTTGGCCTTACCGGTGACCAGGTTGTCGAAGGTCAGGACCGGGTTGATGCGCGACTGTTCCTGGCGCGGCGCGATGGCACGCACCGGCTGGGCCGGTTCGGGATCCAGATGCAACTGTTCGTGGTTGGGCAAGCCCAGGCCATTGGCGCCGCCGCCGGCCGCTTGCGGGCTGGCGGCCGGGCGCCGGCCCTGGTTGCCGCGCGGGTCCAGCACGAACTGGACTTCGGTCGGTGCGTCCCAGTATTCGCAGGCCAGCGCGGTGATGCGGTTGGCGAACTGGGTCTTGACCCAGTCCAGCTTGAAGCGATTGGGCGCAGCAATGCGCAGGAGCCCATCCTCGAAGTCGAGCGGCACCAGCGGCTTGATCCAGGCGCTGTATTGCTGAGGGGTCAGCTCCTGCTCGAGTTTATGGGAGCAAGCCTGCCAGAAGTTTTCCATGAAGCTTTCTTATCGGATAAGTGCGGCGCCCGCCTGCCGCGTCCGGAGGACGGGCCTGGATGGACGAAGTCGTCCGGGCGCGAAACGAGGGACGCATTTTACTCCGGTAAACCCAAGTTATCCACAGGTTGGCTGGCAAAAATCCCTGAAAAATCTGAACTATCCACAGGCTGCGCAGCAGCGCATCGTCACCCTGACACCGGAATGCCCGTGAGCGGGCGGTGTTAGGGGGACAGAGTCATCAGCTGTGGATAAGACGAGGCGGGCAATCCGCCCGCATTTTTTGTAACAGCCTGTGCAAAAGTGGATTTTCGCGGCAGATTTAGCTGTGGACAGGTGACTGTGGTTGGCAGCCGGGTTGCTCAATCGACCACGTTGCCGTCGACAAAGACCTTCATTTCGCCGGCCTGGAAAGCGGTCCAGACTTCATTGTTGGTCAATGGCTGGGTCACGATGACGGCAACCCGGTCATTGGTGGTGGTGACCTCGGCAAAGTCGACCGAGAGGTCGTCATCGGACAGCTTGGCGGTGGTGAAGGGGTGCTGGCGGACGATGTAATAAAGATGCGTGGAGCAGTGGGTATAAAGCGCCGAGCCGTCCGAGAGCAGCATGTTGAAGGTGCCGTGGCTGGCGATGCGCTCGACGATCTCACGCAGGGCGGGGCGCAGGTCGGCCAGCAGCGGCAGGGTGTCGCCGAAGCGCTTGCGCATCTCCTGCAGGATGTAGCAGAAGGCCAGTTCGCTGTCGGTGGTACCGACCGGGCGGTAGGGGCCATCGAGCTCGGGCGTGAAGTTCTTCAGGTCGCCGTTGTGGGCAAATACCCAGTAGCGGCCCCACAGTTCGCGCACGAAGGGATGGCAGTTGGCCAGGGTGACGCGGCCCTGGGTCGCCTTGCGGATGTGGGCGATCACATGCTGTGACTTGATCGGATAGTGCTTGATCAGTTCGGCCACGGGAGAATCGACGGCGGCCTGGTGGTCGACGAAGGTGCGCACGCCCGAGCCCTCGAAGAAGGCAATGCCCCAGCCATCGCGGTGGTGATCGGTCAGGCCGCCCCGGGTGGCGAAGCCGGTGAAACTGAAGACGATGTCGGTGGGGGTGTTGCAGTTCATCCCGAGAAGCTGGCACATGATGTGTTGCGGAAATGCTGTGAGGGTTGGCGGGTGGACAAGTTATCACGTTGACGCTGGCCCGGGTCCGGGCTGTGGATAAAAAAAGCCCCGCGAGCTTGCGCTAGCGGGGCTAATCCTTCCTAAAGAGGGAGGAGGAGACACAGTACGTACTACAAAACTACAAAACGACCAGAAGACGGATCATCAGTCGCACGGCAGGCGGAGACTCGACTTCAGTCGCGGGCAGCCATGTTGCGCAGCTCGGCTGCAAAATTCGGTTGGGTCATGCTGTATTCGTTGGCCATGCGGTTGAGCATGCGCTTGCCACTGAACTTGTGCGCCAGGATGCGTTGCTCCAGCGACTTGCGCGGCTTGACCAGCAGGACGGCGGCTTGCGCCAGACCCAGGATCAGCGGCTTGAACACCATTACCAGGGTCACCAGTGCGCCCAGACCCAGCGCCGGGCGGATATACGCCACCAGCATGCCCATCAGGGATTGCGCGAAGGGCAGGGCTGCTTCTGCAGGAAAGGCCAGGTTCAGAAAGGACATGATATTTCTACCTCTGATAATCAGGCCGCGACACGACTGCGCGGCGTTCAAGTTCACTGTTGTTGCGTCGCAGTATGCGGTTTGGCCTCCTGTATGACTACTTTAGAGTTCTCATATCAGATATAGAGTTTGTGAATATAGCTCTGCAGCCCTCGGCGACAACGGCACCATGGCCCGCAAACCCTTGATGGCTGGCCTTCATTGCCATTTTCACACTAGCCGGCTGGCAAGGTGGCGATGGCTTGGCGGATCGCGATGCGGCAAATCTGCAACGCCGTTTGACGGAGCGCGAAGGGACTGTGAATATCTCGAACGGAAGTCGTCGCCGATGGTGAGCAGCCCGTTCGCAATGCACGAAAAAAAACCCCGCAGGCATGGCCTACGGGGTTAATCCTTCCTAAAGAGGGAGGAGGAGACAACGGATCGGTGTCCTGACGCGTTGATCGAATCAGCGTCAACATAAGCGCCGTACGCGCCGGAACTACCGAAATCCTTGATACCGGCGCCGATCTCCAGGACCTGGCGCCAGCGTCACGCAAGTGTCATGCGTGACGGGTAAAACCTGAAACTGGTGAAGCAGAAACCTTCGATTAACCGCGCGAAGCGATGAAGCGCAGTTCAGCAGCCAGGTTAGGCTGGGTGGCTTCGAACTTGTCGGCCATGCGGTTCAGCTGGCGGGTGCCCGATGCGCGATCCTGTTCGGCGGCGACCAGAGCAACAGCTTGCAGCTCGTGGGCCTTGACGAAGTGGATGAAGATGTTGCGCATGACGGCGGCGAACTTGCTCTTGAAGGTGCTGTTGGTGCTTTGTGCGATGGTTGCCATGATTCGATCCTTGACGTTGTGTGTTATGTTGCATTGCAGTGTAGTGAACTCACATTTGTTTGACCACTTTCCGTTTCGGATATCAGTTATATAATCTGTGAATAATATTTCGGGTGGCGATCAGCAGCGCTCATCGGCCCCCCCAATGACTTCCTTCCTGCCGCAAAGGCCCGCCCCATGAGCTTTCTCACCCTGGACCTGAACCTGTTGCGCGTATTCGACGCCGTCATGACCGAGCAGAATCTGACGCGTGCGGCCAACTTGCTGGCCATGACCCAGCCGGCTGTCTCCAATGCGCTACGCCGCCTGCGCGACACCCTCAATGACGATCTGGTGATCCGTACCGCCCATGGCGTCAAGCCCACGCCCCGCGCCGAGGAACTGTGGCCCACCGTGCGCCGGGCCCTGTCGGAGCTGGAAGCGGTGATCGCGCCGGAGAGCTTCGATATCTCGCGCGCCCAGAACACCTTCCGCATGGCCATGGTGGATGCCACCGCCGCGCTGTGGCTGCCCTCCCTGGTGCGCACCATCATGCGCGACGCCCCCCGCATCAAGATCCGGATGATGCCGCTGACCACGCGTGACCCCCGCGCCATGCTGTTGCGCGGCGACATCGACCTGGCAGTCGGCTTTTTCCCCGGCGTGACCGCGCAGCTGGCCGATGGCCAGGGCATGGCCAAGAGCCAGATCAGCCACGCCCGGCTCTACACCGGCCAATATGTCTGCGTGATGCACAAGAACCACCCGCTGGCAGGCCAACCACTGACGCTGGACAGCTATTGCAGCGCCGACCACCTGCTGGTGAGCCTGTCGGGCAAGCCACACGCGGTGATCGATGACGTGCTGGCCGGCATGAACCGGGAGCGCAAGATCCTGCTGACGGTGAACCAGTTCTTCACGGCCGGCCGCATCGTGGCCAGTTCAGAGCTCCTCACGGTGCTGCCGCGCCACCTGGTGGCCGCCACCGGCATGGCCGAGGTGCTGGTGGTGAAGGAGTTGCCCTTCCAGACCCCGGAAGAGCATGTGGACATGTTGTGGCATGAACGCGACGCCCGCAATCCGGCCCATAAGTGGCTACGTGCTCACTTGTCTGCAACAACACATGACGAATTCGGTCGTATCAACATGAAGCGCTGATGCGGCGCTGGCAGCATAGGGCTTTCCCGGCCTGATCTATCCACAGGCGCCACGGAGACTGGCGCTCGGGAAAGCCGCTGTCGGCGGGCGTCGGCGCATGTTGATAACCCTTCATAGGGGATGCCGAAGCGATGCCGCGCCTGACCAAAATCCTTCTCTGGCTGCTTGCCAGTCTGCTCATCCTGATCGCCGCCGCGGTCATTTTCATCCTCACCTTCGACTGGAACCGGGCCAAACCCTGGATCAACGCGCGTGTCTCGACCGCGATCGGGCGCGAGTTCGCCATCGACGGCAATCTCTCCCTGCACTGGCAGCGAGCAGGCACGGACGCCACCCCAGGTGCGGCGCCACCTGGCTTCTGGGCGCGCTGGGTACCGTGGCCCCGGCTACAGGCCGAGGATATCCGTGTCGGCAATCCCCCTACCTTCAGCGGCGCTGGCCAGATGGCCACCGTGCGGCTGGTCAGTTTCACCCTCAATCCGCTGCCGCTGCTTGTGCATAAGATTTCCCTGCCTGCGCTGGAGGTACAGGCGCCCTCGGTTTCCTTGCTGCGCAACCGCCAGGCTGTGAACAACTGGACTTTCGCCAGCGACCACAGTGCGCCCTCGGCCTGGCAGCTCAGCCTGGGCCGCATCAGCCTGAGCCAGGGCAAGCTGGCGCTGGACGATGCGGTGCAAAAGCTCAACATCAAGGCCGATATCGACACCCTGGATCCGGACAAGGAGAAGGTCTACGGACTGGGATGGAAGCTCGGCGGCACCTTCAACGGCGCCCCGGTGAGCGGCCAGGGCAAGGCCGGTGGAGTGCTCTCGCTGCAGGACCAGCAGCAGCCGTATCCGCTGCAGGCCCAGGTCAAGGTGGGCAAGACCCGCATCGGTATCCAGGGAACGCTCACCAAACCGGCCGAACTGGCGGCGCTGGACCTGCGGCTGTCGGTGGCCGGCGCCAGCATGGGCAACCTGTATCCGCTGACCGGCATCCTGTTGCCGGAAACGCCGCCCTTCGCCACCGAAGGCCATCTGCTGGGCAAGATCGGCGAGAGCGGCAGTCAGTGGCACTACCAGGACTTCAGCGGCAAGGTGGGCGACAGCGATATCAACGGCAGCCTGGATTACGTGACCGGGGGCGCGCGTCCACAACTGACGGGGGCGCTGACCTCCAACGTGCTGCGCTTCGATGACCTGGCGCCCCTGATCGGTGCCGATTCCAACGCCGAGAAGGCCCAACGCGGCGCCGAGGAACGCCAGCCGGGCAACAAGGTGCTCCCGGTGAAGACCTTCAGCACCGAGGCCTGGGGTGCGCTGGATGCTGATGTGCGTTTTACCGGCAAGCGCATCATCCGGCAAAAGGACTTGCCCATCACCGACCTGCAGGCCCACCTCATCCTCAAGGACAAGGTACTGAGCCTGGACCCGCTCAACTTCGGCATGGCCGGCGGCAATCTGCGCTCGACCATCCGGCTTGACGGCCAGGCGGCGCAGATGAAGTCGGAGCTGAAGCTGGCCGCACGCAAGCTGAAGATCCAGAAGCTGTATCCCCAGCTTGATGCCTCGCGCACCAGCTTCGGCGAGATCAACGGCGACGCCCAGTTGAGCGCCACCGGCAATTCGGTGGCCGCCATGCTGGGCTCGGCCAATGGCGAGGTGAAGACCCTGGTCAACAAGGGTGCGATCAGCAAGTTCCTGCTGGAAGCGGCCGGGCTCAACGTGGGCAACGTGGTCATCAGCAAGCTGTTCGGAGACAAGGAAGTGAAGCTGAACTGCCTGGCCGGCGACCTGCCGGTGCAGGATGGCGTGATGCAGGTGAAGACCTTGTTGCTGGACACTGAAGACGCCTTGATCGTGGTGGATGGCGACATCGACATGAAGCGCGAATTGCTGGACCTGAACGTGCATCCGCGCAGCAAGGGCTTGCGCATCATCTCGCTGCGGTCCCCGCTGTACGTGAAGGGCAGCTTCAAGAACCCGGACGTCGGTGTGAACAAGGGAGTGCTGGCATTGCGTGCAGGAGGGGCGGTCGCCTTGGGCCTGTTGGCACCGGTGACCGCCATCCTGCCCCTGATCAATGTCGATGGCGACCAGCAGGCGGACTGCGACCATCTGCTCGAAGAAGTGAAGAAAGCACCACAGGCGCCGCCACCCGGCAAGACTGCTGTCACAAAGGGTATGCCCAAAAAATAGGCAGGGCCAACAGACTGTTGTTTTATCGGCGGGGGCAGGGGATAACTTTCCTGCCCCCGCCTCGTTTTAGCTTCGTTTTCCGCAACAGTGACACGGCTTGCGTCCGAGGTAGTGGTCGTTGGAAGACAGAATCCTGCCTCTTCCCCCCTTCAATCCCTTATGAATGACCTAAATCGGTGACCAATTGGGCGATTTCACCCACTTCGTCACATTTCGGGTTTCAAACCCTGAAATTCCTTCATATTCGATTAGCCTGTGGATAAAGTTCTGAATAACTTTTTCATGGATTGGGGAAAACTGGGAAAGTTATCCAAAGCCGAATTTTTATCCAAGATTGGTGATGGCGTCATACAGAGCTTGCCCTTGTGCTTATCCCGTTCGCAATTGCCTGATTTTTCGTGAGTAAACCAGGTTATCCACAGTAAACCACAGACGTTAACCATCACTACTAAAGTTATAAACAGCTTAGATATAAAACCGAACTGCGCGAGCTCTCGCTGCGCGCACACGTGTCTGCCACACCAGAGAACCGCACCACCGTCAGGAAAAGCGCCAGGAGTGACCTAGCGCCTCGAGGCTGAAAAATCAGGATTTCAAGGTATCCATCTGAGGCACCCTCACAGCCCCACCATGACGATTCGGTGAGGTGCATGCAGGGGGCTGGTTATCCAGAGATTGCAAGGCCGCCTGTGGGTAAATCGCATGCCTGGCGACGTTTTTTTATCCACAGGGAGGGATGAAAGGGGAAATCAGGGGCCCATGACAGGAAACGACGGTGGATAAATCAGTCGCCGTGAAGAGCGATGGCGTCCGCAACGTCAAGCTCCAGGTCGCTGCGGGCCTCAGCCACGCAAGGAAGCAGCCAGCCTTCGGCCTTTTCTTCCCTGGTCAGACCAGGCCATTCGATCTGATAGGCAATTTCGCCTGTGGACAGTTTGCACATGCACGTCCGGCAGGTGCCGTTACGGCAAGAACTGGGCATGCGTATGCCCGCGGCGAGACCCGATTGCAGCAGGGAAAGATGCGGAACCTGTTCGAATTGCAAACCCGATGGTTGCAGGACAACCTGGAAACGTTTTGCTTCGGTCATGGCGTTCTGATGGTTTTTGCCCGGGTTTGGAGGCGGCTGTGGATAAGTCTTTGCATATCTGCCGGACGTTTTGGGTATATCTGCGTAATTTATCCACCGCCGAAAATTTGTCCAGAATCTGTTCCTTCGCAATGCAGAAGCTTACCAAGCGTTTATCAGAAAGCTAAGGTTTTGATTTTTCTCAGGTAAACAAGGTTATCCACAGTTTTTGGCGACGTTAACTACTACTACTATTTATATATATCCACATCTGAATTAAAAGACCGGAAGAGCGCACGCGGTGGACATCTTTCCAAAAAGTTGGCTTTCAAACACCAAAACCGCCCCAAAAGCCCTTGGCAAAGGCCTACAGCGATTCAAACGTCCTTTTGGTTCTGCATGAAGACGGAGAAATCCACGACGTCTATTGCCATATAGACACTAAATAGATGTCTGTTAGTCAATTAACAAGCCCGGTCGACCGCCATCAGGCCTGCCAAACCTGTTGCAATAATTGAAATACCGCTTGGATGGCATCTTCATGTTGTCTTTTTTCCAGCGAAATGAAGCTCAACTCCGTCGACAACTCGACCGCATCAGCGATCACCAGACCATGGGCCTGCGCCTGGTTCAGGGCAATCGACTCCCGCGCCAGGGAAAGCCCGACCCCGGACTTGACCAGATCCAGCATGGAAGACTCCTGGTCCACCAAGGCTACCGTATGTGGTTTTGATTGATGTTGCACGAAGATACGGCTCAATAGACGATGATGTGCCGATTCCGCGGGTGTCCATATCCAGGGCAGGCGCGCCAGTTCCTTCCAGCCTTTGCCGGAGACCCGGTTTTTCCATCCTGCCGGGGCGATGACGTTGTAGGTGAAGGAAGTCAGCGTCATGGCGTGGAAGCCCTTGCCGGGATCGCCCAGGAAGTAGCCGACGTCCAGATGGCCGGCCCGCACCTCGTTGAGTACTGATCCCGACATGTGATGTGACAGCTGGGTCGACAAACGCGGATGATGTTCGACCAGCAACTTCAGGAAAGCACCCAGCCGGATGAATTCCGGGTCGAGGATGGTGCCGATGGCCAAGGTCCCGGTGAGGACATCATCACTGGAGCGCAGTCCGCTGGCATGCCGACGCAATTCCTGGACATCGGCCAGGATGCGCTCGGCCAGTGGCAGCAAGGTATTGCCTTCCACCGTCAAGACCATGCCGGATGCACTGCGATTGAACAATTGCAGGCCCAGGCTTTCCTGCAAGCCCTTGATCTGCAGGCTCACAGCGGGTTGGGTCAAATGCAGCTTCTCGGCGGCCCGGGTCAGGTTGCCTTCATGGGCAACCGAGATAAATGCACGTAATTGCGTCAAATCCATCGTCATCTCCAGCGATCACAGCTTCATCCTGGCTTTCCCACTTGTGGATAAGGCCGTGGATATCCAGGTGAATATCTTGTGGGAATCGTGTGGGTATCATGTGAACAATAAAGACGGATTATAAGCATCCTTTATATTGCTCTTGATAATTCCTCATTGGATGCAGGCTCGGGCGAGGACTATTCTTGCTGTTCCATGCCGACCCTGACCTGGTCGACGTATCGCAGGAAGGCGCAGGAGACGGCACCTTCACCCGACATCGACAACACCAAAGGAAACCTTATGAGCCTCCCGCACATCGACCACTTCATCAATGGCCAACTTTCGCGTTCGGAAAGCGGCCGCAGCCAGGACGTATTCAACCCCGCGACCGGCGCCGTCGCCGCCAAGGTGGCGCTGGCGTCGGTCGCTGAAGTCAACGCTGCAGTCGCCGCTGCCAGTGCCGCCGCACCGGCCTGGGCCGAGACCGCACCCTTGAAGCGTGCCCGCGTGCTGTTCAAGTTCAAGGAATTGATCGAGCAGAACCACGATGCCCTGGCCCGTGCCATCACGCTGGAGCATGGCAAGGTGTTCTCGGATGCGAAAGGGGAGGTGACCCGTGGCCTGGAAATCGTCGAATTCGCCACCGGTATCCCGCAACTGCTCAAGACCCAGTTCACCGACAACATCGGCGGCGGCATCGACAACTGGAACCTGCGCCAGCCGCTGGGCGTGACGGCCGGCATCACGCCGTTCAACTTCCCGGTGATGGTGCCGCTGTGGATGGCGCCGATTGCGATCGCCACTGGCAACAGCTTCGTGCTCAAGCCCTCCGAGCGCGATCCTTCACCTTCCCTGATGCTGGCTGAACTGTTCAAGCGTGCCGGCCTGCCTGATGGTGTCTTCAACGTGGTGCAAGGCGACAAGGTGGCGGTGGATGCGTTGCTGGAGCATCCGGAGGTACAGGCAGTCTCCTTCGTCGGTTCTACCCCGATTGCCGAATACATCTATCGCAAGGCCACCGAACGCGCCGGCACCTTCCCGCTGCGCGCACAGGCCCTGGGCGGCGCCAAGAACCACCTGGTGGTCATGCCCGACGCCAACCTGGAGCAGGCCGTGGATGCGCTCATCGGCGCGGCCTATGGTTCGGCTGGCGAGCGCTGCATGGCGATCTCGGTGGCGGTGGCCGTGGGCAGTGTGGCCGACAAGCTGGTGGAAGCCCTGATCCCGCGCGTGAAGGCCTTGAAGGTCAAGAACGGCATGGAAGACGATGCCGAGATGGGCCCGCTGGTGACGGCAGCCCACAAGGCCAAGGTGGAAGGTTATATCCAGAGCGGTGTCGATGCCGGCGCCAAGCTGCTGGTCGATGGCCGTGGCCTGAAGGTGTCAGGCCATGAAGAAGGTTTCTTCATCGGCGGCACGCTCTTCGACAACGTCAGCACCGAGATGAAGATCTACCAGGAAGAAATCTTCGGCCCCGTGCTGTGCGTGGTGCGGGTGCCGGACTTCGCCTCGGCCGTGCAACTGATCAACGCCCACGAGTATGGCAACGGTGTATCGCTGTTCACTGCCGATGGCAATACGGCGCATGAGTTCTCGCGCCGCATCCAGGTCGGCATGGTGGGCATCAACGTGCCCATCCCGGTGCCGATGGCCTGGCACTCCTTCGGCGGCTGGAAGCGCTCGCTCTTCGGCGATACCCATGCCTATGGCGAGGAGGGCATCCGCTTCTATACCCGCTACAAGTCCATCATGCAGCGCTGGTCGGCTACTATCGGCAAGGGGGCGGAGTTCACCATGCCGGTGGCCAAGTAAGGCCGGCACGTAGAGATAGAGAACAAGAACCGAGAACAAAAATAGAAAACACAAACGCACCGGAGACAACATGCAATCGGCAGGGCAATACGACTACATCATCATCGGCGCCGGCACCGCCGGCTGTGTCATGGCCAATCGGCTGTCCAGGAAGACCGGCAAGAAGGTGCTGCTGATCGAAGCGGGCGCCAAGGACGATTACATCTGGATCCATATTCCGGTGGGCTATCTCTACTGCATCAACAATCCGCGCACCGACTGGATGTTCCGCACCGAGGCCGACGCCGGCCTGAACGGACGCAGCCTGATCTACCCGCGTGGCAAGGTGCTGGGCGGCAGTTCCTCGATCAACGGCATGATCTACATGCGCGGCCAGGCGCGTGACTACGAGCACTGGGCGGACCTCACCGGCGACGACAGCTGGCGCTGGGACCAGGTACTGCCGCTGTTCCGCAAGAGCGAGGATTACCACCTGGGCGAGAGCGAATTCCACGGCGCCGGGGGCGAGTGGCGGGTCGAGAAGCAGCGCCTGCGCTGGGACATCCTGGATGCCTTCCGCGAGGCCGCCGCCGAGAACGGCATCCCCAAGCTCGATGACTTCAACCGGGGCGATAACGAGGGCTGTGGCTACTTCGACGTCAACCAGAAGCGCGGCGTGCGCTGGAACGCTTCCAAGGCCTTCCTGCGGCCTGCCATGAAGGATGGCAGCCTGACCATCATGACCGGCTCACACGTCAGGAAGCTGCGCATGGAGCAGGGTGTCGACGGACCGGTCTGCACCGGTGTCGAATTCACCGGCGGTGGCAGCGAGTGGCTGGCCGAGGCCAAGGAGACCATTCTCTGCGCCGGTGCCATCGGCTCGCCGCATATCCTGCAGATGTCGGGTATCGGCGCCCCTGCGCTGTTGCAGCAGCACCAGATCCCGGTGGTCCACGCCTTGCCCGGCGTGGGCGAGAACCTGCAGGATCACCTGCAGATGCGTATGGTGTTCAAGGTCAATGGCACCAGCACCCTCAATGCCATGGCTTCGACCCTCTTCGGAAAGATGAAGATCGGACTGGAATACCTGCTGATGCAAAGCGGTCCCATGTCGATGGCACCCTCGCAGCTGGGCGCCTTCGCCCGGTCCGATGCGCAACAGACCAGCGCCAACCTGCAGTACCACGTGCAGCCGCTGTCGCTGGAAAAATTCGGCGATCCGCTGCATGCCTTCCCGGCCTTCACCGCCAGCGTGTGCAACCTGCGTCCGACCTCGCGCGGGCACGTACGCCTGGCCTCTACCGATCACGCGCTGGCCCCGCGCATCACCACCAACTATCTCTCCACCGAAGAAGATCTCAAGGTCGCCGCCGATGCCCTGCGCCTGACCCGGCGCATCGCCGCTTCCCCGGCACTGGCGCGCTACCGGCCCGAGGAGTACAAGCCTGGCGTGCAGTACCAGAGCGAAGAGGATCTGCGCCGCGCTGCCGGTGACGTGGGCACCACCATCTTCCATCCGGTCGGCACCTGTCGCATGGGCCGCAGCGACGATGCTGCCGCCGTCGTGGACGCGCATTGCCGTGTGCGCGGGGTGTCGGGACTGAGCGTGGCCGATGCCTCCGTGATGCCCTCCATCACCTCCGGCAATACCAATTCGCCGACCGTCATGATTGCCGAGAAAGTCGCTGCCAGCTTGCTTTCCCGAGCGTAAACGGGGGATTCTCAGCCGCTGGCGGATACGGTGTTTATACGTATTGTATGAATGGTACGAACCGGCTACTATGCGCCAAATATTAAAACGAGCTTCTCGATTCGCCAGGTAGAAAACGGCGGCGCCTGCATCCACAAGATGCAAGCCAACCGCAGCAGGCAGGCCTTGACGACCGGATCAACCGGCGCGGGCATCAAAGGGAAAGAAGAGACCATGACAGACGTCATTCTGGAGACACGAAACCTGACGAAGGAATTCAAGGGTTTCACGGCAGTGAGCGCGGTCAACCTGCAAATTGAGCGCGGCCATATTCATGCATTGATCGGCCCCAATGGTGCCGGCAAGACCACCTGTTTCAACCTGCTGACCAAGTTCCTGGTACCGACCTCGGGCCAGATCCTGTTCAACGGCAAAGACATCACCATGGATGCACCGGCGCAGATCGCGCGCCAGGGCATCATCCGTTCCTTCCAGATTTCGGCCGTCTTCCCGCACATGAGCGTGCTGGAGAACGTGCGCATCGGCCTGCAGCGCAAGCTCGGTACCTCCTTCCATTTCTGGAAGAATGGCGAGAGCTTGAAGCAGCTCGACCAGCGCGCCATGCAGCTGCTGGAAGAAGTGGACCTCACCAGCTTCGCCCACACCATCACGGTGGACCTGCCCTACGGCCGCAAGCGCGCGCTGGAGATCGCCACCACCCTGGCCATGGAACCGGAGCTGATGCTGCTGGACGAGCCCACCCAGGGCATGGGCCACGAAGACGTGGACCGCGTCACGGCACTGATCAAGAAGGTCTCGGCCGGTCGCACCATCCTCATGGTGGAGCACAACATGAGCGTGATCTCCGGCATCTGCGACCGCATCAGCGTGCTGCAACGTGGCGCGCTGCTGGCCGAAGGCAGCTATGAAGAAGTCTCGCGCAATCCGCAGGTGATGGAAGCCTACATGGGCAGCACCTCGGCCGAACTGCAAGGGGCTCACTGATGAGTACCGCTACCCTCCATGCCGATGCCATGACGACGTCTTCTTCCGCTTCTTCCAACACGCCGCTGGTGCTGCAGATCAGCGATCTGCAATCCTGGTATGGCGAATCGCACATCCTGCACAACGTCAACCTGAACGTCCACCAGGGCGAAGTGGTGACGCTGCTGGGCCGCAACGGCGCCGGTCGTACCACCACGCTGCGCTCCATCATGGGCCTGGTTGGCACCCGCAAGGGATCGATCAAGATCAATGGCCAGGAGACCATCAACCTGGCCACCCACAAGATCGCCCACTACGGTGTCGGTTACTGCCCCGAAGAGCGCGGCATCTTTTCCTCGCTCTCGGCTGAGGAAAACCTGATGCTGCCGCCCTTCGTCTCCAAGACCGAGAAGGGCATGTCGATCGAAGAAATCTACGACATGTTCCCCAACCTGAAGGAGCGTCGCAACAGCCAGGGCACGCGCCTGTCGGGCGGCGAACAGCAGATGCTGGCGGTGGCCCGCATCCTGCGCACCGGTGCCCGCCTGCTGCTGCTGGACGAGATTTCCGAAGGCTTGGCACCGGTCATCGTGCAGGCGCTGGCGCGC
Source organism: Herbaspirillum sp. AP02 (assembly GCF_015767275.1). GTDB lineage: Bacteria > Pseudomonadota > Gammaproteobacteria > Burkholderiales > Burkholderiaceae_D > Herbaspirillum. The sequence goes on from NZ_JADWMY010000016.1 coordinate 25,102, forward strand.
ATGATCACAACCCTGAAGGCCAAGGGCTACACCATCGTGATGGTCGAGCAGAACTTCCGCTTCGCCGCACCCCTGGCCGACCGCTTCTATGTGATGGAGCATGGCCAGATTGTCGAGTCCTTCGCCTCTTCGCAGCTGGAAGCGAAGATGCAGACATTGAACGAACTGCTGGGCGTCTGATCCCGATCCACGCTCGCGTGCGCGGCGCCACGGCTGCGCCGCCTTCCTGATTTTTCCGTAGCACCTGCATCACCAGAACAAGAAGTACTGCCAAACAAGTACGTCAGCGGGGTGAGCGATCCTTTCCCCGTTCCACCAAGTTGTCTCGCTTCAATACACACGCGGGCTTCATAACAGAGGAGATGAATATGAAACTTAAGGCAATGGCACTGGCGATCACCGCTGCAGCAGCGGCATTCGCGACGGCATCGGCTTCGGCCCAGATTTCGGGCGACGTGATCAAGATCGGTTTCATCACCGATATCTCGGGCGTGTATTCGGACATCGACGGCCAGGGTGGCGCAGAAGCCATCAAGATGGCGATTGCCGACATGGGCGGCGCCATCAACGGCAAGAAGATCGAACTGCTGGTGGCCGACCACCAGAACAAGGCCGACGTGGCCGCCAGCAAGGCCCGTGAATGGTTCGACCAGCAGGGCGTGGACATGCTCATCGGTGGCACCAACTCCGGTACCGCCCTGGCCAGCGCCAAGGTGGCGGCCGAGAAGAAGAAGGTCTACATGCAGATCGGCGCCGGTTCGGCCCGCCTGACCAATGAAGAGTGCTCGCCCTATACCGTGCACTACGCCTACGACACCGTGGCCCTGGCCAAGGGTACCGGCTCGGCAGTGGTGAAGCAGGGTGGCAAGAGCTGGTTCTTCCTGACCGCCGACTATGCCTTCGGCCACTCCCTGGAATCCGACACCGCCAATGTCGTGAAGGCTTCCGGCGGCACCGTGGTGGGCTCGGTCAAGCACCCGCTGGGCGCATCCGACTTCTCCTCCTTCCTGCTGCAGGCGCAGAGCTCCAAGGCCCAGATCATCGGTCTGGCCAACGCCGGTGGCGACTTCATCAACTCGGTGAAGGCGGCCAACGAATTCGGCATCACCAAGACCGCCAAGCTGGCCGGTCTGCTGGTGTTCATCAACGACGTCCACTCGCTGACCCTGAAGAACACCGAAGGCCTGTACCTGACCGACAGCTGGTACTGGGATGCCAACGAAGAGACCCGCGCCTTCGCCAAGCGCTACTTCGCCGTGCGCAAGAAAATGCCGTCGTCCCTGCAAGCCGCCGACTACTCCGCCGCCCTGCAATACCTGAAGGTGGTCAAGGAAATCGGTACCGATGATTCGGACAAGGTCATGGCCGCCCTGCGCAAGGCCAAGTTCAACGACATGTACCAGAAGAACGGCTACCTGCGCGCCGACGGCCGCGTGATGCACGACATGTACCTGTACCAGGTCAAGGCCCAGTCGGAATCGAAGTATCCGTGGGATTACTACAAGCTGGTGCAGACCATTCCCGCCGAGCAGGCCTGGACCACCAAGGCTGAATCCAAGTGCGCGGCCTGGAAGTAAGCAGGACGCACCGAGCAGCGCGCAACAAGCAGTAAGGCCATCGCACAGCCCAGCAAAATCTGTCATTTCTGTTCACGCGGGGATGGCAGATTTTTGCTGTAGGCGATGGTGATTTTCACCCATCTGGATGAACGGGTTTTTATGGAACTATTCGGCATACCCCTGCAAGCCTTGTTGAGCCAGCTCCTGCTGGGACTGGTCAACGGCTCCTTCTACGCCATGCTCTCGCTGGGCCTGGCGGTGATCTTCGGCTTGCTCAACGTGATCAACTTTGCGCACGGCACGCTGTACATGCTGGGCGCTTTCCTGGCGTGGATGGGCCTGTCCTATCTCGGCCTGAACTACTGGGTCATGCTCATCGTGGCACCGATCCTGGTGGGCGCATTCGGCATCGTCATCGAGAAGACCATGCTGCGCTGGCTCTACAAGCTGGACCACCTCTACGGGCTGCTGCTGACCTTCGGCATCACGCTGATGATCGAGGGCATCTTCCGCTCCATCTATGGCGTTTCCGGCCAGCCGTATTCGGTGCCTGACCTGCTGCAGGGGGCGACCAACCTCGGCTTCATGGTGCTGCCGAACTACCGCGCCTGGGTCGTGGTGGCGTCGCTGATCGTCTGTTTCGCCACCTGGTTCGTGATCGAAAAGACCCGCCTGGGCGCCTACCTGCGCGCCGGTACCGAGAACCCCAAGCTGGTGGAAGCCTTCGGTATCAACGTGCCGCTGATGGTGACCCTGACCTACGGCTTCGGCGTGGCGCTGGCCGCTTTCGCCGGCGTGCTGGCCGCACCGGTGATCCAGGTCTCGCCGCTGATGGGCTCCAACCTCATCATCACGGTGTTTGCGGTGGTGGTCATCGGGGGCATGGGTTCCATCCTCGGCTCCATCCTGACCGGGCTGATGCTCGGCCTGGTCGAGGGCCTGACCCGGGTGTTCTACCCCGAACTGTCGGCCACCGTGGTCTTCATCATCATGGCCATCGTCCTGATGGTCCGTCCGGCCGGCCTGTTCGGCAAAGAGAAATAATCGGAGACCGGCATGAACAAGAAAATCGGAATTGCTGTTTTACTAATATTGTTGTTGGCGGCACCGTTCGGCATCTACCCGGTGTTCCTGATGAAGATGCTGTGCTTCGCACTCTTCGCCTGCGCTTTCAACCTGCTGATCGGCTACACCGGCCTGTTGTCCTTCGGTCACGCCGCGTTCTTCGGCTGGGCCGGCTACCTGTGCGGCCAGGCGCTGAAGGTGTGGGGACTGCCGACCGAGCTGGGTTTGATCATCGGTACCCTGACGGGCGCCCTGATCGGCCTGGTGATGGGTTTGCTGGCGATCCGCCGGCAGGGCATCTACTTCACCATGATCACCCTGGCGCTGGCGCAGATGCTGTTCTTCGTGGCCTTGCAGATGCCGTTCACCGGTGGCGAGGATGGCTTGCAGGGCGTGCCGCGTGGCAAGTTGCTGGGCTTCCTGAGCCTGGAGAGCGACATGACCCTGTACTACGTGGTGCTGGCCATCGCGGTGGCGGGCTTCGCCCTGATCGTGCGTACCATCCATTCGCCCTTCGGCCAGGTGCTTAAGGCGATCAAGGAGAACGAGCCCCGCGCCATCTCGCTGGGCTATGACGTGGCCCGCTACAAGCTGCTGGCCTTCGTGCTGTCGGCCGGCCTGGCGGGCCTGGCCGGTGCCACCAAGACCTTGGTGTTGGGCTTCGAAACCCTGACCGACGTGCACTGGAGCATGTCCGGCCTGGTGGTGCTGATGACCCTCGTAGGCGGTCTGGGCACCATCCTCGGTCCCATCGTCGGTGCGGTCATCATCATCATGCTGGAGAACAAGCTGGGTGACATCGGCAGCTGGCTGGCCAATGCCACCAGCATCGACTGGTTCAACACCCTGGGAGATTCGGTGACCATCGTGACCGGCTTCATCTTCATCGTTTGCGTGCTGGCCTTCCGCAAGGGCATCGTCGGGGAAATCCAGGCGCTGTTCGGGAAAGGGCAGGCCAAGAGTTCGCACTAGCACACCGTTCGACAGAGCGCGGGTCACCCACCACGGTGATCCGCTTGCCGCCGGCGAGTCACCGACCAGGTGATTTCCCGGCGGTAATTTTTTGTCCACAGGCTTTTCTTTGTGCTTTGCCGGGCATAACAGATCGTGGATGTTCCGGAACAGGGATAGGCAGGCTCCATCTGTTGCTGATGCTGCCGGTGGCAGGGCGGTAGAATGTGGGCCGGTCGGAGAGGGCGATCAGCAGCACTCGCCCGGTTTCCCATTTCTCCGATTCTCCACATCACCTATCCGCGCCCTATCTTATGCACAGCCTTGCATCGTTCCCGTCGTTCCCATCATCACCCCTTGCCGGTCCGGTCCGTTTCGTCATGGAGGTGACGCATGCTTGATTACTTCATCCTGTGCGGCGCCGCGTTCGTTGCCGGTCTGATCGATGCAGTGGTGGGCGGGGGAGGGCTGGTGCTGGTGCCGACCTTGTTCTCGGTCTTTCCCAATACCGCACCGGCCACGCTGCTGGGTACCAACAAGGTGGCGGGCGTGATGGGGACCAGCGCTGCCGCCATCAATTTCGCGCGCAAGGTGGCCGTACGCTGGAGTACCGTGACGCCGGCCGCCATGGCCGCATTTGCGTTTTCCTTCTTCGGTGCGTATGTGGTCACCCATATCCCGACCGATCTGATCCGCAAGGCCTTGCCCTTCGTATTGATCGCGGTTGCGCTCTACACGCTGAAGAAAAAGGATTTCGGTACCACGCATGCCCCCACCCTGACCGGCAGACGGGAGATGATCTACGCCGCCCTGATCGGTGGTGCGGTCGGCTTCTACGATGGGGTATTCGGCCCAGGTACGGGAAGCTTCCTGGTCTTCCTGTTCGTACGGGTGTTCAGCTATGACTTCCTGTCGGCCTCGGCGGTCTCCAAGTTCGTCAACATCGCGACCAATCTCGCGGCCTTGTGCTGGTTCGGGTATAGCGGCCATGTGATCTGGCAGCTGGGTCTGCTGATGGCGGTATTCAATATCGGGGGTTCGCTGGTGGGTACCCGACTGGCGATGAAACATGGCAGCGTCTTTGTGCGCAAGTTGTTCTTGATCGTGGTCGGGGCGTTGATCCTGAAGTCCGGGTACGATGCGTTTCTTCGTTAGAAAACATGTTTGATGTTTCACGTGAAACAGCGTGAGTGAAGTTGAAGACGGAGCCAAGGGCTCCGTTTTTATTTGCTCGTTGTATTTCACTCAAGCGCAAAGATATCCACCCGATGTTCCACGTGAAACAGTGCCGACCATGTTTCATCGATCAGCTATGTCTATCGGAAGTTGCCGGCGATAGCGTTCAGCAGGGCAGGGAAGTGCGGTAAACCAACAGCGTGGGACCTACCTCCCGACCCGTCCGGATAAAAGGTCTTATAATCTCGCCTCTGTTCTCACCTCACCACGAGGCCCGCATCATGCTATTCCCCACACAATTTGACGTCATCGTCGTTGGCGGCGGTCACGCCGGCACCGAGGCTGCACTGGCCGCAGCACGCATGGGCCAGAAAACCCTGCTCTTGACGCATAACATCGAGACCCTGGGCCAGATGTCCTGCAATCCCTCCATCGGCGGGATTGGCAAGGGCCACCTGGTCAAGGAAGTCGATGCGATGGGGGGGGCGATGGCCATCGCCACCGACGAGGCGGGCATCCAGTTCCGCATCCTGAATTCCTCCAAGGGCCCGGCGGTGCGCGCCACGCGTGCCCAGGCCGACCGCATCCTGTACAAGGCGGCGATCCGCTCCCGTCTGGAAAATCAGCCCAACCTGTGGCTGTTCCAGCAGGCGGTGGATGATCTGATGCTGGAAGGCGACCGCGTCATCGGTGCCGTGACTCAGGCCGGCATCCGTTTCGCAGGCCACGCAGTGGTATTAACCGCGGGTACCTTCCTCGACGGGAAAATTCACGTAGGACTGAACAATTATTCCGGCGGTCGTGCCGGTGATCCGCCTGCAGTCTCGCTTTCCGCCCGACTGAAGGAATTGAAGCTGCCACAAGGCCGTTTGAAAACCGGTACGCCGCCGCGTATCGATGGTCGCAGCATCAACCTGGCCATCCTGGAAGAGCAGCCGGGTGATCTCGATCCGGTACCGGTGTTCTCCGTCATGGGCAACGCTGCCATGCATCCGCGCCAGATGCCGTGCTGGATCACCCATACCAATAGCCGCACCCACGACATCATCCGTGGCGGCCTGGATCGCAGCCCCATGTACACCGGCGTCATCGAAGGCGTGGGCCCGCGTTATTGCCCCTCCATCGAAGACAAGATCCACCGCTTCGCCAGCAAGGATTCGCACCAGATCTACCTGGAGCCCGAGGGCCTGACCACCCACGAGTTCTACCCCAATGGCATCTCCACCAGCCTGCCATTCGACGTGCAGCTGGAACTGGTGCGCTCGATGAAGGGCATGGAAAACGCCCACATCCTGCGCCCCGGCTATGCCATCGAATACGACTACTACGACCCGCGTGGCCTGAAGTCCTCGCTGGAAACCCGTCAGGTGCAGGGCCTGTTCTTCGCCGGTCAGATCAACGGCACCACCGGTTACGAAGAAGCCGCCGCCCAGGGCATGCTGGCCGGCATCAATGCCGCCTTGCAGACCCAGGGCCGGGATGCCTGGACCCCGCGCCGCGATGAAGCCTATCTGGGCGTGCTGGTCGACGACCTGGTCACCCAGGGCGTGCAGGAGCCGTACCGCATGTTCACCAGCCGGGCCGAATACCGTCTTTCGCTGCGCGAAGACAATGCCGACCTGCGCCTGACCGAAATCGGCCGCGAACTGGGTTGCGTAGGTGATGCGCAATGGGAAGCCTTCGAACGCAAGCGCGAAGCCGTTTCACGTGAAATGGAACGCCTCAAGTCCACCTGGGTGAATCCGCGCATCCTCGCCGCCGCCGAAGCCGAACGCGTGCTGGGCAAGGCCATCGAACGCGAATACAACCTGCTGGACCTGCTGCGCCGTCCCAACGTCAACTATGACAGCCTGATGAGCCTGACCGGCAGTGAAGGCCAGCCCCTGGCCGGCCCCGGCATCGAAGAGGGACCGGTGCGCGAGCAGGTCGAGATCCAGGTCAAGTACGCCGGCTACATCGCCCGCCAGGCGCACGAGATCAGCCGCCAGGACCACAACGAAAACCTGAAGCTGCCCGCCGATCTGGACTACATGGACGTCAAGGCACTGTCCATCGAAGTGCGCCAGAAGTTGAACAAGCATCGCCCCGAGACCCTGGGCCAGGCCTCACGCATTTCCGGCGTGACCCCGGCGGCGCTGTCGCTGCTGCTGGTACACCTGAAGAAGGGTGGCCTGAAGCAGTTGACCGCCAGCGACAACCAGGCCGCCTGAGGCTGCGCAAAGCTTCACATTACTGCCCACGGCACCACCGACCCAGATCAATACCAAGGCAACACGGATGAGCAACACTGCAGACCTGTCCTCACTGACCCGCACCCTGAACGAGGGGGCCCTGGCCCTCGGGCTCACGCTCTCGGAGGCGCAGATCGCCAGGTTGATGGCCTACCAGGCCCTGCTGGCGAAGTGGAACAAGGTCTACAACCTGACCGCCTTGCGTGATCCGGCCCAGATGGTGTCGCATCACCTGCTCGATTCGCTGTCGGCCGTGTCCGCCTTTGCCGGCGCGCAGCGCGTGCTGGATGTGGGCGCCGGTGGTGGGCTGCCGGGCATCGTGCTGGCGATCTGGGCCGCCGAGGCCGAGCCGCAGATGAAGATCACCCTGGTCGATACGGTCCAGAAGAAAACCGCCTTCCTGAATCAGGTCAAGGCGCAATTGCAACTGGGCAATGTGACGGTCCTCCATGCCCGCGTCGAGCAGTTGCCAGTCGAGCAACAATACGATGTCATCACTTCCCGCGCCTTTGCGGAACTGAAGGACTTCGTCACATGGTCGAACCACCTCTTGCAACAAGGTGGCAAGTACATCGCCCTCAAGGGTGTGCTGCCGCAAGAGGAAATCGACCGGTTGCCGGCGGGGTGGACGGTGCAGCAAGTGCAGCCCCTGCAGGTGCCGGGCCTGGATGCCGAACGGCATCTCATCTTCATGGAAAGAGCGACCTGATGAACAAACTCAAACAGGCCCTGGTGGCGACCATGGTCTCGATGGCGGCCTATGGCGTCATCGCCACCGCCAGCGCCCAGGAAGTCAAGACCGTGCCCTCCGTGGACCTGAAGCGCTATGCGGGCAAGTGGTACGAAATCGCCAAGATTCCCAACAGTTTCCAGAAAAAATGCGTCTCCGGCACCAGCGCCGAGTATGCTGCCCGTGACGATGGCATGATCGACGTCACCAACCGCTGCAAGACCGCCGACGGCACGGATGAAGCCAAAGGCGTGGCGCGGGTGGTCCCGGGCAGCAACAACAGCAAGCTGGAAGTGCGCTTTGCGCCGGCCTGGCTGTCGTGGGTGCCGATGGTCTGGGGCGACTACTGGATCATGGACCTGGACGAGCACTACACGCTGGCCACCGTCGGCAGCCCGTCGCGCGAATACCTGTGGATACTCTCGCGCACGCCGACCATCAGCGACGAGCAATACGAGAACGCACTCAACAACGCCACCAAGCAGGGTTTCGATACCGCGCGGGTGGTCAAGAGCAAGCCGTAAATACGGCACCTGACATCAGGCCGGCGGCCCGGGCAGCAACCCGGGCCGCTCACATTCAAGGAGACCCACCATGCAGGCGATCTTTCATTCCCTCGGCATCACCGATATCTGGCAACTGGTTGCCGCCACCATGGTGTTCCTGCTGCTGCCCGGCCCCGGCACCTTCTGCGTGCTGACCTGCGCCGCCAAGGGGGGATTGCGCGGTGGCTTCATGGCGCAGGCGGGTCTGATGCTGGGTGACATCGTGCTCATGTTCCTGGCTGCAGCCGGCGTGGCGGCACTGCTGCATGCCAACCCCTTGCTGTTCCACGGCCTGCAGTACCTGGGTGCAGCCTACCTGGCCTACCTCGGCGGGCGTCTTTTGTTTGCAAGAGGCGAGGGCGGTGGTACAGTCGTACCCTTTTCCAACGCCGCAGAATTCCGGCGCGGCTTTCTGGTGACCTTGTTCAACCCGAAAGCCATCGTGTTTTACATGGCGTTCTTCCCGCTGTTTCTGGACCCCGCCACGCAACAGGGCTCGCTCACCTTCTTCACGATGGGCGCCGTGATCAGTACCTGCACCTTCTTCTATGGCAGTTTCCTGATCTTCGTCGGCAATGCCGCCGCCCGTCGCATGGCCCGCAATCGCACCATCGCCAAGCTGGCCTCGCGTGCGGCAGGGGTCTTCCTGATCGGTTTCGGCATCAAGTTGACCACGCAATAACGCTCACATAAAAAAGATATGGCAAAAATATTTTGTGTCGCCAACCAGAAAGGTGGCGTAGGCAAGACCACCACCGCGGTCAACCTGGCCGCCGGTCTGGCGCAACTGAACCAGCGCGTGCTGCTGGTCGACCTCGACCCGCAGGGCAATGCCACCATGGGGGCCGGCATCAACAAGGCCACGCTGGAAGGCTCGATCTATGAGGTGCTGCTGGGCATGTCCGACATCCCCAGCGTGCGCAAGCGTTCCGAGGCCGGCGGTTTCGACGTGCTGCCGGCCAATCGTGAGCTGGCCGGCGCCGAAGTCGAGATGGTCGAACTGGAACAGCGCGAAGCACGCCTGAAGAATGCCTTCGTCCAGGTGGCGGAGGACTACGACTTCATCCTCATCGACTGCCCGCCGGCGCTGTCCATGCTGACCCTGAACGGCCTGTGTTCGGCGCATGGCGTGATCATCCCGATGCAGTGCGAATACTACGCACTCGAAGGCCTGTCGGATCTGGTCAACACCATCAAGAAGGTGCATGCCAAGCTGAATCCGGAACTGAAGGTGATCGGTCTGCTGCGGGTGATGTTCGACCCGCGCATGACGCTGTCGCAACAGGTATCGGACCAGCTGGAGCAACACTTCGGTGACAAGGTCTTCAAGACCGTCATCCCGCGCAACGTGCGACTGGCCGAAGCGCCGTCGTATGGCTTGCCGGGTGTCACCTTCGATCCATCCTCCAAGGGTGCGCAGGCCTATATCGCGTTCGGCGCGGAAATGGTCGAGCGCATCAAGACGCTGTAATCAGGCATCGTTTTCATCAGGCAATCGCATGGCAACTCTACCGAAAAAATCCAAGGGACTGGGACGCGGACTGGACGCACTCCTGGGTGGCTCCTCCGACATCACCGAAGAAGCGCAAGCGGCCAAGGCCGGCCTGCCCAGCGTGATGGCCGTCACCGAGCTGCAGGCCGGCAAGTACCAGCCGCGCACCCGCATGGACGAGGGCGCGCTCAATGAGCTGGCCGCCTCCATCAAGGAACAGGGCCTGCTGCAACCCATCCTGATCCGCGCCATCGGCCAGAAGAACGGCCGTGACGTCTACGAGATCATCGCCGGCGAGCGCCGCTTCCGCGCCGCCAAGATCGCCGGCCTGACCGAAGTGCCGGTGCTGGTCAAGAACGTGGACGACCAGACCACCGCCGCCATGGCGCTGATCGAAAACATGCAGCGCGAGGACCTCAATCCCCTGGAAGAAGCCCAGGGCATCCATCGCCTGATCACCGATTTCGCCTTCACCCACGAGCAGGCAGCGCTGGCCGTGGGCCGCTCGCGCAGTGCGGTATCCAACCTGCTGCGCCTGCTGAACCTGGCCAAGCCGGTGCAGACCATGCTCATGGCCGGCGACATCGACATGGGCCATGCCCGTGCGCTGCTGGCGGTGGATTCGGCGACCCAGATCCAGCTGGCCAACCAGATCGTGGCCAAGCGCATGTCGGTGCGCGACGCCGAAAAGCTGGTCACCCGCGCCTCCGCCGAGCAGGCCGCCAAGCCACGCGAAGCCCGCGACAAGTCGCGTGACATCACCCGCCTGGAAGAAGAACTCTCCGACCTCCTGGCGACCCAGGTCAGCATCAAGACCGGCGCCCGCAACAAGGGCCAGCTGATCATCACCTTCAACGACCTCGATGCCCTGGATGGCGTCATCGCCCGCTTGCGCGGCGAATCGGTGGAGAGCTGATCGCCGGTTTGCGCATCGCGTGATGCAAGGCGCGACGCCGCAAAAAAATGGGCTGCAAGTGATGTCACTTGCAGCCCATTTTTATTGATATAAATAATTTACTGTTTCAGCGCCTCGGGATCAGAAGGTCCGCTGCACGTCCGAACGCGGCGGCAGCTGATAGCTCCAGGTCTCGGTCAGCGGCTTGCCATTGGCAGTGAGCGCGGCGCGCAATTCCACCGCCTGCGCGACGTTGCGGATCTTCACCCGCAAGGTCAGGCGCCAGCCGTTGATGGCCGGATTGGGCTGCAGTTGCGCATCGATCAGCTCGCCATTGTTGGACACGCTCACCTGAGGCTGCACCTGGGTCCCGGCGGGCAGCTTGCCCAGCGGGCCGCCGGTGAAGTCCACCAGCAGGGCAGTGGTACCGTCGAAGGCGCGGATCAGGTTGGCTTGCGTGAGCTCACCATCGGTATGGAAGGTCTGCTTGACCCAGCCCACCTCGTTGTTGAGGATGGCCGGCTCGTCCATGGTCCAGTGGATGCGGTAGTCATAGGCCACCGGCGTGCCGCGCGCCGGCAATTGCGCCGGCAGCCAGTAGGCCACGATGTTGTCGTTGGTCTCGTCGGCGGTGGGGATTTCCACCAGTTGCACCGCGCCACGGCCCCAGTCGCCACGCGGCTCGATCCAGGCCGAGGGACGCAGGTCATAACGATCCTTCAGGTCTTCGAAAGCCGAGAACTCGCGGCCCCGCTGCAGCAGTCCGAAGCCACGCGGATTGGTCACCTCGAAGGAACTCACTTCCACATTCTGCGGATCGTTGAGCGGACGCCACAGCCATTCACCATTGCCGGTGTGGATCGCCAGGCCGTTGGAGTCATGGATGGCCGGGCGGAAGTTGCGGCGCGAGGATTGCTGGTTGGGGCCGAACAGGAACATGCTGGTCAGCGGTGCAATGCCCAGGCGACCCACCTCGCCGCGCAGGAACACGCGCGCCTGCACATCCAGCAGCGCATCCTGGCCCGGGGTCAGCGTGAACTTGTAGGCCCCGGTAGCGCGGGGCGAATCCAGCAGTGCATAGAAGGTCAGTTGCTTCTCGCCCGGGGCCGGACGCTGGATCCAGAATTCGGTAAAGTGCGGGAATTCCTCGCCGCTCAGCATGGCCGTGTCGATCGCCAGCCCACGCGCCGACAGGCCATAGACCTGCCCCTTGCCGATCACACGGAAGTAGCTCGCGCCCAGCACGCTCATGACTTCGTCTTCCTTGTCATCGCGATTGAGCGGATAGACCACGCGGAAGCCCGCATAGCCCAGGTGCGCCGTGCTGTCCTTGGCCAGCGCCAGGTCGCCGAAGTTGAAGCGGTCGGTGCTGTAGCCCACATCCTGCACGCGGCCATCGATGATCTCGTGGATCGCCACCGGCGCGTTGAACTGCATGCCCTGGTGGTAGAAGGCCAGCTTGAAGGGCGTCTTCTGATCGCGCCATTCGAACTTCTCGCTCTTCGGCTGGATCTTCATGTAGTCGGCGAACTGCATCGCCGCGAAGGTCGGCGAGAGATTGCTCGCCGGTTTCTGATAAGGCTGGTCGGCCAGCGCCTTGGCGCGTGCCACGGCCTGGTTGAGGTCGAAGCCCTGCCTGCTCTGCGCCTGCACCGAAGCGGCCAGCAGTGACGCCGACAGCACCATGCCGTGCAGGAAACTCCATTTCAGTCCACGTTTGATCAATGCATCTCTCCACAAAGAGGCGGCGTTCCAGTACAAACAGGCTGGACACCGCCAGGTACCTGACTGTCCTGCAGGCATCAAAACAGAATAATATAGCGAACCGTCCGGCCGGCTAAGCATCATAGAAGACAAGCAATTAATGCTCCAGCCATTGCTATCGCCGTCGATACGCTGCTGTCCCGCTTGCGCAAGTTCGTAGAGTAGAGGGCAGTACGCCGCCAAAGTTTAGAAAAAGAGAGGAAACCTGTGTCCCACAAGCTTACCGAGCGGCAAGCCGCGCCCGTGCGCCGCCCCCGCCTGGCCTTGGCCATGACCCTGTGCGCGCTGGCCTGTACCGCCGCGCTCAGTGGCCCCGCAGCCCATGCGCAAGCCAACCCCGCCTTGCTGGGTGACAAGACCGCCTTCATCGACGACCTGCTGCGTCAGATGACGCTGGAAGAAAAGATCGGCCAGTTGCGCCTGATCAGCATCGGCCCGGAAATGCCTGCCAAGAAACTGGCAGAGGAACTGGCCGCCGGCCGCGTCGGTGGTACCTTCAATTCGGTCACCCGCGCCGAGAACCGTCCGCTGCAGGAAGGCGCGATGCGCTCGCGGCTGAAGATCCCGATGTTCTTCGCCTACGACGTGATCCACGGTCACCGCACCACCTTCCCGATCGGACTGGGCCTGGCCTCCAGCTGGGACATGGACCTGGTCGCCAAGGCCATGCGTACCGCCGCCGAGGAAGCCGCTGCCGACAGTATCGACATGACTTTCGCGCCGATGGTGGATATCAGCCGCGATCCGCGCTGGGGCCGTACCTCGGAAGGCTTCGGTGAAGACCCTTATCTGGTCTCGCGCATCGCCGATGTCTCCGTGCGCGCACTGCAGGGCGAGACCCGTCCCATCGCGGCCAATCGCGTCATGGCCAGCGTCAAGCACTTCGCGCTGTATGGGGCAGTGGAGGGCGGGCGCGACTACAACGTGGTCAACATGGACCCGCAACGCATGTACAACGACTACCTGCCGCCGTATCGCGCCGCCATCGATGCCGGCGCCGGTGCCGTGATGGTGGCGCTCAATTCCATCAATGGCGCCCCGGCCACCTCCAACACCTGGCTGCTGCAGGATCTGCTGCGCCGTGACTGGGGCTTCAAGGGCCTGACCGTGTCTGACCACGGCGCCATCACCGAACTGGTCAACCACGGCGTGGCGCAGAACGACAGCGAAGCGGCGCGCCTGTCCATGAAAGCCGGTACCGACATGAGCATGGCCGACCAGGTCTACATCAAGCAATTGCCGGCGCTGGTGCGCTCGGGCAAGGTCTCGCAGCAGGAGCTGGACAACGCCGTGCGCGACATCCTGGGCGCCAAGTACGACCTGGGCCTGTTCAAGGACCCGTTCGTGCGCATCGGCCGTGCCGCCGATGACCCGGCCGATGTCTATGCCGATGCGCGCCTGCATCGCGCTGCCGCTCGTGAAGTGGCACAGCAGTCCATGGTGCTGCTGGAAAACCGCAACGCTACGCTGCCGCTGAAGAAGAATGCCCGCATCGCGCTGGTCGGCCCGCTGGCCGATTCGCACATCGACATGCTGGGCAGCTGGTCGGCGGCCGGTCGCGACAAGCAGACCATCACCGTGCGCCAGGGCCTGCAGGCCGCGGTGGGCACGCAGGGCAGGCTGGTCTATGCCCGTGGCGCCAACATCACCGACGACAAGCACATCGTCGATTACCTCAACTTCCTGAACTGGGATGACCCGGAGGTGGTGCAGGACAAGCGCAGCCCGCAGACGATGATCGATGAAGCCGTGCAGGCGGCCGGCCATGCCGACGTCATCGTGGCCGCCGTGGGCGAGTCGCGTGGCATGTCGCACGAATCCTCCAGCCGCACCTCGCTGTCGCTGCCACAGAGCCAGCTGGATCTGCTCAAGGCGCTCAAGGCCACCGGCAAGCCGCTGGTGCTGGTCTTGATGAATGGCCGTCCGCTGGACCTGAACTGGGCACGCGAGAACGCCTCGGCCGTCCTGGAGACCTGGTACACCGGCACCGAGGGTGGCAATGCGATTGCCGATGTGCTGTTCGGCGACGTCAATCCTTCCGGCAAGCTGCCGCTGACCTTCCCGCGTTCGGTGGGGCAGATCCCGAGCTACTACAACCATCCGCGCGTCGGTCGTCCCTACACCGAAGGCAAGCCCGGCAACTACACCTCGCAATACTTCGACGAACCCAATGGCCCGCTCTATCCCTTCGGCTATGGCCTCAGCTATACCGAGTTCAAGCTCTCCGATGTCAGTCTGTCGCAGCCGACCATGCAGGCCGATGGCAAGGTCGAGGCCAGTGTCACCGTGAAGAACATCGGCCGTCGCGCCGGTGCGACCGTGGTGCAGCTGTACATCCGCGATGTGGCCGCTTCGGTGGTGCGGCCGGTCAAGGAACTGAAGGATTTCCGCAAGCTGATGCTGCAGCCGGGAGAGGAAAAACAGGTGCGCTTCAGCATCGACCGCAAGGCGCTGTCCTTCTATAACGCCAAGCTGGAATACGTGGCCGAGCCGGGTGAATTCCAGGTGCAGGTGGGCTTGGATTCCAAGGATGTGAAGACGGCTTCGTTCAACCTGCAATAGGGGCGGAGCAGGGTCGGAGCAACTCCGGAGTACGAAGCAAAAATGGGCGCACCGTAAAAGGTCCGCCCATTTTTTCTGCGCGATCTTCCGCCGCTATCCGTAAATGATATAAACCATTTGCGAGCCGGTGTCTCGGGCGGATCAGGCGGTCGCCACGACCTGTTCTTCCTCTTCGCCCAGGAAGCCGCCGCTCTGGTGCGCCCACAGCCGCGCATACAAACCGTTGGCCGCCAGCAGCTCGCTGTGCGTGCCTTGCTCCACGATGTGGCCCTGGTCCAGCACGATCAGGCGATCCATGGCCGCAATGGTGGACAGGCGGTGCGCAATGGCGACCACGGTCTTGCCTTCCATGAGTTTGTAGAGGCTGGTCTGGATGGCCGCTTCCACTTCCGAATCGAGTGCGCTGGTGGCCTCGTCCAGCAGCAGGATGGGCGCATCCTTGAGCATCACGCGGGCAATCGCGATGCGCTGGCGCTGGCCGCCGGACAGTTTCACGCCACGCTCGCCGACGTGCGCGTCATAACCGGTGCGGCCCTTGGCGTCGGCCAGGGTGCCGATGAAATCATGTGCCTCGGCCCGTTCGGCCGCATGGATCATCTCGGCATCGCTGGCGTCGGGGCGGCCGTAGGTCACGTTCTCGCGCACCGAACGATGCAGCAGCGAGGTGTCCTGCGTGACCATGCCGATCTGCGCGCGCAGGCTGTCCTGGGTGACGTGGGCGATGTCCTGGCCATCGATGGTGATGCGGCCGCCCTCGATATCGTAGAAGCGCAGCAGCAGGTTGACGATGGTCGACTTGCCGGCGCCGGACCGGCCGACCAGGCCGATCTTTTCGCCGGGTCTGATCACCAGGTCCAGGCGGTCCACCACCGGGCGCGGCGCCGCGCCGCCATAGCTGAAGCTCACGCCCTCGAAGCGCAGTTCGCCCTGCGTGACCTTGAGCGGCCGGGCATCCGGGGCATCCTTGACGTCATGCGCCAGCGCCAGCGTGTTGATGCCGTCCTGTACCGTACCGACGTGCTCGAACAGCGATGACATTTCCCACATCACCCAGTGGGCGATGCCGTTCAGGCGCAGGGCCATCGCGGTGCTGGCAGCGACCGCGCCGATACCCACCTTGCCCTGCGTCCACAGGTACAGCGATACCCCGCTGGCTCCGATGATGAGGATCATGTTCAGGATGTGATTGACCACCTCGAAACCCGAGACCAGCCGCATCTGGCGATGCACCGTAGTCAGGAATTCGCGCATGGCACTGCGGGCGTAGTCGGCTTCGCGGCCGGCATGCGAGAACAGCTTGACGGTGGCGATGTTGGTGTAGGCGTCCGTGATGCGGCCGGTCATCATCGAACGTGCATCGGCCTGGTTGCGCGCCACTGCCGACAGGCGCGGCACGAAGTAGCGCAGGGCCACGGCGAAGGCCGCCAGCCAGAGGAAGAAAGGTGCCAGCATCCACATGTCGAAGCTGCCGACCACGCCGATCAGGGTCGCGAAATAGATGGTGATGAAGACCAGGATGTCGCCCACGATCATGCAGAAATCACGCACCGCCAGCGCGCTTTGCATGACCTTGGTGGCGACCCGTCCGGCGAATTCGTTCTGGTAGAAGCTCATGCTCTGGCTCAGCATGAGGCGATGGAAATTCCAGCGCAGCAGCATGGGAAAATTACCGGCCAGGGTCTGGTGCTTGAACATGGTCTGCAGTGCGATGAGCAGCGGACTGGCCACCAGGATCAGCAACAGCCACAGCAGCGTATGCCCCTCTTGCGCCCACAGGTGCGCCGGCTCGATCTTGGACAGCCAGTCGACGATACGGCCCAGCGCGGCAAACAGCAGTGCCTCGAATACGCCGATGATGGCCGTCATCAACGTCATGGCGGCGATGTAGGGGCGCACGCCCCGGGTACAGAACCAGATGAAGCGCATGAAGCCACGTGGGGGCGGCAGGGGGTGTGTTTCCGGATAGGGACGGACCAGTTTTTCGAACCAGCTGAACATGCAACAAACTCCAAAAAGGGGGCGGCGGGCGACGGCGATGCGGCGGCGGGCGCAGGACAGGCCAAGCTGACCTGTGGCGCGGCTTCGTGCGCGGCTGGCGGATCGTTGCGGCAGCAGGGCCACTATCGTGATCCGGGGCTTGCCCGCGGAAATGGTGGAAGCCATGGAAGCCGCATCATCTCATAGGCGAGCTGCCCAGGTGTATCGGACAAGTCAAAAACACTTGTCGGAAAATCGGAATGGTGGTCGGCGCCTGAGGTTCCCGGATCGGCGATACTGATGAATTGCCCTCCATTCATCTATTGCAGCCATGAATCTCTCGCAAGCCGCCGTCGCCTTCCAGCCACAAGAGCCGTTGGCTCTCACGCTGTTGCCCTATGTCCTCGACGATGCCGGTGATGGTTCGCATGATCTCTCGCATCTGCTGCGGGTCTGGAACAATGCGCGCCGTCTCCAGCAGGAGGAGGGAGGTGACCTGCGCATCCTGCTGGCCGCCGTGCTCTTGCATGACTGCGTGCGGGTGGAGAAGGATTCGCCCCTGCGCAGCCAGGCTTCGACGCTCTCGGCGCAACGCGCGCGGGAAATCCTGGACGCGCTGGGGTGGACCGCGCAAGACGCCGACCGCGTAGTCCATGCCGTGCAGGCCCACAGCTACTCGGCGCAGATCACCCCGCAGTCGCTGGAGGCGAAGATCGTGCAGGATGCCGACCGGCTGGATGCCATCGGCGCCATTGGCGTGGCACGTTGCTTCTATGTGGCGGGGCGGATGGGGTCGGCGCTCTATGAACCGCTGGACCCACAGGCGCACGGGCGGGTACTGGACGATCGTCGCTTCGCGCTGGACCATTTCCCGGCCAAGCTGTTGCGCTTGCAGGAGGGCTTCCAGACCGCCAGCGGAGCGGCCATGGCCAGCGCACGGCAGGCACGCATGCGCGCGTTCGTGGAGGACTTCCTAGGGGAGTTATGAGGGGGAGGGTGGTGCACAGAGGGTAGCGCCAGCAGCGCCGGCCCGCTCGCGAGGGGAAGAGCAGGTGGCCCCGGATCAAGGCCACCTGATCACCAGATCACTTCACTTGAGCATCAGGCCGCCAGCTTTTCCATCGGCAGTGCCGGTGCCACTTGCAGCGGGACCTGTACGGTACGCAACAGCGGTGCGGTTTGCGCTGTCCTTGCCACGGACACCCCCGCCACCGGTGCCGGCACCAGCGCGTCCGGTGCTTCCAGCTGGAATACGCCCACCGCCTGGTTCAGGTTCACCGCCTGCTCTTGCAGCGTGGCCACGGCGGCGCTGGCCTGTTCCACCAGCGCGGCATTGTGCTGGGTCACCTGATCCATCAGGGCAATGGCCTTGTTGACTTCCTCGATGCCCACGCTCTGCTCATGGCTGGCGGTGGAAATCTCGCCCATCACATCGGTCACCTGCTGCACGCTGGTCACGATCTGTTCCATGGTCTCGCCGGCGCGCTCCACCAGGCGGGTACCGTTCTCGACGTTGTCGACCGAGGCATCGATCAGTTGCTTGACCTCCTTGGCGGCCGCCGCGCTGCGTTGGGCCAAGCTGCGCACCTCGGTGGCGACCACGGCGAAACCGCGTCCCTGTTCACCGGCACGGGCCGCTTCCACTGCGGCATTCAAGGCCAGGATATTGGTCTGGAAGGCGATGCCGTCGATCACCCCGATGATGTCCACGATCTTGCGCGACGAGGTGTTGATGGCGGCCATGGTATCGACCACCTCTTCGACGATGGCGCCACCCTGCTTGGCGATGTCGGAGGCATTGCGGGCCAGCTGGTTGGCTTCGCGGGCGTGGCCGTCGTTCTGCTTGACGGTGGCTGTCAGCTGCTCCATGGCCGAGGCGGTTTCTTCCAGCGAGGCGGCCTGGTCTTCGGTGCGGGCCGAGAGGTCGCTGTTGCCGGCGGCGATCTGGGCGCTGATGGTGGCGACGCCAGCGGCGGCATCGCGCACTTCGCTGACGGTGTTGCGCAGGTTGCCGCTCATTTCGGCCAGGGCTTCCATGATGCTCTGGCGACGCGCATTGCCGGCATGGCGCAGCGTCACCTCGTGGTACAGCTCGCCACGGTCCACGGCCAGCGCCACGTGCTTGACCTCGTCCGGTTCGGCGCCCAGTGCGCCACGGATGGAGCGGGTGATCAGCGTGGCCAGCACCACGCCGGCCACCAGCGCGGCGCTGAGCAGGATCAGCATGAAGGCCTGGAAGCCGCGTGCGGTGCTGCGGGCCTTGGCTGATTCCGCCTGGCTCATACCTTCTTCCAGGTCGATGAACTGGTTGATCGCGGCCAGCCATTCGACAAAGGCCGGCTTGACCTGGCCCAGCATCAACTGGCGCGCAGCCTCGATGTCACCCGCCTTGCGTGCCGCGATGGCCTTGGCGGCCAGCGGCATGGCGCGGGCTTCCACGGCCTTGATGCGTTCCAGACTGGCGCGCTCGTCGGGGCGCACGCTCATGCTGGCGAAGACCGCATCGAGCGGCTTGGCCGACTGCTGGTAATCGGCGTCGAGCTTGTCGATCTGGGCCATCACGTCCTTGACCTCGGCATCGCCCACCAGGGTCAAGTCGCGCAGGGCGATGGCGCGGTCATGCACGCTGCCGCGGAAGTTGATGGCGTAGCGCTGCTTGACGTTGTTGTCTTCGCTGACCCGCGCTAGGCTGCCCTCGATGGCATTGACCTTGGTAATGCTGACCACGGTCAGCACCAGCATCATTGCCAGTACCAGCGCAAAGCTCAGCGACAATTGGGTGGCGACGCTCAGTGAGCGACGCTTGGGGGTAAGTGGATGCATGACAGGCTCCCTGGAATGATGGACTGGTGACGCGACAGTGACTTGTGACCGATGCTGCCGATGTTGCCGATTATTGCGGGTCAGCCCGCAGGCGCCTACCAGACGATGGTATTAGTCCGCCTTCGGACGCGGCGTTGATGACCGGCAACATGGTGCGAAGAGGGCAGTCTAGCGGCAATCGCCACGGCCCTGGATTGAATCTTCCGATGGAAGCGATAGTCTCTGCGCGGTCCCACAGGATGGGCGGGAGAGGGTGCTTAAGCCTGCGTTAAGTCTTCTGCGGCAAGCTGGGCAGCAAAACAACCGCCAGGACCACGACATGACCGAACACCCGTCCCCTGCAGTCGCTTCCACGCCACCGGCCGATCCCAGCCATCTCGCCAACCGTGCCACCCGCACCCAGATATGGCGGCTCATCCGGCCGTTCTGGGTATCCGAAGAAAAGTGGAAGGCCTGGGCGCTGCTGCTGTCCATCATTGCCCTGAACCTGGGCATGGTCTACATCAACGTGCGCCTGAACTCGTGGAACCGCGACATGTACAACGTGCTGCAATCGCGCGACTATCCGCAGTTCAAATCCTTGCTGTGGCAGTTCTCGGGACTGGCCTTCGTGTTCGTGGCCATCGCCATCTATAGCGTCTACCTGAAGCAGGCGCTGCAGATCCGCTGGCGCTACTGGATGAGCACCCGCTATCTCGACCAGTGGCTGGCGCATCGCGCCTATTACCGCATCGAGCAAGGGCAGGAGGGTCGGCTCTCGGATAACCCCGACCAGCGCATCGCCGAGGACCTGCATGCGCTGACCTCCGATACGCTGTCGCTGGTGCTCGGGTTCATCTCCAGCAGCGTCACCCTGTTTTCCTTCATCCACATCCTGTGGTCGGTCAGCGGCCCGCTGAGTTTTTCGGCCGGTGGGCAGAATTGGGTCATTCCCGGTTACATGGTCTGGTTCGTCATCGCCTATGCCGCCGTCGGGTCCGGGCTGGTGTGGTGGATCGGTCGCCCGCTGGTGGGATTGAGCTTCAACCAGGAGCGCTTCGAGGCCAACTTCCGTTTCGGCCTGATCCGTGTGCGCGAGCATGCCGAGGCGGTGGCCCTGTATCGCGGCGAGGTGCAGGAACGCACCCAGCTGACAGCACGCCTGGACGATATCCGCCGCAACTGGTGGGACATCATGCGGCTGACCAAGAAGCTCAATGTGGCCGTCAATTTCTATGGCCAGTTTGCGGTGATCTTCCCGATGCTGGTGTCGGCGCCGCGCTACTTCTCGGGCGCCATCTCGCTGGGTGTGCTGATGCAGATCAGCGATGCCTTCGGCCAGGTGCAGGATGCGCTGTCGTGGTTCATCAATGCCTTCACCACGCTGGCCAGCTGGAAGGCCAGCATCAACCGGCTGGCGGGCTTCCATGCCGACGTCGAGCGTGCCACCGGCATGGCGCGCACCATCGAGGTGGCGCCGCATGCGGGCAGTGCGGTGACGGTGTCGGGTTTGCAGCTGTCCTTCCCGGATGGCGCGCCGATGATGCGCAGTCTCGATGCGCGGGTGGAGTCGGGCGAGCATGTGCTCATCAGCGGCCCCTCGGGATGTGGCAAGTCCACGCTGATCCGCGCCATGGCCGATGTCTGGCCCTATGGTCATGGACAGGTCGGCCTGCCGCAGGATGCCCCGGTGATGTTCCTGCCCCAGCGCAGCTACCTGCCCATCGGCAGCCTGCGGGCGGCGCTGTCCTATCCGGCAGCCGAGGGCAGTTTCGAGGATGCCCTCATCCTCCGTTACCTGGCCCTGTGCCGCCTGTCGCATCTGACCGACCGGCTGGATGTGGCGGCCAACTGGAGCCAGGCATTGTCGCCGGGCGAGCAGCAACGGCTGGCCTTCGTGCGGGTGTTTCTGAATCGCCCGCGCATCGTGTTCCTGGATGAAGCCAGCAGCGCCATGGATGGCGAGACCGAAGAGGTGCTCTATGCCGCCTTGCCGCGCGAGCTGCCGGGCGTGACCGTGATCAGCATCGCGCACCGCGAGACGCTGGCGCGCTTCCACGACGTGCGCTGGAAGTTCGTCCCCGCGGCAGCGGGCGAGGGCGCGGGACATCGCGTGCAGATGCAGCCGATCACGTCGTGAGCTGAGCAGATGGCGGGCCATACCGTTTTTGCATAAGCTCGGCGGAAAGGGCGTGACAGAATGGATTCATCGCGGCACGGTTCGCCGCATCCACCCGCTCACCCACGATTACTGGAAAGCCCACCATGAACGATCCCATCGTCTATCTCAATGGCGAACTCACGCCGCTGTCCGAAGCCCGCGTCCCGGTGCTGGATCGCGGTTTCATCTTCGGCGATGGCATCTACGAGGTGATCCCCATGTATCGCCGCAAGGCTTTCCGTGGTCGCCAGCACCTCGCGCGCCTGTTCCGCAGCCTGGACAGCATCGGTATTCCCAATCCGCATGACGAGGCCGGCTGGAACGCCCTGATCGACCAGGTGGTCCAGGCCAACGGTCTGGAGGACCAGATGATCTATCTGCAGGTCACCCGGGGTGTCGCCAAGCGCGCCCATGCCTTCCCCAAGGAAATGGTGCCGACGGTGCTGATCATGACCAATCCCATGGCGCTGCCGGCGGCCTCGGCCATCGAGCTGGGCGTGGCCTGCGTGACCATGGAAGATCGCCGCTGGCTCAATTGCCAGATCAAGTCGACCTCGCTGCTGGGCAATGTGCTGGCCGCGCAGTTCGCTGCCGAGAATGAAGTGACCGAGGCGATCCAGTTCCGTGACGGTTTCCTGTCGGAAGCCTCGTCCTCCAATGTGTGGGTGGTCAAGGATGGCCAGATGTCGGCACCGCCCAAGGACAACCTGATCCTGGAAGGCATCCGCTATGGCCTGATGGAAGAGCTGTGCGTCGAGCAGGGTATCGTGCTGCAGTCGCGCCGCATCACCCGCGAGGAAGTACTGGCGGCCGACGAGCTCATCATTTCCTCGGCCAGCAAGGAAGTGCTGCCGGTGGTCAAGCTGGACGGCCAGCCGGTGGGCAGCGGGCATCCGGGGCCGGTGTTCGGCAAGGTCTATGCGGCCTACCAGGCAGCCAAGGCCCGTCTGTAAGCTTGCAGGCCAGCACAGTGCGCGCACATTGATCAACGGCGACCCTGACGTTTTCTGCACGTCGGGTCGCCGGCATGGCGTAGAATGCAGGCATCCCCCACCCGTATTCACCCGACCCTCCGCTTGAAGCCTGCCGGTTCATCCCCATCTGGGAGCATTGAAACCCGGAGCGCCGAAGCGGACAACGCCAAGACGGTTTGCCATGACTATGCCCACAATTTCCCCTGAAGAATCCCTGATCGAGTATCCCAGCGACTTCCCCATCAAGGTGGTCGGGGTCACCCATGACGCGTTCGCCGAAACCATCGTCGCCATGGTCATCGAGCATGATCCCGAGTTTCATGCGGGCAAGGTCGAGATGCGGCCATCCACCCAGGGCAAGTACCTGTCGTTGACGCTGACCGTGCGCGCCACCAGCCGCACCCAGCTCGACAACATCTATCGCGCGCTGTCCACGCACGAGATGGTCAAGTTCGTGCTCTGATCCGGTTCGCGGTGTCGCAAGGTCGGCAAAGGCCGGCGCAGTCCTTCGGGATGCGCCGGTTTTTTCATGGGCTTTTCGCTTTTTTGCGGCCTGGCGTTTTCGGCACATCGCCCGGCCAGCCGGGGATGGCCTGGAACAGTTGCATCTCCTCGAAGATCCATTGGCGGAAGGCCACCACGCCGGGCTTTTCCAGCCCCTCCGGCAGGTGCACCAGGTAGTGCGCCTCGTCGCACAGCTGGGCCACGTCGAACAGGCGCACCAGCGTGCCGCTGGCGATCTCCTGCCAGGCGATGGTGTGCCGCGACAGTGCCACGCCCTTGCCCTCGACGGCATGACGCAGCGTCAATGAGGAGTCTTCCACCACCAGCGTGCCGCTGGGCTCCGGCAGGTCCAGCCCGGCCAGGGTCAGCCAGGGCTGCCAGGACTCGCGGGTATCCATGCGCAACAGCGTGCAATGGGCCAGGTCGGCCGGGCGCGTGAGCTTGCGGCTGCGGGCGCCGTCGCCGCGATAACCGGGGGCGGCCACCGGGTAGTAGTAATCGTCGCTGAGCTTTTCGGTGACCACGCCGCTGTATTGCCCGCGGCCGAAGCGGATGCCCACGTCCACTCCGTCCAGGCGCAGGTCGGCCAGATGGCTGCCCGATTGCAGCACCACCTCGATTTCCGGATGGGCATCGATGAACTTCCACAGGCGCGGCGCCAGCCAGCGTGAGGCGAACGAGGGTGTGGCCGAGATCACCAGGCGCTGCTGGCGGTTCAGGCTGCGCAGGTGTTCGGCGGCCTGGGCGATTTCGCCGAGCGACTTGCGGATAGTGGCGGCGAAGCGCTGGCCGGTCTCGGTGATGGCGATGCGCTTGCCGTGGCGCTTGAAGAGCTGCAGGCCGAGGTCCTCTTCCAGCGCGCGCACCTGGTGGCTGATGGCACCGGGGGTCACATGCACCTCCTCGGCCGCACGCGAGAAGCATTCGTGGCGGGCGGCCGCGTCAAAGGCGCGCAGGGCGGCCAGGTTGGGCAGTTTCCTGAGATCGGCCATGGTGGGTTCCTTGTGAATTTCATTCGCAAAGAAACGCAATATATATCGTTTTGTTGTGCTGCAGGGTTTTCCTACAATGGTGACTCATTCACCATCACTCCAGGCATTCTCCCTCTGAAAGCCGCACCCGACCGGGCAGCGCGGCAGGGGCGCGGCTTGCCTGGATTTTCGCAAGGGAGTACCCGCCATGGCAATTTCATTCGCAGATCAGACACCTCCGGAGAGACTTCTGGAAGGACAGACGCAGACCCGCCGCCTGCGCGGTGGCGTGCGCATCCGCATCACCAGCGGCCTGGTGTGGCTGACCATTGCCGGCTGCCGGCAGGACATCTGGCTCACGGCCGGACGTTGCTTCGATTACCACGGGCGCGGGCTGGCCATCCTGGAAGCGGTGCACGGTGCGGCCGAGTTCACGGTGTCGCCCCTGCGTCGGGCGGGCTGGCGCAGCTGGCTGTCCGGCACCGGTGCTGCCGTCGCCCCGCAGGCGCCGCTGCTGCCGATGGCTGAGGGTGGCGATACGGTGCGTATCAGCAAGTTGTTGCCGCACGGACTGATCCGCTGGTTCTGACACGGGCCTGTCCGAATTTCGCTACACTGACGGACATGCAAACCGCACTACCCACCGCCAGCGCCAGCGACACCCCCGCCGCTGCTGCTGCCCGCCGCCCGCAGATCGTGCGGCGGGGCGTCGAGTCCTACGAAACCAGCTTCGCCGACATGCGCGCCTACACCGATGCGCGCACCGCCGACAGTCCCGACCAGCTCTGGATCGTCGAACATCCCCCCGTCTATACCCTGGGCCTGGGCGCCGACCGCGCCCATGTGTTGAATCCACACGACATCCCGGTGGTGCAGACCGACCGGGGTGGCGAGGTCACCTACCACGGCCCCGGACAGGTGGTCATCTACCTCTTGATGGACCTGCGCCGCAACCGCAGCGGGGCGCGCCTGTTCGCCCGCGAATTCGTGCACAACATCGAAGAGGCGGTGATCGCCACGCTGGCGGCGTATAATCTCGCCGGTGTACGCAAGGAAGGGGCGCCCGGCATCTACGCTGCCGACGGCCCCTGGCAGGGCGCCAAGGTGGCCGCGCTGGGCTTGAAGATACGGGGCAACGGCTGCACCTACCACGGGGTATCTCTGAACGTGGCAATGGACCTGGCGCCGTTTTCCTGGATCAATCCCTGTGGCTACGAAGGCCTGGCCACCGTGGACATGCAGACCCTGGGGGCCGGACAGGCCCGCCTGGCCGATGTCCAGGACTTGCTTGCAGACCAACTGATCGCCCGCTTCGCGGGCATGGCTTGAGCCTCACGCGCTGAGCGCGCCCGGGGCCGGAACGACCGACATGACGACCGAAATCACTTCCGCAGCAGATTCCTCCTCCAATGCCAACGCCGCCGGCGCGGCCCGCGTGAACCCGCTGGACAAGCAGAAAGGCGCCGGCAAGACGGCCTGGATTCCCATCAAGGTGGTGGCCGCCGAAAAGCTGAAGAAGCCGGACTGGATTCGCGTCAAGGCGGGCTCGCCGACCACGCGCTTCTACGAGATCAAGGACATCCTGCGCGCCAACAACCTGGTGACGGTCTGCGAGGAAGCTTCCTGCCCCAACATCGGCGAATGCTTCGGCAAGGGCACCGCGACCTTCATGATCATGGGTGACAAGTGCACCCGCCGCTGCCCGTTCTGCGATGTCGGCCACGGTCGTCCCGACCCGCTGGACCCCAACGAGCCGGAAAACCTGGCCAAGACCATCGCCCAGTTGCGCCTGTCCTACGTGGTCATCACCAGCGTGGACCGCGACGACCTGCGCGACGGCGGTGCAGCCCACTTTGCAGCCTGCATCCAGCGTGTACGCGAATTGTCGCCCGAGACCCGCATCGAGATCCTGACCCCGGACTTCCGTGGCCGCATGGACCGCGCGCTGGAAATCCTCAAGATGGCCCCGCCGGACGTGATGAATCACAACCTGGAAACCGCGCCGCGCCTGTACAAGGAAGCCCGTCCGGGTTCCGACTACGAGTATTCGCTGAGCCTGTTGAAGCGTTTCAAGGACCTGCATCCGGAAGTACCGACCAAGTCCGGCATCATGGTCGGCCTGGGCGAGACCGACGAGGAAGTGCTGCAGGTCATGCGCGACATGCGTGCCCACAACGTCGACATGCTCACCATCGGCCAGTACCTCATGCCCAGTGGCGACCACCTGCCGGTGCGCCGCTACGTGCACCCGGACACCTTCAAGATGTACGAGGAAGAGGCCTACAAGATGGGCTTCGTGCACGCCGCCGTGGGCGCCATGGTGCGCTCCAGCTATCACGCGGACCAGCAGGCGCACGGGTTGGTCTGAGCCGGCTGGCTTGGCGCCGCAAGGCCCCGCCGTGCGCGGGGCTTTTTCTTGCGTGAGGGTAATTCAAATTCCCCGTACAAGTCGCTCAGGTGGCTTGTACGGGATAGTGGGGCGCTGAAAGAAACCCGGCTGCAAGGTAAGATACGCGGTTCTGAGCATTCGATTCGAAAGCAGGTTGTCATGTCCTCATCCATCGCCCCGGCCGCCGCCGTGCCGGAAGAAAAACTGGTCTTCGTCAGTTCGTGCAAGTTGCCCATGCCTTGGGCCACCTTCGAGCTGCACGCCTTCTACGATGAAGTTTCCGGCAAGGAACATCTGGCCCTGACCCTGGGCGATGTCGGTAGCGGCGTGCCGGTGCTGGGCCGCGTGCATTCCGAATGCCTGACCGGCGACGCGCTGTTCTCCCAGCGCTGCGACTGCGGCGCCCAGCTGGAGGCTGCCCTGAAGAAGATCGCCAAGGAAGGCCGTGGCGTGCTGTTCTACCTGCGCCAGGAAGGCCGTGGCATCGGGCTGTTGAACAAGATCCGCGCCTACCACCTGCAGGACCAGGGCGCCGATACCGTGGAGGCTAATGAACGCCTGGGCTTCCCGGCGGACATGCGGCGCTACACCATCGTATTGCCCATGCTGGCCCACCTGAAGATCACCAGCCTGCGCCTGATGACCAACAACCCGCGCAAGGTCAAGGCACTGGAAGAGAGCGGCATCACCGTGGCCGAGCGCATTGCCCTGATCGCCAACCACAATCCCTTCAACATCGGCTACCTGGGGACCAAGGCGCGCAAGCTGGGGCACCTGCTGCCGGGCCTGGGCAAGACCGACGCTCAACCTCAACCCGAGAAAGTGCCGCTGGATGCGCACGACAATGAGTGAATTGCGCGACTGAACCGCACAACACCAGACGGGCCGATACGGTCCGTCTTTTTTTTGCCCGTTCCTGCCGGCCCCTTGACGCATCGGTTAGCATGGCGACTGGACTGTCCATTCTCATCCCGTCTTTACAACATGAACCCATCCGTACCCGCCGGCGCTGCGCCGATTCCCGTTTCCCTGCTCACCGGCTTCCTGGGCAGCGGCAAGACCACGCTGTTGAATCACCTGATCGCCCAGCCGGAAATGAAGGACACGCTGGTCATCATCAACGAGTTCGGCGAGATCGGTCTGGATCACCTGCTGGTGGCGCACAGCCAGGAAGAAACCATCGTCGAGATGAGCAGCGGCTGCCTGTGCTGCACCATCCGTGGCGATCTCAAGAAGACGCTCAAGGACATCACCTGGCGCTTCGCCGAAGGCGGCCAGCGCAAGTTCAACCGGGTGGTCATCGAGACCACCGGCCTGGCCTCGCCCACGCCCATCCTGCACACGCTGATGACGGACCCCTTCATTTCGGAGCGCTATCGTCTCGATGGCGTGATCGTCACGGTTGATGCGGTCAATGGCATGTCGACCCTGGACAGTCACCCGGAAGCCGTGCAACAGGCGGCGGTTGCCGACCGCCTGCTGCTGACCAAGACCGACCTGGCCGACGCCGCCACGCTGTCGGCCCTGCAGGCGCGCCTGCGCACGCTGAACCCGGGTGCGCGCCAGTTGCAGCCGCAGGTCGGCCAGATCGCGGCCGGCGAGCTGCTGGATGCGGGCCTGTTCAAGCCGGGCGAGAAAATGCCTGACGTGGCGCGCTGGCTCAACGAGGAAGCCTTCGCCGAGAAAGCAGCCCAGCACCACCATCATGGACACGATCACCATCACCACGATCATCATGCCCATGGGCATCATGAGCATGATCACGCCCACGACGTCAACCGTCACGACGACCACATCCGCGCCTTCTGCTTTACCTTCGACGAGCCCATCGATCCGGTGCTCTTCGATGAATGGCTGAGCTTGCTGGTGGGCTTCAAGGGTCCCAACATCCTGCGCATCAAGGGCATCCTCAACCTCAAGGGCGAGGCGTTGCCGACCGTGATCCATGGTGTGCAGCACATCTTCCATCCCACCGCCACCTTGCCGCAGTGGCCCTCGGAAGACCGTCGCAGCCGCATCGTCTTCATCACCCGCGACGTCGAGCGGGCCACCATCGAGCGCTCCTTCGACGCCTTCATGCAAGCCCAGCAGATCGAGCGGGAGGCGCGCGAGGCGCAACAAAAGCGCAACGCGGCACCGGCCGCCTACTGAGCAGGACCGGCCGCGCAGGCGGTCGAATGTTCCTGCGGGGAAACATGAGAACGACCTGGCGATGGGATAAGCGCCCGCCGGCAGTGCGCCGATTAAAAATAAATCCGCAACGGCCGATAACGAGGGATAGTCCAGATTATGATCGGGCTCCATAGAGATATAACGATTCGTTTATGCAGCGTGTGATCAACAAGCTGGGGGCAACGTTGTCGGCATCGCTCACGCTGATGCTGGGTTTGTGCGCCACCGTGACGGTCTTCGTCGCCACCAGCCACCTGGAAGAGGATGCCGTCAACCTGGACTTCGAGCGCCGGGCCGGTCTGCGCGCCTTTACCATCCAGCGCGGGCTGGAAGAGGCGGTCCAGGTGCAGTCGGTGGTGAACCACTTCTATGCCACCGTGGGCGATCCCAGCCGTGAGCAGTTCGAGAACTTCACTCGTCCGCTGCTGGAACGCTACCCCTATGTACGCGCCTTCAGCGTGCAGCGTTTCGTCTCGGACGAAGACCGTCCCGTGTTCGAAGCCTTGCGCCAGGGCACCAAGCCGGGCTTCGAAATCACCGCCCTGCAGGATGGCCGTCTGCAAAGCGCGCCGCAACAACCCTCCTACCTCGTCGTCGATTACGTCGAGCCGACCGTGGGCAATGAAGCCGCGCTGGGGCTGGACGTGTCCGGCAACGCCGCCATCCGGCATGCCCTGGACGCGGCGCTGGTCAGTGGCCGGCCGGCGTCGACGCTGCCGCTCCAGTTGGCCCAGTCCGGGCCTGACGAGCGCGGCCTGCTGGTGATCCAGGCCGTCTACCGTGGCGGCGTGCAGCCCACCGATCATGCGGCGCGGCGCGCCCTGCTGGTGGGCGATACCACGGCGGTACTCGAACTCAACGGCCTGGTGCAGAAGATCCTTGACGGCGCCGGCCTGACATCGGATCACGAAATCGGCCTGCGCATCTACGTCGGTCCCCAGGCCGAGCCGGGCAATCTGGTGTACCACCATGAGAGTGCGCCCCGTGAGACGCACTGGCTGGATCATCTGCTCAAGCCGGGTACACTGTTTCGCCATCCCTCCAACACCGTTACCAGCTTCGACATCGCCGGCCAGACCTGGCACATGGAGGTCAGCATCCCTCCGCGGTCGGTCTTCGCCGATCACTACGGTTCGTTGCTGATCCTGCTGGCGGGGGTGATCGCCTCGGTGCTGGGCGCAGCCTACATGCGGGCCTTGTCGATGCGTTCGCACCGCGTGCAGCAACTGGTGGAAGACAAGACCGCCGAGCTACGCACCACCAATGCCCTGCTGTCGGACGATATCAAGGCCCGCCGGCTGGCCGAGCGCGCATTGCGCCTGCGCCACCAGGCCATCGAGGCCAGTGCCAACGCCATCCTGATCCTGTCGGCACGGCAGCCCGACTACACCATCGAATACGTCAATCCGGCCTTCGCCCGCATCACCGGCTACAGCAGCGCCGAGGCGGTGGGCAAGAGCATCCGCTTCCTGGAGGGGCGCGACAGCGATCCCGAGGGTTTCGAGACCGTCTGGATCGCCATGCGCGAGCAGCGCGAGCGCAACGTGGTCCTGCGCAACTATCACAAGGACGGTTCGGAGCTGTGGAACGACTTCTACATCGCCCCGGTGCGCGACGAGAGTGGCGAGGTCACCCACTTCGTGGCGGCGCTCTACGACATCACCTCGATGAAGCGCTACGAAGCCGAACTGGAATTCCAGGCCAGCCGCGATACGCTCACCGGCCTGATCAACCGCCACATGCTGCGTCATCACCTGGAACAGGCCATCGGCGTGGCCGAGCGGCAGAAGCAGGCCCTCTGGGTGGTGTTCGTCGATCTGGACCGCTTCAAGTTCGTCAACGACACCTTGGGCCACAAGGCCGGCGATACCCTGTTGCGCACCGTGGCCGGGCGACTGCGCGCGGCGGTGCGTGAAGCCGATACCGTGGCGCGCCTGGGCGGTGACGAATTCATCATGATCCTGCCGGAGCAGGATGAGCTGTCACTGGATACGCGCAGCCTGCAACGCATCATGGATGCCGTGGCGGCCCCGGTGACGCTGGGCGGACATACCCTCTTCATGACCTGCAGCATCGGCGTGGCCTGCTATCCCAACGACGGCACCGATGGCGAGACCCTGATCAAGCACGCCGACATCGCCATGTATCGCGGCAAGCAGACCGGTCGCAACAATTTCCAGTTCTACACGCCGGCGATGAACGAGCAGGCGCTGGAACGCCTGCGCATCGAAGGCGACCTGCGCAATGCGCTGGACCACGGCGAATTCCTGCTGCATTACCAGCCCAAGGTGGACCTGGCCAGTGGGCGCGTGATCGGCAGCGAGGCATTGATCCGCTGGCAGCATCCGCAACTGGGCATGGTCTCGCCGGCACGCTTCATCGGCCTGGCCGAGGAGACCGGCCTGATCCTGCCGATCGGCGCCTGGGTCTTGCGTACCGCCTGCGTGCAGTGCCGCCAGTGGCAGCTCAAGGGGCATGAAGACATCAGCGTTTCGGTCAACCTGTCGGTGGGCCAGTTCCTGCAGAAGGACCTGGTCTCCTCCATTGCCGACGTGCTGGAAGATACCGGCCTGCCGCCGGCCTCGCTGGAACTGGAACTGACCGAGAGCCTGATGATGACCGATGTCGAGCACGCCATCGGCATCCTGGCGGGCTTGAAGAAGCTGGGCGTGCGCCTGTCCATCGACGACTTTGGCACCGGCTATTCCTCGCTGGCCTACTTGAAACGCTTCCCCATCGACGTGCTCAAGATCGACCGCTCCTTCGTGCGCGACATCACCATCGACGCCGACGATGCCGCCATTACCGCATCCATCATCTCGCTGGCACGCCACCTGAAGCTGCGCGTGATCGCTGAGGGCGTGGAAACCGACGAACAGCTGGATTACCTGCGCCACTACGGTTGCGACGAGATCCAGGGTTACCTGTTCAGCCCGCCGGTACCAGCCGACAAGTTCGAACAGATCCTGCGCGAGGAACGGGTCATGCTGTAAGTGCGCCCGCGCTGCCGGTGCTGCGCATCAGGACTCAATGGTGCGCGATCCAGGCCAGGATCACGGCGATGGTCGGCAGCGACAGGGTGGTGGAGATCAGGATGGCGCGCGACATGGCCGTCACTTCCCGCTGATACAGTTCGGCCAGCATGAACGGTCCGGTGCCGATCGGCATCGCCGCCAGCAACACCGCGCTGTCTGCCCACACCCGTGGCAGCGGCAATATCCAGTAGGCCAGCACGGCCGTCACCGCCGGTTGCAGCAGCAGCTTGAAGGCCACCAGCAGCCACACCGGTGCGCCTTCGCCACGCTGCACCGGCTGCGCCAGGAACAGCCCCAGCGACACCAGCGCACAGGGGCTGGCCGCGCCCCCCAGAATCTTGAACAACTGCTGCACGCCGCTGGGAATGCTGGCCCCGCTCATGGCCACCGCAATCCCCGCCATCGGCGCGATCATGATGGGATTGCGCAGCAGCGAACGCCCCACTTTCACCACCGTCTGCCCCAGCCCGGCCGGCGCGTGCAGGCAGGTCTCCAGCAACACGATGGCCACCGCGAAGAGCAGGCAGGCCGTCATCACCATCGCGATCACCGAGGGCGGCAGACCCTCGCGGCCGAAGGCCAGGTAGCACAGGGGGATGCCGATGAAACCGACATTGGCGTAGGAACTGCCCAGGCTGTCGATGATGACGTCGGCCGCTGCCGCCTTCTGGCGCAGGCGCAACCATGCGGTCAGCAGGAATACCAGTGCCACGCCCGCCGCAAAGACGCCGATGAAGCGCAGGTTGGCGAAGTCGGCCGCCGTCAGCCGCGACATGGAGTCGAACAGCAGCGCCGGCAGCGCCAGCCAGATCACGAAGCGGTTCAGCTCGCTGGCCGCACCGGCCGACAGGATGTTGCGGCGACGGCAGATCCATCCCAGGAAGATCAGCGAAAAGATCGGAAAGACGATATTGAAGATGGCAAGCATGGCTGGGCGCAGCGGTGCTGCGCGCGAATGAAGGGGAGGGTGGTTCAGGCCTGCTGACCGGCCTGTCCTGTCTGTTGGGTACCATCCAGCGCCCGCGCCAGGTGTTCGGCCGCGCCCTCGGCATGCTGTCGCGCCAGCTTGTCGGCCAGTGCCGGCTTGCCCTCCAGCACGGCCTGCAGGATTGCCTCATGCTCGTCCCACACGCTCTGGTGCGAGCGCACGTCACCGGCCAGGATGGCACCCATGGCGCGGCGGATGTGCTGCCAGTGCAGGGCGGTGGTCTCGGCGATGACGGGATTGCCACTGCTGCGATAGAGGAACTGGTGGAAATCCATGTCGGCCCGGATGCGCGCCGACAGGTCGCTCATGTCCGGCAGG
Source organism: Herbaspirillum sp. AP02 (assembly GCF_015767275.1). GTDB lineage: Bacteria > Pseudomonadota > Gammaproteobacteria > Burkholderiales > Burkholderiaceae_D > Herbaspirillum. Next base: position 58,363 of record NZ_JADWMY010000016.1, read on the forward strand.
GCGCGCGCCGCTGCGACCAGAGCGCGGGCCTCGCTGGCAACGGCGGCACGGCGCGCCGCGTCCTGCTTGCAGTGCGCGGCACAGTCGCGTGCGGCCAGGCCATCCAGTACGGCACGCACCTGATAGAGCTGCAGCAGGCGCTGTGGATCGAGGGCGGTCACCATCACCCCCTTGCGCCCGGCATCGGTGATGAAGCCCTCGCGCCGGAGGATCTGGAACGCCTGCAGGATGGGCTGGCGCGACACGCCCAGTTGTTCGGCCAGGCCTTCCTGGGTGATCTTGCTATTGGGTGCGAGGGCACCGGTGCAGATGGCATCCAGGATGGCGTGGTAGACCTGTTCGATGAGCTGGGTGGGGGCGGCGATCTTGAGCATGGCGTGTACGTTCGCTTTTTCTGTGTTCTGTATGCAGATTATGGAGGGTGGTCGGCTTTGTCAAGACGCAAGGTCTGCCATGGCGGGCGGCGTAGAATGGCGGCCTTGATCGATCCTGCCTCTGGATGTCCCGATAATGCCTGCCTGCCCCCTCCAACCTGCCTCCCCGGAATTGCTGGCCGCCTGGCGCGCCGACGCGGCGCAAACGGCGCCCGGTCCGGTGGAACTCCCTGATTGCCTGAGCGCGCAGCACACGGCCGTGGTGCTGGACCTGCATTTCGGTTTGGGCCTTGCCTTCTTCGCCACCTGGCATGCCTTCGCCCGGCAGCGGGGGCCGGGTCCAGTGCAGCGCCTGCATTACATCGCCATCCTGCCGCACCCGCCGGCGGCCGACGCCCTGCATCCCGATTCAACTTATGCACAGGCCTTGCGCGAAGCCTGGCCTTTGCCGCTGCCAGGCACGCACCGGCTGCTGCTGGACGAGGGGAGGGTGGTGCTGACGCTGATCTGGGGCACCCTGGAAGAAGAGCTGGCACGGCTGGAGGCGCCGGTCGATCTGTTCTACCTGCATGCCGATCCGCAGCGCTTCGACGCCGCTGCACCGCCCTGGCACGCACATGCCTGCAAACGGCTGGCGCGCCTGGCCTGGACCGGTGCCCAGGCCATGGTGTGGGGAGGGGGGGAGGTGGAGGCCTTGACGGCGGCGATGCGCCAGGTCGGCTTTATTGCTCGCCCCTGCGGCCAACTGCGGGCCGGCGTGCTGGCCTTGCGCTACGCGCCGGCCTGGGCGCGCCCGGCTTCGCACGTGGCGGCCAGTGATACCCCGTTGCAGCGTCAACCGCGCCAGCCTCGCCATGCGCTGGTGATCGGCGCCGGCTTGGCCGGCACGGCCGTCGCCGAACGCCTGGCCGCACGCGGCTGGCGTATCGATCTGGTGGATGCCGGGCCGGACGTGGCCACGCGTGCCTCGGGCAATCACGGCGGCCTATTCATGCCGGCGCTGGCACGCGATGACAGTCCGCTGGCGCGCCTGACGCGTGCCGCCTTCCTGTTCGCCACACAACGCTGGCAGGCACTGGGGGGCGTGGGGTTGGAGGAGGGCGCGGCCATCACCGGAGAATGCTGCGGCATCCTGCAGTTCGGGCGCGATGCCAAGCAGGCCTGGTCCTTCGAGCAGGGGGCGCAGCAGTGGCAGTATCCGGCCCGTTATGCGCGCTGGATGTCGGCCGACGACAGCGCTGCCGTGCTGGGCATGCCGACCATGGGCGGCGGCTATTTCTTCCCCGAAGCGGGCTGGCTGCATCCGCCTTCGGTCTGTCGCCGCCTGCTGGCGCAGGCCGGTTCATACGGACAGCTCGCCACCCACTTCGGTCGCGCCGTGGCGCGCCTGCAGCGGCTGCAGGAGAGCGAGCAGTGGCAGGCCCTGGATGCAGACGGCAGCGTGATCGCCCAGGCGCCGGTGGTGATCCTGGCGGCCGGTGCGCAAGCCAGGGCGCTGGCCCAGGCGGCCGACCTGCCATTGAATGCGGTGCGCGGCCAGGTCACGCATCTGCCGGCGCAAGGATTTCCCGACCTGCCGCACGCCCTGTGCGGTGACGGCTATCTGACCCGGCCCTATGCCGGACAAATCTGCATGGGCGCCAGCTACGACCGTTTCGATGATCCCGCCTTGCGGGCCGACAGCCACGCCGACAATCTCGACCGTCTGCGCCACATGCTGCCGGAGATCGACCAGCACCATGGGCAGCCGGGGTTGCCGGGTGCCGCCGATCCCGATCTGGGCGGGCGGGTCGGTCAGCGCTGTATCGCGCCCGACCGGCTGCCGCTGGTGGGTGCGCTGCCGGGCCAGGAGCCAGGGCTCTACGGTTTGCTGGGCTACGCGTCGCGGGGCCTGATCTGGGCGCCGCTGATGGCGGAACTGCTGGCCTCGATGATCGAGCGCGAGCCCTTGCCGTTGCCGCGTGACCTGATATCAGCCCTGGACCCGGCCCGCTTCGTGGGTTTGTCAGCCGGTGCACTCGACGCGATCAACGCGCCCAGTGCCCCGGAATGAAATGCCAGCCGCCGCCCGGGCCTTGTTGCCAGTGGGCCGGCTCGTAGCGTGCGTAACCACGACGCATGCGTTCCCAGTGGCCACCCACCCAGACGTGGCGGTGACCGTTCCAGGCCCAGTAGCCCGGTGCCCAGGCATAGCCGTGGCGCGGCGGCGGGGCGGCTTCATAGCGCGGGGCCGGCGGTGGCGTGCCGATGCGCACGTCCACGCCGACCACCTGCGCCTGTGCGGCAGGAGCGGTGGCCAGGGTGGCGCCCAGGGCGGAGAGGGTGGTGACAAGGGCGAAGGCGATGCGGCTTGTTGTGGTTTTCATCATGGACTCCTGTAATGGACAGCATGGTGGTGGATGCAGCGCGTCGCTGTGGTCGCGCCGTGAAGCCACTGTAGGAGCCGCTCTTCTTTAAGACTGTAATGTTGTGTTTCCAGTTGTTTCCTGATGTGGGCCAGCTATGCGCCAGCACCGGGGCGGGCGCAGCGCTGCATCCGGCTGCGGTAACAACTCCAGGCAGATGGATACTTTGCGATACCGGCTCGATCAGCGCCGGGCTGGTTCGGTCACTTCCGCCACCTTGCCACGTGCTGCCCGCACATAGCGCTGCTCCACCACCCGGCTGCCCCATTGCTCGCCCGGTGACTCCTCGGCCAGCGCGAAGCCTGCCGCCAGATACAGGTGGCGCGCCGCATCCAGCCCCTGGAAAGTCCACAGATAGCATGCGAATCCATGCGCATCGACAAAGGCCATGGCCTCCTCCAGCAGGCGCCGGCCCACGCCGGCGCCGCGCAGGCTGTCATCGACGATGAACCAGCGCAGGTGGGCCACCCCGCTGGCGGGATCGCCATCGATGACGATCGAAGCCAGCGTGCGCCCCTGCTCCACATGGGTCCAGAGTTGCTTGCCGGCGGCCGGCAGCAGTTGGGCGAAGGCACCCAGCTCATTACCCACCTTGTGCTCGAAGAACACGCCGAAACCGGCTGTTTCGGCGTAGTAGCGCGCATGCAGGCTGGCGATGTCGCCGATGCAGCCGGGCTGGTAGCCGCTGCACAATGGCATCGGCTCCCGCTCCTGTGACGCTGCGGCATTGGGGTTCTCGCGCGAGAGCGCCTGCGAATACAGCGCCAGTGCCCGCAGCAGGCCCTGCTGGTCTTCCGGCACGATCCGCCGTAGCGCCGCCGACACCTGGTCGGTGGCGAACTTGTCGATCTTCTTGCGCAGGGCCTGTCCGGCCTCGGTCAACGCCAGGCTGAAGGCCCGCCCATCGCCTTCCAGCGGCGTGCGGCGCACCAGGCCCAGCGCTTCCAGCTTGGCTACCTGGCGGCTGGTGTTGGACTTGTCCAGATACAGCAACTCGCCCAGGTCGCGGGCCTGGATGCCGGGATTGAGCCCGATCTCGAGGATGGCATGCACCGCCGAGGGCGCCATGTCGCTGCCGGCCAGCGTGCTGCGCATGAAGCCCAGCTCACGCACCAGCTTGCGCGAGAGCTCCCGCAACTGGCGGATGGTGTGTTCACGTGACGGTAGCTGCAGGCCGTCGTAGTCCATGGCGTTCTCCCGGATGGATCATATGGTTGCGAAGTGCAATCAATGTACGGCCAGATGATTGCGTAGTGCAACCAGTTTCGCAGGGGAGGGCAGCGGGCTGTCTCGCGTGCGCAACTGGCGCCGGACGGCGGTGGGTTGGGGCCGGCCAGCCTGCTGGAGTAGAATGTCGCCTTTCGCGCAGCCCGCCCGCCGTGACCCTGCCGGCCGCCGTGGCGCGCCGCCTCCTGCATCCCCAGCCTTGTTGAAAGTCTCCGCACATGTTGCGCATCTCTGAACTAAGCCTTCCGTTGAACCATACGGAAGATGAACTGAACGCCGCCATCCTCGAGCGCCTGGGCATCCAGGCCGACGAGATGCTGTCCTTCACCCTGTTTCGGCGCAGCTACGATGCCCGCAAGAAGACGGCCATCACCCTGAACTACACCATCGATGTCGCGCTCAGGAACGAGGCCGAGGTCTCGCAGCGTAACGCGAAGAAAACCAATGTCGGCCCCACGCCCGACACTTCCTATCATTTCGTCACTCGCGCCCCGGCCACCCTGAAGAAGCGTCCGGTGGTCATCGGGTTCGGGCCGTGCGGCCTGTTTGCCGCGCTGATCCTGGCCGAGATGGGCTTCAACCCAATCATCCTGGAACGCGGCAAGACCGTGCGCGAGCGCACCAAGGACACCTGGGGCCTGTGGCGCCAGCGCGAACTGAAGCCCGAATCCAATGTGCAGTTCGGCGAAGGTGGCGCCGGTACCTTCTCCGACGGCAAGCTCTACAGCCAGGTCAAGGACCCCAAGCATTACGGCCGCAAGGTGTTGACCGAATTCGTCGCCGCCGATGCGCCGCCGGAAATCATGTACGTCAGCAAGCCCCACATCGGCACCTTCCGTCTGGTCAAGATGATCCAGCTGATGCGCGACAAGATCGAGAAGCTGGGCGGTGAATTCCGCTTCGAACAGCGGGTCGAGGACGTGCTCATCGAAGAGGGCCGCATCCGCGGACTGACCTTGTCTACTGGCGAACAGATCGAGGCCGACCACGTGGTGCTGGCCATCGGCCACAGCGCCCGCGATACCTTCGAGATGCTCTACGAACGCGGTGTCTACATCGAGGCCAAGCCGTTCTCCATCGGCTTCCGCGCCGAACACCCGCAGTCGTTGATCGACAAGTGCCGCTTCGGTCCCGGCGCCGGCCATCCCATCCTGGGCGCGGCCGATTACAAGCTGGTGCACCATGCTGCCAACGGTCGTTCGGTGTACAGCTTCTGCATGTGCCCGGGCGGCACCGTGGTGGCGGCCACTTCCGAGCCGGGCCGGGTGGTCACCAACGGCATGAGCCAGTATTCCCGCAATGAGCGCAATGCCAACAGCGGTATCGTGGTGGGCATTTCGCCGGCCGATTATCCCGGTCATCCGCTGGCCGGCATTGCCTTCCAGCGCGAGTGGGAAAGCCGCGCCTACGAGCTGGGCGGCAGCAACTATGACGCGCCGGCCCAACTGGTGGGTGACTTCATCGCCAACCGTCCCTCGACGCAACTGGGCAGCGTGGAGCCGTCCTACAAGCCGGGTGTGAAGCTGGGTGACCTCAATCCCTCATTGCCGAGCTACGCCATCGAGGCCATCCGCGAGGCGCTGCCGGCCTTCGAGAAGCAGATTCGTGGTTATTCCATGCACGACGCCGTGCTGACCGGCATCGAAACGCGCACCTCCTCGCCTATCCGCATCAAGCGTGATGACCACACCCTGCAAAGTCTCAACACCAAGGGTTTGTACCCGGCCGGCGAGGGTGCCGGTTATGCCGGTGGCATCATGTCGGCCGCCATCGACGGCATCCGCGTGGCCGAGGCGCTGGCGCTGGACATGGTGGCGCAGGCCTGATTGCCGGCAGCTAGTCCGCTACCGGACGGGTTGTCCGACCGCCCATGCAAAACGCCGCTCCGGTTGCCCGGAGCGGCGTTTTTCGTTTGCCTTGCTGGTATGGCCTGGCGCTGTGGCTTACTTCTTGGCGCGGGCCGAAGCGACGGTCTTTTCAGCCGCAGCGGTGAATTGCTTGGTGGCGTTGGCCAGGTTGGCTTCCAGGGTTTCCACAGCCTGCTTGGAGTTCTTGGACAGTTGCTCGTAGGCTGCGTTGGCGTTGGTCAGGGTGGCCTTCAGGATGGACACGGCCTGTTCCGAACCCGGGGGCGCATTCTTGCTGATCTCGTCGATCAGGGCCGACAGCTTGCGGCTGGTTTCGGAAATCTGGGCTTCAGCCGCCTTGGTGAACTCAGCCTGGGTCGAGGACACGATGCCGGCCAGGTGACGGCTGTAGGCGGTGGCCTTCTCGGCGCCCGGCTGGGCTTGTGCAGCGGCCAGCGCCAGCAGTTCCTGCGGATCCTTGGCCGAGGCCAGCTGCTTGGCAGCGGCGGTGGCTTCTTCCAGCGTGGCCTTGGTGGCCGACAGGTTCAGTTCAACGATCTTTTCCACGCCTTCGAAGGCCTTGGCGGTCAGGCTGTTGATGAGGTCCAGGTGGGCTTGCAGGTTGGCCTTGGTAGCGGCGGAAAACTGATCTTGGTACGAAAACATGTTCATCTCCTAGGTGATAGATATGACAAATGAGCAAATGAGCTTGCCGACGAGCGTGACGATCAAACAATCGGCTTTCGAGAGCGGCTTTCGACCAGAATCAACAAACAATCATGATTTGTGCGCCGCAACAATTCCTATTTTATGCACTTCTTTGGTGAAATCAAGTGTTATTTGTGCGCCGCACAAAAATAGTCCGGGCGTCGTGGAAATTATGCGACGCCACGCCCGCAGCGGCTTTGCGGGCAATCAAGCCGAACGTTCGGTCGTTTTCTCAGGCCGCACCTGCGTATGGCCGCCGGGTAGATCATGCACCACGATGCCGGCGTCGGTCTCGCTGAAGGCACAGCCCTTGCCCAGGGCGATGGCGCGCAGGCCGTCCTGGTAACCCTGTTCCCAGCGCCACAACACCGAGCCACGGGCGAAGTTGACGTCCTTGGAGGCCATGTTCCAGTCTCGTCCTGCATAGGCCAGTCGGACGATGTGAATGGTACTGTCGGCGCCGAGCTCGGCCATCATCTGCTTGTCTTCCTGGGTCAGCATTTCACGCGGCAGGCGTTTATAGAGTGCATGGGCGGCACGCCGCAGGTGGTACTGCTGCAGGTAGGCATCGATGTGGCGCTGCGAACGCGAGGCGAAGGTGACGTCCTTCTCGCGCGTCTGCACCTCTTCCAGGGTACGCGGTTCGGGACCGTCGGCATGCCACAGGTCCACCATCATGCACAGCAGGTTGGTGCGCGGCTCATCGTTGAGGACGGCTTCCAGCGGCGTGTTGGAATACAGGCCACCGTCCCAGTACAGCTCGCCATCCACCCGTACCGGTGCGAAACCCGGGGGCAGGGCGCCGCTGGCCATGACGTGTTCCGGTCCCAGTGGCTGCTCTCGGGAGTCGAAGTTGACCAGCGTGCCACAGGTGACCTTGACCGCCGCCACCGTCATGCGGATGCCGGACTGGCTGTTGAGGTAATCGAAATCCACCAGCCGCGACAAGGTCTCGCCCAGCTCGGCGGTGCTATAGAAACTGGCGTCCTCGGGTGACACCGGCAGGCCCAGCGAAAAGGCATTGAGCGGGCGCGGCCGGAAGAAGCCGGGTGCACCCCGCAGGAAGGTATCCAGCGTAGTCACGCGGGTGGCCCAGGGGCGCAGTGCATCGGGCACCTGGCGCAGGTCGAACAGGTCGGGGTGGGCCACCGTTTCCCAGAATTCGCGCAGACGGGCGATGCGGGTCTCGCGCGGGTTGCCGGCGATCAGGGCGGCATTGATGGCACCGATCGAGGTCCCCACCACCCAGTCCGGCGTGAGGTCGTGCTCGTGCAAGGCCTGATAGACACCAGCTTGGTAAGCCCCCAGCGCGCCACCACCTTGCAGCACCAGCGCCACGCGCGGCCTGACCGCCGGCACGGCGGACCGGCTGGCGGGTTTGCGGGGAGCGGACGGGGCTGTCTGTTCGGGGTCCTTGCGCATCGTTCATCCTTTCAGGGAGTGCCTGTCACCGCCAGGGCGACCACATCGTCAAGGAGTCTAGGATAGCGCGCTTACGGGAACGTGACCGGACCAATATGCAAGTGCCGGCAAATGCCTGGTGGCACCGATCAGCTGGCCAGCCAGGCCTCGATCAGTTGACGTGCCTGTGCATCGATCTGTTCCAGGTCGACCTCATGACGGCGATGGAAGATCATCAGCGCGTACAGCCCGGCGAGGGCATTGACTTCGGGGGACAGTGCGCACTCCTCTCCGCTGGCCGGGCGCTGCTGGCGCCAGTAGTTGATTGCATCTTCGAGTTCGGTGAGGGTGAGCATGGCGGTGATTCTTGATAAAGACTTAAGCTGAAACGTCGGCGCATTCTAACGCATTTCGCCCCCGAATACTGGTTGGAAATACAGTGCTGCCGCGCTTGCCCGAGGGTATCAACCCACGGTCCGGCGCTGGTCGCGCCATGGGCAGCATGCGAAAAGCAAGCAAGCACATGCGTAATGCTTCGTTCGGATTCACAGGTCGCTTTGCTCTAATGAACGTCTGCTGACGCAAGGCTTGCACCACCGGTCTCTCATTTTTTACTGAGCTGGCCCCGACCTTGCCCTGACTTCTCCCCGAACTTGATCGCCCGCCATGACCCAGACTGCTGCTGCTTCCGCCACCCTGCTTGATACCCTGCCGCCACCCTCGGCCACCTCCACCTCCACCCGCCTGGTCGCCCGCATCCGCGACGAGGCCGAGGCGCTGGCCGCTGCCCGCAAGTTGGCCGAGGATTTCCGCCGTGAAGCCGGCCTGCGCGACCGCGAACGCAAGCTGCCCTGGGACGAGCTGGAGCGCTACGTGCGTTCCGGCCTGTGGGGCATCAGCGTGCCCCGCGAATACGGTGGCGCCGGTGTGTCCTATGGCACGCTGGCCGAGGTGATCGCCATCATCTCCGCTGCCGATGGCTCGCTCGGGCAGATTCCGCAGAACCACTTCTATGCGGTGGAGCTCATCCGCGTCAACGGCAACGAATCGCAGAAGCGCTTCTTCTTCGAACGCGTGCTGCAAGGCGACCGCTTCGGCAACGCCCTGGCCGAACTGGGGACCCGCACCTCGCACGAGCGCAAGACCAGCCTCGCGCGCAACCCGAATGGCCCCGGCTACCGCATCAATGGCCGCAAGTTCTACGCCACCGGTGCGCTCTACGCCGACTGGGTGCCGACCTCGGTGATCGACGAACAGGGCGTGCAGCAACTGGCCATCGTCCCGCGCCATGCCGCCGGCCTGACCGTCATCGATGACTGGTCCGGCTTCGGCCAGCGCACCACCGGCAGCGGCAGCGCCGTATTCGACAACGTGCAGGTGCCGGCCGACGCCGTGATCGGGTTTGCCTCGGCCTTCACGCGCCCCACCCAGATCGGCCCGCTGGCGCAGATCCTGCACGCGGCCATCGACCTGGGCATCGCCCGCGCCGCGTATGCCGACCTGCTGGAGTTCGTGCGCACCCGTTCGCGTCCCTGGATCGACAGTGGCGTCGAACGCGCCGGTGACGATCCACTGACCCTGCGCGAAGTGGGCGACCTGACCATCCAGCTGCATGCCGCCGAGGCACTGCTGCAGCGTGCCGGAGACCGGCTCGATACCGCCGCCGCAGAGCCGACCGAAGACAGCGTGGCGGCCGCCTCCATCGCCGTGGCCGAGGCACGGGTATTGACCACCGATGTCTCGCTGGCCGCCGGCAGCAAGCTCTTCGAGCTGGCCGGCTCGCAGGCCACCCTGGCCGAACATAATCTCGATCGCCACTGGCGCAATGCCCGCACGCACACCCTGCATGATCCGGTGCGCTGGAAATACCATGCCATCGGCAACTACGTGCTCAACGGCCAGAAGCCGCCACGCCACGGCGCACTTTGAGCCATCCGGGAGCCATCATGAGCAGGAAGGAAATCCGCCTCAACGCATTCAACATGAACTGCGTCAGTCACATCAACCATGGCCTGTGGACGCACCCCCGCGACCGCTCGCAGGACTACACCGATATCGCCTACTGGACCGACCTGGCGCGCCTGCTGGAGCGGGGCAAGTTCGATGGGCTGTTCCTGGCCGACATCGTCGGCGTGTATGACGTCTACCAGGGCAATACCGACCTCACCCTGCGCGAGACCATACAACTGCCCGTCAACGATCCCATGATGCTGGTCCCGGCCATGGCCGCCGTGACCGAGCACCTGGGCTTCGGCATCACCGCCAACCTGAGCTACGAAGCCCCGTTCCTGTTCGCGCGCCGCATGTCCACCCTGGATCACCTGAGCAAGGGGCGCGTGGGCTGGAACATCGTCACCGGCTATCTCGACAGCGCCGCCCGCGCCATGGGCCTGCACGAACAGCTGGAGCACGACCAGCGCTACGACCGCGCCGACGAATTCATGGAAGTCGTCTACAAGCTCTGGGAAGGCAGCTGGGAAGACGGTGCCGTACTGCGCGACCGCACGCGCCGTATCTACGCCGACCCGGCCAAGGTACACAAGATCGCCCACCATGGCGACTACTACCACGTCGAAGCCATCCACCTGAGCGAACCCTCGCGCCAGCGCACGCCGGTGCTGTACCAGGCCGGTTCCTCCGGGCGTGGCCAGGCCTTCGGCGCGCGTCATGCCGAGTGCGTCTTCATCTCCAGCCAGAGCAAGGATGCCACCCGCAAGCTGGTGCAGAGCATCCGCGAGGGTGCCGTGCGCGAGGGGCGCGATCCGGAGGCGATCAAGATCTTCATGGGGCTGACCGTGGTCACCGGCCGCACCGAACAGGAAGCCCAGGACCGCTATCGCGAATACGCCCGCTACGCCAGCCCGGAAGCCGGCCTGGCCCACTTCTCGGCCGGCACCGGTATCGACTTCTCGCGCTACGACCTGGATGAACCGATCCGGCCCGCCAAGACCAACGCCATCCAGTCGCTCACCAAGGCGGTCACGCAACCGGAGTCGAACTGGACCAAGCGCAAGCTCCTGCAGCAACTCGAACTGGGTGGCCGCTATGCCAGCATCGTCGGCGCCCCGGATCGCATCGCCGACGAACTGGAAAGCTGGGTCGCCGACACCGGCATCGATGGCTACAACCTCACCCGCACGGTCACGCCGGAGAGTTTCGAAGACTTCGTCGACCTGGTCATTCCGGTGTTGCAGGAGCGTGGCTCCTACAAGCGTGAATATGCGCAGGGCAGCCTGCGCGAAAAGCTCTTCCAGCGCGCAGCGACCCTGCCGCAAGAGCACGTGGGCGCGGGGTTCCGGAGGGCCGCTGCGGTCGAGCACGCCTGATTTCACCCCGGGTGCTGGCGCGTGTTGGCACATGCGCGCAGCACATAAGCAAAGCGGAAATGATTCCTTCCGCCCCGCTTGAGCGGTCGCTACATTGGACCTTTTTCAATCGGGGAAGAGAATGAAGTTCAACGCAGCAAAATGGTTTTCCGGCATCGCCCTGTGCGCGCTCGTCAGCATCGGCGGGACGGCACAGGCAGCACCGGATCAGGTGATCCGCGTCGGCGTGACCAGTGGTCCGCACGCCCAGATCTTCGAGCAGGCACGACGCGTCTTCGAACGCGACAACCCTGGCTACAAGATCAAGATCATCGAGTTCAACGACTACATCCAGCCCAACGCCGCCCTCGATGCGGGCGAACTCGACGCCAACAGCTACCAGCATCGCCCCTTCCTCAATGCCCAGATCAAGGCACGCGGCTACAAGCTGTATGCCGAGGGCAAGACCATGATCGGTCCGATGGCGATCTATTCGAAGAAGTACCGCAAGCTTGAGGACGTCCCTACTGGCGCCAAGATCGGCATCCCCAACGACCCCGCCAACGAAAGCCGCGTACTGTTGCTGCTGCAGAAGCATGGCGTCATCAAGCTGCGCGCCGGCATCGACCCGCTCATCGGCACCAACGCCACCCCCATCGACATCACCGAAAATCCGAAGAAGTGGAAGTTCGTCGAGATCGACGCCGCGCAACTGCCACGCACGCTGGACGACCTCGATGCCTCCGCCATCAACGCCGACTACGCTTCCAAGGCCGGCTTCAATCCCGCCCGCGACAGCCTGGTGGTGGAAAGCGGCGACAGCCCCTATGCCTGCCTGATCGCCGTGCGTGAGAAGGATCGCGGCCAGCCCTGGCTGGGCAAGCTGGTGCAGGCCTACCAGTCGCCGGAGGTGAAGCAGTACATCGAGACGGAGTTCAAGGGCGGGATTCTGGCGGCGTGGTGACAACGGCAGTTTCGATCTCGCAGTAGTTTTGGAACTGGTGCGAAATGTTTTGACGCCGCGGCCTTTCCAAGAGGATTTGCCTTTTACCAGCTGATATTCGCTTACCTTCCCGATGGCGCGTCGAATCCCAGGATGACGCCAACATCGACAATCACATCGGAAGGCAGGCACATGAGGAATTTCTTTCGGAAACTCTGGCGGGATTTATGCAAAGGTGAAATCCACTCCGCACCTGTGGCGTGGGAGGTATTCAGTATCGGACTGCTATTGGTTATCGCCCTGTTTGTCGGTGCGGAGCGGCTGGTGGCCTATCTGTTGCACTGACCGCCGGACAAGTCCCGCACTCGCGTTTCGGTCATTGCTCTTGAACGGGTAAAATGCTGGCTCCCCCAGCGCGCCACATTTCACGGCACCTGGTCCCGAGACAAACATCAAACCGCACATGAGCTACACCCCCAGCCGCCCCGTGGGCTACGGCTGCCTGATCCTGAGCATGTCCATGGTGGGCGCCTACGTGGCGCTGACCAAACCGCTGGCGGCGATGCTGCCGGTGTTCCTGCTGGCCTGGCTGCGCTTTGGCATCGGCGCCATCGCCATGCTGCGCTGGCTGAAGAAGCCGGCCGATGAAAAGCCCCTGAGCACGCAATCGCGCTGGCTGGTCTTCCTCGAATCCTTTCTCGGCAATTTCCTCTTCACGCTGTGCATGATCACCGGTGTGTCGATGACCAATGCGGTCTCGGCGGGCGTGATCATGTCGTCGATCCCGGCCGTGGTGGCGGTGATGAGCTGGGTCTTCCTGAAGGAAAAGATCAGCCTGCGCGTCTGGGGCGCGGTGGCCTGCGGCGCCATCGGCATCGGCTTGCTGTCGCTGGCCAAGGATCATCACGGAGCAGCGGCCGCAGCTAGCCACGGCCAATACGCGTGGCTGGGCAATGTGCTGGTGTTCTGCGCGGTGCTGTGCGAGGCCGCCTACGCGGTCATCGGCAAGAAGCTGACCGCCGTGCTCACGCCCAAGCGCATCAGCGCCGTCATCAACCTGTGGGGGCTGCTGCTGATGACGCCCATGGGCCTCTATACTGCGCTGCAGTTCGACTTCGTCTCGGTGCCGGCCAACATCTGGCTGTTGCTGGTGTTCTACGCGCTGGCCGCCAGTGTGTGGACCGTGTGGCTATGGATGACCGGCCTGAAGGTGGTGCCGGCTGCGCGTGCCGGGGTATTCACGGTGATGCTGCCGATCTCGGCCGCCGTGGTCGGTGTATTGGCGCTGGGCGAGAGTCTGTCGGCGCTGCAGGCGACGGCCTTTGCGGTCGCCCTGGCCGGGATGTTCCTGGCCACGTTGCCGGGTCGTTCCAGTTCCGAAAAATTACCGCTGCATTGAGCGAGGAAGACATGAATCAACCTAAGCGCCCCTCCGGCAAACCACAATCCAACGCCTCCAGGAAGCCGGCCGCCAGCCAGTCCAGGCCGCCAGCCAAACCGCCTGTCAACGCGGCCGCCCCCGGCCCGGTCCGCGACAAGCCCCGGACCCACGTTTCCACCGAAGCGGCTCGCCGTCGCCAGCACCAGGCCCACGCGGCCTCGCAGAGCCTGGACGAAGACGAACTGCGGGTGCAGCAGATGGTGGCCCTGGCCAGCGCCGTGGCCGCCAGTGCGCCGGACCGTCGCGGTCGCCGTACCGGCCAGGATGAGCTGGAACGCATGGTGCGCAATACGCTGCGCGAGCGCGATGACGATACCCTCTACGAAGCGCTGGAACAGTTGCGCTACGACGACCAGCGCGGTCATGTCTTCCTGCGCGAGGTGGTGGAAGAGGGCGCCGACATCATCGTGCTGCGGCGGGGCGAGAAGGAGCTGGAAATCAATGCCTTCCTGATTCCGCTGTTGGTGCGCACCCGTGGCGGCCTGCAGGAAGCGCTGGCGCTGGCCGATGGCGATGCCTTCGATGCACTGCGTACCAGCCTGCAGGAGGCCGGCCTGGAAAGCCCCGGCGCGCGCGTGGTGCTGGTGCACCATCTCTATCATCCTGAAGAAATCAACGCGCTCAGCTTCAGCGAGGTCGAGGCCATGAACCGCGACGCCTTCGCCTCGCTCACCGACAAGAAGATCCTGAGCGTGCCGGCCATCGAGCGCAGCATGCGTGGCTGGCCGGCGAGCGCATTCGGTACCGATGATGAGGCACTGGAATTGCGCTTCCTGCTTGGCTTCTCCTTGAAGGACGTGGACGATTCCTTCTATGCCGTTCCCGCAGAAGAGGCGGCGGCCGACGCCTACTTCGAAGCGCGTGCGCAGCGCTTCCGCCAGTGGAGCGAGCAGATCACGCCCCTGATGCGGCAGTGCCTGACCGGCCAGTCCGGCGAGGCGGCGCAATGTCAGGTGCACTTCCTGTATCAGGACCTGTTCCACGGCGCCAAGCATACCGGCAACGCGGAATATCGCACGCTGCAGATGCTCTCGGAACTGGAGGCCGGCTTGGCACAAGCAGGTGTGCAGGCGGCGCAGGCCAGCGCGTTTTTTGCCATCGACGATGACGAGGGCGAGACGCATCTGCAGATCGTGCTGCGTGGCGCGCAGGGGCTCCTGGCGCGTTCGGTGCAGCCGGTCGATGGAGACTTGCAGGCAGCCCTGTTCGATGCGGCCGATGCCGTTGCCTCGCTGGGCGTGGCCGCACTGAAGCTGGCGGAGGCGATCGACGCCGATGGCCAGCCGCTGCGCGAACGCGATTTCCCGGCGGCCTAGGGCCCCTAGTCCAGCAGCGCCTGCAGGCTCAGGCCCGTCGGCTGGCAGCGGAAATACAGGTCCACCTGCATCGGCCGCCAACCGCGCACCAACTGGCGCAGGTCGGCCTGCATCTTTTGATGGCCGCAGAAGTCGCGCGCCTTTTCGCGTGCAGCGGCGGTCAGGGCAGGGATGGACATGGTGTAGCTCACGCCCGTGGCCGAGACCTGGTAGAGATCGTCCTGGCCGGCGCTGACCTCGCTGAAGTTGGCGCAGCCGCCCAGGGCGACGGCGCTGAGGCAGGCGAGCACGATGCCGCCCGTAAGCTGGCTGGTTTGTTCAATACGCATGAAATCCCCCCTTGACTGGTCCTCGCGTGCGTGTGCATGGTGATCGTGGAATTGCCGTGCGGCATCGATGCGAGAGGTCCCAGATTACGCGTGCGGGTTTCTGTGGAGTCCAGGCCTTACCCGGTTTTACCCGGATAGCGTGGCTGTAAGAAAATCTTCAACCATGCTTGCGCGCATGCGCAGGCTGTCAAATTTCGTTCAACGGTGTGAGGCGGCCATGGCCTGCATGGCTGCCGGGAGAAATTTCCTGCCTGCTGGGAGGCAGCACCCCTCTGGTCCCCGCGGCTGGCAATTGCCTGGGCGGGCCGCTTGCGGCTGGGCTAAAATCATCGACGCCGTCCGGCGTGAGCCGGGCGCAGACCACTTGCGCAACGCTGCCGTCCACGCCGCAGCCGCGCCATCCGCCAAATCAGGGAGAACAGAGAAATGACTAACCGTCGCAGTTTCATCACCAGCGTGGCCGGCCTAGCCGCTGCCAGCGCCATTCCGAATGTCTTCGCCCAGGCCGCCGCTGCGACCGGCTCGACCGAACCGACCCTGGCCCGCGTGCAGCGTACCAAGACCCTGCGTATTGGCGCCGTGCGTGGTGCTGCGCCTTACTACAACAAGGATCTGGCCAGCGGTGAGTGGGGCGGTTTCATGATCGATTTCGCCAAGAGCCTGGCAGCCAGCCTGAACGTCAAGCTGGACATCACCGAAACCACCTGGGGCAACTCGGTGCTGGATCTGCAGACCCACAAGATCGACCTGTTCTTCGGCATGAATCCGACTCCGGCACGCCGCGAGGTGATCGGCTTTACCGAACCGCTGTTCCTGAATGCCTTCACCGTGGTCTCCAAGAAGGAATTCAAGACCTGGGCCGACCTGAACAAGCCGGAAGTGAAGATCGCCGTGGACATCGGTTCTTCGCACGACCAGATGATCAGCCGCGTCTGTCCCAACGCCACCATCGTGCGCCTGGAAAAGGCCGACGATGCCACCCTGGCGCTGCAGACCGGTCGTGTCGATGCGCAGGTGCTGGTGTGGCTGCTGGCGCTGAACATCCTGAAGAAGAACCCGGCGCTGGGCAAGATGTACGTACCGCAACCGCTGGAGGCGACCTCCACCAACATCGGCGTGCCCAAGGAAGAGGACAAGGCCTGGGTCGAGACCATCAACAAGTGGATCGTGGCCGAGCGCGCCGCCGGCAAGATCAAGCCGACCGTGCTGGGCAACCTGCAGAAGCTCTCCGGCGTGAAGCCGGAAGATGTGCCGCCGCAGATCCCGCTGTAAGTACAGGCCGGCGTCCCGCACGCTAGCACTCGGACCGCCCCAGCGATGGTGCGGTTTTTTTTCCTCTGCAGGGTTGAATGGAGAGCGCTGCTTGCTTCGCTGGACGGGCTGCAACTGCCGCGCGATGGCTGGAGGTTTGTCGTCAATTGAGACGTTTGAATTCGCTGGAGCGGATCACCACTTCCAGCAGGGTCTCGAGCCTGATCACGCGCTCGGTAAGATTCTCTATCTTGGCCTGTTGCTGGCGGATCGCTTCGCTTTGTCGCGTGACCTTGTCTTCCAGTTTGATGATGGCTGTCAGAGCCGCCCACAGCCGTCCGGTGAGACCGAACATCAGGACCTCGCTGCGCTGACCTGACGTTGTGCCTCCAGTGCCGCCAGGCGAGCGTTGCTGGCGGCGACAAAGGCCAGCGTCTCATCGATGGCGGCACAGGCCCGCTCGGCAGCCTGCCGGGCCAGGCTGGCCAGTTCGGCCAGCGCCTCATCCATCTGTCCGCCTTCGTAGGCCAATGCGCCCTTGCACATCAGGTCCGGTACGTCCAGGCCGAGCCTGCGGGCCTTGGCGGAGATGACCAGCTTTTCACGGGTGGTCGCCCTGACCACGATGGTTTCGTTGGCAGACGTCTTCATTGCGGTTCTCCAGAAAGGAAGGTTGCGGGAAAACGGTACGCTGCCCGATCCGGATATCCATGTCGAGTCAGCACCGGCTAAACCGTACAAGAACTCGATTTTTTTTCAGCGCCCATCGCGCCTATCGATGGCACCGGAAATGAAAATGGCGCGCCACCGAAACAGGTGACACGCCATTTTCATGAGTTACGTTGAACGTAATTCAGTGTAACCAGCAATCAAGCATTGAAACGTGACAGGAAGGCCTGGGTCGCCGCCTGCTGCGGATTGTCGATCACCTGAGATGGCGGTCCGGCTTCCACCACCACGCCGTCGCGCATGAAGACCACCTGGTCCGCGACTTCACGGGCGAAGGCGATTTCGTGCGTGACCAGGATCATGGTCATGCCGTCGGCGGCCAGGCTGCGGATCACGTTGAGCACTTCGCCCACCAGTTCGGGGTCCAGTGCCGAGGTGGCTTCGTCGAACAGCATCACGTCCGGTTGCATGGCCAGGGCGCGGGCGATGGCGACGCGCTGCTTCTGACCGCCCGAGAGCTTTTGCGGATACATGTCGGCACGGTCTGCCAGGCCTACCTTCTGCAGCAGTTCCATGGCCTGCGTGCGGGCCTGTGCCTTGGGCATGCGCAGCACGGTGATCATGCCTTCCATCACGTTCTCCAGCGCCGTCATGTGCGGGAACAGGTTGAAATGCTGGAACACCATGCCGGTGCGGGCGCGGAAAGCGGCCAGTTCACGATCCTTGGGCAGGCGCGACTTGCGCCCGTCGAATTCGAAGTGGCGCTCACCGATGCGCACTGCGCCCTGGTCGGGCACGGTCAGCAGGTTCAGGCAGCGCAGCAGGGTGGACTTGCCCGAGCCGGATGGCCCGATCATGGCGACCACGCTGCCCTTGCCGATCTGGATGGAGATGTCCTTGAGCACCACGTGCTCGCCGAAGGCCT
Organism: Herbaspirillum sp. AP02; assembly: GCF_015767275.1. Taxonomy (GTDB): domain Bacteria; phylum Pseudomonadota; class Gammaproteobacteria; order Burkholderiales; family Burkholderiaceae_D; genus Herbaspirillum. The sequence goes on from NZ_JADWMY010000016.1 coordinate 76,504, forward strand.
TCTTGAGATTGCTGATCTGGATCATCGCGTTGGCGTCATTGTTGACCTGATTGTTCATCCTGTTCTCCTCAACCATGCTGCGCCGACAGGCGATTTTCCAGACGCTTGGCCAAGATGGTGGCTGGCAGAAGGATGATGAAATAGATGATCGCCACCAGCGTGTAGATTTCCAGCGGGCGATAGGTTTCGTGGGCGATGATCTGGCCCTGGTACAGCAGGTCCGGCACGGCCAGCACCGACAGCAGCGAGGTGTTCTTCAGCTGCATGATGGACTGGTTCACCAGTGGCGGTGTCATGCGCTTGAAGGCTTGCGGCAGGATCACGCGCTTCATCAGCTGGAAGCGCGTCATGCCCAGCGCCCAGCCGGCTTCGGACTGACCCAGGTCGATGGAGACGATGCCGCCACGGATGATCTCGGAATAGAAGGCGCCACCGTACAGCGCCAGCGACAGCATGGCGGCGGTGCCGGCCGACATCTCGATGCCCAGCAGCACCGGCAGCGCGTAGTAGAACCACACCAGTTGCACCAGCACCGGGGTGCAGCGGAACACTTCGACGAAGGCGCGCAGCGGACCGGAGATGAAGGGGTTGGTGGACAGCCGACCCAGACCGACCACCAGGCCCACCAGCAAGCCGAGGGCAATACAGGCAACCGTATAGCTCAGCGTATAGACGAAGCCGATGCCGATGATGCTCCTGAATTGCCAGAGCGAGCCGAAGTCCCATTGATACATCTGTGTTTTTCCTTGGTTACGAAACGCATGATTCCAGCGAAGGGCAGGCGCCGGCTCCGTGGAAGAGGGATGCCCGCATCGCATGCACGAACCATGCCGTGCGCACCTGAGGCGCATGCAGGCATGGGTCAGGAAGAAGGTCGGACATGGGAAGGGGCGTCATCACATTGACCAGCATGGCCGGTGGCGCATGCTGCCAATCCTGCAAATCCGGCCATTGTAATGGAGAACGGTCGACCGGCACATCGCGCAGGACAGCAATCGACAGCCCGCAAGCCCACGCCGCGACTGGCTTTGGCTAAAATGGCGGGATTGCGCCGACGTGCATTCACGTCAATTCCCGGCATCCGGGAACGCGCCGACTTCTCTCCAGGACCATGAGCGCATCTTCCCCCGCCATCGTTGGCGAAACCGTCCGTACCGTTCTCATCACGGGCGCTGCCCGTGGCATTGGCGCGGCCGTCGCCACCACAGTGGCCGCGCCTGGCGTGGCCTTGATCCTGCATGCGCGCAGCGAATCGCCCGAGCTGCTGGCGGTAGCACAGCAGTGCCGCACACAAGGGGCGCAGTGCACGCTGGCCCTGGGTGACCTGGCTGATCCACAGACTGCCGTGCGCTTGCGCGATACCGCGCTGGCGCAGCACGGCCGGCTCGATGCGCTGGTGGCCAATGCCGGCTTTGCCGATCGCAAGCGCATTGGCGAGCTCTCCGAGGCGGACTGGTCGCGCTCGCTGGAGGCCTTGTTGAGCGGCTTCTTCCGTCTGGTCACTGCCTGCCGCGAGCCGTTGATGGCCAGTGGACAGGGCAGGGTGGTGGCGGTGAGTTCTTTCGTGGCCCATGTGTATCGACTGGGCGAATCGGGTTTCCCGGCATCGGCGGCGGCCAAGGCCGGCATCGAGGCACTGGTCAAGTCACTGGCGGTGCAGCTGGCGCCGGCAGGCGTCACCGTCAACGCGGTGGCACCGGGTTACGTTCAGAAGAGTGATCCGGCCAAGTCGGCCATCGATCCGGCAGCGTGGCAGGCGGCGCTGGCGCGCATTCCCATGCAGCGCCTGGGCCAGCCGCAGGAGATCGCCAATGTGATCGGCTTCCTGCTCGCTGCGGCGGCATCCTATGTCACCGGCCAGGTGTGGCATGTGGATGGTGGGCTGACGCTGTAGCGGTCGTGGCGTCGTCCACAAAATAATTTATAAGATTTATATCATTCATCTTTCTTCGAGAAGTCCAATACCATGCGCATCATCGTGCTGGGCGCCGGCATCGTCGGCGTCACCACCGCTTATTTTCTCCGCGAGCGCGGCCATGAAGTGGTTGTGGTCGAGCGCCGCGCCGAAGTGGCCGCCGAGACCAGCGTGGGCAATGCCGGACACGTCTGTCCGTCCTACGCCACGCCCTGGGCCGCACCGGGCATGCCGGCCAAGTCGCTGAAGTGGTCGGTGCAGAGCTGGTTGGGCATCGAGGCGGCGCTGCGCTTTACCCCGCGGCTGGATGCACACCAGTGGAAGTGGCTGCAGCGCTTCCTGGCACAATGCACGCCCGAGCGCTATGCCATCAACAAGGCCCGCATGGGGCGCCTGGCGCGCTACAGCCATGGTCAGTTGAAGCAGATCCGCGAACGCCTGGACATCCGCTACGAACAGACCACCGGCGGCAACCTGCAGTTGTTCCGTACCCAGGAAGGTCTGGACAATGCCGGCCTGTCGACCCGGGTGCTGGCCGAAGCCGGCGTACCCTTCGAATTGCTGGATGCCGATGGCTGCGTGGCCTTCGATCCCGGCCTGCACGCGGCGCGCCACGAATTGAAGGGGGGACTGCTGCTGCCCATGGACGAGACCGGCAACTGTCCGTTGTTCGCCCGCGCCCTGGCGGCCTGGTTGCAGGCGCACGGGGTGGAGTTCCACTTGTCCACAGAGGTGCAGGCCATCGAGGTAGCGGGTGGCCAGGTCACCGGCGTGCGCACCAGGAACGCCACGCTGCGTGCCGATGCCTATGTGGTGGCCTGTGCCAGCGCCTCGGTGCCGATGTTGAAGCCGCTGGGGCTGGACCTGCCCATCTATCCGGTCAAGGGCTATGCCATCACGGTGCCGGTGGCCGACCCTGCCAGCGCGCCGCGCAGTGGCGTCATGGACGAATACTACAAGGTCGCCATCACCCGCATGGGTCAGCATATCCGCGCCGCCGGCACGGCCGAGATCGGCAGCTGGGACACGCGCGTCACGCCCCGCGATTGCGCCACCGCACTGAAGTCGCTGAAGAATCTTTATCCACAGGGCGCCGACCTGGCCAAGGTGGAATACTGGGCCGGCCTGCGACCGATGACGCCGGACGGTGCGCCCTTGATCGGCGCGACCCGCTACCCGAATCTCTGGCTCAACGCCGGCCATGGTTCCAATGGCTGGACCACGGCCTGCGGTTCCTCGCGTCTGATCGCCGACAAGATATCGGGCGTGGCCAGCGAGATCGAGAGTGCCGACCTGGAGCCGCAGCGCGTGATCTGAGTGGATCGTGGCCGGGCTGGCGTCAGCGATCGAACAGGGCGTCCACGTTGGCGCCGTTGCTGAAGGTGCTGACCGCCCAGCCGGCCGGCGCCTTGTAGAAGATGAACATCCAGGGGATGGCCTGGCGCTCGGTCTTTTCGATGTAGGTCAGCTTGATGAGCGAGTCACCGACTTTTTCCGAGCGGATGAATTCATAACCCACCGAATTGCCGACCAGGGCTTCGATGGCCATGCGTGAACTGCGGGCGTTGGTGCGGGCCGTTTCGAAGGCCCGGATATCGACCAGCGCATACGGCGAGAGCATGCCGTAGGCATCGTCGGTCCGGCCGGCACCGGCCTGGGCCATGACCTTGTCGGTCAGGGCGCGCACTTCGGTGTCGGACTTGAGGGTATCGGCCTGCGCGGCCGGCAGTGCGACCAGGGCCAGCGCGGCCAGCAGGGTACGGGGGATGAGAGCGGGCATGGAAGTCTCCTTGGAGGAACGGCACAGGCGGCTATTGTGCCAGTACTTTGCGCCATGCCGACCGCTGTTAAGCGCATGGCGGGCCAGCGTAAATGCAGGTAAAACGGCACGGAGGCGCCGCCCCGCGCCGCTATGATGGTCAGCCTGTGATTCGGTCGCCCCGCGCCATGCGGGATGCGAAACATCGGATCGCGCTCTGGGGAGAGCATCATGCGCACCATCATCACTGCCACCTTGGTGGTTTCATCGCTGTCGGGTTGTGTCGTCACATCCGGTAACGCGCTGGTCGACGCCGTGGGTCTGGTCGGTTCGGCGGCATCCAGTGTCAAGGCAATGACGCCCAACAGTACCCAGAATCCCATCGTCTACAGCAAGGACCCGATTCGCGACGTCTGCATCGAGTGGAATGGATCGGTGGCCCTGAGTGATTTCGTACCGGGCCTGCAGGGCGAATTGCAGAAGCACGGCGTGCAGAGTCGTGTCTATGATGCCGGCACGCAGTCGCTGGCCTGCCCGGTGACCTTGAGTTACGTCGGTTACGTCAAGTGGGATACCAAGGTCTTTACCGACGCCTATACCCCCTACCTCACCTATGCCGCACTGACCTTGCGACGCGATGGTCGCGTGCTGGGAACGGCGCAATACCGGCTGGGCTCCTTCGGCCAGGACAAGTGGGCCAATGCCGGCGACAAGCTGGCGCCGCTGATCGATGCGCTGTTCCCGGGCAATCCCGTCGTGGCCGACAATTCGCCCGACAACATGCGTGGTGCTGCCAACGGATTCTGAGCAGCAGGGGCTGGGCTTTCGTCAGGGAGCCCGTAGGTCCAAGCGCAATGAAAAACGGCAAGCCTGGCTTGCCGTTTTTTCTTGGTCGTGCAGTCGCGCTTACCAGATCGTCAACAGGCGGCGGAAGAAGTTGCCATCGGTGCTGGCGTCGGCAATGGAGCCGCCGCCGACCTGTTCCAGACGGGCATCGGCGACGTTGGAGGAGGCTACGATACCGCCCCGGATATCGCGCGTGCGGACCACGCCCGAGAAGCGCAACGTATTGATGTTGCCATTGACGCCGATGCGTTTTTCGCCGGCCACCACCAGATTGCGGTTGGGGAGCACTTCGACGATGGAGACCATCAGGGTGCCGCTCATGGTGTTGGTGTTGCTGCTGTCACCGGAGCCCTTGAAGGTGTTGTTGCCGGAGGCCGAATAGTTGGCGTCATAGAGCTGCGTGAACAGGCCGCCCAGTGGAGCGCCGGAGCCCGGCCCCTTCTGTGTGAGGGAGCTGTCGCGGCTGTTGTTGGTGGCAGCCTTGTTGCTACTGCTGATCGATTCGGAAATGTCGATCTTGATGATGTCGCCGACGTTGTAGGTGGTCGGCTCTTCGAACAGCTGGGCGCTGGAGACGCGGAAGATGGCGCCATTGTTTTCCACGTTGGCTACCTGATAGGCCGGGCGTACGCTGGTAGGTCCGTTGACCATCGGTGCCGGGCTGTTGCAGGCCGACAGCGAAACGGCCAGCGCGCAAGCGCCGGCAAGGCGAAACTGGAATGACATGACGATCCCCCGATGTGCGGCCTGGCTGGATGCCGGGCGCGCCTCGCCGCCGACGCTGTTGCGGGCGTGGCGGCACTGGCTGGGATGATGGTGGCGAACGGTGTAAGCAGCGGTTAGGTCGGTGTAAAGTGCGGCAAACAATCATCAACGCTAGTTAAGTGCAGACCTTGCCGAACGGTGGATTGGCTCGGGTTTGACGCGGGTTGGGCGGCAATGCGGTCGCGCATTTCCGTGCATAATGGCGCCACTCCCAACTCTGCGATCCCGTCGCGCGTGATTGCATACCATCATGGCAACAGAAAAAAACCAGGCCGCGGCGACCGCCGGGGCAGTCGCTCCGACGATGCATGAGCAGTTGGTCTCGGCCCGTATTCGCCAGCGCATCAAGGCGGCCGGCGTGCGTTTCCATGCCAACGACAATATCGCCGCCTTCATCAAGGAGGGTGAGCTGGAGCAGTTGCAGGCCGAGGTGCAGTCCAAGCTGGCCGCCGTTCTGGAGAGCCTGGTGATCGATGTCGAGAGCGACCACAACACCCAGGACACCGCCAAGCGCGTGGCCAAGATGTACCTCAATGAAGTCTTCAAGGGTCGCTATCAGGTAGCGCCGCCGGTGACCGAGTTTCCCAACATCGAACGCCTCAACGAGCTGATGATCGTCGGCCCCATCACGGTGCGCAGCGCCTGCTCGCACCATCTGTGCCCGATCATGGGCAAGGTATGGGTCGGGGTGATGCCCAACGAGCATTCCAACCTGATCGGCCTGTCCAAGTATGCGCGCTTGCTGGAGTGGGTGATGAGCCGTCCGCAGATCCAGGAAGAGGCGGTCTCGCAGGCGGCCGACCTGCTGATGCAGAAGCTGCAGCCGGACGGCCTGGCCATCGTCATGGAAGCCGACCACTTCTGCATGCACTGGCGCGGCGTCAAGGACATGGAGTCGAAGATGATCAACAGCGTCATGCGCGGCTCCTTCCTGCGTGACGCCAACCTGCGCCGTGAATTCCTGGCGCTGATTTCCCAACGTCAACGAGGTTAATCATGCTGGTTCGTCTGATCTATGCAAGCCGCGCACGCGAGACCATCACCCACGACATGATCGAAGCCATCCTGGCGGCGTCGCGCCTGCGCAATCCGCAACAGGGCATCACCGGGGTGCTGTGCTACAGCGATACCATCTTCGTACAGGTACTCGAAGGCGGGCGTGATCAGGTCAACCGCCTGTATGGCCGGCTGCTGGGCGATGCGCGACATCAGGACGTGATCCTGCTGGCCTACGAGTCGATCGACGAACGCCAGTATTCCTCCTGGACCATGGGCAAGATCCGGCTGGACAAGATCAATCGTTCCCTGCTGCTGAAGTATTCCGTCACCGGCGAGCTCAATCCCTACGAGGTGTCGTGCTGTTCCACCGTGGCCCTGTTGAACGAGCTGGCCTCGACGGCAGCGTTTGCGCAACGTGACTGAGGCGGGTTTGCTGCAGCACTGATATAGCAACGGCGCCAGGAGCGAAACTGGCGCCGCTTCTTTTTGGGCAGTGTGAACAGGCCCTAGAGCAGGTCGATGCTGGGCAGGCTGCGGATGCCCCACTTGGCCGGGTCGGCGTAGGCCACGATCTTGTCGCTGCCGTGCGAGAGGTCGACGATGTCGGACTTCAGCGGCATGCGGCTGGTGGTCGAGTAGAACACTTTCACGCGTGGCGTGAGCAACTGGTCCGGACGCTGGTCCACCACCATGCCCAGGCGACCTGATTGCAGGATGACGCAGGAGCCGGTCGGATAGATGCCGATGGCCTTGACGAAGGCCTGCATCGTTACCGGGTCGAAATGCCCGGCACTGCTGGCCATGTGGCGGATCGAACGGGCCGGGTCCCAGCCCGCCTTGTAGGGGCGGTTGGAGGTGATGGCGTCATAGACGTCACATACCGCCCCCATCTTGGCCATGATGGAAATACCGTCGGACTTGAGATTAAAGGGATAGCCGCTGCCGTCGATCTTCTCGTGATGATGCAGTGAGACATCCAGCGGGACCTCGCCGATGCCTTCGATCTGTTGCAGGATGCCGTGGCCTTGCACGGTGTGCGAGCGGATGGAGGCAAACTCTTCTTCGGTCAGCTTGGCCGGCTTGTTGAGGATGTCCAGCGGCACGGCCATCTTGCCCACGTCATGCAGCAACCCCGCCATGCCGGCCTGCTTGGTCTGCTCCTGCGTCATGCCCAGCTGGTTGGCCAGGGAGATCATCATGGCGCAGACCGCCACCGAATGCATGTAGGTGTAATCGTCGGTGGTCTTCAGGCGGGCCAGGCTGATGAGTGCATCGGCATTGCGCGAGACCGAGGACGTGATCTCGGTCACCAGCTCGGCGGCGTCCTTGACGTCCACCGCCTTGCCCATGCGCGCCTCGGAAAACATGGTGAGCACGGTGGACTTGGAGGAGGAAATGATGCGTGCCGCGCGTTCGCGTTCCACGGCGGTCTCGGTGCGCTGCACCGGCTTGCGCTCGGCCACGGCGGTGTCCACTGCGTGGCTGGCCAGCACGACTGCCGCGTCATGGTCATGCTCCTCGTGATGATCTTCCGGATCTTCTTCCAGGTGATCAGGCGCGATGTCGCGGCCCTTGGCGGTATCGATGGTGACCTCGTCGACCGGACAGTCCCGCAGCGTCTGCAGGTCTTCCAGGCTCTCGATCTTGAAGGATTTGCGCCAGAAAGGATGACTGATCCATCCTCCGGGGATGGAGTGGACATACATGCCCAAACGCAACTGTTCTAAGGCGATGGATTTCAACATATCGAATTCAGGTCTGTGCCTGTCACTGGTTTCCGCACTGGAAGCGGTTCGATTTCCCTGATGAAATGACGCCAATTATTGGTAGTGTCTCCCACGTGGCAGAACTCGCTTGCATGGCTAAGCTGTCTGAAATTATCGTAACAGAATGCGTTTTGCTTGAGGTTGATTAAGGGGGGATTAAGGGCTGAAATTTGCGTTTGCGTTTGCCGATATTGATGCGGGGAAAAGAGTTACGGTGCAGGGCCGGCCGAAGCCGACAAAATGCTGAGGAAGGATAGCCGCCGCCTGAGAATCCGGCAGGCTGCGGCCGTGAGGAATGGTGAGAAAAATTTATTTTTTCAGCGGCGGTGCATAAGGATTCTTGGTCAGCAGACGCAGGAAGCTGGCAATACACGCGACCCCTGCAAAGGCGGCGCCGAAGCCCAATGCCAGCCGCGAGCCTTGTGTTTCGGAAAGATTGAAGCACAGCGCGACCAGGGCTGCGCCCACACTTTGACCGAGCAGGCGGGCTGTGGCCACGATGCCGGATGCGCCGCCACTGCGGTGCGGTGGTGCGCTGGTCATCAGCGCTTTCAGGTTGGGTGACTGGAAGAAGCCGAAACCCATGCCGCAGAGAAGCATGCGCCAGCTGATTTCCCAGACGGTGGGGGCGGCCGGCATGAAGGTCATCGACAGCAGCCCTGCACAAAGCAGGGCGAGGCCGACGCCGCCAAGGATGCCGACCGGATAGCGGTCAGACAGGCGTCCCGCGATGGGGGCCATGATGGCCACCGCGACCGGCCACGGCGTCATCAACAGGCCGATCTCGACCTGGCTGCGTCCCAGATCATGATGGAAGAAGAAGGGGAGCGAGACGAAGGCCAGTCCCTGTGCGGCGAAGGAACACACCGCAGTGATGGTCGAGAGCGAAAACATCGGATGGCGGAACAGGTCCACCGGCAGCATCGGCGCCGGATGCGACAGTTCACGCTTGAGCAGGAACAGGCCGCAGACAATGGCGGCGGCCAGCTCCAGCCCGACCACGCTGGCCTCGGCCTGGTGCGCCCCTTCGCCGATGGCCAGGATCAGCAGGCCGAAGGCGGCGGCGTTGAGCACTGCGCTGCGCAGGTCGAAGGCATGCGTGGACAGCGTGGTATGCGGCAGCGAGGGCAGGGCCAGCACCACCGCCAGCACACCCAGCGGCACGTTGACGGCGAACAGCCAGGGCCATGGTGCGATGGCGAGGATGCCCGAGGCCACCGAGGGGCCCACCGTGAAGGCGATGGCCACGATGAGGGTGTTCAGTCCCACGCCGCGACCCAGCGAGCGGGTCGGATAGATGAAGCGGATCAGCGCGGTATTCACGCTCATGATGCCGGCCCCGCCCAGTCCCTGGAGGAAGCGCGCCATCACCAGCGTAGGCAGCGACCAGGCCACTGCGCACAGCAGCGAGGCCGCGGTAAACAGCACCAGCCCCCAGACGTAGATGCGGCGATAGCCGACGATCTCGCCCAGCGCCGCCAGGGGCAGCAGCGACACCATCATCGCCAGCTGGTAGGCGGTGACGATCCAGACCGAGGCGGCCGGGGTGGTGTTGAGGTCCAGTGCCATGGCCGGTAGGGCCGTATTGGCGATGGCGGTGTCGAGCGTGGCCAGGCCGACGGCGATGCCCAGTGCCAGGATGGCGCGGCCACGCTGGTCGGGCGGCAGGCCTTCCCCGGCGATGACGATGTGGTGTTTGGGATCGGTGGCGCCGGGGGAGGAAGGCAGCGTGGACATGGGTCTTGGATATCTGGCGAAGGAATGCGTGCTGGCGTGGCACCGGATACCGGAGCACTGCCGCCGCTTGTTTGCTCTAGGAATCCTGCCGTGAAGACAGGTGCGGCCCGGCTGGGCGGCGCCGCACAATGATAGCGGGGAACGTGCAAGCGCGCTGGCGGCGGCCACGAGCGGGACGGCTGCGCTATGATGGCGGTTTGCGCTGGCGTGGCTGGCGCGTTTTGATCACGGAGTCATCAGCATGTCCAAACAGCAGTTGTCGGAGCGCCTGTGCGCGTGGATCGATCAGCATTTCGACGAGGAGGTCGGCGTGCTGCAGCAGTTGATCCGTATCCCCACCGATACGCCTCCCGGCAACAATGCCCCGCATGCCGATGTGGTGGCCGAGCTGGTGCAGTCCTGGGGCTGGCATGCCGAGAAGTTTCCGGTGCCGCAAGAGCAGGTGCGTGACTATGGCATGCAGAGCATCACCAACCTGATCGTGCGCCGCCCCTATGCCGAGGGCGGACCGACGCTGGCCCTGAATGCGCATGGCGACGTGGTACCTCCTGGCGAGGGCTGGTCGCATGATCCCTACGGTGGCGAGGTGGTCGACGGTCGCATCTATGGCCGGGCTGCAGCAGTTTCCAAGAGTGACTTCGCCAGCTATATCTTCGCCACCCGCGCGCTGGAGGCATTGGGTGCTTCGCTGCGCGGCGCGGTCGAGCTGCATTTCACCTACGACGAGGAGTTCGGCGGCCTGCTCGGCCCCGGCTGGCTGCTGGAACAGAAGCTGACCCAGCCGGATTACGTGCTGGCGGCCGGCTTCGGCTACAACGTGGTGACTGCCCACAACGCCTGCCTGCAGTTCGAGGTGACCGTGCATGGGCGCGCCACCCACGGCTCCATGCCGGAGACCGGCCATGACGCGCTGCAGGCTGCCAATGCCGTCCTCAATGCCATCTATGGTGCCTTGCCCGGGTTGAAGGACATCCGTTCCTCGATCCCCGGCATCAGCCATCCGACCATGATCGTCGGCCGCATCGACGGCGGCACCAATACCAATGTGGTGCCAGGCAAGGTGGTGTTGAAGATGGATCGCCGCATGATCCCCGAGGAAGATCCGGCGCAGGTCGAGGCCGGTGTGCGCAAGCTGATCGAAGATGCGGTGGCGGGTTTGCCCGGTATCCGCGTGGAAATCCGCCGCCTGCTGCTGGCGCGTGCGCTGCGCCCGCTCCCTGGTCACGAGAAGCTGGTGCAGAGCCTGCTGCGCAATGCCGAAACGGTCATGGGCGAAACGCTCACCACCAACGGTTCGGCGCTCTATACCGATGCCCGCCTGTATGGCGAGCATGGCATTCCGGTGGTGCTGTTCGGTGCCGGTCCGCGTACGCTGATGGAATCCAACGCCAAGCAGGCCGACGAGAATCTGTCCCTGGAGGACTTGCGCAAGGCGACCAAGGTGGTCGCGCTGATGCTGCTGGACTTCCTCGGGCCGCAGGACTGAGCGCAACGCCCGACGGGAGCCATCCGCAGTTGCCCGTCGGGAAATCGGCCGGATCGCCGCCGGATCGACAAATGATTACAATGTGTGCCCGCGACCTGATGGCTGACGTTTCCTGTCGGCATCTTCCGGGCCGGGAGGCGTCGCGTCTGCCCGGGTAACGAAGCAAGTCTTGAGGGACCGAGATCAATCGCATGTTGAACGCCATCGAGCATACCCATCCGCCCCCATCGGCCGTCACGCGCAAGCCCGGCTATCTTGGCTTGTCGTTCCGGCAATTGCTGCTGGCGGCATTCCTGCTGATTGCGGCCCTGCTCAGCGGCACGTCCATCCACGCCCTGTTCACGCTGGACCGCATGTCGGCCAACAGCCGCGAGACTGCCAGGCAGGCGGTGCAACTGACGGAGTCGGCACAGCGCCTGGCCGAACGCACCGTGGCCATGGAGCGCAGTGCGCGCCAGTATCTGGTGCTCGACGACGCGTCCTTCCACGACCGTTTCAATGAAGCGCGCGAGCAAGCCCGACAGGCGGTGGGGGAACTGGCTGACGCGCTGCCGATGGCGCCGCGGGAAATGTTCAGCCAGTGGGGCCTGTATGTCGATGAGGCCGCCGCCGTGCTGGAGGCTGACTCGCGCAAGGACAAGGGCGAGCAGGCCAAGCTGTTCCAGGACTTTGCCCGCTTGCCGGCCCTGAACGAGCGCATCGCACTGGAAAGCCGGCGCGAGGTCGATCGCCGCAACAACGCCCTGTCCGAGGCTCTGGAACAGCAACGCCAGTTGCTCACTGCCCAGGTGGTGGGCGCCATCGTGCTGGCGGTGTTGCTGGCATTCTGCTTCGGCCTGTGGCTGGCCCGACCGATGGCGCGGCTGGAGCAGGCTATCGGCCGCCTTGGCGACAATCGCTTCGACCAGCCTATCGACGTGCGCGGTCCGGCCGATATCCGGCGCCTGGGCCAGCAGCTGGACTGGCTGCGCCAGCGCCTGGCCGACCTGGAGGCAGAGAAGTCGCGCTTCCTGCGCCACGTTTCGCATGAACTGAAGACGCCGCTGGCTGCCCTGTGCGAGGGCGCGGCGCTGCTCGATGACGGCGTGGCCGGTGAACTGACCGAGAACCAGCGCGAGATCGCCCGCATCCTGCGCCAGAATACCCAGTCGCTGCAGACCCAGATCGAAGACCTGCTGCGTTACAACGAGGTGTCCTTTGACGCCCAGCGCATCCATCCCGTGCCGGTGGATCTGCGAGCCTTGCTGCACAAGGTGATCGACGACCAGCGTCTGCAATGGCTGGCGCGCCAGCTGAAGGTGGAGATCGAAGGCGCCGCCCGTACGGTGGTGGTGGATCCCGAGAAAATGGCCATTGTCCTGTCCAACCTGCTCTCAAACGCGGTGCGCTTCAGCCCTCAGGGCGGCTTCATCCGTTTCAAGCTGACCGAGGCACCGGGTCTGGTCCGCGTTGAATGCGTCGACCAGGGGCCGGGCGTGGCGCCCACCGATGCCGCCCGCATCTTCGAACCCTTCTACCAGGGCCTGCACCAGCCCCCGGGCGCGCGCCGTGGCAACGGTATCGGCCTGTCGGTGGTGCGCGAGTACGTGCAGGCGCACAGTGGCAAGGTCTATCTGGTCCCGCGCGAGGGCGGGGCGCATTTCCGAATCGAGTTGCCTGATGAAAAATAAGATCCTGATCCTGGCTTCCTGCGTGGCGCTGGCCGCGTGTACAGCGCAGCCGCAAGCGCCCACCTCCACGATCCAGCTCATCCATTCCAGCAGCAACATCGACGAACTCCTGGCTTATAACGCCCAGTTGCGCAAAATGTCTCCGGCCGAACTGGCACGCGAGCTGCAGCGTCTGAATGCCTATCCGGCCGGCCCTGCGACCACGGTGCGTCGCGCAATGGCACTCTCGCTCACCCGGGATGCCATTGATCTGGCCAAGGCTGAAGCCCAGCTATGGAACGTCATGGCCGATCGCAGCGTCGAAGCGGAGAAGCTCAAGCCGCTGGCACAGTTGCTGGTAGGTCATTATTCCGATCTGCGCCGGGTGGCTGATGGTGCCGAGAAGTCCTCGGTGCAGCTCAAGGAAGCCCAGCGCAAGGTGGACCTGCTCAACGACAAGCTGGAAGCGCTGAAGAACATTGAACGGACCCTGCCGGCCGGCGGCAAGTAAGGCCAGCGTCGTCGGGGCCCGTTCCATTTTTACTGGAACTGGAGTCCCGATGGGAAAAACTGCCCCCCTGATGCTGGTCGATGATGATCCCGACCTGCTGCGCCTGTTGACCCTGCGCCTCAATGCCAGCGGTTACCGCATCCTGGCCGTGGAAAGCGCCGAAGCAGCGCTGGCGCAGCTGGCTATTGCGTTGCCGGCGCTGGTCATCACCGATGTCAGGCTGCCGGGAATGGACGGGCTGGCCCTGTTTGCCGAGATTCGCAGTCGCTATCCCGCCTTGCCGGTGATCCTGCTGACTGCGCACGGCACCATCCCCGATGCGGTGGATGCCACGACCAAGGGCGCCTTCGCCTATCTCACCAAGCCTTTCGATGGCCATGTGCTGCTGGACAAGGTGGCCCAGGCCCTGAGCCTGTCGGCGCCGGCCCAGGAGGCGCCGGATGAGGCCTGGCGCGCCGACATCATCAGCCGCAGCCAGCGGGTCGATGAGCTGCTGGCCGAGGCGCGGCTGGTGGCCGCGTCCGATGCCAGCATTCTGATCCGTGGCGACAGTGGCACCGGCAAGGAACTGCTGGCCCGTGCCATCCACCGGGCCAGTCCGCGAGCGGACAAGCCTTTCATTGCCGTCAATTGCGGCGCCATCCCCGAGCAGTTGCTGGAGTCTGAACTGTTCGGGCACGTCAAGGGCGCCTTTACCGGAGCGGTCGAACATCGGGAGGGGCTGTTCCAGGCGGCTGACGGCGGTACCTTGTTCCTGGATGAGATTGGCGACATGCCGGTGGCATTGCAGGTCAAGCTGTTGCGCGTGCTGCAGGAAAAGACGGTGCGCCAGGTCGGCGCCAATCAGGCCTGCGACGTCGATGTACGGGTCATCTCCGCCACCCATCGCGATCTTGAGCTTGCCATGACCGACGGTCAGTTCCGGGAGGACCTGTATTACCGCCTCAACGTAGTGACGCTGCAGTTGCCGGCGCTGGAGGAGCGGCGTGAGGACATTGCCCTGCTGGCAAATCATTTCCTCAAGAGTATTGCCGCCAAGTATCCCAAGCGCTTCACCGGGTTTGCACCAGATGCGCTGGAGGTGCTGAGCTTGGCCCACTGGCCGGGCAATGTGCGGCAGCTCTATAACGTGGTGGAGCAGGTGTGCGCGTTGTCGACGGCGCCGTTGATCCCCGCTTCACTGGTGCAGCGGGCCCTGCGGGTGCCTGCCCTGGATCTGTTGCGTTATGCCGAGGCCAAGCAGAAGTTCGAGCGCGACTATCTGGTCCGGCTGCTCAAGCTCACCGATGGCAACGTCTCGGACGCCGCCAGGCTGGCTGACCGTAACCGGACCGAGTTCTATCGTCTGCTGCAGAAGAACGGCCTTGATCCGCGCCGCTTCCGCGGCGGGGAAGAGCCCGTCGTCGTGGAGCGACAGGACGGAATCGTTTGAAATCAAGGGCTTACGCGCGGAGAGCTCGGCCGCAAGTCGTGCCGACCCGACGCAAGTGAGGGGTTTTCAGCTGGTTTTGACCGGCTTCTCCCTGCTGGAATTTCTAACGCACTGATTTAAAAGAAAAATTTTCCGCTGGCATGGCCTTTGCGATTGATGTCGCAAGTGCTGCTCTATATAGCGATCGATAGAGCAGAGTCGCAAGAACGAATTGACTGATAAGGAGAACGCCATGAAAAAGACTTTCGCTTCCAATCTTCTGGCCGCCAGTTTGCTGGTGATGACTGCTGCGCCAGCCGTCCATGCTGCGGATACCTCGCGGGCGGCCGCCCCCAGCGTACAGAAGGCGGGGGCCTATATAGATGACTCGGTCATTACAGCCAAGGTCAAGGCGGCGCTCGTGGAGGACAAGCAGATTTCCGCCATGAAGATCAGTGTCAGTACCAAGGATGGCGTGGTCACGCTCAAGGGAGCGGTACCCAGCGCCGAGCTGGGGCAACATGCCTTGCAGTTGGCCGCCGGTGTGGAAGGGGTACGCGACGTCAAGAGCGATCTCACCGTGAAGGCCGGCTAGGCGAGCCAGGTAGGGACGCCGTTGCGACCGACGCCCTGAACGCATCCTCGGGAAAAAGAAACCGGGCCGTCCCGCCAGGGATGGCCCGGTTTCTTTTGGGTTCATCGATGCGTGCCGCGGATGTGCTGGAACCCTTGGTGCGAAAGGGTTTGCGTGGCGTCGGTAGCGGCGGCCTTCAGGCCAGGCTAAATTATTTTCGAATATTTTAGAAAAAGGGCTTGCGTGGTGTTGGGTGGGTTGCTATAGTTCGCCCCCTGCTGACGCGACACACG
>NZ_JADWMY010000017.1 GCF_015767275.1 Herbaspirillum sp. AP02
GGGGGAGAAGGAGTGGGCGGAGGGAGAGCGGTGACGACAGAACGTCGTCACCGGAAGCTTGGGGCCAGCTAGTTAGTTTGCTTCAGTTGGAATTAATCCAGAGTGAACTATCCTGCCCCGATTCAGCGCGATGTTGGCACCTAGAACTTGAAGTTGCCCGTCAGCGCAAAGGCGCGTGGAGCGCCCGGTGTGTAACGGTAGCCGCTCTTGTTGATGGAAGCCGCGTAGTCCTTGTTGAACAGATTGGTGACGTTGAACTGCAGGTCCACCGTCTTGTTGATCGCGTAGCCGGCCATGGCGTCGGCCACCAGGTAGGCCTCGGTCCCGGTGGGTGTGCCGATCGCGCCGTCACGTCCGCGCTGCAGACCGCCCGAATAGCGCAGGCCACCGCCCACCACGAAGCCCTGCGGCAGGCGCCAGCTGGCCCAACTGGTGAAGGATTGCCGGGGCGTGTAGTTCAGGATGTTCTCGCCGCTGGCGGTGACGATCTTGCCGCTCTCGACGCTGCTGTGCATGCGGCTGTAGCCGGCCGTCACCGACAGGTTGGGCGTCAGTTCGCCGCTCACGCCCAGTTCCACGCCCTGGTTGCGCTTCTTGCCGGTCTGGAAAAAGACGCCACTCTGCTCATCCTTCTCGATTTCGTTGCTGACCTCGGTGCGGAACAGGGCGGCGGTGAGCAGCAACTTGCGATCCAGGATTTCCCATTTGCTGCCGACTTCGGCGGTGCGGGTCTTCTGCGGCGCGTAGTCGGGGTTGGATGCGCTGTCCTTGCTGGCACTGAGGTTGAAATTGGCGCCGCCCGGCGGCTGCTGCGAAGTCGCCATCAGGGCGTAGAGGCTGCTGTTGCGGGTCGGCTTGAAGACGCCGGCCAGCTTCCAGTTCAGCAGCTTGCCGGAGGTCTTGAGTTCGCTGGGGCCGTTCTGGTTGAGGTTGAAGAAGCGGGTGCGATAGTGATCTTCGCGCAGGCCGACGGTGACGGAGAAGCGTTCATCGAACTTGACGGTGTCCAGCAGGTACAGCGAGGCAGTGTCGGTTTCGCCCTTGTTGCGGCCGCTGACGTTGATCCTGAGCTTGCTGTCGTCGAAACGCGGATCGGGCGCATACAGGTTGGCGTCCGGGCGCGGGCCGCCGCTGGCGGTGAAGGAAAGCGCATCCTGGCGTTCGCTGCTCAGTTCCAGTCCGCCCACCAGGGTGTGCTGCAGGGGGCCGGTAGCGAGCTCCGTGCTCACATGGGTCTGGTTGCTGAGGATGTGATTGGCCTGATCGCGCCGGTTGATCAGCTGGCGGCCCAGTAGCCAGGTGGAACGGTCGTTGATCGACGGCGTCTTCAGACCGGTGTCGAAGCGGCTGCTCTTCGCGCCCGTGGCGAGGAAGGAACTGAGGCGATAGTCCTGGTCGGTGCGGGCATAGCGGGTGCTGTTCTGCAGCTTCAGTCGGGGTGAGAAGTCATGCTCCACGCGCAGCGTGTACATGTCGGCGTTGACGCGGTCATAGTCGTCGATATGGCCGTAGAAGTTGCGCGGATTGACCTTGGGCGCCTGGCTCAGGAAGGGGCGCGCCGGGTCGGGCGAGCTGTAGCCGGGCAGGCCGATGGTGGAGACGCCGCCATCGGGGCGGTTGTCCTGCTGCATGTGGAGGTAGTTCAGGAAGATGCGGGTCGGGCCGTTCAGGCCCCAGGCCAGCGAGGGCGCGATGCCGTCGCGGCTGCTGTGGACTTCATGGCGACCCGGTACGCCGCTGTTCTGCTTCATCACATTCAGGCGCAGCGCCAGGCCGCGGTCGTTGTCCAGCACCCGGTTCCAGTCGACCGTGGCGCGCTTCTGGTTCCAGCTGCCGTAGGTGGCGGAGGCGCTCACCGCATCGGCCAGTTCGGGCTGCTTGGTGATCAGGTTGATGGAGCCGGTCGGCGAGCCACGCCCGTTGTCGGTGCCGGCCGGGCCTTTCAATACTTCCACCTGCTGCAGGTTGAAGACATCGCGCGAGATGGCGCCCAGGTCGCGCACGTTGTCCACGAAGATCGCGCCGGAGGCATCGAAGCCGCGCATGTAGACCGTGTCGCCGGTGCTGGTGCTGCCGTTCTCGCCGAGGAAGAACGTACCCACACCGGGCGTGTTGCGCAGCGCCTCGGTGAGCGAGGTGGCGCCTTGCTGTTCCATCAGCGGGCGCTTGATGATCTGCAGGGTTTGCGGGGTATCGACCAGCGGCTGGGTGTATTTGGGGGAGGCCGAACGCTCGGCCTTATAGGGCGATTCCCGGACGGCATCGACCTGCAGACCAGGTAGCTGGCTGCCGCCGGCCTGGGCATGGGCAGCCACGGCGGGCAGCAGCAGGGCGCCGGCGACGGCGGCGCGCAGGCGGGTAGGGGGGGGGGTGGGGTGTTTGCGACTCTTGATCAGGCTCATGTCAGGTTCCGAGAGAAGGGTTGCGAAATCTCTTGGCTGGCGATGAGGGGCGTGCGGGCGAGGCAGGCGTCGACGCCGCTCCTGCGCGCTTGCCGACGTGTGGCTGGCGATCAGATATCAGGGATGTCCGGCCGCTGGCTGGGAGACCTCATGGGTCATGGCAAGCCGGAACGGGCGAGTATAGGAAGCGGGGAGGGAAAAGGAACTCCTGCAAATTTCGATTTTTTGCAGGAGTTTTTGCGGGGTTTCTTGCTTGGCGAGATGAGATTGCCAGCTTCGTTTTTTGCAATCAGATTCGTCTGAAAGCACGAAGAAAATCCTGACGCGCCATGGCGATCAGAAGTGGTATTCCACCCGCACCATCGGCGTCTTGGCCAGCGAGCCGGGGACATTGGAGGGATTACCGAACTTGTTGCGCCAGTACTGGTATTCCAGCCCCAGGCGCAGGCTGTTCTTGCCCATGCCCAGGCGGCTGCCGAGGTCATACATCAACTGGGTATCGATGTTGAATTCGGGGGCGGTGGCGCCGCCGAATTCATTCCTGCCTTTGGCGGCGATGTAGTTCAGGTAGCCTTCGAAGCCCCAGCCGGAACTGCCCAGCGGGATGCCCCAGGCCAGGTTCAGCATGGGGTGCGTGTCATAGCTGTAGCGGCTGCTGATGCCCTTGGGCTGGTTGCTCTCGAACAGGGCCAGCAGGCTCACGTTGAGAAAACCGGGGACATCCATCATCAGGGTCGGGCCGATGACCCACATGCGCTTCTTGGAGGCGTAGCTGTTGTCGTTCTTGGTATTCCAGTCCAGGCCCAGGGTCAGGCCGACGCCGCGTGCCGGGCCGAAAGCCAGATCGCGGCCGCTGATCTTGCCCAGGTCCAGGGTGTGGCGGTAGGTGAGATAGGCTTCCTGGGCATTGTCGTCCTTGCGGTCGGACATCAGCAGGTCGATGTTGAGGAAGTTGGTGCCGTACCGGTAGCCGCTGCTGTGGGTGAAGTTGAGGATGTTCTTGCTGATGTCCTGGTTGTTGTAGGGTTCGGCAAAGCGGGTGCCGTAGCGATAGCCGATGGCATTGTCGGACCAGTCGGCGGCGTGGGCGGCGGTGGCCGACAGCGCCAGGAAACAGGCCAGTGAGGTGCGCCGGGGCAGGAATGGGATGGGCATGAAGTCTCCTCCAGTAAGTGGATAAAATTTTTATAGAGATATTGTCGTCGTGAGGTACGGCACCGGCATGGATGGGCCGGCAGGCCGGTCTGGCAGGGCGCTCCTGTTGGGAGCGTTGGCATGGCGGCGGGGTGGATCGGCGCTGCGGCCTGCATCGGGTGTCTTCCCCGATTTGGCGGCGGCAGCGCGGTAAGGCATTATGTCCGCTGCATCGATGGCGGGTATAAGCGCACTCGTATAGGCATCGCCGCCGGTCGGTATATCATCGGCCGGCATCGCAACATCCAATCAGACAGGGAAAGGACAGCAACATGGGCAAACTGAGCACGCACGTGCTGGATATCACCAGGGGCAAGCCCGGCGCGGGCGTGAAGCTGGTGCTGTATGCGGTCGAGGAGGGACGCAAGACCCTGCTCAGGCAGGCCGTCACCAACAGCGATGGCCGCTGCGACGAACCGCTGCTGGCCGGCGACGCACTCAAGGTCGGCAAGTATGAACTGGTGTTTGCGGCCGGCGATTACTTCGCCGCCCAGGGCGTGGAGCTGCCGCAACCGCGCTTCGTCGATGAGGTGGTGATCGCCTTTGGCATTGCTGACGTGACGCAGAACTATCATGTGCCGCTGGTGGTGTCGCCGTGGGCGTATTCGACTTATCGCGGGAGTTGATCGGCACAAGCTGATGCATCAATGCGGTCGATAAAAAATCCGGTCTTCGCAAGAAGCCGGATTTTTTGTTGGGCGCGTGGTTCCGAGGGAGACCAGCGCGCCGAGAGCGCGGAAATCAGAACTCGTTCTGCAATTTCTTGTAGCCCAGCACCAGTTCATTGTTGGTGCGTGCCACGTCTTCCGAGAATTCCGATGCCGCCACCGTCACGCGGGGGATGGTGGAGAGGTCGGTCTTGGGACCGATGCGTTCGGTGGAGGGGACGTAGAAACCCGGCGGCAGGTCGCAGCCATCGACCACGGCGTTGTGACGCACCACGCAGCCGGCACCGATGCTGCAATTGAACAGCACGCTGTTGAAGCCGATGAAGGCATCGTCGCCCACCGTACAGGGGCCATGCACGATGGCACGGTGGGCGATGGAGGTGCGCTCGCCGATGGTGACGGCCGCACCCGATTTGGAGTGGATCACCACGCCATCCTGGATGTTGGAGTGGGCGCCGATGATGATGGGCTCCATTTCACCATGGGCATCGACCTCGTCGGCGCGGATCACGGCGTAGGGACCGATGAAGACATTCTCATGCACGATCACCTTGCCGCACAGGATGGCGGTGTGGTCGACATAGGCGGATTCGTGGACTTGGGGCCGGTGGCCGGATGGGTTGCGGCGAAGCATGGATCGGTTTCTCCTGGGGATGCGGTGGTGCGGGGCGCCGGCGCAGTCGGGGACAGAGGCATGCGCGGCGACGCGTTCAAGCGGGGAGCGATCATACCCTGTTTGTTTCGGTCCGCCCACCGCCTCACGGGGCAGGACTTGTCCTGCGGCATCGGACGCAATATAATTGATAATCATTCTCAAATAATAATCAATCCTGTCGGGCCATCACCCGCGCCAAATGCAAGGGCGAACGGCAGCTGTTTGCGCAGCACGCTGATGCTCGTTTTTGATGTCCATGCTCCGCTTGCCCACCTACACAACATCACTCGAAAGGAATTCCTTCATGAAGCGTTTGGCGATCGTCTCCGGCCTGTTCACCTCCCTGTTGCTGGCCCTGCCGGCGGGGGCGCACCAGGTCTGGCTGCAGCAGGACGGCAAGCAGGCGAAACTGTATTTCGGCGAATTCGGCGACAACCTGCGCGAAGTCTCGCCCGGGCTGCTGGACAAGTTCGTCTCGCCCAGCGCAGTGCTGATCGGCCCGCAGGGCGACCGTACCCTGGAACTGAGCAAGGCGGCCAATGCCTTCAATCTGTCGGCCAGCGCCGGCAAGGGCGAATCCATCGTGGCCGAGGATGCCCACTACCCGGTCTTCGAGAACAAGCACGCCACCCCGCCCACCCGCACTGCCTGGACCCCGGCAGCACGTCTGGTGACTTCCCAGCAGGCCCAGGAGCCGCGCCTGGCGCTGGACATCGTCCCCACCGGCAAGCCCGGCCAGTTCAAGGTCAGCTACAAGAACGCCGCGCTGCCCAAGGCCAAGGTCGGTCTGGTGACGCCCTCGGGCTGGATGAAGGAAGCCCATTCCGACGCCGAAGGCCTGGTGCAGTTCGACCTGCCCTGGCAGGGGGTGTACGTTGCCGAGGTGCACCACACCGACAAGACCGCAGGTGAACGCGACGGCAAGCCCTATGACATCGCCAGCTTCGTGACCACCCTGTCGCTGGTCCAGCCCAAGGGCCTGAAGGCCTTGCCGGCGGCACCTGCGGCCACGCCCAACAAGTAAGCCGGGCGTCCTCCTTCCATGGCAAGCATGAAACCGATTTCTTCCAGCGGCCCGGCCTTGCGTGGCCCGACCTTGCGCTATCGCCTGGCCGTGTTCTCCCGCGCCTTGGCCGCCGTCGGTGGCGGTTATGGGGTCAGCACGCTCAGTACGATGGTGTTGGCGCGCCTGCTGCCGATGGCGCCGGCCGACGCGGTGATGACGGCGACCATGCTGTCCTTCGCCATCTTCACCTGCGCCGTGATCTGGGTCTTTGCCGCGCGTAGCGCTGCGCAGTCCTGGCTGGGGCTGGCGCTGCCGGCGCTGTTGCTGGCCTTGGTGGCCTGGCTGACCGGAATCAGGAGCGTGCTGCCGTGAGGGAGGGGTTCCGACAATCGATGGCCTGGCTGCATACCTGGTGCGGTTTGCTGGTGTGCTGGGTGCTGCTGCTGGTGTTTGCCGGCGGCACGGCCAGTTATTACAAGGAAGAGATCAGCCTGTGGATGATGCCGGAGCTGCACGGCACCCGTTCGGCACCGGTGCCGCAGGCCCAGGCCATCGAGCATGCGGTGGCCTATCTGCAGCAGAAGGCGCCCCGGGCCGAGCGCTGGTTCATCACCCTGCCGGCCGAGCGCAGCGTGGCCATGCGGGTGGGTTGGGTGGCGCCGGCTGGCGATGGCATGGGCGGCCAGGGCGGCAGCGCGCGCAGCCGCTTCAAGAGCGAGCGCATCGACGCCGCCACCGGCCAGCCACTGGCGCAGGTGCGCGAGACGCGGGGTGGCGAGTTCCTGTACCGCCTGCATTTCGACCTGCACTACATGCCGGTGCAATGGGCGCGCTGGATCGTGAGCATCTGCGCGCTGTTCATGCTGGTGGCCATCATCAGCGGGGTGATCACGCACAAGCGCATCTTCAAGGATTTCTTCACCTTCCGCCCTCACAAGGGGCAGCGCTCCTGGCTCGACGCCCACAATGCCACGGCGGTGCTGGCGCTGCCGTTCCATCTGATGATCACCTATACCGGGCTGGTCACACTGATGTTCATGATCATGCCCTGGGGCGTGCAGAGCGCCTATCGCGACAAGGGCGGCGAGACCGCCTTCTTCGAGACCGTGTTCCCCGGCACCGCCGGTCGCGTCAAGCCGGCCGGGGTAGCGGCGCCGCTCACCGCGCTGGCACCGCTGGCGGCCCAGGCGCAGCAGCACTGGCAGGGCGCGCCACTGGCCGTGCTGGTGGTCAACAACCCGGGCGACGCCAAGGCCACCGTGGTCATCACGCGGCAGAAGATGAGCACGCTTTCCTCCCTGCAACCGGGGCTGATGTACCAGGGCGTCACGGGTGAACGGCTGGCCGCCTACGGCGACGATCCCAGTGCCACCGCCGTCACCCGGGGCGCACTGTATGGCCTGCATCTGGCGCATTTCGCCGATCCGTGGTTGCGGGCGCTGTTCTTCCTGTGCGGCCTGTCGGGCTACCTGATGGTGGCCAGCGGCGCCTTGCTGTGGGCGGTCAAGACGCGCCAGAAAGAGGCCAAGGCCATCGCCGGCGGCGCACGCGCCAGCATCGGCCTGCGACTGGTGGAGGCGCTCAACATCGGCGCCATCGCCGGCCTGCCGATCGCCTTGGCCAGCTACTTCTGGGCCAACCGCCTGCTGCCGCTGGAGTTGCACCAGCGCGCGCAGATGGAAATCAACCTCTTCTTCGCTGCCTGGGCGGTGGCGGCGGTGCTGGCGCAAGTGCGACCGGACCTGCGCATGTGGCGCCTGCAACTGGGGCTGGGTGCGGCACTGTTCATCGGTCTCCCGCTGCTCAACGTGTTCACCACGCAATCTCACCTGGGGGTGACGTTGTTGCTGGGCCGTGGTCCCTGGCCCGTGGCGGGGTTCGATCTCACCGTGCTGGCGCTGGGGATTGCCCTGGCAATGGCAGAACGGGTACTGGCGCGGCGCCAGCGCAAGCGCCAGGATGGCCTGCAGGCCGCGCCGGTCAAGTCCAGGGTCGAGCGCGATCCCGTGGAGGAAACAGCATGACGGCCTTCGGATTCCTGCTCGCGCTGGGCCTGGCCTACTGCGCCTGGAGCGCCCTGGCACTGGCCATGGACCGGCACTATGCCGAGCTGCACGGACGCGGCGCCGAGCCCGCACCGCCGGTGCGTCGTCGCCTGCGGCAACTGGGTGTGCTGGGTCTGGTGGCGAGCCTGGCGGTGACGATGCGCATGCAAGGCTGGAGCGTGGGGATGGTGGCTGGCCTGGGGGTGTTGACCCTGTCGGCGCTGCTGCAGGTACTGGCCCTGACCTACTGGCCTACCCGCGGACCGGCGTTGACGCGGGCGGTCCTGTTTGGGCTGCCGGTCCTGCTGCTGTTGTGGGTGATGGAAAATCTGTTTTGATGTGCTGCCCGGGACGGTGCTCCCACGCAGGTGTGGAGCGTATTGCGCGCAGCCGGTTTGATTTGGATTAAGGGTCGGCTTGCCAAATTCGGGTCCAATCTCAACTCCTCTCTGTTGTATTTGCGGGCTGCGGCAATATGTCGCAGCCCTTTTTTTTCGCCATGCGCTGTTGCTAAGGTCTTGTGCGGAAAGGACATTTGCGTCGCCCGTACAGCTTCTTTCCGGCCGGCAGCATGGCACTGGTGCCGCAGCAGGCGGGCTGCGTGATAGATTCCGGCGATGAAAAAAAGGGGAGTGCGAACGCCGAGGCGGTCGCGGGTGCGACTGCGCGTACTACCCCGACAATCAGATCGACCTCGCCATGAACTCACCACACCTTCGCCCTGCCCGGTCACGCCTGCAGCGCCATCCACTGATGCTGGCCATCCTCTGCGCCTGGAGCAGTACCGCCCTGGCCCAGCAAGCCGACGGCGACAACGCGGGCCTGCCCACCGTCGAGGTGCGCGGCAGTGGCTCGGTGGCCGAACGCAAGCAATTGCCGCAGACCAGTTCCAGTGTCACCGCCGACACCGCCGCCGAGAGCATCAACGTCACCGACAGTTCCGATGCCTTGAAATACCTGCCCAGCCTGTCGGTGCGCAAGCGCTACATCGGTGATACGCAGTCGCCGCTGGCCACCCGCACCACCGGCGTGAATGCCAGTGCGCGCAGTCTCATCTATGCCGACGGCATCCTGCTCTCGGCCTTGGTGAACAACAACAACGGCAACGGTTCGCCCCGCTGGTTCATGGTGGCGCCGGAAGAGATCGCCCGCATCGATGTGATGTATGGCCCCTTCGCTGCCGAGTATCCGGGCAACTCCTACGGTGCCGTCACCGAGATCACCACCCGCATGCCGGAGCAGTTCGAGGCCAGTATCAAGGCGCAATATGCGCAGCAGGATTTCAGCCACTACGGCGCCTCCGGCACCTATCGCGCCCAGGAATACAACGTCGGGCTGGGCGATCGCAGCGGCGCGCTGGCGTGGCGCTTCTCGGTCAATCATCTGGACAGCTATTCGCAGCCGGTGACCTATGTCACCGCCACCAGCGCGCCGGCCGGCACCAGCGGCGCCGTGCCCACGCAAGACCGCACCGGCAAGAACCTCTACATCCTGGGGGCGTCCGGCCTGACCCACACGGTGCAGGACACGGCGCACCTGAAGCTCTCCTACGATCTCACGTCCACGCTCACGGCGACCTATACGCTGGGCTTCTGGCAAAACCAGGCCAACGCCAATCCGCAGACCTTCCTGCGCAATGCTGCCGGGGCGCCCGCGTACACCAGCGGATTTTCCAGCAATGACGTGGACCAGCAACAATGGATGCAGGGACTGGAACTGCGCAGCAAGACCGGTGGCCAATGGGATTGGCAACTGGCGGCCTCCACCCTGTCGGCCTCGCGTGACCTGACCCGCACCTCCACCGCGACCTTCCCCGCTGGCCAGAGCGGTGGCGCCGGCACCATTGCCGATGCCAGCGGCACCGGCTGGAGCACGCTCGATGCCAAGGGCATCTGGCGCCCCGAAGGCAGTGCGCAGGTGATCAGCTTCGGCGGCCACTACGACCGTTACACCCTTGCCACGCCCACCTGGAACACCAGCAACTGGATCAGCGGCGGCAATGCCGCACTGTTTTCCGATTCGCGTGGCAAGACCGAGACCTCGGCGCTGTGGGCGCAGGATGTCTGGCGCTTCGCACCGGCCTGGAAAGCCACGCTGGGTGCGCGGTATGAATGGTGGCGTGCCTTCGATGGCTACAATTATTCGACCTCGGGCAGCACCGGTTTCGGGTTCAATCAGCCGCAGATCAACCACAGCGGTCTCTCACCCAAGGCCTCGCTGGCCTGGGCCTTTGCCGACGACTGGCTGGCCACGCTGTCGCTCGGTCGCGCCCTGCGCTTCCCGACCGTGGGTGAGCTTTACCAGAACGTCCAGCAGGGCAGCATCTATCTGCAGGCCAATCCCAATCTCAAGCCCGAGAAGGTCTGGTCCAGTGAACTGGCCATCGAAAAGCAGCTGCAACAGGGGCTGGGCAAGTGGCGCGTATCGCTATTCGAAGAGCGGGTGGCCGATGCCCTGATCTCGCAGACCTCGACCATCGGCAGTGGCGTGGCCTCCTTTACGCAGAACGTCGACCGCACCCGCCAGCGCGGCATCGAAGCGGCCTTCGAGCGCAACAACCTGCTGCTGCGCGGCTTTTCCCTCAATGGCAGCCTGACCTGGGTCGATGCCCGGATCCTGGAAAACAAGGGCTACGTCGCCACCACCCCGGGCGCCAGTTCGGTGGGCAAGCGCACGCCCTATGTCCCCGAGTGGCGCGCCACGCTGGTGGCCAGCTACCAGCCTGACGACCGCTGGACCTATACGCTGGCCGGGCGTTACAGCGGCCGCGTCTACGCCACGGTGGACAATACCGACATCAACACCCATACCTATCAGGGTTTCGATGGTTATACCGTCTTCGATGCCCGGGTGCGGTATCGCTTCGACCAGCACTGGAGCGGGGCCTTGGGGGTGGATAACCTGACCAACCGGGACTATTTCCTGTTCCACCCGTTCCCGCAGCGCACGGTCTTTGCCGAGCTCAAGTATGACTTCTGAGGGGAGGCGTATGGCTGTGTACGGGATCTGCTGCGGGCTAGGGCGGGGCCGATGTCTTTATTGGCCGGCTGGCGACCCGGGGGACAGGCTGTCTGGGGAGGGAGCGGGGCCGGCCCAAGGGCTACCGGCCACCGCTTGAGCGGGCTTCGCGCTTCAGTTGCCGCGGGCCTTGTCGATGGTTTCGCGAGCAGCGTCCATCAGGGCGGCCGGTTCGGGGGCATTGGATTCCAGGTAGGAGTTTTCCAGTGTCACCGAAAGATTGCTCATCTTCTCCGATAACTCTGCCAATGCCACGCTGAGCTCACACATCAGGGCCGAGATGTTTTTGGGGGACTGCGTCATGCCGTTTTCCTTTCAGATGTCGCACCATGACCGCTGTGCAAAACCCGGGGCAGGTTCATCGCGCATGCAGGCTGGTACGTACCAATCGATTACGTCGTGAGCTTCGGCTATTCTAAGTCAAGCCGAATGCTGGTACGACCACCGACCTGAATAAAAGTGCGACAAAAGTGCCGGCCAGGTGCAGGCTTGTTGTGCTGCGGACATGGAGTTTTCTTCAGCGTTGCTACAACGGCATGCGAACGTTCAGGCGCCTTGCCCTGCTGAGATGCCAGATGCCGGCTCGCCCCCGGAGTCAGGGGGAGGGGCCTGCAGCAGCATGATTTCCTCGACGAAACCGGCAAACGCCCTGGCCTTGGCCGTGGCCATGCGCCCGGTGGGAAACACCGCCCATAGCGCGATCTCGGGCAGCGACCAGTCAGGCAGCAGGCGCTGCACGCTGCCATCGGCCAGTTCGGGCGCGAACATCCAGTCGGAGGCGATGGTTAGCCCGATGCCGGCCAGCACTCCCGCCCGGATTCCCTCGGCGGCATTGAAGCGTACTCGTCCACTTACCAATACCGACACTTCGCTGCCTTCCCGCGTGAAGGTCCAGACATTGCTCAATTGGCTGAAGACCAATGTTTCGTGGGCCGACAGGTCGGCCGGTACCCGTGGGGCGTCAATCTGCTTCAGGTAACTGGCACTGGCCAGCACGGAACGCCGGCTGGTGGCCAGCTTGCGCGCGACCACGCCAGAGTCGGCCAGGCTGCCCATGCGCAGCGAGACGTCGATGCCTTCGGCGATCAGGTCGATGGTGCGGTCGTCCAGAATCACATCGACCTCCAGCCCGGGATGGCGTGCCAGGAAATGCGGCAGGTGGGGAATCACGAACAGTCGCGCGAAGGTCGGCGCGGCAGAAATGCGCAGCCGCCCGAACAGGCCGGCACCGGCGCCCCGGGCGGCCAGTTCGGCTTCGTCGGCTTCCTGGATCGCCAGGCGGGCACGCTCGTAGAAACGCAGTCCGGCTTCGGTTGGCGTGAGTCCATGGGTGGAGCGCAGCAGCAACTTGACCTGCAGCTTGTCTTCCAGCTGCGCCACGGTCTTGGAGACGGCCGGTTGCCCCACGCCCAGTACCCGCGCCGCGCCGGAAAAGGATCCAGCCTCCACTACCCGCACAAAACTGGTCATTGCCTGCAAGCGATCCATATGCCACCCATTCCTGTTTGGAATGAGCATTATAGCCGGCAGCTATCTGCCATTCCTGTCGATGGGGGAACAGAATGCATTCCATCGGCTGGCGCACAAACCACCGGTCGCCACACTGCAAGACCCACTCAACCCCAGCAACAGGAAACAGGAGCTTCATCATGACTTTGCAAGACCGACTCGACGCATTCAAGGCTGACTTCGTGGCCGGCAAGCCGCCCTATAACGTGCCGCCCGCCGTGATCGCCACCATGCAGCGCGCCACCGACGAACTGATCGCCTCGGGCGCGGCGCAACGCGCGCTCAAGGCCGGTGACCGCGCACCCGATTTCGTCCTGCCCGACCCCGAGGGCAAGCCGGTGTCGTCCACCGAACTGCTGGCCAGGGGGCCGCTGGTGCTGAGCTTCTACCGCGGCGTCTGGTGCCCCTACTGCAACATGGAGTTGCAGGCGCTGCAGGAGGCACTGCCGGCCATGCGCGAACTGGGTGCCAGCCTGGTGGCGATCTCGCCGCAGTTGCCGGCCAACAGCCGCAAGGCAGTGCGTCAGAATGCGCTGGAATTCCCCATCCTGTCGGATAGCCACAATGAAGTGGCGGCCGCCTTCGGCCTGCGCTTCACCTTGCCTGACTACCTGGTGCAGCTCTATCAGTCGCTCAAGAACGACCTGCCGGCCTTCAATGGCGACCCGGGCTGGACCCTGCCGATGCCGGCGCGCTATGTGATTGGTCGCGATGGGGTCATCGTCTACGCCGAAGTCAATCCCGACTACACGCGTCGCCCCGATCCCGCCGACATGCTGCCGGCCATTCGCCAGGCTGCTCTCTGAGCTGAGGACAGTGTCAGTGCCGGGCCAGCACGACCAGGCCCGGCACCGCTTGCTGCATTTCCACGCGCAGGCTTTCTTCGCGGATCAGCAGCGGCTGCAGGCCGGCAGTGCGCAGGCAGCCTTCGAGGTAGGCGCGCTGGTGGCGGAAGCGACCACTGGCGTGGAGATGGTAGGGCGCGGCCTGTTCGCTGTCGGCCAGTTCCACGGTGAGGAACAGGTGTCCGCCCTGGCGCAGCGATTGCGCGGCGGCGCTGAAGAAAGCGTCCAGCTGACCGCAGTAGATCAGCACATCGCACGCCACGACGAGGTCGTAGTGTCGTGCATGCGCGTTCATCCATTCGCTCACTTCTGCCTGTGCCAGATGGGCATAGTTGTGATGCCGGGCGGCGTGGCCCAGCATGTTGGGCGACAGGTCTATCCCTTCCAGCCGGCCCGCATAGGGCGCCAGTACCGGTGCGCACAGGCCCGTGCCACAGCCGGCGTCCAGTACGTCGAGCGCTGCCTGCGGTGGTGGCAGCTCGGCCTGCAATACCGTGGCCAATACCTGCGGGCCACGATATTCCAGATGCGATACGAGGTTGCTGTCGAAGTGATCGGCATAGTCATCGAAGCGACGCACGATGTAGTCACGCGGCACCGTCTCGCTGGGCAGGCCGGCATAGGCCGCATGCATGTGGGTGGCGATGGGATGGCCGGGTTCTTCCAGCAGCCACTGGCGGCAGACCTCGGCCGCCTGCTGCGGCTGCCCGAGGAAGTAGTGGGAAATGGCCAGCAGCTCGTGAGACTTGCCTTCATGCGGTGGCAAGACATAGGCCATGCACTGGTAGCGCGAACTGAGCATGCGCTCCCCGGCCTGGCCGTACAGTTCTGCCAGCTGGTGCATGGCGGGCGCCAGTTGCGGATCGTTGGCCAGGGCCCGTTCACAGGCGCCGATGGCCTCCTCGTTCTTGCCCTGGGCGCGCAGGGCGGCACCCAGGTTGTTCCATAGCTGCGCGTTGTCCGGACGCAGGGCGAGGGCGTCGTCGTAGGACCTTGCCGCCGCTGCGAACTGCTGGCAGGCGAACAGCACATTGCCCAGGTCGTTGCACCAGTCGGCATCGGGCGCTGCCAGGTCGGCGGCCTGATGCATCAGGGCCAGGCCTTCATCATGCTGGCCGCGCTGGTGCAGCAATACCCCCAGGTAGTGCAGTGCCGCCGCGTGGTGTTCGTCGAGCTCCAGCAGCAGGCGATAGTCGTCTTCGGCATCGTCCAGGCGGCCGGCGGCGTGATGGGCGAATGCGGACGTGAAGCTTTGTTCGACCATGTCTTGCAGTGCGTTTGAATGTGCCATGTGGGGGGCTCTTTATCGGGATAGCAGGATCGGGGTCGGGCCGGCATTGGCGGAGCTGCCGTGCGGCAGCGGATCGGCGTCTACGGTCGGTGAGGCCAGCGTGAAGGCGGCCACCGATTTGGTCAGGGCGACCGCCTGGGCAGTCAGGGCGTGGGCCGCCGCTGAGGTCTGTTCCACCAGTGCGGCGTTCTGTTGAGTGGCCCGGTCCATGTCCGCCAGGGTGAGGCTGACCTGATCGATGCCTTCGGCCTGTTCGCGGGTCGCGGTGGCGATGTCATGGACGGTGCTCATGACGTGACCAAACGACACCACGATCTGTCCGATGGCCTGGTCGGCCTGCCTGACCTGATCGGCCGCCTGGCTCACCGAGCCGATCGAGTCGGCAATCAGTTCCTTGACTTCGCGCGCCGCTTCGGCGCTGCGCAGCGCCAATGAGCGTACTTCCGCGGCAACCACCGCGAAGCCGCGCCCCTGGCTGCCGGCGCGGGCTGCTTCGACCGCCGCGTTCAGGGCCAGGATGTTGGTCTGGAAGGCGATGCCATCGATCACGCTGACAATGTCTGAAATGCGTCCTGCGCTGGCGGTGACCTGGGCCATGGCGCCGGCGATGCCGCCCATGACCTGGCCACCACGCTGGGCGTCGTGGGCGGCGGTAGCGGCCAGGGCGTTGGTGCGTTCGGCGTTCTGGGCGTTGTTGCCGACGGCTGCCGACAACTGCCGCAGCGTGGCGGCAGTCTTTTCCAGCGCAGTGGCCTGTGCTTCGGTGCGTTGCGCCAGTTCACCATTGCCTTGCGCGATGTCGCGCGCGCCCTGATGCACATCACGGGTGGCATCGCGGATGTTGACGACGGTGGCGCCGAGTCCCTGTTGCATGCGTGCCAGCGCCGCCAGCAGCACGCCGATCTCGTTGCGGGAGATGCCCTGTACCGGATGGCCGAGATTGCCGTCGGCGATGCGGTCGAAATGCTGTGCAGCCTGCCTCAGCGGCTTGAGCACCAGTCGCCCGAACAGCCACCAGCACAGGCCGGCGAGCAACAACGAGCAAGCCAGCATCGCGACGGCCAGGTAGGTGGTCGTTGCGATACGTCGCTCGGCGGCCAGGCGCAGATCGTCACGCACGGTTTCGGCCTGGGCGATCACCTCGCGCAGGGTGGCGGCAAATTCACGGTCGGCGGCTTCCGCACTGACGGTCGCAGCCGCATAGTCGTCCAGCGAGACGTCATAGAGCGCGACCTCGCGCAGGCCGAGGACCTTGGTATAGGCCTCGTAGGCCTGGTTCACGCGGACGACCTGGGCGTCGGCCATCGCCTCGGCCGGCAGTGTCTTGCGGTAGCCCTCGAAGGCCTTGCGGGCCGCCTGCAAGGCGGCCGAGGCACGCCGGGTGTAGTCGTTGGACTTGATCTGGTCGTCCTTGACCAGATTGATGTAGGCGTTGTCCATGTTGATCAGGGTCGACAGGAACAGCCGCTCGGTATCGTGCAGGGGCTGGATGCGCTGGTCCGACAGCACGATCAGGGCGGTGGTGGCCTGGGCCGCCGCCCGTGCGCCTTGCCAGGCGATGCCCACTGCGATCCACAAGGCCAGGGAGAAAATACCCACCACCAGCAGCAATGCGCTGCGTAAGCTCAGTCTTGCCAGCATGTTCGGCTCCTGCGCTGTTCAACGCAGACCGAGGCGATGGTCCAGCGACCAGGTGCCGCCACCGCGTGCCACCAGCAGCAGGAGCAGGCCAGCCCAGGACAGGTGCGTCGGCCAGGCATCCGGATAGACAAAGATCTCGATGACCGCCGTCATGCCCAGCAGGGCCAGCGCGGCGCCGCGCGTGAACAGGCCCAGCACCAGCAGCAGCGGGAACAGGTGTTCCGCATAGGCAGCCAGGTGTGCAGCGAGATCGGGCGGCACCAGCGGCAGCCGGTATTCCTCCTGGAACAGGACGTAGGTGCTGTCCTTGATGGTCAGCCAGCCGCTGACCTTGGTGCGGCCGGAGAGAAAGAAGATCGCCGCGATCGCCACCCGTGCCACCAGGGCCAGCAGGGTGTCGCTGATGAGACCCTGGGCGAGTCCTGCGGCGCGGTTCCAGAGCGTGGGGCGGACTTGGTCGACCGTGGTGGCCGGCAGGGCGGTGCGATGTTGCATGGTGTTCTCCGTCAATTGAAGGTGAATGCGGTAAAGGCGCCGGCCAGCAGCAGCCGGCCCAGCAGGGCGGCGACATCCAGATCAGGTTCCTGCGTCAGGGCCAGCGCGGCAGCCTGGGTGACGGGCTGGCCATCGCGGCAGGCGTCCAGGAAGCGGCATGCCCCGTGGCTGATTGCCTGCCATTGCACCTCGGCCTGCGGCCGGGTGAAGAGTGCGGCTTCGCCGTGCCAGTCGATATCACCCGGATCGATCGCGGGGTCGGTGCGATTGGCCGACCAGATGGTGGTGACCGGATGCTGCGCATCGTGGTGCCAGCGCGTGGCGGCATGCGGCACCAGGCACACGTCCTGGCCCGCCACCAGCGCGCTTTGCAGGGCGGTGCTCTCCACCATGGGCTGGTCGGCTGCCAGGTGGGCTTCGGTCCAGCAGCGGTCCAGCATGGCCACGCCGGGCAGGTAGGGCAGTCCATCGGCGGCGGGCAGGGCCGCCAGGAAGGCGGCAAAGCCTTCGCCATAGGCGATCAGGCTGGCCTGCCGGGGTAGGTGGTCGCGGGCATAGGCCAACGCGGCGGCGTGCATCCAGTCGCTGCCGACCAGCCGCTGCACGGCCGGGTAGTTGGCCGCCAGGGCGTCCACGCAGCCCTTGAAGACGGTATTGCGGTAGACCGCGAAGGCCGGCTGGCGCAGCAGGGCGGCGACGGTGGCGTCGTCGCAGCGGTCCTCCAGGAGGGCTTGCAGGAAGGCCGGGTAGTAGTGGACCTCGTCCATGGTGAGCTCGCTCATGCCGCCTGCTCCTGGTCTGCCTGTGCAACGCTGGCCAGCAGATCGGCGGCCATGGCGCGCTCTTGCAGCAACTGCTCGAAGGCCGGCACATTGCCGTCGCGTTCGATCAGGGTGGGGCGCGGGCCGATGCGCGTGATCAGGTGCTGGTACAACGCCCAGACCACCGGCGCCACCGGCGCGTCGTGCGAGTCCACCAGCAGCCCGGGCAGGCTGGCATCGGCACTATGGCCGGCGAGGTGGATTTCATGGATATCGACTGCGGGCAGTTGGTCCAGGTAGGCGCGGGCATCGATGCCCAGGTTGCAGGCGCTGACATGGACGTTGTTGACATCGATCAGCAGGGCGCAACCGGTACGGCGGACCAGTTCCTGCAGGAATTCCGGCTCGCTCCAGGCGTGCTGTTCCATGTGCAGGTAATGTGAAGGATTCTCCAGGGCGATGCGGCGCTTGAGCGCATCCTGCGTGCGGTTGATGTTGGCCGCCACGCGTGCCAGCGTGGTGCTGGTGCGGGGCACCGGCAGCAGGTCGGGCAGATAGTGACCGGCGATGCGCGACCAGGCCAGATGCTCCGAGACCAGCACCGGTTCCACCCGGTCGATCAGTTGCGCCAGTCGGCGCAGGTGATCGGGGTCGGGCGCATCGGGACCGGCCAGCGACAAGGACACACCATGCAAGGCCAGGGGATGGCGTTCGCGGATGGCCTGCAGCCAGGCCAGGCGGGGGCCGCCGTCCATCAGGTAGTTCTCCGGATGGACTTCGAACCACAGGCCTGCCTGCCCGCAGGCCAGCGCCGCATCGAAATGCTGGGGCTTCAGACCGAGTCCGGCCGAGATGGTGTGTGTGGTCATGACCGCCTCGCTTACATCGGCTTGAGCGAACCCATGCCGTGCGGGGTCTTGATGGAGGTGCAGGTACCGGCCGGCACGTTCTTCCAGGCATTGCCCTGGTAGTCCATCTTGGCGGTGCCGGCGCAGGTGGTGCCTTCACCGGCCTTGCAGTCGTTCTGGCCGGCCATGGAGACGCCATAGCACTTCTCGACGGCGGTCTTGTTCATCGGTTGCTTGTCTTGCGCCATGGCCACGCCGGATGCGAGGGTGGCGAGGGTCAGGGCGGCGGTGGCGACGATACGTGCGTTCATGGTGGACTCCTTGAAATGGGAAAGTGAAAAAAGTGATAGCGACCGGTGCAGTCCGCTGGCGGGGGATGCCGTGGCTGCCGATCTGATGGTTAATTCGCCGCTAGTCGGGCGCCGGTTACAGCCGTCGCAAAATTTTTCGGATAAATATTTTTTGCACGGCCTGTAACCGGGGGCAGGGTTCAGACGAATACATAGGAGAGCGCCTGGAGCGCGTACCTGCTCGCACGAGCCAGAAGGGGATGCAATGAAAACGATGGAACTGGTCAATATGCTGGCCGCCGGCACGGAGGAACAGGCCGCTGGCGGCCGACCTGTGATGCTGCGCCATGTCACGGCGCGCATGGCTGTGGCGCTGGGGCTGGGACTGCTGGGGGCGCTGTTGCTGCTGGCGGTCCTGTATGGGGTACGCAGCGATGTGCGGCAGTTGTTGCAGGCGCCCTTGTTCTGGATGAAGGTGTCCTTCCCGCTGGCGGCCCTGGTCGCTGGACAGATGGCGGCGGCACGGCTGGCGCGGCCAGGTGTGCGCATCGGCCCGGGACCAGCGGCCGCATTGCTGTTGCCGCCGCTGGTGCTGTGGCTGGCCGGTGGTAGCTGGCTGGCGCTGGCACCGTCCTCGCAACGACTGGAACTCTTGCTGGGCAGCAGCTGGGAAGTCTGTTCCCTCAACGTGGCCTTGCTGTCGCTGCCTACGCTGGCCACCATGCTGTGGTTCATGCGCGGCCTGGCACCCACCCGGCTGCATGCGGCCGGCGCGGTGGCCGGGCTGGTGGCGGGCGCACAGGGCGTGCTAGTCTATTCACTTTATTGCGTGGAGATGGCACCGCCGTTCTGGGGTGTCTGGTACGTGCTGGGGGTGGCGCTGCCGACGCTGGCCGGTGCCTGGTCCGGTCCCTGGCTGCTTCGTTGGTGATCTGGCGGCTCTTCCATGACTGAAAGCCTATTCATGTTTGCTCATGCCGCACCGGCCTTGCCGGATGACCGGGCCGTCCGACCGGGCCAGCCATTGACCGGCAAGGAACCCTCGCACCCCACCGAAGAACGTCTGCGTGCCTTGCTGCTGGCCGGGCTGGATGGCGATGCCGTGGCCTACCGGGATTTCCTCTCGGAACTCAGCGGGCGGCTGCGGGCCTTCCTGCGCAAGCGCCTGCAGAACATGCAGGATGAAGTCGAGGACGTGGTCCAGGAAACCCTGTTGGCGGTGCACAACGCCCGTCATACCTATCGCTCCGATCAGCCGCTGACGGCCTGGGTACATGCCATCGCGCGCTACAAGCTGATGGATTTCCTGCGTGCCCGGTCGCGCCGGGAAGCCTTCAACGACCCGCTGGACGAAGAACACGACCTGCTGGCCACCTGCGACGATGAGCCGGCCCAGGCCCGGCGCGATGTCGGTGCGCTGCTGGAGGAATTGCCCGAGAAACAGCGCCTGCCGATCCTGCATGTGAAGCTGGAAGGCCTGTCGGTGGCCGAGACGGCGCAACTGACGGGGATGTCGGAGTCGGCTGTGAAGGTCGGCATCCACCGTGGCCTCAAGGCGCTGGCCCTCAAGATCAGGGAGAAATTGCAAGCATGAAGACCGATGAACTCATTTCCATGATGGCCAGCGGGGTGGCGCCCGTGGACCGCCGGTTGCCGCTGCGGCAGATGGTGCAGGCACTGACGCTGGGCGCGGTGTTGTCGCTGCTGCTGATGCTGAAGGTCTACGGCCTGCGGCCTGACCTGGGCGTGATGCTGGGTGTGCCAATGTTCTGGATCAAGCTGGCCTTCCCGAGCGCACTGGCCATGGGAGCCATGCTGGTGCTGTGGCGCCTGATGCGTCCGGGCCTGCGGGTGGGCGCCGCCTGGGCTGGCATCGCCTTGCCCAGCCTGGCGATCTGGGCCGGTGGCGCGCTGGTGCTGCTGGCCAGTCCGGCGGCGCAACGTCTGCCATTGCTCATGGGCAGCACCTGGCGTAGTTGTCCTTTCAATATCGCGCTGCTGTCGGTGCCGCTGTTCATCGGCATCTTCTGGGCTGTGCGCGGCATGGCACCGACCCGCCTGCGCCTGACCGGCGCCGTGGCCGGGCTGCTGGCGGGGGCGGTGGCGACCATGGTGTATTGCCTGCATTGCCCTGAGATGGAGGCGCCTTTCTGGGGCGTGTGGTATTTCCTGGGCATATTGGTGCCGGCGTTTGCCGGTCTGTTGCTGGGGCCGCGGCTGTTGCGCTGGTAGGTTGGAAAACAAGCTGAAGAACAAGTTGAAAAGCAAGCCGGAAAAACGGAGAAACCAGGAACATGCGACTTTCAGACCTGTGGCGACGCGCCACTCCCAAGACCCCGGCACGTCACGCTGCCGACGACGCGCCCCTGCTGACCAGCCTGTTCCTGCTGGCCTGGGCGGTGGAGGCGCGCGATCCCTACACCGGCGGGCATCTGTGGCGGGTGGCGCGGCTGTCGCGGCTGCTGGCCGAAGCGGCCGGGCTGGACCGGGCGCAGGTGGCGCGCATCACCATCGGCGCCTTCCTGCATGACCTGGGCAAGATCGGCATTCCCGATGCGGTACTGGGCAAGAAATCCAAGTTGGACGATGCCGAATACGCGGTCATCAAGACCCACCCGGAAATCGGTCATCGCATGCTGGCCGGGCATCCCCTGGCGGCGCTGGCCGAGGATGCGGTACTGCTGCACCATGAAACGCCGGACGGTCGGGGCTACCCCTTCGGACGACGTGGCGAGGAGATTCCGCTGGCGGCCCGTATCGTGGGTATCTGCGACGCCTTCGATGCCATGACCAGCACCCGGCCCTATCGCAGCGGCATGCCCATTGCGCGGGCCATGGAGATCATCCAGGGTGAGCTGGGCCGACAGTTCGACGCGACCCTGGGGACGCTGTTCATCGGCCTGCAACAGCATCCCGAGCTGGTGCATATCGTCGGTCATAGCGATGAGGGTATCCCCCTGCAGCGCTGCGTGTCGTGCGGTCCGGTGGTGGTGCGTCCGCGCCACGCGGTGGCGGGCGATACCTTGTACTGCCCGGCCTGCCACAGTGAATACACCATTGCTGCCCACGACCAGGGACTGGTCGCCACCGGCAGGCAGGATACGGCCCGTGCCCTGGCGGTGGCGCCTGACAGCGCACTGATCGGGCGGCTGGTTGGCGAAAACCTGGCGGCCATCGCCTGACGCCGATATGAAAAAGCCCGCGCTGGGCGCGGGCTGATCGTACACCGTGCGCCAGGCGCCGGGGTTCAGAAGGTCTCCCAATCCCCCTCATCTTCACCGGCCGGCAGGCGCGAAGGCGACTTGCCGCCTGCCGCCTTGGACGCGGGTGCCTCGGCCTTGGCGGTAGCCGGCTTGGCTGCAGCTGCCTTCGGTGCAGCCGCCTTAGGCGCGGCCGGCCTGGGCGCCGAAGCCTTGGGGGCGGGCACTGCTGGTCGGGCTGCAGCCGGTTTGGGAGGTGTCGCCGCCGATGTCGGTGCGGCCGGACGTACCGGCGCCCTGGGAGTGACCGGCGCTGTCTGCGCCGCGCGGGCATGGCTGCCGTCGATGTGGAAGCCGCCCACCAGACCGGCCAGGGTCGCAGCCTGATCCTGCAGCGACTGGGCAGCCGCCGCCGCCTGTTCCACCAGCGCAGCATTCTGCTGGGTGCCTTCGTCCATCTGGGTGATGGCGCGACCCACCTCGGCGATGCCGGCGCTCTGTTCCTGGCTGGCCGAGCTGATCTCGCCCACGATATCGGTCACACGGCGGACGCTGGCCACCACTTCGGTCATGGTAGCGCCAGCCTGTTCGACCAGCTTGCTGCCGGTGTCGACCTTGGAGACCGAGTCATCGATCAATGCCTTGATTTCCTTGGCGGCGGAGGCCGAGCGCTGGGCCAGGGAACGCACCTCCGAGGCCACCACCGCAAAGCCGCGCCCCTGTTCGCCGGCACGGGCTGCTTCCACCGCCGCGTTCAGGGCCAGGATATTGGTCTGGAAGGCGATGCCGTCGATCACGCCGATGATGTCGGCGATCTTGCGCGAACTGTCGGTGATGCCTTCCATGGTCTGCACCACCTGGCTGACCACGCTGCCACCCTGGATCGCCACGTCCGAGGCCGATTCGGCCAACTGGTTGGCCTGGCGCGCGTTGTCGGCATTCTGCTTGACGGTGGCCGTCAATTCTTCCATGGCCGAGGCGGTTTCTTCCAGCGAGCCGGCTTGCTGTTCGGTGCGGCCCGACAGGTCCAGGTTGCCGCTGGCGATTTCCTGCGAGGCGGTGGCAATCGTATCGGCCGAGGTCTTGATGTTGGTGATGGTATTGAGCAGCGAGTCACGCATGCTGCGCACCGCAAACAGCAGGCTGCTGCTGTCACCCGGCGCGGTCTCGATGTTGGGGGTGAGGTCGCCCTGGGCGATGCGGTTGGCCACGTCGGCCGCCTTGGCCGGATCGCCACCGATGGTGCGCAGGATGCCACGGTTGATCACGATCACCAGGGCCACCAGCGCGGCGGCGACTACTGCAAACAGGATCACCATCTGCCACAGGCTGCGCATGAAGGCGGCGTTGATGTCATCCATGTAGGCGCCGGTGGTCAGGTTCCAGTCCCAGGGCTGGTAGGCGATCACGAAGGAGGTCTTGGCCACCGGTTCGGCTGCCCCGACCTTGGGCCACAGATAGTGGACGAAGCCGCCATTGGGCTGGCTGCCGGCCTTGGTGATCTCGA
Organism: Herbaspirillum sp. AP02; assembly: GCF_015767275.1. Taxonomy (GTDB): domain Bacteria; phylum Pseudomonadota; class Gammaproteobacteria; order Burkholderiales; family Burkholderiaceae_D; genus Herbaspirillum. The sequence goes on from NZ_JADWMY010000017.1 coordinate 23,376, forward strand.
CGAACAGGTTGTTGCCGGCCGGGTCCTTGAAGTTGCTCAGGTCCTTGCCATCCAGTTCGGTCTTGATCGGGTGCATCACGATGATCTGGGCCGAGGTGGAAATCGAGAAGTAGCCATCACTGCCATAGCGCAGGCTCTTGATGGCCGCCTTGGCGCGCTTTTGCGCTTCTTCCTTGGTCATGGTGCCGCCCTCGGCCAGGGCGCCGTAGCCCTTGACCAGCGACAGTGCGGTCTGGCCGATGTTGGTCAGGTCGGCCTTGCGTTCCTCCAGGCGGACCTGGCGCACCATGAAGGCGCTGAAGACGGAAATGGCCAGAAGTGCGATGAGGCTCAGTACGAGCGGCAGCCAAAGTTTCTTGCTGAAGGACAACTGGCCCATGATGTAGATCTCCCATTGGTTGGTGGAGGCTCCCCGGCATCCTTGCGCCGGAGCGATTGCGCCGGGACGCCGGTCCCGGACGCATCACTTTGTGTGAGCGATGTAAGAACAATGACACGCTGAAACTCACCCGGGCGGCGAAACCGCGGCAGCCTGGGTGACGTTGTCACTTTACCGTTTGATGACAAGGGCGAAGGCGCGAACAGGAGGCGGAAGGGTGGTCACTTCATGGGCTGACGGCAGCGCGCAGGCGATACCAGGCCTGGCCTATCCATTCACGCAGGGCGTAGCTGGCCATCTGCAGGTGGCTGGCGCCGGGCAGGTAATCGGTCACGCGCGCGCGTGCCGGCACCAGGAACAGCGTGGCTGCAGCCTTGGCCTGCAGCCCGGTGCGGGCGAAGGCGCGCATGGCACGCGGCATGTGGATGCTGTCGGTGACGACGATGACGCGCTCGATACCATCCGCCTTGAGCATGGCCGCCGACAGGGTGGCGTTGTCGGCGGTGGTGTCGGCATGGCGCTCCTGCCAGCGCACGGGCACGCCGAAATCGCGCTGCAGCACCCGTGCCATCAGTTCGGCCTCGCTCTGTGGCGAGCCGTCCGGACTGCCCCCGGTGACCAGGATGGGCAGGCCGCTCTGGCGATGCAGGGCGGCGCCGTATTGCAGCCGCTTCATGCCGATCGGCGTGGCGTCGTCCAGTCCGCCATATTCCGGCGCCTGGTCGATCCGGCCCGAACCGAGGATGACGATGGCCTGGGCATCCCCCACCGTCGCCAGCGGCGGGTACTGGTTTTCCAGCGGGGCGATCAGGCACAGGGCGCCTATCCGGGTGCTGAGCACCAGCAGGCTGGCCACCCCCAGCAGCAGCAGCGCCGCGCCGGCGCGCGGTGCGCGGCGCCGCCACAGCCAGCCGGCCAGGCACAGCAGCAGGGGGGAGACCGGTGGCAGCAGCAGGCTGCTGGCCACGGCGGAGAGCAGGACGGAAAAGGACATGGGCGGCACGCAAAGCAGGATGAGCGCGCATTGTGCGGCATTGTGCAGCCCCGCGTCACGTGTGTTGCCGTCGCTGAAAATGCACAATTTGCCTCGCAGCACGTAATCCCTGAAAATGCGGGATCGCTACAGGAAAGGGCATACGCCCGGGGAACGCCGTGATACGACTCGTCTTGTTGTTGCTGGGAGCGGATTTCATCCGCCGCAATTGGCATGCATTGGCTGTGGCCGGCCTGGCCTGGGGCACCATCGGCGTATCGCTGATGATCGATGCCCTGGACGGCGTGCTCAATTTTCCGCTGACCCTGTTCGGCTACCTGCTGTTGCTGGAGAGCCTGGTCACGCTGTGGGTGGCCAACAGCGGCATGGGGGCGCAGAAGACCCTGCGCTACGTCAAGGGGACCCTGTTCCTGCTGATCGCCATCCTGGTCATCACCCAGCACCAGGCCAGCAACATGGCGCTGGCCATGCTGTTCGGGATCGCCTTCACCATCGGTGGCTCGCTGCAGATCACCTCGGCACTGGTGGTCCGTTTCCCGCGCTGGCGTACTGCCATGCTGGGCGGACTGGTGCAGATCGTGCTGGCAATCTTCTTCTTCCAGCCCTATCCCACCCACTACAAGGGGACCGTGCCTTACTGCCTGGCGCTGGGCCTGATCTTCGGTGGCTGGAACATGATCTGGCTGGCCCTGCGCAGCCGCATGCTGCCGCAGCAGGCCTCGGCCGACGTGCTGGTGGAGCGCAACAGCGGCGACGACCGGCCCTTCGACGCCGGGCTGCATGACGGTGCGGCCGACCTGCAATCGCGCCTGCGTCCGGCTTCTTCCGAGGCCACAGAGGCCACGCGGGCCACCGTGGCTGCGCCCCTGACCGTGCACGTCTGGACGCCGACCGGCAGTGCCAAGGGGCCGGCGCGACGACAGCCGGTGATCGATCGCTACATCGCCGCGGTCGACCTCAATGGCGTCATCTCCACCGGCCACGCGGCGCTGGAGATACAGCCCGATCTCTACATCAGCCTGTATCCGGCCGAAGAGATCGATCGCTCGCCGGACCAGTTCGCGCGCCTGTTGCGGGCCACCGCCGAGAACGACGTCAAGGGCCGCTACCTGACCGACTACGCCAGCGAAGCGGCGGCCTGGTGCGAATCGACCGAGAAGATCGTCTTCCGCGACTATCGCCGTGCTTCGCTGGATCGCTTCTGGCAGCACTACCGCCGCACCGAAATCTACAACCTGACCCACCGCAATTGCTCCAGCACCGTGGCCAATGCCCTGGAGGCGGCGCTGGAGGGCGTCATGGGCGGTCGCGACCGTCACTGGTTCAATGCGGTGCGGATGATGTTCACCCCCGAGATATGGGTCGCCAGCCAGATCCGCAAGCGCGCCGTGACCATGGCCTGGACCCCGGGCATGGTGCTGGACTATGCCCGCGCCCTGCGCGCCGTGGTGCACCCGCGCCCGCTGTCGTGGGCTGCGTCGCTGCAACTGGCGCTGCGCCAGAGCCGCCGCCTGCGCCAGGGCTGGCGTGCGCGCCGTCGCTACGCCGAGCACGAAAACCCCGGTTCCGGGCAATCATGAGCGCGCTCGCGCCCGTGCAGGAACACTGGATCGATGCCGCCGACGGCACCCGGCTGTTCTGCCGCGACTGGCTGGTACCGGGCGCCACGGCGGCCGTGCAGATGGTGCATGGGCTGGGCGAACATGGCGGGCGCTATGCGGCGCTGGCGCAGTTGTTCAACGAGGCGGGCATGTCGGTACGCATCTGCGACCATCGCGGTCACGGGAATTCCGGCGGCCGCCAGGGCAGCCTGATCCAGGCGGACGACCTGCTGCGCGATCTCAAGCAAAGCTTCGATGATTTCAGCCGCCGCACCCAGTGCACGCCGCTGCTGTTCGGCCACAGCATGGGGGGACTGGTGGCGGCGCGCTTCGCCACCGGTGGCTATAGCCCGGTGCGCGCGCTGGCGCTGTCGTCCCCGGCGCTGGCATTGGACCTGAGCGGCTGGCAAAGGCTGCTGCTGCAGGTCTCTTCGGCCATCGCCCCTGGCCTGGCGTTGCCCACGGCCTTGCCGGCCAGCCGCATTTCGCACGATCCGCACCAGGTCCTGGCCTACCGCCGGGACCCGCTCAACCACGGCAAGATCGCCCCGCGCATGCTCAATTTCATGCTGGATGCGATGCACCAGGTGGCCCGTGATGCGGCCCAGTTCACCCGGCCGGTGCTGTTGCAGGTGGCGGGCGATGATGCCTTCGTCGCTCCGCGTGGCAGCCGCGCCTTTTTCGAGGCCTTGCCGGGGGTGCGGAAGACCCTGCACTGGTATGGCGCCGCCTATCACGAGATTTTCAACGAGGAGGTGGGGCTGCGTGAGCAGGTCATGCACGATTTGCGTGTCTGGTTGGCGCAGTTGCCGGCAGCCGACTGAGTATCGCGGCGGATGCGCTGCCTGAAGCGAGTAGGGGCAGGCTGTCCGAGGCAGGAGAATTAACCTGGAATTACGTCTGTAAAGCGTCGCAGCCAGCCCGATGAGGCGTCGGCGCGACGCTTTTTTTCGCTCAGGGCTGGCCGCTGGGAACGTTGCTGAACTGGCAGCGACTATCGAACCCGACGAAACCTGGCGCGCAGGCGCAGCCTTGCACGGCCAGCAGCAGGGAGGAGGCGGCTAGGAGGGAGGCGAGACGCTTCATGCTTCACTTTCGTTCCGTTGGCAAAGCTTGCGAGTGTAATGGGCTGCGAGCACTTTGCAAGTGAGCCGACGGGACCGCGTCGGCTGTTGGAAAGTCCCGGGGAAACCATTTTCGAGGGGGCGGAAGATATCAGCAATGATGATAATGGTGCGGATTCACCCCAAAAAAGGGCGTGAATGCACAAGGCGAAGGCAAAAAGAAAAAGCGGCTTGTCAGCGTTGCAACGCGACAATCACCGCTTTTCAGACTGCTGCTTACGTGAGCGCCAGCCCCGCAAGGGAGCTGACGTCAATCCGGCCAGGAGCGCTGCTTACTTGACCGAAATCAGGTAGCGCGCGACCATGGCGCCGATGAGCAGGGTGTACGGGAGGATGTCGGCGACGATGTTCATGGTGAGCTCCGTGAGGAAAAATTGATCTGTTGCATTGCAATATATGCGCTTCGCCGAGTCCCTTCCACTTTTGAATCCCAATACCAGTTATCTCTTTTGTGAATAACTTACCCCCTTTGCGCAACCTGGGGCAGGTTTCTGTTAATTTTTCTTTTTAAATCAATGGCTTAGTATTTTTATTGGCTTCCCATGGAAAAAGCCCCTGGCGCACGGTGTGTCTTCCGTACGACAGGGGCTTCAATGAAGAGGCCGGCGCAGGCCAAGGCCTGGCGCCCGTCTGGGTGCTTCTTACTTGAGCAGCTGGATATTCAGACCGCGCAGTTCGGTCGTGATCTGGACCTTGTAGGCGCCGCCTTGCGCGACCTGGACCGTCAGCCGGTCCTGCGGATTGGGACCGGCCGTGGTCAGGGTATGGACCCGCTTGATGCTGAAGTCGTAGCTGCCCGGCTTGAGCCAGATCGACAGATGTTCGCCGCCGGTGATCTGGGCCAGGACCACGTCGTTGATCGACAACTCCAGCATCTCGTTGTTGAGCAGTCCGGCGACCCGGCTGAATTCGATCTGCGACAGGCCGGCGGCCTGCTGGGTCATGCTCTTGATGTAGACGCGCGAAGCCGGGATGTCGCCGGAGGCGGTACGTTCCACCGGCGATGCGCAGGCCGCCAGGGCAAGTGCGATGGTAAGGCTAGCAGCAAGGGCTTTGATCATATTCCTCTTCCTCATATAGGGTCGTTATTGGCGTTTGGTTCAGGCGCACCGGGCAGACGATAGCATGGCGGCCTGCGGGTCCAGTTGCAGCAGGTGGTGTTCGATGGCGAAGACGTGAGCATCGTCGGCGCCCAGCTCGCGCAGTGCCTGGGCCAGTTTCAGCAGGTACTCGCTGTTGCGGCCGCTCGGCCCGACGGCACGGGCAATCTGGCGTGCGATATCGGATTCGCTGGCCGGGCCGGCAAAGGCCTGGTTGTCTTCGGCGGCGATGTAGATCAGTCCCTCGGTCTGCTGCCCGTCGTCGAAGAACATCGGCGTGGCCAGTCGCAGGTAGCCGTTTTTTTCGCGGTGATCCAGATGGGCGAAGACTTCCGGCGTGATCAGGTAGGCCATGCCGGCACAGACAGCGCCCTCCTGCGCGATGAGCGTGACCACGCGTCCCGGTGCCTCGGGTGTGCCGCGGTGATCGTGCGAGCCCTGCCAGAAGCGGCGCGCCCAGCCCCTGATGTAGGCCGGACGCCGTTCCAGGTAGGGAAAGTCGGCCTTGAAGATGATGGAGCCGTAACCGAACAGCCAGACACTGGCGTGGTCATCGAAGTGGCTCATCTGACGGTTGAGGGCGATGGTATTGACGGACATGGGAGCGGATTGCGGTGCCGCGCCTGGCGGCCGAAGCTTGCCATTATAGAGGCGAATGCGGGCGAAATCTTTCCTCTGGGATCTGTCGCGCTGCCTCCTTTTGCGCATAAAATGGCGCCTATTGGCAGCGGGCGGGGGCTCGCGCCGCTTTGCGCCCGGCCCGGCATGTGTGCGCCGCCAGGGTGCATCCGAATCTTCAGGGGAACATCATGCGTGTCGTTGTCATGCTGCTGACGCTGGTCGTCGGTGTAGTGCTGGCCGGTTGCGAAAAGACCGATTTCGAAAAGAAGTCCGAATCCGATGCCAATTCGCGTCGGATCTTCAATCTGAAGAAGGAGTCTTCCAAGCAATAAGGCGGCAACAGACACATTGCCGGTCGCGCCCGCTCGGCGCGCACAAACAAAAACAGCAGGCCTGAGCCTGCTGTTTTTGTTTCGGCAGCCGGTAAGGACCGGTCACCGAGGTATCGGTGGTATCAGTGGTATCAGTGGTGGGCTGATGCAGCCTTTGGCGTACGCAGAGCCTCGACGCATTCGCGTACCAGTGCCGGTCCCTGGTAGATCAGGCCGGTGTAGAGCTGGACCAGCGAGGCACCAGCCTCGATCTTGGCGCGCGCATCGGCGCCACTGAAGATGCCGCCCACGCCGATGATGGGCAGGGCATCGCCCACTTCGGCCTTGAGGCCACGGATCACCTGGTTCGACAGTTCCAGCACCGGTTTGCCCGACAGGCCGCCGGCTTCCTCACCATGCGGCATGCCCTGTACGGCGTCGCGGGTGATGGTGGTATTGGTGGCGATGACGCCATCGATCTGGTGGCGCAGCAGTGCATCGGCGACGTTCTTGACCTGTTCCATGTCCATGTCCGGTGCGATCTTCAGGGCTACCGGCACATAGCGCCCGTGGCGGTCGGCCAGGCGACGCTGGGCCGATTTCAGTTGCGACAGCAAGGCATCCAGCTCCGAGGCACCCTGCAACTGGCGCAGGTTCTTGGTATTGGGCGAAGAGATGTTGACGGTCACGTAGCTGGCATAGGGATAGACCTTTTCCAGGCAATGCACGTAATCTTCCGCAGCACGCTCGATGGGGGTGTCGGCGTTCTTGCCGATGTTCAGGCCCAGCACGCCCTGGCCCTCCTGGTAGAAACGCGAGGCTTGCACATTGCTCACGAAGGCATCCACGCCGCCATTGTTGAATCCCATGCGGTTGATCACCGCGTTGGCATCCGGCAGGCGGAACATGCGCGGCAGCGGATTGCCCGGCTGCGCGCGCGGCGTGACCGTGCCCACTTCGATGAAGCCGAAGCCCAGTGCCGCCAGGCCGTCAATATAGGCACCGTCCTTGTCCAGCCCGGCTGCCATGCCCACCGGGTTGGGGAAGGTGATGCCCATTACGGTACGTGGGTCGGCGGCCGGTCGGCGGGTGATGAAGTCGGTCAGGCTGTAATGCGCAGCACAGCGCAGCGCCGGCAGCACCAGGTGGTGCGCGGTTTCGGGTTCCAGGGAAAAGAGCAGCGGACGCGTGAGCGCGTAGAGGAATTTGTCGGACACGATGGGAAGAGGGCGGATGGCGATGAAAAAGTGCCGCTATTTTAACGCGCCGGCCCGTCAATTCCCGTAATCAGGCGCTCTTCATGCGCGATTTTGCCGCCGCAAGCACCTGTTTGCGGACTTTGCGCCACACCGGGGTCAGCCTTCCAGTGGCTGCCATTGCCCGTCCTGCAGCGCCTCCAGCGGCTGGTAGTTGGTCTTGTAGGCCATCTTCGGGCTTTCCTTGATCCAGTAGCCCAGGTAGACATAGGGCATGTCCAGTTGGCGCGCCTGTTCGATCTGCCACAGGATGTTGTAGGTGCCGAATGAAGCGGAGGGCATATCCGGATCGAAGAAAGTGTAGACCGATGACAGTCCATCATTGAGCACGTCGATGATGCTGACCATGCGCAAGGTGCCATCGGCTTCCCGGAACTCGACCAGGCGGGTATTGACCTTGCTCTGCAGCAGGAACTGCGCATACTGGTCGCGGCTGTCCTGGTCCATGCCGCCGCCGGCATGACGGGCGCACTGGTAGCGCAGGTAGAGTTCGTAGTGCTCGTGGGCATAGGTCAGGTTGGTGACCAGCGTCTGCAAGCCGCGATTGCGCTGCCAGGCGCGGCGTTGCGTGCGGTTGCGCTGGAAATCGGCCACCCGGATGCGCACCGGCGTGCAGGCGGTGCAGCCGTCGCAATAAGGACGATAGGTGAAGATGCCACTGCGGCGGAAACCTGTCTTGACCAGCTCGGAATAGACATCCGCATTGATCAGGTGCGACGGCGTAGCCACTTGCGAGCGGGCCTGCTGGTCATCGAGATAGCTGCATGGATAGGGCGCGGTTGCATAGAACTGCAACGTGGAGAACGGCAAGTCTTTGAGATGCGTCATGTGCGTCCTGTCCTGTCTTGCGGGAGGCGGCGGCGGAGTGGCGGCAGCCGGCCGGTCCGTGGAGTCAGGTTCCAATTTACACTATTTTGCCGGCTACAGTGAACAGCTGTGACCGGTTCAATCGCGTCGCGCAGCGGGGATGCCGCTCTCCAGCAGGTTCAGCGGCGCCCAACCGCGAATCTGCGGCCACTGGATGGCAGCCTGCAGGTGATGCAGGAAGTCGCTGCGGGCGATCGGGCGTGCGCCCAGAGAGGCCAGATGTGAAGTTTCCTGCTGGCAGTCGATCATGTCCACGCCGTGGCTGCGCAGGAAGAACACCAGATGCGCCAGCGCTACCTTGGAGGCATCGCTGACCCGGGCGAACATCGATTCACCATAGAACATCCGTCCGATGGATACGCCATAGGCCCCGCCGACCAGTTCACCATTGAGCCAGACTTCGGAAGAGTGGGCGTAGCCGGCGCGGTGCAGGCCGGTGTAACCCTGCATGATCTCCGGCGAAATCCAGGTTCCCTGCTCATGTCGTCGCGGTCCCGCGCAACCCTGCATGACTTGTTCAAAGGCCGTGTCGAAGCTGACCTGCCACAGTCCGTCGCCGTGCCGGCTGCGTTCGATGCGGCGCAGGGTCTTCTTGAGGCTGTCAGAGACCACGAAGCGATCGCTATATAACACCATGCGCGGGTCGGTACTCCACCAGAGGATGGGCTGGCCCTCCGAGAACCAGGGGAAGATGCCGTGGCGATAGGCTTCCAGCAGCCGTTGCGGCGACAGGTCGGCGCCCGCTGCCAGCAGGCCCGGCGGATCGGCCAGGGCGCGCGAGACATCGGGGAAGGGGGTATCCGGATCCAGCCAGGCGATCATCCGCTTGCTCCTGCGGATCAGATCATGCGGCGGCGGATGTCTTCGGTGTGCAGCGTGAAGCTGCCTTCACCGCTGCGCAGCTTCTTCAGGTCGGCAAAGAATGCGCGCAGGGTGAACTCCACCGTCGGGAAGGCGATGTCCTGCCAGGGAATCTGCTCTTCTGTATAGAGGTCGACTTCCAGGCTTTCGACACCGGCCTGATAATCCAGGTCCAGCAGGGTAGCGCGATAGAACAGGTGTACCTGGTGCACATGCGGCACGTTCACCAGGGAGAACAGTTCATGCAGCTGGATATTGGCGCCAGCTTCCTCTTCGGTCTCCCGGCACGCGGCGTCTTCGGTGGTCTCATCGTTTTCCATGAAACCCGCCGGCAGTGTCCAGTAACCCAGGCGTGGTTCGATGGCGCGCTTGCACAGCAGCACCCGGACTTCGCCATCTTGTTCCCAGACCGGGATCGAGCCGACGACCATCTTGGGATTCTGATAATGGATCGCCCCGCAATTGCCGCAGACATAGCGCAGGCGCGTGTCATCGGGAGGAATCTGCTGGGATACTGTCTGACCGCATTCGGAACAGAATTTCATAGAGGCTCGGTTCTGGTGTCTGTATATATAGGTATGTATAGCGCCGGCAGCGGCATCCCGTGGCATCGGCCCCGCCCCGGGCGGCCTACTGGAACTGCTGCGGGAGGAGTGCCAATGCGGTTAGGAGTGTATCACTCTAAAAAGATTGCAGAAAATGTTTGCATTCCCATTTCACCTGCCCTATAATTGTTTTCTTCAGACGCGGGGTGGAGCAGTCTGGCAGCTCGTCGGGCTCATAACCCGAAGGTCGTAGGTTCAAATCCTGCCCCCGCAACCAAATACCAGAAAGCCGTTATCAGCGAAAGCCGATAGCGGTTTTTTGCTTTTCGGGCGGTGTGCTCACCAAGTGAGCCACCTTATGCATCGGATCAAAGCATAAAAAACTCACTTATCCGGTGGCTACAAAATTCGTCTCAGGTCAGCACCGTCTGACAAGGAAAGTTCACAGAGAAAAATCCTGTTGCTGGAGGAAAGTGTAATTCAGAGGCGATTGCGTGAGCCAGCCGTGGGAGTTGCCAATTTGAGAAATTTTCTCTGACTAAAAAAATTGCCATATACTCACAAAAATTTACAAAGAAAGGTGGGTATGGATCCAATAGCATCAATCAAAGCGCGAGTAGGTTATTTCATAGACAAGAGGCGGGTAGTGGAGACTCCAGGTGGCAAGCAGAGGGAGTTTCTTGATAAGGCTTTCTCTGTTTTTTATCCCTCGTCGTGGAATTATTGGTCTTACCCGGATCTGACCTACAGCGCTGCCAATGGATTCCCTTCGCAAATGTTGACGCTTTCGTCGACCATTTTGGCAGAGACTGATCAAGAGCCGGTGGGTGCTCCAGAGTTTGGACAGGGAGTCGACGATAGCAAGCTTGGCGTCCTGCTGGATCAATACGGATCTGATAAATACAACCATGACTATACGAAAGTCTATGCTCGCCTGTTGCACGAAATGGGTGAAGACGCAGCTTTATCGATCCTTGAGGTTGGTCTCGGGACCAACGATCCGGATTTCATTTCATCGATGACGGCCGCGGGAAAGCCGGGAGCATCTGTTCGTGCTTTCAGGGACTACCTGCCGAACGCTTTCGTGTACGGCGCAGACCTCGACGATAAGATCCTCTTTTCAGAAGACCGGATCCAAACTTCACGCGTGGACCAGACCGATGCGAGCAGCTTTGAAGCAATGTGGAGCAATTTCGGGCGCCCAGCGCTCGATCTGGTAATTGACGACGGGCTCCACTCTACAGAGGCGAATATCAATACTTTCCACTTTGCTACTAAAGCACTCAAGTCCGGTGGGTATATGGTCGTTGAGGACATTCCGGAGCGCACGATCCCCGTTTGGCAGTTGTTGAGCCGCACCCTGGGAGATAAAAAGGGAACGTTGGTGAAGGCGAATTACGCATACATGTACGTGTGGAAAAAACCGTGATGTAATTCATAAACAAGCTGCGGCATGTGGCTTTTTTTTTAGCCCGCCCAGTGCGGGCTTTTTCACTTGGGGGCTCAATGCCAGAACCAACAATCAGCACAGCAATGGGGGAGTGCCGTGGCTGAGGGACACACTGCATTCAATCCGGTGATTCCCATTTAATGTACAGACATGGATTTCTGGCAGATCAGATTTCGCGTTTGTTTCTTTCAGCGAGATTCTCTTTCCCGTGCTAAGACGTCCCGCACTCGGCCATGGCGCAATCACACTTCAGCGGGGTATGTACGGATTGACTGGGAAAAAATCGGATGGAACAGTCGGAGGCAGTACCCCATGCGCGTAGCGTGTCGCAAGAAATCCGAGAGCAAGCACAATCGGAACCCATAGAATCGCACGACGGACATGGCGCGTGTGGAGAGCAACTACCGATACGCCGATGGGCAAAATCGTCATCTGGTAACGCGGTTGAACATAGGCTGAAGCCGACATCAGTACAAACAAGCCCAGCCATATGACAGATAGAATTTGTGCCAGCGCCCAAGCGTCAAGTTGTTGGGTGACGTTCGTATCGGCCTTCATCGTCGAAACGAGCGTGAAGATGGCACAGATGCAGGCCACCAGATTAAGAAACCCGAAAATGGTGTAACTCACTCCGATCCAATAGATAGAGCCGCTCTGCTGAGTGAGCATCGGGAATAATGCAAGACTGGTGGCATTCAACACGAGGTGCCGTCCCCATTGCACAAAGACCTTGAGGATATCAAGCCATGTGGTGGCGCTGATAGCCCCGCCGGCCGCTTCGTCATGTGGAAGAAGGTTTGCCACGCTCAGATTTCGTCGAACAAATGGTAACCACTCCGCTAGCGAATGCGAGAATATAGCCGCACCTGCAGAGATCGCTAGGCATATAAAAATTACTTTCGCGGGCAGCGGAAGCCGCCATCTTGGGATGTGGCCGAGGTAGTACACGAAGACGAAGATCATCAGTAACATGCCATAGCCATCCCGGAAAAAGGTGGTGAGGCCTGCTATCAGGGTGCTTTTCCAGAACCAACCCTTAGTTTTTTTCGTCAGGTTAAATGCCAACAGCAATGTCAACAGGAGAAGGGGGAGTTCCTTATTCGGCCCGGCCATATTCAGCAGAAAGAACGGGTTGCCGAGTAGGCCTAGCATAGCTACTGTAAGGCTGCCTCCATCAGAAAGCCGATCAACTATTAATCGCTTGTATATGAGCGCTGACCCTATGAAAAGGAGAGCGTTAATTGTTAAGTAAAACGACGGACTTATGCGATAGCCAGGGGCATAAAGCAGCATCAATCCGCCGAGGTCATAGCGTCTGATGTACAGAAATGTGTTGAGGTCATAGACTTCGCTTAATGAATGAGCGAGTGCGGAGACATCGGTCACAGCTATGCCTAGATGAAGCGCTTCGGTGAAGTGGACTTGGGTAAACAACCCCACAGCCAAACCTATAATTAGATACAACCCCGTGCCGGACCAAAAGATCTGAGCTGATGTTCGTTCAGGGAAGGGCATTGGTGTTTTACGTAATTAATTTATGGCTTTGGCCACTATCATTCTGGGTTTACGAACGAAAACCCAGATCAGTCCTGCTATCAGCTGTACGCACGCGCCAAGCAGCCAACCGGCGCCCCCTGCGACGATGCCTATGTGAGGGGCTGCGAGAGTAATGAATACAGTAACAACGATGATATTGCACGCATTGATGCACATTACGTAGCGCCCGTCTCCAAAAACGAGGATCTGCTGGTAAAAAATCTGGTAGGCGGAATTAGCCGCGATGGAGAGAAGAATCAGTTGCAGCGGGAGGGTGCCCATACTGACGATTATGGGGGAGCGAATCCAGAGATGAAGCAACCAGCCCGCGGCTGCCGCTGCTATTAGACAGGGCAATATATTGGTTGCTATGACCGCTAGAACTAATGTGTGTAGAGATTTTGTTTCACCGACTGGCAGCTCCTTCGCAAGACGGGGATAGAGTGCACTGACGACAGGTGATTGGAACTGAAGAAAGGCGAGCCCAAGGCCTGCTACCGCTGCATATCGACCGTAGTTGTCGATCGACACCATTCCTGGCAAGAGCAATTTGTCCAACTGAGAGACCAATATCCCTAAAACCACCCCAAGAGAGAGGGTCGCAGTAGAGCGCGCGGTTGCATATAGTTCAGAGAAGGTGAGCCTGGATGGATGTTGGGGTAGGTCGGTCGCAATTAGTTTGCGGTTGCATACCCATTCAATTGCTGCACCAGCCGAGAATGCGATCAAATAAGACTTGGCACTGGGTGACCAACAGAGCAGCATCAATAAAGCGCCGCCATGCTTGAGGCTTGCAAAAACGACTTGGCTTATATTGGACCGGTGCTGCTCCTGCGTCCCATTCCAGTAACCTAGATGAACTGTGTTCCAGAATTGAAAGAAAAACAATACGAAAGCCAGTCGCAGTGTGAACTCCAAGTCTGATGGCTCTATGCTGTCCAGCTTTAACCAGGTGGACGCGAGCCACGGAACAGCAATTTGGCCAAGGCCAAGTACTAGGCCAGCTAGAAAAAGATATATTCGAGAAAATTTCGCGAATGTATGGGCACATAACTTTGCAGAGGCGCCAGCGCGTGCAATATCCCTCGGAACGATTTGGGCTAGTCCCGCATCGACCAGAGTGAGAAAACCTTGAAGGGTCATACAGAAGGCAACTACACCCCACTGCCCCGACGGAAGGTACTTTACATATACTGGGATTAGCAAAATGCTAAGAGCTGCCCTGCATATAATGCCACCATAATTAAAGGCGGCATTTCGAAACAAGACTTTTTGCTCTGGTGTGATACGCTGGATATTAATTTTTATCTCTGTCAAGAAACCTACAAAGGGAAGAATCTAGCGAATTATTCTCATATTACGAGAATTTATGCGAACCGTCAGGATGGCAAGATTAGGGTCGGTGATTGTGATTTGGATGAGACGATGCACGATCAAGATAATTCCATGCAGAGCGCAGATCTATGAGAGCCGACGAAGAAATTTAGTCATAGGAATGACTGAGACGGCCTAAATACATCGTGGCGCTTCAGAAAAACGACATGCTGCTGGTCGCAACAATCTGTCGTAATGGTGGTCGAGGGACGGCGCTTGCTCGCAACTGCTGGTCTTGTTTCAGTCTATCCTGGAGAGTAGGTAACAACTAAAGCCCCCTGCAACCAGATACCAAGAAGCCGTTATCAGCGAAAGCCGATAGCGGTTTTTGCTTTTCGGACGGTGTGCTCACCTAGAGCTGCCTTATGCATCAGGTCAAAGCCCACGCTTGTATTCCAAACGCTGCGGCGGCTTTCTATTCCCTTTTGGTGTACCCCTCGAACTGACCCTGATCCAGTTCGAGGGGCACGTCACCTTTTCAAATAAAATATTGGCGCCGAAGATAGAAATTATCCAGAAGTCGCTGTTCAGCAGGATGTGTACATCGCCAAACGCACTACCGCGTTGGTACTTATAGTCAAGGACTATGCGCAAAATTATTGTTATCGCAGCGATGCTGGCATGTACGTCGAGTGCACAGGCTAATATCTTGGACAACATGGATACCTGGCTGTTAGCCTCTGATATCGGCTAATACTTGGTATTGATGGTCAAATTGATGGTCAAGTCGGCCGGCCTGCCAGTTCGGGAAAAATTCCGTTGAATAAGCTTTATCACAGGAGAACGGCATGATCGAAAGAACTCTTCACCAAGCCATTGAGCCCTCGCACATGACTGGGCAATTCTGCGGAATGATTGAGCTCCTCGGGCGAGGAATCGGCATACTCTGAACTGCCACGTCGCCGAAATATATTTGCGTCAGCAATTTCCTGGTCTGCCTCGGCTGGCGCCTCTGAAGGGCCAGTGGCCCGACTCCGGCACAAGCTCAGAAAAGCCGCCTCCCATCCAGTTCGTCACCCGTCTGAGAGGCATCGCGTTCGTGTTAGGATTTGCCCCCAACCTTCATTCTTCACGAAAGAGAGATGTCCATGTCGGAACAGGATCCCTGGATCACACGCGCCGAAGAGCTCAAGACACAGATGGAAGCGCTCCTGGTGGCGCAGCTCGAGGAATACGAACAGATGACCGTCAAGCTCGAACAGTGGAAGCAGAATCCCGGTGGTTCGTGGTTGACCCAAGCCGATTACCAGCCTTGGCAGGAGGCTCTCAGGAAGCTGGAAGCAGCGCAGCGTGACTTCGATGCGCACATCAGTTCGCGAGTGAAGAAGTAGGCGGCATTCAGCGAATCAGGTCGGGCCGTCCAGGCTGGCTGTCGCTGAACCTCGCGCCGTGACGATGTGTCGTCACGGCGTTTTCATTTCCGCGCCGGCCCGGCCCGGCTCAGGACTCTGGGCTCAAGACTCGATGGCGTCGTCGCCCCTGGCAATGCAGACAGGGGCGGTGCGCCGGCGGCGCCGCTTGCTCCAGCGGCGGGCGCGGTCAACCACGACTTCCATGTATTGCTGGCTGGTCTCGGGTTTGAGCAGGTATTCGACGGCGCCGGCTTCGATCAGGTCCGGCATCTCGGGGGGGTAATCGCTGTCCGGGAAGACGACGATAGGGACGGCGCGGGTTGCCCGGCCCGATTTCATCGCCAGGATGAAATCCAGTCCGTTGTTCTCCATCATGCCCGGGTCGAGGAAGATCATGCCCGGCAATTCATTGTCACCGTCCTGTCGGCGGCTCTGCAACAGGCGCTCGATGGCGGCATCCGCTTCGTCATACCACTGCAGCACGCAATGGAAATTGTTGCGCCAGAGCGCAAAGCGCGCCAGCTCTACTGCTTCGCCGTTCGACTCTATCATCAGTATGATCGGCGGTTTCATGGTCTCGTCCTTCTCTGCAAGTGACCCTGATCACCATTGCTGCACCAAGGAATCATCGTCGCCTCTGCGGGCGTTTCTCTTGGCGTCTAACTTCAACTGCAGTCTGACAAAGATGACTGGAAACTCATATCATGATTTTCCTGATGAGGCGGCTCAGTCGCTGCGATGACGTTCCCCTTATCGCCGATCGATTCCCGTGTGACAGGAATGCTGGCGTGGCCGGGATGCATGCCAACGCCGCAATTGCGGTGTAAGCTGTCCGCTTTGAGCAGGGACGCACCCGCTGGAGCGGACAGAGCCAATCCCGTAGTCCGGGAAGTGAGGTGCGCTGGTAAATTCCGGGCTCCGGGCAGCAGGGCGCCGGCCCAGTGGCGGCCCATGGTGGCACGGGGCTTGCTGCACTCCAGGCGGAACCCGGAGGCCGCTTGTCCTTCCTGCAGGCAGCCCGGTGTTCCGGATTTGAACAGGCAAAACATCATCATGAACGCAGCATTGAAAACAGCCGCTTCGGAACCGACGAAGCAGACGCTGGATATTCTCAAGACTCTCATCGGTTTCAATACCATCAGCCGTGAATCCAACCTGGGCCTGATCGAATGGGTTCGCGATTACCTGGAACGCCATGGCGCCGTCACCCGTTTGACCTATGACGCCGAGCGGCGCAAGGCCAACCTCTTCGCCACCATCGGTGATGCCGGACCAGGCCGCTTCGGGACCGTCTTTTCCGGGCATACCGATGTGGTGCCGGTCAAGGGGCAGAACTGGGACACCGACCCCTTCGTGGCGCATGTCGCGGATGGCAAGTTGTTCGGTCGCGGTGCGTGCGACATGAAGGGTTTCATCGCTGTCTGTCTGGCGCGCCTGCCATCCATCGAGCAAGGCCGCCTGCACACACCCTTGCACTTTTCATTCTCATACGATGAAGAGGTGGGCTGCCTGGGGGTACGCGAGCTGCTGGCTGACCTGCAGCAGAATGACATCAAGCCCACCGGGGTGATCATCGGTGAGCCGACCATGATGCAACCGGTCATTGCCCACAAGGGCAAGCGCTCCTACCGCTGCTGCGTGCATGGTCACGCGGCGCATTCGTCCTGCCCGCACCTGGGCATCAACAGCATCGACTACGCCGCGATGATGCAGTTGAAGATTCGTGAAATTGCCCTGCGGGTGCGCAACTCCGAGGTGCAGGACTACGACTTCGACGTGCCGTATTCCTCCATCGTCACCACCCTGTCCAACGGGGGCAATGCGCCCAACATCATCCCTGATAAGGCCGAGTTCGTCTTCGAACACCGCTTCCTGCCGGGGATTGATCCGGCCGAGGTCTTCGATGAAGTGAAGCGTTACGCCGAACGGGAAGTGCTGCCGCAGATGCACATCGAGGGTGCGCAAGGGCGCATCGAGTTCGAGACCCTGACCGCCTATCCCGGCATGAGTACGCCGGCCGATGATCCTCTGGTGACCTCGGCGCTGCGCATCCTGGGCAGCGAGCGGGCGCGCAAGGTGGGCTTTGGCACCGAGGGTGGCCTGTTTGGCCAGGCCGGGATGCCGGCGGTGATCTGCGGGCCGGGCGACATCGTGCATGCTCACAAGCCCAATGAATTCGTCACGCTGGAGCAACTGGCGCGTTGCGAAAGCTTCTTCGATAACTTCATCGCTTCAGCTCATCTGGCGCCTGTCTGAACTATCTCACATGGCTGAAAAAAGGCGCTTGACCCTTCGGGGCAAGCGCCTTTTTTGCGTAGAACGCGAGGCTCAGGTCACAGCGCGCACGCGCTTGTCCAGAGAGGCGGAAAAAGCCACCGTCGCCAGACCCAGCAAGGCGAAGACCGAGCCGATCAGCGGCAGGTCGGTCAGCGGCAGGCCGGCCGAAATCGCCAGGCCGCCCACCCATGCGCCGGTGGCATTGCCCAGGTTGAAGGCACCCTGGTTCAGGGTCGAGGCCAGATTGGGCGCGCCGCGGGCGGTATCGAGCACCCGGATCTGTGCGCCCGGCACCACCGCGAAGGCAAATGCGCCCCAGGCAAACATGGTGACCAGCGTGGGCCACTTGTAATGGCTGGTGAAGGAGAACAATCCCAGCACGATGGCGATGCACAGGAACACGGCGCACATGACCGGCATCAGCTTCCAGTCGGCCAGCTTGCCGCCGACCAGCCCGCCGACGGTGATGCCGGCGCCGAACAGCAGCAGCACCCAGCTCTCCTGTTGCGTGGTGAAACCGGTCACGTCCAGCAGGATGTAGGCGATATAGGTAATGACGCTGAACATGCTGATCGAGGCCAGTGTCGAGGTCAGTAGCGACAGCTGCACGCGGGCGTCAATGATGGAGCGGAATTCCTGGAAGATATTGCCCCCCTGCATGGCGATCTTGCGGGGCAGCATGGCCCACAGCATGATGGCGGCCAGTACGCCGATGCCAGTCACCACGCCGAAGGTGGAACGCCATCCGGCCGCGTGACCGAAGGCCGTTCCCAGCGGTACGCCCAGGATATTGGCCACGGTCAGACCGGTAAACATCAGTGCCACCGCCTGCGCCCGCTTCTGCGGCGAGACCAGTTCGGCCGCCACCACCGAGCCGATGCCGAAGAACGCCGCGTGGCAGAAGGCCGTGACCACTCGGGCCACCATCAGGAAGGCATAGTTGGGGGCCATCGCGCACAGCACATTGCCCAGGATGAACAGGCACATCAATCCCACCAGCGCCTGCTTGCGCGGCCACTTGGCCGTGAGGATGGCCAGGATGGGCGCACCGGCCGCCACACCCAGGGCATAGCCGGACACCAGCATGCCGGCTGCGGGCGCCGATACGCCCAGGTCGCGTGCCACGTCGGGCAACAGGCCCATGATGACGAATTCGGTGGTGCCGATGCCGAAGGCGGCAACAGCAAGGGCAAACAGGGGCCAGTTCATGCGCAGTCCAGGTGGGAGGGGTGAAGGAAGGGCGCAACGTGGAGGTCGCGCAAAGCCGCCAGTTTACCGTCCTATGGGATCGCCTGCAGGACTCAGGCCGGATCGGCCGCCAGAGGGCGGGCGAACCAGCTCTTCAGCGCCGACATCAGTGCTCCGTAGGCAGGCAGGAAGAACAGCAGGCTGATGGCGATCTTGAAACCGTAATCGACCAGCGCGATCTCCACCCAGTGCGTGGCCATGAAGGGATCGCTGCTGCGCCAGAAGGCGATGGAGAAGAAGGCGATGGTATCGCTGGCATTGCCGAAGATCATCGACACCGACGGTGCCAGCCACCAGTGGCGCGAGGCGCGCAGGCGGTTGAAGACCTGTACGTCCAGCACCTGGCCCAGCACGTAGGCCATGAAGCTGGCCGCCGCGATGCGCGCCACGAACAGGTTGAAGTGCGCCAGCGCGCCGAAACCCTGCCACTGGCCCATGTAGAACAGCGCCGAGATGCCGTAGGAAATGAACAGGGCAGGCAGCATCACCGCGAAGATGATGCGACGCGCCAGCGCCGCCCCGAAGAAACGCACGGTCAGGTCGGTGGCCAGAAAGATGAAGGGAAAGCTGAACGCGCCCCAGGTGGTGTGCAGCCCGAAGATGGACACCGGCAGTTGCACGAGGTAATTGCTGGAGGTGATCACCAGCAGGTGGAACAGCGAAAGGCAGGTCAGCACGGCCGCGTAGCGGCGCAAGTCGAGAGTCGTCATCAGAACCTTTTTGATGAATGGGGGTGAGGGAACCCATGGAACAGAGGCCTGGTCGCCCTGAAGTAGAAACGGTGGCACCAGACACGGAAGGGGCAAGATTCTAGCATAGTGCGGCCACACCCTGCCGGTCTGGCCGCGTGACGGGGGCATTGAGGTACACTTCTGCGCTTTTGGGTAGGTGTCATGAACAGCAACAAGGCAACCCTGATCGGACTGAGCGCGGTCGTTCTGTGGAGCGCCATTGTCGGCCTGATCCGTGGCGTGAGCGACCACCTGGGCGCGACCGGCGGGGCGGCAGCGATCTATACGGTGGCCTCGGTGATCCTGCTGGTGTCGGTGGGTTTTCCGCGCCTGTCGAACTTTCCGCGCAAATACCTGCTGTGGGGCAGCGTGCTGTTCGTGGCCTATGAGTTGTGCCTGTCGCTGTCGATCGGTTATGCCCATAGCGGACGCCAAGCCATCGAGGTGGGGATGGTCAATTACCTGTGGCCGACCTTCACCATGATCGCCGCCATCCTGTTCGGCCGGCAGCGTGCCAGCCTGCTGGTGGTACCGGGCTTCCTTCTTTCCATGCTGGGCATCTGCTGGGTATTGGGCGGCGACCAGGGGCTGGACATGGCCGGCATGCTGGTCAACATCCAGCACAACCCGCTCAGTTATGGGCTGGCCTTCGCCGGTGCCATCATCTGGGCTGCCTATTGCACAGTGACGACCCGGATCGCCGGCGGCCAGAACGGCGTGACCCCGTTTTTCATGCTGGTGGCACTTGCCCTGTGGGGTAAGTTCCTGCTGGGTGGTCACGCCGGCGAGCTGTCGTTCAGCCTGCCGGCGCTGGTCTACCTGCTGCTGGCGGCGGCCGCCATGGGACTGGGCTATGCGGCGTGGAACGTCGGCATCCTGCACGGCAAGGTGACGGTGCTGGCGGGCGCGTCCTATTTCATTCCGGTGTTGTCGTCGGCGCTATCGGCGCTGCTGTTGCGGGCACCGCTGCCGGCCTCGTTCTGGGTCGGCGCGGCGCTGGTGTGTGCCGGTTCCATCCTGTGCTGGCGGGCCACGCGCAGCCAGGCTGGCGTGGCCGAGCACTGACGGCGGGGATCAGAACTTGTAGCTCACGCCGACCCGGATGACCGGATACAGGTTGTAGCCATGCACCTTGTCGCTGAGTTCGGCGTTTTCCGCCGCGACATCGGTGGCCAGGCGGGCGCACAGGGCAGCGCTGGCGTTGCAGCCCGAGTTGCTGACCGAGGTCGATGCATTGCCCTGGAACATGACCCCCAGATCAGCCGTAACGCCCCAGCCGCGGTTGGGCGCCACGGCATTGCCGTAGCCCAGGCCCAGGTAGGGCGCAAACTTCTTGAAATCGATGCGACCATCGACCTGGCCGGCCTGGGACGCCGTATAGACATTGCCGTTGATGGTGTAGATGCCGTTGGCCTTGGGCTTGCCGGTGGCGTCGATCTTGTTGCCGTTGTAGATCACGCCGCCCGACAGACGAAATCCATTGTCGAACGGGAACCAGTCCAGCAAGGCATCGAAGGTGCGCAGCTTGGCACGGGCGTCGTAATTGACGTCATTGGTGCTGGAGTTGAACGAGTAATCGAAGTAGTTGACACCGAAGCGCGCATTGAGCTGCTGGGTGAGCGGGACGCTCAGGTGGACGCCCACGCCGGTGGTGCCGATGTCGCCGCTGAGGCCGATGTTGGCGGCATGAACACTGCCCAGGCTGGCGGCGCCCAGGCCGATGAGGCAAGCGCAGGAAAGATGAAGACGGTGCACGAAGAATCCCCCGGAATGATAGACAAGTGATGGTTCAGGCAGACGCAGACCTGACCATCGCAGCCTATGGGCGAGGGGGAGAGGGTGTAAAGCGCGACAGTGCCGAAAAGCAACAAAAGGGAAGCGCGGACAAACGGTCGCGTTCCCTTTACGCCACAGTGGGGGGCTCGCTTCACCCAGGTCTCATGTCGCTTTGTCAGCCCGGCCGCCGGGCGCCGTTGACCGCCAGATAGATCGCATACAACGAGGTCGTGGCGGTAATGAACAGGCGATTGTGGCGCGGCCCGCCGAAGCAGACGTTGGACACCACCTCCGGCACCCTGATCTTGCCCAGCAGGCGGGCATCCGGCGCATAGCAATGCACGCCGTCGCCGGCGCTGGTCCAGACATTGCCCAGTGCATCGATCCGGAAGCCGTCGGCCAGGCCGGGCGTGATCGTGGCGAAGACCTGCCCGCCGCTGAGCTGGCCATCGTCACCGACCTGGAAGACGCGGATATGGTGGGGCCCGTCGGCGCGATGGGTGCGGCCGGTGTCGGCGATGTAGAGCCGTTTTTCATCCGGCGAAAAGGCCAGTCCGTTGGGGCGCTCGAAATCATGGCTGACCAGCGTCAACGCACCGCTCTGGCCGTCGATGCGATAGACGTGGCAGCCACCGATTTCACTATCGGCCTTGTGGCCTTCGTAATCGCTGTCGATGCCGTAGGCCGGGTCAGTGAACCAGATCGAACCATCCGACCTGACCACCACGTCGTTGGGTGAATTGAGACGCTTGCCCTGCCAGTGCGAAGCCAGCACCGTGCGGCGACCATCGTGCTCGGTGCGCACCACGGCGCGCGCGCCATGCAGGCAGCCTACGATGCGGCCCTCACGGTCCAGGGTATTGCCATTGTTGTAGTCGGAGGGCTGGCGGAACACGCCGGCCCCCGCGCCCTCCGACCAGCGCAGCAGGCGATTGTTGGGAATGTCGCTCCAGATCAGTTCATCGGTGGCCGGCAGATAGACCGGGCCCTCGGTCCAGCGACTGCCGCCGTGCAGGCAATCCAGCCGGGCGCTGGGAACGATCAGGCCGGAAAAGCGGGGATCGCAATGTTCGTAGGGGTGGGCCGGCAGGCTCGATGGTATGCCGGAAGAGCTCGGGGAAGAGGTGGGCGAAGGGGTGGGCGAAGGGGTGGTCATGGAGTCTCCTTGATCTGTGCCATATCGTGGTTGCAGGGCGATCATGATGCTGGGCAGGATGATAACTCGTAGCCGTACCGCGTCAGAAAGCGCGGGGAGACGCAGGACCTGGCCAGCCCTTTGATGCATATCAATGTGGTCCGCGTATGAAGTGACTATCCTGCAAGCTCCACTCAATACCAGCTCGCCCGGTGGGCTCGCGGCCCAGCGCATGTGCGCGCCGCGTCAGTCCGGCGCGGCGGCCGGCCAGGAGCATCGCATGCAAGTCGCCCATCCGTCCACCCTGCATCCTTCCGCCAGTCTCGCCGGCATGAACAAGAGCGTGCTGCGCAAAATGGACCAGCGTGGCCCGCGTTACACGTCCTATCCCACGGCCGATCGTTTTTCCAACGACTTCGCCGTGACCGACTACCTGCATGCGGTCTCCGACCGTCGCAGCATGAGCGCCTGGCGCGCCCTGTCGCTCTACCTGCATATTCCGTTCTGCGACACCATCTGCTACTACTGCGCCTGCAACAAGATCGTCACCAAGAACCGCTCCAAGGCCGCGCTCTACCTGAGCTACCTCAAGCGCGAGATCAGCATGCAGGGCTCGCTGTTCTCGGGCATGAACCAGGTCGAGCAACTGCATTTCGGCGGCGGCACGCCGACCTATCTCTCGGACGAACAGATGGCGGACCTGATGGATCACATCCGTCATTGCTTCGCTCTGGCACCTGATCACGTGGGCGAATACTCGATCGAAATCGATCCCCGCACCGTGTCGGTGGAACGCATCCACAAGCTGCGCCAGCAGGGCTTCAATCGTGTCAGCCTGGGCGTGCAGGATTTCGACCCGGAAGTGCAACTGGCGGTCAACCGCGTGCAATCCGAGGAACAGACGCTGCAGATCATCCAGGCGGCGCGTGACGCCGGCTTCCGTTCGATCAGCATCGACCTGATCTACGGCCTGCCCAGGCAGAACGTGATGTCGATGTCGCGCACGCTGGCCAAGGTCATCGCCGCCAGTCCTGACCGCATTGCCGTCTACAACTACGCGCACATGCCGCAGCTGTTCAAGACCCAGCGTCAGATCAAGGAGGACGAACTGCCCAGCGCCGACAGCAAGCTCGACATGCTGTCCCTGTGCATCCGCCAGCTGACGGCGGCCGGTTATGTCTACATCGGCATGGACCACTTCGCCAAGCCGACCGACGACCTGGCCATCGCCCAGCAGCAGGGCCGTTTGCACCGCAACTTCCAGGGTTATTCCACCCATTCCGAAACCGATCTGGTGGCCTGCGGCGTCTCGGCCATCAGCGCCGTCGGCGGCAGCTACAGCCAGAATGAAAAGACGCTTGATGGCTACTACGCCCGCCTGGAAAACTCGACCCTGCCCATCGCCCGTGGCATCCAGCTGGGCATGGACGATGTGCTGCGCCGCCTGATCATCCAGCGCCTGATGTGCAACTTCGAGCTGTCGATCAATTCGCTGGAAATCGCCTATCCCATCGTCTTCCGCGAATACTTCGCGACCGAGATGGAGCAACTGAAGCAGATGGAAGAAGACGGCCTGATCAAGATCGAACCCGAATGGATCACCGTCGAGCCCAAGGGCCGTCTCCTGATCCGCAATATCTGCATGGTCTTCGACCGCTACCTGACGCAGGAGCGCGAGAAGGCTGCGATCCAGAACAAGGACGCGCCGCAGCGCTATTCCCAGACGGTCTGAGTGGAGCTGAAGTGAACCTGCTACCGATCTTCCTGGTGGGCCTGATGGGTAGCGTGCATTGCATCGGCATGTGCGGCGGCATCGTCGGTGCGCTCAGTTCTGCGGGCCCTGGCCGGACGGCGCCCGTGCGCGCACCGGCCATGTTGTCGGTCTCGGCGTCGGCCCCGGGGCTGGTGCCGGATCAATCGGGCCGTCTTCGTCGCGTCATTCCCCTTCATGTGGCAGGTGGTAGCAATGGCACCGTTCCGGTCTTCACGCAGGACCTGGTACGCGTGTTGAGCTACAACCTCGGTCGCCTGTCCAGTTACGCGCTGGCGGGCGCCATGGCCGGCGGCATCGCGGCCGGCCTCTTGCGTGGCGCCGACGTGCTCGGCTGGCTGGCCCCGGCACAGACAGTGGCCTATGTGATGACCAATATCATCCTGGTGCTGCTCGGGCTGTACCTGAGCCAATGGTGGTCGGGCATGACCCGCATCGAACAGTTGGGCAGCGGCCTGTGGGCGCGCCTGCGTCCGCATGCGGCGAGCCTGGTGCCGGTCGATACACCCGTCAAGGCCTTGCTGCTCGGCAGCCTGTGGGGCTGGTTGCCCTGCGGGATGGTCTACAGCGCCTTGCTGACCGCCCTGATGGCCGGTAGCGCCGTGCAGGGGGCGCTGACCATGCTGGCCTTCGGCGCCGGCACGCTGCCGGTGCTGTTGGCGGCGGGCCTGTCGGGCGCGCGTCTGCGCCAACTGGCCGCACAGCCCGCGGTGCGACGTGCCGCCGGCGTGATCGTGCTGGCCTTCGGAATACTGGGTTTGCTGCGTGCCGCCGAGATCGGTGGGATGGGCATTGCCCGTGGCTGGATCGATGTGTTCTGCATCACTCCGAACCATGGAGGTTGAGCATGAACGGCAACAGTAATGGTGATGGGAGCGGGGAGGGAGAACTGTGTTTCCACTGCGGCCAGCCGGTGCCGGCCGGGGCGTCCTGGCCGCTGAAGATCGGTGGCCAGATGCACGCGCTGTGCTGCGTGGGTTGCCAGAGCGTGGCCCGTCTGATCGTCGACAGCGGGTGTGAAGATTTCTACCTGCGTCGTACCGTACCCTCGGCACGCGTCAATCCTGAACAGTTGCTGCCACCCGAGCTGGCGCTGGTAGACCTGCCCCTGCAGGCGCAGCATCACGATGCTCCCGACACCGACGACCAGTCCGAAGAACTGGTGCTCTCCATCGACGGCCTGCGCTGTTCGGCCTGCGTCTGGCTGATCGAAAAATACCTGGCGCGCCTGCCCGGCATCCGCATGGCCGAGATGAACGTCGCCAGCGCCCGCCTGCATATCCGCCGTGATCCGGCCCTGTGTCCCACCTCCGTCATCCTGCGCGGTCTGCGTGGCCTGGGCTACACCGCCTATCCCTTCGATCCCTTGCGCCAGGGTGAGCAGGCCAGGCGCGCCTCGCGTCGCCTGTTCCGGCAATTGTTCATCGCCGGGCTGTCGATGATGCAAGTCATGATGTACGCAGTGCCGGTCTATATGACCCATGAAGGCATCGATCCCGACATGATGTCGCTGATGCGCTGGGCCAGTCTCTTCCTCACCATCCCTGCTGTGTTCTATTCGGCCCTGCCTTTCTTCACCGGGGCCTGGGCCGGCCTGCGTGCGCGTGCACCCGGCATGGATCTGCCGGTGGCCATCGGCATTGCCGCCGCCTTCGCCGGCAGTGCCATCGCCACCTGGCGCGGCGAGGGAGAAATCTGGTTCGACAGCGTGAGCATGTTCATCTTCCTGCTGCTGGCCAGCCGCTATCTGGAGACCGCGGCGCGGCGCCGTTCGGCCTCGGCGCTGGAGCGCATGCAGCAGGCCTTCCCGGCCTCGGCCCTGGTGCTGGCCGGCTATCCGCAGCAACGCGACACCACGCTGGTGGCGGCTGCGCAACTGCAACCGGGCGATGTCATCCTGGCCCGACCGGGCGACACCATTGCCGCAGACGCCAGCCTGCTCGAAGGCGAGACCGAACTGGACCTGGCGCTATTGTCCGGCGAGAGCCGGCCGCAAGCCTTCCAGCCCGGCCAGGAGGCGCCCGGTGGCGCCGTCAACCTGAGCCAGCCGGTCCTGCTGCGGGTGGTGCGTACTACCCGCGACAGCACCCTGGCCGCCCTCACGCGACTGGCCGAACAGGCCGGGCAGGGCAAGCCGGCTTTGGCGCAGTGGGCCGACCTGGTGGCTTCCCGCTTCGTGGTCGCCCTGCTGCTGCTGGCGGCGGTGACCTTCCTGGCCTGGCATCTGATCGATCCCTCGCGCGCCTGGACGACGGCCATAGCGGTGCTGGTGGTGTCCTGCCCCTGCGCGCTGTCGCTGGCCACGCCCTCGGCACTGGCGGCGGCGACCGACCGGCTGCTGCGTGAAGGCACGCTGGTGGTGCGCGGCAACGTGCTGGAGGCCCTGCATCGGGCCGATACCATCGTCTTCGACAAGACCGGCACGCTGACCCAGGGGCGACCGCAACTCACCGCCTTCTGGAGTGAAGCGCCGCAGTCGCGGATGTTGGCGATGGCCGCCGCCATGGAGCGTGGCAGCCTGCATCCGCTGGCGCGCGCGCTGGTGCAGGTAGCGGTGGAGAAAAAGGTTCCGCCGGTCGACATCGGTGCGCTGGAATCGGTGACCGGCGCCGGCATGCAATGCGAGATCGATGGGGTGGTCCATCGCATCGGCACGCGCCGCTTTGTCGCCGAGATTGCTGGCGACGCCCTGCCCGGCGCCCTGAATCAGCCGGCCGCACCCGGTGCTGGCGCGGTGTACCTGGGCAGCAGCGCGGGCTGGTTGGCGCGCTTCGATCTGGCCGATGCACTGCGCCCCGATGCCGTGGCCACCGTGGCCGCATTCCGCAGGCTCGGGTTGCGCACCATTCTTCTCAGCGGCGACCAGCCCGAGGTGTGCGCCGCCGTCGCCGCCGCTACCGGCATCACCGACGTGGTCGCCGGGTGCAGCCCGCAAGGCAAGCTGGACTACGTGCGCCAACTGCAGCAGGGCGGGGCGGTGCTCGCCATCGTCGGCGATGGCATCAACGATGCCGCCATGCTGCGCGCCGGCGATGTCTCCTTCGCCATGGGCAAGGGCGCCGCGCTGGCGCAGATCAGCGCCGATGCCGTCATCATGAGCGACCGCCTGCAGGCCGTGGCCGATTGTGCGGGCATGGCGCAGCGGACCATGCGCATCGTGCGGCAGAACCTGGTGTGGGCCAGCGTCTACAATTTCCTGGCCATTCCGGCCGCCGCCTTCGGCCTGCTCGATCCATGGATGTCGGCGGTGGGCATGTCGCTCAGTTCCTTGCTGGTGGTGGGCAATGCCTTGCGTCTGAGCCGGCGCGCGCACGGATCCGGACGTGCCGCCGCCGAGGCGTCCAGGGACGCGGCGGCGGCCGCCCCGGCGCTGGCAGGAGGCGTCTGATGGAGGCACTCTACCTGCTCATCCCGCTGAGCACCTTGCTGGTGTTTGTGGCGATCTGGATCTTCTTCCGTGCCTCCGACAGTGGTCAGTTCGATGACCTGGAAGGTCCGGCCATGCGCATTCTTCATGACGATGATGCCGTCCCCGGCAAGGATGTCCCGGATGCGTCCTGAGCGTCTCTGTCGGACCTTCCCCTAAGGGTTGATTTGCGCCTTTTCCTGCGTTTTTCCTGCGTTTTTTCTGTTGTTTATCCGCCTTTGTTTTCATGCTTCTCCCTGCTTTGATACACGTCAATGCTGCAGGGGAACTCGGCCCGTAAGCTCGCGTTGATCAGTACTCAACATAGTGGGGAGAGTTTCGTGAGCAAAGAAAATAGCTACAACTACAAGGTTGTGCGCCAGTTCAGCGTGGCGACCATCCTGTGGGGCGTAGTCGGCATGCTGGTCGGCGTGTTCATCGCCGCCCAGCTGGCATGGCCCGAATTGAACATGGGGATTCCCTGGCTGAGCTTCGGCCGGCTACGTCCCCTGCATACCAACGCAGTCATCTTTGCCTTCGGCGGCAGTGCGCTGATGGCAACCTCGTATTACGTCGTGCAGCGTACCTGCCAGGTACGACTGTTCTCCGACTTCCTGGCCGCCTTCACCTTCTGGGGCTGGCAGGTGGTCATCGTCGGTGCGGCGGTCTCGCTGCCGCTGGGCTTCACCCGCGGCAAGGAATACGCCGAGCTGGAATGGCCCCTGACCATCCTCATCGCCGTGGTGTGGGTCGCCTACGCGGTGGTGTTCTTCGGCACCATCGTCAAGCGCAAGGTGCAGCACATCTATGTGGCCAACTGGTTCTATGGTGCCTTCATCATCGCCGTGGCCATCCTGCACATCGTCAACGGCATGACCATGCCGGCGACCATGACCAAGTCCTACTCCATGTACAGCGGCGCACAGGACGCCATGATCCAGTGGTGGTACGGGCACAATGCGGTGGGCTTCTTCCTGACTGCCGGCTTCCTGGGCATGATGTATTACTTCATCCCCAAGCAGGTCAACCGTCCGGTCTATTCCTACCGCCTGTCGATCGTGCACTTCTGGGCGCTGATCTTCACCTACATGTGGGCCGGTCCGCACCATCTGCACTACACCGCACTGCCTGACTGGACCCAGTCGCTGGGCATGGTGTTCTCGCTGATCCTGCTGGCACCGTCCTGGGGCGGCATGATCAACGGCATGATGACCATGTCGGGCGCCTGGAGCCAGTTGCGCACCGATCCCATCCTGAAGTTCCTGGTGGTCTCGCTGTCCTTCTACGGCATGTCCACCTTCGAAGGTCCGATGATGGCCATCAAGACCGTCAATGCCCTGTCCCACTACACCGACTGGACCATCGGCCACGTGCACTCCGGCGCCCTGGGCTGGGTCGGCTTCGTCACCATGGGTGCGATGTACTACCTGATTCCGCGTCTGTCTGGCAAGACCCAGATGTGGAGCAAGGACCTCATCGAAATCCACTTCTGGGTCGCCACCATCGGCATCGTCCTCTACATCGCCGCGATGTGGATCGCCGGTGTGATGCAGGGCCTGATGTGGCGCGCCGTCAACAGCGACGGCACCCTGACCTACACCTTCGTGGAAAGCGTCAAGGCGACCTATCCGTACTACGTCATCCGTCTGATGGGTGGATTGATGTACCTGTCCGGCATGCTGGTGATGGCTTACAACACGTGGCGCACGATGCGCGGCACCGAACTGGCCGTCGCACCGATTCCTGCCGTGACCAACGCTGCGCACTGATTTGGGGGAAATATGAAGTTTTCGCATGAATGGATCGAGAAGAACCCCTGGCTGCTGATCGGCCTGGTGCTGCTGGTGGTGAGCGTCGGCGGTCTGGCCGAGATCGTGCCGCTGTTCTTCCAGAAATCGACCACCGAGCCGATCGCCGGCCTGAAGCCCTACTCGGCACTGCGCCTGGCGGGCCGCGACGTGTACATCCGCGAGGGTTGCTACAACTGCCACTCGCAGATGATCCGTCCGCTGCGCGCCGAGACCGAGCGCTATGGCCACTATTCCGTGGCGGGCGAATCGGTCTACGACCACCCCTTCCAGTGGGGTTCCAAGCGTACCGGTCCTGACCTGGCACGCGTGGGCAGCCGCTACAGCGATGAATGGCATCGTGCCCACCTGCACAACCCGCGTGACGTGGTGCCGGAGTCCAACATGCCGGCCTACCCGTGGCTGGAACAGACCAAGCTGGACAACTACGACATCGTCTCGCGCATGAAGGCCTTGAAGCGCATCGGCGACCCGTACACCGAAGAAGACATCAAGAACGCCCCGGCCGAGCTGGTCGGCAAGACCGAGCAGGATGCGCTGATCGCCTACCTGCAGGGCCTGGGCATCCTGATCAAGGCGGAGAGATAAGACCATGATTGAAATGATTACCGATCCACGCAGCCTGATCACGCTGATCAGTTTCATCACCTTTGCCGGCATCCTGTGGTGGACCTATGTCGGTCACAAGCCCGCCGATTTCACGCAAGCCGAGATGATTCCGTTTGCCGATGGCGATATCGGCCAGCCGGCTTCGGAAGGCGTCGACAAGGAGGTGCGCCATGGCTGATTTCACCAATGGTTTCTGGAATATCTGGATCATCGTCCTGACCGTGCTGGGTATTGCCGGTTGCGCGCTGCTGCTGTGGCAGCAGTCCAACTGGAAGGTCAAGAAGGGCGACCAGCCGGTCGCCGGTTCCACCACCGGCCACGTCTGGGATGAAGACCTGAGCGAACTGAACAACCCCCTGCCGCGCTGGTGGATGTGGCTGTTCTACCTGACCATCTTCTTCTCGGTCGGTTACCTGATCGCCTATCCTGGTCTGGGCAATCTGCCCGGTACCCTGGGCTGGCGTTCCACTGGCGAGCACGATGCCGACGTCAAGGCTGCCGAGGCCAAGTACGGTCCGCTGTTCGAGGGCTTCATGAAGCAGGACCTGAAAGAAGTCGCCGCCAACCCGCAAGCCCATGCCATCGGCGAGCGCCTGTTCTTGACCTACTGCGCGCAGTGCCACGGTTCGGATGCCCGCGGCAACAAGGGCTTCCCCAACCTGACCGACAACGACTGGCTGCATGGCGGCACCCCAGAGATCATCAAGGAAACCATCCTCAAGGGTCGCCATGGCGTGATGCCTCCGATGGGGGCGGCAGTGGGCAGCGACAAGGACGTCGACAACGTGGCCAACTATGTGTTGAGCCTGTCCGATTCAGCCCATGACCCGATCAAGGCCGAACTGGGCAAATCCAAGTTCTCCGCCTGCATGGCCTGCCACGGCCCCGGCGGCAAGGGCAACCAGGCCCTGGGCGCACCCAACCTGTCGGACAAGATCTGGCTCTATGGTGGCAGCATCGACACCATCAAGGAAACCATCAACAAGGGCCGCGACAACACCATGCCGTCGTTTGGCGAGTTCCTCGGTGAACCCAAGGTGCATGTGCTGGCCGCCTATGTGTGGAGCTTGTCCAACAAGCCCAGCAATGCAGCCGCCAAGTAAGCCGTCTTGACGACGTGACGTCATCCGCCGCCGGGACTGACGCAGACAAAGATCTGCGCGCTCCCGGCGGTTTCGTGAAAGGCGCTTCTCACCACAGTCTGGAAGCGCACAGAGAGTGAAAGCAGATCAGGCAATACCATGGACAAGGCCGTGATGAAACCCAGGCAGGACAAGGAGGGGGACCTGCCGCCCCAGAGCGCCGACAGCAAGGACGGCAAGGATGAATACGCCGTCATACGGATGTATGCCGCGCGTGAACCGATCTACCCGCGAGAGATTCAGGGACGTTTTGCCAGCCTGCGCTGGCTTTGCGTGTTCCTGACACAGTTGGTGTTCTACGGGCTGCCGTGGATCAACTGGAACGAGCGTCAGGCGGTGCTGTTCGACCTGGCTTCCCGCAAATTCTACCTGTTCGGCCTGGTGCTCTGGCCACAGGACTTCATCTGGCTGGCCGCCTTGCTGATCATTTGCGCGTTCAGCCTGTTCCTCTTCACGGCCGTGGCCGGTCGCGTCTGGTGTGGTTATGCCTGCCCGCAGACGGTCTACACCGAAATCTTCCTGTGGATCGAACGTCGCATCGAAGGCAATCGCAGCGCCCGCATGCGCCTGGACCGCCAGGGCTGGTCGTTCGACAAGCTGTGGCGCAAGTCGGCCAAGCATCTGGCCTGGGGCGCGGTGGCCCTGTGGACCGGCATCAGCTTTGTCGGCTATTTCTCGCCGGTCCGTGATTTGCTGCCGGAGATCGGCAGCCTGGCACTGGGCCCGTGGGAGATGTTCTGGATCGGGTTCTACGGCTTCGCCACCTATGGCAACGCCGGCTGGATGCGCGAGCAGGTCTGCAAGTACATGTGTCCCTATGCGCGCTTCCAGAGCGCCATGTTCGACCGCGACTCCCTGATCGTTACCTATGATGTTGCCCGCGGCGAGCCGCGCATGCCGGTCGCCAAGGCCGCCAGGCAGGAAACCGGCGGCAAGGCCGGCGATTGCATCGATTGCACGATGTGTGTACAGGTCTGCCCGACCGGCATTGATATCCGGCAGGGCCTGCAATACATGTGCATCGGTTGCGCCGCCTGTGTCGATGCCTGCGACAGCGTGATGGACAAGATCAAGCGCCCGCGTGGCCTGATCCGCTATTCCACCGAAAACGCGGTCGAGCAAGGCTTCTCGACCGCGGAAATACGCCGTCGCGTGCTGCGTCCGCGCATCCTGATCTATACCGCGATCCTGGGCGTGGTGATTGCCGCCTTCGCCAGTTCGCTATGGATACGCACGCCCCTGAAGCTGGATGTGATCCGTGATCGTGGCTCCATGGGACGTGAGGTGGAAGACGGCATCATCGAGAACGTCTATCGCCTGCAGGTCATCAACACCGATGAGCGTGGTCATCGCTATCGCATCAGCGCCAGCGGCATCGATGGACTGACGGTCGATCCGTCCGCTCCCATCGAGATGGCGGCCACCCAGACCTTGATGGTGCCGATCCGCGTGCGGGCGCCGCATGGTGCCGGCGAAGTCGGCTCCAACAAGATTCGCATCGCCTTGCAGGCAGAAGATCAGCCCTCAGTGCAGGTCAGCGAAAAGGCCGTGTTCCTGGTACCGCGACGCTGATTGACGCCCCGTCCCCATCCGTTTAGAGAGTAGAGAGGAAATCATGCAAACCTTATCTCCCAAGCTGGCCCCTGCCGTGCCCTGGTATCGTCATCGCTGGCCGTGGCTGTTGATGTCCGGCCCGGCGGTGGTGGTGGTCGCCGGTATCTTTACCGCCTGGCTGGCCATTTCACGCGCCGATGCACTGGTGGCCGATGACTATTACAAGCAGGGCAAGGCCATCAACAAGGATCTGCGGCGCGACCATGAAGCGCAGCGCCTGGGCGCCAGCATCGGCATCGGTTACGATCCGGCGGCCGCCGCGCTGCGTGGCCGGCTGCAGATGCGCGAAGTGCCGGCAGCCGGGGAAGAAGGGCAGACCCTGATCATCAGCCTGGTGCATCCGACCCAACCCTCGAAGGACCGGACCCTGATGGTCCGTCCTGCCGCTGACGGCACTTTCTCGGTTCCTCTGGTCGAGCTGGAGCAGGCGCGCTGGCGCCTGGTGGCCGAAGATGGCGGTCACGCCTGGCGACTGCACGGCAATTGGGTGTGGCCGCAACAGCGCAGCATCGAAATGAATGCGGAGGCCTACGCACCGGCCGAATAATGCGCTAAGCTGCAGTGAAACCGGCTGCAAGACCGGTCAGTCTACGGATGAAATAACTGAAGGAGACAGCCATGCGCAAACAGCAACGCAATATCGCCATCGTCCTCTGGGTGGCATTTCTGATGGCCATCGCGGCCGAGGGCGTGTTCTTTTCCCTGTTCAACCCGGACGAGCTGGCCATGGTCTCGGGCCACGAATGGGAAACGATGGGCGCCTACACCGTCGGTTTCTTTTGCTTCTGGGGGAGTTTTGCCGTGTGCGGCCTGCTGGCCGTGCGGCTGACCCGGGCGCTGCCTCGCGAGCGCCTGCGTCATTTCGTCCAGGGCTGAGGGCCCCGGACGACGTCGGACTTAGACGGCTGCGCGCGCGGTCGTGGCAGGTGCGGGGCTGGAAGACTCCACCCCGGCCGCCAGGCGCTTCAAGGCCGGCAGATCGATTACTTCCACGTCACGTTGCTCCACGGCCAGCAAGCCCAGCTTGCGGAACTTGGAGATCAGTCGGCTGATGCTTTCGATGGTCAGGCCGAGGTAATTGCCTACGTCCTGCCGCGTCATGCGCAGCTGGAAGCGCGTCGACGAATAGCCACGCGCCGCATAGCGGGAGGACAGGTTGACCAGGAAGGCGGCAAAGCGTTGTTCGGCGCGCATATTGCCGAGCAACATGATGACGTTCTGTTCGCTGGTGATCTCGTGGCTCATCATCCGGTGGAAGTGCCGCAGCAGATGCGGGATCTGGCCGAACAACTGTTCCAGGCGAGCAAACGGGATTTCGCAGACTTCGCTATCCTGCAGCGCCACCGCATCGCATTGATGCGTCTCGGTGCTGATGGCATCCATGCCCAGCAGTTCGCCGGGCATCTGGAAGCCAGTGATCTGGCGATCGCCGTCGAGATTTTCCTGGTAGGTCTTGAAATGGCCCACGCGCACAGCGTACAAGGCCGTGAACCGGTCGCCGATGCGGTAGAGGAAATCATCGCGTGCCACCTTGCGGCGACCGATGATCTTGTCCAGGCGCTTCATGTCGGATTCGTCCAGACCCATGGGCAGGCACAACTGGTGCATGCCGCACGCGGTGCAGCTGCGCAATGCGGAGCTGGCGGCAGCTTCACGCGCCGCTGTCAGCGGCGAGCATTGGGTCTGGGGAGCAGCGGCATTGGCCGGTGCGGCGAGCGGAGCGGAGTGACAAGACTGGTTCATACGATGTTCCCGGCGGACATTTGGCAATCGAATGACTCGATTCTAAGTGCGCGGAACAATATAAGCAGCACAGTATTCCCGAATCAGACGGCATTTCTTGTCCCAGATCAAACATGAACAAGGTAATCGCCGCATCGGGCTGTCTGCCCGGCTTTCCAGGTCAGGACTTCCATGAAAAGCGACACTTGTCCGTTTGGGAAGTGAAAGAGAGGGTGGGATAAAAGGCGGGAGGAGCGGCCTTGATGGGGGAAAGTGGGCGGTATCGCGGGGTTACCGGGGACCCGCGAATGCCCTTCCATGCGACCGTCTTTTTATTGAAACTTCAGCTACATCGTGACGTCCTGAACTGATTGCACCTACCGTGCTGCGTCGCTCCGATCAGGCTTCGGCCGTGCCCTTGCTCATGTCCGGCAAGGGCAACGGGGTGCTGGTGGGGCGACCGCGATAGTCGGTCCAGCACAGGCGCTTGAAGTCATACAGCTTGCAGCGGCGGGCGGTATCGAAGTACCAGCGCCAGGAAAAGCGCTGGATCACGATGCGACCCGGCAACATGGTTTCCAGCTTTTTCTGCGCCTGCTTCAGGCGGTACAGCGGCACGCTCATGTCCACGTGGTGCGCGGTGTGTTCCATGATGTGATGCAGCAACGAGCCCCAGTAACGACCGAAGGTCAGGTGCACGGTGGTCGAGACGAAGGGTTGGGCAGCGGCCCAGGTGACCTTGTCTTCATACCAGGCCACCGAGGTATGGGTATGGTGGACATACACCACGAAGCCGATCATCGCCTTCCAGAACAGCAGGGGAATCGCAAAGCCGGTCACCAGCAGCGTCCAGAAGGATTGCTCGGTCGCTTGCGCGGCCCAGGCCAGGCCACCGACCCAGACCGCCGCCACGGCGGTCACCAGCACGCCATCCCATATGAATTCGGCGCGGCGGGTGGGCATCTGCTTCTTCGAGGGGAAGTACATGCGCTTCCACCACATGTCGATCATGTAGTAGAGACCGGGGCCGAAGCCGCTGCGGTAGATGCGCTCCAGGCGCTGGCGCCAGCGCGGCAGGGAACGGAACTCTTCCAGCGAACGCGGTTGCCAGACGAAGTCGAAACCCTTCAGGTTGGTGTAGCCGTGGTGCACCACATTGTGACCGACGGCCCACAGGCTGTAGGGGGTCAGCGAGGGCATGAACAGCAGGCGACCTAGCCAGGTATTGAGCTTGCGATTGGGTGTGAAGGCCTGGTGGCAGGCGTCGTGGCCGAGGATGAACAGGCGGCCGATGATGAAGCCATTGACCACGCCCAGCGCGATCTTGGCCAGCAACCAGGGAACCCAGATCACGGCCGCCAGGCTGGCGCCGAACAGGCCGAAATCCAGTACCGACAGTGCCAGTGCGATGGCCGTGCTGCGCTGGCTGATCGGAATCACCCAGGATCGGATGATCTTGCGATGGGGCATCGGTGCGCCTGGCGCGACCGGTGTGTTGGGGTGCGAAGTCGTCGACATCGAATTTACCTCTTCCTACTTTCAAACGGTGGACGGGGGAGCATGCCGCATGAGACTGCTCCTGCTAACGCTGCAATGGCGGATGGCGCTTGCAAAGGTGTGGGCGTTCGGCTCGGGACCGATGGCGGGAACGTTAGCGCTGATCCCAAAAAACAACGCGACCGGTCATCAGGGATGACGGATCGCGCCGTTTGGGTGCGGCAAGAATACCTTAGAAACGGTAACCCACGCCAATGCCGATCAGCCACGGGTCGATCTTGACGCTGCTGATCTTGGTGCCGGAGGCGGTCTTCACGTCGCTGGAGATCTGCACCTTCTTGATGTCGAAGTTGAGCATCCAGTTCTTGTCGAGCTTGTAGTCCACGCCGAGCTGCAGGGCACCGCCGAAGCTGCTGCTATCCAGTTGCAGGCCGTTGGGCAGCTCCACGCTGGAGATGCGGGTGTAGTTGATACCGGCGCCGACGTAGGGACTGAAGGCCGCTTCAGGCATGAAGTGGTATTGCAGGGTCAGGGTCGGCGGCAGATGCTTGAAGCTACCGATCTTGGTGCCGGACAGGCGCACGTCCTGCTTTTGCGGATAGGTCAGCACCAGCTCGGCGGCGATGTTCGGGGTGAAGAAGTAGCTGATGTCGAATTCGGGGATCAGCTTGTTGTTGATGGTGAGCTGGTCCGAGGCACCTTGTCCGGCGATCGGGTCGGACTTGTTTTCCGGGCTCAGATTGACGGCGCGTACGCGCACCAGCCACGGGCTTTGGGCTTCCTGTGCGAAGACGGGGGCGGCGAACGAGGATGCCAGGGCTGCCACGGCGGCAGTGAGTGTGACGATTTTTTTCACGGTTTTTACCTGTCGAGTGAGGATGTGCGAAAGGTACGCGTGAAGCGGCTGGCGGGCTTTGATGCCGATCAAGCGGGCCGGTACAAGGGAAGGAAACAGCAGATGGACGGGCAAAAGAGTGACAAAAAGAGCGACAAAGAGGGTGGCAGTAAACGCAACAGCCCGATCTGCAGGCACAGATCGGGCTGTTGACGTCGGCAGGCGCAGGGTGCGGCCGGCGGGCCGCGCCCGGGCTTACTCCTTGAAGCGGGCTTCGCGTGCCAGCTTGGTCAGGTTTTCCGGATCTTCGAAGGCCTTGTAGTAGGCGTTCAGTGCCGGTGCGCCACCCAGGTGGGCATACAGCACGCGCTGGCCCTTGAAGTGACCCTTCTTGGCCATGTCGATCAGGCCGTCGATGGATTTTCCTTCATAGACAGGATCGGTCAGCATGGCTTCCATCTCGGCCGCGGTGCGGATGGCGGCGATGGTCTGCTCGCTCGGCAGGCCATAGGCCGGGCCGCTGTAGTCGGGGATGATCTCGATGTCGGCATCGCGCACCACCACGCGCTTGCCACCCTTGGAGGCGATCAGTTCGCACGTGTCGTTGGCGATCTTGGTGACGGCGCGGCGGGTCATGGCTTCATCGTCGGCGGTATCGATGCCGATCACGCGGCGACGCTTCTCCTGGGCGGCGAAGCCTACCACCATGCCGGCCTGGGTGGAACCGGTACAGGTGGCCACCACGATGTTGTCGAAGAAGATGCCCAACTGCTGCTCCTGCATCGCCACTTCGTCGGCGAAGTTGGCATAGCCCAGGCCGCCCAGCGGGTGGTCCGAGGCCCCGGCCGGAATCGGGTAGGGCTTGCCGCCCTTGGCGCGCACTTCTTCCAGTGCCTTGGCCCAGGTGTCCTTCTCGGTGGTCGAATAGCCATAGCCACCCATGATGGGGTTGCCGCCCATGATGCGGGTCAGCAGGATGTTGCCGACCTTGTCGTAGACCGGATCATCCCATTCCAGCCAGGTTTCCTGCACGGTATAGGACTTCATGCCCACGGCGGCGGCCGCCGCGCACACCTGGCGCGTGTGGTTGGACTGGATGTTGCCGATCGAGACCAGGGTGTCGCAGCCCTTGGCCAGCGCATCGGCCACCAGCCATTCCAGCTTGCGGATCTTGTTGCCGCCAAAGGCCAGACCCGAGGAGACGTCGTCGCGCTTGGCCCAGACTTCCACGTCCAGCATGGCGGAGAGTCGTTCCAGCTTGTGAATGGGGGAGGGGAAGAAGCCCAGCGTTTTGCGCGGGAAGAGTTTGTCGAGTGCCAGCATGGGAAGCTCCGGTTCAGGTGGATTGTCGGGAATGGTTCGATTCACATCGAATCGCCGGGATCAACTTTACGCCGCCTCATTAAAATGGTGTTTCCGAATTTATGGCATTATTCGGTTTGAATAAGTGATGTAAATAATTTCGTTGAAATAACTATCCAGGTTTTATAAAAATATCGGAATAATCATCATGTCGCTAGATCGCATGGACAAGCGCATCCTCAAGGCGCTGCAGAAGGATGGCCGCATCGGCAATGCCGAGCTGGCCAAGAAGCTGGGCATGAGCGCCACGGCCTGCTGGAACCACACCAAACGCCTGATGGACGAGGGCTATGTGAAGGAAGTGCGCGCCATCCTGGACCCCGAAAAACTGGGCCTGCCGGTGCTGGTGACGGTGGGTGTGGTGCTGGATCGCTCCACGCCGGAGAGTTTTGCCGAATTCGAAAAGGCGGTGCGCGACATCGCCGCCGTACAGGAGTGCCTGCTGCTGGCCGGTGAATTCGATTACTGGATCAAGTTGCGGGTCAAGGACCTGCAGGCCTTCAACCGGCTGCATGCCAACACGCTGTTGCGCTTGCCGGGCGTGCGCCAGCTACGCTCCTTCTTCGTTCTCAACGAGGTGAAGAACAATCCGGAACTCGTGGTCGAGTGAAGGATCTTGATTCCAGTCCTATACTTCACCTTTGCGTTTCACGTCTGAACGTTGTTCCCGTCTTGCATTCACCTTCAAGGATTCCCGATGACCTCGACCACTTCCACCTCCAGCACCTCCTTGCGCGGCCTCTATCCCCCGATAGAGCCCCATGATCACGGCTTGCTGGATGTCGGCGACGGTCATCAGGTCTACTGGGAAGTGTGCGGCAACCCGGCCGGCAAGCCGGTGGTCTTCCTGCACGGCGGTCCCGGCGGCGGTTGCGGCCCGTCGCACCGGCGCCTGTTCAATCCGGAGAAATACCGCATCGTCCTGTTCGATCAGCGCGGCTGCGGCCGTTCGCTGCCGCATGCGAACCTGGAGGCCAACACCACCTGGGACCTGGTGGCCGATATCGAACGCCTGCGCGAGATGCTGGGCATTGAGCGCTGGCAGGTCTTCGGCGGTTCCTGGGGCAGCACGCTGGCATTGGCCTACGCCCAGACCCATCCGCAGCGCGTCACCGAGATGGTCTTGCGCGGTATCTTCCTGTTGCGCCAGGCCGAGCTGGACTGGTATTACCAGGAGGGCGCATCCTGGATGGTGCCGGACCGCTGGGACGAATTCCTCTCGCCGATCCCCGCCGCCGAGCGTGGCAATCTGGTGCATGCCTACCGCAAGCGCCTCACCGGCGACGATGAAGCCGCCAAGCTGCAGGCCGCCCGCGCCTGGAGCCGCTGGGAAGCCAGCACCATCACGCTGGTGGCCGATGAACGCCTGATCGATTCCTTCAACGATGCGCAGTTCGCACTGGCCTTCGCCCGCATCGAGAACCACTACTTCTTCCACAAGGGCTTCATGGAAGAGGGCCAGTTGCTGGCCAATGTGTCGCGTCTGGAAGGCATCCCCGCCGTGATCGTGCAAGGCCGCTACGACCTCGCCACCCCGGCCAGGTCAGCCTGGGACCTGCACCAGGCCTGGCCCGGCTCGCAGCTGCACCTGATCGACAGCGCCGGCCACGCCTATAACGAACCGGGCATCCTCGACCAGCTCGTATCGGCGACCGACCGCTTCGCCGGCTGCTGATCGACGCGACCGGACTTGCCCGGTCCCCGGCGCTCCCTTCCCCGGGGAGCGCTTTTTTTCGCCTCAGCCTTTCTTGCGGGCGCGCTTGCCGCCCGGCTCATCCGTATCTGTTCCGACAGTGACGCCGGTTTCGGCGGCGGCCGATGAATAACGTTCCTCCAGTTCCGCCAGACGCCCGTTGAGCTTGCCCAGTACGCTGGTCAGCGTGGCGATCTCGTCATTGCTCAGGGCCGCGAACAAACCATCGATGAAGGTCTTCTTGACCGGGTCAGAGGCCCGCAGCACTTCTTTGCCGGCCGCTGTCAAAGCGATGTGCTTGACCCGCCGGTCGCTGGTATCGCCGGTGCGCAACACCAGCCCGTCGCGCTCCAGCGCATCGATGGCTTCGGTGATGGTACGCGGCGCAAAGCCGAAGGCCGTGGCCAGGTCGGCCGCGCGCACCGGACTGTTGCGCTCGATGTGGCCGAGCATCTTGTTGCGCGCCAGCGAAGCGCCTTCGCCGGCCAGGAGCTTGTCCAGCGTGCGGTGCGAGCGGATGTAGAAGTCGCGCAGCGCCTCGGCGGCGTCGCTGTAATCGTTTGAAAAGCCTGTAGACATGATTTTCCTGGATACCATATCATATGGTACCTCATTAATATTTTCGCTCGCAAAAATGCAGTGCAAAAGTGCAGCCTATTGTTGTCAATTTGAAATCTTGATGACGCCGTATTGAAGTCCCTTGACGTTCCCCGGTAACACTCCACGCCATCATCGCCCCGATATTAGGATAAAAAAGATGACCGACGCCACACCCAGCAATCCGCAATCCAGTCCGCAGCCAAGTCCGCAGCAACCGGAGCAGTCCAACTCCACCCCCGACGCCAATGCCAATGCCGCTGGCAACGGCAAGACCACCCCACCCAAGAAGCGCATGAGCCCGCGCGCCCGCTTCATCCTGCGCACCCTGGGCCTGCTGGCGCTAGTGGTGATCGTGGCCTGGGTGCTGTACTACCAGTTCCGCGGCAAGTACCTGGAAAGCACCAACGATGCCTTCGTCCAGGCCGACAGCATCACGGTCTCCTCCAAGGTCACCGGCTACGTGGAGCAGGTGCTGGTGGCCGACAACCAGATCGTCAAGGCCGGCCAGCCGCTGGTGCGCATCGACGCCCGCGACTATTCCGCCCAGGCGGCGCAGGCCAAGGCCCAGATCGACGCCGCCAGTGCCAGCGAAGAAGCTGCCAATGCGCAACTGGCCGAGCAGCAGGCCGCCATCGCCCAGGCCAAGGCGCAACTGGCCGCCGCCGAAGAAGATGCGCGCTTTGCCTCTTCGGAAGTGGATCGCTACACCCCGCTGGCCGCCTCCGGCGCCGAGACCCGCGAACGCCTGACCACCCTGCGCAACCAGCAGGCCCAGGCCCGCACCACGGTGGCGGCGCGCCGCGCCGCCCTGGATGCGGCCCAGCTGCGGGTACGCTCGCTGCAGGCCCAGGTACGCCAGGCCCAGGCCCAGGGCGAAACCGCCAAGGCCCAGTACGACGCCGCCAGCGTCAACCTCGGCTATACCGAAATCCGCGCCAGCGTCGATGGCCGCATCGGCGACAAACAGGTGCGCGTCGGCCAGTTCGTCACGGCCGGCACGCGCATGATGACCGTGGTGCCGACCCGCTTCTACGTCTCCGCCAACTTCAAGGAAACCCAGATCGGCCTGATGCGCATGGGCCAGCCAGCCAGCATCAAGGTCGACGCCTTGCCCGGCGTGGAATTCCACGGTCATGTGGAAAGCCTCTCGCCCGGTACCGGCGCGCAATTCTCGCTGCTGCCGCCGCAGAACGCCACCGGCAACTTCACCAAGATCGTCCAGCGCGTGCCGGTGCGCGTGGCCATCGACGCCACCCCGGAAGAAACCCGCTCCTTCGTGGCCGGCCTGTCGGTGACGGTAGAGGTCAACACCATCGCCGCCAAGGATGAACTGCGCGACCTGCGCGAGCGCACCAGCGAAGCCAACGCCACCCGCAAGGAGCCACAGTGAGCAGCGCCGCCTCCACCCCGGCGCTGAAGGCCAGCGGTGGCAATGGTGCCAACGGTGCCAGCGGTGTCAACGCCGAGAAGGCCGACGCCGCTGCCTGGCTGGCCGTCGCCGCCGGCACTCTGGGGGCGCTCATGGCCACGCTGGACATCTCCATCGTCAACTCCTCGCTCCCCACGATCCAGGGCGAGATCGGCGCCTCCGGGACCGAAGGCACCTGGATCGCCACCGCCTATCTGGTGGCCGAGATCGTCATCATCCCCATGTCGGCCTGGCTGGAACGGCTGCTCGGCCTGCGCGTGCTGCTGCTGACGGCGGCCAGTCTCTTCACCCTGTTCTCGGTACTGTGCGGCCTGTCCACCTCGCTGCCGATGATGATCATCGGCCGGGTGGGGCAGGGCTTCACCGGCGGCGCGCTGATCCCCACCGCCATGACCATCATCGCCACCCGCCTGCCGCGCGCGCAGCAGCCGGCGGGCAATGCCATGTTCGGCGCCACCGCCATCCTCGGCCCGGTGCTGGGGCCGGTGATGGGCGGCTGGCTGACCGAGAACATCAGCTGGCACTATGCCTTCTTCATCAACCTGCCGGTGGGAGCGGCGTTGATCACCTTGCTGCTGGTGGCCATTCCCTATGAACGTCCCAAGTTCGAGCAACTGGCCCAGGCCGACTGGTTCGGCATCGCCGGCCTGGCGCTGGGCCTGGGCGGGCTGACCGTGGTGCTGGAAGAGGGGGAGCGTGAACAGTGGTTTTCCTCGCCCGACATCCGCTGGCTGGCCGCGACCTCGCTACTGGGTTTCATCCTGCTGGCCATCGGCCAGATCCGCTCGCGGCACCCGGTGATCCAGTTGCGCCTCTTGCGGGACCGCCAGTTCGGCTCGGTGGTGATGATGGCCATGATCGTCGGTGTGGCGCTGTATGGCACGGCCTATGTGATCCCGCAGTTCCTCTCCGGCATTGCCGGTTACAACTCGCTGCAGTCGGGCTGGATCGTGCTGCTCTCGGGCGTGCCGATGATCCTGATGATGCCCTTCACGCCGCTGCTGATGCGGCTGGTCGACATCCGCATCGCCGTCGGAACCGGCTTCCTGCTGCTGGCGGCCTCGGCCTTCATCGAGACCGACCTCAGCCCGCTGTCCTATGGCGGTTCCTTCGTGGCCTCGCAACTGATGCGCGGCGTCGGTACCGTGCTGGCCATGCTGTTCCTGAACCAGGCGGCGATCCGCTCGGTA
Organism: Herbaspirillum sp. AP02; assembly: GCF_015767275.1. Classification (GTDB taxonomy): domain Bacteria; phylum Pseudomonadota; class Gammaproteobacteria; order Burkholderiales; family Burkholderiaceae_D; genus Herbaspirillum. The sequence continues at coordinate 66,592 of NZ_JADWMY010000017.1, forward strand.
CCGCCCTCGCAGGCCGGCGACGCCTCCGGTCTCTACAGTGCAGCGCGCAACCTGGGCGGCTCGCTGGCGCTGGCCGCCATCGCGGTGATCCAGGACCAGCGCTTGTGGCTGCACAGCCGCCGCCTGGAAGAAAGCCTCTCCGCCAATTCCGACCTGGTGCAATCCGGCATCGCCGCGCAAGCCCATCTGGTGGGCGGCCAGGACGCCGCGATTCAGTTGCTGGGCGCGACCATCCAGGCCCAGGCGCTGACCATGACCTACGCCGACCTGTTCTGGATGCTGGGCGTGGCCATCCTCTGCGTCACGCCACTGGTGCTGTTCCTGCGCCCCTTGCCCACCCATGCCGCGCCGGTGGCTTCTCATTGATGATGAACATGGACAAGACTCTCTCTTCGCTCTCGCCCCTCTCTCGTTCTACCCCGCTGCGCCTGGTCGCGCTGGCGGCTGCCACCCTGCTGGCCGGCTGCGCTCTCGGGCCGGAATATGCCGGCCCGCCCGACGCCGCGCCGCAGGCCCAGCGCAGCGGGCAGTTCGTGCGTGCCGGTGATCTCGCCAATGCCACCGCACCGCTGAACCGCTGGTGGGAAGCGCTCAACGACGCCCAGCTCAACCACCTCGTCCAACTTGCCCTGCAAGCCAATCCCAACCTCGGTAGCGCCCGCGCCCGGCTGCAGCAATCGCGTGCCAATCTCGACCTGGAACAGGCCAACGCCGCCCCCAGCGTCGGCGCTTCCGCACTGGCCGCGCATGCGCGCCTGCCGCCCGCCAACCTGGGGGCGCTGACCGGTGGCTCCAGCTCCGGTGGTTCATCCGCCTCCAGCGTGAACCTGTACAACCTGGGCGTGGATGCCAGTTGGGAAGCCGACCTCTTCGGCGCTCATCGTCGTGCCATCCAGGCCGCCGGTGCCAGCGCGCAGGCCGCCGAAGCCTCGCTGGCCGATGTGCAGGTCAGCCTCACCGCCGAAGTGGTCAACGCCTACATCAACCTGCGTGACCGCCAGCAGCGCCTGGCCCTGGGCGAACAATCGCTGCAGGCCCAGCAGGACATGCTCGCCCTGACCGGCCAGCGCGTGCAGCGCGGCACCGCCTCCTCGCTGGACCAGATCCGCGTGCAGAACCAGCTCGACGCCACCCGCGCCGAACTCTTGCCGCTGCAGGCCGAACGTGAGGCCTACCTCAACCAGCTGGCCACCTTGCTGGGGCAGGAGCCCGGCACGCTGGATGCCGAACTGAACGGGGCGGCGCCCTTGCCTTTGCCACCGCAGCAGGTCGCCGTCGGCGATCCGGTCGCGCTACTGCGACGTCGTCCCGACGTGCGTGCCGCCGAACGTACCCTGGCCGCCGATACCGCCAGGATCGGCCAGGCCGAAGCGGCGCGCTATCCCAGCCTGAAGCTCTTTGGCGTGATCGGCCTGGGTGGCACCCATCCCTCGGACCTCACCCGGCTGGATGATTTCGTGGCCCTGGGCGCGCCGATGCTGAGCTGGAATTTCCTCGATTTCGGCCGCGCCAAGGCGCGTGTCACGCAAGCCGAACAGGTGCGTGATGAAGCCGAGATGAAGTACCGCCAGGCCGTCCTGGAAGCCCTGCGCGACGCCGAGGATTCCCTCTCGCGCTTCCGCTACGGCCGCATCACGGTGGCTACCCTGGCGCGCAGCAAGGCCTCCGCCGACCGGGCGCTGGCACTGGCAAGGCAGCGCTACCAGGCTGGCACCGGCACGCTCATCGAGGTGCTCGATACCACGCGCCAGCAGATCACCGCGCAACAGAACCTGTTGCAGGCCGAAGCCAACCTGACGCGCAGTTTCGTCGGCATCCAGAAAGCCCTGGGACTGGGCTGGGGAGATGCCGCAAGCTGATTGAACAACGTGTCCGGACGGGGCGCGGTGGCCCCGTCCGCGTCCTCATCTCTGTCCTCATCTCTGTCCGCACTTCGGGCCACATTTCTGCCCGCTTTTTTGCCCTCACGCCGTCGCCCCCTCCGTTTCTGCAGATCTTCCGCGCGCTTCTTCACATCCCATCCTTGCGCTGCGGTGGACATGCGCGTCTTCCGTGCGCTCTCTGCGCAAAGCTTCACTTTTTATTGTTTTGATCATCGACCACTGAAAGAGACGCGCCGTCACGCATGACTGGTGCGGTGTCGGCCTTCGTCAGCTTTCTAATCCTTGTTGCCGCCTGATATTCCGGCCTTCATGCACCAACGGACAATATTAAGAGTCGGATCAGAAACGGACAATCCCCTCCCAAAAAGCCATCGGGCCGTCGCGTAACGCGGCCTCGAAAAACCATAAAAAGAGGATGTCAGGGAGACTCCATGAGAGAGGGATGCGTCCTATCGGAGACGCCGTTGCGTGCTGCCTGGGCGAATAGTCTCGCGGCCGTCGGCTGTCGATCGCCACCGACCATCGTGCCGGCAATGCGTCCGGCCGGGCCGGATCGCGCGCCATGCCAGCAAGGCAGGCGACGCACATAACAATGACAGCCGCCGCAGAGATCTGCCGCGAGCCTGTTCCACTCAAAGAGACATCAGGGCAGGGAATGAACATCAAGAAAACCGCAAGGACAGCCCGTGCGCGCAAGGTCGCGCCCACCTTCAGGAAGCAGCAACTGTACTGTGCCGTGCTGATGACGCTGGCACCGGCCTTGGGCATGACGGCCAGCGCGCAGAGCTTCGTCAACTACGACGGTACGCGCACCGACGACAAGAATGCCGCCGTCGCCAGCTGGGCCGGCGCCGAGGAATTCAAGAGTGACTGGGGCCTGGGCGCCATGAATGCGCAGCATGCCTACGCCGCCGGTTTCAGTGGCCGTGGCGTCAAGCTGGGGGCGGTTGATTCGGGCTTGCGGCTGACCCACCAGGAGTTCGCCGACCGCGATGTCAAGGCCCTGGCCGTGACGGGCGTCTATGCCAATGACGGCGCGCAGAAGGATGACAGCGATCGCGAGTGGAAAGCCGGCGATGCGTTCAATACCACCGGCGCCAAGAGCGCGTTCAACGATAACCACGGCAGTCACGTATCCGGTACCATCGCCGCCGCCAGGAATGGCTTGGGCATGATGGGCGTGGCTTTTGGCAGCGACTACCACATCACCAACAGCAACGGCACCGATGAGTCGGTGTATGGCGTGAACATGGACTACAACTACTTCAAGGCGGCCTATGGCAACCTCGCTGCAGCGGGCGTGCGTGCCATCAACAGCAGCTGGGGCAGTCCGGATGAGCGTGACGATTTCGGGACCATCGGTGGCGTTGGCGAGGCCTATCAACGACTGCAGGGCGGGGGCAAGAAATCCTGGCTCGACGCCGCCGCCGACGTCGCCAGGGAAACCAACGTCCTCCATGTCTGGGCGGCCGGCAATGCCCATTGCGACAACGTCAACATCCGTTCGGCCCTGCCTTTCTTCAGGCCGGAGATCGAGCAGAACTGGGTGACGGTGACAGCCTTGACCAAGGAACTGGACCAGGCAAGGTTCAGTAACCGTTGTGGCCTGGCCAAGTACTGGTGTGTGTCGGCGCCTGGCGCGGACATCAACAGCCTGGATTCGCGCTCCGACAAGAGCTACGAAGAGGAGAGCGGCACCTCGATGGCCGCTCCCCACGTGACCGGCGCACTGGGGCTGCTGATGGAACGCTATCCCTCCCTGGACAACCAGGCCATCCGCACCATCCTGCTGACGACGGCCAAGCATCTCGGCGCGGGGGCAAGTGATGTTCCCAATACGACATTCGGCTGGGGCATCCCCGACCTGGACAAGGCCATGAACGGCCCAGCCCAATTGCTGGGCAGGTTCAATGCGCATCTCGCGGCCGGCGCCGTCGATACCGGCAGCAAGTCGCGCATCGAGTCCAACGTCGTCGCGCTCTACGCCAGCCTGCCGGTGCAGAGCATGACACTGGGCCTGCAGCTCGATGCCGGCTGGAACGTCAGCCGTACCCAGCGCGAGCTGCGCTTCGGCGGCCTCAATCGCAGCGCCAGCGCGGACTACGGCAGCCTGAGCACGCACGCCGGTGCCAGTCTGTCGCAGGCCCTGCCGCTGACGCAGAGCGTGAGCCTGGTGCCTGCGCTGCAGCTGGACTACACCCGCCTGCAAAGCCGTGCCTACAGCGAACGGGGCGCCGATGCGCTGAACCTGCAGGTTGAGGGCAAGACGGCCGAGGCACTGGTGCTGGGCATGGAGGCCGGCGTCAACTATGCGGTCGGTGAGGCGTCACAGATCAGCGCCCACGTCGGTGCCGGTTATGACGCCATCAATGATCGCGACGACATGGTGGTCCGCTATGCGGGAGTCCCCGGCCCTGGCTTCTCGGTTCCGGGCAGCGCGCGTTCGCCCTGGTTGATGAAGGCGGGCATCAGCTACACGGTCAAGGCGGTCTATGGCACCGATGTGTCCCTGCGTTACGACGCCGATGGACGCAGCGGCATCATCAACCAGTCGGCGGCGATCAAGGCCAGCTGGCGTTTCTGACCTGTGCACGGCCGCCGGGCCGGTCCATGCCTGCGGATGGACCGGCCCGGTCGACGCAACCGATCTGAAGCACAGCAGTTGGGTGGTTACCATCCCGGCCAAGCTGATCACTGTTCCCGCTTCTTGCCGGTCCGGAGTGTACTTGACGTAGCATCCGCGCAACGCGGCCTGTCCCGCCACGACCGGCTTCGTCTTTCCTTGATCGTGCGATGCGCCCTCAATGCGGCGCCGACGATCCTGCCTTCCATGGCGGGCTGCGGGCCTATTCCACGTCTTTCCTCTTTTCTCGCCTGCTACTGGGCTGACGGATCAAAGTGCAGATTCCTCCGTCCTCAACAGTACCAAAAGACAATGCTCAGAAAGGCGGCGGCCTCCGACAATACTGTGCTTACAAAAGCCGGTTCCAATCGGCACGCAGGGAGGGATAACTGCACAGGCGGGGGAGGGGCTACCTTCCCGATGACCTCGCCGAAGATTGAGGAAAGTAACATGATGAATTCAACGAAGCAGGGCAAGCGCGCCTGCATCATGCCGCCTGCTGGTCGGGTCTGTCAGAAATTTCGTGTTTAGGGCATAACATGTCACCAAGGAGTGAATATGCCCCGCAAACCGAAAGCTATGCCATCAGCCTTGCCAGCGATTCCCGCTGAACTGCTAGAACAGTTCGGCAACGGTCCAATGACGGCCGAGGCCATCAATGCAGCCTCTCAGGCCTTCAAGAAGGCGCTCATCGAGCGTGCTCTAGGTGCAGAGATGAGCCACCACCTGGGCTATCCGCCAGGTGCTGCCAAGCCTGCATCCGGCACCAACCAACGCAACGGCAAAGGCGGCAAGACCGTTCTTACCGAAGACGGCCCATTGCGCATTGAGGTGCCCCGTGACCGCAGTGGCAGCTTTGAGCCGTTATTGATTCCAAAGCATGAGCGGCGCTTCACTGGCTTCGACGATAAGATCATCGCTATGTATGCACGTGGCATGACCGTCCGGGAAATCCAGGCGTTTCTGCAAGAACAGTATGGCACTGAGGTGTCGCCGGAATTCATCAGTTCAGTCACAGACGAGGTAATGGTTGAAGTGACTGCCTGGCAAAGCCGGCCGCTGGAACCGATGTATCCGGTCGTCTTCTTCGACGCGTTACGGGTCAAGATTCGGGAGGACGCTGTGGTGCGCAATAAGGCGGTGTATCTGGCCTTGGGCGTTCTGCCTGACGGTTCACGCGACATCCTGGGCCTGTGGATCGAGGGCACCGAGGGCGCCAAGTTCTGGATGAAGGTGTTTAACGACCTCAAGACCCGTGGCATCAACGATATCCTGATTTCCGTCACGGACGGCCTCAAGGGCATGCCAGAAGCGTTGGAAACGGTGTTCCCGGCCACTACGCTGCAGACCTGCATTGTGCATCTGATCCGTAACAGCCTGGCGTATGCGAACTGGAAAGAGCGCAAAGCACTGGCCGGCGCGTTGAAGCCAATCTACACCGCCGTGAACGCAGAAGCGGCCGAGGCCGAGCTCAACGCGTTTGCAGAAGGTGCCTGGGGAGAGAAATTTCCGACTGTGGTGGCTGCGTGGCGCAATGCCTGGGACCGGGTCATTCCGTTCTTCGTGTTCCCGCCAGCAGTGCGCAAAGTGATCTACACGACCAATGCCATCGAGAACGTCAACGCGCAGCTACGCAAGATCATCAAGACGCGTGGACACTTCCCAAGTGACGAAGCCGCTACCAAGCTCATTTGGCTGGCGCTGCGCAATATCACTGCTGCCTGGAGCCGATCCGCACATGATTGGAAGACGGCAATGAACCAGTTTGCTATCCTCTACGCTGATCGCTTCGTGCTTCCGGCTGTTTAAATATTAACCCGCCTTGAACACGAAAATTCTGACACTCCCTGCTGGTCTGCGCATGCATAGTCTCTATGCTGCCGTACTCCTGACCCTGGGCCCAGCTCTGAGCATACCAGCCGTCGCACAGACGGTAGCATTACCGGTACTTGCACTAGCGCCAACACTTGACGAACCAACACCAACACCAACACCAACACCAACACCAACACCAACACCAACACCAACACCAACACCGGCACCGGCACCGGCACCGGCACCAACACCTGCCCCAGCCCCAGCCCCAGTCCCGACTCCGACTCCGGCACCGACTCCGGCACCGGCACCGGCACCAACACCAACACCGGCACCAACATCTGCACCTGCACCAGCCCCAGCCCCAGCCCCGACTCC
>NZ_JADWMY010000018.1 GCF_015767275.1 Herbaspirillum sp. AP02
AGAAACCATGTCCCACATCTTCGGCGGCTGATCGCCAGCCATCACAAGGAGAACATCATGCTCATCGGACTCATCGTCGCCTTCGCAGAAACCATGTCCCACATCTTCGGCGGCTGATCGCCAGCCACTACAAGGAGAACATCATGCTCGTCGGACTCATCGTCGTCTTCGCAGAAACCATGTCCCACATCTTCGGCGGCTGATCGCCAGCCATCACAAGGAGAACATCATGCTCATCGGACTCATCGTCGTCTTCGCAGAAACCATGTCCCACATCTTCGGCGGCTGATCGCCAGCCACTACAAGGAGAACATCATGCTCGTCGGACTCATCGTCGCTTTCGCAGAAACCATGTCGCGCCTTCTGGGTGCATGATGGTGATAGTCACAAGCAAACAGGACACAAACCGCACACACGCCGCTGCAGCCGGATGATTCAACCGGCTGCTCGCGGTCGTCGTGCGTGACATCGAAGTCGGTCCCGGGCCAGGAGCCCGTACTGCTTCCGCAGACCGGATCACTCAATGGGAGCGTTGAATGCTGGAATCCGGGAAAACACCTCAGTGATCAAGTCCATGAATACGATGGCGCGCTTGGGCAGAAGCCGGTTTGCAACGTAGACAAGCTGGATCGGCACCGGTGGAGCTGCATGTTCCGTCAGCAGCAACTGCAACTCGCCTTTCTGCAGGGCATCCTCGAATAGCCATTTCGGTCCGTATCCTATCCCCAGCCCGGCAATGAGGGATGCCCGCACCGCTTCCGGGGAATTGGCCCGGAATCTACCCGATACCGTAACCTCGCTATCCCGAAAACGCCAATTCGCACCCGAGGACAGGAGGGTGTACACCACGCAGTCCTGCCTGCGCAGGTCATCAGGCGTAACAGGGATCCCACGCTTGGCAAGATAGGCCTTGCTGGCCACGCACACGCGCTCGAACATACCTATTCGCCGCGCTCGCAGCGCACTGTCATCCAGATTTCCGATGCGAATGGCCAGGTCGGCTCCCTCGTCGACAAGATTGACATAGCGATCATTGATTTGGAGATCCAGCGTCAATCTCGGATAACGCTCCAGAAACGCCGGCACATGCGGCAACACGAATACATGGGCCAATGCAGTCGGACAGGCCACGCGTAGCAGTCCTGACGGATCAAGATTGTCCTTGAACGAGGATTCCGATTCATCCACGGCATCAAGAATGCGCCGCACTTCCGTGTAGTAACGCTCGCCCTCCGGTGTCAACGCGAGCTTGCGCGTCGTACGGTGCAGCAAGCGTGCCTGGAGGTGATCCTCAAGCGCCGCCACGTGCCGGCTGACATTGGGTTGCCCCAGGCCCAGGTCACGTCCGGCGGCGGAGAAGCTTCCTGTTTCTACCGCACGAGCAAAACATGTCATCAGCAGGAACAGGTCCATGTTGAATTCTTGATTCATGTAAATAATGAATGAATTATATTTAAATTTAACCTCTTATATGAAGATGAGCATGAGTGCATAGTTCTCCTCCAGTCAGGTCAACCCCCTTCAGTTGACTACTTCAACACAGGAGAATCCCCATGTCCCGCTTGCAAGGCAAACGTACCCTCATCACCGGCGGCACCAGCGGCATCGGTCTCGAAACCGCCCGTCAGTTCCTGGCCGAAGGCGCGCGCGTCATCGTCACCGGTGTCAATCCCGATTCCATCGCGAAAGCCAGGACCGAACTCGGTTCGGAGGTCCTGGTGCTGTCCGCCGACTCGGCAAGCGTGGAGGCGCAACGAGAATTGGCGAAGGCCGTCCAGACACACTATGGTCAGCTCGACATCGCCTTCCTCAATGCTGGTGTATCCGTCTGGGCGCCGATTGAGGAATGGACGGAAGCGATGTTTGACCGTTCCTTTGACATCAACGTCAAAGGACCTTACTTCCTCATTCAATCGCTGCTGCCCGTATTGGCCAAGCCTGCATCGGTGGTGCTCAACACCTCGGTCAACGCCCATGTCGGCGCAGCGCGCTCCTCGGTCTATGCCGCCACCAAGGCCGCGCTCCTGAACATGGCGAAGACGTTGTCGGGTGAATTGCTCGGGAGCGGCATTCGCGTCAATGCCGTCAGTCCCGGTCCGGTGGAGACGCCGCTGTACGACAAGCTCGGCATCCCCGAGGCCTACCGTGATCAGGTCAATCGGGATATTGCCGCGACCATTCCGTTCGGTCGTTTCGGTACGCCGGAGGAAGTTGCCAAGGCCGTGCTGTACCTGGCCTCCGACGAGTCGCGCTGGACTGTCGGTTCCGAGATCATCGTCGACGGCGGCCGCCTGCTCAACGGCTGAACGGCGAGCTCCATCGGAGTCAATCCGCTCCGGCAGGTTACAAGTGAAATCCAGGCGCGCTGAATTGCAATCCGCCAGCAAGGTGCAGGCGCGAAGATGACAACAAGCCGAAGCAGACTGCTTCGGTCCTCAACCGGTAAATCAGGAGAACACCATGCTCATCGGACTCATCGTCGCCTTCACCGAAACCATGTCGCGCCTTCTGGGCGCCTGATGGCAAGCATCACAAACAAGGCTCATGACGGCCGCTGCCAGCCGGGAAGAATTCCACCGGTTGCCAGCGGCCGTCATGCCGGAACAGGGTATAGCGCGGATTGGCATTGGCACCATTGGCGGAAAAGCTGATCGGCCCGTGCAGTCCGGGATGACGCAACTGGTGCAACGCCACCGCGATCCTGCGGCCATCGCCGCTGCCGGTCTGCAGGATGGCTGCGCTCAGTACACTGGCGGCATCATAGGCGTAGAAGGAGTAGGTTGTTGGCGCGGCATCGAATTTGCTGCGGTAGGCTTGTGCCACCTTCTTCCATTGCGGGCAATAGTCGCGCGCGATTTCGAATTCCAGCACATGCAGCCGCGGCTCCGGCTGCGATGGTAGCGGCAGATTGCTGGCTCCGCCCGTGAGGAGGATGCGGGCCTTCGAGCCCGAGCGCCGGGCCGCCTCGATGAATGCGCGCGCCTGCGGATATAGCGCCAGGAACACGATCACATCGGCATCATGCTGCATCGCCGCCTGCATCGCCACATGGAAGTCGGTAGTGCGACGCGCCACCTGGATGTGGCTCAGCGCGATGCCTGGTGCGGTGGCTGCCAACCTTTCCATCACTGCATCGGCCAGCGCATTGCTGTAGGCCGAATCGTTCTGGATCACGAACACCCTTCGCCCGCTCAGAGAGCGGCTGGCGACCTCGGCCAATGCAGAAGCCAGTTCCCGCGTACCACCGACCACCCGGAACGGCATGCGGTTGCCCATGCTGGTCCATTGACTGCTGGTGGCGGTAAATCCGATTTGCGGGATGCCTGCGTTTTCGTAGAGGGCCGCGGTGGCCAGCGCTGCATCGCTGCTCCATGGGCCGACCACGCCAGCCACGTTTTCCTTGATGTAATAGCGGGCGATGTTGATGGCGAAATTTTCGTTGCCGTGATCATCCTGCGGCAGCAGCTGCAAGCGCAGTGGCGAGCGGCGCCGTATCGCCATCGCATTGGCGTCGTCGATGGCCAACTGCGCACCCTGCAGGGCGCTTTGCGTAATCGGTTCCGAAAGGCGGCCGGTGAAGCCCAGCGTGATGGTCGTCAGGTTCTCCGACCACGCCGATGCCGCCAGCGAGCAAAGCAGCAAGGTGATGACGAGTATCGACATCGGGTCCGGTCTGCGCATGGGGTCCCCCCGTGGTCCGCTGAATTTATTATGAAATGAGCTCTAGCTTCATGCGTCCTGCTGGGGAAAATATACACAGCAATGCTCAATGAGGCCAGCGGACTTCAAAGCAGGTGCCGCCCAGCGGCGAGGGGCGGCAGTCGGCGGTGCCGTGATGCGCGCTGGCAATAGCCCTGACCACCGCCAGCCCCAGGCCGCTACCACGGTGCTGGACGTCCTCGCTGCGCGGGCCGCGCTGGAAGGCATCGAAGATCATTGCCGCATCGGCGGCCGCCAGCCCCGGGCCGCTGTCTTCCACCCTCAGGCAATGCAGGCCCGCGCTGCTCGCCGTGCTGATGCGCAAGCTGCCGGGCGTGGCATGCTGCAGGACGTTCTCCAGCAGGGCCAGCAGTGCCTGGCGGATGCGTACCGGATCGCCGACCGTGCGCTGCAGAGCGATTTCCAGCGTGATGCTGAATCCCTGGTCCTGCAGGGCCGATTCGCATGCTGTCAGCACGGTGCCGATTTCCTGTTGCAGGTCGACCTGCTGCAGCTGTATGCGCAGGTGTCCGCTCTCGGCCAGGCCGACGATGCGCAAGTCCTCGATCAGCCGCGCCAGTCCCTCGACCTGTACCAGCAGGCTGGAAAAGAGTGCAGGCTCAGGCTGAAACACACCATCGGAAAGTCCCTGAAGGCGACCGCGCAGGATGGTCACTGGCGTGCGCAATTCGTGCGCGATCGCGGCGTTCCAGAAGTTGCGCTCCTGCTGTACCCGCTCCAGCCGCTCGGCCATGGCATTGAAGTCGCTGATCAGTTGCGAGGCTTCATCCAGGGGCTGCCGTTGCGCTCCCGCCCGGGCGGCCAGATCGCCCTGCGCTACGCGGCGCAGGCTGGTAGCCACCGAATTGAGTGGTGTCAGAATACGGCGGGCCAATCGCATGGCCACCCAGATCGCGATCCCCAGGCCCAGCAGCGTGGTGCCGGCGATCCAGCCCCACTCGGCCGGCGAAGGCAGCCAGCTGTCCGGCGCCGAGAGGGCACTGGGCAGTAGGATGAACATGGTCGAATAGAAGGCATACGAGCCTAGCAAGACCATCAGCATGATGGTCAGCGCCAGGATCGCCACCGAACTGATGATTTGCCGTGCCAGGCCCTTGCCACGCCACAGTGCCAGCAGGTCGATACCGGGCTTCATGAGCTTGCCTCCATGTTTTCAGCTGCCTTGCTGGAAGCGATAACCCACCCCGCGAATGCTGACCGGGATGCCGGCGATGCCCAGGTCTTCCAGTTTCTTGCGCAGCTTGCTGACGTGGCTGTCCACGGTGCGCTCCAGCGTATCGCCTTCGGGCAGGCAGGAGGCCAGCAGTTCGCCGCGACTGAACACGCGACGCGGTGAGCGCGCCAGTTGTGCCAGCAGCTTGAATTCGGTGAGCGTGAGTACCAGTGCATGCGTGGTACCGTCGACCTCGGCCACTGCCTCGTGCTGCTCGAAGTCGATCACGAAGGGCGGGGCGCGCAGGATGCGCCGGTCTTCGCGATCATCGCGAGGCTGGCTACGGCGCAGGACGGCCTCCACCCGCGCCACCACCTCGGCCGGATTGAAGGGCTTGACCACGTAGTCATCTGCACCGATGCGCAGGCCGGTGAGCTTGTCGACATCCTGATCCAGCGCCGTGAGCATGATGACCGGGGTCTGGCCGCGCTGGCGGATCTGCGCCAGCACCTGCCAGCCATTGACCTGTGGCATCTGGATGTCCAGCAGCACCAGGTCCGGCTTGAGTGCAAGATGCAACTCCAGTGCTCTCGCACCGTCGGTGGCGTGCACGCTGCGCATGCCGCTGCGGGCCAGGTAGGCAGCCAGGATGTCGGCGATCTCGGGTGCATCCTCGGCGATCAGTACCAGCGCCCCCGTGGCCGGCGCCGCAGGCGCCATGCCAGGGTCGGTGACGCTATGCGGTGGTGTCGGCATTCTTTCCATCTCCATCGAAACTCCATCGTTGTATCGCGCAATCATCATGCTCATCGCCCAGACTCCGCCTTCGCTCGCGATTGTACTGTCGGCCGGGGCGGCGCGGCAAAAATGCCGCAGTCGTCCAGCCCGCCGCCAGGTGACGAGCCTGTCTGATGGAGTTTTTGCATGCCCCGTTTTTTTATCGACCGTCCCATCTTCGCCTGGGTAGTCGCCCTGTTCATCTTGTTGTTCGGCGTGATCGCCGTGAGCCAGTTGCCCATTGCGCGCTATCCCTCGGTGGCGCCGCCCACCGTCTCCATCAACGCCACCTATCCGGGTGCCACGCCTCAGACCATGAACGATGGCGTGATCAGCCTGATCGAGCGCGAACTGTCGGGCGTCAAGAACCTGCTCTATTTCGAGTCCTCGGCCGATACCTCCGGCAGCGCCCAGATCAGCGTCACCTTCAAGCCCGGCACCGATCCGGAACTGGCCCAGGTGGATGTGCAGAACAAGCTCAAGGCCATCGAAGCCCGCCTGCCGCAGACCGTGCGCCAGAACGGCGTGACGGTGGAATCGGCGGCTTCCGGTTTCCTCCTGATGGTGAGCCTGACCTCGACCGATGGCCGCTATGACGAAGTCCGACTGAGTGACTACCTGGCACGCAATATCGTGGAGGAATTGCGCCGCGTGGAAGGCGTCGGACGTGTCCAGCTGTTCGGTGCCGAGCAGGCCATGCGTATCTGGATCGATCCCTTCAAGCTCAATGCCTTTGGCCTGACCGTCACCGACCTCAGTAATGCCATCGGCCAGCAGAATGCACAGATCGCACCGGGCCGCCTGGGTGATTCACCTGCCGTGCCGGGCCAGCAGATCGCCGTGCCGCTGACGGTGCAGGGGCAATTGCAGTCGCCGACACAGTTTGCCGCCATCGTGCTCAAGGCAAAGACCGATGGATCGCGTGTGTTGCTGGGGGATGTGGCACGGGTGGAACTTGGGGCGCAATCCTATGCCTTCTCCAATCGCGAAGATGGCAAGCCCGCGGGCGTGGCCGCCGTGCAGCTCTCGCCGGGTGCCAATGCGGTGCGCACGGCGGCTGCCATCCAGGCACGCATGGAAGAGCTGCGCCCCAGCCTGCCGGCGGGTATGGCGTTTTCGCTGCCCTATAACACCGCACCTTTCGTCAAGGTCTCCATCCAGAAGGTGGTGCAGACCCTGATCGAGGCCATGGTGCTGGTGTTCCTGGTGATGTATCTGTTCCTGCAGAACGTGCGCTATACCGTCATCCCCGCCATCGTCGCGCCCATTGCGCTGCTGGGTACGCTGGCGGTGATGCTGGTGGCCGGCTATTCGGTCAATGTGCTGACCATGTTCGGGATGGTGCTGGCCATCGGCATCATTGTCGATGATGCCATCGTGGTGGTGGAAAACGTGGAACGCATCATGGCGCAGGAAGGTCTGGCGCCACGCGAGGCTACCATCAAGGCCATGCGCGAGATTACCGGGGCCATCGTCGGTATCACGCTGGTGCTGACCGCAGTCTTCATTCCGATGGCACTGGCCGGGGGCTCGGTGGGTGTGATCTATCGCCAGTTTGCGCTGGCCATGGCGGTGTCCATCCTGTTCTCGGCCTTCCTGGCGCTGAGCCTGACACCGGCCTTGTGCGCCACGCTGCTCAAGCCGGTGGCGCCGGGGCATCGTGAAAAGCGCGGCTTCTTTGGCGCGTTCAACCGGGCCTTCAGTCGTCTCACCGTGCGCTATGAATCCGCATTGGCGCGCCTGATCGCACGAGGACTGCGCATGATGCTGGTGTACGCGGCATTGTGCCTGCTGCTGGTGCTGGGATTGCGGGCCCTACCCTCGGCTTTCCTGCCGGAAGAGGATCAGGGTTACTTCATGACCTCCTTCCAGTTGCCGGCCGATGCCACCAGCGAGCGCACTGCCCGTGCCGTCGATCAGTTCGAGCGTTACCTGCAGACCCGCGAGGATATCGGTGCCAATCTCTCGGTGCTGGGATACGGTTTTTCCGGCTCCGGGCCGAACGCGGCCATGGCCTTTACCGAGCTCAAGGACTGGAAGCAACGCAAGGGTTCCACGGCTGCCGTCGAGGCCATCGCTGCGCAGAGCGCCATGGAACGCGGCATCGATGGCATGGTGATGAGCCTGCTGCCACCGGCGATCGAAGAGCTGGGGAACTCCTCCGGGTTCGCCATGCGTCTGCAGGATCGCGCTAATCAGGGTTATGCCGCCCTCAAGGCAGCGGAAGCGCAATTGCTGGCGCTGGCGGCCAGGAGCGACAAGCTGGCCGGCGTCTATTCGGACGGATTGCCGCCCGGAGCCAGCCTGCAGCTCGATATCGACCGTCACAAGGCGGCCGCATTCGGGGTCTCCTTCGCCAGCATCAGCGACACGCTGTCGGCGGCCATGGGCTCGTTCTATATCAATGACTTCCCCAATGCCGGCCGCATGCAACAGGTCATCCTGCAGGCCGAGGCTGGTGCGCGTATGCAGATCGAGGATGTGATGAAGCTGTATGTACGCAACCAGCAGGGTGGCATGGTGCCGTTGGCGGAAGTGGTGAAGGCTTCCTGGAAAGAGGCGCCAACACAGCTACAGCGTTACCAGGGCTTCCCGGCGATACGCATTTCCGGCAGCGCGGCACCTGGCGTGGCCAGTGGCGAGGCCATGGCCGAGATGGAGCGCCTGGCCCAGCAGCTCCCGCCTGGCTTCGCCGTGTCGTGGACCGGCCAGTCGTTGCAGGAACGCCTGTCTGCGGCGCAAGCGCCGATGTTGATGGCATTGTCCATGCTGGTGGTTTTCCTCGTGCTGGCGGCGTTGTACGAGAGTTGGCGTGTTCCGCTATCAGTGATGCTGGTAGTGCCGTTGGGACTGGTCGGTGCGGTGGTCGCGGTGATGCTGCGCGAGATGCCCAATGACGTTTTCTTCAAGGTGGGAATGATCACCGTCATCGGGCTGTCCGCCAAGAACGCCATCCTGATCGTGGAGTTCGCGCGGCAGTTGCGCAGCGAAGGGGCCGGGCTGGTGGAGGCGGCAATCAGGGCATCGGTGCTGCGCCTGCGTCCCATCCTGATGACCTCGCTCGCCTTTGCGCTGGGCGTGGTGCCACTGATGCTGGCCTCGGGGGCCAGTGCGGAGACCCAGCGCGCCATCGGTACCGGCGTATTCGGCGGCATGGTCAGCGCCACCGTGCTGGCAGTGCTGTTCGTGCCGGTGTTTTTCGTGCTGGTGCTGGGTCGGACGCAAGCGCGCAGTCGCAGGGAGGCGTGATGTGTCCACGTGCCGATCTACGTCTGTATGGCAGGCGACTGCTCAATGACCGCGAGCAGATCCATCATGCGCAATATCGCGGATACGATATTCGCGTCATCGGCATCCAGTCGACGCATGGTTGGACACTGGGCTTGCGCATCTTCCACCAGGGCAAGCGGATGGTGCGCTATCGCCAGGACAGTCCGCTTTACCTCGATTTCGAACATGCCCGCATCGCCGGTCTGTTACGTGCCTACGAGGTGATCGAACGTCGACTGGCAGCTCGAATTTGATCTGAGGCCGTCTCGGTAGGACCCCGCTCACGCCCCGACAGGCGGTGCGAAATCGCCGTCCTTGCGGGGGAGGGTATCTGCTGGCCTGTCCTGTGCAGCGGGAGCGCTGTCAGGCGCATGCCGCTGCGTGCCGTCTGCCACCATGCTGCTCTCTTGCGCGACCGGTTGCATGTCCTGTTCGCCCATGACGCGGGGCATGCCGGAGTCGGTCTCGGTCTTGCCCTCCGCGCTCCGGCGCCGGGTGATTTCGTCGAATTGGCGCAGCACCGGCTTGGCGCAGGCCAACATGGCCAGCGAGCCCGCTGCGAGCATGAACAGGGAAGTCTTTTTCATCGCGGCTCCTGCAGAGAATGTGGGTAAACAGAGGGAGCCTTGATTATCTCCAGCGGAGAGCGCGATGCATGTCGGACGATGGCGCAAATTTTCGTCGGTGACAGCGAGAGATTGCGGATGAGCTGGTGGTGGAGGCAGTACGCGCCTTTGCCTGATAGCGCAGAAGGAAGAAAACAAAAAAGGGCCCATCTTGCGATGGACCCTTTTTTTACTACATATGGTGCGGCTGGCAGGAATCGAACCCACGACCCCTTGGTTCGTAGCCAAGTACTCTATCCAGCTGAGCTACAGCCGCGAAAGAACGAGATTATAAGGAGCTTTTCTAAAAAGTACAAATCTTTTTTCTTGGAAAGGGGAAAACTGTCTCAATACACCTCTCTGGAGCTGAACGGGTGGTACTGGAACAGCCAGGTCTCACTGAGCGCCTGTCCGTCGTGTCGCAGGAATAGCCGCAGTTCGACCGGTTCCTCGCCCGATGTCGTCAGGTCGAACTGCGCACGCCAGTGGCCGGCTACGTCATTGGGCAAGGCTTCGGTGAACACGTAGGAAATGTTGCCCCTGGATGCGGTGATGACCGCTTCGGGCTTCACGCCAAAGGGTAGACCTTCAAGCGGCTTGCCCTTGAATTCGACCATGAACTTGCGGACCTGCGCGGGGCGTGCCTGGCCGGGCTGGCCGCCGCGTCCCAGACGGGTCGCCACGCAGCGCGCCAGCGCCGTCGGGAAGGGCTCGTCCTGCTGCCAGTGGAGGCGGTAACGCAGCCGATAGCTGGTGCCGGCGCGCGCGGGTTCTTTCGGTACCCACATGGCGACGATGTTGTCGTGGATTTCGTCATCGGTGCGCAGTTCGATCAGTTGTACCGCGCCCTGGCCCCAGTCGCCCTGCGGTTCCACCCACAGGCTGGGGCGGCGTTCGTAATGCACGCCGTCCAAGTAATGGTCGACATTGCGGTCGCGCTGCAACAGACCGAAGCCGCGCAGGTGCTGGTCGCCAAAGGCAGAGGCAGTGGTACGGGGCGGATTGTTCAGCGGGCGCCAGAGGTGTTCGCCGCCCCCGGTCCAGATCGCCAGGCCGTCCGAGTCATGGACCTCGGGTCGCCAGTCCACGCCGGTGCCCTTCACGGTTTCGGAGAACCAGTACATCGAGGTCAGTGGCGCCAGGCCCAGGCGGGCCACGTCGCGGCGCAGGAATAGCGCCTTGTCCACCTCCATGGTCACGCCGGCGCCGCGCTGCAGGGTGAAGCGATAGGCTCCAGTGATGCTGGGGCCATCCAGCAGGGCATAGACCACGACGGTATCGCTGCCCGGTGCGGGTGGCTCGAAGAAGAATTGCGTGAAGTCGGGGAATTCCTCGGGGCGGTCGGCTTGTGCGACGTCGATGGCAATGCCCCGTGCCGACAGGCCATATTGATACAGATCGCCGATGGCGCGGAAGTAAGAGGCGCCGAGGAAGGCCACCCAGTCGTTCTTGCGCCAGTCCTTGGCCTGCTGGTCGGCCAGGCGGCTCTCCTGGAAGCGGAAGCCGGCAAAGCCGCTGCCGGCCGGGAGCCGGTGGGCCGGGCTGTCGGCCGGCATGTCGAAGTAGTCGTCGCGATACAGCAGTTCGCGGGCGCGGGTGGGCGCTTGGCCAAGTGTATTGCCCGGGCCATCCAGCACGAACATGCGCACCGGGACGCGGAAGAACTTGCCGAGATGGAAGAAGGTCAGCGGGAATGGGCCGGGGCCGTCGGCGAAGACGGCGTAGTCGGACCTGAAACGGATCTTGCCGTGGGCTTCATAGTCGATCTGGTCCAGCACTGCGGCCGGTACCGGCGGCGGCGCCTGGTAAGGCGTCCTGGCCATGTCGCCGGCGCGGGCGATGAGCTGGTCGAAGCTGAAGGCCTGGGCCGGGCCCATCTTCATGGACTGCGCGGCCAGCGCCTGTGGCGGCAGACCCAGGGCGGCCAGCGCGGCGGCAGCGCCGGAGGCGGTAAGGAAATGTCGGCGGCTGGGCATGGGCGGTTCTCCGTTCTTTTGGGTAACTCTACTGAGTCTCGTCCGACGAGCTTGGTTCCAGCCAAGAAAAAGCCCGCTGCGCACAGGGCGGGCAGCGGGCGGGTAGTGCAGTAATGCGTAAGACTGACGCCGCAGGCCGGATCAGTATTCCCAGAACATCTTCTGGATTTCCTTGCTGTCGGTGGTCTTGGTCAAGGCCAGCATCAGCAGGATGCGCGCCTTTTGCGCGTTCAGGGTGTCGGAGACGACGAAGTCCAGCTTGTCGTCGTCGGCTTCGCCATTGCGCGCCACGATGCCCTGGCCGACGCGGCTGGAGCGCACGATGACCACGCCCTTCTTGCGGGCTTCGCTCAGGGACGGCAGCACGGTGTTGTTCAGGCTGCCATCGCCCACGCCGGCGTGGATGATGCCTTGCGCGCCAGCGGCCACGAAGGCGTTGAGCGCGATCGGGTTCATGTTGGCGTAGCCATAGACGATGTCTACTTGCGGCAGCTTGTCCAGGTTCATGATGTCGAACGGGGTGTCGACCGTATTCTTGCGGGTGGACTGGCGATAGAAGTAAGGCTTGCTACCCTGGATGTAACCCAGGAAGCCCAGTTCCGGCGTCTTGAAGGTGTCCATCGTGGAGGTGTTGGTCTTGGTCACTTCACGACCGGCGTTGATCTGGTCGTTCAGGGTCACCAGCACGCCCTTGCCGATGGCTTCCTTGGAGCCGGCCAGCAGCACGGCGTTGTACAGGTTGATCGGACCGTCGGCACTGATGGCGGTGGACGGACGCATGGCGCCCACGATCACCACCGGCTTCTTGCTCTTGACCACCAGGTCGAGGAAGTAGGCGGTTTCTTCGATGGTGTCGGTGCCGTGGGTGATCACGATGCCGTCCACGTCGCTCTGCGCCAGCAGGGTGTTGACGCGCTTGGCCAGCTTGAGCCAGGCGTCGTTGTTCATGTTCTCGCTGGCGATCTGCATGACCTGCTCGCCGCGTACATTGGCGACCTTCTTGAGTTCAGGAACGGCGGCGATGAGCGCATCCACGCCAACCTTGGCGGCCGTGTAGCCCACCGTAGTGGTGCTGGTGGCGCCGGTGCCGGCGATGGTGCCGCCGGTAGCCAGGATGACCACGTTGGGCAGGGTTTGCGCCTGAGCAGCGGCGGCTGCGGCCAGGCAGAGCAGGACCAGCATCTGCTGGAAGATTTTTCTGATGAGCATGTGTGCCTCGATAGGTGTGGTTGTACGGATTTTTTTCTTAGTTTTATTGTGGCGCCGCGCCGGGAAGAACGCAGGTTGGCTGCGTATTGTCATCACGGCAAAAGCGCCGACACGATAGCACCGGCTCGCGTGCCGATCAAAGGATTTTTTAAATGGCGAGAAAGGCGCGTAGCAAAAGGCTTTGCGAGGGGCAAGAATGCAAGTTTCGTGCAAAATGCCGGCTCTGAAGGCTGTCAGGCGGGCAGAATGACTCGCAACTGACAGGGCGCTGACGAACCGGCGTACCCGACAGGCCGCAGGTCTGCGCAAAGTGGCGGTGCAAGAGATGAAAAAATAAGTAAACCGCACGGAAGAGCTTGGAAGATATCACCGAATGCGCGGTTGGGAAAGGCGGACAAGCCGGGCGTTCTCCCGCCTCATCGCAGCCTGCGCATGCAGCATGAAACGGGCTGCTCTCAGGTAAGATGGTGCCGCGCACAAGTTGTTTCGATGAATGTCCGGCCAGACCGGCCGCGCCGCTCCAGCGCAGTTCGACCCCACACCGGCGCGGCGCGCGGCAATGATGGAGAACCACGATGTTTGCCACCGAAAAATTCACCAATCCCGACGCCGCCTACGCACGCGTGCTGGAAATCTATGAGCACAACACTGCCATCCTGCGCGATGCCTTCCGCCAGTTCTCCAGCGGGCAGGGCATGCCGCAGCGGGTGCGGGCCTGCTATCCCTTCGTGCGCATTACCACCGAGAAATCCACCCATACCGATACTCGCCAGTCGTTCGGCTTCGTGGCCGGCCCCGGCTGTTACCAGACTACGCTGACGCGACCGCAGTTGTTCCACCAGTACCTGCTGGCGCAGTTCAAGCTGGTGCTGCAGAACCATGAGGTGCCACTGGAAATCGGGGTGAGCGACATGCCCATTCCGGTGCATTTCGCCTTCCCCGAGGGCATACACGTGGAGGGCAGCCTCGATCCGGAACACCTGCGTACGCTGGCCGACTACTTCGACCTGCCGGACCTGGCGACCATGGATGACCGCATCGCCAATGGCAGCTATGAGGTGGACAACGGTGCCTGGCGCGAGGGCGTGCACCCGCTGGCGCTGTTCACCGGGCCGCGGATCGATTATTCGCTGCATCGCCTGCGTCATTACACGGCGACCTCGCCGGACCAGTTCCAGCGCTATGTGCTGTTCACCAACTATGCCTTCTACGTCGACGAGTTCGTGCGCCTGGGGCGACGCCTGATGGAGCCGACCGATGACCCCGAGGAACTGGCCTATCGACGCCAGTACACCGCTTTCGTGGAGCCCGGCAACGTCACCACCTGGAGCGCCAATCAGGAAGGTCTGGAAACGCGGGCCGCCTCTGGCGTGGCACCGGCACGCCAGCCGCAGATGCCGGCCTATCACCTGCAACGCGCCGATGGCAGCGGCATCACGCTGGTCAACATCGGTGTCGGTCCGTCCAATGCCAAGACGGTGACCGACCACGTGGCGGTGCTGCGGCCGCACGGCTGGCTGATGCTGGGGCATTGCGCCGGGCTGTCGGCGTCGCAGCGGATGGGGGATTACGTGCTGGCGCATGCCTATGTGCGCGACGACCACGTGCTCGATGACGATCTGCCGCTGTGGGTGCCGATCCCGGCGCTGGCCGAAGTGCAGCTGGCGCTGCAGGATGCGGTGGCCAGCATCACCCGGCTGGAAGGCTATGAATTGAAGCGCATCATGCGCACCGGCACCGTGGCCTCGGTCGACGACCGCAACTGGGAGCTGCGTGACCACCGCATGCCGCTGCTGCGTTTTTCGCAGAGCCGCGCCATTGCGCTGGACATGGAAAGCGCCACCGTGGCGGCCAACGGCTTCCGCTTCCGGGTTCCCTACGGCACTTTGCTGTGCGTGTCGGACAAGCCGCTGCACGGCGAGATCAAGCTGCCCGGCATGGCCAATACCTTCTACGAGCAGCGCGTGGCGCAGCACCTGCAGATCGGTATCCGCGCGCTGGAGCTGTTGCGCAACAACGGTATCGAACAGGTACATAGCCGCAAGTTGCGCAGCTTTGCGGAGCCGGCGTTCCGCTGATCGAGAAGATGGCAGGAATACGCCCGCGACAATGGCTGTCGCGGGCGTTTTTCATTCAGGCCGGACGGCCTGGCAGCGGATGATTGCGCGCCAAGCGGTAATACAGTCCGGCACCGATCAGCAAGGTCGCTGCCGCCACGCATAGCGAAGGCGTGAAGGAGCCACTGCCGTGCACCAGGGCGGTGGCCAGCGGCGGTCCGGCAATCTGGCCGATGCCGTAGGCAGCCGTCATCAGGGCCATCAGGCTACTGGCCTGTTCCTTGCGCAGGCGGCGTGCCTCGCGCATGCCGAACAGGGTGATGGCGGTGAAGGGCAGGCCCAGCAGCAGGCAGCTCAGCGCGAAGCCCGGGGCATTGGGGAAGAAGATCGACAGCAGCACCCCGGCCGCCTGCATCAGATAGGCGCCGGCCAGCAACAGGCGCTGATCGCCCTGTACCGACAAGCGGGTGGCGCTGAAGGCGCCCAGCGCGACCGACAGACCGAAGATGGGCCAGAAGTAGTCCGGCCAGGCCGAGCCCGGCAGCGCCTGGCGCGCGATCACCGGCAGGAAGGTGGCGGTGATGATGTAGCCGAAGCCGGCGATGCCGTAGGCGATCACCTGCACCAGCACCTCGCGTTGTTGCTGGGCGCTCTCGGCGGCCTTGGGTGCGTTGCCGTGGAGCGGGTCGCTGTGCACGCTCAGGCCGCGACCGGCATCGAAGCTGAAGGATTTCCAGACCACTGCCGTCAGCGCCAGTGCAATGATGCCGAAGGCGATCCAGCCGCCCGCGGCCAGCCAGCCGGCCGCGATCATGGGGCCGGAGAGCAGGCCGGTGATGGCGATTCCCAGGCCCGGGCCACAAAAGATGACCCCGCCCAGTTCCGGCCTGCCCAGTTGTGTCAGCTGTTGCAGGCACCAGCCGGCGGTATAGACGAACACGTAGGCGCTGGCCACGCCAGAGAGAAAGCGCATCCACAACCAGGCCCAGTCCTGATGCAGCACCCCCATGCCCAGGGTCAGCAGGATGGTCACCACCAGCCCGCCGCGCAGCATTGCCACGCCACGCTTGCTGCGATGGAAGGCGCACAGCATGGCACCGGCAAAATAACCCAGGTAGTTGGCCGTGGCCAGCCAGCCCCCCATCTGCAGCGACAGGCTGCCCTCGTGCAGCATCATCGGCAGCAGCGGCGTGAAGGCGAAGCGGCCGATCCCCATTGCCACCGATAGCGCCACCATGCCCGACAGGCAGACCTTCCATGCCATGCCGTGGCGTGATGGGGCGGGAAGGGGATTGGCAGATGGGGGGATGGCGGTCATGGCTGGCAATCGAAGGATGTGAAGTGGTGGGTGTCAGGAATCGGGGTCTATGCTATCGTTTTTCGATCATTCGAAAAAATGAATAATAAGAATGACTTCATCTTTTTTAGAGAACGTAAGGTCAAGCAGGAGAACCGCATGGAACTGGCTGAACTGGAGATTTTCCGTACCGTGGTGGCCGAGGGTGGTGTGACCCGCGCTGCCGAGCGCCTGAACCGGGTGCAGTCGAATGTGACGACGCGCATCAAGCAACTGGAGGAATCCATGGGCGTGCCGCTGTTCGTGCGCGACCGTCGGCGCCTGGTCCTGACCGCGGCTGGCGAGGCGCTGCTGGATTACGCCGAGCGCATCCTCGACCTGGTGCAGGAGGCACGCCATGCAGTCGCTCCGCAGAGTCCGCGAGGCCGCTTGCGCATCGGCTCCATGGAAAGCACCGCGGCGAGTCGCCTGCCAACGCCGCTGGCCGAATTCCACCAGCGCTGGCCGGAAGTGCGTCTGGAACTCTCCACCGCGCCCACCGACGTGCTGGTCGCCCAGGTCCGCGCCTGCAAGCTCGATGCGGCGCTGGTGGCCGGGCCGCTGGATGACCCGGCCTTCGACGCTACGCCGCTGTTCAAGGAAGAACTGATGCTGGTGACCCCGCGCAGCCACCGCCGGGTGCGCTCGCCCGAGGATGTCACGCTGGACACGCTGATCGTCTTCGAGCAGGGCTGCGCCTATCGCCGGCATGCCCAGACCTGGTTTGCCACCCATGGTCGCGGCGGCGTGCCGGTGCGCACGCTGGAGCTGGCTTCCTATCACGCCATCCTGGCATGTGTGGCGGCCGGGGCTGGCGTGGCCGTGGTGCCGCGCTCGGTGATTGCGATGCAGATGGCGCCCCACGGATTTGCCACCCATTCCTTGGGGCGCGATGGTCGTGTCACCACTTATCTGATCAGTAGACGGGATCGCTGCTCCGCATCCTTCCTTGCCTTGCGTTCTTTACTTATGGCGAGTGTTTGATATATTTGATTCATATGGACGGACGCAAATATGTACTGCCGTGCAGCATATAAAGAGGGTGTAACCATTTGTAAAAACCGCTGCGACCCGACATCGATTTCCCTATATTGAAGTTCCCCCTCCATTCTCCCCCCCGAGAATGGGATTTACCCCACGGCTCGCAAGAGACGTGGGGTTTTTCTTTTGTCCATCCGGGTTTGCGGTTTGCAGAAGTCGTGCCAGTCGGCTTATACCAAGGTCGCCGATGTTCCGTCGAACCGTTGTGACTGTTGGTGAGTTCATGTGCTCGCCGCTGCCGATACTTTCACTATTCTCTATCCTCTCTGCATGTCCTTGCCGGTCCGGGCTGCTTGCCTCAGCTTTGCCGCCCGCCCGGGGAGGGTGGGGATGTTGTCCTGGCCGCTGGCTGTGCTGGTGAGCTGCCGACGAGCAGGTTGCCGCGCGCGGCCGACTGGATGGCCAGCACGGCGGGATGCGTCAGCCTGCGCTCCACCGAGATGGCATAGAACTGTTCACGGATAGCATCGGTCCTGCCGATTTCCACCAGTCCGTATTGCTTGCGGATCTGCGTGGCAATGGCGGACGGTGCGGCGAAGATGCCGGTCCCGGCGTCACCGAAGGCCAGCAGCAGCGCGCCATCGTCGAATTCGCCGGTGATCTGTGGGCGGATCTGTTCCTTCTCGAACCACCGTAGCAGGCGTGGCCTGACGGCGGCGTCCTCGCCGGGCATCAGGAAAGGCGCGCCATCGAAGCTGCGCGGGAAATCCTTGCGGTAGCGCCGGGCCAGTTCCGGCGTGGCGAAGAAACTGGTGTCGCATTCGCCCAGCAGATGGTGGTAGCCACGCACGTCGACGTTGGGCGGCATGGGGCTGTCGGCGATGATGATGTCCAGCTTGTGGATGGCGAGCTCGGCCAGGAGCACATCCAGCTTGCCTTCGCGGCAGATGATGCGGATCGGATCGGGCATGGCCAGGGCGCTTTCCAGCAGCAGGTAGGCAATCGCCTTGGGCACCGCATCGGCCACCCCGACCCGCAACTGCAGGGCGCGCCCACCGGGACGCAGGCGCAGCGCTTCTTCCAGTTCCTCTCCCAGGCTGAAGATCCGTTCGGCATAGTCGAACACCATGCGTCCTTCGTCGTTGAGCTCCAGCCGACGTCCGACGCGCCTGAAGAGCTTGTAGCCCAGGCTTTCCTCGAACAGGCTGATCTGGCCGCTGATGGTCTGCGCCGTCAGGTGCAGTCGTTCGCCGGCGCGTGCCACGCCACCGCTCTTGGCGACAGTCCAGAAGTAGTGCAGATGCTTGTAGTTCAGGCTGGCCATGCAGTGCTCCTGGTGTCAATACTTCGGTTTTTCCGATGAATTATCTCAGAATATTCGAATTTTCATTCATCAGGCTTTAGCCTAAAGTAGCGCCTTGTCCGGTACGAACATGAGTTGTCAGCATGTCTGCCTTCGTTTCCATCCGCAGTGGCCATCACTGACATCAAGGAGAAGCCTGATGAAATGTCCCGTCTGTACATCTCACAACTTGCTGATCTCGGAGCGCCAGGGCATCGAGATCGATTACTGCCCGCAATGCCGCGGCGTATGGCTGGATCGCGGCGAGCTGGACAAGCTCATCGAGCGCTCGGCGGCCAGCCAGATGACGGCGGCAGCACCCGTGCCGCAAGTACGCGCGCCGATGCCACCGCCGCCGCAGCAGCAGCCGGGCTATGACCCGCGCTTCGGCCATGGCGCGCGCCATGAGCAGGGCAGCTACGGTCATGATCACAAGCGCAGGAAAAAGGGCTTCCTCGGCGAGATCTTCGATTTCGACTAAGGCCAGCCACCCATTCCGCATCAATGCAGTCAGAAAATAGAAAAGAAGAGAGAGGTCTATCGTGAACGGCGTAGAGAGTTTTGCAAGCCTGCCCATGTGGGGCGGTTTCATCGTATTCGTGCTGGGCATGCTGGCGCTGGACATGTTCGCCCTCGGCGGCCGCCATGCCCACCGCGTCACGCCCAAGGAGGCGCTGGGCTGGTCGTTGGGCTGGGTGTCGCTGGCCTTCCTGTTTGCCGGCCTGATGTGGTGGTACCTGGATGCCAACGTCGGTCGTGAATTCGCCAACCAGAAGGGCGCCGAGTTCCTCTCCGGCTACCTGATCGAAAAGGCGCTGTCGGTCGACAACATCTTCGTGTTCCTGATGATCTTCAGCTACTTCGCCGTGCCGCCCGAGATGCAACGCCGCGTCCTGCTGTACGGCGTGGTGGGTGCCATCGTCATGCGCGCCGGGATGATCCTGCTGGGCGCCTGGATGATCGCGCAGTTCAGCTGGATCCTGTATGTCTTCGGTGCCTTCCTGGTCTTCACTGGCGTGAAGATGCTGATCTTCGCCGACAAGGAAGCCGACCTGGGCGACAACCCCTTGCTGCGCTGGTTGCGTGGTCACATGAAGATCAGCAACGACTACGATGGCGAAAAGTTCAGCACCCGCATCAATGGCATGCGCTATTTCACGCCGCTGATGCTGGTTCTGCTGCTGATCGAAATTTCCGACGTGATCTTTGCGGTGGACAGCATCCCCGCCATCTTCGCTATTACCAAGGATCCGTTCATCGTCTTCACGTCGAACATGTTCGCCATCATGGGTTTGCGGGCGCTGTACTTCCTGCTGGCTGATTCGGCCGAGCGCTTCCACCTGCTCAAGTACGGCCTGGCCCTGGTGCTGTTGTTCGTGGGCGGCAAGATGTTGCTGGCCTACTGGTTCCACGTGCCGGTGCTGGTGTCGCTGTCCATCGTGGGTGCCATCCTGCTGATTTCCATCATCGCCAGCCTGGTACTGACCAAGGGTAAGGAAGAGAGCGTCAGCTAAGCGGCTCTTGTCAACAAATCAACGTGGGGCTTGACCGGCTGGAGCCATCCGGCCGGTTTTTTTATGCTCATCATTGTTCGATAGCATTCTGGACTTCCACCACTCTCCCATGCTGATTCGGCAACATGGCTTTATTGGGGACGGAGTGCATTAGAATAGGGCCTCCTTCCTACAGGTTTGCAGCGTTCGCCATGGCCCGCCTTCCCCGTCTCGTCGTTCCCAACCAGCCTCATCACATCATCCAGCGTGGTCATGACGGTCTGGTCATCTTCCGCGATACCGATGACCATCAGGCTTTCCTGGGCTGGCTCAAGGATGCTGCACGGCAATTCAAGGTGGCGGTGCACGCCTACGCACTCATGCCGGACCACTTGCACCTGCTGGCTACGCCGGCCGATGACCAGGGCCTGGCACGGATGATGCAATGGATAGGGCGCCATTACGTTCCCTATTTCAACCAGAAACACGGACGCAGTGGCACGCTGTGGCAGGGGCGCTATCGCGCCACCGTCATCGACGCCGAACTCTACCTGCTCGCCGTCTGCCGCTACATCGAGCTCAATCCCGTACGCAACGGGCTGGTGGCCAGTCCTGGTGAGTATCCGTGGTCCAGTTACATGCATCACATCGGCGCCAAGCAGGATGGCCTGATTACCGATCATCCTCAATATTGGTCGATTGGCAACACTCCCTTCGATCGCGAGATCGCCTATCGCCAGCTCACCGAAGAAGGGCTGGCGCGAGCCGAAGTGGAGCGCATCACCGATGCCACGCTCAAGGGTTGGGCGCTGGGTTCGGAGGATTTCAAGCAGGGCCTGGAGCGCCAGACGCATCGCCGTGTGAGTCCGGCCAAGCGGGGCCGACCCGCAATCAGCCGGGCTGTCTCCGACGAAGAAGACTCGGCGGCGCCCCAGGATTCATGATCTTTTAAAATCGCCCTTTGATATCAACGGCTTGAGTGCCCGGCCAATAACTCTGTCCCCATTTAAAAAATCCCTAAATTTCTAGGGATTAAAATTGCACTCAGACCCTAATTATTTTCATTGAACTATTGGGTGCAGTGCACTATTCTTCAAATCCTTACTGTCAATGTGGTGGAGTTCCGTTATGAACGCGCAAGGCCTTTACGACCCAGCAAATGAACATGATGCCTGTGGCGTCGGTTTCATCGCCCACATCAAGGGCAAGAAATCCCATTCCATCGTTGACCAGGGTTTGCTCATTCTGAAGAACCTGGACCACCGGGGCGCCGTGGGTGCCGACCCATTGATGGGTGACGGCGCCGGCATCCTGATCCAGATTCCCGATCAGTACTACCGCGAAGAGATGGCCAAGCAGGGCGTGGACCTGCCGCCGCCCGGCGAATACGGCGTGGGCATGGTGTTCCTGCCCAAGGAAAACGCCTCGCGCATCGCCTGTGAACAGGAAATCGAGCGCGCCGCGCTGGCCGAAGGCCAGATCGTGCTGGGCTGGCGCGACGTGCCGGTCGATACCGACATGCCGATGTCGCCCACCGTGCGCGAAAAAGAACCGGTGATCCGCCAGATCTTCATCGGCCGCGGCCCGGACATCATGGTCACCGACGCGCTGGAACGTAAGCTCTACGTGATTCGCAAGTCTTCCGGCCACGCCATCCAGGCCCTGAACCTGCTGCACGGCAAGGAATTCTTCGTGCCCTCGATGTCGGCCCGTACCGTGGTCTACAAGGGCTTGCTGCTGGCCGACCAGGTCGGCGTGTACTACAAGGACCTGCAGGACGAGCGCTGTGTCTCGGCCCTGGCCCTGGTACACCAGCGCTTCTCCACCAACACCTTCCCGGAATGGCCGCTGGCCCACCCCTACCGCCTGATCGCCCACAACGGTGAAATCAACACCGTCAAGGGCAACTTCAACTGGATGCGCGCCCGCGAAGGCGTGATGCAGTCGGCCGTGCTGGGCTCGGACCTGAAGAAGCTGTTCCCGCTGATCTATGAAGGTCAGTCCGACACCGCCAGCTTCGACAACGCGCTGGAACTGCTGGTCATGGCCGGCTACCCGCTGCCGCAGGCGATGATGATGATGGTGCCCGAAGCCTGGGAAAACCACACCTCGATGGACGACAACCGTCGCGCCTTCTACGAATACCACGCCGCCATGATGGAGCCGTGGGACGGCCCGGCCGCGCTGGCCTTCACCGACGGTCGCCATATCGGCGGTACCCTCGACCGCAACGGCCTGCGTCCGGCACGCTACATCGTCACCGATGACGACCTGGTGGTGATGGCGTCCGAATCGGGCGTGCTGCCCATTCCCGAATCCAAGATCATCCAGAAGTGGCGCCTGCAGCCGGGCAAGATGTTCCTCATCGACCTGGATGCCGGCCGCATCATCGACGACAAGGAATTGAAGGATACCTACGCCAACGCCAAGCCCTACAAGCAGTGGATCAACTCGGTGCGCGTGAAGCTGGACGAACTGAAGGAAGAGCCGCGCCAGCCCTCGTCGGCATTGAAGCTGCTGGACCTGCAACAGGTCTTCGGCTACACCCAGGAAGACGTCAAGTTCCTGATGGCCCCGATGGCCACCGCTGGCGAGGAAGCCATCGGTTCCATGGGCAATGACTCGCCGCTGGCGGTCATGTCCAACAAGAACAAGCCGCTGTACAACTACTTCCGCCAGTTGTTCGCGCAGGTGACCAACCCGCCGATCGACCCGATCCGCGAAGCGCTGGTCATGTCGCTGGTGTCCTTCATCGGTCCCAAGCCGAACCTGCTGGATACCAACAACATCAACCCGCCGATGCGCCTGGAAGTGTCGCAGCCGGTGCTGGACTATGACGACATCGCCAAGCTGCGCAACATCAGCGCGCACAGCGGTGGCAAGTTCAAGTCCTACGAGCTGAACATCTGCTATCCGGTCGCCTGGGGCAAGGAAGGCATCGAAGCGCGCCTGGCCTCGCTGTGCGCCAAGGCCGTGGATGCGGTCAAGTCGGGCCACAACATCCTGATCATCTCGGACCGCAAGGTCGATGCCGACCAGCTGCCGATCCCGGCACTGCTGGCCACCTCGGCCATCCACCAGCACCTGGTCAGCAAGGGCCTGCGTACCTCCACCGGCCTGGTGGTGGAAACCGGTTCGGCTCGCGAAACTCATCACTTCGCCCTGCTGGCAGGTTATGGCGCCGAAGCCATCCACCCGTACCTGGCGATGGACACCCTGGCCGACATGGCAAAGGGCCTGTCGGGCGACCTGTCGCCGGAAAAGGCCATCTACAACTTCCAGAAGGCCGTTGGCAAGGGCCTGCTGAAGGTCATGTCCAAGATGGGCATCTCGACCTACATGTCCTACTGCGGCGCGCAGATCTTCGAAGCCATCGGCCTATCGAAGGCACTGGTGAGCAAGTACTTCAAGGGCACCGCGTCCAACGTCGAAGGTATCGGTGTGTTCGAAGTCGCCGAGGAGGCACTGCGCCTGCATACCGCCGCCTTCAGCACCGACCCGGTGCTGGCCAATGCGCTGGATGCCGGTGGCGAATACGCCTTCCGTATCCGTGGCGAAGAACACATGTGGACCCCGGACGCGATCGCCAAGCTGCAGCACTCGACCCGTTCGAACAGCTACAACACCTACAAGGAATACGC
Organism: Herbaspirillum sp. AP02; assembly: GCF_015767275.1. GTDB lineage: Bacteria > Pseudomonadota > Gammaproteobacteria > Burkholderiales > Burkholderiaceae_D > Herbaspirillum. Next base: position 23,561 of record NZ_JADWMY010000018.1, read on the forward strand.
CCAGCTGATCAACGACCAGTCCAAGCGCCACATGACGCTGCGCGGCCTGTTCGAGTTCAAGATCGATCCGTCGCGTGCCATTTCCATCGATGAAGTGGAACCGGCCAAGGAAATCGTCAAACGCTTCGCCACCGGCGCCATGTCGCTGGGCTCGATCTCGACCGAAGCCCACGCCACCCTGGCCATCGCGATGAACCGCATCGGCGGCAAGTCCAACACCGGCGAAGGTGGTGAAGACGTCAACCGTTACCGCAACGAGTTGAAGGGCATCCCCATCAAGCAGGGCGCGACCCTGGCCTCGGAAATCGGCCGCGAACACATCGAAGTCGACATCCCGCTGCTGGAAGGCGACTCGCTGCGCTCGCGCATCAAGCAGGTGGCCTCGGGGCGTTTCGGCGTCTCCGCCGAATACCTGATTTCGGCCGACCAGATCCAGATCAAGATGGCCCAGGGCGCCAAGCCTGGTGAAGGTGGTCAGCTGCCCGGCCACAAGGTCTCGGAATACATCGCCAAGCTGCGCGTGTCGGTGCCGGGTGTGGGTCTGATCTCGCCGCCGCCGCACCATGACATCTACTCCATCGAGGATCTGGCCCAACTGATCCACGACCTGAAGAACGTCAACCCGCGCGCTTCCATCTCGGTCAAGCTGGTTTCCGAAGTGGGCGTGGGTACGGTCGCGGCCGGCGTGGCCAAGGCCAAGTCGGACCACGTGGTCATCGCCGGTCATGACGGTGGTACCGGTGCATCGCCGCTGTCCTCGATCAAGCATGCCGGCTCCCCGTGGGAGCTGGGCCTGGCCGAAACGCAACAGACCCTGGTCCTGAACGGCCTGCGCAACCGCATCCGCGTGCAGGCCGACGGCCAGATGAAGACCGGTCGCGACGTCGTCATCGGCGCCATGCTGGGCGCCGACGAGTTCGGCTTCGCCACCGCACCGCTGGTGGTCGAAGGCTGCATCATGATGCGCAAGTGCCACCTGAACACCTGCCCGGTGGGCGTGGCCACGCAAGACCCGGTGCTGCGCGCCAAGTTCTCCGGCAAGCCGGAGCACGTGGTCAACTTCTTCTTCTTCATCGCTGAAGAAGCGCGCCAGATCATGGCCCAGCTGGGTATCCGCAAGTTCGACGAACTGATCGGCCGCGCCGACCTGCTGGACCGTTCCAAGGCGATTGCCCACTGGAAGGCCCGTGGCCTGGACTTCAGCCGCATCTTCCATCAGCCGGAATCGAAGCTGCCGGTGTATCACACCGACTTCCAGGATCACGGCCTGGACAAGGCACTGGACCACAAGCTGATTGCGCAAGCCAAGATCGCGCTGGAAAAGGGTGAGAAGGTTTCCTTCATCTCCCCGATCAAGAACCTGAACCGTACCGTCGGTGCCATGCTCTCGGGTGAAGTCGCCAAGCGTTACGGCGACGAAGGCCTGCCGGACGACACCATCCACATCCAGCTGCAAGGCACCGCAGGCCAGTCGGCCGGCGCCTTCCTGGCCAAGGGCGTGACCCTGGACCTGGTCGGCGAAGGCAACGACTACGTCGGCAAGGGGCTCTCGGGTGGTCGCATCATCGTGCGTCCCAACACCGAGTTCCGTGGCCGTGCCGTGGACAACATGATCTCCGGCAATACCGTGCTGTACGGTGCCATCAATGGCGAAGCCTTCATCAACGGCGTGGCCGGCGAGCGCTTCGCTGTGCGTAACTCCGGCGCCACTGCCGTGGTGGAAGGCACCGGCGACCATGGTTGCGAATACATGACCGGCGGTACCGTGGTGGTGCTGGGCAATACCGGCCGCAACTTTGCAGCCGGCATGTCGGGCGGCATTGCCTACGTGTACGACCCGGAAGGTGATTTCGCCGGCAAGTGCAATACCGCCATGGTGACTCTGGAAAAGGTCTTGTCGGACACCGAACAGGAACAGACCGTCAACCGTGACATCTGGCACAGCCTGCTGCGCGGTGGCGAGCGCCAGACCGACGAAGCCATCCTGCGCGGCTTGATTGAGCGCCACTTCAAGTACACCGGCAGCACGCGTGCGCGCTACCTGCTGGATAACTGGGCGGCATCGCGTGCCAAGTTCGTCAAGGTGTTCCCGACGGAGTACAAGCGCGCACTGGCCGAGCTGGCCGCCGCTGCCCAATCGAAGAAGGAGAAGGTCGCTGCCTGATCGTCATCAGACAGCGTAACTTTCGAGTCAATCAAGCACGCCGGCGGGCGTGGCGCCAGAGATGAAGAGCGCCGCCCGCCGCATCCTTAGCGAGAATGTGAGAGGAAAATGGGAAAAGCAACCGGTTTCATGGAATACCAGCGCCTCAAAGAGGCCAGCGAAGCGCCAGCCACGCGTACCAAGCACTACAAGGAGTTCGTCCTGCACCTGAGTGACGCCGACGCCAAGATCCAGGGCGCGCGTTGCATGGACTGCGGCATCCCCTTCTGCAACAACGGCTGCCCGGTCAACAACATCATTCCCGACTGGAATGACCTGGTCTATCGCGGCAACTACAAGGAAGCCCTGGACACCCTGCACCAGACCAACAACTTCCCCGAGTTCACCGGCCGCATCTGCCCGGCACCCTGCGAAGCCGCCTGCACCCTGGGCATCAACAGCGACGCCGTGGGCATCAAGTCGATCGAGCATTTCATCATCGACAAGGGCTGGGAAAACGGCTGGGTGGTGCCGCAACCGGCTGCCATCAAGACCGGCAAGAAGGTCGCCGTGGTCGGTTCCGGTCCTGCCGGCATGGCCGCTGCCCAGCAGCTGGCGCGCGCCGGTCACGACGTGACCGTGTTCGAGAAGAGCGATCGCGTGGGTGGCCTGCTGCGTTACGGCATCCCCGACTTCAAGATGGAAAAGTCGCACATCGATCTGCGCGTGGAACAGATGAAGGCCGAAGGCGTGAGCTTCCGCACCAGCGTCTTCGTGGGCAAGGATTTCCCCGAGACCGTCAACAACGGAGCCAAGGAAACCATCTCCCCCGATGAGCTGAAGAAGGAATTCGACGCCGTCATCATCGCCGGTGGCGCCGAGTCCCCGCGTGACCTGCCGGTACCGGGTCGCGAACTGAAGGGTGTGCATTTCGCCATGGACTTCCTGCCGCTGCAGAACAAGGTCAATGCGGGCGACAAACTGAAGAACCAGATCATGGCTACGGGCAAGAACGTGGTCGTCATCGGTGGCGGCGATACGGGCTCGGACTGCGTGGGTACCTCCAACCGTCATGGTGCCACCGCCGTGACCCAGTTCGAACTGATGCCGCAACCGCCCGAGTCCGAGAACAAGCCGCTGGTCTGGCCGTACTGGCCGATCAAGCTGCGCACCTCGTCCTCGCATGAAGAAGGTTGCGAGCGCGATTTCGCGGTGACCACCAAGCGCCTGGAAGGCAAGGGCGGCAAGGTCGAGAAGCTGATCGCCGCACGCGTCGAGTTCAAGGACGGCAAGATGGTCGAAGTCCCTGATTCGGAATTCGAGATCAAGGCCGACCTGGTGCTGCTGGCCATGGGCTTCGTCTCGCCGGTGGCGCAGGTGCTGGAGGCTTTCGGCGTGGACAAGGATGCCCGTGGCAATGCCAAGGCCACCACCGATGGCGAAGGCTGCTACAAGACTTCGGTGGACAAGGTCTTTGCCGCCGGCGACATGCGTCGCGGCCAGTCGCTGGTGGTGTGGGCGATCCGTGAAGGTCGCCAGTGCGCCCGCGCCGTGGACGAGTTCCTGATGGGCTCGTCGCTGCTGCCACGTTGATCCTGTCTGATGGAATTCCATCAAACGATTTATATGATTTAAAAAGTTTTAACGGTTAGTTTCATTTGACCCTGGACCCGGGCCGACGCAAGTCGGTCCGGTTTTTTTTTTGTCCATTTTTCGGCCATTTTTTATCCATTTGATGCTTGCCCTCCGCCCGTCCGGCGAGGCCGGCGCAGCCACGTGTAAAATGACCCATCGCCGCACGCCGGCTCCTTCTCCACACTGCAATGGCAACTCCGATCCGCTACCGCATTACTTCTCTCGATCCTGCTTCCCATGTCTACGACGTCAGCGTCACTGTCGATACGCCTGCGGCCGATGGCCAGGTGTTCTCGCTGCCGGCCTGGATTCCTGGCAGCTACATGATTCGCGAGTTCGGCAAGAACATCGTGGCCTTGCGGGGCGAATCCAATGGCCGCAAGGTGGTCGTGAAGAAGCTGGACAAGCACACCTGGCAGGCCGCTCCCTGCAAGGGAGCATTGACGCTGCATTACCAGGTCTATGCCTGGGACCTGTCGGTGCGCACGGCACATCTGGATCGCACCCATGGCTTTTTCAATGGCACCAGCGTGTTCCTGGCGGCCCATGGCTTCGAGCAAGTCCCGCAGGTGGTGGAGATTGTCCGACCCGAGGGCGATCAATTCAAGCGCTGGCGCGTGGCGACCGCGATGCCGGAGCTGAAGGCAAGGCGCCATGGTTTCGGTACCTATGTCGCGCAAGATTATGACGAGCTGATCGATCATCCGGTCGAGATCGGCGATTTTGCCCTGGCCAGCTTCCAGGCCCATGGCGTGCCGCATGACGTGGTCGTCACCGGCCGCGTACCCAATTTCGACATGGCGCGCCTGTGCGACGACCTCAAGAAGATCTGCGAAGCCCAGATCGCCTTCTTCGAGCCGCGCACCAAGCGCGCGCCCATGGAGCGCTACGTCTTCATGACGCTGGCCGTGGGCGATGGCTACGGTGGCCTGGAGCATCGTGCTTCCACCGCCCTGATCTGCTCGCGCGCCGATCTGCCGGTCAAGGGCAAGTCGGAGCAGAGCGATGGCTACCGTACCTATCTGGGCCTGTGCAGTCATGAATATTTCCATACCTGGAACGTCAAACGCATCAAGCCGGCCGTGTTCGCCCCCTATGACCTGCGCCAGGAGAACTACACCTCCCTGCTATGGCTGTTCGAGGGCTTCACCAGCTATTACGACGACCTGTTCCTGGTGCGTACCGGCGTCATCGATACCGACAACTATCTGAAACTGATCGGCAAGACCATCACCGGCGTGCTACGTGGCAGCGGTCGCAGGAAGCAAAGCGTGGCCGAGTCCAGCTTCGATGCCTGGGTCAAGTATTACCGCCAGGACGAGAACGCCAGCAATGCCATCGTCAGCTATTACACCAAGGGTTCGCTGGTGGCGATGGGGCTGGACCTGACGATCCGCCAGCAGACCGGCGGCCGCCGTTCGCTGGACGATGTCATGCGCGCACTGTGGGCCGGTTTTGGTCGGGACTTCTACCAGGGCAAGCCGCAGGGCGTGCCGGAAGAGGGCATCCTGGAACTGATGGAGCAATTCGCCGGCGCCGACCTCAAGCGCTTCCACGACCGCTACATCCGTGGAACCGAGGACGTGCCGCTGGAAGAGTTGCTGCCGGCCTTCGGCCTGGTCTATGAGGCGGCATTGCCCGCCGACGCCAAGCCCTGGCTGGGGGCGCGCATCACCAAGGAAGGCAGCGACGCCAAGCTGGCAGCGCTGTACGAAGGTGGCCCTGCCATGCAGGCGGGTCTGTCGGCCGGAGACAAGCTGGTGGCCATCGATGGCTTGCGTGTACCCGCATCCGGTCCGGATGGGCTGCTGGTGCGCTATCGCCTCAACGATACCGTGCGTGTGCATGCCTTCCGTCGTGACGAGCTGATGGAGTTCAGCGTCAAGCTCAAGGCCGATACGGCACCGCAGGTGAGCCTCAAGGCATTGGCCAAGCCGGTGGCGACGGTGCGCCAGCGCGAGGCCTGGCTGAAGGTAAAAGCTTGATCAGTTTGCTTTTCTGCAGATGAAAAAAAACCGCCGAATCTGATTCGGCGGGTTTTTTCTTGCAGCGGAAGAAAGCGGATTACTTCGCTTCTTCAGCGCCGCCAGCAGCAGCTTCACCTTCAGCGGCAACTTGACCGGCCGGCACGGCGGCAGTGGCGATGGTCAGGTTTTCCTGGGTCACGGCGGTCACGCCGTTGGGCAGCTTCAGGTCAGCCAGGTGGATCGATTGACCGACGTCCAGCTTGGACAGGTCGACTTCGATGAACTCAGGCAGGTTCTTCGGCAGGCAGGTCACGTCCAGATCAGCAGCCACGTGGCTGATGATGCCGGCGTGCAGCTTGACGGCAGGCGACACTTCAGCGTTCACGAAGTGCAGGGGCACCTTGGTGTGCAGCTTCTGGGAAGCGTCCACGCGCTGGAAGTCAACGTGCAGGACCAGTTGCTTGAAAGCGTGGACTTGGAAGTCACGCAGCAGAACTTGTTCGACCTTGCCGTCGATTTCCAGGTCCAGGATGGACGAGTGGAAGGTTTCCTTCTTCAGGGCGTGGTACAGGGCGTTGTGGTCAACGGCGATGTTCAGCGGGGCAGCAGTGCCACCGTAGACGATACCCGGGGTTTGACCCGCGCGACGCAGGCGGCGGCTCGCTCCGGTGCCCTGTTCATTACGCGGAAAGGCGATGACTTTCATGTTGAAGCTCCAATGTTGGCAGGGCTCGTCGTTGAATCATTCAAGCGACGGTTGCCCCGCGTGTTAAATATTCCCCGCGACCAGGGAATATGAAAAAACCCCACCACGGAAAACCGCAGCGAGGCGAATGCAAAATCTTATTCGGCGAACAGCGACATCACCGAGTCACCCTTGGTGATGCGCTTGAAGGTCTCGGCCAGCAGGTCGGCGCAGGTCAGTTGACGCACCTTGGCGCAGCCACGCGCAGCCGGCGACAGCGGGATGGTATCGGTCACCACCAGTTCATCCAGGGGCGAATTGGCGATACGGTCGATGGCCGGACCCGACAGCACCGGGTGGGTACAGTAGGCCACGACCTTCTTGGCGCCACGTTCCTTCAACACCTCGGCCGCCTTGGTCAGGGTACCGGCGGTGTCGACCATGTCATCCATGATCACGCAGTTGCGGCCTTCGACTTCACCGATGATGTTCATCACTTCGGAGACGTTGGCCTTAGGACGACGCTTGTCGATGATGGCCAGGTCGCAGTTCAGGCGCTTGGCCAGCGCGCGGGCGCGCACCACGCCGCCGACGTCGGGCGAGACCACCAGCAGGTCGTCGTAGTTCTTGTTGACCAGGTCGCCCAGCAGGATGGGCGAGGCGTAGATGTTGTCCACCGGGATGTCGAAGAAGCCCTGGATCTGGTCTGCGTGCAGGTCCATGATCAGGACGCGCTCGACGCCGGCTTCCTGCAGCATGTTGGCCACGACCTTGGCCGAGATGGCAACCCGTGCCGAACGCGGACGGCGATCCTGGCGGGCATAGCCGAAGTAGGGGATGGCGGCGGTGATGCGACCGGCCGATGCGCGCTTCAGGGCATCGACCATGATCATGATTTCCATCAGGTTGTCATTGGTCGGTGCGCAGGTGGACTGCAGCACGAAGACGTCCTTGCCGCGAACGTTTTCATTGATCTCGACCATCACTTCGCCGTCGGAGAACTTGGAAACATTGGCCTTGCCCAGCGGGATACCGAGTTTCTCAGCGACGCCGCGCGCCAGTTCGGGGTTGGCGTTGCCCGTAAAAACCATCAGGTTCTCAAGTGCCATGTGGGTATCCCTGAATGCAATCGTTTAAAAGTCGAAAAGCCGACAATGCTTGACTTGATCGGTCTCACATTGACGGCTTATTTTTCTGACTGGACCCGGGCCTGTACTGCGCCTGTCCGAATTAAATGGCAGGGGAACAAGGATTCGAACCTTGGAATGCCGGAATCAAAATCCGGTGCCTTAACCAACTTGGCGATTCCCCTACGCAACTTGCTGCTCGCCGTGTCGCGCGCTCTATGCCAGGCGCTGCGCTCACGTCAAACCAATTCTTCTTTACGACTGCACTAAATGGGCGAGAGGATGTTCCTGCATCGCTTTGGCTTTCCAGCCGATCCAGCGCGAAGGCAATTGCTTGAGCACTTCGTCTGCCTGATGTTCGTGTTCGAATGCACAAAACACACAGGCGCCAGATCCGGTCATTCTTGCGTTCCCGAAGTTGCTCAGCCACTCGACTGCCGCTGCTACTTCAGGGAAATGCGCAGTTGCCACCATTTCCAGATCGTTCTTCCCGAAGCTGGAAGCGATTTGTTTCGTCGCATCAGGAAAGTCCGTTATTCTGACGGGTTCAGTATCCCTTGTCAACAACTTTGACGAAAATATTAAAGAAGTTGGAACAGATACGCCTGGTTCGATGACCACGAACCAGCAATCCGCGGTTCGCAATGCCACCAATTCTTCACCCACGCCTTCTGCAAATGCATTGCGGCCGAACAGGAAGAAGGGGACGTCGGCGCCCAGTTTCAGGCCCATCTCCATCAGCGAGGCGCGATTGTATCCGCAATTCCACAGATGATTCAAGACCATCAGCGTGGTCGCAGCATCGGATGAGCCACCGCCCACGCCACCGCCCATGGGCAGGATCTTGTGCACGGTGATGTCGGCGCCCAGGTGGGGCTTGCCGCTGGCCTCGCGCAGCAGGTGCGCGGCGCGGATCACCAGATCGGACTCAGCCGGCACGCCCGGCACCTCATTGGTCCTGACGATGCGGCCGTCGTCACGCAGGGCGAAATCCAGCGTGTCGCAACGGTCGATCAACTGGAAGGCCGATTGCAGCAGGTGATAGCCATCGGGACGGCGACCGGTCACGTGCAGGAACAGATTGAGCTTGGCCGGTGCCGGGCAGGCGGTGAGGGTGGTGGTCATGCTTGTTGCGTGGTCAGGTGAGGGCCTTGCGTTGTCCGTGCTCAGGGTCGTTTCCAGCCATCGATGGCAATGCGGATGGCGACCTTGCCGGCCTGGGCGGTGCTGCGGGTCATGTCGATGCGCTTGGGGCGGGCCTGGCCGCTGGCGGCATCGGTCTCCCAGTTGGCGTAGGTGATGCGCCAGCCATCGCGCGTGTCGAAGCTGGCCGCTTCCGTGCCGGCGCGGGCGGTGAAGGGCTTGCCGCTGGCGTCGGTGCCACTGCCCTGCAGCCACTGGCGCATGCCAGACACCGGCAGCGGCCAGCCCAGCGATTGCGCGGCCAGTTCATCCACATCGGGCGCCACCTGCGGTGCGCGCCCGGATTGCACCAGGGTGGCGATGCCGGGCTTGACGTTGATCGTGGCCACGGTCTGGCCCAGGGGCGAGAACATTTCCAGGTTCAGTTCCTGCGGGGTCTGCTTCCAGAAGAAGCTGCCGTGCAGTGACTGCGGGCGCTGGTCCTGCTCGTACTGGACCGAGATGCGGCCATCGATCTCGATACTGGACTGGTAGGCCGGCGCGCTGGCGTTGGGCGCCACGCTGTCCTGCGATACCGTGGCACAGCCGGCCAGCAGGATGGCCAGAGAGAACGGCGCCGCCTTCAGGTAGGTACGATAAGAACGCAAGCGACTCATAACTTCACATTGAGCCGCGCCAGCGTGCTTTTCAGGACTTCATTGTTGGGTTCCTTCAGCGCCGCCTCGCGCCATACCTTGCGCGCCTCATCCTGCTTGCCGTTGGTCCACAGCACCTCGCCCAGGTGGACGCCGATCTCGACATCCGGACGCAGTCCGTAAGCGCGGCGCATCTGGGTTTCAGCCTGTTCGGCGCGGCCCATGCGGAACAGCACCCAGCCCAGGCTGTCGGCGATGAAGGCATCTTCCGGTGCCAGGTCGGCAGCCTTCTGGATCAGTTCCAGCGCTTCCGGCAGGCGTACATTGCGATCGGCCAGTGAATAGCCCAGCGCGTTGTAGGCATGCTGGTTGCCCGGGGCCAGTTGCATTACGCGACGCAGCGATTTTTCCATCTCGTCGTACTTGCCCAGCTTTTCCAGGACCATGGAATAGTCGTAGAGCAGGTCGGTATTGTTGGGGAAGCGTTCCAGGCCACCCTTGAGCACGTCGGCGGCTTCCTGGTTGCGGTTGGCGTCGCGCAGCAGGCTCGACTCGGCCAGCAGCAGCTGCAGTTGCTCACCGTCGTTGGCGGATTCGGCCTGGGCCTGCTCCAGCGCCTTGCGGGCACCTTCGATGTCGGCCTTGCGCGCCAGCAGCTGGGCGCGGCGGACCTGGATGTTGACGTAGCCTTCGCTGCCCGGTTCAGCCTGGTCCAGGTAGCGTAGTGCCGAATCCAGATCGCGTCGTTCCTCGGCGATGCGCGAGAGCAGCAGGAGCGCCTGGCTGGGGTCGCGGTCATCCTCGGGCTGGGCCGAGAGCACCTGCAGATAGCGCTGCAGATAGTATTCGGCGTCCTTCAACTGGTCGGTCTGGGCCGACAGCACGCCCAGCGCAAAGAGGGTGGTGGCGTCTTCGCCGTCTTCCTTCAACAGCGTCTCGAACTGGCTACGGGCCTGCTTGTAATCCTTCTGTTCCACCAGGCTGCGGGCGTAGGCCACGCGCACTTCGCGCGCATCGGGATACTTGCGCAGGAAGTCGGTCACCAGCTTGGTGGCGTCCTTGTTATCCGAGGCCACCTGGGCGGCGGTCAGCACCGCCAGTTCGGAGTCCGGCTTGATCTTCAGGGCTGCGCGCGCCTCACGCTGGGCCTGGACGCCGTCGCCGATGCTGAAGGCGCCCTGGGCCAGGGCCAGGTGGGTTTCCATCAGGTCGCCATAGGGCTTGGTGATGTTCTGCAGGATGGTGAAGCTGGCCTGCTTGTCCTTGGCCCGCGAGAGCAGGCGCTGGATCTGCAGGATCATCGGGCCACGCGCCTGGGGGGCGGCATCGGCCAGGCGCTGGGTCAGCAGCGGTTCGATTTCATCGACGCTGTCCGAGAGCATGATCAGGCCCAGGTAGTTCTGCAGGGCTTCATCGGAGTGCGGCGCCAGTTCGGTCCACAGGCGCACCGCCACCAGCGCTTCGCCCGCCTGGCGCGCCGCTACCGCCATCTCGGCAGCACGCTTGGCCAGGCGCGGGTCGCGCGTCTGCTGCGCGGCCGCCAGCATGGTCACATAGGCCGACTGCCACTGACCGCGCTGGAAGGCGATCTCGGCTGTCAGCACTTTGTAAAGGATGTCCTCGCTCAGCTCCAGCGCGGGCAGGGCGTCTTCCTGCGGCTGGACCTTGGCCTTGGGGGCTTTCTTGCGATTGGCGGCCGACTTGGCCGACGCGCTCTTCTGGTCCTGGGCCGCCTGGGCATCCGCCTTGTCGCCGGGCTGCTGCAGGCTTGCGCAGGCAGTCAGCAGCAGGGAACTGGTGAGGAGAGCGATGGTTTTTTTCAAGATTTCATCCTGACGATTCGGAGAGTTTCGATTTTACGCGCAACAAACGTGGCTTTGCTGACAGCGAAGTGTAATCCATCTTTGACAAGCTTCCCTGTGCAGGTTGCACCTGCGGCTTCAGGTCTTGTTTTCGGCATCTGCATTATCATATGCAGCTTCACGCCCGTCCTCCCTTATCCGCAAGCCGATGCCAGAATTACCAGAAGTCGAAGTCACCCGTCGCGGGGTCGCGCCTTATCTTGAAGGCCAGACCGTCAGCGGTGTCGTCCTGCGCCACACCGGCCTGCGCTGGCCGTTCCCGGCGGGATTGCAGGATCTGTTGGCGGGGCGCGTGATCCGGCGTACCGGACGTCGCGGCAAATACCTGCTGATCCATTTCGACCATGGCACGCTGATCGTGCACCTGGGCATGTCCGGTCACCTGCGCATCCTGCCGCCGGGCATCGCGCCGCAAAAGCATGATCATTTCGATCTGGAGGTCGGTGGCCAGGTCATGCGCATGACCGATCCACGCCGCTTCGGCGCCATCCTCTGGCATGACAGCGCCGATGGCGCCATCGAGGAACACCTGCTGCTGCGCAGCCTGGGGCTGGAGCCGCTGGAAGACAAGTTCAGCGCCCGCGAGCTGTTCAGGCAGACCCGTGGCCGCAGCGCGCCGATCAAGCAGGTATTGCTGGCCGGCGACATCGTAGTGGGGGTGGGCAATATCTACGCGTCCGAGAGCCTGTTCAAGGCACGCATCAATCCCAAGACGCCGGCCTACAAGATCAGTCTGGCGCGCTACGAACGCCTGGCCGAGGCCATCCGCGAAACGCTCGCCGCGGCCATCGAGCAGGGCGGCAGCACCCTGCGCGACTTCATCGCCGTCAATGGCCAGTCGGGCTATTTCCAGCAGAGTTACTTCGTCTATAACCGCACCGGCGAGGCCTGCCGCATCTGCGCCACGCCGATCCGCCAGATCAAGCAGGGCCAGCGTTCCACTTTTTATTGCGTGAGTTGCCAGAAATGAAGGGTATTGTCGAATCACGGGGCAAGGCTGCTGCCGGTGATGTGCTGGAATATGAAGATCCCTCCTTCTCGGCTCAGGTGATCGCCTGGCAGAAACAGCATGGCCGCCACAAGCTGCCCTGGCAGAACACCCGCGACGCCTATCGTGTCTGGCTCTCGGAAATCATGCTGCAGCAGACCCAGGTGGCGGCGGTGATTCCGTATTACCAGCGCTTCCTGGAGCGCTGCCCGGATGTGTTCTCGCTGGCCGCCGCCCCGTCCGAGGATGTGATGGCGCTCTGGAGCGGGTTGGGCTACTACACCCGCGCGCGCAACCTGCACAAGTGTGCGCAGAGGGTGGTGGCCGAATACGGCGGGCGCTTCCCGGATGATCCCGAACTGCTGGCCGACCTCCCCGGCATCGGCCGTTCCACGGCGGCGGCGATTGCGGCCTTTTCCTATGGTCGGCGTGCCGCCATCCTGGATGGCAACGTCAAGCGGGTCTTTGCGCGGGTGTTCGGGGTCGATGGCTATCCTGGCGCCAAGCCGGTCGAAGACAAGCTTTGGCTGCGTGCCGTGGCGCTCTTGCCGCAACAGGATATCGAATCCTATACCCAGGGCCTGATGGACCTGGGTGCCACCCTGTGCGTGCGCGGCAAGCCTGCCTGCGAGCGCTGCCCGCTGGCCGGGCGCTGCGTGGCCCTGGCCCAGGACCGGGTGGCGGAACTGCCGGTGAGCAAGCCCAGGAAGGCGGTCCCGGAAAAGGAAACCGTGATGCTGGTCATCACCCATGGCGAGGATGTCCTGCTGGAGCAGCGTCCCGACAGTGGCATCTGGGGCGGCCTGCTGTCGCTGCCGGAGATCGGCGTGGATGATGCGGCACGCTTCGATACCGCCGTGCGTACCCTGGTGGCACCTTATGGCGAGTTGGAGGGCTGTCGCAAGCTACAGCCGTTCTCGCATGTCTTTACCCACTTCAAGCTGCATGTGGCGCCCTTCCAGGTGGCGCTGAGCAGTCGCAGCCAGGCCATCGCCGAGCGCGGACTGGTCTGGTATCCCGCCCACAGGCTGGCCGATGCGCCGCTGCCGGCGCCGGTCAAGAAGCTGCTGCTGGGGGTGCTGGGGACGCGCGACCTGCTTTCGGTGGTGTAGCCGGCGGTGCCGGCCCGGGCGATCAGTTCAACTGGCGGTGCCGGCTCACCACCTGCTCGGTGGCGCGGAAGTGGCTGGCCAGCAATTCGACCAGATAGACCGAGCGGTGCTGACCGCCGGTGCAGCCGATGGCCACGGTGAGGTAGCTGCGGTTGTCATCCTTGAAGGCCGGCAGCCATTTTTCCACGAAGCCACGGATGTCGTTGAACATGTCGGCCACCTCGGGATAGGCCGCCAGGAATTCGATGACCGGCGCATCACGTCCGGTCAGTGGTCGCAGTTCGGCATCGTAGTGGGGATTGGGCAGCATGCGCACGTCGAACACCAGATCCGCGTCCAGCGGCAGACCATGCTTGAAGCCGAAGGATTCGATCTGCAGCGTCAGCGGCGAGCGTTCCAGGTCCACCAGTTCCTTGATCCAGCGACGCAGCTTGTTGGAGCTCAGCTGCGAGGTATCCATGACCAGGCCGATGTCCTGCATGTCGCCCAGCATGTCCTTTTCCAGCGCGATGCATTCGGTGAGCGTGAGGCGGTCTGCCGGATTGCGGCCAGGCAGCAGCCGGTGCGACAGCGGATGGCTGCGGCGGGTTTCGGAGAAGCGGGTGATGAGCGTATCGTCAGAGGCGGTCAGGAAGAAGACCTTGACGTCATGCCCTTCGGCACGCAGGGTCTCGATGTCGGTGCGCAGGGTGGCCAGGGAGTCGGCGCTGCGTGCATCGGTGGCCACGGCCAGCATGCTGGCACCTTCCTTGATGCGGGTTTGCACCAGGTCGCACAGCAATGAGGGCGGAAGATTGTCGACGCAGAAATAGCCGGCGTCTTCCAGCACATGCAGTGCCACCGATTTGCCGGAGCCGGAGATGCCGGTGATCAGAACGATTCGCATGGCGGCAATCATAACGCATGGGGCGTCGATTCGTGCCAGGGATGACGTTTCCCGGGTAGCGGGAAACCGCTGTGGAAGAGCATTGCCGGGTAGGTGTGTCCGGCCGGTCGTCTACTCGCCTACTCGCCGTTCATCGCCCGGCGCTGGCGCTCGATGAATTCCTTGAGCGTATCGATGCCGCGCAACTGCAGGATGGTATTGCGCACGGCAGCTTCCAGCAGCACTGCAATGTTGCGTCCGGCGGCCACGGGAATGACTACCTTGCGGATCGGCAGGCCCAGCACTTCTTCATACTGCGCATCCAGCGGCAGGCGTTCGTAGTTTTCTTCCAGCGTGCTGCGACGGACCAGATGCACGATGAGCTTCAAGCGCATCTTGCGGCGCACGGCGGTCTCGCCGAAGATCGCCTTGATGTCCAGCAGCCCCAGCCCGCGCACTTCCAGCAGGTTCTGCAGCAGTAGCGGGCAGCGCCCTTCGATCATGTTGGGCGCGATGCGGGCGAATTCCACCGCATCGTCGGCCACCAGTCCATGGCTGCGCGAAATCAGTTCCAGCCCCAGTTCACTCTTGCCCAGGCCGGATTCGCCGGTGATCAGTACGCCCACGCCCAGCACATCCATGAACACGCCATGCATGGTGATCTGCTGCGCCAGTTTCTTGGACAGGTACACCCGCAGGTAGTCGATCACCTGCGCCGCTGGCAGCGGGGTGGAGAATAGCGGGATATTCTTTTCGTCACACACCGCCAGCAGATCGGGCGGTGTCGAGAGGCCCTGCGCGATGATGAAGGCCGGCGGCTCGCCGGCCACCAGCTCGGCGGTCTGGTAGGCGCGCGAGGTGTTGGAGAGGCGATTGTAGTATTCGATTTCCTGATGGCCGAAGACCTGCAGGCGGCCCGGGTGGATCAGGTTCAGGTGGCCCACCTGGTCGGAGGCCGAGACGGCGTCGCCGGAAATGAGGCGTTCGCCGCCGGGGAAGCCGGCAAACCAGCCCAATTGCAGGGATTCACGGTTTTCTTCGTAAAGCTGCTGTATCGACAACGCGGAATAAGTGGGCATGTAGATCCGGTTCTGCTGGCGGGTGGGCGGCGAGCGGAAGCGGCCAGGCTATTCAGCCGGCCTTTTCCATCGAGGTCTGCCAGGTCACGATGCGTGCGTGCACCACGGCAGGGTCGGGCTCGACGGCGAGCTCGTTGCGGAACGCGTCGTCAGAAAACATCTCGGCGATTTCCGAGAGGATTTCCAGATGCTGTTGCGTCACGTTGTCCGGAATGAGCAGGAAGATCAGCAGCTTGACCGGCTGGCCGTCGGGCGACTCGAAGGGGATCGGTGCGGCCAGCCGCATGAACAGCGCCAGCGGCGCCTTCAGGCCCTTGATGCGCCCGTGCGGCACGGCCACGCCGTGACCCAGTCCGGTGGAACCGAGACGCTCCCGGGCAAACAGGTTTTCGGAAACGGTGGAGCGGGCAATGCCGCTGTTGTTTTCGAAAGTCAGGCCGGCTTGTTCGAAAGCTCTTTTTTTGCTGGAGACTTCCAGATCCAGAACCACATTTTCTGGAGACAGGATTTTTGCGAGATTAGTCATGACGCTCAAGGAATTGCCACGGGCTGAAGCTTTGAGCAGGATTATAGGCCTCTTTGGACCCGGCGGAACGCTTTGAAAGCGCCGAACAGCAGGTGATTTCGGGCGCATGGAGCGGATTTGCCCCAAGGTACGACTTTTGTAGAGATGGGTGGAAATATTTTGTGCGCCGGCAGCGCCGATGAGGGTTGGTGATTTATCCATCACCGGGCGTCCGCTCATCGGTCATCGCATCACCGGCGACTACATCTCGATACGACCGAAGATCAGCAGCACGTCGCCGTTGTTCTTGTTGGACGACAGGCGCGGCACGTAGGCAAACATGATCTTGCCCTTCTGGGTGCCGATGGAGGCCAGAGGCAGCGGTACCGGGAAGGGAACGCTGTGGAAGTAATCCTGCCGGCTCATGAGCATGGCGGTGCCGCCCAGACCCACTTCCAGGCCGGTCTTGGCAATCGGAAACACCCATTCATAGGCATAACCGGCCATGTACTGCGGATGGCGGTGCGAGTCCTTGATCACGAAGCCATACAGGGACTCGTCATTGCCGCTGTCGTTGCGCAGGGTCTTGCCATAGCCCAGGCCCCAGGCGTGTTCGTTGAGTTCATCCAGCTTCTGCGGAGTATAGGTACTGCGGCCGTGGTGTGCCACGCCGGAGAGGTAGATGGCGCTATCACCCTGGTCCCAGATGTGGGCGGCGTGGTCCTTGGTCTGTTGCCACAGGCTGTACTGGTTGTCGTCGGCATGGGCGGCCGGGGCCAGCGCGCAGGCCCCGGCCGCGATGAAGGCGATGAAGCCGGCACGGCGCAGCGCTCCGACAGGGCGGGCGGTGTGAGGGGCAGGAGCAGTCAGGGACCGCAGTGAGGTGGTGGTTGTCATCTTTATTGTGGAGGTAAAGCAGAAGCCCCATGACTCCGGGGTGCGGAGATGGGACGTGGTAGCACGGGGTTGACGAAAGATCGCTTGTGCGAAGGCGCTGCCAGCTTGGCAAGCTCATGCACAATTGAATGGACAGACATGAAGGGAAAAATATCCCTTCATCTGTATTGTTGTAAAACGGAAATTGTTACCAAATCTTGGTCACGCCACCTGTCCTCAAAGGAGCAAGTGCTTGCGCGGCAAGATCCGGTAACAATTTGCTGACCCGGTTTTTACAACTGGCGCCCGACGGCGGGGCCAGTTGGTGCCGCGTTACTGGCGGGCGTTGCGCAATTGCGAGGGCGGTTTGGCGCTGGAGAAGTTGCTGCGCCAGGGATTGATGTCCAGGCCGCCGCGCCGCGTGTAGCGTGCATAGACGGCCAGCTTCTGCGGTTTGCAGTAGCGCAGGATGTCGGTGAAGATGCGTTCCACGCATTGCTCGTGGAATTCGTTGTGCTCGCGGAAGCCGATGATGTATTTCAGCAGCCGCTCTTGGTCGATGGGGGCGCCCACATAGTGGATCTGTACGCTGCCCCAGTCCGGCTGGCTGGTCACCGGACAGTTGGACTTGAGCAGGTGCGAGATCAGGGTTTCCTCGACCACGGCTTCCTCTTGGTTGGCGCGTAGCTGGCTGCCATCCGGATGGGCGGCACCGGTGGCAGGTTCGATTTCCACATCCAGGCGGTCCAGCGACAGGCCGGCCAGTTCGCCGAACTGCAATTGCCCGAACTGCGCCGATTCGGTCAGCACCACTTGCACCCCGGCGCCGGCGGCGGCCGACAGATCGGTGCGCAGCTTTTCCACCAGTTGATCGGCGCTTTCCAGGCGCTCCTGGTTGAACGAATTCAGGTACAGCTTGAAGGACTTCGATTCGATGATGTTCGGCGAATCGGCCGGCACCATGAAGGTGGCGATGGCGATCTGCGGCTTGCCGCGCAGGTTCAGCCAGGAGATTTCATAGGCGGTCCAGATATCGACGCCGAAGAAGGGCAGGGTGCCGCTGATCTGCAGTTCGGCGCGCTTGGGCGCGCGCGGGATAGGGAATAGCAGCGCCGGATCGTATTGGGTCGGATATTCCGAGCTCTTGCCCAGGGGCGAACTTTCCGGGGAATGGCCGGTGGTGGTGGCGATGGTCGAGGCGGGCGGGGTAGTGTGGTTCATGGTGAGGCTCCTGCGATGCCAGCCTCGGCTGGCTTTGACGTTCGGTATTGCCGGGCCGCGCCCGGGTGGGGCGCGGCCTGCGGTGCTAGCCGAGGAACAGTTTGTACAGCGGGTTCCTGGTTTCGTCCCAGTGACGATAGCCCAGTTGCGCCAGGAAGGCGCGGAACTCCTTCATCTCCTTCTTGGGCACCTGTACACCGATCAGGATGCGGCCGACATCACCGCCCTGGTTGCGGTAGTGGAACAGGCTGATGTTCCAGCCCGGGTTCATGCTGGAGAGGAATTTCATCAGCGCGCCCGGGCGCTCCGGGAATTCGAAGCGATACAGCAGTTCGTCACCGGCAAGTTCACTTTTTCCGCCAACCAGGTGACGGATGTGGACCTTGGCCAGTTCATCGTGGGTCAGGTCCAGCACGCCGAAGCCGGCCTTCTCGAAGTTGCGGGCGATCTTGCCGGCCTCGTCGGCGGCCGAGACCTGGATGCCGACGAAGACATGCGCAGCCTTGTCATCGCTGATGCGATAGTTGAACTCGGTGACATTGCGTGGGCCGACGGTCTCGCAGAAGCGGCGGAAGCTGCCGCGCTCTTCAGGGATGGTGACGGCGAAGACGGCCTCGCGGGCCTCGCCGGCATCGGCCATCTCGGCCACGAAGCGCAGGCGGTCGAAGTTCATGTTGGCGCCGCAGGCGATGGTGATGAGCGACTCGCCCTTGATCGGCTTCTTGCTGGCACGCGCGCGCTCCACGTAGGCCTTGGCGCCGGCCACGGCCAGTGCACCGGCCGGCTCCACGATGCTGCGCGTGTCCTGGAAGATGTCCTTGATGGCGGTGCAGACGGCATCGGTATCGACGATGATGACTTCGTCCACCAGCTCCTTGGCAATGCGGAAGGTTTCTTCACCGACCAGCTTGACGGCGGTGCCGTCCGAGAACAGGCCCACGTCCGGCAGGGCCACGCGGCGACCGGCCTTGAGGCTGCGCGCCATGGCGTCGGAGTCGGTGGTCTGCACGCCGATGATCTTGATGTCCGGGCGCACCGCCTTGACGTAGGAGGCCACACCGGCGATCAGGCCGCCACCGCCGATGGCCACGAAGATGGCGTGGATCGGGTCCGGGTGCTGGCGCAGGATTTCCATGCCCACCGTCCCCTGGCCGGCGATCACATACGGATCGTCGAAGGGATGCACGAAGGTCAGCTTCTGCTTCTTTTCCAGCGTCAGCGCGTGTTCATAGGCATCGGTGAAGGAGTCGCCGAAGAGCACCACTTCGCCGCCCCGCGCCTTGACGGCGTCGATCTTGACCTGCGGGGTGGTGGTGGGCATCACGATCACGGCGCGGCAGCCCAGTCGGGCGGCCGACAGTGCCACGCCCTGGGCGTGGTTGCCGGCGGAGGCGCAGATGACGCCGCGCTTGAGTTGCGCCGGCGTCAGGTGGGCCATCTTGTTGTAGGCGCCGCGCAGCTTGAAGCTGAACACGCTCTGCATGTCTTCGCGCTTGAAGTAAATTCGATTATCAATCCTTTGCGACAGCGTGTTCGCCAGTTCCAGCGGGGTTTCTTGGGCGACGTCATAGACGCGGGCGGTCAGGATCTTTTTCAGATAATCGTTACTCATGTCGGTCTTCAGTGAAGTGAGGTCAGGCGAGCAGCAGCGGGTTCAGGCGCGGTCATATCGCAATCAGGCAAAGGGAAAAAACGGCTCGGTAAGCCGGTCGGAATTCCTCCTGGGCGAGGAGAGCGGTAGCCGCTCCGGTCCAGGGGAACTGGACATTATAAAGGCACCGGGCTGGGCGCCGGCAAGCCGGGTGTAGGGACCGGGCAGGAGTGAATCTTTCTTCAGTTCTTGAATTCAGCCTCGATGGCACCAGCTAGAATGCACGCTGCGCCATTCGACCGGGCTTGATGGATGGCAAGTTTTGCAAGCAAGTTCGCAAGAAATTCCGCCTGGCTGCGGCCAGTCTTCAATCTACCCTCCACCTGCATGATCGAATCCGCCGTCCTCTGGCTGCTCAATATCCTCGCTATCCCCACGGTCGGCCTGACCTCGGTCTTCCTGATCAGTTTCATCTCCGCCACCCTGCTGCCGTTGGGCTCGGAGCCGGCGGTGTTTGCCGTCATCAAGGCCAGCCCCGAGATGTTCTGGCCGGTGATCCTGGTAGCCACGCTGGGTAATACCCTGGGTGGCATCGTCGATTACTGGATGGGCTATGGTGCCAAGCAGGCCTTTGCCAAGGAGCGTTCCTCGCGCTGGTTCCACTGGCTGGAGAGGTTTGGTGCCAAGACCATGCTGCTGGCCTGGTTGCCTGGCATCGGCGACCCCATCTGTACCCTGGCCGGCTGGCTGCGCCTGCCGTTCTGGCCCTCGGTGGTGTACATGGCCATCGGCAAGTTCATCCGCTACATATTGATGACCTGGCTGCTGCTGAACGTGCCGGATGGCTTCTGGCACAAGCTGGGCAGCTGGCTGGCGTGATCCGGATCTGGCGATAGTGCAAAGGGAAACGGCACCCGAAGGTGCCGTCTGGCGGGCCGGCGCAAGCGCTCAGGCGGTCAAGGTCGGCAGCAGGCCTTCCACCACGCGGATGGCCAGGAAGGTGGCCGTGACGCCCAGCACGGCCAGATGGCGTGTCTTGAGCTTCAGGTAGAGGCCGGTGTCATCGACGGTCGTCGTGGTGTTCATTGTGTTCATGATCTCTTCCTCACGCCTTGCATTGGGCATAGTCGGCCAGGGTGATGGCCAGGTTTTCCAGGAATTCCGTCATCAGTGCTTGTAACATGGGAGCCTCCTCACTGGGCATTGGTTCAGGAATGTTCACCTGAGGTCTGGAAGAAGTATAGATTTATTCAATCAATTCAATGAAATTGATTGTATTTATAAATTCAATTGAGTCTGGCTATGGCCTCTTCGCCGCCAGGCCGCCCCGGCAAACGCCGTCCGGTCGTCGCACAAAACCGGCCCATCCCGTCGCGAGTTTTGCCAATAGGCTAAAATGCTCCTCCGGCAGCAGATTGACCTCATACATAGATGAACGCCCCCGCACAGATCCAGGCCTTGCTTACAGACGCGCCGCATGGCGCCACGCCTCCGCGCTTGCGCGAAATCCCCTACAACTACACCTCCTTCTCAGATCGCGAGATCGTGATCCGGTTGTTGGGCGAAGCGTCCTGGTCCCTGCTGGACGAGCTGCGTGGCAAGCGCCAGACCGGTCGCTCGGCGCGCATGCTATATGAAGTCCTGGGTGATATCTGGGTGGTCCGCCGCAATCCCTACCTGCAGGACGACCTGCTGGACAATCCCAAGCGCCGCGCTGCGCTGATCGAGGCGCTCAACCATCGCTTGAACGAAGTGGACAAGCGCCGCCTGGCTACCGACCTGGCCGAAGCCGGCGACGCCGAAGCCCAGCGCCGCAGCGCCAGCGTGGAAGCCCTGCTGAAGGCGGCCAAGAAGGCCATCGCCGATTTCGCCGAGGAATTCCGCCAGACCTACGATCTGCGCCGCCGCGCCAACAAGGTACTGGGCCGCTACACGGCCAAGGACAACATCAAGTTCGACGGCCTCTCGCGCGTCTCCCACGTCACCGACGCCACCGACTGGCGCGTCGAGTACCCCTTCGTGGTGCTGACCCCGGACACCGAAGACGAGATGGCCGGCCTGGTCAAGGCCTGTATCGAACTGGGCCTGACCATCATCCCGCGTGGCGGCGGCACCGGCTATACCGGCGGCGCCATTCCGCTGACGCCGCTGTCGGCCGTCATCAATACCGAAAAGCTGGAACAGCTGGGCGCGGTCGAAATGGAAATCCTGCCGGGCCTGGACCAGCCCTACGCCACCATCTATTCGGGTGCCGGTGTAGTCACCAAGCGCGTCTCGGATGCGGCTGAAAAGGCCGGTTTCGTCTTCGCCGTCGACCCGACCTCGGCCGAAGCCTCCTGCATCGGCGGCAACGTCGCCATGAATGCCGGCGGCAAGAAGGCCGTGCTGTGGGGCACCGCCCTGGACAACCTGGCCAGCTGGCGCATGGTCGACCCGCAGGGCGACTGGCTGGAAGTGACCCGCCTGGACCACAACCTGGGCAAGATCCACGATGTGGAAGTAGCGCGCTTCAAGCTGGAATGGTCGCACCCCGGTGAAAAGGGCCAGAAGACCGAAGTCTTCAAGACCGAGATCCTGGAAATCTCCGGCAAGAAATTCCGCAAGGAAGGTCTGGGCAAGGACGTCACCGACAAGTTCCTCTCGGGCCTGCCGGGCGTGCAGAAGGAAGGTTGCGATGGCCTCATCACCTCGGCCCGCTGGATTCTGCACAAGATGCCCAAGCAGACCCGTACGGTCTGCCTGGAGTTCTTCGGCCAGGCGCGCGATGCGATTCCCTCGATCGTCGAGATCAAAGATTACCTGGATGCCGAGACTAAGCGTGGCGGCGCGATTCTGGCCGGCCTGGAACACCTGGACGAGCGCTACCTGCGCGCGGTCGGCTATGCCACCAAGTCCAAGCGTGGTGTGCTGCCCAAGATGGTGCTGATCGGCGACATCGTCGGTGACGACGAAAACGCCGTGGCCGCAGCGGCTTCGGAAGTGATCCGCATGGCCAACAACCGCGTCGGCGAAGGCTTCGTCGCCGTCAGCCCGGAAGCGCGCAAGAAATTCTGGCTGGACCGTTCGCGCACCGCCGCCATCGCCAAGCACACCAACGCCTTCAAGATCAACGAAGACGTGGTCATTCCGCTGAACCGCATGGGCGAATACACCGACGGCATCGAGCGCATCAACATCGAACTGTCGATCAAGAACAAGCTGCAACTGCTGGCCGAACTGGACAGCTTCTTCGTCAAGGGCAACCTGCCGCTGGGCAAGAGCGATGACGCCGAAGGCGACGACATCCCCGCCGCCGAAATGCTGGAAGACCGCGTCCACCAGGCTGAAACCCTGCTGGAACAGACCCACGCACGCTGGTCCTATCTGCTGGCCAACCTGGACAAGCCGCTGACCGAGGCCAAGGCCGAACTGGCCGCATTGGGCCTGGAGAAGATGCTGCCGGTCTTTGAGCAACGCCTGCTCGACCAGCCCGGAGCCGCCGTCTTCCACGTGGTGCAGGACCGCACCGTGCGCATCTCCTGGAAGCAGGAAGTGCGTGCGCAACTGCGCCAGATCTTCTCGGGTGCGGCCTTCAAGCTGATCCTGGAAGAATGCCAGGCCATCCACAAGCGCGTGCTGCGCGGCCGCGTCTTCGTGGCGCTGCACATGCACGCGGGCGATGGCAACGTGCACACCAACATCCCGGTCAATTCCGACCACTATGAAATGCTGCAGGATGCCCACGTCGCCGTGGCCCGCATCATGAAGCTGGCGCGTTCGCTGGATGGCGTCATCTCGGGTGAGCACGGTATCGGCATCACCAAGCTGGAATTCCTGACCGAGGACGAGATCGGCGAATTCCGCGACTACAAGAAACGCGTGGACCCGGAGGGCCGCTTCAACAAGGGCAAGCTGCTCAACCTGCCGGGCATGGAAGCGGACCTCTCCAACGCCTATACGCCGTCGTTCGGCCTGATGGGCCACGAGTCGCTGATCATGCAGCAAAGCGACATCGGCGCCATTGCCAGCAGCGTCAAGGACTGCCTGCGCTGCGGCAAGTGCAAGCCGGTCTGCTCGACCCACGTGCCGCGTGCCAACCTGCTGTATTCGCCGCGCAACAAGATCCTGGCGACCTCGCTGCTGGTGGAAGCTTTCCTCTATGAAGAGCAGACCCGTCGCGGCGTCTCCATCAAGCATTGGGAAGAGTTCGAGGATGTGGCCGACCACTGCACGGTCTGCCACAAGTGCGTCACGCCTTGCCCGGTCGATATCGACTTCGGCGATGTTTCGATGAACATGCGCAACCTGCTGCGCAAGATGGGCAAGAAGTCCTTCAACGCCGGCACCAATGCGGCCATGTTCTTCTTGAACGCCACCGACCCGGCCACCATCAACGCCACCCGCAAGGTGATGACGCAGTGGGGCTTCAAGGCGCAGCGCCTGGGCAATGACCTGTTGAAGAAGCTGGCCAAGAAGCAGACCCAGAAACCTGCAGCCACGGTCGGCAAGGCGCCGATCAAGGAACAGGTGATCCACTTCATCAACAAGAAGATGCCGGGCAACCTGCCCAAGAAGACCGCGCGTGCCTTGCTGGATATCGAGGATGACAAGATCGTCCCCATCATCCGCAATCCCAAGACCACCACGGCCGATACCGAGGCGGTGTTCTACTTCCCCGGCTGCGGCTCGGAGCGCCTGTTCTCGCAGGTCGGCCTGGCCACCCAGGCGATGTTGTGGAACGTGGGCGTGCAGACGGTGCTGCCGCCGGGTTACCTGTGCTGCGGTTACCCGCAACGCGGCACCGGCGACTTCGCCAAGGGCGAGAAGATCATCACCGACAACCGCGTGCTGTTCCATCGCATGGCCAACACGCTGAACTACCTCGACATCAAGACCGTCGTGGTCTCCTGCGGTACCTGCTACGACCAGTTGCAGGGCTATGAATTCGAGAAGATCTTCCCCGGCTGCCGCATCATCGATATCCACGAATACCTGCTGGAAAAGGGCGTCAAGCTGGAAGGCGTGACCGGTACCCGTTACATGTACCACGATCCCTGCCACACCCCGATGAAGCTGCAGGACCCGCTGAAGACGGTCAACTCGCTCATCACCACGGTGGACGCGCAGAAGATCGAGAAGAACGACCGCTGCTGCGGCGAGTCGGGTACCTTCGGCGTCTCGCGTCCGGATGTCTCGACCCAGGTCCGCTTCCGCAAGGAAGAGGAAATGAAGAAGGGCAGCGACAAGGTGCGCGCCGATGGTTTCACCGGCGACGTCAAGATCCTGACTTCCTGCCCGTCCTGCTTCCAGGGCCTGTCGCGCTACAACGAGGATGCCGGCACCACTGCCGATTACATCGTGGTCGAGATGGCGCGTCACCTGCTGGGCGAAAACTGGATGCCGGAATACGTCGAGCGCGCCAACAATGGTGGCATCGAACGTATCCTGGTGTAGGCACGGGAGCCCATGATGAGTCAGACCCCTGCATGCGAACTGTGCGCCGGTGACGGCGGCGAGGTGCTGTGGCGCCATCCGGAGTTCCGGGTGGTGCTGGTCGATGAGCCGGATTACCCTGGCTTTTGCCGCGTGATCTGCAACACCCACGTCAAGGAAATGACCGATCTGGCGCCGGCCCAGCGTACACGCATGGCCAACGCCGTCTGGGCGGTGGAAGCGGCGCAGCGCGAAGTCATGCAACCCGAGAAGGTCAACCTGGCCACGCTGGGCAACATGACCCCGCACGTGCACTGGCATGTGATCCCGCGCTTCGTGGACGATCGTCATTTCCCCAGCCCGGTATGGGCCGAACCGCGCCGGCCGGCCGATGCCGCCAGTCTCGCCGCGCGTCGCGCCTGGCTGCCGCAACTGCGCGAAGCCGTGCGCCGGCAGCTGGATGCGGCGGGTTTGTCGGCCTGATTGCGCTGACTTGTCGCACCGGGCGTGATCAATCGCGTCCGGGTGCGGCCGATGTCACCGATGTCGCGGAGGCAGGGTGCAGCAGTGTTGCGAGCGTCATTTCTCCTCTCACCGATTTCACACATTTCACAAGGGATAGCCCATGAGCGCCCAGACTTCTCCGGTTCCGCTGTCCTTCAAGGTACGCAAGCTCTCGCGCGTGGTGGAGGTCGAGTTCGATGATGGCGTGATGTTTTCGCTGCCCTTCGAGCTCATGCGCGTGTACTCCCCCTCGGCCGAAGTGCGCGGCCATGGTCCCGGCCAGGAAGTGCTGCAGACCGGCAAGCGCGAGGTCGAGATCAACGGCATCGAACCGGTCGGCAACTACGGCGTCAAACCGCTGTTCTCGGACGGCCATGCCAGCGGCATCTTCACCTGGGACTATCTCTACCAGCTCGGCCGTGACCAGTCCGCGATGTGGGAAACCTATCTGCAGAAACTCGAAGCGGCGGGCTTCACCCGCGAGAGCGGGCGCGACCATCAGGCCGAGGCTGCAGGTGGTCACGGCTGCGGCCACTCGCACTGAACACTGCAAGGCCATGCTGATCCAGGGCAAACCGCAGCGTGGCCGGTCTCTTATAATGTCGTCTTCAACGTTACAGTTACAGGCCTAGCCATGACCAACACCACCCATTTCGGTTACGAAACCGTCAAAGAAGAAGAGAAGGTCCGTAAGGTCGCGGAAGTGTTCCACTCCGTCGCCGCCAAGTACGACGTGATGAACGACTTCATGTCGGCTGGCCTGCATCGCATCTGGAAGGCTTTCACCATCGCCCAGGCGGGTGTTCGCCCTGGCTTCAAGGTACTTGATATTGCCGGTGGCACCGGTGACCTGTCCAAGGTCTTCGCCAAGCAGGCCGGTCCCAGCGGCGAAGTCTGGCTGACCGATATCAACGAATCCATGCTGCGCGTGGGCCGCGACCGCCTGCTCGACAAGGGCATCGTCACCCCCACCATGTTGTGCGATGCCGAGAAGCTGCCCTTCCCGGACAACTATTTCGACCGCGTTTCGGTGGCCTTCGGCCTGCGCAACATGACCCACAAGGATGCCGCCCTGGCCGAGATGCGCCGCGTGCTGAAACCCGGTGGCAAGCTGCTGGTTCTGGAATTCTCCAAGGTCTGGGAGCCACTGAAGAAGCCCTATGACGTGTACTCCTTCTCGGTCCTGCCGTGGCTGGGCAAGAAAGTTGCCAACGACGCCGACAGCTATCGCTACCTGGCCGAATCGATCCGCATGCACCCCGACCAGGAAACCCTGAAGCAGATGATGGAACAGGTCGGTCTGGAGCGCGTACAGTATTTCAATCTGACCGCCGGCGTGGCCGCGCTGCATACCGGCATCAAGATGTAAGCCTGGCGGGCAGCGGCTGAGCTGGCGTGGCCCGGCATTAAGGCTGGCTTAATTCTGCCGGGCGACAATGTCCCGGTTGGATCGCCAATCTGCTATGCGTTCCGGCCGCCCGCACTGAAGGCAACATCCACAAGAGGTAAGCCATGAAAAAATTCCTGCTCGCACTGTTGCTGGCGATGACTTCGCTAGCTCTGCTCACGTCACCGGCCGAGGCCAAGCGCCTGGGCGGCGGTGGCTCCTTCGGCAAGCAATCGTCCAATTATTCGCGCCAGGCGGCACCGTCTTCGCCGTCCTACAGTCAGCCTGCCGCCACCCCGTATCGGCCCGCGACGCCAGCTGCCACGCCGCAAAGCGCCCCCCTGCCCAAGCCTGCCAGCCCCTGGCGTAACGTGCTGGGCGGCGCCTTGCTGGGCTTCGGCCTGGGCGCGCTGATGTCGCACTTCGGCATCGGCGGCGCGCTGGGTGGCATGCTGGGTTCGCTGCTGACCATCGCCTTGCTGTGCGCGGCGGTGATCTTCCTGATCCGCATGTTTGCCCGTGGTCGCGAGGCGCAGAGCAACAATCCGGCCTATGCCACGCCGATGCCGGGCGTGAGCCCCATCGGCAGCGCCGCCGGTGCGACACCTGAAATCGGCTCCGGCCTGCGTGACATCAACCCGCCGCCGGCCGTCTCCAGCGGTGCTCCGGCTGCGCTGCAAGGCAGCGGCCATGGTGGCTACGGTGGTACCGCCCAACCCGCGCAGATCCAGCACTGGGGTATCCCGGAGGGTTTCGATATCGCCGGTTTCGTGCGCAATGCCAAGACCTATTTCATCCGTCTGCAGGCCGCCTGGGATCGCGCCGATGCCAATGACATCCGTGAATTCACCTCGCCGGAAATGTTTGCCGAACTGCGCATGCAGCTTACCGAACGCGGTGTCGCACCCAATGCCACCGACGTGGTGCAGCTGGATGCCGAACTGCTGGGCATCGAGACCATGGCCTTCGATTACCTCGCCACCGTGCGCTTCCAGGGGCTGATCAAGGAAGCTCCGGACGCCTCGGCCGAGCCCTTCGCCGAGATCTGGAACCTGTCCAAGCCGCTCAACGGCAGCGGCGGCTGGGTGCTGGCCGGTATCCAGCAGGTGTAGCGGCGCCGGGCGGCGCTGGATCAAGGAACACGTGGCCCGTGAACCTTGCCGGCGCGCCAAGCTGTTACACTTGAGACCGCCCGCTTGATCGGGCGGTTTTGTTTTTGCGGAGCTGAATATTGGTGAATTCTTCGCCGCTTCCGCGTTCTTATTGCTGTCCCCGGCTCAACCCGTCTCTGGAACCCATGTCCGTGCTGCCCGACCCGTCCACCCTGGCCCTCGACCCGATGAAACCCGCCGCCGCGGTGATCAACCATCTGCTGGCGCAGGAGCCGTGGGCGCGCAATACCCTCATCACCCATGCCGGCAAGGTCGCCTGCATCGATACCGGCGCCATGCAGTTGCGGCTGCAGGTGGCCGGTGACGGCTACCTGCAGGATGTCCCCACCGACGCGCCGGCCAATGTCACCATCCGCCTGAAGCTGTCGGATCTGCCGCTGATCGCCGCCAACCGCGAACGCGCCGTGTCCTACGTCAAGCTGGAGGGCGATGCCGATTTTGCCAATGCCATTTCGCAACTGAGCCAGAAGCTGCGCTGGGATGCCGAGGATGACCTGTCACGCGTGGTCGGCGATGTCGCCGCCACCCGCATCGTCTCTGGCGCGCGCGGTCTGTTCGAGGCTGCCCGCACCACCCAGCGCAAGCTGACCGAAAACCTGGCCGAGTATTTCCTGGAAGAACAACCGATGCTGATCCGCCCCCGCCAGCTGCAGGACTTTTCTGCCGACGTCGTGCGCCTGCGCGATGACCTGGAACGTCTGTCCAAGCGCATCGAGAAACTGGAGCGTCGCTAAATGCTGCTGCGTTCCATGCGTCTGCTCAAGATCATCCGCGTCGCCATTCTCTATGGCCTGGATGAAATCGTCGCCTCCGAATTCGCGCCGCCGCGCTTCGCCCGCATCGTCAACCGCATCTTCTTCTGGCGCGACCTGTCCGCGCCACGCGGCGAGCGCTTGCGTCGCGCACTGGAAGACCTGGGACCCATCTTCATCAAGTTCGGCCAGGTGCTGTCGACCCGGCGCGACCTGATGCCGCCCGACATCGCCAACGAACTCACGCTGCTGCAGGACCGCGTGCCACCGTTCGAATCCGAACTGGCCGTCAGGCAGATCGAGAAATCGCTGGGCGCCCATCCGGACCTGCTCTTCGCCAGCTTCGAACGTACCCCGGTGGCCTCGGCCTCGATTGCCCAGGTCCACTTCGCCACCCTGAAGGATGGCAAGGAAGTCGCGGTCAAGGTGCTGCGCCCCGGCATGCGCGACATCATCGACCACGACATCGGCCTCATGCACGTGGCCGCCGACTGGCTGGAGCGTCTGTGGGCGGATGGCCGCCGCCTGAAGGCCAAGGAAGTCGTGGGCGAGTTCGACAAGTACCTGCACGACGAACTGGACCTGATGCGCGAAGCCGCCAATGCCAGCCAGCTGCGCCGCAACTTCGCCGAATCGACGATGTTGATGGTGCCGGAGATGTACTGGGATTATTGCTCGTCCTCGGTGATCGTGATGGAGCGCATGCATGGCATCCCCATCTCGCAGACCGAGCGCCTGCGTGCGGAAGGGGTGGACCTGTCCAAGCTGTCGCGGGACGGCGTGGAGATATTCTTCACCCAGGTGTTCCGCGACGGCTTCTTCCATGCCGACATGCACCCCGGCAACATCCTGGTGTCGGTGGCGCCGGAAACCTTTGGCCGCTACATCGCGCTGGACTTCGGCATCGTCGGCACGCTCAATGATTTCGACAAGGACTACCTGTCGCAGAACTTCCTGGCCTTCTTCCGTCGCGACTACAAGCGCGTGGCCGAAGCCCATATCGAATCCGGCTGGGCGCCCAAGGATACCCGCGTCGATGAACTGGAAGCGGCCGTGCGTGCCTGCTGCGAACCCATCTTCGATCGTCCCCTGAAGGACATCTCCTTCGGCCAGGTGCTGCTGCGCCTGTTCCAGACTTCGCGCCGTTTCAATGTCGAGGTGCAGCCGCAACTGGTGCTGTTGCAGAAGACCCTGCTCAACGTCGAAGGCCTGGGCCGCCAGCTCGATCCCGACCTCGATTTGTGGAAGACCGCCAAGCCCTACCTGGAACGCTGGATGAGCGAGCAGATCGGCTGGCGCGGTTTCGTCGAGCAGTTGAAGGTCGAGGTGCCGCGCTACAGCCGTCTGCTGCCCGAGCTGCCGCGCCTGGCACACCAGGCGCTGGCCCGCTACACCAACGGCGAAGGCCAGCCGCAGAATGCCGAACTGATGCGCAAGCTCCTGGCCGAGCAGCGCCGCACCAACATGTTGCTCGGGGTGATCGTCTATTTTGGCGGCGGGCTGATCGGCGGCATCATCGTGATCCAGGTGCTGATGCATGTGCTGAGGTTCTATTGATGCAGGGCCGGTTTTGTAAATGATATAAATAATTTCGAAAGAAGCGCCGGCACATGCCGGCGTTTCGCATGTCGGACCAGCAGACAGGGATATAGGACGTGGGAACCAACGACAACAGCTTGCCGGATGCGCGCGTGCGCATGTTGCCCTATATCGTGGCGGCGACCTTCTTCATGGAGTACCTGGACACTACCATCATCGCCACGGCCTTGCCGCAGATGGCCCAGTCCTTCGGTGTCGGTCCCAACGAACTGAGTCTGGGCATGACCGCCTACATGCTCACGCTGGCGGTGTTCATTCCCATCAGTGGTTGGGTGGCGGACCGCTTCGGTTCGCGTACCGTGTTCGGCATGGCTATCGTCATCTTCACTCTGGCGTCCATCCTGTGCGGGTATTCGGAGAACGTCTGGCAATTCACGGCGGCGCGGGTCTTGCAGGGGCTGGGCGGAGCGATGATGGTGCCGGTCGGGCGCATGATCGTGGTGCGTAGCACGGGCAAGGAGCGGTTGATGAAGGCTATCGCCACCATTACCTGGCCAGCCATCGTGGCGCCGGTGGTGGGGCCTTCCATCGGTGGCTTCATCACCACCTATGCCTCGTGGCACTGGATCTTCCTGATGAACGTGCCGTTCGGGATTGCGGCTTTCATCGCAGTGATGGCGGTGGTCCGCAACGAGCATGGCCACAGCCGGCGTCCGCTGGACCTGATCGGCTTCCTGCTCTCGGGCGCGGCGCTGACTTCGCTGCTGTATGGCACCGAGATCGCCAGCCACATGGAATCCAACATCAAGGTGGCGCTGGGCTTCGTGGCCCTGGGGGTGGCGCTGGGCGGGTGCGCCTGGTGGCACATGCAGCGCATCGAACATCCGCTGCTGGACTTTTCCAATCTGCGCATTCCCACCTATTCGGTGACCGTGCTGACCGGTTCGCTCACGCGCATCGGCGTGGATGCGGTGCCTTACCTGATGCCCCTGATGTTCCAGATCGGTTTCGGTCTCACGGCATTCCAGTCGGGGCTGCTGCTGCTGGCGACCGCCCTGGGCAACCTGGGCATGAAGGCGTTCACCACGCGCATCCTGCAGCGTTTTGGTTTCCGCAGCGTGGCGCTGAACAATGCCGCCATCGCCGGTTGTCTCATCATTGCCTGCGGCCTGCTCACGCCGGGCACGCCCTTGCCGGTGATCCTGGGGGTGATCTTCTGTTACGGCCTGTCGCGCTCGATGCAGTTTTCCACGCTCGCCACGCTGGCCTATGCCGACATCAGCGATGCCCGCAAATCTTCCGCCAGCACACTCTGGAGCGTGGCGCAGCAGATGACCATCGGCATGGGCATCGCCTTTGGCGCGCTGGCCTTGCGCGTGGCGGCCTATCTGCGCGGGGAAGAGGTGGACGCCAGCGGCGCCCACTTTACGTTGGGCGATTTCCAGTGGGCCTTCGCGATGGCCGGCCTGGTGACGCTGGTCTCGGTGATCGGCTACCGTGGTCTGTCGCACGATGCCGGCAGCAATATCGGCGGCGGCATGCGCGCCACCCGGCAGGGCAAGGCGTGAGGGCGATCTTCAGCCCAGCGCGTTGAAGCGCTGCGCCAGCCGCTGCTGGCGAAAATGTTCGACCACGAAATCGACGAAGACCCGGGTCTTGGCCGGCAACAGCCGTGCCGCCGTGAAATACAGCGACAGCATGCCGGTATCGACGTACCAGTCCGGCAATACCCGCACCAGGGTGCCGCGATCCAGGTAGATCAGGGCATGTGGCATCGAGACCAGGGTGATGCCCAGACCGGCCTCGGCCACCTCGCAGGCGGCGTTGGCGTCGCTCATGGTCATCCGCTGTTGCAAGGTCACCGGCGCCTGTTGGCCATGGCGGTCGCGCAGCGAGAACGGGCGGATGCGCCCGGTCTGCGGCGAGCGGATCAGCACGCCGGCATGGTCAGCCAGATCGGCCGGCGAGCGCAGCGCCGGGTGCGCTTCCAGATAGGCCGGTGAGGCCAGCAATACCCGGTGCGCCGGTGCCAGTTCGCGCGCCACCACCCCGGGCGAGAGTTCGGTACCGCCGGCAATGGCGGCATCGAATCCTTCCGTGATCAGGTCCACCGGGCGATTCTCGAAATGCCAGTCCGGCTGGATGCCCGGATAGCGACCCAGAAATTCCCCCAGCAAGGGCAGGATGTACTGGCGCCCGAACCCCGTTCCCATGCTGACCTTGAGCGTGCCGGCCGGCTGCCCGCCGGCGCTGGCCAGGTTGGCCACGGCGCTGCGGATGGCCTGCAGTCCGCCGGCCACCTCCTGCAGGAAGCGCTCGCCTGCTTCGGTCAGCGACAGCTTGCGAGTGCTGCGGTGGAACAGGCGCACCCCCAATGAAGACTCCAGCCGGGCCACGTTCTTGCCGACCGCGGCCGACGTCAGCCCTAGCTGGCGGGCTGCCGCCGAAAAGCTGCCGGCATGGGCCGCAGCGACGAAGCATTCGATGCTGGTCATGGTTTCCATGGGGTCGATTCTAAACCATTGGTTTAAAAAGAAGATAGTGATTGCCAGCTAGTCGCAACATAATTAAACGCCGATACTTGCTTCAACCCAGACGCAAACAGCACGGCGCCAACGGGTTCAACCCTACGCAATCACTTACGCATCTATCCAAGGAGCAAGATCATGAGCAAGCAAATCACTACGACTTCCCACAACACCCTGGTGTCCAAGGTTGCCTTCGTCCAGGGCGGTTCGCGCGGCATCGGCGCGGCCATCGTGCAGCGTCTGGCGGCCGAAGGCGCCACCGTCGCCTTCACCTACGTCAGCTCGCCGGACAAGGCGCAGGCCCTGGTCAGCAGCGTGGAAGCCGCCGGTGGCCGCGCCCTGGCCATCCAGGCCGACAGCTCGGACGCGACCGCGCTGCAGCAAGCCATTCGCCTGGCTGCAGAAACCTTCGGTCGTCTCGATATCCTGGTGAACAATGCCGGTGTGCTGGCCATGGGTCCGATCGACCAATTCAAGCTGGAAGACCTGGATCGAACCCTGGCCGTGAACGTGCGCAGCGTCTTCGTCGCCACCCAGGAAGCTACTCGCTACATGGGCGACGGCGGTCGCGTCATCAGCATCGGCAGCACCAATGCCGAGCGCATGCCCTTCGCCGGCGGCGCCGTGTATGCGATGAGCAAGTCGGCCCTGGTGGGCTTGACCAAGGGTCTGGCGCGCGATCTGGGTCCGCGTGGCATCACCGTCAACAACGTGCAGCCCGGTCCGGTCGATACCGACATGAACCCGGCCAGCGGTGACTTCGCTGCCGTCATGACCGGCCTGATGGCCCTGCCGCGCTACGGCAAGGCCGAGGAAATCGCCAGCTTCGTGGCCTATCTCGCCGGTCCGGAATCGGGTTACATCACCGGCGCCAACCTGACCATCGACGGCGGTTTCGCAGCCTGATCCGGCTCTCGCCCGGGAGCAAAAAAAACCTCGCACCGGTGTGCACCGGGCGAGGTTTTTCCTGCACGCGAAGATCAGTTCAGGCGAACAGTCGTGCCAGCTCGACGCCCGGTTCCGGCGCCCGCATGAAGGCTTCGCCGACCAGGAAGGCGTGGACGTCGGCGTCGCGCATGCGCTTGACGTCGTCCGGGGTCGCGATGGCCGACTCGGTGACCACCAGTTTCTCCGGCGGGATGCGCGGCAGCAGGCCCAGCGTGGTATCGAGCGTGGTCTCAAAGGTGCGCAGGTTGCGGTTGTTGATGCCCAGCAGGCGGGTCTTGAGCTTGAGTGCCGCATCCAGCTCGGCGCTGTCATGCACTTCCACCAGTACGCTCATGCCCAGCTCGTGGGCGCAGGCTTCCATGTCGGCCATCAGGCCGTGGTCCAGGGCGGCCACGATCAGCAGGATGGCATCGGCGCCCCAGGAGCGGGCCTGGTAGATCTGGTAGTGGTCGACCATGAAATCCTTGCGCAGGACCGGCAGCGCGCAGGCGGCGCGGGCCTGCTTGAGATAGTCGGGCGCCCCCTGGAAGAACTGCTCGTCGGTCAGGACCGACAGGCAGGCCGCGCCGTGGGTGGCATAGCTGACGGCGATCTCGGCCGGCTTGAAATCGGGGCGGATCACGCCCTTGGAGGGGGAGGCCTTCTTGACCTCGGCAATCACGCCGGCCTGGCCGTTGGCGATCTTGTCGCGCAGGCTGGCCTCGAAGTTGCGCAGTTCGGAGCGCAGTTCGCTGTCGGTTTCGACGTCGCGGCGCAGGCTGGCCAGGTCGCGCTGCTTTTGCGCGATGCGGATTTCCTCGGCCTTGACGTCGAGGATCTTGTTGAGGATGTCGGACATGGGCTTCCTTGTCGGATTAGTGTTTGCCGCCAAGCTGGCGCGTGACTTGCACGAA
Organism: Herbaspirillum sp. AP02; assembly: GCF_015767275.1. Lineage (GTDB taxonomy): Bacteria > Pseudomonadota > Gammaproteobacteria > Burkholderiales > Burkholderiaceae_D > Herbaspirillum. The sequence goes on from NZ_JADWMY010000018.1 coordinate 58,130, forward strand.
CTGGTCCAGCTTGGCGCGGGCGGCGCCGGAGGCGATGGTGGCGCGCGCGGTGGCCAGGCCATCGGCAATCGAGGGGGCCACGCCGGCTGCATACAGGGCGGTGGCGGCATTGATCAGTACGATGTCGTGCACCGGACCGGGTTGCCCGCGCAGGGCTTCGAAGATTTTCTCCTTGGACTCGGTCGAGTTTGCCACCTGCAGGTTGCGGCTGGCGAACATGGACAGACCGTAGTCTTCCGGGTGGATTTCATATTCGCGGATCTCGCCATTGACCAGCTCGCCCACCATGGTGGCACCGCCCAGGGTGACTTCGTCGAGGTTGTCGCGACCCCAGACCACGATGGCGTGCTGCGCGCCCAGGCGCTGCAGCACGCGCACCTGGATACCGACCAGGTCGGCATGGAATACGCCCATCAGGATATTGGGGGCGCCGGCCGGATTGGTCAGCGGGCCCAGGATGTTGAAGATGGTGCGCACGCCCAGCTCCTTGCGCACCGGGGCGGCGTGCTTCATGGCGGCGTGGTGATTGGGAGCGAACATGAAGCCGATGCCGCTCTGGGCGATCGATTGCGCCACCTGTTCCGGCTGCAGGTTGATGTCCGCGCCCAGGGCTTCGAGCACGTCGGCGCTGCCTGAGGAGGAGGACACGCTGCGCCCGCCGTGCTTGGCTACGCGTGCGCCGGCGGCTGCGGCCACGAACATGGAAGCGGTGGAGATGTTGAAGGTATGCGCGCCGTCGCCGCCGGTGCCGACGATGTCGAGCAGGCCGGTGGTGTCGGCCATCGGCACCTTGGTGGCGAATTCGCGCATGACCTGCGCGGCGGCGGCGATCTCGCCGATGCTTTCCTTTTTCACGCGCAGGCCCATGGTGAGGGCGGCGATCATGACCGGCGACATCTCGCCGCCCATGATCTGGCGGAACAGGGTCAGCATTTCGTCGTGGAAGATTTCGCGGTGTTCGATACAGCGCAACAGCGCTTCTTGCGGGGTGATAGGCATGTCTGGTCTCTTTTTGGTGTTGTGGTCCCGGCGCGGCCTCAGCCGTGGGCGCTGCCGGTCAGGAAGTTCTTGAGCAGGGCATGGCCGTGCTCGGAGAGGATGGACTCGGGGTGGAACTGCACGCCTTGCAGATCGAACTGCTTGTGGCGTACGCCCATGATCTCGCCGTCGTCGGTCCAGGCGGTCACTTCCAGGCAGTCCGGCAGCGTGGCGCGTTCGATGGCCAGCGAGTGGTAGCGGATCACGGTGTAGGGCGAGGGCAGGTCCTTGAAGACGCCCACGCCGGTATGGGCGATTTTCGATGTCTTGCCATGCATGACCTGCTTGGCGCGCACGATGTTGCCGCCGAAGGCTTCGCCGATGGCCTGGTGGCCGAGGCAGACACCCAGGATGGGCAGCTTGCCCGAGAATTCCTTCAACAGGTCTACGCAGATGCCGGCTTCCTTGGGGCTGCAGGGGCCGGGGGAGAGGCAGATGCGCTCGGGATTGAGCTGCTTGATGTCATCCAGCGTGATCTCGTCATTGCGGATGGTCAGCACCTCCTCGCCGAGTTCGCCGAAGTATTGCACCAGGTTGTAGGTGAAGGAGTCGTAGTTGTCGATCATCAGCAGCATTTAGATTTCTCCGTCCAGGCCATCTTGCACTTGTTCAGCGGCACGCAATACGGCGCGCGCCTTGTTTTCGGTTTCTTCCCATTCCATTTCCGGCACCGAGTCGGCCACGATGCCGGCGGCGGCTTGCACGTACAGCGTGCCATCCTTGATGACACCGGTACGGATGGCGATGGCCACGTCCATCTCGCCGCCGAAGGAGAGATAGCCGCAGGCGCCGCCGTAGATGCCGCGCTTGCTGGGTTCGAGCTCGTCGATGATTTCCATGGCCCGTACCTTGGGCGCGCCCGACAGGGTGCCGGCGGGGAAGGTGGCCTTGAGCACATCCAGGTTGGACATGCCGGGCTTGAGGATGCCTTCGACGTTGGAGACAATGTGCTGCACGTGGGAGTATTTTTCGATCACCATCTGGTCGGTGACCTTGACGCTGCCGGTGGTGGCGATGCGGCCGATGTCGTTGCGGGCCAGATCGATCAGCATGACGTGCTCGGCGATTTCCTTGGGATCGGACAGCAATTCGCGGGCCAGCTGTTCGTCGCGTTCGATGGTGGAACCGCGCGGGCGGGTGCCGGCCAGCGGGCGGATGGTGATCTTCTTCTGGCCTTCGCCGATGGATTCGTTGCGCACCAGGATTTCCGGCGAGGCGCCGACGATCTGCATGTCGCCGAAGTTGTAGAAGTACATGTAGGGCGAGGGGTTCAGCGAACGCAGCGCGCGGTACAGCATCAGCGGCGAATCGACGTAGGACTTCTTCAGGCGCTGGCCGATCTGCACCTGCATCAGGTCGCCGGCCATCACGTATTCCTTGGCGCGGGCCACGGCCTTGAGATATTCATCCTTGGGGAATTCGCGGATGGTCTCGGTGCGCACCGAACCGGTGGTGACCGGTGCGTCGGCCGGGCGGCGCAGCATGGCGCGCAGGTCGCGCAGGCGTTGGCGGCCGCGGGAGAAGGCTTCCGGTTGGGTAGGATCGGCGTAGACGATCAGGTAGAGCTTGCCGGAGAGGTTGTCGATGACCGCCAGTTCTTCGGTCAGCAGCAGCTGGATGTCGGGCAGGCCCAGGGTATCGGGCGGGGCGCTGTCTTCCAGGCGCTTTTCGATGTAGCGCACGGCGTCGTAGCCGAAGTAGCCGGCCAGGCCGCCGCAGAAGCGCGGCATGCCGGGGCGGATGGCGACCTTGAAGCGGGACTGGTATTCGGAAATGAATTCCAGCGCATTGCCTTCGGCGGTCTCGATGACCACGTCATTCTTCAGGACCTCGATCTGCTTGCCGCTGCAGCGGATCTTGGTGGAGGCGGGCAGGCCGATGAAGGAGTAGCGGCCAAAGCGCTCGCCACCCACGACAGACTCCAGCAGGAAGGTGTTCTTGCCAGTGTTGTGGCTCTGGGCCAGCTTGAGATAGAGCGTCAGCGGGGTTTCCAGGTCGGCGAAGGCTTCGGCGATCAGGGGGATGCGGTTGTAGCCTTCGGTGGCCAGCGATTTGAATTCGAGTTCGGTCATGTTTCACTCCAGACCGCCATTGTAGGGTACGCAGCGCTGGCCACCGGGCGGCGCGCAGGCGCAATGAGCGCGATGCACACGAAGCACGTGGACAGGTGCGGACTCTCGTCAGCGGTGTCGTTGTTTGAATTGCGGGAAATGCAGGGGATGCGGTACTACAACAAACGACCCGGCGCGCAGGTGCGGCCAGGTCCAGGCGTCAATCACTGAGCCTGGAATTGCCAGCGTCGCCACAGCCAGGCCTCAGGGGCGGCTGTAGTTTGTGCGGTACGTTTGTTGTTGCGAAACATGGATGTGGGGTCGCGGTTCGATCTTTGGTCTATCGACCGGTGGCTGACAGGGTGTCAATCCACCGAGATTTGCTGCGCTGCTTCTACAAGCGTCGAAACTATACCATCCGAATCGACGTCGTGTATAGGTTCACCGTGGTTGTATCCATACGGAACATTCAGGACACGGCATCCCGCTGCACGGGCGGCCTGGGCGTCATTGCTGGAGTCGCCGATGGCGACCACCTGGGCCGGGGCCAGGGCGAAATCCTCGCACACCTGCAACAGCGGCATGGGGTCGGGCTTCTTGCGGGGGAAGGAGTCGCCACCATAGACGATCTCGAAGAAGCCGGAGAGGCCCTTCTTTTCCAGCAGCGGCACGGCGAAGGCCAGCGGCTTGTTGGTCACGCAGGCCAGGCGCAGGCCTTTCTCGCGCATGGCCTGCAGGCCTTCGAGCACGCCCGGGTAGAGCGCGGAATAGTCACCGTTGATGGCCAGGTAGTGCTCGGTATAGGCATCCAGTGCCTGCTGGAAGTATTGCGCCGCTTCGTCTTCGGGATAGTCCACGGCCAGTACCCGGCGGATCAGGTTTTCCGTTCCCTTGCCGACGAAGTTGACGATGGTTTCCTGCGACAGGGGCGTCAGGCCCAACTCCGCACGCATGCGGTTGACTGCGACATGGAAGTCGGCTGCGGTGTCCAGCATGGTGCCGTCGAGGTCGATGATGGCGGCTTTGATGTTGGTCAGCTTGCTCATGTGCGCGGGAAACCTCGTGGTCGGTTCGTCAATGGATGGCGGGTTGGGGCAAAGGCAGAAGGGGCGGGCTCAGACCTGCGCCAGTTCGGCGCGCATGGCGTCGATCACGGCCTTGTAGTCGGGCTTGCCGAAGATGGCGGAACCGGCCACGAAGGTGTCGGCGCCGGCACGGGCGGCGGCGGCGATGTTCTCGACCTTGATGCCGCCATCGACTTCCAGCAGGATGTCGCGGCCGGATTCATCGATGCGGCGGCGCACTTCGGCGATCTTCTTCAGCGCTTCGGGAATGAAGGACTGGCCACCGAACCCGGGGTTCACCGACATGATCAGGACCATGTCCAGCTTGTCCATGACGTGATCCAGATAGTGCAGTGGCGTGCCGGGGTTGAACACCAGGCCGGCCTTGCAGCCGTTGTCTCGGATCAGTTGCAGCGAGCGGTCGATGTGCTCGGAGGCTTCCGGGTGGAAGGTGATCAGGTTGGCGCCGGCCTTGGCGAAGTCGGGGATGATGCGGTCCACCGGCTTGACCATCAGATGAACGTCGATGGGGACCTGTACGTGCGGGCGGATCGCTTCGCACACCAGCGGGCCGATGGTCAGGTTGGGCACGTAATGGTTGTCCATCACGTCGAAGTGGATGAAATCGGCGCCGGCGGCGACGACATTGCGCACTTCTTCACCCAGGCGGGCGAAATCGGCGGACAGGATGCTGGGGGCGATACGATAGGTCGGCATGGCTGTAAAGAAAGGATGGCTGAATCGACGGCGGCCCCGGCGCTGCGCTGAGGCGGCAAAGCTGCTATTTTACCCTGTCGCCGGGCGCTGACGCGCTGACGGAACGTTGCGGCTTGCGCTGCGTGACGAATTCGTGTGCAATCGGGGATGGTCGCTGCGAGTTTTCTTCATGCCCGGCCCGACATAACGACAACACAGGAAAAATCCCATGGCAGCGTACGAGTTCACGGTGACGGTCAAGACCCAGTACCTGGAGGAACAATCCGATCCATCGCGTTCGCACTACGTGTTCGCCTATGCGATCACCATCGCCAACACCGGCACCGTGCCGGCCCAGCTGATCTCGCGCCATTGGGTGATCACCGATGCCAACAACCATGTCGAGGAAGTGCGCGGGCTGGGTGTGGTAGGCCATCAGCCCTTCCTGCAACCGGGCGAACAGTTCGAATACACCAGCGGTACCTCGCTCAAGACGCCACAGGGCAGCATGCACGGTGAATACTTCTGCGTGGCCGAGGATGGCGAACAGTTCGACGCCCGGATTCCCGAGTTCGTCCTGTCCCTTCCGCGCACGCTCCACTGAAATGAAGGTTTTGGAGTCGGCCAGCGGATTTTTCAGCGCTGGTCGCTGTCTGTCGTCTCTCGTGCCTGCTGCTGTGCCTGCCGTTGCCGGGTGACGGGTCTGCCGTTCTTCTCCTTGCGGCCCGAGAACATGGTCCACCAGACGATGAAGACCAGCAGGAAAAAGGCGGCGCAGGCCTCCAGGATCAACCACAACATGAATTTGTCTCCGATGTCATTGAATCGTTTGAATCGCTTGAATCACCCCTTCAGCCTCGCCTCGCTCAGGCGCCTCAGTGTACCCGCATTGGCCGTCTCGGTCGCCGTCCTGCTGGCGGCCTGCCAGACGACGCCGTTGACTACGCCGCCGGTGAGCCAGCCGCCGGCCAAGCCGACCGCCCAGCCGGGCCCGGCCATGCGCGCCACCACCTTCTCGCAATTGCCGGGTTGGAGCAACGACGACCTGCGCGAGGCCTGGCCGGCCTTGCAGTCTTCCTGCTCGGTGTTGATCCGCAAGCCGGAGTGGCGCGCCGCCTGCGGTGCGGCCCAGCAGGTCAATGCCGGCGACCTGGGTTTCCTGCGCCAGTATTTCGAGACCTATTTCACGCCTTACCAGCTGTTCAACCCGGACGGGACCGATACCGGTCTGGTCACCGGTTATTACGAGCCGCTGCTGCGTGGCTCACGCCGTCGTGCCGGGCCTTACCAGACGCCGTTGTACCAGGCGCCGGACGACCTGCTGACCATCGACATGGCCAGCGTCTATCCGGAATTGAAGAACCTGCGCCTGCGCGGCAAGGTGGTGGGGCGCAAGGTAGTGCCCTATCCCACCCGTGCAGAGTTGATGCAGGGTAATAATCTTGCGGGCAAGGAGATCGTCTGGGTGGACGACCCGGTGGAGGCCTTCTTCCTGCAGGTGCAGGGTTCCGGCCGGGTCTATCTGCCTGAATCGCGCGAGACCATTCGCCTGGCCTATGCTGACCAGAATGGCCGCCCCTACAAATCCATAGGCCGCTACCTGGTGGACAAGGGTGAAATGGAGTTGTCCCAGGCGTCGGCGCAGAACATCAAGGCCTGGGTCCAGGCCAATCCGGCGCGCAAGGAAGAGTTGCTCAATGCCAATCCCAGCTATGTCTTCTTCAAGGAAGAAAAGTTGCCCGATCCGTCCAAGGGGCCGAAGGGCGCCCAGGGTATCCCGCTGACGCCGCAGCGCTCGATCGCGATTGATCCGCAGCACGTCCCGCTGGGCGCGCCGGTCTTCCTGGCGACGACCCTTCCCAATAGCGATAGGCCGCTGCAGCGTCTGGTGGTGGCGCAGGATACCGGTGGTGCCATTCGTGGCGTGGTGCGGGCAGACTACTTCTGGGGCTTTGGCGACGAAGCAGAGGACCGTGCCGGCTCGATGAAGCAGCGCGGGATGATGTGGGTGCTGCTGCCCAAGGGGATGAATCCACCGGGTGGCAACTGATCGGTTGTTTTCCTCCCGGCAATGAAAAGGCCTGGTCCAGAGATGGACCAGGCCTTTTTCGTTGAAGCGGAGGGTCAGCGCAGTACCAGCACCGGAATGGTGGAGTGAGCCAGCACCTTCTGGGTCTTGCTGCCGAGGAACATGCGCGAGAGCCCGCTGCGACCGTGCGAGGCCATGAAGATGGCGTCGCAGCCGTGAAGCTGGGCGGCCTTGATGATTTCCTCATCCGGGTTGAAGGACATCACGATCTCGGTCTGGCATGGCACGCCGGCTGTAGCAGCAGCATCGGCGATCTTCTTGATGTGCTGGTTGGCCAGGGTCTTGACGTTTTCCTCGTACAGGGCAGGATCAATGGCCATCGAGCTTTCGGCCAGTGGAGAGAAAGGATACGGTTCCGCGACCGAGATGCCGATGAGACGGGCGCCGCAATGCTTGGCGTAATCCACGGCGGTGGCGATGGCCTTGTCCGAACGTTCGGAGCCGTCGGTGGGCACGAGTATGGTCTTGAACATGTTGGCCTCCTGGTCGATGAAGTTGGTTTCACGTGTGACGTCGGTTAGATGACTCCAATATAGTCTGGTGCCGCCTTGCCCGCATGAAATTATCGGCAGTCATTGCGCCAGGTCGGACTTCCTCATTATTTTTGGCTTATTCTTGCACCTCGCCGTACCGGGTTTGCGCCACGTCCGGGCGGTTCCCCGACTCATCCATAAGAAGGAGACCTACATGAGCTACGAAAACATTCTGGTCGAGACCCACGGCCAGGTTGGCCTGATCCGCCTGAACCGCCCCAAGGCGCTCAACGCACTGAGCGATGGCCTGATGATCGAACTGGGCGAGGCCCTGCTGGCATTCGATGCCCAGGACGAAATCGGATGCCTCGTCGTCACCGGCAGCGAGAAGGCCTTTGCTGCCGGCGCCGATATCAGCGTGATGGCGGGCTATGACTATATGGACGTCTTCAACGGGGAATTCATCACCCGTAACTGGGAAACTCTGCGCCGCATCCGCAAGCCGGTCATTGCGGCAGTGGCCGGCTACGCCCTGGGCGGCGGTTGTGAGCTGGCAATGATGTGCGACTTCATCATTGCCGCCGACAATGCCAAGTTCGGTCAGCCTGAAATCAAGCTGGGCATCATCCCTGGTGCCGGCGGCACGCAGCGTCTGCCTCGTGCCGTTTCCAAGGCCAAGGCCATGGACATGGCGCTGACGGCGCGCATGATGGATGCGCAGGAAGCCGAGCGCGCCGGGCTGGTATCGCGCATCGTCCCTGCGGACAAGCTGATGGAGGAGGCGATGGCGGCGGCGGTGGCCATTACCGAGATGCCGCGCCAGGTGGCCATGATGGTGAAGGATTCCGTCAATCGCGCCTTTGAGAGCAACCTCGCCGATGGCATCAGGTATGAGCGCGCGCTCTTCTATAGTTGCTTTGCGACGGAAGACCAGAAGGAGGGCATGAAGGCCTTCCTGGAAAAGCGGCCGGCGGTCTTCAAGAACGCCTGAATATGAGAGAGGAAATGGCCGCCCGCGAGGGTGGCCATTTTTGTTTGTATGGTTTCTGTTTTTGGGTTTGGGTCTCAAAGCCATACCGGGCGCGGGTTTGCGTGGCGTCGGTAGCGGCGGCCTTCAGGCCAGGCTAAATTATTTTCGAATATTTTAGAAAAAGGGCTTGCGTGGTGTTGGGTGGGTTGCTATAGTTCGCCCCCTGCTGACGCGACACACGAAGCGAAGTTGAAAAACAGAGCGACGAAGGTGGGCGAGGCAGGTGAGTAGTGAAGCAGGTTGAAGGGCGTTTTAAATGGAAGTCGTCGAGCAGTAGCAAAAGCGAAGACGAAAAAATTTAAAGCGAATCGCAAAAAAGTAGTTGACGCGATGAACTAACTGCTACATAATCTCGTTTCTCTGCTGCTGACGAACACAACGATTCGCAGCGATGCAAACAGCGCCAAGCGCGTTTGATGCAGATGATCTTT
>NZ_JADWMY010000019.1 GCF_015767275.1 Herbaspirillum sp. AP02
CACCGAGGCCCTGCCTGCGGGCGGTGGGGAAGGGCGGGAACTTGTCGGTGGGCATGGGGCGCAGGTGATCCAAGGGCGATACAATGCGGCATTGTAAGGCCAAGCCGACGGCGCTTGCCGAGGCGCACGCAACCGGCTACATTCTGCACCGCAGAAGAAGGCGCGCCCGGCGGGTCGTCTCTTCGCACCAGAATCAGATCTTCACCGCATTTCAACAGGAGTACGTTTTGCTCGCCATCATCCTCGCCGCCGGCTGGCCGATCTGGCCTTTGCTGATCGCTTCCATCATCGGCCTGGCGCTGGTCATCGAAAGACTGGTCTACCTGCGCCGCCCGCGCATCCTGCCGCCGGACCTGCTGGAAGAGGTGGTACGGGTCTACCAGAGCGGTCGCGTCAACGACGACGTGATCGACAAGCTGGAACAGAATTCGCCGCTGGGCCAGGTACTGGCCGCCGGCTTGCGCAATGTCGACGCTCCGCGCGAGGTCATGAAGGAAGCCATCGAGGAAGCCGGTCAGGGTGCTGCGCACCGGCTGGAGCGCTTCCTGACCACGCTGGGTACCATTGCCTCGCTGGCGCCGCTGATGGGCCTGTTCGGTACCGTGGTAGGCATGATCGAGATCTTTGCCTCGCAGAACGCGGCCGGTACCAACCCGGCGCAACTGGCGCACGGTATCTCCATTGCGCTCTACAACACTGGCTTCGGCCTGGCCATCGCCATGCCGGCGCTGGTGTTCTATCGCCACTTCCGGGCCCAGGTGGATGGCTTCGTGGTGGACATGGAGCAGCAGGCCGTGAAGTTCGTGGACATCGTGCACGACGTGCGTCGTTGATTGCGCGGAGCCGACCATGAACTTCCGCAAGGGCCGTCCCCGCGAAGACCTGGAGATCAACCTGATTCCCTTCATCGACGTGCTGCTGGTGATCGTGATCTTCCTGATGGTGACCACCACCTACAGCAAGTTCACCGCGCTGCAGGTCACGCTGCCCACGGCCGATGCCCAGAAGGCGCTGGAGCAGCCCTTCGAGATCAACGTTGCCATCGATGCCAGCGGGCGCTATGCGATCAACAACAAGCGCATTCCGGCGCGCGATGCGCAGGGGCTCTCCGAGGAAATGCAGGCCGTCGTGCAGGCCAGCGGCAGTCAGCGCGACCCGGTCATCATCATCAATGCCGACGCACTGGCCACGCACCAGACCGTGGTCAACGTGATGGAGGCGGCGCGCCTGGCGGGGTATCCCAAGCTGACCTTTGCGGCGCAGTCCAGCAGCAAGTGATTTATCCACAGGCTTTTGTTTTCCGACGTGGCGCCAGGGCCTTGGCCTTGGCGCCACGCTTTTCTTGATGACGGATTGAAACCATGGCCGATTCCAGGCCCACTGCCGAAGCCATCCTGAGCCGCGCCTGGCAAGGTCGCGGTGTGCTGGCCTGTGCACTGTGGCCGCTGTCGCTGCTGTTCGGCGCCCTGGCGGCATTGCGCCGGCTGCTCTTTGCGCTGGGCATCAAGCGCGCCGAGCGCCTGCCGGTACCGGTGATCGTGGTGGGCAATGTCTTCGTCGGCGGGACCGGCAAGACGCCTTTCGCGATCTGGCTGATCGAGGCGCTGCGGGCGGCCGGTTTTCATCCGGGCGTGATTTCGCGTGGCTATGGTGCGGGCAACGGTGTCGGGCAGACCCTGGAGGTCACTCCCGAGGCCGCCGCCGTGCAGGTCGGTGACGAGCCGTTGCTGATCGCCCAGCGTACCGGTGTGCCGCTGGTGGTGGGGCGGCGCCGGGTTGCGGCAGCGCGCAGCCTGCTGGCGGCGCACCCCGGGGTGGATGTGATCATCTCCGACGACGGCCTGCAGCACTATGCGCTGGGGCGCGATATCGAGATCGTGCTCTCCGATGCACGGGGCGTGGGCAATGGCTGGCTGCTGCCGGCCGGCCCGTTGCGCGAGCCGGCCTCGCGCCGGCGTGATTTCTCGGTGCTCAATGTCGGCTTGCAGGGAACGGCGCCGGCCGGCGTGCATGCCATGCGTCTGCAGGCTGACGAGGCGGTGCAATTGGCGTCACCGGTGGCGCGCAAGCCGCTGGCGCAGATGGGGGAGGGCGGCGCGCGCCTGGCGGCGGTGGCCGGTATCGGCCATCCCGAGCGCTTTTTCGCCACGCTGGAAGGGGCCGGCCTGGCCTTTGCCCGCCATCCCTTGCCCGACCATTACGACTTCGCCATCGATCCCTTTGCTGGCCTTGCCGCCGATGTCATCCTGATCACGGAAAAGGATGCAGTAAAATGCAGGGCTATCGAGGCCATCCGAAACGACCCGCGCATCTGGGTCGTGCCCGTAACAGCGCGCATCGATGGCGCGCTGGCTGAACATATAGTGGAGAAACTCCGTGAACGCCCGACTGCTTGATATCCTGGTTTGCCCCATCTGCAAGGGTCCGCTGGACTACGACAAGAAAGCCCAGGAACTGATCTGCAAGGCAGACAAGCTGGCCTACCCCATCCGTGACGGCATCCCCATCATGTGGGCCGATGAAGCCCGTGAACTGGGCGCGGCGCCTGCGGCGCCTTCAGGTACTTCCGCGCCGGCGGCCCCGGCAGCCTGACCCCGATTGACCTTCCTTGCTGCGGCTGATCCCATGACCTTCACCGTCATCATCCCGGCGCGCCTGGCTTCCACGCGCCTGCCCAACAAGCCCCTGGCCGACCTCGGCGGCAAGCCGATGATCGTGCGGGTGGCCGAGCGTGCCGCCTTGTCGGGTGCGGCCCGCATCATCGTGGCCACCGATCACCACGACATCCACGCCGCCTGCCAGGCGCACGGTGTGGAGGTGGCCATGACCCGCGCCGACCATCCCTCCGGCACCGACCGCATCGCCGAGGTGGCCGCCGCCATGGATCTGGCCGAGGATGCCGTGGTGGTCAACGTGCAGGGTGACGAACCGCTGATCGATCCAGGCCTCATCGCCGCTACCGCCGCCCACATCAAGACCGGCGTGCCCATGGCCACGGCGGCGCATGCCATCGAGAGCGCGGCCGACGCCTTCAATCCCAATGTGGTCAAGGTGGTGCTGAACAAGGAAGGCTGTGCCATGTATTTTTCGCGGGCCACCATTCCCTGGCATCGCGATGCCTTCGCCAGGTCACGCGAGGTACTGCCGGATGCCAGTGGCCCGGATCACGCCAACGAATACGTACCGCTGCGCCATATCGGGCTGTATGCCTACAGCAACCGCTTCCTGCAGCTCTATCCCACGCTCACGCCGGCGCCGCTGGAGCGCATCGAGGCGCTCGAACAGTTGCGCGTGCTGTGGCACGGACATGCGATTGCCGTGCATGTCACCTCGCTGGTGCCGGAAGCCGGTGTCGATACGCCCGAGGACCTGTTGCGCGTGCGCAAGCATTTCGAGGCCCCGCCCGACAGTGCGCTGGTGCAAAGCATCTCCGCACTCTGATATGCAGAGACGCAGCCATCCCGGCATGATCCGGCGCAAGGCCGGCCGGTGCCGCTTGCTGTAAGTTCCCTGTCAAGCTGACACGACACAATCAGGGCCAGGAGACTGCTTAAAAATCAGGCGTTTGTCATGGTTCGGTAGGATTTTGTGGTAAGTTTCGTCCCGGAGCTGACGCAAACGGCGCGCAAACAAGCTGCATAACCGTGTAGATGGCAGGCATCCTCTGTCATCCCGTCGCAAAAGAATTCAAGCATTCAAATTTTCAAAAACCTCAATTTAGGAAACCCTATGCGCCTCATCCTTTTAGGAGCGCCTGGTGCCGGTAAAGGCACGCAAGCCACTTTTATCAAGGAAAAATTCAACATTCCGCAGATCTCCACCGGCGACATGCTGCGTGCTGCGGTGGCGGCAGGTACCGAGCTGGGCATCGCCGCCAAGAAGGTGATGGATGCGGGCGGTCTGGTTTCCGACGACATCATCATCGGCCTGGTCAAGGATCGTCTGCAACAGCCGGATTGCGCCAACGGTTACCTGTTCGACGGCTTCCCGCGCACCACCCGTCAGGCGGACGCCATGAAGGAAGCCGGCGTGGCCATCGACTACGTGCTGGAAATCGACGTCCCCGACAGCGCCATCGTCGAGCGCATGAGCGGCCGTCGCGTGCACCCGGGTTCGGGTCGCAGCTACCACGTCAAGTTCAATCCGCCCAAGGTCGAGGGCAAGGATGACCTCACCGGCGAAGCGCTGATCCAGCGCGACGACGACAAGGAAGAAACCGTCCTCAAACGCCTGTCGGTCTACCATGACCAGACCGAAGTGCTGCTGGGCTACTACGGCAAGTGGGCCGAATCGGGCCAGCCGGGTGCGCCGAAGTATCGCAAGATCGCCGGCGTGGGTCCGGTGGAAGAAATCAGGGATCGTGCATTTGCCGCCCTGGCGGAGTAAAGTAAAGCGGACTACGGTCCGCTTTTTTTTTAGCCTTTTGAAGGCTGACACAAAGAGCGGAAGAGCTCGAAAACTAACAAATCGATAGTTCGCGGCAGATCGCGGTCAATCGGCGCGGTCAATCGGAATTGGTCGCCGTCCGCACCCGCCCGAGGGTGTGGCGGTAGCAGCCCCGGCAAGCACAACAACTCCAATAAGAAGGGCGACGTAATTTGCAGGCGCAGTATCGGCGGTGATGCGTGGGTGACAGGGCAGCGATGTCCGACCCGGGCGCCACGGCGGATGTTCGTGATTGTTGATGAGTCGTGATAACAAAGGAGACGAAGATGGCACTTGCCCTGTGGTTCGCCATTGCCTGCGGCATTGTCGCGGTGATCTATGGCCTCGTATCGCGTCGCTGGATCCTCAAGCAAGACCCCGGCAACCCCCGCATGCAGGAAATCGCGCTGGCCATCCAGCAGGGGGCGGCGGCTTACCTGGCGCGGCAGTACCGCACCATCGCCATGGTGGGCGTGGTGCTGCTGATCATCATCGCCCTCATCCCCGGACTGGGATGGCTGACCGCCGTCGGCTTCCTGCTGGGGGCGGTGCTGTCGGGCGCCTGCGGTTTCATCGGCATGAATGTCTCGGTGCGGGCCAATGTGCGCACCGCCCAGGCAGCCACGCGGGGCATGAACGAGGCGCTCGCCGTGGCATTTCGTGGCGGGGCGATCACCGGGATGCTGGTGGTGGGCTTGGGCCTGCTGGGGGTGTCGCTGTTCTTCTGGGTCTTGTTCGTCTACGGACAGGGGCGCGCCGCCAGCCTGCACGATGCCATCCAGCCGCTGATCGGGCTGGCCTTCGGGGCCTCGCTCATTTCCATCTTCGCCCGGCTGGGCGGTGGCATCTTTACCAAGGGTGCCGATGTGGGCGCCGACCTAGTCGGCAAGGTCGAGGCCGGTATTCCCGAGGATGATCCGCGCAATCCGGCGGTGATCGCCGATAACGTCGGCGACAACGTGGGCGACTGCGCCGGGATGGCGGCCGACCTGTTCGAGACCTACGTGGTCACGCTGATCGCCACCATGCTGCTGGGTACCCTGGTACTGCAGGGCATGGAGACGCTGGCCGTGCTGTATCCACTGGCGCTGGGCGGGGTGTCGATCCTGGCCTCCATTGTCGGCTGCGCGATGGTCAAGGCGCAGCCGGGCAAGAAGATCATGTCGGCGCTCTATACCGGGCTATGGTGGTCGGCCGGGCTGTCGCTGGTGGGCTTTGCGATCGTCACCTGGCTGCTGTTGCCGCCCGAATTGCGCGTGCCGCTGATGGGTGCGGCGGTGGTGGGCATCGTGCTGACCGGCCTGATGGTCTACATCACCGAGTACTACACCGGGACCGACTTCAAGCCGGTGCAGCACATCGCCCAGGCCTCCACCACCGGCCATGGCACCAACATCATCGCTGGCCTGGGCGTGTCGATGAAGTCGACCGCCTATCCGGTATTGGCGGTGTGCGCGGCGATCCTGGTGTCGTACTGGCTGGCGGGCTTGTATGGCATTGCCATCGCGGCGACGGCCATGCTGTCCATGGCCGGCATCGTGGTGGCGCTGGATGCCTATGGCCCCATCACCGACAATGCCGGCGGTATCGCCGAGATGTCCGGCCTGCCTGACTCGGTGCGGGCCATCACCGATCCGCTGGATGCGGTGGGCAATACCACCAAGGCCGTCACCAAGGGCTATGCCATCGGTTCGGCCGGGCTGGCGGCGCTGGTGCTGTTCGCCGATTACACGCATGCGCTGGAATCGGTGGGCAAGACGGCCAGCTTCGACCTGTCCAGTCCGGCGGTGATCATCGGGTTGTTCATCGGTGGCCTGATTCCCTACCTGTTCGGTGCGATGGCAATGGAAGCGGTCGGGCGGGCGGCCGGTGCGGTGGTGGTCGAGGTGCGGCGCCAGTTCAGCGAGATCAAGGGCATCATGGATGGCAGCGGACGGCCGGAATACGACAAAGCGGTCGACATGCTGACCTCGTCGGCCATCCGCGAGATGATCCTGCCGTCGCTCTTGCCGGTGATCGTGCCGATTCTCGTGGGCTTGCTGCTGGGTGCCTCTGCATTGGGCGGGCTGCTGATGGGCACCATCGTCACCGGCCTGTTCGTGGCGATTTCGATGACCACCGGTGGTGGCGCCTGGGACAATGCCAAGAAATACATCGAGGACGGTCACCACGGCGGCAAGGGGTCCGATGCGCACAAGGCGGCGGTCACGGGTGACACCGTGGGCGATCCCTACAAGGACACGGCGGGGCCGGCGGTCAATCCGCTGATCAAGATCATCAACATCGTGGCGCTGCTGCTGGTGCCTTTGTTGCCGAACATTCCGAACTGAGTCAGTCTGCAGTCGTGCAATTGTCGCCGCGCCGATAGTCGGGGCGCGGTGGCGTGCGCATAATCTCCGCCACCACGGAGGCTCACGCCGGGCAGGACATTGCCAGGCCGGCCGATCCGTCAAATAATGCTGCCTGAGGCATCACCTCATCATCAGGCCACGGCGACCCGGGCCATCCGCCCGGGTCAGCGAGATAAAAAACAGGAGACTCCATGCGTATCGAAGGAAATGTTTTCATCGTCACCGGCGCAGCATCCGGTCTGGGCGCGGCCACTGCGCGCATGATCGCGGCCGCCGGCGGCAAGCCGGTGCTGGCCGACCTGAACCAGGAGGCGGGCAGTACGCTGGCGCAGGAACTGGGCGGCGTCTTCGTGCGCTGCGATGTCAGTTCCGAGGACGATGCGCAGGCGGTGGTGCAGGCGGCGCTGGCGCTGGGCAGCTTGCGCGGCCTGATCAATTGTGCCGGCATCGCCCCGGCCGAAAAGCTGATCGGCAAGAACGGTCCGCATACCATGGCGCTGTTCATGAAGGCGCTCAACATCAACCTGGTCGGCAGCTTCAACATGGCGCGCTTCGCGGCCGACGCCATGGCCAAGGGCGAGGCGCTGGCGGAAGGCGAGCGCGGCATCATCATCCACACCGCCTCGGTGGCGGCCTACGATGGGCAGATCGGGCAGACCGCCTATTCGGCCTCCAAGGGCGCCATCGTGGCGATGACCCTGCCGATGGCACGCGATCTGTCGCGCAGCGGTATCCGGGTCATGACCATTGCACCGGGCATCTTCGAAACGCCGATGATGCTGGCCATGCCGCAGGAAGTGCTGGACTCGCTGGGCCAGGCGGTGCCTTTCCCGCCGCGTCTGGGGCGCGCCACCGAATACGCACAACTGGCCAGGAGCATCATCGAGAACGTGATGTTGAACGGCGAGACCATCCGCCTGGATGGTGCCATCCGCATGCCGCCCAAATAGGCCGCATTTCCCTGCCAATTCTCTTGTCCACAGCGCGGGCGCTGCTGATAAGCTGGCCGCATGGAGACAATGGAACATAAAACAGGCTTGATCCTGACCGGCGGCGGCGCACGGGCGGCCTATCAGGTGGGCGTGCTCAATGCGCTCTCGATGATCCTGCTCGAAGCCGGCTGGCCGGTACACAGCAATCCCTTCCCCATCATCTGCGGCACGTCGGCCGGTGCCATCAACGGCACCGCGCTGGCCTGCCGCGCCGACGATTTCGGCGAGGCGGTGCGCGAGCTGATGGCGGTATGGAGCAACTTCCAGGTGGAGCAGGTCTACCGCGCCGACTCGCTGGGCGTGATCCGCTCCGGGGCGCGCTGGCTGTCGCTGTTCTCGTTCGGCTGGCTGTTGCGCAAGTGGCGCGCCAACCCGCCCAACTCCCTGCTGGACAACACACCCCTGGTGAGCATGCTGCATCGCCTGCTGGATCTGCCGCGTCTGGATGCCGCGCTGGCGGAAGGGCAACTGCATGCGCTGGCGGTGACCGCCTCGTCCTACACCAGCGGCCAGCACATCACCTTCTATCAATGCGCCGAGGAGATCGAACCCTGGCGGCGCACGCAGCGTCTGGCCATCCGCGACCAGATCGGCATCGACCACCTGCTGGCCTCGTCGGCGATTCCCTTCATCTTCCCGGCCATTCCCGTGTATATCGACGGCCGCTGCGAATACTGCGGCGATGGCTCCATGCGCCAGATCGCGCCGATCTCGCCGGCCATCCACCTGGGCGCGACCAAGGTGCTCATCATCGGTGCCGGTCGCATGGGCGAGAAGGGCGAGCAGGCGCCCACCGATACGCCGCACTATCCCAGTCTGGCGCAGGTGGCCGGGCATGCGATGTCGGGCATCTTCCTGGATGGCCTGTCGGCCGACATCGAACGGATCAACCGGGTCAACCAGACCCTGTCGGTGTTGAACGAGGAGCAGCGTCGCCATACGCCCTTGAAACCCATCCGCACCTTGGTGATCTCGCCTTCGCACCGCATCGACAGCATCGCCAGCCGCCATGTCAGCAGCCTGCCGCGGCCGATCCGTACCATGCTCGGCGGGATTGGCGCGACCGAGGCGCGAGGTTCGGCATTGGCGTCCTATCTCTTGTTCGAACAGAGCTTTACCAACGAGCTCATTGCATTGGGCGAGAGCGACACCTACGCCAAGCGCGAGGAAGTGCTGGCGTTTTTTGAACCGGATACGGCGCAGTTGCTCCAAGCCTCTGCCTGATTTGCTGCCGGTCAAGGCCTGGCCCCGCCGTGGTTGCCTAGCCGAAAGCAACAAGTTAATCTACCGGGTGCTGTCGTTTTTAATTGACAAAATTGCAATCCATAGATTAGGCGCGGACGATGCAGATGCGAGCCGGATACATTTCCCGACACATTTTCTCGATATTCACGAAGTATTGGCTGCTGCTGTTGACCGCCCTGATGCTGGCCGCGCCGGTGCACGCACGTGGTCCGGGCCCGAGCGGCCTGCCCGAGGTGAACCTCGACCAGCTGCCGCGGGAGGCCCAGCAGACCATGGCACTGATCCGCGAGGGCGGCCCCTTCCCGTATGAAAAGGACGGTGCCGTCTTCGGCAATTACGAAGGGGTTTTACCCAGGCAGAAGCGCGGGTATTATCGCGAATACACTGTCAAGACGCCGCGCGCCCGCAACCGGGGCGCCCGACGCATCATCAGTGGTGGTGAACCCAGATCTTCCGGCGAATACTATTACACGAGCGATCACTACAAGAGCTTCCGCCGGATTCGGGACTGATCGCGCCCAGGTCGCAGGGCAGGTGGCCAGTCCTGCTGTAGCAAGCGTGTCAGCCCAGGTCAGCCAGTTCAACCACGATAGCCACACAGCCCCGCCTATGGATACTGAAGGGAGAATGAGTTTGTTTAAAACGGTGCCGCCCAATATCGTGCAGTCCATTCGCGCTTTCCGCGTGAACGAGCTGCAGCAGGAGGCCGCGCATCTGGAGCAGCATTTTCTCTATGCCTATTGTGCTGACGCCGTGACCAAGCAGCAGGTATTGAGCACCATCGCCAGCGCCTTCCACTTCCCCCGGCATTTCGGCAAGAACTTCGACGCCCTGCACGATTGTCTGACTGACCTGACCCACAAGGCCGGCAAGCAGATCGGCTTCGTCGTGGTGCTGGAGCAGTTGCCCAATACCCAGAAGTTCGACAAGGAAGCGCGCGAGACCTTGCTGGACGTGTTCCGCGACGCCGCCGATTACTGGGCGGAAAAGAAGGTACCGTTCCGGGTTTTCTATTCCTTCCAGTAAATCCCTGGCCGGACAAATCCGGATAAACCCGGATAAACCATTTACGCCACGCCCCGCCTTTCACATCGTGAAAAACGGAAGCGACCGTGCCGCCAGCAGGTACAATGCGACCCCATGAGAAGCATTGTCATCCTGATTTCCGGACGTGGCAGCAATATGGAAGCCATCGTCCGCGCCGCACAGGCTGAGCGGTGGCCTGCCAGAATCGCCGCGGTCATCAGCAATCGCGCTGATGCCAGCGGCCTGGAATTCGCTGCCCAGCATGGTATTGCCACCGCCGTCATTGCCAACCGCGACTATCCCACGCGTGACTTGTTCGATGCCGCGCTGCGCGATTGCATCGATGCGTTTGCCCCTGACCTGGTGGTACTGGCCGGTTTCATGCGCATCCTGACGGCACCTTTCGTGGACCATTACCAGGGCCGCATGCTCAACATCCATCCGTCCCTGCTGCCCAGTTTCCCGGGCCTGGCGACGCACCGGCAGGCCCTGGCCGCTGGCGTGAAGCTGCATGGTGCCACCGTGCACTTCGTCACGCCCGACCTCGACCACGGTCCCATCGTGGCCCAGGCCGCGGTCCCGGTACTGGAAGACGACAGCGAGGAAACGCTGGCCCAGCGCGTGCTGGAACAGGAACATGCGATCTATCCGCGCGCCGTGCGCTGGTTCGTCGAAGGCCGTCTGACGCTGGAAGCCGCCCGCGTGCGCCTGGCTGAAGCGGCCTGAACCGCCGTGCAGCTCTGAGCATCACTTATCTTGAATTGAAACTGAAGGACCTAGCATGAGATTGCCTCCCGCGATCATTTCCCATACCGAAGAATTGCTGCGCGAAGTACTGCGCTTCACCGGCCCGGCCGATGTGACGCTATCGCGTTATTTCCGCGACAACCCGCGCCTGGGCAGCCGCGAGCGCGGCGTGATCGCCGAAGCCATCTACGGGTTGCTGCGCAACAAGACGGTGCTGACCAACTTCGCCGAGTCCGGCATCGGCCCGATGATGCGCCGCCTGGCCCTGCTGGGCCTGGCCGACGCTGTCGGTGCCGAATCCATCGCCGGCCTGCAGGAAGGCGAGGCCGAATGGCTGGAGCGTGTGGCCCACATCGATCGCACCCAACTGGCACCGCAGATGCGCAGCAACCTGCCGCCCTGGCTGTGGGACAAGCTGGTGGCCCGCATGGGCGAGGCCGCTACCCTGGAGCTGGCCGATGCCATGAACCGCCCGGCGCCGCTGGACCTGCGCGTGAACACCCTCAAGTCCGACCGCGATGCCGTCATCGCCGAACTGGCCAAGGCGCCAGTGGCCTGCGAGCCGACCCCGTATTCGCCGCTGGGCCTGCGCGTGTTCAAGAAGCCGGCGTTGCAGAACATCCCGGTGTTCAAGGAAGGCGCCATCGAAGTGCAGGATGAGGGCAGCCAGCTGCTGGCCCAGATCGTCGGTGCCAAGCGCGGCGAGATGGTGGTCGATTTCTGTGCCGGCGCCGGCGGCAAGACCCTGGCCCTGGGTGCGCTGATGCGCAATACCGGTCGCCTGTATGCCTTCGACGTGTCCGAAAAGCGCCTGGCCAAGCTCAAGCCGCGCCTGGCACGCAGCGGCCTGTCCAATGTGCATCCGGTGGTGATTGCCCATGAGAACGACGCCAAGGTCAAACGCCTGGCCGGCAAGCTGGATCGCGTGCTGGTCGATGCGCCCTGCAGCGGCCTGGGTACCCTGCGCCGCAATCCCGACATGAAATGGCGCCAGTCCGTGGACACCCTGAACGAGATGCGCGCCAAGCAGAGTGCCATCCTGGCCAGTGCATCCCGCCTGGTGCGCCCGGGTGGCCGCCTGGTCTATGGCACCTGCAGCATCCTGGAAGAAGAGAACGACGAAGTCATCGCCGACTTCCTGCAGTCGCATCCTGACTTCTTCGTGCGTCCCATGAGCGAGGTGCTGGCTGAACAGAAGATCACCCTGGAAATGGGCGACTACCTGAAGCTATTGCCCCACGTGCATCAGACCGATGGCTTCTTCGCGGCCGTGCTGGAGCGCCGCGCGGCATGATGCGTCTGGCTCGTTTGCGGGTCTTGGCGGCCGGGCTGCTGATGAGCCTGGTTGCCATCCCTGGCGTGCAGGCCAGGGAAGCCTTGCCGCCGCCCCCCGTGGTAGCGGCCCAAGGCACGATCCAGTCAGCCTTCGCCCCCTGGGACGACATCGAAGCCCTGATCGTCAGCCAGCTCGACGGCGCCCGTCGCCAGATCCTGGTGCAAGCCTATCTGCTGACCAGCCGACCCATCACCGACGCCCTGGTGGCCGCCCGCAAGCGCGGCATCGATGTGCGCGTGCTCATGGATGGCGGGCAGCTGGACAAGAATGCCAACGACCGCCTGCGCCAGCTGCGCGCCGCCGGCATCCCGGTCTGGCTGGAAACCGACTACCGCAATGCCCACAACAAGGTGATCGTCATCGATGCCAGCCTGGCCTCGGCCACGGTGATTACCGGTAGCTATAACTTCACCTGGTCGGCCCAGCACAAGAACGCCGAGAACATCCTGGTCCTGGGCAAGAATCCGCCGCTGGCCGCGCGCTACGCCGCCAACTGGCAGCGTCACCGGCAGGATGCCGAAGCGGCGCCGTAAGGTCGGACTTGACCTGATCTTCGATAGCGGCCTTTCATGACCCCATGACCGACCATTTCTTCTCCCTCTTCACTGATCCCAGCCCGGTCGACCTGTTGCGCCAGCTGGTAGTGATCGTCCTCTCGCTGCTGGGCGGTATCGGCCTGTCGCGCTGGCTGCGCGCGCGCTTCGTGCTGCCCTCCGACCAGGAAGCGCAGTCGCTGGTCATGCAGATCGGCGTCAAGAGCTTCACCCGCGTGCTCTCACCGCTGCTGGCACTGGGCCTGCTGACGTCCGCATACTTCATCCTCAAGCGCGGCGGTCACGCGGTCTCGCTGTGGCAGATCATGTTCCCGCTGGCCGTGGCGCAGGTGGCGATGCGCTTCGTGTTCTATGTGTTGCGGGGGATTTTCGTCAAGGACGCCACCGTGGGCGCGCTGCTACATCTGTCGGAAAAGGTGATCGCGCTGCTGGTCTGGCTGTGCGTGGTGCTGTGGATCACCGGCCTGTGGCCCGACTTCGTCGATTACCTCGATACCACCACGCTGCCGCTGGCACGCCACAAGGTGTCGCTGCTGACCATGTTGCAAGGCGCGGCCTCGGTGCTGGTGACGCTGATCATCGCCCTCTGGATAGGCACGGTGGTGGAGAACCGCCTGATGAAGTTCAGCGGCATGCACTCCTCGCTGCGCACGGTGGTGGCCCGCATGGCGCGTGCGCTGCTGATCCTGATCGCCTTCCTGGTCAGCCTGTCGCTGGTGGGGATCGACCTGACCGTGCTGTCGGTCTTCGGCGGCGCGCTGGGCGTGGGTATCGGTCTGGGCTTGCAGAAGATCGCCAGCAGTTATGTCTCCGGTTTCGTGATCCTGCTGGAACGCAGCATGGTCATCGGCGACATGGTTGCGGTGGAGAAATATTTCGGCAAGGTCACCCAGATCAATTCCCGCTACACCATCCTGGAAGGGCTGGACGGTATCGAGACGGTGTTGCCCAATGAGCTATTTGTCTCCAATCCGGTACAAAACTATTCCTTGACGCATCGCATTGTACGTTTGTCTACACAAGTTACAATTCTGTACCAGGACGATGTGGAAACGGTCTTGTCCATCATGGAACAAGCCGCACTTGTCGTAGAGAGAGTCTCCCAGCAGACCGCGCCACACGCGCTGCTGATCAAGATCGGAGTCGATGGGCTGGACCTGGAGCTAGGGTTCTGGATCACCGACCCCGAGAATGGGCGGCTCAACGTCCTGTCCGATGTCAATCGTGCCGTCTGGAAAGCCTTCAAGCAACATGGCATCCAGGTGGCCCATGCCAAGCGCGACATCCGCATCATGGATGAGCGGAGCTTCCGCCAAAGCACCACCCAGGAAAATCCTGATGGCCCAGAGACGCAGAATTCGCGTACAATGCCCGGCAATTAAAAGAAAATAAAACCATTTTGACGGAACAAGTTTAAATCTCGATTTGTAGACCGATAGTTGTTTTCTATTTGGAGTTGTACTGATGACCCTTGATGCGATCCTCGACTTTGTTGCCAACGGCTTGCTGCATGCATCCGGCTGGCAGATTGTCATTTACACACTGGTGGTGACCCATATCACCATCGTGGGCGTGACTCTCTACCTGCATCGTTGCCAGGCGCACCGTGCACTCGAACTGCACGCGATCCCCAGCCACTTCTTCCGCCTGTGGCTGTGGATGACGACCGGCATGGTGACCAAGGAATGGGCCGCCATCCACCGCAAGCACCACGCCAAGTGCGAGACCGAAGAAGACCCGCACAGCCCGCAGACGCGCGGCATCAAGAAGGTGATGTGGCAGGGCGCCGAGCTGTATCGCGAGGAGTCCAAGAATGCCGAGACCATGGAGAAATTCGGTCACGGTACCCCTGACGACTGGCTGGAACACAACATCTACAGCAAGTATGGCTGGCAGGGCGTAGGTATCACGCTGATCATCGACGTGCTGCTGTTCGGCGCCGTCGGCCTGGCAGTCTGGGCGGTGCAGATGGCCTGGATTCCCTTCTGGGCAGCCGGCGTGGTCAATGGCCTGGGTCACTTCTGGGGCTATCGCAACTACGATTGCAATGATGCAGCCACCAACCTGTTCCCGATCGGCATCATCATCGGCGGCGAGGAAATGCACAACAACCACCATACCTTCGGTACTTCGGCCAAGTTCTCGGCCAAGTGGTATGAGTTCGACATCGGCTGGATGTACATCCGTATCCTGGAAACCTTCGGCCTGGCCAAGGTCAAGAAGGTCGCTCCGGTGCCCAAGTTCGATCGCCAGAAATCGGTGATCGACCTGGATACGCTGCAATCCGTCATTTCCAACCGTTACGATGTGACGGCCAAGTATGCCCGTTCCCTGAAGACCGCCTGGCAGGATGAGCTGGATCACCTGATCGAGAAGGCCAAGCTGGAATCGCGCTTCCTGAAGTCCTCCAAGAAGCTGCTGCAGCGTGAGCCGGCTCGCCTGGAAGATGGCCAGAAGCAGCAATTGTCGGAGCTCTTCGCCCACAGCAAGGCCTTGCAGACCATGCACGAAATGCGCATCGAACTGAGCGCCATCTGGGAGCGCTCGCATTCGACCCGCGAACAGCTGCTGCAGCAATTGCAGGACTGGTGTGCGCGTGCCGAAGCCTCGGGCGTGAAGGCCCTGCGCGACTTTGCCCTGCGCCTGCGCAGCTACGCATGATTTTCCAGCCCGGGTAAGCCGGGATGTGAAGAAAAAACCCCCGCAGAGCGATCTGCGGGGGTTTTTTCTTTGAGGGCGGGTGAGGGAGATGAACATTCTCCCTTGCCGGGTTTGGGGGCTGCAGTGACGGTTGCGCCGCCTACTCTGGCAACGCGGGAGTTTGGGCGCAGCGTCGGATGACGGTTGATCGCGCTAAGCCGGCCTTACGCCCGCTGCCTGGCAGGAAAGGCAGCGCTCCGGAGAAGTAGCAGCGGTTGCCGACGGGCGCCAGGCAATAAAAAACCCGCAGATCGCTCTGCGGGTTTTTTACTGGAATACCCAGATACCGGGATCAATTACTTGATCTTGGTTTCCTTGTATTCAACGTGCTTGCGCGCCTTGGGATCGAACTTCATGATGCTGATCTTTTCGGGCGTAGTACGCTTGTTCTTGGTGGTGGTGTAGAAGTGACCAGTACCTGCGGTCGACTCCAGTTTGATTTTGTCGCGGCCGGATTTCGCCATGATAGATTTCCTTTACTCTGCTAATTAGACTTTTTCGCCACGAGCACGCAGATCGGCCAGGACGGCATCGATGCCGATCTTGTCGATCACACGCAGGCCGGCGTTGGACAAACGCAGCGACACCCAGCGGTTCTCGGATTCGACGAAAATGCGGCGATTCTGCAGGTTGGGCAGGAAACGACGCTTGGTCTTGTTGTTTGCATGGGAAACGTTGTTGCCGACCATCGGCCCCTTCCCGGTGACTTGGCAGACACGTGCCATGTGAGACTCCTTAAAAATTTCCGAATTTGGGAAAAACGTGAGTATAAGGAAAAAACTCAGGTTTTTCAATGACTTGCATAAAACAATTGTGTCTTTGTTTGGATCATCTATTTAACAATTTGCCGCGCCACCACTCCGCCGATCGTGTGCACCGTGCTGGCAGCCTTGCTCCGTGCGGGTTTGCGGCCGACGAGATCGGACTGGCTCACAGCCGGCCATGGTCGGCGAAGGAATACAGACGTGTTTCGGCCACCACGAAATGATCCAGCAGATCCACGCTGATCATCCCCAGTGCCTCGTCCAGCGCCTTGGTGAGTTCCAGATCGGCCGTGCTGGGCTCGGGGTCGCCCGAGGGATGGTTGTGGGCCAATATCACCGATGCGGCATTGTGTCTTAGCGCTGCCTTGACCACTTCACGCGGATAGACGGCCGAGTGATTGAGCGTGCCGCGAAACAATTCCTCGGTACCGATCAGGTGGCCGCGTACATTGAGGAAGAGGGCGACGAAACATTCATGTTCCTTGCCCTTGAACATCAGCTTCAGGTAGTCGCCCACGATGCGGCTGGAGTTCATGACCGATTGTTTCTTCAGCTGTTCGTGGATTACCCGACGCGACAGCTCCAGCGCCGCTCGCAGCTGGCTACATTTGGCCGGACCCAGACCGTGACCCAGGTCGCTGTTCTTGTGGGCGGCATCGAAGAGTTCGTCGAGAGAACCGAAACGCTGCAGCAACCCATGGGACAGGTCCATCACGTTCTTGCCGGGAATGCCCACCCGCAGGAAGATCGCCAGCAGTTCGGCGTCCGACAGGGCCGCCGGCCCATGCTGGATCAAGCGTTCGCGCGGCCGTTGATCCTTGGGCCAGTCTGTCAGGGTCATGCTCATGTCGTCGTGCTCCTGTAAGAAGAGGGAGAAAGAGGGAATCAAGATTGCTGGGAATGAAGATCACAGGGAGTGGATTTGCTCAGGCGCAAGGAAAGGGCAGGGAACTGCATGTGGAACCTTGCCGCCATGAAGCCTCCAGCGACGCGCCGCTCCAACGTGGCTTACAATAGCGGGTTCCTGTGCACCTTCGAATACCTGTCATGTCCAGCCCATCCGTCCCCGTCGTCACCGAAAACGCCTACCTCACGCTGCATTACCGCCTGGCTTCGCTGGACGGGGAAGATATCGTCAGCACCTTCAACGAAAACCCGGCCACGCTGCAGTTCGGCCAGGGCCAGCTGGCGCCCTTTCTGGAAGCCTGCCTGCTGGGCCTGCCCGAGGGCGCGCACCAGACCTTCGAACTGACACCGGCCCAGGCCTTCGGCGAGCGCAGCGATGAGCTGATCCAGCGCATCTCGCGTGCCACGCTGGACGAGAACTCGTCCCTGGACGAGCAGTACCGCATCGGTGACCTGGTGGATTTTGCCGCCCCCGGTGGCGGCCGCTTCGCCGGCATCCTGCGTGCAATGGATGATGATGGCGCAATTTTCGACTTCAATCACCCGCTGGCCGGGCAGACGTTGAAGTTCGAGGTGAAAATCATAGGAATCCTGTAAGCGCCTCGATAATTGGCGATACCGCGCTAGCGATGTTTTGAAGAATCAAGGGAATTACCATGACCATGGCTAACGCCGAATCCGAAATCCTGCTGGCCCAGCCCCGTGGTTTCTGCGCCGGGGTGGACCGCGCCATCGAGATTGTCGAACGTGCCCTGGCGCAGTTCGGCGCCCCCATCTACGTGCGCCATGAGATCGTGCACAACGCCTACGTGGTCAATGACCTGCGCGCCAAGGGTGCGGTGTTCATCGAGGAACTGGCCGACGTGCCGGCCGGCAGCACCGTCATCTTTTCGGCGCACGGCGTGTCCAAGGCGATCCAGGCCGAGGCGGCCGAACGCGGCCTGACCGTGTTCGACGCCACCTGTCCCCTGGTCACCAAGGTACACATGGAAGTGGCCAAGATGCGCCGTGAAGGGCGCGAGATCATCATGATCGGCCATGCCGGCCACCCCGAAGTGGAGGGCACCATGGGCCAGACCGAAGCCGGCATGCATCTGGTGGAAACAGTGGAGGACGTCGCGCGCTTGCAGGTGGCCGACCCGGCACTGCTGGCCTATGTCTCACAGACCACGCTGTCGGTGGACGACACGGCCGAGATCATCGCCGCCCTGCGCGAGCGCTTCCCGGCCATCTCCGAACCCAAGAAGGGCGATATCTGCTACGCCACCACCAACCGCCAGGAAGCCGTGAAGTTCATGGCGCCGCAAGTGGAAGTGGTGATCGTGGTGGGCAGCCCCAACAGCTCCAACTCCAACCGCCTGCGTGAGCTGGCCGAAAAGAAGGGCGTACCGGCCTTCATGGTCGACAACGCCGCCCTGATCGATCCGCAATGGATCAGCGGCCGCCAGCGCATCGGCGTCACCGCCGGCGCCTCGGCGCCGGAAGTGCTGGTGCAGGCGGTGATCGATCGCATCAAGGAAATCGGCGCCCGTAGCGTGCGGGTGCTGGAGGGGATCGAGGAAAACGTCATCTTCCCCCTGCCCAAGGGCCTGGGCGCGCGCGCCGCCGCCGCCGACACCCCCTGAGCATCCGTGACCTGGCGGCGGGACCAGCCGCCACAACCACCCCTTCCCGAAGGCTTGCTGATGCAAGCCTTTTTTATTTGGGATGAGCGTTGCCCGACCTTGTTGCAGATTGCCCTATGGTTCAATGGTCTTACCGCACTTTCTTGTGTAACAGCCGATTGTTTGTGCGCGATTGTTGGCGTCTTCTGCGTATAATTCCGCACCATTATTGACGTGCCGCCCAAAAGGCGGCTCCCGCGCAAGCCCTCTCCAAAGAGGGCGGAGCGCCGCAAACGCGGCGTAACGAGAGACAGGGAGACAACACCATGCAAGTCCACTTGCCTGCCGGCATGCGCCGGTCCATCCGGTCCCGACCTCCCAGTTGCCGCTCCGGTGGTGCTTCCAGGTCCAGCTTCCGCCGCCCCGGCGGCAACAGCGGCTGATCCCCCCACTTCATTTCTCTTGAGTTCGACGACTGTTTCGACGGTGCGCTATCGCCTTTTATATGAAGGGTGATAACGCGATCCCGAATGCCGGGAACGGATTTTGCTAATCGACATGCTTTCGCGCGGTGTCCGCTTTGGTGCAGACCTGCGTGTTCTTATTGTTTCAATTTAGATCGAAGAGTTATTCATGGACATTTTCATCCAGCAGATCATCAACGGATTGGTGCTAGGCAGCATGTACGCACTGATCGCCCTGGGCTACACCATGGTGTACGGGGTGCTGAACCTGATCAACTTTGCCCACGGCGACATCCTGATGGTGGGGGCCATGGTGGGCCTGTCGCTGCTCAAACTGGTGCAACACGTGGCACCGGACCTGCCGGGCATCGTCAAGCTGATCATCGCCATCGTCGGTGCGATACCGGTGTGTATCGTGGTCAGTCTCCTGATCGAACGCATCGCCTACCGCCCGCTGCGCAATGCACCGCGCCTGGCGCCGCTGATCACCGCCATCGGCGTGTCGATCCTGCTGCAGACCTTCGCCATGATGATCTGGGGCCGTAGCCCGCTGCCGTTCCCGCAGGTCATGCCGTCTGACCCGGTGCATATCGCTGGTGCGCTGATCTCGCCGACCCAGATCATGCTGCTGCTGCTGGCCCTGGCCGCCATGATCGGCCTGGTGCTGATCGTGGAAAAGACCAAGATGGGTCGCGCCATGCGCGCCACCGCCGAGAACCCGCGCATCGCCGGGTTGATGGGGGTGGACGCCAACCGCGTCATCATCGTCACCTTCGCCATCGGCGCGGCCTTAGCGGCCATCGCCGGCGTGATGTGGGCGGCCAACTATTCCACCGCGCAGTTCGCCATGGGCTTCGTGCCCGGCCTGAAGGCCTTCTCGGCGGCGGTGCTGGGTGGCATCGGCAACATCTACGGTGCCATGCTGGGCGGCATCCTGCTGGGCCTGATCGAAAGCCTGGGTGCCGGCTACATCGGCGACCTGACCGGCAACTTCCTGGGCAGCAACTACCAGGACATCTTCGCCTTCATCGTGCTGATCATCGTGCTGACCCTGCGCCCCTCCGGGATCATGGGCGAGCGCGTGGCGGATCGGGCTTGAGTGTGCAAGGTGTGCGCACCTTGCACACCTTGAAACGTAAAGACCTAAAAGTTTAAAAAACAGAACTTAGAGAATCGGAAGAGAACACTATGGCTCTCATGACCTTCGACATGAAGCGCAACCCGCAGCAGGCGCGTATCAGCCTGCTGGTGCTGTTGGCGCTGATGATCATCTTCCCCATGATTGCCCAGCATTTCGGCAATTCCTGGGTGCGCATCATGGATATGGCGCTGCTCTACATCATGCTGGCCCTGGGCCTGAACGTGGTGGTGGGCTTCGCCGGCCTGCTGGACCTGGGCTACATCGCCTTCTACGCCATCGGCGCCTATACCACGGGCCTGCTGGCCTCGCCGCAGTTCGCGGCCGTGATCGAGTCCTTCGTCAATACCTATCCCGACGTCGGCAACTTCCTGGTCTGGCTGTATGGTCCGCAGATCGTGCAGAACGGCATCCACCTGTCGCTGTGGCTGATCGTGCCGATCTCGGGCGTGCTGGCGGCCCTCTTCGGCGCGCTGCTGGGTGCGCCCACCCTGAAGCTGCGCGGTGACTACCTGGCCATCGTGACCCTGGGCTTCGGCGAGATCATCCGCATCTTCATGAACAACCTGAACGCCCCGGTCAACATCACCAACGGCCCGCAGGGGATCAACCTGATCGACCCGATCCGCGTCTTTGGCGTGTCGCTGGCCGGCGAACCCGGCTCCGGTTCCATGGTCAAGGTGCTGGGCATGAGCCTGCCCTCAGTCAATGCCTACTACTACCTGTTCCTGGTGCTGTGCATCTTCGTGATCTTCTTCTCGGTGCGCCTGCAGGACTCGCGCCTGGGTCGCGCCTGGGTGGCCATCCGCGAAGACGAGATCGCGGCCAAGGCGATGGGCATCAACACCCGCAACGTCAAGCTGCTGGCCTTTGCCATGGGCGCCTCCTTCGGTGGCGTGGCCGGTGCCATGTTCGGCGCCTTCCAGGGCTTCGTCTCGCCGGAATCCTTCTCCCTGACCGAATCCATCGCCGTGCTGGCCATGGTGGTGCTGGGCGGCATCGGCCACATCCCCGGCGTGGTGCTGGGTGGCGTGATCCTGGCGGCCCTGCCGGAAGTGCTGCGCCACGTGGTGGAACCGCTGCAGATGGCCATTTTCGGCCGTGTCTGGATCGATGCCGAAGTGCTGCGCCAGCTGCTCTACGGCCTGGCCATGGTGATCATCATGCTGACCCGCCCGGCGGGCCTGTGGCCCTCGCCGCGCCATGAAGACCGTCCCGAAGTGGACCATACCAAAGTCGGCACGACCGGCGAAGTCAACGCCTAAGCTGGAGCACAGAACATGACACAGACACTGCTCAAGATCCGCGACGTCAGCAAGCGTTTCGGCGGCCTGCAAGCCCTGAACGGCGTGGGCATCACCATCGAGCGCGGCCAGATCTATGGCCTGATCGGCCCCAACGGCGCCGGCAAGACCACCTTCTTCAACGTCATCACGGGCCTGTATCAACCGGATACCGGCAGCTTCGAGCTGGACGGCAAGCCGTATTCGCCCAGCGCCCCGCACGAAGTGGCCAAGGCCGGCATCGCCCGTACCTTCCAGAACATCCGTCTGTTCGGCGAGATGACCGTGCTGGAAAACGTGATGGTCGGCTGCCACGTGCGCACCAAGCAGAACGTGTTTGGTGCGGTCTTCCGCCACAAGGCGGCCCGTGACGAAGAAGCGGCGATCCGCGCCAAGTCGCAGCAACTGCTGGACTTCGTGGGCATCGGCCAGTTCGCCAAGCGCACCGCACGCCACCTGTCCTACGGCGACCAGCGTCGCCTGGAAATCGCCCGTGCCCTGGCCACCGACCCGCAGCTGCTGGCGCTGGACGAACCGGCGGCCGGCATGAACGCCACCGAGAAACTGGGCCTGCGCGAGCTGCTGGTGAAGATCCAGGCCGACGGCAGGACCATCCTGCTGATCGAACACGATGTGAAGCTGATGATGGGCCTGTGCAACCGCATCACGGTGCTGGATTACGGCAAGCCGATTGCCGAGGGCGTACCGGCCGATGTACAGAAGAACCCGGCGGTGATCGAAGCCTACCTGGGCGCAGGCCATTAAGCGAGACCACAGAACATGACAACGAACATCCTCAAAGTCGAACAATTGAGCGTGGCCTACGGCGGCATCCAGGCCGTCAAGGGCATTGCGCTGGAAGTCAATGAAGGCGAACTGGTAACCCTGATCGGTGCCAACGGCGCCGGCAAGACCACCACCCTGAAGGCCATCACCGGCACGCTGCCCAGCAGCAAGGTAGATGGCCATATCTCCTACCTGGGCAATCCGCTGAAGGGCAAGAAGTCCTTCGAGCTGGTCAAGGACAAGCTGGCGATGGTGCCGGAAGGGCGGGGCGTCTTCACCCGCATGAGCATCCAGGAAAACCTGTTGATGGGTGCCTACACCAGCAATGACAAGGGCCAGATCCAGGCCGACATCGACCGCTGGTTCGAGGTCTTCCCGCGATTGAAGGAGCGCGCGGCGCAGATGGCCGGTACCTTGTCGGGTGGCGAACAGCAGATGCTGGCCATGGCGCGCGCGCTGATGAGCCACCCCAAGCTGCTGTTGCTGGACGAGCCCTCGATGGGCCTGTCGCCGATCATGGTGGAGAAGATCTTTGAAGTGATCCGCAATGTGTCGGCCCAGGGCATCACCATCCTGCTGGTGGAACAGAACGCCAAGCTGGCGCTGGAGGCGGCGCATCGCGGTTACGTGATGGAGTCGGGCCTGATCACCATGGAAGGCGAGGCCAGGCAGATGCTGGATGATCCGCGGGTCAAGGCAGCTTATCTGGGTGAGGGTTGATCATTGGCATTGGCAACGATGCGATAGGTGATTGACTGCGTCCTTCCTGAGATGCAGGCAACGTAGACGAAAAGAAGCGCAGCCTGGCTGCGCTTTTTTTCGTCCATCAGCTCGGCATGCCGATGAGACGGTAGTGAGTAGTGAGTAGTGAGCGGCAGTGTGCGGTATCAGGCCGCCTTGCGCGCCCGCACCTGATTTCGCAGGCTGCGCACCTTGTCGTGATTGGCCAGTACCCCTTGATACTGGCGCTCCACGATCAGGCGGATATCAGTGGGCAAGTCCTCGCTCAATGCCTTGCGGTAGGCGTTGACGGCGGCATCCTCGCCGCGTTCACACTCTTCCAGGATGCTCTCGTCATCGCGACCGGTGATGGCGCTCTTCAGGTTGACCCACTGCCGATGCAGGGTGCCGCCCAGCGTGCTGTGGCTGGCCGGCTCACCACCCAACCGGCGCACCAGGTCCTGCAGGTCCAGCGCCGTTTGCGCGCATTCGGTGGCCCGTACCATGAAGGTGTCCTTGTAGGGGATGTAGCGTTCCTGCGCATCGTCCGCGCAGGCGCGGAAGCCCTTTTCCCCATCGATGGAAATCTGGATCAGGTCGTTGAGCGTGGAAATCAGACGATCGTTGTTCATGTTGCTCTCCTTTCTCGCGTTTTCTTCGCTTATGGCACCGCCGGGCCGCGTCA
The DNA here is from genome assembly GCF_015767275.1 of Herbaspirillum sp. AP02. Taxonomy (GTDB): domain Bacteria; phylum Pseudomonadota; class Gammaproteobacteria; order Burkholderiales; family Burkholderiaceae_D; genus Herbaspirillum. Next base: position 23,727 of record NZ_JADWMY010000019.1, read on the forward strand.
TTGTCGTCACAGCAGTGATTCACGTCAGTGTACGAACAGATAGACTAGGGCCTGTTCACATTTAATCTGCGAGATGCGTTGGCGCCAGAAGGCGTGGTGGCAAGGCGCGCGTCAGGGCTGGTGGTGGTGCCACCAGCCCTGACGTGCAACGCCGCCAGCGCGCCTTCTGGCGCCAACCCTCCGGGAGAGGCCGCCAAGCGTCGCCTGCCGTTGTTGCAGCTCCTTGCCGTAGCACCACTACGGCGCGTCGCCGCGCCTAGGCAGTCAACGCTTGGCGACCTCTCGCACTCGTAGATTAAATGTGAACAGGCCCTAGCACCCGAAGGAAAGCCGGAACGCCGCACAGCCACGCCAGAAAATACTTGCCCATGATGTTCTCCTTCTTATGCGTTGGTTTCAGGTGGAGGGACGTCGGCAAAGGCGATGTAAAGCCCTGTGGCCGACGCTGTTTTTCACTTGCACGATGTCATCCTATGACCTCGCTGCGGTGAATTCCATCGGACTGTGACGCAAGCGCATGTAGGAAAACAGCCGCGGTTTCCTCCTGCCAGCAGCCTCTGCCGAGGAGGCTGCCGATCTTGCGTGCGACGTTCACCCGATTGCCGCAATCCCAATGCCGACAAGCCTTTGCGCTTTGTCCTACAAGACAATCGGCAGCCGTCCTATAGAGCCCGGCAGTAGGGCCTCGCTATCATTTTTCCCATGCTGCACAGGTAAGCCGGCGTAACGGGTAGACCGGGTGCGCAGAGAGAGCCGATACAACGAGAGCAGGTAGAACGGAAAGAACAGAAACGAAACGCAACGCAACTCCGAAGCCGTCTTCGGAAACACCCAGACCACCCTGACCACGAGGAGATGCACCATGAACAAGAAGACCATCACCGGCCAGTTCCAGTTTGCCCTGGGCAAGTTCCAGGAAGGCGTGGGCAGCGCGCTGGGTAATGTGCAGTTGCAACGTGCAGCGCAGCGGCGCCAGATGGACGGCCGCATCATGCATGCCGTCGGCGAGGCGCAGGACCTGATCAAGCGCTCCCTGCGCCAGCGTGCGGGTTCGGTGTAAAGCCTGCGCAGTCCAGTCAACTAGCAGCAGGAGAAAAAGATGAGTGTTTCCAGAAAACTGTTATGGGCTGCCGGTATGGCCGGCGTGGCGGTCGGCGCTACCTTGCGCATGCTGGCCCGTGAGGCCGCGCGCCGTGATCGTCGTCAGCAGAAGCTGGCTTTGCAACGCTGGGAAGACGAGGGCGGCAGCGCCCGCGTCGTGGCCCAGCGTGGTCGCCGCTGAGTCCCATCGTGCGATGCTGCTCGCCCTTTGTCCTACAAGGCAATCGGGCTGGCGCCGATAGCGAGACCGGTGTGCGATCAGTATCTTGATCCTGACTCGCAGAAGAGATTTTCGGAAGTGATGAATGCAGTGCCGAGGCAATGCGAGACGAAGCGAAGAGCTCAAATGCAGCGGCCAATGAAGTAACAAACGAAGCAGCAAACGAAGCAGCAAACGATGGCGCCGGAGATAGCGTCGCGATGACACGAGATCGCCGGGATGACCAAGAACAACGGAGGAGGAGATCATGGACAAGCTCGTGCTCGGATGGCTTCTGGGTGTGCCGGTGCTGATGCTGGTCGTTCTGCAGTATCTGATGTAAGCAATTTTTGAAGGCGCCGACGACGATACCCCGTCCGCCATTCAACCTGAAACGAATACATGGAGGGCAAGTATGCAAGCCAATAAATTCAAGACCGTCCGCAGCGATGTCCAATCGTTGCTGCAGCAAGCCCAGGATATGTTTGCCGAAGCGGCCAACACTACCGGCAAGAAAGCCGATGACCTGCGTGCGACCGCACAGGATCTGCTGGAGCAGGCGTTGAGTACCGCGCAGGATGCCCAGGCGGCTGTGGTGGAGACCGGTCGCCAGATCGTCACCAGCACGGATGACTATGTGCAGTCCAACCCGTGGCGCGCCATTGCCATCGGCACCGGTATCGGCCTGCTGGTCGGTCTGGCCGTGGGTCGCTGCGCTGACCACGACTGATTTCCGCAGGCCGCTGCGATGCCTGCGTGGCATCCCGGCTGCAGCCAGGCGCTCGCAGGGAGTGGATCCCGAAGCGAAGCGTATTAGTCAAGAAAACGGAGAAAAGGAATGACCACCATGACCAAGAATCCCCCGAAGACCGACGTCAAGAAAAAATCCGAATTCCATCTGGACAAGGATGCCATTCGCGCTGCCGCCAAGAAGATCGATGATGGCGCGGTGACGGAAGGCTACCGCGGCAATCGCGAGGAAGTCGTCGCCATGCTCAACGATGCACTGGCGACCGAGCTGCTCTGCGTGATGCGCTACAAGCGTCATTACTACACCGCCAAGGGTCTGGAAATCGAGTCCATCAAGGGCGAGTTCCTGCAGCATGCGCAGGAAGAGCAGAGCCACGCTGATCAGATTGCCGAGCGCATCGTGCAGCTCAATGGCGAGCCGGATTTCAATCCGAAGACCATCGCCGAGCGCAGCCATGCGCAGTATGACGAGTCCTCCGATATCAAGGACATGATCCGCGCCAACCTGGTGGAGGAGCGTGTGGCCATCGAGGCCTACCGCCAGATGATCGAACGCATCGGCGACGACGATCCGACCACCAAGCACATGCTGATCCAGATCATGGCGCAGGAAGAAGAACACGCTGACGACATGAGCGATCTGCTGGGTCTGTAAGCGTAGCGCACAGGCGTATCGAAGCCGGACAGGAGTGCATCCTGCCCGCACCCCAAACACCACAACAAGGAGAGCAACATGAACTGGGACATCGTTGAAGGCAACTGGAAGCAATTCAAGGGCAAGGCCAAGGAACAGTGGGGCAAGCTGACCGACGACGATCTCGACGTCATCGCCGGTAAGCGGGACCAGCTGGCCGGCCGTGTGCAGGAAGCCTACGGCGTGAGCAAGGACGAAGCCGAGAAGCAGGTCCGTGATTTCGAGGAGCGCAACAAGGACTGGCGTCAATAAGCCAGGCCATCCGCGCCTGCCGCCCGATAGAAGTTGGAGTGTGTGAGTGTGAGTGAGCAAGAGAGAGTGAAACCGCAGGACGCAGGCCGGTTCGCCGGCCTGCATAAGAATACGGCCCCAGGCCGCAACCCAGGCTATCAAAGCAAACCATGAGGAAGGACAACACAATGAAAAAAATTATCGCAACCATGATCTTCGGTGCTGCCGCCATCGGCATGCACGGCGCAGCGTTCGCCGCCGATCCGGCTGCTGCGCAATACAAGGCCGACAAGTCGCGTGCTGACGCCGACTACAAGGCCGCCAAGAAGAAATGCGGTCCGTTGAAGGGCAATGACCAGGACGTTTGCGAGAAGGAAGCCAAGGCTGCTCACGAATCGGCCATCGCTGATGCCAAGGCCAAGCGCAAGGGTAGCGAAGCCGACAAGGATGCTCGCAAGGACAAGAACGACGCCAACTATGACGTCGCCAAGGAAAAGTGCGACGCCCTGAGCGGCGACGCCAAGGACAAGTGCGTGGCCAACGCCAAGGCCAAGTACGGCAAGTAATCCCGATTCATTGAACAGGCGATCAGGGGACGGACCATCCGCTCCAGGGTCGCCAGAGCACGCTAATCCCCCCAACATCATAGGAGTTCTATCATGTCGCTGACCAAAATGTCCCTGACCAAGCGTTTCCTCGGTTTCTTCCTGGCCCTGTTCATGGTTTCCCTGGTGGGCTGCGCCTCCAGCCCGGGCAAGGAAGGCACCGGCGAATACGTTGATGATGCCGTCATCACCACCAAGGTGAAGGCCGCGATCTTCAACGAACCGAACCTGAAGTCGGCGGAAGTCAATGTCGAGACCTACAAGGGCGTGGTCCAGCTCTCCGGTTTCGTCTCCAGCTCCACCTCGGCTGCCCGTGCCACCGAACTGGCCCGTGGCGTCAAGGGTGTGGTCTCGGTGCGTAACGACCTGCGTCTGAAGCAATAAGGCAGGGAACTTGTGAGCGCGCGACCGGTCTGTTGACCGGTCCGCGCTTGTCCTGCTTGAGGGCTTGCTGCTTGCAGAGCGTCTCGGAACGATCCGGTGCGTTGCGCAAGAAGACAGGTCAGGTGCAGTCGGGTATAGTTGGAATCCGTTGCTGCCGGGCACGCGCGAAGCCGGCCAGGGAAGGGCGGCGCGGTGGGGAAGCGGGTAAATCCCGGGGACTTGATTACCGCGTAAAACGGCGTAAAACCAGAGTACAACTACAAATCGTACCAAGCAGCGCCCCCGGCGCTGGCGTTTCAATTCACTGCTCAAAATTGCCATGACAAAAATACTTGTAGTCGATGACCACGCGGTCGTACGGGCAGGTGTGCACCATTTCATTTCGGAAATTCCGTCGATGGAGATTGGCGGCGAGGCCAGCACGGCGGAAGAAGCCATCCGGCTGGTGCGCACCCAGGACTGGGACATTGTCCTGCTGGATATCGCAATGCCTGACAAGAGTGGCGTAGAGGTCTTGAAGCAGATCAAGCGGGAAAAGCCGGAGCTGCCGGTGCTGATGCTGTCGATGCACCCCGAGAGCCGGTACGCCGTCCAGGTGCTGCGCAGCGGTGCTTCCGGCTATGTGCAGAAGGAGGCGCTGGCCACCGAACTGGTCAACGCCATCAACACCATCCTGCGCGGTCACAAGTACATCAGCTATGGCGTGGCCGAGTTGCTCACCAGCGAACCGGTGGATTCCGAAAAGCCGCTGCACGAGACGCTTTCGCAGCGGGAATACGAGATTTTCTACAAGCTGGGTCAAGGCCAGGGCGTGACCCAGATCGCCGACGAGCTTTGCCTGTCGGTGAAGACGGTCAGTACCTATCGTTCGCGCGTGCTGCAGAAGATGAGCATGACCAATAACGCGGACATCATTTATTACGCGATCAAGAACAACCTGATCGACTGAGGCCGGGCGACCCGGGCAGTTGGCGCCAGGCAGCGCCAACGGGGTCGCAGGCAAGGAAGAGTGGTACATCGCATCATGGACGACATTCTCAACATCAGGCCCCAGCGCGAGAGCGACGGGACGATCCTGCGACTCTTCCTGGTGGAAGATTCGGAGGACGTGCGGGACCTGATCGTCGAGAGTCTGGCCGAAATTGCCGGCGTACGCCTGGTGGGCTACGCCGAGACCGAAATGGAAGCCTTGCGTCACCTGCAGCAGAACAGCTATGACGTGCTGATCCTGGACATCCAGTTGAAGCAGGGCAACGGCATGAGCCTGCTGCAGTCGCTGGCGCGCTCCAATACCCGCCGCCAGAGCGAGGTGAAGGTGGTCTTCAGCAATCACGTCAGCCCGACCTATCGGCGCGTGGGCGTGCAATGCGGCGTGCAGCACTTCTTCGACAAGTCGTCCGAACTGCCGCTGCTGTGCGACCTGTTGCAGGAACTCGCCGCGCAGAAGGGGGGCAAGTCCGGGCGCACCTCGTCGAACAATAATTCGCCGCAGGGGCCGGCCCAGGCGGGCGGGGTTTGAGCAGGACTTTTGCTGCATAATTTGTGCCGCCAATGATCGCGGCGCCAAGGCTGTTCGGCGCGACCGCGGTCAACCAGACAACGAGAACCGATCATGGCAAAAAGCCTGCCCGGAGTCCGCAAGACCGTGACGCAGGCTTGATGTCCGGACCGCACGGACCGCATGGACAGCGCGGACGCACGGACACCACGGATCGCAAAAGAACAAGGGATTCCCGACGATGCAGAAGAACCAAGACGGACTTCGTCCGTCCTCCGCCGATATCCAGAACAGCGCATCGGTCGAGTATTTCGCGGCATCGCACGCCAATTACAGCGGCATGGTGACGCTGGCCATGGGCTTGTCCATGGCCGTGATCCTGCTGGGCATCGTGGTCCTGCTGACTGGCTTCCTCGGTGCGGAATACCGGCGTCTGCTCTCCGGCCTGTTGGCCGTGCGCGAAGTCACGGCCGGCGGTTTCATCGTGGGCGCCCTGGCGCTTTACTTCAATAGCATGAATTCACCGGTACGCCGTCCGCTGCTGCGGCGCTTCGCCGTCGGTCTGGCGGTGCTGCTGCTGGTCGGCGGGCTGGCCACGCTGGCGCACGGTGTCATGTTCGCGCTGGGCTGGCTGCCGCTGGAGGGCGCCGAAACAATCTCGCCGCTGGCGATCCCACCCTTGCTGTCGCTGGGCTTCGTGCTCATGGCCGCCGCCTTGCTGCTGCATGACTGGCGTCTGCTGGGCGGCTATTATCCGGCCGAGTACCTGGCCTTTGCGTTGATCGCGCTGTCAGCCATTCCGCTGGTCGGCTATCTGTACGATGTCAGCCAGTTCATCTATCTCGATTTCCCCTTGCCAGTGTCGCTGCTATCGGCGCTGGTATTCGCGCTGCTGGGTGCGGCCCTGCTCATGGCGCGGCCGGCGCACCCCCTGATGGCGGTGATCATGCGCATTGCGCCGGGCGGCCAGATGCTACGTCATCTGCTGCCGCAGACGCTGTTCCTGCTACTGGCCTTCAGCCTGCTGTTGAGCTGGGGCATGACGCATGGCTGGATCGTGCCGGAGCTGGTGTTGCCGACCCTGACCCTGATCAATGGCGCCATCGTGCTCTTCATCTTCTGGGGCTCGGCCAGCCGGCTGGACAGCGAATACGGCGAACGGACCCGCAATGCACAGAAGCTGGCCGAGACCAGCGCCTTGTTGAATGCCGTCAGCGAAAGTACCAGCGATCCGATCTTCGTGAAGAACCGCCAGGGCCTGATGATCTTCGCCAATCCGGCCACCCTGCACAAGCTGGGCAAGACCTGGGAAGAGACCATGTACCGCGCCAGCCGCGAACTGTTCCTGGTGCAGGAAGAGGCCGATACGGTGGACCGCGACGACCGCCGCGTCATGGCCTCGGGCAAGCCCGAGAAGCTGGAGCAGACGCTGCACCTGCCCGAGGGCGTGGTCACCTTCCAGACCGCCAAGGTGCCGTGGTTCGGCAAGGATGGCAGCGTGCAGGGTGTCATCGGCATCAGCACCGACATCACCGAGCGCAAGCAGGCCGAGGACGAACTGCGCCAGCGCGAGAGCCAGCTGGAAAAGACCGTGATCCAGCGTACCGCCCTGCTGCGCGAGCTGACCAACCACCTGGAAACCGTGCGCGAAGAAGAAAAGCGTGCCATCGCCCGCGAGCTGCACGACAACATGGGCGCCTCCCTGACGGCCTTGTCGATGCACCTGGAAGGGGTTTATCAGATCCTGCCGCCGGATGAAAAATGGGCCGATCGCAAGACCCGCATGCAGGGCCTGATGAAGTCGCTCGTAGCCACCACCCGCCGCATCCAGACCGAACTGCGCCCCAATACGCTGGACCTGTTCGGTCTCAAGGCCGCGATCTCCGAACAACTCGACGAATTGCATGAGCGCACCGGTATCGCCTGTCACGCCAGCCTGCCGGATGAAGACGTGGATGTGGGCCATGAGATGGAGATCGCCATCTATCGCATGCTGCAGGAAATGCTCAACAACGTCACCAAGCACGCCCAGGCCAGCAAGGTGGATGTGATCCTCGATATCGACGAGGACCACGTTGCCCTGACCGTGCGCGATGATGGGGTGGGCATCCCCGAGGAGCGGCGTGACAATCACAAGACCTATGGCCTGCGCGGCCTGCGCGAGCGTGCCACCTTCTTCGGCGGGGAGGTCGATATCCGCTCGACGCCGGGCAAGGGCGCCTTGATCAGTATCAGCCTGCCGATCCGTCCTGAACTGCCGACCAGCGACGCCTGAGCGGCCCGCACCGACGCCGTTCCTGCCTCCCGCCATTCGTCCGAAAGCCGCCTCCAGGGCGGCTTTCTGCATTTTGGTGAGGATTGTTCAGGGGGGCGTTTTTCCTGCACGATTTTTCGTTTTTTCCTACGTGCGAAAGGGCGACTCTCTTATGTGCGCGCCACAGGCTCATCGATACCATGGACTCATCGTCGCAGCCTGACCCGAAGGGCAGACAAGGCGGCGGTGCCGGCCAGCGGGCAGGAATGTCCTGACTTTGCAGCCGGGACCTATCAGGCAATCAACCACAAAGGAGCCATCATGAACAAGGATCAAGTCAAGGGTAGCTTGAAGGAAGTGGCAGGCAAGGTGCAGCAGAAGACCGGTGAGCTGACCGGCAACACCACGCAGCAGGTCAAGGGTGCCGCCAAGCAGGTGGAAGGCAATGTCCAGAAGTCCTATGGCGATGCCAAGGAAGCGGCAAAGAACTAAGAGGCGGGCGCCGTCGCCGTGAGTGCCGCATGGGTTCTGACGAGCCCACGGCATTTTCGGCACGCGGCGGGATGGCAGTGTAGGAATTTTCCTACGCCAGAATCGGAAACGGCTGATTTTGTGATGCAGCAATTTCCGCGACCATGTCGCCATGGTGCTGGTAGAGCCGGGAAATGGAAAAGAGTTCTCGGGTTGCCGCATGAAATTTTTTGCTCACCGCCAAGAAGGGACCCCTGAAAGGGCAGACCATGAAAAAAACAGTCGGTATTTGCATGCTGGTAGCCGCCTCGGCACTTGCCTCTTCCGCTTATGCAGCGCCCCGACAGGCCGATGCCAGCGCAGCACGCTGGTCGACCTCGACGATGGATCGTCACATGCCGGTCGATGCGTCCCGCCTGCAGAAGGCTGGTCAACAGAAGTTCCGGTACATGGACATGGCTGAAGGCCGTCGTTCCAGGTTCATGCGTGAAGCCGTATTGCTCTCCGGGCAACAGGCTGATGCATGTTCCGAGGATGTGGCCCGCGAATCGGCCAAGGCTGCGCCGCAAGCTCCGGCTGCGCGCGTGATCATGCGTCCGATGACCTGATGCCGTGGCGATGTTGCCAGTGGTTCGGCGACACCCTCTGCGCAATCTGATCGTCGGGCTCAATTCGACAATGAGGAAGGAGTAGTCATGAAAACAATTCAAAAACTGGCAGTGACCTCGGTAGCCATCTTTGCGTTTTCCGCGATGACCGGCTGCAGCAACATGTCCGCACGCGACAAGAACACCGCCATTGGCGCAGGCGCCGGTGCAGTGGGTGGCGCAGTGCTCACCGGTGGTAGCGCCATCGGCACCGTGGGTGGTGCCGCCGTGGGGGGTGTCATCGGTAACCAGGTGGGCAAGTAAGCCGGCACTCTACTGAAAGCGGAAAGCGGGTCATCCCGGCCTGCGTAGACCGAATGCGACAAACGCCGCAACGATGCATTTCGTTGCGGCGTTTGTCATGGTGCAGGAGAAATCCAGCGGCGGGAGCACGGCGCGTCGGCCTCAGGACGCCGGCTTGGCGTCCGTTGCCTTGTAGTCCTCGTAGATGCGCCGGGCACGGGCGTTGTCGTCCTTGCGGGCGGCGGCGGCCTCCTTGCGGCAGTTCCTGGCTTGTTTGCCGCGCTGTGCCTTGCAGTCGCTCAGCGCCTCGGCGTAGGCAGCGGCGGTTTCCTGATTGAGATTGCGCAGGCGCTCCTTGGGCGTGTCGGCGGTCTGGTACCAGCGGGCGGGGTCGCCATTGGACTGGGATTGCGGGGCGGCATGGGCAGCGCCTGCGCACAGGATGGTCAGCGCGGCCAGGCAGGCGGGCAGGGGGCAAGCGAGGAGTTTGTTGTTCATCTGTTGTAGGCCTCATCACGGACGTGCGAAAACTTCAAGGGGATGGGCCGTCCACACCTCTGTCGCGGCGGAGAAGCCAGCCGGACGCAATGCAAACGGCGCGGTCGGTGACAGGGCACCGACTGCGCCGTGTTCCCTTCCGCAGGCCGATGGTATCAGGCTTGCATCCGGGAGGGGAGGGTCGCAGGGATGGGATCAGGGGGCGCTGGCAGCAGAGCACCTTGGCGGATCTGCTGCCGCCCCGCCTTATATCTTCCCGAGCAGCAACAGGATCAACAGGATGATGACGATGGTGCCGGCGATGCCGCTGGGACCATAGCCCCAGCCGCGGCTGTGCGGCCAGGCCGGAATCACGCCGAGCAGGATCAGGATCAGGACGATGAGCAGGATGGTGCCGAGGGTCATGGAGTTTCTCCTTTCTTATTGAGTTCGTTCTTGCCCGCCAGGGTGCAAGCGCCGGGTCGTTCTTTGATGCTGAGCCATCATAGGCTGAGCGATGTTGTGGCCGCGATCAGCGGCCTTCGCAATGTGCTGTAGGAAAATCCGGCAAGGCCGGGTAGGCGGCCACCTCCTCCATTTCCCCCATTACGTCCCCGGCTCCGCCCCGACCATGCCGCCAAGTTGGTGCAAAGCACAAAGGAAGTGCGGTCTGCGCGCGTTTTGACGGCGCACGCAGGCTGGCGGGAGCACCCGGCAGCCCTGGTCCATCGACCAACGGCACAGCGGCGACAAGGCTTTGCGGGCGATTATCAGGCGCTGGCACAGTCTTTGCTGAATCGAGGATATAGCGCACTCGGTGCGCAATAGATGTGAAGGTGTGACCAACGGCGGTCGCATCGTCCAGGACAAAGGCGTCTTCCGGCATGGTCATCCATGACGGGACACGCCTTTTTTGTTGATGTCTTTCGTCAATTCGCAACGCAAGGGGAAGGGTGCTATGGAATTCAACGCTCAGGCGGACAAGGCCGGCAAGCTCGCAGAAATCGAACCAGCCAAGCCGGCGGGGATGATCGACGTGGTGGACGGCAAGCGCCGCACGCTGATACAGGGCGCAGGCCTGGCGGCCGGGGCCGGCATGCTGGGGCTGGCCAGCGGCGGCGCCTGGGCCGCCGGGTCGGACAAACCGGAAAAGGAAGAGGTCAAGATCGGCTTCATCCCCCTGACCGATTGCGCCTCGGTGGTGATGGCCTCGGTACTGGGCTTCGACAAGAAGTACGGCATCAAGATCGTCCCCAGCAAGGAAGCCTCCTGGGCCGGCGTGCGCGACAAGCTGACCAATGGCGAGCTGGATGCGGCGCACGTGCTCTATGGCCTGATCTACGGCGTGCAGATGGGCATCGGCGGGCAGAAGAAGGACATGGCGGTGCTCATGGGCCTGAACCACAACGGCCAGGCCATCACCCTGTCCAAGAAGCTGGCCGACAAGGGCGCCGTCGACGGCGCCTCGCTGGCCAAGCTGATGCAGACCGACAAGCGTGAATACACCTTTGCCCAGACCTTCCCCACCGGTACCCACGCCATGTGGCTGTATTACTGGCTGGCCGCCAACGGCATCCATCCGATGAAGGATGCCAAGGTGATCACCGTGCCGCCGCCGCAGATGGTAGCCAATATGCGGGTGGGCAACATGGACGGCTTCTGCGTGGGCGAGCCCTGGGGCCATCGCGCCATCGTCGATGGCGTAGGCATCACCGCCATCACCACCCAGGACATCTGGAAGGACCACCCGGAAAAGGTGCTGGGTACCTCGCTGGAGTTCGTCCAGAAATACCCCAATACCTGCCGCGCCATGATGGCCGCCATCCTGGACGCCAGCAAATGGATCGACGCCTCGCTGGCCAACAAGAACAAGATGGCCGAGGTCATTGCCGACAAGTCCTATGTCAACACCAGCAAGGACGTGATCGACCAGCGCATCCTGGGCCGCTACCAGAACGGGCTGGGCAAGACCTGGGACGACCCCAACTACATGAAGTTCTACGATGAAGGGCAGGTGAACTTCCCCTTTCTGTCGGACGGCATGTGGTTCATGACCCAGCATCGCCGCTGGGGCCTGCTCAAGAGCGATCCGGACTACCTCGCCGTGGCCAAGTCGGTGAACCAGATCGATCTCTACAAGGAGGCCGCCGCCATGACCAAGACGCCCTTGCCCAAGGAAGTCATGCGCAGTTCCAAACTGGTCGATGGCGTGGTCTGGGACGGCAAGAATCCGGCTGCCTATGCGCAGTCGTTCAAGATCAAGGTGTAAGCCTCGGCGGCCAGCGCTGGCAGTGCAGCCAAAGCGCTGGCCGTCACAGTGAAATGTCATCAGCAAGGGGAAAGCGATGAGTGCAGTCATGGAAAGCATCATGGGCGATAACGCCAAGCCCGCCGCCAACGGCCAGGGTGGACCTGTTCCTGCCGCCAGCCAGGTGCAGGCGGCGCCGGTAGCCGTCACCACCCGCTCCAGAGTGCGCGCCGCCAGGAAGCGCCTGGCCGCAGGCGGACTGTTCATGCGCGTGGTGCCGCCGGTGCTGGGCGTGGCGCTGCTGGTGCTGGTGTGGCAGATCATCGCCCTGAAGACCGCGAGTTTCCCCACGCCATGGGTCACCCTGAAGGAGGCCGGCGTGATGTTTTCCGATCCCTTCTATCGCAACAGTCCCAATGACCAGGGCATAGGCTGGAACGTGCTGGCCTCGCTACAGCGGGTCGGCATGGGCTTCGGCCTGGCGGCGCTAGTGGGCATCCCGCTGGGGTTTGCCATCGGCCGGGTGGAATTCCTGTCGCGCATGTTCGGCCCCATCATCAGCCTGCTGCGTCCGGTCTCGCCACTGGCCTGGCTGCCCATCGGGCTGCTGGTGTTCAAGTCGGCCAATCCGGCGGCGATCTGGTCGATCTTCATCTGCTCGATCTGGCCCATGATCATCAACACCGCCGTGGGCGTGCAGCGGGTGCCGCAGGATTACATGAACGTGGCGCGCGTGCTGAACCTGTCGGAATGGAAGGTGCTGACCAAGATCCTATTCCCCTCGGTATTGCCCTACATGCTGACCGGGGTGCGCCTGTCCATCGGTACCGCCTGGCTTGTCATCGTGGCCGCCGAGATGCTCACCGGTGGCGTCGGCATCGGCTTCTGGGTCTGGGACGAATGGAACAACCTGAACGTGCCGCACATCATCATCGCCATCGTCGTCATCGGGGTCGTGGGGCTGGTGCTGGAGCAATTGCTGGTGGCGCTGGCCAAGGCCTTTACCTATGAACAGGTCAACAACTGAACAGGCGGGAGCACTTCATGGATAACATCAACGGCAAATTCATCGACATCCACGGCGTGGAGATGGTGTTCCATACCAGGAAGGGCGACTTCCACGCGCTGCGCGAGATCAACCTGACGGTGGCCAAGGGCGAATTCATTACCCTGATCGGCCACTCCGGTTGCGGCAAGTCGACCCTGCTCAATCTCATCGCCGGCCTGCTCAAGCCCAGCGACGGCGTGCTCCTGTGCGCCAACCGCGAGATCGGTGGCCCGGCCCCGGAGCGGGCGGTGGTGTTCCAGAACCATTCACTGCTGCCCTGGCTGACCTGCTATGAAAACATCTACCTGGGCGTGGAACGCGTCTTTGGCGCCAGCGAAAACCGCACGCAACTGCGCGACCGCACCCGCGCCGCACTGGCGCTGGTGGGGCTGAACGCGGCCGAGACCAAGCGTCCCAATGAAATCTCCGGCGGCATGAAGCAGCGCGTAGGCATCGCCCGCGCCCTGGCGATGGAACCCAAGGTCCTGCTGATGGACGAGCCGTTCGGCGCACTCGATGCACTGACCCGCGCCCATCTGCAGGATGAACTCCTCAAGATCGTGGCCAAGACCGAATCCACCGTGGTCATGGTGACCCACGATGTGGACGAGGCGGTGCTGCTGTCGGACCGCATCGTCATGATGACCAACGGCCCGGCCGCCACCATCGGCGAAGTGCTGGAGGTGAAGCTGGCCCGGCCGCGTGACCGGGTGGTGCTGGCACAGGACGCGCAGTATGGCCTGTACCGCACCGCGGTGCTGGAATTCCTGTATCGCAAGCAGGCCCATCCGGCGCGCGAGGCGGCCTGAGCCGTCACGGGTAGTCGGCGCGGCTCTTGACCTGATTGGGTCCGGTCGCCCCCGGCCCTTGCGCAGACGCGCAGCGCGCTGCACGTCTGCGCGCTTTATCGTTGCATTGTAGGAAGGAAGCTTGCCATGTCCACCCTGGCCTTGATCGATACCGCACCCGACCGCGTGGCGGAGGATGCGTCCACCGTGCCCTTGTCGGGAGAAGTCTTCGGCGCCTTGATCAATCTTTCCGGGCGTCGTCGCTTCACCTCGCAGCGTCTGGTGCTCTATGCGGTGCTGGCCGCGCAGGGGCAGCAGGGCGCCTGTGCTACCGCCCGCGAGGCGCTGGCCCTGTTCAGCAATGCGCATGCGGCCCTGCTCAAGCGTTCAGGCGATTTGCCCGGAGTGTTCTGTCCCGAGCTGGAAGAGGTGTATTACGGGCGCGCCGCCGGTGATGCCCGCATCACCGCATTCGCCGCGCTGGCCCAGCGCACCCTCAACGCCATCGAAGACCGGCTCAAGAGCGGCCCCGAGCTGCTGGCCCAACTGGTGCAGGAGACCACGCCGCTGCTGGGCGTGCTCAACGAGATCACGGCGGTCTACGAGGCCCAGTCGAAGAAGCATGCGCGGCTCATGCGCGAACAATTGCGCGGCATCATGACCGACATCGAGATCATCGCCCGCGAAGCCAAGATGGTGGCCTTCAATGCGCGCATCGTGGCAGCCCGTTCGGGTCAGGCCGGCAAGGAATTTTCGGTGGTGGCCGGCGTGCTGTCCAACATCACCGGCGAGATCGACGAGCTGGTCAAGGAAGTCCTGAGCGGCGCGGCTGCCTGAGCAGGTCTCAGGCGTCGCGCTTGCAGGCGGCCCACGCCACCAGCAGCCAGGCGGCCAGGAAGGCCGCACCACCCAGGGGCGTGATGGCGCCCAGGATGCGCGTTCCCGTCAGCGCCAGCAGGTAGAGGCTGCCGCTGAAGACGACGATGCCGGCCAGCATCAGATTGCCGGCCCAGCGCATCGCCGCGCCGGCCATGCGCGGCATGAGCAGGGCGATGGCGATCATGCCCAGGGCGTGCATGGCCTGGTAGGTCACGGCGGTATGCCAGATCGCCAGCATCTCTTCCGAAATCATCCGCTTCAGGCCGTGCGCGCCAAAGGCGCCGCAGCCTACGGCGATGAACATGTTGATGGCGCCGGCGGCGATCAGGGTGCGTTCTTTCATCGTTGACTTTCTTCGTATGGGTATCGATGCAGGCGAGGCGGAGCAGGGCGGTCGTCTCAGTACGGGCGCTGCGACCTGCCCAGGCGATATTCATGCCGCAGCACGAACTGTGAACTGGCGATCAGCCCTGACAGACCCAGCACCAGTTGCGTGAGCGTATCGGGCGGCAGTACCCAGACCGAACCGGCAGGGGCGGGAACATTGGCGGCAGCGCTGATGACCGGCGCGGCCCAGGCGGCTTCCTCACTGACATCCAGCAGGATCTGGCCTTCCGGAGTGGTGTGCAGATAGATTTCGCCGCCCAGTTCCAGCGTGAAGCAGATGCCCTGGCCGGCGTTCACGGTGTTCATCTTGTGGCGGAACACCACCGCCTGCAGTTCGCGGTTGTAGGTATCGATCCAGGTTTCCACTTCATGGATGTTCTGCAGGACGATCCAGCGTCGCGGCGCGGGGATGGAATCGGCACCGGCAACAGCGTCATCAGGGAAGATCGGTTCGGGGGCTTGGTCGGACATGTCGGTGGGCGGGGCAGGCAGACTCGGTAAAACCGGAAGTATACCGGATCAGCTCTCCCGCGCCGTGGCCAGGTCCTGCCGGGTGCCTTGATCAAGATGCCAGGCCACCGATGCCTGCCCGGCCAGTTCGCGCACTTCGCGTAGACGGGCCATCTCGCTGTGGGACAGGCGTTCGCTGTGGCGGCGCAAGCCACCCAGGTCGTGCAGGGCGGTCTCGGCGTCGATGCTGGCCAGCCCGGCCTGGCGCTGCAGGCGACGCAAGGTCGATGGCGGCTGGTGGCCGACCACTGCATCCAGATAGTCGCGATTGGCCTTGAGACCGAGCGCGATGCGCTCACGCGGCGAGGCACCCAGTTCGGGCCATAGCGCCAGGGCGGCCAGCAAGGCGACGGCGCTGCCGATCAGGTTGTCCAGCGCCCGGGCCGAGGCGATGCCCACACCAGGTTGCAGCATTTCGGTCACGCAGATGAACAACATGGTCAGGAACACCACGAATACCGTGTAGTTCACCAGCCGCAGGGCGATGGCCAGGCCGGCCAGCATCACCGCCACCAGCGGCAGCACCCAGGTCACGCCGGAGGCGACCTGGAGCAGGCTCAGCGCCAATGCACCGCCGAGCAGACTTCCCAGGATGCGCTCCAGGCAGCGCGTCCAGGTCTGGCGTGCCGCACCTTGCAGCACCACTACCACGGCCATCGTGGCCCAGTAGGGATAGCCGAGCTGGAACACCTGGGCCGCATAGAACACGGCGGCCACGCCGGCGGCCTGACGGGCGCCCTGTTGCAGGCCCCGGCCCAGCCCGGTGCGCCAGTCGGGTCGCGTTGCGGTCGGTGAGGGATCATCGCTGCCGTGCTCCTCGTGGTATTGCGCCCAGGCGGGATCGGACAGCAGCAGCGTGTGGGCCTGCATCAAGGCCGACAGGCAGCCGCGCATCAAGGTGTCGGTCAGCCGGCTGCTGCGCTTGAGGTCGATCGGGCGGGCCTGGTTGGATGCCAGCGGGGCATGCGGTTCCAGCGACAGCCGCTGGTATGCGCGCAGCACCACGATGCGTGCTACCCGCGCCACGATGCGGCGCTCGCCGGGCGAGGCCAGTTGCTGGATGGCGGCGTGTTCCAGCGCGATCAAGGCGCTGAAGATCATTTCGCAGGCTTCCAGCAGGCGGCGATAGGTGTGCGCGCCACCACCCGGGGCGCGTTCATGAAGCTGCAGCATGGTGCGCAGCCGTTCCAATGCCAGTCGCACGGCACGGCGGTGTTCGCCGTGTTCGCTGTGCCAGTGCTGTTCACGGTGCTGGCCGTCGCGAGCGGCCAGCAGGTCGCGGCTCATGTCGAGCATGCGCAGCAGGGCCGCCTGCGCCGCCTGGCGCAAGGCGGTGTGTTCGTCGATACGCCAGACGAGGTTGATCAGCAGCCAGGCCCAGAGCGCGCCGATCAGGAAGGATGCAGCCTGCAGCGCCGCCAACGCCGGCGCGTGCGGGAACCCGGCCGCCACCACCGCCACCACTGCCAGCAGCGTCCCCAGCAGGGCTGCCGACTGAATGGCACCGATCAGCGTGACGCTGAGCAGCACCATCACCGGTGCGGCCAGCAGGGCCGCGTGACTGCTCCAGGAGGCGCTCCATGAACCGATGAACGCCACTACCGTGCCCGCCACGGCAAAGCCGGCCAGCAGGCGCCGCCGCTGGACGTGCGGCCCCGGGGCGTCGCACAGGCAGGTCCAGAAAGCGGCGAACACGGCCCATGCCAGCCAGTGCTGGCCGCTCACCATGGCCGCCGCCAGCGGCAGCGCGATGGCCAGGCAGGCGCGCCATCCTTCCTCGGCGCTGAACTGTTCCTGCAGCAAGGGGAAGGAGCGCAACTCCAGCCGCCGCGCGGCACGACGCGTGAACGCAGACAGCAGGCTGGCAAGCCGGCCATGTCGATGCAGCAGGGAGGGGCGGTGACGGAGGGCGAAGGGGGAGCGGGCGGTTTTCATCAGGACTGCATCAACGTGGTGGGACCACTTTGAAAGGATATGAGGAGTTTCTTTCACGAATACTACAGGCGACCTGCATGAATGCGCAGGGCCTGGAGGTAGGAGGACGGGGCGGTCGATCTCTTCGCTACCTCCCGTGCCAAGCACTTTCCATGCCGGTGGTGTTGTCGCCGGTCGGGTTTGGCGGAGATGGGATGCGGTGAGGGGGGAGCCGGCAGGCGGGGAAGTGCCTGCC
>NZ_JADWMY010000020.1 GCF_015767275.1 Herbaspirillum sp. AP02
ATGCGCCACGACCCCGCCAGCCCCCGCCCGCTCCTGCCGCCGCTGTCCTCGGAACGCATGGACTGGAACCTCTTGCGTACCTTCATGTTCGTGGTCCAGGAGCGGGGCGTGGGGCGCGCCGCCGAGACCCTGTGCCTGAGCCAGCCTGCGGTCAGCCAGGCGCTGCGGCGGCTGGAAGAGACCTTGGGCGGGGTGCTGCTGCATCGCCGCCATGGTGAATTCCGCCTGACGCCGCTGGGCGAGGAAATCTATGCGGTGGCGCGGGAGATGTATGGCATGGTGGCGCGCATCGATGGCGCCGCCGGCCATGCCGGCGAGGACGTGGCAGGCAGCCTGCGGCTGCTGCTGATGAGCCGGGTGCAGAGCGCGGCGTATGACGATTTCCTGGCGCGCTTCCATCGCCGCTATCCGCGTGTGGAGTTTCGTATCGATGTCATGCAGAGTGCCGCCATTCTCGACACCCTGGCCAAGGGCAGCAGCGGCCTGGGCCTCTGCCTGTGCCGCAAGCCGGTGGAAAAGCTGGAGCGGCGCCTCTTCCTGCGGCATCGCTACGTGCTGGTATGTGGCCGGCATCATCCCCTGTTCGCCCAGCGCAGCGTCAGCATGGCCGAACTGCTGGTGCAGAATTTCGTCTGCTTCGCCAGCGACCAGTTGGGCGACACGCTCTCCCCGTTGACCGTCTTCCGCGACCAGCAGGGCTTCACCGGCCACATTGCCGGCGCCTCGTCGCATGTGGAGGAAATCCGCCGCATGGTGGTGGCCGGCGTGGGCCTGAGTTTCCTGCCCGAGCACCTGATCGGCCAGGACGTGGCCGAGGGCCAGTTGAAGGTCCTTCCCCTGGATGGGCCGGTGGCCGAGATCGATGTCTTCCTGACCTGGCATGGGCAGCGCAAGCTGTCGGCGCCGGAACAGGCTTTCCTGGCCTCGTTTGAGAGGTTCCTGCAGCGGGTGCCGCTGGAGGCCAGGACGGTCTGAACCTACGCCACCCGGAACACGCCCACCGCCGCCGACAGGTCCCGGGCCTGTTCCTGCAAGGCTGACGCTGCAGCGCTTGCCTGTTCCACCAGAGCCGCGTTTTGCTGCGTGCCCTGGTCGATCTGGGTGACGGCGTCATGGATCTGCTCGATGTCCTGGCGCTGCGACTCGTTGCTGCGGGCCATGGCCGCCACCAGGTGACTGACCTCTTCGATGCGACCGGCGATGCGCTGCATGGTGGCGCCAGCGACCTGCGCCAGGTGGCTGCCGGCATCGACCTTCAGGACCGTATCGCCGATCAGGCTCTTGATCTCCTGGGCGGCCGCACCCGAGCGTTGCGCCAACACCCGGACTTCGGCCGCCACCACGGCAAAGCCACGCCCCTGTTCACCGGCGCGGGCTGCTTCCACGGCCGCATTCAAGGCCAGGATATTGGTCTGGAAAGCGATGGCATCGATCATCGCGATGATCTCCACGATCTGCCGTGAGGCGGCATCGATGGCCTGCATGGTCTGCACCACCTCGCTGACCGCGCGCCGGCCGTCGGTCGCCACCTCGGCCGCCTGGCGTGCCATGTCGTCGGCCTGGCGGGCCGCTTCGGCGTTGTGCCGCACGGTGGCAGTCAGCTTGGTCATGGACGCGGCGGTCTGTTCCAGCGAGGCGGCCTGGCGCTCGGTGCGACGGGACAGGTCGAGATTGCCATTACCGATCTCGTCGGAGGCACTGGTGATGGCGACCGTGCTGTGACGGACCTTGGCCACGATCTCCACCAGACTGCCATGCATGCTGGCCAGGGCCTGCATCAGGCGGCCGGTTTCGTTGCGACCGATGCCATGGACGTGTGCGCCGAGATGGCCCAGATCGCCCTGGGCCACGCGGGTGGCGATGTCAATGGCTTGCTGCAGTGGCCGCGAGATGGCGCGCAACAGCAGCACGCCCATCACCAGGGCGAACAGCAGGCCGGCCACCATGGCCACGCCACTGGCGATGAAGACCAGACGATAGCGTTGCTGCGAGTGGGCATAGATGGCGGCGCCGTGTTCGCGCTGCAGGGCGATCAATTGCGCCATCGGTACACTGGCCCGCGCATACAGCGGAGCCAGGGTCTGACTGTAGAGCTCGGTGGCACCGGGGATATTGAAGCTGCTGACAGCCTCGATGGCAGGTGAGACACCCTGCTGCCAGAGCGCGCGGTAATGCTCGCTGAAGCGGGCGGCGAGGACGCGTTCCTCTTCGTCCTCGATGGTCTCCAGATAGGCTTGCCACGCCTGATCACCCTCCTTGCGGGCGCGCTGCAAGGC
Source organism: Herbaspirillum sp. AP02 (assembly GCF_015767275.1). Classification (GTDB taxonomy): domain Bacteria; phylum Pseudomonadota; class Gammaproteobacteria; order Burkholderiales; family Burkholderiaceae_D; genus Herbaspirillum. The sequence continues at coordinate 2,277 of NZ_JADWMY010000020.1, forward strand.
GTCCAGCTCGCCCTGAATGGCACCGGGATCGAGAATGGCAGCGGCGATGCCCGAACGACTGCGGTCCAGCGCCGCCATGACCTGACCAAGCTGCTGCATGGGCAACAGCCGCTGCGCATACATGGCGCGTAGTTCGGCATTGCTGCCGGCCAGGCTCCACAGCCCCAGCAGCCCCAACAACAGCAACATGGCCGAGAGAAAGCCCATGCCACCGGCCAAGCCCGCCCTGATCGTCAAATGACGCCCCATCCCCTACCCCCTTGCCCGTGTTCCCGGATGTCAAAAAAAGCGGGCCGCAGCGTTCGCCACGACCCGCAAGGCACACTACCGAAATCAGGCGGCGCGACCACCCAGATAAAGCTCCCGGACCTGGGGATCGTGCATGAGCTCCCCGGCCTTGCCACTCAAGGCGACCGTGCCCATGGACAGCACATAGGCGCGGTCGGAGATGCGCAGGGCCTCCATGGCGTTCTGCTCCACCATCAGGATGGTCACCTGTTCCTTGTCGCGGACGGTGCAGATGGCGTCGAAGACTTCCAGCAGCACCTTGGGCGACAGCCCGGCCGAGGGTTCATCGAGCAACAGCAGGCGGGGACGCGGCATCAGCGCCCGCGCCAGCGCCAGGATCTGACGTTCGCCGCCGGACAGGGAGGCGGCCGGGACATTGAACTTGCGACGCAGTACCGGGTAGTCCTCGCACAGTTGCTCCATGCGCTGACGCGCTTGCAGGCCGCTCAGGTAGTGGCCGCCCACCTGCAGGTTCTCGCGCACCGACAGCGCGGCGAAGACGTTCTCTGTCTGCGGTACGAAACCGATGCCGCCATGGCGGATCTTGTGATGGACCGGCTGCGTCGAGATGTCTTCACCTTGCAGGGTGATGCTGCCCTGGCGCGGCCTGAGGAAGCCGGCAATGGTCTTGAGCAGCGTCGACTTGCCGCAGCCGTTGGGACCGAGCAGGGTGATGATTTCGGCGTGTTGCGCATGCAGCGACATGCCCTTGAGGATATCGACCTCGGCGCTGTAGCCGGCGACCAGTTTGTCGATCATGATCATGGCGTGACCTCCGTAGCTTGATCCTGTTGCGATGTGCCGCCGCCCAGATAGGCCTGCAGCACCCTTTCGTTGGAGGAGAGCTCCTGCGGGGCGCAGCTGGCCACGATGTGGCCGCGATCGAGCACGATGCAGCGACTGCAGACTTCGCGGATGAAGTGCATGTCATGCTCGACGATGACCAGGGTCATGCCCTGTCGATTCAGGCGCAACAGCGCCTGCACGATATCGTTGCGCAGATTGGGATGCACGCCGGCCGTGGGCTCGTCCAGCATCAGCAACTGCGGATCGCCCATCAGGGCGCAGACGATGCCCAGCAACTTCTTTTGGCCGCCCGACAGGGCCGAGGCCGGCAGATCGCGTACATGGGTCAGCAGGAATTCGTCCAGCAGGCGTGTGGCCTTGTTGCGCGCGGCCTGCTCGGCCCGTCGTGCGGCCCGGCCACGCAACAGGGTTTCCCAGAATCCGTGGTGGGCGGAAGCGGCGGCCATGGCGACTTCGATCACCGACATCTTCTGCGGCATGGACGGCAACTGAAAGGTGCGCGCCACGCCCTGCCCGACGATGCGGTGTGCAGCCAGCCGACCGATCTCCTGGCCGGCATAGCGCACCGAACCGGCATCAATGGCTTCGAAGCCGGTGATGGTATTGAGCAGGGTGCTCTTGCCGGATCCATTGGGACCCAGCAGGCCGACGATCTCGCCGCGACCGATGGCAAGGTGCACGTCCTGCAGGACGCGGTTGCCGCCGAAGGCCTTGGCCAGGGAACTGACTTCCAGCAGCGCTGGGGAACTAACGAGGGTCATGGGATCTTCCTCAGCTTTTCGGGAATCAGGCCCTGGCTGCGCCAGAGCAGCGAGGCCAGCAGGATCAGGCCGATGAGACCGATGCGCAGTGCACCGGCGATGTCGGAACCGAACTGCAAGCTGTCCTTGGCAAAAGGCACCAGGCCATAGGCCGCCTGCACCAGTACCACGCCCGTGATGACACCCACGGTATTGCCCATGCCACCGATCATGAGCATGGTCCACAGCATGAACGTCTCGGAGGCCAGCATGTAGTCGGGACCGACGAAGCTCATGTAGTGGGCGTAGAGGGAGCCGGCCAGGGCGGTGGTGGCGGCGCCGGCCATGATGGCGCGTGACTTCAGCGCGCGCAGGTCGTAGCCCATGCAGGCGGCCAGCTTGGGTTCTTCCCGCATGAGGCGCAGGGCGCGGCCGAAGCGGCCATCGCCCAGGCGTTGGCAGGCAGCGGCCAGGACCGCCAGCAACAGCAGCACCAGGGCCAGGAAGCTCAGCGCCCCCCAGGGCTTGGGCAGGTCACCGAACAGGAAGCGGATGGCGCTGATGCCCTGGGCACCACCGGTGAGCCAGTCTTCATTGGTGGCGACAGTACGCAGGATTTCGGCGATGGCCAGCGTGGCAATGCCCCAATAGTCGGCACCCAGTTGACGCCCCAGGCGGGCAATGCACCAGCCCAGCACGATGGCCACCAGTACGCCCAGCGCAGCCCCGGCCACGGCCGGGTAACCGGCTGCGGTGACGATGCCGGTGGCATAGGCGCCGATGCCGGCAAAGGCGATATGGCCGAAGTTGAGCAGACCCGCATAACCGGCCTGCAGGTTCAGGCCCAGTGCCATGATGGCGTAGATGCCGGCGATGGTCAGTGAAAAGATCAGGAAATCAGACACGACGCACCTCGCGGTCGAAGAGGCCGTAGGGCTTGAGCAGCAGCGCCAGCAGCAGGATCAGGAAAGAGGCCGCGCTGATGTAGGCCACCGGCAGGAAGGCGACAGGCTTGCCGAAGAGCCAGCCGAAGTTCAGGTTGGTCACCACGGTCTCGGTCAATGCGATCAGGAACGCCCCTGCCACGGCGCCTAGCGGATTGCCCAGCCCGCCCAGGATGGCGGCGGCAAAGACCGGTAAGAGCATGTCATGCCCAAGGTTGACGTGGGCACCGCTGGTGATGGCCAGCATACTGCCACCCAAGGCCGCCAGTGCACCACTGCAGAAATTGACCAGGCGCGTGATGTGCTCGGCATTCAGGCCCGAGGCCGCCGCCAGGGCGGGGTTGGAAGACAGTGCCCGCATGGCGCGGCCGGTACGGGTGAAGAACAGCAGGGCCGCCAGCAACGCCAGCAGGATCACGGTGGTGGCCAAGGCGTAGAGCTGGGTATGGCCGATGCGGATATCGCTCACCTGCAGCGCCGGCGTCAGTGGCAACTTGAACATCAGCGGGAAGGAACCGAACACGCCCAGCGAAAAAGCCACCATCAGCATGGCCAGGGCCAGCGAGCCGATCATGGTGATGGCCGGGCCGGACGCCAGCAGGCGACGGAACACCAGCAGGTGCAACAGCAAGGTGAGCAAGCCCACGGCGCAACAGGACAGCAGGATCGCGGCCACCATCGGCACACCGGCGGCATGCAGGAAATAGCTGAAATAGGCGCCCAGCATGGCGTACTGCACGTGCGCGATATTGGGAAACTTCACCAGTCCATACACCAGTGACAGGCCCAGCGCGATCAGCGCCAGGTCCGAGGTGCGGACCAGTGTGTCAATCAGGAATTGAAACATCGGATACTCCGGGAAATGCCGGAACCGCCCCCTCCCCCGGCGGCGGCCCGTGCAGGAAATGCGAACGGCACGTTCAGCGCAGGCGCACGTGCCGCCTCTGACTCAGCGGGGAACCACCTTGCCCTGGTACTTGAGCTTGGCGTAGGGCGGGTCCTGGCGCTGGCGGTCCTGATCGAAGTTGATCGTGCCGGTGACGCCGGCGTAGTTCTTGCCGATCTCCTTCAAGGCCGTGGCGACCTCGGCCGGATCGACCGACTTCGCCTTGTTGATGGCGGCGGCCGTCATCAGCACGGCGTCATAGGCGTAACCGGTATAGGAGGTCTTCATGCCTTCCTTGTATCGGGCACTGAAGGCTTCGGCATAGGCACGTCCGGCCGGACCGTCGACTGAGCCCACTTCCATGCCTAGCTGGCCGTTGGCGATCTCGGCCGGCGTGTCGGACAGGCACATGGACAGCAGGATGCCGTACCAGGGTGTCTTGCGCAGGCCCAGTTCGAAGGCTTCGCGGTTGAGGATGGCCGACTCCTGGCCATAGGCGGTATAGACGTAGGCGTCCGGTGCGCTCCTGGCGATCTGCTGCAGTTCGCGGCGGTAGGTGGACTGGCCGGCGGTGTAGAGGACTTCGGTGATGACCTGGCCACCGAGTTTTTCGAACTCCTGCTTGAAGCCGTGCGCCACGCCCTGGCCATAGGCATTGTTGGGGGCGATCACGGCCACCTTGCGGTAGCCCAGCGCCCAGGTATCGGCCGCGGAGAAGCGGTTGCCGAAGTTTTCCAGCCCGATCAGGTTGAAGGAAGTGGCGCCGATGTCGCGGATCTTCACGCTGGTACTGGCGATGTTGATGTGGACCACGCCTTCCTTGACCAGGTACTGACCCAGCGGAATGCTGATGCCCGAGGAATATTCGCCGATCACCACCGGCACCTTGTCCACCGACACCAGCTTGCGCGCGGCGTTCAAGGCCGTGGTCGGGTTGCCGCCGGAGTCTTCGACGATGACGGAGAACTTCTTGCCCAGTACCCCGCCCTGGCTATTGACCTTGTCCACCGCCAGATCCACGGCACGACGCACGTCTTCGCCCACGGTGGCATTGGCACCGGTGAGCGACAGGACGGCGCCCATCTGTACCGTCTGCTGCGCCATGGCGCCTGACCCGACCACCCAGGCGGCCGCTGCCACGGCCGCTTTCATCCTGATCTTCATTGCTCTCTCTCCCTTTTTTAAGAAAAGCCGCTCCCTTGCAGCGCTGCTGCAGGTCGGGCCCTGATTGCTGGAATTGCCGGCTGCCGGCCGGCGGCGGACGATCGATGCGTTGCGCCGGCGCTACTTGTTCATGTGCGCATAGGTGTAGTCATGCGGCGGCGCCGAGGTTTCCTTGACGGTGCGCGGTGATACCCAGCGCAACAGGTTCAGCGCCGAACCGGCCTTGTCATTGGTGCCACTGCGGCGCGCGCCGCCGAAGGGTTGCTGGCCGACCACGGCGCCCGTGGGCTTGTCGTTGATGTAGAAATTGCCGGCGGCAAAACGCAGCGCCTGGCCGGCCTGCTGGATGGCGGCACGCTCGCTGGCGAAGACCGCCCCGGTCAGGGCGTAGGCGCTGGTGCCGTCCACCAGTTGCAGGACTTCGTCCCACTGGCTGTCCTGGTAGACGTACACGGCCAGCACGGGACCGAAGATTTCGTTTTCCATCAGCGCGTGACGCGCATCCTTGACCTCGATGACAGTCGGCTCGATGAAATAGCCGCTCCGGTCGTCACACTGGCCGCCCACCAGGACCTCGGCCTGGGCATCTTCGCGGGCGCGATAGATGTAGCTGCGGATGCGATCGAAGGCGCGCTTGTCGATGACCGCCCCCATGAAGTTGGCGAAGTCGCAGACATCGCCCATCTTGATCGACTTGACCATGGCCACCAGGCGCATCTTGACTGCCGGCCATAGCGAGGCCGGAATGTAGGCACGCGAGGCGGCACTGCATTTCTGGCCCTGGTATTCGAAGGCGCCGCGTACCAGTGCCACGGCCAATGCATCGACATCGGCCGAACGATGCGCCAGCACGAAGTCCTTGCCACCGGTCTCGCCGACCAGGCGCGGATAGGCGCGATAGCGCGCGATGTTGCGCCCGACCTCGCCCCACATGCTGTCGAACACCGCCGTGGAGCCGGTGAAATGCACGCCCGCCAGGGCCGCGTGGTTCAGCGCCACGTTGCTGATCTCCACCGGATCGCCCGGCACGAAATTGATGACGCCCGGCGGCAATCCGGCTGCCTCCAGCAGTTCCATGAAGAGATAGTTCGACAGCGATGCCGTGGCCGCCGGTTTCCACAGCACGGTATTGCCCATCAGCGCCGGCGCGATGGCCAGGTTGCCGCCGATGGCCGTGAAGTTGAAGGGCGTGACGGCATAGACGAAGCCTTCCAGCGGCCGGTATTCGGTGCGGTTGCGTACGCCCGGCGCGTGGCGCGGCTGCATCTGCGCGATCTCGTGGGCGAACTGCACGTTCAGGCGCAGGAAGTCGATCAGTTCGCAGGCCGAATCGATCTCGGCCTGGTAACAGGTCTTGCTCTGGCCAAGCATGGTGGCCGCGTTCATGCGCGCGCGCCAGGGTCCGGCCAGCAGGTCGGCGGCCTTTTCAAACACCGCCGAACGCTCCTGCAGCGACCAGTTGCTCCACTCGCGCTGCGCCGCCAGGGCGGCATCGATGGCGGCGCTACAGGTCTCGCGGTCGCCGTGGTAGAGGTTGGCCAGTACGCGCTCGTGATCGTGCGGAGCCCGCACCGGCGTGGTGGTCCTGCCGTACAGGGACTGACCATTCACCACGGCCGGGATGTCGCGGCAGGCGTTCTTCTGGGCCGTCAGTTCGGCGCGCAAGGCCTCGCGTTCAGGGCTGCGTGGTGCGTAGTTCAAGACCGGCTCATTGCCCGTTATTGGATATGAATTAGTCATTACTTTATTCAACTTTATATAAATTGGATCCATTTACTAACGATTGGATCCAGTCTATCAGAGGAAAAGTTGAGGCACAATAAGAACTTTTCAGACCACAGATTCCGCCAATGCGAGCGATGCCGACGGGCAATGCAGATGACGTTCGGGCCGCAGCGCAGCGCGCCGGCCTCGAACCCGGGCAGCAAGCAAGGAATCGGCGACCCAACAAGAAAATCGACAATGCCAACGCAAAACAGCCGGGCCAAGGCCGCCAAGGGGCTCCCGCAAATCATCCGCGACCAGTTGCGTTATGAAATCCTCAACGGCAGCATGGCCTCCGGCACCCAGTTGCGCCAGGACGCCCTGGCCGAACGTTTCAACACCAGTCGGCTACCGGTGCGCGAAGCACTGCGCCAGCTTGAATCGGAGGGGCTGATTACCTACCAGCGCAATCGCGGTGCGGTGGTGGCGGGGATGGATGTGAACCAGCTGTGCGAGATGATGGATATCCGCATCGCCCTGGAATGCCATGCGGCCAAGATTGCCGTCCCGAACATGGTGCAGCGGGATCTGGCGCAGTTGCAGGAGATCCTGGATCTCTACAACGCTTCTGATTCGGTCACGGAATGGGCCGAGTACAACCGCCGCTTCCACCTGGCGCTGTGCGCGCCATCCAACAACAACAAGCTGCGTCGGTTGATCGAGGAATTCTGTCTGAACACCGACCGCTACACCCACGAAATGATGTCGCTGGCCACCGGCAAGGAAGGCCCGCAGAGCGATCACTTCGAGATTCTGGAAGCCTGCAAGCAGCGCGATGCGGCCAAGGTGGCCATGCTTCTGGAGCGACACATCCAGGAAACCAAGAACAATCTGCTGGCCACCGACCGGCTCAAGCGCGAGCGGGCGGCAGAGCAGGAGCAGGCGGCGCTGCGCTGAGTGTGAGTGTGAATGTGAATGCGCGCACCGGCGGTGCCGGGCACGGCGGATTCAGCGGAACAAGGGGTTGTTGCGCAACCGGCTGACGGCCAGGTCGATGAAAGCCCGCACCTTGGCCGGTGAGTGCCGCCCTTCCGGGTAGAGCACGTGGATCGGCAGGGGCGGCTCTTCGAATTCGCGCAGCACGCGCTGCAAGCGGCCTTCCTTCAGATCGGCCGCGACCTGGTAGGCCAGCACCCGGGTCAGTGCCCAGCCTTTGCGGGCGGTGCTGATGGCGGCTTCGTTGGTGTTGGTCTGCAGGACGGCGTCGATCAGCACGCGCTGGCCGTCGGCGAAGCGCCATTCGGGCGAGGCCCAGGCGCTGGTGGAGGTGACGATGCGATGCCGTTTGAGATCGGTGGGTGAGGCAGGCGTGCCGTGCTGGCGCAGGTAGTCCGGCGCAGCACAGATCACCTGGCTGACCGATCCCACCTGGATGGCCGTAAAGCCCGAATCGGGCAGATGGCCGATGCGTATGGCCACGTCCATGCCTTCATCGACGATGTTGACGGGGCGGTCGATGAAGAAGGTGCGCGCCCGCATGTCGGGATAGAGATCCAGGTATTCGGTGACGATGGGCAGCACATGCATCTGCCCGAACAGGAAGGAAGCGGTCACCGCCAGCGTGCCGGCGGGCCTGGCATGGTGGCCGGCGGCGGCGGCCTCGGCTTCGGCGATCTCGCCCAGGATGCGGCGGCAGTCTTCCAGGTAGCGCGCGCCGGCTTCGGTGGTCTTCACCGAGCGGGTGGTGCGGATCAGCAGGCGCCCGCCGACCAGTTCTTCCAGCGCCGCCACGGTACGGGTCACCACCGGGGCGCTCAATTGCATCTGACGCGCGGCCTTGGCGAAACTGGCCGTTTCCGCGACTTGTACGAAGATGCGCATCGCCAGCCAACGGTCCATGTGCTTCCCTTCCCTGGGTATCGAAGAAGCTCGCATTATGCCTGCTTCCGCCGGGCCAGAGGCAACCCGCATGGCGCGCACGATCCCGCCTACAGCGCCAGCTCGATGCGGCCACTTCCCGACTCGGCCGGCTGCGCGGGAACGGCGCAGCACAGCAGCACCTCACCCTCGCCGATCTTGGCCTGGGGCGGCGTCGGGTAGGTGACGGCGCCGGCCAGCAGACGGGTGCGGCAGGTGCCGCAGTGGCCTTCGCGGCAACTGAATTCGGGCTCCAGGCCGCGGGCCTCGGCCAGTTCCAGCAGGCTGCCGGTGCCGGGCGTCCAGCGCGCCTCCTTGAGGCTGTCCATGAAGAACACCGGCACCGCTTCGGTGGCAACCGGTACCGGGGCGGGTGCGGCTTGTGCTGCCTGTGAGGCTTGTGCCGTCTCGGTGGCAGCACCGGTACGGGTGAGCGATGCCGGGCCGAAGGCTTCGGCATGGATGCGTTCATCGCCGATGCCATAGCCGCGCAGGCCGTCGTAGAGCGATTGCATGAACGGTGACGGCCCGCACAGGTAGAACTCGTAATCGCCGAAGGGCAGCGCGCGTGCCAGCAAGGTCATGTCGATGCGACCGGCGGCATCGAAGTCGCGGCCTTCGATGGCATCAGTGGTGTCGCCCAGCACGCGCACCACCTTGATGGCACCTTTGCCGGCGGCCACCAGTTGCGCCAGTTCGGCGTCGAATGCGCGGTCATTTTTGCTGCGTGCAGCATAGAACAGCGTGGCCGGACGCATGCGCTGCGTGCGCAAACCTTCATACACCATGTGACGCAGCATCGCGATCATGGGCGTGATGCCCACGCCACCGGCCAACAGGACCACCGGCCGGGAGGATGTTTCATCCAGCATGAAATCGCCGGCCGGCGCCCGCACTTCAATATGGTCACCTTCCTGCAATTGCGCATGAAGATGCTGGGATACCTGGCCATCACGCTTGACGCTGATGCGGTAATGCGGATCCGACGGTGCCGAGGACAAGGTATAGGTGCGGATCAGCGGCTTGTCGCTGCCGGCGGTCTGCACGCGGATCGGCAGGTGCTGGCCGGGCAGCGCCGGCAGCAGGCCGGCACCGTCGTCAGGCTGCAGGTGGAAGGAGCGGATGGAATCGCTCTCCTGCACCACGCGGGCGACCTTGAGCCTGCGCCAGCGGCTGCCCTGCTCCTGGGCCAGCAGGCGCCGGCCGGTCTGCTGCCAGTCGCCCGTCATGAGCGAATTCGGCGACCAGGCATCTTGCTGGAAACGCCAGCGCAGGGCCAGCGCGCCGGGCCGACGCACGATCTTGCGCGAACGGAAGGTCCACAGCCGTTCGGCGCCCTGGAAGGCGGCGATCTCGGACGAGTCCAGGATCAGCTCGGCCTCACCGGTCATCTGCAGGACGTCGCCCTTGTCGAAATCGACGAACATCAGGCCGGCCCGGCCATTGAGGACGATGTTGCCGAGTGTGGAAAAGAACAGGTTGCCGTCGAAGTCCGGCACGGTCAGCGAGCCGTCCTGGTTCACCCGGACGAAGCCGGCCTTGCCGCCGCGATGCGAGACGTCGACCTGACGGGCCTCATCCAGATCGACATAGGACGCCACGAAGAAAGTGTCGGCCTGGCCGATCAGCGCGCGGGCTGCAGCGTCGAGGCTGGTCATCGGCTCGACCTGGTCGACGTGGGCCGTTTGCGGTTCGCGCTCGAAGGAAAAATCACGCAGCTGGATATAGCGCGGGCAGTTGCCGAAACTCTGGTCCACCTCCACCCGCCAGCCATCGGCCAGCGGCGTCAGCACGCCATTCATGCGGTTGCGGCGACGGGTATGCAGTTCCATCCCCAGCAAACCCACTGGCGCACCGGCGACCATGCCGGCCGCGGCCGGGTCCTGGGCCGAGGGACGGGCCCGGATGTCCAGCACCGTGGGCGAAGGCGACGCCATGAAGCCGGGCCGGCCTTCCAGGAAGGTGGCCCAGGCATCGCCCTCGGCGTCCACGCTACCCAGCACGATGAAGGGTAACTGGGCGTAGAAGGCGCGATGCTGGTCGGGCATGAAGTCGCGCACCACGCGACGCCCCACCGCTTCCATCTTGTCGGCCACGCCCAGCTTTTGCTGGAGCAGCTTCTCGCCGGCATGCCAGGTCGGTGCGTTGGAAGGAGTCTTCATGTCTGGCCTCGCTGAATCTGATGGGTGGTGGGTGGTCGGCTGATCGGTGGACTGGACGTTCAGGCCTTGGCGGTCAGGCCGGCCGGGGTCTGGATGAACGGCACGAAACCGGGCAAGGCTTCGATGCGCGCCAGGAAAGCGATCACTGCCGGGTAGCCGCTCAGGTCGACATTGCCTTCCGGGGCGCGGGCCAGGTAGCTGTAGACGGCCACGTCGGCGACGGTGGGATGCTCGGCTGCCAGCCAGGTGCGCTGGCCCAGGTGCTGCTCCATGCGATTGAGCAGGACATGGGCGCGCTTGATCACTTCCTCGGCATTGAAGGCGGCACCGAATACCGTCACCAGTCGCGCCGCCGCCGGGCCGTAGGCCAGTTCGCCAGCCGCCACCGACAACCAGCGCTGTACGGTCGCTGCGCCCTGCGCGTCTTCCGGCAGCCAGTCGCTGCGACCGGCTTTCTTGGCCAGGTAGATCAGGATGGCGTTGGAGTCGGCGATGACCACTCCTTCATCTTCCAGCACCGGAACCTGACCGAAAGGGTTGAGCGCGAGGAAGGCCGGCTGGCGGTTGGCGCCGGCCGCCAAGTCGACTTCGACCAGTTCGGCATCCAGGCCGAGCAGGGAGGCGAACAGGACGGCGCGATGGGCGTGGCCGGACATGGGGTGGTGATGGATCTTCATGGGGTGGCTCCTGGTGGGTTAAGTCGGTCAGGACTTGTTCCTGAACCGTGAAGCCAGTGTGGGGCCAAGCGCGGATGAAGAGAATCCGTGCCACAGGCACTTCTTTATTGCATGGGGAGGAATAATGCCGGGAGGGGTGCCGCTTCCGGTGCCAGAGGCCACCGGAAGCGGGGGGACAGCCAATGAGGACGATCAGGCAGCTGGATCGTCCTCAATACCAGCTCAGAAGTGGGCGTTGCCGGCCACCGCCGCGCCGCCGCCGCGGGGGCCGTAGCGCAGGGTCAGCAGCGTACCCAGGGTGATGGTGATCACCGCGAAGATCGGCCCACCCAGGGCGCCGACGTGATCCACCAGTACACCACCACCGATGGCGCCGCTGGCGATGGCGACCTGGAAGGCCGCCACCAGCAGGCCGCCGGCACCTTCGGCGTGGTCCGGGGCGGCCCGCACGATCCAGGTCTGGAAGCCGACCGGGAAGGCGCCAAAGGCAAAGCCCCACAGTGTGATGGCGATGGCTGCCACCACCGGCGAGCTGCCGGCCACCCACAGGGACGCCGCCAGCAGCGCGATCAGGGTGCCGCCGGCGACGATGGCATAGCGCTCACTGCGCTCGGCGATGAAACCACCGGCGAAGTTACCGAAGAAGCCGCCCACGCCATAGCCCAGCAACACCGCCGAGATGGTGGCCACCGACATGTGGGTGATCTGCTCCATCAGCGGGCGGATATAGGTGAAGCCGGCAAAATGGCCCGACACCACCAGCAATACCGCCAGCAAGGCCACCCGCACATCGGTGCGGCCCAGCAGTTCGGACAGGATCTTGAGGCTGGGATGGTCCTTGGGCGGCAGCCGGGGAATGGCGATCCACTGGATCGCGATGGCGACCAGGCTGACCACGCCAGCGGCCACGAAGGCGCTGCGCCAGCCCCACAGATTGCCCATGTAGGCGCCAATGGGGGCGGCGCAGACGGTCGCCACCGAGACCCCGGTGAGGATCAGCGACATGGCGCGTGCGAAGAGGCGCTCCGGCACCAGGCGCATGGCCAGGGCCGCCGCCATCGACCAGAAGCCGCCCAGCGCCACCCCCAGCAGGACCCGCGCCACCAGCAGCACCGGCAGGCTGGGCGCGGTCACGGCCAGGATGTTGGAGATCAGTAGCAGGAGCGAGAGCATCAGCACCACGCGCTTGCGGTCGATATTGCGGGTCAGCAGCGGGATGCTGGGTGCGGCCACGGCGCCCACGATGGCGGTGGCGGTGACAGCCTGGCCGGCGGCACCGTCGGAGACGTGCAGGTCGGTGGCGATGGCCGTCAGCAGGCTGGCCGGCAGGAATTCGGCGGTGACCAGGCTGAAGACGCCGAGCGCCAGGCTGGCGATGCCGGCCCAGTTGGCGGGGGCCTCCTGCCCTGCTTCGTGGGCAGGAGGGGAAGCTGGGCGAGCCGGGGCCGACGTCTGGGTCAGCGGGGCCTCGAGGGTGCCGGGGTTGGACATGGAAATACCTTTCTTATCACAGGGAAGCGAAGTTTATGGTTAAATGTCTGGACTTTCCATGCCGATATTTCGCAATAAGATGACTATTCGTCCAAACTTGTCCGATATCCCTGAGACCACTGCCGGGTTCCGTCCCGCGCCTGCCCTGCGCGAGCCCCATCAGGCTGATCCAGGCGATGCGCTGACCGAAATCCTGCTGGGCCTGCGGCTGGATGGCGTGGAATATGCGCGCTATGTGCTGCATGAACCGTGGGCCGTAGCCTTTCCGGCGCGACGCGAGGCGACTTTCCATTTTGTCGCCCAGGGCAGTTGCTGGATGCAGGTCGGCCAGGATGACTGGCTGCAGCTCAATGCCGGCGATGCGGTGTTGCTGCCACGGGGTTCGCTGCACGCCCTGGCCAGTACGCCAGGACTGCCGACGGTGGAAATCGGCAAGTTGGCGCGCAAGGCGCTGGCGGAGAACCTGTTTCTGGTGGACGACAGCGCGCCAGGCCTGGCTGAGGTAGACCGGGCCAGTGCCGAAGCCGTCAAGCCAGCGCCCTCGCATGTGCTGTTCTCTGGCACGCTGCGCTTCAATCTCGATCCCCTGCATCCGCTATTGATGATGATGCCCGAGGCCATGCGCGCCTGCGACCTGGCCCAGCGCGATCCGGCGGTGCTGGCGCTGCTCGATGCGATGGAGCGCGAGGTGGTGCTCAACCGCATCGGCGCCTGCGGCATCCTGGCGCGCCTGGCCGATGTGCTGGCGGCCAGCATCATCCGTGGCTGGGTGGAATGCGCCTGCACCGATGCCAGCGGCTGGATCGCGGCGGTGCGCTGCCCGCAGATCGGGCGCGTGCTGGCGGCGGTGCACCAGCATCCGGAGCGCGACTGGTCGGTGGCCGAACTGGCGTCCCTGATGGGGGCCTCGCGATCGAGCTTCATCGAGAAGTTTTCCAGCGCGGTGGGCGAGACCCCGGCCAAGTATGTGGCCCGGGTGAAGATGTTCCAGGCGCGCCACTGGATCGCCCGCGACGGGCTGCGCGTAGCGGTGGTGGCCGAGCGCCTCGGCTACGATTCGGAAGCGTCCTTCAGCCGCGCCTTCAAGCGCATCATCGGCCACCCGCCCAGCCAGGCCAGGCTGGGCTGAAGCTCCCTGCCAGCGCCGGCTCCCGCCCGCACGCAGGCGTTTTTTCGCTGCAGCAATATTGCCCGGCGGGATGCTGCCGGCCAATCGCGCTCGCCCCCTGTACGCCTCCATCCCCCTTGGCTATCATGGCTGCCGGGGGAGCAGCGACTGCTCGACGATGGCTGGACGAAGCAAAGGGCAAAGCGCAAGGGGGCGCCATGCAACATGAGATCGTGCACGCGTTCGGGGCCGGGGTGTATTGCGTCTTCATCGCCCTGTTCCTGCTGGCATCACGGATTCCACGCACCAATCCCGGCGCTCGCTGGTGGGCCGCAGCCATCGGCTGTGCGCTGGTGGCGCGACTGAGTTTCCTGTTCCTGGCCCCTCTCAAAGATCCGGCCCTCTCCAATGTGTTTTATGGCAGTTTCACGATCCTGGAAAAGAGTTTCCTGGCGGTAGGCTTCGCGCGCTTCTTCAAGGTCGGCATCCGTCCCTGGCTGGTGGCGCTGGTCAGCGGCACGGCCATGCTGTGGTTGCTGGCCTCCTGGAGCGGGCTGCCGGTGCCGCTGATCCGCAGCCCCGTCTATGCCGCCTTCAACGTCTTCATGCTGGGCTATGTGCTGTGGTTCATCGTCAGGACCGAGCTGGATTGCCTGCCCCTGATCCGCCGCGTCATGGCCGCCGCCTTCGGCGCCCTGCTGCTGCACTGGGCATGCGGCGGGCCGATCGGCGCGCTCTATCCAAGCTGGCTGGACCATGGCTTCGTGCTGGGGACGGTATTGGCGGCTTTGCAGTACATGAGCCTGCTGGCGGCCATCCTCTCGCTGTTCCAGCGGCGGCTACTGAGCGCCGAGGCCAAGGCCCTGACGATGGCCTTCAAGGACCCGTTGACCGGGCTCTACAACAAGCATTTCATGAACAACCTGTTCGATCAGGCTCTTCTGCTGGCGACCCGCCCCCACCATCTGGTGGCGGTGTACTAGGGCCTGCTCACACTAAATCTGCGAGATGCGTTGCGCCCAGAAGGCGTGGTGGCAAGGCGCGCGGCAAGGCTGGTGGTGGTGCCACCAGCCTTGCCGGGCAACGCCGCCAGCGCGCCTTCTGGGCGCGACCCTCCGGGAGAGGCCGGCAAGCGTCGCCTGCCGTTGTTGCAGCTCCTTGCCGTAGCACCACTACGGCGCGTCGCTGCGCCTAGGCAGTCAACGCTTGACGACCTCTCGCACTCGCAGATTTAGTGTGAACAGGCCCTGCATCGACCTGGATAACTTCAAGCCGGTCAACGACAAGGCCGGGCATGCGGTCGGGGACAAGGTGCTCAAGTGCGTGGCCCAGCGCCTGAAGGAAGCAGTGCGCAGTACCGACATCTGTGCTCGCCTGGGTGGCGATGAATTCACCGTCATCGCCACCCAGCTGGAGCATCAGGAACAGGCCCCCGAAATCGCCCGCAAACTGCTGGCCAGGCTGGCCGCGCCCATCGAGGTGGGCGATCAGCAGTTCGTGCTGGGGGCCAGTATCGGCATCAGTCTCTATCCCAGTCACGGCAGCGACCTGTCGCTGCTGCTGGAGCAGGCCGATGCCGCCATGTATCACGTCAAGAGCAGCGGCAAGAGCGGCTTCCAGCTGCATGGTGCCAGCTGGAAGCCCTCCGCCGAGTGCCAGACGCAGGTTGCGGTCAACGCTGCGGCAAGCCCTGGATGAACTGTTCCAGCTCACGCGCGTAGAACTTCGCCATGCCGGTGGTGCCATGGCCACGGGTCTCGGCGCTGGCCGGGATCAGCAGCAACTGCGCGCTCGGCACGTCCTTCAGGGCCGCCTGCAGGATGCCGGTCTCGGGCGGGTTGCGCTCGTCGTCGGCGGAGTTGATGGCCAGCACCGGCACCTTGATCTTGGACAGGCCGGGCGCGGCATTGTAGTCGGCCGAGGAACCCCACTGGTAGATGAAGTCGTTGGCATCGGCCGTCACCGGCGCGGCCAGGCGTTCATCGACCAGCTTGTCGGCTTGTGCATGGGTGCCGGCCATGGCCTGGTAGGCCAGCGTGCCGCCATTGGTGGCGAAGACGAACATGTTGTTGGCCAGGCGCAGCGACGGGGGCTGGGTGGTGTAGTTGCCATTGTTCCAGGCCGGGTCCTGCTTGATGGATTCCACCAGCATGCGCCGCATCATCCAGTTGCGGCTGGCCATCTCGGTGGGCTGCGAGGCCATCGGCACCAGGCCGTCGGCAAAGCCGGGGTAGTTGCCGCCCCACATCCAGGTCTGCATACCGCCCATGGAATTGCCGATGATCAGGCGCAGGTGGCCGATGCCCATGCCTTCGGTGAGCATGCGGTATTGCGCCAGCACCATGTCGGCATAGTCGTACTGCGGGAAGGCGGCGCGCAGGCCGTCGGACGGCTTGGTGGATTTGCCCACGCCGATGCCATCGGGAATGATGATGAAGTACTTGCTGGCATCCAGCGGCTGGCCGGGGCCGAACAACTGGCCGCCGAAATCCTTGGAGAGCATGGCCCCGGCGCTCTGGTAGGTCCCGTGCAGCACCAGCACCGCCGGCTTGCTGCGATCGCCCAGGGTGATGTAGTGCAGGCGCAGGTTCTCCAGCGTCTGGCCGGTGTGGAACTGGAAGCTCGGGGCGACCCAACTGCCTTCGACCGGCTTGGGCGGCTCGGCCGCATGGCTGGGTGCGGCGCCCAGCCATGCGGCCGAGGTGAGGGTGATGGTCAGCGTGTGAGTGAAAAGCAGGCCGGCGGCCCGGCGCAAACGGGAGGTCAATCGCATGAGGTCTCTCTCTGGTCGGTGTGTTTTCAGATAGGGCTTTTAGTCTCGTTTTTTGCAACATCTTTATTCGCCCGGACAATGGCTGCGTGTCGGGCAGGCCCGATTATGTAACAACTGCAAGAGACTGTTTGCAGGACGTACGAAAGCGCGCGGATCAGAAAAAGCTATCCAAGCGCTATCGGTGGCGAGAACGGACCAAGGCGCAAACCACACTCCGGATACAAGAATGCCCGCCCCCCGCAAAGGGGACGGGCATCGATCGCAGGACTGCAGGCCGCGAAGCTGGCTTGATGCTTGCCTTAATACTGCCAGCGCACCTGCACGCTACCGGTCTGCGCGGTATAGCCACCACCGGTTTCCAGCGTGTACTTGCCGGTCAGACTGAGGTTATTGCTCCGGAGCAGCGTCACGCCCAGATTCAGCACACCGATGTTGGACACGGGAGTCGCGCTGCGGGTCACAAAGGCAGTCGAACCGGTGCTGTCGGCCACGAAGCTGGCACCGGTCTGGGTAGCGCGGTCGCGGTACTCATGGCGCCAGCCCAGTTGCACCGACGGCAGCAACTTGCCGTAGGAAACCGTATAGGTGTTTTCCAGTTTGGCACCCAGTTCACTCTTGAGCGAGTTGCTGGAAGACGCATTGACGCTCAACGCAGCACCATTGCCACCGGTTTCGGTGTAGCCGTTCTGACGCAACGTGCTGTAGCTCAAACCGGCAATCGGGGTGAGGGTCGCACCGGGCAGCCAGGCATCCAGATTCAACGGATAGCCCGCCTGCACCGAGGTCAGGTATTGCGAGCCGTGGAAGCTGCCATCGGCCACGCCGGAGAAGCCAGTGTAGCTGATGGTACGCACGGTGCTGTACTGCTGACGCATCGCGCCGGCCATGACGTTGACGTACCACGGCGTGCCGGTATAGGTCGCGTAGGCGGTCAGGCCGTAGCTGTTGATGTCGGCCGAGCTGCCGGTGTTGTCGCCATCGCTGGACACCGAGGTCTTGGCAGCGCTGACCAGGGCACCGGCACGGATCCGGTCGGTGACCAGGCCGTCGGTACCGATCAACAGACCGCGATAGTTGGCGTGATAGCCGGAGACATTGTCACGCAGATCCTGCGAGGCGCTACCACCAAACACCTGACCCCATGTAGCGATTTCGGCACTGCGTTCACCGGTGGCGACACCGCTGCTGCCAGCCTGCGCAATATGGAAGCCATCCAGGCGCGAAGCCACCACATTGCCGATGGCCTGGCTGGCCGCATCGACGGCCTTGCTGGCGGCAGTATTGATGGCGGCCGGGCTCAACTGCGCACCGGCCTTGTTGGCCGCTGCGGTGCTGTCCAGTGCGGCAGCCGGATTGAACACTGCCAGCAGCGCCGCATCGGTACCGCTGTACTTGAACAGTCCACCCAGTGCAGAGGTGGCATTGCTGGTGGTGGCGTTGTTTCTTGGCTTGGTGGAACTGCTGTCGCCGGAACCACCGGTCGAGCCCAGCGTCAGCACCAGATCGGAATAGGCGGCATTGCCGGAGTCCGTCTGCACCGAAGCGGTGACGGCGTAACCGGTGGCGCTGTACACCAGCCCGCTGGCGTTGTAGTTGGTGCCGTTGCCGCTGGCCGCCATCACCACATAACGCTGACCCTGGGCAAAGTTGTAGCCGAGTGATTTGAGGGTGATGGCCGAACCGGAAGCAATCACCGCATTGCCGTTGACCACCAGACGGCCATAACCCGTGTCGCTCAGACCGGTGCTGAACGTGGCACCGCTGGAGACACCGATCAGCAGGGTGGCACCGGCATTCTGAGCATAGTTGCCGGTGATGGTGACCGGGTTGTTCAGTTGCAGCACACCGCTGTTGGTGACGGTGTTGGCACCCACGTTGATATTATCGTTGAGCAACTGATTGCCTGCGCCAAAGATCAGATTGGTGCCGCTCGTGATATTGCCGATATCGGCAGCGCCAATGCCGCCGCCTGAACCGGTCAAGGTACCGAAGATGCTGCCACTGCCGCCGAGGATGGTCAGCGCATTGCCGGTGCTATTCACAATCGAACCGGCGATGGTGCCAGCATTGGTGAAACTGCTCAGGGTACCGCTACCCAGATTGATTGCCGACAGCGAGCCGGTGATGAGCCCGGTGTTATTGAGCGTGCCGATGGTGCCGGTGCTGACGATGCCGTTGTTGCCCCCGCTGATGGTGCCGCTATTGCTCAGGGTACCGATTTGGCCGCTGTTGTCGATACCTTTGTTGCCGCTGATGGTGCCGACGTTGGTCAGCGACGTTATCAGGCCGCTGGTGGAAATACCGGCGGTGCTGGTACCGGTGATGAGGCCGCTATTGCTAAGGCTGCCGAGGGTGCCATCATTCTGCAGCCCGATCTGGCTGCCGTTGATGAGGGCGCCGACGGCATTGGTCATGGTGCCGATACGGCCGAAATTGGTGATGCCGACACCGCTGGTGATGGTGCCGCCGTTGCTCAGGCTGCCGATGGTGCCATTGGCGCGATTGGACAAGCCGACGATGCCGCCTTGGATGGTACCCGTGCTGTCGTTGGTGACACTGACAATGCTGCCGTAATTGTTGACACCCCAGGCACCGCTGATGGTGCCGCTGTTGGTGATGGTGCCGATGCTGCTGAGGGTGTTGCTGCCAGTACCGTTCGCTATGCCGGTGAAATTGCTGATGATGTTGCCGGTACTGGTGTTGTCGATGCTGCCGATGTGGCCGCTGTTGTTGATGCCGTAGTTGCCGCTGATGGTGCCGCTGTTGGCGACGCTGCCAATGCTGCCGCCATTGAGAATGCCACTGTCGCCGCCATGGATGGTGCCGGCATTGCCCAGCAGGCCAATGGTACCCATGTTGCTGTTGTTGATACCGCTGCGAACGCCGCTGATGACACCGCTGATGGTGTTGTTCAGCGTGCCGATGGTACCAATGCTGCTGTTGTTGTTGAGG
Source organism: Herbaspirillum sp. AP02 (assembly GCF_015767275.1). Lineage (GTDB taxonomy): Bacteria > Pseudomonadota > Gammaproteobacteria > Burkholderiales > Burkholderiaceae_D > Herbaspirillum. The sequence goes on from NZ_JADWMY010000020.1 coordinate 21,890, forward strand.
GTGCCGCCGTTGGCAATGCCGTCGTAGCCGCTGATGATACCGCTGTTGACCAGCGTGCCGATCAGGCCGCTGGTATTGACGATGCCGGCAACGGTAGTGGTGCTGCTGACGACGGTGCCGCCAGCGAAGGTGCCACTGTTGAGCAGCGACGTGATGGTACCGAACTGATTCTGGATGCCGGCGGTAATACCTTGGAAGAGCGCACCGGCGTTGTTGGTCAGACTGCCGATGCTGCCTTGGCTGAAGACACCCCAATCGCCGGTGACGGTGCCGCTGTTGCTGATGGCGCCGATCGTGCCAAAATTGCGGATGCCGCTGTTGGCGCTGCCGCCGTTGATGATGCCGCCGACATTATTTGTCAACGTGCCAATGCTGCCGTTGTTGAAGATTCCCCAGTTGCCGGCGATGCTGGCGGCGATGGTACCGCTATTGCTGATGCTGCCGATCACGCCATTGTTCATGATGCCGGTGGCGGCACCATAGATGAGGGTCTCGTTGACTATCTGCGTGACCGTGTTGCCGCTACTGTTGTATATCCCCAAGCTGGTTGCATTGATCGTGCCTTGATTGGTGAGCGTGCCCAGCGAGGTGCCACCGGTAACGATCCCGGTAATGGTACTGCCAATGCTGCCGTTGCTGTCAATGAGCAGATCGCCGTTGGTCCATGTCACTCTGCCGGAAGCGGTGCTGACGGTTTGCGCATGTGCCGCGCCAATGGCGGCCAAGGCACCGGCCAATGCCAGTGCAAGTACGCTTAATTTCCCCTTGTTGAACTGATTTCCCTGTTTCATGCGTTGCATATTCCCTCGTTTTTTATTCTGTTGGCGAACTACTCGTTATTGATTTTGTTGGCGAGAATACATGATTTTTGCCAGATTTTTCTTGCTTCTTCTATCACATTTTTGACCTATCACGGCATTCCCCCAAGATCGTAAACATTGTAAAAGAATGTGTGAAAGTTCGAATTTTTTCTAGCCCAAGCTGGTCTATTGCAGTACCGGCGACGCGGGCGAAGCGATAGTTGATGCGCGAGCCGGTCCCTCAACACTAGGAACCAACCTTCACGATCAGGAAAAAAATCATGAAAACTCTACACAAGATCGCAGCCATTTCCGTCACTGCCATTGCGCTGACCGCCATGACCGGCTGCAGCAACATGAGCACCCGAGACAAGAACACCGCCATCGGCGCCACCGTCGGTGCCGTGGGCGGCGCCATCCTGACCGGTGGCAGCGGCATCGGCACTGCCGGTGGCGCCGCCGTGGGCGGCGTGATCGGCCACCAGATCGGTCGCTGATCTCACACCAGACGGGCAGCGTTGCTGACGCTGCCGGCTGAAAGCACAAAGAGCACAAAGGGGCGACCGGTTGGTCGCCCCTTTTGCTTATCGGATTAGGGCCTGTTCACATTTAATCTACGAGTGCGAGAGGTCGCCAAGCGTTGACTGCCTAGGCGCAGCGACGCGTCGTAGTGGTGCTACGGCAAGGAGCTGCAACAACGGCAGGCGACGCTTGGCGGCCTCTCCCGGAGGGTTGGCGCCAGAAGGCGCCAACGCATCTCGCAGATTAAATGTGAACAGGCCCTAGTGCCCTAGACCGCCAGGAACCCGCCATCCACCGGCAGCACCGCCCCCGTCAACATGGCGGCGTCGCCCGAGAGCAGCATGGCGATGCTGCGCGCCACCTCCTCGGCCGAGGCGAAGCGACCCAGCGGATGGCGCACCCTCATCGGGGCCGATTTGGCCGGATCGCTCCAGGCCGCTTCGGCCAGTTCCGTCAGGGTAATGGTGGGGGCCACTGCATTGACGCGGATGCCGTGCGGCCCGAGTTCCTTGGCCAGGACCCGGGTCGCGCCCTCGAGGCCGGCCTTGGAGGCCGCGTAGCAGAGATGCTCGGCAAAGCCGCGATGGCCGGCAATCGACGTGATATTGACGATGGCCCCACCATCGCCGGCGGCGATGCGCTCACGGGCGAAGGCCTGGCAGGTGATGAGAGCGGCGCGCAGGTTCACGCCCAGGATCGCCTCATAGGCCTGGTCGCTCATCTCGGTGCTCGATTGCAGGATGTTGATGCCGGCGCTGTTGATCAGATAATCGGCGGGTCCGGCCTGCGCCATGGCATGCCGGGCGGCGGCAGGGTCGGCCAGGTCGACCTGCACCGAACGTGAGCCGATCTCCTCGTGCAGGCTGTCCAGATCGCTGGCGGTGCGCGAGAGCGCGATCACCTCGGCGCCGCGCTGCGCCATCAGACGTGCACAGGCCCGGCCGATGCCCTTGCCGGCGCCGGTGATGATGACCGATGTTCCTGCAAATTCCATGACATGCTCCTGTTCAATGTCGCTGCCCGGCCTGCGCGGCCAGCAGCGGCGCCAGGCTGTCGCGAGACACGCGCGCCAGCTGCTGGCTGTTGAGGAAGACCTGGTAGCGCGCCGCGTGCAGCCGCGCAATGTCGCCGCCGGCCGCCTGCTCGCGTCCGGCCACGCTGGACATGGCCGGCATGGCGCTGCGCAGGTCGGGATAGATGCCGGCAGCCACCGCCGCCAGCATGGCCGAGCCCAGCAGCACCGGCTCGGGACAGGCGGTGAACTCCACCGGCAGGCCAGTGGTATCGGCCAGCAACTGGCGCGTGAGCGCATGGGTGCCGGCGCCACCCGATACCGAGATGCTGGCAATGCGCAAACCCCGCGCCGCCTGGGCGTCGATGATCTGCCGCAGACCATAGCCCAGGCTGCACAGGCCGGCCACATAGAGCGCCACCAGACTGTCGATGTCCTGTTCCATGCCCAGGCCCAGCAGCAGCGCTCGCGCCTGCGGGTCGGCCAGTGGCGAGCGGTTGCCCAGGAACTCCGGCACCACGTTGATCTGCCCGGCCAACCAGGCCGCCTGCGAGGGATGCGTCACCGCCTGCAAGGCACGCTGCGCCAGCCACTGCGGCAGTTCCATGCGCTCGGCGGCGGCGTGCTGGCGCGCCTGCGGCTCGGCCGGATGCAGTCTCAGCAAGTGGTCGATGGCGGCGCCGGCGGCCGACTGCCCACCTTCGTTCAACCACATGCCGGGCGCCATGGCGTTGTAGTACGGCCCCCAGATACCAGGCACGAAGACCGGTTCGGCATGGCTGGTCATGGTGCAGGACGAGGTGCCGAACACATAGGCCATGCAGGCCGCCGCATCCTCGGCGCCGCCGCGTGCGGCCACCGTGCCGATGCCGCCCGCGTGGGCATCGATCAGCCCCGCCGCCACCGCGATACCGGGTCGCAACTGCAGCGCCTGCGCAGCCTGCGCGCTGAGACCGCCGCGCAAGGCCGTACCGGGCCAGACCACTTCCTGGCCGATACGGACAAAACCCTCGTCGGCCAGGTCGCCCAGACCGATGCTTCGGAAATAGTCGGCATCCCAGCGGCCTTCATGGGCCAGGTAGGTCCACTTGCAAGTCACCGTGCAGGACGAACGCTGCAGCGAACCGGTGGCTTTCCAGGTGAGGAAATCGGTGAGATCGAAGAACTGCGCGGCGCTGCGATAGACCTCGGGCAACTGTTCCTTCAGCCATAGCAGCTTCGGAGTTTCCATCTCGGGCGAGATCACGCCGCCCACATAGGACAGCACTGCATGCCCGCCGGCATTGATGCGCTGCGCCTGCTCCAGTGCGCGGTGATCCATCCAGACGATGACGTCGCGCTCGGGATGGCCGGGCTCGCCCACGCCACCCCGGGCGCCCTGCACCACCAGCGAACAGGTGGCATCGAAGCCGATGCCACTGACCGCCGCCGGATCGATGTCGGCCTGCGTCACCGCCGCCCGCACGGCCTGGCAGACCGCCTCCCAGATCTGGCTGCTGGATTGTTCGACGCGCGCCCGGCGCTCGTCGCGAAAGAGCGCAATGTCATGCCGGGCGCTGGCCAGCAGCCTGCCGTCGCGCTGGAATACGCCAGCCCGGGCCGAGCCGGTGCCGACATCGATGCCGATCAGATAGGTCTCCATCTTTCCTCGCTGTTCTCGCTGCTGTCTCTGTTCGTCGGGGCCTGAACGCCACCGGCCCTGTTCATACCCGGTCGAAATTGGTAGGGAGAACGAGCATATCGCGGATGGTCACATTGCGGCTGCGGGTGAGCATGTACTCGACCGCATCGGCCACTTCGACGGGCTCGATCAGGCTGCCGGATTCCTTGGCCTTGCGCAGGTTTTCCTCCGGCCAGTCCGCCAGCAGGGCCGAGATCACCGGCCCCGGCGAGACCTGCCCCACCCGCACCCCATGCGGGATCATCTGGCGCCGCATGGTCTGCACGAAGCAGGTGATGGCCCACTTGGAACCGGCATAGACCGGTTCCCAATGGGTCGGAAAATGCCCTGCCACCGAGCAGGTGACGATGATGTCGCCGCTCTTGCGGGCCATCATGTGGGGCGCGACCGCATGGACGTTCTTCATGACCGCGTTGACATTGAGATTGAGCATGCGGTCGATGGCTTCGGCGGTGGTGTCCACCAGGTCGCCGCCGATGTAGGTCCCGGCATTGCAGTAGAGGATGTCGATGTGCGCCACCTTCTGCAGGATCTCCGGCACCATGGCTGCGCAGCTGTCGGCATCCAGCAGATTGGTCACCTGCGGGATGGCCTGCGGACCAAGGCGCGCGGCCAGTTCGTCGAGGGCCTTGGCGTTCCAGTCCACCATGACCACGGTCACGCCGTTGGCCAGCAGTTTTTCGGTGGTGGCCAGGCCGATGCCGGAGGCCGCGCCGGTGATGACAGCGATCTTGCCAGCCAGGGATTGCGTCATGTCTATCTCCTTAGGGTTGAATGAGAGGCCTGAAAAGAGGGATGAAAAACCGCAATGGGAGGATTCAGCGCCATTCCCGTGCGATGTAGATGGCCAGCAGGATGATCACGCCCCGGATGATGTCCTGCAGGTAGGGATTGATGCCCATCAGGTTCAGGCCGTTGTTGAGGATGCCCAACAACACCGCGCCGATCAGGGTCCCCAGCACCAGCCCGCGACCACCGGCAATGGCGGTGCCACCCAGTACCACGGCGGCAATCGCATCGAGCTCGAAGCCGACACCGGCATTGGGCTGGCCGGACATCAGGCGCCCCGTCAGGATGATGGCCGCCAGGCCGGAGGTGAAACCGGAGATCGCATACACCGCCAGCTTGATGCGCGCGGTCTTCACGCCCGACAGGCGCGCCGCCATTTCGTTGCCGCCGATGGCATAGACGTGACGCCCGAACGGCGTGCGTTGCAGCAGCACCCAGGCCAGCGCATAGACCACCAGCATGAGGATGACGGGCACCGGAATCAGGCCGATGCGGCCCACCCCGAACCAGGCAATCCAGCCCGGCAAACCCGAGATCGGATAACCGCCCGAATAGATCAGCCCCACGCCCCGCGCCACGCCCATGGTGGCCAGCGTGACGATGATGGCCGGCATGCGGCCCCAGGCCACCAGCACGCCATTGAGCAGCCCGATGCCCACCGCCAGCGCCACCCCGGCCAGCAGGGCCACCGGCGCGGGCAGGCCGCTGTTGACGATCAGTCCAGCCGACAGGGTACCGGCCAGGGCCATGGCGGCACCGACCGACAGGTCGATGCCGCCGGTGAGGATCACGAACGTCATGCCGACAGCCAGGATGCCCACGATGGATACCTGCCGCAGCACATTGAGCCAGTTGGAGACGGTGAAGAAGTTGTCCGAAGCCAGGCCCATCAGGAGCGACACCACCACCAGTCCGGCCAGCGGCAGCGCCAGCGGAGAATGGATGAGGCCGCGCCAACGAGCGTGGGACGGGGTGCGTGCCGGGGCCCCGGCGATGGCGTTGGCATTTGGGTTTGCGTCAGGCTGCATGATGGAGTCTCCCGGTGGTGGCATGGGTCATGATTTCTTCGGCGTTCACGGCGTCGCCTTCAAGCGTGGCGACGATGCCGCCGCCCTTGAAGACGCAGACCCGGTCGGACATGCCGACCACCTCCGGCAACTCGGACGAAATCATGATGATGGAATGGCCTTGCGCGGTGAATGCGCGCATCAGTTGGTAGATCTCGGCCTTGGCGCCGACATCGATGCCTCGCGTGGGCTCGTCGAAGATCAGCACCTGCATGTCGTGATTGATCCAGCGCGCAATCACCACCTTCTGCTGATTGCCGCCGGACAGCGTATCGACCCGCGCCGCCGCATCGGTCGCCTTGACCCGCACCCGCTGCATGGCAGCCCGGGTGGCCTCGGCTTCGCGCCGGCGATCCAGGAACAGCCCGCCCAGACGGTACTTGCCGTAGTTGTTCAACGAAATGTTGTCCAGGATGGCGAAGCTGGTGATGAGTCCCTGCTCCTTGCGGCTTTCCGGCAGCAGGCCGATACCGGCCTGCAGGGCAGCGGCCGGATCGGCCAGGCGTAGCGGCACGCCATGCATGGAGAGCTTGCAGCTCAGTGCGGGATGCGCGCCCAGCATGGCCAGCACGGTCTCGCTGCGGCCCGAACCGACCAGGCCGGCAAAGCCGAGTATCTCGCCGCGCCGCAACTGGAAGCGCGACAGTGGGGCGTGGCGCCTGAGCTGCAAGGCATGGACTTCCAGCACCACCTCGTGCGCGGCTGCTCCGGGTGGCGGGGACGACTTGGGCGGGAAGCAGTTCTCGATGCGCCGCCCCACCATCATCTCCACCAGCCGCGCCTGATCCACCTCGGCGACCGCGCAACTGGCGATGTAGGCGCCATCGCGCAGCACGGTGATGCGGTCGCAGATCTCGAAGATTTCTTCCAGATGGTGCGAGATGAAGATGATCGCCACCCCCTGCTCGCGCAGGCCGCGCATGACCTTGAACAGATGCGCCACTTCTGCCGGAGTCAGCGTGGCCGTGGGTTCATCCAGCACCAGGATGCGGGCCTCCAGCGCCAGCGCCTTGGCGATTTCCACGAACTGCTGCTGGGCCACCGAGAGCTTGCAGACGGGGACATCCAGCGGGATGTCCACGCCCAGTTGCGCGATGATCTGCGCGGCCCGGCGTCGCATGGCGGCCCGCTTGAGCAGGCCCAGCGGGCTGCGCAGTTCACGCGCCAGGAACATGTTGTCCACCGCGTCCAGGTAGGGGATGAGCGAGAACTCCTGGAACACCACGCCGATCCCGGCGGCGATGGCTTGGTCATAGCGGGCAAAGTGGCAGGTCTGGCCATCGATGCGGATTTCACCGGCGTCCGGTCTGACGATGCCGCACAGGATCTTCATCAGCGTGGACTTGCCAGCGCCGTTCTCGCCCAGCAGCGCGTGGACCTCGCCGGCCTTGACCGCCAGCTCGACCCCGCGCAGCACCGTCACCGGGCCGAAGTTCTTCTTGATACCAGTCAGTTGGAGCATGGCTGCCTCCATCAAGGGAAAGAAAGGCGCAGGCGCGCGAGCGCGCTGCGCCAGCGGCTTACCAGCTGAATCCTGCAGCGTTCTTCCTGGTCACCGGCATGACGTCGATGGGGACTTCCTTGGGGACCACGCGTGCGCCCCACTTCTTGGCCAGCGCCATGGCCAGGCCCACCCGCACCTGGTCACGCGGGAACTGCGCCGTGGTCTCGATGAAGGGCCCGCCATCGGAGATGGCCTTGATCGCCTCCGGCGCGCCATCCACCGAGGTCAGCTTGATGTCCTTGCCGCTGCCCTGGATGGCGGCCAGCGCGCCCATGGCGCCACCATCATTGACGGAGAAGATGCCCTTCAGGTTGGGCTTGGACTGGATCATGTTCTCCACCACGCCCAGCGCGACCGAGCGGTCCTGGCGGCCGTTCTGCTTGTCCACCAGCTTGATGTCCTTGTATTCCGCCAGGGCTTGCTTGCAGCCTTCCACCCGCTGCAGGATGGGCACCACGGGGATGCCATCGAGGATCGCCACTTCCCCCTTGCCACCGATGGCATCGGCCAGCGCACGGCAGGACTGGTAGCCGGCATCCTTGTTCTTGGAACCGACGAACAAGTCCACCGGACCGGACGCATTGGCATCGACCGCCACCACGATCACGTTGCGCGCCTTGGCGGCCTTGACGGCGGCCTCGACGCCGGCCGAGTCGGTGGGATTGATGAGCAGGATGTCGATGTTCTGCTGCAGCATGTCTTCGATGTCAGCCAACTGCTTGGCCACGTTATGCGCGGCATCGGTGACGATGACCTTGGCGCCGAAGGACTTGGCGGCGTCGTCCAGGGCCTTCTTCATCGAGACGAAATAGGGGTTGTTCATTTCCTGGAAGCTCATGCCGATCTTGAGCTTGGCCAGTTCCTGGGCGCTTGCTGCGGGGGTGCCGATGGTCGCCAGGATGGCGCCGGTGACGGCCAGGCTTGTCAGTGCTTTCTTCATTGCGGTCTCCATTGTTGTTGGTCGTGTGCTTGCTTGCGGATTGCTCTTGGGAGGCGACAGGCAATACCTGTCCTGTTCCGGAAAGCGGAAGCTTTCCTGAATGCTGTGTTTGCTGCGTTTGCTGTTTTGCGGTGTTCGCTGGTGAGGAAGCTGAGCCGGGAAAGCCTGCTCGGCGACTCAGAAGCCGCCCTGCCTATCCGGTGGCGGCGAACAGACCGTTGCTGGCGAAGGTGTTGCGGAATGCCGAGGGCGACATGCCCTTGATGCGGTGGAAGTGACGGTTGAAATTGGAGAGGTTGGAAAAACCGGTCTCGTAGCAGATGTCGGTGATGCGTGCCTCCGGCCGCGTCAGCAGCGCCAGGCAGGCCAGGTCCACGCGCAACTGGTTCTTGTAGCGCACCAGCGTGGTACCGGTGTGGCGCTTGAAGGCGCGCGAGAAGCTGCTCGGGTGCTGGCCCACCATCTCCGCCAGGTCCTGCTCGCCGATGTCGTCGGTCAAGTGTTCGCGCAGGTAGGCGATGGCGCGATTCAGGCCGCTGCCCTGCACGTCCGACAGGTCCAGCTTGTAGGACAAGCTGGCCAGCACCTCCGGCTCGGGGGCATTGGCCAGCACGTCGAGGATGTCCCAGAAGAGTGCCAGGCGCTTCAAGCCACGCTGGTCGATCAGGCGCTGCATCAGCGGGCGCACGGTGTCGCTGGTGGCCTGGTCGAACAGCAGCCCGCGATGGCTGCGTTCCAGCAGCGGCATGATGGCCTCCATCTCGGCAATGCCGGCCACGCACTGGTCCACCAGTTGCGCGGGAAACTGGATCACCAGCGAGCGCACCGGTACCACTTCGTCGTGGGCGATGTCGGAAATCCAGTTCTGCGGAAGATTGGGCCCGGTCATCACCAGTTGCCCCGGAGCGAAGTCGCCGATGTGGTCACCGACATAGAAACGGCCGCCGGTGGCCACCACCAGGTGGATCTCGTATTCCGGATGGTAATGCCAACGCACGGTACGGAAGGGGTAGCCGTGCATCCATGCCGCGAAGGATTCACCCTTGCGGATATGGACCAGTTCCAGGTCGGGTTGCATCGTGTCTCCTCTCAATCGAGAGCATTTTCTTTATCGAAACTGGCAACTCGAAGTTGGCAGTTTCTGTCATTGGCTGCATCTTAGTGCCCGCCCGGCGCGGCCTCTACATCACCAGCGCCGGCCGACCGATACTTTTTTGCACGAAACGACAGGAAGAATGAAAAACGATGCATTGCAGCACCCGCCCTCGCCGATTGCCAGCCTGCGGGCCATGGCGGCTGGCGGCTGGCGGCTGGCGGCTGGCGGCTGGCGGCCTCAGACCGAGCGCATCAGACCGCCATCGACCTTGAGGTTCTGGCCGGTGATGTAGCCCGCGCCTGGCGATGCCAGGAAGGCGATGGTGGCCGCCACTTCATCGCTGGTGCCGTAGCGCTGCATGGGCACGCCGGCGCGGCGCTCCTCGCGCTGCGGCAGGCTGTCGATCCAGCCCGGCAGGACGTTGTTGATGCGGATGTTGTCGGCGGCGTACTTGTCGGCGAAGAGCTTGGTGAAAGCCGCCAGGCCGGCACGGAACACGGCCGAGGTCGGGAACATGTCGGACGGCTCGAAGGCCCAGGCCGAGGAGATGTTGATGATGGCGCCACCGCCGGCCTGCTGCATCAGCGGCGTGACCAGGCGCGTGGGGCGGATCACGTTGAGCAGGTAGGTGTCCATGCCGCGATGCCAGTCGTCGTCGGTGATGTCGAGGATGGGTGCCCGCGGGCCGTGGCCGGCGCTATTGACCAGCACATCGATGCGGCCCCAGCGCTGCACGGCCAGGTCGACCAGTCGCTGCAGGTCATCCACCGACTGGTTGGAGCCGGTCACGCCGAGGCCACCCAGTTCGGCGGCCAGCGCCTCGCCCTTGCCGGAAGACGAAAGAATGCCGACCTGGAAGCCGTCGGCCGCCAGGCGACGCGCCGCGGCGGCGCCCATGCCGCTACCGGCGGCGGTGATCAGGGCTACTTTGCTGCTCATGGAAACTCCTTGTGGATAAGTCATCTTGCTGCCCGAGAAGGCGGAACCCCGGATTGTAGGCCTTGCCGGCCGCCCTTGCAGCGCAATGGCCGAGGGGCGTTTGTCACGCGCCTGTTGCATTTGTCCGGCATCATCGCGCACCATTGCGCAGCCGCCCTGCCCACCCACATCGTCCGAACCCGATATCCATGCAAATCCTCACCAATATCAATCTCGCTTCCCTGCTCGATACCTTCATCAGCCTGACCGCCGCCTTCATCCTGGGTGGCCTGATCGGGCTGGAACGCCAGTACCGGCAACGTACCGCCGGCCTGCGCACCAATGTGCTGGTGGCGCTGGGGGCGGCGGTCTTCGTGGACATGGCCAATCGCATGGGCGGCCACGAGGGCGCGGTGCATGTGGTGGCCTATGTGGTGTCGGGGGTGGGTTTCCTGGGGG
>NZ_JADWMY010000021.1 GCF_015767275.1 Herbaspirillum sp. AP02
CGAATCGCAAAAAAGTAGTTGACGCGATGAACTAACTGCTACATAATCTCGTTTCTCTGCTGCTGACGAACACAACGATTCGCAGCGATGCAAACAGCGCCAAGCGCGTTTGATGCAGATGATCTTTAAAAATTAACAGCCGATAAGCGTGGGCGTTTAATGAAGTGCGACAGAACCTCGGTTCTGGAAACTTTAAACATTAAATGCTCACAAGAAATATAGGTAAGATCGCAAGAAATTACCTGTCAGTATTTTGAGAGAGCGATGCCCTTCGGGGTAGCCAGAAATGGCACAAAACAGAGATTAAACTAAAGAGTTTGATCCTGGCTCAGATTGAACGCTGGCGGCATGCCTTACACATGCAAGTCGAACGGCAGCATAGGAGCTTGCTCCTGATGGCGAGTGGCGAACGGGTGAGTAATATATCGGAACGTGCCCTAGAGTGGGGGATAACTAGTCGAAAGACTAGCTAATACCGCATACGATCTAAGGATGAAAGTGGGGGATCGCAAGACCTCATGCTCGTGGAGCGGCCGATATCTGATTAGCTAGTTGGTGGGGTAAAAGCCTACCAAGGCAACGATCAGTAGCTGGTCTGAGAGGACGACCAGCCACACTGGGACTGAGACACGGCCCAGACTCCTACGGGAGGCAGCAGTGGGGAATTTTGGACAATGGGGGCAACCCTGATCCAGCAATGCCGCGTGAGTGAAGAAGGCCTTCGGGTTGTAAAGCTCTTTTGTCAGGGAAGAAACGGTTCTGGATAATACCTGGAGCTAATGACGGTACCTGAAGAATAAGCACCGGCTAACTACGTGCCAGCAGCCGCGGTAATACGTAGGGTGCAAGCGTTAATCGGAATTACTGGGCGTAAAGCGTGCGCAGGCGGTTGTGTAAGTCAGATGTGAAATCCCCGGGCTCAACCTGGGAATTGCATTTGAGACTGCACGGCTAGAGTGTGTCAGAGGGGGGTAGAATTCCACGTGTAGCAGTGAAATGCGTAGATATGTGGAGGAATACCGATGGCGAAGGCAGCCCCCTGGGATAACACTGACGCTCATGCACGAAAGCGTGGGGAGCAAACAGGATTAGATACCCTGGTAGTCCACGCCCTAAACGATGTCTACTAGTTGTCGGGTCTTAATTGACTTGGTAACGCAGCTAACGCGTGAAGTAGACCGCCTGGGGAGTACGGTCGCAAGATTAAAACTCAAAGGAATTGACGGGGACCCGCACAAGCGGTGGATGATGTGGATTAATTCGATGCAACGCGAAAAACCTTACCTACCCTTGACATGGATGGAATCCCGAAGAGATTTGGGAGTGCTCGAAAGAGAACCATCACACAGGTGCTGCATGGCTGTCGTCAGCTCGTGTCGTGAGATGTTGGGTTAAGTCCCGCAACGAGCGCAACCCTTGTCATTAGTTGCTACGAAAGGGCACTCTAATGAGACTGCCGGTGACAAACCGGAGGAAGGTGGGGATGACGTCAAGTCCTCATGGCCCTTATGGGTAGGGCTTCACACGTCATACAATGGTACATACAGAGGGCCGCCAACCCGCGAGGGGGAGCTAATCCCAGAAAGTGTATCGTAGTCCGGATTGGAGTCTGCAACTCGACTCCATGAAGTTGGAATCGCTAGTAATCGCGGATCAGCATGTCGCGGTGAATACGTTCCCGGGTCTTGTACACACCGCCCGTCACACCATGGGAGCGGGTTTTACCAGAAGTGGGTAGCCTAACCGCAAGGAGGGCGCTCACCACGGTAGGATTCGTGACTGGGGTGAAGTCGTAACAAGGTAGCCGTATCGGAAGGTGCGGCTGGATCACCTCCTTTCTAGAGTGCGCACGAAGTTAAGCGTCCACACTTATCGGCTGTAAATTAAGAACAGTTATTTGGTGAAGCACGGTCTTTGGCACAACGTCACTGACTGGCTACTGATACTGATCCAAGCGGGTCTGTAGCTCAGCTGGTTAGAGCACCGTGTTGATAACGCGGGGGTCGTTGGTTCGAGCCCAACCAGACCCACCAAGGTTTCGGGGGTTTAGCTCAGCTGGGAGAGCACCTGCTTTGCAAGCAGGGGGTCGTCGGTTCGATCCCGTCAACCTCCACCAAGAAATATCAAACCTAAGTCAGCGTCCAAAGCGAGACGTAGTGATTTAGGTTTGATCTTTTACGATCAATGGCTGTTTTTGTTCTTTAACAATCTGGAAGAAGTAAAGATTCATTTAAACGATCGCCAGGACTTCGGTTCTTGCGAAAGTGAAAAATGGGTGTGATTGTATCAATCAAAGTATTACGAAGTGATCTTAGCAATTAGAAGACTTACTTTGGAATACGGCAAACGCTAAAACTCAACGCTTCTAAATAACGCTCTTGCAAAAGAGGCTAACGTTATAGGAACAAGCGAATAAGTGCACATGGTGGATGCCTTGGCGATTACAGGCGATGAAGGACGTAGTAGCTTGCGATAAGCTGCGGGGAGCTGGCAAACGAGCTTTGATCCGCAGATTTCCGAATGGGGAAACCCGGCCGTAAGGTCATCGTTATCTGAATACATAGGGTAACGAAGCGAACGTGGCGAACTGAAACATCTAAGTAGCTACAGGAAAAGAAATCAACCGAGATTCCCAGAGTAGTGGCGAGCGAAATGGGATCAGCCTGCAAGATTTAGCATCAACGATAGCAAAACGGAATGGAAAGTCCGGCCATAGAGGGTGATAGCCCCTTATGCGAAATCGATGGTGTGGAACTAGGCTTGCGACAAGTAGGGCGGGACACGTGAAATCCTGTCTGAACATGGGGGGACCATCCTCCAAGGCTAAATACTCGTAATCGACCGATAGTGAACCAGTACCGTGAGGGAAAGGCGAAAAGAACCCCGGAAGGGGAGTGAAATAGATCCTGAAACCGTGTGCATACAAACAGTAGGAGCCCTGTAAGGGGTGACTGCGTACCTTTTGTATAATGGGTCAGCGACTTACATTCAGTGGCAAGCTTAACCGAATAGGGAAGGCGCAGAGAAATCGAGTCCGAATAGGGCGTTCAGTCGCTGGGTGTAGACCCGAAACCAAGTGATCTATCCATGGCCAGGTTGAAGGTGCGGTAACACGCACTGGAGGACCGAACCCACTAATGTTGAAAAATTAGGGGATGAGCTGTGGATAGGGGTGAAAGGCTAAACAAACTTGGAAATAGCTGGTTCTCTCCGAAAACTATTTAGGTAGTGCCTCAAGTATCACCATCGGGGGTAGAGCACTGTTATGGCTAGGGGGTCATCGCGACTTACCAACCCATTGCAAACTCCGAATACCGATGAGTGCGAGCTTGGGAGACAGACGCCGGGTGCTAACGTCCGACGTCAAGAGGGAAACAACCCAGACCGCCAGCTAAGGTCCCAAAGATTGGCTAAGTGGAAAACGAAGTGGGAAGGCTAAAACAGTCAGGAGGTTGGCTTAGAAGCAGCCATCCTTTAAAGAAAGCGTAATAGCTCACTGATCGAGTCGTCCTGCGCGGAAGATGTAACGGGGCTAAGCCAGTCACCGAAGCTGCGGATATCCGTAAGGATATGGTAGGAGAGCGTTCTGTAAGCCTGTGAAGGTGTCTTGTAAAGGATGCTGGAGGTATCAGAAGTGCGAATGCTGACATGAGTAGCGATAATGCGGGTGAAAAGCCCGCACGCCGTAAGCCCAAGGTTTCCTGTTCAACGTTCATCGGAGCAGGGTGAGTCGGCCCCTAAGGCGAGGCAGAGATGCGTAGCTGATGGGAAGCAGGTTAATATTCCTGCACCGTCGTTAGATGCGATGGGGGGACGGATCGCGGAAGGTTGTCCGACTGTTGGAATAGTCGGTTTTTGCATCGAAGAAGGCTGTTAGGCAAATCCGGCAGCGTAATTCAAGGGTGTGAGACGAGCGAACTTGTTCGCGAAGCAATCGGAAGTGGTTCCAAGAAAAGCCTCTAAGCTTCAGTCTAACGAGACCGTACCGCAAACCGACACAGGTGGGCGAGATGAGTATTCTAAGGCGCTTGAGAGAACTCGGGAGAAGGAACTCGGCAAATTGGTACCGTAACTTCGGGATAAGGTACGCCCAAGTAGTTTGACTGGCCTGCGCCAGAAGGACAAAAGGGTTGCAATAAAATGGTGGCTGCGACTGTTTAATAAAAACACAGCACTCTGCAAACACGAAAGTGGACGTATAGGGTGTGACGCCTGCCCGGTGCTGGAAGATTAAATGATGGGGTGCAAGCTCTTGATTGAAGTCCCAGTAAACGGCGGCCGTAACTATAACGGTCCTAAGGTAGCGAAATTCCTTGTCGGGTAAGTTCCGACCTGCACGAATGGCGTAACGATGGCCACACTGTCTCCTCCCGAGACTCAGCGAAGTTGAAATGTTTGTGATGATGCAATCTACCCGCGGCTAGACGGAAAGACCCCATGAACCTTTACTGTAGCTTTGCATTGGACTTTGAACCAATCTGTGTAGGATAGGTGGGAGGCTTTGAAGCGTGGACGCTAGTCTGCGTGGAGCCAACCTTGAAATACCACCCTGGTTTGTTTGAGGTTCTAACCTTGGTCCGTTATCCGGATCGGGGACAGTGCATGGTAGGCAGTTTGACTGGGGCGGTCTCCTCCCAAAGTGTAACGGAGGAGTTCGAAGGTACGCTAGGTACGGTCGGACATCGTGCTAATAGTGCAATGGCATAAGCGTGCTTAACTGCGAGACTGACAAGTCGAGCAGGTACGAAAGTAGGACATAGTGATCCGGTGGTTCTGTATGGAAGGGCCATCGCTCAACGGATAAAAGGTACTCTGGGGATAACAGGCTGATTCCTCCCAAGAGTTCATATCGACGGGGGAGTTTGGCACCTCGATGTCGGCTCATCACATCCTGGGGCTGTAGCCGGTCCCAAGGGTATGGCTGTTCGCCATTTAAAGTGGTACGTGAGCTGGGTTTAAAACGTCGTGAGACAGTTTGGTCCCTATCTGCCGTGGGCGTTGGAAGTTTGAAGGGGGCTGCTCCTAGTACGAGAGGACCGGAGTGGACGAACCTCTGGTGTATCGGTTGTCACGCCAGTGGCATTGCCGAGTAGCTAAGTTCGGAAGAGATAACCGCTGAAAGCATCTAAGCGGGAAACTCGCCTTGAGATGAGACTTCCCGGGAACTAGATTCCCCTAAAGGGTCGTTCGAGACCAGGACGTTGATAGGTCAGGTGTGGAAGCGCAGTAATGCGTTAAGCTAACTGATACTAATTGCCCGTGCGGCTTGTTCCTATAACATTAGTTCTGTTATATAGACGAGTTGAGCATATATTGTGTTTGCCCTAGTGCATCACACCCCAGAATCTAATTACTTCTTCCAGTTTGAGTTGCTTGCTGCTCCGTTCGAGAGCAAGTGGCTATACAAGTTATGCCTGATGACTATAGCAAGTTGGTACCACCCCTTCCCATCCCGAACAGGACCGTGAAACGACTTCGCGCCGATGATAGTGCTGCAACCAGTGTGAAAGTAGGTCATCGTCAGGCTTGTTACTCCCAAGGACCCTCGTTACGAAAGTAGCGAGGGTTTTTGCTTTGGGGCGAACAAAACACCTATCCAATGCCCCGCCCATGCGTGCGTGCATCGACAAGCATCACGCTCCCGAGCAGCAAAGCCGGGCCGCGCCCAAGTGCGCAGCTAACGCGGTAACGCAGCCTCAACCATCACTTCGCCTGCTGGCGCTCGCACGA
>NZ_JADWMY010000022.1 GCF_015767275.1 Herbaspirillum sp. AP02
GCCCTGCGGCTGGTAATGGGTAAAGGTTTCTTTGCTCGTCATAAACATCCCTTACACTGGTGTGTTCAGCAAATCGTTAACGGCATCAGATGCCGGGTTACCTGCAGCCAGCGGTGCCGGTGCCCCCTGCATCAGACGATCCAGCGCAGTGTCACTGCGCGCCTGTGCACTCTGTGGTGCTGCGGCCAGAATGCGGCGGGCCGTTTTCACGGTCATACCGGGGGTTTCTGCCAGCACGCGTGCCTGTTCTTCGCGTCCGTGAGCCTCCTCACAGTTGAGGATCCCCATAATGCGGCTGTTTTCTGCCGCAACCGCTGCGGTGATCTGCGCGTTCACGTCCGGCTGCGCCGCGCTGGCGTTCTCGCCCTCCGTCGCTGGCACCACGTCAGTAACGTCAGCCTGCGAAGCAGTGGCTGAAACAGTTGTTGATTGAGTCTCTTTGGTCATTCGCCCTCCTGAGAGACGGGATTTACGTGCATCCAGTGCATCACGCATGACGGTGATCGCATCGGTGCTGTTAACAAGTTCATCAGCCAGTCCGGCATCAATGGCCTCCTGACCGCTGTACACTGCAGCCTCGGTATCCAGCACAACCTGCACGGACAGGCCGGTATATGCCGACACCTTCTGCGCAAACATCTGGCGGGTTGCGTCCATCCGGGACTGCAGTGTCTCCCGGACGTCATCCGGAAGATGGCTGTAGGGGTTGCCATCCACCTTATGGCTGCCGCTGTAAATCAGCGTGATTTCCACACCCTGTTTCTCCAGCGCAGCACCGTAATTACTGTGAGCCATCATGACGCCGATGGAGCCTGTCCGGGCGGTCTGCGTGACCAGACGCCGGGAGGCGGCACTGGCAAGCAACTGACCTGCACTGCAGTTAATGTCGTTGGCAAGCGCCCATACCGGTTTTATGTCACGCACACGGGCGATGATGTCAGCGCAGTCAAATGCCCCCGCCACCATCCCGCCGGGCGTGTCCATATCGAGCAGAATGCCGTCCACCATCGGATCGCTGGCAGCCTGTTGCAGACGGGCGATAATGCCGTTGTAACCGGTCATCCCCGAGTACGGCTGCAGCGCCCGCGTCCGGCTGACCAGCGTGCCGGACACCGGCAGCACGGCGATGCCGTTCATGACCTGATAACTGCGGGCCTGTCGTGGTCCGTCATCATCACCGGATAATGCCAGCGTCGCGAGTGCCTCCTGGGCAGTCAGGCTGTCGC
>NZ_JADWMY010000023.1 GCF_015767275.1 Herbaspirillum sp. AP02
TGTTGATTTGCTCGCAGAATTGACCCTCGCCATCTGACCCACTTTCCACTGCCTTCCGAAGGCAGCTACGCGGTCATACGACCCCTCATATCCCAGCTCTTTCAGGTCCAGGAACATCTGTTTCAGGGTTCTTCTTTGCTTCCGTGATTTGACTGCCTCAGCGCTCAGCCAGGCGGAAAGTCTAGGCGCGAATTCATCGAGCGAGCTCTGTGATTGCCTGGTGGGATAGGACGGTTCGATCGCCTCGGACCGAATATAGCGACGAACAGTGTTTCGGGAAATGTCTAGCCTACGGGCTATTTCCCTGATCGAAACGCGGTCTCTGATGTACCAGCGCCGAATAATTCCAAGTAGGGCCACGTTTATCACTCCGTTCTCCCGCTCGCTGTCTTGAGCAGGATTGTGGTCTAAACATGGGTCAACTTAGGATGCAAATTTCTGGCTTAAGTGGGTCAGTTTTCGATGCAATTCAACA
>NZ_JADWMY010000024.1 GCF_015767275.1 Herbaspirillum sp. AP02
TCAGCGGTCGATCAGGTCATCAGCGGTGCGCGTCGAAGTACGCGTTTCGGGATGTGGATAAGATAAACCTGGCGCAATGTCGTACGCCACCTTGTTCATAAATCTAAGTCTTCTCATCCGAAGAGCCCCACCGGACGCCACTTTACGCCTTGTTTGCGCACGGAATACTAAGTTTTTGATGCGATGTTGTACAACCGATGAGTCTGAGTGATGACGCAGCAGGCTGTGGACAAGATATCCAACAGAAGGACTTTATCGTTCGGTCGACTTGCCCTGCGCGATCCGGACACCGACGTTTCCAAACACAAACATGGTGTGGTCCGCAGACGGTGATCGATGAGTCAGTTCAGCTTTTCTC